>CBDCNM010000002.1:1262500-4479750 GCA_965219385.1 Candidatus Latescibacterota bacterium | reverse complement strand
CATCTTCGTTCTCCTCTCCATAATGAATAAATACTACATCCTTCAATTCTTGGTCCTCGACGACTTTTCTTGCGCGAATTACCCCTTCACGAAGACACGCGTGATGCACCTTCCACCACCCGTTGATGTAGTAAGCTGTCCAGAGATAGTCGGATACAATTGTGACCCTTTCCCCCAAGACGGTGTTTTCCAGACCTAGAATGACTCCGTCGAGTTCGGCGACGACGCTGTTGGAGTTGATTTCTCGCCGGCCCGTACGGTACTCCTCAATGCAAGGACGGACAATCGCGGCTGCAAACCTGCCCCCTCCACCTCCATCCGTGAAAATCCACGTCCGGCCTGGTTCCATTGAATTGTTGCGACGTAATCGAATGGGCCACTTTCGTCCTTCACGCTCTGCCGTCAATGGTCTTGTTGTCTCGACTTGAAAAGGAAATTTATCACCCATTTTTTTATCAATTCCTGGACGTAGCAAGTGCCTCTCAGGAGTTTCGATCACGCACTTGCGCTTAATGAGGCGGCCCAACGTTTTCAAGTTGCCGAACCGGCGTAGCCGGTTGGTGAAACCCAAGGCGCGAATGCGCCGCAGCGGCAACTGGGTGTTACACGATGGCTACTTTTTCCACCATAGATTCATCGTCCGTGTTGATCCGTTTTCTTGACTCCGCTATTGTTTCAGCCCGTACTGGCAGATGGCCTGCTCCACGGACTCACACCATGCCACAAGAGAATCCACTTCGGCGTCCGTCAGCTTTCGTGTGATCTGACATCTGAGGTCTCGACCCGCCTGCTCGAAGAGTCCCGTAGACTCGGCCTGTTCCCAGAGAGCCTGGATAACATTCTCGGGCACCGCGGTCTTCCCCATGAACCTCGCGTCACGTAACGCCGTGTAGACGGTTTGCTTATACACAGAATAGAGCGGGTATCCCCACAGGAATCCAACGTAGATTCCGTTGAGGTCGGCATTCAGGGAACACCCCCTGGTTCTCCAACGTACAGGCACGGACTTTTTCCTGGCCCATTCGAGAATGCGGGAAAAGACGGCTCTACCATTCTCGTCGCATGAAGCAAGGAATGCTTCTTCAGTGACGACAGGCAGAGAGCCAGAAGAGCTTGGTGTAAGCTTGCCGACCTCCTTGCCGATCACAGTCTCCTGGGATAGTAGACGATCGCCTCCTCCATCAGTCTGAAAAAAGGTAAATTCAACGCATGTGACTCGGACACCTTTCGAGCACAGGAACAAGGCCGTCTGTCGGATCTCAGGGGTGATGCGTTGCCCAATGAGGACGATCCGTTGATCCTTATTGAACGCCACGGCCTCAGCCGCGCCCAACTCGAAATATGCCCGGTGGTATTCGGCCAGGCTGAGTGACTCGTCGTTCAGGTAAGAACGAAGAATGACTTCGAGGCCGCCAGTGTCGAGTCGCTCGATGAAGGATGCGTACTCAAGGGACTGAGCGATGGTATCCCGAGGGGTGCGATCTCGCTTCAATTCAATGATGACCACATTTCCTTGGTGGTCCACGCCGAGTAAGTCGATGAATCCTCCCAAGTTTGTAGAGACCTGCCGTCCGATAATCAGGATGCCACCATCTTCCAGAATTCCGTCTGGGTTGGACTCAAGCCACTTCTCGAGCACGGACTCTTCGTGATCGACTTGGTAAGGCGACTGAACATACTCGACGAACGTATTGTCAGGTTGTATCTTGAAGACTCTCATACCTTTTTTCTTTCAGCCTGAATGTTCAGTGGTGTGACCTCATCCAAAGTGATTCCGAGAATAAGATGATTCAGACAATGTCAAGGTTCTTAGCTCGATTTTATCCAAACGCGCATGGCAGGAGGCCGGTATCCTCCGTACTGTTGATGGTATCCAAGCATCGACAGCCCAGGAGAAACCGATGAGCCCCCTGCCGAAAGATATAATAACGATTTTGTCGCCCTTTGCCCCCCTTTTTTCGAGCCGCGTTTGGCCGCAGGCTCAGACGCTGTTGGTCGGGGCGCTGTTAGCCCCGGGTAAACGCACGGTCAGCGCCGTGTTGGAGGTGTTGGGCTTGAGCCAACAGCCTACCTTTCAAACCTACCACCGGATCCTCAACCGCTGTGTGTGGTCGCCCCTGGCCGGCAGTAAGCTACTCCTCCAGGCGTTGGTGGCCGCCTTTGCCCCCCACGGGCCCCTGGTCCTGGGCCTGGATGAGACCATCGAGCGGCGCCGGGGCGCCCAGATTGGGGCCCGAGGCATCTACCGGGATCCCGTCCGCTCGAGTGGGCCCCACCTGGTCAAGGCTAGCGGCTTGCGCTGGCTGTCGTTGATGCTGGTAGCGCCTATCCCTTGGGCGGATCGAAGTTGGGCCTTACCCTTTATGAGTGTGCTGTGTCCGTCGGCCCGCTACTATACTCAGCGCCAGCGCACCCCCCTCACCCTGTTGCAACGGGGGCAGACTATGCTCAAGCTGGTAGCGCGCTGGCTGCCCACCCGCCGGCTGGTCGTGGTCGCCGATAGCACCTTCTCCGCCTTGGCCTTTCTCGACGCGGTTCGGCCCCACGTGGGGCTGATTACCCGCTTGCGGTTGGATGCGGCCCTGTATGACCCACCACCAACCCGCACGCCGCACACGCGGGGACGCCCCCGCGGCAAAGGCGCCCGGCAGCCCACCCTCCAGCAGCACCTGAACGATCCGACTACCCCTTGGCACCCCCTCACCCTGGACCGGTGGTATGCCGCCGGCCCCTATACAGTGGAAACCTACAGCCAAACGGCGCTGTGGTATCACACTGGCTTGCCCGCCGTGCCCCTCCGCTGGCTGCTGATCCGAGACCCGGCCGGCCGCTTCGCGCCCCAAGCCTTGCTCTCGACCGATGTGCGTCTGTCCCCTCGGCAAATGCTGACCTATTTTCTCCAACGCTGGTCGGTAGAAACTACCTTTGAGGAAGCCCGCGCCCATCTGGGCATGGAAACCCAACGCCAATGGAATGAGCGGGCCATTGCCCGGACCACGCCGGTCATCTTGGCCTTGTTTAGTCTGGTCGCCCTCATCGCCAATCGGCTGGCCCCCAAAAGCGCCTCCCCCTGCCATGCCACGGCCTGGTATGGCAAACGAAAACCCACCTTTTCCGATGCCGTGGCCTGGGTCCGACAACGGCTCTGGCAGGCTTTTTCCAACCTGCCCAACCAACACGACCTGATAAAAATCCCTCGAAGCCTACTCAACCGCTTGATACACACCGTCTCGTACGCTACATAAATGGATAAAGTCGAGCTAAGAAGCCGTCTGAAAACCCTCTGATGTAGCCGCATTTGAACGGGCGTACTCATCGAGCCATATTCAGGTTTCACCACAAACTCTGAACAGAAAGGCTTGTATGATGAGTACACCGCGTATGCAATATGCCACCGATCTAACCGATGCACAATGGCAGCGGATCGAACCGTTGCTGCCCGCGCCGCGCTGGCGGCTTCACGGTCCGGGTCGGCCGCCGCGGGATCGACGCCAGCTTGTCAACGGCCTTTTGTATTTGAACAAGACGGGGTGTCCTTGGGCGTTGTTGCCTGCTTGTTTTGGGCCGTGGAAAACGGTGTATGATTACTTTCGTCGCTGGAGCCTGCAAGGGGTCTGGCCGCTGGTGTTGGATCGGCTGACCAAGAGGGAGCGCCGCCAGAGCGGCCGGGCTGCGATGCCGTCGGCTGGCGTAGTCGATAGTCAGACGATTAAGACCGCAACGCATGGTAAAACAACCGGTTATGACGCCGGCAAAAAGATCAAAGGCCGCAAACGGCATCTGTTGGTGGACCCGTCGGGTTTGCTTCGACAGGTGGTGGTCACCGCCGCCGATGTCGAGGATCGAGAGGGTTTGAAGCAGGTGTTGACCCGCTTGAAGGCCGCCGGCGTGGCTCGGTTACGCAAGCTGTGGGTTGATGGCGGCTACCAAGGCGAGGCCATCCGAACGTGGGTGGCCAACCAAAAAAAGACGCACAAAATAGACTTGGAAGTCGTCGCCAAACAAGGCTCCGGATTTACCGTAGTTAAACGCCGGTGGGTCGTCGAGCGCACGTTTGCGTGGTTGATGAATTTTCGCCGACATGCCCGAGATTATGAGGTCTTGACCCGCCATAGTGAAGCCTTGATCCAGATTGCCATGATCCACTTGCTACTTAAACGAATCAAATGAAAATTAGAGTTTTCAGACGGCTTCTAAGCTCGATTTTATCCAAACGCGCATGGCAGGAGGCCGGTATCCTCCGTACTGTTGATGGTATCCAAGCATCGACAGCCCAGGAGAAACCGATGAGCCCCCTGCCGAAAGATATAATAACGATTTTGTCGCCCTTTGCCCCCCTTTTTTCGAGCCGCGTTTGGCCGCAGGCTCAGACGCTGTTGGTCGGGGCGCTGTTAGCCCCGGGTAAACGCACGGTCAGCGCCGTGTTGGAGGTGTTGGGCTTGAGCCAACAGCCTACCTTTCAAACCTACCACCGGATCCTCAACCGCTGTGTGTGGTCGCCCCTGGCCGGCAGTAAGCTACTCCTCCAGGCGTTGGTGGCCGCCTTTGCCCCCCACGGGCCCCTGGTCCTGGGCCTGGATGAGACCATCGAGCGGCGCCGGGGCGCCCAGATTGGGGCCCGAGGCATCTACCGGGATCCCGTCCGCTCGAGTGGGCCCCACCTGGTCAAGGCTAGCGGCTTGCGCTGGCTGTCGTTGATGCTGGTAGCGCCTATCCCTTGGGCGGATCGAAGTTGGGCCTTACCCTTTATGAGTGTGCTGTGTCCGTCGGCCCGCTACTATACTCAGCGCCAGCGCACCCCCCTCACCCTGTTGCAACGGGGGCAGACTATGCTCAAGCTGGTAGCGCGCTGGCTGCCCACCCGCCGGCTGGTCGTGGTCGCCGATAGCACCTTCTCCGCCTTGGCCTTTCTCGACGCGGTTCGGCCCCACGTGGGGCTGATTACCCGCTTGCGGTTGGATGCGGCCCTGTATGACCCACCACCAACCCGCACGCCGCACACGCGGGGACGCCCCCGCGGCAAAGGCGCCCGGCAGCCCACCCTCCAGCAGCACCTGAACGATCCGACTACCCCTTGGCACCCCCTCACCCTGGACCGGTGGTATGCCGCCGGCCCCTATACAGTGGAAACCTACAGCCAAACGGCGCTGTGGTATCACACTGGCTTGCCCGCCGTGCCCCTCCGCTGGCTGCTGATCCGAGACCCGGCCGGCCGCTTCGCGCCCCAAGCCTTGCTCTCGACCGATGTGCGTCTGTCCCCTCGGCAAATGCTGACCTATTTTCTCCAACGCTGGTCGGTAGAAACTACCTTTGAGGAAGCCCGCGCCCATCTGGGCATGGAAACCCAACGCCAATGGAATGAGCGGGCCATTGCCCGGACCACGCCGGTCATCTTGGCCTTGTTTAGTCTGGTCGCCCTCATCGCCAATCGGCTGGCCCCCAAAAGCGCCTCCCCCTGCCATGCCACGGCCTGGTATGGCAAACGAAAACCCACCTTTTCCGATGCCGTGGCCTGGGTCCGACAACGGCTCTGGCAGGCTTTTTCCAACCTGCCCAACCAACACGACCTGATAAAAATCCCTCGAAGCCTACTCAACCGCTTGATACACACCGTCTCGTACGCTACATAAATGGATAAAGTCGAGCTTAGAAGCCGTTTTAAAACCCCCAGCGACCTTCGCCTGGCTGCAAAAGCCGCCGGCCGGCGTTGGGCCAAGCCACCCATATCCCGGCGATTAACACAAATACCCTACGCTTCCCCCACTCGGGAAGGCAATGCCAGGACTTGATAATAAACGCTTCAAGTAGTACATTCATCTATATTTAGGCCGGGATTTAGGCCGGGATTTAGGCCGGATTTAGGCCGGATTTAGGCCGGATTTAGGCCGGATTTAGGCCGGGATTTAGGCCGGGGAAACCCTCTTTCCAATCCTTTCTCAACCATCTACGCTTCACTTATGGCCCCTAAGCACCCCAGAAAACCCTTGCCTCGCTGGTTGAAAGCCAGAGCGCCCGGAAGTCCTAGTTACATTGAAATCAAACATTTAGTCGAGGACCTGAAGCTTCATACAGTATGCGAGAGCGCGCATTGCCCCAATATTGGAGAATGCTGGGGCAACCGCACCGCAACCTTCATGATTCTGGGCGATATTTGTACCCGCAGTTGTGGATTCTGTGCGATCAAGACTGGTCGCCCCTTAGGCCTGGATGAGGACGAACCACAGCGCGTGGCCGCGGCTGTTGCCCGCCTGGGCCTGCGCCATGCAGTGATCACCTCGGTCAACCGGGACGAGCTCCAGGACGGCGGTGCCCGCATCTTCGCCCGTACCCTGGAAGAACTTCACCGCCGCTGCCCGGAGACCACAGTAGAGGTCCTCATTCCCGACTTCCAGGGCGATTGGAAAGCCTTGCGGACCATCCTGGATGCAGATCCAGACATCCTCAATCACAACATCGAAACCGTGCCTCGGCTCTATCCCCAAATGCGCCCCCAAGCCAAGTACCAGCGCTCCCTCGAATTGCTGGAACGAGCCCATGCCACGAGCCCGGCCTCCACCAAGTCCGGGATGATGCTGGGCGCCGGCGAAACCGGAGATGAAATTGCCCGAACCATACGCGACCTGGCTGCGGTTCACTGCCACATCCTCACTCTGGGGCAGTACCTTAGCCCCTCTGCGAACCACGTGCCCGTAGAGCGTTATGTCCACCCGGACGAATTCGCCAGGTGGCGCGGGTTCGCTCTGGATTTAGGCTTTCGCCACGTCGAATCCGGCCCGCTGGTGCGCAGTTCCTACCACGCCGATCAGCAGGTAGACAGTATGGCAGCCAGGACCATTGCCCGGCCGCCGACTCAGTCCAATTCCGACATCCTTTAGAAAGAGCAGACGACGTCATGAACCTCGACAAGAAGTCCATTCCTGCCTATTTGCAGCGCAAGAAGCTGCTGTCAACCGACGAGCCCCTTCAGATCAGACAAATAGGCAACGGGCAGAAAAACCTCATCTACCATGTTTCCACTCCCTCGCAGTCCTTGATCCTCAAGCAGGCTCTCCCCAGGGTGCAAATCAAGGAGCGCTGGTGGATAGATCGCAAAAGGATTTTTCACGAGAAGAACTGCATCGAGGTCCTGGCGCAGATCCTGCCACCGGATGTGATTCCGGACGTACTACTGGAAGATCGCACGGACTTTATTCTGGTCACCACCGCGCCCCCCAAGGACGCCGTGTCCTGGGAAGAAGAGTTGGGCTGGGGCCGCATCAACCTGCAAATCGCCGCTCAGTCCGGAGAACTTTTGGCCACGGTGCACAACGAGACCGCCGGCAACTGCGATCTGAAGGCTCTCTTCAAAGAGACCAAGCCCTTCTTTCAATTGCGCATCGAACCGCATTACCAAAGGGTTGTTCAGGCGTTTCCAGATCTGAAGAAGATCATCAATGCCCAGGCCAACCAGCTTTTGAAGGATCGCCGCACCCTGGTCCTGGGCGATCTACGCCCCCGCAATGTGTGGATCGACAACGGCCAGGTTTACCTGGTAGATTTCGCCACTGCACACTTTGGCAACCCATCCTTTGATCTGGCTTTCTACGCCAGCGATCTTTGTCTTAGGGCCATGCACTACAGCATTCAGAAAGCCGCTTTTCTCGAAGCCATCAATGTTTTCTGGAATGCCTACTTCAGAACCGCCGAATACGATCTTGCCGCAGAGGCGGAGAAAATGGCGGTGAGCGATTTGGGCTGTCTGCTCCTGAGTGCGACCGACGGCCGCGAGCCCGTCAATTACTTCTCCGAACCCATGGAGGGACTGTCGCGCCGCATTGCCCAGAGCTTGATTTTCACCGAACTCGAGAAAATCGAGGACATCACCGAATTCATCAACCGCACCCTGATAGACGGGTAGCCTAGTCCTCGGGGATATGCGTCTGCAGGTCGATACTGCTGGAGAGGATGTGTTCCTTCATGGCCTGGCGGGCGTCCTCGGCCCTCCCCTTGCGGAGGGCTTTGAGGATGTGCTCGTGCTCCCGCAGCGATAGGATAGCCCGTTTCCCCGCCCTTTCGGCCAGGCTGCCTTTGATCCACTCCTGCAAATAACCACGGGTGGTACTGAGCATACTGTAGAGGATCGAATTCTGCGTGGCCCGGGCTATCAGGAGATGGAAACGCAAATCAAATTCCAGGTATTGCTCGGGCTGCTTGAGGGTTTCTCCCATCCCCCGGAGGGTCTGTTCGATTTCCTGGACATCCTCCTCCGTGGCCCTCTGGGTCGCCAGAAAAGCGGTCTGGGATTCCAGCATGAGCCTGGTTTCGATCAGATCCTGGACTTTTTTGCGGTCGAGCAGGAAGCCCCATTGCAGGGTTTTTTCCAGGTATTTCTTGTTGTTGTTGCAGACAAAGGTACCCTCTCCAACCCGTCCATCCAGAATCCCCATGACCGACAAAGAGCGCAGCGCCTCTCGCAGTGAAGTACGCCCTACCCCGAATTTCTTGCACAGTTCCCTTTCGGACGGGAGCCGCTCCCCGGGTTTGAGCACCTCGCGGGAAATCAGGTCTATGAGCTGTTCTACAATCTTATCGCTCAAGGAAGCCCGGGCAACGGGTTTCATTTCCTCCATGGCCAGGTTTTCCCGGAGTGGAGTGTCCAGGGCCATATTATCTCCTAAATATATAAATGATAGATAGTTATAAGGTGAAATCACCGAGGTGAAGAGGGCTCAATCCCAAAAACTAGCTTTACAAGATCTCCATCCTGGTTTAAGCTTATATATCATTCTAAAGGTCAGACCATCAGCTCAATTAAAAATAGCTGACCTTTTTCTCTGCTGTCAAGCAAATACTGGCTCAAAAACGAGGTAAACCAAGCATGGGCCGCACCGTCGATATTGGCAGTCGAATCGAGCTGGTCCCGATGGACCCTCATTTCCACGACATCTCCCTTGCCCTGTACCGCCAGGAGCGGGAAAGCGGACCCGAGTTTCTGGTCCACACCTACAGCGGCCTGGAAGGGGCTTCTTTGCGCGTCGAATCCGTGAGGCAGGCCATGATTGCCCTGGGAGGCATGGAATCAACCCCGGATGGTCTGCTCTGCTTTCCTTGCGGAGCCGCGCACGAACTGGCCTGCAAACGGCTTTTTCTCGAGGCCTGCAAGCTCGATCCCAGCCAACCTTACACCGCACGTCCCCTGCGCGTTTTCGACAAAAAAGCCGACTGCGACATCGCCGTCTCCAGCCTGGGCGACGGGGTCTACCGGGTCGGGGCCGCAAGCACCGGCAAGAATGTGGAACGGCGGGTTTCGGCCATTGCCGGCGGCCTGATCAAACTGGGACAGATGGAGGACCAGGCCGAGGACCAAGTCGCCTTTTCCTGCGGGCAGGGCCACGACCCTCTGGTCGGTCTGATCCTGGTGCGCGCCCCCAATGTACGGGCGGTGATGCGGGAACAGGAGCAATCCGCCTCGCGCGGGGTTCTCTCCGCTCCCAGCCAACAAGAATAATTCAACCAGGGAAAAAAATGGATACCCCTATTTCGATGAACAGCCGCGAGCGGGTCCTGGCGGCCCTGCGCCGCGAAAAGGTGGACCGGACCCCGGTTTGCAACCCGACTTCCGTAGCCACCGTCGAACTCATGGACCTGGTGGATGCCCCTTTCCCGCAGGCCAACCGCGAGCCCAAATTGATGGCCCGCCTGGCCGCCACCGGTTATACCGAACTGGGCTTCGACAGCATCATGCCGGTCTTCACCATCATCCAGGAGTCTTCCGCCCTGGGCTGCAAGGTCCAGTGGGAGCAAAAGGACAACTGGCCCACGGTGCGGATGCGCGAGCCCATCTGGGAACAACCCGAGGACATCAAAATTCCATCCGATTTTCTGACCCATCAGGATACCCGGTGCGTCCTCGAGGCGATCGAGATCCTCAAAAAGGAATTCGGCGACGAGGTCGCCGTCATCGGCAAGACCATGGGGCCCTGGTCTCTGGGCTACCACTGTTTCGGCGTGGAACCCTTTCTCCTCATGTCCCTGGACGATCCGGACAAAACCAAGCTCTGTCTGGACAGGATGAAGGAGGCGACCGTGCAGTTCGGGGTGGCCCAGATCGAAGCTGGAGCGGATGCCCTGACCCTGCCCGACCACGCCACCGGCGACCTGGTCAGCGGCGAGTACTACGAACGCTACCTGCGCGATATGCACATCGAGTTCGTCGAGAGCATCCCCATCCCGCTGATCCTCCACATCTGCGGACGCACCGTGGACCGCATGGACTTCATCGCCCAGACCGGCATGGCCGCCTTTCACTACGACTCCAAGAACCAGCCCGGCGAGTCCATGGAGGTGATGCAAAACCGGATTTCTCTGGTGGGCAACATCAACAACCCCGAGACCCTGTTTTCCAAAGGCCCCGAAACCGTGCGCCAGGAAGTCTACAAAAACCTGGCATCCGGCATCCAGCTGGTCGGTCCGGAATGCGCTATTCCACTGCAGACCTCGATCGAGAACCTCAAGGAAATTCCCCGGGCCGTGCGCGACTGGCACAAAGAGCACACCGCCCCCAGTTGAGCCCCTGTGGAGACCCCCAATTATGGCAGAAATCAGCGATATCGACAATGAATTCATCCGCGAGGAGATTGAGGAATTTCTCGAGCGCCCCGACGAAATAGAGCGGATAGTCGAGCTCTTCGCCCGGGCCGCGCCCGCCATGCAGACCATCGCCGCTGCGCTCATTGACGGAGATAACGATACCGTGGACGAGTTGACCCGAGCCGCCCTGGACCGCGGTACCGAGGCCCTGGAGATCATGGACGACGGCCTCATCACCGGCATGGCCATCGTCGGCATCAAGTTTCGCGAGAACTTCATCTTCGTCCCCGAAGTACTGGCCTGCGCCCGGGCCATGAAGGCCGGCATGGCCTATATCGAGCCCATTCTTTCGGCCTCGGGAATCGAGCCGGTCGGCACCGCGATCATGGGCACGGTTAAGGGGGATTTGCACGATATCGGCAAAAACCTGTGCATCATGATGCTGCGCGGGGCCGGTTTTGTGGTGCACGATCTGGGCGTCGATACGGCGGAGGACGAATTCATCGACGCGGTGGAGGAGCACGAGGCGCCCCTGTTGGGCATGTCGGCGCTGCTGACCACGACCATGCCCAATATGGGCAAAACCATCGAAGCCTTTATCGACGCCGACCTCCGCGACGACGTCAAGATCATGGTGGGCGGCGCCCCGGTAACCCAGGAATTCGCCGACGATATGGGCGCCGATGGCTACGGCAAGGACGCGATGGCCTGCGTCGAACTGGCCAAGCGCTTGAGCGCAGAACACAAAGCGGAAGTCGGATCCTGAAATCCGCGATGCAAAAGATCGACAAGCAAGCATACCAAAAGCGCCTCGACCGACTCTCGGGCATTTTGGCCGACATGGGCGTCCACGCCGACGAGCAAGCCACCTACCGTTGCCCCTACAAGAACCGCTTTGATGAATGCACCGCCCAATTCGGCTGCCGCAACCAGCGTAAACCGCGCGCCCGGGGCGGCTTGCTGGTGTGCGGCGGCGACGACAAAATCGACTACCGCAGCGCCTGGGAAACCGGGGCAAATCCGGCTCCGCCGATGGACGACCCTTTTTCCGGCACCGGCACCATAGAGCACGACGGCGAAAAACGTCCTCTCGAATCCGGCAAGACCATTTTCGACTACGCCGACGACCTGGCCGTGCAGGTGCCCACCTCCTGCGGCCGCACCGGCCACTGCCACGAGTGCATCGTCGAAATCAAACAGGGCATGGAGGCCCTGGGGGGCCGCACCCAGGCCGAATCCTTCCTGCGGGATGACTATCGCCTCGCCTGTCAGGCCGTGGTCGAAGACCCGGCTATCGACGTGGTGTTCATCCCCCTGCGGCGCGTGCCCAAAATCCTTTCCGCTTCCCGGGAAAAACCCGTTGAACTGGATCCTTTGATCACCCGCCGGGGCCATGCAGTGTACCGCGCCGACGAAGCCATCGACACCTACCGCGGCCATATCTACGGCCTGGCCCTGGACCTGGGTACCACCACCGTGGTCCTGGATCTGGTGGACCTGGAGAGCGGCCAGAGCCTCCACGTCAGCTCTTTTGAAAACCCCCAGCGCTTCGGGGGCAGCGATGTGATGCACCGGATTTCCTACGACGGCGAATTCGGTGGAGAATTGCGCAAGGCCGTGGTCAATGCCCTCAACCACGAAATCCTGGAAATGGGCAAACGCCTCGACTTTGTCCGGCAGGAAATCTACGAAATTGTCGTGGCCGGCAACTCCACCATGCGCGACCTGTTCTTCAGACTGGATGTGCAGAGCATCGGCCAGAAACCCTACAAATCCCTGGTAGAACACCAGTACCTCGCGGGCAAGCGCCCGACCACAGCCCTGGAGGAGAGCGCCCGCAGACTCGGATTGCGCGCCAACCCCAAGGCCCGGATCTATGGACTGCCGCTGATCGCCAGCCACGTGGGCGCGGATACCGCCGCCGACCTGGTGGCCCTGGGCGCGGCCACCCGGGAGGAAACTTTCATGCTGGTGGATGTGGGGACCAACACCGAAGTGGTGGTGGGGCACAACGGGCGGATGATGGCGGCCTCCTGTCCGGCCGGCCCTGCTTTTGAAGGCGGCCTGATCAAGTACGGGATGCCTGGGTACGAAGGCGCCATCGAGTCGATTCGCTGGACCGACGGCCGTTTTGACTACCATACCATTGGCGATGTGGAACCTGAGGGGCTCTGCGGCTCCGGCCTGATCGACCTGCTGGCCGAACTAAGGCGCCACGGGCAGATGACCCCCAAAGGGGTATTCGCCGACAAGGCCTATGAATTGCAGATCGTGCCCGAGCGCGGCATCACTTTCTCGCGCGAAGACGGCAGCAACCTGGCCCAGGCCAAGGCGGCCAACTACTGCGGACAGTTCATCGCCATGCGGCATTGCGGCATTGAACCGGCCGCGGTAGACAGGCTCTACCTGGCCGGCGGTTTTGCCAACTACGTAGATGTGGACAACGCCATCGAGATCGGTTTCCTGGCGCCTGTACCCCCCGAGCGCATCGTCAAAATAGGCAATGCCGCGGTGCAGGGAGCCCGCCAGGTGCTGCTGTCGCGCCGGCAGCGCGCTGCAATCGAGTCTCAGGTTAAACAGATAGAACACGTGGAGCTGGAAACCACGCCCGATTTCTTCGAGGTCTTTGTCGAGGGCTGCCAGTTCAAACCCATGCCGGCTTCCCTGGGCCGGAAAAAGGTTGGCTCATGACCTTCTCTCCCACCCGACCCATGCGCTGCTCCAGCGCCTGGCACAAGCCCTCCTTCCGCGACCTGCTCGAAGAAGCCGAGAGCTTTGTCACCTGTGTGGAGCTGGTAACCTCGCGCGGACTCATCACCGAGCGCAATGGACGCCGCGTACTGACCCTGGCGCGCAGACTCGCCGAGCATCCGCTGGTCCACGCCCTAAGCATCACCGATAATCCAGGCGGCAACGCCATGATCAACCCCGACACCCTGGGAACCGATCTCATCTCCAGGGGGCAGGAAGTCATCATCCACCTCTCCTGTAAAGACTGGAACCGCAACGCCATTCAGAGCCGCGCCTGGCAGCTGGCCAGCGAAGGTTTCAACAATATTCTCGCCCTGTCGGGGGACTACCCCATCGACGGCTATCAAGGGCAGGCCAGCCCTGTATTCGACATTGATTCGGTCGCCTTGTTGAAGATGTTCTCCGACATGAACGCCGGCATGCAGGTGGACAACGGCCGCCGGGCCCAGGTTCTGGAAAGCACTGATTTTTTTCTTGGAGCGGCGGTCAACAACCACAAACCCCTCGAACGCGAGGTCATGCCCCAGTACTTCAAATTGGCCAAAAAAATTGCCAGCGGAGCGGCCTTCATCATCAACCAGATCGGCTACGACGCGCGCAAACAGGACGAATTGTTGAAATACATGAAACTGCACAATTTGCAGGTACCGGTTCTGGGCAATGTCTTCGTGCTCAGCCTTCCTGCGGCGCGCTACTTCAACGGCGGCAACATACCGGGCGTGGTCGTGACCGACGAACTCCTCGAGGTGGTCGAAAAACAGGCCGGCTCTCCCGATAAGGGCAAGGCTTTTTTTCTCGAGTTCGCCGCCAAGCAGTGCGCTCTTGCCAAGGGCCTGGGTTTTCGCGGGGTGTACCTGGGAGGGCACCTCAAGTACAACGACTACCAGCGCATTCTGGAACTGACCGCCAGCTTCGGGGACGACGACTGGAAAGACTTCGCCAGAGAAATCCACTTCCACCTTCCCGGAGAATTTTTCTACTTTGAGCCCGATCCAGATACCGGGCTCAGTTCCAGCGAAATCAACCAGGACTACCTGCGCTCCAAAAGTCTGGACGCTTTGAAAGCCGCCCGCCGCCAGGTGCCCCTCAGCTACAAGATCAACCGCCGGGTCCACGACAAGGTCTTTGAAAAAGGCAGCGCGGGATTCCGCATCGGCAAGAAGATTGCCACCGTGGGCGAACGCGCCGGCCAGGGCGTGCAAAAAACCCTGCACGGGGTGGAACAGGCCCTCAAGATCGCCGCCTTCGACTGCCGGGACTGCGGCGACTGTTCCCTGCCGGATATCGCCTATCTGTGCCCCGAGTCCCAGTGCGCCAAAAACCAGCGCAACGGCCCCTGCGGCGGGACCCGCCAGGGCAAGTGCGAGGTAGGGGAAAAGGAATGCATCTGGGCCCTGGCCTACGAGCGTCTCAAAGCCTATGGCCAGGAAGAAGAAATGCTGGACGGACCGGTGGTCTTCAAGGACGGCTCCCTGCAGGGCACCAGTGCCTGGGCCAACACCTTCCTGGAACGGGACCATCGCGGCAAAGGGAAAGCAGAATGAAAATCAAAGGGCTGGAAAAAGCATTCATCGCCATCGGCGAAAACGTCCACACCACCCGCATCGTATTGCGCCGGGGCAAGCTGGTCGCCAACCGCCCCGACGACGGAGCCGAGGCCGTGCGGTTTACAGGCGCGGAGGGACAGCGGCGCTACCTGGTGATACCCGAGGACATCAAACGCACCCAGGATTACGAGGAAGGTCGCGTCAAGCACGTCAAAATAGCCATCCAGGCGGCCATGTCAGACCGCGAACCTGAAGCTGCCGAGGGCATGGCCTACCTGGAGCGCCTGGTCCGGCGCCAGAAAGAAGCCGGAGCGGATTTTCTCGACCTGAACGTGGACGAAATCTCCCTGAAACCCGAAGAGCAACAGGAAGCCATACAATGGCTGGTGCAGACCGTACAGGAGATGTCCTCCACCCCTCTTTCGGTGGATTCATCCAATATCGAGACCATCGAAAAGGGGCTCGAAGCCGGCGGCGGCAAGGACCGGACCATGCTGAACTCGGCCTCGCTGGAACGGCTCGGGGCCCTGGATCTGGCCCTGAAATACAACACCCATGTCATGGTCACGGCCGCGGGTGAAAAAGGCATGCCCCAGGACGCCGAGGAGCGGGTTGTCAATGCCTCGCGCATGGTAGATGCCGCTCTGGACAAGAACATCGCGATCCAGGATATCTACATCGATCCCCTGGTATTCCCCATCTCGGTAGACGGACGATTCGTCAACCACTGCCTAGATGCCATTCGCCGCCTGCGCCACAGCTACGGACCCGAGATCCACATTTCCGGCGGCTTCAGCAATGTCTCCTTCGGACTGCCCACCCGGCGCCTGGTCAACGATGTCTTTTTCATTCTGGCCATCGAAGCCGGGGCGGATAGTGGAATCATCGATCCGATCACCAGTCACCTCGGGCACGTCTTCTCCATCGATCGGGATTCAACCCCTTACCAGCTCGCCGAGGACATGCTCCTGGGACGAGACCGCAATTGCAAAAGCTTTCTGCGCGCTTTTCGCAAGGGCGCATTAAAGGCCTATTAAGGTGAAATCCCTACCTGAAAGACTGGAGGACCCCCGCCCCATGATCTACGACGGCGGTTTTGGGGCCGCACTCTTCGCCAGGGGGGTACAGCTGACCAACAGCACCCTGGCCAACGAGTCCCACCCGGAGGACGTAGTCGGGGTCCACTGGGCCTTCATCGAAGCGGGCGCCGAGGCCATCGGAACCAATACCTTTGTGGCTTCATCCCTGCACCTCGAAATGGCAGGTAAAGACAGCGCCGCGGCTGATACCATTGTCCGGCACGCCGTGGAGCACGCTCAAAAAGCGGTCGAAAAAAGCGGCCGGGACATATACATCGCCGGGTCCATGGGCCCCTCTCCCGGCGCCATCGAAGCCGACGCCGGGGACGTCGACTTCGGGATTGCCAATCACCGGGTCAGGGAGGCGCACAAAAGAATGGCGCAGACCATGGCCGAAGCCGGGGTCGATTTCTTTTGCATCGAAACCCAGTTTTCCGCCAACGAAGCGGCCATAGCTGTAGACGAGGCCCGCAAAACCGGGTTGCCGGTCGCGGTGAGTATGACCTACAAGTACACCGTGGATCGCCCCACTAAAAAAGTGGTGTATCGCACCGACTGGGGTCATTCGGCCGCGGACCTGGTGGATGTACTGTCCTCGGGAAGGTTTTCCAGTGGCGCCAACCTCCTGGACCACGTTCATATCCTGGGCCTGAACTGCGGCGCCGAATCGCGCCACCTCGAGCACACCGGCATGCCCTATGCGGTAAACGGCACCGGGCAACTCAGAGAAGCCATGGCCGCCAGGGGCATCTGCAAAAAAATAATGGCCTATCCCAACGCCGGTATGCCGCTCCTGGACGAAAACCACCTGACCTACTACTCGCAAACACCCGAGGATATGGAGGTCCTTGTGCCCGCTCTCCTCGACCAGGGGGCTTATTTTATTGGTGGGTGCTGCGGCACTACCCCCGCCCACATCAGGGCATTTCGCCGGGCCGCCTACACCCATCTGGGACTTGAAACGGATTGAATCCATCATGGCTGAGTACCAGATTCTTTACTGGAGAGAAATCCCGGCCCAGATACGGGCCTTTGAGGGCCGCCGGCCGGTGTCGCGCCCTCTGAGCGAGCGCTTCCAGCTGGAAATCGACCGCATCGCCATGGAGGAAGGTCTGGAAGGCAGCGACGACTACCTGGACCAGTGGCAATGGACCGAGAAGAGGGAGCGCCCCGGGACGGCCGCACAAGTTCTGGACGCCCTGGCGCAGCAACTCGAACTGAAGTTTACCCACCTGTTCGACAAAGACCAGTAACCTCATGAGCGTCTTCGAACAAACCTACGATGTCATCGTGGTGGGGGGCGGCCACGCCGGGACCGAGGCAGCCCTGGCCGCAGCCCGCATGGGCGCCGAGACCCTCCTGCTCACCATGAACCTCGATACCATCGGCCAGATGTCGTGCAACCCGGCCATCGGCGGCATCGGCAAGGGCCATCTGGTCAAGGAGATCGACGCCTTGGGCGGCCAGATGGCCCTCAACATCGATCGCACCGGAATTCAGTTCCGCCGGCTCAATACCAGTCGGGGACCGGCCGTGCGCGCCTCCCGGGCCCAGGCCGATAAAAAAGCCTACCAGTTCGAGATGAAGTTTGCCTGCGAGCAACAGGAGCGCCTCGATATCTACCAGGGCCTGATGGAAGAGCTTTTCATCGAGGAGGGACGCATCGAGGGGGTGGGGCTCAAGGGCGGCACCCTCTTGCGGGCCGGCGCCGTCATCCTCACCACCGGGACCTTCCTCAAGGGCAAGATCCACGTCGGCGATGCCTCCTACAGCGCCGGTCGCGCCGGCGAAAGCGCCGCCGAGAAGGCATCCGCCGGACTGGTCTCCCTGGGCTTTGAGATCGGCCGCCTCAAGACCGGCACCCCGCCCCGGGTCAATGGCCGCGGCATCGACTTCGCCGCCATGGAGGTCCAGCCCGGCGACCAACCACCCACTCCCTTTTCCTATGCGGTGGAATCCATCACCCAGGAGCAACAACCCTGCTGGCTCACCTACACCCACCCCGGGACCCACGGTCTCATCCAGGAAAACCTGGAGCGCTCAGCCATGTACAGCGGCCGCATCAAAGGCATTGGTCCGCGCTACTGCCCCTCCATCGAAGACAAGGTGGTCAAGTTCAGCGCCAAGGACCGCCACCCGATTTTTGTGGAACCGGAAGGCCGCCGCACCCTGGAGTACTATATCAACGGGCTGTCCATGAGCCTGCCCGAGGAGGTCCAGCGCGATATCGTCCGCACCATCCCAGGCCTGGAAAAAGCCGTTATCATGCGGCCGGCCTATGCCGTCGAGTACGATTATGCACCTCCTACCCAGCTCTACCCCCACCTGGAGACCAAGCGGGTGGAGGGCCTCTTCTTTGCCGGCCAGATCAACGGCACCACCGGCTACGAGGAAGCCGCGGCCCAGGGCCTTATGGCCGGCATCAACGCGGTGCTCAAAACCCGCGGCGAGGCTCCCTTCGTCCTCGACCGTTCCACCGCCTATATCGGGGTGCTGATCGACGACCTGGTCACCAAGGGCACCCAGGAACCCTACCGGATCTTCACCTCTCGCGCCGAGTACCGCCTGCTGTTGCGCGAAGACAACGCGGATTATCGTCTCATGGAATTCGGTCGCCAGTTCGGCACGGTCGAGGATCCCATTTACCAGCGTTTTGTGGAAAAGCAAGCCCAGGTGGACCGGGAGCTGGAACGTCTCGACCGGCAGCGGGTCAAACCGGGCGAGAAAGTCCTGGAGGTCCTGCGGCGTTGCGGCACCGCCCCCATCAAAGAATCCACCCTGCTGGCCGACCTTTTGCGGCGGCCGGAGCTGACCTACCGCGAGATCGTCGAGATTCTGCCGCCGGAACAACCTCTGAAGCCCGACGCGGCCGAGCACGTGGAAGCCCGGATCAAGTACGCCGGGTACATCGAACGCCAGGCCACCCAGGTGGAAAAGCTCAAGCGGATGGAAGCCATGTCCATCCCCGACGATTTCGATTACGCCACCGAAGCCCTGAGCCTGTCCACTGAAGCCCGCCAGAAACTGGCCGTCATCCGCCCCCGGAATCTGGGTCAGGCCCAGCGCATCTCCGGGGTCTCACCGGCCGATGTATCGTCCCTGATGGTATTGCTGCACGCCCGACGCGGCCGGTCTCCTGCTAGTCCTTCCAGGTCTCCGAATCCTGCTGGATGTACCAGCGATTGAGCCGGCCATCCTGGTGCAGATCGATCACCTTCTCGAGGAATGCTTCAAAAAGATGGAACGCCGGGAGCATCCGACCGATCATGGGTATTTCCCCTTGTGCTCGATAATATCTCCTTGATAATATCGGATTCTTTAATATATTCTTTCCTTTCCTCCGGCCTAAATCCTCGCCGCTTTACAAGGACTGTTCATGCGCTTATTACTGATAGGGCCACCGGCCTCAGGTAAAGGCACACAGGCCAAGCTCCTGACCAAACATTTTAAAATCAATCACATTTCTACGGGTGATATGCTGCGCGAGGCCGTGTCCCAGGGCACAGATCTGGGTTTGATGATTGCAACCTACTTAAAACACGGCTGGCTGGTACCCGACCATCACGTCATGCAACTGGTGGAGGACCGCCTCGCCCATGACGATATCACCAATGGCTTCATCCTGGACGGCTTTCCGCGGACCCTGAGCCAGGCCCATTCCTTCGACCAATGCCTCCAGCAAAAAAATCTTTCCCTGGATGCCGCGGTCCTCATCAACGTGGGCGACGACGCGGTGCTGGAGCGCATAACCGGGCGCCGCACCGACCCCGCGACCGGAAGAATCTACCATCTTAAATTTGACCCTCCTCCCTCCGAGCTCATCGATCAGCTGGAACAACGCGGAGACGATACCGAAGCGGTCATGAAAGAACGCCTGGCTACCTACCACCAGGAAATCGCCCCTGTACTGGAACACTACAACCGCCAGGACCTGATGGTCCAGATCGATGGAACCCCCCCCCCCGACCAGGTCTTCAAGGAGATCCTCAGCCAGCTCGAAACCATTCCCCAAAAAGGTTGACACAGCCCTTTCTTCCCGCGATATTATCATCACGCTGCAAAGGCATTCTCGCCGGGAGTATACTGCACATGGTAGAAGAAGACAAGATCACCCTGTACAAAAGTGGCATGACCCGATTTGCGCAACAGGATTTCGCCGGGGCCCTCGAAGACTTCAAAAAGGCCCTGGATATCGATCCCGAATTCGCCGACGTGCTCCAGTCCGTAGCCCATGTGTACGAGAAACTGGAGGATTACGACGCTGCTCTGGACTACGCCCAAAAGGCGGTCGAGTGCAACCCCGATGATTTTTTGGCCCATACCAGCCTGTCGATGTTTTACCAGCGCAAAGGAATGATTGCCGCAGCCGAGGAAGAAAAGGCGATTGCCGCCCGCTTGCAGCAGCGCTCCACTCAGTAAGCGCAATAGGTCCTCCCTCATGAAGATCGGCTCCTACACCCTGAAGCCGCTCAAACCGGGCATGCCCATCCTGACCCTGGCCCCCCTGGCCGGCGTCGGCAACTGGGTTTTCCGCCTGATTTGCGCCCGTCTGGGGGCGCAAATGGTAGGAGTCGAATTCATCAACTGCCGTGCGATTTCCCACAACTCCCGCAAAAGCGCCCAGCTTCTCGACTTTTCGGATGCTTTGATCTACGCCGAGAGCGGCCTTTCGCTGCTGGCTGCCCAGATCTATGGCAATGACATCGATCTTATTGCGGCTGGTGCTCGGGAATTCGAAAAAAGAGGGGCCCAGATCGTGGAT
Source organism: Candidatus Latescibacterota bacterium (assembly GCA_965219385.1). Taxonomy (GTDB): domain Bacteria; phylum Latescibacterota; class UBA2968; order UBA8231; family UBA8231; genus CBDCNM01. The sequence continues at coordinate 4,459,042 of CBDCNM010000002.1, read as the reverse complement.
ATCAACTTCGGGTGTTCGGTTCCCCGCATCCTGCAAAAGGGCTGTGGCGCCGCCTATCTGAAGGATCTGGACCTGCTCTACCGCGCGGTGCGCACTACCGTGGACGCAGTCCAGATCCCGGTGACGGTCAAGACCCGGATCGGCTGGGACGAAAATTCCATCAACCTCCTCGAGGTGGTGCGCCGCGTCGAAGAAGCCGGCGCCCAAGCCATCGGCATCCACGCCCGCACCGTGGCCCAGAAATACCAGGGCCGGGCCGCCTGGGAGTGGATCGCCCGGGCCAAGGAAACCGCCACCGTACCGGTGCTGGGCAACGGCGATGTGTTCTCCTATGAGGATGCCCGGGCCATGCGGCAACAAACCGGTTGCGATGCCGTGATGATCGGTCGCGCGGCCATGGCCAATCCCTGGATCTTCTCGGCCCGGCGCGGGGCCCTTCTGACCGAGCGCATCAACCTGGCCATAGAACAGCTGCGGTTTATGGCCCAGTACAAGGGGGAGCGGGTCGGCGTGCGCGAAACCCGCAAGCACCTAGCTCTCTACTTCAAGGGCCTGTCCCGCGCCTTGGAAATGCGGCGCCAATTGCTGACCACGGATTCTCTCCAGGAGTTGATTGACCTGCTCCATGGGTGGCGGGAAACCCTGAGTCTCGAAGGGGAAGAAACCGACCTGACGCTTTCAGGCGAGGAGGCTGCGGCCCTGGCCTGGGATGGTAATAATTGAACCTTTCCGGGCGGACGGCAACAAGGCCACCGTGGCAAGACTCAATGAATGTGCTCCCACGCCTCCAGGCTATCCACCCCGAGATTCTAGCGGCTCACAGGATCCGTGGCCCGGCTTGGTCAGGGGCGGGTTGCTCAGGGCGTTGTAACAGCGAATATAGCTGATGCGGGCTTGTTCCGATTGATTCGGCTCGCTCGAATGCAACAGATTGCAGTGAAAAAAGTCCACCAAACCGGCAACGGCCCAAGGCCCTGGGTGCCTGAAAAGGGAGAAAACATGACCGCCAAAACGGCACGCGGTATCCTGCCCGCCCTCTGTACCCCATTTGACGACAGCGGTCAGCACCTGGCCGTGGAAAGGGTCCCGGCCCTGGTCCGCGCCCTGCTGGATGCGGGTTCCACCGGCTTATTTGTATGCGGTGGTACGGGCGAGGGTGGCAGCATGAGCGTTTCCGAGCGCAAGCAGATGGCCGAAACCACGGTCCGGGAGGTGGACGGGAGCGTACCCATCATCCTCCAGGTCGGGGCCACCAGTACGGAAAACGCCGTGGAGCTGGCCCGGCACGCAGCCTCGGTCAGAGCCGATGCGGTGGCCTCGGTGGCCCCGGTCGACCGGCCCAATGATCTGGCCGCCGCCGTCGAGCACTACGCAGCCATAGGCGCGGCCACGGATTTGCCCTTCTACGTGTACTGGATCGCGGCCACCGCCGACCACTCCATCACCGCTCCGGAGTACCTCCAAGCCATGCAGACGGTGCCCAACTTCGCCGGGATCAAGTTTACCGACCCCAATTTCTACTTCTTCCAGCAACTGGTGGCACTCACCTCCGGCCAGATCAACGCCATCACCGGCCCGGACGAAATGTGCCTGGCCGGCATGGTCATGGGCAGCGACGCGGCCATCGGCACGACCTACAATATCATGCCGCGCCTCTTCCTGCAAATGCGCCGGGATTTCGAGGCCGGGCACATCCGCCCGGCCATGCAAGCCCAGACCCGGGCCAATCAGGTCATCTCCATCCTGGCGCGCCTGGACATCCTGGCCGGCGTCAAGGCCATGCTCGGCTGGCGCGGCACGCCAGTGGGCCCGCCGCGCCCCCCGCGCCGGACCATCCCGGCCGCCGAGCAGGATCAGTTGCGCCAGGAACTGGACGCCCTCGAATTCGAAGTGGCCTGATCGCTTCACTAGGAGTTGATCCCATGCTTAAAATGACCCATCCCGTCGTCGACATCGCCATCACCTGCAGCAACTTCGAAAAATCCCTCCACTTCTACCATGAGTGTCTGGAATTTGAGATCGTCCTGGACTTCCAGATCCCCGCGGACGTGGCCCAGGGGATCGGCCTGGCCCCCCGCGGTTTCCGCCAGGTCCGCTTAAAGGCCGGAGATACCCTGATCAAGTTGATGGAAATCGAATCCCCGCCCCCGACACCCCCGCCCGAGTTCAGGGCCGGGGTGCGCTGGCTGACCTTCTTTATCGAGGATCTGGCGGGTACGGCGGAAAGACTCGGGCGCAAAGGGGTGGAATTCCTCGCCGATCCCCACGCGGCCCCGGATGTGGCCGGCGTGGCCTGCGCCCTGGACCCCGACGGTATCCTCATCGAGCTGGTGCAGGTAGAATAGGAATTCTTCCCATGGCTCAACCCTTTCGCGTCGCCGCCATCGTCACCACCTTCTTTCCCAACAGCCACGCCAGCGTGCTTTTGAGCAAGTTCCTCCATGGCTTCCCCACCGACGACGGCCTCATCCCCCCCCGCACCCAGATAGCTTCCCTCTACATTGACCAGATCCACCAGCAAGACATCGGCCGCCAGCTCGCCCACCAGTTCGACATCCCTCTCTACCAGAGCATCCGCGCCGCTCTCACCCTCGGAGGCCCCGAGCTGGCCGTGGACGCGGTTTTGCTCATCGGCGAACACGGTGATTATCCGCGCTCAACTCTGGGCCAGGAAATGCTGCCCCGGCGCTATTTCTTCGAGCAGATCTGCGGAGTGATCGGCGAGTGCGGCCGGCCCATCCCCGTATTCAACGACAAGCACCTGTCCTACCGGTGGGACGATGCCTGCTGGATCTACGAGACCGCCCGCCAGCTCCAGGTGCCGCTGTGGGCCGGTTCGGCCCTGCCGGTAGGCTGGCGGCGGCCCGGCTGGGAGCACCCGCTCGGCGAGCCCATCCACCAAGCCCTGGCCATCGGCTTTCACATGATGGAGCGCTACGGTTTCCACGCCCTGGAGAGCCTGCAATGCCAGGTGGAGCGCCGCCAGGGCAATGAAACCGGGGTGCGTTCGGTTCAGTGCCTGTCCGGCGAGGCGGTCTGGCAGGCCGGCAAAGAGGGTCGCTGGTCCTGGGAGTTGGCCGAACATGCCCTGGCCGCCATCGAGAACGGACCGGGCAAACTCGAACCGGAGAAGGTCGAAGACCCCCTCGTGTACCTGATCGAGTACAACGACGGGCTCAAAGCAGCGATCCTGATGCTGGGCGACAACGGCTACGTGAAAAAATTCGCCTGTGCCGCCCGCCGCGGACGGCAAATTGACGCCCTGGAGTACCACACCGACTCAGGTCCGGCTCACTCTGTCTTCAGCTATCTGGGCCTCAATATCGAGGATTTCTTCCTCAGCGGCACCCCTCCCACCCCGGTCGAGCGCACCTACCTGACCACCGGCGTCCTGGAGGCGGCCATGATCTCGCGCGGTCGGGGCGGCCAGCGGATCGAGACCCCGCACCTAGCCATTTCCTACGCCCCTTCCCAATCTCCGCCCCGACGCCCGCACCGGTCGCGCCCGGCCGGCGCCTCCCTGGATCCGTGGCCCCTGCCCGAACCTGGCGCGACCCCGGCGGCCGCGTCCATCCCGGTCGGCCGCGACGGCACCGTCCGGGGGCGTCTCCGCTAGTGTTTTATCAATCGTGATTTGATGTTGGCGCATGCCGGCATATTGCTCAAGACCGATCAAAGCCGGTGGGGAATTTGCCAGTTGTTTAGCGCCTCCGTTGTCCCGGCACAATCGGCGACAGCCGGAAAACGTCGCCGGGATCGGCCGGGCCGCGCGCGCCCGGGGCGTCCGGGTGCGCCTGCTCATTCTGGGAAAACAGGGCAAAGAAACCCTTGCCATAGGTATTGAGCGTGGTATTCTTAGTGGATAGATTCCCCTCACTATCCATTGATTGGAGGAGGATTTTGAAGATGCGTGATAAGGATTTTACGATGAACAGATATTTCGGCGCTCTAGCGGCCATCCTCATGGCCTCGATCCCTTGTCTGGCCGAAGCAAGAGTCGCGACCCTCACGGGCGAAATCCAGCCTTCGCCAGCTCCGCTTTGCAGTAGAGCCGCAACCCTTTCGTCCTGGAGCACCGAACCGCTGGAGCAGGAGTGGCCGGCGTCGCGTCCTGCGGCCAAGGTGCAAGCGGACGACTGCCCGTCCGTTGATGTTGTCGCCCTCGAAGGGGATGCTCTGATCGACTATCTGCGGACAACCTCGGAAGATTGTCTCAAGCGCACTCTCCAGACCTCCAGGAATCCGTCTATAAGAGGCGACTTGCCCACCATCTTCAGCGGGTAGAGATCGAGCCGGCGGACAACGTCGCATCCCTGCAATTTACGATTTCACTTGCGCCACAACATATCGCCACCTTTGAGGGGCATACGTCTTGGGTTGCTTCTGTGGCGTTCTCACTCCCCGATGGGACGATACTCGCTTCGGGCTCTTTTGATCAAACGATCAAACTGTGGGACGTGGCGACGGAAACCAATATCGCCACCCTTGAGGGGCATACGGAGCCTGTCGAATCTGTGGCGTTTTCACCGGATGGAACGATGCTTGTTTCGGGAGCTGATGATAGAACGGTCAAGCTGTGGGACGTGGCCACAGAAACCAATACCGCCACCCTTGAGGGGCATACGGGGAGGGTCTTATCTGTGGCGTTTTCACCGGATGGAACGATGCTTGTTTCGGGAGCTGATGATAGAACGGTCAAGCTGTGGGACGTGGCCACAGAAACCAATACCGCCACCCTTGAGGGGCATACGGGGAGGGTCTTATCTGTGGCGTTCTCACCGGATGGAACGATGCTCGCTTCGGGAGCTGATGATAGAACGGTCAAGCTGTGGGATGTAGAGACAGGAACGAATACCGCCACCCTTGAGGGGCATACGGGGAGGGTCTTATCTGTGGCGTTCTCACCGGATGGAACGATGCTCGCTTCGGGAGCTGATGATAGAACGGTCAAGCTGTGGGATGTAGAGACAGGAACGAATACCGCCACCCTTGAGGGGCATACGGGGAGGGTCTTATCTGTGGCGTTTTCACCGGATGGAACGATGCTCGCTTCGGGAGCTGATGATAGAACGGTCAAGCTGTGGGATGTAGAGACAGGAACGAATATCTCCACCCTTGAGGGGCATACGGAGTCTGTCCAATCTGTGGCGTTTTCACCCCCCGATGGGACGATACTCGCTTCGGGAGCTGGTGATCAAACGGTCCAGTTGTGGGATGCATCTGAGTGGACGCGGCCCCGTCCTCAAACGCTGGTGAGAATCTCCGACGTTGAGCAGCAGGGGCCGGCCGGGGCGCAATTGGCCGAGCCGTTTGTCGTTGCAGTGAGAGATCAGAACGGCAATCTGCTCGAAGGTGTCCAGGTCACCTTTGCGGTCACCGACGGCGCAGGGACGCTCTCTTCAGCGACCGCCACAACCGGTGCCAACGGCCAAGCCACCACCACGCTGACGCTGGGGAGCCAGCCAGGGACGAACACCGTTGTCGTGACAGTCGCTGGGCTGGAGCCGGTGACCTTTACCGCCGTCGGGAAGGCTACACCCGACTTCGATGGCGACGGCGTGGTCGGCTTCGCCGATTTTTTCCTGTTTGTCGATGCCTTTGACAGTACTGACCCCCACTTTGACCTCGATGCCAGCGGCCGGGTGGATTTCGGCGACTTCTTCCTGTTCGCCGACCACTTCGGCCAGCCGGCTCAGGCCAAGCTCCTGGTGCTGGCCCAGGAGTTGATCGGGCTGCCCGATGGACCCCAGCTGCGCCAGAACGCGCCCAATCCGTTCAACAGCCAGACCGTCATCTCCTACTTCCTGCTCGCAACGGGTCCAGCGCGCCTGGAACTATTCGCGCTGACGGGGCAACGGGTGGCGGTTTTGAGCCGGGGCCAGCAGAAGGCCGGCCGCCACCGCCTCCACTGGGACGGCCGGGACGATGAGGGCCGCCCCCTTGGCCAGCGGCATCTACCTGTACAGGCTGGTGACGGACGAGGGCATTCGGACGCGCAAGCTCACCCTGCTGCGTTGATCGACTGCCGGATTCGGTTTTCAGCCTGGGAATTCGCAAGTTCAACATGGGGTTGATTACCCGCGCTGAAACCTAACAAGGAGCCTGTCTTCATTCAAAGGCGGCACCCAACAACGACCGCCGATTCATGCACCAACGCCATTATTCGCGATAAGAAATTGCCTCCGATGCGCAAATGACCAACAGATACCTGGCCGCTGCCAGGCCATGCCCGAGAATTACAGGAGCAGAACCTCATGAAAAAGTCCATTTTTCGTTTCGCTTTTTTCGCGTTGACCGGTCTCCTTATCTTCTCTACGTCTGTCGGATATGCTTCTCCCACAGAATCCAATGAGGTGCTTTTCTGTTTGCCTCTCGATTTCGAGCAGGGGGAGCGCGATACCCATGCGGCCGCCAAGCGGCTGGCGGATTTGAACGTCGGCGAACCCCGCACCGTGCGGCTCATCTATTTTTTGCCCAATGACCGTCCGTTCAGCGCAGAAGTAGTTCAGAAGATGAAGGATGAAATTCGCCGGATTCAGACCTTTTATGCCGAGCAGATGGAAGCGCATGGATACGGAGCCAAGACCTTCCGCATTGAGACTGATGACCAGGGCGAGCCGATGGTTCATCGGGTGGATGGACAGAACCCCGACAGTCACTATCTTCGCGAGACGGCGGGTACTGTGAACAGCGAGATTGAACAGGTGTTTGATTTCCAAGGGAACATTTACGTCATCGTCATCGACAATAGTATAGATGCAATTGGGTATGATGATGGTCGTATTGCGCAAGGAACGGGAGGACGACGGGGAAAGAATGGTGGCTTCGCATTGGTCAGCCGCGGATTTAAATGGACATCGGCGGCGCATGAACTTGGACACGCCTTCGGCCTGGAACACGATTTCAACGATGATGCGTACATAATGTCGTATGGTCCAGGGGAGAATCGGTTGTCTATGTGCAGCGCCGAATTTTTGGCGGCGCAGCCCTACTTTAATCCCGATATAGGAGATGAAGAGACAGAGAATTCAACCATCGATCTTGTTTCACCACTTGGATATCCGTCAGGCTCAACAGGCGTCTCCGTCCAACTTGCGGTCAGTGATCCGGAAGGTCTTCATCAAGTGGTTCTATTCGTCAAGACAAGAAGACCACATCCCGGCGCCGGATTTCTTGAAGTGATTTCGTGTCGTGGATTGGCTGGCGAAAGAGATGCTCTCGTTGAATTCGATTACAATGGAATTTTTCCATCTGACGGCAGCACGAGTCTTTCCGATCCTGTCGTGCATCCGATTGTTGTCGAGGTAGTTGATATTGACGGCAATGTCAGCTATCTGTCCTTTGACCTTGTGGAAGTTTCGCCACACCATATCTCCTTTCTTGAGGGGCATATGAGTGCTGTCATTTCTATGGCGTTTTCGCCCGATGGAACGACCCTCGCCTCCGCGTCAGAGTCTGACATAGTCAGACTGTGGGATGTATCAACAGGAGAAAATATCGCCACCCTTGAGGGGAGTTCTGTGGCGTTTTCACCCGATGGGACCATGCTCGCTTCCGGATCCTATGGGGTGGCGATCGGGCTATGGGATGTTATGACGGGACAACGTATCGCCACCCTTGGAGGGGTCGGATTGGTGGCGTTTTCACCCGACGGCACAACTCTCGCCTCCGGGTCCTATGGGGCGATTGGGCTATGGGACGTGGAGACTCGAACAAATATCGCCACCCTTGAGCATACAGGTTGGGTCACTTCTGTGGCGTTTTCCCCCGACGGAACGACCCTCGCCTCCGCGTCAGATGGTGGCACGGTCAAGCTGTGGGACGTGGAGACTCGAACAAACACCGCTACCCTTGAAGGGGACGGATTTGTGGCGTTTTCCCCCGATGGTACGAGCCTCGCTTACAAGGTATGGGGTGGAATCGGGCTGTGGGACGTTGCCGCAGGACAAGATATCGCCCCCCTTGAGCGTACAGGTTGGGTCACTTCTGTGGCGTTTTCCCCCGACGGCACAACTCTCGCCTCCGCGTCAGGTGGGGCGATTGGGCTATGGGATGTCGCGATGGGACAACGTATCGCCACCCTTTCTGGGAGTCTAGTTTTTGTCCATTCGGTGGCGTTCTCGTCCGATGGGACCATGCTTGCCTCCGGGTCAGGGGATGGAACGGTCCAACTTTGGGACGTGCCTGAATGGACGGGGCCCCATCCTCGAATGCTTGTAAAAATCTCAGGAGATAACCAGCAGGGCACACCCGGTACGGAGTTGGCGAATCCTTTCATCGTTGAGGTGAGAGATCAGAACGACAATCCCTTGCAAGGCGCTCAAGTCACGTTCAGAGTCCTCTCAGGTGGTGGTGAGATCGGTGGGAGGTACACTGTGGAGAAGACAACCACCGATGCCGACGGCCGAGCAGCGCGGACCCTCACCTTGGGCCCCAATCCGGGAACCAACACCGTTGAGGTATCCGTTGCCGGGCTCGAGTTTGAGACTTTCAACGCTGTTGGGATTGGGACCTCAACTCCATCGACCGGGGAATTTGATTATCAGACGAGGCATTTACCCAATGGCGCCATCGCCCGCCTGGGGAAGGGAGCCATTGGAGGAAGCGACAGGGCGATCGCGTTTTCGCCCGATAGTCGACTCCTGGCGGTGGCAAGTGGCATTGGAGTTTGGATTTACGATGCATCAACATCACGCGAACTCGCGCTGCTCTCCGGACATGGAGGTGGAGTCAATACGGTGGCGTTTTCGCCCGACGGCACACTACTTGCCTCCGGTTCAGGGGATCAGACGGTCAAGCTGTGGGACGTCGCCACGGAGCAAAATATCGCCACCCTTGGAAAGCATGGAGGCTGGGTTCATTCGGTGGCGTTTTCGCCCGACGGCACACTGCTTGCCTCTGGGGCAGGTCAGACGGTCAAGCTGTGGGACGTCGCCACGGAGCAAAATATCGCCACCCTTGGAAAGCATGGAGGTGGGGTTCATTCGCTAGCCTTTTCACCCGACGGCTCAATGCTTGCTTCCGGGTCAGAGGATCAGACGGTCAAACTGTGGGACGTCGCCACGGAGCAAAATATCGCCACCCTTGAGGGGCATACACACCGGGTCAAGACAGTAGCATTCTCACTCAATGGCACGACACTCGCTTCCGGATCTGCTGATGGCACGCTCAAGCTGTGGGATGTCGCGACGGGAAAAAACATCGCCAGCTACAGGCATATAGGTGATTGGTTGGGTTGGCCCATCGCTGTCAATTCGGTGGTATTTTCTCCTGATGGGACAACACTCGCTTCCGGATTTAATGATGGCACGCTCAAGCTGCGAGACGTGGCGACGGGAATACTCGTTGCCACCCTTGAGGGACATGGGAGTATTGTCAATTCGGTGGCATTTTCGCCGGACGGATCAACAGTTGCCGCGGGAACACACTCCAGAGTCAACCTGTGGGATCTTAGGACACAAAATCGTGCTACAATTGAAGGACATACAGAGCAGGTCCAGTCGATGGCATTCTCACCCGATGGGACAATCCTTGCTTATGGGGCTGAACTATGGGACGTTGCAACGAGGCGCAGTGTTTCCACCGTTGAGTATCGAGGTGGCCATCCTTTGGCGTTCTCACCCGATGGGACGATGCTCGCTGCCGGATCTTGGATGGAGGTTAGACTGTGGGATGTTGCCACACAAAAGCTTGCCGACACTCTTGAGGGGCATACGGAGCAGGTCGAATCGTTGGCCTTCTCATCCAATGGGTCGATACTCGCCACTGCATCATGGTCTGGGATTCTGCTGTGGGATGTGGCCACGAGGAGCAATATCGCTACCCTTACAGGGCCGCATGGAGTCAGAACAGTGGCATTCTCGCCCGACGGCTCAACGCTCGCCTCCGGGTCACAGGATGGCACGATTCTGCTGTGGGATGTGGCCACGAGGGACAACATTGCCACCTTTTCAAGTCATACGACACTGGTCCTTTCTGTGGCATTCTCGCCCGACGGCTCAATGCTTGTCTCCGGGGCATGGGATGGCACGGTCATGCTGTGGGACGTCGCGGTGGGGAGGAATACTGCCACCTTTTTCGGGCATACGAACCCAGTCAATTCAGTGGCGTTTTCACCTGACGGTACGATCATCGCCTCCGGGGCATGGGATGGCACGGTCATACTGTGGGACGTAGCAAACAGGAACAAAATCGCCACCCTTACAGGGCATACACACCGGGTCTTCTCAGTGGCGTTTTCACCCGACGGCACGACCCTCGCTTCCGGGTCACAGGATGGCACGGTTCTGCTGTGGGACATGCAGCTTCTTTTACCGCATCCCCAGACCCTGACTAAGCTGTCCGACGTTGAGCTACAGGGACCGGCCGGTGGCGCGTTAGACGAGCCGTTCGTGGTTTCGGTGCTGGATCAGAACGGCGAGACGTTTGCCGGGGCGGTCGTCACCTTTTTGGTGACCGCCGGCGCAGGGACGCTCTCGGTAGCGACCGCCACCACTGATGCCAACGGCCAAGCCACCAGCACGCTGACGCTGGGGAGTCAGCCAGGGACGAACACGGTTGAGGTGAGGGTCGCCGGGCTGGAGCCGGTGACCTTTACCGCCGTCGGGAAAGCTACGCCCGACTTCGACGGCGACGGTGTAACCGACTTCGCCGACTTTTTCTTGTTTGCCGATGCCTTCGGCGGCAGCGACCCCCGCTTTGACCTGGATGGCAGCGGCGCGGTGGATTTCGCCGACTTTTTCCTCTTTGTCGATGCCTTCGACCAGCCGGCTCAGGCCAAGCTCCTGGTGCTGGCCCAGGAGTTGATCGGGCTGCCCGATGGACCCCAGCTGCGCCAGAACGCGCCCAATCCGTTCAACAGCCAGACCGTCATCTCCTACTTCCTGCTCGCAACGGGTCCAGCGCGCCTGGAACTGTTCGCCCTGACCGGGCAACGGGTGGCGGTCTTGAGCCGGGGTCAGCAGAAGGCCGGCCGCCATCGGCTCCACTGGGACGGCCGGGACGACGCGGGTCGCCCCCTGGCCAGCGGCATCTACCTGTATAGGCTGGTGACGGACGAGGGCATTCGGACTCGCAAGCTCACCTTGCTGCGGTAGTAGGTCTGTGAGACTGAGTGAGCCATAGCCGTGCACCCTCCGCGATAAGGGAGCCCCAGGTAGCCTCTTTGTCCACCTTGCGGAGCTTATCGGAAATTTGACAAAATACTAGCCGCGGGATTCAGGAAGTTTCGCAGGGTCCAAGGAATCGGTTTCCATCGAAATGGATGATATGCGTTGGTGTTTCCGCAATCCATACCTCGGTTTCCCAGGAGATCTCAGTTATATACTTTCCCATTGTCGCGCGATCCGGAAAGGTCGTAACATATACTAAACCGGGTGTAGCCTTGGCAAACAATGTGGAAAGTTCACTGTGCCTTTTGCTATCTACAGGCCCATGGCTTGTCACGGCCTCAACTAAAAAAAGCCAATCTTTCCCCTGATAATAGAGCACTACGTCCGGCATTTTGCCGTGTTCATCCACCTCAACTCCCAACTCCAACAACCTGCCTTGCTGGAAGTAGCCAATTTTGCTCCCCGTATCGCCTACATAAATCACTTCACTTCCCGGGGCATATCGAGGAGCAAACTCGACAATAATATCCTTAATCAGCTTGCTGTGTGTACCAGGAGTGAGAGCAATTTCGTAGCCCTCTTCAACCTCTACGGGAATCATCAGCATTTCTCGCTGCATCGCATAGAGTTGAGCCAGGGTTTCTCGTTCCTCTAAATATGAAGCAAGGGCTTGGTCCCACTGGTCTGTGCCATAGGTGAGAATGACTTCAAAAATTTCTGGACTGATCTGGTAACACGCTTTGGGACTGTTTACGGGACGACCTAGTTCGTCTGGGTTATACAGTGCGACGCCCGCTTCGACAAATTGGTGCATGGTTTGACGGCGGAAAGTTTCACGAGTATTGGGCACGTACTCTTTGCCGTAGAAAGCTCGACAAAATTCCATGATAGGAGTGATACCCATCAGTGGCTGTTCCAGTTCTTGCCAGCTTCCATCTGGTTTAAGGTTCAAAATGGCAAGTAGGGTCAGTGCAGAGCGTTCGTTTTGCTGGCCTCTGGGAAGGCCGAGGTTTCTCAAGAGATTTAGTGCATCATCTACTTTCTGTTGTGCCTGGATTGGATCAATCTTTGATTTCTTTCCTATTTTATTGACTTCCTGGTTGATCAGGTAATCGATATCCTTTTGTAGCGGAATCTCACCTTTGGCCAGAGAACCCAGTTTAGCTAAGGTCTCCAGGCTTGGATAATGGATTGTCCTGAGATCGGCAGAATTGACCTGGGTGTGGCCATTAAATTGGCGGAAGTATTTATCGACCAAAGTGCAATTTAAATAGACGGCCAGCCCCAAGGCTATTTCTTCAGCTAACCCCTGCTTTTGTCGATGAAATACGTTTAGGTGATTTTCAAAGCCAACTTTACTGGCCGGTAGGGATGAATCATAGATCGCCGCTACAATGCGCCGTCTTTCTTCTTTGGACGTAAAGCGTTTGGTCACTACATAGTGGCCATTATTAGACCAAAGCCACCTTTCAGAATCAGGTGTAATATTAATAGCATTGGGCTTCTTCCCATCCTTGGGCCATGTCAGTCCATCGGCATCAAAATGGGCGGGGTAAAGCAAGGGTGCAGTACCTGGTCCAGGTTCCTGGCGCAAATGTTCTTTCAGTCTGAAATCTACTACGGGACCAGTGGATACTTCGATGCCTATATCTTCCAGCGCATAATTAAACACTGAAATTCGATCTACTACATGCTGTTCAAAATCAGTGGTAGCTATATGGATAAATTTTTCTGGATCATCGGGCTTGACAACGCTGGTATAGGGGACCGTCCTCTGGGTCATATCCTCTACGATCATTTCTCCGTACTCCCTGGAGAATTCCACACTATGACTTGAGGTGATCCTGACAACTCCCAAGGCTGCTCCTTTTACCGCATGGAAGATTATGTTTTCCTGCAGTACTTCATCATCCTTAAAGGCATGAGTACGAGATTCAAATACATGAAAACGCTTGATTGCCATCTGTTCGAGTAAGAGTCTGCGAAAGGATTTGAAGTATGGACCATTGCAGAACGAACGAGGTACGATGGCTACAAGTTCACCCCCTGGTCTTAGCATCTCGATGGCGATTGTTAGAAAACCTGCATATAAATTTGAGGTTTCTATACCCATGGCTTGCAGCCATTTTCTATGTGGAGAATTGGAGTGGATTTTTTTATAAGGAGGGTTCATGATTACATGCGTGAAGGACTCCCTGGCTGGCGGACATTGAAATAGGTCATTTGCCAGTTGTTTAGCGCCTCTTTCAATAAAATCTTCAACTTCAATTTTTCCTTGAAGGTCGATTCCGTTGTCCCGGCACAATCGGCGACAGTTGGCAAGCGTCGATTGTAAGTATTCAATCATCGTCGGCTCTAACTCGTAAGCCGTGATGCAAATCTCCTGGGGGTGAGTAGTACGGGAGCAAAATTCCTCTACAAAAGCAGCCGTTAAGGAACCAACTCCGGCGCCGGCATCCAAAAGGCGGATTTGACCGTATTCGACAGAGCCAAAAAGCGAGGCCATAAACCGAGCAATAGGGGCAGAAGTCATGAACTGCCCCCTTTCCGAACGTTTCCCGGGAACTAATTTCCGGGAGATATCCAGGCGATAGCTTTCTGCCAGTTCGGTTGCAGATGCAGTCTCGCTTTGACTTAAATTGATACTATTCATACAGTTAAAGAATTGGCGCAGGAGAGAATGCCTTCAATGTTCGGGGCGTCCTATTGAGCTAATTTTTGTTTTTGCCGAGTAAGATACCGCCGCGTCAAAATTAGGAGATCGGGGAAGGTAGGTCAACAATCGCACCAGGATCAACTTGATACCCGGCGCAAAATTCCGTATCTCTTTAGAAAGGCAGACTGGAAAACGTCGCCGGGATCGGCCGGGCCGCGCGCGCCCGGGGCGTCCGGATGCGCCTGCTCATTCTGGGAAAACAGGGCAAAGAAACCCTTGCCATCTGGGAAAACAGGGCAAAGAAACCCTTGCCATAGGTATTGAGCGTGGTATTTTTAGCGGATAGATTCCCCTCACCATCCATTGGAGGAGGATTTTGAAGATGCGTGATAAGGATTTTACGATGAACAGATATTTCGGCGCTCTAGCGGCCATCCTCATGGCCTCGATCCCTTGTCTGGCCGAAGCAAGAGTCGCGACCCTCACGGGTGAAATCCAGTCTTCGCCCGCTCCGCTTTGCAGTAGAGCCGCAACCCTTTCGTCCTGGAGCACCGGGCCGCTGGAGCAGGAGTGGCCGGCGTCGCGTCCTGCGGCCAAGGTGCAAGCGGACGACTGCCCGTCCGTTGATGTTGTCGCCCTCGAAGGGGATGCTCTGATCGACTACCTGCGGACAAACTCGGAAGATTGTCTCAAGCGCACTCTCCAGACCTCCAGGAACCCATCCATAAGAGGCGACTTGCCCACCATCTTCAGCGATCGGAATATGCAGTCGGTGTTCGCAGAAATTGAAGAGTCGGCCGCCGCGTACGACGGTACCAACAGTGCCGGGATGCTGCAGCTTTGGTCCTTCGTCCGGCTCGGCTACAGCTACGACAGGTTCTTTCGGGCGTCGACGGGGGTGGGACCGTTCGACGAGGCGACTCACCGCGCCTACCTCGCCGCGTCGGATGCCTTCGCCGCCAGCGACCACTTCTATGCCCCCACCGACGAAGCCGCTCGGATCTTGCTCCACTACTTCGAGATCGCCTACACTGCCGGGCTGCGGCAGAATCACCTGGCGCCGATCAAACAGGTTCTGTCCGAGCTGACCCCTGAACGGGCGGACAGCGAGGTCCAGTCATGGGCCTTCCAGAGGATCTTAAATCGGGTACATGCCGCCGTCCGGGTGGACAACAACCAGGAATTCATCGACGCTCTCGCACAGGACCCGGAATTCGTCGACGTCATGCTGCGGGTTATCCGTTACGACTTTTTCTTTCTCATTGAAGAAGACCATCCGTTTACGCCGAGGCTGGCCCTGCTGGAAACAGCCGTTCACATCCTCGTCCAGTTGATCCAGTTGGAGAGCCTGAAGGAATCCGCCGTCGCGGCGCTGACCTCCGTCCTCTCCTATCACGAGCGTCTCAGTAGCCCCTTCTTGATCGCGGCGCGGGTCCTGGAAAACCAGGTCGACTGCGCGAGCCTGAACATATGCCGGGACGTGCTGGAGCGCGAAATCCTTGCCCAGGGCCTCCCCAACACCTACCGCTTCGACGATGGTGCCCTGGTGTTCGAGACTCCCTTGGACCTGGAGGCGGTGCAGCCTATGTACCAGGCAGCCAAGGAAGTGCAGGGGCAGTTTCACCGGCTGGTAGAAACGGATGAGGCCGTGCGCGGCGACAAGGAGGTGTTCACCGCCAGGATCTACGGCACGCGGTCGGAGTACGCCAAGTTTGAGAGATATCGGTCCGGCCTGGACACCCGAGGCATCTACCTGGACGGCTTCTACGATCAAGGCACCATGGGCACCTTTCAGGAGCGCGACGACCTTGAGGAGGCATTTCGCCACGAGTACGTGCATTATCTGGCCGACCGCTTCGGACTGCTGAGCATTGGCGGCCCCTGGTTCAACGAAGGTCTGGCCGAGTTCCTGGTGGGCAGCACCCGTGCCGAGGGCATTCCCGTGCGCTGGACTCTAGTATTGCAGATCGCCGTGGACGAGACCCGGCTCGATCCTGCCGGGCTCTTCGACTCCGGGTACAGCGCAGACTTGGGGGGCGGCCGTTTCTACGACTACGCCGGCCTCTTCTTCCATTTCATGCATCAGCAGCGGCGCACCGAGTTATTTGAACTGCTCGACGTGGTCCGAGGCGGAGACGTGTCGGCCTACCACGCCCTGATCGCAACCTGGGCAGGAGACGCCCAACTGGCCGCCGATTACGCCGCCTTTCTCGATGTACAGGTGGACAACTTCGCTTTCGCTTGGTCAGAGCCCCCTCCCCCCATCACTACTTCCTTCCCCCGGTTGGAGGCTCTCACCAGCGCCAGCGCCGCGGAGATCGACAGGGCCTTGCTGCGAATCGACAGTGATCTGGACCTGGATTGCCAATCCGTCGAGACTGAATTCGAGCATCGCTTCAAATGCACTGGATCCCTGCCCTCGGAGTCTCAGTTCAGCGGGGATCGCGGTGCGCTCAACGAACACTTCAATGCCCGGCTGGACG
Source organism: Candidatus Latescibacterota bacterium (assembly GCA_965219385.1). Lineage (GTDB taxonomy): Bacteria > Latescibacterota > UBA2968 > UBA8231 > UBA8231 > CBDCNM01. The sequence continues at coordinate 4,442,792 of CBDCNM010000002.1, read as the reverse complement.
GCTTCATGGCAAGCGCCGTGGACCATGAGGAGATCAACAACTTTGAGTACATGACTTGCTACTTTACCAACGTGGCTGGCAGTCCCCCGGTTGCCGACCTCTACTGCGAAGGTCCGTTGCGGCCTGCGGATTTGGTGGCGGCGCGGGTGGATTTGAAAACCACCTTGGTCAACCACAGTGGCGATTCGAACGCCAATGTGGGAGGGCGTCTCCGCCTGCGGACGACGCTGGACTTTCCGGAAGAAGCGGCCTCCAATATCACGTTGACCTGGTCCGCGAGCCTGCCCGTATCGGTCTCTGCTGAGCCGTGTGAGATCGTCGAAAGGACCGAGCAGACGGGCACGCTGGCCTGTGGCCACGTCTATAATGAGAGCGAAGCTGGACCGCATTTGGTGCTTGATCTGCATTTATACCCGCTGGAGGCCGGTTCCCTCGATTTCTCCGTTGCCTTCTCGGCGGACGAAGAGGAGATCGAGCCGGCGGACAACGCCGCATCCCTGCAATGGATGATCGCACTAACGCCACACCATATCGCCACCCTTGAGGGGCATACGGGGTGGGTCCGCTCTGTGGCGTTTTCACCCCCCGATGGGACGATGCTCGCCTCTGGGTCAGGGGACGGCACGGTCAAGCTGTGGGACGTGGACACAGAAACCAATATCGCCACCCTTGAGGGGCATACGGCTTGGGTTACCTCTGTGGCGTTTTCACCCCCCGATGGGACGATACTCGCTTCGGGAGCTGATGACAGAACGGTCCAGCTATGGGACGTGGCAACGGAAACCAATACCGCCACCCTTGAGGGACATACGTCTTGGGTTACCTCTGTGGCGTTTTCACCGGATGGGACGATGCTCGCCTCCGGGTCAGGGGATGGCACGGTCCAGCTGTGGGACGTGGCAACGGAAACCAATATCGCCACCCTTGAGGGGCATACGGGGCCTGTCCGTTCTGTGGCATTCTCCTCACCGGATGGAACGATGCTCGCTTCGGGAGCTGATGACAGAACGGTCCAGCTGTGGGACGTGGCAACGGAAACCAATACCGCCACCCTTGAGGGACATACGGAGAGGGTCTTATCTGTGGCGTTTTTACCCGATGGGACGATGATCGCTTCGGGGGCTGCTGATAGAACGATCAAGCTGTGGGACGTGGCAACGGAAACCAATATCGCCACCCTTGAGGGACATACGGGGCCTGTCCAATCTGTGGCGTTTTCACCGGATGGAACGATGATCGCGGGGACTGATGATAGAACGATCAAGCTGTGGGACGTGGCAACGGAAACCAATATCGCCACCCTTGAGGGACATACGGAGAGGGTCACTTCTGTGGCGTTTTCACCCCCTGATGGGACGATACTCGCTTCGGGGGCTGCTGATCAAACGGTCCAGCTGTGGGATGCATCTGAGTGGACGCGGCCCCGGCCTCGAACGCTGGTGAAAATCTCCGACGTTGAGCAGCAGGGACCGGCCGGGGCGCAATTGGCCGAGCCGTTTGTCGTTTCCGTGTTGGATCAGAACGGCGAGACGTTTGCCGGGGCAGTCGTCACCTTTTTGGTGACCGCTGGCGAAGGGACGCTCTCTTCAGCGACCGCCACGACCGGTGCCAACGGCCAAGCCACCAGCACGCTGACGCTGGGGAGCCAGCCAGGGAGGAACACGGTTGAGGTGAGGGTCGCCGGGCTGGAGCCGGTGACCTTTACCGCCGTCGGGAAAGCGACGCCCGACTTCGATGGCGACGGCGTGGTCGGCTTCGCCGATTTTTTCCTGTTTGTCGATGCCTTTGACAGTACGGACCCCCACTTTGACCTCGATGCCAGCGGCCGGGTGGATTTCGGCGACTTCTTCCTGTTCGCCGACCACTTCGGCCAGCCGGCTCAGGCCAAGCTCCTAGTGCTGGCCCAGGAGTTGATCGGGCTGCCCGATGGCCCCCAGCTGCGCCAGAACGCGCCCAATCCGTTCAACAGCCAGACCGTCATCTCCTACTTCCTGCTCGCAACGGGTCCAGCGCGCCTGGAACTGTTCGCCCTGACCGGGCAACGGGTGGCGGTCTTGAGCCGGGGTCAGCAGAAGGCCGGCCGCCACCGCCTCTCCTGGGACGGCCGGGACGATGAGGGCCGCCCCCTGGCCAGCGGCATTTACCTGTACAGGCTGGTGACGGACGAGGGCATTCGGACGCGCAAGCTCACCTTGCTGCGGTAGTAGGTCTGTGAGACTGATCTTGATCGGCCCTGCAAAGGGCGTGAGCCATAGCCGTGCACCCTCCGCGATAAGGGAGCCCCAGGTAGCCTCTTTGTCCACCTTGCGGAGCTTATCGGAAATGATCCCTTTTTTCCCAATAGGATGTGTGCGTAGGTATTCTCAGCACCGCGACCCATTCTCCCCCAGCTAATTAGCAGATTTATCCATTTCTAAATGAAATTCTTAAGACAATTCTACGAAATCCTCGAAGGCCGGCGCCTCCTGATCGCCCTCTCCGTGGGCTGCGGCCTGCTCTTCGCCGCTGCCAACCTGGTGCCTCCCCTCCTCATCCGCGAACTCATTCAATGGATCACCGAAGGCGGCGGCAGCCCTTCCAGTCTTCTCCAGCTTACCCTCCTGCTCTTCGGGGTCTACCTTTTGCGCGGCCTGGCCCGTTTCGGGTACGGCCGTTTTTCCCACGTGGCCTCCTATGAGGTCATGCACGATTTGATGACCCGGGTCTACCGGCACATTCAGCGCCTGCCCCACCGCTTTTTCCATCGGGAGCGCACCGGCAACCTCATCGCCCGCTCCATCAACGACGTCGAGGCCGTGGAGGATTTCATCGCCCACGGCATTCCCGAAACCATCCTGGCCCTGGTCATTCCTGCCGCCATGATGGGAGTGCTCTTTGCCCTCGACGCCAGGCTGGCCCTCATCACCCTGCTGCCGATTCCCCTGACCGCCTACCTGGTCTACCGCTACGTCGCCCGAGTGCGCCGGATGTGGCGCGGCATCCGCGCCCAGCTGGCCGAAGTGATCGCCCAGATTCAGGACAACCTGTCCGGCATCGCCATCATCAAATCCTTTGGGAAAGAAAAGCAGTGCGCCCGGCGGATCGAGGCAAACAGCCGCAACTTCCGCGACCGCATGATCCAGGCCAATACCGTCTCCCTCATCCCCAACGGCCTGATCGAGGTCGCCGGCGGCCTGGGAATTGTGCTGGTGATCTGGAGCGGCGGAGCCGCCGCCCTGCACGGCAAGATCTCGGTGGCCGACCTCTTTGTCTTCATCGTCTACCTGGGGCACATCTACCAGCCCTTCCTGCAGCTGTTTTCTCTCAACGATGTGCTCAACAAGGCCGCGGTCAGCACCGAGCGGGTATTCGAATTACTGGAGTTGAAATCCGACATCGTGGACGCGCCGGATGCCGCGATTCCCCCGCACATGGACTGGGACATCCGCTTTCAGGATCTGCATTTCGGTTACGATCCCGGGACGCCCGTACTGCACCAGATCGACTTCCAGGTCAACCCCGGCGAAATCGTGGCCCTGGTCGGCCCGACCGGCGCCGGCAAGACCACCCTGGCCAGCCTGTTGCCGCGCTACTACGACCCCTGGGAAGGCAAGGTCCTCATCGGCGGGCACGATGTGCGCCGGCTTCCCCTGGATTACGTGCGCGGCCACATCTCCTCGGTGGAACAGGATGTCTTCCTCTTTCACGGCACGGTGGGCGACAACATCCTCTTCGGGCGCCAGGGTGCCACCCACCCGGAAATCCACCAGGCCGCTCGGGCCGCCAATGCCGAAGAATTCATTCTGGAGCTGCCCCAGGGCTACGACACCCTCATCGGGGAGCGCGGCATCCGGCTCTCGGGCGGCCAGAAACAGCGGCTCTCCATTGCCCGAGCCCTGCTCAAAAACGCCCCCATCCTGATCCTGGATGAGGCCACCTCCGCGGTGGACACTCAGACCGAGATCCTCATCCAGGAGGCCATCGCCCGCCTGGTCCACAACCGCACCACCCTGGTCATCGCCCATCGGCTCTCCACCGTGCGCCGGGCCGACAAGATCATCGTCCTGGATCAGGGCCGCATCGCCGAGAGCGCCACCCACGACCAGTTGATGGAGGGCAACGGCCTCTACGCCCGCATGGTCCAGGCCCAGGAACTGGCCACCAGTCCCCTGCGCTGACTACTAGACCCTCTGCCAGCGGTGTGCGCTTGCACCGGCGTAGTTTTCCAGGCTCTCGATCCACTGGCGGCACCACTTGTCGTAATCCCTCAGCTCCGCGTCCGGATTAGAACGGCTGCGGGCCACGAAATCAGGATGGAAGGGCCTTCCGGTCGGAGTGCCGGTCTCCTGGTAGCGCAGGTCCATGCTCCAGCGGACGCCTTCGGTGTTGTTCGGGGTGGAGCGATGCGGGATTTCCTTGTGCATCAGCAACACGCTGCCCTTGTGCATGGGCAGGATCAAGGGCTCGGATTCGGGCATCTCCTCTTCTGTGATCATGGTTCCCACTCCGGCCCTGGAGATATGCCGCATCAATCCCGTGCCATGGCGGCGCGGGATAATCTGCAGACAGCCGTTCTCGGGTGTGGCCTCCACCAGCGGCAACCAGACTGTCAGGATGAAGAAGGGATCCGCCTCTTCCCAGGTCACGCCGGCGTCTTGATGCCAGGCCGCCACGTGGGCATCGCCGCCTCTGCCCGAAGTCAGGTAGGTCGGAAGCTTGGCGCGAGTGTGTTGAATCGGACTGCAGGTAATTTCTGGACCCACCAGCCCTTCGACCATATCCAGGAGATTCTTGTTGTGCAAAAACTCGAACGAGGCCCGGCCCCGAAAGTGCATGATGTCCATCTCGGCATAAATCTCGGTATTCTCCCGGCAGATGCAGGCCAGGCGGCGTTCGAAGGGCTCGTCCGCGTAGAGCTGTGAGATCTTGTTCGCCTCCAGAAGCTGTTGGGCCCGCCGCTCGATGTGCTCCTCGTATTCCTGGATCACCGGATCCAGATCGCTATCCTCCAGAGCATCTTCTATCAGTATAAAGCCCTCGTGGTCGAACTGTTCGAGCTGGTCTGCGCTCAACTGCATTTTGCTCATCTCCTTTGCTGAAAGGCGCTGCGGTTCTGCTGCGAAAAATTGGGGCATCAGGGAGCCAGGATCGGCTGTAAAATGTCCATGGTCGCATCCACTACATCCTGCCCCTTCATCAACTGGCACCTGGCCGCCCCGATCCGTCCGTCGACGATCTGCCCGCGCCGCCGCAACTCCTCCTCCATCTTCTTAAAAGCCACGGTGCTTCCCATCATGGACGTCAGCAGCACCTCCATCTCCCCGCGCTCGGGATGGTTGAGAATCACTGCTTTAGGATTCTGCGGACTGAAACGAGCGTGGCGGTCCGGATCGCCGGCATAGTCCTCGCCGATGTGAATGGTGGAATTCACCTGGTGGTCCACTCCGAGTAACAAAACCCACCCCCCCTTCCTGGCCAGACGGTCCAGGGCGCAGTCCCGGCCCAGGGCCCCGCGCTCCAGATCGTCCCGGATCAACGCCTCGGCATCCGGACCGATCACCGCCACTGCGTGGGTGGGGTGCAGGCTGCGCCGGGCAGCGGGATGCCGGCGCACGGCCTCGGTGATGGCCCCGTTCTTGGAGGGCGACACCAGTGGATCGAAGTACTCGGTGCCGCTGTGGGTGAAGGTGGGCACCATGAGGGTTCCTTGCGGTCCCAGGATCTCGAGAAAGGCCTCCACGACCGACTGCGATCCTCCCTCCACATGCCCCATGCTGGACAGGGAGCTGTGGACCATTACCCTGTCCCCTTCCCGCAGCCCCATCGGCCGCAAGCCCTCGGCAATATCGCGTTGTGTGACCACGGTTTTTGCGGACATACCATCCTTCCTTAAAAGGGATCCTATTTCTCGCCTGCTGAAAGATACGATGTGATCTGATGCCCATTCTCACGCTCTGCTCCGCAGGCGGCTCAGGCAAATGAGAAGTACCTCTGCAGGGCGCGTTCGGGCGGCCATACGTCCAGCAACTCCAGGGTCTCGTCAAACTCGTACTGGCGGAACAACTCTTCCAACTCCGCCCGGCTCTTTTGCAGCACCGGGCGGACGGACAGGTTGGCAATGTGGGAAGCTAGCTGGGCATTGATGGCCGCACATTCGCCCAGACCCTCTTTGTACACCTTGTCGGCGGTGTCGGCGCGGGTGTGGCCGTAGAGACGGTCCTCGGGCCGCACGGGCTGGGTGGAGATGCCCAGGACCGGCACCCCGTGGGCCAGGAAGGGAAAGTGGTCCGATCCCCAGCTCGGCCCGCCTCCCGAAACCTGGAAGGGCCCGAGTCCCTCGCCTGCTACCCGCACCCGTTTAGCCACCCCTTCCAGAACGGGCTTCAGTTCCTCGAAACCCGCAACTCCGACGCCCGTGGGCCGTCCCCCCACATCGTTGTTCAGCATCAGGAGGGTATCGGCGAGCTCATCCTGGTGTCGCCGGGTATAGGCCCACGCACCTACGAGCCCCGACTCCTCGACCCCGAAGAGCACCACCTTGATGGTGCGGCGCAGGTGCTGGCGGTACAGGGCCAGTCCCCGCGCGGCTGCCAGCACGGCGACCACGCCCGAGGCATTATCCACGGCTCCGGGCCCGACATGCCAGGTATCGTAGTGGCCGCCCATGGTCAGGTGTTCGGCCCCCTCGTCCGTGCCCCTGATCTCCCCCACCACATTCCAGGACTCTTTGACTTCGATGCGGCTGTCGAGAACCAGCTTCATCCCGACGCTTCCCTTGCGCTCCTGGAGCCGGCGCAGGTAGGCGGCGTCCTCACCACTGATCGAGGCTGCCGGAATGGCACCGGATTTGGCAAAGGCACAGGTGCGGGCCGGCTGCAGCCCGCCGGGATAATTGCGGTATTCGAGCAGGCCCACCGCCCCGTACTCCGCGGCCAGGGGGGTCTTCAGCTGGCGCGCTACCGGATAGTAGGGGACTACGACAAAACAACCCTTTACCTGTTCTTTATGCTGCTCCAGCTCCTGCCGGTCGCCGCGCTCGAGAAACACCACCTCGGCTTCTACTCCGCCCTCTGGCGTGGATGGAGAAAGTCCGGCGCACCTGCACGCGAGCAGGCGCTCGACGGGTCTTACAAGCTGCAATTCCTCGTGCAGCGGCGTCCAGGCGCGATGTTGAAATGCTTCGGTGTGGACCTGGTCCAGTCCATAGCGCTTCAGGGTATCGACCAGAAAATCCCTGGCCGCCATTTCGTTCGGGGTCCCGGCCAGGCGGATACCGATATCATCGGCCAGCACCAGGAGGTTTTCGTAGGCCTCTGGGGAAGCCAGAATTTCATCGACCATGCGATCTTCTTTTTCCCGCTCCATGATACCTCCTCGACGTTTGCGGACCAGCCAATCACCACCTGCTGCTGTCTCCACGAGGCCACGGCCTCGAAGAAAACCCTTTGCTCTTCTCCTTAGCGATAAACCGATTGAATCATAGCCCTAATGTATCCGGTGGCAAAGGCATGGCCGGCGCGGCCGGCCCGATCCTCCGGGATGCCCGGGGTGTGGTCCATCATGAAGGGCCCCTCAAAGCCGCTCTCTTTATAGGTCTGCATGGCTGCGTACATGTCCACATCCCCCTCGTCCACGAAGACCTCCTGGAAGCTGCGCCGGCTGCCGCGGACATTGCGGAAGTGGACATAGACGATCTTGCCCAGACCGCCGATATCGCGGATGGCCTGGAGCACATCCACCCCCATCTCGGTCACGCACCCCTGGCAGAAGAGCATGGCATTGGCCGGGCTGGGCGCCAGCTCGAAGATGCGCCTGTACTGGTCCAGGGTGGAGACGATGCGGGCGGCCCCGGCCATGGGCTCGGGGATGGGCGGATCGTCCGGATGCAGGGCCAGACGCACCCCGGCCTCCGCGGCCACGGGCACCACGCGCTCGAGAAAGTAGCGCAGGTTTTCCCACATGCGGGGCTCGTCGATCTGCTTGTCCGGATGACTGGGCACGTTGCGGGAAAACTCCTCGTACACAAAGGTGCTGTACCGCGCCCCACCCCGCCCATAGGTAGAAGCGGTACGGAAATTGCCGATGGGTTTAAAGTTGTAGCCCAGGGTGGGAATTCCAACCTCGCCCATGGCCTGCAAAACCTCGCACCACTGCTCGATCTTGCGGTCCCGCTCTGGCAGAGCCAGGGTGATCTCATCCGGTCCGGTCAACGCGATATTCATCAGCTTCAGGCCGTGGGCCTCGGCCAGTTCGCGGGTCTCCAGGAAATAATCCCTTATCTCCCCCGGTTCCTCCAGGAGCGGCCCGGTCCCGTGTCCGGACGCGGCCAGGGGAGGTGGATTGATGGTGAGGTAGTCCACGCCGATGGCTTTGAAAAAGCTCAGGTTCTCACCGTTGATCTGTTCGGCGGGTAGCTGGTCCTGAATAAACATGGTCCCGCTCCAGGGTTTCATCGTGGATGGATTCCGGCGAATTGGATAAAGATACGCAAAACGCCGATCCCTTGTCCACCTCACTCACCATCCACCCCCGACCGCCGCGCCTTGCGACCATGCGGTCCACGACCACCAGTCCCAGGCCGGTGATCTTTTTGCCCGCCGTACTTGACGGACGATTGCTCCGGGCGTATATATATCCTCAGGTCATCCCCACAGGAGCATCTCATGGCCAGTACAAAGGAAGTTTCCTTCCGCGAAAGCGCCGATCTGATGTTCGATCGGGCCACCTCTACCCTCGACCTGCCCCCGGGGCTGGCCGATCAGATCAAAGGCCTTCAAGAATATCTCCCACATCCTTGAAATGGGCCTGTAAATCCATAGGAGAAGCAATATGTCCAGCCCCCCCAACTACGGCATCATCTACAACTGGGACGGCGCCCCCCACGGCTACGGCCCGGTGCCCCAGTCCATGGAGCACTTTCTGGAAAAGACCTACGCCCCCATGGAAAACACCCAGGTCGGGGCCCATTTCTGGTGCATCGGGGAGCACGCGGCGCGCTGGCCCAGCAAGGTGCTCGAATTGATCGGCGACCTCCACGAGCGGCGCTACGAAAACGCCAGCACCTATACCTTCACCGAAAACGTGCGCCAGATGCTGGAGCGGGGCGAAGATCCCCAGGAGGCCCTGATCGAACGCGGTCATCAGCTGGGGCTCCACGTGTACGCCTCGATGCGCATGAACGACAACCACTTCAACGGCGCCCAGGTCGCAGACCTGAAAAGTCTGCACCACACCGAGCTGACCCGCATGCGCATCGAACACCCGGAGTGGCTCCTCGGAGAGCAGACCTCGGAGTGGTTCGCCCTGTCGTGGAACTTCGAGGTGCCCCAGGTGCGGCAGCAACGCTACCAGCACATCGAGGAGGTCTGCTCCCTCTACAACTGGGACGGGGTGGAACTGGACTGGCAGCGCCACGGCTTCCACTTGCCCCAGGACGAAGCCTACCGGTTGCGTTACGTGCTCACGGATCTGCAGCGCTCGGTGCGGCAAATGACCCGGGAATTGGGGCGCCGACGAGGTCGGCCCTTTTATCTGGCCGCACGCGTGGCCTCCACCCTGGAGATGTGCGCCCGGATCGGCTACGATATCCCCCTGTGGGTCGAGGAAGACCTGGTGGACATCCTGATCCCGGCTGGCAATGCCGCCACCGATCCCGCCCCGGACGTACCCGGCTTTGTGGAACTGTGCCGGGACCGTGCGATTGCCGTGTACCCTGGTTTCGACGGCGGCCTGCCCGATCCCTGGGTGGGCCCCGAAGACCCACAGACCAAGGACCGCCGGCGCACCCGCGCCATTGCCAGCCGCCACCACCACCTGGGCGCCGACGGCATCTACGTGTTCAACTGGCACGCCAACCGCGACTCCCGCCGCCAGCTCCTCACCCAGATCGGCTCTCCGGAAACCTTGAACGGCCAGGACAAGATCTACGCGGCTACCCACCGCTTTCTCCTGAACCAGGGCGAGTGGCGCGGGGCCTACCACAACGACCGGATCTGGGGCCAGGTGCCGGTGCGCCTCAAACAGACCTTTGCCGCCACCGGCCCGGTGATCGACCTGGAGGTAGCGGAAGACCTTTCCACCCACCTCCCCGAAAAGGTGGAGTTGCGCCTGCGCCTGGACCAGTGGGTCGCAGGCGACCAGGTCCAGGTCAAATGGCGCGGCACCACCCTGGCAGAGCCCGATGTGCGCTACGACACCAGCGCCGACCCGCACCAGATCTCGGACGTGAGCGCCGCGGCCTGGCTGTGCTGGCCCCTCGAATCCGACCAGGTCGCAACAGGCGCCAATTCCGTAGAAGTGATCCTGAAAAACCGCAACCCCAAAGTGGCCTGCGACATCGTCCTGACCGACGTGGAGCTGGCCGTCCGCTTTCAATGAAAGGAGCCCCCAATGGGCACATTCTACGATTCTTCAATCATCCCCGCCGAACTCCGCCGCACCTACGACGTCTACGACCGCATCAACGAACTCGGCATAGACCTGGGCCGCTTCGAAGACAATGTCAGCTCCCTCCAGGGCAGAAATATCTGCGGCGCCGTGGTACACGAGAGCGGCCTGGTCTACCTTTCAGGCGTGGGCATGGGCGACTACCCCATGAACGACACCCCCGAACGCGTCGCGCACGGACAACAGGCCGGCCAGGACTGCGCCGACCACCACATTCGCACCCTCCACTGGACCCTGTCCTGCGGCGGCGAAGGCGATCTAAACGACGTCCTCTACATGGTCAAGGCGATCGGCATGGTGGTCTCGACCGACGTGGAGTTCAACTCGGGGCCGGCCGTGGTCAACGGCTTCTCCAACCGCTGGCAGTCGGTCTTCGGCGGAGGCACCGGCAGCTATGCCCAGGACGGGATCGACGCCGGGGGCTATTCCGGCGTGCACGCGCGCAGCGCCATCGGCGGCTTCACCGGTCGCTTCTCGCTCGAACCCGAGATGATACTGGCCATTCCTCCCGAGCTTGCCCGGGAAATCATCACCAACCGCGGCTGGATCTTTCCGCTGATTCCGTCGATGTACGACAAGGTGATGGCCAGCCGTTAAGAAGCCTTTACCTTGGTCTACCGCTTGCGCTCTGGGCTCAAAAGGAGAATCACATGGCTTCGATCAACCAGTCCGTCTGTTTCGGGTGTTTTGCCCGGGGAGGCGCTGGGCCCGAAGAAATCATCCGCGAAGCCGGTAAAATAGGCTACAAATCCGTGGAAATGCTGGGCCGGCAGTACTGGGATCTGGTGCGGGAAAACAACATGCGCGTGGCCATCATCACGGGCCACCAATCCCTTCCCGACGGACTCAACAAACGCGAGAACCACGACCGCATCGAACAGGAACTTCTCGAAAACATCGAGCTGGCCGCGGCCAACGACATCCCCGGTCTGATCTGCTTTTCGGGCAATCGCGAGGGCAAATCCGCGGAGGAGGGCCGCGACAACACCATCGCGGGCTTGCTACGGGTCAAAAAAACCGCCGAAGAACAGGGCGTCAATCTCTGCATCGAATTGCTCAACAGCAAGGTCGACCACCCCGACTACCAGTGCGATCGCACCCCCTGGGGCGTGGAGGTCTGCAAAGGAGTGGATTCCCCCCGCGTCAAGCTCCTTTACGACATCTACCACATGCAGATCATGGAAGGAGATATCATCCGCACCATCGAGGAAAACATCGCTTACTTCAAGCACTTCCACACCGCCGGCAACCCGGGTCGCAAGGATCTCGACCAAGAGCAGGAACTCTACTATCCCCCCATCATGCGCGCCATTGCCCGCACCGGCTACGACCTGTACGTAGGCCACGAATTCGTGCCCAGGGGCGATCCATTCGCCGCTTTGAAGGCGGCCTTTGACACCTGCAATGTAACTTGAGGGCGAACCCCATGGTCCACTACAGCTACATGATCATCGCTCCATTGTCTTCTTTTGGCGGCGACGACGAGATCCGCCGCATCCTGGAATTCCTCAAAGAGTGCGGCTACGAAGGCGTCGAACTGAACTTGAGGGAACCTCCCGGCGTCGACCTCGACCGCCTGCAGCGCTGGCTGGCTGAAATTGAACTGGTCGTCCCCTCCTTCCTGACCGGCGAGGCCTATAAAGAAGGCCTCTGCCTGTGCTCGCCGGACGCGAATATCCGCCGACAAGCGGTAGAACGCCTCATCGACTATCTGGATACCGCCCGCCGGTTCAATGCCATCCTGGTGGTCGGGCTCCTGCAGGGTCTGTTGAGCGACGAAAACAACGTCGAGGTGGCCAACGACCGGATTGCCCAGGGGCTGCGCCAGGTGGCCGCCAGCGCCGAGGAAAAGGGAGTGGAATTCGTGGTCGAGCCGATAAACCACCTGCAGGTCGGCTTCCACAACTCGGTCGCCGAAGTCCGGGGGCTGGTCGAGGTAGTCGGCTCTCCCGCCCTCAGGCCCATGGTGGATACCATCCACATGAACATCGAGGATTCCTCCCTGACCCAGCCCATCCTGGACTGCGGTGCCGATCTGCGGCACGTCCACCTGTGCGAGAGCAACGGCGCCTTCTTCGGCAGTGGACACATCGACTTCAAGACGGTCCTGCAGACCCTGGGAAGCATCGACTACGATGGTTTTGCCTCCGTCAAGATTTACCGCGGTGCCACCCTGCACGAGGCGGCTCCTTCCGGCATTCACTACCTGCGCGACCTGAAGCCGTAGCCATGCCGCACGAGAAGGGCAAGCCGAGGATCTGAAAAATTGAAAAAGGAGCTTGAAATGGAGCTTGAAATGGAAAAGGACTATAAGGTGCGTGCTACCTACTGCAGCCACAAAGCCCCCCGGGAAGAGATCTACGAGCGCCTCGTGGCCATTACCGCACCCCTGAGCCGCTCCTGGGAAAAGATAGAAAAAGCCCGCAAGGTCGGGCTCAAAGTGAATATGCAGATGCGCACCCAGAACATCCGCCGCATCGGCGGCCGCCGCCAGGAACTGGTGGACGAAGATGTCCTCTACGCCTCCCTGAGACTTTTGCGGGAGCGCACCGATGCGCACATCTTTGTGCTCGATACCAGTGCGATGCCTCCTGGCCAGCGGCCCGGAGAAGATTTTAATATGCGCCCTGTCTTCGAGGAATTCGGCATCCCCTACGTCGAAGCCGGCGACCCGCCCTTCGAGCACTACAAGGTCCCCGGCGGGGGTTTGATGTTTTCCCAGTACCAGCTCTCCGCCTCCATAGGAGAAGCCGATGCCTTCGTCTCCATCGCCAAGATGAAAAACCACGCCTTCATGGGCATCACCCTGTGCCTTAAAAACCTCTTTGGCCTGCCCCCGATACAACCCCATGGTCGCATCCGGACCTACTTCCACCACCCGGTCCGGCTCTCCTACGTGCTGCCCGACCTGGGCCTGATCACTCAGCCCTGCCTCAACATCATCGACGGCCTCACCGGCCAGGCCCGGTGGGAGTGGGGCGGCGAAGGCAGAATCTGCGACACCCTGATCGGTGGCGACCACGTGATCGCCACCGATGCCTGCGGCCATTACCTGATGGGCACGGACCCGCGCCTGGACTGGCCCACCCCGCCCTTCCGGCGCGACCGCAGCCCCATTGCCGTGGCCGCCGAGCACGGCTTCGGCACGGTGAATCTGGCCGAGATCGACTTCGACGTGGCCGATCTCGAGCCCCCCGTGGCCGAGTTCGACTCCCACAGGCTGGACCCGGAAGAAAAGATCGCCAACCTGCGCCGCACCGCTGCCGAGCAGGGCCTGTTCTACCGCGACAATCAGAAGCACCTGGTAGACCAGTACGCCGGCTCGTTTATCTACCTCCAGGACGGTGAGGTGCTCTGGAGCGGCGACAACCCACAGCAGGCCGGGGGGGTACAGCGGCTCAGCGGCGAGAAAAAAGACCGGGCCGTATTTCTCAAACTGGTCGACCCGGAAGAGAAAGAAGGGGAACACACCGAGGTGTACGAGAAGATCCTGGCGGCTTGAAAACTTGACGAAATCAGCGGCCGGCCCATGTGGTCTTATGTGCGCGGGTCTGGCAGTTGGTGCGGGATGCCGATTATGCGGCTCGTCTGGGCCGGGCCGGCCGGTGTTATGCCCAGAGGTGTTCCTGGGCGGTGGTCTTGGACGAATTGCGGGCTCAATACGCCGCGGCGGCATCCAAGCCCGTCCTCTCGTTGCTCAGCTAGTAACACGTGTCATGGCCCTGTGCCTACCGCACAGCCAGGAACCCTACTTTACCCGCTTTGACTACCACCGCGACACCGCGCTCGATCTCTCTTTTAAAGCGTTTCTCTTAACGTCTCGCCGTACCCGAACCGCGAAGCGGTTGCCGTAGGCCAAGCGCCGAATGGCGCGCATCGCAACACCGTGCTGTTAGACGACGTGGGGAAAGAGTCGCGATAAGGCTAGTTCAAAAGTATTGTGCCCGGGACTCGAAGAATCTCGCACTCTTTGAACGTACCTTCGTCGTATGTCAATCTCATAGAGTGTCGTCGATGTTCAATGAATCTGGCGGCCATTCAGAGCTACCTCAGTCGGTTAAGAGGTTGTCGTCCATGTCGTCTAACATCCTGCCGGTTTGCGAACCTAGAGCGAAGCGGCATATGCCGCGCAACGCAAAGCGTGATGATGTGAAGTGGGGTTCTTCATATCTGAACCATTACCACCTACATATGGATTAACCGTAGACCGCCTGAATCATGGCATTGATGTAGCCAAAGCAGTAAGCATAGGACTGATAGTAGCCCTTCGGATCGTCGTCGGTGCGCGGGACGTGGTCAGGATCAATGCCGTAACAGTAGCCTGTGTCCTTGAGGGCCTTTAATACCCGGTGGAAGTCCATATCTCCTTCATCGGGCAGAGCCTCGCGGAAGCTGTAGCGCCCCCCGAGGAGGTTACGATAGTGAACCAGGAAGATCGTATTACGGTTGCCAAAATATTCTATGAAGGGGTAGATTTCATTGGCCGGATCTTCGAGCATTTCAGCGATGGAGCCGACGCAGAAGTTCCAGCCGTGATACGGACTGCGCTGAATCTCGATGAAACGCTTCATGCCCTCAAAGTCATTGAGGACTTTGTCAACGCCCCTATAGCCGGGGGGTGTGGCAGGGTCTTCCTGGGAATTGCCCATTCGAACCTTGAATTCTTCTGCCACCGGAATCATGCGTTCGAGCAGATACTCAATTCGTTCCCAGTGCATGTCTGTCGTGACAAGCCCGGCCTTAGTCAGCCTGGCCTGTTCTTCTGCCGGGACCTTGTCCAGGCGGAACGCAGTGTGGTAGTAGCCGCCGCGACCTTCTTCTGGTTCGGTACGGTCGATGGGCAGGATGCAAGTGTTATAGCGCAGAGAATTGATGCCGGCGCGCGAAGCGGTTCGGATCATTTCGCATACCAGGTCGATTTCCCGGTCGCGCTCTGGGCTTTTGCCAAAATAGATGATGTTGGGAAATCTCTCATATATGGGCAGCGCGCTCATATCCAGTGTCAGCCCGAAGGCCTCGTGGTGCTCTCTTTCCCGGACCAACTCGTCGAGATCCCAGCCACGGTCGGGGTGGAAGGGAAAGGTGGCGGCCTTGTGGCGCACGCCACAGCGCTGCAAAAAGCGCAACTCGGCATCGGTTGACCCAAAACCCTGTGTGCGCACATACATACGCCCGCCGTTCGCCGATGTTTGTGATGCGCCTCCGGCAGCAGAAGCCGCTGCCTCACCGGCTGCGAGACCTTTTTCGAATGGATCGGATTTCTTCATGTGATTCCTTTCGTTGGTATGGCGTCGATGTGGCAAGACAGACGACGTACACTGTCGCTTTTTGTGGTGGTGAATTCTATAAAACAGTAGAAATGTATTTGAACCTAGAGGTTCTGATTTCTATTTCATATATCGTTCTATGGTTGCCGAATCCGCGAAGCGGTTGCCGAAGGCCAAGCCGCCGTAGGCACCGCAGCGCAACACCGATGTGTTATGTGAAGACGGGAAAGACAGATCTCACCCTGTTCGAAGCCGGACGCGGCCTGCTTCCACTACTGCGAGTTTGCCCTCAAGCTTCGACAGTATCTCTTCTCGTCCGAGGAACGATGAAAGCAGCCGTAGTATGAAAGAAGTCGTTGCGTGCCGAGGTAGACGCAAGATCACGATGCCAACATGCCTTGACGGAGGGTATCGTCGGACATCCCCGAAACCCAAATCGGCAGTTAGCAAACACAGCCTTCTCGAGCGCGCAAATTCCGCGATCTGCTCATCACTGGAGGCCGTCATGCCTATGTCCCGAACGTCAACCGACTCGTGACCGAAATCGGCGATCACACCGGCTACAGCGCGAGGAAGGTCAGCGTCGATGATGAATCGCAAACCGATTTAGGATGCAGGTAGAGGATGAGCTTCTTCTGCTTCTACGAGTTCCTCAGCGTATTCAAGAGCGGCCCGTACATCCGCGTCGATAATGCCATATTCCTCACAGATTTCTTCCGGGGTTGCCCCACCTGCAAGGCTCCCAATAATTCGGTGCACCGGCACTCGGGTCCCACGCACTACCGGCTTGCCATGACGGATCGAGGGATCGATTATGATTCGTTCATTCATCCTATGACCTCCATGCCTTTACGAATATACGAAACATGAACCCCGTTCTCGCATAACGTTCATCGGTTTGCGAACCGCGAAGCGGTTGGGCGAAGGCGCGCATGCGCCGGAGCCGGGCACGGACGTGTTAAATGAAGTTTGCCCAAAATGGTGGTAGCTCATTATGCCTCTTTGCACGCAAGAGCAATCAGTCGCTTTGAGCTCCTCCCATACGCACTACCTTCCAAATCCCCATATAGTTGCGTATTACTAAACCCAACTTGCAAGAGACGATCCTTCAGTTCTTGGCCAGAGTACAACGTGTGGTGAAACTTGAACGATCTTACCTGCTCATCCCGGATCAGGAGCCACTCGTTTCGAATCCTTGTCCAATCATCGAAGATCTCGCGCCGTTGAACGATCAACGTCCCGTCGGGATGCACTTCCGAGGAGGTCGCGGTGAATACGCTGGCCAAGCACTCTTTACCCATCATCTCCATTACGAGGACTCCCCCAGGTCTGAGACTCTCGTAAATATTGCTGAGCACTCGCAGATCTTCGTCCTTGTCATCGAAATAGCCGAAGGACGTAAACATGTTGAGCACCAAGTCGTACGATGAGGACCGCACAAAACGACGCATGTCATCCTGCACAAACTCAACGTCTAATTTCCGCTCGCTTGCTCGCGCCGTAGCTTTTTCCAGTAGGAACGCTGTAGAATCAACGCCCGTTACGGAAAATCCTCGCTCGGCCAGGACCGTGGAATGTCGGCCGGGGCCGCAACACAGATCAAGGATATGTGTCCCGCTGAATTCCACCAGCGAAAGAATCTTGTCGACTTGCTCTTCCGCAGATTGAAATCGCTCTTCTGGGAACATATACGGATACATTTCCGTCCAGAAGTCTTCGTTTTCAAACCAATCGGACATAGAACTCCAGCGTCATGTTTCGAGGAGCGTCAGGACCCAATCGCCTCAGAAGCGGCTTATTCGAGATTCGGCGCTGCACCGCTCTGACTGATTCCCCTCGCCGTCATGAATCGAGGTAGATCGAGGACATCGGGCGAATGTTATGCTCCTCAATTGGTCCACCGGTTACTATGCGGCCACTTTCGAACCTCAGAAAAAGCTGTGGCCGCACTCACTGCATGATTCGGCAGCATCGCGCAGTACGGGTGTGCTACAGTTCGCGCAGAACCCGAAGATCTCAGGAATGATCACTTCAAATTCTTCGACCTCCTGGTTTCGAGCGTTGTACACAATAGCTAGGCCTATTGGCACGCAAAGCGACACTGCAGCCACCATGACACTCTCATTCCAGTCTGAGTCTTCGATCTCTATCGGGACCTCGTCGTGGAGGTAATACTCTCTCTTATCAACGAAGAACTGGAATCGGATCTCCGCTCGGGCATTGGCGTCGATGAAGGCCCGCTCATTGTCTAGCTCGTAGACGTCGACGACGTCCACTGAGTCTGGGTCCTCTACGTAATAGACGGTAGGTTCATCCATTTGGATAGGGGAGAGGTCGAGAAGGAGAGACCCTGGGGCGATCTGCTCCCCGATCTCCCCTCGGTTCTCCTTGAACCACTCAACCAAATGGAAGTCTCCGTGGGAACCGTCCTTGAGCCTCGGAACGGCGTCTGTGGAGTGCAGAAGCGGCTTGATGTGCTTAGCGACAAGGGAGTCCACGGAGTCGATGAGCTGGATACTGCAAGAAGGAAGACCTCTATCCTCAAGGTCACGGACCAGATCTCGATGTATTTCGTAGTCCTTGTCCTTGGCGAAGTCCTTATGATTGGTGGTAACCAGGATCGTCACGTCGTCCTTGGTCACTACCTTTCGCAAGATCACTTCCCAGATCAGAGCATCCCGATATCCTCGTCCAGGCTCTTTGAACGGCTTTCTTCTCGACAGGCATCTAGTGACCAGGTCCTGTTGTGGGATGTCTTCATGGGTGGGCATGCGACCGATCTCGTCGATGCGCGCTCGTAGTCGCTTTGCATACTCAATGGCTGCTGCGTTTGAAGCCTGATCGGCCGGCTGGAAGACAGGTAGGTCATGACTACTAGGCAAGAGGCCGCGCAGGGACGACACGGCCTTGGCGCCGGCCGAGAAGTGTCTGTGGACCTCCCTCCTATACACCTCTACAGACTCTTGAAACACAATGTCGGGAACGATGATATGGAGGTCCTGAGACAGTTTGGCGTACTTGCACAAGAGTTGAAGACTTGGCTTCCGTAACTTCCAGTCGTTGAAGATGGCGTTGGTGTCGAGAACGACTATCACAATTCCCCCTCTATCACTCACGACTTGTCACAATGCACAACTGATGATTGAACGACGAACATGCGGTATATCTCCTGGTATCTTGGAGATATACCGCAAGGTTCTGATTTTACTTTTCCCATTTAATTTAACGTTTCCTCAGTTACCGAACCCCCGGAGCGCAGCGAAGGGGGTTGCCCCAAAGGGGCCAAGGCGCGACAGCGCCGCAGCGGTAACTGGGTGTTAAAGGACGTGGGATACTATCTCCCCTCAAGCTGTATCTTGAACCAAATTCCTATACCCTCCCACTTCGCGCGCTTGTTCGGGCTGTTGGCTACATTCTGGTATATCGATCAGCAACATGCCTTCTTTTTTCACAGGATATTCAGCGAGAATGTCACCTGATTTTGAGACGAATAAAGCAGCACCGAAGTAACCGCCCATTTCATCGTCTGTCAGCTGATTGACCAACATCATATTGACGCCGGCCTCTCGCGCTCGCCCGGCATAAAGGTACTTCTCCTGTCTATGCCACATAGCCCTATCGGCCACATCTTCATCAAAACCGCGAGCCATAGGAAACAACAACCAGTCCGGATTTAATGCCTTCACACGAGATAAGCAGGTATCATTGAATAGATCGCCACAAAGCAAAAAGGCAGCGGTTCCAATCGGTGTAGAGGCCATTGGCATCTCGTCTCCCTGGGCATAAATCGGAAAAGGACAGGGCCGATTGTGCCAGTGATGCCAACGCGGATCGATACGACGATATCGCATACGAATGACACCATCAGGATCAATTAGAATAGCCGTGTCATAGAGGCGATCCTCATTTCGTTCAAAAAGCCCCGTTGCAAGCCATATTCGACATGTGGCTGCAAGCTGGCAAAGTGCCTCTGAAGCAGCTCCGGGAATAGATTGACCAAGAGACAGATCATGATCAGGGTTTCCAGTGTTCACTAGCCCTGTAATCGCCGCTTCGGAAAAAACAATCATCTCTGCATTAACATGTGCGGCGTCCTTAGTCATTTGCATCAAGCCGGAGAGAGTATCCTGCCGATTTGATTTCACTTGGGGGACACCAAGAGCCACTTTCACGCTATATGGTTCCTTTTAAGGTTGAACAGTCCTAACTCATTATTGAACTGCAAAAATCCAGTATCTCTCTTTTTATTCTGGAGGCATACTGAAAAGATATCTGTCTCACCTTCATCCCATGTCCTTTAACTACTTGTACCCGAACAATTGGTTCGGGTAATCGCCGCTAGGTGTTACTTATCTGACCTAAAGGTACGTATTTTAGTACATAGTCGCAACTACTGCAGAAAGAGACTTGGCATAACTGACTGCGAAAACGCCCTGTCATCCCTCGTCACGTAGCCCACTCCCCCACCAGGTAGTGGAAATCCCACCACGTTGAACCGCCGGGATTAGCCAAATCCCCCTTGACCTGACCCATCAGATTGCCGTTTATAATGTCTACCCGAGAATGGAGCAACGGGACTTCCATGTCGTTAAGAGCCGCCGGAACACGAGGACCAACAGCGATACAGGGAGGACGGCGGAAGCCCTGTCGGCGCTTCTCATCAAGACTT
This sequence comes from Candidatus Latescibacterota bacterium, assembly GCA_965219385.1. GTDB lineage: Bacteria > Latescibacterota > UBA2968 > UBA8231 > UBA8231 > CBDCNM01. The sequence continues at coordinate 4,422,431 of CBDCNM010000002.1, read as the reverse complement.
TGGAATTGAGTTACAGGGGGTAGACAAGTTGCGGAGCTCGCGTAGAGACACTCGCGATGAGGTTTCAGGCTGGCGAATGATGCTGATGATGGCGATCTTGGTCCCGACCATTTGCCTGGTGAGCATATCGTGTGTGTCCACCCAGGACGCGGCCGAATCCGAATTCAGCTTCACTTTCGCAAGCGACGCCGAGGGCTGGACGGCCGGATTCGCGGACCTGCCCATCGACTTCGACCAATCGATCTACGAGCTTGACTTCGGGTATCGCCCTCTTCCAGATGGTCTCGAAGGCAATGGCGTTTACATTCAGGGACACAACCGCAGCGACGACCTCTTCATGTTCTTTAAAAGGCAGGTCGATGGACTAAGACCGAACACGGCCTACTCGGTGTCCGTGTCCCTCGACCTGGTGACGAACGTTCCGGCTGGTTTGTTCGGAATCGGCGGCTCCCCCGGCGAGAGCGTTTTCGTGAAAGCGGGGGCCTCTACCGTCGAACCCACGACGGTGGAGGACAACATCGGGTATCTCAGGATGAACATCGACAAGGGCAACCAAGCCAACGGGGGTGAGTCGATGGTGGTCCTGGGAAACGTCGCTCACGCTGCCGTGACCGGTGAGGAATACCGGACCAAGACTCTCGACAACACAGATAGACCGGTGAAGGTCACCACGGACAGCGAAGGCCGGGTCTGGCTGATTGTCGGGACCGATTCTGGATTCGAGGGCCTGAGCGCCTTCTACTTCGCCCGTATTGATTATACACTCAGCATTGTGGAGCCTAGCGGTCCGGTGGCTTTACTCCCGCCCGGACTGGATAGTAGGACCGTTGGATGTACCGGCGCGCCCCATATAAAGATAGATTTCTCCAGAGTAATCCAGCACATGCTTGCTGTATACTCTCTTTTTGATCAGGGCCGGAAGCATGGCGATCAATGGAGCCTTCCAGAGAATTTTATAGATGAGAGAATCGGAAAACGGCAAGGTGAGATACGAGACAATAAAGAGGATGTAGAAGCTGAGATTGCGCGGTCTGGATTCCCAGATGATGGACCAGCCAATAAGATTTAGCTGGTATATCAGATAGGTCAAAAGTCCAATAAGAAAAAAACATCCAGAATTTGCATCGGACCTTTGCCCGACCTGAACAACGTCTTTTTTCTTGGGTGCCTCCAAAGGCTATGCATTCTTTTTGAATGGACGACCACTTTAAATTCACCAAAAAATTTGTCAATTATTGTCAAACCTAGATTACGGCTTCTCACATTATCGCGTATCTTGTTGAGAAGTTGCAATATTTTCTCCGAATTTTAGACAACCCTGTACAGACTCTCGATAACTTTCCAGCCCTGGCATTTCCAGCCCCTTCACTTTGGCCAGATCATCCCACTTCCTTAGCTGCACAGCATTTTCGCAATGGGGATTTTTTCTAAAATCTCTTCTTTCCTCATCAGACATAAAACCGCCTTGCAACTGGAAACTCCGCTTGGAGGCCTTGGACAGGGTGTCGTAATAGGCGGCATCAGTGGTGCAGATATAGCGCTTGGCCGGCACGTGCAGCTTCACCGGTTCGGTCACAGCCTCGATAAAAAATGGCTCCAGATACTCGCCCCCCACCTCTTCGTGGAGCAAGTCGTCCGCAAGAAAATCCACCTCTTTATTGTGCTCGTCGATCAGAAAATGGCCCAGATCATGCAGCAGGGCGGCTGTCACCTGGACCGGACCGGCGCCGGCGAGCCTCGCCTGATTGGCGCACTGCAGGGCGTGTTCGAGTTGCGTTACGACTTCGTCGTAATAGGACTGGCCCTTTTTTTCCATATAGGCGAATAAGGCATCCATCTTCTGCGCGGGGGTACCTTGGGCCAATTCGTTTGCGAGCGTCGAGTCTACACTTTTGTTCATTTTGCCACCATCCTTCCTTTAATCTGTTCTGGTGGAATATATTCGCTCCGGAAATCATCCTGAACGGGATCCCGCGCGGCAAATAGGTCATCCACGTCTGCACATCGGTCTTTGGCGTTCCCCGGGGACGGCGTACCGTAGAGCAAATCGGCCTGATGCGGCCCGTGCTTGACCCCTTTGCGCAGCATGTCAATGGTGCCGCGTCATCTCGGGGACATCGCTCGGATGGAAGCATCGCGCCCGTCTCATGCCGCCTCTCGGAGAACGCTTGCGAACTCGTCCGGATGCGACCAACGCGACACGGTGGACAACCCTTCCATCAGACGGAAGTCCTCCTCCGCCCAGACATCCGCCGTGTCGTCGAACAGGGACACGAAGCGCAGCGCCTCGGGACCTACCGCCAGATGATTCAGGTCATACCAGGCGGAAAGAACGCGCTCGGTCACTATTCGGGCCGCGGAACGGTTGCCCGTGCTCAACACGTAGACGAGGGAACTACGCTCAGTGGCTCGTACGTGGAAGTCCACGGTCCAACTATGCCCAGAGCGGCCGGCCAGCTTCTCGGAACGGTTAAACGATAACTCTCGTTCGGTCAAGTACTCGGCAACTTCATCCATGATCGACTCGACTGCCCGGGTTCGGAACGTAAACCAGAGGTCCGAGACTCTCAGCGCCGCCTGCGCGACACGCATGACGACGTCCGGCCTGCAGCGGGCCTGCAGCATGCCCCGATAGAACTCCACGCCGTGAGTCAGGCTGACGTCCTTGATGAGCTGACGCTGCCTTGAAGAGCGCCGTCGCGATACTATCTGCATGCGAAGCCAGCGCGTGGTTTCAGCCAGATCGGTCACCGTCATCACGTCGCCTGCCTGCCGGCAAAATAAATCGATGTAGTCACCATCCGGATAAAGGAATGGAGTGCGGATCCGCTGGTAGTCGCCATGATCCTCGCAGGTGAACAAATTGCCGATCTCCCGCTGTATCGCCTCGCAAACGTTGGTCTTGTTCATTGGAACAACTCCCCCTGTCGAGGCGGCGGCCGGTAAAGCCTGCCGTCAACCCGCATCCGACTGAACCTCAGCCCGAAACTCAAGAGACGGAGAATGGTCCTCATCCTCGATCCAAGCGATGTTCCCTTCGATCCGCTTGGAGGCATCCCCCCAAATGGCGGCAAACTCAGCGTTAGTCAGCAGCATATCCGATACTATCGGCAAGATGCGGCATAGAATTTGGCTTCAGCGGGCAGGAGGGTGGATACGGGCACCCGCGTTCCACGAACACCCAAGCCCTGCCGAGCATTGTGAATTACCACTTTTTTACTTATAGATTTATACTTTGTCAAGGGAAAATAAAGTATAAAATATAAGAAAAACAGATACTTATAAAATCAATTGCGCCTATATTGTGCCAAAATTATGCTTTTTGGCCTATTATTTATTTTCAGACACAATTCCAGATGGCGGTCTCCCTGGATACCAGCGAGCGGCGCTAGTGTTCCCTACTTTGTGAATCTGTCCCTTAATCCTCAACTCTTGGAGTAATTTCTGAACTTGGACGTACGAGAGGGCTGGCAATACCTGCCTCAGTTCCCGCAACTGACTCCCCTCTTTCCGGTTATCTTGAATGTGCTTCAGCAGCAACTCCTTGTTCGTCTCGCGGTCCAATCCACGCTTGCGCGTATAGACCCCTGCCTTACCGATGTGCCGGTAGAACTGCCGGGACAGCAGCAGCCGTACGCCCCGCCCACGTCCCACGCGCTCGATGATCCCCTGTTCCAGCAGATGCTCAATCCTCGGTTTAAGGTCGTCGGAAACAGGCTGCTCGCGGTGGACAAGATCGACCACCAGCAAATCGTCAAGGCCGAATGCGGCCACTTGTTCCCAACCAATCTCCTCCAGAAAACGCAAGAATTCCGGGTCTTGAATATCGCCGTGCAGCGTGAGCCATACGGAGTGAGAATCCGTGTGGGAGAAGTCGGGCAACGACTTACTCTGCTGAATGCACTCGCGAAAGATGCGGTCAAACCCCTGACCGGCCCGTTCGACCAAGCCGCATTTGCCGAGGACTTCGGCGATACGACGATTGCGCGGATTTTGTTGCCGAAGGATGTTCTCGGGGGTGATGCCGGCTGGGAATCCGCCAGGGCTGACGATCTCGATGCGTCGAGGATACTGGCGCACGAAGATGGAGCCTCCGTGGCGATAATCGCGGTGACTCACTGCGTTCAAGACAGCCTCGCGAACCACGCGCTCGTTGAACGTGGGCACGTCCCAAATAAAGAGCCCCTGCTGAAAGTGTTGCAGGTCATTGCGCTGGTTGATGAGTCGCCAGATCTCGTCGAGCACAGGAAGAAAGCCCTGTCTGAATTCACGTCGTTCCGCCGCCGGTCCCGGCACTTCGTTGGAACGGTATTCAAAAATAAGCTCTGCTTGGGCGAGATATTTGCCTAGTGCTCTGTTAAGGAGTCGGCATGGAGTTTTGGATCTTCACCAGCTTCGCATCGGCCTTGTTCCCCGAACGTCGCCAAGCGAGGTATTTCTGCATGCGCTTGCCTACACCGGGAGACTTCGCGGACCGGCGAGTCCGACATCGACCACTTGGTGGCGGTGAGCGAGGGCCGCGGCTCGGGGGATGTCCGACCCGCCCGCTACAGGTCCCACCCCTCGGTCAGCCTGCGAAGGTCGTCGGAGACGGGCAGGCTCAAAGCCTGCTTCACCGCCTCGCCGTGGGTTTCAACGACAAATCGGTACTCTCGTTGGTAGGAGTACTGAGACCGCTTGAGGAAAGGAACGACAGCGGCACGCCTCTCTTCGGGGTAGGACTCGACTATGGCTGCCGGGTTGTCTGTGTAGACGACCGGTCCGTGATAGACCCGCACCACCATTTCTCCTAACTCGGGCGTCAGCGTCAGGCTGTACCTAGCCACGGTGTCCAAGCCTCCGAGCCGCAGGTCCGCGTCTGCCAGATGGGTCCCGAAGGTCACTCCCAGCTCTCTGGCGAACTCCGAAGGGTTGTCAATGACCGCCCCGCATTCGTAGTCCTCGGAGATCCGTCCCCCTAACTGCCTCGCCAGCCCCTTCGTGGTTGGTCTCACGGAGGTGCAGAACATCCAGCAGTCGTCTTGGGCAAAGGTCAATTCTGTTGATCCCTGTACATACGCCTTCGCCAAGTCCGACTGAGGGTTGTACGTCTCCAGGAACCGCTTCAGGTCCATTTTCCTGATGTAGGAAGCCTCCTTCTCGTCCCGGATGCCTAAGTCCTCGCCCGGACAGCACCGGTAGAATTCCGGAGTTGCGAGCTGAATGCTTTGGGAGTGAGGGAGTGCGTACTGTCGCTCGGAGAACTTGACGACGGCAGGCGTCTCCGGCGACGAGTCGCTGTTCAACGCTACTTGGTGAACTATCACCAGGAACCGCTTGGCGCCATCGTTGACGAAGGCGGACTCTACCGTTACTCCCGGACTTTCCAGGAGGATCCGGCTCTCAGCGGGGAACCTGACAGGTGTCTTCATCTGGCAACTTTTTCGTCTCTTTGCGAAGAAAATGTGCCCTAGTGCTCCGATAAAGAGAAAAGTGCAAGTCTGATTCCTTAACGGAGCAATAGGGCTTTGCGCGTGCCCAGCAGGATCAGCGCCGCGTACGTCACCTTGCCATCAACGAGCAATTCCGCATCTGTTAGGAGTTGCTCTACGGGTCGGGTCGCGATGTCCTGGTCTGGTGACTTCCGCTGCCAGAGTCGACGCAGAACATCCACAGCAGTCGGATCAAGATCGTCCAATTGGGCAGACGTACAAATCTCAGACGAGAAATCGGGGCTGGCCTCGGCAAAAATGCGTTGGAGTTGATCCGGCGTCATGGGAACGAGGGCCTCTCCACCACGCATCCAATACGCGCCTTTATACTGCATAGGCACACCGATCGGACGGGTGGGGATTTGAAAGACCAGAACCCGACCGTTTGGGTGCTGAATTTCCTCGACATCAACGCGCAGCCGCAGTCGCTCAATCAGACTGGCCTTCGTCCGTTCGAGATTGGGAAAAGCCCGGCTACCAACCACCGCGCGCGGCAGCTTATCCGTTACGCCCAGGATCATCCTTCCACCGCCTTCATTGGCCAGGGCGACGCAGTACTTCACCAAGGTCTCAAAGTGGAAATTAGTCCTTGCCTCTTTGAACTCCAGATGCTCGTCTTCCCTGTCGCTCATCCAGGTTTGGAGTTCACTTGTGGAAACGGTCATACGGCCTCTTGGTGGGCTTATAATGCGATAATCTCGTCTCTGAGAAGCGGGTCCTGTCAAGTACCCGTCAAGTAGTGCGGTCAGGGCGTCTCCTTTTCAAACCCCGCGTTCAGTGCGGAAAACAGCGACGCGGCAGTGTCGAGAACTTCGTCCGCAAGCATAGTTCCTTTTTCTGCCCATGACGACACAAGATGCAAGGCGGCCGAAGCCTTCCAACCCTCCGGTAGATCGAGCGCCTGACGTTTGGCAGCGGCCTTAATCTGACTCGGCAGGCTTCCAGCCGAGCGGTCCCCCTGATCGAGTTGCAAAGCCTTGTCCAAGACTGCCTTAAGTCCGGGAATGATAAGTGCCTCGCCTAAGATATCCTCTATCTCGACCTCCTGCCCAGATCGGTTCAGTACGTCATCCAACATCACGATGGTAGAATTATGATCGACATAGAGTTCCTTAATCAGCGCGTCTCGACGAGCACGTCCCGCATCGTCTCCATCCAGAAGAACCAGAGGCCGAACCTTGTGGCTGAGGAACAGCGAAGCTAAGTACCCGACACTTTTCATGCCGCCGCAGGGCGTAATGTAGATATCGTCCGGTAACGACGTCCGAGCCGATTGCGCGCACTGCTGCGACAACGCTTGCAGGTAGTAGAAGTCTGTCATTCCCTCTACCAACACGTTCTTGCGATGCTGGAAAAGCCCGCGAATCATCGCGTATCCGGCGGCAGCCTGAAGTGGGAAAATCGTCTCGCGGTCCTCCGGCCATGTCTCAGCCGTGATGCGCGAATGGCCGGTGTCGTCCTCCGTGACCGGCCTGACCCGATGCAAGTGTTCACCATCAATCAGGAAGGACGAGTGGGTTGTGTAGGCAAGCTGGTTGGTTTCGGAGAGTTTCTCAAAGAACGCGATCAACTCTTGCTGCGCGGTAGGATGCAGGTGCAAGCCCGGCTCGTCGAGCAAGAGAATTGCATCCTTATGCCCGCCTTCGGATTCGACAAGAAAGACGAGGTAGAACGAGAAGAACCACTGGAACCCCTTGCTGCGGGCTTCAAGCTCGATTTCCACATCCGGACGGCGGTCGTCAGCAATCCAGATTCGGAAGTAGTCGCCGTCGGCGTGATAGCGAATCTTGTGGCGACGCTGCGGCCACCATTTTGAGAATTTGCTGCTGATGTCTATTGAGGCGGAGTTCAACTTAATGGCACGCTCTTCCATGCGCTGCTGATCAACGGCGATCTGCTTCGGCGTCGGCTCAGAACCTTGTTCGCGGATTCGCCTCGCTTGTCCGTCGCCAAGCTCGGCAATCTCCTTGGGGTCAAGCCCGACATGCTTGAACATGGCACTGATGGTGCGGACCCGAGAATTTTTCGGATCGCGCCTCAGATCTTCGAGAAATCGCGGCAGCCAGATGGCACTATCCAGAATGCCGTAGTTCTCGAAGTAGATCAGAACGGGGAGAGCGTGTGTGATTTTTTCGTTAATCTGGTCGATGACTGAGGGTTTTTTTGCAGCGTCAAGAACTGGTTCAATCGTCCGTTGAAGCGCTTCTACCATATCGGCAGTCTGCGGGTTGCTCCTGCTCTCCACCTCCCTGCGCAGCCTGTCCAATTGCTTCGCTCCCTCATCGCCACGAAGATCGTTTTCGTCCTTCAGTTTGTCCTTCCAATCTGTTGCCCATTTAGCCAGCTCCTTGCGCTGCTCTGCCGTGGTTTCTTCCTGATCTGCGTCTGGTGCCTCAAGCCGACGGGCGCTCGACGCGAAGGCATCAAGCGCACTGAGCACCGGTTTCGGTGCGAGCGGTTTCTCCTCTATCGCGGGCGCATACTCAAACTTGAGGGTTCCATCGTAGTAGCGGGTCGCGGTGACCTTCTCAGGAGATTCCCTGTCTTCCTCCAGTAGTTTGGCAATTTCAGCCCGAAGGGCCTCTGGAATCTCAAACTCGACCAAGCATACGGGCCAATCTTCGCCTTTCGATCCGTTGGAAGCGTAATCGCGCGTGTAGCGGTCGCGCGGAAACTCGCGCTGCGCATTATAGGGTTCCGGCGTGGCAGGATTGAATTTGTGTAGTGCCTTAAGCAGCGAGGTCTTGCCCGACTCGTTGCGGCCGACAAAGGCCGTGACTTTCTCTAGCGCTATCCAGTCGCTGTCATCTATATTGCGAAAATTCTGAACGCGAAATCGGACGGCTTTCATACGTGATCTCCTCTGTTTAACTCTCCCACCACGTCCAGTGCGTCCAGTGCGTCCAGTGCGTCCAGTGCGTCCAGTGCGTCCAGTGCGTCCAGTGCGTCCAGTGCGTCCAGTGCGTCCAGTGCGTCGGGCAGATTGGCCGCCGCCCCACGCACGTCCAGTTTGCCAGTGACCACGTCGGCGATCAGGCGGGTGCGGTATTCCTGGAGCAACGCGATTTGGCGGCGAGCGCGGTTGATGGCGGCGTCGATATCGGCGGTTGCTTTGTCGAGATAGCGAATAATCTGTGACTGCTCCGATAACGGCGGACACGGAACGTGCAAATCAGCATACTTTTCGGCACTGATGTTCTCAATTGTGGAAACAATAAATGTCGAATTCTTCCAATGAGTAAAGCCTGTACTTTGGATGAATGAGAACAAAAAGTACGGTTCGATTAGTGCACGGTGCGGTCGGGCGCGAATCAAGTAGCCAGCATAACACGCCTCGCCAGCATCTGCCGGAACTAAGAATGCTTTTCCCACTGTGGCACCACTTCGTGCCAACAGGAGATCTCCGGGTTGAACCAAGTAATCTTTCGCCACCTCTGGAGGCAGAGATCGAAACGTATTGCTTTTGAGTACTCCGTCCTGATCGAAATCTGTGATCCGCAAATAGCGAGGCCAATCAGAATTAGCGTATTCAGCCGCAGCATTGGCACCGTATGTCAGTTTTCCTTTGACCAAGTAGCGTAGCCGCCGCACCTCCCAATGCGCCGGCACGTCGCCCAGCCACTCCACGCCGGAGGACTTGAGGCGGACGTTGGGGTCGAGGCCGCGAGTGACGGCGCGATGGATGACGGCCTGCTTCTCCTCCTCCAGCAGCCGGATGAGCTTCTGCTTGCCGCTGACGTAGCGGCGGATGCGCTCATCGGCGTGGTCGAGAAAACGGACGATGGCGGTTTGTTCGGGGAGAGGTGGAATAACCGTTCTAATCTCTCGGATTTCACTTTCACTGATAGCGGGTACCGGCCCTGGCTTAGCAATTGTTGCTAAATCAAGGTGCTCTAGCAGCAGCAAGACAAACTGTGGATTGCCACGACGGACGATACAGCCCATCAGATTGTTGTCTATACAGCATGGACGCTCGACCACTCGCCTCTTGTTGGTTAATAGTGCCCCGCCAACTTTAGGGAACACGATCGTCCCAGACGGGAAAATGTTTACGCCAAGCCTTGCTGCTGTACTACGATCAACAGAATTATTCCAACTTCCCATCACTCTGTCATTATTGGGAAGGTTCATATCGGAGACTTTAAAAAACGGCAGTTCCAGGTTCTGTTGGCCTTGTTCAGAGATTGGGAATCCAGCCCCGCTGCTGAAATGCCCCAAACGCTTCAATGCTATGACCTCCCAATGCTCCGGCACGTCGCCCAGCCACTCGACGCCGGAGGGTTTGTAGGCAGGGTAAGGTTGGAGATCAGTAACCATCAGTCTTTAAAATTAGAGAAACAAATACGTGACCGCTATACCTACACTGGAAATCTCGTCGTAGCTACTCACTTCAGATTGCGGAAGATGATCCTGGAGAGCGTATTTTCAAATTACTCTAGTCTTTCGATCATTAGCGAGTCGAAGAATTTGTTTGCCGAGATGCTTTGCAAGCCTGACCGGCACAGCGTTGCCTATCTGCATGGCGATATCCTTGTTGTATCCAAAAAACGCGTACGCGTCGGGGAAAGACTGTATAGCCGCAGCTTCTCGCAAGGATATAGCTCTATCCTGTTCAGGGTGCCCGTACCTACCGTTAGATATGCTGTGACAGCGTCCTGTGAGGGCAGGTGCCGGATCGTCCCACGACATCCGTCCATAAACATCAGTATGACCTTTGTAGTTACTCTTGTGGCATTCTAATCTCAGATGTTCAGGCCATGACCTCCTGTCTCCACCGTCATGCGGCGTCGCTCTCAGCCGGTCCAGATTTAATTCCGTGATGGATGCAGCGATGTGGTTCGGGATATCAGGATAGTGCTCTCCGGCGGTAATCGCGGGAAAGTGGGAGATAGCCTGCCGTACTGTCCTGATCGGGCGATGTCGATCACCATGAGTTTGCTCAGGCATCGAAGGTTGTTGGTGCCTGAGCGCCAGCAATACTAAGCGGCGTCGATTCTGCGGAACCCCGTAGTGCTTGGCATCAAGGATACCGGAAACGCACCTGTAGCCATTTGTATCCAGCATTCTGAGAAATCGACGAAAAGTACTGAAACCACGTACTCTGACAATACCGGGAACGTTTTCGATCAGCACGTATCCCGGCAACACAGCCTCAACGAGCCGTCCGAACGGACCCAGCAAGGTTGCGTCCTGCCGATCCCTATCTCCCTTGCGTTGCGAACTGAAAGGCTGACACGGAGCACATCCTGCGAAGAGTACATCGTCGTATCCCCCTAATCGCTCTTTCAGCCCCAGAGACTTCGGGCTGATCTCCCTGACATCCGCGTGCAGGAAACTGACTCCCGGATTGTTGTATTCATACGCGGATTGGCAGCGTCCGTCGCTGTCAATTCCGGTGACGACGTCAATCCCTGCATCGAGTAACCCCCGAGTCAGGCCTCCGGCTCCACAGAAGAAGTCATAGGCTTTCATTTTTTTTCTCGCTACGTTCACTTTTCAAAGTAGCAGTGATCTCTTTGGCCCAAGATGCAAAATCCCGATCCGGCAGACTCGGACGGCCAGCAGTTTGCATATACGCCCACGCGACTAACTCTCGAAAAGGGCTGTCAACTGACGCAACTCGGATAAACGTAAACCTCTCGTTCAGACCCACGTTTCGGATAGGGATAAGCTCTAAATCTTTCAGGTTGGCCGCCATTGTCGGAACTTTTCTCTCTAGACAAGGGAAAGGAATAACGGCTTGGGAATATCCCTGTGAAAGGATTCCACTAGGCAGACGATCTTCTAACTTTTTAGGCGAGCCTTTCAGATTTATGAGCTCCAACCCTTCCTGTATCGAGCAGCATTTCGCAACCAGAATGTTGCACACTTTTGATTTGCGGTTTCCCGAGGCTACTAGGTCACATGACGGCGTAAGAACTACCCGAAACGAAGCAGGATCATCATCTGCCGCATCAAACTCTCTCAGGATGTCACCCAGTTGGATATCGGCACATACCGGAGGGCACAGATACTGTTCCCAACTGGCAAGCGTCGTTCCGTCTAGTGAAAGCTCGTCCATCAGAGCGGCAAGACGCCGCCTGCCCGAACGTTTGATCGTTTCCATGCGTTTGTCGATGTCCGTGAAAGCTTCAAAGGCATAGGGTGCAACATCTCGCATGGCACAGGAAAAAGAGTGTCTAATATGGCTTTCGGCTTCTTTCAACGCGTCGACATGAGGAAGTAATTGACAAACCGCGTCCAATACCTTTTGTGGGCTGTCGCGTCCCTTCTTGATGCTTTTCACGAACGGATGCGACTCACATGCATCATCATAAATTTTTGGTAGTGCAGAGTACACTACTATCGGGCAGAAATGTTGATTCCAGATGAATTTGTGGGTTTCCAAGCCCTCGGGCTCCCCCACTCCTGGAGAAGCGCCACCGACAAGGAGATCAAGTATCACGATGTCGGGAAGGAACGAGGCGATCCTGCCCTCAGCGGTCTCGAATTCCGATACCTCACAACACACGTTCTTTTTTGCCTCCATCAACTTCAGAACGGGTTCTATGGCTCCTTGATCATCCTCAATAAATAGCAGTTTCAGCATAATTCCTTTACTCCTACTCCGTTCAGCTTTGTTTTCGTAAAGGCAAGTCAAAGGCGAATGAAGCCCCACCTTTTACGCCTTGGTATTTTGTCGACATACGACCTCCGTATGCAGCAACTAATTCCGAAGCCACGGTAAGTCCCATTCCGATTCCGCCCGGTTTTCTGGTCACACCAGGCAAGAAAACCTTCTGAAGATCGTCCTTATCGAGGCCTGGTCCCGTATCCTGAACATCCACCAGTACACGATCTCCATCATTAATAGGCGTGAGGATGAACTTAAGTTCCCTCCGTTCTTTTGGAACCTCTCTCATCCAATAAACCGCATTCGTCACCAGATTAATAATGATTGCATCGAGTTCTCCTGGATCTACCGCCACTTCAGTTTTGGAATCTGGCAGGTAGCATCGCACATGGTTTCTTTTTATTTCACGTTGATGGAGGGTCAGACAATATCTGATCTGATCTTCCAAAGTCGATTGCCGTTTCCGACGTCGAAAACTACGGCTTGCAAGAGGAGCAAAGGTGTCGGCAAGACGCTCCAGCGTATCTACCGCACTTTCGGCAGAACGGAATTCTTCTTCCAGAGCTTTTTCCTTGAATGGACCGAATCTGTCTTGGATGTATTCCAGAAAACTTCCGAAAGCTGTCGTGCGATTACGAATTTCGTGCACCAGCATTTGAGCGATCGTTCCAACGGTTGCTAGACGGCTGTAGTATATAAACCGTTCCTGAATCGCCTTGCGTGCCGAGTCCAGCGAATTGCTGAAGGTACGAAGCAGAGGGATAGCTTCCGATGCCTCGCCCCCTTCTTCCGAAAGGGCAATAACTTCCGCAGACAACTCTTCCGCAGACAACTTCTCGAACAGATCATCCATTGGTTTTTCACGGTCAGGCTTAACCCGATCTTCATCCCGTTCGTTCTCAAGAAGAGCAACGGCAGCCTTCAAAATCTCCTCAAACTCCGCCACTTGGATACACGAAGCAAGGCGTTCGCGGTCACTGGTGTCTTCAATGTCTGGGTTATCTTCGGCTGATATCGAAACGTATCCGACAAGCTGGCTCGTGCTCAGTCGCGTCCCGACCTTGCTGATACGCCGGAGATCGAGTCCTAGCCAGTCGCGGGCGTTATCAGATTTCGGGAGTACCAAGACTCCATCTCGATACACGGAAATGCCTTTATGTGCGCGAATGGATTTTCTAACTTGGCTTTTCCGGAAGTCGAACTTTTCGGCGATTTCCTGCGTGTCATCGGTAGCGATATCCCATGCCCGAATCTCGAAAGAGAAGGGGCCGCAATGCGCCGTCTCGGAAGAATACTGAAACCGTGTGGGATCCTGAATAACATCATGAATCTGTCTCCAGGTAAGCGTCAGTCCCTTTTCTCTGGAGGCACCTTCTACGATGGGATTAAAGCGATACGTTCCTTTCACGTTACCATTTTTGTCAACACTTCCCCGGATGCTGTATTTCGGCTCCGACAGAAATTCTGGAGATTCGATTTGGACCCCTTCGGTTTCAGTATTGTCAAGGCCTGACAGGAAGATATTGAAATCGTCGACTGTCGAAAATGGTGAAATCAAGCGAGCGAGATTCTCTTCAAGGTCCAATATGCGACTTTCGTCCCATTGTCCTTTTAGGCTATAAATGCGGAGAAGGGTTCCAGATTGAAAGGGTGGCTCCCCGGGGTATCTTCTGCATTCGGCAAAGCTCTTGGAAAAGTCGTCTCCTTTCGAAATATCAGTCCAGTCAATGGTTACCTCCCAGCAGGGAGCGCCTAGTGTCCTTGTCTGCATTTGCAGGTGATTTCCGAGCCTCGCAGCAGAAAGGCGTCCGAGGCCCTTTTCTCCGGCAACACGACGTTTTTTCCCACCATTTTCCACGAGCGGATTCTGATCTTTATAGGGGGTCGCAACGAGACACCAGACATTTTCGATAATGTCTCTAGTCATACCCTGGCCGTCGTCTTTGATTTCAAGAAACGGGCCTAGAGATGTATCGTCACCAAATCGCAGCCAGACATTCTGTGCGAATGCGTCGTATGAGTTCTTGACGAGTTCAATCACGGCCACAACATCGTTGGTCACGAGATCCGCTCCCAAGGCAGCGAATACCCTGGGATGCATACGAAATGGTACCACCTCAAAACCGTCACGCTCTTCATGCGCTTTTGTTGTCATGTGACCTGCCTTCTTCCTTTTCAGAGTTGGTTTCGAATCGAGATTACCTCTTCCATTCCGGCATAATCTGCACCTACTGCGGCTACTTTGCAGAAAGCTTTGAAAAAGTCTGCTGGCGTAAGGTTTTTACAAATACTTTGCTATCCTCAAGCGATTGGTTGATCTCAGCGCGGTGATCGAAATAGTAGGCCAATGCCGCATACACATCCGCCAGTGTCAAACCGTATTCAGTGGCAATTTCATCCGCACTCTTGCCCATGCGCTCATGCCAGATGACGATGTTCTCCACTGTAATCCGATGTCCAGTAATGCGAGGCTTTCCACCGGATATACCAGGGGTAATCTCAATATGCTGCTCTAAAGTTTTCATGGCCATCTAAATCCCTCTATTCGACTTTCAGAATTGTCACCGGCGCACGGCCTATAGATTTTCCATTGACGCCATAAATTCTGCGCCGCTGGCGCATGTTCCGCCTGTGCTCGGAGCAAGTGCTCCGTCGTGGATCATTATGATCCAGCGAAGTTCTTGGAGCGAAGCAACGAGATATTCAAACAGCGTATCCAAGCGTTCCAATTCTGCGAAGACCTCGGCTCCGTATGCTTCTGCGCCCCCTGTCCGCTGCAAGTCGTCCCGGACATCGCGCAGTTCTTCCCTTTCCTTGCGGAAGTATTCCTCGCTTTTCTCCAGCTCCGGTACCGCGATGTCGTCAGGGTCCATTTCACGGCCCGGAGGAAAATCTTCAGCCGCTTTCTGAAGTCGCCCCTGAAAGGCGGTACAGACATCGGCTACGGCATCGTGGCGTTTGCGAAAGCTTTCGGTTAATAGCTTTATTGCGCCTCGCAATTTGTCCTTGTTCTGGTTCGCGAGCAGGTCTGCGAGCCAGTCCCGGCTTGGCGTTTTCGATTGTTCAGGAGGCCGTGCCAACCAGATCAATGTTCCGGCGACGTTGCGGACCGTTTCGCCGCTGAATTCAGCAATTTTTTGTTGAGTGACCATGTTCAAACTCGCTTTCCGAAATCCACTATTCCACTTTCAGGGCTAAATTGCAATAACACGGGGCGTCAGCATAACATCCAGGTAAATGGCGCGGTGTCCACATCGCAAATGAATGGGCAATACAATGAAAACGAAACACACCAGGACCAGTTCCGTCACAGTTAAGGGATGACTCCACGCGATTGACTCAACGGCCTTCTCTTTTTGTATACTTGTTTTAGGTATAGAGTCCTCTTTATTGGCATTTTGAGCAATTGTCGGTGCTGCCAGAGCCATGTAACCTATGATGAATAATATGAGAAAATACAGATTATTCATTGGGGTTTCCTCTCACTATAATTTCACTAATCAGCCTCTCGGGCTTCTTTTCCAACACCACAGCAGTCGGCGCGGATATTCTTCCAGCTAGGGCCCGTTAGGATCCTTATGCGCAAGGATAGGACCGTACGTGGGGTGATCCCTCTACTCGGTGTGGTGGAACAGGTTGATGTAGCTCTCATACATAAATCTGCGGTTGCGCGCCTGACCCGTGAACTCGTGCAAAATGCCGAAGGCTGCCATCCGGTTGACCAGATTGTTGGCTGCGGTGTATGTGGTCCCGGTCAAATTTTGCACATCGCCCACCGAAATGATCGGGCGTTCGTAGAGATGTTCCAGCACTCGATGGCCATTGCTCGACGCGCGACCGAAGTTCTCAGTGATCACCTGCCGATGCTCTTCGCGGAGAGCGATTATCCCGCGGGCCGTGTCGGTCGCCTGATTGCTTACCTCCACAATGCCGTGCAAGAAGAAGACAAGCCACTGTTCCCAGGTTCCGGCGTCGCGCACAGATTGCAGTTCTTCGTAATATTGTTGCCGGTGCTGCTTGAAGAAGTAGGATAGGTAGAGAACCGGCTTTTGGACCACCTTCTGCTCGCAAAGAAGAAAGGTGATGAGCAACCGACCTACGCGTCCGTTGCCGTCGAGGAAAGGGTGAATCGTCTCGAACTGTGCGTGAGCCAACCCAACCTTTATCAGGAGCGGCAGCTTTGCGCGGTGGAGAAATTGTTCCAACTCCATCAGCTTCTGCGGAACTTCGTGATGTGGCGGCGGGACAAATATAGCTTCGTAAATCGAATGGCCTGCGGCTCCGATCCAGTTCTGGCTGGTTCGCAATTCGCCGGGCGTAAGATGAGAACCGCGTACGCCTTGCAGGAGTTCAGCATGAATTTCACGTATCAGCTGAACCGATACGGGGAGTTCGGACAGCCGGCCAAGACCGTAATTCATCGCTCTGACATAGTTCACTACTTCGTCCACATCTTTCGGTCGATTAGGCGCAAAGATATTAGCTTCGGCTGCCAGTAGGTCCTGCAACGAGCTTTGTGTCCCTTCAATTTGGCTCGATAGCACCGCCTCTTTGCGGACATACATGTATACGAACAGATCCGGATTGGGCAGCGTTTGGATTGATCCATCAAGACGCCCGAGGACGCGGTCAGCCTCTGAGAGTAGCGTTTGCATCTTCCCGGTGATTTGGACGGGCGGGTTGGGTGGTAACGGTGCCGGAAGGAAAGCTCTGTAGCCAGTTGGCTGTATGATATATCGCCCTGCTCGGGTCGAGGTTGCAGAATGGTTTTCCACAGTAAACTGTCACTTTCGTATGTGCGGTTATCGGGCTCATAGTAAAGGCTACATTCACCATAGCACATTACTGCGGCCTTGTTAAAGGCTGTGTTTAATATGGAGAAAAAACCTGTCCTTGTAAAGGGGCTGCGTTCAATAACGGCACCCCTTAGCACTACCCACCGATAATCTCGCCCAGCAACCCCTCAGTCTCCCTCTCCACCGCCAGTATATCGGCCCGAATCTCCGCCAGCGAGCGCAGCGGCTGCGGCTGGTAGAAGTAGCGCGTGAAGCTGATCTCGTACCCGGTCCTGACGCTAGGCGTCCGGCGCGTAGGGCAGCACCTCGCGGCGCAATGCCGCCCTCGTCGAGCAGCGGCACCTGCTCGGTGTCGCGCAACTCGCTGTCGAGCTCGTATTCGACGACGCGGCACTGGCCGTCCAGGGTGGCTTCGACCAGCCCGCGGATCGGATCCGGTTCCACCGCGCCCGGCTTGTGGGTCTTCTTGATGACAGGCGCGGCAGCTTCGTCGCGGGATGCCAGCGCTGTCTGCAGCAGGTTCTTCCACTTGGCCGTCAGCTTAACGCCTTGAGCGACAACAGGTTCCATGGATCGGTTAAAATCGCGGTGAGGTCCGGCACCGCATCGAGGCGCCGGATCACCGTCATCGGCAGGATGACATCCCGATATTTGCCTCGCACGTAGACGTCGCGCAGCATGTCGTCGGCGATGCCCCAAATGAAGTTACTCACATTCAGACTGCTCACGTCTTGTCTCCTTCTAAGGGCTTTAAGAACGCTTCTGAGACTTGCGCATCTGGGCAAATCTTTCGATCATCAATGTAGGTTTAAAAAGAAGGGGCCGAAAATGAATGTAAACCGCGACCAGTTCCTCGAAGACGGCTACATCGTCCTGCGCAACGTAATCCCGCCGGAAGACCTGAAGGGTTTGCGCGCAGCCTACGAAATCATGGTCGAACGCCAGAAGGTCATCTGGGCCCGCGAACGGAAGCCCGACGATCCCCCTGGTGGGGCGTGGGAGACCGGGGCCCAGCCGCGCCTGATTTTGCACAATATGGGGGCTCAGGTAGACCCGCAGACCGCCCCGACCCTGGAAATCTGGCTGCACGAGAACCTCCAGGGCGTCAGCAGCGGGTTGCTGGGATTGGAGGATGCAGGGGTCACGGAGATGATGATGATGTGCAACCCGGTGCGGGACCGCGGACCAGCCGCCTGGCACCGCGATTTCTATCCGCCCTACTGCGCCCCGCTCCAGGGCTACGCCGACGACATCAGCGAAAACGGCCCCCGCTATGTGCAGTGGAATATTCCCCTCTACGACGACGACGTGCTGTGGGTGGTGCCCGGCAGCCACGTGCGCTTCAATACCCCGGAAGAGGTCGAGCAATTGAAAAAGGATGCGCGCGCGCCTCTGTCCAGCGGCATCCAGACCCACCTCAACGCCGGCGACGGCGTGGCCTACATCCTGCCCATCCTCCACTGGGGCAGCAACTACAGCACCCGAAAACGGCGCACCATCCACGGCGGCTTTTCCGCCTTCACCCACTACCCGGATCTGAGCTACTTCGAGCATCTCTCCAATGCGGCCCGCGACACCTTCGAACGCTGGGAAAACCGCAGCAAGGAGAAGAGGGCACAGACCGAGTCGGCGCTGCGCTCGGCCCTAAAAAAAGACGGCCCGGGCTACCACACTGCCCTCGATAAACTGCACCCGGGTCGAGGCCCCAAAGGCAAGCTGCAATCGACCCTCTTCCTGAGCAAGGCCGCCCGCCGCATCCACCACCTCAAACGTCCCGATTTTGATAACCTCCCTGCACAGGACCAAGATTATGCAACCAGCATGCATCCCATGACCCTGCAATGGGGTACGGCCATCGCCGACCGCTTTTCGCCCGAGGAAACCGAAACCCTGTGGCAACGCTTCAAGCCGGTGGACGACGCCCTGCAGGCGGAAGAGGTGCAATGGACGCCGGGCTTCCAGGGAGGCGAGACGCACTACTACTTCAACGAGGTGCCCGCCGGTCTCGGCGTGGAAAGCTTTATCGAGGGTTGGGGCACGTGATCATCCCGGCGCCTCGATCCGGTCGATGAGTCGAACCGTGTGGATCACATCCCGCAGGTCGGTGATCGGCACCTTCCCGTTGAGTATGCAATCCACAAAGTGCTCGTGCATGGTCAGAGTGCCCTCGTAGCGCGCCCTGTCTTCCTCGGCCACTCCATCTACTTCCCATCCCTTCAAAATCTGAGTTTGATTGTCTTCGCGGATCTCGATCTCCTCGGGAATCTTCATATAACACCCCAGGCCGACCCCGTGGAGTTCCGAGCGCAGGACCCTACCGCCCGACGCGCGGTTGCCGAAGACCACGCCGGTAACCTTGTTGTCGAAGCGGACCAGCGCGGTGTAGCAGTTCGGGACGTCGCCCCCGAACCGGTCCTGGTAGGCCGTCACCTCCACCGGCTCGCCCCCGGCCATGTAGCGCAGCAGATCCACCACGTGGCAGACATCGTTCCACAGGGTGGTGGTAAACTCCTCGACCCCCAGCATTTGTTTGTGGAAGGTGGTGGTCGCCAGGGATACGGGTCCCTTGGCGGCCACCCGGCGCATGGCCTCCTGCGTCACCGCGGCAAAGCGGCGCTGAAAACCCACCATGGCGTACACACCGTTGGCCCGGGCCGCGTCCAGCATCCGCTGGGTCTGGTCACTGTTGGCTCCCGGAGGTTTTTCGATGAAGATGTGCTTGCCGGCATTGAGGCAGTCCAGCGCGGGCTCCAGTACCCAGCGCTCGTGCATCACGCAGTAGATCACGTCCAGATCCATGCTATCCAGCATCTTGCGATGATCCGTGAAGACATGTTCAAAGCGGTACTGGTCGACGACCTGCTTGAGGCGCTCTTCATCCAGCTCGCACACCGCGACCATTTCGATGTCGTCGAGCCGGTCCACACTCGGATAGTGCGCGCTTTGACTGCGGCCGCCCGCGCCGATGAATCCGGCCTTCAGCATGGTATATCCCTCCTGTTTTGAGTTCACAAGCCGTCTGCTTCCGCTGGCAGCCACGCTTGGGACTCACCGGGGATTTCCAGCAGCTTCTCAAGCAAAAACGGCCCTATACCCGCTCCCAGCGACTGGGATTGACGCCGAGCGCCTCACTGGCCATATCGGGCGGCTTGTTGCCGGCCTCGGGCGCCCAGTGGCGGGTGTTGCGATCCCCGAAGAACGGCTTTACCTCCTTGGGCAGTTTGGCCACCTCCTCCGGATCCCAGTCCTCTACCTTGCCGACCGGACCGGCCCAGGCCGGGCGGTAGGCGATGGCCAGCATTTCGCGCGGCCGGTCCCCCACATTGGGGAAATTGCCGTGGAACACCTTGTGGTTGATCAGCACCGCCGAGCCGGCCTTGCACGGCACCATGACCTCTTCGGGATGGGTGGTGAAGCGCTTGTAGGGGTTGCCGTCCGGGTGCAGGGATAAATGCGACCGAGGTATCACGCGGAAGGGTGACACCTCGGTCGTGAGGTCGTCCAGGTAGTAGAGCACCCTCACCATGGCCGGCACACTGCCCTCGTAGCCGAAAATCTTGGAACCGTAGGGTTGGCCGTCGGTGTGCAGGCTGATGCCCGGGTGACCCGGCTCGGAACGGGCATAGCCGTAGTGCAACATCAGGATCTCGTCGCCGAAGAGTTCGCGCAGAAAGGCGATGGTGGGCGGATGGGCGATCAACTCGGTAAAGAGCGGCCCCCTGAACTGCATGTCGCGCGCGCCCCGCTGGTGCACGCTGTAGTCCACCGGTGTGGTTTCCAGCTTGGCGGTCTCGGCCTTGAGGCGCCCGATGTGGTCGGGAGTCAACAGGTCGGGCAACACCAGATAGCCTTCGACTTCGACCTGGTGGATGCGCTCACCCCGAGTGAGCGCCGACCAATCGCGATCGTCTATACGTGGGGAATCCATAAAGCTCTCCTTGAGATTGGTGTGCAGCTGAGAATACGCACAAGGCCGTCCCGGGTCAAGGCTCCCTGCCGGGTGGAAGAGCTGCTGTATTGCAGGCCCGATCAACTCAATATATCTTTTGTTCCGCGCAAAGATCTTCCCTCTTCTCAAGACTATAATCCATAACTACCGGCGCTACCAGGACAAGGAGAATACGGCGTCATGAAACTGACAGAGCAACAACTGGAGCAGTTCGACACCGAAGGCTGGGTCCTCCTGCCCGACCTGTTCAGTCGGGAAGAGATCGACGTCCTCCAGGGCGAACTGCCCGCGGTCTTCGCCATGCAGCGCGACGAAGTCTGGCGCGAAAAAGACGGCAAAGCCGTCCGCACCGCCTTTGCCGCCCACACCTACAACGAGGCCTTCCACCGCCTGGGCCGCCACCCGCGCCTGATCGGGCCGGTGGTGCAACTCCTGGACGGACCGGTCTACATGCACCAGTACAAAATCAACGGCAAGGCCGCTTTCAGCGGCGATGTCTGGCAGTGGCACCAGGACTACGGCACCTGGGCCCGCGACGATCTGATGCCCGCAGCCCAGGCCATGAATATCGCCCTCTTCCTCGACGAGGTGACCGAATTCAACGGCCCGCTCTACATCATCCCGCGCAGCCACAAACAGGGGGTGATCGAGGCCGGCCACGACACCCTGACCACCTCCTACCCGCTGTGGACCCTCGACAAGGAAACGGTGCGCCGGCTGGCCAACCAAGGCGGCATAATCGCCCCCAAGGGCAAGCCGGGCGCGGTTCTGCTCTTCCACTCCAACCTGGTGCACGCCTCGGCGCCCAATATCAGTCCGTGGGACCGGGTGATCGTGTACCTGAGCCTGTGCCACGTCGACAACCACATTCGCCGTTTCAAACGCCCCGAATGGATCGCCCATCGCGATTTCACCCCCATCGAGCCCCTCGACGACAGCTGCCTCCTGAAGCTTGCCGCCCCCGGAAAGGAGTAGGAAGTGCGGCCTGGCTGGATTTCATGACTCCTCCTGTATTGGGGTTATGCAAAAACCGGTCCCTCCGCGCTCCGCTCCCACAGCCCGGCCCACTTGCCCGAACCATCGTCGGGCCAGAAATCCTGGTCCACCAGCCGGTCGTAGCCCTCCCCCACACCGGCCACAGCCTCCTTGGTCAGCTGGGGGTGGCGACTCAGGGGAAGCCGTGCGTACCCCGTTGGTCCCCCTTCGACGCAGACCCTGATCAGCGCCCTGGGCAGGGGCGCCGGCTCGGCTGCCTTGAGTCGCTCCAGGGCTTCCCGGTTCAGGGTTATGCCCAGCCCCGGATCCTCCGGCACCTTTACCTGTCCGGCCACCACTTCGAAGGCCGGCTCGACCACATCCTCCTCCCACAGCTGGGTGCAGGTCACGTGGTGCAGGGTGGCGCGCTCGAAGGCGGCGGCCATGTGCACCACCATCGCCCGGGTGATATTGCCGCCGGTGTTCTGGGTCATAAACGGCGCATTCGCCGCCTCGAAGAGACCGGCCCGCCGCACCACCTGGCCGATCGGGGCATGGCCCAGCATGTACCCGTCCGCCAACCCCATCAGGGCCTCGCGCCCCATCAGGGGCAGATGGTGGAAAATGATCGGCAGGGCGCACTTCTGCCGCAGTAGTTTGTAGCCTTCCAAATCAAAGGTTCGCAGGGGATCCTCGATCAGGCCGGCCACGGGAAACTGAGACAGCTCCCGGGCGATTTCCACGACGTGATCAACCGTATTGTCGAAGTTGGTGTCGTAATGGACTTTGAAACCCCGCGGCGCTACCTCCTGCATGGCCCGGGTCTGGTCGATGATATTGTGGAAGGAGTGGGTGTGATACTTGATCCAGGTATAGCCCTGTTCGACCGCATGTTCCACCTCTTCGGCCATTTTTCCCGGGGTCTGCGATACCGTCCAGGAGGAAACCGGCACCCAGGAGCGCACCCTGGGTCCAAACAAATGATAGGCCGGCACCTGGTTGGCTTTGCCCACCAGGTCGTAGATGGCCGGCGCCAGCCAGATACTGAGGTCGGGATGGGCCAGCCAACGGCAGGGATTGGTACCGCGCAGCTTTTCCAGGTCCTGTTGCAGGATGGATCGCATGGGGCCGTTGATTTCGCCCAGACCCTCGAGCCCATTGTCGGTGTGCAGCACGATGATCGTGCGGCGGTCCCAGGTGGTGCCATGAAACATCTTGAGCTGGTCGTGGTTCCAGGCGCGGAGCGGGGGATGGATTTCGTGTAGTTCTATATCGGTAATTATCATGGGTTTGCCTCCACAGACCAGTTTTTATTTGCCATACCCCGGACTTGGGGTCATCTTAATTTGGCGCTTTAAACTTGGCGTCTTTCAAGCCTCGACGCAACCACGAATAAATCAGTTCCCGACTTTTGCGAAGGAGCCCGCCATGCCCGCAATTGAAATAGTAGGAACCGGCTGGATCGATCAGCGCGATTCAGCCTTCCCCCAGGCCGTGCAACTGCCCGACGGCGACCTCCTCTGCTCCTTCAGTGTGGGCGGCGGTCCCAACGTCCACGGGGGCTCCGACTGGGCCCGTTCCACCGACGGCGGCGCGACCTGGACCCTCGAAGGCACTCTTGCGGCTCCCACCACCGATCCTCCCACCACCTACGCCCTCAAGCTGAGCCTGGCAGCCGACGGCCAGACCGTGTACGCCTACGGGAGCCACTCCTTCCGCGCCGCCGAGGAGACCTTCGGCGAGGGCCGCAACCAGGCGGTGCTGTGCCGCTCCACCGATGGGGGCCGCACCTGGTCGGAACCCCTCCCGGTACCCATGGCCGGCCATGCTCTCCTGGAGGTTTCCCACGGGGTGCTGCCGCTCGCATCCGGCCGTCTCCTGGCCCCGGCCGCCACCCTCCCGAGCAAGGACCGTCTGGGCGAGCAGGTCCTGGTGGCCATTTCGGATGACGGCGGTTTGACCTGGCCGCGGTACGGGGTGGTCTTCGAGGACCCCGAAAAGCGATTCGGCTACTTCGAGCAGAAGCTGGCCCAGGCAGCGCCGGACCTGCTCATCGCCACCTGCTGGACCGTGACCCTGGGCGATGTTGCGGACCAACCCGACAGCTTTGTACTCTCGCGCGACAACGGCTCCACCTGGGGGCCGGCCCACTCCACCGGCATCATGGGCCAGACCATGACCCCTATCCCCCTGGGCCGGGACCGGCTTCTGGTGCTCTACAACCGGCGCTACGGCGAGCAAGGCATTGTCGTGAATCTGGTCACCTTCACGGACGAGGCCTGGACCATCCACCACGAAGGCTTGATCTACGATGCCGGAGCCCGGCGCCAACGGCCCCGGGATGTGGAGACAGGGGTGGAGGAATTCGACAGTTTCATGTTCGGCTTTCCGACCGCCATCAAGTTGCAGGACGGCACCTACCTGACGACCCACTGGTGCAAGGAGGACGGCCCCTGCGGGATTCGCTGGACCAAACTGCGGATCGATTGGTAAAACCCCCAGCGCGACGACCGCAAGACTCAGCTTTTCAGTCCGACTGGAAATGAACGACCATCAAGGCTTCTCAGTCCGTCATTTCACATCCTCCGGCTATAACCCGGGCGGCATCTCTACTCTTTGCGGGGCATTGCTGCGTATGGATGCTATGACCTTTTCCATCAACAAGACGGAAAGGATCCCGGATCGGGCGCCGACATAGGTTTCGGTATCGCTGCGGATGGCTTCCACCAGCAAGGGCATGCGCTCGAGGGGTTCCGGGCTCAGGGTCGTGCTTTCCCTCTGGCCGCTCCCATCATCCAGCCCGCTAAAGGTAACGGTCTTGAAATGATTGTAGAGTACGGCGGATTGCCTCCCGTCGAAGAACTCGAAGAACCACTTGGAGACGATTTCGTTGAAGCCCGCGTCGCTCATCAGGAAGGTCGCCACCGACCCGTTTTCAAAGCGAATGGTCGCGGCTGTCGAATCCACCATGTCGGGGCTGTCCAGCTCCCCGGGGTGGGTGATCTGCCCTCCCACTGCATAAACCTCCACCGGCTCCGAGCCGTGGATCCAGCACAGCAGGTCCAGGGCGTGGACTCCGACATCGTAGAGCGGCCCCCCACCTTCCTCGGAGTGCCAGCGCCAGCGGCTCAAATCCCCCGGTGCCATCATGCACTGAGCATGGCTCACCTTGGGGGTGCCCATCCGCTGTTTGACTTCCCGGGCCGCACCCGAGAAACGAATGGAAAAATCCATCATCAGCTTGGTGCCGGCGGCCTGCATGGCCTGGTAGATCCGCAGGCAGTCCGCCGTGTTCATGGCCATGGGTTTTTCCAGGAAGAGGTGTTTGCCGGCCCTGGAGGCAGCCACGGCCAGGTCCGCGTGCGACTGGTGAGAGGTGGCGATCGAGATGATATCTACCTGGGAATCGGAGAAGATTTCATCCGGATCGGTGGTGTAGGCACCGCCGTACTGCTCACTAAGATTTCGGGCTGAATCCGTCCGCACATCACAAAAACCTCGGACCTCGATATCCTGTGTGGATGCAGCCCACCGGGCATGCCCGTTGCCCGCGCCCCCGCATCCTATCAGGGCCCATCCCAAAGGTTCTGTACTGCTCTTCGCCATGTCGCTGCCTCCCGAGTGAAAGCGGCCAGTATCATGGCCTACAACATATTGCTTTGCGGCGGGTTCAGCAAGGTTCCAAATGGTTGCCGTTTCCCCCTGCTTGTCGTATCATACCCAAGTATTTTTTCCCCAACTCAAATACAAGGAGCTACCATGCCACTGGAACTTATCGCCGAACAGCCCGGCCACCCCAGTTTGCGCAGCTACCAAGAGCCCTCCTTGCAACCCGACCAGGTGCGGCTCCAGAGTCTGTTCAGCGCGGTCAAACACGGAACCGAGTTGCGCAGTTTCCGCGCCGATTCCGCCGACGCCACCGATACCTGGGATGGCGAACTGCGCCTCCACCGGCGGGGTCAGGCAAGCTCGAACCCCTTTCCCATCAACCTGGGCAATATGTGCCTGGGCGTGGTCACCGAAGCCGGCGACCAAGTAGAGGATCTGCAGGTGGGTGACCAGGTCTTCGGCCACCTGCCCGTGCGCCAGACCCACACCGTCCGGCAAGGCCGGGTACAACCCGCCCCTGAAGGAGTCTCCCCCCAGGCCTTGATGTACTGGGATCCGGCGGACTTTGCCGTGGGCGGGGTGCGGGATGCGCCCGTGCTTCTGGGGGATCGGGTCGCGGTGTTCGGGCTGGGGGCCATCGGACAAATGGCCCTGCAGATAGCCCGGCTGGCCGGGGCGCGCTGGGTGGTAGGGGTGGATCTTTTCGAGCGCCGGCGCAACGCTGCCGCGCGCCACGGCGCCGATCTGGTGCTCGACCCCACCCAGGTGGACGCCGGGGTCGAGATCAAGCAAAACACCGACAAACTGGGCGTAGACGTGGCCATCGAGACCAGTGGTTCTTCAGCGGCCCTGTACGACGCCTTGCGGTCGGTCCGTTACCAAGGCACCGTGGTCTCTACCGCTTATTACACCGGACCCACCAGTGCTCTGTACCTGTCCGGGGAGTGGCACCGCAACCGGATCCAGATCAAATCCAGCCGCGCCAACAGCCAGCCCCTGCCCCAGGCCGGCTGGAATTTTGCCCGCCTCCAGGCCGAGTCCCTGGCCCTGCTGGTGGAGGGGCGCCTCCAGGCCGACGACCTGATCGACCCGACCGTGCCCTTCTCGCAGGCGGCCGTCGCCTACCGGGAGATCAACGAACACCCGGAGCACTCCATTAAACTTGGGGTGGACCACACCCTGGAGGCATAAAACCCGTGAGAAGGGTCCGCCCAACCATCTTTGCCCAGACATCGGGGCACAAAGCGAATTTCCGTATAGAGTCTAAGCCGGATCTGTCGGCCCTGATCGCGCCGCGCCCCCGGTTGGTGGAATCGGGCAAGCACTGCGCCCGCGAGATAGGCCGGTTCATCGAGGCCGGGTAGCGCAAAACACCTCAAAGGAGCCAACCATGGATACCACCTGTATAGACCACTGCCTGACCGACTCCGAGCACCTGGAATTTGAGGAAAAGGGTTATTTCGTCGTCGAGGATGTCCTGCCGCCCTCCGTGCTCGAAGAGTTGTGCGCCATAGGGGACCGCATCGACGCCCACTACCGGAGCGCGAGGAATATGGGCCCTCACGAGCGGCTCAGCGTCCGGGACTGTTTAAAAGACGACGAACTCTTTGTGGAACTGCTCGACTGGCCCCGGGTCTTCCCCAAAGTGTGGGGCATCCTGGGCTAGAATATCCAGATGTACCACTCCACCATCGTCATCACCCCTCCCGAAGAGACCGCGACCAGAAGCCCCAAAAAGCGCTGGGGCTGGCATCAGGACAGCGGCCGTCTCAACCTTGAAATGGAGGGCAATCCCCGGCCCCGCATCTCCCTCAAGGTGGGGTTTTTCCTGACCGATACCACCCAGGCTGACAGGGCCAACCTCTACATGGTCCCGGGCAGCCACCTGCGCAACGAGACCCAGTTTCCCTCCGACGGCGTATCCAACCCGGAAGGGGCCGTACCCCTGCTGGTCCCGGCCGGGGCCGCGGTGATTTTCGACCGCCGCATCTGGCACTGCCCCAGCCCGAACCACTCGGAGATCACCCGCAAGCTGCTGCTCTACGGCTACAGTTACCGCTGGATCCGGCCGCGGGACAACATGACCGTTAGCCCAGTACATGGACCGCTGCAATCCCATCCGCCGGCAACTGCTGGGCGCCACCACGGACTGGTACGGATACTCTTCTCCCAGCGACGAAGACGTGCCCTTGAAGACCTGGCTAGAAGAACACCTGGGCGCGGAGGCCGTGTCTCCTTGAAATAGGAGCGGCCCCTGCAAGACCACCAGCGCAGCCTCACTGATTCACATGCTCGTAGTCCCCCAGCTCGGCATCGTGACCACGGTGGAAGTTCTTGCCCATCAGGTACCTGGTCTCCAGCTCCACGTCGCGGACGTGAACCGGGGGAGCCGCCTCCCGGTCGCGCCGCAGCAGGGTCACTTCCACGGTGTTTTCCCCCTTTCGCGGCCAGTGGGCCTTGTCCAGGCGGAACACGAACCAGTAGCCGCCTACCCGGTAGCGCGGAGCATCCATCATGTACAACCGGTTGATCTTGCGCAGTAATGCAGGCGGCAACTCCTTGCCATTGAGCCGGAAGCACAGCTGGTCGCGCTCGGTGGTTTCCACGAGCCGCAGACGCAGCAAAACCTCGTGTACCCGGCCCACTTTGTCCCAGCGCGGCAGATCGTCGCTGATGGCAAAATGGATCTGCACCGGTTTTTTAACCTCCAGATTCACCGGCAGTTGCACCAGGACATCCGGCTCCAGCATGGGCTCCAGTTCGGTATAGCGGCCGGTCGGAGTGGGCACGTAATAGTGCTTGTCCCGCGGCGCCATGATCTCGGGGTAGGGCAACTCGCGCAGCTTTTCGTAAAACCTAGACCCATACGGCCAGTTGCTGAACCAGTGCGCCAGGTAGAGACCGTCCACGCCCTGTTCCCAGTAGTTGCACGCCGCCGCCCGCACCATCTGGATATTGGCTTCGTTCAGACGATCCGAGTCCACGTGGCTGTGGATGGCTGCGTGAATCCGGCACTTGCTGTCCTTGGCCGCCCTTATCAGCGGCCGGAAATCGATCATCTGGTCCTGCAGTTCCGGCCCCGAGAAGGTCTGGCCGATGACCACGTCCACGATTCCCTCTTTGATCCAGGTGCGCACGTCCAGGCCCAACTCCATACACCCCTGGAGGCTGGCCGGCACGCGGATGGCCAGTTCGCGCTTGCGACCGCTCTTCTTCACTGCCCGGTAGACCTTGCGGATCCACTCGGTCATGATCTTGCGGCCCGCCTTCAGCTCCTTTGGGTGAAAGTAGTCCAGCCCATAATTGAGCTGCAGCTCGAAACCGTTGATGTCGTAGTTGTCCAGGGTTTCCTGGATCAGGGCGAAACGCTCCTCCCGCACCTCCTGATGTTTGAAATCCATGCAGGTCGCGCCCCGATGACCTGCGGGCAGATCCCCTCGCGCCCCGATGGTCAGATGGGGATTGTCGAACCAGAAATCCGAGCAGCGGGTATCCTCGCCGCGCACCCCGGTACCCTGTTGTACCAGCAACGTCGGATAGACCAGCAGGCCGCGCGCGTGGGCCCGCGCGCAGATGACGCGCAGCGGATCGTTGCCCTGGCGAATCAGACTCACGGCATTGCGGTGGGCTCGATGAAAGATCAGGTGGGGCCATTTCTTGACGTTGTGGCCCCACAATTCGCCCACCTTGGTGTCGTGCAACACGGTGCGACCATCTCCCAGGCAAAACATGATCGCCTCCACCGGGGTGCCGAGCAACTCGTCGACGCCGGCCTCGTATTCTTCCTTTTGCATGGGCGGCTCGTACATGTAAATCAGGGGGTGGCGTCCATCGTGGTAGAACATAATGCGTGGCTGTGACATGGTAGATTCCTTCGTTTGAGTGGTGATTTGAGTCATTCATCCGGGCGTGATGGCCTTTCGCGACGGCTCTCCGTGCGCGGTGGAAACCGACAAAGTCATCCGCTGCGCCGCCCCCGACAACGATCTGGTCTACGAGGAAAAGGAGACCCTGGTAGCCGCTACCCCCTCGGAGGGCTGGCCCACCTCCCGACCCTACCGGAACCAGTCGTAGTTGAGCCCCAGGGAGCGATCCGCCAGCGGTAGATCCACCCTGGCACTGCCCTGGGCCGAGGATTGCTTGAGGGCGATCTCCACTTCCAGAGCGACCGCGACCCGCCGGCCCGAATTCTTGGGTTCGTCCAACCGTCCCTCCATGCAGTCTATCACGTCGTTCAGGGAATAAACCCCCCCGTACGGAGGCACGAACTGCGGCTTGGGCCAGGGCATCTGCACCCGCCCGTTGCTCCCGTCCACCTCCACGTCCTGCCACAGCCCCCAGGCTTCGAGGTAATCAAAGACCATCTCGCCGGCGCTGCCGCTCAGCCGCACCCCCGGTGCCCCCTTGCGGTAGTGGACCACCAGTCCGTCCTCGGTGACCATCATCCCCTGCCCGGCAAACTCGTCGCTGCCCGATTCCCGCCGCGGCGCATCCCCTACCCCCACCACCCAGGCCGGAGCGCTTTCCACAAAGAGCGACCAGTTCTGGTGCTGGGTACCGGCGCCGGCGGCCTCGATCGATACCAGCTCGCCGATGGCCCCGCTCCGCACCAACTCCACGGCCCGACCGAAGGAAGGGTGCGTGGTGGTAATGGCCCCGCAGTTGAGGGCCGTGCCGGTCTCGGCGCAGGTTTTCACCATGCGGTCGGCTTCCTCCAGGGTATGGGCCATGGGCTTTTCGGTAAAAATGCCTTTGGCGCCGCACTCCGCGGCCAGGCAGGTCAAATCCGCCCGGTGTTTGGTATTGGTGGCCACCGCCACGATATCCGGCTTCTCCTGGCGCAGCATTTCCTCCGCATCCTCGTAGAGGGCATCGATCCCGTAGCGCTCGGAAAAAACCTTGAGCCTCTTGCGATCGCGCTCGGCCGCGGCGCTCAACTCCACCTCGGGCCGGTCGTGCAGGGCCTCGGCATAGGAACTGGGCAAGCCCTCCGCTCCCGGATGATCGTGGTGATGGAACTTGCGGTGGACATCCAGTTCCGGGGTGGGACGGTCGATATCGTCGACGTTCCAGGTACCCGAGCGTTGCCCCAGGTCGTAGAGCATGCCCATCCAGCCCAGGCCGATCACTGCGGCGCGGTATTTAGCCATGATAATTCTCCTTTGGTTGGGGTTGTAATTCACGTCCAGTTGCGCGAGTCCGGCACCGCCACCCAGGTCGAGCCCTGGACAATGGACTGCCGGCTGACCAGCCCGGGCAGGGTCATGTCCAGGGCTCGATCGATGCCGATTGGCGGCTCCCGGTCCTCCAGGATGGCGCTCACAAAATCCTGCACCTCCCAGTAATCTCCGCCCCCGTGGCCGGCTTTGATGGCCTCGGCCGGGGGATTCTTCCAGTACTCCGGCAGGTACTCCTCCAGCATCTCCAGCGGCTCCCACTCGGGTTGGGGGTTGCGATCCCGCAGCCAGATCTTGGGGATACCCTGGTACCCGTCCGTGGACTCGTAGCTTCCATCCGTGCCCTGCAGGGCGTAGTGGACCATGTTGTGAGGCCGGTCCGAGAGCATGTCCACCCGGACCTGGGCCAGGGCCCCGGAGCTGAGCCGGCACATCATGGTAACCGAGTCCTCCATCTCGTAATAATCCCCGCGCGGATCCTTGTAGTGACGCCCGGTCCCCACCGCGCAGACCGCCGTCACCCGCTCCCCCTCGAACCACTGCAGTACCGGCCCCAGGCTGTGGGTGGGATAGGTACAGCCGTTGACCCCGGTCTGCCAGTGCCGCCGCCACGGGGTTTCCTCGTTCTGCGCTTTCAGCTCGTGGACATAGGCTCCTTCGGCGTAGTAAATCTCCCCGAAGAAACCGGCGCGCACCAGCTCCCGCACCAGCACATTGGGTTTCATGTAGCAATAGTTCTCGGCCATCATGTAGTGGGCCTTGCTGCGGCGTGCGGCTCGGACCAGGTCGCGGCACTCCTCGATGGAGACCCCGGCGGTCACCTCGCTGAGCACGTGGATATCGCGTTCCAGGGCCATGCATGCCTGCGGCGCGTGAAAGGGCATGGGCGTGCCAATCAACACCGCGTCGATCCGTCCCGAGTCCAGCATAGCTTCGGCCTCGGTGAATACGTGCTCTACTTCCAGTTCGGCGGCATTCGCCCGGACCTGTTCTTCCCGGATATCGCACAGCGCGGCGATTTCCGTGGCCGGATTGGCCAGCAGAGTGTGTACCCAGCTGCTGCCCCTGGTGACCGCACCAATGATGCCGCAGCGCAGAACCCCCTCTTTTTTCATCCAGTATCCATCCCGTTGGACCAAGAAAAAACCAGTATATGATGCACACTTTCCCACCTTTGATCAAGGGATCGGTAAAACCCGCCAGTTTTCGTTTGACATTCCCAGGTCCTTTAAGTATAGTTAATGCCCTGCCAACAAGGGCTTCGGGGCCCGACCAAGGGGTCCGGTTACAACCTATTATCTACCTTACTAAGGAGGGGAGAAATGGCCATTATTCCTTTAATCAGTTCCGATATCGCCGGTCCGCTCGGCGCCATCCACCTGCCCCGGCTTTGGTCCAAGGTGCTCTTGAGCGCTACGGGCAACCTGGAGGAAGGCTACGATGAATGCGGCCTGGGCTTCGACCAGATGGTTCTGGACGGCCTGGGCATCGACCGCGACGCGGCGGTGAACTACATCAAGGACAACAAGCCGTCCTATGCCCAGTTCGAAAAATGGGTCGTGGACCAGCGCGGCGGCAGTATCCCGCAAAGCGAGATCGACGCCTCCAACGCCGCCATCCGCGGTTACGACCACGACGCCGGCACCCGCGGAGAAATCCTCTCGGCCGCCGGCGTCGCCAACGACGGCTCTATCCTGGACGCGGTCAACCTCAACAACCTGGACGACTGGACAGAGTTGCATGCTGCCGTGACCACCTAGGTCAAACCACCCGGTTGTACAAAAAGGGCCTGCTTCCGCGTGGGGGCAGGCCCTTTTCTCGGTGGACGAAAATCCTTGCCTCGCCCGCTCTTCGTCTTTATTTTGCCCTTTATCAACCCTCAACCTGTCAACCCGAGGCTAAAACTTCCATGTCACTCGACGTCGTAGAACTCGCCAAGGATCTGGTGGGGTACAACTCCGTCAGCCAGTTCAGCAACGTCCCGGTCACCCGGCGCGTTGTCAAGCTGCTCAAAGCACTGGGATTTCAGATCGAAGAACTGCCCTATACCGACGCCAACGGCGTGGACAAACTCTCCATCGTCGGCAAGCTGGGCAAGGGCGCGGGCGGCCTTACCCTGATGAGCCACGACGATGTGGTGCCGGCTTCCAACGCCCACGAATGGACCGGAAGCCCCTTTGAAGGCAGGGTCAGCAAAGGCAAGCTCTACGGCCGCGGAGCCGCGGATATGAAGGGGCCTCTGGCCGCCTCCATTTGCGCTGCGGCCCACTTCAAAGCCAGAGACCTCAAAGCCCCGGTCTACATCGTGGTCACCGCGGACGAGGAGACCGGCGGCGACGGTGCCTATGACGTGGCGCGACGCTCCAAACTGTTCGCCGAGGCCAGCAGCGGCTATGGCATCATCTGCGAACCCACGCTCCTGCGCGTGGTCTACGCTCACAAGGGCGGCCTGAGCATGCGGGTGGTCTCCAAAGGTCGCGCCGCCCATACCAGCACCCTGAAAGGAATCAACGCCAACCTCAAAATGATCCCCTTTCTGGCCGAGATGAAAAAAATAAACGACCTGGTATTGAGCTCCAAACGCTACCGCAACGACGAATTCAAGCCACCGCACTCCGAGTGGTGCATCGGCATCAACGATCACAACGTCGCCACCAATGTCTCTCCAGTGCAAAGCATCTGTACCCTCAGTTACCGCCTCATGCCCACAATCGATGTCGCTCCCCTGATCGAACGGACCAAGAACAGCGCCCGCAAACACGGCCTCAAGTGCGAAACCGTCCGCCTGGGAAAACCGCTCTACACTCCACCCGATTCATCCCTGGTGCAAACCGCCCTCGGGCTGACCGGAACCCGCAGGCCCACCACGGTGCCCTACGGCACGGACGGGGTGGCCTTCTTCACCCGGATGAAACGCCTGGTGGTACTGGGCCCCGGCAATATCGCTCAGGGGCACACCGTGGACGAGTGGATCGAACTCGACCAACTGCACAAGGGGGTGGATGTCTACACCCGTTTCATCGACCACGTATGCGTCCAGGGCGCATCATAAACGACGACCAAAGGCACCCCCATCGAGCGCTTCATCCTGCCGGTCCCCTTTCCCCTTGATCGAGCGAGTGCGGCTGGGAATGCAACGCGCCGGGATCCACCCCTGGTCCGAGCTGGGAATCGTCCGCATCGAGACCGACGGCGGCATCGTCGGCTGGGGCGAGACCACCAGAACTACACCTGAGGCCGGGGCCAGGTCCACGAACACGTCAGATGGGGGACGACTCGCTGGGCACCGGCCGGCGGATGGCTCTCTTCGACGCCGCCGGCAAGCTGGCGGGCGTCCCGGTCTACCACACCCTCCGCTCCACCAGTTCCTCGGCGATCTGCACCGCGTTGAGGGCCGCTCCCTTGCGCAGCTGGTCGCCGCTGACCCACAGGTCCAGTCCCCGGCCATCCGGCCGCGAAATGTCCTGGCGGATCCGCCCGACCAGAACATCGTCCTCACCCGAGGCTTCGATGGGCATGGGGAAGTGATTTGACGCCTTCTGATCGATGATTTTCACCCCTGGGGCCCGGGCCAGAATCTCGGCGGCTTCGGCCGCGCTCACAGGCTCTTCGAACTCCAGGTTGATGGCCTCTGAATGGGCCCGCATCACCGGCACCCGCACCGTGGTGGCCGTCAACTGAATCTGGTCGTCGTGGAACATCTTGCGGGTTTCCCGGATCATCTTCATCTCCTCCTCGCAGTAGCCCTCGGGGCCGATGGCGGAATTGTGCGAGAACAGATTGAAGGCGATCTGGTGCGGCAGCTCCCTGGGCTCGGCCTTGTTGCCGGCCAGCACCTGACGCGTCTGCCGCTCCAGCTCTTCCATGGCCCGCGCCCCGGCTCCGCTCACCGCCTGGTAGGTCGAGACCACCACCCGCTGCACCCGCTGGTGCCGGTAGAGCGGCCAAACCACCACGTCCATGATGATGGTCGAACAGTTGGGGTTGGCGATGATGCCCTTGTGCCAATCCAGATCCTCCGGGTTGATCTCGGGCACCACCAGCGGCACCTCCGGGTCCATGCGATAGGCCGAGGTGTTGTCCACCACCACGGCCCCGGCCTGCACCGCGTGCGGGTTGTATTGCTTACTGAGCGACCCACCGGCCGAGGCCAGGACCAGATCTATCCCCGCAAAGGAATCCTCGCTCAACTCCTGCACGGCAATACTCTCGCCACCAAACTCGAACTCCTTGCCCACGGAACGCGCCGAAGCCAGCAGCCGCAACTCCCCGACCGGGAAGTCGCGCTCTTGCAAAATTTCCAGCATCACCTGGCCCACCGCACCGGTGGCCCCCATGATGGCGACATTGCATGTTTCCATGACTGTCACTCCTAAGCCGCTGCGGCCAGGTTGAAGGCCGCGTGCAAAACCCGCACCGCATTCTCGGCGCCTTCCTGGTCGACCACGCAGGAAATCTTGATCTCCGAGGTGCTGATCATGTGGATGTTGATATCCGCCTCGGCCAGGGCCTTGAACATATTGGCGGCGACCCCGGCATGGCTCTTCATGCCCACCCCCACCACCGAAATCTTGGCGATATCCAGGTCCGAGACCACATCCTTGGCGCCCAGCTCGTCCTTGATCCCCTCGCACACCTCCAGGGCGCGTTCCAGGTCGACCTCCTGGACCGTGAAGGATACGTCCGTGGTGCCGGCCTCGCTGGTGTTTTGAATGATCATATCGACATTGATGGTGCGCTCGGCCAGCGACCCGAACAACCGGGCGGCGATCCCCGGGCGGTCGGTCACGCGGCGCACCGTGATCTTGGCTTCGTCGAGATCGTGGGCGATCCCGCGCACTACTACCTCTTCCATCCGTTTTACCTCCTTGATGAGGGTACCGGGATTCTGGTTGAAACTGGAGCGCACGGCAATGGTAACCCCGTACTTGCTGGCGAATTCCACCGAGCGCGACTGTAATACCCGGGCCCCGGCGCTGGCCAGTTCCAGCATCTCCTCGGGGGTGATCACATCCAACTTGCACGCCTGGGGCACCACCCGCGGATCGGCGGTGTAGATGCCGTCCACGTCGGTATTCATCTCGCACACATCCGCCGCGAGGGCATAGGCCAGCGCCACGGCGCTCAGGTTGGAGCCCCCGCGGCCCAGCGTGGTTTCCTCGGCCTCGGTCGTCACCCCCTGGAACCCGGCGACGATGAGGATCCGGCCCCGGTCCAGCTCCTCCAGCAGCCGGTCCGGCTTGAGGTCGAGGATGCGGGCCTTGCGGTGGACCGCATCCGTGATGATACCGCTTTGCCCCCCGGTCATGGACACCGCTTCGACCCCCAGGTCGTTCACTGCCATGGACAGCAGCGCCATGGAGATGCGCTCGCCCGAGGCCATGAGCATGTCCATCTCTCGATCGGTCGGGTTGCGGCTCACCTTGGCCGCCAGGGCCTCCAGCTCGTCCGTGGTATCGCCCATGGCCGAGACCACCACCACCATGCGGTCCCCGCTCTTGTGGCGCGCCACTATGCGCTCGGCCACCCGCCGGATCAACTCGGGCGTGGCCACCGAAGTGCCACCGTATTTCTGTACCACCAGTGCCATAAGTACGCGCCTAGCCTCCGACCTTCTTCTTTCCCACCAGGTAATCCATCAGTTCGTGGCCGCGACCCAGGTGCAGGGACCCCTTTTCCGCGGCCCGCTCGTCATAGGCCTCCAGACCATCCGCGGCCAGCCCACTGCCCCACAGCACAAAGGGCACCCGCTCGCGGCTGTGGGTCCGCAGCGCAATGGGGGTGCGGTGATCCGGGGTCATCAGGATCCGCGCCTGGCGGTAATTTTGCACCCCTTCCACCACCGGCCCGACCACCAGACGATCAAAGTCCTCCAGGGCCTGTATCTTGGCCCCGGGATCCCCGTTGTGGCCGGCCTCGTCCGGGGCCTCCACGTGCACGTAGACCAGGGCGTAGCGCTCCAGGGCCTCCAGGGCGTAGCGGGCCTTGCCGGAGTAGTTGGTGTCCAGGTACCCGGTGATGCCCGGCACCTCGATCACCTCCAGGCCGGCAGACCGGCCGATGCCCCGCACCAGGTCCACCGCTGAAATCACCCCCCCGCTGAGCCCGTATTTTTCTTTCAGGCTATCCAGTTGCAGCGCCCGGCCCGATCCCCAGAGCCAGATGGCATTGGCCGGGGACATTGCTGCCTCCCTGCGGATCTGGTTGACCTGCGCCTCCGCCAGGATGGGCTCGGCCGCCTCCATCAGAGCGCGAATTTTTTCCTGGCCCTCCCCGGTAGGCAAGTGCGCCGCGATTGACTGGCCCATGATATCGTGCGGCGGATGAGATACCAGCCCGTCGGGGCCATTCTGGCAGACCAGCAAATGGCGGTAGCCCACCCCTGGATAGAAGCGGATATCCTCCTGCGCCAGTTTGCCCCCGAGAAGCTGAAAAAGCTCCCGGCCTTCCTCGATGGTGATATGGCCGGCGCTGTAGTCGGTCAGGGTATCCCCGTCCCGGGTGATCAGGTTGCAGCGAAAGGCAATCGCCCCCTCCTCCAGCTCGATGCCCATACTCGCCGCTTCCAGGGGCGCCCGGCCGCTGTAGTGCACCCGGCTATCATAGCCGAAAATCTCCAGGTTGCCGATATCGCTCCCCGGATGCCGGGAAGCCGGAATCATCTGCACCAGCCCGCCCAGGCCTTCCCGGGCCAGGGCATCCATATTGGGGGTGGAAGCAGCCTGCAGCGGGGTCCTGCCGTCCAACTCGTCGAGGGCGTAATCGGCGGCGCCATCCGGCACCAGTACCACGTATTTCAAGGGCTACAGCTCCTCCATGCGGATCAGGTGCACTTCCTCGACCATGGGCAGGCCATTCATTGCCGCCACCGCCTTGTACATGGAGCGCTCCCGAGCTTCATGGGTGACGATCACCAGCGGCACGCTCCCCCCCTCCAGATCCCGCTCCTTCTGAATCACCGAGGCAATGCTGATATCTTCCTGAGCCAGGATGTGGGCGATCTGTTCCAGGACCCCGGGCTTGTCCTCGACCCGCAGCCGCAGGTAGTACCTGATCTCGATATCCCGAATATCGGCGATACCGGTGGCTTCTGCCCCCAGGATCATATCCCCGATGGCCGAACCCGCCCCGGAGATCTTGCGTTCGGCCAGCTCCACCATGTCCGAGACCACGGCGCTGGCCGTGGACATCTGGCCGGCGCCCTTGCCGTAGAACACCTGGGTCCCCACTGCGCTTCCCACCACCTCTATGGCGTTGAATTCGTCGTGGATGTTGGCCAGCAGGGAATCCGCCGGCACCATGACCGGATGGACCCGCGCCTCCACCTGCGCCCCGGCGTACTTGGCAATGGCCAGCAGCTTGATGGTATAACCCAGCTCCCGGGCGTATTCGATATCCCGGGGTTCAATTCGTTCGATCCCCTCGCAGAAGATATCCTCTGCCTTGCAGGTGCAGTGAAAGGCGATGCGACAAAGCAAGGTGAGTTTCTGGGCCGCGTCCATGCCGCTCACATCCATGGTGGGATCCGGCTCGGCATACCCTTTGTCCTGAGCGTCTTTGAGGATCCCGGCGTAGTCCCCGGTGCCCCGCGACATCCGGGTGAGGATGTAATTGGTGGTGCCGTTGAGGATGCCGTAGAGCGACTCCACCTTGTTGGCCACCAGGCCGCTGCGCAAAGAGCGAATGATCGGAATGCCGCCGGCGACGCTGGCCTCGAACATCAGGTCCGCCCCTTTTTCCAGGGCCAGGCCGAACAACTCCTCGCCGTGTTCGGCCAGCACGGCCTTGTTGGCGGTGACTACGTCCTTGCCCTGCTCCAGGGCTGTGCGGATCCACTGGTAGGCCTGGGCCGCGCCACTGATCTCGACCACCATCTGTACTTCCGGGTCGTTTACCACCTCCAGGGCATCCCCGGTCAGCAGCGCTTCGTCGATTCCAAGCGCTCTCCTTTTGCCGGGATCCCGCACCGCCACCCGACAAAGCGTAAAGTCCACGTGCTCGCGCCGCCGCATGGCAGAGGGCGCATCCTGCAACAACTGCACGACACCCGTACCGACCGTTCCCAGGCCGACCAGGCCGATTTTGATGGATTTATCCATATTTGAAGGCTGGATAAGTAGTTGCGATTTCAACTTTGTTAATATAGAAGCGAAGGATTGATCTTCGCAAGACAACCAGGGCTGAATAATCGCCCCCTGACTTGCCGAATTCCTCGGGTTGGAGTACTCTTCTTAAAAACACAATTACCCAGAACTCAGACCAAGGAGGCCTCCTCAATGAAACTGGAAAAATTCAAGGCGTCTCTGGACCAAGCCGAACCGCCCGCCGGCATTGACGGCGCCCTCCAGGCTCTGTGGCACGATGCCAGGGGCGACTGGGAAAAGGCCCACAAAATCGCCCAGGACGAACCCAATCCCCTCGGCGCCTGGGTCCACGCCTACCTCCACCGCGTGGAGGGCGACGAGTCCAATGCCGGCTACTGGTACCGCCGCGCCGAAAAGCCGCATTGCAAGGACCCGCTGCCACAGGAGTGGGATGAAATAGCCTCTGCCCTGCTGGGGGGATTCGATTCCTAGCAAAGACAATCCCCGCCGGATGGTTTCCAGCGGGGATTGCGGCACAGCCAGTACTCCGAATGGAACGGCACGCCGATCGCATATTGCACGAACACCACGTTGCGCTGGAGGGGCGGCCCGAGGCACCGATCGCTTGGGGACACGCCTCGGTCGCGCTTCCGGTCGAGGAGATAGCAACGGCAGTGCAGACCCGGGGCGTGGCGGACGAGGGGAACGACAGAGCGTCCAGTAAGCGCCGGGTAGGTTATTCATCTCGGGTCCGCGGATCCTGTTGGCTAAAATCTTCTTTTTCCTGCTTTACCAAAGAGGTAAGCACGGTTTTTGCCACCTCTCTCGCCGTTCTTATCAGCTCGCGTTCTTCCGGCTCAAACCGGCCCAGTCCCACCCCCCCGACCAGGAGTAAAACTCCAAAAACCGCACCCGAAATGATTATGTTTGAAACAGCGGAATCAAAGATTAAAAAAAACGATGTGCACGCGCCAATCCCACCATTGAAGAGGGCGAGTTTGCCCAGTGTGCCCCAGGGCAGGATGGTCCTCAAGGGGTGTCCGATGACCCTCGAAGCCTTCCACATATAGTAGGCGACCTGACAATACGTGCTGCAAACCAAACCTACGGCGGGTCCGAAAGGGCCTAGCAAAGGAATCAGGGCAAACCCCACCCCCACCGCTATAAAAAGATCCAGAACCGTTCCGAAGAGCACGCTGCCAGCCCTGTCTGCCGCCAATAGTACCAGGCTGGCAGTTGAGACGCGACACAGTAATATCAGGGTGAATACGCGAAAGTAACCCCCACTGGCACGGTAGGGTTCGCCAAACAAAAAGCTCATTAGATCGGGACCTACTACAAACGAAAAAGCCGCAAGTGGAAAAATAAAAAAAGCGATCCTTCTAGAAGCAAAATGCATCAAGCTTACAATGTAGCGGGTATCCTTCCTATGATAGGCGTCTCTAAGCTCGGGTTGTAAAACCACGCGCATCGAATCAACCAGCATTCCGGCAACGGGCAACTCCCAGGCTCCATTGTAGTAATATGCGAAATGACTGGCGTTAAAATAGGGGAAATAGGAGGTAGAGAGTATAAAGAGCAATTTGTCAGAGAACCTGGCCAGTACCCCAATACCCTCTCTCAGGCCAACAGGCCAAACATAGCGAAGTTGTTTGTGCAGCCAATCCCGGCGAAAGCGAAACGCCAAGGGCCGAAGCATCTTCCACAATACGGAAAAAACAACGATGAAGCGCAACATTACAGAGAGGCTCAGGCATAGAAAAATCCACTCTAGGGACTTCCCAACAAAGTATCCCAACAAGACCGCGGACAGATGAATCAACGAGAAAAAAAACAGAGAAATCGCCAGCCATTGGGGCTTGTTGTAGACAATCAGGAAGGCTTCCCAAAAACCACAGGCAATCAGCCCGAAACCCACAGCCGCAATTGGGAGCAGGGGGACTATATCCAGGCCAATTCCGAATAAAGTGGGTCGCCAAGCGGCCCCAAGCCCCCCGATACCCCCTAAAAACAGGAAGGCCATACACAGGATCAGGAGGACATGCTGCAACATGAAATTGTTGCGTTCCCGCCCGGAAAGTGGGGGTAAAAAAAAGTTTATGCTTACCGGCAGGCCAAACAAAAAGAGCGGAATAGCTACATTTAAAAGAACCCAGATTTGCTGGTAATATCCATAATCAGCGGGGGGTAGATGACGGGTCAAAAGGACATTGACCAAAAGGAGAGCGGAAATATTGGCGAGGCGTCCAAGTGTTACCCAGCCAACTCGGCGAATGAGGCCTGATGCCCCTGCATCTACTGTCGGTTTATCTTCCACCAAACTGCTTTGCTGGAGGTGATCTTACTTGACTTCGACTTCTAGCTACCGAGGTAAGCACACCGAGGATACACGTCACAATTACGGCGGCTTCCGCTGTGCCCGGAACGATTGAGCCAGCCGCGGTTGACAAAGGCCAGACTTTGCAATGCAATTAAAAGGGCCGCCAACTCGGCGATTTTTCGTCCCGATCGGGGGTATTGGTGAGATTGATGGGCATAATGGGGGGGGATTCGGTCTCGTCCCAATCGAACCCAACCACAGGGACGAGGAAGATATCGTAGGTACCTCTGGGGCGCCACCTTCCTTCCATGTATTCTTCTACGTCTAGTTCGCCTTCCTCTGTGAAGTTCATCTTCCCCTGATAGGCTAGACCCCGGCCGTCCGGAGACCATACGGGATTCTCCTCAAAGGTGCTCTTGGCCATGGTGATCCTCACCTGAGAACCGGTCTCCACATTGGCCACCATGAGTTCCTGACCGCCGAAGCGCTCCGTGCAAAAAGCGAGCCGCGATCCCTCTGGAGACCACTGGGGAAACCAATCGGACTTCTTGGTATTGGTCAGTCGCCGCATATTGGACCCGTCCAGATCGATGAGATAGATCTCGTCATTACCATCGAACTGCCCGGAAACGAAGGAAACGAAGGCGATTTTCTCGCTATCGGGCGACCAGGACGGCTCGCGCCCTTTGACCAGTTTGCGCTTGTTGCCGCCGTCTATATCCATCAGCCAGATGGCCACGTCCCCGTCGCGCTGGCTGACGTAGGCGATGGTGGTGCCGTCCGGCGACCAGATCGCCCTCTCGTCCCGCTCTGGATGCTCGGTCAGGCGTGTGATATGGGAGCCGTTGGCGTCCATGACGAAGATATCGATATTGGTCATCACGCTGCCCCTGGTAAACAGGATCCGCTCTCCGTCGGGCGACCAGGAAGGGTATTGCTCGAACTCTTTTGTGTTGGTCAGCTGCGTCAACTCTGAGGCATCCGCACGGATCGTGAACAAGTCCCAGTCGCGGACGTTTGTGGGCGTGGAGGCGAAAAGGATGGTACCTTCCCGGCTGAACTCGCCGTTGCTGCCGGCGGGGATATCGAACTCCACCCTATAGTTCTCCACCCCGGTGATAGGTGGTGACTCCACCTGCAAAGAATGAGAATGCAAGTAATCCCCGGCAACCACATTGATTACGTAGGTACGCTCATCCAGTTCGATTTTGCTGTCGGGGCGGGGAAAAGTATAGGACCCCGCATCCACCAGGCGGTTGAATTTGTACTCCACATCGTTGGCGTCCAGACGCACTTTCCGCCCGTCTCCGCCCCGTATCTCGATAGTGACCTCGTTCTTGCCACAGCCGGCGAACAACGCTAGTCCCCAACAAGCAATGAGAGCTACGGTCGCACGCATTTTTCTCTCCTCTAGCAATCCCGGCCCGTTGATCCAGAGCCGCCAACGTATACGTATTAGGAAGTACAAAGGCCCTTTTCTGTGGGACAAGGTGGGACGCCCGTGGTAGGGTAAGCGCTTGTGGGTAGGAATGTATACAGCCCTGCCGTCAACCTCGACAACGGGATGGATCAAACCACGTTCGTTCATCGCTGATGCGCTCACCTACGCTGCCTCCCGGCGCAATCGGGAACGCACTCAAGAAGAACGAGAGGTTGATCGGCTCTTCATAAAAATCCGACAAATTTTGGACAAATTTTGAATATGTACAATATAGACCGTTATGTCAAACTTTTAAACGGACCTGATTGATCTGGCCGGATGGCTTGCCGCGCCGCAGGTTTTGCCTCCCTTTTATGGGACGATTTTCTCCTCGCCGGTGTACACATTGCATCCACGTCCGCGCAAAAGCCCCACCAGGGTCAAACCCGCCTCCCGCGCCAGGTCCACCGCTAGGCTCGACGGCGCCGAGACCGCCGCTACCACGGAAATGCCGGCGATGTGGGCCTTCTGCACGATCTCAAAACTGGTCCGCCCGCTGACCATGAGGACGGACCGGAGGGGCATCGGCCGACCCCTGAGGACAAAGGCTCCCACCAGCTTGTCCACGGCGTTGTGCCGCCCCACGTCCTCGCGCAGGGCCAAAAGTTCGCCCTCCTCGTCGAAAAGGCCGGCCGCGTGCAGGGAGCCGGTTTTTTCGAATACATCCTGGGCCGAACGCAGTTTTTGCTCCAGGCCGTAGAGCACCTCGAGCTCGATACTGAAATCCGCCGCCAGCGGCGGGGCCTGCCTGGTTATGGCCTCGATGCTGGCCTTGCCGCACACCCCGCAGCTCGACGAGGCGTAGAAGTTGCGTTTGAGTTGGGCCAGATCGAATTCCACCCCATCCCGCAGGCGCACCTCCACTATATTTTTTTGGTTGGGTGGTTCGGCCGCGCTGCAGTAGGAAATCGCCCCCAGATCCTCTGGCCCGCAGATCAGGCCCTCGGTGAGGAGAAATCCGGCTGCCAGTTCGAAGTCGTCCCGGGGGGTCCGCATGATCACGGCAATGGGCTCCTGGCCCAGGCGGATTTCGAGCGGCTCTTCAACCGTCAGGAGGTCCTTGCAAACCTGTGCCGACTTTTCCCGCAAGCGCAGGATATCCCGGTTTACCAGACGGGTCTGCCTTTGTTCTACCGGCGTCATCTTCTACATCGGTCCGATCCGGCGCGGGCCCCGGTCCATGGCCCGCATCGAGGCATCGTAACTGCGCTTGAGCAATTCGAGCACCAGGGGTTGGGCTTCGGGTTCCTCCCACATATTCTCGAACTCCTCGGGATCTTCCTGTAAATCGTAGAGTTCTCCATAGTCGTGCCCGTGGTAGAGCACCACTTTGTAGCGTTCGTCCCGGTACATGGTGGCCAGGCTGTGGTCCGGCATCTCCAGGGCATCGTAGTACTCGCAACGGACAAAATCCCGGTGCACGGCAGGGTCGGCCTCCCCTTTGAGGATGGGCAGCAAGGAGCGCCCCTGCATCCGCTCCGGCGCCACCAGGCCGGCCAGTTCCATCAGGGTGGGGGCCTTGTCCAGCAACTCCACCAGGGCCTCGCTCCTGAGCCCCTGGGGAAAAACCCCCGGCCAGGAAAAGATCAACGGCACCCGCACCAGCCCCTCGTAGAACCGGCAGCCCTTCTGGATCAACCCGTGGTCCCCCAGCATCTCGCCGTGGTCGCTGGTGAAGATCACCACCGTGTTGTGGCGCTGGCCGCTCTCTTCGAGGGCATTCAGGATGCGACCCACCCGGTCGTCGACCAGCTTGATCATGGCGTAGTAGGCCGCCTGCAGGGTGCGGGCATCCTTCTCTCCCCCGGCAGCCGGATCGAGTTTGCCACCGCGCTGCGGGCTGGAGGTCAGAATCGGGCTGGCAATGTCCAGGTCGTCCGGGTGCCGGCCCTTGGACTGGAAGTCCACCCCTGCCAGCTTTTGCTGTTGTTCCAGGTCGCTGGCGCGGAAGAGCGGACCGGACATCTGGACCGGATCGAACAGATCCCGGTAGCTCTGGGGGGGATTGAAGGGGGGATGCGGATCGTAGATGTTCACGCTGGCCAGCCAGGGCCCCTGGCGCTCCTGGCAGATAAACTCAATGGTCTTCTCGGCGCACCAGGTAGTCTGGTGCAAATCGGCCGGCACCCCGCGGATATCCCTGTTAAAGGCATTCAGATCTCCCCCCCTGGCGCGCACCCACTCTGCGTACCCGTGACCCTCGGGCCAGTCGTCCCGAGGCGCGTGGCTG
Organism: Candidatus Latescibacterota bacterium; assembly: GCA_965219385.1. Classification (GTDB taxonomy): domain Bacteria; phylum Latescibacterota; class UBA2968; order UBA8231; family UBA8231; genus CBDCNM01. The sequence continues at coordinate 4,377,727 of CBDCNM010000002.1, read as the reverse complement.
TACTCCCAGTAACGGTAGCCGTCGTCCACCCGGGGTTCGATGCGACAATAGGCGCCCGCTAGGTGCAGCTTGCCGATCAGGCCGCAATCGTAGCCCGCGTTGGCCAGCAGGCGAGTCACCAGCGGCGGCTGGCTCGGGAAGCAGTCGTTGCCGTTGCCGTTCACGTGCACGGCGCTGGGGTACATCCCGGTCAGGAAGCTGGCCCGGCTGGGGGTGCAGATTGGACTCTGGCAATAGGCGTGGGTGAAGGCCACGCCCTCGGCCACTAGCCGGTCGATGTTCGGGGTGGAGACGTGCGGGTTGCCCAGCGCCGCAATGGTATCGTAGCGCTGCTGGTCGGTGCAGATCCACAGGATGTTGGGCGGCGCTGTCGGCATGCGCACTCCTCAATCAAAAAAAGCCCTTGAAACCCAATCCTAAGCCCAATCTGGACGTGTTCTCGGGCTCATCAAAAACCGTGCGCAACGCATTGCGCTGATAGGTGACCTCCACGAAAACCCCGCCCGAATGGGCCGCCCGCGAATACAACCCGCTCTTGAGCAAAATCGAAGTGCCCGAATCTATCCACCTACCTTGCCGGCCAGCAGTATCCCTGCTATAACTTTGCACATGGCCCGCTCCTCCTTGCTCTGTATCTGATTCCAATTTATCATTAATATTAAATAAGATCAACATCAACCCGCTAAGTTCCTGTCCCGCCCATGCGCCTGACCTTCGAAGAAGGCACCTTACTGCTGCGCGACTTTCAGGAGACCGACCCGGTTCCGCCGGCCTTTGTGTGGGACGCCCGCGTGGACCAGTGGCGCGCCCAGGCCCTCTTCTACCGCGACATTGTCGCATTTCTGCGCCAGCAGGACGCCGAGTACGACAACACCGCGCCGCGCTACAACAAACTCTCCCTCAGCCTCAACTCCCCTCTCCAGCCCCATCCCCACCAGCAGGAGAGCCTGGAAGGCTGGCAGCGCCACCACGGCCGCGGGGTCGTGGTCCTGCCCACCGGCTCGGGCAAATCCCAGGTCGGGCTCATGGCCATGGCCCACACCAACCGCAGCACCCTGGTGGTGGCCCCCACCATCGACCTGATGAACCAGTGGTACGATCTGTTGTGCAAGGCCTTTGCAATAGAAGTGGGCTTGCTGGGGGGCGGCTACCACGAAATCCAGGACCTCACGGTTTCCACCTACGACAGCGCCTACATGCACATGGAGCGCTACGGCAACCGCTTTGGGCTGGTGATCTTCGACGAGGTCCACCACCTGCCCGGCGAGATGTACAGCCACGCCGCCGAGATGGCCATCGCCCCCTACCGCCTGGGCCTCAGCGCCACCCCCGAGCGCGCCGACGGCCGCCACATCCTGCTCGACACCCTGGTCGGGCCCATCGTCTACGAGAAGGGCATCCGCGACCTCTCCGGCGACTACCTGGCCGAGTACCGGGTCGAACGCCGCCAGGTCCAGATGGTGGCCGAGGAACGCGCCGCGTACGACGCGGCCCACTCCGAGTACCGGAGTTTTTTGGAAAGCAAGGACATCGCGCTGGGTTCCCTCAAGTCCTGGCAGCAATTCGTCCAGCTCTCGGCCCGCTCCAGCGCCGGGCGGCGGGCCATGCTGGCCTATCGCCAGCACCGCAAGATCGCCCTGGGGACCGCCTCCAAGCTGCGGGTCCTGGAGGACATCCTCAAGGCCCATCCGCGCGACCGCACCCTCATCTTCACCAGCGACAACGAGACGGTGTACGAGATTTCCCGCACCTTCCTGATCCCGGCCATCACCCACCAGACCCGCACCAGGGAACGCAAGGAAATCCTCGAAGGCTTCAATCAGGGCGCCCACCTGGCCCTGATCACCTCCAAGGTGCTCAACGAAGGGGTGAATATCCCCGAGGCCAATGTGGCGGTGGTACTCTCGGGCAGCGCCACCATCCGCGAGCACGTCCAGCGCCTGGGCCGCATCCTGCGCCGGCGCGAGGGCAAGGAGGCGGTACTCTACGAAGTAGTATCCAAAGACACGGTGGAGGACCGCATCAGCGCCCGCCGGCGGCGCCATCCCGCCTATTCAGAGGCCGCCGACTGATGCTCACCACCGACCTCCTGCTCACCCGTTCCCGGGGGCCCTACATCGAACCACGCTACATCGACGTGTCCAGTCCCCAGTACATCGATCTGGCCCAGGACCTCATCGATCTCTTCGCGCGCCACCAGGGACGGACCCGCAAGGAGTTGCAGGCCGCCTTAGACCACTACGCCGGGGACCGCACCGACTACCGCATCCAGCGCGGCCTGGCCAAGCTCCTCTTCGACGACCGCTGCGAATTCCACATCTCCAGCGCCGTGCCTCCTGATGAGCTGAGGCAGCAGACCTTTGCCCTGAGCCGCGAGAACCACCCCGTGGTGCGCGAGCCCAACCTCATCTACCCCATCACCCGCGAGCATGTCCTGGAACAATTGGCCCTCAAGTACCAGATCGGTTCGGAGCAGGTGGAGGAGGGGCTCTACGCCGACCTGGCCGAAAATCATCGCCTCGAAACCTTTGAGACCCCCACCCCCAATTTCCTGCTCAACCGCTACAACCTGGCCCTGGCCCAGGCCATGCTCTATCGCTGTGAGCACCTCCGGCTGAGCGTGTACCGCAATATCCCGGTACGCTACAAGCAACTCTTCAAGTTCATCAAATTCTATCGCCTGATCCACACCATCAACGGCGACCCGGACGCCGGCTACGAGGTAGTGCTCGACGGGCCGGTCAGCATGTTCCGGCACTCCCAGAAGTACGGTTTCCAGATGGCGGTGTTCTTGCCCGCCCTGCTGCTGTGTACCCGCTGGCAGATGCGCGCCGAAATCCTGCGCTCGGACGGCCGCCGCCAGGAGTTCGTGCTCGACGACAACAGCTCCCTGGTCTCGCACTACCGCGACCAGACCGTGTACGACTCTCTCCTCGAAGAGACCTTTGCCAAACGCTTTGAAAAGGCCAAAACCGAGTGGGAGCTGGAACGCGAAAGCGAGATCATCAACCTCAAGGAAACCGTCATGATCCCCGACTTCACCTTCCGCCATCCCAGCGGCCGCACCGCGCTGCTGGAGATCGTGGGCTTCTGGCGGCCGGAGTACCTGCGCCGCAAGCTGGAAAAGCTGCGCAGGGCCCAGCGCAAGGACTTGATCGTGGCGGTCTCGCGCGATTTGAATGTCAGCGAGGAGGACCTTGCCGAGGTGCCGGGCGGGGTCTTCTTCTTCAAGAACCGAATCCAGCCCAAAGAGGTGCTGGAGCACCTGGAGCAAATCGAAGAATCGGCCTGAATGCTCTGGTGCCTCTACTCCGTCAGGTCACCGCCCCCAAAGCGCTGTCGCACAAACGCAACCGCCTCCTCCTGACCCCCCACCCTGCCCTCCAACTGCTGGTCCTCCAAGGCGTTGAGGATCTCCTTGAACAAAGGCCCGGGCGCGAACCCCATTGCGATCAGGTCGCGCCCGGTCAACAAGCGCGGGGGCCGCAATTCTTTCGGGTCCACCTCTTCCAGGCTCTCCCTGCAGAAATCGTAGAGGTCCAGCTGGCCGTGGCTGGCCAGGCAGTCGAGCCGGTGCAGTTCCAGCAGTTCCGGGAAAAAGGGTTGGCGCAAAAGCCTTTTCAGCTTGCTCGGCCGCATCTGCCGGGCCCGCCCGATCCGCATGTGCTGGGCCGTCAGCTGGCAGATCCGCTCGACATCGCCGTTGGCCATGTGCAGCCGCCGGCAGATGCCCTGCGCCATTTCGGCCCCGACCGCATCGTGGCCGTTGAAGCGGATGCGGTCGGCGATTTCAAAGGTGGGTGGTTTGCCTATATCGTGCAGCAATGTGCCCCAGGCCAGGGTGGGGGTAGCCCCCTCCAGCTTCTCCAGCATCAGCTTGACGTGGGTCCACACATCCCCCTCCGGGTGGAACTGGGGGGGCTGCGGCACCCCGTCCATGGCGGCCACCTCGGGCAAAATCTCCTCTAGCAACCCGGCCTCCAGCAGCAGCTGCAGGCCTTGGGCGGCATTGCCCTCGACCAGGATGCGGGTGAGTTCGTCGCGGATCCGCTCCGGGCTGATTCGGCGGATTTGTGCGGCCTTTTCCTGGATGGCGGCAAAGGTGGGGGGATCGATCTCAAACCGCAAGCGGGCGGCCAAGCGCACCGCCCGCAACATCCGCAAATAGTCCTCGGCAAAACGCTGGTCGGGCTCGCCGATGGCCCGCACCAGGCCCTGCTCGATGTCCTTTTGACCGCCCACATAATCGATGAGCTCTTGGGTGAGTGGATCGTAAAACAGGCCGTTTATGGTGAAATCGCGCCGCAGGGCATCGGCCCGGGCGTCGGCGAATTCCACCCTTTCCGGGCGCCTCCCATCCAGGTAGCGGCCATCCCGGCGGAAGCGCGCCACCTCGTAGGGCCCATCCTCCAGGATCACCACCACAATCCCGAACCGCACCCCCACCGGCACGGTGTGCCCGAACAACTGCATCACCTGCTCGGGGACGGCGTCGGTGGCCACGTCCCAGTCCACCGGCTCGCGGCCCATCACCCAGTCGCGCACGCATCCGCCGGCCAGCAAGGCCTGGTGTCCCTGCGCTCTCAGGGTCTCGACGATGTACAGGGCACCCGGCTTTACCATAGGGTTTACCTTTTTATTTTGAAGCGCTCCACCTGGCTGACCGAGTTTTCCGTCCCGTCCTCCCGGGTGCTGGCAATCACCCTCCAGTAGTAGATCTGTCCGGATTGCAGGTTAGTGGAATCGCCAGACAACTGCGGCCGGCCCGCAAAAACCGCCGCGGTCTCGCGGGTCAGCGGCATTGCCGAAATTTCTCCACTGGTCGGCGAGGTGGTGACGACGACCCGGTAGTTCAGGGCATGGGGTACGGGGTGCCAGCGGAAGGTGGGGGTGGAGGAGGTCAGTTCGCCCGAGACCGGCTCCATCAACTCGGGCGGCGGCAGGGCCACGTCGGCGATGATCTCCGAAGGCGCGCTTTCCTTGGCGCCCCGGTCCACGGCCGTGACCCGGTAGTAGTAAAGCACCCCCACCTCGATATCCCGGTCGACATAGCTCGGTTCCTCCACTACGACCATCAGGTTTTCCGCGTCGATGGCAAAATTCGGTTCCGTGGAGCGGTAAACCCGGTACACCGACAGATCGGCCTCTGCATTTTCATCCCAGTCCAGCAGAATGTCCAGCTGGTTCAGGATGGTTATATTGTGCGCCACGGCCCGCAGGCCCATGGGCGCCAGCGGCGACAAATTGTTGAAGGGCTGCCCGCTGACGGATGAAGACCTTTCGCTCTCGATGCCCGACTGACTCACCGCCGTGACATGGTAGGTATACTCGGTTTCGTAGTCGAGCCCGCGGTCCCGAAAGGTGTTCACAAGGGTTGTATCCATGGCCACGGATTCCTGCCCCCCCTCGGACCGGTACACAATGTAGAAGGCGACTTCCTCGACCTGTACCCTCTCCCAACTCAGCCATATCTCGCCATCGCGGATCTTGTCCACCCTGAGATTTTGCGGACTCGGTGGGGGCGTATTATCGAAAATTACCAGACCAGTGATCTCGTCGCCGCCGCATCCCGCCAGCAGAAATGAGATTCCCAGAACCGCTATCCAGATAAAGCGTCGCATAGATTACCTCCCCAGCGATATTGTGTTTGTGTTTTTATAAGTATGACTGTGCTGCTGCAGTGATATGGGGGATACCAATCGCGGGGAGGCGATACTGATCGCGGGGAGGCGCGTACCAAATAGCCCTGCGGGCAGAGAAAATAAATTTAGTTTTAGTGGTACTTGCCAATATCGCTATTTTTCCTGCAAATTTCAAGTAGCGGCTTCTTCTCCTCCCCAAAAAAACAAACCTCTACCATGCCCTTTCTGCGCTGGATCATCGGTCTGACCCTTCCCGGCCTGCTGCTCACCCTCCTGGGAGCGGGTGCCCTGTGGTTGGAATACCGCACCCACTACGTGGCCGTGCGCCTGGGTGAATACCTGTTGCAGCACAACCAGAACCGCACGGCACGCGGCGCCGTCTGGCAGGGCATCCTGGCCAGCCGCAAGAGCCGCACCGCCCTGGCAAACCGCGCCCACAGCGATACCCTCGGATTGGATACCATCCCCCCTGCCTTGCTGCGCTGCCACTACGGGCTGGACCGGCCGGTCCCGAATTTTTTGGTCTTGCGAGCCTGGGGCCGCACCGCACCCCTGCGGCTGGACCAGATATCCGGACGCGAAATGCCCAACCTGGCCCGCTCTCTGCAGGCTTATCACCTGGGCGTGGCCCTGCTTTCCCACATCCAGTTGCCGCGCGCCGCCTTCCAGGTCCACGCCCAGATCCAGGCGCAGATTGCCCTGGACAACGGCTCGCTCTTCGACCTACTCCATCGGGAACTGGACAGGGTAAACGCCCCCGAGGCCTGGAATTTTGTGAAAATGTCCCCCCAAGACCAGGACTACTGGCAAGGCTACCTGGGCCGTTTCCTGGCCCCCACAGCGGCCCGCCCGGAGGAATTCCAGGACGAAGATGCGATCCTGGCAAACGCCTGTACCACCCTGCTGGAGACCTGGACCGATTCCCTCTACGCCGCCGAGGTCGACCAGGTACAACGCCTATGGGCCTCGGGCACTCCGATCCAGATCCGCCTGGTGCGCAACATGGACACCTTTACCGGATACGCCATTGTGGCCGACGAACCGCCCATCCGCTTTTCCCTCCCCGCCGCCCAGGTCGCAGCCGTGCCGGGAATGCGCACCGGGCACAAGGAGGCGCCGTGAAAGGCCCCTGGATCCGCCCCCTGCTGGTAGGCGCGGCCTGCACCTTTGTGCTGGGCAGTGTGGTTGCCCTGGGATTCTACAGCCTGCTTCAATCCGTCCTCGAGGACCTGCCCCGGCTCCCGGAAGATCCGGCCGAACTAGGCCTGCGTCCCGGCACCGAGATTTACGCCGCGTCCGGAGAGCGCATCTACAGTTTCAATCAGAGCCGTCAATGGATAGGCCTGGACCAGGTCAGCCCCTACGTGCTCCAGGCCCTGGCCGCCACCGAGGATGCGGCCTTCTACTACCACCGCGGCGTCGATGTGAGGGCCCTGGTGGCGGCGGCGTGGTCCAACCTGCGCCACGGCTACGGCAGTCGCGGCGGCAGCACCCTGACCCAGCAGCTGGTCAAACGATTGTTTTTTTCTCCGCGGAAGACCCTGCGCCGCAAACTGGCGGAAATCCTCCTGGCCCTCGAGCTGGAGGCGCTCTACAGCCGCGCCTTCCCCGGTCCGGCCCCGGACGCCCACCGCAAATCCTATCCCGCCTACAAAAATCACCTGCTGGAACTCTACCTCAACACCGTGTTCTACGGGGCCAATGCCTATGGCCTGGCGGATGCCTCCGAGGTCTACTTTGGCCGCTCCCCGCGCAACCTCTCACTGCCCCAGGCCGCTTTGCTGATGGGGCTGATCAACGCCCCCTCCACCTACAATCCCCTGCACTACCCCGAGCGCGCCACCCGGCGGCTCCAGCACGTGCTGGAACGCATGCACCAGGCCGGCTTCCTGGCGCGCGCCGCGCGCCGCCGCTTCGCCTCCCTCAAGGCCGATGAACTCATAGACCCACACCAGGCGCCGCAAAACCCGGCCCCCTACTGGGTAGAGGCCATCAAAGCCGAAACCGCCCGCCGCTGGGGCGTGGACGTGTTGCGCTACGGTGCCCTGAAGATTTACACCACCCTGGATACGCGCCTGCAAAAAGCCGCTGAAGCGGCCGTGGCCAGGGGCGTGGCCGAGCTGGATCGGCGCATGGGTTTCAAGGTATACGAAGAAGCCTCGCTGGAGGAACGCAGAGGCTATGTCCAGGCCGCCCTGGTCTGCCTGGATCCGCACACCGGTCGTTTGCAGGCCATGGTGGGCGGCCGGGATATCTTCACCAGTTATTACAACCGCGCCCTCACCGCCCAGCGCCAGCCCGGCTCGGGCTTCAAGCCGATGGCGTATCTGGCCGCCTTCGAGGCCGGCGCCATCTCCCCGGTGAGCCTCTTTGTGGACGAACCCCGGGTCTACAAAATCGACGATAATCTCTGGAAGCCGCGCAACTACCGGGATCGCTACCTGGACCTGACCACCGCGGCCTGGGCTCTGATCAAATCGGCCAATTCCACCGCGGTACAGGTCACCCAGCAGGTCGGGCCCGAACGCGTCGTAGACATGGCCCGGAGGCTGGGTTTTAGCGGCGGCATCGGCCCCTATATGAGCATTGCCCTGGGGGTCAGCGAGGTAACCGTCCTGGAGATGGCTTCGGCCTATGGCGCCCTGACCGCTTCCGGTCTTCTGGTCGAACCCACCCTGGTGGACCGGATCATCGATGCCGAGGGCCGGGCGCTCTTTGCCCACGAACCCCGGATCAAACAGGCCGTGCCCCCCGACCTGGCCTTCCAGATGGTGGTGCTGCTGCAACAGGTCGTGGACCGGGGCACGGGTCGGCGCGTGCGCGGCATGGGCTTTGCCCGCCCCGCCGCCGGCAAGACCGGCACCACCAACGACAACACCGATGCCTGGTTCACCGGATTCACCCCGGGCCTGGTCGCCAGTGTGTGGGTCGGGTTCGACCAGCGCAAGGTGCACAGGCTGATCGACGCAGAGGGCCGGCAGATCACCGGCGGCAGCGGCGCCGCGCCCATCTGGACCCGCTTCATGCTGGAGGCAACCCGGGACAGAGAGAGCGCGGCGTTTCCCGTCCCGGCCGGGGTGCGGATGGTTCGGGTAGATCCCCTTACCGGCACGGCAAGCGAGCGCCCGGACAGCGCCCGGACAGCCCTGATCAGCGTAGCCCTGCGGCCCCACGAGGTCGCCAATGAGCCCCACGAGGTCGCCCAGTTCAAAGCCCGGTCTCATGCCGACTCGTCGCCGCAAAGCGCGGCTGGACCCGCCCCTTGACCGATCCATGGCCCTGGATTAATCTACCAACCCCAACCAGATTTCCGCAGGAGCCCCCCATGCCCGTCAAAGCCCGCAGAGCCCTCGTCAGTGTGTACGACAAAACCGGCATCGAGGAGTTGGTCCGGACTCTGCGCGAATTGGGGATCGAAATCATCAGCACCGGGGGCACGGCGCGGACCATACGCCAGGCCGATATCCCCTGCCTCGACGTCTCCGAAATCACCGGATTTCCCGAAATGATGGACGGCCGGGTCAAGACCCTGCACCCGCGGATTCACGGCGGTCTCCTGGCGCTACGGGACGACCAGGAGCACATGGCCACCCTTGCCCAGCACCAGATTCACCCCATCGACATCGTCTGCGTCAACCTCTACCCCTTCGCGGAGACCATCGCCCAACCCGGCTGCACCTTTGCCGAGGCCATCGAGAATATCGACATCGGCGGTCCGACCCTGCTGCGCTCCGCCGCCAAGAACCACCAGAGCATCTACGTGCTCAGCTCCCCTGCCCAGTATCCCGAAGCCATTGAGCGCCTCCGGGCCGACGCCAATATCATAGACCCCGAATTCGGCCGCAAACTGGCCCTGGAGGTCTACCGTCTGACCTCGCGCTACGATGCGGCCATTTCCGCCTATCTCGCTGCTCAGATCAAAAAATAGGGTGGATGCACTGCCTGTGAGGTTCCCCGAAAGAGAGAACGCGAGCGAGAAAGGCCACCATCACCTGCTGGCGAAATAATCGACCACCGAAACACCGGATATGACAGCCTCGAACCTGTTGAGCTTCTCCCGCATTCTCCTAACCATCCCGATTCTCTACCTTTTATCCTGCAACACTCCTGCCGGCAACTGGATGGCTTTTGCATTGGTCTTGGTCGCCGCGGTCACCGACTTCTTCGACGGCCGCCTGGCCCGCCGCTACGGCACGGTTTCTACCCTGGGCAAGTACCTGGATCCAGTAGCGGACAAACTCCTGGTCGGCTCGGTAGCCGTGTACCTGGCCTTTTTCAGAGGCAATCTGCCCGCGTGGTTTGCCGTGCTGGTCATTGTCAAAGACGCTCTGATCGTCGGGGGGGGGGGGATTCTGCTGGCCAAAAAAATAGTGCTTCAAGCCGAGGAGCCAGGAAAATACACCGTCTGCACTGTAGCCCTGGTCTTTGTTTTATTTATCCTGAATCTGAACACCCTGGGACAATGGACAATAGCCGCGGCCGTGCTCATGGTTTTCTACTCGACCTATTTTTACTACCTCAAATTTCTGACCCTGCTGAAAAGAAGATCCAGCCTGCTTTACCGTATAATCCTGCCTCTCCTGATTCTGCTCCTGGGAATCGGCCTGGGAATGGAGGCTCTCATTTTCTGAGAAGCCTTCCTTCTCACCTTCGCGCCTTCCAGACCGCTTCCCAATACTCGCCCAGCCCCACCTTCCCCTGCACTACATCGCCCTCCAGCCGTCCCTGGAAGCTGTAGGTGGTTCCGACCCCCTGGTAGAGGATCTCCACCTGTATTTCCACCACTCCATCCTGCACCCGGCCCCGCACCTCGTGCTCGCCATAGGTCGAATCATAACGCCCGCTCAAACCCTGGCCGTCCTGTACAAGGTGCATTTTGTGGCGGGCTTGCCCGCTGATAAACGTCAGTTCCACCTGCCAGTCGCCGCTCAAATCGCTCATGCCGCCCCCCTCAAAATCTCTTCGAGCCGCTGCGCCACGATCTTGTATTCCCCCTCCTCCATCATGTAAGGCATCAGCGAAATCCCTGCGCCGTGGCTGGACACCTCGATGCGCGGCTCCCCCGTGGAAAGCTGCTGCTCCACCTCCTGCGGACCGAGGCGCACCACCTCCTGATCCCATTCGATCCTCAAGGTCGGCGCCACATTGGAGCGACTCGAAGGTTCGATGACGGTGGTCGTCACCCAGTCGAAAGCGGCGACCGTATCCCCGATATGCCGCAACCAGCTTTCCCACTGCTTCCACTCGGCCGCGTGGTCGCGCTTGACCCACTGCTCCACCGCGGCCAGCAAGCCCATGATCTCTTCCTTGCCCGCCTTCATAGGCCGGCCCAGGGAGTGGTGCGGGGCCCCGTTCAGAAAAGCCGCCTGCAACAAGTCCTTGCGCCCCAGCACCAGGCCGGAGGCCTGGGGGCCGCGCAAACACTTGCCCCCGCTGTAGGCCACCACATCCACCCCGGCCTCCAGGTAACAATTGGGCACGTCCGGACGCTCGGCCGCCGCGTCCACGAAGGTGGGGATCCCGTGCGCCTTGCCGATGCGGGCCATCTCCTCCAGCTGCACCTCTCCCCTCTCGCTCGCATCCCCCTTGACCGCGAACATGGCGGTGCGCTCGCCGGTCGCCGCCTCCAGATCCGCCCGGTTCCCGACCTCGATTATCTCCACCCCGACCATGCGGATGGCGTGATCGTACACGTGCCGGTGCCCCGACAAGGCCACGACCTCATTCTTCATACCCGCGGTATCCGGCAGGCGCGCTATCTTTTCCGGATCGGCGCCGGCCACGCAAGCCGCCGTGACCTGGCACAGGGCCGCGGCGCAACCATTGGTCACCAGGCCCCATTCCACCTGCATCAACTCGGCGACCCGCGCCCCTACCGCTTCCATCAGCTCGTCGAGATTTACGTACTCCTGCGAGGCCTGGACCATGGCCTGCCGCACCTCGGGCAACAACAAGGATCCACTGATGATGGTGTAGCTCCCCCGGCAGTTGATCAAGGGGCGCACACCAAGGCTCTGGTAAGTGGGAAACGGCAGGAATGGGTCGCTCATATAAACTCCTTGTTAAAGGATGTCTTCGGCGTGCTCGGCCAGGTGTTTCTCCAAGGCGGCCATGCCCGCACTCTGATCTACCTTGACGCCTTCCCTGGCAAAGGCTACCCCCAGGGCGTGAAGCACCCTGAACAAGTTGGGGCCCCGGCACTGTTCCCCCATCTGGCCGATGCGCACGATGTCGAGACCGAACGCCCCGGAAATTTCCACCTTGAACATGTCGGACATATAATTCCGGGCCCGGTCTCCGTCCATCCCCTCGGGTATGTTGATGGCCACGACCGAGTTGAGCCGGTACTCCTTGGACGCCGACAACTCCAACCCCATGCTCTCGATGCCCGCCTGCAGGGCCAGAGAGCTGTGGAGGTGGCGTTCGAAACGCTGTTCCAGGGTCTCCTCACAGATCAGGCGCAAAGCCTCGTGCAGGGCCAGCAATCCGGGCACTGGGGCGGTGTAATGGTACTGCTGGTCGCCCCAAAACTCCTGGGCCCGCAGCACATCCAGGCACCAGTGGGGTTTGGGTTGATTGCGTCCCTCGATCACCTTCCAGGCCTCATCCGAAAAAGAAATCAGCGACACCCCCGGCAGGGAAGACAACCCCTTCTGGCTGCCGGTGAATACCACATCAATGCCCCACTCATCGGTCTTGAAGGGCATGGTGCTCAGGGTGCAGACCGCATCCACCACGGTCAGGGCGCCGTGCTCTTTGGCCAGGCGGACGATCTTTGGAAGTTCGACGGTCCACACCCCGCACGAGGTCTCTCCCTGGACCAAGGTCACCACATCGTAGCATCCGCCGGCCAGTTTTTCCCGGGCCAGTTCCGCCGGGATGGGCCGCCCCTCGGGCACCTCCAGGACCTCGACCTCGGCCCCCACCCCGGCGGCCATCTCGGCGAACCGCCCACTGAACCAGCCCGTCTTCAGCACCAGGACCTTGCGCCCGCTCCACAGCAAATTGCCCATGGCCATTTCCATAGCCGCCGAGGCTGGTCCGGAAACCCCGAATATGTGCTCGGCCCTGGTCTGAAAGGCGTAGCGCCCCATTTCCTTGACGTGCCGCACCACCATGTCCATGCTCCTGCCCAAGTGGTTGATCACCATGCTGCCCGCCCGGGCCACCTCGGCCGGCACCGGCACCGGCCCGGCCCCCATCAGCAGCAGCGGCTCGGCCGGTAGCACCTGGGTGAGCGAGGGAAGTTGGGGACGCCCTATTTCTTTATCGACGGGGCTCATCTGACTCCCTTATAGATTCAATGCTTGGCCATATGCCTCGCCCGCGGCCTCCATCACCGCCTCCGAAAGCGTCGGATGAGCGTGCACCGTGTGCAGCAACTCTTCGTAGGTGGCTTCCAGCTTGCGCGCCAGACAGACCTCGGCGATCAGTTCCGTGACCTCGGCTCCGATCATCGAAGCACCCAGGATCTCGCCGTAGCGGGTATCGAAAACCAGCTTGACCACCCCCTCGGTCTCGCCCAGAGCCTGTCCCTTGCCGCTGGCCATGAAGGGGAAGCGCCCCACCTTGACTTCGTGCCCGGCCTCCCGGGCCTGCCTTTCGCTCAACCCCACGCTGGCCACCTGGGGCTGGCAGTAGGTGCAACTGGGGATATTGCTCCGGTCGATCTCCTCGCGCTGGTGGCCGGCGATAAACTCGGTCGCAGCCACGGCTGCGGTCGAGGCCATGTGCGCCAGCTGCGGCGCCCCGACCACATCGCCGATGGCGTAAATCCCTTTTGCGCTGGTCTCAAAACGACCGTTCACCTGGATGGCCCCTTTCTCGGTCCGCAGGCCCAGAGCTTCCAGGCCCAGGTCCTCGATATTGCCCCGCACCCCGACCGCCATCAATACCTTGTCCACCTTCTCGACGACGCTGCCCTTTTCCCCCTTGTAACGCACCTCGACCCCTGAATCCCCGGGCTCGACAGCCTCGATCTCGACCCCGGTCTCGAGTTGAATCCCCTGTTGCGCCAGACTCCCGGCCAGGATGCCGGCGATCTCCTCGTCCTCCCGCGGCAGGACCTGGGGCAGGGCCTCCAGCACCTGTACCCGGGTGCCGAAGGCATTGTAGAAATAGGCGAACTCGATGCCTATGGGCCCGGCCCCGACCACGACCATGGAACCGGGTTGTTTCTCAGTGACCATGGCTTCGCGGCTGCTGATAATGTGCTCGCCGTCGATCTCGACCCCGGGTATGGTTTGGGGCCGGCCCCCGGTGGCAATGATGATATGGCCGGCTTCCAGCACGGTGCTCACCGTACCGTCGGCCGCTTTGACCGCCACCTGCCTGGTCGGCGTGATCCGGCCCTTGCCTTTGAATACCTGGACCTGATTTTTGTCCATCAAATAGGCGACCCCCCGGGCCAGATTGTCGGCCACCTTGCGGCTGCGCTGGATGACCCTGGTCCAGTCGAAGCCAACCTGGCCGACCTCAAAGCCGAACTCGTCGGCGCGCTGGAAGAGCCGGTAGGTCTCGGCCTGCTTGAGCAGGGCTTTGGTGGGAATGCAGCCCCAGTTGAGGCAAACCCCTCCCAGCTGCTCTTCCATCTCCACCACGGCCGCCTCCAGCCCCAGTTGCCGGGCGCGAATAGCCGCCGTGTAGCCCCCGGGCCCACCGCCGATGACGACCACGTCGAATGCCTTTTGTTGCTCGGCCATCTAAACCTCGATTCCTTTTGCGGATACTGGATTGACAGGATCGGGTGAAAAAGTAATAATATAGAGCCTAGCCGGTAAAAGCGGCAAACAGCGAATGAAACAATATTGATCGGGGGGGCCGGGAGCAGGCCAAGTGAAAAAGACGCCCCGGACCAGGACATGACTACGGTAACCATCTACTGCGACGGGGCCTGCTCCGGCAACCCCGGACCGGGTGGCTGGGCCGCCCGTCTCAAGTACCTGGACGGCCGCCTCCGCGAGCTGGGCGGTTTTGTCCCGGACACCACCAACAACCGCATGGAACTCCACGCCGCCATCCAGGCCCTCAAAGTAGTCGGCGAGGCATCGAGCATCATCCTGGTCACGGACAGCGAGTACATGCGCAAAGGCATTACCGAGTGGATCCACTCCTGGAAGCGCAAAGGCTGGCGCACCGCCAGCAAAAAGCCCGTGCTCAACCAGGATCTGTGGAGGGAGCTGGACCAGCTCAACAGTCCGCGGGTGCGCTGGGAGTACACCCGCGGACACGCCGGCGACCCGGACAACGAACGCTGCGACCAGATCGCCCAGGCCTTTGCCCTGGGCGCCTCACCCGAGCTTGTGGATACTACCTAGGGCCCGTCTCAAGTACCTGGACGAGCCCCTAAATCCACCCCTTCAGCCGATACACCACCAACCCCATGTACTCATTCATCGCCTTAGTAGATACTTGCAGAGCGCGGAAATGCGGTACCAGCCGGATGGGATTAAACGGTCGGGCCACCACCTGCACATCCGCGGGGGCGGGCACAACCTCGAAGCCCTGAGCCCTGAACGCTGCCACTGCGCGGCGCATGTGCATCGCCGAACTCACCAGTAAAATTCGCTCTATGCCCCGCTCCTTTAACAACTCTCGCGTGTACAAAGCGTTTTCATAGGTATTGCGGGAACGCTCCTCCAGCAGGATCAAAGCCGGATCTACCCCGTATTCCAGGGCCAGGCTCCACAAACGCCTGGCCTCCGACATATCCGACCCGTCCAGCATGGGTATCCCGCCTCCGCTCACCACCAGCAACGGCGCCCGCTCCGCCCGCAACAACCGCATGGCGTGCAACAAACGATCAAAGCCGGGTCCCACCTCTATGCTCTTGCGCGGCGGCACCGGCGGATAGGTAGATCCACCCAGCACCACGATGGCCTCGGCCCAGGAACAGGCCTCCGGCTCCAGGATCGGATAGTCGTCCTCCAGAGCGGTCACCAAGGCATTGCTCACCACTGAATTGCTGAAGAACAGCACGACCACGATGCCTGCTCCAGCGCACCGCAAGCCCCATACCCGCGACCAGCGCCAGTAGACCAGAGCCCCGGCAATCCACAGCAAAGAGCCCAGCCCCATGGGCTCAATCAGGGGTTTAAACAGCTTGCCAATCAGGATAAACATCTGTTTTTCAGCCGCTTCTCATCCTGCGATTGTCTCTTTCTTCACCACACCCTATATTATCTTCGCCAGTACTCATAAGGGGAGGAAACCACACCATGCTCAACATCGCATTTATCGGCTGCGGCGGCATTGCCCGCCACCACGCCGGATTGCTCAAAACCCTCAAAAATGCCCGCATCGCGGCCGCTGCCGATCCGGTCCTTGCCGCCACCCAGAGCTTTGCCGCTGACTACGACGTCCCGGAAACCTTTACCGACTATGCCCGGATGCTCAAACTGGACCACATCGACGCGGTCTGGGTCTGCACCCCCACCTATCTGCACCCCGCCCCGGTTCTGGCTGCGGCGCGGGCCGGCAAACACGTCTTCTGCGAAAAACCCATGGCGCTCAAACTCGCCGATGCCCGGCGCATGGCCGCGGCCTGCCAGCGCCACGATGTCCGGCTCACCATTGGTTTCGTGCGCCGCTTCGACACCGAATGGAACAAATTCGGGCAAGTCATACAGTCTGGGGCCGTGGGCCGGCCCGCCATCTGGCGCTCTCTGAGCAGCGGTCGCCCCGGTCCCCCCTGGTTCCGGGATGAAAACAAAGGCGGCGGCCCCCTCATGGACGCGGGCGTGCACAACTACGATACGGCCCTGCGGATCTTCGGCCCGGCGGAATCCGTCCAGGCCTCTTCCCTGCAATTCGATTCCACCAGCGTCGGCGCCGACACCACCAGCGCCATCGTCAACTTCGCCTCCGGCGACCAGCTCGCCCTCATCTGGAGCTGGGGCGCGGCCCCCGGCTCGCGGATAGACGGCCTCCACGACGTCATGGCCCCCAATGGTTCTCTGCAGTTCGGGATGAAAGCGGCTGAAGCGCCCAAGAATTACGATCCCGACAAACAGGGCGCCTTTACCCTCCAGGCCGGCAACGGCAAGCAAAGGGTCTTTCCCTACCGCCGGCAGAACATGTTCCTGGAGCAGGCCAAACACGTGGTCAGGTGCTTTTCCAGGGGAGAACAACCCCTGGTCACCCCCACCGATGGAATCGAAGCCTTGAAAGTAGCCGCGGCCGTGCTCAAGTCCGGCAAGACCCGGCGGACCATCGGGATCGCTTAACTGACCCTTAGGATACGACGCGCTCGTACGGGCCCAGATCTGGATCCACGTACTCGCGGTGAAAACTCTTGCCCAGCAGGTACTTGATCTCCAGCTCGACATCCCGCAGCAAACGCGTTGGAGGCACGACCGGATCGCGCTCGAGCAGGATCACCTCCAGCGTATTTTCCCCCTGCCGGGGCCAGTGCGCCCGCTTGAGCCGGAACGCGAACCAGTAGGTCGGGCCCGAGCGGTTGCGCGGCGCGCTCATGCGGTACATCTGGTTGATCCGGCGCAAATTCTCCTCTGGCAACTCCCGGCCGTTGAGCGCAAAACGAATCCGGTCCAGCTCGGTGGTCCCGGCGATCCCGATGCGCAACAGCACCTCGTGCACCCGCCCGGCTTCGTCCCAGTGCGGCAGATCATCGCTGGTGGTGAACAGGGCGCGAACCGGCTGGTCCACCTCCAGGTCCATGGGCAACTGGGTCGGCGCCAGGGGATCCGGCCGGCGGTCGGTCTCGGTGGGAATATAGTAGAATTTGTCCTTGGAGGCCATGATGTCGGGATGCCCCAGCTCGCGCAGACGCTCGTAAAAATCGGCCTGGTACGGCCACAGGGTGAACCACTGTGCCAGGTAGAGCCCGTCGACCCCCTGGGCCCAGCAGTTGCAGGCCGCGGCGCGGACCATGGACACCGGCGCATCGCTGAGCCTATCCGAGCCCACCCGGGTGTGGATGGAGGCGTGGACGCGGCAGCTGGAGCCTTTGGCCGTCTCCACCAACCAGCCCAAATCCGCATTGGGATCCAGGTAGTCCGGGTTGTTGATGATTTCGCCGACCAGCACGTCCACGATGCCCTGGCGCACCCACTCTTCGGGGTCCAGGCCCCCGTAGCGACAGCCCTCGAGAGTGTGGGGGAGGCGGATGACCAGCTCGCGCTCGGCGCCGCTGTTTTTGACCGCCTCGTAGACCCGCCGGACCCACTCGGTCATGATGGGCCGCCCAGCCTCCACCTCGTCGGGATGGAAGAACAGCGGAAAGGTATTGGCCAGCTGCAACTCGAAGCCGTCGACCGGGTAGTTGGCGAGGGTTTCCTCGATCAGGTCGAAGCGCTCGTTGCGCGCCTCCTCGTGCTTGAAATCGAGCCCGTCCATGCCGTGCAGATCAGCGGGCAGATCCCCTGCGGCGCCGATCTCCAGGTGCTGGTTTTGCAGGCGAAAATTCGAGTTGCGGATGGAGGCGTGCTCCACACCGCCGTTCTGCACCAGCAAGGTAGGATAGAACAGCAACCCCTTTTCGTGGGCCCGGTCGCAGACAATCCGCAGCGGATCGTTGTCCTCGTCGATCAGGTGCCTGGCATTCTGGTGGGCGCGGCGGAACACAATGTGATCCCACTGATCCACATTGTGCCCGAGCAACTCGCCCACCCTGGTATCGTGCAGCACGGTGCGTCCCTCCCCCAGACAGAACATCACTGCCTCGATCGGAGTGCCCACCAGTTCGTCTATGCAGGCATTGTACTCCTCCTTGCTCATGGGCGGCTCATAGCGGTAAATGTGCGGATGCCGCCCATCGTGGTAGAACATGATTCGTGGTCTGGCCATTAATTCCTCCTCCCGCGGATCTGTTCGAATCCCGCGACTTTTCGCTGTCCTGATTGCGGCCGCCAGCGAACGGCCAGGTCGTCACCGCAGAACCATGCCCTCGCGCTCGAGCCGCTCGAACATCTCCCTGTACTCCGGCGTGCCGTCGTCGTCCCAGTACTCTGTCCGTATGGGCGCGTCGTAACTCAGGGGGATCAGACCCCGGGTCCAGTCCGGCCGCACCAGGTTGTTCAGCGGTGGCCCGAGCACCATCTTGTCGGATTGACTCCTGCCCCCCTCAACCAAGGCCCAAAGCCTCGTCGATTTCCGCCTGGTATTCGTACACCTCGCCGCTTTCCACCTCGCTCAGCTGCACGGTCCGGCCCAGGCGGCTGGATTCGAAGAGGGCGTAGATGGCGGCCACATCCTTCATGCCCTCGGTCTCATCCACCTCTATGGCCCGTCCCTCGAGGACGGCCTCGGCCAGTTCGAAGTACTCCAGGGCAAGCAGCTTCCAGTCCACGTCTTCACCGGAGATCCGCTCCGGAAAAAAGTGCTCGGCCAGCGGTTCCAGGCCGAACCCCTCTACCCTGGCGAGGATCTCTTCCTGGCCCATCTCCGCGCCGCCGGCCTTTTTCAGCTGGGTCCTGGCACCGCGGCTGCCAAAGCCCTGGATGGCGCCCTCTGCGCCGAAAATAACTTCGCCGCCGCAACTACCGTGGCCGCCCAGCCCCACGACCCAGCTCACCACCACCCCGCTCTCCATCCGGAACATCCCCACCGAGGTATCTTCGGCCGTGGCCCGGACCTGGTCTTCCATCTTGGCGAAACGGGTTTGATAGAATTTGTAGGGACTGTCGAGGCTTGCGGATTTTTTGCGCACCGGGGTCGTCAGCTTCACCTCCCCGTAGACCTCCTTGATATCCCCCAGCTGATAGCGGATCATGTCGGTGAAGTGGACCCCCAGATCCAGCAGCAGCCCCCCCCGATCCTTCAGGTGGCGCCAGGGCGTGATGAAAACCTCCTGGTGCGGCCCCAGGGAATGGAAGGTGGCCATGTAGGGCCGGCCAATGGCGCCCTGCTGCAGGAGGTGGTGCACCAGGCGGGCCGAAGGATCGCGCCGGAAGTTCTCGGCCACGGACAGGATGCGGTTGTTGCGCTTGGCCGCCTCCATCATCTGGTGGCAGCCCTTCACGGTAATGGCCATGGGTTTTTCCACCATCACGTGCAGCCCCAAATCCAGGGCCTGGCCCACCACCGCGTGGTGCACCGAAGGGTCCACCACCACGTCCACGGCATCCAGGTCGGATACCTGGCGGCTCATCTCCTCCAGATCGGTGAAGACCGCGGGCCGGCTGCCCAGGAGTTTTTCTGCCTCCTCGGCGGCCAGTTCGGCGTTGTCGCGCCGGATATCGCATACCGCGGCCAGTTCCACCTTGTTAAAAGGGGTCTTGCTCAACGCCCGTAGGCCGTACAGATGCCGCGTGCCCATGCCGCCGCAACCCACCAGGGCCGCTCTGATCTTGTCCATCCTGTCTCCTTTTGCCGCTCCTATCGTTCAATGCCCGCTTCCTGAAAAGCCCGATCCAGGGTGCGATAGCACAGCTCGGCCGCGGCCAGGGGATCGTAGTCCGGCCGCCGCTGCACCGCCATGCTGACCTCGGCCGTGATATACCCCTCGTACCCGGCCTTGTGCATCTCCTCGAGATATTCCACAAAGTCAAAGGGGCCTTCGCCGGGGATGAGGAACTCGAAGTCCGGCACCCGGCCGCGCTGGTCCTTCACGTGGGTGTGGACCGCGTGCAGTCCCAGGGTCGCCACCGTTTCCTCAATGGTAAACCCCTGGATGTCGAAGTGGCTGATATCAAAGTTGAGCTTGCAGTAGGGGGAATCCACTTCCTCGATCAGCCACGCCACCTTTTTCGGGTCGTCTAGACCATCCCCCACGTGCGGCTCCAGGGCCAGGACCACTTCCCGGGCAGCGCAGTACTCCACCATGGCACCGAGCCGTTCCAGAATGAAGTCGACATCCTCCCAGGATCCGGGCCCGCTCCCCAGGGTGGTATCCAGGCACGCCGGCCCCTCCTCGCCGGCCCAGTCCACGCACAAATCCACCGCCCCGGTCAGACGCCGCCAGTTCTCGGCGTGGCCGGCTGCATCCGCCGCGAGCAGGGACGCGTGGCCGGCAATGGCCGGCAACCCCATCCCGTACTGGTCGAAGAGGCTGCGGATGCGCCCGCGCTCGGCCGCGTTCAAGGTGTCCAGCTCGGTGCTATAACCGCGAATGACCGTAGGCTCGACCCCGTCGAAGCCCAGACCGGACAGGTGTTCCAGGGCCTCGTCAATGGGCAATTTGGGCATGCCCCAGGTAGAATAACCGATCTTCATGAGTCCTCCTCTTAAAAAAAAGCCCAAAATTTTCAAACGCGCAATCCAGGGCCGCCTTCGTTTTGCCTCACAGAAACAGGCCATTGCCGCTTTTTCCGGTAAAATTCGATGATCGCAAGTCCGGGGTGGTTCACCACTGGCGGGGGATCACCCTTCGCTGATTTGGGGGCTTGGAGGTGGCCCCCCTCTTAGCACTGAAACCGACGGTCGTCGGTACCCCGGCCATGTGGATCTTTCGCCGGGGCCGCGCTAACATTTTTTCTTGACAACGCCTTACCGTTTCGCCTTATTTTTTACTTTTCTGGAGCAGCGTCGGCTGTTCCGCCCGTCTGAGGAGGGACTGGCAGATGGAAACAACCCAACCTGTGAGATGCCATTGCCGCAGGCATCCCCTGCCGCCGGGGGCCGCATCCTGTTTCCAGCCGCAAGACGCCACCGAGATAAATTTATCTAAGTCATTATAAAAACAAATACTTACTTACCCCCCCCCCCCCCCCCCCCCCCCCCCATTTCGACTGAACACCTTCACCTTCCAGGTAGGTTTCTGAAAGCTACGGGCGTCCTAATCGCATCGTGTTGCTCATCAACCACAGAAACCACCCGCTCGCCCAAGCGCCCCCCCAATCCACAAGGAGTCCAAGATGAAGAACGATCCCTCAAGAGCGAATCCCCGCCACACGACAAGCCTCGTGTGCGGCCTCCTGGCGTTGCTCGCCCTCGGCTGCCTCGCCGCTTGTGGCGGCGATAGCATGACGGAGCCGGAGGTGGAACAGGAGTCGGCTTGCCGCGTTGGACAGGAGCTCGATCCTGGCAAGAGTTGTTCGCTGGGCAAGAGCGCCAGGTTCGAGGTCATGTCTGATGGCATCGGATGTCATATTCGATCGGATCAGAGTGAGGAGGCCTGGAAATGCAGCAACGACGACGTCAGCGTCGGTAGTTTCTCGGCAAGCCAGATTCCCGACACCAAGAGGTGGCGCATCGATTCGCTTCCGTAGCGGAAGACGGCAGCCGAGTCACCGTAAGCGAGGTAGGAATATTCCGGGATGGCAGATCGCAAATGCTTGACATGAGGCGGCCAAGGCACCCGGGCCATCCCCGGATACTGCCGACCAATCAAGGTGCGGTCCAGATGTGCCAGCAAAATTGTGTGTGGAATGAAACAGATAACATACAGGAATGTGTGTGGAATTGCGAAGCAAATGCCGGAGAGAATTGATACGCTCACCAACGTCTTTTAGGGGAAACTCCCTCAGAAAGGCATCCTTTCAAAAGGAAAAGGAGGAAGATATGCTACGTTTTATCTTAGTCGCGTTAGTCGCGTGTTTGACGGCTTTTGCCGTAGCCGCTCCCTGTTTCGCCTATCAGATGGAAGATGTCGTTCACTTGAAGAATGGAAGCGTCATCCGCGGCACCATCATCGAGCAGATTCCGGGCGAATCGCTGAAGATACAAACCGCAGGTGGAAGCGTATTCGTCTACACCATGGACGAGATCGCCGAAATTGGCAGGGAACCTGTGATGGGGACAGTAGAGTCGGCCACCGGTGTCGAAATCGGCACGCTATTCGGTCTATCCCATCTTTCTGACGAGGACGATGGGCTAACTTTTATTGGAGTGCCAACTCTGTCCGATTTCCCATCCGCGGCGCTTGGAAACCCATCGCTTTACGTTTCGTGGTTTCCGAGTGAGCAACTGGCCCTGGGCCCGGAATTCAGTCTTGGGCGGATTTCATTGGGGATTGATGAAGTAGATGAAGATTTTACCCTCACTACCCTTTATCTCGGAGGCCGGGGTGCATTCTTTCCCCAAGGCAACGCGGTGTCCGGTCCCTACCTATCTGGACACGTCGCCCTTGGGATCGTGGACGATGAGGACGACTCCGAGAGTGAATTTTCCGCCGGAGCCGGTCTGGGTTATCGGTGGCACCTGGGACCTGCTTTCGTTCTGCGGGCGGAAGGACGGTATCGGCGATGGTTTGATGACGAAGGTCCCAATGACTTCTCGCTCCTTCTCGGGTTGGGCACCCGGGCAGGGCGCATCGGTTCCGAAAAGGATGCCCCGGCCCCTGAGGTTGAGATCGGTACCCTGTTCGGGCTCTCCCGCCTTGCCGCGGATTTTCCCGGCGAAAACTTTTTGGACGATAGGGGCAATATTACTGTGACTTACACTGAGATTGGGGTGCCAGGTGGTCTGGTTTACGTTTCGTGGTTTCCGAATGAGCAACTGGCCCTGGGCCCGGAATTCAGTTTGGGAAGTGTTCAGGAGGATGGAGGGGACTTCACTTCCTATTATCTTGGAGGCCGGGGTGCACTCTTTCTGCACGGCAACGGGGTGTCCGGCCCCTACCTGCTGGGGCAGGGTGCTGTATCCGGATTCAGCCTCAGCGAGCAGGACGAATCCGTGACCGATACTGATTTCTCCGCTGGAGCAGGGCTGGGTTATCAGTGGCGTCTGGGACCTTTTGTCCTGCGGGCGGAAGGACGATATCAACGATGGTTGGGTGGAGCTGGCAATCTGGTCTCTGCATTTGCTGATGAAGATGTTGATAAAAATGGAGCCAACGAATTCTCGCTCTTGGTCGGGCTGGGCACCCGGCTCGGCGGCAGATAGACAAAATGATCCGTATTTCCGGGTTCGCGGTGGGTTCCGGCCCATCCCGCCGCTTAATTCAAGGAGAAACGTGATATGCAACGTTTTTTTCTAGTTTTCTGCCTGATGGCTCTTGTGGCGGCTGTGCCGCTTTTCGCCCAGCAGATGGAAGATGTGGTCTACCTGAAGAACGGAAGCATCGTCCGCGGTACCGTTATTGAGCGGATTCTGGGTGAATCGCTGAAGATCCAAACCCAATACGGCAGCGTGTTTATCTTCTCCATGGAGGAGATTGCCAAAATCCTCAAGGAACCTGTGAAGAGGATGGGAGAACGCGGTGATGCCAAAAAGGATACCCCAACCCCTGAGCCTCAGATCGGACCAGGCACCGAACCTGCCGGCAGCACGACGGGCGAGATCGACAAAATCATCAAGGAGCCTGTGATAGAGAAGCAGGGGCATATTGAGGTGAAAAAGAAAGAACCCTGGCTAGCTTTCGGCCTGTCGTTTCTTATTCCTGGAGCCGGACAATTTTACAATGAGCAGTACAAAAAAGGAGTTCCCCAACTCGGTGCTGCAATAGCAGGTTCAGGGCTGGTTTTCATGGCAGTGAGGGATAATTATCAGAGATTCCCCGACCGTAAGTGGGTCGATCCCGATGATGATGACCGGATGGCCCTCTTCGGAGGCCTCCTCTGGTTGGGCGGGCTGCTGTGGTCCGTGATTGACGCACCCATCTCCGCCAACGGGATCAATCAGCAAGCTCAGCAACCTGATTACGGGCATCTGCTGGAGTTTGATGGCGACCGGGTCACGCTCGGTGTGGATGCTGTCGCCCGGCGCAACATATCAGGTGCCAGACTGACGCTTCGTTTTTAGTCGTCCGGGTAACTGAACAATGACTGACAATCTCTTCAAAACCCATTGTAATCAACCCCTCGAAAGGAGGCAGGCAATGAAGTACCTAAGTGTTTTATCCTTACTGGTGTTCGCCCTCGTCACCTGCACAGGACCTCAGGGCCCGGCGGGGCCCCAGGGCGAACAAGGCGAACAAGGGCCTGGAGGACCCGAGGGACCCCAAGGACCCCAGGGCGAACGGGGACCCCAGGGCGAACGGGGACCCCAGGGCGAACGGGGACCCCAGGGCGAACAAGGCGAACAAGGCGAACAAGGCGAACAAGGCGAACAAGGCGAACAAGGCGAATCAGGCGAACAAGGCGAATCAGGCGAATCAGGCGAACAAGGCGAACAAGGCGAACAAGGCGAACAAGGCGAATCAGGCGAATCAGGCGAATCAGGCGAACAAGGCGAATCAGGCGAATCAGGCGAATCAGGCGAATCAGGCGAACAAGGCGAATCAGCGTCGACCTACAGGAAGATATACTGGGCGGACCAGGACGCGAGTTTGATTGCGCGAGCCAACCTCGACGGGTCCCAAGCCGAAGTCCTCATCACCGGATTGGATGATCCAGAGGGCATTGACATCGACGAGGGAGCAGGCAAGATATACTGGACGGAAGGGATTTTGGGCGGGATTGGGCGGGCCAACCTCGACGGGTCCCAAGTCGAAACCGTCGGCACCGTATCGGGAAGTGACCTCGCCTTGGACGTGGGCCAAGGCAAGATGTACGTGGCAAACTGGCGTGAGATAATCTACCGT
This sequence comes from Candidatus Latescibacterota bacterium, assembly GCA_965219385.1. Lineage (GTDB taxonomy): Bacteria > Latescibacterota > UBA2968 > UBA8231 > UBA8231 > CBDCNM01. Next base: position 4,352,662 of record CBDCNM010000002.1, on the reverse strand, counting down.
ACGGGCCTCGGCGGCTCCCCCGTCGAAACCCTCCTCACCGACGAGGGGGCGTCAGAGGCCATCGGCTTGGATCTGAGCAGGGGCAAGATGTACTTTGGAGGCTGGAGAGGGGATAAGATTAGACGGGCCAACCTCGACGGATCCCAAGTCGAAATCATCGTCTCCGGAGTGGATGGTGCACGCGACTTCGCCGTCGACGAGAGCGGGGGCAAGCTATACTGGGCGGAAGGAGAGGGGGTTCGGCGGGCTAACCTCGACGGGTCCCAAGTCGAAACCCTCTTCACCGAAAATAGTATGGGCCTTGCCCTCGACTTGGGCGCTGGCAAGATATACTGGACGGAATGGATTGTGGAGAGGGTTCGGCGGGCCAACCTCGACGGATCCCAAATCGAAACCCTCGTCTCTGAAGACGACGGATTGGCGTGGCCAAAAGATATCGCCTTGGGTCCCTAAAATCTGAAATCGAAGAGGCCCGGCAGGATCTGCAGGACGCGGTCTGCTTAATATACAAGGATTGTGGGCAGCTTCAGAACATATCCTGTGATGAACAGGATGAGTAAGCCTTCCTTGACCAGTGGCACCTACCTGTCCAGGCTGGTGACGGTCGAAGGCGTCTTGACACGCAGATCTATATTGCGGTTTTTCGATGTTCACCGCGGTTGAAGCCACCGCGCCGGAAGCCCTACTCCGTCTCACGCAAAGAATGGAGGAATATATGCTACGGTTTATCCTGGTTTCTTGTCTGACCGTTTTTGTAGCGACTTCGACGGTTTTCGCTCAGCAGATGGAAGATGTCGTTCACTTGAAGAATGGGAGCGTTATCCGCGGCACCATCATCGAGCAGATTCCGGGCGAATCGCTGAAGATACAAACCCAAGGCGGCAGCGTATTCGTCTATACCATGGACGAAATCGCCGAAATCGGCAGGGAACCTGCGATGGAGGTGGGGGAGTACGTCGGTGCTGAAAAGGATGCCCCGGCCCCTGAGGCCGAAACCGGAACGCCGTCGGCGCAGGCCGCTCAGCCGATACCAACCCCGGCTGTCTGCTTGATTGGAGAGCATTCGGGTTTCCCGGAAGCCGACGCGCGCACCGCGGCCCTGCTGATATGTGACGAGTTGCGCAAGCAGGGCATACCGGTCGGCGAGCCCGTTTACCGTACGCCGGACTCGGCGAGTGTTTATCGGCTGGGTTTGCACCGCCTGGGTCAAAAGATCCTGGTCCGATTGAGTCACGAAAACCCCATCGGAACGGTCCTAATCGAGCGCCAGATCCAATTGGGTAGTATCGAAGAAATGGTCTCGGCCGCGCCGCGATTGGTTGATGCGCTCGTCCACCGAAAATCGCTCGCTTCCACGGTTGACATGGAGAGTGTCGTCCAACAGGAGGCTCGTGTGCACCGGAAGATACCTGGTGAGTCCTTTTGGGACATAGGGCTCCTCGGGACCTTCGCCCTTATCACGGACGCGGACATGATCGCCAAGCCGGGATACACCCTTGGGTGGTTTCACGAGACACCATCCTATGCCTTGGGGACCGAGTTTTGGGGCGCCGGAGGCGAGGACAATGAGGGCGACAGCTTTCACTTCTTCTCCTGGGGAATCGGCGGAAGGTACTTCTTCAACAAGCAGAATTTCTCGCCCTATGTGGGCGGTGGGTTCTCCCATATCTGGGCCGGTTATGAACAAGCAAACCGGTGGGATGAGGATCGGGACTGGTGGGAGGATGATTGGGAGTCTCGGGAGTTGGAAGATGGCAATGGCCTGGGGGGCTATGCCGTTGGCGGAATAGAGGCCATGCGTCTCACCAGTGTCCGCCTCAAGCTCGAATTGCGGGTGGACCGGCCCTTTTTTCAGTTACCGACCCGGGATGTGATGCCGGTGACACTGGGTATCTCCATTTCCTTCGGCGGAGGGGGATTCGGAGGGATGTGGTTTTGAAACCGGCTCCGGTATCCGCATTCCTGGTCTGCTGTGTCGTGGCTTCGTCGGCCGCAGACGAGACCCAAACGGGCCATTTGGCTTCCCTGGCCCATGACCGGGCGTTGCTGCGGGAGGCGGCGCGTTTCGGGGCGCTGGAGTTGGCTTTTCCCAAGGCGTGCGCGGCCTTGCCCGACAGCCTTCGGCAGGTAATGGAGACGCGGGCCAACCAGGCCAATCGGCACGGGTTTCAATACGAAATCAAACACTTCTGCGGCTTGGCGGCGGGGCACGCGTTTGTCCTCAGTCGTATCGTCGATCAGGAGCCGTCCGCCGACTTCGCCTACCTGGCTGGGTACGAGCCGGTGGAGCGCCGTTCGGAGGACGACTTCCTGCGGGTGCGATCTCTATACTCGGAGGCGGTGGCGCTGCGGGAATACTCTTTTGTGCGCTCGGGCTTTATCGTCAGGCAGGTCTTCGTCCAGACCCCCGTGGCAGTGTACCAGTTGGACGTACTCATCCGGAAAGCGTGGACCGGTGCCATGATCAAGACCTACGAGTCCGTGCTTTCTTCCATTCACATTATTCCCTAAAGGAGGGATTCCATGAAGAAGAAGTTGACTGCTCTATTGCTACTGGCCGTCTTCGTCCTGGCCGGCTGCGCTGCCCACGTGCACGTGGTGGGCGAGGGGGCACAAGGGACGAATGTGGTCGCCACACGGCAGTTTTACATTCTCTTTGGTGTGGCGCCGCTCAACAGGGTGGATACGCGCGCCATGGCCGGCGGAGCCGAGGACTACACCATCAAGACAGGGGCCGGTTTCATCGACGCACTCATCGGGGGGGTCACCTGGGGAATCATCTCGTCGCGCAAGGTGGTGGTGGTCAAATAGCCGGCCGAGCGCGGCCGCGTTCAAGGTGTCCAGCTCGGTGCTATAACCGCGAATGACCGTAGGCTCGACCCCGTCGAAGCCCAGACCGGACAGGTGTTCCAGGGCCTCGTCAATGGGCAATTTGGGCATGCCCCAGGTAGAATAACCGATCTTCATGAGTCCTCCTCCTAATCTGTGCCCTGGCTGGGTCGAGTAACTCATGCTTTTAACGGCCGAGGTCCTCCACCTCCACCTCGTTCCCCACCCGTTCGAGCAGGTAGGTCCTGCCCTGGTCGGTCGCAACCAGTTCCACCCTGGTCGACGGCCACGGCTGAATCTCAAAGACGGCCCTGCCCTTGCTCTGCGCGTAAGCCCGCACCACAGCCCGGTCTTCCAGCCGCAGCCCGGACCAGACCACGCCGTCGTCCTGGAGGACGGGCACGTCGGTGCTCAGGATTTTGCCGTGGTCGAGGAATTCCCGGTAGGCCAGCATCTCGTCGTACACCGCGACCGCATCGTAGACCTCGCCCACGGAGATGTGATGGTAGTCTGGACGCCGCGGCTGAAAGATCTGCATCCCGTCGACGCCGCGCAGCCACATGTGCCGCAGCGATTCCCGGTACGCCTCGCGGCTCATCATCGGGATCTTGGGGTCGTTGATATCCGGGCACCAGCGCACCACCCATGGAAAGCTCTTGGTCTCGGGCCGATAGCGCTGCCGGTTGGCCGCGTCGTCCGAGACCATGCGCAGCATCAGGTGCATATAGAATTGATCCACGTGCTCGCGGTCGAGGGGAAATCCGTCTTTCCAGGCGGCGCGCCAGAACTTGTCGTTGCCGTAGGCCACCGGGTTGGTGGCGTTGAAAACGGGCGGGATAAACGGCGCCAGGGTCCGGTCGTTCCAGTGCCGGGCCGTCCGCTCCGGCGTCGAGTAGAGGATCATCCAGTTGGTAACCGAACACCGGGGAAACACCTCGAGCACCGGCCCTGCCAGGTAAGCCCCGTTGAGTTCCTGGTAGAGCCGCCAGCAGTAATCCAGAAAGCGCTCCTCATCCTCCAGGACCGCGGGCGGCAGCTCCGCGCGGCAGCGCTGGCAGTGGCGGGCCTGTTCGTAGAGATCGCCCTTGGTACTCGGCACGTAAGGATCGTCTTCCCAGTCCATCCAGACCGCATCCACCACAACCCCGGCCTCCTTGAAGGCGCCCAGGATCTGGCGCACGGTATCGGCCCGCACCGCATAGCCGGCAAATCGGTGCGGACAGGCGTGGAGGCGCTTCGACTCAGGGGTGTAACCCGCCTCGAACTGGTGGGCCCACTCGCTTTCAGCCCCGCCCATCTGGTAGCGCCAGGTGCCGCTGGCGCCCTGCACCATGACGACGGGCGCCCCCGCCTCCTGGAGGGCTTTGGCGGTGGCGATCATCTTTGTTTCCATGCGAATATGCTGCACAATACCCCGCGCCAACAGCGCCTGATGCACCTCCGCGGACAGCGGCTCAAAACCCACGCTGTCCCACAGGATCATGGGCCAGCGTTCGCCCCGGTCATGCTCGAGGGGCGGAATCTTCCCCGCGATCTCTTCGCGCCACGAAAACCCCTCTTCGACCGGGCCGGTCTTCGGGTAGACCGGCTCTTCCGCCCATGCCATGGCCGCGAAAAACAGGATGGCGGCCCCCAGCAAAACTCCTTCGGCGCGACCCTCGTATAGCCACGGTCCGAATTCACTCAGATTTTCGAGGGTGGTATAGTGTGCCACAGGTACCTCCTTCACCTCCTTAACTCAGGGTCCATAGTTGATCCAGATGCGCACGTCCTGGACAACAGGGACGGTCTGCGCAGCGCCCCCGCGCTCGACCAGGCGCACCTCCAGCTGGTTTCTTCCCTGTCTGATTGGAGGCACATCCACCTCGAACTCCACCGGATCGGACTCGAACGGAACCGGTATCGTCCTGGAGGGATAGAAGTTCCAGAGCCCTTCGTAGCCCTGGCGGGTCCACGGCCCCGACGGCACTCGCCGCGTCCCCCATTCGAGGATCTGACCGTTGAGTTTCGCCTCGATCTGGTCCTCCGCGCTCAGGTTCTGGAAGCCCAGGCCCAGCACGCACCGTGCCAGAGCGCCGCTCTCCCTGGCGCTTTCCAGATCGTCGACGATGTCGAAATGCAGGAGTGCCCCGCGATCGGTGTGGGTCTTTTCCAGGCGCACGGGCAGCTGTTCGAGCGGGAGACAGTAGCGAAAGGCGTGGCCGATCTGGGAATCGGGCGCACTCGGCCGCGCCGTGTCGATCTCGTAAATCTTGTCGAGCCGCGCCAGGGCCTCCGGATTGACCAGTTCGCCAACGACGTTTTTCTTCCACTCCGCCGCCATGCTGTAAAAGTTAAAAAAGTAGAGCCCGTCGGCGCCGGCGTCCCAGTAGCGCGCGGCCATGGCCCGCAGCACCTCGGTGTCCATGACCGGCCGCAGGGCCTCGAAGCAACCGAGGATCCGGCAGCGGGTGCCCGCCGCCGCCTCGACGAACTCCGCGACCTTGGCCTCGAACGGGTTGAAGCCCAGCCCGGTGACGACGAGGTCCACCAATCCTTCCTTGATCCAGACTTCCGCCTCCATGCCAAGCCGCTCCGAGTCGGCCAGCGTCGGGGCGAGGCGCACCGCCAGCTCCAGCTCCCGTCCCTTTTCTTGGCCGATTGCCTCCATGCGTTGCCGCAACTGCCGGACCATGTCGGTCAAAAGGTAGCGATTGGCGCCGGCCTCATCCGGACGGAAAACCCCCGGGTGGCGCATGAAATCCAGCTCGATCCCGTCGACGTCGAAGCGTTCCAGCAATTCGCCGGCGATGCTGTTCATGAAATCGCGGACCTGGGGGAAGGCAAAGTCCTTGCCGGTGCGCAGGCCCCACATCGGGCTGCCTGCCGCCAGTTCTTCACCGGGCCGCCCGATCAGCAACTCGGGATGATCCCGGCGAAAGCGGCCGAAGGACAGGTCGGATTCGTCGGTGTTGTAGTGGGTGTTCATCCGCAGGGACGGGAAGAACTTCAGCCCGGTCTCGCGGCACAGCCGCGCGATTACAGCGACCGGACCGCCGTGATTGGCAATCAAATGGCGAAGGTTCCCGGCCCGGACCCGGTCCGCTGGATTGTCGAATTCCTCGACATCCTGGGCAAAGCGCTCTCCTATTTCGGTCTCGTACGAGAAGACCTCGCGCCCCCCGACGCTCCAGACGAAGGTATCTATGGGCGAACCTGCATGGGGCGCGATCATCTTGTCGCGCAGATCGTCGATGGCGATGGGCGGTCCATAGCTACTCAGGATCCAGCCATCGTCGTTGGACAGAACCCTGGGGGCCTCAGCTGGTGAAGGCATGGCAATCTCCTTTTTCCATACTCGGTGTTGTCCACAATCGCTTGGTCCAGGAAAGATACTCCGTACTATTGCAACGATCAAGGAGCACCAGCTTATCGCCCTGGCACGGCCCGGTCCACTCCCCTTGACAGCGAAACCGGACAAGGATTAATTCTGACGATTTCCTCAAACCTTCACCCAACCCGGGAACCCATCATGAGCGTCCTGACCGAGTTTGATCTCGATTTTTTTCGCCACTACGGGTATGTCGTGCGCACCGACCTGGTAACCCCCGACGAAGTAAGGGAATTCACCGAAATCTTCGACGCCGATCGCCGCAAGGTACCGCTGCGCTGGGCTCGCCGCGGCACCCAGGATGGCAACTACGACGCCCTGATCACCTCTCCCGCATTCGATAAAGTCATCCGCCACCCCCTTATCCTGCAGGCCGTCGAAGCACTCATGGGCGGCCCGGTCTGCTTCGGCGAAATCGGCGCTCGCCACATGGGCCCCCACGACGGAGCATTGAAACAGGGCTGGCACCGGGATAGACCGCACTGGCTCGAGCACCCCCTGCGCCTGGACTTCATCCAGCTCATGCTCTATCTCACCGATGTCGACGAGACCACCCACTGCTTCTCGCTGTCGCCCGAGTCCGTGGATGAACCCATCCTCGAGGACCGGGCCCAACAACTCGAACGCGACGGCTCCATTGATATCCACGGTCCCGCCGGCACGGTCTGTCTCTTCAACGTAGCAGTGCTCCACACCGCTACGACCCGGCCGACCCGGAGCGAGCGCAAGACCGTGCAGGTCTACTACGGACACCGCCAGCGCCCCTACCTGGCCGATGACTCGCTTATTCCTCCTATGTTCTGGAAGGACCATCCCGACCCGGAGGTGCGCGCCTTCTACGGCAACCTCAACCAGATCACGCGGATCTACCTGCACGCGTTCGGGATGAGTGAACCGGGAAAATAACGACGACCTGCCGGGCCCCAATAAATCAGGGATGCCCGTACCCTCAAGACCCACGGCCTCACGGTCCCCGTTCAGGCGCGGTTGGTGCCGTAGGCAGCGCCGATCAGGGTGTCCTGGGCGAAGCGGCGCAGGTTCAGGCGGGTTATGTCGATCGAATGGGCGCCCCCGTCGACGATCTCTTCGGCCATGACTTCGCCGATGGCCGGACCGATCTTAAAGCCGTGGCCGCTGAAACCGGCGCACAGGTACAGGCCCTCCACCCCGTCAACCCGCCCCAGAACTGGGTGCCAGTCCGGGGTTACATCGTAGAGCCCGGTGTAGGAATTGAGCGCAAGCACCTGGTCGAAGCCGGGCCAGCGCTCCTGCAGGCGTCCGGTTACTTCGGCAATGAACGAGACATCGACTTCCTGGTTGTAACCATCGGGCTCGACGTATTCGTAGTCCTTGGGAAAACCCCGCCCCACCAGGGTCCGGTTCGCCCCGTCGGGGCGGTAGTAGATGGCCTTGGCCATATCGGAAAAGCAAAGCCTGGGGGGCCCTCCGGCGCTGGCGGTATCGAAGATAATCTCCTCTTCCCGCGTGATCTCCAGGGGCAAATCAATCCCGGCCCACCGGGCGACGCGGTCGGCCCAGGGGCCGGCGGCATTGACCACGATGTCGGTGGATATTCCCCCGGCGTCGGTCTGCACCCCTTTGACCCGGCTGCCCTCGGTGATGAGCCCCTCCGCCGAGGTGAGTTGCCAGAGTGCTCCGCCCAGGTCGACGAACCGCTTGGTGTAGGCGTGGGTGCTGGCCCGCGGATCGGCGTACCCGGACCGTGGTTCATAGGCCACGCGGTGGACGTCGGCAAGCTCGACTCGAGGTTCTATTTCATTGAGCTCCTCGGGCGAAATTTCGCGCACCTCCACGCCCAGCCGCTGCCCCATTTCCAGGTTGGCCGTAAAACCATCGGAAACGCCTTCGGGAATCAGAAAAGCCCAGCCACAATTGATAAAACCAGGGTCGCCGCCGACCAGGTTGTCAAAGTCGTGGAAGATGTCGACGCTGCGTTTGACCAGGCGCACCAGCTCCTCGTTGGAATAGTGCTGGCGGATGATGGCGGCCGAGCGGCCGGTGCCGCCCGAGGCGATGAGTTGTTTCTCTACGAGGACGACGTTTTTGAGGCCGCGCGCCACCAGATTGTAGGCGGTGGAGGCGCCGTTGATGCCGGCGCCGATGACTACGGCATCCGCAGTCTGCATCTCAAACTCCCTCTTGAATTGAACATCAGCAGGTTTATCCGCCCCCTTGTGTCCTGGATGCAGCCTCCCCGAACCTGACCACGAGCTCCACGTCCGTAAGCACGATATCCGAGTCCAGCAGCCGGTTCCGTTCGACCAGGGCCACCTTGACCTGGTGGATGCCCCTGGACACAGCCTCGGGATTCAGCGCCTTCGATAGCCAGACCGTGGCGCTGACCGCTGAAAGCGGCGACGCGAGTTCGTAGGTCGCTTCCAGGCCCTCCAGCTCCGCGCCGTCCAGCTCCACCCGGACCACGTCTCCTCTCAACCAGTCCTCCAGCCGCACCCGCAGCTCCAGGCTCGACGGCACATCCTGCGCCAGATCGTCCGCCACCTCGAGGACGATCGTCGGCCCATCGCCGGTGATGGTCTCCCTCAGCGGCACCGGCACAGTTCCGCGGATTCGGTCGTTCCTGTAGGCACCCCGCCACTCGCCCTCGTAGACCAGGAATCGACGGGTCGCCGCGTATATTTTGTCCTTCCGCCGCAGGGTCTCGGCCGCGCCGATGGTGCTCAGCAGGTCGCGGCGCGTCTCCCCATCGGCGTGCCAATTGAACACGTAGATCCCGTCCGCACCCTGGGCGTAGTGCCGGGCGGAAATAGCGCGGGTCATCATCTGGTCCTTGATGTAGGCGCCTTCCGGATGCGGCGACAGCCCGGGCACGCCCGAGTCGAAGCCCGGGTAGACCACCACATCGGACCCGGCGCAAACCTCTTTGAACCGGGCCACCTCGGCCTCGGTCTCCGTGGCCGCGCCGCCCGCGGGAATCAGGATGTCGACCAGCCCTTCCTCGACCCAGGTCTGGATGTCGTAGCCGATGTTGTGGCACATGTCCAGGTAGCCATTGACCCGGGCCGCCAGGTAGAACGGCCGGCCCCGCCGCGCCCCGATTTCGTCGGTCAGACGGCGCACCGCCCGCTGGAGATCGGTCAGGGTATAGCGGAAGCGATAGCCGTAGTCCTGGTCGAAGTGGAAGCCATGCCTTTGCCAGTCCAGCTCGATCCCGTCCCAGTCGTAGAGCTCGCACAGCTCCTTGATGCTGTCGAAGCGGCGCTGGCGGACCTCGGCGATGGAGAAGTCGTAGGACAGGGCAAACCACTCTGTGGTGCGATCCCCGATGAGGTACTCGGGATGGGCGCGGCGGAAATCGGCCAGGGCCGGATGCTTCGAGCCGGCCATATCCCCGGGCTGCATGCCGCCGAAGTGGTTGTCGTTCATCCGCACCGAGCCGTACACGTGCAGGCCGAGTTGGTGACCGCGTTCGATCAGGGCATCGTGCGGATCCTCCCCGCGCTCGTACATGGCGATGAGGTTCTCGGAGCCGACGAAGTGGCCGGCGCTCTGGTAGGTCCCGGGCGCGCGCGCGGCGATCTCTCCGCGGCGCCAGCGCCCAAGCTCCGAACCGCCCAGGCTCCAGAAGTGGGCCCCGACCTGGGTATCCTTCATGACGGCGTAGGTCTTGTCGAGGAATTGCTCCTTGGTTTGCGGGTACTCGGAGTAGCCATGGGGCGCTCCGTCCCAGTTGTAGATGACTCCGTAATCGGGTGGTTTCGGCATTTTTTTGAGCTCCTCGTGGTTAAAGGGACGACTTCACCTCGCCCCTGCAATGATTTTTGTAGCCGTGTGACGTCGGCCTTTCGCAACCGGGCAACGACTTTGAGAGCGCTTCTGCCCCCATCCAGGATACCATCTGATCCATTAATCTATTGAAAGATAGGCACTCTTGCTACGCTTGTCCTGGCCTTGCGGCGCTGTATGCCCGGATGCTCAAGCATCCCCAAGTATTTTCTCAGTGGTCCATACAGGACTTTTTTACGACACTTGGGAATCCACCCCACCTGAAACTTGCAGTCTCACTTGGTATGACTTAGACTTTGAAAATCGTTCATAGAGAGCCTTCCTTTATGCGGGCTTTGAGCGGTTCACAGACGGACAATACTCCGGAGGCCGGGAGGGGATTTTGCCGTCGGCGTTTTATGGGGGGGTGGAGCAGGGAAAAAGGGGGCTCTGGGACTCAGGCCTGCCTGGGGGGGTAGCGAGGGGCAAGAGCGCCTTGGACATCATAAAACGCCAGAGGCACAAGCCCCGCACGGCCCCACCCACCGATTCCGTGAAGTTCTCCAAGCACCACCCACAACAAGAACGCGAACATGGGCCCAGACAGCACCTGGATGCAACTGCGCAGCCACAAAAAAGACCTTTCCGCCATCTTCGCCAGGCCCTTCCCCGTGGGCACGGAATACTACCGCCCGCCGGCGCCGCCGCCCCAGTTCTGGGATGAGGACTTTCGCCGCATCAGCGCTATCGGCATGAGTCTCATCCGCGTCTGGTACAGCTGGAACTGGGTCGAGACCCTGCCGAATCGCTACGAGTTCGACGACCTGGACCTGCTCTTCGACCTGGCCGCCAAACACGGCTTGAAGGTCTGGATCGATGCCCCCCTGGGCACCCACATGGCCTGCCCGGCCTGGATGCTGCGCCAGCACCCGGACATGCGGGTGGTGTGGCGCGACGGCAGCGTGCAGCAGGACAGGGCCGGCGCCTTCGCGCCGCACGGATCCATGACCCACAATTTCGACCACCCCAGGTGGCGGGTCTACGTCGAACGCTACATCCGCCAGCTGGTGCCGCGCTACAAAGACCACGAAGCCATGGGCATCTGGGGCACCTGGGACGGCATTGGCCTGGCGAGCGCCTGGACCGCTCCCGAGCCGTATCCACCTTACAACGATTACACCATCGCCAAGTACAAGGACTGGCTTTACCAGCGCTACACCCTGGATGAACTCAACCAGTATCTGCTCCGCCGCTATCGCTCGTGGGAGGATGTCGACGCCCCGCGCAGCAAAGAGGCGCTGGTGGAGATGCGCCTCTACCTCCAGTTCCACTACGAAAACATGGCCGACCACCTGGGCTGGATGGCCGACTTGGTCGACCGCCTCGACGGCAAACACGAGCAGCGTTCTCACGGCGGCTCGTACCCGGCCCCCCACCACGAGACCGTCAGCCCGCAGGTCGACAGCTGGGGCCTGTCGCACCACTCGGCCAACCGGCTGACGACCGACGAACCTTACAGCATTGCCTGCGAAGCCTACGGCTTTCAATGGTGCCGCGCCATGGGGCGAGACAACCGCTGGTGGAACGAGGAGATTTACGGCAGCTTCGTCGGCGGCTTGCAGCCGAGCGAAAAGATGACCCTGGGCGAGGAGTCGGCCCTGTACGTCTGGCTGACCCTGATCGAAGGCGGGGCCGGCGCCATGTTCTGGCAGTACCGGCCGGAGTACATGACCTTTGAGGCCCCCGGCCTGAACATCGCGGCCCTGGACGGCGAGCCGACCGTGCGCTTGCGGGCCGCCGAGAAGGTCATCGCCCAGATCGACGAGCTTGCGCCCCATCTACCCCTTTCGATTCCGCCCGCCGAATTGGCCATCGCCTACAGTGGGCCGAGCGAGAACCTGTTCGATTTCAACGGCATGGGCACCAGGTTCATCCAGCGGCACCGCGCCCTGTACCGCGCCCTGTGGCCCCACAGCGTGGCCATGGACCTGGTGACCCCCGCCATGGACTGGTCGCACTATAAGCTGGTGTACCTGCCCAACTTCGCAGCGCTGGATGCCGCGGCCCTTACCCGCTTGCGCGGCCTGCTCGAGCAAGCGGACGGGCCGCACCTGGTCGCCGACGGCTACTTCGCCACCTTCGCCGGCAAGGGCCACTGGAGCTACAAGCCGCCCGAAGGCCTCGACGACCTGATCGAGTGTCGCATCGCCGACTTCGACGTGGTCAATGATTTTGATGTGCGGGCCGGCAGGAACATTTTAAAGATGGAGTGCGGCCAGTTCGAGGTCTCCTCCTCAACCACCTACTCGATCCTGGAGCCGCGCGGCGACACCAGGCCCAGCGCCACTCTTGGAGACGACGTGGTGGGCGTGCAGTCGGCGGATGGGCGCTTCACCTGGTTCGGGTTTACCCTGGCGGCCACGTCGTTTTCGAACGTGACCGGCCAGCCCGGGTCGCCCGCGCCGGTGGAGCTGGTGCACGACGATGTCGCGTTGGCGCTGATAGAGGGTGCAGGGGTGGATTCGTGGTTCGAGATCGCCGGCAACCGCGTCGTCGCCTTCCGCCGCTTTTCCAAGCAGGGCGGTTCTCTGGTCTTTCTCCTCAACCTGGAGGACAGCACCGCAAACGCGCAGGTGAAACCGCGCTGGGGCATCAAAGCCGCCCGCGATCTGCTGCAAGAACAAGAACTCGATCTGAGCGACGGGGCCTTTCAACTGGAGATGTCGTCAGGCGAGGTATGCGTCGTTCATTGCGAGGATGGCTGAATGGTTGCTACCCAAAGCCTGGAGACGAGAAATCATGAGCACCTTCATGCCTGTTCGGACGGACAATCTGGAGGCGAGCCTGTACGATGAAGGAAAGAAGCCGCCGCCTTTGCTTACCGACGGCGCCTACGAGGGGCCCGTGGTCCGGCCTTGCAACGGCGTCGCGCTGAGTATACGGAACGTAGTTTCGGCCCACGCGTATGAAACGGGGGACATGCGACGTACGCCCCTGCGTGGCCATGAAAAGATCTACAAACGCCGGTGTATTCATGGCGGCGCCTTCAATCTGGGGTTGGTGATGCGCACAATCACCGGGCAGGGGACGCCGAGGGGGCTCCATGGCCTGCTATCGGGCTTTTTCGTCGTTGCTAACCGGCTCAAACGGGCTTGGGATCGCGTTAGCAACGGTCTGGGGGCTTTCGAGCCCTTTGCTGGCATTGGAATTCTGATCCCCCCCTCAATGATGGAGGAAAAGCATCATGGGAACGCAGACGCTGTACTTGACTCTAACGGCCCTGCTCGGCTTGAGTTGGGCCCTGCCGGCCGCGGCCACCGACTACGCGGCGGCCGACTACCCACCCCGGCTACCCGGCCATCCTCTAGCAGGAGGAGAAGATCATGCACCGCGTTAAGAGTTGCATTGCCCTGGGATTCATCTACCTGAGCCTGTCGGCCGGGTGGGCGCAGACCGACCCGCCCCCGGCGGTCGTGACCGTGCCGGACGCCCGGCTGCGGGCGGTGCTGGAGCGTCGGCTCGGCCCACCGATCACTGCTGTCGCATTGGCGCGGTTGACCGTCCTGGAGGCGCCGGATGCAGGCATTGTCGAGTTGACCGGGTTGGAATTTGCCACCGGACTGACCCGGCTGGATCTGGGGCCGGACTCCACGAGGACCTGGCCCAATCGCAACGCCATCTCCGACCTGGCGCCCCTGGCCGGCCTGACCGGCCTGACCTATCTGGATCTTGAGCGCAACAGGCTCACGGATGTGTCGCCCCTGGCCGGCCTGACCAACCTGACCGAGCTGGATCTTTCGGACAACAAGATCTCGGATGTGTCGCCCCTGGCCGGCCTGACCAACCTGACCGAGCTGGATCTTTGGCGCAACAGGCTCACGGAGGTGTCGCCCCTGGCCGGCCTGACCAGCCTGACCGAGCTGAATCTTGGGAACGCTAAGGATAGTAGGGGCAGTCGGATCGCGATTTCGGATGTGTCGCCCCTGGCCGGCCTGACCAACCTGACCGAGCTGGATCTTTCGGACAACAAGATCTCGGATGTGTCGCCCCTGGCCGGCCTGACCAACCTGACCTATCTGGATCTGGGGTACAACGCGCTCACGGATGTGTCGCCCCTGGCCGGCCTGACCAACCTGACCGAGCTGGATCTTTGGCGCAACAGGCTCACGGAGGTGTCGCCCCTGGCCGGCCTGACCAACCTGACCGAGCTGAATCTTGAGCGCAACAGGCTCACGGAGGTGTCGGGGCTGGCCGGCCTGACCAACCTGACCGAGCTGAATCTTCAAGCCAACGCGCTCACGGAGGTGTCGGGGCTGGCCGGCCTGACCCGCCTGACCTGGCTGAATCTTTCGTTCAACGCGCTCACGGAGGTGTCGGGGCTGGCCGGCCTGACCCGCCTGACCCATCTATGTCTTCGGCGCAACGCGCTCACGGATGTGTCGCCCCTGGCCGGCCTGACCAACCTGACCGAGCTGAGTCTTCAAGCCAACGCGCTCACGGAGGTGTCGGGGCTGGCCGGCCTGACCCGCCTGACCTGGCTGAATCTTTCGTTCAACAACATCTCGGATGTGACGCCCCTGGCCGGCTTGACCGGCCTGACCTATCTGCATATGGGGCGCAACAGGATCTCGGATGTGTCGCCCCTGGCCGGCCTGACCCGCCTGCGCGAGCTGTGGATCGACCGGGATGTGGATGTGTCGCCGCTGCCGGATCTGACTGGCCTGACCGTGCATTTTATCGCGAAGGCGTCTCCGCCCCGGTATGACACTCCCGCTGTAATTGAAGAAGAATCCTGGGGCGCGATAAAACATCGTTTCAAGTAGGGCGGCCGTGGCCGGCCTTTCGCTACCCGGCCATCCTCTAGCAGGAGGAGAAGATCATGCACGGCTTTAAAAGTGGGATTACCTTGGGATTGATCTACCTGGGCCTGTCGGCCGGGGGGGCGCAGACCGACCCTGCCCCGGAGGAAGTTGTGAGGGTGCCGGATGCCGCGCTGCGGGCGGTGCTGGAGGATAGCCTCGGTCTGGCGAAGGGGGCACCGATCTCCGCGGTGGCGTTGGCGCGGTTGACCGTCTTAGAGGCGCCGGATGCGGGCATTGTCGCGTTGACCGGGTTGGAATGGGCCACCGGGCTGACCCGGCTGGATCTGGGGCCGGGCCCCGGGAAGTGGCCCTGGGAAAACAGCAACGCCATCTCCGACCTGGCGCCGCTGTCGGGCTTGACCGGCCTGACCTATCTGAGTCTTCGGGCAACGCGGTGGTGAATGTGTCGCCCCTGGCCGGCTTGACCGGCCTGACCTCTCTGGATCTTGAGCGCAACGACATCTCCGACCTGGCGCCCCTGGCCGGCCTGACCGGCCTGACCTCTCTGGATCTTGAGCGCAACGACATCTCCGACCTGGCGCCCCTGGCCGGCCTGACCGGCCTGACCCATCTATATCTTAGGGACAACGCGCTCACGGAGGTGGCGCCCCTGGCCGGCCTGACCGGCCTGACCTCTCTGGATCTTGAGCGCAACGACATCTCCGACCTGGCGCCCCTGGCCGGCCTGACCGGCCTGACCTCTCTGGATCTTGAGCGCAACGACATCTCCGACCTGGCGCCCCTGGCCGGCCTGACCGGCCTGACCCATCTATATCTTAGGGACAACGCGCTCACGGAGGTGGCGCCCCTGGCCGGCCTGACCGGCCTGACCTCTCTGGATCTTGAGCGCAACGACATCTCCGACCTGGCGCCCCTGGCCGGCCTGACCGGCCTGACCTCTCTGGATCTTGAGCGCAACGACATCTCCGACCTGGCGCCCCTGGCCGGCCTGACCGGCCTGACCCATCTATATCTTAGGGACAACGCGCTCACGGAGGTGGCGCCCCTGGCCGGCCTGACCGGCCTGACCCATCTATATCTTAGGGACAACGCGCTCACGGAGGTGGCGCCCCTGGCCGGCCTGACCGGCCTGACCTCTCTGGATCTTGAGCGCAACGCGCTCACGGAGGTGTCGGGGCTGGCCGGCCTGACCGGCCTGACCCATCTATATCTTAGGGACAACGCGCTCACGGAGGTGGCGCCCCTGGCCGGCCTGACCGGCCTGACCCATCTATATCTTAGGGACAACGCGCTCACGGAGGTGGCGCCCCTGGCCGGCCTGACCGGCCTGACCCGGCTGGATCTTTCGGACAACAACATCTCGGATGTGACGCCGCTGTCGGATCTGACCGGCCTGACCTGGCTGGATCTTTCGGACAACAACATCTCGGATGTGACGCCCCTGGCCGGCCTGACCAGCCTGATCTCTCTGCATCTGGAGCACAACTGGGTGGTGGATGTGTCGCCGCTGTCGGGCTTGACCGGCCTGCGCAATCTGTATATCGACCGGGATGTGGATGTGTCGCCGCTGTCGGATCTGACCGGCCTGACCCGGCATTTTATGCTCCCCCCGTACCGGTATCCCCAGCTGCATTCGTTAAGTCGTCTTGTCGAGGCCTACGAGGACGCGCTCTTGGCGGGGCGCGTGACGGGCACCGTCGTTCCTGGGAAATGCGATCTCTACGACCAACCTTCCCCTGGGGATTTCCGTACATGGGATCCGGCGCAGCCGGCCCCGTCAATCTATGTGGGCATTGAAACCGACACGCCCGCGCGGGTTGACGCGGTCGCCCGCTTTCTTGCAGACCACGGCATCGCCGCGGACACCTGGAAGGGCGATAGCGCAAGCACCATTCAGGGGAAGCTTTTGGCTTGTGTGCCCGTGCCGCTGCTGGTGTCCCTGTCCGGACAAGCCGGCGTCCTCAGGATCGAGGAGGTGATTCCACCCAGGTTTGACACTCCCGCTGTAATTGAAGAAGAATCCTGGGGCGCGATAAAGAATCGTTTCAAGTAGGGCGGCCGTGGCCGGCCTTTCGCTACCCGGCCATTCTCTAGCAGGAGGAGAAGATCATGCACGGCTTTAAAAGTGGGATTACCTTGGGATTGATCTACCTGGGCCTGTCGGCCGGGGGGGCGCAGACCGACCCGCCAGCGGAGAAAGTCGTGACCGTGCCGGACGCCGCGCTGCGGGCGGTGCTGGAGGATAGCCTCGGTCTGTCGAGGGGGGCGCCGATCACTGCGGTCGCATTGGCGCGGTTGACCGTCTTAGAGGCGCCGAATGCGGGCATTGCCGCGTTGACCGGGTTGGAATTTGCCACCGGGCTGACCCGGCTGAATCTGGGGTCGGGCCCCGGGAAGTGGCCCTGGGAAAACAGCAACGCCATCTCCGACCTGGCGCCGCTGTCGGGCTTGACCGGCCTGACCTATCTGAGTCTGTCGGGCAACGCGGTGGTGAATGTGTCGCCCCTGGCCGGCCTGACCAACCTGACCTATCTGGGTCTTAGGGGCAGCAGCATCTCGGAGGTGTCGCCCCTGGCCGGCCTGACCAACCTGACCTGGCTGAATCTTTCGGCCAACTGGGTGGTGGATGTGTCGCCCCTGGCCGGCCTGACCGGCCTGACCTATCTATATCTTTCGTCCAACGCGGTGGTGGAGGTGTCGCCGCTGTCGGGCTTGACCGGCCTGACCTGGCTGGATCTTGCGGACAACGGGATCTCAGATGTGACGCCCCTGGCCGGTCTGACCGGCCTGACCCGGCTGGATCTTTCGGGCAACAACATCTCGGATGTGACGCCCCTGGCCGGCTTGACCGGCCTGACCTATCTGGATCTGGCGCACAACTGGATCACGGATGTGTCGCCCCTGGCCGGCCTGACCAGCCTGCGCAATCTGTTTATCGACCGGGATGTGGATGTGTCGCCGCTGTCGGATCTGACCGGCCTGACCCGGCATTTTATGCTCCCCCTGTACCGGTATCCCCAGCTGCATTCGTTAAGTCGTCTTGTCGAGGCCTACGAGGACGCGCTCTTGGCGGGGCGCGTGACGGGCACCGTCGTTCCTGGGAAATGCGATCTCTACGACCGACCTTACCCTGGGGATTTCCGTACATGGGATCCGGCGCAGCCGGCCCCGTCAATCTATGTAGACATTAAAACCGACACGCGGTCGCGCGTTGACGCGGTCGCCCGCTTTCTCGAAGTCCACGGCATCGCCGCGTACATCTGGAAGGACGATCCCGAAGGCGCCTTCTGGTATGGGCTGCTTTCTTCTTGTGTACCCGTGCCGCTACTGGTGCCCCTGTCCGAACAGCCCGGCGTCTACGAAGTCGGGATCATAATTCCAGCCTCATATGGGAGTCCCTCTGTAATCGAAGAGGAATCCTGGGGTGCGATAAAGCATCGTTTCAAGTAGGACGGCCGTGGCGGGCCTTTCGCTACCCGGCCATCCTCTAGCAGGAGGAGAAGATCATGCACGGCTTTAAAAGTGGGGTTACCTTGGGATTGATCTACCTGAGCCTGTCGGCCGGGTGGGCGCAGACCGACCCTGCCCCGGAGGAAGTTGTGAGGGTGCCGGATCCCAGGCTGCGGGCGGTGCTGAAGGATAGCCTCGGCCTGTCGGAGGGGGCGCCGATCCGGGCAGTCGAATTGGCGCGGTTGACCGTTTTGGAGGCGCCGGATGCGAGCATTTTCGCGTTGACCGGGTTGGAATTTGCCACCGGCCTGACCTCTCTGAATCTTGAGCACAGCAGGATCTCGGATTTGTCGCCCCTGGCCGGCCTGACCAACCTGACCGAGCTGGATCTTTCGCGCAACAAGATCTCGGATGTGTCGCCCCTGGCCGGCCTGACCGGCCTGACCGAGCTGGATCTGGCGCACAACTGGGTGGTGGATGTGTCGCCCCTGGCCGGCCTGACCCACCTGACCTCTCTGAATCTGGCGCGCAACGACCTCTCGGAGGTGTCGGGGCTGGCCAGCCTGACCAACCTGACCTGGCTGGATCTTTCGGACAACAACATCTCGGATTTGTCGCCCCTGGCCGGCCTGACCCACCTGACCGAGCTGGATCTTTCGTCCAACAACATCTCGGATTTGTCGCCCCTGGCCGGTCTGACCAACCTGACCTGGCTGCGTCTTTTGTCCAACGCGCTCACGGAGGTGTCGGGGCTGGCCGGCCTGACCAACCTGACCTGGCTGCGTCTTTCGTCCAACGCGCTCACGGAGGTGTCGGGGCTGGCCAGCCTGACCAACCTGACCTATCTGAATCTGGCGCGCAACGACCTCTCGGAGGTGGCGGGGCTGGCCAGCCTGACCAACCTGACCTGGCTGCGTCTTTCGTCCAACGCGCTCACGGAGGTGACGCCCCTGGCCGGTCTGACCAACCTGACCTATCTGGGTCTTTCGGACAACAACATCTCGGATTTGTCGCCCCTGGCCGGTCTGACCAACCTGACCGCTCTGCGTCTGGAGCACAACTGGGTGGTGGATGTGTCGCCGCTGTCGGGGCTGACCGGCCTGACCGATCTGTATATCGACCGGGATGTGGATCGCCGCTGTCGGGGCTGACCGGCCTGACCGATCTGTATATCGACCGGGATGTGGATGTGTCGGGGCTGACCGGCCTGACCGTGCATTTTATGCTCCCGCCGTACCGGTATCCCCAGCTGGGTTCGCTCAGTGATCTGGTCGAGGCCTACGAGGACGCGCTCGCGGCGGGGCGCGTGACGAACACCGTCGTTCCTGGGAAATGCGATCTCTACGCCCCACCTTTCCCTGGGGCTTTCCTCACATGGGACCCGTCCAAGCCGGCCCCGTCAATCTATGTGGACATTGGAATCTACACGATAGAGAGCGTTGACGTGGTTGTCCGCTTTCTTGCAGACCACGGCATCTCCATCCCCCCGCGCCACATCTGGAAGGACGAGGACGCCTACCCTCCGGGGCTGATTGGGGCTTGTGTGCCCGTGCCGCTGCTGGTGCCCCTGTCCGAACTGCCCGGCGTCAGCAGCAGAATCAGGAAGGTGTATCCAGCCGTGTTCCTCGCTCCCGCTGTAATTGAAGAAGAATCCTGGGGTGCGATAAAGAATCGTTTCAAGTAGGGCGGCCGTAGCTATGCCATATTCTACCATTGTTCAGCGGGTCCATTCCCCTCGGATCGCCCGCCAACCTCTATCAGGAGCAGACGACCATGCTCAGCGTTAGGACTTTCGTTGCCCTCGGATTCATCTACCTGAGCTTGTCGGCCGGGGGGGCGCAGACCGACCCTGCCCCGGAGGAAGTTGTGACCGTGCCGGATCCCAGGCTGCGGGCGGTGCTGGAGGATAGCCTCGGTCTGTCGGAGGGGGCGCCGATCCCCGCGGTGGCGTTGGCGCGGTTGACCGTCCTGGAGGCGCCGGATGCGAGCATCGTCGCGTTGACCGGGTTGGAATGGGCCACCGGCCTGACCCGGCTGGATCTGGGGCCGGGCCCCAGGAAATGGCCCTGGGAAAACAGCAACGCCATCTCCGACCTGGCGCCGCTGTCGGGCTTGACCGGCCTGACGTGGCTGAGTCTGTCGGGCAACGCGGTGGTGAATGTGTCGCCGCTGTCGGGCTTGACCGGCCTGACCTATCTGAATCTTCAAGGCAACCCGCTCTCGGAGGTGTCGTCGCTGTCGGGCTTGACCCGTCTGACCGATCTGTATCTGGCGCTCACCCCGCTCACGGAAGCGTCGTCGCTGTCGGGTCTGACCGGCCTGACCGTGCATGGTCTGCCCTGGCCGTACCGGTATCCCAAGCTGGGTTCGCTCAGTGATCGGGTCGAGGCCTACGAGGACGCACGCCCGACAGGGCGATCAGGAGCGCGGAGCCCGGCGCCGCCGGCCCCCTCCGTCCGGGTGAAAATTCAAACCGACACGCCCGCGCGGGTTGACGCGGTGGCCCGCTTTCTCGCAGACCAGGGCATTTCTGCGGACACCTGGCAGGGCGATAGCGCAAGCGTCATTCAGGGGCTGCTTTGGGCTCGGGTGCCCGTGTCGCTGCTGGTGCGCCTGTCCGAACAAGCCGGCGTCCTCAGGATCGAGAAGGTGTATCCGTCCATCCCTCTGCAGAACAACGGCTCCTCCGAGGAGGATACGCCCGCCAGTAAGCACGGGGCAACGGCGTGGCACGGGGCCGGCATCGAGGGCGAAGGCATCCGCGTGGGCGTGATCGACGGAGGCTTCCAAGACTTCAGCACCATGGTGGACACGGCCACGGTCACGGTCATGGCACGATGCCACCGCGGTGAGGATGAGGATCCAAGTAGCAACGTTTCAGACTGCGCCAATAACACCGACCACGGCACCGTTGTCACGGAGGCCCTGCTCGGTATCGCGCCCAACGTGTCTCTTTACATATCGGATACATCCTCACCAGCGGAAAGGAATGACGCCGTTGCCTGGATGATCGGTGAGGGGGTCCAGGTCATCAATTTTTCAGCGGGTACCCCATGGGATGGGCCGGGCGACGGGACATCAATGAATCCGAGAAGCCCGCTGAACTCGGTGAACGCCGCCGTGGAGGCCGGAATTATCTGGGTCAATGGGGCGGGAAATGATGCGAAGCGCACGTGGTTTTCAAACTCAGAAATTAGCTTTATTGCTGACAATAATAATAACTTCCTGGAGTTTGATGATGATACCGATGCCACGGGCAACGAGGTCTTCTTGCCACCAGGTACTGTTCACTTTCAGTTGCGCTGGAAGGACACGTGGCCTGAGACGGCCAGTGATCCTGGGGCGGAGCGTAATTTAAACCTCTATCTTTATCATAAGCCCGTTGAGTACGAGGGCGGCATGTCTATGGTTGCCCAAGTAGAATATCGCTTCAAGCTTCGGGCGCAAATGGATGCGGGGCTGGGGGCGTCTACGGAGGCCGTGCGGGCGACCCCGGTCCAGCCGCAGGTGGCCTATGGGGCCTCGAGCTACGAGGCGCGGGAAGGGGGCGCGGCGGTAGAGGTGGGGGTGGCCTTGTCGGCCCAGGCGACCCGGGCGGTGCGCCTTCCGCTGACGGTGACGGCGGATTCGGGCACGGAGGCGGGCGATTACACGGTGGAGGGGCTGAGTGCGGGGGCGGCGGGCGCTTACACGGTGTCGTTTACCCTTGGCCAGTCCACCCAGACCTTTACGCTCAGGGCCAACGCGGACGAGGACGAGGACGATGAGACGGTGAGCCTGGGGTTGGGCACCCTGCCTTCGGGGGTGCGTGCGGGCACGCCGGCGAGTGCGACGGTGACCCTGCGGGACATCGACGTCAACGAGCCGCCGGTAATCACGGGCGGGCCCACGGCGGTGTCTTTCGCCGAGAACGGCACGGACGCGGTGGCCACCTATAGGGCGACCGATCCGGAGGGGCCGCGATCACGTGGTTTGAATTGTATTTGGGGATCACGTATACCGCTAGAATTTCTTATTACAACAAAAAGGAGAACCCCATGAAGCTGTGTAAGTGGAGTGCTGTCGTTCTACTTGGCTGGGGTTTGTCGTGGGCTGCGTCCTGGGCCGAGGCCGACGAGCAAATCCACCAAATGCTGCCGTTGGCGGTCGGGAATAGTTGGTTTTACTCGCATTTTTTTGGTGAGGAAGGATATAGACGTGTAACCATTAGCATTACCCACACGGAAGACATTGAAGGGCATACCTACCATGTCTTCAGCGACATGCCGTATGAGGACCCCCCTGTGGACTACTTCTTTTTGGCGGGAAAGAAGGTGCGTTGGGAAGGCGATCGTCTCCTGTTTCGCCAACCGGACAGGGACGTTGCGCTATACCGGTTCGGCGGATACCCGGTCAACGAGGGGGGGGATTACAGCTACGCCATTCCCGAAACAGAATCAGATACATTGGTTTTTGTAGTCCCCCACGCCCTTCTTCCGGGCCTCCCTCGCAAAGCAGGCTGCCCTATACATGCCGACTCCCTTCGCACTTTTAGTTTTCGGTTTAATGATCCCTTGCGTGGTAGAGAGGTGGAATTCCTTGAAAACTTTGGTATGACGTATGCTCCTGGCCTTCACGCGCGGGAAGCGGTCATAAATGGTGAGAAGTGGGACTTCTGGAACGATCCGACGGCAAAGGTATTGGCTGCGAGAGAGGAATCGCCCTGCATCTTTTGGGACACTTCGGTAAGGAAGTTGTCGTGGGGCGTTTTGAAGCAAGAATTCATTCACCTGTTTGAAATGAGAGATCTGAAATGATGAAAAGTCGATATGCGCTTTTGTGGGTGCTGATCGCGTTGGGGTCAAGCGCCGGCCATGTTCAGGCCAAAACCGTCAACCAGGTGGTGCCCTTCACCCAGCCCGACGGCACGATCTTTGGCGCCCGTGTGTTCGGCGACGAACTCGAGATCAACTGGGTCACTGCGGATGGGTACGCGTTCGTGGATAGTCCAACCGATGACTACCTGTACTACGCCGAACTGGACAGCAAGGGCGAATATCGGGCTTCACGTGCCAAAGTCGGCATTGACGATCCGGCAACCCACGGCATCGAGAAGCACCTCCAGCGCAGCGACGCCCGGCGCGCGGCGCTCCAGGCCGAGCGTATCGCACGAGGGTATGTCAGAATTCCCCAAAAAGAAGGGGCCACGGGGCGTTTCGGAGCTCCTGCCCACGCGCCCTGTACGGATGATGACCCTTGTGACATTTATGTAGTCATGGTCAGCTTTGCCGACCAGGCTTCGGGAGGTAGCAGATACGCCGACTACGATCAATCCTGGGGCTACACGATGGCCCTGTACAATCAATTCTTCAACGGGGGGTACGAGGGGGTGCCGGCTTATACGGGTACCATAGCCCATACGGCACCAGGTAAATCTACGGAAAACCTGACCGTCTTCGGCAGTGTGCGGGCCTACTTCGATGCGGTCTCCAGCGGGGCTTTCGAGCTGCGGGTTCGCCTGATCAACCCCGCCGATGGAGACGATCCCCGCTGGATCGAGTTGCCGCAAACCAAAGGCCATTATGCCGAAATTGACCGGGATGATCCACGTATGCGTCACCTCCTCTGGGACGACGCCCAGCGGGCGGCGCAGGACTCGGTGGACATCTGGTACCCCAGCAAACGCATTACCCATCCCTCAATGATGGAGGACAGTACCATGCGAACACAGACAATCCACCTCACTCTAACGGCCCTACTCGGCCTGAGCGGGGCGCAGCCGGCCACAGCCACGGACGACGATGTGGCCGACTACCTGCCCCTGGCCGTGGGCAACTCGTGGACCTACTACCATAGGTACAGCGACTATGACTCCGATTACAGCCAATGGTCCACGTACGCGGATCGGGAGCGCCAGCTCACGATCACGGTGGAGCGGACGGAGGAGATTGACGACAAGACCTACTACGTACTCAGCGACATGCCGGCGTTCTGGCCGCCGGCACCGCCGCATTTCATTGCTGGCAAGAAGCTGCGCTGGGCGGGCACCCACCTGATGGAGTACACCGGCGGCGAGCAAGCCCTCTATCGCTTCGACGGCACCGCCGAGGGCTACGGCCCCTCGACGAATTACATCTATGAGGGGCTGGATGTGTATGAGACGGAATACGATATCCCGACCGTGGAGGGGGACAACCGGGTCACGGTGGTAGCAGGCCTCAATCCTGTGCCATGGTATGCGTTTGGGTTTTATGGTAATGGCGAAGGCGGACGGGCGTGTAACTTTCTCGCGGGTTATGGCATCAGTAGCTGTGGTTGGGCAATTTTCGGGACCGATTATCCCCTATTCATCAACGAAGTAAAACCCCTCTACGCGGTCTTGGGGGGCACTCAGGTGGAGTATGAAGACGCGCTGATCCCCACGGCCTCGTCGTCGTCGTCCTGGGGTCAGGTGAAGCAGTCACTGTTGGCGCACTCGACGGGGGGGAGAGACGACCAATGAGGACAAGACGCACTCTCCTTGCCGCCCTGCCGTCGTTGCTCTGGGCCACTGCCCTCGGCGCCCAATGGCCGCAGACCTGGGACACGCCCTGTACGCTGGATGTGGTGCTGGTCACCTTTGCCGATGCGACGGAGCGAGCGGGCGGCTACGACTATCACCTGCACGACCGGCCCTACGGTACCAACCCCGGAGAGGATGCAAATGATCCTACACCCGGCGCGATTTCGAGCGGCTGTTCAGCGGCGGCTATGACGATCTGCCGGACTTTGTCGGCACCCATCAGACGGTGGGCAACGGGCATATGCTGCCGGAGGTCTACGGCAGTGTGCGGGCCTACTTCGATGCGGTCTCCAGCGGGGCCTTCGAGCTGCGGGTTCGCCTGATCAATCCCGCCGATGGAGACGATCCCCGCTGGGTCGAGCTGCCGCAAACCAAGGCCCATTATGCCGGGATTAATATTAATTCAGTTGACGAAGACGCCTTCTGGGACGACGCCCAGCGGGCGGCGCAGGACTCGGTGGACATCTGGTACCCGGACATACCGGACATGGAGGAGTACGACATCCCCAACAACTCCTACAACAGAGAGCGCCGCTTGCGCCACAAGGTGCTCTACCTGCATTCGGGGCCCACGTATTACCTCAGAAGCCCGCCCAGTCTGATCCATCCGCAAGCGGACGAGATTACATGGCCCAGTGCGCCCTCTGCCGATGAAGTCGGCTACCGCTACGTGATGGGCGAGCGCGAGGGCTGGGGCGACGACCGAGACAACCACAGCGTCGACGAGTTCGCGGGTATAGGGACCCATGTCCACGAAATCGGCCACCTGCTGGGCTTTGATCATCCCAGTGGAGCATGGGTTGGGACGAACCCGTACACAAGTCAAACAACGGGGGACAGCTACATGTCTGGCGGGGAAACCCTGACCGTGGAGTTTGGCGGGGCCAACCTGTCGGGGTGGGGCTCTATGCAGAGCGGGGCCCATGGGCCCGAAATGGTCGGCGATGGGGGGTCTACCGCGGAATATCGCTCTTGTCCCAACCCCTTCAATCCCTTGTTCCGGATGGATTTAGGGTGGAATACCCGTGTGGACATCACGACGACCACCCTCAACCAGCGCATCGAGCCGGGGCCGGGGCATTTCTACGTAATTGAGGGGGTCAACGGTCAGCACTACCTCCTGGATTTCCGCACGGTTAGTGGGTTCGGTCAGTATACCGGCTGGCACCAGTTTACTCAATCGCCGGGTCTGCTCCTGTGGCGACGGATGGCCGCTGGACGCTCCATCAATGCCATGCTCATTCCGGCGGATGGCCGCTCGATTTTCGATGCCCGGCAGCGACCGGAGCAACCGGAACCGATGAGGATGAGGGATGCCAACTATACCTACGTATGGCAGGACCGCCTGTCCGATCCGTTTGGGGCCGTGGAGCAGGACGGCCCGTTTCCTCCGCTGCCGGGGAGCGAGCATCGGCCGACGGTCATACAGGCGACGGACCTGACGCATCTGCGCTATGTCCTGAGTGGTAACCCTATCGCTCCCGCCCGTCTGGCGTTCCGCAATATCCGCATCCATCGCGATGCTTTAGAGGGCGACTATGCCGAGGTGGACATCTATCTCAATTACTGGGCCGGCGCGCTTGAGCGGAACACGACCTGGAGCGGCACGGTGTATGTCGGCGGCGACGTGACGATTCAGGAGGGGGTGACGTTGACGATCAATCCCAACACGACCGTGCGACTGTCCGGGAGTGGAGACGTGATGGCCTCGGGCTTGGATACAACCAAGGCCGAGCTTGTGGTGTATGGGACGCTGATCGCCGAGGGGGTGACGTTCACCTCGGCCGATGAGTCGGCGGATGATGCGAAGTGGGGCGGGTTGGTGTTGTATGGCGATCCGTTGACGCACACCACGAGTTCGGTGGTGCAGGGCTGCACCATCGAAAAGGCCACGACCGGAGTGCATCTGGAGACGGTGGAGTGGACCCTGGGGGGCGCCACGATCGGGACGGGCAACCGCATCCGCAACTGCGATCTGGGGCTTCATATCAAGGGCAATTCGGGCAGCTTGCGGTTTGATCCCCGGGGCAATGTTATTCGCAACAACACCATCGAGGGCTGTCGTCGGGGCCTTCAGATCGAACGGGCCTCGGGCACGCGGATTGAACAGAATCTGTTCACCGGCAGTGGCCCCTACAAGATCCAGGTGTGGGGCCAGCGCAGTGATAACACCCAGATCGTCAACAACACGCTGCACTCGACCGGAGGCGACCGGGGCAAGGGGATTCAATTCAAGGGGGGGACGTCGGGTGTGGTGCGCAACACGATCGCGTCGGGTTTTCCCGGGGGAGGCGTGGTGGCCCAGGGGGCTGTTTCGGAGAAGGCGGAGGAGGTAGTGAGGGTAGACTATTACCTGGGGCATGCCAACGGCGATGCGGACCTGAGCGGGACGGTGGCCAGCACGCGGCGGGCGTTGTGGAGCGCCCCGAAGTTCAGGGATGCCGCCATGGGCGATTACACCCTCCAGGCCGACTCGCCGGGGCTGGACCTGGGCACGCCCGGCGTCAGCGACCTTCCCGCCGAGGAGGGAAGGCGTATTGACCTGGGCCGGTATGGGGGCACGGAGCGGGCGGGCCAGGCCCGGGGCCGGTTGGCGCTGGAGGAGTATTTTTCCCACGGCCGGGTCAGTAGCGGCTGGACCGGGGCGGTGGGCACCTGGAGTGGGGAGGCCGCTCAGGGCACCTACCAGGTGGCCGCCCATGCAGAGGGCTCGACGCGGTCGTACCAGCGGATCGACGGTACGAGCTATACGGTGGAGACACGGGTTCGGGGGGCGGCTGGGCAGGTGCTGTACATGCAGGCCGGTCAAAGTGACTCCTTCCGGGTGCAGTTGTCGGCGGCGCAGGATTTGGTGCAGCTGTCTACACGAGCTAGTAATGGCCAAGAGGTCGTTCAAGGCACAACGGTGGCGTTGGAGGCCGAGACCTGGTATAGCGTGCGGGTGGAGGTTGGCCTCGAGCAGGTATGGGTGTGGGTCAACGGCGAGCTGACGCACACGGCGGTTTCGCTCGGGGCGCCGGCGGACGGGGTGGTGGGGGTCGGCAGCGCTAGCGGTGCCCAGGGGGCCCCCACGGCCGCGTTCGATTACTTCCTGGTCCTCAACGCGACGCCGGCCACGCTGGCCAATTTCAGCACCAATCCGCTCAACGGGCGCGTGGAATTGTTCTGGGACGACCCGGAGGATGAGACCATCACGGCGTATGAGTATCGGTACATTAGCTTCGGGGCCAGGGCCGCCTGGTCGGCGTGGACGGAGATAGGGGGCAGCAACCCCACGAGCCACACGGTGTCCGACCTGACCAACGGCACCCAGTACACCTTCGAGGTGCGGGCGGTCAACGCCGTCGGTGCCGGGCTACCATCGGCGCAGCGTTCGGCCAGGCCTTCGGGTAAGCTGGGTAGCAACACGGCGCCCTCGTTTGACCAGGAAGGCTTGGAGCGCGAGGTGGCGGAGAACAGCGGTGCCGGCACTGAGGTGGGGGCGCCGGTGACGGCGCAGGACAGCAACCAGGACGATGAGCTGAGCTATTCGCTGACGGGCAGCGACCTGTTCGCTATCAATGAGAGCAGCGGCCAGATTACGGTGAGTGAGAGCGCGACGTCGACCACGCTGAGCTATGAGGCGGCCACGCAACACACGGTGACGGTGGGCGTGAGCGACGGCAAGAATGAAGCGGGCCAACCCAGCACCGCGGTAGACGCCACGATCAGTGTGATGATCAATATCATTGACGTGGACGAGCCGCCGGGGGTGCCGACAGATGTGACGGTGGAACCTGCGGAGACCAATGGGCATGAGGAGTTGGTGGTAAGCTGGATGCCGCCGGTCAACACCGGCCCGCCCCTCAGCAAATACCGTGTGGAAGCCTGTCCATCCGACTTCGATGTTTGTACTATGTTTGGACATGAACCTTTGTCTTCCACGGAGATCGAGATCGAGAACGGCATGCCCACGAGCAGCACGACCCTCGCCGGGCTTGCTTCTAACACCGAATACAGGGTGCGGGTGTGGGCCAAGAACGATGAAGGCATCGGTCCCTGGTCCACAGAGCAGCGAGGCAGCACGGCGGTGCAGCCGCTGACGGTAGCCTATAGTGCGTCGAGCTACGAGGCGCAGGAAGGGGGCACGGCGGTCTCCGTGCAAGTGAAACTGTCGCCGATGACGGACCGGGTGGTGAGCATTCCGATCACGGTGACGGCGGATTCGGGCACGGAGGAGGACGATTACACGGTGGAGGGGCTGATGCAGGGCATGGGCATGGAGGAGGACGATTACACGGTGGGGGGCTCGAATGGGGGCACGCTGTCGTTCGCCCGCGGCGAGTCCATCCGGACCTTCACGATCACGGCCAACGTGGACGAGGACGAGGAGGATGAGACGGTGAGTCTAGGGTTGGGGATGCTGCCGGAAGGGGTGAGTGCGGGTATGCCGGCGAGTGCAACGGTGACCCTGCTGGACGTGCCGGATCAGCCCCAGAATCTGCGGGCGATGGCGGGCAATGGGCAGGTGTTGCTGGGGTGGGACGATCTGGAGGATGATTCGGTGACCGAGTGGCAGTATCGGGGGGAGCAGTATCATCCCACGCAGAGGGTGGACCGAGTTTCGGGGCTGGACGAGGATGGACAACAGCCCGGCCCGGACGACGAGCTACACGGTGATGAACCTGACCAACGGGGTGCGCTATCGGTTTTTCGTGCGGGCTGAGAATCCGGCCGGGCCGAGCGAGGCGTCGGCCCCGGCCGAGGCGGTGTTGCTGACGGTGGCCTACAGTGCGTCAAGCTACGAGGCAACGGAGGGCGGCGCAGCGGTGGAGGTGGGGGTGGTGTTGTCGCCGGCAACGGACCGGGCAGTGAGTATTCCGCTGACGGTGACGGCGGAGGCGGGCACAGAGGCGAGCGATTACACGGTGGGGGGGCTGAGTCAGGGTACGGAGGCGGGCGCTTACACGGTGTCGTTTACCCCCGGCCAGTCCATCCAGACCTTCACGATTACGGCCAACGTGGACGAGGACGAGGACGATGAGACGGTGAGCCTGGGGTTGGGGCCGCTGCCTTCGGGGGTGCGTGCGGGCACGCCGGCGAGTGCGACGGTGACCCTGCTGGACGTGCAATTGCCGGAGGTGGTATTGACGGTGGCCTACAGTGCGTCAAGCTACGAGGCAACGGAGGGCGGCGCAGCGGTGGAGGTGGGGGTGGTGTTGTCGCCGCCGACGGACCGGGCGGTGAGCCTTCCGCTGACGGTGACGGCGGAGGCGGGCACAGAGGCGAGCGATTACACGGTGGGGGGGCTGAGTCAGGGTACGGAGGCGGGCGCTTACACGGTGTCGTTTACCAGCGGCCAGTCCATCCAGACCTTCACGATTACGGCCAACGTGGACGAGGACGATGAGACGGTAAGTCTGGGGCTGGGGCCGCTGCCTTCGGGGGTGCGTGCGGGCACGCCGGCGAGTGCGACGGTGACCCTGCTGGACGTGCAATTGCCGGAGGTGGTATTGACGGTGGCCTACAGTGCGTCAAG
Organism: Candidatus Latescibacterota bacterium; assembly: GCA_965219385.1. Classification (GTDB taxonomy): domain Bacteria; phylum Latescibacterota; class UBA2968; order UBA8231; family UBA8231; genus CBDCNM01. Next base: position 4,322,387 of record CBDCNM010000002.1, on the reverse strand, counting down.
CTACGAGGCAACGGAGGGCGGCGCAGCGGTGGAGGTGGGGGTGGTGTTGTCGCCGGCGGCGGACCGGGCGGTGAGTATTCCACTCACGGTGACGGCGGATGCCGGCACGGAGGAGAGCGATTACACGGTGGGGGGGCTGACTCAGGGCACGGAGGCGGACGCCTACACCGTGTCGTTCGCCAGTGGCCAGTCCAGCCGGACCTTCACGATTACGGCCAACGAGGACGCGGACAGGGACGATGAGACGGTGAGCCTGGGGTTGGGCACCCTGCCGGAAGGGGTGAGTGCAGGCACGCCGGCGAGTGCAACGGTGACCCTGCTGGACGTGCCGAATCCGCCGGTTCTGACGGCAACGGCGGGCAATGAGCAGGTGTTGCTGGGGTGGGACGATCTGAACGATGATTCGGTGACTGAGTGGCAATACCGGGGGGATCGGCACCATCCCACGAAGGATGTGTGGACCGGGTTCCGGGACTGGACGACGATTCCGGGCAGCAACGCAGGGACGACGAGCTACACGGTGCCGAATCTGACCAACGGGGTGCGCTATCGGTTCAATGTGCGGGCCAAAAATAGGGCGGGGCCGGGCCGGGCGTCGAACGAGGCCGAGGCGGTGTTGCTGACGGTGGCCTACAGTGCGTCAAGCTACGAGGCAACGGAGGGCGGCGCAGCGGTGGAGGTGGGGGTGGTGTTGTCGCCGGCGGCGGACCGGGCGGTGAGTATTCCACTCACGGTGACGGCGGATGCCGGCACGGAGGAGAGCGATTACACGGTGAGGGGGCTGAGTGGGGGCACGGTGTCGTTTACCCGCGGTCAGTCCACCCAGACCTTCACGATTACGGCCAATGTGGACGAGGACGAGGACGATGAGACGGTAAGTCTGGGGTTGGAGTTGGAGGAGCTGCCGGAAGGAGTGAGTGCGGGCACGCCGGCAAGTGCAACGGTGACCCTGCGGGAGGTGCAGTTGCCGGAGGTGGTGGTATTGACGGTGGCCTATAGGGCGTCGAAGTATGAGGCGTGGCAAGGGGGCGCGGCGGTGGAGGTGGGGGTGGTTTTGTCGCCGGCAACGGACCGGGCAGTGAGTATTCCGATCACGGTGACAGCGGATGCGGGCACGGAGGCGAGCGATTACACGGTGGGGGGGCTGAGTCAGGGCACGGTGTCGTTTACCCCCGGCGAGTCCACCCAGAGCTTCACGCTCACGGCCAACGCGGACGCGGACGATGAGACGGTGAGCCTGGGGCTGGGGCCGCTGCCGGAAGGGGTAAGTGCGGGTACGCCGGCAAGTGCAACGGTGACCCTGCGGGACGTGCCGGATCAGCCCCAGAATCTGACGGCGACGGCGGGTGCGGGGCAGGTGACGCTGCGCTGGGACGCGCTGCACGATACGACGGTGACCGAGTGGCAGTATCGGGGGGATCGGTACTATCCGACGAAGGATGTGTGGACCGGGTTTCAGGACTGGATGGGGATTGCGGACAGTGATTCGACGACGACGAGCCATACGGTGACAGGGCTGAGCAATGGGGTGCGCTATCGGTTTTTCGTGCGGGCTGAGAATCCGGCCGGGCCGAGCGAGGCGTCGGCCCCGGCCGAGGCGGTGTTGCTGACGGTGGCCTACAGTGCGTCAAGCTACGAGGCAACGGAGGGAGGTGCGGCAGTGTCGGTGGGGGTGGTTTTGTCGCCGGCGACGGACCGGGCGGTGAGCATTCCGATTCGGGTGACAGCGGATGCGGGTACGGAGGGGGGTGATTACACGGTGGGGGGGCTGAGTGGGGGCCGGCTGTCGTTTACCAGCGGCCAGTCCACCCGCACCTTCACGATCACGGCCAACGTGGACGGGGATGGGGCCGATGAGACGGTGAGCCTGGGGTTGGGGTCGCTGCCTTCGGGGGGTGAGTGCGGGCACGCCGGCGAGTGCGACGGTGACCCTGCGGGACGTGGTGGCCGAGCCGGATCAGCCGACGGGTCTGACCGCAACGGCGGGCAATGGGCAGGCGTCGTTGCGCTGGAATGCCTTGAACGACGCGACCGTGACCCAGTGGCAATATCGGGGGGAGCGCTACCAGGGAGGGTGGACCGGGTTCCGGAACTGGACGGCGATTTCGGGCAGCAGCGCCGGGACGACCCGCTACACGGTGGGGAGCCTGACTAACGGGGTGCGCTATCGGTTCAGTGTGCGGGCCAAAAATAGCGCCGGCGAGGGGCCCGGCTCGGCTACCGCCGAGGTGACGCTCTTGACGGTGGCCTATAGTGCCTCCTCGTACCAGGCAACGGAGGGAGGGGCAGCGGTGTCGGTGGGGGTGGTTTTGTCGCCGGCGACGGACCGGTCGGTGAGCATTCCGATTCGGGTGACGGCGGCTTCGGGCACGGAGGGGGGCGATTACACGGTGGGGGGGCTGAGTGGGGGCCGGCTGTCGTTTACCAGCGGCCAGTCCACCCGCACCTTCACGATCACGGCCAACGTGGACGGGGACGGCGCCGATGAGACGGTGAGCCTGGGGTTGGGGTCGCTGCCTTCGGGGGTGAGTGCGGGCACGCCGGCGAGTGCGACGGTGACCCTGCGGGACGTGGTGGCCGTGCCGGATCAGCCGACGGGTCTGACCGCGACGGCGGGCAATGGGCAGGCGGCGCTGGAGTGGGATGATCTGAACGATGATTCGGTGACCGAGTGGCAATATCGGGGGGATCGCTACCATCCGGCGAAGGGGAGGTGGACCGAGTTCCGGGGCTGGACGGCGATTTCGGGCAGCTCGGCGGGGACGACCAGCTACACGGTGACAGGGCTGAGCAACGGGGTGCGGTATCGGTTCAGCGTGCGGGCTAAAAATAGTGCCGGAGAGGGGCCCGGCTCGGCTACCGCCGAGGTGACGCCCAATCCGCCGCTGCCGGATCAGCCGACGGGTCTGACCGCGACGGCGGGCAATGGGCAGGCGGCGCTGGAGTGGGACGATCTGGACGATGATTCGGTGACCGAGTGGCAGTATCGGGGGGATCGCTACCATCCGGCGAAGGGGAGGTGGACCGGGTTCCGGAACTGGACGGCGATTTCGGGCAGCAGCGCGGGGACGACCCGCTACACGGTGACGGGTCTGAGCAATGGGGTGCGCTATCGGTTCAGTGTGCGGGCCGCGCCCAACCCGTTCAACCCCCACACCACGATTCAGTTCCATCTGCCGGCCCGCGGGGTCGTCTCGCTGGTCCTCTACAATCTCAGGGGGCAGGTTGTGCGTACGATCGCGCAGGAGCGCTCTTTGGCGGCGGGGCAGCACACCCTGGTGTGGGACGGCCGGGACGCTCAGGGCCGGTCGGTGGCCTCGGGGATGTATCTGTATCGCTTGACCGTTGGAAAGCAGGCCCTGGTAAAAAAGATCACCCTGCTGAAATAGAGGCGCCGATCTGAACGGGGCGGGCCCTCGATCTTTGCGCCCGAAGCGGGACTTTTTCCGCTGCTCGCCCGGATGCTGGTGGCCAAGGTCAGGAGAACTTGGAACCGAGTTCTTCCTGAACCATCAACGGCCGGGCAGGAGGAAGATTCCGGTGACGGCTCCTGCATGATCGTGGTGGCCACGGATGCCCCTCTGGACAGCAGGGAATCTCAAGCACCTGGCATGGCGCGCACCGGATCGAACTTTTCCGACGGCAACGGCATTGATTTTTCCGGGATCTCTCCGTAGATTGTTCGGACGTTCGCTACCCAACCACACTCCGCAGCATCCGTTCACGACCGGCAAAGAGCAATTCATTGACCAGGGTTATGTGATTCTGCGTCAGGTGATTCCGGTCTTCGCCAGGAGCTCGGTAAACTGCATCCCGGCGAAGCCGCATTCGTCCAGGAGGGCACTGAAAAATGGCAGCAAAACCCATCGAAATCCCGGGCATGACAAAACTCAGGGCAACCCGGCTCGGAGCGCCGCCGGCCTGGGCCTTGATGGAGCGCAATTTGATCGAACTGATGGAGGAGTCGGCCCGTCTGTTCACCCGCAAGTACATCGAGCGCGGCGGCGGCACCTTGCTGGCCGAGGACGTGGACGATCTCTACGAGCAGTTCTACAACTTCGGCCTGTTCTACGCCATCGGCGGCGCCGATGACATGCTGGACATCCATCTGCAGCAGTGGAATGCCACCACCCGCATCAGCGACGACAGCTTCAACCACCGTCCGGTGCACAACAAGCACAAGAAGGTCTTCCGGCCCTCCATCCACAACGAGTTCTGGAACATGGCCCAGGTCACCGAGTGGCACCATTTGGGCGAAGGCAATATGGCCTTCTACGATTTTGGCGTGGCCGATCCGACCATCTCGGAAAATTTGCGTCGGGCGCGGCGTTTTGCCGCCATGTTCATCGGCGAGGACCCCGAAGCGCCTAACTACGATCCCGCGCATCGCATCCTGCGCTCGCCCTTCCACTCGAGCCAGGGACCCAAGCTAGAGGGGGATGCCCATGACGCCAACACCATGCTCTGGGGAGGGCGCGGGCTCGGGGGCCAGGCCAACTACTACGGGGTGCGCGCCAGTCTCTATCCCATCGTCAAAGACCTGGAGCCCCGCTGGTTCGAAGATGCTCAGCGGCGGCGGCAGATCGTCGACCTGTTCAACAGGCTGGTGCTGCAGTGCGACACCCCCAACAGCCTGGCGGCCACGGCCCTGGTGACCCATGCCTACCTCCACACCGGAGACCAGAAGTACAAGCAGTGGGTCCTGGACTACACCGGGGCCTGGATGGAGCGCACCGAGAAAAATGGGGGCATCACCCCGGACAACGTCGATGCCCAGGGGGTTATCGGCGGGAGCCGCGAGGGGGGGTGGTGGGGTGGACAGTACGGCTGGAACCACTACCAGGGGTTCAACATCATGTTCCACGGCATCAACATCGCGGTGGAGTGCTGCCAGCTGCTCACCGGCGACAGCGGCTATCTGGACTTCCTGCGCTCGCAGCTCAAGCTGATCCTCGACAACGGCTTCAAGCGCGAGGACGGCCAGTTCCTGGTGCCCATTCGCTACGGCCCCGACGGCTGGGATCTGCGGCAACCCCCGGGCCTGCACGAAATCGACGGTATCGAGATGCGGGGCTACTGGCAGCCCCCCAGCCCCATGCGGGCCCAGGAACTGGTGCACCTCTACCACGCCTCCATGGCCCGGGAGGACTACGAGTTGATCACCTCGGTGCGCGATGGCGAGGTGGAGCGCGACTGGAACGAGGTCGGTGCGCAGCTGGGGGAAAAGAATCGAGGCCAGACCGAATTCGCCCGCTTCCAGTACTACGACGGCAAGAATCCGGACTGGCCCGAAAAGATTCTCAGGGCCGAGTACCACCACGCCCTGGAGAAATTCCAGGAGATGCGTCTGGACGAACGCACCCACTACGAGATGATTACCACCAACCGGTTCCCGAATCAGCCGGTGCTGACCAAGGGGCTGACCCAGGTGACCCTGGGCGCGCCTCAGTCCATTTACAACGGGGGTCTGCTGCGCGCCACGGTGCGCTATTTCGACCAGGACCGCGCCCGCCCGGGCCTGCCGCTCGAGGTGGCGGCCCTGGTCGACAAGCTGGGGGCCGATGTGGTGGGATTGCAGCTGGTCAATACCGGTCGCAATGAGACCCGCAATCTGATTGTGCAGGCCGGGGCCTTTGGCGAGCATGGGTTTACGCGGATCAGGTACCGCGAGGAGGGCCGGGACGGCGAGTCGGTGGCGCAGGTGGATGGCAAGTACTTTGCGGTGGAGTTGCCGCCGTCCACTGCGATTCGGGTGGAGGCGGGTTTGAATCGCTTTGTGAATGCCCCGAGTTATGCCTTCCCCTGGCATGGCGACGGGATTCCGGTGCCGTTCGCCTAGGCAGCGCGGCAGAGGTTCTCGAGGGGTTTTCCAGGGGCCGGGCCGCAGGGTGCCCTCTCGCTCAGTAGGGTCGAAACGCCGGCTTTTCTCCCGGCACCGGAGAATTCCGAAACGCTCCTCGTCGCAGCAGAGCCTCTTCACCCCCCAGCTCTTCCAGCCTCCTCTTCTGAGCCGCCCGCGCCCGTGCATCGACCTCTTCCGGATCCAGCAAAGCTCGCAATTCCTGCTCGAAGCCCTCGACGACCGCTCCGCACCCAGGCTCGTCGATCCGATCCTTGCGCTCCAGCGGATCTTGCACCATATCGAAGAGCTGGTCCTTTTGGGCGACGTGATACACGTACTTGTAGCGTCCGTTGCGCAGCATATAGGACGCATGGCGCGTGCCCACCGCGTGGTACTCGCTGAAATCGTGCGCTCCCTGTCGTCTGTCCGCGCCAGCTCCCAGAGCGAGGCGCCGGGCAAGTTTTCATCCTCTTCCACCGGCCGCACCCCGGCCGCTTCGAGCACCGGGGGGAAACAGTCCACCAGGGTAAGAGGCGTTGGGGCTCTTATACGCGACCTTCCACCCAGTGCCGGTAGAGCGGTTTTACATCCTCGGGCAGGGCGTCGTAGACCGCGGCGCGCACCGGGGGCGCTTCGTAGTTTTTGCCGCCGGTTTCCACCACCATGCTGGTGTGTTCCGGGGTGCCGATCATGGTGGGGTTCAGGTTGAGCCACCAGGGCGCGTAGCGGACGAGGAGAGCCACCCGAGGCTGGTCGCTGTGGTTGGATGCCACTGCGTGCCACAGCCGGCTGTCGTAGAGCAGGACGCTGCCGGCGGCGCCGCTCACGTGCATTTCGCCCGGGTAGGGAGTGTCGCAATCAATGGCGCTCATTTTCCCTGAAGCGGGGTTGTCGAGCTTGCGGTGGCTCCCGGGCAGGACAATGGTGCCGCCGGTCTCGGCGCTGAAGGACGACAGCATCCAGATGCTCGAAAGGTGCAGGATCGCGTCCGGGTAGGGCGCCGGCACGTGCGAGGCATTGGTGGCGTTGTAGGGCCAGTCCGCGTGCAGATAGCCGCGTTCGTTGCCCGGGTAGTTGATGACGCAGCTGGTGGAGGAAACCCGCGCGTGCGGGCCGAAGACGGCCTCGACGATATCCAGAATCCGCCGGTCGGCCAGGTAGGGGACAAAGCTCTGGGTCGCGTTGATGATCTGTTTGAGGTTGGCCACGCCGCGGGCCCCGATGCGGTGCCCGCGGGCCCTGGTTTGGGCCAGATCGGCCTCGGCCTCCTGATGATGGGCGGCCTGGGCCTGGACCACGCTCTCCCTGACTTCGCCGACCCGGGCGGCGGGGATGATGGCCTCGAGAATGCAGAAGCCGTCTGTCTTCAGGCGGCGCAGATTTTCTTCGAGCGGGGTTTCCATTGGCTCACTCCTGGGGAAACTCGGCGACAAAGCAGGCTTCGACCAGCATGCCGGCCTGTAGATCCATCTTTGGCTCTGATGAATTGCACGGCTCAAGGGGGTTAGGTGAAGATGGGGGTGGGTAGAGGTGGTTCGAAGCCCATCTCCACCAGCTTTTCGACCATGCCCCTGAGTCGGGGCCGATCGCTGTTGATCAACACCTCCAGAGGATGCAGTGAATAGAGCCAATTTTCATACAGACCGCGGATATGAGCGACCTGCTCGTCGGTCTCCGGATTGGCGATGAAGTTGATGGCGTGCTGGGAGCGTCCCGGGGCCCCACCAAAGGCCGCGTGCCAGGTGTACTCCGAGAATATGCCGATATCGCCGGGCTTGGATTCGAAGGCCTGGCAGGGGATTTCCGCGCCGGAGACCCCGAAGGGTTTCGCGCTCGGATCGTCGTTCTGGGCCGTCAGCGGCTGCAGGTGCTGCCTGATTTCCGGGTAGTTGGAGCCGGGGATGAGGCGCAGGGCCCCGGTGTCTTTGGTGGTCGGCTCGAGATAGAAGGCGATCTTGATGTGGGGCACGACTTCGGCTTCGGGACCACCGCCGTGCCACTGGGTATCGCCCACGTGCAGGTTGCCCTCGGTGGCGTTGAGGATAAAGTTGGGGCCCAGCAAATCGATGCCCAGCTGGTAGATGCGGTCGTCCTCGAGCAGCCACAAGAGCGCGGGGCTGTGCTCGAAGAAGGGGATCATGGCCTGGCGCTTGGTGCCCGGGAAGGGCCTGCCCTGCCGGTTTTCCAGCAGGATGCGGTCGGATTCGTGGCGGATCTGGTCTATTTCCTGGGGGGTGAATACCTGGCGCAGGACCAGGAAACCAAAGGTTTTGAAGAAATTCTTTTGTTCGTCGGCCAGCATGTCGTACTCCTGGATTGGCGGACGGCCGAAAGGGATGCTGCCTCTGGCGTTTCACGAGGCGCCCAGCTGGTGGAGTGACCTTTTTGTGGTGGGCGGGCTCGCCTCAGGGGACACCCCGAAAATCGGCTGGGCTCCTTGGTCTATTCCGCCCCGCGCCCCACTCGGCATAAAACGCCTCCGGCAGCATTCCCTTCCGGCCTCGAGCCTGTGGGGTCACTCGGTTTCGTCATGTATTGATAGTATAAAGGGGCTCTTTATTGCTGGCAACCTGTCGAGCCATTTTGTCCGCGATCTGGACCGCGAGATTTGCTATATCTTTATCAATGGAGCAGTGAAATCAAGTCAAGCCCAAGCTCTTCGGCGGAAATCAGTACTTCACGGAATACCCGTAGCTATTTGGCCCTCAAGGGCGGGAGGGGATTTTGCCGTCGGCGTTTTATGGGGGGGTGGAGCGGGGAAAAGGGGGCTCTGGGACTCAGGCCTGCCTGGGGGAGTGGAAGGGGGTAAGAGCGCCCTGGGCATCGTAAAACGCCAGAGGCACAAGCCCCGCACGGCCAACCGCCGATTCCGTGCAGTGCTGAAAATAGGTAGGCTCTTGAAAATTGCTGTAGTTGGAAACCCGGCCGGCAGTAGATCCCGGGCGCATCGGCATGATGGGGCTGTCCCAGGGCGGCACCATGACCACCTGGACCACGGCGGCCGAATCTAGAATAGCCCCAGCGGATATCATGGGTTACATTAATCCGTGGAAAGATTTTGCGATCAACCACATGAACGTGCGCGGCTCCCGGGTGATTCCGCGGAATTCTTCCGCAACTTCCTGTGAGCCTTCAACTTTGCCGCGCGAGGAGACGAGGTTATGAAAGAAAATGGAGCCATTCGCCTGCAAGGGGGCTACTACCGAGATTATCCGCCGGAAAAATCCCTGGGACTCGCACGAGAGGAGAGCTGCCGGGAGGCGACCACATGAACGATTCTGAAACCATTTTGAGCGCCATTGACGGCGAGTGGATCGCCGAGCAGGCCATGAACCTGGTGGAGATCCCGAGTGTGACCATGGACGAAGAGGAGGTGTGCCGCTGCTTCGAGGATAAATTGCGGGGGCTGGACCTGGAAGTGGATGTCCGCGAGGTCACGCCGGGGCGGAACAACCTCTACGCCCGGATCCAGGGCAGCGGCACGGGGCCCAATTTGATGCTCAATGGCCACCTGGATACCATTCCCATCGGCGACTGCTGGCCCTGCCGGCGGGAGGGGGACTTGATTTACGGCCGGGGCAGTACGGACATGAAGGGGGGCATGGCCGCCATGCTGGGTGCGGCCCGTGCTCTGCTGCGGTCCGGGGTCCGGCTCAAAGGAGATCTGGTGCTGACCGCGGTGGTAGGTCACGAGGAGCCAGAAGCGCACAAAGACGGGCCCCAAGCCCTGATCGAGGATATAAACAGCGGCCGGGTGGAGGGCGACCGGATCGCAATCGTAGAGGGGGGGGACCGGCTGTGGGTGATGAGCATGGGCTCCATGGTCTTCACCCTGGAGCTGGAATCCGACCGTGGGGGGCAACACACCCAGTATGTGCCTTTTGCGGAAAATCCCCTCCGCTACGTGGGCGATCTGATCCGGCGAATCCACCAGCGCCAGGAGGAAATGGACGCCGGCCCGGTCCATCCCCTCGCCGGCCCTGAGCGCATCGACCTGGGGATCGTGCACTCGGGAGACTACTTCAACCGGACACCGCTGCATTCGAGCCTCACCGGTACCCTGCGCTGGGCCCCGGGAAAGACCGCCGCGGATGCCCTGGCCGAGCTCGAGGAACTGGCCAGGCCCTTGGCGCAGGCAGGTAAGCTCGAGCTGGAGGTGCGCATGGAGCACGAGCGCGAGCCCTTCGAGACCCCGCAGGACGATCCGGCGGTGCAGGCGGCAGCCCGGGCGCATGCCCGGGTGAACGGACGGGAGCCCGAGTACGTGGGTATGCGGATCGTGGGGGATGCCAACCTCTACGCAAACGGCAGCGGAGTGCCGACCTTTTACTACGGTCCCTCCAACGAAACCGCCCACGCCGATGTGGAGTGGGTCTCGATCGAGCGCATGGAGCGGGCGGCCCGGGTCTATGCTTTGACCGCGGCCCATTTCTGCGGAATCGCCGAGTGAAGAGCGCAAGGAATAGAGCAGGCAAAAGCGGACCATTTGAAAAAGGAGATCGACATGAGCCAGCAAGAAACCGTCCAGACCAGCCATTCCGTCCAGCGCTCGCTGGCGGTGTACGAAAAAGCCCGGCAGGTAATCCCGGGCACCACCCAGCTACTCAGCCGCCGGCCGACCCGGGCGGCCCTGGGGGTCAGTCCGATCTACGCCGAGCGCGCCAAAGGGTGCCGCATCTGGGATGTCGACGGCAACCAGTACGTGGACTGGCAAAGCGCGATTGGTCCTATCATCCTGGGTTATGCGGACGATGTAGTGGACCAGGCGGTGCGCGAGCAGATGGCCAGAGGTTCCATCTACAGCATCGTGCACGAGAGCGAAGTGGAGCTGGCCGAAGAGCTGGTGCGTTTGATCCCGTCGGCCGAGATGGTGCGCTATGTTAAAGGCGGCGGCGAAGCCTGTGCGGTAGCGGTGCGCATCGCCCGCGGCGTGAGCGGCAAGGACAAGGTGCTGTTCTGCGGCTACCACGGCTGGCACGACTGGTACCTAGCGGCAAACCTGGGGGCGGAAAGACTGGACGGTCATTTGCTGCCCGGCATCGAACCAATCGGGGTGCCGCGCGCCCTGGAGGGCACGTCCATGCCCTTCGAGTACGGCGATCTGGACAAGCTGGAGGACCTGCTCAAACGGCACGAGGGCGAAATCGCCTGCATCATCATGGAGCCCATGCGTTCGGAACTGCCGCCGGCAGGCTACCTGGAAGGGGTGCGCGAACTGGCCACGCGCTACGGGGTGGTGCTGATCTTCGACGAGGTCTCCTGCGGTTTCCGCATTGCCCTGGGCGGGGTGCAGGAATACACCGGAGTGACACCGGATATTTCGGTCTTTGCCAAGGCCATTTCCAATGGCTATCCCATGGGGGCAGTGGTGGGCCGGCGGGAGTTCATGGAACCGGCCGCGCGGATGTTTATTTCGAGCGCGTACTGGGACGACAATATCGGGGTGGCGGCTGCCCTGGCCACTGTGAAGGAATTGCAGCGGCGCGATGCCGTGGCCCATTTCGAGCGCCTCGGCACCTCGTTCAAGGAGTGGGTCAACCGGGCGGCCCGGGAGGTGGGACTCGAGGCCGAGTGCAAGGGCGTGGCCGCGCACCCAGGCATCCACTTCAAGGTAGAGGATCCGCAAAAGGCCAAAAAGGTGAATACCTTGTTCGTTCAGGAAAATGCGCGCAGAGGAGTGATCTTGTCCAACGGCTTTTTCTTCAACTGCGCCCACGACGACGAGGCCCTGGAGATCACCGAAGAGGCGGTGCGCGGCAGTTTCACCGTCATCAAGGAGGGGCTGGATAGCGATCGTCTGGACGAATTGCTGGAGGTGCCGCCGCAGGAGGATCTGTTCCGGCGACTGGTGCGTTAGCTCTCCAGGTCGATCTCTACGCCCACGGTCTGGGCGGCCTGGTGGATCTGGCGGCAGGTCTCGTCGTCTATGGCGAGTCCTTCGCGTTCTCTTTGTCGCCGCATCCGGTATTCGATCTCGCCGGGCAGGAAGATTTGCTCGAAGCCCGGCATGAGGCGGGAGCTTTTCAAAAAGTCGATAAAGGCATTCACCTCCTCCTGGAACTGGTTCCGGCCCGTAAAGGCGGCAATGTCGATGGCCATGATAAAGACCCCGTTGCGGCCTCCGCTTGCTTCGGGATCGCGGCTGCACCCGGCCCCGCCCAGGGCGCCGGAAAGGATGTCCACCACCACGCCGAGGGCATAGCCTTTGTGGGCGGCAATGCCGCCAAAGGGCAGGATGGCGCCGCGCGGCGGGCCGTAGAAGGCCTCGGGGTCGGTGGTCGGGTTGCCCTCGGCGTCGAGGGCCCAGCCTTCCGGGATGCTTTCGCCCTGGTTGCGTTTGACCCGGATTTTGCCCTCGGCCACCACGCTCGAGGTCATGTCCACCACGATGGGAAAATCCCGGCCGGTGGGAATGCCCACGGCGAGGGGATTGGGCGACATGCGCCGGTCCACACCGCCGAAGGGGGGCTGCCACAGGCCGACCCCGTGATTGTTGCACATCACGATCCCGATCATATCCTGTTCGGCGGCTGTTTCCACGTACTCCCCCAGGCGGCCGATATGGCTGCTATTGAACAGTTCCACCACGCCCACGGAGCGCGCTCTGGCCTTTTCGATGGCCAGTTGCATGGCCTGGTGGCAGACGGTCTGGCCGAATCCATAGCCGCCGTCGACCACGGCCGAGGCATCGGCCTGGCGCACGATCTGGATCTGCTGGCCGGCTTTGTAACGGCCGTCGCGCAGGTATTCGATGTACTGGATCAGGCGGATGACGCCGTGGGAGTCGTGGCCCATGAGGTTGGCCAGCAGGAGAGAGTGGGCTACCTGCTGCGCTTCCTGGGGATCTACGCCGGCGCCAGACAGGACGCGGGCGCATGCGTTTTCTAGCTTTTCTGCGTTCAGAACAGGCATGATATCTCCGTTTCTTGCGCGGTTTTTCAGATTGGTCCAGGGATTTTCAGTAGTTGACGAAATCGGCGGCTGGTCACAAGGGGACAGGGCCTCTGGCGTTTGGTGACGCCCGAAGAGGGGTGGGGAGACCTTTTGGCGCTTTTTCTGCCTCAGTTCGTGCTGCCAAGAGCGGCCGGGCCTCTGGATCCGGGTTCCGCCCACCCCCACCCCCACAAAACGCCGCCGGCCCCATCCCCTTGCGACCTCGATCCGGGTAGGGTCATCCGGTTTCGTTATGTACTGATTTTCTGGAAGGGCGAAAATACGGGGCGGATTCTTATCTGTCAACCGTGGGTTTACAGGGAGGACCGTATTGACACAAGTATGAGGAAATTGGAGCAGGCTAGGCGCAAGGGGCAGAGTTTTTCTATTTTCTTGTCGCCAATCCCTCTTTAGTATATATTCAAGCCGTTATCTCGTAGCGACCGCAGGCATTGGATACTCCACGCTATGATAAACCGTCTCTCATACCTTCTCCACCGCGTCGGCTGACGCGCCTCCATCCAGGTGGCATGACCTCCTTGGTCTGGTTTTCCGCCGCGTCGACCGCACTGGTTTGCGCTCGCCACCTCGATGCCCCGTCAGGTGATGGGAGTGGATACCGCGGCCGATTCACCTCACGAAAGGAAGCCAGATGTCCGACTACCTCGAACTTGCTACAAAAGTCGCATCCGTCGCCGGGAAACACGCGGCGGATGTGGACGCGCGCGGGCGCTTTCCGCGGGAAGCGATTGACACGGCGCGCGAAACCGGATTGCTCGGCCTCGTATCCGCCGAGGAAATGGGCGGACTCGGACAGGGCCTCGGGGCCTGCGCCTCCGTCGTCCGCGCGCTGGCCCACGAATGTGCCTCCACGGCGATGATCGCGATGATGCACTACTCCGCCGCGAACGTCATCGAGCGCTACGGGACCGAGGCGTTGCGGCGGTCTATTGCGGCCGCCGGGAAGCTGACGAGCCTGGCCTTCTCCGAATTCGGGTCGCGCAGCCACTTCTGGATGCCTGTCAGCACGGCGACACAGAACGGACAGGGGTTCCAGTTGAACGCGTCCAAGCAACTCACCACCTCGGCGGGAGAGTGCGATGTGTACGTCTGGTCCAGTCGCCCCGTGGCCGCCGAAGGCCCGAGCACGATCTGGGCGGTGCCCGCCGACGCCAGGGGACTCGAGATCCCGAAGCCGTTCGACGGCCTTGGTCTTCGCGGCAACGGGTCCGCGCCGATTACGGCCACCGATGTACTCGTCCAGGGGTCGGATCGCCTGGGAGAGGACGGGCAGGGGTTCGAGGTGATGATGGGCGCGGTCCTGCCGATTTTCTGCCTCCAGAACTGCGCGGTGTCGGTGGGGATGATGGAGGGCGTGCTGGATCGGGCCGTCGGCCACGTCACCCATTCCGCGTACGAGTACGACGGATCGCGTCTTGCCGACCTGCCCCAGGTCCGGGGCCACATCGCGAAGATGCGGGTGAAGATCGACATGGCGGACGGATTTCTCCAGGATGCGGTCGCGGCCGTCGAGAATGGACGGGAGGATGCCACGCTCCGCGTTCTGGAATCCAAGGTCGTGGGGGCGGAGACCGCCCTCGAGGTGCACGACCTGGCCATGCGGGTGTGCGGCGGCGCAGCGTTTCGCAAGGACCTCGGGGTGGAGCGGTTTTTCCGGGACAGCCGCGCCGCGACCGTGATGGCGCCCGTGACCGACGCGCTCTACGAGTTCATCGGGAAGGCCGTCTGTGGGATGGACCTGTTCTAGCGCGATGAGTTCGGGAGCGGACAACAAGGCGGAGCAGCCAGAAGGCGGCGGACCCTGCGGTGACGAGGGGCCGCTCTGCCGGACGGGCTCGGGGCTGACGCTGGATCGGAAGCGTTTCTGCAGCGCCTGCCTGGGCACCGGCCGGCAGACCCGTCGACCGGGCGGCTGGCAATGACGCGCCAGGATCCGTTGCGCTGGTCGGTACGGGTCGCCTCCGACGACCAGCGCGGTGCCGTGGTCTACGCCCGGACAAACCGCTTTGAGGTCGGCGCGCCGATTTCGTTCGATGCCCAGGCGGTCCGTTCGTCGGCCCTCGAATACCTGCTCGGCGCGATCGGCGCGGACCTGGTGGCGGGGATGAAGGAGCGCTGCCATCGCCGGCGCCTCGAGGTGGACAATGTGGAGGCCGTGGTTCAGGGTGAACTCGACAACGCCCTTGCCTACCTGGGCGTGGTCGGCGAGGAAGGACACACGGGTCTGAAGGAGCTGACCATCAAGGTGTACGTCGAGACGCTGGAAGAAGAGGAGGACATCCGCGTCGCCTGGGACGAGATGCTGACGCGTTCTCCCCTGTATCGCACCCTCGCGCCGGTCGTCCACTTCAACCTGGAGCTGCACATCGCGGTGTAGCCCGGACCTCACTGGGAAGAAAGGGATCAAAATGCCAAAGCCCCTTATCGTGGGAGCCGTTCTCTACGACCCGAAAGTCTCGGTCATCTGGGACATCATTCGGGCGTACTTCGAAGAGAGCGGCGTCCCCATGGATGTCGTGTTCTTCACCAACTACGAGCTGCAGGTCGACGCGCTGATCCGCGGCCATGTCGACATGGCGTGGAACTCGCCGCTGGCCTGGATCGACGCGCAGCGCCGCGCCAGCGGGGCGTGCCGTGCGATCTCGATGCGCGACACGGACCGCGACCGCTGCACCCACATCATCGCCCGGAAAAACTCCGGGATCGGATCTGTTGCCGACCTCAAGGGCAAGACCATTGGCTTCGGGGCAAAGGATTCGCCCCAGGCGACCCTCATCCCGGTCCAGATCCTCCAGGAGGCGGGGCTCACCGCCGATGAGGACTACGCGGTCCGGCGTTTCGATGTCCTGGTCGGCAAGCACGGCGACCACATCGGCGGCGAACTCGACGCCTTCAAAGCGCTGGAGGCAGGACAGGTCGACGCCAGTTGCCTGCTGGATCTGAACTGGGAGGGCTGGACCCGGGACGGCACCATCAACGCCTCGGAGTACGGGATCGTCGCCACCACCCCGAAGTTCGACCACTGCGTATTCACGGTACTGGAGAGCTTCCCAAAGGCGCGCGAAGAGGCCTTTCTCGAGGCGCTGTTCGCCATGGACTACGACAATCCCCAGCACCGCGAAATGATGGACCTCGAAGGTCTGAAGAAGTGGGAACCGGGACGGACGAGCGGATTCGGCCCGCTGAAGGCGGCCTGCGAGCTCACCCGTTTCTTCAAGGCGCCTCGATGATGCCCCTTCCGCCCCTGCCCATCGCGCTTGTGGGGAGCTGGCCGCGCTCCAGGGACCTGCTGCGGGCCCAAAAGGCCAAGCGCAGCGGCAAGCTTGCGCCCGAGGCGTTCGAGCGCATCGCCGACGCGGAGGTGCTGCGCGTCCTCAAGCTGCAGGACGAGGGGGGCGTGGACATGGTCACGGACGGCGAACAGCGCCGCGATTCTTTTTTTTCCTTCGTGGCGGAGAAGCTGGATGGCGTGCGGATGATGACGCTGGCGGAGATGCTCGAGGTGATCGAAGACAAGGCGGGCTTCGAACGGATCCTGCGGACCCTCGACGTGCCG
This sequence comes from Candidatus Latescibacterota bacterium, assembly GCA_965219385.1. Classification (GTDB taxonomy): domain Bacteria; phylum Latescibacterota; class UBA2968; order UBA8231; family UBA8231; genus CBDCNM01. The sequence continues at coordinate 4,306,035 of CBDCNM010000002.1, read as the reverse complement.
GCCTTTTCGATCTCCAACGCCACCTGCACCGGCCCGGTGTCGCGTCGCGCGCCGCTGGCCGCGGACGAGTTGCGCTTCCTCAAGCAGCACACCGACAAACCGGTCAAGGTCCCGTTGCCGGGGCCCTATCTGCTGACGCGCGGCATGTTCGTCAAGGAGGTGAGCCGGCCGCACTACGAAACCAAGGAGGCGCTGGGCGATGCGGTGGTCTCCGTGCTGCGCGAGGAAATCGACGAGCTGCTCAATGCCGGGGCCGACTTCATTCAGTTCGACGAACCCGTGCTCACCGAGCTCGTATTCGCGCAGGGCCAGGCCCGCACTTTCATGTGCGCCCATCTGGCGTCGACCAACGATCCGAGCAAGGAACTCGAGTTCGCCGTCCAGTTGATGAATCGCGTCCTCGACGGCATCGACTTCAAAGCCCGCGCCGCGCGGATCGGGGTCCATGTCTGCCGTGGCAACTGGAGCCAGGACGAGTCGACCTTGCTGCGCGGCAGCTACGACCCGCTGGCCCCCTACCTGCAACGCATGAACGTCAAACAGCTGGTCCTGGAGTACGCCACGGAGCGGGCCGGCGACCTGCTCGATTTCGACGGCAAGGAGCTCGGCCTGGGCGTAGTCAACCCGCGCACCGAACGCGTCGAAAAGGCAAAGGAGATTCGCGAGTGGGTCGAGCGTGCGCTCGAGCGCTACCCCAGAGAAAGGCTTTTTCTCAACCCGGACTGTGGGTTCGCCACGTTCTCGAATCGCCCGGTGAACAACGACGAGATCGCATTGAACAAGCTGAAGGCAATGTGCGCTGCGGCCGAAGAACTGCGTTGAGTATCCAGTTCACCTACGCCCCCTACTGACCAATTGAGATTTTCCTACCATTACAGTTTGACTCTTGACTATCTTTTGTAAACAAACTAGGGGCTGACCTATTTTAAGGTCAAAGTCAACGGCGACTGGGAGAGCGAGTTGGAGCGGCTGGCCGCGATCGCCGCCCTGTTGGACGGGCACGGCGCCATATGGCCACTTACCCAGAAAACTTGACAGACTCACAATAAGTCCATATAATTTCTATTAGATACGCATACTACGAGAAAGCGGGACGAAGGTTGGGATGACGACGTCCTCCTCAAACGGGTTGACGAACAGTGATTTCGCCTACCAGGCGGAAATCCTGCAAGGCGTTTCCCGCACCTTTGCCCTTACTATTCCACAGCTTCCAGGCACCCTACGCGATGTGGTGGGCAATGCCTATCTCCTGTGCCGAATCACGGACACCATTGAAGACGAGCCGGCGCTGTCCGCTAGGCAGAAGAAGGCATTCTCGGAACGCTTTGTCGAGGTCGTTGCAGGTCGAGAAGAAGCGGCTCCTTTCGCACGCGAACTCGGCGCGTTGCTGTCGTCTTCGACTACCGAAAGCGAGCATGACCTGATCGCCAACACCGCCCGGGTCATCCGCATCAATAACGGGTTTAGTGCCGCCCAGCGAAGCGCACTCGAACGCTGCGTGAGGATCATGTCGCGTGGAATGGCGGAGTTTCAACAGAACGCGACATCCGACGGCTTGAACGACCTTCCTCATCTTGATCGTTATTGCTATCATGTCGCCGGTGTGGTCGGCGAAATGCTCACCGAGCTGTTCTGCGACTATTCCGCCGAGATCGGCGAGCGACGCGAGGATTTGCTTGCGCTGTCCGTCTCTTTTGGCCAAGGGTTGCAAATGACGAATATCCTTAAGGATATGTGGGACGACCGGAGTCGCGGTGCGTGTTGGTTGCCACGGGACATCTTCCTTAGAGCTGGTTTCGAACTGCGCTCCCTGTCCGCAGGACAAGACGACCCCGGCTTCATCAAAGGGCTATTCGAACTCGTGGCGATCGCCCGCCAGCATCTTGCGAACGCATTGCGGTTCATCCAGATTATTCCCACCCGTGAAACCGGCATCCGTCGACACTGCCTGTGGGCATTGGGGATGGCCGTGCTCACCCTGCGCCGCATTCACGCGACACCGACGTTCAGGGACGGGAAGGAAGTAAGAATCTCGCGTCGTAGCGTGTGGGCGGTCGCCATCGTCACCAGCGCCTTGGTGCGCTCAAATTTGGCTCTGAAGTTCCTCTTCGAGGCACTGACCCGAAGTCTCCCTCGTGCCGGAGTGGGAAGGCACCTCTGTTCACACAATTGACAGCAAAACGAACTTAGTGTTAGAGTATGGCTGGATTGTTGCGACCAGAATCGCGCTAATCAACCAGTAATGGAGGGTAACGATGCGAGTCATTTTAGCTCAACCGCGCGGATTTTGTGCTGGTGTTGAACGCGCCATCGAGATCGTCGAAGCGGCACTTAAACAGTACGGACCCCCGATCTACGTGCGACACGAGATCGTCCACAACCGGAGGGTAGTGGAAAACCTGGAAGCGAAGGGCGTACGGTTCGTAGAACAGATCGAACAAATTCCCAATGGCGCCATCACCGTGTTCAGTGCCCACGGCGTGTCGGAGAAGGTTGAGCAGGACGCCTCGATGCGCGCCCTGCGATCGCTCGATGCCACCTGCCCCCTGGTCTCCAAGGTGCACAAGGAGGGCCGGCGCTACGCTGCCAAAGACTACGATATCATCCTGATCGGTCACGAGGACCATCCCGAGGTCGAAGGCACCATGGGACAGATTCCGGGACGGATTTCTCTGGTCAGTGACGTGGAAGGGATAGCAGCGCTGAAGGTGCGCGATCCCCAAAAGGTCGCCTACATCACCCAGACTACTCTGTCGGTTGACGATACCCGGGAGGTGATCTCGGCACTGCGGCGGCGATTCCCCAACATTGTCGGACCGGACGTCAAGGACATCTGCTACGCGACCCAGAACCGTCAGGCTGCCGTGCGCGCACTTGCCGCCCAGGTGGAGCTGGTACTGGTGGTGGGCGCACAAAACAGCTCCAACTCCAATCGCTTGTGCGAAGTCAGCAACGATAGTGGTGTGCCGAGCTACCTGATCGAGGATCCTTCCAAGATCAATCCCGAGTGGCTGCTGGGGAAAGAGAGCATCGGCATTACCGCCGGAGCCTCGACACCCGAGGAACTGGTGCATGAGTTGATTGAGAAACTGCGAGGATACGCTGACCTGGAAATTTCAACCATAGACGGCATTGTCGAGAACGTACGCTTCAGCCTTCCCGCCGCCCTGCACGATGTCGCCGCGCTCGAGTAGTACAGGATTGGAGACTCAAAAAGGAGTTTATCGATGCCCAAAGATGACGAATACGGCACACGTGTCAACGTCTTTGTCATGCAGAACGAAATTTACATATCTATGCCGTGTCCCAGCCAATTTACGAGAACGCCTGCAACTCCGACGCTGAAAATCAGGCTCGAAACCTCGGACAGAACAGCTACGTAGACGTGAATTCGTGATCACTCACCGTCGCGGGCGGTTACGTTCGGACGGCACGACGCCTTGCTGTCGCCATTGGCGCTCAGAAAGATATGAACTTAGCTCGACTTTATCCATTTATGTAGCGTACGAGACGGTGTGTATCAAGCGGTTGAGTAGGCTTCGAGGGATTTTTATCAGGTCGTGTTGGTTGGGCAGGTTGGAAAAAGCCTGCCAGAGCCGTTGTCGGACCCAGGCCACGGCATCGGAAAAGGTGGGTTTTCGTTTGCCATACCAGGCCGTGGCATGGCAGGGGGAGGCGCTTTTGGGGGCCAGCCGATTGGCGATGAGGGCGACCAGACTAAACAAGGCCAAGATGACCGGCGTGGTCCGGGCAATGGCCCGCTCATTCCATTGGCGTTGGGTTTCCATGCCCAGATGGGCGCGGGCTTCCTCAAAGGTAGTTTCTACCGACCAGCGTTGGAGAAAATAGGTCAGCATTTGCCGAGGGGACAGACGCACATCGGTCGAGAGCAAGGCTTGGGGCGCGAAGCGGCCGGCCGGGTCTCGGATCAGCAGCCAGCGGAGGGGCACGGCGGGCAAGCCAGTGTGATACCACAGCGCCGTTTGGCTGTAGGTTTCCACTGTATAGGGGCCGGCGGCATACCACCGGTCCAGGGTGAGGGGGTGCCAAGGGGTAGTCGGATCGTCCAGGTGCTGCTGGAGGGTGGGCTGCCGGGCGCCTTTGCCGCGGGGGCGTCCCCGCGTGTGCGGCGTGCGGGTTGGTGGTGGGTCATACAGGGCCGCATCCAACCGCAAGCGGGTAATCAGCCCCACGTGGGGCCGAACCGCGTCGAGAAAGGCCAAGGCGGAGAAGGTGCTATCGGCGACCACGACCAGCCGGCGGGTGGGCAGCCAGCGCGCTACCAGCTTGAGCATAGTCTGCCCCCGTTGCAACAGGGTGAGGGGGGTGCGCTGGCGCTGAGTATAGTAGCGGGCCGACGGACACAGCACACTCATAAAGGGTAAGGCCCAACTTCGATCCGCCCAAGGGATAGGCGCTACCAGCATCAACGACAGCCAGCGCAAGCCGCTAGCCTTGACCAGGTGGGGCCCACTCGAGCGGACGGGATCCCGGTAGATGCCTCGGGCCCCAATCTGGGCGCCCCGGCGCCGCTCGATGGTCTCATCCAGGCCCAGGACCAGGGGCCCGTGGGGGGCAAAGGCGGCCACCAACGCCTGGAGGAGTAGCTTACTGCCGGCCAGGGGCGACCACACACAGCGGTTGAGGATCCGGTGGTAGGTTTGAAAGGTAGGCTGTTGGCTCAAGCCCAACACCTCCAACACGGCGCTGACCGTGCGTTTACCCGGGGCTAACAGCGCCCCGACCAACAGCGTCTGAGCCTGCGGCCAAACGCGGCTCGAAAAAAGGGGGGCAAAGGGCGACAAAATCGTTATTATATCTTTCGGCAGGGGGCTCATCGGTTTCTCCTGGGCTGTCGATGCTTGGATACCATCAACAGTACGGAGGATACCGGCCTCCTGCCATGCGCGTTTGGATAAAATCGAGCTTAGAGCCTATACGAAAATTGATTTCCTATTGATAAACAGGTCTTGGCGCCCTACGCTTTCCTTACATCTGACCCTCAACCAAGAGTCGGTTCCGCCCGTGGGTCAAACCAGGCGTGTTTCTCCGAGCCTGGCAGACGGTGTTGGACTACGATGATACGCAAGGGGGCATTGCTTGGAAATGGCAAGCCCTCGATGGGGTAATTACCAAAGCGCCGTTGGGCGGCGAGGATACCGGTCCGTCGCCGGTAGATCGGGGTAAAAAGGGTACCAAACGGTCGGTATTGACCGACCCGCGAGGCGCGCCGCTGGCCGTGGAAATAACCGGAGCCCATACGCCCGACAAAACGGGGGCGCTGGCGACGCTGGAGGGCATCGTCGTGGAGCGGCCCGAGAAAGTCGTCTATCGGCTACATCATCGGTGTTTGGACAAAGGCTATGACTACGCCGAGGTCATCGAAGGGGTCGAGCAACGCGACGATCACCTACACTGGGCCAAAACTAAAGCAGAAAAAGCCGCTACACCCACCCAAAAGAAACATCCGGCTCGTCGATGGGTGGTGGAAAGAACCCATGCTTGGCACCATCGGTTCCGCCGGCTGCTGATCCGATGGGAGAAGAAAACTACCCATTACCAAGCATTAATGCACGTAGCTTCTGTGCTTATCATTTTTCGAATCGTCGAACGGTTGACGTGATTTTCGTATAGGCTCTTAGTAAGAAGCTGTTGAGTTATTCAGATGCATTTAGCGACCGTAATCTTTATCATGGCAATACGAATCATGTTCTCTGCGGATTGGGTGAGGATTTCGAAGTCTTTGGCCAAGCGTCGAAATCCACCCAACCAAGCCAAGGTTCGTTCGATGATCCAGCGTTTGGGCACCACTTGGAACCCTTGGGTTGGTTTATCCGCTATATCGAGTCGCAACCCCAACAGGTTTTCAACGAATGCAACGGTGGTACCGCGATAGCCTTGGTCGCCGCAGAAGGCTTCGACCGAATCATACTTTTTTCCGCGACCCGATCACATACGTCCCATCCTTGGCTAGTATCGGCCCCATTGGCGGCATGTACTTGGACGGTCAGCATATTACCCAGCGTATCGGGGGCGAGGTGGCGTTTACGGCCTTTGATCTTTTTTCCCCCCATCCACGCCTCGATCCTGACTGGCCTATTGGGTTTTAACCGATTGCGAATCGATCAAGGCATAGGTCGGATGCTCGTTTTTGCCCTGCTTGTGACGGGCGCGCTCATGCAGCGCGTCCAGGGCTTGTTCCCACACGCCACGCTGATTCCAGCGTCGGTAATGGTCCTAGACGGTATCCCAAGGGGGAAAATCAAGCGGCAGCATCCGCCACGGAATACCCCCTTTGACGACCTATAAAATGGCATTGACCACCTCGCGTTTGGCATACTTGCCGGGGTTGCCCCGGGGATCAGGACGGTCGAAAAACCCCGCGATCAGGGCCCATTCTGGATCCGTCAAGTCACTTGGATACCCGCCCATACTAAAAGCCTCCCTGCGCAAAAAAGACAGCAAGCAATACATTATACATACAATACATACAGAGCTTTTTTAACTCAACAGCTTCTAAGCGCGTCTTGGAGAGAGTATGTTCGTAACCCAGATCTTTTACGGAACATCGCTGACCTGGAAGTGCCGTCGATCTTCTTGTTTGGGGAAGCCGACATTCGCCCTTCGTGGCCCGTAGAGCAACTAGCAAGCCTCATGCCGAAAGGAAACTTCGTCCGAATACAAGGTGCATCCCATGCGATCTGGCTCACGCACGAGAGAGAATTACGATATCATCTGAGGAAATTCGTGACTTCAATCAAGGAGTAGATTTCGCTCGGGCGTCATGCGAGGAGACCGCCGCCTTCGGTTTAGCACGTCGGGCTGCGCCTGCGGCGAGTTCGCAGCCCGCGAGCACGTTACCTGAAATGGATTCAACATCATGCGAGACCAACCAAAGTTGACCCAAATCCAGCCGGATCAGATCATTGTTTAACAATCATTCAAAGAGAAAATCGATAGATAGGCGCCGCGTCGGAGTAGCTTTTCTACTTTCATGCATCCTTCACTTGCTGATGTTATTCACCTTCCAACGCTGGGCGAAAGATCCGGTGGATCGAATCCTGCATCCTGTTCGCTACCAGTTTGAACATGTAGGACCAAAACGTTTAGAATCATCGCCACCAGAAGCTTTACCTGAGGTAGAGATGGAGCGCATGGAGGAAATCGACGTACCGCAGGATGTTCCTGAAGACATCACAGATCACCTTGAGGTTCCTGCTCTTCCCGAGTCCTTGCTGGTGTCAGATGACCTTATTGACATGAAGAAGACAGGCAGAGTATCTGCGACTCCTGCAGACTCGCTAATGTCACTTGAACAACACCTGTTGGAGATGTCTCGGCGGAAGGTAGAAGAGCTAGAATCTTTTGAACGATTGGTGTTGCCAGATGTCGACATTCATGATGCGGAGAGCCGTAGCCGCTCTCATGCCCTAAATATTGTAATGGAGGCAGTAGACGCTATGGGCGGCCTTGATGCGTTGACCTCCCTTCGGTATATAAGCTACTCAGATCGGTTTCATAAGAACTATGGCACACGTAGTAAATTTGCAGAGTTTTTGCCTGGGGGGGCTCGTATCGTCTACAATGGTGAGAGAGGATGGATCGACGTATTTGGTCAAGGATTTCCACTAAAAGACAAAGGGTTGCGGGAAGTGCAACGACGGGCTGAACGCTGGGATTTTCTATCGCGCTACCTGGGAGACGGTGTGCAGCTTACTTACATTGGATTCCAGACCAACCCATACAGTAGGTCACACCACGTTATACTTGTCGAAGACATGAAATATGGAAGTCCACCGTTCCGAGCGCTCTTTGACTCTCAAACCAGCTTGCTGGTCGCGGAGCAGTTTCAGGTAGGGGATAGGTGGCGAGAGAAGCGCTTTCTTGATTACAAACTCGAAGGGCGGGCTCTTGTGTGGCATCAAATTGAGGATGGTGGACACCTTCAACCAGTCAGGTACAATTCATTCGATGAAAACGTTTTTGCCATCTCGAAACCGGACACGGGATGGGGTAGACTTGATACCTATGAGTCAGTAGGTGTTCTCTGGGTGGACGCCAAAATAACCAACATGGCAGCAGCAGGCACTCGTATCTTGCCCGGAGCAACCAACAAAGTGAATGGAAGGCAAAGATCGCTAGTACAACAGCAGGTTCGGGATTTAATCGTTGACGATATAAGCAGACGTGGTCTGGTTCAAAATGTATTACCATTAAAAGATGCTTCAAACATCCGAGGTTTACTTCGCGGAGATTATATATTGGAGATCATACTCGAGAATCGCCCACGGCAAGGACTGCACTATCAGGCAAGGTTGTACGAAGCGAAGTCTTCGAAGCAAATTATGCAAGATGGTCCTCCAAACACAAACTATGCAGGAATACACTGGGGGTCGTCAAACTATGTAGGAATAGACACAACGCAGGTGTGTAGATACTATAGTCTTGAAACATTCACAATAGAAGATGACCTTGCCTATATCAATCGCGACAAGCTCTTGCAGTTGGCCTTGCGGACATATGATAAGACAATGTGGACTGTCAAGTTATACGATAAAGGACAGCGTAAGAATTATCCCTATTTGAGAGGGTGCTGCTACTGCCAGAGTCCCTAAGAGCCTATACGAAAATCACGTCAACCGTTCGACGATTCGAAAAATGATAAGCACAGAAGCTACGTGCATTAATGCTTGGTAATGGGTAGTTTTCTTCTCCCATCGGATCAGCAGCCGGCGGAACCGATGGTGCCAAGCATGGGTTCTTTCCACCACCCATCGACGAGCCGGATGTTTCTTTTGGGTGGGTGTAGCGGCTTTTTCTGCTTTAGTTTTGGCCCAGTGTAGGTGATCGTCGCGTTGCTCGACCCCTTCGATGACCTCGGCGTAGTCATAGCCTTTGTCCAAACACCGATGATGTAGCCGATAGACGACTTTCTCGGGCCGCTCCACGACGATGCCCTCCAGCGTCGCCAGCGCCCCCGTTTTGTCGGGCGTATGGGCTCCGGTTATTTCCACGGCCAGCGGCGCGCCTCGCGGGTCGGTCAATACCGACCGTTTGGTACCCTTTTTACCCCGATCTACCGGCGACGGACCGGTATCCTCGCCGCCCAACGGCGCTTTGGTAATTACCCCATCGAGGGCTTGCCATTTCCAAGCAATGCCCCCTTGCGTATCATCGTAGTCCAACACCGTCTGCCAGGCTCGGAGAAACACGCCTGGTTTGACCCACGGGCGGAACCGACTCTTGGTTGAGGGTCAGATGTAAGGAAAGCGTAGGGCGCCAAGACCTGTTTATCAATAGGAAATCAATTTTCGTATAGGCTCTTAACCACTGTACAACCCACTACCCCGGCACGCATTGAATATCTGAAGGTGCAGAATTTCCGCGCCCTACGGCATGTCGAGTTCAAAAATCTGACACCGCTGACGGTGCTGCTCGGCCCCAACGGCAGCGGCAAGTCCACCGTTTTGATGTGTTCGCGTTTCTGGCGGAGTGCTTCGAGCTGGGGCTGCGCCGGCGCGTACCTCGCATTGAGAAGGTGCTGGCCGATGCCATGCCCGACGGTCGCCTGCTGTTGCAAATCAAGGACGCCCCGTTCAGCCACCCGGTGCTGGCGCGATTCGCCTCCGACGGTACGCTCAAAATGCTGACCTACTTGGTCCTGCTCCACGACCCGGCCCCACCGCCCTTTATCGGCATTGAGGAGCCGGAGAACTTCCTCCATCCCCGGCTGCTTGTGGAACTGGCCGAGGAGTGCCGCGCAGCCAGCGAGCGCACCCAGCTACTGGTCACCACGCATTCGCCTTTTTTTCTCGACGCCTTACAGCCCAAAGAGGTGCGCGTTCTCTGGCGCGACGAGCGAGGCTACACGCAAACACAATACGTCGCGGATGTAGGGGAGGTGCGTGCGTTTATGGACCAAGGCGCACTGCTCAGCCACCTGTGGATGGAAGGCTACTTCAACGTGGGCGATCCACTGGTCAACCAAGGCGGGGCCACTGGGCCATTCAGAAGGGATGAATGATGACAAATCCCCATCTGGAGTTTCTGGTCGAAGAGCCTTCTATGGAGGCATTCCTGAGTGTATTACTCCCACGCCTATTTTCCGACTGCACCTTTCGCGTCCATGCGTTTCAGGGCAAGACAGACATGTTGGGTAAATTACAGGCTCGTCTAAAGGGTTATGCCCATTGGCCGTCGAACTATGGGCACATCGTCGTGGTGGTTGATTGCGATGACGATAATTGCCATAGACTCAAGCAACAGGCGGCACTTGGGAGGCGTTTGAACGCATCTTGCAGAACGGTGGCTACTTCAAAAACGGGTTGCGCAAGGTAGAAGCGGCGCGTACCATTGCCGCTCACATCAACCTGGACTGCAACCACTCTCACAGCTTTGTGAAATTTCGCAACGCCCTCGTCGAGGCGACGGCATAATGCGCGGCTCCATGGACGCGGCTATCGGCCAGCAAGTGGACAGCCAGTGTCCGGCGTGCGGTGGCTGTATGAGGATCATTGCCGCCCTGACCGACCCCCTCGGTACACGCCTACCTTGCAGGCGGCGGCCTGCCGTCACGGGCGCCGCCGGTGGACGCGGCCCGACCCGCAGCCGGAGCTGAATTTCGCCGCCCAACCGGATGGGCTGGCCGCGAATCCCCCGAACTAGAAATTATACATCAGGCCCAGATCAATGAAGCTGTCGCGCCGTGTCTCGTAGTGGATATCCGCTTTGTCGATACTGAGGAGATAGATCGACTCTAGGGTCACAGACCACTGGTCGGAGATGCGCCGGTCCAATTCGACCGCCAGTGCGCGTGTAGCCCGGTCGGCGTCTCCCAGAATACTGGCGACAATTTCGCTGCTCTGGACATCGTTTAGCGCCAGGCGCGCGGCGAAGAAGAGATCGTTTTCGAGCGTATTGGGCGAGCGCCCTGGGGTCGCATTGCGGCCCCGCCCATCGTAATTCCATTCGCCGAGTAGGCTGAGATCGGCAGCGGAGCCAAATACGGAATAGAAGGTGTACTCTCCGCCAAAAACGGAAGCCACGTAATCCTCTTCCCTGCCGGAAAGGTTTCGAGCGCCGGCGCGCTGAATGGCCTCCAGCTTGAACAACCAGGAGCCGATAGTTAGCTGGGCGTCCAGCCCAAACTGGCGGATCTGCGCGTAGTACTGAACCAGGGCCGGCGCGTCAGGGTCCCCACCCGGCCGCAGAAAAGGCTCCCGGCTGGTGCCGTCGAATGCGCTCACACCCATATCGAGGGATCCGAAACTGTGACTGTAGCGGGTGGCGAGATCCAGGTGCCGCTCCTCGGCCGCGCTTTCGTACTCGACCTGCTCATCGTCTACGACGAGCGGAAGGCGCAGGCGGCCGGAGCGGCCCGGAAAGGTGCGCGCGCGGTGATAGGGCAGACCAAGTATTTCCATCACACCCCGATCACTAGACCAAGTGAAATGGACCATGGGTTGCCCCAGCTTGGCCTCTCCGTTTGGATGTTCGACGAAGTCGATCTGGTTGACGGTATCGACCAGGTGTTGCGATTCGGTGACTCCCCAGAACACCCGGTCGACGCCCACGCGCAACTCCCATTCGCCAGCGCCGATTGCGCCGAATAGCAGCAGATAGGCTTCGCGCAGATCGGCATGGGTGCGGCGTAGATCCGCGTTGTCGTAACGAAAAAACGGTGCCAGAGTGAGGCTTCTACCTTCGACGTCTTCAAGATAGAGTTTGGGCACCGCAACAAAGCCGCTCGCGTGCGAGCGCTGGCCGGGATGGGCGCCGGCTTCAGGAAACCATCGGCTTTCGACATTCAAGCGCCCGGAAAACTCGTGGCCAATCCTGGTTCCGGCGCGTGCTTCGACGGCAAAGGCCGAGGCCAAGATCCAGACAGCACCGAGAGCGGCACGGAGTAGCATCAACGCGCCCGTTTCAGCCCGGTTCGGGTGAAATCGCGGTCATCGAGGTCTGTTTGGAATTGAAAATCCGTCCAAGTCAGAACGGTGCTTTTCCCGGTCAGATGATTTTCCATCGTCATCTCGCCAGCGCGCCAGTAACGATCCAGATACTGCTCGTAGTTCTCCAGGGTGAGGGTCTTAAGATGGGCATCCTTGCGGTCGTAGTACTGCACTTTCCAGACGCGAAGCGCGTCCTTGTCGCGCCAGACCAGTTGGCGGCTGTAGCCCGATTTCTTGTCCACGGGGAAGCGTTCGGAGACCGTGCATATTAAATCGCCGCAAGGCTCATCGCGCAGGTAGCGGTAGGTGAATTTCTCCACTACTTGGGCGGTCAGGTCTTCATAGGCAAATTCACTCCCCATGAAGGAGCCGGACCGGTTCGACGAACTAATGCGCTTGACTCGTTTCAGAGCGGGTAGATAGAGCCATTGATCGTCCGCACTCTCCCGATGCGCGTGCGCGTGAATGAGCAACGCCGTTCCCTGGACATCGCGCGGCTCGTCGAACACAAACAGGCTCTTGTCTCCGTCTCTGGGGACCTCGAGAACCTTTACCCGGAGCTGGCGTCGGCTCTCTTGCCCGTGTTTGTTGCGCAGCACCATGGTTTGTTGGGCCGTAAAGTTGCCGAAACCTTCCTCGCGAGCGCGGGAATCCTGGGCGATTTTCAGCCCGGTTTCCTCGGGGGTGGCACTTTCGGCATGAGCGGGCGTTGCCATGCCAAGACAAGTCAAAATGATTGGACAAAGCGCAAAAAACGGCAGCATGGATCGTGTGGAAATCATGGATTTCTCCGGTCGATGGCAATCAGCAGAGTCGGAAGGAGTAAAAAGTCGGCGACAAGCGCGAAGACAATCGTAATCGTGACCAAAAGACCGAGTGCCCAGCTCACCTCAAATCCCGATGTGGCGAACACCAGGAATCCCGCCGACAAGACGGCGGTCGTCGTCCATAACGCATGGCCCACAGTGCGGAAGGCAGAGCGCACGGCCTCGGGTGCCGGAAGACCCTCGCGGCGGGCCTTCAGATATTTGCTCAGAAAATAAATGGTATCGTCCACGACAATCCCGAAGACAACGGCGATCACCACCGAGGAGGCAATGCCCACGTGGCCGACGAGATAGCCCCACAGGCCGAAGCTCATAAGTGCGGGGATAAAATTGGGCAGAAGACTGAGGAGCCCGATCCGAACGCTCTTGAAAATCCAGATCAGGATGAACGAAATGAGCGCCATGGCCAAGATCGTACCGCGCAACATGCTGTTGATATTTCGCAGAGACAGGTGGGCAAAGACAACGCTCAGGCCCGATGCTTCGTGTGCAAAAGCGGGTGCATTGGCGCGGAGCCAGACCTGGGCGCGCTTATCGAGTTCACGTATATCTCGCGACCACGCATTTTTGGTCACCACGACTAGACGCGTGGCGGATTTGGCGACATCGATGCGGTCGTTGAGGTCGCTGCCGAACGGAAGCGAAAGCTCGTAAAGCAACAGGTACTGCGCCGCGAGGTCCGGGTCTTCGGGCAAGCAATAGAAGGCTGGATCATCGCCGTGCATGTTTTTGTTGAGACGTTTCATAATATCCGAAAACGCCTGGACATGGGTCACTTCGGATTGCTGCCGGTACCATTCGGCGAAAGCGTCAACCTTGCGCAAATAGTCGGGATCGGTGATGCCGCCTTCGCGCCCTGCATTCAGCGAATATTCCAGCTTGTCTAGGCCGGTCAGGTTATCAATGACATAATCCGTATCGCGCCGGAACTCGTACCGGTCATCAAAATACTGCGCCATGTTGTCGCTTAGTTCAATGCGGGGAATGCCGGTTACCAGAACAACTACCACCAAGGTGACGGACCAAAGCAGGAACGTACGCCGAGCGATGACAAAGTCGGCAAAGCGGTCGAAGAAGGCGGTTCCCTCGGACTGGACACGGGGGGCGCGCAATGGCAGAATCGAGAGCAATGCCGGCAGGAGCGTCATGGTGTATATGAGGGCGCATAATACGCCGAACGCCACGTAGTTGCCCAAGATGTGAAAAGGCGGCGAATCCGAGGCGTTCAGGCTGAGGAATCCGATCGCAGTCGTGACCGAGGTGATAAATACCGGGTAGGCATTGATGCGGATCGATTCGACAATCGCCGCGTTTCTGGTCAGGCCACGTCTTATACCTAGCAGGACAGTCGTGACGATGTGGATTGAATCTGCGATGGCTATGACCATGACGATGATCGGCACGCCGGCGTTGGTGGGGCTGAACACCACGCCGTTCCAACCGGCAAACCCCATGGTGGTATTGATGACGAATAGGAGCACGGCAACGATGGCCACGGTGCCGAGAACCGAACGCAGGAGAATAATTGTGGCACCTACGATGATGAGAAACACAATAGGTGTCAGGGTCTGCATGTCGTCCTGGGTGGCATCGGCGAAAGCCCGGTGCATGATGACATCGCCGGTCATGTAATAATGAATATCCGGGTGGCTCGTGCGGGCTTGCTCCAGGAGCGAATTGAGATAATCGGTAATTTCGACCACGGCCTGGTCCGGGTTTTCGGGCAGGATGAAATTGATGGCCACCCCGGCCGTGCGTCCGTCATGGGAGACCAGACGCCCGGCAATTTCAGCCGCGTCCAACGCGATCCCCTCAATTCGGGCCACGTCGGTATCACTCAGTGAAGGCGCGTCCTCGACGAGCGGGGCGACAATGAGTTCATCCTCGAGGGCTTCGCTGTGGGTATAGTTGGTAAGGGAGTTGACCCGACTGGAATAAGGCGCGCGCCACGCAGCTTCGGTCAGCTCTTCAACCGCGCCAAGGGCCTCGCGGGTGAACACCGAACCCTCGCGCGGCGCCATGGCAATCAGGGCCGTATTGGAAACGGAGTAGGTGTTTTCCAGGGCGTTGAAAGCGGCGAGTTGCGGATTGTCTTCGCTAAACAGAATGCGGTAATCGTTGGTAACGGTGATAAAGCGAACACCAGCCGTCGTGGCCAGCATGACCAGCGTTGCGAGCAAAACGACCAGCCACCGACGGCGCAAAATGGCGGCGATGTAGCTTTCCAGGCGCATGGGTGTTCTCCAGAGCGTCGAAAGCGGCGAGTTGCGGATTGTCTTCGCTAAACAGAATGCGGTGATCGCTGGTCAGTGATAAAGCGAACACCAGCCGTCACGACCGGTATGACCAGCGTTGCGAGTGCAGGCCATTGACGGTGCAGGCATCGCTCACCAAGGGCTGGATTTTGATGTATGGACGTGGTCGGGCATCTTGTAACTCACTCCATCCTCGTCGTACACCGAGATTTCGAGAAGCTGAGAAAAATTTTCTGACCTGACCACCTGTTTGGCCTTCAGAAGTCTCAGAAAGCGTTGTTTCCATCGGTAACTGAACAGTGTTCCCGCAGCAAAGGACTTTGGAAACTGGAACTGGTCAGCGAGTTCGTTTCCTAGGAGGGCGCGCGAAAGGCGGTAGGCCAAAGTTGTCAATTTTTTCTGTTCAACTGGATCTGTTATATCCGCAACTGTCGGAATGGCCTGGATCAACATATTCGCCACGGTTACCGATTCGGGCGTCGGCGGCGGCTCGCACATATAGGCGATCTTGTAAACTTTTTCCGCATCCTCTCCGTTGGTATAGAGGATGGTCTCAGGTATCCCCATGAGATAGCCGCTGTAGCGCCAAACACTGAGAACACTTGCTTTTTCTTCCTCGTTGAAACTCGCGCCCACCAACATCGAGTATTCCAACAGGCGCTTGGAGAAGACGGAGATGGCAAAACCAAGGTGCGCCGAGCTTATCGGCGTGCCCCAAGCATCGTGATCCCAATCGTCGGATTTCGCCAGCAGGGTCCTTATTTGACTGTGAACGAAGCGAATGCGCGTGGATAGCCTGTATCCATCGCCATCTCTCCGCAAGCCGCCGGGGTAAAAAATATCCATCATGTGGCGGTTATTCTGCTGGAGGCGCCTTTTGGTTGACGCTACCCGCCCGGTAATATTGAACGACTTGGCGATAAGCGTCGAAAAGCCTTCCACCAACACCCCCGTAACGAATGCGACGAGCATGAGGTCTACGTTTGCGTGAAAGGCGCGTCTCCCCGGACGAAAGGCTTCGTAGTCGAGCCAGGGAGGCTCTTCAAGGTTTTTGAAGAAATCGCGCAGAACCTGCGGCGCCTGGCTCAGAACCTCATTCTGCTGCTCAATGCCAGCCCCGATGAAGCGGTGCAGGTCACCAGGCGGCAACGAGGAGAGTTCCTCTATCACCGGATCCAGTTCTGGGTCGCCAATGGAGATGTGCCTGATATAGTTGTCGGCCGCTTCCTGGTCGTAGAGGCGGGCCTTCGCGTACCCTTCGGTGTATGCCGAAGGTGGTTGTGGCGCTTTCATATTGCAGGCAACCTTTGAGAAGTCCATTGCCAATGGATAATAAGGGAATTATCCGAACGACAGCCACGCCCCGAGGTCCCGCGCCCGAGGTCCCGCGCCCGAGGTCCCGCGCCCGAGGTCCCGCGTTCCAGCATCACTTAACCACCTACACTTCATTAACTTACGGACTGTCAACTCAACTGTCAAGCTACGTCCCGAATCGGCGTAGCGAGCACCCAGCCCCAACTCCAGCCGCTCAGATTTGGGGCTCGCCTCATGGACGGGATGGCCGCATTGCGAGAATCGATTCCTTCTGGTCGATGAGATCAACGCCCTCAAACACCGGCTGGGCACAAAAAACGGGGAACGCCAAGCCGCCCCCCGTTTTGCCTACTTTGCGGCGCCCTCAGAAGCCCAGCCCCACCTGCCCGAAGACGAGGCGGCCCACCTCCGGAGCGCCGACGAACGACCGATAGGCCTGGTCCAGCACGTTGCTCGCATCGACCCGCAGCACCAGGTCCTGCTCCAGGGGCAACTGGTAGGTCAGGTTCAGGTCCAGCACCGTGTAGGAATCCACGTCGCCCACGTAGACCCCCGAGCCCATGGGGAAGGAATCGATGTAGCGCACCCGGCCACCCACCTCCAGCCCCCATTCGGCGAAGTCGTAGCCCATCCCCAGCTTGACCTTGTGCCGGGGCGCGTTGAGGGCGATGTCGGCGCCCCCCTCGGCCTTGGAGAACTTCAGATTCTCGAACAAGTTGTCGTCCACGAAGGAGTAGTTCCCCGTGAGCTTCCAGTGAGCGGCGGGGTAGTAGGCCAGGCTCAGATCCAGCCCGCGGATGGTCACATCTTCAAAATTGCGGTAGCTCATAATCATCGCGTAGGGATCGGATGCCTGCTCAGGCGAGACCGTGCCGTAGGGGATGGCCGCCGCCCCCGCAGTGAGGATGCCGGCCAGTTCGTCCACCGGCGTGCCGTTGTTGTTGCCTTGCACCACCCCCGGCACCTGCGCCGCGTCCAGCGCCGTCAGGGCCGCGGCCAGGTCGGCGTTGGCCGGATCGGACAAGGCCTTGCCGATCCCCTCGTCCAAGGCGGCGCCCAGACTCTGCGGATCGAGGAAGACATTGGGAGTCTCCACCGAAATCGCCCCGACAAAATTCTCGATCCTGGACTGGTACAGATCCGCAGCCACCACCACCTTGTAGCCCAGCTCGATGGTCTGGGTAATGGCCGACTCGATGCGCGGCAGGTCATAGGCCGTAATGGGGGTGGTACCGTCCGCCTCCACAAAGAAGAAAGGCGGTCGATTTTCGTCGGGCTCTTCACCGAGAGGCTCCGTCTCGATGTTCAATCTGCCCATGACATTAGCGCAGGCCGGGCAATTGCTCGGGCACGATGCCGGGCAGGGCCTCGGCCAACTGGCCGGCTGCCGCTTGGGCCTCTGCGGCCCCGATGCCCTGGGCCATCAGGGGATCGGCCGCCAGCGCCTGGAAAGCGGGCCCAAGCTGTGCCAGCACCGCCGGCCGGCCGATCCCCCACATCACGTTGGTGAATACCGGGTCGTCCAAAGGCAGGTACTGGTCGGCCGGCAGACCGGCCATTGGGGCGAAGGGTGAGCGGAACAGGGGCCGGCCCTCCTCATCCCGCCGGAAGGTGACGCCGTAGCCGTTGCTCCTGTAGTTCCCCTGGGTCCAGATATCGATTGACTTGAATTCTCCCAGGCCGAGCGCCGAAAAGAGGGGTGAGAAATTCGGGTTCAGCCCGAAGGGATCTCTGGCCGTTTGCAGGTCGAGGTAGAGATTGTTCGTCGAGGGTGTGCTGAAAGCCCGGTTGTAGGTCAACCGCAACGTCTGGGTCTCGCGCGGCTTGAACACCAGGGCGGCCCGGGGCGACAGTTCGGGATCCTCGAGGCGGCTGTGGTAGTCGTAGCGCAGGGCCAACACCAGGTCCAGCGGCGCGCTCAGGGCGGTCTCGCTCTGCACGTAGCCGCCGTACTCGTTCAGGTCGTCGTCGTCCTCGTTCCTGCCCATGATGGTACCAGGGGAGCCAGGAGGTTCATCGGGATGCCTGGTATTAGGGCCGGGGCGTCAACAGGGCGTCGAAGCCGTAGGTGAAGCGCTGCGCGGCCCCAGACGGGTCGTATGCTGCGCCTGGAATACGGTCAAGGAGGAGGTATCGACGATGGGAGCGCCCGTGCGCAGCAGATAAGTGTCGCCCGCATTGTTCCAGTTGCGGAAGGCCTGGAAGAACCAGTCGCGGTAGAGCAGCCGCAACTGGGCGTAGTTGTACTGCCAGTCTGTACACTTTCGCGCCCTGCGAGGTAAAGGGGGAGTGGGTGATGATGTGCATGACTCCATCGGCGCTGTTGGGCCCGTACAGGGCCGACCCCGGCCCCAAGACCACTTCTATGCGTTCCACATCGTCGTTGGTGATCGGAAGGCTTCCGACCCGCCCTTGGAGCCGTGACCAAGCCCCTCCCTCATTTTTGCCTGCTTTGCGGCGCGCTCAGAAGCGCAGCCCCACCTGCCCGAAGACGAGGCGGCCCACCTCCGGAGCGCCGACGAACGACCGATAGGCCTGGTCCAGCACGTTGCTCGCATCGACCCGCAGCACCAGATCCTGCTCCAGGGGCAACTGGTAGGTCAGGTTCAGATCCAGCACCGTGTAGGAATCCAACTCGCCCAAGTACACCCCCGAGTGCATCGGGAAGGCGCCGGTGTAGCGCACCCGGCCGCCCACCTCCAAGCCCAACTGGGCGAAGTTGTAAGCCGCCCCCAGCTTGGCCTTGTGCTGGGGCGCGTTGAGGGCTATATCGGCGCCCCCCCCTGGACTCTCGTTCCTGGAGAGTTGCAGATCCTCGAAGAAATTGTCGTCGACAAAGGAGTAGCTCCCCGTGAGTCGCCAATGATCGGCCGGGTAGTAAGCCAGGCTCAGATCCAGCCCGTGGATGGTCACCTCGCCGAAATTGCGGTAACTCGCAATCACCGCGTAAGGATCAGAAGCCTGCTCGGGCGAGACCGTGCCGTAGGGGATGCGGGCAGCGCCGGAGACCAAGATACTGACCATCTCGTCCACCGGGGTGCCGTTGTTGTTGCCCTCCACGACGCCCTCAATGGCCACCTGATCCAGCGCTGCCAGAACCCCGGCCAAGTCCGCGTTGGCCGGATCGGCCAGCGTCTGCTCCAGCGCCGCGCCCAAGGCCGCGCCCAGACTCTGCGGCTCGAGGAAGACATTGGGGGTCTCCAAGCCCAAGGGCGCGACAAAGTCCTCGGTCCTGGACTGGTATAGATCCGCGGCCACTACCAGCTTGTCGGCCACCACGCCTTTGTAGCCCAGCTCGATGGTCTGGGTAATGGCCGACTCGATGCGCGGCACGTCGAAGGGCCGGATAGGGCCGCCGTCCGCCGTCGCAAAGTCGAAACCCTTGGTCTCCTGGTTCAATTTGCCCATGACATTGCGCAAGCCGGGCAATTGCTCGGGCACGATGCCGGGCAGGGCCTCGGCCAACTGGCCGGCTGCCGCTTGGGCCTCTGCGGTCCCCATGCCTTGGGCCACCAGGACGGCGGTCGCCAGCATCTGGAACTGGGGCCCAAGCTGCGTCAGCACCGCCTGCCGGCCGATTCCCCACATCACGTTGGTGACCAGTGGGTGGTCCATGGCCATATAGCCGTCGGGCCCGATGGGATAACCGGCATCACTGGGGGCGAGCCCCAACTGGGCCGACTGACCGGCTACCAGCGGGGCAAAGGGCGAGCGGAACAGAGGCCGGCCCTCCCCGTCCCGCCGGAAGGTAAGACCTTTGTCAGAGCCACTGCTGTAAGTTCCCTGGGCCCAGATATCGATCGACTTGAATTCTCCCAGGCCGAGCCCCGAAAAGAGAGGCGTGAAATTCGGACTCAGCCCAAAGGGATCTCGTTGCGATAGCAGGTCGAGGTACAGATTGTTCGTCGAGGGCGTGCCAAAAGCCCGGTTGTAGGTCAACCGCAGTGTCTGGGTCGCCCGCGGCTTGAACACCAGGGCGGCCCGGGGCGACAGTTCGGCCTCCGCGAGGCGGTTGTGGTAGTCGTAGCGCAGGGCCAGCACCAGGTCCAGCGGCGCGCTCAGGGCCGTCTCGCTCTGCACGTAGCCACCGTACTCATTCAGGTCGTCGTCGTCCTCGTTCTTGCCCGTGATGGTGCCATCGGTATCGGGCCGGGTCAACAGGGCGTCGAAGCCGTAGGTGAAGCGCTGGCGCGGACCCAGACGGGTCGTATGCTGCGCCTGGAATACGGTCAAGGAGGAGGTATCGACGATGGGAGCGCCCGTGCGCAACAGATAGGTATCGCCCGCATCGCTCCAGTTGCGGAAGGTCTGGAAGAACCAGTCGCGGTACAGCAGCCGCAGTTGGGCGTAGTTGTAGGTCCAGTCCAGGGCTTGACCCGCCCCCACGCCGGTCAACTCGATTTGGTCCGCCTTGTTGTACCCCGCTGACAGGATGGCCGTCAAGTCGTCCGAGGCCCGCCAGTCAAGGCGCACTTCGGCGCTCCTGCGCTCCACATCGGACTCGCGCTCTGGGATGGTCGGATTGTTTTTCCGGGCCTCCTCCTCCTCCGGGTCGGTGTACTTCCAGTCCGTCCCCGTATAGTACTGGGCCGAAACCTTGTAGCCCAGGCGGTCCCCTACCACGCCGGCGTGCCGGAGCGCGGTCTGGCGCAGGCTACGTTCCCCCATCCCCACATCCACGCTCGTGCCCTGCGAGGTAAAGGGGGAATGGGTGATGATGTGCATGACCCCATTGGCGCTATTGGGCCCGTACAGGGCCGCCCCCGGCCCCAAGACCACCTCAATCCGTTCCACGTCGTCGTTGGTGACCGGGATGAAACTGTAGGCGTTGAGCCGCAGCGAGGGCACCCGGGCCAGGCGGTTGTCCGTCAGCGTGAGGAGGGCCCCGGAGAATACATTGTTAAAGCCGCGCACCACCACGTTGCTCTGCGCCAGCCCCGTCTTGGCGAAGTCCACCGCCGGCAAATCCTGGATGTGCTCGGATACGCTCAGCGCCGGATTGTTGCGGATGTCGCCGCCCTCGACCACCGCTACCGAGGCCGGAGCATCCAAAACCTTTTCCTGCCGGCGGGAGGCGGAGACCACGCTTTGTCCGAGAAAAATGACCTGCTCCACCAGGACCACGTCCAGCCGGGTGGTCTGGCCGGCCTCCACCAGCACATTTTCCCGTATTTCGGCCTTATAGCCGACGAAAGTGAATTCGACTTGGTAGTTCCCCGCTGGAACGGCGGTGCGGAATCGCCCCTCGGCGCCCGCCGCGATCCCAACTTTGTAGTCCTCCTCCGGCAAGCTCACGGCGATATTGGCACCGGCCAGGGCCTCCCCCGCCTCCCCTGTAACCGTTCCCTCGATAAAGCCCCCCGGCTGGGCCCAAACGGCCCCACATCCCAGGATCGCCCATAGACACATCAGTCTGCTCATCTTACTCATCGTACTTTCCCTCCCTCAAGCGCCTAAGGCCCCAGGCCCTGAAACGCGATTTGATAAAATAAAAGGTTCCCGAATCGCCCCGGGTTCCCTTTGTTTGGTAGAAGGGCTTTTGCCACGGCGCCCATGCCGCGCCCTTCTGCTTCGCCGTCCGCCCTCGACCCTGCACGCCGCCCCCCGCTTCTCTGCCGCCGGCCTACTTCCACCTAGCGCGTAGCGCGCGGGAAGCGTCCCCTCGCCGGGTACCACGAGACTCTTGTATGTATCAGATAACCCGAAAGGGCGAGATTCTCTACCCGGCGATCACGAGCTTACTATAGCAAGGGTCGCAGGGCGTGTCAATAAAAAAAGTGAGTGAACGCGCATAACAACGCTACCGTAATCTACTGAGGAAGTACCCACAAAAGAAGAACCGAGATTATCGACCGGCCACGCTTCAAAGCCGAAGCATCCCAGGACATACAAGCAGCGCACACCAGAAGTTTGCAAAATAGAGGAATTAATTTCTATTTTATCAAATATGATTTCTAGCATTGCTTAGCTACAGCCGCACAGTGGACACCTTTATCCGCCGTTTGCGCGCTAAACTGGGGCGATTCAGCCACCTGATCGAGCCGTGCGCGGAGTGGGGTACTGGTTCAGAGAGGATTGAATTTGACCTATGGCATACCGTCTGAAACAGGGTGAAAGCGCGCCCGCAGGGGTGCGGCGGATGGCCGCCGAACAGCTCGGCAAGGCCATCGAGCACCTCGAGAGCAAGGAGGGGGAACGAGACGAGCACATTCACGAGGGCCGCAAGGCCACCAAGCGCCTGCGGGCCCTGGTGCGTCTGGTCCACCGCGAGCTGGGAGACGAGGTCTACGCGCTGGAAAACCAGTGGTACCGGGATGCCGGACAGCGGCTTTCGGGCCTGCGGGATGCCACGGTCCTGGTCGAGACCCTGGACCGCCTGGTGGAATATCTGGGCAAAAAGGCGCCCGAGAGTCGCTTCGCCCGGGTGCGGGCCTGGCTGGTGGAGCGCCGGGAGAGGGCCTATGGCCAGGCCGCGAGCAGCGACCGGGATGTTCAGGAGGTGGTCGCCGACCTCGAACTGGCCCGCCAGCGTCTGGAGACCTGGGATCTGCGGCACCAGGGTTGGAGAGGGCTCAGGGCAGGGCTGCAGCGGATTTATACCCAGGGCCTGCGCGAATTCGAAGCGGCCTACTGGCTGCCCGGCGACGAGGCCTTTCACGACTGGCGCAAGCGGGTGAAGTACCTGTGGTACCACACCCAGATCCTGCAGAATATCTGGCCGCCGGGCATGCAGGCCCTGGCCGATGAACTGGACCAACTGGGGGAGTTGCTGGGCCAGTACCACGACCTGGCGGTATTGCGCGCTACGGTTGTGGCCGAGTTTCCCCGGGCCGGGGCCACGGCCACGGTGCGGGCCCTGGAAAGGCGGATCGACGAGGTGCGGGCCCGGATGCAGGCCCGGGCCCGTCTCATGGCGGAGCGGATCTACGCGGAACGTCCGCGGGATTTCACCCGGCGCCTGCGCCGCTACTGGGAGGTGTGGAAAGCGAATTCATCGGCGAACACGGCATGGCACTACGGCCAGACCGCACCGGAAGATGCTGAAAAGGAGAAAGGGGGAAAACAACCTGACCCTGCTGGGGCACACCAGGGATTCGAGCCCTTTGAACTGGACGAGGAATCGGGCCGGCGCACTGGTTTCGACCCGGAAAAGATGAGGCGTGCGCTGGAAAGCGCGGGGCTGGATGCGGCCCTGATCACCTCGCTGCCCAATTTTCGCTATGCCACCGGGATTCAGATCCAGACCCATGCAGCCCTGCCGCAGCGGCTGCAGATGCTGGTCTTCCCGGCCGCGGAGGAGCCTGTGTTGCTGGCCTGCGAAACCAGGGAGGTCCTCACCAGTCAGGCGCCCGACTGGCTCGAGGACATCCGCACCTACCGGGAGTTTGAAAAGGGCCCCATGGATTTTCTCGCCGCCGGGCTGCAGGAGAAGGGCCTGGCCCACGCCCGGCTCGGCATCGAGCGCGCCGGGCTGGCGACCCGGTTCTGGGAAGATTTGCGCCAGGTGTGTCCCTACGCCCGCTTCAGGGAGGTCGGAGCCCTCCTGGACGAGTTGCGCGCCATCAAGGCCCCGGTCGAAATCGAGGCCTTGCGCCGGGCTTATATCCGGACCCACGAGGCGATTCGCCTGGCCTTCGAGTCCACCCGCATCGGCGATACCGAGGCCCAGATCGCCGCCCGGATCCGCGCCGGGCTGGTGGACCGGGGCGCCACCCAGATCGATTTCGACATCGCGGTCATCGGCGAGCGTTCGCCCTGGGCCCACCCGCCGCCCGGCCAGCGCCGCCTGGGCGCCGGCGAGATCCTGAGAGTGGATGTAGCCGCCACCTTCGGGCTCTACGCGGCCGACGTGGGGCGCACGGCCATGGCCGGCCACTGGCAACCCGGGGCGCGCGCGGCCTTCGACAAACTGGCCGCTATCCGCCAGGACGTGATTCCCCAGCTGGAAATCGGCACGCCGATCGGTCAAATCTATTCCCGCATCCTGGAAGGCTATGTCCTTCACAATCTGCCCACTCCACCCATCCACACCCTGCTGTGGGGGCACAGCATCGGCATCGAAGTCCACGAGCCGCCCATGGTCTCGCCCGGCGAGGAAACAGCGCTGGCGCCGGGCATGGTCCTCAATATCGAGCCGGATGTGCGGCCGGATGGCTTGTGTCTCACCCACGAGTGCACCTATCTTGTAGGCGCCACCGGCGTGGAGTTGCTGGCCGCACCGGATCCAGAGGTGCCGCTGACCGTCGATCCTGCCTGATGGGCGGTACTCGATGATTCGCAAACAGGAGGAGCACTCATGATCCATACCACCATGTGGACCTATCCCTGGGATGTGATGGACGAGGGCGTCGAGCGCGTGCTCGGGACCCTCAAGGAAGAAGTCGGACTGGACGCAATCAGTCTGGCCACGGTCTATCACACCTACGACGAGTTGCGGACCCACATGCCCGGCAAGAAACTCTATTCCGGGTACGAGGACGCCATCTACTTCCAGCCCCGGCTCGAACTCTACGCGGATACCCAGATCAAACCCAAGGTGCACCCCATGGCCGCGGAGCAGAACCCGGTGGAGATCATCGCGGAGGCATGCGCGGCCCGCGGCCTGGAACTGATTTCGTGGACCGTGCCTTTACACACTCAATACCTGGCCCGGAAACACCCGGACTGTGCCCTGCTCGGGGCGTTCGGGGATCGCTATCCGGGTTGCCTGTGTCCGGCCCATCCCCAGGTGCGGGAGTACGTGCGGGCCCTGAGCCGGGACCTGGACAGCAACTACAACCTGCAGATGATCGAGTACGAATCCCTGCACTACATGGGCTTCGGCATGTTCCGCAACCACGGCAAGGTGGGGGTCGATCTGGGCCCTGCGGGGCAGTTGTTGATGTCGCTGTGTTTTTGCGAGCACTGTACAGAGCGGGCCGGGGAAAGGGGCATGGATGCAGGGCAGGTGAAGGTTAGGGCGGAAAAACTGCTCCTGGACATCTTCGAGGATGGTCCCCTGGAAAGCAGCGTGGAGGAATTCGTCCCGGGCGAGCCGCTGGTGGACGAGTACGTGAAGATGCGGGCGGATACCGTAACCTCGCTGGCCACAGAAGTGAGGGAGGCCATAAAGGCCCCTATTTCGTTCCTGTACATGGGCAATTATTACAACAACGGCATCGAGCGGAAATCCATCGAGCCGGTCGTCGAGCGGGTCAATGTCTTGTGCTACAGCAACTCGCCGGAGCAGGCTGCCAAGACGGCGGCGGATACCCTGGCCGGCATGGCCGATCCTGCCATGTTGATCTGTGGCCTGAACGGACACAACCCCATAGGCAGCGCCGCCCTCATGCGGGAGATCATCACGGCGGTCTACGAAACCGGGGCGCGTCGGTTCTCGTATTACAATTACGGCATGATTTCCCGGCGCAACCTCAGGTGGATAGCCGAGGCCATTGCCGCGGTGCGCGCCCTCGACGCGTGAACGGGAAAAAGGCTTTATGAAAATTGCGCGCATCGAGGCGATCGAGCTGGTCATCCCCTGGCTGGACCGGATCAAAGAACCCATGGCGGCCAACATGGGAGGGACCGAGAGGACCTTTGTCTACAAGATGTATACCGACGAGGGCATCGTGGGGGTGGGCGAGGGGGGAGACCACCGCCCTGCCCTGGAGCGCTACATCGGCAAGGATCCGCTCGAATTCTTGATGGGAAACGACCCGGAGCCTGTGCAGGAGGCGATCTACGATGTCCTGGGCAAGGCCCTGGGAGTCCCGGCGCACCGGCTGCTGGGGCCGCAGTGCCGGGAGCAGGCGGAAGCGGCCTTCTGGTCCACCAATATGAGCCCGGAACGGGTCGCGGGCGAAGCTCTGGCCGCGGTGGAGGGCGGCTACCGGGTCCACAAGATCAAGGTGCGGCCCCGGTTCGACTTTGTCGAGCAGGCCGAACGTATCTTTGCGGTGGTGCCGCCGGAATACAAACTGCGGCCGGACAACAATGGACACCGCTACCCGGACTACTTCACGGTGGACCGGATGCTCTACTTTGCCCGCCGGCTGGAGCGCTACTGGGATCGCTTCGACTACTTCGAGGGGCCTATTGCCGACAAGAATCTCAGCGGGCTGGCGTTTCTGCGCAACAATGCCGGCATGCAGATCAGCGTCCACGCCGATGCCGAGTGGGCCTCGCTGTGCTGCAAGATGGAGGCCTGTGATTTTTTCCAGGTGGGCGGTCCAATCAGCGGGCTGGTGAAGGTGGCGCACGTGGCCGAGGCGGCCGGCCATCGCGCCGTCACCGTGGAACTGGCGGGCGGGGGCGTCGGCGCCGGGATCAACACGGTGTGGGCGACGCACATCGCCGCGGTGCTGCCCAATGCCACCAAGGCCATCTGCACGGTGCCGGACTTGCGCGTGGTCTCGGTCATCACCGAGCCGCTCAGGCCGGTAAACGGGTTGGTCAAGGTGCCCGGCGGTCCGGGGCTGGGGGTGGAACTGGACGAGGATGTGATCGCGCGTTTTCGGGTGTAACCAAGCCAGCTAGCTTTCATCTACCGCGCGCACTGCATCGGACCAATCCCGCCAAATGTCGCCGTTGGTGTTGTCTACCACGAGCGCATCGGGGAGCGCCTCGGGCGTTTTGAGGAAACCATAGATGGTCGCCTGGCGGATGACGTCAGTAGAAGCGTTCTGTCCCGCGAGGTGCAAAATCTTGGTGTGCCACAACACCACGGTACCCGCGGGGCCGTAGCAATCGAAGGGTTGGGTGTCGGCCTTAATCCGCCCAATGACGGGATCGTTATAACCGCCCGCACGGCGCACCGCCAGATGTTTGTCGGTGTGCTTCTCGCCGGCCTGGAAGGCCTCCCACTGCTCCTTCCAGATCCTGGTGTGGCTTCCAGGCCACACGGTGAAGCCACCGGAGTTGGGCGGAATGTCGTCGATGTAGGCCGACATCTGCAGCCGCCAGCGGCCATAGCAGGCACCGTCGGAGTGGGCGCCGCGGTACTCGGGCCCGGGAGACGGGCTTTGCGGCAGGGTGCAATACAATCCACGCGTTCCTTGACCATTGAGCCACACCGGGCCGGTCCTGGGCAAGCGCAGCGCCTCCTCCGTCGTGAAGGACCCCTTCTCTGGCCAGCCCATGCCCTCGGGGTCCACGTGATTGGCAAGATTGCCCACGGCGTCGTCGCACATGAAGCACGGACCCGTGGCGCTGCCGGACTCGTCGAGCCCGGCGGGCCACACCACCGTACCCTTGCCGAGAAGTTGCTCGGCGACCTGCCACAAGGCCCGGGGGGCCAGGTCGAGGATAAGTTGATCGGTCCCATTGCGGACCGTGAACCGGTGCCCCTTGCCGCCAAAATACAGATCCCCCCCCCCTTCAGGCCGCCGGGCGTCCAGCCGGGCGCTCTCTTCCTCGGTGATGGGGCCCCACGTGGAGGCGTCGCCCCTTTTCATGCGGGGAAGGTTGGCCTCAATCGCTTTCCACATTTCGTCGCGGGCCTGGCGGCACAGCTCCGGGTCGAGCACCGCTGGAAGAACCAGAAATCCCTCGCGCTTGAACTGGGCAATCTGGCTTGCCGTCAGGGGCTCGACCTGATTCACCCTCGGGGAAGATAGCTCCATTTTCATTTCTCCTTTTCCTAAATTATACCGGCAATTTCAGCTTCTGCTCAATCGCTGGATTTTTCGCGGTGCGGACATCAGACGGGTCTGTCCTTGTCCGGGTGCCAGTGGGTTACCGCCACGTGGGTGGTGGCGTCGGGCGGGGTGATATAATAGGCAGTGAGGATCGAGCCGTCCTCCAGTTCGGTGGAGACGGGGTAACCCACGTCCGAGCTGCCAAAGCCGGGCTGGGTGTGTTTTTCGGCCGGCCACGCGTTCGATGTGGTGCCGGCGTCGTCGCGCAGCACGTACTCGTGGTCCAGATCCCAGGTATTGCCCTGGTCCTCGCTGAGGAGGGCGCGCACCCCCATGGGCTTGCGGCGGTACCCGAAGGTGCACAGGATGCGGCCATCCTTCAACCTCAAGAGGTGGTTGGGATAGCCCTGGAATTTGGTCTCTATGGGCTGGGTCCAGGTTTTACCGCCGTCCTCGGACCACACCTCCAGAGCGTAGATCCGGTCGTCCTCGGGGTGACCCCAGCGCTGGCCCCAGCGCAAGTGGCCCAGGATCCGACCCGGGGCGACCTCTACCAGGGCCCACTCGTTGCAGATCCGGGGCACGGCCAGGTGGAGTCGCCAGGTTTCTCCTGCGTCCTCTGAGCGGAAGATCAGGCCGTCGCCGTTGCCGTCGGGCCGGCTGGTATAGATGGGGAAGAGCCAGGTGCCGTCCTCGAGCACGGCGCCGCGCGGGAAGCCGGTTACACCGGTGTAGCCCGGCACGGTCCAGGTGCGCCGCTCCCAGGTGGTGCCCTGGTCGCGGGAGCGGATCACCGCCAGCTGGTGGCCCGAGACCACCAGGTGGCCCGCAAGCATCTGGTTGATGATGGCGTCTTCGTACACCTGCAGGCCCCGGGCCTCGGCCTCGGCGCGGCGCTCGGGATCCCACCGCTCGTAGCCCACCGAGGCCACGGCCACAAAGCTGCCGTCTGGCATGATGCGGCAGAGTCGGTCGTATTGCTCGCGCGGGGTGGTTCCGGGCCAGTTGGGCGGCAGGGTAGGATCGTCCGAGCGGGTCCAGGTCTGGCCGCTGTCGGTGGAGACGAACACCGGCCAGTCTCCCATGCCCATGTGGTCGCCGACAGGCGAGGAGATGCAGCCTATGGTCAGGCGTCCGTCTGGAAGGCGGTCCAGGACGGGGAAGGCGTTGTAGCGGCCTTCTTCTCTGATGATAATGGTGTGCTGCATGGATGAATTCCCCGTTGTCAGAGGCTGCGGATGAGAACTATACTATAACGCATGTGCTTTGCGGAACAGGAGGTAAAGTTACAGCGAAATATATCGTGAAGCAAAGGAAAATTGTCGTACGTGGACAGGGCGAATACTTGCTTGCAAGGAGGAAGAAATGGACACAACAGACCACATCGAAGCCACGGCGGACACTGACCAGTACGAAAACGCCACCATCGGCGCAGGGGCGCTCATCGAGCCGGATGTAAGGATCGGCTTCCGCTTCCATCCCAGGTGCGGAGCGGCCCGTATCGGCAAGCACTGCATCCTGCGCAAGGGCACCCTCATCTACGGGGATGTGAGGATCGGCGATCACTTCCAGTCCGGATATTATGTCGTGGTCCGCGCCCAGGTGAGGATGGGGGATTATTGCACCTTGTTGAATCATACCACCCTCGAAGGCATTGTCCGCATGGGGGACGGAGTGCGCCTCATGTCGCATGTGTACGTGCCGTCGCGCACCTGGTTCGGGGACCACGTATTCGTCGGCCCGGGAGCGACCTTCCTCAATGGAAAATACCCGGGCCGCAGCGATACGGACACGGCGCAGGGCGCCACCATCGAGGACGATGTGATGATCGGTGGAGGGACCACCATCTTACCACGCGTCACCATTGGCGAGAGGAGCTTCATCGCCGCCGGCGCCGTGGTGACCAAGGATGTGCCGCCGCGCAGCTTTGTGGCCGGCGCGCCCGGCCGCATCTCGCCACTACCCGCAGAGCTGGACCGGCCCAACGACCGCCGGCTCACCATCCAGCCGCTGGACATCTGGCATCCTGAGGGGGAGTATCCGGGCGAGAGCGTCTGGCCCGAGTACTGGGATGAGAGCTTTTTCGACACCTAGGAAATTTTGATTTCACAATCGGGTTTGTTTAAACGAAAGGCGCTGACATGAACTTCTGGATGACGGGATTGTGCCTGGCGGTTTTCTGGACAGGGTCGGTCCGGGGAGCGTCGGAGACTCTCTACGAGCAACGGACGGATAGTGTCGAGGAAAAACTGCGCTTGCTGCAATCGGCGTACGAGAAGGGAGATCGCGACCTGGCCCTGTCCCTGGCAGCGTCTCTCAGAGAGACCCTGAGTTTTGAAAGGTACATGCAGGGCGCAAAGCAAGGACAGACGGTGGGCGAAGAGACCTTCGCCAGGGTGGATGCATTGCCCGCGGCCTGGGCCCGGTGGGCCCGCGGCTGGGCGTTCTACAAGGTGCTCGAACTGCGCGAGACCGGGGGGCTCGACCGGGTGCGGGAACCTGTCGATGTGGGGGTAGGTTTCCGCCAGGATCAGGTAGGGGATTTGCCGCGCGAGGTGCGGGTGGCACGGCTGGACCAAGCGCAGGGCACCCTGCGCGAAGTGGTTTGCCAGCTCTACGCTGAAAGCTATGCGGACGGAGTGCGGCATGCCCGCCTGGTATTTCTGGCCGATGTGCCCGCGCGCGGTCGGAGCTGGTACCTGGTCCTGTACGGAAACCCCTTCGCCGAGTTGCCCGCCTACAGCACGGATCTGCAGGTGAGCGGCGAGGGCTATGGACTGGACATCCAGAACCACCACTACAGGGTCCGGCTCTCGCGCCAGACCGGCCAGCTGGAGCGCCTGACCTATGCGGGGGAGCGCGGGCTGGAGCTGTTCGCCGCCGGCGATGCTCACGGCGAGCCGCCGCACATCGACTGGGCCCACGATTATGTGGCGTCGAATAACTTTCAAAAATTCCGGGTGACCAACTGGGCGGCGTGTCCCAATTACGAGGCCGTCAAAGGGCCGCTGTGCGTGCAGGTGCGGCGCTGGGGGTTCCCGCACAGTCCAGCGCAGCCGCTGTTCGCGCCGAGTCGCATGCACATGGACGTGAAGTACACCTTTTACGCGGGCCTGCCCTACTTTTTCAAGACAGGCCGCATAGAGGCGGTCAAGGACCTGGAGATTACCTACCTGCGGGACGACGAGTGGGTGTTCTCCCAGGCGCCGTTCACGGACTCGGTGTGGATGGACCGGGATGGGGCGCTGCACGAAGGAGCGGTTGCGGAGGGGCACGGCGACGATCTGTGGGGCGTGGGTTTTTTCCACCAGCGCACCCGGGACGCCTTCATCGCGCTGTTTCTGGAGCACAGCGCCGAGAACTTCGATGCTCTCTACCACAGTGGCGCCCCGGATTTGAATTACTTTGGAGACGGCCAGATATGGAGCCGCTGGCCCGCGCGCGCTGGCCCGCATTTTAAGGCTGGGGCCGTACTCAAACAGAGGAACGCGTACCTGGTGATGCCGTACGAGGGAACGGCGCAGGTGGAGGAGACGAGAAAAAGGCTGTTACAGCCCCTCCAGGTCGGGCCCGGCGTCCTGCCCGAGGGCATTGACGCCGGGCCGGGCCCGGGGCTGGCCCGGCCCGGGGAAACGCGGGAAACCGCGCCGCTCAAGCCGGCCCTGTGGGCGGCCCTGCGCCAGGTGAAGGACGGGCAGTTCTACACGGTGGACGCCAATGTAGTGGACATGGGTTATATCTACGATTTGCGGATGCTGGGAGACCGGGTCCAGGTGTTGATGACCATGCCACACCGGGGACGTCCCCAATACGGGTATCTGGCCCGCCCCGTGCGCCAGCGGCTGCTCGAAGTGGAGGGGGTGCGCCAGGTCGTGGTGGATTTCACCTGGGAGCCGGCCTGGACCGCGGCGCGGTTGACGCGCAGGGGACGCCAGGTGATGGGCCTGGAAGAGTGAGGGCCCCTATTCAGCCATACCGGAGTTCGGGGTTCCAGTCGTAGAGACGCTTGAGCGGGTGCAGGTTGTAATCCTCTGGTTGCCGCGCCATCCGTTCCAGATCCTCCCGGTGGCCCAAGCGTCTGACAGTGTGCCACTGAGAGCCGAGGTAGACGTCAATGCCCATGGAGTTCACGTATTCGACCACCTTTCCCGCTCTCAAAAAACTGATGCCAAAGCCTCAGGAATCTGAAAAAAGGAGGCCATCAGGATCTTGAAATCCTTCTGTAAATGAGCTATAAAATGTTGTTTAAATTAAAGATATATTATATTATCAAATTTGCTCAGAACCCCTGGCATAGCTATTGCTCACCAAATATAGAAAAGGAGAAGCCATGGCCAAACCCTTTGACCCGCAGGAGGTGATCCATGAAGCAGTGGATACTGTTTTTCGCATCCATATTGATGCTGTCCAGTGCGGTCCTCGCCCCGGCCCGGGAAGGGCCGCGGGTGGACGTGGCGTTTCTCCTGGATGCGACCGGGAGCATGGGAGACGAGATTGAGGCGGTAAAAGAAAAGATTCGGGAGATGATCTCGGAGATTGCCCTGGGCGAACCCACCCCGGATGTGCGCTTTGGCATCGTGGCCTATCGCGACCGGGGCGATGAGTACGTGACCCGGGTCTACGAATTGACCCGGGATATCGACCTGATCGCGGAGAACCTGGACCAGATCAGAGCCAACGGCGGGGGCGACTACCCCGAAAGCTTCAACGAGGGCCTGCACGTGGCCGTGCAGGATTTGAACTGGGATTCGGAGGGGCAGGTATCCAGGCTGGTCTTCCTGATCGCCGATGCCCCCCCGCACATGGACTACGCCGATGACTTCGACTACAAGGACGAGATTGTGGCGGCGCAGGAAAGGGGTATTGTGGTCCACGCCATAGGGGCCAGCGGGCTGGACCGGAAGGGCGAAGATATCTTCAAGGAGGTTGCCGCGGGTACCCAGGGGAGTTTCCAGTGGCTGGCCTATGAAACCCAGTACGTGGACGAGGACGGCGAGGACGTGACCGTGGTGATCGAGGGACGGACCACGACCTATAAGAAGGGGGACGAGGTCTGGGTCCTGGAAGAAGGTGGGGAGATACCGGAGGGGTTGCCGGCGGTCGGGATGGGAGGACGCGGCGACGAGGTCAGGATGGCCGAGGACGGCGCCGAGATGGCGTCTACCGCGGGCGGGGTCGGCAAAGGTGGGGGCGCACCACCGGTGTCGAGTTCGACCAACCTGGACGATCTGATAACCAAGGCGATCAAGGATGCCGCCGCCGAGGGCGGCGCCGACTACAAAGACGATACTGGGACCTCGGTGGAGTCCGCTTCCTGGGCTCAGTTGAAGGCCCTTCATCAGAGGAGGTGAAATCATGATTGGGCGCGCTCTGACTGTTGTTATCGCGGCGGCCACGCTCCTCGGTGCCGACGGCATCATTATTCCCGAGCCCCCCTTCCAACCCCTGTCCATCAAGTACCACCGGGTGCAGGTGGAGATCGAGGACCAGGCGGCGCAAACCGCAATCGACCAGGTATTCCTCAATCCCCAGAAATGGGACGTAGAGGGGACTTACATCTTTCCACTGCCCGAAGACGCGAGCTTTTCGGCCTTTTCCATGCACGTGGACGGAGAGCCCCTCACCGCCGAGATCCTGGAGGCCGAAGAAGCGCGGCGGATATACGAGGACATCGTGCGGCAGCGGATCGATCCGGCCCTGCTGGAGTACGTGGGCCGCGGAGCCTACCGGGCCCGGATCTTCCCGGTCCCGGGCAAGGGCGAAAAGCGGATCGAACTGGCCTACGACGAGGTCTTGAAGCAGGATGCCGGGATCGTGCGCTACGTCTACCCCCTGAACACCGAGAAGTTTTCCGCCGAACCCCTCGAAGATGTATCGGTGCAGGTGCAAATCCGCTCATCCGCCCCGATCATGGCGGTCTACTCGCCCTCGCACCCGATCATCGTGGAGCGCCAGGGGGAAAACCGGGTGCGGGTCATCTACGCCGACGAGGACGCGACCCCTACAGAGGATTTCGTGCTCTACTACACGGTGTCCCAGGACGAGGTGGGCATCGACCTGTTGACCTACTTTCCCGGGGAAGAGGTCGATGGATTCTACCTGCTCCTGGCCGCGCCCGAGGCCGTGCCGTCGACCGACCAGGTCATTCCAAAACGCATGGTCCTGGTCTTCGACCGCTCGGGCAGTATGTCCGGCGAAAAGATGGACCAGGCCCGGGAAGCCCTCAAGTTTGCGGTGGAGCACCTCAACCAAGGGGACGAGTTCAATATCGTGGACTACAGCACCACGGTATCCAGCTTTGCCGACGAGGTGGTAGAGCTCGGTGAGGACACGCGGCAGGAGGCCCTCGATTATATCGAGGGGGGGATCGAGGCTATGGGGGGGACCAACATCAACGACGCCCTGGTGCGGGCCTTGGGCATGATGCGCGGGGATGAGCGCGCCGAGATGGTGGTCTTTCTGACGGATGGCAAACCCACCATCGGCGAAACCCATACCGAAAAGATCCTGGACGAGGTCCTGCGGGCCAATGGGGCCGCGGCGCGGATCTTCGTATTCGGGGTGGGCCACGAGGTCAACACCCACCTGCTGGACCGGATCTCCAGCGAGCACGGGGGGACCTCTACCTACGTCAAACCGGGGGAGGACATCGAAATGGCGGTGTCGTCGTTCTACACCAAGGTGAGCAGTCCGGTGCTGGCCGACCTGGAACTGGAATTCACCGGGGCCCGCCCGAGCGACTACTACCCGCAAGCATTGCCGGACCTGTTTCGCGGCGGGCAGGTGGTGCAACTGGGACGTCTGGACAATCGGGGAGAGGTCGGGGTAGCGCTCTCCGGCCAGATCCTGGGGGAACGGCTGGAGTTTGTGCGAACGGTGGATACCAGCTTGCCCGGATCGGAGTTTTTGCCGCGGCTGTGGGCCACCCGCAAGGTGGGTTTCCTGCTCGACCAGATTCGCCTGCACGGGGAGGACCAGGAGCTGGTGGACGAGGTCGTGATGCTGAGCAAGCGCTACGGCATTATCACGCCTTACACCTCGTTTCTGATCGTGGAAGACGAGCCGCCGGAACCACTGGCGGACGACCCCCTGTTCCGGGTCAAGAGCGGCGTCGACGCCGTGGCCGCTTCCGAGGAAATGCGTTCCTATGCCAAGGCCGAGAATACCACCCAGGTGCGCTCGCTGGAAGTGCGCTACATCGGCGACAAGACCTTTTACCTGCGGGACGGGTACTGGGAGGACAGCGGCTACGATGAGCAGGTCCCGGCGCGGCACTATCGGTTCGGTTCCGAGGCTTATTTCCGCCTGGTTGCCAACCAGCCGCGGCTGGGCCGTTATCTGGCCCTGGGGAAAAACGTGCTGATCGCCCATGGGGGCGAGCAGTACCGCATCGGCGAGAACGAGGTCGAGACCAGGGTCGAGGGCAAGGGATCGGTGCCGCGGCCCCAGTCCCTGCGCCTGGAGCAGAACTATCCCAATCCCTTTAACAGCTCCACGACCTTGCGCTACTGGATCGCGGCTGCGGGCCCGGTACAATTAGAGGTGTTCGACCTGAGCGGGCAGCGGGTTGCGACCCTGGTGCGGGCCCAGCAGCCGGCCGGATCCCATGAAGTGCAATGGGACGGCAGCAACCATCACGGGGCGCTGGTGGCCAGCGGGTTGTACCTGGCCCGGCTGCGGGTGGAACAGGAGGACCAGGTCCGCAAGGTCTTGTTGATGAAGTGAGAGAGGTCTTGTTTCCGCGGGGGCCACCAGCTACATTTAACCACGTACAGGCCACCCGTGCAAAGCAGGCAAAGCGTGGAGCCGAGGTACCTGGAGGATAGACAGCGACACAAGCAACCCCGAGGGCGAATCGGCCACAAACTGGTCCTCAGCTTCGTCCTCCTGGTCATGGTGGTGGTGGGCGGTAGCGGCTGGGTGCTCTTCGAGTTGACCGAGTTCAGCCTGGAGCGGCAGATGAGCGAGCGCCTGATCGCCGTGGCCCAGCTGGTCAGCACCCAGCCCAACGGCGATGTGTTGCGCTACCTGCAACCTGGATCTGAAAACGGTGGTCTCTACAAAAGATTGACCGCGCAATTGCAACGGGCCAAGGAAATGGTAGGAGCGCGCAGAATATACGTGTTCGACCAGCGGGGACGCAGCCTCCTGGACACTGAAAAAGGGATTCCCATTGGTCGCGAATACCACAACCTGAGGATCCGCGATCGCCTCGAACTGGTCCAGGTCTGGCAGGGCCGGCCGGCGCACTCGGTGCGGTTCAAGGACGAGGAGAGCGGGATCGACTACATGACGGGGTTCGCTCCGATCTACGCCGGCGGCCGGGTCGTGGCCGCGGTCGGCGTGGATATCGGCGCGGCCTTCATGGACACCATCCAGGTGTTCAAGCGCTCGGTCTTCGTCTTTGCCGGATGCAGCGCCCTTTTGACCATCATCGTGGCGCTGGGGCTGGCCCGCACCATCACCCAGCCCATCCAGCGCCTGGTGACCGCAGCCCGGGAAATCGGGCGCGGCAACCTGGAAAAGGCGGTGGACACCCCGGCGCAGGACGAGCTGGGCTACCTGGGCGAGACCATGGACGAGATGCGGCGCAAGCTCCTGGAGCGGGATGCGCAGCTGCGGCAGATGCTGGGCGGGGTGGCGCACGAAATCCGCAATCCTCTGGGGGGCATAGAGATCTATGCCGGGCTCATCGCCGATGATTTGCCCGACGATGACGCCCGCAAGCAGCACATCCAGAAGGTCATCGGCGAAGTGCGGACCCTGCACCAGGTGATCTCCGAATTCCTCGACTTTGCCCGGCCGGCGCCGCCCAGCCCCGAGCTTGTAGCCATGGATCGCATGGTCGAGGACGCGGCCTTTTTACTGGCCCCGGAAATGGAAAAGGCCGGGATCTGCTACCAGCAGGAAGTGGCCCCTGATCTGCAGGGTTTCGGCGATCCCGAGCAGATCAAACGGGTCCTGTTCAATCTGATGAAGAACGCGGTGCAGGCCATGGACCGGGGGGGGGTGTTGCAGGTGCGGGGAACCGGTTTGAACGGCGAGACCGCGATCGAGGTACAGGACAGCGGACCGGGGATGAGCCGCGAGGTGCAGGAACGGCTTTTCGAGCCGTTTTTCAGCACCAGGGAAAAGGGGTCGGGCCTGGGCCTGGCCATCGTGCGGCAAACCCTGGAAAAAAATCGGGGAAGGGTCGAACTGCAAAGCAACGAGGGCCAGGGCACCACCTTCAAGATGATCCTGCCGGCGCAAGAGCACCCCGTGGAGGAGTTGCGCTAGAATGAGCCAGATCCTGATCGTAGACGACCACGAGCCCATTGCCAGTGGTCTGGCCCTGATGGTGGAAAGGATGGGGCACGAGGGGGTAGCCGCGACCAGTGGGCCCGAGGGGCTGATCAAACTGCGGCGGCGCCCCTTTGATCTGGTCATCACCGACTACCGCATGGACGAGATGGACGGCCTCGAAGTGCTCGAAGCGGTGAAGCAAGAAGAGCCCGATACCGACGTGATGATCAATACCGCACACGGCACCATCGAGATTGCCGTGGAAGCCATGAAAAAAGGGGCGGTCGACTTCATTACCAAGGATCTCCCGCGCGAGGCCATTCGTCTGAAGATAGAGAAGGTGCTGGAGTACCGCGCGGCGCGGCGGGAGCGGGAGCGTCTGGACGAGGAAAACCGCTATTTGCGCGAGGAGATCGGCGGGCGTTACAACTTCGGCGAAATCGTGGGTCAGTCGGTGCAGATCCAGGACATCCTGGTGACCGTGCGGAAGGTGGCGGGGACGGATTCGTCGGTGCTGATCTACGGCGAGAGCGGTACCGGCAAGGAGCTGGTGGCGCGCGCCCTCCACTACCAGAGCGGGCGCAAGGAGGGTCCCTTTGTCAAGGTGAATTGCGGCACCTTGCCCCACGAGCTGGTCGAGAGCGAACTCTTCGGACACGAAAAAGGCGCCTTCTCCGGAGCGGTGCGGCAGAAGAAAGGAAAGTTCGAACTGGCCGAGGGCGGCACCATCTTTCTCGACGAAGTCGGGGATATTCCCCTGGAGACCCAGGCCAAACTGTTGCGGGTGCTGCAGGAAAAACAATTCGATCGGGTCGGCGGCGAACAGACCCTCGAAGTCGATGTGCGGGTGGTGGCCGCGACCAACCGGCCCTTGAAAAACATGGTGGAGGAGGGCACCTTTCGCGAGGATCTGTTCTACCGGCTCGAAGTCATCCCCTTGAACCTGCCACCTCTGCGGGAGCGCAAGGACGATATTCCCGAACTGGTGGAACTTTTCCTGCGGAAAAAATGCGAGGAGATGAATCTGCCTCCCAAACGCCTGATGCCCGAAGCCGCGGAGGCGCTCAAAAACTACATGTGGCCCGGGAATGTGCGCGAACTCGAAAACGTCATCGAGCGCACCATCGTGCTCTCCGATGGAGAGGAGATCGGGCTGCACGATCTGCCTCTGGTCCTGGAGGAAGACCAGGGCCGCAGGGCCGATCCGGACGATCTGCCCCCGGGTGAAATCCCGCTCAACAAGATGCTGGACGACCTCGAAAGGGAGCTGATCGGGCGCGCCATGGAACAGGCCAACCGGATCAAGACCCGGGCCGCGCAGATCCTGGGCATCAAGACCAGCGCCCTTTATTACAAACTGGAAAAACACGGATTGGAATAGGTTCATGACAGTCTTTGTAGGCTTGCTTTTCCTGCTGAGCGGATTGCCCGCTTCGAGGCCGGCGCGGGCGGATGTAGGGGAAATCCACGCCCTCGAGGCCGAGCTCAAACAGCTCGGCCTCGTTCAGGACTCCCTCGAGGTAGCGCGCGCGGAGTTGATGCGGAGCGCCGACGGCCTTTCGGCGCGGATCGATAGCTTCAAGGCCGAGGGCATGGACCCGGAAAAACTCCAGGAAGCCCTGAGAGCCGCCCTGGTGCTGGAGCAGCGTCTGGTCGAATTCGACCAGACGCTGGAGACCCTGAAGATCGAGGAAGAAGGCCTCCGGGAGCGTTTGCGCCTGGCCTACGACTGGGAAATCGGCGTGCTCATCCAGCAGCTGGCCCAGGCCCCGGACAAAGGGCTGCTGCGGCAACTTGTGATTTACCAGGAAGCACGCGAAGCCCTGGGTGATAAGCCTAGCTCGCGCCTGCGCTACGGGGAAAACATGGCTATCAGCCCGGATGACAGTCCGGACGAGATCAAGCAGAAGGCCGAGCTGATGGAGGATATCGCCGCCCGCTTGCAGGCTGAAGCCGCGGAGACGGGCGAGCGCCTGGTCCGGCTCGAGGAAGAACACCGCCTGCGTTCCCGGGTGCGGATTTTTACCACCGAGATCCGCCTCTTCGACGAGCATCTGCCCGAGGGGCGGGTCCTGGTGCGGGTCGAAAGAGAGGTTAATACCAAGGTGCGGACCCAGGATGATCTCGCGGAGTTTGAGCCAGGAATTGACGCATCCAATGCCGCTTTTTCCAAGGAGAGAAAATCCTTCGAGGAGAGAGGATCTTTCCCCCCTACTGAGAAAGTCCTGGTTCCCTACCAGGAGCTGGCCCGTGAAGAGAGCATTTCCATGGACGAGTTGGCGGCCGGTGATATCGTCCTGGAGATCCGTAAGCTGAAGGCACGGCAGCAGGAAATCCATCAGCTCGAAGCTGTGGTCCGGGAGCGCGCCCGGGCCTTTCGGGCCCACCTGCTCGAGCTGCTGGAAGGCAACGAGTGAGGCGCGCCCGGGCGGTCGCCTTGCTGCTGGGCTTCGCGTGCCTGGGAATCCCCGGGTCCATCCCTGGTTTGCAGGCGACTCTGGGACTGGAGTACGACGACAATCCCTTTGAAAAAACAGCGGAAAGCCGGCGGGCCGGATGGGTCAACCGGCTTTTTTTATTTTCTTCGGCGCGTTTGCTGGAGACCTCCCGGGGCGCTCTTCAGGTACAGCATCAATGGGGACTCAAGCGCTTCTGGAAGGCCGAAGAGTCGGATGGGGCCCTGGGCGGTGTGGTGGCCAGCCAGCTCGAAATCGCTGGCCTGGCCCAGGTGCACGAGCGGGTGACCGCGTCCTGGGGCAGCGAGTTGAAGGTCAAAAACGTCCAGAGGATTTCGAGCGAAGAAAGCTATCTGCACGGCGTCTTGCGGCTGGGGCTGACGGGCCGCCTGGGGCGGGGATTTTCGGGGGTGCTGCGCTACCGTCGGGGCGGGGACGATGCGCGCGACACAACCCTGGCGGACTTATCCGTGAACCAGGTGGGGATCGAGCTGGAGTATGGTCGCAGCCGCCAGCTGCGGGGGCGTCTGGGTTTGACGTGGCGCTGGCTTGATTACGATCGCCCGGTCCTGCGCGCGCAAGCCAGTGACTCTGTGGCAACCGAGCTCGAAGACCAGTCGGATCGGGGGCGGGAGCTGAGGGCCAGCATCCAGTTTTACCGGGGCGCTCTGGTGCACGCCAGCTATTCTTTGCTGGACAACGATTCCAACAGCGTGGGGTTTGGCTTTCGATCCCACCGGGTGCAATTGCTGCTGACCCGGCATATCTTCAAAGGGGTGGATGGACAGGTCTACCTCACCTTGCAGCGACGGCGTTACGATGAGGCGTTGCCCGCTTCGTTGCCGACGGCCGAGGTCGAAGAAGACGAGTTCGAACAAGGTCTGCTCTCCTTCAAGGCGTCGCGTCAGCTGACCACGCGCTATGGTGTTTCCTCGCAGTACAGGCACGCCCGCAACGGCAGCCGGCGAGGGGAGGGTTCCTACCACAAAAATATCTACTCTCTGGCGCTGGATATAACCTTCTGAACCGCGGGTTTATGGATCGCGCTGCTGGACGGAAAGCATATCGGATTGCCCCCGGTGCATTTCCACGGCGGTGGCGCGGGTGGCGCGGAAGACCTTCTTGAGGACCTCGTAGGCGCGCCATGGATCGATGCCCTGTCCACAGGTGAAAATATCCACGGCGGCAAAGCCGTACTCCGGCCAGGTGTGGATGGCCAGGTGGCTTTCCTGGATGGTCAGCACGCCGGTGACGCCGTGGGGAGAAAAGCGGTGGAAGTTGGCGTCCACGATGGCGGCGTTGGCCGCTCGAGCGGCTTTTTTCATGCTCTCTTCGATGTGGTCCACATCGTTGAGCAACTCGGCCGGGCATTCGTAGAGATCCACGAGGATGTGTTTTCCCAGGGCTTTCATGGATGCCGGGCGCTCCTCAGGTTCCATGGCAAGATCTCGCGGTGTTTTTTGCGGTTGCGGACAAATTTGATAGTTTAGGGACTGGGCGCGCAGCCGGCAAGTTTCTCTGGAGAAGCCGTTGGCAAACTTCTTCAGCACATATCATTGCTGTAGGAATTGTTGATTCAGTAGTAAGTGACATTTTATATGATGAAGAGAGAAATGTACCAGTCTACGATGTGGTTGGTGCAGTTATTCAAGTAGAGCAAGTTTTACAGGGCGAATAGGAGAACATGGATGAACCAGCTCAGC
Source organism: Candidatus Latescibacterota bacterium (assembly GCA_965219385.1). Classification (GTDB taxonomy): domain Bacteria; phylum Latescibacterota; class UBA2968; order UBA8231; family UBA8231; genus CBDCNM01. Next base: position 4,264,626 of record CBDCNM010000002.1, on the reverse strand, counting down.
GAACACCTCCACATGGTCGAGGATACCTGCAGCGTGTACGCGATCCGGGCAGGGGAAAAATGCCTGGCGATCGACTGCGGCAATCATTTGTCTCCTGCGGTCCTGAAAGGGCAGGTAGAAAAGCTTCTTCTGACCCATTTTCACCGCAACCAGTGCGGCGCGGCCCCGGCCTGGCAGCAGCAGGGGGTCGAGGTGGTGCTGCCCTTTGCGGAAAAGCGCTTTTTCGAGGAGGGGGATTTATTGCGGGCCTCCTACGATACCTCCGACAACTACACCTCCTATTTTCCCGCTGCCGGTTCCCTGACGGATCTGGTCGGAGACTATGCCAGGGACTACGAGATCCTGGCCTGGGAGGGGGTGGAGTTCAAGGTGATTCCTCTCCCGGGACACACCTTCGGCTCGGTGGGCTACCTGTTCGAGATGGACGGCCGGCGGCTGCTGGCCTGTGGGGACTTGATGTGCGGCCCCGGCGTGCTCAAGGAGTATTTCTGGAGCCAGTGGCGCTACATGGACTTCCAGGGGCACGTCAATCACCTGGAGAGCCTCCGTACAGTGGCCGGGCTCGGAGTGGATTTGATCCTGCCGGGTCACGGGGCGCCTTTTGTCGCCACCCCGGAGGCCATAGGAGAGTTGCAGCAGGTCATGGAGGAACTCTGGGCGTTGTTCTACGGCCGGCCCTACGAGTATTACCAGCCCCGCTTCCGCGAGCTATCGCCCCACGTGTTCGAGGTGAGCAATTCCGGCGCCAATACCTATATCGTGCGGGACGACGAGGGGCACGGGCTTTTCATCGACTGCGGCTACACCTCCAACGCGCCGATCGGGGCCAATCCGCACCGTTTCATCGATCATCTGACCCCCTATCTGGAAGAAGAGGTCGGCATTAAAACCGTGGAATGGTTTCTGCCCTCCCACTACCACGACGATCATCTGGCCGGTTTGCCAGCGTTGCAGAATCGCTACGCTACCAGGGTCGCTTCTTCGCCGGAACTCAGGGATATCCTGGAGCACCCCGAGCGTTTCGACATGCCCTGCCTGGTGCCCCAGGGTACCCGGGTGGATGAGGTCGTGGAGCGCGGGCGGGCCTTTGTTTGGCGCGGAGTCGAGTTTTTCATAGAGCAGTATCCTGGTCAGACCTGGTATCACCACCTCATCACATTCACAGTTGACGGGCGGAAATTCCTCTGCATCGGAGACAATGTTTCGGGTCTGAGTTTCAGGGAGGAGAGGGACTTCATCCATTCCTTCATCCCCAAGAACAGGACCCCGGTTTCAAGCTACCGGGACATGCCGCGCCAGATCCTGGAGCGCGCGTCCGACTGGCTTCTCACCGGCCACGGAGGGGCCGTGATCTGCGAGCGCGACAAGGTCGAGCGCTGGCAGGAGTGGATGGACCGCTGGGAGGCGTTGTTCGTCCGCATCATCGACCAGCCCAGTGCCGATATGGGGATGGATCCCCACTGGGTGGAATTTTACCCCTACAAGGTGCGGGTGCGGCCGGGCGAGGAAGTGGGATTCGAGGTCAGGGTGAAGAACCACGAGAAGGAGAAGCGGTGCTGTGTGCTGCGTTTTCGCGGTAGCGGAGGGGTGGAAGTGGAACCGGGGGACTGCGACCTTGAAATAGATGCCGGCGCCACGGCTGCCTGCCCGGTGCGGGCGCGTTTTCCCGCCAGCTTCGAAACGCACTCGCTGACCGTGGTAGCGGATGTGACCTGGAACGGCCGGCGTCTGGGCGAAATCGCCGAGGCGGTGGCCTACTGGTAAGATGCCCCGCGCGGCCGCTGATTTGCGCCAAGTGACAACAAGGAGCAACACAATGAAACTCGATCCCCGCCGAGAAGCCCTGCTCAAACGCACCTTCCTGGACTATCAGCAGACCCTGTCCTTTATCGAAAACCCGATCGTGGTCGCCAAGGCGGATGGCCTGTACTACTGGGATGTAGAAGGCAAACGCTACTTCGACGCCCTCGGCGGGATCTTTGTCGCCATCCTGGGCCATCGCCACCCGCGGGTGATAGAGGCGGTGCACAGGCAGATGGAGCGCATCACCCTGGCCCTGCCCATGCACGGCATCGCCGATGTGAGCCTGGACTTTGTGGAGAAAATGAGCGAGGTTACGCCGGGCAACCTGAACTTCGTCAAGTCCTACAGCGGCGGCTCCGAGTCCATGGAGTCGGCCATGAAGTTCACCCGGCAGTACTTCAAACAGACCGGCCGTCCGGGCAAGTACAAGTTCGTCTCGCGCTACTACGGCTATCACGGCGGCACCTTCGGGGCCATGGCCGCCAGCGGCACGGGGGCGCGCAAGACCCCTTTTGAGCCGCACATGGCCGGCTTCCCCAAGGTCTTTCCGCCCAATTACTACCGCGACCGTTTTTCTTCCTGGGAAGAGTGCAATCGCTTTTGCGCCCGGATGTTCGAGGACGTCATCCTGCACGAAGACCCCGACACCGTGGCCGGGGTCATCCTGGAACCGGTGAGCAATACCGGCGGCGTCATCACGCCCACGGATGAGTACTTCCAGATCATCCGCGATATCTGCGACCGCCACCAGGTGTTGCTGATCTACGACGAGATCATCACCGCCTACGGCAAGACCGGCGCCATGTTCGCGGCCCAGACCTTCGGGGTCACGCCGGATATCATCTGCGGCGGCAAGAGTCTGTCGAGCGGGGTTTTGCCTCTGGGCGCCATGATGGCGCGGGAGGATATGGGAGATGCCTTTCTGGGGCCGGCCGAGGACAATCTCAACTTTGCCCACGGCCATACCTACGCGGGCAATCCCCTGGGGTGCGCCACGGGCATGGCCGTGATCGCGGAGATCGTAGAACAGGATCTGACGACCCGGGCCCGACAGCTGGGCGAGTACCTGACGCAAAAACTCGAAGGGTTAAAAAAATACGGTGTGGTGCGCGAGGTCCGCGGCAAGGGATTGCTACGCGGGGTGGAACTGGTCGAGGACATCGCCTCCATGGCCCCCTTTCCCGAACTGGGCCAGGCCCTCAGGAAAACCACCCTGCAAAACGGCCTGATCATGCGCGTCGATCCCACCTGGTTTGCGGTATCCCCGGCCCTCATCGTCACCGAGGCCGAGCTGGACGAGATGGGCGATTTGATCGAAAAGAGTCTGGTGGATGCGCTGGAGATGGTGCGATCTTCTCACTCGTAACGCAGCGCATCGATGGGATTGAGGAAGGCCGCCTGGCGCGCAGGATAGATGCCAAAACCGATGCCGATGGCGGCCGAAACCCCGAACGCCAGGATAATGCTCCAGGGCTCCACAATGGTGCGCCAGCCCGCGTACAGAGTGATGGCAAAGGGCAGGCCATACCCCACCATAACTCCGATCAGTCCTCCGATCAGACTGACCAGCAGGGCCTCGACCATGAACTGGGCGAGGATGTCCTGGCGCCGGGCGCCCATGGCCCGGCGGATGCCGATCTCGCGGGTGCGCTCCAGCACCGAGGCCAGCATGATGTTCATGATGCCGATGCCGCCGACCAGCAGTGAGATGCCGGCGATGCAGCCCATGACCACGTTGAATATGTGCTGGGTGCGCTGGCTCTGCCGCATCAATTCCTCGGGGATGGCGATCTTGAAATCGTCGACCCCCCGGTGGCGGCGCTTGAGGATGGCGCGGGTGATGTAGGCGGCCTCCTGCAGGCGCTCGGGATCGGCGACCTTGATGGTGATCTGGGTCAGCTCCGCATCTCCGGGTTCCCATTTGAAGCGCCGCAGCAGCGCGGTCAGAGGTATGTAGATATCCTCGTCGGTATTGCGCACCTCCAGGACCCCGCCGATCTTGCCGGCCGCCGCGCCCTTGTCCTCGATTACCCCCACGACCGTAAACCACTGGTTGCGGATTTTGAGACGCTGGCCAATGGCCTCCTCAAATAAAAAGAGGGCGTGTTTGGCTTCGCTGCCCAGCGCGCAGACCCGGCGAGACTGTGACATATCGTCCTGGGTGAAAAAGACGCCGCGGCCCATGCGGGCGTTGAGCACCTCCAGGTACTCGGGCACCGTGCCCACGGCCATGGTGCGGAACTCATTGCTGCCCACCTGGGCCTTTACCTGGATTTCGCGCTGCGGGGTCACGATAGCGACCAGCGGGCAGATCTCGGCAATGGAACGGGCATCGTCGCGGGTGAGTCCTCGAGAAAGGTTCTGGTCGCTGTCGCCGGATTCCTCTTCCTCCTCCTGGTCTTCGCTCTTGTCCCAGTGTTGCACGACGATGTTGTGGATGCCCATCTGGCTGATCTGATCCAGGGCCTCCTGCTTGGCCCCTTCGCCGATGGAGAGCATGGCGATGACCGCAGCCACCCCGAAGATGATGCCCAGCATGGTGAGGCAGGTGCGCAGCTTGTGCGAGGTGAGTCCGACCAGACTGAGGGCAAAGGTTTCGCGCAGGACCATTTACTCCACCGCGTCTCCCGTGTTTTCCTGTGGCTTCCGTTCCGCCTCGTCCGGGATCCCGCCCAGTTTTTCCAGGATGAGGGTGGGATCGCGCAGGGTGACCCTGTCGTCGGGGCCAAGGCCCTCCTCGACGATCACGTAGTTGTCGTTTTTCTTACCCAGTACGACCACCTGTTCGACCGGTTCGCCGTCGACCAGCCGGTAGACCACGGTCTGGCCGTTCTCCTCGAAGACCGCGTCCAGGGGGATGTAGAGCGGCTCGGGCATGGGCTCAGGCACCTCGGCGGTCACTCCCTGCTGGAGCGAATCCGGCACCGGCTCGGGGTGCGGTGGGATGGTCTCGATGATCACCTCGGAGGTAGCCGACATGCCGGGTTTCAGGCGGGCGTCCTCTGCCTCGACCTCGATGACCACATCGAAGACCTTGACATTCTTTTCACCTTCCTTTTCCCGTCCCAGGTTGGCGATGCTGGTGATGGAGCCGTGGAAGGTGGGTTGGGGGAGGGCGTCCAGCTCGATCAAGACCTTCTGGCCGACCTCGAGTTTGTTGACCTCGACCTCGTTGACATAGGTCTTGACCTGCATGTGGGAGAGAGCGGGCAGGGTGATGATGCTGTAGCCGCCCCAGATTTCATCGCCGACGCGGATTTTTACCGGTCCGCTCGGGGACCACTTCTTGCCGTAGACCACCAAGCCGGGTTTTTCCGCTTTGATGCTGAGTTTTTCCAGGTCTGTGCGGGCTTTTTCCAGGTCGCGTTCCCTGCGGGCCAGTTCCAGTTCCAGCTTCTTGATTTCAGCGGCATCGACGACCTTCTGGGCCTCGTAACTCTTCTGGGCCTGCTCGAGGCGCAACTCGGCCTGGCGGGCATGAAGTTTGGTTTCTTCCTTCTGGACCGATGATTCGAATTGCATCTTTTCGACCTGGAGCTGGGCCAGGCGCATCTGGGCTTCCTGGTTCTGGATCTCGCCTTCGAGGCGGGCGGTTTGGGCTTTCTGGATGGCCCTGGTTTTTTCGAGGTCGGCCTTGGCGCCCCCCAGGGACTGTTCGGCCTCGGTGACCCGCTTCTTGAACTCGACCGGGTCGAACTCGGCGAGCAGGTCGCCGATATCCACCTGTTCGCCTTCGGGGAAAAGGTGGATGATTTTGAGGTCCCCCCGCACCTGAGGAGCGGTGATGTTTTCGGCTTCGATGGCCTCGAGTTCGCCTCCCTTCAGGATCAGAGAGATGACAAACTCGCCCTGCTGGACCGGGAACGAAGCCACGGTGGTGTTTGCCTCAGGTATAAGGTAGTGGGAGCCGGCGATACCGGCGGCTACCAGGGCCAGGATCAGGAGGGCGAGGGTTTTTTTCTTGCGGCCGGGTGCAATGGGTGCTAGGGGACTCTGGGTCATCAAGGGTGCCTTTTCAAAACAGGGCTAGGTCTTTTCAGGGCGATCCTCTCCCCCTCTTCGAGGCCTGATTTGACCACTGTGGAGGTAGTGTTGCGCTTGCCCAGTTCCACTTCGAGGGGTTCGAACGAGTCTCCGTCCAAATGGTATACCACGGATTTTCCCTCCTGATGAAAAACCGCTTCGAGGGGGATGGAAAGGGCATCGGGGATGGTTTCGAGGACGATTTCGGCAGCGGCTGACATCCCTGGTTTGAGGCGCGCGTCTTCTTCTTCGATATCGATGATCATTTCGAAGACCTGGACATTGGGGGCATTCAGGCTCGGGTTGGCCATGGAGAAAACCTTGGTGACTTGGCCGTGGAAGACCGGGCCGGGGTAGGCATCCAGTCGGACAAAGGCTTTCTGCCCTTCTTTCACCCGCTTGACGTCCATCTCGCCAACCTGCACGATCACCTGAATCCTGGAGAGGTCCGGCAAACTTATAAGGGTCCGTCCGCCCCAGACCTGGTCGCCTACCTTGATCTTGCGAACCCCTTCCGGGCGGCGGATTTTCTCGTAGACCACAATCCCGGGGTGGGTGGCATAGACATCCAGGCGTTCGTAGTCTCTCAGGGTATTATCGTAGTACTTTTGCCAGCGTGCAATGTTGAGCTGGTGATTTTGCAGGTCGACCTGGGCGGCTAGTTGCTCGGCCTCCAGGTTGCCTCTGGCCTCGGAGAGGCTGCGTTCGGCCTGTTTGAACCCTATCCGGGCTTCCTCGAGTTCCATGCGGGTGCCCAGTTCGGCTTTTTTGAGATTGATCCTGGCCAGTCCCAACGAGGCCTTGTTTTGTTCGATCTGGATATTGAGTTCGAACAGTTTTTGTTCCTTTTCGGCCCTGGCCCTGGTGAAATCGGACTGGGCTTTTTCTAGTTCTCCGGCTCTGTCTCGCAACCATTTTTCGAATTCCGTCTTGTCGAACTGGAGCACCAGATCACCCACGTCGACGTGCCCGCCCTCGGGCCACAGGGAGAGGATCTGGAGCCTCCCTCTCACCCTTGGAGAGACGATCTTTTCCGCCTGTGCAGCCTGGATTTCGCCGCTTTCGATCAGGGTGATGAGGAACTCACCTCTTTTCACCTCACTGGTGGGAATATCCTTCAGTGGGGCATCGCCCAGGAAGGTGTAGAGTGCCCAGGCCGCACCGGCGAGGAGGGTTGGAGCGCCTCCCCATGCCATCCATTTCTTGAGTTTGTAGTTGGTTGCGCTGGCAGCCATGTCATGGTTTTTGCAGGGTATCGTTTTCGACGAGCCCGTCCCTGAAGCGAACAATGCGGTGGCTGTGCCGGGCTACATGCTCTTCGTGGGTCACCAGGATGATGGTATTGCCGGCCGCGCGGAGCTGGTCGATGAGCTCCATGATTTCCTCCCCGGTCCGGGTGTCCAGCGCTCCCGTGGGCTCATCGGCCAGAATGATGGAGGGGTTGTTGACCAAGGCGCGGGCCACGGCCACCCGCTGACGCTGCCCGCCCGAAAGTTCGTTGGGCCGGTGATCCATGCGGTCGGTCAGCCCTACGGCTTCGAGGGCGTGCGCGGCTTGCTGCCGGCGCTGCCCGCCGGGCAGGCCGCTGTAAACCAGAGGGAGTTCGACATTGCGCAGGGCGTTTGCACGGGGCAGGAGATGGAAGGTCTGAAAGACGAAGCCGATTTCCTGGTTGCGGATCCGGGCCAAGCCGTCATCGTCCATCTCACTGAGCCGCTGGCCGTTCAGTTCGTAGGTACCGGCCGAGGGCACGTCGAGGCAGCCCAGAATGTTCAGGAGGGTGGATTTGCCGGAACCGGAGGGGCCCATGATCGCCACGTACTCATTGGCCTGAATATCGAGGGAGATGCCGCGCAGGGCGTGGACTTGGGTGGCCCCCATTGCATAAATTTTTTCGAGGTCGCGGAGCCAAATCATCGCGTCGTTGTTTTTATCGGGCATGACTGAGAGACCTGAGGTGTTGCTTGTAAAGCCAGCCTTTGGTTTGAGTGGAAGGGATGCGGATGTAGCTCCAGTGTTCCCGCTGGTCCTCCAACAAGAGCATGGTTCCAGCCTTCAATTCCTCGATGACCGGGAAGTCTTGTCCCGGCCCCGCGCGCAGAGAAACCGATTCCGTCACCAGAACCATCTGATTGATGAAGCCGTCCACGGTTTGCTGGAAAACCGCCAGGGCATCCCGGGCGTAGATATTGTGGGCGGTAATCAGGATGATACCGAGGGAACTGTAACGCCAAGCTACGCCGAAAGAGGGCAGGGCCTGACGCCGGGCTGCTTCGATCCGGGGCTCTGCCGGGGGGGCGTCGGACTTGGGACCGGTTGTGGTGAACAGCCCGGTGACCAAGGTCTCGGTATCCGGGTTGTAAGGGCTGGGGCGGGCTTCCCAGCGCACCAGCTTTGCCTGGTCGTATATCACCAAGGCATAGGCCCGGGTCACTTCCTCGAAGTTGGCGATAATGCCTCTGTACTCGCATTCGGTTTTTCGCAGACGCGCGATATCCAGTTCGGTATTGCGATTGCGCTCGATGCGGTAGCCGGACAGGGGCAACAAGGTGAAGGACAGCACCAAGGCGAGACTTATCTTTCTGGGAGCGGAGAATGCGTGGAGGGATATCCTGGCCAAGTATAGCTCCCGTGGAATCACCAGCTGGGGCAGACCCCCAGCCGCGGATGGGCTTGTTGGCGGGAAACATCATTGATGCGGATGCCATTTTCGCCGTCGTAGTTAATGCCGATGAAATTCTGGACGCCGAACTTGGAATCGGTCATATTAATTGTTTTGTGGAGCATGTCCCCTTTCACGATGATGTCCAAGAGCGATTGCATAAACAGGGTAGGAGATAGAGTAATTCAAACTACCCCGAAACTGTAGTTAAGTCAAGGAGCAGAGGGGGTTTGTCTCTACTTGTTCAAGAAGCTCAGCTGACCCCGCGTTCGACGGATCCGTTGCTGGGTGAATTTTTGCATTACGTCCACCAGACCAGCGACCAGCAAGACCTGGAAGTAGATCTGGAAGGGATGAAATTTATCGCCCCCTACGGCCTGATTGTTCTGTGCCTCATGGCCCGATACGCCCGCACGGCCTTTGACCGGGTGGTGTACAGAATGCCCCGCGCCTATGCCCTGAGAAGCTATCTGGGGCGGGTGCGTTTTGCCGAGGCGCTCCAGGGGTTGGTGGAACTGGCCGGGCCCGACTTGGTAGTCGATCCCGAACGCGAAAAACCCGAAAGCGAGGCCCTGCTGGAGATTACCCGCATCGAGGAGCGGGTGGACGTCGAAACGGTCCTGGACCATATAGGCCAGCGGGTCGAGGCCATCCTGGCCGAAGAATTGCTGTACACCGAAATCGAGATCAACCAGTTCAAGAATGTCGTTGCCGAGTTGTGTCACAACATCCTCGACCACAGCATGAACTGGGGGTATGTCACGGCCCAGCGCTACCAGGATCCGCGCAAGCGCATGAAGTACGTAGTCATTGGTGTCGGGGATCTGGGCATTGGCATCAAGAAGAGTCTGTCACAGCGGTTTGCAGTACATACATGGACGCACGGCGAGGCGATTGTCAATTCGCTTAAAAAACATTTTTCCCGGGATACGGCCAGGGGGTTGGGGCTTTATTTGGTTAACCAGATCTGCAATCAATACAACGGCAATCTGCAGATTCGCTCGGGTGATACGCGGGTGTACATCCGTGGGGGACAGCGCTCGGAGCATGTGTCGGCGTATTTTCCGGGGACCTTGCTGAGCATCACCCTGTACCAGAGGGATAGATGCTAAGGAGGCTTCTAAAAGGAGGACAAGGTTGTTTGGCGGACGACACGAACCACCCGAACCGCCCAAGTACGAACCCTTCCTGATCATCCTGGTGGCCGTGGCCATTGCCGCGGTTCTGACGGTGGGATACTTTGCCTTCATGGCGCTGGTACACCAGGCCAACTCGCCCGGTTGAAGGGATTCCTCTAGGCCCTCCTCCCCATTATATAGTTGATACCAGCCGTACCTATGGCCTATCTAGGGGCCTGCTGATTGAATAAATAGCTTGACAGATTTTCGCAAGTTATATAATTTTAGCTTAATTGAACTCAATTAAGTTGGAAAATGGGTGCGCGGGAAAGGTATTATTGATGCAAGAGCTTGCAACCCGGCGGGCAGAAGGACAGGCCGTGATTGAAGCCCCTCCTTTTGTTTTGCCTCCTGGACAGGCGATTCTCAGTGGCCGGTCCAAAGGCGCTGAATTGCTCGCGGCTCTCACGGAAGCCATCCTGCGGGTGCCCGATTATTCGGTGACCCCGCTGGATTTTTCCCACGTTTCGTTCATGGATGTCTCCTGTGCCGATGAAATGCTGCACAAGTTGCTGTTGCGCTTGCGCAGTGGGGAGTTGGGAAACCGCTATGTGTACATTCAGGGGACCAATACCTCGCTGCGCGAGACGATCGAGGCCGTGCTGCAGCTGCGCGAGCTGTCGGCTCTGCTGAAGGAGGGGGATGACGTGGTCCTGCTGGGGGTGCTCAAACGGCCCATGCGGGAAGCCCTGGATGTTCTGCTGAAGTACAAGTGCGCGACCTCGGCGGAGCTGTCCGGGGCCCTGAGCAAAAATGTGAATATTGTCTGCAACCGGCTGAATGCCCTGCAGCGCATGGGACTGGTCTGCCGCATGCGCGATGGCTCCGTGACCGGGGGAGGTCGGCAATACTACTATGTTTCGCTTCTCTAGCGGCTCCAGGTTTCTGGCGCTGGGGCTGGTGCTCGGCTGCAGCCTGGCCGCCCTGGCTGCCAGGCTGCGCGAAGAAGGGGTCTTCACGGTCAAGATGAGCGTGGAAAATTTCCGCGACGGCCCCAACGGCAGGAAGCTTGGCACCTTGCTTGAAGGCACGCAGATAGAGCGGATCAGCGAGCAGGGCAAGTGGGTGCGCTTTCGGGTGGAAGGCTGGGTCTGGGGGCCCTCCCTGGAAGGGTTTGAAGAAAAGAAAGAGGAGGTGGAAAAAACCCCAAAGGCGGAGACTCTGCGTCTGCCCCTGCAGGACAACCTGCCGCAGATCAAGCGCCTGGTCAATGAAACCTACGGGGTTTTCTACGGCGTCAACCTGGACAAAATCGCCCGGCGCCTAGTGCTGCGCTTCCGGGTTCGCAACATCGACCAGGAAGGACTGCAACAACGCCAGATGGGGCTGCAGTACGAGGTCCTCGAGATCCTGGAAGGCAAGCTGGATTTCGATGCCGTGAGGATAGAGAGCAACCGGCCGGACGGCAGTGGACAGGTCGGCACCGAGATTGCCCAAACCCGGGTGGAGGATATCCGCCGCTACGGCCGGGGGCGGTTGGAGGAGTGGAGGGCGCGTACCCGCATCTCCAGAGACGGGGGAAAGACCTGGGGCGACGAACCGGAAAATACAGATGAAGAAACCGACGAGGAAAAGGGTTTCGATCCGCGGGGGGAAATCCAGGAGCAAACGGACCAGGGCCGGTAATGCCATGCTGAATCTACACGCGGTAAAGACCCAGATCGATCAGATGGTAAAGGACCAGCGGGGCGTCCAGGTGGACTTCGAGGAGAAGCTGGCACTGGCTCTGCGCCAGCACAAGCGCTGGGCCACGGACTGGGAGGTGCTGGCCCGCAAGATCCAGAACAGCAAAACTTCCTGGCTGCTGCCGGGCCTGGTCGAAAGGCCGGATCTTTGTCATGCGTTGCCGCCGCGGCCCGAACGCATCAGCGTGGCGGCAACGGATGGGTCGCAGATCTTTCCGGACCGCCACGAGGTCTCTTCCTGTTACCTGATCAATATCGGCTATATCCTGCTGCACTACGGCTCGGTTGAAAAGCCGCTGATGAGCAGCAAACCCACCCTCTTCTACAAGGAGGAAAATATCTACGAGGAGTGGGGTGGACGGCGGATGTTCGTCAACCGCGAGCTGGTCGGGTTCAGGCGTGGACTGATGGAATTCACCGAACTGGCCGAGCTTTCCCTGGCGGCCCGGGAAGAAGGGCATCCAGTGCTGGCCCTGGCGGACGGTACCCTGATCCTGTGGAGCCTGGAAGGCAAGCCCCAGGACTTCAAGGAGGCCTACCTGGAGGAATTTTTGGGCGCCCTCGAGCGCTTGCGCCGGGCGCGAATCCCGCTGGTGGGCTACATCAGCCGTCCCGGCAGCCAGGATCTGGTCAACGCCCTTAAGCTGGGGTTGTGCCCTCTGGAGGTGGCGGACTGCGACCGCTGCCCCTGGAAGCCGGAGAACCAGTTTGCCATGGGGGCCGAAGAGGTCGAAGCCCCGCCGGCGGATTTGTGGCAGGGACGAGGGGTGCCCTGCAGCCCCCTCGAAGGGCTCAGCGATGCAGTGTTGCTGCGCCAGGTACTACAGGTAGGGGAGCGGACCCCGTTGTTCAGGAGTTCATCGAAGATCCTGGAATCCTACGGTCCGCACTACATCTACTTTTTTTATGTACACGTGGGGGCCGAAATCGCCCGGGTCGAGTTGCCCCAGTGGGTTGCCGATGATGAAGAATTGTTGAATCTGGTCCACGCCTGTGCCTGCGACCAGGCCGAAAAGGGCCAGGGTTACCCGGTGACCCTTTCCGAGGCGCACGAACGGGCCGTAGTGCGGGGGGCGGATCGCGAGGCGTTCTACCGCTTCCTGAGCGCTACCTTTGTGAAGAACGATATCAAGGTCGGGATTTCCAGCAAGAGTCTGAAGAAACGGCACGCGAGCATATAATTGTTTGGAGGGGCTTATCCTTGAATACCACTGAGGAGAAAAAGCAGGTGAATCCACTGAGTCGATTCACCTCGGGGGAAGAATCGGGCAATGGTTTTTTCACCTACGAGATAGGGGGGCACGTGGGCGAGGTGATCGAGAGCAGCACCACCGAGCTGATCGCCGAGGCGCGTCACCTGCACGGGGCGCCCTCGTTCGGTCGCTTCATCCGGGTGGACGCGGAAATGCCGATCATCGGCATTGTGTTTAATGTATTCACCCATTCCATCGAGCCCAATCGCCGGCCCACCGCCTACGGCAAGACCGAAGAGGAATTGCGCATGGAGCAGCCGCAGATCTTCGAGTTGCTGCGCACCGAGTTCCAGGCCCTGGTCCTCGGCTACCTGGACGGCGAAACTCCGGGGCACATTGTGCCGCCGCAGCCGGCCCGGATCCACAGCTTTGCCTACCTGTGCGACGACGACGAGGTGCGGCGTTTCACCGGCACGGACGACTACCTCCGCAGCATCCTCGGCACGGCCAAGTTGCCCACCGATGAGTTGCTGATCGCGGCCCTGCGCCACACCCTGAAGGCGCACCGCGACTCGCGCGGGTACCTGGTGCGCATGGGCAAGGAACTGTCCCGCCTGCTGCGCGACGACTACGACCGCCTGAGTTCGATGATCCGGCGGATTGCCCAGTAAAAAACACACAGAGAGGAAGGCTGCATGAAGGCCAAGGACAGGCGTGGAGTGCGCCTGGGGGTGATCACCCGAGGATCGCTGGTGGAAGGGCTGGAAATGAAGCTGGACCCGTCCGAGAATATCGAGGACATGAAGGCCGGCAAATTCGTGGTGATCGAGGGGGACAAACACGATTTTTTCTCCATGGTCACGGATATGCGGCTGGACGCCACCAATCAGGAGATCCTGCTGCACCCGCCCGAGCGCGAGGACGAACTACTGCGCCAGGTCCTCAGCGGCACCAGCACCTACAATATCGTCTCCCTGCGCCCCATGCTGATGATGCCCAAGGCACTGGTGGCCGACGACCTGGAAGGACCGCGTCCGGTCAAGGCGATTCCGAGCCACTTTTCCACGGTCCAGGAAGCGGTCGAAGACGATGTGGCCAAGATCTTCGGGCGCGAAGGGGACGAGGAGGGGCGCTTTTTCAGCATTGGCAGTCCGCTCGACATGGAGACCCCAGTGTGCGTCGACATGGTGCGTTTTGCCGAGCGCAGCAACGGCATCTTCGGCAAGACCGGCACCGGCAAATCCTTCCTGACCCGGCTGGTGCTGTGTGGTCTGATCCACTTTGACCGGGCGGTAAACCTGGTCTTCGACATGCACAATGAGTACGGTTTCAAGGCCATGAAGGAGACGGCCGGCGCCAGCGCCACCTTTGTCAAGGGGCTCAAGCAGCTCTTCGGAGCCAAGGTGGCCATCTTTTCCCTAGATCCGCAGTCGACCCGGGCCCGCGGGGTACAGCCGGATTACGAGGTCTACATTTCGTACGACCAGATCGCGGTGGAGGACATCGCCCCTCTGCAGGACGAGTTGAAGCTCAACCCCACGGCGGTGGAGTCAGCCTATCTGGTCTACGCTCTGTACAAGGAGCGCTGGCTGCGCACCCTGCTGAAACTCGAGGGACCGGACGTGGAGGAGTTCGCGCACGAGATCGGGGCGCACCCGGGGTCGCTGGTGGCCCTGCACCGCAAGCTCAAGCGCCTGGAGAGCTTTCCGTTCATGGTCTCCGAACTGGAGGACGGCGACGTGGTGGACCGGATCATGGAGTACCTGGACCGGGGCATCAACGTGGTCCTGGAATTCGGCCAGCAGACCAGCATGCTGTGCTACTTGCTGGTGGCCAATATCATCGCCCGGCGGATCCACGAGATGTACGTCAAGAAGAGCGAGCGCTTCTACGCGACCCAGAAGGTCGAAGACCAGCCGCGCCAGCTGATGATCTCCATCGAAGAGGCCCACAAATTCCTCAATCCCAGCGCCGCCAAACAGACTATTTTCGGGACCATCGCGCGCGAGATGCGCAAGTACTATGTCTCCCTGCTGATCGTGGATCAGCGGCCCTCCGGCATAGACGACGAGGTGCTGTCGCAGATCGGCACCCGGATCACGGCCCTGCTCAATGACGAGAAGGATATCCAGGCGGTGCTGACCGGGGTGAGCGGCACCGAGGGGTTGCGCAGCGTGCTGGCCAGTCTGGACTCGAAACAGCAGGCCCTGGTGATCGGCCATGCGGTGCCCATGCCGGTGGTGATCAAGACGCGGGACTACGACACCGAGTTCTACCAGGATATGGGGTGTCTGGACGCTAGGCCGGAAGAGGAGCGGCGCAAAAAGGTGGAGGAGGATGCGGTGGCGTTGTTCGGGGAGGGTTGAGGGATTTTCAGTACTTGTCGAAAGCGGCGTCCGGAGGGAGTTGTGTCACCGTCCAATCGCGCCTGCGCGGCGCCCTTTATGTCCAACCACACATCTGATTGGAATGATAGTAGGAGAAATGGAGTACCCGGTCAAGTGGGTGTTGTGAGAGTTTGATGGGCTCGGCCACTCTCCGGCTCCCTACTTTAAATTTGCATTGATCGCGTGGATATTGTAGTATTCTCTTTGCCCAGTAAAGTATGATTTATGCTGCCGGAGGAGCCATGTCAGAAGCTGAATTTTTACAACGCCTGAAGGATACCGGCCGCAATGATCCGTGCCTTTGTGGTTCCGGCAAAAAGTACAAGAAGTGCCACCTGAGGGAGGACGAGGAGGACGAGCGCAAGCTCCTGGCCGAACAGGAAAAGGCCCGGGCCGAAGAGGCCCGGAGCCAGGAGGCGGAAGACGAAGCCCAGCCGGCTCTCGAAGCCAGGGCTAAAGGCAGGAGAGACGAAGGTAAACCTGGGCCCAGACCCGAGGGAGGTAAGGGCGGCAAACAAACCATGTTTCCGCGGCGCTCCGGCCGCACCGGCAGGTGAAGTGAGCGCCTACCGGAAGGTGGGTGCGGCAGTCCTTTCGATGACCACGTTTACGCAGGCGGGCAGCCCCGATTCCACCGCGCTTTCGAGGGCCAGTTCCAGGTCTTCGGGCTGCTCGACGAATTCCCCGTGCCCTCCCAGGGCCTCCACCATTTTGTCATAGCGCGACAGCGCTAATTCGCATCCCACCAGACGATCGGCGCCGTAGTGCTGGATTTGCAGCTGGTACTCGGCGTTCCAGCAGGCGTCGTTGCCGACAATGGCGATGATGGGCAAACCGTAGCGCAGAGCAGTGTCGAATTCCAGGAGGTGGTATCCCATGGCGCCGTCTCCCAGAACCACAAACACCGGGCGCTGGGGAAAGGCCAGCTTGGCACCCAGGCCCATGGGAAGAGCGCTGCCGATGGAGCCGGCCGGACCGTTGATGAGCCGACAGGGGCTCTCCAGCCCGGCCTGGACCCACTGTCCGACTTCGCCTCCGTCGCTGATGAATATGGCATCGCCGCCCAGGAAGGGCCGGAGCGCTCGGCACAACCGCAGGGGGTGGATGGGTTGTTGGGGCGAATGCAGCAACCCTTCCCATGCGGGAGAGGTGGCGTTGCGGGCGGCCTCGACCTCTTGCCTCCAGGCGGAGGGCGTCCATTCCAGCGACTGCGCCGCTGTTTGCAGCTGTTTCAATACACCCACCGATTCCGCCTTTATTTTCAGCACCACCCGCTGGTCCTGACTGAATTGCTCTTCATCGGTGTCGATCTGAATGAAGCGACATGCGTCGGAGAAAAAGGGCGGCTGGCCAAAGCGCAGGGTGAAGTCCGGTTTTTTCCCCACCAGCAGCACCAGGTTGGCCCGCTCCAGGCAGGTGGTGGCCTGGTGCAGCCAGGGATCGTTGATACCGCGCGGGCTTTCCATGGGCAGGGCGGGAATATCCGCGGTCTGCGCCAGTTGCTCCACCGCCGTCCAGCGCAGGGGGCGCTTCATGGCCGGTCCTGCCAGGATCAGCGGACGTTCCGCCCGGGTCAGGAGGTCGAGGGCCTGGTCGACCAAGGCGCGGTCCGCCAGGGGCGCCTCCTGCCGGGAGGGAGTGGACGCTGGCGCCTCAGATGCTACCTGGGCGGTGAGGATATCGTTGGGCAGGCTGAGGTGGACCGGGCCGGGCCGGCCGGAGCGGGCAATGGACAGGGCGGCGGCGATATCCTTGCCCAGGTTCTCCGCGTCCCGTACCAACCAGGCGGCTTTGGCCACGGGCCGGGCGAGGGCGACCTGGTCCATTTCCTGGAACGCGCCCTTGCCGATCTGGCCCACCGGGCAGTGGCCGCTCAGCACCACCAGGGGCGACTCGGACATCAGCGCCACGTAGAGGCCCGTGAGGGTATTGCAGTGGCCGGGCCCGGCAGTTACGAGGGCGACGCCCGGCTCTTCGGTGAGGCGTCCCCAGGCGTCCGCCATGTGTACGGCGGCGGCTTCGTGGCGGGTGTGTATCAATTCGATGCCGCGGCCGATGGTGGCGTCGTAGATGGAGAGGATCTGGTTGCCGGAGAGGGTGAAGAGGTGCTTGACTCCGGCCGCTACCAGGGATTCGACCAGGCATTCCGCGCCTGTTTTCGGCATGTGATTTCTCCTCTTAGAAGCCTACCTGGCGCACCTTGACAAAGCGGCCTTTCTCGGCCGATTCCTTGGCGGCTAGGCAGGCGTACACGCTCTGGAGGCCGGCCTCGATGGGCGTGCGGGAGGTGGTTGTAGCGCGGATGACGCCGATGAAGTCGTGGGCCAGTTCCAGGTCGCCGCCAAAGTGGCTGGCGCCTTCGGTGGCGCCTTCGGTGGCGCTGAAGGGGGCGTGGTGGCGGATGCGGCGGAGCTGGTTGGTGTACCAGTCGAAGCTGACCGTTCCCTGGTAGCCGCTCAAGATGGCCCCGCGCGCGGCGGCGTCGCGGCGGGCGTAGAAGACTTGGGTGTAGACTCCGTGGGCCCCGGAGGCAAATTCAACCAGGGCGCTGGAGCAGTCTTCGTTGCGCCCGGTTTCGGGGGAGCCACAGTCCACGCTGTAGACGCAGGGATGGTCTTCGTGGGAGCCGGAGGTCTGGTTGCGCCGGCGGTTCCGGGGGCTTTCGAGGCAGGTCTCCTGTTCCTGGCACTGCGAGCAGACCAGGCCGGCGGCCCGGTCGCCGCCAAAGACCTGGTCCCAGGTGGCCATGGCCGCAACCCGCACGATGGAGGAGCCCATGAGATAGGCCATGTAGTCGAAATCGTGGGTGGCCTTCTGCAGGAAAAGACCCTGGGTGATCTCGAAGTTGCGGTACTCCGCCTCCCAGTATGCCGTGCCGTAGGGAACGTAGTTGGTTGCGGCGATGTGCACTGGAGATCCTATGGCGCCCTGCTCGATATAATCCCGCGCCAGAATACACAGCGGCGAAACCCGCAGGGGAAAGCTCACCACCACCTGGCAGCGGGTTTTGCTAAAGGCGCGTTCGAGGGCCGTGGCCTGGCGCATGGAGATGGCGACCGGCTTTTCCAGGTAGAGGGGCAGGTCGTATTTGGCGGCCTTGATGGCGTAGGGGGTGTGGAGGTTGCAGCGGGTGCCTATGGCCAGGGCATCCAGGTTGGCCTGGCGCACCATGGTGTCCAGGTCTTTGTGGAAGACAACATCCTGCTGATCGCATTCGGCCAGGCGCTGGCGCACTCCGGTCTGATCGGGATCGATGATGGCGACTACTCGCAGATCTGGTTCTACCTGGCGGAAGACGGAGTTGATCAGGCCGTGGATGCGGCCGCCGTATCCTGCTACGCCGAGTCGAATCATATTGTTCTCCTCATCTGCCGATTGACACGATTTCGTCCACCACAGTAATTAATGCCTACAAAGCTTGCTCTGCAACTCAACTCCCTTTTATCATTTATGAGACCTGCGCCCAGGAGGCAAGGAAATTGGCCGAATCCGCAAACAGATTTGTTCTCGCAATAGATATAGGGGGGACCTTTACCGACCTGGTCCTGCTGGATTTGAGTTCCGGCGGGATGATGGCCGCCAAGATTCTCACCACCTACCCGGATCCATCCGCAGCCGTGCTGGAGGGGGTGGAGCGCCTGTTGGGACAATGGGATGTAGACCCCGGGCAGGTGGGCCGGGCGATTCACGGCACCACTCTGGTGACCAATGCCCTGATCGAGCGCAAGGGCGGGTGCACCGGCCTGATCACCACCGCCGGATTCCGCGACGCGCTGGAGATTGGATGCGAGGGGCGTTACGATATCTACGATCTTTTTTTGGAACGGCCGCAGCCGCTGGTGGAACGCCGGCTCAGGCGGGAGGTGGAGGAAAGGCTGGATGTCCGGGGGGAGGTGTTGACTCCTCTGGACGAGGAGGGGTTGAGGGCGGAGTGTGAGTATTTGCGGGCCGAAGGGGTGGAGGCGGTGGCCATCGTGTTTCTGCATGGGTACGTCAACCCGGCTCACGAGCAGCGGGCGGTCGAGATGATCCGGGAAGAAATGCCCGGGGTCGCGGTGTCGGTTTCCCACCGGGTGGCGCCGGAGTTTCGCGAGTACGAGCGCACCTCCACGACCGTGGCCAATGCCTATGTACAGCCCCTGGCCAACCGCTATCTGCAGGGACTGGATGGGGGGTTGAAAGACGGCGGGGTGCAGGCGCCGCTGCACATCATGCTGTCCAATGGCGGCTCGTGCTCGGTGGAAACCGCCGCGGAGTTTCCGGTGCGGCTGGTGGAGTCGGGACCGTGTGGCGGGGCCCTGGCCGCGGCCTACTGGGGGGGGCTGGCCGGGCGGGAGGAGGTCCTGGCCTTTGATATGGGAGGGACCACGGCCAAGGCCATCTTGAGCACAGAGGGCCGGTTTCCGCTTGCATCCGAGTCGGAAGTAGCCCGGGTCTACCGCTTCAAGCGGGGCAGCGGGTTGCCTTTGCTGGTGCCGGTGATGGACATGATCGAGATCGGCGCCGGGGGCGGGAGCATCGCGGACTTGAACGAAATGGGTCTGCCGACCGTGGGCCCCGAAAGCGCCGGGGTGGAACCGGGCCCAGCCTGCTATGGGTTGGGGGGCGAGCAGCCTACCGTGACCGATGCGGATCTGGTGCTGGGTTTGTTGAATCCGGATTACTTCCTGGGCGGGGAGATGACCCTGGACAGGGCCGCGGCGCGGGCGGCCATCGAAAGCCTGGGGCAGGCCCTCGACATGGACGTGGAGCAAGCGGCCTGGGGGATTCACCAGCTGGTCGACGAGAACATGGCCAATGCCGCGCGGGTGCATGCGGCCGAGCGCGGCCTGGACATACGGGGCTATACCCTGGTAGCCACCGGGGGCGCGGGACCGGTACACGCCTGCGGTCTGGCACAGCGTCTGGGGCTCGATGCCGTGGTGGTGCCGGCCGCAGCCGGGGTGGGCTCGGCCTTCGGGCTGATTCTGGCTCCGATTTCCTTCGACTTCGTGCGCACCTACGTGGTGCGGCTGCAAGACTTGAAAGCACAGGACCTGAGCGGGCTGGTGGAGGAAATGGAGCAGGAGGGGCGACGGATCGTCGCCGCGGCCGGGGTGGAAGAAGGCGAAATCCAGGTCTTGCGCACCGCGGATATGCGCTATGTGGGGCAGGGCCACGAAATCCGGGTGGTGGTGCAGGACGGCCGGCTGGATGAGGGGGCCTTGACCCGGCTCCAGGAGGCCTTCGATCAGGAGTACCAAAGGCTCTACGGCAGGCTCTGCAAGGGGGTGGAGGTGGAATCGGTCCACTGGCGGGTGACCATCACTGGCCCCCGACCAGAGCCCGGACAGGTGCGGACCCGGCAGGAAACTACCGGGGGAACCACGGATGGCTTCAAAGGAGCCCGTCCCGTGCTTTTCGACTCTGATGCTGGATTCCGCCAGGTTGCGGTCTACGACCGCTATGGCTTGAAAGAGGATTTTAAGACAGATGGACCGGCGATAATAGAGGAAGCCGAATCCACTACGGTGGTAAGGCCGGGCTGGTCCTGCCGGGCAGGGCCAGCCGCGGCGCTGATCCTGGAGCGGTCCGGGTGAGGGGGGGTTGAACCCCTTCCCAAGATCAGAGTAAGAGCCTATACGGAGCTGCCGGCAATGACGCCGGACCCTTGACGGGGAAAAACTTCGGCGTAGCTTCGAATAACTTATTTCCACGAAAAGACGGGAAATTCAACAATGAGACCGGGCGTGGCATTCTGGAGCGGGGCGAAGTGGCGCAGCCGGAAAAAGCAAGTGATTTTCTATGAGTGATACAAAGATCGATCCGGTTCTAATGGAGGTGTTGTGGAATCGCCTGATCTCGATCGTCAACGAGCAGGCCGCGGCGCTGATGCACGCCTCCTTTACCACGGTGGTGCGGGAGGCCGGGGATCTTTCGGCCGGGATCTTCGACACCCAGGGCCATATGCTGGCCCAGGCCGTGACCGGGACGCCGGGCCACATCAACACCATGGCCAACTGCGTGCGGGACTTTGTATCCGCCTTTCCGATCGAGACCCTGGAGCCTGGCGACAGCCTGCTGACCAACAACCCGTGGATCTCGTCTGGACACTTGCACGACATCACCGTGGTGACCCCGGTGTTTTACCAGGGGCGCGGTATCGGCTGGTTCGCCAATACCTGCCACGCCATGGATATCGGCGGGCAGACCCTGGGGGCGGATGCCCGCGAGGTCTTCGAGGAGGGTCTCCACATCCCGATCATGAAGCTGTTCCGCCGGCACCGGATCAACCAGGACCTGATCCAGATCGTCCGGGCCAATGTGCGCGAACCAGACCAGGTGGTCGGAGATCTCTACGCCCAGCAGGCCGGCAACGACGTGGGGGCGGTAAAACTAATGGAAATGCTGGAGGATTACGGCCTGGAGGATCTGCGTCATCTGGCGGGCCTCATCCTTTCGCGTTCGGAAGAGGCCATGCGGGATGCCATCGCCCAGATTCCCGACGGGGTGTACCGGGACGAGGTAGGGATCGACGGCTTTGACCATCCCCTGAAGATCCGCATTGCCGTGGAGGTGCGGGATCGGGATCTGATCGTGGACTACGAGGGGAGTTCGCCCCAGGTGGACCGGGGCATCAACGTGGTCTTCAACTACACCCACGCCTATACCACCTACCCGCTCAAGTGCGCCATCAGTCCGACCGTGCCCAACAACGAGGGCAGCTTCCGTCCGGTTGCGGTAAAGGCGCCGGAGGGTTCCATCCTCAACTGCCTCTACCCCTGTGCGGTGGGGGCCCGGCACCTGATCGGCCACTTTCTTTCCCAGGCCATCTTCGGGGCCCTGGCCCAGGCCCTGCCGGCACAGGTGCTCGCAGACGGTTCGGCCGGGCTGTGGAATACCCAGGTCGAGGGCCGCGACCGGGACGGACGGGTTTTTGCTTACATCTTTTTTTCCGCCGGGGGCATGGGGGCCCGCCCCAGCGCCGACGGGCTTTCGGCCACGGCCTTTCCCAGCGGCATAAGGGGGGTACCGGCCGAGGCCATCGAGGCGGTCTCCCCGGTGCTGATGCACAAGCGGGAACTGCGGCCCGACTCGGGTGGGGCCGGCAAGTTTCGCGGCGGGCTGGGGCAGGAAATGGTGCTGGAGGTGCGCAGTGAGGGGCCGGCCCTGCACTCGTGTATGTACGACCGGACCCAGCACCCGGCCCGGGGGTTTTTGGGGGGGCAGGACGGGGCCACGGGCGAGTTGTTCCTGGAAGACGGCACCCGGCTCCACCCCAAGTCCAAGTACCTGCTCCAGCCCGGACAGAGGGTGACCTTGAGGTTGCCAGGGGGAGGTGGTTTTTATTCCCCGCACGAGCGGGATCCAGTGCGGGTGCTGGAGGACGTGCGCCAGGGGCTGGTATCGGTCGAGGCGGCGCGGGCGGTCTACGGGGTAGTCGTCGATACGGAACACTGGGAGGTGGACGAAGAGTCCACCGCGGCACTGAGACGGTAGTTTTTTGCGGGCGTCGAGTCGGTCCCGGGTTTATATTGACTGTTTGAAATCGAGGAGGATTTCTTTATGGAATACCGCAAGTTCGGACAAACGGATATGGTGTTGAGCGCCCTGGGACTGGGAGGGCTGCTGGCCCACTACGAGGGGATCAACGGCCATCCGCCGCCCGAGGAGAAGCGACGGATCTATTTGCGGGCGGACGAGCTGGGGATCAATCTGTTCGACATGGGTTATGGAGACGAGGTCCACATACCGGACGAATTGAAGGGCCCTGACGAGAATCGCCACTTTTCCCTGAAGGTAGGGGCTCCCGCGGCCGAGGATCTGGAGGGCATAGTAGACAAGCACCTGGCGAATCTGCGTCGGGACGCCATCGACATCCTCCGGGTCTACCACTACGGCTATGTCCAGGACAAGGCCCTGGCCGAGCGGATCCATCAACTCAAAGAGGCGGGCAAGGTGCGGTCTTTGTGCACCATCCGGCACATGCGTGCGGACCAGGAGGCCTATGTCGAGCGCGGCCCCGAGCCCGAGACCGACGCGGACCTGGTGATCTACAATTATGTGTATCGCTGGCAGGAACCGGGCCTCGAGCAGTCGGCCGCGGCCGGAAAGGGCGTGCTGATCATGAAGGCGCTGGGCGGCCAGTGGTTGAGCTGGGAGGACAAGGGGCGCACGGATTGGAGCACGGCCACCGAGGCCATGGTCGAAGAACTTTCGCCCCAGGGGGAAGGGATTCGCAAGGATATGGGTCTGGCCTACCCCATTGTCTCGGGGCCCTGGCACGAACTGGCCGAGCCGGGGGAAGTCATTCCGCGGACCGAGCGCGCCGTCTCATGGGTCCTGGGCAACAAGGCCGTGCACTGCATCCTGGTGGCCTTTGCCAGCGTGGACGAACTGGAAGAAGCCGTCGGCGTCAGGGAATTGGTTTAAGAAGCCTTCTAAAAGGAGGAACGCAGCCGTGCTGAAAGTCGTCGAGGTCGAGGTAAGAGCATGCTCGAGTTGATCGACACCGGACTGATCTACCGCAACCCCAAACCATTCTTGAAATCGATCCACGCCTGGCACCCGACCCTGGCCTTGCTCGACAACGGGGACCTGTTGGCCGCCTTCGACCTGGCAGAGGCCATCAGCTCTATGGATTACGGTACCTACTGTTCGCGCTCCACGGACGGAGGTCTAACCTGGAGCGACCCCGTGCGCTTCTTCGAGGATGCCGGCGACCTCCTCGTCACTCGCATCGTGCGCATCAGCCGGCTTGCCGATGGCACCCTGGCGGGCGCCGGCCACCGGCGCTACAACCATCACCCCGAAACCGCCGGGTGGAATCCCGAGACCTACGGGGTGGAGCAGGGTGCGTGGTTTGTGATGAGGAGCGAGGACGGCGCCGGCTGGACCGACCCGGAGGACTTCGAGCCGCTGATTGCCGATCAGCCCTACGAGATGTGCCACGCCATCTTCGAGTCCAGCGATGGTCGCTGGCTTTTGCCGACCGGGCTGTTGCGCACCTGGGAAGGAGGGGCCCCGCACGGCCTCAAGACCTTGGCGCTGGTCTCGCACGACCAGGGCAGGACCTGGTCCGAGAATCTCGAACTCTTCGAAGACCCGGACCAGGAAGTGATCTTTCACGAAGTCAGCCTTGTGGAACTGCCCGACGGGCGCTTTCTGTCGGTGGCCTGGCCCTTCAATGCCGTTGAAGGCAAAACCTTGATGCAGGTGCCCTACGCAATCGCCACCGGCGGAGAGGTCACCGCGCGTGGCTCGACCGGTATTCCGGGGGAGACCACCAAGCTGTTGAGCCTGGGCGACGGTCGGGTGCTGTGTCTCATGCGGCGGACCAACGAAGCGGGGCTGTGGGCAGTCCTGGCCCGGATTCAGGGCGATGCATGGATGAACCTGGAAGAGGGGCCGATGTGGCAGGGGTCGGATTCCCGGATGTTGGGGGAAACCGACGCGGCGACCGAGCTGGCTGCTCTGCATTTTGGTTTTCCCACCCTGTTGCACCTGCCGGACGGCGATGTCCTGGCGGCCTTCTGGTGCCGGGAGGACTGCATTCACAACATCCGCTGGCTGCGCATCAGGGTGGGTTGAGGCAATAAACTAGAGTCGTGCGGCCAGCAGATCCACGATTCGACCCGACGCGTGTCCGTCCCATCTCTCCGGAATTCTCCCTGTCTTGTATCGTCCGGCCAGCACCTCATCGGTCCTTGCCGCCGCGAGGTCCGCATCCAGATCCACGATCGTCGCCGAGCCTTCTTCCACCGTCACCGGTCGTTCAGTGTTCGGTCGCATCGTCAGGCACGGTGTTTGGAAAATAGTCGACTCTTCCTGCAGCCCCGCCGAGTCCGTCAGCACCAGCGCCGCGTCCCGCTGGAGACGCAGCGAGTCGACGTAACTTACGGGATCCAGACACTTCAGGTTCGGCATCGCGGCCAGACGGTCCCCGAATTCGAACCGCTTGATCCGGTCCTTGGTCCGGGGATGTACAGCGAAAAGGACGGGAAGCCTCTTCTGGACGCGCTCAATCACGTCGAGCCCGCGCCCCAGGAATTCTGGGGTGTCTACGTTAAAATCGCGGTGCATCGTCGCATACGCGAATCCGCCCACCTCCACGCTGTTGGCGGCAAGGATCGTCGATTGGTCAAGCGCCTCCTCCGCTCGGCGCAGCGAGTCCACCATCACGTTCCCTACAAAAAAAATCTTCTCCTGGGGGATGCCCTCGGCGCGCAGATTCGCATTCGCGTCGCGCGACGGCGTCAACAGAAAATCCGCCACTGCGTCCGTCAGTACGCGGTTTATTTCTTCGGGCATCCTGCGATCGCGACTTCGCAGGCCGGCCTCCACGTGTGCCACTGGAATGTGTAGCTTGGCTGCGTCCAAAGCACACGCCAGGGTCGGGTTTACGTCACCCACCACCACGACCAGATCGGCCTGCTCGTCGGTCAGCACCGGCTCAAAGGCCATCATGACCTTGCCCGTCATTTCCGCGTGCGATCCCGACCCCACCGCCAGGTAATGGGCGGGTTTGGGCAAGTCCAGGTCCTCAAAGAATACGCCGGACAACCGTGTGTCGTAGTGTTGGCCCGTATGTACGAGCACCGGGGCGAATTCTTCAGAGCGTTGCGCCATCAGCGCCAGGATCGGCGCCACCTTCACGAAATTAGGACGCGCACTCACCACTAGAATCACTTTATGCGGCTTTGCGATGACAATTCCCTCTCGGGGTTGGGCAGTCGGCCGGATTGTTTCCCAATCATACTTTTTGAAGGAAAAAACAAGAAGCGGAATATTGCGACCACGATAACGGTAGCCGCTAGGGTTGGTAGGGCTGCCCGGTGCGGCGCAATTCTTTGGTTATGGCCAGCTGACAGGTCAGGTAGCCGCCCATGTACCCGGTGGCAAATCCGGGACGTGCATCCGCGATGGTGCCGACGATCATATTGGCGTACTCGAAAGTCGTATCGTAGCGGTCGATGATCAGAGCCACCATTTCGGTCCAGGCCGACTTGAGCGCTTCCGCCCAACTGTCCGCCCGGGCGCTGGTGAGGTACTCTTCGGGGCTTTCCACCACTCCGGTCGTCTCCACCACAGGGCTGCTGGTGGGAAACCCGGGCGAGCGATCCACCTTGAGGGTGACGGCTGCATCGATCTCGACTCCCGCGCCGGTCAACTCTCCATCTCCCATGCGGGCGTGGACATCGCCCAGGGAGAGATAACCGCCCGGCTTCTGGGCGCGGATGTGTATGGTGCTGCCGGGCTGGACGGCATTGAAGTCCATGTTGCCGCCGTGGTCGATCTTACTGGGCGCCACCGAACCGAGCTGGATGACGCCGATCATCGGCCGCACCGGTACCACAAAGTCCGGGGGAAAGTGGATCAGCCCATCGCGGACCGGCGCTACGCAGCGCCAGTTGCCCCAGTGGGGGCCGCCATTGCGGTAGAAGCCGTAGGGCCCCACCTCCATGGCGATGATTTCGATGGCCACCCAGTCGTCCGCTTGGATGCCCTCGATCAGGAAGGGGCCGCCGGGACGGGAATACCGGGGATGGCTGGCAGCGGAAGTGATCATGCCCGCCCTGGTTTCGCCGGCCGCTTCATAGTCGTGGTCCGAGCCACCTATGGTTTCGATGATCGCGGTTTCGCCCAGTTCGAGGGTGCCCCGCACCGCGCCGATCTCGGGATCATCCGGTCCGCTGTAACAGGGGGTGCGCTTAAAATGACGCATGAGATCCTCTCCTCTTACCTTTGCTTGGGGGGGAATACAGAGATCATAATATTACCTGGTGAATATGCACTGTCAAGCTCGAACAGCCTGGCGCCAGGAGGGCGAAACACAATCCGCCAAGGATTGCCACCCAGAGAAGAATCCCGATTGACGCGGTTAGAGAACGTGCTTATGATTACACCCCAATAACCGAAAAGGAGGGCGAACAAGGATGAAAATCGAATCGGTGAAACTCCTCGAACTCGAGATCCCTCAGTCCGAGGGCGAACCGCGTCGGAACCAGTTCATTCAGGTAAGAACCGATGGGGGCATCGAGGGCCGGTGCGCCACCACCATGACAGCGGCCGAGGTCGAGAAGCTGCGCCCGGTGGTCCTGGGCGCAGACCCCCTGGAGCGGGAACGGCTCTTTCAGACGCTCTACCTCACCCGCCACCTGCGCCGGGGATGGTCCGGGGGATTTGACAACTGCCTGTGGGACATCGCCGGCAAGGCGGCCGGGCTACCGGTCTACGCCCTGATCGGCCGGGTGCGGGAGCGCTTTCCCGCGTACCTGACCCGGGGACGCAGAGAGCTGGAAGGTTATCTGGAGGACATCGACCAGGCGCGCGAATTGTCGGGGATCCAGGCCTACAAGTTTCACTCCTACCGGACGGGCAAGGAGGACATCCCCATCCTCACGGCGGTGCGCCAGGCCGTGGGGCCGGACTATGCCTTGATGCACGATCCGGTGTGCTGGTACACCCTGCGGGATGCCATCACGGTGGGGCGGGTGCTGGAGGAGCTGGATTTCCTGTGGTTGGAAGAGCCCATGCACGAGCAGAAGATGGACCTCTACCAGGAGTTGTGCCGGGAACTAGTCATCCCGGTGATGGCCACGGAAACCCTGATGCACGACATGTACCTGTCGGCCCAGTGGCTGATTCAACGGGCCACGGACCGGTTGCGGGCCAACGCGCGCAACGGCACGACCCAGGTGTTGAAGCTGGCGCACTTTGCCGAGCTGCACAGCGCCAACGTGGAACTCAATTATATCGCCGGTCTGTACGGACTGATCCACGCCCACCTGGGATGCTGCATCGACAACACGGATTACTTCGAAGCTTTCTCCCCGGAGCCGGACGACCTGCGCAAGCAGGGCGAGGAGTGGGGCCTGCTGAACGCGCCGTTGATAGAGGACGGGCACCTGAAGCCGCCGGATGGCCCCGGTTGGGGGGCCGAGTGGGACGAGGTGCGCTTTGACTCGCTGGTGGTGGGGGAGTGCTAGGTCTGTATTCCATTTTTCCCGCTACGCATCCGCCGCCTCAATGTGCCAGAAGACGCCGTTAACTGTGAGTTTCTGGGCGTGTCCCCAGTACCACCCGTATACAGTTAGAAAGTGACCGGGAGCAAGCTCGATGGTCGGGGTAGTGAAGGAGTGCCCCGGCGGAACGGGCACCAGCACGAACTTCTCGGAGGCGTTCAGGTCGCGCGTCCCGTCCCTGCTGCCGTCCTGCCAGGTGCTGCTGGCCCCGTCCAGGCTGATCCGGGCGACCACACTGCCGTCGAGATGGCCGCCGTTGTGCGTGACGACCACGGCGTTGCTGGGCGCAAAGTAGACATTGCCGCGGTGCCCGTAGTAATTGGTCCAGCCGGCCTCCTTAAAGGTCCGCCCTCCGTCCCTCGACTCGAACAAAACACCCTGCTTGATCATGGCGACGGGATTGCCGGTTCGCTCCATGAATCCATCCGGGTCCTCATCGGGCGTCAACTCGCGCTGGCAGCGCGTCATCACCAGGATGCGATCCGGATCGTTGGGGTCGAGCGCCAGGTTGGACTCGTGGGGATTCAGGGACAGACAGACCTGGGTCGGATCGCTCCAGGTCTGGCCGCCGTCGGTGCTGCGGAAGAGGATGTCGCTGAACAGATCGCCGGGCTGGCCGCCGTAGTCGGTCGGAGCCGATGGCGGATATTTTTCCCTGTAGGCCGGCGCCGGTACAATGGTCGTGGTGAACATCAGAGTGCCGTCGGGCTGCTCGATGAAGGTGCGGTTGCCGTCCTCGTGGAAACACATATTGGGTATGCCGGGCGAGATTGTGCTGAAGTCGGTCGACGAGAGGGTCCAGGTGCGGCCTCCATCGGCCGAATAAGAAACGAATAGATCCTGGCCGTAGAGGCCGTCCGGGTAGTCGGCAACCGAGCTGTGGCTCAGCCACAAGCGGCCGTCGCGGCTGATCCCCATGCCGTGCAGTACTTGTTTGTGGGGTTGCTCGGGCATCTCGACCGGTACGGCGGTCCAGGTCCGTCCGTTGTCGTGGCTTTTGTAGAGTGGGCCGCTCTGGGTATTCAGGTAGATCGAGCCATCGGGGTGCCGGGCCATGCTCATCATGGAACGATTCAGGATTCCGGAAGGGACGATCTCAATTTCATCGTCGACGGCGATCCTGATTGGTCCTGCGGGCAAATGGTTGGTTGGGGGCATTGTGAGTCTCTCCTTTCCACATAAGAAGATGTTGGCTTTGTTTCCGGGGCAACTTAGCCCTTTTCCCATTGAAGAGGATGTTGCGAGGAGTCATTGCAGGCCATGCCTTCGGTTGCAAATGATGGGATAATAAAGCCCTTTTCCAGCAGATAAGCCAAGGATTCGTGGGGGGCTCGCCTCGACACCGGCATTGTAGTTGTTGTACTCACAAAGCCAGAGGAGCCAAGCGAGACAGGAACCACGCACAGCGAACGTCAACGATGCGCCTGAAAGGACGGGACCCTCGGAAGCGGAACGCTACAGATCGGCGAAGGGCAGGGCCCTCACGCCGGGGCCGAGAGGAAGGTGTATGTCACCTGGATGCACCACGTATCCCGGCATCGCCGCGCTTTCCATGTCCCTTTGGAATGTCGTGATGGCGGCGGCCATGGCCGGGCGTGGCGTAGCGGACAGCTTCACCTCGATCGGCACGAGCTTTCCGCCGATCTCGACCACGAAGTCCACTTCCGTTCCCGCCATGGTCCTCCAAAAGTAGACCTGCGGGTCAATTCCTCGATGCGTCAGGGTCCTGACGATTTCGGAAAGCACCGCCGTTTCCATGATGGCCCCCCCCATGGGGCCTGAGGCGGCATGGGAGGGGTCCTTGAGACCTGCGAGGTAGCAGAGCGTGCCGACATCCGTGAAATACACTTTCGGGGTCTTGACGAGCCGCTTCCCGACGTTGGCGAAGTACGGGCGCAACAAGATCACCTGATAGGTGGCTTCGAGCACGGAGAGCCAGGCTTTGATGGTGTTGACCGCAACGCCGAGGTCCCGGGCGACCTCGGTCAGATTCAGGAGCTGGGCACTTCTGGCCGCCAGGACTCGGAGGAAATTCTGATACTGGGTCAGGTCCCCAACCTGCCGGAGCGTACGCACGTCCCGTTCGAGGTAGGTCTGGATATAGCTGGCATGCCAAAGGGATGCATCCCGATGGGGCTGTGCCGCAAGTTCCGGGTAACCACCGCGAAGGAAGCCCTTCCAAAGCTCGCCAAAGACATGCGACGTTTTCGAAGACGACCAGCGTTTGCGCTCCCACGGCAGGGCAATTTGCGGCCGTCCCTCCGCTTCCCGTCTGGAAAGCGGCAACAGGCGAAGCATTGCCGCGCGACCCGCCAACGACTCGCTCACCTTCTCCGTGAGCAGCAGGTTCTGTGAGCCGGTCAACAGGTATTGACCGTTCTGGCGGCGGTTCGCGTCGATCTTCTCTTTGATGTAGGGAAGCAGGTCGGGGGCGTACTGCACTTCATCGAAGATCGCCGGAGCCGGGTAGATTTCCAGGAAACTGCGCGGATCTTGCACGGCGGCCGCGCGCACATCCGGTGGCTCCAGAGAAACGTACCGGCAACGCCGACCGAAGAGGCGTTGGAGGAGCGTTGTCTTGCCGGACTGGCGCGGCCCGGTCAGGACCACCGCGGGAAACTCAGAGGCGGCCCTTTTGAGGACTGGTTCCAGCGAACGTTTGATGTAATCTTGCATTTCGCCCATCGGCTTCAAGAATGCGGGTCTCGACCGTTTATGAGTGAATAATATGCATTTCAAATGCAGATTGTCAACTTAAAAGTGGCCAATCGAGATCCACCGAGATGTTTCACCCGACCACACGCGGATTTGCGTGCTCCACCGATGGAACGCGCAGGGCCGCTCCCAACCCGAGCTCCAATCCGGGTCCGTCCCGCACCAGATTGAGGAGCATCGTCGCCGGCGATGCCGGATCGAGCCAATCGGCAAAATGGTCGGGATCGACAACCGCCGGCTGTCGGTAGTGGATGTCGGAAAGCCCCGGGGAGCCGCCGTGATGATGGTGAAGGACTCGAGGTAGTCTCCGTCCTTGTCGAGAATTCAGCGCCTGTTGGGCCGCGGTCGGCAAGCCCCCCTGATCGTCCAGGAAGGCGGCACGGCCCTAGTAAACCTGCTCAACACTTTTTACCGAAGCGATAATGACGCGGAGGCACTCTCGCTGGGCAGCCCGCACCGGCTCCGGTTCAGGGGAGGCTCTCCCAAGAGACTAGATTGTCAAGTGGCCGCGCTCAGAACTCGAGCTCGAAGCCACCGACCGGGAGCAGACTCCACTGATTGATGCGACCCTGTCGGTTGTCGCTTTTGTCCCAGTAATAGGTAAAGAGGTTGTCGCGGTTGTAAGCATTGAGAAGGGTGAAAAATGACACCAGGTTGAAGCGCTCGAAGTGCTGGCGATGGTCGATGCGCAGATCGAGACGGTGATAGGCCGGCAGGCGACGCGCGTTGATCTGATCGCGCTGCACGATTCCGGTTCCCAGGCGTGCGGACTCGACCTCGGCAAAAGGGGTGTAGGGCCGTCCTCCGGCAAAACGCCAGCGCAGGCTGTACTCCAGCGTTTCGCCGGGCCGATAGCCGACGATGAGAGATACAAGGTGTCGGTTGTCAAAGGAGCGATTGCGCTCCCGTCCCGTGAAGTCCGTGTAGCGGGAACGAGAATAGGCGTAGCTCGCGGTACCGTACAGGCGATGGGCGAGCTTTTTCTGGATCATGGACTCCACGCCGTAGGACTCGGCCTCGCCGCCACCCACTAGCTGCCCGGGAGCCGGTGAGCCAAAATCGGCATAGGCATCAACCACCGACACCGTGGGATCGCCAGGGTCAAAAGGCAAGTCGCTGTACTGCTTGAGGTAGCCCTCCAGGGTGAACAGCGTGTTCTCCGTCAGCCGTCGCTGCAGCCCGAGGACATAGTGATCGGCGCGAGGATTCTCCAGCTGCCGGTTGTCCGGGTGCTGAACCAGCAGGGACGAAGGCAGGTTCTGGTAGTACAGCCCCCAGGCGGCGCTGATCGAAGTGAGCGGATCGATCTGCCAGCGCAGCGACAGCCGCGGTGACAGGTCAATCTCCTCATTGTAATCGAAGTACTTCCAGCGCACTCCGGCCTGGGCCGTCACGCCGGCCAGCACCGACCGCTCGTAGCTGAGATATGCCGCCAGCTTGTTCGAGTTCATCCCGTCGCCGACGCGCAGCTCCGGAGTCACCTCGTTCACGCGATTCGTACCCGGCGCCGAGAAGAGGGAAAAATCGCTGAACTCCCGGCGGCCGGTGATCCCACCGCGCACCTGGTCGCCCGCAGCCAGCGAGTAGGTGACGTCGCTGCGCAGCACGAGCTCTCGCTCCTGCGAGGAATTGGTGAAAAGCTCGCCGCGCGTACGGCCGTCGAGGACGTCGATTCCAAAGTCGGCGTAGGAGATGGCCAGCGCAGTGTGGGCAAACCCGCGCCGGCTCCACAGCCACCTCCAGCCGGCGCCAGCGACGTATTGATCGACCTCATTGACGACGAAATCCTCGTCGGCATCGGTGTCGCCGGGCACGAGGTCAATGGCGTCAAAAGCGGCGATACCGAGCAGAGAGATGCGGTGTTGGGAAGACAAATCGCAGCTCAGCTTGCCCTGCAGGTCGCTGTAGCGCGGCACTGCTCCCGTGCCGATGGCACCGACGATGAGATCGAGATAGCTGCGTCGCCCCGAGGCGATCCAGGATCCGCGCCCGCCCGAGAGGGGGCCTTCGAGAAGCAGGCCGGCTCCCGCCATGCCGAGCTGCACCTCGCCCTCAAGCTCCTCCCTGTTGCCCTCGCGCAGATCGACGACCATCACCGACGACAGGCGATCCCCGTATCCGGCAGAGAAGCCTCCGGCGTAGAACGCGACATCTTCGATGAGGTCGGTGTTCAGCAGGCCGATGGGGCCGCCCGATGCCCCCTGGGTCGGGAAGTGGTTGATGTTGGGGATCTCGATGTTGTCGACGAGGATCAGATTCTCCGTGGGGCTGCCGCCGCGGACGATGAGATCGTTGCGCTGATCGGTGTTCATGTTCACCGAGGGCATGGCCTGCACGAGGCGGCTGATGTCACCGGCGGCTCCCGGCGAGCGCCGCACCTCCTCGTAGCTGAAACTCACCGAGCTAACCACCTCCTCGGCGGCATCGGAGAAGTAGTCGGCGATGACCACGGTCTCCTCGCCCACATTCACCACTTCGGCGTCGAGCTCGATATCGAGCTCGGTGACGCGGCGCGAGCGTACGACTACATCGGTACGCACGATGGTGGCGTATCCAATCATGGATATGCGTAGGCGATGCACGCCCACGGCCATGTCGGGCAGCGCGAAACGGCCCTCCGCGTCGGGCACCGTCCCCCGCTCGGTACCCAGAACCACCACATTGGCTCCGGGCAGAGGATGCTGGGTGGCCCGGTCGAGAATCGCGCCGCGGATTTCGCCGAGTCGCTGGCCATAGGCCGGCATCGCGAGCACGACGGCGGCAAACAGAGCCGCAATAATGCCGCGATGGCGAATCGGTGGGAGAGTCGCCATCTCCCGCAGCTTGGGAAGCAATTCGGGCCAATCGTGGAGGGTGGCCGGGTCCAAGTCGGCACCATTGGGCCAGACCCATGTTTTGTATATCGGATGGGCCATATCTACCTCAGTGGCGCAATAGGATCGGGATAGCTCTGCTCTACATAGGGTACGGACCTATCCAAGGACCTCATAGTCATCACAGATCCAGAAAATCTCGACTTGAGGCACTAAGAACGCGGAGAGCGTCGCCATTATCGTTACGCCCCTTAAGTGCCTGCTGTCGGCCAACATCTCGCTCGATACCCAAGCTGTATAGCTTTGTATTACATCCTCGTTCGAGAACTGTCGGTGTATCGTGATTTTACCCCACCTTCCTTTCGCGAGAGGTCCCAAAAAGGCCGACACCATTGATGAATTTGGGGGTAGCCTCAACGAAGTCACGATATCGACCTCTATTTTCTTTTCTCGAAGAATGCCGACTACGGTGACTGGCCCGGAGTCAGGATCCGGGTTAATCGTCACAATGGGGTCTTGTTGTTGTGTTCGCCTTCTAGCTCGCGATACGGTATCCGAGGCTATAGAGAAGTTGTCCGGTACGCGACGTACTGTAATACCTGGGCTGATTTCAACAATAAATGCACCAGAGCTGTCCCGCGTACGAGGACGATTGTGTGCCCAAGACGTATCACAGTCGTGGATGGGCCAAGGAGGACCAAGCTCGTCAAAAAAGACTTTCGGTTTGTTGGTTGGCCAGATTCCGCGCCTGCAAACCCGGGCCGATAATCCGTTTGTAGCGAAACATCTGGGTTTCGGCCAACGAGCGGCGATGATAGCCACGGGTCTGTTTCCAGCCTCGACGGCCCCTTTTGCGTATCGCCCGAAGCGTCTCATCGCGGGCCAACGGCTCGGCTTGGGTGTTGCCATGTTGCTCGATCTTGGCGTCCTTGCGAGGTGGAATGATCGGCCGAATAGGCGGCCCTTGTTGGGGCTCGGCCAACGCGTCAATGGGCGCCTCGACCTGCTTGAGCAACGGCTCCACCTGCGAGGCGTCATCCTGGCCAGGGGGCGTCAAGGTCTGGGCGACGATCTTGCCGGTGGCCGCGTTGACCGTCAGGTGCAGCTTTCGCCCGGTGCGCCGCTGGGTCCAGCCGTGCTGACGCACCTTCCACTCACCTTCGCCGTAGACCTTCAACCCGGTCGAGTCTGTCAGACTACCCCGCTGTTTGAGGCCGGCCTCGTAGGTTGACCAATTGCGTACCCGGTACACCACCTTCGAGCGGCGGGGACGACGACGAGGGGACTTGACGGAGGGGCGGGAAGACGATACCTTGGACATGAAAGGTTCCTTAGGAGGAGCGGGCAATGGTTTTCTGGGAAAAAAGTCATGTCCAATCTACTCAGGAGTCTGTCTTTATTCAAGGGCGGTACGGAACAAGGAGCACCGATTCATGCACCAACGCCTTTGTGTACTATAATGAGTTTCTACTACACGCAGCAAGATGCGACGCACGATACACCTGGGCCACCGCTCCTTCGGCGGCAACGTATTACTCGTAGCCATCATCTCTCGCTCTCCTTTCCGCCCTCGAAACTACACTAAGATCGGATGGGGAGGTGTCTCACTCTACATTGGCACGTAGGGTATTTCAGCTTGGCGAACCACGGTGGCCTCAGCTATTAAAAGAGGCGCCTGTCCACCTGTTCGGCGTCTGCCTCTTGCCTTCAAATTGCTGAATATGTTAGTAGAAGTCGATCTTCTACGACCTCCGACTCGAGCGTCTGGCCAGACATCTGAAAACGTCGGAGCATGGAGCGGCCGCAGTTGACGAAGGCCTCCTGTTCGAAGAGACCTTTAGGTATTGGTAGTGCACACTCTTGTGCTCCAGTCTTCTTCGATCCATCAATGGAGAGAGCAACATAGACTGATCTGTGTTTGCATCTCTCGATGACTCCCAGGAGACGCTCAAGGGTGAATGTCTGAGCACCGTAGAGGATGGCCTGAGTATGTCGGTACGGAGGATCGCAGTAGACTAGGCCACCCGGTTTAGCTTGCTCCATGACTTCTTCAAAGTCTGAATTAAGGAACTGGGTATTTCGGACTCTAGGTCTCCAGAGATCCACCCTCGCCGAAAAGGAGTCGGGACTGATGGGGGCGTGAACACCGCAGGGAGTGCTCATGTGGCTGTCTGTCGTGAAGCGTACGACACCACCGTAGCAAGCGCGGCTGAGGAAAACGAGATCCGCTGCATTCGGGTTCCTGTTGTATGACGCTTTGATGGCTTCGTAGCCTTCAACCTTTTTATCTCCGGCGCAGCGATCCCATCGCGTTTTGTACCACTGCTTCAGGCGGTCAGGATTGCTCCTGAGCGTCTCGAAGATCCCAATCAGAGGGGCAGGCTGAGGCTACTGCATCCTCTGGGGCTAACGTTGCAAGGACGCCACCCGTACCGAGAAACGGCTCGAAATAGGTGCCGAACTGATTCGGAAAATACCCGATTATCTCATGTGCAAACCGCTGCTTATTTCCGACCCACTTCAGCAGTTGCGTCTTGAACGGGTGCGAGTGGCTCACTTGACCGACTGATTTGTGGAACAGTCCCAACTGCATCTACTGCCGTCTTCCGAAAGGTAAGGAGATTGACGGTAAATATATCCTATTTTGGGATATTGTCAAGGTGAATACTACCTTATCAAGAAAGTTGCTACCACTGACTCGATGAGCCCGCGATGGGAGATCAGGAAGAACGAAACCGCGAATATGCAGCCTTGCGCTTGTTACTCCGAGCGATTCGCAAGGAGGCCGGGGTAAGTCAGGCTGAATTGGCGACACGTTTGGGGGTGCCTCAGTCATTTGTCAGCAAGGTCGAATCCGGCGAGCGTCGTATTGACATCGTCGAACTGCGCAGAATATGTGTTGCCCTAGAGTGCACGCTTGAGCACGTGATTGCGTTGTTTGAACGGAAACTCGTTGGGGTGAAGGAGGCCAATTGAAGGCAGACGCTCGATTCAGCGGCTTGGATCTCGCCTTCTGGGCGAACGTGCGGTCCATCAGTGAAACACTTGGCTATGCTGTAAGGCGCACCAAGATGATCCGGATCTATTCACTGGGCAACATGATCGAGGCAATGCTGACTCTCGGATTGGAGTACGAACATTTGGTCGACCAAAACGGCAATAGGACCGCATTCGCGAAGGACCTCCGTGACTATTTCAAGCACCGTGCTGAGGTCCTGAACGAATACGTCGAACCTCGGCTGATGGATGCCAACCGGGCTCGCGATACGTTCGAGCACCTCCGATCGAAGCTCTCACCGCGCTGTCCGCTCCCAATGAACAAGCAGAAGGGTGCCATGAAGGCGCACAACTTCTTGACGTGCATCGTGAACATGCTAGTCGAGGTTGGGACCAAAGGCCTGCCTTGCAACTACGATCCTAGACGATTCACGACACTGACACAAGGGGAAAAACCGGCCCGCACTCTGTCCCGCCGCCTCGACGGCTGCTTCCCCGGGACAGTCAATCCGATCGCCGCGTGGGAGATCAAGGAATACTACTACACAACCACGTTCGGCAGCCGAGTTGCAGACGGAGTCTATGAAACCCTGCTTGGCGGATACGAGATTGCGGAGGCCCGAGAGAGTCTGGGATTTGACGTTCAGCATCTTTTGGTTGTGGACGCCTACGATACATGGTGGGAACAGGGGAGGTCATACCTTTGCAGGATCATCGACATGCTTCACATGGGCTATGTAGATGAAGTGCTTTTCGGCCAGGCACTAATTAAAGCGCTCGACAATTTTTACAACCTCTTCGACCGGTAGCCCCCTGACCGCGCCGAAACGGCTGGAGACGGGCGCGGCCTTGAAAAGCGCATTGACAATCGCCTCCTCGGTGGCTTCGATCACCGCCTGGAACAACAGGCTGGCCGCGGCGTTTTTCAGCACCGGTCCCCCGGTCTGGGCCGAACCATCCTCGCGGATCCGCAACTGCGGCGCCGTGGAAAAGGCGATCACATAGTCGCCGCTACCGTCGGAAAAGTGCGATCCGGTGCGCGCCATGCCGGCCAGGGCCCGCCATGCCAGGCGCTTGAGATTCCTGCTGTCCAGGGGGGCATCCGTGGCCACCACGATCATGCAGGAGCCGTCACCGGAATCTTCCTCCTGCTCAGGAGACAGCTCCCTGTAGACCGGCGTCCCCGCGATCGTGAGAGCACCGCCGAAATTCGCCTGCACCAAGACCCCCACGGTGTACCCGTCTACCCGGCGCGAAGAGGTACCGATCCCGCCCTTCCAGCCCAAACACACCGTGCCCGTACCCGCGCCCACCGAACCTTCTTCCACCGGCCCGCCCGCCGCCTGTGCCAGCGCGGCGAATACATGCTCTTTGTCCACGTGCCGGCCGCGGATATCGTTCAGGCTTCCGTCGTTGGTCTCGCCGACCACCACGTTGATGGAGCGGACCTGCTGGTTGCCCGGCTGCTCCAGCATGTACTCCACCAAGGCATCGGCCACCTTGCCCACGTTCAGGGTATTGGTCAGGGCGATGGGGCTTTCGATATTGCCCAGTTCCTCGACCTGGGTAGAGCCGATCAACTTGCCGTAGGCATTGCCCACGCAAACGGCGGCCGGAACCTTTGCACGCAAGAGATTGCCCTCGTGCGGCAACACCACGGTGACCCCGGTGCGCACCGAGTCGCCTTCGACCAGAGTGGAATGCCCCACCCGCACGCCGGCCACATCCGTGATCGCATTTAGCGCGCCGGTCGGCCTAGCGCCGATGATAATGCCGACATCGCGAGCCCGGGGCCGCGCTTCCTGGGAACGGGCGTGGACGCTCAACAGGATGAGCACCAACAGCAAGCAATAGATCGACAGGGGAAGCAATCCTGTCGACAGGGGGCGCCTACGCTGAATTGGAGGAGGGTTCGCCCGGCGGCACGCGGGAAAATTCCACCTCAAGATGG
This sequence comes from Candidatus Latescibacterota bacterium, assembly GCA_965219385.1. Lineage (GTDB taxonomy): Bacteria > Latescibacterota > UBA2968 > UBA8231 > UBA8231 > CBDCNM01. The sequence goes on along the minus strand of CBDCNM010000002.1, from coordinate 4,226,215 downwards.
GTCTCGGGCACATGCAGGTCGCTTTCGATCAGGGGCCGCCAGGTCCACGCGACCTGCCGCCGACTGGCGCGCTGGTCGATGAGTTGGCGCCGCACCAGCCCAATACGCCATACATCGCCGGCCGGCGGCGGCCGGCTTTGCGCCTCCGCCAGCCTTTTCAACCCCTCCCAGGGAAAGGCCAGTTCCACGCTCCAGCCCTGATCGATATCATCCCGTTTGTTCAGGGTGCCCTCGACCTGCACCCCGACCTGCAGTCCGGGGAAGCGCCAGTGAGAAAAAGCCCAGCGCATGGCGCCATAGTCGGACCTCGAGCCCCCGCCCAGGACCTCGGGCCGGTGCACCGCCAGATCGAACTCCGGCACGTCGTAGCGGCCGCCGCGCTGATAGGCCTCCTTCCAGATGTAGAACATTTCCGAGGTCGCGCCCAGCGGATTGACCGCCAGTTCGTAATACGCTCCCCGACCGACGAGGAGCACCCCCACGTTGTTGTCCTGCCGGACCAACGGCGAAGCCTCCTCCTGCGTGCCCCACACATCGCGATCTTCCAGCCAGAAGCCCACGTAGAGGTTCTGGTCGTCCCACAGCATGGCCGCCCGGGTATCGAAAAGCGATCGCTGCCCGGTGTGATCCCCGAAGCGCGGGGAGCGCTGCGCCCGGGCCCAGGCCTCCTCTTGCAGACGGCCGTCCACGGCAATGGCGTCCCCGGTCCTATGGCAGGTGTAGCGCGCGGTCTCCTCTGTGGAGAACGCGGTCTTTTCACTCATCATTGCCCTCTCCTTCCTCGCCCACCACCTTTGCGGAAAAGTGGATCACACTGAAGCGATCTGGAATGTGCGAATCGTAGGTCCCGTGGCTGGTCCAGGCCCACCCCGGACACACCCGCGTGCCGCCCTCCTCGATCCACTGGAAGCGCGAAAAATCCATGCGCCATACATCCCCCTCCCGGGCCGGCAGCGAGCGCCCGTCCGCCAGGTGCTCGAGGCCCTGCCAGGGAAAGGCAATTTCGGCGGTCCAGCCCCGGTCGGTGTCGCTGGAATCATTGATGGTGCCGTCCACCTGCACGGCCCATTGCAAACCCGGCATATCCCACTCCCGGAAGGCCCAGCGCCGCCCGCGCGGGTGCTTGAATCCGGACTGCGGTCCACCCAGGGTATCCACCAGCCGGTTGTCCAGCAGATCGAATTCGGGCAGCTTGGCGTACCCGGCCTCGATATAGGCGTCCTGCCAGATGTAGAACCGCTCCATGATGGTACCCAGGGCATTCATCTCGAATTCGTAATAGCCGTCCTCCCCGGCGATGAAGACCTCCACGTCGTTCTCCTCGCAGATCATGGAATCGCGCGTGGTATAGGTCGCCTGCACATCCGGTTCCTCCAGCCAGAAACCCACGTAGAGGTACTCGTCGTCCCACAGCACCGCGGCCCGGGTGTCGAAAAGGGCGGGCCGGCCCGGCTCCTCCAGGTCCTCGAAACGCGGCGATTTGGTCACCAATTGCCACGATTCCTCGTCGAGGTGTCCGTCCACCGCGATCGGGCCCTTTGCCCGGTAGCTGGTATAGTGCTTCAAACCCTCTTCCGAATAGCCGTATTTACTCGTCATGCTCTGTGTCTCCATTTTAACTTTAACCCGGATCGCCCACAAATGCGGCCGGCAATATCCGGCTTTCTTCCTCCGTGGTCACGGCATACTCGAAATGCCTGGAGGTGCCGGCCGCGCCGTAGCGACCCCGCTTGTCCAGGGCCACGAGATCGATAGCGACCTCTGTCCCCTTTGGATCCTTGCGTGCGATACGCCTGATCGTCCTGGCACAGGCAGCGGCCGGATTCAGCCCCTGGCGCATGTACTCCACCACGAGAAAGGAGCTACAGTAGCGCAGGATGTTTTCCCCCAGCCCGGTGGCTCCGGCCGCGCCGACCGCATTGTCCACGTAGAGACCAGCGCCGATGATCGGCGAATCGCCCACCCGGCCCGGCAGCTTGTAAGCCCACCCACTGGTGGTGCAGGCCGCGGCTATATTGCCGTCCGCATCCATGGCCAGCAGGGCCAGGGTATCGTGGTTGTCGGGTCCGACTTGAGGGACCTGGGGCGCGTGCTCGGCCTTCCACGTGAGCCACTCCTGCCGCCGCTCTTGGGTGAGCAACTCTACCTCCTCGAACCCCTGTTCCAGGGCAAAGCGACGGGCCCCCTCGCCGGCCAGCATCACGTGCGGGCTCTCCTCCATGACCCGGCGCGCCACCGATATCGGATGCAGAAAGCCTTCCAGCGCGGCCACGCTGCCGCTTTGGGATCCCGGTCCCCACATGATGGCCGCATCGAGCTGCACCACCCCTTCGGCATTGGGGCTACCGCCGATGCCGACCGTGGCATTGGTCGGATCGGCCTCGGTCACCCAGGCCCCCTGCTCCACCGCGTCCAGGGCCGTGCCGCCATTGTGGATCACCTCCAGGGCGACCTGGTTGGCGGCCCGGCCAAAGGGGTGGGTGGAGACGATCAGGGGCTTTCTGCCCCTCTCCGCACCACAGCCCATCCAGCCCAGAATCGCGCTCCCGGCCGCGGTCAGCCCGGTCCGGGCGATAAACCGTCTTCTGGACATATCCATAGTCCCCCTCCGTACACCTCGTCCAAGAACCTAGACGAAAACCCCTGCCTGGCGTCGCTTGGCTGTGCTGGCCGGCGGGGGTTTTGAGACGGCTTCTAAGATTAAACACAAGAGAATGCCGGCGCAAGTCGATCAACCGACGCCAATTTGCCTTTGCAACCCATCTTTTTATTTTAAGGCACCCATACACCAAAAACTCCGGAGAGCAGCAATGTCCAGTAGCCGCGCCGAGGACCTGATCGAGCGCTATGAAGTGACCGAGGTGCCCGAGCAGATTCCGCGACTGTTCGAAGCGAAAACCGTTGTTCTGGCGGTGTTGCTGGGCCTGCTCGGCGCGATCATCGGGCTCGAGCTACAGACCCGCGTGGGCATCACGCCCAATACCTCCATCGTCGGCGCCCTGATCGCGCTGGCCCTAGCGCGCATACCGTCGGAAGTCTTCGCTACTTTTCGGGATACGGCGCGGCAGAACCTGATGCAGACGGTGATTTCGGGGGCGACATTCGGAGGGGCGAATGCGATCCTGGTGCCCGCCGGGATCATCTGGTTGGTCGGCGGCCCAGAGCTCGTGCCGGCCATGCTGGCCGGCGCCGCCCTCGGTCTGCTGATCGATGCGACCATGCTTTATCGCCTCTTCGATACCCGCATCTTTCCCGCGCGCGGGACCTGGCCTCAGGGGGTGGCAGCGGCGGAATGCATCATCGCCGGGGACCGCGGCGGAAAGCGCGCCCGGCTCCTCGGCCTGGGCGGGCTGGCCGGCGCCACCGGCAAATTCTTCGGCATCCCCATGGAGATCTTTGGCGTTGCATGGATCGGGAATGCCTCGGCCATTGCCGCCCTCGGCACCGGCTTGCTGCTCCGCGCCTACTCGCCCGCCCTTTTCGCTGTCGACATCAAAGAGTGGTACATGCCGCACGGGGTCATGATCGGCGCCGGGGTCGTCGCCTTGTTGCAGATAGCCGTTTCGATCCTGGGGAACGGGAAGCGCACCCACCGCGACGAGGGCAACAAACCGGCAACACCTGGATTTATAGGTTCGCTGGCCGGTGGCTATGGAGCCTTTGTCCTGGCGGCCTCCCTGCTGGCGTTTTCCTCGGGTCTCTACGCGGAAATGCCCTTTGAACAACTGGTGGGCTTCGTCCTCTTCGCCGCCCTGGCGGCGCTGTGTTCGGAATTGATCGTCGGGATAGCCGCGATGCATTCGGGCTGGTTCCCCGCCTTCGCCACAACCCTGATCTTTCTCGTACTCGGCATGCTGCTCGGCTTCAAAGGTGTTCCGCTGGCGCTTCTGGCCGGCTTTACGGCCTCGACCGGCCCGGCCTTTGCCGACATGGGGTATGATCTGAAGTCGGGCTGGATTCTCAGGGGCAGCGGCCGTTTCGCAGGCTACGAGGGCCTGGGCAGGCGACAACAGTACTATGCCGAACTACTCGGATTCACCATCGCGGCCGCCTTTACTGCGTTTATTTTTAAGGTGTATTTCAACGCCGATCTCTTGCCGCCCGTCGACCGGGTATTCGCCTCGACCATAGAAGCGGGCGCCGACAGCGGCATAGCTCGATATTTATTGATCTGGGCGCTTCCAGGTGCCCTGATTCAGCTCGCCGGAGGTTCGGCCCGCCAACTGGGCGTTCTCTTCGCGACGGGCATGCTGATTTTAAACCCCGCGGCCGGCTGGACCGTGTTTGCCGCCCTTTCAGTGCGCGCGATTCTCAAGAGAAGATACGGAGCAAATTTCGACGGTGTACTGCACATCCTGGCCGGCGGTTTCATCGCCGGATCGGCGCTGTGCAGTTTCGGCACAGCCACCCTCAGGGCCCGCTGAACGGAACCGCGTGACCATACCCGGCTCAAGGCAGGAAGGGGATGTTGCCGGAGGCGTTTTGCGCAGGGTGGTGGTGGAGAGGAAGAGACGAAGGAGGCCAACCGATTTTCGGGACATCCCCTGAGGCGAGCCCGACCACCAGCAAAAGGTCACTCCACCATCTGGGGGACTCACGAAACGCCAGAGACAAGGTCCCCTTTCGGTCGGCCGCCCATTTCACCAGGTACCGACTATGAAAAAAAGGATCGGTTTACTGAATATCTTGACCCTGAAGGAAGGGCAACCCGAACCCCGGGCCGCTATCCTCATGCGCCGCTTCCCCGGACTCGAGGTCGCATACCGCTGCATCCCCGACCAGTACGAGGGCGTCCACGACAGCCAATCCGAACAAAAAGCCGTCCCTAAAATCGTGGATCTGGGCCAGAGCATGGCGGAGGAAGGCTTCGATGCTCTGATCGTGAACTGCGCCTCCGATCCGGGCGTGGCCAAACTCAGGCAAATCGCGGATGTCCCCATAATCGGCGCCGGCAGCGCCGCCGCAGGACTGGCTTTGGCCACCGGGTCGAGAATCGCAACCCTCGGGATCAGGGACAACGCCCCGGCGATTATGCAGCAAGTACTGGGGGCCCACCTGCTGGCTCAGGTGCGGCCGGAAGGGGTCTTAACGGCGGCCGACTTGCGGACGGATAGCGGCCGCGAGGCATCCTTGAAAACAATTGAAAGGCTAGGCAGCCACAACCCGGATGTAATATGCCTTGCCTGTACGGGGTACGCGGTATTCGGGCTCGCTGAATGGATCGAAAAAGAGACCCGCATACCGGTTGTCGACGCGCTCGAGGCCGCGGGACTTGCCGCCTGGTACAGGACGGTTCAATAAACAGGTTGGATACTTATGCTGAAGCAGGTTATCGAAGCGCACGAAATCCTCGACGATGCCCGCGTCACCGGGAAAGTCGTGGCGCAAAGTCTAAACGAGCGGGGGCTCGATAGGGTCGCAGTCGAGCCCCTCCAGGGAGAAAAAACCCGAACCGACGTCGTCGTTATCAGGATTCCCGGACAAGGTGGAAAAACAGCGGGTGGTAGCGCAAAAACCCTGGGAATAATCGGCAAAGTCGGCGGCATTGGAGCCCGGCCCGAGCGGATCGGCATGGTCTCGGATGCGGAGGGGGCCGTGGCAGCGCTTGCGTGCGCCTTTAAACTGGCCGCTATGCGAAAAAAAGGCGATTTTCTGCGGGGAGATATCATCATCACGACCCACATTTGCCCGGATGCACCGACAAAACCGCACGATCCGGTGCCGTTCATGGAAGCGCCGGTGGCGCAAACCGCGCTGGTAGAAAAGCTGGTCGCGGACGAGATGGACGCCTTGCTTTCGGTCGATACGACCCGCGGCAACAGAATCGCAAACCACAGGGGATTTGCCATAACTCCGACGGTCAGGCAAGGATATATCCTGCGCCTCAGCGAAGACCTGCTCGATCTCATGCAGCGGACCACGGGTGCTCTGCCGTATGTGTGCCCGATAACCATGCAGGACATCACCCCGTACGGCAACGGTATCTACCACCTCAACAGCATCATGCAGCCGTCTGTAGTAACCTCGGCGCCCGTGGTCGGCGTTGCGCTCACGACAGAAATGCCCGTGCCCGGCTGCGCGACCGGCGCCAACAGAGAAACAGACGTCGAAGAGGCCGCCCGGTTCTGTCTGGAAGTCGGCAAAGCCTTTACCGAAGACCAATGTGCTTTCTACGACGAGAAGGAATTCGCCAGGCTGGTGGATCTGTACGGACCGATGAGGAGATTGCAGAAAATTCAAAATGACCGTATTCAATGACAGGTTCCTTCTTCTCGCTGGCAACCCTACAAGGATCCAATGGCCATATTCTCTCACTCATTGATATAATAGTCTTCGTTGCTCAAATCCCAATCTTTTGAAAAAAATCCCGCGGCCTCCACGCCTCCCCAGCCATAGGTCTTCACTGCTTCGCCGAAGATCAGGAAGTCGGGAATGGGTTCTCCCGGAAGAAAGGGATTGAAGTAGAACGAGATCTTCTCCGCCTCCTTGGTCGATCCGGCAAACACGGCGACAAAACGTTTGGCATTCAGCGGATTCGGGTAGATCATCTCTACGGCCAGACTGCCCTTCATAAGGGTATCTCCCAGGAAGACCTTTCCTTTTTCTATCTGGATCGGGAGTTTTTTCATTATCCTCGCAGTCAGGTGATTCCTCTCGGGAGAGCCAAAGAGAATGAGGTTGTAGCTTGCAATCATCTGCTCGTCTACCTCGATATCGCGAACCATCCTGGCATATCCATTCCCCTTCCTCCAGAAGCGATGGGCCGCCGCCCGCGCATTGTGGAGCAGGATATCGCTTTCTTCCCTGGTTCCCCTGGTCCCGCAAACAAAGATGGAAGGTTTGAAAAAGGCGGCCTTGAGCGGCCCGTACAATTCCGGCGTCTTGCGCAGTGATTTTTGCTCTTGCACAGAGCCGAGAGAAACCTTTCTGCTGTCGTCGAGCGCAACCTTTTCACGCGCGTCGTTCCACGAAATTTCGACCTGGTTTCCCGGGACCAGTTCCTCGGGCAGGTAGAGCTCCAGGGCCTCCACATTCGAACTGCTGATCGCCACGGTATTCCCTGTAACTTCAGCCTCGACCTCGGTGTCGTAGTAGACTTGTTTCTGCTCTTTGACCGTCACCCAGTAAAATCTGTTGTTGACCGAAAGGTCGCAAAGCTTGAATACCACCCGTTGCGGATAGGGATTCAGGGTGCGGGATCGCAAAAAAGCGGAAATTTCAGGGTTGTCGATACAATCCGCCCCAACGCCATCCACCCGCGGCTCGTGCCAGAAGTGGGGTCTGCCCGGGAACTCCCGGTAGACAATCTCATTGCCGTAGTTCTGCATCAATTTTCGGAACAGCCTTTGGTTTATGGGCAGCACGACCGTGTCATCACCTCCTTGGGTGGATATGACGGGGAGGTTTGCTGCATTTATGACATAGTTTGGGGTCTGGAACTCTCTTTCCACCCTGTTTCTTATGGCGCGCAAGTCCGGCGCGGAAAACAGGTCATCGGCATCAAAAAACCGCGGCAGGTAGAGAGCGTAACTGGTCCACGCCGCCAGCGGGGCTGCGGCCGCGAAGATGGAGGGATTGTGCAGGATATGGTACCAGGTCCCCTGCCCCCCATTGGAGGCCCCGGTCATATAGATCCGCTTTTCGTCGATATTGAAGCGCTCTTTCACTAGGGCCATGGTCTCGTAGACATTGAAGCGCGCAAAGTCCCACCAGTTCCAGCCATGAGGGCGACGATTGGTCGGAGCGACGACAAAGGCCCAGTCTTTGGGCGAATTCAACCCCACCACATCCCAGGCCCTGTCACCACCTCCGTGGAGGTAGAAAATAAGGGCGTATTCTCTATCCGGATCGTAGTTCTTCGGGTAATGGAGGGCAAAATACTGGACAGAACCGTCTACCTTTGAAACAAAGGTGATCTTGCGATGGTCTGAAGCCGTTCTGATCCTCAGGGGGATCTTGCCGCTGTAGAGAATGCCCTCCCCGGCCACAACCTCCAGGTCGAGTTCGTATCCCTGGTCCTCTTCGCCTTTCTCCACCAGGCTCTGCTGGGTGAACCTCACCGGCACTTTGGTGATGGACTGGGGCGCCAGAGGAGGCACTGGAGTGGCCTGTGTTTTGAAATGCTCATCGCCCTGCACCACGACCTCGATGTTGCGCAGCCACTCCTCTGTCGTATTGACCAGAGGAATGCCCATGGAGCCACTCTCGAGGATTTCCCCTTCGATCAGATCCGGCGTTTCGTAGTCGTCGAGAAAAACCACATCCTCTGCAACCGGAACGACTTTAAAACTGAACCGGGGTTCGGCGCTGCCGCTGAATTTTACCAGAACCCGATTCTTCCCCTTTTTCAGGGTCGCGGGAACCCCGTGGTAGGTTTTGTAGTAGTGCTCTCCCTCGTAACGGATGGAATCGATGTAAAAGTGCAGGACATACTGGGTGTACACCAGAACATGCTTTCTTTCAGGGCTTTCGATCTCGGCGTAGGCATAGCCGATATTTCTGGTCCACCGCCGACCGAACTTTTCTTTTATATTTTCCCAGTGGGTATTGGGATAGATGACCTTGACGTGCGGCTCTTCGGCTTCCAGCTCGAACCACCGCACCTCTCCTCCATCCGGCTGTTCCGCGTAAAACACCTGAGACGGCGAAGCAATAATGGCCTCTTCTCCTCCGTGGGGCACCAGGTAGTCCAGGTTGGAATTCCTCCAGTAATGAGGCGCCATAAAAGGCCCGGCGATCTGCCATTTCTCGACCATAATCTCCGCGCTGACAGGAATAGCCTGAAAAAGCGCCCCTCCTATTAGGAGCCATAACGGCACTCCGCCGACAAATGCTCTCAAGCCTTTCGTCCCCATTGATCCACCCTCTTGGTTTCCCGATATTCTCGTATGCAGAACTCGCAGTTAAACCTAGCGAAATTCACCACCGAACACAAACCTCAGAAGCCTTCTTAGAGAGGAATGCGCCGTGAACGGAATTTCACCTCAATCTTTGTCCGCGCCCGCGGCCATATGGACCTTGCCGGTGGGACTTCCCCTCTTTGCCCAGACCCCGCCGGTCGCCTATGAGGAAGTGGTGATCGCCAAGAATTTCATGGTCCCCGTGCGCGATGACGGCCGGCCCGAAATGGGGAGGCGGTTTCGGGAAAATTCCCGGTCCTGCTCAGCCGCACTCCCTACGGCCCCCATTCAGCCCTTCTGCAGAAACGCTATCGCAACCTGATTCTAGCGTGGGCTGAGTCGACGCTTCGCAAGCAGAAAAAACCGGTCGCTTCGAACGCATCTATCGGAGAGGTCTAAAGCACGCCCCCGGACTGGGTGAGGTAGCGGTTGAGCTCGCCATTCTTTACGGTAAACAGGGCCGCTTCGCAGATGCCTACGAGGCCCTGGAACAAGCCAGCTCTGTCGAGAGAGTCAGGGACTCCGCAGCCAGGGTACGGCAGCGCCTGCGCGTCGCCGAGAGCGGGCAGGATGGACAGCAAAGCTTGCAGGAATTGCCGGATTTTTAGTATTTTTCGTTTCCCAATCAAGCCCTCTTATTCCAGGAGTTGTCCCCATGCCCGGATCGCTTTCCCGCACAGCCTTTGTCGGCCTTGCTCTCGTCTTCTCGGCTACAACGCAAACCACAGCTCAGGATGCCAGGGGTCAGATAATGGCCTCGATCGAGGCCAGCCGCTCTGAGTACGGCGGTATCGCTCGACAGATCTGGAGCCATCCCGAACTGGGCTACCAGGAAGAGCAGAGTTCCTCCCTGCTTCAATCCCATCTCCGCGATGCCGGGTTTGCCATCGAGGCCGGGGTCGCCGAGATCCCCACGGCCTTTGTAGCAAGCTATGGCCAGGGCGAGCCGGTCATCGGGATCCTGGCCGAGTTCGATGCCCTGCCCGGCATGTCGCAGGCCGCGGTCCCCGAACGGCAACCCCGGGTGCCGGACGGGGCGGGACACGCCTGCGGGCACCATTTGTTCGGCACCGGATCCATGGCCGCGGCCGTTGCCGTGAAGGAGTGGCTGAAAACCTCGGGAAAGGCCGGCACCATACGGCTCTACGGCACCCCTGCCGAAGAGGGCGGCTCCGGGAAGGTCTACATGGTACGGGCCGGCCTGTTCGACGATGTCCACGCAGCCTTCCACTGGCATCCCCGGGACCGCAACAATGCCAGCCCCAAAACCTCGGTGGCCAACAAGTCGGCCAAGTTCCGCTTTTACGGCATATCGACCCATGCTGCCGCCGCCCCCGAAAGAGGCCGTTCAGCCCTCGACGGGGTCGAAGCCATGAACTTCATGGTCAACCTGATGCGGGAGCACATCCCCCCGGTTTCCCGCGTCCACTACGTGATCACCCGCGGGGGTGCAGCGCCCAATATAGTGCCGGATTTCGCCGAGGTCTACTACTATGTCCGCCACCCCGAGGCCAAGATCTTGAATGAAATATGGCCGCGGGTCGTCAGCGCCGCGGAAGGGGCGGCCCAGGGCACCGGAACCCGCGTGGAGCACGAAGTCATCCACGGCAACCACAGCCTGCTGCCAAATGAAGTCATGTCCAGACTGGTGGATAAAAACCTGCGCCTGGTCGGGGGCATGAAATACACCCCCGAAGAGATGGCCTTTGCCCGGGCCATCCACGCCACCCTGGGGGCTACCGAGCGCGGCCTGGGATCGGAGGAGGAGATCATGCCCTACCAGCTCTGGCACGGAAAGGGTTCCACCGACGTGGGGGATGTGAGCTGGACCGTCCCCACAGCCGGTCTAGTCACCGCGACCTGGGTCCCCGGAACCGCGGCCCACAGCTGGCAGGCCACTGCCGCTGGCGGCACGAGCATCGGTGAGAAGGGCATGCTCATGGCCGCCAAAACCCTGGCCATGAGCGCGGTGGATCTTTTCGAGGATCCACCCCTGCTGGAAAAGGCGCGCGAGGAATTCGAAGACAAACGAGGGCCCGACTTCCACTACCGGCCTCTGCTCGGGGATCGCAAACCGCCGCTCGACTACCGCAAGTGAACTCGAAGTCGCTGTCCCCCATTTCCCCAACTCGGCGGACTACGACTATGTCATCTTCGACGACAACACTGAGAGGAGGAGTACCGTGCAGACTCGATATTCAGCTCTAACGCTTTTCTTGCTCCTGTCGATCCTGGTGATTTCCAGCCCCTGCGGCGCTGAGCCCCATCCGGCCGCCGAGCAGGGCTACATCACCGACTGGACCCTGTGCGGCCCCTTTCTGGCCGAGCCCGACATGCTCTACATCGATTACCTGAAGGGGGTGGGCGGCGAAGCCGAGGCCCGACTCGGAGAGGGCATGGAATTTGAACGCGCCGACGGCGAAACCGTCGGCTGCCAGGGCCAGGAGGCGGCCGAAAACGGCTATGTAGACTTTCTCAAGCTTCCCAATCCCACCGGTGAGAGCAGGGAGACGCGCCGCCGGGTGGGCTACGCCTATGCCGAGATAGAAAGCGAAGGGGCCAGAAGGGTGTTCCTGGCCATGGGCGGCGAGGACCAGATGGCGATCCGGCTCAACGGCGAACTGGTCCATTTGAGCCTGGCCAGCCGCTATATCAAACCGTTCCAGGAGCTGTTTCCGGTCGAGCTGCAGAAGGGCGCCAACCGCATCCTGGTGAAGGGCGGCCGCCGTTGCTGCGCGTGGAAGTTCTCCCTGGCCGTTCACGAGCCCGAGACCAAGCTGTTCGTCAACGCTACCGACCTGACCCCGGCGGGCGAGACCTGGGAGGAACAGTACCTCTTCCTGCCCGACCTGGTGGTCGGCGAGCGGCTGGACGTACTGGGCACCATCAACGTGACCAACCTCACCACCCGCTCCCTGAGGGGGATCCGCGCCGCGGTGGAAGGGAACGACGTCCTGGAGGCCACGGAGGAGGAACTCGACTCGATCATGCCCGGCGTCACCCATCAGCTGCCCTTCCGCCTGCGCTCGAAGGAGGTGATCGGGCCGGCCGACAGCACCGGCCTGGAGCTGGTCGTCACCGTCGAGGACGAGGTCCAGCGCTTCCAGCTCCAGCCCAGACTGCGTGCCCGGGGAGAATACTTCGCCACCTCCTATCGCTCGCGGCTCGACGGCTCGGTCCAGCCTTTCCGCATCATCGCGCCCCGGAAATACGACCCGGAAAGGGCCTATGCCCTGGCGCTGAACATGCACGGCTACAAGGGCGACAACGCCTACGAATCCATCTCCTCAAGGCCCTGGGTCTTCGTGGCGGCGGCCAACGCCCGCGGCGAGATGCCCTACAAGGAGGCGGGCACGTGGGACGTGCTCGAGATGATGGAGGCGATGAAAAAGCGCTACCCCATCGACGCGGAGCGCATCTACCTCTACGGCCACTCCATGGGCGGCCGGGGCAGCTGGTACATCGGGCTGCGCCTACCGCATCTGTTCGCCGCCATGGCCCCCTTTGCCGGCGGCAACTCCTGGGCCCTGCCGGTAATCGAGAACGCGCTGAACCTGCCGACCTTCGTCTTCCACGGGGCCGCAGACAAGGTCGTGGACGTGGAGAACTCCCGGGAAGTCGTGAAGATCCTCAGAGAACTGGACTACACCGTCCACTACCACGAACCTCCCGGCGCCACCCACTGGTGGTGGCTCGACGAGGCGAGGATCCAGGCCTGCATTGACGACCCGCAGCTTTTCGACTTCTTCCGCCGACACCGGCTCCACGCCTACCCCCACGAGGTGATCTACAGGACCGAAGACCTGCGCTTCAACAAAGCCTACTGGACCCGCATTGACCAGCTGAGCCGGCACGGGGAGGAGGCCGAGCTGCACGCCAGGGTCGTCCCGGGCAACAAGGTCGAGGTGGAGGCAGAGAACGTCTCCCGCTACACCCTGAAGCTGGACGAAATGCTCGTGAACATGGACGAGCCGGTGGTGATCACCACCAACGGGATCGAGAGTTACTCTGGGCCCGCGCGGGACGAAGTGACGGTCGGGAGCAAGAACGGTGCCTGGTCGACCGCGTCAGCCGATGCCATGTCGTCGGCCCTGCAGAAGCATGGGATGATGGCCGGCCCCATTTTCGAGGCCTTCAACTCCCCGTTCCTCATCGTCTACGGCAGCGGTGGTTCGGCGGAAGAGGCCGAGGCCAACTTCAAGCAGGCCCGCTGGGCCCAGCTCTGGTGGCAGATCTGGGCCAACGGCGAGTGCCGCGTGGTGGCCGACACGGCGGTGACCGCGGCCGACATCGAAGAGCGCAACCTGATCCTGTTCGGCAACCCCGGCTCCAACCGGATCATCGCGCAGATCAACAGGCATCTGCCCGTCCGCTTCGCCAGCGACGCCATCGCCGCCGGCGACCAGCGCTTTGCCGGGGCCGACGTGGCGGTTCACATGATCTACCCGAATCCCCTCAACCCGGACCGCTATGTCCTCATCGGCGGCGGCGTCACCCACAAAGGCACGGCCAACATCCACATGACCGGACTCGACATCGCTGCCCCCCAGTTCCCCAACTCGGCGGACTACGACTATGTCATCTTCGACGACACTTTTCTGGGAAAAACCGAGGACCGCTTCCTCAAGGCGGGTCATTTCGACGGCAGCTGGCAATTGCAGGATTAGGGGCTGTCCTTTTCCCAGTGAGCCGTGGGTACCAGCGGGTGGTGCCCACGGCAAAAGTCTTTCCGCGCCGCAGCCGCAGGACGATCTTAGAAGCCGTCTCAGTCATGGCCTGTTCTCCTGAGGCGAGCCGGCGCGTCCAGGCCGGTTGATAGATCAAGCTGCCGGCGCCGGAGAACAGTACCAGTGCTCACCCTCGCTCCAGTACCAGGCCCTCCCGTTCGAGCCGTGCGAACATCGCCTTGTATTCAGGGGTGCCGTCGTCGTCCCAGTATTCGCTGGAGATCGGCGCGGCGTAACTCATGGGGATGTGGCGATCCCGGTCGGGCCGCACCATCAAGATGGAGTCGGGCGGCCCGATGATCATGTACATCTTCGCGCCGTTCTCAAAGCTCGCCTTGAGAATCCACTTCTCCTGTTCGGGAAGCTCCAGATTTTTTAGGCGCTCGAGTTCGTCGCGATCGAGGGTTACGCCCAAGCCGGGCTCTTCGGGCACGCGCAGGAATCCGTTGATCGGCTCCAGCCGTTCCTTCACCGGATAGTCCTTCCAGGTTTCGACATCGCAGAAGAAGTGGAAGATGGCCGATGGAAAGGCCGCCATCATGTGGGTGGTCATGGCCCGCGTGATCATGGTGCCGACGTTTTGCAGCATGAACGGGGTGTTGGCGGCGGCGAACAGCCCGGCGCGGCGCATGGCATCCCCGATCTTTGCATGACCCAGCATATAAATATCCGCCGCGCCCATAGCGACCTCGTAGGTCGCGCCCAGAGGGCAATGGTGGAGCACGATCGGCAGGTTGATGCGCTTGCGCAGGTCGATGTAGCCTTCGATATCCTGCGCCGGCAAGGCGTCCTCGAAGCAGCCGGCAATCCGGTAGTGCGACAGTTTCTCCAGCAGTTCGGGCATGTGATCGTCGGTGCCGTGCATGGTGAAATCGTAGTGGATTTTGAAGCCTTCGGGCGCGACTTTTTCCATTGCTTCCGTCTGGTCGAACACATTCTCGAAGGGCGAAAGGTGATACTTCAACCACGTATAGCCCTGCGCGGCGTATTGCTCGACCGCCTCGGCCATGCGGTCGGGATGGGTGGAGACCGTCCAGCTCCCCACCGGCACCCACGAGCGATATTTCTGGCCGAACAGTTTGTACACGGGCACGCCCGCCGCCTTGCCCATCAGGTCGTACATGGCGGTTCCGAGCCCCAGTGAAAGTTCGTCGCCCATCCAGTCGAACGGATTGGTGCCGATGTACTGATCGATGACGTCCTGGGGGTCCGCGGTGCCGCTCTCGCCCAGTCCGATCAGCCCATCGTCCGTGTGGGCGACGTAGACCGTGCGGCGGGTTGGACCATAGTAGTGGTTGAGCTGGTAGGCGATCCAGTCGACGTACTCGAGCGCAATCTCGTGGACTTCGATCTCGGTGACTTTCATAAGAGTGCCTTTCTCCTGATGCCCTTTCAGGCTGGTGCAATAGGTGCAATCACGGCTGCAGCTGCCAGAGTCCGTCGAAGTGTCCGGCCTGCAAATACCGATCCTCGGTTTTTCCCAGAAAAGTGTCGTCGAAAATCACGTAGTCGTACCCGGCCGAGCAAGGAAAGAACTCCTCCAATGCGACGTCCAGGCCGGTCTTGTGGATATTGGCCGTGCCTTTGTGGGTGCCCCCGCCGTTGATCAACGCGTACCTTGCGGGATTAAGAGGGTTGGCGTAGATCATCTGCAGGGCCACATCCTCCCCCTCGAATCGCTCCGCGCCGGCGACCACGGCACGCCCGTCAAAGCGGACCGGGAGATCGTCATTAATGCGCGCCACGATCTCGTTCGACCCAGCATTGCCGTAGAGAATCAGGTTGAAGTTCTCTATGTCCTCGGGGGTGACGGCGCTGTCGGCCTGCACCCGGCAGTGGCCGCTGGCCCAGATCTGCCACCACACCTGGGTCCACCGGGCCTCTTTCCAGTTGATTTCTGTCTCCGCCGCGTCTCCACCGGTGCCGTAGACCAGGAGGAAGGGCGCGTTGAAGGCATCTATGATGGGGCCGCACAACTCCGGGCGCTTGCCCAGAGGGCTCGCCTGCTCCTCACTGGCTGAGACAGGGAGCCACTTCTCTTCGCTACGGGCGATCGTCACTTGGTCCGGCGCCTTACCCGCAAAGCTCTGCACCCCGTTGGTTTCAATCGCGAGCGGCTCGGCCATATTCACCAGGCTGTCGTTCAGCGCCAGGGTGTAGCACGAGACGTTTTCCACCTCCACCTGCACCCGGTTGCCCCCCAGGACCGTGGCCTGCAGGCGCGCCATCTGCCCGTGCCGGGCCAGCTGGTCGATCCGCGTCCAGTAGGCCTTGTTGAAGCGGAGCGACTCGGTCTGGTAAATCACCTCGTGTGGGTACAGATGGCGCCGGTGCCGGCTGAAGAAGTCGAAAAGCTGCGGATCGTCGACGCAGGCAGTAATATGCTCGTCGTCCAGAAACCACCAGTGACCCGCCCCGGGCTCCTCGTGGTAGCGGACCGGATTGCCCAGCTCTTCAAAGACTTTCACGATTTCCCGGGAATTCTCGACGGCGACGACATTGTCTTCGGCCCCGTGGAACACGAACGTGGGCAGGTTGAGCCCGTTCTCCGCCACCGGCAAAGCCCTGCTGTTGTCGCCGGCAAAAGGGGCGATGGCAGCGAACAGGTCGGGTTTGCGCAGACCGATATGCCAGCTGCCGCGGCCCCCCATGGAGTGGCCGGTGAGAAAGATGCGCGCCGCGTCGATGGGGTAGCGCGCCTGCATCGCCTCCATCATTTCCAGCACATCCCACAGGCCCGCTTCGGCATAGGGCACTTCCCCGCGGGCATTGGCCGCCGCCACGAACACCCAGGGCCGGGAGGAAAAGGACTCGTAGGCGTTGTCTCCTTTGTAGCCGTGCATGTTCAGGACCAGGGCATAGGATTTTTCGGGGTCGTAGTCCCGGGGCGCGATCACGCGGAAGGGCTGGATCGAGCCGTCCACCTTGGAAAGATAAGAAGTGGCAAAGTACTCCCCCGGCGACCTCAGTCTGGGCTTCAACGCAAGGGTGTGGATCTCATCCTCGACCTGGATTCCAAGCTCGACCTGGGTGCTGTCGGCCGCTCCGATTACCCCGCGGGAGCACAGTCGGAAAGGCAACAGCCGGGTCTCTCCCGGCATAATCGCATCCGTCTCGGAGACGGTGGAATCCAGGATCTGGTTTTCCCGCACGGTGGCGGACACCCCCTCCAGAGGCCGGGTCGTAGTATTGGTCACCGGCACATAGCCCCAGGCATCCGTCTTCTCACCCACATAGAGGTCGGGCAGGTAAAGATACTGCTCTTCCATGTGGGTACTGCCGCCCGTCAGTTCCGTCTTATTGATGAACAACTTGCTTGCGGGCACCAGCGTCTCCAGGTAAAATCCCCAGCCCCCGCTCCGGCGGGCCACCTTGACCAGGAGGTGGTTGGTCCCCTTGGCGAAGTCGGCCACCACGATCTCCTGGGCCGGCCGCACGCTCCGGCTGGCCAGACTCAGGTGAATCAATTCGCCGTTGAGCCAGATCTGGATCTGGTCCTCGCTGCCCATGGCCAGGAGGAGCCTCTGGGCCTCTTCGGTTTCGATGCGGGCATAGGCGTAGCCCACCCGGTTCGGAAGCTTCCAGAAATCGACGAAGCCAACGCCGAAGACACCCTGGAAGTCAACCAGACCGCTTTCCCCGGCGGTGTGCGCTGCCCACTGCAGCTTCTCTCCATCCGCCCTTTCGACCTCCAGCCCCTCCTGGGGTCTGATGTTTTCCTCTCCCCCCACCCCCTGCAAGTGGTCTGTGTAGAACATGTCGGGCCCGGCGGGAAAGGGCCCGCACACCAGCCACTCGGTAACATATCCTTTCGCCGCCGGATGCGTCTGCGCCTCGGGCATGATTTTTCTCCTCTCAGGCAAAATGGCATGAACCTCATTGCTCGATAGCCGCCCATAATATTCACATTTTCCCGACCGGCATCAAGCGGCTCTTTGCATTGCCTGGCTTCCGGTTTTATAATACTCAGGTTTTTTCGCCCATGACGATGGTCAACAATTCTTCGGTCCAGCAGGAGCACGCCATCTCACCTCCCGCCGCTTCCGGCTCGGGCGTCTACCAGGGCTGCAGCGCCCGCGCCGTCGCCGTCGGTCTGATCGCCGCGGCCTTCATGGCCGTCGCCATTCCCTACGGCGACATGGTCCTCAAGGGGTCCCAGATGGGAATATGGAACACCAACCCGGCTTCCATCTTCCTGTTCTTCGTCATCGTCGCCATCCTCAACGTCATCGCCGGGACCCTGCACCGCGGCCTGGCCCTGGACCGGAGCGAGTTGGCCGTGGTCTACATCATGCTCCTGGTCGCCAATACCCTGCCGGCCCGCGGCTTCTCCGGCTACCTTCCCCCCGTGGCCACCGGCGCGTTCTACTACGCCAGTCCCGAAAACAACTGGAAGGAGCTGATCCACCCCTTTCTTCCCCGCTGGGCCGTGATCGACGACGAAGCGGCGGTGGTGCGGTTCTACGAGGGAGACCTCGACAACCCGACCATTCCCTGGGACCAATGGGTGGGCCCCATCGTCTACTGGATCCTGTTCGCCTTCGCCCTGTATCTGGTGATGGTCTCGGTCTCCGTGATCCTGCGCAAGCAGTGGGTAGAGCACGAACGACTGGTCTACCCGATGATGCAGTTGCCCCTGCACATGCTCCAGGAAGACGGGTCCGCCTCGCGCCTTGGCCCCTTCTTCAAGCAGAGGTCCGTGTGGATCGGGTTCGCCCTGCCCTGCATCATCGTCTGTCTCAACGGTCTGCACCACTACTTTGCCCAGTTTCCGTCGGTGGACACCGTCGTCGGCCAGCTCTCCTTGTTGCGCGGGACCATATCGGTGCAGTTCTATCTCAGTTTCACCATGATCGGGTTCTCCTACCTCATCAGTCGCAACGTCGGCGCCAGCCTCTGTTTCTTCTACCTGCTCGGTCTCGTGGAGAAGGGAATCCTCGGCATCCTGGGAATCAGCATCGACGCCGGTCCGGTAGGCGCCTACGGCCACTACGCGGTTCCCATCATGATGTACCAGGCCATGGGGGCGATGATCGTCCTGGTGCTGATGGGCTTGTGGACGGCCCGCCATCATCTACTGCAGGTGGCGCGCCGGACCCTGGCCGGAGCCGAAGAGGTGGACGACGCTGGGGAGATGATGTCCTGCCGCCAGGCGGTGCTCGGCCTGCTTTTCGGCCTGCTGGTCATGGGCATCTGGTTGGGGCGGGCCGGGATGCCCCCGCTGGCCATCGGCCTGCTGTTCTGCGGTTGTTTCGTCGTCTTCCTCACCATCACGAGGGTCGTCGTCGAAGGAGGGGTGGCCGTGATGTTCCCGCCCATGGTCGGTCCCGACTTTGCCGCCAGCGCCCTGGGGACCCGGTTTCTCGGCCCCTTTGGGGGGAGCGGCATGGCCATGACCTACGTCTGGGGCACGGATCCCCTGGTGCTCCTGATGACCTCCTGCAGCAACGGGTTGAAGCTGGCCGATCTGATTGGCAGGCGCTTGCGCCGGCTGTTCTGGGCCATCGTGGCCACCATCGTAGTCACCATCGTGCTCTCCCTGTGGATGCGCCTCGATGCCGCCTATACCCATGGAGCCATAAACCTGAACCGGTACTACGCCGAAAACGCCGCGCAGTACCCCTACCGGTTCTTGCACGACGTGGTCACCTCCCCCGTAGGACCGCACGTGGACGGCCTGGTGCAGATGGCCGGGGGCGGGGTGACCATGCTGCTTCTGGGCCTTGCCCACTACCGCTGGGTCTGGTGGCCCTTCCACCCCCTCGGCTTCCCCATCAGCTCCGCCTTCGGCCAGATGTGGTTCAGTGTCCTGATAGCGATGCTGGTCAAGAGCACCGTGCTCAAGTACGGCGGAGCCCTGCTCTATCGCAGGACGACCCCGTTTTTTCTCGGCCTGATACTGGGCGAAATCGTCACGGCCGGATTCTGGCTGATCATCGACTTCTGCACCGGCACGCAGGGTAACGTTCTCGGTTCATTCTTGAACTGAGTAAGAAGCCTTTTTAAAATTCCTGGTGCGCCTCGAACCCGAGCGCATTGGCTGCCTTGTGCCATACAAAAGCGGCGGCCCGACCCGCGATCGAATTCGGGTCTATACCGGCGGGCGTTGATCCGAATGGCTACTTGACTTCAAAAGGTGAGCGGGATAGATTTAAATGTTTCATCTCTCGAAGAATTTCCCGTCCGTTCGGCATGGAGCCTCATTTGCTCCACGGGCTGAAAATTACGCGAGAGGGCACACCTTTGAAGAGCCACTCGATGCACTTGCGACAACACGAGCGCTGCGCTGATCGGACGGTTGATAAAACGGCAATCGAGGAAAAGGCATGAGCACCATCCATACCATAGAAGACCTGCTTCGCGTGCTAGACGAAAAGCCCGAGTGGGTCGACGCCCTGCGCGCCCGGTTGCTCTCCCCCGAGTTGCTCAAGTTGCCCGAAAAATTCGCCGAGTTCGTCGAGGCCACGAACAAGCGCTTTGACACCCTCGAACGGCGACTGGATCAGTTCATCGCCGAGATGAACAAGTTCGTCGCCGAGATGAACAAGTTCGTCGAGGCCACGAACAAGCGCTTTGACACCCTCGAAACCAGCGTGAAGTCTATCCAGGATGACGTAGGCCTACTCAAAGGGGCCCACGCCCGGAGCGCCGCTCTTAGAGAGGCCACCTCCATCGCCAGAGACATGGGCCTCCAGCGGACGAAAAACCTCACCCAGGACGATCTCTGGGCGCTGACCGACCTCGCCGACCCGTCGGATATTCCTGCAAACGAGTTGAGAAGCTTTCGCCGGGCCGACCTGATTATGGAGGCCACCGACCCGGACGGCGAAACCTGCTACATCGCCGTGGAAATCTCCTTCACCGCCAACGGACGGGACACCACGCGGGCCCTCCGCAACGCCGGGTTTCTGACGAGATTCACCGGTAAGCGCTCCTATACCGCCATCGCCGGTCTGCGCCTAGATGACCGGATACAGGGCCGCATCGAATCCGGAGAAGTGCTCTGGTATCAACTGGATCCGGACGTCCTGGAAGCGGAATAACCATCTCGTGAGCTTTCTGAACTACATCTCGTCGTACGAGGACCGGGGATCAAGGGACTCCGGTAATTCTACCATTAAAGAATTATCCGGTACCATTGACCCGTTCGTCACGTGGGATGTGAGCTTTCTGTGGAACTTGTCCAGGGACGTCAACATCGCGCTTTCGGGGATAAACCTGCTCGACACCAGGCCCCCTCTGGTCAACATCGAGCAAGCGTACGACGGCTTCACGCACGATCCTAAGGGCCGGCGGGTGAAGCCGAAGAGCTTAAGCGTGGAGTTGGTATCGTAGCGTCAACAAGACGTCGTTACCCATAGAAGGAGCTTGACCGATGTCAACCATAGCGGAGATTCAGCAGGCGATCATAAGCCTTTCTAAATCCGACTACGCTCAACTGAGGCGCTGGCTCAATGAATACGACTGGGAAGAGTGGGATCAGCAGATCGAAGCGGATTCGGACGACGGGAAGTTGGACTTCTTGGTAGCTCAGGCCACGGAAGCCAAACGACATGGCACGCTGGAAGACCTGTAGTGCATAGGACGACACCCGCTTTCTGGTCGCATTTCAAACGGCTATCCGAAGCAGCCCGGAGAGTCGCAAGACGCAATTTCGAGCATCTCAAGGAGAATCCAAGACATGCTTCATTGCGATTCAAGAAAGTCGGCTCTGGTCAGTCCGGATCGGGCGTTCCTATCGTGCCCTCGCCGTTGAAGATGGAGACGACTTCATATGGGTATGGATTGGCAGTCATGCCGACTACGACAGGATGGTTGGTCTGTAAGGACTATTGACCACGCGCTGTCGGCGCATGAAAAAGCGCCCGATGCCAGCGAGACATTGGGCGCTTTGCAGGTGTCGAAGGGTGGAGCCTACTTGAGATAGAGCAGACGCTGGGTCTGCACGCCGCCCGGATAGTGCAGGCGCACCAGATATACCCCCGCTGCCACAGTCGCACCGCGCTGATCGCGGGCGTCCCAGGGCACCTGATAGGAGCCGGCGGCTTGGACTTGATCGACCAGTGTGCGTATGGGTTGCCCGAGGAGGTTGCGAATCTCCAGCCGCACCGCGCCGGACGTGGCCACTTGTGATGAGCAGTTTAATTGGCCGATCTGTGATCCACAGGGATGTGCCCAGTATTGCGACGAAGGGGGTAGCAGGCTGCTCCAGCGGCTACTGTAAATACAGTAAGTATGACGAGGAGTATGATGAGTGCGTTTGTAGCTGATGCTCAAGGTATAAAGATTCACGGTCTTGAGCGGCTTGGTACGTAAGCTACGCCGTTATACATGGTGGCACGGGTTCAGTAGAGGGGAAAATCGCTATCTATCTGAAGGATCGGCAGGTTACGATGGTTTTTGCACCGCCACGCAACGTGTTGGTTTTGCTTGAAAGAACGAGTGTTTTCCCTCGCGCTGAACCCGTGCCTGTATCACCTGGGGCCGCCTCAAAGCGACCTTTGTCCGGTGAGGCGCAAGACCGGCGGTCGGCCATTACTGAAACGGCGAGGATGAAGAGCACGGAGTGCTCGGAGTCCAATGGCGTGAACCTGTCCGTTGGATCGCCGGCTTTATGGCGGCCCAACGGGTATATAACCGCATCTAGGGAAATTCAACATAAGGGAGGACCAGGATGAACTTAGTAAAGAGGTCCCTACCCATTATCGGCCTGGTGGTGGGGCTACTCCGTGGCGCCGAGGGGCAGGAAAGCGAAAGGCTCTATCCCTTCGTCGAGTTGACCGACGCGGACCTGGCCCAAATCGACGTGACCGATGGGTCCGTCGACGAGTGGGTGGAACTGCTGGGCGAACCCACCCTGACCGCCCTGGACTTTCAGGCCCATCCCCGGGCACCGTATGATCCGGTGGATATGGATTACCGCGTCTGGCTGGCCTGGCACGGGGCCACCCAGCGCCTCTATGTGGCGGTCGAGCGCTCCGATGATATATATAATACCTATGAAGAGGGTGATGCTGCGGAAGGTGGTGATGCGAGCTTCCCATGTATTTCGATGTTGGTGCATGATTCTTCTGTAGTGTTCGATGTGGACGGCGACGCCAGCGGCGGGAGATACTCCTTCAGTAGCAACGAGGTCAAGGACCGGGATGAACACCGGTTGCTGAATTATCAACACGCTCAAACCTACATCGTCCTGGGTGACATCTCTGGCAGCGACCCCCATGTATGCTTGGGGCTTCAGTCTCTACATGGCGACGAAGATTGGTTTGAGCTACCGCCGTATGCGGAGGGGGGTGGGGCCTCTTTCGGGGCCCAGCCCACGCTATCGGTGACGGAATTCTACGTGACGCCCTTTGATCGGTTGATTTGGAACAGCCCGGCGGAGAGTGTAGTGTCGGCGTTGTCGCGTGGGACCCTGATCGGGTTTATCCTGTCCATGCGTGATTTTGACGTGGAAGGCGAGCTGCGGGGAGGGCTCCATTTTATTAGCGGCCAGGACCAGTGGACCGGTCTCCGGAACGCCGACGACTTCGCCCGGGGCCTTCTGGTGGGTCCTGGGAGCGAGATCCCCGACCCAGCGGTGGAGAGCGTGACCTGGAGCCGGATCAAGGCGACCTTTGTCCGGTGAGGCGCTGGCCAGAGGCCGGCCGGGGCCCAGGTGCCCACTTCGAGGGAAATGCCGCATAAGGGAGGACTAGGATGAACCTAATAAAGCGTTTCCTACCCATGATCGGCCTGGTGGTGGGGCTGCTGCGTGGCGCCGAGGCGCAGGAAAGCGAAAGGCTCTATCCCTTCGTCGAGTTGACCGACGACGACCTGGCCCAGATTGACGTGACCGATGGCTCGATTGACGAGTGGAAGGACCTGCTGGGCGAACCCACCCTGACCGCCCTGGACTTTCAGACCCGTCCCGGTCGGGCACCGTATGATCCGGCCGATATGGATTACCGCGTCTGGCTGGCCTGGCACGGGGCCACCCGGCGCATCTATGTGGCGGTCGAGCGCGCCGATGATATATACATTAATTATTATGAAGGTGGTGATGCGAGACCTATATGTGCTGCGATGCTGGGGCATGATTCTATGGTAAGCTTCAGGGTGGACGGCGACGCCAGCGGCGGGAAATACGCCTTCTCTCTTGAAGAGATCAAGGACCGGGATGAACACCGGTTGCTGGAGAATCAACACGCTCAAAGCTACGTCGTCCTGGGTGACATCGTCGTCGGCGGCCCCCATGTATGCTTGGGGTTTCAGACTCTATATGGCGACGAAGATTGGTTTCAGCTCCCGCCGTATGCGGAGGGGGGTGGGGCCTCTTTCGGGGCTCATCCCACGCTATCGGTGACGGAATTCTACGTGACGCCCTTTGATCGGTTGATCTGGAACAGCCCCGAGGAGAGTGTGGTGTCGACGTTGTCGCGTGGGACTCTGATCGGGTTTATCCTGTCAATTGCAGATTTTGACGAGGAAGGCGCCGCATTGCCGGAAGGCTGGCATGCTATTAGGGGCGACCAGTGGTCCGGTAGTCCCTCGAACGCCGACGGCTTCGCCCGGGGGCTGCTGGTGGGCCCTGGGGGCGAGATCCCCGACTCAGCGGTGGAGAATATCACCTGGAGCCGGATCAAGGCGACCTTTGTCCGCTAAGCGCAAAGACGTCGGGCGTGGCCGCAGTGACCGCCTCAAGGGAAATTCAACCTAAGGGAGGACCAGGATGAACCTAATAAAGAGGTCCCTACCCATGATCGGCCTGGTGGTGGGGCTGCTGCGTGGCGCCGAGGCGCAGGAAAGCGAAAGGCTCTATCCCTTCGTCGAGTTGACCGACGACGACCTGGCCCAGATTGACGTGACGGATGGCTCGATTGACGAGTGGAAGGACCTGCTGGGCGAACCCACCCTGACTGCCCTGGACTTTCAGACCCGTCTCGATCGGGCCCCGTATGATCCGGCCGATATGGATTACCGCGTCTGGCTGGCCTGGCACGGGGCCACCCAGCGCATCTATGGGGCGGTCGAGCGCTCCGATGATATATACATTAATTATTATGAAGGTGGTGATGCGAGACCTATATGTGCTGCGATGCTGGGGCATGATTCTATGGTAAGCTTCAGGGTGGACGGCGACGCCAGCGGCGGGAAATACGCCTTCTCTCTTGAAGAGATCAAGGACCGGGATGAACACCGGTTGCTGGAGAATCAACACGCTCAAAGCTACGTCGTCCTGGGTGACATCGTCGTCGGCGGCCCCCATGTATGCTTGTCCCCTCAGAGTCTATATGGCGACGAGGACTGGTTCAATCTGCCGCCGTATGCGGAGGGAGGTGGGGCTTCTTTCGGCGAGCATCCCACGTTTTCGGTGACGGAATTCTACGTGACACCCTTTGACCGGTTGATTTGGAACAGCCCGGAGGAGAGTGTGGTGTCGACGTTGTCGCCTGGGACGCTGATCGGGTTTTCCCTCACAATTCTAGATCATGACGACGCGGAAAGCCCGGCGGAAGGGTTCC
The DNA here is from genome assembly GCA_965219385.1 of Candidatus Latescibacterota bacterium. GTDB lineage: Bacteria > Latescibacterota > UBA2968 > UBA8231 > UBA8231 > CBDCNM01. The sequence goes on along the minus strand of CBDCNM010000002.1, from coordinate 4,201,084 downwards.
ATTTTATTACGCATTTTATTGCGGAGGGAGATTACTCGTCGGCTATATTCCGGAATGCCGACAACTTCGTCCGGGGACTGCTGGTGGGTCCTGGGGGTGAGCTCCCCGACTCAGCGGTGGAGAGCGTGACCTGGAGCCGGATCAAGGCGACCTTTGTCCGGTGAGGTGCCAGACCGGCGACCGGCCGGGGCCGAGGGGCCCACTTCAATGGAAATTCAACCTAAGGAAGGACCACGATGAACCTGGTAAAGCGTTTCCTACCCATTATCGGCCTGGTGGTGGGGCTGCTCCATGGTGCCGAGGCGCAGGAAAGCGAAAGGGTCTATCCCTTCGTCGAGTTGACCGACGCGGACCTGGCCCAAATCGACGTGACCGATGGCTCGATTGACGAGTGGGTCGATCTGCTGGGCGAACCCACCCTGACCCCCCTGGACTTTCAGACCCATCCCGATAAGGCACCGTATGATCCGTCGGATATGGATTACCGCGTCTGGCTGGCCTGGCACGGGGCCACCCAGCGCATCTATGGGGCGGTCGAGCGCTCCGATGATATATATATCAATACCTATGAAGATGATGGAACGATCCGTTCATGTATTCAGATGGTGGGGCATGATTCTTTTGTACTCTTCAGGGTGGACGGCGACGCCAGTGGCGGGGAATACTACTTCATGCCCCCAGTCATCCGTGTGGGCGGCCCGTTCGATGAGGAGCGCCGACTGCTGATGAATCAACATGCTCAAGGCTACCGTGTCCTGGGTGACATCGTCGGCGGCGGCCCCCATGTATGCTTGTGGACTCAGAGTCTATATGGCGACGAGGACTGGTTCAATCTGCCGCCGTATGTGGAGGGAGGTGGGGCTTCTTTCGGCGAGCATCCCACGTTTTCGGTGACGGAATTCTACGTGACACCCTTTGACCGGTTGATCTGGAACAGCCCGGAGGAGAGTGTGGTGTCGGCGTTGTCGCCTGGGACGCTGATCGGGTTTTCCCTCACAATTCTAGATCATGACGACGCGGACCAACTCCAGACGGAAGGCATGCATTTTATTATGGAGGGAGATTACTCGTCGACTGCACACCAGAATGCCGACAACTTCGTCCGGGGACTGCTGGTGGGTCCTGGGGGTGAGCTCCCCGACTCAGCGGTGGAGAGCGTGACCTGGAGCCGGATCAAGGCGACCTTTGTCCGGTGAGGCACTGGCCGGCGGCCGGCCGGGCCCCAGGGGCCCACTTCGAGGGAAATAGAATAAAATGAACCTTTTCACCGATCCGGTTTTTCTGGTAGAGCTGGTCATGCTCTCCGCGGTGCTGACGGTGGGCTTGTATACCAGCTATACCGACCTGAAACTACGACGGGTGCCCAATCGCTACACCTTCGCGCTCTTGGCCATCGGCCTGGCCGGACAGCTCACCATGATTTTCCTGGACGTTACTTCCCTGAGCCGGGTCGTCGCCCTGCTGCTCACCGCACTGGCCATAGCCTTTGGCCTGACCCTGTTGGGCTTCTGGTCGCCGGGCGACGCCAAGCTCTACTGGGCCGCCGCCCTAGCCTTGCCCCCCACCCTGTGTCCTTCTACGGACCCCTTCTCGCTGCAGGCGGCCCCTGTGGCGCTGGTCGTCAATGCGCTGCTGGGCTATTTGCTGGTCTTGTTGCTGGTGCCGGTGTGGCAGCGGGCGTGGCAGCAAGCCCCGGAGCAGGACCGGCCTGAAGGCCGGCCGTGGCTCAAGGCGGCCTGGGGCCTGGCCGGGCTGCTGGGGTGGGCCTTGAGCCTTGCCTGGCTGGTGCTGGAACGACCGCTGAGCTACCTGGAGATGCTGGGGGCGCTGGTGATCGGCTACCGGCTGTTGGAGCGGGGGCTGGAGGTGCGCTACTGGCCGGTGGTGCTGGTGCCGGGTCTGGTCGCGTTGCTCTACCTGGGTCAGGCTACCGGCGGCTGGCAAGCCTATGTGCTGATGTGGGGGGCGGTCTGGCTGCTCGAGCTGGCTTATGGGCAGGTGCGGCACCGGTATAGCCGGGCGTTCGTGCAATCCTTTCCGGTGGGTTTGTTACAAGCAGGGGCTATCCCTCGTCAGGCGCTGTTTGCAGCAGGGGCAGAGGCAGAGGAGGCCCCTATCTGCGAGGCGGGCCGGCCGCTTTCTGAGCAGCAGGTGCGCCGGGTGCAGAAGCTGGCAGGGGAGGGGCGCTTGTCAGGGGGTGGGGTGGTGGCCGTCGAACAGTCCATGCCCTTTGTACCGTTTATAACCGGTGGAGTAGTCGTGACGGCGTTTTTCGCGGGCAATCTGGTGCCGCCGCTGATTGAGTGGGTGGGGTGGCTGAGAGGGTAGCCCTCAGCGAAGGCGGCCTCAATGGAAATTCAACCTAAGGAAGGACCCCGATGAACCTGGTAAAACGTTTCCTACCCATTATCGGCCTGGTGGTGGGGCTGCTTGGTGGCGCCGAGGCGCAGGAAAGCGAAAGGCTCTATCCCTTCGTCGAGTTGACCGACGCGGACCTGGCCCAGATTGACGTGACCGATGGGTCCGTCGACGAGTGGGTCGACCTGCTGGGCGAACCCACCCTGACTGCCCTGGACTTTCAGATCCCTCCCAATCGGCCACCGTATGATCCGGCCGATATGGATTACCGTGTCTGGCTGGCCTGGCACGGGGCCAGCCAGCGCCTCTATGTGGCCATCGAGCGCTCCGATGATATATATATCAATAATTATGAAGGTGCTGAAAAGATCCGTGCATGTGTTTTTATGGAGCAGCATGATTCTGCGGTAAACTTCAGGGTGGACGGAGATGCCAGCGGCGGGCAATACTACTTCAATCGCAACGAGATCAAGGACGACGAGGAACGCCGGTTGCGGACGAATCAACACGCTCAAAGCTACATCGTCCTGGGTGACATCTTCGGCGGCGGCCCCCATGTATGCTTAGTAGCTCAGAGTGGAGACGAAGAAGATTGGTTCCATCTGCCGCCGTATGCGGAGGGGGGTGGGGCTTCTTTCGGCGAGCATCCCACGCTATCGGTGACGGAATTCTACGTGACGCCCTTTGATCGGTTCATTTGGAACAGCCCAGAGGAGAGTGTAGTGTCGACGTTGTCGCCTGGGACCCTGATCGGGTTTTACCTGGCAATTGCAGATCTTGACGAGGAAGGCCGGGCGGAAACTATCCATTCTATTAGGGCCCAGGACCAGTGGGACAGTCTCTGGAACGCCGACATCTTCGCCCGGGGCCTTCTGGTGGGTCCTGGGGGTGAGCTCCCCGACTCGGCGGTGGAGAGCATGACCTGGAGCCGGATCAAGGCGACCTTTGTCCGCTAGTCGAGGGCGTGTTTCCCAGCTTTAAAACCACGCTATGAGGAGCAATGCGTGTGCGGACCAGCCTGTCCTTACTCAGTCTAAGCCTAAGCGCCCTTTTCCTCCTGGGGTCCGTCGCGGTGCTGCCAGCGCTTGACAGCCTGATCGTGGGCTCAGACAACAACAGGGGGTCCTGGACTCAGGTCCGGGAGTCGTCCCGGTTCATGGCGGTCAGCCGCGATTCCATCTGGATGTGGGCTGTAGCCCCCAATGCCAACCTGTCCGCCGGCATCCCGGAGCGGGATGGGGGCCTGCACCGGGTGGAGCGGATACTAGGTTCAGGATCGCACGTGTACTCCGTGGAGGGGGGGGAGTTGCTCTACGACGGCGATCTGGGCACGGCCTTTGATCCGGAGGGCGCGCTCCTGCCGCGCACCGAGCCCCTGTACCTCGACTTGGGCGGCGCCTTCCGCGTCAACCGACTCCGCTTTTTCCCGCGCCTGGACCGGAAACACCGGCGTCGCTTCCTCCAGGAGTTCAGCATCGCCACCAACTCCGTGAGCACACCAGAGGGTTTTGAGCCGCTCCTCGATTTTCCGTCGCATCGTCCCAACACCGAGCCCGTGCTGGACCGGCACTTTAGCAGCCGGGACGTGCGCTTCATCCGCCTCAGCCCTACCACGGAGCGGGCCTGGGAGATCGCCGAACTGGAAGTCTACGGCGACGGCACCGTACCGGTGGGCGAGTACGTCTCCAGGCCCATACGGGCGAGCTGGTCGAATATCGTCTGGGGCAAGGTGTACTTTGAAGGGGGCGATCTCTCGCAAGCCTCCATGGTGGTGCAGACCCGCACCGGTCCCGACGACGAGCCCCTGCACTTCTTCCGCCGGCCGGTAGTGGGCGTAGACGAGTTCGAACGCGTCGACGAAGTAGTCTACCGGAGACTGGAGGATGACGAAAGGGGGCCGGTCAAACCCAATCCGGCATGGAGCGCCTGGGCGACCGTCACCGATGGACTGATCCGGTCCCCCAGCCTGCAGCCCTACCTGCAGTTCCGCGTGTCCCTCTCCCTGCCAGGGACCCAATTGAAACAACTGATTTTCGAATACCTGCGGCCCCCGGTGGCCCGGGACCTCGCCGCCGAGATCCACCCCCCGGTGGTGGCGCCCGGCGCGCAAACCCGCTTCACCCTGTCCATGCAGGTGCACCTGAAGACTACCAGCACCTTTTACAACCCCAGGGACACCGGCTTCACCCATGTCCGGGTGGGCACGGACGCGGAAATCTTGGCCGTGGAACAGGCGCTCGTCGACGACCAGCCGGTGTTTTCCACCACCACCTACCATCCCGGGCAGGGCTTCACGGTCAATCTGCTCCGCCGCATTGAGCAAAACGGCAGTTTCGTGCAGCTCGTCTTCACTGGCCGCGTCTTCCGCGACCACACCCGCTTCGAGGTCGGGGCCCTGGATCGGCGGACCACCGACGAGGGGGTGGACGAGGCCTTTCAAGTGGCGCGAGCCGCGGATATCGACCAGGAGTTGCCCGGCGGTAGCTTGGTGGTGCGGCTGGACGCCGAGGAGGGACGTTTCCCCCTCATCGCGGACGTGCAGCCCAACTTGTCCCTGGTTACCCCCAATGGGGATGGCCTCAACGATGAGTTCGTGCTCAGCTACAGCCTGCTCAAGCTGGTGGTGCCGGCGGCCGTATTCGTCGCCATCTACGACCTGAGTGGGCGTCGGGTGCGGCTGGTGTACGAAGGGGCCGACGACAACGGTCGCTACACCCGCACCTGGGACGGCCTGGATGCCCAGGGCCGGCAGGTCCCTCCCGGGTTGTATCTGTACGAGGTACAGGTGGGGGCGGATGGGGGCGCCGAGCGCCGGCAGGGCGTGGTGGGGGTGGTCTACTGATGTGGACGGCCCTCCCCCATACCCTGCCGCTGGTGGGGCTGCTCATCGCCGTCAGTGGCCTGCCCGTCCTCGCCCAGGAGGGCTACCGGCTCACCCGCGACCAGATCGCGATCGACCGGCCCGAGCACTGGACCGCCTGGGAGGGGGCCATCGGCTCGTACCTGATCCAGGAAGACGGCCGGGTGCAGCCGCGCTTTGTCCGCCGCGACATCAACGCCCTGCTCAACGCCGACGAATTCGAGACCGTCGTGGCGGCCGGAGGGGATACCATCTTCGGCGGTCTCCAGGACGCGGGCAGCAACCTGGAGACGGCTCATCGAGTGATGGACGGAGACCCGACCACCTTCTGGGAACCCGACCGGGCGGACTCCTTGGCCAACTGGTTCGTGGAAATCAACCTGGGCCGCGCCGTCATCGCCCGCCGGGTCGTGGTGCGGTTTGTCGAAGAGGGGAGCGGGGATCCCTTCCTCAAGTTCCGGGTGGTGCTCTCCGACGGGCGCGCCCTCCATACCGGCGGTCGGCCAGGGGAACCCCGGTTCTTCCGCGCCGGCCAGATGACCCGGCCCAACAAGACCCGGCGCGAATTCGTCTTTGAGGTGCCGACCCAGCGCCCTGTGCCCGCAGGTGTGGAGGGCGAAGTCGTGCAGTTGTTGCGCTTTGAGGCCCTGGATACGGACGGCCCCTGGGGCGCGCAAGTGGACTCCACCACCTATCAGGGCTTGGCGCTTGCGGACCGAGGTGCCGTCGAGTACTTCCGCCAGACCATAGCCGGCCGCCACATCCCCATCGACCAGGAGACCTACGAGGTCCTGCCCTCCGAGGAAAGAGGCCCCATCCGCTACTTTCGCCACGAACGGCCCCGGCTCGCCGAAATCGAAGTCTACGCTCTGGGCGACAACATCATCAGCCTGACCCAGCGCATCCTCAACCAGGAATCCGATCTTTTTTCCAACCCGGCGCTGGTCCTGTCGACCGATGGCCTGTTCGCTTCTCTCTACCCCCTGAGGGTCTACGATCCCCTGCGCCACCGCGGCCAACTGGAGATCGACCTGGGGGCCAAGTACTGGCTGGAGCGCATCCGCCTGATCACCCCCGAGGAGCCGTTGACCGCGTACCAGGTGCGCCTCTCCGACGGCGCCCTGGATCCGGGTGGCACCATGCTCTGGAACGTCCTGGACGAGCGTCTCAACAAAGAGGCCTTCCTGCAATTGGAAGAGCGCTTCCCGATCCAGGAAGTGCGCTTCATCGAGTTGCGACGCCTGGAGTTGATCGGGGCCCGGGAAGAGACCGGCAGCTTGAGCGAGATCCAGGCCTACGGCGAAGGCTACGTGTCCGAAGTCACCCTGACCTCACCCATGATCCAGCTGCAGGGCTCGCGCATGTTCACCACAGTGGAGTGGGAAGGCGAAGCCCCGGTGGATACCCACCTGGAGATCCGCACCCGCAGCGGCGACGATGTGCTGCGCACCGCGCAGTACTTCGACCGCTTTGGCCGCGAAATCAGTCAGGAGCAGTGGGAGTCCACTACCGAGCGCAACCGCGGGGAGGTGATCGCCCAGGAGTTTCCCGGTCCCCAGTGGAGCAACTGGAGCGCGTTGTACCAGGGGTCCGGAGAGCTGTTCAAATCCCCCAGCCCGCGCAAGGTGGCCATGGTGCAGGTGCGTCTGCTCACGCGCAATCCTCTGCGCACGGCCTTCATCCGCCGCCTGCAGCTGGGTCTGGAACCGCCCCTCATCGACCAGGTCTTTGCCGAGATCTGGCCCGTGGATGGGGTGCGACCCGGCGCCGAGGAGGAATTCACCCTGTACTTCCAGCCGAAATTCAGAGCCGGGGACCCGGGCTTTGACCGCTTGCGGCTGCGTTCGTCGTCGTCGGCCCCAATCCACTTGCAGAGCCTGCGCGCCGGCGCGGAGGGGGCCCTTCGAGCCGGCGCGGGACAGAGCTTGTGGCCGGGCTCCGCAACGTTGCGCGAACTGGAGGAAGGTGGTATCGAAATCGCCTTGTCCCGGCCCGCCACCCGGGGCAGCTCGATTTACGCGGCCACCTTCCGCACCCAGGTCTTTCTCAGCGGCACCACCTTTCAGCTCGAACTGACCCGGGCAAGTCGGCCCGGGGTGGTCCAGATCGTCAGCGCCGGCGAGGCGACCGACCTGATCGAGAGCCAGTCCCTGGTGGTCGTGGCCGACCTGGAGGGGGCGCCCCTGCTCGATGCGGTGGAAGTGACGCCCCCGGTATTCACCCCCAATGGGGATGGCATCAACGATGTGGCCCAGATCCGGTTTGCCGTTTTCCGGCTCAAAGGCGAGCGCCTGCTCCGCGTCGGGATCTACGACCTCGGCGGCCACCGGGTACGCGACCTTTCCATTGTCCGCGCCCATCCCAGCGGCCTGCACGCGGTGGCCTGGGATGGCTGCGACCAGAGCGGCGCCCGGGTGGCGCCGGGCACCTACCTGGCGCGCGTGGCTTTTTCAACGGATGTTGGCGCCGGGGACACCGAAGTGGTGCGCATCGTCCACCTGGTTTACTAATAACGCGCCCAGCACCTAGGGCATACCACATGCACGCACTTGCATACTTGGCCGGCATCGGCCTCCTGCTGACGCTCCCGGGGCCGCAGAGTACCCGGGCTCAAAGCCTGTCGGTGGACCGGACCTTGCTCGGCCGGGCCGTAGACCACCCGAGTGCGCCCGGCTTTGGCCTGGAGCGCATCGCACCCGAAGTACACAAGTGGTACGCCCCGCGCCACCTGGCAGAGAGCTACGTGCGGCCCTGGTACGTCACCGATGCCCGCTACGCGCGCCAGTTGTACAGGCGCTACGTGGATCTACTCCTCGAAGGGGATGAATGGTACGATACCTTCGGCAACCCGCTGGGGAGGGGCTGGCTGGTCTATACCTGGGAGCAGGTGCAGGTCCAGCGCAACGGCAGTTTCCTGTCCAAAGGCCCGACCAGCCTGGGCCGGACCAACGCGTATCGACAATTCTTCCAGAACCTGGTCATCTCCTCGGATGGGGACGGGCGCGGCACCTACCGCCTGATGATTGGGGACCGCATCTTCTCCAGCTTTACCCCCCTGACGCTGTACAAACCCAATTTCGACGGCATGCGCCTGGACTACACCAGGGAGCGCTACGCCACCTCCCTGCTGCTGGCGCGCCCCAGCAATCCGGGCGGGGGCCGCCGCAACAATACCACCCATTTCCTGGCCGGCCATCTCGCCCTCCAGGCCGGCGATCTGACCAAGGTGGGATTTACCTATGTCAACGCCCACAACGCCCAGACCCAGGTGGACTTCAGCTACGGCAATGCTTTGCGCGGCACCCTGACCACGGCGCAGAACCAGCCGCTGGAAAAAATCTGGGTGCAGCTGCGCGACGATTCGCCCGAAGACGGCCAGGGCGGAGCCACCCTGTTCCGGCACGACATTGTCCTGATTGACACCAGCGGCCGCGAACTGCGCGGTCTGCAGCCCCGGATCGAGGGCGGGCGCAGCCGCGAAGGCGCCCTGGTGGCCGATGGCCTGGAGAGCATCCTGCTCGAATACGATCTGAACAGCCTGGACCCCGAAATCGTCGAGTCCGGGGCGGTGCAACAGGCCCATGTGGAACTGGTCGTGGCCAATGATTACCGCATTGAAATGGCTTCGAATTTGCAGACCAACGGCGACCGTTTCACTCCAGAAACCGTTTTTATCACCCGGCGCCGCGCCGAGGGCAATGTGCGGGACGAGAGCAATGGCCGCCTGCTGCGCCTGGACTACGGCCTGCCCACGGCCAATGAACTGCTCGGTTTCAACTGGGACTTGGTGGAGTGGAAGGGCCTGTCCCTGCAGGGCGAAGCCGTGCTCAACCGGCGCTACAGTAAGTACCCCGGACCGGACGAGGCCCACCACCACCTCGTGGTCGATCAGGACGGGGCCGCGTACGCAAACCTGGCCTACAACCGCTATCCCTGGAAGGTTTTCGGCGAGGCCTTCTCCATAGCCGATGGGTACTCGACCCGGTACTGGCTGACCCAGAACAACGGCCAGATCCGCTTCAAAGCGCCGGTGCCGGATCTGTACGAATTCGTCGAGGACGACGACGATCACAACGCCATCCCCGAATGGGAACGGCCCTTTCAACTCTCCACCCGCCAGGTGGCCTGGCCGGGCTACGACGAGAACGGGGACTTTCTCTACGACCACAACCAGAACGCCAACCTCATCCCCGACTACGAAGAGCCCTTCCTGCGCTTTTATTCGGATCGGCCCGAGTTTTTATTCGGGACGGACCTGAACCACAACGGCGCCATCGACCGCTTTGAGAATGACGTGTCGCCCGACTACCCCTACAAGAGGGATCATCGCGGCTTCAACGCCTATATCCAGGCGCACGTGAGTCCGGATCTGCTCTTCCTGCTCGGGGGCCAGCGCATGGGCCTGATCCTGGGGGACGGGCGCACCCATTCCGTGTACAGCATGGTGACCTGGACCCGGTCTTGGCCGGGCTGGGGACGGCTGCGCTTTTTCGATTTCAGCGCCCTGGTCAAAGACAATATCCGCGACGACCTGCACCAGTGGGTCCAGCCCATCGGCGGCATCGGGCGCATGCAGGATGTCTTTGATACGCTGCCGGCACAAGACACCTGGAAAAACACTCTGTACCTGGATCTGGATCAACGTCTGGCCGAGGGCCTGCGTCTGCAGCACCGCTTCAAGTGGGAGGTTGTGCGGCAGCGCGATGCGCGCCCCCAGCTGCGCCTGCGGGAGGGCCGCAAGCGAGCCGGTTTTACCGGGCTGATCAACAAAGGCGAATGGGCCCTCCCCATCGGCCTGGGCCTGCTCAAACCGCGCCTCAAAAGCGAGTTCCGCCGGGACCGGCCCTTCAGCACCCGCCAATCCACCGCCACCAGCCTGGAAGAGACCGTCCTCTTTTTGTGGATCCAGCCGCTCATGGCCGAACGCTCCCGGGTGAATTACTTTCCGCGCTACGGCAAGCAGCTTTTCAATACCCAGTTGCAGGTAGGGGTAGAATGGACCCGCTTCTGGATGCTCCAGGGCCGGCGCCAACAGATCGACCAGGACTTCAGCGGCCGGACGCTGCTGGCGCAGTTGACCAACCGGGTGGCCTATACCGGGTACCAGCTGGTGTCGCGCGCCGGGGTGCAGTGGACCCGGCGCCGCTTTGCCCGCGGCGAAGAGCAGCGCGCCACCAGCCTGTTTATGACCGTCCATGCAGGGTTGGATTAGGCGCAACTCCCTCCGGGCGCCCGGGGGGGTCTCACCGATCAGCAAGCTGGCCGTGGTGCCATAGCCCGGCACAAATACGGACGATAGCACATCGTTTGCCCCCGTCCATGCGAGCAGGTTTCACGGGGACAACCCCGTGAGAGCACCAGCACCGGGTTGCTGCAGCAGCTTCTACATACGACCCGTCCGAGGGCTACGTGTCCATCGACGAGGGAAATTGCCATGACAAAGATCGACCTAATGCCTGGTGTACCCTTCATGCTGCGGGTTTGTGTTGCCGCGCTCATACTCCTGGGCGACACGCTCTGGGCCCAGGAAGAAGCCGCAGGTGAAACACAGGCCCAAAAGCTGTACGAGACGGCCTTTACAGCCCTCGTCAAAGGGCAGTACGGCCCGGCGTACAACTACCTGACCGACATAACCAACCAGTACCCCGGAACCCTGTACGCCACCTCGGCGGCCGAGAGGAAAAAACGCCTCGAAGAACTGGGCCTGTATCGGGTTGGCCGCAGGCCCATTGACCAGGGGGGCCGTATCGGCGCCCTGATATTCGGCACGCTCTACTCCACCTGGCTGGGCGTGGGCACGGCCATCGTCGCGGGTGCGGACTCGGATCAGGCCCTGGCCGCGGGCATGATGATCGGCGCCCCTGCCGGTCTGCTCACCACCCATCTCCTCACCCGGGATACCGCCCTGAGTCCAGGGCAGACAACCCTCATCAAGCTCGGCGGTCTCTGGGGTACCTGGCAGGGCTACGGATGGATGGTCGCGGCCGATGAGCGCTCCGGCCGGCGCCTGACCGCCGCGGCCATGGCGGGCGGGCTGGCGGGCATCGCCGGCAGTGGGGCCCTCACCCGCTACACCGACATAAGCAGGGGCGACGCCAGTCTCCTGAACCATGCGGGAGGCTGGGGTACGTGGTTTGGATTCTGCGCTTCGGTCATGGCCGAAGCGGATGGTGACTGGAATTTGAGGAATGCCCTGCTGGGCGGGAATCTGGGCCTTGTGGCCATGGCGATGCTGATCCCCCGGGTCGAGCTGAGCCCGGAGCACGCCCGCCTGATCAACCTGCGGGGACTGGCCGCCACCTTTGTGGCCAGCGGCTTCGTGGGGCTGCTGGCTCTGGAGGGTATCTTCGATAATGCCACGGTGCCTATGGGCCTCATCATGGCCGGGGGTGTTGCCGGGCTTTGGGACGGTGTCCGAACCAGGGAGCGCGATCTCCCATCTGGCGCTTCCGGCCAGAGAAGCGTACGGGTGGTGGCAGAATGGGGCTGGCCAGCCCCTGCCCTGGGGGTATTTGCCCCCGCCGCGGCCGGCAGGTTGAAAGGGGGGCGCCCGGCACATCCTTCGGTGGCAATCCGCGCCACTCTGGTGAAAATCAGATTCTGAAGGAAAAAACCATGATCTCGAGATGGAACAGGATGGCGATATTGGGTCTGTGCGCGGTGTGCATGGCGCCCGGTCTGCTCTGCGCTCAGGAAGAAAAAGAGCAACTCAGGGGTCTGGAAGCCAGGATCATGTACGAGGCCACGACCGGACTGATGAACCAAGGGGAATACGACAGAGCCCTGCGGCGCTTCGACTGGATCACCGCGAACTACAAAGAGAGTGTGTACGCCGTCCTGGCCCGCCAGAGGAGGAAGGAGATCCGCCGCAGGGAGGGCGTGGAGGTGACCATCAGCCCACCGGCCAGAGTGGGGCTGGCCGTCTTCGGCACCCTGTACGCGACCTGGGTAGGCATGGGCACCGGCATCCTGGCCGAATCGGCGGAACTGGTCTACATGGGGATGATCGCGGGGCCCATGCTCGGCCTGAGCACCACTCTCGTCCAAACCCGGGAAGCACCCATCAGCAACGGGCAGGCCTCCCTGCTCGCCCTCGGCGGGGCCTGGGGCACGTGGCAGGGAACCGGGGCGGCGATCCTGGCCGGCAGCGGCTACAAGGGGGTAACCGCGGCCAGCATGGCCGGCGGCGCCCTGGGGCTGCTGGCCGCCTCCAACGTCGTGGTCCGGCGCTACGTGAGCGCGGGCGAGGCGACCCTGATCAACTTCGGGGGTATATGGGGCACCTGGTTCGCGTTGTGCGCCGGCAAAATCCTGGGGGTGACAGACAGCGATGCGCTTCTCACCAGCGCCATGGCCGGAGGCAATCTGGGGCTGGTGAAAATGGGCACTCTCGCCCCTCGTGTGGGAATGAGCGGAGGAAGGGCCCGGCTGATCAATCTCGGTGGGATCATCGGCACTCTGTACGGCCTGGGGACCGCGGTCCTGGCTGATAGGCACCACCAGGCCCAACCCACTTTCGCCATGATGCTGGCCGGGGGGATCCTGGGGCTCGGAGCCGGGACGTATTTAACCCGGCACTACGAGGTTGCGCAGGAGTATTCCGCCTGGCGGGATGCGGGCCATTCGCCGAGCGCTGGACGGGAGGGGATGGCTCGGGGCCTGTCCATGCCGGTGGTGCCGCTTTTCCCGGAGGCCATTCGCCGGGAGGAAAAGGGCACGCCGGTGCGCGAAGTGAAGGTGGAATTGATGCGCATCAGATTTTGAGGCACCAAGAAACGCTTGGCATCAGGTATCCTTAGGTGGTGTCTCAGGTTGAAATATACTGGGATTAGCCGATATTATAAATATCTTGACAGGGAGTATACATGCCGAAAGGACCGAACGGGGAGCAGAGGCCAGCTTATAGGGCGGTATCGCCTAGCACTGGTGACAGGTGACACAAACCGCAAGATTCGATGGAGGCGCAGATGCTATGCAGACTTAACCTCGAAGAAGAGAAAACCATTCAGACGTTCAGGAGTAAGTCGGCATCAGAGTTGAACCTTTGCGAAAAGGATTTGGAGAACTGGATGAAAAAGAACCCGAAGCTGCTGTTTGGGGACGAAGGGGTATTGGTAATCAGTCAATCCGTCAGCGGTAAATCCATGGCCGACATACTGGCTTTAGATGGCGAAGGGGGTGCTGACTTTCTCGATGCGTGAAGAAGGAAAACAACCACAACTGCCGGATGACAAGGAGTACCGGAAGCTATTCGGTTTAGATATCCACCTGACTCCAGTGTTCGTGATTTCCAGTATCACCATCGTCGCCTTTCTCATTGGGGCACTTGTCTTCCAGGAAGCCGCGACGGAGGTTTTCAAAAATATCCGCGAGTGGCTCACTACGAACCTCGATTGGTTTTTCATGATTACTGCTAACCTCATCTTGCTCTTTTGTCTGTATGTGGCATTCTCGCCCCTCGGCAAGGTGCGCCTCGGGGAGGCCGATACAAAACCCGAGTACTCCAACTTAACCTGGTTCTCCATGCTCTTTGCAGCGGGCGTGGGCATAGGTCTGCTGTTTTACGGGGTGGCGGAGCCGGTCTACTACTTTCAGAGCCCGCCCCTCGGCATTACCGCCGGAACAGAGGAGGCCGCCACCGTCGGCATAGCGGCAACAGTTTTTCACTGGGGGCTACACGGTTGGGGCATTTACGGAGTCGTTGGACTCGCCCTCGGGTACTTCGCCTACAACCGGGGACTGCCCCTCACCATCCGCTCGGCGTTCTATCCCTTGTTCGGCGACCGCATCTGGGGCTGGCCTGGCCATATCATCGATACGTTCGCCATATTCGCAGGTCTGTTTGGGCTCGCCACCTCGCTCGGCTTGGGGGTTCAACAGGTGACCTCCGGTTTGAATTATCTGTTTGATGTTCCCGCGACTAACACCACCATGGTGGTGCTGATTGTGGTGATTACGTCCATCGCGCTGATATCGGTGCTGATGGGTATTAATGTTGGTATCAAGCGTCTTAGCCAGTTCAACATAATTCTCGCGTTTTTGTTGCTGTTGAGTATTATCATACTCGGTCCGACGTCCTACATTTTCCGCAGTATGTTCGCTGGGCTTGGTAGCTATCTTGCAAAAATTGTGCCGCTCAGCAACTGGATAGGACGCGAGGACACGGATTTCCTGCACGGTTGGACGACATTCTACTGGGCCTGGTGGCTTGCCTGGGCACCCTTCGTCGGCACCTTCATCGCCCGCATTTCAAAGGGCCGCACGGTTCGCGAATTCATGATTTTTGTACTCACCCCGCCGGTGGTGTTATGTTTACTGTGGTTTGGTACCTTTGGCGGCACTGCCCTCCACCAGCACATGGTTGAGGGCTATACTGGTGTAACCGAAAATGTTGCGGCGTGGAAGCTGGAAATCGCATTGTTCAAAATGCTTGACAAACTCCCGATGACGAAATTACTTTCATCTGTGGCGATACTGCTGACCATCGTATTTTTCGTTACCTCGTCGGACTCCGGATCGTTGATTATTGATACCATCGCAGCCGGCGGCAAGGTTGACACCCCAGTAGCGCAACGTATTTTCTGGTGTACTATTGAGGGGCTAGTCGCTATAGCACTCCTACTTGGTGGAGGGCTGAATTCGTTGCAGGCGGCCTCGCTCGCAACCGGCTTCCCGTTCGCCATTGTCCTATTGGGAATGGCAGTCTGCGTCTGGATAGGGCTTCGCAGCGAAACGCGTGAATCGCACTGATTCGCTATGAGAATATCAGGCGGTCGGATATAACAGAATGCAGATACGTCGACGAAGCAAACGTTCCAAAAACCCTTAAAGCGGAGGTGCTCTTATGAGATTTTGGAACACGTCCATTTCGACGCTGGTCGGCGCGGCCTTGCTCTGGGCCGCGCCGGTGCAGGCGCAAACGACCGGTGCCGTCGCCGTCACCGTGGTCGACGACGACAGCGGAGACGCGCTGGAAGCAGCCCTGGTCTACATCCCGGCCCTGGAACTGGGCGGATTGTCGGACGGGCAGGGCCGCTTCACCATTACCGGCGTGCCCGCCGGTGCGCACGAGCTGACGGCCGAATTGATCGGCTACGGGCGCGCGACCGCCGCCGTTCAGGTGCAGGCCGGGCAGACCACGGCCGTTGAGGTGCGCCTAAAACCCGCGGCGATCCTCCTTGAAGAGACGGCAGTGACCGGCACCGCCTTTAAGGAATCTCCCATCAACTTGCCCTACGCAGTCGCGGTGACTGGCCGGGCAAAGATGGCCGAACAAGGGTCGCCGCAGGCGGTTGATTTCTTCAAGAACTTGAGCGCCAGCCACGGAGTGATCGGCGAGCGCAGCAGTTGGTACAACGCCAACCAGGCCGCCACCCTTTCCGAGAGCATTGCCAATGTCAATCTGCGCGGTCTGGGCGCCTCGCGGACGCTGGTGTTGATCAACAGCCGCCGCCAGACCTATGTCCCGGCGCGCTTGATCGGGGGGCGCTTCGTCGACGTGAATGCCATCCCTTCCATCGCCCTGGACCGGGTCGAGGTGCTCAAGGAGGGGGCTGCGGCCATCTATGGATCGGATGCGGTGGCCGGGGTCGCCAACTTCCTGACCCGCTCCGACTTCACGGGGTTCGAAGTCTCGGCCTCGCACGAGTATCTGGCCGGTGCGGGGGACAGCGACGCCGGCGCGATATGGGGCGGCCAACTCGGCGGGGCCCATGCGGTTGTGGCCGGGGAATGGCGAAGACGCGGAGAGTTGCCGTCCACCGACAGGGACTACCTGCTGCAGCCGTGGCATGGCGGCGGGCAGCGCCTCGGATGGTCGAGCCTGGGGAATCCGGGCACCTTCGCCGTTGGCGCTCCGGCCCCCTGGACCGCTGCCATCCACGCTCCTCGTTGCGAGGAATTTGGCGGCTTCCGGGAATCCTGGACCTGCCGTTTCCGCTATCAGCAGTACGAGAACCTGATCGAGGAGATGAGCCATACCCGTGCCTTTGCCGAGATCAACGGTGCGCTGGACAATGGCACGGAGTATCACTTCGAGGGCCTGTGGGCCGAGGCTGAGATTCCCAACTGGTACACCACCCCTTCGTACCCTCCCTTCCCACTGACGGACACGAGTATCCAGGAGGTCGCGCCCGACCACCCGGGCCGGCAGGCCTTCTGCGAGGACTACGGCGCCGCGGACGGCGACCTCTACTACGCCGAGTGCCAGGGCGGCGAGAACTGGTACTTCAACGGCCGCCCCTTCGGCAACTCGGGTCCCGGGCGCATCCTGGGCCGCGACTCCAGCACCTGGCGCCTGGCGGCTTCGGCGAATGGGGACTTTGCGTCATTCGGTGGTCGAGAGACCCATTACGACCTGGGTCTGTCCTATTCGCGCACCGAGGGCAACTACAACCTGCCGGGGGTGTACATCGAGCGGATCTTCCTCGGCTTCCGCGGTTTTGGAGGGCCGGATTGCGGCGTTGGCGTGGAGGCAGATCCAGATCCCACATCCCTTGCCGGGATGCGGCTCGGCGCGCTCAACGGCCAGGTGGCGGGTCAGGGGGACTGCCAGTACTACAACCCCTTCAGCAACGCCATCGAGTTCACGGATCAACATGGCTCGGATTTTGTAACCCAGGCGAATCCCTCTTACCGTGCCAACCTTGCCAACAGCCCCGAGTTGCGGCACTGGCTGGCAGATAATGAAGTCGATCTGCAGAGCACCGCGGATGTGCTGGTGGCCGACGCGACGCTGAGCGGGACCTGGATCGAGGACGTCGCCAGCTACGCGGGCGGGTACCAGTTCCGTCTGCTCAATGCCAGCGGCGATCCCAACGACGAGGGCGACGTGACCATCAACCCCTGTCCGGTCGTGGGCGATATGAACTGCTCAGCCGAGGACAGGTTCGGCCCCTATGCGTTCACCAATGTGAATCGGCCGTATGATGAATCGCAGACGGTGCACCGCATCTTCGCCGAGATTCCCCTGAGCCTGGGGTCGCGCTTCGACACCCAGCTCGCCGCCAACTACGAGTTCCACGATGTGGCGAGCAGTTTCGATCCCAAGTTCGGGTGGCGCTATCAGCTGGCCGAATCCTCCACCCAGTCCCTGTTCCTGCGCGGCTCGGTGCAGACGACGTTCCGCACTCCATCCCTGGACGATGTGAACGAAAGCCCACTTTCGACGCTCGAGTGGATCAACGAGACGGGCGCCTATCAGACGGTGGACCGAATCGGAAGCAAGGACCTCAAACCCGAACAGGCATTCACCTACAATGCGGGCCTCGCCCTGATCACCGAGGCGGGCCATGAAGCGACCTTCGACTACTGGAGCTACGATTTCAAGGATGTCATCGGTGCCATGCCGCACGGGAGAATCACCGAACTGTATGCCGATGATGCAAACAAGGAAGCCCTGAAACAGTTCATCGTCTGCCCGGACGGGCCCGGGACGGGCACCTGCGAGGCCTCGGAGCTCGAGCGGGTGCGTGTCGATATCGTCAATTGGCCGGGGGTGAAGACCTCGGGAATCGACATGCACCTGGGCACGCGGATGCCCGCGGGCCCGGGCCAGGTCGCCGCCAGTCTGGACGGCAGCTATATCCTGGCGTACGAGACCAAGGCCTTGGTGCTGGGCGATCTGGAACTGCAGGAGGCCGCTGACGCGGCCGGCTATCTGAACTTCGGCAATCCCATTGCGACCTCGCTTCCCAAGATCAAGGGGCGGGCCTCGGCAGGCTATCACTGGAAGACCTACAGCATCGTGAGCTACCTGAACTACATCTCGTCCTACGAGGACCGGGGATCGATGGCCTCCGGCAATGCTGCCATCAAGGACCTGTTCGGTACCATCGACCCCTTCGTCACTTTGGACGTGAGCTTTCTGTGGAGCCTGACCAGGGGCGCCAACATGGTGCTCTCGGGGATGAACCTGCTCGACACCCGGCCACCCCTGGTCAACATCGAGCAGGCGTACGACGGCTTCACGCACGACCCCAAGGGCCGGCGGGTGAAGCTGGGGGTTACCTATCAACTGGGGCTTTAAAGGGCCGGCGCAAAGACAAGCCGGTTGCGAGCCTGCTGCACGCACACGCGCCTGACAAAAGGAGGAAGTCCTGTGCAGCTTTAGAGCAGGTATATTCCGATTCTGGTATGTGCAGCCCTGGAACTGGGCGGCTTGTCGGGCGAGCAGGGCCGGTTCACCATTCTCGACGTGCCGGTGGGCGCGCACGAAGTGAGGGCCGAATTGATCGGCTACTCGCGGGCGAGCGCGACCAGTCGAGGTGAAGGCCGGGCAGACCACGACCGTCGAATTGCGGATAAGATGGTCCGGGGACTGGCAACCCTGGTGCGTTCCTCGTGCCGGCGCTGTCGGGCGCGGAAAACAAGGATGAATTCGTTCAGGCGCTCGTCGATGCCCGCCGCTTTATCGATCCTAATTGCCAGGCTCTCGGCGGCCATGCCGAAAGTTCGACGTGCCGCTTCCGCTACCAACCCTGGGATATTCTGATCGAGCAACAGCGCCATCTCCGCACCTTCTCCGAAATCAACGGGCCTTGGGGCGACAACGCAAAGTATCATCTGGAGTTCATGTGGGCCGACGCCTATATACCCCATTACACCACGACGCCTTCTTTCCCGCCTATCACGCTGTTCAACGGCAATCAAGTCGTTGGGGCCAACCACCCGGGGCGGCGAGCGTTCTGCAGTTCGAGCTACGAGACGGCGGGGTTTGCATCTCTGGAAGACTGCCTCGCAAACGACTGGTACTTCTATGGTCGCCTGGTTGGCAATGAAGGGCCTGGACGCTCCCTGAGCCGTCAATCCCGTACTGGGCGCATCGCCGGGTCGGTCACGCGCGATCTTCAGGTCGCGGCTCGGGACGCCCAATTCGATCTCGGCCTCAGTTACTCCGCAGCCGCGGCCCTGTGAGAGAGATATTGTGACCAGAGCCCTGAGCGCGATATTGCGGCGGATCATCGACGCGCTGCGCGATTTGGTGCCCATCATCATCGTCATCGCGTTCTTCCAAATCGCGGTGTTGCAGCAGCCCTTTCCGAATCTCGAGCGCGTCGCCGTTGGGCTGGTCTGCGTGATCGCCGGCCTGACGCTCTTCATCCAGGGACTCGAAAGCGGTCTCTTTCCCCTCGGCGAGGCCATTGCGCAGGCCTTTGCGCGCAAGGGGAGCGCGACCGCGCTGTTGGCCTTTGCCTTTTGCTTGGGTTTTGGCACCACGGTCGCGGAGCCGGCCCTGATCGCCGTTGCCGCGGAGGCGGCCGAAGTCGCCGCGGAAGCCGGTGCCATTGCCGACGACGATGAGGTGCGCGCTGCGTACGCCTTTGAGTTGCGCATGGTGGTGGCGGTCTCAGTCGGCACGGCAATCGTGCTCGGCGTGCTACGCATCCTCAAGGGGTGGCCGATCCACCGGCTGATCATCGGGGGCTATGCGCTGGTGACCGCAATGACCGCGTTTGCGCCCGCAGAGATCATTGGCGTGGCCTACGATTCCGGTGGCGTCACCACCAGCACGATCACAGTGCCGCTCGTCACCGCGTTGGGTGTCGGGCTCGCAACGTCAATCCGGGGACGCAATCCAATGGTCGACGGCTTTGGGCTCATCGCCTTTGCCAGCCTGACGCCCATAATCTTTGTACTGGCCTATGGCATGGTGGTCTGAGGTGGAGTTCCTGCTCACTTTTGCCGTCACCGCGGTTTCCACCGCGCTCAATGTGGCGCCTATTGTCGGCATCCTCGTTCTGTTCCAGGTTGCGGTGCTGCGCCGCAACCTGCCAAACCTGCGCCGGATCGCGACCGGGTTTGTCTTCGTCCTGTTGGGACTCACGCTCTTCCTCATTGGCCTGGAGGAGGCGCTCTTCCCCATCGGCGAGACCATGGCGCGCCAACTCACCGCGCCCGAGACCATTGGGAAGGGGAGTCTGGCTGACGGCGTCGACTGGTACGACTACCTGCTGGTCTACGCCTTTGCCGCGGCGATCGGCTTTGCGACGACAGTGGCCGAACCCTCGCTCATCGCGGTCGCGCTCAAGGCCGAGGAGGTCTCGGGCGGCGCGATCCACTCCTGGGGCCTCAGAATCGCCGTGGCGCTCGGGGTCGCCGTGGGGGTGGCGCTGGGCTGCTTTCGCATCGTCACTGGCACGCCCCTGCCCTGGTACATCATTGCCGCATATGTCGTGGTGATCGTCCAGACCTTCCGGTCGGGCCGGACCATTGTGCCGCTCGCCTACGACAGCGGCGGCGTCACCACGTCGACCGTCACGGTGCCAGTGGTCGCCGCACTGGGCTTGGGGCTCGCCGCCACTGTTCCCGGGCGCAGCCCGCTGATCGACGGATTCGGCCTCATCGCGTTCGCCAGCGTCTTTCCCATCATGTCCGTGCTGGGCTATGCTATGGTAGTATCCTGGGTGAGTCGCCGGCGGAACGCCAACCATTCCGAGGAGACTTGAGCCATGAAACTGAAGTTGATCATCGCCTTGGTCAGCGACGACAAGACCGATACCGTGGTCGATGCTGCGCGCGCCGGCGGTGCGACCGGCGCGACGATTATCACTGGCGTGCGCGGCGAAGGGCTGAAGCCGCAGAAAACCTTTTTCGGTCTCGACCTGGCGGCCCGTCGCGATGTCGTCCTGTTCCTGGTGGTCGAGACGCGAGCGCGCGACATTTTGGAGCGCATCCGCGATGCCGGACGCTTTGAGCAAGACCCCGGCGCTGGCATTGCCTTCCAGATCCCGATTGAGGACGCCGTCGGTCTCACCACCCAACTTCCCACCATCCTAGAAGAAGTGGATGACGAAATATGAGCGAGAAACACACCATCCGGGTCGGAGACGTCATGGGCTCCAAACTCTACACTATCGACAGGCTTGCGACCGTGGCCGAGGCCATGGCACTCATGAAGCGCTACGAGATCAGTTCGCTCGCCGTCAACCGGCGCGACGACGACGACGAGTTCGGCTTGCTCGTGGTCGCGGACATTGCACGCGAGGTGATCGCCAAAAACCGCGCGCCCGAGCGCGTCAACGTGTACGAAATCATGTCAAAGCCGGTGTTGACCCTGCCGTCGGGCATGCTCGCCCGCTACGCGGTGCGCTTGCTCGTGCGCTTTGAACTCTCCCGCGCCGTGGTCGTCGACTACGAGCGCAACCCGCTCGGCATGGTGACTTTGCGCGATCTCGTCCTGAGCTACGTGGCGGAGTGATGGGGCTGTCGGCCACTCTCCGCTCCACGAGCGCTGCCCGGCGCGTTTGTTCGGCGGTCGCTTTGTCAATGTCATGCCATCCATTGCCATTGACCGGATTGAGGTGCTCAAGGAGGGTTGTCGCGTGGCGATCTGATCGGGTTTTTCCTGACCATTGGAGATATTGACGAGGAAGGCGCCCGGGCGGGCGGAAACTGTCCATTCTATTGTGGGCCAGGACTATTGGTCCGACAGCTCGAACGCCGACACCTTTGCCCGGGGGCTGCTGGTGGGCCCTGGGGGTGAGCTCCCCGACTCGGCGGTGGAGAGCGTGACCTGGAGCCGCATCAAGGCGACCTTTGTCCGGTGAGGCGTTCGCCAGAGGCCGGCCGGGGCCCAGGTGACCGTCTTGAGGCCCATGCAACATACGAGAAGGCCGCGATGAAAACAGTAAAGCGTTTCCTACCCATTATCGGCCTGGTGGTGGGGCTGCTCCATGGAGCCGAGGCACAGGAAAGCGAAAGGCTCTATCCCTTCGTCGAGTTGACCGACGCGGACCTGGACCAGATCGACGTGACCGATGGGTCCGTCAACGAGTGGGTCAACCTGCTGGGTGAACCCACTCTGACCCCCCTGGACTTTCAGACCGGTCTCGCGGGGTATGATCCGGCGGATATGGATCACCGCGTCTGGCTGGCTTGGCACGGGGCCACCAATCGTATCTATGTGGCGGTCGAGCGCGCGGATGATATATATATCAATAATTATGAATATGATGGAACGATCCGTTCATGTGATTTGATGGATAGGCATGATTCTTATGTAATGTTCAATGTGGATGGCGACGCCAGCGGCGGGAAATACTTCTTCTTCAGCGACGAGATCGATGACCCGGATGAATACCGGCTGCTGACCAATCAACACGCTCAAGGGTACTTCGTCTTGGGGGAAACCTTCGGCGGCCCCCATGTATGCTTGTGGGCTCAGAGTGGATATAACGATGAAGATTGGTTTCAGCGGCCGCCGTATGCGGAGGGAGGTGGGGCCTCTTTCGGGGCTCATCCCACGCTATCGGTGACGGAATTCTACGTGACGCCCTTTGATCGGTTCATTTGGAACAGCCCGGCGGAGAGTGTGGTGTCGACGTTGTCGCGTGGGACCCTGATCGGGTTTATCCTGGCAATTCCAGATATTGACGAAGAAGGTGCCTGGCGGGCGGAAACTGCCCATTCTATTATGGCCCAGGACCGGCGGTCCAGTATCTGGAACGCCGACACCTTTGCCCGGGGCCTTCTGGTGGGTCCTGGGGGTGAGGTACCAGATTCAGCGGTGGAGAGCGTGACCTGGAGCCGCATCAAGGCGACGTTTGTCCGGTGAGGCGCAAGATCGAGGGCCATGCAACCTAAAAGAAGACCCCGATGAAAACAAGAAAGCGTTTCCTACAACTTATCGGCCTGGTGGTGGGGCTGCTCTATGAAGCCGAGGCGCAGGAAAGCGAAAGGCTCTATCCTTTCGTCGAGTTGACCGACGCGGACCTGGCCCAGATCGACGTGACCGATGGCTCGATTGACGAGTGGGTCGACCTGATGGGCGAACCCACCCTGACCGCCCTGGACTTTCAGACCGATCCCGATGAGGCACCGTATGATCCGGCCGATATGGATCACCGCGTCTGGCTGGCCTGGCACGGGGCCACCCAGCGCCTCTATGTAGCGGTCGAGCGCGCGGATGATATATATTAATAATTATGAAGGTAGTGATGCGAGAGCTTTATGTGATGCGATGCTGGGGCATGATTCTTCGGTATTCTTCGGTGTGGACGGCGACGCCAGCGGCGGAAAATACTTCTTCTTGAACAACGAGATCGAGGACGACGAGGAACGCCGGTTGCTGAAGAATCAACACGCTCAAATCTACCTCGTCCTGGGTGAAATCTTCGGCGGCGGCCCCCATGTATGCTTGGGGTTTTCCAGCCCAGAGGAAGATTGGTTTCAGCGGCCGCCGTATGCGGAGGGGGGCGGGGCCTCTTTCGGGGCTCATCCCACGCTATCGGTGACGGAATTCTACGTGACGCCCTTTGATCGGTTCATTTGGAACAGCCCGGAGGAGAGTGTGGTGTCGACGTTGTCGCGTGGGACCCTGATCGGGTTTATCCTGTCAATTCCAGATTATGACAAGGAAGGCGAGCGGCAGGGGTACCATTCTATTAGGGCCCAGGACCAGTGGACCGGTAGTCCCTTGAACGCCGACACCTTCGCCCGGGGGCTGCTGGTGGGCCCTGGGGGTGAGGTACCAGATTCAGCGGTGGAGAGCGTGACCTGGAGCCGCATCAAGGCGACGTTTGTGCGGTGAGGCGCAAGATCGAGGGCCATGCAACCTAAAAGAAGACCCCGATGAAAACAATAAAGCGTTTCCTACCCATTATCGGCCTGGTGTTGGGGCTGCTTGGTGGCGCCGAGGCACAGGAAAGCGAAAGGCTCTATCCTTTCGTCGAGTTGACCGACGCGGACCTGGCCCAAATCGACGTGACCGATGGCTCGATTGACGAGTGGGTGGAACTGCTGGGCGAACCCACCCTGACCGCCCTGGACTTTCAGGCCCATCCCCGGGCACCGTATGATCCGGCCGATATGGATTACCGCGTCTGGCTGGCCTGGCACGGGGCCACCCAGCGCCTCTATGTGGCGGTCGAGCGCGCCGATGATATATATATAACTATGAAGAGGGTGATGCTGCGGAAGGTGGTGATGCGAGCTTCCCATGTATTTCGATGTTGGTGCATGATTCTTCTGTAGTGTTCGATGTGGACGGCGACGCCAGCGGCGGAAAATACTTCTTCTTGAACAACGAGATCGAGGACCGGGATGAACACCGGTTGCTGAATTATCAACACGCTCAAACCTACATCGTCCTGGGTGACATCTCTGGCAGCGACCCCCATGTATGCTTGGGGTTTTCCAGCCCAGAGGAAGATTGGTTTGAGCTACCGCCGTATGCGGAGGGGGGTGGGGCCTCTTTCGGGGCCCAGCCCACGCTATCGGTGACGGAATTCTACGTGACGCCCTTTGATCGGTTGATTTGGAACAGCCCGGCGGAGAGTGTAGTGTCGGCGTTGTCGCGTGGGACCCTGATCGGGTTTATCCTGTCCATTCGTGATTTTGACGTGGAAGGCGAGCTGCGGGGAGGGCTCCATTTTATTAGCGGCCAGGACCAGTGGACCGGTCTCCGGAACGCCGACGACTTCGCCCGGGGGCTGCTGGTGGGTCCTGGGAGCGAGATCCCCGACCCAGCGGTGGAGAGCGTGACCTGGAGCCGGATCAAGGCGATGTTTGTCCGCTAAGCGCAAAGACGCCGGGCGTGGCCGCAGTGACCGCCTCAATGGAAATTCAACCTAAGGGAGGACCCCGATGAACCTAATAAAGAGGTCCCTACCCATTATCGGCCTGGTGGTGGGGCTGCTTGGTGGCGCCGAGGCGCAGGAAAGCGAAAGGCTCTATCCCTTCGTCGAGTTGACCGACGCGGACCTGGACCAGATCGACGTGACCGATGGCTCGATTGACGAGTGGATTGACCTGCTGGGCGAACCCACCCTGACCGCCCTGGACTTTCAGACCCGTCCCGATCGGGCACCGTATGATCCGGCCGATATGGATTACCGCGTCTGGCTGGCCTGGCACGGGGCCACCCACCGCATCTATGTTCAGAATGAGCAGGGCTGTGCCCATATTTGCGCCCACGGGGCAAAATGCTCTAGGTACATGTGTTCCGTGTATGACGAAGATCTTTGCTATTGCTATTGACGCTCAAGGTATAAAGATTCACGGTCTTGAGCGGCTTGGTACTTAAGCTACGCCGTTGTACATGGTGGCACGGGTTCAGTAGAGGGGAAAATCGCTATCTATCTGAAGAATTGACGGGTTATGGTGGTTTTTGCACCGCCGCGCAACGTGTTGGTTTTGCTTGAAAGAACGAATGTTTTCCCTCGCGCTGAACCCGTGCCCGTATCACCCTGGGGCCGGATCAAGGCAACGGTTGTCCGGTGAGGCGCTGGCCGGCGGCTAACCATTACTGAGGCAGCGAGTTGGCGCGGTTGGATGAAGCGCACGGAGTGCTCGGAGTCCAATGGCGTGAACCTGTCCGTTGGATCGCCGGCCTTTATGGCGGCCCAACGGATATATGACCACCTCAATGGAAATTCAACCTAAGGGAGGACTAGGATGAACCTAATAAAGAGGTCCCTACCCATTATCGGCCTGGTGGCGGGGCTACTCCATGGTGCCGAGGCACAGGAAAGCGAAAGGATCTATCCCTTCGTCGAGTTGACCGACGCGGACCTGGCCCAAATCGACGTGACCGATGGGTCCGTCAACGAGTGGATCGACCTGCTGGGCGAACCCACCCTGACCGCCCTGGACTTTCAGATCCGTCCCGATCGGCCACCGTATGATCCGGCCGATATGGATCACCGCGCTTGGCTGGCCTGGCACGGGGCCACCCAGCGCCTCTATGTGGCGGTCGAGCGCGCCGATGATATATATATCAATAAGTATGAATATGATGGAACGATCCGTTCATGTATTTGGATGAACGAGCATGATTCTTCGGTATTCTTCGGTGTGGACGGCGACGCCAGCGGCGGGGAATACCGCCGCTTCTCGGAGGGCAGTATCAATATAGGCGCCGGGTTCGATGAGGAACTCCGGCTGCGGATAAATCAACACGCTCAAGACTACATCGTCCTGGGTGACATCGTCGGCGGCGGCCCCCATGTATGCTTGGTTGATCAGAGTCTATATAACGACGAAGATTGGTTCAATCTGTCGCCGTATGCGGAGGGGGGTGGGGCTTCTTTCGGCGAGCAGCCCACACTATCGGTGACGGAATTCTACGTGACGCCCTTTGATCGGTTGATTCAGGACAGCCCCGAGGAGAGTGTGGTGTCGACGTTGTCGCGTGGGACCCTGATCGGGTTTATCCTGACCATTGCAGATCTTGACGAGGAAGGCGCCTGGCGGGCGGAAACTGCCCATTCTATTGTGGGCCAGGACTATTGGTCCGATACCACGAACGCCGACACCTTTGCCCGGGGGCTGCTGGTGGGTCCTGGGGGTGAGGTACCAGATTCGGCGGTGGAGAGCGTGACCTGGGGCCGGATCAAGGCGATGTTTGTCCGGTGAGGTGCCAGACCGGCGGCCGGCCGGGGCCCAGGGGACCACTTCAATGGAAATTCAACCTAAGGAAGGACCACGATGAACCTGGTAAAGCGTTTCCTACCCATTATCGGCCTGGTGGTGGGGCTACTCCATGGCGCCGAGGCACAGGAGAGCGAAAGGATCTATCCCTTCGTCGAGTTGACCGACGCGGACCTGGCCCAGATTGACGTGACCGATGGGTCCATCGACGAGTGGGTGGACCTGCTGGGCGAACCCACCCTGACTGCCCTGGACTTTCAGACCCGTCCCGATCTGGCCCCGTATAATCCGGCCGATATGGATTACCGCGTCTGGCTGGCCTGGCACGGGGCCACCCAGCGCATCTATGGGGCGGTCGAGCGCTCCGATGATATATATATCAATACCTATGAATATGATGGAACGATCTCCTCATCATGTATTCAGATGGCGCGGCATGATTCTTATGTAGGCTTCATAGTGGACGGCGACGCCAGTGGCGGGGAATACTTCTTCATGCCCCCAGTCATCGTGGGCGGCTCGTTCGATGAGGAGCGCCGACTGCTGATGAATCAACATGCTCAAGGCTACCATGTCCTGGGTGACATCGTCGGCGGCGGCCCCCATGTATGCTTGTTCCCTCAGAGTCTATATGGCGACGAGGACTGGTTCAATCTGCCGCCGTATGTGGAGGGAGGTGGGGCTTCTTTCGGCGAGCATCCCACGTTTTCGGTGACGGAATTCTACGTGACACCCTTTGATCGGTTGATTTGGAACAGCCCGGAGGAGAGTGTGGTGTCGGCGTTGTCGCCTGGGACGCTGATCGGGTTTTCCCTCACAATTCTAGATCATGACGACGCGGGAATCCAGCCGGAAGGCATGCATTTTATTACGCATTTTATTGCGGAGGGAGATTACTCGTCGGTTATATTCCGGAATGCCGACAACTTCGTCCGGGGACTGCTGGTGGGTCCTGGGGGTGAGCTCCCCGACTCAGCGGTGGAGAGCGTGACCTGGAGCCGGATCAAGGCGACCTTTGTGCGGTGAGGCCCTCGGCAGAGGCCGGCCGGGGCCCAGGTGCCCACTTCGAGGGAAATAGAATAAAATGAACCTTTTCACCGATCCGGTTTTTCTGGTAGAGCTGGTCATGCTCTCCGCGGTGCTGACGGTGGGCTTGTATACCAGCTATACCGACCTGAAACTACGACGGGTGCCCAATCGCTACACCTTCGCGCTCTTGGCCATCGGCCTGGCCGGACAGCTCACCATGATTTTCCTGGACGTTACTTCCCTGAGCCGGGTCGTCGCGCTGCTGCTCACCGCGCTGGCCATAGCCTTTGGCCTGACCTTGTTGGGCTTCTGGTCGCCGGGCGACGCCAAGCTCTACTGGGCCGCCGCCCTAGCCCTGCCCCCCACCCTGTGTCCTTCTACGGACCCCTTCTCGCTGCAGGCGGCCCCTGTGGCGCTGGTCGTCAATGCGCTGCTGGGCTATTTGCTGGTCTTGTTGCTGGTGCCGGTGTGGCAGCGGGCGTGGCAGCAAGCCCCGGAGCAGGACCGGCCTGAAGGCCGGCCGTGGCTGCTGGCGGCCTGGGGCCTGGCCGGGCTGCTGGGGTGGGCCTTGAGCCTTGCCGTGCTGGTGCTGGAACGACCGCTGAGCTACCTGGAGATGCTGGGGGCGCTGGTGATCGGCTACCGGCTGTTGGAGCGGGGGCTGGAGGTGCGCTACTGGCCGGTGGTGCTGGTGCCGGGTCTGGTCGCGTTGCTCTATCTGGGTCAGGCTACCGGCGGCTGGCAAGAATACGTGCTGATGTGGGGGGCGGTCTGGCTGCTCGAGGTGGCGTATGGGCAGGTGCGGCACCGGTATAGCCGGGCGTTCGTGCAATCCTTTCCGGTGGGTTTGTTACAAGCAGGGGCTATCCCTCGTCAGGCGCTGTTTGCAGCAGGGGCAGCGGAGGAGGCCCTTGTTTGCGAGGCGGGCCGGCCGCTTACCGGGCAGCAGGTGCGCCGGGTGCAGGCGCTGGCCCGGGAGGGGCGCTTGTCAGGGGGTGGGGTGGTGGCCGTCGAACAGTCCATGCCCTTTGTACCGTTTATAACCGGTGGGGTGGTCGTGACGGCGTTTTTCGCGGGCAATCTGGTGCCGCCGCTGATTGAGCTGGTGGGGTGGCTGAGAGGGTAGCCCTCAGCGAAGGCCAGCCGGGGCCGAGGACATGACCGCATCTCAAACACCAATCCGTTCCACTCCACTGATCCGCCCTTGTGGCGCCAGGAGGAGCCGGTGAATACATCCGCCTTGTGCATTGCGCTCATTGCGATTCTGGCCGTGCCCTGTAGCGCCGAGGTGCGCACCTTCACCCTGGGGGAAGGGGACCACCCCTGGCGCGGCGGGGGCGACGGCATCGATCCCGAATTCCTGGCGGGCGACCGCTTCAGCGCCCGGGTGGATACCAGCAATACGCCGGGCAATGCCATTGAATTCGACCACAAGGACGGATGGATCAGCCCGCGCTTCTTCGACGGCAGCACCAATATCGCCGCGCTCGTCCTCGAGGAGGGCGGCTCGATCAAAGCGCCCAACCTCATTTCGGTGAGCATCTCCTTGCTCAAAACGCAATTAGAGGGCACGGTCAACGGCGACCACGATGTGGCCTTTGAGCGCAAACCCACCTCCTTCAACCGCGAGGTGGCCACCTATGGGATCTGGGTAGAGCTGGACTTTGGCCGCCTGGTCGGGGTCCAGCGGGTGCGCTTCTACCCGCGCAATACCGTGGCGGCCAATCCGAGAAAGCCCTTCCACAACGACTTTCTGCGCGGCTACGAGGTGTGGATCAACCAGCGTCTGACCAGCACCATTGAAGGGGCCCCGGACCAGCTGGTGGAGCGCGTGCTCGGCAACCAGGAGCCCGTGGTCGACGTGGAGGTGGTCCCCCAGTACGTGCGCCTGATCAAGCTGCGTTCGCTGGCGGAAAGGCCCTTTGAAATAGACGAGATCGAGGTCTACGGGGCCGGGTACCTCGACTCGGGCATCTACCAATCGGACCTGATCGACCTGGGGGCGCCGGCCACGGTGGGCCTGGTGCGCTGGGTGGAGGGCCTGGTGGGCGAGGCCCCGTTTTCAGACCTGTCCGCGCAGGTGCGCAGCGGGCTCGACGATACCCCTATCCTCTACCAAAAGCGCATCTTCGTGGAAGGTAGCTTGGCGCCCCCGGCCATTGTGGAAGTCAGTGGGGCCGAGTATTGGACCCTGGAACCCCGTGAAAGGGTCCTGCTGGAGGACGACACCAAAAACTGGAGTCCGTGGAAATCAGCGGAAAACCACAGCCTGAATCCGGCGCCCACCCCAAGGCGCTACCTCCAGTTCCGCTTGCACTTCAAGGGCGGGCTCTTTGCTACCCGGGAGGTGGACCGCCTTGAATTCGACTACCTCATACCCCCCATCGCCGATGTCTTGCGGGCCGAGATCTTTCCTCGCCTGGCCGCCGCCGAAAAGCCGGCCACCTTCCGCTACGCCGTACTGCTCAAAGGGAACGGCCCCATCCAGGGCTACGATCGCCTCGAGGTGGACACCAACGCGCCGGCCGCCCACATCCGCCAGGTCAAGCTCGACGGCGAGCCGGTAGAGGACTTCAAGGTGGAATTCATCCGCGAGGAGGAATTTTGCCTCAGCTTCCCGCTGATCCAGACCGACGGCGCCGTGTTGGAGTTTACCTTTGACCTGCCCATCTTCCGCTTTGGCACCACCTTTTCGGGCCGCGCCTACAACAGCCGCTTCAACGCCGTGCCCCAGCGTTTGGAGCCAGGACAGGTCGTGCGCTTTGAACCGGCGGACGTGGACGAGTTGTCTGGTCTGGCCGTGGCCATCCCCAAACAACAAATCGGCAAGCTGGTGGGCGCCATCGCCCTGCAGAGCCGCGTCTTCACCCCCAACGGCGACGGGGTCAACGATCGCTTTGAACTCTCTTTCAATCTGCTGCAGCTGCTCCGTCCGGCGCCCGTTCGCCTGGACATTTACGACCTGCAGGGCCGGCGGGTGCGCCGCGTCTTTGAGGTCGAACACCGCATCGGCGAGGTGGCCCATACCTGGGACGGCCGCCTCAGCGACGGCCGCCTGGTGGCGCCGGGCGCCTACATCTGGGTCCTGAGCATCCAGGCCGATGCCTTTGAGGAACGCCACAGCGGCGTGCTGGCCGTGGCCTATTAAGGAGAAGCGGGAAAATTGTCACTGTCCACTAAAAATGCGCCCTGGCCGTGGTCTATGCTCGCGGGGCTGACGGGATGCGCGCTTGGCGCCCTGCTCCTCTCGCCGCTTGCGGCCCAGGACTACGGGGTCCGCCTGGGCCAGATCCAGCGCGGGGGCCGCGTCAGCTTTGAGCCCACCGGTCCGGGGGTGCTCTTCGACGCCGTGGACCCGACCGTGCGCAAGTGGTACGTGCCCCAGGAACTCTACGCCGAATACCGCTGGAAGCAGTGGGAGTACTCCAACTACGCCCGCAAGGAATACCAGCGCTATGTCTCGGTGGCCCTCGAAGGCGACTACTTCTACGACCTCTACGGCAATTTCCTCACCCGCGGCTGGCTCATCTACGACTGGCGCCAGGAAAACCCCCAGCCCTTTGGCAGCGGCGTGGAGAAAAGCCAGCACTTTTCCCAGTGGTTTAACAACCTAATCGTGGCCGCCGACCACAAGGGCCAGTACCACTACACCCTCACCATAGGCAACCAGATCCGCACCACCCTGACGCCGATGACCTTTTCCAAACCGCTGTTCAACGGCCTGCAATGGGACTTTGCCTCGGACAAGTACACCGCCACCCTTCTGCTCTCCCGCATCAGCGAGCCCAATTCCCCGGGCGGCAGATCGGATCAGCGCACCAACAACACCAACCTGTTTGGCGGGCGCGTGGTCGTGCAGATCGGGGATTTTGCCCGGGTGGGCGGTACCCTGATCAATGCGCACCACGCCCAGACCCAGCTGGAGACCCTCAGCGGCGATATCTTCAAGGGACAGCTCACCGAGGCGCAGAATTTCTCTCCCATCACCCTCATCGAAATCGCCATTACCGACGACTCCCCGGCCGATGGCGAGGGCGGCGGGGCGCTCTTTTCCAGCGACCTGATCATCTACGACCTGGAGGGCAACCAGACCCGGGTCAGCGAAATCGGCTTCCGTCCCCTCATCGAAGGCGGGTTCCAGCGCCGGGGCTTTCTGGCCGCCGACGGCACCGAGCGCATCCTGGTGCGCTACGATCTGGCCAACCTCACCTACACCGGCCCGGACCCGACCGAGATCGCGCGCCTCCAGATCGAGCTGGTCATCGCCAACGACTACCGCATCGAAGTGGCCTCCGACCGCCAACTGGACGCCCGGGAGAACATGGTCTTCCTGCCCGTGGCCCAGGCTCGCGGCAATGTGGTGGACGGCTCCAACCAGCGCGTCCTGGTCTTTGACTACGGCCTGCCCACGGCCAACCACATCGGCGGTTTCACCCTGGAGTTGACCGACTTGGAGGGGGTCGAAGGGTATGTGGAGATCGATTTCAACCACCACTACCGGCAATTCCCCAACCCCAATATCAAGCGCCACCACGCCGCCCGCGACGAGGGCCTGGCCTGGCTGGCCAATGGGTCGAAGGTGGCCTACCCCTTCTTTGTCTTTGGCGAGGCCTTCGGCATCAGCCCTCGCTATGCCACCGACATCGTGGTCGCCCGTGCGGACGGAGTGCTGGACTACGGCAATCCGTTTCAGCGCTACGAGTTCGTCGAGGACAACGACGACCAGGACCGCCGGCCGGACTGGCGGCGCAAGGGCTGGGGCCCTGGAGACGACGAGATCTTTCCGGGCTGGGACGAAAACAACGATTTCATCTCCGACTTCAACCAGAACGACAACGAGGACAGCCCCAACCTCATCCCCGACTACGAAGAGCCCTTCCTGCGCTTCCACGCGGATCGGCCGGAGTTCCTCTATGGCGTGGACATGAACCACAACGGGTGGATCGACCGCTTTGAAAACGACGAGGAAGCCGACTACCCGTACGAGCCGGACCGGAGGGGCTACAATCTGTACGCCGGAGCCTTTGTCCATCCGGCCGTGCGCCTGACCCTGGGCCGGATGCGGGTGCGCCAGTTGACCGAGGCGCGCCACAACCGCGCCACTTACCTGCTGGTGGTCGCCGACCAGGACCACGCCCGGCTGGGCCGGATGCGGGTGTTCCAGGATCTGCGCAAGGTCAAAGACACCATCGTGGACGACCTGTTGCAGTGGCGGCAACTGCCCAATACCCGGGGCGGCCTGCACCTGGTGAGCGATGCGCGGCCGGCGCCCAACACCTGGATCAACACCACCTATCTGGGCCTGGACCAGGAGTGGCGCCCGGGGTTGCGCACGGCCCACAAGCTCAAGTGGATCCTCTACCACCAGCTGGATGGCCGCATCGAGCGGGCCCTGCGCCGCCAGCGCCAACAGGCCTCGTTCCTGGGCCTGATCAACAAGGCCGAGTACCGGTTGGACCTGGGCCCCTGGACCCTGACACCGCGCTGGAAAAGCGAGTTCCGCCGCCAGGTGCCCGTGCGCCGGGAGGAAAGCAAGCGGCGGGAACTGACCGAGTTGCTCATGTTGATTGGGCGCGTTCCGGTCATGCGGCAAAGCTTCATAGAGAGCGGCCTGGAATACGAGTGGTTCAAACAACTGGAGGCGCCGACGCCCCCCGGGGCCGAGGACAGCTTCACCGGCTTGACCACGACGGTGCAGATGAGCAATATATCCGAATACCAGGGCTATCGCCTGACCACGACCCTGGGATTCGAGGTGCGGCGGCTCAACCCCGAGGTCGCCGAGGCCGAGATTCGCACGCGGGGTTTTATAACGGTCTACGCCGGGGCGGAGAGGTAAAATTCGCCCACAATGGCGACAACGCGCCGGATCCCCTACCCGACCGCGGCAACTCCACCCCCGCAACCCGGAGATTGGCATGGCCAGAATCGCGGGAATGACCCAAGAGCAGGTCGCAGAGCACGCGGCCCGGGTGCGCCAAACCGGCTACACTGTTCTCGAACAGCACCTACCCGTGGAGACGCGGTAGCAGCGGTTGCCGCGGCCTTTGCGCCCGTGTACAAGGACCACCTCGACGAAATCCGCACCAAGCCCAACCGGGGTCCAATGCGGCACTACATACAGTTGCCCTTTGAAGCTCCTTTTTATCAGTCCGGCATTCACGGCGATCCCGGCATCATCGCCATTGTCCGGCGACTGCTCGGAGATGATGCCGAGATGGTCCAGTACGCGACGGACACGCCGGCCAAAGGCAGCGTGTACCAGGAATGGCACGGCGATGTGCCGCCGCTGTTTTCCGAGGAGCCCGGGCACGTGCCGCCGCCGGCCATCGTCACGGTGAACTTTGCCATGGTCGATGTGCGCGAGGACAACGGCCCTTTCGAGGTGGCCGACGGCACGCATCTGCTGCCGCGTCCAGAGGCCCTGGAGAGAATCGAGAAGGGCGATGTGCCGCTGCGCAAGCTACTGTTGAAGGTCGGCGATGTGTTGATCCGCGATCCCCGGTGCCTGCATCGCGGCACCCCCAATACGACCGATACCCCCCGTCCCGTCGCCGTGTTTGCCTTTGAAAGAGCCTGGTATAGGATGATCAGTCTCAGGTACCACAATCCCGTGCGGCGCAGCTTCTACGAGACGCTCTCAGCACTCGAGCAAGAGGTGCTGAAGCGGATCGTCGAGTGAGGCCCGGGCGCACAAGGGAGATAAAATGCGATGACGCCTGGGAGGACGGCGGCGGGCGCGGCATCGTCAAGAACCTTCGTATTGAGATTTAGGTTGGAGGTTTAGGTGTGAAGGGTGTCGCAGCGGCTCACGCTATCGCCCAGCCCGCTGACAGCACCTCCGCCTGTTCCAGCACGGGGAGAAGGTGCCGAAGAGCTGGTCGTCCAGGTCGTTGCGGTCGGTGAGCACCACCACGGTGGGGTTCTCCATGGCCGGCTCGCGGATGATGGCCCCGGTGTAGAAGGCCATGGTCAGGCTCTTGCCGGACCCCTGGGTGTGCCAGACCACCCCGATGCGGCGGTCCCCTGGGTCTCCGCCCGGTTGCGGGCTTCGAGAGTCGAACCTTCGGGACGGATCAACTTGCGGAGGGCGTCGTCCAGCGCATCGGAGGGCAAGTCCGGATTCAAGCCAGCCAGGTCGTCCCGCAGCCGCGGCTCCAGGACGACCTGACCGTATAGTCGGCGCGCTCGGCGTTGGGCGTGTCAGGGGCGATGTCCTACCGTATAGTCGGCGCGCTCGGCGTTGGGCGTGTCAGGGGCGATGTCCTGTCCGTGTGCGACTTGCCAGCCGACGTCGGAGAGCCAGGCCAGGGCGGCCTCTTCAACGTCGGTTTCGGTGAGGGGGGTCATGGCGAGTCCCAAGGGTTGACGAGCTCGACATTCAAGCTTTCGAAGTCCCTCACATTACGTGTGACTATCGCCATACCGTTGGCCATTGCGGTTCCTGCGATAAGCGCGTCGCCGAGTTCTAACTTTCCACCACTCCGATGTACGCGCGCCTGGAATACAGCCGCCCACTCGGCTTCCCGCCTCCCAATCGGCGATATTCGCCCCTCAAAGTCCGCCAGAAGCAGAGACAGCCATTCCCTCAAACTATCGCGGCGGCGGCCCTCAGGGAGAAGTTGCAGACCGAATTCAAGCTCCTCAACGACGATGGCCGGCAGCCACAGATTTTCCTGGGCGTTCAGATAGTCCATGACACCCGGGTTCGGATTCTCCCTGGTCAATTCCGAAACCACATTGGTGTCCAGGAGATAACCGCTCATTCGTCTGCTTCGTCAATAAACGGGATTTTGCGGCTACTCTTGCGGCAACTCGGGATTTCAAGGTTGGTGCCGCGTGGGGTATTTTCAACGAGCCACTGGCCCAAGGGCATGGGCTCCGGCGCTCGAGCCTGCCATACCTGCTCGGGGACTACGATGAACGGTCGCCGGGTACCGATGCGCTGAGGTCCTTGCGTTTCGGCAAGACGCAGGATTTCGGATAGCCGAGCCTTGGCCTCGGCAACCGTCCAAACGCGGCGGGGTTCGGAGGCAAACATGGTTGGTCTCCCTTGAGAAAGATTGATGTAGTCTATAATAGACTATGACTGTCCGTCAGGCAAGCTGGCAAGAGAAATCCGGGGCGATGTCCGGGCCAAGGGCAATACGCCCAGCCGACGCCCTCCAGCCAGCCCACGGCCGCTTCTTCAACATCAACTTCGGCTTCGGTGAGGGTGGTCATTGAGGGGTCCTACGCCAGCATCAGGCGTTCGCCCTTGGGTTCCGGAATGGGGTCTCCGAACTCCCGAGCCGTTTCAATCCACAGCTTCACGGCCTGGTTGATGTGCTCCAGTGCCGCCTCCTGAGTATCGCCGTGGGCCGCGCATCCGGGAAGCTCCGGGGCCTCGGCTACAAAGGCGCTGTCTTCATTGCTCCAGTAGATGATAATCTCGTACTTATGCATCTTAAATTCATATCGTAGCTCATCGTCGGGATTCATCTATGGATTTCTCAGTCGTTACCCCGGCCGGGCCCTCAAGCCAGGCTATCGCCGAGGCTTCGACATCAGCCTCTGTGACGGTGTCATAGATTCGACTCTATTGAGCCCACGGCACACGCTGAATCACCTGACCTTGTTCACTCCAATCCGATAGACGATTTACGTACGATCCTTCGTAACCAAGTTTATTCAGCAACATCATTTCAATGTACCACTGTCCCAGATTCCATGCTTCATGATGAACATAGTGGGACAAATTTCCAAGCTTTTCCTTGGGATGCACCAAATCGTTCCGGACCTCAGTCAACGCATGTGGACCATTTTCCCAATTTTTGACTTCCTTTAGTTTTTTACAACTGTTGGGAAGGTCTGATTCTATGTTCAACTTCTTCAGGGCATTTTCGATGAATTCGCCTGTGAGTTCTTTCTTCTCCTTGCTTCTTCCAAGTACCTGGAAAGACAATCGTTCCAGGGCTGCCAAAGTGAGAATAAGTCCGACGTATGGTGAACTTTCATTGCTTTGAAGATACCAATCTATTGTTCGTAGGATGGTCCTTTTCCATTCATCCTCACTTTCAAACAAACACCAAAACCTCGGAAATAACTCGGAGTGAATATCATCCTCGCCGTCAAGCCTCCCGAACAATAATTTTCGGCTGTTTCCAGGTGCGACGTAGTGTGCCCCCCATCGGACCCACGATCGTTGGCCGAATTGGTCTTTACCTTCTACCAAAGCGA
This sequence comes from Candidatus Latescibacterota bacterium, assembly GCA_965219385.1. Lineage (GTDB taxonomy): Bacteria > Latescibacterota > UBA2968 > UBA8231 > UBA8231 > CBDCNM01. The sequence continues at coordinate 4,164,249 of CBDCNM010000002.1, read as the reverse complement.
GGCTGCAAGAGGTGCCACGAGCAAACGACAAAAAGGTTCGCAATGCCATGAGTAGTGTCTCAACTTCCTCGACCGTGAAATCGGCCTCGCCTAAGCGTGTGATGACGCCGTTGTATGTGATACCATAGCCTCTTTCTCGTTTTATGGCCTCTACTACGGTCAATATATCCATCACTCCAGTAATCTCTACACGCCAATCTGACGCTTCTATCTTTGTGTGTGGAATTGCACGCGAAGTTCCCTCGTCACTACACCACTTCATTTGATTGCTGTAGAATTCTGGATAGTTTAGAATGCTAAATTGAACCGACCTGAGAGGAACCCTCTTGTCGACAACATTGACCGGTTGAACAGAGGGAATCAAAGAGTCCCTGCCCGTCCCGGGGTTCCAGGACCGAACCATAGCTTCAAGTCGAGCACCATTACTCAACGCAATCTCAAAACGCTCCTTTTTTAGCACAATGTTTGGCAATTCATCCGCCTCGATCACAACACCCGGAGAGGGTAATAGTCTAAAAATCACATTGACGGGCTCATGCACAGATTGGCCATCTATTTCAACTATGTCGGTGTTCTCTACGGCAATTAATTGGTTCTCGTCATGTGTCTTTGGCATCTTTTATTCCACCCTCACTTCCCCCGAAACCAGCTTCGGCAGCAGGGCACTACGTTGGGCTGCTAGCAACCGGGACTCGTTAAGGTTTCCAAGGATACGTTTCATTTTTGGGGTCACGACACATTCAAACGCTCGCATCACATAGGTAGGTGCCAGCACTATTTCGGCGATTTTGAAAGTCTCACGAGTGATGGTGTCGAATATAGTGCCGTGTGTTCTGGCCTGCAATTCGCTTACCGTGTGTCTGAGGTTCCAATAGGTGAAGTAATCTGGGTAACCTGGGACACCACGGATTCCATAACATGTCTGATTCATGGCCATAGGGATTCCAAGACAGGCCAGCCGACCCACCGTACCTCGGGCAGTGATAACGGTTGTTCCTGCGGGGAGAACCTTTGTTGAACTATTGTCAACCCCTGCTTGGCTTATTGCCCTTTCAGTAGTCAACACGAAGATGTCGCTTAAGGCGGGAGCGTCCTTCGCGGTGTACCAAGGAATGTCTCCATCCCAATAGTCAGATACCGATGTGCTGGGAGTTCCCCCGCTCAAAATTTCTATAACATCGTCCAGAACTCCAACCTCCCACCCCTTCGGGATCTCTCCAAATTCCGAGGGCACCAGCCAGCCGGGAAAGAGATCGTAGTACTCTGCGGGCAGGCCGGGCAGCGACTGGCCGCGATGCCAGCGGCCCTCCATTTTGGCGCGCACCGGCTCAAAGTCCATGAACCACGATTTGAACAGCCCCCGTGCCATCTCCTCCAGCGTCTCGTTCATGCGTCGGTTCAGCTTGATCTTGTCGTCCAGTGTTCCGAGGATGTGGGCGATGGCGCGCTGCTCAGTCAAATCTGAGGGAGCCTGGATTTCAAACGATTCGATCATCTGTTTCGTAAGTGCGTTCCGGGTGCCACCCGAACCTGCCCACGACAAGAGCATTGCTTGGACTTCCGGAGCGGCGAGGTAATAGCGCAAGTAGGCCGGATCCAATTTGTCGGGGTCTGGGCGAATGATCGCTACATGCTGGTTTACACGAGCCGGTAGAACCAGAGGATCCACCTGACACACACGGGCGACAGAATCGCCGGTGATGTTCAGCAGCACATCTTCGGGTAAGACTTCGACGTTTTGGAGGGCTTCAGCCTGCTCGTCACTTAGGAAAGCCAAGCCGTCACGGGTAAATCCCGTGTTATAAACGTTTTGACTCCTAATAAGGGCATAGGGTCCGTTTTGCACGTAGGCTTCCTTGCCTCCACGGGGCGTCGCACCACTGCCAATCTTCGTACAGACATCCCCCAGCTTTACCTCGGCCCACTGACCCGGTGGTATTTGTTTGGCTCCCTCCCACAACACCACGTATTCCCTCGCTATCACTTCCCTGAAGCTCGCGGATATGGCATGCCAATCGAGCACATCAACCCGCATGGGCAGGTCGGACTCCTCAAAGGCTTCCTTCAGACGGCTGAGCGTCTTCCAGTCCAACGGCCCCTCACCGAGGACGGCCAAGTCGAGATCGGAGTAGTCCTTGGCGGTCCACGTCGCACGGGAACCGAAGGCCCGAACCTCACATTCCGGGACGTGCTCCGCGAGGATGGCCTTGACCGTTCCAAGGTGACTGGGGTTCATGTCAATCATTGCGCGCTTCCAAGGCCTCCAGCAGCAGCCGTGCGTCGTGTGCGAACTCCCTGGTAGCTCTGTAGACCAGCACGGCCTTCTCTTCGTCGTAGATGTGGGATGTGGTGTTCCTTGCTTCGTGGTGCTGCATCCACAGGTCCACGTCGGGAATGAGACGATTCTCAGCGGCGAGGCGGAACAGTTGACGCCTGGTAACGCCATCCGCAACCCCAGGGCCGACATAGGTGTTCAGCCAGCGCGCCATTAGCTTCCAGGAGAGCTCGTAGGCAACCTCGAAGTTCTGTATGACGCCGGAGCGGATACCATTCCGCTCGACCTCGCTCAACTGCCCCATGCGAGCCTCATTCTCGCTGACCGCCAGCAGGTCTGTGAGCGCCTTGATGGAGTTTCGCAGGCTATCCAGTTCGAGGGCCATGGCCTTCCTCGTTGTTCCGAAGCGTGTTAACTCCTAAAGCTGGGCTCTTTGAGTTACCTTCATCACCGAGATCGGAGTCGACAGGGGAGAATGTCCAAACTACTGGGTCGCCGTACTGTTCATCCCGGACCAAAGTAATGTACATGTTGTCGTCCTCAATCAATCTAAATTCGTGGTGCACTAGAAGCTCACGTATTCTCCGTCGCCACTTTAGCGCGTCATTTAGCAATCTCTCATAGTCTTTAACAGGTGAGTTTTCGTCAAAAGGATTTTGAACGTGAATGGCCTTGCTGCAGACGTCATATAACGTATCAAACTGTTCTCTTGTCAGATAGTCTCCTTTGAATTCCATATGGTCGTATTTAATTCCAGGAATTCTCGATTCATTCGCACGGATCGGCTTAGGGTAGTAGAAATTCGGGTTTATTTCTTGAATAGCTTTAAGAATATCGCCGGCAGCCCACTTCCTTCGCCCGTTCTCGCTCAATTTGAGCACCGCTCTGTCTGTCATTTACGATCAGCGAGGCTGTCGCAATCAATTCCAAGATGGAACGAAACTGCAGGTAAATGGATTCAACGGTGGTCGGCAAATATAGTGCAGTGATTTCTCTCGTAATGAAGGCATCGATTACGTTACTTCGTCTTACGATCTCCTTCATCCGATCGGCATATGCTTGTAGCCTTGGGTCTTTCACGTGGCAATGCTCCGCGGAGTCTTCGATGGCTTTCAATCCCCGAGTTTGGGAGTCTTTTCAATTACGACAGTGTATCTCATTGGTTGGTTACTCAAACTGGCCGGTGAGCTGCATGTAAAGCGCATCCGGGCAGGGCTCAAGGTCTTCAGCCCAGGCGATAGCCCTATGGCGGGCGATGTGGACCTCTTCAAAGCACCCTGGTTCTTTCCACGCGGCAAAGACCCCGCATCCGGCAAGATGAGACAGGTCGACCTCTCCGGCGGTCCCATCAGAGTAGCGGAGCCATAACCTGTATCCCTTGCCGGCTTCCACTTCAGTCGGACGAATCATTGCTTTCTCTCCATGCTTACTCCAAACCCCAGGCTCTTGAGATTAGCTTTTATGGCCGCGCGCTACCGGCCCGCGGCGGCCGTGGGAAACTCCCGCACGGCGGCGCCGGCCCGCTGCTCGGCTGTGGCGAGATCGAACTGCGTCTGGAAGCGCTTGCCGGCGATGATCTGGCTGACGCGATTGGGCGGCACGTCTATCTGGCGGGCGAATGCCGTCGGGGTTATGCCGAACTCGGCCAACTCGTCTCTCAGAACCTCACCGGGATGAACTGCGCGTTTGAACATGCCAGCGTCCCTCCTCCTGATTAATGGTAGTCCACGATCTCGACGCCAGTTGGCCCCGGACCGCCTGGCCAGGCAAAGCAGATCTGCCACTACCGGTTGATCCTGTTGGCAACTCGCGGGCGTACCTCGATCGGACGAATCATTGTGCTGCCTCCTCCATACTTGGTCAGATCGCTATTCTCCGTACATCTCCGTGATAAGGCGTCGGAGTTGAGCCGCTGCTTCGGCGGACAACCTGTCGATCTGGTCCCTCAGTCGCTGCTTGCTGATTGTGCGTATCTGGCCCACGGCAATTTCAGCTTTCTTCCCCGCACATCGGATTTGCAGCCGGCTCCGCCACTGAGGATGCAACGCGGAGGTGAGAGGACAGACGACCACCGTATCGAGAAACTGATTCATCTCATTCTGACTGACCACGACCACCGGACGCACCTTGCGGATTTCCCCTCCCACGGTGGGATTGAGATCGGCAAAGTAGATGGCGTATCGCTGCGGAAAAGCCGCCATCAATCGAGACCATCAGCGACCGTGGTGTCGAGATCGCTCCAGTCTTCGCGGTCGGCCGCCATGGCGCGGTAGGTTTCTTTCCAGGAGAGCTTGTTCTTTTCGTTGCTGTAGAGGAAGATCCCCTCCTCGGTTTCTTCGAGGACGAGGGAGTCTCCCCAACCATATTTTTGCAGCAAGACCTTGGGAATGCGGATGCCCTTTGAGTTGCCGATGGAGATCAATTTGACGGCTCTGGTTGCCATTGCTTGGAGCTTCTCCTGAAAAGAATAATTGTAATTATAGTAATTACCTGTTGCGTGGTGTCAAGCCTGCCATCCGCTGCGCTCCGCAACCACCGGAATCACTGTTCGTCATCCTGACCTGGGAGAAACCCCCACGGCGGTTGCCGCACCCCGGTCCACCGGGCCTTCAGCGCCGATACTGGGGCAGAACGCGCCCAATCCATTCAACGCCCAGACTGCCATCGAGCTGCGCATCCCCGCTGGGTACATGACTCTCGACATCTTCAATCTCGGGGGACAACTTTACATGGGAATCCTCAGGACCAAGTGCAGGTCGCGAATCTCTTGACTATGGCCATTGACGCGGCTGCCGTAAGCCCACACCTCAACGCCAGTCGCTCAGTCATCCACCCTGGCCTACATTATCTCTGCCACCTCCACCACTGTGGAAGTGGCTTGGGGTTCCGGGACGGGGTCGCCATCTTCACGCATACCTTCGATATGGAACCCGATGGCCTCGCGGATTTCTTCCAGCAACTCTTCCCGGGTGCTCGCCGTCGCCACGCAACCGGGCAGGTCGGGCACATAAGCGGCGTAGTTGTTGGGGGTCTTCTCGATTACGACGGTGTATTTCATGGGCTGGTTTACTCCTTCAGGCCGGATTGTTTCAATATGCTGTTCCAGGTGCCTGGGGGCAGGTCATCGCCTGGCTTGCCGGGAATGGTTACCCGGCCGGGTTTGACTGGATGTTTGAATTGGCGGTGGCTTCCTCTGGTACGAACCAACCGCCATCCGTCCCGCTCAATCAATCCCATTGCTTCTCTAACCTTGGGCATAACTAGCTGGCTTCAAGCCGCATAGACGGGAGTCCTCGTCTGCTCCACTGATTGCAGGAAGTAAGGGTTTTTGATGGCCGAGCCGACCACCAGATCCACGGGCCGTCCGAAAAGCCGCTCCAGTGACTCCAGCAATCCGAAGTAAGCGTCGGCATAAGCTTCGAAAGCCTCCGGCTGAAACTCGACCACGAAGTCCAGGTCGCTCTCCTCCGGGCGGTGTTCGCCGGTAACAGCCGAGCCGAACAGGTCCAGCCGCGACACGTTGTAGCGGACGCAAAGCTGTTCCAGTTCGCCGACCCGTTTCTCGACAATAGGTATCATCGGACGGTCTCCTGATAAAGTGGTCTTTCCAGCCATTAATCACGGCTTGAATGGCCGGTACTCGACCAGTGCCGACCGTCCCACGATTTCCACGATCCGCGCGGTCATCTCGACGCCATTGACATCGGTGAGCCTCAGGTCTTCCCCAAGTGCAAAATGCACCGGCTGCTGCTGGCCCTGGTTGATGGCGATGTTCGAGGCGTAGAGATAGGTCTGGTCGAGGGTGTCTCGTTTAGGATTCAGACGCCCCTTGAGCCCGGGAATGTCACCGGTTGCCTCGGGAAGAATCACCGCGCCGCCGCCGGAAAGGGGTTTGAGTTCCACGGCCAGCGCACCATCCCCCGGGACCCACCCACGTTCAAGGTGTGCGGCAAAGCCCTTGGCGGCGACGTACACCGTCATGGGAAGGTTCGTCGCGTACAAGTCCATCGCCGCTTCTCCGTTCGCGTCTGTCATGGCTCGTTTCCAAGTGTTGTCGGGAAACAGCGCCAGCAAATCGGCTCCCGCGACCGGGTGACCGTCTCGACGAACCGTCACCGCGACAGTGGCTGGCGTGGCATTCGTGGCCGCGGCGGGAAGCGTCAGGAAGAGGTCTGACTCAGCAAGAATCCAATACTTGGGGGGTTCCCCGCATAACGCCTCGGTCTCGCGCAGGATAGCAGGATAATGGGAACGCCATCGCCGCGACGCTCCATGAAGAATTGACGCTTTTCGGACCCGGGAATGTCGCCAACGGGCATTCGTCCGAGCGCGGATGCGATGGTTTCGTTGCGCGTCGCTTGCCGAGCTGCCATGCTGTCGATGGTGAGATTGTTCGCCAGTCCACCCGGCGAATTGATTTCTATGCGGTCTGCAAACATGGACATTCGAATTCGGCTGCCGCGGATCGAATAGTCCCGATGAGCGACGGCATTCACCATCGCCTCGAAAAGTGCTTCGGCACTGTACTGAGGAAGGTCCATGCGGGTAGGTTTCTTGTACGCCCCAACGCGCATGTTGCGCATCACAAAGGCCATTGCGTCCGCCACCTGCTGGTTGATCGGACCCGTGATGATCCGGGCATCCAGTTGGCCGGATGCCCGGTCCTTCCCACGATAGTGGGTCGCGGTAACGCAAGCGTTGGGAAGCCACTGCTCGGGGGCGTGGGTACACAGGAGAATCCCCGCCACCGTGGCTCGCATTGCGCCGTTCTCATCCCTGCCCAACAGCGCGAGTTTTTCCAGTGCCGTTTCGGGACCGGCCCGTCCGCTCGCGCTGAGCAGCGGCTTCCAAAGTGTTTCGTCCAGCGTGCGGAACCCGGTATTCGGCACGGGCTGCTCGTCGAACCAGCGATAACACGCCTGGCCGCGCTGTTGAGCCAATCGCATTCGCTCGTCGCTGGCCATCTGGCGTTTGGAACTACCGACGCGCCGGAAACTGCCACCCGGACTGTCGTACTGCGCGGTGCCTTTGGCTACTGAGACGGCCAACAGTGCTTTGTCGTCGAGTTTGTGGCGGGTAATGGCTACGTCGAAGAGCGGTGGCTTGATCGAGTGAGAACACAGCTCGACGACCATGCGTTCCAAAGCGTTCATTTGTTCTCGCGACATGCCCTGTACTTCACCGGCGTCGGTGACACCACAGAGCAGCACACCGCCGCCGGCATTGGCAAAAGCCGCTATTTCATCTGCCAAGTCGTTTCGTTTTGGCGCCGTCGGACGGTCGGCGCGAAACTCGACCTGCTTGAACTCCCAGTAGCTATCCTCACCTGAATCCAGTTGGCGTTTGATATCGTCTGTGTCCATACGCATCATCTTTCTCCAAACCCGAGTGCCTTCAGGTTCGCCTCGATCACAGCGTCCAGCCTTTTCGCCTCGGCCTGCTGCTCGCGCCATTGTTTAGTGAGCCGCGCCATCTTCTCCTCGAAGGGCTCGCCGTCGTCCTCTTGCGGTTCTGCGCCGACGTAGCGGCCGGGGGTCAGAACGTGGCCGTGCCTGCGGATCTCCTCCAGCGCGGCGCTCTTGCAGAAGCCGGGCACGTCGGCGTACTCGCTGGCGTCGCGCCGGCCGCGCCCGTGGTAGGTGTCGGCGACGCGGGCGATGTCCTCCGGCGACAGATCCCGGTGGGTGCGGTCCACCATGTGCCCCAGCTTGCGGGCGTCGACGAACAGGGTCTCGCCCCGCCGGTCCCGGTGTTCTCCGTGGCGCCGGCCGCGGGACAGGAACCAGAGGCAGGCGGGTATCTGGGTGGAGCGGAACAACTGGCCCGGCAGCGCCACGATGCCGTCCACCAGGTCGGCCTCGATCAGGTTCTTGCGGATCTCCCCTTCCCCTGATTGGCTCGACGACATGGAGCCGTTGGCTAGCACGAAGCCGGCCGTGCCCCGGGGTGACAGGTGGTAGAGGAAGTGCTGCACCCAGGCGAAGTTGGCGTTGCCCACCGGCGGCACCCCGTACTCCCAGCGCTTGTCGTCGCGCAGCCGCTCGCCGCCCCAGTCGGAGACGTTGAAGGGCGGATTGGCCAGGATGTAGTCGGCCCGCAGATCCGGGTGGCGGTCGTTGTGGAAGCTGTCGCCGTGCTCGATCCGGCCCTCGATGCCGCGGATCGCCAGGTTCATCCGGGCCATGCGCCAGGTGGTGTAGTTGGACTCCTGGCCGTAGATGGAGATGTCCCCCCTGGCCTTGCCGCCGTTGCCGTTGCCACTGGCGTGGGCGCGGATGAACTCCACCGACTGCACGAACATGCCGGAGGAGCCGCAGCACGGATCGTAGACCCGGCCCTGGTAAGGCTCCAGCATCTCCACCAGGAGGCGCACCACCGAGCGCGGGGTGTAGAACTCGCCGCCTTTGCGGCCCTCGGCCAGGGCGAACTGCTCCAGGAAGTACTCGTAGACCCGGCCTAGCACGTCGGTGGCGCGGGCCTCGGCTCCGCCCACCTTGATGTTGCTCACCATGTCCACCACCTGTCCCAGGCGGGTCTTGTCCAGTGCGGGGCGGGCGTAGTCCTTGGGCAGCACGTCCTTGAGCGCCGGGTTGTCCCGCTCGATGGCGGTCATGGCGTCGTCCACTGCCCGCCCGATGGTGGGCTGGCGCGCCTGTGCTTGCAGCCTGGTCCAGCGCGCCTCGGGCGGCACCCAGAAGATGCTCTGGGAGCGGTACTCGTCCGGGTCTTCGGGGTCCGCGCCCACGTCGCGCTCGGCCTCCAGCCTGGCGTGGGCCTCCTCGAAGGCGTCGGAGATGTACTTGAGGAAGATCAGGCCGAGAACCACGTGCTTGTACTCGGCGGCGTCCATGCTGCCCCGCAGAGCGTCGGCCATCCGCCAATACTCGGACTCGTGGCCTGCGAAGGCGCTATTGCCGCTCAATCCGGTCTCCTCGTTGGATTTCATCGGGGATATAATCGAGCATTTGATCCCGATCTGGTGGCGCGAAACAGGGGTTCAGTCCATCTCCTTCATCCGGCAACAGCGCACGTAGGTCACGTGCTCCTCGGTCACGTAGAAGGCCACGGCAATGGTGCCGTCCGCCAGCTGGGTTACCGACGGCGTCCCCACCTACGGCTCGGCGGAAAAAGGGGAGCGCATGTTCGAGGCAATCGCCGACTGTCTCGCCGACATCGTCCTCGACCTTCAGGGCGAGAAGTATCCGGTCGTCGTCACAGGCAAATTCCAGAACCTTCTCGTCCTCGATGCTTTGACTCCCTTTGCCTGTTTCCTGAATGGTCAACACGTCGTAGCCCAGCCGGCAAAGCGCCTCCACCACCGGCAAGGGGAAATTCTCATTGGAGTACAGGCGCGCCACGTTCTCAGGCCGACTCGTTGTCGGCGATCTGCTGTTCGATCTCCGCCCGGTGCGACCGGTAATAGGCCCGGGCATTGGCCAAGTCCTCCGCCTTCAAGGTGGGGTAGGCGCGCAAAAGGTCCGCTTCATCCATGCCTAATTTGCTGGCCTGCACCAAAACCCAGACCGGAATGCGGCTGCGAACAATGCAAGGTTCTCCGCCGCTGACCCCGGGTGTGTTGTCAATACCGGAAACTTTTTAGAGCCCCAGCTCCATGACGAAGCGGCTGGTCGGTGCGCCCTCGGCCGTGAGCCATGATCACGCGCTGGCGCGCCCGTGTGAAGGCGACGTAGAAGAGCCGTCGCTCGGCCTCGATTTCTCGGACGGAGCGTGCGCGCTTGTGCGGCCAGATTTTCTCGACCGTGTCGAGCATGATGACGGTGTCGAACTCTTTGCCCTTCGCCCGGGTTGCCGTCATCAGGTGCAGCGGACGCTCAGCGTCGTCGCCCCCCATCGTCCGAATCGTCCTCGAATCCCTGATAGTGCTGCAGCTGATCGCGAGCTTGCTTCAGGCGGTCGATCAGGTCGTCCACATTCATTTGCTGCTCGTGGGCTATATCGGCCAACTGCTTGAGTGGCGGGTCAGTGAACCACACGTCGTCTTCAGCCTTCTCAAAATCGAATCGCAGGCCGTCGAATCCATCGGCGATCGCGTTGATCGCTTCCCACACTTCACCTGTGCAAATAAAATTGCTGCCCGCGCTGGCGAGGTTTTCGTGAGTTTTGCCGGACAACCTAGGCCCGTCGTAGTCGGCCATCGACTCGATAGCGTCCGCACAGGTGCGCACATCCAGACCCTTGAGAAAGGTGCGGACCTCGCGATCATTCTTTTTGCTGAAGGGCGCACGACGGATGGTATTGAACACGTCGACGGCGTCATCAATCACCTTTCGAGGACGCCGTCGGTCGTCGCGTCGGTCCCAGATTTTGAGCAGGTGGAGGAGACCGTCAAAAGCCGTGCTCGCGAAGACATCCAGGTCAGTCGCCATCTGCACAGGTCCGCCATCGGAGGCGTAGCTCCGCGCCACTCGAAGATGGCCTGGTCGTCGTCACCGGTGATCGTGATGCTCGCGCGGTGTCGGTCCGCCAGCGTCCGAATCAGTTCCAGGTCGAGTGGGTTAATGTCTTGAAACTCGTCGATCAGGATGTGGTCGAAACGGGCTACTCCCGTCACCGGGGGCTTCGGTTTGCCCGCGTTGTCCGGGGACCGGAGGTCGAGCCAACACCAGTACTTCTGGTCCTCGAAGGTAAAGGTTGACTCCTCGTGCAGGCGCGAGACCGCCTCGCGCCAGAAGGTGAAGAACCGGTTGTACATTTGCCGCGGGCTGTCTGCCGGCCCTTCTTCGCCATTGCGGGCCTTGCTCTCCAACACCTTCAGGCTCGTCAGTACGTCAAACTGAGCGTCGATTTGCGCGTCCAAGCCTTGACCCCGTAGTCGCTGCAGACGTTCGCTGAACCTATCGAAGTTGGTGTCCCTGGTGTGATCGAAACCGAGCGCCTTCAGGCTGTCCATCACAGTCATCAGCTGCCGCGCGCCGTTTCCCCGACGGACGATTGCGCCTTCCAGATGTGGCTTATCGCTCCAAAGCGGCTGCAGCTGATTGCGGAGCGCGAAATGTCGGTCATTTCTGGACGCCAGTAACTTCGTACTTCGCAATTCACTGCGCATCCGACGGAAACCGTACGCGTTCAGCGTGCTGATGGTCACCTGTTCCCGGATCGAATCAAAATCCCGATCGCGCGCGAGTCGCAGCTCGAGCTCCGTGGTCGCCGATTTGGTAAACGTGACGACCAGAAATCGTTCGGCGCGGCGCGCCCGGCCGGCTAGCTCACGGCACCGACGCAACAGTGCAAACGTTTTGCCGCACCCTGCGGGCGCCAACAGCCGGATGTGGTCCGCGTCCGAGCGGCAGAATTCGAGCTGAGAACGGTCAAGCTTCATCACTGTCGTCTCCTCCCGGGAACGTGCCCATTTGGCTTAACGGATAGGCATAACAAGCACCGTTTATCGAACGGATAGGAACGATAAGGCCCTTTATCGACCTTGTCAAGACACTCGGGGGCAGTGGGGTCTATGTCTACCGGCTGCGGGATTACAACCGTACCTGGGCAATGAAACGTATGGTACTGATCCGTTAGCGGCGGGCTGCGGTACGCCAGGCGAGTTTTTGCAAGCGCCGGCTACCGCGGCCACTCGAAGAAATTGACGAGGTTCCCGTACGGGTCAAGCACCCCGAACTCCCGGGCGCCCCAGGGCTTGACGGCCAGCGGCGCGTTCGGATGCAGGATCCCCTTCGGTTCCAGCTCCCGGTGGAGTTGGTCCACCCCCTCGACCGAAATGCGGCAGCTATGGGTCCCCGCCAGGAAGGACTCTGCCCCCGACTGCACCGGGTCTCCCTCCTTGCGGGTGCGCCAGCTTTCGTCGTCGGCCAGCCACAGGTGCACCTCCACCCGGTCGCGGGCCAGGACCGCGTAGCCGGCATCCTGGTGGGCGACGGCGAACCCGAGGACGTCCCGGTAGAACCGGACTCCCTCCTCCATGTCGGTGACCGGCAGGACCGGTATGGCGGATTTCAGGTTCACGGGCGCTCCTAGTTGTCCCCGTGCCCTACCCAACTGTCTCACCCCAGGTGTTGGGCACGGGCTCTTGGTCGGTGTAGCTCATTGATTGTCTCCAAACCCCAATGCCTTCAGATTCGCGTCAATAGCCGCGTCCAGCCGTGCGGCCTCGGCCTGCTGCTCGCGCCATTGTTTAGTGAGCCGCGCCATCTTCTCCTCGAAGGGCTCGCCGTCGTCCTCTTGAGGTTCCGCACCGACGTAGCGGCCAGGGGTCAGAAGTTGGATTTCATCGGGGATATAATCGAGCATTTGATCCCGATCTGGTGGCGCGAAACAGGGGTTCAGTCCATCTCCTTCATCCGGCAACAGCGCACGTAGGTCACGTGCTCCTCGGTCACGTAGAAGGCCACGGCAATGGTGCCGTCCGCCAGCTGGGTTACCGACGGCGTCCCAAAGGTAAAGAAGTGGTAGGAATCCAGCAGGTTTTCGACCAGGTCGCGGCGCTTGGAAAGCACCGGCGCGCTACGCACCCGGGCCGGCTCAATGCCCCAGATTTCGACGTGGTGCTCCCCGGCAAAGCGGGCGCCGCCGTCCTCCGACAGCACGGCGCGGATGCCCAGGGGTTGGCGGCGGTGGTTGGTGACGGCGATGACCCGGCCGCTGTGCAGACCGGCCACATCCGTCACCTGCCCCCAGAAGCCCGCGTCCTGCGGCGCCGACCAGGTCGCCCCGCCGTCGGACGACCACGAGGTGTGCACATTGAGCCCCTGGTCTTTCTCCATGTCGTGGGTCCAGTAGGCCGCCAGCAGACGGCCGTCCGCCAGCCCGGTGATGCGCATATCGAAAAAATAGATCCCGGCCCGTGGCCCGTGTACCCGGCGCCACGCCTCCCAGGTCCGGCCGCCATCGGACGAAAGAGTGATCAGGGAAGCCCAGTCCGGTTTTTCATCCCCGCTCACCTTCTCGCCCCATTCCGAGACCGACACCATCCGGCCGTCGGCCAGGGTCACCAGATTACCTCCCACCCCGATGCGGCCAAAGGGGGCGACGTCGACGCGGCTGAACTCCGACCAGGTGAGGCCGCCGTCGGCCGACCGCGATACCAGCTGGCCGGACTCGCCCTGGCTCCCCAGCGGGTAGCGCACCCAGGCCAGGACATCGCCCTGGGGGGATACACCGAATCCGCCCGGCAGGTGAATGCCCTCGCCCACAGCCTCTATCTCGGGCAGGGGGCCGGTCTCCTGCCAGGTATCCCCCCCGTCGGTCGAGCGGTAAATTTTCACCACCCCTGCGGCACTCTCGCGCGCCGACCCGTGGCGACACATGCACAGCAAGACATTGTCCGGCACGGCCTGGATCGCTGGAAAGGCCACGTACTCGCTGACGAGATTGGGATGGGGATTGCGGTAAACCGTGCTGTGTCCCAGGATTTCCAGTCGTGCCATCTATGCAGTCTCCCTCTGATTGTGTCTTGCGGCTGGCAGCATCACGCCCCGGCGTACTCGGAGCGCGTCAGCCGGTGCTCGGCGTAGGGATTCCGGCAAGGCGGCCCCCCGGTGATATAGAGCGCTCCCTCGGTCAGATCCATGACCACTGAAACAACCGTCCCCAGAATGATGGCCGCCGGCGCCTCCTCGGGCTGGTCTTCGGGGTGCCGACAGATGGATTCGGGGCGATTGCCGTGGTCGGAGAGCACCGCCTTCAGGCGCTCCACGTCGATCGGGCCCTCGGCCATCAGGCCGCCGGCCCGCTCGGCCCGGTCGCAAAACTGGGGATAAAGCCCGGCCAGGCGGTCTTCGAGACCGCGCTCCGGACTCAGGTCGGCAAAGACATTGCCGTGAGCAAGCCGGCTCTCGGCCGCGCCCACGGCTTTCACATCGATCGGGCTCATCTCCACCGCGGCGATCTGGCCCTCGCGCGAGGCGACCATGAAATTGACCGAAGCCGTGCGCTCGGCGCGCTCCATTTCCGCCTGGACCTCGCTCAGACTGCTGCAGTTGAGGGCGCTGCGCGCCAGGACCCAAACCGGCACGGCCGCGGCAAAACGGTCGATCTTGGAGGACATGGCATTGGCGCACAGCCCCAGCCCCTCCGAGTTCAGGCCCTTGTGGCCCATGAAACCTGCCTCTACGTGGGTGAGGATGTCCGGGCGATCTTCCTGCTGGATTTCCAGAAGAAAAGAACGCGACCTTATCTCCGGCACCCAGTCCCAGTTCTGGGCTATGAGGGTATGGCCGTCGGCGGTGGCTTGGGGGCCGGCCGCCAGCGCCGTGCACTCCCCCGGCGGGGCTGCCTTCTCGTCGTTGAACAGCGTCGCCAGCATCAACTCGTAGCGCGCGTTGACCACCATGACCTCGGCCAGGCTCAACCCGGCGCCGGTGGCGACCCCCTCCATTTCCTCGAGGATTTCGGCATCGTAGTTGCCGACCACCGGCTCGAACTCGGCCGCCAGGTCCAGCAGGTCTTCTCTGCTTCTGCCGACGTTCTCTTCCCACATCCGGCTGTAGAAAGCTACGCCGCTGTGGACCATTTCCCGGGCCTGCGAGCCGTGCTGACAACCCCTTTCATAAGGCCTCCCTTTTATCGTCAATTTGGCTGTGGGTGGGTGTGCCATGGGCGTTCCTTTCTTTTGTTACCGTGGTTTTAGTGGGTCGGCGGCAGCTGTGATGCTACTGCTCTTCTTCGCTTCACTCGAAGCTGGGGCCTTCCTTTTCGAGTTTTGCGTAGCGCCGGGCGAATTCCTCGCTGCCGTCGTCTTCCAGAACCTCCAGACGAATACCCCGGATATTGCCTTCGGGAAAACCAGTGAGTCGCTCCACGCCCGGAAACCCTCTGGTGTACCAGGTGCGTCCGCCCGGCAGATGCAGAGCGCCGATGTGGCGCGGAATTTCAGTGGCGGGGTTTTGCGCGATCCGGGCCAGCTCCTCCTCGTCCACCTCCACCCCCAATCCAGGGCCTTGGGGCACCGGTGAACTGCCTGCGGCGACCTCGATCCGGCCGCCGGTGACGTCTTCCTCGTACTGGTCGTCCAGGTTGACGCTGTGCGAGACATTGGGAACGACCGCTGCCAGGTGCAGGGCCATCGCCTTGCACAGGGTGCCGCCGGTGAGCTGGATGACGGTGGAAACATTGGCTTCGGCACAGGCCCAACCGCGCGCTATGGACAAGGCGATGCCGTGCTCGCCGATCATGTACAGATCGGCACAGCCGTTCATGATCTCGGGCCCGCCGCCCAGCTGGGGAACGTGCATGAGGATGGGGATGTGGCTCATCTCCCGCAACCGGCGCCAGCCCTCGATATCGCGCCAATTGAGCGGATCCTCCAAAAAGCCCACCACCCGGGATTTTTCCAGCTCCTGCACCAGGCGCAAAACCGCGTTGGCGGTGCGGTTGTGATTGAAATCGTAGTGCATGCGGAATCCCTCCGGGGCGACTTCCTCGACTGCCCGGGTCTGCTCCAGGACATCGTAGTAGGCACAGGTGTGAATCTTGAAAATCATGTACCCCTCGGCCACGGCCCGCTGGACCTCTTGGGCCAGATCCTCGGGAGAGGCGGGCCGAGTCCAGGCCGCCACCGGTACCCGGTCGCGCACCTTTTGCCCCATGAGCTTGTAGGCCGGAATCTCCAGGTACTTGCCCATCAAATCGTAGAGGGCGCCCATCAGACCGGTGCCGAGCGGGGCATTGATAAAGTCGAAGGGGGTGCGGTTGACCAGGGCCGCCTTCTGCGCTTCCGCAACCGTGCTGTGTCCACGGCTGTCGCCGTACCCGACAATGCCGTTATCGGCCGTGACCTTCCAGACGGTCTGGGTGTCGATGCCGCTGAAGCGCGGTTTCTGGTCGGCATTGCGCGCGGCGAGCCGCGGATTGATCTGGATTGCTTCTACATCGATGATTTTCATACCAGTTTCCTTCCTGGTTGTCCATGGGGAAAGATGGGATTGTACGGAAAAGGGCTGTAACAGATTTTTTGGCCGAGGAAATCCAATTCCCTTGCCCCAACTCAATAATTTAGAGTATCCTCTAAAACGAGCCAGGTGCTCGTAAACGCCTGCCACCGCCTGGACGTTCCGCTCTCATTTCAGCCGCATTTCCGTTCAAAAATTGAAGATCATGTTCCCTTCCACCCCGTAGGCCCCGTCGATAAAAACCCACATACAGGCGGTGAAGAATTCGCCCAGAATCAGCCCCAGGAAAAAGGGCAAAATGAAGCGGTAGGCCCGCACCCCGCCGTAGCGCAGGATCACTCCCTTGAGAACCCAGGCCATGAAGAGGGCAAACCATTCGTAGGCGACAATGGTGTAGGTGGTGGCGATGGGAAAGCCGATGGGGTGCAGCGGCCACCAGACAAAGCGCTGGCGCAAAAACAGCATCAAGGCCATGAAGCTGCCCCCGATGCTGGTGAACAACAGCCGCGGCGCAAACGAAGGTTCCGGGGCGTTGATCACCGACTCCATGTAGGTAAAGGGCCACTTGGGCGCCCCCTCGAAGAACCACCGGTGCATGTTGATGCCGCCGTGGGTATAGGATATGCTCATGGTATACCAGATGGACCCGGCCATGCCCACCGCAATGGCTATCAGGAAGACCAGCGGCAGGCGCCGGTCCGGCCGCCCTTCGGTGGCCTTCAACTTGAGGGTGTGCAACATCGCAACCATCACTTTAGTCACCCCGCCCCCACCCATCCATGTTGTGGTCAAGCCCAGCCCCGTCAGGTTCTGCAGGCCCAGCACGTCCGGTCCGAAGCCGCGGATGATAAAGGCCTGGGGCACCATGGGCGAGCCGACGCCGGGCAGGCCGGCTTCGCTGACGATGCGCGCCACCCCAAGGTACACAATCAGCGCCCCCAGTACCAGGAGCACGACCACGTACAGGGAGAGCCCGGTCTGGGTCAGCCACACCATGATCAGGAACACCCCGGCCAGAAAACCAAAAACCGCTGTCCGGGGCGATATGAGCTCATTGCGCCCTCCCTGGTTGCCGTTGAGGGCCTTTCGCACCAGGCCGCGCAAATGCCCGCGCGCCGTCCACAATACGAACAAACTCAGCACCACCATGCCCCCGGCCTGCTGGTGCATGATGGCCGGGAGCCCGCCTCCCGAGTTCCATATGTCCGGACCACCGATATCCAGGCCGATGCGGGTAAAAATCCACCGCTGGACCACCCCCAGCACAAAGAAGAACCAGACGCTGAAGGAGATGTTCATCGGCATCAGAAAACCCAGTCCGATGATCGGAAAGTTCAGGCGGAAGGGCACCCCCACCTGCCCCTGCAACAGACTGATCGAGCCGGTCAGCGGCAGCCGCTGAAAGGCGGCGTGGTAGGCGTTGAGCGAGTTCCACGAGTGCAGCAACAAAGGCAGGGCAAAACCCAACCACATCAGCCAGTTGCGCAGCAGCGGGCTGAAAAAGGTGCGGGAATTTTCCCCGTCCTGGATCAGCTCCATCGGCAGGCGCATCAGCGGAAAGAGCAGGCGCTCGTTCTCCACCCACTGGCCGCGCATCAACACCCCCATGCAGAAGACGACCCAGTAGATGATCAACATGAGCAGCATCCACGACGCAAGCGGCACCACCCAGGCGGACCAGGGAATGGCCATACCCTTGGGCAGGCCTTCGTAAAAATAGCGCACCGCGTCCCAGTCCGTGGGCACCAGCCAGGAGTGCTGAAACCCCACGAACAACTCATCCCAGTTGTTTTCGGGCGTGGCGTAGTACATGGCGCCGGTCAGGATCGCGAGAAACTGACCGGTGAAACTGACGGTGATCCCCGCACATATCAGCATCATCGAGAAGACCGTGATCACCTCGGAGCGGGAAAAGGCCAGCCGCCGGCTGATCGACCCCAGCGTGGGCACGACCACGCCGGTCAAAATCAGGAGGAACAGCACCGAGATGATGGGAATCGACGAACTGGTCAACTGCGATCCTTTGACGTACAGGATCGCCCAGGGACTGAGTACGCTGATCACCCCTACCAGTACCGCACCGGTCAGCACCGCGCGCAGCGTAACCCCCGAAGCGCGGCGCGGTTTCGTTTCCTCAAGCTCTTCAATTCGCTCCTGGAAGAACAAAGGGATCTTTTTAATATTCCTGGACATTACGACCTCGATCCATCCTGGTTTTCGTTCAGAAATTAAAGATCATGTTCCCTTCGACTCCGTAGGCACCATCGATAAAAACCCACATACAGGCAGTGAAAAACTCACCCAGGATCAGCCCCAGGAAAAAGGGCACCGTGAAGCGGTAGGCCCGCACCCCGCCGTAGCGCAGGATCAGCCCTTTGAAGGTCCAGGCCATGAAGAGGGCAAGCCAGTCGTAGGAGGAAATGGGGTAGGTGGTGGCAATGGGAAAGCCGATGGGGTGCAGCGGCCACCAGACAAAGCGCTGGCGCAAAAACAGCAGCAGGGCCATGAAACCGCCCCCGACGCCGGTGAACAGCAGCCGCGGCGCAAAGGTAGGTTCCGGGTCGTTGTACACCGAGGCCATGTAGGTAAGGGGCCACTTGGGCGCTCCCTCGAAGAACCACCGGTGCATATTGATCCCCCCGTAGGTATGGGCCAGACTCATGGTAACCCAGATGGACCCGGCCATGCCGATCACAATGGCCAGCAGGAAGGCCCAGGGCAGGCGCTGGTCCGGCCGCTCTTCGGTGGATTTCAACTTGAGGGTATGCAACATCGCGCTTATCATGGTGGTTATCCCCCCCCCACCTACCCACACGGTGCTCAAACCCAGCCCCGTCATGTTCCGCAAGCCCAGCACCTCCGGCCCGAAGCCGCGCGTGATATAGGCCTGGGGCACCATGGGGGTCTGGACGCCGGGCAGGCCGGCCTCGCAGACGACGCGCGACACCCCAATGTACACAATCAAGGCCCCCAGCACTAGAAGCACGGCCACGTACAGGGAGAGCCCGGTCTGGGCCAACCACGCCACCAGCAAAACCACCCCGGCCAGAAAACCAAAAACCGCGGTGCGGGGCGCTATGACCTCACTACCGTCGTTGCTCTTGTTGTCCAGGGCTTGCCGCACCAGCCCGCGCAGGTGCCAGCGCGCCGTCCACAATACAAACCCAACCAGCACCACCAGAGCCCCGGCCTGCTGGTGCATGATGGCCGGGGGGCCGCCTCCCGAGTTCCATACATCCCCGCTGCCGATATCCAGGCCGACGCGGGTAAAGATCCAGCGCTGGACCACTCCCATCACAAAGAAGAACCACACGCTGAAGGAGACCCCCAGCGACATCAAAAACCCCACCCCGATAATCGGAAGGTTGAGGCGAAAGGGCACCCCCACCTGTCCCTGCAGCAGGCTGATCGAACCGGTGAGGGCCAGCGGCTGAAAGCCGTCGTGGTAGGCGTGGAGCGAGTTCCACGAGTGCAGCAACAAAGGCAGGGCAAACCCCAGCCACATCAGCCGGTTTTTCAACAGCGGACTGAAAAGGGTCGGGGATTTTTCCACATCCTGAATCAGGGCCAGCGGCAAGCGCGTCAACGGAAAGAGCAGCCGCTCGTTCTCTATCCACTGGCCGCGCAGCAATATCCCCAGGCAAAAGACGACCCAGTAGAGGATCAACATGAAGGGCATCCAGACCGCAAGCGGCACCATCCAGGCGGACCAGGGAATGGCCATGTCTTGGGGAAGGCCTTCGTACAGAAAGCGCACCGCTTTCCAATCCGTCGGCGCCACCCAGGGATGCTGGTACTCCACAAACAGGGTTTTCCAGTTGTTCTCGGGGCTGGCGTAGTACATGGCGCCACTGATGACCGAGAGGAAGTGGCCGGTGAAAGCGGTAATGATCCCCGAACCCACCAGCATCATGGCGTAGATCGTGACCACCTCGGAGCGGGAAAAGGCCAGCCGCCGGTTGATCGCCCCCAGCACAGGTACGGCCACGGCGGTCAGGCCGAAGAGGAACAGTACCGCAATGATGGGGATGGAGGTGTTGGTCAGCTGCGATCCCTTGACCATCAAAATCGCCCAGGGACTGAGCAGACAGATCGCTCCCAACAACACCGCACCGGTCAGCACCGCGCGCAGCGTAACCCCCGAAGTTCGACGAAGCTTCATGTCTTCGATCTCTTCAATTCATTCCTGGACATTCCTGGAGACCTTCTCTGGCCCCGATCCGTCCGCGTTTCCGTTCAGAAGCCTATCTATGCGAAAGTGCCTGGCTGCGCGCGCGGGCGCCGGTCGTGGATCGGCGTTGCCCTCCTTGGGCATCCGAGACGCTGGCGCGGATCACTCCTTGCCAAACAGCCATTACTTGTACCTTTCCTCAAACACCGCCACCGCACTCTGCACCGTCAGCATGCCCATTGCAACCCGGTGCTCAAAGCTGCCGTACATCCCCATTTCCGTGCCAAAGGCCAGCCCGTAGAACCTGGCGGCAAAATCGGCCAGGTTCAGGCCCTCTCCCCGGATGCCGGCATCCAGCCAGTACACCCCCTTCTCCGAACGCCGGAACCAGGTATCCTCCAGAGTCGCCCGTCCCTCCACGCCCCAGGGCGTGGACAGCACCACGACATCTTGATCCGCGGCCAGCTTCCCGCCGCCATCCGCAATCGCCTGGATGGTGGTCCGGGCAATCCGCTGGGCCCACGCCTCGTTTTCCGCGTCCTGCTGGTGGCGCGCCGACAACCAGTAGCGGTCCTCCATCATCTGGGATTCGTGCACATCGAAGCTGATGGCCGGCCTGATCTCGGCCATGAGTTGCCGGGCGCAGCGGGCTTCGACCGGCGCCCAGGCCGTGTCGTGGAAGCGGTTCAGGTGCAGTACCTCGCCGTCCGGACTGACGATCAGGGTATAGGCACGGCCGAAATTCCCGCTGCCTTGGACCTCTTCCTGGCCAGGCGTCATGTAGATCCGCCGCCCTTGCAAAGGCGCCACCACCTCGGGCTGTGCTTTTTCCAGTTCCCGCAACCGGCGGTAAAAAAACCACTGCGGACAGATCCGCTCCGGGGCGGGCCGGCTGCTGGCATAGCCGTACTCGCCGATCAGCGACAGGACCATATCGTTCTCGTCGAAGAGCACCTCGCCCGCGCTGCGCAGGATGGCCTCCACCTGCTCGAAGGAATTCAATTCCCCCGGCTTTTCCCCCAGGCCCAGGCTCAGGGCATAGGCAAAGCCATTGAGTCCGATGGGATCGCGGGTGGGGACCACGTAGACCTGGTGCGCGGTATCGAGCTGCTCGATCAGCTCGACGGCTGCGCTCACCCCGGCCTGTTCGGTGGAGTGACTTCCCGCGGTGATGAAGATGGCCGGCTCCTTCTCGCCCCCTGTGCGGACCGCTACCATGGGCGCCCCGTCCAGGGTGTGCCCCAACACCCGCATGGAGCGCCCGCTTTGTTCCACCCGCTCGAGGAGTTCGGTATAAGTCGCGTATATCCGCATGATGTCTCCTTTGTTTAAGAAGCCTTCTCAAGTACACGGCAGTGAGCTAACTTGCAGTGCAGCCGCGAGTTAGGTTTATTTGTAATCAGCCAAGATTGTAACTAAACCCCCAAATACGGGAGCTGCACCATGCTTATACATACGCTGAAAAAAGCCCTCACGCAAGTCAACGTAGCTCTAACGGCTATCTTCGCGCATCGGGGATTGGTCGAAAACTGGGTTTTCAAAGGCGGAATGGTAGCTGAAATGCCGCCCAACCTCTATGGAACCGCTTATCTCACAACAGCCCAACAGAAGGGCCGGCCGCCCCATGATTGACTCTGTTGCCTTACCGAATTAACATGTATGAGCAAGGAGATACGCCATGATCGTCAAAATTACCTCAAAGCGTCAGGTCACCTTCCCGCCGGCTTCACCTTGCGTCCCCGGCGAATCGACCCTTCCCGCCTTGCGCCGTTGCGCGGCAAGCTTCGGCGCGGACATGGGCCTTTCGATCTCGAATCCTTCCTCTATCAGCCCCATGACCCGGCACTTCGGGATTGATACGTCCGTTCTTGTGCGGCTGCTTACCGGCGAGCCCACAGCGGAGCATCTCCGGGTGGCGTTTCCGAACTGTTCGGGCTGGAACAGACATTCACCGGGAGAAGAGAAAAGCGATTAATGCCACGCATTTTCGACAACATCGAACAGCATCTCCGCCCCACACTGGCCGAAACCATGGAGGTTTCCGACCGGGCGGACTTCTGCGTGGGATACTTCAACTTGCGCGGATGGCGGTCAATCGACGAATACGTCGAAAAATGGGATGGCGGAGACGATCATTGCTGCCGCCTACTGGTCGGCATGCAGCGATTGCCCCATGAAGAACTTCGTATTGCGAGAAATCTCTCGGCGAATGAGAAGCAACTGGACAACCAGACGGCGTTGCGATTGAAGCGCAAGCTGGCGAAAGAGTTTCGAGAGCAGTTGACGATCGGCGCTCCCACCAATGAAGACGAGGCGGGCCTTCGCAGACTAGCGCGGCAGCTCGAAGCAAAGAAGGTTGTGGTCAAGCTTTTCCTCAAGCACCCGCTTCATGCCAAGCTCTACCTCTTGTTTCGGTCCGATCCGATCAATCCGACCGTCGGATATTTGGGCAGCAGCAATCTCACCCAAGCGGGGCTATCTGGTCAGGGCGAACTCAATATTGACGTGCTGGAGCATGACGCCTGTGAGAAGCTCGCCAAATGGTTTGAAGAGCGGTGGAATGACCGTTGGTGCGTCGATATCTCGAAAGAGCTGGTCGAAATTATTAATGAGAGTTGGGCGCGAGAGGAACCGATCCCGCCGTACCATATCTACGTTAAGATGGCCTATCACCTATCACAGGAAGCACGGGCTGGCCTGAACGAGTTTCGCATCCCCACAGACTTCGGCAACAAGCTGCTCGACTTCCAGACAGCCGCGGTGAAAGTAGCGGCGCATCACCTGAACAAACGTGGCGGCGTCATCATCGGCGATGTCGTCGGGCTGGGCAAGACGCTTATGGCGACTGCCCTGGCGCGCGTGTTTGAAGACGACCACGGACTTGAGACCTTAATCATTTGCCCGAAGAACCTCGTTCCAATGTGGGAGGATTATCGCGGGCAGTACCGTATGCGGGCTCGCGTACTGTCGATCAGCCGCACGATTAACGAATTGCCCAACATGCGCCGCTATCGGCTGGTGCTGATCGACGAGAGCCACAATCTGAGAAACCGCGAAGGCAAGCGATATCGCGCTATCCAGGAATACATCAAGGAAAACGACAGCAAGTGCATCCTGCTGTCGGCGACCCCGTACAACAAGACCTATCTGGACTTATCCAGCCAGCTTCGCCTATTTGTAGCCGAGGATGAAGATCTCCGCATTCGCCCGGAACGCTTGCTTAGGAAGATGGGTGAGACCGAGTTCGTGCGCCAGCACCAAGCCCCGGTTCGATCCTTAGCGGCATTTGAAAAATCTGAACATGCCGACGACTGGCGGGAGCTAATGCGCCTGTATCTCGTGCGCCGGACTCGCAGCTTCATCCAGGACAACTATGCTGCCACAGACGAGACCAATGGGCGAAAATATCTGACCTTTGAAGACGGCACGCGCTCCTATTTCCCAACGCGAGTCCCAAAGACGCTTCGGTTTGATATAGACGAGCAATACGCTCGGCTGTTCGCAGACAACGTCGTTGAGGCCATAAACGGCTTGGAACTCCCGCGCTACGGTCTGGGCAATTACGTCGAACCATCGCCGCCCACGCCACCCACCGATACCGAGACAAAGGTCCTGGACGACTTGTCGCGTGCCGGCAAGCGCCTGATGGGCTTTTGCCGGACCAACCTGTTCAAACGCCTGGAGAGCAGCGGCCATGCCTTCCTGCTGTCGGTCGAACGGCACGTGCTCCGCAATTTCATTTTTCTCCACGCCATTGATAATGACCTGCCGCTCCCCATCGGAACGACCGATGCCGGACTTCTCGATACGCAATCCTTCGACAAAGATGCCGATGAGAGCGTCGGAGACTTTTTCGATGCGGAAGATGAGGACGAGAGGGAGGAGTCCGGCGGAGCAACCGCGCTGAGGACCGAGGCCGATTTCCGCCAGCGAGCCGCCGAGATATATGCGCTCTATACTGAGCGCTATAAGAGGCGGTTTCGCTGGCTGTCGCCACACCACTTTGTCGCAGACCTCGGCAGCGCCCTCAAGGCCGACGCCACGACGCTTCTTGACCTCCTGGTCCAATTCGGCGAGTGGCAAGCGGCCAAAGACGCCAAGCTGAGCGCACTGGAAGAATTGCTGAGGGGTGAACATGCGGACCGCAAAGTTCTGGTCTTTACCCAATTCGCCGATACGGTGCTCTACCTGGAGAGCCAGCTTACAGCACGCGGTATGTCGAAAATGGCCGCGGTGACCGGGGACACGCCGGACCCAACAGCGCTGGCATGGCGCTTCAGCCCGAGGAGTAACGAAAAGGAAGATCGCGTAATGCCCGGCGATGAGCTTCGCGTACTGGTCGCTACCGATGTGCTGAGCGAAGGACAAAATTTGCAGGATTGCGCCATTGTCGTGAATTACGACCTGCCGTGGGCGATTATCCGCCTGATTCAACGGGCTGGCCGGGTTGACCGCATTGGCCAACAGGCGCATGACATCCTGTGCTATTCCTTTCTCCCGGCTGATGGAATCGAACGCCTGATCCGGCTGCGGGAGCGCGTGCGGAGGCGCCTCGACCAGAACGCCGAGGTGGTGGGAACGGATGAGGCGTTTTTCGAGGGCGAGAACGAACAGACTGTGCTCGATCTCTATAACGAGAAGGCCGGCATTCTCGATGGCGACGACGATACGGAAGTCGATTTCTCATCCTACGCCTACCAAATCTGGAAAAACGCAACGGAGGCCGACCCGCCGCTCAAAAAGAAGATCGAGGACTTGCCGTCCGTGGTGTATTCCTCGAAATCCTACCATGAACGACCGGAGCGACCGGAAGGGGTTCTCGTTTATATGCGTACCGCACAGGGGCACGACGCATTGGCTTGGCTTGACCGCGATGGTAGGAGCATTACCGAGAGTCAATTCGAGATTCTGCGGACTGCCGAATGCTCGCCCGATACACCGGCTCTGCCGCGCCATGAGACCCATCACGGTCTGGTGAGTAAAGCCGCAGAGTATATTGCCCGTAAAGAACAACAGGTCGGCGGGCAACTCGGTCGCCCCTCTGGAGCCCGGTTCCGCACCTACGAGCGGCTCAAGAACCATGTCGAACGGGTCGAGGGCACGCTATTCGATACGGAGTCCCTACGTCGGACAATTGACGACATCTATCGCTATCCCTTGCGTCAGACTGCGCTGGATGCGCTGAACCGGCAGTTGCGCAGCGGGGTTTCCGATGAGGCACTTGCCGAATTGGTCATCGCGCTCAGGAATGAAGACCGGCTCTGCATCGTCCACGAAGAAGACGAACGCCAGGAACCGAGCATTATCTGCTCGCTGGGCCTTATTAAACAGGATGGGAGCTGAAATAATTGCTCAGTACTCTGTATCTATCCATTGGGCATATCTGCCCTGACAGGGATAGCCACTCTTGTCATTGTGTGGGTTGAGGGCTGTCGTCTGCTTTCTCCGCTTAAAGTGCTTTCCGCAGAGCGAACACTCATAAACGTAGGTTGGGCCGCTCGGAGACGATCTGGTGCGGCGTGTGGGGCCTGAGGTCACACGTGTGGCTGTTGGCTTTATGACAACCGGGTCAGTTGGTGTTAATTCAATCTCGAAACGTGGGATAAAGGTCCTGTCAGTCACTCGGACCCCCTGAATGCGATCTACGCGATAGCTTCTGTGCTCATTTTTATCCACATTATGCGCATGAAGAATAATATGGTCCGCTCTGGAGCGGCGTAGCGAATATGGTTCTATCATTCTCGTTGAACTCTGGTAGTCAAGTTCAACGCAAAGCCGGTTGGAAGCGGCGAATCGGATGATTTCCAGATAGGATCGGACGGCCTCTGAGACCGGAAGGCGTAAAACACGTTCCCGGATAAGTTCTTCGCCGACAGCTCTCGTATAGGGGGCAGGAATTGTCGGTGTTGCCCTGCCATACAGCCACTCAAAGAATTCCAGCAACTGCTTCCAAAATCCCTGGACAGGAGGAAGAGCGGGAAGTTGGTGTTTGAGCATCGCGCCCCAGGCACCTTCCAAATCGGACTTGTGCTGCTCAAGTGCTTTAAGATCGGGGAGGGCGATGCCCTTGAAGTCGCATTTTTGGCGAAGCACATTGAGAAGGACAGAAGCGGTGGGGCGTGCATCAGCATTCCGGAACAGGTTGATCACATCGTACAGGTCGCGGGGACGCGTTCGTTCGGCAAAGGCGCGGGTTTTCTCGGCGAAGGCCTCCACGTAAGCATAGGACTGTACGACGATCCCGCCATCTGGAACATCACTGTATGGATGAAAGACAGGCACCTGAACCGGAGGCAAGACGACGCATTCATCTGCAGTCAGGTCAAGTTTGATACGTGGCGTACTCTTGCCGCGTGGCGATATAGGCCCCTTATAGCCGATTCGGCCTTGGCAGGATTTCCGACCACGCGGATTGGCGTAGATTTTGAATTGCTGAAAGTCTATCGGTAACTCTATACCCGTTTCCTCGTATATGCGTCCACCGATCTCGGCAAATACTGTTTCCAGAAACGCGGTATTTATATGCGAAGAATCGGTGAGCGTAAAATCCAGGTCTTCCGAAAATCGGTAGGTTTCAAAGAAGCACTTCTTCAGACAGGTGCCGCCTTTGAATATCCAGCTCTCGGCTAACTTGTCGTGACCGTAGATGCCCCAGAGGATCCAACCGAGGACGTAGTCCTTCTCAGTTATATGAGGATTGAGACTAAGCGCTGTTGCGGCATCGATAATCTCGCGTTTATCAATCATGGAGGATTCCTCCCGCCCAGGTTGGTGGGACCCAGAGGTGCCATTTGGAAATCAGGCGGGAGCATCTGAGGGTGGTATCGAGCCTAGCGTTGCCTGCTGTCAGACGCGCCCGGCAGACATCGGTGATATGGGAAGTGTCGGAATGTTGGTCGGCCAAAAAGCCGAGGCGCTTGAATACTGCTCCATTGCCAAGCTTCTCGGCATAGGTAGTGAGCGTATCATCGCTGCGATCGGAGCGTTTCAGGTAGGCACTGAGGCAATCGGACACGTGTTGAATCCCTCCTCCGAGGGCGGGATTGTCCAGCATGTCGATCACGGTCCGGTGAACATCCGACAGTAAAACTTTGGAACGACCGCGCCAAACGGGCCTCGTGCCGAAGATTTTGCGCTCTTGAACGTGGTACAGCGTAAAGTGCGCTCCGTGACGGACCTGACGCTTTTCGCGTACTGTCTGCGCCGTCATGATGATGATGTCGCGGAACAACTGCTCAGTAAGGTCCCAGTGCTCAGCAGCCGTCCAGCCCCCGATATAGGCCGGAGTGAAAAGGGCAGGAACAAGCACCCAAGGATCTTCGAGCACATGTTGGCTGTCGAGCGAATCCAGAGGTACGGGGATATATGCCCCTCGACCGACACGACGCAACCAGCCTTGGCCTGCCCATCGGGACAACAGCTTGGAGGCTTCGAGTCTGCCGATGGCAAGTATCGCCGCGACATCGTCAATTGCGATGATATCGTTGGCGGCCCGTATTACGGCTGCGAGCTTCCGCCGGCCGATGGGCAGTGAATTATCTGAGGAAGAAGTATACTTCATGTTCATAAATTCGCATTTTTAGAGAATTTTGTCAAGTGCGTTATTCATGATTGGTATGGTTAATTTGGGCACTGTCAACTAAATTTTATACAGAAAATTATTGTGGGTGCGATACATTACCCGACTCTAAGGTGCTAAAAACGAACAGCTAATCCGGGACATTCCAATGCCGACACACCTCGACCGCACGAGAATCAGAGAATATCTAGAGAACTGCGACCTCCGATCCTTGTTCATTGAGGAGCTTGGCTGGGACCACGGCGGAGAGGACACGGAAGTCATGGTCAAGGACCATACCTACGCCCTCCAGGCCATTGCCCACAAGCGCGGCATGGTTGTTTACCAGTACGTAGCCGACGAAGACGACGCCTTCCCCGACCATCCCACCCGACAGAAGATCGAGAAAGCCGTCGCCAAGACCGTCCGCGAACACATCATCGTGTACGCCTCATCCGACAGGGGCACGCACCATTGGCAATGGGTGAAGCGTGAACCCGGCCAGCCCGACCGCTCGCGCTCGCATATTTACCAAAGGGGGCAGGCTGGAGAAGCGCTGATTCAGAAGTTGGAGCAAATCGTCTTCACCCTGGACGAGGAAGCCGACCTGACCATCGTCGATGTATCGGGGCGGGTACGTGCGGCCTTCAATGTCGAGCAGGTGACCAAGCGGTTCTACGACCGCTTCAAAAAAGAGCACGACATTTTTCTTCGATTCATCGAAGGAATCGAGAACGTAGCCGACCGCGAATGGTACGCCTCGCTGATGCTCAACCGGATGATGTTCATTTACTTCATTCAGAAGCGGAGCTTCCTCGACGGCGATATGAACTATCTGCGCAATCGCCTGCGAAAAGTGCAGGAGCAGCAGGGTAACGGAAACTTCCTCGGCTTCTACCGACTGTTTCTTCTGCGGCTGTTTCACGAGGGGCTGGGGCAGCCAGAGGCCGACCGCGATCCTGAATTGGCGGCGTTGCTCGGCGAGGTTCCGTATCTCAACGGCGGCTTGTTCGACGTCCACGATCTGGAACGCGATAACGAAGACATCCATATCCCGGACGAGGCATTTCAGCAGATATTCGATTTCTTCGACACCTACCAGTGGCATCTCGACGACCGGCCGCTTCGCAAGGATAACGAGATCAACCCCGATGTCTTGGGCTACATCTTCGAGAAATACATCAACCAGAAGCAGATGGGAGCCTACTACACCAAGGAGGACATTACCGGCTACATCAGCCGCAACACCGTCATTCCCTTCCTGTTCGACCGGGCGAAAAAGGAATGCTCCATTGCCTTCAAGCCCGACGGGGGCGTGTGGCGACTCCTGTCGGAGGATCCTGACCGCTATTTTTACGAGGCGGTCCGCCACGGCATCACCTACGACATCCATAAAAAAGAAGCATTTGCGGGAAGGCGGGAGCTGCCGCCCGAGATAGCCGCTGGCCTGAAAGACGTATCCAAACGGAGAGATTGGAACAACGCAGCCCCTCCCGACTATGCCCTGCCCACCGAAACCTGGCGTGAGCACATCGCCCGGCGCCGGCACTACGAGGAAATCCGCAGCAAGCTCACCGCCGGCGAAGTCACGTCAATCAACGACCTCATCACCTACAACCTGGACATCGAGAAATTCGCCCAGGATGTAATCGCGGGAAGCGAGGGGCCTGAACTCATTCGCGCCTTCTGGAGGGCGATTAGCCAGGTCTCCATCCTCGATCCGACCTGCGGCTCTGGCGCGTTCCTATTTGCCGCGCTCAACATCCTGGAGCCGATATATACTGCCTGCCTGGAGGCCATGCAGGGATTCCTCGACGACTTGGGTCGTTCAGAACGCAAGCACCGCCCGGAGAAACTGAGTGACTTCCGCAAGGTGCTGGAACACGTCGCCAGCCACGCCAGCGAACGCTACTTCATTCTCAAATCTATCATCGTCGATAACCTCTACGGTGTGGACATTATGGAAGAGGCCGTGGAGATCTGCAAACTGCGGCTCTTCTTGAAGCTCGTTGCACAGTTGGAGAGCTACGAGCAGATCGAGCCGCTACCCGACGTCGACTTCAACGTCCGCGCCGGCAACACGCTCGTCGGCTTCGCTTCGCTGGATGAAGTGAAACGGGCTGTGGAGGGCGACTTTATCAAGCAGTTGTCCCTTCCCGCCATTGAGGAACGCGCCGAGATAGCCGCTCGCGCTTTTAGCAAGTTCCGCGAAATGCAAACCGAGCAAGGTATGGACGCGGGTGAATTCACCAGAGCTAAAACTGACTTGCGAAAACGTCTGGATGACCTTCAGACGGAATTGAACAGCTACTTGGCCTGGGACTATGGAGTGAAAGTTGACGACGAGACGGCTTATGAACAATGGCGGAATAGTCACCAGCCATTCCATTGGTTCGTCGAGTTTTACGAGATTATGAGCGGTGGCGGATTTGATGTGATCATAGGAAATCCGCCGTACATTGAGTTAAAAGTAGTAGATCAATACAGACTCAAAGATTATGAATGCATAGGAGCAGGTAATCTCTATGCGGTCATTTTGGAGCGATCATTAACATTATGTCATCGGCTCGGGCGACAAGGTTTTATCGTTCCAGTCTCCTCGGTTTCAACCGACCGCTACATCAGCTTGCAGAATAAACTGTCACAACACTTGTTGCACTACAGTTCGTTTGATGATCGACCTTCAAGACTATTTGATGGACTTCAACACATCAGGCTGACAATCCACCTCATAGCACCCAGCGACCCGTCAGCAACGATGTACTCGACACGGTACAATAAGTGGACTTCGATAGAACGACCGAGCATCTTTCACAGCCTATGCTATGAGAAGAGCTATAAGGGGCTGCTAGCTCATACCTTGCCAAAGTTATGCTCAGAACTTGAATATGAAATATCGCAGAAGCTTAAAAATGAGAGAAAGACGTTAGCGAGTTTCTATGTCAAGAACACGCGCAATCATATCTATTATACCCGCAAAGTCGGATACTTTTTACAATTTCTTGACTTTGAACCTCTAATCCTAAACGGAGCCGGTAACCGACGTTCACCATCAGAATTAAAAGTACTACGTTTCGGATCAGAGGCACACGCCAAGTTGGCACTATGTTGCCTCAACTCAAATCTATTCTATTGGTTCTTTACGGTGTGCTCGGACTGTCGTAATGTGAACAAGCGAGAAATCGATGCCTTTCCGATAGATGTGGATCGACTTGCAAAACACGAGCGATCGGAACACCTTGTTAGGCTCGCAGAGGAGCTAATGGAAGATTTGGACCGAAACTCAGAGGAACGGCAAATGAAGTTCTCGCACGATACACTCAAGGTACAATGCGTTTTTCCTAAATATAGCAAGCTCATCATTGACGAAATCGACCGAGTGCTCGCATGGCACTATGGCTTCACTGACGAGGAATTGGACTTTATCATCAACTACGACATCAAGTATCGCATGGGACGGGAGTCTGAGAGATGAAGAGGAACAAAGGGAAACTATGAAACTGCATGTCAATAAGAAAGCCGACGCGCTCTACCTGCGCCTCGATGATTCTGCCATCGTCGAGTCCGAAGAGGTCTCGCCGGGAGTGGTACTCGATTACAACGAATCAAACGAAGTGGTGAGCGTGGAATTGCTCTATCTCTCGAAACGCTCGTCCAATCTGAATCTCTCCACCTTGGAATTCGAGACGGCTTAACCGCCAAATCACTCGTTCCTGCCGCGATCTGCCAAAAGTGCAATCCGCCGTGACGATTGTCGGCGGTTTCCAGTCGCCGATGGAAAAGGAGTAGTGCATGAGTGACTCAGAGAGATTTGAAACAAAGCTGAGGAATGCCGGAGCTAGGCAATCTGAACTCATAAAGGCACTTGGTGAGATGACCTTGCTGTTCGCAAATACTGAGCTCCTCACCAACATGGCGGTCTCATGCCTATTTAGGACTGTCACAAAAGAGGTGAAGACCGCGGACATTCTGGGACAGATCATCGTCTCGCAACTCGACATGCAGCGGAAAATGAAGCTCGTTCAGATGATGGCAGAACAGCTCTTACCTGATGAGTTTGCGTCGAGAATTAGGAATTGGCGAAGGTCCATGGAGTCAGCCGTATCTCGCCGCAATAAGTTCACTCATGGCTCATGGATGTTCCCAATCGAGGAAGGGCCAGTTAATATGATTAACTTAAAACGTTCAGGTGAGTTCGATGCTGTCCAGGACGTCAGCCATAGTTCCATCAGGAAGCTCTGCGCTGAAGTAGGTAAACTGAACAACGACCTTATCCAGTGTCTGGTAGATCTAGGTGTCCTACCAATGGGGAAGGATGAATGAGATACCGTATGGGGAAGGAGGGTCCTGAGAATGATACATGAAGGTGGGAAGGCTGCCGATTTTATTCTTCGTCGCTTCCTGTCCGACGCGCCCGACTACCCAGCGGCCTTGCAGCACCGTTTCGCTGATGGGCAGTTACCCGTAGTTACTTCCCAAGGCCGCCTCAGCGTACTCGACAGCACCCGGATTGGCTTCTTTTGCTCGGTGCATTGCCCGGGCGACGTGATCCTCAAGACCTACGATCTTGCGCGGATGCTGCGCGAAACCAACGTGACGATTGTCGGCGGTTTTCAGTCGCCGATGGAGAAGGAGTGCTTGGACTTGCTGTTGCGAGGTTCAGCGTCCGTCGTGGTCTCTCCGGCTCGGGGGCTTGGCCGGATGCGGATTCCGAAAGGCTGGAAGGAACCGCTGGCCGAAGGGCGCTTGCTGATTCTGTCCTTTTTTGACGACAGCATTCTCCGCCCCACAGCCGATCTTGCGGTCAAGCGCAATGCCCATATCGCCGCGCTCGCCGACCGCATCCTTATTGCCCATGCCGAAAAGGGCGGCAAGACCGAGGCATTGTGCAAGGAAGCGCTCATCGACGGAAAACCAATGTTTGCCATAGACTCCCCGGATAACGCGCATCTCGTAAAACTTGGCGTTGTGCCGGTCCGAGCTGAAGACTTTGCGCCTTTGGTTGCGAAGAAGTGAATGCGGAACTTGGCGTAGTACCCGCCTTAACGTTATAGTATTTAGGAGGAATCAATCTTGCCGATATTTGACATATACTCGAAACGCCAAAAGAAACTTCGAGGGGAGATGCCTGACGTCTATGTTTATGACGACTTGCCCAATCCTCTCAGAGTACAGATTGTTCAAATTTGGTCTGATACTATTGCCGGTCAGGATCCATACCTCAGAGACCAAGCAAGAAATGCTTATATATCCATAGTTAATACCCTACATCGTGAATATGGTGTTTTTCAGCTACATCGTGAAAATGAAAATGCTGTTATGGAACTTGTAAATTTCTTCCTTAATGAAGAAAATGTCGAAAAGGCTCTTGATGTAGTAGAGTTGTCGTTTCAGGTTATAGACAGCAGGACAAGATCTTACAATTACCTAGAACGATATGACGCTTCAGAAAGAGCCGATGACGCAATAGAAGAATTGAATAACAGATTCAAGGAGCATGGCGTTGGCTATCAATTCACAAACGGGCAGATTGTCCGCATCGACTCCGAGTTCATTCACGCTGAAGTTGTTAAGCCTGCGCTCAAGCTGCTCGGCCAACAGCACTATGCTGGAGCACAACAGGAGTTCTTGAAAGCGCACGACCACTACCGAAAGGGAAACGCCAAAGAAGCTCTCAGCGAGTGTCTAAAAGCGTTCGAGAGCGTAATGAAAGCGATTTGCGATAAGAGAGGCTGGGGTTATAGTAACAATGCAACATCAAAGCCCTTGATCCAGGCTTGTTTTGATAACGGGCTGATTCCATCGTTTTGGCAATCGCATTATTCGTCCCTGAGAAGTCTTTTGGAGAGTAGCGTACCTACTGGACGCAACAAGTTGAGCGGTCATGGTCAAGGTACAACTCCGGTATCCGTGCCAGATCACCTTGTTGCGTACATGTTGCACATGACGGCATCAGCTATTGTGTTTCTGGCTGAAGCTGATGAAAAATTTCCGTAATGCCAAGAATGTGTCATAAAAACGCGGTCGGCGATGGCATGAGAGACGCCGCCGACCCTTATGCCGACCGGTAGCAAGTGCAACCACTGGTTGCACAAATCGGCTGGATCTACAAAGCGCCGAAATGGGTGTGGTTTTGCCCAACGCCGGCCGCACGAACCGGGGACACCGGACACTCCGGCGGCGTTGCGGCGTTGCGCTGACACTGGGGGCCACCTCGGCATCCTCGATAGAAGGCTGATTGGCTTTTTCTGCTCGGTGTGTTGTCCGGGCGACGTGATCCTCAAGACCTACGATCTTGCCCGGATGCTGCGCGAAACCGATGTGACGATTGTCGGCGGTTTCCTTGTAGCCTCGTTCCGTGGCATGGACAGTGGAGCTTTATGCGTGGCTGCCGCTTGCCGTGCTGGCGCTTGTAGCTGCGGTGTCGTCTCTGTTCGCAGGCCTGCTTGGCCCCGCGGCGATTGCGGTCTATGCGATGGTCATCAGCGTGCCGACCTGGGTACTTTACGCATTTCTGCGCCGTGGCCGCGCTCGCCGACCGCCTTTTCATGGCCTATGCCGAAAAGGGCGGCAACCCCGCCTGCAACAAGTCACGCTCACGCGCGTGAGGTGCCGATTGAACCTGCCTTCCCGATTCCCTTAGGTCCTCTTAGGAAGGTCCTCTTAGGAGTCCCAGACGGATAGGGAAACGCTTTCCTCGCCCCAGAAGGCGGTCACGTTGCAACAGTGCCCGCGATCAATTCACATCGCCCTTTGGTTTTCTCAACAAATTCGTTGACAACAGTTTTGTTGAATATTATATTTATTCAACAGTTTTGTTGAATAAGGGAGGGGCCATGAGATCATCGACCGGCCGCTGGGTAAGCGGCGGCGACTTTTTTGATCGCGAGCGCGAGCTACGGATACTGGAAACGCGGGTCCGGGACGGCAACCACGTATTGTTGACTGGACAGCGGCGCATGGGCAAGACCAGCGTCGTCCGAGAGCTCGGGCGACGGCTCGAGGCTAAGGGTTGGGTCTTCCTTTTCGCCGATGTCGAGGGAGCGATCTGCGCGGAGGACGCGATCGCGGACATCGCACAGGCCGTGCATCCGGTTCGCTCGATCGCGTCGCGTTTTGCCACCGGGATGAAGCGCTGGCTCAGCGACAACATCGAAGAGGTCAGCGCGCTCGATTTTCGCGTCAAGATCCGCGCCGGGCTGGATGCCGGAAGCTGGCGCCGTTACGGGGAGCAATTGCTCCGTGCATGCGCCGCGCAGGACAAGCCGGTTCTCCTCGTCATTGACGAGTTGCCGATATTCCTCAAGCGAATGCTTCACGGCGACGATGGTGCACGACTGGTCGACGAGTTTCTGAGCTGGTTGCGCGGCGTGCTTCAGGCTCTCGGAGACGGCTCCCCGGTCCTCATCGTATCCGGCAGCATTGGGCTCGCACCTCTCGTAAAGCGGCTGGGCATACCCGACCGCATCAATCATCTCGATCCTTTTCGCCTGGGGCCGTGGGATCGTGACACCAGTGTCGAGTGTTTCACTCGTCTCGCGGAGAGTCACGAGTTACGGGTCGAGGACGGGGTGGCAAACGCGGTGTACGACGCGCTCGGCGTCGGCATTCCCCACCATGTGCAGTCCTTCTTCGCACGTTTGCGGGACCACGCCACCATGCAGGGGCGGGACCAAGTGACGATGAAAGACGTCGGGGAGGTCTATCGCACGGAGCTCCTCGGGCCTTCGGGGCAGAACGATCTCGTACACTACGAGACGCGCCTCAATGAGGGGTTGGAAGATGAGAGCCACACCATCGCCATGGAGATCCTCGCCGAGGCAGCCACCCAGGAGGTGTTCACGCCAAGCGCGAATCGCTGCCTCGAACGGCTGTACGCCAAGGTGGTTGACGATGCCCCGGGGCTCATCGCGGATACACTCGAAATCCTGATGCACGACGGCTATCTCGAAGCCGGCGACGATGGCCATCGCTTCCCGTCGCGCTTGCTGAAGGACTGGTGGTCGGCGCGCTTCCGCGACCACCACAAACCCCTCGAAGGCCGCCGTTCTGAAGACGAATCACCGGGAGACGTGCAATGAACAAGTCCGACCGGCCGATCCGCAAGTTCAATCCGGGGACGTTCCAGTCCGCCGAGGAGGTGATAGAGCAGTTCGTGGTCAGGAAACACGAACTCGACATCGTGCTTGAGGTCCTCCGCGGGAACCTCGATTCACCATCGTGCCAGCACGTTCTGGTCGTCGCGCCTCGCGGTCGGGGAAAGACCATGCTGCTGGCTCGGGTTGCGGCGGAGCTGAACACCGACCACGAACTCTCCGAGTGTCTTTTGCCGGTCCGGTTCATGGAAGAGAGTCACGAGATATTCAATCTCGCCGACTTCTGGCTCGACACCTTGTTCCACCTTGCGCGGGAGAGCGCGACGCACGATCCCGCACTCGCTGGAGAATTGCGAGAGACGCACGCCGACCTGACTAATCGGTGGCGCGAGGAAACGCTCGCTGATCGCGTCCGTGCCCTTGTCCTGGAGGCGGCGGATCGGCTGGGCAAAAAACTCGTCCTCATGGTCGAGAACCTACAGACGCTCTGCGGAAACGTGGACAAAGATTTCGGCTGGAAGTTGCGCGGCACGTTGCAATCGGAGCCCCAGATCATGCTGCTTGCCACCGCCACGAGTCGCTTTGAGGGTCTGGACGACGCGGAGCAGCCGTTCTTCGAGCTGTTCCGAATCGTCGCTTTGGAACCGCTCTCCACCGAAGAATGCCGTCGCCTGTGGCAGGTCGTCAACGGGGACGCGGTGAGCCGGCGCATCAGGCCGCTCGAAATCCTGACCGGCGGCAGCCCTCGCCTTCTGGTCATAGTCGCCGAGTTCGCACGGCACCGGTCGCTGCGCCAGTTGATGGAAGAACTGGTGACGCTGATCGACGACCATACCGAGTATTTCCGTGGTCATCTGGAGGTCTTGCCCAAGGGCGAACGCCGCGTGTATCTCGCGGTGATTGACCTTTGGCAACCGTCGAGCACGGGCGAGATCGCGGCGCGGGCGCGCATGGACGTCCGAACCGTATCGACCCTGCTCGGGCGGCTCGCCATCCGGGGTGCGGTCATCGTGGAGGGGCGCGGCAAGAAGCGGCTGTACGCCGCAGCGGAACGTCTCTACAGTATCTACTACAAGCTGCGGCGCGAACGCGACGAGTCAGCGGTTGTGGCAAACTTGATCCATTTCATGGTGGTGTTCTACGGGATAGGCGAATTGTACCAGATGTCCGGCAAGCTGACTTCGGAGGCGGCGGAGTCGCCGGAGGTGGTCGAACGCTTCGGTGACAGCGGTGCGGCGGAGTCGACGAAGGTCGCCATCGCCTTGAGCTACAAAGGTATGAGACAAGCCGAGACCGGTCGTGCAGAAGAAGCTCTGCAGGCCTGCGAAGAACTCGAACGAAGACTCGGAACCTTTCCTGCAGGAGACGGGAAAACTTGGTTTGAATGGCGAGCAATGTGTGTGCGGGCGCTGGCGCTGATGGTCCAGGAAAAACGCCAGGCCGCCATGGACGCGTTCCGCTCAGCGTATGCCGCGTTCCTGCCCGGCAACGAAATGATGATGTACGAGATGCAAAGGATTGTGCCCGACTTGATCGTATCTGGCGCCTCGGCGCATGACCTTGTCGAGATCCTGTCGAGCGACAAGGCGAAATCCGGCACGTTGGCACCCCTCATCGTCGCTCTCCGCCAGCATACCGGCGAAGCGGTTCGCGCACCTGTGGAAGTCCTTGAGGTCGCGACGGATATCCGCGAGCGCATCGAGGCAAGAGCGGCGAAAGGTGCGCCCGTGGCTCCCTGACCACCCCTGATATTTGGTCGAAGAGTTCACCGCTCACGCCTTTTTGAAGTGAGTCTACGAAGAGGCGTTGATTAAATCAGGTATTTTAATTGAAAGACCACTAAGCCTCCACCCCATAGACCCTGGCCGGATTGTCGTGAAAAGCCGCCTGGGCAATATCGAGGGCAATGGACTCCGAGATGCACCCTTCCTCGATCATTGCAGCCAGCACCCAGGCGAAATTCTGGCGCGCCATTTTGAGGTGACCGTACACGGCTTCGACGTGGTACAGGTCATCGCCAAAGGCGATGATCTTGTTGTAGGGCACCATGCGCAGCCATTCCTGCAAATCCTGGCGCGAACCGACCGGGGAAATGATGTGGATCCAGGACATGTTCAGGTAGACATTGCTGAATCCCTTGCCGAGCACGGCGCCCTCCCGCAGGTAGGGATACCCTGAGTGCGAAAGGTCGAAACGCACTTCCTTGAATGTCTTCATCAACTCGGCCAGAGGCGCCGGACTGCAACCTTCCATGCTACCAAAATTCCCCGCCCTTATCCCTTGGTGAAACTGGACGGTCAGATCCGCCTCGCAGGCCGCCCGACAGCACTCGAAGACAATGTAGTCTTCCAGCACCAACCCTTCAGCCGAATTCAGACCAGCGTAATCCCCTCGCATCAAACCATCGAAGATCCTGGAAGCATCCTCTTTTTTGCGCTGGGTAAAATCCATGCGCCGGTGGTAGGACTGAGACATCTTGACCCCGGCGACTTTTTCTTTTTTCCAGTGCTGGCACACCTGGCGGATGACCTCGATGTGCTGGTCCAGACTGGCGATGCTGACATTGTAATCCTTTTCGATGTTCCCGATCTGGGTGGCCGAGCCCAGCATACTGAAACGGTTCAAACGCGGCAGGGGCAAAAACAACTCGCGATCCACCTCGATGAGATCTTCCATATTGACCACCGATGCTTTGAGATTGCACCTCCCTTTGAGCACCTCGTGGTAAAACCCCGGCTTGCAAAGCTGACGGATGGCCTCCGAGATAGGCTCGACCGTTGCCGCGGTCAAGTCCTCGAAGCCGAATAGATCCCGGAACCCTTCCAGGATGGCCTGGGAAAACCCCGTCGGGCGGATCCACCGCCAGTAGGGTTCGAAGATCGCCCAGCGCTCACCCATGGGCAGCCCCGGCGACAGGGCCTTTTCCCGCTCTTCATCGGACATGCCGGCCGCAACCAGATCCGAGTTCGGGTAGGCGTGTTTGAAGAATTGGAGCGCATCCTCCGGTTCGGCCAGACGAACGGCCTCCGGCTGGATATGGGAGTGGGAATTGATGCAGGGGATTTTGCTTATTTCCTCGAACAACTCCTGGGCCAGCGCGTTGGGCACCATGGGAACGACCCTTTCGCTTTTGCGTCAACACGAGAACAACCAGATGAGATCAATCTGGGTAGATCGTCTGGGACGGGGCATTGCCTGGCTCGATACCGACACCCCTTTTAGCTGCAGGAGGCCTGGGCCTTATCGAAGCTTTACCCGAGTGCGATTACCGCACCTACCTGGAACACATCCTGGTCCAGAGCAAACCGGAATAGGCCCTAATTTCGCCCCTGGCTCAAATCTTCCAGAAACGCCCCGTACCCGGCCGCCCCATCCTTTTCCCAGCGGTCCAGCAGGGCCGAGCCCACAATCGCCATCTCCACTCTGCCCTGCAAGCGCCGCAAATCGTCGCCGTTCCGCAACCCGAAGCCCAGCGCCAGAGGCAGATCCGTGGCCTGCCGGCAGCGCTCGATAAAACCGTCCAGGCTCTGGTCCAGTTCGGTCCTGCGCCCGGTCACGCCCCGGCGTGCCACCGCGTACACAAAGCCCCTGGAGTACCTGCCGATCTCAGCCAGTCGCTCCTGGGTGTTGGTGGGCGTCATCAGCAGAATCGGATTCAGCTCGTGGGCCCGACTGCTGTCCAGCAGATCGTCGTACTCTTCGAACGGCAAATCCGGCACGATGAAGCCCCGGGCCCCATGCGCCTGCAAACGCCGGCAGAACTCCCCGTGTCCCAGGCGGAAAACCGTGTTGTAGTACCCCATCATCAGGTGCGGAAAATCGAAGCTCGCCGTGGATCGCTGCATAAACTCGAAGTACGGGTCCAGGCGCATCCCCTGCTCCAGGGCGAGCTGGTTGGCGCGGGCAAAGGAAGGGCCATCGGCAATCGGCTCGCTGAAGGGCATCTGCAACTCCACCATGTCCACCCCGACCTCCTGCATCTTCTCCAGCATCTGCCAGTTGAATTCCAGGGAGGGATAACCCACGATCACATGGGTCATCAAGAGGATTTTTCGGGATTCGAGACGCTCGCTGATATAGGACGTCAGATTCACAATCCGGCCACCTTGTCCTTGAGGAACTGCCGCCAGGCCTCGTCGCCCAGAGCCTCGGCAATCGTGAAAATATCCTTGTCCCCCCGTCCCGACAGGTTGATCAGCGCCACCTGATCCCTGCCCATATCTCCCACCTCGCGCAGGGCGCCGGCCACGGCGTGAGCACTCTCCAGGGCGCCGATGACGCCCTCGGTCCGCATGAGCCTCCGGAGGGCAGCGATCACCTCCTGATCCGTGGCTGCATCGACCCGCACCCGTCCAGTTTCGTGCAGATGGGTAAGGATCGGACTGACGCCGATATAGTCGAGGCCGGCAGCCACCGAGTGGGTATGGTGCATCTGGCCTTCCCCGTCCTGAAAAAAGAAGGTCTTATACCCCTGGGCTACGCCTGGAGAGCCCACCCGGCCGGCCAGGCGGGAGGCGTGTTTGCCGCTTTCCAGTCCTTCGCCCCCAGCTTCGATACCCACCAGCTCCACCTCTTCGTCGTCCAGGAAACCCAGAAACATGCCGGTGGCATTGGAGCCCCCGCCCACACAGGCGTAGACCCTGTCCGGCAACCTGCCGGCCTGAGCCAGGATCTGCTCGCGGCTTTCCTGGCCGATCACCCGCTGGAAGTACGCCACTATCTGGGGAAATGGATGGGGCCCACAAGCGGTGCCCAGCACATAGTGGGTGTCCTCCATGGAGAAGGCCCAGTCGCGCAGGCACTCATTGATGGCATCCTTGAGCGTGGCCGAACCATCTTCCACCGAAACCACCTTGGCTCCCAGCTGCTCCATCCAGAATACATTGGGGCGCTGGCGCTCCACATCCACCGCCCCCATGTAGATGGTACAGTCCAGGTCAAAGCGGGCCGCCATGGTCGCCGTGGCCACCCCGTGCTGACCGGCCCCGGTTTCGGCGATGACCCTCTTCTTGCCCATGCGCTTGACCAGCAGACCCTGGCCCATGACATTGTTGGCCTTGTGGGCCCCGGTGTGATTCAGGTCCTCGCGTTTGAGGAATATCCGC
Source organism: Candidatus Latescibacterota bacterium (assembly GCA_965219385.1). Classification (GTDB taxonomy): domain Bacteria; phylum Latescibacterota; class UBA2968; order UBA8231; family UBA8231; genus CBDCNM01. The sequence goes on along the minus strand of CBDCNM010000002.1, from coordinate 4,123,179 downwards.
GCCCCGCCCAGTTCAGCGCTGAGATTTTCGAGGAAGGTGAGGGGCGTCGGCCGACAGGAATAGGTCTGCATGACCTGGAGGAATTCTTCCCAGAAACCTGGATCGTTGCTCGCCTCTTTGAAAGCGGCGATCAACTCGTCCAGGGTAGCCCGCAGGATCTCCGGGACAAAAGCCCCTCCGTAGGAGCCGTAATACCCTTGGCGATCAAACTCAAAAAGTTGGTTTTGCATCTTATCAGTCGATCAGCCGGGCGCGTTTGAGGGCGTCCGTAAGGGCATTGCCGCCCTGCTGGGGCTCCTCTTTCTCCTTTTTCCGGCGCGCCTGGAACTCCTTCAGGTGGGTGGCATCCTCCATGGATTCGACCCGTTTCATGGACAGGCGCAACCGCCGGCGCCGCCGGTCTAGTTCCAGCACCGCAACCGTTACTTCCTCTCCCACCGAGACCACCTCGCGCGGGTGCCCGATGCGCTTGTCGGCCATCTCCGACACGTGCACCAGACCCCGCACATCGGGCCCCAGTTCCACGAAAGCGCCATAGTCTTCGAGGACATCCACCTTGCCTTGGACCACGGTCCCGGGCTTATACTGCCGGCTGATCACCTCCCAGGGATCCTCCTCCAGGGCCTTGAGAGAGAGTGAGATTCGCTCCCTCCTCTTGTTTCCCAGGCTCTTTACGCGGACCACGGCCACCTTTATTTTCTCACCTTCCTGGAGTACTTCCTGGGGATGCTCCACCCGCTGGTGGCTTATTTCGGAAACGTGCACCAGACCTTCGACCCCGCCCCCCAGGTCGACAAAGGCCCCAAAGGGCTCAAGACGGGTTACCTCGCCTTCCAGCACGGCCCCCTTGACGATGCCGGTGCGAATCTCGTCGGCCTGTTTGTTCTGTTCTGCTTCGAGGAGAGCCCGGCGCGAAACCACGATATTGCGACCGCGATCCCGGAATTCGGTGATCTTGAAACTGAAGGTCTGGCCGCGATACTCCGCCGTATCTTCCACATAGCGCGTGTCAATCTGGGAAATCGGACAGAAGGCCCGAACCCCCTGAATATCGACTCCGAGGCCCCACTTGTTGACCGCGTTGATCTTGCCCTCTACCGGAATCCCAGCCTTGAAGGCTTGATAGAGAAAATCGGCATTGCGGTCTTCCTGGCGCAGGAATCGGCTCAACAACATCTCTTCCCGATCGGCCATCACATAGGCCTCGAAGGGGTCGCCCTCGGAAAAGAGCATCTCTCCTTTTTTTGCCGCTCCGCCGTCTTGCAGTTCACTGGTCTTGATAACCCCCTCGCTGCGCCCCCCAAAGTCCACAAAACTGTTCTCCGGTCCAATCTTTACCAGGACCCCGCTGACTTTGTCGCCGATCTTTATATCCCGGCTGTGCTCTTCGACCTTGCTTTCCTCGATCATGCTGGCGAAATCCTCGCGACCTTCTCGTTCTTCCGGTGCGGATGGGGCCTCGGGCGATTCAGCATCCGCGGAGACCTCCACCTCGGCGCCCCCTACCTCCTCCCCGGCTTGAGGCGCCGGCTCCGGGACGTCTACGACCTCCGGTGTGCCACTTGCTGCTGCCTCATCCTGGGCTGTTTGCTCGCTTGTGGTCTCACCATTCTCTTCAACCACTTCGTTTTCCTTGAGATCTCCTGCCTGAGAATCCGACCCCTCAACCATTTTACAACTCCTTTTTGACCGCAAGGTCTGCCGTATCGCAAGCAGACCTACAATCCCAACTAAGGTAGTATAAGCACTTTCCCGGTCGTCTTGCGCCCCTGCAACGCCCGATGCGCATCCGCGGCTGCCACCAGTTCGAAGCGGTCCCCGATGCGCAGATCTAGTTCGCCGCCGCCGATCCAGTTGAGCACATCTCCCGCCCGGGCCAGCAGGTCCTCGCGCGTGGCACTATAGTGCGCCATGGTCGGCCGGGTGAGAAACAAAGATCCTTTGGTATTCAGAATCCCCGGATCGACCGGATCCACCGGTCCGCTGGATTGCCCGAAGAGCACCATGTAGCCCCGGGGCCGCAGCACATTCAGCCCCTTGTCAAAGGTGGTCTTACCAACCGAATCGTAGACCACGTCCACCCCCTTGCCGTCGGTCAGACGCTGGGTTTCCTCTTCGAAGTCCTGCTCTGTATAGCGAATCACCTCATCGGCCCCGGTCCCGCGCGCCAGCTCTTCCTTCTCTGCGGTGGAGACCGTGGCGATTACCCGCGCTCCCAGACGCTTGGCCATCTGCACCAGCAACAACCCCACCCCACCGGCAGCAGCGTGGATCAGGGCGGTATCGCCCTGTCCAAGCTCGTAGGTGCCATGTACCAGGTAGTGAGCGGTCATGCCCTGCAACATGGCCGCGGCTCCGGTCTCGAAATCCACCCTGTCCGGCAGCGGCACCAGCCGCTCGGCCTCGACTGCCTGTATTTCGGCGTAGGAACCCAGAATACCGGCATAGGCCACCCGATCTCCTACCTCGACCAGGCTCGCCCCGTCGCCCACGCAGGTGACCGTACCGGCCGCCTCCATGCCCGGGATACAGGGCAGGTCCACCGGATAAAGCCCTTCCCGGTGGTAGGTATCGATGTAGTTCAGGCCGATGGCCTCGATTTTGACCAGGGCCTGGCCCGTCCCTGCCTTTGGTTCGGCAACTTCTTCGTACACCAGTACTTCGGGGCCGCCATGCTGGTGGAAACGATTTGCTTTCATACCAGGTATATCCTCCCGGATTCAACTCATTTCTTGCATTTTAGAGATAGACTTTTAAACTTACGGATTGTCTTGGTTTTAGACAAATATCATTTCCGCCTCCCCTGGTCAATCTACCTCGGCTAAAACCTGTAAAAAGCGTTCGACATCCCCACTGCTGTTGTAGAGATGCCCCGAGACCCGCAGGCGCCCGCAATCCCCCCAGGTCAGCACCTTTTGGTGCGCCAGGCGCTCCTGGAGCCCCCTGGCGTCCTGGGCCAGGAAACAGGTGTTGCCCGACCGGACCCGGCGTTCCCGAGGCGATATCACCGTACAACCCAGCCCTTGCAGCCCGGCGCTGATTTGTTCGGACAGGTCCCGGGCGTGGTTTTCAATCTGTTCTTTTCCTATTTCTAGCAGAATGTCCAGCGCACGTTCCAGAAACATCACCACCACCATGGCCGGATTGCCCGGTTCCAGTTTCTGGGGCATAGGCTGGGTTTCTACTTCGGGGTGGCGCTCGGCCTGCTGGACGGGCCACACCGCTAGGTTGTGCCAGCCAAAGCTGGTTGCAGCTGTCTGCGCTTCGGCTTGCCCGCTCAGATAACACGGGGCTGTGCCGTGGGTGGCCAGCAACCACTTGTAGGCGCTACTGACACACAGATCCGTCAGGGCAGCCGGCACCTGCAACACGCCCGAGGCATGGGTCGTATCCACGGCCAGGAGGACGCCCCGCTGACGTACCTTTGTCAGGCTTTCCAGGTCCAGATTCTGCCCGGTGTAAAAACTCACTTGGCTCACGGCCAGCACCCGGGTGCGGTTATCTGCCGCGTCCAGCAGATCCTCTTCGCGCACCACCCAGTCCTGGTGCGACACCAAACGCACCTCCACCCCCTGGGCCCGCAGATTCTTCCACGCATAGGCCACTGAGGGAAACTCCAGATTGGTGGTGACGATATTGTCACCCAGCCGCCAATCCAACCCACGGGCCAGCCAGTTCATGCCTTCGTTAGCGGCTTGCACAAAACCGATGCGCTCGGCCGGCACCTCCCACAACCGGCCCATTTTCTGGCGACAAGCTTCTCCCCGGGCGTAGATCTCCCGGCGCCCAGCATCCCCCCCGCTTTTCAAACGGGCGAATTCCGCGTACACTCCTTCCTGGCTTTTGAGCCAGGGCGATTCTCCGCCGGTGCACAGATGGGTCACGCCTTCCAGGCCGACGAAGGCGTCGGGCGCTAGCAGGGGTGCGGTGTACATGGGGCCTCGTTTTTGATTTTTCAGCAGCTTTCTTGAAATGCCCGGCGTTCTTCCTCATCAACCACCCGCACGGCTTCCCTCCGGGCCAGTTCCAGCAACTCGCCATCCTCTACCAGGTCCGCAACCACGAACTCGGGCAAACCTGCCTGGCGAGTGCCGAAGATTTCACCCGGCCCCCGAAGCTCCAGGTCTTTCTGAGCGATCTCAAAACCATCCTGGGTGGCACACAAAGTGCGCAACCGCTCGATTGAATCGGAGCCCTCGGACCCCGAATAGGCAATCAGAATACAGTAGGACTGCTCCGGGCCACGGCCCACCCTTCCCCTGAGCTGGTGCAACTGGGCCAGACCAAAACGCTCGGCGTGTTCGATGATCATCACCGTCGCATTGGGCACGTCCACCCCCACCTCGATCACCGTGGTGCTAACCAGGACCTGGATCTCCCCCCGTTTGAAGGATTCCATGATCCCGGCCTTTTCCTCGGCTGCCAGACGACCGTGCAGTAGCCCCACCCGGAATTCCGCCAGCAGTCCGTTCCGCAACTCCTCAAAGCCTTCGATAGCGGCTCGGAGGTCCATTTTTTCTGCCTCCTCGATCAGCGGATACACCACGCACACCTGGCGTCCGGCGCGGATCTGGTCGGCGGCAAATTCGAAGATGAGTTCCCGGCGCTCCTGGGTGCGCATGACTGTGTGCACGGCTTTTCGCCCGGGGGGAAGTTCGTCAATCAACGACACCTCCTGGTCGCCGTACAGGGTCAGGGTCAGGGTCCGGGGAATCGGCGTGGCCGTCATGACCAGCACATCGCACCTGGGCCCTTTGCCGTAGAGCGTGGATCGCTGCACGACCCCAAAGCGATGCTGCTCGTCCACCACCACCAGGCCGAGCTTGTGAAAGTTGACCTCGTCCTGAATCAGGGCGTGCGTCCCTACGACAATATCTGCGCCGCCGCTTGCAATTGCCTGGAGATGTTCTCTTCTCAGGGCCACCTTCTGCCCGCCTACCAGCAGGATCACCTTCGTCCCCAGGGGCTCTGCCAGGGCTTGGATGTTCAGGAAGTGCTGCTCCGCCAGGATCTCGGTGGGCGCCATCAGGGCGCTCTGGTACCCGTTTTCCACCGCGTTCAGCATGGCGCTCAGCGCTACGAGGGTTTTTCCCGATCCCACATCCCCTTGCAGCAGCCGGTTCATGGGAAAGGGCCGGGCCATATCCGCCCGGATCTCCCCGATAACTCGCTCTTGGGCCCCGGTCAACTCGAATTGCAAAGATGCGCGCAAAGCCCTCGCCAGCTTATCTACAGGGACAAATTCAATCCCGTCGTCCTGCTGGAGCCGCTTGCGACGCAGGCGGGCGAGGCGCAGCTGAAAGGCGAAAAGCTCGTCAAAAGCAAGCCGTCGCCGAGCCTGCTGCACATCTTCCATGGTCTGTGGAAAATGCACCAGCTGGAAGCTTTCCCGCCGACCGATCAAACCCAGGCGTCCCCTGATATCCGCGGGCATTTCGTCGTGTATTTCCTCCTTGAATGCCTCCAGGGCTCCATGCACCATGCGGCGGAACCCCCGGCTGCGCAGGCCCCGTTCCTTCATATCCGCACTGGCGGTATAGAGCGGTACAATCCCCCCGGTATGAAGCAGACTCGGAGCACCTGGAACGGCAATAAACTCGTATTCCGGATGCACCATCTGGGGCCGCCCCTGGAAGATTTCTACCTTGCCGCTGAGAGCCAGAACATCCCCTTCCTTGAAGTTGCGCTGCATGTAGTGCCCCCCCTGAAACCACACGCAGGTGATATCTTCGGTTTCGTCTTCTACCACCAGGGTGAAACGCGGCCGAGCACCGGGCACAAACCGCATCTGTCTTACCTGGCCGATCAAGGTCACTTCCCGGCCGGACGGAGTCCGGCTGATCGGTATAATCTGGCTGCGATCCAGATAGCGTCGAGGCAAATAAAAAAATAAATCCCTCACCGTGTGGATGCCTGCTTCCTTGAGCACGGCTCCCCTCTTGGCACCTACTCCTTTTACCTTTTCCATAGGGATGTCGAGGTTATCTGTGCCCATCATCTCGAATTTTGCTTGGATTGATTGAGCGTTTTCAGCCCTTTGAGCGCTTCCAGCGCTACGCGGGCCTTAAATTCAGGACCGTAGTTTTTTCGATTCATGACAATCTCCACTGGTAAGATAATCTTGTCTTAATCAGTGGTCCAGTTTTCGGGGTCCACTACAGGGCGCTACCAGCATCAACAACAGCCAGCGCAAGCCGCTGGCCTTGACGAGGTGGTGCCCCCTCGAGCGGACTGGATCCCGGCAAATGCCTTGGGCCCCAATCTGCGCACCCCGGCACCGCTCGAGGGTCTCATCCAGGCCCAGGACGAGGCGACCCTGGGGGGCAAAGGACGACAAAATCGTTATTATTTCTTTCGGCAGGGGGCTCATTGTTTTCTCCTGGGCTGTCGATGTGGTGAGACCATCAACAGTACGGAGAATACCGGCCTCCTGCCATGCGCGTTTGGATAAACTTGAGCGGCTTGCTACTTAAGCTACGCCGTTGTACATGGTGGCACGGGTTCAGCAGAGGAGAGAATCGCTATCTATCTGAAGGATCGACGGGTTATGGTGGTTTTTGCATAGCCGCACAACGTGTTGATTTTGATTGAAATAACGAATGTTTCCCCTCGTGCTGAACCCGTGCCTGTAGCACCTGGGGCCGGATAAACCCGACGGTTGACCGGTGAGGCGCTGGCCGGCGGCTAACCATTACTGAGGCAGCGAGTTCGCGCGGTTGGATGAAGCGCACGGAGTGCTCGGAGGCCAATGGCGTGAACCTGTCCGTTGGACCGCCGGCTTTATGGCGGCCCAACGGGTATATGACCACATCAAGGGAAATTCAACCTAAGGAAGGACCACGATGAACCTAGTAAAGCGTTCCCTACCCATTATCGGCCTGGTGGTGGGGCTGCTCCATGGCGCCGAGGCACAGGAAAGCGAAAGGCTCTATCCCTTCGTCGAGTTGACCGACGCGGATCTGGCCCAGATCGACGTGACCGATGGGTCCGTCGACGAGTGGGTCGACCTGCTGGGTGAACCCACCCTGATCCCCCTGGACTTTCAGACCGGTCCCGATGGGGTCTCGTATGATCCGGTGGATATGGATTACCGCGTCTGGCTGGCCTGGCACGGGGCCACCCAGCGTATCTATGTGGCGGTCGAGCGCGCCGATGATATATATATCAATAAGTATGAATATGATGGAACGATCCGTTCATGTATTTGGATGGAGAGGCATGATTCTTCGGTATTCTTCAGGGTGGACGGCGACGCCAGCGGCGGGGAACACCGCCGCTTCTCGGAGGGCAGTGTCAATATAGGCCCCGGGTTCGATGAGGAACTCCGGCTGCGGATAAATCAACACGCTCAAGACTACTACGTCCTGGGTGACATCGTCGGCGGCGGCCCCCATGTATGCTTGGCCGATCAGAGTGTATATAACGACGAAGATTGGTTCAATCTGCCGCCGTATGCGGAGGGAGGTGGGGCCTCTTTCGGGGCTCATCCCACGCTATCGGTGACGGAATTCTACGTGACACCCTTTGATCGGTTGATTTGGAACAGCCCGGCGGAGAGTGTGGTGTCAGTGTTGTCGCCTGGGACCCTGATCGGGTTTTACCTGGCAATTGCAGATTTTGACGAGGAAGGCGCCTGGCGGCCAGAAGCCTGGCATTTTATTGAGAAGACCCTGGACGACTTCTTCGCCCGGGGGCTGCTGGTGGGCCCCGGGGGTGAGCTCCCCGACCCAGCGGTGGAGAGTCTCACCTGGGGCCGGATCAAGGCGACCTTTATCCCCTAAGCACAAAGGCCGGGCCGTCGTATGGCCCCCCCCCAACGCCCTGGCTTGCCCGGGCTTGCATGGGCCCCTCGACTCGATTATATTTATGCTTAGATGTGCCTGCCAACCGGGAGTCGGGAGTCGGCCGATGTCCTGGTCCGTACGCGATCCTGCCGTCTACCTCCTGCTGGGCCTGATCCTCGTGCTGGGGTCAGGGGTGCTCGTCCTGTTGCACCTCTCCCCCGACGCTGCCGACCGGCCCGCTGAGCCAGCCCTGCCCGCGCTTCCTTCCGAACCGCATTTACGCACTATAACCCGACAGTTTAACCCAGAACTGGTCGCGCCTCGCCTCCAGGTGATCTACAGCCCCCAACCGGCACCGCGTTCCGGCGTGGTCCAGGTCTATCAGGTACACGAGGACCATCAGCCCATCTATAGGCTGGCGGTGGTGCGGCACGATATTGCCTGCACCACCTGCAAGGATTTGCTGGTGGCGGTCTTTCTGGCCCCAGATACGCCGCACATGGCCGGGATAGTGCCGCTGGCGGGTTGGGAAACGGCGAGCGGGCCGGTTGACCCAGCGGGGTTCCTGGCCCAGTTGGTGGGGCGTTCGGTGCGCGATTCGTTGCGGTTGGGTCCGGAGGTGGACGGGCTGACCGGGGCAACGCTTACGGTGCGCGCCCTGCTGGGGCAGCTTGCCGGCTTAGGGGCCTGGATTGATGGATAGAAAGGAGGCAAAGGCGATGGCAACCTCTGGAGACGCGTTGAATCCTCTAGTCTTGCCGCTGTCAGGGGTTGTAGGGGTGTTGCTGGCGCTGTGTATCGGCCTGGGGGTGCGCTTGGAAACGGGGGCTCCGCCGGGCATTCGGCCCCTCCCCTTCGCGCATTTATTGGGGCATTCGGCCCCCCCCTTCGAGATGGAGGGGGTCACTGGGGGAGTCGTTTCCCTGCAGAGTGCCCCTGGGGCTACGGCCTGGCTGTTGTTTTTTACCGATTCGGCCTGTGGGGCTTGCCAGGCGGCCTATCCGTCGCTTCAGCAAGCGGCGGAACGACTGCCGGTGGTGGTGGTTGGGGTGGGCGATCGGCAGCAATTAGCCGCTCGATGGGGCAAGGTGGCGGTGGCGGTGGGATATGATAGTTTGCACACGGTGCAGCAATTGTACCGGGTCAGGACTCTTCCCAGCGTTTTGTTGATTGACCCGGAGGGCATCGTGCGTCAGGCGGCTACAGGGAGTAAGAGTGTCGAGCAGATTCTCGCCTGGAATGAGCCTAAATCAGGAGGCATTTGATGGACCTAAAAACCTACCAACCGGGTATCGTTGGTGGCGTGCTGGCCGTGGCCCTGGTCGGGGCGCTACGGGTGGCCGAAGCGCCGGAATCCTCGCTGTTGCAGCGCCTCGTGGTTAAGGGCAAGAGTCGGCTACCGCGGGGCACCGCCGCGCCGGACTTTCACCTGCCCGGTGTTCAGGGCGAAGGCATGGCCCTGCAAGATCTCAGGGGCGCTTCCTCGGTGCTAATGTTTGTGACCCCTACTTGCCCGTACTGCAAAGAGTTGAAGCAAAGCCTGATCGACGAGGGGTTACCGGATCTGCACCATCGTCTGGTGTTTATCAGCCGAGGTAGCAAGCAACGGGAGGAACTTTCTGCTGAGGTACAGGTGCTCGAAGGCCAAGTCGCGGGCCTGTTTCCGGTATTGCAGGACACTACGGGGGGCGTATCGGCAGCCTATAAAGCCCTGTCGGTGCCAACGACCTACCTGCTCGATGGAGAAGGTCAGATCAAAGATTCTGCCGTTGGGGTGCCGGGCGGGCTTGAACTGGTGCAGCAGTTGGTAGCCGATGTCCTCAAGCCGCGGGGGCCCTGATGCCCCTCGACGGACTTCCCTGGACCTGTCGAGCTTGCCTGAAAGGAGGTGAGAGCATGGTTTGAGTGCACCAATGGGGTGGGGAGGACCGTATTTTGCCCTTGTTTTTTTCTAATTAACGAAAGGAACCTGTTATGCTGCTTCATTTGCGTAGAACATTGACCGAGTTTGTCACGAGCGAGAGCGGCTATGTGTCGCCGAGGACGGGTCTGCCGGTAGCCTGGGTGGTGGGCCTTCTGCTGGCAGCCGCCGTGGTGCTGGCACCCGACCCGGCCGAGGCACGCACTTGTAAGAAGGGCCCCACACCTCTTAAGGACTGTCATAAGAAAGAGGAGTACTGTGGCGATATTTGCGACAACGATAAAAAATGCGACAGGTACATGTGTTCCGTGCATGACGACGATGTTTGCTATTGCTATTGACGCTCAAGATAGGCTTTGTTGCACGAATATCTGTAACTCGACTTGTTGTGTCCCAATAAGTTATCGTCTTCCATGCAACAAAGCCCTCAAGATATAAAGACTCACAGTCTTGAGCGGCTCGGTACTTAGAGTCTCTAACAAAACCTTGGAATCGCGTATAGGCTTCATTATATTCTTATCCTCTTCGGTATTGCTTCTACCGTCTTGATATGGAGGTGTTTTTGATGGCCAAGCCGTTACTCGACGATGGGTTATGGGCCTTGATTGAACCGGTTTTGCCCCCCGTAACCGTTGGCCCCCAAGGGGGGCGGCCTCGGCTGGATAACCGTAGGGTGCTGACCGGCATTCTCTTTGTGCTCAAGACGGGTATCCCTTGGGAGTATTTGCCTCAAGAGATGGGGTGCGGTTCGGGGATGACCTGTTGGCGTCGCCTGCACGCTTGGCAACAAGCCGGGGTCTGGAAAAGAGTCCATCATATCCTGTTGAACCGACTGAGGGCCGCCGACCGGATTGATTGGTCTCGTGCGGTGGTCGATAGTGCCTCGGTGCGGGCGGTTGGGGGGGGGCGCACACCGGTCCCAATCCGACGGACCGCGGCAAACCCGGTAGCAAACACCATGTAATCACCGATGCCCAAGGGGTGCCGTTGGCGGCGGGGGTGACGGGGGCCCATCGGCATGATGTGACGCAGCTGTTGCCGTTGGTGGATCGCATACCCCCGGTGGCCGGTCGGGTCGGCCGCCCGCGTCGTCGGCCGGATCGGGTGCAAGGGGATCGGGCCTATGATTCGCAAGCCCATCGGCGCGCCTTGCGTAAGCGGGGCATCGGCTCGGTGTTGGCTCGGCGAGGGCAAGCCCACGGCAGCGGCTTGGGCGTCTATCGGTGGGTGGTGGAACGAACGTTGGCATGGTTGCACCAATTCCGTCGGCTTCGAGTCCGCTGGGAGCGACGAGGTGATCTCCATGAAGCCTTTCTCGACATCGGATGTATTCTCATCTGTTGGAAGTACCTCAAAGAGTTTTGTTAGGGCCTCTTAAGCTACGCCGTTATACATGGTGGCACGGGTTCAGTAGAGGGGAAAATCGCTATCTATTTGAAGGATCGACAGGTTACGATGGTTTTTGCACCGCCACGCAACGTGTTGGCTTTGATTGAAAGAACGAATGTTTTCCCTCGCGCTGAACCCGTGCCCGTATCACCTGGGGCCGGATCAAGGCAACGGTTGTCCGGTGCGGTGCTGGCCGGCGGCTAACCCATTACTGAGGCAGCGAGTTTGCGCGGTTGGATGAAGCGGTGTGAACCTGTCCGTTGGATCGCCGGCTTGATGGTGGCCCAATGGGTATATGACCGCCTCAAGGGAAATTCAACATAAAGGAGGACCAGGATGAACTTAGTAAAGAGGCCCCTACCCATTATCGGCTTGGTGGTGGGGCTACTCCATGTTGCCGAGGCGCAGGAAAGCGAAAGAATCTATCCCTTCGTCGAGTTGACCGACTCAGACTTGGCCCAGATCGATGTGACCGATGGCTCGATTGACGAGTGGATCGACCTGCTGGGCGAACCCACCCTGACCGCCCTGGACTTTCAGACCCGTCCCGACCGGGCCCCGTATGATCCGGCCGATATGGATTACCGCGTCTGGCTGGCCTGGCACGGGGCCACCCACCGAATCTATGTGGCGGTCGAGCGCTCCGATGATATATACATTAATAACTATGACGGGAGTGATGCGGCGAGACCTGAATGTGTTGGGATGAGGGTGCATGATTCTTCGGTAAACTTCATAGTGGACGGCGACGCCAGCGGCGGGAAATACGTCTTCAGTCTCAACGAGATCAAGGACGACGAGGAACGCCAGTTGCTGAATTATCAACACGCTCAAAGCTACAACGCCTTGGGTGACATCGTCGGCGGCGGCCCCCATGTATGCTTGGGGGCTTCCAGAGCAAAGGAAGGTTGGTACAATCTACCGCCGTATGCGGAGGGGGGTGGGGCCTCTTTCGGGGCTCATCCCACGCTATCGGTGACGGAATTCTACGTGACGCCCTTTGATCGGTTGATTTGGAACAGCCCGGAGGAGAGTGTGGTGTCGACGTTGTCGCGTGGGACCCTGATCGGGTTTATCCTGTCCATTCGTGATTTTGACGTGGAGGGCGAGCTGGCGGGAGGGCACCATTTTATTAGCGGCCAGGACCAGTGGCCCGGTATCTCGAACGCCGACGACTTCGCCCGGGGCCTTCTGGTGGGCCCTGGGGGCGAGCTCCCCGATTCGGCGGTGGAGAGTCTCACCTGGGGCCGGATCAAGGCGACCTTTGTCCGGTGAGGTGCAAGACCATGGCTGACCGCCTTGAAGGCCATGCCGCATAAGAGAAGACCCCGATGAAAACAGGAAAGCGTTTCCTACAACTTATCGGCCTGGTGGTGGGGTTGCTCTGTAGCGCCGAGGCACAGGAAAGCGAAAGGCTCTATCCCTTCGTCGAGTTGACCGACGCGGACCTGGCCCAAATCGACGTGACCGATGGGTCCGTCGACGAGTGGGTCGACCTGCTGGGCGAACCCACCCTGACCGCCCTGGACTTTCAGATCCGTCCCGATGGGGCATCGTATGATCCGTCGGATATGGATTACCGCGTCTGGCTGGCCTGGCACGGGGCCACCCACCGCCTCTATGTGGCGATCGAACGCTCGGATGATATATATGTCAATAATTATGAAGGTGATGGAACGCCCCCCTCATGTAATTTGATGACGGGGCATGATTCTTCGGCAACCTTCATCGTGGACGGAGACGCCAGCGGCGGGCAATACCTCTTCCTTGGTCGCAACGTCTCGGATGAACTCCGGTTGCTGAATAATCAACACGCTCAAAACTACATCCTCCTGGGTGACATCGTCGGCGGCGGCCCCCATGTATGCTTGTGGGATCAGATTGGAGACGAAGATTGGTTCCGGCAGCCGCCGTATGCGGAGGGGGGGGGGCTTCTTTCGGCGAGCATCCCACGCTATCGGTGACGGAATTCTACGTGACGCCCTTTGATCGGTTGATTCAGGACAGCCCCGAGGAGAGTGTGGTGTCGACGTTGTCGCCTGGGACCCTGATCGGGTTTGTCCTGCACATTGGAGATATTGACGAGGAAGGCGCCTGGCGGGCGGAAACTGTCCATTCTATTACGGGCCAGGACTATTGGTCCGACAGCTTGAACGCCGACGGCTTCGCCCGGGGCCTTCTGGTGGGTCCTGGGGGTGAGATCCCCGACTCAGCGGTGGAGAGTCTCACCTGGGGCCGGATCAAGGCGACCTTTGTCCGGTGAGGTGCAAGACTAGTGGCCGACCGGGGCCAAGGCGACCGCCTCAATGGAAATGCGGCATAAGGGAGGACCACGATGAAAACATTAAAGAGGACCAGGATGAACCTAATAAAGAGGTCCCTATCCATTATCGGCCTGGTTTTGGGGCTGCTTTGTGGCGCCGAGGCACAGGAAAGCGAAAGGCTCTATCCCTTCGTCGAGTTGACCGACGCAGACCTGGCCCAGATCGACGTGACCGATGGGTCCGTCGACGAGTGGGTCGACCTGCTGGGCGAACCCACCCTGACCCCCCTGGACTTTCAGACCGATCCCGATCGGGCACCGTATAATCCGGCCGATATGGATTACCGCGTCTGGCTGGCCTGGCACGGGGCCACCCACCGCCTCTATGTGGCGGTCGAGCGCTCCGATGATATATATATTAATACCTATGACGGGAGTGATGCGGCGAGACCTGAATGTGATTCGATGTGGGGGCATGATTCTTCGGTAAACTTCAGAGTGGACGGCGACGCCAGCGGCGGGCAATACTCCTTCGGTCCCACCGAGATCAAGGACCGGGATGAACGCTGGTTGCTGAATGGTCAACAGGCTCAAAACTACAACGCCTTGGGTGACATCTCCGGCGGCGGCCCCCATGTATGCTTGGGGTCTTCCAGAGCAAAGGAAGGTTGGTTTCTGCTACCGCCGTATGCGGAGGGGGGCGGGGCCTCTTTCGGCGAGCAGCCCACGCTATCGGTGACGGAATTCTACGTGACGCCCTTTGATCGGTTGATTTGGAACAGCCCGGAGGAGAGTGTGGTGTCGACGTTGTCGCCTGGGACCCTGATCGGGTTTGTCCTGTCCATGCGTGATTATGACGTGGAAGGCGAGCGGTGGAGAGGGCACCATTTTACTAGCGGCCAGGACGAGTGGCCCGGTCTCTCGAACGCCGACGGCTTCGCCCGGGGCCTTCTGGTGGGCCCTGGAGGTGAGATCCCCGACTCGGCAGTGGAGAGTCTCACCTGGGGCCGGATCAAGGCGATGTTTGTCCTGTGAGGCGTCCGCCAGCGGCCGGCCGGGGCCTGGGGGACCACCTCAATGGAAATACAGCCCAAGGAAGGACCAGGATGAACCTAATAAAGAGGTCCCTACCCATTATCGGCCTGGTGGTGGGGCTGCTTGGTGGCGCCGAGGCACAGGAAAGCGAAAGGCTCTATCCCTTCGTCGAGTTGACCGACGCGGACCTGGCCCAAATCGACGTGACCGATGGGTCCGTCGACGAGTGGGTGGACCTGCTGGATGAACCCACCCTGACCGCCCTGGACTTTCAGACCGCTCCCGAGCCGGGCCTGTATGATCCGGCGGATATGGATTTCCGCGTCTGGCTGGCCTGGCACGAGGCCACCCAGCGTATCTATGTGGCGGTCGAGCGCTCGGATGATATATATATCAATGAGTTTGAATACGGTGGAAGGATCGCCACATGTTTTTTGATGATGCAGCATGATTCTTCGGTACAATTCCTGGTAGACGGCGATGGCAGCGGCGGGAAATACGCCTTCCATGGCAACGATATCGACGCCAAGGAGGAACGCCGGCTGCGGACGAATCAACACGCTCAAAAGTACTACGTCCTGGCCGAACTCTTCGGCGGCGGCTCGCATATATGCTTGCCCGATCAGAGTCTATATGACGACGAAGATTGGTTTCAGCGGCCGCCGTATGCGGAGGGGGGAGGGACCTCTTTCGGGGCCCACCCCACGATTTCGGTGATTGAATTTTATGTGACGCCCTTTGATCGGTTGATCTGGAACAGCCCGGAGGAGAGTGTGGTGTCGGCGTTGTCGCGTGGCGCCCTGATCGGGTTTGACCTGGTAATTCCAGATTATGACATTGGAGTTGGCGGGCATGAAAGCTGGCATTTCCTTGCGGGCTATGACCCCGCCCGGGGGCTGCTGGTGGGCCCTGGGGGTGAGCTCCCCGACTCGGCGGTGGAGAGCATGACCTGGGGCCGCATCAAAGCGACGTTTGTGCGGTGAGGTGCAAGACTAGTGGCCGACCGTCTTGAGGCCCATGCAACCTAAGAGAAGACCCCGATGAAAATAGGAAAGCGTTTCCTACAATTTACCGGCCTGGTTATGGGGCTGCTTGGTGGCGCCGAGGCGCAGGAAAGCGAAAGGCTCTATCCCTTCGTCGAGTTGACCGACGCGGACCTGGCCCAGATCGATGTGACCGATGGCTCGATTGACGAGTGGAAGGACCTGCTGGGCGAACCCACCCTGACCGCCCTGGACTTTCAGACCCGTCCCGGTCGGGCACCGTATGATCCGGCCGATATGGATTACCGCGTCTGGCTGGCCTGGCACGGGGCCACCCAGCGCCTCTATGTAGCGGTCGAGCGCGCGGATGATATATATGTCAATAATTATGAAAGTGGTGATGTGAGCTCCTCATGTGCTTCGATGATAGGGCATGATTCTTCGGTAAGATTCAGGGTGGACGGCGACGCCAGCGGCGGGAGATACCACTTCCGGGACCGCAACGATCCGGATGAAGTCCGGTGGCTGACAAGTCAACACGCTCAAGAGTACTTCGCCCTAGGTGACATCTTCGGCAGCGGTCCCCATATTTGCTTGTGGAGTCAAAGTGGAGACGAAGATTGGTTCCGGCAGCCGCCGTATGCGGAGGGGGGCGGGGCTTCTTTCGGCGAGCATCCCACCTTATCGGTGACGGAATTCTACGTGACGCCCTTTGATCGGTTGATTCAGGACAGCCCCGAGGAGAGTGTGGTGTCGACGTTGTCGCCTGGGACCCTGATCGGGTTTATCCTGCAAATTGTAGATCTTGACGAGGAAGGCCCCCGGGCGGAAGCCGTCCATTCTATTGTGGGCCAGGACTATTGGTCCGATCCACGGAACGCCGACACCTTCGCCCGGGGGCTGCTGGTGGGTCCTGGGGGCGAGCTCCCCGACTCAGCGGTGGAGAGTCTCACCTGGGGCCGGATCAAGGCGACCTTTGTCCGGTGAAGCGCAAGATCGAGGGCCATGCAACATACGAGAAGGCCGCGATGAAAACAGTACAGCGTTTCCTGCCCATTATCGGCCCGGTGGTGGGGCTGCTTGGTGGCGCTGAGGCACAGGAAAGCGAAAGGCTCTATCCCTTTGTCGAGTTGACCGACGCGGACCTGGCCCAAATCGACGTGACCGATGGCTCGATTGACGAGTGGGTCAACCTGCTGGGCGAACCCACTCTGACCGCCCTGGACTTTCAGGCCGCTTCTTGGGGGGCATCGTATGATCCGGCCGATATGGATTACCGCGTCTGGCTGGCCTGGCACGGGGCCACCCAGCGCCTCTATGTAGCGGTCGAGCGCGCGGATGATATATATGTTTATGCAGGTGATGATGCGAGCTCCTCATGTTTTTCGATGATAGGGCAGGATTCTTCGGTAAGATTCAGGGTGGACGGCGACGCCAGCGGCGGGAAATACTCCTTCGGTCCCAACGAGATCAAAGACGACGAGGAACGCCGGTTGCTGGAGAATCAACATGCTCAATACTACCGCGTCCGGGGTGAACTCTTAGGCGGCGGCCCCCATGTATGCTTGTGGGATCAGATTGGAGACGAAGATTGGTTTCGGCGACCGCCGTATGCGGAGGGGGGTGGGGCTTCTTTCGGCGAGCAGCCCACACTATCGGTGACGGAATTCTACGTGACGCCCTTTGATCGGTTGATTTGGAACAGCCCGGAGGAGAGTGTGGTGTCGTCGTTGTCGCGTGGGACCCTGATCGGGTTTATCCTGTCAATTCTTGATTTTGACGTGGAGGGCGATCTGGCGGGAGGGCACCATTTTATTAGCGGCCAGGACCAGTGGCCCGGTATCTCGAACGCCGACACCTTCGCCCGGGGGCTGCTGGTGGGTCCTGGGGGTGAGCTCCCAGATTCGGCGGTGGAGAGCGTGACCTGGGGCCGGATCAAGGCGATGTTTGTCCGGTGAGGCGCCAGACCACGGCTGACCGTAGCCCAGGGGACCACTTCGAGGGAAACAATGAATATTTACCCTCACGCCCTTAGCATCAAATATAAAAACTGGTTTCCCTCCGCGATCTAACTGCCGCCCCTGCTTGACGCGCCCTCGCAATACGCTTATTTTAAATCATTCTCCGAGTACCCCGTTACATAACTTCTACCCTTTCAACGATTAATGGCGCGTCACCTCACATTCTCTCAGTACCTGATCGGCCAGACATCTCTCGAACGACCTTGTTTTTTCTATGCCTATTCAGTCATGTGGTTCCACCTGTTTATCGGCACTATCCTACTTTTTTTCTTTGCCGGTTTTTCCCTGCTCCAAATTCTCCCTTCACTGGTGATTGGTTCCTTTAGCCTGGGGATTGTCATCTACAGCGTGCTGGCGCGCGAATACCCCCTCCTGGTAAACCTGGCCTCTTATACCCTCAGCATGATCCAGGCTCTTTCCCCCGAAATCCTGGGTCTTGTTTTTTCGCTGATTGCCATCATCATCGCCCTGGTTTCGGGACATTTCCTTTTGTCCAGCGAGTACCGGCACTACAGCAGGGAAATATCAAACAACGGCGATGACGAAGGGGGCATTCTCCTGGGGCTTACCGTGGCCACCGGCATCACCGTCATCCTCATCTGCTTCTACGGCCTCAGCCTTTTGTAGCATCCCCTCCTATCGTATCTTAAGGGTAGCCAGACCACACAGCGCCAGGATGCCCGCTACTATCCAAAAGCGGATGACAATCTTGGTATCGGCCAGGCCCCGCATTTGAAAATGATGATGCACCGGAGCACTGTAGAAAAAACGGCGCCCCAGCCATTTGATGCCGATCTTCTGCTGCACCAATACCGAAAAAGCCTCGCCGACGAAAACCCCGCCCACAATCAGGAATAAGAATTCCTGCTTGACCAGCACCGCCACCGTGCCCAATAAACCCCCCAGGGCCATGGAGCCGGTATCCCCCATGATCACATTGGCTGGATAAGAGTTGAACCATAGAAACCCCAGACAGGCCCCAAAAACGATCGAACAAATAATCGCCACCTCGCCCACCCCGGGCATAAAGGGAAAGATCAGAAAACCCGAGATCTTGAAGTGGCTGGAGACATAGGCGAACACCCCGTAAACCGCCACCGCAAAAGAAACCGGCACCACGGCCAGCCCATCGATCCCATCGGCGATGTTCACGGAGTTGGCAACCGCTATTACAGTGAAAATAATAAAGGGGATGTAACCCCAGTATAAATCCACTACCGGGTTCTTGAAAAAGGGCAGGTAGAGCTGTGTAGCCAGCCCCGCTGGCAGGGGAGAAAGCTCCTCGGTAACGTAGATCAGGGCGAAAAACAACCCGTACGCAAGCTGCAATATCAACTTGGCGGCTTCGGAGAGACCTCGGTCGCTGCTACCATGACGCACCTTGAGATAATCGTCCACGGCGCCCAGCGTGGCAAACCAGATCACAGCGCCCAGGCAAATAAGCACAAAAGGGGATAGCAGGTTACACCACAACAGGGCACTGGATAGAATAGCCGTTATGATCAGTCCGCCGCCGTAGGTTTTGGTCTGATTGCCGGTGGTGGGAAAATTGACATAGCGCCGGGAAGTGTCCCGCTGCCCCGCGCGATAAAAATGCAGAATAATGCGGTCCCCACAAAGAATGGTGAAGAGCAGCGCGGTTATGGCGCCGGCAATGGCGCGGAAGCTGATAAAGTCCAGCAGCCGCAGGAAAGACAGGGCCTCGACTGTATCGTGGAGGTATTTTCCCAGGTAATAGATCATCTTCTCATCCCTGTTCTTTGGGAGCGCAGTGGACTCGTACGGCCAGTTCGCGCAGGCTCTCCTTGAGGGGAAATTCTGGTTCGAAATAAGGCGAGGTCGCCAGAATCTGGTCCAGATCGGCTGTCAGATCCGCGGGACACACAACCTCGCGTTCGAGCAAACGGGCAAGGGTCTTCACGACTTCCTGGCGAAACTGCCAGTCGGAGTGAAGGTAGAATCTTTTGAGTGACGCCGGCACATCCGGCTGCCGGGCAATGCAGCCCAGGGCTCGTATGGCCTGTATGACTACGGCGGAAGCGCGGTCGTCCAAGGCCTTCACCAGCGCTTCTTCGATAAGCTCGTCCGGGTGAAAGAGCTCTCCCAGAACCTGGGCTGCCGTGGCGCGCACCTCAAAGTAAGGATCTCCATCCATAACCTCCAGCAGGACTCTCCTGACCTCATCGCTGGCGATGCGCAACAACCGAATGCCGTGCTCAATGACATTGCGCCGCAAAATGCCCCCATGGTGGTAATCTCCACCAAAGAGACGGCGCCAGGTACCAACCTGCTTGCGATCCTGCAAGATCCCCAAAAGTAGAGGCAGATGCTGCTCGTACTGGAGGTGTCCCACCAATTTGATCCCAACATTGCGCTGTCCCAGCGGAATTTCAAACCAGGCTTCGGATGCCAGCAGACGATCGGCCTGGTAGCGTAAATAGGCCCGCTCCTGGGGGTCCAGGGCCTGGGGCCCACCTACTTCCTCCAGATACCTCTGGACGTAGCGCAGCAGCGTATTGGGATTGCCGGGCAGTCCTTTCGGTTGCAGTGGAAATTCTAGATTGAGTGCTGCCGGCCTGTGCCCCGCGACCAAGCCCTCTATCTCCCGCAATATGATATCCAGACTATTCCTGAGGGGTACTTTGCCGGCGGTCTCGGCCATTTTGTGCCTCTGATCCGGATGGTCGACCAAGGCCAGAACGTGCCGGGCCAGACGCTCCCCTTCCACCCGGGTGCGGATCTGACCCGCGTCCCACCAGGCCTCCTGATACAGCACGCGAGCGGCTCCCAGGTCCTCCAACTCGCGGGCATTGATCGACTGGTGATCATCCGGGGCGCCAGCCAGGGGCACGATCAGGGCAGGCAAACTGCAAACGCAGATCTCGGTCAAAGTACCGGCTCCCCCGCGACAGACTACCATATCGGCAACGGCATACCCATCCTGGATATTCTCCATGTAGTCCACGCGTCGATAAAAAGAGGTATCCTCTTCAATCGACAACCGGGCCAGATGCGCCCGGGTATGCTCGATGGCGTTATAGTCGGGTCCGGCGTAACGACCAGTTACGTGCAGCACCAGCACTTCGGGCCGCTGCTGCAAAAAGGGCAGGGCATCAACCACGCCTTCGTTGATCACCCGAGCTCCTCCCGACCCACCCAAAACCAGTACCACCACCCTATCAGGGTCAATTCCCAGACGCCTCCGGGCCTCCTGTCTATCCAGTCTTTCCAGTTCTCGCCGCACCGGATACCCCACAACGGAGATCCGCTTCATATCGAACCAGCGGCCCGCTTGTTCAAAGGCCACCCCAATGCGGTGCGCCAGACCTCCTACCACCTGATTCAGCATCCCTGGATGGACATTGGGCTCATAGGCGAAAACCTTTGCCCGCGACAGTCCTGCTTTGCTCAAAACGGCAAAAGCAAACATGATAGGGGCACTGACGTACCCCCCTGTACCAATGATGACATCGGGACGAAACCGCGACAAGATATACATAGCTTTCAGCACACCCAGCCCAAGGGCGCAACCAAAACCCAGGAATCCCAACACCGAGGAGGAGCGCGGAAAGGGTTTTGAGCGCACGAAACAAAGCGGGTAATCCCGTTTGGGAACCACCCAGGACTCGAGCTTGGTCTTGAGTCCTACATAGAGGAATACCGCGTCCTTCTGGCGGCAACGAATCTCATCTGCTATGGCCAGAGCAGGATAAACATGACCTCCGGTTCCTCCTCCGGTAAGCAGGTATTTCATGGATCTACTCCAGGTAAAAAAGAGGCGATTCAGGGATTGTACGCGGCACGGAACAGGGGAAATGATATGGGGAATGGAAGGAATAGCTGTACTGCAGTTTTAAGATAAGTATCCCCCCCGTTTAAAACAAGTATCAGTACTTGATGGTATCTCGTTCAAATCACTGTTACGGCTGAGGCGGGCAACCACCCCCCGAGGCCATTGGGCAGGCGTATCAACAGCCAGTTGCGTTCCTGCCTATCGACCTTCACCTTGGTACCTTCGTGAACCAGAAACACCACGGTCTGTCCCTGGTCGGGTGCGCTCCGCGCAATGCCTTCCCCCACAGTGACGATGGCCTCACTCAGATGACCGTGCCGATAGATCCTCGCTCCCAGAAAGAGCCCTGTCGCCACCGTCATGGTGCAACAGCCGAGGATCAGAACCAGCCACACTACTCTGGTCCCCTCTCTGCTCCACAGCCGCCAGGACGCCAGCGCCAGGAGCAAAAAAGCGGTGAGACTGAACGCCAGGCTCAGCTCGTTCAAGGTGGGAAGCAGATACACATCGACGAAAAAACGGACAACGGGGTTTTCTTCCAATTCTGGATCCTTATCCCTTTTGATGCGATTGGCAAAGCGGAGATTGGCTTGAATATCCGCATCGCGGGGCTCGAGCCGCAAGGCGCGTTCGTACCACAGGATGGCCTCCCCGAGTTGATTCGCCTTGAAGCTGGCATTGCCCAGATTGTAATAAAGCTGGGCATTCTGGGTGCCGGTTTGGACCACCTGGTGATACCTGTCCCGCGCTGCCTGGAACTCGCCTTGCCGGTACAGAGCGTTGGCTTCATTGTACAGCCCCAGAGCCGCGGATTGAGCCACGGCCATTCCACTTCCGAGCCCCAATAAGCTCGCCACCAGCCATACCGTTTGCATCAGGTCATCCTTTCCAGGCTGGCGATGATCTGCCCGGCCTGCTTTTGAACCCGTGCCATATCCTCCCTGGTAGAGGGAGTCGGGGCAAAACGAGCAAAGTCGCATTGGGCCAGCAAGTCGACTACCATATCGATGGTCTTGCGCTCCACTCCCCTCTCCAGCAGCCTTGCCGCACAGGTCTCGCCGCTGGTCAGGGAAGCCGCAGTAGAGTTCAGCTGGTCCGCCAGGAAGGCGGTTATCGCCCGCTGGATCTCGGCGTGAAACCCGGTGAAATCTTCCTCCCGCAACAACTCTCGCGAGTGCTCTAAGCGCTTGCTTGCCGCCCCCTTGGCCCCCCGGCGGCGAGCATAGGCCACATCCCCTTCCAGGCGTTGCTTGTGCCGCTGGTAGAGCAATAGCCCCAGAAAGGCCAGCGGCATCATACCCTGAAAAGCCCAGAAACCCCCACTTTTGTACAGCAAGGTTTGATGCTCGAGTTCCTGCAAGTCCGGCTTGATATGCCGGATATCCTGGCCGACCGCCTGGATATCTTTGCGGCTCAATCCATACCCCGGATCTTCATCTGTGGCGAGGGTTCCCCGGCTCGCGATGCTTACAGGAGTGGACTGAGCGATCTGGTAGGAAGCAAGATATGGGTCAAAGTAGGCGAAGCGGATGGCGGGGATTCCCAGGTGCCCTCCCCGTTCCGGAATCAAAATGTATTCGAAGATCCGGCTTCCCCCGTACAGTCCGCTTTCCACCTCCTCTCTTTCTTCTACTTTCGGGTCATAGGCCTTGAATCCCTCCACCCCATCCAGATCGGGAGACCTGACTTTCGCCATATTCCCCTGGCCCTTGATCTCCACCCTGAGGGTCACGGGATCGCCCACGGGAAGATCGCGGGGTTGGGCCAGGACCTGCAGGGAGAATCTGCCCACCGCACCGGTGAAATCCACGGGCTGCCCTTCCTTGGGCAGGGGCAAAACCTCGATTTCTACTGCTCTGCTGCGCACCACTACCGGTCTGGTAGACCGGCCAAAGCCAAAATCGTCAAATAGACTGCGGCGCCGCCTCCTGGTGGACACCTCGCAGGAAATGGCCAGGGGCTCCACCCGGTGCAATCCGGCGCTGGTGGGAAACAAGGCCGTCCGCCTCAGGGAGGCCACATTAAACCGTACCCCGTTGACCACTTCCTGGCGGGCCTGCAATTGTTGAGCCACAAACAAATCTTTGACCCAGAAACCCGAAAAGGATGGAATTTCCTTGAAGCCCACGTCGTAGAGTTGATACCCGTAGTAGAGTTCGTAGTCCAGGGTGACCTGCTGGCCTACATAGGCCTGCTCGCGGTCGCTGTCGACCTGTACAAAGAGTTTGTCCTCGATGCCGATCTCGCGCTTGGATCCGGCGACGACCTCCACCTCAATGGCCCGGGTCTGATAGATCTTGCTCCCCAGTTTGAGACGAGCCGGACCTATGGTGATCCTGCCCTTGCGCCGAGGATACAGGGCGTATTTCAATTTTCTTATATAGGTGGCTTGAATCCGGGAGTTTACTATGTTCACCTGTTGCTGGGTGCTGATATCCGGCCCCTCCACATCGAAATCCCCAGGCGCCAGCTCGGGAGTGGGCATGTGTCCAATGATCTCGTCCGTGGTAATTTTAAGGGTCAGATAGATCGGATCGCTCTGGTAGACGCGGGTGCGATCCACCGATGCCTGAAAGTCGACCTGAAGGGCCTCCACCTGCATGGCCGCAAGGCAGGCCAGCCCCAATCCGACCCAAGTCCGTCCTTGTGCCCCCATACTACCAATCCTTCTCTTGGGCTCCGCTCATCCCCCTGAATCGGCGCTTCTGGGCCTGCTTTTCCCGATCCTCGAGAGCAGCCAAGATCCGTTCGGCCTCTTCCGACGCCATGTGTATCTCCTCATCTGTCTCCGCAGCTTGTCCTGGCGGCTGATCCTCCGTATCGGATTCGTCAGCCTGGGCTTGCCGGGCTTGCTGTTGTTGTTGTTGCTGTTGTTGTTGTTGCTGTTGTTGTTGTTGTTGCTGTTGTTGTTGTTGTTGGTCTTGCTGTTGTTGGTCTTGCTGTTGTTGGTCTTGCTGTTGTTGTTGTTGTTGTTGCTGTTGTTGTTGTTGGTCTTGCTGTTGCTGTTGTTGTTGTTGCTGTTGTTGTTGCTGTTGTTGTTGTTGTTGGTCTTGCTGTTGCTGTTGTTGGTCTTGCTGTTGCTGTTGCTCCTGCAGGTATTGCAGTGCCAACTCCAGATTCGCCTTGGCATCCAGGTCTCCGGAATCCAGATCCAGCGCCTCTTTGTAGGCTTCGACCGCCGGAGCGAATTCCCGCTGCTGAAAAAGTAGGTTACCCACATTGTACAGAGCCTGGCCCCGCAGTCCAGGACCCGCATCCTCGAGGGCCGCTTTGAACTCCTGCAGGGCGGCTGGATAATCCTCCAGCTTGAACAGGGCGTCTCCGACATTGAAGTGGAGCAGCGGAGAATCCGGGTCCTCCAACTGGGCATCTCGGTAGAGTCTGAGAGCCTCTTCGTACTCCCCACGCTCGTAGTGCTTTTTAGCTTCAGCCCCTTTGGAGGCCACCGGGTCCCCGACGGTCGCGCCGGTCAGCACCAACCAGCTCAACGTCCCAAAAATCAACCAGGCCTTCATGCGAAACGCCCTCGCCATTCCTCCTGACGGCGCCGCCGGTCCGCCATCAAGGCCTCGATTGTGAAACAAACCAGAGCCAGGAAGAGCGGAATCTGGAAACGCTCTTTGTACCGGGTAAAACGCGCGACCCCGAAGTCTTTCTGGTCCATCTGAGCAATGTGTTCGCCGATCGCGTCGAGCTCCCCTCCCTGCAGACTGCTGCGGAAATAGTCTCCGTCGGTGGCCAGGGCTATTTGCCTGAGGGTAGCCTCGTCCAACCTCGTTTTGACGTACTGCCCCTGGCGATCCTTGTGGTAGCTCAATCCGGCGCCTTCCTCCAGCCCGGGAATCAGTTCGCCGTCCGCGGTTCCCAGCCCTACGGCGAAAAACCGTGCTCCTTCTTCAGCCAGCTTCTCGGCCACCTGTAACGGATCACCCAGGTGATCTTCTCCATCCGTAAACAAGATGACGACCTTGTGCTGGTCCTCTTCGGTAAAACTGCGTACGGCCAGTTCGAGAGCTTCCCCAATGGCTGTCCCCTGCACCGGGATGGTAGTGGTGTCGACAATGTCCAGAAACATCTGTATAGCCCCATAATCCAGGGTAAGAGGACATTGCACGAAGGCCTGACCTGCAAATACCACCAATCCGACCCTATCTCCGTGCAGCCGGTCGAGCAAGTGCCCTATCTGGTACTTAGCCCGCTCGAGGCGACTGGGTTTTAAATCCTGGGCCAGCATACTGCGCGACACGTCCAGCAAGACCATCACATCCACCCCCCGGCGCTGGGCCATGGTCGGTTTGGCGCCGAATTGAGGTGCAGTCAAGGCCAGGACCAGGAACAGGACACCGGCCAGCAGGAACATGTATTTTCCGTACTGGCGGCGATGGCTCACGTTCTGGGTCAGCTTGGCCCTCAGTGTCGTACTGGCAAAAACCTCCAGGGCCTGCCGCTTGCGCATCAGGGCCCACAAAAAAAACAAACCCAACAGGGGCAGCAAGAGCAGGAACCAGAAGTGAACCGGGTTGCCAAAACGCACGATCAGAAACCTCAGGGAATGCGGCGGAAACGGGTATTCGCCAGAATCGTTTCACCCACCAGGAATAACAAACCAGCCCAGAGGAAATGGGCAAAGCGTTCCGCATAGTCCACGTGTACCTGCGTCTCGATTTTCGTGGTCTCCAGCTGGCTGATTTCCTGGTAGATCTCCTCCAGCTTCTTTTCGCTGGTAGCCTGGTAGTATTTCCCCCTGGTGCGGGCGGCGACCGCTCGGAGAATTTCCTCGTCGATTTCCACCTGCACGGTCTGGTAGCGAGTGCCGAAAATACCCTGGATGGGGCGCCTCACGGCCCCATCGCTACCCACCCCGATGGTGTAGACCCGAATGCCCACTGCCGCGGCCACATCCGCTGCTGTTAGTGGGTCGATCTCACCTTTGTTGTTCACTCCATCGGTGAGTAGGATGACCACCTTGCTCTCGGCGGCCGAATCGTGCAGACGATTGCAGGCATTGATCAGCGCCATGCCGATAGCAGTACCATCCCAGGCCTCCTGGGCGATTTCGATGCCCCCCAGAAAATCCTGTAGGATGCTGTAGTCGAGAGTCAAGGGACACTGCGTAAAGCTCTCACCGGCAAACACCACCATGCCTATACGGTCGCTGTGACGCCCGGCGATAAACTCGGCGATAACCTCTTTGGCGACCTGCAAGCGGCTTTTTTCCCCCTCGTCCAGATCGTTCAGCTCCATGCTGCTCGACACATCCAGGGTCAGCATGATGTCGATGCCATCAGCCGATGTCTGGCGCGTCTCTCGACCTGCCTGGGGTCGCGCCATGGCCAGGATCAGGCAGGCCAGGCCTAACACCTTGAAAACAATGAGGATGTGCCTGAAACGGGTCCAGAGGGTGGTCCCTGCCGCACGCAAGACGCCCAGGTCTGAAAAGCGGATACTGCCCTTGCCGCGCCGATCTTCTCGCAAGTAGCGATGGACCAGCAACGGCAACAGCAGCAGCAGGGCCAACCACTCGGGCGATTCAAATCGGACCAGGTCCATAGGGTATCAGGTGACGGATTGAGCGGCTGCGCGCTCCTGTTCCTCTCGTTCGGCTTTGATGGCTTCCACGGTTCGAACAATGGCCATCCCTGCCGCGGGAGCGCGTCGCGCGTTTTCGAGTTCGGGAACAAAGCGAGCGAATTTCACCAGGTCGGCGGCAACGAGAAAGTTCGCAACCTCCTGGATGATGCTGCCTTTGGTACCCGCCTGCCTCAGACTCCAGGTAATTTCACTGGTGGTCTGCTCCAGTGCATCGATACCCAGACTTTTTTCCAGATAACGTCGCAGGTTATCGGACAGCAAGGAGTAATAGGTCTTGATTTCCCCGCGCTCCAGGAGCCCCATTCCGGCGATGCGGACAAATTCCGCAGCGTAGTCCACCAGGGGTGCCGGAGGTTGTGTTTCGGGTTGTTTTTTGCGGCGGTCCAATACCCACAAGAGACCGACGACAAAGGCGACCACAACCAGCGCGGCTAGCATACCTGCCAGCCATAGCGGAATCCCTCCGGGAATCTCCAGCGGTGGTTTGATATCTCGCAGGCCCTCTTCACCTTCCTGACGCACGCTGAGAACCTCTAATTTTAGAGGCAGGGTTTTGCGCAGCAAGGTATCGCCGGATGCCCGAATGAAGCGCACGGGCAGGGAAGGTATTTCCCGCCGGCCCAGGGCATAGGGCCTCAGTTCGTACTCCAGGATGGTCTCCACCCCGCCTTCATCCAGGTGCCGCGGTCCAATTTTTCCTTTTTCCTGCACCGCGATATCCTGCATCAACCCGGCCAACTGGGGCAGGACAGGCCTTTCATTGGAGCGATGGCGGAGATGGAGTTGCAAGAGAATGGGATCGCCCAGGGTGGCTCTGGCCGTGTCAATTCTGGCTTCTGCCTCAGGGGTGAGCGCCGGGGCCTGGACCGGGCTGACCAGTGAGATGCCCACCACCAGCAAGAAAGCCCGCGGTGGTATCATAGCTCAATCCGCGGCCTGGGGGAGCCGGGAGACCTCATCCAGTTTCTGGTCCAGATTTCTGAGGACCTTTCGCTCTACCAGGTAGACCGAAGGCACCCCGATTCGAGTCAGATGAACCATGCCCTCCTTTTCCGTGCCCACACGGACCTCCATCACCTCTTCGTTCTCTGCCAGCAAGCGGATGCGCACCTGTGGATCCGCAAGTCCATACTTCGTCAGGTCTTCCACATCATCGCGAACGAATTCTTTGACCTCTACCCCTTCCAGATCGCTCAGCATGCGGGTCAATTTCCAGGACTTGGCTTCGCGCCCTGCTGGTTCGACCAGGGTCCAGGTCCCGGAGGTGTCCTTCGCGGCAATGATCTCTGCCTCGCTGCCATACAGTTCGATACCCGTGACAGCGTCCTTATCGAACTTGAGGGGCTCTTTGTCGCGCAGGTCAAAGACCCGCTTCTGCAAGGCTTGTACCAGGGTCGAGTCTACCTGGAAGATCGGGGCCCGACTCGAGTCTTTGGCGTAATAACGACTGCCCTCCTGGGAACCAATGGAGAGACGCTTTTCCGCGCGGTTCTCGCCTACCAGCAGGCTCACCTCCAGGGCAGACGGTGCCAGCCCGTGCAGGGCCAGGGCCTGTTCGTTGGGCTCCTCCTCGACAAACTCTTCGATTTTGGCATCCTCCAGGACGTTGAGCAGTTTGTCCACTTCCTCCTCATCCACCGGCGCCTCGACCGGGCTCTGCAGGCGCCATTCATCTTCCTCCCCTATCCCAATGGTGATCTGACTGCCCACATAAGCCAGGCGGACCTCCCGTAGCTCGTCCGCATAAAAATTCAACACGCGGCGATCCCTCAGGTCGAAAACCCCTTTGTCCAGGTTGTCGAAGCGCCAGGCACGCACCGTGAAGATTTGTGGATTATCACCGCCTTGTTGCACGTACACGTAGGTTTCGGTGGGGCTGTCGGCGCCGAAGAACAGGGTATCCATAGTGATTTCTTCGGTCTCGAGCAGGACTTTAAGGCGAGGAGACTGCAGCTGGTACTTACCCGCCAGATCTCCATCTGCCAGCACCGCGGCACTGTCGGCGATCACGCGTTCACGTTGGGTTTCGCTCAAGTTGCTCAGGTAGCGCTCAACCGCGGACTGGTCGGCGCTGCTTTGCACCGGTTCCACCAGCGCCCAGCCATCCTGCTGATTTTCCACAACGACTGTGGTATCTCCCCGGTCAATGACCAGCCTTTCGGCCTCGGATCCGCTGAAGTCCAGCAATTGTTTTGATTTTTCAGCGGCTTCTCGCTCTTCTTCCCTGCCCTTGATCTCGTAGAGGTAGACGTATCCCAACAGTCCCAAGAAGATAAGACCGATTACCAGATTGGTCTTCAATCTCATCGTTTACTCCTTGTTAAAATGCTTTCTTAATCCATACGAGAATCACCAGAATCGCTGCGTTGACCATGAACAGCGCGGCATAAAGCCACTGGACGGTGTCAATGGGGATGGCGACAAATCCGATCCCGGCATTAAAAATCGCCAGGACCAAGGCCAGCCACCAGACCCGCATATCCCGTCGGTAGAGACCATAACTGATCGCTGCGCTGAACAGGCTCAGGACCAGATAGCCCTGGCCGGCCAGGAGGTCGTCTTCACCGAGGTGAATGACGCCAGTGAAAAAATAAAAAACGGCCGTGCCTAAAAAGGTGTAAAGCAGCCAGGCTATGAACCCGCTCGCGTAGGTTTCATAGCCGCGCCGCAACAACATGACCAGGCCCGAGAGGGCAATGGCAAAAGGCAGGATGAAAACCGATACCCAGAGGATGGTGGTAGCCTGTGTACCGGCCAGCATTATGGGGCTTGCACGCGGCTCTTTACGGGGAATGGCCAGTTTGTCCTCTCCCTCGGCCAACCAGGAAATACTGCTGGCCAAAAGCTCCCCATTAGCCTGCTGGCCAAAGTACTGGTTGGTGGCAAAATCCGCATCGCCGAAGATCGCGATCCTGGTTTTCTCCGCGGCAGCTAAAGCGGTATCCGCATCGGCCTTTACGGCCAGCCCAAGAGGCACAGGTCCTCGCAGATCTACCGCGGCGTCAAAAGCCACCTTGCCGTCTCCACTGCCATCCAGTGGGCCCAGATCCGTTTCTCCCCAGCTGCTCTGATGGCTGGAGAGCAAGACCGCAATATCCGGATTCAGCCGGCGGTGCGCGGCCACCGACACCGAGCGCGCCCAGGGGAAAAAGCTCATGACCCCCTGCTGAATCTTTTCGGTAATGGGGTGGTTGCCGTACTGGGTCACCACCGGCACGGAAACATCGGCTCCCAGAAGCAGCTGCCCCAGCCCGCTGGCATCCACGACAAAGTCCTGCCCCAGTTCGATCGAGTATTCGTCCAACAGTTCCTCCAGACCGGTCTCGATCCCCGGATCCAGGAGAAACAGCGCGCTCTTGCCCTGTAGCAAATGGACCTGGATGGCCTCGGCTTCCGCTGGTGAAAATCTCGTCTTCGGGCTCAGCACGGCCAGGATTGTCGCGTCCTCGGGGGCCTCTCCACGGCCTAATTCCAGTCCTTCCTCAACCTCGAAGTTCATATCCTTGAGGCGTCCCTTGAGGATGCTGAACCCCTCTTCGTCCACCTGACTCAATTGCCCTTCCTGGTGTCCACCCGTAAAGTAGATCTTCAGGTCCTCGGCCTTGAGGGCGCGCTGAATGGCGTTGCTCAGAGCTTCTTCTGATTGCTCGGTGATCCGTTCGATGCGGACCTTGCCGTCCCCGGTTACTTCGATGATGGACGTGCCGCGTTCCCGAATCCCGAACTGCTTGACTTCCAGGGCGCTTTTTTGCGGGTCGAGCATCTCGTAGTCAAAATTCCGCGACAGGTACTTGTATTCATCGAGGATTTCTTTGAACCGCATCCCCATCATCTCGGACGCGAAGGTCTTCACCGCAACAAAACGCCCGCGCTCCTCCAGCGGTTCGATCAGGTCCCGGGTTTTCGGCGACAGGGTGAAGAGCTTGTCCTGGGTCAGGTCCAGCCGCCAGTGGTAGTGTTCGCCCAGATAATTGACCAGCCCCACGACCCCCAGAGACAGAACCACCCCCAGGCCAGCCGCTCCCAGATCGGCCAGACTCCAGCGCCCCTTGCGGGAGACCACTGCAACTCCGATTAACGCTATGAGCAATGGAAAGAGCACCACACTGATCCAGAAAATCCAATCGGCCTGGCTTTCGGTGAGGGCAATGGGATTGAATCCGGCCGCGCGCGGCCGGATCGAAATCAGGCTCTCGTCCTCTGCTAGCCAGCTCAGGGCATTGAGCGCCAGGTCTCCATTGCCTTGCTGATTGAAGTAGAAATTGGTGGCAAAGTCCGAATCTCCGAAGACCACAAGCCGCCCCCCTGGTTCGTCCCCCCCGGTGACCTTTCTGACCGCCACACTGAGGCCGACCGGGCCGGACCGATCCGCACCCTCGTCCATACGCACCGTTCTTTTGCCCTTGGTCCGCAAGACGCTCAGATCGGTTTCCGCCCATCCCTCGGCGCTGGTGGTGGCCAGTTCCACCCCTTCGATATCGCTGCGTCCTCGTGCCTGGAAGTGCACCGAGCGCACCAGCTGGTAAAAGGTCATAAGTCCCTGGTGCTTTCGGGTGATGGGATGCTCGCCATATTTCACCGAGACCGGCGTGGTAAAATCGAGACCGAAGAGACTGCCGATACCACTGGTGTCGATGACAAAATCATCCCCCACTTCGACGCCCCATTGGCGCAGGATCGCCCCCAACCCGCTCTCGTACAGGGGATCGAGAAAGGCCAGTACGGCGCCGCCCTCTTCGAGGAATCGACGCACCGCCTCGACCTCGTTGGCCAGGAAAGGCGTCTGCGGGCCGGCAATCACCAGGACCGCACAATCCCGTGGAACGGCACCGGTGCGGGCCAGGAGCAGCGAGTCCTCGACCGTGTAATTGATCTCCTCGAGACGCTGCTGTACCAGGCCAAAGTCCTGCTCCCCGCCCCCCAGGCCCCTCTCTCCATGTCCGGCGCTCAGGTAAATCACCTCGCGTCGATCCCTCACTACCTTGAGCAGGGCATTGGTTATTTCCTTTTCCTTTAACTCCGTTATCTGTTCTCGCTTGTCTCCCGCCTCGATAACTAGGGTGTTATAGCGCCGCACCCCGTATTCGGCGGTGCGCTCCGGATCCTTGTCGGGATCGATGAATTCGTAGTTAAAACGGTCGCTGTGGACGGCATAGCCTTTCAGCAGGCTTTCGAGTTGTTCGTCCGTTCCCTGTTCCATGAAGGCCAGGGCGCTGACTTCCCGCGGCAACCCTTCGAGGGTTTCTACGGTCAGATCGGACAGGCTGTGCAACCTCCCCGCGGTAAGATCGAAACGCCCGGGGTAGAGATCGGCCAGAAAATTCACCATGACGGCAATGCCGAGGACCATGATGCTGCCCCAGATGGCGTTCAACCAGTTGCCGTAGTGGCGAAACAGATCCGGGTTGAGAATCCCCATGGCGATGCCCAGGACAGCCCCCAGGCCAAGGTTGAGAAAGACCCCCCATCCGGGTTCGGAACTGATGAGATAGGCCAGGCCGCCCGCCAGGATCAGCCCGGCCCCCAACAAGCTGAGCGGAATGGTATACGCCTTCATCCTATCTCCTCCACCGCCTCGATTCGATGATCCGGGTAGTCAGGAACAAACCGAAGAATATGAAACTCAGATAGAAAATGACGTCTTTGGTATCGATGACGCCGCGCTGAAAGTCCTTTAAATGCTCTATGATGGATATGTACTGCAGGATCTTGGCCGCGGTTGGTCCGGCAAAACCGGCCGACCAGTCGATCAACCACAAAAGCAATAACATGCCGAAAGACAGCAGCACGGCCACGGTCTGGTTCTCGGTCAGGGCCGAGGCCAGGATCCCCACGGCTATAAAGGTACCTCCCAGCAGAAGGTAACCCAGGTAGGCGGAAAAGATGGGGCCCCAATCCGGCTGTGCGTAGATCTCCAGGATGATACAATACACCAGCGTCAGCGCCACAATAATAGTATAGAGAGAAAGACAGGCAAAAAACTTGCCCAGGAGTATTTGCAGACTGGTCAGCGGCGAGGTCATCAGCAATTCCATGGTGCCGCCCTTCTTCTCCTCGGCGAATAAACGCATGGTCAGCATAGGCACCACCAGCAGCCAGATGAAGTCCATCACGCCAAAGAACTGGGTGACGACGATTTCATTCAGGTTGAGATTGGGCAGACCTTGCCCTCCCATGTACTGCGCCTGCTGGGCGAACTGCATACACAGAAAATTGAACTGCATGAGGATGTTGCGGAATAAGTAACCGGAGAGGAAGAGGAACACACCGGCGATCACATATGCTATGGGGGAGACAAAGTAGGAGCGCATCTCCTTGGTGTACATGGCCAGAAAATTTCGCATTTTAAGCATTCACCTCCTCGGTTGTCAGGTGCAGGAAAATATCTTCCAGGGTCATATCGAGTGAACGCAACTCCCGCAGCGCAAAACCACCTTCGACCACCTGCCGTACCAGCTCTTCGCGAATGTCCAGATTGGGCTGGCTGGATACCACATATACATAGTCATCTCCATCCTCGCCCGCCCTCTCGGGAACGACATCCAGGACCCCGTCCATGGCACTGATGAGTTCCTGCACCCTTTCCCGCGGTCCGCTGATCTGGACCCGCAACACCTCCCCTTCGCGCAACTGGGCTACCAGGCTTTCGGGGGTGCCCTCTCCGGCGATGCGCCCATTATTGATGATCACCACCTTCTCGCAGGTCATGCTGACCTCGGGAAGGATGTGGGTGCTCAGGATGATGGTATGCTCTCCTCCCAACCCCTTGATCACTTCGCGAATCTCAATGATCTGCTTGGGATCCAGTCCGACAGTAGGCTCGTCGAGGATGAGGACATCCGGTTCGTGTACCAGAGCCTGCCCCAAACCCACCCGCTGCCTGTAGCCCTTGGAGAGATGGCCAATCACCGAATCCCTGCGGTCCGTCAACGCCACCTTCTCCATGACCTGATCCACTTGGCTGTTCAAGCGGGCGGAGGGCACGCCCTTTATCTTGGCCACAAAGCGCAGGTACGCATGCACCGTCATATCATTGTACAGAGGCGGCTGTTCGGGCAGATAACCAATCCTCTTGCGCACCTCCAAGGATTCTTCGACCACATCGAACCCGGCCACGCTCGCACGGCCTCCGGAGGGAGGCAGATAACAGGTGAGGATCCGCATGGTGGTGGTCTTACCCGCGCCGTTCGGCCCTAAAAATCCGAGGATCTCTCCCTTTTCAGCTTTAAAGGAGATATTCTCTACGGCGGTTAAATCGCCATAGTACTTGGAAAGGTCGCTTACTTCAATCACCAGAACTCCTCCTTCAATGCGCGTTAAAGTAGATGTCGGATGCGCTCAGCGCCGACGCTGCATTCGGGTCCGGAAGAAATGGACCAGTGGCTCTATATAAGATAGGGATGTATCCACGCGAATTTCATCTATTCCCAGGCGGCGAAACAGCTGTCCGCGCATTTCCTCTTCGGCTCTTTGCCGCCGGGCGAAGAAGTCTCTCACCCCGGCGTGGTGACTATCGACCAGTATCTGCTCTCCAGTTTCGGCGTCCTGCAGGGTGACAAAGCCTATATCTGGAAGGCCGCGCTCGCGTGGATCCACCAGGCTTATGGCGATCAGGTCGTGCCGCCGACCGATCAATTGCAGGGCCTGTTCGTAATCCGCATCCAGAAAATCGGATAGCAAGAAGACGACGCTGCGACGGTGTATTACCCGGTCGAGGTACTCGAGGGCGCGAGTGATCGATGTCCCCTTGGTTTTTGGTTGGAAGTAGAGCAATTCGCGGATGACTCTCAGAACGTGCTTGCGGCCTTTTTTAGGAGGAATGAAAACCTCCACTTCATCGGTAAAAATGAGCAGGCCAACGCGGTCGTTGTTTTTGATCGCGGAAAAAGCCAGAAGCGCCGACATTTCAACTCCGACCTCGCCCTTCATCTGCTGCCCGGTGCCAAACGCTCCCGAAGCACTGGCATCGACGACCAGTACTACCGTGAGTTCGCGTTCTTCGTCGTACACCTTGACAAAAGGATGGCCTACCCGGGCTGTTACATTCCAGTCGATGCTGCGGACATCGTCTCCAGGGTTGTAGGCCCGCACTTCGGCGAATTCCATCCCCTGTCCTTTGAAGACCGAGTGGTATTCGCCGGCGAAGAGAGTGTTCACCATGCTGCGGGTTTGAATCTCGATAAGGTTGACTTTTTTGAGAATCTCTTGGGGGATCACGGCTATTTTACTTTACGGTACCTCAATGTGATCGAAGAGCTGCTGGACAATCTGCTCGGCATCGACCTCCTCGGCCTCGGCCTCATAACTTACCACGAGGCGGTGCCGCAGGACATCCACTCCGACTGCCTTGACATCTTCCGGCGTGACGTAACCACGCCGGCGAATAAAAGCATGGGCCCGCGAGGCGCGGGCCAGAAAGATGGTAGCCCGCGGTGAGGAGCCGTATTCGATAAGGTCAACCAGATCGCCCAGATCCACTTCCGCCGGAAAACGGGTCGCGTGGACCAAGGTGACGATATAGTCTTTGATCTTTTCGTCCATGTAGACCGACTGGACCGCTTCTCGAGCTCGCCGGATATCCTCGAGGCTCACCGCCGGTTCCACCTCGACTTCGGGTCCATCTGCGACGCGCTCCAGGATACTCCTTTCCTCCTCCCTGGTAGGGTATCCCACCCTCACCTTCAACATGAAACGATCGATTTGGGCCTCGGGTAGCGGATAGGTCCCCTCCTGCTCTATGGGATTTTGCGTGGCCATGACCAGAAAAGGATCGTCCAATCCATAGGTAGCGTCGCCAATGGTCACCTGCCGCTCCTGCATGCATTCGAGCAGTGCACTCTGCACCTTGGCGGGCGCGCGGTTGATCTCGTCCGCCAGGATCAGATTGGCAAAAACCGGGCCTTTCTTGGGGACAAACTCGCCTGATTGCTGATTGTAAACCAAGGTCCCGGTCAGATCTGCCGGCAATAGATCGGGGGTGAATTGAATGCGTCTGAAGCTCCCCTGGATGACCTTGGAAAGGGTGTGCACGGTGAGGGTCTTTGCCAGTCCGGGCACGCCTTCGAGGAGGATGTGACCACTACAAAATAAGCCGATGAGCAAACGCTCTACCATGTGGCGTTGCCCGACGATAACCCGATCCATCTCCTGAAAAATGCGGTCTACCAGGAGGCTTTCATGCTGCACCCTTTCGTTTATTGCATGGATGTTCAGAGCCTTCTGCATTTCTTTGTAGCCGAACCTATCCTCTTCTCGCCCAATTGGATACTAAGGCGA
This sequence comes from Candidatus Latescibacterota bacterium, assembly GCA_965219385.1. Lineage (GTDB taxonomy): Bacteria > Latescibacterota > UBA2968 > UBA8231 > UBA8231 > CBDCNM01. The sequence continues at coordinate 4,087,122 of CBDCNM010000002.1, read as the reverse complement.
CTTCACTTCGTCCTGAAACTCTACCCACTCCTCTGGATTGCGCCCTACATGGGGAAGTAGACGCCTGGCGCTGGCCGCCAGTTCCGAATCCGGATAGTTGTCGATCACGCGTTGATAAGCCTGGCGGGCCTTCTCCTGATCCCGAAGGTATTCTTCGTAGATAAAGGCTATCATGAACTGTGCTTCATCGCTGTATTCACTGGTGCCATAGTCCGAGAGCAGGCGTTTATAATGCGCAATAGCATCCTGCATATCCCCCTTCTGGCGGGCGATCATAGCGAGTTTTCTGAGTGCTTCGTCACAATGTGGATGCTGCGGAAAACGCGTAAGGAAGGTGGTAAAATGCTGAATGGCCTGCTCTTGGTTGGAGGAATCCGCGGCGGCGGCCTCCGCCGCGGCGAACAATTGCTCGGAACTTTGCTCACCACAACCTGCCAGCAGGCCAGCAATACATCCTAGAGCAAGTCCCAATAATCTTCTAGCAACGACCATTTTTGCCAACAATTAAACGGATTTTCAGTCCTTTTGGGAGCAGGCACCAGAAGGCTTGGGGTCGGTTTTACTACCCGAGGTATCGCTGCCACTGGACTTGGAATCGGTTCCTGATTGGGTGGAATCCGCATCTGCTTTTGCGGACTTTTTGTACCCTTCGCTACGATAGTCCGTAATATAGAATCCAGACCCTTTAAAGAGCAATCCCCCACCGGCGCCAATAAGCCGTTTCACCAGGCCTTGACAGCAGTCCTCGGGACAGGCCGTCAGTGGTTCGGCGGTGATCCGCTGAAATTCTTCGAATTCATGCCCGCAGGCCTGACATTTGTATTGGTATGTAGGCACGACCTTTTCCCAACAGGGTGCAGGGTGTTTAGCTGCTGTAGTAAAAAAAGATAAGAATACAAAAATAAAAAGGTCGATGATTTCGCGCAAGCCGGAAGGATGTGACAACCATGCGCTGGGAGCAAATTGCCGGAATTTTTAAGAAATTATGTCATTCTACGGCCGGCGGCGGTTCTTCCTGAGATTTTTCTAATCCCAGCTCGGCCGGCGGCAGATCTAGCTCGGCCAGATCCTCCTCCTCAATTGCACTTAGATCGGGCAAATCTTCGAAACTGAGCGGTCTCACGCGGCCTCGCGCGTCAATCTTGAGCAGGGTTACCTCGCTATTGGTACGCCGTCCAGCGAGAAAACTGATTTTTCCCGAAGCGCCCTCAAATTCGCGAATTTCCGCAAGCCAGTCCCGCAGAAGAGCAGGGGTTTGTCGTCCTCGGGACCATCCCTCAATCACCATTCGAGCAGCGTCGTAGCCAAAAGCAGCGTAGCCCGGATCGCGACCAAAGTTTCGACGGAAAGCATCCGTGAATTTCCTGGTGACGGCTGCCGATCCATGAAACCTAGAGACGAAAATGGTGCCGTTGACGTATTTCCGCTCTCCTCTGGGCATCTGCCTGATTGCCTCGGGCTCGTACCAAAGATCATTTCCCAGGATCTGGGTTTCCAGGCGGTGAAAAAGCAATTGCGGCGCAATGGTATTGGCGTCTGCAAAACTCTCGACTACAATGACCACGCCGTCGATGGTGTCGATGAATATTTTGGATGAATCCGGCGGTGCCTCCTCCTCTTCCCCATCGGCTTCGGACACTTCCAATAATATCCCATCATCGGCCATCCATACAAGGGAATCGGAAACGGCCAGGGTATCTTCAGGTGGAGGCGGAGCAATGAGGCTGAACCCCACCTGCCGCATTTCTTCGAAAACGCGCTTAAAATCCTTGGTCTCCCCGGGCACGTACCAGCCTGTGTACACAATATTCCCCCCATTAGCATAGGCGGTATCGGCAAATTCACGCTCGAAATTCCACCCGTAATCACTCAAGGGAGCAAGTACAGCCAGATTTTGCAATCCCAGCACCAAAGTAGCGTATTCCCCCAGTGCCCGTCCCTGTATCTCTGGAATGACATTCAACTGAAAGACGTTCTCTCCGAGTTCATCTAGGCCGCTTTGCTGGGCCAGGGGAGCAATCAGGGGAATGCCCGCTGCATTCGCTGCAACCGCAGCTGCAACGCTGGCACTACTAAAGACAGGACCAACCAGTGCAACCACGTCTTCTTCTTTGATCAATTCTTCAGTCGCTCGGATGGCGCGCAGCAACTCATTGCTCTCGCTTTCGACAATGGGTAAATCTCCGTACTCAAACCCCGTGTCCCTTGCGACCAGCTCAAACGGTTCGTCCAGCTCCCGATTGGCCAGCCCGACCCCGTCCAGCAGGTCTTCCCCATATTGCCGAAACGGCCCTGATAGGGGCAACAGTAGACCCAGCCGAGGTTTTTGTTCCTCGGGTTCCCCTCGCCCTGCTTCCAGTGCAGGAATCATGCCGGCACTGCGCTCCAGATTGTTATTGATCAGCGGGACGAATATGCCGTTGGGAACACTATCCCGATACGCCTGCATGGCCGTGCGACTTTGGGCTTCCCAACCCAACCGCTGGAACCAGCGCGCTTCTCCAAAAAGCAATGCCTCCCGCAACCGGGACTCCCCCAAAGACAGGCGGATACTCCCGAGCGCCCTGTCGCTGACGAATCCATTTTTGACAACGCCTGCCAGACGCTCGGCAGCACTGCCCTGCAAGGGCAGCGCCGCCGGCATGGCCAGGATGCGGCTGTACTGGGTAGCTGCTTCGTAATAACGCTTCAACGCAAAGTAGCAATCACCCGCGAGCAAACGGGCATCGGGAATATAACGGCTGGCGGCGAACTTTCTTTGCAGTTGTTTGGCCACGCTCAGGGCCAGGCCGTATTCCCCAAGCCGAAACGAAGCCTTGGCCAGCATCAGCTGGGCGGCACTGGAGCGCTGATTCAACGGGAATTCAAGAAGCTGCTGAAAACGCTCCTGGGCTTTCTGGTACTGCTCCTTTTGGTATGCCTCCAGGCCCTTGGCAAATAACTTTCCGGCTGCGGCCGAGAAAATCTTGACCTGCTGAGCCCCAACCGCTACTACCAGAAGAAAAACCCCCAGGACATTGAAGCGAAAGGCCGCTTTGCGGTTCATGCTGATTACCTGTCTTGGAAATAGTCCTTAGAGACTGCGAAAATGTACCTGGACCATTCCAAAGTGTCAAGCAGGGTTGTCACGACTCTGGAGGAGGTGTATATTTTTACAGGACACCCGCGCCAATTCCAATTCTGAGTTTTTTTAAGCAGTATAGCCTCATGAATATACGTGCAGAAAAGATGGGCCTCGATCCCGATAAATTGCGCCAGTTCCTGAACCAGCAATACGAACAACAGGCTGAAACACCGGTGCAACCCGATGCTGCCGGCACCGAATCGGGCACCCCGACCCACCCTCCCGAGGAAAAATTCCAGTTCGACCTGAAGCCCGAAGAACTTGAAGCATACCTCAATCAGTACGTGATCAAGCAACAAGAGGCCAAAGCCATACTCGCAACCAAGATTTGCACCCACTTCAACCGCTTGAACCTGCCCGAGGAAGAAGAAGATGATATCGTTGGCAGCATCAAGAATAATGTCCTGATGATAGGTCCTACCGGAGTTGGGAAAACCTATCTCATCAAGCTCATAGCCCGCAAACTCGGCGTCCCCTTTGTCAAAGGCGATGCAACCAAATTTAGCGAAACAGGCTATGTGGGGGGCGATGTAGAAGATCTGGTTAGAGAGCTGGTGCGCGAGGCCAACGGAGATATTGAACAGGCCCAGCACGGCATCATCTACATCGACGAAATCGACAAGATAGCCTCAACCCACAGCGTGGTGGGACCCGATGTTTCCCGCTCTGGAGTCCAGCGCAACCTGCTCAAACTCATGGAGGAAACCGAAGTCGACCTCAAGTCCCCGCACGATCTCGCCTCACAGATGGAGTCGGTCATGCAAATTCAGAGGACCGGCAAAGTCGAGAAACAAAAGATCAATACCAGTCATATCCTGTTCATCGTTAGCGGTGCCTTTTCTGGGCTCGACGAGATTATCGCCCGGCGCCTCAATAAGGGAGCCATAGGTTTCCAGCTGAAAACCAATACACCGTCTGCTCCCCCTGCGCTAACCGGGGAAAAGCTTTTCGAGCAAGTGCGGGCAGAGGATCTTATAGAATACGGTTTTGAATCCGAATTTGTCGGTCGCCTTCCGGTTGTGGCGGTACTTTCCCAACTGGAACGCGAGGATCTCCTGGACATCCTGAGGAATCCCAAAAGCAGTGTCATACGTGCAAAAAAGCGGGACTTTCGCGCCTATGATATTGACCTTGACTTCACCGATGAGGCCCTGCAGCTACTGGCCCGGAGGGCCTATGAAGAACACACCGGGGCGCGGGGTCTCGTCGGCGCCATCGAGAAAGCACTGCTGAGATTCGAAAAAGCCCTGCCCTCTACAAATATCGACACCTTCGCGGTGACGGCGGAAATTGTCGAGAATCCGGAGAGTAGTCTAGGTAAACTTCTATCCAATTGCTCGCTCCAGAGCTTTATCGATTCCTTCTTTAAAGCCCACAACACCAGGCTGGAATTTGACGAGGAGGCCAGAGAACTGGTCAAAAAAATGGCTCGGGAAAAAGGCATGAAGCCAGAGGCCTTCTGCAATGAACTCCTGGCCGACTACGGCCACGGCCTCAAACTGTTAGAACGACAAAATTTCACCATAACTCCCGATATAGTGCGCAATCCGCAAGAATCATTGAATACCCTGATCAAAGACTTTTACAGCCACCGCGATTAGCTACTCTTATCTGTTCCTCCCAACCTGTATTCCCTCTCCTTGCGATAAAGGGTACTGAGACCGATTCTGAGCATTTCCGCCGCCTGTCTGCGATCAAAATCCACCGCTTTCAAGGTTTCCCCAATGGCAACTCTTTCAATTTCCCGCATGGTCATGCCGACCCGTAGCGGAAAGCCGGGGAGTCCACGGTCCCCCCTGCGGATATAAGGAGGAATATCGCCGATCTCGAGCATGTTCTCATGGGGACACATGACCACCATGCCCTCTATGCAGTTCTTGAGCTCCCGCACATTGCCCGGCCACTCGTAATCTACCAGCACATCCAGGGCTCTGGAACTTATGCCCTTTACGCCTTTGTTGTTCTCCTCGCCGAACAGGCGGATGAATTCATCGACCAGGATGGGGACATCTTCTCGACACTCGCGCAGTGGCGGCACCTCAATGGTAACTACGTGTAGCCGATAAAACAGGTCCGCCCTGTAAGTTTCCTGTTCCACCATCTCTTCCAGGTTGCGGTGGGTGGCCGCAACGATCCGCACATCTACTTTGCGGGTCTGCGTTCCTCCCAGGCGTTCAAATTCGGCCTCCTGTATGACCCGGAGTAATTTTACCTGGGTGGCCAGCGGAATATCCCCCACCTCATCGAGAAACAAGGTTCCCTTATCGGCCAGTTCAAAACGGCCTTTGCGGGCGGTTGTAGCCCCGGTAAAAGCCCCCTTCTCATGGCCGAATAGTTCGCTCTCCACAATACCTTCCGGTAAAGCTCCGCAATTAATCTCGACCAAGGCATGTTCCCGACGCCGGCTCTGCTGGTGGATGGCCTTGGCAATCTCTCCCTTGCCGGTGCCGGTCTCGCCGACGATCAGAACGCTGGCTTTGGATTGAGCTACTTGTTCGACCTGACTGTATATCCGCTGCCAGGGCGAAGAGCGCCGAACAATGCCGCCCAAACGGTAACGTTCATCCAGCCGCCGCTGTAGATTGGAAACCTCGCCCACCAAGCGCTGGTAGGAAAGGCCACGATCCAGCACAGCCTTGATTTTGACCAGGTTCAGGGGGCGCAACTGAAAATCGTACGCCCCCTGTCGCATAGCCTCTATACCCAGTTCGATTGCTTCGGGGCCGGCGATCACTATGGCGCAAATATCAGGGTTGCGCTGGCGGGCGATTTGCAGAAGCCGCAGCCCATCGATACGCGCATCCTTTAGATCACAAACGAGGACGTCCATGGGCTCGACATCGAGAAGGTCGTAGCCGCTCACCCCCTCGCGGACCCAAAACACCTCCAACCCCTGGTGCTCCAAAAAAGCCACGAGCTCTTTTGTCTGTGGAGCTTCCGGCAAGACCACCAGGACGCGAGGTTGTTGGGTAGGTTTAGAAGTCAACCAATCCTACTCGGTTCAGGCGGCCTGACGCACTGCCTTATCGGTAAAACAGGCCGCAAATACTTGGGACAGGTCCTCCACCAGGACAAACTCCATGCTTTGGCGTACCTCCGGAGGCAACTCCTCCAGATCTTTTTCACTGCGCCGAGGCAGGACGACGGTATGGATCCCAACGCGGTGCGCCGCCAGTAGCTTCTCCTTAATCCCCCCCACTGGCAGAACGCGGCCCCGCAGCGTCACCTCACCGGTCATGGCAATATTCTCCCTGAGAGGTCTCCCGGTCAACAATGAGAGCAAAGCTGTGGCCACCGCGACTCCGGCAGAAGGTCCGTCTTTGGGAACAGCCCCGGAAGGTAAATGGACATGAATATCCTGCCTGGCGAAAAAATCCGGCGCGATATTCCATTCACTGGCTCGCGCTCTCAGGTACGAAAGGGCGATCTGTGCGGATTCCCTCATCACTTCTCCCAGCTTGCCCGTCAGAGTAAGTCCTTTGTTTCCTTTCATCTTGGTAGCTTCGACAAACATAACCTCTCCACCCGCTGGGGTCCAGGCAAGACCGGTGACAATACCGGGGCTGTCGGTTTCCTCCAACAGGTTCTGCTGCACCTTTTCAGGCCCTAGGAACCGCGCCAGATTTTCGCCTGCAACGACAAAGCCTCCCCGCGCCCCTTCCACCACCTGGCGGGCGATCTTGCGGCATATTCGACCGATTTCCCTCTCCAGATTGCGCACCCCCGCTTCGTGGGTATAGCCGCGAACCAGAGCCCGTATAGCCGCTTTTTCCATTTTCACTTTGCGGCGACTCAGGCCGTGTTCCTTCAGCTGTCGTGGCAGCAAATGGGCCTGGGCGATTTTGACTTTTTCATCTTCTGTGTACCCGGACAGCTGGATCACCTCCAGACGGTCTCGCAGAGCTGGAGGAATGGCCTCCAACTGGTTCGCCGTGGCTATGAACATCACTTTGGAAAGATCAAAAGCCACATCCAAGTAGTGATCGGCAAAGGTAGAATTTTGCTCGGGATCCAGCACCTCCAGCAGAGCAGCAGCTGGGTCGCCGCGGAAGTCGGCCCCCACTTTGTCGATTTCATCCAGCATAAAAACCGGGTTGTTGGTCCCGGCTTTGCGCAAGCCCTGCACAATCCGGCCGGGCAGGGAACCTATATAAGTGCGCCGATGACCGCGAATCTCAGCCTCGTCGTGAATCCCGCCCAGGGAAATGCGTACAAACTTCCTTCCCAGAGCTCGAGCAATGGAGCGTCCCAGCGAAGTCTTACCTACCCCCGGCGGACCAACAAAGCAAAAGATGGGCCCCTTAGAGTCCTTTTTCAGTTTGTGCACAGCCAGGCACTCCAGAATGCGCTCCTTTATCTTTTCTAGTCCTTCGTGGTCTTCATCGAGGACCGCATGCGCCCTGTGGATATCGAGACGGTCCCGGGAGGACTTATTCCATGGCAAACTTGTGATCCAATCCAGATAGATGCGGGCTACGGTATACTCAGCCGCTCCAGGAGGCATGTGTGCCAGGCGCTCAAGCTGGCGTTTGGCTTCCTTCTGGGCCTCTTCTGGCAGGTTGGTTTTTGTGATCAACTCCTGCAATTGCTCAATCTCACTGTCCCCATCTTCACCCAATTCCTTCTGAATCGCTTTCATTTGCTCGCGCAGGAAATGCTCCCGTTGAGCTTGCCCAACTTCCTCCTGCACCTGATTCTGAATCGCGTGCCCTATTTCCAGGATGGACAACTCTTTGTTCAGCAAGACGGTCAACTGCTCCAGACGGCGCCGCACAGAATTCTCCTGGAGCAATTTCTGTTTCGCTTCAACAGGTATATCCAGTCCCGAGGCAATGAAATCCGTCAACTGCGCCAACTTTTTTTCGAGATTTATAGCCGTCACCTGCAACTCATTGCTCAGAGCAGGTACCAACTCGACCATTTTCTGGAATTGGCGCGATAGCTTCTGGGCCAGTGCCTGCTCTTCACGACCTCCCAGTTCAATTTCTCCTATCTCCTCTACCCGGGCGACTAAATAATGGCCGTTGGGAGTAAACTCCTTCAGACGTATCCTCTTTAATCCATGCACCAGGATTTGCAGGTGATTGTCGGGCATCCGGAACACACTATGGATAAAAGCGGCGACCCCCACCCGGTAGACATCATCCTGGCCAGGCTGCTCCTCGCCCGCATCCTTCTGGGCGACAATGGCAATAATCCGTTCTCTCTCCATGGCCTGTTCAACCAGTTCCAACGACCCCTCTCGACCGACCAGCAGTCGAGTGGGCACACTTGGATAAAGCACCATATTGCGCAGGGGCATAACCGGCAACTCTTGTGGAATTTTCATATTTATTTTTCCCACTCTCAGAAGGCTTCTCAGGTCGCTAAGCCAAAGAACTTTGGGGCTGCTCCAAAGCAGCAGTCGGCCTTGGTCGGACTCTGACCTGTTGATGCAAATTCTGTGCCGCGGATTACTCTGCCTGCGATTTTGGCTTTATTCGCGCAAAACTGCCATTATGACAAAATGCAACTATCGTAATGACTCAACACACCAATTACGTGCATCGCGCCAGTTTGACCACCACTTCACAATGAGGAGTCTGGGGAAACATATCAATTGGCTGGACTACCTCAGCCAGATAGCCTGAGGCGCAAAGCACCTCCAGATCATCGGCAAGAGAGAGTGGATTACAAGATACGTAGATGAGTTGAGGAGGGTTCAATCTACCTAGGGCCATCCGTAGTTTTTGGTGCAGCCCTGCCCGGGGAGGATCCAGTACAACCAAGTCAAACTGCTGCCCATCTTCCTGTAGGTTCGTCAAAATATCCTCTACAGACCCAGCGACGAATCTACTGTTCTGGATCCCGTTTTGCAAGGCATTGTAGCGGGCGTCTTCAACCGCTTCCGGCACCAATTCAACCCCCAGAACCAACCGGGCTCCCCGCGCCAGATACAGCCCGATACCACCAGTTCCACAGTATAGATCAAGCACCTCTTTGCCCTCCAGATTACCGGCCAACTGAGCGACAACCTTGTAGAGATTTTCAGCCTGGAGGGGATTGGTTTGAAAAAAGGACTGTGCCGAGATCTCGAAAGTCAATCCAGCACAATTTTCCACGATTTTACCTCTATCTTTGAGAACGAATTCCCGCTGCCCCATCGCCACCTGTGCTTTCCCCTGGTGTAGAGTAACTACAAAGGTCGTTATCTCGGGTATCTCCTGCAGGACTACCTTGATCAATCGGTCAACAGCGTCGCAGGGGTACTCGGAAACCACCAGATTAACCATCACCTCTCCACTTCTCTTACCTTCTCGTATGACCAGGAAACGCAGCAGGCCCTGGTGTTTTTTCAGATCGTAGGCTGCTAGTCCCTGACTAGAGGCCTCTTGCCGTACAGACCGGAGTATCCGATTCGAAATTTCTGATTGGAGCCAGCAGTTCACGACATCGAACAAATGATTAAAACGGCCCCTCACATGGAGGCCCAATTGTAGATTTCCCTGGGGGTCCATACCGAAGGAAAACTCCATTTTATTGCGATAGTACAAAGGAGTCGGACTCTGCAAAATAGGTTTTATCTCTACCATCTGGAGGCCCTTGTTTTCCAGGATACTTATTACCATCCTTTCTTTGATCTCCAGCTGGTCCGCATAAGCCAGGTCCTGCCAACAGCATCCCCCACAAATCCCGAAATGCTGGCAGGAAGGGGTCTGGCGTTCGATGCCGTATCTCAGAAACTCCACCACTGAAGCTTCAAGCCGTCCTTTGCGTTTCTTCTTTATATAGGCCTCTACCTTATCACCTGGAACCGCACCCCTAATATTGACTTCCTTTCCGTCAAAAAAACCGACTCCATCTCCGCGGTTGGACAATTGTTCTACTTCCACTACAATCTTTTGGCCACGTTTCATATCCAGGCCTTCTGACGATCAATTTGCGTTAGAAGCCTTCTTAGGAAAAAGAAAACGAGACAAGATACAAACCATCTCGTCTCGCCTGAAATCGATAAAAACTGAAGTAAATATTCAGTCTTTTCTCTCTTCTGCGTTATCGACCTTCTCATCGGTCTGTTGAGGCTCTTTGGTGTTGGAAGGCTCTTCTGCAACAGGGCTTCTATCCTGGCGATCTACCAATTCGAGAATGCACATAGCAGCGGCATCGCCGCGCCGAGGCCCGGTCTTGACGGTCCGCGTATAACCTCCGTTGCGACTTTGATAACGTGGGCCAAGCTCTTCGAAAAGTTTGCTCACCACTCTTTTGTTGGCGATCAAACGCAAAACCTGGCGTCGCGCATGTAAATCACCGCGCTTGGCAAATGTGATCATATGCTCGGCCGTACGTCGTATTTCTTTTGCCCGGGCACTGGTCGTACGGATCGACTCATTCTCGAAAAGTGAGGTGACCATATTGGCAAACATCGCTTTTCGCTGGCTGTGGGTACGACCTAATTTGGGTACTTTTTTGCCGTGTCGCATCTTCTTTTCTTCCTGGAAGGATCAGAATTCCTCTGCTACGGGCTAGCCACGTCCTCATCTATTCCGACATTATCGTACAGAGCCAGATCCATGCCCCAATTGAGGTTCAAGGTTTTCAGTATTTCCCCTAACTCGTTCAGGGATTTACGGCCAAAGTTCCGGTATTTCAACATCTCGGCTTCGGTGCGTGGAACCAGTTCCTTCAAATGTGTGATCCCGGCCGCTCTCAAGCAATTGGCAGACCGAACGGATAGCTCCAACTCGTCGATCGGCATAGCCAGCAGTTTGGCCACGCGCTTGGTTTCGTCATCGATCTTTTTCTCTTCGGGTACATCTGACCCGTCTTCAAAGTTTATGAACAGATCCAGGTGTTCGGTAAGGATCTGGGATGCCTGCGCTACCGCATCTTCTGGCTTAACCGATCCATCGGTCCAGACACTCAAAGTGAGTTTGTCATAGTCGGTCCGCCGCCCCACCCGGGCGTTCTCAAGCTCGTAGTGGACCTTGAGCACAGGCGAATAGTTCGCATCGAGAGGAATGGTGCCGATTGGTTGCTCAGAGGTTTTGTTCTCTTCGGCAAAAACATAACCGCGTCCCTGTCCAACGGTGAGATCCATCTTCAATTCTGCCCCGTCCTCCAGAGTGGCAATATACAGATCGGAGTTCATGACCTCGACGCTGGGGTCAACGCCCAGATCCCTGGCGAAAATCTCACCAGGTCCAGTGGCTTCAACCCGCAGGGTGCGTTCTTCCGCACCATGGTATCTTATCGCTACCTCCTTGAGGTTCAGGACAATTTCGGGGACATCTTCGCGAACCCCTTTCACCGCGGAAAACTCGTGCTGCACCCCTTCGATGCTCACCTGCATAATTGCCGCACCCTGAATAGAGGAAACCAGTATCCGCCGCAGGCTGTGACCCAGGGTGACCCCGAATCCTCGCTCGAGTGGCTGAACCACGAATTCACCGTAAGTCTCGCTGAGGCTATTCTTGTCGATTTCGACGATCCTCGGCATCTGGAGACCTTCTACTTTCATCGGCCACCTAGCTCCCTTTTTTCCAGTTTTTAGGGGGGAAAGCTCTACAAAGGTTGGAGCAGTAAAATTTACACTCTTGAGTAAAATTCAATAACTATCTGCTCTTCAGCTATGGTTGGAATATCTTCGCGATTCGGTTTTTCCAAAACGGATCCTTGTAGATTAACTTTGTCAACAGACAACCACGGCACCAAATCCCGCACCCGCCTCAGCGACTCGTGAATGATGTCTACCTTACGGCTTTTCTCGGCGACCTGGATGGCCTCCCCTGGGCTGGTCAAGTAAGAAGGAATATTTACTCTGTGGCCATTCACATCGATGTGATTGTGCCGTATAAGCTGGCGCGCTGCCTTGCGCGAAGGGGCAAAGCCGAGGCGATAGACCACATTATCCAGGCGGCTTTCAAGAAGGCGGAGCAGGTTTTCCCCGCTTACTCCAGGAACCCGTGTTGCTTCTTTATAATACCCCCTGAATTGCCCCTCGCGTACCCCATAGAGACGGGCCAGTTGCTGTTTTGCCCTTAACTGCACGCTGTAACCGGACTGTTTGCGGCGCATGCGCTGTCCGTGTTGTCCTGGGGCATAACTACGCCGCTCGAAAGCGCACTTCTCAAGTTTACAACGCTCCCCCTTGAGAAAAAGCTTCATTCCTTCGCGCCGACAAAAGCGACAGTTGGGACCTACGTATCTGCTCATTCACCCGCTCCTGATCTATACTCGACGGCGCTTGGGTGGCCGACAACCATTATGGGGGATAGGAGTAACATCGCGTATTGCGGAAATCTCAAGGCCTGTAGCCTGTAGAGCCCGAATGGCGGACTCGCGTCCAACTCCAGGCCCTTTTACCCAGACCTCAACCCTCCTCAAGCCAATATTCATTGCCTCCTGCGCAGCCTTCTCAGCCGCCATCTGGCCTGCAAAGGGAGTCGACTTGCGACTTCCTTTGACACCCATTTTACCAGGAGTTGCCCATGAAATCACATTGCCCTGGCGATCTGTCAAGGTAATGATGGTGTTATTGAAGGTGGCCAGCACATGGGCAATGCCGATAGATTCTACCTGTTTGGCCTTTTTACGTCTTCTGTGCGATCTTTCTGGTGACAAATGAACGCCCCTTTTGTTTTCTGGTTATTGGCCCATTGGACCAGACCTTATTTTGTAGGTACTTTCTTCTTTCCCGCAATAGCGCGTCTCGGCCCTTTGCGAGTACGTGCATTAGTTTTAGTCCTCTGGCCGTGCACGGGCAACCCCCGCCGATGACGCAATCCCCTATAGGCTCCGGTGTCCGTGAGTCGCCTGATATTCATATTTACCTCGCCGCGCAAACTCCCTTCCACCTTGTGGTCGGTCTCTATAATAGCGCGCAGCTGAGTCACCTGCTCTTCGGTCAATGCATGAGTACGGGTCTGGGGATCTACCCCTGCCTGTGCTATAATTTTGCTGGACGTACTCTGACCGATCCCATAGATATAGGTGAGTCCGATTGCGACCCTCTTATCCCGGGGCAAATCTACACCTGCAATACGTGCCAATTGGGTAGCCCCTCCTTTATCCTTGTCGCTGTTTATGCCTTGGGTTTCGCTTACAAATCACGCGAACAACCCCATGGCGCCGAATGATTTTGCATTCCGCACAGCGTTTGCCTATAGATGCTTTAACCTTCAAAACTCGACTCCTGGGAAAACAGGGTTGTCAACGACGTCCCTTAATCCTTCCCTTCTTCATAAACCCCTCATAGTGTCGAGTCACCAGTTGAGACTCAAGTTGCTGCAAGGTATCGAGGGCAACCCCGACGATAATCAATAAACCAGTACCGCCGAAAAATTGTGCAAAAGAAGGGCTCACATTAAACTGCTGGGTCACGAAGAAAGGAATTACCGCCACAAGTGCCAGAGCGATGGCGCCCGGCAGAGTTATTCGCGTCATGATCCTATCGATGTAGGACGCCGTTTTGGGCCCCGGCCGTACCCCGGGAATGAAACCGCCATGTTTCTTCATGTTGTCAGACAACTGGTTGGGATCCATGACAATGGCCGTATAAAAATAGGCAAAAAATACGATCATAAGAGCATATACAGACCAGTAGAACATAGACTCCATTGAGAAGTAACCACCCAGGGTCTGCATAATTACGCTGTCGGGAAACAGTTGGGTAACAGTACCAGGCAGGAACATGATCGACTGAGCAAAAATGATGGGGATCACGCCGGCAGTGTTTATCCGCAGGGGAATATGTGTGGTCTGGCCCCCATAAACCCGCCGGCCGACGACCCTCTTGGCGTACTGTACCGGGATTTTCCGTTGCCCCTGAGTAAGGAGGATTACAAAAGCCACGACAAACAATATCAGGGCGACCAAGAATAGTTCCTGGATTATGTTCTTGCCTGCTCCTCGATTGAGCATAAAGAGTTGGTATTCGCTCATGATGGCAAAAGGCAATTCGGCTATAATACCGATAAAAATGATGAGCGAGATACCATTGCCGATACCGTGTTCTGTAATCTGTTCGCCCAGCCACATGATACAGACGGTTCCCGCAGTGATCGTAAGCATGGTGGCAAGGCGAAAGGGCCATCCAGGCTCGGCAACCGCGGCAATGCCCGCGGGAGTTGAGATGGTCTCCAGAAAGTAGGTCACGCCAAGGGATTGAGCCGCCGCCAGAAAAACGGTGCCGTAGCGGGTGTACTGATTGATTTTTTTGCGGCCTTCTTCACCTTCTCGCTGCAACTTCTGGAAGAAGGGAATCACCGCCCCCAGCAATTGCAGGATAATAGAGGCACTGATGTAGGGCATAATTCCCAGGGCGAAAATGGTTGCGCGGGTAAAAGCCCCACCGACAAACATGTCATAAAGGCCGAAAAGTGTGCTCCCGGTGTTGGCAAAGTAGTCGTTGAGGACCTGCAGGTCGACACCGGGAACCGTGATTTGCCCGCCTACCCTATAGACGACCAGCAGACCAACCGTAAAGATAATACGCCGCCTTAAATCGGGAATTTTAAAACAGTTTTGAAAGCTCTGGAGCACTTCAGATCACCTCGGCTTTTCCACCGACCTGAGCGATTTTTTCAAGTGCGTTTTGGGAAAATTTGTGAGCTTTTATGGTCAGATTTCGGGTCAAATCGCCTTCACCGAGAATTTTGACGGGACTTGAGATCTTCCTTATAAGACCGGACTTTTCAAGCTCCTCGGGCCCGATTTCACCCTTGAGGCCCCGGTCTTCGATTGCACTCAGATTCACTACCTGATACGTTTTTTTAAACGGTTGGTTTGAAAATCCTATCTTGGGAAGACGGCGGTGCATCGGGTTTTGGCCTCCTTCAAAACCGCTTCGCCGCCCACGCCTGGCACCCGATCTCGAGAGCTGGCCCTTATGACCCTTCCCGGCGGTCTTGCCCGTACCAGAACCTGGTCCTTGCCCAAGGCGCTTGGCTTTCCGCCGCGCCCCTGGAGGACATTTGATTTGACCTAAACGCATGATACTTCTCTACAACCTTCCCTAATCTTCAACTTCCCGCACTTCAACCAGATGCGAAACCTTATTGATCATACCCCTGATCTGAGGGGAATCTTCATGTATCACATGTTGTTGCAAGTGCCTGATACCCATTGCCCTGAGGGTGGCTTTCTGATTTTTGGCTCTGCCGATGGCACTTCTTCGTTGTGTGATTACCAACTTCATCGTATACTTGGTGCCTTTCTAACCCCGCAGTAATTGCAAGTGTACTCCTCGCAGCCTGGCTACAGCCTCTGCGTCACGCAGCTGCTCCAGGCCGTTCAGAGCAGCTTTTACAGCATTGTGCGAGTTATTGGAGCCCAACGATTTAGTTAATATATCGTGGATACCCGCAAGTTCGAGCACTATCCGAACGCCTCCACTGGCGATGACGCCCGTGCCTGGTGTGGCGGGCTTCAACATTAACCGTGCAGCGCCAAATCTTCCCAAAACCTCGTGGGGAATGGTTCCATCTATCACTGGTATAACAACAATATTTTTCTTTGCTGCTTCGGTGCCTTTGCGTATTGCTTCGGAAATTTCTCCGGCCTTTCCGGTTCCAATCCCAACACGTCCATTGCGGTCTCCTACTACCACGACCGCATTGAAACTGAAACGCCGTCCCCCCTTGCGCACGTGGGAGACGCGCCTGATACTGTTCTGCACTACGACTTCGCTCAGCTCCGAACCGTTTGAATCCGTCTCAGCTAACAAAATCCTCTCCTCTAGAATTGCAATCCGCCCTCGCGAGCACCTTCAGCCACCGCTTTGACGATCCCGTGATACAGGAAACCACCACGATCAAAAACCACTTTTTTAATCCCCTTTTCCCGCGCTTTTGCAGCAAGTATTTTGCCGACCTCCCGCCCCTGATCAACCCGGTTTTCAAACTCGACTTCGCGCAGATCTTTAGAACGGGTAGAAAGCCCAACCAGGGAATGGCCGGCCATATCATCGACCAGTTGCACTTCGATATTGTACAACCCTCGGTACACAACCATTCTAGGCCTGTTGGGCGTGCCCACAATGACCTTGCGAATTCTGTGCCGACGTCGATTGCGCAGATCTTTATTCTTTTCAGACTCTGTTCTATTTGCCATACTAGGTCACGGCTGTCTTGCCGGCTTTAAAGTGTATAACTTCATTCTCGTAACGAACCCCTTTACCCTTATATGGATCGGGCTTGCGCGTGAAACGAATATCCGCCGCAACCTGACCTACGGTTTGTTTATCTATTCCCCGAATCACAATCCTGGTCTGGACATCACCTGGCGCGTCCTCTGTGGACAGTTCAATGCCTTCAGGTGCTTCGTATGCTACTGGATGGGAGTAGCCTAGATACAAGGTTAATTTCCTTCCCTGTACCTCGGCACGGTACCCTACACCGACCACATCCAGCTTCTTTGAAAAGCCCTCGGAGACTCCTGTGATGGCATTGGCTATCAGCGAACGGGTAAGACCGTGGAAAGCCCGGGTCTGTTTCTCCTCGGATCGCCTTTGAACCTTGATAACCTTTTCCTCAAGATGTACTTCGAGGTGAGCGGGATCAAAAGATACCAACAATTCTCCCTTGGGTCCCTTGACCTGGACCTCCTTGCCATTCAGCGAAGCTTCTACCCCCTGGGGAAGGGGGATCGGTTCAGCACCTACTCTCGACACGGGACCATTCTCCCTGAGAATTCGTCCGGCTACCAGACGTTGCAGAGGATTTCGCCACCAACTCCAGCCTTTCTGGCTTCCCGGTCTGTCATCACTCCCCTTGACGTAGATACGATGGAAACCCCTAAACCACGCAGGACTCGGGGAATTTTATCTTTGGATACATATTGTCTCAAACCAGGCTTGCTGGTGCGCTGAAGTCCTTTTATAATGCTTTCAGATATTTTGTCATAACGCAGAAACAGGCGTAACTTCCCCTGCTTCCCGTCGTCAATATAAGCAAAATTATCGATGAAACGACATTCCGCCAGGACCCGAGCTACTTCTCGTTTCAGTTTGGATGCAGGGATATCAACCCGCTTGTGCTTGGCCTGACAGGCATTTCGTATACGGGTTAACATATCCGCGACTGGATCGGTCATACTCATAGTTGTAAAGTCCTTCCCTGCTCGGGCCTACCAGCTCGCCTTAGTAACACCGGGGATCTCACCTTGTAAAGCGAGTTCGCGAAAACAAATCCGACACAAACCAAACTTTCTGTACACACCGCGAGGTCTGCCGCACCTGTGACAACGGGTATATTCGCGCACCTTAAATTTGGAACCTCGTGCAGTTTTCACCACCAGGCACTTCTTGGGCATAATCAGTATCTCCAGTATGGGTTCTGCTCAATTGCTGAAAGGCAAGCCGAAAAGCCTTAGCAATTCTCGGGCCTCTTCATCGGTTGGGGCAGAAGTCACAATCGAAATATTCAATCCGCGAATCTGGTCTATTCTGTCGTAATCCACTTCTGGGAATACAATCTGTTCTCTCAATCCCATGTTATAGTTTCCCCGTCCATCAAAACTCTTCGAAGAGGCCCCGCGAAAATCGCGTAGCTGGGGCAGAGCGAAATTAATGAAGCGCTCCAGAAATTCGTACATCCGAACCCCGCGCAAGGTTACCATACAGCCAACCGGTACTCCCTGACGGAGTTTGAAGTTCGAGATGGCCTTCTTGGCCCGCCGGACAGCCGGTTTCTGGCCGGTTATAGCAGTCAAGTCAGCCAGGGCACTATCCAGTATTTTACTATCTTGTACGGCTTCGCCAACGCCGATATTGACAACTATTTTCTCAAGATGGGGCGTTTCCATCGAATTCTGATAGCCGAATCGTTCAGTCATAGCAGGCAGAATATCTGTCCTGTAGAGTTCCTGTAGTCTAGTTTCCATGACCCCTTATCACTAAGAATCTATCATTTCGGAGCTTCTAGCTGAAATCCTGACGAACTTTCCATTATCCAACTGCCTTTTGCGGATTCGCGTAGGGGTATCCGTTTTAGGGCAGACTAGCATCAAATTGGAAACGTGGATTGGTGCTTCGCGCTCGATGATACCTCCCTGCTGATCGCGGGTGCTGGGCTTGGTATGATGCATCATCATGCGCACACCTTCGACGACAACCCGCTTTCTGTCTTTGGTCACGCTGAGGACCCGGCCTCTCTTCCCCCTGTCGTTTCCACTTATAATCTGGACAGTATCGCCTTTGCGAATATTCATCTAAACTCTATCCTTACTTTATATTACTTCAGAAGCCAGGGAAACGATACGCATAAACTGCTTATCGCGCAATTCCCGGGCGACCGGTCCGAAAATACGCGTTCCCCGTGGTTCTTTGTTGTCATCGAGCAATACGGCGGCGTTTTCGTCAAAACGGATATATGAACCGTCGGGACGGCGGTATTCCTTTTTGGTACGCACAACCACAGCGTGAGCGATTTGTCCTTCCTGCAACGGGCCATTGGCTATCACGCCGTGTACAGCTACGACAACCATATCCCCCACTGTGGCGTAGCGCTTTCTTGAACCGCCGAGAACGCGAATGCATCGCGCGCTCCGCGCACCCGCATTATCAGCCATCGTTAAAACGGTGTATTCTCTTATCATGGTCTTTCTAACTAATTAGCGCTTTGTTCAAGAATATCGATCAGATACCACCTCTTGGTTTTGCTCAGAGGCCGACATTCGCGGATACGCACAAAATCCCCTACTTTTGATTCGCTCTTTTCATCGTGTGCTACAAACTTGACTGTGCGCTGGATAATACGTCCGTATAACTCATGGGGAATCCGCTGCTCGATAGCAATGACCCGGGTCTTGGCATTATTGGCCTTGACGACTCTTCCTTCAGTAATCCGACGACCTGTCCTGCGTTCAGCCATACCTTATTTGTCTCCCCCGGCCAGGGTTTTCAATCCAAGTTCATGCTCTTGCAGGACTGTACGGACACAGGCAATTTCCCGCCGTACCTGGCGCAGCCGGATGGGGCTGCTCAACTGCCTAGAAACATGCTGAAAACGAAGGTTAAAGCTTTCCTCGAGAAGCTCTTCGAGCCGGCCCTTCACCTCTTCCAAAGTCATTTCTCTTAGTTCGTTGGTTTTCATACCCCACCGACCCGTTCCACCAGCTTGGTTTTGATAGGTAACTTATGACCGGCAAGACGAAATGCTTCCTTGGCCATCTCGAGATCCACCCCCGTAAGCTCAAACATAACTCGACCAGGTTTGACAACAGCCACCCAGCCTTCGGGAGCGCCCTTTCCCTTACCCATGCGCGTTTCAGCCGGTTTTTGGGTA
The DNA here is from genome assembly GCA_965219385.1 of Candidatus Latescibacterota bacterium. Lineage (GTDB taxonomy): Bacteria > Latescibacterota > UBA2968 > UBA8231 > UBA8231 > CBDCNM01. The sequence continues at coordinate 4,067,736 of CBDCNM010000002.1, read as the reverse complement.
ATTGGCTTATCGGGAAAAATGCGAATCCAATACTTGCCGGTACGACTCATGGAACGACTGATTGCAATACGAGCGGCTTCTATCTGCCTACTGCTGATCCAGCCAGGCTCCAAAGCCTTGAGGCCAAATTCGCCAAAGGATACCATATCTCCACCCTTGGTATGGCCCCTCATCCGCCCTCGGGCCTGCTTTCTCCACTTGACTTTTTTCGGCATTAACATTGGGCTATGACCTCGAGCAGCGTCAAAATTTATTTAGGGAGACAGCACCGCAGTATTATCTGCATCCACTACCTCACCATGACAGATCCATACCTTCACCCCTACGGTGCCGGACACGGTGAAAGCAGTAGCCGTAGCATAGTCGATATCCGCCCGCAGAGTGTGTAAAGGCACTCTCCCCGCAGGTTCCGACTTTTCGCGGCGCGCCATTTCGGCTCCACCGATGCGGCCTGAGCAACTAATCCTGATTCCTTCTGCTCCCATGCGCATCGAGGAGGCAACGGCTTTTTTCATGGCTCTCCGGAAAGCCACGCGTTGTTGGAGCTGCCGGGCCAGGTTATCGGCGACGAGTTGTGCATCCAATTCAGGCTTTTTGATTTCCTGGATATTCAAAGAGACATCCTTGCCTGTGAGTTGCTTGAGTTCATCGCGCAGCTTGTCAACCTCGGTGCCACGGCGACCAATGGCAATACCCGGACGGGCTGTAAAGACTTCTACAGTCACGCGCTTGGGCTGCCTTTCGATATTGATGCGCGAGACACCAGCCCGCTGGAGACGCTGGCTGACGTAGCGCCTCAACATCAGATCTTCTTTCAACAACTCGGCAAAATCCTTTTCGGCGAACCAGTTTGAACGCCATCCCTTGATAATGCCCAGTCGAAAGCCATATGGATGGGTTTTTTGTCCCAAACGTCCCTCCTGGGAGAGTTTAGTTTATCTGATCACCTACGATAATGGTAAGATGGCTCTGTCGCTTCGAGATCCGGTCGGCGGATCCTCGAGCCCGAGGCCGTATCCTCTTCAATACGCGCCCCTCGTCCGCAAAAACCGTCTGGACGAAGAGTCCATCGGCATCTATGGGATTTTCAATATCCTGGTTGAGGGCATTGGCTATAGCCGACCTCAGAGTTTTCTCTATAAGTTTTGCTACGGGTCTGGAGGAAAACCGCAAAATACTCAGGGCTTCCTCGACCGGTTTGAGACGGATCAAATCAATGACCTGGCGCACTTTGGTGGCCGGCACCCCGATGTGTTTTGTCACAGCCCTCGCTTCCATCATGCCACCCCTATCTACCTGCGGACTTCGCTTGCACGTTCAGTGGACCTGCCCGTATGGCCACGAAAAGTACGGGTGGGAGCAAACTCGCCCAATTTGTGACCAACCATGTTCTCCGAGACGTACACGGGAATAAACTTGGTGCCGTTGTGCACTGCCAGAGTATGTCCGACAAAATCCGGCATGATTGTGGAACGCCTGGACCAGGTTTTTATGACCCGCTTTTCACCCATCCGGTTCGCCTCTTCTATTTTTTTGAGCAAATGCTCATCGGCAAAAGGGCCTTTTTTTATCGATCTGGGCATTGCTCAATGTTCTCCTCACCGCTTTGATCCACGCCGCCGAATGATCCAGGCGCTGGACTTTTTGTTGCGTTTTCGGGTTTTGTACCCTTTGGTTGGCTTACCCCAGGGGGTCACTGGATGACGGCCTCCCGAACTTTTCCCCTCTCCACCTCCATGTGGATGATCCACCGGATTCATAACGACTCCGCGTACTTTGGGGCGGCGCCCCAACCAGCGACTCCGCCCCGCTTTACCCAGAACTACATTTCCGTGTTCTATATTTCCCACCTGGCCGAGAGTAGCCGAACATTCCTCTCTTACATCGCGGGTCTCGCCCGAGGGCAACCTCAACTGAGCCCGCCCTTCATCGCGGGCCAGGAGTTGGACTTCAGTCCCGGCACTGCGCGCCATTTGGCCTCCGTGCCCCGGATTTAATTCGATATTGTGGACGGTCGATCCGAGGGGAATCCGGGACAAAGGCAGGGTGTTGCCCACCTGAATGGGGGCATCGGGACCTGCCATAATCTCAGCGCCCACCTCAAGGCCATGTGGAGCGAGAATATATCGCTTATCGCCATCTTTATAGGTGATCATGGCAATAAAGGCGGAACGATTGGGATCGTATTCTACAAAGGTAACACTACCCGGAATGCCAACCTTATCGCGCTTAAAATCAATGGTGCGATACCTTCTCTTGTGCCCTCCCCCTCGACGCCTCATGGTCATGCGGCCCTGATTGTTGCGTCCACCGGACTTCTTTATGGGCCCCATCAAAGATTTTTGGGGTTTTTCAGCGGTCAGTTCTTCAAAAGAGTTGACCGTTTTGTAGCGTAATGTCGGTGTAACAGGTCGAAATTTTTTGACCGGCATAGCTCTTCCTTTAGTTCCTCAAAGCACGGTGCTCAAAGGCTTTCGAGGACATCAATCGACTCTCCTGCACGCAACTTAACATAGGCCTTTTTCCACCCGGAGCGTCTCCCGGCAAACATGCCCTGGCGTCGAGGCTTGCTCGGCACCGAAACCGTGCGCACAGATTCTACCTGGACATCAAAAAGCGATTCGATGGCCTGACGGATCTGGATCTTGTTGGCCCTTGGGTCCACCTGGAAGGCATAGGTGTTTCCTTCTCGGAGAATTGAAGCTTTTTCGGTAATAACCGGCTTTCTAACGATTGCACGATGGGCATTCAAACCTTCGCTTCTCCCTCCTCCACCACAACCTCGCCAACCGCCGAAGCCTGGGCGAGTTTGTCCAGTGCCCGTCGGGTAAACAGAAGGATACCGGCGGCAACAATATCGTAGGCCCCCAGCGTCCCTACGGGACATATCTGTACTCTGGGCAGATTACGGCATGATTTGACCAAGACCGGAATGCTCTCAGGCGTGATGAATAGAACTTTGTGGTCCTGCAGACCACACGCTTTAATCACGCCGAGAAAGGACTTAGTGCTGGGTTCCGGAAAGTCAAAATCGTCGACTACCCTGATCTGTAGAGCCTGTTGTTTCATGGAAAGAGCAGAACGAAAAGCAAGTTTTTTCAATGACTTAGGAAGTTTTGAATAATAGGAGCGGGGGTGGGGACCAAATGCTACACCTCCCCCGCGCAACAAGGGCGAGCGCACGGAACCCCTGCGCGCCAATCCCGTCCCCTTTTGCCTGTGGTGCTTCCGGCCGGAACGTTTTACTTCCGACCGGGTTTTGGTCGAGGCATTCCCCTGACGCTGGTTGGCCTGGTAAGTGACTACAGCATGATACAGGGCGTGTTCGGAGATTCTGGCACCGAATAAATGATCCGGTAATTCGCACGAACCGGTGGCTTTACCCTCGACACTTAATATATCAACCTGTGCAGCCATCTTTTTCTCAACTCAAACCTTGATGTCTATACCTATGCCAGCCGGCAGGTCGAGCTTCATCAAAGCATCCACGGTTTGCGGCGTCGAATCATAAATATCGACGAGGCGCTTGTGGACCCGTGTTTCAAATTGTTCTCGCGATTTTTTGTCAACGTGAGGAGATCTTAATACAGTGTACACAGTACGCGCAGTCGGTAGCGGCACTGGCCCGGCTATGCGGGCTCCGCTCCTCCTTACTGTCTGGACAATTTCATCTACAGACCGATCCAGGGCTGCGTGGTCGTAGGCTTTTAAACGAATCCGTATTCTGTCGACTGCCACTTATAGGATCTCCTCACAGCATTCTCAATCACTGATTTCCGTAACCACGCCGGATCCAATAGTACGGCCCCCTTCGCGGATCGCGAACCTCAGCTGTTGCTCAACAGCGATGGGCTGGATCAGCTCTACATCCATGGTGACATTATCGCCCGGCATGACCATCTCGACGCCTTCTGGCAGAGCAATTGTTCCGGTGACGTCGGTGGTGCGAAAATAGAACTGTGGACGGTATCCAGAAAAGAAAGGCTTTTCACGACCACCTTCCTTGGTGGTCAGCACGTAGACCTCGGCCCTGAACTTGGTGTGGGGCGTAATGCTGCCAGGATGGCAAAGAACCATGCCGCGCAACAGTTCCTCTTTTTCCACCCCACGGAGCAGGAGGCCAACGTTGTCTCCAGCTTCACCTTCGTCGAGCAGCTTGCGAAACATTTCAACCCCTGTACAAACCGTCTTGCGAGTTTCCTTGATGCCGACCAGTTCGAGATCTTCCCCCACCTTGACTATCCCGCGTTCTATACGTCCTGTCCCCACAGTTCCACGGCCGGTAATGGTAAACACATCTTCCACCGGCATCAGAAAGGGCTGATCAACCGGACGCTCCGGCAGGGGAATAAACTCATCGACCGCCTCCATGAGCTGGATAATGGACTGGGTCCCCATTTCGCCCTCATCCCCTTCCAGGGCTTGAAGCGCCGAACCTCGGATTACCGGAATCTCGTCGCCATCGAAATCGTATTCGGAGAGCAATTCGCGGGTCTCAAGTTCGACCAGTTCAAGCAGCTCTTCGTCGTCGACCATATCCACCTTGTTGAGGTAAACAACGATCTGAGGCACGTTCACCTGACGAGCCAGCAGGATGTGCTCACGGGTCTGAATCATTGGGCCATCAGCGGCGCTGACCACCAGAATGGCACCATCCATCTGAGCGGCGCCAGTAATCATGTTTTTGATGTAGTCGGCATGGCCCGGACAGTCGACATGGGCATAGTGACGGGCCGCCGTTTCGTACTCCTGATGGGAGACATTGATGGTCACACCGCGGGCTTTTTCCTCTGGCGCGTTGTCGATATCGTCTACCGATCTTTCCTCGGACAGCCCTTCCTTGGCAAGATTTACCATGATCGCCGCCGTCAGCGTTGTCTTGCCGTGATCGACATGACCAATAGTGCCGATGTTGACGTGGGGTTTATTGCGTTCGAATCTTTCTTTGGCCATTTTATTCCATCCTCTCCTTTAACAATACTGGGGACACTTTTTATAAGTGATTGATTTTCAATAAGTTATGCAATATGGTGCTCAGATCCATAACTTGTTGTTTCTACGTCACTTATGAATTTGAGATCGCTCAAATTGGCCGTTTTGCTCAAAAAGTGTCCGCACCATTGTTTAATGTTCAGTGCCTCTAATGGCTCGCGACCTCCACTCCGCGAACCCTGGCAACAATCTCTTCGGTTATTTGCCGTGGAACCTCTTGAAAGTTGGCGAACTGCAGAGTAAACACCGCACGTCCCTGGGTAAGAGATCGCAGTCGCGTCGCATATCCGAAAGTCTCGCTTAGAGGGATCTTGGCGCTCACTACCTGAGCATCCGATCGGAGATTGAGGCCCATAACATCGCCCCGGTGCGAATTGAGATCGCCTATTACATCCCCCAAGTACTGCCCGGGTACGACGACCTCCAACTCCATGATGGGTTCCATAAGGTAGGACTGGGCTCTTTGAGCCCCATCTTTAAAAGCCAGTGAGCCAGCTACTTTAAACGCTATTTCCGAGGAATCGACATCGTGGTAGGAGCCATCCATCAAAGTCACCTTGATATCTTCGATGGGATAGCCTGCCACCGGACCATTGAGCATGGCTTCCTGAATACCCTCGCGCACTGGAGAAATATATTCTCTGGGAATGTTTCCACCGATTATTTTAGATTCGAAGACCAGGCCACTTCCTGATTCGCCCGGCTCCATTTCAATTTCCACGTGGCCGTACTGACCACGTCCGCCCGTCTGTCGCACGAAACGTCCCGTTGCCGCCACTTTTTTCTTAAGCCCCTCTTTGTAGGCCACCTGAGGACGCCCCACATTGGCCTCCACCTCAAACTCGCGAAAGAGGCGCTCAATGAGGATTTCGAGATGAAGTTCCCCCATCCCCGACATGATCGTCTGACCCGTCTCTTCGTCCACTCTTATATTAAAGGTGGGGTCCTCTTCGCTGAGCTTGCTCAGGGCCAGGTGGAGTTGTTCCTGGTCGGCGCGAGTCTTGGGCTCAATGGCCACGTGAACCACGGGCTCAGCAAATTCGATCTTTTCGAGGATGACAGGGTTGTTTTCGTCGCACAGAGTATCCCCTGTAGTAGTCTCTTTCATCCCAACTACGGCAACGATATCGCCCGCGTATACTTCCTTGCGTTCGGTGCGGTCGTTGGCGTGCATCTCCAGCAACCGGGATAGCCGTTCGCGTTTTCCGTTGGTGGCATTGTAAACATACGACCCAGCATGAAGCTTGCCGGAATAAATCCGCATAAAAATAAGGCGTCCAACAAAAGGATCGGTCATGATCTTGAAGGCCAAACCAGAAAAAGGCTGATCGTCCCTGGGGTGGCGCACCACGACCTTTTCCGAATTGGGCAAAGTTCCTTTGACTTCGGGAACATCCGCAGGGGAAGGCAGGAAAGCAAGCACGGCGTCGAGCAGCCGCTGGACGCCCTTGTAACGGAAAGAACTGCCGCAGGTCACGGGGACCGCCTTGAGAGCAACCGTGGCCTGCCGCAATGCGACCTGAATTTCCTGGGGGCTTATGGCTTCACCCTCGAGAAATTTTTCCAGAAGGTGGTCATCGAAATCGGCCACGGCTTCAAGCATCTGCTCGCGATATTTGAGAGCATCCTCCATCAAGTCATCTGGGATCTCGTCTTCGTAGAATTTTACTCCCTGCGAACCTTCTTCGTAGGTAACCGCTTTCATCTCGATGAGGTCAATCAGTCCCGTGAAAGTCTCACCCGAGCCGATCGGCAGTTGAACCGGGACAAAATTGCTCCCGAGGCGCTCCTCCAGCATCTTGAGAACCATAAAAAAATCGGCTCCATTACGGTCCATCTTGTTGACGAACGCGATGCGCGGCACCTGATAGCGGTCGGCCTGACGCCACACGGTCTCGGATTGGGGTTCAACACCTCCGACTGCACAGAATATCCCAATAGCACCATCGAGCACCCGTAACGACCTTTCGACCTCGGCGGTAAAATCGACGTGTCCCGGGGTGTCTATTATGTTGATCCGATGCCCTTTCCATTCGCAGGCAGTGGCCGCTGAAGTGATGGTAATACCCCGTTCGCGTTCCTGGTCCATCCAGTCCATAGCGGTCGTGCCTTCGTGCACCTCACCCATGCGATGCAAACGGCCCGCATAAAACAAAATGCGCTCGGTTGTAGTGGTCTTACCAGCGTCTATATGAGCGGCAATGCCAATATTCCGGGTTTGTTCTACGGTAAATTGACGTTCTGTTTTCATTAGACTCGGATTTTTTCGTTTAGAAGACTTCTTAGAACCGGTAATGAGCAAAAGCTCTATTGGCTTCGGCCATCCGGTGAGCTTCTTCGCGCTGCCGCACGGCGCCTCCTTCTCCCTTGGCTGCCGCCAGGAACTCATTGGCCAGGCGCTCGGCCATAGTCCGTTCAGAGCGTTCCCGTGCAAATCGGATGAGCCATCGAATTGAACGGGCGGTTCGTTCATCGTACCGCACTTCCACGGGAACCTGGTAGGTGGCACCTCCAACCCGCCTTGAACGGACCATGACTATCGGCTTTACATTTTCGACGGCCTTCTGGAAAATCTCCATCCCGTCCTGGTCACTGCGTTGGTTGACCAGATCTACCGCGCTATAAAAAATAACCTCGGCCACGCTCTTTTTTCCCTGTTTCATAAGGCTATTTATAAAGCGCGTAGCGAGTACGTTGTGGTACTTGGGATCCGGCAATAATTGCCTTTTAACAACCCGTTTTCTACGTGGCATAAACCTTTTTCCCGAATTGCTACTTGTCAGGCCTTCTGGCACCGTATTTGGAGCGGCCTTGCCGGCGTTCTACCACCCCGCTGGTATCCAATACCCCCCGGATGATATGGTAGCGCACCCCCGGACAGTCCTTGACTCTGCCGCCGCGAACCAGAACAATAGAATGTTCCTGGAGATTATTCCCCTCTCCGGGAATATACGCGGTTACTTCCGTACCCGTAGTGAGACGCACGCGGGCCATTTTGCGCAGGGCCGAATTGGGTTTCTTGGGCGTCGTCGTATAGACACGGGTGCAAACCCCACGGCGTTGCGGACAGGCTTCAAGAGCCGGAGCGTCCTTCTTCTTATGGATTTTTCTGCGTCCTTTACGGACCAGTTGATTTATCGTCGGCAAGACGAAAAACCCTTTCTAGCATAAAACTTTTAATTTAAGCACTAGGTTGGTTTCTGTCAATAGGTCTACTCACCCAAAACACCGGCCTCAGCCTCCGCTTCGGCGTGGACAGATTCCAAAGCTTCCACATTTTCGGCGCCTTTGACCTCTTCATCGGGCTCGATATCGTCATAGCCAACCGAGCGATAGAGACTGGTACCAGTCCCTGCTGGAATCAGGCGGCCGATGATGACGTTTTCCTTGAGCCCTCGGAGGTGGTCGACCTTGCCCTGAACAGCGGCCTCGGTCAATACCCGGGTGGTCTCTTGAAAAGAGGCAGCAGAGATAAAACTATCCGTCCTCAAAGAGGCCCGGGTAATACCAAGGAGAATCGGGTGACAGGTAGCAGGATCTCCACCTTCGTTCAAGACCTTCTCGTTCTCCTTATTGAAGCGGATCTTATCTACCTCTTCGCCTTCCAGAAAGTTGGTGTCTCCAGGATCCAAAACCCGCACCTTCTGCAGCATCTGCTTGACGATAACTTCAATGTGGCGGTCATTGATTTTCACCGCTTGCAGTCGGTACACATCCTGAATTTCGTTCACCAGATACTCCTGAACCTTGGTCACCCCTTGCACCCTCAGGATATCCAGAGGGCTTTCTGGTCCTTCAGAGAGGCTCTCGCCCGCTTCTATATGGTCGCCTTCGTGAACCCGCAAATGCTTGCCGTAAGGCACCAGGTATTTGCGCTCTTCGCCGTCTGGCGGGGTAACTATCAACTCGAAGTTACCCCGTACAAGGCCCCCCATAGTGACCATTCCATCAATCTCCGAAATCACCGCCGGCTCCTTGGGGCGCCGTGCCTCGAAAAGTTCGGCAACCCGGGGTAGACCGCCGGTTATATCGCGGGTCTTGGTGCGCTCTCGGGGGATCTTTACCAGAACCTGTCCTGGCTGAATCTCGGCTTCATCGTTTACCAACAGATGGGCTCCGACCGGGATGATGTAGGAACGAGTGCCGCGTTCCGGACTCACAATCTCGATTTGAGGATTCAAGGAACGATCCCGCTGCTCGACGATGCTCCGAGCACTCATACCCGTGGTTTCATCGAACTCTTCGCGCATGGTTACACCATCGATGATATCGGTGAACTTTATGGTGCCGGAGCGATCCGCAATGATGACATTGTTATACGGATCCCATTCGTAGAGCACCTGCCCTGCTTCTACCTCCTCGCCGTCTTTTACCTTCAGGAGAGCCCCGTACTGCACATTGGCACGCGCTCTCATTCTGTTCTGCTCATCGAGCAGGTGAATTTCGCCATTGCGCCCAATAATGATTGGTCCCAGTTCCGGATTGTCAACGGTGTCGATATTGACGAAATGGACCCGTCCCTGAAGGCGGGCGGGGATCTGCGATTGTTCGGCGATCCTGCTCGCCGTACCGCCGATGTGAAAGGTGCGCAGGGTCAACTGAGTACCGGGTTCTCCAATACTTTGCGCGGCAATCACCCCCACGGCCTCGCCTACGTTGACCATCTTTCCCGAAGCCAGGTTGCGGCCGTAGCACTTGGCGCAAACCCCCCGATCGGACTCGCAGGTCAGGACCGAACGAATGCGCACCTCCTCTAGGCCGACCTGGGCGATTGTATTGGCATCTGCTTCTTCGAGCAGGGTCCCGGCTTTAAGCACCGCCTGGTCGTCCGGATCCACTGCATCCTCGAGCAACACGCGTCCCACGATGCGATCGGCCAGCGGCTCGACGATATCTTCCCCATCCTTGAGAGCGCTGATTTTGATCCCCTGGCCTGTGTTGCAGTCTTCCTCACTGATTACCACATCCTGGGCCACGTCTACCATGCGCCGGGTCAGATACCCTGCCTCTGCGGTTTTGAGCGCGGTATCGGCAAGGCCTTTGCGGGCGCCATGGGTCGAGATAAAGTATTCGAGTACGGACAATCCTTCCTTGAAGGAGGCGATAATAGGGGTCTCGATGATTTCGCCCACTGCGCCTGTCAGCTTCTTTTGGGGCTTATTCATCAATCCCCGCATTCCACCCAACTGCTTGATCTGGTCCTCGTTTCCACGAGCCCCGGAATCCTTCATGATATACACGGAGTTAAAGCCCTCTTCCGCGTTTTCCAGGGTCTTTTGCATGACCCGGGATACTGCTTGAGTGGCATGGGTCCAGATATCGATAACTTTATTGTAGCGCTCGCCATCCGTGATGATGCCATTGGCGTACTGATCGCGAACCTTGTCTACTTCCTGGAGCGCACTAGCGATCACCTCGTCTTTTTCCTCGGGCACCACCACATCGTCAATCGCAATGGTGATACCAGCCAAGGTAGCATAGTGGTACCCCATCTTCTTGAGCTGGTCGACGAATTCGGCCGTGCGCCGATTGCCCAGGTGACGGTGCACCTCTGCGGTGATTTTCTTAATATCGTCCTTGGCAACTCCACGGTTGATAAAACCGATCTCTGGAGGAAGGACTTCGTTGAAAATGAGGCGCCCGACCGTGGTGTCGACAAGTTCATTATCAATGCGCACCTTGATCGGCTGATGCAGGGTAATGCGCCCTGCTTCATATGCAGCCCTTGCCTCGATTGGGTTGGCGAAACGACGTTCTGTCTTGCCGCCCTCACTGAACTTCACCTTGGTTAAATAGTAGGATCCCAGGAGGATATCCTGGGGATTGTCCATGATAACGGGCTCGCCGTCGGCGGGCTTTAGAATGTTGTTGGAAGCCAGCATGAGGAGACGAGCTTCAATCTGGGCTTCAAAGGACAAGGGGACGTGGACGGCCATCTGGTCGCCGTCAAAATCCGCATTGAAGGCGGCGCAAACCAGAGGATGCAGGCGCACTGCCTTACCCTCCACCAGGATCGGCTGAAATGCCTGAATTCCCAGACGGTGAAGAGTCGGCGCCCGATTGAGCAAAACGCAGTGGTCATCGATAATCTCTTCGAGAATATCCCAGACCTCGGGACGTTCCCGCTCGACCAGTTTCTTGGCGCTCTTGACCGTCTGTACCAGCCCCTTTTCTTCGAGCTTTTTTATCACAAAAGGCTTGAAAAGTTCCAGGGCCATACTCTTGGGCAGACCACACTGATGCAATTTCAACTCAGGTCCCACCACGATTACTGAACGACCGGAATAATCGACCCGTTTGCCCAATAGATTCTGGCGGAAACGCCCTTGTTTCCCTTTCAGCAAGTCGCTGAGAGATTTGAGCGACCGATTGCCGTCGCCGCGCACAGCTCGAGACCGACGCCCATTGTCGAAGAGGGCATCTACGGCCTCCTGGAGCATGCGTTTCTCATTGCGCAAGATGACTTCGGGCGCCTTGATACTTATCAGTTTCTTCAGACGGTTGTTGCGGTTGATGACCCGACGGTACAAATCGTTCAGGTCCGAAGTGGCGAACCGCCCCCCCTCCAGGGGTACCAGAGGCCGCAGATCGGGAGGTATGACCGGAACGTTTTCCAGAATCATCCACTCAGGACGGTTTTCGGACTGCCGGAAAGCCTCTACGACTTTGAGGCGCTTCAGGGCTTCCTGTTTGCGCTGAATCGAGGTCTCCATCCTGACCTGGGTCCGCAACTCGGCGGAAAGTTCCTCAATATCGATTTGGGCAAGCAGTTCCTTGACCGCCGGTGCGCCCATGCCGACCACCGGTTCCAGACCTTGCTCCTGCAATTCGATCAACTCTTCCTCGGTGAGCAGGGACATGCTTTCAAGCGGCGCGTCCACGGGATTGATGACGACGTAGGATTCGTAGTAGAGGATTCTTTCGAGATTGCGCATAGTAATATCCAGCAGGGCCCCGATGCGCGATGGCAGAGACTTGAAATACCATATGTGGGACACCGGTACGGCCAGTTCAATATGCCCCAGGCGCTCGCGCCGCACCTTGGCCTGGGTCACCTCCACTCCGCAGCGATCGCAGACTACTCCGCGGTAGCGGATTCCCTTGTATTTTCCGCAATGACAAGTCCAATCTTTCACGGGTCCGAATATGCGCTCGCAAAAAAGTCCGTCGCGTTCGGGCTTAAAAGATCGGTAATTAATGGTTTCAGGTTTAGTTACCTCGCCATGGGACCAGGCGCGAATGGTCTCGGGAGAGGCAAGCTGGATGCGGATCGAATCGAAATCGGTCGGTTTTCTCAAAATATTTGTATTTGTATTTCCTAACACTGCAGCCCCCTTTTTTTGGTGACCTACACAGATGTGGTCAATCCGACTCAGTAAAGTTCGGCTACTCTGCCATCTTCCAGAATGACGTCCAGACAGAGACTCTGCAACTCCTTGACCAGCACATTGAAAGATTCTGGAATACCTGGCTCAGGAGAATTCTCCCCCTTGACAATGGCCTCGTAAATTTTAGAGCGGCCGGCCACATCGTCTGATTTGACAGTCAACATCTCCTGCAGGGTATAGGCCGAACCGTATGCTTCCAGAGCCCAGACCTCCATCTCGCCGAATCTCTGCCCACCGAACTGGGCTTTTCCACCCAGCGGTTGCTGAGTGACGAGGGAATAAGGCCCTATCGAACGGGCGTGAATCTTGTCGGCGACCAGATGTGAAAGTTTCATCATGTAAATATAGCCAACGGTAACCCGCTTATCGAGACATTCCCCGGAACGTCCATCGTAGAGTACAGCCTTGCCATCCCCAGAGAATCCGGCATCATCAAGATAATCTTTGACTTCGTTTAGAGAAGCACCATCGAAGACCGGAGTGGCCATGTGCAATCCCAGATTATGCGCGGCCATGCCCAGATGCGTCTCGAAAATCTGTCCGAGATTCATGCGCGACGGCACCCCGAGCGGGTTCAGGCAGACATCCACGGGAGTACCGTCCTCTAAATAGGGCATATCCTCCTCGGGAACGATGTGTGCCACCACACCTTTATTGCCGTGCCGCCCGGCCATTTTGTCGCCCACCGCCAGTTTGCGTCTCTTGGCAACGTAGACTTTGACCAGTTGGACGATACCCGGCGGCAGCTCATCTCCTCGCATGAGGCGTTCAATCTGCCGCTCGGTCTGTTCCTCAATCAGCTGAATCTGTTCGCTGGCGTAGCGCAGCAAAAGCTCGATCTTCTCGTCCAGCTCTTCGTCGTCGGTCCATTTCTCCTCCGGCGCAACCTGGGAGAAATCTATTCGTTCGAGCAGCCTCTCGGTCAATTGGGTCCCTTCGCGCACTACGATACTATCGTCTTCCATACTGCGCAGACGCCCCATTTTGTGTCCCTGGAGCAGCTCGAGGAGTTGCTGATCCCTCTCCCCGCGAAGCCGCACGATTTTTTCCTCTGCCTCAGCCCGCAGAGCGGCTATCTCGTTCTTCTCCTTCTTGCGAGAGGTTTCACTCCGTTCTTTGCGAGAAAAAACCTTGCGATCAATCACGACACCTTCCATCCCAGGAGGTGCTTTGAGAGAAGCATCGCGAACGTCCCCGGCTTTTTCCCCAAAGATAGCACGCAGCAATCGTTCCTCGGGGGACAACTCCGTCTCGCCTTTGGGAGTTACCTTACCCACGAGGATATCCCCAGGTCCGACCTCGGCACCGATGCGCACGATTCCCTCGTCGTCCAGGTTGCGCACCGCCCCTTCGCTGATATTGGGAATTTCGCGCGTAATTTCCTCCTGGCCGCGCTTGGTATCGCGGACCTGCAGTTCGAATTCCTCAATGTGAATCGAGGTAAAAATATCCTTTTTGAGAAGCCGCTCGCTGATTACGATCGCATCCTCGAAATTGTACCCGTTCCAGGACATAAAAGCGACCAAGGCATTAACCCCTAGAGCCAGATCTCCTTGTTTGGTAGCAGGTCCATCCGCCAGAATCTGCCCTTTGTCAATCTTGTCGCCGATATGCACCAGAGGACGCTGGTTGATGCAACAATCCTGATTTGAACGGCTAAACTTGATCAGCTTGTACTCGTCTTCATCCGCCGCGTCGAGAGAAGAAAGCGGCGTGCTGTGCTTTTTATCGCGACGCACGATGATGCGGTCGGCTTCTACCTTGGCGACCTCGCCGGGATTGCGTGCGAGTACCAGGGCGCCTGAATCTCTGGCGACCTTGCTCTCCATACCGGTCCCCACCAGGGGTGCTTCGGTAAAAAGCAGAGGAACGGCCTGGCGCTGCATATTTGACCCCATTAACGCCCTGTTGGCATCGTCGTGCTCAAGGAAGGGGATCAGGGCAGCCGCGGCACTCACCAATTGCTTGGGCGATACATCCATGTAGTCTACTTCATCGGGAGAGACCATGGGATAGTCGTCCCGCTGCCGCGCTTTGACCAATGGGTTGAGAAATTGCCCTTTATCATCCAGGGGCTCATTGGCCTGGGCAATGGTGTATCTGTCCTCTTGACCCGCGGTGAGAAACTCAATATCAGCCGAGGCGATTCCATCTACAACCTTGCGGTAGGGAGTCTCTACAAACCCGAAGGAATTCACCCGAGCGTAGGTGCTGAGCGAAGAGATCAGCCCGATATTAGGCCCTTCTGGGGTTTCAATAGGGCAAATCCTTCCGTAGTGAGTATAGTGGACATCGCGAACCTCAAAACCTGCCCGATCGCGGCTCAAACCACCCGGACCCAGCGCACTCAAACGGCGTTTGTGGGTGAGTTCGTCGAGAGGATTTGTTTGCTGCATGAACTGTGAGAGTTGACTGCTGCCGAAAAACGCCTGTATCACCGTGGAAACCGTACGGGCATTGACCAGGTCGTGCGGCGTGACCTGCTCATCGTCCCGTAGACTCATGCGCTCTCGAATAGTCCGGGCCATGCGGGTCAGACCAACACTGAACTGGTTGGACAGTAGTTCGCCGACCAGGCGGACCCGGCGATTGCCCAGATGATCGATGTCATCGGTATGCCCCTGGCCCATGCGGAGTTGCAACAAGTAACGTATGATAACGATGAAATCTTCCAGGTGTAAAACCGTACTCTGAAAAGGCAATCCGAGGTCGAGGCGACTGTTGATGCGGTAACGACCGACATCTCCAAGATTGTACCTCTTGGCGTTGAAAAACTGGCGGTCGAGAAGACCGCGAGCCGTCTCTATATTCGGAGGGTCGCCCGGACGCAGGAGGTTGTAAATGCGCGTAAGGGCATCTTCCTCGCTTTCGCTGGGATCCTTCTTCAATGTATTTTCAATTATTTCGGGATCATTGCCCGCGGCTTTCAACAGAACCGTCACCTTTGCGATCCTGGCATTCCTCAGGGCTTCAAGGCGCTCTTCATCGATGGTGTCGAAGGCCTCGAGGATAATCTCGCCGGTGCTCTCATCAACAATGTCCTCGCTACTGTTTATGCGACCGACGATTTCATCGTTTACCTCGACTTCTACATCCTCGCGGAAAAGGCTGAGGATTTCGCCATTCTTTGAAAATCCCAGAGCCCTTAGCAACAGAGAAGCAGGCAGTTTACGACGACGGTCGATATGGACATACATAATATCATTTATGTCCATGCTGAATTCGAGCCAGGGTCCCTTTGAAGGAAGAATGCGGGCGGAGAAAAGGCGCTTGCCATTGGGGTGCATTGTCTCATCGAAGAATACACCTGGCGATCGGTGCAGTTGGCTGACGACCACCCGTTCGGCACCGTTGATGATAAAGGTGCCTTGGTCTGTCATCAATGGCAATTCCCCCAGAAAGACAGATTGTTCGACGACATCCTTGACCGGACTGTCGGGACTCTCCTTATCGCGCGTGACGAGCCGCAATGAAGCCCTTAATGGGGCTGCAAAAGTCATGCCCCGTTCGCGGCATTCTTCCACGCTATAACGGGGATTGCCTACAGAGTACCCGACGTATTCAAGAGAATAGATCCCGTGCACATCCGTTACCGGAAAAATACTCTCGAAGACCAGATGCAATCCTCTTCTCTGTCGCTGCCGGGGAGGAATTTCGAGTTGCAAGAACGACTGGTAGGAATCTGTTTGAACCGAGAGTAGATTCGGCATTTCGACGATTTCTTTGATTTTGCCCAAAGATCGTCTTTCAACACTTCCGTTCTGCTTGCTCAAGATCACAGCTCCTTCTTGCGGATTAAGCCAAAAGCTCACGAAGTTATGTTCATCCTCTCAGCTTGAGAGAATGACGACATCCATGAGCTTTCAACGATGCACTGCAGAAGAATATTTCATCGGCAGACAAGTCTATCTGGCTTTTCCCTATTTGATCTCCACAGTACCTCCAGCTTCCGTCAAGCGGGTTTGAATCTCCTCAGCTTCCTGCTTCGTAACACCCTCTTTAAGCGGATTGGGAGCCTCGTCGACCAGAGCTTTGGCTTCCTTGAGCCCTAGACTGGTAATCTCTCGAACTGCTTTGATTACCTGGATCTTTTTGTCGCCTGCCCCCGTAAGGATGACGTCGAATGAATCCTTCTCTTCCTCGGCGGCTTCTTCAACACCTGCCCCTGCAGGTGCCGCACCCGCCATCATTACCGGCGCAGCGGCAGAAACGCCGAACTTGTCTTCCAGGGCCTTGACGAGTTCGGCAAGTTCGAGAACAGTCAGACTGCCTATAGTTTCGATAATCTCGTCAAGTTTGGGATTAGCAGTGGTTTCTTCCGTCATTATTCAATCCTCCATAGTGAGATTATGCAAAGAGCCTTAAATCATCCTTCTCTCAAAGCCAAGATAAATATTTTCTAACCTTCCTGCTGTTTTTTCTCGATGGCGGAAAGGACCCCCACCAGATTGGTTAACAAGCCATTCAGCCCCCCCACAAAAGCAAATAGCGGTCCCTGGATAGTACCAACGGCTTTGCCAAGCAATTCATCTCGGGAAGGAAGCGAGGCCAGAGCTTTGACTTGGTCTGGGGAAAGGATCTGGCCATCGAGGACGCCGGTTTTGATGGCGACCCTTCCCCCGTCATCAATGAACTTCTGCAAAACCTGGGCCGGCGCCAGAGGATCATCCTGAGCAAAAGCCATGGCAGTAGGCCCCGTCAAGTGCTCCTCAAGTCCAGGGAGCTCGGCGGCCTCGACAGCTATTTTGGCCAGGCGGTTCTTAACGACCCGGTAATCCACGGCAGCTTCGCGGAATTTGTCGCGCAACTTGGTAACCGAGACAACATCAATCCCGGTAAAATCGGCGAGGACAATGGCCTTTGATTGGTTTATTGCCGTGGTCAGTCTGTCGACTGCTTGTTCTTTTTGAGCAGTAGGCATTTTAATATCCTTGAGCTACATCGCTCAGTATTTGATCCCTGGGACTCAGGCGGCAAGCACAGCCGGGTCAATCCGCAAACCCGGTCCCATAGTAGAGGACAGGGTCACTTTGCGCACAAACTGCCCCTTGGTCGCGGCGGGTCTGGCTCGCATTATGGCTTCGCCAAAGGCCTTGGCGTTTTCGATCAGGGCATTTTCCTCAAAGGACAACTTGCCAATGGGGCCCTGGGCGTTATTGCCGGATTTGCTATCCGCGCGAAATTCAATCCGTCCAGCCTTGGCCTCCTTGACGGCCTGTTCGACTTCGCGGGTAACCGTGCCGGTCTTAGGATTGGGCATCAACCCGCGAGGTCCTAATATTCGGCCCAATTTACCTACCTGACCCATCATATCCGGCGAGGCAATAACCAGATCAAAATCGAGCCATCCACCCTGGATTTTTTCAACCAGGTCGGCGGCTCCGACAAAATCAGCGCCGGCCTCTTGAGCGTCTTTCTCGAGTTCACCCTGAGTGAACACCAGAATCCGAACGTCCTTCCCGGTGCCGTGAGGCAGCATCAAAGTGCCCCGCAAAATTTGGTCGGCCTGGCGGCCATCGATCCCCAGATTGAAAGCTAGCTCGACGGTTTCGTCAAGAGCCCTCTTGGGGAAAGACTTGAGTTTCCCTATGCCCTCCTCCCAGCCATACAGACGCCTGCTGTCTAGGTCATCCTGGGCCTGCTTGTATTTCTTCCCTCTACGCATAGCTTATTCCTTATATTTATACAAACATACTTATTCTCTTATTCCTTATATTTATACAAACATACTTATTCTACGGTAATCCCCATGCTGCGCGCTGTGCCGGCGATCATGGACATCGCCGCCTCGACGCTCCTGGCATTCAGATCAACCATTTTCGACTCGGCAATCTCTCTGAGCTGCTCAGATGTGACGCTGGCCACTTTTTCGCTATTGGGTACCCCCGATCCTTTTTCAACGCCCGCGGCGCGTTTCAACAGCACCGCAGCGGGAGGGGTTTTGGTGATAAACGAAAAACTGCGGTCGGCATAAACCGTAATTACCACAGGTATGATCAACCCCTGCTTGTCCTGAGTCTGAGCATTAAAGGCCTTGCAGAATTCCATAATATTGACGCCATGCTGCCCCAGTGCCGGCCCCACGGGCGGGGTTGGATTGGCCTGTCCCGCGGGCATCTGCAGCTTGATGAGAGCCAGTTCCTTTTTAGCCATAGCTTCTTTCTACCTGGTTTATTTCCTGAAGTTATCAATCAATTACCAGTTTCTTCTGCCAGTTCTACCTGCAGTACATCCAACTCTACGGGAGTTCCGCGACCAAAAATACTCACCATGATCTTAACCCGACGCTTTTCGGGGATCAACTCCTGGATCGTGCCTATGAAGTCCTTAAAAACGCCATCGTTGACCTTAACCTGATCCCCGATAGAAAAAGGAATATCCTCGACTGCCTTGGCCTTGCGCCGATCGATATACCCAAGAATGTGATCGACCTCTTCCTGCCGCAGAGGTTGGGGTTTGCGAGCTGGACCGACGAAATTGGTCACACCGGGTATATTGGTTACCAGGTGGCAGGCATCTTTGGACATTTCCATTTCGACCAGTACGTAACTGGGCAAAAAGTGTTTCTTGGTGACCGTCTTTTTACCCCCCCTCATCTCCACAACCTCCTCAGTGGGGACCACCACTTGGGCAATTGCTCCATTTGCGGCCGCGGACTCGACTAATGATTCGAGATAGACTTTGACCTTGTTCTCGTGCCCGGAATACGTATGCAATGCATACCAATGATTTGCCATAAAACGAGTCCTGCGCTGTAACCTGCTTGATAAAGCACAAAATTAGCGGCGGTTATGCCACGCCGCTGGCTGTCGAGCTTGCATCAGTTCATGAGGAAGTCTATTGACCGAGGAATAACTTCCAGATCTGGGAAATAAAAAAATCGAATATGCCAATAAAAATCGCGAAAGCGATGGAAAAAATCAGAACTACACCGGTAGAATTGATCAACTCTTCACGCGTAGGCCAGTTGACCCTGGTGAATTCGACTTGAACCTCTTTCACAAAACTACTAAGTTTATGCCACATCCTGTGCCAGTCTTGCGTGAAAATCCTGTGGAGCCCATCCTCGAAAAACTGCGTTGGCAGGCCTGGCAGGACTTGAACCTGCAACCCCCGGTTTTGGAGACCGGTGCTCTACCAATTGAGCTACAGGCCTACCCTTACCGGGTCTCTTTATGCGAAGTGTGCTTGCGACAAAACCTACAGTACTTTTTATGTTCAATACGACCAGGATGTAAACGCCGGTTCTTGGTTGTAGCATAGTTGCGCCGGCTGCAGACTTCGCATTCCAATATCACTTGATCGCGTGGCATACCAACTCGTTGAGGACAAATTTAAGTAGAGGAAGAACTGGAGCCGATGACCAGGATTGAACTGGTGACCTCGTCCTTACCAAGGACGCGCTCTACCGACTGAGCTACATCGGCTTTACCAAACACTGGATGGAATTGACGACACCTTATGGTATTTGCTGGAGCGGGAAACGGGACTCGAACCCGCGACATCGAGCTTGGAAGGCTCGCGCTCTAGCCAACTGAGCTACTCCCGCCTTTCCCCGGCGCATGCATACTAAAATCATCCTAAATTGATAGACTTACAAAGATAAGATCCCCTCGTATTACTGTCAACCCCACCACACCCCCTTTGGTTTTGAGCGTCTCCCCCCCCATGGCGACCATCGCCCCACCGCTTTTTCAGGCGGTGCCCCCTGGGGGGGAAATAGGCGCTCAACAGCCCCATCAAGCCCTGGCGATCGCCCGCATCGGCAGGGGTGCCCCGTACGCCGAGAAGCGGTCCCAAGGTATCAACCGACCAGGGTCGTTTGCGTCCATTGACGCTTTTACCGGTATCCTAACTCTTTGTTTTTTCTGACTTTATAATCTTTACACTGTACGCGTCAACGACGACGACCACCGGGAGGATTGCGTTCTTGGCGCTGGCGCTCTTGCTAGGGGGCAGCCGCTCCATCAGCGGCGGCCAGCCCCCGTCACGACTCCAGCCCGGGAGTTTGGGCTCGTTAGATCAAAAAAATCTCAGCGGGATATCTTTACAATCTTGTATTTGAGCGTCCCGGCCGGCACCTGAATTTCCACTTCTTCGTCCTCGGAGTGCCCCAGGAGCCCCTTGCCGATGGGAGAAACAGTGGAAATCTTTCCATTCTCAAAATCCGCCTCTTCGGGGGCCACCAGAGTATACTTGAGTTCCCTGCTATTCTTCAAGTCCAACAACTCAACAGTGGCCCCAATGTACACCTTGTCGTCGGGGATATTCTCATTTTCGAGCAGGCGAACACGGCTGAGGGTCTCTTGCAGTTTGTTGATGCGTTGCTCGAGGAACATCAGCCGTTCTTTAGCGGCACTGTATTCGGCATTTTCCGACAAATCGCCGAATTCTCTTGCCCGCTGTAGAGACTGTCGCACCGTGGGGCGCTCCTTTTCTTTGAGCTCTTGCAACTCATCCTGGAGCTTCTGGTAGCCCTCTCTGGATAGATAGACCTGGCTCATGTCCGTTCTCCTGAACCGATTCTAGCCTTATAATTCACATAAAAAGCGGAAGCGTCAACCGCTCCCGCTACCACAACTTTTTTCAATATAGTAAAAATTACTTTGGGATGCAAGAAGTCAATCCGGTTCATTTTTTTCTTTTCCCTTGGTTTTTTCTACTCCTTATATTATAAGGTAAAGGGTTGAGATTTCGTTGAGCTGAATCAGCGTATACACTTGGATTTTTTTCTCCTGAGTACTAATGGGTTTGCGCTTCCTCCATTTTGCCGATTTCCATCTGGGAATCGAAAACTATGGTCATCTCGACCCCAGTACTGGTTTGCACATGCGAGCCCGGGACTTTGTCAAGAGCCTGAGCTTTGTCTTCGACCTGGCCATAGAGGAAGAGGTAGACCTGGTCATCTTCGCCGGGGATGCCTATAAAACCTGCGACCCCAGTCCCACCTATCAGCGCGAATTCGCCCTTCAGGTACGCCGTCTCCAGCAAGCCGCCATCCCCCTGGTCATGGTGGTTGGCAATCACGATGTTCCAGTTGCTTATGGGAAGGCTACCTCCATGGATATTTTCACTGCCCTTGAACTGGACAACACCCATGTCATCCGCCGACCCTTGCTATTCCCCATCGACACCCGGAGCGGTCCGCTGCAAATCGCCGGCCTGCCCTGGCCTACCCGCCACCTGCTGCGGACCAACGAGAACTACAAGGACCTGCCCCAGGAGGCCATAACCAAAAAGATTGAAGAAATATGCACTACCCAGATCGAGGAATTCGCCCGCCAGGTCGACCCCACCCTGCCAGCCATTCTCACCGCCCATGTCGCCGCCGCCGAAGCGACCTATTCGGGCTCCGAACGCACGGCTGTCATTGGTCGGGATCCGACTTTGCTAACCGGTGTCCTGGCTCATCCCGCCTTTGATTACGTCGCTCTTGGACATGTGCACAAACACCAGGATCTACACCCAGGAGCCTCGCCGCCCGTGGTTTATGCCGGTAGCCTCGAACGCATCAACTTTGGCGAAGAACAAGACGAAAAAGGCTTTTGCCTAGTAGAGCTAGAAAAGCAATCTCCTGGTGGACCAACTACTCGGGCATTCCACGCGCTCTATGAATTTATTCCAACCCCTGCCCGACCCTTTGTCACTGTACAACTGGAGGTTCTCGAAGGAGAGGACCCCACCGAGCGGATAGTCGATGCCATAGGCAAAAGCAACATTAAAGGCGCCGTCGTACGGGTAATTTACACCCTGCCCGTCGCTGCCAATACGGCGGTGGATCTCGATCGCCTACACCAGGCTCTTGCTCCGGCCTTCTGCGTAGCCGGAATTCAACCCCAATTTACTACCCATGCCCGTCAGCGGCGAGCTACCATCACCGAAGACCTGGGTCTGAAGGAAGCCCTTGATAAGTATATTGCGAATAATCCCCATTTGGAGACTCACCGAGATACCCTACAGCGCCATGCCCGCGACTTGGAGCAGGAACTCGAACTTCTCAACCCGGAAGACAACACACCCTGAATTATGGTGCCCACCCGTCTTTTCCTAAGCAACTTTCTAAGCTATGGCGATCAAGTCCCGCCTCTCGATTTTACCCGCTTTCAGGTCGCCTGCTTGACCGGAAACAATGGACATGGCAAATCGGCATTGCTGGATGCCATGACCTATGCGCTCTGGGGCGAAGCCCGCAAGAACACCACAGAGCGCAAGCCGGATGAAGGCCTTTTGCGTCTCGGCGCCAGCGAAATGCGGGTCGAGTTTTGTTTTGAACTGGGCGAAAACCACTTTCGCATTATCCGCAGTTTTCGCAAAGGCAGGCGCACCAACTCCGCCCAGCTCGAATTGCAAATCTTGGACGAGCAAGCCGATACCTTCCGACCCTTATCAGAAGGCTCTTCTCTGACTCAAACACAGCGGCGCATCAATCAGCTCCTTTCCATGGACTACGACACCTTCATCAACTCCGCTTTTATCGTACAGGGCAGAGCCGATGAGTTCACCCAGAAGGGAGCCCGGCAGCGCAAGGAAGTGCTGGCCGAAGTCCTGGGCCTCAGGCGCTTCGACCAGCTGCAAGAGCGGGCCCGCACACACTTGCAGAAAAAAAACCAAGCCTCCGCGGATCTGCAGCGGAGGCTCCAGGAATTGAATGCCGAACTGGCCCACCAGGACGAGTACCAGAGCCAGCTACGAGAACTCTCGATCCAACTCCGGGAACTCACTGCTGCTGTTGACGCCAGCGCTAGGGCTCTGGACGAGTTGCGCGAGCAACGTCTGGAACGAAACCAGCTCCAGAGCCAACTGGCGGCGACAAACCAGGAAAGAACACATCTTGAGGAACGTCGCCGGGCAATTGAACAAGACCGAGAACACCTCCATGCCCAGCGGCACAGGGACAGCGAGATACTCGCGGCATCTTCTACCATCCAGCAAAATTACGCGACTTTTCAGCAACTCTCTGCCCGAGATGGCCAGCTGAAACAGGACATGGAATGCCTGAGGGAATTGGAGGCGAAGGGCCGCATTCTGGAAGCCCGAATCATCGACGAACGTCATGAGGTTGAACGGCGTTGTGAAAACTGGGAAGCGAGCCGACAGACCCTGCAAAACCAGCTGCAACATTTCCACTCTCTTCTAGAACGGAAGGAGACCATTGAGACTCGGTACAATCTCTTTGCCGCCACCCGTCAACAGCAACAGGCTCTGGAAAAGCAGCGTCTGCGCCACCAAATTCTGCAACGCGACCAGGATCAGCTGCAACATGATATCAACCTGGAAAAACAGCGCCTTTCCACCCGGGAAGAAGCATTGAAAACCCAGGTGGAAACCTGGCGTGGTCGCCTGTGGGAGAAAAAGGCCATAGACCAGCGAATTTTGGCCCTGGAACAGGAGATAAAAACCCTACAACTTCAGACCGAAGACCGCGACCAAGTCAAAGAGAAAGGTACAACCCTGCGCACTCAACTCGCCCAACAACAGCAACGCCTTCCCGAGCTGGAGGAAGCGATCGCCAGGGCTCGCGAAAAGATGCTCATCCTCCAGGACTCTGCCCAGGCCGACTGTCCGTTGTGCGGCAGCAAATTGGATGAGCTACATCGGCTCCAACTCAGCGAGGAATTGACGCGCCAGGAGCAGGAACAGGTGAACCGGCTCGAGCAACATCGCCATAACATTCGGGGAATCGAAAAAAACCTCGAAACCATGAGGCATCACTTCCAGCACCTCGAGCAACAGATTCAGCCTCTGAAGGACCTGCGCCAGGAACTGGCGAGCCAGAAAGCTCACCAGGCACAAATCCACCAAGCCGGGCTGGAATTGCAGCAAATGGAGGATCAGCTCACCACCCTGAACCACGCTATTAAAAACGGCCAATATGCGGCTGAACAACAGCAGCGACTGGTACAACTAAAGGAAGAACTGGCAAACCTGAACTACCAGGAGGATCAGCACACAAGAGTCAGGGAAACCCTGGAAGAGCTGGGCACAGCCGAAGTAAACAGGGCACTCCTAAAGGATGCTCGCGCCCAGGAAGAAAAGACTCTAACCGAGCTTTCCGAAGCCTCCGAAAAGCTCGAATTGGCCCGCAAATACCTCGAAGACAAGCGTTACGCCCAGCAGGAACGGCAGGAGCTGAAAAAGCTCCAGGCTGAGATTCAAGACCTGGACTACGACCCCGATGAACACCGAAGGATCCGCACCCATATGGACGAACTGAGCGATGCGGTCGCCCGCCGGGAAAACCTGAGCCTCGCCCAGCAACGCCATACCTCGAACCAGGAAGCCCTAAAAAAAAACGAAAAAGAATTGGATGTTTTGCGAAAGGATCTCGAGAAGCTGGCAGAAGAGATTGCCAACCAGGAACAAAGAATTCGAAGGCTTGCAGATGTCGACCAAAATTTCCATGAAACTTCGGCCAGCCTTGACCGGATGCGCACAGAAAGGGATCAACTCCTCCAGCATCAAGGCTTTCTACAGGCACAATTTGATCGCTGTGTGGAAGGGGCAAAGGAGCGCGATCAGATCCAGGAGCAACGGCGCGATGTGGAAAAAGAGGTCTGGGTCTACCAGCAGTTAGTCGAGGCCTTTGGCAAAGACGGCATCCAGGCTTTGATCATTGAAAATACCATCCCCGAAATCGAAGAGGAGGCCAATTCCCTTCTCTCGCGCCTGACCGATAACCGAATCCAGATCTCCATTGAATCCCTGCGGGACCTGAAAAAGGGAGGTACCCGGGAAACCCTGGATATCAAAATTGCCGATGAGATTGGCGAACGCTCTTACCATCTCTACTCAGGCGGCGAGGCCTTCCGCACCAATTTTGCTCTGCGCATCGCCCTTTCCAAGGTTCTGGCCCGCCGCGCGGGCACCCGTCTCCGCACCCTGATTATAGACGAGGGCTTTGGCACCCAGGACAGTCAGGGGCTCGAGCATCTGGTCCAGGCGATCCAGGAGATCAGCAAGGACTTCGACAAGTTGCTGGTGGTCACCCACTTGCCTGAACTCAAGAATGCCTTTCCGGTCCAGGTTGAGGTTACCAAGCACCCGGACATAGGCTCCCGTTTCGAGATTATCGAGAACACTTGAAACCTAGACCTTGCCCGGGCACCAGGTTTCGAGTATCTTGGCAATATTCACTACTGCACGAAATACCCGTAACTATTTGGACCTCAAGGCTGGGAGGGTGGGCTGCCAGCAGGCGTAGCAGCGGGAAGGGGGAGCGGGGCAAGAGCGCCCTGGGCCTCATAAAACCCCAGAGGCACCATCCCCACCCAGCCCCGCCCGCCGATTCCGTGAAGTACTGAATATTAGGAGCCTTCTTAGGAGCAAAACTCAGAGCTAGGAAAATAAATTTGCAGAGTCCCCTGTTCGATCTAACCCAGGAACAAGGTGCCGAGTACTCGACCTATTCCAGCTGGGAAATGCCCGCCCACTACGGCGATATCCAGGTCGAACACCAGGCTGCACATTCGGCGGCAGTGCTGCGGGACACTTCGCACTGGGGCCGCATCTGTATCAGCGGCAAGGACCACCTGGATCTCCTGCACCGCATGAGCACCAATGATTTCGCCACCCTGCAATCCGGCAGTGGTTTCGAGGCGGTTTTACCCGACAACCGGGGCCGCATCCTGGAGTTGGGCATCTTTTACCGGGACGCAGCATCTACTCTCGCCATCCTCAGTCCACCGGGCCGCGAGCAGGTTCCCGCATGGCTCGACCGCTATATCTTCAGCGAAGATATCACCCTGGAGGACATCACCCCCACAACCGCCATGATCGATCTGTCCGGTCCGCGGGCGGTGGATATTGCCTCGACAGCCCTGGACATAGACCTGCGCAAGGCTGCCAACCACCATCTACTGAGCCGTCCCCAACAGGACGAGCCCTGGTTAATGCGCCTAGATTTTTCCGGCCACGCCGGCCTGAGGGTGATAGGCCCCATCCAGGAAGCGCGGAATATCTGGCTAAAGCTACGGGCCAGTGGCGCCCGACCCATGGGCGAAGAAGCCTTTGAAATCCTGCGCATCGAGGTCGGAATACCTTTGTACGAGCGCGAGTTGACCGAAGACCACAACCCCTGGGAGGCCGGCTTGAATCACGTCATTCACATGGACAAAGGCTGCTATATCGGCCAGGAAGTGATCGCCCGTCTGAATACCTACGACAAGGTGAAGCAACACCTCATGGGGCTCAAATTACCGCAAGGCGCCTTGCCCACTTTTGCAACGCCTCTCGAAGTAGGAGGAAGGGCAGTGGGCAAAATTACCTCGGCCACATACTCTCCTCGCCTGCGGCACAACATCGCCCTGGCCTATGTCCGCAGCGCCCACTGCAACCCGGGTACCGCGGTCGATTTTTCGCTGAATGGCACGACCTGTAGAGCCGAGATCATCGCCCTGCCATTTATTTCCCGAACATGAGCCGGCCCTCCACCTATAAACCTTCCACCCAACGCAAGATAATCCACATCGACATGGATGCCTTTTACGCCTCGGTCGAACAGCGCGACAATCCCGAGTTGGTCGGGCAACCTGTGGTGGTTGGAGGCGACCCCGGGGCGCGCGGCGTGGTTGCGGCGGCCTCCTACGAGGCCCGGGCCTCTGGCATCCATTCGGCCATGCCCATGAAAACCGCTCTGCGGTTATGTCCGCACCTCATCCGCGTCCAGGCCGACTTCGCCAAGTACCGCCGCGTTTCCGCCCAGTTCCACGCCATCTTCCGGGAGTACACCGACCTGATCGAACCTGTAGCCCTGGACGAGGCCTATCTGGATGTAACCTATAACAAGCTGGATATACCCTTTGGCTCGCGGGTCGCCAAGATGATTAAGGCGGATATACGCCGGCAACTACACCTGACGGCATCCGCCGGAGTGGCTCCCTGCAAATTCCTGGCCAAAATCGCCTCCGACCATGAAAAGCCCGATGGCCTGTTCGTGATCATGCCCGATCAAGTGGAGAAGTTTTTGCGGAATTTGCCCGTATCTAAGATCCCGGGTGTTGGCCAGGTCACCCGAACCAGGTTGGAAGAGATGAGGGTTTTTACTATAGGGCAACTGGGGAACCTGCCACGGCAAACCCTGGTGGGGCGGTTCGGCAAGCGCGGAGCCCATTTGTGGGATCTGGCCAATGGCCGGGACGATGACCCAGTCACCACCGAGCGCGCGCCCAAACAGCTCGGCCAGGAAACCACTTTTCCGGCCGATGTATACGATACCCGGGAAATGCACGCGGCCTTAAATGAATTGGCCGAGGAACTCAGTGGCCGCCTGCGACTCCGCAACCTGAAGGGCCGGGTTGTGACCCTTAGAGGCCGTCTGAAAACTCTTGATGTAGCCCGTATTTGAATCGGCGTACTCATCGGGCCATATTCAGGTTTCACCACAAAATCTGAATAGAAAGGCCCCGATGATGAGTACGCCTGCCGACGAATATGCCACCGATCTAACCGATGCGCAATGGCGTCTAATCAAGCCGTTACTACCCGCCTCGACGTGGCCTCCTGGCGGGCCGGGCCGCCCGCGGCGGGATCCACGCCAGATCATCAATGGTCTTTTGTATCTGACCAAGACCGGCTGTCCTTGGGCTTTGTTACCCGCGAGTTTGGGGCCGTGGAAAACGGTGTATGACTACTTTCGCCGCTGGAGCCTACAAGGGGTCTGGCCGCCGATATTGGATCGACTCACCCAGCGGGAACGCCGCCGGCAGGGTCGGCTATCGACCCCGTCGGCCGGCGGGGTCGATAGCCAGACCATCAAGACGGCAACCCAAGGAGAAACAATCGGTTATGACGCCGGCAAAAAGATCAAAGGACGCAAACGTCACCTGTGGGTAGATACCTTGGGATGGATCCGGCCGGTGGAAGTCACCGCCGCCGATGTGGGCGATCGGGACGGCTTGAAGCGGGTGTTGACCCGCTATGTTGCGCCCGGCCTACCTAGGCTACGTAAGCTGTGGGTCAATGGCGGCTCTGCGGGAGCCGATCTCAAAGGGTGGGTAGCCGACTTAAAAAAGACGCATAAGATCGACTTGGAAGTCGTCGCTAAACAAGGAAATGGATTTACACCGCTCAAACGACGGTGGGTGGTCGAACGAACCTTTGCGTGGTTGATGAACTTTCGTCGGCATGCCCGAGATTATGAAGTGTTGACCCGCCACAGCGAAGCGTTGATTCAGATCGCCATGATTTACTTGCTACTCAAACGACTCGCTTAGAATAAACATGGTTTTCAGACGGCCTCTAAGCTCGATTTTATCCAAACGCGCATGGCAGGAGGCCGGTATCCTCCGTACTGTTGATGGTATCCAAGCATCGACAGCCCAGGAGAAACCGATGAGCCCCCTGCCGAAAGATATAATAACGATTTTGTCGCCCTTTGCCCCCCTTTTTTCGAGCCGCGTTTGGCCGCAGGCTCAGACGCTGTTGGTCGGGGCGCTGTTAGCCCCGGGTAAACGCACGGTCAGCGCCGTGTTGGAGGTGTTGGGCTTGAGCCAACAGCCTACCTTTCAAACCTACCACCGGATCCTCAACCGCTGTGTGTGGTCGCCCCTGGCCGGCAGTAAGCTACTCCTCCAGGCGTTGGTGGCCGCCTTTGCCCCCCACGGGCCCCTGGTCCTGGGCCTGGATGAGACCATCGAGCGGCGCCGGGGCGCCCAGATTGGGGCCCGAGGCATCTACCGGGATCCCGTCCGCTCGAGTGGGCCCCACCTGGTCAAGGCTAGCGGCTTGCGCTGGCTGTCGTTGATGCTGGTAGCGCCTATCCCTTGGGCGGATCGAAGTTGGGCCTTACCCTTTATGAGTGTGCTGTGTCCGTCGGCCCGCTACTATACTCAGCGCCAGCGCACCCCCCTCACCCTGTTGCAACGGGGGCAGACTATGCTCAAGCTGGTAGCGCGCTGGCTGCCCACCCGCCGGCTGGTCGTGGTCGCCGATAGCACCTTCTCCGCCTTGGCCTTTCTCGACGCGGTTCGGCCCCACGTGGGGCTGATTACCCGCTTGCGGTTGGATGCGGCCCTGTATGACCCACCACCAACCCGCACGCCGCACACGCGGGGACGCCCCCGCGGCAAAGGCGCCCGGCAGCCCACCCTCCAGCAGCACCTGAACGATCCGACTACCCCTTGGCACCCCCTCACCCTGGACCGGTGGTATGCCGCCGGCCCCTATACAGTGGAAACCTACAGCCAAACGGCGCTGTGGTATCACACTGGCTTGCCCGCCGTGCCCCTCCGCTGGCTGCTGATCCGAGACCCGGCCGGCCGCTTCGCGCCCCAAGCCTTGCTCTCGACCGATGTGCGTCTGTCCCCTCGGCAAATGCTGACCTATTTTCTCCAACGCTGGTCGGTAGAAACTACCTTTGAGGAAGCCCGCGCCCATCTGGGCATGGAAACCCAACGCCAATGGAATGAGCGGGCCATTGCCCGGACCACGCCGGTCATCTTGGCCTTGTTTAGTCTGGTCGCCCTCATCGCCAATCGGCTGGCCCCCAAAAGCGCCTCCCCCTGCCATGCCACGGCCTGGTATGGCAAACGAAAACCCACCTTTTCCGATGCCGTGGCCTGGGTCCGACAACGGCTCTGGCAGGCTTTTTCCAACCTGCCCAACCAACACGACCTGATAAAAATCCCTCGAAGCCTACTCAACCGCTTGATACACACCGTCTCGTACGCTACATAAATGGATAAAGTCGAGCTAAGGTGCGTTATCCAAATTTCCAGACCCTCACCCGCTCCCATTCCCTATCCTTGCCAATCAACGGGCAGACCGATATCCTGCTAACAAGCCCTGGACCTGCTCGAGCGCACCGAGGCCCACGAACGCGGGGTGCGCCTTCTCGGGATTGGTCTGGCAGGCTTTGAAGAAGAAAAGACCGAACAACTAGGTCTGTTTGCCGCAACTGAAAAGACCTAGCTAGCCGACCACCGGCATGACCGAGCCCCCCTGGGGCAGTGCAAGCACACTGGCCCCTGACCCCAATTCCTCGCGCGCCGCGTCAAAGGCCGTAGGCAAATCGCCGTGGGGAACCAGTCCGCAATCCCGCACCAAATCATCGGGTAACCCCGAGACCAGATAGATCCTGGCCCGTTGCATCACCGAAGCCATTGCAGCTGCCTTGTGCCCGCCCAGCACAAACTCGCGCTGGATGCGTTCCAGGATCTGATCGGGGGTGTCCGCATCCAACAACCAGCTTTCAAAGGTCTGATTGCCCAGACTTTCGCTGCACTCGGCTACCCAGATGACAATCCCTCCCTCCCGTACGGCATGTGATGCATTGTCGAGGGCTTTCTGCGCCTGGTACATGTTTAAATCCGCTGGATAACCTCCTGCGCTCACCACCACGATATCGGCTCTTCCAGGAATTGGGACCGTGCCGCGCTGTGCCACCAGTTCGCATCCCCGGCGGTGAGCGGCTTGCACATGGCCGGCCACAGCGCCATCAATGCGATGGTGACCGTCTACCAGTACATTGAGGATGAAATCCACCCCTACCATGGCCGCCCCTTCCTCAATGTCGGTGCGGACCGGATTGTCCTCCAGCCGTCCAGCACACGCGTCGGGGCGCACCATCATAGCATGGTTGGCATTCAGGGTGGCCCTGGAAGCACAGCCAGGCAGAATCGCCTTGGCCCCACCCGAATAGCCAGCAAAATAGTGAAACTCCAGGTTGCCCAGACAAACCTTCAGGTCGGCTTCGACCACGGGGCGAAAAATCTCGACCGGAGTAGCGGCCGAGGTATACCCCAGGGAGACCGTATCCGTGGGATCGTGGTTGATCACCCGGACCCGCTTGTAGACTTCGGATCCCACCGCTGCCTCGAGTTCGGAGGCACTCATCGGGCGATGCAACCCCAGGGCAATGACAATGGTTATATCCCCATCGGCGACTCCGGCTATGGCCAGTTCTTCCAGCACCGGTGGCAATAATCGTTCAGAAGGGCAAGGCCGCGTCAAATCGCTGGTTACGAGCGCGACCTTTTGTCCAGGGTGGCCCAGCCGGCGCAAAGGCAGGGTGCCGATCGGGTGGGCAAGTGCATGCGCCAGCAGGTTCGTTTCGTCCGTCTCGACTGCGTCTTCCCGAGGGGCGAAAACTCCCAGGAGGTTGGACCTGGGCACCTCGATGCTCAAATCGGAGTAGCCGAACGGAAGGTGGAGTTCGGTGCAGTCCATCTATATAGCCTCCACCAGGATCTCGGCCCAGTGGCGGGCCCGGCGTCCCGTGGCGTCGGCAATCTGATGCCGACACGAGGTGCCCACCGCCGCGATCTCCACCTCCGGGTCGGCGGCCCGCAGAACCTTGAAAAGCCGTTCCTCGCCTACCTTCATGGATACCTGGTAGTGTTCCTTTTCGTATCCGAAGCTACCGGCCATACCACAACATCCCGAGGCGATCTCCGTAGCTTCGAAAAAGGGGGGCATATTAATTACCTCAAGGGTCGCCGCCGTGCCCACCAGGGCTTTCTGGTGGCAATGACCATGGACTAAAATCCTACGGGGGGTGCGGGTAAACTTGAGATCCAGCCTGTTTTCCCTGGCCAGTTTGACCAGATATTCCTCCAGCATGTAAACTTGATCCGCTACCAGCCTTGCCCGAGGATCGTCCACCAGGTCCAGGTAATCGTCTCTGAAACTCAGAACACAACTGGGTTCAAGGCCGATGATGGGCCAGCCCTTTTCCACATAAGGCGCCAGCACATCCACATTCTTTTGGGCATGGGCCCTGGCCTGGCGCAGGAACCCTTTGGAGATCAAGGGCCGGCCACAACACACCTTGTTCTTCGCCAGTACCACGTTGAAACCTGCGGCTTCCAGAATGATGGTAGCGGCCATGGCAATCTGTGGTTCGTTGTATTCCACAAAGGTATCATTGAACAACACCACGGTACCCTTGTCTCCTTCTTTCCTGTAGTTGCGCTTGTCGAACCAGGTCGAAAAACGCTGACTGGCAAAACGAGGCAAGCGGCGCTGCTGGGCGATGCCCAAAAATCGGTCCAATACCCAACGGTTCAGGACACTACCTGCGATCCAGTTGGACACGGGGGTCAAAGCCGTAGCCCAACGGCTGAGTTTGTGAATTTTAGCGAAGAGGTGAGAGCGCAGAGGGTAGCCGTGCTTCTCGTAGTAATGGGCCAGGAACTCGTATTTGAGCTTGGCCATGTCTACATTCGAAGGACACTCGGCCTTACAGGCCTTACATTCCAAACACAGATCCATCACCTCAAAGAGTTCGGAATTCGCCAGTCCCTCCCCGGGCATACGCCCGGCCAGAGCGGCCCGCAATGCATTGGCCCGCCCGCGAGTAGAGTGTTCCTCTTCCAGGGTAGCCATATAGGATGGACACATAGTACCCACCAACTTCTTGCGACAATGGCCCACCCCCGAACACATCTCGGTAGCCTGTTCGAACCCGCCTTCCGCGGAAAAGTCGAAGAATGTTTCCAGCTCTCCAGTATGGTAATCCGGCCCATAACGCAGATTCTCATCCATTTTGGGAGCCCGTACAATCTTGCCCGGATTCATCAGATTATGCGGATCGAACACATCCTTGACCTCCTCGAAAGCGCGGACCAACCGGGCCCCGAACATTTTGGGGATCCACTCACTGCGCGCCAGTCCGTCTCCGTGCTCGGCGGACATGGAGCCACCATATTTCGCCACCAGGTCGCTCATTCGATCCTCGAGAATGCGCAGGGTTGCTATACCTTCCGGGGACTTCAAATTGAGTATCGGCCGTATGTGCAAAACCCCCACGCTGGCATGTCCATAGTATTCGGCCAGCACTCCACACTCGCTCATCAACTCCTGGACCCTTTCCACGTACTCAGGTAAATGAACCGCCGGCACACAGGTATCTTCCACCCCGGGATTGGGTTTGGCGTCCCCTTTCATACCCATCAGCAAGCCCAATCCCGCCTTGCGCAGGTCCCATATTTTCTTTTGATCTTCGCTTTCACAGGCCTTGAAAAAGGCGTAGCCCAGGTTTTTCTGCAGCAATCGAGCTTCAAGGTGATCCATTCTTTCCCATAACTCCTCCTCGGTCTCCCCGTAGTACTCCACGAAGAGGAGGGCCCCGGGATCCCCCTGCAAGAAGCTGCGATTTCCGGCGTGTTCGATGGACCCTTTGGTCTGGTCGAGCAGGATCTTGTCGACCATTTCTATGGCAGCCGGACCGGTTTCCAGAATTTCGATATTGGCTTCCATGGCTTCGATCAGATCCTCGAAATGACAGGCAACCAGCGCCGTCTGCCGCGGAAGCTCTACCAGATTCAGCTTGGCTTCCACCACCACGCAAAGGGTTCCTTCAGAACCGACCACGATTTTGGACAGGTCAAAAGGCCGATCGGGATGGATGAATTCATCCAGGTTGTACCCAGAGACCCGTCTCATCACCCTGGGAAAGCGCTGTTGTATCTCCTCGCGGTTCTCTCGAGTAAGGCGCTGTACTTGGCAATAAATCCGCCCCTCGAGATCCTTCTGGGCGGCCTTGTGCCGGTATTCTGCTTCTTCCACGGGTTTAAACGTCGTCTGAGTGCCATCGGCCAGGACCACCTCTAACTCCAGGACGTGGTCTATGGTCTTGCCATGGATCAAGGAGTGGGCACCACAGGAGTTATTGCCGATCATACCTCCTAAATTTGCACGGCTACTGGTCGCTACATCTGGACCGAACAACAGCCCGTGGGGACTCAGGTAGGCGTTGAGTTCGTCCAGGACCACGCCTGGTTCTACCCGGACCCATTTTTCGGAGGGATTCAATTCAATTATACGGTTCATGTACTTGGACAGATCCAGATGGATGGCCTCTCCTACAGACTGACCGGCCAGACTGGTGCCGCCGCCACGCGCCAGGATGGGCACCCCGTACTGGCCGGCGACTTCCACTGTATGGACGATATCCTCAGTATCCCTTGGAATAACCACCCCTTCCGGTTCCATCTCGTAGATACTGGCATCCGTGCGGTAGAGCATCCTGGAGACCGGATCAAACCGCACCTCTCCTTTGACTTTCGGCTGTAAGTCCTTCTTTAGATCGTTCGGTTGCATGAAGCAGGTCCTGTAGGTAAAATTTTGGACGAATTGACGAATTATAGAATCTAAGGATCCTATGAAAAGGCGTCAAATGCCCATCTTCATGGTTGGGTAGTGTCCCTACTGGGCATGTGAAAAGTCGGTAACTCATTGGGCGACAATAAACTATCGGAAATTCAGAATATGCTCCTAAGGGATTCTCTCCGAGGTCCTTACAGCGAATCCCATAGCGGACAGGGACACTACCCATGGTTGTATTTCTGTCAATTTCCCTTCCATTTCCCTGTCCCAAGCGGCAATAGGTGGTGACAATGCTGTTTTTTCCTGTAAAAATCAACGGCGTGAATCTCACTGGCAGAATCCTTTAAGCATCGAGACTTAGCCTGGCCTCTCGTGTAAATCAGGCAATCTTTTGACGCTAAGTTTTTTCCGCTTAAATTGACGCTAAGTTTTTTCCGCTTAAAATTGAAAAATACACCAATATATCGTTGACAAATAATCTCCTACACAATATATTGATAGTCAACTACGTGGTCAGCGCGCGCGTAAGCAGGGGGCTTCCGGGAGTAGGGGAGATCGCGGAAGTCCCCATATTTTTTATTCTCATCCTTCTGGATCCGCCCAGACCCGATCCATGCCGCAGGACAACCCCATTACTGTCCAGATTTTCAATCAGACCTTTCGAGTCAGCAGCGAAAAAGAAGATCCCCAGTACATCGAAAAAGCCGCTGCGTATCTCGATCAGAAGATGCGAGAAGCGGCTGCGGGTGGCGCACACAGGCCTCTGGATATAGCTATTCTGGCAGCTATGAACATTGCCGAGGAAGTCCTCGAGGCGCGCCAAAACACCCAAGGCTTGTTGAACGAGGCCGATCAACGCATCAGCAATTTTACCCGTTTCCTCGAAGATCAGACCGGGTCCCCCCCCCCTTCGGAAGAGGTTGGCTCCGATCCCCCTGCCCCGCGTTTTTGACCCTTCCAGCCGTGATTCCACAGGAACAAAAGAGCTTTTTCGCAGAACAGGGCTATCTCGTAATCGAAGAGGTCTTGACTGCCGAAGAAGTATCAGCGTGCCAAGCCGAAGTGGTTCGTCTGCACAAGTTGGCCGCTGAACTGGAGTCTCAAGCTGCTCCGACACAGCGCGATTTCCAGCGCGAACCTTATGCCCTGGACCAGCATCTGGATGGCCTGCCGATATTGCGAAAAATCGAAAACACGGGCGCCCACTCAAATCTCTTTCGCCAGCTGGCAGGTCATCCCCAGCTGGTCCAGGCCGTACAAAACCTGATCGGCGAGGATCTGCTGCTCTTCAGAAGTACCCTGATGCTCAAACCCGCACTGCACGGCTCTATCCATGCCCTGCACCAGGACTCGGCGTACTGGCCCATGGATCCTCCTGCCCTGGTGACCGCAAGCATTGCCCTGAATCACGCCACCCTTGAAAACGGCTGTTTCAAGGTAGTGCCTGGCAGCCACAAATGGGGGCTGCCAGAATGGGGCCGGATTCAGCAGCAGCAGGATGGAACTCTGACCAGCCGCAAGGATATCGACCTTTCCGGCCAGATCGACGTACCTCTGAAAGCCGGCTCGACCCTTCTTTTTCACAGCCTCATGGTACATGGTTCGGGCCCCAATACCTCCCCCCAATCCAGGAATACCGCTCTCTATGCTTATTTCTCACCCCAGGTGCACTATATCCCTGAAGAAGGCGCGCCCAGAGAAAGGACCTTCCCGGTGATCGCTGGAATGAGAGGCCGTCGAGAACATACCCTCGTCGCCCCGGTGGTTGGCCGGACTTGAAGAAAACGTCCCTTTTTGTTCTTGTCAGAATGGCGTTTTGCGTATTTGCCGGCCAGGAAGCAGTTGCCCCTGATATCTACCAGAAACTTCCAGAGGATTTGCTATCAAGGCAAAATAGCCGCATCCCAGGGTGCGGCCTGGGATGCGGCTATTGGAATTCTGGAAGACCTTGGCGGCGGGGATCGCTCGCTACTTGGCCCAGGATCTATCTCTGAGTGCAGCCGCCATGAATGGCGTGAGACTGATATTCGACTGGAAAGGCCAGGATCACTACCAAGTTGATCCGGTCAGGGCCAGGGAGGCAGCATCACCTACTGGAGGGACGCGGAGCCTTGAACTTGGGTATCTTCATCAATGCTGCCGGCGACGATGCGTACCGCCCTTCCGAGCGGCGCAATCACTCTGTATCCAGATCCTCGGGTACAGGTCTTTTTATGGATCGCTAATCGGCTCTTAAAGGGGCCGCAGGATCATGGACATTTCGCGGCCTTCCATCTTGGGATCCTGGTCCAATACGGCCACGTCCTCCAGATTCTGAGCGGCCTTTACAAGGACTTCGCGCCCCCGGTCCCGGTACGCCATCTGGCGACCCGGAAAACGCATCCGGACCTTGACCCGATTGCCCTTGGCGATAAACTCGCGTATATGGGCCATGCGGTACTCGATATCGTGGTCAGAGATGACGGAAGATTTGAATAAGATCTCCTTCATCTGCACGCTGTGCTGCTTTTTGCGCGCTTCCTTGGCCTTCTTTTCCTTCTCGTAGCGGTACTTGCCATAATCAATGATACGGCAAACCGGGGGTTTGGCATCGGGAGCTATCTCGACGAGGTCCAGCCCTTCCTCCTCGGCCATTTCCATGGCCTTGCTGGTATCGGTGATCCCGATTTGGGTGCCATCCGCTCCGATCAGCCGGATCTGAGACACGCGAATGTCCTGATTCACCCTGGTAAACGATTGCCTTTGCTTTGCTGCGATAGTCAACCTCCTGGAAAGGGTTCGGGGTAGGAGTGAGAATTCAAGTATTTATACCTCCCTGACCCGCAGGGAAACGGGAAAGCCCAATGGTCGGTATCTCCACCGAATTCTCAGTACTCAATAATATATTCATTAATCAATAATATATGATAAATTCAATAAATATCCACTTAGAAAACCTTTTACACAATTTCGTCTTTGACTTATTTTCTTCCTTCTGATCCGCTGATTTCAGCTGGGCAGAAAGGAATCGTATGTCCCCCACCTACGATGTATACGGCGTCGGCCATGCACTGGTGGATATTCAATACACAGTATCACCGGCTTTTTTAGAACAGTTCGACATTGAAAAAGGCATCATGACCCTCGTTGATGAAGAGCGTCAAAAGCAACTTATCGAGGCCGTCAAAGAGGCGCCCGTGACCCGCGCGTCCGGTGGTTCGGCCGCCAATACCATGATCGCCATTGCCCGCTTCGGAGGGCGGGCTTATTGCGCTTATCAACTGGGCGTGGACGAATGGGGCGACTTCTATCAGGAGGATCTGGAAAAGGCCGGGGTCCAGAGCAATCCAGCCAACCGCAGCCAGGGCCCTACAGGCCAGTGCCTGGTCTTCATTACCCCGGATGCGGACCGCACCCTGAATACCTTTCTGGGCGTGAGCAGCAACCTGGGGCCGGCGCAAATCGAGAGTCCTGTTATTGCAGACAGCCAGTACATCTATCTAGAGGGATACCTGCTCGGTTCCGCCAGTGGTTTCGCGGCTTGCTGCAAGGCTCAAAAGCTGGCCCAACAGCATCGGACTGCCGTATCCCTGACCTTGAGCGATCCCGCCATGGTTGGATTGTGCAAGGAGCGCTTCGATCAATTGATCCAAACTGGCGTGGACCTGCTCTTCTGTAACGAAGAAGAAGCCCGAGCCTTCACCGGTGCCTCCGAGCGCGAACAGGCCTGTCGCACCCTGGCCGGTAGCGTGGCAACGGCGTGTATCACCTGCGGCGCGGACGGCGCCATCCTCTATGCCGATGGACAACGCTGCGAAATCCCCGGAGTCCAGGTCGAGGCCGCGGACACAACCGGGGCGGGCGACATATTCGCAGGTGGTGTCCTGTTTGGCCTCACCAATGGTCTCAGTCTAGCAGACGCCGGCAAGCTGGGCTCTTATGCAGCCGCCCAGGTTGTCTCCCAGTACGGGCCGCGACTGGGACGGGATTTGCACGATGAGATCTCCACCATACTCGCCCACTTTGACCAGAGTCCATAGAGCCCAGACAGCGCGGACATACCAGGCTCGTGACCGAGAGTTCCGCAACCGTACAGGAGTTTACCATGAACATTCTCATCCACTACCCCTTTGAGCCCGAACAGATCGAAGCCTTTCGACGGCTTGCCCGGGAACTTGGGGGCCACCAGGTCCACCATGTCGGCAGCGATGCGGAAGCCCTGCCCCTGGCTCCGGAAGCCGAGGTTTTGCTGGGGCAATTTACGCCCCCGGTGTGTGCCGTTGCCCCCAAGCTCCGCTGGATTCAGTCCCATAGCGCCGGCCTGGACAGCTTTCTCTTTCCGGAGATTGTCGAGCGCGAGGAGGTGGCGGTCACCAATATGGCCGGCCTCTACGCCCCCCAGGGAGCCGAACAAGCCTGGGCCCTGCTCCTGGCCCTGGCCCGTGGTATCGACCTGTCCGTGCGCGGCCAGGAACGCAGGGAATG
Source organism: Candidatus Latescibacterota bacterium (assembly GCA_965219385.1). GTDB lineage: Bacteria > Latescibacterota > UBA2968 > UBA8231 > UBA8231 > CBDCNM01. Next base: position 4,028,848 of record CBDCNM010000002.1, on the reverse strand, counting down.
GACCGGAGGCCGGGGTATTGTGCTGGCCAGAGCCACCCTTGGCATCATTGGCCTGGGCGGTTTTGGTATGGAGATAGCCAAGCGCGCCCGCGGTTACGAGATGACCATCCTGGCGGTGGACTCGGTGCGCCAGAACAAACCCGATGATGTGGCCGAATTAAGACCGGCCACCCGGGAAAACCTGCACAGTCTCCTCAGGCGTTCGGATGCGGTTATGATAGCCTGTCCCAGAACCCGGGAGACCTATCACCTGATCGGGGCCGAAGAGTTCGCGACCATGAAAGATTCTGCCTACTTGGTCAACGTCACCCGTGGCGGCATCATAGACGAATCGGCCCTGCTCCAGGCCCTCACAAACAACCAGATCGCCGGCGCCGGCCTGGATGTGTGCGAACGGGAACCGCTCCCCCCGGAGGACCCACTCTGGGATGCCCCCAATCTGATCGTCACGGCTCATCACGCCGGCTCTTCACAACATCGACCCCGCGTGGTTTTTGAATTCTTCCTGGAAAATCTGGAGCGTTATCTCAAGGGGGAAGAATTGGTGAATCTCGTAGGGAAAAAACGCGGTTTTTAACCCCGCTCCTCATGTTTTAATAAGTATCTGAAAAATTTGCACATGGACGAAAGGCCCTCGCTCACGCGCGGCCAGGTTACACGAGGTTTGCGCGCTTTCATCACAGCTAGCGGCCTGTGGGGTGTAGGGGTCAGGCCACCGGCTTAGGCACCGCTGTATTCACTGGTTTTGCCCTTTCCCTGGGGGCCGATGCATCATTCATCGCCCTTTGCACCGCCGTGGCCTATCTCATGGCGGTAACCCAGGTCGTTTTCCCGCTTCTGGGTTCGTATCTCAAAAATAAGAAACGGTTTATCATTGGAGTCGGATTGACCGAGATACTCCTTCTCGGCTCCATCATTCTCATACCCTTTTTGCTAGCCCCTTCCCTCTACCTGGGCGCCCTTCTCGCCCTGATCGGCCTGGGCTTGCTGGCTGGATATGCCGCGTCCCCCTTCTTCAGTACCTGGATGGCCAATACCATCCCCGCCCATAACCGCGCCCGCTTTACCAGCCGGCAGACCATCATCAGCACCCTGGTGGCCATGGTCGCTGGTTTTGCGATGGACTCTCCCCCCAGGGGGGACAACCCGCCTACAAGGTTCTGTCCCTCTTTGTGGTTATCGTGGCCGTCAATAACTTCCTGAATAGCCAGGCTCATAACGACCTGCCCGAAGCCATGGATATCTTTTTGACGGTATGTATGAATAGACTGGCCGTTCTGGTCCGCTCAATGGCGGCCTGACCACCTCATCTGCTCTGGCTCTCTTGACACCCGCTCGGCTCAGTTATATCATAGCCTTGGAGGGAATCTCCCATGAGTGTGCCGCTAGACCCCAAGCTGTACCTGGCTGGTCGGAAGGTAGGCGAAGATCAGATTCGGGACTGGGTCAAGCAGTTCCATCGCCAGGGCTTTTTATTTTTGCAAAACGTGCTGCCCCCCGAATGGTGTGCCGAATTGCGCACCGACCTGGACCGGCAACTGGTCGACAATCCCCACAGGCTCAACTCCAAGACACTGGCCCATCGCTTGTTCGAGCACAGCCAGGCCAACCTCCGGCTTTTCGACCTGGAGCCCATTGTCAGTTTTGCCGAGGCTCTCGTGGCCGAGAACTGCCACGTGATTCACAACAATTCGTTCCGCACCCCGCCGGGGGGAGGTATCATCAAATGGCACCAGGACGACCCCCCCCACTTCCTGGTCACCCATGGCGAGCCCCCCACCAATATCCGCCTGCCCGTACTGGTTTTTACAGCGAACTACTACTTGACAGACGTTACCGAGAAAGAACATGGAGGCACCGAAACCGTTCCCGGTTCCCACCTGTTTGGTGCCCCGGCACCCCCTGTACTGGAAGCTACACAATGGGAAAATCAGGTCCACTACAACCTGGGCAAAGCCGGCAGTGTCATCATGTTCAACAACCAGGTGTGGCACCGTGGTGGTCCCAACCAGAGCGACCGAACCCGGTACATCACCCAGATCACCTACGGCCGCCGCCTTATCGGCCATAAATACTATCCCTTTATGAACTACACCATGCCCGCTCACGTATACGAAAACGCCTCCCTGAGGTTGCGTCGGCTTCTGGGCTTCCTGGAACATGGGGCTTATGGCTGAAAGCTGTTTTGCATGCAGACTGTACGCGTAGCAACCTTTGATAGCCCCGGCGCCCCTCCGCGGATCCGAACCGTGCCGCGACCTCAGGTACCCGACAAGGCAGCCCTCATCCGGATCCACGCCTGCGGGGTGTGCGGCACCGACCTCCACATCCTCAAAGGCCACTGGCCTCACCCCCTCCCCTGGCCCTTTACTCTGGGTCACGAGCTGGCCGGCATCATCGTGGAAAAAGGTCCCGCCCTGGAAACGGATTTCATGGATCAGCCCCTGAGTGTGGGCAGCAAGGTCATGCTCCCGCCCCTGATGCCGTGCGGTGCGTGTTATTATTGTCTCCACTATCCCGCCAACGCCAACCGCTGTCTCAATCCGACCTACTATGGCCGCTACCTTCCCTTTGCAAAGCCCCCGCACTTGTGGGGCGGGTGGGCGGAGATGGTTTACGTGGACCTGGAGATGCTGCCGGCCACCAAGATCTACCGCTTGCCGGCCACCATGCCGTTGATACTGGGCTCCCTGTCGGAACCCCTGACCTCCTGTATCCGCGCCCTGAACCGAGCGGTGGCGGTCAATGGCTTCCGCGCGGGCGATACCGTGGTTATCCAGGGTTCCGGACCCATCGGCGTACTGACGGTGGTCGCAGCGCGAGAGATGGGCGCCGGACGCCTAGTCGTGATTGGTGCCCCCGAAGAGCCACGGCTGGCCCTGTGTCGCCTTTTTGGTGCGGATGCTACCGTATCCATCGATCTGCATCAGACTGCCCAGGCCCGGATCGAAGCAGTGCGCCAGGAAGTGGGCGGCTTTGGAGCCGATCTCGTGGTGGATTGCAGCGGCCATCCTGAGGCCGGTCCCGAGGGTATCGAAATGTTGCGCGACGGTGGTACCTATGTCGAGATGGGCCAATTCACCGACGCCGGCTCCATCGACACCAACTGGCACCGCATCTGTCTCAAGGACATCAATCTCCTGGGAAGCTGGGCTTTTACCGCCAATGATATACCCCTGGCCATCAATATGCTCGACCGCATCGCCGAGTGTTACCCATGGCCCCGCATGCAAAGCCAATTTCCTTTTACCGAAGAAGGTGTAATGCAAGCGACACAAAGTGCCATGAATATGCACTGTGTCAAGGCCACTATCGTGCCCCATGAGGAGGAAAGCACCGGACAACAAAAAGAGTAATTCACCCCTCAACGATGCATCCAGCGTATGCGAGCCAGTTCGCCCAGGTTTTTTATCATGCCTGTTATGGGGTTAAAACGGCTATCCGAATCATCCTGCCACTCCACGGGAGCTGTGCGGATGCGGTACCCCGAGATTGTTGCCAGCAACAAGATTTCTACATCGAACATATATCCGTCCACTCGCTGGCGACAGAATAAATCCCTGATTACATCCGCTTGGAAAAACTTAAAGCCACACTGGGTATCTCCGAACTCCCGCAGCCCGATTAAACAATGGAGCAAGCCCCTGAATAAATCCGTCCCCCACTGGCGGTAGCGCCGGCGCGGGCGGGCTATATTCGATGCGGCCAAGGTCCGATCCCCGACAACCCCATCGTAGCCCTCCTGGAGGAACTCCATAACCCCATCCAGGGTGGAAATATCGGTCTTGTAATCCGCGTCCATAAAACCGATAAACCGCCCCTGGGCCTGTCTGACTCCGTGACGGATGGAATACCCCTTGCCCCGGTTGTGACCGTTCTGGAGGCACTTGATGGCCGGATTTCGTCGGGCAAATGCTTTGATCTGGGGTACGGTTCCATCACCACTGCCATCGTCGACCACTAGCAGTTCATAGGTCCAGGGACGGGCGGCCAGAAAACCGACCGATTTTTCCAGGGTCAGCCCAATCCGCCTCTCCTCGTTGTAGGCTGGTATGATTATACTTATATCCATACAATACATCGAACATACCCCTCCCGCGGGGTCAGGTCAATCACGCTCCTGTCTTGCCAATATTCTGCAGCCGACCAAGTCGGTAGCAACCTTGACATGGTCCTAGAGCCGCATATATTGGCGTTTGTCCCGGATGTAACGAAATCGTGACTACCTGTATAATAGATGCTCAAAAACTCAAAGAGGCAGATTCTGCCATCCTCCAGCATGAGGGTATTCCAGCTGAAGATGCAAACTTCGTGGCTGAGACCTTGGTCGAGGCCGATCTGCGCGGCATCCACAGCCATGGGAGCATGCGCCTGGGCCGCTACTCAAAGGAGTTGCAGGCCCACATAACCAATCCGCACCCCAGGATCCGGACCTTGACAGAGGGCCCGACCTTTGCCCGGATCGATGGCGATGGCGCTCTGGGGCCGCTGGTCGGGCGTTTTGCCATGGAAATATGCATCGACAAGGCCAAGGCATCCGGATCGGCCACGGTCACAGCCTGCCGTTCGCGTCATTTTGGGGCTGCCGGCTATTACTGCCTGCAGGCGGTCGGGCACGACCTCATTGGTCTAGCCATGACCGTTGCAAGCCCAAGGCTGGCGCCGAGCGGAGGCATCCAGCCACTCTTGGGCAACAACCCCATTGCCATGGCCGTGCCCGGCAACCAGGAATTTCCCCTCCTCATCGACTTTGCCATGGGTCAGCTGGCTGCCGGCAAGCTGGAATTGGCGGCGGCCAGCGGCACCCCCATCCCAGAAGGTCTGGCCCGTGACCGCACAGGACAGCCGACCACGGACCCCAAGGTCGCTCTTCAGGGAAGTATATTGCCCATAGGAAACCACAAAGGCTATGGCCTTACCCTGCTCATCGAAATACTGGCAGGCCTTCTGAGCGGTTCTCCCTACTTCGGCATAGAACGCGACCAGGTTGGTGAGCACGTGCGCGAAAAGGGCATCGGACACTTCTTCATGGCCATTGATCCCAGCCGCTTTATGCCCCTTGAAGGTTTCAAGGCAACCATTGCCAGTATGGTGGAGCAGACCAAGGCATCTCCAAGACTGGATGGTGTGGATGAAATTCTCATGCCCGGCGAAATAGAAGCCAGGTACCGAAAAGAACGCCTCCAGAACGGCATTCCTCTGGCTTTGTCGACTGTGGAGATGTTGCGCACCCTCGGGAGAGCCTGTGGGGCAACCCTCTGAGGAGAATAATATATGGCCGCGGAAACCATATTCAGCAAGATAATCCGCCGGGAAATCCCAGCGGATATTGTGTACGAGGACGATATCTGCCTAGCCTTTCGGGATATCAATCCCCAGGCCCCGGTTCACATCCTCGTCATCCCCAAAGAACCTGTGTCAGGCATCCAGGCTGCAACCCCGGAACACCGCGACATGCTCGGACACCTGCTGGTCATTGCCAGCCAGGTGGCAAAGCAGGAGGACATCGCCTCGTGCGGATACCGCTGCGTCATCAATGCGGGCACCAATGGGGGGCAGGAAGTCCATCACCTCCATATCCACCTGCTGGGAGGGCGCAGATTGAAGTGGCCCCCTGGGTGAGGGTACGGACGGCAAAAAAAGGCGGTCTGAAAGACCGCCTCGCCAGGACTTGCTGAACCGCAACGAGCGCTCAGGCTTTCTGAATGGCCAGGTATCCATTGGTACCGCCCGGCACAGCCCCCTTGAGGAAGAGTAGATTGCGTTCGGCATCCACCCGGATCACGGTCAGTCCTTTTACCGTCACTTTGTCATCCCCCAAATGCCCGGGCATCTTTTTGCCCTTCCACACCTTGCCGGGGGTTGTGCCCTGGCCAATGGCACCGCCATGGCGTACCCGATCGGGGGTCCCATGGGTGGTGTTGTGGCCGCGAAAATTGTGCCGGCGCACCACACCCGCAAAGCCCTTTCCTTTGGACTTGCCGGTTACCCTGACTCCGTCTCCGATCTCGAACTGGCTTACGTCGAGTACCTGTCCAACCTCGAAATCACCTTCCTCTTGCAGACGGAATTCCCGCATGATGCGATGTGGTTCAATCCCGGCTTTGGCGAACTGCCCTGCTTTCGGTTTGTTCACCTTGCGCGCTGGAATTTTTTCGAAGGCTAATTGCACAGCTGCATACCCGTTTTTCTCTGAAGTCCGCACCTGGACGATAGGACAGGGGCCTGCTTCCACTACGGTAACAGGAATTAGATCTTCTTTTTCATTGTATAACTGCGTCATCCCCAGTTTCTTGCCAATCAGGGTACCCATAAACCAACTCCTTGCAGGAACAGCATTTACTTTTTATAAGAGAATAGAAAAGATAGCGAAATCTTAGTTTTTCAGCAAGAGCTACCACCAACTAGAGACCATGGGCTTTGAAGATGTACGCCACCTGGCGGTGATGCGCGGCGGGGCCATTGGCGACTTGGTATTGACCCTGCCGGCCATACATGCTTTGCGACGGGCCTTCCCCCAGGCCTGCTTGAGCTTGATCGGCAATCCAGATATTCTCTGCCTGGCCGGGGGAGATCGAATCCTGAATCACAACAATGCTCGCTTCGCTCCCCTCTACTCCGACCTGAAACCTCTGCCTCCAACCACCCGTCACTTTTTTGAAGAAACAGATTTGCTGCTCGCCTATTCGATAGATCCCCGGGGAGTCCTGGCAGAACATCTTAACCCACTGATCAGATTCAAGCCGATCATCCACGATCCCCGTCCCGCTTCCACCTACTCAAGCCATATAATCGAACACCTGCTAGCCCCCCTGCACCAGTGGGGTTTTTTAGCCCCAGATCCAACCCCCCGTATACATCCGAGGGCCATAGACCGCACCTATGCCGCGCACTGCCAGCAAGTCCATCAGCTCATCCCTCCCCTGGTCGTTTTACACCCCGGCAGCGGTGGCCGCTATAAATGCTGGCCTCTGCCCCATTTTGCCAAACTCATTCATCGCCTGCACCAATGCGGCAACCAGGTTGCTCTGTTGTACGGTCCAGCCGAAGAAGCACTTATCCTGGAGCTAAAGAACCAGATCCCTCCTTCCTGTGCTATTTTGCACCCCCCTGGTCTGCCGGAGTTAGCCGGACTCCTCGAAGGAGCCGATCTGTTCATTGGCAACGATTCCGGTCCAACCCACATAGCCGCCGCTTTGGGCACTCCAACCATCGCCCTGTTTGGCCCGACCGATCCTCGGATCTGGGGTCCTCGCGGCGGCCGGGTCCACATTATCCAGGCCCCTGCTGGCGACTTGAACGCCCTTGACCTAGATTCAGTACTGGAAGCTGCCTTCGAGCACCTGGTCAGGAAGGGGCACGAAGATGGATGGAAACAGCGCCTTGGGTGAGCTGGACTCCAAAGCTTATGTTCAGCAGCGCCAGCGCATGGTACAGGGACAGTTATATGCCCGGGGTATACGCGACCGGGCCGTCCTGAAAGCTTTTGGCCGAGTACCGCGACATTGCTTTGTGCCCGAAAAAGTGCGTCCCCAGGCCTATGCCGACCATCCCCTGCCCATCGGGACGGGACAGACCATTTCCCAACCCTATGTGGTTGCCTACATGCTCCAGGCTCTTCAACTCACCACCACCGATATAATTCTCGAAATCGGCGCGGGGTCGGGATACCAAACTGCCCTGCTGGCCGAACTGGTAAAAAAGGTCTACACCATCGAGTTTTTTCCCGAACTGGCCACGACAGCCCGGCAGGTCCTGAACGATCTGAATTATACCAATATCGAATTGCAAACCGCCGATGGAACCTTGGGCTGGTCTGAAATGGGACCTTTCAATGCCATCATCGGATCGGCCGCGGCCGCGGAGATTCCCCCGGCCCTGGTCGAGCAGCTGGGAGTGGATGGCCGGCTTATTCTGCCAGTAGGCGTGGATCACCAGCACCTGATCCTGGTAGTCCGGACCTCTGCAGGCGTCCAGCGGAAATCCCTTCTTCCCGTCCGCTTTGTCCCCATGCAAGAAGGAACGCCCTAGTGACTGCCAGGCGCACCAATGGCTGGTGTCGCGGCCTGCGCCGACTCGACATAAGCGGCCATGGAGCGGACGCTATCGGACTTCGGTCGTACAGGAGTCTAATCTCGAGCACTAGCCGGCTTCTCCCGATTTGCAGCCATAACAACCGGCGACTTCCCAAAAATCGACAGTGGATTCACCGCTCTTGCATGGTACTCAAGGGGGGTTCCGCTCATCCGCGGTAATGCCCCCGTCCAGGATCTGAATCGTGCGCTGGGCGTGCCGGGCGATATTCACTTCGTGGGTCACCAGAATCACGGTATTCCCTTCGTCGTGGAGAGCGTCAAAGAGGGACATGATTTCCTCCCCGATGCGGCTGTCCAGATTGCCCGTGGGCTCATCGGCCAGCAGGATTGATGGTTGGTTGACCAGTGCTCGCGCGATCGCCACACGCTGACACTGTCCTCCCGATAGTTCGGAAGGTCGGTGCTCCATCCGGTCGGCAAGACCGACCCGCTCCAACGCTTCCTCCGCCCTCTCGCGTCGAACTCTCCGTCTTGTACCTGCATAGATCAACGGTACCTCAACATTGTGCAGGGCCGAGGCCCGTGGCAACAGATTGAAGGTCTGGAACACAAACCCGATCTGTTCGCTGCGTACCTCGGCGAGTTCGTTTGGATTCATTTTCGAGACGTCAATGCCCGCAAGGCGGTACAGCCCAGCAGTAGGGGTGTCCAGGCAACCCAGGATATTCATCAAGGTGGATTTCCCAGAGCCGGATGGCCCCATGATAGCGGCGTACTCATTCTGTTTTAGACCGAGGTCCACATCGCGGAGAGCATAGACCTCCTCTGCTCCCCGTCTGTAGACCTTCTCAATGTGTTCGAGTTCTATGAGCACGACTCATTCGGAACGAAGCGCATCCACAGGATCCATGCGTGACGCGCGTGCCGCGGGAAAAATGCCGAAGAACAAACCCACAGCCATGGAAACAATCAAAGAGAGAGCGATTGACTCAGGTGCAACAACGCTCGGGAAGGGGAGTTCAGTGTAGTGCTCGATGACGTGAGAGATGCCCAGACCCAGTCCAATCCCCACCCCCACCCCGAGCACTCCTCCCGCCAGACTGAGGGTTATCGCCTCCACCGTGAACTGCAGCAGCAAGGTAGTCGGCTTGGCGCCTAGGGCCTTGCGAATGCCGATCTCACGGGTGCGTTCGGTCACCGAGACGAGCATGATATTCATGATTCCGACTCCGCCGACCAGCAAGGAAATTCCGGCTATGCCGCCGGCCACGAGCTTCATGATCAGAATCGTCTGCTCGACCTGTTCCAGGATGCCCTTACCACTGTCGATGCGGTAGGTCGCGTTCGTTCCATGGTACCTTCTCAGCTCCTTTTCGATCGCTGGAATGACCAGCGGCACATCGGTCGGCTCAGTCGTGTGCACAATCAGCTCGCCGATCCGCTTGCTGCCGAGCATCCGTTTCTGTGCGGTCGTCACCGGCACGATGACCTGATTGCCCCAATCCTGGCCGAACATTCTCCTCTCCTCCATCACCCCCACCACCGTGTAGCGTCGACCGTTCAGTTTCACTTCACGTCCTATTGGGGACAGAACGGGAAAGAGATCCGTACTGAGATTTTGCCCAAGAACGCAGACGGTGCGATTGTCCTCGACGTCAACTGGGGTAAGGAAGCGTCCCACATCCACTTCCCAGTCAAGGGCGCGCGTGTACAGAGGCATCGTCCCGATCACCAGTCCGGCACTTGTCGTTTTCCCGTGACGGATCTGTCCTTCGGTTGGGAGGCGAGGTACCACGGAGGCAATGCGCTCAGACGCCGCTTCGACATAGGCAATGTCCTTCAGGGTCAGTGGCTCGAAGTGGGTGGCCTTGACCCACCGGCCATCTCTGATGATCCACTGCTGCGGCGCGACTACGATCAGGTTGCCTCCTCCCAGTTTTCCGAACTCGTCAACGATGGTCCGGCGCATCCCCTCGCCGATGGAGACAATGCCGACTACCGAGCCGACCCCGATCAACATTCCCAGCAGGGTAAGCGTAGACCGCAGCTTGTTGGCCCAGAGTTGACTCAGCGCGATCTGTATGGCTTCGAGGAGCTTCATTCGTAGTACAGGGCTTCCACCGGATCCAGACGAGCGGCGCGGAACGCCGGATAGACCCCGAATAACACCCCGACGACGGTGGCAAATCCCATGGCCCAGAGAACGGACTCGAAGGAAACCACGCTGGCAAACGGAGAGCCGGGCGCGAAGTGCTCGATGATCCGCTCGAGGCCAAGACCAAACCCCATTCCTAGCCCCGCGCCCAAGGCCCCACCGGCCAGAGTCAGGATGACGGCCTCTGCCAGGAACTGAAAAAGGATGTGCCGCGGCTTAGCCCCCACCGCCTTGCGGATGCCGATCTCGCGGGTGCGCTCTGTCACCGATACCAGCATGATGTTCATGATCCCGATACCCCCTACGAGCAGGGATATCCCGGCAACCCCTCCGGCGACTTGCTGCATAACCCGGATAATTCTGTTGGCTTCTTCTATCTGCTTCTGGCTTGTCTCCACGCGAAACTCATCGCCGTGCCGGTGGCGTCGTTGCAGAACGCGGCGCACTGCTCGGGCCACTCGGTTCACGGCCTCTAATTCCTTGACGAAGAGCGTAATTCCCAGCAACTGTTTGTTGCCCGTGACTCGCTTCTGCACCGTCGTGAAGGGTACAAGGACTTGGTTGCCCTCTTCCCGACCAAAGCGAACGCGCTCCTCGAGTACGCCCACGACGGTATAGCGTTCGCCGTTCAGCTTGAGTTCGTTGCCGATGGGATCTTCGTTCTGAAAAAGATCCTGGAGAATCTTCCGGCCGATCAAGCAGACCCGCCGGGCATAGCGCACATCTTCTGCCGTCAGCGTGCGACCAATGTCTACCGGCCAGCTGAATCCTTCGTTGTACTGGGGCGACGTACCGGTGAACCCGGCGCTCATCGTGGTTTTCCCACGCTGAAGCTGCGCTTGCCCCCCAACGAGAGGCACGGCAGACCGTATTTGATCCGTCTCGCGGTTCACGTCCTCCAGGTCATCGCTCGTCAGATGCTCTTGCCAGGCACGTCTGACCCATCGCCCATCCTTCCTTTCCCACTCGGCTGGAGAGTTTACCTCAATTGTGGCCGCACCGCCCCTCTGGACGAACTCTCCCATCACGGTGCGCCGCAGGCCCTCGCCAAGGGAGACGATCCCGATCACCGCTGATACGCCGATTACAATGCCCAGGAGAGTAAGAAAGGAACGCAGCTTGTTGGCTCTAAGCTGAGCCAGCCCCACGGCTATCGGTTCATGGAATACCATTCGAAGATTGGCCCATAAGCGGCCAGAATCTGGCCGATGGCAGGTTGGTCCGGTAGAGCGGTTTTTTTCATCTCGCCCCTATCCCGGCATAGGCGGGATCGTTAGGATGGGACCCGGAAACGTGACCGATGAAGGACCATCGTCAGAACCAAGTCTGGAGTGCCTGTGGTTCCGGCGCTTTGTTCTTCTCCTCCAGTTTCCGTTGTATCAACCCGGGATCTTCTGCAACCCGGTCTCCCCCCTCTAACCCGGCAAGGATCTCGATCCGGGTGGAAGTTTCCAGGCCTATCTGCAGTTCTACCTCGACGAATTCGTCCAAAACGTGCTTCGGCGGTTCCTGATCTTGCCCGTAAAGGGCACTATCCAGAGTTGCGCTCTCCGTCGTATCGGCAGTCACCTCGGCGGCGTTATCGGGCGTAGCGAGGGAATCCACTGCCGCGGAGTCGCCAAGCACTGGACGCACGACGTAGGCCAGGATTCGCCCTCGTCGACCCTTGAGCTTCTCTTCGCTGGTTTCGTCTTCATCAAAAACCTCCAGCACCGCTTCCACCGGCAAATAGAGCGTACTGTCCCGGCGTGAAAAAATGACGTCCAGGTCGCAGGACATTCCCTGCCTGAGCCGGGGCTCGCGGTCCAGTATGTCGATCTCCACCTCAAAGGTTACTATGGTGTTGCCCTGCTTCTTCTTGCCCACCGGAGCGATCCAGCGCACTTGGCCCCGGTAGGTGGTATCGGGGAAGGCATCTACTACGATCTCGACTACCTGGCCAGTCTGCAGCTGACCTATGTCGATCTCGGCGATATTGGCGCGCACAATCATCTGACTGGGGTCGCCGATCTCGAACAGGACCACGCCGCCCGATAGGGAGGAGAGACCCGAGACCACGACCTCGCCGATTTCAACGTCTCGTCGGATAACAATGCCGTCAATAGGGGCTAACACCCGGACCTCGTCGAGCGCCAGGACACCGTCCTGCTCCTCGATGGGGTCCAGATTCGCTTTGGTCTCAAGAATCTGGAGTTCCAACTGCGCAAGACGCAGGTTGTTTCTCGCTCTAATGAGCCTCGTCTCTGCTTTCTCGAACTCCGTCGGTGCGAGCATCTTACTCTCGATGAGGGTCTTCTGGCGGGCAAAATCCCTTTCCTGCTCTTCCAGGTTGATCTGCGCCTGCTCCACGGCGGAACGTTTTTGGTAGAGCTGCAGAGACTGGGTGGGATCGGGTTCGATTACGGCCATGATCTGGTCGTCAACGACCCAATCTCCCGTTTCTACCGGGAGTTCAAGGATCTCGCCGGAAACCGTGGACTTCACTTCCACGGTCCGCACCAGTTCAATCGTACCGGTTTCCGCCAGTTTGTCTACCAGAGCGCCACGTTCGACGGCTGTCGTTGAGAAGATTTCCGGCGGCTTTTCCTTCTTCAAGTTGAAATAGACCATAACGCCGATGACAGCTAACACCAGAATCAGAACTAGAAATTTGTGGGAAGCGGTCCGCTTCCTGCGTTTGGGACGCTGCGCCGGCGGCACCGATCACCCTCCCTGGCCGAACATAGCGCCAAGGCCTCCCAGGACCGCCTGAACGACGATCCAAATGGCCCAGATAATCAGCAGGGGGATCAGCGCTTTTTTGGTGGAACAGCCAGCCATCACGCCCATCCCGATCGCCGTGACGAGAACCTGCCACAGCATGAAGACCTCCACTCCCGCGAGTGCTCTACCCAGAAAGGTGTTGCCCATCTCCTCCGAGAGGAAGAGGCCCAAGCCGGTGTGAATCACGGCCGTCTTCTGCGCCAGCATCAGTGGCGTGGTTACGACCAGCTTGACTAGGCTCACCAGGGAGGCGTAGGCGTTCACCGCCAGCATTTGACCATAGGTGGCCTCGCCTCCCAGGATGAAGTTGCCGACTACGAGCAGCACAGCCCCGGCGACGAACAGCCACACAAAGGACATGATGGGAATCATCACCAGGCCCGTCGTCTGAGTAGCTCCCTGCATCTTCTCCATCATGGCTTGCTCTATCATGGCTTGCTCTATCATGGCTTGCTCTATCATGGCTCGCTGTTCTTCGGGCATGTTCCGCAGCTGCTCCTGCACCATCTCCGATCCGGCCTGCATGATGATGGGCATGGTCATAAAGCCAACGACCAGGCTCACCAGCGCGACGATGAGCACTGGCACGAACCAGTCCAGCCAGGTCTGCCGCTCCCGGACCGACGCGAAGGTCTCACTCGGAGCGGAGAAGGTGCGGATCATCCGTCCAACTAGGCCAATGCCCAGGTTCTCCGACGTACTTTGTTCCATGGCTATCTCCTTGAACAGGGTTTAGGGGTTTGTATGGCCAGATATATCAAACTTCCGCGGGTTTTGCCAGCTTGCTCTCCACATACTCGACCAGAGAGTTGACCGATTCAAATAGTTCAACGCGCAGATCATCATCATTCACTCCGAACCCGAATTCCTCCTCCAGGGCAGCGACTACTTCGAGCGTGGCAATGGAGGATGCGCCCAGACCCTCGCCGAAAAGCACTTCGTCATCCGGCAGGTCCTCGGGATCTACATCGATCTGCAGTGTGCTGACAAGGACCTGCTTTACGCGCAGGTGTATCTCATCGCGATCGGTCATGCCTTCTCCTGCCGGCCCCCTGCCGCAAAGTGTTGAATCACCGTCTCCATTATCCTCTGCTGGCCTTCCTCCGAGGCGATCTCCACAGCCGGCAAATCGAATTTGTCCTCCAGGTAGCGCAGTTTCTCGTTGATCTCCTCCCGCGACAGCTGACGCGGCGTCACCCAGTTCCGCCCGTAGGCGGCCCGGATGTGCTTCTCCTTGTCGCTCATCGCCAAAAGGATCGTGGGCGCCTTTCCCAGGGCGCGAATGGCATTCATGGTGTCCTGGATGTACTCGTCCGAATCAATGCTGTTGACCACCAGAATGCAGACATCGGGTTTCGTTCCCAGCAAGAAGGCGATGGTAGGCAAAGCGTGGGTGCCATGCTCCTCGATGTCGTACGGTATGGTCCCTGACTGGGAGCCGACGAGGAGGATGTCCGGCTGCTTCCGCCGGCATATTTCCCGCATTTTGATGTCCAGGTAGGGTACATAGGCTTGCACGGGCAGGACCAAAGGTGAGGCGTAGCCCATGGGAAAGGCCAAGTCCATACCGAAAAGCTCTGACTGGTGTTCGGTGCCGATCTGCCCGACCTTGTAGCCCATCTCAAGCAGTTTCTTTCTCAGAGCGAGCTGGACCGTGAATTTCCCCTGTTGCGAACTGGTGCCGAACACGCCGACCACGGGAACATCCACTGCGCCGTGATTGGGCGGCTTTTGCAGCAGGCGCTGCACTTCCCCCACCGCAATGTCGGGGTAGGCAATCTTGAGTTTCTTGTCGCGGGCCTTGGCGTACAGGTCGCCATACGTGGTAGGTGGAACCGGCAGGAAGCTGAAGACATGGAGTCCCTTGTCCAGCGCGGTCTGGATCGATTCGCGGAGTACATCGCGTTTGGCGATGCGAGCCAGTTCATCGACGTAACCCAGAATCAGGGTATCCGCCCCTTCGAGGGCCGCGACAAGACGAGGAGCGATGCGAATTCCCGCAGGAGGAAGGCCGATCGCCTCGCCGGCGTCCTTGCCCACCAGCCCCTTGCCCACAGGATCGGCAATGCCGACGATCTCGAACGCGAGCCCTTCGAGGTAGCGAACAAACCCATGCATCTCCTTGTTGTAAGGATAGAGAGCGGCTTTGCCAATCCAGTCGTAGGGCCTGGCTCCTTCAGCGGTAGCAAAAGCCGTGGGCGGGCTGGGAGGCGCTTTTCTCGATGCCGGAGGCGTGAAGTAGTCCGCGCCCCGCACGAGCTCGGGCTGACCGTCGGTGGCGTTCGCCTGCAGGATCTCGCACACCTCCCCCAAGCTTGCCTGGGGACAAGCCTCCTTGATCAAGGCCACTATTCCGCTAATATGCGGCGCTGCAAAGCTCGTGCCGCCAGCCATGACCTCCCGTGGTTCAAGCCAGCAGAGCCGCTGCGCATCCCCCCGGGCGACGCATTCGATGGTTTCTCCAGCCCGGAAAAAATAGCCATAGCGTCCATATACCTTACCTGCGGTAACGCCGATTACCTGGGGCAGCACGGCCGGGTAGCTCTCCAATCCTTCGTTGTGCTCTGCCGCCACCAGAATGGTCCCGGCCTCGTGCGCCTGGCGACACACGGCGGTCAGGTCATCCCGAAAGGCCACGTCGGTGGTTCCCAGGCTCAGGTTGACCACGTCCATTTCGTGCTCTATAGCCCACCGAAGAGCGGCCACCAGGGTTCGTCCGTCTGTCCCCAACGACTCATCGAAGATTCGAATGCTGTAGAGCGCAACCTCCGGGGCTTTTCTCAGGATGATGCCGGCACAGGCCGTGCCATGGCCGGCCCGGTCCGCACAGTCGGTCGTGGACACGACCTGGCCATCCGGACCTATGGAGAGGTCGACACCACCGGCAAGGAGCTTGATCTTCGGGTGTGTCGAATCGATGCCGCTATCGACAACCGCGACCTTGACGCCCCGGCCCTTGAGCTCCGAGAACGCAACTTTGTTTGTAAGCTCTTCTTGTAGCATAGGAGTCTCTTATCAAGGTTGAGGTGTTGGAGGACTGAGGGCACTCAGGACCCAGGCGATCCCGGCCCCAAACGCCATACAGAGCACCCAGAAAAGAACGACCACACCTACAGAGCGCAACCAATTGAACTTACAGATAGTTCTAATACCCAGGGACAAGAGGCCGTAGTACCACAGATTGAATGGATTGAGATTCGCCAAGACGACCATCAACGCAGGATGCGCTTGCTCATCCAGGAACAGGTCAAGACCCATTCTAATCTCCAAGTCCTGCGCTTCAATTTCATTGTCTTGAACTTCAATCAGAAGAACAGTTATCACTGTCGCGCCGGAAATCAAAGTGACCACACTTGAATGTGCAACTACCGAAAAGATTGCCTTGAAGCTTGCCAGTCCTTCAAAGATCTGAACAATCAACCAGAGCAGAAACGAAGAAACAAACCAGGAAAGGAGTGTTACCAGAAAAGCAGTAGCTGTAGAAGCATACCGAACTATCTGATTGATCCATGAAATGCGCTCTATCTGACTGTCGGAAAGTGCCTCGGGCAAAGCCAAGAGGGATATTTTTTGAAAAACAGGAGCACTTAGCCAGGCAACGAAGGCCGATCCAAGACTAATCGCTAGGTATACGCCTAGCCATGTTGGGTTTTCGGAGATCTCAGCGAAGGTCCGCGAGGGCGACCAGATCATCCAGGTCAAACGCCGTAGGCTTGAAAGAGCGATCATTGGTGTGAGGGAGGGAGGTTTTTGTGCTCCATGAGGACCTTATTGAATCGGTAGGTGTCCTTCCATACTAGCAATGACTTTCTGTACTTCGTCCAGAGCCTGATATCCTACTTTCTTATACTGCAAGATACCATACTCGTCTAGTAGAAAAAGAGTCGGCACACCAACAACCCCGAGTTTCCTCCGCAGCTGACGTTGTGAATCAATCCAAAGCTGAAAAGGAGAGAAGTTCTCTGGGAGTGAATCAAATGACAGAAAAGAGTCATATGTCGCAACAACCACTATAACCAATCTACCTTCTGCCTGTCCGTAGATGGCTTCCAGGACTTCGAATTGCTCCTGGCAAAAGCCACATTCGAGTTCTACAAACACCACCAGCAGTTTCTGGCCGAGAAAGTGGTTAAAGTCGACAGCCTGTCCGTCGAGGTCAGCAAAGCTTAAAGTAGGCAGAGGTTGACCTATCTGTACGACGCTCTCAATCTTATAATTGCTGTGAATCCACAGTAGGCCTCCGGCCGTACCCGCAACGAGGGCCAACAACACTACCAGAGCAATAACTTTGGGGTGGTTTCGCATCAATCCGACTCAACTCCGACTTTTCCGTACATGGTAACACACCAAAGTAGTATGGTTCGGTGCCAGGGCTTGGCTGGCCTTATGGACGACTTTGGCCCAAAGCCCCGTTGAAAGGAACGCCCCCAGCCCTTGGTCGAGCAGGGCTTGCAACGTCGTATAGGATAGATGGCCGCCCCCTTTCAGAGAGCCGATTAAGCCGGTCAATCGAGGCCCAACCAGACCACCTCGGGACATGGTGGCAGGAAAGGGCGCGGGGTGGATCGTATCGCAGGAGGCACACCAGTCGGCGTGTTTGCGCACCGTGCCCACGTACCTGTGCAAGGGCTCCAACCGGCTCTTGAGCGCCGTCGTCGTCCAGCACTTGAGGAAGCGCTCGGCCGCCCACCGGGCTTGGTACTCCCAGAACGGCTCGAACTCGTCTTCTTTGAGCCGCCAAGCTCGGTAGATGCACCGGTTGCCTTTCTCCAGCGCTTTGAGGGTGGCGGTGTTCTGGCGTGAACGGCTGGAGGAGTGGCGATACAGGAGCCAGCGCAGCCCCTTCAAGGAGGCCCGATCCTGGGGCGAGCCCTCACGCCACTGTTGCTTGCGGACCTCATCGACCGCCTCGTTGATGGCCTTGACGACGTGAAACCGGTCCAGCACCAGCCGGGCATGGGGGCGGTGCTGTTGAACGGCCCCCATGAAAGCCTCACTCAGGTCGCAGCAGGCCCAGCGGATGCGGGCCTGCTGGTAGTCGCTGAGAGTCCCGAAGAGTTGGTCAATGGTTTGGCGCGCCTTGCGGCGACTGACCCAGACCACGCAGGAGCGTTCCAGATCATAGACCACGGTGGCGTATTTATGACCTCGGACGTAGGAAATCTCGTCGATGCCGAGGGTTCGGAGTCCGCGTATCTTGTGGTTTGGGCGAACTCGGCCGATGAGGCGGTGCAGGAGGTCAGACAAAGTCGAGGAAGCCATGCCCAACAAGCGCGCCGCGGTGACTTGGGGCATGGCCTGACAGGAGCGCACCAGCAGATACTCGAAGGGGTACGAGGTGCGAGCCGTCGGTTCGGCCCATGGGGGATCTTCGACGCGGCGTCCATGGGTGGGGCAGCGGATCTCTCGGGGACTGTGCTGCAGCCAGACGGTCCGGCCACAGACGCGCACGTCACGCCAGCGCCGGGGTTGCAGGGTATGCACGATCGGGCCCCGGCGGCCGCGCAGCGGACAGCGACAGCCGGTCTTGTGCGGCTTGACGGCGACCACGATGTCGCCACCTCCCGGTCCTTCGAACCACAAGCCAACAGCACGGAAGCCCTTGAATTTCAACAGCTTGGAGACTATCTTCATAGTGGTAATAGGCCGTTGTCCCTGTTCCCTCTTTGGGGAGTGCTTGTTGGGGATACACCAAGCATAGGGAACGACCTATGGCCTTGTCATGTACTCACGTTTCGGCGTTGAAGAATCCAGATTGAGCCTGAAAATGCTGTCGAACAACACCCTCAATACTGGCGCTTTCACCTCTTCAAGAAGATTAGCCCGCACAATCTGAGAGGAATCGACCTGTACGCCGGTCGCATCCACGGCCTGGATCTCGATCTCCGCCAGTACCAACGGGCTGTCTTCCACCAAGTGCCCTTCAATCCTGGAGATTTTACCGTACCATACCCTTCCTTTCCCGGATCCGATGCGCACATACCTGCAAGTTCGCAGCAAACGCAGCCGCTCTCCGGGAACCTCTACAGCCAGCGTCCATCCTGCCTGTGTCCTGCCCATCACCCCCTCCACCTCCATTCCCACGTCCATATCCGCAAGTGCCAGAACGATCAACAGGCCCAAGAAAAACGCTGATACGCCGACCAAAATTATGCCGGCCCGCCATTCGATATTCCGAGGTATTCTCATACCGCCACTATCACCAGATCCTTCTGGTAATATTCATTAAAATGACCGTCCCGCTCGAGAAGTTCCTCTAATGTCCCCTCTTCCACAATCCGCCCGCTGGCCAGGACAAAAATTTTGTCTGCAATGGACACTGTGGAAATCCGGTGGGCAATCACCAGGGTCATGCGCCCCTCCGATGCCCGCTTCAACGCCTCTTGGACCAAGCCTTCTGAGCGAGCATCCAGGGAGGATGTCGCCTCGTCCAGCACCAAGACTTTCGGATCGCGGACCACCGCCCGCGCCAGAGCCACCCGCTGCTTCTGCCCCCCGGAAAGCTGCACGCCACCCGATCCGATACGCGCCTTCAGTCCGGCCGGAAACCGCTCCACAAACTCCATGCAATTCATCGCCTCAGCCGCAGCCTCTACCTCTGCCTCCGTCGCCCCCGGCTTGCCGTACGCAATATTCTCCCAAATCGTCCCCGAAAATAGCCGGAGGTCTTGCTCGACCAGCGCGACCCTCCTGCGCAGTGCCTGCACGCCGAAGGTCGAAAGGTCCTCTCCATCCAACAGAATGCGCCCTGAAAGCGGCTCATAAAATCGAAGCAGCAGATTCACCAGTGTTGTCTTCCCCGCCCCGGTCGGTCCCACAACCGCAGCGATCCGACCGGGCTCTAGGGTGAGATTCACTCCGTTCAACACCGGCCGGTGGGGCACGTACCCGAACCGGACCTCCTCAAAGGCAAGCTCGCCTGCGGGAACGCGTCGAGCTCCGATGCCCCGACCACCCTCGGCGGGCATGTCAAGCACGTCCAGTACCCTCCTCAAAATTCCCATCCCACGCTGGAAATTGACGTACAGATCTGAAAGCTGTCCCGTGGGACCGTAGACGTAGGCCATCAGTGTATTGAACGCCACAAACTGCCCAAGGGTCAAACCACCCACCATAATCTCGTACGCGCCGTACCATAGCAAAAAAACGCCCCCCACACTGAACAGGAGTATCTGCAACACCCCGGCTCCCACCATGGTTACATTCCGGTTCAGCTCAACATCTATCTCCGTGTGCAGAACCTTGGCTAAACGCCGCGTTTCCAGTCTCCCCCGCTCGAACGCCCGCGCCACGTGCGCCGCATCCAGGGATTCCAACCGCAACGCGTTTACAATCCCCTTTCGCTCCTGCACCTCCTCACTCTGCTCCCGCACCTTGCGTCCGAAATGCAGGTTTACCCACACAAATCCTGGCAGCACCACCAGCACGGCGGCAGAGAGCCCGGGGTGTATCGCGAACATAATCCCTAGCCCCACAGCCAGCAGCGTCAAGCTGCTCAAGCCATCCATATAGGCCCCGGCCATTAGCGACCCAAGCTGCCGGACATCATCGCTGACCCTCGTTGCAATATAACCCGATCCGTGCTTTTTAAAAAAAGCGATCGGCAGCGCATGCACCTTCTCGAACAGCCGCACCTCCAGATCGAAAAACACCCGTCGCGCAAACACCAGTAGCAGGTAACGCTGCAGGAAGCCCAACCCAAGCCCTAGTACCGTTGCCAGCGACAACGCCGCGCACACCAAGTGTAGCACCTCCACTTGCCTGTTGGAAATGACTTGATCGATTATGTAAATGGAGAGCAGCGGCATCGGCAGAACCAGAATGGTCGTAAACACCATACAAAACCCTGCCTCGAGGGCACGGAGCCAATAGGGCTGTAGAAAGGCAAAAAAACGTACCAGGAAACGATACTGCTCTTTTTTCTCTTTTTTCACAGTATAGTATTACCGGTTGACTTCAATCCAGCCAGGATAATGACTTGTGGGTACGGTCACCCGATGTAACCTGAAGAAAAACATCTCTCAAAGAAGCTTTTGTCTTGCTGTCGTTTAATCTCTTCAACTGCAACTCCAACTGATCTATCCTGCTGTGGAATACCACCTGTCCTTTATGAAGGATCGCACACTCCGTACACAAAGATTCAATCCATTCCAGGATATGCGAGGTAAGAACAATCGTCACCCCTTTTTGATTCATCCGCAACAGAATCTGCTTGATCTCTTCCGTTGATGTTGTGTCGATGCCGTCAAATGGTTCGTCTAAAATCAATAAATCAGGCTCGTGAATAATGGCCGCGGCCAGGGATACCTTCTGTTTCATACCCTTTGAATATGTATGAATCCATCTATCTTCGGCATCCGTAAGATCGAAAAATCGCAGTAGTTCCTCAACCTTATTGTCTAACTCATGTTTAGGAACGTCGTACATCACTCCGGCAAATTTCAGGAACTCCCTACAGGTTAATCTGTCAAAATAAGTAGGTTGGTCAAGTACGAACCCTATTCGCTGCCTATGAGCGAACGAATCAGATCGGATCTCCTGGTTGAATAAACGAATCTGTCCGCAGTTTTGTGCAATGAGCCCTGCGAGTATATGGATTAAGGTAGTCTTGCCAGCTCCATTTTGACCTAAAAGCCCCAAGAAGCTACCGTGATCTACCTGCAGATTCAGACCATCTAAAGCTTTTATTTTTCCCCGTTGATATTCTAAGTGCAAGTTATCAAGTTGAATACATTTCATTGCTGATCTCGACAATTTCAGTGGCCTTATGATGAGCAAGTGGGGCGATGTGGCTCAATAGTGTGAAATAATACAAGATGAACTCTATGAGAATTATCAACAAACACAGTATAGAGGATTCAAAATGTATCCAACAGATCAGGTATGGAATAGAAGAGAGACATAATACAACAAGAAATACAAGATATTGAAGGAGAACAGCGCGGAAGAAACGCCGGAATACGGCAACATAATTAAAAGTAATGAGAAAAGGGAATATGATCATACAGAAATACATTAAAACTGAAATACTATGCCGGATCGTAATCGAAGGCTTCCATTGAAAACCAAACCCACATGCTATTGCACCAAAGGTACCTAACAAAAATAAGCTAAGATTTTTGCCCAAAAAGACGTCCCTGAGATTGACACCGGAAATTACATAAAATTTAAAATCCTTGGGATATATCAGTATAGAACTAAACCCTGTCCCTAATATGAGCAGAAAAATCAAGAAAGGAGCTATAAAGGAAAGTTTGAGGGACAACAATAGAAGATAATACCCTGCACCTATAAGAATCACCCAGGCAGAACGACCACCTAGTATGCGTAATCTCAAACGCATATCGTTCAAACACAGAGGGATGATGCGAGGAAGGCTAAAGTGGATCATTTGAATATTTTCGAGACAAAAAAGATACCTATCTTGTAAAGAGAAATCAGCAAAAAAGTCCAAAAAACAAAAACCCGAAGCCCCCAATTCGACACAAATTCGTAGATGTTAGGATCCCCCTTAGTCACAAACGCCCACAGCCAAAAACAGGCAATATTTAATGCCGCGATTCCCAGAACAATGACATAAATCGACGGTGGGAAAAACGAAATTAGAAGTTTGGCTTCCGAAACGAGTAGAGTCATCAAAGCATAGCCCAAACCCAAGCAGACCAAACAAAGCGTAATCATGAAGAAGTCTGGATATAACATCAGAATAACCCCTATAGCCGAAACGATGAGCATTAAGAGGGTGTAGTCTAAAAGTTCGATGACCCAAAGAAGGCGGAAAATCGATCTGTCTGGCAAAGGATATATCCTGATCTGATGTAACTGGATGTTTTTCTTGCCAATCCCTCTAAGTAGACCCGCAACAACGAAATTGTAAGAAGAGAAAGCAACAATAAGAGAACCTTGCCCAAAATTTGTGTCTTGCGTAATTCCTATAATGAGTGGAGTAAATGCCATTAAGAAGTAAAGACTCGGTGTTAAAAAACGTGCTTTTCGCTGGATACCAAGGCGTTTTCCAATAGTTAAATTTACTGAAAGTATGGGCGCAAGCTTAGTCAGCATGATCATTTAGTCAGCATGAATGATGCTTCCCTTTTGGATCGAAAAGTTTCTTGAAGCCCCTTCGGGAGCTTGGCTTCAATGGCCAGCGCAGTGTCGAGTGATCACTCGTTGGGAGAATTATATCCGGTGAATTTTCTTGGCTTCCTGTGCCGCCAACTGCACCCTTTTCCAAGCACTTTCATCCGTGGAGGGATGAAAGTGCTGCAGCGCTACCTACAAGGAAAAGCATGCGAACTGCTGTACTACGCACCAACTTCTGCTAAAGTTTTTAACAGAAGTTGGTGGCGCCCAATAGGGCTCCTCCAGCAGCGGTTGCAGCGAGCATCAGCCAGAGTGCAGGTCCCATTGTCAAGCCACTAGCAACGACAGCGACCCTGAGGGCGAGCCCTGCTGGACCGCCAGCCGCCATAGCGCCACCTAATACACCAGCGACACATTGCAACCACTCAGGGAGGTAGGCATAGGTTGCCACGGCAGAGGCAGCCACATCATAACTACCGCGAGCAGGTTTGACCAAAGCTATCTTTTTCGGGTCCATAGAATCATCCTTTCTCCTAAATTAGGAAAGTGTGTTCGGATGGTAGCGCTGCAGCAAATCGGGTTTCCTAGGGAGTTTTAACAAACTCCTAATGCACAAGCCGGCAGAACAAACGAATAGATCAGGATCTTACCTAGTACGCGTAGTATCCACTCGGTTGATCTAATATGATAGCCTGACTTTGAAACAATGCTTGAGCGAAGCTCATATTCTCTTCTGCGAGTTCTCTTTCTCCCATCTGCTCATGGATGTGGGAAAGAATCACAAGTGACTTTGCTTCCTCGAGCAAGTTACCAATCTTTCGACTTTCCTTAACAGCTTTCTGACAGCAAGTTATCGCTTTTTCGAACAGCCCCGAAACTATATAGAGATCACTAAGAGCGTTGAAGATTCCTATCTGTAACACCGGGCTATTTATGGACCTACTAAGCTCCATATTATCTTCCAACATAGAAATTCGCTCCTCCGTCAAAATGTCGGTCATCAATGAGACCAATATCACGGAAGTCCCAACTTGAATGTGTCGAAGATATGTCCCTTTGGCGAGGTCATAACCAGCCTGAAGTAGCTGTAGTGTCTTATCAATTTGACTATCTCGAAGTCCGACCTTTGCCATCGTCAATAGTTCTCTTATTTCCCCTCGACGGTACCCGAACTTGCGATCAATTTTAATAGCACTTTCAAATGTACGATGTCCCATATCCAGATTACCCTCGGCGATCTGAATAAACGCAAGCTCTCCAAGGTTTCTCGCTTCACCTTGGTGATAGCTGATGCTGCGATGAATTTCTAGTGCTCTTTCTAAGGCAGAAGTAGCCTTCTGTGCCTTGCCACGAGTCAAGTCAAGGCTTGCCAAATTCGTGTAGATTCGTCCCCGTATATATGGATCCTCCAATTCCTCCCCCAGCATAAGTCCTTGCTGAAAAATTTCTTCAGCGTCATTAAGATTTCCTTTAGAAGCAAGGATAACAGCCTTATTACACAAGATACGACCAAGGCTTATCTTATCCCGTTTGTCCTTAGAAATCTGAATTGCCTCTTCACAACATTCCAGTGCTTCATCATATAAAGCCTGCGTCAGAAAAACCGTCCCCAGATGCCGAAGCGCCATCACTTCCAGCGCATGGTCCTTAATCCCCTCGCAGAGATCCCGTGCTTCTTCAAGGGCTTCTTGGGACCGAACTGGCTCACCCAAATCGTTGCATGTCTGTCCCCTATTGATTCCGAATGCCGCTTCCATGCTGGCGGCCTTTCGCGTCTGTGATAGTTTTTGCCCCACTTCAAATACTTCAGCTGCTTCCGTCAGTTCCGACACCATCATCAGAGCCACACCTCGGGCTAGAAGGGCCGACAGACTCTCGAATGCTTCAAAGGAGGCCTGATAGAACCTCGCAGCGTCCCGATATTGGGAGTTCTTGAACCTCACTTCCCCCGACCGAAAACTGGCCGCGGCCTCCTTCTGTGCCGGCTCTGATGCTCCTTCCAGTTCTTGAACAAGCATCTCCAACTGTGCCTTCAGAAACTCCTGGCCGTCATCCGGGAGGTGAATATGCGCAAAACGGACCGTGTCAATAGGAATGAGACACCTCGCGTGAGATTTTACTGACGAATCCTCATTTCGTGCTCCCCTCTCCGCCCTCAATACTACATTAAACTCGGATGGGAAGCTGACTCACCATTTAGAGTCCAGCGGAGTGGCGGTCAACCATAAACGCGTCCAACGGATCATGCAGGAGGAAGGGCTCCAAGTCCAGGTTAAACGCTATGTGCGTACCACCTACTCGGCCTCGGGTCTAGCAGGCCGTTGAAAAACCGATGTTTTTCAGATTGTATCGTGTGTTTAGCTGGATAAGACAGCAACCGACCTTAAGACATCCTTTATAGATAAATACTGGACTTTTGCAAAAATCGGAAAATTTGTAGAAAATCATCGTTTCACGAAAAGACAGCCCATTGAACCGCTTTGACCTATTTCATCTATAAGTAATTTAAAATCAACATATTGGACATTTAATACGTCGCTAGCGGACTCCATGCCGATTGCTGTAGCAATATCAGCAAAGCGCGCAAAAAGTCAAATTTGCAAAAGTCCAGTAAATACCCGGAAAGAGCGGTGGCCTTTGCCCAAGCGATTAATACTACTTTGTTAATTGGCGGATAACGTGCTCATTGGTCCACTATTTTTGCCTATTTTGGTCGCAATCTTTCGGCCAATACCGATCAGGATTTGTGCTGTAAGGTCCGAAGAAACAGCGCATTACCCCAAACAGATCGCTTTCAAGCCTTTCGGTAATCTGCTGAAAAATAGGGACTTATGGGACCAGCACTCCTAATCAACAAAGTAATATTAAATGAGGATTGGTGCTGGTTACGTTTCATGCCGGGCGTTAGATCAAACACCACTAAATGTGTCCAGCGCTATGGGGTCACTTCATAATCGAGGAGAAAAGGTGGCTGTTGTCCTGCCTCATAGGCTGTTCAGTAAATTCATAATTGGGTAATGGCAGTTTTATACATGATTTTCTTGCCCTAGTCGTCTTGTTGTTCGATCTCGATTCTATCTTTTTGTTCTCTATCTGTTGGAGTGCGTCATGATCCAAACGACGATCTCCCATACCTGCCGCCAATGCAACGCAAAATCCGTGCCAGTTAGCCCAGATAAGCACTCGGCACCTTAGCTCTCTCCTGTGAGAAACCTTCGAAAAGCAGTTTACCAAAATGGAGGGAGTACCAAAAGTGTGTAGTTCACGTAACAATCCTGTGTCGTTTCCTTCACACCACTCTGGATAAGAAGAATCACTCCATAACGAAACCGCGTGAACATACTGGGCTCGAGGCTGGAAGGGAATATTGCCGGCAGGGCGGTGGGGGCTGGGAGCGGGCGTGGCAGCAGGACGGGGGCGGGAATGGGGTGGATCGAGTATGCGCTCGAAGCATTCAATCCACCGGCTTGACGATTTCGATCATCACCTTTGCCTTGCCCGCCCGGACCATCTCCAATTCAAGGGCTGCAGCAAAGGACAAATCCAGTATCCTCCCCTCGATAAAGGGCCCCCTGTCGTTAACCTTGACCTCCACCCAACGACCATTTTCCAGATGGGTCACTCGAATGAAGGTACCCAGAGGCAAAACCCGATGTGCGGCCGTGAGTTTGTACATATTGAAGATTTCGCCATTGGCGGTCTTGCGGCCATGAAATTTCTTACCGTAATAAGAAGCTATCCCGATCTGGTAGGCCTCTTTAGTGGAAATCTTGGCCGGATCCACTGGATGAGCGGTCGAAGCCGGAGGGGTGATTATCGGCGGAGTCTTGGGGGGCTTTTTAGTCCTGAATGTTGACCGCGACCCGGTTGACCTTTGTTTGCCATCGCCGGAGTGGTATATGGGATGAGGCACACAACTTACCAGTGCAATGACACATAGCGCGCCGCAGATCCAGTTGCAGATCCTGTGCACCATTTCGATCCGTGCAGGTGAAATGGAAGAGGGGGAGTAAAATTAAAACCGTGCTATATTTCCAGGCTTCCTATGAGCGAAGCAATATGTTCAATATCGCGTTCGGCACAGTAATCGTGAATGCCTTGGACGATTTCAACCCCGGCATTGGGGTTGACAAAACCGGCCGTACCCACCTGTACCATAGCGGCGCCGGCAATCATAAACTCCAGGGCGTCTTCCATGGTCGCAATGCCCCCCATTCCCATCAAGGGAATCTGAACCGCCTGTTTCACCTTCCAGACCATGGCCAAGGCAACAGGCTTGATCGCCGGGCCCGAAAGCCCGCCGGTGATATTACTCAGGACAGGACGCCGTGTCGAAGTATTAATCGCCATGCCCAGGAGGGTATTGATCAGCGAAATGCCGTCTGCACCGGCGCCTGCTACCGCCCGAGCGATTTCCACAATATCCGTCACATTCGGCGTCAACTTGGCAATCACCGGTAAATCGGTCGCCCGACGCACTGCCGAGATCACCGCTACCGAAGCCTGAGGGTTACAGCCAAAGAGCATGCCCCCGTCCTTCATGTTGGGGGAGGAAATATTGATCTCAAGGGCGGCGATGCCCTCCAACTCGTCCAGGCGCGCGGCCATTTCTCCATGCTGTTCCGCCGTGGGTGCTGCAATATTGACCACCACCTGGGTATCGAGCTCGGACAGGAATGGCCACTTTTCCTGGATGAAACCTTCCAACCCCGGATTTTGCAGGCCGATCGAATTCAACATACCGGCCGGGGTTTCGACAATCCGCGGCGGTGGGTTCCCCGCACGCGGTTCGGGCGTGATTGTTTTGCTCACCAATCCCCCGATGCGCGACAGGTCGGTCAGAGGCGAAAACTCCCGGCCATAGCCGCAGGTACCTGAAGCCAGCATAACCGGATTCCTGAACTTGACCCCGGCAAAATCAATCCCTAAATCCACCATTCTACTCACCAGCACACCCGGCGGGCGTCAAAAACGGGACCATCTACACAAACCCGACTGTACTGCGTATAGGGGGATGCCAGAGTCCCGTCAGCGGCAGGCATTACCTCAACTACACAACCCACGCAAACACCGAAACCACAGGCCATGTACTCTTCGAGAGAAGCCTGACAGGGGACATCGAAATCTTGACATACCCCTGCAACTGCAGCCATCATGGCATGGGGGCCACAAGTATAGATCGAGCACCTTTCTGTCTTTTCCAATTCCTGCCGCAATAAATCCGTGACCAGACCACAGTGTCCAAGACTGCCGTCGTCGGTAGCTTTTAACACCACCTGAGCCGCTGGATTCAAAAGGGTGTCCGGCAGGTGTTTCGCCGCTGCTCGGGCCCCAACCAACAGACGGACCTGATGGCCGGAACGACGCAGCTCTTCTCCCAGGAAAAGCAGGGGCGGTGTGCCAATTCCGCCCCCCACCATCAACACATTATGGTCTATTGTCGGCCCCTTGAACCCATGCCCCAGAGGACCCAAACAGGCTATCTCACTGCCCGGCTGCAGCCGGCTCAGGACATGGCTCTTGGGCCCCATGTCTTCGTACAGCAGATCCACCATGCCCTGATCCAGGTCGCGGTTGCAGATACTGAGGGGAAGGCGCAGAAAGGGTGAAACTTGCCTGCCAACCTGCACCTCTACAAATTGACCGGGCACCACCTCCGCTGCAATGTGGGGAGCCAACAGACGAGCCTGATAAAAATCCTGGGCAACTTCAAGGTTGAAAACCACGCGTGCCTGCTCATCTTTCATACAGGATTCGCTCATTTTTGCTGGACCTGGAGATCCTCTGTCTTATTCGGCGTTTCAGAAAGCACCGAAATCGTGTCCTGGAAAACGCTGTCGGGGGCAGCTTCGGCACCCATATTCCCGGTAATAACAGAGTGGCCCTCCTCGGATGCCAGGGCCTCACCAGGCTTTACCCACAGGACCAGCTCGACCCAAACCCTCGCCTCTTTTTCTTCATCCCTCCTCGCACGTCTGGATGCAGGATAAAATACGTAATCCCGAGCAGCAGCCACGGCAGCTTGTCTGAAAGGTTCCTCTCCTTTGAAAACCTCGACAGTCTCAGGTCTGCCGTCCCTGCCCACCAGAATATCCAGTATAACCTCAGCTGAATCCCCTCCCGCTTCTCCGGGGTAAACCGGCAGTACCATTTTTCGCACCAAGGGCAATTCCTCCAGACCGAGTTCGCTTCGCCGCAGAAACAAATTGTCCTCCGGAGGCACCAAATTCAGGCTCTCCAAAGTGTATATATCCACCTCCTCCCTCTCAGAGGGCCTCAACTCAGGATGCTCCTCAACCAGGTACTGAATCTGAAAATTGCGCGAGTCTTTATTGATGATCCAGTGCAGATAATGGTTGGCCGAATCGGCCACCCCTTCGGTGACATAAGCGGCAAAAAGACGGTAGTGGGCCCCGAGATGGTTGCTTTCGAAGTGCAGTACCTGGTGGTACTGGTCTATCGCATCCTGGATATAACCTCCCTCCAAGAGGATGTTGCCCAAGTAGTAGTGCACATTGGGATTTCTCTCCCTTTGCTCGAGACTTAATTCACACTGCTCGCGGGCGCTATCAAGCTCACCGCGCAGAAAGGCCCTGAGGGCAAAGCGGAAGTGCTTGCGGGCCAGTACCACAGAATCGGCCGAATCCGGCTCTACCGCAATGATCTCAATCCGCTCTCCTGGCCTGAAGCCGCCGCTAATGGCTTTGATCCCGCGTTCGAGCTTGGTCAGTACCCCGGCATCTTGATTGGCGCGACGATCTTCAACCAGCTGAGCGAAATGCGAACCGGGGAATTCTTCCAAAAGGCGCTCGTAGCGCTTCTGGGCCTCGAGGGTATCCCCCCGGATATTTTCGTAGCTCCAGGCGGCCCGGAAAGCGGCCTGTGCTCCCACTCGGGTGCCGGGATAGTCTTGGCTCAGGCTGTCGAGTAGAGGCACATAGGCTTCGATAGCGTTTGTATCATCCACCCATACCTGTTCAATGCGGACGAATTCAGCGGCGGCCAGTTCCTCGGCTGTGATCTGGACTTCCCCGCCCAGGTAGCGGCGGGCCGCATTGGCGTGTTCCGAGGCGGGATAGGCTTCGACAATGTGTTCCAGATGGGGTCTGGCCGCCTCGGGATCCTCCTTCATCTCTTGGTGGATCCAGGCAACCGCATAGAGCGCCCTGAGGACCTGGTCGGAATTCGGGAAACGGCGTATGATCTCCTGGTAGTAATGGGCAGCAGAGTCGGGTTGTTCAATTTTGTGACGGTAGATTTCAGCCATGGAAGAGAGATCCTCCAGCACTTCTTTGTCCTGGCTGAGGGCGGTTTCTCCAGCCTCTTTTTGAGGCTGTTCGAAAAACCAGGCAGCCGGCTCCTCCCCGCTCTGATTCGAATCCAGCCGGCTCCCAACCTGCAGAGAATCCAGCCGGCTCCCAACCTGCAGAGAATCCAGCCGGCTCCCAACCTGCAGAGAATCCACCGGGGCGACGACGGCCAGCGAATCCGCCGATCCTGCCTGCAGAGCCGCCAGCGAGTCTGCTCCCACGCCCGAAACCATGGCCAGCGAGTCTGCCTTATGAATGCGGACGCGAAGTCGCTCAAGCTCCGCCATATCCTTGAGAATCCGTTGCCCCAGTACGGAGGCCTCGGAGCCGGACTTTTCCGCCTGAATCTCTTTGAAGTACTCCTCGGCCCGCTCGGTATCGCCGTACTCCTGCAGGCAGAGCAGACCAGTGCGATACAGCGCCATAGCCGAGGCTTCACTCTGAGGAAAATCGTCGCGCACCTGCTCGTATTCGCCGAGCGCTTCATCCAGGAGGTGGCGATCCTGATAGTACTGGCCAATGGCCAGGCGCGTCTGTCCTTCAAAGGGCCGGAATCGCGATTCCTTCAGCAATCTGGTGTAGGTTTCCAGGGCGCTTTCCACATCCCTCTTGGCATAGAACACGCGCCCTTTGTTCAGGCGAGCTTTATATTCCACCTCGGTAGAAGGAGACTCTTTGCGAACCTGGGCAAATGCTTTCAGGCTCTCATCGTAGCGGCTTGAATCCTCCAGGGCGACAAGGGCTTCTCCCAGACGCAGGTAGAGTTCGGCTCGCAGGTCGGCCTTGGGGAAGGCTTCCAGGGTGTTCTGGTACTCCTGAATAGCCGCTGGGAAGTCTTCCTCCTCAAAGGCTATTTCACCCAACCTGTATCCTGATTGGTAGGCCACTCTCCCCTGGCCGGCGCTGAGCAGAGAGTGATACAATTCCTTGGCCTGGGGGTCCCCCTGGGCTTCGTAGCACAGCGCACGCCAGTAACGGGCGCGGTCGTAAAACTCGCTTGCGGGAAATTTGTCCTCCAGATCTTTGAAGGTGCGAATGGCGTAAAGGTAGTTTCCCTGCCAGTAAAAAGCCCTGCCCATGAGAAAGGCGGCATCATCCACCAAATCGCTTTCGGGATACTTTTCCATCACGCTCCAGGCCTTTTCTGCCGCCTGTTCGTACAGCCCATGAGGCCCTCTGGATC
Organism: Candidatus Latescibacterota bacterium; assembly: GCA_965219385.1. GTDB lineage: Bacteria > Latescibacterota > UBA2968 > UBA8231 > UBA8231 > CBDCNM01. The sequence continues at coordinate 3,997,318 of CBDCNM010000002.1, read as the reverse complement.
CTCCCCTGGATCCCCGCTTGGTGCTGGTGCGAGAGTCCCCTAGTTCGAGATGCTCGGATTCCTGTTTCTTGCGAGCTTCCTCAGCCTGGCGGAAATACTTCTGAGCATTGTAGTAGGTATTGAAATAAACGCAGGCGGAAAAGTCCAGTAAGGAGATTATCAGGAGGCAACGTAAGACTATCATAGAATCCCTTGGAGTGCTTCACGACTTAAATCACCCGAGCCGATGCGACCCTGGCGCCAAGCGATGCTCAAACCGTACGGTGGTAATCCTGGAGGGCATGAACCGCGATTTCTTCTTTTTGCAGAGCCTCGATACCGGCAGCCGCAGCGTGCGCGCCGGCCATAGTCGTGGTGTAGGGGATATTGTGCATGATGGCAGCACGGCGCACCACGTAGCCGTCGTACTGAGACGAATCATCCTGGGGAGAATTGATGACCAGAGCCACCACATTACTGCGGATGGCATCCTCGATATGAGGCCGACCTTCCTGGACCTTGCGGATCTCCTTTGCCTCAACTCCATGGCTTTGTAGAAAATTCCTGGTTCCCTGTGTAGCCAACAAATCAAGACCCGCCTGGCGCAATTGCCGGGCTACCTCTACCACCGCCTCCTTGTCGCAGTCGGCCACGCTGATAAAAATGGTCCCGCTGGTCGGCAATACCGAACCGGCCCCCATCTGAGCCTTGTAAAAAGCCATGCCAAATCCGTTGCCGATTCCCATCACCTCGCCCGTGGACTTCATCTCAGGTCCCAGCAAACTATCCGCCCCCTCGAACTTGATGAAGGGCAGCACGGCTTCTTTTACGGAAATGTGGTCCGGCACGATCTCTTCCGTCAAGCCCTGTTCCCGCAAGCTCTTTCCGGTCATGGCCCGGGCGGCGATCTTGGCCAGAGGGAAACCAATCGCCTTGCTCACAAAAGGCACGGTGCGCGAAGCGCGCGGATTTACCTCGAGTACGTAAACCGTGCCCGCATGTATGGCGTACTGCACATTCATCAGCCCCACGACGTCGAGGGCCCGTGCCAGGGCATGGGTGTATTCCCGCAGAAGCCGGAGGTTTTCAGCACTGATGCTGTACGGCGGCAAGACGCACGCACTGTCCCCCGAGTGGATGCCGGCCTGTTCAATGTGCTGCATAATACCTCCGATCACCACCTCCTGGCCATCGGATACAGCATCCACATCAAACTCCTGCGCGCCTTCTAAAAAACGATCGATCAGCACGGGATGTTCCGGAGAAACCTCGATGGCCTCCTTCATGTAGGTCTCGAGAGCACTGATTTCGTATACGATCACCATGGCGCGCCCACCCAGTACGTAAGAAGGCCGTACCAACAGGGGATAGCCAATGCGTTCGGCCACGGCCACGGCTTCCTCCACACTGCGCGCCATACCGTTTTCCGACTGGCGTATGCCCAGCTGGCGCAACAAGTTGCCAAAGCGCTCACGATCTTCGGCCAGATCGATGCTGCCGGGAGAGGTACCGATGATCCGGACACCGGCCTCTTCCAGCTCGGCGGCCAGGTTGAGAGGAGTCTGCCCGCCAAACTGGGCAATGACCCCATCCGGCTGCTCGCGCTCGACTACTCCCAGCACATCTTCCACTGTCAGAGGCTCGAAGTAGAGCTTATCCGCCGTGTCGTAATCCGTGCTCACGGTCTCGGGATTGCTGTTGACCATAATGGTTTCGAAACCGTCCTCGCGCAGGGCAAAGCACGCGTGCACACAGCAATAGTCAAACTCGATTCCCTGACCTATGCGATTGGGACCGCCTCCCAGTATCATGATCTTTTTTTGGGAGGAACGAGTGGATTCGTCTTCCCGCTCGTAGGTGGAATAGTGATAGGGGGTATAAGCCTCGAACTCGGCGGCACAGGTGTCTACGGTCTTATATACCGGCTTTACTCCCTGTTCCAGCCGCTGGCGCCTCACCGTCTTCTCGTCACCACCCTGCAAAAAAGCCAGCTGACGGTCACTGAAACCGTATTCCTTGGCCTGCCGCAGCAGCCCTTCCTCCTCAAACACATCTGCCTGAGAGAGGCGCTCCTCCAGCTCGGCAATCTGGTAGAGATTGTCCAGGAACCACGGATCAATGCTGGTCAGCTTGTAGAGTTGCTCGATGGTATACCCTTTTTCAATGGCTAGCTTTAGATAGAAGAGACGCTGTGAATTAGGGATGGCCAGGTGCTCACTCAATTCTTTTTTGGTGATCTTGTCAGCTTCAAAATCCTTGCCGTCCGCGCCCCAGCCGGCTCGACCAATCTCCAGCGAACGCAGCCCCTTCTGCAAGGATTCCTTGAAGGTGCGGCCGACCGCCATGGTCTCTCCCACCGAACGCATCTGGGTATCCAGGACATCCGGTGTATCGGGAAATTTCTCAAACGTCCAGCGCGGGATCTTGGTCACCACATAGTCGATGGTGGGCTCGAACGAAGCCGGCGTCTCCCGGGTGATATCGTTGGAGATTTCGTCCAGGGTATACCCCACGGCCAGCTTGGCGGCGATTTTGGCAATTGGAAAACCCGTGGCCTTGGAGGCCAGAGCCGAACTGCGGGACACCCGCGGATTCATCTCGATCACCACCAGGCGACCCGTATCCGGATGCACCGCAAACTGTATATTCGACCCGCCGGTATCCACTCCAATCGTGCGCATCACCCCAATGGCGGCATCCCGCATAATCTGGTACTCCTTGTCGCTGAGCGTCTGGGCGGGCGCTACGGTAATGCTGTCGCCGGTGTGTACCCCCATGGGATCGAAATTCTCTATCGAGCAGATGATCACCACATTATCGTTGTGGTCGCGCATGACCTCCAGCTCAAACTCTTTCCAACCGATCACGGATTCCTCCATGAGCACCTCGGTGATCGGACTGAGATCGAGCCCGTGCCGGACCACGCGTTCGAATTCTTCGATATTATAAGCAATGCCCCCTCCGGACCCTCCCAGGGTAAAGGACGGCCGCACAATACAGGGGAATCCCAATTCCGCCTGGAGTTGTTTGGCCTCCTCGAAGGTCTTGACAAAATGCCCCCGCGGCATCTCCAGACCGGCGCGGTCCATGGCCGCCTTGAACAATTCGCGGTCCTCGGCAGTGTTGATCGCCTCCAGTTTGGCGCCGATCATCTCCACTCCATAGCGCTCCAGAACCCCTGTTCGGCCCAGTCCCACCGCGGTATTGAGAGCCGTCTGGCCTCCCAGAGTGGGCAGCAGTGCCTGAGGGCGTTCTCGGGCGATGATCTTCGCGCAAATCTCGACTGTAATGGGCTCGATATAGGTTCGATCCGCCATTTCGGGATCGGTCATGATAGTGGCGGGATTGCTGTTGACCAAGACGATCTCATACCCCTCTTCTTTGAGGGCCTTGCAGGCCTGGGTCCCGGAATAGTCGAATTCACAGGCCTGGCCAATGACAATAGGACCCGAGCCAATCAGCATTATCTTCCGGATATCTGTGCGTTTAGGCATATATAAAAGCGGAGATGCGCAGGGGCGAATCTCCGTGTACCTGGGAACTTGAAAGTGGAAACCTGAAAAACGCGAAAGGGGATTGTAAAGAGGATAATAAATTCAACGAACCATGCGGCTTCCCTGAAGAATACTTCATGTACTCCTCAGAATTCCTGGATATAGCCCAGGATCAGCAGGATGATAAGCACAATGGTAGCAGCGTATCCGACCTTGAGCAACATTACCCGCACGTGCTCCCAGTTAGGTCGTTCCTTGATCTTGAACTTCGGCCGAACTACCTCGTCTTCGATTTTGCCCTGGAAGCGCTGCTCATCGATCAGTCGCACTAGTTCAGGGTCGTGCTGGGCTATGATCTTCAGAATCAGCCGCTTGCGCCGAGCCACCTTTTCGACAAAAACCTCATTGGGATCTTTGGCGGCATCCTCTTCCCGAATCTCTGGCTGTGCAGTGGTTGCGGAGTGATCGGCAATCAGAATGCAGGTCTTCTCGCGCGCCAAATTTTCAGTCAGTCCATTGATGGCTTCTCGGTCCTTGACGTTGTCGTGAATAACCGCAAAGCAGGTCTCGATAAAGTGCTCGAAGTCCCGACGGATTTCCTGCTCGGACAACCCCATGAGATAAGACTCTTCAATCAACTCATTGATTGCTTCTTTGACGTTGGTCATCTCTTTTCGTCTTAGTTAAAATAAACCTATAAAAAAACAAGAGGTTATATTATATACCCGGCTCGGCTTCATCGCTCGGCAAAGGGGCGACTCGCAGGCAGCGAATCCTTCATACATTACACCATCCAACCAGGGATGTCAAGTGCTTCGATATACATCCAGAATGGCCTGTGGAACGGCCCGGCTGATATCGCTGGCTTTCATGCCCCATTCGCCGAGTTGGTCGCGCACCAGATCTCCGGCGCGACCATGGAGAAACACCCCCAGACAGGCGGCCTCTACGCTTTTCAATCCCTGGGCGATCAGACCGGCTATGAGTCCGGTCAGCACATCCCCCGAACCGGCCGTGGCCATACCGGCATTGCCGGTGGAGTTTACCAACACCTCTCCCGCGGCCGTGGCGATCAGGGTCGGCGCCCCTTTCAGAACCAGTGTGACCCCATGGCTCTGGGCAAAAAGCCGCGCCTGCTCATGGGGATTTTCCAGAATTTCCCGTTTGTCCAGCCCCGTGAGCCGGACGAACTCCCCGACATGGGGGGTCAGAACCAGAGCCTGTGTCCTTTCCTTCAATATATCGGTATAACCGGCCAGGGCGTTGAGTCCATCCGCATCCACAACCATGGATTGTTCCACTTGGTTCACCAGACGCCGCACCAATTCTGCGGTTTCCGCATGTCTTCCCAGCCCCGGCCCCAGGGCGAGACAGCTGGTATTTTCACACAGATTCAAGATCTCTCCCAGAGCCCGCAAAGACAGGCAGCGACGCTTTTTAAGCTCTGGCAAGGGACGGGTCATGACCTCGGTCAGCTTGACTTCAAGGATACCGTTGAGGCTGCCGGGGGTTCCCAGCGTCACCCTGCCGGCCCCGGCCATAAGTGCCGTATCAGCCGTCAGGGCCGCTGCTCCGGTCATGCCGACCGAACCGGCGACGACGGTCACGCTGCCACAGGTGCCCTTGTGCGCATCTCCCGACCGCCGGGGGATCAACTGGGTCATACTCTCGGTGGTCAGCAGATAGTTCGCGGATGGACTCTCGGCTATGATCTCAGGGGGGAAACCAATATCAACCAGATCCAATAAGCCACAAAACGAGCGCCCGGGATAGAACATATGCCCAAGCTTGGGCAACCCGAATGTAACGGTTAAAACAGCCCGAGTGCAGGCTCCATGTACCTTCCCTGTTTCGGCGTCCAGACCCGAGGGAAGATCTACTGCAACAACAGGTCGCTGACTTTGAACTATACACTCTATGATCTTTCCCACGGCCGGCTTGGGGGCTCCCCGAATGCCCGTTCCCAGCAGGGCATCGACTACCAGATCGGCTTTTTTCAAGGCTGCGTCCAGCCCGTTCAAGCCCGCCTCATCAAGGAGTGATTCAGGCTCGCCGCCGGCTTTTTCAAGCCGCTCCAGGTGCACAGCGGCATCCCCTTCTACTGCAGCGCGTTCCGCTATTAGAAAAATCCGCACCGGCACCCCTGCCTGGCAGAGCAGTCGGGCGACCACAAACCCATCGCCCCCGTTGTTCCCCCTGCCGCAAACCACGACGACGCTCAGGCCATCAAGCCCTTCCCACTGAGCTTCTATAGCCTTGTAGACAGCACGGCCCGCACGCTCCATCAGATCGGCTCCGGCGATCCCCTTTTCACGGATAGTCCGCCGGTCAATTTCAGCCATCTCGCGCCCGCCGACCAGTTTGACAAATTCCACCATAGCGCCTACACCTCCCAGGGACGTATCAGCTCGCGCCATGTGCGAGGCACTTCTTCGGGAAGGGATTCCCCCGTGTATTTTGGCTGGAGTTCGCGAAAGCAGATGCACAACAACAAGGCTACGGCAGCCAGCAGACCGCTAAACAGGCCAACCACGGAAAAAAATCCCAGGACGAAGACAAGTAGAACCACCAGCAATAAAACCAAGGAAAGCTTGATATTGTCGAGCGCTACCAGGAAGCTCTGGCGCAAGGTGTACCACACCCGTCCGTTTTGCAGTAACAGCAAGGGGAACAAATACGTACTCATCAACAATACGGCGACCTGGAGCCCGATCATGATGCTGCTGAGTATCAGCCCTGGCCAGCCCTTTAGGTGCAGGTAGAAACCGATGTTCAGGAACAACAACAGAGTCAAAAAAACCACTGCTAGTCCAAGCAATTGCACCCGTGCTGCAAATAGCCGCATCTCCTTGAACAGCGTCTCGAAGCGGATGTCTTCACCGCGAGCCCAGCGTACCCCGGCCGCGAACAACAGCATGGTGGGCGGAGCAAATACCACCATTTCCACCGCCAGAAAGGTAGTTACAAATACGCCCCAACCCGACATATTCGCTCCTAGGCCGACCAAACCATACCCCACCAGAATCCAGGGCAAACTCAGCGTGCTCCAGACCAGGTTGAGGACAATCAGTCCGCCCAGGTGATCATAGGTCGTCCAGAAGAATTTCTTGGAGGTCGCTAGCAACCTGTCCGGACCCCCCGCTGCATGAATTCAGCATAGACCCTGGAGGTCTGGATCACGTCCCACACTCTTACCCGCTCATCCACTCCATGCCCGTTTTGGCCATTGACCCCGTAGCCGATTCCCGGTATGCCCCCATCCTCGACAAAATAGTGCAGATCCGTAAAACCGGATATCGACCTGAATCCGACAGCGTGCCGACGCACGGTCTGAACCGCCCCGGCAAAAGACCTTGACAAGATGTGTTCGGGGTCCACGACACACGGTTTGATCCGCAGGGCAGGCGCAACCCTGTACTTGAGCCGGCTTTGCTTTCTCGCCGCCAGGGCAATCGCCTGGCGCAACTCCTTTTCTACCTGCTCCACGGTCTCGTTGGGCACAATGCGGCGGTCAATTGAAAAGGAGGCCCTGGCCGGTACTGTGTTCACCTTGTCCCCTGCGCTGCCGGCGAATACCCCGCCGATGCTGATGGTGGGACTGCGTTCCACTCCGGTAAAATCCAGGTAGCGACGCCCGGGGGCTTGCAGCTTCTTCTTGAAGCCCTGGAGGTTGGCAACCAGCTCGGCCATAGCCTCGAATGCATTTTCACCTTCGGTTGGATTTGCGGCATGGCCGGACTTGCCCTGGATCGCAACCTCGAGCCACAACACTCCATTGTGCCCGCAACCCACCCGTGTTCCAGCCGCTCCTTCGCAGACCACGGCGTAGTCTGCATTAACCAGTCCTTGTCTGACCACATAACCGGCGCCCAACTCTCCACCGGTTTCCTCATCCGCCGTAAACGAACACTCCACATTGAACGCCGGCCTGCGCCCGGTGCGCTGCAGGGCTTCGACGGCCATGAGCAAGGCTGCAATAGAGCCCTTCATATCCCCCGAGCCCCGCCCGTAAATCATGCCTTTGTGAACCGCCGGCTCGAATGGACTGCCAAACTTCCAGTTATCCGTCGCCGGAACCACATCGTAGTGGGCGTTGAAGTGCACGGTTTTTGTTCTTCCCACATCCCAGCGAGCGATTAAGTTGTAACGCGGGAAGTCTGGGCATACCGCAGCGACCTTTTCTCTGGCTCCATCCGGAACGCGATGGACCTCCACGTGCATTCCCAGCTTCCGGCAACGGCACTCGAGCAGGTCTACCATCTCTCGATAAAGGCGTCCCGGCGGATTGACGGTTTGACAGCGGACCATGTCCTGCAGGTGACGAATCAAGCTTTGCTGATTTTTCTCAATGTACTCGTGCGGTATCATGGATTTTATCATGCCGGGGGCTCTTCTCTCTCCGGAAGGACAAAGTAGAAGATCGAGCCCTTCCCTGGCTCTGATTCTACCCAGATGCGCCCCCCATGGCGCTCCACGACTTTCTTGCAAACAGCCAGGCTGATGCCCGTGCCGCCATATCCCCTTCGGGTGTGTACCGGCGAAAACAGGTAGAATATCTGCTCGCTCTCCTTGGGATTTATGCCCAGGCCGTTATCCCGAACCGAAAATAACCACGCATCCTCCAGGTGCTCAGACCCGATGTGGATTCTGGGGGGCTCGTCGTCGCGATGGTTGATGGCATTGCCGATCAGGTGCATAAACACTTGCTCGAGCTGGGTGGAGTCGGCCACTACCTGGGGCAAAGTGCCATAACTCACCACAGTCCCACTTTCTTTGATCACATCTTCCAGCCCTTCGATTACCCGGTTTAAAATCGCGGAACAATCCGTCGTCTCAAAGGGCTTTCCTTGAGTGCTCACCCCGGCGTATGCCAGCAAGCGCTTGCTCAACCTCTGTATTATTTTCACCCCATCAAAGGCGCGCCCAAGAAGCCTGTTCGCCCCGGCGTCCAATCTTCCCTCGTAGTGCTGCGCCAAAAACCGCAAAAAACCTTCAATCGCCCGCAGTGGCTCCTGCAAGTCGTGCGAGGCCACGTAGGTCAACTGCTCTAGTTCGGTGTGGGCTCCATGCAAAGCAGCCGTCCTTTCCCCCACCCGCCTTTCCAACTCGTCGTGTGCCTGACGCAGGGCCTCTTCTGCTTGTTTGCCCTCTATGGCATAGCGGATGGAACGTTCCAGTATATGCCCGTCGATCCACTCCTTCTCCAGGTAGTCCGCCGCCCCGATGCGCATGGCTTCCATGTCGATCTCGTACTCTCCTTGACCCGTTAGTAAGATGATCGGCTTTTTGCAGCCCTTCGCTATGGCTTCGCGCAGCAGTTCCAGGCCATTGCGCTCCCCCAGGCGATAATCGATCAGATAGACATCGTGTTCCTGGCGCCCTATCGTCTCCAGGCCCGCGTCGTAGTTCGCCAGACACTCCAGTTCGAATCCGTCCGCCCTGACATCGTCGAGCAACGCCTGAATCAAGACATGGTCGTCTTCGTCGTCATCGACCAGCACGATTTTCAATTTGGGGCTGTCCATAGTCAACCCTCTCTTTTTTAACCTTCGAGCAGACAATCTGCTCAAGTCGGTATTATTTCCCTGTAGCTTCCGAATCCGTTCACTCCCAGATCCCGGCGCGTATTGCGGTGGAACTGATGTCTTTGCGGAAAATTTCCTCGGGTATCATCTCGAATATATGCCGGTAATGCTCCGGCAAATCAATGTCTTTCAGGGTCCGGTATCTCCCTCCGTGCAAACGCCCAGCCACCAGGAATCGACAATCTGTAGCGGCCAGTTCGCCCAGGACTTTTTCCAATCCCTCCCCAGTCCCGTCATAGTATTTCGGGTCGAGCAGTCGCACCGCCGTGTCGTAGCCAATCACGAACCAGCTCCCCGGGAACAGGCGAACCTTTTCCAAAAAGGTAGCCGCCCGGCTCAAAATCACCGGGTAGTGTCCTTTGAGCTGCTCCAGACGGCGCACTACCTCCCCGTAAGCAAGCGGCGGCTTGTCCACATTTTCTACCGAGATCTCCAGGTAGATGGGCCGCTCTGTCAAACCCTGTACAGCCAGGACCAGTTCCAGATGCCCCTGGTGCAGTGGATTGAAAGATCCGGGGAACAACAGCCCGTCCCGGTGCTGTATTTCGCAAGCGATGTGCCCATCCCGATCCATCTCCACAGATTGAATCTCATTGCGCAAAAGCCGCTCAAGCGGCTCCACCGCCGGAACGACGCGCGCGGACATTTTCATAAAGCCCGGCCATTGCCTTGTGTGCACCTGGCCAGTCCCACAAGCTTCCGAGAGTGCGTGCAGGGCAAAGAGGCTGAGCAGTTCTTCTTGCTCCAACCGGTCGGCGGCGTCCTTCTCGTAGTGGACCCAATAAAACCGGTAGGTCTCCGGTGTGCGCACGACCACCCAGGCGCGATCCTCACCCCGCCGCACCCGCCTGGTGGCCAGGGCGGCGGTGCATCCCAGCCCAATGCTCCAGCCTTCTCCACCCGTAAAAGCGCGGGTTCGGGCAAAGGCCTGGGCTGCCATGGCCCTGCCCGTCTCCTCTTCTACTCGATGGGGACCGGGCGTACCCAGGTACTCCTGCAAGGCGCGCGGGTGGTAGGGCATCTGGATTTCCACCACCGCCCGCGAGGCCCCGGGGTGATTTAGTAGCCAGGAGGCCAGTTCACTCCCCCCTCCGGTAAGCCCTACTCCCAGACTGATACCACTGTCCAAGATGGCCTCGACTCGGCTCCAGATCGGCTGTTCCACACGCCGCAACTCCGCTCTTATAAAGGATCAAGCTAACAAGAAATCGTGCACCCCCTTCAGGCCCCACCCGGTCAGGAACAAGCCGCTGATCAGATTGAGTACCACCAATACGGGGCCCATCTGCAGGGGTTTGGGCAGGTAGCAGCGATCCGTCCAGATCATCAACAAACACCACAGACCACACGTCAGCACCCCTCCGAAAATGGCGGCCGGGGTGACGATTTGCACCGGGTTGCCCCCCAGCCACATAATCGCTACCCCTCCCACCCCACAGTAGGCCACCACCCAGGGACGCAACGCGGCCACGGATTTTCTGCGCACCTGGGGCACGATGGGTCGCAAACACTCGTGCGTGGTCCGCACATAGAGTTCATATGCGCCCAGAATCGTGCCCAAAAACGCCGTGAATACTCCGAGCTGGTAGAGGTAGAGCAGGCTGGGGTGCAACAGGGTCAAAAACTCGGCCTGAACGGAAAGCAGCTGCATGCCGGCCGGGACGACTTGCTTGGGATACAACAGCGCCGCACCCAGCATCATAAAAGCCAGGGTAAACACAACTATACAGCCAAAGGAGACCGCCCCATCGATGAAGGGGGCGCGCAACCAGCTCCGTCCCAAGGCGTAGTTTTGTTCCGAGGCCTCCAGCTGTACTCCTTCGGGGCCCGCCTCTACCTTGCGGCCCAACAGTCCCCAGGCCTTTTCCCGCAGCATGCCGATATAGCCGAAGTAGTCCTGCGTGCCTCCCCCGATCGCCCCCAGGTACGTGCCCAGCTCAACCCAGGGAGAACGCGAACCAATGGCGGGATATTTGCTGAACACCCAGGGCTGGTACGCCGGAATGGTAGGAATCACCGTGCCGATAAGCGCAGCCAGCCAGTCCGGTTTTGCCGCCAGGGTGGCCACCAGGATACTCACCAGCAGGAATCCCACAATTATGGTCTGGGTACGCTCCAGGGCCCCGTAGCTCTGGATCATGGTCAAACCGATGGCAAAGACCACAAAGGCCGTGCCCCAGACCCGCGCATCTCCCCAAAGCCCCCCCCCCTCGAGGCCAAAGACCCACACCGTCAATCCCCCCAACATCTTGGGCAATCCCGACAGCCACAGCGGAAAACACAGAAGCGTCATGGCGGCCAATACCCATACGGCCCACCCCCGAGGCCCTGGCAGGTAACTCCAGCGCTCCATGGGATGCTCACCGGTCAGAGTGATGTAGCGAGCAGCCGTGTACACCTGGACAAACTTCATCAATCCCCCTCCCACAAAACACCACAACAGGGCATAGCCGAAGAGGGCGCCTCCGCGCGATGCAAATACAGTTTCGCCGCTGCCAATGGTCACCGAGGCAATGATGGCCCCAGGACCAAAAAAGCGCAACAGGGACACCACTCCACGAGCTCTGAGTTCTTCCGTGAGATCAGGATAGCGCTGCTTTTCACTCATGGCTCTACTCTCCCCCTTGGTTTTTCCTAGGATACCACCTATATCCAGACCTGTCAAACCTTAGAAGCAAAATGTCCCGAATCCAATTGACGGGCTTGGGGGGATGGACGATATTTGATCATCTTTTACCAGGAGCAACACATGGAAATTTCCAAAGCCATCATTCCGGTGGCCGGACTCGGCACCCGCCTGCTACCGACGACCAAAGCCATTCCCAAGGAAATGCTCCCCGTTGGACGCTATCCGATCATCCAGCACGTGGTAGAAGAGCTGTTAAGCGCCGGAATCCGCCAGACGCTCTTTGTCTCCAGCCGCAGCAAAAACGCCATTGAAAACTACTTCGACGATTACTCCGAGTTGATGCTCCACCTGGAACTCGATGACCACGAGATGAAAAAGGTGAGCCACTTCGACTACCGCAAGCGCGGCATCGAATTCTTTTTTACCCGTCAGCAGGTCCCCCTGGGCCAGACCAGACCTCTGGGTACGGGAGATGCGGTGGCCGCGGCCGAAAGCTTTACCGAGGGCACCTCCTTTATCGTGGCCTTTGGGGACAGCATCATACGCTCCAGAGAAGAAAAACCGCTGCTCGAACGCATGATCGATTCCCACATCCGGCACCAATCCGCCTGCTCCATAGCCGTGTGCCAGGTTCCCCCCGACAAGGTGCATCACTACGGCATCGTGGTCCCCATGGAGGAAGAGGCCGGCCAGAGCGACTGCCAGCTGGCGGACATCATCGAAAAGCCTCGTCCGGGTCAAACCCAGGGCCGCCTGGCCGTCAGTGCCCGCTACATCTTTGGTCCTGCAATCTTCGACGAGATCCGCGCCGTTCCCCCGGCTCCCAATGGGGAGATCCATCTCACCGACGCCATTGGGGGCTTGATCCGGCGCGGCCACATGGTGCGTGCAGTGGAACTGGGGCCTTCGGAAAACCGTGCTGATATAGGCAATCACCAGGCCTACTTCGAGACCTTCATTGACTACGCCATCTCCGATGTCGATTGCGGTAGCCAACTGCTGGCGTACCTGCGCAACAAACTGGCGGATGTAGAAGAGAAATAACTGTTTTGCTTCTGTTTCACCCCACCTTGACAGTAGCTCTTTTATACCTATTTTAGAAAGTTGTTAACGGCGTAACGGCGGAAATACCCCGATGACAACACATTTCACAGGTGGATAGCATGAGCGAATCCATGAACTGGAAAGAACGACTGGGGGACCAGATTCCGGTAGAACTAGGACGCGAAATCGATATATTCGAAACCCAGATTGACCGCCGCAAGCAGGGCAAAATCGATGAGAAAATTTTTGCGGAGACCCGCTTGCGGCGGGGGGTCTACGGCCAGCGCTACGACAATGGCCAGCGCTACGATGGCACCGTTACCCAGCCTTTGAACTTCCCTTCCGCGGATCTGACCAAAGGGCCCGATACGGCGTGGGACGCTCCCGGAATGCAGCGGATCAAGATCCCCTTTGGGGGCCTGACGCCCGACCAGATGGATGTTCTGGCCGATCTGGGCGAGGAGTACTCCGACGAAATCATCCACATCACCACCCGCCAGGATGTCCAACTCCACTTCATTCACATCGAGGATACACCCGATCTGATGCGCCGCCTGGCGGCCGTGGGCATCACCACCCGCGAAGCCTGTGGCAACTCCGTCCGCAATGTCACGGCCTGCCCCCTTTCCGGGGTTTGCCAGACCGAGATCTTCGACGTGACCCCTTATGCTCACGCCTGCGCTCAATTCCTGCTCGGCCATCCAGATGCCCAGGACTTTGGGCGCAAGTTCAAGATCGCCTTTTCCGGCTGCAAACACCAAGCCTGCGGCCTGACCAACATGCACGACATGGGGGCCATTGCAGCCGTGCGCGTGGTCGACGGCCAGGAAAAACGCGGATTCGAACTCTACGTGGGAGGGGGCCTGGGCGCCGTGCCCCACCAAGCCAAGCTCTTCGACGAATTTATCTCCGCAGAGGAACTCCTGCCCACGGCACAGGCCATCGCCCGGGTGTTCGCCCGGCTGGGCGAAAAGCAGAACCGCGCCCGGGCCCGCATCAAGTTTCTGGTGGTCAAGCTAGGGATTGAAGAATTCCGCAACCTGGTCCTAAAAGAGCGGGCCGAACTACCCGAGGATCCCGCCTGGATCGGGTACCTCAAGGACCTCCACGCCCACGATGAGGAAGCCCTGAAACCAGGCCAAGCCCTCAACGGCCAGGCCCTAACCGAGGGGTTCGAGGATTGGTACAAAACCAATGTGTACCACCAGATCCAGCCCGGTTACGTGGTGGCCACGATCGCCCTGCCGTTGGGCGACCTTACCTCTGGCCAGTTGCGCTCTTTGGCGGCGTTGTGCCGACGCTATGTCAAAGACACGGCCCGCACCACGGTCGAACAGAACATCGTGCTGCGCTGGGTGCGAGAGAGCGATCTGCCCCAGCTCTACGAGGAGCTCAAAAAACTGGGCCTGCACCAATCCGGGGCCGGCACCATCGTGGACGTAACCGCTTGCCCGGGCACGGATACCTGCAAGCTGGGTATCGCCTCTTCCCGGGGCCTGGCCGCCGAACTCCGCACCCGCCTGGCCGAAAAGAGCATGCAGTTCGACCAGGCCGTCAAGGATTTGCGCATCAAGATCAGCGGCTGCTTCAACTCCTGCGGGCAGCACCACGTCGCCGACCTGGGATTTTACGGGATCAGCCGCAAAGCCAGTGGCTACACCGTCCCCCATTTCCAGGTCGTCCTGGGCGGTCAGTGGTCCGAAAACGCCGGTTCCTTCGGTCTGCCCATGGCGGCGATCCCCTCCAGGCGGATCCCGGATGTGGTGAGCCGCCTCACCGAAAGCTATATCCAGAGCCGCGACAAGAACGAGAGCTTCCAGGCCTATGTCCAGCGCATCGGCAAGAGGGAGGTAAAGGCGCTTTTGGAAGAATTTACCAGCATCCCATCGCACGATGCGGATCCTTCCTTCTACAGCGACTGGGGAGATCCACGGGAATTTACCACTGGAGACATGGGCAAGGGCGAGTGCGCCGGCGAGGTCGTACCCCTGGTCCATTTCGAGCTTTCGGCCTGCGAGCGCGAGGCGTTTGAAGCCCAGGTCCTCCTGGATGAAGGCGACTTCGAGAATGCCTACAAGGCCGCCTACAGCGCCATGCTGCATGCGGCCAAGGCCCTTGTCAAGACCCAGTTTCTGGACATCCCGGAGGAACCGGATGTGATTGTGGCCCAATTCCGCACGCGCTTTTTGGATACCGAACTCTTCTTCGACACTTATGCCAAGGACAAGTTCGCTCGCTACCTGTTCCGGGCCCACGAGACCGAGGTCGGTGAGTATACCCGGGACCTGGCACACCGCCTGACCGAGGAGGCCGGACTCTTTATCGAAGCGGCCTACCGCTGCTTCGACGGCATGTCGACCTCTACTTAAAAACCTGTAACAGAGACGCCAGTCAATGGACCTATCGCGCATCAACCTCAAATTCTTCCTCGACGAGTGGGAGGTATTACCCGAAGAGATTTTCAGGATTTTCAATACCTGGATATCCACCACCACTGATGAAGTTCTCGTGGATGTAGCCGACTACAGCCACGTCCACGCGGGCCCCATCACCCTCCTGGTAGGTCACGAGGCGAATTATTGTATCGACAACACCGATGAGAAAATCGGGTTGCTCTATACGCGCAAGCAGTCTCTCGACGGCGGTATGTCCGACCGGTTCCGCCGGGTTTTTACCGCCGCCCTCAGGGCCTGTCAACGCCTGGAACAGGAGCCCGAGTTGAAGGGCAAGGTAGAATTCCGGGGGGGGGAAGTCCTCCTGGTGGCCAATGACCGCTTGCACGCCCCCGGTACCCAGGAGACCCAGAATGCGCTCAAAGCCGACCTCGAAGGCTTCCTGCAAGCACTTTATGGAGGAACTGAATTTGCGCTTGAATCAACTCCGGTCCCGGCACCACGCCCTGCTATAAGGATAAAATCCAGCACTGAATTCGACGTGACCACCCTGCTGAAAAACTTGGAGGTTAACTAGGCTGTGTACGATAAAAGGTTTTTGAGCCAAATACGGATGAAAGCGAGTATGATCATCGCCTGATACCTGTCGGCGTGTTTTTCATATCGGGTGGCAATGCGTCGGTTTTCTTTGAGCCGTCCGATGAGTCGTTCCACCACATTGCGCTGCCGATATAAGTCCTTGTCGAATCCGATTTTTTCGATGGGCGATCACGGGCTTGGTTCGCCGTTGGCGCAGTTTCTCGCGGATGGATTGACTATCATAGGCTTTATCACCGGCCAGGGCTTCAAACCGGGTGCGCTTGGGACCGGGTTTGCCTCCAATGGCCACTGAATCGAGCAAGGCGTCTACCTGGGTGGATTCATGCTGCTGACCCGGGGTTATGGTAACCGTGATGGGCTTGCCCGCCCCTTCACAAAGGACATGAATTTTGGTGGTATAGCCGCCACGGCTTTGCCCAAGCCCCTGTTTTTGAAGGCTTTCTTCACGGCTTATGGAAACACCATTTATGTTTTTTTTGCCCCGGCGGCTGCTTTATGCGCCCGAACGATGCTCCCATCGAGGGCGGCGAACGTAAAATCGATCTGATCCATATGGCGCGCTTGGGCTTCTAACGCATCCAGGATCTGTTGCCATAAGCCTTTTTGTTCCCAACGACGAAACCGGTCGGCCCCCGTGCTCCAAGGGCCGTACCGGGGGGGCAAATCGCGCCAAGGCGCGCCGGTGCGTAAAATCCAGAAAATGCCGTTGAGCACTTGGCGATGACTCCGATAAGGGCAGCCCGGTTTGCCCGACCGTTCGGCAGGTAACAACGGCTTTAGCAGGGCAAATTCTTCATCGGTTAAGTCGTAGCGGGCCATCGGTATCCCCTCCTTCGATTCAATGGTTGAAAGAGAGTATACCACGTCCCAATACTATTTCAAGCAATTATCGTACACAGCCTAGCCTTTCACAGGCTTGACACTTCATCGAAGTTTCTTACTTTTAGCAACAGCAACTTCCCAACTATTACAACCGATACTTACAACCTGCTCATTTATCTACCCTGGAGGAAACCATGGCCTACTTCATCGCAGAACCTTGCATTGATGTAAAGGACAAAGCCTGCGTCGAGGTTTGTCCTGTCGACTGCATCCATCCAACAGA
This sequence comes from Candidatus Latescibacterota bacterium, assembly GCA_965219385.1. Classification (GTDB taxonomy): domain Bacteria; phylum Latescibacterota; class UBA2968; order UBA8231; family UBA8231; genus CBDCNM01. The sequence goes on along the minus strand of CBDCNM010000002.1, from coordinate 3,980,489 downwards.
CGGGGAAGGGGAGCCCATGCTCTACATCGACCCGGATGAATGCATCGATTGCGGCGCCTGCGAGCCGGAATGCCCGGTAGAGGCCATTTTCGCCGAAGAAGATCTACCCGAAGAGTGGAGCCATTTCGCCGAGATCAATACCAAGTACTTCGAGTTGAGGGACTCTCCCGGTGAGTGGAACGCCTACAAAGAGGAGAACGCCGAGCACCTCAAAACCAGTTAGTTATCAAGCTCTTACCAATCAGCTGACAGCCGGGACATCGTTTGATGTCCCGGCTCTTTTATGCTTGACTATCTTCCAATCCAATCACTACTTTTTTAATTTTAATTTTACCCATTGCCTGTAACCCATTATTACAAACCGAGTAGATCATGGCAAAAAAGAAGAAAAAAGAAGCGGTTCAACCAAAAGAAGCGGTTCGACCAGACGCGGATAAACTCTGGTTCATGTACCGTAAAATGGCCGAAATCCGTCTGTTCGAGGAGCATGTATGGGATGTGTACACCCGCGGGCTCATGCCAGGTCTGGCCCACCTTTATATAGGAGAAGAAGCCGTAGCCGTGGGGACCTGCGCCGCCCTCGGTCGCGACGACTACATCACCAGCACCCACCGCGGCCACGGCCACTGCATTGCCAAAGGCGGCAAGCTCGACCGCATGATGGCCGAGATCATGGGCAAGGAAGAAGGGTATTGTCGCGGTAAGGGTGGCTCCATGCACATTGCCGATATATCCGTGGGAATTCTCGGCGCCAACGGCATTGTAGGCGGCGGCTTTGGCATTGCCACCGGAGCGGCTCTGTCCGCCAAGATGCGCAAAAGCGGCCAGGTAGCGGTCTGTTTCTTTGGCGATGGGGCCGCCAATCAGGGCATTATGCTCGAAACCATCAACATGGCCGTCATCTGGGATCTCCCGGCCATATACCTGTGCGAGAACAACCAGTACGGCGAGCATACTCCCTACCGGAGCGTGACCGGAATCGAGCGCATCGCCGACCGCGCCGCCGGCATGGGACTCGAGGGGATCACGGTCGAAGGGTCGGATGTACTCCAGGTCCACCAGGTGGTTTCCGCCGCTGTGGAAAAAGCCCGCCAGGGAAAGGGGCCCACCCTTATCGAGGCCCTCACCTACCGTTACCGCGGACACCACGTAGGTGACGGCGGCGCCTACCGCACCGATGACGAGGTAAAGTGGTGGATGGAGAACAAGGATCCGATCAGGCTTCTGGGAGATTATATGTGCCAGCACCAGGTAACCGAACAGGACCAGCTCGATGCCCTGTATGAGCAGATTGAGCAGGAGGTCCTGGATGCCATCGAATTTGGTCGGAACTCCCCCCTGCCTCCACCCGAACAAGCCTACGAGGATCTATATGCCTGATCAGGAACTAAGCTTCAGAGAGGCCATCGCCCAGGCCATGCGAGAAGAAATGCAACGCGATGAGACCGTATTCCTCATCGGCGAAGACGTGGGTGCCTCCGGCGGCATCTTCAAGTGCAGCGAGGGTTTATTGGAGGAATTCGGCCCGGAGCGCGTTATTGATTCCCCCATTGCCGAGGCTGGGTACATAGGTCTGGGCGTGGGCGCCGCCATGACCGGGATGCGCCCCATCACCGAGCTGATGTTTGGTGATTTTTCCCTCCTCACCATGGAACAGATCGTCAACCAGGCCGCCAAGATCCGCTACATGTCGGGCGGGCAATGCAAAGTGCCCCTGACCATCCGTCTGAGCATGGGGGCCGGCCGCTCCTCGGCCGCCCAGCACTCCCAGAGCCTGCACGCGCTCTTCTCCCATATTCCCGGCCTCAAGGTGGCCATACCTTCCTGCCCGCACGATGCCAAGGGCTTGTTGAAGACCGCGATTCGCGACGACAACCCCGTGCTCTTCTTCGAAGACAAGATGATGTACACCGAAACCGGACCCGTGGCCGAGGACGAGTACACCATCCCCTTTGGCCAGGCAGAGATCAAACGCACCGGCGACGATATCACCCTCATCGCCACCTCCAGCATGGTGGGTGTGGCCCTGAAGGCCGCCGATCTACTCGCGGAGGAGGGTATCAGCGCCGAGGTCGTGGATCCCCGCACGCTCTATCCTCTGGACCAGAAGACCCTGCTGGAGTCGGTGCGCAAAACCGGCTATGCCGCGGTCGTGGACGAGGGGGTGAAACGCTATGGCGTAACCGGCGAACTCGCATCCAGGATCACCGAAGAGGCCTTTGATTACCTGGATGCTCCGGTCGCCCGCATCGGGGCCGCGGATGTGCCGGTCCCTTTCAGCCCGTCCCTGGAGTATCCGACCATCCCCGACGAGCAAGGCGTTGTCCAGGTGGTACATTCGCTCAGGAGTTGATGCATGTCCAACCCAGTCTGTCTGGTTACCGGATCCAGCAGCGGTATTGGCGCAGCCACTGTCCGCCAGTTCGCATCTCGGGGTTACGACGTGGTGGTCAACTACAATTCCGGCCGGGATCGAGCCGACCGCATTGCCGCGGAACTGCGCCGGGAGTACGGCGTGGAGACCTTGAGTATAGGAGCGGATTTATCCCAGCCCGAAGCCCCCTTCCGGCTGGTGGACCAGACCTACGAACACTTCGGCCGCCTCGATGTGGCCATCAGCAACAGTGGGGTGGTCAACTACGTCAGCGACCAGGACGGCAACCTCCTGCGCTACCGGTTCCACGAAGCCCCCACCGAACACCTCGACAAGGAGATGGTTCGGGTTCTCGACCTGAACCTCATGGGCGCCTATCGCCTGGCCCAGCGCGCCCTCCACTACATGATCGAACAGGCTGCCAGGGACCTGGAAGCAGGCTCGGAGGCCAGGCACCGCACCATTCTCTTCATCGCCTCCATCTCGGATATCGCCCCCGAAGCCACCCGCATCCCCTACGGAGTGAGCAAAGCCGCCCTCAACCACGTGGTCCTGGGAGCGGCCTTTGAAGGGGGACCGCACAACATCACGGTGAATGCCCTGCGGCCCGGGGTGATCGATACCCCGCTCACCTCCCGACCCTCCGGTGTGGCGGATCCCGCAAGCGGCTATGAGTACACCGTGGCCGAAACCTACGGCCTGATGGCCATGGGCGGCTCACAGGTCATTCCGCGCATCGGTCGCCCCGAGGACATCGCCACTGCGGCCTACTCTTTCGCGCAGATCCCCTACATGACCGGCCAGTTGATCGCCGTGGACGGGGGGTTCACCCTGGTGAATGGGTTTAACAACCGCGACCTGTTTCTCCAAGAGGGCCTGCGTCTCCAGCGAGAAAAGGGGGCGACCAAAAATAAAAAAGCGCTCAACCGGCCCGGCAAGGCCAGGTAAGCGCCTTTTTTACTTGCTCAGGGGTTTGCGCAGTAGTTATGCTTCCTTTCCAGTAGAGGAATCGGCCTCTGTCTCGTGTTCCTTGATGCTTCCCATCTGGATCTCCACCTCATCCCGATCGGCAATGCGTTCCAGTTGCCCATCGCGGATCCAGGCAACCCGTTCAGCTGCCGTCAGCATCTTGTCGTCGTGGGTCACCGTGATGATGGTCGTACCCATCTCATTCTGCAGTTCCTTCATGTAGTTGATGATTTCCTGGCCCGTGTTGCTGTCCAGGTTGCCGGTGGGCTCGTCGGCCAGGATGATGCGCGGTTTGTTGACAAAAGCCCGGGCAATGGCCACGCGCTGCTGCTGGCCACCCGACAATTCGGATGGCAGGTGATGGACCCGATCTCCCAGGCCGACAATTTCCAGGCACTCCATGGCCCGCTTTTCCCCCTCCTGGGTAGTCATGCCGGCAAACACAGTGGGCAAAGACACATTCAGCAAGGCGCTCATCACTGGCAATAAATTGTAGGTCTGGAAGATATAACCCATTTCAAAACACCTCACCGCCGCCAGTTTCTGGGGACTGAGGCTCGCCAGGTTCACCCCTTCGATCAAAACCTCGCCGGATGTGGGGGTTTGCAGTGCGCCAATCATATTAAAGAGGGTCGTCTTTCCCGAACCCGAAGGCCCCATGATGGCAAAAAACTCGTTTTCGTAGACTTGCACGCTCAGTCCTCGCAGCGCGTAGACATGGGTAGACTCATCGCGATTTTTGGCATTGTACACCATTTTCACGTCCTGAGCGTCCACTATGACATTTCCATTGCTTGTCGCCATGGCCCCTTCTTCCTAATTTTTGTATTTAATACAACTAGTATTTGCCAGAAAGTTTCTCAATTTACACAGGCCCGGGGCTCAAGTCAAACTCGAAATCGCGTTCAACATCCTCACCTGCCCCTGTTTTCTCTGAATTTTTTCATTATATTTACCCCCAAAACTAAATTATCCATATATTTTGCCGATAGTACCGACAAAGAATAACTTGAGTCTAAGCACTACATTTAGTATAATTCTATTATACTCCCCGAACTCCCATGTTGCTTTGCTTAAGTCAATAAAATTAATGAAAAAACCACTTGGTATGAAGGTCAACCCACGACAACTCCTGGACGATGGCTTCGTCATTTTGCAGCAGGTCATCCCTCCGGAACGGCTGGAGGAACTGCGCGCCGGTTTTGAAGTCCTGGTCGAACGCCAGAAAGCCATCTGGGCGGACGAGGCCGGGCCCGACGATCCGCCTGGCGGCAACTGGGAGACCCACCCGCAGCCGCGGCTGGTGTTCAACAACCTCGTCGACGCAGAAACCGCCCACACGGTGGAGTTCTGCTTGCACGAAAACACCCTGGGGATCAGCCGCCAGTTGATGGAAGCGCCGGAGGCGGCGATCACGGCCATGTTCTTCATGTGCAACCCCGTGCGCGACCACGGGCCGGCGCAATACAAAAACAAGCCACCGAATTTTTTCTCCTGGCACCGCGATATCGACCCCAGTCGCGAGGCCCCTTTGTGCGGCTTACAGATGGACATGCTGGAAAACGGCACCGGCACCGTGCAGTGGAATATCCCGCTCTACGACGACGACGTGCTCTGGGTGGTGCCCGGCAGCCATTGCCGCCCCAACACCGAGGTGGAAAACCGCCAGCTGATCGAGGATCCGCGCGAGCCCCTGCCGGGCGGCATCCCGGTGGAGTTGAAGGCAGGGGACGGGGTCGTCTATATAAACGCCATCCTCCACTGGGGTAGCAATTACAGCCCCCGGCTGCGGCGCACCATTCATCTGGGCTACCGCTCCTTTGGCGGCTCCATTTACCCCTACCACAACCACAACTTCTACTGGGACCTGGGGTTCACCAAACACCTGTCCCCCGAAGCGCGGGCCGCGTTCGAACGCTTCGCCGAACTACACGCCCTTGAGGCCGAGGTGATTGTCTCCGCCTTCCGCGCCATGCTCGACAAGGATGCGCCGGCCTTCCGCGCCGAACTCGCCAGGCTGCATCCCGGCGAGAAAGGACGGATGGTGTGCGTCGTGTTGCTGTCACGGCTCAAACACTCCGACGTCATAGGCCGGTTCTCAGCGGCAGAAGCCGCTACCCTCAGCCAGCGCTTTGCCCCGCTGGATGCCAGACTTCGGGCCGAGACGGAACAATACATTCCCGGCTTCCAGTCCGGGCCCGAGCCCATACCCTATGTCTTTGAAGAGATGCCGCAGGATTTCGAACTCGAAGACTTCATCGCCAGCTGGGATGCCTAGGCTGCATTCTGGCATCCTACAATGTCGCGATCTGGTGGAACCATGTGACTTTGTTTAAATTCTCAAGCCAATCAGAATGGGTTGGTAGCTTTGTCCATCTCCCGGGTGGTCGCAATGGTCGCATCAGATTCGAACCACCGCGATCGCCCCTTTGAGCGCCGGTTCTATCCTAAGCCAACGGGTTTTAGGGAGGGCCGAGCAACGAAAGGAAACGCATATGTCTCTTGAACAGAACGCGCAAGTGGCCCGTGAGGCCATCGAGGCGCCACTGCGCGAAGACTGGGACCGTTTGCGAGATCTCTATGCCGAGGACGCCGTTATCAGGGGCACGCCAGAACCCGTGCACGGCCCCGACGCGATCGTGGAACTCTGGCAGGGCTGCCTTTACAAGGAGGTACCCGGACTGCGAGGAGAGATCATGAACGTCGTTGCCCAGGGCGATATGGTGGTGGTCGAATGGCGGGTTGGTAAGGATCTGGAAGGCGTGGAGGTGCACATCTGCCAGCTTTGCGACGGGAAGATCATAGCCAATCGGATCTATGGGGGGAGACCGTAATCGCGCAGGTTTGGAATTGCGGACCCGCAACGAAAACGTCCCCATGCTCCGAGCCCCAGGACCAGGCGGTCGTTGAATAGACCAGAGCGCCTGGTCCGCGCCCTGCGGACCTTCACCGATAAACCGCCTGAATCAAGGCCTTGATATACCCGTTGGAATAGGCGCGACTGGCCATTCCCTGTGAATCGGTCGGGATTCCGGGAGTGTGGTCCATCATGATGGGCCCGCTGAAACCGACATCCCGGTAGGCCTCCATGGCGCGCACCATGTCCATATCCCCCTCGTCGAGAAAGACCTCCTGGAACTTGTAGGGATTGCCGCGAATGTTGCGGAAGTGCACGAATACGATCTTGTTGCGCTCGCCAATCGCGTGGATCGCCTTGACGATATCCTCCCCCATCTCGGCCACACAGCCCTGGCAAAACAGCATCCCGTAGGCATCACTGGCAACCAGGTCGAAAACCCGCTGGAAGTTTTCTATGCTCACCATGATCCGGGCCGCCCCCCCCAGCGGCTCCGGAATGGGCGGGTCGTCCGGATGCAGTGCAATCCGCACCCCGGCCTCCTCGGCCACCGGGACCACGCGTTGCAGAAAGTAGTCGATATTCTCCCACAGCCGTTCCTCGGTAATCTCCTTATCCAGAAAGTGGGGCGGATCCTTCATCAACTCTTCATATTCGAATGAACTGTAGCTGATCCCACCTCGACCGTACGTGGTCGAGGTGCGGAAATGGCTGATGGCATAGAATGTCGTCGTCGTCGTCGGAACCCCTGCCGCGCCGATGGCACGCAGCATCTTGCACCAGGTCTCAATTTGTTCGTCCCTTCCCGGCTGCCCGTGGATGATTTTGTCCCGGGGTATGCGATGCGCATGGTAGACGAAGAGCTCCAGCCCGTGATCCTCCACGAACCTCTTCATCCGTTTAAGGTCTTCGGTGTGATCCTCGCCGTCGCCCATTTCCTCCGGCAGGTGAACCATAAGGGACTCCACCCCGATGGCCCTGTAGAAATTCAATCTGTCCGGACTCACGTCCTCCCACATCAGATAATCCATTAGCTTCATTTCAACTTTCCTCCATCTTCTTACACAATGGTTCGGACACTTTTTGAGCAAAACGGCCAATTTGAGCGATCTCAAATTCATAAGTGACGTAGAAACAACAAGTTATGAATTTGAGCGCCATATTGCATAACTTATTGAAAATCAATCACTTATAAAAAGTGTCCCCAGTATTGTTACAGAGACATTGCCCTCCTGAAAAAACAAGTAGCTGCGGAAAATAGTTGCAAACGACATCGGGAAGTAGTATCATACTCCCCGAGCGCTGTTGCGCGCAAAGGGGCCACGCGCCCCCGGGCTTGTTGCCCGATCATGCGTGAGGGTTTTCTGGTTCTGGTTTCCCAGAGGAGGTACACCATGGTCCAAATAGTTAAGACGCACCAGAGGGGCTTGCAACTGCTGGACGCCCCTGGGGCAACCGTGCAGGTATCCGATCCCATCATCGGGAAGGAGAACAATTTGGCGGCCGGTTTTACCGAGTACATCGAACCCAGCAGACTGGAGTGGACCTTCACCTATGACGAAGTCTTTTTCATGCTGGAAGGCGCCCTCGAGGTCCACGCCGTCGGCCAGGACCCGGTCGCATTCGAGGTCGGCGACCTGGGTTACATCGAGAAGGGCACCCAGACCACGATCATCGTGCCGGAACACGCCTACCTGTTGCACTTCACCCAACCGGCCTGGCGGGATCAACCCGAATAACTTATAGAGGCTTTCCGTATAGCGCTCAGTCTTCCTTGAATTCGGGCATGACGTGTTGCGCGAACATCTTCAGTGATTTGCACACCAGCTCGTGGTCCAGGCCTCCGATCCGAGTCCAGCCCATAAAGTGCTTCGACCCTGTATTCTCCTGGATCCACTTGAGTTGATCGGTCACGTAATCGGGATCGCCGACAATGGCGTGGTTTTCCAGGATCTCCTCGAATGATATGGATGCAAATCTGCGCTTCAGGTTCTGATAGATGTCGTCCGGATCCGGCGGGGCGATCTCCGGCGGCGGGGCGATCACTTCCGCCAGCAGGGTCTGAAAATACCACATCAAACTCGCGCGAGCTTCTTCTCTGGCCTTCCCGGTCGTCTCGGATACGTAGAGGAATCGCGCCAGCGGGAGATCCAATTGCCCGTCGAGCCCGGCCTCTGCGGCCGTCTTGTGGTAGGCCTTGTACAGCTCGAATACCTGTTCATAGGGATCCAGAAAGGAGGTGAGCACGTCGTAGCCGTTTTGAATCACCCATTCATAGGTGGATGGGCTGACCGCTGCCACGTAGATGGGAGGATGCGGCTCCTGCACCGGCTTGGGGATGACGTTGACCTTGCGGACCTTGTGGAACTTGCCCTGGTACTCAAAGGGTCCGGACCAGGCCTGCAAGATGATCTCCAGCGACTCTCTGAAGCGCTCGCGGCTTTCTTCCGGGTCGATCCCCCAGTTGTAAAACTCCTCGAACTGATATCCCCGGCCTATACCAAAGAGCAGCCGGCCTTTCGACATGATATCGACGGTGGCAAAATCCTCGGCGACGATCACCGGGTCGTGGAAAGGCAGCACCACCACGGCTGTGCCGATCTTGATCCGCTCGGTAATGGCCGCTGCGTAGGCCGCCACGGTGTGGATGGAGGAGGTGATGGAGTAGTAATTGGCATCGGCAACGCGGTGATCAAAATGGTGCTCGGCAAGCCAGAGGGTATCCCAGCCGGTTTCGTCCAAGAGCCGGAATTGCGCGAAAGCCTCGTGGTAGGTTTCGACATGGTCTTTCCACGGCGGAGTCTCGAGTAGGTAAAATTGTCCGAACTTCATAAGGCGCCCCTCCTTGCACACTTGAGCCTGCGGTCAAACAAAAGGGAATACTGTATCAGAAAAATATATCAAGATCACCGCATTTACAAGACATTTCCCACAGGCGCCCGCGGTGTTCCCCCGGTTGATCGAGGGATACCTGCTCGAAGTCCAGAAAATCCGGATTCAGGTGAGCTTCTCAACAAACCTCCTCAAGGTAGACGCGGCGGCGCTCGGCCAGGGACCTGCGAGCGGCGGTGGCCACGGCGATATTTTCGACCATTTCCTCGTAGGGAGCCTGGGGCTGACGGGCCTGGACCATTTTCATGATCTTCTGGACGATCTCGACCACCCCCCACGGGAACTCGAAATCGCCGATATGGCCGGTGTGGATCGCTCCCTCGGCGCTGTAGGTGCTGGCGTACATCGCACAGTGGTAGGTCGGTCCGACGTCACAGTTCAGCACCACCCCACTATCCGGCCTGTCTGCCTTGCCACCGAAGTCGAGATGCACGACAAACGGCTTGCCGTTGCCGCCCATCGACTCCACTGAGTCCACACCAAGACCGAACAGATGCTGTGAAAAGCTGATCGCGTGGATCAAGCCGTTCATGGTGTACAGCCCGCCCTTGATTATGGCGAAGTCCGGCCCGCCCAGCTCGGCAAAGCGGTCCCGAAAGCGCACCGCGTGAGGCACCTCGCGCAGGATCGACAGCGACATGACCGGCGCATTGTGTTGCTGAGCGAGCTCCACCAGTCGCCGGGCGTCTGCAACATCGTAGGCGAAGGGTTTGTCGACAAAGGTCGGCACCCCTTTTTCAAGGCCTGGGGTCGCAAATTCCAGATGGTCGGTGCCCTCCTCGTTGCAGTTGGCGATCAACACCAAGTCCACGTCATCGGAGACTTCTTCAAAGGTGTCGCACACCTGTGGCCGGCTGGTGTAGAGTTTGGTCATGTTCTCGGCATCCTGGCGGTCGGGGCTCCACACCTTGACCAGCTCGAAGCCAGGGACCATGGGAATGGTCATGTGGGTTGGATCGTTGTAATCCGTATAAAAATAAAAGTAGCCCCCCTTGCCGTACTGCGGCTCCCGCAAGACCAGCAGATCGTGCTCCTGCATCAGGTTGGCGTAGTAAATCGCGTGCAGATCACAGCGGATAATCCCGAAGCGAACAGGGGCCATAATTTAACTCCTCCTGGTTGGATTTGACTCTACCCGCGCGGCGCCAGCACCAGCCGCTCGGCGTTCTTGTAGGCGATTTGCTCCCGCTCTCCCTCGGCGATGTCGGCGGCTGCCAGCAGGGTGGGAAACGCCATGGGTTCGTACAGGGGCGAGTCGGTTCCGAAGAGGATTTTGTCCGCTCCGATGGCGCGTACCATCTGCGCGATGATGCCGGTGCGCAGGGCGCGTTGCGTGCCCATGTCGGTATAGAGATTGCCGCTGGCACAATCTTGAATGGCATCGATGGCTTCGTGGGTCTGCCCGAACCGACCCGCTCCAAAGTGAGCGGTGATGATGGAAAGAGAGGGAAATGCCTCGGCGAGCCGGCGCAAGCGGGCCGGGGAGGCATTGGTTTCGATTTCGCCGTGCGAGAGCACCGGGAACCCGAGCGGCTCGACCCGCTCCAGCAGGTGAAACGTCGCTTTTATGTCGGCCGGATACCCGTGCATCACAGGATGAATTTTAACGCCGACGACCTTGGGATGCTCCTTGAAACGTTCCAGCAGTTCGTACGAATCGCTTGCGCGCAAGGGATTGAGCACCAGCCAGACCAGCAGGTGATCGAATTTCTCGGCCTGCTGGATGGTCCACTCGTTGCCATAGACCAGTTCGCCGAACAGCGCCGCCGTTGATGTTACTACGGTTTGCTCAATGCCGGCGCGCTCCTGCAGGGTGACGAACTCGTCGGGAGCAAAGGTGGTATTGGCTTCGTTCCACGGCCCGAGGTGGGCGTGGGTGTCAATGTAGCGCATGGGGGTCATCCTCCTATCCCGCCAGTGCGATTGGGCGCGACCAGCACTTTCACTCGCACACGTGCGCCGAGCCTATTTCGCCCGCTCAACAGCTTGTTCCACAGCCCCTATCAATCCATCTACATGGCTGGCATCCATCGGCAGCGATAATGCGTTAAACGACATCCAGTGACTCAGGTAATACCCCTGCTCCAACAGCGCCAGGAAGACCCGGCTCGCCATCTCCTTGTCGGCGCGGGCCACGCTGCGATAGCTGGCGATCTCTTCGTCGGTAAAGTAAATGCCGAACAGAGAGCCAGCACCGACCACCTGCGCCTTTATATGGTTGAGGACGAACAGATCATTCAGCCCGGTGCGTAGCCGCTCACCCAATCCGTTCAGGTGCGCGAACGCCTCGGGTGTCAGCTGTCTCAGGGTCGCCAATCCTGCTGCCATGGTGACGGGATGCGCAGTGAATGTGCCGCTCTGGAAAAAGCCCGTGGGGGCCCGGGTATTGTCCAGCAAATCCATGATGTCCGCCCGTCCGCCAAACGCGCCGGCCGGGAAACCGCCGCCGATTATCTTGCCATAGGTGGTCAGATCGGGCGCGATCCCACCGAGCTCCTGCGCCCCACCCCTCCCCAGCCGGAAGCTGACCACTTCATCCAGGATGAGCAGCACATCGTTTTTCCGGGTAACTTCGCGGATGAACCGGACGAACTCCTCGCTCTGCGCCATGGTACCGATTTTGGGATCGCAAATGACGCAGGCCAGTTCATCGCGATGCTGGCTTAAAAGCCGTTCGATTGAGGCTTCATCGTCGTAGGGAAGGACAATGACTTCCTCGGCCGCGTGCGGAGAAATACCCCCGGCCGTGGGTACTGAATGGGGCGCTGTTTCGGGGCCCACTTTATCCAGGGACGGCGCAACGCTGATTTCGACGACATCGTGGCTGCCGTGATATCCGCCCTCGAACTTGGCGATTTTGGGGCGACCACTGAAGCCGCGCGCCAGCCGTATGGCATGCAAAGTGGCCTCGGTGCCCGAGTTGCAGAAACGTATCCGCTCCAGCGAGGCCACCCGGCGGCACATCTCCTCGGCCAGTTCGGTCTCGACCCCCACCGGGGCGCCCAGGGCAATACCGCGTGCCAGCTGCTCCTGCACGGCCTCCACGACCGCCGGGTGATTGTGCCCCAGAATCTGCGCGGTGTGATGGTTGGCGAAGTCCACGAACCGCCGGCCGTCCACGTCGTAGAGGTAACACCCCTCGCCGCGCGCCATGGTGAGGGGATGCGGCTGGTAAAAGTAAACCCCTTTCACCCCTCCCGGCATCACCGCCCGGGCGCGCTCAAAGTGCTCCTGGGAAAGCGGACTGGCAGTGCGATAGATTTCTTCCAGCAAAACCGCGACCTCTTTCATGGCTGTTTTTTCCATCGCTATTTCCTTTCGGTACCAGCTACCGCTTTTCGGTCTAGGGCGACAGACATCAGGGCCGGGCCCCGCCTACGGTCTGGTCAAAGTCGATCAAGGAGCCAGTCATCATTTCCATATTGTCGCTGAGCAAGAGCGCAACCAGTTTGACCGGGTCGCTGGGACGCAAAAGTCGCCCAAAAGGACATTTGGCGTCGGCCAGCTCCAACCAGTTGTCAGGCTGGCCCATAGCCTTCTGTACTACGTGCTCGCCCAAGGTACTCATCCAGCCGATATTCACGCCGTTAACCCGGATCCGATCGGGTAGAAGAGCATTGGCAAGGTTTTTGGTCAGAGTAGCGAGCGCTCCCTTAGATGCACAGTACGGAGTGAGATAGGGCTCCCCAGCGTAGCATGACATGCTGATTATATTGACGATGCTTCCGGCTGTCCCCTCTCGTTTCATAATGCCTACCGCTTCCTGCATCAGGATAAACGGTGCTCGTGCGTTCACGGCAAACTGATAGTCCCACAGGGCCACCGAGCTGTTCTCCAGAGTGCCCCGGGTGGTATCGGCTGCAACATTGACCAGTCCATCTACCCGGCCGAAACGGGTGTCACATGCCCGTATCACCTCGCGACAATTCATCTCTTCCGAGAGGTCGGCGGACACGTACAGGGTGGGACACCCCGCTGCCTCCAGAGCTCCGGAAACCCTCTGGCCGTTGGCGCGATTGCGTCCACAGATTACCATGCCGGCAACCCCTTGCTCAACGAGATGGCGGGCGATAGCCTCACCCAGACCCTGGGTACCACCAGTAACGACAATAATCTTTCCGCTGAGTTGGGCCGTTGACACAGTTGTTTTTCCTTATTATATGCAGATAATGCCTGGCTATAGATACTTGCTCACCACCCGACGGAATTCCTCCGCCTTGGCATCCACTTCGTTGAAACCGTCAATCACCGAGATCCCGAATGCCGCACCGAGGCCCGGATCTACCACACCAATACTGATGTTCATAGCGCGGCCCAAGATATCATCCGTCTGGGGCAGCATGCCCTTGTGATACCGCATTTCCTCTCCCTTGTAGTAGGGACAGGTGAACGGACACATCTCGGGAGTTACAGTACGTCGTTCGATGATCTGCTCCATATTGTTGTACACGTGCCATCCCGACTCTGCCACGACCCTGTTTCCCAGCTCACCAGCGATCCGCCGTGCCCCCTCGGCGTCGGGGAAGATCACCGTCAATAGAGTGGCACACTCCCCCTCAGGATCGGAGATTTCTCGGAACCCTATCCCGGGCAGGTCCGCAATCTGCTCTTTGAACCGCTTCTTGTTCGCCCGGAGGTGCTCCAAAATTCGATCCGTCTTGCGCACCTGGGCGATCAACACTGCGGCGGTCAGCTCGGCCATGCGCAGATTCAACCCCACCAGTACCCGATTGTTCATCTCTGCCACGTCCTTGCGCAGCGGGCTGTGTCCCTGATCGTGGAACGCGAAAGCGCGGCGATAGAGCGTCTCGTCATCGGTGACGGCCATCCCCCCCTCACCTGCGTTGATCATTTTGAACACATTGAAGCTGAAGATGCCCATATCGCCCATGCTGCCGACCGGCTTGCCGTGGTAGCTGGCGCCAAAGGCCTGGGCACAGTCTTCGACGAGCAGAAGATCGCGTTCATCTGCTATGACCTTGATCTCATCCATGATGGGAGAATTGCCCAGCATGTGGACGGCCACGATCGCCTTGGTTCTCGGGGTAATCTTAACCCTCACATCCTCGGGATCCAGATTGAGGGTGCGGTCAATCTCCGCCAGTACGGGAATGGCTCGCGCGTAGATGATCGAAGATATACTGGCGACGAAGGTATAACCTGGTACGATCACCTCGTCTCCGGGACCAACACCCAGGGCACTTAGCGCCGTCAGCAGCGCAGAAGTCCCGGAGTTGGTCGCCACTGCGTACCTCACTCCTGTGCGTTCTGCGACCAGCTGCTCGAGCTGAAAGGTTTTCTCTTTGAAGGCAGGATCGTCTTCTTTGCCAAAACGAACCAGATGCCAGCCATCAATCAGATCGAGCAGCTCTCTCTTTTCCTCTTCTCCCATCAGCATTGCGCCAGGTCCTGGCATAGCGAGTCTCCTTCCTCTCGTTGTTACAGAGAACAGAATTTTCCATGAGGGTTACCGCTATATTGATAGGAAGTTCGATACTATCAACCAGCAACAAGATAAACCGGGAATTGTCAGGATGCAAGTCGGAGGCCCAATTCTTATTGGGGAGGGTTCTTTATATTTTTTCCCTCCTGGCGTGCATCCAACCATATCGGTGATGACCAGGCCATCTGGCCGTTCAACTGGCTGATTCTGAGCCGGTACCAGTTCCATCCCCTCAGGGCCGATTCATCCACGAATTCGAACGGCACTGTATATCCTGCTTCAGGGATAGCAACGTGTATCTTCACTTTGTGGGCGTTGTGGTAGAACATGTCATCACACTCGATATCACCGGGCGACAGACCAAACTGCTCCTTGATGATGGCGCGAGATCCCTCCATCAGAGCCCACACCCGCGAACCCTGCAGGGCCTCCTCTACTGAAAAGTCGACGCTCTCACTGTCCACCGTCAGGTGAATCCGATCGGCAGGAGACGCTTCCAGCTCGAAGATCAGAGATTGCAGGTTGTGCCAGCCCACCCCGCCGGCCCAGCCGACTTCACTGGTCTTTTCCACCACCTCAGGCCGGGGTTTTGTCGTGAGTTGCCAGGTGCATTCGCGCTCGGACACCTTCTCAACGCTCTGGCCCAGACAACTGAAGCCTCCCTGGACAGCGAGGAGCCTGCCCCCGTCAAGGCGGAGCTGTCCTTGCCAGATCTTGTCGGTCGTCACCAGACCATACCACGAGCTGGGGCCCCAGCCAAAATCAATCCTGATCTTCAACCGCATCTCGCCATCACTCTGGGGGGAATCCCACGTGCCGGAGTGGCAATAGGTGTACAGCACCCGCTCATTGCGCAGTAATTCCACCCGGTCGATGGCATGCCACCCGACGATGTGCGCCTTGATCATCACCGGCTCCTGAGATTGGACCACGCTGCCCATCGGTTGCCCGTTCAATGCAAACGCCAGCCGGATGCGGTCTCCGGTCACGCCGTACACCCGCCGGCTCAAAAAAGCTTCCCACAGGCTTTCGCGGGTAAGCTCGGGCGCCCAGACGCCCACCAATCCATTACCCCACACACCTGGGAAGCCGCTGTGGTTATCGCCCGAGGCGATGATCCCCAGACGATACCCGCGCAACAATCCATCCCGCACCGTTCCCCCGGAGACCCTTGGTCCCATGGAGGATACCCTGTTTAGCGGGAAGGGGGTGTCGAACCCTTCACTGGAGCCGTGGTCGGAGAAGATTTCGACGAATGGCGAAAGCCCATTGTCGTAATAATCCCAGTCTTTACCTCGCTCGCCGATTAGGTACCCGGTATGGTGAGGAATCGCAAGACCCTTGGCTGTGCGCAGATGTGCATACAACTCGGGCAGGGTCTCGGCGGCAGACAGTACTCCCTCGTCAAAGTAGTACACATTGTGATCGCCAAAATGACGACGCTTGCCGTGCCACTCGTATCCAGCAAAGGTGACGAATCGGCCTGGGTCGTTGTATCGTCTGACAGCGGCCAGCACCTCTACCCAGTCCTCCAGGAAGATATCGCGCTGGCCGACCGTCTCTACAGCGAAACCCTCCGGCGTCTTATAGGAACTGAATGGGTAATAAGCGATTGGAAAGAAGTCCAGATGCGAGCGGGCAGCAGCAAAGGTGCGATCGATCATGGACATCTGATCATGGTGGAAGTTCAAGTGCATGTCACCCCAACAGAGCTGTAGCTCTTCATACATTTTACATTCCTCCACAATCCATGTCCTGCTCTGTTCCTCCAAGATATTCGTTTATGTGGAAGGAGACCGAGCGCTTTGTCGGCGACGAGTCGATCTTGTGGCAACCCTCCGCAGCGAGGACGCTTGCCCGCTCCTCAGCGCTCCTTTGGGTAGAAGTAGGGCCGCTGGTACCAGGGCATGGGCCGGCCTCGCGCGATCACCAGCAACTCGTACCAATCGTCCCGGCTCAGTTCGATCTCGGCGGCCCTGGCTGCCTCCTCGATGTGTTCGGCACGGGTCGTGCCTACCAGTGGGATCACTCCGCCGGGCAGCTGTACCAGCCAACTCAGGGCCAGTTGACCTAGATTCAGGCCATAGTCCGCTGCAAAGGACTGCATCTGACCTACAATGCCCTGCTCGCGCTGGACCTGCCAGTCGTCGTGGGCCAGCTCCTTCTGTCCGGTCAGGACGCCCTGGTGCAGCGACCAGAAGGCCAGGATGGTCATCTGTTTCTCTAGGCACACCTGCTGCAGGCCGGTCTCCAGGGGCTCTATATGAAGCAGACTGAACTGGGTCTGCAGACTCTCCAGACGGATGTACGAGGACAGGGCGCGGATTTCGTCGGTGGTGTAGTTGCTCACCCCAGCATGGCGGATCTTGCCCTCCCGCTTCAGATCCTCCAGGCCCCGGGCGGTCTCCTGGGGATGGGCCAGGTAGTCGATGCGGTGGATCTGGTAAAGGTCGAGGTAGTCGGTGCCCAGGCGCTTGAGCGAGGCCTCGCAGCTTTTGCGCACATAGTCCGGGGAGGCGTCGTAGGCCTTGTAGGTGTAAGCCGGCTCCATGCCCTGGAACACAATGGAACATTTGGAGGCAATCGCGATCTGGTCGCGGGGGATCTTCCCTTCCCGCAGGGCCGCGTTCAGCACCGCCTCGGAGTGGCCCCTGCTGTACACATCCGCGGTGTCGAAGAAATTGATGCCGAGCTCAAAGGCGCGAAGCACCGCCTTCCTGCCCCGGCGCTCGTAGGCTTCCTGGTCTTCGGCTTCATAGCCCAGGCTCATGCAGCCAAAGGCTATCTTGGAAATCTCCTGGTCTGTGGTGCCCAGCTGGATGTATTTCATGGTTTGCTCTCCTTCTGATGGGGGGTCTTGGAAGCAAGGGCGAGGTTTGAGCCGCTGCCGCAATCCCGCTTACTGGGACCTCGGCGATTTTGGTCCACCGGCGTTGATCGCGCAGTAGGCGCCGTGGGTGTCGCAGCGGATGATGCCGACTTCGATCGGAGCGTTCATGGGGTTTCTTGTACCCTGTGAATCGATGAGGCAGCAGAAGCTGGCCGGATCAGAGGGGATATTGCAACGCGTGGCGGGCCGGTCGCCGCCGTCGCCGCCGTCGCCGCCGTCGTGCAGGACAAATTAAGCTCCCTGGGTTGGGGTTGTCAAGGAGGGCACAGGGCGGCAGTGGGGACCAACTGCTCAATAGCTGGGATTTTTTTTCGATAGTCGCAAATACGGACTTCCCGCCGGCTTTGCGCTAGGACCGGGATTTCCATATTGTTAATGGATTCCTCTGAATCAGGTAGGGCGCACCAAAGAAAAAGGGAACGGCCAAAACGAAAAATATCCAACTCAAAGAGCAAGTGTGCCTCAACCCCGCCCCTGTGCTCTCGCAGGGGCCAACCCATGGAGGAGCCCCATGTCCATGAAGATGTGCCATCACCATGGCTTCACCGTCTCCGACTTGGAGCAGTCCCTCAAGTTTTACCGCGATGTGCTAGGGCTGGAGGTGATCCGCGTCTCCGAGCGCAAGAATTTGCCCTCCTACGACCAGATCATCGGCCACGACAATATCCACCTGCAGGTGGCCTTGCTGAGACATCCGGTCAAGGAGTTCCTGCTGGAATTGTTCCAGTATAAAAACCCCAGAGGCCGGAAGCGCGAGCTGGACAACACCTTTGTGGGGGCCTCGCACGTAGCCTTCGAAGTCGAGGATATCGACGCCGTGTACCAGAACCTGAAGGCGGCTGGCTACGGTTCCATCAATCCGCCGGTGGACGTGGAGCGCGACGGGGTTATTGTGGCCCGCGCTATGTACGCCCTGGATCCCGATGGCATCACGGTTGAAATGTTCCAGGAGTTCCACGATATAGTGGCCGCTAGCCCCCAATCGAGCACCACCACCAGGAGGTCCGCATGAACGACCGCGAACAACCTTTAGCCCTGGTCACCGGGGGCGCCCAGGGCATCGGCGCAGCCGTGGTGGAACGCTTGCTGAAGGATGGTCTGCGGGTCATCGCGCTGGATCGCGATGCGCACAACCTGGCCCAATTGTTGGATAAACTTTCCAGCCTGCCCCTGGCGACCTGCACTTTCGATCTGACCGACACCCAGGCCACCCCGGCCTTGCTGAAAGGACTGGTTGAGGAGCACGGCCCGATCACCCGGCTGGCGCTCAATGCCGGGGTGTGGCCGGGCAGTCCGATCGTCGAGATGACCGACGAAATCTGGAATCTGAACTTCCTGATCAATGTCACCTCGCCGTTTGTGTTCATGCGCGCCCTGGCACCGGGGATGGCCGCGGCCGGTGGGGGCGCCATCGTTTCCACAGCCAGCCGCAATGCCCATCGCTCCAGCGTCAACAACGCGGCCTACGATGCCTCCAAGGCGGCCCTGGTCGCCCTGACTCGCACCGCAGCAGGAGAGTTCGCCCGACACAAAATCCGCGTCAATACCATCTCCCCGGGCGTAATCTCCACCCCCGGCACCGCTGAAATTGAGGACCCGTCCTTCAAAGGACCCTACCTCAAACAGATCCCGATGGATCGCTACGGAACCCCGCGTGACATTGCCTCAGTCTATGCCTTCCTGTTCTCCGCGGACGCTTCGTTTATCACCGGTCAGGATATCATCGTCGACGGGGGGCAGATCGCCTGTCAGGACAACGGGCGGTTCATGGAAATCCCGGGGATGAATGCGATTCTTCCATCACCATCATATTGACAGGTTACCTGAGGAGCTCCCATGAACCGGTCCGATGGCATCTCGATCACCTATGTTCCCGATCGCGTCGAGGTGGGGCGCGTCTTCCGCATCGCCCTGGACGTGCCCGAGGACTAGGTCCCGGCAGAGCTTGCGGCCCCGGAATCCGTCCAGGTCCTCGACCGCACCGCCCCCGAACGCGCCGGCGAGAACCTCTTCTACTGCCGGGCAGTGCGCGTGGAATGGGCTGCAGGCAGCTTTGTTGCACGAATGACTTGAAATAAGACAGGCTCCTGGCTGGGCATGGATACGGTTTTCGACCAAGAAGCCCGTTTCCATGCCCAGCCAGGAGCCTGAGAGGCCTAACCTATCGAATCGGTCCACCGCCGGCAAGGCGCGCCGCGGGAAGCAAGCGTCGAGTATGTATCGTGTGCATAACTGGGCGGCCTATGACCAGGCGCTGAAACAGCGCGGGCAGGTGACACTCTGGTTTTCGACCGATGCGGTACAGGCGTGGAGGTATCAAGGCCCGGCGCAGCGCGGCGCCCAATTTGTGTATTCGGATATAGCGATTGAAACGGCGTTGACGCTGCGGTTGGTTTATCATCTTCCCTTGCGTCAGACCGAAGGCTTTGTCGAATCGGTGTTGGATGGGATGGGCTTGGCCCTGTCGGCGCCGGATCATTCGACCCGGTCGCGGCGGCAGCGGGCCTTGCCGATTGCGTTGCCCACCCGGTCGGCCAACGAGCCGATCCATGGGGTGGTGGATAGCACGGGCCTGAACGTGTATGGCGAAGGCGCGTGGAAAGGGCGGCCACACGGCGGGTCGGTGCGGCGGACCGGGCGTCAGCTGCCTTGGGGCGTCAACGAAGCCACCGGTGAAATCGTCGCCGAGACCTTGGCGGAAAATAGCGTCGATGATGCGTTGCAGGTACCACCGTTGCTGGAGCAGATCGACGACGAGATAGAGACGTTGGGGGGCGATGGCGGCTACGACAAACACAAGGTCTTCAAAGCGGTGGCCGATCCGCCCCAAGCGCCCCCGATCGAACCGATCATTGCCCTGCGCCAAGAGGCCAAGATTCAACCGCATGGGCACGGTAACGCCCCGCCGCTGGCGCGGGATGAGATTCTGCGTACCATCCGCAAAAAGGGCCGAAAAGGCTGGAAACACCCAAGCGGCTATCATCGACGCTCGTTGGCCGAGACGCAGATGTTTCGCTATAAACAGATCCTCGGCGACAAACTGCGGGCGCGGGCGATGGGCCCCCAACAGGTTGAAAGCCGTCTGGGCGGTGCGATCTTGAATCGGAGGACGCATTTAGGAAGACCTGAATCCTATGAAGTAGAAAAGGTCAACTGAGATCCAGGGCATAAGGCAGAAAGTACCTTCAAGATTTTTCATGCAACAAAGCCATTCCTAATAGTGCGCCACAAAGTGCCGTGCGGCTGGTGGCTGAAAGTGCCACTGGAAAAGTGCCGACCCAGCACATTCAATTCCCACTGCGCGGCATTCGCCGCTTGGTCTTCGGCACAGCCCTTCGGGCTGTCGGAAATTGTGAGGCCGTTAGGCGAAAGATAAATATGAGTTGCATTCGCTCAGGGTGTTCACCAAACTCTTGGTATGTGTGACCGATCATCGTGGAGTCGATAATGTCTTCTTAAGATGGATTTACTGTATTTTCGGTGATCGTGAGTGAATAGTCTCAAATAGAGAAATACAGAAATACAATAAAGATGCGAAGGGGCGTCTGAATTGTGAAAAGGAAGTGAGAGCAAGATGATTAGCTATCGCATTATACCTGGTTTAATCATCATCTTGATCACGCCTTTAACCACCCGCGCACAACTACTCGCAACCCTCAGTGGCCATGCCGGCACCGTATATTCGGTGGCCTACAGCCCCGATGGGAACTACATCGTCAGTGGCAGCGAGGACCATGCCATCAAGCTCTGGGACGCCCGCACCTACCAGCTGGTCAACACCCTCAACGGCCATGCCGGCACCGTATATTCGGTGGCCTACAGCCCCGATGGAAACTACATCATCAGCGGCAGTTGGGATGGTGCCATCAATATCTGGGACGCCCGCACCTACCAACTGGTCGCAACCCTCAGCGGCCATGCCGGCACCGTATATTCGGTGGCCTACAGCCCCGATGGGAACTACATCGTCAGTGGCAGCGAGGACCATGCCATCAAGCTCTGGGACGCCCGCACCTACCAGCTGGTCAACACCCCCAACGGCCATGCCGGCACCGTATATTCGGTGGCCTGCAGCCCCGATGGAAACTACATCATCAGCGGCAGCTGGGATGGTGCCATCAATATCTGGGACGCCCGCACCTACCGGCTGGTCAACACCCTCAGCGGCCATTTGAGCATCGTATATTCGGTATCCTACAGCCTCGATGGAAACTACATCATCGGCGGCAATGGGGACGGTACGATCAATATCTGGGACGCCCGCACCTACCAGCTGGTCGCAACCCTCAACGGCCATGCCGGCACCGTGACCTCGGTGGCCTGCCATCCCGGGGGGAACTACATCATCAGCGGGCATGGGAATGGCACGATCAAGCTCTGGGACGCCCGCACCTACCAGCTGGTCGGACACCCTCGGCGGGCCTGCCGGCACCGTGACCTCGGCGGCCTACAGCCCTGACGGAGACAATATCATCAGCGGCAGTGGGGACTATTTGGTCAATGTCTGGGATTTCTTTCCGATGGTTGCAAATACGGACTTTCCGCCCGATCTCTTTGTCGAGATCTCTTTTTCCGAGGAGAACGGCAATGGTTTCCTCGATGCCGATGAAACCGGGGAGTTTCATTTTAAACTCACCAACAAAGGCAAAGGAGATGCAGTAAACTTGAGACTGAAAATGACACTTGCAAAAAAGAATCCGCAACTGCACTTCAAAAACCACTCTCTGAGGCATCTGAAGTCAGGTGATAGCCTGAGTTTTGATGTTGTAGTATATGCTGCGCGAGATGTGAAAACGCGACAAAATGTGCTGAGAATAGAGATCACCGAAGAAAATGGACACCATGTGGATCCGCTGGAGTTTGTGTTTTTCTCTCAGAAGTTGAAGTCCCCCAAATTTGTACTTCTGGGTGTTGAAATTGACGATGATGACGAAGGATCGTCTTTTGGACAAAGCATCGATGGCAAGGTGCAAGTTGGAGAGCAAATTGAAGCAACCGTGAGAATTCAGAATCAAGGTCGCCGAGATAACCCGGGTGATGCGCACGATGTCGAGATCAGTCTGAACAATCAATCTACATCCATCGAGGTTGACGGCGAAGTCTCCTTTTTCAAAAAGAGACTCGAACTGGGTGAGGTTTTTTCGTTCGATTTTGTTTTCGCGGTAAATAAAACTTACCCTGAGAGTGAATCCCTTCTGCCACTGGGACTCGATATTCGCGAAAAGTACGACATTGCAACCGTTTCTGACCTGTCGCTTGGGATCGAGCTGAGAAAGAAGACCAGGGTCAATGCACCGAGCGCAATAACCCCAAAGCCTCTGCGGCTCGGCAGAGCTAAGTTCGAAAAACTGGGCAGCCAAACAACCGTTGTTTATAAAAAAAGACGGAAATTCACCGAAGACGTAGAAGATATACCTGAAGCAAAATCAAAACGGGAGAATGCACTTGCGGTGATTATCGGCATGCCGAATGCAGAGAATGCCGTGAACGATGCAGGACTGATGAAAACCTACTTCGAAAATGTGCTGGGTATTCCAGGAAGGGATATTAAGGTCTTTGTGCAGGGAATGAATCGAAATGACTTTGTCTCGATGTTTGAACAAAAAATAGGAAATTCTGTCGATGAGAACACGGAACTCTTTGTTTTTTATTCGGGACATGGCATTGTCGACGAAGAAGATAATTGGCACCTTTTGCCCCTGGATGGGAGCACCTCACCGAGACTCATCCATAAAACCTGCTATCCGCTGGCCGACCTGTACGACGCACTGGCTTTGTTAAACGCAAGAACTAAAACGATCATTCTCAATACTTGCTTTAGCGGCAAAATTAGAGAAGGTGGAGCTCTCGCCGGAGGCTCCGAAGGCAAACCGTTTCCCGTTCCTGCGGATTCGCATCAGCATCACGGTGATTTTACTGTGATCGCGTCTTCGACGGGCAGCCAGACGAGTTGGGCCATCCAGGATACTGACTATGGACTTTTCACCTACTACTTTGCTGCGGCCTTAAAGGGGCATGCGGATAATAACAAAAATGGCGAAGTTACGCTGGGAGAAATCAGAGATTACGTCGTGGAAAAAGTAGAGCCACGAAGCGAAATTCTCGGTAGAAAGCAAAAACCTACATTCTGGACAAGTGGTAGAAATTTTGACAAAGTATTCGTGGAATTAGGAGATTAGATCGCATGGCAAACACAGGGTACGCCGCCCTGATTGATCGAACCTTTCCGGCCGGGTTTGCGTCAGGGTCGGAATTTCCATATTGTTACGTAGAGGGCCAATAATTGGCGCCCTCTTGAACCTGTATATGCATCGAAGAGGATTGACACTTTACCTGAGGAGGTCTCATGAACCGGTCCGATGGCATCTCGATCACCTACGCTCCCGATCGCGTCGAGGTGGGGCGCGTCTTCCGCATCGCCCTGGACGTGCCCGAGGATCAGGTGCCGGTAGACCTTGCGGCCCCGGAATCCGTCCAGGTTCTCGACCGCACCGACCCTGAGCGCGCCGGCGAGACCCTCTTCTACTGCCGGGCAGTGCGCGTGGAACGGGGGGCGAAGTTCCGCTTTGACGGCCGCAACGGTGGAGCCGAGGTGGCAATGGACTGCCTGGACCGGGCGGGCATCCTCGAGCGCCGCGAGCAGGGGGCGATCCGCCTGCCGCGGCGCTGGCCCATATGGGAGGATCCCGACGAACTCAAGACCTCCCGCACCATCTGGCGCCAGGACGACCTGGAGCGCGCCCTGGCCTGGAGCCGGCGCCATCCAGAGGAGGTGCGCCAACTCCGCCCAAGCGCCGAGGGATGGGTCGCCAAGCCGGACGACTTCCTGTGGGACCTGTTGCCGCAAACCCAGTTTTCGCGCTATCATTTCGTCAACCTGAAAGTGGGATGCCCGATTCACGGGGATGCGATCTTCAAGCACGGCGGCTACTACCCCTGGGGCATGGACGTGGAGGGGATGCCCTACAAGGTGCAGTGTCCCGTGGGCGGGGAGTGGTACCCCTCCAACGACCTGGCGGCGGACGACTTCACCTCCGGGGCGTATCCCGACGATGGGCACGGCTGCGTGCAGGGAGCGGTGAAGTGGAGTTTTGTGCCGGTCTATCAGAACGTCCGGGGCTACCATTTTACCGGGGGGGTCCGCACCCTGACAGATGCCTACGTGCAGACCAGCGACGAAGCCATGCTCCACAAGCTTCGGGTGATGCTCCTGCGCATAGCCGACGAGTGGGGCTATCTGTCGGGGAAGGTGGAGGACCGGTTCGGCTTTGGCGAGATCAATTCTTTAGACGAGGGCCGCTGGCCCAGAAGGGCTGCGAGGGTGGCAGACCTGAACGGGTCGGGCATGGTCAATTACTGCATCAATCTGGCCTTTGATTTCGTCACCTATGCAACGGCCTACGACCTGGCCTGGGAGGGACTCGACGAGGATGAGGATCTGCTGAAGCTGGCGCGGCAGCGGCTCGGCCTGGAATCTGGAGAGCAGATCCGGCGCTACATCGAGGATCACATGCTGCGCGTCGGCGCGCAGACCGCCATAGATGGGGGGGCGCACTCCAACCTCCCACACCCCCAGTTGGGGTTGACCTATCTCATTCTGGGCATGAACTACCGGGCGGGCGCCCGGCTGGCCGACTGGCTCTGGAACGGCGGCGGGCAGATGCGCTACTGGTTGCCCAACTTCTTCTTCCGGGACGGGGCAGCCTACGAATCCACGGGTGGGTACAACGGGATGCACGTGGATGATACGCCGACCATCGCCTTCGGGCTGGACCGTCTGCAGAAACTACGGCCGGAGGCCTACCAGGGGGTGGGAATCGAGAGCTTTGCTGCGGATCCGAAGATGAAGGCGCTCTACACCCACCTGGCGGAACTGGTCTGCATAGGCCGGATGTACCCACAGGTTGGAGACGGGGGGCGGGGCCCGGATCCGGACAATCCGCCGCTCGAAAGGATCTACTCGATGAGCGAGAAGCCCAGCGCCTACGAGTATGCCTTTGAGACCTACGACGACCCGGTCTTTGCCCAGGTGCTCTGGGCCGGGCAAGGCTACGAGCCGGGCGTGGAGAGCCGCCTTAGCCGGGAGGCGGTGGAAGCCGTCATCCAGCGCGTGGGACCCGATATCTCCCTGGAGAGTCAGATCTTCGACGGGTACGGGATCGCCGTGCTGCGAAGCGGCAGCGGGGATGAAGCCCGCGCCCTGTGGCTGCGCTACGGCCAGGCCCGGGCGCACCGGCACGACGACATGCTGGATATCGGGCTGTTGGGCCACCGGCGACCCCTGATGTCACATCTGGGCTACCCCTACTCGTGGGCCTCGCACGGGGTGTGGGACGGCAACTGGCTGACCCACTACCGGGTGAAGGTGCAGGGGATCGGCGAACCACCCATCGAAACGGCCGAGGGAGCGGCCAAGGGCGAGGAGGTTTATGCGGGAGGTTGGTATTATAAAACCGGGAAGGAGAGTCCGGAGGATGCGATTCTGTACAGCGGGGCGCTGCGCTCGTTTGTGGTGACGCCGAGCTTCCAGGCGGCCCATGCCGATGGCGAGGCCTTCCAGGACCTGCGGTTTCCTCCTTCTTCTCCTTATAAGACCGCTTCCGACCAGAGACAGGAAAAAGGCTGGGTGAAGCGCCGCTACCAGGTGCTCCGCGATCAGGTTTACAGCCGCTGGGTGGGGTTGATCGATGTGGACGAGCAGGATTTCTACGTTCTCGATATTCATCGGGTTCGGGGGGGGAACCAGCACTGGTGGAGCTTCCACGGTCCTCACGGCGAGGCAATCGTGGATGGCCTCCACAACCTCGAGGCCTGGCCGGCTGGTTCTCCGGCGGGCAAAGAAATCGGCTACGGGGAGATCGATAAGCTGAACACAGAGGACACCAGTCGGCACAGCCTGACCTATCTTTACGACTGCCGTCGCGGCGAAGTTACCCGGCCCTGGGGCGCGACCTGGAGCCTGTCCGGCGACTCGAACCTCGAACTCCGCATGCGCCACCTCGCCGACGACGGCGAGGTGATCGTGGGACGCGGCAAGCCGCCCATCTCATCAATGGAGGACCCGCCCTACCAACTCACCTGGACCCTGGCCCACCGCCAGGGACCGACTCCTCTGTCCTCGCAGTTCGTCTCGCTGATCGAGGCGTCCGAGGCCGGCCATCCGGTCGTGCAGCGGGTCGAGCGCGTCCCGGCGCAAGGTTCCAGCGCCTTCGAGCCGGTGGTGGTGCGCGCCGAGACCGCAAATTGGACCGACCTGGTGGTCAGCGCCTCGGAAAGCGGGGCGGTGACGCCGGAATCGGGGGACTGGTCATTCGACGGGGAGTACGGCTTTGCCCGCACGGGCAGAACCGGTATCGAGCAGGTCAGCCTGACAGGGGGCCGGCACTTTGTCGTGGAAGGTCTGGGGGTGGTAGCGACGACCGGGACGGTGGCGGGAGAGGTCCTCGGTGGTGACTTCAGGGCGCGGCAGGTGGTCCTGTCGGGCGCTCCAGAACCCTTCGAGGCCCTCGTCGGGCACTACGTCCGCTTCGACAGTGAGCAGCGTTCGTCGACCTACCGGGTGCTCGCGGCCGAGCCGGTGGCACAGGGGGTCCGTCTGAGCCTCGATGTGGACCTGCGGATTGGAGAGGGGACGGCGGATGCTTTTAAAGAAGGGGCTGTCATCAGTCACACCCACTTCCCCCTGGCCGGGTTCCGCTACTTTCACGGCGCCTATCTGCAAGCAGCCGACGGAGAGGTCTTCGTCGTGGATCACATTGAATCCGAGGTGGTGGCCCAGGGCGAGAGCGGGTTCCAGCCGAAGAGCTGGATCGTGCTGCAATCCGCGGAGGGGCAGGAGGTCCCGGCGGAGCGGTTAGGGGCGGCCTGCGGGCAGGGCGGATCATTCGTCATCTACGATGTGGGAGCCGGCGACCGGGCCACCTTCACCCTCACGAGCTATATGCGGAGGGTGGACGCTTCGACCTGGGAAGGCTACGTTGGACCGGAGACCATCCTGGCCGTGGGCAGGGGTCGGTCGGGCACGGCGCAGGTGTCCCGGGGAAGCCAGCAGTGGAGCCTGCCCATCCTGGACGATGAAGCGGATTTCAGCAGGGTGGATCTGGGCGCGGCCGGGATCGGCATGGGGCCGGTCGTGGTCGCGTTGGAGTAGGCTAAGCGACCACAAATACTTCCCTTCACGACCCGAATGAGCCTCCCCATTACCCTTATTATCGACGATCCCGCACCGCTGATCAATGACCGGCAGAGTCTCTTTTCAAACGGCCGCCGCACCGGACTGCAGGCGCTGGATGAAGTCTGCCGCCGCATCCATTCCACCTGGAACAACAGGGGGCAATGGATCACGTGCAGCGAATTGGCAACGCAGATCGCTGCACGTGAGTTCTAGAATATGCAGACCGCAGAGGAGAAAAACTATGCTAACACCAGCACAAGCAGCCCACTTTGAAACCTTTGGCTTCCTCCTTTTGCGAGGGATTTTCACGCCTGCAGAAATGGCGGACATCACCTGCGAGGCCAACCAGATATGGCGGGAAGACCTGGAGAGGCAACCAGACAAGAATCGGTATCAGATCGTGGTGCCCTTTGTGGAGAAACGGCCGCGGTTGGCCCAACTGCCCGAGGATGACCGCATTTACCTGCCCATTAAGTACCTGCTGGGTCCGGGCTTTGTCTGGGGAGGATCGGAAGGCCACAAGGGTAGTTTCACTGAGAGCAACCTCCTCCAGTGGCACTCCGATCGACCCGATAGTATAGGAGTACACTACGCCCGCATCAAGGTCATGATATACCTCCAGCCACTGCAAAAGGAGACCGGTGCATTGCGAGTCATACCCGGCTCCCACTACCAACCTTTTCGTCAGCATTTACGGGCGCTCCACCAGGAACTGGACGGATCGGCTCAGAACGAAACCAGTCTCGGTGCTTTTGGCGTAGCCGGTCCGGACCTGCCCTGCCACCCCCTCGAAGTCCAGCCGGGCGATGTGGTCCTGTTCAACGATTATCTGTTCCACGCGGTGTACGGCAAGCAAGACGGACGTAGCTTTATCACCGTGAAATTCGTGAAATTCGCGGCCGAGCCCAGGACCGAGGAGCACTTCGAAATATTGAGGGCAGACGACGGGGGCTTTGGCCTGCTGCACGAGGCGTTCCGCGGCAGCCCGCGGCCCCGCATCCGGGGCATGGTGGAGAAACTGCGGGGCTGGGAGGAAAAACTAAGGGCTTCTCAGTGAGCGGCCGTTCTGTCCCGGGTATTATTCCCTTCCGCTTTGACAGAGGACAACGCCAATGAAGACAGTTCTTGGGATTCGCAGGCTTGAGGAGACCCTCCAAAGATCAGGAGGTTCCGGTGATAACTGGCACGTGACATGGGCACGCGACGATAAGCAATACGTTGTCCTGGGCGACGGCAAAGGTTGGCCGGATGTGGCGGGTTTTACTGGACAAGCATACCACACCAGGGTGTACGGCCTCAACGGGGATCCGCCCGATCCTACCTTTGAGCATCTGCATGGATATCCTGACCTGGTATCAGGAGAGAGCCCGCAGAAGAACAGGTACTATGGAGCCGGTATTCTTGCAATTGATGACTATATCTATCATTTCCTCAGCGTGCCAAACCGTCCCTCTGATCCGCCCGAACCCCGTTTTGTCGGGGCCAAGCTCATTTTCTCTCCCGATAATGGTCGGAACTGGAAGAACCAGGACGGATCACCCGTATGCTGGGAAGAGTGGACGCAACGAAATCGCGAGAATATGGTTTTCTTCAACGAACCTGGGGAGGCGTTCTCACTTGTTACCCTGTTGCAAATGGGGAGGAATTACGAACACAATAGAGATGGATATGTCTACGCCTATGCGCCGAACGGCAATCGCGAAGGCACCATGAACCAATTGGTGATGTTTCGCGTTCCACAGGGCAGAATCCTGGATCGTTCTGAGTATGAATTCTTCGTTTCATGCAACCACGATGGATCGACAAACTGGAGCAAAGACATCAACGAAAGAGGTGTTGTGCACACGTTTCCGAAGTGCCGCTGGTCCTGGACGTGCTGGCGTCCAAGTATTGTCTACAACGCGCCGCTTGGAGTTTTTATGATGGTGAATTGGGGTATGGGCCGCAGCGCTGATGGCACGTGGTTCGACAAACCGAGCTATTTGGGATTTTGGCTGGCGGAGCAACCTTGGGGGCCGTGGAGACAAGTACACGAAGAGACCGAATGGACGCCACTCGGAGATCTACAGGCGCAGGCCTATCAACCTCAGATTTCACCCAAGTGGATTGCCAGGGACGGAAGGTCTTTCTGGTTGGTGTTTACCGACTTTCAACTCGTGGACGGCGAGCACCCTTACTACTGCTTTAATTATCAGAAAGTCGAGATATTGACAGCGTAAATGTTGCCAGCCACAAATACTGTGCCCCACGAACCGACACACAAAAGGGCGAGCGCATGAGCCTGGAACACCGGGGTGCAATGGATCACGCGCAGCGACTTGGCAACGCGGATCGCTACGGGTGAGCTCTATAATATGCAGACCGCAGAGGAGAAAACCATGCTAACACCAGCACAAGCAGCCCACTTCGAAACCTTTGGCTTCCTCCTTTTGCGAGGGATTTTCACGCCTGCAGAAATGGCGGACATCACCTGCGAGGCCAACCAGGTGTGGCGGGAAGACCTGGAGAGGCAGGCGGACGGAACCCAGCATCAGCTGGTGATACCCTTTGTGGAGAAACGGCCGCGGTTGGCCCAACTACCCGAGGATGACCGCATTTACCTGCCCATTAAGTACCTGCTGGGTCCGGGCTTTGTCTGGGGAGGATCGGAAGGTCACAAGGGTAGTTTCAATGAGACCAACGACCATCAGTGGCACTGCGATCGGGTCGGCCAGACAGGACTACACTACACCCGCATCAAGGTTATGATATACCTCCAGCCGCTGCAAAAGGAGACCGGTGCACTGCGGATCATACCCGGCTCTCACCATCTACCTTTTCGTCAGCGTTTAATGGTGCTTCAGCCCCAAAAGAGGGAAACCAGTCTCGGTGCTTTTGGCGTAGCCGGTCCGGACCTGCCCTGCCACCCCCTCGAAGTCCAGCCGGGCGATGTGGTGCTGTTCAATGATTGTCTGTTCCACGCGGTGTACGGCAAGCAAGAGGAACGCAGCTATATCGCCATGAAATTCACGGCCGAGCCCACGACTGGGGAAGACTTCGAGGCATTGAGGGCAGACGACGGGGACTTTGGCCAACTGCACGAAGCGTTCCGCGGCAGCCCGCGGTCCCGCATCCGGGGCATGGTGGAGAAGCTGCGGGCCTGGGGGGGAAAACTAGGCGCTTCGCAGTAACCCCTCCGATCTACCACGACGGCAAGTAGTATACCACATTATTGGTCATGCCGGTAAAGTAGTCGACCACCACCCAGAATCCCATGGAGAGAAACTGGCCCGCCACCAGACCGATGAAAAACGGCTTGCCTCGCCGGTAGAGGCCCGGCCCTCCGTACTTCAGGATGAGGCCTTTGATCAACCACGCCAGAAATACGCTCACCAGCAGCCGGTCCGTCATCCACATCGAACTGATCGGCAAACTCAGGGGATGGACCGGCCACCACAAAAAGCGCTGCTTGGCCAGTATCAGCAGGCCCATCAAGAGCCCACCCCAGGCCCGCAATATCCAACCGACCCAATCGGGATCTGTAGCATTTAGCAGATTGCGCGAGATAAAGTTGAAGGGATAGTGCACCAACCCCGTGTAAAACCCGCTCAGGTTGATGGCCCCGTAGCGATACCCCAGCGCCAGCTCAACCCAGATGGACCCAGCCGCACTCAGCAGAATGGCCACCAGCAGGGCCCACAGCAGGGTCCGGCGGCTGCCGCGGATGTTCTCGGCCACCTTGAGGGCATTGGCGCCGGCCGCCATGACGAAAATGCGCAACTCCCCGGCCCAGACAAAGGTATAGCCCAGGGCCGTCACCCCGGCCGGACCCAGCGCCTCCACCCCGAACCCGGTCACCGTGAAGTTCCCCGGGTTGATCGGAGCCCGGGTGGCGAAAAAGCCCCCTTCGGTCACCATCCGCGTCAGCCCCAAAAAAATCACGAACGCGATGAACAGCACCACCCCAGCCGCCCACAGCGGCAGACCCGACTGCCACAGCCACCACCACATGAACCCGCTTCCGCCCAGCACCAGCAGGACCGCGCTGCGATACGACATCATCTCGTCCGCATCCTCGACCGAGGCATCCCTCCCCAACGCCTTGCGCCCCACCGCCCGCAAATGGTCCCGACCCATCCACAACCCAAAGAGCACGAACGCGGTCATGGCCCCGATGTTTTGATGGGCCAGGATGGGCACGATCACCCACTCCATATGGGCTCCCCGGGGCACCCCCAGAATATTGAGCACCCCCTCCTGGATCTTGGCCAGGAGGTTAAACACCCAGATCCCCAGGGCAATGTCCTGGCTCAGAAAATAGGTGAAGCCGAGGGCTGCAAAGCTGATGGTAGGTTTGAGCGCAGTGGTACCGCGGAAGATCGGCAGGGAGGTATGCAGCTCGATTGTAGGCACGAATTCGTAATAAGCGTGCAAGCCATTGAGCATCCCAGTAGCAAAGGGAATACCCAGGCCAATCCAGAACCCTACAGAGCTTAACAGCGGCGGCAGCAACCGCCCTTTTTCCTGGGCGATCAGGGCCAAGGAGGGCTGCATCAGCGGGTAGAGCAGCCGCTCGCGCTCCATCCACTGCCGGCGCAAAATCACCATCAGCGCGATCATGACCAGGTAGAGCGCCACCAGGAAGGGCAGCCAGGCCAACAGCGCCGGGAGCCAGGCACCCCACGCGATCCCCGAGACATCCAGGGGATTCCCTTCGTAGAATTTCCCGATGGCCTCGAGATTGACCGGCACCAGCCAGTCCGGAACGTACCCCATGAACAGCTCGCCCCACCTGTTTTCCGGACTGGCATAGTACTGGGCGCCGCTCAGGTAGGGAAGGAAAAAGGCAGTAAGCCCCATCGAGGGGATCGAGGCCGCCAGGAGCGCCATGATGTAGATCAGGGTGATCTCAGCCGCGGTGAGGTACCAGGTGCGACGCAGCCATCCCAACAGTGGATTCAGCAAAGCCACGATGAGAAACAAAAGAAAAAACGCCACCGGCGAACTGAAGTCGATGGCTATACTGCTCCCCCGAATAGCATTATCCGCATAGCCTACCCCCACCCCGATCAAAAGGCTCACCAGGGTCCCTATCAAGAACCCGCGGGCAGTGACTCCCTCGCGTTGAGCGGTAGACATACGATGGCTCCGGTTTACATCCAGTAGACTATATTATTGGTCATGCCGGTAAAGTAGTCAACTACCACCCAGAATCCCATGGAGAGAAACTGGCCCGCCACCAGGCCGATGAAAAACGGCTTGCCTCGCCGGTAGAGGCGCAGCCCCCCGTACTTCAGGATGAGGCCTTTGATCAACCACGCCAGAAATACGCTCACCAGCAGCCGATCCGTCATCCACATCGAACTGATCGGTAAACTCAGGGGATGGACCGGCCACCACAAAAAGCGCTGCCTGGCCAGTATCAGCAGGCCCATCAAGAGCCCACCCCAGGCCCGCAATATCCAACCGACCCAATCGGGGGCCGGAGCATTTAGCAGATTGCGCGAGATAAAGTTGAAGGGATAGTGCACCAACCCTGTGTAAAACCCGCTCAGGTTGACGGCCCCGTAGCGATACCCCAGTGCCAACTCGATCCAGATGGAACCGGCCGCACTCAACAAAATGGCCAACAGCAGGGCCCACAGCAGGGTCCGGCGGCTGCCGCGGATGTTCTCGGCCACCTTGAGGGCATTGGCGCCGGCCGCCATGACGAAAATGCGCAACTCCCCGGCCCAGACAAAGGTATAGCCCAGGGCCGTCACCCCGGCCGGACCCAGCGCCTCCACCCCGAACCCGGTCACCGTGAAGTTCCCCGGGTTGATCGGGGCTCGGGTGATGAAAAAGCCCCCCTCGGTCACCATCCGCGTCAGCCCCAAAAAAATCACGAACGCGATGAACAGCACCACCCCAGCCGCCCACAGCGGCAGACCCGACTGCCACAGCCACCACCACATGAACCCGCTTCCGCCCAGCACCAGCAGGACCGCGCTGCGATACGACATCATCTCGTCCGCATCCTCGACCGAGGCATCCCTCCCCAACGCCTTGCGCCCCACCGCCCGCAAATGGTCCCGACCCATCCACAACCCAAAGAGCACGAACGCGGTCATGGCCCCGATGTTTTGATGGGCCAGGATGGGCACGGTCACCCACTCCATATGGGCTCCCCGGGACACCCCCAGAATATTGAGCACCCCCTCCTGGGTCTTGGCCAGGAGGTTAAACACCCAGATCCCCAGGGCAATGTCCTGGCTCAGAAAATAGGTGAAGCCGAGGGCTGCAAAGCTGATAGAAGGTTTGAGGGTGGCGGTATCCCGGAAAACCGGCACGACACCGTGCAGTTCGATTCTGGGCACGGTAGGGTAATAAGCGTGCAGGCCATTGAGTGCCCCCACTGCAAAGGGGATACCTGCACCGAGCCAGAAGAACCCGGAGCACAACAGCGGCGGCAGCAACCGCCCTTTTTCCTGGGCGATCAGGGCCAAGGAGGGCTGCATCAGCGGGTAGAGCAGCCGCTCGCGCTCCATCCACTGCCGTCGCAAAATCACCATCAGCGCGATCATGACCAGGTAAAGCGCCACCAGGAAGGGCAGCCAGGCCAGCAGCACTGGAAGCCAGGCTGCCCAGGGGACATCGGCCACCCCCTGTGGGTTTCCCTCGTACAAATCCTTGATGGCCTCGGGATCGCGCACGGCCAGCCAGTCCGGGACGTATTGCAGAAAAAGCTCGCCCCATCCATTCTCCGGGCTGGCGTAGTACTGGGCGCCGCTCAGGTAGGGAAGAAAAAAATCGGTGAGCCCCATCGAGGAAATCGAAGCCGAAATCAGCGCCATGATGTAGACCAGCGTGGTTTCAGCCGCGGTGAGGTACCAGGTGCGACGCAGCCATCCCAACAGTGGATTCAGCAAAGCCACGATGAGAAACAAAAGAAAAAACGCCACCGGCGAGCTGAAGTCAATGGCCAGGGGACTCCCTCGAATAGCGGTTTGCGCATAGCCTATGCCCACCCCGATCAAAAAACTCGCCAAGGTTCCTATTAAAAACGCGCGGACGGTGATGCCCTCGCGTCGACCAGCCGACATACGACAACCCCACTCGTGAGGCTACACCTCTACAAAAAGAGGAACAGAATACTCAAATTTTCTGTTCCCCTGCGACCTTCATACCCATCCCCTGCCTCCCCTGGCAATCAAGCGAAATACCTCTGCGGCACGACTGCGCCGTGCTCACTGCGTCATCTTCTTATCCTCCGTGGCGAGCAGGACGGTTTCGACCCCCACGCGCTTGGCCACTTCCAACACGTACAGCACCCACTTGTGCTTGGTCTCCTTGTCCGTCCGCAGTATCAAGGTCAGACTCCCGGTCCCCTGCTTCTCCCGCATCAGCACCTGTTCTAAATTCCCCTCGTTTACGGGTTCCCGGTTGATCTCCATCCGCCCATCCACGGTTATGGATCCCACCAACTTCTTTTCCTCCACCTGCTTGGCCTGCCGCGCCTCCGGCAACTCCAGCTGCAGGCTGTAGGGCTGCTTGAACACCGTGGTTACCATGAAGAAGATCAACAACAGGAAAACGCAATCGATCAACGGCGTCAGATTCATCTCCTGCTCTTCGTAGACTCTCTTCCGTTTTGCCATAGCCCTTCCTCTGCTTGCGGGCAGCGCTTTTTATTTCTCCCCCTGCACCCGCACAAAGGCAATGCCCTGCACGCCCACTTCTTTTGCCGTATCCACCACGTGCACCACGTGTTTCTGCGCGCATTCCGCATCCGCCTGGATGATGATATTGTCGTTGCGCGCCTCCTCCATGGCCGTGCGCAGCCGTTGGGCCAGCCCCAGCGCTTCCACCCGCTCGCCCCCGATCTCGATCTGTCCATCGGGGTCCACGATCACGTTGATGTCCTTCTTCTGCTCTTCCACCGCCTGGCTCTGCGCCGGCAGATCCACGTCCAGCCCCTTGGTGTGCAGAAACACCGTGGTCACCATGAAGAAGACCAGCAGCAAGAACACACAATCTATCAAGGGAGTCAGATCCGGCCCTCCCTCCTCCAAGAAGCTGGTCGAGTGCACTTTCCGATGTCTAGCCATGCCTTTTCCCTAGTGGACGCTTGTAGAACTGGGGGGGCTAGCGCTGCCCTGCGCCCGCCTCTTTCCGGCGCTGCCCGGCCATGATCAAGGCGTTTGAAAAAGCGTGCCCGTACACCTCCACCTGTTCCAGGGACCGCTCGGCGCGGCGCGCCAGATACCGATAGGCCACGATCGTGGGGATGGCCACGATCAACCCGGTCGCGGTCGTGACCAGGGCCTGCGATATCCCATCGGCCACCACCTTCGGATCCCCGGTCCCGGCCACCGCGATGGACTCGAAGGCGATGATCATACCGATGATGGTGCCCAACAAGCCCAACAGCGGACTGATATTCCCGATCGTGTTCAGGAGGGACAGATACTTGCCCAGGTAGCCCCGCGAGGCCTCCTCGGTCTCGATCACCAGTTCCTCCTTCAAGTCCGCCAACTCCTTCTGCAGCACCATAAACCGGCCCATCTGGCCCCCCCCGCCCGCCTCGGACAAACGGATGATCTCCTCGTGGGTCTCCTGAAATTCCCGCTGTTCCAGCATCAGGATATCGTAGCGCCGCAGCAGCGAGGAAAAAACGTAGTTGAGCACTCCCTTCCCCTGATTACACGCCTCCACTACAGCTTCCTCTCCCCTGTTGACCAGTGAGGTTTCGAGCCGGTCCAACTCCTCCTGGGCTTGGTCGCGGCCGGGCAGGCGACTGAACGCCCAGAAACGCTCTATGATAAAGGCGAGGGACAAAACAGCACATCCGATCAGAGGCGCCATTAACCATCCACCGCTTAAGATGATCTCCAACATCTTCATTGCTCCTTTGCTAGGGAAAGTTTTTGAACTTCCTCTCTTTAACGGTCCGTTTCACCAGAGGTACCCGCTGCCCTATGCGCAAGCCGGCCTCAACAGGTCCGACTTGCTCTACGATTCGGGCCTTGCACAGATGCATTCCGAGGATCTGATCGACCTCGACCAGAGCGATCTGCGCCTCTCCTTTGTAGAGAGGCAACAGGTCCCCGTGCTCTACATGGTCCTGATTCCCAATCCCGAGGAAAACCTCTTCGTCCTCCACCGATAATACCTTGGCCAGTTCGCCGGACAGGTCAATGGGGGGACGCTCCACCAGGGCCTGGATAATCTGAGTGCTGAGATCTCCGAAAACCTCATCGACGAGCTTCCCGAACGGCAGCCCGAAGAAATCCTCGGAACCGAATTCGACCTTTAATAGCCGGCGGAATTCCCGATCCTGCTGGCGAGGACGGCCGAACAGATCCAATCCCAGAGGGCTCTCCAGCGAATCCCTGGAAACTTCAAATGTTTCCACTTCCTTCCCGGTGGCAACCCTGATCAAGCGCACAGCGCTGAGAACAATCCGGGACGAGTAGGATTTGTAGCCGACCAGGTTCGGATCTCCCGCCGTGAAACGACGCATGCCAAAGCGGTCCACCCTGCCGACGATCACTATGTCCGTCCCGAGGTAGCGGCCGAGGCTCACAGCACTTTCGACATCCTGGTGTTTTTTTAGTTTTCTCTCCCGTGCGACAGCTTCCACACTATCCATGGGGACGACGTGGACCGATGCCTCCTCGGACAGATACTGCCCCAGCAAGGCCGGGACATCCGTGGCCAGGTTCCACTCCCCTTGAAATCCGGCGCGGTCCTCAAAAGGAAGCAGTGCTAAGCGCAGAGACCTCGTCCGGGTCTCCCCTGTGGCCACCAGCCCTACACAAAGCAGGGCCAAGACAGCGTTCCTGCCCTGGGCAGGTACCCCCGCCAATCGCATAAAGGCCTTACCTTTCCTGGCTCGCTGCCTGCTCGACCTCTGTCTTTTGGATCTTGCGATCGAATTCAAAGAGAATGTCCACGGTCTCCAGGGGCTGGCCAGAGGCGTCGAATTTCAGCACAAAATCCTCGAGCACCAGTTGGGCCCGCTCCACTTCTTCGTCCAGGGGGGCAAAGGCGAGCAGGCCTGTGTAGGTCTCCCCCTTAAAGACCTTCGTATCCTCGAGGTAGGCCGAACTGCGCACATTCCCCATGCGCAGATCAAAGCGATAGAACTCGTTGCCGCTCTGGCCACGGATGCCCCGGTAGTAACGCTCAAAACTCTCGTGCGGTGAGAAGGCCGGAATGCCATAGGTATGAAGCACCTCACCCTGGTCTGTATAGAGCAGAGACTTGATAGGATCGAGCAGGACCTTGGCGTAGGTGTTATTGCTCACCGTGACCCGGAACACAGTGAATCGATCGGGGGTGTATCCCAACAACGGATCAATCCAGTTGCCATGGGTATATGGATTGGTCGAAAAGCGGCCCCTGAAAGAATCCTCCGGGAATATCGCGTTCAAGGCCTCATCCGTCATGTACTCCACCCTGATCCGCAGTCCTTCCAGCGCATAGGTGACCACGCCGCCCTCCTCGACAGCATAGCGATCCGGAGCAGCTTGCAGGGAACCCGGTAGCAGGTAACTCTTATACAGGATCTTGGGAGGCGCAAAGATGCACCCACAGAAAAGCAACAAGCAGATACCGAAACGCATAACCAACCACCTCGCTCGTTTGCTGGGCTGAACCTTCATTCCGTTGCACTGCTTTCACTGAAGTAGTCAATCTGTTGCTGCGCGATAGACCCCTCCTGGGTCAGCGCAAAAATAACCACGTTGATACCGAACCGCAATTGCGGTTCATTGCCGAAATCTTCTGCCCATTTATGCACATAGCCCTTGTCCGAATACAGGGCCACGAGACGGTCTCCTAAGAAGACACCTTCCAGATAATAAGAGTGCTGGGGAACGATGCGGTAGCTGAGTTGCCACTGGAGATCAACGCGCGGGACGTCCAGTTCCGAGCCGACTGGAGGACCGTCGAAATCGTAGAAGGTGTGGTACAGGGGGTGGGAATTGGGTATGGGCCGAAAGCGCCCCTGTGATCCCAGGGCATCGCGAAAGATCTGCCGCAGGGATGCTTCCGCCTGGCCGTATTCGACCGTGGCGTTGGCGTTATCGGCGAAGATAAACCCTCCCCGTCGCATGTACTCTCCCAGGTTCTGGATCTCCCGCTCCGTCAGTTCAAAGGCCTCCTCTGCGGTGATGTACACAAAGGGGGTGCGAAAAAGTTCCTGGGAATCGACGAAAAGATGCGGATCCACCTTGGCGGTGATCCCGGTCTGGGCGTTGAGCGCGTCCACCAGATTGGGAATTGCCCTGGCCGCGCTGTCGAACGCCGGCTCCAGGTCGCTGGCCCACGCCGTGCCCAGGTACACAAAACCCTTAACCTTGCGCCGATCCGTTGGATCCTGAATGATCAGCCCCTTGTATTTCCCCGTATCCAGGGCATCCAGATCCAGCAATTCCTCGCGCATGGCAATCCGCTTTTCCGGCTCCTTGGTGCCGGTGACCCGCGCGGCCGAAAACTGGATCGGACCGGTCTGCAGGTTGATCTGGACATCGGTTTCCACGGCGTACTCAAAGGTCTTTACGCGGCCGAACAATGAAGCTCCGGTGAGACGGCGGGCAGCGGGCATAGCCAGGCGGGGCTTGAGGGCCGTCACCTTCTTGGTCATGGCCCGGGGCCGCAGGCGCTGACGTTTAAGTTCGAACGTCTTCGTCGCCCGGGGCTTGCGGATGATGAGCCGCGCCACAGCGGGCGGCGGAGCCGCCCGCTCCTTGGGCAGCGCCGCGAAATAGGCGAACGCCGCTATCATCAGCCCCATGCTGATCAGCAGGCCGCTGGCGACGACTCTGTGGGTTTCCGTCCGCAGGCGGCGACTGTTGATAAAATCACTCGGGGCGCTGAAACGCCGTGAGTCAGAACTCATGCTACTCACCTGTACTCGATGACATCAAATCCAGTGTTTAAGGCACCAACAAACTATCCGCGGCCGAGGACGGCCCAAAGAAATTGTCCTGGTCTACGGCCTGGACCTGAACCAGGTAGATCGAGCCCGATTCAATGTTTAGAGATGCGTCCTCGTAGCTCCTCGCCGCCGGATCTGCCACAGACCGCGTCTGTACACTCCCGGTCGGGTCCGTGAAGCTCAAGACGAATGTAGCCACGTTTTCCGCCGAGGCGATCTGCCACGACACCTGCACCATATCGCCGTCTACAGACGCCTCCACATCGGTGGGCTGGGCCAGATAATCCCGGTGGTACGGCGTGGGCATCTCGACATCGTTGCTGCACCCCGGGGCGATCGCGAGCAGGACCCCGAGCAAGAGACCCTCTATTCTGGACATGCGCAAACTCCTCAATAACCTTCTAAAACCAGGCCACCAGGGCCACCCCGGCGGTCCTGGGCTGTGTCATCGGCACAATGCTCAACGGCTTCTCCGCCACCGGTTCGGCGCCGTCGAAGATCAGTACATCCAGCAGATTGTAGCCATACACCGCGACGGCCAGCACCCCGAACACCCGGCGGCGCAGGTGCGAACCATCCAGATCGTCCTTCTTATCCGAGAGCCGCTTCCAGCTTTCCTCTGCCTGCTCAAAAGAGCCGCCCTCGCGCAGCGCGAAATAGCGTTCGCTCTCGAGGTCGAATTGCGTCACCTGGGTATTGTAATCCTCGTGCGAAGTCAGCCATACCACCAGACATACCACCTCGGCCGCCACCAGGGCTGTGCCCCGATTGCGGTGTCCGGTCGCCAGCTGTCCCAGACCCGGAAACACCGCGGAAAGGGCGATGGCCTGAGAGCGTTCGACGTGCTGCTTGCGCACCCCCAGGCGCTGGGTCGACGCCTCTTCAGCCCAGAGGGAATGGCCGCCCGTCAACAGCAGGACACCGCACAAGACAAGTATCGCGCATCGCATACACATAAATACCTCAATCCCTTAAATCGTTGTACAGAAGCACGTGCAGGAAACTCACAACCGGGTCGTGACGATCCAATCCCGGTGCGCCTTGACGAACTGGAAAGCCTCCTTGCTGGCCCGCTTCTCCTCGTACATCTGGATTACCCGATCGTATACAGCCACTGCATCGCGCCACTGTCTGAGGCCTTCCAGGCAGACCCCCATATTGCTCAGCGCCCCGATCTCGCTCTCAGTGCCAGGATAGCGCTCGATCACCTCCTGAAACGAGCGCACGGCCTGCTCGAAGTGTTCCGCTTTCTGGCTCACTTCCGCCGAATCCATCAATGCGAGAGCCTGTTCGTAGTGCTGGTAGGCGATCGCCTCTTTGAGTTCGGAAATGAGGCGCGGTACCTGCGCTGAAACAGGGTTATCGGGGTAGCGTTCCTGGACCAAGCGATACGCCTCCATAGCCTCCTGGTGATCCCCGCGGTTGTAGGCGTAGTCGGCGAGGGTGAACTGGACAGACGGCGCGAACTCGCTCTGCGGATACCGCTCCAGCAGGGCGCGAAAAGCCTGCATCGCCTCCTCTTCGCGTTTCAACTCGATCAGACACCACGCCATATTGTACTGGGAATCGTCCGCGGCGGTGTCGCGCGGGAACTCTTTGAGCAGACGCCCATAGTGTCCGATGGCCGCCTCGAATTCGCCCAACTGGTAATGGCTTTCCGCCAATCCAAACAGGATATCCGGCAGGGCGCGGACATGGGGATAGTCGCGCAGCAAATCCCGGAACGTCCCACGGGCATTGCTGAACTCCCGCAAACTGTAGTGCGTATTGGCCAGATAGAAGCGCACCATCAACCCCTGATCCCGGTCGAGGTCTGCCTCCGACAGCGCCGTGAATGCCTCTTTGGCCCGGTCGAGCTCGCCCTGATCGAAGTGGTGGATGCCGAGGGTCAGGTGCATGTCATTGGCAAAAGGAGATTCAGGGTAGCGCTGCAGGGTCTCCTGAAACACCTGCGCCGCCTCTGTACTGCGGCCCAGCCGCCCGAGCGCGTCGCCGATGAGAAAGGAGGCCTTTTCCCTGCGGCCGTACTCATCGGCAAACTCCAGGGCCAGCAACTGCCTGGCCACGCGGATCGTCGCCTCGTAGTTGTCGTCCTCGTAGTGCAAATCCATCATGCGACTGAGGAGAACGGCCTGTTCTTCGGGACTTTTGGCACCTGCGGCCATGTCGGCGAGGGTCTGCACCGCTGCACCGCCCCGGTTCTGCTTCAGATAGACCAGCGCCAGGGCGTCTTTCGCAGACCGGACCTTCTCGGTCTCCTGCAGGTTTTCCACGATCCAGCCGAAGTCCTCTTCAGCTAAGCCATAGTCCTCCACCACAAATGCGGCGTTGCCCCGGCTGAAGCGGAGCGCCTCCTCCAGGTCCTGTCCCAGAGGATACCCGAGAGCAGCGGAAAAGTGGGCTACAGCCTTGGGATAATCCCCCCGGCCGCCGTAGGCCTGTCCCAGCAGGTAGTGAAAACTGGCGCGCTGGGCATCGTCATCCGCCTTTCCAAGCCCTTCCTCAAGGACCTGTGCCGCATCGTCGTGCTTCCCCCGTATCACCAGGCTGTGCCCACTCCCCAACCGCGCCCGGGCAAAAAGAGGAGAGGCTGCGGGAACGGCCAGAAAGGCCGGCAGAGCGCGGTCCAGATCGGCCATGGCCTGGTGGGAAAGCGCTAGACGCATGTAGACCTTGTCCGCGTGCTCGCTGCCGGGAAAGCTATCCAGAAGCTGCTGGGCCTTTTCCCCTGCAAGGGTATACTCCCTCCGGCCGTAATACAGTTCGGCCAATTGAATCAGCGCCCGCTGGGTGTAGCCTTCGTCCTGGGCATCCTGGACGATTGCCTCGTAGTCCTCCCGGGCGCGCGCCAGGGTCTGGTCCGCACCCAGGGACTGGTAGGCCAGGGCGCGGTTGAAGCGGGCA
The DNA here is from genome assembly GCA_965219385.1 of Candidatus Latescibacterota bacterium. GTDB lineage: Bacteria > Latescibacterota > UBA2968 > UBA8231 > UBA8231 > CBDCNM01. Next base: position 3,938,084 of record CBDCNM010000002.1, on the reverse strand, counting down.
TCCAGGAAGTAAGGGGATGTTTCATCCATGCACAGGGTGTCGTACTGGGCCACGGCCAGGTCCAGCCATGGGGCCGCGCCTCCTGTATCCTCTGCATCCAGACGCTCCTGGGCCAACTGCTGGTAGGCGCTGCCGATGCGGTAGCGCACCCGCCCTTGCGGAAACCCGGCTGCCCGCGCGATATCGCCGTAGCCCGTGAGGTAAATCCGATACTCCTGAATGGCCTCGGCGTAGTGCGCCTGCGAAAAAAGACCTTCTGCCAGAGCGTATTGAATCCGCGCCCTCAGGGTCCGGTCCGCAGATTGATCGATCGCCTCGCGGTAGGTCTGGATGCTGGCTTTCAGGTCCCCTTTTTCCTGGTGGAGATCGGCCATGCGGAGATAGGCCTCCTCGACCAGTTTGCGCTCTGTGCCAAACAGGGTGATCACCTGCCGGTAGGCATTCAACCCCTCCTCGTAGCGGCCCAGCCTTGCATAACACGTGCCCACGCGGATCTGGGCCTTTGCGGCCAGTTCCAGGGCGGTTTCGTCCACGAGACCGGCCAGCTTTTCTCGCTGTATCCGCCTCAGTTCCTCCTCGGTGAGGTCCTCGATGTTCTGGCGATCTATCAATCGACGGTAGGCTTCGATGGCTTGCGGGTACTCGCCTGTCTCCAGGTAACACTCGCCGATCTGGAAGAGACTGCGGTCCGCCCGGTACCCGGTGGGGAAGCGGACGAGCAAGGTCTCAAACGCCTCGATGGCACGGCTGTAGTCTTTCTTCTCGTAGTGGGCCCATCCCGTGTTGTAGTAGGCCACGATGACCTGCGGGTCGTCGGGATGGGCTGCGATCAACTCCTGCGCGGCCGTGATCACTTCCGGATATTGCTTTGCCTGAAAGTAAAGATCGATCAGGCGACCGTGCGCCTGCACCCTCAGCGCTGTGTTGGTGGAAGCGTCAATAACCTGCTGGAAGGCAGCCACCGCGGCTGCAAATGCGCTATCTGCCCGGGCTTGAAGCCGGGAGCGGTCGGCTGCACTGCGCGCATTTTCCACAAAGCGCGTGTAGTCTCCGTAGAGCTTGGCGTAGGCATTGCCGATCTGGTAGACCGCGGCCTCCTGTACGGGGAATTCCTCCTCGCCCACGGTCACCTGGATACTCTCGGCATCCAGCACCCGGCTGCGCACCTGCGAAACCGCCTCGTACTGGGCAATCGCCTGATCGTAGGCGCCTTCCGCATAAAAACGCTGGGCTTCGCTGAACGAGCTCAACAGATTCTCCTGGTTCGGCACCTGGGAGGCAAAATAGGTCCCGCCAATGGTGATCAAGCCTATGATAAAAACGAGGTTCATGGAACGCGATCTCCTGCGTCGCAGACGCTAATCTTCCTCAAATCCCAGGATGGCATTGATAAACGCGGCCGTGAAGCGCTCTCCCCTGACCTGTTGTATTGCTGGATCCTCGAAGTCCTTGACCCGGTGGCGAATACCCGCGTTGGTGGAGATGATGTACCCGAGGTACCTCGACAGATTGGTCATCATGAACACGGTGTCGCGTTGATCGAAACTCTCTTCTGGATGCGCCAGATCGGTAATCTCGTAGGGCAGCAACGAAGTGATTCCCTGAACCCCGATCTGGAAGCGGGTCCTCTCGGTCAGGCGATACTCTAACTTCATCAGCGGAATCACGTGCCTTTCGTGCCTGGTGGCCAGGTCCAGATTCCGCTGCCACTCCTTGAGGTAGCGGAACTTGAACCCGGAAAACAGGCTGAGGCGGGGCCGGATCTGCCAATTGTAGTCGATCTTGTGGACCATTGCCCACCGCGTCAGGCGGTTGCTTTCCTGCTCGGTCTTATCGAAAAGCTCCCCCCCGTGCTGATAATTGACTTCGTACTTGACCTTGTTGTGCATATTGAGGTGCGGTACGGCCTGCCAGTGGGCCTTGTTGAACAGTCGCACGAAGGTGCTGTTCTTGTAGTTCAACGGGTCCGGGCGGGGTTCCTCGAGGAAGGGGACTATATTTATGTTGCGCGCAAAACCAGGGAAAGGGAGCTGGAGCAGTTCGGACTGGGGGAGCACCCGGTCGCTGTACACGCTCAGCGGGTCTTCCACCCCATCCCGTACCCGTTCCACCGACACCTCGGTGTAGAAACGCCCGATCGTCGGCACCCGGCGGTCGTAGCCCAGGCGGGTGTAGCGCACATCGCTGGGCGAGGCGCCCGCATTTTGCTCGGCGTCCAGCAAACCGAGGGTCAGTCTCAACCCGGGCAGCGGCTTGTAATTTCCATAGAGGTGCACCCCCCGCAGATCCGGATCGTAGGGCAAATCCGCCTCCCAGTCGTTCTCGCGCACGTCGATGAAGTCGTTGTGGTTGAAATCCAGTCCGTAGTCGAAGATCTGCGGGTCTGCATCGTACATGAGGAAGGGTTCCAGGCCGTCCGGCTCCTGGTTGAGGTTCCGGTTGGTATCCGCAATGCCGTCGCTGTCCTCGTCCTGGCCCGGGAAGACCCCATCGATGTCCATCTGGCCCTGTTTTCGGTCGTGATAATTGACGTACCAGCTATCCGGATAGCGGTCGTTGTCGTCGTTGTCCTCGACCAGCCGGTGGAGGATGGTGTTGTTGAAGGCGATCGGGTTGCCGGACATCTGGAACTCGTCCTTGGCGATAAAGCTGCGGAACTCGGTGGTGTAGAGGGAACCCATCGAGAACAACTCGGCCCCCAACCCCCAGCGGCGGAAATCCCGCTGCACCGTGATGTAGTAGGCCTGGTCGCTCAGGGTGTGCCGCGCTCCCGGGTTCTCTTCCCGGTCGAGGGCGTTGATGTCGATGAAATTCTGGTCCACGCGCGGCCCGGGCAGGCCGCTGGGGTACTGGGCATACTGGTTGCTGCGGGCGAACTCCGCGTTGATTTGAAATCCCTTGAACACCCCGTGCACATTGGCGCTGTAGAGCCGCATCCCGGTGGGCGCGCCGACCTTGACCCGAACCTGCTTCAACTGCCCGTCCTGAGGGTTGTCCTGAGCGCGGGCTACGGTGCGGAAGAAGGGGGCGTAGCGGTAGCGGTCCCGGTAGTTCAGATCCGGTGGGAATAAGGTCGAACGCGCCATCGGGATCTCGGATACCTCGACGCGGTAGTCGTTCGCCAGGGTCAACTCTATCTCCACCGAGGCAATCCACTGCTGAACGGATTCCAGATCCACGTAGAGGATGCCGTAGTCCTTGCCGTCGAAGGCTTGCGGGAGATCCGCCATGGTGTACAGGCCGAGGAAATCGCCGGAGGGCTCGACCAGTTCGTGGGCGAACTCGGAATGTACTGTTTTTTCGTTTTCCGGGTCCACCACATGGTCCGGACCGAAGAGCTTGAAATCCCGATAGTAGAGGTGGTCGATCCAGAAGGGAAACTCGTACCCCCGGTAGAACAGGTCCACATCAGAGGATAAATAGTTTATGTACGGATCGTAGGTGTTCTGCTGCCCTCCCCGGTTGACCGTCTGGTAGTCGTTGTCAGCGGGACGCACGGGCAGATCCTTGCGCTCCCCCTCGCGGTTGCCGCTGGCGATCAGTTCCTGGACGTAAATCTGCCGCTCGTCGCCGCGCTTGTGGAGGTGGACGACAAAGGGCTCCAGCTCGGGACGCAGTTCCCCGTCCACGTAGACCTTCACATCGTGCAGCACCGGTCCCCCCCTGCCGTCCTGCGGCGAATCGTCCAGGATGCGGAGGGCGATCAGGGCCGGCGCGGTCTGGATGGCTCCGGTCACGCCCTCGAGGGTCTCGAATTTGCTGGCCATCAGCGGTTCGTACTGGTGCACGTTGAGAAAGGTGGCTCCGAAGTTGAGGAAGCCGACCTTGCGCTCGTAGTGCGTGCCCAGCATCATGGTCGGGACCCTGGCGGGTGGAGATCCCGAGTTGCGCTGCCAGGGCAGGGTCGAAAACAAAGCCGAGAAACTATCCTTATCCGTGCCCACGTCGACCCGCAGGCCATTCAGGTTCGCCATCTTCATGGTCAGCGGCGTGAGTCGGGTGCGCACTTCGTCTCCGTAGATGAACTTGGCCTGCCAGGCATCCGTGCCGTCGGTGCCCACTATTACGTGGTCGAAGAGTGTTTCGAAGCTGTTGCCCGTCTGGCCGTGAGAGGCACTTTCGCTGATGGAGGAGGACCCGCGTAAAAAGCCGAGCCCCCGGCGTTCGACCCAGCTCACCGACTGGGTGCCGTAGACCAGGGGATCCCCCATGGAGTCGTAGTGATAGCGCAGATTGCTGGTGCTGATGAGCTCCCGTCGACGGGGGTAGTCCTCGAACCCGTAGTTCTCGTAGGGCACCTCGTCGAACCGACCCACGAAGGGTTGAGCCAGGAGAATCCGCGACGGGCCCTGACCCGGCAACTCCGGCCCCTCCCTTTCCTCCTGTCCGCGCAGAACCCCTGGCAGCAGTAGCAACAGGGCCGCAAACCAGCGGAGGATGGGGCCGACCCGGGTTGTGTTGGCGTATGTGGAGTTGATTCTGGCCACCTTAAGATCCGTATGGTGTCGAATGTGAAAGACTAAAAAAGCTAAAATAAAGGCCGCAGGCCGGCGATCACCCGGAGAAAGATCCGCGAGTAGTCTATATCCTGGTCGCTGCGCCCCTGGTCCACAAAGGTCCGGATGCGGCGCTCGTAGCCGGCGTTGACGTTGAGCTGATAGCCGACATACGATGAAGTATTGGTCACCATGGCCACGTAGACCTCGGAGTCGAAGTCCGTCCCCGGGGTCACCTCGCTGCGGTAGGTGCTTTTCAGAAAAGGAAAGCCCTGGGCCCCCAGCTTCACGGTCGTGCGGGACGAAACCGGATATTCAAGGCGCAAAATAGGATAAAAATAGCGCTCGTGGATTTCCAGAACCCGTTGCTCGTCGTCTTTGAGGCGCTGGCGCAGCCACTTGATCTGGGGGATCACCCGCAGTTGCTTCCACGGACGCCAGTCGTAATCGGCCTTGGCGACCACGGCCAGATCCGCGATCTGGTTGTCCGACTGGAAGGCGGTGCGCTGCTGGAAGTTGTTGTCGTACTTCAGGCTCACCTCCACATTCAGCCGCGGCACCCGGATATAGCGGGCGCGCACATAGGCGGTGTTCACCCAGCTGCGGCGCATCAGCAGCGGGTCCAGCAGCAGTACGGGCACGCCCAGAGGATGCAGCACGTCCTCTTCTTTCACCTCATGCAGCGGGATGGGGATGACATCCGGCTCGAAGTAGATGGGATTGCGGCCCACACCAAAGACCTCGTCCACAATGTCGTCCCGCACCCGCTTGAGCCGCTCCACCGCGTAGAGATCCACCAGAAAGGGCAACCGGCGCCGGTACTGATAGCGGCCGTAGAGCACTTCGGCCTGGGTGCCTGCAAAGGGCGCCTCGGTCTTGTGATACCCCAGGATCAGAGCCATGCCTTTGCGCGGCCGGAACTGCCCGAAAACGTGCCATCCCCGCCGGTCCGGATCGTACGGGAGATCCGCCTTCTGGTCGTCCTCCCGCACATCGATCACCCCATTGTTGTTCATATCGTCGCCGTATTCATAGGCGTCGGGATTGACGTCGTAGAGCAGGAAGGGCTCGTAATAATCCGGCACCCGGTTGATATTCTCATTGACGTCGGGGCGCCCGTTCAGGTCGGCATCCAGGCCCGGGAATATGCCGTCGGAATCCATGATAAAGCGCCCGCCGGTGCTCGTGTTGGTGGTCTTGCGCACGAAATACACGTCGGGGAACTGGTCTTTATCGTCGTTGTCGTCCACCGTGGGAAACTCCATGGTGAAGGTTGCGCTGGCCAGGTTCGGGCCGATTCTTATAGGCAGACGCGGTTCGTGGTAGTTTTGAGGATATCTAAAGACGCTGGTGTAGGTCGAATAAAAGTCGTCCTGCACCGACAGGACGGTCGAATAATCCTCATCTATGTCGAACACCTCTCCGCCCAGGCTGAAGCGGTCCCAATCCCGCCGGCCCACCACGAACCAGGCAGGACTCTGGCTTTCAAAGTGACGGGCATTGGTGCTGATCAGGGCCGGGTAGGCCCGAAAGGACAAATTCCGCACGTATTCGGCGCGGAGCAGATAGCCCTTGATATCCAGGTTCAGGTGCGCGCTGGCCAGGGTGCGCGCGGTCTGGCGGCCATAAAGTACCCGCACCCGCTGGTAATCGTTCAGATCGGCCGGCCTGCCGCGCGCCTGGGCCGCAGTGTAGAAGTAGGTCGCCGGGTTGAAGGAAAGGCCGTCGAAGACCTCGGACAGTTCGATCACATAGTCCCCAGACACGTCCAGATCCACCTGCGCCTGATCGACCACGAGGGTGTCGAGCCCCTCAAAATACGCCGGCACCCGGAACCAGAACAGCAAGCTGCCCTCTCCCCGGGTCTCGTAAAACCCCTGAGGCGTGGGTTCGATATGCGGGGAATTGATGACCAGGGCAGGGGGTCTGGAGTTGTCCTTCGAGATGGGTGGGATGATGGTGCGGTCGGGGTGTTCCGTAACCGTGAGGGTCAGAGCCTCTGGATTGAGTTTGTCGTAGGGCCCGGGGGTGTGCACCAGCTCGCGCCCGTTGAGCACAACCGCGATCCGCCGCACCCGCACCCCCACCCTGTCCTCCGGAGCCTGATCGGCCACCCGCACCACCAGCCACTCGGGCGGGGTCCCCGTGTTGGGCAGGGTGCCCTTGAGGCTGCTCTCGCCGATCTCCTTGAAGCTATCGGTGCGGAACTGATTGACCCAGCTCACCCCCAGGTCCAGACCGGTCCATCGGGTGCGCAGATCCGCGCCCATCAGGTAGGTGGCCAGGCGGGGCCGCAAAAAAGCAAGCTCTCTGCTACCGTGGTTGATTTGATCCGCGTCCTGGGCAGATTCAAAAATCGGCCGGTCCACCCGCGATCCGACCAGCACCAGGGAGACACTTTCGGAACGGGTATCCATGCGGATCCCGTTCATCACGGCCAGGTCCAGGGTCATGGGCGTGAACTTGGCGCGAATCCGGTCCCCGATCATCAAGCGGGTATCCACGCCCCTGTAGCTATCGTTGGCGATCACCAGACGGTTGAGGTAGTCCTGGTAAAGTCTCGGCTTGCTGAGGAAACTTCCGGATGTCGGGGCAATGGTTTGGTACTGCTGGAACTCGAACACAGTCGCCCCTCGCATCACAAACTGCCCCAGGTTGTCGAACTGCAGCGTGCGGTCCTTGCCGTAGAGAACCGTCTGGTAGGGCCAGTAGCTCTCGGAGGCGTAGTTCACGTAGGGCTCCCCGGGCCTGAAGAGCAACTGGGCCCCCAGCGGAGGGCTGCCCAATAACACCACCAGGCCCAGAAAATACAGGTTCGCAATATGTCGGCCGACTCTGAACATGTTTTAGCCTATAAAGACCCTGAAGAAATACTCCACAAACCCGAATGACGGGCGCTGTGTGCCGGTGAAGCTGGTGAAGCTGCGGTACCCCCCCAACAACAGGGTCAGGTCGTAGCCGCGGTGGTTGCTTTTGTTCTGCAAAAACGCAGTATAGGTTTTGCGCTGAAATTCCTCCCCCTCGGGGAGGATCGGGTCATGTACCCTCTCCGACAGCAAAGGAAAGCCCTGGGCCCCTGTCTTGAGCACGGTATTGGGGCCGACCTGGTAGTCCAGCCGCAAAATCGGCATGAGCCAGAGGGCCTGTTGGTCCGGGAGCAGGCGCTCGGGAAACTTGCTGCGCCGATATATATGCTTGATCTGCGGCATTAGCTTGAAGCGGCCTCGCTGCCAGGTATAATCTGCCTTGTTCACCATGGAAAAATGGGTGATCGTCCCCGGCGCAGCCAGCAGCGGATCGTCGAGGGGCGCCCCTCTCAGGTCGATGTGATTGAAAGAAAGGACATTGCGAATATTCAGATCGGGGACGGTCCGCAGCCCCCACTCAAAATAGGTCAGGTTGTCGACGCTGTCCCGATCCTGGAGCAGGTCCGGCCGCAGATTGTACCTGCCGACGCTGTCCCGATCCTGGAGCAGGTCCGGCCGCAGATTGTACCTGCCAAAGAAATAGACCATATTGGGGATATCGTCTTCCACCCACTTGACCCGGTGGTTCAAAGCGATGTAGCCCAGCCCCTCCCAATCGCGCCGGTACTTGCCCTCTATATACCCCGTATCACTGTCGCCTCCGAGCGTCGGCTGGTGCATCCGGTAGCCACCAAAGCGCACCTGGGTGCGCGCTGTCGGCTCCAGCGAGACAAAAGCGTGGAAGCCGCGGTGATCCGCCGGGTAGAGATAGTCCGGCAGGTTGTCGTTCTCCCGCAAGTCAGCGGTCCCGTTGTTGTTGAAATCGTCCCCGTAGACCAGTTCGGACGGCTCCACGTAGTAACCTAAAAACGGCGCAAAAGCATTGGGCCCCACATTCAAGTCCAGGACCCCATCTTCGTCCAGATCCAGCCCGGGCAAGACCCCGTTGGGGTCACTCGAGTCAGACCACCCGTCCAGATCGTCGTTGTCCTCGACCAGGGCAACGGGGAAGTAGGACTTTCCAGGGGGGTGGGTAGGCCCGTAAGACCGATCGAGAAATACAGGGAACTCCGTCGTATAATCAGCCGGCACGTCGAACCATTCAAAGCCCAGATCCGCCTTGGGGTGCAAAGGCCTGAGGAAGTTCACATAGAAGGTGGAACTCTGGCGGTCGTGGCGGGCACCCCCGGCCGTGGGGACCCGGAGGAATTTCGTGCTCCGGGCCAATTCCCCCTGAATGCTGGTTCCCAGGACCTGGGCCTCGAAGTCGAAGCCCATTATGCTGAGGCCGGTCGGAAACCCGTAGCTGAAGTTCACCTGGCGGAGGTTGGAGTTGTTGCCCGGCTGCCCTTCGGCCCGCAGTGGATTGTGCCAATCGTAGAACAGGTCTTCCGGGTCCGTTCCGGCGTTAAAGAGGGGCACCTCCACCCCGCCGATCACGTCGACGGAGTAGTCGTTGGCCAGGACCGCGTCGAAGTTGATCTGGCGCGCTGAATCGGCCACCGCGTACTCGTAGAAGACCACGTCCGTGCCGTTGGCCTGCAGGGGCGCATGGCTGGAGGCAGGTGCCACCTCCTGCGTGATCCCGTTCAGCACATTCTGGAAGAAGTGTATGTTGCTGGCCTCGACCACCGCGGGCAGCCAGGATCGATTGCGACGCAGGTTATGAACCTCGTTTGGATTCAGCGGGATCTTGCTCGTCTTGCCGGCCACGGGAGTACGCTCGATCATGAAATCGATTTTCCCCACCCGCAGCGGCGCCACGGCCTCGCCATCCGCGTACATGGTCATGCTGTAGACTGTGGCCCCGGCCGAACCATCGTAGGGCGCGTCGTCCGAGAAGAAGACGTAGACCTTGCGAAGCCCGCCTTCCTGGACTAATCTGGGGATGTCGCCCTTCAGGCCATTGACCTTGGCGCCGGCTTGCCCGTCGAAGCGGTGGGTATTGACATAGGTCGTACCTATTTTGAGCAGGTCCCCGATCTGGCTCTCCCAGTGGCCGCCGATCAGGCTCGTGCCAAAATCCCGGCGCTGATCAGTAAAGGCCTCAAGCCTCATGCCGTCGGGTGCCAGCAGCGGATCTCTCAGGTGGGTGGCGATTATGCTGAAACGACTCTGGCGCGAGGAGCCGTCCCAGCGGACCCCATTGAATTGCGGAAGATTCAAGGTCATGGGCGTGAAAAAGGTGCGGATGTGGTCGCCGATGATCAGGCGCGTGGACCAGCGGCCGAAGCCCTCGTCCGCGATGACCAGCTTCTGAAAAAAGCCCTCATAGCGCCCGCTGCGCGTTTCGTAGCTGCCGGTCAGGCCGGGCGCATCGCGACGGACTTCGTTGTATTCCAGAATATCGACGCCATCAATCAGGAGATCCCCGAAGATATCGAAACGGCGGTTCTCCTGATCGAAATCGTAGTCCCGGTAGCCGTTCCTGCCGTAGTTTTCAAATACCTCGTTGGCCCACAACTGGCGGAAATCCCGGGAAAGGAACTGGGCTTCGGCCAACCCGGGGATCAGGGCGAGGAAGCCCAGGGAGAGGCTGAGAATGCCCCTGAGGGAACAGAGTCGCAATTGTGCTTGGATCGCGGCCATCCTCAATACGCGATCCCCACTACACCGGTAGCTGCTTCGGCCTCCGGGTCCAGGTCAACGACAAGGCGATACAGGTAGAGACCCGGGGGCAGGATCTCGCCGTTTTCTGCGCTTCCATCCCAGGTGACAGGTAGCTCAACCCCGCCGCCGGACAGCGGCGCGTACAGGCCGGCACTCAGCCGCTTCTCGGACAGGATTCGGACCAGATCCCCGCCCAGATCGTAGATCTCGAGGCGCACCGGCGCATTGGAGACCCGGCCGAGGGTAAACCCCAGAGCTACCTGGTCATTGATTCCGTCGCCATTGGGGGAAAAGACCCCGGGGAAAGGGCGCACATCCTGCAGAATGGGGATTTCAAAGTCCACGGCCGCGGAGGCCACCGAATAGGCCAGGCCGGTGAGGGGATCCTCCCCCTCGCGCTCTTGCACGAGGAGGGGAGAGACCGCATCCGGGGCGTAGAGCAGCCCCTGGAAGGAGTGGCTGGCAGAGAGCAGTCGGGTTTTAAAGGGGATTTCCAGCTCGGTATCAGAGCTTATCGGGGGGTCGAAGGCGATCACCAGCGAATCATTGGTCGCATAGGTGCGCTCTGCATCGATTGCCGCCCCCTGCACAGCGTCGATATCCAGCGGGCCGGCCAGGGGGTCAGGATCACCAGGCGGGCAATCCCTTCCCCGTTTCCGACCTCGAGCCCCAGGGTGTAGGTAAAGGTTGTATCCACCCCTATGGATACCTGGGTCGGTACCACCGAGGCCAGGGCCAGGGCCGCGGGCAAAGATCCACTGTAGAGTACTACCAGGCTGTCCAGGCGCGGCCCCTCGAACGGATCCGATGTCTGCATGAGCAACTGGTATTGGAAAAAACGACGTGGTTCAGGTACGGTCAGCAGGATTTCGGACTCCTGGCTCCAGTCCGTCCACGCGCTCCAGGACTCCCCATCGTCCCCGCTGCGGAAGCGGAGGTCCATTTCAGTGTTGGACGGCAAAACGCCATACCGCAGGGCGCGATCGAAATTCTTGACCTCATCCGTTCCCAGATTCAGCGGGGGGGAAAGATAGGCCCCCTGCTGATCGATCCCCTCTCCAAAGGCCTCGATCTCACCCACCAGGGGGGTGGCATCGCGATTGGCGAACTCGGTGACCACCAGGCGCACGTAGCGTGCGATAGTCGGGGAGAAATCGACCACGGTCTCCCGGAAGGAGGTGATCTGATTCTGCGAGCCTACATTCTGGTAGCTGACCCCATCTTTGCTCACCAGGATGCTGTAGCCGCGCAGCGAGTTATCTTCGTACGTCTTCGAACCCGACGGCGGCGCCGTGATCACCCGTACCCGGTTGAGCGGAAACAGGCGGCCCAGGTTGATCTCGACCGTCTCAAAGAGGGTCCGTCTCCCCTTTGGGAAGTTCTTATTGGTTCCGATGTTGCCGTCGATGATCTTGGGGTCGTTGGTGAAGGTGTCGAAGGCGATATTCTGCCCCTCAAAGGAACGCAGTCGCACCCCGCCCCGGCTGCCGTCCAGCCCGCCGGAAAAGCCGGCCACGCTCCGGGCCCGGGTCAGATCCAGGTCCGCGAAATCCGCAAAGTCCTTTGGGTCAAGGGTCCCTGCCTGGGCCGGATTCCAGGTCACGAGCTGGCCGTCCTCCTCGTGCCTGTCCAGCCTGTTGAGCCTGAGCTCGGTCCAGTCGGCCCCCTCCTCGTTCGCAAGGGGAAAGTCGGTCCAGAACCACTGGTTCACGCGGTCCGTGGAGGAACTCGGCAAGAGCACCCCTTCGGCCTCCAGCACACTGAAGAACCCGTAGCCGCTGTTGGTTCCGTCGTGCTCCACGACCACGGCCACCATATTGGTCCTCCTCTTGAAGGAAACCTCGTAGGTCTCCACCGAGGCAGGATCGTCGTTTGCTCCCACCAGGTCCCCGTTGAGATACAGGGAGTAGCGGCCCCCGGCCGCGATGCGAATGCGGCCATCCGCATTGTCCGGAAATTCGGCAAAGCCGAGATAATAAGTCGTAGTGGCCCAGGTATCGACGTTGGCGCGTTCGAGGAGCTGGGCGGACGCAGACCAGGAAAGGGCCAGCAACAGTCCCCCCAGCAGGGGCCATCCTGTGCAAAAGGCCTTTACAATACACACCTTGGCAAAACCTCTATTGTCTTGGGAAAATAAAAAAGGTGCCACCGGTACAAACCGGTGGCACCGCAAAAAACCTCCTACTTGAGGAAGGTGACCTTCTTGCTCAACTTCAGACTGGTACTCTCAATCTTGTAGACGTAGACGCCGCTGGCCACCTCAGCTCCGTTGGCATCCTTGCCGTCCCAGGTTACGGTGAACTCCCCGGGGCCCATATGGCCGCTGACCAGATCCCGCACAAACTGGCCCTGGTCGTTGTAGATCTTGACGCTAACCGGCGCCTCCCAGGGCAGGGAGAAGCGGATGGTGGTCTCGGGGTTGAACGGGTTGGGATAGGCATCCCCCAACGCGTAAGAAGAAGGCAAGGGCGCCCCTTCCAACTCCTCCACCGCGGTCGGCACGCCCAGGCTCACCCGCTTCTGATCGTAGGGCAGATGGACCAGGTAGTGATACCAGTAATAACTGATGAAATCATCATCGTTCGGTATGGCCCAGTCATTCGATCTTTCAGCGGGGTCTGACTCGCCTACGCTGATATATATGCCGTCCCAGGGGCCGTCGTCGTCGGTGTCGACGATGATGGTGTACTGCGGGTAGGAACTCGGGATGTTCTTGGGCTGAAAGAAGAACAGGCCAGAGCCGTCCTCGCCCAGCATGGCCCCGTAATTGACATTGTCTATCGAGGACTGGGTGATCGCGGTCCAGCCCCAGCGGGTCGCGTCCAGGCCGTACTTGCCCCCGTGCCCAGAGGTGTGGCCGTAGATGCTGTCGCCCCCCTCAGCCGGATCGATCATATCGCCATAGGTATCGCCGTTGCGCTGGATGTACTTTATCTCGCCGGTGTCCCAGTCCTGGCGCAGGATGATCGAGGTGTGGTGCGAGGAGGTGGTCAGGCCGAAAGGATCCGGATCCCCGTTGTAAAACCGGTTCGCGTACGCCGGTCCGCCCACCCGGTCGCTGCCGTTGTTGTCGTAGAGGAAGATGTCGGAAACATCCCAGGTATCGAGACGTTCACCGGTTTCCAGATCCCAGACGACGATGGTGCCCACCGTGGCGTCCATCCCGGAGGTGGTGTAGATCTTGGTCTTTTCCGGATTGGTTATACAGGTGTACTTGCGCACGGGCTGGAGTTCATTGTAGTCGATGAACCCGTTCACGGCGCCGTGGTCCGCGCCCCAGTCTTCATCCGGGGTGACCGTGAGGGTAGCCGGATCGTAAAAGCCCCTGAAGAGTTTGCCGCCGCCCTGACCGGGGCCGTTGGCGACAAAGCTGCGGAGATTTTCGGTGACATCGTTGCTGGTGCCCAACGGGGTCATGTTCTCTATGTACCAGGGCCACGGTTGACTTTCTGCGTACCAGAACCCAGAGCTGCCGACATCCCCGGCATCGGGGGCCGCATCGTGCACCGGTTGCCGGTCGATAAACTGGGCCGCCTGCGGGTTATCGTGGAAGTTGTTGGTCATATCAACGACCCAATTGAAGGGGCGCGTGACGGTGCCCGCGTCCGGATCAATGATGTATATCTGACCCGATCCCAGCTTTCCATCGGCATACCCGACTATGTGCGCCGGCGCCTCGTCGTCGAAGACGGCCAGGAACAGATCGTAGGAGCCGTTGGGCACGACATTGCCATCGTTGTCCTGGCCATTCCAGACGATTTCGTTGTCGCCCTCATCGAACCGCCGGCCGGCGGAATTGTAGACCAGCATGTCCACGTCCTGGAACACGTGCCAGCCCGGGTCGCTGTGGGCGGAATCCCGGTGCGGGCCCGGCCCTTCGCCGGTTATGGTCAACGGCGGGTGCTGACCCGCGGTGTAGATGATCAGCCATACCGTGGCCCCGCCGCTGGCCGTGCCTTCAAGGGTGAAGGGGATGGTCAGGTCCGAGCCATCGAACCCATAATCCGAGATGGATTGCAGGCCGCTGATCGCCACCGTCGGGGGCTGGCCGCCGCTGTTCATGTCGTTAAACCCTAAACTCGGGTCGCCTACATAAGTTTGCGCGCTGGAAATCCCCGCCAGGATCAACAAGGACGCACATGCTATTCCTAGAATGCGAAGTAATGACATAATGATGTTTCCTCCTTCATTAATTATGTTAAATATGTATGATTATGTTAAATATTATGGAACCTATACTGCGCTTACGGGTTCGCTTCCCTTTAAACGCTAAGAAAGATTACCACCTCCTTTCCAACCATGCTCAAGCCATTTCAACTTCAATTTTTCAATTTTAGATAACGCGATGTGTAACTATAAGTGTCTGATTTTTATATTTACGGATTGAGCTGTCATTTCGCTAGTTCTGTCATACAATATATTGTGGTCCATAAATGGAGTGCTGAAAGATAGGTGGAGTCCAATCCTCGGCACTGACCTTGCTTAACGTCCATAACGCCTTTCGGGGATGGATTTTGGCCGATTTGGCTAAAATACCACCGATTTCGTGGAAAATAATTCGATTTGGGCCATAAAAACTAGCGAAATGACAGTTGAGGTCGAAATTTGGCTAAAATAATGCTTCGTTAAAAAACATGGACTTACAGAATAAAGTCACCCATCGCGTGGATATAATCTATGTACAATCTAATACACTTGTCAAGAATTATTTGCTGTCCACCTGGTTGCATAGGCGTTGCATAGGCTAAGTATATATAAAACAAAATTTATGCTAAGAAAAAAACCCCGGACGGAACGCAAAGTTTCCGCGAACCCCGCGTTCAGGAGATCATGCCGTGGCCGGCAGAGGCCCTGAGGCCGTACCTCTGACCTCAAAGAAACGGTGCCCCCGGCGCGCGCCGGGGGCACTGCAAAAGACCTCTTACTTGAGGAGGGTGACTTTCTTGCTCAACCGCAGATTGGGGGCTTCGATCTTGTAGAGGTAGACCCCGCTGGCCACCTCAGCCCCAGTGGCATCCGTGCCGTCCCAGGTCACGGTGAACTCCCCGGGACCCATCCGGTCGTCGACCAGATCCCGCACGAACTGGCCCTGGTCGTTGTAGATCTCGACCTTGACCGGCGCCTCCCAGGGCAGGGAGAAGCGGATGGTGGTCTCCGGGTTGAAGGGGTTGGGATAGGCATCGCCCAGCGCATAGGAGGAAGGCAGGGGAGCCCCTTCCAGCTCCTCCACTGCGGTCGGGATGCCCAGGCTCACCCGCTTCTGATCGTACGGATAGTGGACCAGATAGTGAAAGTCGTACGGGCTGAAGTTCCCATCTGCGTCCTTGACGATCCAGTCATTTGTCTCTTTCAGAGCCGCATCGTTGCCGCCTATGCTGATGTAGAGACCGTCCCAATCGCTGTCGTCGGCGTCCACGATTATGGTGAACTGCGGCCAGCTAAACGGGATATTCTTGGGCTTGATCCAGAACAGGCCAGAGCCGTCCTCGCCCAGCATGAACCCGTAATTGACATTGTCCACGCCGGAGTTCTGGGACGCCACCCAGCCCCACTTGCTCGAGGACAGGTCGTGGTGGTTCCCCACCGCAGCCGTGGCGCCGTAGACCGCCTCGGCGACCTTGCCATCAACGAAAGCAAACCTATCGCCATAGCCATCGCCATTGCGGTTGAGCCATTTCACCGCGCCGGTGTTCCAATCCACGCGCATGACGACCGAGGTGAAATGCGAGGAGATGGTCAGACCGACGGGATCCGGCTCCCCGTTGTACATCCGGCCTACATAACCCGGTCCCCCCACCCGGTCGCTGCCCTTGTTATCGAAAAGCCAGATGTCCGACTGATCCCAGGTCGCGAGGTTTTCGCCGGTCTCCACATCCCAGACGATGACGTTGCCCACGGTGCCGGCCATCCCGCCGGTGGTGTAGACCCTGGTCTTTTCCGGGTTGGTTGTGCTGGAGTACTTGCGGTTGCCCTGGAGCTCGGCGTAGTCGATGAACCCGTTCACGGCGCCGTGGTCCGCGCCCCACTCCTCGTTGGCGGTAACGGTGAGTGCATTCGGATCGTAAGAGGCCCTGAAGAGTTTGCCGCCGTAGTTGTGGCCGATAAAGTCACTGAAACTTTCCGTGACACCGCCACTGCCCATCGGGGTTGCGGCCTCGACCTCAAAAGCATTACCATTCGGGATAGGACCTTCTGCAAACCACTTCGACCCATCACCAATATCCCCAGCATCTGCTAAAACGTGCAACTCCGACCGGTCGAAAAAAAATTGGACTTGACCCGGTTCGGTGGACATCTTATCACTTGTGTGAAAGGAGTTCACTATGCCTAAATCACGTCCTCCCTATCCGCCGGAATTCCGGCAACAGATTGTAGAGCTGGGGCAGGCCGGTCGAACGCCGGAAGAATTGGCCCAAGAATTCGAGCCCTCGGCCCAGACCATCCGCAACTGGGTGTATCAGGCTGAACGCGATGACGGCCATCGTTCGGACGGCTTGCCCAGTCCCGAACAAGAAGAGCTGCGCCAGCTGCGCCGAGAAAATAAGCAGTTGCGCCTCGAACGTGAGATCCTGGCAAAAGCGACGGCCTGGTTCGCTCGGGAGACCGACGCGATACCGAAAGACTCTTCGCGTTCGTGAAGACGCACCAGGCTATCTATCCCATCGCCCCGATGTGCCGCGTGCTGGGCGTCTCCCCCAGCGGCTACTATGCCTGGCGTAAACGGCTGCCCTCGGCCCGGGCCCAGGCCGATGCCTTGCTCAAAGAGCGGATCGAAGCGATTCATAGACGCTCTCGCGGCACCTATGGCGCCCCTCGCATCCAGGCTGCGTTGGCCGCCCAAGGCCAGCGGGTGGGCCGCAAGCGGGTGGCGCAACTTATGCAGGAGGCCGGCTTGCAGGACGTGAGTCGGCGTAAGAAGGTCCACACCACCACGCGAGACGATACGCCTCATACGCCGGATCTGGTCCAGCGTGACTTTAGCGCCGAGGCCCCCGACGTGTTGTGGGTCGCCGACATCACGTGTACCCACTTGGGCTGGTTTCCTCTACCTGGCCGTGGTGTTGGACGTATTCAGCCGGCGGGTCATCGGCTGGGCCATGGCTGCTCATTTGAGAGTGGAACTGGTCCTGGATGCATTGGACATGGCCCTGGGGCAGCGGCAGCCCGAGACGGCGATTCACCATTCGGATCATGGCACGCAATACACCTCTATCTCCTTTGGACGTCGGTGCCAAGAGGCCGGCATTCGTCCCTCCCTCGGCTCGGTGGGCGACTGCTTTGATAATGCTCTGTGTGAGAGCTTTTTTGCCTCCTTGGAATGCGAACTGCTGGACCGGTGTTGTTTTCACACGCACGATGAGGCCCGGAGTGCTCTTTTTGAGTATATTGAGGGCTGGTATAATCCGCATCGTCTCCACTCGAGTTTGGCTTACCAATCTCCGATCAACTATGAAAGGAGCTATCAAATTACCCGTTGAATCCCAAGCGTTAAACACTCCACCAAACCGGGGCAACTCCACAGCCAAATAATTCTTGACAAGTGTATTAGGCTGTGTACGATAATTGCTTGAAATAGTATTGGGACGTGGTATACTCTCTTTCAACCATTGAATCGAAGGAGGGGATACCGATGGCCCGCTACGACTTAACCGATGAAGAATTTGCCCTGCTAAAGCCGTTGTTACCTGCCGAACGGTCGGGCAAACCGGGCTGCCCTTATCGGAGTCATCGCCAAGTGCTCAACGGCATTTTCTGGATTTTACGCACCGGCGCGCCTTGGCGCGATTTGCCCCCCCGGTACGGCCCTTGGAGCACGGGGGCCGACCGGTTTCGTCGTTGGGAACAAAAAGGCTTATGGCAACAGATCCTGGATGCGTTAGAAGCCCAAGCGCGCCATATGGATCAGATCGATTTTACGTTCGCCGCCCTCGATGGGAGCATCGTTCGGGCGCATAAAGCAGCCGCCGGGGCAAAAAAAACATAAATGGTGTTTCCATAAGCCGTGAAGAAAGCCTTCAAAAACAGGGGCTTGGGCAAAGCCGTGGCGGCTATACCACCAAAATTCATGTCCTTTGTGAAGGGGCGGGCAAGCCCATCACGGTTACCATAACCCCGGGTCAGCAGCATGAATCCACCCAGGTAGACGCCTTGCTCGATTCAGTGGCCATTGGAGGCAAACCCGGTCCCAAGCGCACCCGGTTTGAAGCCCTGGCCGGTGATAAAGCCTATGATAGTCAATCCATCCGCGAGAAACTGCGCCAACGGCGAACCAAGCCCGTGATCGCCCATCGAAAAAATCGGCAGGGGGAGTATCCCCCTGAGGCCATCGGATTCGACAAGGACTTATATCGGCAGCGCAATGTGGTGGAACGACTCATCGGACGGCTCAAAGAAAACCGACGCATTGCCACCCGATATGAAAAACACGCCGACAGGTATCAGGCGATGATCATACTCGCTTTCATCCGTATTTGGCTCAAAAACCTTTTATCGTACACAGCCTAGATTGTACATAGATTATATCCACGCGATGGGTGACTTTATTCTGTAAGTCCTTGTTGTTTAACGAAGCATTATTTTAGCCAAATTTCGACCTCAATCCGTAATTATAAAAATCAGACACTTATAGTTACACATCGCGTTATCTAAAATTGAAAAATTGAAGCTGAAATGGATTGAACATGGTTGGAAAGGAGGTGGTAATCTTTCTTACGTTGAAAGGGAAGCGAACCCGTAAGCGCAGTATAGGTTCCATAATATTTAACATAACATAATATTTAACATAATAATGAATGAAGGAGGAAACATCATTATGTCATTACTTCGCATTCTTAGGAATAGCATGTGCGTCCTTGTTGATCCTGGCGGGGACCTCCAGCGCGCAATGGCCGCCCTGGCCCTGGGTGGGCAACCCGGATTTAGGGTTTAACGACATGGTCAGCGGCGGCGAGCCCCCGACGGTGGTGATCAGGGGTCTGCAAGACATATCGGACTATGCGTTTGACGGCTCGGACCTGACAATCCCCTTCACCATCGAGGGCACGGCGAGCGGGGGGGCCACGGTGTGGCTGATCATCTACACTGTGGATCAGCACCCGCCCCTGACCATAAAGGGCGAAGGGCCAGGCCCGCACCGGGATGCTGAGCACGGCGCCCCTGGCTGGCACGTGTTCGACGACGTGGACATGCTGGTCTACAATTCCGCCGGCCAGCGGTTCGACGAAGGCGACAACGAAATCGTCTGGAATGGTAAGGATAATGATGGCAATAACGTGCCCTCAGGCTCGTATGATCTGTTTCTGGCCGCTTTCGACGATGAGGCGCCCGCGCACGTGGTCGGGCCTGCTCCTGGAACCCTGGGAGCTGGCCAGCAGGTGGTCATCGATCCGGATAGGGGGGAGCTGATACGCCCCTTCCGGTGGAAAGTCGATATGACCAACAACTTTCACGACAACCCGCAAGCGGCCCAGTTTTTCGACCGGTCGGAGCTGCACGCTTCGGCAGATTGGGGGGATATTGGCGACAGGGGGTACTGGTTTGCAGAAGGTAGTTTCCCCAATCCCCTCGATGTCCTGCACGCGAATCCGTTGGGTACCGGCAGCAGTGTCACCGATAATCTCCGTACCTTTATCGGCCACGGCCCTACTCAGGATAGCCCCACAGTGCTCTTCAAGGGCAATTTCGATCCGGAGACGCTCACGGTCAGCGCCGATGAAGACTGGGGCGCGGACCACGGCGCCGTGAACGGGTTCATCGACTACAGTGAGCTCCAGCCCAACCGCAAGTACACCAGCTTACTCAATCCAGAAAAAACAAAGATCTACACCACCGGCGGGCTGGACGGTACAGTGGGCACTATCGCCGTCTGGGATGCGAATACCGGCGAACATCTCGATACGTGGGATGTATCCGACATCTTCCTCTACGACAACAACGGCAGCGACCGGGTGGGGGGACCGGGGTACTCGGGCCGGTTCTACAACGGGCAGCCGGATCCCTTCGGTCTGATCACCTCCTCGCATCACACCTCGGTCATCCTGCGCCTGGACTGGGACGGCAAGGTGAAGTGGATCAACCGCAATGGCGATGGCTATGGCGACATGCTGGATCCGCTCTGGACCTGGACGAACCTGGGTGATGGTGTGGAAGGGGAGGAATTGGGCGATCTGATCTACGGCCACACCTTCGCGCCGGGGGGCCAGCTCACATTCTCCACGACCAGGTGGGGCTGGGTGGCGAGCCAGCAAATCCAACTGGACAATGTCAATTACGGGTTCATGCTGGGCGAGGATGGCTCTGGTCTGTTCTTCTTCCAGCCCAAGAATATCCCCAGTAGCGGGCAGCAGTGGACGATTATCGTCGACACCGACGACGACAGCGATTGGGACGGTCTCTACATCAGCATAGGCGAGTGGAACCCCGCTGAAAGATCCAATGACTGGGCCGTGGCGGATGATGATGGGTTCATCCCTTATGGCTCGTATCACTATATGGCCCACCTGCCCTACGATCAGAAGCGGGTGAGCCTGGGCATCCCGACCGCCGTGGAGGAGCTGGAAGGGGCGCCCCTGCCTTCCTCCTATGCGCTGGGCGATGCCTATCCCAACCCCTTCAACCCGGAGACCACCATCCGCTTCTCCCTGCCCTGGCAGGTGCCGGTTAGCGTCAAGATCTACAACGACCAGGGCCAGTTCGTGCGGGATCTGGTCAACGACCGGATAGGCCCCGGGGAGTTCACCGTGACCTGGGACGGCACGGATGCCAACGGTGCTGAGGTGGCCAGCGGCTTGTACATTTACAAGATCGAGGCGCCCGATCTGCGGATGAGCAAGAAGGTGACGTTCCTCAAGTAGGGAGTCGCTGGCGGTGCCACCGGCGCGCGCCGGTGGCACCGTTTTTTTTACAGAAAATCGGCATGGTTCAGTGCTCAAAGTAGCACTGGGTAACACTTTGGAAACCTGTTATTTCGTTTAAGCCGTTATTTTTCAGCACATTAACGATTTTAGCCGCAGCTGAATGTGTTACCTGGGTTTGAACCATGCCCCTTTGCCGTTGGTGTTTTTTTCACACCACTCGACCCACCCCAGAGCATCTGGGGTGGGGGTCCGGTAAGCGACCCCGAATACTCGCCCGGCTTCCCGCCGGGTAGGGTAAAGCCCACGGCTTTAGCCGTAGGTGGCTTACAGGGGAGTTTGTCCTCCTGCGGAGAAATAGCGCAAACCATCAGACTCTACCGGCCTGCAGATCTCAAACGCCTCAAGGAGATCACCGCCATCTGCTTTGAGACGGTCTCCGGCGAAGGATAAGAAAAGCGTCCATCACCACCAGTACACCGCATTATCTGTCATACCCGTAAAAGCGTCCACCACCACCCAGAATCCCATGGAGGTAAACTGGCCCACCACCAGGCCGATGAAAAACGGCTTGCCCTGATTGTAGAGACGCGGCCCCCCGTACCTCAGGATGAGGCCTTTGATCAACCACGCCAGGAACACGCTCAATACAATTTTGTCCGTCATGTGCATCGAACTGATCGGCAGACTTATAGGGTGGATGGGCCACCACAACAGGCGCTGCTTGGCCACCATCAGCAGCCCCATCAACACCCCACCATACGCCCTCCACATCCACCCACCCCAATCGATAACTGTATCGTTTAGCAGATTGCGCGAGATGAAGCCGAAGGGATAGCGCACCAGACTCGTGAAAAAAAACTCATGTTGACGGCCCCGTAGCGATAACCGAGCGCCAGATCAGCCCAGATGGACCCCACTGCACTGACCACAATCGCCACGAGCATGGCCCCCAGCAGGGTCCGCCGGCTGCCGCGGATATTCTCGGCGATCTTGAGGGCGTTGGCGCAGGCGGCCATGACGAAGATGCGCATCTCCCCGGCCCAGACAAAGGTGTACCCCAGGGCCGTCACCCCGGCCGGCCCCAGGGATTCCACCCCGAATCCGGTCACCGTGAAGTTCCCCGGGTTCATCGGTGCCCGCGTGATGAAAACCCCCCCCTCGGTCACCATCCGCGTCAGGCCCAGGAAGATCACAAACGCCATCAACAAAACCACGCCAACCGCCCACAGCGGCAGGCCCGACATCCACAGCCACCACCCCATAAAACCGCTCCCCCCCAAAACCAGGAAGACCGCGGTGCGGTAGGACATCATCTCGTCCGCGTCCTCGACCGATGCATCCCCCCGGAATGCCTTGCGCCACACCGCCCGCAGGTGGCGTCGGCCCATCCACAGACCAAAGAGCACGAACACGGTCATGGCCCCGATGTTCTGATGCCCTAAAATAGGCACTGCAACCCACACCAGGTACTCGGAGCTGGTCACCCCTAAGATGTTGAACACGCCCTCCTGGATCTTGGCCAGAAGGTTGAGCACCCAGATTCCCAGGGCAATGTCCTGACTCAGAAAATAGGCAAAGCCAAGGGTGGCAAAGTGGAGGGAAGGTTGGAGCGAGGTGGTGCGGCGGAAGATAGGCAGGTCGGTCCCGAGCTCAATCTTCGGCACGAAATGGTAATAAGCGTGCAGGCCATTGAGCGCCCCAACGGCAAAGGGGATACCCAGGCCGAGCCAGAACAATCCAGAGCGCAACAGCGGCGCCAGCAACCGCCCCGGCTCCTGGGCGATCAGGGCCAGCGAAGGCTGCATCAGCGGGTAGAGGAGCCGCTCGTGCTCCATCCACTGCCGCCGCAGGATTACCATCACCGCGATCATGACCAGGTAGAGTGCAACCAGGAAGGGCAGCCACACCAGTATGGCCGGCAGCCAGGCACCCCAGGCTATGTCGGCCATCCCCTGCGGATTTCCCTCGTAGAAGTTCTTGATGGCCTCGGGATCCTGCACTACCAGCCAGTCCGGGATGTATTCCATGAACAGATCGGCCCAGCCATTTTCCGGACTGGCATAGTACTGGGCGCCGCTCAGATAAATGAGGAGAAAAGGTGTGAGCCCCATCGAAGGGATCGAAGCAGCCGTAAGTGCCATGATGTAGATCAGGGTAATCTCGGCTGTCGAGAGATACCAGGTGCGTCGCACCCAGCCCAACAATGGGTTCAGCAAAGCCGCGACGAGAAACAGGAGAAACACCGCCACCGGCGAACCAAAGTCAAGCGCCATGTGGCTCCCCCGAATGGCGTTATCTGCATAGGCCACACCCAACCCGGTCAAAAAGCTCAACAGGGTTCCCATCAGGAAAGCGCGGGCAGTGACCCCCTTACCTTGGGCGGCAGACATACCCAATATCAAGTTGCCCAGATTGTTTGCGCAAGGGCTTGATTCCACTGAACGGACTTCTCATATTATGCTCCGTGCGGGGGATCGTCACTACGGTGGAAATTCAAGTCATGATATGTCAAAGATGTACCCCTGTCAAGCTACCTTCTCCATGCGCTACAGGAAAAAAATCACCATCGATCACACTCGGGTTGCGGATGCGGAGCAAAGGCATTTTCCCGTTTTGCTGTCTTTGCGCGACCCTGCCTTGAAAGCCGCATCTGCAGGTGGGCACGTCGCCAGGAGTAGCGGTGAAGATATCTTTTTTATCCTGCCGGACGGAGAGACCATCCTCCCTCGCGAAGTTATCGCCTACGACCCTGAAAGTGGAGCACTGAAGGCCTGGGTCGGCATACCCGCACTCTCCTGCAGCCAGGATACGGAGTTGTACGTGTATTACGGCGATCCCGACCCTGGGGCCGTGCAGAGCGAAGACAATGTCTGGGATGACCACTACCAGATCGTCCGGCATCTGCACGGCGCTGCTGACCCCGATGTAGAGCTCGTGGACGACCTGAACCTCGCCGATGAGATTGCGGTCGAGGCGTGGGTCTACAGCGACGTGTACCAGGCGGAAGTTCTGCAGCCCATCGTCTCAAAATGGGCGCCTTTGAGCTCTTTCGATACGTTTAGCGGGTACGATGCGGGCAGCACGGACGGACTGGACTGCGCCGGCTATTTTGGGGCGGTGTTCGACGGACGCTACATATATTGGGCCCCGATGCGCACCCGTAGAGACAGAGAATCGGCGCACGCCAATATTCTGCGCTACGATACCCAGGGAGATTTCCACGACGCGCAGAGCTGGGAGGCCTACGATGCCAGCCATACCGCCGACCTGAACACGGTCTGTTTTTACGGCGCCGCCTTTGACGGCAGGTACGTCGTTTTTGTCCCCCGCGACGAGGGGACGGGTTACCACAGCCGGATCCTGCGCTACGACACCCACATGGGGTTCAAGTGCAGCGCTGGTTGGGATGCCTACGATGTGGACCTGCCGCATTCACATCAGGGAGCGGCCTTTGACGGTCGGTACTTGTATTTTTGCCCGGGGTATGAGGGGACTCCAGACGCCCCGCTGAGAGAGAATAAACACAGCGGGAAGGTAGTGCGGATGGACACCAGAGGAGGGTTCAAAGATCCGCATAGCTACCGGATTTTCGATACGAAGACCATCTCGGCGGAAACCGTGTGTTTTGACGGCGGGGCATTCGACGGTCGCTTTATCTACTTCGCGCCGCTTCTCCATGGAGTGGTCCTGCGCTACGACACCAGAGGCGACTTCGGCGACAGAGCGAGCTGGCAGGCGTGCGATGCCAGGCCTTGGGGGATGAAGAGCACTGTCGGGGCGGTATTCGATGGCAGGCACCTTTATTTTGTGGCCTACGGTCACAGCCATATGGTGCGCTACGACACGCAGGGGGATTTTGCCGACGAGGCGAGCTGGGAAATGCACGATGCCGGCCATACTTCGGGATTGGACACCGGCGGTTTCGACGGGGGTTTTTTCGATGGTAGGTACGTGTACTTCATACCCTATACGCGCCAGGCTAGCGAGGGCCAAACAAGCCGGCACTGCAATTTTCTCAGATACGACACCGAGGGAGCGTTCGACGACCCAGCGAGCTGGGAGGCACGCGATGCCAGCCGCACGGACGGTCTGAGGACGGTCGGATACAACGGTGGGAGCTTTGACGGCAGGTACTTCTACGGCGCGCCGCTCTACGACGACGAGGGCGACAGGCATCACGGCAGGGTTTTGCGCTACGACACCGTGGGAGCAAACGGCTCCTTCAGTCTCAGGTACTGCGACTACGGCCACAACGGCGGGCTGTGCGCGGCCGTGCCCGGACCGAGTTTTATGGTAAATACGGTAAAGGGGCCGGTGAGCACGGCGGCCCACGAGGCCCTGGCCCCCGGCTGGCACCACCTTGCGGGGGTGTACAACGGTCGCGCGATCAAGCTGTTTGCAGACGGGGTGCTGGTGGGCGAAAGGTCGGGATCCGGCGCGCTTCAGACGAACAATGTCACGGTGACCATCGGCCGGCTCTCTGGAGGCGCGCCGCGCTTCAGAGGGATCGTCGATGAGGTGAGGGTTTCGAACAAGGCGCGCAGTGACGACTGGATCAAGACCGAGTACCAGAACCTGGTTGATCCTTCGGCCTTTATTCGCGTAGGAGAAGAAGAGGTGGTGGTAGAGTAGGGATTCGCCCCTTGTTTTGCAGGCAAGTTATCCCAATCAGAAGAAGAGGAACATCATTATGCTTGGCCACCTCATCCGCAAAGAAATCCTGGACCAGATTCTGGGTCTCCGGTTTCTCATCCTGGCGACCCTGGGAGCGCTGGTTATCTGGTTGAGTCTCTACAGCGGCTACACCTACTACCAGGCCCGCTTGAGTGATCATCGACAGGCGCAGGACGGCGACCGAGGACCGCATCCGGGAGATGACAGACATTGAATGGTGGAGCGAATATGTAGTGAAAGGCTATCGGGAGCACAAGCCGCCCACCTCGATGAGCATCTTCATACGCGGCCTGGAACCGACCCTGGGACGGTCGATCGATAACACTATGGGGATTATCACCCAGCGGTTAAACCGGAGCCCGGTGGAGGTGAACCCGTTTCTCGGCATCTTTCCGCCGCTGGATCTCGGGCTGGTTGTTCAGATCGTTCTGGGCCTGTTCGTCCTCCTGCTCACCTACGATTCGATCTGTGGAGAGAAGGAGGCCGGTACCCTCAGGCTCTATGCCTCGTTTCCGGTGCCCCGACACCGCCTGCTGCTGGGAAAACTCCTGGGGGCGCTGATCCCGACGTGGATAGGGTTTGGACTGCCCTTGCTGCTGGGCATCGCTGTGGTCCTGCTGCTGCCCGACGTTCAGTTTACACGTCCGGAGCTGAACCGGCTGGGCCTCATCCTTGTGGCTTTTGGACTCTACCTGACGGTCCTGACCTGTGTGGGGCTTTTGGCTTCCTGTCTGACCCACCGGGCGCCTACCTCGTCGTGCTCCTGCTGGGGTTCTGGGTGTCCACCGTGGTGGTGGTGCCGCGTCTCAGCCTGATCCTCGCCGACAATATCCGCTCTGCCCCCTCGGTCTATGAACTCGAGGCGGAAAAGTATGCTATCAAACATGTCCAAGCGGAAAAATCGCGCGAAGCCGAAGATGAGTGGAAGGAGGAAAACCTCTCGCCAGGGCAAGAATGGTGGGACAACCCGGAGACAGAGGAGGCCTACAGGCTCGCCTGGAAAAAGATACGGTGGGAGGTGGCCATTGCCCCCACCAGGTTGCAGCATGGGCGCCTGGAGGAAGCCTTTCGCAACCGCTACAACGCCTACCTGGGCCTGGCGGTTGCCCTGGCGCGATTCTCCCCGGCCTTTGCCTTCAACAACGCCACCGTGCGACTGGCCGGCACCGGTCTGGACCGGCAACGACGTTTTCTTGCGGCCTTCAAGCAGTACTATTTACAACATGAAGATTGGTTCATCGAAACCGTTGACCGCGACCGGCTGAGACGAGCCCGCCCGGAGAAGTACGGAGAGTATAAGTGGGATGTCTCCGACATGCCCCGCTTCACCTACCAGGAGACCTGGCCGGAGGAGGACGTCCGGATTGCTCTGGTGGATATCGGGGTTCTGGCTGTGTGGGGCTGGTTTTCTTTGTGGGAGCCCATGTAGCGATGCTGCGCTACGATCTTCGCTAAAAAACAGAAAGTGGACCGTTACCAGAATGCCAAGGAGCTCATGATGTTCGGTCGACTGGTTCAAAAGGAACTGCTCCATCACTTGCTGGATTCCAGGTTCATCATGGTGTTCGCGCTCTGCGCCCTGCTCTCGGTCCTGGGGGTCTACGTGGGCGGCGAGAACTACCGCCAGCAGCTGCAGCAATACCAGGAGGTCTCGGCGAAAACCCGGGACGCCATGCAGACATCGCTCGAGAAGGGCAGGCATCGGGACTTGACTGGCACGGGCTATTACTGGAACCGGCGACCCGAGGTGCTCAGCTCGTTGGTCTACGGCCTGTCGGGGAAGATCGGGCAGGAGGTGCGGATTCAGTACCGTCGACACTTCCAGTTTGAGGCCAGCCTCTTCGCGACCGATTCCATCCACGCCCTCTTCGGGGTGCTGGATCTGGCGTTCATTGTAACCGTGGTCTTGAGCCTGTGTATGCTGCTGGTTCACCTACGATGCGGTCTGTGGAGAGAAGGAGGCGGGCACCCTGAGGCTCTACGCCTCCTTTCCGGTGCCTCGGATCGACCCTGGCCCTGGCCAAACTGGTTGGCTCGGCCCTGGCGGTGCTGATCCCGTTTGTCTTTGCCTTTCTATTATCGGCGGTTGTGCTGGCCCTTTCACCAGGGTTGGGGCTGAAGGGGGAAGATTGGGGCCGGATGGGGGCCCTGACGGGGGTGTTTGCGCTCTATCTGACCGTATTTGCCGGATTCGGTCTGTGGGCATCCGCCTTGACCCACCGGCGGATGACGGCCTTTTTAGGGCTTTTGGGGCTCTGGACGCTCTGGGTCTTCGTCATACCGAACCTGGCGGTGGACCTGGCCCAGCGTCTGGTCCCGGCCCAGAGCGTCTACGACCTGGAGAGATCTTATATCTCGCTGCGGCAGGAGAACCGGAAAGGAAAGGAAGCCGAAAGAGACGCTTACTGGGAGCAGCATCCTATAGAGGATTGGAGCGCCCTTCCAGAGGAACAGAAGGAGGAGCACCGGAAGGCGATGCAAAAGATCAACGCCAGTTGGGAAGAGCAGTTCTACGCCCGCCTGAGCGACCGGTGGATGGGATGGCACAACCAGATGCGCAAGCAGCGGGACTGGGCCATGGTGTTGTCGACGATCTCCCCCCTCAGTCCAGTTAGTCTCGCCTCCATGGACCTGGCCCGGACCGGTCTGGTTCAACAGGAACGGCTCGAAAATGACTTGAATGTCTATATCATCTATATGGCCCAGTACATACAGGAGAAGGATTGGGACGAAGATTTGACCGATTTTTCCCTGTTCACCTATCGGGAGAACGAAGCCCTGGAAGCATGCCTGGCGCGGAACGCGTTTCACATCCTGAACCTGGCCCTGCTGGCGATCCTGGGATTCGCCGGGGCGTACGTGGCCATTCTGCGCTACGATGTGAGGTGAAATACGGGATATGCTGACCGCAAAGAAGTTAGAAGGCTCAAGGGTTCCCCCTCTGTTGCTTGCGGCGATCCTGGGCTGGGTGGGGCTGTGCTACGGGCAGGGCTACTTCTCGGAGCGCAACGACGAGGCCTACCTGATCCTGGCCCTGAAGAAGCAGAAGACCCGATTCGATGTTGCCAGGAGCGAATACATGGCTGCCCTGGAGCTGAAGAAAAAGGATCTGATCTCGAAGGAAGAGTTGGAACGGAAAAAGGCCGCCTTCCTCACCGAGGAGATCACCTACCAGCAGGCCATGCTGCGGGTGATTTTCGACCAGCCCCACGTGGTGATCGAAAAGGCGGTCAAGTATCAGGCAGAGGATGGCAAGAAGCGGGTGCGGTTGCAACTGCGCAACACGACCGGAGGCATGGCCGACTACGAGAAACTGGTGCAGACCGACGCGAGCGTGTTCGATCCTTCGCTGCAACCGGACAAGATCAACAACGTGTTCATCTCCTTGCACGAAAGTGCGCAGACGGGGGGGGATAGGGGCGATCATCAGCCAGCCGTATGAAGAGAAGGTGGCAACCCTCCGTTTTGGAGATACAGCGGAGCTGGATTTTCTGCTCTTGAAGGACGTGGAGGAGGTGGTGGTGAGCATGACCTATGCCGGGCAGGTGGATCACAAGCACATCTACCTGCAAAAGGATGCCAGTGCCAACCGGGTAATCGTCAGTTCGCTCAACTTCTCGCAGGAGGCAAACCTGGGGGAGAGCGCGACCTTCACCCTGGATCTGGAGCGGTTTTCCAGCCAGAACGACGTGTTCCGCCTGACTGTGGTGAACCTGCCCCGGCAGATCTCCTACAACATCACCGATCCGACCTCGACGCAGACCCAGCGGCTGTCGCAGGTCAATTTTACGCAGGGGGTAACCAGCAAGCAGTTAGCCCTGAAGGTGTATTTGCCGGAGCGGGCGGACGAGCAAGTGGTGATTGATCAGACCATCGAGTTTTATGCCCTGGTGTTGCCTCAGGCGGCGTGGCGGGAGTTGCAGGCGCTGGATGGGAGGCAATTTTCGCAGGAAGAGGTCGAGCAGGTCGATGCCGGAGCGGTAAAGCTGGAACTGATCCCGCGGGGCGTGGGCAGAATCGAGGTGCGGGCAGTGAATCTCTACTACGAGATCAAGACCGGCGAGGAGGTAGAGATGGAGATCACGGTGCACAACCTGGGCACCCGCAGACTGGACAATATCCGCATCCAGACGCACGTGCCGCTCACCTGGCAGTCCATGGTCGAACCGGATGTGATTCCGCTCCTGATGCCGGCCAAGGAGGAAATCGTAGGGTTGCGGTTCCTGCCCCCGGCGGGGCTGGATGTGGGCGACTACGAGGTGAAGATCCAGACCCAGGCCCTGGCGGACAACCGGCCGGTGGAGACCCAGGACAAGACCGTGCGGATTCATGTGACCGCCCAGACAAATCTGTTGCTGAGTGCCGCTCTGATCGCGATCGTGGTGGGGTTCGTGATCGGGATCGTATGGTACGGCATCAAGTTGACAAAGCGGTAGAACTGGCTTGAATGCAGGAGAAAAGCGATGATTGAAGCGATTGAACTGTCCAAGCGCTACGAGGACGGAGTCCTGGCCCTGGACCACCTCAACCTGAAGGTCAACCCGGGCGAAATCTTCTGTCTTTTAGGCGCCAATGGGGCCGGGAAATCCACCACCATCAACCTGATGCTCAGCTTTATCGAGCCGACCGGGGGGACGGCCAAAATCAACGACATCAGCGTGACCCAGGACCCCCTGGAGGCCAAGAGGCACACGGCGTACTTGTCGGAGAACGTGATGCTGTATGGCAACTTTACGGCTCGGCAGAACCTGGACTTTTTCGCCGGTCTGGTCGACCGGCAGAGCGACCGGGAGGGGTACTACCAGATCCTGCGACGAGTGGGGCTGCCGGAGAGGGCGTTTGATCAACGGGTGAAGGAGTTCTCCAAGGGAATGCGGCAGAAGGTGGGAATTGCGGTGGTGATCGTCCGGGATGCGCCGGCGGTGATTCTGGACGAACCGACATCCGGGCTGGACCCAGAGGCGGGGGCGGAGTGTATGCAGTTGTTGGAGGGGCTGCGGGATGAGGGCAAGGCGATCTTTATGGCAACCCACGATATCTTCCGGGCGCGCACCCTGGCCGACCGGGTGGGAATTATGAAATCGGGCCGGTTGATCATGGAGCGCACCCGGGAGGAGCTGGAGGAGGATCTGGAGAAGCTCTACCTCGATTATATGTACAGTACGGCCGGCTGACGTGTACATGCTGGAGCACCACGCTGTTGGGCCTACCCTTTCAAGTCAGCAACCGAAACACAGGAGAAAATAGGGTGAAAAAATTCTGGTTCAATCGCATAATAGAGTACTGGGTCATGCCACAGGGGCCGGAATTGGTGGAACATGTACGCCGGGCCCGCGTGCAGGTGGTGCAGACGGGGAACTTTGGGCCGTTGTTCTATGGCTTGGCCGACGATCCTGAAATGGATCGTTTCGCAGTGGGTATGCCGCTGGTTGGCATACGGGAAAACCTGGCTCATGCAGCCGAGCTGATTCCCCGGATCCAGGAAGCCGGAGCCCGGGTCATCGGACAGCTGAGCATGTCCTGGCACTACGGCGACCACGAAAAAAGACAGGGGCTGTTCGGATCCTGGGAGCGGATCTGGACCGACGATCTTTTGGGGAAAGCGCCCTGTGCTGATGCGATCGATGCACATCAGCGGGACAAGGATGGAGGGGTGCACCGCCGGTTTATAAAAGGTCGGCCATACCTGACCTACGTAGGCTGTATGTGCAATCCGCACTGGCTGGCCATGCTAAAATCCATGGTCAGAAAAGCCATAGAGCTAGGCCTGGATGGGTTCAATGCACACCACAATTACGTGGGTTTCTGCCACTGCGGCTATTGCCAGGATTACGTGCGTTCGCAGCTGCAGCAACAATGGTCCAGCGCAGACGTGCAAAGAATCTTTGGTGCGGGGGCGTTGAGTGAAGTGGAAGATGTATTGTCTCCCCGGCCCGAATGTGCGGCGGAGGTGCAGAAAAGCTTCGAACTGACTCTTGGCAAGCTCGCCAACCGGCGCCGCAAAGAAGCCTTTGACGAAATTTTCATCGAATGCGGCCGTGCCCTCAAGCCCGAGTTGATGCTGGCGCAGTGGTACCACAAGTACGATTTCAGACCGCACGATGAAAGGAGCCTCCTTCCGGGCGCCCTTTGGGCAAAGGATGAGGACTACATCTGGTACAGCCAGGGACCGAACAAGGGGGCAAGTTCCATCGCCCAGGGTTATCTGGCGGATATGGGATTGCCGGCTCGCTTTATCTACGCGGCCGGGGGCGGCAAACCCTATGTGATCAATAAGTACGATTACCGGCGCTGGCGAGTGTGGTGTGCCGAAGCCGCGGCCCACCACGGGGCT
Organism: Candidatus Latescibacterota bacterium; assembly: GCA_965219385.1. GTDB lineage: Bacteria > Latescibacterota > UBA2968 > UBA8231 > UBA8231 > CBDCNM01. The sequence continues at coordinate 3,906,148 of CBDCNM010000002.1, read as the reverse complement.
GCACTGGCCTATCATGCTGGACCTCCGCGGGGAGAGCAGGAGACCAGCGCGAATATTGCTCCGGAAGACTATTGCGGCCCCGTGATCCGCTACCAGCGTTTTTTGGCCGCCCACGAATCCCTGCTGCACCCGGCCCGGCCCTGGTCTCAGATAGCTCTGGTCTATCCACGGCGGTCCGAATTGGAAGGAGAAATGGACTGTCTGGATGCGCTCAAGCGCCTGGGACAGCTATTGGAAGACAGGCACCTGCTCTTCGATATTGTCCTCGACGAACAGTTAGGGAAGCGCGCCGCTGATTACGACATGCTGGTCCTGCCCGAGGTGAAGCGGCTAACTCGCGAGGAGGGAGTGCTGCTGCAGGGGTTTGTCGAAAAGGGGGGAAGGCTTGTATTCACCGGAGAGACCGGAGATTACCAGATCGACGGCCAACCCCATGCCCGGGGTCTGCTGGCGGATTGGCGGGTACAGCCCGCCCAGGGGGCCTGTGCCGGTCAGGTGGAAACAGGGCAGGGTCAGGTGCTCTACATTCCCAAGCGACCCTGGGGGCCAGACCTGGTTGAGGTACAGAACCTGGGCGGGGCAGAAATGCCGGTATATCCTCCTCTTGCGGAAGACTCTTTCGGCCAGGTTTTTCTGCAAGGGGTGGAGGAACTGCTCGGGAGGGTTGCTCTAGAGACCGATGCACCCTGGTTCGTCCGGGTGCGGGCCTGGCAACCCCGGCAGATCGAAGCCCTGGTGCTGCATTGGATCAATTACCATCAGGACGAGGATGCGGCCATTGAAATTCCCTTTCCAGTAGGTCCCTTGCGAGTGGAGTGTGAGGTGCCGGCCGGGTATACTGTGGACCGGGTAGAGTGGCTCTATCCAGAGATGAGTGCTCCGCTGGTGCTGGAGTACGAATCCCTCTATCCGCGGGTCTGCTTTACCATCCCCACCTTGATAGTCTACGGAATGAGTGCGCTACACCTGAAGAAAGAGCGGGATCAATACAAGTCCGGGGAGGGTCGAGAGGCACCCTGATGGCCAACGTGGAAAAACTCGAGGTGGTCTGCCGCAGCTTGCAACCTGCGGATTATCCGGTCGTGAAGGAGATCATCGCCGCATCATTCCCTCAGGCGGTCCAGGCAAACCCAGAGGCCCTGGCGCTCTATGAACGGGAACCCTGGTACGATCCCGCCCACCTGCTGGTAGCTGTCGTCGATGGCCGCGTGGTGAGCCAGATGGGGGTGCGCGACGGCTTGTTGTGGTGCTCCGGCATCGGGATCCCGGCCGGGCTCGTGGGCACGGTGTGCACCTTTGAGCCCTACCGGGGCCGGGGTATCGGTGCCCGGATGATGCGCGCCTCGTTCGCCCGGATGAAGGATTTCGGTCTGGCCATTTCCTACCTGCACACCTCTGCCGAACGCTGTGGTTTCTACCGCCGCCTGGGCTACAAGAAGGCCATCATCGAGAGCCCTCGCCGGATCCTCGAGCTAGCAAAGCTGGACCTGGACGCGGAACGCAAACTTCCCGAGCATGTAGAGGCGCGCTCAGGTACCCCTGAGGATGCGGAAGCCTTGCATGCGATCTACGAGGCCCACTACAGCCAGGTCAGCGGGTCCTGGTCGAGGACCATGCCCTTCTGGCAGCGCCGCCTGCAGCAGCAGCCCAAGCTCTGGTCTCAGCCCATGGCATTCCGGGTGGCAGGCCGCGACCAGCCCCTGGCCTATCTCGCCCTGCCCGAGGACGTCGCTGCCGGCTCGGTTAGTGAATGGGCCTGCCTGCCCGGGGCCGAGGATATTGCAATGGGGCTGCTGTGCGCCACCTTGAGAGAATGGCGCAATCGGGGCGTACAGGGTGCCCAACTGGCTGTTTCCACCCGCCATCCCCTGTGGCTTCGGATCAACCGGCTGTCTCCCGAAGACCAGACCGACCACAGTACTATCCACGTGCGGGTCCAGGACCGGGATCTCTTTGTGGAACGGATCCGGCCCCTGCTCGATGAGCGGGCCAGAGCGGCCGGCCTGAGGGTTGCGATCCGCTTTGTCGAAGACGGGGATATCCTGGAGATCGGCAATGGGAATCCCCTGCAGTTAAGTGTGGCCGCCAGCGATCTGTGCGCCCTCGTGTACAACGGCCGGGGCCTGCCGGGTCTACTGGCAGAGGGCGGCATCGCAGCAACCCCGGACGATCCCGACGCTCTGTCCCTCCTCTTTCCGGATACCGGAGCCGCGCGCTGTGCCCAGGACGCCTATTAGAAGCCTTCTCAATCCAAAGAGCCAACTCTGCGGTGGATATGGACGGTGTACGGCGGCGCCTTGATGGGGCTGCTGATGGGGCTCAAACAGATAATGTAGTCTACAAGTTGATTTATGATTGACTGCTTTAACAGGGAGTCCAGGACTCGGCGTTTCATGGGCTCCTTCGCGGACGCTCCCCTTTGAACAGGCGATCATCCTCAACATCCCCACTATGCTGTGTCAGCAGCTTGTATATATTCCTGCCGTTCATTGGTTCGAGTCCGAATATTTGCCGCCGCTCTGGGGTGGACAACTTACCTGCCGCATCCAGCGCCATCGCGGACTCCATCGTCGGCCCGGGCTGCTTCTGGTAAAAAGGGCAATACAGGTTGATCACACACCAGCGCTCGTGATCGCCCGTATTCGGTAGCGCCGTGTGCCACAGCCGGGTGTCAAAGAGAAAGGCGCTCCCCGCCGTCGCCTCCACCGCCACCATATCCGGCATTTCGCGCTGATGCCACACTTTGTTCTGCTGCTCTTTCCCACCACCCATGCCCTTGTATAACGAGCTGTCCGGCTTGTGTTCCCAAAGGTGCGAGCCGGGAACTGCCGCAGTACACCCATCGTCGATCCCGACATCAGTCAAATACAGGATGACCTTGGTATTGAGTGGACGACCATAGTGCCGCCACTTTTCATCGGAATGATGGTCCCGGTGCCAATCCACATAGCCGCCCTCCGCCTGGGCCTCTTCCATTTCTTGCGGCGGCAAAACGCGCGGCTGTATGGTCGCGACCTGTACGTCCTCACCGACCGTCGCGCTGAGGAAGGGAAGGAGCCGGGGGTGCGCGAACATTTCCACAGCGGCGTCATTTTGCTCCAGGAGATGGAGCGGGTAGATATCAAAGTAAATCCTCCCCTGCCAGCTGCCGGACGCGTAGTATTCCCCGTTTTCCGAGACGCCCTTTCCCTGCACCTTGCCTTCCTCCCACCCGCGTCGCGGACGTTCCTGCGCGGCTGCGAACGCGGCGTATACTTGCTCCAGTTCATCACCCCTCAGCACATCAGCGATCACGACGAAGCCGTCTTTTTTGAATGTAGCCACCTGATCCTCGAGGAGAGCCGATGCTTCCCTTCCATCTGTACCAGGTATCGTCTCAGACTGTATCGCCATATCGTTACCTCCCGTGGGCGTACTTACTAATGTATATTCCGCAATCTGTTGAGTATAAAAATTTCAACGCAGGATTTCAATCTTTTTCCCTGAGTTATTTCACTCCCTGCCGCATCGGGGTTGACGGACATCTCTCCCCGGGGCTATTCTTTGACTCGAAACGGCCCTTTGGACCCGCGCCGACAGGACTTACCTGGGAGGGTATAGTGAAAATTACCGACATCGAAGTCCACGAAATCGCACTCGAACCTCACGACTGGATCGCCTACCAAACCTATCACTATCACGGCATGCCGCAACGCACCATTTATGTGGCACATACCGACAACGGCCTGTTCGGACTGGGCGAAGGAGGCGGCCCGGCATCGCAGAAAGTGCTCGAGCGCTATATGGGGACAAATCCTTTCGACTGGATCGGCGATGAGACCTCCCTGGCTCTTGGCACGGCGATGTACGACTTGATGGGCAAAGCTGCCGGCGTGCCGGTGTACAAGCTTTTCGGCCAGAAATACCGTTCGTGGGTGCCGGTGGGCTGCCAGACCGTATCTACGGCCCCCCACCGGATGGCCGAGGCCGTCGAGCAATATGCGGCTCGAGGCTACACCTGGATGAAGTTTCATCTGTCGCCTTTCGAGAACGTCTTTGACCAGACCGAGGCCATGGAAGCGGTAGCTCCGAAAGGCTTTAAGCTCCACTATGATTTCACCATGCACGGTACCGATGACCACATGCCCGAACTCTTGCAGAAGCTGGCGCGGTCTCCCATTGCCGGCTGCTTCGAGGATCCGCTGCCAGGGGAGGATATTGAGGGGCATAGAGAGCTGCGCAAGCGCATTGACCTGCCCGTCGTACTGCACCATTTCCCGATGAGGGCGACGCACGAGGTCTATATGAGACCGGCGGACGTCTACATGCTGGGGCACTACTCGATAGGAGAGGCGATCCATCGCGCCGGACTGTTCGCCGCCGGCAACATGCCGTTCATGCTGCAAAACACGGGCGGCAATATTACCCGGGCGATGGGCGTGCACATGATGGCGGCCTTCCCGTCGGCCACCTTCCACATGATCAACGCAACGGAGATCTGGAGAGATGACGTGGTGCAAGAGCCGCTGGAGCCCATCAATGGCTTCGTGCGGGTGCCGGAAACGCCGGGACTGGGCTTGACCCTGGATCGCGACAAGCTGGAGTGGCTGAAAAAACTGGAGCGCGTCGAAGCCACAAAGTTCATCATCAAGTCAAAATACGATAACGGTGCCCACATGTACTGTATCCCGGATCCGAAAAACCTCCATTTCATGGTGCGCCCGGACTGGAGCCGGCTGATTCCCATGAGTTTTGCCGCCCCCCTCTCTACCGAGTACTGGGACGATGATGGCACCGCCGAGTTCAACACCATGCTGGAGCGGCTCAGGATCGAGGGAGTGGTCCTTGAGAAAGGAGATGTGTGAGGAGGATTCCCTGAGAACGGCCTATCTCAATCGCCGCTTTTCGGCCTGAGTTTGTGCCACTCGACTTTTTCGATGGGGCGCTGGTTTCAGGCATCCCGTCCCAACTGGTGCAGGGCCTCCATCACATGCAACGGCAGGACCCCTGCCGCTGCCCGCCAGGCGTTGTCCCGTGCGTGCTGTGTATCGGTGGTGCCGACGATGGCGCTGGTAATGATGTCGTGGGACAGGGTGAAGCGCAGGGAAAGTTCCAGAGGATCCTCCCAGACCCCTTCCTCTACCAGCAGTTGCCGCACCGGATCCCAATGTCCGCCGTCGCGAAAGCTGGGAGAATCCGCATTGAGGAGCTGGGCGTTGGCGATGGGGCGCTTGGCGATCACCCCCATTCCGGCCTGCTCGGCAGCCGGCAGGACATCTGCCAGGGGCCCCTGATTCACCACGTTAAAGGTCACCTGGAGGGCGTCGAAGACCCCCATGGAAATTGCCTGCAAGGCGTCTTCCCCGTCGCCGCTGTACCCCGTGTAGCGCACCTTGCCGGCAGCCTTGGCTTCCAGCAAGGCCTCGACCGCCTCACCGGCGCGCAGCACCTCCGCCGAGCAGGTGTGGAGAAAGACCAGGTCGAGGTGGTCGAGGCCGAGTCGCTGCAGGGAACGGTCGATGCTCTCGGCAATGATGGGACGGGAGTAGGGCTCGCCCTGGGCTCCGGCGGTGATGCAGCCGCACTTGGTGGCCAGGACGCATTTCTGCAGGTGAGGGCCGAGAAAGCGGCCGATCAGGGCCTCGCTCTCTGCGTAACAGTCCGCCGTGTCGATAAAGGTGACGCCCAGGTCGAGGAGGGTGCTGAGCAGGATTTCCACCTGGTCGAGGGGCGCGCCCTCGCCTATCCGGGCCGCCCCGAACCCCAGGCGGCTCACCTGGAGATCGGTCCTACCCAGCGCTGTGTATTTTTCCATTAGGGACCTCATTTCGGGAAAGAGAATACGCTGACCGGCGATGGAATTGCCCATCGCCGCTTTCTTAAAAGCGCCATCTTGTGCCCATCAGACAGGTCGTCTCGTCGGGCTGGTCGATCTGGTAGTAGATGGTCAGGATCGAGCCATCCGCCAGCTGCACCGAGGCCGGATACCCCAGATCTTCATTGGGGGCATCGCTCAGAAGGAGTTCTCCTTCAATGTCCCAAGATGCCCCCTCGTCACGGCTGATGCAGGCCCACTGCCCATAGGGCGGGAACCGCCGCCCGTACACCACCAGGAGATGGTCGTCGGCCAGACGGATCAGGTGGGGTGGGAAGCCGAGGATGGGAGTACTGTACGCCGGCGTCCAGGTGATCCCGCCGTCCTTGCTTTCGGACTGGTAGAGGTAGCGATCCTGCAGTTCGCCCGGCCCGGTGCGGAACAGGCCAACGAGTTTGCCGCTGCGCGTCTCTACCAGATGCGGCTCACCCAGTCCTATATGGGCTTTTTCATCGAGCAGGGATACCGTGCCGATGACGCGCCACGACCTGCCGTCGTCGGCCGACTCCTCCGCAACCACAGTCCGCTCTCCCCCCACCATTCCAGTGCCCAGGTACAGGAGCCGGCCATCCTGCAGCTGGATCGGACCGTGGGGCGCCGAGGCCACCGTGGGGATGGGCTCTTCCCAGGTGGCCCCCTCGTCCTCAGAGCGCTGCACCCAGCATCCCAGCCAGCGCTCCCTCACCTGGGGGGACAGGGACACCGCATGCTGGCGCCAGCGTGCGTCTTTCTCAAAGGCCAGGGACGTGAACCAGCTGACCACCAGGGTTCCCCGCGCGGTCTGGACGATGCCGGCGTCCCGGTCATCGAGGGGGGTGTTGCGAATCACCTCCGGCCCGGTCCACGTTTCACCCCCGTTGCCGCTGCGGACCAGTTCGGTCTTGCCCCAGGGGCAGATGTGCTCATCCCGGTCTCCGGAAAAGACGACCAGAAGTTCTCCTGCCCTGATCTGGACGATGGTAGGCCAGCCGATGTACCTGCCCGGTTCCTTGCAGATCACCCCAGACCACAGAACTTCAGCGCGCTCCGTCATAACATGGATTCTTCTCTTGGTTAGACTATGTCTGACGACAAGCCGTCGGTGCTGCAAGCCCCGGACGAGCTTGACAGCCCGACCGGCTGTCTTAGCTTACACACTATTTGAGCACATATCAAGGAGAATATCACAACTCGTGAGCCGCGACCCCATCCATCCTCACCGGCACAAGCAGCTCTTCCTGGACAACGGCGCCATCGAGGCTATGTCCGGCCTTCAACGCGTGCTGCACCGACCCGAGCGCTGCGGGCCCGTTCTGCGACCGGACCACTCCCGGGGAGAAAAACACGTGCAGAGCGGTAGTGTTCCCCAATGGAATTCCGAAAAATCTCTTTGGGAGTGGTGGTACAAGGGCTACACCACCTTCACCGAGGACAGCCTCTCCCTCTACGCCACCTCAACAGACGGCCTGCACTGGGAAAAGCCCGACCTGGGCCTGTACGAGTGGAACGGCTCCACGGCCAACAACATCGCCTACCAATCCCCCGAGCGCTCCCTGTATCACGTTATCCGCGACGAGGGCGACGGGGATCCCCAGCGCCGCTACAAGGCCTTCTTCAGCGATATCGACCACATGAACCGGTGTCCCGGGGTGTCACCCGACGGTTTTCAGTGGACTTTTCTGGATGTGCACCCCATCCCCAGTCAGGATACCTCCCAGCTCATCTGCGACGACGTGGGCAAACGCTACCTGGCCACGGTGAAACACCGCACCGAGTGGGGCCGCTCGGCCTGGCTGGTGACCAGCCCCGACTTCGTTCACTGGACCGACCCGGTGCTCATCCTCCACACCGACGAGATCGACCAGGAGAACCGCAGGCGCCGGATCCAGGAGGTCGTCGACGATCCGGCCTATCTGTCTCCTCCTGCCGTCGACGGCAGGGAGTACATCGCCCAGCTCTACATGTTGCCGGTCATGACCTACGAGGGTCTGTACATCGGCTTCCCCCTGCTCTTCAATCCTTCCGGCACCGATCCGGAGCAGACCAACCACACCGGCCTCAACCAGGTGGAACTGGCCGTGTCGAGGGACGCCCACCACTGGCAGCGAGTGGCCGACCGCGCCGTCTTTGTCGGGGTGGAACCCTGGGAGGGTGGCGCCAACTTCGGCAATGCCCAGGTAGCCCTGTGCGGCCCCCCCATCGTGCGTGGGCAGGAGATCTGGATCTACTACCTCGCCTATCGTTTTCGCGGACACCGGAATTTGTTCGCCGATCTCGATCCCAGCATCTACAACGATGCCTTCTTCGAGGAAAGCTCGGCCATCTGTCTGGCCAAACTGCGACTAGACGGCTTCGTCTCCCTCGACGCGTCCACCGAGGGTGAGCTGCTCACCGCTTCTTTTATATGGAAGGGAGAGGAATTATACGTGAATGCCGATACCGGCGACGGCGAGGTGCTCGTGGAGGTGGTGGACGCGGAGAGCCATACCCCCTTGCCCGGCCGGTCGGTCGGCGAGTGCCGGCCCCTGCAAGGAGATCACCTGCGCGACGCCATCACGTGGGAGGAAGGGACTGCGACTGAACTTACTGAAACCCCCGTGCGCCTACGCTTCCATCTGCGGAAGGCGCGACTCTACGGCTTCTGGCTGGAATGAGGGCTCCTCAAAATCATGAGGTCGCGGCGCTCCAGCAGGTGGGGACAGTGCTGCCGGGCCAGATCCAGACGCCCGCCCAACTCGGCCAGCCACAGGGTGCGGGTGCTGGCGAGTTGGGCGATGCTCAGGTTCTGCGCCGTTTGCAGGAGGGTGCTGCTCAGGTTGGCACCGGACAGATCCGTTTCCTGGAGGTCGGCGCCCACCAGCAGAGCGCTGCGCAGGTCCACGCTTCCCAAATCGGCCCCGCGCAGATCCGCCCGGCTGAGATTCGTGCCGCGGCAATCCGCGCCGTGCAAATCGGCTAGACCCAGGACGGCTTCCGTCAGGTTGGCGCTGCTGATATCGGCCTGTCGCAGATTCGCCTCGCTGAAGTCGGCGCCGTTGAGGATGGCCACGGAGAGAACGGCCCCTGACAGGTCCATGCCGGTGCAGACAACGCCTTTCAAGTGGGCGGAGTACAGGTCGGGCCGCACCCCGGGATTGTCTCGCCGCCACTGGTTCCAGGTTCCCGTCCCCTTTTTGATGAGGGACACGTGTTCTTCCTGTGCCATGCGTCTCTGCTCCTTGTGCTACTCACACCCTCATCCACGACGGATCTCGAAGGGACCGAAAGCGGCACCATGCCCCCCAGGAGCGCCTTCGCAAGGTGCCAACAATGTTTTTTAATATATCGCGCTCCTGACGCAACACTTCCTCGTCATCGGGACCTAAGCGACCCGGGCCCGGAAAGGCATTGCGCGCATCGGCCTGGTATTCCTTTTTCCACCGGCAGCCAATGGAACTTATATTTTCTTCACCTCCGGTGCAACTTTGCCAAAAATTGCGAATCCCCCACATCTAATAAATAAGAAGACCTCCCCCCGCTTGACGCCCTTTCCAAAACCCTTTAGCATATCCTGTCTTTCACCCATAAACGCCGTACCCCGAGGGCCGTACCCCGAGGACTACCATGCCCAGGAAAAAACTCAACCTCATCCTTTTTGGCGCAGATAGCCTGCGCGCCGATCATATGAGCAGCTATGGCTACCACCGTCTGACCACCCCGCATATCGACCATTTTGCCCGGCAAGGGGTGCTCTTTGAGCAGACCTTCTCCGCCCACATCCCCACCACATCGGCGTACGCCTCCATGCTCACGGGCCTGGACTGCTTCTCCACTTCGGTGGTTGCCCTGCGCCATCAGGGAGGCTTGCCCGAAAACATTCAGACCCTGCCCGAGATCCTGGGCAAAGCCGGGTACAACACCACCTGCGTGGGGTTGGGCCACAACCCCGGTTCGCGTGGTTTCGCCACCTATCTGGAATACCCTGGTTGGGGCTCCTGGACCGAGGGCCGCAGCCCCAAGGCGGAAAAACTCAACGACGTGGCCCTGCCCGAACTGGAACGACTGGCCGCCCAGGACGCGCCCTTCTTCCTCTTCCTGCGCCACATGGACCCCCACGCCCCTTATTTGCCGCCCGGTCCCTTCGAACGGATGTTCTACAGCGGCGACGAATTCGATCCCCAAAACCGCTCCATGGAACCGGTGATGGCCTTCAAGCCCTTCTGCGACTTCTTCGCCGAGTGGATGCCCCCTGGCATCCGCGATGCCGAGTACATCGTCGCCCAGTACGACGGCGCTGTAGCCTATATGGACGCCTGCATCCAGCGCATCCTCACCCGGGTCGAGGAGCTGGGCCTGGCCGAAAACACCCTGATCGTGCTCAATGGCGACCATGGTGAAACCCTCTACGAACACCAATGCTGGTTCGATCACCACGGCATGTACGAGAATACCTTACACGTGCCGCTGATTATGCGCCTGCCCGGCAAGCTGCCGTCGGGCCTGCGCGTACCCGGTAAAAACCTGCACCAGGACCTGGTCCCTACCCTGATGCAGCTGCTCGGCATCCGCCCCGGGATCAAGTTCGACGGGGCCTCCTTGTTGCCCCTGATTCACGGCCACAAAGCCTCCAACTACGCGGACTTCTACATCACCGAGTGCACCTGGATGCGCAAGCACGGCTGGCGCACCCCGGAGTGGAAGTTGATGGTAGCCCTGGAACCCGACTTTCACTTCAAACCCCAGGTCGAACTCTACAACCTGATCCAGGATCCCCTCGAACTCGAAAACCGGGCCGCTCAAGAGCCCGAGGTCTGCGCTGCTCTCAAGCAGCGCATGGACGCCTGGATCGCCCGGCGAGAGCGGCAAAGCGGGCGGACCAATCCCATGTACACCAATCTGCAATGGCACGGTACCGACCACCGGGGGTCCTTCCAGAGTTCGCAGCAAGCCTACGATACCCTGCACATCGGCTCGGTGAATACCGCCCACCGGCTGCAGGCCAGCGGCAAAACCGCCCCCAAAAAGAAGAAAGCCCAGCGCAAAAAGCGCTGAGCCCGTGAGGGGGCTCAAAAGCCGCGAAGATCATCCGTTTCGATGGACGAAATCGGCCATGAAATCCGCCAGGGCCTGGCAGCCCTCCACGGGCATGGCATTGTAGGTAGAGGCCCGAATTCCCCCCACGGCGCGATGCCCCTTGAGCCCGACCAAGCCGTAGGATTCGGCCGTGGTGCAAAAAGACGACTCCAGGCCGCGGTCCTTCAGGGTGAAGGTGATGTTCATCAGGGAGCGCGAATCCGGCTCGGCGTGGCCGTTGTAGAACTCGCGGTGTTCATCCAGGGCTTGATAGATAAGACCGGCCTTGTGGCGACTGCACCCTTCCACAGCCTCCAGGCCGCCCTGCCCTTCGATCCATCGCAACACCAGATTGAGCATGTACACCGCAAAGGTGGGTGGTGTGTTGTACAGGCAATTGGTGCCGACGTGGGTCTGGTACTGCAACATGGTCGGGACCTTCTCCGACCGGCACGGCAGCAACGCCCGGCGTATACCCACCACAGTGAGGCCGGCAATGCCGGCGTTTTTCTGGGCCCCTCCGTAGACCAATCCTACCCCGTCCCAGGACAAGGGCCGCGACAGCAGGTCCGAAGACATATCCGCCGCCAACCAGACCTCCCCGGTAGCGGGCAGGACGGCGTACTGGGTGCCGTAGATGGTGTTGTTGGTGGTTATGTGGACGTATGCGGCCCGGCCGTCCAGGTCGAGTCGGTCCCCAGGAGGAATATAGCTGAAGTTTCGATCTTCGCTGCTGCCGGCGATGCGGTAGGGCTTGCCCAGGTGCTCGATCTCGGCGATGGCTTTTTGGGACCAGCTACCCGTACAGATATAGTCCGCTGAATTTCCATCCTCCAACAGGTTCAGCGGCACCATGGCGAACTGAGTGGAGGCCCCGCCCTGCAGGAAGAGAAGCTCGAAGTCGTCAGGCATGGCATAGATGCGGCGCCACCGTTCCATGGCCTCTTCGTGCACGGATTCGTAGATCTTGCCTCGGTGGCTCATCTCCAGGATGGACATGCCTTGGCCCTGGAAGTCGACCAGCTGTGCGGCGGCTTCTGCGAGCACACAGTGAGGCAGTACTGCCGGGCCGGGAGAAAAATTATAGATCAACGTGGCCCTTTCGCGGCAATGCGGTCGTTTTACATGGTCCGGGCCAATAGGCCGCCGTCCACCACCAGCGAAGTGCCGGTAATAAAGGAGGCCTCCTCAGAGGCCAGGAACAACACGGCGCGCGCAATATCCTCCGGGGTTCCGAGGCGTTTGGCCGGCACCATTTCGGAAAATTCCTCTACGTACTGTTTGCGAACTTTGGGCGGTATGCCCATCCACAGCGGCGTGAAGATGGCCCCGGGCAGCACCGCGTTCACCCGGATATCCGGACCGTAGTCCAGGGCCAGCACCCGCGTCAATCCCAGAATGCCGGCCTTGGCCGTATCGTAAGCGGTGTGCTCGGCAAAACCCACCAGGGAATGCACCGAAGCGGTGTTGACGATGGCTCCTCCCCCTGTTTTGCACATTGTGGGGATGCCGTACTTGGCGCTCAGGTAAATCGTCTTCAAGCCCACATCCAGGGTCCGGTCCCAGTCCTTTTCATCCAGGTCCGTGGCCTTCCCGTTCTTGTACCAGATGGCATTGTTGTGGAGGATATCCAGCCGTCCAAAGGCCTTTTCGGTGCGCTCGATCATCCTGCGGACCTGAGCGCTTTTGCCTACATCTGCCTTGATGAAGATGGCCTCGCCCCCCTCTTTTTTGATCTTTTCCACCACCTTCCTGCCCTTTACCTCGTCCACGTCCACCACGCTCACGGCGGCCCCTTCCCGGGCCAGCAAGAGGGCGGTGCCCTCTCCGATGCCCGAAGCCGCTCCGGTAACCAGGGCCGTCTTGCCCGCGACCCTGCCATTCACACTCTGTTGATTGCTCACGGTTGACTCTCCTGTGCTGGGGGTAGGTGATCCTGTAGATCGAAGACTTGCTCCATGAAGGCCCACCACTCGCCCTCTCCGGCTTCCGGAGCCCGCTCCTGGAATGTGCGCATCAAATCGTCCCATTCCCGGGCCCGGGGATTTTGCTCCATGTAGCGGGCGAAATCCACCGCTGGATCGAATTCGTCCACCGTGGCCATGTACATGAACATGCGACGCCCCAGGAGAAAGATCTTCATCTCCAGGACGCCGACCGCGCCAATCCCCTCCAGGGGTTCCGGCCAGGGATGGCGGTGGTACTCTTTGTATTTTTCGATGGTTTCCTCGTCGTCCTTCAAGTTGAGGGTCAGACCATAACACTTCATTGCTCATCCTCCTCTGCGGTGATGGACGCGGTATTCATGGGCAAGCGCAACAGGCGACGGCCACACCCGACCTCACCTCTGGCCCTTTGCCCGTCCCGGACCAGTAGCGTCAGGTGACCAGTCCGTCGGGCAGGTGATCGACCTGGTTCATGTACTTCACCGCCACCCTGCCTTCCGGCGCCAGGTGGACGCGGGTAATGGCGGTATTGTAGTGATCGTAGTGCAACCCATCGCCCGGCAGCTGGCGTCCCAGGGCCTTGAGCAAGGCGTCGATAAACCCCCCGTGCGAAACCAGGCCGATGCGGCGCTCCTCGCCGGCGCGCTGGTGCAGGGCATGGGCCACCCCGATGGCCCGGCCATGGCACAGGTGGATCTCTTCGAACCCCTTGTTCCACCAGCCCTCCGCGCCGACTTGGTCGGGCAGCACATAGTCGGGAAACTCCTCCAGGATCTGGCTCCGGGTCTGCCCCGGATAGCCCATCACGCCTCTCTCGCCCCCGTGGTCCAGGAAGATGCCCCCCTGTTCGTGGATATCCACCCACACCTCGGGGACCAACCCCAGGGCCTGGCCGATGGGCCGGGCGGTTTGCAGACAGCGGATCATGGGGCTGCAATAGAGGTGGTCCAGGAAGGGACGTCCGTTTTGCCTCTCTGCCAGATTTAAGTGTCTGCCCTGCGCCAGAAAGGGCCCGACGATCTCGGCCTGTTTTTTGCCGATCTCGGTCAGCAGGGGATCCTTGCTGCGCCGGGTGATGTCGGTGAGTGCATTGTTGGCTGATTGCCCGTGCCTGATGATGAATATCTCCATCGCGACCTACCTATCTTGACAGTGAAAGGGAGCTTGGCTATAATTTGCGCGCTTCGATCTACCCCGAAATCGAAAGGGAAGAATATGAATATTACAGTACAACAGGGAGAAATACAAAAAAAGGCCGACGAGGCCATCGTCGTCAACCTCTTTGAGGGCGCCCGCCCCGGCGGCGCCACCAAACCCGTGGACCAGGCCCTGGACGGCCTGATCGGCGAAGCCCTGGATTGCGGCGACTTCAAGGGCAAAAAAAACGAAACTCTGCTGCTCTACACCCAGGCAAAAATTCCCGCCCGCCGGGTTCTGGTCGTGGGCCTGGGCAAGCAGGAGGACTTCGACCTCGAAGGGGTCCGCCAGGCAGCCGGCACCGCCGCCCGCACCCTCCAGGACCTGGGGGTTAAACAGGCCAGCACCATCCTCCACGGGACCGGAGCCGGCAGCCTGCCCGTCGAGGAATCCGCCCAGGCCATGGCCGAGGCCAGCATGCTGGCCTGCTATCGCTTCGACCACTACCGCAGCGAAAAAAAGACTACAAAAACCCTGAAAAAACTCACCCTCCTCGAATTCGACAAAAGCAAAATCTCCAAGGCGCGGGGCGGCGTCCGGGTCGGCCGTACCATTGCCGAGGGCACCTACCTGGCGCGCGATCTGGCCAACCACCCGGGCAGCACGGTCACCCCTTCCTACCTGGCGCGGGTGGCCCACAAAATAGCCAGGGAGCACGGTCTCAAGTGCAAGGTCATCGACGAGGCCGGCATGAAGCGCCTGGGGATGGGCGCCTTGCTGGGAGTCTCCCAGGGCAGCGCCGAACCCGCCCGTTTCATCGTCCTCGAGCACAACAAGAAGGCCGGGGCACGCCCTCTGGTCTTCGTGGGCAAGGGCGTCACCTTTGACAGCGGCGGCATCTCCATAAAACCCGGCGCCGGCATGGACGACATGAAATTCGACATGTGCGGCGCGGCTGCAGTGCTGGGGGCCATGCAGGCTGTGGCCGCCCTCGGCCTGCCCCACTACATCGTCGGCCTGGTGGCCGCCACCGAGAATCTGCTGGATGGCCATTCCTACAAACCCGGCGATATCCTCAAAACCCTGGCCGGCAAGACCATCGAAATCCTCAACACCGATGCCGAGGGGCGCCTCATCCTGGCCGATGCTCTCGGCTACGCCGCTCGCTTCAAGCCGGCCGGAGCGGTTGACCTGGCCACCCTCACGGGCGCTTGCGTGATCGCCTTGGGCCACCATGCCAGCGGCATGCTCGGCAACGACGAAGACCTGGCCGCAAAGGTGCGGGAAGCCGGCGAGCAGACCGGCGAGCGGGTCTGGCCCCTGCCTTTGTGGGACGAATACCGCGAGCAAATAAAAAGCCAGGTGGCGGACATGCGAAACACCGGCGGGGGCCGGGACGCCGGGGTCAGTACCGGGGCGGCCCTCCTGGCCGAGTTCACCGAGGCCTACCCCTGGGTCCACCTCGATATCGCCGGCACGGCCTGGAGCGAAAAACCCAGGCCCTACATCCCCAAGGGCGGCGTCGGCGTCGGCGTCCGTCTGTTGACCCAGCTGGCCCGCAACTGGAAAAGGAAATCATGACCATTCGCACCATACACCTGGGCGTCGGAGGACGCGGAGCCTGGCCCATCCGTCTCATTGGCCAGCGCCAGGACTACGAAACCGTAGCCCTGGTCGATATCAGGGCGGAAAACCTGGCCGCGGCCCGCGCAACCACCGGGCTGGGTCAGGACGTCTGTTTCGACACCCTGGATACCGCCCTCGAAGCGGTGGAAGCCGAGGCCGTCATCGTCATTACCCCACCCGATCTGCACGCCGCCCAGTGCCTGGAAGCGGTGCGCGCCGGCAAGCACGTGCTGGTGGAAAAACCCTTTACCAAGGACCTGGCCCAGGCCCTTCAGATCGTCGAGGAAGCCGGCGCGCGCAATCTCAAGGTCATGGTCTGCCAGGATCGGCGCTACGCCCCCCTCAACGCGACCCTGCACCGCCTCATCCGCGACCAGGTATACGGGGCGCCTTCTTTTGGCCTGATGACTCGCTATGGGTGGCGACCCGGCACCCACCACTCCGGCGTCGACCATCATGCCTATCTGTGGGAACGCGGCATCCACGATCTGGATGAAATCCGCTTCGTACTCAAGGCCCACCCCAAACGAGTCTGGGGGCACAGCTTCAATCCTTCCTGGAGTCCCTACAAAGGCGGCGGCGGCCTTTACGCCTGGGTAGAATTCGACCAGGGTGCGACCTTTGGTTTTATGTGCACCTTTGCCGCCCACAGCGGCGGCTCCACCCTGCGCCTCGAATGCGAAGGAGGCACCCTCCAGGTGGTGGGCGGCGAACTACAGCTACAGCGGCCCGGCGCCGATGAGCCCGAGTCTTTGCCCCTGGATCAAAGCGACCCTCAGGCCGCGCTGCTGGATGGGTTCTACCGCTACATCCGCCAGGACGTGGAACCCGGCGTCAGCGGGTCCCAGAATCTGGTCACCGTGGGTCTGGTGGAGTGCATCGGCGCGGCCTCGGACCAGGGCGCGGTCCTGGACTTCGACGAGTACATGAAAAAGTCGAAAAGGATTACAACCTCATTTCTGAAGCCCTGCAAACCCCCATAATCGGAGCACCTCATCCATGACAACCCGGCAACTCCACCAGGAAGCCCTGGTCATTGATTCCCACAACGACAGCATCGTCACCCACATTCGTGCCAACAACCTCGGTTTCAACCAGGAGAACACCCCTGAACGGGTTGAGCGGAACGGCGCCGTGGCCCACCTTCGGGGGGCTCGCGGCCCCCTGGCCCAGCAGCCGGTTCAACTCGACATCCCCAAAATGCGGGCCGGCGGCATAGACGCGGCTTTCTTTGCCGTGGATGTCACCAGCGCCTGGAACAACTACCTGCTCTACGCCATGGATGCCCTGGGTTTTTTCGCCCGCGAAGTGGATGAGCACCCCGAGGACTTGGTGGTGGCGCGCCGGGCAGAGGACATCACCCGGGCCAAGGAGGAGGGCAGGCTGGCGGCTATCCTGGCCATTGAAAACAGCAATGCCCTGGAACAGAGCCAGCACGTGCTGCACGCATTCTACGAGGCGGGCGTGCGCACCATGACCCTGACCCACAGCACCCGCACCTGGGCGGGCGATGGATGCGAAGTAGAAAACGGAGGGGGCCTCACCGGCTTTGGCCGCACCGTGGTGCAACGGATGAACCAGCTGGGCATGCTGGTGGACGTATCCCACCTCAACGACCCAGGCTTCTGGAATACCCTGGACCACAGCCAGGCTCCCGTCCTTGCTTCGCACAGTTGCTGCCGGGCCTTGTGCCAGCATCCGCGCAACCTCACGGACGAGCAGCTCAAGGCCCTGGCCGCACAGGGAGGGGTGGTCGCCCTCACCTTCGTACCCGAGTTCCTCCATCCCGATGCTCCCGACCTGGAGAGCCTCCTAGATCATATCGATCACGCGGTTCAACAGGCCGGCATCGACCATGTGGCTCTGGGTTCGGACTTTGACGGCGGCGGCGATTTGCTCGAGGATGCCACGGCTTACCCGAGCATCACCGCCGGCCTGGAGGCGCGGAACTACCCCCGGGACGACATCCGCAAGATTCTGGGCGAAAACCACCTGCAGCTGCTGCGGGAAACCATCGGATAAACCCCTCTACAACCGAAAAGGTTTGTTCCAGAGGATAAATAATCGTATACTTTGCACCATCCTGGCCCCTTCAACGCCCAAAGGAGGTTTTCTCCAATGAAAATCAAACACGTCGAAACACTGACCCTGGATATCCCCTTTTACGCCAGGCGCGTCACCCGCGCCATGCAGCGAGCCCAGACCCACTCGGAACGCATGCAGGTGTGCCGCATTGAAACCGACAACGGCATCGTCGGTTACGGCGACGGCAGTGGCGGCGCCGAGGCTTTGAAAGGTCGGAATCCCTACGCCCTCCTCAACGACAGCTCCCTGGGTATGGGCGCCCATATTGCAGTGCTGGATGTAGTGGGCCAGGACGCCGGCGTGCCGGTGCACGCTCTGCTGGGCACCCAGGTGCGCAAGCGCTGCCCCATCTCCTGGTGGGACATCGACATGCCCCCGCAAGACTGGGCCGCCGAGGCGCGGGAATCACTCAAGCGCGGCTACACCAGTTTCAAGATGAAGGCGCGCCCCTGGCGGGATATAGTCCAGCAGATAGAAACCGTCGGCAAAGTGGTGCCGCACGACTACAAATTCGACGTGGACTTCAACGGCTTCCTCCTGAACCAGCCCAGGGCCGAGATCATTCTCCAGCAGCTCGACGAGCATCCCAATGTGGGGATGTACGAGAGTCCCTTCTATTTATCCAAAGACCTCGAAGGGGCCCGGATTCTGCGCGAGAGGGTGCGCAAGCCCATCGTCGAACACTTCCGCGAGGAACTGGTGCACGCCGACTGCTGCGACGGCTTTGTGTGCGGCGGCGGTCCCGATGCCCGCCGCCAGGATGCCCTGGCCTCCTCCTTCAACAAGCCCTTCTGGTTGCAAATCGTGGGCACCGGCATCACCGCGGCCTATGCCATGCACCTGGGCGCGGTCCTCTCCCACGCCCAGTTGCCCTACATCACCTGCCACGAGCTGTGGAAACACGACCTGCTCAAAAAGCGCCTCGAGGTGGAAAACGGCTACATGGCGGTTCCGGAGGGTCCGGGTCTGGGAATCGAGGTGGATGAGAAGGCCCTTAAAAGATACAGGGTGGATCCGGGCGGTCCCTCTCCTACGGACCGCTATCGTCAGAACAAGCGCATCCTGAGGATAAACTGGCCTGGGGTGGACAAGAAAAAGAGGATCTGGGACTTCACCAACGAAGCGGCCTACCAGACGGAATTTTACCAGGGCAATATCCCCGGGTTCGAGCGCGGCGTCGACCTCGAGGTCATCGAAGACGACGGCAGCGCTGGTTTCAAAAGACAGCACGCAAAACTGGTGGCTCAGGGAATCTAAGAACCCGGTTTTAGGCAGAGAGGGGATCTGGCCGACGACCATTTCCCCTCTCTGCCGTCGCCCCACCCGCAAACCCCTTATCCACCCTTGCGCGCCAGAACATCCCCGTAGTCGGTCAAGCCATACCCGATCCCCACATAGTCCAGCAGGTTCAACAACCCACGCAACGCCACGCCAAAACCGTCCACCCCACTGAACCCGCCAAACTGCCCCCCGCCCTGCAGATGGGGCTCCAGGTCCAGGAAGACCCCGGGGATCCCCTGCCGGCGCAGCCGGCGCTGGAGGACCGGGATGCGTTCCCGGAAGTCCCGCAGGATGGCTTCGTGGCCGGAATCGCCCTGGTCGGCAGGCACGAAATTTTGCAGCCGTTCCTCGTCCACATGCCCCTGCCATTCCAGCTCCGGATCAATCCGATAGTCCTTGATGTGCATCCAGCCGATACCCTGCTTCATGGCCTGGTACTCCGCAAAGGTCTGCACCGGCGTCAGGTTCTGAGTAGCCAGGTTGCCCCCGTCGAAAATCAGGTAGAGGTGCGGATTGTTCACCTTGCGGTAAAGCTGCATTGACAACCGGCCGTTCCGTCCTATCAGGTTGGCCTCGACCTCGAGGCCGAAGAACAACCCGGCCTTCTGACACGACTCGGCGATTTGCGCCAGTTGTTCGGCCGCCGACTCGAGGTAGTCCTCGGGACGGGTTCCCTTGGGATTATAAAAGGAAAACCCGCGGATCAGCCGGGTGTCGAAGGCCTGGGCCAGTTCGATCGCCCGGGCCACCTCCCTCTTCAGGTAGGCCGCAAACGGGATGTAGGCATTGCCGGTGCCGTCTTCCACGTCCACCAGCTTCACCTTGCCGATGGGGGAGCCGATCGAAGAGACCTGAATGCCGAAGTCGGCGTGCAGCCGCTGCAGGCGCCGGATCTCGCGCCGGGTCAATTGCATCGCGTTCTTCACCCCCTGGCCCACGTCCACAAAGCGCAGACTGTAGTAGGACATCCCGAGGGCGGCAAGCATGGCGAGCTGTGCTTCCGCCTTTTTGTCCACCGGGCCCTCGTCGGCAAATCCACTGATGATCACTTCAGGCTTGCTGGCCATTCCCCAACTCCTGGTTAGAAGACTGGATTTTCTGGTAAAAAGAGAGGAAGTGAAAATATAAAATAGCGCCTTGCCCGCACCAGACCAGGACAGGTCCGGCTGGTGGGTCGAAGCCTGCGAGCGTCACTCCGGCTGGACCATTGGCATGGGCGAGGAGTACGAGGATGTGGATTACCAGGATGAAGTCGAATCAAACGCCCTCTGCGACCTGCTCGAAACCGAAGTGGTCCCCCTGTTCTACCAGCGCAACGCAACCGGTTTACCCGCAGGTTGGATTGTCCGTATGAAAGAGGCGATTGCCGCCCTGGCCCCGGCCTTCAGCGCCAACCGCATGGTGCGCGAATACGCCGAAGTCCTGTACCTGCCCAACCACGAGCGCTGGGAACAGTTGAACAACGACCGGAAGCGGATTGAGGCGTTGACCCGGTGGAAGGCCCACGTCCGGGCCAACTGGGCCCAGGTCCACATAGAACAGCGATTTCCCCGCGGAGACGCCCATCGCCAAACCTAAAAATTCTCCCCTCCCCCCTCGTCGATCTGCCAGTCCGGCGCCCTGTTTTCGTAGCTGGCGCACTCCGCGTTCCACATCAGTTGCACCGAACCGGTGGGGCCGTTGCGCTGTTTGCCCACGATGATCTCGGCCACCCCCTCCAGACTGCTCCCGTCCGGGGCCTTGAGGCCGTAGATCTCCGGGCGGTAGATGAACATTACCACATCCGCATCCTGTTCGATACTGTTGTGCACTACGATATCATCGGCGACAAAGTTGTGGAACCCCGGCACGGTGAGATCGAAGACTTCCTCCTCACCTGCAGGTTCAATGGTTGCGATCTCGTCCCAACAGATACCGCTGTCTGCCAGGTGCCTGGGAAAAGCGATATACTGCCCTTTGGCCAGCTCGTCCAGCCGCTCCCAGCCTTCCAGGGTAAGGAATTTGTGATTCGCCGTGGCTCTTATGGTCCGGCCCGGCCGGGTTGCGAGCCGAAAAACCGGCTTGACCCCGGTGCGGAAAGCATTGCTTACCGGCGCTTTTTCGATCTTGTTGGTTGCCTGATTCAACGCCCATACACAGATGTCAGGGCTGTCCAGTACCCCCCGTATGGGTATCCTCTCTCCAGTATCGGCCCTGGCGATCAAGGTATCTCCGGCCAGGCACCCCGATTCCCTCAAATCCGACAGCTGCGGCCTCCGGTCCGTGCGGCTTTCCACCGCGCGCGACAGCTGTGACAGGGCCAGCACCGGCACATCCAGCTCCTTGGCCAGCCCCTTGAGACTGCGGGAGATATGCGAAATTTCCTGCTCGCGGTTGTTGAGGCGCTCGTGCGAACCCATCAGCTGCAAGTAGTCGACCACGATCAGGCCGATGCCCTGGTCGCGCTGCAGCCGACGGGCCTTGGCGCGGGCTTCCAGCGCGGTGATACCGGCGGTATCGTCGATGTAGATCGGCGCCTGGGCCAGACGGCCGACATTGCGGGTCAGGTTCATCCAGTCCTCGTCCCGCAGCCGACCGGTGCGCAGCTTGTGCAGATCCAGCCGAGTCTCGATGCACAGGAGGCGCTGGGCCACCTGCATCTTGGCCATTTCCAGGCTGAAAACAGCCACCCCCACCCCCGCGTTCATGGCGGCATTGCGGGCCAGAGCCAGGGCCAGAGCTGTCTTTCCCACACTCGGCCGGGCCGCCAGGACGACCAGATCGCCCTTCTGGAAACCCGAAGTGAGGTCGTTCAACTCGGTGTACCCGGTTTCCACCCCCGAAACCGTGCTGACCTGGTTGTGGGCCCGCTCGACCTGTTCGAGGGTGTCTCCCAGGACCTCTTCCAGGGGTTCGAAACCTCGACCCAGCTGCCGTTCCGACAGACTGAAGATCCTTTGCTCGACCCAATCGATCAACTCGTGGACGCGTTCGCTGTCCTGGTAAGCCTGTTCGGCAATCTGGCCGGCGGTCTCGATCAGCCGGCGACTCAGAGACTTTTCGAGAACGATTCTGGCGTGGTAGTCGATATTGGCCGCGGTGGCGACTTCGGTGGCCAGGGTGGCCAGATAGACCACGCCCCCGACTTCCTCGAGCTGGCTGCGCCGCCGCAACTCTTCGCCCACGGTCAGCTGGTCCACGGCTTCGTTGCGTTCGTACAGGCTTTTTACGGCCTGGTAGATCCGGGCATGCCGGGTGTCGTAGAAACAACCCTCATCCAGAACCTCCAGAGCCCGGCCAATGGCTCCCTGGTCGATGAACATAGCGCCCAGGACCGCCTGCTCCACCTCCACCGCCTGGGGCGGCATGCGTTCCACACTCTGGCCATTGTTGGGCCGTGCCTGACTCATAAGCTCATTGCCTCTCTACTCAAAGTTCCAGGCCGTCGTACTCCCGCCGCAACTTTTTCATATCCTCCCAGGTCGCCCGCTTCCACCGCGGGTGGTGCAACAGGGCGGCCGGGTGATAGGTGGCGATCACCGGGATGCCATCGTAGTGGTGCAACCGGCCGCGCAGCCGGCCCATGGACTCCTGGGTCTTCAACAAAGTCTGGCTGGCAAAGCGCCCCAGGGTGCAGATGATCCTGGGCTGGACGATCTCGATCTGGCGCTTCAGATAAGGCTCGCACAACTCGATCTCATCCGGCTGTGGGTCCCGGTTGTTGGGCGGTCGACACTTCAGCACATTGCAGATGAACACATCCTCGCGCCGCAGCTGAATGGCCTCGATGATCCTGGTCAGTAGCTGGCCGGCACTCCCCACGAAGGGGAGCCCCTGGCGGTCTTCATCGGCGCCGGGGGCCTCGCCGATGAACATGATATCGGCCTCGGGATTGCCCGCGCCGAACACGAAGTTTTTTCGGGTGTGTCCCAGAGAGCACCTGGTGCATTCGCAGATTTGCCGCCGGAACGCCTCGAGTTCGGCGGCCGGCGAGCCGGGCTTTGCCTCCTCCCGGGGCGGCCCCGGCTCTTCCCAGACCGCGGTGGGGACCAGAAAGTGGGGTCCTTCAAAGGCGGCCAGGTCCTCCAGAAAGCACCGCACCTGCAGGGCAATTTCGGCTGCTGCTTCTTGGCTCCCCATGGCACAGACCTCTCGTTATTGGTGAAGATCTCCTCTGTATTCCTCTGTATGCAACCCCGTCAAGCCCGTTGCCGGCACAATCCGCGCACCCGGTCCAGGATGCGGTCGGCCACATCCAGCTTGCTCATCTTATCCAGGGACTGGACCTGGCCCCGGGCATCGATCAGGGTCACGACATTGGTATCCACGGCAAAACCGGCGCCCTCGTCGCGCAGATTGTTCAAAGCAATCAGGTCGCAGTTCTTGCGCCGCAGTTTTTCCCGGGCGCGTTCCACCCCCTCTTCGGTCTCCATGGCAAAGCACACCAGCACCTGCCGGTCCTTGCGCTGCCCCAGGGCCGCGGCAATGTCCGGATTTTCCACCAGTTCGAGGACCAGCGGCCCTCTACCCCGCTTGATCTTTTCGCCGGCTACTTCGCCGGCCCGGTAGTCGGCCACGGCCGCAGCCAGGATGGCGCCGTCCACCTGGCCGAACACCTCCTCCACGGCAGCCTGCATCTGCAGGGTCGAACGCACGGCTTTGAACTCCACCCCGGCGGGCGGCGGCAAAGCAGTAGGGCCGGAAACCAGCCAGACCCTGGCACCGCGCGCCCGAGCCCGTTGCGCCAGGGCGTAGCCCATCTTGCCTGAAGAGCGATTGCTGATGAAACGCACCGGATCCAGGTCCTCCACGGTGGGACCGGCCGTCACCAGCAACCGCAGCCCCTTCAGATCCTCGGTGGATTTGAAGTGCTCGATCACGTGCTCGGCGATACGGTCTGGCTCGGGCAGTCGTCCCTGGCCGATGGCGCCGGAAGCCAGCTCACCTTCCTCGGGTTCTAGCCAGGCAAAACCCCGTTCCTGCAGACACCGGATATTGCGCTGCACCAGCGGGTTGTGCAACATGTTTTCTTCCATGGACGGCGCCAGGATCACCGGTCCCGCAAAGCTCAGCATCAGGGTGGAGAGCAGGTCGTCCCCCAGGCCGCCGGCCATCTTGCCGATGATGTGGGCGGTAGCCGGAGTGATCAGCACCAGATCCGCCCACTCCGCCAGCCCCACGTGCAGCACCGGAAATTCTTCCGTGCGCTCGAACAACCCGGTGTGGACCGGGTGCTTCGAGAGTACTTCCAGGGTTGTAGGGGAGACGAATTCGCGGCCCGCCTGGGTTATCACCACCCGCACATCCGCCCCGTACCCCACTAGTTCGCGCAGGATCAGCGGGGCCTTGTAAGCGGCGATCCCCCCGCTGATACCCAGGAGTATGTTGCGTCCATTTAAGGTCATATTCAGGTCTCTTCGTGCTCTTTAACAGATCGCTTACTTTCCCGCCTTTTTCTCCTGCAAGCAGCTGACGATCCGGTCTACCACCTGCGCCGGCGGGATAGACTCCGTATCGATGATCAGGTCATAAATCGCCAGATCCTCTATATCAATGCTGTGGTGTCGGCTGTAGCGCCGGCGTTCCGAGCGCTGCCGTTCCGCCATATCCCGACTGGTTTGCTCAAAGATCTGGCCATCGCGTTTCCCCACCCGGTCGGCGCGGATCTCCACCGGGGCCTCGAGCCAGACCTTCAGGGCGGGCAAACCCTTGCGGTGCAACATCCAGCCTGTGATGCGCCCTTCCAGGACGATGCCTTGGTGCTGCTGTACCGCATCCACCATGCGCGCATCCAGGTCTCTATCGATGCGGCCATCCTGTTCTGCCCGGCGGCCGAATTCAGCCAGGGATACGCCCGCTTCCCGGGCCAGCTGGCGGAAAATTTGCCCGGCGTCGATATAGTGCCACGCCAGTTGCTTGCTCAAGAGTCCACAAACCGTACTGGTGCCGCTGCCGGGCAACCCGCTTACCGTGACGATGCACACTGTCTGTCCTACTTGTTCTTCAGGCGAGGTTCTGCACCTGTTCCCGCAGGCGTTCTACCTCTTCCTTGATCTCCACTACCAGGTGAATGATCTCGGATTCAGCCGCCTTGGAACTGATGGTATTGGCCTCCCTATGAATCTCCTGCAGCAGAAAATTGAGGCGCCGCCCCACTTCTTCTCCCTTTTCGAGAGCAGTGATAAACTGCGCATTGTGGCTGTGAAAGCGCACGATCTCCTCGGTGATATCGCTGCGCTCGGCGATCAGGGCGACCTCCATGGCCAGCCGGTCCTCGTCCACCTCTCCGGGCGCCAGCAGGGCCTCTATCTTTTCCCGCAGCCGGGTTCGGGTCTGCTCTCGCGTCTGGGCGGCCATCTCCTGGATCCGCCCCAGGTTTTTCTCCAGCTTGCCCACCCGGGCCTGCAAATCCGCTGCGAGCATGCGTCCTTCCTCGGCGCGCATGTGCTCAAACTCGTCCAGGGCCTGGTCCACTGCCTGGAAAACCAGTTTCTCCATTTCCTCTCTTTCCAACTCCACGGTCTCGGCCTTGAACAACCCGGGCAAACCGACCAGGAGGTTCAGGTCCGCCTTTCCTTCGAGTCCGCACAGACCCTGCAGGCGTTGCAACTCGACTAGATAGCGCCGGGCTACCTCCTCGTCCAGACGCGGCAGTCCGCTGCCCTCCAGGCTTTCCTCCAGATCTACGGTGGCGGTGAGCTTGCCGCGCGCAACGCGGCTCTGAAGTCGCTCCCTGATACCGGGCTCGAACTCCTGGAGGCTCGGGGGACGGCGCACCTGAATATCGCTGAAGCGACTGTTTACCGAGCGCAGTTCGACGCGCACGCGCACACCCTGCTCTTCTACCGCGCTACTGCCGAAACCCGTCATGCTGGTAACCATCCGCCGTCCTTTTTTACTGATTGGTAAATTAAAAACTTCCCGGATCGACCTCCAGAAGGAACGGGGTCGAGAATCCGCCTAAAAATGCCAGTGTCCGCACCTCTGCGGTAAACTTCCCCAAGCTACCTACCTGCCCAATCCACACCTTTTGGTGCACCTCGTCGAGGGCCAGGCCCTGTCCACCGGAAATCCCCGTCCGGTGCTGCAAGAGGACACCGGCCCGACTGAAGACCACCACGTCGGCATCCCCCAGGACCCAGCAGTCCCCACTCAGCCGATCCACCGCCAGAGTCTGGGCCCTCTCAAAGGGAAGCTCCACCTCTCGTTTTTCCTCTGTGGTTGCATCCAGCCGCACCAGCCCCTCGCCCCCGCGCACCAGGACCCAGGCCAGATCCGCGCTTTTGGCGGCCACGCGCCCCGCCTGTTCCAGGTCGCCGAACTCGACGCGGCTTTTCCCATCGCGGCCGTAGAGCAGCACCCGGCCGGCCGGGCCATCCACGATCCAGCAGTGGTCGTCCCAAGCGCTCAGCCTGGAGGGTTCGATAAAATGGGCATCCACTACCTTCAAATCCAGGGAATCCGCGGCCCCTGCCAGCTCAAACCACTTGACCTGCTTGTGTTGGGTATCGACCACCCAAGCGATCCCCTCTTGGCTATCGATGCTCAGATCCCCGGCTTCTCCCAGATCCGCGCGCAAGAACTCGGTCTCCTCGGACCCATCCGCGGGAATCCGGGAGAGCCCCTCGACCAGGCGATCACTCACCCAAACGGACCCATCCCGGCGATTGAGGGCCAGGCCCTCCAGGGCCGGGAAGCGCCCCCGACCGAACTGGGCGCTACGGCCGTCCGGACTGATCTTCCAGACCAGACCGCTGGCGCGGTCCCCGACCCAGCACACCTCCTCACCCGGGGTGGCCCTGATGAACCCCTTGCGCAGGACGCCGTCCGCGTCCTCAATCTGCAGGGTCGGGCGTTCGTCTTCGCCCTCGATTTGCAATGTCAGGCAGTAGTCGTAAGTGGTGTCGTTTTCCACTTCCGTATCCACGAATTCGAGGGTCTCCGCCGACAGCGGGGTGCGGAGCTTGAATGTGGCCGAGCCCACGCGGCGGTAGAGCTGGTAGCCAACCACATCATCGAAGTAAGAATAGTCCCAGCTCAGTACCACTTCGGCGTTGCCGGCGACCACCTGCAGATTCTGCAACACGTCCTCTGGACCGGTGTTTTGCGAATCCGGATCCAGGGGATTGCGGTGTTGCCGGTCCGCGCAGCCCATGAGGCTGCATCCCAACGCCCATAATGCCATCAAAGACAATAATGTCATACCGCTCTATCAGAAAAACACCAGGTAGGTCGTCAGCACAATCCCCGCCTCCATGGCCACGAAGGCCGCACCGGCAATCCGGTCGTAGCGTTCGGCGCGCTCGAACTGGTCCTTCTGGCGGATCTCGCCGGCAGCGTGCAGGTAGTGGTCGTAAGCCTGGTCTGCCTCGTGCTTGCTCCACAAGGCCACAGCAGCCGCGGATGCGGCCAGGGCCGCACTCAGGTATAAACCGGAACGGGAAGGCTTGCCCTCGTCCTTTTGCGCCTTTCTCGCCGCCCCCGCCGCAAAAGCTCCCTTGTTTTTTCCCCGGGCCAGGTACAGCGGCGTCCCCCTGCTCTCTTGCGATCCTGAAAAACCTCGCAACGGCGCGAATCCATAGGGAATCTCCAATCCGGACCGGGAACTGGGTAGGGGTTCTCCAGGGGGAGGGACCAGGTCGATCTCCAGCCCCCGGGCAAAGGCCGTGGTCTGCCCGCACACCCCCCCTATCAGCATCCATACCAGAAATTTATTTTTACAGCCGGCCAAATACATAAACGGTTTTGTTCTCCGAAGTGATGGCGATTGCGCGCTCGCCCACGGCCACCGGCGCCAGGATGGGGCCATCCACCCGGTACTTCCATTGCAGCTGGCCGGTCTCGTTCTCCAGGGCGTACACATAGCCATCGCTGCTGCCGCAGTACACCGTCCGGACGGTGGCTGCCGGCGTCCCCCGCACCACGCCACCCGTCTCGAACCGCCACAACACTTCCCCCGTCTCCGGGTCCAACCCGTAGAGATGGTGATCCACCGAACCCACCGCCAGCACCTGGGGCGCCAGAGCCAGCCCCGGGGTCAACAGGGCGCCCAGGTGCGTCTGCCATACAACCTGCCCGGAATCGGCCCGCAGCGCATAGACCACGCCCCCGGCTGTCCCGGTGAAGACCCGGTCCTCGCCCACCACTGCCCGGGTGCGCACCCCGCTCTCCAGTTCCTGTTTCCAGCGCTCTTCGCCGCTTTCCAGGTCCAGCGCCATGAACGAGCCGTCCGCGGTCCCCACATAGACCACCTCGCCCCCCAGACCCGGGGCGGTCCGCAGTCTGCGTCCGACCTGTTTGTGCCACAACTCTTCGCCGCTGCGGCTGCGCAGGACGCTCAGCTTTCCCCTCTCCCCGGCCACCAGCAAGGTATCGTGGCGGGCAATCAGGGGCGCACATACCACCCCGGGATAGGACCAGCGCAAAGCATGGGTCCGGCCATCCAGGGCGCGCAAGCCCGGTTTCTTGCCCAGTTCGGCGTATACCAGGACCCCGTCCACCAGCACCAGCGGCGCACAGATCTCGACATCCATGCTGCGCTTGCCCATGAGCTTCCCGGTGTAGCGATCAAAGGCATACACCGTAGGCCCGGTGGTCAATTGCAGCGCCAGATGTCCGCTGAAGATCATCCCCCCCAGGGTCGCCGCGTCGATTTTCTGCTGCCATAAAAGGTGCAGCGGCGGATCCAATTCCCAATCCGCGAAAGCCCGGCCGTCCGCAGTCCTACCTTCCTGGGGCCAGGTGCTCTCCGCCAGGTCCACTGAAGGCAAGTAGAAGACCTTGCCCTGACATCCCACCAGCACCAGCAACACCCACCCATACCTGTATGAAATTTTAAGATGGCTTCTAATAATCCCAGCCAAAGAAGAACTCCCAACGGCTCTCATTGTCCACCGATTTGAAACCGGGTGTCCGCCTGGACCCGTCCAGGCGGAAGACGAAAACCCCGCCCAGGGCCAGCCGCACCCCACCGCCGAAACTGCCCTTCCACGCGCCGAAACCATCGTTCCAGGCATTGCCCGCATCGACGAAGAGAGCCCCGCGAAACGCGCTCAAGTCGATATTGCCGAAGGGCAGACCAATCACCAGGCGATCCAGCAGCGGAAAGCGCAGTTCGTTGTTGAGCAGTACCAGCTTGCTGCCCCAGATCGAGCGCCAGGGATAACCGCGCAGGGTCCAGCTGCCTCCCAGCGAGAAGAACTCGGGCACATCCCCCAAGCTGCGCCGCCCCATCAGGCGCAGCGCCCAGCCGCTGCGCTGCGATAGCCGCAAGTAGTGGCGGTAGTCTCCGAAGAGCGTGAGGTTGAAGCGCCGCGAACTCTTGAAATCAACGGTCTGTGAGACCCCCAGGCTATAGCGGGTTCCCTCCAGTGGTCCGGTCGGAATCCACCAACTGGTATCGTGGGTATAGCTGATATAATTAGATACCAGCCAACCTTTGAGTCTCTGCCCCTCAAATTGGCGATCGATGTCCGAATGGCGCATGGATAGACGGGTTTCCAGCCGCTTGAACATGGAAAACGGATAACTCAACTCGAGATACCCTCCCGTGCGCTTCTCCCGCACAAACCGGCCGAAGCGGCTAAAGCGGTCGTTGAGGCGGAACACACCCCAGGAAATGTTGAGCTGCCGTCTCAGGTGCAGCCGTACCAGGGCCATGTTCAAACCGTCGAAAAAACCGGTTTCACTGCCGGAAATATGCGACAGGATGAAGTAGTACTGATCGTTGCCCAGCAAGTCGCTCAGCCCCACCTGGATTCCCCCCGAAGTCCCGAATTCCGGATCCTGGGAGATCTGGCTCTGAGCGATATCCAGGGACATTTTCTTTTTGTAGGCGCTCTTGGCGAACAAGCTGCGGTTCCTCACGCCTTCCAGCTCCCAGGGCCGGCCTTCGTCCACGGACAGGGTCTCGTAGACCACGGCCGCCGTATCCGCTCCAGAGGCGGCCAGGTCCAGCCGGTATATCTGGAAACCCCGGTCTTCAAACCCGGAAAACAACAAGCTTTTCTGATCCGGCAACCACACCGGATCAAAAGCCCCGGTCAGGATGTGCGTCAGACGCCGGGTCCCCACCCTGTCCCGCGCATCCTCCGCCAAGCTCACCGCGTAGAGATTGTACATGGCATCCCGATCCGAACTGAAAACCACCTGCTTGCCGTCGGGGGCCCAATCCGGCTGAAAATCGTTGTGGTATCCCCGGCTCAGGGGCCGGATCCGCTCGCTGTCCACATCGTAGAGAAAGAGGTTGTAGTACCCGTTCCGGCCGCCCGCCCAGCGGTCCGAACTGAAAACCACCTGCTTGCCGTCGGGCGACCAATCCGGGTCGCGGTCGTGGTAGAGATCATGGGTCAGGGGACGCAGATCACCTGTTTCCACATTCACAATGTAGAGATCGGTGATCCCCCCCTTATCGGCGCCGGAAAACACCAGCTGCGCCCCTTGAGGCGACCACGAGGGCGAAGCAATGGCCACGATCTCCTCGAAGGTGAAGTGCTTTTTCTCCCGGCCGTTGTGCATATCCCACACGTAGAGATGGTCGCAGCCTGCATGCTTGGCCGCAAAAGCCAACCAGCGACCATCCGCCGAAACCGCTGGTTTGGTGGTGAGCGGGTGTAGGGATTCAAAGGTAGCAGCGCGTTCTCCCTCCATCACCACCTCGGGTTCACCGCCCTTTGTCGAACTCCGGGCAATGTGGGTATAGCCCTGGTGATTCCTGAAGAATACAAACTCGGCGCTGTCGCCCTCGACGGCTACAACTTCGGGTTTTAGGTTGAATCCCCTCCGCGTCAGGGCCGTGGCCACCTGGCTAGGTGGATCGCTGCCGGCAATATCCGGCAGGTAGCGCTTGCGCAGGTGATACTGCCAGTCTTTGTCCAGCTGCTCAAGGGTGGTTCCCGTGGTGATTTCGAAGATCTGGGCGAAGCTGTCTCCTCGCCACCAGTTCTCAAAGATCAACTCAAACACGTCCTCGCCATAGGTAGCGGCCATGTACTCGCAGATCGACTGCCCCTCCTTGTACATCTGGAAGCTACCGTAGATATAGTGCATCCGGGCGATGGGGACCAGGCGCCGGGCGAACAGGGCATCGCGAATGATCATATCCCCGTAGCTGTCCCACTCCCCCGACCAGTACTCGGCCAGCCCCTCGGAGAACCACAGCGGCATCGGGGGGTGTTCCGCGATGCCGTGGCGTTCGAGGACCCCTTGGATGCGATCAAAGGCGAAGACGTGTACCAGTTCGTGGTGCAGGACGCGCTCGAACTCGGGCAGCGAACCGCTCAGCGGCAGGGCCACCCGGCCCTTGAGGAATTCGGTGAAACCGGCCACGCCTTCGGGCAGTAGATTCGGTATGATGTTGGTTTGTTCAAAATAGATATGCGATGAATAGACAATCAGGGGGATGCGGCGCTGGACCGTGTGGCCGAATTTTTGCTCCAGATCCCGGTAGCTTTCTTCGGCCATAAACGCGGCGTATCCGGCCAGTTCCTCCCCTTCGGCGTAAAAATACACCTCGAAGTGGGGGGTTTCCATCTTCTGCCACTGGAACTCGGCGAATTGCACCTTGTTTTTGCCAAAGCGGTACAACTGGGCGCTGCTCGCCTGCGCCATTAGCAAAGCCAGTAGCAGCCCCATGCCTAGAGCAGAAAAAGAGGAAGATCTGTACATACCTCATTCACCCGCCAGATAACCGCCAAAACCGGCGCGGCTGGCAGCGAACGGCCGCTGGATGGTGACCCGCCGTCCTTCCTCCAGACCGTCTCTGTATACAGCACTGGCAGCCACCCCGCGACCGGAGCGGGTCTGCACCCGTGGATTCAGGTAGCGATAGTAGTCTTGCAGACGAGTATCTCCACTCCAGACCAGGGCCCCTTCGCTCTGGATGGCCGCTTCCTGCACCTCGAGTTTGCGATAAAAGCCTTCGAGGACACCGGCGAAGTAGCGCTGCCTTTCGCGGTTGTGCTCCACCCCTTGCCTGGTCTTGTAGTCCTGCCACAAGCGCTCCAGCAACTCCCCCAGATAGCCATATACGTACTCGGCCATTTCCAGGTTGGTGGCGGTGCCGTGGACCTGCAGAATGGTCCCGGCCCTGTCTTTCAGGGCCTCGTAATCGTGCACCCAGAGGACCTCCACGAAAAAGAAATCCTGCAGAAGCAGAGCCAGCCACAACTCGTGCGAGGCCCGGCGCCCCTTGAGCGGCCCCAGGCGACGGGCGGAAAAACAGCGCTCCCGGTCCAACTCCACCATATCGATATTGTACTGCAACAGGAGGCGACGCGCCTTGTTGACCGCGGCCTGGGCCTCGTACTCATTGGGGCTAGAGGTCAGAGACAGCACCTTTTTGAGCACCCGCAAGATGCGTTCATCCTCCACCTGATCCCCCTGTCCGGTCCAATTGCTCCGCGCCCGGGGGCTGCAACGCAACTTTTCGCAGGCCCGGCGAAAGGCTGGACCGTGCGGGTCTTCGTCCCCGATCCGGAGGACTTCGTCGACGTACTGGTGCGCCATTTCGTGACGCAGGGTCTCCATCACCTCGAGCCAGGGGTCGCGCTCGATGTGCCGTAGCGAGATGCTCAACCGGCGGTGAACCCCCTCCCAGCGCCCCAACTCCTCCTCGGCCTGGCTCAGGACGATCAGGGGCTCCCTCATGGCACCGCCGAGGTATTCCTCATCGTAGTGGCGCCACCACTGGTGGAGTTTGCGGTTCCAGGACCGGTAGAGCTCCGGCCTTATAGCTCTCCCTCCCGAAGACATCCACTAACGCAGAGTGCGAACGAAAGCCGGGCTGAAGGTGCCGCGCGCCACCTCGGCCACCGGCCCTTTCATGGTCAACTCGAAATCCTCCTTCACATCGATGTGCAGGGTGCCGCCCGCGGCTTTGACCACGACCGGCCGGTGCACCAACCCCAGGCGCACCGCCGCACTGGCCGCGGCGCACGACGACGAACCCGAGGCCTGGGTCTCGCCGGCGCCCCGCTCCCAGATCAGGATGTAGATTGACCTGGGCCCTACCGGCACTGCCAGCTGGACGTTGATGCGGCGGGGAAAGAGCTTGTGATTTTCGAGTACGGGCCCCAGCTCGAGCAATTCGTCGCGGCTCCACTCCTCCCCTTTTTCCCGGAAGATCACGCAGTGTGGATTGCCCACACTTACGCCGGTAAAGCGCAGAGATTGCCCCAGGGCCTTGATGGGCTGCTGGATCAACTCCTCCACCTCAAGGGTACAGGGCAGGGCCCGGGGGCGAAAGGTGGCCTGCCCCATCTCCACGGTGGCGGCGCCGGGATCGCCGTGTCGGTCCAGGTGCAGTTCCATCTCCACCAACCCTCCTTTGGTCTCCACTGTAAACCGGCGCTTGCGGGTCCTGCGGGTGGCATACAGGTAGCGCCCGAATATGCGCAGGCCATTGCCGGATTTTTCAGCTTCGCTGCCGTCCGGGTTGTAGATGCGCAGGCCAAAATCGGCCTTGCTGGATCTGCTCAGGGCCAGGATGCCGTCACTGCCCACCCCCCAGTTGCGCTGGCAGACAGCGCGGATATTCCCCGGGGTCAGGCGGAAACCCAATTCTTCGGGATCCACGGCAATGTAGTCGTTGCCCAGGCCATGGCCTTTGAAAAAACCGTTTCTCACAACCTACCTCCCCTGCTGACATAACTTGAATTCGACGGGTTGTAAGCCTGGTGTTGGGTCGGCGGCGCTGATGCGAGTTGGTCCCTCCCGGCACGTTTGGGTAAAGTCGGATTAGCTGTTCCACGGCAAACCTGCCGATTTCAATCTAAATTAGAAACTTCACTTAGGGTGGTCAACAAAGTTTCAAATTTGCGCTTCAGTCGACAATTCCTTTACTTACTCGTGCAGTATGCTCAACTTCGTTGTCGCCCTCCAACCCGAAGCCCGGCCCATCCTTTCGCGCTACCTCTTGCAGGCCCTGGACTCGTCCACGGACTTCCCGCTCTACAGCGGCGGCAATCTGCGCCTGATTGTCTCAGGTGTGGGCCGGATGGCCGCGGCCATGGCGGTTGCCTATCTGCGCGGCACCCAGCCGCAAACCCCGGCAGCCTGGCTCAACATCGGCGTGGCCGGCCACGGGCAACACCCGGTGGGCACGCCGCTTCTGGGGCACAAGATCGCAGACCGAGCCGGCACGCGTTCCTACTATCCTTCCTTCCCCTTCCAGCCGCCCTGCCAGACTACCACCGTGCTCACCGTAGATCGACCCGAGGAGCGCTATGAGAAGCCCTGGGCCTACGATATGGAAGCCAGCGGATTTTGCGCCGCAGCCAGTCGTTTTTCGACCGCGGAGCTGGTCCACTGCCTCAAGATCGCCTCGGACAATCCGGATTCCTCCCTGGGCCAGGTCTCCAAAAAACAGGTCGAAGACCTGATTGCGCCGCACCTCGACCTGGTAGACACCCTGGTCCAGACCCTTTCCCCCCTGGCCGACCAGCTGGCCGCCCGCGGCCAGGATCCCCCCTTTTTCGCGGAGTTTTTGCAGCGCTGGCATTTCACGGTTGCGCAGCGGCACCAGCTCCACCGTCTGCTGCGACGCTGGCATACCCTGGCGCCGGACCAAACCCTGTGGGACGACGAGATCGAGGTTTTGCCGAAGGGGGGGGATATCTTATGTTTCCTGGAGCAACGGCTCGATACCCTGCCGGTGGACCCACTCTGAAGCCATGTTCGACTTCATCTACATCGAAGAGGCCGTCCGCGACCACCCGCGCGTCCGCAGAATTTGTGCCCGCTTTTCCCGGGCCACCTGTATACCCTGCGAACGCTACGGCGAGGTCTTTAACCGCAGGGCCCAGAACTTCCGCCTGCAAAAGCAGCGGCCGGCCCTGATTCTGGCGGCCAAACGCGGCCGCTTGGTGCTCAAGGCCCCGCCCGGCTACGGCATCGGCGGAGACCGCAACTACTACTTTTCGCACATGCTCAACTGTGTGTACGATTGCCGCTATTGCTTTCTCCAGGGCATGTACCGCTCGGCCCACATGGTGGTCTTTGTCAACTACGAGGATTTCCAGCATCACATCGCCCAGCAGATCCAAGAAGACGCCGGACAGACCCCTTACTTCTTCTCCGGCTATGACTGTGACAGCCTGGCTCTGGAATCCATTACCCGATTCGCGGGTTCGTTTCTGGAATTTTTCGCCGCCCATCCCCGGGCTTTCTTTGAACTGCGCACCAAAAGCGTGCGCCTTCACCCTCTGCTGGGCACCAGGCCCCTGCCCAACTGCATTGTGGCCTTCAGCCTGACGCCCCCTCCGGTAGCCGATGGCTTCGAGGTCGGCGCCCCTCCGGTGCATCGCCGCCTCGAAGCCATGGCACAAATCCAGGAACGTGGCTGGCCTTTGGGAGTGCGCTTTGATCCCTTGATCCTGCATGCAAACTACCAGGAGCATTACCGACAGCTCTTCGCCGTGGTTTTTGAGCGCCTGAACATAGAGGCCCTGCACTCGGTCAGTTTGGGCCTGTTCCGGCTGCCCCGGGGCCACTACAAAACCCTGTATCAACTCTATCCCGACGAAAAACTTCTGGCGCACGGACTGGAAGAAAAGCACGGCGTTTTCTCCTACCGGGAGGAACTGGCCCTGGAACTGCACGATTTCTGCACTCGGGAACTGCGGCGCTACATCCCGGAAGAAGTATTCTTCCCCTGCGCCTCCACCATCCTGCCGGCCCCTGCCTGATATGTCGCGACAAATCCTCGTCACCGGCGCCAGCTCGGGAATCGGCCGGACCATTTGCGAAACCCTCCTGGAAGCAGGTCATCAGGTCGTGGGCCTGGCCCGGGACTTCGGCAAGTTTCCCTGTGCCGACCCGCGTTTCGCAAGGCATACCCTGGACCTGTCCGACCTCGAAACCCTGCCCGGCCACCTGCGCGACCTCACCGCGACCCACCCTCAGGTCGACGCCTTGATCTGCAATGCCGGCCAGGGCCGCTTCGGCGCGCTGGAAGAGTTCTCCTACGCCCGCATCCGCGGCTTGATGGACCTCAATTTCACCAGCCATGCCTTTTTGGTGCGGGCCTTCCTGCCCCTGCTCAAAAAGGCCGGCCGCGGCGACCTGGTCTTCATAGGTTCCGAGGCGGCTCTGCAGGGTACCCAGAAGGGCTCGCTGTACTGCGCCAGCAAATTTGCCCTGCGCGGTTTTGCCCAGGCCCTGCGCCAGGAATGCCCCCGCGCCGGATTGCGGGTCTCCATCGTCAACCCGGGCATGGTGCGAACCCCCTTCTTCGACGAACTGGACTTTGCCCCTGGCCCCGATCCCGCCAATTTCGTCCTGCCCGAGGACGTGGCACAGGCGGTATCCATGATTCTCGCGGCCCGCCCGGGAACGGTTTTCGACGAGATCAACCTGTCGCCGCAAAAACGCGTGATAGAGTTTGGCGGCAAAAAGCAAAAAGGTGCGCCTCGATGAAACCATACCTCAACCTTGCCCTGACGGTCCTGCTGCTGGGCGGTGGCCTGACAGGCTGCGCTGCCGTGCGCCAGCACCTGGGCACGGTCCTGGTGCCGCAGAAGACCGAGATCGAACTGGGCGAAAAGATGGCCGCTCAGATCGAAGCGCGGGAAAAGGTCCATCCCGACCGCCGCCTCCAGGCCTATATCCGCCAGATCGCCGAACCCCTCGTGCGCCACAGCCTGGCGGACCGCCCGGGCATCACCTACGCCATCACCGTCCTCGACAATCCCGAACAGGTCAACGCCTTTGCCGTGCCCGGCGGCTTCCTCTACCTGTACACGGGCCTTCTTCTGCTGGCCGAAA
Source organism: Candidatus Latescibacterota bacterium (assembly GCA_965219385.1). Classification (GTDB taxonomy): domain Bacteria; phylum Latescibacterota; class UBA2968; order UBA8231; family UBA8231; genus CBDCNM01. Next base: position 3,869,446 of record CBDCNM010000002.1, on the reverse strand, counting down.
ACGAAGCCGAAGTAGCCGGGGTCCTGGCCCACGAAGTCGGCCACGTGGTCGGCCGCCACTCGGCCAACCAACTGGCCGCCCAGTACGGGCTGGCCGTCCTGACCAGCGTGGCCCTGGGCGACAATCCCGAGGAAATAGCCCGGATGACCGAGTGGTTCAGCGCCGGTGCCCAGGCCTTCTTCAGCAGGGACGACGAGCGCGAGGCCGATGAATACGGGGCCAAGTACCTGATCGCCGCCGGGTACGATCCCCGGGGCCTACTCACCTTTTTTCAAAAGATAAAAAGGCTGGAACGGGGCAAGCGTAGCGGTTTGGACAACCTCATGGCCTCCCATCCGGCCACCGAGGAACGCATCCAGCGGCTAGAAAAAATGATCTGGCAAGCCGGTAGTCCCAAGGGTAGGACCGAAGAGGAGCGCTTTGCGCGCGAGACCGCCGCGTTGAGGAGGGGCTGGTGAGAAAGTCGGCAAAGCAAAAAATCTGGCTGGGATTAAAACGACCAGCTGAACCGCAGGGTTGGATGGGACGATTCCAATCCAGGACCAAGGCCCACGGCGATGCCCTCGCGGTGGACCGCGTTCACCGCCTTGATTTGGTCGTAGAGATGGAGCAGTGAACCTATTTTGACCCAGGCGCCAAGCGGAACCCAGGCGGCAACCCCATCCTTTTTCGTGGCTATGCCGGTTGCGGAGATGGCGGCGGCAAACCCCAGCAGGGCGAGTCCCTGCCGGGATTCCCCCGCATAGAAGTAGCCCAAGCCCGAAGGGGCTATCACAGACCCCAGCAAGACGAGATCTTTACCAGACTCATCGCGGTAATAATACCCCAGACCTCCGGCCGCCGGAAGGATTTCCAGGGTCAGGGCTATGATCATGGATTTCCGCCCCTGGTAAGGAGCCCGCCTCAGCGGGATCCGATGAGAGCCCAGCTCTCGTAGGGAACGGATTTCGCTCAGGGCATAGACCGCGGGGCGCTCCTGCAAGGGGCCCAACACTTCGCGCACGGACACGCTGTCCGCGGACAGGGAATCCACCTTGATGGAGCGAATCCGTCCGCCCTCCAGCACGGCCTCGCCCCACAGGTCTTCTTCCTGTAACTTGTCCAGTTTGTCTTTGACCTTGCCGGCGTTGCCCGCGGCAGGGGCCGGCACCGCGGCTTGAAGGGCCATTAGGGCCGCTAATACCACCCCCAGGAAAAAGCGCATCAGAGCCTCCATTTCACTGTTCGTAAATCTTTGATCTGAATTAATCTATGCTTGTGGCCCGTCTGTGTCAAGACGAGCTCAATACTTTGCACATCGCGGCTGCGCCCCTATATTGAACCTTGCACTCCACACTCGGAGACCCCCCCGATGAGAGACGGACTGAAACTGGCCATGGACGCGGCTCGCACCGCCGGTAGCATCATCCTCAAATACTACGGCGGCAGCTACGATGTCCGCGACAAAGGACACGACAATCCGGTTACCACCGCCGACGCGGAAGCCGACGAATGCCTGAAAAAAATGCTCCTGGAGCCCTCCCCGGACTATGGCTGGCTCTCCGAGGAAACAGCCGACGACCCCGCCCGCCTGGACAGAGAAGCGGTCTGGATCGTCGACCCCATCGACGGCACCAGGGAATTCCTCGAGGGAATACCCGAATTCGTGGTCTCCATCGCCCTGGTCGAAGGCGGCGTGCCCACCCTCGCCGCCATATACAAACCGGCCGGCGATGACCTCTTCCTCGCCACCCGGAATGGAGGCGCCTTCCTCAACGGCAAACGGACCTTCTGCAGCGAAGCCCCCCGGCTCGACCAGGCCACCCTGATCGTCAGCCGCAGCGAGACCCAAAGGGGCAAAATCGACCCCTTCCTGCCGCATTTGCGGGAGGTGCGCCCCGTCGGCAGCGTGGCCTATAAACTGGCCCTGGTCGCCGCTGGCCAGGCCGACCTCAACATCAGTGTGCAGCCCAAGAACGAATGGGATGTGTGTGCCGGCGATCTCCTGGTGCGCGAGGCCGGGGGCCGCATGCTCGACCTGGAGAGCCAGATCCGCCGCTACAACCAGGAGGACTTCCTCATCAGAGGAGGACTGGTAGCCGGCAACCCGCAGCTGACCCGGGAGATGCTCAAACTGATCGCCGAGGTGGGCTGATATGGCTTCCAACCAGGAAGTGGCCGCTTTTCTCAAAGAATTCAGCGTCCTTTTGGAGTTGAAGGGCGCCAATGCCTTTCGCATTCGCGCCTATACCAATGCCACTCGCACCTTCGAGATGCTGGAGCAGGATATCGAGGAGATGGTAGCCCGGGGTACCCTGCAATCCGTCAAAGGGGCGGGCCAGGGAGTGGCCGATCTGGTGGGCGAGTTCATCCGCACCGGCACCGCCCGGGAATTCGAGGAGGCGAAAGCCTCGATTCCTCCCGGTCTGCTGGACATGCTGAGGATCCAGGGCCTCGGCCCCAAAAAGATTCGGGCCGTCCACGCACAACTCGGCCTCGATACCCTCGAAGCCCTGGAGGCCGCCTGCCGCCAAGACCGGCTCAGCGGCCTGAGCGGTTTTGGCTCCAAGACCCAGGCGAACATCCTCAAAGGCATCGAACACTTGCGGACCTACCAGGACCGCTTTCGCGCCGATGTGGCCCTGGAGGCTGCCCGGGCCCTCTGCGCTACCCTCAAAGCCCATCCTCACACCATCCGCCTCAGCCTCGCCGGTAGTCTCAGGCGCCGCAAGGAAATCGTCAAAGACATCGACCTGGTGCTCAGTTCCGCGCACCCCGCCGCCATCTCCCAGGCCCTTGCCGAGCACGAAAATGTGATCGAAGTCGTGGCCCGGGGCGAAACCAACACCACCGTCCTCCTCGACGGCGGCATCCAGGCCGATCTGCGCATCGTCGAGGATCACCAGTTCCCCTATATCCTGCACCATTTTACCGGTAGCGCCGAGCACAATGTGGAACTGCGAGCCCGGGCCCAGGCCATGGGCCTCAAGCTGAACGAGTACGGGCTCTTCAGCGACCAGGAACGGCGCGAAGCCGCCGATGAGGCCGCGCTCTTTGCCCACCTGGACCTGAGCTATATCCCCCCGGAACTGCGCGAAGGTCTGGGCGAAATCGAGGCCGCGGCCCAGGATGACCTGCCCACCCTGGTGCGCTCGGAAGACATCCGCGGCATGCTGCACATCCACTCCACCTACAGCGACGGCAGCGATTCCCTCGAGGCCATGGCCGGCGCAGTGCGGGAAATGGGGTATGAATATATGGGGATTTGCGACCACAGCCGCTCGGCCGCCTATGCCGGCGGCCTGCAGGAGGACGACATCCTGCGGCAGCACCAAGAGATCGACGCGCTCAACCAGAAACTCGAAGGGTTGCACATCTTCAAAGGCATCGAGTCGGATATCCTGGCCGACGGCGCCCTCGACTACCGCGATGCCGTGCTCGAACGCTTCGACTTCATCGTGGTCTCGGTGCACTCGCGCTTTAATATGAATGAAAAGGAAATGACCCGGCGCCTGATCCGCGCCATCGAGCACCCCTCCAGCACCATCGTCGGCCATCTCACCGGCCGCCTCCTGCTCGATCGCGAAGGCTATCCGGTGGACGTCGACGCCGTGATCGAGGCCGCGGCCCAGCACCGCGTCGCCCTCGAAATCAACGCCAATCCCCACCGCCTGGACATGGACTGGCGCCAGCTGCGCCCGGCCCGGGACCGGGGCGTCAAGATCGCCATCAATACCGATGCCCACCGCATCGAAGGCCTCCGGCACCTCCAATTCGGCGTCGGTATAGCCCGCAAGGGCTGGCTGCGCCCCCAAGACGTGATCAACACCCTGGACACCAAAGCCATCGCCGCCTATTTCCGCACCCCCTCATGATGGCCTCTCCCTACGCGATCGGCCTGGCCGGCCCCTCTTGTTCGGGCAAGACCACCCTGGCAGTACGCCTAGCGGATCTGCTGCCGGGCACCACCACCGTCCTGCCCCTGGACGCCTACTACCGCGACCTTTCCCACCTCCCTCTAGCCGACAGGTGCCACTTCAACTTCGACCACCCCGAGGCCCTGGACCGCGAGCCGCTCTTGCACAACCTGCGGGGCCTGACTCGAGGGCAGGCAGTCGAAAAACCGGTCTACCTGTTCCCCGAACACATCCGCGCCCCTCAGGGCCAAAAGGTGGAACCGGGCGACTACCTCATCGTCGAGGGACTCTTCGTCCTCTACTGGGAAGCGGTCCGCTCCCTGCTGAACACCCGGATCTACATCCGCGCTACCGACCCCGTCTGCCTGGAGCGCCGCCTTGAGCGCGATACCCGCGAGCGGGGCCGCACTCCCGAATCCGCGCTCGCCCAGTATCGACAGACCGTGCGCCCCATGTACGAACAACACATCCGGCCCACACAAAGGTTCGCCGAACTGGTGGTGGACGGCAAGGCCGCGATAGAACAAACCGCCACGGCGATCCGGGACCATATCGAACAAAACCGTTCGGCGCCCCCCCAGCTGGTGCCGTAGAGCCACAGCCGCATATCCTCGCCCGGAGCATGGTGGTGCAGCAGCTGGCTGACCTCCAGAGTCAAAATCGCGCCGTTCGCCAGGTAGCGATATTGACAGGAACCCTTTCCCGCTCCATAATTATCCACCACATTCGACACGAGGAGTACACCATGCGCATCGGCATAATGGGGGTACACTACGGACACATCGGCGGGATGCTGCAGACAGCCCTGAAGGCCCCGGACGCGGAACTGGTCGGCCTGGTGGAAACAGACGACGGACTCTACCGGCGCTACACCCAGAAGCATTCCATCCCGCGCTACCACAGTCTGGAAGAGATGCTGGGAGAGGCGCACCCCCAGCTGGTGCTGGAAGGGGTGGTGCACGCGGAGAAGGCAGGACTGATCGAGGCTTGTGCCGCGGCCGGGGCCCACGTCCTGCTGGACAAACCCCTGTGCCGCACCCTGCAGGACTGGGAGTGCATCCGCGGCGCGGTCAAAGAGCACGGCACCGAGCTATCCATGTGGTTTACTGCGCGCAGCTATCCCCCCTTCATCGCCCTGCGCCAGGCCGTGCTCGAGGGGGATCTGGGCGAGATCGTCAGCCTGATCTCCACCCACCCCCACAAACTCACCCGCCAGGGCGGCCCGGCCTGGTACTTTGACCCCGAGGCCTACACCGGCACCTTCCACGATGTGGCCTGCCACGGGGTGGACCAGGTGCGCTGGCTGACCGGGGCCGAGTGCGTAGGGGTGCACGCCCTGCAAACCTGCAAGAAGTTCGTGGAGGAACCCCCGCTCATTGACCACGTCCAGGCCTCGTTCCAGCTGAGCAACGGCTCCCTGGCCACCCTGACGGCCGACTGGCTGACGCCCCAGGCCTCGTCTTCCTTTGGCGATACCCGTTTCATCCTGATGGGCACCCAGGGATCGGCCCACCTGCGGGCTTACGCCGGCGACCATCTGCTGATTGTTTCCGATAAAAAGGGGACCCGGGAAGCGAAGTTGCCACCCGATCGGGGTGCTGCATTCGTACAGGATATGATCCAGGCGCTCGAACGCGGCACCGAGTTGTTCATCCCCACCCGCGATGTCCTGGCCGTGTCCAAAGCCTGTCTGGTGGCCCAGGAATCCGCCCGGTGCAACGGAGAGTTTCTGCGCATCGACGAGCCCTACTGATGCGACGATGGCTCCGATGGGTCCTGCGGGTCCTGCTCACGGCGATCGTCCTGGCCGGGATTGCCCTGCTGTTCACTCCTGTCCGCGATGCTGTGTGGACCACCCTCTTCGTGGTTGACGCCCTTGGCGAAGACGACTCTTCCCTGTACAAACTCCTGACCTTTCCTCCAGGTATCTCCAGCCACACCCTGGTCGTCGGCGACGGCACCCAGGTCCCATTTGATCTCTATCGTCCCCCTTCCACCGCTCCGACCGCCGCCATCGTATTCACCCACGGCCTGGCCCACCTCGGCAACCAGGACCCGCGCGTCCGGGCGCACGCCCGCCGCCTTGCCCGAGCGGGTTTCGTGGTATTGGCTCCCGACCTGCAGCAGATGAAAACCTACCGTCTGGGCTTTGAGGATGTGGAAGCCATGGCAGCCTGCCTGGACACCCTGCGCCGGATGCCCGGGGTGGACTCGACCCGGGTCGGCGTCGTTGCCCCCAGTTTCGGGGCCGGTCCCGTACTGATTGCCATCAGTCGCCCCCCCACCTGCGACCAGGTGCGTTTTGCCCTCATTTTTGCCGGGTATTACGACCTGAAGCGAACCTTGTGCTACACCCTCACCGGCGGCGCCGGCGATGCCGAGGGTTTCGAGAGAAAAGTGGACCTTTCCAAAAACCGGCAAAACCGGTGGAAGTTCCTGCGCGGCAACATGCACCTCCTGCCGGATTCTCCTTCGCGCCAGGCCTACATCCGCTTCCTCGACAGCAAAAAAGATAACCCCACCCTGGATATTCGCCCCGTCCTCTCCGGCTTTTCCGAGGCCGAGCAGAGCCTGCTGGTTTTTATAGACAACGAAGACCCGGCGCGCTTCGATTCGCTCTATGCCACCGTGCCGACCTCGGTCCACGCCTGGATAGACACCTTCTCCCTCTATCATTATACTTCTGGAATTAAAGCCCGGCTGTTGATCGTGCACAGCGAGACGGATGATAAGGTCTTGTTTACCGAAAGCCTGGCCCTGAGCCGGGATTTGCCCAATGCCCCGGAACCTCTGGTGGTAATAGTAGGGCTGTTCCGCCACGTGAACCTGAAGCTGAAGTGGCGCTCATTCGAGGTGGTATGGAAGGAAGTCGTGCCGGATCTGCAGCAGTTGTGGTCACTGGTTCATACCCTTTTGCGCCAGCAACCCTGAAAAGGCAGAGGGAATGTCGCGGTTTTTTCCGTCGAGCATAGGGCTGCTCGCCCTGATCCTGGCCCTTGCCCCGGTCGCGGTCGCCAAACGTCCGTACGAAGCCGTGGGCTTCAAACCCACGGCCATCCCCCTGCTCAACTTCAGTTCGGACCACGGCACCGGTATGGGCTTGCGCTTCAACCTGTTCGAATACGATGGCGAGAGCATCCCCTACGTGCGCGCCTACACCCTCCAGGCCTTTTTTACCACCCGGGGAAAATGGGTCCATCGCCTGCGCATGGATACCCCCAACCCGCGTCTTGGTCAGCGCTTCCAAATCGAGGTGGTGTACGAGAAGGAGGATTTCGCCAATTATTACGGCGACCTGGAAGATAAGGTGCTGGATACCCTCACCCGAGAACAAAAAACCTTTGCCCAGGCCAACCCCACCCTGGGCCTGATGTGGATCCGCGACCTTTGGTTTCCCTGGCGTCTGCGCGCAGGTTTCCAGCTGGGCCACCACCAGATCACCCCGAACGCGGACCAGGGCAGCATCCTGAGAGAATTGAATCCTCTCGGAGCCCAGGGAGGCACCCTGATCCAGGTCAATACCGCCCTGCGTTACGATACCCGCGACGACTATACCAACAGCACCCGCGGCATCCTGGAAGAAATCTTCATCGAGTACGGCCTGGGCGGGGGCGGCGACTTCAATGGCGTCAAACTGAGCTGCGAACACCGCCATTTCTACTCCCTGCTAAAGGGCCTGGTCCTGGCCCACCGGGCCAATGCCGACCTGAGCTTGGGGAACGTGCCCTTCTACCGGGAACTTTCACTGGGCGGCTCCAATACGGTGCGCGGTCTGGCCGCTTCAAGGGTGCGGGGAGAGGCTCGTTTCCTGCTCAACAGCGAACTCCGCTGGCAGGGTCCGCGGCTGTCCCGGCGGCAGCACATCTACACCGGGCTGCTGCTGTTCTGGGATGTGGGCCAGATCTTCAAGCGCGCCGACGGACCGTCCATGGACACCTGGCGCAGCGGCGCCGGGGCCGGCCTGCGCCTCCACTGGCACAGCACCATCGTGCGCGCCGACTACGGCATCTCGGACGACCGCACCGGTCTGTACATCACCTTCTCCCAGGTGTTTTAAAAAAATCCCAGCCATTGCGACGGGGAACCACTCCATGTTGTTACACCTCCTCTACCCCCTTATCTGGCTGGCCCTGCGGCTCTTCTTTCGCCGCCTCGATATCAGAGGCCGCGACCAAGTGCCGCTGGACCGGCCCCTGATCTTCGTGGCCAACCACCCCAACGTCATGCTCGATAGCCTGATCCTGGGGTTTTGCGTTCCGGGTAAAACCCCGCACTTCCTGGGCAAGAGCACCCTCTTCAAACGGCCCCTCTACGCCTTTTTCCTGCGCCGGCTCGGCGTGATTCCCGTATCCCGGGCCCAGGACTCGGATGCCCGCATCGGATCCAACCAGGATATGCTGCGCCTGGCCTGCCAGGTCCTTCAGAAAGGCCGCTCCCTGGCCCTTTTCCCCGAAGGTCTGAGCCATGCCGCCTTCAAGGTGCGCAACCTCAAACCCGGGGGCGCGCGGATCGCCCTGCGGGTGGAAGACATGGCCGCTGGAGCGACCGGAGTGTGCATCGTGCCGGTGGGCCTTACCTACTCGGACCCGGGCCTGTTCCGCAGCGAGGTCGCCGTACACTTCGGCGCGGCCATCGAGGCGACCGCCTTCCTGCCGGCCTACCGGGCCAACCACAGCGCCGGGGCCCGCGCCTTGACCGACCTGTTGCACCAGCGCCTGATCGGCCTCACCTGGCATGTCGACAACCCGGACCTGGAAAAAATCATCCGCGACCTGGCCTCCATCTACACCGAGCAAATCGCCGCCGACCTGCCAGACTCGGCCGCGCTCAGCAGCGAGCTGCGCGCCGGCCAGGAAATCATTCAGGCAGTGCACCACTTTGCCGATTCCGATCCGGGCCTGGTCCAGTCCTTTGCCACGCGCCTGCGCACCCACCACCGCAAACTCAGACGTCTCGGTCTCGAGCCCTACACCTTTTCGCCGCGGGCGGACTCTCCCGGCCTGCGCCACCTGATCCTGGCCGTGGTGCTGGCTCCCCTGGCCCTCTACGGCTTGGCGCACAATGCCCTGCCCTACTTTCTCCCCCGGCTCTTCGTCCGCCCCTACCGCCAGACCCCGGAGATAATCGGTACCATCAAGCTGTCGGTTGGCGCGGCGGTTTTTCCGCTCTTCTACCTGGCGCTTGCGACCATCGCGCATCTACTCGCCGGGGGTTCCACGGCCCTGCTCTATGGTTGTAGCCTGCCGCTCAGCGGTCTTTTCACCCTGTTCTACAACGAGTGGATCCTGCAGAAATGGCCCCTGTGGCAAAACCTGATAGCCCCGCGCAAGCGCAACCACTATCTGGGCCGTCTGGCCGCGGAACGCACTCTGCTGCTGCGCGATCTGGACGCCCTTAAAGAGCGCTATCTCATCAGCTTACAACCTGACGACGGAAAGAGTTAGAACGTGGAAACAGAGATTAAAAACGATCGCAGAACCATCTTCGGGTGGGCCATGTACGACTGGGCCAACTCGGCTTACGCCACCACCACGATGGCGGCGCTCCTGCCGGCCTTTTTCGTCCTATCGATCGTCCCGGAGGAAGGTTACTCTATCTTCGGCCGCCTCTACGACGGCGAAACCCTGTGGGGCTACCTGGTCAGCTTTGCCGCCTTCCTGGTATTCCTGCTGGCGCCGATCCTGGGAGCGGTTGCCGACTTCTCGGCCGCCAAGAAACGCTTCCTCCGCGTCTTCGCCTACGGCGGCGCGCTGTTTGCCACCCTGCTGTGTCTGGTCGGAAGCGGTGACGTGGCCCTGACCATGGTGCTGTTCCTCATCACCCAGATGGGTTTTGTCAGCGCCAATGTCTTTTACGATGGCTTCCTGCCCGATCTCACAACCCCGGATACCATCGACAGGGTCTCTGCCAAAGGCTACGCGTTTGGTTACCTTGGTGGCGGGCTGCAATTCGCCCTGTCGCTGGGGCTGGTGGCAGGCCATGAGATGCTGGGAATTTCCAGGATGCTCGGCGTCAAACTCTCCCTGGCCATGGTCGGCTTGTGGTGGTTCGGGTTCTCGATATTCGCCTTTGCCCGTTTGCGGGAGACCGGCCAACGCCAGCCATTGCCCGCAAGGTATGGCAATCTCCCCGGGCCCATCGCCTATGCCAGGGTGGGCTTCGAACGCACCTGGGCCACCGCACGCAAACTCCTGTCTTTCAAGCAGCTGACCCTGTTTCTGGTGGCCTACATGGTCTACAACGACGGGGTCCAAACAGTGATCAATATGGCCTCGGCCTATGCCATCAGCACCCTTGAGCTGGGAGTTGTAGTCATCATGGTGGCCATGCTGGTAATCCAGATCGTCGCCTTTTTCGGAGCGCTTCTCTTCGGGAGGCTGGCCGACCGCGTCGGCGCCCAGCGCGCCGTGCTAATCTCGCTGGTCCTGTGGAGCCTGCTGGTCGTCAATGCCTACTTCCTGCCGCAGGGAGCGTGGATCCGATTCCTGATTTTGGGGGCTTTCGTGGGCCTGGTTCTGGGAGGCACCCAGGCGCTCAGCCGCAGCCTTTACGGGTCGATGATCCCCGCGGCCGCGGCCGCCGAATTCTACGGCTTCTACTCGGTCTTCTCCAAGTTTTCCGCCATCTGGGGACCGCTTATTTTTGGGGTGGTAAGCGACGTTACCGGCTCTGCCCGCTACGCCATCCTGTCGGTGATCCTACTCTTCATCGCCGGTGCCGTGTTGCTGGCCAGGGTGAGTATCGATGAGGCCCGGGCTTCGCGGCACCGCTGGAACTTCGAAGACGCCGATGCCCGGATCGGCCCCCGTCCAGACTCCAGTCCTTGACGCCCTTTCTCCAGGGGCCTATCCTTTCGCAGGGCGCGCCCACACCTCCAGGCGCGGAAAGGAAATTCAGGCATGGCGGAAAAACCGAGGGTTTTGCTCACCGGAGCCGCCGGTATGGTAGGAAGCATTCTGCGCTCCCACTGGGGGGACCGCTACCTGCTCCGCCTGGCCGATATCCGCCCGCTCCAAGACCTGGCCGGCCACGAAGAGTACCTCGAGGTCGACATCGCCCGCTACGACTCGTTTCTCAAAGCCTGTGCCGACATGGATACCCTGGTCCACCTGGCAGCCGACCCCAACCCGAATGCAGAATTCTACCAGACCCTCCTGCCCCTGAACGTCATCGGCGCCTACAATGCCTTTCAGGCCGCGCACCAGGCCGGCTGCCGGCGGATCGTGTTCGCCAGCAGTGGGCAGGCCATACTGGGCTACAACACCCAGGACGCCACCCCGTGGGAGGCGCCGGTGTACCCGCAGAATGTGTACGGGGCCACCAAGTGCTGGGGCGAGGCCCTGGCCCGGGTCTACTCGGACCGGCACCACCTCTCCTGTATCTGCGTGCGCCTGGGCAGCCCCGTCTTTGACCAGGGTGGGGACTGGGACGCAGACGAGTTGTGTGCCCAGATCAGTCCGCGGGACACCGCCCAGCTCTTTGGCCGCTGCGTGGACGTGGAAGGGGTGGACTTTGCCATTGTCCACGGGATTTCGCGCCACAAGCGCTCCTGGATGGACCTGGAGATCTCGCGCCAGGTCCTGGGCTACGAGCCGCGAGAGGGCACTGCTTTTCCTCCAACTGGAGGATCTGACCGCGGTTCGTCAAGGCCGTAGAAATGAAGCCTTCCCGCAGCAAGCTGCGGGGTATCAGGAGTTAGAATAGCGACAGTTGCTCCTGATGTAACTACTTGTAATCGGCCTGAGTGCCTTGTTTTTTAACATATTGGCGGACCACATCTTCACGGACATGCTGGCCTACGGTAGCTATGTAATAGCCGTCCGACCAAAACGGACCGCCCCATAGCTGTTGTTTGATAGCAGGGAGCCGCTTGAAGACTTCCCGAGCCGTCAAACTTTTGATCACCTGGACGATTTTCTTCGGACTATAGGTGGGCACCGACTGGACGAGGAAATGGACATGATCTTTATCGGTACCAATCTCCAAAAATCGGATCTCATAGCGATCCGAAAGCTCTACACAAATATTCTGCAATACCGCATCCACCTCTGGGTTGAACACGACCCTCCGGTATTGGGCCGGGCAAACGAGGGGGTAGACCAAAAGTGAGACCTTGTGGCTCTTGAAAATATGCGCGCTCATGAGGAGGAGTATAGTGCCTCACACGGGAGCGTAGCAAGCTACGGGGTATCAGACCCAAGGGATGAAATGAACGACAGCACGCACCATGAATTTACACCTGTCAGCTTTACCAGGGGGAAGAACATTACTGCGTCGGAGAAAACATCGCCCAGCTCGTTCAATATTTCCCCTGAAACGCTTGCCATGTCATGCATTCGGGCCATCATCCCATCGAGGGTATTCAAGGCCATTCTCACCAGTAGACCAACGGCAAATATCCAGAGCATATGCCCATTGGGAAAGAACCAGAACAGGACCCCGATGACAGTCGACAAAAGTATGGCCGTCCAGGTAATGCTATTGGCGCTGACACCGGCTTTATGCAACACGTTCAGCAATGGCTTCAGAAGTTGCTGAAACTTCGGTTTTATCTGGTACGCCGAAATCATATCAATATTGCAGCATGACAAGAGGCACGCGCAGGGTCAATGCTTCCTCCATGAGGTCAACTGAGCTTAGTCGCCGAAGTTGTAGACGAAGGAGAGCCAGGGGATGGGAAATCCTTCTTTGAGGGCCTCGCCGACGATAATGGCACCGACATCAACAGCTATCCTGGAGCCGAAAAAGCGTAGAGCAAGGCCCAGTGGCTGTTGATCAAGCCCGAGATCCTGGCCGGTAATGAGCCAGTTTTCCGAGACCAAGGCCGTGCTTTCGGAGAGACGGATATTGCCGCCGAGAAGGAGGACCGGGTGCTCGGCGAAATCCACGGCCTCGCCTTCCTCGGCGATGTAGCCCAGACCGATGCCGCAGGTGATGCTCTTGTCGGGGCTGCCTTTGGTCCCCACCGCAAAGGCCATGCCTCCGGCCCCTTCGTTGGCGAAATTCATATAGAGTACGCCCGCGGAAAGGGCGAGGTCGCCGCTATCGTAGAGGCCGAACTTGGGGGCCACTGACAGGATTTGCTCGCTCAACCCCAACCCCGGAATTACGGACAGGCCCCCTGCCACGCCAAAGCGGTCGGTGAAGCCGTAGGCCATGCCGGGGAAGAGTACGTAGTGATTGAAGAAATAGCGATCCCCTCGGCGCAATGGCCTGCCAGTAGGTGCGAACATCAGGCGGGTGTAGTTAGGGTCGGGACGGGAGAAGGCTCCGGCGCGGCGCTTTTTTATGGCGACGATGGACGTTCTCGGTACCTTTACTTCCAGGCCGACCAGCGTTTCGACGAGGATGTGGGTTTCGGTTTCCTGGATGATGGTGCCTTCGACCAAGGTGCCGTCGGCGAGGGAGATGGACACCAGCGAGTCGACGCGGGTGTCCTCACTGTCCTGGGCATGGCTGGCCGGCACGGACAGGACCGCGACCAACAAGAGAGCGACGTTGAACAGCCGGGGCTTTTTCATCTCAGGTACTCCCTTGGTGGGCGCGGATTCATCCGCAGCGCATCTACAAAAAACAGCACAGACCTCTTGTTAGCCGCCCTCAGCGCGTGCGGTGCCGATCCCAGCCGCCTCTTTGCTTAATGGGCATACCGGGCAACGCTTGCGAGTCCTCGGCGCACACGGACGCAGAACTCCCAAGGCATACGACGCCGTGGAAAGAGCGCCGTACAGCCTACTGCCAGCCCGGCACCGAATGGAGTGCCGATTAGCTGGCCCTTGATGGAGCCTGAGAAATCGGAGCCTAACGGCTAAAAAAATGGGGGGGATAACTCTTTGTTTTCTAACGAGTTAGAACAATTGATGTCAGCGGCGTTTTGCGCCTGGAAACAGGATGCGACCACCGCGGCAGGCTCTACCTGCGGCAACGGCCTCTCAGTGGTTGGGTTGTTTACCATCTTCCAGTCCGTCCTGTGACGGGCAAAACAGCCGGCTCTGCTTTAAGGAATCAGCAGAAAGTATAGCGAAGCGGTAAAAGCGCTGTCAAGAAAAAGTTTAGCGCGGGTAAAAAATAAATGCAACCGTTCACGGGATTCTGGAAAATTGTATCATTTCGCTGGACAGTCCACTATATCTTGTAGCTTAACAAGCTTGATAGACGTCGCTGCTTGTGGTCTCACTGAGAGAATCTACCACATCTTGGGCCCAATCGTCAGGATTTTGAAAACTGTGAACGGTTACGTAAATTGAAAAGGGGATCTCGGGGGGCACCCTGAATTTTGCTTCGGGCATTATTCATGCCTTCCGGGCAGAGAAACGCCGGTCTGAGCCAGGGCGGCCCGCACCGCCCTTTCGGGCCGATAGCCCATCAGGTAGTGCTGCACCACGCCCTCTTTGTCGATGATCAGGGTGGTCGGAAGACCCCGCACCTGGTAGAGCTTCGACACCTTGTGGTCCTCGTCTATTAGATTGGTGAAGTTATAGCCTTTTCGCTCCATGTAGTTCCGTGCCTTTGCGGCTGGTTCCGAGTTTATCCCCAGAACCACCAGACCCTGTTCTTTGAAGTCTTCGTGGATTTTCTGAATGTGCGGCATGGCCATGAGACACGGTGCGCACCAGGTGGCCCAGAAGTCGATCAGGACGGTTTTTCCGCGCAGGGACTTTAGATTTATCTTTTTCCCCTCCAGAGCCTCGAGGGTAAAATCCGGGGCCTCATTGTGCAGGAGGCCCCGCCGCTTTACCTCCGGCGGTGGGGTCACCTCTGTCGGCTGATTCAACATGGCATTGCCATCCTCTATCGCCACCCCCTCCGGAGGAATATAGGCGAATAGAGTATCCTCTATCTCTACATTAAATTCCAGTTCGTCCAGGATCAGTTCGGTCTGGCTGTTGCCGGCCTCGTCATAGGTCGCTATGGCGCGGATAAATACATCCTCGACCCCCAGCAGGACCTCGGTCCGGCCGCCCACCCCAAAACCGCTCTGAGGCTTGGGCCTGACCTCGACCAGGTAGACCGGGGTCCCGGCGTTTTCAGCGATATCGAGTATCCTGATATCTTGAGTGCGCACGATTGTATCCTTGAGGGCCTCGAACCTTTGGGGATTCAGTGAGCCCCAGATGCCAAGGCCACCGATATTGGCCTCGGTATCTGCGTCCAGAGTGGGCAGATCGTACTTGATGACCTGTATCTTACCGCCCATGTGGATTTCGTGCCACATGACCTGTCCATCGGAGATGAGGGTAGAGACTGCCTTGCCCACGGGGGTGGACATGAGGGTATTCAAACGCAGCTTGCCGTCAGGCCCCACGGTTCCCTCTCCAGCGCCTTCCATCACCTGTCCCCTCATAACAAATTTCTGGACAAAGTTAAAGCGGGCACTCTCGATCTGCTGGGGTCGCTTCTCCATCCGCGCAAAAAGCTCTTCTACCCCGATTTGGGGCGACGTGCAGGAAACACCGATCAGGAAAAAACCAGGAAGCAAGACGATTCTTTTCATTTTTACCTTCTTTTTATCACAGTTCCAGGACGGCCCCTATGGTATCACCTGCGTGGATCCGGGCATAGACTCGCTGGGCCAGCACGATGCCCTTCTGGGTGGATAGAATGGGCTCTTCGCGCTCCCCCAGGTGGTCCGTCAAGGTGCCCAGCCGGTCGCCTACCTCTAGGGCTTGTTTGAGTTCGACCTCGGGGGTGAAGAATCCGGAAAAAGGCACCTGGTAGTGGGCCTGGATGTGACCGGCCTCATCGCGGTCGTCCTCGACCACGTGCTCGGTCGCGGAAGCAGGCTGTTCGCAATCGAGCATGTCCAGTTCGCCCATGACGTTCAGACAGCCCTGGAAGTACCCTTCCACTCCGGCCGGGTCGCACACCCCGCCCCCCATCCACTCCGCATAGATGGCCGGGATGCCCTCGTCGCGCGCAATCGACAGGGTGCGGCCATTGCCCCGGGCCTGGGTCCCCCAGATGATCGGCATATTGAAGGCCCTGGCCATGCGCCGCTGTACTTCGAGGATCTGCTTATCGGGATGGAGCCCGTAGCCCACCGTGGGAAAAAAATGACAGGCGATGCCACCGCTGTGCAGGTCAATCAGGTAGTCGACGGCGCGAATCTCGGTGCTGATGGCATAAGCGATGCGCTCGGTGATGGAACCATCCTGCCGTCCGGGACAGGTCCGCGCCAGGTCCAGCCCATCCTCGGCGGTGCGCTGGCCGCGCCAGTACGCAGCCTCGTTGACCACGGGGATGCATTTGACGCGCCCTCTCAGCTTTGCCGGATCCAGGAAGCGTATCAGCCGGCGAATCGCCCCCATGGATTCGAACTCGTCGCCGTGCACCCCGCCCAGAATCAGCAGGCTGGGCCCCTCTCCGGCGCCCTGGATCACCTTTTGCTGAAACTCGATGCTTTCTCCCACAATCTCACCTCCTTGTTATCTCCAGACAGGCCTGCCTGAATCCGGCAAAGTCCTCCATCATCGGTGCCGACCGGCCTTTTAGGATCCGCTCGATCGCCACCTCGTCCTTGAAACCACTGCCCGTGACCAGGCAAACAACCCGCGAGTCCGCTTCCAGCTCGCCGCGCGCCCGGGCCTCCAGCACGCCGGCCAGGGCGACCGCCCCGGCCGGTTCGGCAAAAACGCCCTCCTCCCGCGCCATGCGCGCCTGGATCCGGTACACCGCCTCGTCCCCAACCAGGTAGCCGGTGCCACCCGAGGCCCGACACGCCTCTAGGACCTGGTTGCCGTCCGCGACCTTGGGGACCTGGAGCCCACCGATGCGGGTGGTGCACTCGCAGTCCCGGGCCCTGTCGCCCCCCTGGCGCAGGGGACTGGCAATGGTATCGTTGCCCTCGGGCTGAACGCAGTGCACCGCCGGTGCGCTCTGGCTGTGGCCTTGCTGGCGCACGCGCTCGAAGCCGCGCGCCACTCCCAGAGTCAGCCCCCCTCCCCCGGCGGGCGTAAACACATGGTCAATGCCCTCGGGAAGCTGCTCTGCCAGTTCGTACGCCAGGGTTTGCACCCCGGTCATGGCCAGCGGGGAAAAACAAAAGGCGCTGATCAGCATCTCGGCCCCCATCTCTTCGGCCAGCGGCTTCAGACCTTGGGCGACGGCGTCGTACATCTTTTGATCCGGCCCGAAACCGCGGATGCGGAAGAGCCGGGCCCCACAGGCCATAATCTGGCGCAGCTTGCCTTCCGGGGCGTTTTCGGTAATGGCCAGGCAGCAGGGAATCCGGGCGGCGGCACAAACGGCCGCCAGGGCCGAGCCGGCATTGCCGCTGGAGGTGGCCAGGACCGCGTTCTTTCCCGCCTCCAGCAAATGCCCCACCGCCGAGACCGCAAAGCGATCCTTGTAGGAGCCGGTGGGATTGCAGCTTTCGAGCTTGAAGTAAAGGTTTTCCATCCCCAGGGCCGGGCCGATCTGGCGCGAACGCAAGAGCGGGGTATTGCCCTCTCCCAGGCTGATGCGGTATTGCTCGGCAAGGGGCGGCAGTAAATCCGCGTAGTTCCAGATGCTCATATCCTTAACCTATTCGAGGTTGTGCTGGACGATATAAGTATCCCGTGAGGTATACCGCTCTCCCTGGAAACGGGGACGCAAGGCACTGATAGTGCCATCTTTAAAGGTTGCAATTGGAAAAAGATCCTCGAGATCGCCCCCCTGGAGCTCGCCTGGAAAACCCAAAGTCGCTACGGAGGTGCCTACTCTCAATCTACGAACTTCAGTGCTCGTAGCCAAAGAGGCCAGCCGGGAAATGGATCCTTCCAGAATATGCAACGTGCCGACATCGGGCGAATTGAGCTCAGCGGGATCCCACTCCCGATGTTGGCTAAACTCACCAATAAAGAAAAAGTTCCACCTGTATATGATCTTAGTTGATGGGCGAGCTATAGTCAACGGCGTAGTGCCGACGAGGGGGATTGTACCTGGGTCCTGCTGGCCGTCCCCCACCGCCCCACGCGCAGGCCGGTGTCGGAGTTTGGGGATGATGTGCACTTTGAGCACGTCGGCGATATTGCCGGTCTCCTGCAGAATGCGCGGGGGTTACCGTTCACGCTCTTTTTGATTGACCTGCGTATTGCGATATTCGTATCTTCTCTTCACGCTTGCTTCCCTTCCTACTCCCCCTTGCTCTGGCTGCGCGGCACGCGACGCGGCGATCGCGGAACCGCAGCGTCAGATGCAGCATCTGCAAACGCAGGTCGACGCCTTGCAGGAGCCGTTGGCTCGGGCCCGGAAGAATTCATCCAACAGCTCCAAGCCACCGTCCTCCGATATCGTCAAGCCGACCAGCCCGCCCAGAAAGGCCGAAAACGCCGCCCGGGCAGCCAACCAGGGCCTGTCAAATACGAGCGCATCTTCGATCTGGAGGACGCCGACGTAGTGCATGCCCACCCTCCGGATCGGTGGCCGGGATGTGCCGGATCGCATCTGATCCCTTTAGCCGGGGCGGAGCATCCCGACTTCGGTCTCTATGCGGCGAAGCAGATGCAGCGAGGTCGCCATCCTTTGTCGTCACCATTTGCAGGTGGGACTTGACGATGCAGGTGCTCAAGGCATCGCTTCATGATCTTCAGGATGGTGAGGAAAAAGTAATATGCCAAAATTGAAGAATATCAAGATCAAGGGCTTTCGGTCCATCAAAGAGACGGCGCTGGAACTCCGACCGCTCAATGTTTTGATCGGCGCCAATGGAGCCGGTAAGAGCAATCTCATTGCCTTCTTCAAGTTGGTGAATGAATTAATGGGCGAACGGCTCCAGCAACATATTGGGGCGACCGGTCGGGCCACGGCCAATCTGCACTTCGGCCCCAGGGTAACCCCTCAATTGGAAGCGGAGATGGCGTTCGAGGTAGAGAATGGAACAGACACCTACTACATGAGATTATTCCACGCTGCCGGTGATTCGATGATTTTTGCCGAAGAGACGCTCTCCTTCCAGCAAACAGGCTATCCGAAACCAAAGGTCGTATCGCTAGGGATGGGCCATCAGGAAACGCGGATTGGAGACGAGGCTGAAAAGGACGAACCTGTGGCAAAAACGTTCAGGTTTTTATTAAATCATTGCCGCGTCTATCACTTCCACGATACATCGCCGACTTCGAGAGT
This sequence comes from Candidatus Latescibacterota bacterium, assembly GCA_965219385.1. Classification (GTDB taxonomy): domain Bacteria; phylum Latescibacterota; class UBA2968; order UBA8231; family UBA8231; genus CBDCNM01. The sequence continues at coordinate 3,850,445 of CBDCNM010000002.1, read as the reverse complement.
CCGGCAGTATTGTTACGTCGGCGATAACCGCTGGCTCATGCCCGATGCGGCGAATTTGGCAGCGGTACTGCATAAGCTGAAGTCTCACAAGGAAACGGTGTATCGCCGGATTGTGGAGACGATTCGACAGGTAGCGCCGTTCTTCGAAGAATTTGATCTGGAACCGAGTGAATCCAAGGACATCATTCTCAACTGGCGGCATCGCGCCTCCGATCTCGTGTTCGGTCCCCATCAACTCTCGGACGGCACTCTACGGGCCATCTGCCTGATTGCGCTGTTGTTGCAGCCCAAAGAAGACCTTCCAATACTCATAGTGGTGGACGAACCGGAAATCGGATTGCACCCTTACGCGCTCAATGTGATGGCCTCGCTATTTCGCGCCGCAAGTCACCACACACAGGTTCTCGTCAGCACCCAGTCCAGCGCGTTTCTCGACAGCTTCGAGCCCGAGGACATCGTGGTTGTCGAGCGGAATGGTGAAGCCACGGAGTTCTCCAGACCGGATCCCGAAGAACTCGAAGAATGGCTGGAGGACTACTCGCTTGGGGAAATCTGGGAGAAGAACGTCATCGGCGGAGGGCCGCACTGATGGCTCGACTCTATCTCTTCGCCGAAGGTCAAACAGAGCAGACGTTCGCCGATACGGTCTTGAAGCCGCATCTGGCGAATCTCGGCGTCTATATGCGGAAACCGACCTTGATTGCCCACGCCCGAAGGAAGGGGAAAGTCCATCGAGGAGGGGGAAGAAACTTCAGGGCGATGCAGGATGACATCAACCGCCGTCGCAAGCACGAGTCGGGAAATGACGTGTTTTTCACCACGATGATCGACCTTTATGGTCTGCAAGCGCAGTTCCCCGGCGCTGAAGAGGCTGAAAAATTGCGCAATGACCCGTATAAGCGCGTGGAGGCCCTCGAAAGCTCGTGGCTCGATGAGACCGACGACAGTCGCTTCATCCCGTTCATTCAGTTGCATGAATTTGAAGCTTATTTGTTCTCCGATGTATCCCAGTTCAGTTTCTTTTTTGAGGGTGCTGATTCTCGAATTTCCGCTTTGCAGAGAATCGTGGATGATTTCCAGTCCCCGGAACTGATCAACGACGGACAACATACTACTCCATCGCAGCGAATCATCGCCCAATTTCCCGAATACTCGAAAACAACAGTAGGCCCACAGATGGCCGAACTGATTGGCCTGGAGAAAATCCGCTCCAGATGTCGCCACTTCAATTCGTGGATTGAGCGACTTGAGAAACTCGGAGCGCGGTCACCGGAGAGGTCGTAATGAAGGATTTGCGGATTAAGACCCGTCTCGCAGATCTCGTGCGGGAACGCTTGAGTTATGGGCTGCTGGCCAGCTTGCTGAATACCAACAGCGGCGTGCTAAGGCCCAAGGAAGCGAACTGTGTATATACTGGCACCTCGGGGCGTAATCTACAAGGAGGCAGATGACTAATGACCTGCGATTACGGAGTGATTCGACACGAGAACATCAAGCGCTACGGTACGGACATCGGCCGGATCGGTCAAATGCTACTCGCAGATCGTTACGATGAGCGGACTCATTTCATATTCGAGTTATTGCAGAATGCAGAAGATGCTCTTGCCCGCCGAACAGGGTGGAAAGGATCGCGAGCGGTGTCGTTTGATTTGAAGGATACTTCGCTGCGTGTAAGCCATTATGGATACCCCTTCGATGAAGCTGATGTTCGGGGGATTTGTGGTATTGCCGAAAGCACCAAGGATATCAACAAGATTGGGCGTTTCGGAATCGGGTTTAAATCAGTTTACTCATTCACGAAGCGACCGGAGATTCATTCCGGTTCGGAGGCATTCGCTATCGAGAAGTTTGTTTGGCCGATAGCAATTCCAACCATTGATCGCGATACGGATGAAACCATCTTCCAGATTCCTTTTAATCCTGATGATAGTTCAGCGCAAGACGAAATTGCTGATGGGCTTAGACGGCTCGGCATCTATGGACTCCTCTTCCTGCACCGGATTGATGAGATTAGCTGGAGGGTCGAAGGCGGATCGGCAGGGCAATATCTGCGAGAGGCGAAGGACATAGATTCCAACGTTCGCCGAGTGACGATCATCGGTCAGCAAGACGGAGAAAGGGAAAGGGATGAAGAATGGCTGATATTCTCGCGCTTCGTAGATACCGGTGACGGGAGCCAAGCAAAGCCCGTTGAAATCGCGTTTTCTTGCGTCCAAGACGAATCCGCTGCATTTCAGCAAATCCGCCGTGTCGAGAGATCGCCCCTTGTTGTCTTCTTCCCGACCATCGTTGAAACGCATCTCGGCTTTCTCGTTCAGGGGCCGTATCGGACGACTCCAAGCCGGGACAACATCCCCAAAGACGACGACTGGAACAGACTCCTTGTCAACGAAACCTCATTCTTGTTGCGGGAAACCCTCTGTTGGCTTCGGTATAACGACTTTCTTGACACGGAGGCACTGCGATGTTTACCGCTCGATTCAGCTAAGTTCGGCTATACCAGTATGTTCAAGCCGCTCTTCGAAGCCACGAAGGACGCCCTGTCATCCGAACCCCTTTTGCCTTGTTTCGACAGCGGCCACGTGGCGGCCTCACGCGCACGGCTCGGACGTACACAGGCATTACGCGATCTATTTAGCCCTGCCCAACTCACAGCTCTATACCAGAAAGAGCACAAATTGTCTTGGCTTAGTGCCGACATCACCCAAGATCGTACCCCTGATCTTCGCGCTTATTTGATGCATGAGTTGAACGTTGAGGAGATTGCTCCCGATGACATCGTTCGGTTGCTGAACCGAGCGTTCCTCATGGCGCAGTCGGATAGCTGGATATTGAAACTCTACGAGTTTCTAGATGGACAGCGGGATCTACAGCAAAGGTGGTGGTTTGCAGATCTCCCACTGATCCGTTTGGAAGACGGGAGCCATGTTGCTCCCAAAGCCTATGGGAAACATACGGCATTCTTGCCAACCGAAGCTAAAACAGACTTCCCTACGGTGCGCAGTTCGGTCTGTGCAACCAAGACTGCGCGTGCGTTCCTCCAATCGTTGGGACTGAAGGAACCGGACCCGGTGGACGATGTAATCGAGAACGTTCTTCCGACGTATCGAAAGGATGAGATAGACATCAGTGAGACGGAATATGAAGCCGATATCCGGCGAATTCTGAGGGCGTTTGATACGGACTCAGAAACGCAACGCAAAAGGCTTATCGACGAACTTAAGAAAACAGCGTTCGTCAAGGCAGTTGACGCTGGTGACCACTCGAAACGGTACGCTGAACCGGGCGAAGTGTACTTGGCCTCAGAGCGGCTCAAGAATCTATTCGAGGGAGTCGTGGGCATTCTCCTTGTTGATGACTCGCAACAATGCCTGCGTGGAGAGAACATTCGCGAGTTGCTCGAACGGTGTGATGCTGTCAGATATATCCGACCTATCAGCGACAACACCTTCTTTCATGAGTATGAGGAACTCCGTAAGTTACGAGAGAAAGCGGGACACCCAGAAACGTCTGGCCAGAATGATCGCGTAACAGATTGGAAATTGAAGGGATTAGAAGAACTGCTGGAGGCTTTGCCAAATTTTGATGTAAACCGACAAAAAGATGTTACGCTTTTACTGTGGAGAGAGCTCGCGCACTTGGAAGAACGACGTGGGAAGAGCCTTTTCACAGCAAATTATAGCTGGACGCACTATGGCTCATACAGTCAATCGTTCGACGCGGCATTCGTGCGGTGGTTGAACGATACATGCTGGGTGCCGGAGGCTGACGGGGAATTGCAGTGCCCTAAGTTTGTGCAGTTCGACTCACTCGGCTGGAAAGAGCATCCATTTCTGGAGTCAGTGATCCGTTTCAAGCCGCCGATTATCGAAACGCTTGCGCGGGAAGCAGGTTTTGAGCCTGGAATGCTCGACCTGCTGAGCAAGCTCGGCGTAACGAGTGAGGCTGAGCTTCGGGCTCGGCTCGATTTGGAGAATGAATCGACGGAAGAAGGGAACGACACTTTGGACGAAAAATCTGACTCAGTGGATGATGAAACCAATGAATCAGTAGAGGATAACACAGGCAGCGGTGACGCGGGATATGGAGAGGGAAAGAGCACCAAGAATTCAACCAGTACCAACGGGAACGGGCAAGGCGAAGAGAGAAGGCGGGGACTGGATAGTGTGGAACAGGAGCAGGATCCTGAAGCTAAAAGCCCTTGCTCGTTTATATCCTACGTGGCCGTGCATTCCGATAGAGAGGAGCCTGATCCAGACAGTCTTGACCACGAGAGTCGCATGAAACTTGAGGCTAAAGCAATTGATCTTATCCTCGCGGCTGAGCCTGATTGGAAACGGACACCTGTCAATAATCCTGGTTACGATTTGTATAAAGTTGATGAGAATGACCGACCAATACGCTGGTGTGAGGTCAAAGCGATGTCCGATAGTCTTGAAGATCGTCCAGTTGGGCTTTCGCGCACCCAGTTCGACCACGCCTGCAATCACGGTGTGAACTATTGGCTCTATGTGGTAGAGCACGCAGGGGCTGAGGGATCCCGTATCGTTCGGATTCAAGATCCGGCCGGCAAAGCGTGCACATTTACTTTTGATCGTGGCTGGCTTGACGTAGCCATCATGGACACCGACTCCGAAGACCGAGAGGGATGACCTCCCCCAAGCAAGAGCTGCGGCCGGTGCCGGAGCAGCCCTGGGCGAAGTGGTGGACACACTCGCGTGGGAGTAGCGGAACCTGAAGCATTGAAAGGAATGAGCTATGACGAGTTATAAAGGTTATGAGGAAGATGTGCGCCGGACGTTGTGGATTTGGGCTGACCGACACTATCGGTGCAAGCTCGACGGCGGCAAGCGGGAAGGGCGTCCGCCGGTTCTCGCGAGAGAGTTCGCATCGGAGAACGTCTTGGTTCCTCCGAAAAACGAATCGAAAGCGCGTGACATTCGCGACGCTCTCTCCAGAGGTCGGCATCGGTGGTTTCGCAGCCTGAAGAGTTCCCAGGCCCTGGCGCAAAGCGTGTTCGGAGCGCTCCGCGCCTTCAACCGCCTTGATCTGCTCCAAGATGTGCACGCCGAGTGTGGGCAACCGGCCTTCTTCGCAGACCGAAACGGCTGGACGCTCTGCTTAGAGCACGAGATGGACAACCTAAGAGAGCCGAGACCGACCAGCGTCGACGTGCTGCTGAGCGGACCGGAAAAGCGAGTCGCTATCGAATGCAAGTTTACCGAGCAAGAGTTTGGCACCTGTTCGCGTCCGCGCCTGCGCCCTAGCGATGCCAATTATGCCGAACAGCATTGCAACAGGAACTACCAAGTTCAACGTCAACGCTGCAAGCGCTGCGCACTGACGGAGATTGGCATCCGGTACTGGGATCACTTGCCCGACCTGTTCGACTGGCCGTCCGACCAAGATCACGAGCCGTGCCCGTTTGGAAAAGTTTACCAAGTGGCGCGGAACGCACTAGCCGCCGCACTCACGCCACACGGAGAGCTTGACCCGACCGGAGGACACGCACTTGTAGTTTACGATGCTCGCAACCCCAAGTTCGAGGGTCAGGGCAAGGCCGCAGAGCAATGGAACCAAGCGGTCGCCGCGTGTCGCATGCCGGGGCTTCTGCGCCGCTTGAGTTGGCAACGCCTGATGGCCGCCATCGCCCGTGAGCCGGAACTGGAGTATCTCGTCGATGGCGTCAGGGGGAAATACGGCCTGGAGCCGGATTGACCGACCCGTTGGTTGACGGTCAAAGTTTTGCTCAGCGACAACAGAGACGATGCCGGGAACGAATACGAAACTGACGACAGCGGTTGAAACCTATCTTGCTGATTGAGCCGCTGCTGGAACCGCTCAACGGCCGAGCCGATGCTTGAGCGTGACGGCCAGCGACCAGCCATGTGCGGCATCGAAGGTGGTCCGATTGGTGAAGGGGGGATCTCCCTCCTTTTGCATCGGGTGGCTGGAATAGACCCCGGTGTCTGAGATGTCGTCGACCAAGGAGTAGGTCAGCTTCACACCAAGCAGTGTTCCTTCCCACGCCTCGTAATCGGCACCGGCGTGCAGGCGACCGACCACCACCGTGTCGAAATGATCGACATCCTGGCGGCTGTTGTAGAACGACAGCGGCGGATCGTAGACGGGCGGCGTCTGCGATGTGTCCTGGTAATCGGAAGAGTACTTCACGCCGCTCACCTCGATGAAGGCCGCGCCCAGCCCGGCGCCGACGTAAGGGGTCAGGGCGCGGTTCGCCGCGGGGAAGTCGCGGTAGAGGTTCAGCGCCAAGATCCGCCTGGCGACGTCGCCGATCGAAGCCGAGTCATTGGAAACCACCGACCCTTCGCGCCGCGTCCAGGGCCTGCCGTCGAGATACTCGATGTCGACAAAATTCTGCTCGATGTCATTTTTGGTCCAGGACGCCGAGACCTCCAGGCGCAGGCGGCCGAGCGCGCGGCCCAACGTGACTTCGAGCCCGGCGCCGGCATCCGCATCGATGGCGTAGCGCCACCGGTAGCCTAAAATCGACGGGACGGGATCCGCAACGAAACAGGCGTCCGTTGGATAGCACACCGCGTCCCGATTCCAACCCACTTGGTCCATGCCCGAACTCAGGGCAATACCAGTCCCGGCGCTGACGTACCAACCGGATCGTCCCGCTTCCGCGCCGGCAGCACCAACCGCCGCACCGGCGCAACCGAGGGCACACAGCATGACAAACGAAAATCGCATAGAGGAACCTCCTGGCGAGAAAAGATGGATTAAGGCCGGCGCAAGCCCTGGAGCAAGCAGGGCCATTCAAGCCTGCCCCCGAAGGAGTCGAGATGGCGGTCCACGCTCCGGCGCTCAACGGAGAAACCGTTTCCTTGTAGGATAACACCTTCCAAGATGTCTATCAAGTCTCAATCAGAGATGGCCCAGCAGAAGGTTGATCTGACTCCTGTTTGACCAAACGAGGCTTTGCTCAGGCCAACACATCTCAATGCGCTGTTCCTCACTCGTCAAGTTTGGCGAGCCATCGTTCGACATGGCGAGCAAACGTTTCGAAGTCATCCAGTTGCCGGCCAAGGATTTGCCCGATCAGATCGAGATCGACATCGAGGTACCCGTGGACGAGTACGTTGCGGAATCCCGCCACAGCTCGGAAATGCGCTGCGAAATCATCGGGTAACACGTCCATCTCTACAAGTCGGTCAATGGCTGTTGCGTAATCCGGCGCATCGAGACCGGCCGATAATGCCAGATGGGTTGCTATGTCGAGTGCGTTCTGGGCACAGAGCTGAAGGCCGCGTTCGACCAACCAGCGAAGATCGGAATTGTCGCGGAGCTGAGCGGCCGTTGTACCCGAATGCCGGCGCAAGTTGCCAACCGCGAAACTCAATGCGGTGAGGTGCCGCCGCACGACGGAGGGATTCGGTAGTCCGGGAGTCACCGTTCACCACCGGCGCGCAAACGCCACACCGCATCCATTTTTGCAAGCTGGGGAACAAAGTCGCAGTATCGGGAAACCGCACGGCCTTCCCGCGTCGTTGTCGCCGCCAAATCACGGGACAAGACACGTATGCCGTCGCGCAGCACATGGTAGTACAGGACTGGAGGGGCTTGGTTGAGAATCAGGAGATCGATGTCGTTGCTGTGGAGGCCGGCCATGATCTCCGTCGTGAGTTGCGCCCGATACCCGAAAGCGCTTTTTTTAACGACAGCTTCATCGATATAAACGGCGATGTCGATGTCGCTGTGGGGCTGTACCTCGCCGTGCGCACGGGAGCCGAATAGATAAGCCTCGAGAACCTCCGGGCGAGGTTCGAGCACGCTCGCGATGCGCTGGTCCAAGGTCTGGCAGGGGTTCATTTGCATGTCGGCGATCTGCGTCGGCAAGGGAAACTTTCGCCGGCAGATGATAGGTTTCATGCCGGCCATATTCGAAAAATACAGAAATTAAGGGCAAAGTTCAAGTGCCGCAGACACCTGAAGCGTTGAAAAAGGCGCATGATGACCAAAACGACGACCCGACTAACGACAACGGTTGAGAATTACCTCGATGACCTACAACGGGTGCGGATGTCGGGCGGGGGGACCGGGGAGCGGTCGAGCTATGGGCCGCTGGCCAACCTGCTGAATGCCATCGGCGGCGTGCTCAAGCCCAAGGTGTTTTGCGTCGGCGAGTTGGCCGATCAGGGGGCGGGGCATCCCGACTTTGGGCTCTATGCGGCGCGGCAGGTACAGAAAGGCCAACCGCGCGAGGGGCAGGTGCCCGAAGGCGGCGTGGTCGAGGTGAAGGCCGCGGGCGATGACGCCTGGCTCACCGCGGCGGGCGATCAGGTGAGCCGCTATTGGGGCCGCTATGGTCTGGTGCTGGTGACCAATACGCGCGACTTTGTGCTGGTCGGCGAGGACGCGGCTGGCCAGCCGGCCAAGCTCGAAACCTTGCGGCTGGCTGACAGTGCCGAGGAATTCGACCGCCGGTTGGAGACCCCGCGCGCTTTTGCCGGCGAAATCGGCGCGGGGTTGGGCGAGTATCTGTGCCGGGCGCTGTCGCATCGGGCGCGGCTGGCCGAGCCCAAGGACCTGGCTTGGCTGCTGGCGTCTCATGCCCGAGATGCGCTGGCGCGGGTCGAGGCCGCGGGCGCTGCGCCATCGCTGGAGGCGGTGCGGGCGGCGCTGGAAGAGGCGCTCGGCGTCCGCTTTGAGGGCGAAAGGGGCGCGCAGTTTTTCCGTTCGACCCTGGTACAGACGCTATTCTACGGCGTCTTTTCCGCCTGGGTGCTATGGGCGCGGCAAGTCCCGTCGCCCACTGGACGATTCAATTGGCGCGAAGCGGTTTGGCATTTGCGGGCGCCGATGTTGCGGGCCCTGTTCCAACAAATCTCCGATCCCGGCCGGCTGCAACCACTCGGTTTGGTCGAGGTGCTGGACTGGACGTCCAACGCGCTCGACCGGGTGGACCACGCCGCCTTCTTCGCCCGCTTCAACGAGGGTGAGGCCGTGCCCTATTTCTACGAGCCGTTCCTCGAAGGCTTCGATCCCGAGCTGCGCAAGCAGTTGGGCGTCTGGTACACGCCGGCGGAAGTGGTGCGCTACATGGTCGCCCGGGTGGACAAGGCGCTCCGGGACGATCTCGGCATCGCCGATGGCCTCGCCGCGGAAAACGTCTATGTGCTCGATCCGTGCTGCGGCACCGGGGCCTATCTATCGGAAGTGCTGCGTCGCATGGCCGCCAATCTCAAAAATCAGGGCTTGGGTGCGCTCACCGGCGCCCGGGTCAAGCAGGCGGCGACCGAGCGCGTATTCGGCTTCGAGATCATGCCCGCGCCCTTTGTCGTCGCCCATCTACAGGTCGGACTAACCATGCAGGATCTGGACGCAACCCTAGATGACGGGATGGAACGCGCCCAAGTCTTCCTCACCAATGCCCTGACCGGCTGGGAGCCGCGCACGACCAAGCCCTTGCCGTTCCCCGAACTGGAGGAGGAACGCGACCGCGCCGAGCGGGTGAAACGGGAGACGCCCATCCTCGTGATTCTCGGCAATCCGCCTTACAACGGCTTCGCCGGCATGGCGGTGGACGAGGAACGGGAACTGTCGGAAGCCTACCGCACCACCCGCCGCGTGCGCCGGCCCGAGGGCCAGGGGCTGAACGATCTCTATGTCCGCTTCTTCCGCATGGCCGAACGGCGCATTGCGAAGACCGGCCAAGGCGTGGTCTGCTTCATTTCCAACTATTCCTGGCTCGACGGGCTGTCGTTCACGGGCATGAGGGAGCGCTATCTGGAGACGTTCGACGCGATCCGCATTGATTGCCTGAACGGCGACAAGTACAAGACCGGCAAGGTGGCGCCGGACGGCTCGCCGGACCCGAGTATCTTTTCGACGCCGGACGATCCGGTCGGCATTCAAGTAGGCACTGCCATTACAACCCTGGTGTGCAAGGCCGATCATGCCCCAACCAGAGAGATCGGCTTTCGCCATCTGTGGGGGCAGGCGAAATGGGAGAAACTAATAGAAACGGCGGAATCGGAACCGGAGAAGATATACGACCTGCTGGAGATGGCGGAAACAGAACCAGAGGAGGTCTGCGACATACAAGAGGATGAGGTCAACGAAGACCTTCCCCGAGATATGGTGGAAACGGAACCAGAGGGGGTCTGCGACCGCATTGAGCCGATGCTACTACTCGGTCTGCCGTTTGTGCCCACAGCGGTGAGCGAGGATTGGTTCGCCTGGCCGGCGCTGCCCGATCTGTTCCCGGTGTCGTTTCCCGGGGTCACCACCAGCCGCGATTCGTTTCTAGTCGATACCGATCTCGACCGGCTCAGGGAGCGGGTCTCCGACTACTTCAGCCTCAAATTGAACCATGAGGAGATCGCACGGCTCTATCCAGCGGCGATGAGGAAGCTGTCAGGATCCGTAGCGTCCGATGCTCGTGCGGTACGTGACGCGCTACTCGAGCGTGGCGGCCCGAATGAGACCGGCTTCGTTCCCTACTCCTACCGGCCCTTCGACACCCGATGGCTCTATTGGGAGATGGATGGCGGCCTGCTTGATCGTCCACGTCCCGACTACCAACCGAATGTATTCGAGGGGAACATATGGCTGTCCTCGGCTCAGCACCTGCGGAAGGGCGCGACAGAACCCCAAGTATGCTTCGCTCACCACATGGCGTCGTATCACCTAATTGAGCGAGGCGCTCTTTGGTTCCCCGCCTACCTCCGCTACGATGACAAAGAAACCAACAACAACTCCATGCAACGCAGACCTAACTTGACTATCGAGGCCGGGAACTATCTCAGATATCTTGGCGCGAGCGTGGAGGACCTCTTCCACTACGTCCTCGCCACCCTTCACGATCCCGCCTACCGCGAGGCCAACGCCGGGGCGCTCCGCATGGAATGGCCGCGCATTCCGCTGCCAGGCTGGCCCGACGGCGAGACTGACGGCGCGGCGGAGACGCTCGCTGCATCGGCGGCGCGGGGCCGCGAACTAGCCTGTCTGCTCGACCCCGACACGCCGGTGCCGGGCGTTACCCAAGGTGCGTTGCGCCCGGAAATCGCCGCCCTCGCCGTGCCCGCCACCACCGACGGCCGCAACATGACCGGCGATGATTTTGCGCTGACAGCGGGGTGGGGCCACTACGGAACAGGTGACGCGGTGATGCCGGGCCAAGGCCGCATCGTCGAGCGTGAGTACACCCCGGACGAACGCGCCGCGCTGGGGGCGGCGATACCGGAGCTGGGCACCAAAACGCTGGACGTGTACCTGAATGACCACGCTTTCTGGCGCAACGTGCCCGCGGCGATTTGGGACTACAAGCTCGGCGGCTACCAAGTCCTCAAAAAATGGCTGTCCTACCGCGAACGCGATGTCCTCGGGCGGGCGCTATCGCCGGAGGAGGTGCTGTACTTTGCCGAGATGACGAGGAGGGTTGCCATGATAATGGCTACGTCAAGAACAACGGCGGCGGAGAGATTCGAAAAGGAATAGAACTAGTATGGCTTCATTCGATCACATTTGCACGGATCCGTCACACCCTCCCATAATACGAAACATAACTCAGGAGACGTTGTACAAACGTATCTCAAAGAAGGTCGCGGACCAGACGAAGGCGGGAGTCACTCCCGACGACATAGCCCGCCAAGTGTCGCACGAACTCATTCCACAATTGGCCAAGCCTTCCGACTGTGTCGAAGAAGGTTTCAGATTGCAGCAAATGCGCCAGCAAATCGCCCGAGATTGGGGAGATGTGTTCTACAAACTCGACAACCTAGGGTATCTGACCGGGTGGTTTATGAACGACTGTCTCCAAGACCGTGTTGACGATGAATTGCACGTTGTATTGTGCTTATTGGCGTTGGAAGCGATCGAAAATGTATTCGCAATAGTCAATCAATTGCGCTCGGCGTTGACCGATGACACTTTTGTCTATTTGCGAACTCTTCATGAAACTTTTGTAAAAAGTCGCTTTATATTAAGATTTTCGGAACAAGACTCGGGGCTTCCAGGAAAGTTTTTGTACTATAATAACACAACTTACTTGAACCTTTACAAGAAGTTCGTCCCGGTAAAAAACGATCACGAATCGGACAATTCGTGGATCAAAGCCGAGCAGTTCTATACGAGTCGTTACCGGAAACTAGGCAAGGGCGATTATGGTTGGACCTATCCCATAATAATGACTACGGGAGGAAAACCGAAGAAAAGGCCAACGTTTCGAGATCTCATAGACGAAGTAGACAATGTCTCCCATTTTTCGCGCGTTTATTATGATGTGTCCACGTCAAAAGGTCATGGAGAATTCATTTGGGGTTTAGTTGCCGGTCCCGTAGAAAGTGGGGTTATTAGTGTTGATTCGTTCACCGTCGGCAACATTGGATTGGTAATGGATTTGATGCTGCCATTGTTCGAGGAAATCCTGGACAACACGACATCGTCCTGCACTAAATCGGAGCATGCCGTCGTGATGGACATAGTGAGAAACATAACTGGGAATGTCCGTGACTCTGTCTCAAGCATCAAGGCGTCTGATCCGCGTATGCACCGCGGTCTTGAGTCCTAGCTCAAATTATCGGGCTGTGAGAACTTGGCACCAGTCATGGAGTGAGCTGTTCTGAGCGATGCCGGCGGAGGCGCTTCAGGTCGCCACACCGCCTCGGCTTCTTGACCCCGAAGCGCCGGTGCCAGGCGTTACCCAAGGCGCGTTGCGCCCGAAGATCGTCGCCATCGCCGTGCCCGCCACCACCGACGGGCGCAACATGACTGGCGACGATTTCGCGCTCACCGCCGGGTGGGGCCACTACGGAACGGGCGACACGGTGATGCCGGGCCAAGGCCGCATCGTCGAGCGCGAGTACACCCCGGAGGAACGCGCCGCGCTGGGGGCGGCGATACCCGCGCTGGGCGAAAAGACGCTGGACGTGTATCTGAACGACCGCGCCTTCTGGCGCAACGTCCCCGCGGCAATTTGGGGCTACAAGCTCGACGGCTATCAGGTGCTCAAGAAATGGCTGTCCTACCGCGAGGGCGATGTGCTCGGGCGGACGCTGACGATGGGGGAATTCAGCACTTTGTCGGGACTAGGCGACGGAGCGGGGCGATACTGGACTTGCGTGGAGCGGGCCGGGCCGTGCAGATGAAAGGTTGATGAGGAACTTGACCGCATCACCCGTTTGCGATTAGTTTATGTATGACTATATGTGTCGGAGGTAACACAATGGCGACAAACTTGGCGATAGACCCGGAACTGCTCGACAAGGCGCTGGAAGTCGGCGGCGAGAAGACGAAGAAGGCGACCGTCAACCGCGCCTTGCGGGAGTTCATCGCACGCCGAGAGCAGGAACGGCTCTTGGGCCTTTTTGGCAAATTCGACTGGGACGACGGTTTCGACTACAAACGTGAACGGAGCCGTGAGTGAGGTTGTTTGTGGACACGAGCGTCTGGTCGCTGGCCTTGCGACGAGACACGGCGCCCGAAGGATCCGAGGTGCGGTGCCTACGGGAGGCGCTCGGTGGTGGCGAATCGATTTACACGACCGGAATCGTCTTGCAGGAGTTGTTGCAGGGCTTTCGGGGGCCGAGAGCCAAAACGCGGATCGTCGAACGGTTCGGGACGCTCGCCATGATTACGCCCGTGCGTGACGACTACATTGACGCAGCCGAGTTGCGCAACGAGTGCCGCCGCCACGGCATTCAGGTTGGTACCATCGACGCGCTACTCGCCCAGATCTGTATTCACCACAAACTAGTTATGTTGTCGACCGACCTCGATTTCAGCCACATGACAGAGCGGACGCCGCTTCAGTTCTGGCGCGCCCGATGATCTTCGACACCGGTGAAAAGCACCAGTACCAGTCGTGGGTGATGAATGGCTGTCTTACCGCAAGCGCGATGTTCTGGGACGGGCGCTGTCGCCGGAGGAGGTGCTGTACTTTGCGGAGATGGCGAGGAGGGTTGGGGGCATGTTGTTGGCGACGGCTCGAGATGTTTCGTGAGCCGCGCTCTAAATTGAATCATAGATATGAGGATAATGAGGTGAAATCTCTGACAATCCATATAGATGACGCGCTCGACCAGCAGAGCTTTTTTTAACTCAACAGCTTCTTAAGATCGGGATGATTGACGAGGCGAGAGAGATAAGATACCAATGGAATCTCTCAAGTCAGGCCGATTCCTCAGAGGGCTCCTGATATTCAAGTCCAAGCTTATTGCGGAGGGCGTGATTTTCATTCGCTATGGACTTAATAGATTTGATGTCCATCCCAATTAGTCGCAGGAAATGCAACTGAAACAGGGCTTCAAGTTTCATGCACAGCTTCCATAAATCCTCTCCACTAGACACCCGCTTCGCAAGTTCGCCATCGTAATGTGTCAAATAGTTTCTCGTATCAACAATTTTGCTAATGAATGAACCGCGCTTCCTTCCATTTCCAAACAAATCCTTAAAGGGTTTAATCATTTGTTTAATTCGCTTTCGCAATGAAAGTTCGTTGTCATATTTTAGCTTTCCCTCCATCCAGTCTTTTCTATCTTGTGGAATAGCCTGCAATATCGTATCCACTAAATCTTTGAACTCTTCCTCTGGCATCTGCATCTCTTGAGAATTTCTTCTGTGTAGCGTTTCTATCCCCTGTGAGAGCGACAAGAATTTCCACTCCATATATTTTTGACCGCTGGACACGGAAGCAAAATACAGATTAAATGCAGGCTCATAAATCTCATAACTCTCAAGCCATTTAGTTAAAATTTTTTCTATTTGACCAGCTACATTTCGATAGCAAAAAAGCATGTTAGGCCAGTAAATTTCTGATTTGGTTTCAGAATACGGTATGCTTCGATAGTACACTTTGATCGGAATTTCGTGCTTTTTTCCCTTTCCAATTTCTCGTGTTCTTTCGCGTGAGTAGCCGGTGACAGAGTCTAACGAAACGGTCTCATCAATTGCAAAACGCAAAAAATTATGAAGTTTGGAGACCAAGTCTAAAAAATATTCAATGGGTCGTAGTTCCTTCGATTTCAAAGATATATATGCCTTCTGATTAATACGTACTTCAGTACTATTGGGAGAAGGCAAAGACCATTGAAAAGTGAATTTTAATTCAATTTCTTCAGGAAGATTAAACGGAATTTCTTCAGGGGGACTAAAATGTATGAAAACATTCTCCAAACCGCCGTTTTCTTTCCAATTTTTCTCCACCCGAAACCCAGAAACTAAGAGCCATTCATCAAGACCATCTATAGAGAATTTGATCTCCGAGAAAGAGATTTTCTCTTCTTCATCGTAATTGACCCCGATGAATGCACGATTGGCATAGATAGTTGAAGTTGATACACCGCCAGTCAAATTCTCGTCTTTATAGAAACATCCATCTAAAGTAATTAAATCATTGTCGATTATCCCTACAATGCGGTTCAGATTTCTATCTTCTGGTCCTTCTAGCGAAAATCCGGGGGGGAATTTTTTTGTTATCTCCTGACTAAGATCCAAGGAATAACTTATTTCAAGCGTTACTTTCCCTGACTCGGAAATGCGAAGAACTCCCGGTAGCTGGTTTTTTGGTTCTTCGGGCAACCAAAAAAACCCAGGTTTTTCTATTGGTTCGGAAAGTCGCATAGTAAATTTATCCTTTCGCTGTGCCGGGCGACGGGCATCGTCACGAACTGATTTATGCTCGTGCCGTCTTCTTTGCTGATCTCGGCGATAGCCGCCTTCAAGGACGTCGGTAGCCGCAACAGGTAGGTGCTGTCAGCGCAATTCCGAAAAGTCTGGGGGCATCGCCGAAGTCCGGCCCCCGATGCCCCCCGCTGACGCCTGCAAAGTTTTTGCTTACAACTGTTCCCAAGGTGGACACAGGGTAGGCAGAGCTTTTCTTCCCGGCATTAGGAAATCAACCTCTCCCGATTTGGTGAATATATTTCCAAAGTGCGCCGTTTGCGTGTCCTTCTTAGGACAGTCGTATCTCATAAATAATTTTCTCCTCGGCCATAGAGTACGAAGTGTTTCCAAGGTCGAATTTTTTGTAAACTCTCTGGCATCAGTTCGTACCCAAACAACGCTATGAGATTTGAGCAATCTGCTGGCTGAAGAAAAAATATCGAACAGCATTTGGCGGTAGAATTCTTGACGAGTAGTTCTTTTGTCGTTTTTCCAGTCAGGCAAAGGCGGGCCTTCACCTAGCAACCACAATCGAATCCAGCTATCTTGGCGATAGTCAGTGACACTGAAATATGGTGGTGAAGTAAACAGAAGGTCAAAATTCTTTTTTGGATAGTTTGAGAGAAATTCAGACGAGTCTCCATGAATAATTTCCGCGACTTGTTCGCGCTCTATGACACCATGCAAGTAACGCCAGTCAATCTTTTGACGAAAATATACACAAGGATCTATATCCGGCGGGCACATTTCCCTCTTTTTCCACCAGCGGACAGCGTAATCTGGCCCTAATGCTCGCGCCTTTTGCATCTGATTGCTAATGCCATCGCCAAGTTTGGCGTGTAGGTGGACCAAAATAAATCCCATCAGCGTTCTATCTGTTTTGTCTTCGCGCCAATCCAATATGCGCCGAGCGGCGTTCAGAAAACCCAATACTTCTCCAGACCAAGCCCATTTTTGGAACTCATTTTCTGGTTTTTTGTCCTTGGGATGCACGGCATGTTGCAAATCTTTCAGACGACTAAATAACTTTTCCTCGCTTGGCTCAGGAGAGGTTTTGACCTTGGCGAAAACCCAAGCCACTGGATTTACGTCAATGCCCAGCGAAGCACGTCCGGTAGCCTGAGCGACAAAGGGTGCCGTTCCGCGTCCGCAAAACGGATCCAAGACACTACCTCCTTCAGGCGACATCGTTTCCACAACATCCCGGGCGAAGTTGACGGGAAACATCGCGTAGTATGGCCCGAATCCAGCCCAACGTCCGGGGGCATTACTATATTTCCATGCCGGCTTGCTCATCAGTCCTCCAGCAGACTCTTGATGATGTCTGCTCCTCGCTTTAACGGGATAGCGGCGTGGGCATGAGCGCGTACCAAAGGCATGAAGCCACCATCATAGATGAGGATTGCCAGTTGGTCCACGACATCAAGAATGTCCCCCAATCGGGGAAAACATTCTGAAGAATTATCGCTAAAATTGCTCGCAGCTTCGTTCAGCATGGCAGTGTAAATGACGACGTGTTCTCCTTTGTTGGTTTTGTAGAGAATAGCTCGCCCAAAATGGGTATCCTCGCCGAAAGGTTTTCCCTTTTTGTCGGAAGGAACGATGTTCTTGTGGATATATTCGTCATCCAGAGCTACTACCGTCTGATCAGGAAAACGTGAACTCGGTCCCACTCTATCTTGCCAATCCAGTTGTTCCCAATGTTCTCTGAAGCGTCCGGTCTTTTCTATACCGAACACAACAATATCCTTTCCATTAATATTACGCGCTTCCTCATTTAATCTTTTTAACTCTTCTCGGATTGGACGCAATATAGAAGCGGGCGTCCCAAAGATAGCCAACGGGCCATCCAACACAAAAGCACACCCACCAAGGTAGGTGGGACTTTTTTTGACAAAGAAACGCAAGATGTTCAACAGGATCAAGATTTCTAGCACTGAGCGCAGTCTGCCTAACGCCTCACCCCCGGTGTGAGCGCCATCAAAGTATTCATGCAGACGCAGTATATCGGTTTCAAACATCTTTTCACGTCGGTCACAATGACAAGTATATTCTCCTTCTTTGCGCTCATATTTCTTGTCGCAATCTACAGCCGGGCAATCAATTCGTGACTGGAAATCTCCACAAATGGCCCGCATGGTTTCTAGCAATGTCTCATGGCCCTCTGCGATAGCATTGGATAATGTGTCATAAGTCTTTTGCCTGAAAAAATCTATCGGCGTATCATTGTCAACGTCCTTGCGAACAACGCCTATCCCCGGCATTGCGGCTTCTAGGGTGTGAGCATTTTCGATGTCACGAAAAAACGATGGGCGAGGAATGGCGTTCGCGTCCAAGCCGCTCAATTGGTCCAGCTTGATTGCTACCACCGATGTCATCAGCAATCCCGCCTCTGCGCCGGGAAACCCATTGTTGACACGATGTATGAGATTAGAGCCATCAATGGCAATTACTCTCCTTGGATACCAGTCGTGACGGGGCACTTGGAGTATCGGCGGTTCTACAGGTGCATCGCCTTCCTTCACAAGGATGGTGCCCTCAAACTCTTTTAAGGCTTGACTATTCTCCAGCCATATCAAGCTGTCGCCGCTAGCTCTCTCATTCTCATAGGGCATTATGTCGGTCCTTCCTGCATACCTTCCCCATCACTCGGAGGCTCTGCGGTGAATTTATTGATCTGAACCGGCACAATATAGGGATTGGATAAACAGCGCATTCGCAAAAAGCCGGTGTCCGGCACCTTGAGAATCTGATCGACAAACATTTCAAAGTCATAGTATTTTCTGAGTTCGCGTGTTTCGTCTTGATTATTCAGGTGCGCTACGAACCAGTTGTCGGTGTTTTTCAGAATGTTCGCCAATATGGAACTCGGCTCTTGGGTAGAGTACACCAAGCCGATGTGAAACTTGGAGCCTTCTTTGGCTACACGTGCCCATATCGAGTCCAATTTCGGGTCATGCGCGGGAATTAAATTGTGGGCTTCCTCCACATACACGATAATATCGAGTGGAGGCATAATGTTGCCGTTTTCATCTCGAAGAAATTCTCCGTTTGTTCCGCGCGGCGGATCCGTGAATACTTGCCTTTGACGATTGAAAATCTCCCACATAATGCGTTCAGATGTGTGCTCAATTTCAGTCTGCGAGCCAATTGACTGGTCAACAATAATCAATTTGCCATCAACAAGTTCGTCAACTATCTCAGTTGAATAGTCAGATTCTACACTGGAGCTGTGCCGCTCTTGTAACTCACGTACTTTGCTAACGCCGCCCCCCCAACTCAAAAGAGAAAGCAAACCATTCAGCGTATCGTCGTTCCATGACTTACCTTTTCTTCTTTCATAATCGTTATTAAATTCTTTGAACTTAGGATGACCCTCTGCTCTTTGACCAGAGATAACGAATTCCTGCAAAGCCATCAACGCCCGGTACAATTCAGTCCAAGAAACGATTGCGCTTTCAAGTGTGCTGGCAGCATTTTTATATTTCTGCTCTTCAGTGGATTTCAATGCAGTCCTTAAATCACTACTGAAAAGTCCTCTAATATCAGCACGTTGTAGATCGTCTGGTACTTCAAAATTGGCGGCAGCAAGAATGGTGCGGTAGACCGTGATATTGCGACAATAACGAGTCTGAGTACCTCTACTCCAGTCGTCTGATGGCGGTTCTATATTGGTGTTGATGAAATTTCTAACATATTGAGCATCGGTTCTTTCCCTGAGATGTTCGTTAATTATTCCTTTTCCCGCGATAAGCATATCAAGAGAAGACTTTACATTCTCCTCATCGCTCCAGTCGGCGATATTTTCGCCAAAGAAATTGAGTTTGATTAACCGTCGTCCTTTATCGTTGGGATGCTCAAAAAGTCCGTAGGTCACAACATCATCTCGATCAATGTTACGCAAACATCCTGCATCCTGTGGATTGTCGTTCGCGTACTCTCCATTCACATCGAAAATCAGTTGGCCGATACGCCCCTTTTCCGCGTCAATGTTACGCAGCTTGAATATGGCAGAGGCGACGGTTTTGATGGTGTTTGATTTGCCGCTCCTGCTCATCCCGAAAAGCGCGGTGCGCCGCGCTAGCATATCTGTTGGCTCGATATGCACCGGGACGTTTTCGTGGTTTTTGTCAACTATAATCTCACTGGAGGAGTAGCGAACTCGTCCAATAGGGACAGGCTTTCCGGCGAGCGGATGCGAGTCACCCATAGGCTTGGTAAAATTGACAATCTCTGACAATGCCTTCCCTACTGGCTTATAAACTTTCATCCCCTGCCCGGAATAGAAATTGGAAATATCTGCACCAAAAGTAAGATTCCAATTCCTATCATTATGGACATAACGAAAGGTTCCCAATACGCTGCAACACACTCCTGCATGTCGTAGCTGATTAAGAGTGAACTGGTCGGTCTTGTTGTCAGCATCCCAATGTTCAGGAGAATCAATAGAGCGACGCGCTGCATCAAATCGCCAAGTATCCGTGTCCGTCCGATTAGGCAAAGGTGAATGTCCGATAACGCGAAGCAAGATAAGGGCTGTATCCTCTTTATCTGCCCTAGGCTTGGTGTTCGGAACTATCCTAGTAGCAAGCAAGAAACACCCCATCGGCAAGCCCTTTACCTCCTGCCTCAGCGCATCATGCACAAGAATTATCGCCTCGGAATAGTCGAGTGACAACAAATCTCCGACCTTCGTCGTCTCATCAATATAGGATGATAACTTGCCCCCGGCTTCTTCAGCACGTTCTTGTTCAAATCCTTCTGCTTCCTGATTCAACAAATCCATCCTCTACCTCACACATCGGTTTTTTATGCTCTACATTTCGCTCGTGTTATCAGACTCTATTATGTTGACGCAGGCTACCGCATCTTCAGTCACCAATGCTACCGTTGACACAATTCTATCAAACTTACCGCTTTTTCGCTTCCAGTCAAGCAGGCCGGAAGAGAAGGTGGTAGGCCGAAAGAATCCTTGTTCCACCACAGCCGACGTATCTCAGATTTTCACCAGCCTTCTTCCCGCTCACGCAAGACCGCCGAACGCACGGCTGCCTGGGGCTCCGCAGGACGCAGCAGGTCCCAAAAATCCACGAGCAAGGGCTTCACCCCGCGCTTGGAGGAGCCCCCTTTTCTTCCAGGTCTCTCAAGTGCTCAGGGAGGGGCACAGGACTCGCGAGGGGCAGCAAACGCGCAATGGGACGGCCATGCTCGGTGATTACTACCTCTTCACCGACTTTGACTTGACGCAAGTAGGCACTCAATGACATTTTGAGTTGTGATACGGTCGTGGTCTTCATGGATACCCTTTCTGGTTAATGCCTTCAGACCAATATAGTCGATAGCGTATCGTCGAAAAACACGGACGAGTACGCGCACGAAACGCACCAGATATTCAACCTAGTTTACTGATCAAGGTCAGGCTGGTGCCCAGCTTGGAGCTTGAGAGGGTCAATGTGTCATGCCTCCAATGCCGCCAAACAGATCGACGGCGGAGATAGATACTCAGATAAGCTCTCGAACCTTCTTCCGAAAGTAGCGGAAACTGGGCGATGCGTTGATCGCTACGTTCATGTGTGGGGCGACGCGCTCCGCCCACATCGACTTTTCCTTGCCGACTGCTGTCCATCCCTCCTTTTTCAGCCCGGTTGCGCCGCCTTGGGATACTGCGTCCGCTAAAAGTTCCCAGGTGCCGCAAATGGCGTCGTTTTCGTAACGATTCAGGACATCGTCCTTGGCCCTCGGGTAAGCTGACTTGAGCGCGGGAATGTCGCCGAGTAGCCAGGCTTCACCTTCTTCTATGGCAATGCAAAACCGGGTCTCTGGTTTGGGGTTGCAAGCATTCAGGACGGTGAAGAGTTCCTGGCGCAGTTCTTTCAGACACTTGTCATCCAGGTCGCAAACCAAAATTACCGCTGCTGGATAGTCGGGGGAGTAGCCGGCAAATGTCTTTCCATACCCCCTGAGCAATCTGGGAAGTTGGCCGAGCAAAATGCGCTTGCGCGCATCAGTACTACTCTTGAGGTTTTTGGGAATGCGGCCTGTTCCCTTATACGCCTTAACCTTGCACGTATGCTGATCGCCAATGATTTTTGGGATCAGAATGTCGAGTGCCTTTTTGCCGGACTGGTCTTCGACAAGTACCTCAAAGTGCATCCAATCACCTCACGTCGAGATAGTCGCTGTACCAGAGGCCACCCAACGGCAACTCCTCTGCGACCATGTTGTTCACCATCGGATCGTCGCTTGCCCGGCGAATCGTCGAAAAGCCGTCGGCACCCTTTTCCAGAATCCAGACTTCTTGCGGCTCCAACGCATCGACAAAATATGGCTGATGCGTCGTGACAAAAACCTGCGAGCCGCCGCGGGCGCTGGCGTGTTCGCGGAATTCGTTGGCGAGGGTCTCCAAGAGCTTGTGATACAGGCCGTTTTCCGGTTCTTCAATGCAGAGGAACGGGGGCGGGCTCGGGTCTTCGAGCAGCAATAGATAGGCGAATACCTTGAGCGTTCCGTCGGACACTTGCTGGGCGTAAAAGGGGTCCTGAAAGCCTTTGTCGTTAAACCTGAGTAGTAACCGGCCGTCATTGGTTCTTTCGGTGTCGATCCGGCCTATGCCCGGAATTTTCTCGGCAATCCGCTTGAGAATATCCCGGAAACTTCCTGGATGTTCGCGCTCCATGAATTGCACGACGTTGCCGAGATTGTCGCCATGGATATTGAGACGGCTTTGGGGACCGGCCAGGGGCAGGCTGCGGGCCGCGTCCGGGGTGAAGTAGCTGAGATACCACCCCTCGATGAAGCGGCGGAAAGCGGAAATTCGCGGATGCTGTTTCAAGGCACCGAGCGTGGCAATGCCGAGCTTGCGCCGGTCTTCCAATTCGATAATCTCGGTTTCGTTGGGTTCCTCTTTTGTTATCAATTCTATGAACTCTGTCCACTTCAATCGCCTCGCCTCGATGTCGTCTTGCTCCATTGCTTCGTCAAACAATGCCTCGATGTTGTCTTTCTGATACCCTTTCTCTCCTCTCCATGCCACGCCTCTGCCGTTATTGAGCATCAAAAACGAAAACGGCCGACCATGTTTCTGGTTTCTCCGTCTTTGTCTGAGGCGTTCTCGTAGTACGTAGGGGCGTCCGAACTCGTCTGCCTCAATGGCGATCTCGTAGGTAATAGGCCGGGCATTTACATGTTCTCTGTAATACACCTCGAACTCGATGGGGCCTGTTTGTCCCTGCGTCCGCATCTTCTCGAAGCCGCCGCGCCCGCGTGCATCGCATGCCTCCTCGACGCCGAGTTTCAGGGCGTCGGCAAGGAACCCGAACGCATCGAACAAGACGCTTTTCCCTACCCCGTTTTTGCCGATCACCGCCGTCATGGGGGTAAGCGGTTGGCGATTCTGTTGGTTCCACAAGCGGCCCAGCGTAACGTCTTTGAGCACTTTGAAGTTTTTCACTCTGAAGCCTTCTATCTTAGCCATTTTACCGTCCTACTTTCATGCAACGAAAAGCCATTGGCATGGTAAATTTCTCTTTCCGCTGTGTCGGTGCATGAGGGGGGGGCTCAAGAGAGGTGTGCTCCTATAGAAACGGGTAGGTGTGGTCCGGATGGTAGCCGGGTAGCAGGTGGTCGTGGGGCCGGCCTGCTATCAATTTCTCGCCATCAGTAAAACCTTCGGGGCGGTCTTTGAGGAAGTCGATGAGCCTGTCCCGCCAGGGCTGCAAGCTGGACGCGGCGCTGTCCTCCAGCGCCAGGTCGCGTTTTTCGTTGGGATCCTCATCTAAATCGAACAAGTGTTCTTTTCCCGTCTGGCTGTACCATATGTACTTGTGGTGGCCGTCGGTAAGGTAGTGGTGGCCGTCCTGATAGTCGTAGCAGCCGGAGTGTTCGCCGTGGAACAGGTCGCGGATTCGGTCGGCTTCGCCGCGCATGATCGGCAGCAGGCTTTGTCCGGTGCAGGTGGAGGGGATGTCGAGGCCGGCGGCGTCCAGGATGGTCGGCATGATGTCCTGGAGCCCGACCGGGCTGCGGCAGACCTGTTCGTGGGGCAGCTCCCAGCTTCTGGGGGCACGGGCAAGGAAGGGCACCCGCACCGAGGCCTCGTAGGGCCAGGTCTTGCGGAAGAGGTTGTGGTCGCCCAGCATCTCGCCGTGGTCCGAGGTGAAGATGACCAGACTGTCGGTGAAGGATTCTCCGGCGAACTGGATCAACCGACCGATCTGGTCGTCAATGAAGTTGATCATACCGTAGTAGGCGGCGCGGGCACCGTGCAGGTCGTTTTCCGGGAGGCTTATCCTGGAGGCGTTGGGATCGAGTCCCTTTTGGGGTCCGTCGACCGCAGACGTCCAGTCGCCGATAGCGGGGGCGGGCAGGGCCCGGTGGATGTAGCGCTGATAGTACAGGGCAGGTGGAGTGAGGGGCGGATGGGGGTCGATGAAGGAGATGTTGAGAAAGAACGGTGCGGATGGATCGCGCCTGTCGAGGAATTCCATGGCCTGCTCAATGCACCAGAAGGTGTGCATCTGTTCTTCGGGCAGGTGGTGGGGCCGACCGACCCAGCCGTTGGCCGAAACCCCGTGTGCCATGCCGGGGTGGACTTCGGTGCGGCCGTGCCGCTTGTGGAGCCACTCGATGTAGTCGTTGTGCTGGCCCCGGGTGGCGTCGGCCAGCTGCATGTGGTCGAAGCCGAAGCGCTTGCGGGTGGGATAAAGGTGCAGCTTGCCGATCATTTCGGTCTGGTAGTCGGCTTTTGACAGCTCGCCGGCCAGAGAATGGGCCGGGTTCCACTCCGCACTTTTAAAGCCTACTACGCCATTGGCTGCCGGCGCCGTGCCGGTCATCAGGCTGCGACGGGCCGGGATGCAGCTGGGGCACTCGGCATAGCCGCGCTGGAAATGGGTGCCGCTGCGGGCGATCCAGTCCAGGTTGGGGGTCTGCAGCGCGGCCGGGGCGCCCGGGTCCAGGCCGATGCAGTCGCCGCGTTGCTGGTCGGTGGTAATCAGGAGGATGTTGGGACGTGAGTCGGGCATGGTTGTACCTTTCGTTCGGGTCGGGGTGCCCCTTGCTCCGTTTACAGCCTGAGGAAGCGGCAGGTGTCGTCTCCCAACAATCCGTCGATCTGCCCTGCCGTCAGAGGGGAGAAGGGGTGGCCTTTCAGGATCGGGTTGACTCGACCAGGAAGACCTGGCCATGTCCGTAGCGCCCTTGCTTCCACCGGCGCTGCCCGGTGGTAAAGAGCGGAGCCGATGCGGTGAAACTATCCGAGGTAGGTGCGGGCGGCGAGGGGGTGCAGAGGGGGCTGGACCTGATCGCCCGCCTAGAAGAAAATGGAATCTATTGGAGATACCGGCCTGGCAAACGGGCCGGTTTTTTATCAGAACCTGCCTTCGTCCGCATCCAGGTTGTCGAAGTAGGTGAAATAGTCATCCCGCCCCAGGGCTTCTTGCTGTTCCCGAAACCACTTCTTTCTGTCTTCGGTCTCTGGCCCGTGGTGTCTCATCTGGTTGTTGAAGGCATCCTTTTCCTGCTGGGATTTGGCGAATTCCTGGTCGATCCACGCGGCCATTTCTTCGTCGGTTTGCCGCTGGCTAACCTGCCTGGTAAAGGTATCTGTGTCCACGCCCAGGAAATCGAACAGACGTTGGTCGAGAGGACAGCTGTACACATATTCCCCCTGGGTGCCGGCCAGGTGGGCCCGAGCCTTGTCCGTGGTGCGCGGTAGCATGACCAGGCCGGCGTTCATGTCATAAGGACTTCTGGGAAGATTTTTGCTCAGATCCATGGTTGCCCCCAAATAAAAAGGTCGGTATTCCACCGGCGACGCGGTTTGAACATGTAGACCAATATATCACAAGTCCCGGTTCGCTGCAATAAGGCGAGCAGACCGAGCCCCTGGCGCCCGCACTTCGCGGTTTCAAGATGCGGACGCAGCGTTTGCGGCTGCGTTGACTGCGGAGGTGGGGCACTAGTTGTTCGAGAATTCCACCAGGAGATCGCCGCACTGGCTGCGCATCTTTGCAAGGGCGCGATTGCGGAGCTGGCGCACCCGTTCCCGGGTGACGCCCATGGTTTCGCCGATCTCCTCCAGGGTCATGGGCCTGCGGTTCTCCAGACCGAAATAAGCGCAGACGATCTGGTGCTCGCGGTCGTCCAGGACCTGGAGGCAACCGTGCAGGGCCTCCTGCATCTGGGTTTTCAGGAAGGTTTGGTCCACCCCTTCCTGATCGGTGGCAAACACCGAGAGCAGGGTGGTATCTTCTCCGGGGTAGGCCGGCGCGTCAAAAGAAATATCCTGCTGGCTTACCTCCAGGGCATTGAGGGTGCGCTCGCGACTGATGTCCACGCTCTCGGCGATTTCTTCAAAGGTAGGGGCCCGACCCAGCTGATGGGCTAAAAGCCCGACCTCCTTTTCAATTTTCTGCAGATCGTTGAGCTGACTCATGGGAGGGCGAGCGATTTTGCCTTGCTCGGCCAGGACCTTGAGAATGGCCTGGCGAATCCACCAGACCGCATAGGTGATGAATTTAAATCCCCGGGTTTCGTCAAACCTTTTTACCGCTTCGAGGAGGCCGAAATTGCCCTCTGAGATCAGTTCAAGTAGAGATAGCCCATAGTCTTTGTACTCGCGGGCAACGCTGACCACAAAGCGGAGATTGGCTGTAACCAGATCCTGCCGGGCCTGGTCATCGCCGGCGCGCGCGCGTTTAAACAACTCGACTTCGCGTTCGCGGCTCAGTGGTTCGTTCCGCTTGATATCCCGCCAGTAAAGCTCTATGGGATCCGTGCCCACAGTGGATGGGGGCCGGTTCGGTTCTTCTTTGTCAGCCATATTTGGTCCTCTTGGACAGCTCACCTTAACCTTAACGTTAACGTTAACGTTAACGTTAAGGTTAAATATAAGCAATTTTTCCCAGAATGCAAGAGCCTTGTCCGGCCCTGCTTCGGTCTGCAGGGCGCCTTTGGAGACAATATCTCAGTCGGATGAAGGCCGCTGGCGCAGGTTTTTTTTCTGCGATTGGCGCTTTTTGTCGTAGAGCCGGCGAGTCGCGGCTACCGGCCCGGGACAGGTGGGCCGGCGCTTGGGGGGCAAGGGCTTCAGATGGGTGGCCAGCAGGACGGCGAATTTGTCCAGACAGTCTTGCTTGTTGCGCAGCTGGGTGCGGTAGCGGGCCGAGCGGACGATGAGGATTCCTTCCCTGGTCAGACGGGAACCCAGGCCGGCCTCGAGCCGCTGGTGCTGTTCTTGGTTCAGCGAGGGGCTTTTCCGCAGGTTGAAGCGCAGTTCGGCGCGGGTGTTCAGTTTGTTGACGTTCTGGCCGCCCGGACCCGGGCTGCGGTCAAAGGAAAAACTCAGCTCAGAGAGGGGAATGTGCAGGTCCGGCGCGATCTGTAGAGTGTCCATGGTTGGTCGAGCCCGCCAGAGGTAATTATCAATCGCACAGGTCGAACTTTTTAGCCGGAAAATGGAAGCATACTCAACTAACGCATTCCCGCCAGCGGAACGCCGGCCGCCTGCGCCGTGGCCACCGTAATGGAGCGCAGATCCTCCGGCTCCAGACTGTGGATATTCGTTTTGCCCGCACCCCGCGCCATCATGCTCGCCTCCCCGGTGCACGCCGCGAGAAAATTCAGCGCTGCTTCGCCGTACTCGTCGAGAGAATAACCCGCGGTAAATTCCAAACGATCAGGGCCCTCTATGCCGCCCCCCAACGCCAGCCCCATGGAAACCCCCAGCAGCAGCACCTGCCCCCCGATCCCGATGACCTTGGCCGCATCCGTGCCGGAGCGCACCCCGCCAAAATAGCCGATGTCGATCTGCTCTTCTTTTTTTAGTTCTCGCAAAAGCCTTATGGCATCCCGCAAGACCGTCAGATCAAACCCGGCTTCCAGCTCCGGCCAGGACCGGCTCAATCCCCGGGTCCCGTCCAGCACCAGCCAATCGCAGCCGTGCTCCAGGACAAAGGGAATGGCCTCGGGCAAGGCCGCCGTCCGCACCGCAACCCCGAGCAGCTGCTCGTCGTGGGCGCGCGCCAGGTCCACGGCCGCAAAGCAATCGCCCATATCGTACACCACCCCGGTCGCCTCTGCCTGCGGCTCGCCCGCTCCTGGAGCCACTACCTGAATCCAGGCACATGCCCCATCCAGCGGCGCGGCCCCCAGGTAGGCGCAGCCGCTCTCGCGGATGGCCCGAGACAGCCCCTGCTGGACCTCCACCGGCGCCCGGTCGAAACCAGTGATCACAAAGGGCGTATCGAGGACCAACGACAGGCCGATCTGGGTGCGGGTCCTGCACTGCTCGCGGTAGGGATCGATCACCAGGCGCGACAGGTTCGCCGGCAGGAAGTGGATGTCGTCCAGGGTGGCGCCACGCTCGGCGGGGAACGGGTTGTCGCGGTTGGCCAGGCGTTTGTCCAGCATCAACAGGTGTTTGGGCATCTCGTCCGGCAAGGTCCGGGCCATGACGAAGATGTCTTCGCGGGTATTGACCGAATATTCATGAGTGCCGTTCTCCTCATCGCAACGGAAACACCGCGCCGCTTCCTCCTTGGCCTCCTGCAGGGTGTAGGTCGATTCGATCTCGGGAAACTCGACCGGGTTTTTGCCCACCCCGTGAAAGGGCTGTTCGACGCGGTTGAAAATTTCCCACTGCGGATCCTGCGATACCGGCACCCGGCGGGTGCGGTAGGGGGTGCTGTAGGGAAGGGGATCTTCAATGCCTTCGAGAAAGGCCTTCACATAATAAGCCCCCCGATGCCCCAGGTACATGGCGTTGACAATGGTCGAAGGACCAAAGGCGCCGTCCCCGGTGGCAAAGACCTGGTCGCTCTCGACCCGCGTGGTCTCCTGGTCCGCGACGATGTGCTCGCCTTCCATGAGGCCCAGCGCTTTGAGCTCGTCGCTTTCGGTTTTCTGGCCCACCGCGGCGATCGCCAGGCCGCATTCGATATCGTGTTCGGATCCGGGGATTTCCACGGGCCGACGGCGCCCGCCCTCGTCGGGCTCGCCCAGCTCGGTCTTGACGCAGCGGATCGCAAAGGAATCGCCGTCGGCCACGGCCGCCACCGGCTGGATGTAATAGATAAACTCGATGTCTTCTTTGATGGCGCCTTCCAGTTCGTCGCGCCGCGCCGGAATTTCGTCGGGCCCGCGGCGGTAGAGGACCTTGACCTTTTTGCACCCGGGCAGGCGCAGGGCCGAGCGGCAGGCGTCCATGGCCACGTCGCCACCGCCGATCACCACCACGGTTTCGGGCATCTGCGGCCGTCCGCCGGCATTGACCTGGCGCAGGAAGGAGACCCCGTCTACCACGCGCTCGTCCTCTTCCCCTGGTATGTGCATCTTCTTGCCCCACCAGGCCCCGATGGTCAGCAGCACCGCGTCGTGTTTTGCCTTTAATCCTTCCAGGCTTATTTCCCGGCCGAGGGCGTGGTCCAAATGGACCTTTATGCCCGGACAATGCTTCAAGATCCGATTGATGTCCTCGTGGATTATATGGGCCGGCAGACGGAAGGCCGGAATGCCCCACACCATCATGCCCCCCAGCCGCTCGGACATCTCGTACACGTGCACCTCGTAGCCGGCCTCGGCCAGATCCTGGGCCGCGGTCAAACCGGCCGGGCCGCCCCCGACGATGCCCACGGTCTTCTCCTGGGTCACCGCCACCGGCGGCAAATGGAAATCGGGCCCCAGCTTGTCCATGATGAAGCGCTTCAGGTTGCGGATGGCGATCGGGCCGTCGCTGTCGGCGCGGCGGCAGGCCGGCTCGCAGGGAGCGTCGCAGACCCGGCCGCAGATCGAGCTGAAGGGATTGGTCGCGGAAATGGCTTCCAGGGCGCCGGCGAAATTCTCCTCCCAGATATAGGCTATGTAGGAAGGGGCGTCCGTGCCCACGGGGCAGGCCACCTGGCAGGGCGCCGGCACAAAGTGCACGTCGTCGGTATCGTCGATCAATTCGAGGGGGATGAAGGCCTCCTGCGTGCTCATGCTGTATTTCCGCTTCAGAATCTTTCCAGTAACAAGGGTTTCAACCCGGCAAAGGGTTTGGGTTTTCTGCGGTATTCCGGCGCGTAGGGCAGGCGGGTGATCGCCGCCGCCTCGGGAGTGAGCGTGACCAGATCCTGGCGCGACAGCTGGCGGAAATCCGCATGGCCCAGCCCGTCGAGGATGGAGGCCAGCTGCCAGCGGACGTTTTCGAGGAAGTGGTGGATGTTCATGGCCTCGACCGGGATATTGTAGCGCTTTTCGTGCTCGGGATCCTGGGTCGCGATCCCCACCACGCAGGTGCCCACGTGGCACTGCATGCAGGATATGCAGCCGCCGGCGATGATCGCCGCGGTGCCCACCGCGGTGGCATGGGCGCCCAGGGCCAGGGCCTTGGCCACATCCACCCCGTCCTTGATGCCGCCCATCAGCACGATGGGAAGTTGGCCGGAGCACTGGATCTCGGCCAGGCCGTCCATGGCTTCCTGGATGGCGGACAGGGTGGGGATGCCCACGTACTCCAGAACCTCCGAGCTGGAAGCTCCGGTGGACCCTTGCGAGCCGTCCAGCTCCACGAAGTCGGCCCCGGATTTGAGGGCGATCTTGATATCGTCGCGCACCCGGCCGGCCCCCATCTTGAGGCTCACCGGCAGCTTGTAGTCGGTGGCCTCGCGGAATTCCTCGATCTTGATGACCAGGTCGTCGGCCCCGAGGATATCCGGATGGCGCGAGGGCGAGCGCAGATCGATCCCCTCGGGGATGCCGCGGATGGCGGCCAGTTCCCTGGTGACCTTCTTGGCCATGAGCTGCCCCCCGAAGCCCGGCTTGGCGCCCTGGGAGATGTAGATCTCCAGGGCATTGGCGCGCAGCATGTCGTGGATGTTCCAGCCCAGCCGGCCGCCCAGGCACTGCATGATGATCTGGTCCGCCGCGGCCCGTTGTTCGTCCATCAGGCCGCCCTCGCCGGTGTTTTCCGAGGTGCCCGAAAGCCTGGAAGCCGTGGCCAGGGCGATCTTGGTGGACTTGCTCAGGGCGCCGTAACTCATGGGGGCGATCATCACCGGCATGCTCAGGGAGAGTGGAATGGCGCCGTTTTTGTCGCCGATTCTGGTTTTCAACTCGACCTTGCTCAGAACCTCGGGATCGGTGCCGGCCTGGGAAAGGTCTTGCTTGAAGGCCAGATCCGAAAAATGCGGCAGGGGCCGCGAGGCACCGTACCCGCGGATCCGGTAGCGCCCGATCTGGGACTTGATGAAGATGTCCTCCTGGACTTTGTGGTTCCAGTACTCGGCCGTGCCCGAAAAGGTGAAGAATGGAATCGGCCGGCGGCGCGCCTCGTCCTTGCCGTAGCGCAGTTTTTTGCCCGCGTTTACCACCTTTTGCAGCGGCCCCTTGAAGGGAATCTCGTGGGCCTCGAGAAACTCCATCACCCGGTTCTTCTCATCCTGGGTTATATCCGTCTGCATCGCATCCGTACCCAGCGACTTAATAGCGCTGCCGACGTAAATTTCCCCTCCGATCATGTCCTCGCCCAGCTTTTCGCCGGGATCGCCCAGGATGATGACGCGGCCCCCGTACATCATGTACCCGGCCATGAAGCTGGCGTTGCCCACGCAACAGAGGGTGCCCGCCTTCATGACCTGGCCGGCGCGCGAGCCGATATTGCCCTTGACGATCACTTCGGCGCCGCGGATCGCCAGGGCGGCGATGGCGCTGGCATTGCCGTTTACCACCACGGTGCCGGCGTACATATTGTCGGCCAGCCCCCAGCCGGCATTACCGTCCACCTCAAAGTGCGCCCTATCCGCCAGGCCGGCGCAAAAGTACCCGGCAGAGCCGCGCACGCGCACCACGACCGGGTGGATCAGGCCGACCCCTATGTGGTGGCGGGCGTCCGGGTTCAGGACCTCGATATCGTGCCCCTGCGCCCCCAACTCCTTGATCTTCTGGTTGGCCTGCCTGACGCTCAGTTGGACCAGATCTAGTTGGACCATGTGTGATAGGTGCCGGGAAGGGGTTCGGTGGTGGTGATGGTTTCGCCCGGGAAGAGCCGGTTCAGCGAGACCTCTTCGGAGGCAATGGCCACCAGCTCGTCGGTCTCGCACATAACCATGGGCTTGGCGGCCAGGTAGTCCTTGGCATAGCCCATTTCGTCCCGGGTCGAAACCAGAAACGAAAAGGTCCCGTCCAGGACTTCGATGCTGGCCGCCAGGGCTTCTTTAAGGGAGGTGCCGTGCGCCAGCTGCTCGGCCAGAAACACGGCAATCAACTCGCTGTCGTTTTCGGTGCGAAACTCGAACTCCTTGCTCTCCAGGGCGCGCCGCATCTTCCAGTAGTTGGTGATCTGGCCGTTGTGCACGATGGCGATATCGGCAAACCCCGTGGCCCAGAAGGGATGCGCGGCTTCGGGTTTGACATCCGACTCGGTGGCCAGGCGCACGTGCCCGATACCGTGGGTCCCGTGGGAGTCCTGTACGCAGTAGCGCCGGTCCACCTCGTGGGCATCGCCCACGTCCTTGATGATGTCCAGGCTGGTGCCGATTGAAATCACCTTGGCGGCGTGCTCCAGGGCATAGGAAAAACCCTGGATATCGCCGGTGAAGATCACCTTGACGCGGTAGTTGTTGCCAATGGTCTGGTCTTCGACGATGGTGGCGTGGTACTCCTCCAGGATTTTCTTTATGCGGTTTATGGCCGCCCCGGCCTCATCGCCCTCGCCGACCAGAAAGCGCAGCACCAGCTGATCCTCCGCCGGCTCTCCGTACAGGGCAAAACCGGTGGAATCCTTGCCCCGGTGCTGGCACCCGTAGAGCATCTCGATCAGGGCCTGCCCCACATCGCGTTCGTTGTGATCTTTGTAAAATACCCCGGCAATGCCGCACATGGTCCCCTCCAGGAATGAAAGGTGGGATTGTCTATTTTGTAGGTAAAACGAATATTATCAATTAATTATAACCCTCGAAAAACATCCCCGGACCCGGCCGGTAGACGTATATAATGTACTAAGCGTGCCAGCGGTGGCAAGTCCTGCTCCCAACGGCGACCGCCTCAGGGTGGATTGCCCAGTACCAGCCCTCGTCCGCTTCGATCATCCACCCGGCCGCCGACTCGACCTGGGACATCGACAGCGAGATGCGCTATACCGCGCCGGGCGGCAACTGCCTCGACCTGGAATTCAAGGCCATCAAGACGATCTATATCGATATACCTGCGCTCGGCCGGCTGGGGATCGGACGTGCCCAAAACCTACGGTGTGAGCAGTCCGCAGTCCACGGCGAGGCCGCCCGCGAACCCGATATCCCATTGACCATTGAACTCAGGCGGTGAGGAAAGCGACGAGGGTCCAGCAGATGGCCGCAAGGCCCGCGGCAATAGAAGCTTGAGGGATTTGCGTTTTGACGTGGTCCATCAGATCACAGCCCGTGCACATGGAGCTGAGCACGGTGGTGTCCGAAATGGGCGAGCACTGGTCGCCGTACACGCTGCCGTCCATGACCGCGGCAAAACACAGGGTCATAAAGAGTTCGGGATGGGCAAGGCCATGTGCCCCAGCAACCGCCCAGGCCAGGGGCATGGCCAGCGGAAAAGCCACCGCATAGGTGCCCCAGCTCGTGCCGGTGGAAAAGGCGATGGTCATGGTGAGGAGTTGGAGTAAGACGGGTAAGAGGAAGTAGGGAATGCTCTGGCCGAGTTGCTCGACCAAAAAAATGCCGCCGCCCGTTTCTTTGCTGATGCCGCCAATGGTGATGGCGAGCAAGAGAATGACCGAGCCGAGCACGACGCCTTTGAGGCCGTCGTGAAAGCCGGAGATGAGGTCTTTGAGCGACATGCCTTTGGCCAGGGCCATACCCGCGGCCAAGAGGAGCGCAATGCCAAAGGCCCATTGCACGTTGGGCGATCCGCTGGCGATAAAGGTCCCGACGGCAATGCCAATGAGTGCGCCCAAAGGCAAAAAGAATTCGAGGACATGAGGCTTGTATCCCGCGGGCACATTGCTTCCTTGCAGTTCCTTGGCGCTCAAGGGGGCGGCCCCGTCGGCGTCGAGTTGGCCGGTCTCGCGGGAGCGTTTTATGGCCGTTTTGAGTTGCCCGCCCAAAAAGAGGGGTTTTTCAATGCTGAGGAGAAAGGTGCCCAGCACGGCAAAGATAGCATAGAAGCAAAAGGGAACGCTTTGGAAGAAGAAGGCAATGCGGTCGGTCTCAGTGGCCAGGAAGCTGACGCCGGAGACGAAGATGAAGGCCTGAATGTAGCCGGGCCAGGCGTTGAATGCGAGCTGGGACGCAATAGGGGAGGCAGTTGAGTCGACGATGTAGGCGAGTTCTTCGTGGCTGATTTTTTCTTTGTCGGCAATGGGTTTGACGGTGGTGCCGACCAGTACGGTGCTGACGGTCCCGCCCTGAAAGAAGATGACACCGAGCATCCAGGCGACGAGCTTGGCGCTTCTGGGGCCGCGCACAAAACGCACGGTCACAAATTCGGCAAAGGCCTGCGCGGCACCCGTGCGCGACCAGATGCCCATCAGGCCGCCCAGGAGCCACAAATAGAGCAGCAGGACACCGGCGGCGCTCGTGGTGGACAGGGAGGGGATCAATACCTCGCCGGTGAAGTCGTATCGGCTCAAAACGAGCGCACCGGAGATGATACCGCCCAGGAGGGCTGTGACGGGTTCTTTGGTGAGCCAGCACAAGAGCACGGCAACCACCGCCGGCAGCAAGGACCAAAAGCCCCAGTGGTGTTTTGCAAGCAGTTGATAATAAAAGGTTTGCGTTTGTCCGTCGCGCGTTTCTACTGCGGAGACAAATTCTTGTGTGAGCGGTGGCGTTTCGCTCGATCCGTGTATTTTTGCGGGGCTGAGTTGGGCTTGCGCAAGAGGAACGGCAGCAAAATAGACGGGGCTGTCCCTGTAGATGTAATACAGTTTGCCGCCGTCGTCTGTGTGAACGTCTAATTCGATCTTTTCAACGGTCCAGGTTGGCGGTACATTGGCACCTACGATCCAAGATACAATTAGGGCGAGGGCAAAGATGACAAAGTTCCGGATGCCTGTAGTCATTTTTATTTTCTCAGCATTAAGAGTGCAGAGTGCAAAAGCGCTGTGCGAATGCGCGTCCAGATAGGACAATAAAAGGGTAGTCCTAAAATAGAGACTTTCTCAACTTTGCAAAAGCCCTTTATTAAGAACCCCGTAGAGGCTATATGACTCTCTCCGCACCGCTGACCCCCGAAGAAATCCGTTTTTTCATCGACAACGGCTATCTCGCCCCATCTTCATCTTTAGCCCACACGCATTGTCCA
The DNA here is from genome assembly GCA_965219385.1 of Candidatus Latescibacterota bacterium. GTDB lineage: Bacteria > Latescibacterota > UBA2968 > UBA8231 > UBA8231 > CBDCNM01. The sequence continues at coordinate 3,815,546 of CBDCNM010000002.1, read as the reverse complement.
GGTTTATGGCAAACTTGGGTAAAGTGAACTGAACCGAGGAAAGCCTCCGGTCGCCTGGTACCCGGAGGGTTCGAGGATCACGATGGTGGGCCGTCCGTCCGCAGAAGCGGGCAGGGGAAATTCCACCATGTGGTGCCGGACCAGGTAGACCGGGTCGCGCGGACGGCTGTTGAGGAAGGTGTCTACGTAGGTCATGCCCCCGGCGTCGGCGCCGCCCAGCGGCGGCAGGGCGTAGTGCATGGGCACGATCCACCTGGGTTTTAAGATCTCGATCATGGGCTCGAGCTCATCGAGCTTGAGGGTGAGCTTCTCGCCGGTGATGGCCAGGAGCACATCGCACCTGCCCTGCCACGGCGCCAGGTCTTCCGCATCCAGGCCGAAGCCCACGTCCCCCAGGTGGGCGAACCACAGGCCGCCGGCCTTGAAGGCGTAGAGGGCGTTGTCGTCGGTGCCTTCGGGGTGGTCGGGGATCTCGGCCGCGGCAATGGCCACCACGGGCTCGCCGTTGATGGTGGAGGCCGTCTTGCCCTCGGCCACGTCCAGGGCGTTGATCACCTGCTTGTCGCCCCGGACCAGATCCACGTTGTCGTGGGCCGAATCGGCCAGGGAACTGACGATGACGGTATCCGCCTCCAGGCGGAAACCCGTGTCTTCCATGCTGCAGGTGGGGTAATCGAATGGATCCATGACGATGGAGGGTTTGCCGTCCTCCCACAGGCGGAAACAGGCGTGGCCGATGAATTCGAGTTGCAGGGACATGGATTGAGCCTCCTTTACAATCGGGTGTGATCAGGTGCGGACTGCGGCCGTGAATTGCACTGCTTTTTTTATTCGTTGACAATCATTGCTTCAGGTAATCGGCGGCGGTGCGGAGATCGGGCCTTTGGCTTCCGCCCCACCGCACTAACCCAGCCTTCCCACTACCTGCTCCTCTACCAGAGCGTCAACAGTACCCTGGAAGCCTTCCAGAGTCAGGTCGATATCCTCTTCAGTGTGGGCCGACGAAGTCACCCCCCCATTGTAGGACAGCAGCTTGACCCCCCTGATCTGCATGTTCTTTTGCAGGGCGGAGATCACCTGGGACGGAATGCCCTTGAGCACCGCCGGATCCCGGGTCCTGAGGGCATCGCGGCTCGAAGCACCCGAGCCCGGAAACGCCTCCAGATAAACGTGAAAAACAGAAGAGTCGCCGTAGGCATAACCGGCGACCCGGGCCCTTTCCAGGATCTCCTCCATGCCCTGGCGCAGCCGCGCGGCCATGCGGTCGGCCCGGGCCTGGTGTTCCCCCGAGGCGGCCTGCTTCAAGGTGGCGACCCCGGCGGCTGCCGTCTGTAGAGTGGAAAGGGCTGGATGTGGCGGTAGTCGTGGCCGACGCCGCCGGCGATGCACTGGGTGGCGACGGCGTAGAGGTCTTTGCTTTCAGGCCGTTTTGCCGCGTAGGCCTCCAACCAGGTATCGGTCATGGAAAACCCTCTCTTTGCGCCGGCCCTGGACGATATCCAGGACAAGTTCCCCTGGTCCTGTCACCTCGGGTTTTTGAGCGCCTTGCCGTCCCCTATGCCGCAACCCTCGAACAGGGTCTGCTGCACCAGCAGATCGTGGGCCAGGGTGTAATCCGGCTCTTTGCCGCCGTGGATGCAGGCGGCCAGCTCCCGCAGCAGCGAGGGAGACTCCGGCGACGGGTTGACCTCGATCTCCTGCCAGCCCGCGTTGTATTCATCCACCGGCTTTTCCAGGAACAAACTGAGATTGGACGAACCGAGCGGAGCGTGCAGGGCGGTGCCGCCGGTGCCGTGCACCTCGAGCCGGCGCGCCATGCCCATCTGCATGGCCGTGGTATCCACGACCCCCAGCCCGCTTTCAAACTCGTGCACCACCACGGCGTTGTCGACCTCCTCGCGGTCTCCGTAGTGCCGCCCCAGCACCGGGTGGACCCGCAGGGGCTCGCCCATGAGGGCAACCATCAGGTCCACCAAGTGGCCGGCCATCTCGAAGTAGACCCCGCCGCGATAGGCGCTGAACTCCCGGGCCAGTTGCGGGTGCCACTCCCTGGGTTTGGGGATGTGTCCGCGGTACTGGAAGATCTCTCCCAGGGTCCCGGCTCTGGCCAGGCGGAGGATCTCGTAGATCGCCGGGTTGTAGCGCCACATATAGGCCATCTGCAGCGCCAGATTCTCGCTCTCTGCCAGGGTGTGGATCCGTTCCAGTTGCTCCAGATCCACTCCGGCCGGCTTCTCCAGCAGAACGTGCTTGCCAGCCTTTAGGGCCTGTTCGGCGTAGTCAAGGTTCTGGTAGATGTGGCCTTCCACGATTACGGCCTCGGCAGCACTGTCCAGCACGGCCTCGGGTGTGGGGAAGACCTGCAGCGGCAGGTTGTACTCGGCCCAGCGCTGCTGATTGCGCGCAATGACCTCCGGATCGGGGTCGTACATACCGACTAGGTGAAACTCGTCCGGTCGCTGGGCGGCCTCGCGCACGTGCATTGAAGCGTGGCTGTGCCAGGCGCCCAGGTAGGCGAATTTAAGGGGCATGGGGCTTTCTCCCTTCGTTAGGATTCAGCTGTCATGGGCGGCCCCTCTTCGCCGACGATCCGGGGGCTGGCGTAGATCTCCGGCCGCACCCTGGCGACGGTGCGGGATATTCCCGACCTGGCGTTGGCGATGACCTTCTTGGAAACCTCTACCACAATCATGCCTTCGTCGGGCAAGTGTTCGGCCAGAATTTCGCCCTGTGGATCGACCGCAAGGCACAGACCAGGGAACCAGGCGTTGCCGCTTTTGCCCGCCTGGTTGGCGTAGAAGACGTAGAGCCCGTTGTCCACCGCTCGGGCCGGCATGAGTTGCAAGGCCAGTTTCCTGTGATAGAGCGCCTGCGCTCGTTGGTCGCCGTTCTCGTCGACCTTCTCGACGCCACCGCTGCCGCCCACGGCCAGCAGGAAGAATTCGGCCCCCGCTCGCGCCGCAGCACGAAAAATTTCGGGGAAGCGTATGTCGTAGCAGATCCCTGCGCTGAAGGTCCATCCCTGCGAGGTGACCACGGGCAGACTCTCTCCCGGCACGAACCAGGCCCGCTCGTTGGCGTTGGGCAGGTGCAGCTTACCGATCGTCGCCAGGTGTCCCTCTGGCCCGACAATGAGAACATGGTTGCCCAGCCGCTCTCCGGCCGGCTCAATGGTGCCCACCACGACCGTCATCTGCACAGCTCGGCACAGCGCTTCCAGAAAGGGCACCGACTTTTCGGCGGCGTAGCGGGCGATTTCCCGCGCTTCGTCCAGGGTAAGATCCGTCTTGTTGAGCGAACCGGTAATGCACTCCTCGGTGAACAGGGCAAACCCCGCCCCCTGGAGCCGCGCTTCATGGGTCCACTCTTCCACTCGCGCCAAATTCTCATCCACAGCGCCCATCTCGCTGTGCATGGCGATGGCTGCTACTTTCATGTTCTCCTCGGACGTAGGTTTACTCGGCTCTGGCGATATCGCATTTGTAAACACCATTATCCTCTTCAATGCCGTCGTGGTCGGACAACTGCAGCAGGTTGCCCCCGGCGTCGAAGGCGAGAGCTTCGGTGTAGGGCAGATGCTCCCCGCGCTCGGCGTGCTCGACGTATGCGCCGTTTTCATCGTACACAGTGATTCGGCCTGGGGGGATCTTCTCGTTCACATACAGATTACCAGACGGATCAAGGGCTATATTGTAGACACCATCGTATTCTCCAACGCCCGTGCCTACCCGGCCGACCTGGCGCACGAACTCCCCTGCGAGGGTGTATTCACAGGCAATCGTGCGGGACGAGTACTCGTAATAGTCCTTGCCTGGCAATCCAACCAACAGGACCATCACATCGTCCCTGAACAGTATCTGGAAAACATCGCGGACGGATGGGCCTTGATTCACATCCAGGTCAAAGGAGCCTTTGAAGGCGAATCTCACCTGGTTACCTGGAGGAGATTCAGGTCTGTCAGAGGCAGGCTCATGGGAATCTTTCTCCTGGGTTGCCGTCACCGCCGCTACCAGTCGGGGCCAGCTGGGAAACCCGTATTCCCGTGCCACGACCAGCTGGGCGTCCTGTAGTGAAAAATCCATCGCGGAGAAATGGTCGGCGCTACTCCACTCCAGGGTAGGAGACAGCTTCGGGTGCAGGGCCTTTATGCGTTCCCACGCATCGTAGGCGCCATTCCCTTGCGCTTTGAGCAACTGCTTGGCTTGGTTCTTGAGGCTTTTGAGACTGAATTGGGCAGGAAAATGCTGAACGGACATACAACCCTCCTTCGCAAATGTGCCCGCTGTCCGCATTACAGGCCGAAAGAAGGTTTATGTGATGGCTTTGCCTAGGAAGGGTGAACGTTTTATTCTTACCGCGGACCTGGAGGCTCCCTCAAAGCGCTTGCTAAGAAGATAACCCATGGACATATGAAGCGCAAGACGATTTTAAAGAATAGCAGCCGAACGAGGCGGCGGACCGCCTCGACTTGCCCTGGTTGACAAGAAACGCCGGTATCCTTAATAGTACATGATCTGCTTCCGAATTTACCAGAACGCACCAGAAGAGCCATCAGGACGTGAAACCAACAAAAATCGAACAGGTAGAAACCATTCTCTGGGATCGGTGGCTGCTGATCAAAATCCACTGCGAAGACGGCACCGTGGGCCTAGGCGAGGGCGGCGTCCACGGCTGGCAGCGGCCCAGCAAAACCATGATCGAAACCATGACCCCCTACCTGATCGGCAAGGACCCCGCGCTCATCGAGCACCACTACCAGTGGCTCTACCGCTCCTCGCACTTCATGGGCTCGGTGGTCCAGGGGGCCCTCTCGGCCATCGACATCGCCCTGTGGGACATCAAGGGCAAGCGCCTGGACGTGCCCATCTACGATTTGCTGGGCGGTCGGACCCGGCACCGGGTGCGCTGCTACATGCACGTCAACGGCGACACCCTGGAGGAGCTGGTGGCCGACGCCCTCGACAAGGCCGGCCAGGGCTTCACCGCCCTGCGCTTCGTGCCCTACGGCTCCGGCTACTATCTGCACAAGTCCTACTCCGAGTGGGCCGATGAAGCCGTCCGCCGGGTCGGCGCCGTGCGCGAAGCCGTGGGCAACGCCGTGGACCTGTGCATCGAGATCCACCGCCAGATGAACCCGGCCGAGTCCATCTGGCTGGGCCGCCGCCTGGAGCAGTTCCACCCGTACTTCTACGAAGATCCCATGCTGCCGGACAGCCCCGCGCTCATGGGCGAGGTCCAGGAGCAGTGCAATATCCCCATTGCCACGGGCGAGCGCTTCACCACCCTCTTCGAGTACCAGCAGCTGCTCGAGGCCCGGGGAGCCGCGTACATACGCCCCGACGTGTGCCTGTGCGGCGGCCTCACCGGCAGCAAGAAGGTGGCGGCCCTGGCCGAAGCGCGCCACGTCAAGGTGATCCCCCACAACCCGCTGAGCCCGGTGAGCACCGCCGCCTGCCTCCAGCTGGACGCGGCCATCCCCAACTTTGCGCTGCAGGAGTACACCGGCGAGTCCGAACCGCCCAAGAGCGAGCTGCTGGTCGAGCCGCTGGAATTGAAAGAAGGTTATCTGACCGTACCCACCGGGCCGGGGCTGGGCATCCAGCTCAACCAGGCCGCCCTGAGCCACCCGGTCGTGGACAAGGTGCTGGACACCCCGCTCGGCTTCGACGGGTCGGTCCAGGACCGCTGAGCAATTCAGGAGGACAGCCCCTGCTCACCCAGGAACAGATTGCCCACTTCCGCACCTTCGGCTTTGTGCTGGTGCGCTGGCTCTTCGACCGCGACGAGGCCGAACTCTTCCTGTGGCTGGGCGGCCACCACCGCGAATTCGAACCCCTGGGCGGTCCGGGCTGGCCGTATCCAAGTAATGGCGCATTCCGCCGGTTCGGCATCCCCCCCTCGCTGCGAACACCCGGCGCTTAACTTTGCAAGGCAACAGCATGACTGCATCCACAAAACAACGGCGCGCACTCAGCAACGACGATGGCTGGATCATCGGCACCTACGGACCGCCGCTCACCCCGGACCATCTGCGCGAGTACATGATCGCGCCCCACGAGGGCTCGCCGATCGATGTGTTTCTCTGGTCCATCGGCGGCCACGAGGTCTACGACTACGAGACCGAAATCGGCGAACGCTTCGGCGAAGGCTACGACGAGCTCGACCCCGGCCAGCAGAAGCGCTACGACAACCTGCGGCACCTGACCAAAGAGCACGGCGGCCCGGTCACCCTGATTGCCCGGCTGTGCCACCAGGCCGGCCTGGAGTTCTTCCCCTCGGTGCGCATGAACGAGCACTACGACATCGACGAGGACGCCGTGAACTACGGTCGCCTGCGGCGCGAGCGTCCCGAGCTGCTCATCGGCCGGCCCGGAGAGGAAATCCCCGCCGGCAGCCTGGAGTGGGGCATCCGCACCGGGCTCAACTACGCCCTGCCCGAGGTCCGCGCCCACATGCTCGGGATCATCTTCGAGCTCATCGACCGCTTCGACATCGACGGCATCGAGCTGGACTTCATGCGCCACCCGGCCTTTTTCCGGGTGGAGGAGGCCTATGCCAACCGCTACCTGGCCACCGACCTGGTGCGGCAGGTGCGCCAGCGCCTGGACGAAAGAGGCGCGGAACGAGGCCAAAAACTCGATCTGGCCGCGCGGGTGCCGCCCACCCTGGCCGACTCGGCCCGGATCGGGCTCGACGCCGGGGCGTGGATCAAAGAAGGACTGGTGGACCTGCTCATCGCCGGCGGCGGTTTCCGCCCCTTCGAAATGCCCATCCGCGAATTCGTCGAGGCGGCCCGGGGCACCTCCTGCAAGGTCTACGGCTGCTTCGAGGCTCTGGCCGGGATCCTGGACGAAGAAAAACTCAGGGCCATTGCCCAGCGCTACTGGGACGCCGGGGTGGACGGCCTCTACCTGTTCAACTACTACAGTCTGTCCAACCAGTGGAAGCGCGAGGTCCTGGGCAAGCTGGCCGATCCAGCCATCCTCTCGCGCCTGGACAAGCGCTACGAGCTGGACCAGTCCTCCCGCGAGCGCCCCACCTCGCAGCTGGGCTTCTCGTTTCGCAACGCCATCCCCCTGGCCCAGTTGCCGGTTTTACTGGCGCCGACTCAGTCGGACCGCGGCGCCATCCTGCGCCTGGACATCGCCGACGACCTGGACGGGGCCCGCGCCGACGACGCCTTGGGCAACTGCACCCTCGGCCTCAACTTCGAGCGCCTCGCGCCCGACGACGACCTCGAAATCAAACTCAACCAGACCCCCATCCCCTGGAGCAGTGGCCGCACCTCATCCAATACCTGGACCCAAACCAGTTACGACCCTGAGTGGAACAAGCACCCTTCGAAACTCAGCGAAAACGTGGTCGAGGGCGACCACATTGACTTCGATCTGGACGGCACCCTGCTGAAAAAGGGCATTAACGAGCTGGAAATTCGCCTGATCAAGGCCGATGCATCACCCGCGGAACCTCTACTTCTCAAGGATGTCCGGATGTCGATTAGGTACACACCTTAGAGCCTTACCGAGGTGTGGGCCGGCTCGCACTTTTCCGATATCCTCGCCCCACCCGCTACGACCGGCCTCATCCCCGCGACATCGTGATCTACGTGGCGCTACCCAACGAGCTGCCCCGCGTCGCCGGCATCATCAGCACCTCCAAACGCGCCAGCCCCCTGGTACGTTCCTGCCGGGGCTTCGGCAACCACGGTCCTGCCTGCGGCAAACATTGCGACTGGAGAACCCCATCGATACGCTTCGCAACCTGGCGGCCCGGTGCCCGTCGGCCTCTGGCCTGGGTGCCGGCGGTTTGGGATGGCTGCTGACGGTACTCGGCGGCCTCGCGGCACCGGCGTCAGGCGCCGCCGCCGAGCCGCTGCTGGAGGGGCGGGTGCGGCTGGCCTCGGGGCAACCGGCGGCCGGGGCCCGGGTGCGGCTGTTCGCCGAGCTGGGCCGTTCGCTGCGGGCCACCGCCGATGAGAGCGGCTACTTCGCCCTGCCCCTGGAGGCGCTGCGCCGGGCCGCCCCCCGGCCGGCGCGCCTGCACCTGGGCCAGAACTACCCCAACCCGTTCAATCCCTCGACCATCATCCCCTATCAGCTACCGGCCCCGGTGCGGGTGCGCCTGGAGGTGTTCAACATCCTGGGGCAGCGGGTGACCACCCTGGTCGACGGGCCGCGGCCGGCCGGCTTTCACACCGCGACCTGGAACGGCACGGATGCCGCAGGGCGGGGGGTGGCTTCGGGGGTGTATCTGTACCGGCTGCTGGGAGGCGGGAAGCGGCTGACCCGGTCGATGGTGCTGCTGGACGGGCCGGTGGTCCGGGGGGGTGGAGCCGGTTCCGGCGGGGCGAGGGCTTCGGCCGGCGGCGAGGGGCCGGTCTACGGATTGACGGTCTCGGGGCCGGGGCTGGTCCCCTACGTCGACCCGGCCTTCCGGGTCGGGGCCGGGCCGGTCGATATCCAGGTTCAGCCGCTATCATCCCTCCCCCGCGGAAAGGTGGCCGCCGGCGGTCGGCTGGGCGACGTCAACCGGGACGGCCGGGTCGATCTGGCCGACGCCCTGCTGGTCGCCTCCTACAGCGAAGACCCCTCCATCTTGCTGCCCAACAACGGCAATATATCCCTCGGCGACGTCAACTAGGACGGACAGGTTGACTTGGCCGACGCCCGGCTCATCGAGGCCTACCACGCCGACCCGGCCGACGAGTCGCTGCCGGAGGGGATCGGCGCCCCGGTGGCCGGCGGGGATACGACCTGGCTCTACTGGACCGACGCGGGCAGCGACCGGATTCAGCGGTCCCGCCTCGACGGCTCCGGGGTCGAGGACGTCGTCAACGCCGGTCTGGTCAATCCGCGCGGCCTGGCCCTGGACGAAGCGGCCGGCACGCTCTACTGGACCGACTACGGCACCGACAAAATCCAGCGCGCTAACCTCGACGGCTCCCAAATCGAAGACCTGGTCACCGGTCTGCAGACCCCGTTGAGCCTGGCCCTCGACTTGGCCGGCGGCCAGCTCTACTGGACCGACTACGGCACCGACAAAATCCAGCGCGCTAACCTCGACGGCTCCCAAATCGAAGACCTGGTCACCGAGGGTCTGAACCAGCCCTACGGCCTCGCCCTCGATGTAGCCGGCGGCAAGCTCTACTGGACCGACTGGGGCGCCGACAAAATCCAGCGCGCCAACCTCGACGGCTCCGATGTGGAAGACCTGGTCACCGGCCTCAACCAGCCCCGGGGCATCGCCCTCGATCTGTCCGGCGGCAAGCTCTACTGGACCGACTGGGGCACCGACAAAATCCAGCGCGCCAACCTCGACGGCGCCCAAATCGAAGACCTGGTCACCGAGGGTCTGAAGACCTCCCAGGCGATCGCCCTCGATCTGGACGAAGGCAAGCTCTACTGGACCGACTACGGCACCGACAAGATTCAGCGGGCCAACCTCGACGGCTCCGATGTGGAAGACCTGGTCACCGAGGGTCTGAAGGAGCCCTACGGCCTGACCCTGGGGGCCGGGCTTTCGGCGCAGATCCTGAAAGTAGAGGGGGCCTCGGCCACCCTGAACCTGGCCGGCCGCTTCCGCGACCCGGAGGGGGGCGCCCTGACCTTCACCGCGACTTCCAGCGACGAGGCGGTCGCCGCGGCGACTCTGGCCGACTCGGTGGTCACCATCGCACCGGTGACCACCGGCCGGGTGACGGTTTCGGTGACCGCCCGCGACGAGGGAGGCCGGGCTGCCACCCTGCCGGTGGCCGTGACCGTGTATCCAGCCAACCGCCCACCGCAGGCCCTCACCCTGGCCGACCGCAAGATCCGCATTGACCGGCCTGCCCGGGTCGAGCTGTCGACCGCCTTCACCGACCCGGACGAAACAGACGTGCTCACCTACACGGCCACGTCGAGCAACGAGGCGGTGGCCACCGCAGCCGTCGAGGGGACCGGGGTGAACATCGCCCCCAAGAGCATCGGACAGACCCGGATCGCAGTGACCGCCCGCGACCCGAAGGGCCTGGAGGCGAGCTTGAGCTTCGGAGTCACCGTCGAGCCCAAACCGCCCCCCAGGCCGCCCCGGCCGCCGCCCGGGTCGAGCAACGGAGGTGGTAATGGTGGTGGCCCGGTTAACCCGCCGCCACCTCCTCCACCTCCGCCGCCGCCGGGTCAGAACAACGCCCCCACCTTCGACGAGGCCCCGGCCGCAACCCGCAGCGTGGCCGAGAACACCGAGGCGGGTGAAGACATCGGCAACCCGGTGACCGCGACGGATAGCGATGACGACAGGCTGACCTACAACCTGGAGGGGACGGATGCGGGGAGTTTCACCCTCGTCTCAACCAGCGGCCAGCTTCGCACCCGCTCCGGCGTCACCTACGACTACGAGACAAAGCCCCGCTATTCCGTGTCGGTGAAAGCCGAGGACGGACATGGCGGCAGCAGCACCATCCCCGTGTTCGTCAACCTGAACGACGTCAACGAACCGCCTTCGTTCACCAGCGATGCCGCCTTCGAGGCCGCGGAGAACCAATCCCTTGCCGGCCAGGTGACCGCCGAGGACGTCGACAACGCCGATGGCATCACCGGCTACACCCTCACCGGAGGCACCGACCGTGACCTGTTCGAGATCGACAGCGCCGGCGCGTTGACCTTCAAGGATGCCCCCAACTTCGAGGATCCCGCGGACAACGGCAGAAATAACTCATACATCGTGGTGGTCACGGTAACCGGCGGCACGGGAGGCCGCGCCCTGACCGCAGCGCAGACGATCACCGTCACCGTCACCAACGAGAGCGAACCCCCGGGGAAACCGGATCCACCGACCCTGACGTCCCCACGGCCCGCCAACCTGGTCATTCGTTGGACGGCGCCTGAGAATAGCGGCGGCGCGCCCATCACCGGCTACGACCTGCGAATCCGCCTGGACGGGGGTCCGTCTTGGGGGGGTTACTTTACCGTCACCACGGGCACGGCAACAACGGTCCAAAACGTCCAAAACATGCCCCCGGGCACCGCCGTCGAGGTACAGGTGCGGGCGATCAACGACGACGGACCCGGCGAATGGTCGGACTCGGGCTTCGGATCGGTCCAACCCAACAAACTGCCGACCTTCGACGAGGCATCGCCGGTTCGCAGCTTTGCCGAGAACACCGGGGCCGGCCAGGACGTCGGCGAGCCGTTGCACGTAACGGACGACTACATCGGGTCCGGGATGGCCTTCAGCCTCGAAGGCACGGATGCCGGGAGTTTCGATATCGTCACGGTGTCAGGCGGCCGCCACGGTCAGCTTCAGACCAAAGAGGGCGTAACCTACGACTACGAGACGAAGAACAGCTATGCGGTGAAGGTGAAGGTGGTGGATCCGCAGGGAGGCAGCGCCACCGTCGATGCGACCATCGAGTTGATCGATGCGGATGAACCGCCACGCAAGCCGGGGACGCCGAGGGTGGAGGCATCGACGATGACGAGCCTGACCCTGGGTTGGACTGCGCCGGACAACACCGGGCGACCGGCCATCGCCGGTTATGACGTTCAATACCGCACAGGCGCCGGTACCTTCACCGTTGTGAATTACGATGGGACGGACACGAGGGCGACGGTCGGGAGCCTGACCGCGAACACCGAATACGAGATGCAGGTGCGGGGGAGGAACGCCGATGGGGAGGGCGGGTGGTCCGATCCGGTCAGCGGTACGACCAGCGACAATCAGCCTCCGGTCTTCGCCAACGACGGGCGTTTCGAGGTGGAGGAAAACGAAACGACGGCCGGCCCGGTTGTCGCCACCGATGCCGACGCGGAAGACAGTATTACCGGTTATGAAATTACCGGCGGCGCCGATCAGGATCAGTTCGAGATCACGAGCGGGAATACATTGGGCTTCAGGGCCGCTCCCGACTTCGACCGTCCGGCAGACCTTGCCAGCACGGTCCCGGCGAGTGAAGCGGGCGACAACGATTACATCGTCGAGATAACGGCGACCAGCGGCGCCGGCGACCGGGTGAAGACCACGGCGCTGCCGATCGTCGTCACCGTGACCAACCTGCTCGAACCGCCCGGAAAAATCGATATGCCGGCGGCCTCCGCGTCGGTATTTGTCAGGGCGTTGTCGGTGGAATGGTCGGTGCCGGAGAACGACGGGCCTGACATTGACCGCTACGAAGTGCAATATCGCATCGCCGACAGCGGCGACGCCTTCGCCCCCGGGCGTCTCAGCTTTTACAGCACTGCCGCCCACCTGAAGAAGGCGGACGTTCATTATCTGAAGACCAACACCAGGTACGAGGTGCAGGTGCGGGGCGCCAATGCCGAAGGGACGGGGGAATGGTCGGAATCCGCCTTTGGAGCGACGTACAACGGACCACCCTTCGTCACGCCCCTGGGCGACAGAACGTTGACGTTCGAGGGCGCCGCGGAAATGGTGCCGTTGTGGTACGGGTTCCGGGATGGGCAAGATATGGCATGGTTCGCCGCCTCGTCGAGCGATGACGCTGTCGCGACCGCACGGGTGGCGGGCGAGTATCTGACGATCCGACCGGTGGCCGTGGGCAACACGTCCGTTGAAATAACGGGGAGCGACAACTATGGCGAGACCGCCGCGCAGACCATTAACGTAACGGTTCAGGCGGCGACGCTGCCGGACCCCACTGTTGCTTTCGATGCCGACAACGAGGACCTCACCATCCGGTTCACCGATCGCTTCGAAGCCGGGGAAACCCGCGCATACGACGTCAGAGTTCGGCAGCAGACTCCCCTGGAGGTGCTGGGTAAGGTCAGGGTCGGATATGCGGGCGATTACATAACAGGGTGCATTGAACAGTCGAACCCGGAAACCGGCGCCGCGGATATTTCGATCGTGACGTCAGTGGGCGTCGAGCCCGGCACCACCTATGAGGCGGATTACAGGTACAGGGGAGAGCCTTGCACCGAACGAGACTACAGCCCCGGTCCCTGGTCCAGGACCGTCGAATACACGACAAGCGGGACCAGCGTCTTCGACGTCGAGTTCGTCTTCAAGAACTTTACGCCCACGGCAGCCAGAAAGGCCGTATTCGACGCCGCGGAAGCGCGCTGGGAGCGCATCATCAGGAACAGCCTGCCGGATTTTACGGTCGGCGACGAGGTGGTGGACGACCTGCGGATTGAGGTGGAACTGAGTCCCCAGGCTCTTGGGACAGCCGCTGCAAACGTAAAAATTCTTCGCTTCGAGTCCCACCTGCCGGCCGTCTCGTGGATGAAGTTCGATGAGACGTTCTATGGTTCCTTGTCGGACGAAAGACTGAAATCCGTCATCTTGCACGAGATGGCGCACGCCCTGGGTTTCAGCGCCACTGCACACAGATGGCGACACTACCTTCGGGGCCGGAGGAAATACGACAGGATCGGCGACGAAATTCCCGACACCCATTTCCTCGGTCCGCTGGCGATCGCGGCATTCGACGACGCAGGCGGCGCCGACTACGCGGGTGCGAAGACGCCGGTGGAGAACGGCGTCACGAGATTTACCTCTGGTTCAGTTGACCACCACTGGCGCGAGTCCGTTCTCGGAGACGAACTCATGACCTCTCTCTTCGACTTCGACGAGCCCGCTCCGCTCAGCGCGGTCACGGTCCAGGCTCTGGCCGATATCGGCTACGTGGTCGACGTCACGCAGGCCGATCCGTACACGCTGCCAGAGACCAGCGGCTCCGAGGGCGCGTCCGGCCGGGCCAAAGCCGCGGGGACCTCGGGGCAGGCGATCCTGTTCAGGTGCGTCGTCGAACACCCTGCCGAAGCGGAAAACGTCGAGGAGCAGGACGCTTCCCCCGGCGTCCTGGAATCGACGATCCTCGAAATACGGGTAATCGGCGAACGATGAACCACACGGACAAAATAATCCTGCGCCCATTGCCCTGAAGTTGAAGTTCACTCGCCTTCATACACCTTTCACACTTCGCTCAGGCCTGTACGACCTCGAAAGCGGTTATATTGCGGGTGTTTCTGCTGAACTCTACGGCTATCAGGTGGATCGGCTGGTTCAGGCCTCGATATTTGTCCGCGTATCCCTTTTCCTTTAATTGCGCCATTGCCGCCCCTTCAGATGCCATTTCAACCACTTTGAACTCGAACAGATAGATGTTCGCGTTGAAATGAACGGCCATGTCCAGACGCCCATGGCTGCTGCTGTCCTCCAGGGTGACGTCAAGCCCCAGTCCCGCGAAATAAGAGTAGAATACGCTGGCGTAGTAGCCCTCAAAATTGGCGATATCGTTGTTGGTGTACCATTCGTAGGGGATGCTGGCAAAGAAGGCGTGGAATAGGGTTTCGAGGCCGGCGAAGTCGTTGGCTTTTAGCAGGCGATACAGGCGCACGGTGTTCGCCATTTGGCGGGTTGAGTCCTTCACCAGGTAGCGCAGCAGGCTTCGGTTGAGGCTCTGGCGCACTTCCCGATTGGGATAACTCAGGCGGTAGAGTGACGCGCCGCCGAGGTCTTCTTTCTCTGTGATGGTGAGGTAGCCGGTCTGGAATAGCAGGGCCTCGGTCCCAATGTCGTCAACCTCAAAGGCGGACAACAACTCGTCGCTGCCGATCATCTCATCCAGCGCGAGGGAACTAATGTGGCGGTTGAACAGGGTTTCGATGAGGAACGTGGGGGTGCCGGTCTCGAACCAATAGGTGCCAAAGGTGCGCTTGTCGAAGAGCAGGAGGATGTCGAAGGGGTTGTACACCTTTTCGTCGCCCAACCAGCAATACCCGTTGTACCAGTCGCGGATCTCTTCTCGATCCAGGCCGGGCAGTTCTGGCGCAAATACGGTGTCGAGGTCGGTCTCCGTGTAGCCGCAGATGGCAGAGTAGCGCGGGTCGATGGTTATGTCGGTGAGATTGTTGAGGCCAGAGAACAGGCGAACTTTGGAGAATTTGCTGACGCCTGTGAGGAAGGTGAAGCGGACGTGTGCGTCGCAGTCTTTGATGGTGGCGTACAGGCCGCGTAAGAAGTCGCGGTTGGCGCGGGCGATGTCCGGAACTTCCAGCGCGTCCAGGATCGGTTTGTCGTATTCGTCAATGAGAACAGCCACACGCTGTCCGGCTTGCTCGTGAAGGATTTCCATTAGAGACGCAAAGCGTCCGGGAGCCGTGGCATACTCAGAAACGATCCCTGCTCGACGTTCAATGGCGGCGAGTTGTTCCATGAGGTTTGCCTGCAGGTAGCCCGGCTCACTGAAATTGCCGCTGCCAAAACTGAGGCGCAGCACGGGATAGCGCACGCGCCAATCCCAGTGGTCATAGATGTCTAATCCCTCAAATAGCGTCTCGTTTCCCTCAAATAGTTCCTTCAAGGTGTCCAGAAACAGACTCTTGCCAAAGCGACGTGGCCGCGACAGAAAGTAGTGCTTGCCCTCGTTTATTAGCTGCCAGATGTAGGCCGTCTTATCGACATAGTAGTAATTCTGCTCGCGGATTTCGCGAAAGGTCTGAATGCCGATGGGCAGTCTGCGTTTGGGCATGCTTCCTCCAGGGGACGATCTCCTCAAGGTCCATGACAAGAATGGATCCGCCAATGTTCCGACGATTATTCACTCGTCTGTAATAAATCCCTTGCGATCAGATAGACTCTTGAAAGCACCCTGAATGCAAGATACACAATGCCCGGCCCGATCGCAAACTGTCGGCGGGCTGCGGATGCGGGCCCTCCCCCCGCCGAGATCCGACCGCATGACCCCTTTCCTGCCTTGCCCTTTCTGTCGCGATATGCGACACGTGTCGCATATCGCGACATATGGCCCTCATTGCCGCCCCTAAGTTTTTATAACCCGTTTATAAACAGTTGGTTGAACAGTTGACTCCCTTCAGGCGACCCCCGGGGCAGGCACAGGCGTGTTTCAAAATGCAACACTTTACCCCTTTTCCCCCGGCTTCTCCCCAATGCTTCAACTCGTTTATCTGCAAGTAGTTAGCTCATTTTATTCCGAGATGGCACAGTTTTTGCATATCTCTACAGGATCCAAACGCGCCGGCCCCCCGGTGCGTTCCTGCCGGGGCTTCGGCAACCACGGTCCTGCCTGCGGCAAACATTGCGACTGGAGAACCCCATCGATACGCTTCGCAACCTGGCGGCCTGGTGCCCATCGGCCTCTGGCCTGGGTGCTTGCGGTTTGGGATGGCTGCTGACGGTACTCGGCGGCCTCGCGGCACCGGCGTCAGGCGCCGCCGCCGAGCCGCTGCTGGAGGGGCGGGTGCGGCTGGCCTCGGGGCAACCGGCGGCCGGGGCCCGGGTGCGGCTGTTCGCCGAGCTGGGCCGTTCGCTGCGGGCCACCGCCGATGAGAGCGGCTACTTCGCCCTGCCCCTGGAGGCGTTGCGCCGGGCCGCGCCCCGGCCGGCGCGCCTGCACCTGGGCCAGAACTACCCCAACCCGTTCAATCCCTCGACCATCATCCCCTATCAGCTGCCGGCCCCGGTGCGGGTGCGCCTGGAGGTGTTCAACATCCTGGGGCAGCGGGTGACCACCCTGGTCGACGGGCCGCGGCCGGCCGGCTTTCACACCGCGACCTGGAACGGCACGGATGCCGCAGGGCGGGGGGTGGCTTCGGGGGTGTATCTGTACCGGCTTCTTGGGGGCGGGGAGCGTCTGACCCGGTCGATGGTGCTGCTGGACGGACCGGTGGTGCCGGTGGGTGGAGCCGGTTCCGGCGGGGCGAGGGCTTCGGCCGGCGGCGAGGGGCCGGTCTACGGATTGACGGTCTCGGGGCCGGGGCTGGTCCCCTACGTCGACCCGGCCTTCCGGGTCGGGGCCGGGCCGGTCGATATCCAGGTTCAGCCGCTATCATCCCTCCCCCGCGGAAAGGTGCTGGCAGGCGGCGGTCTGCTGGGCGACGTCAACCGGGACGGCCGGGTCAACCTGGCCGACGCCCTGCTGGTCGCCTCCTACAGCGAGGACCCGACCCTGACCCTGCCCAACGGCGACCTCTCCCTGGGCGACGTCAACCGGGACGGCCGGGTCGATCTGGCCGACGCCCAGCTTATCGAGGCCTACCACGCCGACCCAGCCGACCCGTCGCTGCCGGAAGGGATCGGCGCCCCGGTGGCCGGCGGGGATACGACCTGGCTCTACTGGACCGATGCGGGCAGCGACCGGATTCAGCGGTCCCGCCTCGACGGCGCCGGGGTCGAGGACCTCGTCGACGCCGGCCTGGTCAATCCGCGCGGCCTGGCCGTGGACGTGACCGCCGGCCAGCTCTACTGGACCGACTACGGCACCGACAAAATCCAGCGCGCCCACCTCGACGGCTCTGAAATCGAAGACCTCATCACCATGGGTCTGCAGATCCCCCTGGCCCTGGCCCTCGATCAGGCCGCCGGCAAGCTCTACTGGACCGATAACGGCGCCGACAAAATCCAGCGCGCCAACCTCGACGGCTCTCAAGTGGAAGACCTCATCACCGGCCTGCAGACCCCGCTGGGGCTGGCCCTCGATCAGGCCGCCGGCAAGCTCTACTGGACCGACAGCGGCACCGACAAAATCCAGCGCGCCAACCTCGACGGCTCCGAAATCGAAGACCTCATCACCGAGGGCCTGGGCACGCCCCGGGGCCTGGCCCTCGACGTTTCTGCCGGCAAGCTCTACTGGGCCGACAGCAGCACCGACAAAATCCAGCGCGCCAACCTCGACGGCTCCGAAATCGAAGACCTCATCACCGAGGGCCTGGGCACGCCCCGGGGCCTGGCCCTCGACGTTTCTGCCGGCAAGCTCTACTGGGCCGACAGCAGCACCGGCAAAATCCAGCGCGCCAACCTCGACGGCTCTCAAGTGGAGGATCTGGTGACCGAGGGCCTGCAGAGTCCGCGGGGCCTGGCCCTGGCCCGGACCGTTGCCGCCGCCGGCAACCGGGCCCCGGTCCTGGCGCCGCTGGCGGACCGCACCTCGGCAACCGGCGACTCGCTGACCCTCGAGCTTTTCGGCAGCGACCCGGACGGCGACGCCCTGACCTACACGGCTTCCTCCGGCGACGAAGCGGTAGCCCGGGTCGAGGTGGCCGGTTCCCGGCTGACGGTCTACCCGCTGGCGATGGGCCGGGCCATGATCACCGTGACCGCCCGCGACCCGGCCGGCCTGGAGGCGGTGCAGCGCTTCGCCCTCCTCGTCGAAGCCGCGAACCTCGGGCCCGCCAACCGGCTCTACTGGACCGATGCGGGCAGCGACAAAATCCAGCGCGCAAACCTCGACGGCGCCCAAGTCGAGGACCTCGTCGACGCCGGTCTGGTCAATCCGCGCGGCCTGGCCGTGGACGAGACGGCCGGCCAGCTCTACTGGACCGACTACGGCAGCGACAAAATCCAGCGCGCGAATCTGGACGGCTCCGAGGTCGAGGACCTCATCACCACCGGTCTGGAGATCCCCCTGGCCCTGGCCCTCGACGCGGCCGCCGGCAAGCTCTACTGGACCGATAACGGCACCGACAAAATCCAGCGCGCCAACCTCGACGGCTCGCAGGTGGAGGATCTCGTCACCGGCCTGCAGACCCCGTTGGGGCTGGCCATCGATCAGGCCGCGGGCCAGCTCTACTGGACCGACAGCGGCACCGACAAAATCCAGCGCGCAAACCTCGACGGCTCGCAGGTGGAGGACCTGGTCACCGAAGGGCTGCAGATCCCCCGGGGCCTGGCCCTCGATACCGCCGGCGGCAAGCTCTACTGGACCGACAATGGCACCGACCGCATTCAACGGGCAAACCTGGACGGCTCCGAGGTGGAGGACCTGGTCACCACCGGTCTGGGCACCCCCCGGGGCCTGGCCCTCGATACCGCTGCCGGCAAGCTCTACTGGGCCGACAGCAGCACCGACCAAATCCAGCGGGCCAATCTCGACGGCTCGCAAGTGGAAGACCTGGTCACCGAAGGCCTGCAGAGTCCGCGGGGCCTGGCCCTGGCCTGGGCTCCGTCCGCCGGCAACCAGGCCCCGGAACTGGGGCCGCTGGCGGACCGCACCGCTGCCACCGGCGACTCGCTCACCCTCGAGCTGGCCGGCAGCGACCCGGACGACGACGCCCTGACCTTCACCGCTATTTCAGGCGACGAAGGGGTGGCCACGGTGGAGACAGCCGACTCCCTGGTGACGATCCGGCTGCTGGCCGTCGGCGAAACCGCCGTCACCGTGACCGCCCGCGACCCGGACGGCCTGCAGGCCACCCAGACTTTTTCGGTCACCGTGCAGGCCTCCAACCGGGCCCCGCTCGCCGTGCCCTGGCTCTACTGGACCGACGCGGGCACCGACCGCATCCAGCGGGCCCACCTCGACGGCAGCGGCATCCACACCCTGGTCACCGGCCTCAACCAGCCCCGGGGCATCGCCCTCGACCGGGACGGCGGGCGCCTGTACTGGACCGACAGCGGCGCCGACAAAATCCAGCGCGCAAACCTCGACGGCTCCGATGTGGAAGACCTGGTCACCGAAGGGTTGCAGGAGCCGTTCGGGATCGCCCTCGATCTGTCCGGGGGCAAGATCTACTGGACCGACTACGGCACCGACAAGATCCAGCGGTCCAACCTCGACGGCAGCGAGGTGGAAGACCTGGTCACCGAGGGTCTGAACCAGCCCTACGGCCTCGCCCTCGACCTTTCCGGGGGCAAGATCTACTGGACCGACTGGGGCAGCGACCGGATCCAGCGCGCCCACCTCGACGGCTCCGATGTGGAAGACCTGGTCACCGGCCTCAACCAGCCCCGGGGCATCGCCCTCGATCTGTCCGGCGGCAAGCTCTACTGGACCGACTGGGGCACCGACAAGATCCAGCGCGCAAACCTCGACGGCGCCCAAATCGAAGACCTGGTCACCGAGGGTCTGAAGACCTCCCAGGCGATCGCCCTCGATCTGTCCGGCGGCAAGCTCTACTGGACCGACTACGGCACCGACAAGATTCAGCGCGCAAACCTCGACGGCTCCGATGTGGAAGACCTGGTCACCGAGGGTCTGAAGGAGCCCTACGGCCTGACCCTGGGGGCCGGCCTGCCGGCGCAGCGGCTGCGAATCGGAGACGAGGTGGTGACGGTGGAGGTGGCGGGCCACTTCCGCGATCCAGAGGGCGGGGCGCTGAGCTACACGGCCACCTCGTCGGATACGGCCATTGCCACGGCAATGGTAGAGGGTTCCCGGGTGACGATTGCGCCGCTAGCGGCAGGGCAGGCGACGATTGGGGTGACGGCGCGCGATCCAGAGGGCCTGGAACTGACCCAGCCCATCGCGGTGACCGTGGCACCGGCCAACCGCGCGCCGGTGGCCCAGCCGCTGGCGGCGCGACAGCTCCAGGTGGGGCGCTCGGCGCGGGTGGATGTATCGGGGGCGTTCTCGGATCCGGACGACGATGCGCTGAGCTACGCCGCCTCGTCGAGGGATGAAGGGGTGGTCACGGTGTCGATGTCGGGGGCCCAGCTGCGTCTCAGGGCGCAGGCGGAGGGCCAGACGACGATTGGGGTGACGGCGCGCGATCCAGAGGGCCTGGAAGCCACCCAGACCTTTGCCGTGATCGTGGCACCGGCTCCGCCCCCACCCCCACCGCCACCACCGCCACCACCGACGACGCGACCTCCGACGCGACCTCCGCCACCTCCGCCGCCGGCCAACAACCGGGCGCCGACCTTCGACGAGGCCCCGGCCGCCACCCGCACCGTGGCCGAGAACACCGGCGCGAACCAGAACATCCAGCACCCGGTCCGCGCCACCGACCCGGACGGACACCGCCTCACCTACCGCCTCTCCGGCGCCGACGCAGGCAGCTTCACCGTCGTCTCCAGCAGCGGCCAGCTGCACACCCGGTCCGGCGTCGCCTACGACTACGAGACGACTGACCGCTACGAGGTGACGGTGGAAGCTGACGACAGCTACGGCGGCACCGACGCCATCGACGTGACCGTGCACGTGGCCGACGTCGACGAACCCCCCGAACCCCCGGCGCGGCCCCGGGTCGAGCCGGCCTCCTCCACCAGCCTGACGGTGACCTGGACCGAGCCGGTCAACACCGGTCCCGGCGTCGACGGCTACGACGTGCAGTACCGCAAGAGCGGCAGCTTCCTCCCCTGGCCGCACAGCGGCTCCGGCACGAGCACAACCATCACGGACCTGGACCTGAACACCCGCTACGAGGTGCAGGTGCGGGCCTCCAACGACGAAGGCACGGGCGGTTGGTCCGCCTCGGGTTTCGGGACGACCAGTGCCAACCAGCCGCCGGTATTCGACGAAACCGCGCCCACCCGCAGCCTGGCCGAGAACACAACCGGTGGCCAGGACATCGGCAACCCCATAAGAGCGACTGATCCGGAGGGCCGCGCGGTGACCTACCGCCTGCCAAGTGGGGATACGGAGAGCTTTACCATCGACCCGAACACCGGTCAACTACAGACCAGTCCGGACGTCACCTACGACTACGAAACCAGGGATCGGTATACAATCAGGGTAGAGGCACAGGACGAGCAGGGCGGCCGTGCCACCATCGTAGTGACGATTGACATAACCGACGACGACAACGAGCGGCCGCAAAGACCCGACCGGCCCTCGGTGACGGCCTCGACGCTGACGAGTCTGACCATAGGGTGGACAGAGCCGAGCAATACCGGTCCGCCCATCACCGATTACAATGTGCAATACCGTGAAGGCAGCAGCGGCGCCTTCACTGCGGCGGCACATGATGGCACACGCACGACGACGACGATTGCGAACCTGAAGTCGGACACCTCTTATGAGATTCAGGTGCAGGCCACCAGTGACGAGGGCACGAGCCAGTGGTCGGATTCGGGGAATGGACGGACCGTCGCCAACCAGGCCCCCACCTTCACCGAAGGTTCGAGCACCACCCGCAGGTTGGCCGAGAATACCACGGGCACAACCGATATCGGCAACCCGATAACCGCCACCGACGGCGACGGGGGGACGCTGACCTACCGTCTCGAAGGCACGGACCGGGCCTCCTTCACTCTCGATGTCAACCAGCTTCGGACGGTAGCGGGCGTCACCTACGACTACGAAGAGAAGAACAGCTATGTCGTGATCGTGCGCGTGCAAGACGGTCAGGGCGGCAGCAACACCATCGCGGTGACGATCAACCTGACCGATGAACAGGAACCTCCCCAGACCCCGGCAGCACCCAGGGTCATACCGGCCTCCTCGACGAGCCTGACCGTGAGTTGGGACGAGCCGGCCAACACCGGTCCCGACATCGACGACTACGACGTGCAATACCGCGAAGGGGACAGCGGTGGCTTTACCTCCTGGACACACAACAGCGCGGAACGCACCGCGACCATCACCGGTCGGAGCCCGGGCACGAGCTATGAGGTGCAGGTGCGCGCGCGCAACGCCGAAGGCACGAGCGACTGGTCGCCGTCGGGCACGGGAAGTACCCACCCCAACCAGCCCCCGGTCTTCACCGACGGGTCGAGCGCCACCCGCGCCCTCGACGAGAACACCACCGGCGTGCAGAACATCGGCGATCCGGTAAGTGCCACCGACCCGGAGAACACCACGCTGACCTATAGCCTCGAAGGCACGGATGCGGATGCCTTCACCATCAACTCGCGCAGCGGGCAAATCCGCACCGACCGCGACGAGACCTACGATTACGAGACGAAGCCCCGCTATGTTGTGGACGTGAAAGCAACCGACGGGCACGGCGGCAGCAGCACCATCCTCGTGTTGATAAACCTGAACGACGTCAACGAGCCGCCGGCGTTCACCAGCGACGCAACCTTCGAGACGGTAGAAAATGGCACGAGGGTCGGCGCAGTGGTCGCCCGTGATGAGGATAGTGCCGACGATATCACGAATTACACCATCACCGGAGGCGCCGACCGCGACCTGTTCGAGATCGCCGGCACGAACCAGTTGCGCTTCAAGGACGCCCCCGACTTCGAGGATCCCAAGGACTCCGGAAGGAACAACCAGTACAGCGTCGCGGTCACGGCCACCGGCGGAACCGGGGGCCGCGCACTGACCGCGGAACAAGCCGTCACCGTCACCGTCACCGACGTGAACGAACCGCCCATCTTCACCAGCGACGATGCCTTCAAGGTCGATGAAAACGAGCAGTCCGTCGGCCGGGTGACCGCCCTGGACGTCGACAGGAACGACGGCATCACCGGCTACGAGGTCACCGGAGGCGCCGACGGAAGCCGCTTCGAGATCGCCGGCACGAACCAGTTGCGCTTCAAGGACGACCCCGACTTCGAGCGTCCGGCGGATGCGGGGGGCAACAACGAAAACATCGTGGAGGTCACGGCGACCGGCGGCACCGGGACCCGGGAGATGACGGGAACGCAGACGATCACCGTCACCGTGGAGGACGTCGACGAACCACCGGGCAAGCCCGATCCGCCCACGGTGAGCGACGAAACCGAGAGCAGCCTCACCGTGACCTGGACCGAGCCGGCCAACACCGGGCCCGACGTCACCAATTACCATGTACAATACCGCGACAGCGGCGCCTTCACCGATTGGCCGGACACCGGCCCGTCCCTGACCCGCACGATCACCGGCTTGAGTTCGAACAGCACCTACCAGATCCGGGTACAGGCGGAGAACGACGAAGGGAAGGGTGCGTGGTCCAACTCGGCCAACGGGGCGACGCTCCGGACCGGTGGCATTTGCGGCCGCACCGAGCAGGTGCGCGACGAGATCGTGGCGCAAGTCCCCGTAAGCAATTGCGGCGATGTGACCGCGGACCACCTGGCCGAAATTACCTCCCTCGATTTGAGATTCAGGGACATCTCAGCACTACAGGCGGGTGTGTTCTCCGGGCTGACCGCCTTGCAAGAGCTCAACCTGGGTACCAACGACCTTGAGACGCTGCCGGCGGACGTGTTCTCTGAGCTGACCGCCTTGCAAGTGCTCAACCTGAATAACAACGACCTTGAGACGCTGCCGGCGGACGTGTTCTCCGAGCTGACCGCCTTGCAAGTGCTCAACCTGAATAACAACGACCTTGAGACGCTGCCGGCGGACGTGTTCTCTGAGCTGACCGCCTTGCAAGTGCTCAACCTGCATACCAATGACCTCAGCAGTCTGCCGGCGGGTGTGTTCTCCGGGCTGACCGCCCTGCAACAGCTCAACCTGAATTTCAATGATCTCGGCAGTCTGCCGGCGGGTGTGTTCTCCGGGCTGACCGCCCTGCAACAGCTCAACCTGTGGGACAACGACCTCAGCAGTCTGCCGACGGGCCTGTTCTCCGGGCTATCGTCGCTTGAATTTCTTGACCTGAGTGGTAACGAGATCAGCAGCTTGACTGTGGGTGTGTTCTCACAGCTGACCGCCCTGACAAGACTCATCCTGAGTGGCAACGAAATTAAGACGCTGTCATCGGGTGTGTTCTCACAGCTGACCGCGATTGAAGAGCTCCACCTGACTAGCAACTACTTTGAGACGCTGCCTGCGGACCTGTTCTCGGGGCTGACGGAACTGAGGACGCTCCACCTTTCATTCACCTACCTCGAGACGCTGCCTGCGGACCTGTTCTCGGGGCTGACGGAACTGACCCATCTCGACCTTTCCAACAACAAACTTGAGACGCTGCCATCCGGTGTGTTCTCCGGACTGGCCGCACTGACAATACTCTACCTGAATGACAATGCAGTCAGTCCCCTCCCCATCACTGTTTCGCTGGAACCGGCTGGGACAGACCAGTTCAAAGCCACGGCGCACGCGGGCGCGCCTTTTGAAATGGTCCTGCCGTTGCGGGTTGCCAACGCCTCCATCGCCAGCGGCGAACAGACCATCGCCATTGCCGCGGGCACCCTGGAAAGCGAGCCTCTCGCCGTCTCCCGCCCGCCGGGCGCGGGCGCGGCCGTCACCGCGGACATCAAGCGGTTGCCGCCACTGCCCTTAGACCATCTCGGCTACGAACTCGTCAAATCCGCCGACCTGCCGCTGGAAGTGATCCCCGTCCAACCGGTGACGATCTATCCGACGTCGTTGTCCGTGCCCGAAGACGGCAGCAACACCTATTCGATCGTGCTGAACGTGCAGCCAACCGCAGACGTGACCGTCGGGGTGACGGCGCCGTCGGGGTCGAATATCTCGGCGAACCCACTGCAACTGACCTTCACGGCAAGCAATTACAACGAGCCGCAAGCAGTAACGGTAACCGCCGGCATGGACGATGACACGGTCGATGACATGGTCACGGTGAGCCACACGGTCAGCGGCAGCGGGGACTATCAGGGCGTCACCGCAGACGACGTGCAGGTCACGGTTCTGGAGATGCCCGACAATGCCAATGCCCCGCCGGTTTTCACCAGTGAATCCACCTTCGAGGTTGACGAAAACGAAACCATGGTCGGCGCCGTGATCGCCACGGATGCCGACGTCAGGGACTACGTCACCGGCTATGCGATTACCGGCGGCGACGATCAGGCGCATTTCTCGATCACCCGCGGGGGAACATTGACCTTCGATGGGAATGAGGGCGCCGACCATGATCGCCCAGTGGACACGGGCGAGGACAATTCCTATTCCCTCACGGTCGAAGCGACCAGCGGCACGGGCGACCGGGTGCGGACGGCGACACAGACGATTACCGTCGAGGTTGTGAACGTCGTGGAACCGTCGGGCAGGCCGCCAGCCCCCCTGCTGACGACCCGGCTCGAGGAGGAAAGATATATTGTCGAGGTGCGCCCGGGCGGCACGCCGACGAATACCGGGCCTGACATCGGCGGCTACGAAATACAGTTTCGCGCCAGGGAAAGCTCCCCTCTCTTTGAGAACTCGATCTTGTTGATTGTATCCGACGAGGGTGATTGGGAGACAGATATCCCCGGCTTGATCAATGGTACAACCTACGAAGTGAGAATTCAGGCGTTGAACGGCGAAGGCTTGAGCGAGTGGTCGCCGGTATCCGAGATAACCATCCCCAACGAGGCCCCGGTTGTCGATGGCGCCATTGACGCGGTGACCGGCACGGTAGGCGGGGCCGTCGAAATCGCGTATGCGCTTTCTGTGTTTTCCGATCCCGATGGTCCCGATCTCTACCTGCAGTACACGGGGGCGTCGAGCGACGAGGACATCGCGACCGTAGAGATGATCGGTTTTGCCGTCAGGATCACGCCGGTGGCCGCCGGCACTGCGACGATTACAGTAACCGCGCGCGATCCCCATGGCGGGACCGCCGCCGCCACCTTCGACGCGACCATACAGGCAACCACCCTATTGGCGCCCATCCTGAGCATCAGCGGAGATGACTTTACCATCGGATTCACCGATGACTTCTCGGCCAGCGAGACCCGCGCCTACGAGGTCAGAATCCGGCACAAGACGCCTGTCGGACCGTGGGCCACAGGGTGCTTTACCGCCACGAACGAGGGTCAGGATATTTCCATATCCGAGACCCTCTCAGAGCCTGATTTTTTCGAGCCGGGCACCACCTACCAAGCGGATTACGGGTACATCGGGGCGGATTGCAACGGCAGCGTGACCAGCCGCTCCGGGACCGTCGAGGCGACGACCACCGGAACCCCTTCTTTTGACATCGACCTCGTTTTCGTCGGCGCGATTTCCTCAAAACACCGGTCGGCGGCAGAAGCGGCGGCGACCCGTTGGGAGCGCATCATCACGCACAGCATTCCCTACCATCCCGTTACGGAAGAAGAGCGCGATTACGTGGAGGAATTTTATCCAACGGCCACCATCCCCGACAAAGTCGATGATCTGCTGATTTTCGTGGAAATCGGTGACAACCCGGGATTGGGTGTCGGTACTCTCGCTGACGCCTGGACGATCATCCTACGCGACCCGTCCTTCCTGCCCTGCATAGCGCGACTGAGGCTCAACGGGGACAACCTGCCCAATCTTTCAGACGAGCTGTTGGCGGATGTCATGGAGCACGAGATGGGACACACTCTGGGTTTTGCCTCCTGGCTGTGGCGAGGGCACAACCTGCTGCATGACCCTTCCCTCAACAACCCCGTCTTTCCCGCGCCCGACACGCACTTCTCAGGTCCGCTGGCGATTGCAGCCTTCAATGCCAGCGGCGGGGCGGCCTACACCGGCGCGAAGGTGCCGGTGGAAAACAACGGGATACCGGGCGCAGCTGACAGTCACTGGCGTGAGAACGTGCTCGACGACGAACTCATGACAACCCGTTTCAACCGTTTGTTACCGCACAACCCGCTCAGCGCGATCACCATTCAGGCGATGGCCGATATAGGCTACCGCGTCGACGTCACCCAGGCCGAGTCGTACAAGGGGCCCTTTGTCACACCCTTTGCGGCGTCTGCGCCAGTCGTCCGGGCGGCCGAGGAGGACTCGGTTCCGCTCACCTGCATTGTAGAAGGTCCCACCGCCATGCCCGACAAGCCTGCGACCATCATCCTTGAAGTGAAGCGCACCGCCCCGGAGGGCGATTGAGCGCCTGATCCTCAGCGCACTCGTGGCACTGGCGGTCCCGGCCTTCCGGTCGGATGCCGAGCCCCGAGCCGCCACGAGAGGTGGTCTCCGAAGCCGCGCCCGCAAACGGCCATCTGCACCCCGGCGCGACTCCGGCGGGAATGGCCGGCCCGGGCGACGGCAAGGGGGCGGGCATGATCTCGAAGCCGAAGATCCGCTCCAGGGCCGCCTGCTTCACCGCGCGCCGGCGAGGGCGCCGGGGCCGCGTCCTCGACCCGCGCCAGCCCGTCGCGCGCGTACGATGCGAGCAACCATGGCAGGTCTCTCGGCTCGGAGAGGGCTGCGCGCTGCGACAGCGCCCGGCACAGATATTCCCCCAGGCCCGCGCCGACTTCGCGAGCAAGGACTCCCGGCTTCTCCAATCTGAGGCGGAGTTCGGCCAGTCTTCCTGGTCGGACGGATGGTGGAGAACGGTTTTTTCAAGACCTTTGAGATTCGCCAGTGGGTGTCGAAGGCTGCGCATGGTGCAGCGTGGACATACAGATCCCGTTCTTCACGGAGGCGGGGCCCCATGTATTTGGTAAGGTACCTTTTTGGACTCTGGGCCAAGACGCTGAGCGCACCAGCAAGGGTCAGGCGGGTCCCTGAGGATCGTTTGCAGGCACCGTCCATCTAGCTGACTCTGGACGGCACCGAGGCGAAGTGCGACGTACAATCAACGTGGTGGTGTGGGCGGGTTGATTTCGATGAACAATGTCTTTCACTGGCGCGTGCCCCGGGGCCCGGGAACGTGCCTCTCACGAACCAGTCTCCGAAAAACCCGGAGGGGTTCACTAATCCATCGGCCATGCCTTCTGTGAAGCCGCACATATCCATTTCTCCGAGGCACCCGCGATCATCCTGCTATGCCTTGCGCAGATTTCGTTGAAATGATCCACCCAGTCCGCTGACAACTTTGAATTGGGCATTAGATTCACGCACAGTGTTGCGTCTGCCTCTCTCATGGCAACTCCCAACGCGACGTCGGGGGACAATGCCATCCATATCCTCTGTTCGGCAGGAATCCAATTCGGGTCGTCCCGTTTCTGCTTTTGGTTGTCCACTCCTAGCTCCGTATCCCGAGATACAAACGGTCCACAATCGCCAAAAACAAATGTCGGAGCACCCACTTGACTGAATACCATGACCAATTCGCTAGCCTGAATGAGCTTCGTGCTTTCCTCCCGAATAACGGAAGCCATGTCTTCGCCGACTCTTTCCAATTCAATCCGGATCGCATCCATCCCCGAAAAGAAATCTTCTCCCAACCATTGGGGGGACCGGTACGCCAAATGCCAAAGGAACAGCCCGCAGGCTCGAATGTCATCTAGTATCGCCTTCACACAGGAAAGGTCGCCCTGATCGATCCCCTCCCGTGCCGCGCGGAGAACATTTTTCACACATGGGAAGAAGAGATTCTCCGTCTTGGTTATTTGGGCCTCCAAGGATTCCCCAATTTCCTTTGCTGCGTAATAATCTCTTCGTCTGAAGACGTTCTTTGGCTTGCTTTTGAAGAACGTCCTTGGATCGTTGCTTGCCACGTGAAGCATACCCTCTCGATCCGTGAAATTTTCCAAGAGCCATCTAGGGATCGTATGTTGCTGTTGCGACTTCATCTTCTTGTTCATTGCGGTGCCTCCATATCCAACTAGTGCTCTGTTAGAAGCCGTCTGAAAACCCTCTGATGTAGCCGCATTTGAACGGGCGTACTCATCGAGCCATATTCAGGTTTCACCACAAAACTCTGAACAGAAAGGCTTGTATGATGAGTACACCGCGTATGCAATATGCCACCGATCTAACCGATGCACAATGGCAGCGGATCGAACCGTTGCTGCCCGCGCCGCGCTGGCGGCTTCACGGTCCGGGTCGGCCGCCGCGGGATCGACGCCAGCTTGTCAACGGCCTTTTGTATTTGAACAAGACGGGGTGTCCTTGGGCGTTGTTGCCTGCTTGTTTTGGGCCGTGGAAAACGGTGTATGATTACTTTCGTCGCTGGAGCCTGCAAGGGGTCTGGCCGCTGGTGTTGGATCGGCTGACCAAGAGGGAGCGCCGCCAGAGCGGCCGGGCTGCGATGCCGTCGGCTGGCGTAGTCGATAGTCAGACGATTAAGACCGCAACGCATGGTAAAACAACCGGTTATGACGCCGGCAAAAAGATCAAAGGCCGCAAACGGCATCTGTTGGTGGACCCGTCGGGTTTGCTTCGACAGGTGGTGGTCACCGCCGCCGATGTCGAGGATCGAGAGGGTTTGAAGCAGGTGTTGACCCGCTTGAAGGCCGCCGGCGTGGCTCGGTTACGCAAGCTGTGGGTTGATGGCGGCTACCAAGGCGAGGCCATCCGAACGTGGGTGGCCAACCAAAAAAAGACGCACAAAATAGACTTGGAAGTCGTCGCCAAACAAGGCTCCGGATTTACCGTAGTTAAACGCCGGTGGGTCGTCGAGCGCACGTTTGCGTGGTTGATGAATTTTCGCCGACATGCCCGAGATTATGAGGTCTTGACCCGCCATAGTGAAGCCTTGATCCAGATTGCCATGATCCACTTGCTACTTAAACGAATCAAATGAAAATTAGAGTTTTCAGACGGCTTCTTAGGGGTTCAGGCTTGTACTTTTTCGCTTTTTCGTAAGGCGTGGTATCATGGGGACATATGGTGATTTTTACTGGGAGGGTCCTCTCCATGTGGCTCCATGCTCGAACACCGGATGCCGCCGAATCGAAGGAACTGAGCCGATGGCTGAAGCGGCCCGCGCAATGCCGTGCAGATGCGGCGAGGGAAGAGGAAGGGCTGGCGTGGCTTCGCACTCGAGCCCATCCGGGGCGCACACCTACGCTGAGGCCGGAAGACGAGTCGGTGGTGGTGGAGATCGCCAGGTTGCCCCCTCGGGCCTTCGGCCAACCCTTCAATCAGTGGACGCTGCGCCTCGGTGGTGCTCACCGCCCTCAAGGCATTCGGTGCCGGTACCGGAAAGCCAGACGCATCTACCTGGTCCTGGACAACCTGTCGACGCACACGACCAAAAGGATCCGCCAATGGTGTCGGCGAAATCAGGTCTCCCTGGTTTTCATCGCTACCAACGCCTCCTGGATGAATCGTCTCGAACTCCATCTTACGGCCGCCCATTACTTCGTCATCAAGAACAACGACCCAAGGGACCATCGAGAAGTCGGCCAGCGCATGCAGGAATACCTCGGTATGGCGAAATCGAAACCAAGACCATGCCAAGCTAGTCAAGATCCAAAGCTCAATGCCGCCTCTTTAACAGCGCACTAGAGAGCGTATTCCTCTGGACTGGCTTTCATCGTTACCTCAGACTTGCCACGCACTTGCTCTACAAGGCGCAGTTGGGTCCACTCTCCTGCTGTCACAATTCCGACCTTCTTGTTGAGCCTCCTCGGCGGACGCAGCTAGTCCTAATTCCGAACACCGGTCACATCCGTCACGCTCAATCTGATAGATATTCCTTCCACACTCAACGCAAGGGAAATAGTACATCTTCTCGTCCCTTTGACGGCGGCTGAGCGTGTGACCCCGGCGGTAGTATCCCACGATTTCACCCGGAACACCTCCCCAGTCTTCCGTTACTGCCACATTGCCTCGAATCCTCACCTCTCCCGGAGTTCGAGGCTGTCTGATGCCACCACCGCCTATTGTATCCCCACCGGCATCCACAGATCGGCCGCCACCATCCCCCCAGGCCTGGGCGACGCCCAGTCCAAACTCAAGGTCGTGGATCTCCACTTCCTTGTAGTTGTCACTCAGCATCGAACGAACTCCCACGTTGGCGATCAGGTTGTCGTCAATTACGACTTCTAGGTCAAGTCGTTCTTGTAAAGGCTGACTGTTGGTATCAACATCCACACACAGACATGCATAGGGTAACCTATCGTCCAAGGAGATTCCCTGGCCGGGCCACCGAGGTCGAGCGACCTGCACCTTGGCGAATCCATCCCGTGGATCGACACAGTAAAGCGAAATCTTTTGCTGAATCTGCGTTCCTTCTTGTGGTAGATCGGAGTGCGCTCCTACTACCTGGACGTACACATCATGGCAGTTCAGGATCTCAATCGGCTTAGCGAGTCTCACACTAAGTCCATCATGAGCGATCCAGCTCGCGCCTTCACTGATCACCGTCGCTGCATTCTCTATTTCTCTAACCCTGCCACCACCGAGGATTTCGATCAGCCCCTCCCTGATTGCTGGCATGGCGACCATTCCACCTGTCACGACACAAAGGTCAATTGCCCCAATCGGCAACTCGGCCCGCTTAAGCAGACGGGGGATTGTTGAAAGGCCCTTCTCTACAAGATCGTCCACAAGGCCCCGCAACTCGGATTGGGTCAGGGTCACATCGAGGTCGCTCCCGGGACCCTGTAAGATCTCCCTTAAGTAAATGGTCGTTTCCTCGCTTTCGGACAGACGAATCTTGGCATCTTCGCAGTGCTTCAGAAGCCTTGCTTCGGCAGTGGGTTGAAGCCGCCGCCAATCAGCCGCCGGATGCTCTTCCTGATGCTTCTCCTTCACCCGATTCAGAACCCTCAAATCGAACCGGTCGCCGCCTGCGGATGCTTCACCGGCATTGAGGATTTGCAGTATTGTGCCCTGCTCTATCTTGCAGAGCGTCAGATCTAGCGTGCCACCGCCCCAATCAAACACCATAACGATGCGGCCCTCCAGCCGCGCAACTTCTGAATGGAAATTGGGCATTCCTCGTAGGTAGCCATATAGAGCGGCCATAGGTTCGTGTACGAACTGATGTATGCAGACTCCCGCCTGGTTCGCAGCCTGCCGCAATTCCTGGCGCGCTTTCCCCCGCATATTTACAGGCACTGTCACGACGGCTCTGGAAAACTCCTGCTCCGGAAAGCCCCGGCTGAGTGCGTCTTCTCGGAGATACTGAAACAGCTCTGTCACGACATCGACGCTAGATCGGACGACTCCACCTACTACAATTGGTGCGGGTCCGCCCAAGTAGATCTTCGGTGACCGCACGATGTCTCCGAACACGCCGACTCCGAGGTCTGACATTTTATCACGCGCATTTCGTCCGACCACGGGACCTTCAGGGGAGAACCAAACCACCGAAGGATGTGGGCGACCATCGGTAAGGTGGGTTAGGCTGCGTACCACGGGTTGGCCTGCCTCCCGATCCTCTTGAATGAACGAAACCAAGCTGTTCGTAGTACCGAAGTCTAAACCGAAGATTGTAGCCACTGTACCTCCTCCTCGATTTTGCGTAGAGCCTGTTCGAGCCGTTCGATCACCACTCGTCCATGTGGTGGGTCAGCTGTCGCGGCGTCCTGGGCAGTCGCCAACCATCGTGTCAACTCACCACAAAATACGCCCATCATCCGGGCCTTAACCGTCTGTAATTCGTACAACGAGCTAGTCTTTTGTGATACAAGATCTTGCTTCAGACCTTGGATATCACACTCCAAGGTCGTGACCTTTCCCTGCAGCTTTTGAATCCGTCCCCTCCCCTCCTCCGAGGCTGCCTCGGTTTCTGCAAGTCGTCTTTCAAGTACATCCCCGATGCTTCTCAGGCGCTCATTTTCGTGCTTCAGGTCGCGGACAATAACCTCATAGACGGCCCTGATGCTCAACGCTGCATTTAGATCTGTTTGTCTGACCATGTTGTATAGAAGGGCTTCATGAAGCGCCTCCTCCGGGGCCTGTGGCCGGCCGGTCTTCGGTCTCCGTGCTAGCACTTTAGTGATATAGCCGGTGAGCTCATCTAGCTGCATGAAGCCCGCTTGGATGCTCGTTATTGCGATCAGTACCGCCAGATTGTGTCTACTTTTCTCACCCTTTACTCGTGGAACTTCATCCATCGCGAACCGGAGCACATCTTCGCCGCTTCTTAGCACCGGACACGATCGAACTCCGTCCGAGGTCGTCGTTGATTCCGTGGCTTGGGCGACTACCCGCGCGGCTAGCGCTGCCAACTGTATTGCCAGAGGTTCACTCCCTGCCCCGGTCACCAGTGATAACATCATGGTGGATAGCTTCGGGAGCTGCCTGTTGCGGATCACCTCACCGGCAAGAGCGTCGAGCGCCCGTTCGTCCAGTTGGGCTAGTTGGCCCTCCCGCAGCTTCTTCCGAAATCTTGGAAGCGTTGTTGACGGCTTCTTCCTGAACAAAGCGCGGATGTCCAACTGATCCAGCACAGTCCTTTCGTCTTGGGCATCCCTCCTAAGGTCGCCATTCCTGACTTCCGCCTTTATTGTGGCTTGCCTACGGTCCTTGAAGTCCCTAGAATCAACCATGTAGTTCCTTTCTTGCCCAAGCACCGAAGTGTTCATCGAACTGGAGTCTCTGGAGATGGTTCTTGGCTACCTCTTGTCTTCCCATACGACTCTCAATCACCGCCAGTAGTACGTCAACTTTAACCAAGTCGTACTCTGTCAGCCCATCGTTTTGCCGAAGTAATCGCAGTTCCTCCAGGGCAGCATTCTCCGCTCTTTCCTGGCGCAAGTCCATCGCCGCTTGGAGGATCCACTTAGTTGCCTGATCTACATAGCATGTTGGAATCCCTCCGGGTATGCCATGCCCTGAGAACTCCACGTGTCTTGACTCCACCAAGGAGAGATAGAAAGCCACTGCGGCATCTAGTTCGGCTAGGTTCGGCGGTACTTGTATCCGCTTCCAAGCATTCAGGGAGAACTTACATACTGCCGTGACAGAGCGCGCAACTCTGGTCTCATGCCATTGAAGAATCTCCAGTGCATTCATGAGCTTGTCTTTGAAGTTCTTGAGATCTCCTCGGATCCCACTTGGCGATGCTTGCTCCTTCAATAGCAAGCCCACAACATAGTCTGCGAGAGCACCGGAATAGTCAATGGCGCCCAAGCTACGTGGGCACATACCGAGGAACTGGTCAACGTCCCGCATCGTCGGATTCGGAACTGCCAGATGCTCTTCGAATGCCCTATCGCACTCCTTAAGCTCCGCCTGTCGGGCGAGACGAAGTTCAAGCAACCATTCGGTCCGCGCAAGTCCTTGGTCTACGGAGCGATAATTCTGGGCAACTATGTGCACATGCCCAGTGTCTCTCCTTGATAGCCAAGCGGGCAGATCCTCATGCTCGACCTTGACAAATCTGCCATCCAGATGAACTTGCACACTACTACAATTGACAAACTCGATCCCGTCTGCAACGAGCGGCCGGCGAATCACCATTTGCTTTGCGACCACAGTTCCTGAGAAGAGCAACTTAGGCATCGCTTGCGGATGATGAAGACGTATATGGTCCCTCAAGGTACCTGGATCTGGGAACTCCCGTCCGCAATCAACGCATGGAAACTTTGGTGGCGGTCTTCGCTTTTCTGCAGCTTCATGGTCTCGCTCGACCATCTTTTCGTGGATCCATCCTACTGTCGGCACTCGATCCTCCTCCCCACTAATTCGGCCTGCTGTAGAGGCCGGATCTGTTGAACTGTCCCACGGATCTGCCACTACCAAACGCGCCTTGAGTGGCCAGGACAGAGCACCTCCGCCACCAAGACTTAGGCACATCCCAGAACCGGCAGCACCAGCCGTGAGGGCCGGGGGGCCGAGTGGGGCAGCGCGAAGTGGCGGAACACCGGGGTGCCGTCCTCATCGAGCAGGGTGGCATGGTGTCGGCGTTTGGCGACGCCGGTGCCGAGGGTATACATGGGAGGCTCCTTGCCAAAAGGGGGGCTGAAGCTGCCCAAGATCGGGTGACGCCAGCGGGCACGTCCTCGCAGCCAGATCGGGAACCGGGTCCCGTCAAGCGGTACGTGCAACGTGCTGGCATCGGCAGTCTATATCGCAGGGGACGGTGCCCCGAGGAATAATCAGCCGAACCCCAGCAGCCTCGCTGGTGACAGGATCGCTTCAGGTCCCCAACAAGGCAAGCGCACCTTACGTGCTCAGGTACCCTCATACGGGAGACCCTCACGGCTGGATTTACACTTGTCTCGAAACCTCCGGACCTATTATACGAGACAAGCGGTAAACAGTTAACACCGAGTTCCCGGACGTAGGCGAGCGAGCCAACTCCACCTTCTATGACCACCCTCAGCGGCACCTTACTCCGCGTTTTCCGGTGTCACCCTGAACTTCGGAACTGCCACCAGTTTCGACTGCCCGTGCGACTTCGTCTCGAAATAGCGGTCGAAGGACCGTATGTCGCTGGTCCTTCCCATTTCTACGCCCTGCCGGATCCAGCGCACCAGCATTCGGAACACGTCGGATTGTTCCGATCCGCCCAGATGCGTCCCCGTTTCGGCGGACCACGATTCCTGCCATCCCTCCGGGCCGTCCCTATAGACCGTAACCCCGTAGGTGCCGTCGCCAGACTTGTGCATTTCCTCCCGCTCCCCCTTGGCCACCTTGCCCCACCTAACGACGTGTCCGTCCAACGTCACGACCAGGTTCGGTGCCAGAGTCTCGTCCATACCCGCCGCGAGCGCGCTGCACTTCAGCACCAGCGTTTCGCGGTTCAGCCGCGACTCCCCCGCCAGCACGAACCCGAATAGCCGCTGCCTTTCGCGATCCTCCGGCCCCTCGTCGAGCCTGATCACCGAGTCTCGGCGCGGCGACAGGTAGTCTCGTCTCAACGCGATCGGTTCCCCGGACGTCGGGTGCGGCATTCGGTCAGGCACCATATGTCGCCGGAGCGCCTTCGCGGATGCAATTTTCGCAAACGCGTCCTTGAGCGAATCCCTGTCCAGCCTGCTCTTGATCTCGCCCACGGCGATCACGCCTTCGCAAGGGTAATATGTGGTTTGCAGCGTCCTGTTTACCGAGAACACGGGGCAGAGGTCCCGCTCGTAGAGAATTACGTCCTGCTGCCGGCTCGTCCCCCCGTAGCTGTCTATGACGAATCCCTCGCCGACTTTCACTCCCCTGGGCAGCACCTGCTCTAGCTGGCCCCTGACCGGCTGCTCGGCTGCTGATCCGACCGTCGACGCAGTCGTACCGGCCCTCGCGTCCGCGAACTCCTGGACGAGGCGCACTCCGATGCGCCGGATGAATGCGTCGGTGTCGAAACTGTTGTCCATGGTCGATCCTCCCCTGATCCGCGTGACCATCTATGTCGTCAGCGGACCCGTGCCGTCGCCGGCACACGGGTGGATCCGCTCGCTCACCGTCCCCCCTCAGACCGGTTGCACTTTCCGCATGCGCTCCAATGAGACGACATGGCCCTCCGCCGTCGTCTCATCAATCGGGACGGCCCACAGGGCGCATTCCTTGCCGGCGAGCAGGCGCGCGAAGTGCCTCAGGTACGTCGTGTCCGTGCTCGCCCCGCAGAACGGCGCGAGTTCGATCGCCGGGGGCTTCATGATGACGGCGTCGTCGGCCAAGTCCAACGAGCTGTTCGGTTTGCCCGCGATCGCCAGCACCTGATCGGCGCACACCACTCGGCCGATACCTTTCGTGTCCAGCGACACGCGGCGAGGAGGGCGTAGGTCCGTAGGAGTGAAGAACAACCCCAGCTCCGGGAACCGGTAGTAGAAGTCGCCGGCCCTTAGCATGTCCGAGCATTCCAGGCACAACTTGCGGAGGATGTAGTCGTCCAGGCGATACCGCATGGTCTCGGCGAAGAGCTCCGCCTCCTCGCGCGAGAAGTTCCGCAGGATCGAAAGCGTCCGCAGGGAAACGCCGCCCTGGCAGCGCACTTCGCCGGCAAGGATCCTTGCCCAAATGCGTCGGACGTCCTCGTCCGAGACGTCCTGGACGTATTCGAAAAACCTGGCGATCCAATCGTGATTCGGTTCCGAATCCGGCACTTCGTCGCCGCCCAGCTCTCCGGCGGCTTGTCGAACCGCCGCGACGATATTCCGCTGCCGCTTGGCTTCCTGGAACTCCAGGCGTGCCGCGATGCCTTCGCGGGTCATCGCAACCGCGCCTGTGCCGCCTTCGTCCGGCGCACCGAGCACTTTCCTCGCGTCCGCTTGCGCTCGCGCGATGAGGCGCAGGCTGTCGGCCTCCCCCTGCGCTTCGATGCGCATGGCCCTTGCCCGGCGTTCCGCGATCCACGGTGCGACCATCGACCCGGCCACCGCGCCGACGCCGCTTGCGACGACATCCGACAGCTTCTTGAGGCCGGGGACCTTGACCTTGACGTTGATGTTCAAGTCGACCAAGCCAGCAACTCCCCGTGTTGTTTGCTTCCCTGCGTTTCTCGACGCTCACCGCGACGCCGCGAGCGATTCGTCGCTGGCGCATTGCCGCCGTAGCGGAGGTCTCGGCTCCCGGCGTCGCGGGAAAGGCGCCCTCTTATGGTCCTGGGCCAGCCACCGGAAGGCCAGACGGGAGCCGCCGCCTTCGCTTCGAGAACGGCCAATGTCCTGTATTTCTGGAAAGCCCACTATCCATCTGTTCCTGCCATAGAACTCGACCGACCTCCCTGTGTGTCGCTGTAGTCCTAAGTATATGTCGTCTGAAAGACAAAGTCAATATTGTATTTACTCCTTTCCATTTGCCTTCTTGTGTGCTATTTTTGGACAGAATTGATGGACGTGAACCGTAATGGCTGTTGAAATCGCCGGTTTTGCCCAGGCGCTAGCGCGCTGTCAGGTCTTTGAGTCCGTCGATGCTGGCGAGCTTGAGAACGTGCTCTCCAGTGGCCAAGAACCACTGGAGATGCTGTTCGTTAAGCCTTCGGCTGATGAGGCACTCATTCGGTCGGGAGAGCCCTTCAGGCACCTGTACTTCGTTCAACACGGCATGATCGTGCCCTGGCAGTATCCTCACTCGGAGCTGTCATCCCCCTTCCTCATAGGGGATCACGAATTCATGATGAATGCGGAGCGCTGGGTGGCTTCCTACTCGGCCGCAACGGAAGCGACGGTCGTGGGCATCCCCGTCTCCACGATGCGACTCGCCGTTGAAAGGATGCCCCAGATACGTTCCAAAATATGTACCTCACAGTCATGTCGCGCTCGGCGGTCGCGGGGGGGATTGCAACACTCGCCTCCGCTGACCTCATCCGCATCGGGGACGACAATAGTGAAAGGTTCTCAGGGCTCGTACATGTCCCGGACGTTGACCGACTAAAGGACTACGCGCTCAGCGAAGTTCGGGGAAAAGAGGTCCGCCCACTTCTCCAGTCGAACGAAGACTACAATCGGGAAACCGGGACAGTCTGAGAGATCCCCACATGTCGCGCAGGCAGGGTGCGCGATTGCGTCTCGAAAATGACCGGTCCATCGGCCAGGTGACCGCCGAGGACGTCGACAACGCCGACCGCATCACCGGCTACACCCTCACCGGCGGGTCCGACCAGAACCTGTTCGAGATCAACAGCAGAGGCGCGTTGACCTTCAAGAACGACCCCAACTTCGAGGATCCCAAGGACAATGGCAGGAACAACGAATACATCGTCGTGGTCACGGCCACCGGCGGCAAGGGAGGCCGCGCCCTGACCGCCCGGCAGTTGATCACCATCACCGTCACCGACGTGAACGAACCGCCCCGTTTCACCAGTGACGGTGCCCTGCGGGGCAAGGAAAATATCCGTTTTGTCGGCCAGGTGACCGCCGAGGACGTCGATAGCGACGACCACATCACCGGCTACGAGGTCACCGGCTGGATCGACCACGACCGATTCGAGATCGCCAACACCAACGAGCTGCACTTCAAGGAGGACCCCGACTGGGAGCGTCCGGCGGACTCTCATAGCGACAGCCATTATCTCGCCGTGGTCACAGCGACCGGCGGCAAGGGGACGAGGGAGCGACGGGCGGCACAGGGGATAACCGTCATCGTGGAGGACGACGACGAACCGCCGGGGAAGCCCGATCCACCCACCGTATCGGACGAGACGGAAAACAGCCTGACCGTGACATGGACCGAGCCGGCCAACACCGGGCCTGACATCGCGAACTACCACGTCCAATACCGCATCAGCGGCGCATCTACCGATTGGCCGGACACCGGCCCGTCCCTGACCC
Organism: Candidatus Latescibacterota bacterium; assembly: GCA_965219385.1. Taxonomy (GTDB): domain Bacteria; phylum Latescibacterota; class UBA2968; order UBA8231; family UBA8231; genus CBDCNM01. Next base: position 3,776,255 of record CBDCNM010000002.1, on the reverse strand, counting down.
GCACGCTCACCGGCCTGCGCTCGGGCAGGACCTAGCAGACGATTACCGTCACCGTGACCGACAGGCTGGAACCGCCGGGACAGCCGCCGGCGCCGACGTTGACCTTCGACCCCGACAGTCCGATTCCCCGTATCAAAGTAACCCCGGGGCCGATACCACCTGCGAATACGGGTCCTGTCATCTACGGCTGGGAAATTGAGCATACCGTCAAGAATAGCGGCGGCGTCAAGACCTACTCTCCGTTATTCATTGCGGCAGATAGCGTACCGGCTTTCACAGTGCGCCTCACGGTGGATCGAAACACGACCTACGAGGTGCGGTTGCGGGCGAAGAACGACGAAGGGGAGAGCGAGTGGTCTCCTTCGTCCGAGGCGACCATCCCCAACGCCTCGCCGATAGCCAGCGGCAGCATCGACGATCTGACGATGCCCGCAGGGGGCGCCGTCGCGGTCGTGTCCGTGGATGACGCCTTCGATGATCCCGACGATTTTCGCCTGCGATATACCGCGACGTCGAGCAACGGCGCCATCGCAACCGTGCGGATGATCGGTGACGTGGTCCTGATCGATCCGCTATCCGCCGGTACTGCGACCATTGCCGCAACGGCGACCGACCCCTGGGGCGCGACCGCCTCGACAACCTTCGACGCGACTGTTCAGACGCCGACCCTGTCGGCGCCCACCCTGAGCATCAGCGGCAATCTCTTCTCATTCGGATTCACCGATGACTTCGCCGCCAACGAAACCCGGTATTACGACGTCAGAATCCGGCAAAAGTCGCCTGTCGGACGGTGGGCCGGGGCATGCATCCGCACCACGAACACGGCAGATTTCTCCCGGAACATCGCGGCGTCGCTGGATATCCTGGCCTCCAACTTCTTTGAGCCGGGCGCCACTTATGAAGCGGATTACGGATACCTGGGCGCCGATTGCGGCGGCAGCGTCGTGGGCGTTCGCTCCGCGCCTGCCGAAGCGACGACCGCCGGAACGCCTTCCTTCGATATCGACCTGGTCTTCGTCGGCAGCATCTCCTCGAAGTACCGGTTGGCGGTTGAAGCCGCCGCCCGGCGTTGGGAGCAGATCATCACGCACGACGTCCCCAACCATTCCTTGTCCGCTAACACGCGCATTTTCTTGAACGAGCTTTATCCGGAGAACACCGCCCCCGACAAGGTCGATGATCTGCTGATCTACGTGGAAATCGTTGACATCGACGGAGAAGGAGGCACACTCGGTCAAGCGGGACCGGCTGTGTGGCGCATTCCGTCCGCGTTGCCGCTCGCATCCTCCATAGAGCTTGACGAGGACGACCTGGATACATTGTCCGACCGATTACTGGCAGCCCTTATGCTGCACGAGATGGGTCACGCTTTGGGATACGGCGTTGGACTCTGGGATGATCACAATCTGCTGCAGAACCCGTCCCTCGATGCGTATTCCAATCGCATTGTTCCCGCGCCCGATACGCATTTCTCAGGCGCAAACGCGATTGCAGCCTTCAACGCCGCGGGAGGGGCGAGCTACACGGGCGCCAAGGTGCCGGTGGAGAACAGGCTTGGGGGAGCGAGCAGCCAGGACGCTCACTGGCGTGAGTCCATCCTCGACGAGGAACTCATGACGCCCAGGATCAGCGATCGCGTTGCGCAACCGCTGAGCGCGATCACGATTCAGGCGATGGCCGATATAGGCTACCGCGTCGATGTCACGCAGGCCGACGCCTACGTCGTGCCCGACGCATCTACGCGAGTCGCCCGGGCGACCGCGGGGGATTCGGTTCCGATCAGCTGTGCGGTCGTAACCCGCCCCGGCGCCGGGCCGGATCGGCCTGAACCCATTGTCCTTCAGGTGAAGCGCAGCGCCCCGGAGGGCGAATGAGCCGCCCGATCCTCGGCCCACTCGTGGCACTGGCGGCCCTGGCCTGGGCCTTCCGGTCGGATGCCGAGCCCCCGAGCCGCCATTTGAATTATGCACCCGGCTCAATTAATGATCGAAGCGCTTTGTTGACCGATTCAGAATCGGGAAAATGTCGTTTTACATCCGGATCGAGCATCACAGAACCGTCGGCGGGGGCAAAGTAGTGAACCTCTGTTGAGCCGTCCCGTTTTTCTATTTGTACCGAATGTCCCTGACGATACGCATTATAGTGTTTTCCGCGAATACCGCCCGAAAAATCATACTCTGCCCTCATTTCATCCATTTCATTTTTTTTATTTTTGTTCATAATTCTGCCGCTCCCCTTTTGTCGCCACTCTGCTGCTGATTAAACGAATGGTCTCGTTTCGCTCGGTATAAACCACAACCAGAATTCTCCCTCTTGAGGAACATCCCAAATCTATATAGCGATCTTCGTTTATAGAGTGATCCGGATCATAAATTGTGACCGAAAAAGGGTCGTTAAAAACTGTTTTGGCCTCTTCAAAACCGACCCCATGTTTTCTATAATTCTTCAGGGCTTTGCTCCCGTCCCATGCAAATGCCGGTGCCAATTATTAGCCTTTTCGTCGATTTACCACCCGTTTGTACAAAATTATATCAAAATCCTCATCGAGCAGCAAGGGTAGCCGCTGTATGGAGTTACAGACGTGGCCCTCGTAGCAAAGGCTACTTCTGCGCGAGCAGGGTGGTTTAATTGACCGGTTGGGGTCCGGTAGAGATGTCGCCGGGCGGACGGCCCGGCCCGCCCGGACGCCACCGGCGATCCGGTCGCAGGGGTCGGAGGGAGCCATTGCGCGTCGGTCCAAGCGGTCGGATATTAATGGGGCGTACTCATCGGAGGCCTTGCCGCTGACCTGGGGGAGGCGCGGTCTTCGCTTAGTATAGATTTATCCATCAACAATACTGTGGGTGATTTTTGTAACCTATTGTTTTCTATGAATTCACGAAATTCATAATCAAAAATAGATAACTTATTTATTTTTAGTGACTTAGGATAGTAATATTTCCCGAATCAGGTCGAAATCGCAAAAAGTGTCCTAACTATTGCATCAAGAAAAGCTTGTTATGAAATCGGTGATCGGCGGTCTCATGGGGCTGATGCTCGGTGTGGGTGCCAGTGCCGAGCCGCTGGCCGAGGGCCGGGTGCGGCTGGCCTCGGGGCAACCGGCGGTCGGGGCGCAGGTGCGGCTCTTCGCGGGGACCGACCTGGGCCGCTCGGTCCGCGCCACCACCGATGAGACCGGCTATTTTGCCCTGCCGCTGGCGGCGCTGAGAAAGACCGCCCTGCCGGAACGGTTTTACCTGGGGCAGAATTACCCCAACCCGTTCAATCCTTCCACGATCATTCCCTATCAACTGCCGACCCCGACCCAGATGCGCCTGGAGGTCTTCAATATCCTGGGGCAGCGCCTTGTGACGTTGGTGGATGCGGCGCGGCCGGCCGGCTTTCACACGGCGAGTTGGGCGGGCACGGATGGGTCGGGCCGTGCGGTGGCGGCGGGGGTGTATCTGTACCGGCTGGCCGGCGGTGGGGTGCGTTTAACCCGGTCAATGGTGCTGCTCGACGGGCAGGCGGGGGCGGGAGTGGTCGCTACCGGTTCGGGGGTAGCCGGTCAGGAGTCGTCGGACCCGGTGGACGCGGCGGCCCAGGTCTACGGGTTGACCGTCTCGGGGCGGGGGCTGGTCCCCTACGTGGACCCGGCCTTTCGGGTGGGCACCGACGGGGCTCCGGTGGACCTCGTGGTCGAAGCGGTCGGTAGCGTCCCTCGGGCGAAGGTGGCGGTGGGCGGGCTGTTGGGCGATGTGGACAACAACGGCCGCGTCGAGCGGGCCGACGCGCTGCTGGTGGCCCTGTACAGCGAAGACCCCTCCATCTTGCTGCCCAACAACGGCAATATATCCCTCGGCGACATCAACCAGGACGGGCAGGTCAATCAGGCCGACGCCCAGCTTATCGAGGCGTATAGCGTCGACCCGTCCGACCCGTCGCTGCCGGAGGGGATCGGCGCCCCGGTGGCCGGCGGGGATACGACCTGGCTCTACTGGACCGACGCGGAGGCGGACCGGATTCAGCGGTCCCGCCTCGACGGCTCCGGGGTGGAGGACCTCGTCGACTCCGGCCTGGTCAATCCGCGCGGCCTGGCTGTGGACGAAGCGGCCGGCCAGCTCTACTGGACCGACTACGGCAGCGACCGCATTCAGCGCGCGAATCTGGACGGATCTCAAGTCGAAGATCTGATCACCATGGGTCTGGAGATCCCCCTGGCCCTGGCCCTCGACGTAGCTGGCGGCCAGCTCTACTGGACCGACGCGGGCACCGACAAAATCCAGCGCGCAAACCTCGACGGCGCCCAAATCGAGGACCTGGTCACCGGCCTGCAGACCCCGTTGAGCCTGGCCCTCGATACCGCCAGCGGCCAGCTCTACTGGACCGACAGCGGCACCGACAAAATCCAGCGCGCAAACCTCGACGGCACCCAAATCGAGGACCTGGTCACTACCGGCCTGCAGATCCCCCGGGGCCTGACCCTCGACGTTTCTGCGGGCAAGCTCTACTGGACCGACAGCGGCACCGACAAAATCCAGCGCGCAAACCTCGATGGCTCTCAGGTGGAAGACCTCATCACCATGGGTCTGGGCACCCCCCGGGGCCTGGCCCTCGACGTTTCTGCGGGCAAGCTCTACTGGGCCGACAGCAGCACCGACAAGATTCAACGCGCAAACCTTGACGGCTCTCAGGTGGAGGACCTGGTGACCGAAGGTCTGCTGAGTCCGCGGGGGCTGGTCCTGGTCCGGACCGTTGCCGCCGCCGGCAACCGGGCCCCGGCCCTGGCGCCGATCTCCGACCGCACCGCCGCAACCGGCGACTCGCTGACCCTCGAGCTTTTCGGCAGCGATCCGGACGGCAACGCCCTGACCTACACGGCCTCCTCCGGCAACGAGGAAGTGGCCACGGTCGAGGTGGCCGGTTCCCGGCTGACGGTCTACCCGCTGGCGATGGGCCGGGCCACGATCACCGTGACCGCCCGCGACCCGGGCGGGCTGGAGGCGGTGCAGCGCTTCGCCCTCCTCGTCGGGGCCGCGAACCTCGGGACCGTCGTCCGGCTCTACTGGACCGACGCGGGCAGCGACCGGATTCAGCGGGCCAACCTCGACGGCGCCCACGTCGAAGACGTCGTCGACTCCGGTCTGGTCAACCCGCGCGGTCTGGCCGTGGATCAGGCCGCCGGCAAGCTCTACTGGACCGACTACGGCACCGACAAAATCCAGCGCGCAAACCTCGACGGCGCCCACGTCGAGGACTTGATCGCCATGGGTCTGGAGGTCCCCCTGGCCCTGGCCATCGATCAGGCCGCCGGCCAGCTCTACTGGACCGATAACGGCACCGACAAAATCCAGCGCGCAAACCTCGACGGCGCCCACGTCGAAGACCTGGTCACCGGCCTGCAGACCCCGTTGAGCCTGACCCTCGACGTAGCCGGCGGCAAGCTCTACTGGACCGACAGCGGCACCGACAAAATCCAGCGCGCAAACCTCGACGGCGCCCAAATCGAAGACCTCGTCACCGAGGGCCTGCAGATCCCCCGGGGCCTGACCCTCGACGTAGCCGGCGGCAAGCTCTACTGGACCGACAGCGGCACCGACAAAATCCAGCGCGCTAACCTCGACGGCTCCCAAATCGAGGACCTGGTCACCGAAGGGCTGCAGATCCCCCGGGGCCTGACCCTCGACGTAGCCGGCGGCAAGCTCTACTGGACCGACAGCGGCACCGACAAAATCCAGCGCGCTAACCTCGACGGCTCCCAAATCGAGGACCTGGTCACCGAGGGCCTGCAGAGTCCGCGGGGCCTGGCCCTGGCCTGGGTTCCGTCCGCCGACAACCAGGCCCCGGAACTGGCGCCGATCACGGACCGCACCGCTGCCACCGGCGACTCGCTCACCCTTAAGCTTACGGGCAACGACCCGGACGGCGACGCCCTGACCTACACGGCCTCCTCCGGCGACGAAGCGGTGGCCACGGTGGAGACAGCCGATTTCCTGGTGACCCTGCGCCTGCTGGCCGTCGGCGAGACCGCCATCACCGTGGCCGCCCGCGACCCGGACGGCCTGCAGGCCACCCAGACCTTCACCGTCACCGTGCAGGCGTCCAACGAGGCCCCGGTCCCCATCCCCTGGCTCTACTGGACCGACGCGGGCACCGACAAAATCCAGCGCGCAAACCTCGACGGCGCCCAAATCGAAGACCTCGTCACCGGCCTCAACCAGCCCCGGGACCTCGCCCTCGACCGGGACGGCGGGCGCCTGTACTGGACCGACAGCGGCACCGACAAAATCCAGCGCGCAAACCTCGACGGCGCCCAAATCGAAGACCTCGTCACTGAGGGCTTGCAGGAGCCGTTCGGGATCGCCCTCGACCTTTCCGGCGGCAAGCTCTACTGGACCGACTACGGCAGCGACAAGATCCAGCGGGCCAATCTCGACGGCGCCCAAATCGAAGACCTGATCACCGAGGGCCTGAACCAGCCCTACGGCCTCGCCCTCGACTTGGGCGAGGGCCAGCTCTACTGGACCGACTGGGGCGCCGACAAAATCCAGCGCGCAAACCTCGACGGCGCCCAAATCGAAGACCTCGTCACCGGCCTCAACCAGCCCCGCGACCTCGCCCTCGATCTGGAAAACGGCCGCATGTACTGGCCCGACTGGGGCACCGACAAAATCCAGCGCGCCAACCTCGACGGCTCCCACGTCGAAGACCTGGTCACCGAGGGTCTGCGGACCTCCCAGGCGATCGCCCTCGACCTTTCCGGCGGCAAGGTGTACTGGACCGACTATGGCACCGACAAGATTCAACGGGCCGCCCTCGACGGCTCCCAGGTCGAAGACCTCATCACCGGCCTGGATGCGCCCTACGGCCTGACCCTGGGGGCGGGGCTTTCGGCACAGCGGCTGCGCATCGGAGACGAGGCGGTGACGGTGGAGGTGGCGGGTCACTTCCGCGATCCGGAGGGCGGGGCGCTGAGCTACACGGCCACCTCGTCGGATATGGCCATTGCCACGGCGAGTGTGGCGGACTCCCGGGTGACGATTGCGCCGCTAGCGGCGGGGCGGGCGACGATTGGGGTGACGGCGCGCGATCCAGAGGGCCTGGAACTGACCCAGCCCATCGCGGTGACCGTGGCACCGGCCAACCGCGCGCCGGTGGCCCAGCCGCTGGCGGCGCGCCAGCTCCAGGTGGGGCGCTCGGCGCGGGTGGATGTATCGGGGGCGTTCTCGGACCCGGACGACGATGTGCTGGGCTACGCCGCCTCGTCGAGGGATGAGGGGGTGGTCACGGTGTCGGTGTCGGGGGCCCAGTTGCGTCTCAGGGCGCAGGCGGAGGGCCAGACGACGATTGGGGTGACGGCGCGCGATCCAGAGGGCCTGGAAGCCACCCAGACCTTTGCCGTGACCGTGGCACCGGCGCCGCCGCCACCGCCGCCACCGCCGCCGCCACCGCCACCTCCGCCGCCACCACCGACGACGCGACCACCGCCCCCGCCACCGCCGCCGCCGGCCAACAACCGGGCGCCGACCTTCGACGAAGCTCCGGCGGCAACCCGTAGCGTGGCCGAGAACACCGGCGCGAACCAGAACATCCAGCACCCGGTCCGAGCCACCGACCCGGACGGACACCGCCTCACCTACCGCCTCTCCGGCACTGATGAGGCCAGCTTCACCATCGTCTCCAACAACGGGCAGCTGCGCACCCGCTCCGGCGGCACCTACGACTACGAGAAGAAAGTCAGCTATTCGGTGACGATGGAAGCCGACGACCCCTACGGCGGCACCGCCACCATCGACGTCACCGTGCACGTGGCCGACGTCGACGAATCCCCCCAGGCCCCGGGCAGGCCGCAGGTCCAGCCGGCCTCCTCGACCAGCCTCACCGTGACCTGGACCGAGCCGGTCAACACCGGCCCCGATGTCCATGACTACGACGTGCAGTACCGCAAGAGCGGCTCCTTCCTCCCCTGGCCGTACGACGGCTCCGGCACCACCACCACGATCCCGGACCTGGACGTCAATACCCGCTATGAGGTGCAGGTCCGGGCGCACAACGACGAAGGCGAAAGCCTGTGGTCCACCTCGGGCTTCGGGAACACCTCCGCCAATCAGCCGCCGCTGTTCGACGAATCCGCGCCCACGCGCAGCCTCGACGAGAACACGCCCGGTGGCCAGGACATCGGCGAGCCGGTGAGGGCCTCCGACCCTGAATTCAGCCCCCTCACCTACCGCCTCTCCGGACGGGACGCGAGTTCCTTCACCCTCGACGAGGCCAGCGGCCAGCTTCGCACACAGACCGGCGTTGATTACAGCTACGAGGTGCGAAATCGCTACTCGGTAAGGGTGGAAGCACAGGATGATCAGGGCGGCCGCGCGACCATCACAGTGACGATTGACATAACCGACGACGACAACGAGCGGCCGGACCGGCCCGACCGGCCCACGGTGACGGCCTCGACCCTGAACAGCCTCTCGGTGCGCTGGACGGCCCCGGACAACACCGGTCCCGCCATCAACGACTACGACCTGCAGTACCGCGAAGACGGCGACTCGTTCACCGACTGGCCGCACCCCGGCCCCGGCACCACCACGACCCTCACCGGCCTGGAGGCGGACACGCCCTATCAGGTGCAGGTGCTGGCGCGCAGCGACGAAGGGGAGAGCCTCTGGTCCGAGTCGGTCAATGCGAGGACCACTGCCAACCAGGCGCCCACCTTCAACGAGGGTTCGAGTACTACCCGCCGTATAGCAGAGAACACCACCGGGACACACAACATCGGCAACCCGGTGACCGCCACCGACCGCGACGGAGGCACCCCGGCTTACCGCCTGGCCGGCACCGACGCGGCCCGCTTCGCCATCGACGCCAACGACGGCCAGTTGCAGACCCAATCCGGGGAGACTTACGACTACGAGGAGCAGGCCCGCTACGAGGTGACGGTGCGCGTCGAGGACGGCCAAGGGGGCAGCAACACCATCGAGGTGACGATCAACCTGGTCGACGAGCAGGAGCCGCCCGAGACCCCATCGGCGCCCCGGGTGGTGCCCGCTTCCTCGACCCGCCTGACCGTGACCTGGGCCGAGCCGGCCACCACCGGCCCCGACATCAACGACTACGACCTGCAGTACCGGGAAGGGAACAGCGGCAGCTTCACCTCCTGGTCCCACAACAGCGCGGAGCGCACCGCGACGATCACCAACCTGACCCCGGGCACGGCCTACCAGGTGCAGGTGCTGGCGCGCAACCCCGAAGGAGCGAGCGATTGGTCCTCTTCGGGGACGGGCAGAACCAGCCCCAACCAGCTTCCGGTGTTCACCGACGGGTCGAGCGCCACCCGCCGCCTCGACGAGAACACCACCGGCGTGCAGGACATCGGCGATCCGGTCAGCGCCACCGACCCGGAGAACACCACCCTGACCTACAGCCTCCAAGGTACGGATGCCGATGACTTCACGATCAACTCTCGCAACGGCCAGCTTCGCACCCGTTCGGGCAAGACCTGGGACTACGAGACGACGTCGGACTATTCGGTGTCGGTGAAGGCCGAGGACGGACACGGCGGCGACCGCACCATCCCCGTGTTCATCGAGCTGAACGACCTCAACGAGCCCCCTTCGTTCACCAGCGACGCGACCTTCGAGGCCGCGGAGAACCAGACCTTTGCCGGCCGGGTGACCGCCGAGGACGTGGACGGCGTTGACAACATAGCGACCTACACCATCACCGGCGGCGCCGACCAGGACCTGTTCGAGGTCAACAGTGGTGGAGTGCTGACCTTCAAGGATGCCCCCGACTTCGAGAATCCCGCCAACTCGAGGCGCAACAATCAGTACAGCGTGGCGGTCACCGCCACCGGGGGCACGGGAGGCCGCGCCCTGACCGCCGAGCAGGCGATCACCGTAACCGTCACCGACGAGAACGAAGCGCCCGTCTTCACCAGCGACGACGCTTTCAAGGTCAAGGAGAACCAGCAGCTCGTCGGCAGACTGACCGCCCAAGACGTCGACCGGGCGGACGCCATCACCGGTTACGAGGTCACCGGAGGGGCCGACGAGGACCGGTTCGAGATCGCCAGCACCAACCAGCTACGCTTCCAGGACGACCCCGACTTCGAGCGGCCCGCGGATGCGGGGAGCGACAACGAATACAGCGTGGAGGTCACGGCCACCGGCGGCACCGACACCCGACAGATGACGGGAACGCAGACTATCACCGTAACCGTGGAGGATGTGGACGAGCCGCCGGGCAAGCCCGACCCGCCCACGGTGAGCGACGAGACCGAGAGCAGCCTGACCTTGACCTGGACCGAGCCGGACAACACCGGCCCCGCCATCACCAACTACCACGTGCAGTACCGCCACAGCGGCGCCTACATCGCCTGGTCCGACAGCGGCCTCGTCGTGCCCCGCACCATCACCGGCCTGCGCTCGGGACGGACCTACCAGGTCCAGGTGCAGGCCAAAAACGACGAGGGGGAAGGATCGTGGTCCGATCCGGGCAGCGGGACCACCCTCACCGCACCGACGGTCTCCAGCGTCGCCTTCACCTCGTCACCGGCCTCGGGGCAGAACAACACCTACAAGAAGGACGACGTGATCGGCGTGACCGCGACCTTCAGCGAGGTGGTGACGGTCACCGGCACCCCGCAGATCGACCTGACCATCGGCTCCACCGTACGCCAGGCCGACTACCAGAGCGGCTCGACCACGACCCAGCTGGTTTTTCAATACACGGTGCAGGCCGACGACGAGGACGATGACGGCGCCTCCATCGACGCCGACGGCCTCAAGCTCAACAACGGGCGCATCTTCCTTCTCAAGAACAACACCACCGTCAACGCCGACCTGGCGCACTCGGCGCGCTCCAATCAGTCCGGTCACAAGGTCGACGGTGTCGCGCCGACCCTCAACGAAGCGGAGGTCAAAGATGACGAGTTGACCCTGGCGTACGTCGAGAGGCTCGACCGTGATCCGAAGCCGGCGGCGGGTGACTTTGCGGTTACCGTCGACGGCGAGGACCGCAGCGTCACCGCGGTTGCGATGTACACCAGCAAGGCGGCGCTCACCCTGGCCTCGGCGGTGACGCCGGGCCAGACGGTGATGGTGACGTACACCCCGGGGACCAACCCGATCCGCGACCTGGCGCAGAACCCCGCCATCGCCCTCGCCAACCTCACGGTGGCGAACCGGACCCCCATCGCGAACGTCTGCAGCCGCACCGCCCAGGTGCGCAACGAGATCGTCAATCAGGCTCCGGTGAGCAGTTGCGGCGAAGTGACAGCGGAACACCTGGCGGAAATCGAGTATCTCTTTCTGTACGACGAGAACATCTCCACCCTGAAAGCCGGGGACTTCGCCGGGCTGTCGGCCCTGCAACTCCTCGACCTGGGGAGCAACAGCATCAGCTCCCTGCCGGCGACCCTGTTCTCAGGCCTGGAGAACCTGAAAGCCCTCGACCTGTCGGATAACTCCTTCACCACTCTGGGGGCCAACCTCTTTTCCTCGTTGTCGGCCCTGGAAGATCTCTACCTGGACGGCAACGACGACCTCGCGAGCCTCGATGGGAACGCCTTCTCCGGACTGACCGCGCTTGTTGTCCTCGACCTGTCAGGGAACTCCCTCACCACCCTGCAGGCCAACATCTTTTCTGCCTTGACCGTCCTGGAAGACCTCTACCTGTTCGACAACGACCTCGCCGGCCTCGGAGCGAACGCCTTCTCCGGACTGACCGCGCTGACGGATCTCCTGCTCTCCGGCAACGACCTCGGCAACCTCGACGCCAGCCTGTTCTCCGGGCTGACCGCGCTCGCCAATCTCGACCTGTCCGAGGCGGGAATCACCGGCCTGCCGGCGAACACCTTCTCCGGTCTGTCGGCCCTGGAAACACTCAACCTGGATTACAACGACCTCGGCAGCCTGGACGCCAGCGCCTTCTCCGGTTTGTCGGCGCTCGAACGCCTCGACCTGACCAAGGCCGGAATCACCGGCCTGCCGGCCACCGTCTTCTCGGGCTTGTCGGCGCTGGAAGTAGCCCACCTGGACAGCAACGACCTCGGCAGCCTGGACGCCGGCCTGTTCTCCGGGCTGACCGCATTGGAAGGACTCGACCTTTCCCATTCAGAGATCACCGCCGTGCCCGACAACATCTTTTCCGGGCTGACCGTGCTCGAGATCCTCGACCTGGGCTACAACCAGCTCGGCAGCGTGGACGCGAACCTCTCCGTTCCGGCGACGCTGTTGGTGTTCTCCCTCAGCGGCAACGACCTCACCGCGCTGCCGGCGACCCTCTTTTCCGGACTGACGGAACTGAGGTGGCTGTACCTGAGGGAAAACCAATTCTCCGCGCTGCCCGACGGCCTCTTTTCCGGCCTGACTGCGCTGACCAGGCTCAGACTCGAGGGCAACACGGTCGATCCACTGCCTATCAACGTTTCACTGGAATCCCCCGCGACGAAATTCATCCGGGCCGAGGCCCACACCGCCGCCCCCTTCGAACTGGTCCTGCCGCTGCGGCTGGCCAACGGCGAGATCGACAGCGGCGAAGAGACGATCACCGTTCCCCAGGGCAGCATCGCAAGCGATTTCCTCTCGGTATCCCGCACCGCCGGGACCAGCGCCGCGGTCACCGTCGATCTCGGCGCCCTGCCCGTCCTGCCCGCCAGCGACAGCGGCTACGTCTTCGTCAGATCCGGCGACCTGCCGCTGGAAGTGATCGCCGCCGAGGAAGGCGTGGAGATCTATCCGACGGAACTGACCATGCCGGAGGACGACAGTGATACCTACACGGTGGTGCTCACCTCGCGGCCGGCCGCCGACGTGACGGTGACGGTGACCGTGCCCGCAGACGCGGATGTCACAGTGGACCCCTCCCCGCTTACCTTTACCGCCGACAACTGGGATATGCCGCAAACCGTGACGGTGAGCTCCAGCGCCGACACCGACAGCGATGACGACGAGGTCATCCTGAGCCACACGGTGAGCGGCGGCTATCAGGGGGTGACCGCGGAGGACGTGAAAGTGAAGGTCACTGAGACGGACGTGACCGCCAACAGCAGGCCGGTCTTCGCCGCCACTTCATTCGACGTCGAGGAGAACGAAACCTCGGTCGCCACTTTGGTCGCCACTGATGCCGACGACAGGGACTACATCACCGGGTACGAGATCACCGGGGGCCGCGACGAGGACCGGTTCGAGCTCACCAGCCGGGGCGAGCTGAGCTTCGTTGAAATACCGGACTACGAGCGTCCCGCCGCCAGCAGCAACCTGTACATAGTGAATGTCACCGCCAACAGCGGCATGGGCACCCGGGAACGGACCCGCGAGCAGCAGATTCTCGTCTCGGTGACCGACGTCGACGAGCCGCCGGGGCCGCCGGGGCCGCCCAGACTGGTACTCCCCTTCACCTATTCCCGCATCATCGCGGTCACCCCGGGCCGGAGACCGCCGGCGAATACCGGACCGGACATCACCGCCTGGGAGATACAGTACCGCGTCAAGGACAGCGGCGACTTCATCAGCTACGATCCCGATCCGGAACCGGACTGGACGGAACCGGATTGGGTGGCGTTGATCAGAAATCTGAATCGAGCCACGACCTACGAGGTGCAGGTGCGGGCCAAGAACGACGAAGGGGACGGCGAGTGGTCCCCCTCGGCCGAGGAGACGCTCCCCAACCAGTCCCCGGTGGTTGACGGCTCCATCGACGACGTGACGCTTCCGGTGGCAGGCGCCGTCGAGGTCGTGTCGGTGGATGACGCCTTCGACGATCCCGACGATCTGGTCCTGAATTTCACCGCGTCGTCGAGCAACACTGCCGCCGCGCCGGTGCAGGTGAGCGGTGGCGAGGTCCTGGTCGATCCGCTGGCTGTCGGCACCGCGACCATAACGATAACGGCGCGCGATCCCTGGGGAGCGAGCGTCGCGACGACCTTCAGCGCCGACATCCGCACCCCGGCCCTGTCGGCCCCCACCCTGAGCATCGCCGGCGACCTCTTCAGCCTCGAGTTCACCGATGACTTCGCCGCCGACGAGACCCGGGCCTACGAGATCCGAATCCGTCAGAAGGAGCCCATCGGGACCTGGGCCAGGGGGTGCTTTAGCGCGACCAACGACGAGAGTTCCACCAGGACGGTAACGGTAACGGTGCAGGACCTGGTCTCCGATTTCTTCGAGCCCGGCAGCACCTACGAAGCCGACTATGGGCACCTCGGGGCGGATTGCAGCGGCAGCCTGTCGGGCGTGCGCTCCGCGGTCGCCGAGGCGACCGTGCCGGGGACATCTGTCTTCAACATCGACCTCGTCTACGCCAGCGGCACACCTGCCCGCAGGGTACGGTCGGCATTTCAGACCGCGGCGGCGCGCTGGGAGCGGATCATCGCCCAGGACATCCCCAACCATCGTTTGTCGGATCGCGGCCGCAGTCTGTTGGAGAGGCTCTATCCCGGGACCACCGCCCCCGAGGTCGTCGACGACCTGGTGGTCTACGTGGAAGTCCTCGAGATCGACGGACCCAGCGGCACCCTCGGGCAGGCAAGCCGGCTCGTCTGGCGTATCCCGTCCTCGTTGCCGATCGCGGCCGGCATCGAGCTCGACCAGGACGACCTGCGTATCCTGACCGAACAGGAGCTGGAATCTTTGGTTCTTCACGAGCTCGGTCATACCCTGGGCTTCGGCCTCGGACCGTGGGACGATCACAACCTGCGGCATGATCCATCCCTCGATTTGAACGACGATCCCATCGTTCCCGCCCCCGACACCTATTTCTCGGGTGCGAATGCGATTGCCGCCTTCAATGCGGCCGGCGGGTCGAGCTACACCGGGGCCAAGGTGCCGGTGGAGAACACCTACGGGGGTTCGGGCAGCCAGGACAGCCACTGGCGGGAGTCGGTGCTCCAACACGAGCTCATGACCCCCAGGATAGGCGAGGCTACTTCCCACCCGCTGAGCGCCATCACCATCCAGTCCCTGGCCGACATAGGCTACGGCGTCGACGCCACCCAGGCCGACGCCTACACCCTGCCTTCCACCACCACCACCTCCACTCGTCTGGCCAGGGCCTCCGGGGATGATCTGGAGGAGCTGGTCCTGCTCAACTGCGTCGTAGAGCACCCCGAGGCCGGTCCCGACGAGCCCGAGCCGATCACCCTGAATCTGCGCCCGGCCGGAGAGAGGAAATGAGCCGCCTGTATCTCAGCACAATCGTGGCAATGGTCTTGGCCCTTCTGGCCGCATGCCGGGCACCCGAGCAGCCGCCACAAGAGGCGGTCTCCAAGCCGCGCCTGCAAACGGCTATCTGCGAACCAATCTCCGAGCGGTTGCAAGCCGGTGCCACCCTCGCAGGCATGGCCGGTCCCTACCGGCTGACGCTGGTGGAAGTGGTCGACGGCACCGACGCCCGCTCCGCGCAAGGCACGCTCACCTTGCGCCAGCCGCCGCCGGGGCTCGACTCGCTGGGCCCGGCCTCGACGCCGCTGTACGGATTTACGGACGTCAACCTCCGGACGGTCGGCGCGCACCGGGTCGGCGATCCGGCCAGTGAAAATCCGCAGGCACCCGGCGTTCTCGTGCTCGAAAGCGACCGCGGCGGCAAGCGCCGCATCCTGCTGCGCCTCGGCGCCGACGCCAACCGGCGAGATACTGCACTCTTCGACGGGGCCTACACGGTGCTGGAGGTACACAAGATTGATGCGGACGGTTTTGCCGGCCGTTGGCGCAGCGGCCTGCGAGGATTGCGTAGCAAAGGCTACTTTTGCGCGAGCAGGGTGTTTAAATTGACCGGTTGAAGTCCGGTAGAGATGTCGCCGGGCGGATGGCCCGGCCCGCCCGGACGCCACCGGCGATCCGGGCGCAGGGGCCGGGGGGGGCCACTGCTCACACGGCATATCCTCCATATGGAAAAGCGAGGGGCTGGATCTGTCTGCACCGGTAGGAGGTGAGACAATCTACCCATCCGCGTCAGCATATAGCCCGGAAAAACCTTTGCCCTTGCCTGCTCAAGGAGATTTGTGGTTTTTTAGCCTCGGATTCACCAGCCACAAAAAAGGTGAGAAAAACCAAAATCAGACCCGAGGTAGGAAATGAAACCCCGGAGAAAAAAAATAACCCTGGACCACACCAGGGTCGCCAACACGGACCAGGCCGATTTCCCCTTCCTGATCGCCCTGGAGGATTCCGCGCTCAAATCCACTCCTCCACAAGGCATGTACTTCACCCTGGCGGACGGCGAAACCCGCCTCCCCCACGAACTAAAAGGCTACGACCCGGAAAGCGGCACCTTGAAGGCCTGGGTGAGGATTCCCCTCCTTTCCAGCAGCGCCGCCACGGAGCTGTACCTCTACTACGGCGCTCCCGCCCAGGAGCACAACCCGGAGCCCGTGTGGGACGAGTACCACACGGGCTTCCAGCACCTCGACAACACCGCAGATCCCGGCATAAATTCGTCCCACCCCAACGCCGTGAATATCCGCAATGCCATCACCGTGCAGGCCTGGGTCCACAGCAACACCTACCAGGCCGAGGCCATGCAGCCCCTGGTCTCCAAATGGGAGCCGCTCTCTTCTTTTAAAACCTTCAGCGCCCACGACGCGGACGGCACCGACGGCCTGGCCTCCAGAGGGTACTTCGGCGCGGTCTTCGACGGCCAGTACGTGTACGGGTGCCCCTCGCGCAACCAGGACGAGCGCACCGCGGTGCACGGGGTCGTGTTGCGCTACAATACCCACAAAGACTTCCGCGACCCCCAGGCCTACGAGGCCTACGACGCCGGCCACACCGACGGGCTGCACACCAGCGGTTTTTATGGTGGCGCCTTTGACGGCCGCTACCTGTACTTCAATCCGCGCGACGACGGCACCGTCCACCACAGTCGCTTTCTGCGCTACGATACCCACCAGGACTTCAAAAGCAGTGCCGCCTGGGAAGCCTACGATGTCGACCTGCCGCACTCGTTTCAGGGTCTGGCGTTTGACGGTCGCTATCTTTACTGCTGTCCGGGATACACCAAGCCGGCGGACAGGCCCTTCGGCGATGCCGAAACCAGCGGCAAGATCCTGCGCTACGACACCCGGGCGGATTTCAAGGAAGCCTCGAGCTACCAGGTCTTCGACGCGCAGGCCCTCGGGGAGGAGGTGGCCTGCTTCGACGGCGCCGTCTTCGATGGGCGCCATATCTACTTTGTGCCGCTCGGCAGCGGCATCGTGCTCCAGTACGATACAAAGGGAGATTTCGGCAATGCGGCCAACTGGCGCACCTATG
The DNA here is from genome assembly GCA_965219385.1 of Candidatus Latescibacterota bacterium. Lineage (GTDB taxonomy): Bacteria > Latescibacterota > UBA2968 > UBA8231 > UBA8231 > CBDCNM01. The sequence goes on along the minus strand of CBDCNM010000002.1, from coordinate 3,759,024 downwards.
ATGCCGGCCGATCTCTGGGCATGGAGGCCAATGTCGGCGCCGTCTTCGACGGGCGCCACATCTACTTTGCCTCCTATAGCAACAGCACCATGGTGCGTTACGATACCCGGGGGGATTTTGCCGCCGACGCCAGCTGGGATGCCTGCGACGCCGGCCACACCGACGGCCTGGACACCGGCGGTTTCGATGGCGCCTTCTTCGACGGGCGCTACATCTATTACATACCTTTTACCAGACAGGTACCCCAGGGCGAAGACAAAAGCCCGTTCCACGGCAACTACCTGCGCTACGATACCCGGGGGGACTTTCACGACCCGCAGAGCTGGGCGGCCTGCGATGCCGGCCAGGTTGACGGCCTGCACACCACCGCGTACAACGGCGGCGCCTTCGACGGCCGTTACCTGTACGCGGCCCCGTGGAGGGGCGATCTGGACGGCGGTCTGGCCCACGGCCGCATCCTGCGCTACGACACCCTCGGGAATAACGGCTCCTTCAGCCTGCGCTACTGCGACTGCGGTCACAACGGCGGGCTCTGCGCCGCCGTACCCGGACCGAGCTTCATGGTAAACACCACCACGGGCCCCCTGAGCATTGCCGCGCACCAGGTCCTCACGCCGGGCTGGCACCACCTGGCCGGGGTGTACAACGGCAGGAGCATCAAGCTTTTCGTGGATGGAGCGCTGGTAGGCGAAAGGGCCGGATCCGGCCCCATTCAGGAGAATGACGTGGATATATCCATCGGCCGGATTGCCGGCGGCGCCGCCCGCTTCAGGGGCGTTATCCACGAAATCAGGATCGCGGCCGCGGCGCGTAGCGACGCCTGGATCAAGACCGAGTACCGCAACCTGGTCAACCCCACCGGCTTCATCCGCGTGGGCCCGGAAGAGTTGGTCGAATGACCTGCTTGCACTTCCGCCGCGCTGCCCTGGCCGTTTTAGAAGCCATCTTAACGGGACACAATGTACAAAGTTTGGGAAGTATTCTGGCGTTTCCTGGCACTGGGTTGTGTGAGCTTTGGCGGGCCGGCCGCACACATGGGCTATTTCCGCAAAGCTTTTGTGCAAAATCTCCGGTGGATGGATGAACAATCCTACGCGCGGCTGATTGCCCTGAGCCAGTTTTTGCCCGGCCCCGGTTCGAGTCAGGTTGGCTTTGCCGTTGGCCTTCACCGCGCGGGGCTTTTCGGAGGGCTGGCTGCGTTTCTTGCCTTTACCTCGCCTTCCTTCTTATTGCTCTACTTCCTCGCGAGTGCAAATTCGAGCCTTTCGGGCGGTTGTTTTGCCGACGTGGGGCACGGGCTCAAGCTCCTGGCCGTCGTCGTGGTCGCCGATGCCACCCTCGGCATGTTTTATTCGTTCTGCAAGGAACGACTGGCGGCTGGTTTAGCCGTGCTGACCGCTGCTGTGTTGCTGCTGCTGCCGGGCCTCCTTGCTCAGATGGGCGTCCTGGCGGCAGCGGCCGTTATCGGTGCTTTTCAGGACAAATCGGCCGCCACCGCGAGTGCGACACCAGGGCACTTCAAGTGGCTGCCGCTGGCCGTCTTTCTGGTTCTCTTCGCCGGTCTGCCCTTGCTTGCGGCCACATCCCAGTGGGCCGGGATTTTTTCCAGTTTCTATCAGGCGGGAAGTCTGGTTTTCGGCGGCGGACACGTGGTTTTGCCTTTGCTGCAACAAACCACCGGAGAAGCGGTTTCCACGGACCGCTTTCTCCTCGGTTACGCCGCGGCCCAGGCGGTTCCCGGGCCCATGTTTTCACTGGCGGCCTTCCTGGGCGCGGAACTGTCGCCGACCCACAAATTTTCTGGGGCTCTGATCGCGACGGCGGGGATATTTTTGCCTGGCTTTCTACTGGTTCTGGGACTGCGAGGGGCCTGGGAATCGCTTGCATCTCGAGCGAAAGTGGCCGGGGCAGCCCGGGGCATCAATGCCGCGGTGGTCGGCTTGCTGCTCGCCGCGTTGTACCGGCCGGTATTCATCAGCGCTGTGGCCACGCCCATGGAAATGGCGCTGGTTATTCTTGGATTCTTCGCCTTGCGTTCGCTGCGCTTACCTGTAGTAATCCTGGTTTTGGGGTTTGGCGTTCTCGGCCTGCTGGTATCCAGTTGAACCAAAGGCAGATCCGATCCTTTCCGACATTGCCGACTTACAACATTTGTGCTACATTCCCAGCTGGATGTAGAAGATCCCACCCTGGAAAAACGCGCAGCTCTAAGTCAAGTACTAATCTCGTTCTACACTGGGCTGGAAAGGATCTTCGAGCGCTTTAGCGGAGCGCTGTTCACCGTGCCCACCCCAAGGAGAACACCATGAAACTCGCAGAACTGATCGTGACCGAGGCCCGGGAGCGCGGCCTGCGGCACTTCTTTGGCCTGCCCGGCGGCGGCTCGCCCCTGGACATGATGGAAGCCGGCCGCCAGTTCGGCGTCGACTTTGTCAGCATGGCGCACGAATCCTCCGCCGGCATTGCCGCGGCCTACAACGGCCTCATGCAGGACACCGCCGGGCTGGCCCTGGCCGTGAAGGGCATCGGCGCCGGCAACCTGGCCGGCGGTGCCGCCAACGCCTACTTCGAGCGCCTCCCCGTGGTCTGTTTGTGCGAGACCTCGCCCAGTTCCGCGACTCAAAGGGAGATGGTGCAGCACTGCGATCACGCCCACTTGTTCGGAGCGGTCGCCAAGTACCAGGCCACCCTGGCCCCCGAAGAAGCCCCGGCCACGGTGCAGCAGGCCGTGTTCAGTGCCACGGACGGGCGCCCCGGCCCGGTCCTGCTCAACCTGCCCTCGGACCTGGGGGTGGCCGAGTGCGACGGTCCCTTTCCGGTCCAATCTCCGCCGGAGGCCAGCCCACCGGACGAAGCCCAATTGGAGGCCGTGCGCACCTTCATTCAAAGCCTGCAAAAGCCCCTGGTCATTGCCGGCGCGGATGTGATCCGGGCCGGGGCCACCGCAGAATTGTCGACCCTGGTCGAAAACATCGAGGCCGCGGTCCTGGTCAACATGGACGCCCGCGGCGTCTTTCCCGAATCCCATGCGCGCTGGGCCGGGGTGCTCATGGGCAACTACATCCCCAACATCATCGAAGGCGAAATCATGAGCCGGGCCGACGGGGTGCTGCTGGTCGGCGCCGACGCCATGATGACTCACGTGCCCTGGGACAGCGATCTGCCCACCTGCGAGCTGGTGGCCCGGGCCGAGTACGAGACCCTGTCGCCCACACCCAGGGTGCGGGTAGACGGAGCAATCAAGGCCGCCCTTCAGGGCCTTTCCGCCCTCCGCCAACAAGGCTTCGCCGCCGACCAGGTCCAGGCCGAGAGTCAAAGGATCCTGCAACACTTCAAACGCCCCGAACAGGCCCGTTTCGCGGCCCAGGATATCATCGAAATCACCCACACCCTGCTGCCGGAGGGGGGCATCCTGTTTTCCGAAACGGGGATCTACATCACCATGCTGGAGCGCCTGTGGCCGGTGGAGCGCCCCGGCACCTACCTGGGCACCGCGGGCGGGCGGACCATGGGCCTGACCGTGCCGGCCATCCTCGGCGCCAAGCTCGCAAAACCCGAAATCCCCATGGTGGGCCTGGGCGCCGACGGCAGCCTGTTGATGCGCCTGGGCGAGTTGGAGGTCTTTGCCCGCACCGGGGTGGCCGTGCCGCTGATCATCATCAACGACCAGGCCCTGGGGACCATGAAATCGCGCCAGAAATCTCGCGACATGCCCGAGTACGGGCTGGACCTCCACGCCGTGGACTTCGCCTCCATCGCTACGGCGTGTGGTCTCAGGGGCGTCACCGTGGACACCCCCGAACAATTCGGACAGGAGTTGAAACAGGCCCTGCAGGCCGACCAGACCACCCTCATCGACGCGCGGGTCGATGCCCGGGCCTACCAGGACAGCTTCGGCCCCACCATCGGCGTGCTGGATTGAGAGGCTTGTACTCCCCCATCAAACTGCAAAATCTCTTCAGCCCGTCAATCGCCGCCTAGGCGAGACCATAAATCCGCTCGGCGTTGTCGTAGAGCAGTTTGCGCTGCTCTTCCTCGCTGCGGCTCGCGATCACTTCTCTGAGCGCCGTGGCCCATCCGCGGTAGGTGGCCCCCAGGGTGCAGACCGGCCAGTCGCCGCCGAAGACCACCCGGTCCGGGCCAAAGGCATCGAGGCAGTGGTCGATGGTCGGAGCCAGATCCTGGGCGCTCCACTCCTCCGGCACCCGGGCGACAATGCCCGAAATCTTGCACACCACCTGTTCCCGCTGCCCCAGTGCCTGGACATCCCGCTGCCACTGCTCGCGCCCGTGTTCGTAGGGATTGCCAGGTTCCGCCTCTTTCGCGCCGCTGACCACCAGGGGATCGGCATTGCCGCAGTGGTCCAGGATGAAGCGGGTGTCCGGGCACTGGTCGACCAGTTGCACGGCGTCGCCCAACTCGGCCGGGCGGATGCATATATCAAAGCTCAGTCCCCGCTCGCCCAGCAGGCGCACCCCCTCCGCATAGGCTGGTTCAAGGCAGGTGCCCGGCGGGGTTGCGGGGTTGTGCAGGACCTGGCGGACGCCCTTTATGCAGGGTTTGTCTGCAAGCGTCCGGATATAGGCGGCAAAACCCTCTGCGGCCGGGCGGCCGGAGACCACGGCCGCGGCCATGGGGTTGTCCGGGCTCTGGCTCAGGGCGCTGACGTATTCGGCTTCTTTGAGCTGTTGTTGCGGATCCACGTCGACTTCCATGTAAACGGTTTTGACCACCTCCAGGTCGCGGGTGGCCTCCAGATAGTCTCTCATCAGGTAGTCGTCGTTCAAGGGGCCGGCTCCTTCGAGCCAGGACAGGGTGAAGACCTTGCGGTCCCACAGGTGCTGGTGGGTGTCGATGATGGGCAGCATGACAGGCTCCTTTCAGGTTCAAGCAAATTCCAGAACGCCGCGGGCGACCTCGCCCCGGGCGAGGAACTCGAAGGCGGTGTTCACCTCCTCCAGGGGAAAGCGGCGGGTGATCAGTTCGTCCAGCCGCAGTTTGTCCTCGCGGTAGAGGGCCAACAGGCGGGGGAAGTCGATTCGGGGCCTGGAACTGCCGTACATGGACCCCATGACCGTCTTTTCGTTGATCAGGTCGCGGGCGTCGATGGTGACCGGGGTGTTCTGGGGGGCGTGCCCGACCCAGACGGTGACGCCGCGCCGCCGGGTGCAGCGGATGCTCTGGACAAAGGGTTGCTCGGTCAGGCCAATGGCCTCGAAGGCGTAGTGCGCCCCGCCGCCGGTGAGGTCCTGGATGCACTCTACCGGATCCTCAACGGCAGCGTTTATGGTATGGGTGGCGCCGAAGCGGCGGGCCAATTCCAGCTTGGCGTCCAGCAGGTCCACGGCGATGATCGAGGTGGCGCCGGCCAGGTTTGCCCCCTGGATGCAGTTGAGGCCCACGCCGCCGCAGCCGAAGACCGCGACACTGCTACCGGGTTTGACCCGCGCCGTGTTGATGGCGGCGCCCACCCCGGTGGCCACCCCGCAGCCGACCAGGGCGGCCTGGGCGAAGGGGATGTCTTTGGCGATGGGCACGGCCGCCACTTCGGGCACCACGGTATGGGTGGAAAAGGTGCCCAGGTTGGTCAACTGATTCATGGGGGCCCCCCGGACCCGGACCCGGGTGCCGGCGATGGGGGCGCGCTCGCAGATATTGGGCCAGCCCTGCTGGCACATCTCGCACAGCCCGCAGCTCGACCTCCAGGATAAAACCACGTGATCGCCCACCTGCAGACTGCCCACATTCGGCCCCACCTCTTCGACCACACCGGCGCCTTCGTGCCCCAGGATGATCGGCAGGGGGATGTGGGTCCAGTCGCCCTTGATGACGTGCCAGTCCGAGTGGCACACCCCGCTGGCCATCAGCTTCACCCGCACCTCGCCGTGGTCCGGCTGGTTCAGTTCCAGTTCTTCGATTATCAGTGGGGTGCGGGGTTCGTAGAGTACGGCGGTTTTCATCGAGATCCTTCCAGAAATTGATAGACACATTATATTATACAATCAAGGATATACTTCATATTATACAATCAAGGATATACTTCGGTCTCAAATAGTAACGTCCCGTTTCACTCCTCCGGCACAAACCGCGCCAGGGTTTCTCCGTTCAGTTCCACGCCCCCTGGTTATCAGTAATCCGCCACCGAACCGTCCTTCAGGCGGCTGTCGGACCAGAACCGCAGGGTGCGCTTGCCCTCCTCGATCACCCGGGTCTCGTCGATTTCGACTCCCAGACCGGGACCTTCCGGCAGCGACGCGTACCCCTCCTCGTCCGTCTCCCAGGTTTTGCGCGCGACATCCTCGGGCAGGACTCCCTTGTAGCCTTCGTGGATCAGGAAAAACGGCACCGACGCGGCCACGTGCAAACTGGCGGTCAGGCCGAGGTGGGACATGGTGCAGTGGGGCGCCAGGGGCACGTGGTGGGCTTCGGCCAGGGCCGCCACCTTTTTCATCTGGCTGATGCCGCCGCCGTGGCCGCAGTCCGGCTGCAGGATGTCGATCACCTGGGCTTCGAGGATTTCCCGCACCTCCCAGATGGTGCGGTCGCGCTCCCCCGTGGCCAGGGGGACCGGGACGAACTCGCGCACCTTTTTCATGGCCTCGATATTGCCCGGCACCCAGGCTTCTTCGAGGAAGAGCAGGTCGTCGGCTTTGAGATACCCGGCGAATTGTTTGACCAGGGGCAGGGGCAGACAGCTGTGGGCGTCGAACATCACGGCCCCATCGCTGCCGACCTGCTCGCGGGCCTGCCGCACCTTTTCGACCAGACCCTGGATTTCATCGGGGGAGCCGGCAAAGGACATGGAGCCGCCCGGGCCGGTTTTGAGGGCTTTGGGACTGGGGTACATCCAGATCTTGTCGCGGCAGGGTCCGCCGAGCAGGCGGTACACCGGCACCTTCCAGAGCTTGCCGGCGATATCCCACAAGGCCATGTCAATGGCGGAGATGGTGTGGACCATCAGCCCGCCGCCGCGGATGTTGCGGTGGGTGCGGAACATCCGCTGCCAGTGGTGCTCGATGCGGGTGGGGTTTTCGCCCACGATAACGGCAGAGAGGGATTCGGCCAGGGCGCAGGCCACCTTGGTCTCCATGTTGTTGATCTCGCCCCAGCCGGTCACGTCCATGTTGGTCTCGATCTTGACGTAGCCTTTGGCGCCGAGCGGAAAGGCGCGCAGGCCGGTGATGCGGATCTGGGAAGCGCTGTCTTGGACGTGTTCAGCAGGACTGGACATTTTGGTCTCCTTGGTTGGTGAAGTTTTCCTCGCGACCGGGCACCTCGGCCGGGGTTTAGGGTTTGCTCAGCAGCTGGAAATTTCTAAATTTTGTAAACAGAAGACTAACTATTGGCCTTCAAACCCGAGAGCAGAGTCTCACACCCCAAAGGAGGTAGACCATGTTTTCAACCGGTTACGCCATGAAACTCAAACCTGGAGGCTATGCCGGCTACAAGGAAGCCCACGACAAGCTCTGGCCCGAAATCGCCAACTCCATGAGCGACAACCAGGTCAGCATGTCGATCTACCGCTTCGAAGACCTGCTCTTCCTGCACGCCGTCGCTCCGACCGAGGAGGATTGGCTAAAGAGCCGTGACGTCCCGGATCTCGAACGCTGGAAGGACTACATGTCCGAGTTCCTCCAGTCCGACGATACGGGCGAACTCTTTTTTGAGGAGCTCCCTGAGGCCTTCGCTTTCGGCCTCTTCAAGCTGTAAGGATCTCGCGGTCGTGGGCCTCGCCTCGCTGGCCGCGACCCGTGGTATCCTCACCTGTCCCACGGAAACGCAAAGGTCGGCGGATTGGCATAGCGCTGCATCTGGATCTCCAGAGTACTGCCCGCCCCCGGAGCCAGATGCACCCTGAAGGCCGAATCCCCCACCGCTACCACCTGGCCATCCACCGCCACGCTGGCAAACCGATGTTCGGCGTAGGCCCCGCCCTGGACGATCACCTCGCGCGCCCCCACCTGATCGGTGTTGACCAGGGTCAAAGTCATGGAATCAGCGCCCAACTTCCCGACCAGCGCCCCCACATCCTCGGGCATGCCCGCGCGCTGGCGCTGCGGGTCGAAGTAGCGCACCCGGGCGTGCAGTGGACAACCGTGGCGCGGCTGCAGACCGCCCAGCATCAACTGGACCAGGGTGCTTATGGAGACCGGATTGAAGGGGTTGGGATTGTCCGACAGGCGCGTGTCCGGCGTGGTCGGATCGTTGTGCACCTTCTCCATCTGTTGCCGCACCCGGCCAAAGTCGGCCTGCAGCGCCGCCACCGGATAGTCCGGATTGTTGCCCTCCAGAAAGCCGATCCAGCCCCCCTGGGTGTCCAGACGCTCCAGGTCGTCGCGCTCCATGGACCAGTAGTACACCTCCAGGGCGCCCTGCGAATAGGGCGAGGGAGTGTAGTCGTACCAACCCTCGTCCCCGTACATGTGCGGGTACATGGTCTGCCCATCAACCTTTTTGGCGTTGCTGTTGATCTTGTCGATCATCTGACGCCACACCTCCACAAAGCGCTGGTCCCCCGTCAGCAACAAAGCGTTGCCAAACCCCGAAATGCCCAGCCCGTGCGTATTGCGGCTGGCCAGAGCCCCGGTCTGCGGCACCTCTACGGTAAAGGCCCAGCCGTAACAGCCCCCGTACCACTTGCCGTCGCACTCCCCGCCGGTAGTCCCATCCAGGCCGATATTGGTGGGGATGATGCCATCGTTGTCGAGGGTGCGCTGGCGCCAGGCCTCCACGTACTCGAGCACCCACTCCCTGTAGGGCTCCTCGCCGGTGAGGGCGTACGCGTTGAGCCCCAGCGCCGTGGCCACCATGTTCTGGGGGTGGTCGCCCACCACATCGGTATAGTCCTTGAAATGCGCCAGCATCTCGTCGAAGTTGCGCTCCCCGTGCAGGGGGATGAACCGCTCCTGGACCTCCTCGAGGGGGTCGCCCGCCCAGTCCAGGGCCGTGGCTTTGCGCCGCAAAGGCCCGCGGCTGCCGTTGAACATGCTGCGAATGAGCTTGTGCTCCTTATCGTAATTGGCCGCCTGCGGATCGTCGCCCATGTAAAAGCCGGCAAAGCGCCGCACCCTCTTTTCAAAGCCGGGTTCGTGCGGGTCCATGAGCCCGTGCAGATTGAAGGTCGTCAACCCCTCCCCGTTGTGCACCCAGTCGAACATCACCGGAAATTCCCTGTAATACATGCCGTCGCGACAAAAGGGCACCTCGACCGTCCTGGCCTCGGTGTACTGCTTCAAGTGCCCTTCCCATCCCAGCCGGCACATATCCATGAGCGGGTCCGCCCCCCCCAGCGCGTACAGCACCGGCCAGTGCACCAGATTCTCAATGGCATCGTCCGGCCCATCATTTCCTCCCCACCGCGGTATGCACTCCAGGTAACCGCGCTCGTCGAAGTAATGCTCGAAGAACTCCTCACAGGCCCTTGCCTGATTGCGCATCAATTCCCACTCCATCAGGGCCCAGGCCGGCGGCGGTGCCGGAGTGTCGATAACAATGGCCTTTTTCTTCAAATTCGCCACAATTTTTCCCTCCTAAGAAGCCTTTTTAAAATTCCTGGTGCGCCCCGAGCCCGACGACCAGGAAACGGTCTCTCATCCGTCTGGGGCTCATAAAACGTCAGAGGCAATGTCCCCTTTCGGCCGTTCGCCAATTTCGTCGAATACTGAATATAAGGCCGTTTTTTGAATCCCGGTAGGATGGAGGAACTCCGGCTGAAGCCGAATCAACAAGCTCAAGTATACTGCGTCCTGGGTGACATCGGCGGCGGCGGCCCCCATGTATGCTTGGGGTATTCCAGAGCAAAGGAAGATTGGTTTCTGCTACCTCCGTATGCGGAGGGGGGTGGGGCCTCTTTCGGGGCCAATCCCACGCTATCGGTGACGGAATTCTACGTGACGCCCTTTGATCGGTTGATCTGGAACAGCCCCGAGGAGAGCGTGGTGTCGGCGTTGTCGCCTGGGACCCTGATCGGGTTTGCCTTGGTAATTCCAGATTTTGACGAGGAAGGCGAGCTGTGGAAAGGGTACCATTCTGTTAGGAGGGTCCAGGACGAGTGGACCAGTATCTTTAACGCCGACGACTTCGCCCGGGGCCTTCTGGTGGGTCCTGGGAGCGAGATCCCCGACTCAGCGGTGGAGAGCATGACCTGGAGCCGCATCAAGGCGACCTTTGTCCGGTGAGGCGCAAGACCACGGCCGACCGTGGCCGCGGTGACCACCCCAATGGAAATTCAACATAAGGGAGGACCAGGCGGTCGAGCGCGCTGATGATATATATGTCAATGAGCTAAGTACACAACAGTAAAAGTGGTCCATATCGCTGGGCCTGTTTACGTTGATCCCGTGTTTGGTGGGTGATCTGTGTGAGTTGGTCGAGTCCGAGCCGAAAAAGGCTTTGGGCTCGGCGCCCATGTTTTTTGCGTTTGAGGTGAAATCAGGCCCAGAATAGCTTGAGGGCCAAGTCGACGCGGGTCTGAAGTATGAGCCGTCCTCTTTAAGGGGGCAGCTCAATCACAACCTCTTGCCCACCCACAAGGCACCTCGGCGCACCACTTCTTGGAAAGAGGGGTTTTCCAGCACCGCCTTATCGTGGCCCAAGGCAAAGAAGAACACTCGGCCCTGACCATAGGTGTGGTGATAGGCCATGACGTGGGTCTCGTCGCGGCCGGGGTCATAGGCGTGCATGAGGTGGTGCGAGCGGCTTGGGGCGTGCTTGAGGTAGTGCAACTCGTCGGTCACGGCAAAGTCTTCGAAGCCCGCGGCAATGGGGTCGTCGGGGTCGGAGATGGTGACGGTGAAATCCATGTAGGGGCTGTGGCCGTCGAAGAAGCCGTTGAGCATTTGATGGTAGCCGGCGTTGTCGCGGAAGGAGGCGTCCGCGGTGTGCAGGCCGAAGAAGCCGCCACCGCGGTCGATAAAGCGCAAAAGCCCCTGTTCCTGCGCTTGGGTGAAGTGGCCGACATCGGTGAAGAAGAGGGTGGCGTCGTACGCGGTGAGGCCACTGGCCATGACCTCGTAGTCGCGCGAGAAATCGGCCTGGATTTGGGCGTCTTGGTTCAGCAGGTCGGTCAGGTAGCGGCCCTGGCCTTCGTGGTCGTGGTATATGCCTTCGGTGCCGACGAATACTAATAGTTTAACGGGAGCCATTGCGGGTTTCTCCTTTTGGTCGCGGGCTGATCGGTTAGGTTAGTCGGGAGCGGCACCGGATTTTTTCCAGGGCCGGATAAAGGATTCGGGCTCGACGCCCAAGGCGTCTGCCACTCGGTTGATATAGTTGAAATAGCCGATGATCTGGACGGCGTCGTGAATGCCATGGTCATCAAAGCCGTGCTGACGCAATTGGTCGATATCCTCAACGGTTGAGGCCTGCGGTCGCCGGGTCAGTTTTTCGGCAAAGGCGCATAGGGCCCGGTCGGCTGGGGGCAGATCGGCTCGGCGCCAGTCCGCGGATAACTATTGAGTCCTGCAAATATAAAGGAATGCTTTACAGGTTAAGTTGTGCATACTTGAAGAAGCCTCGAATCAGGTCGTTATCATGATGCTGGGCGGCGATCGACATCAAGACCGCATCTGCTAAGTCCTCGATGTGGTCTGGAATGAAGTGGGCCAGATCACCATACTTGGTATGATTCCAGACCTGTTCGGCCGGATTCAATTCGGGCGCATAGGCGGGTAACCATTCGATATCTAGTCGATCCGGATACCTTGTCTTCAATACCGCCACCACGGCGCGATGCACGCACCACCGATCCAAAATAAGCACGACCTTGCGCCGTATCATGCCCATCACATGACCGACAAAGGACACCACATCCTGCGTATCAATATTAGGCTCATACAGCCGGAAATAAACCCCCAACCGCTGACGCCGAGGCGGCAGGGTAACGGCGGCCTGGACCGACAAGCGTTTGCAAATTTGACTTTTTGCGCGCTTTGCTGATATTGTTACAGCAGTCGGCATGGAGTCCGCTAGCGACGTATTAAATGTACAATATGTTGATTTTAAATTACTTATAGATGAAACAGGTCAAAGCGGTTCGATGGGCTGTCTTTTCGTGAAACGGTGATTTTCTACAAATTTTCCGATTTTTGCGAAAGTCCAGTTATAAGATGTTGATGCAAAGAAAAGAGGCAAGACCCTTGCCCGTTGGTGTAAAGGAGGAGAAAAAATGGCCTACAGTAGAAATCAGACCCGTTCGGACTCTAGCGGTCATCTGGGCACCTTTTTGACAGGGTGTCTGGCCGGCGCCGTCATCGGCGGAGTACTGGGCGTTTTGCTGGCGCCCCACCGCGGCGATATCACCCGCCGCAAGGTGAGGCGCAAAGCCGAAGAGACCAAGGACCAGGTAGTCGAGGCAGTGGAGAACAAGGTGGAGGGCCTAAAGGCCCAGAAAGAGGACGAAAATGGCGGCCAGGAAACAGATAGCTGAAACCCTCAAAGAACGCTTTGCGGACGTGGTGGAGCGCAGCCGGGTACTGGGACAGGCCCTTGAGATGCGCACCGATATGGCCCTGAGCCGCCCGCGCCGGCGCTCGTCCTGGTGGACGCTTCCCGTTTTTTATATGGACCCAAGATCGCCGTTGCCAGCCCCGTAGTTGAGCTGGTAGAGACGGGCGTAGATCCCACCCTGTTGGATCAGATCCTCGTGGCGGCCCCGCTCCCGCACCTGGCCGCGATGCAGCACCAGGATGTGGTCGGCGTTGCGGATGGTGGAGAGCCGGTGGGCGATGACGATGGAGGTGCGCTCCCCCATGAGCCGGGCCACCGCATCCTGGATGAGGTGCTCGGTTTCGGTGTCGACGCTGGCGGTGGCTTCGTCCAGAACCAGGATTTCCGGGTCAAAGGCCAGGGCGCGGGCAAAGGAGAGCAGCTGGCGCTCCCCGGTCGAGAGGGTGGAGCCCCTTTCGGCCACCTGGTGGGCGTAGCCATCGGGCAGGCGGCGGATGAAGCGGTCGACATTGACGTAGCGAGCGGCCTCTTCCACCCGGGCCTGGTCGACCGCCGGATTCGCCAGCCGGATATTGGTCTGGATATCTCCCGAGAACAGGAAGACATCCTGCTGCACGATGCTGATGCGGCGGCGCAATTCCTCTACATTCCACTCCCGCACGTCGCGGCCGTCCACCCGGATGGCGCCCTCCTGGATATCGTAGAAACGGCAGATCAGGTTGACGATGGTGGTCTTGCCCGAGCCCGTGGCCCCCACCAGGGCCAGACTCTGGCCGGCCTCGACCCTGAAGGAGATATCCTTGAGGATGTAGTCCTCGGCCTGCGAGTCGTACTTGAAGAAGACGCGCTCGAACTCGATGGTGCCGCCCTGCTGGCGCCGGTCCCGGGAAAGCGGCGGTCCTCCTCCGGGTTCCATCGGGGTATCGAGCAGTTCGAAGATCCGCTCCGAGGAAGCCATGGCGCTTTGCAGCAGGGCGTAGCGGTCGTTGATGTCCATGATGGGGCGGAAGAAGCGGGGCACGTACTGCAAGAAGGCGACCAGGACCCCGATATCGATGCGGTCTTCGAGCACGGAGCCGGCCCCGTACCAGATGATCAGGACCAAGCCCAGGGCGCTGACGAATTCGGTGCAGGGGAAGAAAAGGGCGTAGTAGTGGATTTCCTGGTCCTGGGCGTTGCGGTAGGGCAGGTGCTCGCGGTCGAATTCTTTCTTGTTGCGCTCCTGGCGGTTGAACAACTGGACCACTTCCACCCCGGTGATGTTTTCCTGCAAATAGGCGTTGAGGCGAGCCCGGCGTAGCACCAGTTCGCGGTAGGCCTTCATGGCCAGGCCCTGGAGGTAGAAGGTGACGACGAAGAGGATGGGGACGACGATGCAGCCCACGAGCGTGAGCCCCACATCCATGGTGGCCATGTAGAAGACGATGGCCATTAGGGTGAACACATCCAGAAACACCGAGACCACCCCGTCGGTGAAAAACTCGTTGAGGGCCTCCACATCATTGGTGGTGCGGGTCATGAGTCGGCCCACTCGGGTCTGGTCGAAAAAGCGCAGGGGCAGGCGCTGCAGGTGCACGAAGATCTGCCGCCGCATATCGCGCATCACGTGCTGGCCGGTCATTTCCGTGACAATGGTCTGGCCGTAGCTGGAAAGGTACTGGACGACGATGCTGGAGAAAAACAACACCAGGATCCACTTGAGTCCGTCCAGATCGGCTTGCAGGATGTAGTCGTCCACCGCTATCTGGGTCAGCCGCGGACCGATCTGGCTGGAGGCCGCGGACACCATGATCAGACCCAGCGCCACCACCACTCTTAGCTTATACGGTTTGAAATAGCCCAAAAGCCGCAGGGTCCGCCCCAGGTTAAAGGGACGCTCCTGGATTTCTTCCTCCTGGTTCAGTTCGCTCTGACTCACAAAGCCTCCAGCTCGGCGGCCAGTTGCTGGCGGCGGAAGAGGTCGGCGTAGAAGCCACCCAGGTCCATCAGGTCCTGGTGGTTTCCCTGCTCGACGATGCGCCCCTCATCCAGGACGATGATGTGGTCGGCGTGACGCAGGGTGGAGATGCGGTGGGCGATGAGGATGGTGGTGCACTCCTTCACGATCCGGCGCAGGTGCCCGAGAATGACTTCTTCGGTCTGGGTATCCACGGCCGCCAGGGCGTCGTCCAGGATCAGGATCCGGGGCCGGCGGATCAGGGCGCGGGCCAGAGTGGAACGTTGCTTCTGGCCACCGGAAAGGGTGACGCCGCGTTCCCCGATCAGGGTATCGAAGCCGCGCTCGAACTCGTCGACATCCTTTTTGATCTGGGCCTGCTCCGCGGCCAGAAGCACCTGTTCCTCAGCGGCCTGTTCCATCCCGTACGCCACATTGGCACGGATGGTATCCGAGAACAGGAAAGGGGTCTGGGATACGTAACCGATGGCGTGGCGCAGATCTTCCAGCGGCCACTCTCCCACGGGTTTACCGTTGATGAGCAGGTCGCCTTGGGCGGTCTCGATGAGGCGCGGGATCAGGCGGGCCAGGGTGGTCTTGCCGGCGCCGACGCGGCCGATGACGCCCAGGGTGGAACCGGCCGGGATGTCCAGCTCGATATCCTGCAGAACCGGGGTCTGGCCGTAGGCGAAGCTGAGGTTGCGGAACTGGATGTGCCCGCCCGCATCCACTCTTGCGGCCCTTTCCTGGATGCGGTCTTTTATTTCTGGCTGGGTTTCCAGCACCTCGTTGATGCGGCGCATGGCCACCAGGGCGCGCTGGGACCGGTCGATCATCCAGCCGGCCCAGGAGAAAGGCCGGATCAGCATGGTCAGGTAGGCGTTGAAGGCCACGAAGCCGCCGATGTCCAGATCCCCGGTCGCGACCGCCCGTCCCCCGAACCAGAGGGTCAGGCCCAGACTCACCGAAGCCATGAGGAAAAAGATGGGGTAGTAAATGGCGCGGGTGTAGATCAGACCCTGGTTCTTCTGCAAATAGGTGCGGTTGAGGTCCTCGAAGCAGGCGATCTGGGCTGGTCCCTGGACATAGGCCTTGACGACCCGAACACCCGAGAGATTCTCCTGGATGAAGTTGCTCATTTGCCCGAAAAATTCCTGGATGCTTTTGAAACGGTTGTGGATCAAAGAGGCCATGCGCAGGACGCACAGGCTGAGCACGGGCAGGGGCAACAGCACGATCAGGGTCAACTGCCAGTGGATGGTGCACATCAGCGCCAGGCTGAAGACGAGCGCAAGAGAGGCATCAACCAGAGAGCGCAGGCAGTAGGTGAAAAAGACGTGCACGGCAATCAGGTCGTTGGTGGCGCGGGCCATCAAGTCCCCGGTGTGCTGCCTCTGATAGTAGGACAGAGGCATCTTCAGCAAGTGGGCGAAGTAGTGGGTGCGGATATCGTATTCGATGCGGTTCGAAACAAGGCCCAGCAGTCGGCGCATGGAGTAGCGTCCCAGGGCCACGAGGAGGGCGAGACCGACGATCTGGACCATGTAGAGCCGGATCTGTTGGAACAACCCCAATCCGCCCGGAGCCGCCTCAGCCGCTTCGATAGCGTTTATCGCCTCTTCGATCCGCAGAGGAATAAGGGCCGTGGCCATCTGGGCGAGGAGGAGTGCCAGCAGGCCCAGGACCATGCGTTTTTTGTAGGGCTGTACATAGGTGGTGAAGGGACCGTACATATTCAACACCCGCTCAAGGCGCATCCGCCTCCCAAAGTTCGGGAAAGGTCTGGAGCAGGGGACCGCGGATCGCGCGGATCGCCCGGGCCCGGTGGCTGATCTGGTTTTTCAAATCAGGGCCGATCTGGGCCATGGTCTTTTCGTGCTCCGGCACGTAGAAGATCGGGTCGTAGCCGAATCCCCCCTCTCCCACCGGCGCCGGGGCGATCCAGCCCTCGCAGGTGGCTTCGGTCCGGCAGGTGCGGCCGTCCGGGCCCATGGCCACGATGCAGCAGCGAAAGCGGGCCTGGCGGCGGGATGCGGGGACCTGGCGGAGGCGGTCCAGCACCAGCTGGTAGCGGCCCTGATCATCCAGGTCCGGCCCCCCGTAGCGGGCCGAGTGGATGCCGGGAGCGCCCCGGAGGGCGTCCACTTCCAGGCCCGAGTCGTCGGCCAGGGCGATCAGGTTGGCGGCCTGGCCAAAGGCGCGGGCCTTGATGGTGGCGTTGTCGAGGAAGCTGCGCCCGTCTTCCCGGACCTCGAGTTCGAGGGCGATATCAGCGGGCGCGACAAGCTCGATAGGATGTAAAAGGGCGCGAAACTCGCGCAGCTTGCCCGGATTGTTGGTAGCGACCAGCAGCGGCATCAGGGCTAGTTGTCGAGGCCTTCAAGTTCTTCGAGCTTGTGGGTGCAATAGTCTTTAAGGCGGCTGTCCTTCATGGCTTTGTGGTACCAGGTACGGGCCTCGAGAATCTGGCCCAGCTTAGCGTAGGTATCGCCCAGCAGCATCTCCGCGGCATGGTAATCCCGCCCGTGGCGCACGGCACTTTGGCCGGCTTCCACGGCCAGGCGATAATCCCCTTTGCCGTAATAGGCTTCGGCGAGGAGATAGTGAGCTTCCGGGTTCTTTGGATTGAGTTCGATGCCGCGCCGCAAAGGCTTGATGGCTTCGTGATACCGCCCCAAGCGGTTGAACGCCGTGCCCAGGTAGAGGTAGCCGTTGACGTATTCAGGATCGATGGCCAGGGCTTTTTGGATCAGGGCGGCCAGGGCTTCAAAGTTCTGGGTATCCAGGTGCACCAGAGCCAGTCCGCCGTAGGCTTCCATAAAGGAGGGGTCTAGGGAGATGGCCTGCTCGTAGGCCTGGATAGCCCCTCCGTAATTGCGCTCGCGACGGCGCAGATCGCCCAGGGATTTGTAGGGCTTGGCGTAGTTAGAATCCACTTCGACGGCCTGCAAGTAGGCTTTTTGTGCCGCCTCGGAATTGCGCAACCCGTTGTGACACAGTCCCATGACGTAATGGGCTTTGGCGTTATTCGGATCGAAGTTCAGGGATTGCTCGAAGTTGAGGACCGCCTCTTTGTACTTGTGCTGCTGAAAGAGCTTGATGGCTGCTTTGTGGTAGAGCCGGGCCAACTCGCCGGGGATGCGATCCTGGCCTACCCCCAGCTTGTTGGCGGCCTGGTAGGCTTTGATGGCTTTGGGATATTCATCGAGGACCCGGTAGGCCTTGGCCAGGGCGTAGAAAGCGGCTCCATAGGTGGTGTCGATAGCCACGGCCTTTTCGAGTTCGATGGCCGCATTGCGGATGTTTTGCGCCTTCAGCAGCTTGTATCCAGCGCGGTAGTGCTTGATGGCTTCGGGGGCCTGGGCTGCGAGCGGGCCGGCCTGGAGCAACAGGCTCAGCACGAGGCCGTGGAAAAGGTATTTCAAGTGCCATTCTCCTGTTGGAAGTAAATTTGGGTGTTAGAAGGCTTGTTAAAAAGCCCCCGGCTCGCGCCGGCAGGCCGGGGGCTTATTTCCTTAGAAGTAGAGTCCACGCGAAAATCGCCGACTACAAATGAGCCATGATTTCTTCGTCCTCTGGAAAGCGACCTTCCTGGAGTTTCGAGAAGACAAGGTTTCCGTCGACCGTCACCTCAAAGCGCCCTCCATCGGACGGCACGATGACCAGCTGAGCAATATCCTGCTTGCACTCTTTGAGAATCTTCTCCGCCAAACTGACGGCTGTGTTCACATACCCTCAACTGGTGCAGTACTGAAGTTCTACTTTTTTTTGCATGCTGTATTGCCTCCTTGGTGTAGGGATGAAAATTTTAACCGCGAAAATTTTAACCGCACTAGCTGGAAAACCGCATGAGCTCGCGGTTCGCGTATGCATTTTCAAAAAGTAACGCAGAGGGTCCCTGTTGTCAAAAAAGGGGGAGCCTGATAAAATCAATAACTATAGATTTGTTGTAATTGGGCGAACTTTTCGAGCGCGAGCACGGCTGCGAAAGGGCGCGACTCTACTACCAGAAGTTGCGGGCGGAGTACGGCCAATCGGGCTGGGCCAAGGTGGCCGCAACGGCCCTGGAGCGCTGCGGACAGCAGGGGGGAGAAGTGGACGAGAGCCAATGAATCACTTATCTTTGACTCTCAGTACTTGACGCAATCCCCGCGCGGCCCTGAGGTTCGTATATGTGCGGTATTGCGCGAAGTATTGACTTGATAAACCGCGGTAATTTTCATGGCTTTCGACAGGTTTATAAACCCTCTGCGCGCAATCGAGCTCGCCGGATTTCGCCCCACGACAGTCGCGGCGCTTATGAGCCTGGCCCCTTGGGGGCTACAGGCCTGTGGCGAGCGTTCTCCCGAGCCTTATTTCGAACAGCTGAGAAGCCTCGATGAAGGCAAACGTCTGAAGGCGGCCAACGCCCTGTTGCGCTACGACGAAAAGGTCGTGCCCCGCCTCATCGAGGAGTATGGCTCCGGGTTTATCCGGGTCCGCTTCGAAGTGGTAAAGCTGCTGGGCCGGATCAAGGACCCGAGCGCCGTACCCGTGCTGATCAAGGCCCTGGCGGACCCCTCGGCCAATGTGGCCCAGGCAGCGGCCTGGAGCCTGGGCGAACTGCGCGCGCCCGAGGCCCTGCCGGCCCTGCTGAACTACACCCAGGATGCCTCCAAGGGGATGCGCGCACAGGTGTTGCGGTCCTTGGGGACCTGCCATTCCTACGAGCGCGAACCAGGGTTGAGCGACTCGGCCCACAAGGCGATCTTTAAGGCCCTGATGGATCCGGAGTCGGATATAAAAATAAAAGCCCTGCTGGGGCTGCACGAGTTCGGCTACCGGGATGCGACCGAGGAAATCATCCGCATGTCGCGGGATCCTTCCGCCGAAGTGCGGCACGTGGCCGTGCAGGCCCTGGGACACATCGCCGCGGGCACGGCGCCCGCGGCCTTTGAAACGACCCCGAGGATGCGCAGCAGCATTGTCGAGGCCCTGATCGTAGCCCTGGACGAGGTCGACTATCAGAGCATTCGCACCAAGGCGGTCCGGGCCCTGGAGCAAATAGGCGATCCGCGGGTCATCCCGCATCTGGAGCGCCTGGGGTGGCAGGGGAGCGAAGAAGATCGCCGGGAGACAAGCCGGGTCCTGGAAAAACTCCGCCGGACGGCCACAGACCCGAATTGAGGACTTTCGACAGGAGCACACATGCAGTCATTGAAAATCGGCTTTCCCTCAGGAAGCCTGCGGGAAGCCACCTTTAACCTTTTTCAGCGGGCGGGATACCAGATCAGACTGGCCTCTCGTTCCTATGCACCCGATATCGACGACCCCGAACTGGAGGGCCTGATGTTCCGGGCTCAGGAGATTGCCCAGTACGTGGAACGCGGCGTCCTCGACGTGGGACTGACCGGCAAAGACTGGATCCTGGAAAGCGGCGCCGACGTGGTGGAGGTCGACGAACTGGTGTACAGCAAGGCCACTTCGCGGCCCACTCGCTGGGTCATCGCCGTACCCGAAGACTCGCAGATCCACGCCCTCAAAGACCTGCAGGGCAAGTGCATCGCCAGCGAACTGGTGGGGGTCACCCGGCGCTTTCTCGAAGAGCAGGGCATCGAGGCGCAGGTGGAATTTTCCTGGGGGACCACCGAAGCCAAGGCCGGCATACCCGGGCTGGTGGACGCCATCGTGGAAATCACCGAGACCGGCTCCTCGCTGCGGGCCAACCGCCTGCGCATCGTCGACACCGTGTGCGAGTCCACCACCCGCTTCATCGCCAACAAGGCGGCCTGGGAGGCCCCCTGGAAGCGCGACAAGGCCCGGAACCTGCTGCTGCTGCTCAAGGGGGCCTTGGAGGCCGAGTCCAAGGTGGGCCTCAAGATGAACGTGGCCAGGAAAAACCTGGATGCCGTGATCGCCAAATTGCCGGCTCTACACACCCCCACGGTTTCGAACCAACTGGACCAGGACTGGGTGGCGGTCGAGATCATCGCCGACGAAAAAATAGTCCGCGATCTGATTCCGCAGCTGAAAAAGGTCGAGGCCGAAGGCATCATTGAATACCCGCTGAACAAGGTGGTCTACTGATGATCGAAATCGTCGTCTATCCGGCCGAACCGCAGGCGGAGAAAATCCAGGCGATCCTGGCGCGGCGCAGCGGGGTGCCCCCAGATGTGGAGGCGGCGGTGTCCACCATACTTCAGTCGGTGTGCGAGCGCGGCGATGCCGCCCTGATCGAACTCACCCGCACCATCAACGGCGTGGACCTGCCCGACGGCCGCTTTCGCGTCGCCCCGGAGGACCTGGCAAAGGCCCTTGCGGCCATGGACCCGGCCTTGCAAGAGGCGGTCTTGGAGGCGGCGGCCAATATCCGCGGCTTTCACCAGCGCCAGCAAACCAATTCGTGGTTCGTGGAGGACGGGGACGGGGTCATCCTGGGCAAGAAGGTGACCCCGATCCGGCGCGTGGGCCTGTGCGTGCCCGGGGGGCAGGCCCCTTTGCTCTCCAGCCTGCTCATGACCGCCGTACCCGCCCAGGTGGCCGGAGTCGAGGAAGTCTGCGTGGTCTCGCCGCCGCAGGCCGATGGCCGGCCGCACCCGGATATCATGGCCACGGCACACCTTTTGGGACTGGACGAGGTCTACGGCATGGGCGGGGCCCAGGCCGTGGCCGCCATGGCCTTTGGCACGGAAACCGTGGCGCCGGTGGACAAGATCGTCGGCCCGGGCGGGCTTTACACCGTGGCCGCCAAACAACAGGTCTACGGCCGGGTGGGCATAGAGATGATTCCCGGTCCTTCGGAGATCGTGGTGCTGGCCGACGCCCGGGCCGAGCCGCGCTACGTGGCCGCCGACCTGCTTTCCCAGGCCGAGCACGGCAGCGGTTTCGAAGCCTCGGTCTGCATTACGCCCTCTCCTTCCCTGGCGCAGGCGGTGCGGGATGAAGTCAAGAACCAGGTGTCCAAGCTCCCCCGGGCCGAGCCGATCCGCAAATCCCTGCACAACTTTGGCGCCGTGGTGGTGGTGCCGGACCTGGAGACGGGCATTGATCTGATCAACAAAATGGCCCCGGAGCACGTGGAGTTGCTGGTCGAGGAGCCCTGGGCCTGCCTGGCGGACATCGAGAACGCCGGCGCCGTTTTCCTGGGCGCGGCTTCGACCGAGCCGGTGGGGGATTATTTCGCCGGCACCAACCACGTACTGCCCACCAACGGCGCGGCGCGCTACGCTTCTTCGCTGGGCCTGGCGGACTTTGTCAAGACCACCAGCATCATCGCCTATACCGAGGCGCGCCTGCAGCGCGTCGGCGACAAAATAATGCGCCTGGCCCGGGCCGAAGGCCTCGAGGCCCACGCCGAGGCCGTGCGGGTGAGGCTCACCGAAGGGAAGGATGGCTCATGAGCGACACGCGATCCGCCCGGATTCAGCGCCGCACTGCCGAGACGGATATCGAATTGGAGCTGGCCATCGATGGCAGCGGGGAATCCACGATTGCAACCGGGATCGGATTTTTCGATCACATGCTGACGGCCTTTGCCCGCCACGGACTCTTCGATCTCGAGATCAGGTGCGACGGGGATCTGGACGTGGATGCGCATCACACCGTCGAGGATGTGGGGATTTGTCTGGGCCAGGCTGTGAGCCAGGCCCTGGGCGACAAGGCCGGTGTGCGGCGCGTCGGCCACAGCTACGTGCCCATGGACGATGCCCTGGCCCGGGTGGTGGTCGATCTATCCGGGCGCTCCTATCTGTTGGTGGAGGCCGCCTTCCAGGAGGACAAGGTAGGGGAGTTTCCCGTGGCCCTTTTGCCCGAATTCTTGCGCGCGGTGGCGGATCATGGGCGCCTGAACCTGCACGCCGATCTGGTGCACGGCAGCGATGCGCACCACGGCATCGAAGCCGTGTTCAAGGCCTTCGGACGGGCCCTGGACCAGGCTTCGCAATACGACACAAGGGTTTCGGGTATTCCCTCCACCAAGGGTAGTCTTTGAGAAGCCGTCTGGAAATTCACGGTGTGCCCCGAGCGCGAGTGAGATCGGCGTAGACGCCCCCCCACCTGCTGCTGCGCGCACGCGCGGCCCACGGCGTTGCCCATGCCCTGCCGCTAGGCCTGCTGGCAGCCCCCCACCGCCCTACGCGACGGCCGGCGGGGGGTTTTCGGCTTCCAAGACCGCTGCTCGGGTACGGGGTCTCTGGTCAATTATGAAGATCTGCCATCTGATCTACGATGATTGGAAAAATCCCTGGTTGGACGGGGGCGGGGCTTTGCGAGCCCGGAAGATCTACCGCCGGCTGGCGGATCGCCACGAGATTACCCTGGTTACAGGTCGGTTCCCCGGTGCGCCCGGCGAAGAGCACAGAGATGGTTTGCGAATTTTGCGGGTGGGTTCGGACCACAGCTATGCCCGCAGCCGCCTGGGTTATTGCCGCGCGGCCGTGGCTTGCCTGGAGAGCCTGGAATGGGATGTCTGGGTACACGAGTTTTCAGCCTTTGCCCCCCTTTGGGTTCCGCGGCGTCTGCGCGGCCTGGGGGTTCTGTTTTTCTATCATTTCGTGGGCCATCACGCCCTTGTGAAACACCCGCTGGTCGGCGGTGTGTCCTGGGCGGCCGAAGCCCTGACGCTGAGGAAGTACCAGCGCATCGTAACCATTTCCCCGAGCATGCAGGAGCGGGTGCGGGCCAGGCTGCAGAGGAAATCGGTACGGATCGATTGTGTCTATACCGGTGTTGAAGCCCGCTACTTCAATCTGGAGCCGGAAGAAGAGCCCTACCTGCTCTACTTTGGCCGCACCGATGTGCACACCAAGGGCCTGGACGTACTGGTACGGGCTTTTGCCCGCATAGCTCCGGACTATCCCGAATTGGGGCTGAAAATGGCCGGACGCGGCAGTGCTCGCCAAATGGAGCGGCTGCGCCGCCTCGTCCACAGGACCGCGGTCGCCGATAGGATCGAAGTGCTGGGTGGGGTGGACGAAGAGCGCAAAGGGGAGCTTTTGCGCCGGGCCTTGTTCGTCTGCGCCCCGTCGCGCTACGAGGGATGGTGCATCGCGGCGACGGAAGCATCCGCCGCCGGCAAGGCGGTTTTGGGCACTTGGATCGACGGACTCCAAGATGCGGTGCGCCACGGCGAGACCGGCATTCTGGTCGAAGCCGGCAGCGTAGAACACCTGGCGCAGGGGATGCGGAGGCTGCTGGACGATCCTCGATTGCGGCGGTCCCTGGGAGAGAAGGGACGGGCCTGGGCGCGGCGCTTCGACTGGGACCGCATTGCCCTGGATCAGGAAGAGGTCTATTTGCGGGCAGCCAGGGAAAACAAGGTGTTATAAGCATCGCAGTTGTCCTCGTTCCATCTTTCTCTTTTTCATTCGCGCTCGGTCCTGTGGAGCGAATTTCCGCCCGGAATTTTGGAAGGATTGGAGGCCATGGCCAGGAAACGCAAGAAAAAGACCGATATCGTCAAACCAGAGGAAGTCATTGATTCCGGCCCCAGGATCTGGGAGCGGACCTGGTTTCCCGCGGCCTTGTTCTTGTTGCTCAGTCTGATTTATTTCTCCGAGGTCGTCCTTTCCGGCAAGGTCGTCTTCGGGATCGATATCGGCACGGATTACCACAAGGGCCTGGTGCCGATCACAGAAAAGATCAAGATGTTCTCACAGCCCCTGTGGAATGCCAAATTCGGGGGCTACCCTCAGTCCGAGGAAATACGCCACCACTACTTTCCCACCCAGCTCATCTATCTGTTTACCTCCTTTCACCGCCATATAGCCTGGCGCCTGATCCTGACCATGTTCGTAGCCGGCTGGGCCATGTATGGCTACCTGCGCGAACTAAAGATCCAGCGCTGGGCCGCAGTGTGGGCCGGAATCGCCTATATGTCGGCTCCGACTTTTCTGAGCTTCCCCTATGCCGGCCACCACGCCAAGATGGGGGTTATCGCCCTGTTTCCCCTGATGTGCCTTTTGCTGGAAAGGGGAATGATCCAGGGCCGTCCCCTTTATTTTGCCGGTCTGGGCGTGGTGCTTGCGCTGGGGATCTACACCCCGCACCTGCAGATGCTCTACTTCGCTCTGTGGGGCCTGGGCTTCTACTTTCTTTTCAGGTTGATCGAGTTCTACCGGGCTGGACGCCACCTGCCTTCCACGGCGGGGCGCGCCGGACTCTTTGCCCTGGCGGTGGTACTGGGCCTGGGGCTGGGCGCCGAAGGGGTTCTGCCCTCTTATCTCTACACCAAAACCGAATCGAAACGGGCGGTCGTAGAAGAGGAGGGTGGTGCGGGCAAGGGCACCGAGGAGCAGATGGTATTCGCCCGCTCCTGGTCCCTGCACCCCGAAGAGGTGGCCTCCTTCCTGGTGCCGGAATTCGTCGGCTTTGGCATTCCCGGTGGGCAGAACCATTACTGGGGCCGCAATCCGATGAAGCTCAACTCCGAGTACTTCGGCATCCTGGTCCTCCTCCTGGCCTTGCTGATGGTGCCGCAAGTGCGACGCCGGCCCCTGGAGTTGCGCCTGGGCTTCTTGTTCGCGTTTGCGCTGGCCTATGCCATGGCGCCCTATACCCCGGTTCACTGGCTTTTCTACCACCTCCTGCCCGGGGTAAAGGTGCTGCGCACCCCGGGCATGATCGCCTTTCTCTTTGCCTTTCCCGCCTGCGTCCTCGCCGCTGTGGGACTGAACCGGATATTGCGGGCCGAGGCCCCGGAGTGCGCCGCGCTCGGCCGGCGTCTGCTGATTACAGGGGGCGTTTTGACGGGGTTGGCCCTGCTGCTGGCCCTGGCACCCAAGGCCGTGACCGAGGCGTGGATTTCGGTCTTTTACGCGGATATAGCCCTGCAGAAAAGGCAAATCCTGGCGCAGAGCTACCCGTGGTTGGCCCGCGGCGCCCTGTCCGTGGCCGTGGTGGCGGGTGCGGGAACCGCCCTGCTCTATCTGAAGGTGAGGCAGCAACTCGGCACCGGCCTTTTGCTGGCCGGACTTTGCCTCCTGACCCTTTTCGATACCTGGAGGATCGACCGGCACTTCCTCGAGTACGAGAATCCGGCCCAGCACTCGGACATCCGCAGGGAGAATCCGCGCACCGTCGCGTTTCTCAAGCGCGACGACGAGTTGTTCCGTATCTTTCCACTCCCCGACTACAACATCCTCAGACAGACCGGGTTCGGCCTCTACGGGATCAATGTGGTAACGGGTTTTCACGATTTCACCCCGCGGCGCTACCACCGCATCCTCCAGGAACTCGAACCGGCCGAGAACCTGCTGGCGGCCAAGTATTACGAGGGGCGACAAATTCCCTATAAAGACGAGCAGATCCTGGAAGTCGTACATCCTCTGCTGAACCTCCTGAACGCAAAGTACATCGCCGCGCCGGGAAGAATAACCCTGAATTCGGACCGCTTCCCCGAAGTTTTCGCCGGGGAAAACTTCCGCCTCTACGAAAATCCGACCGCCCTGCCCTGGTTCTACCTGGTTCCCGAATACCAGGTGATAGAGAGCGAAAAACAGGTCATTGCTAAATTGCTGGACCGCAATTTCGATCCGCGGCGGAGGGTTGTACTGGAGCGGGAACCCCCGGCGGAATTCTCCGCCGCCCCCACCGGGGATACGGACCGGGATCGGGTCGAGCGCCTGGACTACGATCTGCCGGAAGGCTACATCCGTCTCAAGACCCAGAGCAGGGGCCCCCGCATCCTGGTTGTTTCGGAGAATTTCTTTCCCAACTGGAGCTTTTTCGTGGACGGCCGCGAAACCACGATGTACCGGGCCAATTACGTATGGAAGGCCGCCTTCCTCCCGCCGGGAGAACACATCGTCGAACTGCACTACACCTCGTGGACCACCAGCCTGGCCCGCTGGATCATGCTTGCCTGTCTGGTGGGCGTCCTGGCCGTGGTGGTTCTGGATTTCAGAGGACGATCGTCGCACTGAGCAGGCGCAAGATCCGCCAAGATCGTTGCGGGCGGTCCCCCGGGATGGGGGGATGAGGTCTACGCCCTGTTCCGCCCTTTTCTAGACGATATTCAGGCTTTGCTGCCGGCCGTGGGCACCCCCAGAACCGCCTACCCAAATAAACTAACCATGGCCTCTATTCTGACAAATGTGAGGCTCTACGGTAGAAATTAATAGGTAGAAACGGCAAACATAGTGCAACAGTACAATCCAGGGATTTTAATAGACCTGACCCAGGCTTTACGGTAGTTCCAGTACCATTGCATCGCCGCATATAAATCCTTAGTTTGCCAGGCTGTGCATCAGGAAAAAATGGGCTAACTGTTGGGTGTATACTCGCTCTACTTACGAGAGGAACATAAGACCTGAGGACCGAAATGGATCAGTTTACAAAAGAAGATTTCAAATCCTGCCAACCTGAAGAGGCGGGATTTTTTGAAACAAAATTCAATAGGAAAATTTCTATCCTTATCACGCGATTGCTTATCAAAACAAGCCTGACCCCAACCAACCTTACATGGCTTTCATTTTTCATTCTTTGCGCAGGGGCATACTTGTTATCCACAGGGGATTCTACCCGTTTGATCATAGCGGGAATCCTGATCCAACTTTCGTATACGCTTGATTGCTGTGATGGTGAAGTTTCAAGGTTGAAAGGACTAGGCTCTAAGAAAGGGGCCTGGACAGATGGAGTTCTTGATAGAGTATCCGAACTGGTCTTGTTTATAGCGCTTGCTATTGGACTATATCGTCAGAATGGACAGCATATAGTCTGGATTTATATCTTTTTTGCCTTTGCTGCTTTATTTATGACCCATGTGATTACGATGATCACTTCCCAGGTATTTGGCAAAGCTCAGATCAAAAGGTCACAGGATGTAGGTTTATTGGGAAGAATATGTAAAAAGCTCCATATCAGACCTTGCTATCTACGGATCGGCATCGATATGCACATGATGATATTCGCGCTTGGTGCAATCTTAAATCAATTGATGTGGATCAATTATTTTTTTATTTCTATTCAAAATGTCTACTGGATCGCGCTTTTTATCACGGTTTTGGTTAGAAGAGAAGGGGAAGCAGGAATATGAAAAAAGTATATGTTGCAATGAGTGCTGATTTGATCCATCAAGGTCATTTAAACATCATCGGTGTTGCCAGAGAATTGGGAGAAATCATAATTGGCCTATTGACGGATGAAGCGATTGCCAGCTATAAGCGCGTACCCTATATGGCGTATGAGCAGCGCAAGGTCATTATCGAAAACATTAAAGGGGTAGCCAGAGTGGTTCCCCAGACAACGCTCGACTATGTGCCAAATCTAAGAAAACTTCAACCAGACTATGTGGTTCATGGTGACGATTGGCAGACTGGTGTACAGAAAGAAACCCGACAGCGGGTTATCGATGTCCTCAAAGAGTGGGGAGGGGAGCTGGTTGAGCCTAAATACACTCCTGGGATTTCCTCGACAATGCTAAATGCGGCAGTGCGCGAAGTTGGTTTCAATCCCGAAATTCGCCGGCAACGGCTGCGCCGGCTTCTTTCCGTCAAGCCCTTGGTGACCGCGCTTGAGGTGCACAACGGTCTGACTGGACTGATCGTCGAGAATACGCAGATTGAGCTAAAGAATCAGGTCAAGGAATTCGATGCCATGTGGTTGAGCAGCCTGACAGACTCGACGGCCAAAGGTAAACCCGATATCGAGTATGTGGATTTGACTTCACGTATAAATACTATTCAGGAAATCTTAGATGTTACAAATAAGCCCCTTATCCTCGACGGCGATACGGGGGGGCTTGTCGAGCATTTTGTACTTGCAGTCAAAACCTTGGAGAGGATAGGTGTATCAGCGGTCATCATAGAAGACAAAGTTGGTCCAAAGAGGAATTCCTTGTCAGGAACTGATATCGTCCAAATTCAAGAAGATATCGATACCTTTGCCTACAAAATTTCGCGCGGTAAAAAGGCTCAGGTCTCCGAAGATTTCATGATTATTGTACGAATCGAGTCCTTTATTGCAGGGAAGGGGGTGAGTGATGCGATAGAACGGGCAAAGACTTACATCGATGTGGGTGCAGATAGTATTATGATTCACAGCAATGAAAAAGGCCCTGTCCAAATCTTTGCATTTTGTGATGAATATTCAAAATTTGATAGAAAAGTACCTCTTGTCGTCGTTCCGTCGACGTTTAGCCAGGTGACCGAGAGCCAGTTGATTGATGCGGGGGTGCAAATTGTGATTTATGCAAACCATCTGCTGCGCAGTGCATATCCTGCCATGGTAAAAACAGCGGAGTCTATCCTCCGGAACGGAAGAGCCAGGGAAGCAGAGGAATTGTGCACGCCAATCAAGGATATCTTGAGCCTCATCCCCTTCAGAGAGTAAACAACATGATCGAATGTAAGGCGTTTTATCAGGCACTGAGCGAACGGAAGCTTGCCTTTTTTTCAGGTGTGCCGGATTCACTCCTTAAAGATTTTTGTGCTTATATAGAAGACCATGTGGACCCACAGTCACATATCATCGCTGCCAATGAAGGAAATGCCGTTGCACTTGCTGCCGGACATTATCTTGCAACGGGCTGCCCTGGTGTTGTTTATATGCAAAATTCGGGGCAAGGCAATGCTGTAAACCCCTTAACTTCACTTGTCGATCCGCTTGTTTATAGTATTCCTGTGTTGTTCCTGATTGGATGGCGAGGTGAACCAGGTCGCAAAGACGAACCACAGCATATCAAACAAGGAGAAATCACTCTGGCACTACTTGAAACTCTAGGGGTTGACTACGATTTGTTACCTGACAATCTGGAGCAGGCACTCGCCTCTCTAGATGTCGCGGTTGAAGTGATGTACAGTCAACTGAAACCATATGCATTTGTGATAAGGGAGGGCACATTGGGGGCCTATAAACTTCGGGTGCAGCCAGGTTTGCAGTATGATATGACGCGGGAGGATGTGGTGCAGGTGGTGGCCAAGACAATTGGTCCGCGAGCTGTGGTGGTATCGACGACGGGTAAAACCTCGCGCGAGTTGTTCGAATACCGGGTTGCTCAAGGGCTGGAGCAGTCAGGTCAAGATTTCCTCACTGTTGGTTCTATGGGACACGCTTCACAAATCGCTCTGGGAATTGCGCTGGCCAAACCTGACAGACAGGTTATTTGCCTCGACGGCGATGGTGCTCTTATCATGCACATGGGATCGTTGGGTATTATTGGCCGTCAATCTCCTAAAAATCTGAAGCACGTGGTTATCAACAATGGTGTCCACGATTCGGTGGGTGGTCAGCCTACAGCTAGTTTTGATATAGATATTCCAACCATTGCCAGAGCCTGTGGCTATCCAGTTGTTTTGAGAGCGCAATCTTGCAATGAGTTGGAAGCACAACTGGGTATCTTGCAAAATAGGGAAGGACCGGCACTATTGGAGGTACGGGTGAACAAGGGTGCGCGGACCGATTTAGGTAGACCAACTTTGACGCCGGTGGAAAACAAAGAAAACTTTATGAAGTTCCTCAAAAATAGTTAAGCGTAGCGTTGCATAAATGTTGTAGGAATTTTTGCTCTTGTATCTTCTCCAACGTACCGGGTTACTTCGTCAACACCATCTTGCGAACGGCGCGAAATTCCCCGGCTTCCAGCTCGTACAGATACAGGCCGGTGCCCACGGGAGCACCGGTGCGATCCCGGCCATCCCATTGCGTGCTGTAGTGACCGGCAGGCTGGTGCAAGTCCACCAGGGTGCGCACCAACTGGCCGGTGAGAGCGTAGACTTGCAAGCGCACCTGAGCCTCCTCTTGCAAATCGTAGCGAATCGTTGTCGCCGGGTTGAAGGGATTGGGAAAGTTGGGCAGGAGAGCAAAGACCTGCGGTTGGCCCATCTGTCGTACGAATGCTGCATCGGTGTGTATATCCAGAGCCACGTCCAGCGAGTTGGATAGAGGACTGCTATTGCCGGCAAAGTCGAAGGCCGCAATCCGGTAGAAGTGATCTTCCTCGTCGATGGTGTCCTCGAACTG
This sequence comes from Candidatus Latescibacterota bacterium, assembly GCA_965219385.1. GTDB lineage: Bacteria > Latescibacterota > UBA2968 > UBA8231 > UBA8231 > CBDCNM01. Next base: position 3,728,705 of record CBDCNM010000002.1, on the reverse strand, counting down.
GGTGTCTACCGTGGTATAGAAAACCCCATCCGGCACAAAGCTCATGGTATTGCCGCGAAAGAGGGCGTAGTACGCAAAATCCTCGTCCAGAACCTGCTCCCAGGTCAGCAAGGCTTTGCCGGCCTTGGTGGCGGTGAAGGCGAACTGGGCCGGGGTTCGCGGTTCGAGGTTGTCTACCGAGTAGCCGCGGGCGGGTTCGGTGGAGAAGTGAATGTTGGGGAAGGCGGTGTGCGCCTGGACGAAGAAAGTGGAGTAGTAGATCCCTGCGGTTATGGTCGAATCGGCCAGGGTGGGCACGACGACACTGTATTCTTCGCTCTGGTTGGCTGGCACTTTCTGGATGAAGTGCCAGCGGCCTTCGGGGGTGCCCCTGACATCGGGATCCGGTAGTTCTTTGCCAGCTGCCAGGTCTGGATCAATCTTGCGCCACGCGCTGTATTCGGTTATCAAGGTTTCGGGGTCAGGGATATCGTAGGGGTGCTTGGTCCACGTGAGGCTGACCTGGCGGCCTTGGTCGTTGGGGACATCTGTAATAGATGCGATTGCAAAGGGTCCAGAAGGTCCACTATCTACGGACGTCCAACCGTTTTCGCGGAAGAGCGCGTCTACCTCAGCCGGTGTCAATACATAGTTGTAAATCCTGAGGTCGTCCAGCACGCCTACAAAGGCCTGACTTGGGTCTAACCCTCCTCCAAGTTCATCTTGCTCCAGGCCGATGATGAGGCCGCCTTCCTCTATGTTAAGCGGATCATAGGGAAGAAATTGACAGTTGGCCGGGAGACCTTTCCCATCTATATACAATATGGCGTTGCCAAGAGTAGCATTTCGAACCACGGCCATGTGATGCCATCTCCCATCGGCTATGGGAGGCATATCTATGTGGCATAGTCTTGGTCGATTGCCATTTGAATGAAAGCGTAGCGTGCTTGGGTTCGGAAAAAACAGTGTGTATTCATTATCCCTGATCCTGTTTGCACCACTGACAATGACCTGTTCTCCTGTTTTTGAAGTCTTCAACCAGAATGTAGTGGTAACATCGGACAATCCATCCAGTACCTCATGCGGCAAGCCAATCAGATCAAAGTCACCATCAAATTCATAAGCACTCCGCGGATTGTCAAACCGATCAGCAGTCAAGATCGGTCCGAATACCAGGCCATCATACCTGTTCCCACTCGCGTCGTTCGCATTCCCATCGAATGGATAATGAGCAACCGGGCTCTGCTCTGTCTGAGTTCCCCCTTTTTCCTGAGCATGGACCAAAGGTAGGAGTAGCCACGCGACAACTGCCAGCAACAGGGCCGGGAAACGGATCATCCAGCGGGTCATAGTGCAACTCCTTTCAGACACTTGAGCTTTTATCGGTACAGTCTCAAGCCGTCAACTCCTCCACCAGCAGATGGTGGTGGCGATCGCCTTAGGGTTCGCGACGAAGTAACTGAGTCATTAGGCCGGAAAGTCGCCGCTTTTTCGCGCACGCTCGGGGCACACCGGGAATTTTAAGAAGGCTTCTAAGAGATCGTCTGAGAGATGTAACCACCAAAGGACCCAATATGTCACGTACAATTCGAGAGCAGGCGATGCTGACGGCCACGGAGAAACAGCCACACCTATGGCCATGCCGTGCCGATGCCCAGCCGCCAGGGGGCTTTGTTTTGCCGCACCTTTGCTCCCGTCCCTTCGCACTCGCCCAGCCGTGTTATTCCTGGGAGACGATTTCCACCCACATGGGGGTATCGCCCACCGCAAAATTCTCCAGCGGCTCCAGCGCCCCGGTCCGCGGACTGATGGCGAAAGAGGCCATGCGTCCCGAGCGCGTCCCGGTGGTGTAGTAAAACCGACCCTCCGGGTCCATGGCGGTCCCCCGGGTGTGACGTTCGATGGGGGTGTAGCCGATGGTGGACAGGCCACCGGATTCGTTGATCCTGAAACAGGCGACGCTGTTGTGCCCCCGGTTGGGCGCGTAGAGGAACTTGCCGTTCGGCGTGATCCTGATCTGGGAACAGGAGTTGGGCTCTTCGCCCGGCACGTAGCCCTCGGGCGGCAGGGTAGACACTGTCTGGAAGGCCGACAAGGTGCCCTTTGTATGGTCGAAATGGTAGGCGGTTACCGTGCTGCTGTCTTCGTTGGCGGTATAGACGAATTTCTGGCTGGGATGGAAACAGAAGTGCCGGGGACCTTCTCCTTCGGGTGGTTGCACGTGCGGTTCGTTCGGCGTCAGCTTCCCCGTGTTTTCGTCAAAGAGGAACTGGTAGATGGCATTGCCGGGCAATACGTGGGGCACAAAGACGAATTGGTTGCCGGCGTCCGCCTCGATGTAATGGGCCCGAGCCGTTGTCTTCTCCCACAGCACCTGCGGATCAACGGCAATGCCGTCGGCGTCAATGGGATGCACCGACACCGCCCCGGCGCCGTAGTAAGCCGCCATTAAATAGCCGCCCTTGCGGTCGGTTGAAATCATCGCCGGCCCCTCCTCTAAACGGATGCTGCCCGCCGGGGACAAACTCCCGGTTGCCGGGTCGATGCGCAGGCTCAATACCTCCTTGTTGGACCGCAGTGCGGCGTAGAGCACGGACTGGCTGGGATGGATCGCCATGGGCCCGGGGCCATCGTGTAAATGGACATCCTCCTTGTGGGTCAGCCTGCCGCTATCCTGATCCATAGTGAAGATGGAAATCTTGTTGTCTCCTGCTATACTGATGTAGACAAATCGCGTCACGGCCTTCTTCCTCCTGGTTTATCAAGCTAACTCTGCGTGTGTTTCGCTTTTCGGATCTGATTGGCGAAGAGGCGCCACTGCTGGCTGTCGCAGCCCAGGTACTCTCCCTAGGTGAGGGTCACGTCCCGGATTTTCACCCCGGAGAAGACATTCTTGCAGCCAGATTTTCTAGAGTGCATTCAATATAATCCATCTTGCGGCCAAATACAAAAATCATCAACCCGCCCCCGCGGCCCTCTCCTGGGAGGGAGCACCGGCGCACGCGTGGCGCGGGTCCCCCAGGTAGCCGGAGGGGCATGGATCCATGTGTACCAAGATGATATTGTCGATCCTGCCGGCGCAAGAAACGATGATTCGCCTGTGTAGAACAGGTGACATACATGTAGCCGACCCGTAACACTTTTCCCCTCTGCAACACCGCACCCTCCCTCAAAGCGCCCCTGGTACGGATATTGCCCCACTTCCTCTCTACGTGCCTTTTCACCCATCCGCAGAAAGAAAGACCATGCCTTCGACCGTGCTCAGCGCCGCCACCCTCGGTATCGACGCCTATTCCGTCCACGTCGAAGTCGACACCGACCGCCAGCTGCCCACCTTCTCCGTGGTCGGCCTGCCCGACAACGCCGTCAAGGAAAGCAAGGAACGCGTCCAGGCCGCCATCCGCAACGCCGGCTTCGAGTGGCCCCGACGCCGCGTCACCGTCAACCTGGCCCCGGCCGACATCCGCAAGGAAGGCTCGGCCTTCGACCTGCCTATTGCCGTGGGCATCCTGGTCGCCTCCGAGCAGACCCGGGCGCCCCGCCTGGGCGACTTCGTGCTGCTGGGCGAACTCTCGCTCAACGGCTCCCTGCGGCCGGTGCACGGCGTGCTGTCCATGGCTCTGAGCATGCGCCAGCACCAAGTCTATGGTCTGATCGTGCCCCAGGCCAATGTCCGCGAAGCAGCCACGGCCGACGGCCCCCTCATCTACGGCGTGGCCAGCCTCAACGAGGCCGTGGAGATCCTCGAAGGCAGTGCTCGCCTGCCGCCCTTCAAGCTGGACCTGGAGGCGGTGTTCCAGCGCCACGCCGACTACGAGGTGGACTTTGCCGAGGTCTGCGGCCAGGCACACGCCAAGCGCGCCCTCGAAGTGGCCGCGGCCGGCGGCCACAATCTACTGATGATCGGCCCGCCCGGCTCGGGCAAGACCATGCTGGCCCGCCGCGTGCCCTCCATCCTGCCCGACCTGACCCTGGACGAAGCCCTGGCCACCACCCAGATCCACTCTGTCGCCGGGGTCCTGCCCCCCCGCCAGGCCCTCATCGCCACCCGGCCCTTCCGCGCCCCGCACCACACCATCTCCGATGCCGGCCTCATCGGCGGGGGCGCCTACCCCCGGCCCGGCGAGGTCTCCCTGGCCCACCACGGCGTGCTCTTCCTGGACGAATTGCCCGAGTTCAAAACCCACGTCATCGAGGCCTTGCGCCAGCCTCTCGAAGACTACACCGTCACCCTGGCCCGCGCCCTGGTCACCCTGGCCTACCCGGCCCGCTTCATGCTCATCGCCGCCATGAACCCGTGTCCCTGCGGCTACTTGGCCGATCCGCAGCACGAATGCTCGTGTTCGACGCTGATGATCCAGCGCTACCGGGCCCGCGTCTCCGGCCCGCTTTTGGACCGCATGGACATCCACATCGAGATGCCCGCGGTCCAGTACGAAGAGTTGACCAGCAAGACCGCCGGCCTTGCCTCGGCCCAGATCCGCGCCCGGGTCAACCAGACCCGCACCCGCCAACTCGAGCGCTTTGCCGGCGAGTCGGAGCTGTTTTGCAATGCCCACATGAGCCCGCGTCACATCCGCCGCTACTGCCTGGTGGTGGGCAAGGGCGAGGAGTTGCTCAAAAAGGCCATCACCCAGCTGGGCCTATCGGCGCGGGCCTACGACCGCATTCTCAAGGTGGGCCGCACCATCGCCGATCTGGAGGACAGCGAACAGATCCAGGCTGCGCACATCAGCGAGGCCATTCAATACCGCTCCCTCGATCGCAGGGGCGGGGTTTAGCTGAATACAGGCAACAGCTAAAAACCTTGACTGAATGCTCCCCCCATCCCATTTTGTTTGTCGGAAAACCGCTCTGAACCACACTCGGGGAGCCATTGCCATGGAAGCTACCAAACCACTGCAACCTCAGGTGGGCCTGACCTACGACTGCGAACCCGCCTTGAACGACCAGCAGGTATTCGAATTCTGCCGCAAGGGCTACCTGATGCTCGAAGCCGTGGTCGAAGAGGAAATCAATCAGCGCATGATGGGTTTCATCGCCGCGCATCCCGGCGAGCACCAGCCCCTCGAACTGCTCTTCGCCGACTGGTTCATCGACGGCGTCTTCAAAAACCCGCGGGCCGCCGGTGCGGTGCGCTCCCTCCTGGGGGCCAACTTCAAATTGCCCCAAACCTTCTGCAACCACCGCGCCCCATGCCCGGCCCCGGCCGGCGGCTGGCACCGCGACGGCGGTTCGATCTACACCCCGCGGCTGGACTACCTCCAGGTGTTCTACTACCCGCAGGACACCCCGCTCGAAGCGGGCCCGACCGAGGTGATCCCCGGCTCGCACTTCATGCGCGCCAAGGCCACCTACCTGGGCCATATCCGCGGCGTCAAAGGGGCCGTACCCACCACGGCCCCGGCCGGTTCCATCTTCCTGACCGTCTACTCCATCTGGCACCGCAAGGGCAGGAGCACCGCCTCTGGTTTCCGCAACCTGATCAAGTACAACTACTGGCGCACGGCCCCTCCCCGGCGCGACTGGATCGTCGATCCGGAGGCCAATTTTTCCTGGCCCACCTTTGCCGACGAACCCTACTTCGAACAGTTCAAGTGCGGCATTGCCGCGGCCGAGATGTTCTGCTGGCTGGCCAACGACCCCTACCGGTTCACCGGCGGACAGTGCTGGCCCTGCGAAGCCCCTGAAAGGCCCCCCTGCGACCAGGAAGGATTGCCCCGGGTGCTGCGCCGCTACAGCGACCCGGGCATATCCCCGGGGACCTGAAAACCCTCTGCTAACCCGCCCGGCGCAAACCCTTGCCCAGAGCCCCGCACATCGCCCCCACAGCCACCAGCGCAGCCCCTCCCAGGCTGATCGGCGTCAAGTGCTCCGGCTCCAGGGGAACCTCCGGGTAAGCCGTGGTGATCAACTCCACGTTCATGACCGTAATCAGGGGCATCAGCGCGATGACCACCCCGACCCGGGATGATTCCACATGTTCCAGGGCCCGGCCGAAGCTCAGGTAGGATACCATGGTCAACGCGGCGGAAAGCACCAGCAGCACCGCCTGTATTACATCCAGGTCCGGCAGTTTCGAAAGTTGGGCAACGGGCAGCAGCAAGACCGCTCCGAAAAAATAGATGAAGCACAATACGGACTCGGGCGCCAGAGAGACCAGCAGCTGTTTCTGCATCAACATGTAGAGCGTCCACAACAGGGCCGAGACGAAAACCAGGAAAACCCCGAGGGCATAGGTCCCGGATAGATCCAGGAGTTCGCCGTGCTGGGGGTAGAAAAACAGGACCTGGCCGGCGATCAGGATACCGGCTCCCAGCCACTGAAGCCGGCTGAAGGCCTCGCCGAAAATCAGCAGGCCGCCCAGCATCAAGAGTATGGAGGATATCTGCATTATGACCTGACCCGCGCCGGGGGAAATGAAACGCAGTCCCGACATATAGGTCAGGTAATTGCCCCACAGACCCAGGAAGGCGATCAGCAGCAGCACCAGCGGCATGCCGCGAATCCGGAGGAGCGCAGCCGCTTCCTGGCCGCGCAGCACCAGCGGTACCAGCAGCAAGCCGGCGACCAGGAAGCGGAACCAGGTCAGGGTGTATACGTCCACCCACTGTACCAGGATTTTCAGGATAATGGGAAGCGTAGCCCAGGTGCACGAGGTGAACAAGGCCAGGGCCAGCCCTACCAGCGGGCGTCCGCTCGGGTTGTGCTGGTTCACCAGAGCAACATCCTGGAAATGGTCTCCTGCATTTTACGTTTCTTTCAGGGTGGGTGCCTTTTGGATGGTGTGTTCGACACGGGGCGCCAGGGTCGCGAGAACTTGAAGTGGTAGCTCCGCCAGATAGCCCTGTATAAAAGAGGGCGCCAGCGGGCTCTCGTCAATGATCCGGCGGGCCTGATTCTTGGTCAGTGTGGCCTCCTGGTGCTCGACGAACCACGAGACCAGGGCCTCGCGCCAGGCGTTGCCGAGTCGGGCGTGTCGGTGATCGACGATGTACCTCAGGACGTACTGCAATGCCGTGGTTGCGGCCGGCGGCGCCTGCTGTAAAACCACGATGGCCGGCCGCAAGTGGGTACCGCGGCTGGCCGCCAGGATTTGATATTTGCTTTCCACAAGAGCCTTCAAGGCGGAATCCCCATCCGCCATGAAAACGGCGTGGAATGCCTTGTCCGCAACGCACATGATTAAAAATTCGGCCGCGGCGACCAGCGGCAAACGCGCCAGGTAGCCGGCGTACTCTGGATACAGATTGACGGCCACCAAGCCGGCATGCGGATTTCGGGTAAAGGGAGGCTTGCCCTGGGCCCGGTACATGGTGCGCAGGTACCCGCTCAAAGATATGCTCGCAGTTCGTATCGGTGCGGGCCAGCCCGCGCCGACGAAGGTCGGATCATCGCCTCCGTACTGCGCCACGTATTCTTGTATTTTGTCGCTGGTTTCACGAGGCAGTGCTTCAGGCCCTGTCTCTGCGGCACTCTTGCCCTGGGTATAGATCTTTGCACCCACCCTGGCCGCTTTTGCCGCCGACCAGCTTCTGCGGGTCGGACGGCAGATGTACAGGGCACTGCTGCCGCCGATGGCTTCGGCGCCATCGTAGCGGTTGAAGCCGGGCAGGATGGCTTCGAGCACCAGGCGGAGTTCGTGCACTGCACTCTGCACCTTGAACCCCAGACCCGGGTGGTGCTCGCCGAACCCGTAGCAAAAAAAGATCCGCTCGGAGTGAACTCTTTTCAGGCTTTCCAGGCCGCGTTTAAGGAAGAGCTTGACGCCGCCGGGCGCGTAGGGCGGATCGGTGAAAACCAGATCGAAATGCTCGGTCAGGCTTCTGGGCAACTCGATACGGAGATCGGCAAAGACGCTGCGTATATTCCAGCCGTGCTGGGCGGACAGGATGTGGATATACTCGAGAACGGGTTCGTCCACGTCGACCACAGTGATGTGAAGATCCGGGTACAGCAGGCAGAGCGCCGCAGAGGTCAGATCGTGATCGCCCAGGCACAGGATCTGGGCCCCTTTGAGGTCGTAATTTTCTCCGAGGAACAGGGCGCGTTTGATGCACGTCAAAGGGGTGGCCGAAACGTGATCGAGGTCGCGGACCGATCGGGGAAGTCCCTGCAAGATGCGGATCATGGACGCGAGTCCGGCACTTGACCTGGCCGCTGTTTCGTAGGGATCGGCACCAGCGCCGATGCCGGCGTCGGTGCCAGCGCAATCAAAAACAGAAATAAAGGCGTTGTTGTATTCCTCCCGCCCCCGGACGCGATCCTCCTGGCTTTCGAGCCACGGTTCGAGGCGCCGGACCAGGTGGGTTACGGTCCGATGGGAGATGGCGTGTATCTGTACCAGATCGCCGATGGAGTGCCAATTTCCATCCATCATCCGGCACAAAAGGGCACGCATCCGGTGAAAGTCAATGCCCCACTCCTGGGCCAGTTCCTGGTGGAGATGGAGGAATTTTTCATCGACCTCGGCTCCGTCCGGCGACCTGTGGTTTTCCATCGGATTTCGTCACCTTATGGAATTTTCATTGCCGGCGCAAAAGCGCAGCGCAAACAAGTCCGCGTCGCGCATAACAAAACGCCGGCGGATCGGCCTGCCCTCCAGGGCGGCGATATCACTGCCTTCCTTCCAGGAGACCACCCGGCTTATCTCGTCGCCGATGATCTCGGAACAATCGTCGAGCGCCCAACCGGGAAGGGGTTGGCCTTCTGCGTCCTGGATTTCGACGCGGAGCCCCCCGGCCGCACTGGTGGAATAGTTGATTTCCAGCGCCTGGCCGGTGAAGGTGAAGGGCCTGGTTTGCACCTCGCCTCCGTCGTAGGGTGCGCGGACCGAGGCAAAACCGTCGAGCCGCAGGACAAAGCGCTCAAGGTAGGCCGTCTCCTGACCGTAATTCCGCTGCACGTAGAGCGACATTACTTTCCGGCGCGCGGATGGAGGCCGACCTCATTTTTCCCACGGCTGGTCGTAGTGTACGGCGATTCCGGCAGATCTGGGTTGCTGTAGCTGGAGGTGGGTTCCCTCAAGTCTTTCGACGAGGTGGTGGTCAATGAATAGCTCGCGTCTTGAGCCCAGGTCTATGGTCATGGTCGGCTGCCTCTCCCGAAGGTTTGTTGTACGCCAGAATATCCAGTGGAAGATGTGCGGTGTCAAGGCGGGTAGACTGTTGACCGGGGGGACCGGCGGCTTTAGTTTGAGGGGCCGCACGAGACGGCAACCCCCCATACCGATATACCTAATAGATGAACCACAAAGACCTGCCGCGGCGGGCCATCCTGGTGCTGTGCTGTTACTGCATGGCCGCAAACAGTATTTTGCTGGTGGCGCCGGCCGTTTGTCTGAGTGCCCTGGCCGGAGACCTGGGCCTTGAGAGCGAGGCTCGGAAGGGCCTGTTCCTGAGCACCATTCTCTGGGGGATGGGTCTGACGTCCCTGTTTTCAGGCTGGGCCGCGGAGCGGTTGGGATTCCGCCTCTTGCTGTTGAGCTCCACCCTGCTGCAGGGGGCAGGCCTGGTGCTGATCTCCCTGGTGCACAGCCCGTGGCCGGCCATAGCGGGCAGCTTGCTTGCGGGCCTGGGCCGGGGTTTGATTTCGGCGCCGCTCACCGCGCTGTTGTGCACCCTGTACCCCGAAAGCCGCACCCGGGTGACCGGTATATTCCACGCCTTTTTCCACATCGGCATGGTGGTTTTCATCCTCCTGGCCTTGGTCCTGCTGCAACTGGGCTGGAACTGGCGGATGGTTTTCCAAGTATTCAGCACGCTGATTTTATTCTACGGTCTGGTAGCGTTGTTCACGCCCTTGCCCGGGCCCTCGGCTCCAACGGCGGCGAACGGCCGCCAGCCGTTGCGGGAAGCCGCGCGCGCCCCTGCGTTCGTACTGTTGATGGCGGTTTCGTTCCTGACTGCCATCGTCGAGATAGGGGCGTCCAACTGGCTGCCTTACTTCATCGAGCTGACCACCGGCGCCAGCCGCGCCTTCAGCGGTTTCGGCCTGCTGCTGTTTGCGGTAGCCCTGTCGGTGGGCCGGGTCGTGGTCTTCAGCCTGGTGCACAAATGGGGCGCAAAACCCTATTTTGCGGTCGCCGGGCTGATGTGCGGGTTGAGTCTGCCGCTGGCGGCGCTGCCGGTGGGCACCCTGTTTACGGTGTTCTGGCTGGCCGTGCTGGGTCTGGGCATCTCCGGGGTCTACCCGACCTTGCTGGGGTACGCCGGGGATCTCTTTCCCCGGGCCGGATCCTCCATGTTTGTCCTGATGAACAGCGCCGCCATCTTCGGCGGAGTGGCCGGTCCCCTGAGCATCGGGGTGGCTGCCGACACCTTTGGCTTGCGCCCGGCCATGGGTTTGCTGGCGTTGGCCCCCCTGGGATTTGTGGCGTTGCTGCTGCTGGTCAGGGAGCCAGATTGAGCACGTGGGTATAGACCATCGTCGTGCTGACTTCTTTATGACCGCGTAACTTTTGCACCGTGCGGATGTCGTAGCCGGCTTCCAGTAAGTGCGTCGCAAAGGACACGCCCTTGCCCATGTGTATCGAAGCGCGGGCCTGTTCCGCGACGCCTCCCAGGCTGTGGTGGTGCGCCCGGAACGGGTGGGAACCAGCGATGTGGCGGGGGTCGAGGAAACGGGCAACCGGTCGCTGGTACTCTTCGACAGCGGCGACGGAGTGACGTTCCAGCCGGCGACGCGGGCATCCGCTTCCCGATGGTATCGGGCAAGCCGCTCGAGGAGCCGGTCGCCTCGGGGGCCCATCGCGATGAATACCCAGGAAGCAAGCGGTCTTCAGTCTTCCAGATTCAACCAGCGCAGTTCCTCGGGTTTCAGCTCCAGGTCCAGGGCCGGCAGGCTGGTGCGCAGTTCCTCCAGGGTCCGCGGGCCGATCAGGGGAAAGGTCGGGAAGGGCTGGCAGAGCACGTAGGCCAGGGCGATGTTAAGCGGCAGCACGTCGCGTTCCCGGGCCATCTCGTAGACCCGTTCCAGCCGCTGGAAGTTGTCGTCGCTGTACCAGCAGCGCGCCAGCTCCTGGTCGGCGCGTTCGTCCGGATGGGCGCGGCCGAGGAAAAAGCCCCGGGCCTGGCTCGACCAAGGCAACAGGCACAGCTGGCTCTCCTCCAGGAAGCGCCGGTACTCGGGGTCCGACGCCGCCAGGCAGCCGCCCCACACCGGATCCACCATCCGCGCCAGGCTGAAGTTGTTGCTCAGCACCGCAAAGCCGGCCTTGCCCTCTCTTTCAGCGTAGAGGTTGGCTTCCCACACGCGCTGGATGGACCAGTTGGAGCCGCCAAAGGCGCCGATGCGACCAGCCTCCCGGTGCTGGTTGAGCACGTCGACGAACTCGTCCACCGGCACGGCCGGGTTGTCGCGGTGCATGAAGTAGATGTCGGCGCGCTCGGTCTGCAGCCGCGCCAGGCTTTCGTGCAACTGGCTGGTGATCTTGTCGGGGAAACAGTTGGGGGAATGGGCGCCCTTGGAGATGATGACCACCTGGTCGCGGATGCCGCGGTATTTGATCCACTCCCCCAGTAGCCGTTCCTGCTGCCCGCCGCCGTAGATATAGGCAGTGTCAAAGGTATTGCCGCCGGCCTCGAAGAACCCATCGAACATCGCCGCTGCGTGCGGCATGGTCTCCTGATTGTCGCACCCCAGCACCACCCGCGACACCTGCCTGTCGACACCGGGGACCGACCCATAGCGCATGGTGTGACCCTTGCGGCGCGCCAGCGGCCGGCCGTGGATGGTGCGCGGCGGGTTCCCGGGTTTTTCCTCTTCGAAGCGGCAGCCGATGGCCTCCCGCCAGCGGTCGAGAGTGTGCATATTGCCCAGGGTATCGGCCCAGGACATGGCCGGCGCTTTGGCCTGGCGGTGGTCGATGTATTTTGCCACGGTGTCCGCCTCGATGCCGTAGAGCGGTACAGGACTGGCGATCTCGATTTCCTCGGGGCCGTCTCCGCCTTGGTACAGCTGGATGATGGCCGCGCCGCCTTCGCGGCCCGGGAACCATGGCGAAGGGACCACGATCTTGCCCTCACTGCCGAAGATGGTGAAGGTGTTGTCCATGGCCACCTGCACGCCGGTGCCGACCTGCGCGATGATAGCGCCCGCAAATTTCAGGACGGCGAAGCTCCAGCCGTCCACGCCGGTTGCGCACAGATGCCCGACGGCGTGCACTTCTTCCGGCTCGGCAAAGTCGAGGCCGTGTGCTCTACCGGCGATCAGACGCGCCATGGACACCGGGTAGCAACCCACGTCCAGGATGCCGCCGCCGCCCAGTTCCCTGGCGAAAAGCCTACCTTTTGGGTTGAATCCCGCATTGAAGGCGAAGCTGCCCTGCATGGCCCGCACCTGGCCCACGGCGCCGTTGCCGACCAGGTCGACCAGTTTTTGCGTCTGCGGGTGGCAGCGGTACATAAAGGCCTCCATGAGGAACACGTCGTGCCGCGCGGCCGCATCGCACATGGCCATGGCCTGCGCCTGGTTGATGGCGAGAGGTTTTTCACAGAGGATGTGCTTGCCTGCCTCGGCCGCCTTGACCACCCACTCGGGGTGCATGGGATGGGGTGTGGCCACGTACACGGCCTGCACTTGGTCGTCTTCGAGCAATTGTTGATAGGATGGGTAGCGTCTCTCGAGGTCGAACTCGCGGGCAAAGCGGTCGGCCGACTCCTGCGAGCGGCTGCCCACGGCCACCACTTCTCCGGTCTGCGATCCGGCTACGCCTCTGGCAAAGGCCCTAGCGATGCTGCCCGGACCGATGATGCCCCACTGCAGTTTTGTCGTCATGGGTCTTCAGGAATTCGCATTGACGCGGTTTTCCACAGGGTTGAAGAAATTGTGTTATTCTCTGGTCAGTTGCTCATGATTTTTAAAAGGTATAAAAAGGCACGGGTTGTTCAAGTCCGTCCACCGGGATATTGCGCCCATTGATCCAGTTGGACCGGGGCGAAGCCAGGAAGACGACGACGTCGGCCACCTCCTCGGGATGCCCCAGCCGGCCCATGGGAAAACCATTGAGCTCATAGGCGCCAAAGGCCTCGGGCTGGCTCTGGCGGGCCTGGTCCCAGCCGCCCCCTTCCCAGATGATCGAACCAGGGGATACCGCATTGACGCGGATGCCGTCGCTGGCCAGTTCCAGGGCCATGATCTCGGTCAGGAAAATCAATCCCGCCTTGGACGAGCCGTATTGGCCGCTGCCGGCCAACTGCTCGGTCCAGCCCGAAATGGACGAAATGTGGACCACGGCCGCACCCGGTCGGGCGCGCAGGTGGGGCACGGCCTGGCGCGTCAGGCGCACAGCCGCGTGCAGGTTCAGCTCAAAGGTCGCCAGCCAGTCCGCGTCCGTGCTCTCCAGCAATTTTCGGGCGCCGACGTTGCCACCTACATTGTTGATCAGAATGTCGAGTGCCCCCAGCTGTTCAACACAGGAGTCGACTATCCGGGCTGCGTCCTCCGGGCGGCTCACATCGGCCTGAATGGGGGACACTTCCGCGCCCTGGGCGCCGATCTGTGTAGCTGCCTGCTGCAGGTCTTCGGCTCCGCGGGCGACGACGGCCACTTTGCATCCTTCGCGGGCGAATTCCAAGGCGGTGCGCAGACCAATGCCCTTGCTGCCACCCGTGATCAATACCACTTTTCCTTGTATTTGCAGATCCATTTACCAACCTCCTCTCACAGGGAACTGTTGTAGGTATGGGAACGGCGGCGTTTTGTGGAGAGGGTGAGGTGGGCTGCGAGCAGGCGCGGCAGCAGGGAGGGGATGGAAAGCGGGGAAAAGGGGGCTCTGGGACTCAGGCCGGCCTGGGGAGGGCTGCGAGCAGGCGTAGCAGCAGGAAGGGGGAGCGGGGCAAGAGCGCCCTGGGCATCATAAAACGCCCGAACACAATCCCCGCACGGCCGGCCGCCGATTCTGTGAAGTAATGGTACTGATTAAGCGTATGCCCAGTATCCACCTGATCCCCGGCACCAGACCGTATTCCGCATTGGCGGATGTGCGTGGGCAGTTCGCTTCTCATTCCACGAATACGCCCTCGTAGTCCCTTCCCGTGAGACGATCTGTTTCCCACGCTCGACTGGTTGCGAACACCTTGACCTCGAAAGGCTTTATTCTGGTGACGAATTCTCCATACTTTACCATCGCCGTTTCCGTCCCATAGAGCAGTTCCAGGGGCTGGCCCTCGAGTGCGTCCAGTCCGGATACCACGACACCATAGTGCGGTGCGTCGTCCTCGTTGACCAGGACGATCAGCCAGTCTCTCCCCACGTTTCGGGCCACGCAGCGGACGCCCAGGCGCACCGGTGGGGGCCAGGGATCGCCGCGTCTGCTGCGTCCCTCAATGACCGTCGCTGAAACCCCACTCTGGTCGGCGGCGACGAGAAAGGGCTGCAAGTGCGCCAGTTCGCTCGTCAGGGCGTACAGCGACTGCCGAAAGGCGGGTGAGGTCCCCTTCTGGAACGATCCCCAGTACATCAATCCCCTGGCACCATACGCCAGGCAAATATAGGCCATGAGACGCGATTCATCGAACGACGAGTAAGTCTCTTCCGCCCAGTAAAAGGTGCCCGGCTCACCTGTCTGACTGTAGGAAAAGGCCTGGAGGACCATCCAGACCGGCTTGCCCTTTCCGACCTTCACCCACCGCTCGGTTGCTTTCCCCAGCTTTACTGCCTCGCGGTGTTTTCCTTTGATCGGATAGTAATCGCACCCGACGATGTCGATGTGGTCCAGGTACTCCCTGACCCATTTAACATCGCTGTCGCGCGCCTCATTGATCCAGAACTGGAGATTCCGGTCGTCGAGGGACCGGACCAGCTCGATGCCCTGACGGATTTTCGGCAGTATCCTCGCACCCTCCTTCTCAGAGTATTCCATAGCCAGCGGCGTCTGACGCCACCACTCGTCCGGGTACTGGTAGATGTGTCTGGTGCGATGCAGGATACTATAGGCGGTAAAGGTCCAGATGATTTCGTCGGGACCCTCCCATACAGCGAGTGCGGGATGATCTTTGACCGCTTTGATGCGCTCCCTGAGTTCTTGCGTATCCCCTTGCTGGACGCCGAGGGGGATCCAGGCCTTCATCTTCGCCGCAGCGACGCGGTCCAGGTCTGCTCTGTTGCCGCAGCGGACCAGATTGACGCCGTGAGCGGCCATCTCCTTCAAGGCCTCGTCGCTTTGCGGCAACTCGTAAAATCCGATCGGAAAGGTCCGCTTGCCGTCTATTTCGATGAAACCATCTCCCTGCGCCGAAGCTGCGGTTCCCGTCGCCAGAACCAGACCGGCAATCAAGGCTACCAGACCAACGATATTCCTTCCCCCACCCGGGAAACACACTCCTGTGACGCGGTTTTCTGTATCATCCATGGCTTGCTCTTTTCTTTTATGAGGCCCGGGATGCAGTCGGGATGCAGTATTGAAGAATTATAAAAAGCTTTTCGGTTGTAAGTCAAGTAGTAAGTTTCCTTGCAAGAGGTATTGGGATGGGTTGCGCCCGACTATTTCGCAAGGTATATTGCTGCTGGACGGTATGGCATCCCTGGGGGAACCGTAAGAAATGGCGCACCTATAATGTTGGTATTTCCCGTGCAGAAACAAGTATTTATGACATTAGATGAAATCTCGCGGCCGATTTCAGGTTGCTATCAAATTGAGACGGCTTCTGAGAAAGGAGCGGCCCGTGCAAAACATCGGCATCATCGGACTGGGTGGGGTCTCCTCGCGCCACCTGGAGGCGATCGAAAAGGTCGAGTCGGCCCGTCTGGTGGCCTCCTCGGATATCGACGGAGAGAAACTGGCGCGCGCGCAGGAGCAATACGGCTGCCGGGGCTACGCCGATTACCGCGATCTGGTGGAAGACGAAGAGGTGGACCTCGTGGTGGTCTGTCTACCACACTTTCTGCACCTGGAGGCGACCGTGGCCGCGCTGGAAGCCGGTCGGCACGTGCTGGTGGAAAAGCCCATGGCCGTCGATGTGGAGCAGTGCGACCGCATGATCGAAGTGGCCGAGCGTGCCGACCGGTTGCTCAGCGTGGGGCACATGCACCACTTCTTTCCCCACAACCTGGCGGTCAAGCGCCTGCTGGACCAAAAAGAGCTGGGGGACCTGGTCATGATCCGCGACGAGGGCTACCGGCCCTTTGGGCTGCAGCGGGCAGCCTGGTACCTGGACGCGGCCACGCAGGGCGGGTTGTGGTACCAGAATGGCATCCACCTGATCGACCGCTCCTGCTGGTGGACCGGCAGCCCTGTACAGGCGGTCAAGGCGATGATCGGTAGCCGCTTCTACGAATTTTCGGCCGACGATGTGGCCGTGGCCCTGCTCCACTTCGAAAACGGGGTCTACTCCACCCTCATCCACGTGTGGTGGCAGCACGGCGCCACTAAATCCAACACCGACTTTGTCTGCACCGAGGGCATGATCGGGCTCGACGACCAAGTCCGCATTGGTCGGAGCGGTACCTACGAGCACTACGAGGTAGACGAGTCCTACGACGCCTTCGCCCGGCAGTTGGAGTCGTTCATCGCCGCGGTCGAAAACCACACTCCGCCCGAGGTGACCCCCGCATACGCCCGCGATCTGGTCCGGGTGATGGCGGCCTGCAAGGAGTCGGCCCGGACCGGCCGGGAGGTGGTTCTCTGAGTTTCGTTAACCTGCCGTCCGGCGCAGCTGGATCCGGAGGAAGAGCACCATGGCCAGTTTGGGCACCAGATGGAGCTCCTGCGGGAAATCGACGAGCCCGAACGCCTGCGCTCGCTGGCAAGGACAAGGAGTTCGCCGCCGACCGGGGAGGACAGCCGTCGTGGGCGTCCGCACAACTGGATGCACTGCGTCCTTCCGAGTGCGCTCAAGACGGGCGAGCAGGTCGAGGTGCCGGTGCTCGTCGGCGAGGATCTCACCCGGCCTCCGAGGCCCCGGCGGATCGTCTTGCGGGTGGAAATGATCGAGTTAATCGAGGCCGACAGCCTGGAGTTTGCGGTCAACGGACATGTCCTTGTCGAACAGCATCGAGAGGGTATCGCGATCACCTGCCCGGTCGAACTCGACTACCTGATCGCCGGTCGCAACAAGGTGGAAATCTCGGCCACCAGCGGCGCCGTCGAAGCGAACAAGATGTGGATCAAGGTTTCCTATTGAATCGAAGGCATCCCTAGCGCATGGCCATCGGACGAACCAAACAACTCGGCCCCAGGGATCTCTGACCACCAGGCGCGAGCCTGCTTCTTTTCCTTCAAATTCGCGCACTGAAGCTTCGATGTCTCTGGGGGGTTCAAACCCATGCGGTAAGCAGTTCGTCCAGGCTGAGCGGCTTCTGGCGGATGGTGAAGCCGGCAGGTAGAACACCGCTCTGATTCCGGGCGACGCCGGCAGCCAGACCGCGCTTCCGTCCACACAGCCTGGCGAGGCTCTTCATCCCGCCCCCGCGAAGAATCAGGGGGAAATAGGCGTTCCTGACCCAGTGGGCGGGATTGGCGAAGTCGATATCGCGAAAATCCCCGGCAAACGGACCGATCGCCTTCTGTGCGCACAGGGCGGACCACGCGACCAGTGAAAGCAGGGACGCGCCGGGCGCGGCCACAACGACGATATTGGCCGGGGCTACACCCATCTCCATTTGCGCCAGGCGAACCGTGGTCACGATGTCCCGCGCCTGGTGCTCGTGAGCTGTTCGATTGTAGGAGGTGAAGAGGTAGCTCGACTCAACACCGGCGCGAAAATCGGCGATCCCCCGCGGCAGATTCTGCCCGAACAAGAGGGGCACGATCACGCCGTGACCGGCGCCGATCAGCTTTTGGACACTGGCGGGAGGTTTGGACACGAAGCGCTGCCATGCCCCGCCATCCGCCCAGCGCTTCAGGATCAGGTGCATGCGGTTGCCCCGCTCGGGCAGTGCGAACCGACAGGTCAGATGACCGTCCTCGGAGAAGCGGCTGTAATCGATCCGGTTCTGGATCAACACCTTGTCCCTGGAGGCGTACTTCGGCGTGCGCTGACGAATCAGCAAATCCGCTTTGTCGGGAAGCTCGAGTCCGAGAAGCGCCTGGGTCTCAGCGGCTAAATCCGGTCGCTGGTGAAGGTCCGTCCAGACCTGGATCAGGGCCTTCTTTGACCGGATGACGCGCTTCACAGGTGGCACGGGCGCGTCGTGTACCAGAAGCTGCTCCGGCCTGGGAACGGGCTTTTTGGACTCGGGGATCCGCTTGTCGGCAAACGAGCTGTTCTGCAGCCAGCGTTTCATCCAGGCACACACCCGCTCGCGCGAGCGGCGGTCGTAATTGTGCTTTTCATCCTGGAAGAAGCAGTCGATGGCGTCCTCTTTGCCGTAAAGCCTGTAAAGCAGTTTGAGGCTGGCAAACTCACGTTCGCGGATGTGGTGCGTCCAGTCGCCTGTACAACCCGTCAGCAGCATCGGTCGCGGTGCGCTCAGGGCCGCGTAGTGAACGGTGCTGTAATCGAGGTGGAGGTGAGGGGCGTTCTCGCAGACGCAGCCGCCCTGCCAGTGTCCCGACAGCATCACGGCAGGGGCCGTTACCTTGATCCGGTCGTCGAGCGCTGCCAGGTAGTAGGTCTGGGTCGCGCCGCCGGATTCCCCGGTGCAGCCGATCCGGCGTGGGTCAATGTCCTGCCGACCACACAGATAGTCCACCACCTTCATGCCGTTGTGGAGCTGGAGACCAAACGGGCTCAGACCAAGCACATTGCAGACCTCCTTCTCGGGGCCCTGCAGAAACGCCCTATGCTCGATCTGCATTGCGTCCTGGTCGTGTGCGATCATCGACCACGCGAAGGCCGCAAACCCGTTGAGGGCGTGGTTCATGGCGCGATGTGGCACCGACGCGACAGAGAGCGGCACCGTCCTGGACCTCATCCCGTGGCCGTGCGGATGGAGCACGAGCGGCAGAGGCTTGCGGCTGTCCTCTGGACGGTAAAGGTTGCCCATTACGTAGAGGCCAGGCAGGGTCTCGATCCGGATATTCTCGATGATGATCCCTTCGTGCGCGAACCGCCGCGCCACCTTTGCCTTTGGCCTGAAGGCGGCAGTCGTCTGGTTCAGTCCTGTACACAACCAGAGATACTGACGAATTTTCTCGCGTCCCTGCTTCCACTGCGCCAGAGAACCCCATTCGGGCATCGGGAATACGCTCTGGTAATTCCTGAAGTGATAAAGCCGACCGTCGATCGGCAGCATTGCATCTCTATCGTCCATAGCGAGTCTCCAACCGGGCTGGCGCAGCCAATTTGTATCACGGGTATGCGGCTGAGCAAAAAGTGAATATTCATTTCTTAGAAGCCGCCTTAAAAGATACACTTGTCAAAGACTGAATAAAAGTTCAATTTTAACCCGTTTACAGTATCAGTACTTGACGAAATACCGCAAATATTTGGACCTCAAGGCCGGGAGGGGATGGTGCCGGCAGGGCGGTGGGGGCTGCGAGGCGTAGCAGCGGGAAGGGGGAGCGGGGCAAGAGCGCCTTGGGCCGCACGCCAGAGACACAAGCTCCGCACGGCCAACCGCCGATTCCGTGAAGTACTGAGAAGCAGTCGCCATTCTCTTACCCTCGCCTTTGCGGGCGACTGGGACGACCCATCACCTGGAGCAGAAAACCATGAGCGAACTGGAATTGCCGCAGCATCTCCGCCTGCTGACCATTGCGGCTCACCCGCACGATGTCACCTACACCCTGGGGACCTCCGCCCATCACATCGAAAGGGGCGACAGCGTCACCGTGGCATCGTTGACCGACGGCGTCACCACCCACAACGAGGAGCTCGAAGACGAGATGCGCAAGCCCGAGCACGAACGGCGCGCGGAAATCCTGCAGCGACCGCGCGCCGAGCAGGCGCAGCGCAAGCAGAAGGAAATGGAGCGGGTGGGCGGCCTGTTCGGAATCACCGACGTGCGCGTCCTGCCCTTTGCGGACAATCCCATAAACATCACAGCGGAAATGCACCGCACCCTGACCGGGATTTTTTACGAAGTGCGCCCGCACCTGGTAATCACCCACGCGCCCTTCAATTACCCCTACCGCAACCAGTCCAGCATCTGGAGCCACGACCACGCCACCACCGGCCAGGCCGTCGGTCGGGCGATGCAGTCCATCGCCCAGCCCGATCCCGAGCGCAAGCACGCGCCCCACAAGGTGGCGCAGGTTTATTATATCGGGGTCGAGTTCGGCTGGACCGACATCGATCTCTTCGTCGACATCTCGGACCAGGTCGCCAATCGCATCAAGGCCGAGGCCTTCTACGAGACCCAGGGACACACCTCGGAGTTCGCCCGCAAACGGATCGAAGCCTTCGCCGGCTACCACGGCTGGTTCGGCCACACCGGTTATGCCGAGGCGTTCATGCGCGGGCGGCCCCAGACCAGCGACTACCTGACGGTTACGGACAACGATCTGCGCACCTCGCTGGAAAGCGGCAGAGAAAACCTCGACCGCATCGGCTACTTCGCCAGCGGCCGGGAGGGGGAGGGGGACAGGTGATCGACGACTTTTGTATCACTGATCTTCGAGCCGGGGACGGGTGCGTCCTGGTCCCTCGTTAAGAAGGCTTCTTAGAGAGGAGCGACTCATGCGCATCTACACCGGCGGCATAGCCACCGAAACCAACACCTTCTCCCCCGTGCCCACCGGGCTGGCCGACTATGACATCTGGCGTGCGAACGACCCGGATAGCGGCGAGGGATTCTTTTTCTTCGCCGCCAGCCTCACGTTTCAGGAAATGGCCAGCAACCACGGCTGGGACCTGACGTTCAGCCTGCAAGCCTTTGCCCAGCCGGCCGGCCTCACCGCGCGCCCGGCGTACGAGAGCCTGCGGGACGAACTCCTGGACGCTCTCGAGGCCGTTCTCCCCGTCGACATGGTGCTTCTGCCCCTGCACGGAGCCATGGTGGCCGACGGCTACGACGATTGCGAAACCGACATCCTGCAGCGGGTGCGCCAGCGCGTCGGCCTCCAAACCAAAATAGGGGTGTTGCTGGACCTGCACTGCGACGTGACCCGGGAGATGACCGAGCTGGCCGATGTCATCGTCCTCTACAAGGAGTTTCCCCACACGGATGTTGCCGACCGGGCCCGCGACCTGTTCGAGCTCACGGCCGCCGCCGCGGCCGGAGAAACCAATCCGACCATGGGTTTGTTCGACTGCCGCATGATCGGGTCGTATCCAACCTCCTATGGCCCCCTGCGCACCTTCGTGGACGATATGCTGGCGCAGGAAGGCAAAGACAATGTCCTCTCCCTGTCACTGGTCCACGGCTTCCCCTGGGCGGACATTCCCACCATCGGCACGCGGATGCTGGCCATCACCGACGGCGACCAGGAACAAGCGGAAAAACTCGCCGAGGAGTGGGGCCGCCGCTTCTTTTCCCTGCGCCACCAGGTGAACTTCGATTCGCTGCCCGTGGACCAGGCGCTCGATAAGGCCCTGGCCACGGACAGGCGGCCGGTGGTGGTGGCCGATCAGGCCGACAACGCCGGCGGCGGCGCCCCCAGCGATTCCACCTTCGTCCTCGCGGAGCTGTTGCAACGAGGGGTGACCGAGGCTGCCCTGGGCATGATGTGGGATCCCATAGTCGTCGACATCGCCAAGGCGGCCGGGGTCGGCGCCACCCTGGACGTGCGGTTGGGCGGCAAGATGGGGCCCACCTCGGGGAACCCACTGGACATCAGGGTCGAGGTGGCTGCCATCCACCTGGACATGAATCAGCAATGGCCCCAGGGCGATGGCAAACCACTCACCGTCGAGGTCGGCGACGCGGTGCGGCTCCATTGCCAGAGCGTCGACATCGTCGTCAACACCAAGCGCGGCCAGGTGCTATCGCCCCAGGTCTTCAGCAAGCTGGGCATCGACCCGGTGCAAAGGCGCTTGCTGGTGGTGAAATCCATTCACCACTTTTACGGCGCCTTTGCACCCATTGCCGCCGAAGTGATCTACATGTCGGCTCCGGGGACGGTCGCCCCTAAATTCGAAGGCATTCCCTACACCCGGGTCGACCTCAATCAGTATCCCTGGGTGGACGATCCGTTCGCGGACGAATCCTGATCGCGGAGGGGAACGGGTGAAAACCTATTGCTACAGAATCCCAATCGGCGGCTTTGGAAGCCGCCCGCCCCGAACCACAAAGGACCAATAACTGCCCCCGCTGATCTACTTCGCCATTGGCCCACCGCAGACGACACCCGGCGTCTGTTGCAGGTCGGGAAGCCCCTTCTGCTGCCGCTCGTAGAGAAAGTCCGTACCCAGCTCCTCTTCGTCAAAGAAGGTGCACAGCGCTTCGAGGATCGGGTGCTGAAAGAACTCCTCCGTGCCCTTGGCAAAAGGCATCCAGCAAAGCACGAGGTCTGCTTGCATGTTTGCTCTTCTGCTCCGGGTGTGGATGGCACCTATGCCCTCTGCCTGGCCAACTCTGCTTTGCGTTCGACGTAGGACGGCGATGGCGGCGTCAGGATGGCGCGCTTGCGGGCGTCCACTCTCTGCCACCCATCGGCGTCGGATGGGTGGAAAAAGTTGTCCGGGCCAGACCACGCTTCCCCTTGCTTGGTGTACTTGTAGAAGAGGGTCGTGCGCGTGCTCGGTGCCGTCCACGGCAGGGTGCCGTGCGCCACGGCCTCGGTGAAGATTATGGCGGTTCCGGCCCGGGCGGGGACCCGGGTGATCATCGGATGCGCCCCCTTGGACAGATCCACCCACTCCTCCGGAACGCGGTAGTGGGCTTTGTGGGAGCCGGCCAGACAGGCGAAGCCGCCGTCGTTGCAGACCGTGTCCTCCAATTCGTAAGCCACGGCGACGAGGCCGTTCTCAAAGGCCCCGCTGTCGGAGTCGCGGCCGGAGTAGATCGTGTGCAGCTCATGGGGCAGATCGGGATTCAGTAGCCGCTGGTTGCCGTTGTGAATCGTGCCGCCGGCGAGATTCTTGTTGAACACCCCGTGGGTGTGCACGTTGATGTGATCGATCCGGAAGGCCGGCAGTCCTCCGGCTGGCGCGCCGCCGTAGATCTCGTCCAGAAGCGCCGATACAACCGGAACGTCGAGCAGGTCGACGAAGGCCTGCGACCAGAAACCGCCGTTTTTCTTATGCTGCGAATGGAGCTCCGCCCCCCTCTTGTCGACCGAGGCCTTGAGCTCTGCTACCTGCTCGGGTGTGAGGGCATCCTCCACGATTAGAAACCCCCACGTGTCGAATGCAAAGCGCTGCTCTTCGTTCATCGAACCAGCTCCAGTTGTCGAGCCAAGTAGCCGTCGTCGACGACCTGGCAATGGACGCACAGGGACAGCTTGCAGGATTGGAATATACGGAATATAGAGAAAGTCGAAAAGAAGTCCGGTGTGAAGAAAGGCGATCCTCGGTAAACAACAAGCTCGTCACCCCGCAACTCAGCCGCAGGACCACCGGGCCGTTGTTCAAATTGTGAGGCGAAGCGCCCTGTGGATCGACGAATGCGCCGGTGGGATGCAGTACCATACCCCCTCGACCGGCGCCGATTGCTCGAAGCATTGCTCAGCGCGCCAGCATGGTCTCCACCTCGACCTCCTCGCCATCCGTCCGCAACACAACCGCCCCATACTGGTCCGTGCGGTACACCCGCACCCCGCTCTCCTCGAAGCGATCCATCACCCCCATGGCCGGATGCCCGAATTTGTTGAAGGCGCCCACCGACACCACCGCGATCCGCGGTTGTACCGCCTCGACAAACCAAGGTCGCGAAGAGGTTCCCGAGCCGTGGTGCGCCACCTTGAGAATCCCGGCCCGCAAATGCTCGCCCCAGCCCAGCATGGCCCCGTCGGTCTCCTCCTCTATATCCCCGGTAAACAACAGGCTCGTCGCCCCGTAGCTCAGCCGCAGGACCACCGAGCCGTTGTTCAAATTGTGGGGCGAAGCGCCCTGTGGATCAACGAATGCGCCGGTGGGATGTAGTACCATACCCCCCACCCCGCCCAGGCCCACCAGAGTGTCGCCGGCGGCCACTTGGTGGTAGCAGATCCCCTTCTCCCGGATCAATTGCCGCAACCTTCGCGCCGTCCACGAGTCGTAGGTCTGGCCGCTGTCCAGGTAGTGCCCCACCTCCACTTCTTCGAGCAGGGCCACCAGCCCGCCGATGTGATCGTTGTGCGGATGCGAGGCCACCACCACGTCGATCCGGTCTACGCCGTAGTAGCGCAGAAAGGGCAGTAGCACCCGCGCCCCGTAATCAAAGCGGGCACTGCGCGCCCCGGCATCCACCACCATGGTCTTGCCGCTGGGGAAGCGCAGGAAGGCCCCGTCGCCCTGGCCCACATCCAGAAAGACCACCTCTAGATCGCGCGGTTTGAGCACCTGGTTCCACGCTGTCACATTGAGCCCGACCAGCACGGCGAAAAGCCCTGTCTTCCAGAGTCGCCGACTCTGCGGAATCCAAACCATCAGCAAGCCCATCACTCCGACCCCAACCAGAAAACCCCACCCTGGTTGGGGCACTTGGGCAGAAGCAAAGGGCACCCTTGCAAAACCATCCACCAGCCCCAGCAGGAGCTTGATCACCAGGTAGTTGCACGCGTTGAAGGCCGTGGCCATGAGCGGCAGGCACCAGCCACTCAAAGCACTGAACAACCCCAGCCCGACCACCAGCCCCAGCAGCGGCACCACCATCAGGTTGGCGACCAGGGAAATCGGTGCAAAGTGCTGGAAGTGATGGGCGATCAGCGGTGCCGTGCCCACCTGAGCCGCCAGGGTCACACACAGCGGGCCGACCACCCATTTGCCGATCCAGCCGTCTTCCCGCCGCCAGGCTAAGGGAAACCATCCGGCCAAGGGGCCATGCAGGCCCACGATGGCCAGGGTGGCGCCAAAGGAAAGCTGGAAGCTCAGGCTCAGCAGGCTGGCCGGCCAGACCATGAGGATGAGGAGAGCGGCCAAACCCAGGGAATTGTAGATATCGCCCTGCCGGCCCAGGACTCGCCCCAGGAGGATCACCCCGGCCATGATCGTGGCCCGCACCACCGGCGGCTGCAACTCGGTGACCAAGGCGTAGAGCACCAGCACCCCCACGGTGGCGCCCGAGGTGCAGCGATCCGGCAGCCGGCACAGCTTGAAGCCGGTGAAGAAGAACACCGTGATCAGTCCCACGTGCAAACCGCTGATGACCAAGGCATGGGCCAGTCCGGTACTGCGGAAGCTGGCGCGGATCTCCTCCGGAATGCGGTGCTTCTCCCCCAGCAACATGCCCTGCAGCAAACCGGCCGGCGCCCCCCGCAGGTTGCGCTGGATGGTCTGGCGGATGGCACGGCGGATGGGCAGGACCCCGTACTCGTAGAGGACCTGGCCGGGCCGTTCCTCCACCTGCACGATTTGCTCGGGTCGGCGCAGGTAGAGCAGCCCGTGGATGTGCTGCAGGGCCAGAAAGCCGCGGTAGTCAAAGCCGCCGGGATTGCGCGCCGGCTGGGGCCTTTGCAGCCGGCCCTGCAGGGCGACCCGGTCCCCGTACCCGGCCCCTACCCCCACCTCCCGGGCACTGACCAGCACCCGGCCCGACACCCGGTAAAAAGCACTGTCCGTCTCCACCTCCTCCAGTTCCAGCGCAAAGCGGGTCCGCTCCCCGTGCCGTTCGGGCTCCTCGGCCACGCGGCCCCGGATGATGCCTTTCTTTCCCAAAAGGCCGACGTGGAGAATGTGGTTTGCAGGTAACAGTAGTGTATCGACTTGGTAACGCAGGGCGCCCAGGACCAGCACCAGGATCAGAAACAACCAGGCCGCTTGCCGGCCCTTCAGCACCACGACCAGGGCTGCCAGGACCAGCACAAATGCAAGGATCAACAGGAGAGCAATGGGAAGAGTCCCATAGTGTGCCAGGGCCAGACCTGCTCCAAAGCTCAGGGCGGTCCACAGCGCCGGCCGGCGTTTTCTGGATGTCTGTGCCTCAGCCATGCCCCGGGGAAACGCAAAAACCGTTCCATCTCAAGACCCGCCGCCCTACATCAGACGTGCCCCCAGAATACGCTTGTAGCGCGACCCCCGTCCCCGACTGTTCCAGCGGAGATGGCTACCGGCCGATTAGCGCGTTGTGTCTTTGACCTGGCCCCAAGTTTTGGTTGGAACAGAGGTAAGCTTCGGTCCCATCCTCAACAGGCGGGCGCCAATGCCGCTGTAGCGGGAGGAAGGAGCGAAACCATGGCGACGCGTCGAGCGCAAATCCCAGGAGAAGTTGTCGAAGCCGCCGCCCCGAAAGACGCGGAAGGGGCTTACAGCAGGACCTGTGGGGTCTATCTGACTGTCGCTGGAATACGAACCCAACCAGTCCTGCACCCACTCCCACACATTGCCGTGCATATCGTACAACCCCCACGGATTCGGCCGCTTTGTTCCAACTTTATGAGCATATTGCTCCCCTGCATTCCAGGCATTGGCCATGTACCACGCATAGTCTCCCAGCCGGCTCTCCTCGCCCGCGAACGACCACGGTGTCGTCGTCCCCGCCCGGCAGGCATACTCCCACTCTGCCTCGGTCGGCAGCCGATATAGTGCCTCGCCTGCCGATTCGTTCAAACGGCCTATAAACTCCTGGATGTCATCCCAGGAAATATAGACCGCCGGGTGGTCCAGATTGGACTGCACGTACCTTTGATCGGACCAGATCGCTGTGCCCGTCACCACCTCCCACTGCACCTGGGTAATCTCGAATTTTCCCAGGTAGAATCCCTGGCTGATGGTCACTTCGTGCTGCGGCCCTTCGGTCGACCATCGCCCCGGATCCGAGTCCGGCGATCCCATTAGAAACGTCCCCGGCTCAATCCACACCATCTCCATCGTCGTTCCACCAAGCAGGTCCACGGCGATCTCTTCATTGGCATAGCCCGCACCTACCCACATCATTAGCAGGGTCGCCAGTGGTATCCGTTTCATCGTTCTCTCCAAGAAAAAGGTAAGACGTTCACCCAACTACGGCCCCGCCGCCCTACAAGACAAACTCGTACAACTCGTCGAACCACTTATAATCCGGCCTGTTCTTACTCCATCTGCAGGCCCCGCCCACGACAAAGATGCGCTCGTCTACCACGGCGGCATCCAGCCAGGCGCACTTGCCGGGCAGTGGGGTATCGGAGGACCAGGCGCCAGACTCGATATCATAGATCTCGGTGACATCGCTGTAATCGTCCCCCTTGCCGCCGATGGCGTAGATCTTGCCGCCACAGGCCGTGACCGACACCCCCGCCCGGGGCTCGCTCAGAGGTTCCAGCGCCGACCAGGTACGGGTCTCCAGGTCCAGCACCTCCAGCGCATCCCGGATCTTGAAGTGGGTATCATCGCCGCTGCTCTCCTTTTCCTCGGAGGTGCGGATGGTCTTGCCGCCGGCCACGTAGATTTTATTGTCCAGCAGATCGGCGCCCAGCCAGCCCCGCTTGGTGGGAATCGGCGGCCCCGGCGTCCAGGTGTCGGTCTCCACGTCGTAGATCTCGACCGCGTCCACGGTCAGGTACCCGGCGCCGGAAATGGCGTAGATCTTGCCGCCCACGGCCACAGCCTGCAAATCGTGGCGTGGGGTGGGCATGGATGCTTTCTGAATCCAGCTTCCCATTAATCTTGTCTCCAGGTGAGGGTTGCGCGCGTTATGTGAGTAATACAAATATAGCCAAACAGAAGATTGCGTCTACTACAACCTCGACACGGGCCTGCGAGAAATCTATATTCTCTGGGACACTTTCACCCTGTTCCGAACCGATCTCGCCATGTTTTTCCGTCTGCTCCTGCTCTTCACCCTCGTGCCCATCGTCGAACTGGCCCTCCTCATCCAGGTGGGCCAGTACCTGGGCGTCCTGCCCACCGTGATCCTGGTGGTGGGCACGGGCGCGGCCGGCGCGGCTCTGGCGCGCTCCCAGGGCGTCCGGGCCTTCCGCCGCCTGCGACAAACCCTGGCCTCGGGCGGATTCCCGGGCGACGAAATCTTCGACGGCGTCCTGATCCTGGCCGGTGGACTGCTCTTGCTCACCCCCGGCCTACTCACCGATTGCATCGGCTTTGCCGCCCTGATCCCGGGCACCCGCCACCTGGTCAAGACCTACCTGAAAAGAGCCGTGCGCCAGCGCCTGCGCTCCGACGCCGTCCACCTAGACTACGAGATCAATTGAGGAAATCATGGAAGAACTGAAAGGCATCCAGCGGCGCTATTTGAAAAGCTTGGCCAACCGGCTCAAGCCGGTTGTGTACGTGGGCAAAGAGGGGCTTACGCCGGCCCTGCTGCGCACCGTGGAAGAGGCCTACAACACCGGCGAACTCATCAAGATCAAGCTGGAGCAAAACTGCCCCCTCGACCGCAAGGAACTGGGGCCAAAACTGGCGGAGGAAACCGGATCCCACCTGATCCAGACCCTCGGCCACACCCTCCTGCTCTACCGCCCCGACCCCAAAGAGCCCAAACTGCAGCTGCCTGCCGGCTAATTGTGATAAAATCGGTTGAGCCTCGCCGTCAGATCTCGATCACGGCCACCAGGACTCCGCCCAAGACCGCCATTATAAGCCGTTCCTTGCCCCACCCTCCTTCCTTCTGACCAAGGCCTGCACGCGCGGTCCAAACCGCCCTGGGGCACCCCCGCTGGCCACGCCGCTTCCGTCAAGGTCTGGCCACCCCCCACACCGCAAGGTATGCCGCTGATACTCAGTTACATGGGCCTTGATCGGAGGCAACGCATGGACCGGAGGGCGATGCGGACGGGGATCATCGCCGGCCAACGCGGCCCCACAGCCCCGACACGAAGCAGGTTTGACCGGTATCATCTCATCCACCTGATCGGGTGGCAACAGCGGGCGACCGTGGCCCTTATGCCCCGGTTGACCGCCCGGTTTGCGCCCCGAAGGCTGGCGCGAGGGCTTGACTAACGAAAGGGGATCACTCGAGGGAGGCCGCGACGAATGGTGCGAGGTTTTACCCAGCTGCTCGCGCAAGGTAGCCACCTCGTCCTCCAACTGCCCGACACGGGACCACAACGTAGGCACCACGGCCTGGACCGAAGCGGGCGTTTGCTAATCAGCATCAGGAATGGGAATGTCAGCAGGTTTATCCATAGACCGATTCGGCTAAAGAAGAATGCCAAACCATCGGCGGGGCTAAAAACATAGAATCAAACCAACGATGAAGCAATACCCACAGGCTCAGAGGGCGCTGAACGCTTGCATATTTACTTTTAGTGTTCTTGTTGGTGTTCTTGTTTTTGCTGTCCGTCATCTCGATGCCGATTATGGGGGCGGTTGCCGACAACATGCCCATTCTGGAGGCCATTGTCGACAAGGCGCTGCACTCTTACATGGGCTACCTCAGCATCGCCTCCTTCGCCCTGATCTTTGCGGTGTTCTTGTCCCTGTACTGGCTGGTGCCCGACGAGAGGCCCCGGACAAAAGGGCTGGCTATAGGTGCTTTATGGGCGGCCCTGCTGTGGGAACTGGCCAAACAGGGGTTCGGCTATTACCTGAGCCATTCTGCCTCTATCCAATATCTGTACGGAGCCTATCTTTTGTTGGTGGTTGTGGCGTTGTGGATATACTACGCGGCCGTCATCTTCATCCTGGGCGCCGAGATCGCCCAACTCTACGACGAAAAACACCCGGCCCAACCTTGAGGAGATGGTTGTGACTGCTTCAAGGCAGGCGGATAGGTCTAAACAGTCATTCCCCATCGGCCCGCCGCCGCAACTCCCCCAAACGCCGCGACAGCTTCTGCACTTCCTCCTCGATCAGGCGGATCTCGTCGCCGACGCTGATCTCGCCGTCCCGTTCAATGTGCCGTCGCCGCGCCGTCGCCTCCCTTTCGGCCTCGGCTTCGTCCATTGAGTTGATGATCACGCCGATAAACAGATTCAGCATGATCATCGTACCCAGCATCACGAAGGACACGAAGTAGGCGGCCCCGAGGATCGGCAAGCCCCGCGAGGCTTCGCGCAAATGGGCCTGGGCGTAGTCGGCGTAGCCCGGATAGGCATTGCTGCCGTACATCTGGATGTACATCACGTCCGTCCAGTCCTCCAGCGTCACCACCCGGAAGAGCGTCAGCAGCGCCGTCGACAGATCCTGGAAGTGGACCGGGTCGTTGCCGCGAAACATAGAGACGCCCATAACCGCGTAGACGTAGAATAGCACCCCCATCAGCAAACCGACATAGCCCAGCGAGGGGATCGACTTGAGTAGCGAACTGACCAGCAACTGCAGCTTCGGCACCGCCGTCACCAGCCGCAGCGCCCGCAGAACCCGCGCCAGCCGCAGCACCGCCGCGTACTGGCCTCCGATCGGCAGCAAGCAGACGACCACGATCAGGAAGTCGAAGACATTCCAGGGGTCGCCGAAGTAGCGGTACCAGCGTCGGCCGTGGCGCGCGATCTTGAGCGCCGCCTCGACGACGAAGATCCACAGAACCAGCAAGTCGAGCCCGTGCAGCAATTCTCCGTGGCGCTCCACCAGATCCCGCGAAGTCTCCAGCCCAACCAGCAACGCCGCCAGCACGATTACCGCGAGGATCCCGTGTTGGAACTCGTCCGAGTCCACCAGTCTACCCAGTCTCTCCATCATCTGTCTTTTCTCACGCGAGGTTTGACATTCGGGCGCTTGGATATATGATTCTACACGAGTATATACCTGGCAAGCATTCCTCTCCGCAATTTTTCTCCAAGCGCCGGTACAGTGAAACCTTTTCCCGATGTTTGTGCTAAACAACCCGGCCCGTTGGTAATGTAGATGGCCATTTTCCGGGCGCCTAGCAGGGCTTGTCGCCGGCCAGCGTGACGCGATGCATTACGCGCCTGAACCCCTGATAGTCATTCACGGGGTTGTGCTGGGCGCAGCGATTATCCCAAAAGGCGAGGGAGCCTTGCTCCCAGCGAAAACGGCAGGTGAACTCTGGCCTGACTTGGTGCGCGAAGAGGTAGTCGAGCAGAGACCAGCTCTCCTGCTCCGTCCACCCCTCAAAGTGCGTCGTGTGGGCGTTGTTGACGTAAAGCGCCTTGCACCCCGTCTCCGGGTGCGTGCGAACCACCGGATGCGCTGCGCCCAGCACTTTCAGTTCCGTCCCGGCCTCGCGCAAGCGATCCTCCCGCGTCCTGGCGACCTCGGGTTTCGTCGAGGCATTGACGCCGACCAGGCCGGCAAGCGTCTTCTTAAGACCCTCCGAGAGGGTCTCATAGGCCCTGTACTGGTTGGCAAAAAGCGTGTCGCCGCCGTAAGGTGGGGTCTCGACTGCATAGAGGATACTCGCCATCGGTGGACGCTCCAGATACGTGGTGTCAGAATGCCAGACGCCGCCGAAGTTCACCCGCTCGTGCTCCAGCTTGATCACCGCTGTGATCAGCGGACATTCGGGCAGTCCCTTCATCTGTGGGTATTCCATTGGCTGGCCGAACTGCTGGGCGAAGGCGAGTTGTTCCTGTGGGGTGAGTTCCTGGTTGCGGAAGAAGAGCACCAGATGGTCGAGAAAGGCCTGGCGGATCTCCGAAACGACTTCGCGCTCCAGGGGCCGCGCGATATCTACGCCTTGGATCTCGGCGCCGAGCGCACCGGCGATTGGGCGCACCTCAAGGTAGCGATAGTTGCGGCGCAACCGCTCGGTTTGGACTTCGGCCAGTGATTCAGGAGCCATGTTGGAGACCTTTATCCGCTGAATGAGTGATTATACCGCCTGCTCACCAGGAAATCAAGAAAAAATGGGGCATCACCAGGCTCTCACTGCCCTATAAGGCCTCATCTGGATATCGACTCTGATCCGCGGGTCTTTCCAGCCCTGCCCCCGGATGCTCCGCCTTAGCCTGCGGGGATGATCCGGAGCTAGCCATCCACCCCTTCCCTGAGCGCCCGCAATACCCCGTAGGTCTCCTTGTAAGCCTCGTAGAAAGGCTGGTACGCGGAATGGGTTGAAGAATCCGGCTCGATCACCCGGGTCACCTGCACCATTTGATCCGCGGCGGACCGGACGTCCGCGTACAAGCCGACCCCGACTGAAGCCAGAATCGCACAACCCAGGGCCGGGGCATCCGCGACTTTGGTGAGGGTCAGCGGCAGGTTGGAGACATCGGCATGGATCTGCAGCCAAAGCTCTGAACGGGTCGCACCTCCCGCCATTGCGATCCGGTCCGGCTCGAATCCGTTTTTGCCCATTGTCTCCAGGATCAACTCGCTGCCGAATGCGATGCCCTCGATGGCCGCGCGAAAGAGGTGGGCCCTGCCGTGCTTGAGCGTCAGGCCATGGACCGCGCCCCGCGATTTCGGATCGGTATGAGGGGTGCGATTGCCCTGGAAGTGTTCCTGGACGATCAGCCCCTCCGATCCTGGCGGCAATGCTCCAGCCTCGAGGTTCAGGTCTTCATAGTCGGAGACACCGTAGATGTTCTTGAGCCAGTTGACCACCGATCCGGTCGAAGTCTGCCCCCCTTCGACTGCGTACAGTCCAGGCAGCAAAGCATCTGCGTAAGTACCCCAGATGCCCGTGCCGTGGAAGGGTATGGCGCTCAGGCCCAGCTGCAGGTGCGACGAACCAGTGATGAATGCAAGGCTGCCGGGACGGACGACGCCGAGTCCGACCATACCGACGAACGCATCCGCCCCGCCCTGCACTACCGGTAAACCCTGCGGCAATCCAAGATGTTGGGCCGCCCGGGCGGTCAACCCCCCGATGACCTGGCCGAGGTCGAGCACCTTGGCCGGCCACTTCTCCGCCAGGGCGCTCAAACCGAGTTTCTCCAGCAGGGTTTCCGGGATGCCGCCCCGCCGGCGATCGCAATGCCAGCGGGCTGAGACGTTGTTGATGCTGGCCACCCAGCGGCCGGTGAGGTGGTAGTTGATATAATCCTGGAACTCGCAGACCGTGGTGGCTTGCGCGAAGATTTCCGGCTCGGTTTCCTTGACCCACAACGCCTTCGGGATCATCCACTCGGCGGAGACCGGTCCCTGTCCGTTGCCGTTGACCCTCAGCGCCTGGTCCCCGGTGGCGAGCACCTTCTCGGTTTGAGGCGCGCTGCGCATGTCCATCCAGATCAGACAGGGCCGCAGGGGTTCGCCCTTTCCATCCAGAACCACGACGCTGCAGCAGGTCGTATCGACGGCAAGCGCGGCGATTTCCTCCACATCTACTCCAGCCCGTTCGACCGCCTGGCGCACGGATTGGCCCAGCGCTGTCCACCAGTCCCCGGGATCTTGCTCGGCCCAACCCGGCTGCGGGAAACGAGTCTGGTATGCTGTCGCGGCAAATGCGAGCGGCCGGCCCTGCAAGTCGAACACCCCCGCCCGCAGGCTTTCGGTGCCGCCGTCCACGCCGATCAGGTAAGGTTCGCGCATCATTGAGCCTGCCTTCTGGTTTCAGACCTCGGATTCCAACCCTTAAAAATCCCTCCCGGCTTGCTGCCTGGCAAGCTTTAAATTTGATGCTTATATTCTGGATCAAACCATCGCGCGACATCCACCCCGGGGCCATCGATACCGCCGCCCTGCTGGAGGATGAAGCCAGCCGCCAGGAGCAATCATCATGACCGAGACCTGCTACGAGGACCGCACCGACAGCGTCGAAGAAAAACTGCGCCTGCTGCGCCAAGCCCAGCGGGAGGGCAACTACGATTTTGCCCTGTCCCTGGCCGAGTCCATCAAGGACACCTTGAAATTCGCCAGCCAGACGCAGGTCGAAAAGGGCGAGCAGACCCTTGATGCAAGGACATTCGGGCAGGTGAAAGACCTGCCGGCGGCATGGGCAAAGTGGGCTCGTGGATGGAGATTCTACAAGGTGATCGGCCTCGGCGAGACCAGCGCCCTGGAGCGCTCCGGGGAGCCGCTGGATGTGCGGGTGGATTTTGCCGCCGACCAGACCGCGGACCTGCGGCGCGAAATACGGGTCGCCCGCCTGGACGCCGCCGGCACCCTGCACGAGACGCCCAGCCAGGTCTACGGCGAGGTGCGCCAGGACGACAGGAGAAGCGCTCACCTGATCTTCCTGGCCGACGTGTCCGCCCGGGGGCGGACCCACTACCTGGTCTTTTACGGCAATCCCGACGCCGAGTTGCCCGACTATGCCACCGATCTGCAGGTGAGCGGTGAGGGCTACGAGCTGGACATCGCCAACAATCACTTCACCGCCCACCTCTCGCGCCAGATGGGACAGCTGGAGCGCCTGACCTACCGGCGGGGCCACGGACAGGTGCCCTACGGCGCGCCGCTGGAGCTGGTCACCGGAGGCGAGGGACACGGCGAGTCGCCCAATATCGACTGGGGGCCCGACTACTATGCCTCGAACAACTTTCAGAAGTTCCGCGTGACCCTTTGGTCGCAGTGCCCCAATTACGAGGTGGTGCGGGGACCGCTCTGCGTGCAGGTGCGGCGCTGGGGCTTTCCCCACAGCCCGGTCCACCCGCTCTTTACCCCGAGCCGGTTGCACATGAGCCTGACCTATACCTTCTACGCCGGCCGGCCCTATTTCCTCAAAGAGATCCGCATGGACGCGGTCAAGGGTTTTGAAACCCTCGTCATCCGCGACGACGAATGGTTGTTCTGGGGGATGCCTTTCACCGACGGCATGTGGCTGGACCGCGACGGCACCCTGCACGAAGGAGAGGTCCCCGAGGCCCGGCAGGACGATTTGTGGGGCGTCGGATTTTTCAATCGCCACAGCCGCGATGCCTTTGTCGCGCTGCGGCTGGAACACGCCGCCGAGGGCATCGGCCCCATCCGCCACAACGGCGGCCCGACCCTCAATTATTACGGCCGCGGACAGATCTGGTGCCGGACCCCGCTGCTCGGCGTGACGCGGTTCAAAACCGGCTCCGCGCTCAGGACCAAAAGCGCCTATCTGGCCACGCCCTATCCCGAGGAAGAAGGGGCGCAAATCGTAGAAGGCGCGCGGCGGCGACTGGTCGATCCGCTGGTGCCCCGCGCCGGCAAACTGCCCCGCAGGATCAAGGCCAG
Organism: Candidatus Latescibacterota bacterium; assembly: GCA_965219385.1. Classification (GTDB taxonomy): domain Bacteria; phylum Latescibacterota; class UBA2968; order UBA8231; family UBA8231; genus CBDCNM01. Next base: position 3,693,840 of record CBDCNM010000002.1, on the reverse strand, counting down.
AGCCAGCGGAAGCCTGGCCCGACCTGGGGAAGCAAAACTGGCGTCCCGTGGTGGTCCTACCATAGCCCTCAAGCACAAAATCTGGGATGCACTCCGCCAGGTCAAAGACGACCAGCTGATGAATGCCGACGGCAATGTGGTGGATCTGGGTTATATCTACGATGTGCGGGTGTCCGGGGATGTCGTCTACATCCTGATGACCATGCCTCATCGCGGGCGTCCCAGATACAACTTCATCGCCAACCCGATCCGCGACCGCCTGCTCCAACTGGACGGGGTGCGCGAGTGTGTGGTGGAATCTACCTGGGAGCCCGCATGGACCTTGGCACGGCTGACCGATGCGGGGCGCAAGGCCATGGGGCTTGGTTCGGGGACGCCCTGAGGAACGCTCTCAAGGCCGGCTGCGCTCCCCAAGCCCCTTCCGGCCGCTCGCCGATTGCGTCAAATGCTGATAATCAAACCTCGAAAGGAGCAGTCCATGGGACAACTGGATGGCAAAATCGCCCTGGTGACCGGCGCCAGCCGCGGCATTGGCCGGGGCATCGCCCGCGGCTTGGCGCGCGAAGGCGCCGACTTGGTGCTGGCCGCCCGCCACACCGAAGGCCTGAACCAGACCGAAACCGAAGTACTCGAAGCCAAGGTCGAGACCCTGACCGTGCCCACCGATGTCAAGAACGAAGAACAGATCGAGGCACTGTTCGCCCGGGCCATGGAACGCTTTGGCCGCCTCGATATCCTGATCAACAACGCCGGCGCTTTCGACGGCGGCCCCATCGACGAATTATCCACCGAGGCATGGGACAACGTAGTCGCCGTCAACCTCCGGGCTCCCTTCCTGTGCACCCGGGCGGCCTTTGCTATCATGAAACAACAAGGCGGGGGACGCATCATCAACATCGGCAGCATCTCCGGCCAGCGGGTGCGCCCGCGTTCGGCTCCCTACAGCAGCACCAAGTTCGGACTCGTCGGCCTGACCCACGTCACCGCTCTCGAGGGCCGTGAACACGGCATCACCTGCGGCTGTTTGCATCCCGGCAACACCCTCGTCGAATTGCGCGCCGCCGGCACCCGGCCCCAGGACGCCGAGCCCATGATGTCGGTGGACGAACTGGCGGCCTCGGCCGTGTACATGGCCTGCCAGCCGCCCCATGTCAATATCCTGGAGCTCATCCAGTTGCCGCGGGAACAGCTCTATATTGGTCGGGGTTGAAACCGGCTTCTTAGCCAGAGTAGCGGCCTTCAAGCGCCAGATCAAAGCCCCGTACATGCTGCGCTGGGGCCGGGTGGACACAGCCCCATCAAATAGCCATGGCCAGAAAGCCCCCGTCGACCCGGATATCCGTGCCGGTGACAAAACTGCTGGCCGCCCCGGCCGCCAGAAAGACCACCGTGCCCACCAGTTCCTCGGGGACCCCGAAGCGATTCATCGGGGTGTGCCCCAGAATCTGCCGGCCCCGGAAGGTGGGCGTGCCGTCTTCCTCGAAGAGCAACCGCCGGTTTTGCTCGGCGGGAAAGAAGCCAGGGATGACGGCGTTGACCCGCACCCCGGCCTCAGCCCATTCGCGCGCCAGGAAACGGGTCAGGCTCAGCACCGCGGCTTTGGCTGCCGAATAAGTCCCCACCCGCGACAGGGGAATCTGGCCCGATACGGAGGCGATGTTGATGATGCTCCCCTGCTGATTCGCCACCATGGCCGGCCCGAATTCCTGACACGGCAGAAAGACCCCGCCGACCAGGTTCAGGTCGAAACTTTCATGCCAGTCCGCCAGCGCGATCTCTTCAAAGGGCAGCTCCGGGGTAACCGTGACCCCGGGACTGTTGCCGCCGGCCGCATTGACCAGCACCGTGACCTGGCCCAGTTCCCGACAAACTCTCTGGTGGGCTTCCCCGAGGTCGTCGCGTTGGGTTGCATCGCAGGGCGCGAATAGGGCCTGCCCCCCGGCTGTTCTGATCTGTTCCACCCGCTGATCGCCGCGTTCCCGGTTGCGGCCCAGCACTGCCACGCGGGCCCCGGCCGCGGCCAGACCCACGGCCATGGCCCCGCCCAGCACCCCGGTGCCGCCGATCACCACGGCGACCTCATCGCTCAAATCGAAGAGTTGCACGATTGCCTTTCTGCATTTAGAGTCCATACGGAATTTCGCTTTGTGCCCCGAGAGCAAGCGAGAAGGGGCTTGGGGCGCCAGCCCACCTGCTGCTGCGTCCACTCGCAGCCAAGCTGAACTATTACGACACGATAAGAAAATAGGGATCGGATGGAAATGGCAAGCCCTCGACGGGGTGATCACCCAAGCCCGGCACCATACATTCCGCCGCTTACTATGATTTTAACTTATTGCCCAATATATACTTGCGGATTCTACGGGGCCAAAAATTCGTCTCCATTCGCAAAAGGGCCGAATTATTGTTGACATACGTCGTCATATTATTATAGTCAGAATAGGTGGGTTAGATGATGGTACGTCGGAAATAACAGGAGTTGGGCCGCCATAAGGCCGGCGCCTCATCAGCGGACATTCAACATGGCGATTGCAGCAAACGGCTCAGCGACAACATAGCAGAGTATCCAGTATCTCGAGCAGGAGTGATGCAAGTCATTTCCAATCCAAGGAGGTGTTCTGATGAGCAAGCAGATATTCTTGGCCGGTGTATGTGCGCTGCTGGTATATCCCCAACTGAGCGTGGGAGAATCGACCAGCATGATTGCTTTCGCGTCCAACCGTGACCACTGGAATGGTTCTAAAGAAATCTACGTCATAAATCCGGATGGAACCGGCGAGCAACGACTGACTTTCCTGCCTGGCCAGCCTGCTGGCGAAGGTAGTAATACGCATCCTGCCTGGTCGCCGGATGGAAAGATTGCTTGGCGGGAGGGATCTACTGGTATACTATTGATGGATCCGGATGGGACGAATCAGGTGGCATTATCTAGTATACTATTGATGGATCCGGATGGGACGAATCAGGTGGCATTAATAAGACATATACACAGCAACGAGCCGCATGATGTTTATCCTATCCTTCCTGCCTTCCCTTCCTGGTCGCCGGATGGCACCCGCTTCGTCTTTTCTTATGGCGTTGATAGAAACACCCGCCATATTTACACGATTAACATTGATGGTACCGATCCGGTGCAATTGACCAACCACCTCAATATTAGGGATTTCAGTCCCCAATGGTCGCCGGATGGCACCCAAATTGCCTTTTACTCTAATCGGGATGGCAATATACCAAAGGAAGACTGGAATTACGAGATCTACGTCATGGATGCCGATGGATCAAATGTGATTCGATTAACCCATAGTCCAGGTAGGGATATGGGCCCAGAATGGTCCCCCGATGGTAGGCAAATCGCCTTTACATCTAGCCGCGATGGTAATGGCGAGATCTACGTCATGGATGCGGACGGTCGTAATCAGGTCAACCTCACCCAGCATCCGGAAACGGATAATTCTCCGACTTGGTCCCCCGATGGGCGCTATATTGCCTTTGTGTCTTGGTCTGGGCGGGATGGCGATCGGCATGCCTATACTGATATTTATGTGATGAAGGCTGACGGCACCAACCAGGTCAGGATCACCCAAAATCCGGGCGATGATGGTTTTCCGGCCTGGTCTCCCTGGATAGAGGTTGAAACCCTGATTAAAGACATGTCGTGGGGGCAGATAAAACGCGAGCATTAGCCCTTGACATCACCAAGTCCCGGTTCGGCCAGTTCGGGCCTTCGCCCATTTTAAACGAGGGGCCACCGTAAAGCCGGCGGCCCAATGAGGCCATGTGGCCAGAGTAAATACCTTGCGCACTATACGTCATCGGCGTATAGTAGATGATTTTCGTATGGACTCTTAGCTCGACTTTATCCATTTATGTAGCGTACGAGACGGTGTGTATCAAGCGGTTGAGTAGGCTTCGAGGGATTTTTATCAGGTCGTGTTGGTTGGGCAGGTTGGAAAAAGCCTGCCAGAGCCGTTGTCGGACCCAGGCCACGGCATCGGAAAAGGTGGGTTTTCGTTTGCCATACCAGGCCGTGGCATGGCAGGGGGAGGCGCTTTTGGGGGCCAGCCGATTGGCGATGAGGGCGACCAGACTAAACAAGGCCAAGATGACCGGCGTGGTCCGGGCAATGGCCCGCTCATTCCATTGGCGTTGGGTTTCCATGCCCAGATGGGCGCGGGCTTCCTCAAAGGTAGTTTCTACCGACCAGCGTTGGAGAAAATAGGTCAGCATTTGCCGAGGGGACAGACGCACATCGGTCGAGAGCAAGGCTTGGGGCGCGAAGCGGCCGGCCGGGTCTCGGATCAGCAGCCAGCGGAGGGGCACGGCGGGCAAGCCAGTGTGATACCACAGCGCCGTTTGGCTGTAGGTTTCCACTGTATAGGGGCCGGCGGCATACCACCGGTCCAGGGTGAGGGGGTGCCAAGGGGTAGTCGGATCGTTCAGGTGCTGCTGGAGGGTGGGCTGCCGGGCGCCTTTGCCGCGGGGGCGTCCCCGCGTGTGCGGCGTGCGGGTTGGTGGTGGGTCATACAGGGCCGCATCCAACCGCAAGCGGGTAATCAGCCCCACGTGGGGCCGAACCGCGTCGAGAAAGGCCAAGGCGGAGAAGGTGCTATCGGCGACCACGACCAGCCGGCGGGTGGGCAGCCAGCGCGCTACCAGCTTGAGCATAGTCTGCCCCCGTTGCAACAGGGTGAGGGGGGTGCGCTGGCGCTGAGTATAGTAGCGGGCCGACGGACACAGCACACTCATAAAGGGTAAGGCCCAACTTCGATCCGCCCAAGGGATAGGCGCTACCAGCATCAACGACAGCCAGCGCAAGCCGCTAGCCTTGACCAGGTGGGGCCCACTCGAGCGGACGGGATCCCGGTAGATGCCTCGGGCCCCAATCTGGGCGCCCCGGCGCCGCTCGATGGTCTCATCCAGGCCCAGGACCAGGGGCCCGTGGGGGGCAAAGGCGGCCACCAACGCCTGGAGGAGTAGCTTACTGCCGGCCAGGGGCGACCACACACAGCGGTTGAGGATCCGGTGGTAGGTTTGAAAGGTAGGCTGTTGGCTCAAGCCCAACACCTCCAACACGGCGCTGACCGTGCGTTTACCCGGGGCTAACAGCGCCCCGACCAACAGCGTCTGAGCCTGCGGCCAAACGCGGCTCGAAAAAAGGGGGGCAAAGGGCGACAAAATCGTTATTATATCTTTCGGCAGGGGGCTCATCGGTTTCTCCTGGGCTGTCGATGCTTGGATACCATCAACAGTACGGAGGATACCGGCCTCCTGCCATGCGCGTTTGGATAAAATCGAGCTTAGTACCCCAGCGCCCGCGCCAGCAGGCCGATGGCACCGCCGAACACATTGCCCCACACGATCAGCCACCCCAGGTGCTCGCGCATGACCTCCTCCATCATGTGCTTGACCACCTCGGGGGTCAATTCTTCCAGCTTGGTCTCCAGCAACTGGTCGACCTGCTGGCGCAGGGCATTCACCTCCAGGCCGGGTTGGGCCATTTCCACCGCCAGCCGGGGAGCCAGTTCGACCCCCAGCCCGCTCACGAACCGTTTGACCAGGGGCTTGATCGCGGCCGTGCCCACCATCTTGAGCATAGCGCCGCTGGGGGAGGTCTGCAACTCCTCCAGCTGGCGCTCGATGATCTGGTCGGCCTCCTCCGAATCCAGCAACTCGACCATCTTTTGCTCCAGCCCCGGAGCGGCCGCGAGTTCGTCCATGCGCCCGGCGAAAAAGCGCTCCAGGTACTCCACCTCGAAGAAGTGCCTCATGATCAGGTCCCTGACCGTCTCGCGGATCTCGCGGAAGCGGTTGGGGATCACCCCGGAGCCGTAGAGCAGGGGCACCCGGTCGAAGAGCATCTTCACTGCCAGCCAGTTGGTGATGCCCCCGGCAAGCCCGAAGAGCCCGGCGGCCAGAACCCAGGACCCCCATCCCGTCCAGGAAGGCGCGGCCATACCCGCGATCAACAAAGCGCAGGAGACCAGGTTGCTGATATTGCCTTTGTGAAAAAATCGCTGTTGCATGACTAAAGCGCCGTCCGGGTGCTCTGCCTGTCCTCGTGCCGCTCCAGCGCCAGTTGGATCAGCCGGTCGATCAGCTCGCCGTAGCCAATACCACTGGCCTCCCAGAGCTTGGGGTACATGCTGATCGGCGTAAACCCCGGAATGGTATTGATTTCATTGATGTACACCTGCTCGTCCTCCCGGCGGACAAAAAAGTCCGCCCGCGCCAGCCCGGCCGCCTCCACCGTGCGAAAGGCCTCGAGCGCCAGCTCCTGCACCCGCACCGTTGTCTCCGCCGCGAGGGGCGCCGGGATCAGCAACGCGGAATTGTCGTCCACGTACTTGGCGTTGTAGTCGTAGAACTCGTTGCCCGGGATGATCTCGCCCACTACCGAAGCCCGGGGTTCCTCGTTGCCCAGCACCGAGCACTCCACCTCGCGACAGTCCCTGGCCTCGGCTTCCACGATGATCTTGTGGTCGTAGAGGGCCGCCTCGTCCATCCCCCGGCGCAATTCCTCGCCGTCGTGGGCCTTGGTGATCCCCACGCTGGAGCCCATATTCACCGGCTTGATGAAGAACGGGTACGGGAAGCGCGCCTCGATCTCCCGCTGCACGGCTTCGGGTTGCTTTTGCCAGCGGCTGCGCCGCACCACCTCATAGTCCAGCTGCGGCAGCCCCTCGGCGCGAAAGGCCCGCTTCATCATCTCCTTGTCCATGCCCACCGCCGAACCGAGGACCCCGGACCCCACGTAGGCCACCCCGGCCAGCTCCAGGAGCCCCTGCACCGTGCCGTCCTCGCCGAAGGGCCCGTGCAGGAGCGGAAAGATCACGTCCACGGCCTGACTCACGCCCCCTGGATCCTGGGTCACCAGGGCCCTGCTGCCCGGGTAGTCCAGCATCACCGGCAGCAAGTCCTCGCCCTCCACCACGCCGGCCTGCAAGACCTTCAGAGCATCTCCGGCCACCAGCCAGCGTCCCTCCTTGGAGATGCCGATCATGGTCACCTCGTACTTGTCCTTGTCGACGGCCTCCAGCACCGAGCGCGCCGAAGTCACCGAAACCTCGTGCTCGCAGGAGCGGCCGCCAAAAAGCACGCCTACCCGTATCTTCTCGGCCAATCCTCAGCTCTCCTCCAGGCCCAGGGACGCGGCCAGTTCAGTGATGGAATGCCAGATATCCTCCGCCACCGGAATGCCGTTTTGCCGGCGCTCCGCCCGGTTCCTCGCCTCCATGTCGCCCGGCGCCAGAACCTGTTCGAAACCCTCGGCCGCAGGCACCGCTCTGACCCGGTTCTGCATCTCCTCCGCGGCCTGGACAAAATCGGCGAAAGGACGGAAAAGGTCGGCTTTGATAACGATCATGCTCACCCCTTGATGCCCCATGATTTCGCCGCCGCGGCCCGCTTCGGCATAGGTATCGCTGCCCGTGAGCATGCGCCCGAAGTACTCCACCGCCATCATCAGGGCATACCCTTTGTGCGCCCCGAAAGGCACCAGGCCGCCGCCGCCACTGAAGAAAGCCTGTGGATCGAGACTGGGACGGCCCTCTTTGTCCACCACACTGTCCGGGGCCACCGGCGCGCCCCGGTCCCGGGCCATGCCGACCTTGCTCCCGGACAGTGTGGTGGTGGCAAAGTCGAACATCATCGGCCACCCCGCGCCCGCCGGGAACCCCATGCTGATCGGATTGGTATTCAGCACGGCCTTGCGTCCCCCGTAAGGCACGGCCACCGGTTGGGTCTCGGACAGCCCCCCATCCGCGACCACGGCGATCATGCCGGCCTCAACGGCCAGTTCCACATAGTGGCCCAGGCGGCCGATATGGCCTGTCTGTACCAGGCCCGTCACCGCCATGCTGTGCTCCCTGGCCTTTTCTATGGCCACCTCCATGGCGTAGCGGGCGGCGATGTGGCCAAAGCCCCAGTTGCCCGTGATCAGGGCGTGGTTGGGGGCCTCTGTGAGAATCTCGGGACGGGCTGTGGGCAGGAGCTGACCGGCCTTTATGGTCGCTATATAGCCGGGCAGTTGCCAGATGCCGTGGGTGTCTACCCCGCTCAGATTGGACCGGACCAGGTGCTGGGCCACCCCCCTGGCATTGGGCTCGTCGGTGCCGGCGGCCATCAGGATCTTTTCGACCTGCCGGTACAACTCTTCTTCGGTCTTGATGATCATCTCGGGATCTCCAAATCTCTGTGATGGATATGATCTTTTAAACAAAGATATAGAAAAAACCCTGACTTCGCTTTCACAAACTTGATCCGGTTGGTATACCACGATAATATATAGCCCGAAGGCAATGCCGAGATTGCCTCCTTTGGTCTTTTGCCGCAGTTTATTGGCCAGGGTCTGGGAGGCCCTTAGAAATCTTCTTAGAAAGGAAGAAAGAGCATGAGCAAATTTCACGGCATATTTCCCGCCACCATCACTCCCATGACGCCGGAGGGCGCATTCCACGAAGAGGCGTTTCGCCAAGTCCTGGAATTCAATGTCCGGGCCGGGGTCCACGGCTTCTGGTTGGCCGGCGGCACCGGGGAGAGCATCCTGCTGGACGACCAGGAGAACAACCGGATCGCCGAAATCGCCGCCGACCAGGTGCAGGGTAGGGCCGTCAACATCATGCACGTGGGCGCCCCGACCACCGCGCGCGCCGCCCGCCTGGCCGAACACGCCGCCCGCGTCGGCATCGAGTCCATCTGTTGCGTGCCGCCTTTTTTCTACCCCCGCGGCGACGAGGAAATCGTCGAGCACTACCGGGTGGTGGGCGCGGCAGCGGACTTGCCGCTCTTCGCTTACAACCTGCCCAACTGCACCGGGACCGAGATCACCCCCGAGCTGATGCGGAAGATCCAGGACAAGGTCCCCCAGTTGCAGGGCCTCAAACATTCCGCCCCAAACTTCAACAATCTGCGGATATTCGCCGAAATGGGCCTCAGCTGCTTCACCGGCAGTGCCCTCCTCATGCTTCCAGCCCTGACCATGGGCGGTTGCGGCTGCGTCGACGGCCCTCCCAACTACGCGCCCGAGTTGTGGGTCGAGATCTGGAACGCCTACCAGGCCGGCGACCTCGAACGCGCCGAAGCGGCCCAGCGCCGCGCCCAACAGGCCTGGAACGCGGCCGTAGAGTTCAACTACTTCGCCAGCATCAAAGCCTTGGTGGGCGCCCGCATAGGCGTCGATTGCGGCGACCCGCGCGCCCCTGCCACGCCCCTGACAGCCGCGGAACACCAGCACCTGCGCCAGGCCCTGGCCGCACTTGAGTTGCCGGCCGTAAACCTGGACTGAATACCAAGGTGCCGTTTTGAGCAAGTGGGACCACCTGAAAAACCGCCGCGTCGTGCGCCTCAACGCCACCATGTTCCCGGTCCACCCTGTCGAGGAGGCCTATTACCGGCGCTACGGCCTGGATCCTTTGCGGGTGGAGGCCGCGACCCCGGAAGAGATCATCTCGCATGTGGCCGACTGCGACGCGCTCTTGGTCGTGGCCGCGGCCCTGCCCCGGCCGGTCATCGAAGCCCTCGAGTGCTGCCGGCTGATTTCGCGGCTGGGCAACGGCACCGACAAGATCGACGTAGCCGCCGCCGCCCGGCGAGGCATTGTCGTCTCCAATGCTCCGTTCTTCTGCGTCGCGGAGATGAGCGATCACATCATGGCCCTGCTGCTGGCCCTGGCCCGCCAGCTGCCGCGGATGGAGCAATTCATGTACGCCGGCGACTTTTCCCAGGCCCGCAAAGGATCCATGGGCATCCAGCGCCTCTCCTGCCGCACCCTCGGCATCGTCGGCTTCGGCGCCACCGGAGAGCGGGTGGCCCAACGGGCCAAAGCCTTCGGGCTGCGGGTCCTGGCCACGCGTAGAAACACGAAGGCCCCGACCCTGGCCGCAGACGCCCTCGGGGTCGAAATGGTGGACCTGGATACCCTGCTGGAACAATCCGACTACGTCTCCCTGCAGCTGCCGCTCAACGAGGCCACCTACCACCTCTTCGACGAGGCCACCCTGCGCAAGATGAAACCCGGCGCCTACCTGATCAACACCTCGCGCGGCGCCCTGGTCGACGAGGCCGCCCTGGTGCGCCTGCTGCGCCAGGGCCACCTGGCCGGGGCCGGGCTGGACACCTACGAAGGGATCGACGTCTTCACCGAAGAAGTGAAACCGCCGTCCCACCCCCTCGTGGAACTCGACAATGTGATCCTCACCCCGCACGTTTCGGCGCATTCGGTCCAGGCTGTAGAAGATGTCTCCCGGACCGGGGTCGAGAACCTGGTGGCGGTCCTCAGCGGCCACTGGCCAACGCCGGAGAACATCGTCAACAAAGGGGTGGTGCCCCGCTCCCCCCTGAAAGACCACGACCCATCCCTGTTCGAGGAATCGTGAAACGCGATGGTTTCGACCATATCTCCGAAGCGGTGGGGGTGGATCACAACAGAAAGACAGCCCATGCCTGAACCCTGCTCGGCCATTGTCATCGGCGGCGGCCACAACGGCCTAGTGGCGGCCAACTACCTGTCCCGCGCCGGTCTCAAAATCCTGGTCCTGGAGCGCCGCGCCCTGGTCGGCGGCGCCTGCGTCACCGAGGAACTCTTCCCTGGTTTCCACCTATCCGCCTGCTCGTACGTATGCCACCTCCTCCAGGACAAGGTGGTCGAGGATCTGGCCCTGCAACAGCACGGTTTCGAGGTCTTTCCCCTGGACCCCTTCCGCTTCCATCCCCACCCTGGCGGCCAATACATCTTCAGCTGGCACGACGACGAGCAAACCGCGCGCGAGATCCAGCGAATAGCCCCTGCCGACGCCCGCCGCTTCCGCGAGTGGGCCGAATTCTGGCGCTGTGCCGCGGGCATCCTGCACCGCTACTTCCTCGAGGATCCGCCCACCCTCACCCAGATCGCCGCCGACCTCAAGGGCGCCGAGGCGGCCGTGTTCGAGCGCATGCTCACCGGCAGCATGGAGGACCTGGTGCGCGAGTACTTCGACTCCGAGGTAGTCCAGGGGGCCTTCATCGACGCCCAGGACGCCGGGGATGTATCCGCCCCCGGCAGCATCATGGCCGTGGCCTACATCCGCTGCAACCAGTTTACCAACCACCACAACCTGGGCATCCCCCGGGGCGGCATGGGCAATATCACCCAGTCCCTGGCGCGCGCCGCCCGCGCTGAAGGGGTGGAAATCCGCACCCATGCCGAGGTCGAACGCATCACCGTGCACGACAACCGGGCCACCGGCGTAATCCTGTCCAGCGGCGAAGAGATCCGGGCCGATATCCTGCTCTCCAACGCCGACCCCAAGCGCACCTTCCTGAAACTGCTGGACCAGGACGCCCTCGCCCCCGAATCCACCGCGAGTGTCCAGCGCCTCAAGACCGCTGCTTCCTATCTCAAGTTCCACTGCGCCCTGCGCGAGCTGCCCGATTTCTCCTCCTACTTGGGCGCCGACTTCGATCCTGGACTCCTGGCGCAAATAAGGCTGTGTCCCTCCATAGAATACTTCGAGCAAAGCTGGGACGACGCCCGCAACGGCCGTCCCTCGAGCTGTCCCGTCATGACCATCCAGATCCCCACGGTCCACGACTCGGGCCTGGCTCCGCCGGGCCGGCACATCCTCTCGGTGTGGTCGCTCTACGCCCCGGTCCGGCTGCAGCAGGGCACCTGGGACCAGAAACGCCGGGAGGTCGGCGAGCACTTGATCGACACCCTCACCCACTATGCCCCCAATTTCCGCGACGCCCTCATCCACTGGAACCTGTTCACCCCCGCGGATCTGGAGCAACGGATCTACCTGACCGACGGCAACATACGCCACCTGGACATCGTCCCCGCCCAGATGCTGGCCCAGCGCCCCGGCTACCGCACCTCCATCGCCGGGCTCTACCTGTGCGGCGCCGGCACCCACCCCGGCGGCGAAGTCACCGGCGCCCCGGGCCACAATGCCGCCCGTACCGTACTGCAGGACCTGGAAAACTGAAAGGAAAGTCCCATGCGCATCGACCAGTTCGACGTCTACTACGTGGCCATGCCCCTGATCTACCCCTGGCGCACCGCCTACGGCGCCGACTTCGACATCCACTCCGTCCTGGTAAAAGCCACCAGCGGCGACCACCAGGCCTGGGCCGAGAGCACCCCCTTTTTCGCGCCGTGCTACCTCAACGAAAGCGCCGGTTCCGTCTACTACCACGTCACCGAAGTCTTCGGCCCCCAGGTGGTCGGCCGCGACTACGACACCGCCGACGACCTCAACCAGCGCCTCGCCATCTTCAAGGGCAACAGCTTCGCCAAGGCCGCCCTCGAGATCTGCTGGTGGACCCTCGAAAGCGCCATCACCCGGACTCCGCTGCACCGCCTCCTGGGCGGCCAGACCCGCGAGGTGGCAGCCGGCGCCGACTTCGGCATCCAGGACTCCTTCGACATGCTGCTCGGCAATATCCAGAAGGCCGTGGACGCCGGCTTCCCGCGCATCAAACTCAAGGCGGCCCCGGGCTGGGACCTGGACATGCTGCAGGCGGTGCGCCCTACCTTTCCGGACACCACCTTCCACATCGACTGCAACTCCGGCTATACCCTGGACGACCTGCCCTTCTTCAAAGCCATCGACGATATGGGCCTGGCCTTCATCGAGCAGCCCCTGCACTACAACGATATCCTGGACCACGCCGAGCTGGCCCGCCAGATCCAGACCCCGATCTGCCTGGACGAGACCATCGTCGACCCCAGGGCCGCCGAGCAGGCCATCCGCGCCGGCGCCTGCCACTACATCAACATCAAACCAGGGAGAATCGGGGGCCTGTCCAACGCCCTCAAGGTCCACGATATGGCCCGGGATGCGGGCATCCCCGCGTGGATCGGCGGTATGCTCGAAAGCGCGGTAGGGGCCTCCGTCTGCATCGAGCTGGCGACCCTGGACAACTTCACCTACCCGGGCGATTTGTTTCCCTCATCCCGCTTCTACGAGCGCGACCTGGCCACACCCCACGTCGAACTCACCCAGCGCAATACCTTTGAACCTTTCACCGGGAACCGCCCCGAACCCGAACCCGAGTTGCTCGAAAAGCAGACGGTGCGCCGCAAGAGGGTGGTGCCAGAGGCGTCCGCCTGACCGAGCTAAACCCCACTCTCCATGATCTGCCGGTAAATCTCCACGGCTCTGAGCACCTGCTCGCACTCGACCCACTCCACCGCTCCGTGAGCCTGATCGATGCTGCCCGGCCCCAAAACCACGGCGGGCACCCCGATCTCCGAGAAAGGACTGCCGTCCGTAGCGTAGGGTACCCCGGCCACCTTGGCTTCTCCCAGCACCGCGCTACAAGCCTCGGAGGCCACCTGTACAATATCCGCGTCTTCTTCGGTGCCCAGCGGCGCGCACGCGAAAAAGGCCTCCTCGACCACTGCGTCCAGTTCGCCGTCTTCGGTCCTGGCCCGCTCGACAACCCCTTTGAAGCCCGCGAGAATGCCTTTGGTGGTATCGCCGGGAACGGTGCGGCAGTCCACCGCGATGCGACACTGGTCCGGGACGAAATTGACCTGCAGGCCGCCTTCGATCACCCCGATGCTGAAGGTGGGACTGCCGAGCAGGGGATGGCTTTTCCGCCCGTAGACTGGCCCGAGTTCATCCTCGATGCGGGTGATGAGTCGCGCCATCTTGGCAATCGCGTTCACCCCCAGGTTGGGCTTGGAGCTGTGGGCCGCCCTGCCCTGCACCGCCAGGTGGAACCGCACCACCCCTTTGTGGGCGCGGATCACCTCCAGGTCGGTGGGTTCGGCAATGACCGCCGCGTCGACCTTCAGATTCGCCGCTAGGTGGCGGGACCCGCCGAAGAAGTATTCCTCGTCCACGGCGCCGGCGTATTTTAGGGTATGGGGCGGCTTGATCCCGGCCTCTTTAAGCTGCTTCATGGCGTGGATCATGGCCACCCCACCCGCCTTGGTATCACACGCCCCCCGGCCGTAGAGCAGTCCGTCGCGGATGTGGGGTTCGAAGGGGGGCATGGTCATGACCTGGGCCGAGGCCGTGTCCATGTGGCACTCGAAGAGCAACACCTTTTCGGTGTTTTCCCCCTCGAAGGTAGCGATAACGTTGTGGCGTCCAGGCAATGCCTCGTGCAGCTCACAGGGAATATCCAGGGCGCCAAAGAAAGCCGTCAGGTACTCCACCATGCCGCTCTCGCCCTGTTGGCCGCCGGGCAGGGAAGGATTCACACTGTCGATGGCGACCACGTCCTGCAAGGTCGCCAGAATCTGGTTCTCGCTTTTCGTCCACGCCTGAGTCATCTGCTGTACCTCTCTGATATTTGGGTTAAAGAATCAAGAACTCGCGGGTTTATTATACAACTCGAACCCACGTTTTGCAAAACTGAAACGTGGCTAGTGTGCTGTCCCGGGAACAAGCTCACAAAGTCTGCGGATCTTCTCAACCAAGAAAGGCGAGCCCTGTCGAAGGACCTGCAAACGACCATCAGAGAGCTTACCCTGCCCCTTGCGTGTGTTCAGCGCCTTGACAGAGGACCCCCAAAGGGGCTTTATTTTACCTATACGTGTCTTTATTTTACCTATACGTCCAAAAAGGGGCTTTATTTTACCTATACGTTTTTTCGAGGCCCTGGCCAATTTGCACCAAAGCCTAGAATTTGCCATTCGCCGGCACCGGGGCGAAGAGGCGCCCGCACCCTTTGCCTATCCGGTCCCGATTTCATGATTGAATTGTAGCTGGCGGGCGTGACGGAGGACGAGTCGCCACGGCTTCGGCCACACCGGGGCGACCAGCACGGTGGCGTGGGCGGACGCGGCGGTAGTGGAGGAAGGCTCCTCGACAACCGTCCAGTAACAGAATGGGGGATGAGCCGATGAAAGATACGCAACACTTAGACAAGCTCAGAATTCGCGGCTTTCGTGGACTGTCGAGCCTCGATCTCGATGGCTTGGGGGCTTTCAACATCCTGCTAGGCGCTAACGATGTGGGCAAGACTTCCATTCTGGAAGCGATCTTCCTATTGTCAGGTTTTGCCAATCTAGAATTACCCATAAGATTACAGACCTGGCGAAACTATCTTGTTCACGAGTTCGATCACCTGTCTGCCCTCTTTCATAAGCTTGAGGTCGACAAGCAGGTAACGTTGGTGGCTCATTCCTGCGATTCTACGGAGCGAACCTTGACGATCTCGGCCCCGTACGCGAAAGCAGCCATTGAAACAGAAAGGCAGCGCGTCGGAAGTAGTGCCAACGGTGGTGCCATGAAAATTCAAAGCGATGAGCAAGCGGGGGTTCAATCCTCTTCGTCGGTTCCTTCCGGCCCACGTTTCTTGCAGTACAATGCGACAGTAAAACCGTCCTCGCAAGAAGCCCCGATACCTTTTTCCGGTAAGCTGGTTGTGCGCGAGGGCAATCTCGAACTGACCAAGATTCCGGATACCGTCTCTAATGAGATTATCTCCGCCAGATTCCTTGCCGCGAGCTTTGGATACGAGAGCGGCGTCATTGCCGATGTAATCGTCAACAAGAAGACCGGTGAGCTTCTCAAGTACCTGCAAGTCATCAATCCTCGCGTTGAGGATATTACAGTAAATGGAAACGTAGCTTACCTGGATATCGGATTGGAAAAAATGATGCCGCTGAACATGTTTGGTAGCGGCATGATCCGGGCCGCAACGATTCTCTCACTGTGCATTTTGGGGAACGAGCGGATTGTCCTGATCGATGAACTCGAAAACGGCCTTCACTACCAAGCTATTCCGCCGCTGCTGAAGGCACTCCTCAGGTTATCCAGCGAGCGGCGTGTGCAGGTTTTTGCCACCACGCACAGGCTCGAAGTCCTGAAAGGTCTGCAGCACGTGCTGAGTCAGGGCCAATTCTCTGAAAATCAGCAGACGACAAACTGCTACACATTGCAGAGAGACGAACAGGGATCGGTACGTTCCTACAGATATGAGTACGATCAATTTGAGCACTGCATAGCGCACGGCATAGAGATCAGGTGATGAGTGCCGACTGGGTGGTATTTGTCGAGGGACGTGATGACGAGCGCTTCATAAGGTCCCTGTTGCAATATCTGGACGTTGCCAACGTCGACACGGCTCTCATCGGAGGAGGGGTGTCGAAACTTCCAAGTGTTGCTCCTCAAATACAAAGAAGCCGAGATGCGGGAAACTACATTGCCGTCGTACTGGACGCGAACTCCGATTTCTCGAAGCGACGGGACGAGTTTCAGAGATGTAAAGATCAGCTCGAACTCCCAGTCGACCGCTTCTTTCTCCTGCCAAACGATAGTGACCCGGGGTGCCTTGAGACCTTGCTGGAGCAGATGGCCGTTTCCAATCATCGTGCTGTGTACGACTGTTTCGATAAATACAAAACCTGTTTACAGAGTCACGGGACATACCAGCTTCCCAATCTCAAGGCGCGAATCTACGCGTACTGCGAAGCGCTCAAGATCGAGACCCACGCAAGCAAGCGAAATTATGAAAACCCATCGTATTGGGACCTGAATACGCCCGCTCTGGAACCGCTGAAACGGTTTCTCCGTGATCTGCAAGCTGAGGAACCATAGGCTCATTGCTGATTTACCGGGCGCACAGGTGTACTATGCCTCGTTCAAGTAGCTCAACCAGCAGTTGACCTACTTTCGCGTTCTTCAATGCCGACAACTGGGTAAATGCGCTATTTTGGCTGTGCAGGTAGCGACAACCATCGCTTGATGGAAGGCCGCTGCACATACCCAAACTAAGAGGAGATAGCGCAATGACTGACCCAGTAGAGCTTGGACAAAGGATACAGGAGAGACGGAGGCATCAGGGACTCACACAGGAACAACTGGGGCACGACCTATTCGTTAGCCCGCAGGCCGTTTCCGAGAGGCAGGGCTGTTGGTGCAAGATAAGGAGGGCTGTCGGATCGTGCAGACGAGGGCGCGCCGCATCATCCGGCTGTGCACCCAACGCGGCCGGCTCGACGCGACACCCCAGCCGATCCGCTCGCGGACGAGGAGCCTGGCCGCCCTCACGGCGGCCTCGGTGCGGGGGCTCCTCGCTACCGGGGCACGCGCGGGCCAGCGCTTGCGACGGGCCCTGAAAGATCCGGCCACCGGGGTGCGTACAGCGCCCCTGTGTTTTGCTCGGCGCGGCTTTTCGCTGCATGCGGCTACGCGGATCGCGGGCCCTGACCGGCTGGGGCTCGAACGATTATGCCGCTACGTGGCCCAACCGGCCCTGGCGTCGGAGCGCCGGCGCATCATCGATCCCGAGCGGCTGTCCTTCGCGCTCAAAACGCCCTGGTCGGATGGGACGAGCCATCTTCTGCTCTCGCCAATGGAACGACTGGAGAAGCGGGCGGCTCTGGTACCTCCGCCCCGGCTGCATCTCCTACGCTGCCACGGAGTCCTGGCGCCCCGGGCCCGTGACCGCATTGTACCGGCGGAGGCAGTTGCGGAGCCGCGATTCGAGCGGCCCGTCCTGCGGTCATCGGCTGGGGTGGCTCCCCCTGCTCGCCCGGGTGTTTTCCGCCGAGCTCAGCCAATGCGCGGCCTGTAGCGGTCGTCTGAGGATCCTCGCCGCCCGGACCGATCCGGCCTCGATTCGACGCTATCTGGAGGGGGTAGGGCCTCGGATCCTGGGTGACCCTGATACAGGGCGGATACGTGTCAGCCGCAACAACCGTACTGGGAGCCCTGCCGAAGGACCTGCAAACGATCTTCAGGGAGCTTTGCCGACCCGTCCGTGTGTTCAGCGCCTTGATTAAAAAAAAAGGAGACTTATTTTATCTATACTGACAACAATAGTTCGGACACTTTTTGCGATTTCGGCCTAATTCGGGAAACGTTATTTTTCTAAGTTGTTAAAAATCAATAAGTTAGCTATTTTGGCTATGAATTTCGTAAATTCATAGAAAAACAACAAGTTACAAAAACTGTCCACAAGTATTGGACAAGAAAGGCGGGACCGTAAGTGCTTCAGTGTGTTCGCACACTGAAACGACCCTGGTGACCGTCCAAAGCGCATACAATGACGAACGAAAACCGAACTATTGCCATAGATCTGTTTTGCGGCGGAGGGGGGATGACCCTGGGTGCCCGGCAGGCGGGAATAGAAGTAGCATACGCTGTGGAAAAGTGTCCGATAGCAGCCTCGACCTATCGCCTGAACTTTCGGAAAATCCCAGTGTTCGTTGGCGACATACGAGAGGTCAACTCGGTCCCGGAACGGCCAAAGGGCGCACGGACCATCGTGTTCGGAGGCCCACCATGTCAAGGATTTTCCACGTCAAACCAGCGCACTCGGAATTCGTCAAATCCCGACAATTGGATGCACAAAGAGCTAATTCGCGTAGCGGAGATGTGGGGCCCGGACTGGATCGTTATTGAAAACGTAAAAGGAATACGTGAAACGCTAAAGGGATTTTTCCTTCGCGAAATGGTCGATAATCTTGAGGCGGCGGGGTACACTACGTCTACGACGACTCTCAATGCCGTCCATTACGGAGTGCCGCAACGCCGAGAGCGAACGTTCGTCGTAGCTTCTCGCGAGGAAAAAGTCTTTACGGATCCCGCCAGATCTACCGAGTTGCCGATCACGGTAGAGGAGGCTATAGCTGATCTACCCTTACTGACCCCAGGAGCTTCGGTCGACAAGTTGCCTTATCGATGCGATCCAATAAGCTTCTTCGCGAGGAAGCTCCGCGGCAGGCTAGGCAAGGTCACTGGGAATCTAGTGACCAAGAATGCCTCTCATGTGTTACAACGATATCCTTACGTATCTCAGGGCGGGAACTGGGAAGACATACCGCCAACGCTACTCCACAACTATGCCGATACGTCAAAGTGTCACACAGGGATATACCATAGGTTGAAACCTTCGGAACCTTCGGTTGTTATTGGTAACTTCAGGAAAAACATGCTGATCCACCCACACGAAGATCGGGGGTTATCAATCCGCGAGGCGGCTCGAATACAGTCAGTGCCTGATAACTTTCGCTTCTCGGGTTCTATAGGATTCCAACAGCAGCAAGTCGGAAATATGGTTCCACCTCTTCTTGCAAAGGTCGTACTGGAGAGAATAGCCGAGATATGATACACACTACGAACGGCTATCTAGTGCAACGCATCCAAAAAGCCAACGATGACCCCAAAAACGAAGACCACGCGCGTGCACAAGGATACTTGGTAAAATTCAGAGCGCTTGAGTTGCATTTCTTAGAGAATATTCACCCGCTTGTAGACGTTGGACTTGCCATCGATCAAACGCGTGCGGCAAAGAAAGGCAACAATCCGGACATTATGACGATACATGGCTGTCGCCACGTGAGTGATTTGGTGGATAGCCTTGACAAACTTGGATTGAGCATCGAAAAAAAGCCGGGAACCACACCGCTCAGTCCGCTTGAGTCGTACATCCTGTTGTGCGCCGCGCATGTGCATGACGTAGGCAATATAAAGGGACGCAAGGATCACCCAACGAACTCGGTCGAACTGATTAAGGATCACCTTGACCTGTTCTACGATACAGAGACTTGCCAAAATATCCACGACGTGGCTCGTGTACATGGGGGAGATAGCCAGAACTTTGGGCACGATACGTTTAGGAAAATTCACTCAGATCACTATAGCCCCCCGAGACTGTGGCTCTTGGCCGCCATGCTGCGTATGGCCGATGAGCTTTCGGAAAACCCAGAACGAGTACCGGTGGCACTCTTGCAATGGTTTCAAACTTCGTCAAAAAGCAAGCACGCCTACCGTTACGCGGAGTGCTTTCGTCAATTCGACTTGCAGAACGACACACTCGACATCCTATTGAAGATTTATCCCGATCAAAACGAATGCGTCACAGAGATAGACGATAAGTCGTTCTTCGACCATCTAGAACAAAAAATCGATACCATCGAAAGGGAAGCGAGGTACTGTTCACAATACGGACGACCCGATTTCGATGTCCGCCAAGTGCAGCTAACCATAGAGTACTATAAAGATGACGTCCCTAGTAGCATGACAAAAAGATCAACGTTGACCCTCCACCTCGATCGAGGTTATCCAGAGGATCTTCCATCGCTCTCGAAGCGCTGTGAGGAACTGGGTAAAAACACTTCATTGGAAGCCTATTGCAAGGGGGAGATATGAACAACCCATTTGAACTTGTGACAGCATCCAAGTTGACGGCGTCGGAGGCAACTGAGCTGTGGTGCGATGACAGTCGGCTAAACCGTGTGCGAGGTCGGGAGAGCTGTTTCATCAATGGAAACCGTGGTACTGGCAAATCTATGCTGTTTCGGGTGCTTCAGCCGGATTGTCAAGAACTACTTTACCCAGGAGAACAGCCAAACTTCTTGTCCGTCTACTTCCCTGTGCGAGACTCAGATTTCATGAGTGAAGAGCTCCAATTCATGCAATCTAACCGTCAGAAGAACGCGTTAAGCGAAAGTCACCTCATATCGCTTATTCTGCGCCAGCTATTCGTAATACTCCGCAAAGCCCCTGAAGTAATCTCTGCTGAACTTCGTCCTCGGTTTGTGCGGCTAGTAATGGATAGCATCCAGACCGCGTTCGAGTTTAGCAAGGTGAATCCGCCGGAGTTATCTGACTCAGGTTACGAGGAAGCCTTGGAAAGAATAATTGAGCTCTTCCATGTCGAAAGCGAGAGGATAGTCAACCATATTGTACGGCGGTTATATGGTCCTGAGGAGGGATATAGCGGCCCGTTGTTCTTCTTTGACGGAATCCTAGCACCAATTGCAGACTTTTTTTTCGATGAAGTCGGTCGTTGTCTTTTCATTCTAATCGACGATGGCGATGATCTGCCGCTATCTCACACTATCGTATTGAACTCGTGGATCGCGAGGCGGAGGCGGAGCACGGTCTTCAAAGTAAGCACGATGTATGCATACAAAACATTCGAGACGCGTTCCGGATCGAAGATACAGCCACCACATGACTTTATTCAGTATGATATAGCGACACGATTTATTGATTATGATAGCGAAGACTACGTGGATCTAGTGCGACGGATTTGCATCAAGCGTTTTGGGCAAGTTGGACTGCATGGGGAAGGTGGCGAGCCTATTGAGCCGACGCTCTTTTTTCCGGAGGATAGAGAACAAAATGAACGTATAGAAATCGTCAGGAAAAAGTTGACCTCAAAATACAGAAGGATTTACTCGGGCAGGTCGGTTAGTGACTACGTCTATCGTCACCTTACTTCAGAGTATATGCGTAATTTGAACGAGAAAAGGTCCCTGGGTACATATCGGTATACAGGGTTTCGGACGCTCGCGATCCTCAGTGGTAGTTTGGTGAGAGACTTCATTATCTGTGCACAGCGGATGTACGACAATGCATCGAGGAAACAAGATGGCGTTGTTGATCACATTCCACCCGCTATTCAGGACCGGATTGTTCGAAATTATTCGGATACGATTCTGTCCGAAATAGGTAACACCCGACAGAAACGATCTGGAAAGGAAGATGATTGGGCGGCTGTCGCGAACATAATTAAAGGTCTCGGTGCAGTGTTTAAACAGAAGATACTCTCACAAGGCTCGGAGCGTCGAGTATTTTCGTTCGCCTTCCAATCCCCCCCGAGCAATGAGACGCTTCGGCTGTTGGACTTAGCCATCATGGAAGGGTATCTAGTGCGCGGCTTTATTAGCGAAAAAGAGGGTATTGGGAGAAGGTATCTGTATGTGTTAACCCGACGCATTGCGCCTGCATTTAGTCTCGATGCTTCGGCGTATAGTGCATACATGTCATTAAAACCAAATATTATCGAGAATATGGCTTCGGGCGAAGCCGTGGTGCAGGGTGATTTGTTTTATGACTCTATTGGGCCGAAAGGCGAATGGATCATAACTGAGCCGGACGGACGGGAGACTTGGTGATGACAGATGCTGAGAAAGTCTTGATCGCGGCTGCATCTTTCGAAGAGCGCTCGACCGTTCGAGTCCGCAAATTTTTGGATTCAGGGGGAAGACTAGAGCACGTGTTTGTCGCTAATGTCTTCGAAAGTGGCGAAATGTATGAAAAAAATCTTGCCCTACTTGAAAAACTTGGTGTACGCAACGTTAAGCGAGTTGATCGATTTTCGTCGCTTGATCTATGGAAGTGGACATGGTCTGTGGTTGAGAAGGCGTGTTCTCCTGGTTGCGATTTGGTAATTGACGTTACCTGTATACCGAGGGAATTACTTGGAATGTTGTTGTTCGCTGTCTCAGTAAAGAGGTTGGTCGTTGGTAGTGTTTCGGTGGCTTATGTGGCCGCACCTGAAGGAGGATATGCTACTCAGAACAGGAATTTACCTGAGTCTAAGCGCTGGCTAAGTAAGGGTGTGACGACTATTAGGTCGATTGTTGGTTTTCCAGGGATATTTCGTAGTGAGAGACCTTCTCATCTGGTGATTCTCGCAGGGCACGAACTGGATAGGATCTCTAAGATAATCGAATACGTAGAGCCTAGCCATTTGACCATTAGTGGAGAACAAGAGGAATCGTCGACCGTTGTAGGTGCGGGGGAGCTAAGTCGAAAGGTTGCGGCTAAACTGAGAGGTCGGATTCAGGTTCCGAGGATTGGTGATATTGATTTCAGCTCTTCGTCGATAGAGGGAGTGTTCGAGAGCCTGATTAACGCGGAGCTAGAGAAGTCCGGCGAAAATATCGCTTTGGTAGCCATGAACACGAAATTGTCTTTTGTCGGTGCGGCTTTGTTCGCTCTTTTTCGAAGGACAGTCCGGATGATCTATGCAGTTCCGCAGGAATACAACACGCTATATTGCCAAGGTGTTGGAGAAAGCCACCAATTTGATATTACAGAGCTGGTGCGACAAGCGACTACGGATACGGGCTTTGTTGCATGAAACCCGGCCGGGGCCTGTTGCCCCCTTCCCCCTATGGTTTAATATTACTCTGTTAAATACGTCTGGATGGGGATAATTCCGCGATTTTCTGTTGCACACAGGCTTCAATGACCATGTTCCATAGCCTTTCTATCACGCGTCGATGGATTTCCTCCAAGGAGCGCCGTCTACGATCCCACCGAGGGGGAAAAACGATCGCGGAGACGACCCGGCGACCGAGGGGCTTCCTGGCGTTGGTGCCACTCTTGCCATCGCAGGAAGCTGTAGGTCAACAGGATGATCGTCGCCTGGCGATGAAACCCGGTCCACAGCCGGCCCTGGTAGTCATCCCAGCCCAGCAGCGATTTGCCGCCCTCGTGAAATTCCTCAATGGGCCAACGTCGATGGGCCTATTCTACCATCTTCTCCAAGGGCACCGCCTGAGAAGCTGTTTTAAAAATGTGAGGGGTTAAAAAAAGAGTTGAAAAGCGCGTATTCATCTATCCAAATTCAGGTTGTCCAAAACCACCTGAAACGAAAGGATGAAGATGAATACGCTCAGACAATATCCGACCGATTTGATCGAAGCGCAATGGCAACTTCTCCTCACCCTCCTTCCCAAACGCAAATGGCATCCCGGGAGTCGCGGTCGTCCACCGGTTCCTCTGCGCGAGGGGTTCAACGCCATTGTGTATGTGACCCAAACGGGCGGTCAGTGGCGGATGCTGCCCAAGGAGTATGGGTGCTGGCAAACCGTGTATGGGTATTCAACACCTGGAGCAAAAAAGGCATCTGGAGGCAGATCCATCCGGCACTCTCCAGAAGGGAAAGGCGCCGTCAAGGCCGCAAGCCCACCGCTTCGGCAGGCTCTATAGACAGCCCAAGCATCAAGACTGCAACCCAAGGTGAATCAAAGGGTTATGATGCTGGCAAGAAGGTCAATGGCCGCAAGCGCCCTCTCCTTGTTGACCCCTTGGGGCTTATCATCTCCGCGTTTGTCTCGCCTGCCGACGGTGCCGATCCGGACGGGTTGAAGGTGTTGCTCAAAGCCTATTTTGCCGCTGGCTTGACCCGCCTTCGAAAGCTATGGGTCGATGGTGGGTATCGCGGCGAGGCCATCAAGGCATGGGTTGCAAGTTTGAAGCGGACGCACAAAATTGACCTGGCAGTGGTCCAGCGAGAAGGCCAGGGATTTCAAGTGATGAAATGGCGTTGGGTGGTGGAGCGCACCTTTGCCTGGTTATTGAATTTTCGGCGCCTTTCCAAGGACTATGAAGTCCTACCCCGAAATAGCGAAGCCTTTATTTACATTGCGATGATTCACCTCTTGGTCAAGAGAATCGGTGGAAAATCTGAATTCTAAAACAGCTTCTTAGCTCGACTTTATCCATTTATGTAGCATAGCAAACGATATCGATAAGGCGTTCGACGATTCCAGCTGTTGGTTTTTGCCTGTCTGGGTGTGGAGTTGACCTTGAAAAATGTTGCCAGATGTGTTTTCGGACCCAAGCCAGTGCATCCGAAAAAGTGGGTTTTGTTTTGCTATACCAAGCAGTTTGTCGGACGCTACAGGCTGTTTTTTGGATGAGGGTATGAGCCAGGAGCGCCACCATAGCGAATAAGGCCAACACCAAGGGGGTGCCCCGAGCAATGGCCTGGTCATTCCACTGCCGTTGCGTTTCCATACCGAGATGGGCGCGCGCTTCTTCAAAGGTAGTTTCGACCGTCCAGCGCTGGATGAAAAAGGTCAGCATCTGCTGCGGTGTGATTGTTTCGTCCGTGCTGAGAAATGCTTGGGGGGGGAACTGCCCGTTGGGCTCTTTGACCAAAAGCCAGCGGATGGGCACCGATGGCAAACCGGAGTGATACCACACGGCCGTGCCCGAAACGATATGGATGGCGCGTTTTCCGGTGGCATACCATGCGTTTATCGTTAGCTCTTGCCAGCGGGTATTGGGATCATCTAATCGCGCTTGGAGGGTAGGTAACCGGTCCCCTTTGCAGCGCGGTCGACCGACGGTACCGGTCGGCCGAGGTGGGGCCGGCTCAAAGAGTGCCGCATCTAAGCGCAAGCGGGTGATGACGGCTACCTGATGACGGACCGCATCCAGAAAGGCCAACGCCGAAAAGGCTTGGTCGGCTACCACGACTACGCTACGCGTCGGCACCCAGCGCGCCAGCAGACGCAGCATCTGTTGGGCGCGCTGTAGCAGCGGTTGATGCGATCGACCCCGTGCCTGATAATAGCGCTCGGACGGACATAACACCGTCAAGAAAGGCAATGCCCAGATACGGTCGGCCCAGGATACGGGCACCAGCAACATCAGCGACAACCAGCGTAACCCACTGGCTTTGACAAAGTACCCCTGACTAGAGCGCACCGGATCGCGATAGATGCCCTTGGCCGCAATGTGATCGCCTCGACGGCGCTCAATCGTATCGTCCAGGCCAAAAACCAACCGGCCGCGTGGGGTAAAAGTAGCGAGGAGTACATGCAACAGGAGCCGGCTGCCTTGAAGACTAGACCATACGCAGCGATTGAGCACCCGGTGATAGGTTTGAAAATCAGACCGGTGGTCCAAACCCATCACGCGCAAAAGGGCACTGACCGTGCGTTTTCCCGGTGCCAGGATCGCGCCGGTCAACAACACCTGAGCATGAGGCCATACCCGATGAGAAAAAAGGGGGGCAAAATACGACATAAATTGTATTATAGCCGGTGGCAGCGGTCCCATGACAATCTCCTTGATCGTAGAGATGATTCGACACCATCTATACTAGGAGTTTCTCGGACCGCTGTCATTTCTTTTGGATAAAGTCGAGCTTAGAAAGGTACTTGGGAGATATGGTTGTTTCTGAGATCCTACAGCGACCTTACTCTGGTGAGGCCTTCCCAGGCTATGAATATATCAATCATGATTTCTCAACACTTCGCACGGTGTTCGAGACAGAAAGACCAGATTGGAAGGCGGCGCTCCAGAATGTTAAAGGCGTCTATATGGTAACTGACAAGTCCAATGGGAAGAGGTATGTGGGCTCTGCATACGGCGATTCTGGCATTTGGGCACGATGGAGTTGCTACATCGGCACAGGACATGGTTGGAATGATGAACTCATAAAGTTGATAGGGCAGAAGGGTGATGATTACGCCGTGAAGAACTTCCGGATGTCGCTGTTGGAATATCGACCGATGAAGACGGATGACAGTGCGATTATCGAGAGGGAGGGATTCTGGAAAGAAGTTATGCTCTCAAGAGGAAAGTATGGATACAATAAGAACTGAACCTGGCCAACAAGGTAGTGAACTGGACGTGCTGACGCACGCCAGTTACTTTTGACGTTAAGCATCAAGAAGGAAAACGCATATATGAACAAGGTCTGTCCAGTCTGTCGGCTGCCTCCCAAGGATGCTCTTCTAATAAAATGTGATCGATGCAAAGTCCCGTTTGTTAATGTGGCATCGCTCAGGGGTACTCTATCTCC
This sequence comes from Candidatus Latescibacterota bacterium, assembly GCA_965219385.1. Taxonomy (GTDB): domain Bacteria; phylum Latescibacterota; class UBA2968; order UBA8231; family UBA8231; genus CBDCNM01. The sequence continues at coordinate 3,667,563 of CBDCNM010000002.1, read as the reverse complement.
CGACGAACTGAGGCAGGTCGCCAAGTATATGCGGCGATCATGGGGGTTCTGGGGTGGGCTTTTCCTCGGTGTAATTGGGACTGTTTGGGTGGGCTTTCAAATCGTTGATTACGCTACCGGCCGCAAAGTCCATGATGTGATCGAGGTCATCACGGATGACGTTGAAAAGAGCCTTGAGGAGGCAAACACAAGAATGAAGGACGAAATCGCTCGTCGCTTCGAAGACACCAAAATTCAGAGACTCATGGAGCAAGTCGTCACACAGCAGGCTGTCGCACGTATCGATGCGACAGCGGACGAAGTGATCGAGGAGAAGCTTCGCACCAAGATCGCCCCGCGATTGGAAAAGATAGACGAAAGCCTAACGCACGCAGGTAACGCTCTATCACAACTTCAGTCACTGTCAGAGTTCTATGAGCTCGCTATCCGTGTTAGGAGTGATGACCGCATTGCCTTTGACAGTATCATGAAGATATTCCGGAACCCCTCCGATCCGCGATTATCTCAGGCGCGTGCTCTTATCTCGAACCTCCCAAAGGAGATCGAAATCTTGAACCTCCTAGAATACCCGATCAAATGGAAGGAGTTGGGTATCGATCTGGACACAGCAGACATATCTGCGTTTGAGCGTGCCATGCGACAGTTGAGGCCGATTTACCAAACGACGATCATGAAAACGGTCTGGAGGGCTCAGCATTTGAGCAAGCAGGATCGTATTCAGTTTCTGATAGATATTATGATCAATACGCCCAGTCTGAGATGTCTCGACAAAGCGTGTCGACTCTTGAATGAGGAGTCCAAAGTTGGCAAGAATTTCATATCTTGGCAGGAGTACACGAAATGGTGGGACTCTAAAAAGGACGACTATAAATAGAGCCGCACCAAGTGCTGAAGGATAAGTTGTATACCTAGCAACGATAGACGAAGTTACGGCGCGATTTGGTAGCAGAACCCCACAACGGCAAGAGGTAACAGCACGATGGATAGTGATAAGCGTAAATACGAATGGTGCTGCGTCACCGATAACGCTGCCTTCGCGGCTCGCGATGGCGCTGGCGCATTGGTGTTCAAGGATAGAATGTGGCTGCTGGGCGGCTGGAATCCCGGGAATAAAGTCCATTTCCCGCTGATCTGCAACAGTGAGGTCTGGTCGTCAGCCGATGGCACCTCTTGGACGCTTGAGAATCCTCATGCGCCCTGGGAGGGGAGGCATACAGCTGGATATGCGGTGCATGACGACCGGATGTGGATCGTAGGCGGCGATTGCAATCAAGGCCATTATCAGAACGATGTCTGGAGCAGTGCGGACGGTATTCATTGGGAGCTGGCGAATGATCACGTGCCATGGGCTCCTCGGGCGCTTCATTATACCCTGGCCTTCGCCGGCCGGATCTGGGTGATGAGCGGGCAGACAATGCCCGAATTTGTCGGCGCTGATGAGGTCTTCTACAACGATGTGTGGAGTTCGGAAGACGGGGTGCACTGGGAACAGCACATAACGCACGCTCCGTGGGCACCCAGGCAATACCACGAGGTGGCCGCGTTCGATGGCCGCATGTGGGTGTTAGAAGGCTATGCGGCAGAGAGTGGGAATCGCCGTGATGTGTGGTATTCGCCCGATGGCGTAGACTGGACTGAATTGCCCGATACCCCCTGGGCACCCCGACATGCGGGGAGCGTGTTCGTGTACGACGGGTCGCTGTGGATGGTGGCGGGGAATAATATGGAGCCGGATGTCTGGAGGCTTTCGCGTAGGGAATAGCGGGAATTTTTTCTTCCTTTGTAGCTATTGCGATCACGCATTGCTTCGTGGCGGAATCATGGAAAGGAAAGGGTGAGAGATGGATGAAATGCGTATCGGCATTGCCGGGTTGGGCGTCCGTTCCCGAGACTGGAGGTAGCGCAAGCGGCAGCACGGCCATGGCCCCGTGACTTGCACAAGGCAGTCTCCGGGATGGCCAGCGTGGTTTTACTACATGAATGGGCTGTGAAATCAAGGAGTGTTTGAACATGGACCGAAACTTCGATCCGGATGGATTCATCCGCCGGATTGGCGAGCGGCTCGTCGATGAATTCAAGGACGCGAAAGCCGGTACAACTCCATCGACCGTGGGTTCCGCAGCGGAGCAACCGGTGAGGGATCAACTGGAACAGATCCTGCCTAGGGGAATAGCAGTGGGCGAGGGCTTCGTGATCGACAGCTACGGCGGGACGAGTCGTCAGCAGGATGTGATCCTATACGAGCGGGATATTTGTCCGGTGTTTTCGATAAACAGAACGCCACAGACGACCTACTACCCGTGCGAAGGCGTGATCGGCGTAGGTGAAATCAAGAGTTCACTGGATCGGGATTCGCTCCAAGACGCGTTCGAAAAGGTGGCATCCGTGAAGCGGCTCCGACGCCACATCGTACATGACTTAATGCCCCATCCTACGACCGGGGCCCCCATCCCCTTGTATCGAAACTACCTGACCCCGAGTCGCGACGCGATAACTAGGTTGGACGAGGGGCGAGACGACAAGGAAAGGCTACAGATATTCGGGTTCATGCTGGCGGGCGAATCGCGGCTAAAACACGAAACGTTGGTAGCGACCTTTTGTGAACTCGCTGCACAGGCGGGAAACAGCTTGTCACCTAATCTACTGACACTTGGCTGGAAGCCCATTGATGGCCGAGGATTGAGTTGGCCGCATTTTTTTCGACCGACCGAGATACTTTTTGCTCCTGGGCGCATCTATACTAATGTAAAAGCGCTTTGCAGGGATGATCTATGGATCGAGAGTGGGTCGAGAAAACGCTGGCCGGCGAGTCCGGGGCTTTTGGCGTCTTGGTCGGGCGCCATACGGGCTGGCTGCACCGTCGGGTGATGCGCCAAGTGCGCGATGCGGTCGAGGCGGAAGATATTGTCCAGGAAGCTTTTGTCTGCGCCTTTACCCGCTTGGACCAATTGCAGGATCCGGATCGCTTGGCCGCTTGGCTCGGCGCCATTGCCGACAATCTGGTGCGCACGTGGTACCGCCGACGCTATGTACAGCAGCGTTGGCTGGAGGCCGAAAGCGGCGAGGTGGCGGCGCTTGGGCAAGCTCGGGCCGAAGATCCCCCCGTGTGGAAGGCCGCGCTGAGACGGGCCTTGGGCGAATTGAGCCGGAGCCACAGGCAGGTGGTGGTCTACCACTACTTGAAAGGCTACTCGTACGCCGCTACAGCGCGCCAACTGGATATAGGAGTAGACACCGTGCGCAGCCGGCTGCAAAAAGCCCGGCGGCGCTTAAAAGAGGAGTTGGACAATATGGCTGATGATGCGAGCATGGAGCAGGTTTTCACTTTGAACGAGAGCGATCTGCAGGCCCTGGGGCGGGCCCGGGCTTTTGTGGGGGACGACCCGAAACAGCTGGTATTGCAAGGGGTCTTTCTGGACGCGGGGGGGCGGATTGTCGCCACCGACGGCTCGCGGCTGTTCTGGTGGCAGACCTCGGGACTGGAGAGCTTGGCCGCCCCGGTGCTGTTGGGCCCTTGGGACGAAAGCACTTCGGAGGCCGGAGGGGCTCGATTGACCCTGGGCGAACAAGAGGCGGTCCTGGAATTGGAGTCTGGAGCGCACCACATCCTGCCCATAATGGACATGCCCTATGTCGATTACGAAAAGGTCGTCCCAGGGCAGATGCCCTGCTGGATCCGAGTGCGGGCCGGCGATCTGCTCGCGGCCTGCGCCTATATGGACGATCACCTAGAGGCCTGGCATCCAGTGGCAGCGGACGGCCCTTGGACTTATACGCGGGGCGTTGAAGTATGCTTTTCCGCGGCTGACCGGACCATGGTCATGACGACGACCGACGCCATGGGCTACTACAGCCTCAAAGAGAGCGTCGAGGGCCCCACCGAGCGGCCCCGATCCCCGGTGGGATGGCGGTTCGACACGACTATCGCGGCCCAAGTTGAACAGGAGGTCGAGAATTTCCGCGTCCGAGTCAATTGTAGTTTTCTCGAAGGGGCAGTGCGCGGCCTGGGGCTAGAGGAAGGGTCGGTCCTATGCATCGGCTTCAGCGATCCCAATAAGCCGGTGTTGTTCGAGCCGGGAGACGGGCGTCCCTACCGCACCATGGTGATGCCTATGCGAATGGAAGCGGCAGCCTAGAACAAAGAGAAGGAGGAGAACAAAAGGGAGCGGCCCCGGAACAAGGGTCGCTCCCTTTTGCTTTGGACGGCCGTACGGCTTGGTGCGCCCTGAAGTGCCCCTCGTAGCCCGGATTGATCCTGGACCGACAGGCAACCAAACCGTACTGCAAGCCCTGTCGAAGGACCTGCAAACGACCATCAGAGAGCTTACCCTGCCCCTTGCGTGTGTTCAGCGCATTGACAGAGGACCCCCAAAGGTGCTTTATTTTTCCTATACGTTGAGCTCGGTATCCTCGAAACCAACCTTTTACGGAGGTCGATCCGCCGGTAATGGTGATCTCGGAAAAAGACAAGGAGACCTACGCCGTGCAGGGGTTTCTCATTCTGCGGCAGGCCTTTGCGAAAACCCGCATCAAGGTGCTTCTCAAGGCGGTCGAACGCCTGATCGACAAGGGGCTTGCGGGAGAGTGCGAGCTGGGCTGGATCGACCGCGAGCGCCGTCTGCCGGAACGCACTGGCCACCTGCTCGACCCCGACAAGTACCACCCCGCCTTCGCCGACTGGATCGACGAGGATCTCGCACCCCATCTCGAGGCCCTGGTCTGCGGCCCGGGGGTGCGCCACAGCCTTTTCGGCATGCTCGCCGCCGGCGGCGGGAAGCCGTACACCCAGAAATGGCACCGCGACCTCTGCAGACCGGGAGACCAGGACGAAACCGCGTACCTGCGCCGGCACGAGGGCCGCTTCGTGCAGTTCAACGCCCCGCTCGTTCCCGGCGACCGCTTCCTCCATATCGTCCCCGGGAGTCATCGGCGGGCGTCGACGGCCGCGGAGATCGAAGCGGCCCGCAGCGAATCGGGAGAGATGCCAAACGCCCACGTCGTCGACTTGGAGCCGGGGGACATCGCCTACTACAACGCCAACCTCTGGCACCGGGGCTGGAACCCGGAGGGGCGCAAGCGCTGGACCCTGCACTGCGCCTTCTGGAGCGCCGGGGCGACGGTGATGACGCACGAGCACGGACAGCACGAATCGCTGACCCGGCAGGGGCATCTCGAGCAGATGCCCCCCGTTACGCGGCAGTACATCCAGAGATACCTCGACAACTATCCCGCAGGGGACCCGCCTTCCCTGTTCGACCTGTAGCCATGCATAACTCACCACCCGAGAGGCCCCATCGAGGAGCAGTACGAGAATGAGCAACGGCGACCTGAACTGGATCGCAAACTACATCTGGGGCATCGCCGACGATGTCCTGCGCGACCTCTACGTGCGCGGCAAGTACCGCGACGTGATCCTGCCGATGACCGTGCTGCGCCGGCTCGACGCGGTGCTGGAGGACAGCAAGCAGGCGGTCCTGGACATGAAGGCCACCCTCGACGACGCCGGCGTCATCGAGCAGGATGCGACCCTGCGGCAGGTCGCGGGACAGGCCTTCTACAACACCTCCAAGTTCACCCTGCGCGACCTGCGCGCCCGCGCCAATCGCCAGCAGCTTGAGGCCGACTTCCGGGCCTGGCTCGACGGGTTCTCGCCCAGCGTCCAGGACATCCTCGAGAACTTCGAGTTTCGCAACCAGGTATCGCGGCTCTCCAGGGCCGACGCCCTGGGCTCGTTGATCGAGAAGCTGACCTCACCCGACATCAACCTGAGCCCGGCCCCGGTGCAAAATGCCGACGGCTCGGTCAGGCACCCCGGCTTAGACAACCACGGCATGGGCTCGATCTTCGAGGAGCTGATCCGGCGCTTCAACGAGGAGAACAACGAGGAGGCGGGCGAGCACTGGACCCCGCGCGACGCGGTGACCCTGATGGCGAAGCTGGTCTTCCTGCCCGTTGCCGGCCAGATCAAGTCCGGCACCTACCTGATCTACGACGGGGCCTGCGGCACCGGCGGCATGCTGACCGTGGCCGAAGGCGTGCTGCAGCAGCTCGCTACGGACCACGGCAAGCAGGTCTCCACCCACCTCTTCGGCCAGGAGATCAATGCCGAGACCTACGCCATCTGCAAGGCCGACCTGCTGCTGAAGGGGGAAGGGGACGCCGCCGACAACATCGTGGGCGGCCCCGAGCATTCTACCCTGGCCAACGACGCCTTCCCGTCCCGCGAGTTCGATTTCATGCTCTCCAATCCGCCCTACGGCAAGAGCTGGAAGACCGACCTGGAGCGCATGGGGGGCAAGAACGACATGCGGGACCCGCGCTTCGTGATCGAGCACGCCGGCGATCCCGAGTATTCCCTGGTCACCCGCTCCAGCGACGGCCAGATGCTCTTCCTCGCCAACAAGCTCTCCAAGATGAAGCAGGGCGGCAGCCGCATCGCCGAGGTGCACAACGGCAGCTCCCTGTTCACCGGCGACGCCGGCCAGGGCGAGAGCAACATCCGCCGCTGGATCATCGAGAACGACTGGCTGGAGGCGATCGTCGCCCTGCCGCTCAACATGTTCTACAACACCGGCATCGCCACCTACGTCTGGGTGCTCACCAACCACAAGCCGGAGCAGCGCCGGGGCAAGGTGCAGCTGATCGACGCCACCGAGTGGCACCGGCCGCTACGCAAGAACCTGGGCAAGAAGAACTGCGAGCTTGGCGACGAGGACATCGAGCGCATCTGCGACACCTTCCTCGCCTTTGAGGAGAGCGAGCAGAGCAAGATCTTCGACAACGCCGCCTTCGGCTACTATAAGGTGACGGTCGAACGACCGCTGCGGCTCGAAGGAGCCGACCCCGACCGCGCTTACAAGGCCGCCGAGATCAAGAAGCTGAAGGAGAGCTGCGAGCGTAGCGAAACCGCGCCGCCCATCATCAAGAAGATCCACAAGAGAGGCACCGAGGCCGACCCGCTACGCGGCCGGTTCGAGGCTACTGTCAACGGCAGGCCCGTCGTAGTGGAGTACGAACCGGACACCGACCTGCGCGACACCGAGCAGATCCCGCTGCAGGAGGAAGGCGGCATTGAAGCTTTCCTGAGGCGGGAAGTCCTTCCTTATGCCGCTGACGCCTGGTACCAACCGGACAGCGTGAGAATCGGCTACGAGATCAGCTTCACCCGGTATTTCTACAAGCCCCAACCGATGCGGACGCTGGAGGAGATCCGGGGCGACATCCTGGCGCTGGAGAAAGAAACGGAAGGGCTGTTGGACGATCTGCCCATGGTGCGCGAACCCCCGACTGAGTACGGCAGGCCGCGCATCTATGTGGATACCTCGGTGATCGGCGGCTGCCATGACGATGAATTTCGCGAGGCATCCATGAGATTATTCGAGGCGTTTTACGAGGGGGAAGCCAAGATGCTCCTCTCAGGCATCACTTTGGATGAACTTGCAGATGCTCCACCCTACGTCAGGCAGGCAACTAGCACTGTTCCCTCGGAACACACGGAACTACTCGCCCTTTCAAGAGAGGCAGAAGAGCTCGCCGATGCCTACATTTCGGGTGAGGCCATGGGTGGGGCCAACCGGACCGATGCGCTGCACATCGCCCTCGCCACCCTGGCCAAGGCCGATGTCCTGGCAAGCTGGAATTTCAGGCACATGGTGAACTGGCGGCGCATCAGGGCATGCAACGAGGTCAATCGTCAGAATGGATACCCTGCCATCGACATTCGTACCCCGGAGGAAATCGTCCATGACTGAAGCACCCCGCGCCAAAAGGAAGTTCGACTGCGTCAAATTCATGCGCGAAGCCCGCGCCCGCGTTACCGCCGAAACCGCCGACATGACTATTGACGAACGGATAGAGTGGTTCAATTCCAAGCGGTATTCCGACCCCGCGCTGGAAGAATTGGCCGCGCGAATGCGCCAATCAACGCAGGCCGAGCAAACAGATAGTCGCGACGACTGAGCCAGGAGGGAAACCGATACCGCAGGAGCGAGCGATGTCCAGCACCGAGATCATCTTTGAAGTCAGCGAAGACGAAGTAGATGGGGGTTATTCAGCAAGTGCGCTTGGATATGGCATCCATACGCAGGGAGAAGACTGGAAAGACCTGAAGGCCATGGTGCGAGACGCGGTGCTTTGCCATTTCGACGACTCCATGCCGCGGCCCAAATTGATTCGCCTTCACTTCGTCCGCGATGAGACCCTCAACCAGCCTCTGTAGGAAGGGTTGGAAAATTGAGAACTACTCGAGTATCCGATCTGGAAAGTGTTTTTTCCAAAGAGGCCCTTTTCAGAACAATTAGGAGGATGCGGTCGAAAAGCGACATCGACGACCTAATCACACACCCTCTGAAGCGGATCGTATTGACGGAGTATGGCAGTGATCTTGGGAAACTCTTGGCTGCGGAAGTGAATGCTGGCACATATAGGGCTGGCCGTGCTTACCCATGCAGGGTGGCAAAGCGGGCGGGAGGATATCGAGAACTTGTGTTCCCTTCCCTTGTTGATTCAATCGTTGCCCGAAACGCTATCGACGCAGTTGAGCCTCATATCACTAAAGACGATGATAATCGGACGTTCTGTGGGCGTTCCCACGCAAACTCAAACCGTCGGATAGGTGATTATGAACGTTGGTTTCAAGTATGGAGAGACTACACTTCATCTATCGCGCGTGCATGCGAAGAAAAAGGGTACGCCTATGTATTCGAAACCGATGTTACCGACTTTTACCCCTCTGTTGATCGCGCCCGGGCGCGTGCCGCACTAGAAAAGAGAACCGGTGCATCTTCCGATGTCTCAGCATTCCTGTTTCACTGCCTGGAGTCGTGGCTGGTTCGTCCCTCATACGAACAAAGTCCTGGGCTACCAATAGAACCTAATGACATCAGCAGACTCATTGCGCACAACTATCTAAAAACCGTCGATGGGCATTTTCCGAAAAAATCTGATCAAGAATACCTGCGGTTTGTTGATGATACGGTCGTGTTTGTCAGGGATAAGGACCAAGCGGAGATGGTAAAGAGAAAGCACTACGATGCTCTTGCCCAGATCGGGCTGACCCCAAACGCTTCAAAAACAAATATTTTACCGACGGGTCAGTACGAGAAACAGCGTCATGTCGAGGTAAACCGATGCATCGACGATCTTCGTCAGGTGTTCTGTGAGTCGAAGTTTTCAACTCAGGTGAAACGCTGGTACAAGCGAAAGAATGTTCAAAATTGGTCTCGGATAACTAAAAGATTGTATACTCTCGCTCGGGAACATAATTCTCAACGTATGCGACGGCTGGCGATCAACGACTTGCAAAGAAGCCCTGATTTGGTCGACTATGTACTGAGGTATTTGTCGAACCAAATGATTACAAAGGTTGAATTGAGCAAGTTGCTTAATCTTTGGAGGGACCAAAGTATTGATTCTGAGAGGTTGATCGGTATTACAGGTTTCCTTTGCAACGCTTGTTTTGCATACGGAGACGCATCAAAGGATTTATCGAATTTCGCTTTAAGTCGAATACGTCGCGACGACCATCGACCTGGTGCGTTGTATGCTCGCGCGCTCCTGCTCTTAATCCTCTATAAGCATGGGAATCGGGGCCAATGGGAGAAGGTGTTCCAATGGGGTATATCACAACAGCTGATTGATTCACAGTTCCAGCATTACTTTCTCTATGTGTTTATGGGAACGGGAAATGTCGATGAACAAATACTGAACAGGATGCGCTCAGTAAGCGATTCTGATTTGGAACTTACAATTAGGATTTGTCAGGATGCAAAATTTGGTTCTCTGAAAGAACCACATAAATTGCTCGATTCTTGCATCAGTTGCCGGAAAAATGAGCTCGTTATTGATGCTCGGTACCTTCCGTTTCTCCATATTGTTCTTTCTAACAACAACTGGAGAGAGAAAAACGAGGAATGGATCAAAAAGCAGCTGGAACCTCGCGGTAGACGTAAACCGATCAGGGACCCTGTGGTCAAAGAGATTCTGGACAGAACTTTTCAACAAATTATGCATTAAATCAGTTCTGATTTTATGTAATAAGAATTTTTGGGGCCTCAGAGGTGAAAAATCAGACCTTGGTAATTGGACTTTCAGGGACCTTTGAAGATATGTTAGCGCTAGGGCTGGAGTATTGCCTATTTGATCCAATCAACAGGGGATCCCAATTGATCCTCTATAGGGGACTTCCAAATCAGACACTATGAGGACCTGCGTTATACTGGTTGACGCTTTGTATGGGTGATAGCGTGTGGGGCTTGGGATTTTCTTTATATTACTTTGTTGATTAGCAGTGCTAGTCCCATAAGTCCCTATATTTCAGCGGATTACCGAAAGCCTTGAGATCTCTTTGTCTCCGGTAATGCGCTGTTTCTTCGGAGCTTACGACACAACTCCTACTCGATGTTGGCCAGAAGATTGAGACCCAAATGGGCAAAAATAGTGGACAAATGAGCACATTATCCGCTAATTAACAAAGTAGTACTAAGCGCTACCTGTCTGGATTGATATAAATTGGTTAGGCATGATCGCTGAACTCAGGATATATCCGGAAATGAAGGACTCTGGCGTTGAATGGCTGGGGGAAGTGCCGGAGCACTGGATCGTCGAACGTTTGAAGTCGTCGGTGGCTAACATTGTTGAACAGAATACCGAACGCCGGCAACGGGACATCTATCTGGCCTTGGAGAATGTCGAGAGCTGGATGGGTCGTCTCAGGAGCGCAGACCTGGAAGCCCCACCCGATAGTCAGTTGAAACGTTTTGAATCCGGGGATGTCCTATTCGGAAAGCTTCGCCCTTACCTTGCAAAGGTCACTTGCCCGGCGATTAGTGGTCTCTGCGTCGGTGAGTTTCTCGTTCTTCGTCCGCACAATTCTAAGTTCGCTTCTAGGTATGTGGAGCAGCTATTGCGTTCAAAACCAGTGATCGACATAGTCGATAGTTCTACGTACGGAGCAAAAATGCCACGCGCCGATTGGACCTTTATCGGGTCCATGGCTGTTGTTCGTCCCTCCCTCCCCGAACAAACCGCTATCGTCCGCTTCCTCGACCACGCCGACCGGCGCATCCGGCGCTACATCCGTGCCAAGCAGAAGCTAATTGCGCTGCTGGAGGAGCAGAAGAAGGCCATCATCCACCAAGCCGTCACGGGCCAGATCGACGTCCAAACTGGCAAGCCGTACCCGGCCTACAAGCCTTCCGGTATGGAGTGGCTGGGCGACGTGCCTGAACATTGGCAGCTTCTCCGGTTAAAGGATGTCGCACAAGTTCAGACCGGTCTCACGTTGGGCAAGGATTATAGGAGTACGCGAACGATATCTCGACCATATCTGCGTGTCGCCAATGTTCAGGCAGGTTGTTTGGACCTCACGCACGTCAAGTCTATCGATGTTCCCCAGGATGAAGCAGCTCGGACCACCTTGTTGACCGGGGATGTTCTGATGACGGAAGGTGGGGATATCGACAAACTTGGGCGTGGATGTGTCTGGCGAAATGAGATCCCGGGATGTTTACACCAGAATCACGTCTTTGCGGTGCGATGTGGAGGGCTCCTGAGCCCGGAGTTTCTGGTTGGGCTCATGGGGTCGATACACGGGCGGGCATATTTCGAATTCACAGCAAAGCAGACGACGAACCTCGCATCCACCAATAGCAGCACACTGCGCAAATTTCCGGTTCTTCTTCCAGTTCTGGAAGAGCAAGCAGCCATACTTAACGTAATCTCAGAGGAAACGAACGCCCTGGACAATGCGATTGGTCGGGCAAAACGAGAAATCGACCTAATCCAGGAATACCGTACCCGTCTGATCGCCGATGTCGTCACCGGCAAGCTCGACGTGCGCGAGGCTGCGGCTGAACTGTCCGATCAGGGCAACGAGACTGAGCCACGTGATGAGTTTGACGACGTAACGGACAAGGCCAACATTCCAGATTGGACATGGGCAGCAAGAAACGGCAGAAGGACCAATCGGAAATGAGATTCGACAGCCCGCTCAGGTATCCAGGCGGAAAGGCGTCCCTTACAGCCTTCCTTGGGGAAGTAATCGAATTGAATAACCTCTCTGGCTGTTCGTACTTTGAACCCTTTGCTGGGGGTGCGGGTGCTGCTTTACGCCTTCTTCGTGAAGATGTCGTCTCGGAGCTCCACCTGAACGATATAGACCATCGCATCACTGCCTTCTGGAACGCTGTCCTCGATGAGCCAGAGCGGTTCGTCGAGGCCATCCGGGTAGTCCCGGTAAGTATTGATGAATGGAGACGACAACAGTGCATTTATCTGAATGCTGAGACCAGTGAATCTTTTGACCTTGGCTTCTCTGTCTTCTACCTGAACCGTTGCAATCGCTCTGGCGTCCTTTTCGGAGGCGCTCCTATCGGAGGTTACGCGCAAACAGGTAAATGGCGGATTGATGCTCGTTTCTACAGAGAGAGTCTCGTGGAGCGCGTTCTCGCAATTGCGAAAAGACGCAAGCAAATCCACGTAACCAACATGGACGCAATTACCTTCCTCATCAGACATCTGCCCCGTGGTAATGAACGGAAACGTGTCTTCACATATCTCGATCCTCCCTACTGGTCAAACGGCAATCGTCTTTATATGAATTTTTTCAAGGATCAAGACCACAAAAACCTTTCCCGCTATATACGGCGGCAGGGAACGCTCAACTGGGTTATGTCCTACGACGATGCACGTTTCATCAGAGATCTGTATAAAACCTGTGACATCTTCCATCTCTCGCTTCAGCACAGTCTCCAGCGCAAGCAAAAGGCGCAGGAGCTAATAGTCGTGCCATCCCATGTTCGATTTCCTGACTCTGTTGCGTGAATTGGCACGAGCGAGGGGAAAGCGGTGCCGGCTTAAAAGGAGACCTCAATGAATACTGAAGAGATAAGCCCGATGAAAGTCTCGGACCTGGCATTCGACCTCAAAAATCCTCGACTGCCTGAGTTTGATCTGAAAGACAATGCGACGGAAACCGACGTGATACAGGTTCTGTGGGAAGCGATGGACGTAAGAGAAGTGGTGATGTCCATCGCAGCCAGTGGTTTTTATTCTTACGAACCCCTGATCGTCGCACAGGAAGGCGGGCAGAACATTGTTATTGAAGGAAACCGCCGCCTCGCCGCAGTCAGGGTCCTTCTAAATCCGGCACTTGCTGAAGACCTGAATGTGGACCTCCCCGTCATCACCGAAGACGCCAAGAAAGCGCTTCAAGAGCTTCCCACTGTGCGTGGCACCCGCGAAGACGCTTGGCGCTATCTCGGTTTCAAGCATGTAAACGGCCCAGCCAAATGGAGTAGCTATGCTAAATCCCGATACATTGCTGATGTACACCGAAAACTTGGCATCAAGTTAGAGGACATCGCTAGTCAGATTGGCGACACCCACAATACCGTCCAGAGGCTATTCCGTGGCCTTATGGTCATTGAGCAAGCGGAACACCTGAAGGTATTCCATCGCGAAGACCGCTGGCGTAACCATTTTCCCTTCTCCCATCTCTACACCGGAATCGGATACGACGGCATCAGTGCTTTTATTGGCTTGCGACCGGAGACCGATGAGGACCCAGAGCCGGTCCCCTTGGATAAGAAAAACGAACTCGGTGAACTTTGCCGCTGGATGTATGGTAGTAAGAAGGAGGAAATACCTCCCGTCATCGAGACACAGAACCCCCATCTCCGATGGCTCGATGCAGTCGTGAGCAACAAGGAGGCCGTCGCCGCCCTTCGGGGTGGGCAGCCCCTCGCCAATGCCTATGAGGCGAGCCGTCCATCATCCACTGTTTTCGAGGAGTCCTTGCTTGCCGCGAAGAGGAATCTTGAGAAGGCACGCGGCCTGCTTTCCACCGGCTACGATGGTTCCGAGGAGCTGCTAAGAAGGGCAGATGAGGTGGCGATACTTGCGGATGATCTTCATAGAGAGATGTCTCGCAAGCGCAATCCTCACAGGCAGAGGCGCAGTGGGGAGATTGATTGATGTTCAAGTGGCCAAGGACACCATCTCCTAGAGCACCCAGACACGAGCTTGCCGACTACGCCGAACTGGTTTGTTGGAAGGACAACACCACGTCAACTACTGTCCTATCCGCTGACCTCGGCAGGCTTGAGGAAAACGATTACTCTGAGGGTGTGCCGGAAGAGGAAGAAGCACCACAAATCGTTGAAGAGGCGTACTTGGAAATTGAACGACGCGAAGAGGCTTGCAGATATGGCTATCCGTTTGTGGTCGGAGAACAGGGATATACGCTTCGTGCTAGCCAAGAAGCCGGGAACCATAGGCACATCATTTACAAGTACCTGCTTCTAGCGACCCGGCTGAACATGAAAGACAACCGCGAACACGCGGGTATTGACGGCGCATCCCTTTTTGAGGAACTCGCCTCGGAAACGGCCCGGGAGTACCTTGGTGATCGTGGGGAGAGCATCGTGTTTGGCACGGCCGCCGGGAGTGCTAATTTTCCAGGGAAGGTTAATGATCTTTGTAAGCGAATAAAGGAGGGGGACGGATACTATAAGCGCAGTAGTGCTTCGCCGCGAGATGGCAAACTGGATGTCGTCGCGTGGAAACACTTTAAGGACCGGCTGCCAGGAAAACTCATAGCCTTTGGTCAGTGCAAGACCGGGACGAACTACAAGGATACACTCACACAGCTTCAGCCCGATTCATTCTGCCGAAAGTGGTTGCGATCGTCCCTCATCCTTACTCCTGTGCGCATGTTCTTCGTTGCAGAGGCTCTGTCTCGGTCCCGTTGGGCCAATACTGCCTACGACGCTGGCTTGCTCTTCGACCGCTGTCGGATTGTCGATTTCTGTGACGGCATCAGCGAAAATGTATTGGAGAAGGTGAAAGCGTGGACTGAGGCCGCTGCCGAGGAAAACGAATTGCCGGGTCAATAGCGTTTGTAGAAACCACGGCGTTGTCATTTTGTTGATGACGGTGCGACCAGAGTAATCAGGCTGCACCTCGTCATGGACATAATTTAATATGTGGCGTCAATTCGGCCGCCGATCCATCGGAGCAGGAACGATGCGAACTTGAGGAGTCACGTAGGCCTATACGCTGGCTCGATGCATTACGGTGCCCGTTGCTGCTTGCCGTGCGTAAGAGATTGGGCCATGGATCTTGGATTTGCGGCTGTGTTGGCATATTCTCGGTGGAAGCGCGGCGATCACCTTTCCGCGCGTTCATTGTGGTGGTTGCTGGAAATCCCAACGCAGACATCAAGGCGGGCACGCTGAGCCAAGTGCTCAAACGGGCCGGTTTGAAAGAGAACTACACGGAGGGGGGAGATGGCGCAGACTGAGTATCTGGTCATTGTAGAGAGATACGGGCCCCGCGCGTATGGGGCGTATGTACCGGAACTACCGGGCATCGGCGTTGCGGGGAAAACCGAGGATGAGGTGCGCGACTTGGTCGCCGACGCGATCAGGCTGTATCTCGACGAGCTTGAGCGGGATGGTGATCTGAGGCCGGCTTCGGTAGTGGTGAACCACTACACGGTTACGGTTTGACCATAGGTGCCTAGCGGACATCGAGGAATCGGCAGAAGAGTACACAATCGAAAAGGAGGTGCCCGTATGACGGACTGGAGCACCTGCCCAGCAGTGGAACGAAATCCCAAGAAGATCAGTGGAGCTTGGGCCTTCACCGGGACAAGGGTGCCGGTATACGCCCTCTTTGAAAACCTGGAGAGCGGGGCCACCGTGAATCAGTTCCTAGAGTGGTTCCCCGAAGTGAAACCCTCAAAGCTCCCGCGCCGCCGCAGGCATTGCCCATCGGCCAATGAGCACCTATATTGTGCCACACAGAAACTGTGAGGCTGTGAATATGAAGAACATCACCGTATCCGTCGACGAACAGACCCACCGGCTCGCCCGCATCCGGGCGGCGGAGTTGGACACCTCGGTATCGGCCCTCGTGCGAGACTACCTGAGACATCTGGCGGCGGAGCCAGATGCGGGGGGCGAAGCCAGTGCCGAGTCTAGCGAAACCATCTATCAGCGTCGGTGCAGGCTGCTGCGGGAAGTGCTCGCGGACTTCGATAGGCAGGGTATTGGGTTGCGGATGTCCGACAACCTGCCCAGAGAGGCGTTGTACGACCGCGTCGCGGCAAGGGCCGAGGCTGTCGCCGAGCGCGAGCGGCAGCGCAGCATCTCCGAAGCACTCAAAACCTCGCCATGCGATTCGTAGATACCAATGTCCTGCTGTACGCTGTCAGCGAGGTCCCGGAGGAGGCCGACAAGCGGGCGCGGGCGCTGGAAGTCCTGACAGAACCCGACCTCGCCGCGTCCGTTCAGGTGCTGCAGGAGTTCTATCACCAAGCCACCCGGCCGACACGGATCCGCAGTCTTTCTGGCAATAGAGCATTGCAATTTCTAGAGCCGATTCTGCTGTTCCGGATTCAGACCATGACGATGGACGTTTTTCTTGAGGCCGTAGCAATCAGCCAACGCTTCCGGCTGTCCTACTGGGACGGCGCCATTCTTGCGGCGGCGCGCGCCTTGGGCTGCGATGCGGTGTACTCAGAAGACCTCAGTACGGAACAGGACTACGATGGCCTCCGGGGCATAAACCCGTTCACCGACCGGTAGGCTTCACGATGCCCACTGACACCTCCGAACGAGGCCTCGAACGCCTCATCTGCACGGCCCTGGCCGGGCATCCCTGCGACCCGCCTCCAGGTCCCACCGTGGGCGAGCCGCCGGCCCACTACGCCGGAGTCGGTTGGAGCGGCGGCAATTTCCACGACTACGACCGCGAATACTGCGTCGATCTGGCTCAGTTCTCCACCTTCCTGCGCATTACCCAGCCGGAAGCGGCGGAGTCCCTCGGCCTGTCCGAGGCCGGCCCCACGCGCCGCCGGTTCCTGGCCCGGCTCCAGGGTGAGATCAGCAAGCGCGGCACCATCGACGTGCTGCGCCACGGCATCAAACACGGGGCCCACGACCTGGACCTGTTCTACGGCACGCCTTCGGCCGACAACCCGGAAGCGCAGGAGCGCTTCAAACAGAACTGCTTCACCGTCACCCGGCAGCTTCGCTACAGCCGCGACGAGGCGCAGCGGGCGCTGGACATCGGGCTGTTCATCAACGGCTTGCCGGTCTTCACCTTCGAGCTGAAGAACAGCCTCACCAAGCAGACGGTGGACGACGCGGTCTGGCAGTACCGGCGGGACCGCAACCCGCGCGAGAAACTGTTCGAGTTCGGCCGCTGCCTGGCGCACTTTGCGGTGGATGAGGGGGAGGTGCGCTTCTGCACCTACCTCAACGGCAAGGCCTCCTGGTTCCTGCCCTTCAACCGCGGCTATGACGACGGCGCCGGCAACCCACCCAACCCCAACGGACTGGCGATCGACTACCTGTGGCGGGAGGTGCTCCCCCGGGAGAGCCTGGCCAACATCCTGGAGAACTACGCCCAGGTGGTGGAATCGAAGGACGAGAAGACGGGCAAGAAGAAGCAGACCCAGATCTGGCCGCGCTACCATCAACTCGACGTGGTGCGCCGCCTGCTGGCCGACGCGCATGACCACGGCGCGGGCCGGCGCTACCTGATCCAGCACTCGGCCGGCAGCGGCAAGAGCAACTCCATCGCCTGGCTGGCCCACCAACTGATCAGCCTGCAGAAGGACGGTGCTCCGGTCTTCGACTCGATCATCGTGGTCACCGACCGTCTCATCCTCGACCGGCAGATCCACGACACGATCAGGCAGTATTCCCAGGTGTCGGCGACGGTGGGACACGCCGACCGCTCGGGCGACCTGCGCCGGTTCATCGAGAGCGGCAAGAAGATCATCATCTCCACGGTGCAGAAGTTCCCCTTCATCCTCGACGAGATCGGCAACGAGCAGCGCGGGCGCAGCTTCGCCATTATCATCGACGAGGCCCACTCCAGCCAGGGCGGCCGCACCAGCGCGGCCATGGCGCAGGCGCTCTCCGAGGCAGGTGGAGAGGAGGAGGAAGAAACCTTCGAGGACCGGATCAATCGCCTGATGGAGTCGCGCAAGCTGCTCTCCAACGCCAGCTACTTCGCCTTCACCGCCACCCCCAAGAACAAGACGCTGGAGATCTTCGGTGCCCCGGACCCGCAGCCCGACGGCACGGTCAGGCACCACACCTTCCACAGCTACACCATGAAGCAGGCGATCCAGGAGGGGTTCATCCTCGACGTCCTCGCCCACTACATGCCGGTGCAGAGCTACTACAAGCTCGCCAAGACGGTGGAGGAGGACCCGGAGTTCGACGTCAAGAAGGCGCAGAAGAAGCTGCGGCGCTTCGTCGAGGGGAGCGACCACGCGATTGGGCTCAAGGCCCAAATCATGGTCGATCATTTCCACGACCAGGTGCTGGCGCAGAACAAGATCGGCGGTGCCGCGCGGGCGATGGTGGTCACCAACGGCATCGAGCGGGCGATCCAGTACTACCACGCGATCCGCGACTACCTGCAGGAGCGCAAGAGCCGCTACCGGGCCCTCGTCGCCTTTTCCGGCGAGCACGAGTTCGGCGGGGAAAAGGTCAGCGAGGCGTCGCTGAACGGCTTCCCTTCGGTAAAGATCGCCGAGCGGTTCCAAGAGGACCCCTACCGCTTCCTGGTCTGCGCCGACAAGTTCCAGACCGGCTACGACGAGCCGCTGCTGCACACCATGTACGTGGACAAGACGCTCTCCGGCATCAAGGCGGTGCAGACCCTGTCCCGCCTCAACCGGGCACACCCCAAGAAGCACGATGTCTTCGTGCTCGATTTCCTCAACGACGCAGACACCATCCGCGAAGCCTTCGCCGACTACTACCGCGCCACCATCCTGGCGGAGGAGACCGACCCCAACAAGCTGCACGACCTGCAGGCGGGCCTGGACCGCGCCCAGGTGTATTCCGACGAGCAGATCGACGACTTCGTCGAGCGCTATCTCGGCGGAGCCGAGCGCGACCAGCTCGATCCGGTTCTCGACGCCTGCGTGGCGGTCTACAAAACCGATCTGGATGAGGACGGGCAGGTGGAGTTCAAGGGCAACGCCAAGGGTTTCGTGCGGACCTACGGTTTTCTATCGTCTGTGCTTCCCTACAACGACGCCGGTTGGGAAAAGCGCTCGATCTTCCTGAACTTCCTGATCCCGAAGCTTCCCGCCCCCGAGGAAGAGGATCTGTCGAAGGGCATCCTCGACGCCATCGACCTGGACAGCTACCGGGTCGAGAAGCAAGCGATGCAGAAGATCCTGCTGCCGGACGACGACGCCGAGGTCGACCCGGTGCCGACTTCCGGTGGAGGGCACCGCCCCGAGCCGGAGCTGGACCGGCTGTCGAACATCCTCAAGGCCTTCAACGACCTCTTTGGCGGCATTGACTGGGAAGACGCCGACCGGGTGCGGCAGCTCATTATTGAGACCATTCCTTCCCGGGTGGCGGCGGACACCGCCTTTCGCAACGCACAGCAGAACTCGGATCGCGAGAACGCCCGCATCGAGCACGACAAGGCGCTGCTGCGGGTGATGACCTCGGTGATGAAGGACGATACCGAGCTGTTCAAGCAGTACATGGACAACCCGGGCTTCAAGCGCTGGGTGGCTGATACGGTGTTCGAGATTGCCAGCGAGCAGGCGGCCGCGGGCTAAACCTCGCGTTGAAAAGCGAGACGGCTGCTACTTTACTTGCACAAGGCAGTCTCCAGGATGGCCAGCGTGGTTTTACTACCTGAATGGGCTGTGAAATCAAGGAGTGTTTGAACATGGATTCATCCGCCGGATTGGCGAGCGGCTCGTCGATGAATTCAAGGACGCGAAAGCCATAAGACCGCCGTCGGGTGGTAGGCCTCAAGAGATGAGCCAGGTCCTGGACTACAAACAGCTTGCCAGGGACTACGACGTGTTCGCACCGGATGGCTCGGAGATCCGGTTGCTGTCGGAGACGGGTCGCGGGAGCATGGTCCACTGCACCCTGAATCCGGGAGAGGTGTCCGCGCCCGTCGCGCACAGGACCGTCGAAGAGCTCTGGTACTGCCTCGAGGGCACGGGCCAGGTGTGGCGACGACACGGTGACGAAGAGCGGGTCGTCAACGTGGTTCCGGGCGGCAGCCTGTCGATCCCCACCGGCGCGCATTTCCAATTCAGGACCACCGGAGATCGTCCGCTGCGCTTCGTGATCGTCACGATGCCGCCCTGGCCGGGCGAAGACGAGGCCTATCGGGTTGCCGGCCACTGGCCGGCCGAGGGCTAGGTGGCGCTGGAAGCCATGTGACCACCGGAGCGTGAATCGCCCCCGCGCCTGGCGCGGCTGCGACCGAGTCTTTGGCATTTTTCCACTTTCCTCTGAACGTTGGCAATAGTTGGACGTACAGAGTGGAAAGATTTGAACTAGAGGGATCGGTCGACACCACCGGCAAGGAGCTTGTTGAGATCAATGTAATCAAGAACGTCCGAATAGGCTCCAAGGAGTATTCCAGAACCCGGGCGAAATCCGTGGATGGCAGGCGACGGCTATTCGATCCAGAACGAAAACAGGCGGGCCTGCCGTAGATAGAACTTGAGGCGCACCGGCTTTTCGAAGACCAGGTCGTGGGGATATTTCCACTCGAACTTCGCTCGGATACTGTCGCCGGTAAACGGCGGCGGCTCCTCTCCCGGGACCCAGAAACCCTGGTGCGGCCTCCTGGTTTCCCCATCGACGATCTCGGCATAGATTTCGCCCCAGGTCGCATCCGCGTTGATGTACACATCCTCGCCCTTCAGTTCGAACGGTCTGGTCAGAATGGTCCCGCACTCCCCGCCGTCAATGGAAACAAAGCCGTCGGGACGCAGCTTGGCCAGGATCAGGGCACCTGTGTCTTCAAAGTGTTCGGGTTTGACATTCAGGCGGAACAACTCCCTGGCGCGGTCGAACTCCTTGTAGAGCTCGATGCTCGAGGGCATGCGCAGGGCATTGTAATAACACCAGATCTCGCCGTCATCGCACACGATGGGATGGCCCGCCATCAGCAGCTGGCTGCAGCCGTAGTTTTCTCCGTCGAAGGGTTCGAGTCCAATGAACGGAGCGCGGTCCGCAACCCGGTCCCAGTGGTAGAGATCGCGCGAGATTGCCAGCTCGATCTGGTTGATGCGGGTGAAGTTCGTCGCCGGCGGGGGAATGGCGCCAAACGGATTGAAGATGGTCGGGAACCCGATATAAAACCCCTGGTAGGGCAAAACCGCCATGTTGTAACACTCGGCGATGTAGTCCTCGTCGTCGATGATGGGGGGCGTGATATAGACCGGGTTTTCGATCACCTCGCGGACCCGGCGGCGGCGATTCTCCCGGTCGATCTCGTCAGTGTGGAAGATGAGCCTGGGTTCGGAGAACGCCCGGAAGTCGGAACTGGTCGCGAGAAACACGGAACGTCCCCATTCAGTGCCCTGTTTCACCATGGCGAGGAATTGATCCGACTGGTGGTCGTGGGTGAACTGGGACTCGTCCGAACTGACGATAGGAGGGGTGTCGATCAGGGTCCAGTGGAAACCGTCGGGCGAAACAGCGGGGTAGCGGTTGCTGCCACTGAGCAGACCTTTGTAGCGCCGGCCGGGATCCGGGTCGCTCTCATCGCGCACTACATGGTACGGCGCTCCGGGCCCCTCGTCCCGGGGGTCGAAGGCGATGTTGTTGTGTTTCGAGCCGTTCGATTCGAACAGCCCCAGCGATGGTTTCTCCCAGTGCTCGCCGTCTGCGGAGGTGGCGTAATAGGTATGCTGGCCAAAGTACCACCATTCCCACAGATTCTTCTCCGGATTCCACTGCGGGTTGCACCTGCTCTGAATCCCTCCGGTTATGACGGGTTCCCATTTCTTTGGCGAGTGCAGGGTGCGCTCAAAGTACCACCATTCCCACAGATTCTTCTCCGGATTCCACTGCGGGTTGCACCTGCTCTGAATCCCTCCGGTTATGACGGGTCCCCATTTCTTTGGCGAGTGCAGGGTGCGCTTCGTACCCGTCATCTTTTCCACGGCGTGATCATCGAGGAAAAGCTGGCGGTACTTCCCGGGATCTATCATATCGAGACTCATTGCGAAATCCTTTCGAGCGGCCTTCTCTCCCCTGGTCTGCCCTCGGTCAGAGCGGCCTCGTTTTCGTCCCAGAGCAGGATCCGCCGATTTCCGGCAGCACCTGCAAGGTGCCCAGGTGGGTCAGTGAATGGGGATGTTCGATGCCCAGAAGTGCGTCTCTCATGTTTTATACCTCTCTTCCTTCCGCATACCTCAGGACTGGAGACCTCTGGCCCGCATGCGCACCCGGTTGGAAAACCGCAACTCGACCGGCCCCAGCAACCCCGAAACAGTCTGCCCCTCGAAAACATACGAGGAAGGAAAAGCCACACTGTAGTGATTGGCCATGGTATTGAACACCCTCACCACCACCCAGTTCTGCCCCTCCCTGACGCAATCCGTGATGTCAAAACAATAGGGCCGGGCCAGGCCCACCCCCACCTTACGCCCGTTCACCTCGACCTCGGCGCTGACCTGCACCCGACCCAGATCCAGCGCGATCTCGGTGCCCAGGTGATCCGCATCCAGCACAAACTCCCTGGTGTAAATCGCCCCGCCCGAATAGCTCTCCAGGGCAAAACCACTCCAGTCGCCCAGCGGCAGAGACGTGGGGTCGCACTCGAATTCCACCGGCTCTTTGATGGCTGCTCCGGCATAACACCCGGGTTTTTGCTCGAGCCGCAAAGCCACCTGGGCCACCCCCTCCACCGGCGCCTGCAGCTCGATCCGGCCGTCCTGAATTTCCACCGGCCGGCCATTGACCCAGGCCCGGACGGCCTCGGCCTCGAGCGCCAGCTTCACCACCCGGGTGCCAGAGGGCGCCTCGAACCGGTACCAGCCCACCCGCCGGGACGCATGGGGCGCAATATCGTAAACCAGCGTGGAAGGCCCGGCAAACCACCTCAAGCGCGGCGGCGGCGGCCATTCTACCTCCCCGGGCTCGGCCGGATTCACCAAGGCGGCAAACACGTTTACAGGCTGGCCCTGGTGATGCACCAGCTTCAATAGGACCGGATTCAGGCCCTTTTCCAGCTGCACCCGCACCACGGCCACGTGCTCGTCCGGGCCGAATTCGACCACCTGCCGGCCATTGATCCAGGCTTGCTGCCCCGCGCCGCTGCGCCCTCCGAAGTGGTACTCCCAGATTTCCTCGTGCTGGTCCTGCCCGACGGCGCCGTGGCCGAAGTGGAAATCCCAGTCGCCCGCCTCGGGAACGCAGGCGTAGGTGAACAAATAG
Source organism: Candidatus Latescibacterota bacterium (assembly GCA_965219385.1). Lineage (GTDB taxonomy): Bacteria > Latescibacterota > UBA2968 > UBA8231 > UBA8231 > CBDCNM01. The sequence goes on along the minus strand of CBDCNM010000002.1, from coordinate 3,644,326 downwards.
CGCACCGCATCGGCTTCCTCCCCGGTGGCCGGGAAGTAGATGAAGTGGTCGTCTATCCCGTGCATGCCGGCGGAGGCCCTGTAGACCTCCTTGCTGGCATGCCCCATGGTCCGGGAATAGACATGCTCTTCCCACTGGTGCACCTTTCCCGCCCCCTCGTACCCGCGTTCCAGGTCCACCTGTCCGGCGCTGAACCGGGCCATCTCCGCGGGTTCGTGCCCGGCTGCAAAAGGCCCCAGACAAAGCCAATAGGGCCCGAAGGAGTAGGCGAATTCCCTCCAGCCGGCATCGTCGAAATCCTCCTGGTGCCAGCCCAACTCCTCGCCCTGCCGTTCTCCTTCCCGCGCGTAGCGGAAGATCCGCGCTTGCGGACCGATCTTGGTCTTGGTGGCGGGATGGCGAAAATCCCCCCAGCGATTGTCCAGGGTAGGCTGCACCGCAAAACCCCAGGTTCCCTCCAGCCGGATCGGCGCCGGAGGCGGGTCCAGGCGGGTCTCTCCCACGTACTCCCGACCTCGATGCCGGATGCGCAGGTGTTTTCTGCCTCCGTCCGCGCACGCGCCCTCCACCCTCAGACCATCCGTCTCCTCTTCTACGCCCGCGATGCGGGTCAGATTGTCCTCCACCACCTCGGGCCGCCCCTCTCCGGGGCCAAAGACCAGGAGGATGCCCTGATGGCGCTCCATTTCCAGCCGCACCCGGGTCGAGCCTTCCCCCCTTTCGAACCGGTAATGTGGAATGATCCGGCCGCTCCAGGCATCCCAGATATCCGGCTGGCCTTCTACCCTCAGTTCGAATTCCAGCATCCTTTTCTCCGGGCGCACATTGTAGAGAAAATACACCTCCAGTTCGCCGATCTTCTGGTGGGTGTGGAAGAGGTCTCGCCCCGAACTCAAAACATCCCGCTCAATCGCCTCCGAGATCACCGCGGGCACACTGCTACCGCGCCGCTCCATGCCCGGATCGTACCAGACGGTGCGGTGTACTTCGTGCTCCGGTACAAAGATGCCCTGCCCACCCTTTTCGTTTTTCTGCACCCGCACGCTGCCGGCCGCCGGCCGGTGTTTTTCCGAGGTGTGGATGTACTCGGCGCTGGACGCAACCCCGAAAATATCCTGCAGCAGAGCGCGAATCCGCGGATCGTCGCGGCCCTGTTCCGGGGATCCGCCCGGCAGGCGGCGGAAGGCCACCACCGTGCCGCCGGCCCGGTAAAAGGCCTTGAGTTTTTCCAGGATGCCGGTGCGCACCGTGGTCATGGGCGGCAGCAACACCGCCCTGAATTCCAGCCCTCCGATCCGCAGCAAATCCCCGCTCACAACGGCCTGGCTCAGCTTGTGGTCGTCGACGAAGTCGAAGTCGATGCCGCTCTCGTAAATGTGCCGGGCCAGGGCCAGGGTCTCGATGCCGATCTCATCGGCTGCGGCCGTGAAGTGGTCGCCTTTCAGCCAGTTGGCGTGGATCGAGGTCAGGGGATACAGCAAGGCCACGTCCGCCCGGTGCACCCCCTGGCTCAGCACCGCGCTCAGGCGCGCCACATAATCCACAAAACTCTTCCAGTGCTCCCAGTAGGGCTGGCGGAAGTGCACCGACGGCGGTACCCACTCGTACCAGCTGCCCAGGCTGCCGTAGAGTCCGCCGTGGGTATTGTACATGTTCAGGCCATAGGCGTAGTTCTCGTTGGTCCAGGCCAGATTCTGCTCCTGGGTCATGCCGTGCCCCGCACCCCAGTACACGCACATGGCGGCGCGCTCCCGCTGGTAGAGATGAAGGATGGAGCTGGACAGCTTGGCATCGGCGAAACACCGGCCCCCTGGCTCGCTGGCACCGGGGTCCTCGTTGCCGGTGATGTGGAACCAGCGGCACAGGCGGAAATAGTCGCCGTAGTGGTAGGTCTGCCCCATGATATCCTGCCGTCCCCAGGTGGCGATGGTGCTGAACAGCATGTTGTGCTCTTCGTGCCAGGCGCACAGCGGCCGGTACAGGTTTTCCTCCAGCAAGGCGGACATCACTTCGTAGTACTGGCAGCGGATCTTGTCGGTGAAGGCCCCGATATCGTGGAACAGCCCCACCAAGTGGGGCCGTGGATCATAGCCCTTCTCTTCCTTGAAACGCTCCAACAGGCTCTCGGCATAGACGATGTTGCCGTTGAGCACGAACAGCTCGTCCTGCAAATAGCCTCGCAAGGTCTGGCCCACAAAGCGGCCCAGATGTTCCAAGTGGGGGTTCCAGTAGATCTCCAGCCAGCGCCTGGCGACCGCCGGGTTGAGGTAGTCCAGGTCGTGCGGCTGACTGCTCACTATGGCCACCATCCACTCCCCCGCCGGGGCCTGCCAGTTCAAGCGCCCGTCCTGGATGCGCGCGGCCAGATCCTGGCGGGAGTCCCCATCCAGCCCACCTCGCACCCTCCGGTAGGCTCCGGCGCCCAGGACCTCCTCTTCCTCCGGGACCTCGAGGTCCACCCCTTCCCCGGCCCTTGCTTCCGCCTGGTGCAAAACCAGCCGCCGGCCCTCCAGCTCCGGGTGGTTTGCCCTCTCTTCCCGCAACCGATCCTGCCAGTAGCCCTGCCCGGTCCACTCGGAGAACCAGGCCGTCATGCCCAGGCGCTCGTGCTCGGCCACGTAGTGCTCGAAGAATTCCCACCACCCATCGCTCCAGTAGGCCGGGTGTGGCCCGTAGGGCTCGCCGCGCACGTAACGGGGGTAGTACCAGGTACCGCCCACGCCCTTGTCTTTTATCTGTTCCAGTTGCCAGGTCAGCTGTTCTTTGGAGAGCTTGCCGGACTCCCAGAAATAGGTCATGAAATCGCTGTACTCGAGGGGAGGATCGGCGAACGATTGCGCCAGTTCCTCCCTGGATGGCGTTTGTTTTCTCATAGTAAATTCCTCTGTGGGTTCACAGCAGAAAAGTATACTCCACCTCAATCCAGCGCGCAAAGAGAACAATCCGCAGATCACAATACCCGCAATTTAAGGCCGCCCCGGCCGCGGGAAAACCCGTGGGAAACTTCTGCCGCGCGACAACGGCTTGATCCCCGAGCTTTCTATCCCTAAGTTTGGACCGGCATGCACAGGAGCCTTTCATGAATTCCAGCGCATACGACGTGATTGTAGTGGGTGGGGGCACCATCGGCCTCTCCGCGGCCTATCACTGCGCCCGGGCCGGCAAGAAGGTCCTGGTCCTGGAGCAGTTCGATTTTTTCAATGCATATGCAAGCTCCAAAGGAGACTCCCGCTTTTTCCGCATCATGTACTCGGACGTCCGGCTCTGTCTCCTGGCCCAATCCGCCTATCCTCTCTGGCGCGAACTGGAACGAGAAGCCCAGGAAACCCTCCTCACCCTTACAGGCGTCCTGTTCTACGGCATCGCCGGCGATCTCATGACCCGGGAGGGCAACCTCAAGAGCTGCCTGCAGGTAATGGATGCCCTGGGCATCCCCTACGACCACTACGACGCCCCCGCTCTCAAACAGCGCTTCCCCGTACTCAAAGATGTCCCCGACCAGGCCGTCGGCCTCTTCCAGGAGCAGGCCGGCGTCATCCACGCTCACGTCACCCTCAAGGCCCTGCACCGCCTGGCGCAAAAACACGGCGCCCACCTGCGCCCTGGCGAACCCGTGACCCGAATCGCGCCGGCTCGATCCGACGGCTCCATCCAAGTCGAAACCACCGGGGGCAGGCACCGGGCCGCCCGGCTCATCCTCGCCCCCGGCGCCTGGGCCAACCAGCTCCTCGAACACCTTTCTCTGCAACTCGCGCTCGAGGCCTGGCAGGTGACCTACGCTTACTTCCAGGTGGACGATGCCCACTTCGACTATCCCATGTGGTTCTTTTTTGGCGAGCCCCAGGGAGAGGATCAAAACCTCTACTACGGCCTGCCGCCGCTGACCACGCCCGGCCGCATAAAGGCGGGCGGCGATTTCACCGACCGGATATACGCCTCCCCCGCGGAATGCACCTTCGAGCCGGACCCGAAGATGCTGGAGCTGACCGGCAAATTCCTCGCCAGGACCTTCAAAAACGTCCATCCCGAACCGGCGGAGCCCCGGGCCTGTATCTACACCATGACCCCGGATCACAACCTGGTCCTGGACCTGGTGCCCGGCCGCGAAAATATCGCGCTCTTCACCGGCGGCACCGGCCAGGCCTTCAAGTACACCCCGCTCCTCGGAAAAATCCTGAGCCAACTGGTCCTCGCCGGCAAAACAGAGTACAATATTGCGGACTTTTCCATCCACCGGCCCGGCATCCTAACTTGAATCAGAAAGGATTACGTGCCCACCAGCGCACGCATCGACTTTCAGCCAAACTCAGCAAAAAGATGATCTTGTTGCGCCAAAGGAGGACGCCATGGACGGACCACGCGCCTGCCGCCCCGAAGAATTCGACGAAACCATCGACCTGATCAACCAGACCTTCAGAGCCGGGAGCGACCAGAACATCCGCACCGACTACCCCCTGATATTCAACCAGGAAAAACTGGAGTACATGCGCATCCTCAAGGTGGACGGCAAGGTCGTGGCCCACGTACCGGTGGCGCCGCGCCAGGTCGTGGCCCGGGAGGACACCTTCAAAATAGGCATCATTAGCCCCACCATTACCCACCCGGACTACCGCGGACGGGGGTACGCCACCCTGTGTCTGCGCGACTGCATCCGCATCATGGAAAAGAACCAGTGGCCGGTCGCGGTACTGTGGACCGTAGAGCCCACCTTTCCCTTCTACCACCACTCCGACTTCGAAGCCGTGGGCTGCCAGGGCCGGGTCTACCGGCTCCAACCCCGGGACGAGGCCCTCTTCGCCGCCGGCCCTTTCGCCATCGCGCCCTTTGTTCCAGACAACCCCCTGCACCTCGACGCCCTCATCCGCATCCACGACGCCGAACCCCACCGCATAGACCGCTCCCGCCCCGAGTACCTGGCGCTTTTCACTCTACCCAAGACCCGCACCCTCCTGGCCCTGGAAGGCGAAGAGGTAGCCTCTTACCTGACCATCGGCACCGGCACCAACAAACCCGGCCTGATCGAGGGCGGCGGCGAAGAGGGCGGCCTGGAAGCCCTGATCAAACATGTTCTGCTGGACCGAGAAGCCCCCATTCAGGCCCTGACCCATCTGACGCCCTCGGCCCTGGAAACCGTCATCGAGGCCAGAAAGCCGGGGACCCAGCGGCCCATCGAAGAGGCCGGCGGGATCGGCTTCCAGATGATGCGCCTCAACAGCCTGGAGCAGCTGTTGCGCCGGATCCCCAATTTCCTGCGGGAAAAATCAGCGGGGTTGCACGGCGAGGTCGGCCTGGAGTGCAGCGACACAGGCGAGTACCTCACCCTTCGGTTCCGAGACGGCGAGGTCGACTTTGCAAACCAGAAAACCCCGACACCGGTGGTCCTGACGCGCCGACAACTCGGACAGCTCATCTTCGGTTCTCACCCTTCACTCCCCCCTCTGGCACTCGAAGGGGAGGCGGGTGAGATGTTAAACCAGATATTCCCTTTCTACTTTCCAATATGGGACCTGGATCATTCTTAGAAGACTTCGCCCCTTCGAACGCCTTGTCGCCCCCAGACCGTAACCCCTCTCCATGCGCACAACCGCCATCCTGCTGGTCGTCCTGTCCGCCGCCATCCACGCGGCCAGGGATTTCCTCACCAAAAAAGCCGTCTTCGCCGTGCTGATGGGGGAGCGCCTGTTGCGGGGACAACACAAAACAATACGTTTTATCACGGCCTCGATCATCGTTGCCGGAGCTGTCATGATCTGGCTAACCCAATAAAGCCAAGGATGGAAATAATGAAATACGATTTGCTCATCAAGGGCGGGACCCTGATCGATCCCGCGCAAAACATCCACGCCGACAAGGATATCGCCTTTGCCGAAGGCCTGGTCGCCGCGGTGGGCGACGATCTGTCCACCGAGGACGCCCGCAACGCGGTCGACGCGAGCGGGCGGATCGTCACCCCGGGCATGATCGACCTGCACGTCCACGTCTTCCCCGGGGTCAGCCACTTCGGCATTGAACCCGATCCGACCTGCCTGGCCCGGGGCGCCACCACCGTGGTCGACGCCGGTTCGGCCGGGGCCGACATCTTCCCCGGATTCCGCAAGTTTGTGATCAACGTGAGCGAAACCCGCATCCTGGCGCAACTCAATATCTCGTCGCAGGGCATGCTGACCCGGGAGATCGGCGAGTTCGAAATCCCCGAATACGCCAATGTCGACAAGGCCTGCCGGATGATCGAGCAGCACCGCGATCTGATCCTGGGGGTGAAGGTGCGGTTGACCAGGGGCAGCATTGTCAGCGAGCGCTCGGGCATGCTGCCCCTGCACCGGGCCCGCGAAGCCGCGGATGCGGCCGGTCTGCCCATCATGGTGCACCCGCAGGCGGCCTGGTGCGATTCGCTCGACGATATCCTTGAACTCATGGGCGAGCGCGACATCCTGACCCACTGCTTCCACGGCATGGAGTGCGGCATCCTGGACGAACAGGGACAGGTGCGCCCATCCGTGTACGAGGCCATGGAGCGCGACGTCGTATTCGACGTGGGCCACGGCGCCGGCTCCTTTGCCTGGGAGGTGGTCGAAAGCGCCATGGCCCAGGGCGTGCAGCCCCAGACCATCTCGTCCGATCTGCACATCTACAACGTCGACGGCCCGGTCTACGACCTGGCCAATGTGGTGACCAAGTTCCTCCACCTCGGCCTGTCCCTGGACGACGCCATCGCCAAGGTCACCTCGGTGCCGGCGCAGACCATCCTGATGGCGGAAAAGATCGGCACCCTGGCGCCAGGGGCCTGGGGCGACGCCGTGGTCTTCGAACTGCGCGAGGGCGAGCACCAACTCGTGGACGCGCAGGGCCAGACGCGGGTGGGCCGGCAGGCCCTGGTGCCCGTGGCCGTGGTCAAGGGCGGGCAGGTATACCGGCAAAATAAAAGCCCCTGACAGAATGACCGGCGTCGGGTAAAAAACAGCAGCCCGGAAATCGAAACTTTGAAGGAGAAATGCACATGGTGAATTCATCGGATGCCGCCGAAATCCATCTCGCGCTCTACCGCCAGATGCTGGTGATCCGACGCTGCGAGGAGCAGCTGGCCCGCTCGCACCAGGCCGGTCTGATCATGGGCGCCTGCCACACCTACGTGGGCGAGGAGGCCATAGCCACCGGGGTCTGCGCCCATTTGCGCCCGGACGACGCGGTGTTCAGCACCCACCGCGGCCACGGCCACGCCCTGGCCAAGGGCGTCCCCCCCCGCCAACTCATCGCCGAACTCTTCGGCAAGGCCACCGGCTGCTCGCAGGGCCGCGGCGGCAGCATGCACCTGTTTTCCCCCGAGGTCGGGCTGATGGGCACCAGTGGCATCGTCGGCCCCAGCATCCTGCAGGCCACCGGCGCCGGCTACTCCTACATGCTGCTCAAGACCGATCAGGTGGGCGTGGCCTTCTTCGGCGAAGGCGCCGTCAACAACGGCGCCTTCCACGAAGGCCTCAACCTGGCCGCCATCTTCAAGCTGCCCACCCTCTTCGTCTGCGAGAACAACATGTACGCCACCGAAGTCCCCTTCGAATACGCCGCCGGCGACACCGACGTGGCTCGCAAAGCCGCCAGTTACGGCCTGCCCGGGGTAGCCGTGGACGGCAACGATGTCATGGCGGTGTACGAGGCTGCCGGCGAAGCCATCGGGCGCGCCCGCCAGGGCGGCGGCCCGGCCCTGATCGAGTGCAAGACCTACCGCACCCGGCCGCACTCCGAGGGCATGCGCGACACCGGCTACCGCACCCGGGAGGAGATCGACCAGTGGAAGCAGCGCGACCCGATCGAGCAGTTTCGCACCTGCCTGCTGGAAATAGGGACCGTCGGCGAGGACGATTTTGAGGCCACCGAAGCGGAAGTCAAGGCCCTGATCCAGGAAGCGGTGGAATTCGCCCAGAACAGCCCGTGGCCGGATCCGGCCACCGTGGCCGACCACGTGTACAGTAAACAATGAATGAGGTGATATGCGGGAACGGACCTTTACAGACGCGGCCCGCGAGGGCCTGGCCGAGGAAATGGCCAAAGACCCGACCATCTTTGTGGTGGGCGAAGGCAGCGGCGCCCGGGGCGGCAATTTCAACACCACCACCGGGCTCTACGACATCCACGGAGCGGAGCGGGTGCGCGATGTCCCGATCTGCGAGCGCGGTTTTGTCGGCATGTGTGCCGGCGCCGCCATGACCGGCACCCGGCCGGTGGTGGACTTCATGTTTACCGACTTTATCCTCGACTCCATCGGCGAGATCGTCAATCAGGCCGCCAAGATGCAGTACATGAGCAGCGGCCGCCTCAAGATGCCCCTGACCCTGCGCGGCTGCGTCGGCGTGGGCGGCTCGGCCGCCACCCATCACTCCGGCAATTACTACCCCTTCTTCACCCACCAGCCCGGCTGCAGGGTGGCGCTTCCCTCGAACCCGGCCGATGCCAAGGGCCTCTTGAAGACCGCGATTCGCAGCGACGATCCCGTATTCTTTCTGGAACACCGGCTCTTGCTCAATACCAGGGGGCCGGTGCCCGAGGAAGAGTACTACACCTCCTTTGGCGAAGCCGCCATCTCCCGCCAGGGCAGCGATGTCACGGTGGTGGCGATTGCCCTGATGGTGCCCAGGACCCTGGAGGTGTGCGAGCAACTGGAGGCAGAGGGCATCTCGGTGGAGGTGGTCGATCCGCGCACCGTGGCGCCCCTGGATATGGACACCATCCTGGAGTCGGTCCACAAGACCGGCCGGCTGCTGATCGTGGACGATACCTATGCCCCGTGCGCCATCGGCTCCGAGATCGCCGCCCGGATCGTCGACCAGGGTTTTGACGCTCTGGACGCGCCCGTGCGCCGCCTCAATGGTCTCCACACCCCCATACCCTACAGCCCGCCCCTAGAAGCGGCCACCGTGCCCCAGAGCGAATCCATTGCCGCGGCCATCCGCGATTTGATGGCCGAGTAGGAGGAGAGCAATATGGCCATCGAAATCGTCATGCCGCGGCTGGGCTGGACCATGGAGGAGGGCATCCTGGTGGAATGGGTCAAACAGGACGGCGACCCGGTCGAGATCGGGGATATCGTGTTCACGGTCGAAAGCGACAAAGCCCTCAACGAGATCGAGGCGCTCGACGCCGGCATCCTGTGCATCCCGCCCGACTCGCCCCCGCCCGGCTCTACCTTACCGGTGGGGACCCTGCTGGCCTACCTGCTGGAGCCGGGCGAGGAAATGCCCGCCACAGTGTTGCCTGCCGTGCAACAAACCCAGCAAGAACAGCCCGCGGCACCCCAAACCACGGTGCCGCTCACACCTCGGCGCAGCGGCAAATCCGGCCCCACCATCAGCCCGCGCGCCCGGCGCCTGGCCGCCGAGCTGGGCGTGGACTGGACCCGGCTCACAGGCACCGGCCGGACCGGCCGCATCGTCGAGCGCGATGTCCGGGCCGCGGCCACCGAGTTGCGCGTCAGCCCGGTCGCCCGGCGCCTGGCCGCCGAGCTGGGCGTGGACCTGGAGGCTCTGGCCGCCCAGAAGCCGGGCGGGCGGATCGAGCGCGCCGATGTCGAAGCCGCGGCCGCGGCATCCCCGGCCGCGCCGGCACAAATCGTCCCCTTCAGTCCGGTCCGCAAAATCACTGCCGAGCGCCTGGCCGAGAGCGCCCGCACCACCGCGCCGGTCACCCTCAATACCGAGACCGACGCCACCGAACTGGTGCGGCTGCGCAGCCAGCTCAAGAACGACCCGGCCACCGCTTCCCGCCCCATCCCGACCTACACCGACCTGCTGGTCAAGGCCTTGACCCAGGCCCTCACCGACCACCCCGCCCTCAATGCCCGGCTGCAGGGCACGGACGAAATCGTGCTCTCCCCCGCGGTCCACCTGGGGATCGCCGTGGATACCGAACGCGGTCTGCTGGTGCCGGTGCTGCGCGACGCCCAGGACAAAACCCTGCGGCAAATCGCCGAGGAATCCACCGCCCTGATCGAGGCCGCCAGCAAGGGCAACCTCAGTCCGGACGCCTTGCAGGGCGGCACCTTCACCCTCACCAACCTGGGCATGTACGAGATTGACGCCTTTACCCCGATCATCAATCTGCCCCAGTGCGCCATCCTCGGCGTGGGCCGGATCGCGCCCAGGCAGGTCGTGGTCGACGCCCCGGCTGAACGGGTGGAGATCCGCCACATGATGTTCCTCAGTCTCACCTTTGATCATCGCCTGGTGGACGGCGCCCCGGCCGCGCGCTTTCTGCAACACCTCAAACACCTGGTAGAACAGCCCTACCTGTGGCTGGTAACCTAAGAAAGGCTTGCACATGGCCGATTCCTTATTCGACCTGAGCGGCAAGATAGCCATGGTCACCGGGGCCGGAGCCAACGGCGGCATCGGTCACGCCTTGGCCCTGGGCTTTGCGCGCCACGGCGCCGACGTCGTAGTCGCCGACATCGACGACGAGGGCGCCCGGATCACCGGAGAAGAGATCGAAAACCTGGGGCGCCAGACCATGGTCGCCCATTGCGATATATCCGACCCTGGCGAAGTCGAGGACCTCTTCTTCGAAGCCGACGAGCACTTCGGCCAGATCGACATCCTGGCCAATGTGCCCTTTGTCTTCCCCGAGCGGGTGCGGCCCCACGAGCTGAGCCTGGAGGCCTGGGAGAAGACTCTGTCCGTCAACCTCACCGGGTACTTCCTGTGCGCCCAGCAGGCCCTGCGCCGCATGATCGAGCAGGACACCGGCGGCAGCATCCTCAACATCGGCTCCATCGCCGGCGTCTCGGGCGTGGGCCGGGGCAATCTTCCCTACAGCACCTCCAAGGGCGGCGTGGTGCAGCTGACCCGGGAACTGGCCGTGGAGTACGCCGGCCAGGGCATCCGGGTCAACGCCATCCTGCCGGCCCAGGTGCTCACCCCCGCGCTCAGAAAGCTGCTGTTCGAGGATCCGCGCTTCGGCGAAAAAATCCGCCAGCAGTTCCTGGTCGGCATTCCGCTCGGCCGCCTGCTCGACCCGGAGGACTTCATCGGCCCGGCCGTCTTCCTGTGCTCGGCCGCCGCCGTGGCCGTCACCGGCGTCCTGCTGCCGGTGGACGGCGGCAACCTGGCCCTCAACGCCGGCGGCAGCCACACCTGGTCGGCCGGGTAAACATGCGCCGACCAGACAAACTGAACATGAATGAATATTCGAGTGAAGGGAATTTTAACATGGCCGAATGGAAGAGCGCCCTGGAATTGGATACAAACCGCAACCGCACCGCCGGCAGCGAAGAAGCCCTGGCCGCCGCCATCCGCAACGCCGCGGATCTGCGCATCTACACGGAATTCATCCACAACGAACACATCGACGTCCAATCCGACAGCACCGAGCGCGTCCGCGAGGTGGCCGAATTCGCCATCACCTACCTGGTGGAGGATGCCTGGTCGGCCGGCATCATGAGCCGGCGCCAGCCCATTTCCCTGCCGCTCGGCTTCGGCCCGCGTCCGTCCATGTCCTTCTTCCTCTACAACCAGAACGGCCAGCAGGCCATTGCCCGCCCTCACCTGGACGGCACCGGCGCCACCGGGGACCCCGGCCAGTCGCCCATCAACCATCACCCCGACATGCCCAAGTCCCACAGCCAGTCCAGCTGGGACGGGGAGACTAATGCCCCCAGCAACAACTTCATCTACGACTTCGAGGTGTACCGCTTCAATGTGAGCGATGGCTGGCGCGAGGTGCTCTCCCACGACGAACAAGGCGCGGTCCTCTTCGGCTCCGTGCTCGACCTGGCCGAAGCCTTTACCCAGGGCTGCGAAGTCAAGATCGGGGTCCGCGGCCTGGGCGCCGACCTGGCCCAGGATCCAGCCGCGGCCATGGACCACGAGCTCTTCGTACAGGCGGGATCGTGCTACTACTACACCGAAAAGGAACTCTTCATCGCCGGCACCCATCCCCTCGTCCGCGTGGCCCCGGCCGTGCCCATGCTCTACACCAGCCAGGGCTGGGACTTTGGCTGGCTGATGGTGCGCACCGACGGCTTTACCGCGTACAGACGCTGCGACCCTTATACCCTGGCCTTCGAGGACATCGAGAGGGCCTACGCCATCCGCTGGTTCGTGCGCTGAAGCAACCGGGGATGTATCGCCTCCTCGCCGATATCCTGGTGGTTTTGCACCTGGTCTTTATTGTGTTTGCGGTGGGCGGCGCTTTCCTGGCCCTGCGCTGGCCCAGGGTGATCTGGCTGCACGCTCCTGCGGCTGCCTGGGCGGCGCTGATCGAATTCGCCGGCTGGATCTGCCCCCTCACCCCCCTGGAAAACCAGCTCCGCTACAAAGGGGGAGAAGCCGGTTATACAGGCGATTTCATCGAGCACTACCTGCTCTTTGTCCTCTACCCAGCCGGCCTTACGCGCCCCATTCAGATAGGCCTGGGTGCCCTTGTGCTGGCCCTCAATCTGGCCGCCTATGGCTACATGTTCCGCCAGCGCCGCCGACGTCAGGAGGAAGATTGACCGGGCGCAACATTTGACAAAACCTCGCCGGTTTGCGAGAATTACTACCCGAACCCCGCCCCACACGGGAACGGGGAACGCCGAAAAAGTGGAACCTCAGGACGACGGCTATGGCGGCGGGACTCACCGATCATGTCCATATCGCTGAGTCAGTGCCTGCTGATCGAGGAGGTGATAATAATGAAGGGGATTGTGTTAGCTGGCGGCCTAGGGACGAGACTCTATCCTCAAACTATCTCCATTTCCAAGCAAATCATTCCCGTATTCGACAAGCCGATGATCTATTATCCTCTCTCCGTGCTCATGCTTGCCGGAATAAGGGAGTACCTCATCATCTCTAGCCCTGAGCACATCGATCTCTACAAGAAGCTCTTCGGTGACGGTCAACCCCTCGGTCTGCAAATACAGTACGCCGTTCAGGAGAAACCTGAAGGCGTTGCACAAGCCTTCATCATAGGAGAGAGTTTCATCCGCGGGCATCCCTGTGCCCTCATCTTTGGCGACAATTTCTTCTATGGCCAAGGACTTGGCGGCTTAATGGAGAAAGCCGGCAAGTTGACAGAGGGAGCGTTGATTTTTGCTTACCGCGTCAACAATCCACAACGATATGGCGTCATCGAGTTCGATAGTCAATTCAAGGTTCTTAGTATTGAGGAGAAGCCTCAACTTCCGAAATCGCAATATGCCCAGACCGGACTCTACTTTTACGATCAGGATGTGGCTAGAGTTACAAAGACCCTGGTAAAATCAGCTCGTGAGGAACTAGAGATCACAGACGTTAACAATGAATATCTGACCAGCGGTAGATTGCGCGTAGAAGTTTTGGGTCGAGGGTACGCGTGGCTGGATACAGGTACGCACGAGAGCCTACTTATGGCAAGCAGCTTCGTTCAGACCGTAGAACATCGTCAAGGCCTAAAGATTGCATGTCTTGAGGAAATTGCATACCGAAGGGGTTATATATCCGCAGAGCAGGTATTAGAGGTGGCCAATAAATATGATGAAAACCCGTACTGCGAATACCTCCGACAAATCGTTCGGGAATCCTCGTAGTCGATGCAACCGTTCATTTCCGCACTAGTCGCATCCCCTCAGGTTTTCCACACAATCCACAGACTCGACCAACTCCCCACTATCCCACTCATCCTGCCGGTGCTTTTTTCCATCCTTCTCATACCAGGTCCAGCGTCCGTGTTTGTTGGTGTTTTTATAGATCCCCTCTACCTTTTTAGTCTTTGAATCGCCGTAGTAGACCGCATAGGCCCCATCCCTCTTGCCGTCTTTATAGGTCCCCTCCACCCTCAGCTTCTGTCCGTCGGGCGCCTCGTAGTACTCGACAAAAGGTTCGAAAAAAGCCAGCTCTCCCTTGAGTTTGCCCTTTTCGTAGAAGCCTTCGTATTTTAGGATCCCATTTTCGTCGTACTGGAAAAAATCTCCCTCCAGTTTATCGTCTTTATAGGTCCCTTCCTCCTTTTTGTTGCCATTGTCGTAGTAAAGGGTATAGGGACCATCTACCTTCTCGGAATCGCATCCCGTTCCGACCATCGCCATCAAGGCCAGAATGACAGCTATATTTTTCATTTTTATCCCTCGTTTGTCCAGTATTTGGCGAAATCGGCGGACGGCCGCAAGGGGACCAAGGAGTATGATGATCTGCACCGGCTATAAAGTACTGCACCGGCTATAAAGTACTGCGAATCTTTTGCCCTATCAAGCACGAATTTTTTTATGGTTGAAACACACCGCGCTCGCGCTGCGTTGACCAACCCGAGTCTCGTACCGCCCTCTAGCTTTCTTGACAGAAAGTATGTCCCACTCTTATCTTAGAAGTCATCTCAAAACCCCCGGCGGCCGTCGCCCGGCTGTAACGGCGGGGGCCGGCGTTGCCCGGAAGCAGCCATATCCCGGCGATATGACCGCTTCCGGGCAGGGCGGTAGGCTGCGAGCGGGCGTAGCAGCAGGTGGGGCGGTGACCCCCGCCTTTTCGCTCGGGCTTTGGGCTCACCAGGAATTTTAAGACGGCTTCTTACACCGATTATTCTCGACGGTTTAAACAGCCTGCCCGCACACGGCTGAACAGGCCTTTTTTTGTTCTGTACCGCGCCTTGAGGGAACATGGATCCGGCTCATTCTCTCGATCACATCGCCCGAAAAACCGCTCAGACCCCCAGTTTCAAGGAAGTGATTGCCCGGTTGCGCCAGGGGGAAAAACAAATCCTGTTGCACGCCCTGCCCTCTACCTTGCTGGCTTTCCTGCTGACCCATGTACAGCGTTCGATCCAGCGGCCCCTGCTGGTCATTGCCGCCGACGAAGACCGGGCCGAGCAGTGGCGCGACGATCTCCAGAGCATCGTCGGCGAGAAGATCGTGCGCTACTTTCCGGCCTGGGATGTGGACATTTACGAAGGCCGTTCTCCGGCTACGGAGATCACTGAACTGCGCCTGGAAGCTGCCGTCCAACTGCAGCGGAGAGAGCCCACCATCGTGGTTGCGCCGGCAGCGGCGCTGCTGAACCCCCTCATCCCGCCCCATGCCCTGGAACTGGGAACCCTGCAGGTAAAAACGGGCGAGGAACACTCCCTGGATCGGCTCAGCGCCCATTTGGTGGACTGCGGCTTTGAACGCGTCCCCACCATCGACGGGGTGGGTCAGTTCAGTGTGCGCGGCGGCATCCTCGATGTCTATCCCTTCGGGGTCGAACACCCCTTTCGCCTGGAGTTCTTCGACGACGAAGTAGAATCCATCCGGCACTTCGACGTCGGCACCCAGCGTTCGCTCCAGACCTGCCAGGAGGCCGTGATCCTGCCGGCCTGCGAAGTCCTCCTGGAGTCGCTGTTCTACGAGGAGTACCTGCAATTCATCAAGAAGGCGGAAGAGGGGGAGGAAATGGACCTCCAGGAACTCAAAGACCAGCTGGAACTAGGCACCTCCCTGGAGGGCATCGAGAGTTTCATGAGCCTGCTCTACGGCGGCAACGACGGTTTGTGCGCCTATCTCGAAGAGCCCTTGCTATTCTGCGACGAGGCCGAGGATGTGACGGGCGAACTCGAAAAAGCCCTCGAGCGCCCCAATGCTGAGTACGCCCGCCGGGCAACCCGCGGCAAGCTCCCGTCGCCCGCACAACTCATGCGCGAGCCCGCCTGGCTCCAGGCCCGGCTGGAAGTCCACCCTCGCCTCCAGCCCGCTCCGGTGGGGGAGGCGACCACCGCCGTCCACTTTGGGGCTTTGGCGCCGCCGATCTTTCAGGGGGAACTACCCCGCCTGTACGCGGAGATAGACCGCCTGCACCAGGATTCCTACGCCATCCACATGCACTGCGATACCCAGGGTCAGAACAGCCGCCTGCAGGAACTTTTCGAAGACCGGCTGGACCAGGTCTCCTTTGGCCTGGGGGCCCTGCACCAGGGGTTCATCTTTCCCGAGGCCAGGATCGCGCTGTTCAACGACCACGAAATCTTCAGCCGGGAGAAACGGCGCTACCGCTACCGCAAGTTCCGCGCCGCCACCCCGATCTCCACCTTCAACAGCCTGCAGCACGGCAATTTCGTGGTCCATGTGGACCACGGCATCGGACGTTATATGGGGATTCGCCGTCTGCAAATCAGCGGTCGCGACCACGACTGCCTGGAAGTCGTCTACCAGGGAAAAGACAAGCTCTTCGTCCCGGTGGAACAGCTGGATCGGCTGCGCAAGTACTCCAGCGCCGAGGGCGAAAGCCCCCTCCTCAGCAAGCTGGGCGGTACGGCCTGGGAAAAGCTCAAGGAGCGCACCCGGGAGGAAATCTTCAAAATGGCCAGCGAGCTGATCCAACTCTACGCCGAACGCAAGGCTCGCCCCGGGGTCCAGTTTTCCCCGGACGGTCCCATGCACAAAGAGGTGGAAGCGGCCTTTCCCTTTCAGGAGACCCCGGACCAGCTGCGCACCATGGAGGAGGTCAAGCAGGATATGGAGGCGCCGCATGCCATGGACCGTCTGGTCTGCGGCGACGTGGGCTACGGCAAGACCGAAATCGCCGTGCGCGCGGCTTACAAAGTTGTCTGCGATCACAAACAGGTGGCTGTGCTGGTGCCGACGACCATCCTGGCCGCACAGCACTACCAGACCTTTTCCGAGCGCCTGAAACACGCCCCCGTACGGGTGGAGGTTCTCAGCCGTTTCCGCACCGCCAAGGAGCAGAAGACGATCCTGGAGGATATCAAAAGCGGCAAGGTCGACATCGCCATCGGCACCCACCGCATCCTCTCCAAGGACATGGTCTTCCGCGATCTGGGCCTGCTGGTCGTGGACGAGGAGCAGCGTTTGGGGGTGCGCCACAAGGAAAAGCTCAAACAACTCAAGCGCCTGGTGGACGTGCTTACTCTGACGGCCACCCCCATTCCGCGGACCCTGCACATGTCGCTGATGGGGGGCCGCGACATGTCGGTGATCAATACCCCGCCCCAGGACCGCCTGCCCATCCACACCGAGATCATCGCCTTCGACCAGGATCGCATCGCCGAAGCCATTCTCCGGGAAGTCGAGCGCGGCGGCCAGGTCTACTTTGTGCACAACCGGGTGCAATCCATCCACCGGCTGACCGAGTACCTCCGGGAACTGCTGCCGCAGGTGCGCTTCGGCACGGCCCACGGCCAGATGCCGGCCCGGCAGCTGGAAAAGATCATGTTCGAATTCCTGGAACGAAACTACGATTGTCTGGTCTGTACCATGATCATCGAGTCGGGTATCGACATCCCCTCGGTAAACACCATCCTGGTCAACCGGGCCGATGCCCTGGGCCTTGGTCAGCTCTATCAGATACGCGGTCGGGTCGGACGCTCGAACGAACGCGCCTTTGCCTATCTGCTGGTGCCCAAGGGTAAGAAGCTCACCAAGAAAAGCCGTATGCGCCTGCGCGCCATCGAAGAATTCTCCGATCTGGGATCCGGCTTCAACATCGCCATGCGGGACATGGAAATTCGCGGCGCCGGCAACCTTCTGGGACCCCAGCAACACGGCTTCGTTGCCGCCGTGGGTTTCGATCTTTACTGCCGCCTGCTCGACGAGGCCATGCGCGAGTTGAAGGGCGAAACCGTGGGCCAGGTCGTCGAGCCGGATATCAAGATTTCGATCTCGGCCTATATCCCCGACGACTACGTCCCCGACAGCAATCAGAAAATGGAATTCTACCAGCGTCTGGCCGATGCCCAGAAGATCGTGGACCTGTTGAGCATCCAGGAAGAGATGGTGGACCGCTGCGGCCGTCTGCCCATGCATGCCCAGGCCCTGATGTACCTGATGGAAATTAAGGTAATGGCCCGCCAGCTGGGCCTGGACGCCGTACACCTGGAGAGGTCCCGTTTGCGGCTGGTCTTTCCGGAAGACCGCGAACTCCAGGGGCCCGATGTGCAGAGAATGGTGGAAAAAAGCTCGAACCAGCTGGAATTCACCTTGGACGAGCGCCTCGCCATCGAGGTCCGCTTAAAGGGCCGGGATGAACAGGAACGCCTGGAGAGAGCCAGGGACGTCTTTCGGGAGATTCTTTGAACGGAATTGCCGACCACATGAACAAAGGGGCAAATTTGCGCTGGGTGCTGCTGGTTTTGCTCGCCGCCATCCTGCTGGCGGCCTGCGACCGCCACGAGGACCAGGGGCCCATAGTGGCCCGGGTCGGCGATGCCGTGCTGACCGCGGCCGAGCTGGAGGCCCGCTTGCCGGACGATCTGGACGGCGACCTGGCGGCCGCGGAGCGCGCCCACACAATCGAAACCTGGGTCCGGGAAGAGCTCCTCTATCAGGAGGCTCTGGCCCGCCGGCTGGACCAGAGAGCGCATCTGCAGCAGCTGCTCGAACAAACCCGCCGCGGTTTGCTGGTGGCCGACCTGCTCGACACCGAATTTGAAGGCCGGGAGGTAAAAATCTCCGAATCCTCGATCCAGCAATACTACGAACAGCATCGGGACGAGTTCCTGTTCCTCCAGCCCCAGGTGCGGGCGCGACACATTTTGCTCAGGACCCCGAGCGATGCCAATGCCAGACTTCGAGCCTTGCAGCGCGGCGATTCCTTCGAGAATCAGGCCCGGCAGCACTCCCAGGATCAGGATACCCGTTTATCGGGCGGGGATCTGGAATACTTTTCAGAAGAGGACGATCCCCTCCTGTGGGAGTTGTGCCAGGACCTGAAGCTGAACAGCCTGTCAAAACCCATCCGCAGCGAAAGCGGATACCACATCATTCAAGTGCTGGACCGCCGGGAAGCCGGCACTCCAAAGGAACTGGACCAGGCCAGGTCGCAGATCGTCGAGACCCTGGTACGCCAGGAGCATCAGCAGCGCCTGGAGGACTTGATCACCCGTTTGAAAGCCGCCCGTGAATGGGCCATTCACGATCGGGCGTCAGAGGAATTGCCCTGAATGAAGTCTACTGAAAAATTCGGATCCAGAATGTGCCGCATGCTATCCATCATCCTCTTTGTCCTTTGTGTATGCACCGTCTTTGCAGAGACCCGTTCCCAACTCGTCGACCGGATCGTCGCCGTGGTAGACGACGAGGTCATTCTCTGGTCCGAGCTGAACCTCCGGGTGGAACTCGAACTCAGGCAGTCGGGTCGCAACTTCCGGCTCTCCGAAGAGGAGCTGGACAAACTGCGCCAGCAGGCGCTCGATGCCATGATTGACGAGCAGGTGCTGATCCTCAAGGCCAAAAAGGACAGTATACAGATCGAGGGAAGCCGGGTCGAGGAAATCCTCAACGAGCGCTTCAACCAGGTAAAGAACAGCGAAGGAGAGCAGGATTACCGCGACATGCTCGAACGCGTCGGCCTCACCGAACGCCAGCTCAAGGCCCGCTCCCGCAAGGACATCCGCCACGGCCTGCTCTTTGAGCAGATGCGCCAGGTGATAGCCTATCGGCTCCATATCACCCACAAGGATGTAGAGACCTTTCGCCAGGCCCACAGCGACACCCTGCCCGCCATGGTTTTTCTCAGTCAGATCAACATCAAGGTAAAGCCGGATTCGGCCGTTCTGGGCGAGGTTCGCAAGAAAATCCAGGTGGTCCAGCAAAAACTTGAAGCCGGCGAAGTCTTCGCCGACTTGGCCCGCACCTACTCGGAAGATCCGGCCACGGTCGCCGACGGGGGCGACCTGGGGTGTTTCGAGGCCGGTATGCTTATGCCCGAATTCGAGTCGGAGGCCTTTCGGCTCAAAACCGGCGAGATCAGCCAACCCGTGCTGACCAAACATGGCTACCACCTGATTCAGCTCCACGAAAAGCGCGAAGACGAACTCTGCGCCAGCCATATCCTCATCCGGGCCCCGAGCAGCCAGCAGGACAAAGAGCGGATCAGGAGCCAGCTGGAAGAGCTGCGCCAGCGCGCCCTGGCGGGCGGAGACTTTGCAGAGTTGGCCAGGGCCTATTCAGAAGATCCCAGCGCCCGTTCGGGAGGCTTGTGGAACCAATTTCCCAAGGACCAGATTCCCCTCTTCCTGCAGCCCTACCTGAACCACCTCAAGCTGGGAGGGATCAGCGAACCATTCTTTCTGGAGGACGACGGCCACATTATCAAAATCAACGACGACCACGCTACCCTGGAAGGATTGATACGCGAAATGCGGTTGGCCGAAAGCATGCGCCAGCTCATCGCCGACTACAAGGAGGAGATCCACGTGGACAGACGCACCGACGAAAGCGGTACCCACTGATGAGCCGACTCGACCTTTTTTTGCAGCATACAGGGCTGATCAAGCAGCGCAGCCAGGCCAAGCGCGCCTGCGACGAGGAGTGTGTGCACGTCGACGGCAAGCCGGCCAAACCCGGACGGCAAGTCAGGGCGGGCGAGGTCATCACCATAGATACCGAGACGCACTACCTGGAGGCCGAGGTGGTGGACATTCCCTTGCGTCCTCCGTCCAAAAAACAGCGCAATCGCTACGTCCGAATCCTGCGCCAGGAGCACCGCGATCCGGCCGAGGATCTCAGCTTTTAGAAGCCTTCTCAAGAGTTGCTGGTTTGTCCGTCGACACCGTAAGACAAGTGCCCTACGAAGCCCTGGCCGAAATTTACGACCACGTCATGCAGCACGTGGACTACGACCACTGGGCGCAGTACATTCACGCCCTCTTTCAGCGGTTCGCGTGCCGCCCCCAAAACCTGGTGGACCTGGCCTGCGGTACCGGCAATGCAACCGTGGAACTGAGCAAACTGGGCTATTCGGTCTCCGGTACGGATATCTCGACTTCCATGATCCAGACGGCCAGAGAAAAAGCAACCTCCATCCGGTTTTTCGAGGGCGATCTACGCCGGCTCTCCAGGGTGGATGGCCTGGGGCCATTTGATGGAGCCGTGTGTCTGTACGATAGTTTCAACTACCTGCTCACACCCGAGGATTTCAAAAAAGGCCTCGAGGAAGTCTTTCGCATTTTGCTGCCAGAGAGTTTATTTATCTTTGATGTGTGTACTGAGCGCAACTCGCTGCGCTACTTCCACGACGCGATAGATAACGGCAAAGGTCCGGGCTTTTCGTACAAACGCCACAGCTATTACGACAGAGAAAGGCGTTTGCAGTACAACCACTTTCTGATTCAATTCGATGCCCGGAAGGAAATACTCGAAGAGACCCATACCCAGCATATTTACAGGTGGAAAGACCTCATCGCCCACATCGAGGCCAGTCCTTTTGAATTGCTCGATGCGTTCGATGGCTTCACTTTTAATAAGGGATCAGCGCGCTCGCATCGCATCCACTTCGTGCTGCGACGCTCCGACCGCGAAGACCTGTGACCAGGGATCATCGCTGATATGTCCTCACCGGACCCAACAATACACTTGCCGGGCTTGAGCGAAGCCAGGAAATTCCTCGAGCAGGGAGACGATTTCCTCGTGACTTCCCACATCAACAGCGATGGGGACGGGGTAGGCGGATGCCTGGCGCTGCAAAGAATGCTCCAGCACATGGGCAAAAACGCCGCTGTCATTCTCCACGATATCCCCGAGGCCTATGACTTTCTCGAGGGTTGGGAAGATATCCAGCGGCCCGAGGAACCTCCTTCTGTCAAGGCGCGCTATACCATTGTCCTGGACTGTCCCGGCCTGGAGCGCATCGGCGATGTCCAGAACTATCTGGACGAAAACACCCAGATTCTCAACATTGACCATCACAAGGACGACCGGTTCTTCGGCACCACCAATCTGGTATCCTCGGATTTCAGTTCGTCCTGCGAACTGGTCTACCACCTGGCCGTCGACGCCGGCCTCCAGATCGATGCAGTCGTGGCCGCCCAGCTCTACGTGGGCATCCTTTTCGACACCGGTGGTTTTCGCTTCTCGCTGACTACCTCCACTACCTTCGAGGTAGCCGCCGATCTGGTGCGCTCAGGCGCCAGACTGGATTATATCGCCGACCAGCTCTTTGGCAACAAAAGCTTCGAGTCGGTCAAGTTGATCGGCAAAGGAATCGATTCACTCGAACTGCACTGCGACGACCGGGTGACCAGCCTCCATCTCGGCTGCGAAGACATGCGCAACGGCGATGTCGAAGAGGTGGTGAATTACGGCCTCCTGGTCAAAGGGGTGGAGGTGACGCTGCTGCTCAAGGAGCAGGAGCCGGAATTTTACCGCATCAGCCTGCGCTCCCGCGATCGGGTGGACGTCAGCCTCATCGCAGCTAAATTCGGCGGCGGCGGCCATGCCAAGGCCTCGGGTTGCCGCCGGCGAGGTGCCGCCGAGCAGGTCAGGCAGGAACTGCTGGACGAAGTCCGCAAACACCTGGATTAAAAGTGAGATTCCGAGATGCATCTGACCACCCTCAAAGACTGGTCCGTCGAGGAAGTCACACAGGTCGTCGAGGGCAGCCTGGGTCTCAAGGCAGACCCGGACCGCCACGCCGGCGTCATGAAAGGCCGCAATCTGGCCCTGCTCTTCCAGAAGACCTCCACGCGCACCCGTTACACCGGCGAAATTGGCATGATCCAACTGGGCGGCCACGCCGTGTACCTGGACTGGGACGTCACCAACTTCGGCCTGGCCGATCTGGGCGACGAGATCCACGTACTGTCTCTCTACGCTGATTTCATCCTGGTCCGCCTCTTGAAAAACGCCGATGTGATGCGCGCTACCCAGACCTCGCGCGTCCCGGTGATGAATGGGTGCTGCGACCGCTACCATCCCATGCAGGCCCTGGCCGATTTGATGACCGTCCAGGAAAAGATGGGCCGTCTGGAAGGCGTCAGGCTGACCTATGTGGGGGTGCACAACAATGTCTGCAACTCGCTGATCGCCGCTGGTATGAAGGTGGGGATGAAGGTCGTGGTGGTCGCCCCGGAGGTCAATCCGGCCGCCGTGGACGAACCCCTGTACGAGGAAGCGCAACAGGCCGGTCTGTGCGAAAGGTCAGAGGATTTGCGGCAGTCCCTGGAAAACAGCGATGTGGTTTACACCGATGCCTGGATCGATATGGAGTACTTCACGGATCCGGCCTTTGCCGTAGAGAAAGAGCGCCGCATCCAGCTCTTCAAACCCTATCAGCTCAACAAGGATCTCCTGCGGGGGCTGGACCTCCACATCATGCACTGCCTGCCGGCCCACCGCGGCTACGAAATCGACGGCGAGTTGCTCCACGATCCCCGTTCAATCATATTCGACCAGGCCGAGAACCGGCTGCACAGCCAGAAAGCCGTGATCTTGAAGCTGGCGGGCAGGCTTTCCTGAACCGGACATGAGCTGCTCTCCGTAGCCACGGCCCAGAAAGTGCCCCGGGAAGCCAGAAAAAAAGATGGCCAGCCCGCGCTTATGTCCTCCAATACGTCCCGCTCTTCTTTTCCATCAGGCGCACCTTGGAAATCACCATGCCCCGGTCCACGGCCTTGCACATATCGTATATGGTCAAAAGGGCCACTGTCGCCGCGGTCATAGCCTCCATCTCCACCCCGGTGCGATCTATTATCCGCGCCTGGGTCTCGACCTGGATGCGATCCTCGCCTACCTCGAAGTCTACCTCCACGGCCGTGAGGTTGAGCGGGTGGCACAGGGGAATCAACTCACCGGTGCGCTTGGCTGCCATAATTCCGGCCAGGCGGGCCGCCTCCAGCACATTGCCCTTGGCCATTCTGTTCTTCAGGATCAACTGCACGGTCTCGGGCTGCATGAGGATCTCCCCTCGCACCCGGGCCTGGCGCCGGGTCTGCTGTTTGGCGGAGACATCCACCATCTTAAGGCGACCATCCTCGTCGACATGGGTCAATTTGCCGGCCATGGTAGCCCCTACATATTCCCGATGATGGCGCTGCCGAATTCGGAACACTTGACCTGGCGGGCGTCTTCCATCAGGCGGGCGAAGTCGTAGGTGACGACCTTGGTGGAAATGGTCTTTTCCAATCCCTGGACGATCAGGTCCGCCGCCTCGTTCCAGCCCAGGTGTCGCAGCATCATATCGCCCGAGAGGATCACCGAGCCCGGATTCACCTTGTCCTGGCCGGCGTACTTGGGCGCGGTGCCGTGGGTGGCCTCGAAGATGGCGTGTCCCGTGTCGTAGTTGATATTGCCGCCCGGGGCAATGCCGATGCCGCCGACGCAGGCGGCCAAGGCGTCGCTGATGTAATCCCCGTTGAGATTGAGGGTGGCAATCACCGAGTACTCGGCCGGGCGGGTCAGGATCTGCTGTAGAAAGGCATCGGCAATCACGTCCTTGAGCACGATCTCCCCGTTGTTGGGGGCCGCGATCCGGGTCCACGGACCGCCGTCGACCTCTTCTCCCTGGTAGTGGGTTCGGGCCAATTCGTACCCCCAGTCGCGGAAGGCCCCCTCGGTGAACTTCATGATATTGCCCTTGTGGACCAGGGTGACGCTGTCGCGCTGCTGGCTGCTGGCGTACTCGATCGCCGCGCGGACGAGCCGGCTGGTGCCCTCCTGCGAGACCGGCTTGATGCCCAGGCCGGCCGTTTCCGGGAAGCGGATTTTTGCAAAACGCTCGGGAAAGTGCTCTGCGAGCAGGGCCTTGAAGCGGGCGTTTTCATCGCTGCCCTCCGCAAACTCGATGCCGGCGTAGATGTCCTCGGTGTTCTCGCGGAAGATGACCATGTCGACCAGTTCTGGTCGGCGCACTGGGGAGGGCACTCCCTGAAAGTAGCGCACCGGCCGCAGGCACACGTACAGGTCCAGGATCTGGCGCAGGGCCACGTTCAGGCTGCGGATGCCGCCGCCCACCGGTGTGGTCAGGGGCCCCTTGATGCCCACCAGGTAATCGCGAAAAGCCTCGACCGTGGCCTCGGGGAGCCAGTTGTCCAGGGTTTCAAAGGCCTTACCTCCGGCCAGGACCTCCATCCAGGCGATTTGCCTGCGGCCTCCGTAGGCCTTTTCCACGGCTGCATCCAGCACGGGCTGCGCCGCCGCCCAGATATCCGGGCCGGTTCCGTCGCCCTCTATAAATGGAATGATCGGCCGGTTGGGAACCTCGAGCCGGCCGTCTTGCACGGTAATCTTTTCACCGTTTTCAGGTGGTAGCGGACGCCATTCGGTCATAGATCCTCCTTGGGAGACCAAAATTGGGAACTAAATCAGTAGCTACTATATGGGTTTTATCTGGATCGGGCAATACCGCCAGGTAGGGCGAATCCGGTTGCCAGAGTCCGCAATTCATCCCAGGCGATGTCCTCCAGGGCTGAGCCGAACACCCCGGCAAAGTGCTGTTTTAGCTCCCCGGCCACTTCTTTGCAGCCAGGAGGGTGCGGCAGCTGCCGCGCCATGGAGGTGATGGCCCCGCCTTCAAGGCCGCATGGTCGGATGCCTTTAAAGTGCTCCAGGTCGGGACAGATGTTCAGGGCAAACCCGTGCATGGTGATCCAGTGGCGCACGTGAATGCCGATGGCCGCGATCTTGTGTTCGCCGCACCATACCCCGGTCAGGCCGGACCGGGGGTGTGCTTCCAGACCAAAGCCGGCCAGGGTGCGCACCAGCACCTCTTCCAGGTCCCGTATATATTGATGCACATCCCGTCTTCTAAGTCGCAAATCCACGATCGGGTACCCCACCAGCTGGCCTGGTCCGTGATAGGTGGCGCTGCCCCCGCGTTCGACCTCTAATACGGTAATGCCCTGGCGGGCCAGGACATCCGCAACGGCCAACAGATGCCCAGGGCGGGTGGAACGGCCGCAGGTGTAGGTAGGGGGATGCTCCGCCAGCAATAGCAGATCCGGCACCTCTCCTCGATGCCGCAGTTCCCGCAGCGCTCTCTGCCAGGTCCCGGCTTGCGCGCAGGCCGTCCGGCCCATATCGCTTACACTTATTTTTTTCATCTTTGCTAGTAGGCGACCAGCTGAATTTGGCTGACGGGCCGGCCTCAAGATCAACACGGTCGCCTACTAAAAATAAAGTCCAGACTTTTCCTATTGCGCAAGGATGAAAAAGAATTTATATTAAAACTTTGTCATAAAAATTTTGGCACTCTAAGCGATAGAGTGCTAAAAATCCGATTGACAGCCTTAAAACCACTAATATTATCACTTAAATTTTTTCATTTTATTAATTTAGGAGGATTGTATGGCAGCTAAACAACTCCAATTCGACATCTCGGCCCGCGATTCGTTGCTGCGGGGCGTGGATAAACTGGCCGAAACGGTCAAGGTGACTCTGGGGCCCCAGGGCCGCAATGTCGTCCTCGACAAAAGCTTTGGTTCGCCCACCATCACCAAGGATGGCGTCACCGTGGCCAAGGAAGTCGAACTCAAGGATCCCTACGAGAATATGGGCGCCCAGATGGTCAAGGAGGTCGCCTCCAAGACCTCGGATGTGGCCGGCGACGGTACCACCACGGCCACGGTTCTGGCCCAGATCATCTTCCGCGAAGGCCTCAAAAACGTCACTGCCGGGGCCAATCCCATGGATCTCAAGCGCGGCATCGACAAGGCCGTGGCCGCCGTAGTGGACCAGATCCGGCAGATGAGTACAGAGGTGAAGGGCCGCGATGAAATCGCCCAGGTGGGCACCATCTCGGCCAACAACGATGAAACCATTGGCGAGTTGATCGCCGACGCCATGGAAAAGGTGGGCAAGGACGGGGTCATCACGGTGGAAGAGGCCAAGAGCATGGACACGGCCCTGGACGTGGTCGAAGGCATGCAGTTCGATCGGGGTTATCTGTCGCCCTACTTCGTCACCGACCAGGAGAGCATGGAGGCGGTACTCGAAGATGCCTACATCCTGATCCACGACAAGAAGATCTCGGCCATGCGGGATCTGGTGCCCGTGCTCGAAAAGGCGGCCCAGCTGAACAAGCCCCTGCTGGTCATCGCCGAGGATATCGAAGGGGAAGCCCTGGCGACCCTGGTGGTGAACAAGTTGCGCGGCACCATTCGGGTGGCTGCGGCCAAGGCTCCGGGTTTTGGGGATCGGCGCACGGCCATGCTTGAAGACATCTCGATACTCATCGGTGGTCGGGTCATTTCCGAGGACGCCGGTTTGAAGCTGGAGAACACCACTCTCGAAGATCTGGGACAGGCCAAGCGCATCGTGCTGGACAAGGACAACACCACCATCATCGAAGGCGCGGGCGAGGCCAAGGACATCCAGGGCCGGGTAGGTCAGATCCGTCGTCAAATCGACGAGACCACCTCGGACTACGATAAAGAGAAGTTGCAGGAGCGCCTGGCCAAGCTGGCCGGCGGCGTAGCCGTGATCAATGTGGGGGCGGCCACCGAGACGGAGATGAAGGAGAAAAAGGCCCGCGTCGAGGACGCTCTGCACGCCACCCGAGCCGCGGTGGAAGAAGGCATCGTGTCGGGCGGCGGCGTGGTCTTCGTCCGGGCCCAGCAGCCGGTAAATGAACTTGAGTTGGAAGGCGATGAGGCCAGTGGGGCCAAAATCATCCTCCGCGCCCTGGAGGAGCCGCTGCGCCAGATCGCCGACAACGCCGGCATTGAGGGCGCCATTGCCGCCCGCAAGGTAGGCGAGGGCGAGGGCGCCTTTGGTTTCAACGCCCTCACCGAAGACTACGAGGACCTGGTCAAGGCCGGGATCGTGGATCCGGCCAAGGTTGCGCGCACGGCCCTGGAGAACGGGGCCAGTATCGCCAGCCTGCTGCTGACCACCGAAGCCCTCGTCGCCGAGATCCCGGAAGAAAAGCCGGCGGCACCCGCCGGCCCGCCGGGTGGTGACATGTACGGCGGTGGTGGTATGGGTGGTATGGGTGGTATGATGTAGGGGATTCGGGTGACCGAACCAATAAAGAGAGCGGGTCCGCTACCCTGGTAGCGGACCCGCTCTCTTTTGCCTACCCTGCCGATGGCGTATCTTCCTCACCGGCCTCCGATGGTTGGGAAACAGCCTTCTCTTTGAGCACGGCGCCCACCTCGATAACCAGTTTGGGGGTTTCTATCCGCCCTTCAAACACGCCGCTGGCGGCCAGATATACCTGCCGCCTGGCCTTGATCGCGCCTGCGACTTTGCCGCTGATGATCGCCTCCCCCACTTCGATCACCTCGGCCTTTACATCCCCTTCTGGGCCCACGATTAGGGCTTTTTCCGTGGTCAGTCGGCTGCCCTTCAGGATGCCGTGTACCTGGATGCTGTGCACGACATTGAGCGCGCCGCGGAATACCGTTCCCCGCCCGATTACCGTGTCGCTGCCGCCATCCGTCTCCAGGGATCTCAGGGCCATCTCTGTCACAACCACAGCCTGTAAATCCGGGGGTTCCGGGCCTCTCCGTTTTCGCGGACAGCGTAGTACAGGGCAGGGGAAACAGCGGCTCCGGAGCGGCCCGACAGGGCAATGGGCTGTCCCTTCCTCACGTAGTCGCCCACCTTTGCCAGCAGGGCCGCGGTGTAACCGTATTGACTGGTGATGCCATTGTCGTGATCGAGGGTCACCACATAACCCAGCTCTACCTCAAATCCGGATTGCACCACCCATCCGGAACCACTCGCCCGCACCAGACTGCGGTGCGGCGTGGCGATGACCACGCCGGGAAATTCCGCACTGAATTCGCGCTTCACCACTCCCTGCACCGGCCACAGGGTGGGAAGGGAACGAATGCTCCCCCAGCGCAGGCGCTCGACCGAAGAAATATAGTGTTCACGGGCGGCAGGACCGCGGACAGGATCCTCCCCGGACTCCAGTCCCATTGACTCTCCCAGGATGATGTGCAGCTGGCGATTGCTCCTCTGCAAACGCAGGAGGACCTGCTCGAGCTCCTCGATCCGCCCCACTTCTTCTTCGAGCCAGAATTTTTCCCTTTCCAGGCGAGCCACCTGCTCTCCGAGCGCACTTGCCCGGGTATGAGCATAGCCCCCCAGAACCAGCAAGCCCAGGACCAGCACACCGAGCAATGCAAGGAATCCCACCACTACCCGGGGTATCTTCAACTCGAAGGTCTTGCCTTCTTCCTGAGGGATGATGAGCAGGGTAATGCGACCTTTTAGCATTCTATTCTCGCCTTGGAGGCTGTGATGCAACCACGGGTAGAGCGGCGTTATCAGCCCCAGTCGATAGTCTCACCATAGAGTCTTCTCCCTCGCTTAAAATGCAAAAATAATTCACCACCGCCGGTCAAGTCAACCCCAGACGACAGGGTGCTGAAAAGGTCCATTGCCAGGGGCGGCGAAGACCGGGCTCTTTTCCCTGTATTGCGATTGGATAGATTCCTGCATATCTTCAGTGCTCGGAGGTCAATCAATGTGCTCGACGCGGAGGTCAAGTAGATGAAATACGACATAATCATTGTGGGCGCGGGCGCGGCCGGGGCCATCCTCGCAACCCGGCTCACCGAGGATCCGGATCGGTCCGTTTTGCTCCTGGAGGCGGGGCCGGACTTCCCCCAGTTCGAGCAACTCCCCGAGGAAATCAAGTTCGGCTACGGCCGGGACCGCAACATCTGGGCGCGGGCTTTCGGTCGAGGGACGCAATTCGGCTGGGGTTACGTGGCCAGGGCCACCGCCAGCAAACCCGCCATGTTCGTTCCCCGGGGTAAGATCGTCGGCGGCTCGAGTGCGGTAAACGCGCAGATTTTTCTCCGCGGGGTCCCCGAAGACTACGATACCTGGGCTTCCCAAGGCAACGACAAGTGGAGCTATCGGGAGTTGCTCCCTTACTTTTGCAAAAACGAGGCCGACCCCGACTTCGACGCTGCTTTCCACGGCGCGGCCGGGCCCATCCCCATCCGGCGTTTCCAAGATGACGAGTTGAACCCCGAACACAGAGCCTTCTACGAGGCCTGTCGCGCCGCCGGTTATCCGGACTGTCCCGACCACAACGATCCCGACTCTACCGGGGTCGGTCCGCTGGCCTTCAACAACCCGGACGGCATCCGCCAGAGTTCGGCGATCGGCTACCTGAGCCATGCCCGCCAGCGCTCGAACCTGACGATCAAAGCGGATTGTCTGGTACACCGCGTCCTTCTCGAAGGCAGTCGGGCCGGCGGCGTCCAGGTGGAGAGCGGCGGTGAGATCTCCAATATCTACGGAGAGGAGATTTTTCTGTGCGGCGGAGCCATCAACTCACCTCATATCCTCATGCTTTCGGGCATCGGCCCAGCCGATCATCTCAAAGAAAAGGGCATTCCCGTGAGCCACGACCTGCCGGGCGTCGGGCAGAACCTGAGAGATCATCCGCAAGTGCCGATGACTTTGAGGATGAAGGACGCATTCATGCCCACTGGGACGGAACCCCGACTACAGGTCGGGCTCCGCTACACAGCGCAAGGTTCCGACCTGCGCAACGACATGTTTATTCTGCCGGGGTCTTTTGCCACCGAGGAGGGGTATTATGTGCCATCCGACTCCAGGCCTTTGGGATTTTACCTGGTGCCCTGTATATACCTGGCCGCCAGCGCCGGCCAAATCAAGCTCACCTCCTCCGACCCCCACCAACAGCCTGCGCTGGACTACAACTACCTGGCGAAGTCCTTTGACCGCGAGCGCTTGCGCGAGGCCGTGCGCCTAAGCATCGATTTGATCGGCCACCAAGCCCTGGCTGAACTCATCGACGAACGCCTGGATCCGACGGACGAAGACCTGGCAACGGACGAAGACCTGGACGCGTGGATGATGGGCGCAATCACCACCAGCCACCACGTCTCGTCAACCTGCAAAATGGGTCCCGACTCGGACCCGATGGCCGTGGTTGATCAGTGTGGCAAAGTCCACGGCATCGAGGGGTTGCGGGTGGCCGACGCTTCGATCATGCCGGACTGCGTCCGCGCCAACACCAACGTGACTTCCATGGTCATTGGAGAACGCCTAGCCGATCTCGTTCGCCAGCGGAATCCGGCCTCGTGCATCCGCTAGTTCAACCCCCTTCAAGCCCCATGAAACGGGCCATGTTGCCGCCCAGGATGAGATCCATCTCGTCCTGGGTGATGAAGTCGCAGTAGCGGCGAATATAGTCCAGACTCTGGCGGTAGGTCCAGTGGAGCAGCACGACGGGTATGTCTGTGCCCCACATCAGCCGCCTGGCGCCGATGCGCTCTACCATCTTCTCCAGCGTTGGCCGCATCTGCGGCATGGGGTAGTCCCAGCGCGACTGGAGAAACACCGCGAAGAGGAGCTGGATGTAGAAGTTGGGATGGTCGATGGGCGCCGTCTCGTAGACCACATCGGGCACGTGCAGGGTCTCCTCGTCGGCAAAGAGCCGCCAGTTGAACCCGTGGGTGTGGACGACCTTGACGGCGGGATAGCGCTCCATCCAGCGCCGCAGAGCGCGCAATTTGTCCAGGTAGGCCTCCAGCGAGGCGTCCCCTCCGAGCGTGAAGAACACCGGGATCTTCAATTCGGCCACCGCATCCCAGAAGGGACGGAACCCCGGCCCGTCCCACTTTTCTTCCTGTCCGTAGAGCCGCCGGTGAAACGGCAGAAACTGCAGACCGGAGAGCCTCAGCTCTTTGATGGCCCGCTCCAGTTTGCGGATCGAGGTCTCTGTTTCCGGCTCGATGCGCCACTCCTCGATATAAGCCAGGCCCTGGAGGCGGTCCGGAAAGCGCCGCACGCAGTCGGCGATGTACTCGTTGGAGAGCCCCATATAGGGCGTCCGGTGCAGCAGAGCCCGGTCCACGCCGGCGTAGTCCATCTCGGCCACCAGGCTCTCGGGGGGATAGGCAAACTCCACGATCCAGGGCGGCAGCGCCTGTTTGACATAGTCCTCCCCATCCACGGTCCACTCGACCCGGCCGTGCGGCCCGGTCCGGAAGCCGGCCTCTTTGAGACTCTCAAAGCTCCACGGACGCGCCCGGTCGACCAGCCCGCTGATATCCGCCGGCGTCCGGTCGCGCTGGCGCCAGCACGGCTGCATGCGGGCAAAGGCCATGAATAACTGCAGGTGGCGCCAGAATTCCTCCGGGTCTTCGAATCCCCCGTGCGCGCTGGGGGGGGGAGTGCAATATGCGTGTCCGTCGTAGATCATCGCCATGCTCCTGCCTCCTCCAGCAGAAAATCCACGAGGTTGAGCCGCCCGATGCCTTCAAAATCCTCCCCGAAGGCCGCCGGGGGTTTTGAGACGGCTTCTGGGAATCTTCAAAACGCCACCAGGCCACCGCAGACCGGAATGCACTGCCCGGTCACATAATCGGACTGCTCGGTGACCAGGAATTCCACCACCCGGGCGCAATCCTGGGGGGTTCCCAGACGCCGCAGCGGGATTCGCGCCTCCAGCCCGGTCCGGACTTCCTCGTCGTTGCGCCCCTCGGCAATGGCCCGGGACGAAAGGATCAGACCCGGTGCGATACAGTTTACCTGCACCCCGACAGGTCCCAGCTCCGCAGCCAGAACCCGGGTGTAGTGGACTATACCGGCTTTGGCCACCTTGTAGGGCATGCCGTCGCCGTCGCCCGGGTTCCACAACCCGGCCTGGGAAGCCACGTTGACGATCTTGCCGGAGCCGGCCGCACGCATGGGGCGGCTGGCGGCCTGGCAGCAAAAGACGGTCCCGGTCAGATTGATGTCCATGATGTAGCGGAAGTGGCTCTCGGAGGTGCCCGAGGCGGACTGCTCCTCGTAGGAGCGCAGGTTGCCGCCGGCATTGTTCACCAGGATGTCCAGCCGCCCGAACGCCCTCAGGGTCCGCTCCACCATGGCCTCGACCGCCTCCTTGTCGGTCACGTCTGCCTCGATCCCCAGGGCCCGGCAGCCCAGGGCCTCTACCTCCTCTACGAGGGTGTCGGCGCCGAGTTCCTCGTCGTACTCCTGCGCGGCGTTCAGGTCAATGTCGTCGATTACCACATCCGCGCCCAGACCGGCCAGGTGCAGGACATAGGCCCGCCCCAATCCCCGCGCTCCACCCGTGACCAGGGCTGTCTTACCCTTGAGTTGCATGTGAATTTGCGTCCCTTTTTATCGATGCGAGTGTGCGGGGAGGCCGTCGTGGACGTGCTCGACAATGCTGTGGTGGTCCTCCCCGGAGGCGTGAACCGGATCCATGTGGATGGTGGCCTGGGCGAGGGAGTGCAGCTGGTGCAACAGCCGGTGGCGCAACTCCACGGCGATTTCGTGCCCCTCCTGCACCGACAGTGCCGCGTCCACGGCGATGTTGATTTCAGCGTGCAGGCGGTGCCCCAGCCAGCGCGCCCGCACTTCCGCGATATCCCGCACTCCGGGGATGTGGTGCGCCGTGTGCCTGATCTCATCGATCACCTCTGGCTCCACCCCGTCGAGCATGCGCGCAAAGATGGAGTGGGCGGACTGCCATACAATCCTGAAGATTGCCGCGGTGATGAGCAGGCCCGCGATCGGGTCGGCCAGGGGGTAGCCCAGCCAGATCCCCACGGCCCCGAAGA
Organism: Candidatus Latescibacterota bacterium; assembly: GCA_965219385.1. GTDB lineage: Bacteria > Latescibacterota > UBA2968 > UBA8231 > UBA8231 > CBDCNM01. Next base: position 3,611,116 of record CBDCNM010000002.1, on the reverse strand, counting down.
GCACCGCCAGGCTGGTGAGGCCGTCCACCCGGGCGTGGTACCCGTCCGCCACCAGCGCCACACTGTTGATCTCCTTGCCTACCCTTATGCGAAAGATGGCCACCAACTCGTTGCCGAGGAACCCGATCACCGAGGCCGCCACCAGGGCACCGAGATAGCTCACCTCCTGGGGATTGAAGAAGCGCTGGATGGATTCGTACCCGGCCACGATGGCGCTGAACAGGATGGTGAGGACCACGGCCACGCCGGCCAGATCCTCCACCCGGCCATAGCCGTACGGGAAGCGCTTGTTGGGTCGCAGGTGAGCCAGGGAAAAGGCGATCCACAGAGGAATTGCGGTAGAGGCATCCCCAAAGTTGTGGATGGTATCCGCCAGCAGCGCCACACTGCCGGAGAGCCAGACCACGAACGCCTGCAGGAGGGCGGTCATCATCAGCCCGACAAAGGACCACTTGACGGCCCAGATGCCCCGCTCCGTGGTGGCGATTGACGGGTCGATGACCCCGTGGCCATGGCTGTGGCCGTGATCGTGGCCGTGATGTGAAGACTCGGAAGGTGCCATATCGGATACCCGGATTCTGGTGGGAAAATTAATCAGGGTGACTTTTTGTCCATTTTTATTTATACTAATAGTTTCGTTTTTATTTATACTAATAGTTTCGTTTCCGGATGCAAGTACTAAGGACTTTTAGTACACCGCTCCAAATTCACCACAGAAGGGAGATTTTTGCCATGGCAGAGCGTGAGACCGGCACGATCAAATGGTTTGACAACGCCAAGGGCTTCGGCTTCATCGTACGCGAGAGCGGCGACGACGTATTCGTCCACTTCAGCTCCATTCGCGGCGAGGGATATCGTTCGCTGGAAGAGGGGCAGCAGGTGGAATTCGAGGTCGTTCAGGGACAGAAAGGGCCGCAAGCGCAGGACGTAGTGGCTTTGTCCTGAGTCCTCCTGGCCCGAGCCGAACCGGACAACGACGCGATGTACGAGTCCGTGCATCGCGTCGTTTTTTAGAAGCCTTCTTAGTACCTGCGCTTGTGGAAAAAAGCAAAACCGATGACGATGCCTATACCTACGCCTACCCCGTAATTATCCAGTGCCGCGCCCAGCCCGATCCCGACGGCGATCCCCAGGCCCAGGTATCTGGCCAGGGTCGCTCTCTGGTCCGCCATGTCCGTCCTCCTCTGACAGAATCTATAAGTATACCTCATCGTCCATTCTAGAGCCAGGACGGGCGCAGCCGAGAAAGGAACACAGAGAGGACCTGCCCTCCTACCAGCCGGATGTGATCGTCGGCGACTTTACTGAATCAGCGGAGGCCCTGTTGCACTGAGCGTCCCTCCCTGTTGCTGCGCCCGCTTGCAGCCCTCTCCGCCCGGGTCCCAGAAGGGAATTTTCGCATGGACTGGTTGGCCTACCCCCCTTCCAGAAACGCCCACAACGCCGCGAAGCGCTCCCCGACGACCGGATCGTGGCGCAGGATCGAATCCACCTCTCCCCCCTCCATGTAGCCCGGCGCAAACTCCAGCCCCTTGCGCAGGGCCTCCCGGCTCAGGCCCATCTGCGTGGGCCGGCGGCGGACCTGGCACCGGTCCAGCCGGGCGGCCAGCCCGTCGTCGTCGCCGCAGTGCCAGACGATGATCAGCGCCGCGAGCGCTACGATCTCCCCGTGAATCCAGTTCTGGTCGTTCACCAGTTCCAGGGCGTGCAGGAAGGGGTGATCCCCGCTTGCCGCGGGCGGAGGCAGGTTCCTGCTGTCGCGCTCCTGCAGGCGCTGCATGATGCAGTGTATACTGCCGGCGGTCAAATGCCCCTCCGCGTCCAGGCTAGCCTCAAATTCCGCCACCATCTCCTCGTGGTAGCGGACGAACTCGGCAATCACCTCTTCCTCGACCGCCTGCCCGCCGCGATTCGCGGCCCGCCAGCGCCATTCCGCCACCCCGGCATAAGCGCAGAGGATATCCCCCAGACCGGCGGTGTGCAGGTAAGAGGGCGCCTCCAGCGCCACTTCGTAGTCCACCAGGATATGGTCGAAGTTGATCCAGGGCCATTCATCCCCCCAGCCGATGATCCTGCGGCCCTCCCAGCGGGCAAACACGCCGTGGATGATGGCCCCCGTGGATACGATCGTCGGCGCCAGCACCAGCGGTAATCCCTTTTCGAGCGCCACGTACTTAGCCGCGTCCAGGGCCAGGCCGCCCCCCAGGCCGACCACCAGCTCGGCATCGTCGGGCAGGGTGTTTGACAGCCGGCGCAGGTAGCCGAAGTCGAGCTCTCTGGCATGGGCCACGCCCGCGGGCGGCTGTGCCAGGTGCGGCTGCGCGGTGCGGTAGGCACTCGGCGAGGACAGCACCGCATAGCGCGGCCACCCGGCGCTCTCCCGCCGCAGCAACCCGAAACCGTATCGGATATCGTGCTCTATAGCCGGCCTGGCTCGAGCAGTGCCGCCCCCCCAGCCGCGTCCAGATAGATTCATATTTTCTCCTAACGCTTTAATAAACCGCCATTTACATCAATGGTGGCACCGGTGATATAACTTCCCATTTTCGAGGCCAAAAAAAGAGCGGTATAGGCGATCTCCTCGGGCTCGCCCAGACGGCCCAGAGGGATCAACTCCAGGACCCGGGCGCGCGCCTCGGGGGCGAGCAGGTCGGGATCGGCGTCGATCTGGCCCGGGGCAATGGCATTGACCGTAACCCCGCAGGGGGCCAGATCGCGCGCAAAGGTCTTGGTCATGGAAATCATGCCCCCCTTGGAACTGGAGTAGTGAGGTCCCCCGGCCACCCCCCCTGTCTGCGCCGCGACCGAGGCGATATTGATGATCCGGCCGCTCTGCTGGCGCTCCATCACCGGAACCACCGCCCGGCTGCACAAAAAGGCCCCGGTCAGGTTGGCGCCGATGATCCGCTCCCACTCGGCCAGTTCCATCCGCAGCCCCGAACCGAGGCTGATCAGACCGGCGTTATTGACCAGGACATCCACACGGCCCCACTTCTGGAGGGTCTGCTCCACCGCCAGGTTGACCTGACTCTCGTCCGCCACGTCGGCCGCCAGGGCCAGGGCTTTATCCTCTCCGTGCGCCGCGTTCAGACGATCCGCCAGCTCTTCCAGCGGCGCCGGAGTCCGGGCCATCAGGGCCAGCCGGGCTCCGCCCTGGCCGAAAACCTCGGCCAGGGCCCGGCCAATGCCCCGGCTGGCCCCGGTGATCAGGGCGACCTGGCCGCTGAGATCCAGCAACCCGGCCAGGTTGTGCACTGTCATAACCACCTCCTGATGAGAATTTAACCCTTTGTTCCGCAAAAAGATGAGTCTTTGTCCCTGGGGCATCAAGGACAAATTGCCTCACGGCGTAGCCTCCGGAACATCCGGGCGACACAAGCCCCTTGTGGTTTCCTTTGTTTTCTTTATATTTAATCCGATGCGTCGAAGTATCGGCGCATTGTTGTTGGCAGTCGTTCTAATCTGTACGCAAGTAGATCGCTACCTGAGGCCGGTTTGGAACGCTCTTTCCAACTCAATCCACTATAGAAAGGGGGTGATCTACCATGGCAGAGCGCGAGACCGGCACGGTTAAGTGGTTCAATGGTTCTAAAGGCTTTGGCTTCATCGCACGCGAAGGCGGAGACGACGTATTCGTCCATTACAGTTCCGTTCGCGGCGAGGGATACCGCTCGTTAGACGAGGGGCAGTCAGTGGAATTTGAAGTCGTCCAGGGACAAAAAGGACCGCAGGCGCAAGACGTAGTTGCTTTGTCCTGAACATAAGACAATAGCAAAGAAAGGGTGCGATGCAAATCTATTGTGCATTGTGCCCTTTTTGTTTTTTACCCTCCTGCGGGGACAGGTCGTGGCTGAATATCCACTCTTCAAAAAAGCTCTCAATACGCGCCCACCTTTTTGATCTGGCGGCCATCAGAACAGTGATGAGGGCCGCATGGGTGTTGTAGCGACCCTTCAGCTGAACCGGCTGGCAGCGGATACCAGGCACCTTTCGGAGGACATCACTCATCACTCTTTAATTAGCGGCTTGCGAGGATTCTGGAGAAGTCAGCCGTACCCGCCCAGGTAGTGACAGGCGGCCGAACTCCGGGACGAGAGCATCGTTTTTTGAGTTTCGCTGGAATTCATTTATTCACCATCCAACTCAAAATCCGGTAGAACCAGGAACAATCGAGAAACCGCGATTTAAAGGAGGTGGTGATAATGATAATCAACCGCCGGGTTCTGGTGCTCGTCAGGTTCCATCGTGGGGCATTGCCCGGCGGGGGGGGTTGAGAGGGTTTTTAACCTGCCCGGGACTTGCTCAGACCTCTTCTTCGAGGGACTTCAGGCACTCGTGCCGTGACGGATGCCGGAGTCTGCTCAGGGCCCGCTCTTTGATCTGGCGCACCCGCTCGCGGGTTACGCCCATCAGGGTGCCGATCTCCTCCAGGGTGAGGGCTTCCTTGCCGTCCAGGCCAAAGTAGAGGCGGATGATGCGCTGCTCGCGTTCTTCCAGACTATCGAGCACGCTCTCCAGTTGCTCCCGAGCCGAGTCGCGCATCACACCGGCGTCCGGAGACTCCTGGGTGGTGTCGGCCAGCAGACTCAACAAGGTGCGCTTGTCGTCGTCTTCGAAGACATCGTCCAGGGAACTCACCGGCCGGGCGCTGAGCACGGCATCCGTAACCACTTCGGCCGGCACGTTCATTTCCGCGGCGATTTCCTCCATCCCGGGTTCGCCTCCCTCGCGCCCCTGGCCCAGCCGATGCGAGGCCTTGGAGATGTCCTTGAGCAGGTTTACCTTATTGAGAGGTAAGCGCACGGTGCGCACGTGCTCGGCCAGGGTCTGGATGATGGACTGGCGGATCCACCACACCGCATAGGAGATGAACTTGTAGCCGCGGGTGCCGTCAAAGCGCTCAGCCGCGGTCATCAGACCCAGGTTGCCGGCACCGATCAGGTCGGCCAGCAACAGGCCGCGGTTCTGGTAGTGCTTGGCCACGTCAATGACAAAGCGCAGGTTGGCCTGCACCAGCTCGTCTCGCGCCTTCATATCGCCCGCTTTGATGCGAACGGCCAGTTCCACCTCCCGCTCGCGCGTCAGCGGTTCGGATGTCGCAATATCGTCGAAGTAGGAACGCAAGGTAGTTTCCCTGTCAGCCTGAATATCGTACATATCCTATCCCGCTGGTTAGGGTGGCGCCGGGAGCACCACGTGTTGCGAGCTGGTGGACCATCTCAATTTTAATACTATAAATTTTATAAAAACAACCATTTATATTTTAAGTAGCCAGACAGAATATAAAAATACAACTTTCTCCAGCACAAATCAAGGGCAACATCAGTGGAAACAAAAGAATCCTCAATCCGACTCATGACCCGGCTGGCCGTCGAGCACCAGGCCGTCAACCTGGCCCAGGGATTTACCGATGAGGCCCCCTTTTACGAACTGGTCTGGGGCGGCATCGCGGCGCTGATCGGAGGTACCGACGATCACCTGCAAGCCTTCGAGGACCTCACCCTGAGGCAGGTATTGAGCCAGGGAGGAGAAGCCGTCGGCGACTTTCTGGATCTGTCCCTCAAGGACCTGTTCGCCCGCTTGCAAAACCCGAGGGATCGTTTCAATCAATACTCCTACCCCTTTGGTCTGCCCGAACTACGCCGGGCCATCGCCGACTACACTCATCGCCTCTACCACTTCCATCCCGATCCCGAGACCGAAATCACCGTGGTCCTCGGCGCCACCGAGGGGGTATCCTCCGTGCTCCGGGCCCTTTGCGAGCCCGGGGACGGGGTGGTGGTCTTCCAGCCCTTTCACGAGATGTACCCTGCCCAGGCCCACATCTTCGGACTGCAGCCCCGCTACATCACCTTGAGAGAAAATCCAGAACAGGGAAAATGGGACCTAGTGTTGTGTCGTAGAGATTCGTTCACAAAGTCTCTTGATTTTCGCGAGGATGGAATCGGCCGTAGCCGTCCATACGAAAGGGTGCGCGTTGGCGTTCCATTGGGCGGTATAGCGTTCGATGCGCTCGATGCGCTCGATGCGCTCTCTTACCTTGCGGAACGAGTGCCGCCGAACCGCCTGGCGCGTGATGATGTTGAACCCAATCTCCACCTGGTTGAGCCACGAAGCATAGGGGGGGGTGTAGTGAAGGTGAAATCGGGGGCGCCGCGCCAGCCACTTTTTGACCTTGGCATGCTTGTGGGTGGCGTAATGGTCAACCACGAGATGCACGTCGAGACCGCGGGGCACGTTGTCCTCGATGTGGCGTAGGAACGGGAGGAACTCCTGGTGACGATGACGGGGCTTGCACGGAGTCATCACTTCACCGGTGGCCACGTCCAGGGCGGCAAACAGAGTGGTGGTGCCATGGCGCTTGTAGTCGTGCGTAACCCCTTCCACGTAGCCCAGGCCCAGGGGCAACAGGGGCTGACTTCGTTCCAACGCCTGGATCTGGCTCTTCTCGTCGACGCATAAAACCAGGGCGTGCTCGGGGGGATGCATGTATAAGCCGACGATATCCCGTACTTTGTCGACCAAGAAAGGATCGGTGGAAAGCTTGAAGTGCTTGTGTCGGTGGGGCTGCAAACCATACGTGCGCCCGATGCGATGCACCGCGTCCTTGGTGAGGCCGGTTTCCGCGCCCATGGAGCGCACCGACCACTGGGTTCGGTCTTTGGGGCTTGGTCTTCAGCGTCTTGTATACCACCTCGGCCACCTGCTCGTCGGTGATCGATCGCGGCGCCCCTGAACGCAGTTCATCATGCAAGCCATGGAGTCCGTTTTCGAGAAAACGCCGGCGCCACTTGCCCACCGTAGCGCGCGTCACACCCACCGCTGCAGCGACCGCTTCATGGGGCCAGCCTTCGGCGGCCAAAAGGACGATCTCCGCTCGCCGCACCCACCCGTGTGGAAGACTCCGTGATTGGGCCATCGATTCCAATTGTTCTCGGGCCGACGCACTCAGCGCTAACGGCGTTAACGGACGCCCCATCGCCATAGATCTCTCCTTTCAGAAGGGGTGGTAAGAGAAACCTACGACATGACCACCATCTCGTAAAGTTATTTATACGACGCAACACTAGCTCGACTTTATCCAAACGCGCATGGCAGGAGGCCGGTATCCTCCGTACTGTTGATGGTATCCAAGCATCGACAGCCCAGGAGAAACCGATGAGCCCCCTGCCGAAAGATATAATAACGATTTTGTCGCCCTTTGCCCCCCTTTTTTCGAGCCGCGTTTGGCCGCAGGCTCAGACGCTGTTGGTCGGGGCGCTGTTAGCCCCGGGTAAACGCACGGTCAGCGCCGTGTTGGAGGTGTTGGGCTTGAGCCAACAGCCTACCTTTCAAACCTACCACCGGATCCTCAACCGCTGTGTGTGGTCGCCCCTGGCCGGCAGTAAGCTACTCCTCCAGGCGTTGGTGGCCGCCTTTGCCCCCCACGGGCCCCTGGTCCTGGGCCTGGATGAGACCATCGAGCGGCGCCGGGGCGCCCAGATTGGGGCCCGAGGCATCTACCGGGATCCCGTCCGCTCGAGTGGGCCCCACCTGGTCAAGGCTAGCGGCTTGCGCTGGCTGTCGTTGATGCTGGTAGCGCCTATCCCTTGGGCGGATCGAAGTTGGGCCTTACCCTTTATGAGTGTGCTGTGTCCGTCGGCCCGCTACTATACTCAGCGCCAGCGCACCCCCCTCACCCTGTTGCAACGGGGGCAGACTATGCTCAAGCTGGTAGCGCGCTGGCTGCCCACCCGCCGGCTGGTCGTGGTCGCCGATAGCACCTTCTCCGCCTTGGCCTTTCTCGACGCGGTTCGGCCCCACGTGGGGCTGATTACCCGCTTGCGGTTGGATGCGGCCCTGTATGACCCACCACCAACCCGCACGCCGCACACGCGGGGACGCCCCCGCGGCAAAGGCGCCCGGCAGCCCACCCTCCAGCAGCACCTGAACGATCCGACTACCCCTTGGCACCCCCTCACCCTGGACCGGTGGTATGCCGCCGGCCCCTATACAGTGGAAACCTACAGCCAAACGGCGCTGTGGTATCACACTGGCTTGCCCGCCGTGCCCCTCCGCTGGCTGCTGATCCGAGACCCGGCCGGCCGCTTCGCGCCCCAAGCCTTGCTCTCGACCGATGTGCGTCTGTCCCCTCGGCAAATGCTGACCTATTTTCTCCAACGCTGGTCGGTAGAAACTACCTTTGAGGAAGCCCGCGCCCATCTGGGCATGGAAACCCAACGCCAATGGAATGAGCGGGCCATTGCCCGGACCACGCCGGTCATCTTGGCCTTGTTTAGTCTGGTCGCCCTCATCGCCAATCGGCTGGCCCCCAAAAGCGCCTCCCCCTGCCATGCCACGGCCTGGTATGGCAAACGAAAACCCACCTTTTCCGATGCCGTGGCCTGGGTCCGACAACGGCTCTGGCAGGCTTTTTCCAACCTGCCCAACCAACACGACCTGATAAAAATCCCTCGAAGCCTACTCAACCGCTTGATACACACCGTCTCGTACGCTACATAAATGGATAAAGTCGAGACTAGGCTGTGTACGATAATTGCTTGAAATAGTATTGGGACGTGGTATACTCTCTTTCAACCATTGAATCGAAGGAGGGGATACCGATGGCCCGCTACGACTTAACCGATGAAGAATTTGCCCTGCTAAAGCCGTTGTTACCTGCCGAACGGTCGGGCAAACCGGGCTGCCCTTATCGGAGTCATCGCCAAGTGCTCAACGGCATTTTCTGGATTTTACGCACCGGCGCGCCTTGGCGCGATTTGCCCCCCCGGTACGGCCCTTGGAGCACGGGGGCCGACCGGTTTCGTCGTTGGGAACAAAAAGGCTTATGGCAACAGATCCTGGATGCGTTAGAAGCCCAAGCGCGCCATATGGATCAGATCGATTTTACGTTCGCCGCCCTCGATGGGAGCATCGTTCGGGCGCATAAAGCAGCCGCCGGGGCAAAAAAAACATAAATGGTGTTTCCATAAGCCGTGAAGAAAGCCTTCAAAAACAGGGGCTTGGGCAAAGCCGTGGCGGCTATACCACCAAAATTCATGTCCTTTGTGAAGGGGCGGGCAAGCCCATCACGGTTACCATAACCCCGGGTCAGCAGCATGAATCCACCCAGGTAGACGCCTTGCTCGATTCAGTGGCCATTGGAGGCAAACCCGGTCCCAAGCGCACCCGGTTTGAAGCCCTGGCCGGTGATAAAGCCTATGATAGTCAATCCATCCGCGAGAAACTGCGCCAACGGCGAACCAAGCCCGTGATCGCCCATCGAAAAAATCGGCAGGGGGAGTATCCCCCTGAGGCCATCGGATTCGACAAGGACTTATATCGGCAGCGCAATGTGGTGGAACGACTCATCGGACGGCTCAAAGAAAACCGACGCATTGCCACCCGATATGAAAAACACGCCGACAGGTATCAGGCGATGATCATACTCGCTTTCATCCGTATTTGGCTCAAAAACCTTTTATCGTACACAGCCTAGTGAAGATGAACCTGCGGACGGTCAGAGCCTACCTGCTCAAGGAGGACTTCCAGCGCTTCTGGAACTACACCTACCCTGCCTGGGCTGAGAAATTCCTCAACCGCTGGTGTTTCCGCACGATGAGAAGCAAGATCGAACCGATGAAAGACATCGCCAAGAGGCTACGCCGTCATCGAGAGCTCATCCTCAATTGGTTCAGGGCCAAAAAGCAGTTCAACAACGCCATGGTCGAGGGCTTGAACCTGAAATGGAATCTGACCGTGAGAAAAGCATTCGGATGCCGCACCTTCAAGGCACTCCAAATCGCTTCATTCCATCAGCTTGGCGATTTACCCGAGCCACAATTCACCCACGAATTCTACTGACGAGCCAAAAAAAAGCTACCCAGCTCTCTTGAGGCCAAACGCGCCCTCATCGAGCCGCGTCATCCGACGCTGAGTCTGCGTCGGCAATGTCAACTCGTTGGCCTGCACCGGTCGGCCTACTACTATGAACCCGCCCAAGAATCGGAAGAGAATCTGCATTTGATGCGTTTGATCGACGAAGAGTATATGCGCCATCCTTTCTTAGGATCGAGACGGCTCCGTGCCTATCTGGGTCGGGCCGGCTACCGGGTCAATCGCAAACGGGTCCAGCGCTTGATGCACACGATGGGGATTGAAGCGCTCTATCCGAAACCCAAGACCTCGGTCGCTCAACCGGAGCACAAAGTGTATCCCTATCTATTGAACCAGGTCCCCATCGGCTACCCCAATCAGGTATGGTCGACGGCTATCACCTATCTTCCGATGGCCACCGGTTTCATGTACCTGGTAGCGATCATCGACTGGTATAGTCGCTATGTCCTGGCCTGGGCGTTGTCCAACACGTTGGATGGCTATTTTTGCTTGGACGCCTTATACACGGCGCTTTCTCAGAGGCCGTCTGAAAACTCTTGATGTAGCCCGTATTTGAATCGGCGTACTCATCGGGCCATATTCAGGTTTCACCACAAAATCTGAATAGAAAGGCCCCTATGATGAGTACGCCTGCCGACGAATATGCCACCGATCTAACCGATGCGCAATGGCGTCTAATCAAGCCGTTACTACCCGCCTCGACGTGGCCTCCTGGCGGGCCGGGCCGCCCGCGGCGGGATCCACGCCAGATCATCAATGGTCTTTTGTATCTGACCAAGACCGGCTGTCCTTGGGCTTTGTTACCCGCGAGTTTGGGGCCGTGGAAAACGGTGTATGACTACTTTCGCCGCTGGAGCCTACAAGGGGTCTGGCCGCCGATATTGGATCGACTCACCCAGCGGGAACGCCGCCGGCAGGGTCGGCTATCGACCCCGTCGGCCGGCGGGGTCGATAGCCAGACCATCAAGACGGCAACCCAAGGAGAAACAATCGGTTATGACGCCGGCAAAAAGATCAAAGGACGCAAACGTCACCTGGTGGTAGATACCTTGGGATGGATCCGGCCGGTGGAAGTCACCGCCGCCGATGTGGGCGATCGGGACGGCTTGAAGCGGGTGTTGACCCGCTATGTTGCGCCCGGCCTACCTAGGCTACGTAAGCTGTGGGTCAATGGCGGCTCTGCGGGAGCCGATCTCAAAGGGTGGGTAGCCGACTTAAAAAAGACGCATAAGATCGACTTGGAAGTCGTCGCTAAACAAGGAAATGGATTTACACCGCTCAAACGACGGTGGGTGGTCGAACGAACCTTTGCGTGGTTGATGAACTTTCGTCGGCATGCCCGAGATTATGAAGTGTTGACCCGCCACAGCGAAGCGTTGATTCAGATCGCCATGATTTACTTGCTACTCAAACGACTCGCTTAGAATAAACATGGTTTTCAGACGGCCTCTCAGGGCAAACCAGAGATCTTCAATACCGATCAAGGGGCTCAATTTACCGGGCACCCGTTCACCGACGCCTTAGAAGCCGAACCGATCGCCCTCTCGATGGATGGACGAGGCCGGTGCGTGGACAACATCTTCATTGAACGGCTCTGGCGCAGTCTAAAGTATGAGGACATCTACCTTAAATCGTACGAGACCGTACCCGACTTGACCCAGGGGCTGGACACCTATTTCGACTATTATAACCACCAAAGACCACACCAATCGTTGGCCTACCAAACGCCAGCGGAAGTCCACCAGGGGGGATCTTAGAAGCTGTTGAGTTAAAAAAGCTCTGTATGTATTGTATGTATAATGTATTGCTTGCTGTCTTTTTTGCGCAGGGAGGCTTTTAGTATGGGCGGGTATCCAAGTGACTTGACGGATCCAGAATGGGCCCTGATCGCGGGGTTTTTCGACCGTCCTGATCCCCGGGGCAACCCCGGCAAGTATGCCAAACGCGAGGTGGTCAATGCCATTTTATAGGTCGTCAAAGGGGGTATTCCGTGGCGGATGCTGCCGCTTGATTTTCCCCCTTGGGATACCGTCTAGGACCATTACCGACGCTGGAATCAGCGTGGCGTGTGGGAACAAGCCCTGGACGCGCTGCATGAGCGCGCCCGTCACAAGCAGGGCAAAAACGAGCATCCGACCTATGCCTTGATCGATTCGCAATCGGTTAAAACCCAATAGGCCAGTCAGGATCGAGGCGTGGATGGGGGGGAAAAAGATCAAAGGCCGTAAACGCCACCTCGCCCCCGATACGCTGGGTAATATGCTGACCGTCCAAGTACATGCCGCCAATGGGGCCGATACTAGCCAAGGATGGGACGTATGTGATCGGGTCGCGGAAAAAAGTATGATTCGGTCGAAGCCTTCTGCGGCGACCAAGGCTATCGCGGTACCACCGTTGCATTCGTTGAAAACCTGTTGGGGTTGCGACTCGATATAGCGGATAAACCAACCCAAGGGTTCCAAGTGGTGCCCAAACGCTGGATCATCGAACGAACCTTGGCTTGGTTGGGTGGATTTCGACGCTTGGCCAAAGACTTCGAAATCCTCACCCAATCCGCAGAGAACATGATTCGTATTGCCATGATAAAGATTACGGTCGCTAAATGCATCTGAATAACTCAACAGCTTCTAAAGGGTGTCTTATCTTTTCCCAAAAATGGTCTTGACAAAGGGGTCCACTTTAAACTGTAGTGGACCCCAAAAACTGGACCACTGGTTAAGGTGGAATTATCTTATCAGTGGAGGTAACCATGCGTCGAAAAAATCATACGCCTGAATTCAAAGCCCAGGTGGCGCTGGAAGCGCTCAAAGGGCTGAAAACGCTCAATGAACTGGCCAGCGACTATGGGGTCCATCCCAACCAGATCAGCCAGTGGAAGCGCCAACTGCAGAGCGAATCCCAGCATCTATTTACCCGCCGTCCTACGCCGGACCAACGAGCCGAAGAAGAATTGAAAGCTCATCTGTATCAGCAAATCGGCCCGCTCAAGGTGGAGCTGGACTGGGTGAAAAAAAAGCTGCCCTCTTCGATTGAGATGAAACGGGCCCTTATTGATGTGCCGCATCCCCCACTCAGCATCCGACGCCAGTGTGCCTTGTTGGGTTTACCGCGTTCGTCGTTTTACTATAGCCCGGCTCAGGCTAGCGCTGAGGAGTTGGTCCTGATGCGGCGGATCGACGAGCAATATACGCGTACTCCTTTCTATGGCAGTCGAAAGATGGTCACCTATCTGGGGCAGCAAGGCTGCTCAGTCAATCGCAAACGGGTCCAGCGTCTCATGCGCCCGATGGGGTTAGAAGCGATCGCGCCTGGAAAGCGGACCAGCACGCCTCATCCAGGGCACAAAGTCTACCCCTATCTGCTGCGCGGCTTGACCATTGATCGCAGTGATTACGTAGGGTGCACCGACATCACTTATATCCGTCTCTATACCAAGGCTTTATGTATCTAGTCGCCGTCATGGACTGGTATAGCCGCTACGTGTTGACCTGGCAGCTATCCAATACACTGGACGTGAACTTCTGCCTCGATGCCTTGGAGACGGCACTGAGGGGGGGGCCACCCGACATCTTTAACAGCGACCAGGGCGCTCAGTTTACCCGTCATGCTTTTACTGATCGTTTGCAACAGGCTCACATCGCCATCAGTATGGATGGACGCGGCCGGATTCTACGAGGGATTAACGGCGTATTTCCATTTCTACAACGAGGAGCGTCCTCATCCGTCCTTGGATAATCAGGTCCCAATTGAGGTGTATCATGCCGGCCGAATCCATCTCATTTAACCCCAGCTTTTCACCTTAAAATACCCCAGGGTGGTCCAAACAATGGGGTCCACCTCCTTCTATAGTTGAGAGGAGGAAAAAGGACCAAAACCCTAAGCTCGATTTTATCCAAACGCGCATGGCAGGAGGCCGGTATCCTCCGTACTGTTGATGGTATCCAAGCATCGACAGCCCAGGAGAAACCGATGAGCCCCCTGCCGAAAGATATAATAACGATTTTGTCGCCCTTTGCCCCCCTTTTTTCGAGCCGCGTTTGGCCGCAGGCTCAGACGCTGTTGGTCGGGGCGCTGTTAGCCCCGGGTAAACGCACGGTCAGCGCCGTGTTGGAGGTGTTGGGCTTGAGCCAACAGCCTACCTTTCAAACCTACCACCGGATCCTCAACCGCTGTGTGTGGTCGCCCCTGGCCGGCAGTAAGCTACTCCTCCAGGCGTTGGTGGCCGCCTTTGCCCCCCACGGGCCCCTGGTCCTGGGCCTGGATGAGACCATCGAGCGGCGCCGGGGCGCCCAGATTGGGGCCCGAGGCATCTACCGGGATCCCGTCCGCTCGAGTGGGCCCCACCTGGTCAAGGCTAGCGGCTTGCGCTGGCTGTCGTTGATGCTGGTAGCGCCTATCCCTTGGGCGGATCGAAGTTGGGCCTTACCCTTTATGAGTGTGCTGTGTCCGTCGGCCCGCTACTATACTCAGCGCCAGCGCACCCCCCTCACCCTGTTGCAACGGGGGCAGACTATGCTCAAGCTGGTAGCGCGCTGGCTGCCCACCCGCCGGCTGGTCGTGGTCGCCGATAGCACCTTCTCCGCCTTGGCCTTTCTCGACGCGGTTCGGCCCCACGTGGGGCTGATTACCCGCTTGCGGTTGGATGCGGCCCTGTATGACCCACCACCAACCCGCACGCCGCACACGCGGGGACGCCCCCGCGGCAAAGGCGCCCGGCAGCCCACCCTCCAGCAGCACCTGGACGATCCGACTACCCCTTGGCACCCCCTCACCCTGGACCGGTGGTATGCCGCCGGCCCCTATACAGTGGAAACCTACAGCCAAACGGCGCTGTGGTATCACACTGGCTTGCCCGCCGTGCCCCTCCGCTGGCTGCTGATCCGAGACCCGGCCGGCCGCTTCGCGCCCCAAGCCTTGCTCTCGACCGATGTGCGTCTGTCCCCTCGGCAAATGCTGACCTATTTTCTCCAACGCTGGTCGGTAGAAACTACCTTTGAGGAAGCCCGCGCCCATCTGGGCATGGAAACCCAACGCCAATGGAATGAGCGGGCCATTGCCCGGACCACGCCGGTCATCTTGGCCTTGTTTAGTCTGGTCGCCCTCATCGCCAATCGGCTGGCCCCCAAAAGCGCCTCCCCCTGCCATGCCACGGCCTGGTATGGCAAACGAAAACCCACCTTTTCCGATGCCGTGGCCTGGGTCCGACAACGGCTCTGGCAGGCTTTTTCCAACCTGCCCAACCAACACGACCTGATAAAAATCCCTCGAAGCCTACTCAACCGCTTGATACACACCGTCTCGTACGCTACATAAATGGATAAAGTCGAGCTAAGAAGCTGTTTTAAAAATGTGAGGGGTTAAAAAAAGAGTTGAAAAGCGCGTATTCATCTATCCAAATTCAGGTTGTCCAAAACCACCTGAAACGAAAGGATGAAGATGAATACGCTCAGACAATATCCGACCGATTTGATCGAAGCGCAATGGCAACTTCTCCTCACCCTCCTTCCCAAACGCAAATGGCATCCCGGGAGTCGCGGTCGTCCACCGGTTCCTCTGCGCGAGGGGTTCAACGCCATTGTGTATGTGACCCAAACGGGCGGTCAGTGGCGGATGCTGCCCAAGGAGTATGGGTGCTGGCAAACCGTGTATGGGTATTCAACACCTGGAGCAAAAAAGGCATCTGGAGGCAGATCCATCCGGCACTCTCCAGAAGGGAAAGGCGCCGTCAAGGCCGCAAGCCCACCGCTTCGGCAGGCTCTATAGACAGCCCAAGCATCAAGACTGCAACCCAAGGTGAATCAAAGGGTTATGATGCTGGCAAGAAGGTCAATGGCCGCAAGCGCCCTCTCCTTGTTGACCCCTTGGGGCTTATCATCTCCGCGTTTGTCTCGCCTGCCGACGGTGCCGATCCGGACGGGTTGAAGGTGTTGCTCAAAGCCTATTTTGCCGCTGGCTTGACCCGCCTTCGAAAGCTATGGGTCGATGGTGGGTATCGCGGCGAGGCCATCAAGGCATGGGTTGCAAGTTTGAAGCGGACGCACAAAATTGACCTGGCAGTGGTCCAGCGAGAAGGCCAGGGATTTCAAGTGATGAAATGGCGTTGGGTGGTGGAGCGCACCTTTGCCTGGTTATTGAATTTTCGACGCCTTTCCAAGGACTATGAAGTCCTACCCCGAAATAGCGAAGCCTTTATTTACATTGCGATGATTCACCTCTTGGTCAAGAGAATCGGTGGAAAATCTGAATTCTAAAACAGCTTCTAAGAACAGTCAGAATACTGATTCGTCACCAAGTCAGCCTAATACTACTTTGTTAATTGGCGGACAATGCGCTCAATTGTCCACTATTTTTGCCCATTTGGGTCGCAATCTTCTGGCCAACACCGATTAGGAGTTGTGCCGTAAGCTCCGAAGAAACAGCGCATTATCAGAAATAGAGAAGTTTTAAGCCTTTCGGCAGTCTGCTGAAAAATAGGGACTTATGGGTCTAGCACTGCTAATCGACAGAGTAGTACTAAGAAGCCTTCTTAATTAACTAGAGTACAACGTCGACGGCTACTCGGCTCGGTCTTCGTCGAGTAGGGGCGTTGTTGCCTGAAAACCGGAAGGGGCCTTTTGGCCCCTTCCCCTGTGGTTTAAGCGCCTTTCTCTACCGCCTAGGACTGAGGGTTACCTTGAAGCAGCCGGTTGAGCAGGGCACAGCCCAGCCGATGTTCGACCTGTTGGTTGCCCAAGGTCCGTGCTCGCAGTTTGTCACCAATGACCAGCTTGTAGCGAAACATCTGGGTTTCGGCCAGCGAGCGGCGAGGATAGCCGCTCGCCTTTTTCCACTGCATTCGCCCCCCTTTGCAGATCGCTCGAATCGTCTCATCGCGCCAATGGCTCGGCTTGGGTATTACCATGTTGCGCGATCTGGGCGTCCTTACGGGGCGGCATGATAGGACGAATGGGCCGGCCCTGTTGGGGACCGAAGGCATCGAAGACCTTGCGTTTATCATAGGCCCCATCGGCGCTCAACCGGTCCATGGCCTGCTCGACTTGCCCCAGCAGTGGGGCTCCCTGCGAGGCGTCATCCTGGCTAGGGGTCGTCAAGGTCTGGGCGACCACCTCGCCCGTTTCAGCCTCGAAGCCCGGATGCGGTTTGCGCTAGGCGCGACGCTGGGTCCAGCCGTGTTGACGGACCCGCCCTTCGCCTGCGTCATACCGTTTCAATCCCGTGCCGTCGGCCACCAGAGGCCTCGGTTCGTCGGTCGGCTTTACGGGCCGATTCACCTTCAATCCTTGGGGACGACGCGACCGCGTCGAATCGTCCGGCGTCGACAGCTCCAGGCCCCGCATAGAGCGCAGCGACAGGACAACGCCTTCGGTCTGCCGCAAGCCCAAGCCCAACAGCGTGCGAAACGTCAGCGCCGTCTCAAGAGCCGGATCCGAGTAGATTGTATATAATTCCCCAAATTTTGAGGGCAATTATGCTGGGAGGTAATTTTAACGACTAGGTGCGCAACCTCAAATTGCGTCTGCTCACCAGGGCTTTGGAACAGACCGGAGGCAGCCAGAAGGACGCGACCCAGGCGCTGGGGCTGCCCCATGACCGTTCCACCTCTTGCGCAAACACGAACTCATCGGGCGTGCTTGACATGGCGCACTTCATGGTTAATTTTCCCATAGAACTATATGGACCCAATTGCACCAAGGGGGCATTGATGAACAGACGAAAAGTGCCGTGGGGACTGGTGCTGTTCGCCGGCCTCGTGGTCGTGCCTGGGGCGGACGGACACGAAGAGAAAAAATACCTGGGTTGGGAACATAAGTGGGGAGTGGGGTCGGCGTACAGTTCGGAGCAGGACGACTGCCTCGTGCGTTACAACCGGGTCGAGGGCCTCTTCTTGGGTGCGCGCGAACCTCTCTCCTACCATACCGACCATACCGGCCAGGGTTTTGCCGGCTACGGCCATTTGGGCTATGGCTTCGGCGCCCGAGAATGGCAGTACCAGGTAGGCATCGAAGAGTTCTCCTTTCACGGCTCGCCCCGGAGCCTGTCCAGCATCGGTGCGGAATTGCACGATGTGACCACCTCACAAGACACTTGGCTGTTGAGCGCCGAGGAGAATTCGCTGTACGCGGCGCTCTTTCGCCGGGATTTCTTCGACTATTACCAGCGTCGGGGATGGAGTGTGTACACCATCCATGACTACGCTGGTCTGGTACATCTGACGGCTCGCTGGAGCCAGGACGAATTCTCCTCCCTGGATTCGCAGGTGGATTGGATCCCGGTGGGCAATAGGCTGGCCCGCAAAACATTCAGAGTCAATCCAGCAGTCGATGAAGGCAAGGCCAACAGCCTGCGGCTCGATATTCAAGTGGACAATCGGGACCATCGGAGATGGCACCGCCGGGAATGGCTGGTCAACAGCATGGTCGAACAAGGCGGGGGCCGTCTAGGGGGCGACTTCACCTTTCGCCGGGTCTTGTTGGAGATGAGGCGATACTTGGAAGACGGAGAGAGTGAGCTGGATCTGCGCCTGCGCCTGGGGAGGGGCTCCGGGGAATTGCCCCGCCAATACCTCTACAATCTCGGGGGATATTCCACTTTGCGCGGCTACCCTCACAAGGCCTTTTCCGGCGATCGGATGGCTTTGTTGAATATCGAGTATTGGCACGACGACATAGGGGTCTTGTTCGATACGGGCGCCGTCTGGTTTTCCCACGAAGGGGCCCAACGGGCCCTGGAATGGGGCGCTATTGAACCAGACGAGCAAGCTCATTTCAAGAGAAGCCTGGGGTTTGCCGGCCGCATTGACGATGATTTCCAGATCGGCTTGGCCCGTCCCTTGGATGGGCCGGAGGAGGACTGGCGCTACTTTGTGCGCTGCAGCCGGACTTTCTGAACTGTATACCCCAAGCAGCTTGGAAGCCCCGCGTCGAAAATGAGGCGGGGCTTTTCTTTTGGTCCAAGCCTCCCACCCCTTTGAAGGTGGACAGAGCATCCACTAACCCATTAATTTAACTCCAGTTAATCCACACAAACTGGAGGAGTCCTCCATGTTAGACCCTGTTTTCAAGCGTTTTGAAGAGCACAGTCCGGTCGCGGTGATGGTGGGCGGCCTGTTGGAACGGGTGCTGCAACCGGAAAAGCTCGATGAATTATTCGCGCATACGGCCGACCGGCAGTATACCCGTGCGTTGTTGTTTTCCACCGTGTTCGATCTGATGAGTCAGGTGGTCTGTGGGATTCAACCGTCCATGCATGCCGCCTATCAAGCCGACGTGGCCAACCTGAGTGTGTCCATCCAGTCGGTCTACAACAAGCTCAATGGAATCGAGCCGCCCACCTCCTCCGCCTTGGTAGACTATAGTGTGGAATCAATGGGGCCCATCGTGACCCAGATGGGGGGCGTGCTTCCGCCTTGGGTGCCCGGCTACCGTCTCAAGATTGTGGACGGTAATTGTCTGGGGGCCACCCCGCATCGCCTGGACGAATTACGCGTACTGTCCTCGGGCGCCTTACCGGGTAAATCGCTGGTGGTCTATGACCCCGCCCTACAGATGGCCACGCCGGCCATTTGCTGTGAAGAGGGGCATGCCCAGGAACGCGCCTTGTTGGACCAGGTGCTCCCCTTGGTCGAGGCCAACGATGTATGGTTGGCCGATCGCACCTTTTGTACCCGCGGCTTTCTATCGGGGCTCGAAGCCCGATCGGCTTATTTCATTATACGTCATCATCAGAAACTGCCCTGGGAAGAAGCCAGCGTGCTCATCGAGCAAGGACGTATTGACACGGGTGTGGTCTATGAACAACGCATCCGCGTGGGGGATGAAGACGGGGGCACCCATCTATGGCGTCGTACCGCTTTGCAGCTGGATCAACCCACCCGGGAGGGCGAAACCGAGATCATCATCCTGACCAATCTGCCCCAACGCAGCGCTTCGGCTCAAAAGATCGCGCGTCTGTATCGCCCTCGGTGGACGATAGAACGTGCCTTTCAAGAATTGGCCGAGCCCCTCAATGCTGAAATCAACACGCTGGGCTATCCACCCGCGGCCCTGTTTGCCTTTTGCCTGGCCCTGGTCGCCTACAACCTGCTCGTCGTGGTCAAGGCGGCCTTACGCTGTGTACACGGCGTCGAGAAGATTGAAAAAGAGCGTTCAGGCTACTATCTAGCCAACGAAATGGCCAACCCCTATCGCGGCATGATGATTGCCATTGCTCCGGAGCAATGGGGCCTTTTCCGTCAATGGAGCATGCCCCAGTGGGTGGAAAGGCTGCTGCACTTAGCTGGAAAAGTCGACCTGAGATGTTTTAAAAAGCATCCACGGGGGCCCCAAAAACAACCGCCCAAGCGACGAACGGAAAAGACCAAACCGCACCTTTCGACCGCTCGACTTATAGCACAACGAAAAACCACAAAACAGGCATCATAAATGGAAATTAACCCACCTTCAAAGGGGTGGTCCAAGCCTCCCCAACCACTTTGAACAGTTGCTGGTTATCCCTCCTCAGGAGGATCGGAATCGGCAATGACATGGACCTGGATTTCGCCGGCATCCGCATCAATCCCATCGCTAACCTCCACCCGGAAACGGTAGCCGCCAAGGGAAGGGGGAACAAAGCTCATACGAGAGTGATTGTCGTCAATCCTCCGCACCTCTAGGTCTCCAATGGGCTCCCCGTCAATTTGTTCCCAATTATAAGTAAGAACATCATTTTCCCCATCCATACCAAAGGCATCCAGCTCAATGGGCTGGCCGCTAAAGACGACCGTGGTATCCGGACCGATCTCGAGCGTGGGAGGGGTCTGAACCACCTCGACCAAAAAGGTCTCGACGATTTCCCCGGCCTCTGTTTCGCATTGCCGGCGGGCCTCCTCTACCTGGACGATTTCGCACCGGCGATCCCGGATGGTAACCGCGATCGGGAAAAGCTCGGAATCAGAACCGCTGCTGATGGTCTCGGGAGCCTTCCAGGTGATGTTGGAACACAACTGCGCCGGTCCGGCTGTACGGACACAGGTCGTATCTGAAAAATCGCCGGCTCCCAGGGCCGACCACTGGTAAAAGAGCGGATCATCGTCTTCATCAGACGCCTGTACCCTCAGAGAGATGCGGCCCTCGCGACGGACCTTGAGGGTGTCGGCGGTGCTGCCCTGGATAACCGGGGCTTGGTTGGGGTGGTCCTGGTGGAACAGACTGCAGGCGCTGAGGAAAAAGAAAAAGAGAAAGAGTGCCGAAGCAGAGGTCATTCACCCTCGCTGAGGAGGAGTTCGAGGATCCGCTCCAGATCTCCATTGTCGTAGAACTCGATTTCGATCCGTCCTTTTTGGGAGTTGCGGCGGATATTGACCGCGGTGCCATAGCGGTGCTGCAATTTTTCTTCAAAGGAGACTATGAGCGGATCCGTGCGGTCCTCGGTAGGAGACGAGCGGGGTTTGTCCCGACCGGTGCGCCGCGCGTTGACGGCCTTTTCGATCTCCCGCACGGTCATTTTTTCCTCTATGCAGCGGCGACCCAGTTCGAGCCGGTCCTCATCGTCTTCGAGCCCGAGCAGGGCCCGTGCATGGCCCATCTGGAGGTTGCCTTTTTTAAGGTGCTCCTGGACCTCGAGCGGCAGCTTGAGCAGGCGCATCAGATTGGTAATGGTCGAGCGGTCCTTGCCCACCCTCTGAGCCACCTCCTCGTGCGTGAGGTAGCAATTGTTGCGCAGGGCGCGGTAGCCCTCGGCCTCTTCGATCGGGCTGAGGTCCTCGCGCTGGATGTTCTCGATCAGGGACAACTCCATCAACTCTTGCTGCGAATCGATTTCGTAGATGATGGCCGGAATGGTCTCGTGGCCGGCCTTCTTGGCCGCCCGCCAGCGGCGCTCGCCGGTGATGAGATGGTAGGTCTGGCCTACTCGGTTCACCGTGATGGGCTGGATCACGCCTTTTTCCTCGATGGAGCGTTTCAGTTCGTCTATGTGCTCCTCGTCAAAGTCGGTGCGGGCCTGGTGCGGATTGGGCTCGATTTCTTCCACGTTGAGGTGGACGATCTGCCGTCCGCTTTCGTCGGTGGAACCGGATTCGGGGTACTCGTGGATTAAGGCGTTGA
This sequence comes from Candidatus Latescibacterota bacterium, assembly GCA_965219385.1. GTDB lineage: Bacteria > Latescibacterota > UBA2968 > UBA8231 > UBA8231 > CBDCNM01. The sequence goes on along the minus strand of CBDCNM010000002.1, from coordinate 3,589,157 downwards.
TGCCCTTTCCTAGGACTGACTTTTTACCCATGGTTGATGACTTCTCCTGCAAGGCTCATATAGTTCTGCGCGCCAGGGGATAGAATATCGTAAAGGACGATAGGTTGGCCGTGGCTGGGTGCTTCGGCCAGGCGGACATTGCGGGTGATGGCTGTCTTGTAGACCTTATCGCCAAAATAAGACTTGACCTCTGTGGCCACCTGGCGGGACAGGTTCAAGCGGGCGTCGAACATGGTGAGCAGGACACCGGCGATTTGCAGCTTTGGATTCAGATGGCGCTGAATGAGGCGGATGGTGTTGAGCAGCTTGCTCAGGCCCTCGAGAGCGTAATACTCACACTGAATGGGGATGAGCACGGAATCGGCCGCGGTGAGGGCATTGATGGTGAGGAGCGCCAGAGAAGGCGGACAATCGACGATGATATAGGCGTATTTCTCGCGCAGTTCCGCCAGGATACCCTCCAGCTTTTGCTCCCGGGCGATCATGTTGACCATCTCGACCTCCGCTCCCGTGAGGTTGAGGTGGGACGGCATCAGCGAGAGGTAGGATATTTCGGTCTGATGTATGACGGTCGCCGCGGGCCGGTCGCCGAGCAGGACGTGGTAGATGTTCTCCTTTTCGATGTCCTGGGGCTGGATGCCACAGCCGCTGGTTGCATTGGCCTGAGGATCCATGTCTACCAGCAGGGTAGGATGCTCGGCTACGGCCAGGCAGGCAGCCAGATTTACGGCGGTGGTGGTTTTGCCTACGCCACCTTTCTGGTTGGCTACGGCGATAATCTTACTCATAGGGTCTCTACTTGCTCTTTGCCGCGATGGCGGCCTGGGCCGCTGCCAGGCGAGCGATGGGAACGCGATAGGGTGAGCAGGAGACATAGTCCAGACCTACCTGGTGGCAGAATACCACCGAGGCCGGATCGCCGCCGTGCTCGCCGCAGATGCCCACTTTAAGGGTCTTGCGGGTCTGGCGGCCCCTCCGGGTTCCAAGTTCCACAAGCTGGCCGGTGCCCTCCTGGTCCAGGCTCTGGAAAGGATCGTCGGGAAGGATGCCTTTGTCCACATATTCGGGCAGAAATTTGCCCGCGTCATCCCGGCTGTAGCCAAAGGTCAGCTGGGTCAGGTCGTTGGTGCCAAAACTGAAAAACTCGGCTTCGCGGGCGATTTGGTCCGCCACCAGGGCCGCCCGGGGAATCTCGATCATGGTGCCCGTGGTATAGTTTATTCTGGTCCCGGCTTTGGCGGTGATCCTGGCCGCCACCTGGTCAATCATGGCTTTGAGATCGGCGAATTCGCGCAGGGTGCCGACGAGGGGAATCATGATTTCGGGCAGAGCGCGAATCCGGCGCTTTTTGACCCTGAGTGCGGCCTCGAAGATGGCTTCTACCTGCATCTCGTAGATCTCCGGGAAGGTGATCCCGAGGCGGCATCCGCGATGCCCGAGCATGGGATTGAACTCGTGCAGAGAGGCTATTTTTTGCCCGACCTGGCGCACGGAAATGCCCATCTGGCGGGCCATCTCCTGCTGTTGTCCGCGCTCGTGCGGCAGAAACTCGTGCAGGGGCGGATCCAGCAGGCGGACGGTGACGGGCAGGCCGTTCATGGCTTTAAAGATGCCCTCGAAGTCGCGGCGCTGCATGGGTTTCAATTTGGCCAGGGCCCGGCGCCGGCCCGCTTCGTCGTCGGCCAGGATCATCTGGCGCACGGCCAGGACGCGGTCTCCTTCGAAAAACATGTGCTCGGTGCGGCACAGCCCGATGCCTTCGGCCCCGAACTGGCGGGCAACGGTCGAGTCGTGCGGGGTATCGGCATTGGTGCGCACCTTCAACTTGCGGACTCGGTCGGCCCAGCGCATGAGGGTGGCGAATTCTCTGGAAAAACCAACTTCTTTGGTGGGTACCTGGCCCAGCATAACCTCGCCGCTGGAACCATCTATGGAGATCCAATCCCCCTGTTTGACGATGTGCCCATTGGCGCTGAAGAGGTCCTTGCGATAGTCGATGGCGATATCCCCGCACCCGGCCACGCAGCACTTGCCCATGCCGCGGGCGACCACGGCTGCGTGACTGGTTTGTCCGCCCCGCGCGGTGAGGATACCCTGGGCGGCGTGCATGCCGCCGATGTCCTCGGGCGAGGTCTCGAGGCGCACCAGGATGACCTTGGCACCCGTGGCAGCCATTTCCTCGGCTTCGTCGGCGTGAAACACCACCTGGCCGCTGGCCGCCCCGGGTGAGGCCGGCAGGCCCTGGCCGATAATCTGTGTTTTGTTTGCGGCATCGAAGGTAGGGTGAAGGAGCTGATCCAGGTCCTCAGGTTTGACCCGCTGGAGGGCCACGGTCTGACTGATCAGGCGTTCTTTGACCATGTCCACGGCCACCTTGACGGCCGCGGCTGCCGTGCGCTTGCCGCTGCGGGTTTGGAGCATCCACAACCGGCCCTTCTGGATGGTGAATTCCAGGTCCTGCATGTCCTTGTAGTGCTTTTCGAGCTGGGTGCAGACCTGGACGAACTGCTTGTAGACCCCGGGCATCTGCCGTTTCAACTTGGCGACGGGTTTGGGTGTGCGAATGCCGGCTACCACGTCCTCGCCCTGGGCGTTGATCAAATACTCGCCGTAGAGTTTTTTCCGGCCAGTGGAAGGATCGCGGGTAAAGGCCACGCCGGTGGCGCAATCATCGCCCATATTGCCGTAGACCATGGCCTGGACATTGACCGCCGTACCCCAGTCGTGGGGGATGCCCTCGAGTTCGCGGTAGCGGATGGCCCGCTGGCCCTGCCAGGAGCCGAAGACCGCGCCAATGGCGCCCCGGAGTTGTTCCGTCGGATCTTCCGGGAAGTTCTGTTTCAGGCGTTTTTTGATCACGGCCTTGAACTCGCCTACCAGTTCCCTGAGGTCTTCGGCGCTCAACTCATTATCCAGACTGACCTTGCGAGCGTGTTTTTTCTGGTCAATCAGGTCCTCGAAGGGGTCAATTTCCCGGCCTTCGGGGCGCAAGCCCATAACCACGTCCCCATACATCTGGACGAAGCGGCGGTACACGTCGTAGCAGAAGCGCGGGTCGCCCGACCGTTCGATCAGCCCCTGAACGATCTGGTCGTTGAGCCCCAGATTCAGCACCGTCTCCATCATGCCGGGCATGGATACCCGGGCGCCCGAACGCACGGAGAGCAGGAGGGGGTTGGTGGGATCGCCGAAGCGGGCGCCCATGGTCCGTTCTACTTCTTTGAGGGCGTTTTCCGTCTGTTTGTCCAGCTCTTTGGGGTAGGATTCCTCGTGGGCATAATAATAGGTACAGACCCCGGTGGTGATGGTGAAGCCGGCCGGCACCGGCAGGCCCAGGCGAGCCATTTCCGCCAGATTGGCTCCTTTGCCGCCGAGTAGATTGCGCATGGAGGCATCCCCTTCGGTCTTGCGGGTGCCGAAAAGGTAGACGTGTTTCCTGGCCATGTTACAACGTAGAAGCCTTTCAGTTATGGTGAGAGGTTGCCGACAAAATAGGTGCTCTCTGGATAGGCAGAAGTGGGGGAATTAAACGCCTGGTCCATGGCGCAGAAATATATCTAAAACTAAGGGGGAATGCAAGTTTCAGTGGTCCGGCGGTGTCGAGCGGTGTCGTGCGGAGGTTTGAGACAGCTCCAACCGGCGCATCTACGTCATTTGCGCGTTTTGCGCAACCTGCCGGATATCAATCCCAAACCTTTTCCCACTGTCGGGTCTCGGCCGAGCGATACATGGCCAGGGCGGCGCGCAACTCCCCGAGGGCCTGCTCGGGCCCGGCCTCCAGTTCCTTGCCGTCGAGTACGGCGAGGGAAAAGTCGAGCAGCTCGGGCCCGAAGGATTTGGCGTAGCCTCGCGCCTCCTGCACCTGCAGGCCGTCGCGGTGGTCGGCATCGAAGAGACGGACCCCGCCCAGGCCGCCAAAGCCGCTGTCGAGGAGGATCTCTCCCCGGGTGCCGATGATGCGCCACCATGGGTCTGGGCCCAGGACGGTGTCCAGCATCATGGCGTCGAAGGCGGCGATTTTGCCGGACTGGAAGCGGATGAGGGCGCGTGCCAAAGACTCGCCCTCCATGCGCTCGAGCGGATGGTCCAGGGCGGCGACGACCTCGTCGATTTCGCCCATCCACATGCGCAGAGGTCGCAGCCAGTGGGATCCCCCGTCTATGATGATGCCCCCGCCGGTGCGTTTCTTTTCGTAGCGCCAGGGCTTCTTTTCTTTGAACCAGTAGTCGTCGAATTCCATGACAAAGCCGGCCCGGGCCGTGAGGATATCGCCGATGGCACCGTCCTGGATGAGGGCGCGCGCCTTGACGATTTCGGGCCAGTACTGGGAATTTTCGGCTACCATGAACACCGTACCGGCTTCACTGGCGGCGGTCAGGATGCGTTCGCAGGCGTCCAGGGTAGGGGCCATGGGCTTTTCCAGGAGCACGTGTTTGCCGGCGGCGAAGGACTGGATGGCGAATTCTTCGTGCAGGTCGTGGGGCAGCATCAGATTGACCGCGTCGAAGTCGCCTTTCTCCAGGGCTTCGTCCAGCGAGGAAAAGACCTGGGCTCCGGTTTCGGCGGCGATTGAAGCAGCCTTTTCGCGCAGGGGATCAATGGCCGCGGTAACCTGGATCCGGGGCGCTGCCTCTTTGATGCCGTCCAGGTGGAAACGGGCAATGGCGCCACAGCCGACAAAGGCGAGTTTGAGGGTGGTGGACATACTTTTCTCCTCGATAAAGCAGATTTCAGGTGATCTCGCTGCCACGGGCCATGACCACCTTGCCGGTGCGCACCATTTCGCGCAGGTCGAACTTGGCGAGCAGGGCTTCCAGGGCATCCATTTTTTCGGAGGTACCGGTAGCTTCGATGGTAATGGTCTCTTCCGAGATGTCGATGGTCTTGCCGCGGAAGACCTCGGTGATCTGCAGGACCTCGGTGCGTTCGGCCACGCTGCAACCGACCTTGAACAGGGCCAACTCGCGCGCGACCGCCTGGTCATCGGTGTGGTCCCGGGCGTGGATGACATCCACCAGCTTGTTGAGCTGCAGGATGATCTGGTGCAGGACATCCTCCGGGCCGGTGCAGGTGAGGGTCATGCGGGAGGTATTGGGTACGTGCGCTGGAGAGACCACCAACGATCCTATGTTGTAACCACGGCGACTGAAAACCTGACTGATGCGCACCAGCACCCCGGGGCGATCGTTGACCAGCAGACCGACCGTGGTGGTTTTAGGCTGGGGAACATTTTCGCTGTCCATCAAGTACTCCCAGTGGGTTGGGCCAGTTTTTTTCTGGGCGCTTCGATAAGCATTTCGTGGACCGCGGCACCGGCTGGTATCATGGGGTAGACATTGTCCTCTTTTTCGCACTCGGCGTGGACCACGCAGGGTCCGTCGTTGTATTCGAGTGCTTGTTTCAGGACCTTGTCGATATCGGCCGTGCGGCGCAAATGGAAACCCTTGATGCCGTAGGATTCGGCCAGCTTGACAAAGTCGGGATTCCCCTCCAGGTCCACTCCCAAAAGCCGGTTGTCGAAGAACAGGTTCTGCCACTGGCGCACCATGCCCAGGTATTTATTGTCCATGACCAGGATTTTGATGGGCAAATTGTGCAGCGCCGCGGTGGCAAGTTCGCACAGAGTCATCTGGAAGCCGCCGTCTCCGACAATGGCGACCACGATGTCATCGGGGCGACCAAACTGGGCGCCGATGGCGGCGGGGAAGCCAAAACCCATGGTTCCCGAACCGCCCGAAGAGAGCCACTGGCGGTAGAAGCGGGTCTTGTAGAACTGGGCGGCCCACATCTGGTGCTGCCCTACGTCGGTGGTAATCACGGCCCTGCCCTCGGTGAGGTGGTAGAGGCGGTCGAAAACAGCCTGCATCTTGAGCCCTCCTTTGCGCCCGTAGTGCAAGGGGTACTTCTTTTTCCATGTGTCGATCTGGCTCAGCCACTCGGTGGTATCGAGGGGGCCCACGTAGTTGATCAATTCTTCCAGGACCTGGAGCGCGTCGCCTTCGATGAAGACATCGGGCATCACCACCTTGCCGTACTCGGCCGGGTCGATATCCACGTGAATCTTCTTGGCGTCGGGACAGAACTCGGACAGCTTGCCGGTGATGCGGTCGTCCCAGCGGCCTCCCACCGACATGATCAGGTCGCAGCCTATCACGGCTTTGTTGGCATAGGCGGTACCGTGCATGCCGAGCATGCCCACGGAAAGCGGGTGTTGCTCGGGAAAGCTGCCCTTGCCCAGCAGGGTATTGGTCACCGGCATGCGGGTCTTTTCGGCAAAAGCCAGCGCCACCTGGTGGGCCCCGGAGGAGATACAGCCGCCGCCCAGGTAGAGCAGGGGCCTTTTGCTGGCTGCGAGCAATTTACCGGCCTCTTCGAGCCGTTCCACATCGGGCTTGGGTTGCCAGTGGTAACCCGGGAGGTAGACCTTTTCGGGGGAGGGGGCAGCGCATTCCGCCGAGGTGACATCCTTGGGCAAATCCACCAGCACCGGTCCCTGACGGCCCGTAGTGGCTATGTGAAAAGCCTCCATCATGACGCGCGGGATATCGCTGGCATCCTTGACCAGGTAGGAGTGCTTGACCACGGGCATGGAGACGCCGAAGACGTCGGCTTCCTGAAAGGCGTCTTTGCCCAGCATGGGGGTGATGGTCTGGCCGGTGAGGATGACCAGGGGAGCGGAATCCATCTGGGCGGTCAGGATGCCGGTGATGGTATTGGTGGCTCCCGGTCCCGAAGTCACCAGGACCACGCCGGGTTTGCCGGTTGCCCGGGCGTACCCGTCGGCCATGTGGGTGGCCCCCTGCTCGTGGCGGGTCAGGACGAATCTGATCTTTTCCGAATCCACCAGGGCATCGAAGATGGGCATGGCCGCTCCGCCTGGGTGGCCGAAAATGTACTCCACGCCATGTCTTTCTACTGCTTCGATGACCAGGTCAGCCCCTCGTTTCATGATATATCTTTCTCCAGAAAAATGTGTTTATATAAACATTATGTATATCTGAATTGATAAGTATAGTCTGTTTATTGGATAATCGCAATAGTTCAGCAGGAAAAAATTCAAATTTGCACTAAATATATCAACAAAAAAGGAGTTTCTTCGCAATGAGAGATTATTTAACGACTCCAAACCTCTTTGAAGAAGTGGAACCAGTTGCCCGAAAAGATGCCCTGGATATCCTCTTCGGAGTAGCCGCGCCGGACGAGGGTGGGGCGGAGTTTTTGCAGATCGGCAATGGTGTTGAGATCGCGCGGAGCCTGTTCGGTGCCGAAACCGCCATCCAGATCCGTGCCGATGCCGCAGGGGCGAGAGGTGCCCACTAACTGGGCGATGTGGTCAATGTGGTCGGCCACGGTCTCGAAGGTGGCCCGGGTCTGTTGCTCATAGGGCGGAACCTGGCGCTGCCAGTCCGGGTCGAGCATCCAGGCGTCCATGGCCGTGCCGATGACGCCGCCGCGTTCCGCTATGGAGCGGATCATCGCGTCGGTGAGTTGGCGCTGGCCCGGCACCAGGGCGCGGCAATTGTGGTGGGAAGCACAGACCGGACCGTCGTAGATTTCCAGCAATTCCCAGTGGGCCTGGTCGGTCAGGTGGGTCATGTCGACGATGATGCCGGCCTGGCGGAAGGCATCCAGCAAGGGTTTGGCCGGCGGCAGCAGGCCACCTTCGGTGCCGGTGCCGTGCGAATAGGTGCTGGTGCCGTAGTGGGAAATGCTGACCATGCGCAGGCCCAGGGCGTACCACTCGGGCACCTGATCGGGTCCGAGGATGGGGTCGGCGCTTTCCATGGCCAGGATCAGGCCGATGGGGGTATCCGCGGTCGGCCGTTGCCAGGCGGCTACGACCTGATCCAGATCCGCAGCCGTGTGGATGAAGCGGAGGAAACCCTCCCGTTCCAGGGCCTGGTAGTAGGCCAGGTGGCCACGGCCTAGGCCATGGCACTGATTTTGGGCGTACATGCCGGTGCGGGTCCACTGGTCGTTAGGATCGAGGCGCGACATGACCGTAGCGCAGACAAGGCCGATGTGACCACGCCGCAACTCGGGAAGGGTAGTCGTACAGGAGCCAAAGCTTTCCATGGCGGCCACAGGGTCGTGGGTGCGGACCACGGCGGCGGGCTGTTTCAGGTCGCGGTTGAGCTGCAAAGCGTTGAAGGCCAGGTCCAGGTGACTGTCGAGGATGAGAGGGGGATGGTTGCGCATCAGCTTGAACTCCAGGCGATGTGGAAAAAGCGCAAGAGATTGCCGTGGGCGATTTTGGCGATGTCCTCCTGGCCATATCCCCGGCGCTCGAGGATGTGGAGGAATTTCTGTAGATCCACGATGGTGTCGTAGTCCACCGGAGACAGCTCGCGGCCGAAGCCGCCGTCCAAGTCGGTGCCGATGGCAACGTGGTCGCAGTTGCCGGTCAGCTGGCAGATGTGGTCGAGGTGTTCTACCACCGCCCCCATGGTGCGTTTGGCAGTGGGCTGGTACGAGGAGGTGTGGTCGAAATTCCACTCGGGATTGAGCATGGCTTCGGCAAAGACCATGCCGATGACACCGCCGCGTTGGGTCAGGGCAAGGATCATTTCGTCGCTGAGGTGGCGCTGACCGGGCACCAGGGTGCGGCACATGCAGTGGCTGGCATGGACCGGGCCGTCCCAGTAGTCGAGGATCTGCCAGAAGGTCAGGTCGGCGGCGTGGGTCAGGTCGAGGATCATGCCTACAGCGCGCAGGGCGTCCATCAGCGGGTAAGCGCAGGCATAGAGTCCCCCCCTGGTACCGGTGCCGTGGCCCCAGGTATTGGCGCCGAAATGGGTGAGCCCGACCGAGCGCAGGCCCGCGTCCCACCACTCCTGGACCTGGTCGGGTCCGAGGATGGGATCGGCGCTTTCCATAGAGAGGATCAGACCCACCGGGGTCTCGGAGGTCGGGGCTTTCCAGGCCTCGACGCAGGCATCGAGATCGGCGCTGTTGTGGATCCAGGTGATCTCTTCCTGGCGCTCCAGGGCTTTGTAGTAGTGGAGGTGGGCCTGTCCGGTGGCGTGGGCGGCTCCCTGGGTGCGCACCCCATCGTTCATGGTGCTCATGGGCTGTTGCACCCGCGACATGATGGTCGAGAGCATGATGCCCACATGGGCCTGGCGCATTTCGGGCAGGGCCACGGTGGCAACCCCCTTGCCCAGGGCCTCCGGGCCGCGACGCTGGCGCAGGGAATCGGGATGATCCGGATCCCGGGGTGGGGTGGAATCTTCGCGTTCGCGCAGGGTCTGAACGCTCTGGGTCAGGTCGCGCCGGTGGAACAGGGCATTGTAGGCCATGTCCAGATGGCCGTCGATGATCAGGAGGGGGTCTCGAGGCATTTTGCTCAGCGCACCAGGTATTTTTGCACGGTTTCTTCGTCGACGGTCACGCCCAGACCCGGAGCATCCGGCACCCTGACATGACCGTCCTCGACCGCGAAGCGTTCGTGGGTCAGTTCGTGGCGCAGGGGCGAGTCCGACATGCAGAATTCGAAGACCTCGCCGTGCGGCACGGCGGCCAGGGCGTGCAGAGAAGCGGCAATGGTGATACCGCTTTTGAAGCTGTGGTTGACCACGCGTTTGTGGAGGCGGTGCGCCAGGCGACCCACTTCCACCATGGTAGTGATGCCGCACCGGGCCGGGTCGGGCTGGATCCAGTCGAGATCGCCGTTGACCAGGAGGTGTTCGAAGTCCTGGTAGCGCGATTCGGCTTCACCCGAGGCAATGGGCAGCGGGCTGGCGGCACACAACCGGGCATAACCCTTGACGTCTTCGGGGTGCAGGGGCTCTTCCAGCCAAAACGGGGCGAATTCAGCGAACTGGTGGGCCCTCTTCAGAGCGGTCTTCCAGTCCCAGACTTGGCCGGCGTCAATGAGGATGTCGACCTGGGGACCAGCGCCCTGGCGGGCCTGCTGCACCAGGGCGATATCGGTTTCTTCGCTCTGTCCCATGGGGCCCCAGCCGAACTTGATGGCGGTGAAGCCCTGGTCGGCGAATCTGCGGCCCAGGTCGTGGGTCTGGGAAGGGGTATCCCCGAAGAGGATGGAGCAGTAGGCTCGGAAAGCTGTCTTGTGGGGACCGCCCAGGAGCTGGTAGATCGGCCGTCCACAAGCCTTGCCGGCAATATCCCACAAGGCGATTTCGATGCCGGCCATGGCATGGGTTCCCACGGCGGTGCGACCGTAGTAATTGGCCGCTTCCAGCATGCGCGCCCGGCACACATCCAGGGCCAGGGGATCGGCTCCTTCCAGGGCGTTGGCCAGGCCATTGGATATTTGGTGGGAGAGCGGGGCCTCCACGATGGCTTTGACCACGGTAGGAGCGGAATCCACCTCGCCCCAGCCGGTGAGACCGGCGTCGGTCTCCGCCTTGATCAGACAGGTATCCTGGGTACCGTCGCAGGCGGCCGTCACCTGCGGGAGGCGCAGGTACAGGGCTGAAATGCGAGTGATTTTCATAGTGTCCCAACCCCAGAAGTTAAACGCGGCTTCGGCTGATCTGGGTCCACCTTGCCGCCCCTTACTGGAAGGGCCCCTTACTGGAAGGAGAAGCTATTCCTAACTATAATTATTATAGTGTATAGTGGCTTTTACAGGAAGCTCTGTCAACCTTATAATTACAGAGGGCTGGCGGCCCAGATAGGGATTTTCGCATGGACTCTTAGAGCCTTCCTAGGACGTGTGACGAGCCTGGTCGGCAGGGAGTAATAGGAGCGATGGGACAAACCTTAAAAGATTTATTGAACGACAGTTTTACGCGCTACGCCGAACGCACAGCCATCCGTCTTTTGCAGCCGATCAGTGGGGACAAAGCAGGTAAACTGAGCTACCAGCCCTTGAAATACCAGGAACTTGAAGCCCAGCGGAATCAACTGGCCGCCGGGTTGTCCCGGCTGGGGTTGCGCAAGGGACAGCGAATCGGGATTCTCACAGATGGGGGGGTAGAGCCCCTGCTGGTCTTTCTGGCCACTGATCTGATCGGCGTATCCGCGGTTCCACTGTGCAACAAATCCGCGGCGGAGATCCTCAGCCATAGCATCAATCACTCCAGGGTAGAGGTAGTGGTGGTCGATCCAAAAGGCTATGAACAATTGGAGGCTATTCACCCATCTCTGGATCATCCTCCCCGGCTTGTTCTCACCCAAGGGCGAGAGGATGGAGCCGTGGCGTGGGAGGAGTTATTGGATGCCCCAGCAGGAGTGTCTCCCCCTGATGTGGAAGTGACACCGGATGACGAATCCAAGATCCTGTACACATCTGGTTCGTCTGGACTACCCAAAGGGGTGGTCCAGACCCATGCCAACATCGTGGCCAATATAGAAGAGGTCTGGGAGGTCCTCAGCGAGCGCGAGCCCCTCAGGATGTTCAAGTCGGCCCCGGATTACCACTCCATGGGCATCCTCAATATATACTATCCTCTGGCCAAGGGCTGGGTGCTGGATCTGGCTCGCTCCCCGGATCGCGTGCTCAGCGATATCCGCTACTCCGAACCGGACGGTTTTCTGACGGTTCCCCTCATTCTGGACAAGGTCTACGGCAATGTGCGCAAGGAAATAGAAGCCGGGGGGCCGAAGGGCAAACTGATCGCGCGGTCGGTGGGGGCCAAACAAAGACTGGCTCGCGGACAGGCCGGCTTGCTCGATCGCCTGGTCCAGGCGACGATCGGCAGGAAGATCATCGCTCAGATCCGCAGCGCCCTGGCCAACAGGGTAGGTGAACGGCTGGGGTTGCTCATCGTCGGATCCGCCAAAGCCGATCCAGAGGCTCTGGATTTTTTTCACGAGGTTCTGGATATCACGACATTTGAAGGTTATGGGACGACGGAGTGTGCCCCGCTCATCGCGACCAACCACCTGCGTGGCCGCAAGACTGGCACCGTGGGACGGCCGCTTCTGGAGGTCGAATTGAAGGATCACCAGGGCGCAAGAGTGGGATACGGCGATCCCGCCACGGGGACGTACCAAAGCAGTGGTGAAAAGGTGGGCGAACTCCAGGTCCATGGCCCCAATGTCATGAAGGGCTATCTCGACGATCCCGAACAAACCGCCAAGGTCCTGGTCGAGGACGAGGACGGTAAGATCTGGTACCGCACCGGTGATCTGTTCAGTATCGACGAGGAGGGCTTTCTCACGTTCAGAGGACGCGTGGGGCGGCAGTTCAAGCTCGGCAACGGGGAGTTTGTCAATCCAGAACTGCTGGAGCGGATTTTTGCGCGGGTCGCCCTCGTCGAACATGTTGTGGTCTATGGCGACCAGAGTCGGGGATTTCCCTTGCCCCTGGTGGCGGTGGATGTGGAGGAGGTCGGCAATCAGGCCGATCTGGCTGGATTGCTCCTGGACGATGAGGAGGCGCTGCGCTGCCATCCGGCCGTGGCCGACCGGGTCCGCGAATTGCTCCTCCAGGAGGCCCGGAGCGCTGGCCTGCCCGGCCACGAACGGCCTCAGAAAGTCTTGCTGTTACCCGAGGTATTGAGCGAGGAGGCCGGCACTCTGACAAAGGGCCTCAAGAAGATCGTCCCCAAGGCAGTAGTAGAGCGTTATCGGGGGCTTATCGAACAGGCCTATGCAGAGTAGGTTCTTCTAGCGGAGCAGTTCGCAATACAGGTTGTGCAGCAGGACTCTATTATCCCCACCCACATAGACCATTTCTCCGCCCATGCGACTGAATGATTTGCAGAATCTGAGATAATAGGCAGGGTTGTCTTGGGGGGGCTCTCCCCGCGACCAGTCCCATTCCACGGGCTCCAGGTCGTTCACTAGGATGAAGGGACGGATGCCCTCCAGGCCTTCCTGCAGACGCAGGTTATTGGCGAAAGACAGGGCTTTTTCAAAGATCTGAGGGGCCATGATCGCCGAACCGACAGAAAGGAGAACCCCGCCCTCCAGTTGTCTCACGCTTTCCACGAAGACCCGGTAGTCGATATCCGCTCCTCGTCCCAGGGCAGCGCCATTGGCCAAGTGATGGTTATAAATGATGTCGTAGCCAATGCCCGGATGTACGGTGAGCGGGATCCGCAGGCGATAGGCGTTGGCGGTGAGCGAAAAGGCCTTGTGGGGATGCCGAACCTGCCAGAAGCCCGCGGGCAGGGCAAAGCGAACCAGGGCCTGCAGCAGTTCGGCCCTGGCCGGCATCAGGGCGTCGTCCACCGGGTCTTGAGTCCAGGCCGCCAGGGTTGTGGCCAACCCGGCAGGGTCGGGGATTTCGCAGCCATCCTCCCAGATAAATTTTCCCAGCGATTCGCCGTATCCCATGTCTGCTAGCGCACCCGCCAGGACGGCGAGGTGAATATGGCGGCCCGTTTCGTCCCAGGTGCCAAAAGTCCCGCTGGCGACATTGGTGCGAACATCCTCCTCCGAGCGCCCCTGGAAGGCATATTCCCAGTCGTGAATGGTCCCGGCGCCGTTGGTGGCCAGGTGTGTGACCCAACCCGCTTCCAAGAGCCGGCTCACCAGAGGCCCCAGGCCGTTTTTCACCAGATGGGCTCCGTAGGCCAGTACCACCGCGGCATTGCTCTGGCGTGCAGCTCTGATGCGTTCGGCCACCAGGCGGATCCGGGGCTTCAGGGGGCCGGGATCGGGTGCTGGAGCGTCTGGATCTAAGAGGATCTCGCTCAGGTGAAATTTGCTTGTTCTGGCCGCCAGGGGTTGTAGCCTGAGGCGGCGGGGGTCTGCCTGGCTATAGACCATGGTGATTCACCTCCCTGTAGCGCCGCGGAATTTGTGCCGGCACTTGTGCAGCCGGGCGAAGCTCAGATGGGGATTTTCGTATAGGCTCTCTCGACTTTATCCATTTATGTAGCGTACGAGACGGTGTGTATCAAGCGGTTGAGTAGGCTTCGAGGGATTTTTATCAGGTCGTGTTGGTTGGGCAGGTTGGAAAAAGCCTGCCAGAGCCGTTGTCGGACCCAGGCCACGGCATCGGAAAAGGTGGGTTTTCGTTTGCCATACCAGGCCGTGGCATGGCAGGGGGAGGCGCTTTTGGGGGCCAGCCGATTGGCGATGAGGGCGACCAGACTAAACAAGGCCAAGATGACCGGCGTGGTCCGGGCAATGGCCCGCTCATTCCATTGGCGTTGGGTTTCCATGCCCAGATGGGCGCGGGCTTCCTCAAAGGTAGTTTCTACCGACCAGCGTTGGAGAAAATAGGTCAGCATTTGCCGAGGGGACAGACGCACATCGGTCGAGAGCAAGGCTTGGGGCGCGAAGCGGCCGGCCGGGTCTCGGATCAGCAGCCAGCGGAGGGGCACGGCGGGCAAGCCAGTGTGATACCACAGCGCCGTTTGGCTGTAGGTTTCCACTGTATAGGGGCCGGCGGCATACCACCGGTCCAGGGTGAGGGGGTGCCAAGGGGTAGTCGGATCGTTCAGGTGCTGCTGGAGGGTGGGCTGCCGGGCGCCTTTGCCGCGGGGGCGTCCCCGCGTGTGCGGCGTGCGGGTTGGTGGTGGGTCATACAGGGCCGCATCCAACCGCAAGCGGGTAATCAGCCCCACGTGGGGCCGAACCGCGTCGAGAAAGGCCAAGGCGGAGAAGGTGCTATCGGCGACCACGACCAGCCGGCGGGTGGGCAGCCAGCGCGCTACCAGCTTGAGCATAGTCTGCCCCCGTTGCAACAGGGTGAGGGGGGTGCGCTGGCGCTGAGTATAGTAGCGGGCCGACGGACACAGCACACTCATAAAGGGTAAGGCCCAACTTCGATCCGCCCAAGGGATAGGCGCTACCAGCATCAACGACAGCCAGCGCAAGCCGCTAGCCTTGACCAGGTGGGGCCCACTCGAGCGGACGGGATCCCGGTAGATGCCTCGGGCCCCAATCTGGGCGCCCCGGCGCCGCTCGATGGTCTCATCCAGGCCCAGGACCAGGGGCCCGTGGGGGGCAAAGGCGGCCACCAACGCCTGGAGGAGTAGCTTACTGCCGGCCAGGGGCGACCACACACAGCGGTTGAGGATCCGGTGGTAGGTTTGAAAGGTAGGCTGTTGGCTCAAGCCCAACACCTCCAACACGGCGCTGACCGTGCGTTTACCCGGGGCTAACAGCGCCCCGACCAACAGCGTCTGAGCCTGCGGCCAAACGCGGCTCGAAAAAAGGGGGGCAAAGGGCGACAAAATCGTTATTATATCTTTCGGCAGGGGGCTCATCGGTTTCTCCTGGGCTGTCGATGCTTGGATACCATCAACAGTACGGAGGATACCGGCCTCCTGCCATGCGCGTTTGGATAAAATCGAGCTTAAAGGTCGGCATCGAATTGTACGGGGGGGGTGCCGGTGGTGTCAAGATCCGGAATAGAGATAGGGTTTTTGGGTTTTGTATCAGTTTGAAATGAATTTTTTCCGGTAGGTCTTGGGCCTGTCCGGCTCGGGCTGCTCCGCCTCAATAAGCCCGGCCAACCATTCTATATCGTGGAGGGTATCGGTCAAGCCTGCCGCCATAGCCGGTGTCATTCGCAAGCTCTGATGAATCCGCACAAAGTTGTAATGCACCATGTAGAGGGCCAGCATATCCCGATGACGCGGCAGGCGCTTGCTGAAGGCGTTGGTGCGTCGGGTAAACCGCCGCATTGCCATCCGCATGGTCAGGTTGTGTCGCTCGACGTGGGCCGTGGTGGGCAAGCCCTCCCCTCGGGGGCCGCCCCTTTTGAGCAGAGTATGTTTCGCGTCCATCCCGAACACCTCGTCGACCGCTTCCAGGTAGACGCCATACTGGTCTGAGATAAGGTGTACCCGGATCGCCATCCGGCTATAAAGATCCTTCAGGAAGATCCGCCCGCTCTCCATGGAGCGGTCCCCGGCATACCAGGAAATCAGTAGTTTGGTCTCAGGATCAATCGCCGTCCATACCCACACATCTCCCGCCTCAGTGCCGATACCAGACCCCTTCTCCGCTACCGTTTTCTCTTTGGCGTAGCAGAAGACCACATCTCATCGCACTCGACATAGAGCGACTCCACGGCCCGAACCCGGCTGTCGTGGTAGGCCGCACAGACCTTCCCCGCGTCAATCAGCATCTTCTTTACCGTGTTGAAGGATATGTCCAGGGTGCGGCTGATCGAGCGCATGGATAGGCCCTCAACCAGCATGGAGAGCAGGAGTTTTCGAGTAGTCAGGGGTAGGCGATTGCTCACCCCTTAAGTCTATGAAATCACTTGAACTTAGTCAAGAAAAAAGTGAACAAATGGGCAGGGTTTTTTAGCCGCTTTCGCCCTCCTGTTCCTCTTCGCAAAGGGCACGCAGGATGGACTCGGCTGGATCTATGGGGTATGGATCTTTCTTCTGGCGAGTAGCAATCCGGCCGACTTCTACGGCACGAGCCACCTCATCGGGGGAGGGATCGCACATCAGGGAAGGTATTTCACCAGGGTCACTGCCGTCGCAACGGCGACTATGGTGATATAGAGGTTGCGGGTCAAGCCCCTGTGTAACTCAACCTTGAGTTCACCCTCAAGTCGAGCAAGGTCGGCTTTGGTCGCCAGGTGCTCGTACACCGCCTCTATCCGGGTAAGGCGCTCTTCCGTGGTCATGGTAGGGGCCGTTATGTCGATCCTCCTTCTTCCCGCTGGTAAAGAAAAAAAATACTTTTGATTTGTCAAGGCCCGACCGTATATTTCCCTCAACCACTATTTCTTGCGGGGGGCCCTTGGGTCGGGTTCTCTACTGAATACAACAGCCTGATAAGGTCCCTGTTGGGGGGGTAGCTCCCTCCCGGGGGACTGGGTAAATATGTAGGACTTCCCATGCCCTCTGCTGCATGAGATAGTGGTCGGGCCCGGCCAGCCTTTTTCCTTGCCAGGTATCGGCCACTATCCGCGGCAAGGAGGGTTGACCATGTTGTTCCTACCCATTTCTACCCATCCATCCTCTTCCTCGTCAGATCTGCCCAAGAAGCGGCCCTGGTACATCCGTTGGTGGATCGTCTTCTTCAGATATACCCTCGCCGTGTTCGTCGGCGTCTGGATCGGATCGAGGGAATCCAGGCCGGCTGACTCGAGAGAGGCGGCGCTTCCCCCTGCTCAAGAGATCCTTGAGGTCGAAGAGGCGGTGGCTCCCAAGAAGCCTCCGGTCAAGGCGGCTCCGGCAGTTGCTCCAAAGTCGGGCCCTTTGGCTGAAGAGCGTGCGCTGTGGAGGGCCAAAGCCGACACCTTTATGACGCAGTTCGTCGGCTAGCCGATCCCACACGGCCAGTGGGATCGATTTGGGGGGGCCGAGATGAACATAGACGGCTCCGATGAAAAGTATTGGGTCGTCTATCTACCCAAAATAAATATATCTTTTGTGGCCGATAGGGACTCTCAGACGATCCTCTATGCCGATACCGGGAAAGGCGCTCAAGAGCGGCGGCTACAGGAGCAGGCGCAACGACAAAAGCACCTTGAATCGGCGTTCAGCAGCTGGGACGGATCGCATAGGGCCGTGACGAAGCTCGTCAAGGAATCCATGCACGACCCGGACAGTTACAAGCACGTGTCAACGAAATATTGGGACCGGGGAGATCACTTGATTGTGATTACTGAGTTCCGGGGCAAAAATGCGTATGGAGGGACGGTGAAGAATACGGTAAAGGTGAAGGTTGACCTGGACGGCAACGTCCTTGAGGTGCTGAAGTGAATTAACCACTCAAACCAGGAGAATCGAAATGACCGAATTTTCTGATCCACCACAGGGGGATCACTATGAATGGCTGGAAAAACTACTTGAGCAGAATAGGGAGCAGGTTGCTAGACCCTTTAGCCTCCTGATGCTCGCCTTGGCGGGTGCTTTTTCAGACTTTGAGAAATCTGGTCAGTATAGCACTCAAAAAGAGAGCATGAGAGATCGAATAAGTTTTTGGGTGGATTACTGCATGCGTCAGGTAGACCCCACTCCAACGCCGTCTGAGAAAGTACGCGCTCGAAAACTTTACGCTCTTTTTCTTCGAGCGATTTGCCGAATCCTTCCATGGCTTGACCGTCGCCCCAGAGGACAGGTGCAGCCCCTACGACCGGAGGGACTACCCCTACCTTCAATCCGTCGAGCAGAAGATCATCGACAGGGACGGCCTTCAATCGCGCTACACCGGCCGGGTGTTCGTCTCGGCGCGAGCGTCTGATATTAAGATGTTCGTCTATTTGGTACATATGTTTATCTACTATTATACAATCTCCGTAGACTTGTCAAGGGACAAAGCAACTCCCGTGCCTGGGTTCGGGTGGATTTCAAACTGATGCAGCACCGGTTTTTGCACAGACTTGATTTACTGTAGCAAGTAGTATATCTTTTTGAGGTTAACTTAGAGTCCATAACGGAAATTCGCTCTGCGGCCCGAGAGCGAGCGAGAAGGGGCATGGGTCACCACTCCGCCTGCTGCTGCGCCCACTCGCAGCCCACCGCCCTGCCTTCGGTCGGCATATTCGCTGCGATATGCCGACCGAAGGCAACGCCGATCCACGCCCCTTCTGCTCACGCCCTGCTGCTGTGCCTGCTCGCAGTCCCGACCGCCCTGCTCGAAGCCCAGCTGGGGATTTTCGTATAGGCTCTTAAAGTGATTTCTTTACTGGATTTCAGTTCGAGGCCTGAACCGAGGCCTGAACCGAGGCTATGACCATTTGCAAAGCGGTTTTTCCCGTGGCGGGATTGGGTACCCGCCTGTTGCCGGCAACCAAGGTCCAGCCCAAGGAGATGTTGCCTCTAGGCTGCAAACCCGTTGTGCATTACGTCGTAGAAGAAATGATGGCACAGGGGTTAAAGAAGTTCCTGTTTGTCACCAGTCGGAAAAAACGCGCTATAGAGGATTACTTTGACGACGATCCGGAACTCAATGCCTCCCTTCTCACCAAAGACCATTCCCTTGACGAAGTGAATTATTCGGCCGCGGGAGTTGATTTTTTTTATGTTCGTCAGCGGCGGGCAGCCGGCAATGGAGATGCGGTTCGTCTGGCCGCCGAATTCATTGGGGATGAGTCCTTTGTCGTCGGTTTTGGCGATACCATCATCCGCTCCAAGCACAATCCAGGGATAGTCGGTCGTTTGATCGCTTCGCACGAACGCCACGGATCAGCTGCAACCATTGGAGTGCGCCAGGTGCCGCGGGAGGAGACCTCCAAGTACGGCATGATACGGCCTCTGGGAGAGTCCGCCGATGACTTTGAAATAGCGGATATTGTCGAGAAACCCCGGCCCGAAGAGATCCCCAGTTGCTTGGCCGTAGCCGCTCGCTACGTTTTTACACCGGATATTTTTGCGGCTCTCGAAGCCACCGAACCGGGAACGGGGGGCGAGATATGGCTTACAGATGCGATTCGCGTCCTTTTGGCCCAGGGCAAGAAGGTGCGTTGTGTGCGGATGATGCCGGATGAGCAGCGCTATGACATCGGCACGCCCCAGACCTATTATCAGGCCTTTGCCGATTTTGTCCTCGCAGATCCACAATACGGTGAGCGATTTCGCGCTTATCTCCAGGAGAAATTAGGGCCATATGTGCTTACTGCTGTTCGAGAGGACGACTGATGCAAAGCTGGGGATTATTGATCCTGCTCACGTTGTCTTGGACGGGCTGTGCCCAGCTGAGAGAAACCCCCATCCTCATGGGAGGGGAAGAGATTTTCCAGGATACGACCTCGGTAGCAGGAGACAGGGCAGCCAGAGCAGGGGAGCAAAAGAAGCTCGCAGGAGCTGAGGAGATTTTGCACAGTCAAACGCCAGGGGACAGCTCCGATGCTCTGGCCCAGGCACTGCTATTTGTGCCTTTCAAGGATCTTTCGAAGTACAAGGGCCCCTGGGAGATTCAGGTCGAGTTGCCCCGGAGCTTGAGCGATACCTTGCGAAGCAACTCGCTTTTTCGCATAATCCCAATAGATTCAGTTCTGGCGCGTTTGCAAGGCAAAGAATTCAAAGGACGTATCGCTCCCGAAAAAGCGTTGCAGTGGGGACGCGAATTGAATGCGGATTACGTGATTTTGGGCGAGATTGAAGATTTGAGCATGAAGCGCTTTCGAGCTACTGTGCCCATCGGGGGCTATCGCAGCTATCAAGGGATTGCCAACATCACCCTCAAGCCATTCAAAGTAATTGACGGGCGTCCGACAAACGAGGTAAAAGGCGAGGGGGAGACCGACGAAAAAAAATACGGCGTAACCAATCCGGCAGCCTATGTGAAATTTGAAAAGGAATATCTGCTGCTGGGGGAGGTGAAGTGGGGCTCGGAGGAGTTTCACCAAACCCTTCTGGGGCAGGCTGCGGGTTCATGTCTGCAGAAGTTGGCCACGGGGTTGGCCGAACTGATCAGTCCGCCGTCGGAGTTGACGGTCTCCAAACCAAAAATAATAGATATTGACGGTGCTCGCGCTTATATTAATATAGGAGTGGTGGAAGGGGTGCAGAATGGATACAAATTCGGAGTATGGGATAATGGTCGTGAACTCACGGATACCGAGACGGGGATCTTTTTAGGTCGAGCATTGCCCCGCAGGATTGGGGTGGTTCAGGTAAAACAGGTCTTGGGGGATCACCTTTCTCTGGTTACCATCCTGGAGGGTCAGGAGCAGATCCACAAAGGGTACAGTATCCGGGCGGAGTGAATCAATATGCCATTTTGAGGGAATGAGCACGATGAAGCGATTTGTCAAAAGTGGTTTGATAGGGCTTGGATTTATCCTGATTGCCCAGGTCGTATCGGGTGAGGAGAAGGGTGGAATCTCAGATCCCGAAAATCGGAAAAAAACGCATCCTCATAGACTGTTTTATCTCTTCTTTGCCGACGATCCAGAGCACCAGGCCCAAGCGCGCGAGTTGCAGGAGCTGGTTCAGGACTACGAAGATTGGCTGCAGGTAACCGGTATTGTGCTCTCCGAGCCAGGAGGGGAGAAGACAGCCGTTGATCCCGAGGATTTTCGCACTCGCAATGGACTATCCTACAAGCTTGAGGACGGCGAAAAGGCCTTCCGTGATTTCAGGGTTCTGGACGAAGTGAAAAAGGAGCTAAAGGCACCTAATGACTTCATGCTTTTTGTAGATGCCCGGGGTGAGCGCACACCTGTCGAGACTATCCAGGAACTCGTGCAGATCATTTCCGCTCTTGATCTCCAACACCTTCCCACCGAAATAGAAGAGAATACCTGGGGCAAGATCAAGATTCTTTTCAACTAGGCTGCCAATGGGACAATGATTTGAAATCCTGGGGCTTTCACTATAAAGTCCCTTTTTGTTTTTGCGGAATATGTCTGAATCTGGCCCCTCTCAAGACTTTACATTGCGCCGCACAGACTGGATTACCGGTTGTATTCGCTCACTGGCGGCAGGAGCGCTCCATTACCATCGCCTTATGGTGGAAGGTGCGGAATACTTACCGCCCCAAGGCCCGGTCCTATTATTGCCCAAGCACCGGGCCTACCGCGATATCCTGGTCGAAGCTGTGGTACTGTACCGGTTTACCAGGCGCCACGCCAACTATGTGATGAAAGTAGGTCTCTACGGCATCCTGGAGTGGATAGGAGGGGTCAAAATCGTCCGTCCCAAGGATATTAGAAGGGTGAAAGATCGGGAGGCCAGAAGGGCCCAAATTCGCTGGGCCCGGGAGGAAAACCAGCAGACCCTGAATTATCTTGCCTGGCTTTACAGACAGGGCGAGTGTATTGTTTCCCACCCCGAAGGCATGCGTTATCAGGACACTATGGGGCCCCTGCAAAGGGAGATAGTCGATCATCTGCTATGGGTAGAACGAGAGTTTGATCTGAGGATACCCTTGATTCCCGTGGGCCTGGAGTACGAAAGCTTGGGGGAACCTCGTTCCCAGATATATTTTCGCGTCGGCGAACCAATCTACTCTGACCGGTTCGGCGATCAGGACGACTTGATAGACGAGGTTGGGAGGCGTATCCGCCTGCTTAGTGGGCTGCAACAGGATGACCCGATTCGCCCCCTAGTATAGCCGGCAAACCGTGTGTTTTTCAGGAGGAGAACATGCTCAGAAGTTTGGGTTTTGTAGTAATTTACGGGATGCTGATTACGGGATGTGGCACAAACGAAGTCACCGTAAAGATTAGAGGTAGGGATGGGCGTAGATTGCGTCTGGATGCCAATGATCCCGAATTCAAGTTCAATCGTCTGTAGATACTGGGACCTTCTCCTTCAAGGAATTAAGAAGCGGGATCTACAAGGCCAGTGTCGTAGCCAGTGGCTATCACGAAACCAAGGAACTTCAACTCGATTCAGCACCTATTTCGGAGATGGAGACCTACTCGCTGGTATTTGATCTACCTTCCGGAAGCAACGCCAGGGTTGCAAGAGAGGGAACCATCGTCTACGCCTCCACCCCAACCAAGGTGCGCAACTGGGATCTCGGGCTTCGATCTGGATGAGGTGGAATCCCCAGCAGTGCTTCCTGTGAATCTTACCAACAGAGATGACCGGGACGACAAGTCTCCAAGCTGGCGTTCATTTTGAAGTAGATGGGGAACCATTCTGGACCCCAGGCATAAATAAAGCAGGATGCAGGCATAAAAAAGGAGGGACCTGTGGCACGCATTTTTAACAGAGGGCCATGTATCAAGATACTGGGCCTGGCAACAACTTTATCCTTCTTGCTGGCTGGATGTGCTGCTACGGAAGGGGGCCATAATTTGCCGCCACCGATTCCGGAGGGCAAGGGACACCTCATCTTAGAGGCCGGCGGCATCAATCAACTGAATTGGTTCGTCATCGATCAAGAGACCGAAGAGCAGGTTTTTGCCGACACGCCCCGGCCCGCTTCCACGTCTCCGAGCGCTTTTGAGCGCAGCATAACGGAAAACAGGCTGCACACCTATCTGGATCCGGGGATATACACCATAGTTGTCAATACCGACCTGTCGAGGGACAGTATAGAAATTCCCGACGTGGAAGTCGTGCTCGGCGAGGAGAAGTGGGTGCCGATCCAGGTCGGGCGGTTTATGCTCAATGTCACCAGGAGTGGAATCCCCACACAGGTGCGCTTCCTGATCTTCGATTACCAGATGCGTTCGGTGCTAGGGGAGGGTATGACATCGACTCAGGTGCGCCATTTTATAGTGCGTCCTGGTATTTACAAGGTGCGGATAGCAATGTTGAGCGCCGAGATTGACCACATCAGGGACGTGGAGGTCAGCATGGGTAGGGTTACTCCGATTTTCATAGAGCTGGAACCCGATGTGGGTGAGGAGGAGCCTGGAGATCAGGATCTAGGACCCTAGAGAATTCAGTTCACCCCCCCTGATGAATTGCTAGGAGGGCAGAAGGCATGGCTTTTAGCGTGGTATCAACCTGCAAGATACATCTTTGTAGCAAATGGCTGGTGAGGCTGCTGGTCCTGGCTGTGATGTGGGGGGGAGAGGGTCGGGCAATACAGTCAAAGATCAAAGCGACTGTCGTAGACCGCCTCGGCAACAAACACGAAGTGTCCAAGTTCACCTATCAGGATCGGGTTGAACTGGAATACTACGTGGGGGATGTGCGGCGGATCAAACCATTTGCCCGGATCGATCGCATCGTCTTTGAAGGAAACCGCGGCGATGAACAACAGGCGATCAGTGTGTATCTGAGGAATGGTGTGACGGAATCGGGGTCTATTCTGACAGGGGGCAACTCAGCACCCCGCGCTCAAGATTCATTCGGCAGCGGGCGGGCGGAAATACTTTTCTCTGGAGTGAGCGAGTTAGGGCCCTTCATCATGCGCCTCAATGAGGTTCGCGAAGTAATCATTCGTCATCCGGCCGGCTCTTTGCCCATTCCAGATGCCCCTCTCAAAGCAACCCTCATCACCATGAAAGGCAAGCGGTTTGAAGTGTCCCAGCTGCGCTTTCTTGGCAAGACCCGGTTCGATTTCACTCAGGGGCGCATGCGGCGTTCACTGCCTATGAGCAAGATTGAGAAGATTGATTTCATCGACTCTGGGGGGGCTGAAGAACAGCGTCCTGTAACCATTGTATTGCGGAAGGGAAAAACCCTACAGGGGACAGTGGGCATCAGTACCGTGCGCTTACCTGGCGAGACCGACAGGAACTACTATGCTCGCCTGAATGAGGTTTTTACAGGGGATTCTAAGGTCGGATCCTTCGCCATTGGTTTGCGGGACGTCAAACATATCCGTTTTCGCCGGGATGCAGAAGACAGTGAGTCCAATGGGGCCGAAAAGCATAATCAGGAGGGGGATAACCAGAGGGACGCGGAAATGGAGAAGGCTAATTAGTGCCATAAGTCTAATTTTTTCAATGTCTTATTATTTTTCTGTTGGCGGCCTATCTGTTGTTCTTGTTACCTTCGGTTACTTAACTCTATAATTTTTTTGCTGGCAAATTTTCAAGTTTTTTCTTGCCATTCTGGTTTTTTATATAGTAATTTTATCAATGGTTCGGACAACTTTTTGAGCAAAACGGCCAATCTGAGCGATCTCAAATTCATAAGTGACGTAGAAACAACAAGTTATGGATTTGAGCACCATATTGCATAACTTATTGAAAATCAATCACTTATAAAAAGTGTCCCCAGTATTGTACTAAATGCATAAATACAGAGCGCCAGAGAATACTATCAGCTTGACATAGCTTCAACCATTGGTTATCATACAGCCCAAGAATTATAGGTATTTCCCGATTGTAATTTTGGCCAGTTTCTGGGTCTTTTGCGCTTCTGTGCGGGCCCATTTACCCTCTGAAACATTCTACAAGGCTTTTCAGTTCCCGGATCGGCTGGTACCCGTCATTGATGGCGACCTGGGGGACTGGAAGGTGGTGGAACAATCTTATATTATTACAACGGAAGACTTTTTTGATCTAGTCCGCCCGGAAGACGACGAGCTCGACCCAGTTGATTTCTCTGTTCGTTTGATGGTGGGCTGGACCAAGACGGAGAATAAACTCTTTTTTGCTGCCCAGGTGAATGACGATATGCACCAGGTTGATCGTCCTGCCGGAACAGCAGCTGGCCGGATTTTTCAGGACGATGATATGGAAGTTTATCTCGACGCAGATCACTCAGGTGGCCAATATGCGAATTTCGTTGATTTGCCCTCTGAGGAGCAACTGGCCTTAAATGGATCAGCGGCCAGTCATTTTGTCATAGCCGGTCCTCCTCCGGACGGTGATTTCTTCGTCAATTTTTCCGCTGCGGCCTGGTATGCTTTACCCGATGGCCCTTTTACGAAAGCGGCCTATTCCCATGGATTGACGGAGACTGGCAGTGTAACGACCTACGAATTGATGCTCGAGCCTTTTGATCAAGTGAATATGGACGCAGCCATTCTGAGTACTAAACATACCCTCCAGGAAGGTGAAATACTGGGCTTCAACGTGGAGTTTAGCGACTTTGATGGTTTCTCCGAGTTCTTTGATGCAAAATGGTCGCTCTCAGGAGGCCATAACAGCTTTAAGTTTTCCGAGCGGTTTGCCGATTTGCAATTGATGCCCCTGGAGGAGATTTTCCGCCCCGCGTTTGTAGAATTGAAAAGTTGGGGGCGAATCAAGGCTTTTCTCGAAGATTGATTATATTGTTCTTGAAGATTGATTGTATTGTAAGTGTCTTGCAATTGTAGAAGGGGGATTAGCTAATGGCTTTTAAATTTCAATACGCACCATTTTTAATACTCCTGGCCATATCTTCTTTACATGGTTGTGGATACTATTACTATGCAGGCGATCTGAAGCCAGATGGGTCGCAGGGAACTTCCATGAGCATCGCCGACGATGGTACTGTGACATTCAGCCAGGATCGTTTCGAAGTAAGGTTGAAACCTATGACCGATGATGAACTGAACCGCCAGTTCCCCAGCCACTCTAATAAAGGCCCTAAATCTACCAATCCATTTACCTTTGGCGATACTAAATTTTGGGGAGACACTCAGCAAAAACGCCGCTTTACGGTTTTCCGACTCAGCGTCAAAAACTATGCCTACCCAAAGGTCCGGATAGATCCCTCCAAAATCGTGCTGAAGGCTTCAAATGAGCGCGAGTACTGGAGTCTTGGATTCGATCAGCTAGATACCTACTACCGCGCCTATGCAATTGGTTACAGAGGGAATGAATATGATCGTTACCAGGAGCGGCGAGATCTGTTGCGCCGTACCATGTTCGAGAACGAAGAGATATTTAGCGGCCAGGAATCAGATGGTTTTGTCATTTTCGAAGTGCTCCATCCCGACGTTAAACAAATAAAGGTGGAAGTGCACGATATTGTTACGCGGTTTGATTTTCGCAACGAACCTATTGAGACCCTGGATCTAAACTACAGTTTTGTCAGGGATATTGGCAAAGAGTATACAGATGGTAGAAGAGAGCTCACTAACTGAAAGAAGAGGATCCCTCAGGATCGGCTGTGCTCCCAACTAAATGAAGGAGGAGATACCTGATGAAGACTAAGCAATATTTGGCGATCATTTTGGGAACGATGCTCTGCTTTGCACTTTCAGCCGAGGCAGTAGTAAACATCCAGAATGTGGGGGCCGGGGCCCGCTCCCAGGCCCTGGGCAACAGCTTTGTGGCCGTGGCCGACAACCCGGATGCCGTGTTCGAAAATCCGGCCGGGGTGGGGCGGCTCCCGCGCAAACAGCTGGCCTATACCAATGTGTCGCTGTTTTTTAGCGGCATGGACGACGGCAACAACCTGGGGCAACACGTCGTCTCCTATGTGCAGCCGTTGGGGGCCAAACTGGGGTTGGGACTGGGCTTCGAGCGGATCGGCTCGGACCTGATGAGCGAGAACGGGGCGTTTTTGTCGGTGGGGGTGAACCTGAGCCAAAAGTTGAGCCTGGGGCTCAACGCCAAGTATCTATTCTGGAGCGTGGGCGATTTTGACCCGGCCGATCCGCTCTCGGGGCAGGGGGCCGGGGGCGTGGGGGTGGACGTGGGGGTGTTGTGGCACACCCCGGTGGCCGGGGCCCAGTTGGGGGTGTTGCTCAAGAATGTGAATGAGCCGGGGATATCCAAGGGCAAGGGGATGCGCGGGGTGCGCCGGGATACCAATGACAATGGGGTGCTCGACCCGGGGGATGCGCTGGTGGCCGAGGAGGATGTGGACGCGGGCAAGTTGCCGGCGGATTTGCACGTAGGGGTGTCCTATCAGGTCAATCCCTCGTCGCTGCTGTCGGTGCAGTGGGTGGTGCGGGATGTGATGGCCGCGTCGGCGTTGGTGGAGGCGGGCACGGAGTTTGACGAGGCGTTGGGGGTGGACAAGTATGTCCTGGAGGAGCGGTCGAGCCGCATGAGCAAGCTGGTGCTCGGGGGAGAGACGCGGTTGCGGGAAGGGTTGATGTTGCGGGTGGGGGGCAGTCGGCCTTTCGAGGAGGAGGCTCAGGGGGCTTTGAATGCGGGGTTGGGCTATCGGTGGAACACCAACCTGCTGTTCGACTACAGCTATCACCTGCCTCTGGATCTGGTCGAGACCAACGGGGCCCATCGCTTCTCCTTTGGATACGAGTTTTAAGGAAGCCTGGGTAGTGTGGTCAGAAGTCGAGTGGCGCGAACCGAGATAGGGTTTTTCGGAACCAACAGAGCTAAGAGACAAGGAGATGTGTAAATGGCGGTCTGGATTGGGCTAATTGCGCTGGGACTGGGTTTGGGAAGCAGTCTTTTTCTGCCCGTGCCCCAGAACCTCAGGACCAATTTCGAAGCTGGTAAAAAGCTCTATGCGGCAGAGGAATACGAGGGCGCGATTCTGGAATTCAAAAAGGTCGTCTCGTTTAAAGACAGGGGCAGGAGTTGGGCGGTGCGCACGGACAGTGTGCGGTGGTATTTTGAGATAGCGGAAATTGAACTACCCATAGTGGCCGCTGCGTGGTATAAGCTAGGTGAATGTTATAAGGAAAGCGATCGGCACGAGGAAGCAGTGGAGGCCTATCGCCAGGTCATGGATGTGGAAGGCGTCCCGGAGGATTTCCGCTCGAAGGTGCAGTTCGAAGTGGCCGAGACCCGCTTTTTTCAGAAAGAGTACGGCGAAGCGGTCAAGGAATACAAGAAATACGTCGAGCTGTACCCCGGTTCCTATTTGGCTGGAAAGGCCTTTTTCTACAGTGGATGGAGCGAATTCAACCTCAAGCAGTACGATCAAACGATTGCGACGCTCCAGGCGATGCTGGAAGGTTATCCCGAAGACAAATACGCTCCGGACTCCCAGTTTCGCATAGCCAGTTCGTACTATGAGAAAGGAGATTACCAGCGCGCGGTCGGCGAAGCCCAACTCGTCCTGGACAACTACCCCAACAGTCCCGTGATCGGGCAGGCCGTGTACCTCAAAGCCAATGCCTACGACAAGTTGGGACGCGACGAGGAGGCCATAGCCACCTACAGAGAGGTGCGCGATCTCTACGACCGCATGTTCGAGTTGCTGCGCGGTTCGTTCCGAGAAGGTAAAAACCTGGATTTTGAGAGCTATCTTCAGCTTTTTGAAACCTCATCCTTGCGCGTGGCGGAAATCTACCGCAAGACAAACCAGTACGAGAAAGCCTACAAGGAACTCATCGCCGCCCAGGAGACCGCGGAAGCTCGCGACTATAAAGCCAAGGTTCAGATGCGCATGGGTGACAACTACCTGGAGTGGGAGCGCTACGACAATGCCTACAACACCTACAACCAGGTCATCGAACTCTACAGCGACACCTCCTATCCTCCCAACGCTCAGTATTACAAGGGTGAAGCGCGCTACTACGGCGGTGATTTTGCCACTGCCCGCGAGGAATACCTGAAGGTTCTGGAGGACTACCCCGATAGCGACACCGAGTTGCGGGCAGCGGCACTCTATACCGCTGCCTGGTCGTCCGAAAAGTTGGCAGAGCCCGATGAGGCCCTCAAATACTATAGCCGGGTGGTAGATGCTTTCCCACGCTCTGAGCAGGCCCCCAGGTGTCTGTTGCGGATCGCCTGGTTGAACCAGGAGCAGCAGCGCATACCTGAGGCTCTAAAAGCCTATGAAAAAATTGCTGAATCCTATAATCAAACCCCCGAAGCAGCGGATGCTTACTATGGCTTGGGCAGACTTTATCGGGGTGAGGGACGCCTGGACGAGGCTGTAGAAGCTTTTTCAAAGGTCGGACGGAATGCCCGGGAGACCTACATCGCGGCTTTGATCGAAGCGGCTAATATCCATATCAAAGAAGGGCGTTCCTCCGAGGGGAAAAAGCTTCTGGAGAAATTGTTGGAGGGCGTCACCGGTGATCCGGGACTCGAAGCACGGGCTCATTTCCAGATGGCCCAGCTCGATCTGAACAACAAAAATTACGTTGATGCCTTGAGTAGATACACCCGGGTCATCGAGGAGTATCCCGCAAGCGATGTAATCAGAGATGTCCACTACGGCCGCGGCCTGGCCTATCACTACGTAGGCCGTTACGACAGAGCTTTGGCGGATTACCAGTGGTTGCTCGATACCGATTTGCCCG
Source organism: Candidatus Latescibacterota bacterium (assembly GCA_965219385.1). Lineage (GTDB taxonomy): Bacteria > Latescibacterota > UBA2968 > UBA8231 > UBA8231 > CBDCNM01. The sequence goes on along the minus strand of CBDCNM010000002.1, from coordinate 3,559,811 downwards.
AGACAATGCAGCGGAAAGTGGAGTTTTCCATGGCCCTTTCGTACTCCGCCCAGGGCAAAGATGCTCGGGCTAAAAATCTGCTGAACGATGTTATCGAGAAGGGGGATGAGAGCTTGGCCCGCTCGGCCCGTTTGCAGTTGATTTCCATGGCCGAAAAACGGGATCCTGAAGAGGCTATCAAGATCTACGAGGAGTTGCTGGCCGGGATAGAAACCGAGGAAGAAAAACAGCGGGTCCTGATCCGCCTGGCGAGTGCGTATTTCAGGCTGAACCAATTCCAGAAGAGCATCGAGACCACCCAGGAGTTGATTGACCTGGCAATGGATATAGAGAGTATCTCCAATGCCATGTTCATCCAGGGCAACAGCTACTACAAGTCCGACGATTACGTCAAGGCTATCGAGGTTTACCGCAGCATCATGGAAAACTATCCACAGATCGGCTGGGCCAAAAATGCTTTGTTCCAGATTGGGATTTGCTACCAGAAACTCTCCGCGGAAGACCTCAATCTACTGCCATCCATGTCCGCCACCTTCAAGGAATACTACACCAAGTATCCCGAAGATGAACGCGCTGTCCACGCCTATTACTACGATGCCTGGGCCAGGTATAGACTTGGCAAATGGCGGGATGCCAGTGGGGTATTTGTGAAACTGTCCAGTAACTACCCGAAGTCGAAGTATGCCGGTGAGTCCCTTTTTCGGGCTGGAGATGCAATTTTTAACCTACGAGGAAAAACGGTTGAGGAAAAAGATCAGAATAACCAGGAGGCCATGGCCCTCTACCAGCGGCTTCTGGATCGCTATCCCAGGTCGCAATACGCCGATGATGCGCTTTACAACAAGGCCTGGTGTCTGATCAACCTGGATCGGACCGAGGAGGGCATTCCGATTTTCGAAGAGATCGTGACCAGGTATCCGGATGGGCGTTATGGTGCGCGCAGCCAGTTTACCCTGGGCGATTACTACTACGGCCTCAAAGAGTACGAGCAGGCCACGACGAACTACCAGAAGTTCCTGGCCCTCTTTCCCGAGGACAAACTGAAGACCCAGCGGGACAGGGCGCTGCGTAGAAAAGCGAGGGTATTATTAGGGCATCTGGCGGAGATTGATGCCTACAACCTCTACGCGCAAGGCGAGCAACTCTTCGATAGCGAGGATTACGACGAGGCCAGGAAGATTTTTAAGGAAGTGCAGGAGAAGTACCCGGACAGCGATCAGGCCGTGAATGCCGCGCTCAATATCGGGGCGTCGTACATGGCGGAAGAAGATTATCGCAAGGCGGGGGCGTTCTTCACGGAAGTGGTCGAAAAGTACAGCGACAACTCCCAGTATCAGATACAGGTAGATTTTGCCAAGCAGCAACTGGAAACCCTGGAGGAAGCACGCGTCCTCTAGCTTGCAGGTGAATTGCTGAGAGAACTCATAGCGGTCAACCCCCAAAAAGGAGTATAGAGAGATGTTAGATTTTTTTCGCGATGGCGGACCTTTCATGTATCCTCTGGCTCTCTGGTCGATCATGGCTCTGGCCTTCTTTCTCGAGCGGGTAATCACCTATGCGCGGATGCGTTCCGAGAACGACCTGGCAGAGGTGACCAACGATATAAGCTCTCGTATTGACTCGGGAACTTCTTTCGATCAGCTGAGGGAGTATTGCTCCGAACTGGGCAGGCTTGAGGGCGAGGTGTATGGCGAGGGAATCGAGCGTTTCGAGCACCTTTCGCGCGAGCAGCGCACCATGGAGGAGATGCGCGAGGAGATGAACGGGACTGTGGAACGCGCTGCCATGGGCTACCTTGAGCGCTATCTGTCGGTTATCAGTTTTGTGTCATCTTCCGTGGTATTGCTAGGACTGCTGGGCACGGTGAATGGTATGATCAACGCCTTTGAGGGTATTGCCGAGAAAGGGCTTGGTGAGCCGACCATCGTTGCCGCCGGTATCTCCGAAGCCCTGATCACCACTGTTACTGGGCTGGTAATAGCCGTGCCTTCGCTGGCTATTTACAGCTATTTCAGCACTCGAGCTTCTGGCAAGTCCATTCAGTTCGAGGCCTACGGGCACGGCTTTGTGGATGCTTTGCTGCGCCGCTGGCAGGGCGGCCAGACAGCCTGATTGTCGTTCTCACTATCGGAATCGGAGGTCCTATAGATAATGGCTGCAGTGGAAAAAAAAGATGAAAAACTTGATCTGACCCCCATGATTGACGTAGTCTTCCAGCTGCTGATTTTCTTCATGGTGACGGCTGTGTTTGCTATTACGCCGGGCTTGGATATCAAACTCCCTGAAGCCGAAGAAGCCCAGGCCCCGGAGAAGGAAAATCTCTTCATCGTGGTGGATCAGGATGGCAATATGAAGCTGAACCACAAGACCGTGACCTGGACCACCCTGAAGGATGAAATCCAGGCCAAGAGGGAGATACTGGACAACACCACGATGATCATTATTCAGGGGGATGAACGCGCAACTCACGGGCAGATTGTGAAGATCATGGATATTGCCCGCCAGGCCGGCGTTGTCGATCAGATAATAGCTACGGAACCGCAGAGGGGAGAATAGCCAATCCCTTTTTCTCCTCTTAAACTGAGGTAAGGATTGTCGTGGACGAGCATAAAAAAATACTATACGGCGTCTTTGGACTGGCTGTCCTCATTCACCTGGGTTTTATCCTCTCCAAGTGGGTCGCCATAGCCTTTGGGTTGTCCGGCATTCTCCTGCTGCTCTTCGCCCTGTACAAAGCCACCCAAGGTCAGCGGATTGGGATGAGCACCGCTTTTATAGTCTCTCTGGTGGGGCATGGCAGTGTATTCGGTTATTATTATTTCTTTGGGGCGGCATTTGAAGAAGAAAAAGAGCGCCTCCTCCGCTTTGAAGCTCCTCCGCCGATTCTACAGAAAAACTTCGACCTGGCCAAGCGACCGGAGATTTCCGAGGTGCAGATGGAAATGCTGGCTTCCCTGGCGCCCCCTGATATGCCCCAGGACCTCACTGCCATTGCCGATGTGAGCGCGGTGGGTAGTGACCTGCTGGGCGCGGTGTTGCCCGGTACCCAGACACTGGGTGCCTTCAGCGGTGCAAAGGCCGAAGAGTTGTCGTTTGATCAGGTGGAGATGGTAGAACTGACCGAAACAGCGACTCCTGTACAAGAAGCCATCAGTCTGGGACAGGCACTGATGGATGTCGATGATCTGGACATTGGTCGGTACCAGGCGGTTGTTATCCAGGATCCCGAAGATAAAAAGAATATTAGGGGTTATTTCAATATGACCATCGTCGATTACGATGTAGCTGATAAAAACAGGGATCGTTTCCCCACGGCTGCGGAGGAATTGATGCGCTACATGCGGGATCACACCAAGATCAAGGCGCGAATCGAGGGGACAACCCTCGAATTTAGCGATCCCAAGATCCTGGACGCCCCTTTTCTCTACATGACAGGCCACGATGCGATTTTCCAAATCAGCAATACGGAAAAGCTGAATCTGGGCGATTATCTGAAGACAGGTGGGTTTCTCTATGCCGATGATATCCGCCAGAGTGAAAACTGCGACGACAAGCTGAACACCAGGAGTCCTGGGGTTGAAGGCACCCCTTTCGATCGTCAGTTCAAAGGCTTGATGAAAGACCCTCTCGTATTGGGCGGTGATGGATCCAAGTGGCAAAAAATCCCCAAAAATCATGCTCTTTATGAGAGTTTCTGGAATTTTCCAGATGGCCCCCCTATGGGCGGTGCTCCTGGTGGCAATGTTTTTGATCTGGAGATGCTGGAATTGCGCGGGCGGATCGTGGTTGTATTCAGCGATCTGAATCTCAGTTGGTACTGGGGTGATACTTGTGCGGACAGCGAGAGGGAACGAGGCCTGCAATTCGGGGTTAATTTGATTGTTTACGCCCTGACCCAGCCTGGTGGAATTGCCAATGTGAGCCAGTTTTCTAAATAAGCTTTGCTCTTCATCGTTATGAAACGCCCCGGAGGATGCATTCCTCCGGGGCGTTTCTTTGGACTTACCTGTTTGCCATGTTGCTTTTAATTATTGCCCAGGCCATGGGCCGGATCTGCGTGGTGGCAGAGTGCTCCATTGTGCGATGGGTCTGAAGATGATCCGGCACTGAGCCCGGGGTTCCGCGTTCGACCGCTTCTTCATCCCAGCCAATGGCTTCCTGGGCTGTGGACCAACTGGTCGAAAGGCCACCATCTTGATCAACAGCAATCCGCACCATGGCGCGCTTCAGCTTGTTGTCGCCGGCCAAAGGGGCGCCACTGCCGTCGTCGGCTGTATCTACCAGCTTGGCGCCCTTTTCTGGGTCTCCATTGTAGAGCCGCAGCTGCAGTTTGGTATTGGGCAGGGAAACCGCAGGGTCAACCAATTGGGGTTGTACAGCCAAGCGGGAACGAGAGTCGTCGGATGAATAGTTGGAAATGAGGAAGGTGGCGTGCGCAGGGATTTCCCCCTCCTGTATTTGCAGCATGACTACTTCCTCTCCATCCTTGGTCAGCCGGACAATAGTCCAGTTGACCAAGTCTACTTGTGCATCGCTCCGGTTGTACAACTCGATCCATTCATCCGAGCTCGATGCAGAACTGCCCATCCACATCAGTTCGCTAAAGACGATAGGACCGGGGTTTTGGGCCTGAGCGACGGTTCCAAGACTGCAGAGCAGCAGAGCAAAAACGAGGTGCATGACAACCTCCTATGGGGTAAGGTGTAAGGGAAAACGCTCCACTCAGGGTATCTGAGAGAGGTTCGCCAGGCTGCCGCGCAAAATGTATGCCAAGATTATAGAAAACGGTCTAAATGAAATTATAACAGATAGATAGATGAAATATAAACAAGGACTGCCAGAGGCTTGAACAGCAGGGAGTGAGTAGTTTTATCCTCATATTTGTTACACAAAGGATACATAGAGAGCCCGGACGATTTCCAGACGGATGGTGGAATAGACGTATCATCAAACGGTTTTGGCACTTTTCGTGGGTCTGTCAATTTAACTGTGTAACTGGCAATCGGTCACTACCTTTATCTTACCCTTTTTCGCCTCTCCCAAAGACATTCGCCGCGTTATCTACACCACCAATGCCATTGAATCGCTCAACAGCACCTTGTGCAAAATCATCAAGCCCCGCCGCGTCTTCCATCCCCATTCATTGAGACCGTTCTAGGTCCATGGATACTACCTTTTGCTCTACCTGGAAACGGAACTCGGCGTCCACAGTCTCCTTAGGCCGGTCGAACGCATCCACTTGCAGCACAATGTCCTTCACCTTTATCTTCACCTCGCGCACATCCTTGTGCAGCGGAGCGAAGACTATCTTGCCACTGTACTCCTCCCCCTTGAAGACGAAGACATGACGCCTGTACAGGTCCTGCCGCACCAGACCCATGCGCTCCTGAAAGTAGTAATTCTCGTTGCCGCCCTTACCGCGTCGCTTAAGGTAGTATTGCTCGAAGCTGTTCGTTGCATCGTGCTTGAGCACGTCCCAGTACTCGAATACCTCACTTCGGTCCGTATGTAAAGCCATTTTGGCCGGGTCCACCATGGCCTTAGAGTTATTCTGGTTGACCACAGTCATTTGGAAGACCGTGAAGCGTGGAGGGGAATACCCCTTGTCCAGATCGCGGTCCGTGCCGTAAGTGAAGGGATTGAGATTGGGATCGCGGAAGGTGGAGCGGGCGTATTCTCGGTTCAGTTCCTGATCGCTCATATAGTGCAGCTTCAGACGGAAACCCTTTTTCTGGAACACAGTAGTACTGTCCTCCAGATCAAAGTAGTAGGTTGTTTCCTGCAAAAAAGCTTCATGCGGCTCAATGCGAATCTTGTAAAGGAGGTCAGGTGGTATCTGGAGGCAACTGGATGGGAAAATCACCAGCAAGACAAACCTGTTCCAGAAATGCGTCACTCCATCACCTCCTCGCCGAAGTATGTGCGCGTAATCCACCTCCGATTTGCCCGAGCAAACTCCAGAGCTTGCCACTCCTCTTCTCGCCCCTTCAGCGCCGTTATGGCTTCCTCGTAAACTTTGGCAGCTTTGCGCCATTCGCCCATCTGCTGGTAGGAAACGCCGATATTGCACCGGGCTGCTGCCTCACTGGGTGTGCCGAGATAGCGCTCGACGATTTGCCGTAAGACCTCAATTGCCTGCTTGTATTCCCCTCTGTCGTACAGAGCCATGCCCTCAGTGTAGAGCGAGTCGGCTGCCATATCGCTCAAGTAGATCAGAACCTGCTGTGCCTGAAAGGCTTCCTGAGTTTCGGGGAACTGTTCAATAATACGCATGTACAATTGTGTTGCCTTAGGGAATTCGCCTCGTGTACGGGAACCATTGAGCGGGGAGGTGGACCCCATTGTTTGGACCACTCTGGGGTATTTTAAGGTGAAAAGCTGGGGTTAAATGAGATGGATTCGGCCGGCATGATACACCTCAATTGGGACCTGATTATCCAAGGACGGATGAGGACGCTCCTCGTTGTAGAAATGGAAATACGCCGTTAATCCCTCGTAGAGTTGGGGGACGGTGGCGTAGTCCTTCAGGTAGATATCTTCGTATTTGAGACTACGCCAAAGCCGCTCGATAAAGATATTGTCCAGCATCCGGCCGCGTCCATCCATACTGATGGCGATGTGAGCCTGTTGCAAACGATCAGTAAAAGCATGACGGGTAAACTGAGCGCCCTGGTCGCTGTTAAAGATGTCGGGTGGCCCCCCCCTCAGTGCCGTCTCCAAGGCATCGAGGCAGAAGTTCACGTCCAGTGTATTGGATAGCTGCCAGGTCAACACGTAGCGGCTACACCAGTCCATGACGGCGACTAGATACATAAAGCCTTGGTATAGACGGATATAAGTGATGTCGGTGCACCCTACGTAATCACTGCGATCAATGGTCAAGCCGCGCAGCAGATAGGGGTAGACTTTGTGCCCTGGATGAGGCGTGCTGGTCCGCTTTCCAGGCGCGATCGCTTCTAACCCCATCGGGCGCATGAGACGCTGGACCCGTTTGCGATTGACTGAGCAGCCTTGCTGCCCCAGATAGGTGACCATCTTTCGACTGCCATAGAAAGGAGTACGCGTATATTGCTCGTCGATCCGCCGCATCAGGACCAACTCCTCAGCGCTAGCCTGAGCCGGGCTATAGTAAAACGACGAACGCGGTAAACCCAACAAGGCACACTGGCGTCGGATGCTGAGTGGGGGATGCGGCACATCAATAAGGGCCCGTTTCATCTCAATCGAAGAGGGCAGCTTTTTTTTCACCCAGTCCAGCTCCACCTTGAGCGGGCCGATTTGCTGATACAGATGAGCTTTCAATTCTTCTTCGGCTCGTTGGTCCGGCGTAGGACGGCGGGTAAATAGATGCTGGGATTCGCTCTGCAGTTGGCGCTTCCACTGGCTGATCTGGTTGGGATGGACCCCATAGTCGCTGGCCAGTTCATTGAGCGTTTTCAGCCCTTTGAGCGCTTCCAGCGCCACCTGGGCTTTGAATTCAGGCGTATGATTTTTCGACGCATGGTTACCTCCACTGATAAGATAATTCCACCTTAACCAGTGGTCCAGTTTTTGGGGTCCACTACACGGTTTTGATTATTTTCTTATCCTCTAGCAAGGTTTAGATAAGTGAAGCTTTTGATTAAAGTTCCCTTTATGGAGGACAACGATGGATGACCTTTCCCCCTTCTGCTGCCCCAATAAGGACTGCCCGGATTACGGTCTGCGCGGTCTGGAAAATCTGACGGTGTGCGCCCGCTATGGGAAGAAGAAGCCCCTGCGCCTGCTGTATTGCCGCAGCTGCAAAGCCCGCTTTTCCCAGCGCAAAGGTACGGCCCTGTTCCAGGCCCACCTGGACGAGGACAAGATCGTGTCGGTGCTCCAGCATATCCAGGAAGAGTGTGGGGTCCGTTCCACCACCCGCCTGACGGGGGGTGGGGTAACCAAAGAGACCGTGGTCCGCTACAACAAGCTGGAAGGGCGCCACTCCAAGGATCTACATGACGAGTGGGTCGCTTTTTCCCCCCTCAGACCCGGAAAGGCCAGTTCGATGAGAAATGGGCTTTCGTCGGCAAGAAAGAGAAGCACTGTGATCCGGAGCATCCGCAGGATGCGCATCAGGGCGACCACTGGGATCACGTCGCCTATGATCCGGAACATCGCCTGGTGATCGCGGTGGTGCCGGGCAAGCGCACGGTCGAACAGGTCGAGCAGGTGGTGCAAGCATTCCAGCAGCGCACCGATGATGCGGCCATTGAACTGCTCATCCGTGACGAATACCGGCCCTATGAAGGGGCGATTCATCAGGCCTACGGAGAGGAAGTGATCCCGCCCCCTACCGGCAAGCCGGGGCGTCCTGCGCAGCCCTACCTCCTCCCCCCCGAGGGACTCAACTAGGCCACGGTGCACAAAACGCGCCAGCAGGGACGCGTCGTTGACATTGAATTTCGCACCGTCTGCGGCACCGACAAAAGCGTCCAGGCCGCCTTGGAAGCCTCGGCCGTCAGGGCGCCGGTCAACACCGCGTTCATGGAACGGCACAATGGCACCGATCGGCATCGCAATGCGCGCAAAACGCGCCAGAGTTATTGTTTCTCGAAAGACTGGAACATCCATGAAGCCGTCACCTATTTCACCATGTATAGTTACAACTTCTGCTGGCCGGTACGAACCCTTCGGGCCAAAGACGCCCAGGGCCACGGATCGGATCGAACCCCGGCCATGGCCGCCGGATTAGCCGACCATGTATGGTCGTTACGTGAATGGTTGACCTTTCCCGCTATGCAATGGAACTAGGACACCAGGGCAATTCGGGACGCAGATCAATCAGTTCCTCCTCCCAAAGGATTTCGCGCATGTTGCCTGTATTCTCCGTAAACATGCCACTACGCAAATCGCTGATCACCACTCCCTGCCATTCGGTGGTGTAGGTTATCTCCCGCACCCAAAGGCCAAATTGGCTTTCGCAGGGTCTTGGAGCGCATACTCCCGGGCTTAACCGATTCAAGGTATTGGTCCAGCTAAAACGCACAGATCCCCCTTCCAAGGGTTGTTGACCAATCACCCGCAGATGGATTTCGAGCCGGTCGAACAACTCAGAATCATGGCCGATGTGAGGGGAAACCAGTTGCACTGCCGGCCGGAGATTAGCTGCCGGATCGAATTCTTCCAGGGAGATACGCCATACCCCATCTGTCACCACCGACTTGAGAGGGGACAGGAAAAAGACAATAAAAGACAATGCCTCCTGAATTCAAACCCTCAACGGCCGCCCATCCCTGGCTGTCTCCTTCTTCCTCAAACTCCCAGGTAATACCCAGTACGGGTGTAGTGAAAAGCAGCAAAACACTCAACCATTTCCCAGACATACCAATTCTCCACCAAAAGGGTGAGTCCCACATGATCTACCTACGACAGGTCATATACAGCTGATATTACTGAACTTATAGACGTTCTGTTCGTTCTTTATTGCGAGTGTCATAGTACACGACAAAATTAGTTTCTGTAGGCCATTGCGGGTATCATCAGTAACCAGACACATTGATAAAACGCATCGGATTGGTCTTGTATATTGAGCAGAATATACTGTAGATGATCCGCTCCGTAGCGAAAGAGGCTTTGCTCTTTTCGGCCATGTTTTTTGATTTTCAGCGGCTTGTGCTGGGCTAACCAGAGGCCCACGAGGAAGGCCCAGGCAACGGCCAGGGCCAACAGGGCGATGAGTTTCTCAATGCGTTCGGCCTGATTGAGATGGGTGTCTTCAAAATCAAAGCCGCGCGATTTGAGCGCGGCGAAAAGACACTCAATGCCCCAACGCGGGCGATAGTGTTCGAGGCCCCAGGCCCCCTGCTGGAAGCGGACCACAATCCCATACTCCTCGGCCAAGCGCAACGCCGATAGATATAAGGAATGGCCGTAGATCGGACGCGGTTTTCGCAAGATGCGTTGATGCTGGACGGGCAGGTCGGCAAAGAGGCGACGCACCGGCCCGGACCGGCCGGTAGGCCGAGGTAGTTGCGCATTTTCGCGAATGCGAATGGCAAAGGGAATCGACTGCTGCTCCAGCCAGCTAAACCAGTCCGGGCCAATGAATTCGCGGTCGGCTACCAAGGCGTGGATGCGACGGACGGGCAGCACCCCAAGCACCTGTTTCATCAAGGCGATGCGCTCTTGGGTGTTGGAATTGCCTTTTTTATTCAGCAGCCTCCAAAACAGCGGGAAGGCCATCCCCTGGTAGACCAGACCTACCATCAAAATGTTGATGGTAAATCGGCCGAATTGCCCGGTGGTCCGGTCCATCGTCATCAGCCACTTGCGCTGGGGGGGGAGCAGATGAAGCATCAGCTGAGCCATCAGCCCATAGTCGAGTTCAAATAGGGCCAAAAAGCGTTGAATGCGGCGATAGTTGGACCGTTTATCGACCCGCCCGTTGAGCCCATTGGCAATTTTGGTCAGATTGACCGTCATGACCTTGAGTAAGGATAAGATGAACGCACTGATAAACACCACCCGGGTTTTGTGCCAGGGCAGATGCCATTGCAAAACGGCATGTAAATCCTTAGTTTGGGAAGCCATAGACCTGTGCTCCAGGATGAGGGTTAGTCGGGATTCGACACCCTAAACATAAACCCTTGTTCCAATGAGTGCAGGTCTTTTACGTTTTGTCGTGTACTGTGGCGAGTGTTATAAAAAACGATGATTTCACTCTCAGAATGCGTCAAATCGCGTAGAATAAGTGGGACATACGAGGATCTGAGAATGCTGAGTCCACTTCGGATCCGAAAATTGGACTCAGCGGTGAAACCATTCCATATAGCCTGCTTCCTCAACAGTCACAGCTTATACGGTAGTCGATACACCCATGCCGGGAGTCTTTCGACACATGCTTAACAAAGTACATCCCGTATTCCTCATCACAATCGTCGGCGAAACATATGTTTGCCTCTCCCCCCACCGGGATGCCATAGCAATAATGAGCATCTGCCTTCTCGGAGGTGCCTACAATCGCGGCCAAGCTTCCAAGCACCACACTCCAGTAGGTATACTGCCGCACCTCCTTTCTGGGGCCGCTATCCACTCGCTTGTGGCACCTGCTCAAGAGGTAGACGATCAAGACCCTCCTGCCCGCCTACAAAGGCCCAGGCAGCGCCGAACGCGGCTTTCGCCTCCTCAAGGAGCCCTTGTTTTTCACCTCATATATCAGATTTCTTCCGCTTGAGCCTGCTCAATAGGAGTAAATATAATATAATGGCCTAGAGGTATCATCAAACGGTTTTGGCAATTTTCGCGCCATATTTTTCTTGCAGAGCTTCCAGCAGGCCTTGCTGAATGTGGCCAAAACCACTATTACTCATGAAAATTACCACATCTCCCGGATGGACTGAAGCGAGAATACAAGCGATAGTATCGGAGACCTCGGGAAGATATCGGGCTGATCTGCCTTGCCGGCGGATGGACTGGACGATGCGCTCGGCGGAAAAGGGGGGATCCTGGCGTGCTCGTTCCGGGCGCGGGACTTTGCCGATAATCACCTCGTCGGCACAGGCAAAGGCGTAGGTATAACGCTCTTCGAATATTGCTCGGGCATTGGTCGCACTGGCCGGCTCGAAAACAGCCCAGAGACGGGAATCTGGATAGACCTGGCGCAGCCCCCCCAGGGTCTGCTCGACGGCAGTAGGATGGTGGGCAAAATCGTCAATGAGGGTGATGTCCTGCACTGTGCCAATAAATTCCTGTCGGCGCTTGACGCCGCTAAAGGAACGCAGGCCCGTCTGGAGTTGGCGTATGCTCAGGCCGGCAGCGCTGGCCGCGCTCAGGCCGGCCAGCGCGTTGCGGATATTATAGGTGCCGACCAGGGGTAAATCAAAACGTCCCAGAGGTTCCCCTCGGCGTCGCACGGTGAAAGAACAGCCTTGAGGCGAGGACTCAATCTCGGTGGCTTGCCAGTAGGCTCGGTGTTCGATTCCAAAGGTTTGGACCGGTGCGAAAGACGCTGGTATTAAATCAGAGACTACCGGGTCGTCGACGCCGGCCAGGAGCAGACCCTTTTGAGGAACTAAATTGATGAGTTGCTGGAAAGCCTTTTTGATAGAATCCAGGTCGTCATAGATATCTGCGTGATCGAATTCGATGTTGTTGATGATCAGGATTTCGGGCAGGTAGTGGTAAAATTTGGCGGTTTTTGCAAAAAAAGCGCTGTCGTACTCATCTCCCTCGATAACGAAAAAGTCTCCTTTACCCAGATGGTAGGAGCGCTTGCAGTTGCGCGGTAAGCCTGCGACCAGGAAAGATGGTTCGAGTTTAGCATGGGTCAGCAGGTGTGCCGTGAGCGCGGTCGTGGTCGTTTTGCCATGCGTCCCGGTCACCACGATAGAGCGCTTGCCGCGGATAAAAAAATCCCGCAGGACTTCCGGGAGAGACAGATAGGGAATCTTGCGATTGAGAACGGTCTCTACTTCCGGGTTGCCGCGCGAAACCGCATTGCCGATAATGACCAGATGGGGAGCCTGAGCCAGTCGGGCCGCGTCAAAACCCTCCTCTACCTCAATGCCGAGGGTCTCGAGGAAAGTGCTCATCGGAGGATAGACGTGATGATCAGAACCGGTTATGCGGTAGCCTTGCTCCTTGAGCATGCCGGCGAGAGAGGCCATGGCTGTGCCACAGATAGCAATCAGGTGTATGTGTGCATTGGGAGGAAGGTACATAATATGCTATATACTGAGAATCGGGTAGTAGTGTCAAGCGGCATTTTGTTGCTCGGGATACCCTGGTAATTTACATTGGATTAGGGAACCTACAATGTGCTGGCCATGGCCTACCGTCGACAAAACCCTTAGTATAAATCCTCAGGATGAGAGACTCCAGCTTTTGATACAGGAATTACGCCTTCAATCTGGAGGAAGTTAAGTGCTAAGTGCCAAAGACAAGGGCAACCAAGAAAAGGTTGATCTATCCGTTGTAATTCCCATTCTCAATGAAGAGGAAAGCCTGCCTACACTGTGTGAAAAACTTCACATTGCCCTTGAAAAATTGAAGTTCAAACCTGAGGTTATTCTTGTGGATGACGGTAGCACGGACCAATCTTTTACCGTCATTAAAGAGTTGACTCAACACTACGGCTATATCTGTGCTCTGCGTTTCAGGCGCAATCAACGGAAGGCCGCGGCTCTGGCAGCCGGGTTTAGAGAGGCATGCGGCGAAATAATCGTCACCATGGACGCTGATTTGCAGGACGATCCCGAGGAAATTCCCAATCTTCTGGCCGCACTGGATGAAGGATTTGACCTGATGTCTGGTTGGAAAAAGGTGCGCCACGACCCCTTGAGTAAGACCTTACCTTCCAGGTTATTCAACTGGGTGACCTCTGTGGTATCCGGTGTCCGTCTGCACGATTTTAATTGCGGACTCAAGGCCTATCGCCGCGAGGTGGTCGAAGATGCCTTACCTTATCTGTACGGCGAACTCTATCGCTACCTGCCGGCCATTGCTCACTGGGCGGGATACCGCGTAGGGGAGATCCCGGTAGTGCATCATCCCCGGCGATTTGGCAAGTCAAAGTTTGGCTATAGGCGCCTGTTGAGTGGATTTTTGGACCTGTTGACCATTACCTTTGTAGTGCGCTTCATGACCACGCCCATGCACATATTCGGGGGCCTGGGCCTAAGCGTGAGTCTGATCGGCTTCTCGATCTGTGCGTACATCGCTTTTTTGTGGTACGAATACGGTAATATACAAGATCGTTTTCCACTGTTGCTGTTGGGCGTACTCCTGGTCATCGTCGGGATTCAGTTTTTTTCTACCGGCTTGTTGGGCGATATGCTGGCCAGCCTTTACCAGCGTGGTGGGCGTACTCCGCGGATTTTTGAGCGCCTTGGTAATAACCACAAAGGAAATAATTAATGCGAACTGGCTTGGGGCTGGGAGTGAGCTACCGGATTCTCCGTACTTCACGGAATCGGCGGTTGGCCGTGCGGGGCTTGTGCCGGCAGCGTTTTACGATGCCCAGGGCGCTCTTGCCCCTCGTCACCCCCCCAGGCAGGCCTGAGTCCCAGAGCCCCCTTTTCCCCACTCTACCCCCCCATAAAACGCTGCCGGCACCATCCCCTCCCGGCCTTGAGGTCCGAATAGTTACGGTATTTCGCGAGTGAGATCTCAAGGCGAACCAAGGTCCAGGATATCTTCTAATTCACCCAGAAAGGTATCGATTTCCCGGTCTGTCCCCACGGTAATCCGGAGACAATCCCGCAGCCGGCTCTGGTCGAAGTAACGGACCAGTATCCGGCGTTTTTTAAGCTCCTGGTACAACCAGGCTGTGGGTGGGGCTGCGATACGGGCCAGAATGAAATTGGCAGAGGAATCCCAGACCGAAAAGCCGAGTTGGGCAAGTCTGGTTGTGAGGCGTTCACGGGTCTTGCAGACGCGCGCGGCATTGGCTTGCATCCATCCGATGTCATCCAGGGCGGCTTCGGCGGCCACCAGGCTCAGGCAGTTGACATTGTAGTGGTCCTTGATTTTCCACATTCCGGCGATCAGCTGGGGTGCGGCAAAACCGAAACCGAGGCGCACGCCGGCCAGGGAAAAAGACTTGGACATGGTGCGCAGAATAATGGTATTCGGGTGCTGATCGATCAAGCGAATGCACCCGCTGGCGGCAAAGTCCACATAGGCTTCGTCGACAACCAGGATGCCGCCGATTCTGGCCGCCAGATCTTCTATTTCCTCGTAGGGGATCAGGGTTCCGGAAGGGGAATTGGGGTTGGCGACCAGGGTGATCTTGGCGTCTTCGACGATCAGGTTGTGTGGGAGTGAGAAATCTTCATCAAAATCGATGACTACTTCCTGGGCATCCTGTATCTGGATCAGTTTCTGGTAGTAGCTGTAGGTGGGATAGGGGTATACGACCTTGTCATTCGGACCTGCAAAACAGCGCATGATGATGCTGAGCAACTCGTCCGACCCATTGCCCACCATGGTTTGTGCAGGTGAGACCGCAAAGATTTCTCCCAACCTTTGGCGCACGTCTCTGGCCTCCGAATCCGGGTAGAGCCTGAGTCCCTCCTGGCAGGCAGCGCGAAGTCGTTCGAGGGCCAGCGGAGAAGGAGGATAGGGATTTTCATTGGTGTTGAGCTTGATGTACCCTCCTTGCCGCGGCTGTTCCCCAGGTGTGTAGCCCTCCATCCGGGCGATATGGGGAAGAAAGAATTCTTTTGACATAACCTTAGAGGTCGGACTTGGTAGCTGGTCAACGCTGGCTGACGCAATATAGATGGCGGTCGGCGTGCTGTCAACACTGTTCGGTGTCCCCATGATCGTTTTGCCGACCCACAGAGAAATCGAACTCATCCTGGAGCGGTACTCATTGTACAAAAACTGGATACGGCTCTGGAGGGAAATGAGGAGGTAGGGCAGAAATTCAGACCTGGTCGGGCTGGATGAGCGGGGGGGTGTCCGGTTCATCTACTCTGCGCACGTCGGTGACGCCTGATACCTGGTAGATCTTTTCGATGATCGTCTGCAATTGCTGGGTATCTTTTACATTGATCCAGAATGATAGTTCCGCGATATGGGCTTCCGTGCGCGTGCTGGATCCGCGGATATTGATGCCGGTATCGCTGATGACCTTGGTAATATCGGTGAGCAGGTATTTGCGATCATGGCTTTTGGTGAGCAGCTGTACGGTAAAGGAGTGCTCTTCGTGCAGGTCCCAATTTACGGCCAGAAGGCGATCCGGGTCTTCGGTGATATCAGAGATGTTAGGACAATCCGCTCGGTGCACAGAAACGCCCCGACCTCGGGTGATCAGGCCGATGATGGGGTCTCCAGAGATCGGAGTACAGCACTTGGCAAAGTTGATCATCAGGTCGTTCATTCCCTGTATGCGGATGCCCCGTTTGTCCTGTAACTTGGGTTTTGTTCGAGGCCGTGGTTTATTGGGAATGAGCTTGTTTAAGACCCGATTGGTTGATAGAACGCCGCTGCCAATAGCCGCATAGAGACGCTGGCTGTCGGCAAAGCCAAAATCCTCTGCGACCGAGTCCAGGGTTTTATCCTTGGGAAGGTTGCGGGACCTCTTCAACTCCCGTTCGAGCATCTCCCGTCCCAGATGGATGCTGTGGGTGTATTGTTCCTCCTTTAACCACCGCCGAATGGAGTGGCGCGCCTTGCCGCTTTTGACCATTTGCAGCCAGGACTGGTTGGGTTTTTGGTGGGGAGAGGTGATGATCTGGACTGTATCTCCGCTTTTCAACTCTGTGCTCAAAGGGACGACCTGGCCGTTTATCTTGGCGGTCAGGCAATGCAGGCCGATATCGGTGTGGACTGCAAAGGCAAAATCGATAGGGGTGGCGCCTTTGGGGAGCTGGTGGAGGTCCCCTTTGGGGGTAAAGACAAAGATCTCATCCTGGAAAAGGTCAATCTTGAGGTTCTCCATAAATTCAGCTGGATCTGTGGCATCGCGCTGCCAGTCCAGGACCTGACGCAACCAGGATATGTGGGGATCCAGATCGCTGGAACCGATGTCTTCCGATTTATAACGCCAGTGTGCCGCGATGCCGATCTCAGCGGTATTGTGCATCTCTTTTGTACGGAGCTGGATTTCGACGGGAATACCTTTTGGACCAATCACCGAGGTGTGGAGGGACTGGTACATGTTGGTCTTGGGCGTCGCAATATAGTCCTTGATGCGGTCGGGAATGGGATGGTAAATGGTGTGCACCAATCCCAGAGTGTGGTAACACCCGCGCACTGTATTTACGATGATGCGCACAGCCATGAGGTCGTAGATCTCCTCAAAAGGCTTGTTCCGGGCTTTCATTTTCTTGTAAATGCTGTAGAAATTCTTGGCCCGACTGGTTATTTCAGCCACGATTTCGTTCTTGCTCAGCTCCTCTTCTATGGGCGCATTGAATTCTTCGATATAAGCTTCGCGCTCCCGGCGCTTCATGGCGATTTTATCGCGGATTTCCTGGTAGGTCTCCGGTTCCAGGTATTTGAGACTCAGGTCTTCCAGCTCCCAGCGCGTGCGCGCCAGGCCAAAGCGGTGTGCGAGAGGGGCATATATATCAATGGTTTCGCGGGAGATGCGTTTCTGTTGCGCGGGGTCGACGTGTTCGAGGGTGCGCATGTTGTGAAGACGGTCCGCAAACTTGATCAGGATGATGCGGATATC
This sequence comes from Candidatus Latescibacterota bacterium, assembly GCA_965219385.1. Taxonomy (GTDB): domain Bacteria; phylum Latescibacterota; class UBA2968; order UBA8231; family UBA8231; genus CBDCNM01. The sequence goes on along the minus strand of CBDCNM010000002.1, from coordinate 3,542,665 downwards.
CTCTACCATGGAAAGCAGCATTTTGCGATAGGTCTCGACCTGGCGCGCTTCCCGACTCTCAAAAGTGAATCGGTCGATTTTGGTGACGCCGTCAATCAAGGCTGCAATCTTGGGGCCGAATTCCCCGGCAACTTCCTCAAAGGTTGCGGGTGTATCCTCCAGGACATCGTGCAGAAGGCCGGAAGCGACCGTCGTGGCATCAAGGCGCAACTGAGCCAGCAGACGGGCTACTTCGACGCAATGTTGCAGGAAGGGATGCCCTGATTTGCGGGTCTGGCCAACGTGGTAGTTTTTGGCAAAGTGATAGGCCCGGGCTATGAGTTCAAAATCGGCCTGCTCATTACACGAGGCAACCTCTATCAGCAGCATCTGAAGCTGCAAGTGGTCCCGGGCCTCTTCGAGGATTTTGTCCAGTTTGCCCGGGAGTAGGGGCGCAGCAATGGCCGAGGTCGACTCAGAAACAGCCGGTTTGAGAGGCGCAGAGCTGGGCAATACCTTTTCGCTCATCACGGACTGGTTCAACTGCACCAGACGAGTACTTCACGGAATCGGCGGTCGGCCGTGCGGGGCTTGTGCCTCTGGCGTTTTATGATGCCCAGGACGCTCTTGCCCCGCTCCCCCTTCCTGCTGCTACACCTGCTTGCAGCCCACCCCACCCTCCCAGGCAGGCCTGAGTCCCAGAGCCCCCTTTTCCCCCTACCACCCCCCCATAAAACGCCGCCGGCACCATCCCTTCCCGGCCTTGAGGTCCAAATAGGTACGGATATTTCGTGAAGTGCTGAATATACTTAAAAAATGGAAAGATAAAAAGTGGAAAACCCGGTGTCGAGCCGGTAAAAGGAGCAGGAGCCAGAAAGGTTGGATCAGTGAGTGGCGAAAGGGAGCCTTGTGGCCCTCGTCGCGCACATCGTGCAGAACGATGCTCTTTATTAGAGATCTGCTTGCAGAGGGAGGGGTCGGCTTACGAAAATCTCGCAGAACGCCCCGTCCTTTGGCCGGGGATCGTCCGATTCGAGCGATTTCTTTACTGAGAAAGCCTGTTTACTTTTTGCTGACGACGAATACTTTTTTGGCGGTCGATTTTTTTCTGAACCGAGGGCTTGGTGAAGAACCGTCTCTTTTTCAGGTCCTGTAAAACGCCGTTTTTTCTCAGTTTTGCCGAGAATCGGCGCAGAGCTTTCTCAAAGGGTTCGTCGGACCTGATTTCGACACTAAAATTGCTCATTGGAGATTCTCCCATTCGCGTTTGAAAATCATAACGTTTATAAGATATATAATTTTAGTGTAGTAAGTCAACGGTTCAGTAGATCATCCGCAACCCGGGAAAATTCTTTTCACACAGCCGTTCCCCGAGGTGTCATCAGCCTGGTTCAACCGTCGAAGATGGCTCCACATCCAGATTCCCCTTGGCGTCTACATAGGATCGGAGCATCTGAATTTTGGTCACCAGATCTCGATTCGACTCTTCCAGATTGGTCTCGATCTGTTCGATGACCTTGATGACGGCTTCTTTGCTGACAAAACCCAGTCCATCTAGCCAGCTGCGTCCTTCGGGGGTACGCAGCAACCAGTATTCGATAGATTGACTCAACTCCTCGGGTTCACTGATATAGTAAAACTTTCCGAGAATATCGTCCACCCCGTCCACGTATTTGAGTTTCTCTACAATGGTTTCTCTCAAGGTTCTGGCCAAGACTCAGCTCCTGGAAAATCTTGGATGTCTCACGAATAACCGGCAGTGCAGGTGGACTCTAAGAAGGCTTCTAAGACGTTGCAAAGTGTAGCAAAGTTTGCGGTCTATGTCAAGTAAATCCAGGTGTTTGTTCGCGATGGGGCTCTGGCGTATATTCACTATCAGGGTAGACCCCGAGACATCACCTCCAGGTTCTTGGATCATGGCACCGGCATCACCTTCAGCAGCACCGTATCCCTCCTCTGGCCTGGCTCTAAAAGGATTGTGGCAGATCCTGACAAGGGCTGATAAGGTGTTGATCTTGAGCGTATTGGTCTGTACAGTGGGCCTCCTTTTCTACCAGAATGGAAATCACCGGCAGAGCCTCGAACTGGTGGTATTCTCAAATGGAACCCGACTGGGCCCTTTCCTACTCTCCGAGTCGCGAGTTCTGCGTTTTAAAGGACCTCTCGGAGTGAGCGAAGTGGAAATTGCCGGACGGGCGGCCAGAATCACAAAGGCTCCATGCCCGCGGAAGATCTGTGTGCGTATGGGCTGGATTCGACAGCCTGGCGAGGCGTCTGTATGTCTTCCAAACCACCTTGTCATACAGGCGAGAGGAACCCATAATGGGGTAGAACTGGACGCGGTGAGTCAATGAAGTCAATGCCGCCAAGATACCTTGCCCGTCTTGGCCTCATGGGCAGTGTCGCCCTGATCTTGTTTATCTTTGACGCACTGGCTCCGCGCATCCTGCCCTGGACAAAGCTGGGATTGGGCAACCTGGCAGTATTGCTCACTCTTTTGCTATATGGTGCTGGCCCAGCTTTTGGGGTGAGCATGGTCAAGTTGCTGGTGGGAGGGCTGATCAGTGGCAGTTTGGGAGGGCCGGCCTTTGTAATTGGGGGGGGAGCCGGGGGGGCGAGTTTGTTGCTCATGGCTGCGGTCAGGCGCGTCTATCCCGGGTTGTTCAGTCCTGTGGGATTGAGCATCATGGGAGCTTTGACACACCAGCTGACCCAGCTGATTCTGGCATCATACCTCTATATTGGTCAGGTCGGGCTGTTTGCCTTTTTACATTTATTTTTGCTGTGGGGTCTGTTGAGCGGGGCGGTCATCGGCCTGATGGTATTCTGGACTTTCGAGAAGATCCAGCTCAATGGCTGGCTAAAGATCCGGGCGTGAATCGGGGCCAAGCTCGGGAGAAATGCCCTTGTCCTGCAATAAAAAATGTCCTTTATTAGTGGGACTTCACAGTGGTTAACGACGAAGTCCCCGAGGGGTTTATGCTGAAGGGTAATACTTTATGTGTAGAGCCAAAATAATCTTATATCTGGGAAGCGCACTGGCTTTTCTGCCGTTTCCGCCGGTAGAGGCCAAAGTAGATTTCAATGTTCTCAGACAGACAGCACCGGTGGAGCGCGTGAACCAGACCCTGGGTTATTTTGCCGGCCTTGGCTCGCGGGTGGCAGGCTACCCTGGAGCCAGGGACGCCGCCCTCTTCATCGAGAAGGAATTTAAGAGTATCGGTCTGGATAAAATCACAGTCCATGAATACGATATCTCGATTCCAGTGGACGATAAGAGCGGCAGTCTGGAGATCCTCGACAGCGGCGAGAAGATGCCTCTCTACGGCATATGGCCGAACCTTGTAAAGACCTCCACCCTGCCCGAGGGGGGCTTGCGGGGCCGGGTGATTGATGCCGGCAAGGGCGAGTTCTCCGATTTGGACGGTCTGGATATTGAGGGCTCCATCGCCCTGATGGATTTCAACTCCAGCGATAAATGGCTCAATACGGCCTATTTGGGGGCTTCGGCTGTTCTGCTCATCGAACCTGATTCGACGGTGTACCTGGAAGCCGAGAAAAAGTTTCTCACCATGCCCCTCGACCTGCCGCGATTCTGGCTCGCAAAAGAAAGAGGAGAAGCCCTGCGCCGGACCATTGCCCGGTCCGGTCCCGTGGAAGTCCAGCTGGACTTCCGCATGGACTGGGAAAGGCGGCCGGCCTGGAATATCTTCGGCATGATCCCCGGATACGATCCTCTACTCAAAGAAGACGTGGTTGTTCTGGAGGCGTATTACGATGCCATGTCCGTGGTGCCGGCTCTGGCTCCGGGAGCAGAACAGGCTGCTGGAATAACCGGTTTAATCGAACTTGCGCGTTATTTCAGACAACATCCCCCAGCACGAACCATGGTGTTTCTGGCTACTTCGGCGCACCATCTGGGACTGCGCGGGGTCGATGATTTCATCCAGCGCTACCTGCGCAAGGAGGACCCCTTTATAGACCGCATGGTGATTCGGCGGATGATAGAAGCCGCCCTTTCGCAGGGTTTGATCGCCCAGAATGGGGTGATCTATCGCATTGGCCGCCAGGAATTCCAGGGCAAGGAAGCCTTGATCCGCGGCGTGGTGGACCAGGAGACTTTACTGCTGCAGGAGGTGTTTGATGCTGCCCTTAATGAGGGTCTGGTGCGCCAGGAGGGGGGGCGCTTCCTGTTAAATCAGGAGAGTTTTGCCAGCCAGGAAGAACTCCTGGAGGAGCTGGAAGACGATGAAGAATTGCGGCTGGAGTTGTACGAAACCTGGGTGGATCCCAAGGTTGATTCTCTGAATGTCAAGCTTTTTATCAGTCTGGACCTCTCGTCACAGACCGACGAGCTGGGGGTCTGGAACAGCAATACCAGTTTTTATTACAAGCGCTACTTTGCCCCCTTTGGCAAGAACTTCATGCGTTACGCCGCCCAGATCAGCCGGGAACTGAGCTACGAACGCCGGGATGTTCTGGTCAACGGCATTAGTCCGGAAGGCGGCATGAGCTGGGAAACCTTTGTGCCGGGCAAAATATCGGTCAATAGCGAACTGGTCCTGGCCACGGGTACCCCGGCGCTGGCCTTTGTGACGGTGAACGATGCCCGTTTCCTGGTGGACACCCCCCTGGACCGAGCCGAACAGGTCAACTATGAGAATCTGGCCAAACAGATTCGAGTCCTGGCCGGCATGTTCCACATGGCCTTTGCAGATCCGGAGCTGTTCCCGGATTTCAAGATGCGTCTGAAGGACGGGGTGCGCTCGCTACGGGGGCGGACCATGGTGTTCCCGCGGCGCAGCATTGTGCCGGATCTGCCGCGCACCGGAGCCATAGCGGTGGTGCGCAACGGCAAAAATAAGTCCTACAAGGGCGTGCGGGGGGAGTATTACGAAGTGGTGGACGAGACCGGGTCTTTTTATATCAACCGGATCCGGGTCGGGTCGCTGCAGATCGAAGGCTACTACACCGATCCGCTCACCGGCAAGATCGTCTACGCCCCGGACCGCGGGGTGCAAGGGGACGAGTCCTATCCTATGAAGATTTCCATGGACTGGCGCGACAAGACGTGGATGGTGATCCTCTTTCCCTGTATAGCCTACAACTTCTACGACATCGTTGATCCGCGCTATCTGACCAAGCTGGCCAGTGTGAATGTCTTCGACGAAGGCAACAGCGCGCCGGTGGAATATGGCTACACCATTGGCGAGGGGCCTTCGGCAAAGGACGAACCGGCCGGCGTCCTGTTCGCCAGCGAGAACATGAAGGTCAAGATGGGGTTCGGGGCCAATATCCTCGGCTTTCGCTACCTGCTGCTGAACTCCACGAGTGTAACGGATAAGGACAGGGCCGAAGGCGAGGGATTCCTGATCAAGCCCGCGACATCCTTTTCCCGCACCTCCTTCCAGGCGGCTCAGGACATGTGGACCCTGGACGAGTCGCGCATACGGGAGCTCAAGAGTTTCGCCATTGAAAACCACCGTATGAACAACCTGCACGAGCGCGCCAAGGTCGTGCTGGATTCCGCCCAGGCCGCCTTTCAGGACAAGCGCTGGGAGGATTTTGTACGCTACACCCGGGCTGCGATCGGCCTGGAGTCGCGGGCCTACCCCGATGTCAGGGCCACCCAGAACGACGTGGTCCAGGGCATCATCTTCTTCATGGCCCTGGTCATACCCTGTGCTTACTTCACCGAGCGCCTCGTCATTACCGCCGCGACCATCAGGAATCAGATCCTCGGTTTCGCGGCCGTTTTCATGGCAATCTGGATCATCCTCTGGTTGGTACATCCAGCCTTCCAGTTGTCCAACCCCTTTGTGATCCTGCTGGCTTTTGTCATTCTGGCCCTGGCCATTCTGGTGATGTCGATCATCTCGGGCCGCTTCAATGAACAGATGAGAAAGCTGCGGACCGAGGTCGCGGTGATTCACGATACCGACGTGAGCCGTTCCAGCGCCTCATTGACCGCGTTTTTGCTGGGCATCTCCAATATGAAACGCCGCAAGACCCGGACCATTCTGACCTTTGTGACCTTGTTGTTGCTGACCTTTACCGTGTTGTCGTTCACCTCCATTCAGACCTCCCTGCGCTTCAACCAGATCGAGCGCGACAACGAAGGGCTCTACCCGGGGATCCTGATCCGCAGCAAGGCCTGGAATCCGCAGGAAGAATCGGTGCTCGAATACGCTCGCAGCAATTTTTCCGAGATGGCAACCATCGCGCCGCGCTCCTGGTACAGCAACAAGAGCAAGGCGCATATCAAGATGAAGTACGGGACCCACTCCCACAATGCCCTGGGGGTGTTGGGGCTGACCCCGGAGGAAAAGCAGGTCACGGGACTGCACCGGGCCCTGATAGTGGGGAGGTGGTTTGCGCCGGGCGACAAGAAGGTGTGTATCCTGCCCAATGATATGCTCGGCGAGGAAAAGGAAAAGCTAAACATAGATCTGAGCGAAGTGGGTCAGGCCCACATCCGGGCTTTCGGCGAGCTTTTCAGGGTGATCGGGATCATCGATTCCAAGCGCATGAAGGAACTCAAGGACCTCGACGACGAGGTTATGACCCCGGCCGATTTTGCCGTGACCGGTGGTCAGGCGGTTCAGGAAATGGCCGAAGAAGAGCAGCGCGAAAAGCAGGGTCTGGAAGAGAGCAAAGTAGTCATCAAGCCCTTTGTGCACCTGGAACCCGCCAATATCCTCATCATACCCTATCAAACCCTGCGCAATATCGGCAGCGGCAATCCCCTCCAGTCCGTGGCGATTCGCTTCAACCAGGGGGTGGATGTGCGTTCGCAAATCGAAGAGTTTCTCTCGCGCCTGGCCGTCACCCTGTTCGCCGGCATTCAGGAAGAGGGCGATGAGTACATCAAGGTGTCGATTTACAGCTCGCTGGGTATGACCTCTTTTTCCGGCATGGCCAATTTGTTCATCCCCATCCTGATTGCCTCGCTGATCGTGCTCAATACCATGATGGGCAGCGTGTACGAGCGTTTCCACGAAATCGGGGTCTACTCTTCGGTGGGCCTGGCGCCCGGGCACATCTCCTGGCTCTTCATCGCCGAATCCTGTGTGTATGCCGTGCTCGGGGTGGTGGCCGGATACCTCACGGGCCAGATCATAGCCAAGGTGCTGATCGAACTCAATCTACTGCAGGGCTTCACCCTCAACTACTCGTCGTTATCGGCGGTTACCTCGAGCATGCTGGTGATGGCCGTGGTCATGCTCTCATCCATCTATCCGGCTCGCAGGGCCTCGCAGATGGCCGTGCCCGATGTGACCCGAAGGTGGAAGCTACCCCCCCCAGATGGGGATGAGTGGGACTTCGAGTTTCCGTTTACCGTGAGCGGCCACGATGTGCTGGGGTTGTGCGTTTTCCTGATTGGTTACTTCGACTCCTACAGCGAAGAATCCATTGGCACATTCTATACGGATGGAGCGCACCTGCAGGGCTTTGACACGGAAAACGGCCAGGGCTACATCATCGATATGAACATCTGGCTGGCGCCCTTTGACCTGGGTGTGAGCCAGCATGTGGTTCTGCGCGCTGTACCCGAATTCGAACACAGTATTTACGCCATCACCCTGCAGATTCAGCGGCTCAGCGGGGAGGATGCCTCGTGGCGTCGGGTCAATCAGCGTTTTATGAACGTGATTCGCAAGCAATTTCTCATCTGGCGTACAGTGGATGCGGAAGCCAAAGAGACCTACGCAGAACAGGGCCAGGAGATGGTGCAGGATACGCAGGGCGAAGTGACTGCGTAATCTCCTGATAAAACCGCAGCTGGGGCTACCTGCCACGCGATGATGCAGCCGTGGCAAGCCGGCTTAGACGATTGAGGGAGGAAAACGTCCCGTGCTCGGACGCAAGAGAAACCCAAACCAGGAAATCGAAGATTATCGGGGGATGATGGAGACCCCCGAACAGTTCGAGGAGGGGTTTACCACCAAGGCCATTCTCGGGGTATTGTTCGTGGCCTTTATCATGGTGCCGGGCAACATGTACCTGAGCCTGATGATCGGGGGCGGGCTGGGAGCGGCGGCCGAGTGGGTGACCATCATCCTGTTCGCCGAGATCACCAAGCGCTCCTTCACCAGCCTCAAGCGCCAGGAAGTCTACCTCCTCTACTATGTGGCCGGCTCGCTGATCGCGGCCGAGACCGGGGCCTTTGACGGGCTGCTCTACAGTCAGTACCTGGTGCAGTCGCCGGCCGCCAAACAGTTCGGCATCGCCAAACTGATTCCCTCCTGGGTCGCGCCCCAGCCAGATTCGCCGGCCATCATCGAGCGGACCTTTCTGCACCAAGACTGGCTCGTACCCATCACCCTGCTGATCGTGGGCATGATCATTTCGCGCTTTACCTGGTTCACCATGGCCTATGCCCTCTTCCGGCTCAACTCGGATTACGAGCGCCTGCCCTTTCCCTTTGCCCCGGTGAACGCCCAGGGCGCCACGGCCCTGGCCGAGACCACCCAGGGGTTGGAGACCTGGCGCTGGCGGGTCTTTTCGGCGGGGGCCATGATCGGGCTGGTATTCGGCACCATCTACGTGGCCCTGCCGGCCATTACCGGGGCCCTGCTGACCGAGCCGATTTCCTTGATTCCCATTCCCTTCGTGGATTTCACCCCGGTCACGGGCAATTTCATTCCGGCCACGCCACTGGGTTTTACGGCCCATTTAGGGCCGATATTCGCCGGTCTGGTGGTGCCCTTCTGGGGCGTCATCGGCACCTTCATTGGGGTGCTGATCGCCTCCATTGCCAATCCCATCCTCTACGAAACCGGGTACCTGACCCACTGGCATCCGGGCATGAAGACGGTCGAGACCTTTTTTGTCAACAACGTGGATTTCTGGATGAGCTTCGGCATTGGCACCACCATCGCCGTAGCTGTGATCGGCATCATCCAGGTGATCCGGGCTCTGCAGACGCGGGGCAAAGTCACCGAAGGGGAACTGGTTCGGCGCACCACCCTGCCACAGGGACGCGGGGACTTCCCCATATGGCTGGCCCTGGGGCTGTACGCCCTGGCCACGCTCGCCATCATCCTGATCGCCTGGTTACTCCTGCCCGAGTTCACCGGTTCCATACGGACCATGGTGTTCTTCCTGTTCTTCGGTTTTGTCTTCACTCCTTTCCAGTCCTTTGTAAACGCCCGGCTGGTGGGCATGGTCGGGCAGACCGTGGACATCCCCTTTGTGCGCGAGGCCACCATCATCCTGTCGGGCTACCGGGGGGTGGATATCTGGTTCATTCCCTTCCCCCTAGGCAATTACGGGGCCATGACCCAGAAGTTCCGCGAGGTCGAACTGACCGGTACCAAGTTCACCAGCATCATCAAGGCCGAGGTCTTCATGGTGCCGATCATCCTGTTTACCAGTTTTCTCTACGGGTCCTATATCTGGAAGCTGGCGCCGGTGCCCTCGGCTTCCTACCCTTATGCGCAGCTGATGTGGCGGCTGCGGGCCTACCAGCAATGTCTGTTCATCACCGGGACCATGAAAAGCGAGCTGGAGGTGGCGCCCACCGGCCATGGAGCTACCTGGATCCCGGCCAATTTGAACGGGGGAGAGTGGTGGTACTGGAGGGTCCGACTGGTGGACCAGGAATGGCTTAACTCTGGAGGTGAACGCGGCAAAGCAGGGCCGTGGACCCCCTCCAAGACCTTCTACCCTTACTTTGAAGAAGGCGACCCGAAGGATATGCAGGAATACGTCGCCAGGCAAATGGACACGCCCGATCCTTCCGGGGTCGAAATTGTGCCCAATCTGCCGACGTTGAAATTGTCCGGGCCCGACAACGGGATCATCATAACCGAGCCCAGACCCGTCCTGGAGGTGCGGGCGGATGGAGCCATACCCGAGGGCTATGAGTACTTCTTTGCGGTGGACACGGACCCCATGTACACCAGTGCGTGGATCCAGCGCTCCACGGACGAGCCCTGGCTCTTCCAGGCGCTCAAGCCATATATAATTCTCACCGGCGCGGTTTTCGGGCTGGTCAGTTACTCCTTGCTGTCCGTGCTGGGGCTGCCCATCCTGCTGATCTTTGGTTTTGTGCGGTCCCTGACCACGCTGCCCCACTTTATCGTCACCGAAATCATCGGGGCCCTGCTGGCGCGCTACTACTTCTGGAAGAAGTACGGCAAGAAGCAGTGGTTGCAGTACGCGCCGGTCCTGGCCGTGGGGTTTGCCTGTGGCATGGCCTTGATGGGCATGGCCGCAGTGGCCATAGCCTTGATCCAGAAATCCGTATCCGTGCTGATTTTCTAAAGCGATGCCCAGGCAACAGACAGAGTGGGTCGATTTTGGCTGGCAGGGCATTTCTCTGAATGTCCCGGAGGACTGGAATCTGGGGCGGGTGGATGGGACCTACAAGAGTGGCTATGCCCGTCTGGACGATGCTCAGATCGTGCGCGCGGAGATCGAGTGGCGCGAAGGCAAGGGGCAGAGGCGGGGGGGGGCTGCGGTCACCCAGCTGGTGGATCGCTATATCGAGAATCTGGAAAAGAAAGCCACAAAAACAGATACTCCCTTTGTTGTAGATCGTCGCGCTAAATTCCTCCAAGACAAACAGTGGCTCGAAGATAGCGACTACGAGACCTTTACCTGGGAGGCCGACTACCGGGCCTACAATCTGGCCAGGGCCTGTCCCAGTTGTGGGCGCATCGTGCTGCTACGCATCCTGGCCCGGCTGGACGAGAATCTGGAAGAGCAGGTCCAGGCCATCTTTCCAACCCTGAAGGATCATCCCCACGGCAACCAGGTATTCTGGGGTGTGTACGGCCTGAATTTTTTCATGCCCGTCGACTTCAAGCTGAGCGAACATCAGCTGAAGTCCGGTCACATCCAGCTTTCCTTTGAACAGGGCAAGCAGGTGTGTCGAGTACAGCGTCTCAGCCTGGCTCACCTGCTGCTGCAGGGAACTACGCTCAAGGATTGGTACCCGGTTTTTTTCAAAAAGCAGTTGCGGGACCTGAACATCGAGGTCTTTGAGGAGGAGGTGTGCGGCCACCAGGGCCTGCGGACGGCCGGCCGGCCTCGCAGTCGTCTGCGCCAGTTGTTGCGGCCCCTTCCGCTGATCAGCCCGCGTCCTCGCCAGTACTTGGACAACCGGGTCTGGCACTGCCAGGATGCGGATAAAATATGTATTGTAGACCACCTCTACCGCAAGAAAGCCGGGATCGGGGATCTGGCTCAGCAGGTGAGCGATGGGTATATTTGCCACCAGGAACAAGCCAAAGCTGACTCGCGAGGCCATGCTGAACTCGCGGCCGGCACGCAATGACGCACTCAAGTGGGACCAGAACGACGACGGGGAAGTGCAGATTCGCGTAACCCGTCAGGACAACTGGAAGATCCGGCTGCTCTCCAGGATGTTCTACATTCCCAAAGAGCGCAAAATCACCCTCGACGAACTAGGCACCGAGGTCTGGACTTTGTGCAATGGCAAGAATACGGTGGCCGAGATGATCGAGGCCCTCAGCGTGAAATACCAGCTCAACCGCAAAGAGGCCGAAGTCTCTCTGCTCAATTATCTCAAAACCCTGGGGCAGAAACGCTTTGTGGGTTTTGTCCTGGAGGGGGTTGAGAAGCCTCGAAGTAGCGGTGGGAATGCAAGCGGGAAAAAGTGGCAAAAATAAAAAACCAGGGGCCGGCCAAACCCGTTCCTGATTGGTTCTGGAATACCTGGAGGACATTGCTGTCCGCGGCACGAGAAATGAGAAGGGTGAATTGGAAGCAGGCCAAGAAGAACATGAAAAATAGAGCGGTTAGCCACTGTTTCTTCCACGGTCACTGCCGAATTTTCGGTTCAAATGCTTGACAGGGCAGCCGTCCTGGCTTCGCACTTGCTGAATCCGGCCTTGGTGGCCTGGTGGGTTTTTGGAGGGGTGATGTGGCAGAACGGCGGGAACTGGGTGTCAGGCCTGGTTGGGATCGTCTTTTATGCTCTGGTACCTGGGTTGATCTTGTTCTACTTGCTCCGAGCGGGGTTTGTCCAGGATTTATACCCGCCTGAACGAAGCCAGAGGGGGTTTCTGTTGTTGCTGGGGGCTGTTTGCTACTTCCTGGGATTTATCACGCTGGTGTTCGTGGAGGCACCGGGATTCATGCTCGGAGCGGGATGTACCTACTTCGGGAATGCCTTGCTGGTCTGGCAGATCAACAAGTACTGGAAGATCAGTATTCATGCTGTGGGGGTCAGCGGAGGCCTGTTGATCCTGCTGCTGGTTGTCGGGCGGGAGTTGTGGCCTTGCTTGTTTGCTCTGCCCCTGGTAGGTTGGGCCCGTCTGCGGCTAAAATTGCATACGCCTGCACAGGTGGGGGGGGGGGCCTTGCTGGGCGGCTGCTCGGCGGGGTTGATAATGAGCCTGTTCAGCGGTCTGTTGTGAGGGTCGACTATAGGACCTAGCGGCGACCAGACCGTTGTGGCCGCTCCGCTGACCATGACGACCTCGCGATCGGCGCGGGTCATGCCTTCCCGGCCGCCCAGAGGGTTCCCTGCAGCAACAGCTTGCGGAAGACGGGATGCTCGCATGCTGCCGGGTCGTGGCCGAGGGCCAGATAGTAGACAAGCCCCTCGCCGTGCGATTTGGTCCATGCTACCGGCATGGTTTCTCCCTTCCACAAAGCGTTTGCCAGCACGTGAACGCGGGGATCGTAGTCGAGGATGTATTGTTCGTCGGTGACCATGAATTCTTCGTCGACCCCCTGCATGATGGGGTGTTCGGGTTCTTTGACGCTGACCTGGTACTCGCGGTAACGTGGGTGGGTGACAAAATACCCGCCCACCAGGTTGCGGTAGTCGGGATCGGCGCGGAAGGAATCCGCTGCACTGTGGATGCCGACGTAGCCCTTGCCAGAGGCCAGCCAGGTGGAAAGGCCATCGCGCTGGGCATCGGAGATGGTGCCGACGGTGTAGTGAAAGACCAGCACATCGTAGGAATTCAGGCTTTCTGCTTCGAGGGCGGCAAGATCCTCCTGTGCCGTGGTAATCTCCAGCGCATCCGACGCGCTCAGGGCATCCACTACCTTTGGCTGAATGCCTCTCCAATCGTGTATTTCTCCGCCGCCAAAGACGAGGGTTTTGATTCTGGCCATTTGCACTCCTGTTTTGCTTAGAGTATTCCTTTAAGTCTTTCCACAATCAGGGCTTCCTGTCCCTCTGGGAGGGCTCCAAAGTAGAGGCTGAAGTGGTGTTCATCGCCGTCCTGGCGCACCCATATACTGGGGTTGCCCTCGTGCAGTTCGTCCACCACCTCGGCGGCGGTCCTGCCCAGTTTTTCGGCATCGACCCGGATCCAGAGGTCTTCGCGCGACCGGTCGGGATCGACCAGCTCGATGGTCTGCAGGTCTTTCAAGGCCTGGCGCGTGGTAGCCATGCGGGCCTCGTAGGAGGCATAGCGGGCCTCGTGGTCCATGGAGAGCCACTCTTTGAGGGCTGCGTACGCCGCGATTATGTTTTGCCGATCCACCTTCATAGGTCTGCCCAGCGCCCGTATCGGAGAGGCTTCGAAACCAATGAAGCTGTGCATGGCAGCTGCCTCCACCAGGTCCTTTTTGCCGGTGAGCAGCCCGCTGGCATTCACCGAGCCGTAGTACTTGGCGCCGTAGGCCACTAAATCGGCGCCCATCTTGACGTACTTGCTGAGCAACTCGGTGGGATAGACCCTGCCGGCCGCGTCCACGATGATAGGCAGGTTGTGGGCGTGGCCGATCTGGATCACCTCCTCCAGCGCCAGGACGCCCGGTGCTCCGTCCAGGACAAAGTAGTGAATGCCCGCGGTATTGGGGCCGAGCGCTGCCTCGATGTGTTCCGGCCGGGTCCCCTCTTCATCGCCTACTTCCACCAGTACACCGCCGGAAATGGTCATGCAGCGGTCGTATTTCAGGCGCAGACCCCGCTGGATAATGAACTCGTGTGGCATGCCGGTGGTATCGGGGAGTTGCTCTATTTTGGCGATGTCCACCCCGGTCATGCACGCCGAGGCGCCCAGCACCAGGGCCGCGGCGGTTCCAGAAGTTACCAGCGCCGCCTCGATACCCAGCAGATCGGCTATTTTTTTACCGACCCGATCCGACAATTCGCCCATATCGGCATAGTAGTCCTCGGACTGGTCCATGAGGGCGCGGACAGCCGGGGCAGGAGTATTGCCGCCCAACAGGGTCCGGTTGCCCTGGGCGTTGATCACGGGCCTGACGCCCAGCTCTTCGTAAATATGCATTGCGATGTGTCCTTTCCGCGGGTTGATGACGCCAGCCCTGTCGTCCTGAATTCGATAAAACTATATGCACGTATGCCTGGCCCTGTCAAGAGGGTACCGCATTATAGCCTTAGAAGCCGTCTCAAAACCCCCGGTGGCCTTCCGCCCGGAATTTTAAGACGGCTTCTAAGAAAGCTGTCCTTGACTTGATTCGGACCGGGCGTATAGATTAAAAGTCCATGACCGAATCTTTTAAAGGACATATAGAGCGCATCACCTACCACAATCCGGAAAACGGCTATACCATTGCCCGCCTGGCTCCGGAAGGAAAAAGGGAGCGCGTAACCGTGGTGGGCACCCTGGCCTCGCTCAAGGAAGGGGAGAGCCTGGAGGTGGAAGGGGCGTGGGTGAGCCACCCCCAATACGGGCGGCAGTTCAAGATCGAAGCCTACCAGCAGGTTTACCCTTCGACCCTGGACGGCATCCAGAAATACCTCGGATCCGGACTGATCAAGGGCGTCGGACCGGTTTCGGCCAGGCGGATTGTGGCGCACTTTGGCGCTGACACCCTGGATATCATCGACGAGGATCCCTTCCGGCTCATCGAGGTGCCCAAGCTGGGCCAGAAACGGGTGGAATTGATCGCCGGAGCCTGGGAGGAACAGCGCCAGATCAAGGATGTCATGGTCTTCTTGCAGTCTTACGGAGTCACCACGGGGTACGCGGTGAAGATCTTCAAGCAGTACGGCGAGAAGGCCATCCAGAGCGTTCGGGAAAATCCCTACCGCCTGGAGCGCGAAATCCACGGTATCGGTTTCCAGACAGCCGATCTGATCGCCCGCAACCTGGGGTTTGCCCCTGAATCGCTCGAGCGGGTGAAGGCCGGTGTGCGCTATTTGCTCAACCAGTGCGCCGACCACGGCCACGTGTTTTTGTCGGTAGTGGAACTGATGGAGCAGGGCAAAGACTTGCTCGAAGTCGATGCGGAGCTGTTTCCCCCCGCCCTGGAGAGTCTGCGTGCGGACGATGGCGTCGTGACCGAGGATCTGCGCTATTACCTGCCTCCGTTGTACCACGCCGAGATGGGGACGGCATCGTCCCTGCGGCGCTTGCTGCGGACCCCGAGCGCGGTGAAGCTCAAATGGAAAACCCGGTCCAAGGCAGAGGACGGGTTGCAGCTGGCAAAGAATCAGCAGGAGGCGATTGCCCTGGCCGCGACCAAAAAGGTGGTGGTGCTGACCGGTGGGCCGGGCACGGGAAAGACCACGGTCACCCGGGAGATCCTCAAGCTGTTCGAGGACCACGACCTCAAGGTTTTGCTGTGCTCGCCTACGGGAAGGGCGGCCAAACGGCTGGCCGAAACAACCGGCCGGGAGGCCAAAACCATTCACCGACTGCTCGAATTCGCGCCTTCCGAGGGGAAGTTCAGAAAGGACTACGACGATCGGCTGGATGCGGATGCCCTGATCGTGGACGAGACGTCCATGATCGATATCGTGCTGATGAATGCTTTGCTGCGAGCTTTACCGGATACGGCGCGCGTGGTTCTGGTCGGCGATGTGGACCAGCTTCCTTCGGTAGGACCTGGCAATGTCCTGAGCGACATCATCCATTCCGGAGAGGTGCCGGTGGTGCGGCTCAACGAGATTTTTCGCCAGGCCCGGGAAAGCCAGATCGTGGTTTATGCCCACCAGATCAACCAGGGACAGTTTCCCCTGATCGACAACAAAGAAGGCACGGATTTTTTCTTTGTGGAGGAAGATGAGCCCGAGTGCGTGGTGCAGGTGATTGAGGACTTGTGTGGGCGCCGTTTGCCGGCCCATGGCGGCTGGGATCCCTTGCAGGATATCCAGGTTCTGACTCCCATGTACCGGGGTGAAACCGGCGCTACCAATCTGAATCAGCGCTTGCAGCAGGGCCTGAATTCGGCGGCGGCGGGCCATCGCCATGGAGGGGTGGAATTTCGCCCTGGGGACAAGGTTATGCAGGTGCGCAACAACTACGACAAGGGGGTGTTCAATGGCGATATGGGGTTCATCTCGGGGCTGGACCTGGAAAAGGAGGTGATGGAGGTCGAATTTGATACGGTGGTCCAGTATGAATTTGTCGACCTGGACGAACTGATTCTGGCCTATGCCATCAGCACCCATCGCGCCCAGGGATCGGAATTTCCGGTGGTGGTGCTACCCCTTACCACCCAGCACTATGTGATGCTGCAGCGCAATCTTCTGTACACCGCCATCACCCGGGCCAAAGAGATGATCGTCATGGTGGGGACGCAAAAGGCGCTGAAGCTGGCCATCCAAAACAACAAGGTGGCCGAGCGCCACACCACCCTGGAGCAGCGCTTGCGCGGCGAAGTAGGGAAAAAAATGGAACCTGGCGAACAGACCATAGACCTTGAACCGCCCGATATAGACGAACTTTCAGAGCTTTAAGCGCTTGAAAATGCGCTCGGGTATGCTTTTGATGATCAGCATGATATAGCGCCAGAACCACGGGGTGTAGAGCACATCCCGTTTTTTCTTGTAAGCCCTTAGGATATCCGTCGCCACCTTGTCGGGTGGGGCCACCAGAAACAAACCCTCCATATCTTCGGTCATGGGGGTATCGACGAAACCAGGCTTCACCGTCAATACGTGGACCTGGGTCGAAGAGAGCCGGTTGCGCAGACCCTGCAAGAACAGCGCCAGTCCTCCCTTGGCGGCGCCGTACAGATAATTGCTCTGGCGCCCCCGATCTCCGGCCACCGAACCAATGGCGATTATGCCGCAGGGTTGCTCCCTCTCCTCCAGGTAATTGGCCAGGTGGCCGAGAGCGATGGCGGCACCGGTGAAGTTGGTGTGCAGGATTTTCACCATCTCCGCGGTATCGCGGCTAGCTACACCTTGATCGCCCAGGTAACCAAAAACCAGAACCACGAGATGAAACTCGCCGAATTCGCCATGCAGACGCTGGGACACAGCCCCCAGAGATTCCCATTCCAGGGCATCGAATTCGACCAGATCCACCTGCTGGTCGGTTCGCACCCTGATGTCGGCGGCGAAGGGATCCAGCTGGACCGGGTCGCGGGCGGCCAGAATCAGGTCGTAGCCGGCGGACGCCAGCCGGCGGGCGATGGCCTGGGCAATAGCGGATTTGGCGCCGAGGATCAGAGCGCGCTGGCTCATGATATGCCCAGTCTTTCGGATTGATGTGAACGGAAGTGGTTACGGGGATCGTGGCGCCGCTTAATTTTTTTGAATTCTTCCAGTCTGGGATACATAGCCTCGAAATCTTCGCGGTCGAGAAACGCATCCTTGGCCAGGTACACCCGACCCCTGGCTCGCAGGACGATTTTATTCAGATCGTGCAGGAAGGGAATGAGGCGGTCATCCCGCAGGGGAAAGTCGAGGGCCAGGGTATAGCCTGGCATGGGGAAAGAAAGGAGGCCTTCCTGAGGACCAAAGGCCTTCAGCACGACCAGAAAAGAGCCTGTGCCCCGGGCAGCGATTCGTTCCAGGATTTCTCCCATGACTGCGAGGGCGTCGGCAAAGGGAATGGCAAATTGGTACTGCAGAAAACCGCGGCGGCCATAAATCCTGTTCCAGTGGCCGATGGTATCGAGAGGATAGAAAAACGGATCGTAATGTAGCATCGAGTCCACCTGGTGGCGCAGTTGCCGGTGATAATACAAGGCATTGAACGCCCGCACCGACCAGGGATTGAGCACAAAGTCCGGGAAGTGAAAAGGGATGTCGTGCTGGCGCGTCGGGTGCGTTTTGAAAGGGGCGGACCAACCAAGTTCTGGCACTGCGGCATGGTTGCCCAGCATGACAATGCCGCGGCCGAGTCCTCTGTTTTTTTGCAGACAGTCGATCCAGGCCACAGAATAGAGATAGTCGTCCTGGGTTTGGGCGAAGACCTGGAAGGTTTCGCGCAGATTCGCGGTTTTGATCGAGCGCAAAGCGATATAGGCAGACGGGACCTTTTTGAGCCGCAAGGTGGCTGCGTAGATGAATCCAGTCAGTCCCATACCACCCAAGGTCGCCCAGAACAGGTCGGCATTTTCCCGCCGAGAACACCGGGCGCAGGATCCGTCGGCCAGAACCATTTCCAGTTCATCGATGAAATTGCCGATGGATCCATCCACGTGATGGTTCTTGCCGTGGACGTCGGCGGCGATGCACCCCCCCAGGGTCGGGAATTTAGTACCCGGAGTCACGGGTGGAAAAAAGCCGTGCGGCAGGGCAAAACGGATGATCTCTTCAAGGGTAATGCCGGCCTGTGTCCGCAGGATACCGCACTCGGGATCGAAGGCGAGCAGATGCTTCAGGTCCAGGGTGGAGACCACCTGGGAGTACAGACAGGCATCGCCGTAACTGCGGCAATTGCCCTGGGCCAGCAAAGGGGTTTGCGCCCGGGCAAATCCTCTCAACTCATCCAGTTGGCGAGCCTTGTTTTTCTGAGCCCGAACGACCGGGTAGAGCCCCCAACCTGTTATTGCGCGTTGTTTCATATAGTAAAAATGGTACATATCTCCGCGACCCATGGCAAGTAAGGTATGGGTAGTGGGTACTTGTCTTTAGCTGTATAGCTTTTACATTATCAAAAAGATTGTCCTGTGAGTACATCCATCACACGCGATATATTATGCCTGATATCTATTTGCTGCTCATCGGTATTTTTACCCTGGCCGTCGGTCCCCTGGTGCATCAGCTGGCGCGTTTTGCCGGCTTCATGCTGGGCGCCCTGGATGGCTTTGTCCTCGTGGCCATCAGCGGCCTGGTACTACTGCATGTCATCCCCGAGAGCATGGCTCTGGCAGGCTGGCCAGCCATACTGGGTGGCCTGGTCGGCCTGCTGGTACCCACCCTGATAGAGCATCGGCTGCACGGTCTGGCCCGACAGGCCCACATGGTGGCCCTGACAGTGGCCCTGGTGGGGATTGCGTTCCACGCCTTTGTGGATGGCCTGGCCCTGGCCGAATCAGGCGGGTCAGCAGAAGAACACGGGCATCCGGGGCTTCCCCTGGCGGTGATTCTGCACCGTCTGCCCGTCGGGCTGACCATATGGCTCCTCCTGCGGCCACTCTACGGAATGGGTGCGGCTCTGGCCACCCTGGGGCTGATCGTCCTGGCCACAGTGGCTGGTTTTTTTCTCGGTGAGACCGCCTGGGAGGGAGGAGGAAACCAGGTCAGGGGGATATTCCAGGCCCTGGTGGCCGGATCCTTGCTCCACGTAGTAGTACACCGTTCTCACGCAGGAGAGAGCCGCCTCCACACAGGATTGGGAGGAGTGGGCGGGTTCGTATTGTTGTGGATGATTCTCTGGAACGACGGCACGGAGACCACAGGCCTGAAGGAGGTGGGCCTCATGGTGTTGGCCGGCCTGTTTCTGCTTGCTCTTTGGAGGCGAGGATCGCAACTATTCGCTGGTGGACACCAACATCACCAGCACTCCAAGTCCACCCCCGAAGCCACCCACCACCTCCCTCGCTCCTAGCATGCGGGCTACAGTAGCGCAAAAAGACCTGGACGGGATCCTCCACGCCAATCACGAGGCTCCTTTTAGCATTCTGGGTATGCACCGGGTGGATGGAGGTGGGGAAAGGGGGCTGGTGGTGCGGATGTTTTTACCGGGGGCAAAGACCGTAGCCGTGGTGAGACAGGGAGATGGACGGGACCGGTACTCGGCAGAGTGCATTCACGAAGAAGGATTTTTCGAAGCCTCGATACCCGGGATCCAGGAGTTTTTTGCCTATGAGTTGGAGATGGAAGATGGTCGGGGTCGAATCTCCCGGCAGCGCGATCCATACTCCTTCTGGCCGGTGCTGAATGTCCATGACCAGTACCTTTTTAATGAAGGAACCCACGTCCGCGCCTACGAAATTCTCGGCGCCCACACAAGGGAACTGGGCGGTGTCAAAGGGGTGCATTTTGCGGTATGGGCGCCTGGTGCCCGGCGGGTGAGCGCGGTGGGCGATTTCAATCACTGGGATGGCCGACGCCACAGCATGCGGTCTTTGGGATCGTCGGGCATCTGGGAAATTTTCGTCCCGCACATCGGCGGGGGCGTGGTCTACAAGTACGAGATCAAGACCGCGCCCGGGCGCATCCTGCTCAAGAGCGATCCCTATGGATTTTGCACCGAGGTGCCGCCGCGCACCGGGTCCATCGTACAGGATATCGGTGGCTTTGCCTGGAGCGATGACGCCTGGATGGCGCGGCGGATCCGGGTGAACTGGCTCGAAGAACCCATGGCGATCTACGAGGTCCATGCCGGGTCATGGCGCCATGACCCGGAGGAAAATCGGTTGCTCAATTACCGGGAGCTGGCGCACCAGCTGGTCGCATATGTCCAGGAGATGGGTTTTACCCATATAGAATTTTGCCGCTTGCTGAACACCCTTTCTCCGGTTCCTGGGGGTATCAGGTGGCCGGCTACTTTGCGCCGACGGCGCGTTTCGGCACCCCCGGAGACTTTGCCTATTTCGTGGATTACTGCCACCAGCACGACATCGGCGTAATCCTGGACTGGGTCCCCGGACACTTTCCCAAAGACGCCCATGGCTTGGCCGAATTCGATGGCACTTCCCTGTATGAGCACGTCGATCCCAGGCAGGGGGAGCACCCGGATTGGGGTACCCTGATCTTCAATTTCGGCCGCAACGAAGTGCGCGGTTTCCTGCTCTCGAACGCGCTGTTCTGGCTCGACCTGTATCATATTGACGGACTCCGAGTGGATGCTGTGGCCTCCATGCTCTACCTGGACTATTCGCGCAAAAAGGGGGAGTGGGTACCCAATCGCGACAACGGCCGGGAAAATCTAGAAGCCATCGATTTTCTCAAACAGCTCAACATTCTGGTCTATGCACGGTTCCCCGGCACCATGACCATTGCCGAGGAATCCACGGCCTGGCCAGCCGTGTCGCGACCGACCCACATGGGGGGGCTCGGCTTTGGCTTCAAATGGAATATGGGGTGGATGAACGATGTGTTGCACTATATGAAGCTGGACCCGGTGCACCGCAAGTACCACCATGCAAATCTGACCTTTGGGTTGTTATACACCTATCGAGAAAATTTCATCCTGCCGCTTTCCCATGATGAAGTGGTCCATGGCAAGGCCTCTCTATTGAGCAAGATGCCAGGAGAGGACTGGCACAAGTTCGCCCATCTGCGTCTGCTCTATGGTTTCATGTACGGGCATCCTGGTAAGAAATTGCTTTTTATGGGGGGAGAGATCGGACAATGGGATGAATGGGATCATCGCAAGAGTCTCGACTGGCACCTTTTGCAATACGAGTTGCATCGCGGGGTCTGGCTCTTTGTCAGTGAGTTGAACGCCCTCTATTGCTCACAACCCCTGTTGCACAAATACGATCTACAGCCGGACGGATTTGAGTGGATTGATTGCCAGGATGCAGAAAACAGCGTAATTGCCTTCATCCGCCGGGGGGACGATCCAGAGGACATGCTGATCTTCGTCTGCAATTTTACGCCCGTCCAGCGGCAGGGCTACCGCCTGGGCGTCCCGATTCCTGGTTGGTATGCCGTAATTGCTGAACAGCGACGCTGCGGTGTACGGGGGCGGGAATGTCGGCAACGAGGGAAGGGTTCTCTCCGAAGAAATGCCCTGGCACGCCCATAAACATTCGGTGGTCTTGCAGCTTCCTCCCCTCGGAGTTTTGGTCCTACAATATGAAAAAGGGGGGCAGCAGTTTGCATCCTTGCAGTGAAAAGCTATATTCAAACTTTCGTCATGCTCTACACTACATGGCAACATCTTAAGCGACATCGCCTGGCACTACTGGGTGGGGGCATTGTAGGCGGCTTGATCTTGGTGGCCCTACTGGCGCCGATTCTGGCCCCGCATGATCCTCTGGAGCAGGATCTTTATAAACGCTTGCAACCCCCTTCCCTGGCAAATCCTCTGGGCACCGATGATTTTGGCCGCGATATCCTCAGTCGCATCATCTACGGTTCGCGGATCTCCCTGCGCATTGGTCTGATCTCCATCTCCCTAGCGCTCTCCGTGGGCACATTGCTGGGCCTTGTAGCGGGGTATCGCGGCGGTCTCAGCGATACCTTGATCATGCGCCTGGTGGATATCATGCTGGCCTTCCCCAGCATTTTGCTGGCCATTGCCATAGTAGCGATCATCGGCCCGGGTATAGACAAGGTGATGGTGGCCGTAAGCATTGTAATGGTGCCCCGGTATACTCGTCTGGTCAGAGCGTGTGCGCTGTCCATTCGCGCAATGCCCTATATCGAAGCGACTCGGGCTCTGGGGGCCGGGGATGGGCGCATCCTCTGGCGCAGTGTGCTACCCAACTGCCTGGCGCCATTGATGGTTCAGTCCACCCTCGGGATGGCCACCGCCATCCTGGATGCGGCGGGGCTCAGTTTTCTCGGGCTGGGGGCCCAGCCTCCGACCCCCGAATGGGGGGCCATGCTGTCCGGAGGCCGGGAACTCCTGCTCAAGGCGCCCTGGGTGATGACCTGTCCGGGGTTTGCCATCTTTACGGTAGTGTTGGGTTTGAATCTTTTTGGCGATGGCCTCGGAGATGCACTGGACCCCAAGCGTGCTCTATCCTGAAGGACAGACCGAGTATTATGCGAAAAGAATCGCTGTTTTTTGTTGGTCTTTGCTGTTTGTGGCTGCTTGCCGGGTGTGCCGGTCCGTTGCAATGGCGTTCTACCGGGCCTGCGCTCTCCCAGGAAGAGCGGCGCAAGCTGGCCATGCGCAAGCTGGCCATGCACTACTTCGTCAAGGCCAAGATCTACGAAGCCCAGGATAAATATTACGCTGCGATTGTGGCTCTGCGCAACGCCGCGGATCTCGATCCTACCTCCCCGACGATCTACGCCCAGCTGGCCTGGGATTACTATGAAAAAGGGGGGCAGCAGTTTGCATCCTTGCAGTGAAAAGCTATATTCAAACTTTCGTCATGCTCTACACTACATGGCAACATCTTAAGCGACATCGCCTGGCACTACTGGGTGGGGGCATTGTAGGCGGCTTGATCTTGGTGGCCCTACTGGCGCCGATTCTGGCCCCGCATGATCCTCTGGAGCAGGATCTTTATAAACGCTTGCAACCCCCTTCCCTGGCAAATCCTCTGGGCACCGATGATTTTGGCCGCGATATCCTCAGTCGCATCATCTACGGTTCGCGGATCTCCCTGCGCATTGGTCTGATCTCCATCTCCCTAGCGCTCTCCGTGGGCACATTGCTGGGCCTTGTAGCGGGGTATCGCGGCGGTCTCAGCGATACCTTGATCATGCGCCTGGTGGATATCATGCTGGCCTTCCCCAGCATTTTGCTGGCCATTGCCATAGTAGCGATCATCGGCCCGGGTATAGACAAGGTGATGGTGGCCGTAAGCATTGTAATGGTGCCCCGGTATACTCGTCTGGTCAGAGCGTGTGCGCTGTCCATTCGCGCAATGCCCTATATCGAAGCGACTCGGGCTCTGGGGGCCGGGGATGGGCGCATCCTCTGGCGCAGTGTGCTACCCAACTGCCTGGCGCCATTGATGGTTCAGTCCACCCTCGGGATGGCCACCGCCATCCTGGATGCGGCGGGGCTCAGTTTTCTCGGGCTGGGGGCCCAGCCTCCGACCCCCGAATGGGGGGCCATGCTGTCCGGAGGCCGGGAACTCCTGCTCAAGGCGCCCTGGGTGATGACCTGTCCGGGGTTTGCCATCTTTACGGTAGTGTTGGGTTTGAATCTTTTTGGCGATGGCCTCGGAGATGCACTGGACCCCAAGCGTGCTCTATCCTGAAGGACAGACCGAGTATTATGCGAAAAGAATCGCTGTTTTTTGTTGGTCTTTGCTGTTTGTGGCTGCTTGCCGGGTGTGCCGGTCCGTTGCAATGGCGTTCTACCGGGCCTGCGCTCTCCCAGGAAGAGCGGCGCAAGCTGGCCATGCGCAAGCTGGCCATGCACTACTTCGTCAAGGCCAAGATCTACGAAGCCCAGGATAAATATTACGCTGCGATTGTGGCTCTGCGCAACGCCGCGGATCTCGATCCTACCTCCCCGACGATCTACGCCCAGCTGGCCTGGGATTACAATGAGATCCACGACTATCAGATGGCTGCCGTCTTTGCCCGCAAGGCCCTGGAGCTGGATCCGGAACGCACCGAATTGCGTTACCTCCACTTTCAGCTCCTCCAGCTCAGCGGCGATCTGCCGGGGGCCATCAGGACACTGGAAAGGCTACTTGAATCGCAGCCGCGCCACTGGCGGCTCTATTTTCAGCTGGCGCAGCTTTATATGGAGGCGGATCAGCACGCCAAGCGGATTGAGCCGCTGTTCGAGCGCGCTCTGAAACACCCTGATACACCTGTCGAGGTCAAGGTGAATATGGGGGATATACTGGCTCGCAGTGGCCAGCAGGAAAAGGCTAGAGCCATATACACGGCCGTACTGGAGAAAGATCCAGATGTCGAAGATGCCTGGCTGGGGCTGGCCGATTTTCACAAGGCCAGAGGGGATACGACCGGAGCCATTCAATACTACCGTCGAGCAGCCCAGGTGTTGTCCGCCAGCTCCCTTGCCTTTATCGAACTGGCCAACCTGATTCAAGATGGTAAGGACCTCGAGGAAATTCTGGCCACGGAAGATGCGGGTTTTCTCTATAAGCTTGGAAGCACGTTCTTCGACAGGAAACAATACAATCTGGCGACCAAGGTCTTTGAACACATCGTCGACCTGCGGCCCGCGTCGGTGGAGGAATGGCTGGATCTGGCCCGATATTACATTGCGCTGAAAAATTACGAGCGTGCCGATGAGATTCTGAGCCAGGCCGCGACAGCCATGCCGGACAGCAGTTCCATCCTTTTTTTCTGGGGCATGGCCATGGAAAGCACGGGGCAGTTCGAGAAAGCCATCGACATTTACCGCCAGGGCCTGCAACACCATCCCGAAGAAAGCGAATTTTACTGGTACTGGGGTATTGCTCTGGAGCAACAAGAAGAGTGGGATCAGGCCATCCAGGTCTACCGCCGGGGGCTGCAGCTAGATCCACCCCACCCCGAACTGCATATTCGCTGGGGCATTGTTTTGGGGAAACAGCAAAAGTGGGACGAGGCCATTGAGCATTATCGCGGTGCAGCCGCCCTGGATTCTCTCCACAGCGAGGTCTTCCTGCACTGGGGTATTGCCCTGGAAAAACTGGGCAGATGGGACGAGGCCATAGAGAAATTGAGCCAGGCTGTAGAACTCGACGACAAGGATCCCCACGTCTTGTTCTACCTGGGCTCGTGTTTCGAGCAGGCCGCGCGGGCCAGTGGCGACAGCGACTACTTCGATCACGCCATCAAAACCTTCGAGCAGCTGCTCGAAATTGATCCGACCGATGCCTATGCCTTGAATTATCTGGGCTATATGTATGCGGACAAGGGGATCCGGCTGGAGGAAGCGGTGGAACTGGTGCGGCGGGCCATTGCGCTGGTGCCTGAGAACAGTGCCTTTTTCGATAGCCTGGGCTGGGCTTTTTATCGTCTGGGCGAGTTCGAGCGCGCCGAGCACTACCTCGACAAAGCCCTGGCCATACTGGACGAACACGAGGCCGAGGAAAAGGCCATCATTCTGGATCACGCCGGCGATATTGCCCGGGCTCTGGGCAAGGAGGCCGAGGCGCGGGCCCACTGGCAGCGGGCCCTGGAACTGGAGCCTGACAACGAGGCGGTCAAGGGCAAGCTCGAGCTGACCGGGACTCCTTAGAGATGAAACCTTGGTTTCTGTGTCTGCTGGTTGCGGGCTGTGCCTCGCAACCTCCGTTGCTGCGGCAAGGTTGGCAACCTCGGGAGGGTATTGAGACCCTCCTGGGGCTGGTTGCAGCTGATTTCCAGGAGATAGGGGATCTAACGGCCGAGGCCAGCATTACCTACCAGCAGGCCGGCCAGAAGGATCGCGGCACGGCCGTTCTTCTTTTTAAAAGCCCGGACCTTTTGCGGATGGAGGTTCGCGGTCCTCTCTTCAGCCACGCCTTTACCGCCCTCCTGCAGGCGGATTCGCTGACCATAGTCAACAAGGCAGGGGCCTGGAAGGGCTCGGCCCGGGGTGCCCTGCTGATGCTGCTAACGCCTATGGATCTCAGTTTCTACGACCTTCGCTACGCCCTCCTGGGCCTGGTCGAACCCGGCCGGGTCGACTCGGGGCGAAAGATCGAATATCCCCGTGCCGACCGGGCCATAGTGCCTCTTGAGGGAGGGACTTTTCCCCGGCGGGTCTGGATTGATTTGTACCGTGGGTTTATAACCCGGGAAGAAGTCGCGTTTTCCAATGGCGAGGTGCTGCTGTCGCGCGAGTTGAAAGACTACCAGGAGGTGGGCGGTGTGTACCTGCCCGGCCGGGTGGAAATTCGTCAAGGGGAGGCGGATCTTATCCTGGAGTACCGAGATTATATCCCCGGCAAGGGTATACCCGAAGAAAAATTCACCCAGGGCATTCCGCTGGATCGTTTGCAGCGAGTGGACTAGCTGGAAGGTTTCGGGTCCTTATCGCCTCACTTCTCATACCGTATTCTCGGGTCCAGCCAGGCGTAGAGCACATCGGTGATCAGGTTGACCAAGACGAAGATGGTGGCCAGCAGCAGCACTCCTCCCTGTAGGGCCCGAAAATCGCGGGCCTGAACTGCCAGAAACACCCAGCGTCCCACTCCAGGCCAGGCGAAAATGGTCTCGGTGATGATGGCTCCGCCGAGCAAATAGCCGAACTCCAGGGCGATGATGGTGAGGGTGGGGATGGAGGCGTTGCGCACGGCGTGGCGCAGGAGCACGGCCCTTTCGCCAAGGCCTTTGGCCCAGGCCGTGCGGATGTAGTCTTCGCCCAAGATCTCCAGGAGACTGGCGCGGGTCATGCGGGCGATGACGGCCATGGGAATGGTGCTCAGGGCCAGGGCGGGCAGGCAGAGGTGCCAGAGGATATCGCCAAAGGCACTCCAGCTGCCGGCCAGGAGGGCGTCCAGCAGGTAGAAATGGGTCCAGGGCTCCAGGTAGATATAGGCACTCATCCGGCCCGAGACGGGAAAGAGCGGCCAGTGCACGGCGAGCAGGAGGATCAGCATAAGCGCCAGCCAGAAGATGGGTATGGAGATGCCGGCCGTGGCCCCGATCATGCTGAGGTAGTCGACCAGTTTGCCGCGCCGGACCGCGGCCAGAAGGCCGGCGGTGATGCCCCCCAGTACGGCGATGCACATACTGAAGAAGGTCAGTTCGCAGGTGGCGGGAAAGCGCTGTAGGAGTTCGGTGGAAACCTTTTCCTGGGTGCGGATGGAGCGGCCCAGGTCGCCCTGGAGCAACCCCGCGAAGAAACGGCCGAACTGCACGTGGAAGGGCTGGTCCAGACCCATCTTCGCCCGCAGGGCCGCCAGGGTTTCGGCGTTGGCGCGTTCCCCCAGCATGACCTGGGCCGGATCGCCGGGCACCAGGTAGATCATCAGGAAGACCAGGAGGGAAATGCCGAGCAGGGTGGGTAGCAGCAGGAGGAGGCGCTTGAGGATGAAAAGGTACATAGACTACGGACTGAGCTCCACCGGGTGGAACCACTTGCTGCCCGTGGGGTGCAGTTTAAAACCGCGCACCCGGCGCTGGAAGGCCGCGGTCTGGGTGGCGTGTACCAGGGGCACCCAGGGGACGTCGCGGTGGATGATCTCCTGGGCCTGCCGGTAGAGTTGTATGCGCTTTTCCTGGTCGGCGCTACGGCGCGCCTCTACCAGGATCCGGTGCAGTTCGGCGCTACGGTAAAAGGCGATGTTCTGCGCGGGTTTCTCGGCCGCGGTCTGGTCGAGCAGGACGTAGAGAAAGTTGTCCGGATCGCCGTTGTCGCCGGTCCAGCCCAGCAGTGCCATGGGGTGTTCGCCGCTGGCTACCTTGTCCAGGTAGGTGCCCCACTCCCACTGCACGATCCTGGCCCGGATCCCCACCTTTTGCAGATCCGCCTGGATGGCCTGGGCGATTTTGCTCGGTTGCGGCATGTAGGGACGCGGCACCGGCATGGCCCACAATTCGGTTTCAAATCCCTCTGGATAGCCGGCCTGGGCCAGGAAGTCCCGGGCGGTATCGGGATCGTAAGGATAGGGCTGGATAGCGTCGTTGTAGCTCCACAGGGTCGGGGGAATGGGGTTTTTGGCCGCAAGGGCCAGACCCTGGTAGAAGTTGTCGACCAGGGATTTTTTGTCGATGGCGTGGTTGAGCGCTAGGCGCACTAGGCGGTTATCGAAGGGGGATTTGTCCATGTTCAGGGCCAGGTACCCCACGTTCATGCCGGGTTGCTTGAGCAAATTCAACTCGGGGTTATCCTGGATTTCTTGGATGAATTCAGGGCTCAGGTTGTCCAGGCCGTGGATGGCGCCGGTCCGCAGCTCCAAAAAGCGCACCGAAGCGTCCTGAATGGGCTTGAAAATCAGCCGGTTCAGCCGGGGCTTTTCCCCCCAGTAAGCCTGGTTGCGCTCCAGAACGATGCGCTCGTCCTCGCGCCATTCGACAAAGCGGAAGGGGCCGGTGCCCACCGGGTTTTTGCGGTACGCAGCTCCGTGCAGGCGCACGGCCGTGGGGCTGACCGCAGCGGCGAAGTTCATGGCCAGATTGGAGAGAAAGGGGGCATTGGGCTCTTTGAGGTGGAAGACAAAGGTGGAATCGTTCGGGGCCTCCATGCTGGCGACGATATCGTCCATGCCCATGTCTTTCCAGTATTTATAGGCGCCGTTGACCCTGTGGTAAGGGTGGTCTTTGAAGAATTGGCGGCCCAGAGAAAAGAGCATGGCCTCGGCATTAAAGGGAGTCTGGTCGTGAAAAGACACATCCGTGCGCAGGTTAAAGGTCCATTTCAAGCGATCCTGGGAGACCTCCCAGGATCTGGCCAGTTGCGGCTGGATGGCCGTGCTTTCGGCCTGGTAGGTGACCAGGGTTTCGTAGATATTGTCGCAGACCTTGAAGGATTCGCCGTCGTTTTCGAGGGCCGGGTCGAGGCCGACAGAGTCGGAACCTCGACCAAAGACGAGGGTGTTCTGGGTTTCGGTGGTGCAACTCCATCCCAGCAGAGTACACAGCAATAACAGGGGTACGAACATTGCTAACTCCCGCCTCCCAGCTGGCGGAGGACGATTTTTCAGGACTGGTAGCGCATCAGCCGGAGCCAGCGGCTCATGTGGCGCCGGTCCGTCCCGGGCTGGTACGGCATGGATGAGCAGGCTTTCGGCTCAATCGGCAAAGGCGGCGTCAAAGGCGACATCGGAAGATTTGAAGGCGACCTCTTTGACAAAGGCACAGGCCTCGGTGGCGCCGTGTTCCCGGTCCATGCCGCTGTCTTCCCACTCGACCGAGAGCGGGCCCTGGTAGTTGATGCGATTCAGGGCGCGAATGATTTCCTCAAAGTCGATACGGCCGCGCCCTAAAGAGCGGAAATCCCAGTAGCGGCGACGATCGCCAAAGTCGATATGGCCGCCAAAGACGCCGGCTTCGGTCGGTGTTGACGACCAGCTCACATCCTTCATATGGACGTGAAATATGCGCTCCGCGAAACGGTAGATGAACTCGACGTAGTCAACCCCCTGGTAGCCCAGGTGGCTCGGATCGTAGTTGAATCCGAAGGCGGGGTGTCCATCCAGGGCCTGGATGGCGCGCTCGGCCGAGGCGATGTCGAAGGCGATCTCGGTTGGGTGGACCTCTAGGGCGAATTTGACACCGAGCGTGTGGAACTCATCGAGAATGGGCTTCCAGCGCCGGGCAAAGTCCTCGTAGCCCTTGTCGATCATGTCCGGAGGTACCGGTGGAAAGGAGTAGAGCAGGTGCCAGATCGAACTGCCGGTGAAGCCGTTGACCACGTCAACCCCCAGGCGCACGGCGGCCTGGCCTGTGGCGATAAGTTCTGCCGCGGCCCGCTGGCGCACTCCTTCGGGATCGCCATCGCCCCACACAGAGTCCGGTAGAATGGCCTGGTGGCGCTCGTTGATGCAGTCGCAAACAGCCTGTCCTACCAGATGGGCCGAAATGGAAAAAAGCTGTAGCTGGTGTCTTTCGAGTTGCTCGCGCTTGGCCTTGCAGTAGGCTTCGTCCGCTTTGTCCACCTCGAAGTGGTCACCCCAACAGGCCAGTTCGAGACCATCATAGCCGAAGGAGCGGGCCTTCTGGCACATGGTTTCGCTATCGAGGTCGGCCCACTGGCCCGTAAAAAGGGTCACAGGTCGAGACATTTTTGCTGCTCCTTGTTAAGGTTCGATGGATTTTTCGCGGCGCAGGTCAATGTCGAAAATTCGGATGAAGCGCCCGTTGAACTCGCCTATGAGTTCGACGATGCCGTCGTTGTCCAGGTCGAGCACGCCCATGCGCTGGCCAAAAGGCTGGGGAGATTGCCATTCGAGATCGTGGAACCGGGCGTCGAAGACATAGCCATTGTTGAGCACGATCTCGTCGGCGCCGTCTCCATCTACATCTCCGACCAGTAAATCCGTGGCTTCCAGGTTGGTCTCATCGCTGCCCCATTCCTCGAACTGGTGGTGCGCATCGTAAATAACCAGTCGTCCGTCGGCGCAGAAAATGAGTTCGGGCTGTTCGTCCTCGTCGACGTTGTGGATGATCAGAGAGGTAATGCGCTCGTACTCATTGGAGGGATTGCTCCACAGGGTTCTATAGGTCTTCAGGTCCAGGTAGTACAAGCGTCCCTTGCCGGTAGAGACGACCAGTTCGTCCTGCTCGTCGTCGTTGATGTCGACGACAAAGAGACCGCTGATGGCGCTTTCAAGGTATTCGCTGGTCCAGACCTCCTCAAAGGCATCGGCGCGTTGTTCGTAGACGTGGAGGAAACCGTGGATATCGCCGAGGACCAGGCGGGCAGGTTGATCCTCCCGGGGGGGCAGCCACACGAGGTTGTCGAGTTCGTCGATGGCTCCACCGCCGGACAGTAGATGGACGCCATCGCCCTCCGCCGCTTCGAGGAGGGGCGGGTATAAGGCGAGGATGAACGCGGATAATAGACTTAGCACCATGTGCTCTATTCCTCTCTGATCGCGGCGCGGACGGCGGCATAGACCGACTGGATTGGCACGTTTTGCCGACGTGCCAGCTGGGCGCAATCTTCGTACTCGGGCGCCAGGCGGCGCCGGCCGTCGAAACAACAGATCTTGACGCGAACCGGACCGTGCGGCGTTGTGACCGTGGTGATGCTGCGCTCCAGTTTGCGGCGCTTGACCTGGTGGTAGCGCACCCCGAGGGTCGTGGTTTCCGCCAGGATGGTGTGAATTACCTCGTCGAGTTGATCCTCGGCGGCCAGAACGCTCAGCAGGTTGCCTGGCCGGCCCTTCTTCATGTACACGGGTGTAATATATACATCTCTGGCTCCCTGTTCCAGCAGCAGGTTGAGCAGATAGCCGTAGATCTCCGGATTCATATCGTCGATATTGGCTTCGACCAGTACGGCCCGGTCCTGGGACAGGGCCTCGAGGGTCTGGCCGATGCGGATCCGGAGCAGGTTGGGCAGTTCCTCCAGATCGCGCCGACCCGCGCCGTATCCGACCCGCTCCTGGCGAAAAGCAGGCGCAGGACCGAAAGACCTGGCCAGAGTAGTTATGAGAGCGGCTCCGGTCGGGGTGACCAGCTCGGCGCGAATCCCAGTCTGTTCGGAGGGGATGTCTTTGCACAGGGCCAGCACCCCTGGAACCGGAACTGGATAACGGCCGTGGGCACATTGCACGAAACCTGTGCCAAAACGCAGAGGCGAGGCATAGACCTGGTCAACGTTCAGCAGCTGCAGTCCGGCAACGGCGACGACGATATCAACGACGGCGTCGAGTGCTCCCGCTTCGTGCAGGTGGACCTTTTCAGGAGCCAGGCCATGTACCTGGGCTTCGGCTTCGGCCAGACGCTGGAATACCCGCATGGAGGTGGTTTTGACCTGCTCGTCGAGCCGGCTATGGCGGATGGTTGAGAGGATGTCTTCGAGGTGGTGGTGGGCGTGGCCTTGTGTCGGGGGAAGTTGGACGTCCGGGCCATCCAGGTGGAGGTGGTGTTCCTCTGAGGCTGTGATGGGTTCAGCGGCACAGCGGACCGCGGCCTGAGTGGCGGAAATTGCGTGTTTTACCGCGGGCTCGAAGTCGATGCTGATGTCGGGAAGATCCAGTTTGGCCAGTTCGTTCCGCAGTAGTGCCGGATCGAGGCCGGCGTTTACCAGGGCCCCCAGAACCATGTCTCCACTGATACCTGAAAAGCAGTCAAAGTAGGCGATTCTCATGATTTCTTGGCCGGCAGCCGTTTGAAGTCGGCCCGGCGCTTTTTCCAGTTGAACTCCTCGGCAAAATCGTACACCTCGGTAAAATCCGCAATGCTGTCCTCGTCTGTTCTGCCCATCATGTTGGCGTCGATCAGGTTGAAGACCATTGCGCCGAAATCGCGTGTCTGGTGAACGCCCCAGTGGGCGAAGACCGAGCGCGTGAGTGGGCCGAGTTGATCCATGGCGTACTCGCTGATACCGTACAGCAAGTCCCGTCCGGAAATATGCCTCTCCTCGTCAGGCAGCTCGGTTTTCCCCAGTTTATCGACCGTGTACTGGAGAGCGTCGTAGATGAAGAGATAGGCGTCTTTTTTAAAACGCCCATCGCGCTCGGCCAAATCCTCTATCTCCTGTAGGAACTCTTCGTTCATGCCCGGCAAGCCGTATTGCAAAAATGAAGTTAAATCGACTTCCTGTTTGTGAATACACATCAAGCGGATGCCACTGTCAAGTGCTGGATCGATAACTCCGGCTATTCGGTCCCTCTGGCCGCTAGAGGCGGCCACTCTGACTCGGGGTTCAGACCCGCTTCAAGCAGGTCCAGGAGATGGTCGCGGCGGGCGGCAAAGGCCTGGCGGTAGCCCTTTTGCAAGGTGTTGCCCTTGGTGTTTTTATTGACCCTTTCCGGATTTCTGTGCTGGCCGTTCTTGATGAGTTCATAGTGCAAATGCGGACCGGTGGCGCGACCGGTGGCGCCGACCCGGCCTATGATGTCGGATTGCTGGACGTATTGCCTTTTTCTTACCGAGATGCGGCTCAGGTGGGCATAGCGGGTGCGGTAGCCGTTGGGGTGTTCGATTTCCACCAGTTTGCCGTACCCGCCCTTCCAGCCCGCGTGCACGACCCGTCCCCGGGCTGTCGCCCAAACTCTGGTACCACTGGGAGCAGCGTAATCCGTACCCAGATGGGGCACGGGTTTTTTCAGAATGGGATGGAAGCGTCTGCGGTTGAAGCCCGAGCTTATTCTCCGGTAAGGCAGGGGTTTGAGCAGAAACAAACGCGCTAGCGACTTGCCTTTGCTATCATAGTAGGCACTGTGGCCTTCCGGGTCTTCGTAGAGGACCGCCAGCTGGGATACCCGGTGGCCCTGGTAGTTGGCCAGGAGGATGCGGCCGTAGTCGATGAAGCGGCCATGGAGGTAGGTCTTTTCAAAGACCAGGCCGATGCGGTCCCCCTGACGCGTATCCTTGGTCAATTCGATCACTGCGCCAAAGATCTCGTCTGCGACCAGGTCAATCAGTTTATGGCTTTCGCCGATCGCCTGTATGGCATTGGACAAATTGTCCTCGATCCTAGCCTGGATGACCACGATCTCCTTCTTCAGAGGCAAATCGAGTCGCTTGGCCGCCAGAGCGCCATCCTGGAGCTCGATGACGACGGGCCGGTGCGGGACGAGATGGGGGGTATAGGTGAAATACTGGATGACGCCGCTGGTATCGGTGGCGAGGGTGTAAAAATCTCCAGGTTTTGACTCTTTTTTGGATTTGAAGACGGTTTTGAGGGCCTTGATCAGCTGGATGATCTGGCCTTCGGAAACACGGTGCTTTTTGAGCGAAAGATAAATCGAGTCATCGCGACGCAGGGTATCGGTAATAGCCTGCCGGGCGAGAGCGCTTCCCGGAGGTAATTGGGTGGGCAGGTAGGGGCCGACAAATGGAAACGGGGGCGGCTGTGGTCCCGACTCTGGATCCACCTTTGGGGTCGCTTCCGGCACGACAGATGCCAGGGCGACCACGGTATGGGGGGGGGCCTGATCGGCCAGGGTCCGGCGTTGCAGGATTTCAAAGCAGATTCCCATCACTACCAGCAGACAGACGAGACTGGCCCAGAACCAGGCGGCGGAATTTAAATGGTTTTTCAAAGGAATGCGGATGGGGGTGAGGAAAGGGGGGAAACGTGGATCAAGGCATGGGGATTGAAGGGGCAAACAAGCGCGACGCTCAAGGGTGGAGAGCGTTGCCCTTTTTTAGCACAAGATATTTATTATAATAAACCTATGTCGAAGAAGCGTCAAGGACTTTTGGTGGTTGGGCAGCTTTCTTCACACATTTCGGACCTCCTCGAGGTAGCAGATGGGGCAAATATCCAGGAGTGCGGTCGACGCATCAGAGCGGCTGGACCTGAAAGGGCTGTTGCCGGGTGAACTGCGCGAATTGGTCGGCCGGATGGGCCAGGAAAACTATCGGGCCAACCAGTTGCTCAGCTGGATCTACGGCAAGGGAGTAACCGATCTGGACGAGATGACGGATCTGTCCAGGACGTTCAGGGATGCACTCAAGCAGGTGGCCTGGATCAGTCGGCTCCGGGAGTTGGTGTGCCGCGAATCGGGGAGCGGCCAGGCCATCAAGTTTCTCTTTGAGTTGCCTGGGGGGGAAAAGATCGAATCCGTATTGATTGTGGAAGGCAAGCGCCGCACAGCGTGTCTGTCTTCCCAGGTGGGGTGTGCGCTCGACTGCAAGTTTTGCGCCACAGGCCGGATGGGACTGGTGCGCAACCTGAGTGCGGCTCAGATCATTGATCAGCTGCTGCAGATAGGGCAGGTCGTGCATCAGCGCGGAGAACGGGTGACCAATGTGGTGATGATGGGGATGGGAGAGCCGCTGTTGAATTACGACAACGTGGTGCGGGCCATTCGGCTCATGGGTCTGGAGCTGGGGCCGGGTATTGGGGGACGCAGGATCACGGTATCTACCGCCGGCTATCTTCCGGGCATCCGCAAGCTGGCGCGCGAGGAGGTGAACGTGGGCCTGGCGATTTCCCTCAATGCCACGACCGACGAACAGCGCGAGCAACTCATGCCGATCAACCGCAAGTACAAGATCGCAGACCTGCTCGCGGCGGCCGGGGAATTCTACGAGTTGCGCGGTCGGCGCGCCACCTTTGAATATGTCCTGATGGCCGGCGTGACGGACGCGGACGAAGATGCCCTACGTCTCGCCGACCTGACCAGGGGCCTTCCCTGCAAGATCAATCTGATCCCCTACAACGAACTCGGCCCCGATACGCCCTACCACCGGCCTTCCCGGGCCCGGCTCACCCGTTTTATAGATCTACTGGAGAGTCGCACTGCCGTAGCGGTGACCGTGAGGGAGAGCAGGGGGAGAGACATTGATGCGGCCTGCGGACAGTTGTATCAGGCGCATAAAAAAAAAGATCAACGACACGGCGGCGGGCAAGTATCGGAGCGGTGAACAGGGGAGGAATGATTCAAACTCCATGAACTTCAAAGGCCATTTAACCGGCGGCATCGTGGCGGGTATAGGCGTGACCGGTCTAGCCGCCCGCTGGGGGTACATCCCACCCGGAGATTACCCCACCTGGGTAGCGGTTTGTGGCACGACCCTCTTTTTTTCTCTCTTTCCCGATCTGGATACCTCTTCGGTTCCGCAACGCTGGTTTTTCAGGGCCGTCCTCGCCGCGTTGTTCTATCTGGGTTGGAACCAGCACTACGAGCTGGCCACCCTGGTGGGTATTCTTTCTGTTCTACCGCTACTGGATCATCACCGCGGGTGGACCCACTGGAAGATCAGCCCCTTGCTGGTCCCGGTACTGCTGGGGGCCACGTACGAGTACTGGCGGGCAAGACAGGCCTTTTTCGACGAGTTTTCCTGGGTCAATGTCCAGAGCCTGCTCGCCGGCCACCTGGTGTTCCTGGTGGCCGGCGTGGTGGGCTGGTACACCCACCTTCTCCTGGACGGCTGCTTCAAGCTGTTTCCCACCAGTAGCGATCATCACTGAGACGAATCGTCCTGAGGTGGTTCCTCTTCTTTCTTTTTGCCGACAAAGTTTTTGAGTTTTGCCAGGGCCTCGGGCATGAGTCCGACCAGCTGGCCCAGACCAGCGTCTTTTTCGTGCAGGGACAGTATCTGGGCTTTGCCGGCGGCATCCACGACCACAAAGGCGATAGGTTCCACCATGGCTCCGCCTCCCGTGCCACTTTGGCCTTTGCCTTCCCGGCCGCCGCCCGCACCAAAGCCAAAGGAAATCTTGGAGACGGGGATGAGGGTTATATCCCCAACCGCCACCGGTTCGCCCACTACGGTTTCGGTTTTTACGATCTGGTGCAGTTCACCCAGGACGCGTTCAATCAGCCCTTCTACATACGATGCCATTGAAGGATCTCCTTGGATAGGTATCTAAGCCGGTCTGAATTTCCAGGTAGAAAGGCGTATGGACAGCCACCGAAAGCCTACTCGGACGGCGAAGGCCAGGGCCAGAAAGGTCAGATAACCGAGGTGAAAACGGAGGTACAGGGCCAGGTGACCATTCAGACCAGGGGCTTGGAAATCAGGCTTCAGATCTAATTGCAACTTTTTGTTATTTAAAACCTTGAGGCCATTTAAATAACCGTAGATGCTACCGGTTGTGGCCGGGTTTTCAAAGCCGAAACAGCCATTCACCCGCAGCTTGTAGGACTTGATGGGCCGGCGCACGTTTTTGAGAAAACTCAGTCCCGGCTGAAGAAATAGCTGGGCCATATAGGTCAGACGCTCAAAAAGCGGGCTGTCTGGAGGCGTTTCTTTGCGCTCGGGTTCTTCTGCAGGGGGGCTGTCCGGTGCTTTGGAAACGGCCGGTTTGGCGGTCTTGCCGCGGCGCAGCCGCAGGTGGAGAAGCTTGAGACGCCACCCTAAAAAAAGGGGGTAAAGATGCAGTTCAGCGGACTGGAGGTGAAGACGAGCGCCGGCCAATCCAGTAAAAAAACGCCAGTCCAACCGCAAATGTAGAGGGCCCTGGTGGAGGGGACGGTCCAGCCGCAAGCTGATTGTGGTAGGCAACAAAAAAACAATAAGAACAAAGCCTAAAATAGGGTACATGAATATCTGCAGCACGGTCAAAGCACCTGTTTGGAGACACTGGGCTCATTAACGTATTCAGGGAAACGCGATAAAGTCAAGGCTTTTCTGACCTCTGCCCATATCAGGACCTACTGAAGTTGGCAGAAATGGCTTGACAGCCCCGGGCTTTTGTGTTAAGGTAAATCACACGCAAGTACAAGTGACAAAAGCAGTTCAGGGGTTTTAAACAGGTGTTTAATACGCTGCTGAACAGCTGGCGTGGAGGTATTGTACGGGCTTCATATGTCCATAAAAACTCAGCTTATCGTTTGCTCTCTGGCTCTGCTGTTGATGGGTGGGAGAGAGGTCGTAGAAGCCCGCTCGACTTTTACTGCCCGCTTTGCCAGCGGTGGCATTGCCGGGCCCGATCTGGAACAGACCGCAGTGCTCTACCTGCATTATTTCCCCGGAGATGGGGAAGCCCTGGTAGGTGCCGAGCTTGGTTATGACCTTGCTGCTTTGAACCTGAAGTCGGTGCGCTCCTCTCTAGGAAAGGTGCGGTCGGTTGAGCCATTGCTGGAGGTGGATTATCGCGAAGGACCTCTGGGTCGGGAGAGTATTGATACCCTTTATATCGATCTAACCGCCAGCAGGGTGAGTCTGGAGACCCGCTGGTGGGGAAAAATCTTTTCCTCTCTGGACTCAGTCGGAGAAGTTGCTCATACAACTGAATTCGGACTTGAGATCGAAGAGCCCATCCAGTTTCAGATCAAGGTCAGACCGCAGCGGGTGTATCCGGGCCAACAGGTGGATCTGGAATTGGTCGTCCACAATGTGGATCCGCATAGACGGGTGCTTGAGGAGTTGGCGTGGGAATGGCCCGAGGGTCTGACCGTGGTCCAGGGGGAATCCGAGGTGCGGTGGGCCGAGCCCCTGGCATCGGGACAACGAGATACCATACTGTGGCAGTGCAACATCGAAAGAGAAGAGCCTGGCTTCCTGGTCATCGGGGGCAGGGCGGGTTCGGCGCAAATTGCTGGATCTCCCGTGTCCGGGGTTCGACTGCAAATTGCAACGGTGCCGCGCCCGGGGTTGCACATGGACGCCGCTTTTCTCGAGGTAGGTCAGCAGGGGCGCTTTGTCTATACCTGGTCCAATAGGGGCGCAGAAGACATTGAAGTGGCTGAATTTCGCCTGGAAATCCCCGAGGCTTTTGTCGAAGTGGGGCTGGTACATGGAGTGGAAGGAGCTTCTATAACAGGTGCACAGAACGGGCGGAAGGAATATATCCTGGTCAAAGATCCAGGCCGCCTGGCGCCCGGTCAGAGCCTGGAACTGGAGATCCAGGCAACCCCTTTACATCCTGGGCCGTTTCCCTGGAAAAGCTCGTTTAAACCAGTCGAGTATTTCTGGCATATTCCCCTGGCTGGGAAGACCATGGTTTCGGTGATGATGGCTCGGGAGGGCCAGCGACAGGGCGATGGCGAATTGGACTATCCGACCGATCTACAGTTGTTGGGAAGCGCCTTCGACAAAGAACTGGAAAGAGTGCTTGAAGGACTCTCGCTGCCGCGGGGGACTCAGATATATCTGCAGCCCGACGGCGAGGAAAAGGCAAACTGGCTCGTAGAGGACGTGTTGACCCGGGCTTTGATGCACCGGGGATACCAGATTTCGCTCAAGGCCGCGGAGGTCGGAGAAATGGATGAAGGGGTGATGTATTACAGGATGACTGATTCAAGGATAGTGTACACCCCGCGGAAAAAAAGGTTGAATTTGTTTGGTTCTCGGCGTCTGCGCCAGGCCTACGGAGACTTGTTTTTGCGCCTGGAAAGAGTCGGAAAAGTGGCGTGGGCGAATCGGGTGCCGGCCTATATAACCGATGAGGTGCCGGCGGACAAAATGGAATTGCTGGGTGGATCCGACATGGTCGAGCGCACCATTGTCGAACCGGATTTTAAACTGATCGAACGCGGCCTTTCCGCCAGTATTATTGGCGGGCTGTTGTACATTTTCTTCGTGCCATGACCGGGTGGCCAAAGTCTATGCGCTGCGCTGTCAAAATCTCTGTATCCTTGCCGGTGTCGTCCCTCCTTTGCCTCCGTGCAAAGGACAGAACCCGGGTTGGGCTCCTTCGTTGATAAAGAAGTCCTCACTGCGCCGGGGGCAGTACTTGGTGGCCAGTTTGTGGGAATCCTCGCAGACCGCACGTTTGTCCACCAGGTCTTCCGGATATTCAAAGGTTTCGCCGGCCTTGCTCCGATAAGGTTCGACCTTGCGATACACTTCCTGCATGAAGCACACCCAAAGAGGCAGGGCTGCCACCGCACCGGATTGCTTCTTCCAAAGACTGAGACTGGGATCGTCCATTCCAACCCACACCCCCGCTACCAGGTGCGGGGTAAAACCAATGAACCAGGCATCGGCGTAGTCGTTGGTGGTGCCGGTTTTGCCAGCCGCGGCGGGTTTGAAGCCATAACCGTACTTGATTTTGTGGCCTGTTCCACCCGGTTCGTCGATCACCGAGCGCATCAAATCGGTCATGATGACGGCGACCGCCGGTCGCAAAACCTCACGCTGAACGGTCTTCTGGGCAAAGGCGGTATTGCCATTTTTATCAACGATGCGTTCGACCGCCACTGGTTCGACGTATATGCCTTTGCTGGGGAAGATGGCATAAGCCGCTACCAGATCCAGAAGGTGTACGGCACTGGTGCCTATGGCGATCGAAATAACAGGTTGTATACGGGTCTTTATGCCCATGTTCTGGGCGTAGCTTTTAATGCGGTTGGGGCCTATCTCCTGGGCGAGTTTGATGGCGACCAAGTTGCGCGACTTCTTGAAGGCTTCGCGCAAGGTCATG
Organism: Candidatus Latescibacterota bacterium; assembly: GCA_965219385.1. GTDB lineage: Bacteria > Latescibacterota > UBA2968 > UBA8231 > UBA8231 > CBDCNM01. Next base: position 3,502,589 of record CBDCNM010000002.1, on the reverse strand, counting down.
GGGCCCTGGAAGGATTTGTCGTAGTTTTCCGGGTCCCAGATTTCGCCGTTGAATTCCTTGATGGTGATGGCATTGTCGTGCAGGATATCCGTGGTAAAGCGATTGTTGTCGATGGCCGCCGTGTAGACAAAGGGCTTGAAGGCGGATCCGGGCAGGCGCAGAGCCTGTGTTGCGCGGTTGAACTGGCTCTCGTCGAAGTCCCGGCCTCCGATCATGGACAGGATATGCCCGGTCTGCGGGTCCATGGCCACAAATGCCGCCTGTACCTTGGCGGAGTCGGGCAGGTCCGCTGAAGCACCCTGCCGGGCCAGGTACCGGTCAACCGTTTTTTGCACCTTGCCGATTTCCCTGGCAAAGTGCTTTTCGGCAATTTGCTGCAGGCGTGAATCAAGGGTGGTATGGACGGTGAATCCTTCTCGGTAGAGCCCCGAGCCATACTGGCGTTTGAGATGCTGGCGTACATGCTCGATAAAATAGGGCGCCAGGCCATAGGTTGCAGCACGCTGGCCACGCCGGGTGAGGATCGGTTGTTTTAGCAGCTCTCTATAGCTACTTTTGCGGAGTTTACCCGCTTCGACCATGGCCTGCAAGACCTGGTTGCGTCGTCTCAGGCCCTTCTGGGGATTTATCCGCGGGTTGTAGGTATTGGGCGCCTTCAACAGGCCCGCCAACATGGCGGATTCCTCGACCTTGAGATCTTTGACATCTCGATCAAAGTAATAGCGGGCCGCCGATTTGAGGCCATAGCGATCGTAGCCGAAGAACACGGTGTTCAGGTACATGGTCAGTATTTCTTGCTTGGTGTAGAGGCGCTCTATATTGACTGCTGTGATCTGCTCGCGGATCTTGCGATCGTAACTGGCCATGGTGGCTTCCAGGGAACCACTGCCGCTCTGGCGTCCTACTTTGTCGAACAGATTGCGAGCCAATTGTTGAGTGAGGGTGCTGGCTCCCTGAGCGGTGGGGTCGAGGGATTTCACATTGCCGAGGATCGCTCCGAAGATGCGGCGTATATCTATGCCCCAGTGGGAGAAAAAACGCCGGTCCTCAATGGAAATGAGCGCGTCTTTCATGGACTGGGGGATTTCTTCATAGGTGAGGATTTCGCGGTTTTCCTCAAGGAAATTCTGCAGGTGTTTGCCGTCGGCGGAAAAAATCTTGGTGATGCGCTTGGGTTGAAAATTTTCCAGCTCGTCAAGATCGGGCAGTTTATCGTTGTAGATATGGTAAATGGCGGCTAAAGAGACCGCCTGGAAAAGCAGGAAGGCGAATGAGTAGAGCGCTGTTTTCCTGAGCATCAGTTATGTTACTGAGTCAAAGTCAGAGGGATTGTTGGATAAAATATCCCTGCAAGGGTCAAACGACTACATTGGCTTCCGCTGTGCCATGGATACCGACCAATAAGATCACTCATAATAACCCTTGATCCACCGAGTATTGTATTCCAGCAGATAGTCCAGATGGGCCTCGTCCTGTGGGTAGGTCTCGTCGGCCGGGTAGGGATAGGACGACATGCCGTGAAAGGGCAGGGGCTCGACGGTGAGGGAATGCGCCGAGTGAAAGTCCATGTCCTTGCCAAAGCCATCGGCATAGAGCAGGAAGCTGCGCTTGAGACCCGGTTGCAGGGGCGGCAGGGCGGTAGCGGCGAACTCCACGGTGAGTTCATCCCCATGTAGCATGATCACGTAGCGGTCGTCCACCTGGTGCAGTAATTCTCCAACTTCCCCCAGGCGGGTAAAAGCCCCGGCATGGGTGCCCCAATCGGCTTCGATCTCGAGCTGGTCGTAGTGATAGCGGAAGGCAAAGGTGTTCTTGATGGAGGTGTGCCGGGGATAACCGCGCCGGTGCAAATCGCTGCGGGCGGAGCGCAGGCGGTGGGTCTGGAGGGGGGCCTCTACCTTGGTGCCCACCTGGAACTGGTCCCAGTAGATCGCCGCGTTGGTGGTGATGCGCAAGCGGTAATCACGGTTTTTGAAGATATCCTTCAGGTCGAAGAGCATGTGCTTGGGCAAGCCGGCCGGACAGCCCATATCCGTGCTTGCAACGATCCAGTTGCCGTTTTGATCGGGGACCTCCACTCTGGGAGGGTAGAGGCCGAGTCCCTGCTGGGCCGCGGCCCAGTTCGAGGTGGAATGGGCGTAATTGACCCAGCCGTGGGCCAGGAGGACCGGGTGTTTGTCTCGTCCGAGATCGCCCAGATCCAGAATAATGGTGTGATCGGTGGCGTAGCCGTGGATGCGGATGGATTCGAAGCTGTCGTACCAGTCGTCGTCTACAGCCCTGAGTTGGGGCATGATATCCTGGCCGCGATCATCAACAGCGCTCCGGGGAGCGCGCAGGTCTTTCAAGGGATAGAGGTGAAATTCAGGATAGGGTGGCGCCGAGAGCAGGCGTTCATTGGGGAATACCTCAAGGGTGGGCGAGTGGTCCACGGCCAGTAAGTGGACCGCATCCAGGTAAACGATTTCTTCGAGTTGATTGGCGATCTGCAGGACGTAGTAGCCGTCCCGGGGAGCGATTTTTTCCAGCGGCACATACTCATCGGTATCCGGTGTATAGTATTGGCCGGGGGCGGTCAGATAACCGATGATGGCGCCGCCGAGGATATCGGTGACAAAGCGGAACTCTTCTCCGTCCCAGGCGTAGAGGATGGGGCAGGAAGTGCCCTTGCGGTCGAGTTCGGTGAGTTCGAGGCGTTGCAGGGCAGGAGCGGCCAACTCGGTCTGGCGCACCCCACCGGGCCAGAGGATGCGGATGAACTCTACTGAGTCCTCCTCGGCCAGGCCAAAAAGCAGCGTCCTCGAATCTTGGCTGCTACCCCGCACTTCCTTTTTTTGCAGACGATTGGTGGTCTTCACCTCGACCTTGGTGCCGATGCCGTCGTGGTTGCTGTTCAACCCCTGGAGGGCGATCTCGATCCAGTGCCCCGTAGTTTCATTGCGCCACTCTTTTCCCTCCGCCCAGATGTCCATTGTGCCATTGCCATCGAAATCGGCGACCACTACCTGTTCGGTACTGGTGCCTGCCTCCAGGGCCTGGTCTTGAAGGTGGAACTGGTGCTGGTACTGGGAGAGGAGGTGGATTCCCTGGGCACCGAAGACCAGCAGATCGGTATCGCCGTCGTTGTCAAAGTCGGCCGGGCGCAAGCCGTAAGCCGGTTTCTGGGACAGGGAAGGTAGAAGTGAAGCGACGAATTGCTCGCCTTGCTTGTTGGTGTAGAGGGTCAGCACCCCGCTGGCGGAGAGGCTGCACACGTCCATGTAGCCATCCTGATCGAAGTCCTCCACGCAGATATCCACCGCGTCGATAGAGCGTAGCCCCACAGAGGGGGCAATATCCGAGAAGGTGCCATCGCGGTTGTTGGTAAAGAGCTGGGCCGAGCCGGTTTTCAAGACGAGGAAATCGATGTCCCGGTCGTTGTCGAAGTCGAAGAAAATCACCTGGTGGGCCACATCGGTGGAAGCGAGGCCGGCCCGTGCCGTGATAGCGCTGAAGGCGCCCTTGCCATCATTGGCCAGGAGCTGAAAACCAGCTTTCCCCAGCACCAGCAGGTCGAGGTCGCCATCGTGATCCACATCGGCAAAGACGGACCGGATGGCCGGGGGTAGCGTAGCGTCGGTGGAGGTCCAGCTGCCGGCCCCGTCGTTGTACAGCAACAGGGTTTGGGTGCCGCTCAGCACCAGATCGGGATGGCCGTCGTTGTCCCAGTCCCCGAAAGTCGCATCCCTGATTGCAAAGGGTTCGGGTACCGAGAAGTTTACGTCGGTAGCCGGAGAAAAGGCCGCACCCTCTCTGCGGTAGGCCAGGGGCACATCGCCGCCGATCAGCAGATCTGGATCAGCGTCCCGATCCCAGTCCACAGCCGTGGCAAAACTCAGGCCGCCTGGCGGGAGTTGGAGCAACCGGGCGGTCTGCGAAAATCGCACCGGGCCCTTGATATCGTCTTTGCCCGGGTCGGAATAGCCGGCATCGGTTATGGCTTCGGCGTATTTGCCCTGGCCCTGGTACGAGGAGCTGATGCCTTGGTGACCGGCCTTGCTGAGCCGGTTGAACTTGTCCAGGGCCTCCTGCCATTCTTCCTGGCGCCCGAGGCGTCTGAGTTGGTTGGCGAGGGCATAGTGGGCCGAGACATTGACGGGATCCAGACGGATGGCGTGGTGAAACTCCTCGATGGCTTCCTGGCGCCGCTCCAGTTTGGCTTTTACCTGCCCGATATAGTAGTGTACCAGGGGATCGTCGGGGTCGACCTGAAGGACGGTTTCAAAGGATTTGAGGGCCTTTTCGTTTTCTTTGCCCTGGGCATTGTAGATCAGGCCCAGGGTATAGTGGGCGTGGAGGTGCTCCGGGTCGTGTTGCAGGGCGGTTTGCAGGCTCACCATGGCGCTGTCGTACTGGCCGAGGCTGTAATAGGCAATGGCGAGGTTGGCATGCCCGTTGGCATACCTGGACTCGAGGGCAATGGCCTGCTTGAATTCGCGACTGGCCCGGGTGTAGTTGTGCTGGTCCATGTAAACCACGCCTTGGTTGTTGTGCCAGCGGACCTGTTGCCGGGCTTGCGGCGAGGTATCTGTACCACACCCCGGAAACAGCCACAAGTACACGAGGCTTGCGGCAGGTAGTATACATGCTCTGAGAATCTTGACTTGATGCCGACTCATCCTTATATTTTACTCCTTGACGGCTAAAAGCGGGAGTAGCTCAGTTGGTAGAGCCTCACGTTGCCAACGTGGCTGTCGCGGGTTCGAGTCCCGTCTCCCGCTCCAATTTATAACATATTGTTTATTTGTCTATCGGGAAAGACCGGTCAAAGTGATTTGATCGGTCTTTTTTTATTTTAGCGGGAAATGCACGGGCCCGATTTTGGCTCAGCCCCTCTTCTCGCGTATCTGCAGGAGGGCAGGCAAGAGCGTGACCGAGGTGACAAAGCAGCACCCCAGGCCGATCAGGGATACGATACCTATGGAAGATACGGCCGGATGCTTGGCCGGCACCAGACCGGCAAAGCCCACCATGGTGGTCAGGGAAGTGGCGATCAAGGCCACGCCCGTGGTGTGCAGGACCAGCCGCATCGAGCCTTTACCGGCTTCGCGATAGCGGTGGAAGATGTGCACCCCATTGTCGATACCCATGCCGATTATGGTGGGGAAGGCGACTATATTGTAGGCGTTCAACTCGATATCGAAGAGGTACATAAAGCCAATCACCCAGGCGATTCCGGTGAGCAGTGGGGTCAGCACCAGCAGGGTGTCGGTGAAGCGCCGGAGATCGATGAATAGCACCGTAGTGACCACCAGCAGGGTCAAGATGATGGCCAGGTAGCTGTCGTCGAGCATGAGCCGCAACATTTCGGCGAAGATGATGTGGGCGCTGGAGGCATAATAGGTCTTGCCCGAGGGCGCCTGGATGGTGCTGATTTCGTCGGCAAAATGCATGGCGTTCTTGCCGTGGCGCAGAGCCACGGCCGCATTGATCATCACGAAGTTCAGGATCTCGCCCTCTTTGCTGGTAAACTTGTTGGTTATATCAGTGGGCAAGTCCTCCAGGGTAAGGGCGCGGACCTCCAGGTAGGGTCTGAGAGAATCCACCCGGGCGCGCTGGGCCTCGTCGAACAGGTCCTCGGAGTCGTCCAGCAGGCCTTTGATGCGGGCGATGAGTTCCAGCTTTTCAGGCTGTTTGGGGGGCAGGGCGGAATACACGCTCTTAACCGAGCTGATGGTAGATGCCTCTCCATTGCGGCGTTTGATCTGTTTGACGGTCTCCACCACCTCCTGGGCTTCTGCGAAGCTTTCGGTCAGGACAATGGCCGGGGAACGGGTCTCCTTGAGGGCTTCGGGTATGCTGGCTTTGGTTCCGGTCAGGAGCTTTTGGGGCTTGAGGTTGTGGAAGTCGTACTCGAATTCCAGGGCATTTATATGGTAGAGCGAATAGCCCGTGGCCAGCAAGCCCAGGAAGAGGGTAAGGTAAGGCAGGGGATAGGCACCGCGTCTGAGAAGGTGCTCGGGAGCATCCTTTAGATGAAGCCGCATGAGCCGGAGGCGCTCGGCTAGGACGATGAAGGCCGGACAGGTGACGAGCATGGCAATCAGGGAGAAGAGAATCCCCAGGCCGACGATGAAACCGAATTCGGAAAAGCCCTTGAAGTCGGTGAACAACAGCGCAAAAAACGCCAGTGAAGTGGTCGCTGTGGTCGTGGTCAGGGCGTTGCCGGTGTGGCAAACGGTTTCGCTGAGCGCCTGTTCCACCTCCATGCCGCGGCGGCGGGCTTCGCGATAACGGGCGAAGATGTGGATGCCGAAATCGATTCCCAGACCAAACAAAACCGCAAAGAGACTGACGGTGATCTGGTTGAGGTTGCCGATGACCAGGAAGGTCAGCCCAAAGGTCCAGGAGATACTGATGAGCAAAGGTAAGACGATTAAGAGGGGGGATAAAATCTGGCGGAAGTAAATCGAGATCAGCAGCAGCACGCCCAGGAAGGCGTAGAGGGCCGTGGATTGCAGATCATCCTTGATGATATTGTACTGATCGTTGGCGTTTTTGAAACTACCGCTGTATTCATGCTCTATGCTGGGATGAAAATTTTTTCGGGGGTTTATGGTCTCGATGGTGCGATCAATGCTTTCGAGAAGGGCCTTGGTAAACTCGCCGTCCGTTATAACACCGGAAGGATAGACCCTGAGAACGACCCCGTTTCCCTCCTTGGTCAGGTAGTAGGTCTTGCCCAGATGGTTGGTTCCGTCCTGGCTCTCGTACTTAGCCTCTATATCCGAAAAATCGAGTCCATCCTCTTCCTCTTCATCCAGGGGAACGTAGATCGGCGACTGTTTTAGTTTTTGTAGCTCTAGGTGGTCGTCCAGGCGGGCGTAGATGGTCTCCAGGTCTACCAGGTCCATGTAGAGGAAGCGGTTCTGGTCTCCAAATTTCGGATTTTTCCCCCTGCTGACCGAACTTATGAGCGGGTTGCGCTCGAGCGAATCGGCCACTACCTGGAGGAACTCGACGGATTTGTCGAGGTCGTCCCCGGTGATGACCACCATGAGGGGGCCGATGCCGCCGACCCGCTCCTTGATGCGGTTCAACTCGCGGACGCTGATGTAGTCTTGCGGCAGCAAGCCGGCATTGTCGGTATTGATCCGGCCGACCAGCTGAACCGCAAAATACCCTGACACAAGCGCCAGGAGAACCGACAGGATAACAATGGCGGTGTGGTGGTGGTATATGTAGTGAACCAGACGGTCGTAGTTTATGCGCATGGAAAGGGTCAGTTGTTTTTACTGGTAAGACGGTCGAGTTGTTGGTGGAGTCGCTGAATGAGTTCCTCGTAGGATCTTTTCTTGATGTAGCGGGCGTACTGCCGCTTATTGCCGTCGGCGGTACTCGCCCCGTCGATGGCCAGATCGTAGACGCGCCACCGGTCTTCTACCAGATGCAGATAATAGACAACCTCGACCTTCTCTCCCTTTTCGGTAGGGACCAGGGCTTTGACCGTGGCTTGGGAGCCCTGGAGGGTTTCCTCTTGGTAGGCGATGTCGCCTTTGCGGTAGTAGCTCAGGAAGGCATCGAAGTTTTTAACCGCGATTATGCCGCTGAAAACCCGGGTGAATTCGGTGCGTTCGTCCGCGCTGCGCTCTTTCCAGTGAGAGCCCAGGGAAAGCCGGCTCAACTTTTTGAAATCAAAGGCAGCATTGATGTGATCTTTGAACTGCTGGCGCAGTTTTGCCGAGAGCGAATCCCCGGGGGCCTGGGCCAGAATGTCTTGAGCCCGGGCGTCGTGGGCCTGTAGAAACGCAGTGGGGGAGGACGATGCCTCGTCCGCCGTTGTTACCGCGTTTTCCTGGGCCCTGGCCACAGACAGGGTAGAGAACAGGAAGAGCCCTCCCAGCCCCAGTTTCCAGAGCAGGCCACACCTCATTTTTTGTGTCCCTCCAGGGTGTTTTCCCGGCTCTGCGAGAACAAGCTTCCGTAGTCGTCCCCAGCCATCCCATCTGTCGTCTCTTCGCAAAAGGTGCAGTGGTCCACGATCAGACCTTTTTTCTGGGCTTCCCTGGTCCAAACCCTTATATCCGCATAAAAGGCTTCGGCATAGGAATTTGTATTGTTGGCATCGGTGAGAAGTCCCAGGCCAATGGTGCGTTTTTTCGGCTTGCTGCCGCCGAATACGCGCTTGTGAGCTTTGTAGATATCGGCCTGTTCAAAGGTCCACTTGCCCAGGTTTTTCTCTCCGCTTTCGACCACGAAGAACCAGGGGCGGAAGATTTTTTTGCGCCGGTCTACTGTACCCTCGGGCAGGGTCGAACTCCATACGTATTTGATCTGTTTGAACACGCCCAGCCAGTTAGCAGAGAAGATCACGTAGAGGCCGGCGGCGCTATCGTTGGCATGGTTCAAGCGCTCATTCCCACCTGGCGGCAGGGCATTGGCTCGCCAGCACCAGGTCATGATCGGGTACTTGCGCGGGTTCCAATGGGAGTACTTGAGCAGAATCACGGTGTGCCCGGTGTCCTGGGCCGCCAGGTAGGACCGGCCATTCTCGATTTCGACATGGTACAGCTTGGGCTTTTTCTCGTCCTTAGGGTGCCAGCCCCAGTCCCTGGGCAACTGCCGGGGAGGGGTGGTGGAAAAATCCTCCAGAACGATGTAATCCTGGCGCAAAAGACGGGCCGTCAGGACCGGCAGGGAGTAGTTTTTATCCAGGATGTCGCTGCAGATTTCGCGGTAGGTCTCGCTGACGAGTTTGCCGTCGACAGCCAGATCCTCGATCATCCACTTCTTTCCGACCTGGTGCACATAGCAGCGCAGGCGAGTCGCCTCCTCCGAGCTTTGCTCCGCGATTTCTACGTAACCCTCGTCCCCGGATATGTGGTAGCCATCGATGTAGAGGGAGTCTAGGGCCGCCCGGCGGAGGTTTGTGGTTAGGTCTGCGATGAGTCGCTTCCGATAGACCTCGGCGAGTTGTTGCTGGCAGAGCCCGACAAGGTGCTGGTGCGCTGAGTCCACCAGGCCTTCCTCGTAGGACTCCAGGCTGTCTTCGCAGTAATCCGAGAAGGTTATCTCGGTCAGACGTTCGAGGTTGACGGTCTGGGCCAGGAGTTGTTGGAGAGCCTGTTGTGGATCCTTGCCGGGATTTGACAGGAGTTTGTTCAGGGCCTCTACCTCCGGCTGCAGGGAGCCAACGACGCTAGCATGGGTTTGTTGGCCTGCTATGAGAAGGGGAAAAAACAGGAGAAAAAAATTAAAGTTCAGGATTTTATCGATGGTCAGGGCCTGTTGCATCATTGTTTTTTCTCAAGGAGATGCCACCTATGGTTCGTTCCAGATTGGCAACGCTCAGATTGAATCTATAAACCGTCTCGTAATACCTTTGCTCTTCCCCGGCCCAGGCTTCAAAAGCACGGACCAGTTCCTTGACCTCGTCGGGATCCAGGTCGTATGCATCCAGGGCCTCTTTGAGCCATTGCTTGGTGAGCTTGCGGGTGTGGCGCATGGTCTCCAGGTCCTCCGCAGCCTCTTTAAAATCCACGTACGAGCGTTTGACCTCGAGCCTGATGCCCTCCTCGGCCGCGCTCTTCTTGGCCTTGAGTTCGTGGTATTCGGCCCTGGCCTTGTCCAGATCGGCGCCCAATAAACCCCATTCAAAGGATTGGCGGAAGCCGACCACGGCCCCGACGTCGAAAAAATTGTAATCGTCATCGACAAAGGGGTTGTCGAGGTTGGTGCGACCGGGAGCCACGCCATAGCGCATACCTCCGGCCAGAAAGATCTGAGGATAGTAGGCCCTGTGGGCGGCCTTTTGCAAGGCATCTTTGGCCTGAATGCCGGATTGCAACTTGCGCCAGTCCGGGCGGTTGGCCCGGGCCAGACTGACCAGGGGGTCCAGCGGAGGCAAGGCGACTTTTATTGGTTCGAGGCCCGGGTCCGCCAGCTGGATGGGCGGATCCGGGGGAAGGCCGACCTTCCACGCCAGGGCATCCCGGGCCAGTTCCAGCTTATTGGCGATGATGCGCTCTTGTTTTTTCAGGTTCAGTATGGCCAGCTTCAATTTGTAGGTACTGGAGAGAGGAGCCTCTTCCTCGTCCATCTCTCTCCTTTTCTCGTCTATTTTGTCGGAGAGGCGCCGCGCCAGGTTCTGGAGGTCCTGAGCTTGAAGAATGCCGTAGTAGAGTTCCTGGATTTCAAACACGACATCCAGATGTTTTTCGGCCAGGGAGGCCTCTTCGACTTCCAGGCCCCCCTCGGCGGCGTCTATCAAGCTGGAAAGCTGTCCAAAGGTATAGAGGGGCTGGACAAATTCGAGTTCGATGCGGGTGAAAGGCCCCAGCTCCGGGATGAGTCTTGTATCCTTCTGTGGGTTCAGGATATCGCCCTGGGCGTCGGGTGCGAGCCCGCTTTTGTCCTCCAGGCGCAAGCGGGGCAGGAAGCGGGCCGCTCGGGCCTGACGCAACTGGGCCGCGGCCCCCTCGACGCGCCAGCGCGCTTCGTGGACTTCTCCATTGTAACTCGAAGTTCGGGCTATGAGTTCCCCCAAAGTGTATTTGTGCGTCTGGTTGTCGGCGAGGGCAATAGACCCACTTGGAAGAAGGATGTATAGGGCAATGGCAATAATGATTACAGGCATTTTAGCGGTATTTGAGGCGCCTCTTTAAAACCTGGTCGGAATCGGCAGAGGCGGTGGCAGACTCCTCGGCTTCGAGGATATCGCGCTCCAGGGCTTTTCTGCTCAGATGGGTTAGGAAGGACCAGCCGATAAAGATCCAGAAGATTTTGCGCATGCGTTTGGTGATGCCCAGGGACAGGCCCAGAGCCGGGCTGAGGCCCAGGGTCATAAAGAGGAAAACCTGGCCGCCTTCCAGGACTCCGATATTAGAGGGCATGAAAAAGAACAGGCTGTTGATGATTATCGCCAGAGAAGTTACCAAAAAGGCTATGGAAAAGGAAATGTCGGCTCCCAGGACCTTCAGGATGACGAAGGTTTCAACCGCCCCCAGAAGCCAGCCTATGGCATGAAAGAACAGGACCAGGAAAAAGCGGATTTTGTGGTTTCTGTAGAACTGACTGATACTGGCGTCTATGCGTACCGCCCTGGCCATCCTGGTCTCCAGGACATCGGTTTTTACCCCCAGTTTGCCCAACAGGCCGAGCAGGGAGGAAAACAGCCGCTTTTGCTTTTTGTACAGCAGCAAGAGGAGCAGGACGCCGATCAACAGGAGCGTGCCCAGACCGATCTGAATGGGAAGGGGGATGGCCCGGGGAAGCTCCCAGTAGAGAACAATGAGGCTGAGGCCGACTGCAGCAAAGGTCAAGCCGGTAATGACCTGAGCCATTTTGTTGATGACCACCGAAGCCAGGCCGCGCGAAGCAGGTGACTCGCCCTTGAGGAGATAGGCCTTCAGGGGTTCCCCGCCGATATTGGCCAGAGGGGTCAGCTGGTTTACTGCTTCTCCGGCCAGTTTGGCCATGAAGAGGGTGCGGAAACGGGGCTGGAAGACACTGGAAGGAAATGCGAAACTCCAGGCAATCGAATTGGTGATATGCCACGAACAGGCCAGAGCCAGGACAAGAGGGAAGTACCACTTCAGGAGGATAAAATGCTGGACAATTTCATCGGGGCCGATCTTGCCGATGAGGTAGCCGAGGAAGAGCAGGCCCAGACCCGGCATGGCGAGCTTTAAAAATTTCATTGCCTTTCCTCCAGGCCCCCCCCGTCTCCAAAGGTTGGGGCAGGGGACGAGACGGAATCAAGCAATGGAACAGCGGCCTGTGGTTCAGCAAGGTGTGCGGACCGGTGGCGGTGCACCATTTTGTTCTGCGAGATCAAGACTCCGACCACGAGTAGATGCAGGCCGGCAATGACGAACCAGTAGGCGATCTCGAGGCAATTGAAAATGGCCGTGAGAAAGATAAAGAAGGAAAAAAAATCTCGTTTGGCTATGAAGGCGTAGCGCTCCATGAATTTGTAAACCAGGCTTTTCTCGCTATCCGGTACGCTGGCAAAACCCACCAGGTAGTTTTGCAGGCTGCCGCTCCCGGTCTTCACGGCGTAGCTGTACATGACGATGAGGATCAATACCAGGGTGGTAATGGCCGAGATTCCCAGGTACACGTAGAGCATGGTGTCCGGGTGCAGTCTGTGTATGCCGATGATCACGCCGATATAGGCACAGATATAGGCAATGTTGTCCGTGACCGTATCAAACCACTCGCCGAACTTGGACTCGCATAGCTTGATGCGGGCGATTTCGCCGTCGCAGCGGTCGAAGATTGCGGCGAATTGCCACAGGATACCAGCCAGGGCCAGCTTGAAGGCATCGGTTGCCTGGGTTACGAGGTAGGCGGCGGACAGACCGGTGGTGAGGACCAGAAGCACGGTAACCATGTGAGGGGTGATGCCGGTCTCGACGAGGAATTTGCTGGTAGGGATGGAGATACGGGCATTGATGTAGCGCGATACAAAGCCACTGGTGGACTTGGTCACCTGACTGAACAGCATGTTCTTGGCCGCGCGAGCACTGCGGCGGTCCCCGACTCGACGCCAAAGGGGCAGTGGGGCCTCCTGCACGGCGATTTGGCGACCTGCTGCCCGGGCTTGCAGAAAGGTCCACAGATCCGTTTCGGCACTGGTTAGCTCTGCGGGCGTGAACAGGCCGGAAGTGCAGAGGAAGGCCCCTGAACAGGCCCGACCATCGGCCCGCTCCAGCTCGGCGAAATCAACTGAGGTGGAAGAGGCGGAAACCTCGTACAAGGGTCTGTCCTCCCGGGGAGATGGAGCGGCGTGGACGACGAGGTCGCGGCCATCCGGGTCGCGTTCGAGGAGAGCCTGGAGCGAGGAATAGTGGTGCACATAATCGCCCAGGAGCAGCAGGAATCCACCTTGGGGGACAAAGGATGGGGGAGGGGTTGTCCCCCAGGTGACAAATTCGATGGATATTTCCAGATTCCGGGTAATTTGACTGAGGGTGGGGGAGCCCCCTGCGGGCACGATGACCAGGATTTGTTCAATTCCAGCGCGGGCCATGGTGCGAATACCCCTTTCCAGAAGGGATAGACCGGCCACCCGGCGGGAGGTTGTGGAGACAGGCTCGAAGGCCAGTATGCCCTGGCGGATCATGCAACCCCTTTCGTTTTCTCGTAGAGGGGAGTCTCGTGATGGAGCACGGCGTCCGACTGGTAGAGGTGGGCCTGATGGCGAACCTGGTGGAGATCCTCAGGAGTGTCTACATCCGCCCAGGGCAGATCACCTACTTCGCGGTAGGTGGCAGGGTAGCCCTGGTCGATGAGATGCTGAATGCCAGCGAGGAAATAACTTCTCAGGGCGATCTTTTCCAGAACGATTTCCTCGAGCATCTGGCGGATCAGATCCACCCCCTCGCTGGAGAACCGCATGATGCCGATAGACTCCGCATCCGTGGCGGCTGCGGGAAGGGTTTTACCGATCTTGCGGATGCGCCCATCCTGCAGCTGCAACTTCATATCATCGTCGTCGTAGAAGGCTTTGCGGTCGACCATCAGACAGCAGATCTCTTCTGTTTGGAGGAGGCGCTGGACAATGGCCGGGTGGAAGACATTATCACCGTTCAGCAAAACGAAATCCCGATCCATTTCAGAACGGGCTACCCAAAGCGAAATCAAATTGTCGGAAATAGCATAGAAGGGGTTGTAGAGGATCTTTATGCGCAAGCTCTCCGGGTAGGTCTCCACTGTGTCGCGGATGCGGTCGACGCCAAAACCACAGACCAGAACGACCTTGTGGATGCCGGCTTGCTCGAGGTTGTAGAATTGCCGCTCGAGAATCGAGGTTTGCCCGATGCGAAGCAAGCACTTGGGAAGGTTTGCGGTATAGGGCCACAATCTGAGGCCGCGGCCGGCTGCCAGGATCAAGGCTTTCATAAATTATTATGAGGCTCAAAAGATGGCATGGACCATAGACCTCTACCAGGATAGTGGGGTGTATGAGGCTAGAAGATGGTTGGGGGGAATGATCCCTTTATCTTGGTTAGAACGCTATGCAAGATTATGAAACCGCTAAGATAGATATAATGCAGATTTTCGTCAATGACCCTGGAGCGAGGAAAAAGCCAAGCAGGAAGGAGTCGAGCAGGCGGTGAAGCCATATTTAACTTTGATTTCAAACCTTGTTGGTCCTACATTCTCTTCTGGTCGGCCACAACCACCAGCGGGCCTGGGCCCGGGTAGGCAACCTAAGAAGCCTTCTAAGAGAGACAGACCATGAAATGCCTCATCATTGCAGCGGGTAAAGGGACCAGATTGTCCCCCAGAGGCCTTTCAAAGCCCCTCGTCCCCCTCCTGGGGGTCCCTCTCATTGAACGGGTGATCCGGACGGCTGCAAGTAGTGGTGTGAGCCGATTTTATGTAGTCACGGGATACCATGGTGAAGAGGTGAGGCTCTTTCTGAATCAGGTTGCTTCAGGAGCCAATCTCCAGATCACTCCCGTGGCAAACGAAGAATGGGAGAAGGGCAACGGTCTTTCGGTGCTCAAAGCCCGAAAATGGCTGGACGAGGATTTTATTCTGCTCATGGCGGACCACCTTTTTGATGCTGAAATCCTCAGAAAAGTGCAGGGTGAGCCCTTGCCGGCAGGAGAGGTTCGCCTGGCGGTGGATTATGGTCTGCAGACCAATCAACGGGTGGATCTGGACGATGTTACCAGGGTGCTCACCAGGGACGGTAAAATCGTCGATATCGGCAAGGGCATTCAATCTTACAACGCCTATGACACCGGCATTTTTTTATCCTCACCGGTTATTTTCCAAGCCATAGAGACCTGTTTTTCCACTCTGGGAGACAGCAGTCTTTCTGGTGCCATAAAGCTTCTTGCCGGCCAGGGTAAGGTCCGTCCTTTCGACATAGGAGATCGTTTCTGGATGGACATAGACGACGAGAAAGCATTGTGCGCGGCCGCAGAGATCATCCCACCCAGAGACGATCTATTAAAGCATTGATTTGATTAAACTTATGAAAAAAAGAGACGATTATCTGGTATTTGGGGCGCCCCTGCTCGAAGAGGACGAGATCTAGGAAGTGGTCCAGACCCTCAGGTCGGGATGGATAGACACGGGACCTAAAGTCGTCCGGTTCGAAAATCAGTTTAAAGACTATGTAGATGGCCAGTACGCCATAGCACTCAGTTCCTGTACGGCGGCCTTACACCTGGCCTGTATAGCACTTGGGGTGGGGCCTGGGCACGAGGTCATCACCACGCCGATGACCTTTTGCGCCACGGTCAACGCCATTATACATGCCGGAGGGACGCCCGTGCTGGCCGATATCGATCCCGAAACTCGGGTCGTTTCTCCACTGGCGATACGCGAGAAAATAACCGAGCGCACCTTCTCTTTACCCCTGAGTGCAAAACTGGGCGATGATGACGTCAGTTATGTTATAGAAGTCATTCAGACCCTTGCCCGGAAACATGCAAATAAATTAAGAGCCTATACGAAAAGCCCCGCACGGTCTCACGGCAAAGCCAGGGAGTCGTAAATCTCTTCGAGTTTTTTGTTGCGCATGCGAATATCGAACTGTTTTTCTGCTTTTAGCCGGGCATTTTTGCCCATTTGCCGGCGCAAATCCTCATCCGTCAGGATTGTCGTCAGGCTTTCCGCCAGACCCTCGACATCCCGCTCGGGCACCAGAAAACCCGTCTCACCATGGTCTATGGCCGCGGGGATATCCGCGTGAATGCTGCCTATGACGGGTACGCCGCAGGCGCTGGCTTCCATGATGACCATGGGCAATCCTTCCCGATCCAGGTTGTGGGCCACTACGCTGGGCGCCAGAACCACGCTGGCCTCTCTGAAAAGATCGTTGATCTGGCCATAGTCTATCACCCCGGGAAAATGCACCTTGTCGCCTAGGCCGGTTTCTTCTATGAGCTTTTTGTAGGAATCGAGCAGCGGGCCTTCGCCAACCATGTTAAGTTCCGCATCGATGCCTTTTTCGACCATCCTGGCAAAGGCTTCTAGACCGTGGATAAAACCCTTCTTTTCAATGAAGCGCCCCATCATTACGACTTGATGAGGTTTGTGGGCTTTGAGTTCGCCGGGCGAAAACTGCGACAGATCAATGCCCAGGTGGTGGACCTGTAGCTTTTCTTGCGGACAGCCGAGGGCAATCATGGACTCTCTGAGTTCGGAGGAACAGGCGAGGAAGAGAGAGACAGCCTCGAAGAGTTCATCCTTGTTGCGCCAGTAAGACCAGTACTTGGGACGAAACTTTTCCCGGCCCATTAGAATCGTCACATCGTGGCCATAAAGTGTGACGACCAGAGGGATATTGAATTTGCGGGCAAAGTGGACGGCATAGACGCCGTCGTAGGCAAAGTGGGCGTGTATGATGTCGAATGAATGCTCTTTGAAGGCCCGATCGAAGGTAGCACTACGGTGAAAATGTTTGTAGAGATGCGACTCCAGGTAATGTTTTTTGCCGGGGTGCATTTCAATACAAACCACATTGTGCCCCGGGAACAGATCTCTATTGCGCCATTTTCTGGCAAAAACCACGACTTGATATCTTTCGTGGTGCCGTATCTGGTCGTGGATGAAGGTCTGTGAATAGGGCAGAAAGTTGTTGCGAAAAAGAGCTACGGTTCGCCTGGGACTCATCCTATTTCCTCAAAAGAGTAGCGAGACGATTTCCCAGCCGGTGGAGCAGCATCCGGTCCTCCTGCTCCAGACCTTGCACCAGCAGCAGGCATAAATAGGTGGCGAGGAAACAGATACAGGAAACGACCTGAGTGGCAAGGGCCGCAAAGGGCAGATGACCGCACAGCCACCAGCTGAGGGCAAAGCCGCCCAAGGCGGCCATCAGGGGTTTGAACAGCGATTTGCTGAAAGGGTGGCAGCCGTAAATCAGATAAACCTGTAACATGCGCACTCCGTTCATAAGATTCATGGCCAGGGAGGTACCTATGGCGGCGCCCAGGATACCATAGCGCGGTATGAGCAGGTAGTTCAGGGCCAGATTCAACAGGAGCCAGAACACATTGTTGATCAGGCTCAGATTTTGTCGGCCGGACATTATGAGCAAGGGCTCACTAGAAACAAAAATACCGTAAAGCGTCATGCCCAGACAAAACACCACCAGGGTGCCTATGGCGGCGCCCGAATCGGATTCCAGCAGAGCCAGGATTCTATCTCCTATCAGGGTCAGTACCCCCAAAAAAGCCAGATTGATCGTCAGGCTCCAGCGGGCAATCGAGGCAAAACGGGCTCCCATCTGTTGATAGTGCTCCCGGTACGCAAGAGAGCTCACGATGGAACTGAAAATCGGGTCGAAGGACTGGGCCACTTTCTGTATGGCGCTGCTTATGCGGCGGACAATGGAGTAGATAGCTACCGGCTCGAGAGACTCGTGACCGAGGAAATACGTGATCAAAAAGATGTCCAACCTGAACAGGAGCGTACCGAGGAGTTCGCCCAGCATGATGGGAAACGAGAAGCCGGCCATGGCTTTCCAGGGTAGACGCTCTCGCAGCCTTCGCAGGCTCGCGCCCAGAGAGAAGTGTTGCTGGAAATAGTACAGGGCGAGCAGGCACATACCGGTGCTCGAAAGCCACTGGGTCATGGCCAGGCCCTCCAGCCCCCAATCCATAAAACCGGCGATAAGGGCGCCCAACAGCAAAAACAGGGGACCGACGATGGAACTGACATAGACATCATAACGCATAATGCGCAGGGCCCGGGTAGCAGCGATGAGCACCATAGCCGCGTTGATAAAGGGCAAAGCCCAAATCATGATGCGCAATGTGGAGGCCAGAAGCGGATTGCCGCAATGCTCTGGCTTGCCGTAGAAAAAAATGTGAAGGATCCACTCGGCGGCCGGCAGGGTCAGGCCGACCAGCGCCAGGCCGACGGCCGTACTGAGAAGCAGGGACACGGATATGGCCTTCCTCTCGCGATCGGCATCGGCGGCAGTGCGGGCTTCGACAATAAATTTCATAGCGCCCCGGTGCAGGCCAAAGAGTCCGATCTTGCTCAGGGTGGACACTATGCCCCAGACCAGTTCGTAGGCCCCCAATATCTCTTTCCCAAAGACCAGCATGACCACGAAAGCAAAGCTGGTCTTGGAAAGGCGGCCGAGTTTGCCCACGAGGTTGACCAAGGCGCCCCCGACCAAGTCCTTTACATCGCGGTGGGCCTGGTCTATCCTGGAGTTGGCATCGGTCTTTTCAGTCGTAGTGGACATGGCGGGATTATGTTTTTTAAAACAATGGTGTGTTTGACAGTCCTAAAAGATTACAGTAAATTCCCTAAGGCTTTAATTTTTCAAAATTTAGCAAAGTCATCCAGAGCTCTGGAGCCGCCTGTCTAAGCCCGGCTGTCGGCCTTGGAAAGCCCGATATTCCCCCGCTTTCACCCCCACCGAGATAGGCCATATAATGACCCATCTGAAATGTGCCTATTATTCAGATCTGATATTTCCTTCCAACGCCGTCGCCACCAATCAAGTGGCAAAGACGGTTGACGCCCTCCAGAGATTTGGGCTTGAAGCCCATTTGTTTATCCCCATACCCTGGAAATACACTAGAATAAAAGCAAGTTGTCGGCTGGAAAACTTGCAACAGTATTATGGCCTGTCGAGCAATTTTAAGGTGGTAGAACTTTTTTCGCCCTTGCCTTTGATCAAAAAAATTCACCGCTTTCCACTAACCCATCTGGCTTTGAATATCATCAAAGACCGGGGGTATGATTTCTTGTGCGTGAGGAATTACTGGCACCTCAAGATGGGCCTGGCAAGGCACATGACGGTTTTATACGAAACATATAAATACAGGGCCGAGGAGGAGAGAAGCAGAAGAATCATTCATTTACTTAATGAAAAGCCTAATTTTATGGGCGTAATTATGCATTCCAAACTGGCGAGGGACTACTGGGTTTCCATGGGTGCCAACCCGGAAAAGATAGTGACCATCCACAATGGCATAGAGCGCTTTGAGATCCCCGCGAGTTTAGATAGAGCACAAGCGAGACAGGCCCTGAAAATTCCCGAAGATTCAAGGGTGATATCATATGTGGGCAATATCGGCAAATCCAAAGGCATGGAGTCGATTCTCGAAATGGCCCGATACCTCCCTGAATTTACCTTTTTTCTGGTGGGAGGCAAATACAAGAAAGACATAACCCGGCTGAAAAAACTGGCCAATAAACTGGAAATAAAAAATATCGAGATCTTCGAGTGGGTCCCGCCCGCCGAGGTCTATCCCTTTTTGCTCGCTGCTGATTGCGTCATTATACCTCCCACCGGCAAACCGCTATTGGAGGCGGGCAACACGGTTCTGCCTTTAAAAACGTATATGTATATTGCCTCGGGCGTTCCCATACTCGCGCCCGATATAAAAGATACCGCTGAAATCCTTCAACATGGCAAGACCGCGTTTCTGCTCAAGCCCGATTCGCCCCAAGAAAACTCGGAAGCAATCAGGGCATTTTTTTCCGATCGTGCATCGATGGAGCGAATTGCCCTGAATGCCCGGGAATTGTCCAGGGTATTTACCTGGGAAAAACGAGCCGAGAAGATAGTGGATTTTGCCAGCTCAATGTTAAAGACAGGTGATTGATAATGCTAGCATGGATTGATGCCACCCAGCCGGGATCTGGAGAGCGCCTTTATGGGATGACGGTGCTGGAGCGTCTTGTGCGCACCTGCGCGGATGCGGGTATCGATGAGGCGGTGATCGTCTCCAGACCCGGCGTGGATGTGGGGTCGACATTCCGAGCGGATTTAAGGCCGCGTTATGAAATCATCGTCCACCAGCGAGAATGGCCCGAAAATCCGCTTCGACATCTGGTCAATTGTTTGAGAGAAGCCGATGATAAGGTTGTCGCCTTGGAGGGGAATACGGTCTGCGATAGCCGCATACTTGGGGGATTGATTTCTTCCGGATCTTCTGTTGTTGCATGCGATCCCGATAGGGCCGAAGGTCCGGTGGGAGCCCTGCTGGCCAAAGAGGATTTGTCCTGGCTCGAATCTCTGGAACGAGAAGGGCTATCCCCGGCTCTGCAACAGGCCATCTCCAACGGCAGGATTCGCGCCCTACCGACGGACCGGCTGAATGTTTACAATGCCGATCTTCGTTCCCATACCCGGCCGCTTTTGATGCGTGTCGTGGATGAGGCTACGGTTCGGGCGTCGTACGTATCGCTGTATGAGACGGCCTTCAAAGATTCCGTCGAGTTTGTTTCCAGGTGGCGTGGATACAAGTATCTGGTCCGCTGGCTGGTCGACAAGATAGCGTCGACCCGCGTTGCGCCCAATCAAATTACAGTAATTGGTTCGCTGGTCTCTATTTTGGCCGCGGCGTTCTTTGCCTTCGAAAGGCCATGGCTGGGCCTGGTGAGTTTTATCGTCGTGCTGCTTTGCGATTCAATTGATGGATTACTTGCCCGCCTGACGCATCGCGTGGGCGAATTCGGCGGCGCCCTGGATTCAGTATTGAATTTTGTTACACTTGAAGCCTCGGTGCTTTTTATCGGCTACCATCTCTCGAACGGCGATCTGAACGAACCGCCGTTTTGGGCAGGGGTTGTTTTTATGGTAATCTACTCCGTGGAACGCGCCGTGTGTATGATGTTCAAGAGGGCCCATAAGACCATGTTGTACGATTATACCTATTTCGAATTCTATTTCCGGCGTTTTGCCGCTCGCCGTGTCAATATCGTTTTCCTGTGGCTGGTGGGCCTGGTGAGTGGTTATTTCCTCGAAGCCCATTATCTGGTAGCTGTCTGGGCCATCCTCACCTTTTTAGTCCACACCTTTAGGGCTTTGTGGATCACCATCAGGCACATCCCACCTCATCCTGCCCTCCATCCCCCCAAAGACATTATAACAGACTAGAAAAGACCTCAGAAGCCTTCCACCAGCGGCAGGGTGTGTTCGGCGGTGCGTTCATAATCTTTATGGGAGTCTATTTCCGCCCAGGGCAGACCACCTGTGTCAACTGCGTAAAGGAGACCGGCCTTGATGAGTGGGTCATAAGACGAAGTCGGGAAAAGGTTCTTCTTGCGGAGGGTGATCAGTCTTTCTACCTCGAGTTTCACTGTTTGCGCGCCGGCTGCATCGAATTTGACTAATTGCACACTTTGAGCCTGGGCCTCGAGGGGATTGAGCCCCTTGCTGATTGTAGAAATACACCCCTGGTGATCGAAGGCTACATTCATTTCTCCACTCAGTCTCTCAATCCGGGTATCCACGGCGACCACATTGGGGTATTCTGAGCTCAATATGCGTCTCAGAATGTCGGGATGGAACAGGATATCACAATTGAAAAGGAGGATCTCTGTGTCGAGTTTGCGGCGGGCCATATAGAGCGAGTAGATACTATTGGTGGTGAGGAAATCCGGATTGTCGACATAGCGCAGAGACGAACCATAGTAGCCTCGAATCCGTTCGCTGCAATAGCCGACGACCAGCACAATATCTTCAATCCCAACCCTGCGCAACGCCTCGATCTGGTAGTCGAGCAGTACTTTGGAATTGCCGAGCGGGAGGAGACATTTGGGGCAGTCATCGGTCAGAGGATTCAGGCGCGTTCCCCTTCCTGCCGCCAGGATAATAGCCCGCATAGTCAGGTCCCCTCAATGGGATTTGGAGCGCAAGAATTGGCCGCTCTCATCTGGAGGATCCAGTCAACTTGAGTATAGGGGAAGTTGCAGGGGAGCGCATGGAAAAAAGGTCAATCTGCCCTCGGGTTCCCGGAAGAGATCGGATTTGCGGACCTCTTCCCAACTCGAGAATAGGACTCCTCTGGGGAAGTGCTGCTTTACTTTTGTTCTGGGATAAGCAGCAGAGCAGACTGTAATGGGCGGTTTGTCAGCCATTATCTTCGCAGCCAAACCGCCCCTGGGGTGGGCTTGGGCCTGGACTGACGACCAGTGGTAGCCGGGGATTGTCTTAGCGATAAGGCGGCGAAAGTGCCAATTCCCCGCGGCCCGAATCGCCGGGGAACGCAAAACCCGGCCTATAAACTCGGGACACCGGCGGCGGCTGGCCAGAAGGCCGGTACTACCCCACAAGAGTCTGAGTATGGAAGCGCGTTGAAAATTGCTCCATCCGTGGTAGGTAAAACCAGCACTGGCAGCGTTGAAAAGGATACACCGAGACCCCGGAAACAAGGCTTGGGGCCACAGGGCTTTGGAGGTCTGGGTGGCATCCGCATCCAGGGGATAGGCGTTCAAAAGGAGCAGGTTCGTATTGTCGAATACGTCCCGAGGAACCTCCGTGCGGTATATATTGCGCGCAAAAATGGCAGCCTCTCTATGGGCGTCGACGAGGCTTCCACAGAAAATGCCGGCTATTTCCCGCTTCGAATTCACCACCACATTGATGCTGAAGTCCAACCCCGCTCGTTGGGCAAAAGCATTGATGGTATCGCGCGCGTCGTGCTGGTTGCCGGTGCGTTCCAGCGCCCCACGCGGCCTTCTGAGCTCAAAGCTGTGTAGGTGGGCAATGCTCAGCAAACCGGCGGTACCTGGTAATATCAGTTTGCCCCCGCCGGAAAAACCAGTCGAAGAATGAGGCAAGACGCTGCTTATCCCTATAACCCAACTTGCCTCTGCTACCTGCCTGTTTACGATCAGGGGCATTCCAGAAGACAGCTTGCCGCGCTGCTGCAGATCTGAACCGAAAGCATCGTGATTGGCAACGGGGAAACGGGCAACCACATCCTTTCCCAGTTTTTTTTCTGCTTCGGCTCTGGTTATAGGACGGTGCGAACCGGTGGCGATTAGAAAGGAGATCTCGGAGGGAACCATGCCGGCCTGGATCAGGGCCTTCAAGAGATGGGGGATGATACGGGCTGTGGGGGCAGGGCGGGTCAATTCGTCCACCACGATGAGGGCATTGGACTTTTGGCGCGCGAGTTCATTCAAGGGGGGCGAACCATACGTATTCTGCAGGGTTGCAGCCAGCGCGTGGTCGGGGATGGCGCTCGAATCCGCGGGGGGGAGGGTGGTCACTGCCCAGTTGGCAGGAATGCTAAGCTCCGACTCCTCATCCCCGAACCAGGCTTTGGAACGCAGGGGTAAAACCGGCATGATTGCTTACGACCTGGACAGATTTCAAGGAATGAGGCAAGGATTTGACAAACCGCGATTTTTGGAAGAGTATAACCGGCTTGAAAGGATAAGCAAAGACACTGAGCCTGTCAATAGGACTGCCTGAATGGATGTCAAGGCTATCGCCATCCGTGGTGCCAGCGAGCACAATCTGCAGGATCTGGACGTTGATCTGCCCCACGGCCAGCTGATTGTAATCAGCGGAATTTCTGGATCCGGCAAGACCTCTCTGGCCTTTGACACGGTGTATGCCGAAGCGCGTCGTCGCTATCTGGCAACCGTGGAGCGGACGGGCAAGGGATTGGTGCAACGACTCAAGGCCCCCAGGATCCGCCATATGGAAGGGCTGTTCCCCGGGGTCGCCATCGGGCAGGGCCGGGTCCGCCAGAATCCCCGTTCGACCGTGGCCACGCTGGCGGGGATATACGATTATTTGCGTCTGCTTTTCGCCCGTATGGGCAAGCCCCACTGTCTGCAGTGCGGGGCACCGGTCCTGGCGCAGCGCTTCGAGGAAGTCTGGGAGACGGCGGCGGGTTTGTCCGAGGGCACAAAATTGCTGGTGCTGGCGCCCCGGAGGCTGGCCGAGGGGGAGGACAGCGCCGCGTTTCTGGACTGGGTTGACCGGGCCGGGTATCGACGGGTGCGGGTGGATGGCGAGGTGGTACTGGTAGAGGAAATCGAAAAGGATATCACCAGGAAACAGCGGCCTGAGGTGGTCGTGGACCGTCTGGTGATCAAGCCGGGTACCAGGCGGCGTTTGAAGGGATCGCTCCAGGCCGCCATAGAACTGGGCGAGGGCCAGGTCATTCTGGTACCGCTGGAGGGCGGAGGCGATATGGCGTTTTCGGTGCGGCCGAGTTGTTCTGCTTGCGGCACGCCTTTTCGTCCGCTGGCGCCGGCGCTGTTCTCCTTCAACAGCTCCCAGGGCGCCTGCCCGAACTGCCGTGGCTTGGGGATCCAGAGCGGCCTTGGTCTCGATCAGATATTCGCTCGGGGGCAGGCCACGATTGAAGAGGCTCTTGGAGCTTTGTGGCAGGAGCTTGGACATTGGGAATTGCGTCAGAAACTCCACAATTTTTGCCAGAGGAACGGAGTGGATCCAGATGTTCCAGTGGGCCAGTGGCCGCGAGAAATAACCTCCAGGCTGTGGAGTGGACCGCGGCGGCGGGGCGGCTTTATCGGATTGAACCGCTGGCTGGAACGCCTGCGGGCCAGGGCCGAAGACGCGGAGTTGGCCTGGCTGGAAGAGCGCCTGGGGGATACCCCCTGTCCGGTGTGCGAGGGGACGCGTCTGGTAGCGGAAGCCCGGGCGGTAGAGATCGACGGGCACGCCATCACCTCGCTGACGGCACTCTCCATAGAGAAGGCGGCGGCTTTGTTCGCCGATTTGTCCTTCGAGGGACCCAGAGCAGCCATCGGCAAGACCATCGGTGCCCATATCCAGCGGAGCTTCAACGTCATGAAAGACCTGGGACTGGGGTACCTGGGTCTGGACCGTGGGACCGATTCGCTGTCCAGCGGCGAATTCCAGCGTCTGCGTCTGG
This sequence comes from Candidatus Latescibacterota bacterium, assembly GCA_965219385.1. Taxonomy (GTDB): domain Bacteria; phylum Latescibacterota; class UBA2968; order UBA8231; family UBA8231; genus CBDCNM01. Next base: position 3,477,978 of record CBDCNM010000002.1, on the reverse strand, counting down.
CCACGGCCCTGGGTTCGGGGCTGACCCAGGTGCTCTACGTGCTCGACGAACCCAGCGTGGGACTACACGCCCGGGATGTGATCCGCCTGCTAGAGGCCCTGCGCGCATTGCGCGATGCCGGCAATACCTTACTGGTGGTCGAACACGACCGCACCCTGATCAAAAATGCCGATTATGTGGTGGATCTGGGGCCCGGGGCCGGCATCCACGGGGGACGGATCGTGGCCCAGGGCACGCCCCGCGAAGTGGAGGTAGGAGGTTCCACAACCGGGCGTTATCTGGGAGGTGCCCTGAAGCTGGATGCCGGGATGCAGCGCCAGACCGGCGTCGGGGGATGGCTGCACCTTGAAGGACTGAGGGGACACAACCTGAAGAATATTTCGGTCTCCTTTCCTCTGGGCAACCTGGTCTGCGTCACCGGGGTATCGGGATCGGGCAAGAGCAGTCTGGTCAGCCAGACCCTGCACCCCCTCCTGGCAGCGCATTTGCAACAGGGGGAACGCGCTCCGTTGGCCTGCGGCGCCTGGAGCGGTCTGGAGCACCTGGAACGGGTGGTGGCCGTGGATCAGAAGCCCATTGGGCGCACCCCGCGTTCCAATGCCGCGACCTATACGGGGCTACTGGGCCACATGCGACGGCTGTACGCGGAATTGCCCGAAGCCCGTCTGCGCGCCTACAAACCAGGTCACTTCAGTTTCAACGCACCGGAAGGCGCCTGCCCGGAGTGCAATGGCAGGGGGATCGGTATGGTGGAGCAGCGGATCTTCGAAGACCTGGAGGTGATCTGCACGGCCTGCGGCGGACGCCGCTACAAAGGCGAGGTCCTGGACATCCGCTATCGCGACAAGACCATGGCCGAAGTCCTGGAATTGAGCGTGAACCAGGCCCTGGAATTTTTCGCCGCCCACCCCGAACTGGCGCGCCGCTTGAGGACCCTCGAGGAGGTGGGCCTGGGCTACCTGCACCTGGGACAGCCGGCCAGCAGCTTCTCGGGGGGCGAAGCCCAGCGGGTAAAGCTGGCCACCGAGTTGAGTCGTCCGCAGGGCCGCCGTACCCTGTACATCCTGGACGAGCCGACCACGGGGCTCCACCTGGAAGATGTGCGGTTTCTGCTGGAGTTGCTGCAGCGCCTGGTGGATCAGGGCAATACCGTGGTAGTGGTAGAGCACCACCTCGAGTTGATCGCGACCTGTGATTACGTGATCGACCTGGGGCCGGAGGGGGGCGAAGAGGGTGGACAGGTCGTGGCCCTGGGGACACCCCGGGAGATCGCCCGGGTGACGCAATCCTGGACCGGGCGTTTTCTGCGGCAGTACTTCGAGGAAGAGCGAATAGGAGAATCGGAATGTTCAAGGTGAATCCGGCCCAGGCCTACATGCGGGAAAACGGCATTGATGCCTGGGTGGTGTACGATTTTCGCGGCGGCAATCCCGTCCTGTGGCAGCTGCTCGGTGCTCCCCGGACGACGACGCGCCGGAGCTTTTTGCTGATCCCGGCCCGAGGAGAGCCCCGTATCCTGACGCACGCAATCGAACGACATCTTTTCGAGGATGTGGGGTTGTCTCTCCAGACCTACGTGAGCTGGCCGCAGATGCAGGAATGTTTGAAGGCGGCCCTGCGCGGCCGTTTCAAGGTGGCCATGGAGTATTCGCCGCTGGCCGCCCTGCCCACTCTTTCCTGGGTCGACGGGGGCACCCTGGAAATGATGAAGTCCTTTGGTGTGGAGGTGGTGTCGTCGGCGGATCTTCTCCAGGTGGCGCTGAATAACTGGAGTCCGACCGCGCTCGAATCCCACTTGAGTGCCTGTCGAGAGGTGGACCAGGTCAAGGATGCGGCTTTTGAATACATACGCCAGCGCCTGCAAGAGGCCGCCAACCCGACCGAGTACGAGGTCCAGGAGTTCATCGTCCAGGAGTTTGTCCGCCGCGACCTGGAGATGGACCACCGGCCGATCGTGGGGGTAAACGCCAACAGCGGCAATCCCCACTACCAGCCTGGAGCGGATTCGAGCGCAACCACCATAGAACGCGAAGACTGGGTGCTGGTCGATCTGTGGGCCCGGCACCCGGGGGAACATCAGGTGTTCGGGGATATCACCTGGGTGGGATGCACCAGTATGGCAGTACCGGAGCGGCATCAGCAGGTGTTCGACATCGTCAAGGGGGCCCGGGATGGCGTGGTAGAGCGCCTGCGGAAAAGCTGGGAAGCCGGGGAAAGGCTACAGGGCTGGGAACTGGACGTGGTGGCGCGCGCGCACATCCAGCAGGCCGGGTACGGGGACTATATCGCGCACCCCACCGGCCACAGCCTGGGCCCCGGTCCGCGGGTACACGCCCTGGGCGTGAACCTGGATGACCTGGAGAGCCACGATACCCGGGAGGTGGCGCCGGGTACGGGATTTTCCGTAGAGCCGGGAATTTATCTGCCCGAGTTCGGGGTGCGGCTGGAGATCAATATCTACATGGATCCGGACAAGGGGCCGGTGGTGACGACGCCGGTTCAGGAAGAGGTCGTCAAGCTAGTTTAGAAGCCGTCTTGGAATTGCCCGTGCTGGTTTGAAAGCTTATTCTCAAGTATCGTTAAACAGCCTACTGGTTTGGGAGGAAAAATGGCAAAGAGATTTTACGTTACTACCCCGATTTATTACGTTAATGACGAACCCCATATCGGCCATGCTTATTCCACGGTAGTGGCGGATTTTTTAGCCCGTTTCCATCGTCTGGATGGACACCAGACCTATTCGCTCACCGGCACCGACGAGCACGGCGAAAAGATCTACGAGGCCGCGCGGGCCGCTGGGGAGGATGCCCAGGTTTTCGTGGACCGCATTAGCCAGCGTTTCAGGGATGCCTGGAAGATACTGGATATCGGCAACGACGACTTCATCCGCACCACCCAGGAGCGCCACAAGGAGGTGGTGCGACAGGTGCTTCAGCGGGTCTACGACCAGGGCGATATCCACTACGCCGAGTACGAAGGGCTCTACTCTGTGGGCCAGGAGCGCTTTGTAACCAAGAAGGAACTGGTGGACGGCAAACTGCCCGAGGACAGGGATCCGCCCATTGAGCGGCGCGAGGGCAATTTCTTTTTCAAAATGGAAAAGTACCGCTCCTGGCTGCACCACTACATCCAGGAGCACCCCGGTTTCATTCGTCCCGAGGGGTATCGCAACGAAGTCCTGTCCTTGCTGTCCGAGCCGATCGGCGACCTGTCTATTTCCCGGCCCCGGCAGCGGGTGCCCTGGGGCATCCCGTTGCCCTGGGATGCCGAGCACGTGACCTATGTGTGGTTCGACGCCCTGCTGAACTATCTGTCCGCCCTGGGGTATCCCGATGGGGAGAAGTACCGGGTGTACTGGCCGGTGGTCCAGCACCTGATCGGCAAGGATATCCTCAAACCCCACGCTGTATTCTGGCCCACCATGCTGAAAGCGGCCAGCATTCCTCTCTACCAGCACCTCAATGTGGGCGGATACTTAATGGGGGCGGATGGGCGCAAGATGAGCAAGTCTCTGGGCAACGTGGTCAACCCCTTTGATCTGGCCGAAAAGTACGGTCCAGACGCCGTGCGCTACTACCTGCTCAAGGACGTGGTCTACGGCCAGGATAGTTCCGTGGGCGAAGCGGCCCTGGTCGAGCGCTACAACGCGGATCTGGCCAACGATCTGGGCAATCTCCTGGCCCGGGCCCGGGCCCTGCTGCTGCGCCATCTGGACGGGGTGTTGGCCGCGGCCCGGCCTGTGGAAGCCGATCGGGAAATCATCGTGGTCGGCCAGGGCCTGGTGGACAAGGTCCGCCCGTTGATCGGCGATCTCAAATTCTACGCGGCCCTGGAGGAGGTGCTGCAGTTCGTGCGGCTACTGAACCGCTACTTCAACGATGAACAACCCTGGGTTCTGGCCCGGGAAGCAGGGCAAAAAGAGCGCCTGGGTACGGTGCTCTACCATATTGCGGAAGGTCTGCGCATCGTTTCGGTCTTGCTGGAGCCGGCCATGCCGCGAAAAGCCCGCCAGATCCGCACCAGCCTGGGGTTGGAGGACTGCGCCCTGGAGCAGGCGGCCACCTGGGGGCTGGCACCGGCCGGGACCCGAATTCCCGCCGCGGCGCCCCTCCTCTTTCCCAGGGCCGAAGTGGCCGAAACGCCCCTGGAACCCGATGCCGGAAAGGAGCAGAACATGGAATCGGCCGATGTAGAGAACAAGCAGATCGCCATTGCGGACTTCGCCCGGGTGGAACTCAAGGTGGCCGAAGTGGTCGCGGCCGAGAAGGTGCCCAAGACCGATAAATTGCTCAAGCTCACTCTGAAGTTAGGGGAGGAGGAGCGCACCGTGGTCAGCGGCATTGCCGAGTTTTACGATCCCGAGAATCTGCCGGGGAAGAAGGTGGTGGTGGTGGCCAATCTCAAGCCGGCCAAGTTGAGAGGCATCGTTTCCGAGGGCATGATCCTGGCGGCCGAAGACGGGCAGGGCAGGTTGACCCTGGTGGGGCTGGACCAGGATATGGCGAGCGGGTCCGAAGTGAAGTAGTGTAGGATCTGTGTCCGGGTCGCGTCGTAGAGTTAAAAGATATTCACCTGGATCGGGCCGGGCGACCAAATTCTCAGGTTTCTGCTTGCAGGAGGTTATTGCCTGGGATATATTCGGTAATTCTCGAAATACCCGTAGCTATTTGGACCTCAAGCCCCGCACGGCCGCCCGCCGATTCCGTGAAGGACTGATATTGAGGAGTTGAATTGTCATCCTGGGTCACCTCGACCCCAACAATTATACCCAAGGAGCGCTTTTATACATGGATAAGATCCGGGTGGGATTCATCGGCTGCGGCGGCAATGCCGGCGGCCACATCGGGCGGATACTGGGGATATCCGAAACCGAGGTAGTGGGCCTGTGCGATGTGAGCGAGGCCAGCCTGGAAAGGGTTAAAGAACAGCATGGAGCAGTGGTGGACCGGCCTGTTTTTCGCGATTACAGGCAGATGCTGGACCAGGTGGAAATGGATGCGGTGGAAATTTCCACGCCCCACACCCTGCACTTCGAACAGATCATGGCGTCCCTGGACAAGGGTCTGCACGTGCTGACCGAAAAACCCATGGTGTGCACCGTGGAACACGCCCGGCAGGTCATCGCCAGGTCCGAGGAAAAAGGCAAGATTTTGATGATCTCGTATCAGCGCCACCTGGCGCCGGAATTCCGCTATGTACGCAACCAGATCCAGGCCGGCGAGTTGGGCGAGATCCAGTTTGTCTCAGCCCTGCAGGATCAGAAATGGTACCTGGGTTCCCAGGGCTCCTGGAGGCAGCAACTCGCCCTGTCCGGGGGCGGTCAGCTGAACGATTCGGGCAGTCACCTGCTGGACATCATTTTGTGGATGACCGGCCTGGAGGTAGAGGAGATCCAGGCTTATATGGAGAACTTTGAGTCCGAGGTGGACATCAATTCGGCTCTTTCCCTGCGTTTCAGGAGCGGGGCCATGGGCAATATTTCGGTGGTGGGCAATTCGCCTACGGACGGAATATGGGAGGATATCACCCTCTGGGGGACCAAAGCCGTGGTCTACATGCGCAACGGCCATATCTCTTATAAAACAAGCACTTCCAACCAAATCTTTGAACCTTCGGACCTGCCTGGCGCCACTACCCCGGATCGCAACTTCGTGGACGCTATCCTGGGGCGCGACAAGGTGCAGGTGCCTCCGGTTTGCGGCTTGCGGGTCATCGAATTGACCGAGGCGGCCTGGGAGTCGGCCCGGACGGGTGTCCCGGTCCGGATCGAGCGTTGAGCGTTGAAAAAGGAGCGATAATGGAACGGCCTTTTGCTGGATTGGGGCTTGGACTGGGCAATCTGCCCTTACTGTCAACGGCGCGGACCCGCTCCATCTGTGCGGAAAATCCGCGCGGGGAAAAGGGTGGGGGGGCCAGAGCCGAGCCTTCCGAGGAAGCAGCCGGCTCCATGCTGGGGCAGGGCTGGAAGATTCGTCCGTGTATTACTCTGGAGCAGGGTTCCACCACCACCCTGGCGGCAATCGAGGGGTCGGGCATAATCCAGCACATCTGGATCACGGTGGCCCCCAGTGCCTACCGCGACTGCCTGCTGCGGTTTTACTGGGATGGGGAAGAGGAGCCGTCCGTGGAGGTCCCCCTGGGCGATTTCTTCTGCAATGCCCACGGCCTGCGCTACAGGGTGGATTCCCTGCCGGTGGCAGTGAACCCGAGCGGGGGGTTCAACTGTTACTGGCCCATGCCCTTCCGCCAGGGGGCCCGGATCACGGTCGAAAATCAGCACCGGGAAGATATAGGCGGCTTCTTCTATCAGATCACCTATGCCGAGGACGAGGTGCCCGAGTCGGCGGCGTATCTTCACGCCCAGTGGGGCCAGGCCATGACCACGCGCGAAGTGCCCGAACACACCCTGCTGGAGGGGGTCGTGGGCAAGGGGCATTATGTGGGCACGGCGCTGGGCTGGACGCAGTTTTCGGATGGCTGGTGGGGGGAAGGGGAGATCAAATTCTACCTGGATGGGGACGGGGAATTTCCGACCATTTGCGGGACGGGCACCGAGGATTACTTCGGCGGTGCCTGGGGTTTTGGCGATACCTTTTCCACCGCCTATCTGGGGTACCCGCTGTGGCAAAAGGAGGCGGGCAAGGTGCCCAAGCACGGTCTCTACCGCTGGCACATCATGGATCCGATCCGCTTCGAGGCGGCGCTCAAGGTGACGATCCAGGCGCTGGGGTGGTGGCCCAATCGCAAGTACGAGCCGCTCACCGACGAGATTGCTTCGGTGGCCTACTGGTACCAGTCCGAGCCGCACGCCCCCTTCCCCGAGATGTTGCCGGTGCACTTGCGCTGGCCGCGGTTGTAAAGCAGTCTCAGAAGCCTTCGCAAAATTCCCTCCCGGCCTTGAAATTCATACATTTGCGGTATTTCGTGAAGTACTGAATCTAGCAGGCGACCGCGTTGATTTTGAGGCCGGCCAGCCCAATTTAGCTGGTCGTCTACTAGTGCCTCAAAGGCCGCCCCGAAAAGGACGGCTCCAAGCGGCCCTGACGGATTGCCCAGGCGCCGTTTACCAGCACGTGCTCTAGGCCTTGCGGGACGTGCTCGGGGTCCGCGTAGTTGCTTTGAGTACCGATTTTTTCAGCTGAGAAAACGACGATATCGGCCCAGTAGTCCGGCTGCACCTGTCCCCGGTTTTGCAGGCGGAAACGCTGCGCCGGCAATCCCGTGGCCTTGTGAATCGCCTCCTCCAGGGACATCCAGCCCTTGTCGCGGACGTATTCCCCAGAAAAGTAGGATAGGTCCCAAAGGTTCGGGGATGGGGTTTGCCCTCGGTCATCAGGCCGTCGGTGATGATGGAAGTCAGAGGGTGGGTCAGGACCTTGCGCAAATTTTCTTCGGATTGATTGAAGGATACGATCATGACCCGCCCCTGGTTTTCGCGCAGCAAGTCCAGGGCGGCATCCACGCCCGGACAGCCTCTAGCATCCGCCACCTGCTGGATGGTCTTGCCAATCAGGTCCTGCTGGTCCGGGTCCGGCAGAGAGGCGACCAGGATATCTTCCCAGGTGTTGGCCATGTAGCCTTCGGTTTCCGTGGCAATCTGCTTTCGAATGTCTTCCTCGGCAAACCGTTGCAGCAACCGGGGGGTTCCGCCTTCCAGCGACCAGATGGGCAGCAACTGGGTCAGGTTGCAGGAGCCGGCCAGATAGGGGTAAGCATCCACGCCCACATCCACCCCATCGGCGTGGGCCTGGTCGATCAACTCCAGCACAGGCTCCATTTTATCCCAGTTCTTGCGGCCGACGGCCTGTAGATGGGAAAGCTGTACCGGGACCTGGGCGTGGCGCCCCAGGTCCAGTGCCTCCTGCACCGCCTCCAGGATGCGAAACTTATAATCGCGCAGGTGGCTGGTGTAGAAGGCATTGTATTGCCGCACTGTGCGGCACAGGTGGACCAGTTCCGCAAAATCGCCGTAGCTGCTGGGGACTTCGTTGAGGCCAGTGGAAAGACCGATCGAACCTTGTTCCAGACAACTGGCCAGGCGTTTTTCCACCTCTCTTAGAGCGGCCGTGTCCAGGCTTCCGGCCTGCATGCCTGACACACCTGCTCTGAGGGTGGAATGGCCGGTCAGGGCCGCCACATTGGTGCGGCTTTCCGAGGTTTCCACATCGTTGAAATAAGCGCTGGCATCCTGCCATGCTCTGTCCCCGCGCCGGGAAAAGACTTCGAAAACCGGCACCAGGGATGCCGTGGGCAACTGGGGAAAGAGGGAAAAGCCGCAGTTGCCCACGACTTCGGTGGTCACGCCCTGCATCACTTTTTCGGGGCGGTGTTCCAGAACTTCCAGGTCGGCGTGACTGTGGACGTCGATAAAGCCGGGGGCGATCACCAGTCCCGAGCAATCAACTACCTCCATGCCGGGTGCGGGGTCTATGGGGGCGACGGACTGGATTTTATGATCGTGGATCAAGACCGAGGTGTGTTTTGCGGGTTGTCCGGAGCCGTCGATAAGGGTGCCGTTGTGCAAGAGGATCACGGTGAGATCTTTGGGTTGGGGTGTGGGAGGCCATGTAGTTACGGGCTGGTATAGTAACAATCTAGTCCCGGACCATCAAGATGAGGATGCTGCCAGGTTGTGTGGCCCCCGGATTTTGGCCATATTGTGAGCGGTTCAGAACACCTGCAATGAAGGGGATCCTTATGAAACGCGTGGCCAAGTCCGAAGGACAGTTTAATGTGGTTATCGAGGAAGTGGATGTGCCCAAAATCGCCGATACCGAAGTGTTGATCCGGGCCGAGCGGACCCTGATCAGCCGGGGTTCGGAAATCTGGCGGCGCTACGTGCGGCCCGAGGCCATCGAACACCGCATGATGGGGTATTCCCTGGTCGGCGGGATAGTCGAGGTGGGGGCCCAGGTAAGCGGATTGGCGGTGGGCGACCGGGTAGCGGCCTCGGCTCCGCACGCCGAGTACGTGGCGGTGGGAATGGGCGATGCGCGCACCGGGCCGCGCCTGGTAGTGCTGCCGGACGAAATCTCGAGCGAGGCCGGCACCTTCTGGCCCCTGGCCACCAGTTCGGTGATGTGGATGTGGCAGATCGAAGCCGGCGGGGAAGAAACCATGGTGATCCTCGGACAGGGACTGGTGGGCAGCGGGTGTATGCAGGTGGCCAAGGCCGAGGACATGGCCCGGGTGATTGCCGTGGACGCCCTGCCGCTGCGCTGCGACCTGGCCCGGCAACTGGGCGCCGACCAGGTGGTGGATGCCACGGCCGTGGACCCGGTGGAAGCGGTCCACAAGTTGACGGAAGGGGAAGGGGCCGATGTCGTGGTCGAAGCCGTGGGCGGGCGCGCCGGGGTCCGGGCCTTTGTCCAGGCCCAGGACATGGTCAAGCGCGGTGGATTGCTGCAGGTGATCGGGTTGTACGAGGGCGAGCCTTTGCCCCTGGATTCCAGCAAAATCCAGGGGCGCCGGCTGGTGGGGGGGTACCTGGATTCGAGTCGGCGAGTCGAGGGCTCGGATAGGGCCCTGCAACTACTGGCGGAAGGCAAGATACAGATGGAAAAGATGATCACTCACCGCTTTCCTTGCGCGGAAGGAGCCGCGGCCTTTGATCTGCTCTACAACCGGCTCGAGGAAACCATGGCCGTGATCCTGGTCTGGGATGATTGACATTGGGAAAAAAAATAACCAGGCTCTTTCGCGCTCCTTATGGGGTTCCCAATGGTTTGCAGGTAACGGAAGAGGGGCTGTGGATCGTGGATCAGATCACCGACCGGGTCGCTCTGATCGAGATCGCCGAGCCTTCGGACTACGGGGTTACCAGGCTGATTCGGGATATTCCAACAGAATCGTCCAATACCAGCGGTCTGGCGCACGGCGGTGGATCCTTGTGGCTGGCGGCCAATGGTCCGGGAACTTTGTGGCGATCGGAGCGCCCGACGGATGCCCGGCCGGGACAGGGGGAGATCCTCGAGGTGGATCCGGCCACGGGCGCCACCCTGCGGCGCTATCCCGTGCCCGGCGGGGGTGGCGTCCACGGCCTAGAATACGATCGCTACGAGGCAGGGTATTTGTGGGTGACCACCCTCGTGGATCAGACCCTGAGCAAGGTGAGAATTGCGGACTGGACCGTGCAGCACGTGATTCCTCTGCCTTATGGGCGGGCCCATGGAGTGGTGCGGGTGGAGGACGGCATCTGGGTGGTACACACCTCGGACAGAGTCGTCGTCAAGCTGGACTTGCGGGATGGGACCGAACTGGGCCGGATCGCGGTGCCCCAGTCCGAGCCGCAGCCGCACGGGCTGTCCATTCTGGATGTGGATCTGCTCTACTGCGATGCCACATCCGGGTGGGTTGTGAAAGTCGAATTGCCTTCTGGAGATGGGTGAGGACAGATTAGGGTAAGAAGCCGACTCAGAGCGCAAGCCCGGCGGTTTTTTAATCTAGACAAGACGCGAAGGAGCGCATGAATGGCGGTTGAATCGAAGGCGAAACAGGACAGCATTGTCGTGCTCTACAAGGGGGGCCGCTTGCCCTCCTGGGAGGCTTTGAGCCCGGAACAGCGGCGGGATTGCGAACAAAGACACGTAGACTTGATGCTGTCGGTGGCCCGGGAACACAGGATGATGCGGCTGGAAGGCTTCAGGTTGATGGCGCCACAGCAATCCTGGGTGCGCTTCTGGGTGATCGAGTTTCCCGAGCTGGCCGGGGCCGAGGCCTGGATCGAGGCGGAGATGGCGCCTCCCTACGGTAGTTACGGCTACTACGAATATTACGTTGCCCGGCCCTGGACGCCGGATTATTTTTCTACCTGGGTCACCAATCCGCCGGCGGAGAAACCCGCTCTGGATGGCGCCGATCCGCATGTCATCCCGGTGCTCGACGTGGACCGCGACAGCGTGATCGTGCTGTTGTTCGGGCGCAGGGTGCCGGGGTGGGAAGAGGCCACACCCGAGGAGCGCGGCGATGTCGAGCACATCGAGCTGATGCAGGGCCTAGCGCGAGAGCACAGCATGATGCGACTGGAAGCCTTCAAGTTGATCGGACCGCAGGCCGACTGGCACCGGGCCTGGGTGATCGAGTTTCCCACCCTGGCCGGGGCCGAGGCCTGGATACAGGGTGAAGTGAAGCCGCCGCACGGCAACTATGCCACCAAGGTGATGTACCTGGCCCGCAAGTGGGCGCCGGACTACTTTGCCCGCTGGGTGCAGGGCTAAAGCCAGAGGAAAATTTCCATGAGTAAAGAACAGGTGCGCTGGGGCCTGATGAGTACGGCGCGGATCAACGAGCGTTTGATTCCGCCCATCCGCCGCTCGGATCGTTCCGAGTTGCTGGCCGTGGGTAGTCGCAGCAAGCAAAGGGCGCAAGAATATGCTGATGAGTGGGAAATACCGCGCCCCTATGGCACCTACGAAGAGTTGCTGGCGGACCCGGACATCGACGTGGTCTACATTTCCCTGCCCAATTCGGAGCACGCCGAGTGGAGCGTCAAAAGCGCCCGGGCCGGCAAGCACATTCTGTGCGAGAAACCCATTGCGCTCACCCTCGAGGACGTGGACGACATGGCCGCAGCGGCGCGGGGAAACGGGGTGATCCTTCAGGAGGCCATGTACCGCTTCCACCCTCAGACCCACAAGGTGCGGGAACTGGTGGTCGAGGGGGCCATCGGAGAGCTGCGTTTTATCCAGTGCAATTTCGGCTTTACCCTGATCGCCGACCCGGACATCCGCCGCGAACCGGAAAAGGGCGGAGGATCTTTGTGGGATATCGGCAGCTACCCGGTGAGTTTCTCGCGCGCGGTAGTCGGGGACAATCCGGTCGAGGTGACCGGCTGGCAGGTCCAGAGCCCAAAGGGGGTGGATATGGATTTTGGCGGTCAGTTGCGCTTTGCATCGGGCCCCCTGGCGCAGTTTACCTCCAGTTTTCAGACCGTACCCCACTGGGAGGCCAAGTTGATCGGCAGCCAGGGCACGATCCACCTGGACCTGCCCTGGCTGAACCGGGTGGGCGCCACCGCCCGGGTGCTGGTGCTGCGCGGCGGTGGCGCCGAGCAGGAAACCTTCGGGGACGGCACCGAGCATCTCGATATAGAAGAGTACAGCTATGAGAGCTGCGATGCCTATTTCTGCGAAGTAGAGGCCATGGCCGCCAGTATTCTGGATGGCGCGCCCACCACCATCACCCCGGAGGACAGCCGCGGCAACGTGGCTACTCTGGTGGCGCTCTACGCCTCGGCCCGCGAAAGCAGAGTGGTTGCTCTTTGAGAAAGGAAGAAAGATGGCTCAGAGCATCGGGATCGGCGTGATCGGCATGGGCTGGATGGGCGGCGTCCACAGCCACTCCTACAAACAGGTGGGGGTGCGTTTCCCGGATAGTGGGTTGCAGCCCCACCTGGTGGCGTGCGCCGACGAGGTCGAGGCCCGCGCGCAAGAGGCCCGGGAGCGCTTTGGCTTTGCGCGTTGCACCACCGACTGGAAGGCGGTGGTGGCCGCTCCCGAGGTCGAGGTGGTCAATATCGCCGCGCCCAATGGGATGCATCTGGAAATAGTCGAGGCCGCGGCGGCGGCCGGGAAACACATATTCTGCGAGAAACCGGTCGGCCGCAACCCGCGGGAGACCGCCCGGATCGCGGCGGCGGCGCGCCGGGCCGGGGTTATGACCTGCGTGGGCTTCAACTACCGCTGGGCTCCGGTGGTGCAGTACGCCCGGCAACTGATTCAGGAGGGCAAGCTGGGCCGGTTGACCCACTACCGGGGGCGCTTCTTCGTCGGTTATGCCAGCAACCCGAACGGGGTGCTGTCGTGGCGCTTCGAGCGCGAGGCGGCCGGCCTGGGGGCCCTGGGGGATCTGATGTCGCACGTGGCCGATATGGCCCACATGATCGCCGGGCCGATCAAGCGCTTGGTCGGCAACCAGGAAACCTTTATTGCCGAGCGGCCCCTGGCCACCCCCGGCGAAGGTACGCACTTTTCGGTGAGCACTGACGGCCCCAGAGGGCCGGTCACCAACGAGGACTACGTCAGCGCCCTGGTGCAGTTCGCCGGCGGGGCGCACGGCACCCTGGAGGTCTGCCGGATCATCCAGGGGGCGCCGTGCGAGATAGCCTTTGAGGTGCACGGGACCGAGGCCGCGGTGCGCTGGAACTTCGAGCGCATGAACGAGTTGCAGATCTACCGGGCCGCTCCCGAGGATCCCACCCGGGAAGGCTATACCCGCACCATGAGCGGGCCCGGGATGCCGTTTCACGGCCACTTCAACCCGGGGCCGGCAATCGGTCTGGGCTACGACGATTTGAAGGTCATCGAGGCCCACCAGTTCCTGCAGTCGATCACTACGGGGAAACAGGGAGAGCCTGGTTTTGCCGAAGCCCTGGCCGTGGCCCAGGTCCAGGCGGCCATCCAGCGCTCGTGGGAGACCCAGGCCTGGGAGGCCGTACAACCCCTTGAAGAAGGGTAGGTTATGAAAATCGCCATCCTGCGCGGTCCACGCGACCTGCACATCGAAGAACAAGAGCTTGACACCTCCAGCCTGAAACCCGACGAGGTCTGGATGGAGACCGAGATTTCGGCCTTTAAAATCGGCACAGATCGCGGCAATTACGAAGGGGCGGAACGGGTGCCCGGGGCACCGGACTATCCCCGTCCAGTGGGAGACAGCAACCTGGGCATCGTGCGCGGGGTGGGCTCCGAGGTCAGCCGCTTTCAGGTCGGCGACCGGGTGGTGACGCGCCGGTGGCACCAGTCCGAGTACATCATCAATGAGTCGGCTCCAGCGGTCAAGGTGCCGGAGGACGTGCACCCGGAGGACGCGGTATTCGTCCATCTCTACACCCTCAGCGCCCACTGTTACCGCAAGGCCCAGTTCGTGCCCGGCGAAAACGTGGCCGTGGTCGGGCTGGGGGTACTGGGCCTGGGCGCGGTGGCCCTGGGGCCGTTTTTTGGCGCCCGGGTCGTGGGGCTGGGCAACAGTGAGACCCGGCTGGAGATGGCCGAGCGCATGGGGGCGCACGCAGCGTTCATGTCGAATGATCCGGATCTGGAGGCCAAGCTGGAGGAGTTTACCGATGGGGCGGGCATCGACCTGGTCATCCTCACGGCCAATCCGTGGTCGGCCTACCGCACGGCGGTAGAGGTGGTGCGGCCCAATGGCCGGGTTTCGATCGTGGCCCTGCCCGGCCGCGGCGAGGAGCCGCTGGATATCAACCCGCTGGACATGAACTGGTTCTACATCAAGGCCATTTCCCTGATCGCCGTGTCCGGGCAGGGGGGGTATCTCTACCCCAACGCCGCGGACCGCTTCGAAGCCAACCGCGCCAGCGCCCACACCATGGCGCTGATGGGACCGGGCGGGCTGGAGCCCAAGCGCCTGATCACCCACCGCTTCCACTACACCGATATGGTCCACGCCTACGAAATGGCGTTCAGCCGGGAAAAATCCATGCTGGGCGTCATTTTCAGCTGGAAAGACTGAAACCTAGACCTCCCATCACCAGCACAACAGGAGAGAAAATCCATGTGCAAACGCCTGGTTTACTTAAACGGCGAATTCGTTCCCGAGATCGAGGCCCGCATCTCCATCTTCGATTGCGCCCTGATGTTCGGGGACATGGTATTTGAAATGACCCGTTCATTCCGGCAGAAACCCTACCTTCTGCGCAATCATCTGGAGCGGCTCTACGGCTCTCTGAACTACGCGGAGATCAACTGCGGTCTCACCATCGACCAGATGGAGGCCGCCACCTATGAGACCATTGAGAAGAACCTGCCGGTCATGGAGGATTTAGATTTCCAGATCATGCACAATGTCACCCGCGGCGGCATGGACCTCTACGACACCCTCATCAAGGAGGGCACCGCCCCGATCGTCACCATCAATGTCATTCCGCTGGTGCGCCACATTGGTGGAGCGGCAAAAAAATTCGAAGAGGGAGCGCACTTCGTGGTGCCCAGGCAGCAGTCGGTGCCGGCGCGCTACATTGATCCCAAGGCCAAGAACCGCAGCCGTATATTCTACAAAATCGCCGAATTGCAGGCCAGCCACATGGAAGAGGGCGCCATGGCCTTGCTGACCGATGAACGCGGTTTTATCACCGAGGGCACGGGCAATAACTTTTTCATGGTGCGCGACGGCGAAATCCTGACGCCCAGACCCCACGATATCCTGCGCGGGGTATCGCGTCAGGCCTGCATGGAACTGGCCGCCAAACTAGGCATCCCGGTGCGCCAGGTCGATATCGAACCCTACGACGCGCGCGCGGCGGACGAGGCCTGGTTTACCAGCACCACCATCTGTATGTTACCCATCACCCGTTTCGAGTTCCGCGATGTGGGGGACGGTTGCCCCGGTCCGATCTACCGCAAGCTGCTCGCCGCCTGGTCCGAGGAGGTGGGCGTGGACATTGCCGGCCAGGCCCGGGAGTATGCCGAACGGGCCAAAACCTGGAGACCCTGAAAGGAGTGCACCCGCAATGGAATCCAGAACCATTCCCAACACGCCGCTAGAGGTTTCGCCTCTGTGTCTGGGCACCATGACCTTTGGCACCCCGGTAGGAGAAAAAGACGCCGTCCACATCGTCCACTGGGCCCTGGACCACGGCGTCAATTTCATCGACACCGCCAATATGTACGAGGGGTATACCCGCTTTCTGGGTTCGGCGGGCGGGGTGGCCGAGGAGTACCTCGGCAAGGCCCTGGCCGACCGCCGCGAACGGGCTGTTCTGGCTACCAAGGTAGGGCATCCAATTGGTCCCGAACCCGATGATATGGGACTGAGCAGGGGGCATATCACGCGCGAGTGCGACCGCAGCCTGGCAAGGCTGGCAACCGACTGCATCGACATCTACTATATGCACTCTCCCTACCCGGATACCCCGATCGAGGAATCCATCGCCACCTTCATGGACCTGATCGAAGCCGGCAAGATACGCCACTGGGGTATTTCCAACTTCGACACTGGGCAGACCCGCCAGGTACTGGAGGTCTGCGCTGCCAATGGCTGGCAGCGCCCGGTGGTGCACCAGCCCCCCTACAGCCTGCTCAAGCGCGATGCCGAGGCCGCTTTGCTGCCGCTTTGCGCGCAGGAGGATATCGGGGTGGTGCCCTACCAGGTTCTGCAAGGCGGCCTGTTGACCGGCAAGTACCAGGTTCCGCCGGCCCCGCCGGCCGATTCGCGCGCGGCGGAGAAACCCGAGTGGGTTCCCCTGCTGCAGGATGAAGAGGTCCAAAAAGAACTGGGTAGGTTGTCCGCCCAGGCAACAGACCAGGGCTTGAGCCTCTTCGACTACGTGATTCGAACGACGGTGAACACCCCGGGGATCACCAGCATCATCATAGGGGTGAAAAACGCGGGGCAGCTGGAGGAAGCTATTCGAGCGTTAGATACTACCTAACTGTTCTGTGCAAATCTGTGCAAAAAATCCTCTTTATGTAATCGTACTGCCCGTCCCGCTCGGCGAACAAAATATGCTTGGCGGCAAACCGTGCCCTATCCCAAGTGCCATCGCCGTATCTTTTGTAAAGGTCGCAGTAAGGCGTTGCGGAAACAATATACGAGTCCAGCGTCACGTCCTGCTGCTGACTCCTCGCGCCGATCTTCTTGGCCAATTCCGGCAGCCTTTCGTGAAGCCGCGCCTTGTCGTCGTGCATGTATGCGTTTGCGTGGAGCATTCCGTGCGGCTCCACAAAGACGATGTGCTGTTTTTTCCCTTTTTTGATCCAGAGGATGAAATCGGGATAGAAGCCGTTCTCCCCGAAGAAGCCAACACCCGCGCCGCGGCTTAGATTTCGCAGGAGGAACACTTCCACCTCGGCGAGGGATTGGTCGCATTCGGCGGTCCAATAGGCTTTAACATCCTGCACGAACTTCTGTTCGCTCTGGTTCAATGCCGGGGGTGCGCTCTTTACTTTGTCGCCCTTCTCAACCAACAGAGGCTGATAGAGATGCCGGTCAAAGTGAAGGCGGGGCAGCTCCTCTGTTTCTTCTGCGTACAGTTGCTCGCCTTCATCAATCAGCTTTTCGATCTTGTCCATCAAGCAGCTCTCAGATCGACGGACGCTGACCACGTAGCGGCCCTTCTCCTCTGGTTCTCGGCTAAAACTCAAATTCGGATCGCGCTCGTCGAGGGGCTTATAGACCATCTGCTGCGACTCCCAACGCTGCCGATGTACCCGATAGAAGGCGTCCGCGTACTTCCGCAAAATACAGGTTGCCGCCTCTTGTAGGCGAGCCACCGCCGCAACCGATTGCGGCCGGACGACCTCCTCTTCGGCAATCAGACGGTAGCGATCGCTGTCCGCGATAATCCGCTGCGGCGCGTCCGGCCGTACGATCAAGTTGTCGCGGCCCTTCTGCTCCTTGTATTCGAGCAGGTCGAGATACGCCTGCTCCCAATCAATCAGAGGTAGGCTTTGGGGAGGAATAGACTGCTCGGCACCTGAGTGGGCTCCAACCCCGGAGAGGCCAGTGGGGTCGCTTTCTAAGGCTTGGACCTTCAAGGACATATCGACACGAACCGTCACGTTCTGGTCGGGTTCCAGGCGAATATCTTCCTCTGTGGAGAAGTCGCGCTCATCCGGCACCCTGGGGATCACCAACCCCTTTTGCAGCAAGCCCTCGTTGGGGCGGATGAACAGCGGCAGTTCCCGGTATTCTTCGGTCTCCACGCCTTCCTGCTCTAAGTACTTGCGGAACTGGGCCATGTAGTTGGCACGCACGGCGAAGATATTGAGCGTCTCCAGCAGGCCAATATGGTCCGGGTGGCTGCCGCCCAGCGCCGCGCTCCGTTTGAGGCTAGCACCTTTGCCTCGCAAGCGCACCCCGCGCCCGAAGAGCTGAATGATTTCCGATCCCTCGCTGCGGCCGATGTTCAGCAGGCCCATGTTCGAGACGCGCCAAGAGTTCCAGCCCTCCATGAACTTCTTCGCGCCAATAAGAACCTCGATCCTGGTATGCGGCCCATTGATGCCATCGAACAGGGAGCCAGCCAGTACGTCCTCTTCCAGCGTTAGACCGGCGTCGTCGGACTCCACTAGATTCTTGAATGCGCTGATGTCGCCGATGTAGATGAGACCGAAGTAGGATTGGGCACCGCTCGCCTTGAGACCTAATTCGCCATTGGCTCCTCGGATCGCGCCCAAGTGCAAGCCGCCGCCAGCCGGGGCGTGGAATACCTTTTTCAGGATGTCCTGGTAGATCTCATCGGAGGGTTGCTCCATTGCCCGCAGGTACGCGAGTTTGCTCGCGAACACGTCCCGCCCGTCCGGCGCGATCAAACCGCTCGCGCCTTTGACGAGTCGGTCAATGGCCGACAGCACCCAGCCGCCCTTGTTCTCCAAAACTCGATGCAGGAATCGCGCCACCGTCAGCACATCGCTACGTTTCTGCCGGTCCCTGGAATACACCGCGTTCACTGTGCTACCTACAAAGACCCACAGCGGCCGTTCCAGGTGATAAGGTCGCAACGCTTGAGCGTGCTCGGCGAACACGCATTGCTGTTCGTAGAACGACAGTAGGTTGCCAAGCAGAAGCCTCTCGGTCTCCTCCTCGATCGTCTCCTCCAAGAGGTTGAGCACGCGGAAGTCCTTGCCGTACCCGTCGCCGTGGAAGTAGCGGTACGAGTAGTCGAAGACGATGGCTTTCCCGTACTCCACTGTAAGCTCGTCCTTACTAGCTGCACTCAGGGCTTGGCCGAAGGTGGCACTGTATTCAAAGGTAAAGCCGCGCTCGCCTAGCGCGTCGCGGAAGCTGCGCCACGCCTCGCCGCCCGAGCCTTTGTGCCCTTCATCGACGAAAATCAGGTTGTTGCCCTCGAATGCCTCGACGGGCACGCTCACACCGCCGCCGCGCTTTTGTTCGACCAGCTTGGTTATTTCAATGACCCGCACCGCGTCGTTTGCGCCCGTCATCAGGCCGCTCTCGTCGAGGTCGAAGCGTCGGCAGGGGATATCCGAGGCTGTCATCTCCTCGAGATGCTGCTCGCTTAGCCCCTCGTTGGGGGTAATCAGCAGCACGTTGTCCAGGGGCTGATTGTTGTAGTGCAGGAATTGGCGGTAGTTGAGGTGCATGATGAGGGTTTTGCCGCTACCGGTCGCCATCCAGAAGGCCAGCTTCTTCAGGTCGGATTCGGAGAACGGTTCACCGGCATTGCGCTCGGCGACAAACTCGTTCAGCGAACGAAGCGTCTCTCCCCGGCGGTTGAAGTATCCATCGAGGAACACTTCCGCGTAGAGCGCCGCCAAGTGCTGGAAGTAGCGCAAGGTAATCGGCTCGGACCGGCGGGCGTTCATGGCGCGCAGGTGGTTGCGGATATTGTCGTCGTACCGGGCCAGGGCGTCCGGCGAGATTTTCACCGCGTCCCCGCGGCCTATCAGCTGGTGATAGACATAACTGCGGCCTTCGGCGTCGAACCCCTCGGCGGCTTCCTTTGTGTCCGTTAGCAGGTCGCGGTTGTGCTCGTAGCCCAACTGCCGGTTGAGCCATGCCAGCAGGACCAGGTGCTGCTCCAGGCTGGTGATTTGTACGGGTGGCATTTCTATGCCTCTTCGCCGACGATGTCTTTCAGTTGCTCGATGAGCGGCGGCAAGTCGTTCTGAATAATCTTCCACAGGATACCGAGATCAACGCCATCGTAGCCGTGAACCAGCCGGTTGCGCATTCCAATAATCTGGGGCCAGGGAATTTCCTGGTGGCACTGCTGTGTCTCCTCAGAAACGCGGTTGGCCGCTTCGCCCACAATCTCCACCAATTTCTGCAGGGCGAGTTGCATTACCCGGTCTTCTACCAAGTCATTCAGACTTGTCTCGCCGGACAGAGCGACGGCTTCCTTGGCGTAGATGAGCATATCCACGAGGCTAACCCGGTCATCACGCCTGCTCATACTGCACCTCCGCCGAATTGAGTATCTCCTCCCGGAGCAGCCAGTTGCGGCTGCTTTCGACTCCCTTGAAGGTGTGCATATCCACTTGCCGGCCGAGTATCTCCGACAGCTCGTCCTGCATGGTAATGAACGCCAGTCCCGGCGTCTGGCCCGGCTCGAAGTCCACAAGTACATCCACGTCGCTCTCAGGCGTGAATTCGTCGCGCAGCACCGAGCCGAACAGAGCCATGCGCCGGATGTGGTTGCGCCGGCAGAAGGCGGCGATCTCGTCTTTGGGGATGTCGATTCTCGCGCTCATGCGGTTATCTCCCACTTGAAGGCACCCGAAACGGCGTAAAATTCAGCATACTATCCTTATTGGGTCTGTAGCCGTCTCCCTCTTTTATAATCCAACTATTTTCTACAAGCCAACGTAGATCCCGCATGAATGTGTGCGACGTCCTGGCTGCGTATGAGCGAGCGACGCGCTCACTTATCGCCACTAACTCAAAGAGGGGTACGGTGCGGTCGCTCGCCGATAGGTCCAGCACCAGATTGCGGCGTCGCTTGCCAGGGACCGTGTCCGGTCTGGGGAAATGCCGGTACACGTAGTGCTGCCAGACAATATCCAAATGCTGCTTCCAGATCAGCTCCAACTGGCCGTGAAGCCCATCGAGGAATCCCTGCACGGCATAGAAAAGAAAAGGTACGACCTCTCCACCGGACTGGCTGGTCCTTGCGAGTTGGCGTGCGTATTCCGCACGCGTGGCACTATAGTGACTACTCAGCAGATGGCAAGCCGGCACCGGTACGCCAGCCCGCAACAAGGTGGCGAGTTCCAGCAGCCTCGCTGTGCGGCCGTTCCCGTCGCCAAACGGATGGATCCATGCGATATAGAGATGAGCTATCACCGCCTTAATGATGGCAAATGCGATTTCTTCGCCTTCCGGTATCTCAATTCCATCGTTGAACCACTGGCATAGCCTCTCCAGCAGGTATTCGCAATCCTCTGCCGGCGCTCCTCGATAGCGCCCACCCACAAGCACGGAATGGGTGCGAATCGTTCCCGGAATGGATCCTTCCTGCTGATCGAGTTTGTCGAGAACAGCCCTGTTCATATCCCTGATCCATACACTTTCCAGAGATCCGGCTGCTTCGTCTCGCATCTCCTCAATAATGTCGTTGATTGCCCTGATGATGTTGTCCACTTCCTGCGCCAGATACGCCTGAGAGGGAGGCAATTCCAGCTCGCCGTTTATATGCCGCAGTACGTCTTCTTCGGATAGGGTATTGCCTTCGATGGCGGTCGTCGCCTGAACGCCCTTGGCCAGATAGACCTTATAGAGATCCTCCGCCGAGTCATGCACCAGTGGCACCCTGGAGATGTGCTCGATTTTGGAGGTACATTCTCCCAGTTTCATCCAGAACGAATAAGGCACCTCGCGCAGATTGACTTGGAAGGTAATCCAAGGGTGAGTCTTCTCGTATTGCCTCATGGTTGGCCTGGATAACTCAAAAGCACCTGAAAGGTGGCGACAGGGGCGTCATACCTGGGACATAGGGCGATTGGCCATGGCGGCCCCCACCGCGAGGAATTCCGGCGCACGCAGGGCACTTGCACAGCAGAAAGTCGCGTTATCGCAGACATTGACTAGACTTCCCATGCCGCGTATATGGTCGTCATGCCAGTGGGTGGCGACGATAAGGCGGACCACTTCAGCGGGATTTAAGCCTAAGTCGCGCAAGTAGGCCAGTGCTGCCGGTTGAGACTCCGCGTTGAGGCAGGAATCGACAATTACCCAACTTCCGTTCCCGATATGAAGGGAGTATGCACTCTCCGTAACCGGGACCCATAACAGTCACTTCCATCACAATCACATTGTGTTCAGGCGGAACTCCGATGGCAGTTAGTCCGCCCATGACTGAGCGGTCTTCCTGGCCCATTCCTTGCCCTCGGCTAGGTCTTGTTTGGTCACAACAGGAAGGTCGCGGAAGACGATCTGGGAGACGCGCCGCTTGGTTCCACTCGCAGAACGCTCGTACCCGATAACCCAGCGGAAAACGCTGCCGGGATGCAGACGTTTAAGATCGTCTTCTGAAATCTCGGCCAAAGGAATGACGGCTTCTTCCTCCTCCTGCAAGGAACCGGCGGTCAAATCCAACAGCCGCGCCGTGAATTCGTCATCTCCCTTTTCAAGGACATACCCCTCCCACTCCTGAAGCGCATGAAAGGTGAATGCAGTCTCCGACATGCTCATCCCCTCGTTAATGACTTTCAGAGAGCTTTTTCATCATGAGCCGTATCATTGCGTTAAACATCCTCTTGAGCACCTGCAGATCTCGCCCCGTATATTCTTCTTCATAATAAGGATGAAATTTTGCGCCGCCATCTGTGCTGATATGGGCGGAAAAATCCCAGACGTAACCATTTGAGTCTGCTTCATTGTTAATTTCCAAGACAACTACTTCTCTCTGTTTTCCCTGAAAATTGGATAACCTGAATAAGGTGCGAGTGGAAATAGAAAACGCGTTTTCTGGCCAAGTGTCCTTTTCTTCTTTTAGCTGAAAAGTATTACTTTTACTGTCAGTCCTTCTCACAGAAGAATGACCTGAAACATCAATTCTTCCGAACCCCCTAGAAAACTGTTCGACCTTCTCTTTGCAATACAAAAAAAATGGATACAGCACTTGGTCCGCATACGCTCGCGCTTCGATTGTGTCGCCCATGGTCTTTTGCAAAAAGAGCGCGATCTCTTTATCTATGTCCTCCGCCTCTTCAATACTCTCTCCGCGGGCGGCTTTCAGATGGAGATTCAGGGTATATTCGCAACAATGTGCAATGTAAGTGATAAACTCGGCCAGGTCTTCACTCTTGTCGGCCTGCTCCAGCGTGTTGATGTATCGGTCTCTCTCCTCTCTGGGTATGATTGCCACCGTGTAGCCGTGCTTGATCAAGATCATATTCATCAAAAGCCGCGCCATGCGCCCATTCCCATCGTCAAAAGGATGAATGCGGACAAAGCGATAGTGAAACGTGGCAGCGACGATAATGGGATGCTTGCCTTCGTCCTCTTGTCTTCTGTACCAGTCTATGAGATCGCTCATCGCCGGTTTCACCTGCTCCGGCGGTGTAAAGTAATATATCTCGCCGGTAGAGGTTTGCACGTTATTTGGCTGTGTCTTATAGTCTCCAATGGCAATGCGTCGCTTCACAAGCTGTCCATCGGGCGTTATGGCGTCGTTTTCGTACGGCTCCTTCAACAACACTTCATGGAGATTTCGGATGAAGACCTCGTTGAGTGATTCGTCTCTTTTTACTGCATCCTCTATCGCCTTTACTGCCTCATTGTGCCCCTCGATGTCCAGGTGATCGCGCATGGGCTTCCCGCGAGCAGTAAGTCCATGGAGGATCAGGCTTCTCGTTTCTCCGAGGGTCAGGCTGTTGCCTTCTA
Organism: Candidatus Latescibacterota bacterium; assembly: GCA_965219385.1. Lineage (GTDB taxonomy): Bacteria > Latescibacterota > UBA2968 > UBA8231 > UBA8231 > CBDCNM01. Next base: position 3,454,674 of record CBDCNM010000002.1, on the reverse strand, counting down.
TGGCATTGGAGTGGTAATTCGACTCAAGCCTCAGCTTTTGCTCTATCCGCCCCACGACGTCAGCAGGCAATGGCCGCAATGAGTCTAATTTCTCTTTCAGCCGATCAATTTCTTCAATGATCGTTGAGCCAGTTGAAGCGTTGACGTTGCTCATTATTCCCTCGTCTCTGCAAACATTCGCCGCTTGAAGACTGGCTCCAGCGCCTTGGCCTCGCGGATGAACGAATCGCCGTTGACATAGACTTCGTCCGCGCCGTCGGTCAATTGCTGCTCGGCCACGAACTCCTTGTCGCGCACCAGAGCGGCCTTGTCCCAGCCTTGGGTTTCTCGCCAGATAACAACGCCCCGCCGCTGGTCAAGCTGGCCGCGATAGACCAAGTATCGCCGGCCGTCGTCGTAGTACACCCGCCGCGTCTCGACGCGCAGGCCGAGCAGGTAGTTGAAGGTCTCCGGGAGGTCGGCGATCTGCTTCCGCGTCTGGCCGTCGGCGTGGATGTGCAGCGTGTAGCGGAAGGGCTGCGATAGCTTCTCCACGTTCAGCAGGGTCGCGCTGCGCTTGGTTTCCCATTGGAGCATGTACTTGAGCAGATAGTCGTCGAATTGCAACACTTGCTGCGCAGAAGCCTCGTCGAAGTCGATGTTGTTGAGCGCATCCTCGTAGGATTCCAGGCGCATGTACTTGACAATGCGCGGCCCCCGCTCGGCTTCTTCCGGCGTTGCCATGCGCTTGGGCTTGCCGTCCTTCCATTCGGGTGTGAACGCGACCTTCTTGATGCGAGGGAGCAGAACGGTATCGAAATACTCGCCCATCTCCACCAGGATGAACTTGCGCTGGCCGCCGTCCTCGCGATTCAGGTTGATGACCGCGTGGCCGGTGGTGCCGGAGCCGGCGAAGTAGTCGAGAACCGCGTCGCCACTTTCCGCGGCAGCGGCCCCTAACAATTCCACATAGAGCGAAACCGGGTGGCAGTAGGGGAACTCAAAGCCCAATTTTTCTAGGTCGTTTTTGCCTCTGCTGGCGTCGCTGAGCACCGACGATAGTTGCCGACCAGAATCAGGCTTTAAGAACACTTTTCGCGTTGGCTGCACGGTCTCATCTTTGCCGAATATAATCTCGTCCCGGTCCAATAACTCTCGCATTTTTTCAGGTGTGCGGGACCATCCTCTACTTGGAACAGGACATGGTTTTTTGGTAACGGGATGAATAAGGGGAACAAAAAACTTGGCTGGGGGCTTTTTAGGATTAGGCCATGTCATCGCCACGCTACGGTAAACTAGACCATCATCATCAATCAGTCGATACGCCCGCTCTCCACCGGTCAAGCCTTCGCAACGGTTGACCCAATCGCCGAACACGCGCCGGACCTGCTCATTGACACCCCCATACTCACGAATCAGCGATTCCGCCTTGTCGAGCATCATGCGGACATTGGCAGGACGCAAATACACCGACGATTCACTCCAAGTCCTCCAGAGAATGTACTCGTGTTGCGTAGCTATCCCTTGGCGTCCGAGCATGGGATTTTTCTTGTCCCAAACGATGGTGCCACCATCCGGTATGCCTGTATGCGCAAAGAGAAGATGTAAAACCTCGTACTCATTCTCGTCGATGTGGCACAAGAAGGCACCATCCCGCCGCAGCAGTGGGACGGTGTCCGCAACCCGATTGTGCATCATAGTCAGCCAACTCGAATGCTGATATTCATTTTTGTAGAGGAAGCCGCTCGTCTGCGTGTTGTACGGGGGATCAATATGCACACATTGTAGTTGCCCGTTGTATTTTTCCGACAGGAAGTGGAGGGCATGGAAGTTCTCGCCGTGGATCAGCACTCCATCCGTCATTCCGTCCAAATCGTCAAAACTACCCAATAGCCGATCTACAAACCCCTGGTCGAAATGTTTGCTGTCGAGGACGAGCGTCGGATGCGCCTTCAAGAACGCGATGCGCTTGCCTGTCTTGTCCTTGCCCGAGTTGAACAGGTCGATTTGATCTTCGTCAATGCTGAACAGCGCCTTCCACTCGTCCCACTGCGCCTCGCACCCGGCGATGTCGGCATAAAAGCGCTCGGCAATATTGCCCACGGTTATGCAGTATTGCGTCTCGGTGACGAACTTCCGCTTCTCCCACAGCATTTTCTGGAAGTTCTCGATCTGGTCGAGGAAGTCGATGATCTGGCCACCGACGGAGCGGATCGTCCGCATCATCTGAAACCAGCCCTCGGCGCGATCTTCGCCGGCCGCTTCCATCTCGCCGAGGTTCAGCACCTCGTTCTTGAGGTAGAAATCCAACTCGCGGGCGAGAAAGCCCTTCAGATCCTTGTGGACGAAGAAGTCGGAGGTGTTGCGCCGGGTGTACTGGCGCAGGTGGTGTTCGAGGAAGGAGACTGCCGGGCGGCGTTGGGCTGTCAGCGCGGCTAGCGCGTTGGGGGCCTGTTTGAGCCGCTCGGGAATCTCCGCCACGGCTTCGGTGATAATGGCCTCCTGCTGATCTTTCTTGCCGTAGGTGATTTCCTCCTGTGCAGTCAGGGGCCGGTACTCAAAGGGGATTTCGAGCCGGCTGGCCTTCTCATCATAGGCGATCGCTCCGGCGCACGGCAGGAAAAACCGCTTGTCGCCCTTGACGTTGTCCTTTTCGACGTCGGCGGCCTGGACCCTGAAATGCACCGCAACGCCGCGTGCCGCAAATGAATAATCGTGGAAGTGCTCGCCGGTCTTGACGTAGTATTGGTCGCTGTTGGCCCAATGGAGATGGACCTCTTCGCCGTTGTAGGGAATGGCGTAGCGCTGGTGCTTGGAGTAGCGGCGCTTGGAGATGAAATCGCCGTCCTGATAGTAACGGCTGAAGAAGGCGTACAGGTGATTGAAGATCGCGGCTTCGAGGGCGTCGCGGCCCATTCCGCCGGCGGCCTTAGCCTTCAGCGCGAGATACTTTTTACCAATATCCGCGTCCTGAAATTTGACGAGGTTGCCGTCGGCATCGATGGCGTCGCTGGCCAGCGTACTTTTTATCTGCTGGGCGATTTTCTCCAGCTCTTTGGCGGCCTGATCCTGCTCGGCCAACGCGCCGCTGTCCAATTCTGCCGCTATGGCTTTCGGCAAATCATCCGCGATGAACTGCTCCATGACACCCCGCTTGTGGTTCATGATGCGGTAGATGCCAAAGTCCAGGTCGCCGCAGTCAAACTGGAACAACTCGCGCAAAAGTGCTCGAAATTGGTCGATGGGCTTAGTCATATTCAGCTTGGACTTGCAGGGGTTAGAATAAATAACGTCTTATAATCCGGCGCCGCAAGCTCCCGGCAGCCGCGGCGAACGGCCCCTATGGCTGCCGAGCAATAACTCCTCAGCCTTCCTTGACAGCCAGGGACACTGCGTGCCCCCGCCCCTGCCTTACTTTGCGGTGGTTGCCCAAAAATTGCGTGGGAAAGTGCGTTTTATGTACTCGCGCAGCCCGGCGATGGTCACCACGTCGCTGTCGGAAACCGGGATCTGAGGGGGTCTCTCCGCGGCGTCTCCCGTATCCAGAGGAATCTGTGCAAGCAACCGATCCCAAGATACCGACGAACCCGAAAACCGAACAGCAATCCGTGGTGCAGATGGTTGGTTTTCTGAAGGGCAAGAGCGCTATTCGCATCGCCCGGGTATTTGGTGGTCGGAGGAGAAACTTGGTGGGGCAGCAGTTTTGGGCCCGGGCTGTTACAGGGTAAAGATGAGCAGGCGGCGCAGCAGTACATAATAGCGCAGGAAGTCACGGACCGTCAGTTGGACCAGTTGAAGCTACACGAGTAGTCGCCCCCCTTCAAGGGGCCATGGATCTGTTCCAAGAAACCGCTTTGAGCGGTTCGCTACTCATAGGGACAACGGCGCAGGGATGAAGGCGGGTAATCGCCCCCCTTCAAGGGGCCATGGATCTGTTCCAAGAAACCGCTTTGAGCGGTTCGCTACTCATAGGGACAACGGCGCGCGGGTAATCGCCCCAGCACGGGACAGTGCGGCTGGCACCTCGTCTCCAGGTTCGTTGTTTGCGAAGATGAGAACCACCTGCAGCGGTAGCGTGGACTGGCCGATGCCGGGCTCTTCGCCCAGCAAGCTCAGGGAACCGATACGCGGGTGAAGGACTCCTTTATGCCGCGGTTTGGAAGGGCCTCTACGCTTCGCCTGCCGCCGCGGCTTGGCGCTCCAACTCACCGCGCCAACCCACGACCTCCCCAGCTTTAATGCGCCCGATGTCAAACCCCGGGTACCGGTCCTCGAGCGTATCCCCCAGCTTCTGGGTTTCGGCCCAACGGTCCCACGCGGTCTTCATCCACTCGTGTGGCAGAGCTTCTCGCACGGCGGGATCGAGTTGCCACGCGTGTCGCACGTCCGCCACCGACGGCTCCCCGGTGAACGGGCCCGACCACTTCGACCAACCGATCGACAAGGTGTTGCGCTCGCGATCGGGGACGGTGTGCCCGGTGTGGATCGTGGCCCCATTGCGGATGAGGGCTTCCCCGGGCTTGAGCCGGATCGCGACCTGGCCTGGCAACGGGTCCTCGCGGTTCCAACTCGGGGTGTGCGGCACTCCCTGGTCCTTCATCCCTTGCGGCAGGAGCACGTCATGCTCAAACGGCGTACGCCATCGATCGTGGCTACCAGGTACGAGTTCGTGGCACTCGTCGTCGGCTAGGGCCAGGAACAGGCTCACTCCGCTCCGCTCAGTGATAGACTTCGCGTTATTTTCGCGGATTTCTTTCCAGCGGATTTTTTCGACCTCCTCGGAGTAAGCCTCAGGGCCCTCCCCTCGGTCGTCCTTCTGCGCAAAGTAGGGCTTCCCGGTGCCCCACCAGGTCACGTCTCGGTGCCAACTGGGCCCATTCTCGTGCTGCCGGGGATTGCACCACAGCAGCAGGCCACCCATCACCACATCCTCGGGCCGGAGCCCGTCACACCAGGAGTGGACGAAGCTGAGAAAATCGGGAGAGCCGTGGAACTCGGCAAAGCTGGGCTCCCCGAAAGCGGGATGGTTGAGGCCCCGGAGCGCCCACGGCTCCTCACCTCCCGCGCGGTGCACGTAGCCCTTCGAGCAGTCGATCTTGCTGTAGCCATTTTCGGGTGCGCACGCCTCGATAACGCGGCGGCCCGCCTCGCGGAGAGTGGGGATCCACGGGCTGCCGACAAAGTCGGTGATGATGACGAAACCATGCTCCTCCAAGTGGGCCAACCTCTCTGGCGTGGCCCCGGGCGCGGCAAGCTCGGGCTTGGAGTCGGCAAAGGCCGGGGCGCGGTAAGACTGGGAGATCGGCTTGGACTCTGCCGACGATGACTGATTGGTGTTCATTTTCATTCTCTCTTTATGACGGTAAATGGTGGGAGATTTGATTTACTTGATCTCCAATATACGCTATTTTCGGCGCGGGACGCAACAATTTTTCCGTTTTCGCTGCCATCTAATCTTTAGCGGAACCCTGGTCTGAGAGGGAAACAACCAAGCCGGCTTGGTTGCGAACCGGGCTTTATGCGGCGCAGCGTCTTTGGTCGGCGCCGCGCAACTCGTCGAGCAACACCATCCACGTGCACTCGTACTCCTGCAAAGCCTGGTCCCACGCGGCTCCATCCACCTCGCCGCCCAGCAGCTGCCCGGCCACCTGTTCGAGCGCCTGTTCGGCCTGCTCGACCTGTGGCCGGGCCGCAACCCCCCACATCGGGATGGAGCCGAAGGCCCGGCGCACCCGGTTGATCACGGTACTGAGCTCATCGCCCAACCGGACCAGGGAATAGGCTCTGGCCGGCGGCACCTGTTCCGCTGATCTTTTATCCACTTTTCACCTCCAGGAGAGATTCCAGGTCCCGGGGCAGGACCTGGAGAGGACGCGGCACAACCCATTTACTACACAAAAATATAGTGAACATTTGTTTAGTTGTCAAGAAAAAAACGAGCGCGCCTGGTTCCCGGCCCATCATCCCCTCTGGCTCTTTTATTTCAAGATCCTGTAAGTTGTGAACTTAGAGCCCCGAACAAAATGCCCGGCTGGGGTTGCGCTGAGAAAAAACCTGGCGCAACGCAACCATACCCTATAATTTTCTTACTTCACATATTCAACGAAAATCACCGCACCCACAATTCAATCGAGGAAGGTATGTATGGCCGAACTGGAGAGGAGGACGCTGGGCAACACCGGCATGACCCCCCGGATTCTCAGTCTGGGATGTGCGTGGTTTGGCAGTGACAAAAGCTCGGACCGCGACACCATAGAGGGGGTCCGCCGGGCCATCGAACTGGGATTTGATTTCGTAGACACCTCCCCGGCCTACGGCCAGAGCGAACGCCGCGTCGGACTCGCCCTGGAAGGCGGCTGGCGGGACAAAATCTATCTGGAGACCAAGACCGGCACCCACCCCGAAAGGAGGCAGGACTACTCGGCGGAAGCCACCCGCTGGAGCGTGGAAAACAGCCTCCGGCTATTCAAGACCGACTACCTGGATTCGGTGCTGATCCACGATCCCGGCGATATCGAGGTGCCCCTGGCGCCGGGAAACGCCCTGGACGAACTCCTCAAGATGAAGGAGAAGGGAATGATTGGCCACGTAGGCCTGGGGGTGCGGCAGCACGAATTCCACCGCCGGGCCATCGAGACCGGCCACATCGAAATCGTCCTGACCTACCTGGACTATACTCTGCTGGACCAGTCCGTGGCGCAGACCACTTTGCCCCTGGCAAGAGAACGGGGCGTGGGCATTATCCTGGCCAGCGTCTTCGGCATGGGCCGCCTGGGGGGCCGCGAACCCGACCCTAGCAGCGAGCCCAGGGCGCACGCCATGTGGCAGTGGTGCCGCGACCACGGCGTCAACATCCAGCACCTGGCCATGCAGTTTTGCATGGCGGCTCCCATGGACGGCATCGTCATGCCCGGTCCCTATAACAAGCAGAAGGTAGAAGAGGCCTACGAGGCGGCCACGACCGAGGTTCCAGCGGAGGTCTGGGCCGCCTTCAAAGCCGAATTTGGAGTGGGCTTGTAAAGCTGCTGGATGAACTTGCCGAGGACCTGAACTCAACGGCACCCTCTGCGGGGTCGAAATGGGACTGAAACTGGCCGGCATCCCGCACCGCGCCGGGGGTGTAGAGGCCGCACTCGAAACCCTTACTATTGCTTGGCAGCTACCTTGAATCCTGCCAATACACCTTCCCCCAAACAGCGCGATCAGCTCGTCCCCGAGCGCGTGAGTGCTCTCCAGGACGCCCTTGCCGCCCAACTCCAGGGCGAGGTGCGCTTCGACCGGATTTTTCGCGCCCTGCACTCCACCGACGCCAGTGTGTACCAGATCGTGCCGCTCGGCGTGGTGGTACCGCGCTGCTCCGAAGACGTGGTGCGCACGGTGTATCTGTGCAATGAGTACCAGGCTTCGATAACCGCCCGCGGCGGCGGGACCTCGCAGGCCGGGCAGGCCATTGGTCCGGGGGTCCAGCTCGATTTCTCGAAGTACATGAACCGGCTGCTCGAAGTGGATCAGGCCGGACAAACCGCCTGGGTCGAACCCGGCATGGTCCTGGACGACCTCAACGCCCACCTGCACCCCCTGGGCCTGCACCTGCCCCTCGACCTTTCAACCTCCAGCCGCGCCACCATTGGGGGGATGATCGCCAACAACTCGGCGGGCACCCGTTCGGTGGTCTACGGCAAGACCCTCGACTACATCCTCGAATTGAAGGTGGTGCTGGCGGATGGCAGCGTGGTGCTTTTGCGCCCCCTTGAACCGCGCGAGCTGGAGGCCAGATCCGCCCGGGACGACCTGGAGGGCGCCTGCTACCGCACCGTGCGGAGCCTGGCCACCCAGCACCAGGACGAGATCCGGCGCCGCTATCCCGGAATCCTGCGGCGGGTGGGCGGCTATAACCTGGACGAGTTCGTCCCCTCCGACCACCCCTTCAATCTCTGTCGCCTCCTGGTCGGCTCGGAGGGTACCCTGGGTTTGATCGTGGAAGCCCGGGTGCGCCTGGTCCCCCTGCCCGCGGCCCGGGTGGTGTGTTCGGTGCAATTCGACGAGCTGCTGGAGGCCATGGCCGCCACCCCCGCGATCCTCGAGCACCAGCCCGCGGCCGTGGAACTGGTGGACCGCTTCATCCTGGACACCACCCGCGGCAAAACCGAGTTCGAGCCCCTGCGCGACTTCATCGCCGGCGATCCGGGCGCCGTGCTGATCGTGGAGTTTTTCGGACAAGAGGTACAGATCGACTCCCTGGAGGCCGATCTGTGCGCCCGGGGCCTGGGACACCACATCCACCGGGCCATCGACCCGGTTGCCCAGGCGCGGATCTGGGATCTGCGCAAGGCCGCCCTGGGCCTGTCCATGTCGCAGCGGGGCGATGCCAAATCCATTTCCTTTGTCGAAGACACCGCCGTGGCCCCAGAGCACCTGCACGACTACATCGCGCGTTTCCTGGAGATCCTGGCCAAATACGACACCCAGGCCGGTTTTTACGCCCACGCTTCGGTCGGCCTGCTGCACATCCGCCCGGTGGTGGATATGAAAACGGCGGACGGGGTCCACAAGTTCGAGGCCATTGCCGGGGAAATCTCCGATCTGGTTCTGGAGTACGGCGGCGCCCTCTCCGGCGAGCACGGCGACGGCCTGGTGCGCGCCCCCTTTCAGCAGAAGATGTTCGGGCCGGTGCTCTACGACGCCTTTTGCCGGGTCAAAGAAACCTTTGACCCGGGTTATCTGCTGAATCCGGGCAAGATCGTCCACGCTCCGCCCCTCACGGCCAACCTGCGCTTCGGCACCGGCTACTCGACCCGGGAGGTGGAGACCACCTTTGATTTTTCCGACTTCGGCGGGCTCTCCCGTGCCGCCGAGCAGTGCAGCGGCGTGGGGGCCTGCCGCAAGAGACTCAAAGGCACCATGTGCCCCTCGTACATGGCCACCCGGGACGAGGCGGACTCGACCCGGGGCCGGGCCAATGCCCTGCGCCTGGCCATCTCCGGCCAGCTCGGACCCGAAGGACTCACGGACCGCGATCTCTACCCCGTCCTGGACCTGTGCCTGGAGTGCAAGGCCTGCAAGAGCGAGTGTCCCACCGGGGTGGACATGGCTCGCCTGAAGGGCGAATTCCTGCACCAGTACCACAAAAGACACGGCTCTTCTTTGCGCACCCGCTGCCTGGCCGGGGTGGAAAAGATGGCCGTATGGGGCAGCCGCCTCGCCCCGGTGTCGAACTGGCTCGCCCGCAACCCCGCCCTGCGCTGGCTGGGCGAAAAGGCCCTCGGTCTGGACCGCCGCCGCCTGCCCCCGCCCTTTGCGCGGCGAACTTTCCTGGAGTGGTGGGCGCAAAACCCGCCGCCGGAAAATCACGACGGTCCACAGGTGGCCCTCTTCGCCGACACCTTCACCAACTACCACGAACCCGAACACCCCATAGCCGCGGTACGCCTGGCCGAGCGCCTGGGCGCCCGGGTCGTGGTGCCGCCGCGGGTGTGCTGCGGCCGCCCCCTGATTTCAAAGGGTTTTCTGGACCGGGCCGCCCAACAGGCCGCGGCCACCACCCGGACCCTGGCGCCCCTGGTCGAGCGCGGCGTGCCGGTCCTCTTTTGCGAACCCGGCTGCTTTTCGGCGGTGTGCGACGACCACCCCCACCTCCTGCGCGGGCCCCAAAAAGAAGCCGCCGAAAAAGTCGCCGCCGCCTGTCGCACCTTTGAAGAATGGGCCGGTGATGCTATGGGCGAGTCCCCCAATCTCCGGGCCGGCCCCTCCCAAATCGCCCTGCACGGCCACTGCCACCACCAAGCCCTGGTCGGCATGGCTCCGGCCGTGCAACTCCTCGCAAAGATCCCCGGCTGCAAAATCGTCCCTCTCGACAGCGGCTGCTGCGGCATGGCCGGTTCCTTCGGCTACGAGCGCGAGCACTACAAGGTTTCGCAGGCGGTCGGGGAGCACCGCCTCTTTCCGGCCCTGCGCGCGCTCGCCCCGGACACCGTAGTGGTGGCCCCGGGCTTTTCATGCCGCCACCAGATCCGCCACTTTAGCGGGATCGAGGCTACATCGCCAATGGTATTGCTGGAAGCGCTCCTAACGCCGGGATCGTAGATCGGCAACCATTTCCCTCTTGATTTGCAAAAAAATAAGAAGCTATCTTAAAATTCCTGGTGTGCCCCGAGCCCGATGGCCATCAATTGCAGATGGCCTCTTCAGCCCCTCGTACACACCGGGGCTGGCACCGCCTCTAAGATATGCGTATAATAAGAGCCCCTAACAGGAGCTCTAAAGCCACAGCATCAACGCATACCTGGAAAAACGGACGAGGAGCACACCATGAAAAAGGTTGTCATTGTCGGCCCCGGCGGCCTCGGCAGCACCATTGCCGCCCTCATGGCCCACAAAGCCGTGTGCGCGGTAAGCATAGCAGGCCGTCCCGGAGCCCACATCGAAAACATCCGGCAAAACGGCCTGCGCCTGTGCGGGCTCGAGGAATGCACCGTCCGCCTCGAGGCGACCGACGATCCGAGCAGCATCCAGGACTGCGATTTCCTGATCTTTCTGATCAAAGCCCCGGACACCGCAGCCGCCCTGGAAAGCACAAAGCACATAATTGTCCGCGATGCCGTGGTCTCGCTGCAGAACGGGGTTATCAAGGACGACCTTCTGATAGACACCTTCGGCCAGGACAAGGTGATCGGCGGCCTGGCCGTTGCCGCGGGCGAGCGGATCGAGCCGGGCGTGGCCAGGTGGACCTACGACGGCATCACCCAGTTCGGCGAGCTCGACGGCACCCCGTCCGAGCGCGTCGAGAGCCTGGTGGATCTGTTTCGACAGGCCGGTTTCAATACCGAGGCCTCGGACGCGGTTCTCTCCTCCACCTGGACCAAGATGGTAGCCTGGGTGCCCCTGGGCCTGATCGCCTGTCTGGCCCATACCAACAACGCCGCCACCCTGTCCAACCAGCACCTGGTACCGGTCTATGTGAGCATGGTGCGCGAATTCAGCCCCCTGGCCGCTGCGCGAGGGGTCCCCCTGACCAATATCGGCCCTTACCACGTCGAGACCTGGTGCCGGGGAAGCGTGGAGGAGGCCGCCGCGGTGGTGATGCAATCCCCCCTGGCCTCCAGCCAGTCCATGCACTCGGCCCTCCAGGATATCCTGAAGGGCCAGCCCACCGAATTCAGCGCCTGCGTCGGCCCCATGCTCCAGGAGGCCAGAGACCACTACTCCCTTTCCATGCCGGCAGTAGAGGTGATGTACGCGACCCTCATGGCCCTGGAGGCGTCCCTGCAATCCGCCTGAAAGGAACGGCTATGACCGACGAGTACGCCACTACCTTTGAAAGACTCTGGGGTCTCCAGGGAGGAAATGGAATCCCGCTACCCCCCTTCGCCATCCGCTCAACGAAGCAGTAAGAGCCGGCGCGTCTCTGTGTGCCCCCCGGCCCGCAAGCGATACAGGTAGACCCCGCTGGACACGGCCTGCCCCCGCGCACTGCGCCCGTCCCAGCGCACCCTGTACACCCCGGCTTCCCGCGTCCCCTGCACCAGGACCGCCACCTTCTGTCCGGCCAGGTTGTAGATCGCCAGTTCCACCGTAGCTTTCGACGGCAGGGCGTACTGAATCGCGGTGCTGCCGTTGAACGGATTGGGAAAGTTCGGCGCCAGGGCAAAGTGCTGCGGCACCACGCTCTCCCGCTCTTCCAGCACCGCGGTGCCCGGCCGCTCTTGGGTGCCGGTATAGGAGATGAAAAACGCGAACTGCATCTCGTCCGAGTTGCGCAATCCAAAGCGGATGGTCCGCTCCGTCTGGTTGTCGTAGGTCGTGATCAGCTTCAACCCTTCCCCTGCGTGCATGGTGAGAGGGGGATCCAGTTCCAGCAGGGGCGGGTGGGCCCAATCATTGGTCCAGTAGAGCAACTCCCCGTCGCGCTCTCCGCCCACCGCTTCTATGTTGAACTCGAGCATGTGCTCGTGGGCGTGGGACCACATCTGGATGATGTGATGGGTCTCGTCGAAAAAAAAGGGCTTGCTCAGGGTGGTGATCTCTCCGGGCGGCAGCTCGATATCTGTATTGTTGAAATGCCCGGGCTCGGCCACCACCTCGACCTGGCTGGGCTCCACGGTGTAGATATTGGCGTAGACCTCGCCCACTTCCACTTCGCTGGACTTTACATAGTGTGAATTGAGATCAAAACCGGACCCGGCCGGCAATCTCAGGGCCACCCCGGGAGGAAACCGGTAGTTGATATAAGGCGTCTGGGTGCCGATGAAGAAACGCTGGGGAAAAAGGATGCCCACCTGGATCACCACGGCGAGATCGTGAACCCCTTGGGCATCCCGGATATCGCGGTATCCCTCCAGTTCCGGGACGGTCTCGCCCTTTTCGTAGTTGTAGACGATGAAGTGGTGACTGCCCGGGCGCATGGAGATCTCGTAGCCGCTAACATAGAGATCCTCGCGGGTCGCCATGGGTTCAAAATAGAGGAACTCGCGGTCTTCGGTGGGCCACACCTCGAAGGGACCCAGGTGCAGCTGAAAACCCTCTTCCGGCGGCTCCAGGGCGATGAATTCCGGCGGCTTGTAGCGGCTTGTATCCGCCAGCAGGCCCACAGCGGCTACCGCGCCTGTCTGGGGCGCCCCGGCCTGGATCCAGGCGCGAATGAATCCCAGTTCGCCCTGGGTGAGAAAGGGCTGTCCCAGGGGCATGAGAGCGCCGTAGTGCGGATGGTCATTGTAGAAGTGATCCTGCTCCGGGGCGTTGATCTTTTCCCACAGAAAGCTCTGTACGAGCCCGGCAAACCCGCCCCGCGAACTCACCCGCACCAGCCCATCGGCCGCCGCCGCCGCGTTGCGCGGTAGTGCCTCCACCAGTTGAGCGTAGGCCATGCCCTCCTCCAGCGCCAGGCCGGACTGGCGGGCAAAGGAAGTCCCGGTGCGATGGCAGGTGACACAGTTTTTATTCAGGATGTCGTTCTGGATCTGTTCCCAGGTCGAAGAATCGCTCGCCTCTTGTCCCTGCAGGATCCCGGGGAGACAGGCTGTGCATCCGGCCGCGAAAATCAACAGGCGTTTCAGCATCACACCCTCCGTTTTGGACGGTACAATTACTCTTTGTGCGCGTCGCGGCATCATCCACTATCAATAGATCAATATAAATTTTAAGGGAAATAAGACAAGGATAGAGGTGGAACGCCGCTCGGGACCCCTGGCGCTCTCAGCCTGCACATCCCCATTGACAGAGGGTCTCGAAATCAGTACCCATATGTACCCCATAACCCACTGCGAAAGGAAGACCCATGAGTCACGATCCGGAACACACCTGGGGACACACCATCGCCTTCGGCGAAGAGTACTACCAGAACGCGGTAAAAATACTGCGCGCCCTCCACGACGACGCCCCCATCATCGCCGCGGTCGCCGCCCGCTGCGCCGAAGCTCTGAGCACCGGACACAAGGTCTACACCAATGCGGTTGCCGGCCACATGCCCCGAATGGAACTGGACGACGAACGCGAGGGCAACCCGGCGCTCTTCGAATTCTCCGCGGGCGCCTTCACCGCGGAACAATTCGCCGCCATGGGAAAGGGCGATGTCCTGCTCACCAACAGCGTTTCCGCCGACGTGCGCCAGGCGCGCGAGGCCGGGGCCTACGTCGTGGTCGTCACCACCTGCTACACCAACAACCGCCACGCCCCTCCGGGCATGGTCCATCCCAACGAGAACGACTGGATGCCCGAAGATGTGGCCTCGCAGGTACTGGAATCCCACATCCCCTGGGAACAGGGCCTGGTGCACGCCCCCGAAATACCGGAAATGGCCATCTGCCCGGGCTCGGCGATCGGCACCTGTTCCATCCACTGGATGATCTCCGCCGAAGTGGCCTATGCCCTGGACACGGGCATCCCCCCCGCTGGCGGCGTCGGGCGCCAGTACCTGGATATCCTCCTGGAGCGCCTGGCGGATTTCCACGCCCAGGACCTCGAAAGCGTAAACGAACTGGCCGCGACCATTGCCAAACGCATCATCGCCGGCGGGCGTTATTTTGTGCGCAGCCGCAACGAGGGCGTCCAGAGCGAGGCCACCTCGGTGGCCCAGGGGGTGATGCTGAGCAATGCCTTCGAGCCGCGGGCGGCAGCCGCGGGCGGCGATAAGGACACCTTCCTGATCGCCGCGGTCAGCGCCGACGATCCGCAGGAGCTGGAATGGGCCGAGCAGGCCCGCTCCAACGGCAACGGCATCATCGGCATCGGTCCCTCCGACAGCGACGCTCTGCGGCAGCGCTGCGATATCTACTTTGACAACCGCGGCGCCGAACCGGACGGCATCATCGACATCCCGGGCCGCCGCGACAAGGTGTGCCCGGCCTCGGGTATCCTCAACCTCATTATCATGTACGTGCTCACTGCCCAGTTCATTGACGAGATGTGCCGCCGCGGCGCCGTGCCCTACTTCTGGATGGGGGTGTACCGGCAACTCGGCGTCGATTACATCAACGTGGTGGCCCCTTTCTTTCAGGAGCGTGGGTACTAGTGAGGCTTCCATGCTCCGGCCCATCGTAAGGAGATAAAATGGCAAAGTATCGCGCTGCGGTAATAGGACTGGGCTGGATGGGTTTGCTCTACGACCTGGCCCAGCGCATGGGCGTGTGGCACGTCGACGATATCGACCGCCCCACCCCCGAACTGAATATCCACCGGAAATTCCACTACCACGAACACCATCTACCCCGAGAAAGGCCGACCAGCTATTCCGCAGCCCTCCACGACCGTTCCGAGGTGGACCTGGTCGCCGCGGCCGAGCGCGACCCCAAGCGCCTCCAAGCCTTTGGCCAGCGCTACGGCGTCAACGCGCTCTACACCGATGCGGTGGAGATGCTGCAAAAGGAAAGGCCCGATATCGTGGCCATCTCCACCAACACCAAGGGCCGCTCCGACTTGGCCTGCCACGCGGTGGAAAACGGCGCCAGAGGCATCATAACCGAGAAACCCATAGCCTACACCCTAAAGGAGGCCGACCGCATGGTCAAAGCCTGCGCCGAGGCCGGCGTGCCCCTGGTCACCGGCGCCATCTCGACCAGCCATCCCTCCTTTGGCAAGGCCAAGGAACTGGTACAAAGCGGGGCCATCGGCCCGGTCGTCTCCATCGAGGCCGCGTCCAACAAAAACATGTCGCAACACCAGAACTGGTCCTACTTCGTCGACAGCCCGCCGGCCTGGGTCATCGGCGTTGGTGACGAGCCCAAACGCGAATCGGGCAGCGCCGAGTACCGCGGCCAGGGCATGATGGTCACCCGGGACGGCCAGGCCGTATTCTTCAGAAAGGAAGCCCCGGCCCTGCGCCTAACCGGCACCAGAGGCGAAATCCTCCACCAGGACCACTACGGCCCCTGGCGACTGTGGCAGGACCTGGAAACCCTGGCCGGCGAAAAACGGGTGGAGGTGCCCTGGCCCGAGCCCCAGATGCAACACGGCGGCGGCGCCGTCTACGGCCTGGCGGACCTCATTGACTGCCTGGAAGGCCGCCTCGACGAACCCAAGAATTCCGGTCGCAGCGTGGCCGTGGCGCTCGAGACCGAAATCGCCATCAAGCTCTCCTCGGCCCGCAATAGCACGCGCATCGACCTGCCCCTGAAAGACCGTTCTCTGGGTCTGGAATACGACTGGCACAGGTAGGAGGAAGCACCATGGCAAAATATCGCGGTGCCGTTATCGGCCTGGGCTGGATGGGCCTGCTCTACGACCCGGCCGCGCGCATCGACGCCATCGACCGCCCCACCCCCGACGCAGCCTGGGATTCAACTACGACTGGTTCGGATAAATAAAGAGAAGGAGGAGTAAAGATGCCTACGTGGGAAAAACGCAGCGCCGAATCCATAAAAAGACGGGGTCTGAAAAGCCGCGAGCGCGACGTGCCGCGGCCGAATGTGAAGGTAGAGCTGGAACCCGGCAAGGTCTACGCTTCGGCCGACTTGCCCTCCATTGACATCGCCGAGGGGGTCAAGGCCTCTGTCTCCTGGGGACGGGGCACCCTGCTGGAGTGGCTGGAGATGGCCCCCGGTGCCGTCTACCCCGAGCAGGCCCTGAGCGGGGAACTCATCACCGCCGTCCAGAGTGGCTCGGCGACCTGCACCCTGGACGGTCAAACCCTGGAGCTGGGCAGCGGCTCTTTTCTTTATCTCACCGAAGGCAGGCACCGTTCCCTGCGGGCCGGGCCCGATGGCCTGGTGGCCATGGAGGTGTTTTCGCCGGTCCTGGTGGACCATCTGGCCCTGGCCGGCACCGTGCTGCTCCACGATGATGTCACCTTTCCCGATCAGGGCATTGAAGCGTCCCTGGAACCGGGCAAAGTCTACGGCTGCGGCGATATCCCGCGCAAGCCGATCCTCATGCCAGGAAGAGACCCCTCTGCCAGGCCGACCGCCCATACCACCCTGATGTGGGGCAAGAATTTCATGCTGAGTTTCATAAGAATGGATGGCAACTCCTCGTTTCCGCACCACTTTCATCCCGAGGACCAGTTGATGATGGTCTTGAACGGAAACATGGAAGAGGGCATAGACGAAGGGTGGCATCCCATGAGCGGTGCCTGCAAGGACGTGATTCTGCAACCGGGCGGCATGGTGCACGCGGCCCGGATCAGTCCCGAAGGCGTCGATGTGGTGGATGTGTTCTGGCCGGTGCGGCCGGATTACATGGAGATGGTAAAATGAATCCTCCCCGCAGCAGGCCGCGGGGTATCGGACCCGAGGCAACAATCAGCTAGCAGCCAGCATATCCTTAAACGCCATGGCCGTTTGGTCGATATCGGCTCCCGAGTGCACCGCGGAAACCAGCCCTCCAGGCCAGGGGACGGTGTCTACCCCGTGGGTCAGCAAACCCGAACGGATTTTATTGATGACCGGTGGCGGCGTTCCTCCCTTCAGGACAGAGTAATCCACCCTTCCCGCATAGATATCCTCGAGACTGATATCTCTATCCTCGTGGTTGGCAAAGATGTGAAAATCGGAAAACTCCCCGTAGACAATCCAGTTCAGCCCGGCCTCGTTTACAACCTGGTTTAGAGCAGCGCGCACCATGGCCCCGTTCTGCTTGGCCCGCTGCACGACATCCGTCGTAGCGACCAGCTTGAGCGCGGCCAGCCCCGCGGCGGCGGAGATGGGATTGGCATTGAAGGTGCCGTAGTGGGCGATCCGGCGCTCGGCGTTCCACCGCGGATCGTCCGTCAAGCTCATGGTATCCATGATGTCGGCCCGGCCCACCAAGGCGCCGCCCGGGTAGCCCCCGGCCACTATTTTGGCCAGCAGCGCCAGGTCGCTTTTCACTCCGTAGTACTCCTGGGCTCCACCCGGAGCCACGCGAAAACCGGTAATCACTTCGTCGAAAATCAGCAGGACGCCGCGTTCCCGGGTGAGTTTTCTCAACGCCACCGGAAACTCGCCCAAGGTCGGCACGTGGCCAAACGTCGCCCCCGTGGGTTCGAGGATTACCGCGGCGATATCATCGTCGGTAGCCAGTATTTCCTCGACCTGTTGCAGGTCGTTGGGCGGACAAAGCACAATGTTTTGCGCGGTCTCCGGGGTAATGCCGGCAGGGAGTGTCCCAGCAGAGGGCGACACCGAGCCGAACGCCACCTGGTCGTGCCAGCCGTGAAAGTGGCTGGCGAATCTCAGGATCTTGTTCTTTCCGGTGAAGCCCCGGGCCACGCGCAGCCCCAGGAGACTGGCCTCTGTACCCGAGCTGGTAAAACGCACCTTTTCGGCACAGGGCACCATCTCCACAATCAACTCGGCCCATTCCAATTCCAGTTCGTGAGAGCCACCATAGTGGGTTCCCTGTTCCAGTTGCTTCCCGACGGCTTCGACCACAACGGGATGGTTGTGCCCCAGCAGGAGAGCGCCGTGGCCGCCGAAGTAATCGATGTACTCGTTGCCGTCCACATCCCATTTGCGCGACCCGTTCGCCCGGGCAATCGAGATTGGGTGAGGCTGCAGAAAGCGGGTATCGTGGGTGATGCCGCTGGGAAAGACCTCTCTGGCGCGCTGGTAGAGCCTGCGGGATACGGGGGTTTTGTCGGTGTAATCCTGGGTGCTCAACCCTGCTTTTTCTTCCATGTCGTTCTCCAATCCTCTCTCCGGCAAAACAGATGCACAAACCCGGCCGGGGTATTATCAGTACTGCACGGAATCGGCGGTTGGCCGGGAGGGCCAAATATTTACGGTATTTCGTGCAGTACTGATAATATTCATATTACCCCAAAAATAACCGCTCCGGCCCGGGTGCCGATAACCACCGCTTCTCTGTGAAAGATATCGACTTTCTTCTTGCCAGCAAGACTTGAGCAGCACAACCATCTCAGAAGGCTTCTCAAGGAGAAACAGATTGATGCAATACCGCCCCCTGGGAAGAACCGGCACAAGGGTCAGCGCCGTCAGCCTGGGCGGTGCCTACCTGGCCGGTGACGATCCGGACCGCGCTAGGGAAAACGCCCGCACAGTGGTACAGCGCGCCTTCGACTTGGGCATCAACTACATTGACACGGCTCCCCTCTACGGCAACAGTGAAGCGTTGCTGGGCCACGCCCTCGAAGGCGAGCCCCGGCCCTTTTACCTGTCGACCAAGGTAGGTTTCGATCCCGAGGACTTCGACTACCGCCGCGACTCCGTGCTGTGGAGTCTCGAACGCAGCCTCAAACGGCTCGGCCTGCCCCGACTCTACGGCGCCCAGATCCACGAGGTCAACATGGCCGGCTGGGAACGCATCACGGAAAAGGGCGGCGCCCTCGAAGGGTTGCGCGCAGCCCAAAAACAGGGCCTGTGTGAAATAATCGGCATCACCGGCCGCGCCATCCCCCTCCTGTCCCGTCTGGCTTCGACCGGGGAGTTCGACACCGTGCTGTTCTACCACGACTACCACCCGTGCTCGCAACAGGCCGCCGCGGAGCTCCTGCCGGCCGCCGCAGCCCAGAACATGGGCGTAATCGCCGCCACCGTGCTGGCCGGAGGCCTGTACGTGGATGGCCCCAAGCAGGAACAGGCTCTGGAAAATATCCGCGCGGATAAAGGGGAGCAAGGACGGCAAAAGGCCCTCGAAGTACTCGAAAGATTGCGCAGCGAAAACGGCACCCTGCCGCAAAACGCCTTCCGCTACGTCCTCGGCGATGCGCGCATCAGCACCGTGTCCAGCGGCGCCGCCAGTCCGGCCCAGCTCGAGGAGGTCGCCCAGGCCCCGGAGATGGGCCCTCTAAACCACTTGTCGCCTTTGCCCAAAAGCGGCTAACGGCCACCTTGTTCTCCAGCGGCAGCCCTATTCTCCTTTCAGGGCCTCGACCCAGCTGTTGACGCACAACTCGTACCACTTCTCGCCCATCGCGCCGGTGGCCTGACCCGAATTTTGCAGCCATTCGATCTGCGGATCCGCGGGCAGGTTTTCCATCTTCGCCAGCTCGGGATACACCCCGAGGATGTAGCCGGTCTCCCCTAAACTGGCGTGACCCCAGGGGATATTGGCCTCCTCCCCTTCGAGAAAGGAGGTGGGAGCCAGTACCTGGATGCGCCCGAAGACCTCGGGCCGCTCTTCGGGAGGCAACTGGCCCCAGCTGTGCCCCCCCGACTCGGCGAGCCCGTCCTCGATGGCCAATTCGGTGGCGGCGCGCCGGATGCACAGGGACTGTGCCCCTTCCGGCCCCTGGTGGTGCTGCAGTACCAGGATGCGCCGGAACCCCATATCCAGCAGGCCCCGAAGTTCGGCTTTGACAAACTGAAAAAACGGCTCGGGCGGAAAATCGAATTCTCCATCCTCGGGACCGGCGGCCCAGCTTCCGGTCGGCCCCAGGGGCAGCGGCGGCGCCAGCACTACTTCGCAGCGACTTTCCACTCCCTCGATGATGCTGTTGGCGATGAGAAAGTCCGTGCCTATGGGCAGGTGCGGTCCATGGTACTCGATCACGCCGGCCGCCAGCACCACCGGGGTGTTTTTCTCCACTGCTTGGCGCACCTGTTCCGGGAGCATCTCGATCAGTTTCACAACTCAAATCCTCCTTTTGTCGTCTGTTGCGAACGGCCGTGCGGGGCTTGTGCCTCTGGCGTTTTACGATGCCCAAGGCGCTCTTGCCCCGCTTCCCCTTCCCGCTGCTACGCCGGCTCGCAGCCCCCACCGCCCTGCCGGCAACATCCCCTCCCGGCCTTGAGATCCAAATATTTATGGTGTCTCGTGAGGTACTGATAATCTCAATAGATCTACCAAATCGGACCGCCGTAGGGTCGCCCCCCAGGGCCGACCACGCCGGCCACGCGCTCAGTTATATATAATAAAACGCATAAACCAGGCTCGCCCCCCCGACCCCGATACAGGTACCCAGAATCAGCCCGATGAAAAACGGACGGGTTTTAAGAAGAAGGCTTGTTCTGGTCCACGTGCCATCCTTGCTGCATCTATATGTGCGGAGAATTAAGTCTATGTATTAGGATTTAGGCAACAAAGACCTTGGGAGAAGGATAGCCGGATCTTATTTTGCAGGGATTTTTACGCCGCAATCAAGAACACCCCGAAGAGCAGCACCCAGACCACCTCGAGGAAGTGCCAGTAAATGGCGCAGGCGCGGACCAGGGGCTGGTGCTGGTGCCCCAGGCGGTTGTACAGGGCCTTGTAGGTCAGAAAACCCAGCGGCACCAGACCACCCAGCACGTGCAGGGCGTGGATGATGATCAGCGCGAAGGTCAAACCATAGATCCCGGTGTGGTGCTGGGCCAGGGCCCACCGGTGGGTAGCCAGAAGTTTCATCATGCTGGGCGTCTGGATGATGATAAAGGCCACACTGAGCCCGCAGGTCCATCCCAGCCACCGCTGTGCAGTATGCATCCTGCCCTGGCGGGCGCTACGTTGGGCGGCGTGCACCGTCAAACCGGCTCCCAGCAGCACCGCCGTGGAGATCCACAATCCCAGCGGCAGCTGGATCTGGCCGGGAGGCGGGGCCGTGGGACTGCGCAAACGAATAAAGAGGTACGCGACGACGCCGGCGGCAAAAAGCACGGTCAACGAGGCCAGGAAAAGCATCATGCCCAGACGCCAGATGGCATTGGGGTCACCCAGATGGCGGCCAGCCGGATCCTGGTCGTCCCGCCCGATGGGTACATCGCTGTCGGGATAAAGCCACTTCAGCAAACGCATTATCTCTTTTCAACCTGAGTCTATTCCACCAGTGCCATTTTGCGCCAGACCCGGTAGCCCCCGACCGCGCTGGGATTCCACCCAGAGAATGTGCACTGTGGCCCCCTTTACCGGCCTTGGTCTCGCTTCTCAGCCGCTCACCGCGGCTGCAACCGCATTCGAAACCCGCCGCAGCAAGCTCCCGCCCTCGACCATCTGATTGGTCAGAATCGCGCACGACAATTGTCTTTCGGGATCGGCCCAGACCACGGTGCCGGTAGCACCTACGTGCCCGAAACTACCCGGAGTAACCAGCTCGCCAAAGAAGTTCCACACCCGTGAACCGGCCAGAGCCCAGCCGAACCCCCAGGGCGCGTTTGCCAGGGTGGGATTCTGGTTGGTCGTCATAGCCCGGACCGCGGCGGCGCTGAAAATCCGTCGGCCGGCGTATTCCCCCCCGTTCAGCATGGTCTGCAACAGGATCGCCAGATCCAGGCCCGAACTGTGCATTCCCCCCCACGGGGCCCCTATATCCCGCCAGTACGGACTGTTCGGCCCCCAGTGCGCCGAGTCCCCGGACTCGGGTTTGGTCATGCCGCACCAGACGGTATCGGCAATGGCAAAGCCGTTCAATCCCAGAGCACTGCGGTTCATGCCCAGGGGATCGAAGATCTCTTTCTTTTCGAAGTCTCGCAACCGCTGGCCGCTGATCCGCTCCACGATCTCGGCGGCCAGCAGGATGCCCTTGCTCTGGTACTTGAAGTCGGTATTCGGGGTATAGAGCAAAGGGGTCTGCAAAGCGCCGCGGACGAACTCGCACAGCGGTGCGTGGGCGCGGCGCAACTCGATGTTTTGCGGCAACATATCGGGCATGCCCGAGGTGTGTGACAACAGATGACGCACCTGCACCTGATCGCGTTCCCCGCCTTGAAACTCCGGCAGGTACTGGGCGACCGGATCGTTGAGCGAGACCTGTCCCCGTTCGACCAGCAACATCAGGGCACAGGCCGTGACCGGCTTGGTAATCGAGGCCAGCAGGAATACCGAGTCCGGCTCCACGGCCGCGGCATCCGCATCGGGAGACTGGCGGCCGTAGCCTCGCGCAAAGACCAGGATTCCGCGCCGGCCCACCACCAGGCTCGCCGCCCCCATCTGTCCGTTTTCGATGGCGCTTGCGAGGAGGTCGCCGGCCCGTTCGAGGGCTTCCCGGGACATTCCAGCGCTTTCCGCGGTGCCTTCCTTCAGCTCGTTTGGGGTTGTCGACATAATTTATCCTCCTGCTGATACTCGGTACTTCACGCATTCTTCGGCTGGGGCCGGGCGCCTCCTGCGCTGCGGATCTTAGAAGCGATACTCAGTACTTCACGGAATCGGCGGGCGACCGTGCGGGGCTTGTGCCTCTGGCGTTTTATGAGGCCCAAGGCGCTCTTGCCCCGCTCCCTCTTCCCGCTGCTACGCCGGCTCGCAGCCCACCCTACCCTCCCAGGCAGGCCTGAGTCCCAGAGCCCCCTTTTCCCCGCTCCACCCCCCCCTACCCCCTCCCTGCTGCTGCGCCGGCTCGCAGCCCCCACCGCCCTGCCGGCAACATCCCCTCCCGGCCTTGAGGGCCAAATAGGTACGGGTATTTCGTGAAATGAAATACTGATACTACAATTTACAGTCTGCGCTTTACGCCGTCCAATGGCCAATATTCTCACCGCAAAGAACTTGACGCCGCGCCTCTCAATACGTACGTAATAACAAGACGGGCGCGCTGCGCCAGAGTGCCGGGACAATACCCGGACCGCATTTTGCAGAGGAAAAAATAAAATGGCTTCGACCCCCGACTCCTCCACTATCCCCCCCTCCAGGGTGGGCCTGCCGCGGCGCTTGAAGGTCGCCCTGGACCTGGTGGTGGGCCTGCGCAAACCCGACTTCCAGGCCGCCGGCACCTACGTGAAAAAACGCTACCCGGACCAGCCCTTGGCGCTGCGCTGGTGCCGCTTCCTGGGGTGGACTCTGCACCAGATGTTCATCGCCATACCCGAGAATCTGCAGTACCTGAAAATCGAGGGGCGGGTTTCATCCACCCCCATGTGGTTGACCGACGACAATCCCCTGGCGAATCACCCCTGGAAAGAAGAACCCGAAACCCGGCTGCCCGGCCAGGCCGACACCGTCGTCATCGGCGCCGGTTTTACGGGCGCGGCCCTGGCCTACCACTGGGCGCGGAAAGCCCCGGCCGGGCGCAACGCGATCGTGCTGGAAATGGGCGATCCGGCCAGCGGCAGTTCCGGCCGCAACGAGGGCCTGGTGGTCGTGGGCCGCTACTTCAAGATGGTGCGGGACACCGTGCTCAGAAACCTGGCCCAGGTGCGCCCCGGCCTGAACGCGGACGAGCGCGAGCAACTCTCCCGTCAATTTGCCGCGGCTTACTGTCGCGCCGCCTATCACAATGCCGATCTGATCGAAAAAACCATCCAGGACCAGGGTTTCGAGTGCGATTATGCCCGCGCCGGCTGGGTCCAGGGCCAGGACCCCGAAAGCCAGGAATCCCTGCAGGAATCGGTGAAAATGGCCCTGGAAAGCGGCTTTGACGACTGGACCCAGATCACGCCTGAAGAGGCCCTTGAAAAGTCGGGTATTCAGCTCCAGCACAACGCTGGCTTTTCCCTGGCCGCGGCCTCGTGGCACCCGGCCAAGTGGGTCTGGTGCCTGCTCGGGGCGGCGCTGCGCGAGCCGACCGTTGAATTATACACCCGGACCCAGGTCGAACGGGTGGAGGACCAGGGCGGACACTACCTGGTCCACACCAGCCGCGGGGCGCTCCAGGCGCGCCATGTGGTCTACGCCACCGAATCCTACACCCCCCGGCTGCTGCAATACTTCCACGACGCCATCCTGCCGATGCAGGAACAGGCCGCCTGCGGCGACGGCGGCCCCGAAAACATGAAACCGCACATCGGCATCAGCGGCTCCTGGTTTTTCGCCGGCCGCTACGGCAAGAAGGTGCTGTTCGGCTCGGGCGGCTCCCGTCTGCCCGACCACGAGGCCGGGCGCAACCACCCCTCGCGTTTTCTCACCAAGTACATCGCCGGAGAGATGAAAAAGAATTTCGGTCCCTACCAGCTGAACTTGACCAACGAGTGGAGTGGCACGGTCGGCTATACTCCCGACGAGTTTCCCGTCGTCGGCCTGGTCGACGGCAAAGGCCAGTACATCATCGGCGGCATGTGCGGCTCGGGCAGCGGCGTCTCGTTCAACGGCGGGCGCTGCGTCGCCAACCGCATCCTCGGCCTCACCCACGAAGAGGACGACTATCCCGAATCCTACTTCGCTCCGAGCCGCCTGCTCGACCCCCAGCGCCACCCCTGGCCCGAAATCGAGAGATAGTTACAACTCCAGCGGCTCGGGGGTCTTGAGCACGAAAAACTTGCGTACTGCTTTCACTACGCGCCAGTGGGCCTTCAAGCCGAGTGGAAAATGGGCCATATCACCCGGGCCCACAGTATAGCTCTTGCCGCCCTCTTCCGTGATGGTAACCTCGCCTGCAAAGATGTAGACGAACTCGTCCCAGGTATAGGCCCAGTCGAACTCGCCAGGCTCGCAGGTCCACAGGCCGCTGGAAAGGGTCCTGTCAGCCGACTGGTTCAGGATGGCGCCGCGGGCTACGGGATTGCCGGCGGTGATCAACTCGGCATCGATCGGCATATCGGGCAGGGGCCCCTCGGGCCCGCTGGCAGTCACCATTTCTACAACGCTCAGTTCGGACATGGTCGCTTCTCCTGATTAAAGGTTAGAAGGGCTCTAAAGGTTAGAAGGGCTCTAGTCGGACAGGCCTTAAAATGGCTTCAAGCCTCCCAAGGGTCAACAGCAAAACTTCACACCGGCAATCCCGATGCCGTGGCCGGTGTGCTTGCTCTTCCTTTTCAACCGCTGCTATCCCGCTTATATTTTTTAGTTCGAGATGGCTTCTGAGGAGAAGAGAATGGCCGAAATACTGAGCGTCGACCCCGAACACCTGAAGGGACGGCATGTAAAACGCGCCGTGGAAGTACTGCGCCGGGGCGGAATTATAATCTATCCCACGGACACCATCTACGGCCTCGGCTGCGATATAACCTGCAAGGAGGCGGTGGAACGCATCCGCCGCATCAAGAGACGCGACGCCAGGAAGCCCATGTCTTTTGTCTGTGCCGACCTGGCCAATGTGAGCCACTACGCCCACGTATCCAATTATGCCTACCGCATCCTCAGACGCTGCCTGCCCGGTCCCTATACCTTTGTGCTGCCCGCCACCCGCCAGACCCCCCGGATGTTGCAAACCAAACAAAAGACCGTGGGTTTGCGGGTGCCCGATCACCCCGTTCCTCTGGCCCTGATCGGAGAGCTGGGCAACCCGATCATCAGCACCAGCGCCAATCGCAGCGATGAGGAAGTGATCACCGACCCGCAGGATCTGGAGGATATCCTGGGGCATGAGGTGGATCTCATCCTGGAGTGCGGCCAGCTCCCGGTCCTGCCTTCCAGCATCGTTTCACTGGTGGGCGACAAAGCGGAAGTCCTGAGGGAAGGCCAGGGAGATTTGAGTCATTTCGCGGAGGAAGCCCGATCTTCCTCCGCGTCTTCCTCGCAGTACCCGCCGTAGAGTTCGGTCAATGCAGGAATAGAGGCATCATGAAATACTGGCTTGTCAGCGCCCTGCTCACATTGTTTTTCCCGGCAACCATTCAGGCCCAGGCTTTTGCGCCCTACCCCGTGCGCAGCGAATTCTTGTCGACCTCCCCCGGAGGGTCGGGATCGGGCCTGCAAGGTTATATCAACCCGGCTTTGCTGACCTACGTGGAGGAGATGGAGACCTCTTTCACCTGGACCGATGCTCCCGACCAGCAGGGCGTCGCCAACCAGTGGGGCGTGTTCACCGGCTTTCCCCGCCTGGGCTTTGGTCTTATCCACCAGGAACTCCCCGGCGAGGACTTGAAGGACTACCGGATCGCCCTGAGCGCCGGAAACCGTTCGACCAGCCTGGGAATCGGCTACGGCTGGTCGAGCGGCCAGACCGACTTCCTCAAGCGCAAAAACCTGCTGGTAGTGGGCGCCCTCGTGCGCCCTTCTCCCCGTCTTTCACTGGGCTTCACCTTTACCACGGCCCTCTCCATTGCGGCTCGTGAGGCCACCCTCGATCTGGCCTTGCGGCCCCTGGGAAGCGAGCGCCTCACCCTGTTCGCCGACTATGCCGTGGCCAGCAAAAAGGCCGGCGAGGACGCGTACTGGAGCGGGGGCGCCAGCCTCGAACTCGTGCCCGGCCTGCGGTTGATCGGCCGCTACTTCGACAACAAGACCCTCGGTTTCGGGCTGGAACTGGGTCTGGGCCGGGCCGCTTTCCAGACCCAGGCCCGCTTTGACGAGGAGCGGAATCACACCTTCAACACCCACGCCTTCCGGATGGGTGCCTTCGAACCCAGCACCCTCAGAGAGCGTCTGGCCCGCCGGCCCGGCTACCTCGACCTGAACCTCCTCGGCCCCATCCGCCATCGGCGCTTCGCCTTCTTTGACCAGTCCCGCACTCTGGTGGAGCTCCTGGCGCTGATTCAGCGGGCTCAGGACGACCCGCGGATCAAGGGCATTGCCATCAATACCTCGGGCATGCACATCAACCCCGAAATGGCCTGGGAACTGCGCACCAAGCTCCAGGACTTCAAAGAGGCCGGCAAACGGGTGGTCGCCTACGTCGACCACGCCGATCTCGGGAAATACCACTTTGCCTCCGTGGCCGACCACATCTTGCTGGATCCGGCCGGCGCGATCACCCTGGAGGGTTTTGTCGCTGGTCAAACCTATGTAAAGGGCGCGCTGGAAAAAATGGGTATAGGCTTTGAAGAATGGCGTTTTTTCAAGTACAAGTCCGCAGCCGAGTCCCTGTCGCGCCAGGACATGTCCCCAGCCGACCGCGAACAGTGGCAGGCCCTGCTGGACGATTTTTACCACCTGGCCAGAGAGGAAATCTGCCGGAGCCGGGGTCTTACCCCCGAGGGCTTCGACCGCCTGGTTGATGAAGAGATCCTGTTCCTGCCGCAAAGCGCCCTGGAAAAGGGCCTGGTGGACCAGGTGGGCCGCTGGGAACAGGTAGAGAACTTCCTGGAACAGGTAGAGGGCAGGGAGCCCAACCTGATCGACCCCCGGGCCTACCCCAGGCCCCGCGACCTCACCTGGGGCAAAAAGCCGCACATCGCCATTGTCTATGCTCTGGGGTTTTGCGCCATGGACCAGGGGATTGCAGCGCGCCGGCTGGTCAAAGAAATCGAAGCCCTGGCCGAGGACAAGCGCATCCAGGCCGTGGTCCTGCGGGTGGATTCCCCCGGCGGCTACCTCCTGCCCTCGGACCTGGTGGCTGCAGCGGTGAAAAAGTGCAAAGAAAAAAAGCCCGTGATCATTTCCCAGGGGTACGTGGCGGCCTCCGGTGGCTACTGGATCTCCATGTACGGGGATGCCATTGTCGCCGCCCCGAACACCGTTACCGGCTCTATCGGCATCATCGGCGGATGGCTCTACAACCAGGGCTTTAAGGAAAAACTGGGGCTGTCCACCGACCACGTTCAGGTCGGCGCCCACGCGGACCGGAGCTTTGGCATGACCCTGCCTTTGCTAGGCCTGAGCCTGCCGGACCGCAACCTGAGGGAGGATGAAAAAGAAAAAATGGAGCACGCCATCCGCGCCCTGTACAGGGACTTTGTCGCCAAGGTGGCCCAGGGGCGCGGCAAGTCATTCGAGGAGGTTGACAGCCTGGCCCAGGGCCGGGTGTGGTCCGGGTACGACGCCCTGGACAGGGGGCTGATTGACCGGCTGGGCGGTCTGGACACGGCAGTCCGGCTGGCCAGGGAAAAGGCCGGTATTGCCGCCGACCAGGACATCCGGCTGGTGGAATATCCCCGCAGTTCACTATTCGACCTGGCAGCCTTCATGCCCCGTCTGCTCGGCATCGAACAACGCCAGCAGGCCCTGCTCGGCTATTTGCAGTTCCGCCTGGAGCACAACGGGGAGCCTTTGCTTCTCTTGCCTCTGGAAAACCTCGATGAATTCCACCTGAACCCGTAAGAAGCCTTCTAAGGTGTTCAAATCGGCGTCGTGGAGCCCACCGCTGATGGAAGTGGATCGCGATTAAGTATTGCGCGAAATACCGCAAGTACATGCCCCTCAAGGCCGGGAGGGGATTGTGCCGGCGGCGTTTTGTGGGGGAGTGGGGAGGGGAAAAGGGGGCTCTGGGACTCAGGCCTGCCTGGGGGTGTGGCGAGGGGCAAGAGCGCCCTGGGCATCATAAAACGCCAGAGGCGCAATTCCCGCACGGCCGCCCCAGAGCAACACGCCCCGGCCTACTCAGTATCGGCCCAGGCACCCTTGGCCATCATGCCTCCGTCCACGCACACGTACTCTCCGGTCATGAAGGAGGCCTTATCGCTGGCCAGAAACAGCACAGCATGAGCGATTTCTTCGGGCTGGCCGATGCGCTTCATGGGGTGAGATTGGCCCCACCGCCTTTTGAGGGCCTCGTAATCGCCCCCCAGGGCCCCGGCAGCCTCGGCCACCAGCGGGGTGTCGATGGTACCGGGATTGACCGCCAGGACCCGGATGTGATCCTCGGCGTACTCGAGGGCCAGTTGCCGGGTCAGGGAGAGGATCCCGCCCTTGCTGGCCGCGTACGCGGGTACCCCCCTGGCCGACTGCAGCCCCTGCACACTGGCGGTGTTGACGATGACCCCGCCCCCGCGCTTTTTCATTTCCGGCACGCAGTACTTGGTCATCAAAAAGAAGCTCTTGAGGTTCACGTCGATGATGCGGTCCCACATCTCTTCGGGGTATTCGTGGGCCGGCAAGTAGCTCTCCACCGATTGAATGCCGACATTGTTGCACAGCACGTCCACCCCGCCCCACTGCGACACGGCCTTCTCGACCAGCCCCTTGCACGCCCCGGCCTGCGCTACGTCGGCCTGGTTAAAAACCACTTCCCCAGACAGGCTCTGAGCCTCCCCGACGATTTTCTCGCCAGCCTCCACATCCACATCCGCGCACAGCACCCGGGCGCCCTCGCCGGCAAAACCCAGACAGATGCCCCGGCCAATGCCCTTGGCGCCGCCGGTGACAATCACCACCTTATCCTGAAACTCCGGCATATTGCCCTCCTTCCTGCTCCGTGATCCATCCGTCCGATCCGGGCCGCATCAAGCGCTGTCGCGAGGCGGCGACAGGACACAGACCCAGTAGGTACTCTAATATACCCACCCTGGCCGCAATACTCAAATCACTCGTAGAGATCCTCCAGGTCCGTCCCGGCCAGTTCGATCAGGAATTCACCGATCTTTCCGCACACATCCGCAAAACAACGCCGCCCCTTTTCCGGACTGGCCGGGGCGGGATTGCCCACCCCGGTATCGGCCGTGGTCTGCATCCAGTCGCG
The DNA here is from genome assembly GCA_965219385.1 of Candidatus Latescibacterota bacterium. Classification (GTDB taxonomy): domain Bacteria; phylum Latescibacterota; class UBA2968; order UBA8231; family UBA8231; genus CBDCNM01. The sequence continues at coordinate 3,425,144 of CBDCNM010000002.1, read as the reverse complement.
CTGGGTCCAGGCCAGCCCCTGGCGCAGGGCCGCGATTTTGAAGCGGCGCTCCCGGCCGGCTCCGGCCTCGGACAGGGGCAGCACCCAGTCCGGCGCAAAAATCTGCATCAGACTGGTCTCCATCTCGCCGGCGTGATCGCCCACCTCCTCGAAGAGGGCCGCGTCGATCCAGCGGTACCAGTCGACGGTGCACATGAAAACCTCGTAGCGCGGCCACAGCTCCCGCACCATCTGTCTGAAGTCATTGGCGCCGTGCCCATTGAGGATCACCAGCTTGGGGATGCCGTGGTGCTCCAGCATCTCGACGATGTCCTGGAGAACCGCCAGTTGGGTCGAAGGATTGAGGTTGATGTCCAGTTTCACATCCACCTGCCCGGTGTTGACCCCGAAGGGCACGGTCGGCAGGACGATGACCCTGGCTTCCCGTTCCCAGGCGATCCGCGCCGCTTCCGCGGCGATGTGGTCGCACTGCACCACATCGGTGGAATAGGGCAGGTGAAAGTTGTGGGCTTCGGTGGCGCCCCAGGGCAAGACCGCTACTTCGTAGGCGGTATCGCGCACTGCTTTCCAGTGGGTCTCGGCGAGGATATAGGGCCGGCCGGGCACGAGGGCTCCTTTTCTTTGTTGGAGAGACGGTGTCTTTACAATTTAATAATACACCATCTTTTCACCGGAAGAAAGCCAATGCGATGGACTCTAAGCCATCTCTTCCGAGCCCGAGCTGAAAAACGTCCTGGACAAGCCTAGTAGACGACCGCGTTGATTTTGAGGCCTGCCCGTCAGCCAGCTAAATTTATCTGGTCGACCACTAGCGTTGCTCTGTGCAGGGTGCTGTACTCGGCCCCGGTCGGCTTTAGCCGGCTTTCGATCAACTCCACTGCCTCTACCTGAAAGGCCAGGAGGGGAGGATTCTGCATCCACTCGCCGTGGGGGGGGCGCTGGCGCTCCCGCACCCGCCCGAGCGTCAAGTGCGGCACGAACCGACGGGCTTCGCGCTCCCAGCCCAGGGGCCGCAGCGAATGTTCCACCGCCTTTTGCAGCTTTGCAAGCTGTTTCCCCGGATCCTCCACGCCCACCCAGATGACCTGGGGCCGGCGGGGATTCGGGAAACACCCCATGCCTTCCAGCCTCAGCTCAAAGGGTGCGGTTCGGGCGGCCACTTGGTCCAGCGCCGCGCGCACAGCGGCTACCTGCTCCTGCCCGGTATCTCCCAGAAACCGGAGAGTCAGGTGCACCTCCTCGGGCCGGACCCAGCGCACGCTCCTGTCCGGCCATGGTCGCGCCACTTCAACGGACAGGGTCCCCAGGGCTTTCAGCACGGAATGGGGCAGGCGGATGGCAATGAAGGTGCGGATTTTTGACGCATTCACCTGAATTCAGAGCGCCCCTGGAAGACGGGTTGTACATCGGCGTGCCGTTGGCGTAGGCGGACTTGATGATCCAAGGCGCCAGTCAGTCGTTTTGGGGCCTGTTCCAGTCCTTCTCCAGCTTGCTCGCCTTTTTCTTGGACAGGCCACCCAGGACATTGATCGCATCCAGCAAGCGGGCGCGGGTCAGGTCGAGGCCCAAAAGCGCAACCGACTCGAAGAGCGGTGGGCCGACTTGCTGGCCCATGACGGCCACGAAGAGGGGGGCGGTGAGGTCGCGGATGGGCCACTCCCAGAATTCGCTCACCTTTTTGATCGCCTCTTCCACGGCGTCCCGGTTCCAGGGCAGGGTTGTTTCCAGGGCCCAGAGCACCGTCTGCAGGACTGAGGCCACTTCCTCGGGGGTGCGTTTTTTCGGCACCAGGTCCCCGGCCTGGCACTCGACCTTGCGGGCCAGGAAAAAAGAGCACTTGGCCATGAAGTCCCCCAGGGTCTCCATGCGCGGCTGCATCAAGGGCATCATCGGGGCGAGATAATCGTCGTTGAGCAGCCACTGCTTCATTTCCTTGAGCAGGGCCGCGGGCGTCAGGTCCTCGCGCAGGTAGCGGCCGTTGAGCCAGTCCAGCTTCTCCAGGTCGAAAATGGATCCACCCAGGTTGATGCGATCCAGGTCGAAGTGCTCGACCAGCTGGGCAAAGCTGAATTTCTCCTCCTCGCCCAGGGGCGGATAGGCCATCAGGGCCAGGTAGTTGCACAGGGCCGGCCCCAGGTACCCGGCCTTGCGGTAGTAATCGATCGAGGTGGGATTGCGGCGCTTGGACATCTTGGAACGATCCGGATTGAGCAGCAAGGACAGGTGGGTGTGCACGGGCGGTTCCCAGGCGAAGCAGTGATAGAGCAACAGGTGCTTGGGCGCGGAGTTGATCCAATCCTCGCCGCGGATCACGTGGGTGATGCCCATGAGGTGATCGTCCACCACCACCGCCAGGTGGTAGGTGGGAAAACCGTCCGATTTGAGCAGAATCTGGTCGTCCAGGTGGGCGTACTCGAAGGAAATTTCGCCGCGCAGGGTATCGTTTAAAGTGCAGGTGCCTTGCCGTGGCACTTTCAGGCGGATGACGTGAGGCGTCTGCTGCCCCAGTTTGTCCTCGACTTCGACGGCGGGCAACTCGCGGCAGTGGCCGTCGTAGCCGAGTCGCTGCTTGTTACTACGCTGCTCGGCCCGGAGCGCATCGAGGCGCTCGGCGGTGCAGAAGCAGTAGTAGGCGTGGCCGGCATCGACCAGTTTCCGGACGTGCGTCTGGTAGGTTTCGAGACGCTCGCTCTGGCGGTAGGGGCCGCAGGGGCCGCCCACGTCGGGGCCTTCGTCCCAGGCCAGGTCGAGCCAGCGCAGGGCGTCCAGGATTCTTTCCTCGTACTCGGGCCGCGAGCGGCTCTGGTCGGTGTCCTCGATGCGGAGGATTAACCGGCCCCCGTGTCTGCGGGCAAAGGCCAGATTGAACAGGGCGATGTAGGCGGTGCCCACGTGGGGCGGGCCGGTGGGCGAGGGGGCGATGCGCACCCGGACAGTGGACATGATGGTTTTTCCGCGCATGAGGTGGACAGGGTCGAAAACCTTGGAAGGCTTCTTAAAATACGCCCTGAACAAAATCGCGCAATCGTGATTCGGGATTGGGGCCGCATTTGCGTATTTTGCTGTAAATGCTCACCTTTTAGATAGGAAATAGTCGAGGCGTTACAAATAGGGGAGGCGTTTGAAGAAAATCTATGATGAAATTCACCGAATTGGAGCTACAACCAGAAATACTGCAAGCCCTGGACGAAATGCGGTACGAGGAAATGACCCCTATCCAGGAACAGGTTATTCCCCACGTCCTGGAGGGACGCGATGTGATGGGCCTGGCCGAAACCGGTTCGGGCAAGACCGGAGCCTGTGGCGTGCCCTTGATCCAGGGCACCGACCCCGACCTGAACGCCATCCAGGCCTTGATCCTGGTCCCCACCCGCGAACTGGCGCTCCAGTACGTACAGGAACTGGACGATATCGCGCGCCACACCCGGGTGGTGCCCTTTGCGGTTTTTGGCGGCTTTGACATGGGCATTCAGAAAGCCAAACTGCGGCACAAGGTCGATATCCTGGTGGCCACCCCGGGACGGCTGATCGACTTTTTGTGGAATACCGACCTCGACCTCACCCAGGTGCGGGCCGTGGTGCTGGACGAGGCGGACGAGATGTTGAAGATGGGGTTTATCGAGGACGTGGACTTTATCCTGTCCTGCCTGATCCACCAACATCGGACCCTGTTGTTTTCCGCTACCATGCCCCGGGAAATTGACCGCCTGGCGCGAACCTACCTCAAAGATCCAGTGCGCGTCGAACTGAACAAAGACCAGATAGCGCCCCAGTCCCTGGCGCACCACTTTCTGCACACCGGCCGCAACCGCCTCCAGGCGCTGATGGACTACTTGAAAAAGGAAAACATCCAGCAGGCCCTGATGTTTTGCAATTCGCGCGACAAAGCCACGGATCTGCACAAAGACCTGCAGAGCCGGGTCGACTCGCTGGACTTCATCCACGGTGGTCTGGACCAGGAGCGCCGCATCTCCATTTTCAACCGGTTCCGTCGCAAGCAGATCAAGTTCATGGTGGCCACCGATGTGGCGGCGCGCGGCCTGGACTTCACCCACGTCACTCACGTGATCAACTACGACTTTCCGTTTTCGTCCCAGATCTATACCCACCGCACCGGCCGCACCGGCCGCATGGGCCGCGTGGGCACGGCCATGACCTTTGTGGCCAACCGGGACCTGGGCAGCCTCAAGACCCTGCTGAAGGAAAACCGCATCGAACCGGTGTGGTGCGGTCCCGAACCGGACCTGGAGGGGGCCTCCTCGAGGGCAGGCCGGGGAAGGAGCAGGAACGGCAAGAGGCCGCCGCGCCAGAGAGGCCCGCGCCGGCGCAATAGCAAGAAGCCGGTATCGGGTGGTTGAAAGGTTGGACCCTGTCTGGAATAGGGCTTGACAACTGAACAAATGTTCAGTATACTAAAAGACAGGGATTTTCTTATTATAGTGCAGGACCAGGTAGTTTAAATTCCCGGCGTCGGACGCACTTTCCTCTCCTTTGCCGCCGTCACCATTCTCCCTGCAAGATAAAGTCCCCACTGGTGTATCTTCCCGCGTTGATCGCTGCCCCTCAGGGCGGCAGCCTAGGCGCATCACTCCATCTAATTGGGCAAAGGCATCATGAATACTAACAGGGTGCACAAGAATGGGGCGCACAAAAACGGATCGTCTAACGGCCAGGCCCCGGTGTACGACGAAAGCAAGATCAAGACCCTCAGTTCGCTCGAGCACATCCGTCTGCGCACCGGCATGTACATTGGTCGCCTGGGCACGGGTAGCGACCCGGACGACGGCGTTTACATATTGCTCAAGGAACTGGTCGACAATGCCGTCGACGAATTCATCATGGGCTATGGCAAGCGCATCGACCTGGCCGTAAAAGACGATCTGGTCACGGTGCGCGACTACGGCCGCGGCATCCCCCTGGGCAAGGTGGTGGACTGCGTGTCCATCATCAATACCGGAGCCAAGTACAACGACGACGTGTTTCAGTTCAGCGTGGGGCTCAACGGCGTGGGCACCAAGGCGGTGAACGCGCTTTCCATCCACTTCAAGGTGGTGGCGTATCGCCAGGGCAAATACGCCGAAGCCCGGTTCGAGCAGGGCGTGCTCAAACAGCAGCAAAAGGGCCGCAACGCAAGCGAGCCGGATGGGACCTGTGTCGAGTTTCGCGCCGATCCGGAGATATTCGGAGAGTACGGCTTCAACCACGAGTACATCCAGCAGCGGATGTGGAATTACGCCTGTCTCAACAGCGGCCTGCAGCTGGTGTTCAACGGTCAGAGGTTCGAGTCCAGGAAGGGGTTGCTGGATTTGCTGCGGCGCGAGGTGGGCCAGGTCGTGGTCTACGAACCGGCTTATTACAAATCCCAGTACCTGGAGTTCGCCTTCACCCACACCCCCCACTACGGAGAAACCTATTTCTCCTTTGTCAACGGCCAGTACACCAGCGATGGCGGCAGCCACCAGAGCGCCTTTCGCGAGGGGGTGCTCAAGGGGGTCAACGAGTTCTTCAGAAAAAATTTCAACGGCGTGGATGTGCGCGAAGGCATCAGCGCCGCCGTGGCCGTCAAGCTCAAGGAGCCGGTATTCGAATCGCAGACCAAGAACAAGCTGGGCAATACCGATATCCGCGGCTGGATCGTCGCCGAGGTCAAGGAGGCCGTGGTCGACTTCTTGCACAAGAACTCCGAGGCGGCGCAAAACCTGGAAAATCGGATCGTGCAAAATGAAAAGCTGCGCAAAGAGTTGAACGCGGTCAAAAAGGAGGCCAAGGAGGCGGCGCGGCGGATCGAGATCAAAATACCCAATCTGAAGGACTGCAAGTACCACCTCCAGGACAAAAAGCACGGGGAGGAGTCCACCATCTTCATCACCGAAGGGCAGTCGGCCGCCGGTTCCATCGTCTCGGCCCGCGATGTCGACACCCAGGCCATTTTCACCCTCAAGGGCAAACCCCAGAACGTGTTCGGCAAAACCAAGATCGAGATTTACAAAAACGAAGAACTCTACAACATGATGATGGCCCTGGGGGTCGAGGACGAGGTGGAAAACTTGCGCTACAACCGCGTGGTCATCGCCACGGACGCGGACGTGGACGGGCTTCACATCCGCAACCTGTTGATGACTTTCTTCCTCAACTACTTCGAAGAGCTGGTCGGGGCCGGCCACGTCTACATCCTCGAGACCCCGCTTTTCCGGGTGCGCAACAAGAGCCAAACCTGGTACTGCTACAGCGAGGCCGAGCGCAACGAGGCCCTCAGAAAGGTCAAAAATCCGGAAGTCACTCGTTTCAAAGGCCTGGGCGAGATCTCGCCGGCGGAATTCGGACAGTTCATCAACGGGGACATGCGGCTGGTCAAGGTCAATATCCGCTCCATGGCCACGGTGCCTGGGACCCTTGAATTTTACATGGGCAAGAACACCCCTGAGCGCCGCGACTACATCATGGAGAATCTGGTCTGATGGCTTATATCGACAACCTCTACGACAACAACTTCATCGAATACGCTTCCTACGTGATCAAGGACCGGGCCATCCCCCACATCGACGATGGCCTCAAACCGGTGCAGCGTCGCATTCTGCACGCCCTTTTCGAGCTGGACGACGGCAAGTTCCACAAGGTGGCCAACGTGGTCGGCCATACCATGAAATACCACCCGCACGGGGACGCGTCGATCTACGCGGCCCTGGTGGTCCTGGCCAACAAGGATTTATTCGTCGACAAACAGGGCAACTTCGGCAATATCCACACCGGGGACATGGCCTCGGCAGCGCGCTACATCGAGTGCCGGCTCACCGGACTGGCCCGGGAGGTGCTCTACAATCCCGAGATCACCGAGTACGCCGACTCCTACGACGGCCGCAACAAGGAGCCGGTGGTCTTTCCGGCCAAGCTCCCGGTGTTGCTGGCCCAGGGGGCCGAGGGCATTGCCGTGGGCATGTCCACCCGGATCCTGCCGCACAACCTCGTCGAACTCCTCGAAGCTCAGGTGGCCTACATGCAGGACCGGGCCTTTGGCATCCTGCCGGACTTTCCCACCGGCGGGCAGGCGGACGTGTCGGAATACGGCAACGGCAACGGCAAGGTGCTGGTGCGGGCGCTTTTCGACACCAGCGACCCTAAGCGCATCCTCGTGCGCGAAATCCCCTTCGGCACCACCACCGAAAGCCTGATCGCTTCGATCGAGGACGCAGCCCGCAAGAACAAGGTCAAGATCGCCGGCATCAGCGACTACACCGCCGAAAAGGTGGAGATCGAAATCAGACTGCCCCGGGGGGTGTACGCCCGGGAGGCGGTGGATGCGCTCTACGCCTTTACGGATTGCGAGGTAGCCCTCTCGACCAACCTGATGGTCATCCAGGACGGCAAGCCTCAGGTCAAAAGTGTTAATGAGGTGCTGCAACACAACGTCGATCGGCTGGTGGACATCCTCATAGCCGAGCTGAGAATCGAGGAGGGCCATCTGCGGGACCGCCTCCACGCCATGACCCTGGAACAGATCTTTATCGAAAACCGACTCTACGAGACCATCGAGGAGATGACCACCTCCGAAAAGGTCGTCAAGGCGGTGCTGGACGGCCTCGAACCCCATCGCCACCGGATCAAAAGAGAAGTGACCAAGGAAGAGGTGGATACCCTGCTCAAGATTCCCATTCGCCGGATTTCCCTCTACGACATCAACAAGGCCAAAAAGGAGATGCGCGAGATCCGCCAGCGGCTCGGGGAGATCGACAAAAATCTGTCCGCCATCATCCCCTACGCCATTGAATTCCTGGAGGGCCTCACCGAAAAATACCGGGATGATTTCCCCCGCCGGACCGAGATCGTCTCCTTCGAAAAGGTGGATGTGCGCGACGCGGCCAAGCGGGATCTCAAGCTGTGCTACGACAAAAGCACAGGATATCTGGGCTACGGGATAAACGGCCAGGTGCAGTTCGAGGTATCGCCCTACGACCGGATCCTGGTCATCCGCAAGGACGGCACCTACTCGGTGGTCGACGTCCCCGAGAAGCTCTTCGTGGGCAAGGGCATGCTACACTGTGGGTTCGTGGACAAGGATCTGGTCTTCAACGCGTTCTACAAGGATAAAAATGGCTGTGGCTTTATCAAGCGCAGCCGCATCGACAAATTCATTTTGAACCGGACCTATGCGCTCGTGCCCGAAGGCGGCCAGTTTCTGAAGTTGACGACGCATTCGGATCGCAAGGTATCCCTGGATTACAAACCCAAGCCGCGGCTGCGGATCCTGCGGGAGGAGTTCGCCATTGCGGACTATCCGGTGCGAGGTTTGCGCGCCGGCGGCATACGGCTGTCCAGCAGGGAGCTGAAAGCCTTTAAGATCGTCTGATCTTAGAAGCCTCCTTAGGCGCCTTCGACCGCTTTGCGCAGTTCGTCGCCGTTGTCCTTCCACCATTGAAAAAGGATGGTGACATCCGTGCCGATGCAGAAGTGGCGCACCCCCATGTCCAGGTAGTACTTGGCCTGATCCGGAGTAGTGATCTCGGCGCGCGGTTGCACCCCCATCTCGAGAGCGGTTTCATTGACCCGGCGTTCGACCGCTTTGATTTCCGGGGAGCCTCCCTGGCCGGCCTTGCCCACACTCATGGAATAATCGGACGGGCCCCACTGAATCATGTCGAGGCCCTCCACCGACAGAACTTCCTCCAGCTGTTCCACGGTCGAGCCCTTTTCGATCATGACCATCACCACCACCTCTCTGAGGGCCTGGACGTACTCGGTGCCGCCGCCGTAGCCCATGTAGGTGAAGCGGCGGGTGGCGACCCCGTGGGTGCCACCGTCCTCCGGGGTCTCGGCGCGCACGATGCGCACGCACTCGCGCACATCCTCGGCCGAGCGGCAGTCGGCGAACAGGACGCTCTGAAACCCCGAACCGATGGCGCGCTGGGCGATGAAGCCGCGGGGCTCCTGATCCACTTTGATCATGGCGCCCATGTCGTGGAGTTCGACGGCCCGACAAAAATCGTCGAGAGCGTACAGATCAAAGGGGCCGTACTCGGCGACGAACTCGACGTAGTCGTAGATTCCGGTGTGCCCGAGGACCTCGGCGATGGAGGGCCAGGTGGTGTGGACGTGAGTGGCGATAGAGGGTTTGCCTTCATTGAGCAGCTTGCGCAGCTTGTTCGGTCTCATGGTATCTCCGTGTGCCGGTTAAACCGGCGAGGTGTAAGATGTGAAAGTCATCCGTGTCGAAGGTGTAGCGAACCACGACATCCCCGAGCCATGCGTTGGTGCGGGTAACCGTAGCGGCGAAGCGTTGGCAGGGGGGAGGTGTAGGTCCGGTATTGAGCCGCGAAAGACATGAACCCCTCTCTAGGAGGCCGAGGTGGTAGAGGTAGTGGTTCGCGACCCGTACTTCAGCGGTTTTGATGTCGGTTATTTTCATCATCGAATCAGGGTTATTTTGCGCACCACGGCCCGGTCTCCAGCGGTCAGGCGATACAGATACACCCCCGAGGCCACAGAACGCCCCTCCGCGTCCTGGCCCTCCCAGATCATGGCGTGACGCCCTGCTGCGAGATAGCGATTCCTCAAGACCGTTTTTACTACCTGGCCCGCCACGTTGTATATGACCAGAGAGACGTACCCGCTGGAAGGCACGTGGAAACGAATCGTCGTGCTCGGGTTAAACGGGTTGGGCCCCGCCCCGGCCGTTAGCGTCCCGCCACCCGCCTTCGCCGAGGGAAGCGTGATCCCCCGCGCCTGGAGTTTAGCCCGCACCAGCGGGGCTTGGGGCCAACTCGGATAGGTCAAGGCCAGCTGCTTGAACAAATCCTCGGCCGCCTCTTCGTCGCCGCTGTGCTCCAGCAGCAGGGCCTTGTCCAACAGCAGATAGGGCCGCAGCGTCGAGGTGCTGTGCGCCTGCTCAAAGGCGGCCATTTTGGCCAGCACCGTATCGACATGGCCCTCCTGGTGCAATAGGCCAATGGCCAGATAGGCCGCCGCCGCTCGAATCTCGGGCGTGGCGTGCGTCCGGGCAAACTCCACCAACTTGGCATACTGCTGACTTCCTTCCTCCAACTTACTCGCCGCGGTCACCAGGCCATAGAGGGCGGCGATGGCCTCTTCTTTCTGGTCGGCATAGGCTTCAAAGACCTGTCTGAAGCCCGCCTTGGCTTCCGCGTCCTGGCCGGCGAAGAGCAAGTCCTTTGCATCTTTCACCAAGTCGGAGGCTACCCTCTTGCGATCCGAAACCGAATCCGAAACCGGTTTGGCCGCGGGTATTGACCGCGGATTCCCTGTGGCGATTCGACAACAGGCATTACCATGAAAAACAGCAGGCGTTCTAGTCGAGTCACTTTCGTTGTGATAACCCCAGAAACTGTTGTTTGCGTTTATGCTGAAGCTCACGCTTGAATCAGCGTAGATATCATAGGTGCTGTTGTGAGGCGACGGGTAGGAAAAATTGTTTTCGGGAACATATGCGCTTCCATTATTGGTGATATAAATGCCGTATATATTGCTGTAGAACCGGGATTTACCTGGGAGCACTCTGCCAATATTTGTAGTGGTGGTTACATAAAGGGCACCGTTGGCATTGAGGCCATAGCCGGCGTTGTGAAAGGAACATTGATCAATGTCAACGGAGGATGAGGCGCCGGACACATACAAGGCGGCAGCACCCGCGGCTCGAGTGGTTAGCCTGAAATCGCAATGGGTAAGCGTTATATTGGTGCTGTTGAGGATTTCCGCTCCTCCATAGTCCCCTTTGAAGGTAAGGCCCTCCAGTTTAATATCACGGACCCCATTAAAGAGGGCCGGCGACAACGGGCCCGATCCCCGGATGGTGACGATGCCGTAATTACTGGCCAGGTTGACCCCATTTTTCATAGTGAGCGATTCATAGTAAGTGCCGGGATTGATCTTGATGGTGGTCCCACTGTCGGCGGCGGTGATCGCGGCGCTGATGGTGGTGTAATCGCCGGGGACGTGGATCATGTTCCAGGTAGAGTCGGCTACAGGAGGTGGTGTCCCCGTCCAACCTTCATAAGCATCTTCGGCGCTTACCAAGCCCCACGCTGCATTATAACGGGGTCCTGGGGGGGCATCGTTAGATTTAGGCACCTTACGGATATTACTAAGCCCAGGAATGTAACTGAGCACAGGCGGAATCCAGGTCCCCGGCGAAGTCGTATTCGGTTGCCCCCAACGAATTCTTGCCTTGAGCCAGCTCATCTCAGGATTCGCGTCAAAATCATAGGCCGAAGTATCTTTAATAACCTCGATTTGAAACTCGGACCAGTGAATATAGCGTCCAAGGCCATTGGGCTGATCATCAATATCGGTATCGGACAAAAGAAAGTTGTCCTCAAAAACCACGGACTCCCAGGTTCCGGGAGAGGAATAGGACCCATGCCCTCCTGGACCTTTGCCGCCGATAGTCCCAAGAAATCTATAATCCCGGCCATATCCTCCGGTAAAGATAACGGGATGGGTTTCATCGGAAACATAGAAATCGGTCCCTGGATTGCTCCGGTTTAGAACCCTATGATGGAAATAGAATTCCACCCGCTCTATTTGAGCGAGCTCGGGATCTTGGGAATCCACAACGACATTTATGTGTTCCCAATCACCCTCATGGTTATTGACCCAGTCGTTGAACGGGTAGAAATACCAGTATTGAATGACGTACTCATCTGTGCCCGACCGTTTGAACAGGTGCGCATAGACCTGATCGGCATGCGAATTATTCTCCGCTTCCGTCCGATAGGAGTCGCGCCAGAAAGTGGCCCCATCGCCGCCGGTATATTCAAAATGAAAAATCAAGTGGTACGCGGCATTTGCCCAGCTTTCACTTGACTCACCAGGAGTCCCGTTATAGGCCACATAAGATTTCAAGCTTGAGAAATTGCCATTCGATTTAATGATTACTCCATCAATCCCTTGGTCAATTAGTGGCGGATCCCAACCACGAGGATTAACGTCAAGTAGACGTTTATCAAATTTCCGTTGTCCAGCCGAGTTATACAGTCTAACCCATAGGCCATCCGTTGAGTCAGCCCCAATGAAACTGACCGGCTCAGGGGATACGTTATCTCTGGAATCCAAGACCATCGCAGGAACGAATTTGGCTGCAAGACCCGCTTCGTACCTGTCCTGAATGCCATTGCCATCGCTGTCGACCGTATCCGCGCTAGCATCCGTGTCCCCCCTGGCTTGCGTGGCCCATTGGAAAGCCACAACTATTATCCACAAACTACTAATCATGCTCCGCATCATTATTCTCCTATCTGTTGTCCATGCTGTGCAATCCATGCTTTCAAATATAAGCATCTACTCTAAGAATTATGCCAACATATGGTTCAGGATAGTAGGAACTCGTTGCAGCAAAACCCGCTCCTATCTCTGGACGTAAGTACACCGAATCAGAGAGAGGCTTTTGCATCCCGATTGCAATATCAGCAAGCCCCAGCCGGAAATAGTATCCGCGTGGCCTGCGCGAGCGGCTGCCCAAAACAATCCCGATACTGGGCACAACGACCTCTGGGGGCCAGCCCGCTGCATTGACAATCTCATCTCCAAGTGCATAACCAACCTCTAGTGCAAATCCGGGGGCCCCAGAAAGGGGGTGCCAGCCGGCTCTAATGCCAAAAATCGGTACATATACTAGGACACCGGTTTGCAGGCCGACATAGAAGCGCTCTGAATGCGGCTCGGCGTCCCTGCTTGGCTTCTGCTCGGCGCTACCTGTATTGAAGCTGACCGGCTCAGGGGATACGTTATCTCTGGAATCCAGCACCATCGCAGGAACGAACTTGGCCGCAAGACCCGCTTCATATCTGTCCTGAATGCCATTGCCATCGCTGTCGACCGTGTCCGCAGTGGTGTCCACATCGGTCCCATAGCTGGCCGTTGCCCATATAGAAGCAAAAACCACTATCCACAGACTGCCAATCCTGATTCTCATCATTGCATCCTCCTGTCTGTTAGTCTATGCGGCGGATTCTCGCCTTCAAAGATATACTTCCGCTCGAAGAATTAGGCCAATATATATAGGTACGTAGTAACCCGTTCCACCAATACCTGTTCTTATCTCTGGACGTAAGAACACCGAATCAGAGAGGGGCACTTGCATCCCTAAGGCAATATCAACAAGAGCCAGCCGAAAATAGTATCCACGGGGCCTACGTGCACGGCTGCCCAAAATGAGGCCGATGTCGGCCACAGCGATCTCTCGGGGCCATCCCGTCGCATAACCAACCTCTAAGGCAAATCCGGGGGCCCCAGAAAGGGGGTGCCAGCCTCCTCTAAAGCCGTAAATCGGCCCTTGGTCTAATAGAACGCCGGTTTGCAGGCCGACATAGAAGCGCTCTGAATGCTGCTTGGCATCACTTCTTGGCTTCTTCTTGGCGTCAATTGTGTTGAAACTGATCGGCTCAGGGGATACGTTATCTCTGGAATCCAGGACCATCGCAGGAACGAACTTGGCCGCAAGCTCCGCTTCGTATCGGTCCTGGATGCCATTGCCATCGCTGTCGACCGTGTCGGCCCCATAGCTGGCCGTTGCCCATATAGAAGCAAAAACCACTATCCACAGACTGCCAATCCTGATTCTCATCATTGCATCCTCCTGTCTGTTGTCTATGCGGCGGAGTTCCTACCTTCAAAGATATACATCCGCTCGAAGAATTAGGCCAATATATATAGGTACGTAACCCGTTCCACCAATACCTGTTCTTATCTCTGGACGTAAGAACACCGAATCAGAGAGGGGCACTTGCATCCCTAAGGCAATATCAACAAGAGCCAGCCGAAAATAGTAGCCACGGGGCCTACGTGCACGGCTGCCCAAAACGAGGCCGATGCTGCCCACAGAAAGATCTCGGGGCCATCCCGTCGCATAACCAACCTCTAGTGCAAATCCGGGGGCCCCAGAAAGGGGGTGCCAGCCTCCTCTAAAGCCGTAAATCGGCCCTTGGTCTAATAGAACGCCGGTTTGCAGGCCGACATAGAAGCGCTCTGAATGCTGCTTGGCATCACTTCTTGGCTTTTTCTTGGCGTCAATTGTGTTGAAACTGACCGGCTCAGGGGACACGTTATCTCTGGAATCCAGCACCATCGCAGGAACGAACTTTGCCGCAAGACCCGCTTCGTATCGGTCCTGGATGCCATTGCCATCGCTGTCGACCGTATCGGCACTGTCGACCGTGTCGGCCCCATAGCTGGCCGTTGCCCATAGAGAGACAAAAACCACTATCCACAGATCGCAAAGCCTGCTTCGCATCGTTTCATCCTACTCATTCTTTATCTGAGCCCACGATGTAGCTTCAATAAAGGTGCCATGCCCCCGCGCCTTTTTGACGATCTCGATACGAACGACCGCTCTATTGGAGAGATCTTTGATGTTTCCCAAAGCGCTGGCGTTCCCTTCCAGAATCCCTTTTAAAAAAACCTCGATATGGTAATCGTTGGCCACCGTCAACTCGATAACCAACCGCTCCATTTCACTGGGCTCTGGTCCAATGTAGCTCTCGTCTCCCAAATCGAAGAGCAAGTAGATTTCTTCAAAACCATCGGCGGCCAGATGCCTTCTTCTGTTAAACCCTCCTTGGATGAAGGGCTCAAAACCGATCTCAGTGGCTCTCGTTTCATTCCCCTCAAGATCGTAGATCAAGAGCTCAAAGGCGAAAAGCGCGCCGCCACCCTCGATGTCATCGGGAGAATTATCGCTCAGATAGACCTCGATACGCTGGAGATCCCCGAAGGATGTCTCCAGTAAGTCTCCTGCCCCATCGCCATTGGTTCTTCTCACTAATGCCAGCGTATCGGGTGTGCCCTCACTTACCAATACCAGTGTATCGGCCACTGTCTCACCGGAATATCTACTGAAGCCCGAGCTGACGGCCTCTTTGACCATCGGCTCCCCATAGCTAGAGCCCGCGAATACGGTGGCAATTAGTGCACAGAAAAATGGGATACACTTTCCACACGCAGACTTGACTGGCATAAAATAATCTCCTTTCAGGCCATTATTTGCAAATAATCGACTGCACAAGGTTCGACGGCCGGCAAGCGCCCAAATTTGCCGCTCCTTGCGCCGGCCCCGGCAGCTCGGGCGGTCGAGGCTTCTGGTCCAGCCGGGGCACGCCGGGTTTTGTGTTTTATTGATCGAAGCTGCTGTCCATGAATTCTAAAAACTCGTCGACTTCCACCCGACGGTGTTTTTCGACGTAGGGCAACTCGTCTCCGGCGGGGGGGACCCGTTCCAGTCTTGCCGGGGCGGGCAATTGGCTTATGCTGCCCAGTAGGAGATCCTCCACGCACTGGGCGGCATGGATTTCCACATTGGGGCTGGCCGGGCTGTAGTAATACACGGTTTTGAGCCGGGCTTCGAGCAACCGGCGCGCATTTTTTGAGAGTTTGATCTCGCCCGCCTCCGGCCCGAATCCCTCGGGCCAGAACAGCCGGTTGATGTGGAAGGAAAATACCTTTTCGAGCATTGCGCTTGCGGTTCCAGGGACGGTGATCCACTGGGTATCGGGCCACACGTCCAGGTTGCTCCACGGGGCCCCCATAGCGTTCGTCTCCATGGGCTGTTGGCCGCCCCGGGTGCACACCCCTTCCGCACCTGCGGCGATGAAGGCAAAGTGGCTGGGGTAGTTGAAAAATTCGCCACCACGTCCACGCAACACGTCGTAAAACGCCGTGGTGGTGGAAAGCAGAGCATAGCCCGTGTGCAGCACGCCGTCTTCGATCCGGGGACAGACCACGGCCAGGCGGTCCAACTCGTGGTAATCCGGGCAGAAGGCGCTGAAGTCCGCCTTGATGCGACCTTGTTCCGAGGATTTCCAGTGCTGAAAGTCCAGGGCGGTAAGCCGGCTGCTGGTGTGCATGTTTCTCTCCTTTTTCTCGACCGAAGGGTTTTCAGTGCTGGAGCACGAACTTCTGCAGGCGGCCGTCGGTTTGCACCTCGCCCACGTAGAGATCGCCGTGCGAATCGGCCCAGATCCCGTGCGGACAGCCCAAAAACTCTCCTACTTCATCCAGCCTGACGCCCCTGCCCCACTCGGTCAGGCGCTCGCCCTCCAGGGTGAGGATGCTCACCCTCTGGTCCAGTTCGGCGACATATACGATATCGTCCTCGTCGATGAAAATGGTGTCCGGATGGTTAAAGCCGTCCCACTCCATCATGTAGTTGCCGTCGGGGTCGAAGAACTGAATGCGGTTGTTGGCGCGGTCGGCCACCAGGACGCGGTCGTGCCGGTCCACCCGCACGCAATGAGGCAGAGCGAACTCGCCGGGACCTCGTCCGGGATGTCCCCACGATTTGATCCACTCCCCCGCGGCGGTGTACTTGTGCAAACGGGTATTGCCGTACCCATCGGAGATATAGATATCGCCCCTGGAGTCCAGCGCCAGATCCGTGGGCAGGTTGAAGGGTTGGCCCTCTTCGCCTGCCTGGTCCGGGGTGCCCAGGGTCATCAACAGCTGGCCATCCCCCGCAAACTTGCGCACGCAGTGGGTTTCCCGCTCTACGCAGTAGATTTGGTCCCGATCGTCGATGAAGATGCCGTGGGCGTCTTTGAGCACGTCTTCGCCCCAGGAGGAAAGGAAGTTCCCCTCCCGGTCGAAAACCACCATGGGGCGTTCGCTGCGGCTGTACACGTATACCCGGTCCTGAGAATCCACGGCCACAGCCGGAATCCAGCCCAGGCTCCAGCCCTCCGGCAGGCTGAACCAGTCTTGGTGGACTTCGTAGGTAAATGAGTCGGCTCCAACTATCATTTTGAGCTCCAATCTGTGGTGTTTTAGGTACAGGTATGTCGTGAAGTACTGATAATACTACATGTAATGGAGGATGGCAAACCAGGAGACACAGGCGGAAAAGGGGGGCGAGGAGAGCGAGAAACTTGACAGAGGTTCCCGACATTGTAGATTGGAAAAAGCTTCGTTTCGGCAGATGACCCATGCTTGGCGGACTATTTTCAGTCGTCTTCGCGTTTGGCTCTGAAGCCGTCTTCGTTCATACTCAGGAGGTCGTATCCATGCAGGTTCTGGAACTGTTGGTGGATGGCCGGTCCGCGGTGTCGACCCCCGGCCCCCGATCCAATCAGGGTGAAGTACTGGTTCCCGTCCATGCCTTCGGCAAGGCCATAGGTGCCGAGGTCAAGTTGCTGGGCGCTGGCAACCAACTGGCCGTTTGCCAGGGGGATCTGTGCGTGCCGGTGCTGACAGATATTTCCGTCGAAGAAACGGTGTACGCGCCGCTGGTGGATCTGGCGGAACCGCTCGGCCTGAAATGGGAAGTAGCGGGCAAGGTCTTGAAGATAAGCACGGCCGGGAAAACGTTAACCGGGTTGGGGATCGGCAAGAGACCGCCCGCATTCGAGTTGCCCGATCTTTACACCGGTGAGCCGGTTTCCCGGCGCGATTACAGGGGCAAAAAAGCGATTTTCTACATGTGGGCTTCCTGGTGAGGGTGCAGGAGGCAACTGCCTGGATGGCAGTCTTTTTACGCAGAGCACAAAGGCCAGGTCGAAGTGGTAGTGATCGCCCAGGATGCGCAGGGGAGCGAAGTGGCCAGACCCTGGGTGGAAAGGGCCGGCGGGACCTATCGCGCTCTGCTCGATCAGCACAATGAAGTGGGTAAGGCTTACAATCTCAAGTACGTTCCCGTGGGTATTCTGCTGGACGAGGAGGGACGTCTGGTCCGGGCAGTGGGGAGAGTGGACATAGATCGGGAAGAATTTCTCCGACAGCTGAATGCGTGGGTGGGCAGCGGCGCCATTCCCCAGGACTGGACCGAGGCCGACCGTCGGGATGCGCCGCATGCGCTCACCCCCGAAGAGGCCGAAGCGGACGCGCGGTTTCAACGGGCCATCGCGTTGCTGGAGCGCGGCAAACGCCAGGAAGCCATGGCCGAATTGAAGGAGGCGTTCAAGCTGGATCCGGAAAACTGGCTGATCCGCAAACAGCTGTGGGCCATCGAGACCCCGGAGGCTTTCTACGATGGAGAGGTAGACTACGACTGGCAGAAAGAACAGATGAGCAAGGAAGAGGCTGTCCTGGGGAAGCAATGAGGTAAGGAAAGGCGGAGAAAATAGGAGCCGTGTGACAGCTTCTACCCAGTTGACAGGCCCGTGGCAATTTGACATACTTACAAAGACATAATTGGGCGGATTTTCCAGGGCATAAAAACAGCGAGGAGCGCGGGATGTTGAGCACGGAAACCTTCAGAGAGTTCGGCGCGGATGGAGTGCAACGGCTGGCCGGGGTCATGGGCGATATGCGCAAAGTCCGGAGAAGAAGGGCGCCCAGATCCATACGGTTGCTGTGGGTGCTGGGTGCCGTAGTGGGCTTTGTGGTGATGGCCAGCCTGGTCTGGGGGCTGTTTTGCCGGGACGAACTGGAAGGAGGGGAATAGGAAAAGGCGTGGAGCGCAAGAAGGTCCTGATCACGGGTGCGGCCGGCCGTATCGGCCAGGTGATGCGAGAGGGTTTGAAGGAGCGCTACGATCTGCGTCTCATGTACCACCGCACCGTGCTGCCGGCCGAGGAAGGCGAAGAGGTCTTTGTCTCCAGCATTACCGACCTGGAAAAACTGGAAGAGGTGGTCGACGGGGTGGATGCCATCGTGCACATGGCCGGGGATCCCCGGGTCGAAGCGCCCTGGGAAGCGGTCCTGGAGGCCAATATCAAAGGGGTGTACTGCCTCTACGAGGCCGCCAGGAGAAGAGGGGTCAGGCGGATCGTTTTTGCCAGTACCAACCACGTCACCGGGTTTTACGAGCAGGAAGGCATCTACACCACCCCGGGGATGGTGGAGCGGCCGGATAGTTACTACGGGGCCAGCAAGGCCTTTGGGGAGGATCTGGGCCGCTATTATGTAGATGCCTTCGGCCTGGAAGTCCTCTGTCTGCGGATCGGCTCGTTCCAGCCGGACAAGGCGGTGGTCGAGCGCGCTAGCGACCGCATATTGTCGACCTGGTTGAGCCACCGGGATTGCCTGCAACTGGTCTGGCGCAGCATCGAAACCACCGAGGTGAAATTCGGGATATTCTACGGCATATCCGGCAATACGAGGGCCTACTGGGACATCCAGAATGCGCGCGATCTGCTGGGCTATGACCCGGAAGACAATGCCGAAAGGCTGGCCTGATCAAGCGCGGGGACGCAGGGACTGGTTGAGCTGGCGACACAGGGGCTTGAGCCACCTGACCTGGTCCTGGTCCAGGTAGACCTCTCTTGGGCGACGACCTCAGCGCCGACAACACATGGTAGAGCAGTGCCTCTGCTGAGACAGCTTCTGACGGCCCTCCGGTTTCGATTCCGTTTATCCTTTCTGTGATTTTTCCATGATCTCGATTGTCCAACTGGCAGCGAGCGCGGCGCTGGGGGCTTTTATCGGGTACGCCACCAATGCGATTGCCATCAAGTCTTTGTTCCGACCCCTGAAGCCGCGCTGGTACACCCTGGGGTGGCAGGGGGTGATTCCGCGCAACAGGGTCCGGATGGCCGAGAATATCTCGCGGGTGGTGGGCGAGGATCTGCTGGGCCGGGATTATCTGCTGGAGCAGGTGCACGGCGCCGCCTTGCAGGAAAGTTTACAAGGTTATATTGCCGACAAGGTAGGGCGGGCCCTGAGCCTGGACTTGGCCGGGGTCTTCACCCGGTTGCCGGCGGCCTGGCAGGAGCAGGGGTTGGAGGAGGTGGTGCGGCGCGGCCTGGAGTTTGTGGGCGCCTGGAGGGAGGGAGGGTCTGGGAGAGGGGCGAGGGAGTGGCTGGTGGATGTCCTGCTGGCACACCTGAGGGAACGGGAGCTCGCCCAGGTGCTGCCCTCCCGGCAGGTGGAAGATCTGGCCGCGGCGCTGGGCCGGACACTGGGGCGCAAGCAGACCCGGGAACACCTGCAGCGGATCTTGCGGGCGCAGCTGGAGGACTACCTGGGCGCCGACCGGCCGCTGGAAGAGCTGGTGCCGCAGGACCTGCGGGAGTTGCTGCACGCCAGATTGAAAAAGCAGGTCCCGGACATCCTCGCGCGCGTGGCCACCTGGTTGCAGGCCCCGGAGAACGTGGAGCATATCAGCGACCGAATCCTGGTGGCCCTGGAAACCTACGCCGAGCGCGAAAGCCTGCTGCGCCGCCTGGTGGGCGAACTGGGTCTGCGGCTCTTCCGCGAGCAGATCCGCATTGCCGTGCGGGAGCGGATCCCCCGGGTGGCCCACGATTACCTGCACAGTGTGGAAACCCAAAAAAGAGTCGAAGAACAGTTGATCGGCGGTGTCGAACGCTTTTTGCAGCGCCCTCTCAAAGAAGTGGTGGGCGGGCACCACGAGTTTTTGGCCGCAAAGATCGGCTTCATCGCCGCTACCTGGATATCCAGTCCCGAGGTTCAGGACCGCCTGCAAGGCCTGCTGATGGACCACTACCGGGAACGCGCCCCAAGCCGTTTGGACGACCTCCTGCCGGACAGGTTCTGGAATCGGGCGCGAGAGGATTTGCTGGAGGTGATGCAGATCCCGCCGGAGCGGATTCCCGGGTGGAGCGCGGCCCTTGCCACCTGGCTGCGCCGGCAGCTGCGCCACAGCCGGGTCCAACTCAGAGATTGGGCGGGAATGACCTCGAAAAACGAGGAGGCCCTGATCCGGCAACTGCGCGAGAAGGCCACCGAGTTGCTCCAGACCGAGGTGCCGGTTTTGCTGAAGCAATTCGATCTGAGAGATCTGGTGCGCGCTAAGATCATGGCTTTCGACCTGCTGCGGGTGGAGGGTTTGATCAAGGACATCATCAGCGACCAGTTGCGCTTCATTAACCTGCTGGGGGCGGTCCTGGGCGGTCTAGTGGGTTTGTTGCTGCCGTTCTTGAACGCCTGGATTGCAGCTTTAAATCCGTGAATTCGCGGTCTTTCTCCCGGTTCTTCAGGTGCTGGTCGGCGCGGCGGGAGCCGTCGTAAATGTAGAAGACGATCCGCGCGATATCGCGCAACAGGTAGCACCCGATGAGGAAGCTGATAAGGGCTACTACATAGGGATGGAAGATCAGCTCTTTGAGGTGCTCGAGTTGTTCTATCATGGCAGGTATTCTCATATCCAGTACTTCACGGAATCGGCGGACGGCCGGGAGGGCCTTGAGGTCCAAATGGTTATAGGTATTTCGCAAAGTACTGATACTTATATAGCTTGTCTGCGGGCCGGTGGCAAGGGTGAGTCTTTTGCCAGGGGAAGGTTGAAACTGTATTTTGCCTGCCGGTTGAGTTATTGGATCTAAGAAGCCTTCTAAAAACGAAAGGAAAATCATGAGCATCCAGGGACTTTCCCAGGAAAACCTCGATCTTCTGTGCCAGTACGATACGCCCACCGTGTGCAATGCCATCGAGGTCTTTGCGGTGCGTCCACGGAATACCGGGTACATGGACCGCCGCATCAAGGCCTGCTTCCCGGAACTTGCGCCCATGGTGGGCTACGCGGCCACGGCAACCCTGCGGACCGCTGCGCCGGCGCGTCAGGGGGATGTGTACTCCAGCCTGGATGGGCAGGTGAAAACCTTCGAGGAATTGCCCGGTCCGCCCGTGGTGGTCTACCAGGACCTGGATGAGCCACCGGAGGCGGCCACCTTTGGCGATGTCATGTGTTCCACCTACAAAAGCTTCGGGGCCGTGGGTTTGATCACCAGCGGGGCGGCACGCGATCTGGAGCAGGTCCGCGCCCTTGAATTTCCCGCCTTCAGCAACGGGGCCATCTGCTCCCATGGATACTCTCACACCCTGCAGCTGCAGGTCCCGGTCTACGTCGGGGGCATCACCGTCTTTCCCGGCGATCTGCTGCACGGCGACTACAACGGCGTGACCACCATCCCACCCGAGATCGCCGCGGATGTAGGCCATGCCTGCGGTGAGTTCGTCGCCGCCGAAGAGGTGGTCCTCAGGTACGTGCGGGGAGGGGGCGTCACGCCGGAAGGTCTGGCCGAGGCCCGGGCCGAGTGTGCCCGCATGATCCAGGCTCTGAGCGCGCGGGTGCAGAAAAACTAGATTCGGGTCGATGCTATTTTTTGACCGGGTGCGCCTTCCAGTGTCTGTCTTCAAAAGAGACGTGGGCGAGGCTGATGACCAGGACAATCAGGGGAGCGACCACGGGCTTGAGGCTGGGCTCTTGCGCTTGCGCGCTTGCGGGCCACGCCGGTTCATCCATCCGCAGCTTCGTAGCCTGGACACTTGCGCACGGGCAGGCTGGGGTACCTGGGGAAGCGGCTGTCCGTGGACGAGCGCTGGCACAGGTAGAATGTCGAGCCGCGCCGGGAGCGGATTCGGCGCGCGTGGCAGCAGCGAGCGCAGAGGCCGCAGGTCGCGTCTGCTGAAGGGGTTTCAGAGGCGGTCATACCCTTCTTTCCATGTACTGGTGCCGGCACGTGCTGTATACTCAGCCTGATCAGGAGGTTGAGTGATGGTCCACTGAGATTCCCACATGTTGCTAGGAAATTTTGTAGACCCTCATGGCGTTTTCACCCAGCACCTGGGCGCGGCCCCTGTCGTCCAGGTCGGTGGCGAGGGTGCGGACGATCTCCAGGCTTTGTTTATAGGTGATGTGGCCGCCTACCGGCGGCCAGTCCGAGCCCCACAACAGCCTTTCCGAGCCCAGTCCTGCCAGCAGTTTCGCGAAAAAGCCCAGGGCCTGCGGGCAGTGGAAGTCCCAGGGCGTGGCCGCGGCGGCGTAAAACGCCGAGGCCTTGACAAAGAGGTTGGGCAGGGAAGCGGCTTCCAGCAGGCCGCCGTAGGTGGTGTCGTCCGGGTCGAGGCTGCCCGGCAATCCCAGATGGTTGCTCACAAAGCGGATCTCGGGGTGCCGGCGCGCCAATTCCAGCAGGACCGGATAATTGGGCGGTCTGAACTGCAGGTTGCAGACCAGATCATTGGTCTTGTAGGCCTCCCAAAGCGGCTCGCTGGCCGGCTCCAGCATCCAGGCCATCTCATCATCGGGCGGGTAATAGCTAATCCCCAGAGCCCCGAACTCGTCCCGTGCCCGGGCGACCCGCTCGGTGGCATCGGGCTCGTGGAGCGGGACATCGGTCAGGGTGACCAGGCGGTCGGGGTAGCTCTTTGCCAGTTGGGCGCACTCCTGGTTGTTGTTCGGTGTGATGGGCCAGACCACGGGCAGGACAACGGCTTTGTCCACTCCGACATCGTCCATGAACTTGAGGAGCATATCGTAGCGGCCACCGGAGGAGCAAGGGTTCAAGGACAAAAAGTTGCCGGTGATATGGACGTGGGCATCGATGACGGGCATGACAATCCTCCTTATGAGGTGGGAATTACCGGCAGCAGGACATGCGAGGGGTACCGGCTGGAGTGGTGAATGGTCTGTTGCGCCGGGCGCAGTTCGGCATCGGTGCCGAAGGCGTGGCCGGTGTTGGGGTTGCGGTCGAAGCGCGGAAAATTGGAGGAGGAGACCTCGAGGCGGATCCGGTGGCCCTTGAGGAATACATTGCCGGTTACGCTCAGGTCGATTTCGCATTCGTAGATTTTGGCGGGCTCGAGCAAGTGCGGATCGGTGAAGCTGTCGCGAAAGCGGGCGCGGAGGATGCCGTCGCACAGGTTTATGGCGAGGCCGTCGGGCGCCACATCCACCAGTTTACCGGTCCAGTCCGTATCCAGAGCGTCGGTGGCGGCAAAGAGCACCAGCTTGATCGGGCCGGTCACTTCCACATCCTCTTCGAGAGGGAGGCTGGTGTAACACAGCACGTCGTTGCGCATCTCGACGGCGCGCTGGTCGTAGGGGCCCCAGGGGACGATATGGGGTGAACAGCAGTTGTTGCCGCCCACGGTCTGGACCGGATATTCGGGGTCGTACACGAACCGGTCCGCGGCTTCGTCCCGCGGCGGGTCACGGCTCAGTCGGCCATCGCCCAGCACGGTATTGGCCTGCCCGCCGGAGTGCAGGTACCACTTCTGCCACCGGGTTCGCGCCAGGGGCCATTCGCGTTCGTCGCGCCACTGGTTGATGCCCATGATGAAGAGCCGGATAGGCGGCTCGTCGATTATGCCGTTGTCGATGCCTTTGAGCCAGTAGTCGAACCAGCGCAATTCCTCTGCATCCAGATCGATCATGGAGGGGGCGCCAAAGTCGACGTCGCCGAGGCGGGTGGAGTCGCTCAAAGCGTGCGGCCAGGGGCCGACCACCAGTTTGCTCTGGCGCGCTTGGGGAGTGCGCCCATGCTGGCGCAGGCCGTTGAAATTGCCGAAGGTGTCGCGGGCGTAGAGGTCGTACCAGCCGCCCATATTAAAGGCGGGCACGGCGATCTCGCCCCAGCGTTCCTCGACGTTGATCGCCTTCCAGTAGTCGTCGTAGGCGGAGTGTTCAATCCAGTCCTTCCAGAACTGCAGGCGACGCCCGGCCAGTTCGTCCATGCGGTTGAGTGGCAGGCCGCGAAAGGCCTCGGCCCAGTTGTGGTGCTCGATGCTCTGGCCGGTGCGTCCATTGGTGCGCATGCCCCAGGTCATCAGCACATTGAGCTGGAAGGCACCGCCGGGATAGACCAGGCCGTTGTAGAAGTCGGCGCAGATGACGCGCGGGGCCATGCAGGTGAGGAAGGGGCTGCGCTCGGGGGCGCTTTGCCACTGCACCAATCCCAGGTAAGAGGCACCGGCCATGCCGACCTTGCCGTTGCTCCACTCCTGATGGCCGATCCACTCCTGGGTGTCGAAGCCGTCCGGGCCGTGGTTGTGGAAAGGGTAGTGCTCCCCGCCCGAATCCCAGCGCCCGCGCACGTCCTGGATGACGCAGGCATACCCGTTGTTGGCCAGGCGCCGGGCCTTGTCGATCACCGGATCCATATTGTTGCTGTAGGGGGTGCGCATAAGTACGGTCGGGAACTTCCCACTGGTTCTGGGGAGGTAGATATCGGAGGACAGGTCGACCCCGTCGCGCATGGGGGTGGGGATGTTCAGGCGCATTTCTACGGGGAAATTGTTCTGCATGAGATTTTCTCCTTGAGAAGCCTTCTCAACGGTGGTCCTCAGCCGAGTCCTGGGGCACGTAGCCCACTTGCCGGCGGGCATGTTCGACGTCGCGGTAGCTCCACTGGTTGTTGGACACGGCGTAGAAGATATCGTAGTGCAAGCTGGCGGGCGCCTCGATGCAGCGCTCCACCATCTGGGCGATGTCGCGCTGGCTGCACCAGACCGAAAACTGGCGCGCCTCGAGCGGCCGGTCCTCCTGGTTGACCCCGCCGATGCGCAGGCAGATGATGGACAGGGCAAAGGTATCGGTGAAGTAGCGGCCCAAGGCCTCGAGCCAGACCTTGCTGCAACCGTAGAGGCCGGTGGGCCGCACCGGGGTCTGGTGGGTCAGTTTACCCCAGGTCGGGGGGGCCTCGTCGTAGCGTCCTTCGACCAGGGCCTGGTAGGGCATGTCGCGCTCCCAGTTGGATACGGCCGCACCGCTGCTGGCCGCGACGATGCGCCGGACCCCGGCCCGGCGGGCGGCTTCAAAGACGTTGTAGGTGCCGATGAGGTTGTGGTGGAGAATGTCCTCGAAGCCGGCATCGGCACTGGCCAGAGCGGCCAGGTGGACCACGGTATCCACGCCGGCAAAGGCGGGCTGAATGGCCTTCAGGTCGGCGATGTCCGCAATGTGGCATTCCACCCCGGGCACCTGACGGCGGTTCAGGGCGCTGAGCGGGTAGCGGTCCTCGAGGTGGCGGCGCACAATCCCACCGATCAGGCCGCTCATGCCGGTGATCAGGATTTTTTTCTCGGGCATGGGTTTCCCTCTTGGGGTTATTCGTCCAGCACGGGACGGTCCAGGCGGGTGTGATAGGGCGGTTCCATCACGGCCCGCTGTCTTTCATCGGCCCAATCGGGAACGGGATAGGCCGGGACATAAGATAGGTTGCCCGCGGTGTAGCGGGTCATGACGGAGCGGCGCGGGTGGTCGGCTGTCCAGGGCAGGGTGCCGTGGGTTACGGCTTCCGTGAAGAGCACCGCGTCCCCGGCTTTACAGGCGATTGGCCGCACGTGTTCCTGGTACTTCTGGTAGCTTTTCATTTCCCGGGGGCAGGGATAGTTGCTCTTGTGGCTGCCGGGGATGACGATGAGGCCGCCGTCCCCCGGGTTGACGTCGGTGAGCTGGATACTGGCCACGGTCAGGCCATTGTGCATCCTGCCGTCGCGGAAGATATAATACTGGTTCGGGTCGAAACCAGGGCCTGAAGAGCCGTGAAAGGTGTGGCCTTCGCCCCCCTTGTCCATCCACAGCAGGGACATCTGGTGATCCATGCGGAAGCCCGGGCCGAGAATCTCGTTGAGATAGGGCACGATCCGCGGGTGCACCAGCATTTCCCGAAAGGGATTGCACCAGGGCTCCTCCCAGTGCAGCATCCCCCCCAGGTCCCCGCGTCCATGCTCGCCCTTGAGGGTTGGAGATCCTCCGGACAGGCTCAGTTCCCCGGAGCGGATATTGCCCTGCTCCAGGTGGCGGTCGATGGCCTGGTTGACGAGAGCGATTTCATCGGGGGTCAGGACCTTCTCGATCAGGATATAGCCGTTGAGGTCGAACAGGTACTTTTCTTCTTCATTCATGGTACATATCCTCTCTGTTTGGATCCGTTGCATGGTTCAGCTTTCCAGGTAGCGCTTCAGGAGAGCCCCGCGATCGCGCCGAGGATTTCCCGGCTTTTTTTCAGGGCCGCGAGCGGGTCTGGAAGCTGTGGGTGGAGTTCCAGGCTCGCGGCCCCGGCATAGCCGCTGGCGTCCAGGGCCGCGAAGGTCCGGCGCAGGGTGGCTTCGGTCAGGACTCCGTCCAGCAGGGCCAGGTGCTGGTCATCGCGGCCATCGTTGTCGTCCAAGTGGACGTACCCCAGCCGCGGGCCGGCAGCAGCGATGGCGGCGGCGGGGTCCTCGACGGAGATTTGCGCGTGGCCGATGTCCAGGAGAAGGTAGAGGTTGGGATGGGCGACGGCGCGCACGAAACCGAGGGTGGAGGCGATGGTGGGCAGGGCGCTGCCGGGAAAGTGTTCGACGCAGAGCTTGAGGCCGAGAGCCGCCGCCTTTTCCGCGGCTTGGGCAAGGGAGCCGGCGTAGCGGTCCAGGGTTTCCGGGCCGCCGTCTTTTTCGGGCACGACATAGGCGGCGGTGGCGCCGAGTGCGGCCCCGTACTCCAGAGCGCCATCGAGGTAGGCGCGGGCCCGAAAAAGGGTGGGAGGGTCGGGGCTGTCGAGGGTGGCCCCCTCTGGGGCACCGTGCGAAACCGCTACGCAGGAGACCGGCAATTCGGCGGCGCCAACCTGGTCGGGAGCGAGGGTGTGGGGGCGCACATCGATCCACTTGAAACCGGCTTCTTTGACGCGGGCGAGAGCGTCTTCCTGGGGTCCGGAGAGGGCCCAGATACAACAGGATAGGTGCATGGCTTGGGCTTCCCTTCTCATTTTTCTCCTTTGAGCCATTCGCCCGGGGTGGCAATGCTGTCGAGGAGGACGCGCCGCTTGAAGGCGGTCTCGACCAGAGGCACGGCATTGCGCTCGGCTTCCCACAACTCCACGGCCGGGTGTTCGTCGGCGATGAGGGTCAGGCGCAGGGAATCCTCGTCCCAGGTGATGATGATATCGTCGACGGCGGCGTTGCGTCCGCGCTCCAGGAACTCGGCCAAGCGCAGGATCGCCGCCAGGCAGGTGAGCAGGTCGGCGTCGGCGTTGGCGAGCAGGGGTTTGAAACCGGCGTTGTCCGGATTGCCTTTGCGATGATAGCGCGCCAGCAGCCCGATGAGGGCGATTTCCCGCGGCGAAAAGCCAGGCAGGCCATTGTAGTCGATGAGGGTCTGCGAGTGTTTGTGGTGGTCGTTGTAGCGGATGATGGTGCCCAGGTCGTGGAGCATGGCCGCGGCTTCCAGCAACTCGCGCTCGGATGACCCGTAACCGTGCAGCGGCGCGAGCTGGTCGAAGAGGCGACCGGCCAGAAAGCGGACGTGGGTGGCATGGAGCTTCTTGTAGTTGTAATTGCGGGCCACGTTGAGGACGCTGAAGCGGCGCACGTCCGGAATGACCGGGTAGGGCAGGTGTTGCCAGAACTGCTCGAAGAAGATGCCCTCGCGCAGACCGCTGGTCGACACGACCATCTCCTCCACCTCGAGCCACTGCATGACGCCGAGGACGACCAGGGCGCCGGGCAGGATGATGTCGGCGCGGTCTTCGCTCAGGCCGGGGATTTTGCGGCGCTTGGCCAGGGGCGCTTGGCGCAGTAAGTCGACGCTGGTTTCCACCGAAGCGCGGCTCAGGGCAAAACCGTGCAGGGTATTGAGGGGGTATTTCTGCCGCTTGGCTTCGATGCTGGCCAGGTTGCGGATGGTGCCCCCCAGGCCGACCAGGGTGGTGTCTTCGACGGGCTCGAGCCAGGATAGGGTATCCAGCTGGCGCTCGATCTCTTTTTGCACGGCGGCGAATTCGGCTTCCTCGATCTGCTCGCCGTGGACAAAGCGCTCGCTCAGGGCCAGGGCGCCCAAGGTGAGGGCCCGGCCCTGATGAAAGCGGCCGGCGCGCACCTGGCTCACCTGGGCGCTGCCGCCGCCGACATCGAGCACAAAACCCCGGGTTATGGCCACCTCGTTCAAGGCGCCCAGGGTGCCGTAGTAGGCTTCGCGCTCGCCGTCCAGGATGCGCAGGGTCAGGCCGATTTCGTCGTGCACCCGTTCGACGAATTCCCGCCCGTTGGCCGCCTCGCGCACGGCGCTGGTAGCGGTGGTCAGCACGATATCCACCTGGATGCTTTCGCAAAAACGTTTGAAGAGCCGCAAGGTGGAAAAGGCCCGTTCCATGGCCTCCTCGCTCAGCCCCTTGCGGGTCATTCCCTGATGCAGGCGCACGACCTCGCGGATTTCGTCCTCCAGGCGGTAGGGAGTAACCGGGTATGGCCCCCATGACGATCAGACGGGCGGTATTGGACCCCAGGTCGATGACGGCGACGTGGTAGGGGCGCGGGGTTTCCATTCAAGGTCTCCTGCGATACTGAAGTAAAGTAACTCAGGTAGTGGTGGACTCGGATTCGAGCACGAACTGGCGCACTCCAGAGGAATAGGCCACAATGGTATCGGCGTCTTCAGCGCCGATATTGACGGCGCTGTGGAAGATGCCCTGGGGAATGGCCAGGGTGTCCCCCCTCTCCAGGACCAAGGTCTCGTCGCCGAGGGTGTGCTCGAGCCGGCCGTTGAGCAGGTAGAGTACCTCCTCGCAGTTGGGGTGGCAGTGCCGGGGGTTGGAATGACCTTTTTTGATGACGACGCGGCCCAGGGTCAGTTTCTGGGCGTTGCCGATTTGCTGATTGGCCAGCCAGCTCAGGGAGCCCCAGTCCTCGTTGATGCGGCGGGCGGCGGTGGCGCTGGCGGATACCACTGGATTGGTCATGGAACGTGCTCCTGCTGGGGGTCTAGCCCCAAATAATAAGGAGAACGGGGGCGATGTTCAACCTGTTTGGCACTAGCGGGTTGGTGGATGATTTCCTTCAGGCTGCACTAGTTTAACGCCCCCAGGTGAGCGGAGATGATCTGGATGTTCTCCCTGATTTCTCGTTCGTCCTCGGGGCCGGCGGCCCGGAGCAGGTATTCCTGGAAAGCGGCCAGGGATTGGTGGTAGGCTCTGACCTGGTAGTAGAGATGGCCCAGGTCGCGGTAGTCGGAGGCGCCCTCGGATAGGAGCCAGGTGATCTTTTCGCCGGCGCTGATGGCCTTTTTGAATTCCCTGCGATGGGCGTGGATCTGCTTCAGATTGCGCAGCATGCGGGCCAGAATCTCCCGGGGCGAGATGGCCTCCAGGAAGCGTTCATCCATGGACAGCTTGCGGCCGTTGGCTACGGGCAGGTGGTCTGCGAGTTCCTCTTTTGTGAGGATGTGTCCGGCGCTAAAGGGGTCGATGAAAACGGGGTCGGAGGGCGCCGTGCACTTGACCAGAAAATGAAAGGGGAAATTGACTCCAGCCAGGGGTAATCCAAGGCGCCGGCCCACCTCAAGGTAGACCACGGAAAGCGTGATGGGGATGCCCAGGCGGCGTTCCAGCACGTCGTTCAGGTAGCTGTTGCGCGGGTCGTAGTAGTCTTGCTGGTTGCCTTTGAAATCCAGCTCGATGAAAAGGTAGTGATTCAGCAATTCCAGGCGTTCGAGCATGGTCGAGCCGGGCGTGAAGTGCGGCTTGAGGGTCCCGGCCATGCGATCCAGTTGCCGCAGGTACACATCCGGATCGAGGCGGGGATAGGCTTCCCCGGCGATGAGCAGAGCGCCCCTGGCCAGGTCGATGGGGTCGTCCTGGACAAGTCTGAAAAAAGGATCGCCTAACTGTGGATGCATGGTCGAGTGCGAGTCGGGTTTGATGACACTGTATAATATACAAATTTTGGCGTTGCAAAAGCCAGCGCGCCGCCGGGAAGACTAACCTGGTTCATCCACCGCTTCGATACATGCCGGCTCGTCGAAGGTGGGCACGTTCACCTGCTTTGAAACCGGGTGCGCCGCCATGTCCTCGGCCGGGTAGGCCTGCAGCAGGGGGAGGAGGTGGTCTGGATCCTGAAGGGCGGGATCCAGCCAGATCTCTTCCTGTTCGGGGTTGAAGATGACGGGCATGCGCTGGTGGATCCCGGCCATAAACGCATTGGCCGGCGTGGTGATGATGGTGCAGGAGCGCAGGGTGGTGCCCGCGGGGCTGCGCCATTCCTCCCACAGGCCGGCCAGGGCAAAGAGGCGGGCGTCTTTGAGGCAGATGTAAGTGGGGCTGCGCTCGTCGTTTTGTCGTTTCCACTCGTAAAAGCCGCTGGCCGGGATGAGGCAGCGCCGTTTTTTGAGGGGGGGTTTGTACGCGGGTTTTTCGGCCAGGGTTTCGCTGCGGGCGTTGATCATGCGGTGGCCGATTTTGGGGTCCTTGGCCCAGAAGGGGACCAGGCCCCACTGGAAGGCTTCGAGTTTGCGCTGCTGGTGCTGCACGATCGCGGCCACGGGTTGGGAAGGGGCGATGTTGTAGCGTGGTTCGAGTTGGACGGTGGTCTGTTCCACGGCAAAGCGCTCGATGGTTTCCCGGGTGGTGTGGTGCAGGGCAAAGCGTCCGCACATGATGGGGCTCCTGCTGGTTTGCATGTTACTTTGTGGCGGTTGGCGCGGAAGTCCAAACAGTCACTGGCTATACCAAAACGAACGCAGGACATGCAACCCAGTCAAGGGGTTTTTTGACCTTGTGGGTCGTGTGGCGCAATATTACCTTGATTCTAAGGAGGTCGCTCATCAGACCCTGCGCGAACGCCTCCACCTTCGGTTGTGGGATATAAGTGGCCTTACCAGCACGGAAGTGGAGACCACCCAGACCACCGCTTGGTATC
Organism: Candidatus Latescibacterota bacterium; assembly: GCA_965219385.1. GTDB lineage: Bacteria > Latescibacterota > UBA2968 > UBA8231 > UBA8231 > CBDCNM01. The sequence goes on along the minus strand of CBDCNM010000002.1, from coordinate 3,393,851 downwards.
CAAAGGGCACCCCCACCTTCTCGGACTGCTTGTATGGGGTGCGACACCCGATTGGGGCGCAAATGGTTTGCAAACTCGGTTAGGGGCCTAAGCACGTGTGCGAGTGGCACTTGCGTCGGCTGCTGTGCGCCTCGTACGGGTGCTGGCGGACGGTGTTAGGGGGGCTGGTCGAGGCCGTCATTGAGGTCTTACCGCCGGCCGAAGACGGCCGGGTGCTGCTGGTGGTGGATGACACCTATAAGGCGAAGACGGCCCACAAACACCCCCTGGTCAAAAAAGGACGGTTCAATCGCTATAGTCGCTATGTGCGCGGCTTGGAGGTGGTGGTATTGATGCTGCTAATGGGGTCGGTTCCGTATTCCCATTGACTTCGCCCTCGTGCGTCCCAAGGGCGCGGTCGACTATCAGACCCCCAACGCGCTGTTTCGCCCGATGCTGCGGGCCTTGGTGCCCCCGGCCTGGGCCCAGACCGTGATCGTGGTGGCCGACGCCGCCTTTCCGGCCAAGGCCACCCTGCACGTGATCCAACAGCGCGGTTTCTTCTTCGTCATGAGCTTCCCCCGGACCTGGAAGTTTGAGGATGACCGCACCCTGAAAAATTGGGTAACCTATCTGCCCCAAGGCCACTACCAAAAAACCTGGTTTTGCCCGCCGTCCCAACCGTCCCAACGACGGCGGGTGTACTGGAGTATAGCGCGCGTAAGTGCGTGCGGCATATAGGCGATGTCACGATGGTGTTAAGCAAAAAACGGCGTAACGAGGGGCCCAAACACACCAAAATCCTCGTGACCAATCTACCCCATGTGACCGCCCGCCAAGTGATTGCGCTATACGCCCGCCGTTGGGAAGTAGAACTGCGGATCAAGGAACTCAAAGGGGTGACCGGCTTAGGCCAAGCGCAGGTGACCCAACAGCCGGACCGGGTCGAACGCTCGGTGGCCCTGTCGGGGATGGCGTACCTGCTGTTGATCCGGGTTCGCTATCGCGATATTCCGGCGCACGGGCCTTGGAGTGCCTTTACGGTAATGTCCCTATGGAGCATGTGTTAAGAAAATACGATATGTGTGGGAAGCGTCTACTACTTCCAGGAGAGTCTTCCCATGAAACGTCAAACACCCCTTCCCGATGGTCTGTATTGTCCGAATTCGGCGTGTTCTCTTTTCGGCCAGGTAGAAGATGGCCCGTTGGAACGCCACGCCTACTATGGGACAGATCGCCAAGTCATTTACCTGTGGTCGCGCCTGCCGGAAGACGTTTTCGCACCGACGCGGGACCTGCTTCTTGGGCCTGCAAACCCCTCGCCAACAGGGGTTGGGTGCGCTGGCGATGGTGGTGGAGCATGGGGGGATTCGCGCCACGGCTCGGGCCACCGGCTTTGACAAAGATACGATCCAACGGTGGGTGGATCGGGCCGGGTGTTTCAGCTGTTCGACTTGAGCCGCCACGATTCCTCAGAGGAGTAAGACCATGATCCGTCGCTACCCCCTCGTCATTCTCTCCCTGTTGATGCTCTGCGGTCCCCTGGGGGGTCAACCTGAGTTTAGCTGGCCGGTGGACATGGCCGGCGTCGATACTCTCAACGGTAATCTGGGCGAACCTAGACCCGATGAGGAAGATCAAATCCAACCACTCACGTACAAGGAGGAGTCTCATGACCGGATCTGAACACAGATTTCACCCCCGCTTTCGCGCCCGCATGGCGAGGAACTTCTCGCCCAGTCCCTGGCTCCCGGCGCTGACGCTGCTAGCGCTGTGGCAGGTTTCTGTTGAGGGGCAACCACCGGCCCCAGCGGATCGGGCGGCGATTTTCGAGTTCCACTTCGAGGCCGATTCGGTACGCGTAGTGCGCAACGAGGTGCGCGCCACGGCGTTGGGCCGGGCGCCGAGGGGGCAATCTCTGCCGCGCTTCCCCTTCCCGGCGGTGGCCAGTAGTAAGGCGAGAAAGGTCGTCTGGCTTAATGCCGATGGCACGATCAAGGGCCAGCGGAGCTTTTCTCCTCAAGCCAAAGATGTCAGGGTGTCGGCGAATGGGGCCTATGTCTTGGTGGTACATGAGGGAGGAGGTGAGTACAGTCTTGCGGACGTGGAGTTGTTGGACGCGCAGGGCACCAGCCTGTGGCGGACTCTGCAGCAGGCATATTTTGATCGCTATTGGTCGCCCACGGGAGAAACGGTGGTCGGCACGGGCGGGGCGGAAACCGCCGAGCTTTCGTTCTGGGGCCCACAGGGGAAGGTGGCCGAATATGAAGCTGAAGTCTTCTCAGATCCCAAATTTTCTGCCGATGGCCGGTTCATTTTAGTCGCGGAACGCCCGTTGAATGAACAGGGAGCGCTTCGGGACACCACCTTCCTGTCGCTGTTCGACAAGCAAGGCCGGCGCCTCTGGCAGCGTCATCTCAGTCGTAGGCAAAGAATCTCCAAGGTGTTCATCTCAGAGAGCGGCCGGTCCATGGCCTATACTTATGCTGATCGTGACAGCTATGTCGGAGATACGCCCAAGAGGTACCTATCGGTTCTGAATCACGACGGCGATATAGTGTGGACCCGGCCTGGGAGGATATATGAGGTCTCTTTCTCCGAGGAGGAAGGCCTCATTGTGGTGTTGAACGACAAAATCGAGGAATATAGGCGCCATGACCTGGAAGTAATTTTTTTGGATGCCCGTACCGGTGCCGTCCAGCGGAGTTTCCCACTGCCACCTGATCGTCGCTGGAGAGTGCTTAAGCTGGTAGACGACGAACTGATATTGGGCTTTCACACGCGGGACAGGGAGGGAGACTTTTCGGCGCATTTACGGGTGTACGGTCCGACCGGCGTTTTGTCCTGGGAAAGGGCCCTCAATCCCGATACAGAAGATTGGGACAGCCCGGCGCCGGCATGGTATCAAAGCGGGTCGCTAATCGGGGTCTCGATGGGCCGGGTGTTTCAGCTGTTCGACTTGAGCCGCCACGATTCCTCAGAGGAGTAAGACCATGATCCGTCGCTACCCCTTCGTCATTTTTTACTTGTTGGTGCTCTGCGGTCCCCTGGGGGGTCAACCTGAGTTTAGCTGGCCGGTGGACATGGCCGGCGTCGAAAATCTCAGCGGTACCCTCGGCGAACCCCGACCCGATGAGGAAGAAAATCCCACCATTCCTTTTTCTTGGCGATCCGGCGCTTATTCTGAGCAAAGGTTCTAGGCTTTCGGAGGTGGCCGGCGAGCTGTCTTCCGACCGAACCTGGGGTGGCTATACCACGATCACCGGAGATGTTACGGTGCCGGTTGACAGGACGCTGGAGATAAAACCGTATGCCTTTGTCGAGTTCGAAAATAACGCGACATTGAAAATTTATGGAACATTGATTGCATCGGGCGATGTTTTCTCGCCTAATGCCGACATTGTGGTCTACAATGGCGCACAGGTAAAGGTTACTGGAGACTTGACCCTCCGTGCAGAACTGACGATCAAGTCGGGAGTAACGGTTGAATTTCTGGCCAACAGCGATGACACCGGCGGCGGCACGGACCGCACCAAATCGGAATTGATCGTCAAGGGTACTCTCAACGCCGGGGCGGGCAACGTCACCTTCCGTTCGAGCAACGATACTCCGTCGGCGCCCGAGTGGCAGGGCATCTACGTCGAAAGCGGCGGTAGGGCGACCCTGACGAACGTCACCATCCGGGACGGGGTTCGCTGCGCCCAGGCCGCTCAAGGCGGCTCCTTGGCGTTGACGAACCCTACCCTGGTCAACTGCGGCACCCCGCCGACGATTTCGGGGGCTCAGACGCCGACGTTTCGGGAGCACAATGAGGTGGCGGTGGCGACCTACAGCGCCACGGACGCCGAGAGCGATGCGGTCACGTGGTCCCTGGTCAACGAGAACGACGACGACGCTTTTTCGATCGACAGCAGCGGGGGCATGCTGAGTTTCCAGACGCCTCCCGACTACGAGGAGCCGACGGCTGCGGGCCATGCGGCCGACGCGGACCTTGCCACCCGAAATGCCTACTCGGTAACGGTCCTCGCTGAGGACGGGCAGGGGGCTTCAACGGAGTATGAGGTGACGGTGACGGTGACCAACGAGGAGGAGCCCGGCACAGTGACGCTGTCGTCGAGCCAGCCGCGGGTGGGCACGGCGCTGACGGCGGAGCTGAGCGATCCGGATGAGGGGGTGAACAATGTGCGGTGGGCTTGGTCGTATTCTAGCGCTCGGGGGGCGAGGGGGGGTTGGGAGGAGCCGGGGGGGACCGACCGGCTGTGGTCGACCTTCAGGCCGTATCCTTTGCTGGTGGGGCAGCCGCTGCGGGCGCGGGCGGTGTATGATGACGGCTACGGGGACAACAATCAGGCGCAGAGTGCGCTGACGGAGCCGGTGGTGGATGTGCCGGACCCGCCGGGGAACCTGACGGCGGAGGTCGAGGATGGACAGGTGGCGCTGACCTGGGAGACGCCGGCGGACAACGGCTCGGCGCTGACGGGGTATGAGTATCGCCACAGCGACGACGGGGCCCGCACCTGGGCGCCGGACTGGGGGACGATCCGGGACAGCGATGCGGAGACGACGAGCCACCGTCTGGAAAGTCTGACCAACGGCACGGCGTATACGTTTGAGGTGCGGGCGGTCAACGCGGTAGGCGAAGGGGACTCGTCGCGGGGGACGACCCCGCCCGCCCGGAGCTGATCGTGGCCGGGACGCTCAGCGCCGGCACCGGGGTCACCTTCCGGTCCGTTGATATCTACTTCCCGTCCACCTCCGATTGGTCCGGCATCCGGGTGGACAGCGGGGGTAGCGCCGATCTGAGCGGGGCCACGATCCGGGACGGGGCTCGCCAGTCGTTTACGCTCAGGGCCAACGCGGACGAGGACGATGAGACGGTGAGCCTGGGGTTGGGCACCCTGCCGGAAGGGGTGAGTGCAGGCACGCCGGCGAGTGCGACGGTGACCCTGCGGGACATCGACGTCAACGAGCCGCCGCAGATTAAGGGGCCCACGACCGTCTCGTTTGCCGAGAACGGCACGGACTCGGTGGCCACCTATAGGGCGACCGATCCGGAGGGGGCCGCGATCACGTGGGCGTGGGCGGGCCCGGATGGGGGGGCGTTTACGATGCGGGGGGACAGCCTCTACTTTGCGCAGGTGCCGGACTACGAGAATCCGATGGACGCCAACCAGGACACGGTCTATAACGTGACGGTGACGGCCAGTGACGGCGACCCGGATGGGAACGAGCCTGGGGCGCGCTGGCAATGGCAGCGTCGAGCCGATGCGACGGCGGCGTGGGAGCCGGTCTCCTCGTCCTCGTCGGCGCGCTCGCCGCCGTCGCCGAGCTATCCGGTGTCGTCCGGCTATACGCCGGGGGCGGCGGATGGGGGTCAGCAGTTGCGGGCGACGGTGGACTATAGCGACGGCCACGGGGACAACAAGCAGGCGCAGAGCGGGGCCACCGACCCGGTGCAGGAGGAGGTCTCAACCGTGACGATCGTGGGGCCTGACAGTGTTTGGTTTGCCGAGAATGGCACGGCCACGGGGGGACCACGATGGCGTATACGGTGCCGAATCTGACCAACGGGGTGGGCTACCAAGTTCAGCGTGGCGGTGACGCCGGTGGGGGAGCCCCCTTCGCCGCCGCCGAGCCTGAGTGCTCAGGCGGGCTTGATTCCCCTGACCATAGTTTGTAAGTTATTGGTACTTAGAAAGCTACCCTTCGGCAGGTGAAGCTTGGTTTCGTAGAAAATGACGGCATCGAATGGGAGATAGAAGCATGAGCACCGTATTTCGTTTCCTGCTCACGGCGATTCCGCTCGTCTTCATGGTCCACCATGCGCACGCGGATACGACCCGTGACCCAGCCGAGGCACGACGGGCCGAGGTGGTTTTGGAAGCCGGCGAGATCGATGGCAGCCGGGTGGACGTGGGTGCCTTTGCCGTGGTCATCCATGGGCAGGGGGAGCGGCACCCGATCTCGGGAGAGTGGGAAAGTCTGGTTACGGTGAGAGGCTACATTCAAGCCGTTGATGCGAAGAGTTTGATCCTGAACCGGGGACAAAAGGGTTGGTTGGAGCGGATTGCCGTGGAGCGCATTCAAACGCTGGTCCTGGTAGGACCGCCTTCCCCGGGACCGGCAAATGGTGACAGTACGCAGGCCGCCGTGGAGGTCAAGATGCCGACCGTTGCAGCGCTTCCCCTGAGACCGGCGAAAGGGGACGACAGGGAGACCGACAAGCGGATTGCCAGAAAATTGAGTGCCGGTGCTCTTGGGGGCATCGTTTTCGGTTCTATATCAGGATTCCTTAGCTCGACTTTATCCATTTATGTAGCGTACGAGACGGTGTGTATCAAGCGGTTGAGTAGGCTTCGAGGGATTTTTATCAGGTCGTGTTGGTTGGGCAGGTTGGAAAAAGCCTGCCAGAGCCGTTGTCGGACCCAGGCCACGGCATCGGAAAAGGTGGGTTTTCGTTTGCCATACCAGGCCGTGGCATGGCAGGGGGAGGCGCTTTTGGGGGCCAGCCGATTGGCGATGAGGGCGACCAGACTAAACAAGGCCAAGATGACCGGCGTGGTCCGGGCAATGGCCCGCTCATTCCATTGGCGTTGGGTTTCCATGCCCAGATGGGCGCGGGCTTCCTCAAAGGTAGTTTCTACCGACCAGCGTTGGAGAAAATAGGTCAGCATTTGCCGAGGGGACAGACGCACATCGGTCGAGAGCAAGGCTTGGGGCGCGAAGCGGCCGGCCGGGTCTCGGATCAGCAGCCAGCGGAGGGGCACGGCGGGCAAGCCAGTGTGATACCACAGCGCCGTTTGGCTGTAGGTTTCCACTGTATAGGGGCCGGCGGCATACCACCGGTCCAGGGTGAGGGGGTGCCAAGGGGTAGTCGGATCGTTCAGGTGCTGCTGGAGGGTGGGCTGCCGGGCGCCTTTGCCGCGGGGGCGTCCCCGCGTGTGCGGCGTGCGGGTTGGTGGTGGGTCATACAGGGCCGCATCCAACCGCAAGCGGGTAATCAGCCCCACGTGGGGCCGAACCGCGTCGAGAAAGGCCAAGGCGGAGAAGGTGCTATCGGCGACCACGACCAGCCGGCGGGTGGGCAGCCAGCGCGCTACCAGCTTGAGCATAGTCTGCCCCCGTTGCAACAGGGTGAGGGGGGTGCGCTGGCGCTGAGTATAGTAGCGGGCCGACGGACACAGCACACTCATAAAGGGTAAGGCCCAACTTCGATCCGCCCAAGGGATAGGCGCTACCAGCATCAACGACAGCCAGCGCAAGCCGCTAGCCTTGACCAGGTGGGGCCCACTCGAGCGGACGGGATCCCGGTAGATGCCTCGGGCCCCAATCTGGGCGCCCCGGCGCCGCTCGATGGTCTCATCCAGGCCCAGGACCAGGGGCCCGTGGGGGGCAAAGGCGGCCACCAACGCCTGGAGGAGTAGCTTACTGCCGGCCAGGGGCGACCACACACAGCGGTTGAGGATCCGGTGGTAGGTTTGAAAGGTAGGCTGTTGGCTCAAGCCCAACACCTCCAACACGGCGCTGACCGTGCGTTTACCCGGGGCTAACAGCGCCCCGACCAACAGCGTCTGAGCCTGCGGCCAAACGCGGCTCGAAAAAAGGGGGGCAAAGGGCGACAAAATCGTTATTATATCTTTCGGCAGGGGGCTCATCGGTTTCTCCTGGGCTGTCGATGCTTGGATACCATCAACAGTACGGAGGATACCGGCCTCCTGCCATGCGCGTTTGGATAAAATCGAGCTTAGAAGCCGTCTGAAAACTCTAATTTTCATTTGATTCGTTTAAGTAGCAAGTGGATCATGGCAATCTGGATCAAGGCTTCACTATGGCGGGTCAAGACCTCATAATCTCGGGCATGTCGGCGAAAATTCATCAACCACGCAAACGTGCGCTCGACGACCCACCGGCGTTTAACTACGGTAAATCCGGAGCCTTGTTTGGCGACGACTTCCAAGTCTATTTTGTGCGTCTTTTTTTGGTTGGCCACCCACGTTCGGATGGCCTCGCCTTGGTAGCCGCCATCAACCCACAGCTTGCGTAACCGAGCCACGCCGGCGGCCTTCAAGCGGGTCAACACCTGCTTCAAACCCTCTCGATCCTCGACATCGGCGGCGGTGACCACCACCTGTCGAAGCAAACCCGACGGGTCCACCAACAGATGCCGTTTGCGGCCTTTGATCTTTTTGCCGGCGTCATAACCGGTTGTTTTACCATGCGTTGCGGTCTTAATCGTCTGACTATCGACTACGCCAGCCGACGGCATCGCAGCCCGGCCGCTCTGGCGGCGCTCCCTCTTGGTCAGCCGATCCAACACCAGCGGCCAGACCCCTTGCAGGCTCCAGCGACGAAAGTAATCATACACCGTTTTCCACGGCCCAAAACAAGCAGGCAACAACGCCCAAGGACACCCCGTCTTGTTCAAATACAAAAGGCCGTTGACAAGCTGGCGTCGATCCCGCGGCGGCCGACCCGGACCGTGAAGCCGCCAGCGCGGCGCGGGCAGCAACGGTTCGATCCGCTGCCATTGTGCATCGGTTAGATCGGTGGCATATTGCATACGCGGTGTACTCATCATACAAGCCTTTCTGTTCAGAGTTTGTGGTGAAACCTGAATATGGCTCGATGAGTACGCCCGTTCAAATGCGGCTACATCAGAGGGTTTTCAGACGGCTTCTGAGACGGTGCATTGTTTTGCTCAGTCATGTTTACCTCACTTGAGAAACCATATAAATTCTTTGCAATGATCAGCTGATGAGGCGGCCTTTATAGCGGCCCAACGTTTCAGTGCCCCCGAACCGCGTAGCGGTTGGGCGGAGGGCCGTATGCCCGAAGCCGGGGGCACGGTGTTAAGCGCTGGTGCAGCTTCGTGGAGTCATTCCCGTACGATTTTTCAGCTGACTTCCCTCCTGGCATAGGTCATGGGCAATCATATTCCATTTGGAAAATTCGCACTCATCATCTTCGTTCTCCTCTCCATAATGAATAAATACTACATCCTTCAATTCTTGGTCCTCGACGACTTTTCTTGCGCGAATTACCCCTTCACGAAGACACGCGTGATGCACCTTCCACCACCCGTTGATGTAGTAAGCTGTCCAGAGATAGTCGGATACAATTGTGACCCTTTCCCCCAAGACGGTGTTTTCCAGACCTAGAATGACTCCGTCGAGTTCGGCGACGACGCTGTTGGAGTTGATTTCTCGCCGGCCCGTACGGTACTCCTCAATGCAAGGACGGACAATCGCGGCTGCAAACCTGCCCCCTCCACCTCCATCCGTGAAAATCCACGTCCGGCCTGGTTCCATTGAATTGTTGCGACGTAATCGAATGGGCCACTTTCGTCCTTCACGCTCTGCCGTCAATGGTCTTGTTGTCTCGACTTGAAAAGGAAATTTATCACCCATTTTTTTATCAATTCCTGGACGTAGCAAGTGCCTCTCAGGAGTTTCGATCACGCACTTGCGCTTAATGAGGCGGCCCAACGTTTTCAAGTTGCCGAACCGGCGTAGCCGGTTGGTGAAACCCAAGGCGCGAATGCGCCGCAGCGGCAACTGGGTGTTACACGATGGCTACTTTTTCCACCATAGATTCATCGTCCGTGTTGATCCGTTTTCTTGACTCCGCTATTGTTTCAGCCCGTACTGGCAGATGGCCTGCTCCACGGACTCACACCATGCCACAAGAGAATCCACTTCGGCGTCCGTCAGCTTTCGTGTGATCTGACATCTGAGGTCTCGACCCGCCTGCTCGAAGAGTCCCGTAGACTCGGCCTGTTCCCAGAGAGCCTGGATAACATTCTCGGGCACCGCGGTCTTCCCCATGAACCTCGCGTCACGTAACGCCGTGTAGACGGTTTGCTTATACACAGAATAGAGCGGGTATCCCCACAGGAATCCAACGTAGATTCCGTTGAGGTCGGCATTCAGGGAACACCCCCTGGTTCTCCAACGTACAGGCACGGACTTTTTCCTGGCCCATTCGAGAATGCGGGAAAAGACGGCTCTACCATTCTCGTCGCATGAAGCAAGGAATGCTTCTTCAGTGACGACAGGCAGAGAGCCAGAAGAGCTTGGTGTAAGCTTGCCGACCTCCTTGCCGATCACAGTCTCCTGGGATAGTAGACGATCGCCTCCTCCATCAGTCTGAAAAAAGGTAAATTCAACGCATGTGACTCGGACACCTTTCGAGCACAGGAACAAGGCCGTCTGTCGGATCTCAGGGGTGATGCGTTGCCCAATGAGGACGATCCGTTGATCCTTATTGAACGCCACGGCCTCAGCCGCGCCCAACTCGAAATATGCCCGGTGGTATTCGGCCAGGCTGAGTGACTCGTCGTTCAGGTAAGAACGAAGAATGACTTCGAGGCCGCCAGTGTCGAGTCGCTCGATGAAGGATGCGTACTCAAGGGACTGAGCGATGGTATCCCGAGGGGTGCGATCTCGCTTCAATTCAATGATGACCACATTTCCTTGGTGGTCCACGCCGAGTAAGTCGATGAATCCTCCCAAGTTTGTAGAGACCTGCCGTCCGATAATCAGGATGCCACCATCTTCCAGAATTCCGTCTGGGTTGGACTCAAGCCACTTCTCGAGCACGGACTCTTCGTGATCGACTTGGTAAGGCGACTGAACATACTCGACGAACGTATTGTCAGGTTGTATCTTGAAGACTCTCATACCTTTTTTCTTTCAGCCTGAATGTTCAGTGGTGTGACCTCATCCAAAGTGATTCCGAGAATAAGATGATTCAGACAATGTCAAGGTTCTTAGCTCGATTTTATCCAAACGCGCATGGCAGGAGGCCGGTATCCTCCGTACTGTTGATGGTATCCAAGCATCGACAGCCCAGGAGAAACCGATGAGCCCCCTGCCGAAAGATATAATAACGATTTTGTCGCCCTTTGCCCCCCTTTTTTCGAGCCGCGTTTGGCCGCAGGCTCAGACGCTGTTGGTCGGGGCGCTGTTAGCCCCGGGTAAACGCACGGTCAGCGCCGTGTTGGAGGTGTTGGGCTTGAGCCAACAGCCTACCTTTCAAACCTACCACCGGATCCTCAACCGCTGTGTGTGGTCGCCCCTGGCCGGCAGTAAGCTACTCCTCCAGGCGTTGGTGGCCGCCTTTGCCCCCCACGGGCCCCTGGTCCTGGGCCTGGATGAGACCATCGAGCGGCGCCGGGGCGCCCAGATTGGGGCCCGAGGCATCTACCGGGATCCCGTCCGCTCGAGTGGGCCCCACCTGGTCAAGGCTAGCGGCTTGCGCTGGCTGTCGTTGATGCTGGTAGCGCCTATCCCTTGGGCGGATCGAAGTTGGGCCTTACCCTTTATGAGTGTGCTGTGTCCGTCGGCCCGCTACTATACTCAGCGCCAGCGCACCCCCCTCACCCTGTTGCAACGGGGGCAGACTATGCTCAAGCTGGTAGCGCGCTGGCTGCCCACCCGCCGGCTGGTCGTGGTCGCCGATAGCACCTTCTCCGCCTTGGCCTTTCTCGACGCGGTTCGGCCCCACGTGGGGCTGATTACCCGCTTGCGGTTGGATGCGGCCCTGTATGACCCACCACCAACCCGCACGCCGCACACGCGGGGACGCCCCCGCGGCAAAGGCGCCCGGCAGCCCACCCTCCAGCAGCACCTGAACGATCCGACTACCCCTTGGCACCCCCTCACCCTGGACCGGTGGTATGCCGCCGGCCCCTATACAGTGGAAACCTACAGCCAAACGGCGCTGTGGTATCACACTGGCTTGCCCGCCGTGCCCCTCCGCTGGCTGCTGATCCGAGACCCGGCCGGCCGCTTCGCGCCCCAAGCCTTGCTCTCGACCGATGTGCGTCTGTCCCCTCGGCAAATGCTGACCTATTTTCTCCAACGCTGGTCGGTAGAAACTACCTTTGAGGAAGCCCGCGCCCATCTGGGCATGGAAACCCAACGCCAATGGAATGAGCGGGCCATTGCCCGGACCACGCCGGTCATCTTGGCCTTGTTTAGTCTGGTCGCCCTCATCGCCAATCGGCTGGCCCCCAAAAGCGCCTCCCCCTGCCATGCCACGGCCTGGTATGGCAAACGAAAACCCACCTTTTCCGATGCCGTGGCCTGGGTCCGACAACGGCTCTGGCAGGCTTTTTCCAACCTGCCCAACCAACACGACCTGATAAAAATCCCTCGAAGCCTACTCAACCGCTTGATACACACCGTCTCGTACGCTACATAAATGGATAAAGTCGAGCTAAGAAGCCGTCTGAAAACCCTCTGATGTAGCCGCATTTGAACGGGCGTACTCATCGAGCCATATTCAGGTTTCACCACAAACTCTGAACAGAAAGGCTTGTATGATGAGTACACCGCGTATGCAATATGCCACCGATCTAACCGATGCACAATGGCAGCGGATCGAACCGTTGCTGCCCGCGCCGCGCTGGCGGCTTCACGGTCCGGGTCGGCCGCCGCGGGATCGACGCCAGCTTGTCAACGGCCTTTTGTATTTGAACAAGACGGGGTGTCCTTGGGCGTTGTTGCCTGCTTGTTTTGGGCCGTGGAAAACGGTGTATGATTACTTTCGTCGCTGGAGCCTGCAAGGGGTCTGGCCGCTGGTGTTGGATCGGCTGACCAAGAGGGAGCGCCGCCAGAGCGGCCGGGCTGCGATGCCGTCGGCTGGCGTAGTCGATAGTCAGACGATTAAGACCGCAACGCATGGTAAAACAACCGGTTATGACGCCGGCAAAAAGATCAAAGGCCGCAAACGGCATCTGTTGGTGGACCCGTCGGGTTTGCTTCGACAGGTGGTGGTCACCGCCGCCGATGTCGAGAATCGAGAGGGTTTGAAGCAGGTGTTGACCCGCTTGAAGGCCGCCGGCGTGGCTCGGTTACGCAAGCTGTGGGTTGATGGCGGCTACCAAGGCGAGGCCATCCGAACGTGGGTGGCCAACCAAAAAAAGACGCACAAAATAGACTTGGAAGTCGTCGCCAAACAAGGCTCCGGATTTACCGTAGTTAAACGCCGGTGGGTCGTCGAGCGCACGTTTGCGTGGTTGATGAATTTTCGCCGACATGCCCGAGATTATGAGGTCTTGACCCGCCATAGTGAAGCCTTGATCCAGATTGCCATGATCCACTTGCTACTTAAACGAATCAAATGAAAATTAGAGTTTTCAGACGGCTTCTAAGCTCGATTTTATCCAAACGCGCATGGCAGGAGGCCGGTATCCTCCGTACTGTTGATGGTATCCAAGCATCGACAGCCCAGGAGAAACCGATGAGCCCCCTGCCGAAAGATATAATAACGATTTTGTCGCCCTTTGCCCCCCTTTTTTCGAGCCGCGTTTGGCCGCAGGCTCAGACGCTGTTGGTCGGGGCGCTGTTAGCCCCGGGTAAACGCACGGTCAGCGCCGTGTTGGAGGTGTTGGGCTTGAGCCAACAGCCTACCTTTCAAACCTACCACCGGATCCTCAACCGCTGTGTGTGGTCGCCCCTGGCCGGCAGTAAGCTACTCCTCCAGGCGTTGGTGGCCGCCTTTGCCCCCCACGGGCCCCTGGTCCTGGGCCTGGATGAGACCATCGAGCGGCGCCGGGGCGCCCAGATTGGGGCCCGAGGCATCTACCGGGATCCCGTCCGCTCGAGTGGGCCCCACCTGGTCAAGGCTAGCGGCTTGCGCTGGCTGTCGTTGATGCTGGTAGCGCCTATCCCTTGGGCGGATCGAAGTTGGGCCTTACCCTTTATGAGTGTGCTGTGTCCGTCGGCCCGCTACTATACTCAGCGCCAGCGCACCCCCCTCACCCTGTTGCAACGGGGGCAGACTATGCTCAAGCTGGTAGCGCGCTGGCTGCCCACCCGCCGGCTGGTCGTGGTCGCCGATAGCACCTTCTCCGCCTTGGCCTTTCTCGACGCGGTTCGGCCCCACGTGGGGCTGATTACCCGCTTGCGGTTGGATGCGGCCCTGTATGACCCACCACCAACCCGCACGCCGCACACGCGGGGACGCCCCCGCGGCAAAGGCGCCCGGCAGCCCACCCTCCAGCAGCACCTGAACGATCCGACTACCCCTTGGCACCCCCTCACCCTGGACCGGTGGTATGCCGCCGGCCCCTATACAGTGGAAACCTACAGCCAAACGGCGCTGTGGTATCACACTGGCTTGCCCGCCGTGCCCCTCCGCTGGCTGCTGATCCGAGACCCGGCCGGCCGCTTCGCGCCCCAAGCCTTGCTCTCGACCGATGTGCGTCTGTCCCCTCGGCAAATGCTGACCTATTTTCTCCAACGCTGGTCGGTAGAAACTACCTTTGAGGAAGCCCGCGCCCATCTGGGCATGGAAACCCAACGCCAATGGAATGAGCGGGCCATTGCCCGGACCACGCCGGTCATCTTGGCCTTGTTTAGTCTGGTCGCCCTCATCGCCAATCGGCTGGCCCCCAAAAGCGCCTCCCCCTGCCATGCCACGGCCTGGTATGGCAAACGAAAACCCACCTTTTCCGATGCCGTGGCCTGGGTCCGACAACGGCTCTGGCAGGCTTTTTCCAACCTGCCCAACCAACACGACCTGATAAAAATCCCTCGAAGCCTACTCAACCGCTTGATACACACCGTCTCGTACGCTACATAAATGGATAAAGTCGAGCTAAGGAAGAAATGGATTTTAAAGCATGGCAAAAGGCCGCCTGGGAAGAGGTTGATCAGTTCTACGAGACGGCAGAGGATTATTCTGGTGAGAACAACCCCCAACATCGACTGGCGCCCGAGTTTTTCCAGTTTTATCTGGAGAAAAGGCCTTCAGAGATAGCCACCAAGGCTTTGTCCAATGCTTTCACCATGTGGGGAAATCTGAAAGGCGTCAGTGACCAAGTTCAAGCCGCACTCAAGCACATTTCCTATGCAGAAGATGTGTGGGACGAAGTCGAGCATGGTTTGCTGCGTAGTTTCGGTGAGCATGATGGCCGACAAAAAGAAGCAATTCTCCTATTGGAGGAACTGGTCGAAAAGGTCGTTCCCTCGAAGAGTCGGTCGGCCTTGCTGTACACTTTAGCCAATAACTGGAAATACGAGGGTAAAACAGGAAAAGCTCGTCGAGGATTTGAACAAATCATCGCATGGGATGCTTCTGAATGGCATGTAGGTCTTGCCCGAGGACATCTGTACGAGTTTGACAATTTAAACCTTGGACAGTTGGCCCCTCGATTCAGTTTGCCCGATATAGATGGCAATCACATAGACCTTGCAGATTATCAGGGTAAAGTCGTGGTTTTGCATTTTTGGGGAACAACCTGTGGCTGGTGTGAACTTATTTACCCTATCAATGGAATCCCTGCTGAGTATATCATTGATCAAGATGGAAAGATAGCCTTTAAACTCTTGGGATGGAGAGAAGGTAGCGGTGAAGAACTTGAAGAAGCAGTACGATCTCTCGTGATTTGATGAGGTGCAACCTCAGCTAACAGGCGGGTGTGCGGCTTCGGCCCATTCGGGCCTCTGCCCAACCGGCTGCGCCGGTTCGGCAGCTGGAGAAACATTGGGCCGCCATAAACCCGCCGCCTCATTAAGCGACATTCAAAGACAATTTGAAGGGCTGAGCCGACAGCCTTCAAGCCGCGACGGTGATCCGTCCGGCGCTCCCATTCCGGACATTGTGTACCACGCCTCTCAGCAGGATGGCCTCTCAGAGCTCAAACCAAGAAAGAGCATCTCAAGTACCCTGGCTGTATGCAACAACGGAGATCGCGCTTGCTGCCCTATTCTTGAACCACGACGGCGGCGATTTGAGTTGCGCCACTGGTTTGTCAAACGGCGAAATCTACATTTTCGAGCGATGGGATGGTGCTTTCGATCATCGTTACAGAGGCGAGGGCGCTGATCAAGGATCTTTGGGGCGCTGGGACACCGGCTCTTCCAGCAAAGGCTTCAGCGTCTTCCACACATTCTCCGCCACGATTTTGTGCCCCTCCGGCGTGGGATGGATGCCGTCGGGCAGGTTCAGTTCGGGCACCCCGCCCACGCGCTCCAGCAAGAAGGGGATGAGCGCTGCTTTGTTCTTTTTGGCCAGGGCCGGAAATATGGCGCGAAATTCGGCGGTGTATTCAGGGCCCAGGTTCGGGGGGATCTGCATGCCGGCGATGACGATCCGCACCTGGGGGTATTTCGTTTTGGCGCGGTCAATGATGGCCTGCAGGTTCTTCCTGGTCGTGTTCAGGGGCACGCCGCGCAGGCCATCGTTGCCGCCCAATTCCAGCACTAGAAAATCGATCTTGCGTTTCAAGATCCAGTCTATGCGACGCAAACCCGCAGCCGTGGTCTCCCCGCTCAATCCCGCATTCACCACTTTGAAGGCCCAGCCCTGCGCATCTATCTTCTGCTGAATCAGAGCCGGAAAAGCCTGTTCGGTTTCAATCCCGTAACCAGCGCTTATGCTATCCCCAAAAAACAGGATGACGGGGGGATCGGGGGCGGCCGGGGCGACGACAGGTGAGGTGTTCTCCCGTGCCGTGCCCTGGACATGGTAGAGCGCGAAGCTGATCAGCAAGAAGAGCCGGACGGACATGCCTGCCTGGTGCGAGGGTGTGATTGATCGAGGGTATGTTTTGCTTTAATATATACAAATTCGCAAATATCAGTAGCCCGCACAATAAGCGAGGCCGGAAACAAACAAAGGAAAAAATCCATGAAAACGCCCAGAGACTGGAGCCAGGACATCGTCTGTTACCCAGACCCCTCCATCGAAGTCATCGACCAGCGCTTCGTCAAATACCGCATCGGCAACGCCGCGGTCGAGCGCCTCTACACCGGCTCGCGCTGGGCCGAAGGCCCCGTGTGGTTCGGCGACGGGGGTTACCTGCTGTGGAGCGATATCCCCAACAACCGCATCTTGAGCTGGACCGAGGAGACCGGCACGGTCAGCGTATTCCGCCGCCCTTCCAATTACACCAACGGCCACACCCGGGACCGCCAGGGCCGGCTGGTCAGCTGCGAGCACAGCACCCGCCGGATCACCCGCACCGAGTACGATGGCCGCATCACCGTGTTGATGGATGGTTTCGAGGGCAAACCCCTGAACGCGCCGAACGACATTGTGGTGCATTCGGATGGATCCATCTGGTTCACCGATCCAGGGTACGGATCCATCATGAACTACGAAGGTTTCGCCGTCGAACTCGAGCTGCCCACCCACGTGTACCGACTCGACCCGAACACGGGAGAGGCCACGGTGGTGGCGGATGATTTCGAAAAACCCAATGGTCTGTGTTTCTCGCCTGACGAGTCCAAACTCTACATCACCGATACCGGATCATCTCACAACCCCGAGGGGCCGGCCCACATCCGCGTCTTCGACGTGATGGACGGCAGGCGCCTGGTCAACGGCAGGGTATTCGTGGACATGGCGCCGGGCTTTGCCGACGGCATCCGCATGGATGTGGACGGCAATGTCTGGTCCAGCGCCGGCTGGGGCGGCGAGGATTATGTCGACGGGGTCTACTGCTTTGCGCCCGATGGCGATCTGATCGGCAGGATCCACCTCCCGGAGGTCTGCTCCAACCTGTGCTTCGGCGGTCGCAAGAAAAACCGGCTGTTCATGACCGGCAGCCAGTCGCTCTATTCCGTGTACGTGGAAGCCACGGGTGCCCAGACGCCGTGATATTAGTTCTTCTGGAGAATCAGGGCAACTCCATCGCGGCCCGGCACTTGGATCGAAACGGTGGGCTGGGTGGCGTCAACGGTGGGCCCGACCTGCTGATCCCGGCGGTCCCGGACGACCAGCTCATAGGAGTCGCCGGCCTGGATGAGGCCTCCGAGGTCCAGGTCGCAGCGCTGGGCTTCCACGTCGAAATTGACCACGAACACGGCGACGCGACCGTCTGGAGCACGCCAGGCGGCGCGCTCTAGACCATCCATGACCACAGGGGTTCCGGCCCAGTCAGCTTCAACGACCGGAACGGGAGTCGCCCAGGCGGGCGCCCGCAACATTTCACCGTACGCGATAAAAGCCTGAAGTTCTTCGTGCGCGCGCAGCTGGGCCATGCGTTTCAAGAACGCGGCCTTGTTGCGGTGCTCTTCTTTCAGCAACTCGGTACCCATCCAGCCTAGTTGAGCGCCCCAGAGGAAATCGCGGCCGACCATGATAGCAAAAGTCGTATCGTCATCGCCCCCCCTTGTCGGGGATCCAAAGCGCAAGATCCGATCCCCGTACACCGCCGGAAAGATAGGGGCCATCTCCGCTTTGCGGGGTGTCCAGATCAGGTAAGCGTCGAACCAGTCCGCGTAGATTTCGCAGTTGTTTTCCGTGGTGAGCGCTACCTCGAGTCCGGTGATGGCGCGAATCTTTTCCACCATGGCCAGGTAGCCGTCAACCCACCAGTGCCCGCCCCCGAGGGGGTGTCCGTGCGCCGCGTCGAAGCAGGGTTGCGGGTGGGATGCAGCAATCTGGTCGATGTACAGGGCAGTGATGCCGCTTTCGTCCTTGAGGCGGGTGACGATGTCGGCGATGGTTCGATGCCAGAACGGCTGCGTCGGGCACATGGGCGACAGCGGGGCGCTGCTGCCGTAGATCTCGGTGTAGGCTTCTCCGTCGATATCCTTGCAGGCAAAGGGGCGGGCCCGGGCGAAATCGTCCAGGGTGTTGTCCCACAGGCGCCCGTTGATGTAGGGCATCACCAGCACGCCCTGCTGCTTGAGCCGGGCGATGCCCTCGGCGAATCCCGGTTTGGCGGGAAAGTAGTGAGGGTATTCGTGGTCAAAGGGAATCTCGTGCCAGTTGTACCAGTGGACCCCCAGAGGCACCTCGAAAAACTCCTGGGCCTGCAAGACCTTGGGCACATTCTCATCCGCCCGCCCCCCTTCCAAAATCCACAGGGCAACCCGCTTGATGTCCCCAGGAGTATCGGTGCGTTCGAGGACCGTACCCCGGCGCATCCAGCGCTGATTCAGGGCCCAGCCGCGGTAGCGTTGGGCGGCGTCGAACCAGTCGCCGCGCAGCGGCTCCAGCACCGTGTCGTAGGACTGCTCGTAATCGGCCCCCGGCGTGCCCATACCGGCGGGCAGGGCATAGAAGCGGAAGTGCTGGCCCGGATCGATCTGGTAGCCCTTGTGCCAGCCCTTGCCGTCTTCGCAGGCCAGGTACAGGGTCGCTTGCCCGCAGGTGAGGGAAAGGTATTGCATGGGCCACTCCCACCCCGCCGGGTAAACCCCTTCCTTTGCCTCGGCGAGCTGCCGGTGGAGAATCCCGTGATTGCGCAGCGGCCGGCCCAGGTCGCTGGCACCGGCATAACCCAGTCCGGTGACAAAGGGGAAGTCGACCCGCCACAGCCCGGCGTCTTGCAGGCGGTTGGTCACGGCGATTCTCAGGCGCGGTCCTCCTGAGTCGGCATGCAGTCTCACCTCCACCGTCACGGCCAGATCGCCCTGGGCGCCGGGCACTTCCACGGACGGCCAGACGAGGGTGGCCTCGATCCGGTTATCCACGACGTGGCTTTTGGACCGGGCCGGGGAGCCGGTGTTGGCCACGGTCGCCACTGAGCCATCCTGCTTGCGCACCTGGATTTCCCACAGAGTCGGCGCATCCGTTGGTGCAGGAACAAACTCGGTTTGAGTGGCCAAGTGGTAAAGGCTGGTCAGGCCGCTGCCCTGTTCGGCGGGGGCGAAGGCGATCCCAACCACATCGTTGGCCACAATGAAACCATCGTCGTTTGTACCAAATCGCAGCGTGCCCACCTGGCCGAGCCCGTCGAACGACCAGGGCCGCGGTGCCGACGAACAGGGCGAGGGGGCGGTCCAGGGGGAAGGATGGGTGATCTCAGCCCCGTGCGCGCGGCTAAAGGCGGCGGCCAGAAGCAGGCAAAGACCGATAAACCCAAGATTCCACAGGGAGTCCATATCATCCTCACAGATCAGTGACCGCAACCTCGTCCCCTGCCCGCTCGAGCAGATACGTTCTGCCCGCGTCGGTCGCGACCAGTTCCACCCCGGTCGACGGCCACGGCCGCACCTCGAAGGCGACCGTGCCTTTGCTCTGGGTGTAGGCCCGAACCACGGCCCGCTCTTCCAGCCGCAGCCCGGACCAGACCACGCCGCCGTCCTGGAGGGCAGGCACGTCGGTGCACAAGACCTCGCCGTGGTCGAGAAACGCCCGGTGGGCCAGCATCTCGTCATAAATTGCGACCGCATCGTGCACCTCGGTCTTGACGATGTGCTGGTAGCCCTGGCGCAGCGGCTGAAAGAGCTGCATCCCGTCGACCCCGCGCAGCCACATGTGCCGTAGCGACTCCCGGTACGCCTCGCGGCTCATCATCGGGATCTCCGGGTCACCGATGTCCGGACACCACCGCACCACCCAGGGGATGC
Source organism: Candidatus Latescibacterota bacterium (assembly GCA_965219385.1). Classification (GTDB taxonomy): domain Bacteria; phylum Latescibacterota; class UBA2968; order UBA8231; family UBA8231; genus CBDCNM01. The sequence continues at coordinate 3,373,560 of CBDCNM010000002.1, read as the reverse complement.
TCTGCACCTCGGGCCGATAGCGCTGACGGTTGGCCGCGTCGTCCGAAATCATGCGCAGCATCAGGTGCATGTAGAATTGATCCACGTGTTCGCGGTCGAGGGGAAACGCCTCCTGCCACGCGGCTGGCCAGAACTTGTCGTTGCCGTAGGCCACGGGGTTGGTGGCGGTGAAAACAGGCGGGATGCACGGCGCCAGCACCCGGTCGGTCCAGTGCCGCACAGTCCGCTCCGGCGTCGAGTATAGGACCATCCAGTTGGTGACGGAGCACCGGGGAAACACCTCGAGCGCCGGCCCGGCCAGGTAGGCGCCGTTGAGTTCCTGGTAGAGCCGCCAGCAGAAATCCAGGTAGCTCTTCTCATCGCCGATGACCTCGGGCGGCAGCTCTGCGCGGCAGCGCCGGCAATGGCTGGCCTGCTGGTACCGATCCCCCGGCGTGCTTCCTGGAATGGGATCGTCCTCCCAGTCCATCCAGACGGCGTCCACCGCGACGCCGGCCTCCTTGAAGGCGCGCAGGGTCTTGCGGATAACGTCGGCCTGCACGGCGTACCCGGCGAACCGGTGCGGGCAGGCGTAGTGGCGTTCCGACTCAGGGGCATAACCCGTCTCGAACTGGTGGGCCCACTCGCTTTCAGGACCGCCCATCTGGTAGCGCCAGGTGCCGCTGGAGCCCTGGACCATGATGACGGGTGCCCCCGCGGCCTGGAGCGCTTTGGCGGTCTCGATCATGCCGGTGTCCATGCGGATATGCTGCACAATGCCGCGCGCCAGCATCGCCTGATGCACCTCCACAGAAAGTGGCTCAAGGCCCCCGCCGTCGTCCCACAGGACCATTGGCCAGCGTCCGCCGCGGTCGTTTTTGAGCGGTGGCACCTCCTCGGTGATCTCCCTGAGCCACGAAAAGCCCTCCTCGTCGGATCCAGTCTTCGGGAAGTCGGGTGCCGCAGCCGATGCGCGGTCAGAGTCAAAGCTGGTTGTAGCCATATCTACTCCTTTACTCTCTACTTGGTCAACACATCCATCAACGCCTGGGCGATCACCAGGTGCCCGGTGTGGTTCGGGTGCACCGGCTCCGGACAGAAGGTATCCGCGTCCCGGTGCTTCAGGTGCTCTGCAAAGATATCCTGGAGCCGCACCAGCTTTGTATTGTACTTGACGCTCATTTTCTCTACCACCTCGATGTAGTGCGGCAGCAGGTCCAGTACCCGGCTGCGGAAGGTCTGTCCCGAGCGGTCCGTGGAAATGAAGAACGGCGAGATCAGCACCACCGGACAGTTAAGCTCGCTCTCGGTCAGGTCCAGCAACTCGTCGTAGTTTTCGGCAAACAACTCCGGGCCGATGCCGTCCTCGGCGCCGCGAAGGTGGGAGTGCAGATCGTTGATGCCGATCTTGACGGACAACCGGTCTGGCTGGTGAAAGAGCACATCGTCCCGCCAGCGCTCCTGCAAATCCGAGGTGCGGTTGCCGCCGATCCCCTTGTTGATATAGCGGATCTTGCGCTCCGGGAAGCGCGCCGTGGCCAGTTCGGTGAACAGGCTCACGTAGCCATTGCCCAGCGGCGCCTGCTCCCCCCTCCGACCGCAGTCCGTGATGCTGTCGCCGATGAACAGCATGGTCTCGCCCTCTTTGATCCAGAAATCGGCCATCTGCCCTCCTTTCATTTTTTGCGAATTCCCAATCGATCACGCCCTGGAAACTACGCACCTGCGGGAAGGGGTGTCAAGGTGCACCACCGGTCTGGGTCTTGCCCGGCTCCCAGAGCACATCGCGCCGCCCGCCGTCATTCTGGGCGCGGGACATCACGAAGAGCAGGTCCGAAAGCCGGTTCAAATAGACGAGGACCTGCTGGTTGAGCGCATCCCTCTGCGCCAGTTCCCAAACGCGGCGCTCGGCCCGGCGGCACACCGTGCGCGCCAGATGCAGCCAGGCCGCCGCATCCGCGCCTCCGGGCAGGACAAAACTGCGCAGGGGTTCCAGGTCGGCGTTGATGCGGTCAATTTCGGCTTCGAGGCGTTCCACCTGCCCGGCCTGGATCCGCAGGACCGCCCCCTCGGTCTCGTCCTGGGCCTGGGGCCGGCACAGATCGGCGCCCAGATCAAAAAGCTCGTTCTGCACCCGCTGCAAAAGCTCCTGGTGCGAGGTCCCCATATTCCCTGTCCGCGCCAACCCCAGGACGGCGTTCAGTTCGTCCACCGTGCCGTAGGCCTCGATGCGCAGATCGGTCTTGGAGACCGTGCTGTTGTCGCCGAGGCGGGTGGTGCCCTGGTCGCCGGTCCGGGTGTAGATTCTGGATAGATTCACCATCGCGCACTCCCTTGCTCGAATCCTACTTCAAAAGCAGCACCTTGGTGGTGAGGTATTCCTGGTTCAGGCGCAATTCGATCAGATAGGCGCCATTGCCCACCCCCTTTCCGGCCTGGTTGGTGCCATCCCAGGAATGAAGGTAAGAACCGGCCCTCAGGGGACCGTCCATTAGGGTGCGAATCCGCCGGCCCAGAGAATCGTAGAGCGTCAGACGCAGGTGCTCCTGGCGGCTCTCGAGCACAAAGGGGATGGTGACGGCGGCATTGAAGGGGTTGGGGTAGGCCGGACTCAAGCGGGCCTGCCGCGGCAGCACCTGCAGGGCCTCTTCGAGCACGGCCGTAGGGCCGGCGTCGTTCAGGATTGCGATGCCGGTAGGCGGCAGGCCGGTGGGAATCGGTCCGGCCAGCAACTCGCCGCTGGAGAGGTCGTAGATCAGCAATCCGGCCTTCTCCGGTGCATCCGCCGTCCCCGAGTCCGTCGCGATCAGCCGCGCTCCATCCACCGCCAGCGCCAGGGTGGCGCCGGTGGAGTGGCCTTGGAGCGGAGCGCCGACCGCGCCGGTGGAAAGGTCCACCGGCCTGATGTAATAGCTGACAAAATCGCCGCCCAGGACTACGGCGAAGCCCTGTTCCTGCGAGGCCATGGCCAGGCCGGTCAGATCTCCGTCGAGCGCCTCTTCCGAAATCGCGATGCCCTCGCTGCGGTTGGTTTCCAGATCCACCACCTCGATGCCCCCGGCCCTGTCCCCGAAGCCGGCCGTCCCGGACACGATGAGCTTCTGCCCGCTGGCGATCACCTCGTTGGGGTTGGTGCCCGCCAGCCGGATCCCCTGCACCCCCTCCGCGTCGGGATCCATATCCACCAGCGCATCGCTGTCCATGTCGATCACCCCCAGGTAGCTGGTCTCGGTCGGCGCGAAGTTATCCAGCCGCTGCAAAGCCACGTAGAGCCTGGATCCCACCACGGCCATCTGCTCCATCTCCGGCAGGCCGTCGGCGTCGGCAAAGCCGCTCAAATCGATCTCGCCCAGCCAGGTCCCGTCGCGTGGATCCACCACCAGCAGGGAGGCGCTGCCGTAGCGCGAGACATAGGCCTTGGCCGGACCGGCGAATTCGATGTCCTTGGGGTTGGCGCCGTTGCCCACCGAGAACTGGACCACGGGGGTGCGCAGGTCCGCCGGATCTAGCACGATGATGTTGTCCCCGCCCAAACGTTCGATGATGTAGATCCTGCCTTGGTGGTAGCGGGCCACGGCATCGCCGTGGATGGGCGAGAGCAGATCGATCTCCGCGCTTGCGGCGCCGGGCGCCACAAAGGCGGTACTGCCGGTCTGGAAATCCGCCGTGGTCACCGCAAAAATCCCGGACTCGGCCGCGGCCGGGGCGCTTCCCCAGGCCCAGAGTCCGGCTACTGCCAGTAGAATACCTCCCGTTCTTTGCAACATACTGAACCTCCAATTTAAGTGAAAACGGCACTAGCGAAACAAATCTTCGATATCCTGCTTCAATCCAACAAAGTAGGACCTGCCCGGCAGGGGATAACCCCACAGATCCACCACCTGGTTGGCCGTCAGGTTGCGGATTTCCCAGGAGATCTCCGCTCCCGCGAAAACCGCTCGATGACCGCCGATATTGTGTACCACCCGGCGCGGGACCCGGCGCAGATTGGTCCGGTCCAGGAAGTGCCGGCTCTCCTCGCTCAATTCGTAATGCACCTCGCCCCTGGCCCCGGCCAGACCCGCCCTGAGGTTGAGGGTGTGCCTGGGGGCATTGGCCAAATCCTTGCCGTTTTCATAGGAGAGGGGCGAGCGGTTGACGGGGACCTGGTACACGTAGTTGCCGCTGATCCGTCCGCTGGAGAACAATCGCAACCGCATGCGGGTTTCCAGCCCTTGAATCCGAACCTTGCCCAGGTTTTGTGGCCGCGATACCAGCTGCGAGTTGTGTACGAAGCGGATCAGGTCGCGCACGGTGTTGCGGAAATAGACCGCCTCCGTCAAGAGCACCCCGGTGCTCCTGGTTCGCTGCGACCGGAACACCAGGCCCAGATCCCAGTTGCGGCCCTCTTCGCTGACCAGGTCGGTATTGCCGATCACGGCGCCGCGGTCTCCGAAGAGTTCGTAGAAACTGGGCGGGCGCTGGTAGCGTCCGCCGTGGCCCTGCAGGGTCCAACCTCTGCCGAGTCGCAGGCGCCCCCCGAGTCGCGCGCCCCACAGCAGATTCGCTTTGTCCCGGCTGGGCGCCAGAGCAGGGCTGCCAAAAAGCCTTTGACCGTAGAAGGTATCGGCGCTGCGCTCCAGTTGGCTGCCGCCGATTATTTGCAGGCGCTCCGCAAACAGCGGCACTTCCGCCTCCGCCCCCAGGGAAACACTGTGGCGGCGGCTCTCGAGCAGGCGGCTGTGGGATTGCAGCAGGTTGCTCGGGGCGAAGTTTTCGTAGCGCGCTCCCGCGAACAGGGTCGTCAGGGTTCGGTGGTACAGGGTGTTCCACTCGGCCCGCAGGCCCAGGCTGCGGGTGGTGTTGCGCTCGTGCTGGGTGCCCAGGCCGACCTCGCCTTTCAGGTCCTTGTACTCTTCTCGTTGCAGGAGGTGGTAGCCCGACACCCGGTAGACTGAAGAGCCAAAATGGCCGAAGATTTCCACTTCGGTGGTGTTGCGCCAGGTGTCAAAGCGCACCTGGCCGGCCTGAAAACTGCCGATGCCGGGGATGCCCCTATGGTTGAGATCAAAGGTGTTGTGCGCCTGCAAACGGGCCTGGCCCCAGGGTCTTTCCGCCTTGGTGAGCACCCGGACCGAGTGGAAATCACTGTTGCGCCGCGCCGTCCACTCGTCGTCGTCGGTATTGAAGGCGGTGCCGTTGTCGTCCAGGAATGCAAAGTCATTGCGGCTTGCGCCCAGGTCCACCATGCCCAGGTAGCGGGTGCGGCCCCAGGCCCCGCCGCTGGCCCCACTGAACTGCCAAGTCCCGAACGAGCCGGCCGCGACCTGGCTCCGCGCGTGACGTTCACCACCGGCCTTGCGGGTGCGGATGTGGAGAATCCCGCCGATGCTGTTGCCGCCAAAGCGCCCTGGCACGGCCCCCCGGTAGATCTCCAGGCGCTCGATACCGCCCAGCGGCACATTCCCCAGATCCACGCCCCCCCCAATCGCCTGGTTCAGGGGAACCCCGTCCATGTAGACCTGGACCTGCTCGGCCGTGGAGCCGCGGATCGAGAGCGTGCTGAAGCTTCCCAGCCCCCCGTAGCGGCGGATCTTGACCCCCACGGCCTGGTCCAGGACCTCGGGCAGGTCGAGTCCGGGCTGCTCTTCCACGGCAATCACCTCGACAAAGGCCGGGCGCCGGGTCTCCACCCCGGGGCGCCGGGCCCGCACCACCATCTCGTCCATCAGCAAGGGGCGAGCCTGCAGCCGGATCTCGATTTCGGGCTCTAGCGCTCCCACCTCAATCTCCCGCGCCAGGTTTTCATACCCCATGGCTTTGATCTGCATTTGCCACCTGCCGGGTGCCAGGCCCTGCAGGTAAAAACCGCCGGTGCTGTCGCTCAGAGTCATTCGGGTAGGGCCGGCCCTAGAGTGCGGGCGCAGTTCCACCGTCACTTCGCCCAGCGGAGCCCCGGAGCCGTCGTCCACTACCCGACCGCGCACCCCGCCGTTCTCGGCTACCGCGCCCAAGGCCCAGAGCAGCAATCCTCCGCCGGCGCAGAACCCGATCCATGTTTTTACTTTTGCAGGCAAAAAAAATCCCCGATCTCGCGCGAGATCGGGGACGCTGTTGAACCAAGGTCCATGGGACCGCCTCTCCCGCGAGGGCGTTTGAATTCCCGACGGTTCGAGGCAGGTCTCCTGACTTCCGGCGCTGTTTTTCCACCCCTTCCCAATCCCGCGGCGGATCGGTGGGTCAGATCAGCTGATCTGATGTGGAAAAAACAACGGGTACACAATGCCCGTTGGCCGGTCACAGTGGCGGGGCCGTGGCGGATTTTCACCGCCTTCCCTATTCTCCAGACCAGCTTCCCTGCCGAGGAGCTGAATCCGGCACCTGAACCGTGTGTATTTTTATAATCTGCTTTGAACTAAGTGAATTTTTTCTGAGTTGTCAAGCGATTCTCCTCTTTTTCTCTGTGAAGCAGTTGTATCAGGGTGCGGCTGAGCCCCTGGACAAGGGCCTCTTCAATGATGGGTGCAAGCTGTTCTTTGAGGCGTTCCCGCATCGTGGCAATCTTCTGCTGGGTCGCCAACTCGGCGACAAAAAATTCCTTGCCTGCGGAACCTCTCCCCGGCAGTCCGCACATCTGGACCTGCCGAAGGGCTATTCCCATCCCAGGAACGGATCCCCCAGGCTCCCCGCCGGCCATCTTGACAAGCCCCGAGGGCAAGGGTACATTGCCTTTCGGCGGTTACTCGGTGATTACATTGTAAAGAGGACTATATGTTACCGGATCTGCAAAACAGCAATGACCAGCGCGGCATCGACATCGACCAGGTCGGCGTTTCGAACGTGCGCTACCCACTGACCCTGCCCCTGCGCGCCGGCGAGGAATTCAATACCGTCGCCAACCTGTCCATGACCGTGAGCCTGCCGCACTACCTCAAGGGCACCCACATGTCCAGGTTCATGATCGCCCTCAACGAGCAGAACCACCACTTCAGACCCGATACCGTGCACATCGTGCTGGCAGAACTCCTCGAACTGCTCGACGCCGAAGAAGCCTTCATCGACATGGAGTTCCCCTTCTTTATTCCGCGCCAGGCCCCGGTGAGCAAGGAACAGGGTCTGCTCGACTACAACTGCATCTTCCGCGGCATGATGTCAAGGGGGGGCACTTTCGACAAGATCGTCGGGGCAAAGGTCAACGTCACGACCCTGTGCCCCTGCAGCAAGGAGATCAGCGGCTACGGGGCCCACAACCAGCGTTCCGAAATCACCATCGATGTGCGGCCGGCCAGCGACCAGTTCATCTGGTTCGAAGACCTGATCGACATCGCCGAGAAGAACGCCTCTTGCGAACTCTACCCTGTTCTCAAGCGGCCGGACGAGAAAGAGGTGACCGAGCGGGCCTACGACAACCCCAAGTTCGTCGAGGATATGGTGCGGGATATCGGGATGGATCTTTTCGGTCTTCTGCACGCCGAGCGGATCCTCTGGTTCTACGTCGCCAGCAACAACTACGAGAGCATCCACAACCACGATGCCTTCGCCAAGATCGAACGCGGGGTGCGCGGCCCCTTGCTAAGTCCCAGGGAAGCGGCCGAAGCTGAGGCTTTGCTCTGAAACGGTGTCTCGCGAAATCGGCGGGCGGCCGAAAGGGGATGCTGCCTCTGGCGTTTGTGAGTCCCACAGATGGTGGAGTGACCTTTGGCTGGTGATCGGGCTCGCCTCAGGGGATGCCCCGAAAATCGGTTGGCCTCCTTCGTCTATTCCTCTCCACCACCACCCTGCGCGAAACGCCGCCAGCAACATCCCCTCCCGGCCTTGATGCTCGTATATGTACGGGATTTGGTGAAGTTTTATTTTTCCAGTAACCGCGGCATCAACTCGACCAGGTTACAGGGCTGGTTGCGGTGGTCCAACTGCCCGCCGATGAGCCTGTCCCAGGCCGTGGCACAGGCCCCCGAAGATCCCGGCAGACAGAAGATATAGGTCCCATTCGACACCCCGGCGACAGCCCGGGACTGGATGGTCGATCCCCCGATCTCCTCGTAGGAGATGACCCGGAAGACCTCGCCGAAGCCCTCGATTTCCTTGTCCAGCAGGGGGCGCACCGCTTCCGGCGTACCATCCCGCCCGGTCAGTCCCGTACCGCCGGTGGCGATCACGACCTGGACACCCTCCTCGGCGCACCAGCGCGCCACCCGCGCGCGGATCTTGTAGATATTGTCCGGCTCGATCACCTTTTCATAGAGCTTGTGCCCGGCCCCCTGCAAACGCTCGACCAGCAGCTGCCCTGATTTGTCCGTCTCCTCGGTGCGGGTATCCGAGACGGTCAGAACGGCGATGTGCAGCGGCACGAACCGGGCTTCTTTCTCACCTGGCGTCGAATTCGACATCTTCTAGGCTCCTTTCATCCATTCGCGGATCAATCCAACGGAATCAGTTCTATTTCGAAAAGTTTGGGCCACCACTTTCCCGTGACGAACAAGCGCCCGTTTTTTTCATCATAGGCAATGCCGTTGAGCGCGTCAACCGGGCGGGCCCGATCTTCTGGACCGAGCAGTCCCTCCAGCTCGATCCACCCCAGCACCTGTCCTGTCCGCGGCGCAATCCGGGCGATGCGGTCCGTCTGCCAGACATTGGCGTAAATTTCTCCGCGCACGTGTTCCAGCTCGTTGAGATGGCGCACCGGAGCGCTGAAATCGCCCACTGCAACCCGGTGGCTTTCCGCGAAGGTCTCGGGATCGAGGAAGCGCAATGTGGCGCTGCCGTCGCTCATGATCAGATGTCTGTGGTCGTGGGTCAGGCCCCAGCCTTCGGTGGAATAGTTGAATTGCCGCAGCAACGCAAAGCTTTCCTTGTCGTAGACGAAACCCACCCTGGAGCGCCAGGTCAGCTGGTAAACCCTGTTGCCCATGACCGCTATCCCCTCGCCGAAAAACTGCCGCGGTAGTTCGAGGCGCTGCAGGACATCACCGGTTTCCAGGGCCACCTTGCGCAGGGTGGAGCGGCCGTGCAAACCAGTGCCTTCGTACAGAATTCCGTCCGCGAAGAGCAGTCCCTGAGTGAAGGCGGTGTTATCGTGCGGATAGGTATTGACGATCCGGTAGGTGTACACGGGGACCTTGCGGAATCCGGCAGGCTCTCCTGGACCTTCTGCGAGCCCAGGGCCCGGATTGTTCGAGGTATCGACATTTTCCGCTTCTGGCGAACAGGAGGCCGATCCCGTCCAGGCCAGGAGGACCAGGGCGCCTAGTATAGAAAGCCAGGGTGTACAGGTCATCTTGCAAAATTTCCTCCCGGCCTCAATAAGCACTGGACTTGCCCTGTCGTCAAGACCTAGTCCAATCCCCCCACCAGAAAATCCAGGTCCGCGCCCAGGTGGGCCTGCTCAACGTGCCGAGCATAGAGGCGCCTCCAGCCGCGTTCGGGCAGGGGCGGTGGACTGAAAAACTGCCGCCGGCGTTCCAACTCGGCCGCGTCCACCAGCAGATCCAGGCGGCCGTCCGCCACATCCAGTTCGATCACATCGCCGTCCTGGACCAGGCCCAGGGGCCCCCCAACGGCCGCTTCCGGGGCGCAGTGCAGGACCACCGTGCCGTAGGCCGTGCCGCTCATGCGACCATCCGAGACCCGCACCATATCCTTGACCCCCTGGGCGGCCAAGTAGCGGGGAATGGGCATGGAACCGGCTTCGGGCATGCCCGCGGCCACGGGACCGGCATGGCGCAACACCAGTACGTGGTCGGGCGCGATGCCCAGGGCCGGATCGTCGACCCGCTGAGCAGCGTCCTCGGATCCATCGAAAACCACAGCCAGACCCCGGTGCCGCATCAGTTCGGGCGCGGCCGCGGCGGCCTTGAGCACGGCCCCATCCGGGGCCAGGGAGCCGCGCAGAACCACCAGGGAGGAGGCCGGCCCCACTGGATCGTCCAGGGTGCGGATGGTCTGCTGCCAGGCGCCGGGAGGGTCGGCTTCCTCCAGCAATTTCCCCAGGCTTTTTCCGGTAATCCCCACCGTCGACAAATCCAGCAAAGCTTCCAGGGCTTTGAGCAGGGCAGGGACCCCACCGGCCCGGTGCATGTCCTCCAGGTACCCGCCGCCGGCCGGCTTGCAGTCCACCAGCAAGGGCACCTGTTGCGCTGCCCGGTGGAAATCGTCGAGTTCGAGTCTTACCCCGACCCGGCGGGCCAGGGCCGTCAGGTGGATGACGGCATTGGTAGAACCGCTGGTGGCTGCCAGCACGGTCAGGGCGTTGGCAAAGGCCGGCGGCGTCAAGATGTCGCGGGCAGTGCGGCCGCTGGCGGCCAGTTCCACGGCCAGACGGCCGCTTTCCAGGCCCACGCGGAGCCGGTCGGCTGAGACCGCCGGGGCCGTGGCCCCGCCCGGCACCATCAGGCCCAGGGTCTCGGTCAGGCAGGCCATGGTGGAGGCCGTGCCCATCACCATGCAGGTGCCGGAGACCGGGCAGAGGGACTGGCGCACCTGGACGATCTGCTGGTCGTCCAGTTCACCGGCCCGGTACTGCCCCCAGTAGCGCCGGCAGTCGGTACAGGCGCCCAGGCGCTGGTCCTGCCAGGAGCCGGCGAGCATGGGACCGGCCACCACGCTGAGGGCGGGCACGTCCACCGAAGCCGCGGCCAGGAGCTGGGCCGGCAGGGTCTTGTCGCACCCACCCACCAGCACCACCGCATCCATGGGCTGACCCCGGATCAACTCTTCAGTCTCCATGGCCATCAAGTTGCGGTAGAGCATGGCGGTGGGCGACATCAGGATTTCGCCCAGGGAAATGGTGGGAAAGACCAGGGGCAACCCCCCGGCCTGGTGCACCCCGCGCTCAATCGCCTCGATGAGGTCGGGGAGCAGGCGGTGGCAGGTATTGTAATCCGAGGCGGTGTTGGTGATGCCCACCACCGGCCGTTCCAGATCGGCGTCGTCGTACCCGGCCGCGGCCAGAAAGGCGCGGCGCAGGTAGCGACTGAAACCGGGATCAGCGTAGTGGGTGAGGTTGCGATCGACCCCCTGCCAGGTGTTTTTGTCGCTCATGATGGCTAAACTAGCCAATTCCCCTTATTCCAGCAACCACTTGAAAAAAAAGGCTCGATCCACTATCCTATAAACACCCCTTGCAACCCCAGGAATCCGCCGTGATAAGCCAGGGCACCGATCCACTCGACCCCCAATCCGTATCCACCTACCTGGACTACCTCAAAAGACGCCTCCTCGGCAATGCCGTGGTGCACCAGGAGACCATTCCGCCCCGCCCCCAGCGCCTGGCCGAAAACCTGGATCACTTCCCCGCGGAAGTCGGGCGCATCCTCAAAGCCTCGGGTATCCCGGCGCTCTACACCCACCAGGCCGAGGGCCTACAAAAAATCCTCGACGGCCACAACGTGGCCATCGCCACCCCCACGGCCAGCGGCAAGACCCTGGTCTACAACCTGCCGGTGCTCACCTCGCTGCTCCAGGATCCGGCCGGCCACGCCCTCTACATCTTCCCGCTCAAGGCCCTGGAACAGGACCAGTTCGACGAGTTGCAGACCCTCCTGGAGCGGCTCGACGGTTCCCTGCAGGCCGCCATCTACGACGGCGACACCACCGCCCATCACCGCAAAAAAATCAAGACCGCTCCTCCCCAGATTCTCATCACCACCCCGGATATGCTACACGCCGGCATCCTGGCCTTTCACGAACAGTGGGCCGAGTTTTTCTCCCGCCTCCGCTTCGTGGTCATCGACGAGCTGCACACCTACAGCGGCATCTTCGGTTCGCACGTACTCCATCTCTTCCGGCGCTTCAACCGCATCTGCGCCTCCTACGGCAGCGACCCGGTCTACATCGCCAGCTCGGCTACCATCGGCAACCCCGAACACCTGGCCCGCAGCCTGGTAAACCGGGACTTTCACCCCGTGGAGAAGAACGGCGCCCCCAGCGCGCCCAAGCACTTTGTCTTTCTCAACCCCCCCGAAAGCCCCAATACCGTGGCCGCTCAGCTGTTGCGCCTGAGCGTGACGAGGAAATTCCGCACCATCGTCTTCACCCGGGCCCGGGTCATCACCGAGCTGATCTACCGCTGGGCCACCCAGAACCGCAAGGACCTGCGCCAGCTCATCAGCTCGTACCGGGCCGGGTACCTGCCCGAGGAACGCCGCCAGATCGAAGCCGCGCTCAACTCCGGGGACCTGATCGGCGTGGTCTCCACCTCGGCCCTGGAACTGGGAATCGACATCGGCGGACTGGACGTGTGCATCCTGGTGGGCTATCCCGGATCCATCGTCAACACCTGGCAGCGCGCCGGTCGCGTCGGTCGTTCCGGCCGCGAGTCCCTCATCGTCCTCATCGCCAGCAAGGACGCCCTGGACCAGTTCTTCATGAAGCACCCCGACCACTTCTTCGGCCGCGCGGTGGAGGACGCCGTGGTGGATCCGTCCAACAAGTACATCCTCAAGTCTCACCTGGTCTGCGCCGCCCGGGAACTGCCGCTCGTGGCCGGGGATCCCGAGTACCAGGTACCCGGCTGGGACGAAGCCGTAGAAGAACTGGTAGAGGAAGGCGCCCTGCTGCAAAGCGCCGAGGGTGACGCCTGGTACGCGGCGCGCAAACAACCGCACCGACTGGTGAATATGCGCACCATCGGCGAGTCCTGGACCATCTACCAGAAAAATCCCACCCACCTCATCGGCACGGTGAGCGGCGGCCAGGTCTACTCCGAGTGTTACGAGGGCGCCATCTACCTGCACCGGGGCCGCCAGTTCCTGATCCAGGGGCGCGATCCCCAGAAGCGACAGATCTACGCCCGCGAAGTGGACGAGCCCTACTACACCCGCGCCAAGACCGAAAAAGAGACCGAGATCCTGGACGAACTCAGGGCGCGGCCCATGGCCGGCTTCCTGGCCAAGCTCGGCCGCCTCAAGGTCAGCTCCCAGGTCGTGGGCTACGAAAAGATCCGCGTCGGCGACCAGGTCGTCATCAGCCAGCATTCTCTGGAAGCCCCTGTCGAACACTTCGAGACCATTGGTTTCTGGCTCGAACTGGATGCCCGTTTCAAAAAGGAACTCCGGCGCAACCGCTTCCACTACATGGGATCGATCCACGCCATCGAACACGCCATGAAGGCCCTCTTCCCCCTCCTGGCGCTGAGCGACCGCACCGATGTGGGCGGCATCTGCTACCCCCTGCATCCCCAGCTTGGCAAAGGCGCCATCTTCGTCTACGATTACCATCCGGGCGGCATCGGCCTGGCCGAAAAGGGCTACGCCATGCTCGACCGGCTCCTCGGAATGACCCGCGACCTGGTCGAGGGGTGCGAGTGCGCCAGCGGCTGTCCTTCCTGCATCCACTTCCCCACCTGCGGGGCCGGCAACGTGCCCCTGGACAAGCCCGGTTCGCTCCACCTTCTGCAGATCCTCACCGGCCGCAAAACCATCGATATCCAGTCCCTGTCCGTCGGGGCCAAGGAGGATGAACCTCCTATTTTTGCCGGCTGGGAGCAAGAGGAAGAACCCGAAGAAGAGGAAGCCCCCAAGAAGCAGGGGCCGCACCTGGTGGTATTCGACCTGGAGACCCAGCGCAGCGCCGCCGAAGTGGGCGGCTGGAACAAGGCCTATTTGATGGGCATGTCCGTGGGCATTGTCTGGGATAGTCTGCGGGGGGATTTCGAGACCTACCTCGAAGAGGACGCCGAGGCCCTGGTCCAGCACCTGCAGCGTGCCGACCTGGTGATCGGCTTCAACATCATGGGCTTCGATTACAGCGTGCTCAGAGGGTATACCAGGTTCGACTTCCGCCAACTCAATACCCTGGACATCCTGCGGGAGGTGCACGGCCGTCTCAAATACCGCATCAGTCTGGACGCTTTGGCCAGGGCCACCCTGGATACCCCAAAATCGGCGGATGGCCTGCAGGCTCTGCAGTGGTACAGGGAGGGCCGCATGGACCTGATCGCCGAGTACTGCAAGAAGGATGTGGAAGTCACCCGCAACCTCTTCCAGTTCGGTCTGGATCACGGCTACCTGCTCTTCGACCGCAAGGGCGAGGGCCGCCTGCGGATTCCTCTGGACTGGGATCTGGACGCCCTAGTGGCACCGGGCAAGGAAGGGGTAGATTCGGCTCAGGCCCGGCCATACCATCCCTTCAAGGTGGGGTAGAGCTGGCAGTAACTCTGGTACGCTTCCCGGTAAAACGCCGTCCGCTCTGGATTGCACGGCACCGTATCACCCAGCTTGATCACCGCCTCACAGGCGCTTGCAAAATCCGCGAAAACCCCGCCCCCCACCCCGGCCAGCAGGGCGGCGCCTACGGCCGACAGATCCTCGGTTTCGATGAGCCGCAAATCCCGCCCGAACACATCCGCGTGGATCTGCCGCCACAGGGCCGAGCGCGAGCCACCTTCGCCCATGCGCACCTCCTCGATGGGCAATCCGAGGGACGCGAAGCATTCCAGCGAGTGGCGCAGGTCCAGCACTACCCCCTCCATCAGCGCCCGGACCATGTGGCCGCGGGTGTGGCGCAGGCTCAAGCCCAGGAAACCGGCCCGGGCGCGAGGATCGGGGTGGGGCGTACCCGTGCCCTCGAGCCAGGGCATGAAAACCAGGCCTTCGGCCCCCGGCGGCACCTCCTCGGCTTCCCGGTTCAGCTCCTCGTAGGTACAGTCGAAGGTATCCCGGAACCAGTTCATGGAAGCGCCGCCGGTGAGGGTGCAGCCCAGCCAGGCGTAGTTGCCGGGACTCACATGGCACATGGGCCAGAGTTTATTGAAGGCCGCCTCGTCTAGGCGCTCGGCAAAGGCAATGGCGTGGCCGGCGGTGCCAATACCCACGCTCACAATCCCCGGACGTATTACCCCGCTGCCCAGGACCATGCAGGGGATGTCCCCGCCGCCGCCAAATACCGGCGTCCCGACTGCCAGGCCGGTCGCCTCTGCCGCGGCGGGGCGCACCTCTCCCACCCGTTCGGTCGATTCGACCAATGGCTGAAAGAGTTCGGCCTTCAGTTCCAGGCTTTCCAGAATTTCGCCCGACCAGCCGCGCTGGTACAGGTTGAAGGCACCGGTGGTCGAGGCATCGGTTATTTCCGCTCTGGCGACTCCGGTGAGGGCAAAGTTCAGCCAGTCCTTGGGCGCCAGCAGGGCGCGGGCCTGGTCGTAGACCTGGGGCTGATGCCGGCGTATCCAGAGCACCTTGGCCAGGGTGTTGACCGGGCTGAGATGAATCATGGCCTGCTGGCGGATCAATGTCCCGGCCAATTCGTTGCCCTGGTCGCACTCGGCCTGAGAGCGCTGATCCAGCCAGATCATGGCGTTGCGCAGCAGGTCGCCCTGCTGGTCTACGAAGACCGCTCCGTTGATCTGGCCCGAAAGCGCCACGCCCCTGATCTGTGGTCCGGAAATGCCGGCCTCTTCCAGCACCGCCCGCACCGCCCGGCACAGGGCCTGCCACCAGTCCTCCGGATTTTGCTCCACCCAGCGGGGCCGGGGTTTCAGCAGCGGGTAAGCCGCGCTGGAGGTGGCGGCGATGCCGCCCTCATCGCCTACCAGCACCGCCTTGATACCACTGGTGCCCAGATCAATACCCAGGATGTAACTCATGCTGATCCCCTCATCTTACTGGAGTTGCCCCGGTTTAGTGGAGTGTTTAACACTTGGGGTTCAAAGTGAGCCGCCATGGCCCACATCCAACGCCACGGCCAGGTAGAGAAAACCCGCCAAGTGGGAATATAGGTAATGTCGGCCACCCACAACACATCTGGCTCCTTTGCGCTAAAGTCGCGCTGGGCCGCGGTCTCGACGATCTGGCGCACGTTGTCAGCGGTCAGTCGCGGCGCCGGCACGAAGGTCACCGAGCCACAGCGAGCATCTGCGTATTGCTACTCTCGTGCTCTTCAATGGTACCGAAACACGTGAAACTGGATGGGATCCGTTTCGCTTTTCTTGCAGAGAAAAAGCGATTGCGGCCTACTCGTTCAGTGCCCGCCCAAGGCATAGGAGAATCCCATACCCCAGGAGAAGTAATAATGCCCCTCCGGGCCCGTGAACAATCCGATTTCTGGATGGATTGTATGCCCTTCTGTATCCGCATCGGGGATCAATCGCAATCCAATATTAATTCCCGAGAGATAATCCGCCGGGCTATCTATTAGACGATGCTCTTTAATGCCAGGTTGAGCTGGTTTTTCGACTTTCCGAAAGGAATACTCGCAATGAGAGCAGGGTGAATCTGGATGGATTCCAGGGAGTTGATGGACTCGCCGTCACTGGGGAAGGGATCGCTGAAGAAAAATCCGATTGGAGAAAAAAAGGCCAATCGATCTTCTACCAGGGAAATCTTGGGATCGAAGGAGACAAACTGATATCCGTGTTCGAGATTTATACGGCTGATCCTACATCCTATTTCGTAATTTTCCAGCCCATGACGGATTTGCACATCCGCAACCGAGAACCCGTCAGTATAATCCAAATCATTTCCATCAATGAATGCCTGGCGGCTTATACTTGGAGTTACCGATGAATGCCCTGGGGCCAATAATTGCGCCGTTTGAGAGTATGAATTTTTGCACGTTCATTTTTCCCGACATCTTTGTAATCCTTCGCGTTTTTGGAGGCACCGGACGGTGAAAGTGGCTGTAACGATACCCCTGTTCCCGGGCTGAGTTACGAGTCTCGTGCCTCTTCCGTGTCAATAGAACAACCGCATGCCGAAAGAGTGTACATATCTTTTTGTCTCGTATAAATCATGCTCAGGTCGCCTGATCGGCGAATAGTCGAAAGTGACCTTCCCGGGAAACAACACGCGCCTTGACGAAAGATGGATTCCCAGCCCATAGCGGTTGTACAGCCGCCGGTATCGATCCGCGTATTTATTGATCCAACCGGTTCGCAGGGAAAGCCAGTTGTAAAGGGTAAGTTCAAAACCGATCCCTCCGAAATCATCGTCTCTAAACTCTGGATACTCGACGATTCCTGAATCTTCGAGGCCCGATCTTTTCTCTGGATTCAGAAATCGTCGATATTCACCAGTGGCGATGAATTGAAGCGGCGGCAAGCCGCCTGCAGAAGGGCGGTTGAGGTTGTACTTGAACCCTATCCGGAGGTACATCGGCAACGTTATGCTTTCCTCGGATTCTCCGTCGGGGGTGGTGTATCTGAACTCGTGTCCCGAGGATATGTTTTGTAACGCAATACCGATGGAGATGCTTTCGTCCCATTCGCTTGTAGACCGTTTTGCGCGGTACAGCACACCCAAGTCAAGGGCCGAGACATACCTGGGCTCAGGCTTATAGGTATAATCGGAAAACAATTCGATGTACTTGTTGAACAACTTGAGCATCGATCCTGCGCCGATATTCCCATGGGCCATGGCATATGCCAGGGAAAAAGTTTGGCCGTAGAAGCGAGCTACGCTGGTCTTGCCTTCCTCCCTCCTATTAAAAGAAAATGCGACCTTACCAAAGCGAAAGGCCGAAGCCATTCCAAGGGACCATGAAAAGAGACGATCGATGTCCAAATCGTCATCGTCGATCCAGTTGTAGGATCTGTAGTTGTAAAAGATTTCTGGCCGCAAAATATAAGCCAGGGTTGCAGGGTTGGAACTAAAAGCTGCAGTCAGGTTCCCCGCGTCGGCAACGAATGATTCCCCCATCGCTATGCTTCGTGGGTCTGTTATGGTATCAAAGGAATTAGAGTCGGGAGAATATACAAGATCTGGATAGCACTGAGAACTCACGAATGACAAAATACATATGACTATCGCTTTTTGTTCCAATGGATTCATGTTGAAACTCCTCTACGACAAGGTGTATGGCGCCCCCCGCTGGGGCGGCCCTTGATAATACTAGCCCTGCACCGCTTGCTGGCTAAACCACACGGTCAGACTACCCCGCTGTTTGAGGCCGGCCTCGTAGGCGGCCCAATGGCGCACTCGGTACACCCCCGCACGGCAGTTGAGTGATCGGCTCAGGGGGTAGATGGGGCAGGCACAGGGGCCAAGCGGGTGTCGGCGGTCAGGCGACGAACGACTTCGGCGGGATCTCGAGTCTGGTTCAACAGGTCCATCTGGCGCTGGGACCAAGTGGGCTGTTTGGCTAGGTCCAACACGCGATTCAAATAGGTCTGGCAATCGAGTTGCTCCGCAATAGGAGAAAGGTGAGCGACCAGTTCTCGAACCATCTGGGGCACGGACTTGAGATCGTGGGTGTTGGAATCGACCAGGCGGGCGCCCAAGCCATAGCGGGAGGCGTGCCATTTGTTTTGTCGGACGAGCATGGGATGGCAGTCGTGCTGGTAGGTGCCTTCGTCGACTTGGTTGGAGAGGTCTTTGACCAAGCACTGAATAAGGGCGGCCAGCGCCAGGGTATCTTCCAGGGAGCCGGGGATGTCGCAAATGCGGATTTCCACGGTGCCGAATCGATGATGGGGGCGCACGTCCCACCAGATTTCCCGGATGGATTCGATATAGCCGGTATCGATCAAGTGATTGATCAGCCAGACATATTCGCTCCAGTTGCGCATGAAAGGCGGCAGTCCCGCGGTAGGCAGGCCCTCCATGACCCGGGAGCGCCAGGAGTGCAGCCCGGTCATGCGGCCCTCCCAGAAGGGACTGTTGCACGACAGGGCGAGCAACGTGGGCAGGTGGCGCAGGATGCGATCGCAGATCATGATGGCCTTGTCGCCCCCGTCTACGCCCACATGGACGTGCAGCCCGAAGGTGAGCAGTTGCCGAGCGGTGTCCTGAAGCAGGTTGATGAGGCCCTGGTAACGCGCGTTGGGAGTAATGGCCTGATCGCCCCACTTTGAGAAGGGGTGGGTACCCGACCAGAACAGGCGAGTGTGTACCGCGTCCGCGGCAGCTTCGACAGCGCCGAGCTTTTCCCGCAAATCGACTTCAGTTTCCGAGATGGTGGCGCATACGCCGGTGTTGATTTCCAAGTAGCACTGCATCAGTTCGGGCTTGATGGTTTCCTGCAAAGCAGGCGGCAGGCGGGCCAGAATCTGGCTGTTGGCATTTTTCAAGGCCATTGTATCCGCGTCGACTAAGGCCAGTTCGATTTCCACACCAAGTGTGGGCTGTGTGCTGACGTCAAATTCCAAACGGCTCATGGCGGTCCTCAAATGTGAATGTGCAGGAACAATAAAAGGCCTTCCAGGATGCCGGGTCAAGCCGCGTCGGTATCTTTCCGCCCCCCGCGCGCCTTGGGCGCCGGCGGGGCGCGGTCGGCTACACCTTGCGGACCGGACCGATCTCCGCCAGGGCGCCCTCAGGATCAATGGCCTCGACATTGAAGTTGATATACTGGACGAGACGGAACTGGGCGATCCTCGCCACCAAATTTGCTGGCAGGTCCGACTATGGCCGGCTCCGATTCGTCGCCAATGGAGATGTCGAAGGCCGGGATGGCATCGATGTTCATAGGAGTTCGATCAGGCGATATCCATCCGCAGAAAAGACATAAACGCTCCCATGAAGAACAGCACCCCGAACACGGCCAGTAGCAATATATCCGTGGTCCGCGCCGACAACCGGCCTTCGAGATCTTCTGATCTAAACTTGAAGACGGGCATGTCGTCGATGCGAAACTCCCCGTCCTGCTCGTTGCCGAAGCCTACCATATCCGCCTGTTGTTCGAGTATATAGCGGCTGAATTGGCGCTGGTAGACCCGTAGGGCGTTGACTAGGTTGCGTTCGTGGCGCACTCCGGTTTCGCCGATGTCGGTATTGGCGTAAGCGTAAGCCGCAACCGGCGACAGGCGGGTGAGGATGCGGGCGATGTCGACCTGGCGGTGCAGGCGCTGTTCGTAATCGCGGATGATCTCTGCGGTAAGCTTGTTGACCTTCTGGCGCACCTCTTCCCTGCGCTGCCGCATCTGCTGGAACATCTCGGCGCGCTGCTCGGGTGTCATATTGCGGTTGCGGCCACGCCATCCGCCACCCCTGCCACCGCCTCCTCTGCGCCATTGCTGGCGGAATTCGTCATTGACTCCCTTGGTCCGTTCGGCGATCAGGCGCTCCACCGCACCTACGTCTGGAATCGGGGCCACGGCCTCAGCCACATACGGGCCTGCGTTGGGCACTACGAGGGCCACCAGCACCCAGATGGCCAGCAGACTCAAAATGGCGGTGGAGGAACGGCGCACCAACACCGATACGAAGAGACCGATGGAAAACATCACCGCGATCAACAACAGCGACACCAACCCTGATATCAAGAAGGCCTGCCAATCTTCGGTCGTGAACGCGATCTCGCTCGAGAGGCCGATTAAGAGCGCGCCGATGCCCAGCGCCACCAGGAAGGGCAGGGCCAAACTCAAATACCCACCGATCCATTTGGCCAGAATCAAAGTGTCACGCGGCAACGGGTACGACAGCAACTGTCTCAAGGTGCCCCTTTCCCGCTCACCGGCCACCGCGTCATAGGAGATAAAGAAGGCCAGCAAGCTGAGCACCACCCCGACGATGAAGAGCATATCGGCGGCGGGAAAGAGCAGCACGATGGGGTTGCCCGCGCTATTGCCTTCGAAACCCGGCAAAAAGTCGCGGGAGACGACGGCAGTGCGGTCCAGGGTCTTTTCGGTGCCGTAGAACAAAACCTGGAAATTCTGCGGCGGTCGATCCACCCGGACGCCTTCTCGGGCTAGGTTTTCATAGCCGCCGTATTCTTCGGCCTCATTGCGGTAGATCTCGCGGTTGCTATAGTAGTCGGCCTGTTTGGCGACCAAGTCGGCACGCAGGACCAGCACGCTGATCACTGCGAGGAAAACACAGAGCCCGCCACAGACTAGGAACCGCAGTTCTAGCAAGTTGCTCAACCATTCCTTGCGAATCATCACCCAGAGCATAGCGACCCTTCCTATTCCATCAGATCATAGCGGAGAAATTTCATATAGGTGCCCATGAAGAACGCGGCATTGAGCAGCAGGAGCAGGAGCAAATCCGTCTGTATGCTGGCCAGTATATCGCCGACTCCCGCTCGTGTCACGGCGAATTCAGGCAGATCGTCTAAGTCGATGGGCGCATTGCGCAGCTCTTGGCGCTCTTCCTGGCTTTCAGCGCCCTCGGCCAGTTGCTCCCGGGCTTGCGACTCCGCTTGCCACCACGCCATGAAATCGCGGCGGTAGCGCTGGATTACGTCGCGCATAGAGGCGAAGCCGTCGAGTCCGCTACCGGCGATATTGGCGGTGGCGTAGACGTAATTGGCCGACGGCGATATCCGCGCCATGAGGATGCTCATGGCGATCTGGTCATCGATTTTACTCATGTAGGCGCCAAGTATTTTTCCGGTTTCCTCGTCGATGCGCTCCCTCATTTCGTCGCGTTGCTGGCCGCGCTCTTCTCTCGACATCGCGCGCCAGTTTCGGTTGCCCCGCATCTCGCTCCAGACCTGGCGCTGGACCGCCTCGCGCTTGCTGGCCATGACGCCGACGGAAGGCACTGGAGAGGCTGCCCGGGCGATGATGGGCGCGGTGTTGGGAATCACCAGGACCAGAATGACCCAGACCAGGAAGCTGAAGACCAGCGAAACGGTCGCGCGATGGGTGAGGGCGGAGATCATCATGCCAAGGGCAAAAAAGACCGATAGATAGAGTGCCGCCACTCCCAGTATAAGGGCGAAGGCCGTCCATTCCGCACCGGTAAAGGTCAGTGCCGTGGTCAACTGGGCGAAGAGTACGGCGATGAGTATGGATACGATGAAAGGCAGCACCAGGACGGCGTATCCGCCGATCCACTTGGCCAACAGCACCACATGCCGCGGTACGGCGTTGGCCAGTATCAACTGCAGCGTGCCCTCTTCCTTTTCGCCGCAGATTGTGTCAAAGACAAAGAGCAGGGCCAGCAGACTGCCGACGATATTGACGATATAGAGCAGGTCGGGGGCTGAAAACAGCACGAAGAGCGGGTTGGCGTATTTGCTGCGGCCGAGTTTGACTTCGCGAGAGTTGGAGATGCGGATCGTGCGCGACATCTCCCGCTCCAAGCCGGTGGCGAAGACGCTGAGCGGATTTGGCGGCTTCTCGGTCTGGATGCCGGTCCAGCGCATTCTTCTGAAATCGCCGCTCTCGCGCAGTTTCTCCTCCTGGGCGCGCCGAGCCTCGGTGAAATTGTCCATCTGCCGGCTGTAGTTCAGCGCGATAATCTGCACCGAACTGACTACCAGTACGAAGAAGAGGGAGAAGGTCAGCACAAAGCGATAACTAAGCAGATGCGTCAGTATTTCTTTGCGGATCAACAGTCCCATCATGAGAGGTGCCCCTCTGCTATGACAGCAAGCCGTTTGGTCTAATGCAATGCGGTGAAATGGGGCCGCCAACGAGAGTTGGTGCCCCCCCTGGTTACTTAATCAAAGTAAGAAGCTGTTGGGTTATTCAGACGCATTTAGCGACGGTAATCTTTATCATGGCGATACGAATCATGTTCTCTGCGGAGTGGGTGAGGATCTCGAAGTCTTTAGCCCAGCGGCGAAATCCGCCCAACCAAGCAAAGGTCCGTTTGATAATCCACCGTTTGGGCACCACTTGGAACCCCTGGGGTGGTTTAGAGGCTATATCGAGTCGCAACCCCAACAGGTTCTCTACGAATTCAACCGTGGTGCCGCGATACCCCCGGTCACCGGAGAAGGCTTCCACCAAATCATACTTTTCTACTACCCGGTCACATACTTCCCATCCTTGGCTTGTATCGGCGATATGGGCGGCATGTACTTGGACGGTGAGCATATTGCCCAGCGTATCGGTGGCCACGTGGCGTTTACGTCCTTTGATCTTTTTCCCCCCCATCAATGCCTCGATCCGAGACACGCCATCTGCCGTGCCTATCCACGTGACGTTGTTTTTGTCCACCGCAACAGAAAGGACCTGGTCGGACGCAAGGCGGTCACCTGGGATCGCAATTTTCCAAGATTCGTCTTCAGAAAAGAGCGGCGACGCTGATACTGTACCGAGGACCAAGCTGACCCATAACAGTCTCATCGCTACCTCCTTCCAATTTCAAATAATGGGTGGGAATGTCGAATACGTCATTTTAACTGGAAATCCCCTGCTGGAAGCGCGCGCGCCTGCAATCAACCCACAATAAAAGGCTGCGAGCGCTCGTGGGGCACCAGCGGCCGGCAGCCATCGGCGGTGACCAGAAGGCTCTGCTCCAGATGCGTATCTCCCCTCCCAAAGCAGGCGATACTGGCCTCGAGATTGACGACCATATCTTCTTCGAGCGGCAAGTCCGATTCCAGATCGATGCAATCGTCCTTGATGCGCAGTCCATTGTCCGGCACGATGATGGGATAATCGCGGACCTCGAGCCCGACGCCGTGCCCATGCGGAAAGCTACCGGTGATTCCATTGCCTTCCAGCGCGGCCTGCATCGCATCCGCCAGGGTCGATGATTTCACCCCGGGACGCATCAGTTCCACGGCGCTTGCATGGCACTCGAGCAGCGCCCGGTACCAGTCGATTGCCTGCTGGGGCGGGTCTCCCATCGCCAGGGTAAATCCGGTGTCCGAGAAATAACCCTGGTAAATACAACCGTAGTCCACGTAGAGGTAGTCCCCTTCCGCCAACCAATAGTCTACCCGGGTGGCCAGACCCGTGCCCCGCACCCCGTAGGCATAATGATCGAAATCCGCTCCGCGCGCGGAAATTACCTCCCGATAGCGTTGTACCAGCTCTTTTATATGGGTGCCTGGACGGGCCGGTTTCAGGGTCTCCATGGCGGCCTCCTCGCTGATCCGGGCCGCCGTTTCCAGCAGCTCGATCTCCGCGGCGCTTTTGACCATGCGGATCATGCGGATCAGGTTCGAAGCATCCTTGACTTGGGCCCCGGGCAGGGCCTGGCGGATCTCCTCCTCGGCCTGCGGATGGAGCCCCTCCATATCGATCCCTATCCGGGCTGTGCTCGCCCCCTGTTTGCGCAGCCATTGCACCAGGGCTTCGCTGGCCGTTTCGGTGCCGGCTGCTTCTCGCAGGCTGGCATATAGCCTTTGATCGGCTTCCTCTGCGACCTCGGACACGCCAGAAAGATCCACCGTGGCTGGATCGTAGGTGCACAAATCGGCAACCCACACATCGGTGGCATTGGTCGCAAAGACGGGACTGATGACCAGGGCCCCGGCGCCATCGCTGCAAAAGGCGCCGTAGATGGGAGAGAGATGGCTCGAGGCTCCCGGCGACATCATGTAGTCTTTGAAGAGGGGATCAATCCAGCAGCTGTAGTCGGTGAAGTAGGTCACGTTGACGGGAGAGGCGGCGACCAGCACATCCAGGGAGCAGCCTTGCATCATCTCCAGGGCGCGCGTTTTGTTAAAAAGCATGGCACTCCTTGCCGAGTGGAGAAGCTATCATATATCGACGACGACCCGGCCCCCCTCGACCCGCACCCCGTAGGTGGCGACCCGGACCTTTTCCGGATTGATCAGGGATTGCCCGGTACGAATATCGTATTCCCAGCCGTGCCACGGACAGGTCAGGATTTCGCCGATGCGGCCGTAGTGGATTTCTTCGCCGGGCAGACACGGCAGGGAGGTACCGCCCACTTTGCCGTTGGACAGCCGCGCCCCCTGGTGCGGGCAGGTATCGCGCAGGGCGTAGAATTGCTGGTCCCGGCGCACCACCACCAGGGCCCGCCCATCCACTTCGACATGGTGAGGTTTGCCGTCCTCGAAGTCGGCTATGGCGCCGATATCACGCGCGCTCGAATCCATAAAAACTCGCGGCGTTGTCGACCATGATGCGCCGGCGCAGGTCGTCGGGTACCAGCGCGGGAAGTATGCGGTCCGGGGCATCGAAGTCCCAGTGCGGGTAGTCGGTGGCGAACACCAGGAAATCGTCGCGTCCGATCATCGCCAGAACATCCAGCAGGTGTTTGGGATTGGGCGGCTCCTCCATGGGCTGGGTGGTGGCGCGGAAGTGCTCCAGGATGTACTCGCTGGGCAGCTTCTTGAGCCAGGGCACCTCGCTCCGCAGTCCCTTGTAGTTTTTGTCCAGGCGCCACATCAGCGGCGGCAACCAGGCGAATCCCCCCTCGATGATCGCCACCCGGGCCATCGGAAGTTCCTCGAATACCCCCTCGCACACCAGGCTGATGACCTGGGCTTCGAAGGCCTGCGACATGCCGGTGTGATCCTCGATATAATAAGAAGGCCAGCCGCAGGCGGTGATGGGATTGTCGCCGCTGCCGCCAAAGTGGATGCCGACCGGCAGATCCACATCGCAGGCAGCCTTGAAAATGGGGCGGAATTCCCGCCGTCCGTAGGGCGCGTGCGAGCGCACCAGCAGCAGGATCTGGACAAAGCGCGGATCCTGGGCGACGCGGCGGATCTCCTCGGCCGCGGCCTCGCCGTCGTGCAGGTTGACGATGATGGATCCGCGCCAGCGCGGGTCCGCATCCAGCCAGACGGCCGCGTGCCAGTCGTTGAGGGCCCGCATCAGGGCATTGGCAAAATCGATGTTGTGGATCACGGACACGCTGTAGAGGGGATTCAGGATGGCGTAGTCGATGTCCCAGGTGTCCAGAAGTTGCTCGCGGGCAAACTCCGGATCGCCGCCGGGCCGCTTGCCATTGGGCGGCCAGGCATCCCTGCGCGCCGCCGACTCGTACACCTTGGGATAGCGCAGGACGTTGGGGCCCTTGAAACCCGACTGCTCGATATAGGCCTGCCAGCGCCGGGACAGAAAGGGCAGCAAATCGTCGATGTCATTGGGGTAGTTGTGCACGTCGGCGTCGATCAGGGAAAGCGCCGTACGGCCGTTGGTCGACGCCTGTTTGGTCGGCGCCGGTGAAATGGTCTCAGTCATGGCGATACCTCCGGCAATTCGTCAAAATATTGGTTGTCTGCATTGCAATCGCCCTCTCTTATAAATTAGTCCGGCCAGACCAGACCAGAAAGTCAAGGCCTAACCGCCGTACACCTGCATGGCCGTGCCGC
The DNA here is from genome assembly GCA_965219385.1 of Candidatus Latescibacterota bacterium. GTDB lineage: Bacteria > Latescibacterota > UBA2968 > UBA8231 > UBA8231 > CBDCNM01. Next base: position 3,347,700 of record CBDCNM010000002.1, on the reverse strand, counting down.
CCAGCACCATCTCCTGCTCCGCGGCCGACAGAAACCGGGTGTGCAGATGAGCCAGCCGCACCAGTTGCGGGTAACTCAAAACCCCCAGCAGCCCCGGCTGATCCGTGCCCCACATGATCTTGTGCGCCCCGATCCGCTCCACCGCCAGACGCATGTAGCGCTCTATCGTAGGGTAGGGAAAATCCTCCTCCGGCAGGTAGGCCGGCAGGGCGGCATTGTCGAAAAACACATTGGGAAGCAAACCCAGGTCGATCTGTTCCTCCCACAAACTCCACAACCGCGGATCGGCCTCGGCCTCTGGTCGCGGCTGGGCCAGGTGGGCTATGACGATCCGCATATCCGGATGGGTCTCGGCCATCGCCCGCACCGCGCTGGTCTGGTAGGAAAGGCTGCCCACGGCGCCCAGATCCAGCACCAGGAGCAGGCCGCGCCGGTCGATCTCGTCCCACAGCCAGGCGATCTCGGGCGCGTCCAGCCGGGCCTGGGGGTGCAGGCCGCACAGACCGGCGGCCACCGAGCACTCCAGCTTGACGGCCCTGAAGCCAGGGCGCTCCACGATGGTCTCGAAGAAGGCGCGGTTGTCCTCGGCCCACGGATCGAAGAAGGCCGCGCCGATCAAGCGATCCGGATAGCGCGAGAGCGCCTGGCGCACGTAGTGGTTGCACTCCCCGTAGGCCGTTCCCTGCAGCAGCACCACCTTATCGACCCCGGCCCAGTCCATATTGGCCACCAGCATTTCAGGGGTGTACACCGTCTCTGCGTTGTAGGGCGGCAGTAGCTGTGTTTCCTGGTCCCCGAAGAGGATGCGGCCGTAGCCCAGGCCGCGGGTGGGGCCGGTGCCAATCAGGCCGTGCACCCGGGGAAAGATGTGGGCGTGGACATCGACGATCATGGTTCAAATACTCGGCAGGGCCGGCATCACTTCTTTGGCCAGCAAGTCGATGGAGCGCATCCACCTTTCCCGGTCGTCCCAGTCGTGCGCTATCATCAGCAGGGTGCCGAAACCACCGACCTCGTCCCACACCTTGTGCAACTGGCGTTTGACCTCCTCCACATCCCCGACGATGCATACCTCATCGATGAAGTACTGGGGTGTCACATCCGCGTCGGCCATGTCCGGATCCCGTTTTACCACACCCAGCATCTTGGCGCTGGTGAGGATGTGAATCAGGTAGTCGAAGGAGCGCGCAAAGACGCTGTTCAGGGCAAACTCGCGGGCTTCCCGGGTGGTTTCGCCGATGAAGATGCTGCGCCCGATCCGCCAGGTAGTCCGGTCGGGGGCCGGCCGGCCGGCCTCTTCGGCCCCGGCGCAATAGGTCTGCCAGTGATCGGCCAGGACATTGCCGGGCACCAGATTGGTGCTTATGGGCAGGAAACCGCGCCTGCCGCCGGTGCGGGCGGCCATGGAGCCTCCCCTTACAATGCTCATGGCCACGGGCGGATGCGGTTTCTGGTAGGGCTGGAGTATGACCCCCATGCCGCGCTTCCGGTCCGGAGTCTCGAGCTTGATGTGCCAGTAGTCCCCCTCGAAGTCGAACGGCGGCTCGGTCGTCCACATCTTGAGGATCATGTCCATCGCCTCCAGGGTCATCAGCCCCTGGGTCTTGGGATCCGGCAGGTCGAACAGGGTCCAGTCGGTGGGCACGCCCCCCTGCCCGAAGCCGCAGCTGAAGCGTCCGTGAGCCAGGTGATCCAGAAAGGCCAGGCGGACGGCCACATTGACCGGATGGTGCTGGGGCAGGATGGACACCCCCGTGCCCAGCCGGATGTTTTTGGTGCGCGGCAGGGCATTGGCGATGAACACGTCGTTGGACGGAATGGGCTCCCACTCTATGGAGTGGTGCTGGCCGATCCAGGCCTCTTTAAAGTCCAGCTCGTCGCACAGCACCACCAGCTCGAGGTCTTCGTCGAAACACTCGGTGCGCGACTTTTCCGGTGGATGCAGCGGCATCATGAACAGGCCTGAATCCATTTCAATCTCCTTGAATGGGGGTTTATCTCCATCTGGGCGCACAGGCCGAAAACCCCAGCAAATAACGCAGCTGCGGCGAGAAGCTCCGGGCTGTTTCCGGGTCCAGGCTGGCGGCGCAATTCACAAAGGGCTTGACCCACGAGCGGCTGTAGTAACACAGGAGGGCGCGGCGCGGCCCATCGGTGGAATTCGGACCCGAGCGGTGCCAGGTATTCGAGAGCCAGATGGCCAGCGAACCCGGGGGGGCCTTCAGGATCGCTTCTCCTTCCTGCTGCCCCTCCTGCCACCGGGGCTTCCTACGCCAGAGATGGCTGCCCTCAACCACCCGGGTGGCGCCATTCTCCTCGGTGAATTCATCCAGCACCCAGGCATTCTGCACGGTCAGCGGGAAATCCGGCAGGGGCTCGGGCAACTGGCCCAAGGGGACGTCCACATGCCAGGCCCCGCCCCCGGTGTGCGCCCCGATACTGGTGGCGCTGCAATCGGCCAGCACACAGTCGGCCCCCAGAACGCCCCGCACTAACTTCAACAGAAAGGGGTGTTCGATCAATCGGCCGCAGTCCGGGGCCTTGGCGACGATGTTCCAGATGCGCTGCGACTGGTCGCAATCGAAGAGGGTGGGCAAATGCAGGAAGCACTTGTTCACCTGATCCGGAGGCACCGGCCAGGGGGTGTCCAGGTTCTCGGCCCGGGAGGAGCGGATCCGCCGCATAAGCCGCTCCAGTTCGTCCTGGGTCACGTGGTAATTGTCCTTGAGAAACCGGTGGATCTCCTCGTCGTCGGGCAGTTCCGTGCCGTCGTCGGGGTCGTAGGGCTGCCGCCGTTCCTGCTCGAAGAGTTCGGCCACCAGGTTTTTGTAGTGCTCTACCGTGGCCGGATCCAGCACCCCTTCGATCACGGCGTAGCCGCGCTGGTTCAGGGTGGAGAGCGTCGTCTGTACATCGCTGTCTGCAAGGCTCGTGGCTTCCATGGCTTTTCGCTCCTTTGTCTTGAGAAGCCGTCTCAAAACCCCCGCTGGCCTTCGCCTGGCTGCAACGGGCGTGGATCGGCGTTGCCCTTCAGTCGCTATATTTGGTCAATATGGCTCCATCGGGCGCCTTGCCCACGCCCGTTTCGCGCACGCTCGGGGCACACCGGGAATTTTAAGAAGGCTTCTTAGGTGCAAACGATGGCTCATCTTCGAGGGCGCTGTCCACAACTCTTCCAAACAATCAGTAGATCGGCAGGTAGCGCTCCGTCTCCCACTGACTCACGCTGAGGTGGTATTGCTGCCACTCGGCGCGTTTAACCTCGACGTAATAATCGGCGTATTCCTCCCCCAGGGCCTGCTTGACGACCTCGTCCTCCGCCAGGCAGTCGACGGCTTCCTTGAGGGTGGCAGGCAGAAGCTCAATACCTCGCCGCTGCAGCTCGTCTTCGGGGACCTCGTAGAGGTTGTCGTCGTTGCGCTCGCCCGGATCGATCTCGTTCTCGATACCGTCCAGACCGGCCGCCAGCATGGCGGCGCAGGACAGGTAGGGATTGGCCGCCCCGTCCACGGAGCGGTTTTCCAGGCGGCCCGGTCCGGGGATGCGGATCATCTGGGTCCGGTTGGAGCCGCCATAGGTCACGTACACCGGCGCCCACGAAGCCCCGGAGCGCGGCGCCCCGCGGGTCAGGCGCTTGTAGCTGTTGACCAGGGAACCGTTGATCGCCACCAGGGCCTTGGCGTGTTTGAGCAGACCTCCCATGAACCAGTAGGCCTCCTGCGACAGGCCGTTTTCATCCTGCTCGTCGAGGAAGAGGTTGGTCTGGTTTTGCGGGTCCCACAAACTCATGTGAAAATGGGCTCCGCTGCCCGTCAGGTTGGCAAAGGGCTTGGGCATGAAGGTCGCCCGCAGCCCATGTTCTTCGGCCACCGACTTGACCATCCACCTGAAGAAGATGTGCCGGTCCGCGGTGGTGAGGGCGTCCGCGTAAGTCCAGTTGATCTCGAACTGGCAGTTGGCGTCTTCGTGGTCGTTGGCATAGGGACCCCAACCCAACCCCTGCATGTACTTGATCAGGGTGGTCATCACATCCAGGTTGCGGTGCAGGGTCACCAAGTCGTAGCAGGGTTTCTCCAGGATATCGAGCGGATCGTAGGGCACGTAGTTGCCCCCCTCGTCCTGCTTCAGGAGCATGAACTCGGCCTCGACCCCCACATTGAGGAAGTAGCCTTGGTCCAGGGCTTTTTCCAGCTGCCGTTGCAGGATGGTGCGCGGGCAGTAATCGTAGGGCTCTCCTTCGACCTGGATGTTGCCCGCCACCCAGGCCATATCCGGGCGCCACGGCACAATAGTGAGGGAATTGAAGTCCGGGATATTGGCCATCTCCGGATCGTGGGGCCCCTGCCCCATTTCACCCGCGGCGAAACCGGCGAAACCGGCACCTTCCTCGGCCATGTCGTCCAGGTGGGTCGAGGGCACCACCTTGGCCTTGGGCAGGCCGCCCATTTCCACGAAGGAACAGAGGAAAAATTCGACGCCTTTTTCCGCGATGAGCGTTCTTACTTCTTCTACTGTCATGATTCATCCCTCCTGTTGCGGTTGGTCTGGTTGCTCAACTCTCTTCCACTACATCCAGGGCCGCCCGGCCGATCGGAACCAGCCCCCATTCGCCACCCGCCTCGGCGATAACCTCCCAGACATAAAGTCCCAGAGAGCGTTTGCCGATGATGGAAAAACCCGGCAAAGAGCCCGCATCGCGGCGGATGATCAGCTGGGTGGTTCGGGCCAGGCTGCTTTGTTTGGCGGTGCCGTTGGGAAAGACCCCGGAAGCGAAATCCAGGCCGCAGAGCTTGCTCAACAGGGCCTGGCTGGCCGGGCCGACCATGCGGATTTCGGCGCGTCCATGGGTGATGTCCGCGACCGTGGCGAAATGGCCGGCCTCCTCGGTGGCCGTCTGCAGTTTCTCCTGGGCCATCTGTTCTTCCCCCGGTGGGGTACTAATAAAAAAAAGGTCGTGGCGCAAGCGATAAAGACGAATCCCCGCCCTGGCTACTCCGGCGCCAATGGCCAGTGCGGGGGACTGGAAGGCCGCCTCTACCAGGGCCTCGGCCTGCAGGCTCTGGATGGTGAGCCGTCCATTGGGGGTATCGTCTCCCAGCGCGACCCCCTGGCGCGCGGCTTCGACCTCGGCCTCTGTAGTGGTGTAGACCTGGGGAACGGACCAGCCGTACACTTCGACGAATTGTGCTCCGAGACCCCGGGTCGTGGGGTGTAAAGGCGTCAATTTAAGGGAGATTTCCATCTAAGGGCAGTCCATCTTCCTCAAGAGGAACGATGTATCCTTCAATCGCTTCTCTAATATTGGCAATGGCTTCTTGCTTTGTTTTTCCTTGACTAATACAACCGGGCCAACCAGGACATTCGGCAACCCAATAGCCATCTTCGCCTGGGTACATAAGCACTCGCCTCATTGTTCCAGGAAGCCGAGCAAATCCGTCGGCAAGACGAATCTGCCAGCCGGAAATTTATGCGATATGTGCCAAAATAGGCGTGATGGACAAATACCAAATTTTACTTGATGGCTATTTGAGGCGTTGTTGCATGAACCCGTGATCACTCTATCAGTAAAGTCGTTGGCAGAGCGGCTATCATCTCGCTCCTCGGCCAAAACCCAGATGGCCCACTACAAGCAGAGCTTCGACAGCCAACTACGGGCGTGGGTCTTGGGGTTCAGATAGATAATCGTGCAAAGTAAGGATAGTACTGGTAAAATTCTTCATATTGCCTCAATTTTTCAAGATGTTTTGGATTTGTATCATCTATTCTATACCCCAAAGCTCGTGAAAGGAAACACCCTGTTCTTTTTTTAGTCGGCAGATACTTCTCAAGATGTAATCTTTCTTTGATGCTTAAGATAGGAAGATCGATTCTACGAGGAGCATCCCAGTCTAAATTTCTAAACTCCCAATCTTTGAACCACTTCCGAATTTCCGAAACTTCACTCTTATTACAAACCATCCCCGTTATACTTAACATTTGGATCTGATCATTGTAATGCGATGAATTTAAAAGCTGAAAAACACTTTGACCTGATGCAGGAAGTATTTCTTGCGATGCAATCTTACACATTTCCTGTAGTAATTTTACAAAAAGCGATGGTTTCTCAATATCTTTTTGCTGTGCTGATGCTGGCAGTATTTGACCATATTTTTGCCGAAAATCTTCCCATTCTTTATCGCGATCCTCATTTGAAGATGAGGCATTTAAGGAAGGTTCTGATCGAATGGTAATTTTGACGACGCTATTTTCCGATACTTTTCCTAAAACATCCATAAAATCGTCGAAGTGCTCCCATTTTAGATCGGTATAATCAAGCCAAAAAATTTCTCTACCACTACTTGAGAACTCCGCAAGGAAACTGGCAAAATCTTCACGTCTCAGATCCAGATTTTTTGAGAATCGATGAAATTTTTGTCTTTTGAAAGTTTGTTCGTTTTTCTCAATTGAAACGATCTTAATTTCAGGACAATGATTATGAATAAGTCGACAATCTTCTAAAAAAGGACCACCAAACCCATAGTATGTATAATCAGATATTTCACAACGCTTTTTAAGTATATCAAGAATTTCGACCAAAAGAAATCTATCGATTGCTTTATTCACTCTTAGATGGTAGGGAGGATGTTTCATTGTTGGGCCTCCCTCAACATCTGATCAAAACACTTTTCTCCAACTCGGGAAGGACTGACTTCATCTTCACCAAAAAGATATTCTTGAACTATCCGAATTTCATCTGAATCCTTGCTATATGATATTGTTTTTTTTGAAGATAATTCCGATTTAGGCAGAGGCAGTTTAGGCTTAAATTGCTTCCCTTGCAATCCTGACCGAACAGGATTCAGTTTCAATTTTTCAGACTCTGTTTTTATTTTTTCTAAAGTATATGGAGTTCCTGAAGCTATGTGTTGCTGTGATTTACTCACATTTCCTTTCCATTTATTGGTATAATTAGTAAATATGGACATCCCTTCTCTCATCTTATTTTTTACCTGTAAATAGAGAGACGAAGATGCATCTATCCCTCTTTTCGTGGTCGTAGTGGGAAGTTTTGAGGCATCATTACTTTGAAACTCAACAATACCAGAAATAGCTATAAACTGTGTATGATATCTTGGTACACCTGCTTCTCCCCACCCCGTAAGTTCTGTACGATCGCAGTATAAAACAGCGCGATCATTGCAAATTATCGTCCATCCAGCATCCAGTGATGAATATCTCTTTTCTTCTTGTTCATCATTTACTTCCTCTTGAGATGGTATCGGTCTCGTAAAACCTACACTCAAAAAAATGTTAACGCCATCTCTATTCGTTCGATAAATATATGGCCTTATTGCCGTATCAGTGCCTTTTTCATTTTGGGTTTCATTAAAAACCAATTCAGTCGGTTTAGGCACAACTCGTTTTTCATTTATTTCAATTTGAAAACCCTTATTGATAATAAAAGCGTAATGTGTCTGAATTTTTCGGGTTAATTCCCGAGCGAAATTTTCTTTATCCTTGCCAAAAAGTATTTCAATATTCTCATTTAATTCATCGATAAAAATAGTCGTTCCATCTTCTTTATCAGATTGAGATGATTCAGATACAGGCAGATTCCAGTCATCCTGATTCTCTATCCATTCCGGTGTTATCTTAACTTCATAACAGTCTCCTTTATTTTGGGTCGCTATTAAACATTGTTTGCCAATTTTAAAAATGGCTCTTTTCATACCTATTCCATAAACACCAACAGTTGGTAATTCGCGGTCTATATTCTGATTTTCTTTACCCATCCGGAAAGCATAATCGTGAAGATTCCAAGGTATGCCACCACAGTTATCAGAAATAGAAAATGAATTTTCATCAAACTTTATTTTAGCTTCAAATCCTTTATAAGGATCTTGACCTGAACTATTTTCCTGTTGACGCAAAATCCCGTCAACACAGTTATCTAGTAAATCTAAAATGGCATCGACCAATTCGATGTCCCTGGTCAACATTTCAACAAAAAACGATTTAACAGGGCTAGCATTAACTGTATCGTACTTGTTTTTTGCCATCTCAGCCTCCTTTAGAATGCCTTTTTTATCACATTTAAAATATGTTCCGCCAGAATAGGACTCACGCTATTTCCTATTTGTCTGAAGCTATGCCATTTCGTAGAGTGGAATTGAAACCAATCTGGAAAGCCTTGGAGTCTTGCAGCTTCTCTGGGTGTTATCACGCGATTTTCCGTGGGATGTAAAGGACGAACCGCTTGATAACTACCCTTGTCTTTGCCAGTACCTGCTCTCAACGTTGGACAGAGTCCATTATAGTCAAGACGATAGCTTTTTGAAACCTGATCAATTCCGCCCTGTTTGATTTTAGAGTACCTATCTATTACCTCTTTAGTATGACGAGTTCCAAGGCATCCTGATACTTCACAGTTTTCTTTTAGACGTATAATTGCTTCCTCATGCCCAACACCATCAGGAATTTGATCATGCAACTTCAGGCCAAAGACGCCTTCTACTACTTTTTCTATCTCTCTCCACCCATCCTCTTCTCGAAGCCAAAATGGATCTATTCTCTGAGGCAAACCTCTCAAAGCGTCTCTTACATAAACGGGTTCCGTATTTTTGGGTACAAACTCTGCATCTCTAATCGGATTTATTTGGTCTTTTAAATACCCAAAGAAAAATACTCTTTTTCGCGTTGTAGGAACTCCGAATTCTTTGGCAATAAGTCTTAGAGGTGACAAGATTTCGTATCTATGTGACAACTTAGATCGTGCCAGTTCGATAATTTGAGAATTTTTTTGACTTAAAATTCCTGGTACATTTTCAACGAGAAAAAATTTTGGATATGCATCGTTGACAATTTCAAAAAAGTGAATAAATAGCTGATTACGCGGATCACATGTATCCTTATGACCTATATGGCTAAAACCTTGACAAGGAGGGCCACCAATTATGCCATCAACCTCACGAACTTTGAGATCGAAAGCTTGTAATATTTCTGTTCCTGAGATGGTTGATATGTCTTTCTCCCAAAGCGGTGATTTTGGGAAATTTTTCTTGTGTACTGAAATTGCTTGTAGATCGATCTCTACTGACCCTGCTATATCGAATCCGGCTCGTTTTGCGCCCAGACCAAATCCACCAGCACCACTAAATAAATCTATTATTTTCAAGCTTTTGCGTCTTTCTTTCATTTTGCCAGCTATAGGGGATATATCGGTTAATTATCACGAAACTCATAATAAAAATCACGGACGTATCGAAAATCCACCACTGGATCACAGATCAATGCCTTTGGCGACCAACCCACAAGAAATTTTGATGGCAAATATAGCAGCAAGCATCCAACGAGGCAAGAAGTCTGTCCCGCGTGATCAAGCTACTTGGAATCGATAGGTTTTCGCCCTGCACGTTCTCGTAATTCTTTGTTCGACAGTATGTTAGAGTTGGAAATCGTTGCAACGGGAAACCATTGATTTCACCCCTGTTTTTCGCGGTTTCCCTCTGGGAGACAAGCTCGGATTAGCCCATTTTGAGGCAAACCTGTCGTTTTTAAGTAATAATATTTTGCCCATCCATTCAAACGGAACTTCCACCCAAGAAAACCGATGCCCGCTCGTCCAAGGGGCCTGTCATTCCCAACGTATCGTATCACCCGCCCCCCGTCAAGCCCCGCTGCCGCCGTCGCTCCCTCGAACAGCGTGTACCGGGTGCGGAACGGATCGGCCTACGAGGCCGGGCTCAAAAGCAGGGCCATCTCCCGGCCTAAAACACTGCTCAAGGGGTTGTGCGACCAGCGTTGGCAGCTAAGCAAGTGGGCGACCAGCCCTACGCGGGAGAGAATCCGTTGCCGGCTTCACCCGCCAAATTCAACGCCAGCAATTCCCCCAACGCCTCGTCCTCCGAAATGCCCGCGTCCCAACCATACGCCTCCGCCACAGCCGCGTCGAGCGTTGCATGAGCATCGGCGAGCCATTGAGGACGGGCATTGTACAAATTGGTCAGTGTGCGCTTCTTGAGTTCCTTCGCCGTCGCTTCGTTGCGGGGCATCGGGCGCTTGGGACAGCCGGGAACCGGCTCGTCCACCCACTCTACCCATTCGGGTGGGTTGAGCCAGCGGTCGCGTAGTTCGACTAATCGCCGCACTGCTTCGGCGATGGCAACGGCACGCGGATCATTCGCGTAATCCGAAGTCGGAATGTCGGGCGATAGCCCTTTGGGGAAGGGGAAGGTCTCGAAGGTGGTGGTCGGCGTGTAGCGCGGATCGTTGCCCTTGCCGAGCCACGTGCCGAGCCGCAGCGACCACGCCTCGTGAAACCGGCTGTGCAGGATGCCGAAGGTGGTGTCGTCGTCGCGGGCGATGATGATCAGTTGATGGTCGGGACATATCCGTGCATCAAGCCAAGCGAATAGGCGGTGCTTGGCGACAGTGGGCGTAGCGATGTAGCGCGACAGGCCGTCGAGCGCCTTCCACATGGCGGGGCGTGAGTTCCAATGCCTGAACCAGAAATCCCGGCTCGTTTTCTCCTGGTTCTTCTGGCGGACGGGTTTTACATGTTCTTCAACATAGCTGAAGGGTGCTTCATACAACGCCGCTTCGGCTTCGCTCATTTCGGAGCCGAAGTCGATAATCCATTTGCCAGCGGGACGCCGCGTCAGGTCCATGCCGTTGGCCCAGGGTTTGAGCACGTCGGAATTAGGCCGTCCGTTCGGATTCGCAGGCAGGCGCAGCCATGCGAGCGCCAGGTCGCCAGGAACGTCGAAGGGACCGTTCTTAGTATCGCCCATGAAAGCGATGCCCGCGTTGCATGGCAGGCGGGGCGCTTTCGCAAGATTCAGCTTGCCAGCCGTAAGGTCGGCGTTGATTTGAGACGTATTCTTGCCGTTCAGGCGTACCGGAAGCCCCAAGCCGCCCGCGGCGAAGCACACTAGGGAGAGGAGACCCGCACAGCCGCCCCGTCGATCACCCATGGCTCATCCGACCAAGCATCGAAGATGACGCCATGCTCGACGATCCGATCCAACACCGGATGGTTGCGCCCGCCCCGGATCGAGTTCGTCGCGACGAGTCCGGCGCGGGCAATCGCTCCTTCAGCAACCAAGCGCGCCGCCTTGTCGAACCAATGGCACACAAGATCGGCCTCGCCATGAATCCGTGAGCCATAGAGGCGGTGCAGAGACTCCACATACTCACCGCCCAGACCGCCGCGCAAAAGTTTGCCGCCCAGAAACGGCGGGTTGCCGATCACCACATCGGCCTCTGGCCATTCCGGTTCGTCGCCCTCCGGCGTCAGGATCGCGTCGCGGCATTCGATGGTGTCGAGCGGCTTGAGGATCGGATCGCGCGCTCCGGTAAAGCCGTTGCGCCGCATCCACTGGATCTCGCCGATCCACACCGACACGTGGGCCAATTCGGCGGCATAGGGATTGATCTCGATGCCCTTGACGTTGGCCGGGCCGACCTCGGGAAACGAGCGCTGGAAGTCGAAGGTTTCGGCCTCCAGTTGCACCCGATGCTCCAGGTCCTTGAGCGCGTGCAAGGCGACATAGAGGAAGTTGCCGGAGCCGCAAGCCGGGTCGAGGACAGTGAAAGAGCTGAGGCGCTGTAGGAAAGCGTCCTTCTGCTGCTCGGCCTGACTGCGTTGGCGGGTCTGGGCGGCGGCGGATCGGGCGGTCTCGGCTCGTTTTAGCGCGGCGGCGATCTCCTTTTTCTCCTTCTCCCACTCGGCCAGCCACGGGCGAATCACCATCGGCTCGACGATGGCCATAATTTTGTCGCGGTCGGTGTAGTGCGCCCCTAATTGCGCCCGCTTGTCCGGGTCGAGGCCGCGCTCGAACAGCGTGCCCAGGATCGAAGGATCAATCTCCGACCACTCCAGGGCTGCCGCCTGGAGCACCGTTTCGATCTCGGCTGGCTCCAGCCGCAGGGCGGAGTCGTCGTCGAACAGGCCGCCGTTGAACCACGCCACCGGTTCAAAGCCGACCCGGCCACCCTCCGCCATCGCACCGAACAGATCGCGGGCCATATTGGCGAACTCCTCTGGCCGCTGCCGCGCCTGTTGCAGCATCCGCGTGAACATGTCGCCCGGCAGCAGGCCCACATCTTCGGCGAACATGCAGAACTCCAGACGGTTGATAAAATGTGCTACCGCCTGCGGGTCATGGCCGCGCTCCCGCAAGGCTTGCGCCAGCGCCGCGAAGGTCGCCGCCGCGCGCTCGGTGAGCGCCTGCCGGGTCTCGCCGGGCCGCAGCCGCTCACCGAGCGGAGAGCGCCCACTTGAGCTTGTCGCGCACGGCGGCATCGGCCAAATCGTCGATCCCGAACTCGTGGGTCTCGCTGACGCTATTGGTCCAATTGGTGCGGATGCGGAACCGTCGCATGTCGGAGACGATCAAAAGCGGCGGGTTTTCCAAAGCCAGCGCGTATTGCCTGAGTTGGGCAAAGGCCGCGTCTAAGTCGGCACGCTGGCCCTTGTACTCCCAGGCGAAGTGATGACGCTTCCACACGTCGGCCCAGCCATCGCCGCCGGTGTCCTTACGAGCACCCTTCTCAAAGCAGTAAGTCTCGCCCGTGGGGGTCGGCCTCGGCCGGGGTAGGCTCGCCGAGCAGCCGACACAGGTCGATGAAGTGCTCCTGCGAGGCCGAGCGTTCTTTGAGTTCGGCGGCACGCCACTTGGCGATGAACGTCCCCGGCGTCACGACGATGCTTCCAACACGGGACGGTCGAGCCGCGCGTGATAGGGCGGCTCGTCGGGCATCAGAGCGAGCATGTCCTCGGGCCGGTTGTGGGGCACATAGGCAAGGTTGCCCGGCGAGAAGCGGTGCGGTGGTCTCGGTCGAGCAGGTCGGCGAACTGCTCGTCCTCTACCTCTTCGCTCCGGCGGGCACCAGTGACGACGATTGTGCATTTGGTCATGGGCTCTCCCTAATCTATGGGTTCTGTTGGTAGTCTGGCCACTTATATCTCTCCTTTGCCTCAAAGCGTTCCTCTGGAACTGGCAGTCCATCTTCCTCAAGAGGAACGATGCATCCTTCAATCGCTTCTTTACTTGAAAACGACAGGTTTGTCTCAAAACGGGCTAATCCGGCTTGTTTCCCAGAGGGAAACCGAGAAAAACAGGAGTGAAATCAATGGTTTTCCATTTCCAACGATTTCCAGCTCTAATATGCTGTTGGACAAAGGATTACGAGAACACACAGGTCGAAACCTGTCGAATTTAAGTTCTTTAATATTGGCAATGGCTTCTTATTTGGTGCATGAATCGGAGCGGCTTGTTCCGTAGCGCCCTTGAATGAAGACAGGCTCCTTGTTAGATTGGACATGGACTTTTTTCCAAGAAACCCAGTGCCCCTTCCTCCAAGAAGCCTTGTTAGGTCCAAAATATCGTCTTCCTCCCGCCCCGTCAAGGCCCCCCGTCAAGGCCCCTCATCGTCGTCCCCGCCGCTCGAAGGTAGTGTACCGGGGCGGTGGGCTCGGCGCTTCGTCGCGTTGATCCCCCGCGCCCGGATTCCTATATTTATCTATATTATTGATCGGACCATTACTCGACGCTCCGTACGACAGAGCCCGGCAGGGCAAAAAAATAACTATCGACTGAAGGAGGAGCCCGGACCGTGACCGAGCAAACCCCGCGCCGCCTCACTCCCGCCCAAGTGGAGCGCTTTCGCCTCGACGGCTGTCTGACCGTCGAAGATGTGCTGACCCCCGACGAGGTCGCCGCTTTAGCAGCCCATACCGACCGCATCGCCACCGGCGAGTTGGACCACATCCCCGCCACCAGCATCCAGCTCGAAGCCGTCTTCCGCCACGGCGAAAAAGCCGTCACCAACCAGGTGCTGGCGGTGCGCAAACTGTACAACCTAGCGGTGTACGACGACGTGATGTGGGCCCACGTCACCCATCCCAAAATCGCCGACATCGCCGCCGATTTGCTCGGCACCGACGACATCAAGTTGTACGGCGACCAGCTCTTTATGAAAGCTCCGCGCACCGGCACGGCGCAGGGCTGGCACCAGGATTCGGCTTCTTGGCGCGATATTTTCCCCATGGACTTGGTCTCTGCCTGGACCGCCATTGACGCGGCCACCCTCGACAACGGCTGCCTCAACTTTGCCCCGGGCACCCACCGCTGGGGCATGTTGCGGGGCGAGCGCTTGGCCCCTTTTGTCGCCGATCTGGAAAGCGGCGGGTGGCCCATCCGGCCCGCTCCCATCCGGCCCGGCAGCATCAGCTTCCACCACAGCCTGACGCTGCACCAGAGCAACGCCAATCGGACCGGCACGCGGCGCAGGGGCTATGCCGTGCACTACATGCGCGCGACTTCCTGGCGCGACGAGGCGGTCACCGACGCGCCCAGGATGCCCCCCTTTAAGCAGGTGCGGGGACGGTCTTTTCCCGGGAGGGTTTGAGGCGAAACTAATACAACTGCGCGGACAAAGGAAAGGAACTGAGCTGAGCAAATGCGGCGAGCAATTGACCAAGGCGCTCGGCACATGACGCCTCCCCGCAAAAAGCTCATCGAAGTCGCCCTGCCGCTCGACGCCATCAACGCCGCCTCGGCGCGGGAGAAGTCAATCCGGCACGGGCATCCGAGTACGCTGCATTTGTGGTGGGCGCGGCGGCCGTTGGCCGCGGCACGGGCAGTGATTTTTGCGCAGATGGTCGACGATCCGTCGGCCAGTCCCGATCTGTTTCCTACGGAGGCCGACCAGGAAAAGGAGCGCGAGCGGCTGTTCGGGTGCCTTGCACGAATCCTTAAATCCCGTACCTTCAATATTAGGCGTGACGGGAACGAGTGACCGACAGTGCTAGCGCATTTTTCGATACCGCTTTCCGCAGATTTCCCAAGTCTCCGAAGCATTTGAACCTTCATATTTGCAGCACACGGAGGATCGTATATGAGCGTTTCTATCGTTCGAGGTACCAACGACAAACCCGTGTCGAGCCAAAAGTTGGTTGAATCCTTTTCGGGATGTGCCGATCTGTCTGGAGAACTGCTCATCGGCTATCCAATCATCAGCACGCCTGAAGGAAGGCATCCGATTGATGCGCTCTGGGTATCTCCCGACAAGGGGCTTGTCATCTTCGACCTGATCGAAGGCTCCGATCCGGGCAATTACCAAGAGCGACAGGACGATTTGTTCAATAAGCTCGACGCTCGGCTTAGAACATATCGCGAATTGACGCGGCGCAGAAGACTCATCGTACCCATTCAGATGATTTCTTTTGCACCGGGAGTGTACCAACCAGTCCCTTATAGCGACGATGAGTACCTGCTTGCAAATTCCGACTCGCTGGAGGAGAAGATCGCCCAGATTGAAGAGTGGGAGGATAATGAGAAAGACATGTACAGAACCGCTCTGTCAGCGATACAGAGCATTTCCACGATTCGCAAAAGCAGGACGATGCGGCCAGGAACCCGAGACGACTCTCGGGGAGCAAAGCTAAAACGTCTGGAGGATTCAATTGCTACGCTTGACCGTCAACAAAGCAGAGCGGTCATCGAGACCGTAGATGGTGTACAGCGTATTCGAGGGCTTGCAGGGTCGGGCAAGACGATAATACTCGCGTTGAAGGCCGCCTATTTACACACCCAACATCCCGACTGGCGCATTGCGGTAACATTCAACACCCGTTCGCTCAAAGGACAGTTTCGCTATCTCATAAACAATTTCTTTCTCCAACAGACAGGCGAAGAGCCCGACTGGAACAACCTGCGAATCCTCAATGCGTGGGGTGCTTCTGGTCGTGATGACCGCGATGGAATCTATTACGAATTTTGTCGCACCCACGACGTCGAGTACTTCGATTTTGGGGCAGCGAGAAAAGTCTTTGATCGCGGAAGAGAGTTCTATGGAGCATGTAACCACGCACTCACACAAGCGAGAAAAACCGAGGCCATTTACAATGCGATCTTAGTAGATGAGGCTCAGGATTTTCCACCCGAGTTCTTACGGCTTTGCTATCAATTGCTGGATAACCCCAAGCGGCTGGTTTACGCATACGATGAGCTACAGAACTTGGCTGGAGAATCTCTTCCGTCGCCAGAGGACATATTTGGGAGTGGTACTGATGGTTTCCCCAAAGTAAGGTTAGACAATGAAACGGATGACGACCGGCGGCGCGACGTCATTCTCAATGTCTGCTATCGCAACTCGCGCCCGTTACTGGTGGCAGCTCATGCGCTTGGGTTCGGGATCTACCGATATGGGGAGAAAAAAGAGGCGAAGGGTCTTGTGCAGATGTTCGATTCCCCGCAGTTGTGGGAGGACATCGGCTACCGAATAAAAGATGGTGAGCTTAATAGCGGTTCGCCTGTGACACTGCAAAGAACAGATGAGACCAGTCCCAAGTTTCTCGAAGATCACTCGCAAATCGACGATCTAATCCGGTTCATTCCGTTCAAAGACGAACAGGCTCAAAGTAATTGGCTTGTGCATGAGATCAAAGAGAATTTGGAGAAAGACCAACTCCGACATGATGATATTATCGTAATTAATCCGGATCCCCTTACGACTCGCGAAAAAGTCGGCCCCATACGGAGTCAACTGCTGGAGATGGGCATCGATTGCCACCTTGCCGGGGTGGATACCGATCCAGACACTTTTTTTCAACCGATTTTGCATTCTGTGACTTTTACTGGAATTTTTCGCGCCAAGGGTAATGAGGCCGGAATGGTTTACATTATCAACGCTCAAGACTGCCAATCGGCCGGCTGGAATTTGGCCAGTATTCGCAATCGTCTCTTCACGGCGATCACGAGAAGCAAGGCATGGGTTCGCGTTCTTGGTGTCGGCGATAAGATGGTAAAGCTGAAAGAAGAGTATGAAAGACTGCGTTCTCAAAATTTTGAGTTACAATTCAGATATCCAACCGATGAGGAGCGTCAGAATCTGCGAGTCATCCATCGCGATATGACCGAGAAAGAGCGCAAAAAGCTAAAGAGCAAAGATCGGGCCTTGATTGATCTGGTCAATGATCTCGCGTCTGGCAGGATTCACAAGGAAGACCTGAATAAACAGGCGAGAATCAAACTTCGAGAGCTGTTGTCGGAAGACGCGTGACGATTCATGCCAAGCCCTAGCCAGACTGAAAGGCAAATCAACGAACTCATCGGACACTTGGTAGAGATTGGTCTCGCGGATAATCAACGCTTCGCGTTCCAAAAGACCGTGGATGGCAATCTGCGTCAGGTCACTTTTGAAGGATCTGAGCATGTGCAGTTCGCATTGAGAAATCGCAGCTATGATGAGATATACCAGCATCTCGTGGAAGAGCGTGCGTACAATGTGAAAATGCTCGACGGAGCCTTGATTCAGATGATGTATATATTTGCTGACGGAACGCTCCAACGCCACCGACTTGCGTTTTTTTCTGCGCCCCACCTCGAAAATTTCCAGAACGACCCAGCAATCTACTTGGAAGACGAACTTTATGCTGACGTGGTCGCCAGGAACATCGTTCCGTTCCCACTGCGTTTCGACTACGGTGCTCTAGATGATGACCGAGAGTTGGTGCATCCCCAATCGCACCTCACACTCGGCCAATACGAAAATTGCAGGATTCCGGTGACTGCCCCTATGACACCGTTTTGGTTTATCGATTTTATCCTCCGCAATTTTTATCACACGGCGTTCGAGAAATACGCTGAGCGACTTCCTCGTCCTAGCAACAATTTTGATCAATCGATACTCCCGGAAGAACAAGCTATTGTTCACGTGGCCATTCCTGTGTGAGGCAATCTTTTGAATATCCACCCCAAAAAACTCATCGAAGTCGCCCTGCCCCTCGACGCCATCAACGCCGCGTCGGTGCGGGAGAGATGCCGGAATAAGGAAAGGCGAGCCGGACTATTGCCGAAACGGAGAATGAAGATATGGACGATCTAACCAAGCAAGACTCACTTGAACTCGAAGTAGCCAATTTCGGGCCGATCGTCGAAGCCAAGATTGATCTGCGTCCGCTGACGGTATTCGTCGGTCCGAGCAACACGGGGAAATCCTATCTGGCGATGCTGATTTATGCGCTGCATCGGTTTTTCAGTGGCTTTCGGGATTACCGGATGTTCCGGGACTACGCGCCTCGTAAACTGCACCGGAAAACCATTGATGTTCT
The DNA here is from genome assembly GCA_965219385.1 of Candidatus Latescibacterota bacterium. Lineage (GTDB taxonomy): Bacteria > Latescibacterota > UBA2968 > UBA8231 > UBA8231 > CBDCNM01. The sequence continues at coordinate 3,329,603 of CBDCNM010000002.1, read as the reverse complement.
TGCCGAATGGGCGGAGCAGACGTTTATGAACAAGAGGGGCGAAAGGCGCATTGTTCTGCCCGATTTGATCGTGGATGAGATTCGTTCCGTATTCGATGCGCAGGGCGACCAACTCGGCAATGAAATCGGCCGGTGTTTCGGCATTGGCAAAACTAGCGCGCTGATCCGTAAGGGAAACAGGAATGGCGCTCGCGTTGTTTTCCGAAGGCATGTCTCGAACAATTTGGCACCCTTCGAGCACGAGTTGATGGTCGGGACACAGGGGTCCAAATTCAAGACAACAATTCCCGAAGAGACTCCGATTCGGATCGATACTGGGGGGACTAATAAGAGAATCAACCATTTTTTGCACCGCATGGCGGCGGATATGATCTCAAGGGCTGGCCAAAGAGACGAAGATTGGATTTTTTTTACTGGGGAACTGATGGAACACCTGATCGATCCCATCCTGCCTCTATTCGCCGGTCCTTTGCATGTTCCCGCGTTCTACCTTCCCGCCGCCCGCACGGGCGTGATGCACGCGCACAGCGTGGTCGTCAGCGCCATGATCGGAAGCGCGCCGATGACAGGGCTCCGTCCGGCTGCCGGTACGCCTATGCTTTCGGGTGTTCTGGCGGATTTCCTCCAACAGTTGATTGAACTCGACCGTCCGCCGTATCGGCGACGCAGATCTCGACGCGATCTCGGCGCGCAGATCGAAGAAGCCATTCTCGACGGGTCGGTGCGCGTCGACAGATCGGAGACGATCGGCTACCCGCACTTCACCTACCTGCCAAAGGGATGGAAAGATTCCCTGCCCCTGATGAATGCCTCGTCCATGGTGTCGGAGCTCGCACCGGTGGTGCTGTATCTGCGCCATGTCGTCCAACCCGGCGAAACCTTGATCATCGAAGAGCCGGAATCGCATCTGCATCCAGCCATGCAGGTCGAATTCACCCGCCAAATCGCGGCACTCATTCATGCGGGCGTCAGAGTGATAATCACGACGCACAGCGAATGGGTGCTAGAGGAACTCGCCAACATCGTGCAGCGCTCCAAACTTCCCAAGGCTCGCCGTAAGGATATCCCCCGAGGCGATTTCGCGCTGCATTCCGACCAAGTGGGGGCATGGTTGTTCAAGCCAAAGTCCCGCCCGAAGGGCTCGGTAGTGGAGGAAGTGAAGCTGGATTCGGAAACCGGCCTCTATCCGACCGATTACGATGCAGTCAGTGCGGCGCTGTACAACGAAAGCGTGAGTATTTTTAATCGCATCGAGGACAGTAGAGCCGAATGAACGGAATAGTTGCAGTAGTTGCCAACAAAGTACCCAATGACTGCCATGAGACTCACTGCGATAAAAACGGATGCCGAATTGATTTGGCAGGAGCACCACCGATGCGCATTCTCGTCGATATGGACTGCGACGCACTGTCAATTCCGAATAATTGGAAACGGTGCGACTATCTATTCGTCGGCGAAGAAAGCAATGAGACTTGGGTAGCACCGATTGAACTAAAGAGCGGCAGATTGAGCGGCAACGCGGTATTGGAGCAACTTGAGGGAGGTGTCCGAATGGCTGACATCTGGCTCCCAAAAGGAGTTTCGTTCCAATTGGTTCCAGCCCTTGCGCATGGGAAAAAGATCCATCGGAACGATCTCAAAGTGCTTCGCTCTAGGAAAATACAACTACGTGGACAAAAAAAAGGAACTATGCTGATCAAGTGCGGCGAGCAATTGACGAAGGGACTCAAGCTATGATTACGCCGCCAGCTAGATCCCGCAAAAAGCTCATCGAAGAAACTTTCCTACTCGATGCCAACTCCTGGAAGTCCAAGAAAAGCTCGCCCCGCACAGTTAGGCCCTCCTTAGAAATGATCAACGCGAGGCATCTGCATACCAAGCGGGCGCTTTAAGACTACCCGGTGATAATTGGCTGGTAAGAGGCAGTGGGTTCCATTAGAAATACGGACGCCGCGGTTTCGCCGAGTTCGTCGAGGACCACTTCTGCCGCACCGGGCAGCTCCGCCACAGCACGGCTCCAGTCGTCCAGTCGGATTTTCTTTTCACACGTAGGCGCGTTGACCCTGATAATCCTGTCCGCGCCAATCAGCAGTCCGGCCTGACCAAGAGCGTTGAGCGATTGAAGCCGCATCGCACCATATATGATGTCCCTCCATGCCAATATGCCGCCTAGCAGCGTCTTCGTTTTACCAACGGCATACTGGTCATCCCCACAGCCTAGGCTCAGGATGCGGATGCGCTCACGTGGGACGGAGAAGCAGGACAAGGCATCGACTAAAGCGACCATGATTGGATTGTTTGCCCAGACTCCGCCATCAATGAAGGTGTAGCCGCTATCCTCAAGTGGACGAAAAAACGTCGGCGCGGCTGATGTTGCCGCCGCTACCTTTGTCATTTGCTCCTTGGCGTCATTGCTAAAGTCTGGGTGATGTGGGGTCTTGAAGATGTACACCTCTCCGTGCCGGCCATCAAAGGAGGGTATGCACAGCCGCGTCTGCGCCTCACCAAATTTTCGGTTGCCGAAGGTCTCGCGCAGAATGCACATGAGTGCCCTATGATCGTAGCGAAACTTGAAATACTGGTAGAGGCCCCAAAAGCAGCGTTTTGCCGACCCAATAACATCGCTACGAATAGGTGGGAAGATTTCGCATCCGCGCTCAATGTAGAGGTCGCGCAGTTGGGCGGCTGTAAGCCCAGCAGCGAGCCCAAGGGCAATGATACCCCCGGTTGAGGTCCCGGCGATGAGGTCAAAGTATTGGGCCACAGAGACTCCGCCGAGATAGCGTTCCTCTAATCCCGCCAAGAAAGTGGCCGGGAAAATACCGCGAATGCCACCCCCATCAATCGCAAGAATGCGAAATTCCCGATCTTCTGGCCAAGGAAGTGGGACGCGGCGGTGCTTGAGCGCGCCGGATGATCGTTTCGGGGGTGCTCCCCCTTCCCCACTGCTATCGAACATTGTGGGATCTACTCACTTGTTGGATGACGCCCGCCACCCATCCATTTACCTGTTGCAAGCCAGCCCTCATAGCAAGCCAGCCAATCAATCGTCCAGGGGACGATGGTATGGGCGATTGATTGGCGAGGATGCCATTCATCAGTGGCTGGGTCATAGAGACAGAGAATGGGCTGTTCAGGGCAGTCTTGGTTGGGGTAGTGGTGTGGGATTGGCTCTTCTGGCTGTTCATCTCGTCGGCGCAAAGGCGGGTTAATCACTATCACTTGCGGAAACAGTGGACATTTGGCACTACCTTGTTTGCGTTCTCGGCAGAAAGCGATCTGAACCGTATACATTTGGCTCAGGGGTCGAAGCTGTCCCTCCCATCGTACCAAGCGACCCGTCCGGTTGGTCACACGGAAATCTGGCCACCTTTGCCGCATGAGTTCGATCTGCTTATTAATCTTCAAACTCATTGTCTGGAATTATCTGGTAGTTCGCCGCCGAAAAAGGTGTGCTTGGACGTTTTTAGCGCACCCGGCGGGGTGGTCGTGCCTATCGCCACTGTTGTCGGAAGGACGAGACTGCCAGTATCTGGACAGTGCTGGCTTTGCCCTAGTTGAACTTGATTGCCCAGACGCTCATTAAATGCCTGGAAGGCGTCCGTTGTCGGCACTTCGCCGAACAGATCAACCATAATTGCCTTCATCGCCTCAAGATCACATCCAGAGACCAGCCTCTCGACCTGCACAACGAGATTTTCAAGGTCGCGGATAAAGATCGCTTGGTCTTGCAGCGACCCCGGCCAGCGATCGGTCAGAACATCCTGTTCACAAACGGGGTTAGCGACGTGAATGCGGCACCCCGCGCCGTGCCAACGCCGGAACTCGGACAGCATATGCCGTGCCTGAAGCAGCAATTCCTCCGAAAGTCGGTCCGTATGATTAGCGGCATCGGCCACCAGCTTCGCAATCAGGATCGACGGGGGCCGTCGCCCAGACCGCGCATCGTATTGCACATTGCGCCAACGCTTCAGGAGCTGGAGCACGATTACTGCCTTCGATTTTTGGAATGGCGGTTCCTGCGGAGGGACGGGGTCGCTGTCCGCCGCCTCCTTAAACATCAGTTGCTCGTATTCGGCTGCACGTTTTTCAAAGATATTTGCAAAGTCCTGATCGGACGGCGTGTTAGCCTTGAACCACTCGGCGAAGCCGTAGGGATTGGCTATAAGCTTCTTACCCGGCTCGTGGGGTGCTTCTGGCCGGTCATGGAAGAGCCAGCTCTCGCGCTCTGGAGTGCCCCATCGGCGAAGAACCGGCGTAACGTCGATGTGCATGGCGTCGCTGTAATCGACTGTGACACAACGAGTTCTCCGCTTTGTCATCCGATAGTACCGGGAACCCGGCTCTCCCCTGATCGCCTCGAAAAGCAGGTCCAAAGGCTCGTGGGGTGATACGTACTTCGGCAGATTGAGCTGCGCTACCACGTCGATGTCGAACTCGTCCGTCTTGAGCCTCGACGCGATGGTTGCGCCGATCGCCATAGACCCTTGCGGGTATAATAGATAAACACGATCCTTGAGCGGGCTACCGTCGCGCTCAATCCAATCGTTGATCGTCTGATACTTATTAACGGCCTTGTTGTAGTCCGTCCGGCTGAGTTGGACGCGGATCGCCACATCGGCCAAGAGGATATCCGTCGGTTCGGTCAGTTGCGGTGGAATCGTCCTAGAGTTCATTGTAATAGTACTCCTTATGATTGTACCGCTGGTGCAGGAAGCATCGTCCATCTCCGGCGGTCGTGATTTATCTCCGGCGGTCGTGATTTATCTCCGGCGGTCGTGATTTATATATTGTGGAATAATAAATATATTTGTAAATTGAAATAAAGGCAGCCACTGGGAGCCGCCAGAGCGAACGTAGAAATTTCGTTCCATGATTTTCTCTGTGTTTAGGATAATGTCGCTGCGATCTTCATCGTCGGCTTCTGTAGCCGGTCGTGAACTGGAGTCGCATGACAAAACCCAATTCCGTCCATTTACAATATTAATAATATATACCTGTTTTGTAAACTGTCAAGAAGAGTATGCCATCCATGCTAGGCCAAAGACTCAAGCTCGCTCGCGCCGCAGCCGGCCTGTCCCTTCGCGGCCTGGAGGAACGCATTGGAAGTCGCGTAACCGCGCAGGCAATCGGCAAGTACGAGCGCGACGAATCCATGCCAAGCTCGGGCGTCCTCATTGCGCTGGCCGACGCCCTCTCAGTTCCAGTGGATTACTTGGTCGGAGACCAGGAAATGGCGCTGGAGGCCGTCGAGTTCCGCAAAAAGAAGATCACGAGGAAGCGCGAGGAGGCGCAGGTCGAAGCCAAAGTCCTGCACTTGCTGGAACGCTACCTCATGGTCGAGGAGTTTCTCGGCCTGACGAGCGTCAACTGGGACAAGCCCCGGGAGGCACCCTATCCCGTCGTCAGCGATCTTGGGGAAGCCGACCGTGCCGCTCAAAACCTGCGTTTATATTGGGGCCTGGGGCTCGACCCGATCCAGGATCTAGTGGAGTTGGTGGAGGAACGCGGCATTAAGGTCCTCTCGATCAATCTGGGGAATATCGACGGCCTTATGGCGCGGGTGCGCCGCCCCGGCAAGAGCCCGGTGCCCGTCCTCGTTGTGAACGACAACGATTGGGGGGAGCGCCAGCGTTTAACGATGGCGCATGAGCTTGGACATCTGGTCCTGGACGCCACAAACGTAGACGACGAAAAGGCCGCCTACCGTTTCGCCGGAGCGTTCCTGATGCCTGCCGAAGCGCTGTGGGACGCCATAGGCAAGCACCGCACATCCATCGGATGGGGTGAACTTTTCTTCCTCAAGCGGCTATTCGGCGTGAGCGTTCAGGCACTGACCTATCGGTGCAAGGATCTCGGTATCTTCAGCCCAACCCTGTTCCGGCGGCTATTTAACGAATTTTCCCGTTTAGGCTGGCGCAGACCGCCCTATCAGGAGCCCCACGCCATGCCGGGCGAGGTGCCCCGACGTTTCGAGCGTCTGTGCTTCCGCGCCTTGGCTGAGGGCGCGGTCTCCGAGGCCAAGGCTGCCGAGCTACTGGAAACCTCGGTCCACGAGCTGAACCAGCGCATGGAGGAGCCGCCAGGCCTGGGGTATGATGAAGCCAATGAAGGTGCTGGTCTCCGACACGTCCATCCTGATTGATCTTGAGCGCGGGGCGTTGCTGGAGGCTGGCTTCCTCCTCCCGTTCAAGTTTGCCGTCCCGGACCTTTTGTACGAACGCGAATTAAAAAACCACGGGGACGATAATTTGCTCAAGCTCGGCCTAAGAATCGAGGAACTGGACGGCACCGGGGTCGCCTGTGCCCTTCGCTACCGGCGCAAGCAACCGGCGCTTTCGCTACCGGATAGCTTTGCTCTTGCCCTTGCGGCAAGGAACACCTGGACCCTGCTGACGGGCGACCGTGTGCTGCGTGGGTTGGCCAACGACGCGCATGTCGATTGTCACGGCGTTCTGTGGCTGCTCGACTGGATGTTCAAGACTTCCGCTACTAGCACGAGTAAGCTATGCGCGGGCCTGAAGGCGATCTGCGCTCACCCACGGTGCAGGCTGCCCAAGCCGGAAACCCGCAAGTGTCTCGCACGCTATTCAGCCGCTGGAACAAATTGATATAGAGCTAACGGAAAAACATGACCCGTAAAAAGCTCATTGAAGTCGCCCTGCCGCTCGACGCGATCAATGCCGCGTCGGCGCGGGAGAAGTCTATTCGGCACGGGCATCCGAGTACGCTGCATTTGTGGTGGGCGCGGCGGCCGTTGGCCGCGGCGCGGGTGGTGATTTTTGCGCAGATGGTCGATGACTCCTGTGTCAGATCCGTCTACCGCACCCCGCGTACTTTCTGGTTAGGGGTGAAGCAGTTATGAAACTGAATCAGCTTGCAACCCATCCGAATCTTGCATTGGCTTGGCGGAGAATCACAACCGGCAGCAATTATCAGTACAAGACGCTGTATCGGAATCTCTACTACGCCTATGAAGTAGCGGTTGATGCCAATCTGAGGAATCTTCGGGATAGGATCCTCGGAGGAACATTTGAACCGAGCCTTCCCGAACGGATATACATCCCAAAAGTCTCGGGACTTCATCGTCCGCTTTCGTTACTCCACATTGAGGATCAGGTCGTCTTTCAGGCGTTTGCAAATCTCGCAGCAAAGAAGACGCAGAAACGCCGTGAACCAATGCAGTTCAAGACTGTCTTCAGCAATATTCTTCAGAAGTCGGATAGTATCTATTTCTTTCGCAAGTGGCAGGCTACCTACGCCGCGTTCCAGCGCCGAATCCAAAAGCTCTTCTACCAAGACGGGATGCGCTGGGTCGCAGACTTCGACCTGGCACGCATTCTATGACACGATTTCCCACGAGCTTCTGCTTAAGACATTGTATCCACGAACGAAGGGGGATGACCTGAAATGGATAGCTCACTGTTTACAAACGTGGAGCTCTGATCGCCCTGTGTCTGGCCACGGCCACGGGTTAGCCCAGGGACCACTTGCGTCAGATTTCCTGGCCGAGTGTTTTCTGCTCCCGATTGACCTCGAACTACAGGCAGACCCCGGATATGTGAGGTACGTTGACGACATACGCTTTCTTGGTACCACTGAGAGTGTCGTACGTAAGAACGTAATCGAGCTTGAGCATCGCTGTCGAGAACGGGGCCTCATCCCGCAGACGGGTAAGTTTGCGATTAAGAGAGCCCAAAATATACAGGAAGCGTTGGGAATGCTCCCCAGTATTTCCGATCCTCAGCATCATGAAGGCAGCGAGACGCTTGACAAGGAGCGAGCTCAAGAACTGCTATCTTTAGCGATCGGTGGCAAACCGCAAAAGGTTCTGGATAAGACGAGGCTTCGCTACGTCCTGTACCGAGCAGAACCGGAGAGCAGTGTCCTCAAGTTAGTATTGCGGCTCATCCCTCGTCACCCGGAACATGCAGACGTCTTCTTTGTATATCTCAATCGTTTCGATTACCGAAAGCCCATCGAGCATCTGTGCCTTGATATCATTGAGCGGAACCCGTACGCGTACGTGCGTGGTGAAGCTTGGCACGTGCTTGCCCGCTATCGCAGGGAAGTTCGTTCCGCTGTGTACAACCATGAGGGCTTGACGAATGAAGCGATTGAAATTGCCAAACGCAACGTAACGGAAGGTTTCATGGAGCAGTGGGGCGCGTGTCATTTTCTATGCGCATCGGAGGACGTGATTGGAAGAAGATTCACGAAGTTCGTAACATATCAGAAGCCTCTGCTGCAATCTCTCTTGGCTCCCGTACTACCCGATGGAGCTTTCGAACATGGGCAATTGGTAGAGAAGTACCTGCGAAGGAAGAAGCCAGAGCCCGGACTGTCGGTGTGCCCCGCCATGCACCAACGTGGCCTGACGCCAGCGAGTCTTGGGGTGCGAATAGACGATCTTGCGGAACAAGTGGTCAATACGCTACATGAGCTCGGAGTCGTTCCCACGCCCTCGAAACCGGTAGATCCAATCGCCGAGATTCTTCAAGCTCGATACGAGCTACCTAAGGCGAGGTCATGGCACGAGTTGCTTGGCGCGGAATACGGGCATGCACTTGGCCTCCTCAAGGAGGCAGAAGCTACGTTCGATGTTGGGAGGTCACACTGGCTCAGCTCTCAGAACGGGTTCAACCAGATACTGTTCCATGCGCTCCAGCGTCATTTGGCTGCGACGAGTCACGTAGCTGCTGGCAGTATAACCGACAAGAACGGACAACTCCTAGACTTCGGAGTTACACTTGATGCGACGCGCAAATTCTCCAAGCAATTCCCGCGTATCGCAGATTGCTTCCGGGAGATGAACGATCGGCGTAACCGTCTGCCAGGGACGCATCCTTACGAAAAGAAAACGGGGAAGCAGTCTAGGCATCTGGATAAGAAAGAAAGGAACCGTTTTGTGGAGATGCTTCAGACCGCATACGCCGACTTGTCGGAGCAGATGCAATGAAGCCACGCTCGTCCTGGGAGGAATGGCTCCCCTAAGAGTACTGAGACGGGCGTGAGGAGTCACTGCACACGGCGGTACGCCAAACGGTTGTCGTGGATTGTTTGGGTGCCCTTCGTACAGCCGGAGCCACCTTCAGACAGGCCACCCGTCTGGGGTCCTGCTACCGATGCCGGCGCATCTTGTTTCGTTATGATTGGTGGACATGGTTCACTGCCCGGGCTGTGGTGTCGACGCGCCCCGCAGTGATGAGCGTTTGTGGGTGAAAGGAGAGCCGTAAAAAATGGTTGGGGTGCAACGCAAAAAGCTCATTGAAGTCGCCCTGCCCCTCGACGCGATCAACGCCGCGTCGGCGCGGGAGAAGTCGATTCGGCACGGACACCCGAGCACCCTGCATCTGTGGTGGGCGCGGCGGCCGTTGGCCGCGGCGCGGGCGGTGATTTTTGCGCAGCTGGTCGACGATCCGTCGGCCAGGCCCGATCTGTTTCCCACGGAGGCCGACCAAGAAAAGGAGCGCGAGCGGCTGTTCGCCATCTTGAAAGATTTGGTCCTCTGGGAGAACACCACGAACGAGAAGGTGCTGGAGCGGGCGCGTACGGAGATTCGCAAGAGCTGGCGGCGGACCTGCGCCGACCATGCAGATCACCCGCGCGCCGCCGAATTGTTCGACCCGGACAAGCTGCCGGCCTTTCACGATCCGTTTGCTGGCGGCGGTGCCTTGCCGCTGGAAGCGCAGCGGTTGGGGCTTGAAGCTCATGCCAGCGACCTCAATCCGGTGGCGGTGCTCATCAACAAGGCGATGATCGAGATACCGCCGAAGTTCGCCGGCCAGTCGCCGGTGAATCCGGCGTCCCGTGAGGAAAGGAGCCTGATCGAGCACGAATGGAAGGGGGCGAAGGGCTTAGCCGAGGATGTGCGCTACTATGGCCAGTGGATGCGCGACGAGGCCGAGCGGCGCATTGGGCATCTGTATCCGCAGGTTGAGATTACCGAGGAGATGGTGCGGGAGCGGCCCGATCTTGAACGCTACAAGGGCCGGAAGCTGACGGTGATTGCGTGGCTGTGGGCGCGGACGGTGAGAAGCCCGAATCCGGCGTTTGCCGATGTAGAGGTGCCGCTGGCCTCGACCTTTATGCTTTCGACGAAGAAGGGAAAGGAGGCGTATGTCGAGCCGGTGATTGAGGGGCGTGGGTATCGGTTTGCGGTGAAGGTGGGAATGCCGGAGGATGCGGAGGCGGCGAAGGCGGGGACGAAGGCTGGCGGTAGTGGTAAACCGTTTCTCTGCCTCATGTCGAGTACACCCATGCCGTTTGATTACTTGCGCTCGGAGGCAAAATCCGGGCGGATGGGTGCGCGTTTGATGGCCATTGTAGCCGAAGGAGACCGGGGGCGAGTGTATCTGACGCCAACGTCGGAGCATGAAGCCGTCGCAGAAGAGGCAGAACCGAAGTGGACACCTGACACGAACTTACCGGAGCGGGCGCTCGGCTTCCGCGTGCAGGAATACGGCATGATTATGTGGCGTGACCTCTTTACTTCCCGTCAACTTGTCGCCTTGAGCACCTTCTCCGACTTGGTGGCGGAAGCGATAGAGCGCGTCGAGCAGGATGCAGCCAACGCCGATTTGCCTGATGACGGACGACCGCTACGGGATGGAGGCGCGGGAGCGACGGCGTATGCGGAGGCGGTGGGGGTGTATCTAGCGATGGCTACCGATAAGGTAGCGGATCGAAACTCAACTATATGTGCTTGGGCAAGGTTGCGCGAACACGTCAGCAATACCTTTGGGAGACAAGCTCTACCAATGGTGTGGGATTTCTCTGAAAGCAATCCGCTCTCAAATTCCAGCGGTAACTTCGAGGGAGGGATCGTGTCGATTATCTCGGGGCTGGCATCGGTACCTGCTTATCCTTATGGCGTCAGCACCCAAGCGGAAGCCCAATCGCAACTTATTGCAATAGACAGAGTTATCTCCACCGATCCCCCCTACTACGACAACATAGGCTACGCGGATCTGTCCGATTTCTTTTACATTTGGCTACGCCAATCAATGAAGCCAATCTTTCCTGAGCTATTTGCTACGGTAGCTGTACCGAAGGCTGAGGAATTAGTGGCCACGCCCTACCGACATGGTAGTAAGGACGAAGCGGAAGCCTTCTTCCTCGACGGCATGGGACAGGCGGTGCACCGCTTTGCCGAGCAAGTGCATCCCAGCTTTCCTGTTACCATATACTATGCCTTCAAGCAGTCCGAGACTAAAGGTGACGCGGGTACTTCCAGTACTGGTTGGGAAACCTTCCTTGAAGCAGTGATCGACTCAGGCTTCGCGGTCACTGGCACTTGGCCGATGCGCACTGAGACAACCGAAAAATTGAAAAAGTCCGTCTCTGCCCTCGCCTCTAGCATCGTCCTCGTCTGCCGCCAGCGCCCTGCAGCCGCACCAATGGCCACCCGCCGCGAAATCGTCGCCGCATTGAGAGCCGAGCTCCCCACGGCCCTCGCCCACTTGCAATCCAGCAACATCGCCCCCGTCGATCTCGCCCAAGCCGCCATCGGCCCCGGCATGGCCGTGTTCACCCATTACGCCAAGGTGCTCGACGCCGAGGGCAAGCCCGTCTCGGTGCGCGAGGCCCTGGCGCTCATCAACCAGATGCTCGATGAAGTGCTGGCCGAGCAGGAAGGCGACTTCGACGCCGACAGCCGCTGGGCCTTGGCGTGGTTTGAGCAGCAAGGCTTCGACGAAGGCGAATACGGCGTCGCCGAAACCCTGTCCAAAGCCAAAAATACCAGTATCGCCGGCATCGTCGAGGGCGGCATCCTCGCCTCCAGCGCCGGCAAGGTGCGCCTGCTGCGCCCGGATGAATTAGCCGACGATTGGGACCCGACGACCGACGCCCGGCTCACCGTGTGGGAAGCGGTCCACCACCTCATCCGCGCTCTGGAAACCGGCGGCGAAAAAGGCGCAGCGCGGGTCGTGGCCCGCCTCGGCGCACCAGCCGACACCGCCCGCGAACTGGCCTACCGACTCTACACCGTCTGCGAGCGCAAAAACCGCGCCGCCGAAGCCCTCTCCTACAACAGCCTAGTACAGAGCTGGCCCGAAATCTCCGATCTGGCACGGAAGGAGGTGCCGCCCGAGCAGGGCGGGTTGTTCGGCGATGCAGCTACGGGAGGTGCAAGATGAATGTGGCCGCCTCGGAAACGTTCATATCAACTATGGTGGACCGCATCGTGAGAGGCTTCCAGCCTTCGCGGGTCGTCCTCTTCGGGTCCCATGCACGGGGCACAGCAACCGAATGGAGCGACGTGGATTTGCTCGTGATTCTGCCCAATGTGTCCAACAAGCGGGACACGGCTATCGAGATCCGCCGGGCCTTGGGCGATCTGCCGGTCTGCAAAGACATAGTAGTAGCGACTCCCGAAGAAGTCGCTCGTCGCGGGCACCTTGTGGGAACCGCGTTGCGTTCAGCACTCCGCGAAGGGAAGGTTATTTATGAACGACCCTGAACTCGTTGACGAAGCTCGATGAGCAGGCGGATGATGTATTGACATGACTCAAACATCAGACATCAGCAGCAGAGACATTGCGTTGGGACAAGACTTGGCACCGATTCCAGAGCACCTGCTTCGCGCCCATGCACGAGGTAAAGTTCTCTTCATCGCTGGAGCCGGCGTTTCAAGGGATGCAGGATTGCCTGACTTTCGTAAGCTGGTCGTAAGTGTGTACGAGAAACTAGATTCGGTGGTCCATTCCGTTATTTCAGATGATGGTCAAGAAACCTCGAAATTGAATGCTAGCCAAAAGGCCGAGGTCAAGCGTTTCCGCAAAGGCGAATACGATGTCGCCTTGGGTATGCTTGAGAGAAGGCTTGAAGGAGAGGCGAGCAATAGGAGTCCGGTTAGACAAGAGGTTGGCGCGATCATCCGTTCCAAGAATAAGCCGGCTCCAATTCATCGAGCATTGATGCGTCTCGCCGATCGCGGCGGCGCGGTAACAATCATCACGACGAATTTCGATCTCCTCTTTGAAAACGCCGCTAGAAACATGAAATCACCGGTCCAGACGTACGCACTTGGAGGCATACCCAGACCAACGCTGAGACAAGAATTCAACGGTGTTCTGCACATACATGGTACCTTGGACCGAAACCCTGAGCGAACGCCTGACCTTATTATTTCTGATCAGGATTTCGGCGAGTTCTATTTGCGCCGACGAATCGTTCCCGATCTGATTTACGACGCTGCACGACTGTATAACTTAGTTCTCGTGGGCTACAGCGCGAACGACCCACCGATGAGATACCTGCTGGATGCTGTCGCTGCGGATAGGGTGCGTTTTCCTGACCTCAAGGAACGGTTCATATTCGTTGGAATGAGTGAGGACGATCCAGTAGAATTAGAAGACTGGCGGGCTCGCGGGATCACGCCGATTCGGTACGACGTTCAAGACAATGATCACTCTCAGCTTCAGGGTACACTGGCTCAATGGGTCAAATTCTCTAAAATTAATGAAAATCGCCACATCGATAGCGTACTGAAGAAAATTGTGAGGGGCAAAAGGTCTGAGGCGAGAGAGGAAGATCGTAATTTGTTCGACCATTTCATTCGTCGAAGTGATTCAAACGAACGTACCCGCTTATCTGAATTAGTTTCCAAGCACAAAGCGGATTTGGGATGGCTCGACGCTATCTCAGACGTATCGTCGGAGGAAAACCGGGAGGGGCACAGATGAGACTACTCTCTCTTAGTCTAAATGCAAGGGACCAAGCGACGGTGCGCTCCATAGTCGCGTTTCTCGAAGGCCGTCTTGAAGAAAAAGAAACTATCGAATGGGCATTGGGTCTTGGTTCCGGTGATGTTGATATTGTCAAGAAACAGGCGATTCTGCATTTACTTGACAGGCCGGGAGGCGTGAACCTCCGCGAACCTTGGCTTTCCGCTTGGTGGCTTATCAAGGAGAGTTGGAATGAGCCAATTGCTGACTCTTACGGAATGCTTGAGGTCCAAGTTAAGCAGCGATTGCGCTCAGGGGAACGCTCCGAGGCACTTGTCGCAGCTATCGTCGATCTTGTTGAGCCGAGGCTGGAGATTGAAGCCTACTCGAGTGGGCTACTTAATCTCCTCAAGCTTCCCAACAGACCCAAAAAGGTCCACGATCTATTTGATGCCACGCTGACAAGTGGCAAAGCGATCAATCCGGCATCCTTGAAATTGGAAAAGCTGACCGAAGTTGAGTTTATCGTTTCTCTAGCCAATGCGCTAGACGCCGTAGTTATGGGCGGGCTGGACATTGCGCGGCGTATCGGATGGGGGCGAGTGGACCTCTCTCTACGTCGCGTGTATTACGTATCAGAGCCTGAACGCGGCGAGGGAATGCACGAACCTGATAAGTATAACCGAAAAATGGCACCATCGGTAAAGCTCCTTCACGCAGTCGTTTCGCAGCTTGTCGATATCGATCGCTCCGCCGCGCTTGGTTTTATTAGCCGCTGGAAACGGAAAGATTCTCCGATTCATTTGCGACTCTGGGCCGCTATGTCGTGTGATTCTCGGATTACACCCGATGCTGAGGTAGGTGATTTTATCCTTCATTTGAATTATAAGGTCTTCTGGGACGTACATCACCATCCAGAAATTGCCGAACTGCGAGCCCGGCGTTTCTCCGAATTCGACAATGCTACACAAAAGGCGATTACCAGAAGAATACGCAGGGGGCGGCCTCGTAATCTTTTTAGAAACGTGGCAGCGGACCATATTGAGGCCGCTTGCTTCTACTGGGCTGTCCGGGAACTGAAACGCATCGAGGTCGCCGGGGCCACCCTCCCGAGTCGCGACAAAGCCTGGCTCGAATCGAACATTGGACAGTTTACCGATTTAGCTGAAATGAACCGAATCGATGAGGGGTTCTTGGATTTCCCGAAGGCGCAGAGTGATCCGACAATTCCTGATCGCTCACTGGATTCCCTGACTGGTATTGATCGCCTGCAAGCACTAGAACAAGCACTCTTATCCCCGCGCCGTGGATGGGATGATGACCCGGCAGACCGGGCATGGGACTGGCTCAGAGAAGACCCTGTGCGGATTTTGGAGGATCTTGAATCAAGCTCTGACGGCGGAGCGGGGTTCCCAAAAACCTGGGAACGCTTCAGTTTGGCACATTTGCCTCCAGCGGGTCCGGAGCAGGAAACCAATACGCGCGATCTGCCCTCGGAAGCCCACCGGGTGATCAATCTCCTTACAAAACTGCCGGACGAAGCCATATCCAAAGCGATAAAAGGCATTTCCTACTGGCTCAGTATTTGGGAAAAATACGTTGTCGCCGTGCCGAACTGGTCTGTGGTCTGGCACCGTGCTTGGCCATTAGCTGTCGAGACGACGAATAGAATGAAGCCACCGAATAAAGAGCCTGACCTCAATACACCCGTGGGAGAACTCGTTGGCGTGTTCTTGGCTGCTCGTCCGAATCTCGAAGAAAATCCTCGACCATTTGATAGCCCTAGCGACTTGGGAAAAATGAGGAATGAAGTTATCAATGCTTCGGAACGGTCGGGATTGATCGCCAAGCATCGGATGCTTGAGCCGCTGAGGTATTTCCTGTGCGCCGACCAAAAATGGACGGAAAAACATCTTATTGAGCCACTTCGCGCAGACGACGCTGAAACACTGGCCCTCTGGCGTGCCGTCGGTCGTCAGACGCAATTTACGGACGTATTGAGAATTATTGGCAACGACATGGTGGACCGATCCACGGACCACCGACTTAACCGCCAGACCCGCCATTCGCTCGCGTTCAGTCTTGTGATCGAGTCCCTTCATGCCCTACGGGAAGGACGAGACCCTGCGGTCGCGCAAGGCCGCGTTCAGCAAATGATACGGTCCCAGGACGAAGAAGGACGTTCATACTTAGTGGAAGCAATTATTAGCTTTGTAAGTGATCTTTCGGAAGCGAACGAGCGAGAACCGAATCCACCGTCACCAGAACATCTGTTCCAATCATTGGTCAAGCCTTTCCTCCAAAATGTATGGCCGCAAGAGCGCTCGCTGACGTCGCCGGGGATCAGTGATAGACTCTCTAGGCTTCCAGCAATCGCTCGCGGAGAATTCGCCGAAGCGGTGCACACTATCGAGCGTTTCCTCGTGCCGTTCAATTGCTGGTCAATGATCGATTATGGACTGTATAGAGACGACGAAATAGAAACCCTGAAAATGAATGAAGATGAAACACCAAAACTGGAAATGATTGACGATGAGGCCAAAGCCAAAGCACTATTGCGCCTTCTGGATCGGACGATCGGGACAGCGGAAAATGCGGTAATCCCTTATGATCTGAGAGATGCACTTGAGCAGGTGCGAAAAGTCGCCCCCAATCTCGCTCGAAATCCAGAATATCGTCGTCTAGAAACTGCGGCCCGTCGGGCATGATGGTGAGGGCTTAAAAAAGGGGAACAAAACAGATGAGCGTTGCTGACCTAGCTCGCCGCCTCCGCCTCGGCGAGGACTCCACCCTGGAACTCAAGCGTGTCCTGCTGTCCGGTGGCCGCGTCACCAGCCCGAATCGGAACGAGTTCGCTGACGAACTCGCTGCCTTTGCCAACGGGCGAGGGGGGTCTTTCGTCCTGGGAGTGGACGACTCGACCCGCGAGGTCTTGGGTATCCCTTTAGAGGGCTTGGATGTGGTCGAAGCGTGGGTCCGCGAAATCTGTAACGACTCGGTAAACCCCGCGCTCAACGTCGACATCCTCAAGCTCGAACTACCGGACGCCGCCGGAACGCTCGTTCCGGTCATTCGCATCGACATCGCCCGCAGCCTGTTCGTTCACAAGAGTCCGGGCGGCTATTTCCGCAGGATCGGCAGTTCGAAGCGCGAGATGTCGCCCGAGGTACTGGCCCGGCTCTTCCAGGAGCGCAGCCAGAGCCGCATGATCCGCTTCGATGAATCGCTGGTGCCCCGCACCGAGCCGGGCGATCTGAACTACTCGTTGACACGCCGGTTCCTGCGGGAGGATTCCATTGAGGAAGGTGTCACCGAGGAGGCAGCACGCAAGCTCCGCCTCGTGGCCGATGACGAGGACGATGTCGCACGTCTCACACTCGCCGGCGTTCTGCTGGGTACACGCCAACCGCAACAGTGGCTCCCCCACGCCTACATACAAGCCGTCAGCTATGCGGGTGAGCGCACCGATTCCGACTATCAGACCGATGCCCGCGATATAGAGGGACCACTCGACGAGCAGGTTGCGGAAGCACTGCACTTTGTGCGGCGGAACATGCTCGTGCGAGCGACCAAGACCACGGCCCGGGTCGATCTCCCGCAGTTCAGCGAGCGAGCTGTGTTCGAAGCGTTCGTCAACGCGGTGGCCCACCGTGACTACTCGATGGCGGGTGCGCGGATTCGTCTGCATCTGTTCGGGGACCGCCTTGAGCTATACGTCCCTGGTGCCCTGGCGAATACGCTCACACCGGATAGTATGGACTTGCGGCAATACAGCCGGAACGAGCTGATCGTTTCTCTCTTGGCGCGTTGCCCCGTTTGGGAGGGCGAGAATCTGGGGCGGGCACGTATAATGGACCGAAGAGGTGACGGAGTGCCGATCATTCTAAACGAGAGCCGCGAACTCTCGGGCCGTCTCCCCGAGTACGACCTGCTTGACGACAGTGAGTTGCGGTTGGTTATTTGGGCGGCAGCATAAACGCCGGGCAAGGTGAAGAGAGGAATATGACCATGCAGATTGAGCGCATCGAAATCAGGAACTACCGGCCCTTTCGCCACGCCGTGCTCGACAATCTTCCCCCCATGGCCGTGGTCGTTGGTGCCAATGGCTCGGGCAAGTCAACCCTCTTCGACGTATTCAGCTTTCTCAAGGACGCCCTGACCCAGAATGTTGCCACAGCGGTGGCGCGGCGCGGCGGGTTCCGCGAGTTGGTCAGCCGGGGAGAAAAGGGGCCGATTGGGATCACCATCAAATTCCGCGAGAGCGGCGGGCGTCTGGCCACCTATGTCCTCCAAGTGGCCGAGGACGGTGGGCGGGTAGTGGTGGACCGCGAGATTCTGCGCTACCGCCGGGGCCAGTACGGCAAGCCCTGGCACTTTGTGGACTTTAGCCGTGGCCTCGGCAGCGCAATCACCAATGAATCGCTCTATGGCGAGGAGGGCGCTGAGGAGAAAAAGGAGGAGTACAAGCTCGACGAGCCGAGCGTCCTTGCCATCAAGGGCTTGGGCCAGTTCCGCGAGTTCCAGGTCGTCTCCGAGTTCCGTAGGCTGATCGAGAACTGGCACGTCTCGGACTTCCACATCGCCGACGCCCGACCGAGCAGTGAGGCCGGCTATGCCGAGCATCTGTCTAACCGTGGCGATAATGTCGCCCAGGTCGCCCACTACCTCTACGAGAATCACCGCGAGTGCTTCGACCAAGTGTTGGAGGCCATGAGCCAGCGCGTCCCGGGCGTGAGCGGGGTTGAGGCCAAACCTACGGAGGACGGGCGTCTCGTCCTCCGCTTTCAGGACGGCAGCTTCAAGGATCCCTTCATCGCCCGCTACGTATCCGACGGTACGATCAAGATGTTTGCCTACCTCGTGTTGCTATACGACCCGAAGCCCCATCCGCTGCTGTCGGTCGAGGAACCCGAAAACCAGCTCTATCCCGAATTGCTGATAGAGTTGGCCGAGGAGTTTCGCGACTACGCCCGGCGCGGTGGTCAAGTGTTTGTTTCAACCCACTCCCCCGACTTCCTCAACGGGGCGCAACTCGAAGAAATCTTCTATCTGGTCAAGAAGGACGGCTTTACGACCGGGCGCCGGGCGTCCGATAGCGAACTGCTACACGATCTTGTTGCTGAAGGCGATCTGCCAGGTGCCCTCTGGAAGCAGAGGCTTTTCGAGGGTGCCGGGCTACGATGAGGCGCATAGTTTTTCTGTTGGAAGAGTCCTCGATGGGTGGCCTGCTGGAAGTCTTGCTGCCCCGGCTGTTTCCTGGATTGTCTTTCCAGTGCGTACCCCACGGGGGCAAGCAGGACCTGGAGAAGAGCATCACCTGTTGTGCAGCCAGTCGCACGGCGGCCAAGCTCGCCCGTGAGGCTATCTATAAGGAAGTAAAACCATGGCCATTACAAATCAAGAACGCGTTGGTAAAGCACTCGAACTCCTCAAGGACGGGCTGGGCCCATTTGTCGATCGCGAGGTCCAAGACAAAATCAAGGCCGGTGGCGTACACATGGACACCATCCGGCGCTTTGTCGATGATCCACACCGGACCGACAAGCCCATAGATCAGTGGGATGTGGCCGCCCTCCTCAAGCTGATGTGGGAAACGTGGAACGACGTGTTCCGCACTGTGCTGGGCCACGCCGAGCGCAGCCTCGTCAGCGAGATCCGCGACCACCGCAACAAGTGGGCACACCAGGACAGCTTCTCCAGCGACGACGCCGACCGCACCCTCGACTCTATCGCTCGTCTGCTAACGGCCGTCTCCGCACCGCAAGCAGACGAGGTCAATCGCATGAAGATGGAGCTGCGCCGTCTGGTCTTCGAGGAACAAGCGCGCAGCGAGCGCCGTCGCGGCGCGGGTACCACCGTCGAGAGCCAAGCCACCGGCAGCCTGAAGCCCTGGCGCGAGGTCGTGGACCCGCATCGCGACGTGGCCAGCGGCGGCTACCAGCAGGCCGAGTTCGCCGCGGACCTGTGGCAGGTCCATCTCGGCGAAGGAACGGACGAGTACCGCAACCCAGTGGAATTCTTTCGCCGCACCTACCTGACGGAAAGCCTGAAGAGCCTGCTGAGCGGAGCGATGCAGCGGCTGAGCGGCCGGGGCGGCGATCCCGTGGTGGAACTCCAGACCAACTTCGGCGGCGGCAAGACCCACTCGATGCTGGCCCTGTACCATCTATTCTCTGGCATGCCAACCGGTGAGCTGCTGGGCATCGACGACCTGATAGCGTCAGCCGAAATTGCTGCACGGCCCGACCACGTCAAACGGGTCGTACTGGTCGGCAACAAGATCTCGCCCGGCAACCCATCGGCAAAGGAAGATGGCACCGTGGTCAAAACGCTGTGGGGCGAACTGGCTTGGCAACTCGGCGGCAAAGCGGCATTCGACAAGGTTCGGCAGGACGACGAGCGCGCCACCAACCCAGGCGACACCCTCCGCCAACTGATGAACGAATATGGGCCGTGCCTCATTCTGATCGATGAATGGGTCGCCTACGCCCGCCAGTTGCACGACGACGCCGACCTGCCAGCCGGCAGTTTTGAAACCCACTTCAGCTTCGCCCAGACCTTGACCGAATCCGCGCGCGCGGCAAACAGTTGCCTGCTGGTGATCAGCTTGCCGTCCTCGGATACGGCGACCTCTCCCCATGCTCAAGGTGAAGACGAGGAAGTCGGTGGCCTCCGTGGCCGGGCCGCACTGGCACGGCTCAAGAACGTCATTGGCCGGGTCGAATCCTCCTGGACGCCAGCGAGTACCGAAGAAGGCTTCGAGATCGTGCGCCGCCGTCTATTTGAACCCTTGAGCGAGCGCGAGCAATTCACTGCCCGCGACAATGTCTCGCGCACCTTCGCCGACTTCTACCGCGCCCAGCAGCAGGAGTTCCCCGCCGAATGCCGGGACGCCGACTACGAGCGCCGCCTGCGCGCCGCCTATCCGATCCATCCAGAGGTCTTCGACCGGCTCTATACGGACTGGTCCGCGCTGGTGAAGTTTCAGCGCACCCGAGGCGTCCTGCGTCTGATGGCCGCAGTCATCCACAGTCTGTGGGACCGCGGCGACCGCAACCCGCTGATCATGCCAGCGCACATCCCCATCGACGACCCGCACGTCCGCAACGAGTTGACCCGCTATCTGTCCGACAACTGGACGCCGATCATCGAGGCGGATGTAGATGGCCCGAATGCACTGCCGCAGCGCATTGACGGCGAGGTGGCGAACTTGGGCAAGTTTTCGGCGACCCGCCGGGTGGCGCGCACCGTGTACCTCGGCTCCGCACCGACGACCTCGGTGGCCAATCGTGGTATTGAGGACCGCCGCATCAAGCTCGGCTCCGCAATGCCGGGTGAAACACCAGCGATCTTTGGCGATGCCCTGCGACGCCTAAGTACGCAGGCGACCTTCCTCTATCAGGATGGCCCGCGCTACTGGTACTCGACGCAGCCGACCGTCACCAAGCTGGCAGAAGACCGGGCCGATCAATTCAGGCGCGATCCTGCGCCAGTGGTGGCCGAGATCGAGCAGCGGTTGCGCTCCGACCTGCGCGCCACGGGCGACTTCCAGCGCATCCATACGGTGCCGCAATCCGGCGCTGACATCCCCGACGACATGGACGCTCGCCTGGTGGTGCTGGGGACTGAGCACCCGCACAGCAGCGGGTCGAACAGCAAGGCCCAGTCCGCAGCCACCGCCATACTCGAAAATCGCGGCAACACCCCGCGCCTCTTCCGCAATACGCTGGTCTTCCTCGCCGTTGACCAGACCCGTCTACAGGACCTGGATGAAGCGGTTCGTCGCTACTTGGCGTGGTCGTCCATCCTCCAAGACAAAGAAACCCTGAACCTCGACCCGCATCAGGTGCGGCAGGCCGAAGCGCAGTTGAAGTCGGAGGACGGTGCCGTGGTTGGACGGCTACCGGAAGCCTATCAGTGGCTCCTAGCGCCGGTGCAGTCCACGCCCGAGGCGGCAGTCGAGTGGCAGGCCCTGCGGCTGGCTGGGCAGGACCCGCTCGCCGTGCGCGCCAGCAAGAAGCTACGATCAGAAGAGCTGTTGGTACCGGCGCTCGCGGGCACGCGCCTGCGAATGGAACTCGACCGGGTGCCCTTGTGGCGCGGCGGTCAGGTGGAAATCCGGCAGTTAGCAGACCACTTCGCCCGCTACCTCTATCTCCCCCGCCTCGCTGGCCCAGAGGTCCTAATTGCAGCCATCCAAGATGGCTTGGGACTTCTCCTCTGGAGAGACGAATCGTTCGCCTACGCCGATGCCTTCGACGAGGACACGGGCCGCTATCGCGGACTCCGCTGTGGCCGCGAGGTCGCCCTGCTTAGCCCTGAAAGCGATGGGCTGCTGGTCAAGCCTGAAGTTGCAATCGCACCGCAGGAAGCCGAGCCAGCGGCAGCGGTAACCGGGGCGGGCGTCGCTGAGCCGGTTGCCAGTGGGTCAGCCGGTTCCCATCCGGTTGCCGGCACCAGTCCAGAGTCAACGCCTACCCCACCTGAGCAGAAAGCGCGGCGCTTTCACGGGGCCGTGACCCTCGATGCCACCCGCGTCGGCCGCGACGCGAGCCAGATTGCCGATGAGGTCATTGCCCATCTAGCCGGCTTGGTGGGTGCGAAAGTGACCGTGACCTTGGAGATAGAAGCCGAAATCCCCTCGGGTGCCCCCGATCACGTCGTGCGCACCGTCACCGAGAACAGCCGGACGCTCAAGTTCTCCAGTCAGGGTTTTGAACGGGAGTAGGTCGGGAGTGACGCTCGAAGATCTCCAGCCTAACGCCGCAGTGCGCGGCATTCTCACCGATGGCCTCGTGGTGGTCGTCAGCGTGCAGTGGTTTGGCTCCGAGGCCCTGGAACTGACCTACAAGACACCGGACGGCAAGGTGGCCAATGAGTTGCTCTACCGCTCTGACGAGGCGCGGCTCGAAGTGGTGGAACAAGGGCAGCCGTGGAGCTTTGACGGCGACGGGGACCTATTCCGGCTGGTATCTGAAGCATTGCGCATCCGCCTCGCGCATCTGTTCGATCCCGTACTGGCAGTCCACACCTCGGTCGTCGAGCCGCTGCCCCATCAGATCACCGCGGTGTACGAATCCATGCTACCGCGCCAGCCCCTGCGCTTCCTCCTCGCCGACGATCCAGGTGCCGGTAAGACCATCATGGCGGGCCTACTTATCAGGGAGCTGATCGCCCGCGGCGATCTCGAACGGTGTCTCATCGTCTGCCCCGGCAGCCTCGCCGAGCAATGGCAGGACGAACTCTACCAGCGCTTCCAGTTGCCCTTTGAGATTATGACCAACGACAAGCTCGAAGCCGCCCGCACCGGCAACTGGTTTTTGGAGGCCGACCTCGTCATCGCGCGCCTCGACAAGCTAGCACGCGACGAACAGGTCCAGCAGAAGCTCCAGGCACCCGATACTGGCTGGGATCTGGTAGTATGCGACGAGGCGCACAAGATGTCGGCCAGCTTCTTCGGAGGCGAGATCCATTACACGAAACGCTACCGGCTGGGACAGCTTCTGTCGGGGCTGACGCGCCACTTCCTGCTGATGACGGCGACGCCGCACAACGGCAAGGAAGAGGACTTCCAACTCTTCATGGCGTTGCTCGACAGCGACCGCTTCGAGGGCCGCTTCCGCGATGGCGTCCACGTGGCCGATGTCTCGGACTTGATGCGGCGCATGGTCAAGGAGCGGCTGCTCAAATTCGATGGCAAGCCGTTGTTCCCCGAACGCATCGCCTATACAGTGCCGTACCAGCTCTCAGAGGCAGAAGCCCAGCTCTACGAGGCGGTCACCGACTATGTGCGGGAGGAATTCAATCGGGCGGACGCACTCGCCAACGCCAAGCGGGCCGGCACGGTCGGCTTCGCCCTGACGATCCTCCAGCGGCGGCTCGCTTCGTCTCCCGAGGCAATCTACCAGTCGCTACGCCGGCGGCGCGAGCGCTTGGAGAGCCGCCGGTACGAGTTGGAGGAATCCCGGCGCGACAACGCGGTCACGTCCACAGCCCCAGAGCTCGATGCCGAAGACGTCGAAGATCTCGACGACGCCCCAGAGCACGAGGTCGAAGCCGCCGAAACGCGCATCCTCGACCAAGCGACCGCCGCCCGCTCCATCGCCGAACTGAAGGCGGAGATCGATACCCTGAAGATGCTGGAAGATCGTGCTCGTGACGTCCGTCGCCGCAGTGGAGACGCGAAGTGGCGGGAGCTTGCAAGCCTGCTCAGCGAGGTTTTTACAGCGTCCGGGATAACAGGCAAGATCGGGGAGCCGGCAACTCCCTACGGCGGTGGCGAGATCCCGCGTCCAGTGCCCTCCCCTACACAGAAGCTAGTGCTCTTCACCGAGCACCGCGACACGCTCCACTATCTGCAAGACCGCATCACCACCTTGCTTGGACGTGCGGAGTCGGTAGTCGTCATTCACGGGGGTATGGCCCGCGAGGATCGCCACCAAGCGCAGGAAGCCTTCCGCCACGACCCAGCGGTACAGGTGCTGCTGGCCACCGATGCCGCTGGTGAAGGAATCAACCTCCAGCGGGCGCATCTGATGGTCAACTACGACCTCCCCTGGAACCCGAACCGCTTAGAGCAGCGCTTTGGCCGCATTCACCGAATCGGCCAGACGGAAGTGTGCCACCTGTGGAATCTGGTCGCGGACGAAACCCGCGAGGGCGACGTGTACCAGCGACTGCTGACCAAACTAGAACAGGCGCGGCAGACCCTGGGTGGTCAGGTATTTGACGTGCTTGGCAAGCTCGAATTCGAGGGCAGACCGTTGCGCGACCTCCTGCTCGAAGCCATCCGCTACGGCGAGCAGCCAGACGTTCGCGCGCGCCTCGACACTGCGGTCGATCAGGCGCTCGACCATAGCGCGCTACAGGACCTGCTGGAAGAGCGGCAGCTCGTCCATGACGCGATGGACGCCAGCCGCTTGCAGAGGGTCCGCGAAGAGATGGAGCGGGCCGAGGCGCGCCGCCTGCAGCCGCATTACATTGAGGCGTTTTTTCTAGAGGCGTTCCAGCGAATCGGTGGATCGGCCCGGCAGCGCGAGCCACGCCGCTATGAGGTTACGCGTGTTCCTGCGCTGGCCCGCAACCAAAGCACGCCGGTCCTCTCCCGCTACGAACGGATCGCCTTCGACAAATCGCTGGTCGCGCTGCCGGGCCAGCCAGCGGCGGCATTCGTCTGCCCAGGACACCCCTTGCTGGACGCCGTCCTCGACCTGACGCTGGAGCAGCACCGCGATCTACTCAAGCGCGGAGCAGTGCTCGTTGACGAGCGCGATCCAGGGCAGACACCGCGAGTGCTTTTCTATCTCGAACACGCCATTCAAGACGCGGGCCGGACGCGGGCGGGCGACCGCCGGATTATCTCCAAGCAGATGCTCTACGTCGAAATCGACGCCGCTGGCAACGCCCGCCACCTCCACTACGCCCCCTACTTGGACTATCGGCCGCTGGCCCAAGACGAACCTAGCGTTGAGGCCATCTTGGAGCGGCCGGAATGCGCGTGGATCAACCGAGAAATAGAGCAGAAGGCGCAAGCCTATGCAGTGGCTCAAGTCGTCCCCGAGCATCTAGCCCAAGTCCGCGATCCCAAGCTGGCGTTGATCGCCAGGACTGAGGCTGCGGTCAAGGACCGTCTGACCAAGGAAATCTCCTACTGGGACCACCGCTCCGAACAACTCAAGCTACAGGAACAGGCCGGTGCGAGTGGTGCTCGGCTCAACTCGGACGAAACTCGCAAACGGGCCGATACGTTGCAGGCCCGGCTGCACAAGAGGCTACAGGAATTGCAACTCGAAGCTCAACTCTCGCCGTTACCACCGGTGGTGTTCGGCGGCTTGCTAGTGGTGCCGCAGGGACTGGTGGACGCCATGGCGGGACGCCGATCACCTGTGGATACGCAGGAGGTTGCCGCCCGGGCGCGGGCTATTGTCATGGAAGTAGAACGCGGCCTCGGCTATGAGCCGACGGATCGAGAGTTTGACAAACTCGGCTACGATATCGAGTCGCGGGCGCCCGACACGGGGCGGCTGCGCTTCATCGAGGTCAAGGGCCGCGCAAGCGGAGCGGCGACCATCACGGTGACCAAAAACGAAATTCTCTACAGCCTCAATAAACCCGACGGCTTCATTCTCGCTATAGTCGAGTTTTTGGACGGCGGCAGTCACCGCGTAAGGTATCTGCGCCACCCCTTCCAGCGCGAACCCGACTTTGGCGTCACCAGCGTCAACTACGACTTCGCCAAGCTGCTAGCGCGGGCCGAGGCCCCAGCCTGAGCAGCTTGTATCCCGTCGTCCTGTTTGGTTTGTTCCCTATCCGCGGTCAGATCCACTGACTGGCTGCTGCTCTCCCGAGCGCCAAGCCCCGGCACCGCGTCCGTGCCCACCTTTGTGTCGGATGTTCGTGATCGATTTGTCCGTCGACCGGTAATAGCGCAGCGTTGTGGCCCCCGAGACTCCGGCGTCCGACGACGCAGAGTTCCACACCGTCGCCCCAAGGGCTGGACGGCTATTGCTTACCGAAGGTGACGCCACCACCAGGTCCGGGCGGTCCTGCGACTGCCGTCGCGTCTCCAGGACATCGACCTGCTTCCGCACCACAGCCGCAAGTAGATCCGGCCCGAGCGGCCTTTGCGACCAATCAGACGGCCGTCCCAGGCCACGAACCGATCACGCGGAAGACCCCTCGGTCACATCAGTTGCCCGTCACCGCAATCGTGGCTGTACCGCGAATTTCATTGCCCCAACGGCCCGTGATCGTGGCGGTACCGGCGGCCACCATCCTCATATGCCTGGGCGGCCTCGGTATATGTCGCTGTCTTATTGATCTTTCCTTCGTGTGCAAACTCATTCCGCCAAGTGATCAAGTTGCCGTAGGCCGCTCTCGGGTCTCTACGTTTTGACCTCAGAAAGTCAGAGACCACCTTTTCAATTTTTCGCTGAAATCGCTTCTGGTATTTGCTCCCAAAGCGGGGTATATACTCATCCTTGATCACATCGACACGAATTCGTCCGTTGATCCGCCTAAAGTAGGATTCAGCAAAGTTCCCAAAAACTTGGTGCTTTTGGCGAGCAAACTCGACGAATATTTCTTTTAGAGCCAACTCGTAAACAGTGACGGCGGCTACTGAGAGAAACCCTACATACTTGGCCTTGAGAATGGGATCGTTAATAGTCGGGACGATTGTGTCCAAGTGAGCGACCAAGTCGTCTGCGTGAGTGAAGTTGTCTGCGTATGGCATGTGGTCAATCCATGTACTCCCGGACCTTCTTTATGCGGTCAAGTACTGTCTTAGTATCCGTCGTGTTGTAGCGGGTATAACCCTCGAAATCGTCGTCTTTAAGGAGTGCCTTGTACCGTTCATTGAGGTCGTCGCCCTTCAAACTCCGGTATTTCTCGATGAGGACGCACATGACTGAGTCGAGAGCAGAAACGTTGAGGGGACCCCGTAGGTGAAACGGCTTGTCCCCAAGTGAATCGGCAACAATTTCGGCCACTTTTGGGAATAAATCGAGAAACTTCCTCGCCTTCTTTGTATTCCCCTTGATGTGAATTTTCATTGCCCTATTCAAGAACTCCTTCATTGGTTTTTCATAGAGTGCTGTCGAACCAACCAGGGCAAAGATACGCAATAGTAGCTCTACATCCTTCTGGTGCTTGTCGAGGTAGGGCTTCCCAAGCAATAGACGCCAACTCTCGTCCTGGTTCGTATTACGAAGTTGTGTATTGAGTTCTCCGCGGAACACACAATTGCGGATTTCTTGTGGTCTCAGGGCCGTACCACCTGTATTTAGTCTCTCGAAGATGTGATATGCGCTGGTGTTTTCCCCCTCCGGGCTCAACTGACGGATGTTTATCGCACGGAGGACAGCGTGGCGGAGTCTACGTTGATCATCATCTCCAAGATCCTCAAATCGCCGATTGTAATAAGGGCTACGTTCATCGAGTCCGGTGAGTCGAAACACTTGACGCTTGCCCTGCGTACTCTCCTTCCCGAAGTACCCTTCGAGAAAGAAAGCCACACTCAGGATTCTCTGTTGACCATCCACGACAAGGTTCTTGTTATGCTCGTCGACATAGAAAAACACAGGTGGAACCGGCAAACCACATAGAAACGAGTCGATCAATAGCGATGCTTGCTTTATGGTCCAAACGAACTCTCTCTGGAAATCAGGAATGACGATATCTCCATCTGCCCACATTTGGGCGATTCCGGAGAGGGTGAAATCAGACGGATAGCTTGCGATGTCGTACTCGACAGGTATCTCGTCCTCCTCCTTTTCCTTCTCGAATTCCAGATCAACCTCGTCGTAACCTTGCATATCCTCTCTCCCATGGGTTGTGAATCGCCCAATTGTATTCGTGATAAATGACTAATAAGCTAGGATAAGAAATCAGGGTTCTACCATCAAGCAACATCAAGTAAATAAAATTCGACATTGGGGCAGGTGGCTTCCTTGTTGGGAAGTCCGGGAATGGTGTGCTATCTCCCCTAAATAAGGAGTACACCAACAGTTCACCAGGGACATCGCCCCCGAAGGAGCGGACTCAGGAGGGCCAGCCAGCGTTCCCACCACAGCCGCACCCGGTTTGGCAGGGCAGGTCCGGTTTTCCGCCACGCGCCACTGGAAGCGGTTGTCAGGATCCAGCTTGGGCTCGTCCGGGTCGTACTTGCACAGCCCGCCGGCCAGGACGAGCCGCTCCTTCCCTCCCGGGGGTAGCTTGCCGCGGTAGATGGTGTTGCCGTCCCAGAACAGGGTCTGGCCGCGCTTGAGGACGACGTTCTCCATGCCGGGGAGGTCCCTGTGCCTGTCCCGCTCCTCGTCGGTGCGGTAGCGGCTCTGGCTCCAGGGAACCAGCCACAGGCAGGGGTCGTCGATCAGGGCCGGCTGCCAGCGGAAGTTCGTTTTCGGCTTGTTGAGAAGGGCCATCTCCTCGTCGGGGGAGAGGTCGCGGTTCGCCCGCCCAACGTCACGGTGCCAGCCGGTGTCGTAGGTGCTTCGGGCTTAGCGGCGGACCCCTCGATCACATCAGTTATTGCCCGTCACCGTCACCGTGGCCGTACCTGTAATATCTCCTGGGTGCCGCCCTGTGATGGTAACGGTACCGGCAGCCACCGCCGTCACCATGGCAGTGCCGCCCATATTCCTGTCCTCTTCGTCATCAGAGCCATCAACCGTCGCCACCGCCGAGTCGCTCGTTTCCCAATACACCACGAGACCACCTTTGTCGCCCTGGGCCACGCCGATGCTGTGACCGTTTGCATCCTTGATCGTCGCACTCAGCGTCGTCGTCCCGCCTACTGTCAGGTCAACCGAACTCGGCGAAAGCGTCAAGGACGCCGGTTTTTGATACACAGTTACGAGCAGAATCGCTGACTCGGCGCCATCCGAACTGATCGTGAGTCGGCCGCTCCCCGTTCCTTCTGCGGTCATCTCCAGGCCATCGTCCACTCTCTCGATGTGCCATGACTTTATCGGGTCTCCCGGTCTAAAACCGCAGCACGGACTGAAGATACCGATATAGGAGAATGTCGCGTCCTCATCCTCATCGCCGTTCGCATCCAGGACCTTGACTGTCACCGTCTGGGTCTCGCCCAGTGCTTCGAAGGTCAGCGAGCCCGGTGAGATCTCCACTCGGGGCCCGGATACCGTCACCGTCACCGTGGCTGTCCCGGTCGCCTGCCCTCCTCCCCCGCTTGCGCTCAGTGTTATCGTGGTGGTCCCGGCCCCGATCGCTGTTACCCATCCACGCACCCCCGTTCCAATTAGGTTATTCACCGTCGCCACTTCCTCGTCGGCTGACGACCATCCCCAGGACGTGGCCCGAGTCTCGTTGCCTTCGGAGTCAAGGATCCGTGCCGTCAAGGTTTTTCCGGCGCCGACCTCCGTGAACTCCACGGAGTTGGGATCGATCTCCACGGAAGCCACCGGCGTCGGATGGTCATTGTTCTCAACGACCACGCGCGCAGAGGAGGAACTACCCACCGTGTAGCCTGTCCCGGTCTGCACTTCCGCGATTACCTGGCCATTGATCTCAATTACATCATCATCCTCCGTTGCGACCGTCAGCGTAGCAGTGGTCGCGTTCGCGTTGATGGTCACTGTCGAGGGCGGTGTCCCACTGGTCAGATGGTCGGCATAGGTGACGTCCACATCCACATTCACCGTCAGGGCAGACGTCGGGGCAGGGGACGCTGTGATCGTAAAAGTCACATCTGTGCCTTCAGTCACAGGTGTAGTACCTGCCGAGATTGTCACTTGTGGGGTTGGAGGCGGCGGTGGTGGCGGGGCAGTGCCGACTTGAATCCGGTGGCAGTTATTTTCGGTATTCGATTCTCCAGCAACTGCATCGATACACGCAATATAATACGTGCCAGCACTCGGCTGGGTGGTTAAATCAATCGCCTCTGTACTGGTGCCAGAAGCCGCAAGACCATCCACAGCGTCCGTACCGACTTGCGTATCGTCATTAGAATACGTCGCATCCGTTGAACGGTAATAGCGCAGCGTCGTAGCTGCCGACGGACCATTACCCTCGTTTTCGACAGTCGCTTCCAGCGTAAATGCAAAGGGTACACTCAAATCTTCTATGAAGGGGCTGCGGGTCACGACAAGAGCAATAAACGTCAGGTCTGGTGAATTGTCCGACGGTGGCGAATCGTCGTTGTCGTTCACAGTCACACTTGCAGAGGATGAACTGCCCACCGTATAGCCTGTTCCACTCTCCACTTCCGCAGTTATCACGCTATTGGACTCATCTGCCTCATCATTGTCCGTCGCTACTGTCAGCGTGGCGGTGGTCTCACCAGCATTAATGGTCACTGTCGAGGGCGCCGTGCCGCTGATAATATCGCCAGTCTCAGTCACCTTCACACTCACTGTCAGTGCTGTTAGCTGCGCTGGGGATATAGTAATCGTAAACGTCGCAGCAGTGCCTTCCGTCACAGGTGTGGTACCTGCCGAGATTGTCACCTGTGGAGTTTCGTCTTCCGGGTTTCCCTCCCCTTGGAGCGACGACTTCAGCACCGTCACCGTGGCCGTCGCGCTCAATCTCCCGTCGTCCAAAGTCACCGTCACCGTCACCGTGGTCGTCCCGGCCCCGATTGCCCGCACCTCCGCCGTCAGACCCCCGACAGACGATACTCTTGCCACATTCAGGTCGGCTGATCGCCAGGCGAAGATCCCCGTGATGTCCCCTCCGCCGGGGGCTTCGTGGCCGTTGGCGTCAAAGGCGCGCAACGTCAGCTCGGTGGTTTCGTCCACCGAAGTCAACTCCACCTCACCGGGATCGATAGCCACGGAAACCGCATGCTGGTCCACGATTACGGTTGCCTCACCGGAGACGCCGGACGCGGACGCCGTCACCGTCGCCCTGCCATTCACGACGGCCGTCACCACGCCCGCCGCATCCACGGTCGCCACCTCGGGGGAGACGGAGGACCACGACACCGCCTCCCCGGAAATTACATTGCCCTGCGCGTCCAGAACGCGTGCCGTCAACGTGGCGGTATTGCCCAACGCCGTCAACGTCACCTCGCGCGGGGTAACCTCCACGCTCGCCGGTAGCGGAGGTGGATTGTCGTTGTCCTCAACGGTCACGCTCGCTGAGGATGTGGCTCCTACTGTATAGCCTGTTCCGGCTTGCAATTGCGCGGTTACCACACTATTCGACTCATCCGCTTGATCATCCACCGTATTGACCGTCAGCGTGGCGGTGGCCTCGTTGGCGTTGATGGTGACTGTCGAGGCCGGTGTGCCGCTTAGGACATCTTCGGTCTCGCTGACCTTCACGGTCACAGTCAGCGGGGAGGTCGGTGCAGGGGACGCTGAAACCGTGAAGGTCGCAGCCGTACCTTCCGTGACACTTGTAGAACTTGCCGAGATCGTCACCTGTGGGGTTGAAGGCGGTATGATTGTCGAAGGATCGTCGTTGTCCTCAACGATCACGCTCGCTGAGGATGTGGCTCCTACGGTATAGCCTGTTCCGGCTTGCAATTGCGCGGTCACCACACTATTCGACTCATCTGCTTGATCATTGGCGGTATTGACCGTCAGCGTGGCGATGGCCTCGTTGGCGTTGATGGTGACTGTCGAGGCCGGTGTGCCACTGATGACCTCTTCGGTCTCGCTGACCTTTACCGTCACAGTCAATGCGGTCGTCGGTGCAGGGGACGCTGAAACCGTGAAGGTCGCAGCCGTACCTTCCGTGACACTTGTAGAACTTGCCGAGATGGTCACCTGTGGGGTTTCATCGTTGTCCTCAACGGTCACGCTCGCTGAGGATATGGCTTCTACTGTATAGCCTGTTCCGGTCTCCAACTCCGCTGTCACCACGCTATTGGACTCATCTGCATCATCGTCGTCTGTTGCTACCGTCAGCGTGGCGGTGGTCGCGTTGGCGTTGATGGTGACTGACGCGGCCGGTGTGCCACTAATGACCTCTTCGGTCTCGCTGACCTTCACGGTCACAGTCAATGCGGTCGTCGGGGCAGGAGACGCTGTGATCGTGAAGGTCGCAGCCGTACCTTCGGTGATAGTTGTAGAACTTGCCGAGATCGTCACCTGCGGGGTCTCGTCGTTGACCTCAACGACCTCTCTCTCTCCGGGGATGTGCAGCCCTTCTGTATTGCCTGTTCCAGCTTGCGGTGGGGGTGGTGACGTACCGGGTCTACTGCCACCGCCACCGCTGCCACCTCCCGATGTTTCCAGCGTCTCCGGTTCCACGGTCACGGCGCCATCGTCTGATGTTTCCGGTGTCTCCGATTCCACGGTCACCGCCACCGGCAGAGTGGTTTCCCGGCCCCCTTCATCGCGGGCGGTGACCGCGACCGTCACCCGGCCGGGGGCGACCGGCGCGATGGTCAGCTCCGAGTCCATCAGACTCGCGGTGGCGACCGCCTCGTCGCTCGACGAGACCGTGTAGGTCAGGGCCCCGCCCTCCGGGTCGCGGAAGCGGCCGGCCAGGTCCAGGGTCGCCGCTTCGCCCTCCACCGTGAGGATCTGCGCCGGTAAGCCGGCGCCGAGGGTAAGGCCGTAGGGCTCTTTCAGGCCCTCGGTGACCAGGTCTTCCACCTCGGAGCCGTCGAGGTTGGCCCGCTGAATCTTGTCGGTGCCGTAGTCGGTCCAGTAGATCTTGCCGCCTGCCGGGTCGAGGGCGATCGCCTGGGAGGTTCGCAGGCCTTCGGTGACCAGGTCTTCCACCTCGCTGCCGTCGAGGTTGGCCCGCTGAATCTTGTCCGTACCCCAGTCGGGCCAGTAGATCTTGCCGTCAGCCAGGTCGAGGGCGATGCCCCGGGGTTGATTGAGGCCGGTGACCAGGTCTTCGATGTGGCTGCCGTCGAGGTTGGCCCGCTGGATCTTGTCCGTGCCCCAGTCGGTCCAGTACAACTTGCCCCCTTCGCGGTCGAGGGCGATGCCGTAGGGCTCGTTCAGGCCCTCGGTGACCAGGTCTTCGATGTGGCTGCCGTCGAGGTTGGCCCGCTGGATCTTGTCGATACGCCAGTCGGTCCAGTAGATCTTCCCACCGGCCAGATCGAGGGCGATGCCGTAGGGCTCGTTCAGGCCCTCGGTGACCAGGTCTTCGATGTGGCTGCCGTCCAGGTTGGCCCGCTGGATCTTGTCGGCCCCGCTGTCGGTCCAGTATATGCGGCCGCCGTCCCGGTCCAGGGCGATGCCCCGGGGCTGATTGAGACCGGTGATCAGGGTGCGGATATCGCTGCCGTCGAGGTTGGACCGCTGAACGCGGTCGGTGCGCGCGTCGGTCCAGTAGAGCCGGGGCACGGCCACCGGGGCCTGGTTGTCGACGGACGCAACGGTCCAAGCCAGGGCCAGTCCCCGGGGACTCCCCAGGCCCTCGGTGACCAGGTCTTCGATGTGGCTACCGTCGAGGTTGGACCGCTGGATGCGGTCGGTGCCGCTGTCGGCCCAGTACAACTTGCCGCCCGCCACGTCGAGGGCCAGCCCCCGGGGGGTGTGCAGGCCGGTGGGTGACCAGGTCTTCGATGTGGCTGCCGTCCAGGTTGGCCCGCTGGATGCGGTCGGCCCCGCTGTCGGTCCAGTACAACTTGCCGCCCGCTACGTCGAGGGCCAGCCCCCGGGGGATCTGAAGGCCGGTAGTGACGAGATCCTCGATTGCCGTTCCGTCCAGGTTGGCCCGCTGGATCTTGTCGGCCCCGCTGTCGGTCCAGTACAACTTGCCGCCCGCTACGTCGAGGGCCAAGCTCAACGGCGATTGCAGGCCGGTGACGAGATCCTCGATGTCGCTGCCGTCGAGGTTGGCCCGCTGGATGCGGTCGGTTCCCGCGTCGGTCCAGTAGAGCTTGCCCGCGACCGCGTCGAGGGCCAGTCCCAACGGGGTGTGCAGGCCGGTGACGAGGTCCTCGATTGCCGTTCCGTCGAGGTTGGCCCGCTGGATCTTGTCGGTACCGTAGTCGGTCCAGTAGAGCTTGCCGCCCGCTTCGTCCACGGCCAAGCCCCTCGGGGTGACCAAGCCGCTGTTGATGACGTCTTCGATCTGGGAGCCGTCGAGGTTGGCCCGCTGAATCTTGTCGGTGCCCGCGTCCGTCCAGTAGAGCTTCAATGTGCCGGTACCCGTACCCACCAGGGCGCCAATCCCCGCAGGCAGGGCCGGGTCGGACGGATCGGCGCTGTAGGCCTCGATGAGCTCGGCGTCGGCGAGATCAACCTGCCCATCCCGGTTGACATCGCCCAGGGAGATATCGCCGTCGTTCGGCAGGATGACGGAGGGCATCAGGCTGTACAGCAGCACCAGCAGCGCGTCGGTCCGATCGACCACGCCGTTGTTGTCGACGTCCCCCAGCAGCCCGCCCCCGCCCACTGTCACTTTCCCGCGAGGGACGCTGCCGAGCGCTTCGACCGCGATATCCACGGCGGCCCCGCCGGCCTCGACCTGGAAGCCGGGGTCCACGTAGGGGACCAGCCCCGGCCCCGAGACGGTCAGCCCGTAGACTCGAGCCGCCGCCACGTCCGACGGGTCCAAAGCGGCAGGAGCCGCGTATCCCACGCCCTCCGAGACCGCCCCGTCGAGCAGCACCATCGACCGGGTCAGGCGCACCTCGCCGCCGGCCAGCCGGTAGAGATAGACCCCCGCCGACACCGCGCGCCCCGAGCCGTCAGTGCCGGCCCAGGTCGCGGTGTGAAAGCCGGCCGGCCTCTCCTCGTCGACCAGGGTCGCCAGGCGCTGCCCCAGGATGTTGAACACATCCAGCCGCACCCGGGCCGGGGCCGGCAACTGGTACGGGATGATCGTGGACGGATTGAACGGATTCGGATAATTCTGGCCGAGCTGAATGCGCGCAGGCAGGGTGGCGCCTTGGTCCAACGCCGCCAGCGGCAGCGAAAAATAGCCGGTCTCATCGGTGGTGGTGCGCGCCGGGCGGCCCAGGCGGGTCCAATCGAAGAGCATCACCTGCACCCCGGCCGCGGCTTCGCCCGAGGCCAGCCGCACCCGGCCCTGGAACAAGGGCTCGGCGCCGGCCCCCAGGCTCAACAACATCAGACCCGTCAGACATCCAAGTACAAACCTCATGACTCCCTCGTTTCTCCTTGACCTCAATTCACCGCATTTTCATTTTTATACACAGCGTCTTCCCTCATACATGGCAAAATTCGTGCCATGATTTGCACAAAACAGGCAACACATTGTAGATGAAGGAGTTAGAGTATATACAGCCGATTGGAGGAAAGTATCGACGTGTTGCAGAAATGCTACACGAAAACCGCCCGGGCGACCGTGTCACGGCTCTGACAGAAGCTATAAATGGATGTAAGGTAAGGACTTACGGGAAAAGCCTAATGGAGGAACAGAGGATGTGTCGCAATTTGAAACGCGAGGCGCGTTTTGCGACGCAGTGGCCGCGACGCCTCGGTTTCGAGAGCCCCTTGCGAGGCGTTTAAAATCCGCATCGGGCCGAGGGTGTTCGTCAACCTTCTCAACTACCCCGTCCAGATAGCGTCGGAGGTGGTGTCGACGAGAGGTAGCCGGCGTCCTCCAGCTTGCGCAGGTGCGCTCCCAAATTGCCGTCCGTCTCCTGGAGGAGCTGCTTGAGGCTGGTGAAGGTCATGGCTTCCACGTCGGCCAGCAGCACGCAGGCGCCGAGCCGGCTGCGGTGTTCCAGCAGCTTGTCCAGCCGCACCAGACCCCTGGAGGTGACTTCAGCCGGTTGCGACGGCTTCTTCATGCTTCCTTCGGTTTCATCCATATGGCGCTGGCCACCAGAGCGGCGGCCGTGGCCAGGCCGACGGTGGTCCAAGGAACTGACACTTGCTGGCTCCACCCGGAGCGCCTGGTCAAGCTCCTCCACCAATCTACCCTTAGTGACCCCGGCCCCGACTCAGGGAAATTGAGCAGATTATTGAGGAGCGCTACGATGAACTCAGAACAGCTTGGCAAGATCGCTTCGGAAGTTGAAGTGACCAATATATCGACTCATGGGATATGGCTGCTCGTCGGTGAGCGGGAATTTTTTCTTTCTTATGAGGATTTCCCTTGGTTCAAAGAGGTTCCGATTGGGAACATCCTCCGAGTTGAACAGCCTACGCCCGGCCACTTCTATTGGCCGGATTTGGATGTAGATCTGAGCATAGAATCCATCGAGCACCCGGAAAGGTTTCCCTTGAAAGCCAAAGTATCGTAAGTCGCCTCACTGACCAAGACGTATAAGCCTCCTAATCGAGAACCTTCCCAACCCAATCACAACGCATTTTTCCGCGAGGAGACCTCATGATCCGCATGGTGCAATACGGCACCATGCACGGTCACGCCGCTGGCAAACTCAAGGCAATGCTCGACAATCCCGAGGTCGAAGTCGTCGGCCTGTACGAACCCGACACCGAGCGCCGCCAACAAGTTGAAGTATAGGTAAAATGAGGCACCTTTTTGGACTCTCGGTCCAGGCGCTGAGCGCACCGCCAGGGTCAGGCAGCTCCCTGAGGATCGTTTGCCCGTCCTTCGACCGAGCTCGCAGTACAGAGAGAGCAGGAGATGGCTGGTCCCATCCGACCACGGCATTTTGAGCGCGAAACAAAGCCGCTGCGAAGCGAAGCACAAGGGCGACGCACCCCGGTGGCGGTGAGCCCTCGCACCGAGGCCGCCGTCAGGGCGGCCAGCACGGGCTCCTCGTCGGCGAGCCGATCGGCTTGAGTGGCGTCGAGCAGGCCGCCTTTCGTGCACAAACGGATGATGCGGCGCGCACTCGTCTCCACGATCTGCTATTGCTCCAAATCCCCGGTCGCACCGGCAAATACCACCTTGCCACCGCCGGCCACATACACTGCCCAAAACCCTGACATTTTCGATGCCCATTGACAGAAAGCTACGGTCGGCAGTATATATGGAGTGGGCTCATTGCGGCCTTTCCTGACAAGCTAGGAGCCGTGCGGGAAGGATGGGGAGAAGTGTCTCATCGACAAGGACGTGCCATGAAGGCCATAGCAATTGCAGTAGTCGGCTGCGTGACATGCGGCATGGTGGTGCCTATTGCCGCCTCGGCGCAGGTAGCGGGCGAGCGAATTCGCGTGACGCTCCCGGCGGGGAGGATTGTCGGTGTGCTGGCAGAAACGAGGCCGAGCCAACTGGTCCTGGCGCTAGCGGGCGAAGGGGGCGGCCTGCGAACGGTCGCGCACGATGAGA
Organism: Candidatus Latescibacterota bacterium; assembly: GCA_965219385.1. Classification (GTDB taxonomy): domain Bacteria; phylum Latescibacterota; class UBA2968; order UBA8231; family UBA8231; genus CBDCNM01. Next base: position 3,292,287 of record CBDCNM010000002.1, on the reverse strand, counting down.
TTCTCCGGCTGGAACGAAGCCTTGGCGAGCGTCGCCAGACAAAGAAGGGAGCCATAACCGGTGCTTTGAGCGTTGCCACATTCAGCCTAACAATTGGACTTGGAATGCTTGAGGATAGCACCACCTGCCTTCAATGGGAGTGGTCGCAGAATGAAGACTGCTCTGGCGAAGGCCTAGCGGTTGCGGGATTGGTTTTAACCACCGGACTGATAGGGGCAGGCGTGGGTGCGCTGGCAGGTGCGCTACGCAAGGAAGAGCCGTGGGAGACGATTGAGGGCTGGAGCTCGCCGGGGAAGGGCGAGCGAATTCGCGTGACGCTCCCGGCGGGGAGGATTGTCGGTGTGTTGGCAGAAGCGAAGCCAGACGAACTGGTCTTGGCGTTAGCGGGCAAGGGGGGCGGCCTACGAACGGTCGAGCACGATGAGATTCGGCGGCTAGAACGAAGCCTTGGCGAGCGTGGCCAAGCAAGGAAGGGAGCGATATACGGTGCTTTGGGTGGTGCCGTACTGGGCGCGTTAGTTGGACTTGAACGGGGTGACGAGGGGACTTCGCTTGTGGGGACTACTTGGGCCTTCGGGCTGTTAGGGGCAGGCGCGGGTGCGCTGGCTGGCGCGCTCTGGAAGCGAGAGGCGTGGGAAACGATTGAGGACAGGGACTCGCCCGGGATGACAACTGGTCTGATATTCGACGTGCGCACCGGGCAGCAGGGAAGAAGAAGCCTTTTCATCGGCGGACGACTGCGATTCTGAAGCAGTGAACAATCCGCAGATGCCCTTGTTCAAGGTTCCAGCAGGATCCACCCTCGAAGACGTGACAGATACAGATCTTGGCTGGAAGGCAGGGATAATCGGGCTCCCAACACCCCCTTAGGGTCCTCACCCTATAGCACCCCTGTAACTATCCCCCTCTCATAACTCGAAGTGAAAGGAGCATGTAATGAGCCATCCATTGTCTAAGTTCAGATTCCTTTGTCCCTTGGTTCTTTTGATGCCCTTTACGCCCCCCTTGGTCGCCGAGACACTGGTCGGATCCTGGGAAACGACGACTCAGGATTCAGAGACCAAAGCTGAGTATTCCTTGCAGTTGGACTTGAAGGCCAACCAGACGTTTGAAGTAGCCATCCAGCCGAAGTCCGAAATAGTGATGGAGTACCCAGAGGACATCCCCGAAGAAGTGCTCCAATGGATGGAAAAGGCTTCTACAGAGAGAATCCGCTTGGCGAGTAGCTTGGAATACATAGAAGGAAACGGGACTTGGGAAACGAAGGGCGACAGCTTGTTATTGCACTACGAAACAGCTTCCTACGTAGTCCATGGCGAATCCCTGTCGGCAAGAGAATACTGGCTCCCCATCCTCTACGAAGGAATGACCGTGGCGATAGCCACGACTGTTTTTTGGTTCCAGGTGACCGCCGAAACGACACCGGCCGAAATGGTGGAGATGTTGGAGGAATCACTGGCGGAAGTACTGGAAGACCCCGTATGGGAAGAAGTCATGGACATGCTTGGCGAATTATTGGACGAAGAACCTCTCCCACTTCTAATGTCAGGCACCTTCGCCTTGAAAGACGATCTCTTGTCTGTGACCTTTCCTCTGTTCTTGTCCGAAGAAGGCGAAACCTACACTCTGGAGTTTTGGGCGGCGGGTAGCGAGCTGGGGCCAACGACGGCCATCCAACCGATGACTTGGGGTTGGGTGAAGAACCAGAGGAACTGAATGGATGGGCTCTCCAACGGACGATGCTCCCGAGACCCGCATCTACGGGCGCGATCCGGGCCTAGTTCTTCGTCAGAGACCTGCTCTCTCCATTGAGCTGCGGCCTCCCACCATGGCATTGATCTCCATGGGAGGGCTTCGAGTCGGCATTTCAAGCACTACTTCCCGCCCACGAGCGGATGCGCAGGTGGCTACCTAGACTAGGAACCCGAGATCATATGTAAAGGACTTACGGGAAAAACCTAATGGAGGAACAGAGGATGTGTTGCAATTCGCAACGCGAGGCGCGTTTTGCAACGCGGTGGCAACGCGTTTTGCAACGCGGTGGCAGCGACGCCTCGGTTTCGAGAACCCCTTGCGAGGCGTTTAAAATCCGCATCGGGCCGAGGGTGTTCGTCAACCTTCTCAACTACCCCGTCCAGATAGCGTCGGATCGAGCCCGGATCGTTAGACCGCACCACCACTGACCGAAAGCGGCTAAGGACATCGGCCCCCCCGAAAAAGCCCGCTAATTCGCCTTTTCCAATTCCGGCAGCAGCACGTACTTCACCCACCCAAAATCCGGATCGATCTCAAGCGCCTTCTCGAAGGCCGCCCCCGCCGCCGCCCTTTCGTCCCTGTCCACGTAGGCGAGGCCGAGCCAGGCGTAGGCTTCGCTGTGTCCCCATACAGGCTCGACGGGTTCGGCCGGCTTTTCCAGGGCAAACAGTTCCGCGGCCCGCCGGAACCCCTGCATGGCCCTTTCTTTGTTGCCGCCGAACATCTTGGGAGTGTTGAAATCGCCGATGGCCGCGCTCAGTACCACGCGCGGATTGTCGGGGGCGAGCTGCACGGCTTTCCTGATGGCCTTTCCCGCCTTGGGACCGAGGAACATGCTTTTTACAGGACTCAGGCCGATCTGCCTGCCGTACGTGCTCGAAAGCAGGGCATAGGCTTCCGCCGCCTGGGGATTGATCCGGGTAGCTTCCTGCAAGTGCTCGACCGCGGTCTTCAGGTGCCTGGAAGCGGTGTCCTTGTTTTCCTCCCCGGCGGCCAGCAGAAGGTTGACCATGCGGTAATCGGCCAGGGCGCGCTCGAACATGGCCCGGGCCGCGTACATCGCATCGAGGGACCCCTGGTTCTCACCGGAATGCAGCATCTGTCTTCCATTGACGAGAAGGGAATCGGCCGATTGGGGGAAGGCGGGACAGGCGATGGAAAAAACGAAAGCGAGTGAGAGCAGAAAGCGCAGCATTTGTAGCCCCTTTGGTTGAGGGTCAATGGTTCAGGGAGACGGTGGTGCCGAAGTAGATGGACCGGCGAAAGAGGGAGGTGCGCGGCCGGCGCCGGGTATAGTCGATGCTGTAATCGTAATCGAGCACATTCGCTCGGTTGAGAAGGTTGTTGACCGCCAGGTAGAAGACCGCCTGGTGCCCGGAGCCGAAGAACAGCAGGTAGCTCAACTGCCCGTCCACCTGTTGAAAGGAGGGCAGCCGTTCCGAGCCGACGGGTCCTTCCACCGGCAGGTAGTAGCCTTTGCCCGCCACGGGAACGGCACCGACGATCGGGGTGATCGGGCGGCCGCTGGCGTATCTCAGAGTCAGGCCGCCGCTTAAGGTGCGGACAATCCGCATTTTGGTGACCAGGGTCAGATTGTGGGTGATATCGAACGGAGAAGGAGCTTCTTCGCGGCGCGTCTCAAACCCTAGATGGCGCACCTGCAACCGGCGCGAGTGCAGCAGACTGTAAGCCATCCAGCCGCTGAAGCGGGTATTGAGAAAGGCGCCGTACTTGCAAAAGAGGTCGACACCGGAGGCCCGGCCTCTGCCCGTATTCGCAAGGTTCAGATCGGCGTCGTCCAGCACGAGGTTGCGGTAGGGGCGCCCGTGCGCCGGGCGCTGTAGGAGGCATCGAGCTCGAAGACCTCTGCCTCGGGGTCGAGGATGTCGCCCTGGGGGATGCTGCCCACGAATCGGTTGTCGGCGTGCTCCACTTCGGTCCCGAGGCGCAAGATCCCGAATGCACCGAGGAGGCGTTCCCAGTCCGTGCGAATCTTGCCGGTCAAGTCGCGGGGGGTCAGGTCCAGGCTCTCCATTGCCAGCACCGCGGAAAGCGCATTGCCGTAGCGGGCGGAGAATCCACCGGTGGAAAAGGCCGTGCCCTGGACCATGAAGGGAGGGATCGTGCCGAATACTCCGCCGGTGGGCGACTCGTACCTGTAGGGATGCACCACCGTGGCTTGGTCGAGCAGAACGACCGTCTCGCTCACGTCGCCGCCGCGGACGAAAAGGCCGGCGCCGTCATCCACGGTGGCCACGCCGGGGAAGGTTTTGAAGGCGCGAAAGATATCGGCGGAAGCCCCAGGGGTGGTAACCACATCCAGGGGGGAAAGGGTAACGGTCTCCTCCTCCCCGGTGGTATAGGTACTGGCGGTGACAACCGTTTCGCCAAGTTCGATGAAGGCGCGCCGCAGCACCAGGCGCACCATGGTGGTATCGCCCGCGGTCAAGTGCAGGGTCCGCCGGGCGGGTTCAAAGCCGATGAAGGTGGCGCTCAGGTCGTGTCGTCCGAGGCGCCGGGTGGAAAAGGCGAAGCGGCCGTCCCGGCCGGTTGTTGCGCCGTCGGTGGTGTCGACGATCTGCACGTTGACAAAGGCCATCGGCCGCTGCGCTTCGTCGACCACCTGTCCCTGGACGAAAGCCTTGCTCTGCGCCGAGGCCGGAAGAGAGAAACAAATGCTGAAAAAGAGAGCCATCACTCGCGGGTACATCTCAGAGCCGCGCCCCCCGGATCACCGTCTGCAGGGCCTCGAGGTGGTCCCGAAGGGCCCTGGCACCCTTGCCGGTGAGGCGGTACCAGGTCACCGGCCTGCGGTTCTCGAAACGCTTGGACACATCGAGGTAGCCGGCGTCCTCCAGCTTGCGCAGGTGCGCTCCCAAATTGCCGTCCGTCTCCTGGAGGAGCTGCTTGAGGCTGGCGAAGGTCATGGCTTCCACGTCGGCCAGCAGCACGCAGGCGCCGAGCCGGCTGCGGTGTTCCAGCAGCTTGTCCAGCCGCACCAGACCCCTGGAGGTGACTTCAGCCGGTTGCGACGGCTTCTTCATTCTTCCTTCGGTTTCATCCATATGGCGCTGGCCACCAGAGCGGCGGCCGTGGCCAGGCCGACGGTGGTCCAGGGATAGGGCTGGAGGTGGTCGACCGCGGCCGATCCGCAGATGAGCAGGACGCCGGGCAAGAGTTTGCGCCGGTCCAGGTGCAGGCCGCCCAGCAAGAACACGGTGCCGCAGAGGAGGCCGAAGAGCTGGCCGATGACCCAGCCGTCTAACCGGTGGGAAAGGGCAATGGAAATCACCGCCACCCCCGCGAAGAAGATACTGCCCCAGTGCAGGGCATGTCTGGCGCCAAGACGCGGCCTGCGGAGTCCCCGTTTCCTCTCCTGGCGAACGCCGAGGCCGAGGCTGGCCAGGAAGCCGGCCGCGGGGGCGATGGTCCAGAACAGAGGCGCGTAATCCATGGCGAAATCGTTCAGGGCGTATCCGGCGGCGATGATCACCGCCCACAGGACGGTAATCCCCAGCGAGCGGTATTGCCCCTCATCCCGCTGCTCCACCGCCTGGCGGACGAAGGACACGTCCTCTTCGAGCTTCTGCGTCACCTTGGGATCCATAGTGAAATCTCCTTGCACGGCTGCCGTCCCGGGAGCCGAGGGCGACGGCCCTTTCCATTGATTGATAGAGTTTCCCCAACTTATACAGAGTTCTCTATAAAATAGAGTTAATAGAGGCCATGTCAAGCCATTTCTCTCGACGTGGGGCATGGTCTTCAGCTTGATGGGGCAATCCCCAGGCGATTAGAGGCCCCCGGGCATGTTGCAATACATACTTGTAATGGGCGACCAGCCGCCCCATCCGTCGTCGCCGAAACGACCGCGAACCCGGAGGCTCACCGTGCTGAAGCCGTTGATCCGGACGGTCCCGGTCAGCTCGGGCCACCTCCCGCCAGTGTTACTCATGGTGAAGCTCACGTTGCTGGCGCCATGCTCGGCCGTCACCTCGGCCTCCCACTCGTCGGCTCTTTTCGGCGGCTCCCAGTAGGCGCGGAAAGGCTCGGTGCTGGCGCAATCGCCCTGTTCATTGCCGCTAGTTTCGGAATCGGTCCAGTAGGCCCTGATCTCGCTGGGATGGTTGATGGTCGGCTCGGATAGATCACCGCCAACCTGCTGGGCGACGGTCCAACCCGCCGCGCCGCCGGCGTCAGCGGAACTCGATGCTGTGTCTTTCAGCTTTAGTTCCGGAGCTGAGCCGCTGTAAGACACGACCACGAAGTAGGTCGTGCCGGCGGCCTGCACTGTGCCCGTCGGGGCGTTGAAGGTATTGAGACCGGTGGGCCCACGTCCCGGTGGAATGGGTCAGCGTAGCGACCGAGGCGTCGGGCGTCGGGTTGGAGCCACTGGTCGCGGACCACAGCGCGACTGTTACGTCGGCCGGGGTGTTCGGCACTGTTTGTACGTCCAGCTCAACGCTGCCCAAGACGTATCCGCCGGCGTTAGAGCCGGTGGTGAACCCCTGGGCATATTCGAGTGAGGGTTGAATGTTTGTTTCGTCGGCGTAGCTCTGCCCGAGGTTGCTCAGCAACACCTCGTCAGCCTCCTGCGCCTCCGCCGTGGAGAAGAGCAGGCCGAGCACGGCGCCCGCCAAGGCCAGAGTTGCGAAGGCGGCAATCAGGACAGGGAATCGTCGTCTATCGGTGCGAGTCATCATGGCTCCTCCTTGTGCTTGTGCGGGGGTATGGGACGCCGGGGCTCCCGTCCCTGCGTGAGTGATTGGACGCCGCCGGGACGCCGCCCGGTCTGCGGTCGTCACCGCGGTGCAGGCGGCGGGTGCGACCCCGGCCAGGTTGGTTGTGTTTCTTCAAAAGACGACCTCCAGCACGTCGTTTCGTATCGTCGTGAGCGCCTACTCGAGGTAGAGCATCCGCCGGGTCTGCACGCCGCCCGGATAGCGCAGGCGCAGGAAATACACCCCCGATGACACGCGCCGTCCCGCCGCGTCGCGGGCGTCCCAATGCACCCGGTAGGCGCCGGCGGCCTGCACCTCGTCCACCAGCGCGCGTATGCGCTGCCCGAGGAGGTTGTAGATCTCCAGGCGCACGGGTCCGGGGGCATCGAGTCGGTAGGGGATGACGGTGTTGGCGTTGAAGGGGTTGGGCGCGTTGGGCGCCAGGCCCGGCGGCCCGTCCGCGACCACCAGCTTGGCCGACCCCATATCTTTGACCGTCAGCTCGTAGTCGCCCCACTCGAACGACTCGCCGCTCGCCGCGATGTAATAGGTGCCATCGTCATGGGCGTGAAACGTCACCCGGAACAGGTGGTGGGAGCTTGATTCGTCGCGGGAAAACGTGTTGACAAGGGACTCCCCGTCCGCATCGTAGATCGCGTTGATCTGCGGGAGGCGCAGGGTGAGATCGTTGGTGGGAGTCTTGCCCTTCATGTCGATCCGGTAGGTCCGGCCCGCCTCCAGCTCCACCGCGAACCAGTCGGTATCGAACTCGTAACCATCTACGTCGTTGCCGCCTGTACTTTCCACGAAGACCGGTTTGTGGATGTCTCCCCGGGCCCCGGACCCGTCCACCTTCACCACGCCGCTTGTGGTCGCGTTGGCGGGCAGGTCGGCGCCTTCCACGACGAAGATGTAGCCATCGTGGTTCTCGGGCAGAGACGGCTGGCTGGAGAGGTCGATGTCCACGGTCACCGGCTCGGTCGTCCCCGTGGGGGTCACGGTGACCGCCGTGCCCTCGACCGAGCCGGCCTCCACCCTGAGCACCATCGCGCCGCCAGCGAGCGTCCCGTTGGCCACCATCACCGGGATATCGACCGTGAACGGCGCCCCCGCCAGCACCTTCGCCCGCACCTGATCGGACCCCACATTCTCCAGGGTCACGGAAAGCGGCAGCCGATCGCCGGTGTTGGGGTTGTCGCCCAGTTTGAGATCCGTCAGCGACGTCAGGCCGGAGAACACGCCGTCGGGAAGCGACGTCAGATCGTTGTCGTACAGACGGAGCAGCTCCAGCGCCTCCAGGCCGGAGAACACGCCAGCGGGAAGCTCGCTGAACTGGTTGGAATACAGATAGAGCAGCTCCAGCGCCTCCAGGCCGGAGAACACATCGGCAGGAAGCGAGACGAGCGCGTTGCGGCTCAGACTGAGCAGCTCCAGCGCCTCCAGGCCGGAGAACACATCGGCAGGAAGCGAGACAAGCTCGTTTTCCCCCAGATTGAGCAGCTTCAGCGACGTCAGGCCGGAGAACACGCCGGCGCGAAGCGAGCTGAGCTTGTTATTCCTCAGATGGAGCAGCTCCAGCGACGTCAGGCCGGAGAACACGTCGGCAGGAAGCGAGACGAGCGCGTTGTCGGTCAGATAGAGCGAATCCAGCGCCGTCAGGCCGGAGAACACATCGGCAGGAAGCGAGACGAGCGCGTTGTCGTTCAGAAGGAGCCTCCTCAGTGCCGTCCGGCCGGAGAACACCTCGGCAGGAAGCGAGACAAGCTCGTTGTTGTTCAGCCAGAGCTTCGTCAGCGACGTCAGGCCGGTGAACACCTCGTCAGGAAGCGAGCTGAGCTTGTTGTAGTACAGATAGAGCCGATCGAGCGCCTCCAGGTCGGTGAACCCGCGGGCGGGAAGCGAGACAAGCTCGTTGTTGTTCAGATAGAGGTCCTTCAGCGCCTCCAGGCCGGTGAACACGCCGGCGGGAAGCGAGACGAGCGCGTTGTCGTTCAGACTGAGGTTCGTCAGCGCCTCCAGGTCGGAGAACACGCCAGCGGGAAGCGAGACGAGCGCGTTGTGGTTCAGACTGAGGTCCTGCAGCGCCGTCAGGTCGGAGAACGCGCCGGCGGAAAGCGAGCTGAACTCGTTGCTGTTCAGATAGAGGTCCTGCAGCGCCGTCAGGTCGGAGAACACGTCGGCGGGAAGCTCGCTGAGCGCGTTGTTGCCCAGCCAGAGGTTCGTCAGCGCCGTCAGGTCGGAGAAATCACCCGACTGCAGGGACCGGATGCCCTCATTCGCGAGATTGAGACCACCCGTCACGCCGGCCAGTTGCGTTGCCGTCACTTCGGCGCAGTCCGACACGCCTTTGACCGGTGGCTGCTCCATGATCTTGTTCCGCACCTGCTCGGTGCGCCCGCAGAAACCGGACTTCGGCGTCGCCGGTCCCGCCTCGGCCGCGATGCCGGCTCCGTCGGTGTTCGCCGCGCGCAACTGGAAGGTGTAGGCCACGTCGTTGGTCAGATTCTCCACCACGACCCAGTCCTCGTGGGCCCCGCCCGGCGCGCTGTCGTCGATCTCCGTCCACTCGGCGGGGTAGTCGCCGGTGGTCTTGAACTGGTACTCGTGGCGCGTGATGTCCGCGTCCGCGTCCGGCGCGTCCCAGGTGAGCGTTACCTGCTCGTTGCCGTTCGACGCGTTGAAGCCCTGCCGCGCGGGGGGTACGTCGCGCAGCTCGACCTGCTTGTCCGTCCCGCCGGGGCCGGACGGCGTGGCATGGCCGGGCGCGCCGACGGGATCGTCCTCCCCGTCCTGCTCGTCCGGGTCGTCGCCTTCGACGAAGGTCGCCTCGGGCGCGGCCGGGGTGTCGATGTGGAACCAGCGGGAGCGCTCGCTCACCCCGTGCTCGTTGATGGCCTTGATGCGGTAGGTGTAAGTGAGGCCGGCCGCCACTGTGTTGTCGGTGTAGGTCAGCGCCGCCGTGCCGGTGTCCGCCACCAATACATTGAACTCGCCCCCGGTATCGTTCACGCGGACGCGCCGCAGGATCATGTAGCCCGTGATGCTGTCGTCGCCAGGGTCGTCCCAGGTCAGGACTACCCGGCCGTGGGTCGCCGTGGCTTCGAGGCCCCTGGGCTTGTCGGGTACGGGCGCGGCCGGGGTGTCGATGTGGAACCAGCGGGAGCGCTCGCTCACCCCGTGCTCGTTGATGGCCTTGATGCGGTAGGTGTAAGTGAGGCCGGCCGCCACTGTGTTGTCGGTGTAGGTCAGCGCCGCCGTGCCGGTGTCCGCCACCAGTACGCCGAAGTCGCCCCCGGTATCGTTCACGCGGACACGCCGCAGGATCATGTAGCCCGTGATGCTGTCGTCGCCAGGGTCGTCCCAGGTCAGGACTACCCGGCCGTGGGTCGCCGTGGCTTCGAGGCCCCTGGGCTTGTCGGGTACGGGCGCGGCCGGGGTGTCGATGTGGAACCAGCGGGAGCGCTCGCTCACCCCGTGCTCGTTGATGGCCTTGATGCGGTAGGTGTAAGTGAGGCCGGCCGCCACTGTGTTGTCGGTGTAGGTCAGCGCCGCCGTGCCGGTGTCCGCCACCAGTACGCCGAAGTCGCCCCCGGTATCGTTCACGCGGACACGCCGCAGGATGACGTAGCCGGTGATGCTGTCGTCGCCGGGGTCGTCCCAGGTCAGGACCACCTGGCCGTGCGACACCGTGGCGGAGAGGTCCCTGGGCTTGGCGGGCTTCTGCCCCTCGTCCTCCAGCTCCGGCGTCACGTCGGTCACCGACAGCGTGTAGGTGCCGGTCTCGTTGCGGTCGCCCGACACCCGTGCATAATAGGTTCCGCTCCCGGGCGCCGTGAACGTCACCCGGCTGTCGCGGCCGCCGTCGAAGTCGTCGTTGTAGCTGCTCGACTGGTAGCGTCCCTCGCTGTTGTAGATCGCCCGGAAATAGGTGTCCCGAAGCGTGCCGCCCCCGCCCGGGCGGCCCGTCAGGTCGAACCGGTAAGTGCGCCCCGCTTCGAGATCGACCGCGAACCGGTCCTGATCGCCGGCGGTCCCGATGGCGCCGGTGGCCGATCCGCCGACCGCGACGCGTCCGGGGGTGGTGTTGTCGTTGGGCAGGTCCGTGTCGCCCTCCGAGACGCTGTGCAGCACCTCGTCACGCTCCTGCGCCTGCACCGGGGAGACAAGCATGCCGAGCACGGTCCCTGCCAGGAGCGCGGCGAGGGCGAGGACCCGCGGCAGCCGGGCCGGTGAGCGAGTCATGGCCGCGCGGCTCCGTTGCGGCCCCGAAAAAATTGGGGGGGGGGGGGGGGGGGTGAACATTTGTGCCGGGAGCGGTTGCCCGTTTCCGGTCGGTGGTCGGTCGATTTCAAGTGCATGGGAACTTCTCCTTTCGATTCATGAAGGCCGGTTGAGGAACGCCGCCGGCTCGATCCTATTTCAGGTAGAGCATCCGCCGGGTGTGCACGCCGCCCGGATAGCGCAGGCGCACCAGGTACACCCCCGCAGCCACCGCCGCGCCGCGCCCGTCGCGGGCGTCCCAATGCACCCGGTAGGCGCCGGCGGCCTGCACCTCGTCCACCAGCGCGCGTATGCGCTGCCCGAGGAGGTTGTAGATCTCCAGGCGCACCGGTCCGTCCGCATCCAGGCGATAGGGGATGACGGTGTTGGCGTTGAAGGGGTTGGGCGCGTTGGGCGCCAGCCCCGGCGGCTCGAACGCGACCGCCGGCTTGGAGGCCGGGCCCGCCGTGACGTCGGTCACGGACAGCGTGTAGGTCCCGGTCTCGTCGCGGTCGCCCGACACCCGCGCGTAATAGGTCCCGCTCTGTGTTGGCGTGAACGTCACCCGGCTGTCGCGGCCGCCGTCGAAGTCGTCGTTGTAGCTGCCCGACTGGTAGCGTCCCTCGCTGTTGTAGATGGCCCGGAAATAGGTGTCGCGGAGCGTGCCGCCCCCGCCCGGGCGGCCCGTCAGGTCGAACCGGTAAGTGCGCCCCGCTTCGAGATCGACCGCGAACCGGTCCTGATCGCCGGCGGTCCCGATGGTGCCCGTGGCCGAGCCGCCGACCGCGACGCGTCCGGGGGTGGTGTTGTCGTTGGGCAGGTCCGTGGCGCCCTCCGAGACGCTCTGCCCGGGATCCTGATCCTGGCCGGTTGCGGGCGACTCTTGCTCATCCGCCGCCGGACCCCGCACCGTCGCCGAGATCCCCTGCGACAGCGACCGCCCGTCCTTCGTGCAGACCGCCGCCGGAGAGTCGCAGGCCGCCCCGGCCGCGAGCGTCACCGTCACGTCCGCCGGCGAGTCCGGCTCGACCGTCAGCTCCCACAGGTCCCTGCGCTTGTTCACCCGCTTGCCCTTCGTCGCCCGCCCCCCGGCCACCGCCACGACGTCCTCCCGCAACCGCCGGCCGTTCATCCAGCTGAGCGGCTCGCTGAACGCCATCCTGAGCGTGAACGCGCGCGCGCCGTCATGCTCAGCCGGCATACCCTCGAAGCGCGCCGTCAGCGACTCTTGCTCCTCGCCACCCGGATCGCCCGGCGATTCATCCGACACCTGTTCCTCGGAGGGCTCACCGCCACCCGGATCGTCCGACGATTCATCCGACACCTGTTCCTCGGAAGTCTCCTCGCCACCCGAATCGTCCGACGATTCATCCGGACCCGGCACCGTCGTCGAGATCGCCGTGGAGAGGGTCCGGCCGTCGGCGGTGCAGATCGCGCCCGTCTCGTCGCACGGACGCCACGCCGCCAGCGACACTGTCACGTCCTCGTCCGAGTCCGGCTCGATCTCGAGCTCCCACACCACCTCCCTGTCTTCCGCGTCGTCTCCCTGACCGCCGGCCGAGCGGGCCCCCTTGCGCTCCGCATTGCCGCCCGTAGCCTGTCCGTCCACCGGGCGCACCGACGTCACTTCGCCGCCGTCGACGCTCACGCCGTGCTCGCCAACGTTCCGCGGGCTCTCGTCGACCACGTCGCTGAACGCGACTCGGACCTTGATCCGCGTCGACCCGTCGTGCTGATCCGGCTGCGACGCGAACCACGCCCGCAGCGGCATCCGCACGCCCTGCAGTTGGCTGGGCAAAAGCTCCTTGAGTTCAACCCTGTAGGTGCCCACACGGTACGGCCGGGTGCGGGGTCGCGCCGTCGGGCCGACGTAGATCTGCCACGTCTGCTCCGCCCCGGGCGGCCCGCGCAGGTCGATGACGAAGGCCTGGAATTCTTCGCAGTCCCTGCTCGACTGGCCGTGTTCTGCGCAGATCTCCGAATTGGTCACGCCGTCCACCCACGGCTTGCCCATGTGGTGATCGGTGTGGATCGACGGCGGATTTGCGCGCTTGATTCGCGGCGTCGCGGCCGTGCCGTCATCCGTCTCGCGGCCCCGGACCCGGACGGCATACGCGCTGCCCGGCTGCACTGCGAGTTCGGCCCGGTCAACGTCGCCGTAGGTGCTCAGTACCGCTTCCAAGGCGGAAGGGGTTGGCAGACGCAGCGTACCCACCGCCGGGTCGCTCACCGGCACGAGCTGGAACTGGAACCATCCCGCGTTCAGACCCCCGCCCCCGGCGTTGCCGAAACCCCCGCCATGCGAGATCTTGACCTGGTGTTCGGCTGAGGTCCGCGCCGTGATTCTCGGTTTGAGCCCGTTGCCTGATTCCAGCACGAAGTTCTCGATATCCGTGCCGTCCGCATCGGTCACGATCACCCGGTGCTTCGGCGCCTTCCCGCGGATCATGAACCGGTACTCCCCGCTCTCCAGGCCGATTCGGAACACTTTCTGATCGTTGAGCGCGTCGAGCTCCGAAACCACCGCGCCAAACGTGATCTGTCCTCCGTCGGAGTCCACCAGCCCCGGCGTCGTCGCGCTGACCACGTCGGACCAGGGGCTCTCGTCGTCGTCGTCCACCGCCTTGATCCGGTAGTGGCGCGTGGTCCCGGGCGTGACGGTGTCGTCGTTGTATCGCGTGCCGTAGTAGATCGACCAGCAGACGAACGTCCCGTGCTGGTTCGTGTAGTTCACCAGCGACGTCCAATCCGAGTTGCCGTCGGCGGACCATTCGATCGCGTAGCAGGGGGGATCCGACGGGTCCGGATTATCGGGTTGGGGGATGACCCGGTCCCATTCGAGCGTGACCCGCATCGGCGCGACGGCACGAGCGCTCGGGTTCGTGGGCGGGGGCAACAAGAGCACCTGACCCTTGACGTCGATTCGCATCGACTGATTGCTTGCTTGCCATGAACCGTTCGAAGGCCTGTTTGTCCGCGAACCATTATCGATGGTCCAATTCTCAGCGGCCCCGGCGTCTTCGTCGTTGCCGTCGGAATCGGTATCGGTCACGGAAACGGCTACCATGCCGCTCGAGGTCGTTTTGACCTGCACGAAGTAGGTTTTCGATGCCTCCAGCACGATGCCGTTGTCGGGAACGGTGAACACGTTGACCGAATTCTCCGTGATGCTCGAGGGGTTCTCCAGCGTCTTCAGTCTGTCGCCGGGATCGCTTCCCCCGCCCTTGTGCAATGTGACCTCGACGTCGTCATCGACTTCATCTCCGATCCCGATTCCGATTGATGTGACCCGTGCCCAGGTCCCGGCCGTGAATGCTTGCGCACTTCGATGGCCGTCTTCGGAAAGGTCCCTGTCGTTAGCACCCAGGGAGGTGTTCCTCACCAGGGACGGCCCGCTGGAGTCCGTGATCTTGAGGTCCACGTCGTCGCCCGAAGACCAGGAGGGGCTGGAATTGCTCCATCTGTAACGCTTGTTGCTGGAGCTGACGTTGGCGTCATCGAAGTCCAGCTCGGTATCATCGTCCACGTTCAGGGTCAGGATCTTGAGCGCGTTCTCGGGAAGGAGCTTATCCAGAGTTAGTTCCAGCTTGCTGCCGTCGTCTTCGATCCTCCTGATTGTGTACGTCGTACCGTGCAACTTGAAGTCGTCGTCGGATAGAACATTGGAGTTGGCGCACTGCCCATTAAAGGGGCCACTTTCGGAACAACCGAATTCGTCCTGGTCGACATTGAGGGCTTTCACATCCAGGTCGGCGGACCAGATGGTCACGTCTTGCGCGGAGGCCGGCGGCGCGATGACGAGCGCGGCCGCGAAGAGGACGCCGCAGAGGGCCGCGGCGAGGGGCCGGTGGCCGGTCGATTTCAAATGCACGGAAACGTCTCCTTTTCTATCATGAAGGCCGGTTGAGGACCGCCGGCGCCCGGCTCGACCCCGGTCGAGGAGGAGGCAAGCCGGCGGCCCTCGGGCCGGGCCTACTCGAGGTAGAGCATGCGCCGGGTATGCACGCCGCCCGGATAGTGCAGGCGCGTGAAGTAAATCCCCGTGGCCACGCTCCGACCCGCCGCGTCGCGCGCGTCCCAATGCACCCGGTAGACACCGGCCGTCTGCGCCTCGTCCACCAGGGTGCGTATGCGCTGCCCGAGGAGGTTGTAGATCTCCAGGCGCACCGGTCCGTCCGCATCCAGGCGGTAGGGGATGACGGTGTTGGCGTTGAAGGGGTTGGGCGCGTTGGGCGCCAGGCCCGGCGGCCCGTCCGCGACCGCCGGCTTGGACGCCGGGCCCGCCGTGATGTCGGTCACCGACAGCGTGTAGGTCCCGGTCTCGTTGCGGTCGCCCGACACCCTCGCGTAACAGGTTTCGCTCTGTGTTGGGGTGAACGTCACCCGGCTGTCCCGTCCGCCGTCGAAGTCGTCGTTGTAGCTGCCCGACTGGTAGCGCCCCTCGCTGTTGTAGATCGCCCGGAAATAGGTGTCCGGCAGCGTGCCGCCCCCGCCCGGGCGGCCCGTCAGGTCGAACCGGTAGGTCCGCCCCGCTTCGAGATCGACCGCGAACCGGTCCTGATCGCCGGCGGTCCCGATGGTGCCCGTGGCCGATCCGCCGACCGCGACGCGTCCGGGGGTGGTGTTGTCGTTGGGCAGGTCCGTGTCGCCCTCCGAGACGCTCTGCCCGGGATCCTGGTCCTGGCCGGTTGCGGGCGACTCTTGCTCATCCGCCGCCGGACCCCGCACCGTCGTCGAGATACCCTCCGACAGCGACCGCCCGTCCGCGGTGCAGACCGCCGCCGGAGAGTCGCACGCCGCCCCGGCCGCGAGCGTCACCGTCACGTCCGCCGGCGAGTCCGGCTCGACCGTCAGCTGCCACAGATCCCTGCGCCGGTTCACCCGCTTGCCCTTCGTCGCCCGGCCCCCGGACACCGCCACCACGTCCTCCCGCAACCGCCGGCCGTTCATCCAGCTGAGCGGCTCGCTGAACGCCATCCTGAGCGTGAACGCGCTCTCGCCGTCATGCTCCGCCGGCATACCCTCGAAGCGCGCCGTCAGCGACTCTTGCTCCTCGCCACCCGGATCGTCCGACGATTCCTCCGGACCCCGCACCGTCGTCGAGATCGCCGTGGAGAGGGTCCGGCCGTCGGCGGTGCAGATCGCGCCCGTCTCGTCGCACGGGCGCCACGCCGCCAGCGACACCGTCACGTCGCCGTCCGAGTCCGGCTCGATCTCGATCTCCCACACGACCTCCCGGTCTCCCTGTCCGGCGTTCCGGCCGCCGGCCGAGCGGGTCCCCTTGCGCGTCCCCGGGGCCTGGCCGGCCACGGAGCGCACCGACGTCACCGCGCCGCCTTCGACCTCCACGCCGTCCGCGCCCACGTTCTCAGGCGCCTCGCTGAACTCCACCCGGACCTTGATCCGCTTCTCGCCGTCGTGGCGCTCCGGCGGCGAGACGAACCGGCCCCGGAGGGACCTCTGCGAGGACGAGGCCTCGCGCAGCCGCGCGACGATGTAGTCCTCCCTGGACCAGTTCAGATCGGCCACCCAGTAGTAGAACCCCGGCGGGCCGTCGCGCGCTTCGCTGAGCCTGAATGCGTCGTTGTCGAGGTACAGGGTCAGTTCATCCAGCGCCGCCTGCTCCTCGGCGTTGGGGAACTCGGCCAAGTCGAAGGTGAGAGCCCCGTAGTCCTCCGCCTCTGTGTCTCCCTGGACACCGAGACTGTTGATCGTGTACGAGCTCGTCCCGACATCGAAATCGTCGTCGGACAACTCCCCCGAGTCGAAGAACGTGTTAAACCCATAAAAGTCCATACTCTCCCCCACCGTGATTACGCCGCACCACACATCGCCCGCGTTCTCGGGGCAGGTCGGCGGCGGTGGCGGTGGGGGTATGCACGACAGACTTGTAACCGGCGACCAGGCACCCCATGCATTGCCGAAACGACCGCGGACCCGGATGCTCAACGAGCCGGATTCGCCGTCCTGGATGCGGACGGTCCCGGTCAGCTCGTGAAACTTGTCGCCGAGGTACCGTATGTTGAAGCGCGCGTCGCTGGCGCCGTACTTAGGCGTCACCTCGGCCTCCCACTCGTCGGCACTTTTCGGCCGCTCCCAGAAGGCGCGGAAAGGCTCGGTGCCGGCGCAGTTGTTCTGCAGATTGCTGCCCTGAGTCTCGGAATCGGTCCAGTAGGCGTAGATCGCGCCGGGCCGGTTGCGCAGCTCATAGCCGTTGACTTTGAATTTCAGGTAACTTGTTGGCCCGGCTAGCCAGATGCCGTTTTCAAGTAGAATCGATCCCCCATCGGGGAGTTGCCATCCCGACGCGCCCCCGGAGTCGGTGGATGACAAGTCTGTGTTGGTTATTTGCAGATGGGGAGCTGGGGCAGCGTAGGACACGTACACGAAGTACGTCGTTTTGGGGAGCAAATGCGTATCCGACGGGGCGTTGAAGGTGTTGAGACCGGTGGTCCACGTCCCGGTGGAATGGGTCAGCCTGGCGACCCGGGCGTCGGGCACCGGCCCCTCCAGGTTTCCTTCGCTGGCGATTTCGTTCCCATCGATATCGGTCATTGTCATAGAGGACCAAAGCTCGACGGTGGCCCCAGACGGTGTCCCGGGAGCTGTGGCAACGTCGAGTTCGATGCTCGTCAGGACGTAACCGCCGGCCTTCGAGCCGGTGATGAACCCTTGGGCCGGATAAAAGTCATCAGTATTTGTGTGTGTATCCGCCGCCTGACCGGTGTTGCTCAGGAGCGTCTCGGACTCCTGGGCCTGCACCGTGGAGATCAGCAGGCCGAGCGCTGCGCCCGTCAGGGCCAGAGTTGCGATGGCGCGAGTCATAGCCGCGGCTCCGTCGCGAGCCCGAAAAATCGGGGGGGGGGGGGGGGGGGGTAGTGAACATTTGTGCCGGGGGCGATTGCCCGTTCCGGCCGGTGGCCGGTCGATTGCAAATGCATATGCATGGGAACGTCTCCTTTTCTATCGGTGCGAGTCATGGTCGTTCCTCCTTGTGTTTGTGCATGGGTTCGGGACGCCGCTCATCCGCTTTGCCGTCGTCACCGCGGCGGCGGCCGCTTAACTTCTGAACTTTAGTTTTATCCTCCTCAGTCCGGGTGCCGCAGAACTGCATCCGGTCACCCGGATTCCGCTCAGTCCCGGCGCCGTTCACAGCCCCCCCACCATCACCACCTCCGCCGTCGCCGCGCTGGTCAACGACTCCTCGTTGCCGGCGTCGTCGGTGAAGGTCACGCGCACCTTGATGGTCTTGCCGTTGTCGGACTCCTGGACCGTGTAGGTCGAACTCGTCGCCCCGTCGATTTCGGCGTCCCTGGTGGACAGCCACTGGTAACGGAAGGTGACGTTGGAAAGCCCGTCGGCATCGGCGATCCCCGACGTGTCGACTGTCAGAGTCCGACTCACCTGCGCCGTGCCGCTGATGGTCGGCAAACCCGTGGCCGCTGTGTTCCCGCCTGCTCCATCCGTCCCTGCGGGCGCAAGGGTCAAACTCTCTCCGGTTCCTGCCTGGATTCCGAAGTGCACCTCATCGCTGACCACGAAAGCGACCGACTCCACGCTCACCGTGCTGCCGCTCGCGCCGCGGGTTACAGGTACGACCGCGCTCTCGGTGGCGCCTGCGGCGATCTCGGCGGTCGTGGTGGAGAGTGTGCCTCCTTGAACCGACAGAGAGGCCGTCATACCGAACGGCGCTCCCTCGGCGACCTTGACCACAACACCGTCATCCCGCTGCTCCAACTCCGCGGTGATGGTGAACGGCGAACCGGGATTGCCGTACAGGCCGAGCGACCCCAGGCCGGTCACCCCCTTGAATACGTCGTCGGGAAGCGAGTTCAGACCGTTGCCGCTCAAGTTCAGTATCACCAGGCTCGAAAGTTTGCCGAAGACCCCGTCGGGCAGAGCGGTCAGATCATTGTCGTTCAGGTACAACTGCCCGAGCTTGGAGAGGTCGTCGAAGACGCCGTCCGGCAGAGAATTCAGGCCATTGCCGTTCAGACCCAGCCAGGTCAGATTCGCGAGCCCGTCGAACAGACCGTCGGGCAGCGTCTGCAACTCGTTGAAGTTCAGATAGAGCCAGTTGAGATTCGCGAGGTCCCCGAAGACATCAGCCGGCAGGGAGTCGAGATCGTTGCGCAGCAGGTACAACTCGGTCAGACTGGTGAGCCCATCGAACACGCCAGCGGGCAGCGTTTCCAGGCTGTTGCTTTCCAGGTACAGCCTTTCGAGACCGGAGAGGCCCTGGAAATCCGATGCCTGCAGGGTTTCGATGCCCTTGGCATTGAGGCCGAGTCCCCCCGCGATGCCGGACAGATGCGTGGCCGTCACAGCCGAGCAGTCGATGTTGTCGAGCTTGTCGAGAATCGCGTCGCGCCCACCTGCCGGGTCCGGTCGCAGATGCCCGTGCCGTCCGTCTGGGCTGACACCGCGTCATTGCAGGCCGCCAACAGGACCGCCGCCGGCAGGGCCACAGTCGAGATGGCGGCGAACAGGTTGGGGAATCGTCGTCTATCGGTGCGAGTCATGGCCGCGGCTTCTCCTTTTCCTTTCATGAAGGCCGGTCGCGAACCGCCGCCGCCGCGAGGACGGCGACGATCCACGGTCCGGTAATCGCAAATTCCACGGAACCTGCCTCCGGTCACCCGGATGCCGGTCAGTGCCGGCGCCAGCCGGAGCCGAAGGTCATCCCGTCCTGGCCGAGGACCCAGACGCGCACGTCTTCCGTGGTCACCCAGTTGCCTTCTGCGGTGGCCTCGACATCCGTGCCGAGCACCTCTTCAAGGCTCTTTCCAACCATCTCCTTGCGGTAGTGGTCTATGATCGTGCCGCTTTCGTCGGCTATGAACGCGAACCACTCCCCTTCAACGTTTTCGGCGCTGTTGTAGTAGGCGATGACCGCAGCCAGTCCCCCAAAAGCAATCTCGGGGCTGGCGAAGTAGGCGATGGTCCCCTCCAGCCCTACTTCACCGAACACGCGCGCGGCGGTGGCCACCAGGGACTTGGTGAACTCGTCGGCGTCGATGTACCAGCCCGAGGCGAACAGCAGCCCGTCGCGCCGCGCCACCCAGGCGTTCTTGAGTTCCAGGTCGCTGAAATCTCCCGAGCCGATGCGCCCGTTTTCGGGGTTCTGGTAGACGTAGGAGACCCACTTGCCCTCCTCCGTGGCCGACAGCATCTCCGGCCCGAAGTGGTAGCCGTTGGCGTCGATCCCGACCCAGCCCTTCAGGTCCAGCCCCAGGCGGCCGGAGTCGGGATGGGCGATGACCAGGTCGTTGGCGTCGATGACGAACACGTACCACTGGCCCTCGACGCTCTCCTCCCGGTTGTAGTAGGCCAGGGTGGCTTCGAGACCTTCCGACTCGTAGCGGGCGATGGCGGCGTCGACGAAGGACCGGGTGTTCTCGGCCTGCGCCGAAACGGCCGGAGAGGGCGCCTCCGCTTGGTCGCGCGACGGCCCGCTGGCGGTGTCCCGGCCTTTGTCTCCGCAGGCGGCCAGCAGCACGGGGGCCAGGACCGCCAGCGCCGCGATCGACTGTTTGATCGATTTTCGATGTGCCATGTGATTTGCTCCTTTCGAGCAGGTTGAAGATGAAGAAGCGATTCCTTACGGGACGCCTCGCCGGCGCCTTGACGGCTTGCTGCCTTTACAGCCCGCCGATTCGGTTCGGAGCGCTCACCTTGTGGCCGGGGTCGGCGGGCACCGCGTCGTGGGTCACGTCGGCCCTGTTCCCGGGCACGCCCATGTCCCAGATGGAGGCGCGGTCCAGGCTCAGCTTGTTCGCGCCGATGGCGATGCCGTCGGCGTCCGTGTCGGCCTCCCTCACCCGGTATCTGAAGACCGCCGTTGTGGCCGTTCCACCGCGGTACGTCGCCACTTTGGCCACGCCGTCGAAGTCCAGCTCCAGTTGCGGCCTTCCGGTCACGCGCACCTCCTCGCTGAAGGTCACCGTCACCTCGATCAAGTTGCCGGCGGCGTAGGTGTCGTCCTGCCCCGGATCGCTGGTGAAGGCGATCGAGGTGATAACGGACAGAGTCGTGTCCTCGTCGGGATCCGGCGGGAGTTCCGGCGCCGGCACCGTTTCCCCTTGCAGTCCCCCGGATCCCCGCGTCAGGATCAGGCCGGCGCCGGCGTGGATCGCAAGGCCCTCGTAGTGGTCCGGGTCCAGGTCGCTTGGGAACGCGGCTGACTCCACCGTGATCGTGCCCCGCGCCGACCCCCCGCCGCTCAGCGTAACGGCAATCGCCCCGCTGGTTGTGGCGCCGGCCGGGATGGTTGCCGCCGTGCTTGCCAGACCGGCGCCCTCCGCCGACAGGGTCACGTCCATCGCAAAGGGCGCGCCCTCCGCGACCCTCACCGCGACGCCCTCGTCCGCCAGCAGCAGCCCGGGGATCAAGGTGAAGCCATCCAGGAACAGCCGGGTCAGCTTCGAGAGGCCCTCGAACACACCGTCCGGCAGGGCGGTTAGGTCGTTGCCTTTCAGGTACAACCTCTTCAGGTCTTCCAGGTCGTCGAATACGCCGTCCGGCAGCGAGGTCAGCTCGTTGTCGCCCAGGTCCAGGTCTTCCAGATCGTCGAGATGGTCGAAGACGCCACCGGGCAGGGCGGTCAGCTCGTTGTTGGTGAGATACAGCTTCAGGAGACCGCCGAGGTCGTCGAAGACGCCGGCGGACAGCGAGGCGATGTCGTTGCTGCCGAGGTACAGGTATTTCAGGGTGCCGAGGTCGTCGAAGATGCCGCCGGGCAGCGAGGTCAGGTCGTTGTTCTCCAGGTTGATCGTCCTGAGCTGCTCGAAATCCTCGAAGGCGCCGGCGGGCAGCGAGGCGATGTCGTTGTAGCCCAGGTAGAGGCCCGTGAGGTTGGGGCCGAGGTCGTCCAGCGCTTCCGCTGGAAAGGCGCTGAATTCGTTATTGTCCAGCTTGATCCACAGCGGCCCGGTGAGGCCCCGGAAGGCGCCGTCGGGCAGCGAGGTCAGGTCGTTGGTCTGCAGGGACAGCTCGCGCACCGCGGAAAGGCCGTCGAACACGCCGGCCGGGAGGGTGCTCAGCTCATTCCCGGACAGCTTCAGGAATTCCAGCCGGTTCATTCCGGAGAAGTCCCCGGACTTGAGGGCAGTGATGCCCTTGTCGTGGAGATTCATCTCGCCATCAATGCTGCGGAGGTTCGCGGCGGTGACCTCGGCGCAGTCATCGACCCCGGACAGCCTGGCGAGAATCGCCTCGCGCACCTGGGAGGTGCGGTCGCAGACGTTCACGGGGTCGTCTCCGGCCGATTGAGCGAAGGCGGCGCCGGCTATCGAGGAGAGGACGAAGGCGGCGCCCGCCAGCACGGCCCCCCTCGACATCCCGGACCGCGGCGCGGCCGCGGGCAAGCGCAGCTTCTTCCAACAGAGTATTCCGGTTCTCTTCAACATCCTGGCCCTCCTGTTCTTTAAAGGTGTACGCCGAAACCCAGCGTGTGAATGCCGCTTCAAGCTCATGGCAACCTCTCCTTTCTGTGAAGACCGATTGACGTGTGAATGCCGCTTCAAGCTCATGGCAACCTCTCCTTTCTGTGAAGACCGATTGACGTGTGAATGCCGCTTCAAGCTCATGGCAACCTCTCCTTTCTGTGAAGACCGATTGACGTGTGAATGCCGCTTCAAGCTCATGGCAACCTCTCCTTTCTGTGAAGACCGATTGACGTGTGAATGCCGCTTCAAGCTCATGGCAACCTCTCCTTTCTGTGAAGACCGATTGACGTGTGAATGCCGCTTCAAGCTCATGGCAACCTCTCCTTTCTGTGAAGACCGATTGACGGCCGCCGGCGCCCGGCTCAAGCCCGGGCGAGGTTGTATTTCTTCAACTTCCGGTGCAGGGTCGACCGGCTGATGCCCAACGCGCCCGCGGCCTCCTTCACGTTGTTCTCCGTGGCTTCGAGGGCGCGCAGCAGGGCCTGTTGCTCGACCACCGCCAGCGGCAGGACCGCCGACGGAGGATCGCTTGCCAAAGCGAGGACCGGCGACAACTGGGCCGGCAGGCTGCCCGCCTGCAGCACCGAGGCCGTCTCCAGCAGCACGGCGCGCTCGATGGCGTTCTCCAGCTCGCGCACGTTGCCCGGCCAGTCGTACTGCAGCAGCAGGCGCAGGGCGTCGGTGGAGATGCCGTCTATCGACTTGCCGGCGCGTTCGGCGTACTTGTCCAGGAAGTGCTTGGCGAGCAGGGGGGTGTCCTCGCGCCGCTCTCTCAGCGGCGGAATGACGATGGGGAAGGCGGCGACGCGATAGAACAGGTCTTCGCGGAACAGGCCCTCCTTCACGGCGAGCTCGAGGTCCTTGTTGGTCGCCGTTATCACCCGGATGTCCACGGATATGGGAGTAGTTCCTCCGAGCCGCTGGACCTCCCGTTCCTGCAGGACGCGCAGCAGCTTCCCCTGCAGGAAGTACGGCAGGTCGCCGATCTCGTCGATGAGAATGGTGCCCCGGTCGGCGCGCTCGAAAGCGCCGATTCTCTGCTGCGTCGCCCCGGTGAAGGCGCCCTGTTCGTGCCCGAAGAGCTCGCTTTCGATGAGCGTTGGGGGGATGGCGGCGCAATCGAGGGCTACGAACGGCCCCTTCTTGCGCATGCTGTTGAAGTGAAACGACCTGGCCACCAGCTCCTTGCCGGTGCCGCTTTCGCCGCGAATGAGCACCGTGATATCGCTTTCGGCGGCCTGCTTCGTCAGCGCGTACACCCGCTGCATTCCGGGGCTGGTGCCCACCATGCCGGCCAGGGAGTAGGTCGTCTCCAGCTCGGTGCGCAGACGCAGCACCTCGGCCTTCATCTGCTCGGCCTCGATCTCCCTGGAAACGTCCCGGTAGACGACGAGGCCGCCGATGGTCTCGCCGCGGCCGTCGCGCACCGGCGCGGTGGAGCGGTAGAACAGCCGCTGCTCCGGCGCCTTGCCGGCGCCGGTGGTCTCCACCACGTTGCCGCCGTCGAGGAGCAACCTTCCCTCCAGGTCGCCGAGGTCGGGTTTGCGGAAACGCTCTTCCAGGCGCGCCTTGAGATCGCCCGGCGGCGCCTCCTTGAGCTCGCTTTCCTTCAGACCCATCAGCTTCTCGTACCCCTGGTTGGCGAAGACCAGGCGTCCGGAGACATCGTGCATCGCCATGGCGTCTCCGGTGGCATTGAGCACCGCTTCCAGCCTTCGATGATCGGTGGCGAGCTGCCGCCGTTTTTCCGCCAGGTCCCGCTCGACGTTCCACTTCCCCACCAGCGAAAGGGTGATCTGCTGTATCTCCTCGTGGGCGAAAGGCTTCCTGATGTAGAGCAGCTTGTGCAGCAACTCCATGTCGTGGACGATCTCGGGCAGTGACCGGTCGGTGTACGCGGTCATGATGACGATCTCGAGGTCGCGATCGATCTTTCTCACCCGGCGGATCGTCTCGATGCCGTCAATGCCCGGAGGCATCCTGATATCGATGTAGGCCACGGCCACGGGGCGGTTCGATTCCCTTCCCGCCTGGATGATTTCGTAGGCTTCCTCCCCGTTGCTCGCGTGCAGCAGCTCGAACTCCGGGAGAAAGCCCTCCTCCTCTTCCTCGCCCACGAACGCGGCGGCCAGATCATGCGGCCTGGCGAGAACGGGCTTCAACACCTCCGCAAAGTCGTCGTGGATCTCGTGCTGGTCGTCAACGATCAGCACCCGGTTGTTCTCATGATTCGTGGGTTTCATTCCTGAACCACCCTCTCTGTTGGTTATTGCTGCCGTTCTCCCGCCGTTGCCTGGGGGGCGACCGAGGAAAGCGGCAGCGTCACGCGCATGGTCGTTCCCTTTCCGGTGCCTTCGCTCAAGGGCTGAATGCGCCCTCCGAGGCCAATGACGAAATTGGCGGCCGAATGGAGGCCGAGCCCGCTCCCCGACTCTTTCGTCGTGTAGCCGGGGGAGAAAAGCTCCCTGGTGTCCTTGTTGCCGATGCCGATGCCGTTGTCGGCCACCTCGAGGTCGAGGGATTCCTCCCCGGCGCGGGCCCTGATCCGGATAAGGGGGGTTTCGTCGAGTCCCTGCGCCGCGGCGAGATCGTTGATGGCTTCGAGGGAATTCTTGACCAGGTTGACCAGCATCTGGTGAAACTGGCTCTCCTCGATGCGGATCCGCTGGGGCGCGCCGTCGCACTCGATGGCGACCTGGATGCCCCTCTGGTTGAGCGAATCCCGCAACACCCTGACGGCGCCCGAGAGCGCCTCGTGCAAGTCGACGTCCTTGCGAGCCAGGCCGGGGCCGGCGAGGGCTTTCTGGGTGCGGACGATGTCGGCGATATGGTTGGCCCGGTCGCGGACGCGGCCCACCGTCTTCATCAGCTCCTCGTTGCGCCGGGAAGAGCTTTCGGCGAGCTCGACGATGAAGGGCATCACCTTGCGGCCCTGCGGGTCGTTGGCGATGTAGTCGAGCCAGTCCTCCCGGTGCTCCTGCACCGCCGCGGCCAGCGCCAGCAGACGGCGGCCGCCCGGGTCGTTCACCAGGCTTCGGCGCACGGTCTCGATGCCCGTGGCGACGCTGTTGATGGCGTTGCCGATGTTGTGGAGAATGGTATCGACGATCTCCGACCGGCCCTGGGCGAAGGCCCGCGCCAGGGCCTCCTCGGCGAGTCTGCGCCGGGTGACGTCGCGGAAGATGGTCACCCCGCCGCCGTGCCCGTTGCGTTCTCTCTCGTATCCGCAGAGGGCGGCCTGGATGCTCAGGTGCAACTGGCCCTTTTCGAACGGCCTCAGCAGGTAGCCGAACGGGCCGGTCGCCCGCGCCCGTCGCAGCAGCTCTCCACCGGCTTCGCCGGTCAGGTAGACCACGGGAACCTCGAACCGGCGGCCGATCCGCTCCCCTGTTTCCGGGCCCGTGGGCTCCCCTTCGAGCCCGAGATCAACCAGGGCCAGGTCGGGTCGCGCGGAGGCGACCCTTTCCAGGGCCCGGCGGCCGCTGGAAACCGCGGCGCACACCGTGTATCCCAGGGATTTCAGGCATTCTTCGAGGTGCGCGGCACCGGATTCGTTGTCGACGATCAGTATCCTGGCGTTGGTCAACTCGTTGGCGTCCTTTCCGGGCGTTTCGCGGTGGCCGATGCGGCAGCGGCGGTCCCCGCGAGAATCAATGGCCACGCGCACGGCGGGCGGCCGCCTCGCCAGCGCGGAACTCGGGCCGCTCTTTCTTAGTTATGTATGCAAAATTCGTGCCACTTTCGCGTCATAAGCTCAACTTATTGTAGATAAAGGAGTTAGAATACCATTCGGCAACGACTGGTTTTCTCTCGAAGTGTTTCAAAATGACTCTGTCGCAAGCCGCCGGGCGCCGCTTTTGCGTTTTGACGAAAGCTATAACTGGATGTCTACGAAGGAGTTATGGAAAAAACATGAGGACGGGACTGAGGCTGTGTAGCAATTTGAAACGCAAGGCGCGTTTTGCTACACAGTGGAAGTGGGTTCGGGCGCAGCGGCCGGGGGGGAATCACATCCCCGATCCGCGCCGGGGAGAAGGACCCGCTGACGAGGGTTCGCCGCAGCGGCGGAGTCGCATGAGCGGGGGTGGCGGGACGGGGGTGGATGGTCCGGCGGGGGGGCGGTCGCGAAGGGCCGGCAACGGGCGCAGCGGACCGGTTTCCAGCTAATCGGTTCCCGCTGTCGGGTGGGGGGCGATCGAGGAAAGCGGCAGCGTCACGCGCATGGTCGTTCCCTTTCCGGTGCCCGCGCTCAAGGGCTGAATGCGCCCTCCGAGGCCAATGACGAAATTGGCCGCCGAATGGAGGCCGAGCCCGCTCCCCGACCTTTTCGTCGTGTAGCCGGGGGAGAAAAGCTCCCTGGTGTCCTTGTTGCCGATGCCGATGCCATTGTCGGCCACCTCGAGGTCGAGGGATTCCTCCCCGGCGCGGGCCCTGATCCGGATGAGGGGGGTGTCGTCGAGTCCCTGGGTGTCGTCGAGTCCCTGCGCCGCGGCGAGATCGTCGATGGCTTCGAGGGAATTCTTGACCAGGTTGACCAGCATCTGGTGAAACTGGCTCTCCTCGATGCGGATCCGCTGGGGCGCGCCGTCGCACTCGATGGCGACCTGGATGCCCCTCTGGTTGAGCGAGTCCCGCAACACCCTGACGGCGCCCGAGAGCGCCTCGTGGAGGTCGATGTCCTTGCGAGCCATGCTGCCGGGACCGGCCCGCCCCTTCTGGGTGCGGACGATGTCGGCGATGTGGTTGGCCCGGTCGCGGACGCGGCCCACCGTCTTCATCAGCTCCTCGTTGCGCCTCGAAGAGCTTTCGGCGAGCTCGACGATGAAGGGCATCACCTTGCGGCCCTGCGGGTCGTTGGCGATGTAGTCGAGCCAGTCCTCCCGGTGCTCCTGCACCGCTGCGGCCAGGGCGGAGAGACGGCGGCCGACCGGGTCTTTCACCAGGCTTCGGCGCACGGTCTCGATGCCCGTGGTGACGCTGTTGATGGCGTTGCCGATGTTGTGGAGAACGGTATCGACGATCTCCGACCGGCCCTGGGCGAAGGCCCGCGCCAGGGCCTCCTCGGCGAGTCTGCGCCGGGTGACGTCGCGGAAGATGGTCACCCCGCCCCGGATCCCGCCGATGGGGTCGAGCAGCGGCCGCGCGCTCACCCGGATGTAGACGCCGTTCGGCTTCTTCGGATTGCGGATGAACATGTCCTCCTCGTCCACCGATTCGCCGCGGTGGATGGCGCGGACCAGCGGCAGATCCTCCGTCTTCATCGGTGTTTTCCGGTCGGGATGGCAAACACCATATTTTCCGGCCCACTCCTCCGGCGGCCCGTCCTTTATGCCCATGCCGACGATCTGCTCGGCGGCGGGATTGACGTAGAGGAACTTCCCCGCGGCGTCGGCGACGACGATGCCGTCGCTGATGCTCTTGAAGGTGGTCTCCATGAGCTCGCTCTGGTAGCGCAGGTCCCCCATGGTCTTTTCCAGCTCAGCCTCGGCCCGCTTGACCCGGGTGACGTCGCGGCCCACCATCAGGGCCCCCTTCGCAACATCCGCCCCCTCCGGCAGGGGACTGCAGCGGAGGCTGAGATGAAAGCCTTCCGGCTTCTGCTCGTTGCGTATGAACAGCTCGATCTCGTCGGGGGCCTTGCCTTTCAGGGCAGGGATCAGCGGCAGATCCTCCACGGTGAAAAGCGTTTTTCCACCGGGTTTGAAGATGCCGTATTTTTCGGCCCATTTATGGATGTCCTTTTCCCTCGGGTCGCCGCCCATCCGCACCACGCTCGAATTGTAGAAAAAGGGCATCATGTTCTCGTCGAAGGCGATCACGCCCTCGCTCATGCTGTCGAACATGGCCTTCAGGAACCGGGTGAGGCCTTTGTATTTCCTGACGATCCGCTTCAGACGGGTCTCCGTCTCCCGGTGCCTGCTTTCCCTCTCGTGCAGGGAGAGGGCGCTCAGGAGGGTCAGGTGCAGCTGGCGCTGGTCGAACGGCCTCGGCACGTAGCCGAAGGGGGCGGTCTCCTGCGCCCGTTGCAGCAGGTCTTCCCCGGCTTCGCCGGTCAGGTAGACCACCGGAACGCCGATCCGGCTGCCGATCCGCTCCCCCGTTTCCAGACCGGGCACGTCCCCTTCGAGCCCAAGACCGACCAGGGCCAGGTCGGGACGCGCGTGCGCGGCTTTTTCCAGGGCCTCGCGCCCGCACGAAACCGCGCCGCACACCGTGTATCCGAGGTTTTTCAGGCATGCTTCGAGGTGTGCGGCGCCGGCGTCATCCTCTTCGACAATCAGAATCTTCGCGTTGGTCATCCTGTTCGCGTCCTTTGCTGGCTGCTCATGGGGCGGTTGTATGGTCTGTCAAGCCCTAGCTTTATTGGATACTGTTTTCGACCCTAAATATACTTGAAAACAACAGGTAGGCATAGAAAAAGCACCGGAGTTGGCCTTTCCGGCTTCACCCCCCCATTTCCTAAGAAGCCTTCTTAAAATTCCCGGAAGAGCTGATGCTTCTGATCCTCGACGGCAAGAACGGGGATTCGCGAAAGGGCCGGACCGTCTGCTGTGCTACGCCCTGGCCGGAGGGGTGCTGATGGATCCGGCGCTGGATGACCGCTCGACACCGCCCCGAAGCCGGATGGCGCGCCCGCGCGAGATTTTCTCCGGGCGACTTGGAGGGCGTGGAACAGGACCTGCCGGCTCAGCGTTTTGCCGGCGGCCATCAGGTGCACCGTCAGGATTTTTCCGGAGGGAACAGGTGGCGTCCGTTCGCCAGGCGCCGGCGGTCGGACGGAGCCCCGGTATGGACGGGGCTCAGAGCTTGATCAGGGCCGCAAGAATGCCCGTCAGCGCCACCATGGTGGTGATGAGCCAGGCGAAACGGGATCCAATGAGTTCATTTGTCCGGTCAATGCGCTTATTGGTCTCGTCAATGCGCAACGCGAGGGATTGATTGACCCCGTCAATGCGGTTATTGATCTCGGCGACCTGCTGCCCGAGGGATTGATTGACCCCGTCAATGCGGTTATTGATCTCGGCGACCTGCTGGCGCAGGTCTTTGCCGTCTTCGCGCATCTGGAGGCGCAGTTCCTGCAGGTCCTCGCGCAGATAGGCGACGCCCCAATGGGTGTTATCGGGAGCCGGAGCAGCTTGAGGATCGGTCGTTTCGGCCATGATCCCAACCTTGAACAGTGCGTGTCAGCGTGGTGTACAACCGCGACGGTGAACGTCGCCTCACGGAAATATACAGACTCGATCGTGATCGCGCCACCGGCTTTGTCGGGCCGTCAGCATTCAGCGGTCAGCACACAGCAAACAGCGGCGATATCAATTGATCGACGTCCGCGCCCGCAGCGGTGTCACAGAAATCTCCCGGAGTGGGGTTTCTACGAGGGAGTCAAAACTCGTAACTGACTTTGGAGTACCAGAACGCCCCGTTGAAACCAAATGGGGTGTACTCGCTGTACTTTTCACCCACAGAACCTTTGTTCTTATTTTCTTCTGGAAAGGTATTGAGCACATTGCGGGAGCCAAGGGTGATCCGCACTTCTGCATTCAGTTCGATGCTGGTTTCGATATCGAACAACGGCCATACGGCGGGATATGTCTGATCGTTGTCCCGGTCCCACCAGGAATCGTAATAGCTCATGCGAATCAAGGAATCCCACCTGTCGTTGAAAGATTGCGTCAGGGTCGCGTTGGCGCGGCTTCGGGGCAGTGCCTCCTCCAGTTGGCGGACGCGGGTCTCGCTCAATGTTTCGGTGCGTGTGGTAACTTTTGTGTCCGTGAAGTTGTAGACAAGGCTGACATCGCCATTGCCCACAGGCGCGACGAAGACGACGTCGACGCCGCGGGTTCTGGTTTCGAAGTCGTTGATGAAGAAACGAAAGGTCTGGATGTTTCTCGCGCTGGTTATGCCCGAAGCGATCAATTGGTCGCGCTGGGAATCGGTCAGAGATTCGTTCTTTGAAATACCCAGGCGGTCCTTCAGGTCGATTTGAAAATAATCGACGGTCAAACTGAAGTTTGCCCTGTCCACGATGAAGCCGGCCGTGAGGTTGTTCGACTTTTCAGGGTCGAGAGGCTTGCCACCCACCAGTTTCGCCGCGGCGTGGGTCGATGGAATGGTGCCTATGTTGACCAGGTCATTCAACGCCGGATCGAACCGGGTCGATACGTTGAATGAATTTTGTTGACCGGGTGTGGGCGCTCTGAAACAGGTGCTGAAACTGCCGCGCAATTTCAGCTCTTCGGTGATGCCGTAGTTGGTAGCCGCTTTGTAGTTGAGGGTCGAACCGAAGTCGCTGAAGTTCTCATAACGCAGCGCCAGACCGAGCAGCCAATTGTCCGTCGGGGTTAATTCGGCATCCCCATAAGCGGCATAATTGGACCGGCTCCAGTCGCCGGCGGCGATTTCGCTGAAGCCGGGAAACCCATTGGACGCAGCACTGAATCCCTGAGAGGCCAAAGGACGACCCATTTTATAGGACTCGGGTTGTCCCTGCACAACTTCGTATTTTTCATTTCGGTATTCGAGACCCGCGGCCAGGAAGACCTGTTCGCTTGCCGGAAATGTAAGGTCGAGGTTCAGATTGAGGTCTTTCTGGATATAGCCTCCCGGATCAAATTCCGTGGGGGTATTGCGTCCCAAGGAGGCATTTACCGTGTTCTTGATCACGAAGTCGGCTTCGTGGCTTCCGTAATAGGCGCTGAGGTCCCAGGTCCAGAGCGGGTCGAAACGGGTGCCTTTGACCCCCACGAGAAGGGCCTGATCGGCGGCGGTGCCGCCGAACCGGGGGGTGAAACCGCCGGGAAAGAGTTCGCGGAAGGTGAAATAGTCGTCTCTATTATTCAAGACCTGTTGTAGCGCGTCCGGGTCTGCCACGTTGTCGGTTATCGCGACTACGGGAGGATCGGGCGCATCGGGGTCCAATTTGCCCACGAGCAAGGTCTCACCGCCATCGGCACTGAAGACGCCCCCGCGCGTATTGGGATTCCTGAAGAAGAATCCGCCTTCCACTTCTTTGCTCGCATAGTTGGCATAGCCGTAGAACCTGGTGTATTCCGACAGGTTTCCGCCGTAGTTGGCAAAGAATTTGAGGTCGTTCCTGATGATGGGCGAACCCCAGACCTGGGCGGGATCGGCCACGGCGGTATTGCCG
The DNA here is from genome assembly GCA_965219385.1 of Candidatus Latescibacterota bacterium. Taxonomy (GTDB): domain Bacteria; phylum Latescibacterota; class UBA2968; order UBA8231; family UBA8231; genus CBDCNM01. The sequence continues at coordinate 3,260,959 of CBDCNM010000002.1, read as the reverse complement.
GAGTCAATGAGTGCCCTGGCGTCGTCGCGCTGCGCCGAGCGATCGGTATCGTCGGCGTTGCCGTATTCCAGGCTGAGGTTGGCCCACGCGCTTTCTCTGCCCAGACCGATGTTGCCGGCGAAGCTGTGGGTAAAACCATCGCCTGCCTGGTAGATACCGGGTTTGATTTCAATCGAGCCGCCCCGGTGGTGGTCTTTGAGTTGGAAACTCATCACGCCGGCAATGGCGTCGGAACCGTATTGCGCCGAGGCACCATCGCGCAGGACTTCCACTTGTTTCAGGGCGATCGCCGGAATGACCGATAGGTCGGCCCCTTGGGCGCCATCTGATACGCCATTGCCATGCCAAACGACGAGCGAGCTGCGATGGCGGCGTTTGCCGTTGACGAGCACCAGGGTGTGGTCGGGGGCGAGGCCGCGCAAATTGGCAGGACGGACAAGAGTGGAGGCGTCACTGATGGGTTGGGTGTTGACGTTGAAGGAAGGCACAACCGTTCTCACCAGATTTTGCAAATCGGATTCGCCTTGTTTGACGATCTCGGCGCTGCTGACCACGTCGACGGGCACGGCCGATTCGACGACGGAACGCGGTTTTGCCCGGGAACCAATGACCACCAGTTCTTCGAGGATGATCACTTCGCTGAAGATGGATGTCGTATCCGTGCTTCCGGAATGCGGCGTTTCCTGCGACGCGGCAGGTCCATACGCAACGAGCATGGCGGCCATGCCGAGCGCGAGGGAGAAAAAACGATAGTTGTGTTGCACTGTAGCCTCCTGTGACAAGGATGTGAAAATGGGTTTCTCAGAACAGGCAAAATTAAATGGAACGCCTCAGTCAGGCAACCCCTGTTCAAGGCGAGATCGCGTCCGAGGCGACGGCAATGTGAGCCACCTCCTCCACTTTAGGCCGGATCACAATAGCTACAACACGTCCGTGGCCACGACCACGCCGATCGCGGGCGTCCCAGCGCACCTCCTGGCCGTCAGTGGCCAGACGATAGGGGATGACAGTGCCGGAGAGGGACGCAGGCCGGCGCCCGGTTCGGGCGGGTCTCAGAGCTTGATCAGGGCGGCGAGAATGCCCGCCAGGGCCACCATGGTCGTAATGAGCCAGGCGAAACGGGATCCAATGAGTTCATTTGTCCGGTCAATGCGCCTATTGGTCTCGTCAATGCGCCTATTGGTCTCGGCGATCTGCTGGCGCAGGTCTTTGCTGTCTTCGCGCATCTGCTGGCGCAGGTCCTGCAGGTCTTCGCGCAGATAGGCGACGCCCCAATGGGTGTTATCCGGGTCCGGAGCAGCTTGAGGTTTGGTCGTTTCGGCCATGATCCCAACCTTGAACAGTGCGTGTCAGCGTGGTGTACAACCGCGACGGTGAACGCGCCCTAAATATACGGACTTGATCCTGATCGCGCCACCGGCTTCGCCGGCGCGATGCGGTCGCTGTCCCGGACATGGGGCGCCAGGACGCCCTCAAAGGTGCGCGCGGCGTCCACCGACCCGGCCCTGATGGAGCCGCCGTTCGGATCCAGTCCGTTCTCTTTCACTTCGACGCCGTCGGCGTCCTCGTCGCCGGCGGCCACCGTATATGAGAAGACCAGCGCCGCGGACCCCGAACCGCTCCGGAACGCTGCCTGCCGGGTGTCCCCGCCGATGTCGAGCGCCACCTGCGGCGTCCCGGTCACGGTTACGTCCGAACTGAAGGTGACCGTGACCTCGATGGGGTCACCCGGCCCGTAGGTCTCGTCGTCGCCCGGATCCGACGTCACAGCGACCGAGGACACCGAGGGCGGGTCTTCGCCGGACTGGGCGAATGCCGGCACCGCGAGGGCCAGCAGGGCGCCGAGGAACCACCGGGCCGGCCGCAACCTCGCGCGCGGCGGTGGAGGGGCTACAACTGTATGTCTATGAAGGGGCTACAGGGAAAACCGGAGAGGGGAAGACAAGGGATCTGGCGCAATTACAACGCGAGTAGCGTTTTGCAACAGAGTCAGGAGCGACTTCGTCCCGGGGGTGGGGTTGAGGAGATCGCCGGCAGTCGACGCCGGGACCGAAGGGGCTTCAGGGGCTTTTCCTTTTCACGCCCTAAAATTCCGAATTTTAGAATTGATTCATGCTCTTTGGGGCTCTGATCGTAAAAATCGTTTTTACAACGAGTGGAGCCATTCACGGGAATCAAACAGTTCTACCAACATAGTCGAACAGTTATTCACCGCTGCTTGACCCGGACCCAGCGACAAGCTACTTTAAATCCATGCCCCGCATCCCCGATGAAATCATCGACCGCATCAGGGATTCCACCGACATCGTCGAAGTGGTCTCCGAGTACGTCCAGCTCAAGCAAAACGGGCGCAACTACTTGGGCCTGTGCCCGTTCCACCGAGAAAATACCCCATCCTTCAGTGTCAACCCCGATCTGCAAATCTACAAGTGCTTTGGCTGCGGCGCCGGCGGTCCCATCTTTAAATTCATCCAGGAAATAGACCGCGTCAGTTTTGTAGAAGCCGTATCATTCCTGGCCCAGCGCTGCGGCATTGACCTTCCCCAGCACCCCGCCGACCGCGACCAGAACGCCTTCCTGGATCCGCTCTACCGGGCTAACGAACTGGCACGGAAGTACTTCCATCATCTTCTGACAGAGGACGAACAGGGTCGGGAAGCCCTGGAATACCTCCGCTCTCGCCACCTGACAGACGAGACCGTAGAGCGCTTCGGGCTGGGGTATGCCCCGCCTGCCTGGGATGACTTTATCCAGGTCGCCAGAAACCGCCAGCTGCAACCCGATGTCCTGGAGAAAGCCGGCCTGGCATCGCCGGGGCAAAGAGGCCACTACGACCGCTTCAGGGATCGGCTGACCTTTCCGATCGCCAACCTCTCGGGTCGCACCATCGCCTTTGGCGCCCGGGCCTTGAAAAGCGACCAGGAGCCCAAGTACCTGAATTCACCCGAGACCCCTGTCTACCGCAAGAGCGCCGTGCTCTACGGCCTGCACCAGACCCGCGATGCCATCCGCCGGGAGGGCGCGGCCCTGGTCGTGGAAGGCTATATGGATCTGCTCAGCCTGGTGCAGCAGGGCATTCACAACGTGGTGGCCTCGGCCGGCACCGCCCTGACCGAGGAACAATGCCGTGCCCTGGGGCGCTATGCCCGGCAGGTGGTGCTGGTCTTCGACGGGGACGCGGCCGGCTCGGCCGCGGCCCGGCGCGGGGTCGAAGTAGTGCTGAGCACCCATCACCCGGTGGATCTTGTTGATCTGGATGTCGACGCGGCCCGGCGCGGGGTCGAAGTGGTGCTGAGCACGGGGCTGGAGGCCAGGGCGGTCTCCCTGCCCGAAGGCCACGACCCGGACACCTTCGTCCAGGAAAAGGGCCCCGACGCTCTGCTGGACGCCGTAAAAACGGCTGGATCGGCCCTCGATTTTTACCTGGAGCAGCTCGGGCGTCAATGGAATCTTTCCACCCTCGATGGCAAAGCCAGGGCCGCCGAAGCCGTGCGGCCTCTGCTGGCCCATTGCCGGGACACCGTGCGCCGGGACCTGATGCTGCGGGAGGTCGCACAGCGCCTGGGCATCGACGAAAAGGCCATCCGCCAGGAACTTCAGCAGAATCTGAACCGCCGGAACTTTGCGCACCGGTCCAGAGAACAGGAATCCGCACCGGTGCAGGAAGAGCTCCCTCTGCGGGAAAGGCAGTTCCTGGGGCTGCTGCTGAAGTTCCCCCGATTCATCGCCCCGACAGCACGGCAACTCAAGCCCGAAGTCTTTAGCAATCCGCAAACCCAGGCCAGCGCCCGAATACTCTTCGAGCGACACGGCGATGCCACCCCTCTGGACCTGTCCCATCTGTTGAGCGGCATCGAGGATGAAACCCTGGTCCGGCTCATCTCGACCTGCGCCATGGAGGGCTTCGACGAAACCCAGGTGGAACAGCAGTGGCAGGATTACCTGCGGCGCTTCCAGAAAGACGCTCTGAAGCGCCGGATCGACTCGACCAAGATAGACCTGCGGAAAGCCGACGATTCCGGAGACAAAAACGCGGTTGCACGGATAAACCAGACCCTGGAAGGCCTTGTCAAGGAGTTCCACAGCCTCAACTCTTGACCGCACCTGAAAAAGCCGTACATTTTTTATCCTTTTACAAAGGGCCCATAGCTCAGTTGGTTAGAGCGACGGACTCATAATCCGTTGGTCGTAGGTTCGAGTCCTACTGGGCCCACCGAATTTCCAGCCGCCAACTTTGGCGGCTTGCACGTTGACGCGAGCCCCCGAGGATTGCCCTCTCGGGGGCTTGTCGTATCTGGCGCTTTTTCAAGTACTTGCGCCATCCGTCACATCCTCCCCGATTCTCTGTTTTGAAATGGCACGCTTGGTATCCGAGTGCAACCGTGGGGGTCGCGAGCGGATATCCGATCATACCTCCTCCTGATTCTCTCATTCTCCGTTCACCCCTCAAGCTTGTTTAACGCTCTCCCGTTGCACTCGGGCGCCCGAAGCCGACGTTTTCTAACCCCGCTCCGGTATGTATCCATTATAGGATAGAGTCTGGACCGATATGGGGTTCGGCTTTGACCACCAGACAGCGGCAGCGGCCGTGAGCACGGAGCCCGTTGTGGGTGCCGACGACATCGCCACAAGGGCGATGCCGAGCGGGGCTCCAACGGCTATGAGAAGATCAACGAGAACAACCACCCCATCCGGGCCGGGGACATCCTCGGCACCCACAACGGCACCATCTACAACGCCAGCACCCTCTTCCGGCGCTTCAAGCTGCCGCGCTTCGCCCAGGTGGACAGCGAGCTGCTCTTCCGCCTGGCGGGCCGGGCCGCGCCCAACGGTCGGATCGACCTCGACCGCTTCAAGGAGCGCCTCAAGCTCTGCCGGGGGCAAATGACGGCCGTCCTGGCCTCCCGGCGCGATCCAGAGACCGTGCTGGTGCTCAAGGGCAACAAGCCGCTGCCGCTGCGCGCCCACCGGCGCCATCGAGCCATCCTCTACGCCTCCGACCCGGCTGGCAGCACCCCCCTCACCTCCGGTCGGCACCCCCGATTAGACGAGACGGTTGAACGGGGTGTTTAACGGCTCGGAAAAAGAGAAAAATCGCCGGTGGTGGAATGACTGCGCGGGTGTCGCTGTCAAACTCCGCGAATTCAGTGACACACACCCAACACCTCCAACAAGGAGAGAGATCATGGCACGCTTCATCAGGGACGCCAGCGTCGTCTTGACCAGCTGGGCGATCTGGTACGTCTACGCTTTCAGCTATCTGCAGTCGCTCTTTGGCTGACGCAGTTCGTCACGTTCAGGCGACGAGCAGTTGACGACGTGGCTGCAGATTGCGGTGAACGGAATCGGCGCTGATGCGTCTGCAGGGTGCGAGCCGGCAGTCGCACGCGGGTCGATCGGCACAGTGGTCACAGCGCCCACGTCGACGCCAAGGGAGACAGATCAATGAAAGCTACACTCTGCGCCAGCTCGTTCGCGGCCCTGCTCATCGGCTGCACGCCGATGACGGTGCGCCACGACTACGATCCAGATGTCGACTTCTCCGCATTCCGAACGTTCGACTGGATGCCGAAGCCGGAGACGGACGAAAGCGCCAAGTCGATGCTGTCGGGACCCTTCCTGGAGAAGCGGATCAAGAAATCCGTCGTCGAACGGATGTCCGGCAAGGGGTATGAGAGGACGTCGACGGACCCCGACCTGCTGGTGGCCTACCACATCAACTTCAAGAAGAAGGCCGACGTAGACGTCTACCGATACGGATATGGCTACTGGGGGCCGCGTCCCATCGAGGTTCGGCGCTACAAGGAAGGCACCCTCATCCTCGACTTCGTCGATCCGAAGACGCGCCAGCTCGTCTGGCGCGGGTGGAGCATCTCCGCCGTGTACTCCGACGCCGACCCGGCAGAGGAGCAGGACAACATCAACAGGGCGGTCGAGGAGATCCTGAAGCGCTTCCCCCCGTATTGACGATGAGGAGGAGATCATGACCCGACTTGCCGCATTGCTGACGACAGTAGCACTCACACTCTCCCCCGTCGCCCACGCCGAAGACGCCGAGTCGCTCGAGCGCACCCTCGGCGACGATCATGCCGGTATCGAGGCGATCTCGCTGTATCCCGAAGAGATCCGGATCGCCATCCTCGAGGCCTCGACCCACCCCGAGCTGATCGTCAAGGTGGCGGCGCTGCAACAGGGCTCGAGCGCCGAGTTCAAAGACATCATGTCCGACCTCGAACAGGAAGACCAGGAGGCCATCTGGGACCTCACTCGCTTCCCTGGTTTGATCGAGGCACTCGTCGAGGGAGACATCAAGACGAAGCGTGAAATCAGGAAGATTCTGGAGGACTACCCTGACGAGATCCACGACACGGCCATTAAGTACGGCCGCACGGAATACGACGTCCTCGTCGACATCAGAAATCTCAACGCGGCCACAGGCGAGCAGTTCGAGGTCCTGATCGAGTCCTACCCCCGTAAGACCCAGGAGAGCTACCGACGGCTCATCCACCACCCGGAGATCATGATGCTCCTGGAGGAGGACATGACCCTGACCGTGCTCCTGGGAGACGCGTACGAACGGGATCCGGAGGGTGTCAGGGAGCTGTCAGCCGAGCTCAACCTGAAGCTGGCGAGCGAGCACGCCGAGGAGCTGCGGCAGCTGAGCAAGGAAGAATCGCAGTCTGAGGTCAGCGAAGAGATGCTGAGTGTCGCCGAGGTCTATCAGAGGAGGTACGCGTACGACGACTCCGAGTTCGAGGGACCGGGATCTGACGACACCGACGTCGAGGTGACCTACTACGGCGCGCCGTACCCGTACTGGTTCGGCTATCCGCGGTGGTATGCGGTGCCGGCGGTGCTGAGTTGGTACATCACTCCCAACCTTCGCGCCTCCATCTCCTTCTATCCGTCAGTCCGCCACGTGCGCTATCACACGCCGTTCCACTACCACGCCTCGGCCTGGTCGAAGCATCGCGGCCGCGTCGTCAAGGTGGTGAAGGCGACGCCGCACAAGAAGAGACGCAGGCGGTAGCCGCTGCGTGAAGGCGACCTGCCGGGAGGCCCTGGCACAGGGCTCTCCCGGCTTCCAAGTCCGCATCACATTCCACGCACCCAGGGGCCCCCGTTGCCATAACTCCTTGTCTGCCTGATACTTGAGGCATTCCCACCATTTGGGAATGAACCGGGGCCTGCCGCTGTCTAATGACTGGAGACCAACCGTCCGACCTGGAGCTCGTAGAGAGAGCCCGCTGATACTTGAGGCATTCCCACCATTTGGGAATGAACCGGGGCCTGCCGCTGTCTAATGACTGGAGACCAACCGTCCGACCTGGAGCTCGTAGAGAGAGCCCGCGATGGAGACGATGGAGCATTTCGCATGCTGGTGGACAGGTATGAATCTCAGATTGCCGCCACGGTCGTAGGGATGCTGGGACAGGGCCCGGATGCCGAGGATGTCGGTCAGGAGACGTTCATCCGCTTCCACGCCGCGCTGGACCGGTTCCGCGGCGAGTCGGCGCTCGGCACCTATCTGACCAGGATCGCCATCAACCTGTCCCTGAATGCGTCGAAGAGCCGCCAGAAGGCTCGCTGGCAATTCTGGAGCCTGGACCGGGACGAGGACCCGGCTCCGCCGACGACGACGGACGGCAGGGCGATTCAGGAGCAGGCGGACACTCGCGCCGAGGTGCATACGGCGCTGCAGCAACTCAAGCCGGAGCGCCGCGCGGTCGTCGTGCTGCGGATGATCAAGGAGTACTCGACCAGGGAGACGGCGGAGGCGCTAGGGATACCCGAGGGGACGGTCCTGTCGCGGCTGTCGCGCGGCATGTCGAGCTTGAAGACGATCTTGCAGGGGAGGGTTGTCAATGAGCAAGAGTGAACGAGAAGAGCTGTTGATGCTGGCCTTGAGCGATGAGCTCGACGAGGCGCAGAAGGCTCGTTTTGATCGGTTGCTGGCCGAGGACGGCGACTTCCGCGCCGAGTGGGAGGAGCTGCGTCGCGTCCAGAATCTCGTATCGACCTCGAAGGCCGAGCGCTTCGAGCCGCACTTCTCCACCCGCGTAGTGGCGCGCCTGCGACGCGAGCGGCGCGAGTCGGTTAGTCTCGCGGACAGACTGCTGCGGGTGTTCAGGCCGCTCGTACCGGTGACGCTGGCTCTCGCGCTGGTCCTGGCCGCATTGAACTGGCAAGACCGCGACCTGTTGGGCAACGAGGATGCTTCCATCCTCGAGATCGCATTCGCCATCCCCGCGGTCACGGTCGAAACGGCAGAGATCATGGAGCTGTAACCATGACATCCGGCACCAAGAGCGTCGCCATCCTCATAGCCACCCTGCTGCTGGGCATGCTGCTCGGGGCGCTCGCTTTCGGCGTCTATCAGCGTCATCGCTTTCGCCCGGTCCTGAACATGGCTCGCCCCGCTTACTTCACCGCCAGTATCGAGCGGATCCTCGAACCGATCGACGACGACAGGCGCGAGGCCATCCGCACTGTGCTGCGCTCCGTCGTTGAGCGCATGCGCGCTCAACGAATCGAAAGAGACCGGGCGCGGAGGGCTCACCTGGATTCGGTCGAAGCGGCGCTGCTGCCCCTGCTCACCGACGACCAGCGCCAGCGGCTGCGGGAGCACATGGAGCGGCACAAGCGGTTCGTCAAACGGCGAGGCCCGCCGCCGCATCGGCGCGGCAAGCGGCCGTAAGCCCGATGGAATGAATCGCAGCTCCGAGTTGTCTAATCGTGTGAAAGAGGCAGCAGACCTGATCGTCAGGTCCATCACTCACACGAATGGAGGACGACTCATGAACGCAATTACCCACCCCATCATCGCTGTCCTTGCCTTCGCCGCGCTGACGCTGTGGTCGCTGCCGGCCGCCGCCGGCCCGGGCCCAGGCCCCTACGGAGAAAGGCGCGCTGAGGCGCGCGCGAACATGATCGAGCAGCTCGACCTGAGCGACGAGCAGAAGACTCAGGTCGAGGCGATCAAGACCGCGAGAGACGAGAAGCGCAAGGAGCTGATCGAGGGCGTCCGCGAAGCCAATCGAGAGGCGCGGCGTGAGGTACGCGAGCAGATGAAAACGCTGCGAGAAGAGACCGACATCGAGCTGAAGACGGTGCTGACCGAGACGCAGTTCGAGCGGCTCGAAGAGTTGCGAGCGGAGCTGCGAGAGGAGCATCGCAAAGACAGGCCCCGCGGTCGGCGTGGCGGCCATCGCGGTCGCGGCAAGTAGGGGAACCCCTCGACGAGGCGGCGTCGGTTAAACCACATCGACGCCGCCTCCGTCTAACGGGGATCGAACTATGCTGCGCCGCTCTCTCATTCCATTCCTAACTCTGCTGTGGTCGGCACCCTCGGAAGCCCAGCTTCATCCGAGTGTGTTCATCATGTCCTCGTATTCCGACAACATCTACGGCACGGCTGCGCGTCAGTCGGACCTGATGACGAATACGTTCGTCAACCTCGACGTCGACCTGCCGGCCTACGGGACGCTCTACTACACCGGCTCGGCGAGCGTGTTCGACGAGAACGACGACCTGTTCAGTCACACGCACAGTGTGGGAGCCGGCTACGTGCCCCTCGTGACAGAGAGCGGAGCCCTCTGGCTCGACGCGGAGGTGAGCACCTGGCTCGACCACCCGAACTACGGCCACTACGACTACGTCCAGGGGGATGTGCGGCTGCAATGGGTGCAACTTCAGCCGTCGTGGCATCCAGATGTCGGGTACACGCTGGGCTATCGGGCTTATCCGCGAGCATCCGGATATGGCTTCGTCGAGCACCTGTTGAGCGGGACCGCGGAGCAGTCGCTGGCCGGCTTCGTCGCCGAGCTGGATGGCGACCTGGGTCTGCGCCGCTATTCGTCGGAGATTGCCGATCCATCTGATCCGCCGGAGGACGGCAATCAGAGTTATGTGCAGCTCGCTCTCTCGGCGGAAGCGAGGCGCGAGCTGTCGACGGACACGAGCCTTCGCATCCGCTATCGCTGGCTGCAGGACGTGCTGGGCCGAGGGGCCGATCCCTACGAGGAGGGCGACAGCATTGCCATCATGGCCGTCCGCGAAGGGCTTGAGTTCGAGTCAGCCATCGAAAGCGACAGCGCCTGTGTCGCAGATATGGTGCTGAACCTGCTACAAGCCGGGATCGACGTTCACTGTCTGCGGGACCTGACCCGAGGAGGCCTGGCCAGCACCCTGGTGGAGATCGCCGCCGCCGCCCGTCTGCCCATCGAGATCAACGAAACCTCGATCCCCGTCAGCGATCAAGTGCGGGGCACCTGCGAAATCCTGGGACTCGATCCCCATTACGTGGCGAACGAGGGCCGCTTCATCGCCTTCGTGCCGCCGGATCAGGTAGATGCAGCCCTCCAGATCATCAAATCCCATCCGCACGGTGGGCAGGCCAGCCGCATCGGCGAGGTTGGTCAGAGCAAATCGGGTATTGTCAGCGCCCGCAGTCCGCTCGGGACGTGCCGTATCATTGACCGTTTAGGTGGGGAGCACCTGCCGCGGATATGCTGATGATGGGCGAGGCTCGTTAGGCTGCGCCTGCACGTCCCAGGTGGCGAAGAAGGAGACGGTGGGCAGGTACTCGGCCTTTTCGCGCCGCACCTGGACCCTGCGCAGCTCGGCGGTATGCTCAAGCTGGCGCACGTCGGAGCGCTGGGCCGGCGCCGCCTCCACGAGATCTGTGGTCGGCGGCGGCGGGCCGAGGGCCGCTGTGGCCTCGGTGAGCGCCCCGCTCTCCGATAGCCACAGCCGGCCGGGATCGTCCACGGCCAGCTCGACGGCGAGTTGGCGCCGGACCGAGGCCACGGCGTTGCGGGCGCGCAGCAGAAGCGGCTCCAGGTTAGCCAGTTCAACCTCCAGCCGGAGCACGTCGTACTCGGAGGCCAGCCCCGCCCGGGCGCGGCCGCGCGTCTCTTCGAGAGCCTGGCGCAGGCGTTCGAGGGAGCGTTCGGTGAGGCGCACCTCCTCAGCGCGCAGCAGCAGGTCGTAGCAGAGGAGACGGACCCGCGTCACCACTTGCTGGGCGCGGCCACGGACCATCTCCCGCTGCAGCCGCTGGAAGCGTTTGGCGGCGCCAAGACCGACGACGGCGCCCGGGTAGAACAGGGGCTGCCGCAGGGTGAGGGCGCTTTGCCAGCTGTTGTCGGCCCCGAATTGCAGCGACAGGAACTCCCCTTCCGGCGCAGTGGGATCGAAGACGTTCGCCGGAACGAAGGAGACGGCGGGCGAAATGTTGCGGGCGTACCTGGCGGAGAAATCGATCTGCGGGAAGATCTCCCCCCAAGCTTCAGAGGCCTGCTTATCGGCTTCGGTCCGGATCAGTCGCGCCTCGGCCAGCTCGCGGTTGCGCTCCAGGGCTAAGTCCACCGCCTCATCGATGCTCAGCACCAGCTCTTCGCCGGGCCGCGCGATCTCCGCGGCCGCAACCGGGCCGCAGGCCAGCAGGAGCCAGGCGGCCAGGCCCGCGATCCCGCGCCGGCTCAAGGCGCGATAGTGACGGCGCTCGGCTCCCATCTCAAGGCAACCGCGCAGGTACATGGAGATCAGGCCCTGGGCGTGCTCCGACACCTGCAGGGAATCTCGTCCGCACTGAGGATGTGGGCTGGGACGTAGCGCATCTCGCAAGTACTTGGGCTGACCGAGGGCGAAATCGAGATAGGCTTTCCCCGCCTGGTACAGCCGTTGCGCGGAGATGTGCCCCATGATTGAACAGTGTCAACATTTCTTTAACCAGCGGTTGGGTGACTGAGCTCGGCCACGCCGGGAAACGGGCGAGCCAAGTGGCCGCTCAGGATCCGAGCATGGCCATTGCAGCATTTTTGTACTTCCCGCCGCTCTGCCGCACGGGAGCGAGTCGTTGCGGGCCAACGCGGGTGCCGGAGCCGGCCCACGGTTTCTCTGTGGAGCCTGCCCCTGGCGGGCAGAGAACCCCAGAAACTCCTTTTCAGCAACCGCACGAAGGCCTCGCCGTTGCTCCAAGGGGCACGCCGCTCAAACTGCTACTCTACATCGCTCTGGGATTCAGGCAGGACAGATTTAACAATATAGCCCCATATTTTATCTTGGTCAAAATCATTGTCTCCCTTTGGACTGGAAGCTGCCATGCCAACAGCCTTGATAATGAACAGGTCAATGGGGGCAACCTTTGCCGCTTATCCTCCGGTCTAATCAGTTAAAGACCAATGGCAAAAGCGCCCCGCGACCCGGATGAGATGAATGTCTGCCCAAACCGCAGCTGAAACGAGACCCCGGAGAAGCGCTTACGTGCCCGCCGAATTGGAAAACGAACGCCACCTCGTCGAGCGGTGCCAGCAGGGAGATTTGAGCGTCTATGAGGACATATATCGGCACTTCAGCCAGCCGCTGCTGCGCGTCGCCCTGCACATGCTGGGCCGGCGCGAAGACGCCGAGGACGCGGTGCAGACGACCTTTATAAAACTCTATCGCGGCATTGGCAATTTCCGTTTCGACGCCCGGTTCAGCACCTATCTCATTCGCATTGCCATCAACGTCTGTCACGATGCGCTGGACAAGAGGAAACGCCAGAAGATGCAAGTGCCCTATATCCCCGAAACTACCCAGCGGCCGCAGAGCGACCTGCGCCTGCAACTCGAAGAAGCCATAAGGGCTCTGCCCGAGCGCATGCGCGAATGTTTTGTACTCTTCGCCATCGAAGAGTACAAACAGGCGGAAATGGACCGCGAGAATAGAAGTCTGGTCCGGCTTTTTCGCCGACATTCCTCTTCCATTTATAAAGCGGCGGCCGTCCTCGCCATCGGCATTGGTATTGGCTCCTATATCGCCGCGCCGACCACGACCACCCAGTTGCGCCTCTTTTCCCAATCCACCTTGGAGCAGGTAGAAGAAACCGAGCGCCAGTACATCGCAGCCATCGCCGCCCTGGAAGGGACGGCCGCTGCCCGCATGGCGCGCATGGACCTATCCCTGATGCTGCTCTACCGGGACAAACTGGAGACCATCGACGCCCAGATCGCCTACTGTAAAGAGGCGCTGCACAATAACCCGGCCAACGCCCACATCCGGCGCTATCTGCTCATCGCCCTGCAGGACAAGAAGAAAGCCCTGCAGGAAATCATCGACAATCCGGCCATGGCCAAGACCACCGATTCCTGATCCGGAGCGCAGCAAAATGAAAACGAGACACCTCGCCCACTACACCGCGACGCTGGCCGTTCTATTCGCCTTCGATGCCGCGGCTCAGGCCAATTCTCTCACGCCGGAACAAAGGAGGTTCGCGCAAAACATTGTCACCGCTCCGGGCCAGACCCTCTACCTGGAAGCGCACCATGCCGAGATCGTCGTCAGCGGATCGGACCAGGACGAAATCGCCATAGAAGCCACAGTCGAACTCAGCGGCGGCAACGCCGAAGCCAGGGACGTTTTCTTCGCCGCAACCCAACTCCTGTTCGAACCCCGCGGCGAAGACTTCCGCGCTGTACTCAAGATCCCCGATCGGCAAGAAGAGGAGTCGGAAGATAAGAGAGAATCTCCCGGCTTTCTGCGCCGGATGTTCCATCGCGGAGAAGATCAGGGGCGAGACCGCGTCTCCATGTCGGCCATGCTGCGCATCCACGTGCCTTCGCGCTACGGGCTCAATATTGCTAATGAATTCGGCGACATCCACATCGAGGGCGTCGAGGGCGAGATTCGCATCAACAATAACTCCGGGCGCATCAGCGTGGAAAACTCCGGTGGGCTGCTCGACGCGCACAATAATTACGCCGCCCTGGAAGTTGCCACTTTTATGGGAGACATCAACTACCGGGGCACCAGCAGCGAGGTGTCTCTGCGCGACATCGCCGGCAATGCCACCGTGCGCACCAGCTACAAATCCGTATCCGAGGTCGGCGTCGACGGCGCGTTGCACATCAACGCGCAGAGCAGCCGGGTCGAAGGCCGGGACATCGGCGCCGACTGCACTATCTCTACCTCGTACAACCCAGTCGTCGTCGATAACGTCATGGGCAGCCTGTCGGTCAGCGCCCAGAGCGGCAAGGTCAAAGTCGCCGGCATCAGGGGCAATGCACACATCGAATCGAGCTATAACCCGATCATGGTAAACCGCGTCGGCGGCAACCTGGAAATTCGCGGCTCCTCCAGCTCAGTCACCGTCGAACGCATTGATCAGAACGCCACCATACGCACCTCCTACAATCCCATAGTCGCCGAAGAAATCGGTGGCGACTTGCGCATCGATGGCAATTCCTGCAGTGTCGTGGTGGAAGGCATCAAGGGCGACGCGACCATCGCCAATTCCTACAATTACGTCGTCGTCAAGGGCAGTGCTGGATCGCTCGCCATCAACGGCCATAACAGCCCCATCGAAGTATCCAGCGTGGCAGCCTTCCCCGCCACCGGTCGCGTCGAACTCTTTACTACCGGCAGATCCATCAAACTACACATCCCCGCCGGCGCCGACATTCAGGCCAGGTTGCAGACCAATAGCGGCAAGATCCGTTCGGACTTCCCGCTGTTCACTGAAGAAAATGACCGCAGGAGCGCCCGCCTCGAATTGGGCCATGCCGGCACGCAGGTGCACGTGCGGACGGACGGGGACATCACGCTCAAGAGGAGTAAGAAGAAGTGATATTCGAACCCCAGCCAATGGGATTTTCCAAGTCGGGAAGAACGCGGTGATGATATTTTCTTGCTTTATCCTTCTGCTTGCTGCCACTCCAGACTCTTTTCGTAGAATGAGTCGAGTTGGGCCGCTTCAGCCTCCGATAGACCCAATCTCGACAAATCGTACATCTGGGATAGCCTGGGCCATCTCTTCTTTTCGTACATCGAGTCGAGCCGGGCCTGGGCCGCTGGCGACAAAGCAATCGCTGACAGATTGACCATTTTCGACAGGCTGGACCGCTTCGTACAGGGAGTCGAGTTGGGCCTCGGTCCCCTCTGACAACTCCAAATCCGATAGATCGAATATCTCGGACAGCCTGGATGGTCTGGGCGCCTCGTCCAACTCCCAGTCCAGGGTCCGCTCCAGAAAGGTACGATAATTTCCCACGCCCATGGCCTTTTCGTCGACCAGAGGGATTTCCTGCAGAAAGTCGTAGTACTCCGGGGCGATATCTTTGTTCTTGTGACCGTTGGCAAACTCGTACTCCGTCGGGTAGGAAATCATGAGTCTGGCCCACCCGTAGTTGAAGTAGGCCGTCGCATAGTCGATGAATCCCGGCGAAAGCTCGTATTTCTCGCGCCCCTCGGCCAGGAATTCGAACTGATTCCGCCGCCACTGGTCCACCTGGCGAGAAAACTCCTCCACCTCCAGATCCTCGTAGTCCAAGCGGAACGAGAGCAATCGCGGGAGCCACTCGGCCGTGAAGCGGCTGTTGGCCGCGTTGGGGCCACTGAACCGGAAGGAAGGAGAGAAATAGCCCGGATCCATGGCGACGTGCAGACTGTCCCCGGGTTCGACGAAGAGGACCAGGGGACTGGGCCTGAAGAGGAAGGACCCCGTCCACCGCACCCACTTCCATCCGCGTTGCCCGCCACCGTAATGCCCCCTGACGAGGATCCCTCGGGTGACAGGCAGCGTGAGGGTAAAGCGGTTCTGGCTGTCGAGCACGACGCGCTGCTCGGAGCTGCCCAGCGCCGACGGCGGCTGGTAGTCAAACGCGACTTCCCGCGAGGCTGGCTCCCGGATTTCGCCAGTGATGGTCGCGACCTGCGGCTGGCGGAGTGGAGGACCCTCTCTGACGACACCAGCGCAAACAGGCGCATCTGGGTGCCTTCTTCAGTCGCCCTGCAGAGCCTTGAAGACGACCAGATTGTTCTTCAGCACCGCGTAGATATGATCGCCCGCCGGGATGATGTTGTTGTGCACTCGGTCGCGGACGAAGTGGTTGCCGAACGCAACGCGCATATGGTCGTCGATATTGAGGATTTGGTCGGTGTTGCTAACCCCGCCCAGTAGGGCGGAAATCAGTGGATCCTTTTCCTCGTCCGCAAAGCCCAAGGTCTCCCGCCGCCGCATGTCGCCGTACCCGGTCACGGCATAGACCTCGATCCTCTTCCAGACCGGAGCGTAGGCGAAATCCCCGTCCATGGTCAGTCCACGATAGAACGACCCTCCCGGGATGTAATCGACCTCCACTGGTCGCCGCGGATCACTGATGTCCACCACGGCCAGCTCCACCGGCCAGTGGCGCTGGACGTAGGCCCTGTCGCCCCCCAGGGTGATGGGGCCCAGTCCCTCCGGCGCGGCGATCCGGTAGATGCGTTCGCCGTCGATTCTCCACCCGCGCATCTCCAGTACCCGCAGCGATAGACCGGCCTGATCCAGCTTCTGCGCGACGGAGTCCGGAAGCGCTCCAGGAGACAGTTGGTGATGGAGTTTTTCGATGGATTCCTCATACTGCTTGGAGTGTCCGAAGCGGCACAGGGGAGTCCGACTCAGCTCTTCAGGCTGGCGGGGATCGGTTAGATCCAGGACGACGAAATCGTGGCCCAGAGTCAGAAAAGCGTGCGGGCCGGCCAGGCGCATTTCCCCGTCGTAATTCCAGACATGCCTGGCCCTCTCTTCGAGCGGCAGCACCTGGACTGGTTGGGGCAGACCGCCTTCCCGCACGTCAAAGCTGTGCAGTTGGAGGAACTCGCTCCCGAGCAGGCCGGCGTACAGATGGCCCTCCCATGCGGCCCACCCCATCAGCCGGGGAATGCGCTTCAGCCAGGGGGTGGGACCCGTTTCGATGGAATGGAGCAAGCGTTGCGCCTGCAGTCGAGGGCGCTCGGGGTGGCTCAGGTCGAATACAGCTACGCCCACGCTGTCGTGAGCCTCAGTCTCTCCCCAGACATAGGCGGTGGAGCCGGACAGGGCCAGCCGCTCGAGCCGCCAGCCCTCTATTTCCACTCGGCCAATCTCTGCAAGCGCCCGCGGGTCCGCCACATCCACCACGCTCACGCCCCGCTCCAGCAGCACCACCGCCAGCTCCTCTTGCAGCGCCAGCTCCTTAACGCCCATTTCATAGGGCAGGCGGCCCACCGGCGCGATCGGGTCGCGCGCACGGTGGGACCGCGTGGCATTCTTCCCGATTACGATGACCCCGCAACTCACCAAGACAAGCGCACCCACGACCCACTGGAAACGCCGGCTCGCCTGCACCCTCACCCCCCGGCGCACCCACAGGAGTACGCCGACTGCCGGCAGGGCGGCTGCCGCGACCCTGGCCAGCAGCAGCGATGGGTCGAAGGCCTGGCGCAGAATCCCGGCCTCCCGGTCGAAATCAGTCTTGAAGACCAGCACGATATAATACCAGGCCGCATCAGAAAACAGTTGCCCAGTGATTCCCAAAAAGAAGAAGCCGACCCAGGCCACCATCAGGCCGGTCACCGCTGCTTTGAGGGCACGATCGGTAAAAGCCGAAGCCAGGAACACCGCCGCGTACAGCAGCAGGTAGAGGAAAAACCACAGCAGCAGCATGCGGCCGTACCCGACGTCTTTCAGGAGTTCCTCCAGCTGGAGATCCCAGGCGGCATAGAGAGACGGATCGTGGAAAATCCCAAACCCAAACAGGAAGTTGGGATTGCCCCATTCCGACACCCCGAGGTACACCCCGGCCCAGTACGCAGCCAGCACCGCCAGTAGCCCGCCTGCTCCCACAGCGAACTTCACTCCCAGCAGCCGGCCTGAACTCAGAGATCGGCTCAACAAAAAGGGCAGCGTCCCCCGGCTCCGCTCACCGGCCACTACGTCCATGCCCATCCGCACCGCGCCCAAAATGCCCACCAGATGGCTCATAGTCCCGAGGGGGTAAAACCTGTCCGGGTAGAGATTGACCAGACCGACGAAAAAAGCTACGCCAGCGCCGGCGGCGATTTTGTAGGTAGCCTCCCGCCCCTCTTTCCACAGTAGAGCTCGTATCGGACTCACGGTCTTCCTCCTTCCGCGGCGCGGACATGGGCCACGAAAGCCTCCTCCAGGCTCAGGTCCACCACCTCGATGATGTGGCCACCCTGCGCCTCGATCCGGGCAGTCTGCTCCGGGCCGTATCCTACCACGGTCAACAGCCGCTGCGTCCCCTCCCCCTGCACCTCCCGCAAGCCGGGGATACCGGTCAGCTCACCCGCCTTCTCAGACAGGCGCACCACCACCCGCTTGACCCCCTGCTTCACCTGGTCCACCGGCCCTTCCGCCACCAGCCGACCGGCCTCGATGATGGCCACCCGGTCGGCCACCCGCTCCACCTCGTGGACCAGATGCGATGACAGAAAGACGGTGCGCCCCTCCTCCTGGATCAGCCCGATGATGCTCTCCAGAAAGTCGCGCCGCACCACCACGTCCAGCCCCGAGGCCGGCTCGTCGAGGATCAGCAGCCGCGGCTCGTGCCCCAGGGCCAAGGCCAGGGCCAGTTGAGCGTTCATGCCCCTGGACAATTGCTTGACCTTTTGCTCCGGGTCCAGGCCGAAACGGTGGATGAGCTCATCCACCTTGCTCTGGTTCCAGGTGTCGTAAAACTGACCGGTGAACCAGACCAACTCCCGCACCTTCATCCACCCGTACAGGACTGGATTCTCCGCCACGTACCCCACCTGCCGCCGCAGCGCCAGCGAATCCCGTCCCGGATCCAGCCCCAGCACTTCCACCTGCCCGGCCGTGGGCCTGAGCAGGTTCATCAGTATTTTGATGGTCGTGGTCTTGCCGGCCCCGTTGCGCCCCAGAAAGCCGCAGACCGTGCCGGTGGGTACCTCCAGCTGGAGATCGTCCACGGCCGGGCGCTGGCCAAAGCAATGGGTCAAACCTGCCATGGCGATGGCTGTATCAGTCATATCGACTCCTTCCTGTTCAATCCTCTTCCCGGAACTGGTTCAGGCGCTCCTGAAAGACCCGCTCCATCTCCGCCGGGCTCAGCCCTAGCTCGGCGGCCTGGACCAGGGCCTTGTCGAGCAATGGCCGCACAATCTCGAACTTTTCCTCCTGAGACATGGCCACCTCCTTTTCGGCCACGTAGGTGCCCATGCCCCGCTTTTTGTAGAGCACCCCGTCGCGCTCCAATTCCAGATAGGCCCGGACCACCGTATTCGGGTTGATCAAATACTGCCCGGCCAAGGCTCGCACCGAGGGCAACTCGTCGTGCGCTTTGAGCACTCCCCGGACAATATGGTACTTGATCTGCTCGATGATCTGCAGGTAGATGGGAAGCCCGCTGGCCGGATCTATCCGCAAGTGTAAGATGGCGATTCTCCTTAGCTGTCCTGCCCTTACCTCACTAGCGATCGTGCGCCGGTGTTTTGGCTGATGTCGCGTTTCACAGTACTTCCTCGTTGGGTATTGTCCGCAGTATTACTGTATCGGTTAACCGATACAGTAATATAATAAACATCCCCGTCTGTTCAGGCAAGCACTTTTTTTCCCAGCCGGCCAAAAAAATGGAGGATCTCCTCCGAGGGCAGGTTTCTCCTTGATGACGCCGTCGAAAAGCTATAAGCTGTAATAGGTATGAAAGGAAGATGTTCTCACGGGCGCGAAATCGCATAGAACACCCAAGGATTTAATGACATGACGGCAAAAATCGATTTCCCCTCCATAATCTTTACCGACGACGGCTGGATCATGGGTGCCACCGAACCACCCGCGACCGCACAGGACCTGAAAAAAAGAGTAGTAGACGGCTACGCCGGCACCGGCGGCGCCCTCGGGTGGAGCCTGGGCGACCACGAACTCTACCAGTACGAAACCGAAATCGGCGAAATCTACGGCACCGACTACGAGGACCTGGAGCCCGACCTCTACTCCTTTGTCTACTCCTCCATCCCCGGTCTTTTGACCAGGACGAGCGCCAATATCCGCGCTCTCATGGAATCCTGTGGCGGCCCCATGACCGCCCTGTCCGACCTGTGCCGCCAGGCTGGCGTCCCCTTCTTCCCGCGCTTCCGCATAAACAGCCACTACGCAATCCATCCGGATCACCCCAGCTACGGTCGCTTCCGCCGCGAACACCCCGAGTTGCTCATCGGCCGGCCGGGCGAAAGGATTCCCGAAAATACCGTCGAGTGGGGACTGCGCACCGGCAAAGACTACTCCTTCCTCCAGGTCCGCGAGTACGCCCTTGGCATCATCTGCGAATCCTTTGAACGCTGGGACGTGGACGGCGTCGAGCTGGACTTCATGCGCCACCCTGGTTTTTTCCGCGTCGAGGAAGCCTATGCCAACCGCTACCTGATGACCGACCTGATACGCCAGGTGCGTCTGCGCCTGCGCCAGACCGGCGCCGAGCGAGGCAAGGAACTGCCGCTACTGGTCCGGGTCCCCCCTACTCTGGCGGATTCGACCCGGGTCGGGGTGGACATGGCCCACTGGATAACCGAAGGTCTGGTGGATATCGTCGTGGTCGGCGGCGGGTTTATCCCCTTTGAAACCCCGGTCGGGGAATTTGTCGAGGCCGCCCGGGGCACCCCCTGCCGGATCTACGGCTGTATCGAAGCCACCCGCACCATGGACCAGAGAGACCTGCGCGCCCTGGCCAGCCGCTGGTGGCGCGACGGGGCCGACGGCATTTACCTTTACAATTTTTACACCATGGCGCCGGAGTGGAATAAACGCGCCTTTGACGAACTATCCAATCCCGCGGCTCTCGCGCGGCTGGACAAGCGCTATCGCCTGGAACGGGCGGGTGCCTTTACCCCCTGCACAGGCCACAGCTGCGGCTTCCGCTACGCCAGCCCGTCCACCCAGTTGCCGGTGATACTGGACGAAACCATCGCCGGGGGGGGACCGGTGTTGAGTCTCGACCTTGCCGACGACCTGGAATCCGTGCGGACCAACCATGCTCTGGGCACCTGCAGTCTCTTTATCCACCTGGAGAACTTCACCGGGGACGACCAGCTCGAGGTGCGGCTCAACCAGGAACTCATACCGTGGAGTGCTGCCCGGGGCGACTTTGAGGGCTGGCACGAGCTTCGGGTAGCGCCGCTGTTCTGGGGCAGTTATCCCACCTACCCCGTAGAGGTTTTTCAGGAGGGTATCAGCGTCGAATTCGACCTCAATTCTCGAACCCTGCGCCAGGGAGAGAACCAGGTGGAAGTGCGCCTGATGGCAAAACCGCCCCGGCCAGGCCAAAGAGTGGTGGTTCAGGATGTGCGCCTGACTATTGGCTACCGCAACGCCTAGTTTCCGGGTGCAATGAGAGCCTGGAATTCTAATTTGTCAGCCATTGCACGCCCCTTGAAAAATGCTTAACTTAGAGTCTCTAAAAAGTCTAAGTCGGGGCGATTAGCTCAGTCGGTTAGAGCGCTGGTTTCACATACCAGAGGTCACTGGTTCGAGTCCAGTATCGCCCACCAAACTGGACAAAATCGAGAACCTTCACCATCAGGTTCACGCTGGCGTTGTAGGTTCCTTACTGTATTTGTAGTCGGCCCCAGTTCCGCCGCATCTTGCGGGCCTGCCCTGCTTGGTTGTGGTGGGTGTGCATGGAATGCCGCTGCCCGCCGGTACAACCCCGCCGTAGCCCGGAAGTAGTGGGGCATCGAGTGATGACCCCCTTGCCGCGTCGTCGGTGAATGATCGCGACACCCGCTAGGGAGCCATCATTGTGCATTGCCATATTGCAGTATACTTCGCGTTTGCGATATAGTTCCCCTAGCCATTTCAGCATCAAGGGAGAATAGTACCGTGTCCGTTCTCAAGAGCCGTAACTCGTAGGGGGATTCGAGCTTGGCTGGGGGCCTCCGAAGCCCTGTTGTTATCCCCCCCTCGATTCTCGCTGGCGTAACGCCGATATCCCCTTCGCGGTTGGCCCCCCGGTAGCCCATTGGAAGCCGCCGTCGGCTGAAATGCTCGGTCATGCCAGACCAGGAAGGACCCTATGACACGCCGCGGTTCGCCCTCGATTTTGCCGGGCACTTTGTGGGCATGTCCATAGGATGGCCCGTTCGGTCAAGCAATCCTGATGGTCAGGGTGTGGCGATGGGCCGGCATGGAGGTTGAAGGGGAAGGGTTGCCTTAGCGAGACGAGGGTCCAACACCATATATTTCAGTGGAGGCGCAGTGGCACACGGTATGAATCTAGACGACAGTTGGAGGAGTGGCTTGAACGACGAGGAGTCGGAGGCCACTCAGGGGTTGGACTCCACCGACGGCAGCCCTACATCTTCCAGCGAGGACACCGCCGACCCCATTATCGACAAGATTGAAAGGACGAGGACGGAGCTTCTGGACCTGAGCCTCCGCAACCCGTTGCTCAACTACCGCCCACTTAGGTATAGGGGCGTAGAAGTCGTTGACGAAATCCCATCCTTCGTCTTCGACTTCCTAGTGCATAAAGCCCGCCCAATGTCTTTCCTGGCTCGCCAGGACGAGGATCAGCAGGTGTCCCTTGACCTATCCGCGCCCTCGAATGAAGAGCCTAGTGACGAATTGGACCAACCCGAGGAGGACGAGAGCGGCACCGCACCGCAGCACACCGACAGCCGCCTGCAAACTAACGAATCTGCCAGCCAGCTGCAAACGCGACTTCTCAAGACCCACCACGCCGTAAACACACTGATTCAAGAACAGGGTGTCAACACCCTCTTCGTTGCCCTCGGCATGGTCGAGTGGTACGCATCCGACTCCAGCGACATCGTGCGTCGAGCGCCCCTGATACTGGTGCCAGTGGAGATTACCCGTTCGGATGTTCGGGGGAGATTCAACATCCGCTACACCGGCGGAGAACTAGGGGCCAGTCTCTCGTTCATGGAAAAGGTGAAGAACGACTTCGGAGTAGATATACCCGGCCTGCCCAGTGATGAAGACCTTGACGTGGACGGGTACTTCGACGACGTTGCGAGCGGCATAGAAGAGCTGGATCGCTGGTCTGTAGACCGTGGCAGCGTCGTTCTCGGCTTCTTCTCATTCGGCAAATTCCTCATGTACAGAGACCTCGATCCAACCACCTGGCCTGACGGGACGGGATACGGCCCTAGGGAGAGCGGCATCATCCGCGCCCTTTTTGGAGGTGGATTCTCCGAACCTGATCCAAAGATTGGCGAAGGAGACCGTCTGGACGATCACCTCAGTCCTGAGGACATCCACCATGTCGTGGACGCCGACTCGTCGCAGGCGCTGGCAATCTTCGACGTCAACCAAGGCCGCAACCTCGTCATCCAGGGACCGCCGGGAACAGGTAAGTCTCAGACAATCATGAACATAATCGCGGAGGCGATAGGTAACGACAGAAAGATCCTGTTCGTCTCCGAGAAGATGGCCGCACTTGAAGTAGTCAAGCACCGACTGGACGGCATCGGCCTTGGCGTAGCCTGCCTTGAGTTGCACAGCCACAAGACCACGAAGCGCACCGTCCTTGACGAATTGAAGAAGGCGCTAGACTTAGGCGCACCGACCGTCGACGGGATAGAAGACGACTTCGTTGGGCTTGCCCGTCTTCGGAGCAGACTCAACGCGTATGCCGAGGCGGTTAATGCGCCGGTTGGTGCAACCGGAGCGTCTCCATACACGGCATACGGCGAACTCATTCGGATTCGCGACCAAGAGCATGAGGGCACTCCTCTGCCGCGTGTGGACATAGCCGGCATCGGCTCATGGACAGCGGCCGATTTCGAGTCGAAGCTCAGAGTGGTCTCAGAATTTCAGACCAGGCTCGCGCGGGTTGGGGTTCCTGAGCAGCACCCTTTCTGGGGTTCAAGGCTGCGCATGCTTCTGCCGAACGGTCAGGGGGTCCTGAAGGAGAGGATTGATAGCGCTGTCGAATCGTTGGGGACTACAGACAGGAGTGTACGTGACCTCGCTGGTGCCTTGGGGCTGAGTACGCCTGAAGACCTGATACATACCGACATCTTGCTCGCCGTTGCCCACCGAGCGGCGAAGGCTCCTGACATCATGGGCGTTGATCTTTCAGCATTCAAGCACCTCCCTCAGCGCGAGGTGATGAAACACCTCGTGGACGCCGGGACAAGGTGGGGCGCGCTGCACTCCACTTATGACGACATCCTGGAGCCCAGCTCATGGGATGCTGATGTGCGCCGGACTCATGACACCCTCTCTACCGTCGGGCGCAAGTTCCAATCATGCGTCCAACCCGAATTCCATATTGCTCCCAATAACCCGAGCATATCCCAGGAATGGATAGACGCGGGATTGAAATCGCTCCAGACACTTACTGAGCTAGTTCACCAACTGGCTGAGGCCCTGGGATTGAATCCGCCAGAAGATGCGACACAGGTTGCAGGTCTGATGCCTGTAGCAGAACGAGCGGCAAAGGCCCCAAGCATCCAGGGCGTTGATCTATACGCATTCGAGCAGAAGTCCCAACGCGACGCGATGAAACGCCTTGCGGACGCTGGTGAATCGTGGGTCGGACTGCATTCTCGGTACGACGACCTGTTGGATCCGAGAGCGTGGGATGCAGACGTCCGAGAGACGCATGACGCTCTCTCGACGGTTGGACGAAGGCCCTGGAGATTCCTGTCTCCGAGGCACCGACGCGCCCAAAGGCATCTCTCGGAATTGTGTCTCATCGCACGCCCCGACAGCATCGAGGATCGGATAGCGACCGTGGATGCAATTCTTCAGGAGCAGGAGCGTCGGCGCACGTTTGAGCGGTTGTCCCCGATTGCCGGAGCTCTCATTGGAAAGAAGTGGGAGGGTCAAGATTCCGATTGGGAGGCTGTTGGCCACGTCGTAGAGTGGGCGCTTGCCCTGTTCACTGACGTAGACAGCGGCCACATAGCGATTGACACCGTAAGGCGCCTGCGAGACGACATCGACGCGAGGGAGATAGAGGCCCTGTTGGGGCAGGTTGTAAAGGCCACGGATTCCCACGCTGAGCGCATTGAGAGGCTTTCTTCCATCATCGCATTGGACATCGAGGGCGAGGCCGGACTCCTGTCTCTTAGCTTTGCTCAACAGGGCGACATCCTCAACGCAATGGGCAAAGAGAACAACGATCTTGCCCAAGCCAACGTCAGCCTCTCCGCTTTATTCAGAGCCGCACCGCCAGTTGGTGTCGAACGGCAAATCGAGGTTCTGGATGGGATCTTGGAGGAGCAGGAACTTCGGCGGACATTCGACTCGATGTCCCCAGTCGCTGAAGCTGCCCTAGGACCGAAGTGGAAGGGTGCGGATTCCGATTGGAAAGCCATCGGCCGGATCGTCGAGTGGGCGCTAGCGCTGTTCACTGATGTTGACAACGGCGTCATACCGATTGACGCCGCCAGGTCCCTTCGTGACGACATAAACCCAGAGGTCGTGGGTAGCCTGACAGATAAGGTCAGGGCAGCGGTGGATTCTCACGTCAACCGCCTAGACACGCTTCAAGCCTTCCTGGAAATGGACAACTCGAAGCGATTCAGGGATTCCGCCCGCGTGAGCTTGACCAATGGAGGAGGAGCGCAACTCGAAGGGATGATAACTCTCCCGTTTGCGGCGCAGGGCGAAATCCTCACCGATTGGTCGGGCGGGATAGACGGCATCCATGACCTTGTTGGGTTCAACAGCGCGGCCCACGAAGCTGCGGAGGAAGGGCTCGGATCGCTCGTGGAGGTCGGGGCGGAGTGGTCGGAGGCGGCTCACCACCTAAGAAGTGTATTTGAACGGGCGTGGTATGAGCATGTCTTGTCCCGCGCCCTGAACGAGCGGTACGCCCTTTCGAGCTTCGCCGGCAACATACATGAACAACTGATAGGACAGTTCTGTTCGATGGACGAACTTGCGCTGGACCACAATCGCGCCAGGGTGGCCTATTCCCACTGGTCACAGCTTCCCAAGTACGACGGCGGCGGACAACTTCGGACTCTCAGGAGGCAGTTCGAGAGGAAGCGCGGGCACCTTCCAGTCCGACAGTTGATGGTTCAAGCAGGGAATGCCATACAAGCAATCAAGCCCGTATTCATGATGAGTCCAATGTCCATCGCAACATATCTGCCTCCAGGCAGCGTCTATTTCGATCTTGTAGTGTTCGACGAGGCCAGCCAGGTTAGGCCCGTGGATGCTCTTGGCGCCCTAATGCGCGCTGACCAGTCCGTAGTCGTGGGTGACAGCAAGCAATTGCCGCCAACGAGGTTCTTCGACATCGTTACACAATCTGACGACGATGATGATGACGACAGCGTGGTCGCAGACATGGAGAGCATCTTGGGGTTGTTCCGCGCTGAGGGCGCGCCTGACAGGATGCTGAGATGGCACTACCGTAGCCGCCACGAGTCTCTGATAGCCGTGTCGAACCGAGAGTTCTACGACAATGGGCTAGTAGTCTTCCCAAGCCCCGACTCCAGTAGGGAGAGCATCGGTCTTAGGTATCACTACCTTCCAGATACCCAATACGACCGTGGGAGGAGCAGCACAAATCGCAAAGAGGCCGCTGTTGTGGCGGCTCATGTCATGGAACATGCCAGGCGGAGTCCTGGATTGACCCTCGGTGTAGCAGCATTCAGCTCCGCGCAGAGAGAAGCCATCCAGGACGAGCTAGAGAGACTCCGCCGACAGGACCTCTCCTGCGAGACATTCTTCAATGACCATCCCGAGGAACCATTCTTCGTTAAGAATCTGGAAAACGTACAGGGAGATGAAAGGGACGTCATATTCATCAGCATCGGATACGGGCGGGACGCCGGAGGGCAGGTCGCCATGAACTTCGGGCCACTGACTGCGGAAGGCGGTGAACGACGACTGAATGTTCTCATCACCCGAGCTAAACGCCGTTGCCACGTCTTCACGAATCTGCGTGCCGCCGACATCGACCTAAATCGAACCAGCTCTCGCGGCGTTCGAGCCTTGAAGACCTTCTTGGCCTACGCGGAAACCGGCGTTCTTGAGGATGTGGATGGCGAGTCGGGGCGTGAGATAGACTCGCCGTTCCAAAGGGCGGTGGCGACCAAGCTTCACTCCCGGGGATACGACATACATGAAGAGGTCGCTACAGGCGGCAAGTTCATAGACCTCGCGGTTGTGGACCCGGAACAGCCTGGGAGGTACATCCTCGGAATCGAGTGCGACGGGGCCTCTTACCACAGTTCCAGATCGGCGAGGGACAGGGACAGGCTAAGGGAGCAGCACCTGCGGGATCTCGATTGGAGACTTTACCGGATTTGGAGCACTGACTGGTTCCACAACCCGGAGCGCGAGTTGAATCGCGCCGTCGAAGCCATCGAGCAAGCGAAGGCCGCAGCGCCTACTGACCGCCCAATACAGCAGAAGAACAGACCCCACATCGAGCGTGCGGATGGAGGAGATGCAGCCAGCGTTCTCACCGTTCAGCGATACGAACTGGCGAACCCGATGTTGGACATCGGTTATTGCGAGCTTCACGAAGCTCCTGGATCGCTGCTTTTCGGCCCCATCACCGAGGTTGTCCGCGTTGAAGGCCCCGTGCACGTTAGCGAGGTGCAGCGCCGAATAGCCGATGCCGTAGGTGTGGCGAGAATCGGTTCCAGGGTAAAGCGGAATCTTGGCTGGGCAATCGGCAATGCCGAGCGCAGGGGACTGATCGTGAGGAAGGGAGAGTTCCTTTGGAGCACTGACATGAACGTGCCCGTCGTGCGTGACCGTAGGGACATTCGAGGGAAAAGAATCGAGATGGTTTCGCCGGAAGAAATCGCTCAAGCCCTCAGGATTATTGTCAAGCACTCATACGGGATGGACCGCAATGAGGCGGCGATGGAGGCAGCGAGACTTCTTGGATTCAGAAGTGTGTCCAAGAACACGGAGAGACGAACACTCCGGGTCTTGGAGACTCTGATCGAAAGTGGCGACTTCGTGGCTACAGGCGCCCAAGTGACTACACCTAACCAGCAGGATACAATTGCTTCGGAATAGAAGGCCGAATGACTCCGCACATTGACCCAAACGACCCCAGGTATCGCAACGCCGCCGCCGAGATACTGCGGCGACACGACAATGGGGAACCTGAGGCCAACATCACCAGTGCGGTGCGGGACTTCCTCATCGTCACTGGCCTGGCCCGGGGTGAAGAGATGGTCGAGGAGAGACCTCCATCGGGCGGCCCACGGCTAGCCGTTGATCTGCCATCCCTGGACGCGGCGCATCAGCGGTCCTGAAGGGACTGACAGAAAGGAATATTGAAAGAGAATGAACCTGACAGAGCTCATTGCCTGCGCCCCCTGGCGGGAGGCGGTCACCTACCGGGACACGTAGCCTCATGAATACGTCCTCAGCGAGAAGGATGGGCAGCGGGAACTGCTGAACGCCATCTACGCCCGTTTCCAGGACGGCGAGGGCGTAGACTGCCGCTTCTTCCGCGTGAGCAACAAATACCTCTTCACCGGTGACTTCAAGTACTGGTTCAATAGTCAGTGGGATGGCTTCGACCCCGATGGTGAGAACGTGATCAACCGTGCCCGTCTGTATCGGGACCGCCGGGACTTCGTGATTCAGCCCGGAGACACGGGGAAGCCGGAGGACTATCCTGCCAACCCAGCTCACCAATCCCGGACGCCGGTTACTGAGGAGAAGCGCCATGCCTGAAGAATTCACACTGCTCGCGTACCTTGTGCCTCGCATGACCAATAGAGTGGAGGACACAGCCACCGACGCTCTGTCCTTCATCCTCAACAAGTCCCCTGCCTGCCGTGATGCGCTGGGCCTGCTTCTGAGGGAAGGTGAGGGAACTTACCACTTGGACGCCCTGGCCAGCTTCAACACCCAGGTGACGTACAAGGACGGGTCTCGCCCGGACATGGTGGGGTATGATCAGGCGGGCGGGAAGCGGCTGCTCGTCGAGTCGAAGTTCTGGGCTACCCTGCTTGAGCGCCAAGCCAGCAGCTACTTCGGCCAACTGGAGGACGTGGGGCCGGGGGTGCTGCTGTTCGTCGCTCCCGCCACGAGGCTGGAGATACTTTGGGGGGAGATCACACGCCAGATGGAAGGCGGGCAGGATGGGTTCAAGCTGGAAGCAGTCGAAACTGCCGAGCAGGTACACAGGGCCAGGGTAATAGGGCCAGACAAGCAGGACAAACGGCTGATGCTGGTTAGCTGGCCTCTGCTCCTAGACCGTCTGGCCGCCGCTGTGCCCCCCGATTCCCTGCTAGCTGCGGACATCCGACAACTCCGTGGACTGGCGCAACGGGAGGACGACGAGGCTTTCCAACCCATCAGGACGGCGGAATTCAGCCCTCAAGTACCGCGCAGGCTCCAGTGGCTCAATCGTCTTATCGACGATGTGATCGACAATCGTGGCTGCCCGGAAGGCTGGATGTCCGTCGAGGGCTTCAGGGCCACGCCGCAGAGGAGCGGCTATGGACGGTATTTCGGTTTCAAGGCCGATCTGGGAGAAGTGATCCCAGGCTACTTGTTCCTATGCGTGAATTCCCGCCTTTGGGCAACCAGTGGCGATACCCCCATGTGGTTGAGGATCTACAGAGACGTCCCGATCAGCCCCGCCTGCCTTCGTGACAAAGTACCGTCACTGGTGGACTATGGGGGGAGCCGCGATCATTACGACGTGCCAATCTACCTGACGCCCGGCGTCGAATATGGACGTGTATTAGACGATGTGGTGCGTCAGGTGAAGGACATCTGGAGAATAGCAACGACCGCCTAGCAACCTCCTTGAAAAGTGCCGGAACCTATCTAGGATGGAGGCGTACCGACGACATGACCAATGCAGGTGAAGATAGCGGCTCGCGGCTGCTGCGGGCAGTCGAGGTAATCGCGATTTCTCCCGAAGACGCTATGGCGATTGCTGACGGATACGTTATCCAGAGCAGACAAAGGTTTCCCGGTGACTCCGAGTGGAACCATCAGTTACGAGCGGCTAACAAAATTGTTGGTCGATATTCCAGACTAGCGATGATGGTCGGGGCAGCTACAGCTCTACCAGGAATCATCCCCGGGCTAGGAACCGCGGTGGCGATGGTCGGAGGCGCGACTGCGGACTCGTTAGTTTGCATGAAACTCCAAGTTGATATGTGTATGTGTCTGGCAGCCTCATTCAAGTACGACATTACGTCGGAAGATGGCAAACATCTAGCCTTCCTCATCGCAGCGACTGGAAGTGTTCAGCGCGCAGGGGTCGAAGCGGGGGCGAAGATGGGATCCAAAGCTGGAGTAAGTATGCTGCGTCAGTATCTCAAGGGTGGGGCACTACAGGCCACCAAACAGGCGTTCCGGAGGGTCGGAGTCACCTTCACAAGAAAGGCGGCGGAAAGGGCCATCCCATTCGGGATAGGTGCCATCGTCGGTGGCGGAGCCAACTATGGGTTGACTCGATACGTGGGACACCAGGCTAAGGACTAGTTCATCATTGACCGGACCGTGAACGATGGTGACATGGATCAATACGATGAGGGGAGCCCGGCAACAAGTGACATCCCGTCGTTCCCGTAACTCGTAACACAGACTCGCCAATACATGGGCGACATTCATAGCAGAATGTAGAGAGAGGAGTCGATTCTATGGGAATGGAGGCCAGAAATCGGCGTCTTCCTGAATGGTTGACCCGTGTAAGTACGGGCCAGTTGGCTTTGCCAAGGTTCCAACGTTATGAAAGCTGGAGCCACAGTGAGGTGGTCCCCCTCCTAGACTCCGTCTTGCGCGGGAGGCCGATAGGAGCCGCCTTGGTGTTAGAGATTGGGGACACCGAGCCGTTTCTTAGCCGCAGGATGGCAGGAGCACCTGATCCGACCGAAAGGGTAACGGAGCATCTGCTTGATGGACAGCAGCGACTGACCGCAATGTGGAAAGCACTCACCGACGGGTACGAGGACCGTACCTACTTCGCAGTCTTGACTCCGGAGGGTCCCGACGAATCCCTCGTGAAGAGTTCCAGCCAGTGGACTAGGAACGGCCGCCGCTATCCACTATGGGCCGATGATCCCAAAGAGCAGTTGAGCCGTGGCTTGGTGCCCCTTCGATTGTTACATCCTGAAAGGACAACTCTGGAAGTCCGCGAATGGTGTGACTCTGCGACTGACTCTCTGGTAGAGAGTAGGGATACACAAGACAGGATTGGGCCACTTCAAATTGCCATGAGAGAAGCGAATCTGCCCTATCTGCAACTACCAGTAGAAACTGCCCCCGAGGACGCAATTGAGGTGTTCATTAAAATGAACACCTCATCGGTGCGGCTCACTGCCTTCGATATCGTCGTCGCACAGTTGGAGTCGGCAACGGGGCAGTCACTTCACGACCTTGTAGCATCACTGCGTACGGCGGTACCTGACGCCGAACGATTTGTCGAGGTCCCGGACCTAGCCCTGCAAGTTGCGGCACTCCGTGAAGACCGGCCCCCAGTAGACTCGTCGTTCCTGCATCTCGATTTGCGTCGGCTTGGGAATGAATGGGGCTTTATTGAAAGAGGCGTCAAGGGAGCGATCACCTTTCTGGGCGACGAACGTATTTTTGATAGAAATCGTCTGCCTACGGTTGCCGTGGTGCCGATTCTTGCCGCAATCTGGAGCGAGATGCCACAGTCACTCGATGATCACGGAGAGGCGCGTACGTTACTGCGCCAGTACCTGTGGCGCTCGTTCTTTACCGGAAGATACGAACAGGCAGCGGCTACTGCAGCTCACCAAGACTATCGAGGTTTGAAGGCGCGGCTCGTGGATGGAGACGTTGGTAGAGACATTCCAATACTGGACGAGTCTCTGTTTCCGATCGCAGAGATAGGAGAACTAGAAAGGGCTCCGTGGCCGCGACTTCGAAACATCCTGGCCCGCGGGATACTTGCCGTCTCCCTTCGTGGAGGAGGCAGAGACTTTGCCGACGACACACCAGCCAGTTTCGAATCCTTGGCTAGGAGGGAGTACCATCATCTCTTCCCAACCGGGTTGCTCGATAGCGAAGGGCATCTCGATGATCCAGCTATCAATCTTGCATTGAACTGCGCCCTGGTCACTTGGAACACCAACAGAAAAATCTCAGCAAAAGAGCCCGTCGCCTACCTGCGTGAGCGCGTCGAGCGCGCACCCTTGGGCGAGGAGCAGATTCGCCACCGACTTAACTCGCATGTTATTCCGTTCGAAGCACTTAATGTCGGGGGATATTCCGCCATTGCGGACAAAGAGGATAGAGCTAGGAAGATCAGGGCAGACTACGAAGGATTCCTCCACGCCCGCGCGGCGGCGATCCACAGAGCTGTCAAGCGACTTTGCGGCGGTGACGAGTGGATTGGATGATTACAACTGGACAGTTGTTCGACTTCGACCATCGGCTGCTGTGGGTCTGGCGAGTGATGAAGCGAGCTAGCGACATGGTTGATGAAGAGACGCCCAATTTGGGCTCCACTCCGACGGGGCGTGCCTAGTCAAGTTTCGGGAATGAACAAAAGAGAATTTCGACAACTCATCATTGAGGCGGCTAAGAGGTACGCCGACAGTCATAGCTTGCCTTATTACCTCAGCCTCGGAAGGACCAATCCCGTAGTATTGTTCTTGCCGAGTCAGGAGCCGCTCCGCCATGGCAACTTCTTCGACGCCTCGTACCGTGCCATCTGCGGAAATCTGGATTGGGCGCGGCGGCTTCAAAAGGCTCACACCCGGCGGGAAGCTCTGCCGGAAGGACGTCGCGCAGAAGCAATGGAGTTGGATTCCTGCACGAGTTCCGATGCGCTGCTTATGAACGTGTTCTGCTATCCTGGTGTATTCCAACGCGGTCCGATGGTCCAACTGCTGGGACTTTCCACAGCGGCCGAGCTTCGGCCTAGCTTCGGGTTCAATCCTGGGGTGCCTCGTCGGGACGCAGGTCGTGACACAGAGGTTGACCTGAAAGTCGAAGACCTGTTGATAGAGGCCAAGCTGACTGAGACCGGCTTCACCGACAAACGCATTGAGGTTGTCGAACGGTACTGTGACTTCCAGGCCGTATTTGAGCCGTCTACCCGATAGGGGGGCGCTGTGCCCCTGTGTCAGCTACGAAATCGCCCCTTCCGCCGCTTCGCCGCCAAACTCAAACTCGTGTACAGCCCCCGCACAGGGTGGAGACCCTCTGATTCGACAGGTGGCTGGAAGGGATCCCCTTGCAGGGGATGTGCCGAGGCCGCCGGGGACGGCTGCGGACCGGGGACCGCCCATGGGGAGGGCTGTGGGCATCGGCCTCTTGACTCACTGCTCTCTATTTGAGAAAATAGAGGGTGTGTATGAGGGAATGCAAATCGAATGGGGGACGCGGGCCATCAGGGATATGCGCCGTCTCGCCGCAAGGGACAGGGAGCGCATCATCGCCAAGATCGAGCAGTACGCCGATAACCCCGCGTCTCTTGCCAGGCAGGTGACGGCTTTGACTGACAGCCCCTACAGGCGTTTGAGAGTCGGCCACCACCGCATCATCTTCACCACTGAGCATGGTGAGCCCTCAACCCTCGTAGTCCTGAGAGTTCGACACAGGAGGGAGGCTTATGACTAGCGAACAGACCGTGACCTTGACTCGACGGGAGTATGACGCTCTCATCGAGCGCAACAGCCAGCTTGAGGACATGCTGGCTGCCCAGGACGCCAACGACGGCGTGCGAATCCCCCACGAGGTCGCACTCGACATCATGCGGGGAAAGGGTCCCATCCAGGCGTTTCGGAATCACCAGGGCATGACCCTGAGGGAGCTGTCCGAGATAACCGGCCTTGCCTTCGGGTACATCTCGGAGATTGAGCGCGGGCTGAAACCCGGGTCGGCCTCGGCCCTGACCCGCATCGCTGGCGCCCTTGGCACTACGATAGACGTCTTGGTGAGCGGGTAGCCTACCACGATGCGAGAACCCCTTCGAAAGAGGAAAACGCCATGACATCCTCCTTTCCGACCAAGTATGTGAAAAGGGAAGACCCTGAATACCAGAAGCTACCCTGGTATCAGTTTGTCTTGATACCGGGTAAACAGGGAAGCACTGTCAACGACTACCGGCGTGCATCGAACACTTTAAGGGCTGCCTTGGAATCCAAGGAGCTCTCCAAGTCCGTCCCGCATACCCCAGCCAATGGGCGAGAATTGACCCTTGGCTTTCTGAGGGAGGAGGCGTCACATATCATCTCCCAGAACGACCTAGTTTGGGTCCGTGGATGCGATAGCTTACTCGTCCGTTATCACCCAACTAAGCGCGAAAGGTTGACCTCAATCCTGTCTCATCTCCCATTGTCTACCGATTATCGAAAGCTTTTGGTCGTTCACCATCAGAATGAAACCTTCGCGTTCAAGCTGGACCTTTTCGAGGACGAATACATGAACCAAGATAGCATCGTCATCGGCCTGGTCAATCCAACGGACCCTGCCGTACAGCGTCTGGTAGAAAGGGATCGAATGGACGGGTTTCGATTCTCGCCCGTTTATGCTTCCAAGGAAGACATGGAGCACTTCGCTCTCCATTCACTCTGTGTTGACCTGTGTTCGCGTTTCGGTATCTCACAAGAGGACCTTAAGTATCGGTATGAACCTCTCGGGAATAGCTTTCCCGACTTTGAACTTCTCGTAGAAGCCCAGGAATGGGCGGTTGAGGTTGCACGCGTAGAATCTGGCATGGTCTCTTATGTGGAGGTGGATCGAGAACTGGATGCTAGGGGACGGAACAATGTCTTCCGGAACTTCATAACGGACGACAAAGTCGGTGACGCCCTACGGGAAGAGGTCAGCGACAAAGCAGATAAGCGAGCCGAATGCCCCGAATATTCTCGCTGCTGCCTCTTGCTGGTGGACATCGTAGATTCTATCGGTGGCACGGGATCCACAGCCTGGGATGGTTGCGACCTATCGGCCTTCGACGCCGTAATCACGGTGAGGTTGGACGGTTCCGTTTCATATCTCAAAGGCGAATTTTAGCCCTGGGGACTGGCCTAGGCTGGCCTCCCCTAAAGACAGAACGATTGCAGAGGAGGGCAGCATGAAGAAGCACCTACAGCCGCTCACACCTGCGGCGCTCTACGCCAGGGTCTCCAGCGACCGGCAGGACGTGGACCTGTCCGTGTCCGCCCAGCTCAGGGCGCTCAAGGAATACGCGAAGGCCAACGGCTACTCCGTGGCCCGGGAGTACGTGGACGAGGCTGAGAGCGGCCGCGTCGCCGACAGACCCCAGTTCAGAGAGATGATCGAGGAGGGCAGTAAGCCCAAGGCTCCGTTCGACGTGATTCTCGTGTGGAAATTCAGCCGCTTCACCAGGAAGCGGGAGCACGCCGTCGCGTTCAAGGCCCAGTTGCGGCGCAAGGGTATCCGCGTGGTCTCCATCACCGAGCAGGCCGAGGACAACGCCACTGGCAGGCTCCTAGAAGGAATCATCGAGAGCGTCGATGAATACTACAGCGAAAACTTGGCGCAGGAGGTCGTCCGGGGGATGAGAGAGGCCGCGTCACGGGGCTTCTTCCTCGCATCCAACGCCCCCTTCGGCTACAGGAAGATCAAGATCAGCGACGGGGCGAAGGAGCGCCCCACACTGGAGGTTGACCCTGCCACGGCTCCTGTAGTGAAGGAGATATTCGAGAAGTCCCTGCGGGGCAGCGGCCTCAAGGAGCTATGCAAGGAGCTGAACGACCGGGGCATCACCAACAGAGGCAAACGCTAGGCTGTGTACGATAATTGCTTGAAATAGTATTGGGACGTGGTATACTCTCTTTCAACCATTGAATCGAAGGAGGGGATACCGATGGCCCGCTACGACTTAACCGATGAAGAATTTGCCCTGCTAAAGCCGTTGTTACCTGCCGAACGGTCGGGCAAACCGGGCTGCCCTTATCGGAGTCATCGCCAAGTGCTCAACGGCATTTTCTGGATTTTACGCACCGGCGCGCCTTGGCGCGATTTGCCCCCCCGGTACGGCCCTTGGAGCACGGGGGCCGACCGGTTTCGTCGTTGGGAACAAAAAGGCTTATGGCAACAGATCCTGGATGCGTTAGAAGCCCAAGCGCGCCATATGGATCAGATCGATTTTACGTTCGCCGCCCTCGATGGGAGCATCGTTCGGGCGCATAAAGCAGCCGCCGGGGCAAAAAAAACATAAATGGTGTTTCCATAAGCCGTGAAGAAAGCCTTCAAAAACAGGGGCTTGGGCAAAGCCGTGGCGGCTATACCACCAAAATTCATGTCCTTTGTGAAGGGGCGGGCAAGCCCATCACGGTTACCATAACCCCGGGTCAGCAGCATGAATCCACCCAGGTAGACGCCTTGCTCGATTCAGTGGCCATTGGAGGCAAACCCGGTCCCAAGCGCACCCGGTTTGAAGCCCTGGCCGGTGATAAAGCCTATGATAGTCAATCCATCCGCGAGAAACTGCGCCAACGGCGAACCAAGCCCGTGATCGCCCATCGAAAAAATCGGCAGGGGGAGTATCCCCCTGAGGCCATCGGATTCGACAAGGACTTATATCGGCAGCGCAATGTGGTGGAACGACTCATCGGACGGCTCAAAGAAAACCGACGCATTGCCACCCGATATGAAAAACACGCCGACAGGTATCAGGCGATGATCATACTCGCTTTCATCCGTATTTGGCTCAAAAACCTTTTATCGTACACAGCCTAGTACAAGGGAACGCTCCACTACGTGCTGAGGAACGAGGCGTACACGGGCACCGCCGTCTGGGGCAAGACGAGCAAGGGGCAGCAGGCCGCCGATCCCGTAAGGGTTGAGGGAGCGTGGCCCGCCCTAGTGTCGAGGGAGTTGTTCGAGGACGTTCAGCAGGCGATGAGTGAGCGCGCCCCGAAGGTGCAGAGGCCCGCGAGAGTGGGGAGCCCTTACCTGCTGAGCGGGCTGCTCAAGTGCGGGGTCTGCGGCAGGCCCTACTCGGCCCAGGGAGCCAAGAGCGGCCAGTTCGCCTACTACATCTGCGGCACCCTGTTCAGGGAAGGAGCGGGGACGTGCAGCGCCCGCTACCTGAACGCCCCGAAGCTGGAGACGTTCGTGGTGGAGAAGATCAGGGAGCGGATTCTGAACGAGGAGACCATCGTGGCGCTGGTGCAGTTGGTGGCCGAGGAGATCGACGCCATGGCCGGCGAGTTGTCCGGCAGGCTGGAGGTCGTCGAAGCGGAGCTATCCGACGTGCGTAAGCGTCTTGAGAAGCTCTACGAGGCCATCGAGACGAGCGAGTTGACCCTTGAGGTCCTGTCGCCCCGCATTATGTCTCTGAGGCACCGTGAGGAGCAGTTGGAGGCTGCGAGAGAGGACGCCGAGACCCAGCTTGAACAGCGCAGGGTGGAGCTGCCCAACACCGAGGAGATAGCGCGGTACGTGGCGGAGTTCCAGGACTTCCTGAAGGACGGGACGATCCCCGAGCGGAAGGCCCTCATCCGCAACTTCGTGGAAGGCATCGAGGTGGAGGGAGACGAGGCCACGCTGACGTACACCATCCCCATGCCCAGCGACGGAGTGACCACCGAGTCGGCCTCGGTTCTCGATTTTGTCCAGTCCGGCCCACCATTTTCGACAAGCCTTGGAGACCTGATTTTGGCTCCCAGGGCCTTTCTTTTTGGCTCTATATGGAGTGGAGTAATGTCAGAATATGTCGCCCCTATGAAAGTGATTGTCGATCGCGAAAGGGAATGAGACCTATGCCTCAGAAGGATGATCGGAAACAAGCCATTTCAGGACTTGCTGGAGCCTCTGAATACAAGGTGTTGTTGATCGGTGGTCGAGGCAATATTGGTGCAGGCTTGAGGACGTATCTTTCTCGTCTTGACAAACGCTACCGTATTGTTTCCGTCGATTTACCTGGTGCGGAGGATAAAGCGGTTGAAACAGATGTCCAGAGAGATTTTATAGACCTGGATATTTTTGCTGCTCCCGACGCCTTCCGCGAGCTTGTCCCTGGTCGCGACCTGGTCGTTTATTTGGCTCGTCGAGAAGATCTGGAGTCCATGAATAGAATGACGGATCTTGTTTTCGAAACGGTTTTAGCTCAGGACCAACCTCCCATGCTCATAGGTTCGAGTTCGGTTCATGCGGTCGATGGCCTGTACAACTTTTATGAAGAGGGCGTTTACTGGACCATTGCTGAAAGACGCTTCGATGAAATAGCCGAATGGCCGGAACCCATACCCGCCCCTGTACCCGCGCATGCGATTAATGATTACGGCCGCGAAAAGGCCCATGTAGAAGAGTGGGTGAGACGCCTGGCCGACCGCGGCCACAGCGCCATCGCCGCACGGTGGGGAGGTATCAACGCCCGGAACAACGCCCTTGCACCGGAGCGAGGCTACTTTTCCGTGTGGTGTCACCAGGAAGATGCCGCTCGTTTTGTCCATGCCTGTTTTCAAGCCCATTGCAACGGAAGGCTGCCAAGTGGTTCGCACTATTTCGCAATTTCAAACAATACATACAATATCTTCGATATTGAAACGCCCCGCCGAGAACTCGGGTATGATCCCGTCCACAATGCGGAGACCTTTTATTAAGAGGCCAGTTCGCGGAAGAGGCATTTAATCCTGCCCCCCTGCAAGCCGGAGGAACCCGATGCAGATCACCGATTACGGCAACTCCTATATCGCCTGGACCAGCAAATACAACCCCGACGACGACCGCAAGCCGGGCCACATGCCCTACGACAATTCCGTGCGCATCCTGCTCGATTCGCGCTGCTGGATCACCAACCAGGAGATCGGTGCAACCACGGAGTACAACCTCATCTCGCCCTGCCGCACCGAGTGGATGTACCGCGACGAGACGTTGTGGCAACAGCCCAACTACGAGTTTTCCGGCATCTTCGCCCAGGATATATCCCTGTACGGCCACATAAAGACCGGTGAAATCAATCCCTTCGGCGGGGATTGGCGGGTGGCGCGGCAGACCCGGGGAAGGTTCCTGCGCTACGAGGTCGTCATCCGTCCCTACCCCGAGGTGCGCCAGCTCGAGAACGACGCCGAGACCGTGGAGGCGACCATGAGCTACGACCCCATCGTGGCCCGCACGGAAGTGTGGAGCGACGACGGCAAGATGCGCGCCACCATCGAATACCCGATCAAGACCATGAACGTGGCCCTCGAACAGGGCCGCATGCAGGTGGACACCGGGCCCCTGATCTTCCCGGACTTCACGGCTGCGGTCGAGCACGAGATCGAACGCCTCCACTGGGCCTTCGTCTGCTACAACACCGGCGAGGTGGCCGAATTCGTCCTCCGCGGTCCCACCCCCCTCGCCGGCAACGACGAAAAGGTCGGCACCTACATCGACTACTCCGAGGTGCGCCGCGTACCCATGAAGAACACCTTGTACGCGGCAAGGCTATAACTTCGGACACCGCCGATTCCGTGAAGTACTGATTATGTCTGCACCCACAATTTCCCCAAAGGGAGAAACCATGCACTACGACGAAACCAACCGCACCTTCGATTGTGAGCCCACCTTGGGCGACAGCCAGGTCCTGGAGTTTTGTCGCGAGGGCCACCTGCTGCTGCGTGGCGTGGTGCCGGACGAGATCAACCAGCGCACCTGCGACTACCTGGAGGGCAAGATACCGGCCAACCCCTGTTTCATTCCCGCGGGCATGACCCAGGCCGACCTGGAGCGCATCCGCGCCTCCCGCGAGCCCAGCACCATCTTCCTGGAGGACTGGTTCATCCAGCACGTCCTGCTCAACCCGCAGGTGACCGGTGCCATCCGCTCCCTGCTGGGCAAAAACGTGGGGCTGCCGGTGCTGGTAAGCCATCACAAGTCCCAGTGTCCCGCGCCGGCCCAGAACTGGCACCAGGACGCCGACCACGTCTTTGGCCCTGAACTCAACTTCGTCGAGGTCTTCTACTTTCCCCAGGACACCCCGGTGGAGCTGGGCCCCACGGAACTGGTGCCCGGCACCCACATCGGTCCAAGCCAGGGTACCGGGGGCGAGGGGATCATGTCCGACGGCCCCGCCGGCACCCTGGGCATCCACCACCAGAGCATCCTGCACCGCCGCGCCGCCTCCACCGCCACCGGCCGGCGCCACATGCTCAAGTACAGCTACTGGCGCTCCACGCCCCCGCAAAGGGACTGGATCGTCGAAGCGGACTTCGATTTCCACACCGCCTATTACGGCGGTCACATCCTGGCGCGCTACGCGGCGCACATGTTCTACTGGTTGTGCGGCAAGGGCGACCGGTTCCGCGTCATCGGCGGTCAGAGCTGGCCCTGGTCGACCGAAAACCAGATCGGCCCCTCGTACGGCTTCGGCCGCACCGAAGGCTACCTGCCCGACTGGCGCAAGACCGGCCCGGACGGCTACGCCCGCTGAGTTTCGCTTTCAGCCCTGCCGGGCGAACTGGGGAAAGAGTTGGTCGTGCATCTGGCCGCACTGCCGCAGGTGGACCCGGCGTTCTCCCCCGGCCGTGTCCACCATGGTGGGGTAGAACATGCCGGCCCCGGTATCGTGATCGTGGCAGCCGGGCGAGTGTCTGCTCAGGTAGCTGCGCAGGGTTTCCAGATCCGCTGCGCTGGTGCAGTGGCGGGTGTTGTTCATGGTGAACATCCGCCGGCGAGTATTGCCGCCGAAGGAGGCGTGGAAGAGATCGTGGTTGAAAATGACCAGATCGCCGGGCCGGGTTTCCAGGGCGATGCTGCCGGGAAAGTCGCGCGGCTCGACCCCGAACAGTTCCTGCGCCTTGTTGGGATCGATGCTCCGGACGCGCACGAAGTGGTCGGGATCCTGGCTGCCGGGGATGACGCGCAGGCAGCCGCTGGCGGCCGTGAGCGGGTCCAGATAGAAGGCGACCTTGCAGGCGAAGAGCTGCCCCCAGTTGCCGTCCGGGTGCCAGCGGGTATCGCCGGTGTAGTAGTTGCCGTCGCCGCTGGCGTAGTTAAAATCCTCCCCCAAAACCCCGCCGATGATCCCTTTGACCCGGCCGTCGTCCAGCAGGGTGCAGAGCCTGGGGCGGTGCTCGATCGGCCCGCCGAACATGGTGCGCTGGGAGCCGTCGTGCTCCCTCCCTCCGCCGAATTCCTGGATGGAGAGGTCGAACTCCTCGGTGATCCAGGCGGTCTCCTCGGCGTCGAAGAGCGCGGTAAAGTGCAGGTAGCCGAAGGTGTTGAAGAAGTTGACTTGCGTCTCGCTCAGTTTCATATCAGACCCCTTCTGTATCACCGATCCCAGCTGGCGATGAAATCCTCGACCCCGAAGGGAGACGCCATCTCCTCGAAAAAGTAGCGCATCGTTCGATCCTGGAAACCAGGGACGATATGCTCTTCGTCCGCCTGGAGTCCGGCGTCGAGGGTGGCGCAGCGGTGCCACAGCAGATCGGCCTCTTCCCGTGAAAAGCGATCGGCGAACCGCGGTCCCCAGTTGAGGCTGATCGAATGGGACCTGGCGGCCCGCTGGCGCACCCCTTCCGGCAGGCTGTCGAAATCGGGTTTTTTCAGGATGTGGATGTGGTAGGCCGCCTTGCACAGGTATATGGCCTGCACCATCTGGCCCGCCTCGCCGGCCCCGGGCTGGAGGGCTTCGACCGCGGTGTGGTAGACCCCAGCATTTTTGTCGATGATGGCTCGCAGGGCGGCCTCGGTAGAATCCTGCATCCTGGCGCTTTTCCGGTCCCACTCCACAAAGGCGTCCCTTGCCTCGGGCGCGAGAAACCGGGTGAAGCTCAGGTCCTCATAGTACGGAAAAATGGTGTGGCCGCCATGCAGAGTGCGCCGTAGCCGGGTGCTGTAGTTGCTGCCCCAGTGCAGCAGGTAGTTGCTGTACACCACCCCATCGCCGGCCTTGAGCTCCACCGGGATGCCGCCCGGCAGGGGGACGCGCGGATTTTCGCTCAGTTGTTGGTTTTCCTCCCCGGTGTTGAGGCGGCGGTGACTGGCGGGCACCACCCAGAACACGTCGTCGTCGTAGAGCGGGATATTCCACTGGAGGTACTTGGGGCCGTTCTCCAGCAGGTCTGCCTGCAAATTGCCGAGCGGGGCCATGTCGATGGGATGGACATCGCGGTGCCAGGCCGCGGGGCCGTGATCGCGTTGCGGGCTGCACATCAGCATCATCCCCGCAACCCCTGCCTGCTCCGGCACGCTCAACAGCTGGCGGCTGACCCCGAGGGTGTTTTCGTGCAGCCAGGCTTCGACCGTGCGGGCGGTGGTCTCGTCGATCAAGTTCTGGAAGTGCACCAGCCGCGGCTGGGCGCCCGTCTCCCATGCGCCCCCGGGTGGATCGCCGGGCTGGCGCTCGCGGGCCCAGATTTCCTTCTGACGCCCGACCAGGACTTCAATAGCAGGGCGCAATTCGTCCAGTTCGTCGGCGGACACGACCTCCCGCAAAATAATGAAACCATCCTCGAGGAGTTGTCGTTGGCTGACTTTCATCTTTTATGCTGACTTTCATCTTTTATTAGGATTGGTATGAAATATGTATTCTTGCAAATTTAACATGAAATATTAAATCTGCAAAATATTATTAGCCTGAGAGATATTGTATCCTTGGGATCCACCCAGGAAACGATCTTCGAGAGGAGTTGATCCATGACCGCGGGCTACTTCGTACAAGGACGAGGGTGTTAAAGCTCCGAAGATGCCGCCCTTCAAGCAGGTGCGGGGGCGTCGAGGGCAGGGTGTGGGGCGGTTCGGCGGAGGTTTGTTCTCGGTTTTCAGGCCCCCCCGGACCTGGCAGTTACTTCCCGCCAAGCAACACTGGTCAACGCTCGGAAGAGGGCTTCTCTGGCCTCTGCTCGAACAGCTTCAGAAAATCCGCGTAGCCTTTCTTTTCGAGGTCTTCTTTGGGGATGAAGCGAAGCGCCGCGGAGTTCATGCAGTACCTCAGCCCCGTGGGGGCCGGCCCGTCGTTGAAGAGGTGTCCCAGATGCGAATCGGCGTGTTTGCTGCGCACTTCTGTTCTGGGTAGCAGGAGCTTGAAATCCTTCTTTTTGACGATATTCTCGGCGACCAGGGGGCGCGTGAAGCTCGGCCAGCCGGTTTTCGATCCGAACTTGTCGGTGGAGCTGAACAGGGGCTCTCCCGATACCACGTCGACGTAGATCCCCTCCTTTTTGTTGTCCCAGTACTGGTTCCGGAACGGAGGCTCGGTTCCATCCTCCTGGGTGACTTCGTATTGCAAGGGCGTCAGCTTTTGCTTTAGAATCTCGTCCGATGGCCTGGCATACGAATGGTCTTTTTCCCCGTCCTTTCCCCAGTGCGCTTCGATGAAGCGGCCCCGACCCGAGGACTCGCGATACCGTTTGTAGTGCGAGGGATTCTTCTTGTAGAAATCCTGGTGGTCGGCCTCGGCCGGGTAGAAGTGCTGCGCCGGCAGGATGGGGGTCGCGACCGGCCTGGCAAAACGGGCCGACTCGTCCAGCGCCTTCTTCGAAGCCTCGGCGGCGGCTTTTTGTTCCTGGCTGTGGTAGTAAATGGCGGAGCTGTACTGCGTGCCGCGATCGTGGAAGGAACCCCCCGCGTCGGTCGGGTCGAAAAGCCGCCAGTAGGCATCCAGCAGTTGATTGTAGCTGATCACCGACGGGTCGAACACCACCTGCACGGCCTCGAGGTGTCCGGTGGTACCCGAGCACACCTCTTCATAGGTGGGGTTCTCCTTGTGGCCGCCCGTGTATCCGGACACCACCGACTGTACCCCGGTAAGGGGCTCCAACGGGGCTTCGACACACCAGAAGCACCCACCTGCAAACGTGGCTTTCTCGAATTCCATGGTCTCTCCTCTCCCACTGGCAATAAGAAGGGTCATCGCGATCGACAGGATGATGTTTTTCACGCCGGTTCTCCGTTCGTTCGAGCATCATTCGGTGCAGTATAATCTATACTCGTTTGACATCCGGGCAACAGTTCGGTTCCCCGGATCAATGCAGGTGGTGGCCGGGCCGATCACCATCTGCGTCGAGACCGGCGATGCGCTCTTGATGCGCTTCCAGGTCCACGAAATGCACTAGCGCGAGGGTGGCCGCCCCAATACCTGCCAGCACAAAGAAGATGTGGTTGTACTCGAAGACCTCGTCGAGGGGACCGGCCAGGGCGGCTCCCGCCGAGTAGCCGAGGTTGCCCAGGGCCATATAGAAGGTGAACTGCGTAGCGGCGACGCGCTTCCAGCACATGCCCATGAAGGTCGCCAGGAAGACCACGGCTACGGTGACGTAGATCATCTGGGTGAGGATCACATAGGCGCCGGCCAGGGTGCGCGAGGGCCACAGGTAGGACAGGGATCCGGCGGCTATTGCGAGGAGGACCAAGAGAACATTGGCGATGAAAATGGTGCGGAGCCGGCCCACTCGTTCGACTACGGTGGCGCCGAGGACCATGGCCGTGGCACCGGCTATGATGCTGGCGATCCCCA
The DNA here is from genome assembly GCA_965219385.1 of Candidatus Latescibacterota bacterium. Classification (GTDB taxonomy): domain Bacteria; phylum Latescibacterota; class UBA2968; order UBA8231; family UBA8231; genus CBDCNM01. The sequence goes on along the minus strand of CBDCNM010000002.1, from coordinate 3,216,836 downwards.
TGAGCTGAGAGTAATCGGTGTCCTCCCAGCCCAGCTGCTGTATGGTGAGCACGGGCAATACGGTTTCGAGCAGGCCCTCCGACATCCTGAAGACAAAAACCATCAGTGCGGCCATCAGGCTCATCGGCAGCAAAAAGGCCTGAAAAAGCCCGCGCACGATGCTGCGCAGGTCGTTCAGCTGGAGCTGCACGGCGGTCTGCGAAGCCCTTCCGAGGGTCCAGGGAAGCAGCCGCTCGCCCGGGCGTTCGCGCAGCAGCAGGGGGAACAGCATGATCAGTGCCAGCAACCCGGCGATGAGCAGCACGGCCGGGCTGAATCCGTACTCGCTGAGGACGATCCCTCCCCCGGAAGAGGCCGCGGCTATGCCCAGGGTCTTGCCGCCGTACATAAAGCCGTTGGCGCGGGTGCGCTGGTCTTCGGGCAGGATGTCGATGGCCATGCCGTCCACGGCCACATCCTGAAGGGCGCCGCACAGACTGACGGCAAACCCCATGGCCGCCACCAGATCCAGATTGGCGGCCGGGTCCGACACCGCCGCCATCAGGGCAAAACTGAGCAGCAGGCCCAGCTGGGCGCCCAAGACCCACGGCCGGCGGCGTCCCATGGGCAGAAAACCGAAGCGATCTATCAGAGGCCCCCCCACCAGTTTCAGGCTCCACGGCAGGGTGACGATGGCGATAAAGCCACCCACTTGAGCGACGCTGAACCCCTGTTTGGCCAGCCATGCGGGCAGGGCAATGGTCAAAAGACCATGAGGTAAACCCTGAGCTATGTAGAGCGCGGTGAACGAGGCGTAGCGCCACAGACTGCTTTCAGAGAGCGCTACCGGATCGCCCGGTTTATTCTGGACGGAGGCTTTGCTTTCCATGCGGATTCGATGGGAGAGATGAGTGAAATCGCCCACTACTCTACTCTTTTTTCTCAGGCCTGTCAATTGACCTGAACATCTAGAAGGCCACCCTCGAAACCTACGGCGCCCGGATGCGCGCCGCCGGGAAGCTGTAGTGATGCGATTTTTCAAAAGAATGAATACCCACTTTCTGCTTGCTCCTCCCGCGCTCGCGCAGTATCCTTTTCTCTAAGTTACGCGAATATCATTTATTTTTTCAAAAACTGTTTGTAAACAGCATGGGCTCTCATGGCGCACCAGACCCTGGATGTCGCTATTCTGCCGCATGGATCGCTGCTCCTTGAGTTCGTCGACACCACCGAGCGCTTCGACGAATCCTCCAGCCAGGCGCAGCGCGATATCTTTCGCCGCTACGACACCGAACCGGAAACCTGGCTGCTGCTGCTCGGATTTCGCGACAGACAGATCGGGCTTTCGCCGGCGCTCGAATACTGGCGGGACTTCGCCGGACGTTTTGTCGTCCGTCTGAGCCGGGTCGAGGATCTGGAGGAACTCCGGGGCGAAGCCGAGGTGGAACCCCTGGACGAGGACGAGGTGCGGAACCTGATCGATTCGGCCCCCATGATGACTGGAATCGATTACCTGACCCGGGAGCTGCTGGAAGACCTCTGGGAGCATCTGGGCCAGGCCTTTAGCGGGCTCATCGAAGCTTGCGAAGGCACCGTCGAAGCCTTCTTCAAAACCCACAGTCCCGAAACCCATCTGGCCGGCCGCGTCTTTTTTCACCTGGTCGAGAATTCAAAGGGGGATGACCCCTTTGCGTTTCTGGCGACCTATTCGACCAAGGTTGACGCGGAGGGCGCCTCCCGGCATCTCCCGCTCAGGAACGCGCTCCAGGAATACCAGGACGACCGGGGGAAATTGCTGGAGTTGCTCTCCACCGTGCACACGGCCGCGCGCGAGAGTCCTCTGCTGGCAGACTTGCTCGAAAGCGGCGAACTCTTTCACCCGCTTTCCTGGTCGAGCCGGGATGCGTATGAATTCCTCAAGGATATTCCACTTTACGAACACTCGGGCATTCTGTGCCGCATCCCGAACTGGTGGACGACCCGAGCCTCGCAGCCACAGGTGGATATCAGCGTCGGTGAGAAACGGCCCTCGCATGTGAGCATGGACGCCATCCTCAGTGCCACACCGCGTTTATTGCTGGGCGATGTCGAGCTGTCCGCGCAAGAAGCCCGGCGGCTGCTGCGCGAGTCGGAGGGCCTTGCCTTCCTGAAAAACCGGTGGGTGGCGGTTGACCCGGAGAAGCTGGAACAGGCCCTAAAAGCCTACGGCAAGGCCAGGGGGTTGCTGGACCGCGAGGGCTTGACGCTCCGGGATGCCCTGCGTCTCCAGCTCAACCCCGGCGATCTTTCCGCTGCCAGCGGCGAGGCGGTGGAGGTGGGGATCTCGAACGGGGAGTGGCTGGGTTCGGTCACCCGGAAACTGCTGGATCCCGATCTGGTCACCGAGCTCGCGCTGCCGGTTTTCTTCAGAGCGGATCTCCGCGCCTACCAGCGACAAGGGCTGAACTGGCTGGGCTTTCTGGATGCGCTGCACTTCGGCGCCTGTCTGGCCGATGATATGGGGCTGGGCAAGACCATCCAGGTCCTGGCCTTTCTGAGTGCCATCCAGGAACGCAAGCCAACCAGTCTCCTGGTCATCCCGGCCTCGCTGATCGCAAACTGGCAGAGCGAGATCGAGCGCTTCGCCCCGGACCTGACCTACTTCGTGGCCCACCCGCAAGCACATCAGGGACAGGCCGTCGAGGCCCTGGACGAGGCGACGCTCGGCGCCCTCGACCTGGTCATTACCACCTACACCCTGGCGCACAAATACCAATGGCTCCAGGGCATTTCCTGGAACTACGTGATCCTGGATGAGGCGCAGGCCATCAAAAATCCCGGAACCAAGCAGACCAGGGCCATCAAGAAGCTGAGGGCGGAAAACCGGATCGTCATGACGGGTACCCCGGTAGAAAACCGCCTCTCGGATCTGTGGTCTCTTTTTGATTTTCTCAACCCCGGCTTGCTGGGCAATCCAAAAGAGTTCAAGGCTTTCTGCAAAACCCTCAAACAGGACCCATCGGGTTACGCGCGGCTGCGGGGCGTGGTCAGCCCGTATATCCTGCGACGCCTCAAGACGGATAAGTCGGTGATCGCCGATCTTCCCGACAAGGTCGAGCTGATAACCTATGCGTCTCTGACCAAAAAGCAGGTGGTGCTCTACGAAGACCTGGTCGAGGAGATCCGCGAGCGGCTGGAGCACAAGGACGGCATTCAAAGGAGGGGGATTATCCTTTCCTCTCTGATGAAGTTCAAGCAGTTGTGCAACCATCCGGACCAGTACCTGGGGACCGGAGGTTTCCACGAGAAAGACAGCGGCAAGTTCGCGCGGCTCCGCGAGGTCTGCGAGACCATTTTCGAAAAGCGCGAGAAGGTCCTGGTCTTTACCCAGTTCAGGGAAATGACCGGGCCGCTGCACGACTTCCTAACAGGCATCTTCGGGCGCGATGGGCTCGTACTGCACGGCAGTGTGCCCGTGCGCCAGCGCAAGGGACTTATCGAGCGTTTTCAGAATGCGGCTGACTATACCCCCTTCATGGTGCTTTCCCTCAAGGCCGGTGGGGTCGGTTTGAACCTGACCGCAGCCAATCACGTGGTGCACTTTGACCGCTGGTGGAACCCGGCGGTCGAAAACCAGGCGACCGACCGGGCCTTCAGGATCGGTCAGAAGAAGAACGTGATGGTCCACAAGTTCCTGACCCAGGGGACCATCGAGGAAAAGATAGACGCGATGCTGGTGGAAAAAGCCGAGCTGTTCGACAAGGTGGTGGCCAGCGCTGGAGAAGCCTGGATAACCGAAATGGACAACGAGGAATTGATGGGGATGTTGCGCCTGCATCTGTGAAGAGGGAATCCGAGAACCACAGCAACCAAAAGAGAGGAGACAGTGGCTCGCTACTATTATGGTTTTCCCCAATACGTGCCGGTGGCGCAGAAGCGCGCCAAGGCGCAAAAAAAACTGAGGGAACTCAAAAGGAAAAATACCAATATTCAGCCGGTCGTCATCGAGGGCAAGTCCATTGCCAGCACCTGGTGGGGAAAATCGTGGAACCAGAACCTGGAGCGCTACGCCGACTACAGCAACCGCATCGGCAGAGGGCGCAGCTACGTGCGCCACGGGGCGGTGCTGGATCTCCAGATCAAGCCCGGCAAAATCAGCGCCTTGGTGCAGGGCTCCCAGGCCAAACCCTACGAGGTCGCGATTTCGATCAAAGCCCTGGGCAAGAGCGCCTGGCAGCGCGTCAGAAAAGCCGCCGGGGGACAGCTGGATTCGCTCGCCGAACTGCTGGAGGGCAAATTCCCCCAACCCCTGCAGGATTTGTTCTTTGCTGCGGATGAGGGCCTTTTCCCGATTCCCAGGGAGATCGGTTTTGACTGCAGTTGTCCCGACTGGGCCTCGATGTGCAAACACGTTGCCGCGACCCTCTACGGCGTGGGTGCGCGCCTCGACCAGGACCCGAGCCTGTTCTTCAAGCTCAGGCGGATCAAGGTAGACGATCTGATCACCCAGGCAGTGCAGGGCACCAGCCGGGCCCTGCTGCAAAAGGCGGGGACCAAATCTTCCCGAGTCATGGACGATGCAGATCTCCCCGATGTCTTCGGCATCAAGCTGGACGACGAAATCGATATCGAACAGGATACGCCGCAGCGTCGGGGCAAACGGACCGCCGGAGTCAAAGCAGAGAAGAGATCTGGAGCCCGGAAGAAACGCGTTCCCGCAAAGTCTACAAAACGCAAAACAGCGCAGCGAGCATCGTCCGCGAAATCCGCGGCGCCCGGCACCGCGTCTAAAAAAAACCCTGCCAGGTCGGCGAAAACACCCACGGCCCGCCGCAGAGCACCTGCAAAGTCCGCTCCCATCAGGGCCACCTCCACGGCCGGCACCTTTGTCGACAGGGTGGTTGCAGCCGTCCCGAAACGCCGCAAGGGGATGGGCATCGCCGACATTTGTGCCAGGATCGACCTGAGCGAAAAACAGGTGAGAAGTGCTGTGGCCAGAGCGGTTGCCCAGGGAAGACTCAAGACCAGCAGCCGGGGGGTTTATACCCGAGCTTGACTCCGATGTGAACCGTGTAATTTTTTGTTCCTGTCTCTTGTCCCTGCCATACTCGTTTGCAGCCCTCTCCATCCGCTGCTCCGAGAGCACACCTGGTCCGCTCAACTTTCCCGCTTAGTCGCAACTTGAGTCGGGCATGAAAACCAGCTTTCGAGGAGGCTGGTATAACAGCAGAAAGGCAATCAGCATGGATATATCGCATCCGACCGGCAGCAACCGGCTGTTGCTCAACGGCGAGTGGGCGTTTGCCCCAGGCCCGGACGGCTCGGCGCCCGCGGAGGACTGGCACAGGGTCCGCGTGCCGCACCGCTCGCGCGAATTCGAAGACGCCCCCCCCGAATCGGGCTGGTACCGCACTACCCTGCGGGTGCCATTCGACTGGGAGACCGGGGAGACCCACAGGCTGGTCCTCGACCTGGAAAGGGTGCGCCACTACGGCCGGGTCCACCTGGACGGGCAGGAGGTCGGCGAACACTTTCACCTGCGCCTGCCCTGGCGGCTGGATCTGACCGACCGGGTGGAACCCGGCGCGGCGTACGAGCTGATGGTCTACACCCACAGCTGCACCGGCGCCTATGCCCACCCGGAGGCCAAAGACCTCAGCGAGGACGCGCAAAGCGCGCTCGACACCCGCTTCTGGCGCACCAGCGCGGCCACCATAGGCATGGAGGGCGATGTATGGCTCTGCCGGGAGCCACGGGTATTCATCGACGATCCCTACGTAATCACCTCGGTGCGCCAGAAGACCATTGCGCTGGAAGCGACGGTGCGCAACCAGAGCGCAGAGCCCTTTGCCGGCCAGGTGGCGTGGCAAATCATCCGCCAGGGCCGCACCGAGTTGGAATTGCCCTCCTGCGCGGCGGAAGTAGAACCGGGGGCGGCGCAGACCGTGCGGCTCGAGGCCTCCTGGCCCGACCCCGTGCTCTGGGGACGCCCGCCGTACGGAGAGCCGGTGCTCTACTTCCTGCAGGTTGCCCTCCACAGCGAGGAGAAACGGGTCCACGAGCAGGCGGTCCGCTTTGGCTTCCGCGAGGTCTGGGCCGAAGGGGACCGCCTGCTGCTCAACGGCGAAAAGCTGATGCCGTGGGGCGACCACACCGTCCCCTACGTGTACGAGCGCCAGTGGCTGACCCGCAAGTTTGCGGACCTGGCGGCCGCCAATATCAGCATTGTGGAGCACCATCGCTACGATCCACCGTCGGTATTTTACGAGGTGGCCGACGAGATGGGAATCTTTGTGGTGGGAGCCAACTTCTGCGTGGGCACGGGTCAGGTGCCACCCCAGGATCTGGACGAAGGGGAATTTGGGCTGGTGATGGAGAGCCACCTAACCGTGGCCGACGCCTGGCTGCGGCGCGCTCGCAACCACCCCTCCATCCTGTTCTGGGACGTAACCGATGCCAGGGAGCCGGCCTTTTGCGTGCCCCTCCTGCGCAAGGTGAAGGAACTCGACCCCACCCGGATTGCCGAGGTGACCTTCGACCCGGAGGTGGCGGATGCCGAACTGGTGGAGTTGATCGACTGCTACCGGCTCTTCAGCGGCCTGGAACACATCGAGACCTCCATCCACCAGATCCGCTCAAATCCGCACTACCCGCTCAAGCCCTTGCGAGTGGGCGAGGCCGGCATCTTCGACCACGCCGACTGGGGTGCGGACGAGGAGCCGCCGCTCATGGAAGGCTGGGGGGACTTTCTCGCCCGTATACCCGAGCGCAATATCCACGGGTTGCAGACCTTCTTCCTGGCCGACATGGACTACCGCGGTTTTACCTCCAATGTGCCGGGCAGCCTGGCTACCTCCCTGAAACCGGATATTTCCTGGCCCTCCCAATCCGGCGCCGACGCCCGGATCGATCCCTTCGGCGCGGGCACCCAGGCGGCCTGGGGCAAAGCGCACCTGGTGCTGAACTGGTGCGACCCGAACCTGCCGGTCGTGCAGCCCACGGCCACGCGCCAGTGGTCGCGCGAGCTTTTCCGGCGCCTGGCCGGCCGCGACGTGGGACCGCTGGCCGCAGAGCGGATTCCGGAGGTGATGGTGCACGTGGAGCAGGACGGCGTGCCGGTGACCGGGGCCCAGGTCTTTGTAGAAGCCCTGGCCGGACAGGGGGGAACCTCCTTCGGGGTACAGGCCGACGGGCAGGGGACCAGCTGGTTCGCCCTGGCCGAGCCGGGCGCGTATCGCTTCAGCTGCGGGGGGGCGAGCATCGAGGTGGAGGCGCGCTGTGGGCCCACTGAGGCGCCGGCGGGGTACGACCACATTCAGCACGTCCGGCTGGATCTGGCCGCGGGGAATTAGAGTCCATATCTCGCTACTGCGCTGGGTCGTCGACGAAGGCGGCCACCACCTGGTTGAACTTTTCCGCCTCGGTGTAGAACAGCCCGTGGCCACTGTGCTCGAAGATTTCGAGCCGGGCGCCGGGAATGTGTTCGGCGGCATAGCGGCAGCCCGGCAGGGCCCCGCTGTGGGCCCCGCTGGCGATCAGCACCGGCAGGTCGATGACGGGGCACAGAGGACGCCAGTCCTGGGCCCGGCCGTCGGCGCCGAGGGCCTCGTGGGTGGGGCTTAAAGCCGCCGTCATCCAGTCCACTTCTTCTTCGGAAACGGCGTCGGGGTTTTCCGGCGCGACCATCAGCCGCACGGTGCGGCGGGTGTGGTCCTCTTCGCTTTCACCCTGTCGCTGCTTGAACTCCTCGGGGGTCGGATCGTGCACGGTGTGGTGTACGGTATCGTCGACCACGACCACGCCGCGGAGGCGGTGGTTGCCGAAGAGCATCAGGTAGGAATAGGAGGTGCGGGCGCCACAGGACCAGCCGACCAGGGTCACAGCGTGCATCCCGAGGGCGTGGATGAGTTCGTACACATCCATGGCATAGCGAGCGTAGTTATGGCCCCAGTCGCATTTATCCGAACGTCCGGTGGCGCGCATGTCCACGGCCACCACGTGGTAGTGTGTGGCCAGGGCCGAAAAATTGCGTTGCCACCAGGCAATGCTGGCGCCGGCCCCGGGAATCAGCACGATGTCCTTGCCGCTCCCGGCCTCCTCGTAGTAGAGGCGCACCTTGTCATTGGTGCGGATAAAACCAGTCCGTTTCTTCATGGGTTTCCTCCTTTTCGCGGATTGACCCGCTCTCCGCTCCCTCACATTACAGGATTCCAGGTCCATTCTCGCATTCAAAATACTATAGCTTCTGACCTAGGAAACAAAGATAGCCCCCTCTCCTCCGGTGCAGGGCGCGGTCAATGCATGGCAATTGACTTCGTTGTCTCGGGCAAGTATCTTAGAAGCCGTCTCAACCTGCAAAAGGAAATAACCATCCTGTACCCTGTTTACCAGGCGAGGTTTGCATGCGCGAAAATTTCCGTACCAGGAGTGGATTGTGGATTCATCGGCGTCGGCGACCTGGCCCTCGACCTGGGGACCTTTGGCCGGGAAAGCCAGCGCCACGAGGAGGCCATCCAGACCATCCTAAAGGCCGGCCAGCGCCACGGGGTTCCGATCAGCATGCCCTTGCGCCAGCCTCCAGGCGGCGCGCCAGCGGGCCGCGCAGGGATTCCAGTTTCTGAGCGCCGGCTCGGATACCGAGTTTTTCTGGCGCGGCCTGAGCGAACTCGAACAGGGGCTGGCCGAAACCTGAGCCGGTAGATCACCAAGAATAGAGGAGTCTACCAATGAGTCAGCGTACAATCTGGATTCTACTTCTAGCAGCTGTTGCTTCCGGCCCTACTCACGCTGCCGGCCCCAGCGGCTGGCGCACGGACGGGAACGGCCGCTACCTCGACGCGGATCCACCGCTTCACTGGTCGCCCGGCCGCAACGTGGACTGGAAGACGGCGATGCCGTCCTGGTCCAATGCTTCGCCGGTACTGCTCCCGGATCCTGCCCTGGTGTTCGTCTGCAGCGAGCCGGACCAGATCCTGGGCGTCGAGCGCAGCACCGGCAGGATCGCGTGGAAAAACTCGGTGGGCGATGTCCCGCAGAGCACTGGTGTCAAGACGCACGAAGCCAACGGCTACACCACACCCACCCCCATCACCGAGGGCCGTCGCGTTTTTACCGTATTCGGATCGGGGGTCGCAGCCGCCCATACCGTCGACGGCGAGCGCATCTGGGCCCGCTTCATCGAGCAACCCGAGCAAGAATGGGGGCACAGTGCTTCACCTGCCCTGGGGAGCGGCCGCCTGATCGTACACATCGTCGACCTCATCGGCCTTGACCCGGCCACGGGCAAAGAGGTCTGGAGGGAGGAATCCGCGGTAAAATTCGGCTCTCCGGTGGTCGCCCGTATCGACGGCACCGACATTGTCATCACCCCGTCGGGTGATGTGTTTCGGGCGCGGGATGGAAAGCAGCTGGCCGCGAGCATCGGCAACCTGGAGTACGCCTCACCGGTGGTGCACAATGGCGTGGTTTACTTCATCGAGAAAAAGGCCGTTGCCGCGCAACTACCCGCAAGCTTCAGCGAGCCGTTCACCATCTCCGAACTGTGGGTGGCGCGGATCCAGGGATCGCGGCACTACGCTTCGCCGGTGATCCACGACGGCCTGGTCTACACCATCTCGCGCGAGGAGAAGTTCACCGTTCTCGATGCTGCAACCGGCGAACTCGTCTACGAGAAGGACCTCGACTTGGGAGAGGGCGCCAACAGCGCCTATTCCTCCATCTCGCTGGCCGCTGACAAGCTCTTCGTCAGCGCCGAAAACGGTACGACCGCAGTGCTGCAAACCGGCCGCACCTATCGCCAGATCGCGCGCAACGAGGTGGAGGGCTTGCGTTCTTCTCCGGTGTTCGAAGGGGATCGGATGTACCTCCGAGCCTTCGATTATCTGTATTGCTTTGTGCGCCCTTCCCCGTCTCCATAGCGACCAGGTGCGGCCGTAGGGGCGGATTTCGAGGCTGACCAACTGAACTTTTAATATATCATATATCGATTATCGATCGCGATCCTCTTGATCGATGAGGTCCCAGGATCATGTCTGAAAAAGTTGAGCTGTTGAGCGACCTCCAAGTGCAGCACTTCATCATGGACGGCCAGCTGACCCTGGCACTGGACGAGCTCGGCGATGACTTCCACGCCAAGGTTTACCACATGGCCAACGAGCGCCGGCCCAGCGGGGCATTTTCCGACGACATCAACGCCCAAATGCCAGAGCTGAGGGCCGTGTTGGAAAGCCCGACTGTGCGGGGAGCGCTGCAGGGAATTCTGGGTCACGGTTGCATTCGGCACCCCCATACCGCTGCATACGTACAGGACGTCGAGTACGTCTCGCAGGAGTCGCCACCCAACCTTGAACAGGGCTGGCACCGCGACAGCTACTGGGGCGTACAGCGGGTGCGCCATCACCGTCCGCGCTGGCTCATCTGCATGTACTACCCTGCTACCGTTAGTCTCGACATGGGGCCGACCGCGATCGCACCGGGGTCGCAGTACTATTCGCTTGCGGGGGACGGCGACGGCAGCGCGCGACCGCCGCCACAGCCCATTCGTCACGACGAACTCGACGATCCCGAGCGCATTATGCAAAGAGATGACCTGGTCGCGCGCGACCGTTTACTGCGGGCCGCGATCGAGTCACTCGACCCGGCGCTGACGGAGAGCCCGGTCGTGGTCAAGGCGGGAAGCTTCTGCTGCTTCCACTACGATCTTTATCACCGACGGCTACGGCGTCTCAGCACGCATGGCCGCACGGCCCCCCCAAGGGTCATGTTCAAGTTTCTCTTCACGTCCGGACGCCACCGAACCGCACCTTCGTGGGCTCACATCATGGGCGGTGATCCCGAATGGAGGAACGGCCAAGGGAGACCAAGTCGTCATGTGCTGTGGCAATCGATCTGGACCTCGATGCTCGGCTCCACCACTGCTGATCCGGCGCGCGCGGACGAGCGCATTGTCGCGGAGCAATCCACGACGAGCACGACGGAAGTGTTGCTTGGAAGCGAGGATGAGGTTGAACGAATGGGCGCGGCTTATCAGCTGGGTCAGGCTGGCCACGCCGGCAATACCGAGGCCGTTCTCGCGCTCACCGATGCGCTGCAGTGGGGCCACGACAGAGCGCAACGCGCCGCCATGCACGGACTGGCGGTCGCGGGTTCAACGGCGGTCGACCCACTCCTGGCAGTGCTGTCCCAGCCGGTCGTTGATCACCATGTGGCCTGCTGTGCGGTCCACGCGTTGGGCGAGGCCGTAGAGATGCCTACGGGGGCCATGGTGAACGCAATCGCGTCGCTGATGAATCGGGTGGCGCACCTGATTGGCACCGAGTCCCGGACGGCCGGCGGGTGGCCCGCGGGAGGGGGCGGCCACCCGCCTTCCAGCGGATTTCCCAACAAATCGCCGAACCCGAAAGAGCGACAGGCGTGGCCGCCGAAACTCCTTCACGCCACCTGCCTGCAAGCACTAGGCCTGATGGGCCAGCGGGCATCGTCCGCTGGGAACACCGACGTCGTCCACGCGGTGATCGAGCAATGCGTCGCGTGCCTCGCCAAGACTGAACCTGGTGGTGGCAACCCCGATTACCCGCCCGACTCCGCGTTGGGCAGCGGGTTCATGTCGCGTCAAAACGCGGCACTCGGGTTGAGAATACTATGCACAGATGCGGTGCGCAGCGGCAATGGCGTGCAGCAGGCGGTAATCGAGGCCTGCTCCGGGGCGTCGTCGGATCAGGATGCGTTCGTGGCACACTACGGCCGGGACACGCTGCGGTGCATAGCGGAGCTGAAACGGAAAGACTGACCTCGCAACGAGAAAGGCATTGATGCCGATGTCTCGACCGAATTCACGCCGGCGGCGATACGAGCATCTGGAACTGAGAGTCCGGCTCGCTCGGCCTGTAGAGGAGGCACAAATGACGACAATGATCGATCCTTCGTTCTGCTACAGTGAGGCCGACCATGCCCATTACCTGAGGGAAGGCTACTGCTTCTTCGAGAGATTCCTGACCGAGGAAGGATTGGCGTTCGGCCGGCGGGAGATTGACCGCATGCTCGATCAATTGCAGCCGGGCCGTTCCCCCGAACACATGATTTCGTGCCACCACCAGGAACGGTGGCTGTTCGAATTGGCCTGCGAGCCACAGATCCTCGACCTAGTGGAACGCCAGATCGGCCCGGACATCGTTCTGTGGTCGAGCCACTTTCTGATCAAGCCACCGCGCACGGGCAAGCCGATTCCATGGCACCAGGACGTGCCCTACTGGAATGTGCAGGGAAAGCTGCCCGGTGGACTGTGGATTCCCTTCGACAACGTCGCCGACGAGAACGGTACCATGTCCATCCTACCCGGCTTGCACAAGCGGGAATTGCCGCGGCGATCAAGTCCGGACGAGTTGTTCACCGAGGAGATCAATCCGGCCCATCTTCCCGATGACATTGAGAATGAGCGGGTGGAGTACCGGTTGAAGGCCGGACAGCTTGCCGTCCATCACACCCTGATTCCCCATAGCTCCACGCCGAATTCGACGGACCGGTGGCGGCGGGTTCTCGTGTTGCGCTACATGGCCGCCGACGGTACGGCTGGTCCCAAGGAATACGAGGACTACCGCACCGGCGAAACGTTCAATCGCGAGCTTTTTCTGGTGCGGGGCAGGGGCGTTGCCAACCAAGACTTAAGATCGAGCCCCTTTTGACCGTCAGGGAAAGAGCACGTTGCGGGACGGAGGATGGAAGGTGTTGGGAAACGAGCGGTTGTCGGGTTCATGATGATCCTCCCTTACGCTTCCATTACCCAGGCAGGCGGTCCGGAGGGGACGCCGTGTTGCTCGGCCCAGTTCCTCAGGGCCTCGGGCGGAGCATCGACATTGATGTACCCCCCCAGGAGCTGTTTGTCGATGTCGTCCTCGGCCTCTTCGAGCAGGCGCGGATCGGGTGGGAAGAGATTGGCTTCGACCTTCATCCAGCGGTAGCTGTACCCGTAGAACACCACCTTGGAGGTGCGGTTGCTGCGGTTGGGAGCCGAGCTGTGAAAAATGCGGTTTTCGAAAAACAGGGCATCCCCGGCCCGCAGGCCGGACTCGGCCACTTCCGCGGGATCGAGTTCGCCTTTTTTGATGGGCAACGGCGTCTGCAGGAGGTGGCTGCCCGGAGCCATCAGGGTGATGCCGGAGCTGGATTCGAGGAAATCCGTCAGGCAGTAGCACACCTTGATGCCGACCCGACGCAGGCCCTGGTGGCCCAGATCGTCGGAGATGCCGATATCCCGGTGCCAGCCCCGCGACTCCTCGGCTTCGGGTTGGGGGTCCTTGTAGGTGATGGTGGCGGTGTGGAGGTGGATGTTGGGGCCGAGGAGCTGGACCACCAGCGGCACTGTGGCCGGATGGCTGAGCAGATGGGCAAAGGCCGGTGCCTGGACGACCCCCTTGCGCAGGTGTACCACGGAGCCGTGGGTGCGCTTGCCCTCGGCATCGAGGCAGTAGGCGTACATAAGGGGGTCAGCATCCTCGATGAGTTGCTCGATGAGGGCTGCGTCCAGAACGTTGCGGACTATCAGGAAGCCGTTCTCGTCGAAGTCGCGGCGCTGGGTATCGGTGAGGGGCACAAAATCCATGAGCTGTCTCCTCGATGAAGGGTTTTGCCGTGAGTCGGGTGCGGCATTGGAACAAATAAGCCTTCTAAGCCGGCTTATCCGCGATCCACTACACCTTTTTGCGGTGTTTGCTGCTGAGACTCGTAGTATCAAATTACGACCTTATAAATCAATCGGCAAACCCTTTGACTGCTGGACGAAGAGGGACGGAGGCGCCTGTACCAGCGCACCCGGATTGTCGCCTGCATCCGGCGCCGCCGGCCTGGGCCTGGATCGCCTGATTCTGCTCCTGACCAATGCCAGTATTCGGGACATCATCCCCTTCCCCTTGGTCAAGCCCCGCAATCCGGAAGAAATTTAAGGTTGGCAGAAAAAAATAATAATTCCCGCGTACATCCACCTGATTGCCCCCAAAAGTGCATCCGTCCCTGCGTATAGGTAGGACATTATATCTGCAGATAATTCAATCTTGACATTGTACCCTGCTTTCTGTATTGTCACAGAAAGCGAAACGACGGACGACGGACGACGCGACGCAGGGATTCCAGGGATTCTCGTCGTATAGGCTCTTAGAAGTCTTCTTAAAATACGCGTCCTCGGAGGCCCCGGATCACAGCAAAAAAAGGCAAAGGCCGCCCTGCCGTGGCGGCCTTTGCCTGGCAATGCCATGTCTTTTCTAACCACACCTTCGGAGCACTACAAGGAGAGCTTTCTCCAGGGTGCGGCCGAGTTCCACGCTGAAAAACGTCTCGATTCCACCTATGCGGTGTACCTGGGCTACAATCTCAAGTCCCTGGAAAAACGCTTCAACCCCTTTGTCCACGGATTGACGAACCTGGCGCAAAGATCCGCATCGGCCGTCCACCGCTACGTGGACAGGGTCCTGTGGCTCATCGATCAGGGAGAGTACATCGGCCAGGCCTCGATCCGCCCCGAACTGTGCACCAACTACCTCATCACCTACGGCGGCCATATCGGCTACAGCATCAGGCCCTCGAAGAGAAGACAGGGCTACGGCAAAAAGATCCTGGCCCTGTGCCTGGAAGAATCAAAGGCCATGGGCCTGCGCAAGGTTCTGGTCACCTGCAACTCGGACAACATCGGGTCAAAAGAGATCATCAAATCCAACGGCGGCCAATTTGAAAAAGCCCTGAAGATGGATTCCACCGCCTTCAGAGCCGAGGGCAACCGCCAGAACGGCCAGATCCACAAGCTGAGGTACTGGATCGATCTCACCGACTCGCCCCCCGTCGTAAAGTACTGATCTGATATCAGATATAGTACTGAATATCGCCAGCAGACAACCCGTACAGGTTATCCAACTCGGCACCCGCGGTCCACAAACCGGGCGCCGCGCAACCTTGACGCCCGCAGCCAAATGCTCTATGATGTGGACCTGCACCAGCACCCGACAGCCAAGGAGCAAACCATGACCCACACCGAAACCATAAACCTCGAACAAATCCGCCAGCAGGACCGCGCCCACGCCTGGCACCCACTGATGCAGCACAGCACCCTGGAGGACCACGACCTGCTGGTGATCCAGGAGGCCAGGGGAACCAGGGTTGTGGACGCAGGGGGAAACTCCTACCTGGATGCAGGGGCCGGCCTGTGGAATGTCAACGTGGGTTACGGACGCGAGGAAATCGCCAAGGCAGTCTACCAGCAAATCAAAGAACTCCCCTTCTACCCGCATTCCCAGATCAATGTGCCGGCGACGCAGCTGGCCGGCCGGCTGGCCGAAATCCTGCCCGGGGACTTGCAGCACGTATTTTTCTGCAACAGCGGTTCCGAGGCCAACGAGACCGCCTTTAAAATCGCCCGCCAGTACGGACGCCAGAAACACCCGGGACAGAACCGCTACAAGGTGATCGCCCGCTACCAGGGCTACCACGGCTTCACCTACGGGGCCATGTCGGCCACCGGCCAGGTGGGACGCCGAGTCAAATTCGAGCCCCTGGTGCCCGGCTTCCTGCACGTGGATCCACCCTACTGTTACCGCTGTCCACTCAAGCTGGAGTACCCTTCCTGCGGCCTAGCCTGTGTCGAGGAAATACAGGAAGTAATCGAAAAAGAGGGGCCCGAGACCGTGGTTGCAGTGATCGTCGAGCCCATCATCGGCGGCGGCGGGGTGATCATTCCCCCGGACGAGTACCTGCCCCGGCTGCGGGAAATCTGCGACCACTACGGACTGCTGTTGATCCTGGACGAGGTGATCACCGGGTTCGGCCGCACCGGCAAGCTCTTTGCCTCGGAGCACTGGGGGGTGCTGCCGGATATCACCACCCTGGCCAAGGGAGTAAGCAGTGGCTACCTGCCCCTGGGAGCCTGCGCCGTCACCCCGGAGATTTTCCAGACCTTCCTCGG
This sequence comes from Candidatus Latescibacterota bacterium, assembly GCA_965219385.1. Taxonomy (GTDB): domain Bacteria; phylum Latescibacterota; class UBA2968; order UBA8231; family UBA8231; genus CBDCNM01. Next base: position 3,200,935 of record CBDCNM010000002.1, on the reverse strand, counting down.
GGACCCGGAGGAAGGACGAGAATTCTCCCAGGTCTCCACCTACGGGGGCCACCCGGTTTGCTGCGCTGCGGCCCTGGCCAACCTCGACATCCTGATGGCGGAACGGCTCTGGGAAAATTCAGCCCAGGTGGGCGCTTATCTCCTGGAACAACTCCAGGGCCTGGACTCTCCCTTCCTCGGCGAAATCCGTGGCAAGGGTTTGATGGTCGCCGTGGAGCTGGTGGATGAAGACGGGGCCCTGCTGGACGCCTGGCGAACCGACCAGGCCCAGGCCCGGATCCGCGCGGAGGGCGTCCTGATAGGACGGATGAGCCATGCCATGCCCGGCCCGGAAAGCGTATTCTTCCTGTCGCCGCCCCTGATCCTGACCGAGGCCGAGGCCGACCAGATCGTGGAGGCGCTCCGCGCCGGATTGGCCAGCATCCCCACCTGAGAAAAGGAGACTACTTTGAGGGCATTGATCTTATCTGGACCCAATCACGGCTTCGAAAACAGCGCCCCGATTATTCACAACCTCCTCGCCGACCAGGAGGATATAGCGGCAAGCCTCACGGACGACAAGGACATCCTGAGCGCGCCTCAGCTGCACGACTTTGACGTGTGTGTCTTTGGGACCGGATTCACCCGCGCCGTGGGGCAGCCGGACGACTCGATAGCGCGGAGGCCGGATCTGACTCCGGAGCAGGAGGACGGCCTGTTTCACTTTGTCGACAGCGGCAAGGGCTTGGTCGGCATCCACGGGACGGCCTGGTGGATCGGCGGGCGCGCCGTGGACCTGATCGGCGGGCACGCCAACTGGCACCCACCCGGCCTCTCGTTCACGGTGCGCATCCAGGACAGCGCGCATCCGATTACCCGGGGACTGAGCGACTTCGAAGTCGAGGACGAAATCTACATGTCGGCTTACGATCCGGCGATCCACATCCTCGCCGCGGCCAAGTGGTGCGACAAGGACCACCCCATGGCCTGGGTGAAACCCTATGGTGCGGGACGGGTATTCTACACGGCATTGGGACACGGTCCGGGGACCTTTGAGCAACCCGGCATGCAGAAACTGCTCGAACGGGGCGTGCGCTGGGCCGCCTCTAACCGATCCTGATGACCTGGCCGTCGCAGGTCAGGCGGAGATTGTCGGGCAGGTCGACGTCCTGAGAGGCCTTCTTAAAATTCCCGGTGTGCCCCCGAGCGTGAGCGAGACGGGCGTGGGGCACCATCCCACCTGCTGCTGCGCCTGCTCGCAGCCCACCGATCCGGTAGCCGTAGGTTGCGACCGCCTCATCTCTATGCCCCTTCCAGACCAAGCTTCAGCAAATCAAAATTTCCACTTTGCACGTACCCCAGTCTCTCTGCAACTCGGACGGAAATCGGGTTGATGGCGTTCCAGTGTGGCTCGATACCATGCTCCAGACAATGGGCCACCAGCGCGGCTCCGGTGGCAATGGCCAGCCCTTTCCTTTGATGGACGGGATCTGTCATGATCGAGATCTCGATGGCGTTGCTGCTGTTGATATAGGACCGGGCCTTGCACACGGGATCATCTCCCCACAGCGCGCAGAAGCCGATGCCCCGGTCAATAAATTCGGCCGCCGAGGCGTAGGCCAGGTGGCCCATGGCCCTGGGGGCCAGCTCCAGATCAATGCGCTTGACCTGGTAGCCTTGCGGGACGAATTGTGCGAGCCGGCGCACGTGATCCAGGTCCAGGGTTTCAATTGAAAATCCCACCCGCGGCTGCTTTTTGATCTTGGCGCCGTGCACCTGGATTATGGCCTGGCGCCAGGCCTCCGACTCCGCCAGGATCAGGCTGTCGGATAGCTCCTGGATGAAATCGCGGGCAAGGGGATGATCGAGGTTCCCCGCGGGCATAGCCAAAATATCCAGCTTCAACAAAGCGACTTCCGGCTCCTCCTCGGAGTCGGCCGCGACACTGCCGTATCCCTCTTCCAGCACAGCGTCAATAATTACCCGTTGCCAGGGGTAGTGGGCAAACAGCTCGGTGAGGGCATGGCGCTTTTCAGGCTTTATCGGTACCATGGATCACTTCTCTGGAAAAAGGTTGTGGTGCTGGAATAGCTTTTCTTAATTTACCGATACTCAATCGTAGTCACAAACCTCCGTCCCATCAGGTCGCATATCTTGGCCGCACGACGTCAGGAGGCCCCATGAAATACCTGCTGTCCGCGATCCTGGTCTTTTCTTTCCCGTCGTGTGAAAAGCGCCAAAGACTGGATATCGGCTTCCATAAAGAGAACGATCAGACGGTACTCTCTGAGCACGGCAAGATTGAAATATCAAAGCAAATATGGCGTTTTCGGAGGTATGCCTGGCGCTGGAACAGGGGGGTTTATAGGGAGGGAGAGTACAGGGAGGGAATCTGGGTTGAGGGCGCTTATAAGGCCACCTTCGTGCTGGAGCCAGGTATCGAGCTATACGATCTAAGTCTCGCGGAGAAACGCCGCATCGCCAGCAGGTACAGATTGATCTTTTTTGATACAGAGGGATCCAGAATTACTCAGAGTAGGCATTCTTTCATACAACAATGGGATGTCCCGGGTGAACTGAGCAAGCCAATAGATGAGACATTCTCTATTGCGGTTGCAGGCGTAGAAAAGGCCAACACCATCAACTCCGTGGCCGTCGAGTTTTTTGTCCAATAGCCCATCAGGCGAATACCTGTTTCAGGTAGGGATTCTTCTTGTTGTTCTTCCAGATAAAGCCGTCGAGAACGTAGTGCGTGACCTGGGGAACCGAGAGCAGAGCCAGAGCCAGGGCCTGGCCGGCCGGCGTCTGCAAGACGCGCAAAGGGTAGGCGAAGAACCACTCGAAGAGAGCGCCCCGTTCCTGGTAGAGGAACAGGTCCCACAGGTACTCTTCGCCAAAGGCCAGGAGCAGAGTAACCCCCAGCATGAAGAGCACGCTGCCCCCGATCCGGCCCCTGGGAACCGGGCGCGAGGTCTCCACGATCTTCGACTTTTTCTCGACGTAGAAAAAGATCAGAGCGATGTAGGGCACGCCGTGGGCGATCACATTGGTCAGGGTAAAGACGATGTCGGAGTTGAAGTGGACGATGCCCAGGTACCAGGTGCCGGCCGTGGTCAGCAGCCAAAGTATTTTGCCCACGGGCAGGGCCACCCGGTGCCGGCGGCACAGGTAGATTTCCTCGGCGCACCAACCCGAGATGACGATCCAGTAAAGGAGGTTGCCAGCGATGGCCAGGAGGGGAAGGGTGTCCAGACCGCAGCCCACAAGAGCGCTTCCGCTGAAGAAATCGCCGCTGACAAACCAGGCGAAGCTGCGGTCGCTTGTAAAGTGCCAGTAGAGCACCGGGTACAGGGTGGCGAGGTAGATGGCAGTGGAATCGGCGAAAATTCTGTGCCGGGTTCTGAACTTGAAACGGGCTCCGTAGAGGGCGAAAAAACCGTATTGCTGCTTGACGAAGTGGAAGAGGGCCAGGTAGGCCATCACCCGCCAGAACCACAGCGAGGAGAAGCTGGCAAGGAGAAAAAAGAGGCCAAAAGCCAGAAAAGGCGTGCGCACCAGGACCGCGCGGTGAGCGGCGAATTCCCTGCGATCCAGGTAGGTCCTGAAAAGCGTGCTCCACACGTGGCTCACGTCGATGCCGACGATGAGGAGGGCCCACATCCACAGGGACAAAGGACGTTCGAGAACCGCATCGGGCAGGGTGCAGCAGACAACCCAGGTGGCCCAGACCGGCAGTCCCAGGACCAGCAAATCGATGGACCTGGAGAAAAGCCAGGGGCTGCCGGTCTGTTTCAGTTCGGGGTCGGGATCCATGGTCGATAAAGCGGGCAACGGCTTCTTAGGGCTTTTCGGTCTCCTTGACCTGGTCCCAGGCCTGGTCCATCTCGGCCAGCGAGGTCTCCTCGAGGGCTTTGCCCTGCCGGGCAAGGAAGGCTTCTACGGCGCGGAAGCGGCGTTCGAATTTGTCCACCGCCCGCCGCAGGGTGTCCTCCGGGGAGAGCTTGAGGAAGCGGCCGGTGTTGACCAAGGCGAAGAGCAGATCGCCGAATTCTTCTTCGATTCGCGGCGCATCACTCGCCTCCCAGACCCTGCGCAACTCGGCGAACTCCTCCTCTACCTTGTCGAGCGGACCCTGGCTGTCCTCCCAGTCAAAGCCGACCCGGGCGGCCTTGACCTGGACCCGCTGGGCCCTGAGCAGGGCCGGGAGCTGTCGGGGCACGCCGTCCAGAACGGAAGGAGAACGCGCCTCCTGCCGGCGTTCCTCCTGCTTGATGCGCTCCCAGTTGGTCAGCACCTCCCCGGCGCCGTCGACCTGGACATCGCCGAAAACGTGGGGATGGCGGCGGATGAGCTTGTCGACGATGGTCTGGCAGACCTGGTCAATGGAGAAGCGGTGCTCTTCCCGGGCGATCTGGGCGTGGAAGACCACCTGCAACAGCACATCGCCCAACTCCTTGCAAAGCTCCTCGTCGTCCTCGTGGTCGATGGCCTCCAGGACTTCGTAGGCCTCTTCCAGCAGATAGGGTTTGAGCGAAGCATGGGTTTGTTCGCGGTCCCAGGGGCAGCCGTCCTCGGCGCGCAAGAGCGCCATGACCTGTACCAGTTCGGCAAAGCGGGTCGTGTCCTGCATGGTTTATTTATGGCTCCCTTTCTGGTCGTCGAGTTCGGTGTATTTCAGGTTTTTGCCGCGCGCCTGGTCGACCGGATAGCGCGCGGCCGATACCTCCAGCTTTCTCTGCAAGGTCAAAGCCGCGTCCAGACCGAGATTGTTGCACATCCTGCATGATTTTCTCCTGTGGTACGCCCCAAACGGATCAATAAGAAGATTCGCCCCATGTCTGTCAACCGGCATCTTAGAAGCCTTCTCAAAAGAGCGCACCCGGCTCGTGCATGTGCATACAACCCGCGGGGGCTGGGAATTTCTTCTTTACCGTCGCGGGACTGGTCCTAGGCACTCTGCTCGCCATCGTTTCGTGACATGGCGGTTAATTGTGTATAAATATATTATAAATAAACCTTTATACTCATAAATTTATCTTGCCTCTTTTATCCTTTTCGCCGGTTTTTTGACCTCGTATCACATTTTTTACATTTCGGTTACGATAATCCTTGACGAGTCTTTTTCGAGGTTTTATATTGAAGTCCTGTCGAGGCGATGATTCCTTCTTTCCTGATTTTCTTCCCTGTTATAGAAACGCCACAAAGAGCACTTCCCCTTCGGGACGTTGGCGCTCGACCTGCGCGTGTCGTTCTATTGCGGGATTGCAGTCTTACCGTAGAGTAAGAGGGCATGGGCAAAATCATTGCCATCGCAAATCAAAAGGGTGGAGTCGGCAAGACCACCACGGCGGTCAACCTGGCTGCCTGCCTGGCGGCGTCCGGGTACAAAACCCTGCTCATCGACATGGATCCTCAGGCCAACGCCACCAGTGGGTGCGGGGCGGGGGTAGACAGTCTCGGAGGATCCGTGTACGAGGTTCTCCTGGGGCAAACACCCCTTTCTTCGGTTATCTGCGCCGTCGAACCTGCTCCCCTTTACCTGGTTCCCTCCCACATCCGCCTGGCCGGTGCCGAAGTTGAAATGGCCGAGATCCTGGGGCAGGAAAAAAAGCTGGCCGAGGTCCTGGAGACCGTACGAGAGGACTACGAATTTCTAATCGTGGACTGTCCTCCCTCCCTGACCCTGTTGACGGTCAACGCCCTCTGCGCTGCGGATTCGGTCCTGGTCCCGGTTCAGTGCGAGTATTATGCCCTCGGGGGCCTGAGCAATCTGCACGGCACTGTGCGCCTGGTCCAGCGCTACCTGAATCCCACTCTGGAAATCGAGGGGGCCCTGCTGACCATGTACGACGAGCGCCTGCAGCTGTCTCACCGGGTGGCGGCCGAGGTCAAGTCCTACTTCGGGGACAAGGTCTACCACACCTTCATCAAGCGCAACGTCAGCTTGGCCGAAGCCCCCAGTTTCGGCCAGCCCGTCATTCTCTACGATCCTCTCTCCACCGGAGCCGAGAACTACACCCGCCTGGCCCGCGAGCTGTGCAGCGAATCCCGGCCGGTCCTGACACCGGCGCTTTAGCTCAGGGGCCCATGCAGCAAAAGCTCCGGGTGGATCAAGCGACAAACCGCGAGCGGAATCGAGGTATCGGAGGTGGATTTTTCCATTTGCCTTTCGGTGTCCAAATTGCATATATTTATACCATCGAGCGAAAGTCGTTCGATGCTCGGATCAACAGGCTTTTGAAATTGTGCGGGATTGACCCGCTTAAAAGACGGGATTGACCCGCTTAAAAGAAAGGAGGTGGTCCATTGAGTACAACCACAGGGAGGTGTATCACCTGAGATACACTTGCCAGGTGATCACCACCTGGGATTAGACGTCTGGTCTCATACGCCCGACGTCGCCAAGTATAGCCGGACGCACCCTCGCGGTGCGTCCGGTTTTTTAATCGGACTAACCGGAAGCAATACTGTGGACACTTTTTGTAAGTCGTTGATAAATAAAGACTTAGGAAAATCGGCACTGAAATTCGCAACTTGTTGATAAATAAGCACTTACGAGTTTTGATGCCATGGAAATCCGCTCAAAATCGAAAAAGTGTCCGAACTAACGAGTGGGAATTCCCGCTGCTGCGCACACCGAACTCTTGCAGGCCAATGGCACCCTGGGCACCATGATCTGGGTTTTGAGGGTATTCATGAGCACCGGGTTCGCTGTCGCCGGATATCCAGTTTGCGCAACCGGTCGAAGAGGGTCGAACGGCTCATGCCCAAGAGTCGGGCGGCGGCAGCGATATTGCCGTTGGTTCGGGTCAGGGCTTCTTCCATGTGCCCGCGTTCGATGCGCTGCATCTGATTTTTGAGCGGTGCGGACCGGGCCGGCTCGGCCAGAGACAGATGCTCCGGCTCGATGGCCGGACCGTCGCACAACAGCACCGCCTGTTTCAGGGCGCGACTCAATTCCCGCACATTGTTACGGGCCCAGTCATGGGCCTGGAGCCGGGCCGTGACCTCCGGAGAAAGCCGTCCGATTCCAGGTTTGCCGAACTCCTGGCGATACTGGCCCAGGAAGTGGTGGGCCAGGGGGACGATATCCTGCCGCCGCTGGCGCAGAGGGGGCAGGATGATCGGATACTCCGCCAGGCGGTAGTAGAGATCCGGGCGGAATCCGTCCGCGGCCATGGCCTGTCCCAGGTCTTTGCTGGTCGCGGCCACCACCCGCACGTCGACGCAGCGCTCCTGGCCCTCGCCCAGGCGGCGCACGGCTTTTTCCTGGAGGACGCGCAGGAGTTTGGGTTGCAGGGAGAGAGGGAACTCGCCGATTTCATCCAGGAAGAGGGTGCCCCCATCGGCCTGCTGGAAGCAGCCATCGCGGGTTTTCAGGGCGCCGGTGAAAGCCCCCTGGTGAAAGCCGAATAACTCCGCTTCGACTAGGGACTCGGGGATGGCCGCGCAGTTGACCGGGACAAAGGAATGCCGCCGACGGCAGGGGTCGCGATCGTGCAAAGCCCGGGCGATCACCTCCTTGCCGGTGCCGCTTTCGCCCTCTATGAGGACGTGAACCGGTTGCCCCAGTACCCGCCTCACCTGCTCGATGACCTGGGCTAGCCCACCCTCGCTGCCGATGATGCCGGCAAACCCCTCGTCTTGCGCCACAGGGGAAGACGAGAGCGGGTGGGATGCTGTGCGAAGGGCCATGAGAGGGCTCCTTACTGGTTGAAAAGATAATCAGTACTGCGCGAAATCGGCACAGCCGTGGGTGGACTTCGCCTCGTATGTCCACGCTACTCCGCGATCCACATGGTAAGTATGTCAAAAAACCAGAGGCGATACAAGGGGAAAAGGGGCCGCGTTTACCTCCTTCTTCCGTTTTTGCCATCTTGTTTTTGGGAAAACCGGTACCGGCTCCCGGCACCCGGTACCGGAAAACCGATTAACCTGCCGGGCACAACAGGGTTGGACAGGGAATGAAGAAGGACCGGAAAACCAGGCCGGACCCGGTCGCAAACATTTTTTTTACAACAGGGTAGGCTGATCCGCGGACGAGGATTTTCAGGATGGAAGGAAAGAGAGGCATGGATCTTGCAGGGTTGGCGGCGCAACGCCATTGGACGCTCCTGCCCCCTCACCGTTCTCTATGGAGGTCGCCATGTACCAGCAGCCCGTTTCCACGCTTCCCTCCCGGGTAGATAGATGCGTCAATCCCCTGACTCCGGACAAGCCCAAATACCTGATTACCCGCAGTCCCTTTATGCTAAATTTTTTGCGCCGCCTGGACCGCATGGCCGCGGCCCAGGCCACGGTTCTGATACAAGGAGAGAGCGGCACCGGCAAGGAAGTACTGGCGCACGCCATCCACTACAGCAGTCCGCGCCGCGAGCGGCCTTTTGTCCGTTTGAACTGCGCCTCTTTGCCCGAAGGGATGCTGGAGAGCGAACTGTTCGGGCACGAGAAAGGAGCCTTTACCGGAGCCGTGCGCCAGCGGCCCGGTCGTTTTGAACTGGCCCACGAAGGCACTCTCTTCCTCGACGAAATCGGCGCCGCCGATGCCAAGGTACAGTTGCGGTTGCTGCGGGTAATACAGGAACGGGAATTCGAACGGGTCGGGGGCACCCGGACATTGAGTGTGGATGTGCGCATGATCGCCGCGACCAATGTGGATCTCAAAAAAGAGGTGGAGAACGGCCGCTTTCGCGAGGATCTGTTCTACCGCCTCAACGTAGTGCCGGTCAGGCTGCCGGCGCTGCGCGACCGATCCGAAGATATCCCGCTGTTGATCGGCCATTTCCTCAAGCTCTACGCCGCGCGCACCAGGTGCGCGGCCATACGCGTCGATCAAGAAGTGGTAGAGCGCTTGCAGGCCTATCCATGGCCGGGCAATATCCGCGAGCTCGAAAACGCCGTAGAACGGATGGCGATTTTCGCGCACAACAACCGTCTGGAGATCGCCGATATTCCCCAGGAGATTCTCCAGTGGAAGGAGGAGGAAAAGCTGGTGGAGCTGAGCATCTCTTCGTTTCAGGCGGCCAGGACTTTGTTCGAACGCCGCTACTTGTGCGAAGCGCTGCGCCAGCACAGCGGGGTGATCAGCCAAGTCGCCAGGGCCATCGGCATGTCGCGCAAGAATCTCTACATGAGGCTGAAGGACCTGCGGATCGACTACAAGCGCTTTCGTCAATAATCGATCAAAGCCGGGTCGCCGCTCGCCCGCTATCTTTTAAAGCGCGGCGGAATTTCTGCATCTGTTCCCGCAGGTACCGGTGGTGCTCTCCGTCCTCTGGTTCCAGTTCGAGGGCCCGCTGCATAAGGGCCAGGGCGTGGCCGTACTTGCCCTTCTTGTAAAACAACTCGGCGTAGGTATCCAGGTATACCACGTTGTCCTCGTCGGCTTTCAGCGACTGCAAAGACAACTCCAGGGCGCGGTCCAGTTGGACGCCTTCCTCGGCATAGGTCCAGGCCAGGTTGTTCAGCACCAGGGGGGCCAGAGGCCCGTATTCAACGGCGCGTTCATAGTACTCGATGGCCTTGCGGCGCCGGCCCTGGGCATAGTAGACCTGGGCGATATGAGTGGCGGTAGCAGCTCGATTCTCGCTTTTGTGCAGGGCGTCTTTAAAGCTGTGGTCCGCCTCTTCCAGCTGGTCCTGACGCAGCCGGTATTCCCCCAGGGTCAACAACAGCTGCAGGTTGTCCGGATCTATAGCCAGGGCGTCCTCCAGCACCTGGGTGGCCTCGGCCATGCGTTCCCGTTGGGCATAGATGCGGCTCAACTGGACGTGGGCAAACAAATCCGAGTCATTGTGCGCCGTGGCCTGTTGCAGCAACGAGAGCGCCTTTTCTTCTTCTCCCAAATGTATATAAGCCCAGCCAAGGCCCGCCTTGCCCGGTCCGTTGTCCGGCTCGTGCTGGAGCAGGGTTTCGAAGATATCGCGGGCCCGATCGAGACGCTCTTCCTGGAGGAAGATCTGCCGCAAGGAGGCGTGGATCTGCTGGTTGTCAGGTTCGAGCAAGACCGCCCGTTCGAGGGCTGCAAAGGCGTCCTCGGTACGGCCCTTGCCCAGGTGGGCCAGAGCCACTATAAGGTGCAGGGAGCCGGCGTTGCGGTCGTTGCGGATGGCGCGCTGAGCCGCGCTGATTGCCTGATCGTAGGCGCCCTGCTCCAGGTGGTTGATAGCCCTCTGGCGGTAGTCTGGCGGAGCGCCGCAGGAGAGAGGATCTTCAATGACGAATATTCCCGGCAGAGCCAGGCAAGTCAATAATTGAGCCGTGCGCATGGTCAATACTCGTGGCGATAGGTATAGATGTGGAGCAGCAGACCGATGGCCATGAAATTGGTCAGCAGCGAAGACCCGCCGTAACTCAGAAAAGGCAGGGGCAGGCCGGTCACGGGCACGACTCCGGTGGTCATGCCGATGTTTACAAAGACGTGAAAAGTAAGCATGGAGGACAGCCCGATCGCGATCAGACTGTAGAAGCGGTTTTTGGCTATAAATCCTATGTACAGGGCCCGGCAAATCAGAAAGGCGAAGAGGGACAGAACCACCAGAGCGCCTATGAAGCCCAGTTCTTCGCCGATGACGGAAAAAACAAAATCGGTGTGCGCTGCCGGTAGAAACTCGTATTTGGTCTGGGTCCCTCCCAGGAACCCCTTGCCGCTCAAACCGCCCGATCCGATGGCTATTTTAGACTGGATGAGATTCCAGCCCTCGTTCAGCGGATTGCTCTCCGGGTTGAGGAAGGTCAGGATCCGCGCCTTCTGGTAGCCGCGCATCTGATCCCACAGGTACACCGTGATCAGACCGGCCGAAAGGTTGACGCTGAACATGGTTATGGTGATCCAGAGCCTGGTCAGCAGGAAGTGGATGGCGGCGGAACTAAGGATGACGAAGGCCGCAAAGATAAAGGGGGTAGCCTCATACCAGAGTTCCTCGAAGGAAAATACCACGCTGAGCAAGGGTGAGATGATGCAAAAGATAAACAGGGGCCGCATGCCGGCCCAGTAGAGCATGGGGAAGAGGATCGCTCCGAAGAATACCGCCGTTCCCAGATCGGGCTGGCGCACCACCAGGGCCAGGGGGATCAGGGAGAAAAACAAGGCGCCCAGAAAGCCGCGGACGTGGTTGACCTCGTCGATGCCGCGGTCGCTCATATAGCGGGCCAGGGCGATGATGGTGGTAACCTTGGCCAGTTCGGAGGGCTGCAACCGTAGGGGGCCCAGAGCCAGCCAGCGGGTAGAGGGCTCTCCGATCCCCCAGGCCAGGACGGCGATCAGGAGCACCAGACTGAAAAGGTAGAGAGGATAGGCCATCCCATACAGAAGCTTGTTGGGAAGATAGACGATGGCCAGAGCCATCAGGAGGCCCATCACGACAAACTTTATTTGCCGGATCCACAGCGTGTTCAGCGACTCGTCCTGGATGGTCGCACTGTAGATGGTGGTGATGCCCAGCAGGGCCGTCAACAGGGTCGCGGCCACAAGCAGGGCATCGATCTCACGTATCAACCTCATAAGCGGATTCGGGGTTGGGGGGAGGGGGTCTTTGCAGGGCTTGCGATTCTTCTGATTTTTCGGGCCTGGCAATGGTTGCCCGACCGGCAAAGAACGCCTCCATTACCTGTCGAGCGATGGGGCCTGCTACGGAGCCGCCGCCGCTTCCCCCCTCCACGACCACTGCCACGGCAATGGACGGGTTTTCATAAGGTGCAAAGGCAATGAACCAGGCATCGTCGTTTCTACCGGGCACTTGCGCCGTGCCGCTTTTGCCGGCGACTTCGATCCCATCGATTTGGGCCTTCCTGCCGGTGCCGCGTTCGCCGTAGACGACGCGGCGCATGCATTTTTTGACGATCTCGAAGGTAGCAGGGGAGAGCTCTTCTATTTTTTCAGGTGCTGGTGGAGGACCGTACACATAAGGGGTGACCAGGCTACCGCCGTTCCCTATAGCCGCGACGTAGCGCGCCATTTGTATGGGGGTGACCAGCACGGCGCCCTGGCCGATGACCAGGTTCATCAGGTGGCCCTGGCTCCATCCCTCCCTCTCTTTATAGTACTGCCGCGACGGCAGCAGACCGTGCTTTTCCACCGGGGCCAGCTTGATACCCGTGGGCTGGCCGAGACCGAATTTTCTACCGTACTCCACCCAGGTTTCGATACTCAGGAACTGGGCCAGGCGAAGAAAGTAGATATTGCAGGAGGTCTCCACCGCTTCCAGCAGGTTGAGTTCCCCGTGGCCGTCTCTTTTGAAACAGTGAAATACATGGTCGCCGACTTGCAGCGAACCAGCACAGCCCTCAAAGATGCTCAAGGTATCCGTGATCCCGGATTCCAGCGCCGCTATCGCCGCCACCATCTTCAAGGTGGAACCGGGGGGATAGGTTCCCCCTATGGCCCGGTTGAGCAGGTTGGTGTCGCTCTGCAAAAGCCGGGTGCGTTCCTCCTGCTCTTGAAAGGAAACAAAGACATTGGGGTTAAAAGAGGGTTTGCTGGCCAGGGCCAGCACAGCGCCGTTCTGGGGATCGAGGGCCACAACGCTGCCGGGCAGGGTATCGGGCAGGGCTTTCTCGGCCGCCTTCTGCACCTCGAAGTCGATGGTCAGGTGCAGATCCCGACCGGGCCGGGCCGCCTGTTCGCGCTCGGGGAATTCACGCCGGATGCGATTTTTGGCATCGACTTCGATAGCGCGCATGCCATCCTCGCCGCGCAGATGGTCCTCATAGGCTTTTTCCAGGCCGGTCCTGCCGATAAAATCGCCGAGACGGTAGTTTCTATCGCGGTGTCTTTTCAGCTCTTTTTCCTCTACGTTCCCCATGTGGCCGAGCAGGTGCGCAGCCAGGGCGTTCTCCGGGTAGTCGCGCTTGGCCTCTATCTCGATACTCAGCGGCCACTCGTCCTTGAGGTGTTCTTCGATAATGGATACCGTGCGGAAGTTTACATCTCTCACGAGGCGAATGGAGCGGTGCAGGCGATTGTAGTTGTGGATGATTTCGTGGCCGTCGATAGCCCCCCGCAAGGCGGCGACCCCACGGTTGTAGTTCTCCTCGTTCGACCGAAGCAGAGAGATGGTATAAAAGGCCCTGTTCTGGGCCAGTAGCTCGCCGCCCCGGGCGCGAATGAGGCCCCGGGGGGCTTTGATGCGCTTGTGGTGGATGCGGTTGTCTTCCGATTCCCTTTCGTAGTCCGCCGAAGCCGTGATCTGCAGATAGAACAGGCGGAGGACGAGGATGGCGAAAAGGGCGAAGCCCCCCCCCAAAAGCCCCCTCATCCTGGGGCTCTGGTCATTGTAATCAACGAATTCCATAAAAAGCAATCACACCGGCATAAAGCGCTGGCGCAAGACCGGGATGGCGGCGAGAAAAGCGCCGATCAGACTGGTGTACAGGGCCCGGCCCGGACTGTAGCGCACCCATAAAAACGGCATTTCTGACCAGGTGAGTCCCCTTTCTCCAATATAATAAATCAAATCGTGTACCAGCACGGCGGCAAAGATCAGGACGATCTGGACCTGGACATTGTCGGCCGCGATGTGCAAACGGCCCCAGCCTGCGGAGAAACCAATGATGGAATTGACCAAGGCGTTGAGACCAAGGTTTTCAGGTATGTCGACATCCTGGATGAAACCTATGGCGAAGCCGAGGATGGTAGCCTCGAAGGCGCCGGACCTGAGAGCAATGTAGACCAGCAGCAGGACCACCAGATCCGGCTTCAGCCCGAAAACCTCAAAGGTGTGAATCCAGGTGGTCTGCAGAATGAAAGTCAGGATGAGCAGCAGGATATGGCGTACGACACTCACCAGGTAACCACTAGTTCAGGGGTTTGATTTTTAAGGTCATGCCGGACAACAAGGTGGTGGTGAGGCTGATGCTGTTCTGGCGGGCCAGATCCTCTACCTGTAAGCCGAATTTGCGGGCGATGCTGTAGAGGGTATCCCCCTTCGCTACGGTGTAGAGAGTCCCCTCTTCGGAGTCGGGAGATCCCACGATCAGCTTTTGCCCGGGATGGATGAGCGAGCCCGACAGCCGGTTCCACTTCTTCAGGTCTTCCACGTCGACCACAAAGCGATGACCGATGGACCACAAGGTCTCGCCGGGTTGAACAACGTGAAACGGGTGGCCTTTTTTGTCGATATCGGGTCGCGTTGCGGGCCGGGCGCGGGTTTCCGACGCCCCGACCTTCAGGTTTTTGCCCGGGTGGATGATATCGCCGTCGAGCTGGTTCCAGGCCTGCAACTGGGCCACGCTGACCCCGTGCCTTTGCGCGATGCTGCTCAGGGTATCTCCTGGTTTGATGGTATAGTTGTTTCTGGTTTTGGGCCCGCGCCCGGATTTGTTAGACGGGCCTGCCAGCGGGATGTAGAGCTGCTGGCCCTGGAAAATCCGGTCGGGATTTTTGAGGTCGTTGGCCCCGATGATGAGTTCGGAGCTGACGCCGAAATCCCGGGCGATGGACCAGATGCTGTCGTTGGGCTGGACATTGTAGTGGTAGAGAGCGAATTTTTCGCTCTCGGGTAGTCCGGCGTAACAATCGAAAAAAGCTTGGCTTTTGCCGGGAGGAATGTGCAGGCGGTAGAAGCCTCTGGGCCGGGGTGGGGTGATGCCCCGGCGCAATTCGGGGTTCAGCTCCCGCAACTGGGCAAGGCTGGTGCGGGTGCACTTGGCTGCGGCTTTGAGGCTAATGGGATTCTTCAGTTTTACCTCTGCATAGCTCATAGGAGAATCGGGTTTGACCACTTCGAAGCCAAAAAGTTCCGGGGCTTTGCCGATGATGGCGGCCGCCATGAACAACGGCACGTAATTGGTGGTCTCGCGCGGCAGCTTCAGCTCCCAGAAATTGCGGGTTCCCGCCTTTTCAATGGCGCGCGTTACCCTCCCGCTGCCGGCGTTGTACGCAGCGGCTACCAGACGCCAGTTCTGGTATTTCTCATAGAGCTTTTTGAGATGGCGGGCGGCGGCCCGGGTGGACTTCACCGGATCCCGTCGTTCGTCTATCCAGTGGGTTCTTTTGAGACCTTCCAGATGGCCCGTGCTGGCTATGAACTGCCACAGCCCCACGGCCTTGGCCCGGGAATAGGCGCGTGGGTTGAAGCCGCTTTCGATCATGGCAATGTAGAAAAGATCTTGCGGCATGCCCTCTTCCTTCAGGATGTCGAGGATCATGGTGCGATAGCGACCAGCCCGCTGCAACCAGGTGGCATAGGTCTCCTTGCCCCGGGTCTGGAAGAAGTGGATACTGGCCGCCACCTTGGCGTTGGCATCAATGGGCACGTCGCAGTGCTGCCGCAGTTGGTGGATCCGCACCATTTGCGTGGCGTCCTGGGGCAACTCCTCGATCTTCTCTTCGGAAAGCCCCTCGAGCAGGAGGAGCAGAGGACTGTCGGGGGAAAAGCGTTTCAGGTGCGGCAGGATCTCGAAGTAGACATCTTCGATCGCGGCGCTCAGAATCTCCTGTTGTCTGCGGGCCGACCCGGGCATGGCCTCGTCGGTTTCCAGCTCGGCCAGGATGTGAAAGGCCTGGTCCAGATCCTGTCGGGCGTGCTCAAACCGCCCCACGGATTGGGCCTCCAGGGCCCGGAGCAGGTGCCAGCGGGCGGCTTTTAAACCAGACCGGCCGTCTACGGACAGGTGCATGTCGATCCGGACGGAGTCCTGGTACACCGCCGCCTTTGCCGTAGCGGGCGCCTCGGGAGGACGCCAGGAGGCACAGGAGGCCAGGGGCAACAACACCCCTAACATGTAGAGTTTCTTTCTCATCTTTCCTCTCGGGGTACGAGAATCTGGGCCCGTAGCTTCAAGGCGTTGCCGTATCCTTTGCCCTTGCTGAGTTCGACCCACTGCTGGGCTTCGGCTTCGGTGCGAAAATTGCCGAGCTCGACTTTGTACCAGGGGGCCTTGAAGGTCACCGCGATATCCTTGCGCTTTAAGCGACGCATGGCCCTGTTTTTGAGTTTGACCGCATCGTCGTTGGTGAGGAACTGGTCGAGGAGCACGCGCCAACCAAAGGAGGAGACCAGGACCGGCTCGGGGGCTTTGGACTCGACGGGCTCTTCGGGTGGTGGAGTCGGCTCGACGGCCGGAGCCGGGACCGGGATGCTGCGCTGCTGTTCGAAGGCGATCACATAAGCATCCTCGTAGTCCGAGTGCAGCCGGACGAGTTTGTCCTTGAGCAGGTTTGCTTCTTCGCGTTCGTGGAAGTCGCCGACGCGCACCACAAAGAGATGGCGCTGGGGCTCCACGTAAACCGGTACGCCCAGGGTTTTTTCCAGTTCCTCAAGGCGCTCCCGGGCAATCTCCTCGTTGTCAATGGCCATGATCTGGACGCGGTACACGCGCTCGCTAAAGTTTTCCCATTCGGGGACCGGGTCGGGCCGGACAATCCCCACTTCAGGCACTTCCTGGGCCGGGGTGGTATCCGGTTCTCCCAGGTCCGGACGGGGGAACACCGGCTGGATCAGCAGCAGGTCTTCCCGAAGGGAGCGCGGATCAAACTCCTCTTTGATGGCCTGTTTCGCTCGCGTCTCCGACTGCGGGGCAGAAGTGGAGGAGGGGGCCGTGCCGGCGCATCCGGCCCAGACCGTCAGCAACGCGAACAGCGCGACGTATCGTTTTTCACATCGGCGCATCTTCACCGACCCATTGCCGCAGGGTAGGTTCAAAGGGAGGACGGACAATGCCCTTTTCGGTGATCAGGGCGCTAACCAGGGTGTGGGGTGTGACGTCGAAGGCCGGGTTGTAGACCTGGACACCGTGGGGAGCAGTGGGTTTGGCGAAACCATTGCGGATCTCCTCCGGCTTGCGCTCCTCAATGGGGATCAAATCGCCGGTATTCAGGGAGATGTCCACGGTCGAGATGGGAGCGGCCACATAAAACGGAACCTGGTGTTCCCGGGCGATGATAGCCAGGCCGTAGGTGCCGATCTTATTGGCCACATCGCCGTTGGCGGCGATGCGGTCGGCCCCGACGATGATACAGTCTATATTTTCCCGGCGCATGACCGAGGCCGCCATATTGTCGCAGATCAACCGGGTGTCCACGCCGCTTTGCACCAGCTCCCAGGCCGTGAGCCGGGACCCCTGCAACAGGGGACGGGTTTCGTCGGCAAAGACGGTGACGTGCTTGTCCTCTTCCTGGGCCGCGTACACCACCCCCAGAGCCGTGCCGTAGTCCGCGGTGGCCAAGCCGCCGGCATTGCAGTGGGTGATGACCTTGTGGCCGTTCTGCAGCAGGGCGGCGCCGTTGCGTCCGATCCGGCGGCAGATGGCGCGGTCCTCTTCGAAGATGCGCTCGGCGGCCTCCAGGAGTTGTTGGTGCAGGCTCTGGTTGCTCTGGTCCTGGCCGGCGTCGAGAATCTGCTGCATCTGCTTGAGGGCCCAGAACAGGTTGACGCCCGTAGGACGGGTGCGGCCCAGGCGATGGATGGTCTCGCCAAGCTGCCGGCGGAAGTCTTCCGGGCTGCTGGAGAGGGCCTGCTGCGCCCCTATGACCACCCCATAGGCCGCGGCAATGCCGATGGCCGGGGCGCCGCGCACCTTCAGTTCTTCGATGGCCCGGGCCACGGTTTCGACATCCCGGCAGGTGATGTACACCACTTCGGCGGGAAGACGGGTCTGGTCGAGTAACTTCAGGGCGGATTCGCGCCATTTGAGGGTCTGGACAGGCATCAGGATCGCGAGAACACGAAGGGTTCGTCCGCGGGGCGGGCTTCGATGGCATCCTCCCAGGCCCCTTCAAAGGAGGTGCTCTCGGCGTCGCCCCACAGCCGTTCCAGAGCGTAGAATTCCCGGGCTTCCCGGCGGAAGATGTGGACCACGATGTCCACGTAGTCAATCAGGACCCAGCGCCTGGTTTTACTGCCTTCGATATGCCAGGGGCGCTGCCCTTCCTCTTTGAGCTGGTCGGCTACCTCATCGGCCAGGGTCTTTACGTGCAGGTCCGAGTTGCCGGTGCAAAGCACAAAGAAATCCGTGGTGTCGGTCAAAGAGCGCAGGTCCATGAGCAGGATGTCCTGGGCTTTTTTGCTCTGCAGGATTTCGACTATCTTCTCGATGATCTCATCCTGGCATAATGGCTTGGCCATAGGGCTGGTGAAAACCCTCCTCTCAGTGGTTTTCCTCGAACAGGTTCATCTGCCTGTAATCGCGACCGATGATGACCGAAACATCCGCGAGCCGGTAGGCATCTTCGGTGATCTGCTGGATACAGTGCGGAATCTCCAGAACCGAGGCTACCTGAAGCGCTTTGTGGCGCTCGCCGCTGAGGTCGATGACCATGGTGTGAAGGAAGTTGAAGTTTATGGCATTGCCCTCGTGGATCACGTCCAGCCCCAGGGGGCGTGCTTTTTTGGTCAGGCGGGCGGCAACCTGTGGTACGCCGCAGCCGTTGAGGACCTCTACCCGGATGGGGCCTTGCAGATACAGGGACGGCTCAAGGGCTTTGCCGGTCTCTTCTTTCTGCTCGGGGGTCTCTTCTTGCCACAGGCCAGCGACCAGGAGGACGATTCCCGCAGCACTCGCCACCAACCACAGTATCTTCTCCGGCATCTCTTGAATTCTCTCTTCAACCAGCGGGTTTTGCCTTGTACGCGCCTGATAATAAATGAATGGAAATTCATTGATTTAGTCAAGCTGCTGAGAAGCCGCGTGGAGTCCGCGGAAACAGCATCAATTGTGACGCGGTGCTCAGTCTAGATCGGAGCCGCTCAGCGCAGCGGCAATAACTTCCCGGTCTCCACCTGGATTTTCCGCGAGGGACAGGTCGGGCCGGCCGGCGTTTCGTAGTCGCCCAAGGCGATGGACCGGCCAGCAGCAGGCCGAGGCAACACCAGGAAAGATAGAGAGGACTAGGCAGGAAAAAGGGCAAGTTCCGTGTCCACGCTTTTCCTCCCCGGCACAGGTGAATAGTGCTCTTTTGTGCACAAGCCCAATATATCTAATCCTAATCCTTGGTGGCAAGCACTTTTATCGTATATTTTGATACCCGACCAAAAGAAAACCACATCATCTTGTGAAAGGCACCCAATGCCCGAGGTGCGACACTTGCGCGAAGAAGACTTTCGCTCGGCCTTTTCCATTGCCGATTACCTCGAATCCTGCGACCAGGCCTTTCAGCTCTACGGCCGGGGCGAGGTGATCAATCCAACTCGCTCGGAGACGGCCACAAAGGACTGCTTCCGGCTGGAGATGCCGGCGGAATGGCCGGGCCGGTACCACATGCGCAAGATCATCGAAGAGCGCTCGAAGGTGGAAGAGGGCAAACTGGGTCAGCGCCAGGCCTCCATCCTGCTCGAAGACCTGGAACGGGGTCTGGAAATCAGGCTAGATGCGGATCACATTACCGACATGCGCACGGGCGCGGCCGGGGCTCTGGGGATCAAGTACCTGGCCCGAACCCCCATCGCCCGCGTCGCCCTCCTCGGCACCGGCCGCATAGCGCAGGTGCTGGCCCTGGCCGTGGATCAGCTATTCGACCTGGAGGAGGTGCGGGCCACCAGCCGCAAGGCGGAAAACAGGCAGGCCTTTCAACAGAAGGTAGGGCCACACCTGCGCCCCCCTTTGCATCTGGCCGAGACCCTGACTGATTGTATCCAGGGAGTAGACGCAGTGCTGACGGCCGTGCCCACGCCCCGGCCGATTCTGTCCATGGAACAACTGAAAAAACCCCTGTGGCTGGCGGTCATGGGCGGCGACGGCCGCACTCGGCAACTGGAGCCGGAGGTCCTGGAACAGATGGGGGTGGTAGTCGACGATGTGGAACAGGCCAGAAAGTCCGGGGAATTCGCCCATGCCCAGGAGACAGAACGCTTCGATCAAATTGCCTTTGTACGCCGCGCCAGCGGAGAACCGCTGAACATAGGGGATGCGGCCTGCGGGCGTCTGGACCTGGCCGTGGAGTCTCCGAGGCTGGCCTACTTTACCGGGCTGGCCGTACAGGATCTGTGCGCCGCGGTGATGATTTACGAGAGGTTCAGAACAACCCCCAGTACTTGAAAGTCATGATGTAGTCCTGGGTGCCCTTGCGCACCGCCTTGGAACGGCGATCGTACACGTCCCAACCTATCCCGAACATAAAGCGATCCTTGTACAGAGAAAGGGCCAGACCCAGCGAAACCGCAATCGAGTTTTCGGTGGAAAGCGCCTCCAGCACATTGCCGGTGGCGGTCAAATGCACCCCGGATACAGAGGGATTTTCCACATTGTGGTAGCCGAAAAAAGCAAACCCGGGAAGCCCGACCAGCCGCTCGGTTCTGCCCTTTACTACCTTGCCGTCCACATCCGTGTAGTAGCGTCCCGGACGCACCGACAAAAACGAAACCAGGGGCTTGGCCTCGAACTCCCACTTCCAGCCCCCGGCTTCGAATACCTGCGAAATCTTCTGCAGCGGAGCCCCGGGGTGGTTGCGGCTGGCAATGGTTACGCGCACCCGTTTGTTGGACTTTTCCTGCAGGCGCAGGTTGAACTTCTCGGCCAGCACCCGCTCCTCGCCCGAATCGTGGAGCTGCACCTCGGTCTGTTTGGCGCCTCCCTGTTCGTCGTAGTTGTCGTCCAGCTGAATCCACGAAACATTGAACTTGCGGCCGACCAAGGCGTTGCTCAGCGAGTCAGCCAGGTGAAAGACCAGGTCGATTTTACTCTGGTCATGCAGCACCACCGGGGTGTTGTTCCAGCCAACCTTCAGGGTGTCGAAGCGGGCCTTGCGCGAGACCAGGACCGAGACGACTTGGGTCAGATCCAGGCTGGCCAGGGCGCCCTGGCCCTTGATTTTCAGGGGCAGTGCTTTTTCCTTGACATCGTTGCTGATCAGCCGGATCTGGGCCGCGCGCTTGCCCAGGGCCTCGGGCGCAAAAAAGACCTGGAGAGGGGTGGACGCTCCAGGTGGCAGGGAAAAGGACGAGGGATCCGCAAGGGCCTCCTGAGACTCGGGATGGGCCTCTACCTGCAGGTCGGTATCGCCGGTGTTGGTGGCGACCAGGGTCTGTGCTGCTTTCTCCCCCACGACCACGTAGTCGAAATCCATGGAAGCGGACGGATGAAGCTCGAGATCGGCGGCTATCCCGGTGCCGTTGAGCAGAATTTCGCGGGTCTCAAAGGCCTGGTCCCAGTGGCCCTCCAGTTGCAAAATCCCGCTGGTGACGCCCCGCGCCACCGGAGTAAAAGTGAGACTCACGGGCAGGGGCCGGAGGCCGTCGGCCGCCAGGTTGAAGGGGCTGACCGGACTGACCTGAGATTGGAGCTTGAAGTTTTTCTGGTTGTTCGAGCGGATATTGGTGATGGTGAAGCCGGCGTTGCCGCTGTTGAGGATTTCGATCTGCTGGGCACTGCTCTGCCCCACGACCACCCGGTCGAAGTCCACGGTCGTGGGCGTCACCTCCAGGAATCTTCCGACGCCGTGCATCTGGATCCGGCGGCGGCCGGATTCGGTGCCCACCAGGAGGACGGCCCGGCGTTCGCCGGTCTCTCTGGGACTGAATTTCAGTTCGATCTTCTTGAACTGGCCCGGCGGTAAAAGCACCGAGGCGGTTTTGATCTCGAACTCCCCCACGGTTGTCTCCTCGATGTCCAGATGCACGGTGTAGAGGGTGCCGCCGCGGTTCCACACCACCAGGTGGTCCCTCTCGTACTTGTCGATAGCGACGTTGCCGAATTCGATGTCTCCCTCGTTGAGGACCTCGATCTGGGGCGGGGTGAGCTGCGCCCTGCCCAGCAGAGGGATTTCGACGTGGGGATTTTCCGGGTCGTTGGTACTGAGGATGATCACGCCGCTGGCAGGACCTTCGTAGGGGGGACGAAAGACCACCCCGATCCGCCGGCGTTCGCCCGCGGGCACGGCAGCGGCCCCGGTGGAGTCCCAGGGGCTGGTGAAGGCCCCCCCGGAGACCTCCACACCTTTGATGAGAAGGTCGGCCCGTCCCTGATTGAGGAGGGTGACATGCCGGGTGCGATTATGGCCCACTTCCAGAGAGTTGAAGTCCAGTCCTACCTCGGGCAGGGGCGAAAACGCCACCCGGGAGACCAGGGCCTCCCCCGTCAACTCCAGTTCGAGGTGCGGGGGGTCCAGGTCGGAAGAGTGGAAAACCAGGTGGTCGCGGTGGATCCCTCCACGCCGGGGAGTGAAGGCCACCTCCAGGGTTTTCTCCTCCCCCGGATCCAGCTGCAGCGGACTGGTGACAAAGATGTGAAAGGGGGTTTCGCCGGCCTTCAGATAGAGGCTGTCCATGGTGAGTGCCACCAGGCCGGGATTGGCCAGGGCAATGGTTTTGCGGCTTGTTTCCCCCACCGGTAGCGCGCCCATGTGGAGGGTCTGCTCCGGGACGAGGTGGATGCGGGCCCTTAGCGCCTGGGCCCGCAGGGACAGGGCGAACGGCTCTTTCTTGAAAAAGGTCTTTGCTTCTACGATCAGTCTGCCCTGGTGCTCGCCGGCCACCCGGGCTTCGAAGTCTACGGTGATGGTTCTTTTGGTCTGCCCCGCCAGAGAAAGGGTTTCGGGGGAGGCGGTGAAGTACTCCCCCTCTGTACGCACCGCGATTTCCAGTTCGTCGGAGCCGAGATTTTCGAGCACGACTTCGCCCTGGAGGCGGGTGCCCAGCTTGACCGGTCCCAGGTCCAGGGTCTGGGGATGGACCTGGAGTGGTTGGGCCTGGGCTACCGCGGCAAGAAACAGCCAGCCGGAAAATACCGCGAAGAAGGGTTTGAAGGGATGGATGAAGGCCATATT
The DNA here is from genome assembly GCA_965219385.1 of Candidatus Latescibacterota bacterium. Lineage (GTDB taxonomy): Bacteria > Latescibacterota > UBA2968 > UBA8231 > UBA8231 > CBDCNM01. The sequence continues at coordinate 3,178,257 of CBDCNM010000002.1, read as the reverse complement.
TAAAAAGAGTGACCAACTCACCAGAATGCCGGAAACAACTTTGTCGAAGTTCCACATTCGAAGTGTGGAGAACTTCCAATAGGACATTCCTTAAATGAATTCAGGTCACTCTTTACATATTGAAGATAGCCGGGTAGATGGGGCATGTCAAGGCAATTTTCGCGGTTTAGCACACCACCTATCAGCCCTCCAGGAGGTCCTTCAGGCCGCTGACGAGCCGGTCCATGCCCGCGGCGGCGGTGTCCCGTTGCAGGGCCCCGTAGGCGATGCGGATATAGCAGCCCTGGTGCAGACCGAAGGCCGTACCCGGAATGACCGCCACCTGGTAGTCCCGTATCAGGTATTCCACTACTTCCATGGCCGGCCGCCGGGTCTCGAGACGGATCAGCAAATAGAAGGCGCCCTGAGCCGGCGGCACCAGACAATACCCTTCCAACTCGCGCAGGTGGTCCAGGCACAAGCCGCGCACCTGGGCGACGTCCCGGATGAGGTTGCGGCAGTAGGAGGGGCCGGCCCGGAGCGCGCCCAGGGCCGCTATCTGGGAAATCACCGGGGGGCAGATCAGGATGGTATCCTGGATTTTTTCCAGGGCCGACAGCAGGTGGCGGGGGGCCACCACGTAGCCGACGCGCCAGCTGGCCAGGCCGTAGGATTTGGAAAACGAGTACAGCGAGATGGTATGGCCGGCGCTGCCTTTGAGAGATCCAGGAGAGAAGTGAGGCACATCCTCGTAGGTGAAGTACTCGTAGGCTTCGTCGGCGATGTGGTAGAGGCCGCGTTCCTGGCATAATCGATTTATGGCCTGCAAGTCCTCGGGGAGGTACACGGCCCCGGCCGGATTGTTGGGCGACACCGTGACGATGGCCCGGGTCCGCGGGCTCACAGCCGCTTCGATCAGGTCCAAGCGCGGCTGGTAGCGCTCGTCTGTGGGCACCACCACAGGGCGGCAATTGGCCATGACCACGGCCATTTCGTGGTTAAAGAAAAAAGGCGACAGCAAAACGATCTCGTCGTCCGGATCGGCCAGGGCCAGCACGGTGTGAAAAAAACCCATATTGCTGCCGGCCGTGACCAGGATGACCTGGTCTTCCTGCACTACAATGTGGTTTTCCTCCTCCAGTTTTTGCCGCAGGCCGCCTTGCAGCTCCGGCAGACCGGATGCGAGGTGGTAGTGGTGCTCGGTGACCTGCCCGCCAAAGCCGGCAACCGCGTCGAAAACCTCCTGAGGGGGACCGTAGTGCACCACGCCCTGCCCCAGGGAGATGGTCCCCGGGGTAGCGCGAATCAGGGCCGCGACATCGGGAATGATCGGGCTCTGCACGGCCCGCAGGCGCCTGGACTCAACCATGCGGTTCCGCCTGCACAACTTGCTGCAAAAGGGCGAAGAGGCGATCTACTTCGGCCCGGGTCTCGGGGTCGAGGACATAGCTGAAAGGGCCGCGGTGGACCTGGTTTTTAAAGAGGCCGCGCTGGTGCATCAGGTAGCGTTCCAGGGCGATGAGCCCGTCCAGACCGCCCTGGAGCTGGAGCACGGCCAGGGCGCAGATTGGAAAGTAGAGGGCATAGGCCCTTTGGTCGTCGCCCCTGGTCAGGGCGTCCCACAGGGCCACCATGCCGTCCAGCATTTCCACCCCCGGAATGGTCCCCTTTACGCCCCGGCGAAAGGAGTCGATGAGGAGGACGCCGCTGCTGCCCTCGAAAATGGCGGCCCGCCCCCGGGTTTTTTCGCCCAGGGCCGAAATGCGCGGTCCCAGGGGCATGGCCTCGGGTTTGAAGAGGATGCGATCGCCGTGCTCCTGGTGCAGACTGGCCTGGAAGTCCAGGCTCATGGACGCGCCCACGTAGGAGCTGGCGTCCTGCACGACCAGGGGGATGTCGACCGCCTCCAGGAGGGCCTCGTAGTAGCGCCGCAGCTCGCTTTCGGGCAGGGCCTGGGTCAGGGGCGGGACGGCCATGAGTGCCGCGGCACCGGCACCGCAGGCCGCCCGGGCGTACTCGCAGGCCTGCACCGTGCTTTCCGCGCCCACGTTGATGATGACCGGTCCGCGGTCCCGGGCCCAGCCCACCAGTTTAGCGGGCAGGTCGAGCCGTTCGCGGGTGCGCAGACGCAAAAGATCGGAGGCCAGAGCCAGGCACAGGCCGTGGGCGCCGGTATCGAAAAGGTAGTCCACTTCTTTCTGGAGGGTGGCGTAGTCGATGCTCAGGTCTTCTTCATAGGGCATGTGGACGACGGGCAGAACCCCCTCGATCGCGTGTTTCATTTATCTTCCCTTCCTTTTCCCAGGCGCAACACATTGAAGAGAATGGCCTGGATATCCTCGCTGGCAGCGCCCAGGAAGTAGCTGAATTTGTGCCGGTTCTGGTAGCGGGGTGAGCGGCCGTTTTTGAGAAAGCAGCGCGCCCCGGCTTCTTCGGCGATCAGGGAAGGGGGGCCGACATCGTAGACTTCCACCTGTCGAGTCAGGTAGGCGCACAGTTCGCCCTCGGCCATCAGGGTCAGTACCAGGGCGGCGCCAATGGGGTACTCGCGCGGATCCAGGAGCGGTCGCGCCGGTTCCTGATAGACGCGCGCCTTGGAGGAGATGAAGGCCTTGTTGGTACGCGGTTTTGGGGCCAAGCGCAGGCGTTGGGGGCGGCGCTGACCACGCTGCACAAAGGCCCCCCGACCGCGCACGGCCGTGAAGATCTTATCCTCGCTGGGGCGGGCCACCAGGGCGGCTTCCATACAGCCGTTGCGGGCCAGGCCCAGCGAGATGTGGTAGGGCGCATCCCCTTTTTGAAAGTGCAGGGTGCCGTCGATGGGGTCGAGGATGAGGGCGTACTCGGCGGCCTGGCCGCTAAAGCGCCGCTTTAGCGGGGTGTTTTCTTCGGCGATACAGCGGACCTGGGGAAAGCGCTGCAAGGCGACGCTGAGGATGATGTCCTGCACGGCATTGTCCAGGGCAGTCAGGGCCCCGGAAGCGGCCTGGGCTTCGGCGCTTTGCAGGGTGGTGTCCGCGGCCTTGCCGATGTCGGCTGTTTGGCCGTAGAAGATCAGCGAGGCCCGGGCGCACTGGCGGACCACGGGCAACATGGTTTCTACGAAGTGGTGTGGATCGATTGCGGCAGGCATGGCCCTGTCTTCAGGAAAATGCCCGGGCCAACCGCGAGGGTGGCCCGGGCATCAAGAGCCTATACGAAAATCCCCATCTGGGCTAGAACGCGATCCTAGACCGACTGCCCGACCTACAAGAGAGACACAGTTCAACCAGCCGCCTCGCGGAACCGGTCTTCGCCAAGCGCTGCGACTACCCGGTCCGGAGTCATGGGCAGGTCCTGCAGGCGCTTGCCCGTGGCCCGGTAAATGGCATTGGCCACCGCGGCCATGGGCGGCACCAGGGGCACCTCGCCGACGCCGCGGATGCCGTGCGGACTCGCCGGGTTGGCCACCTCCACCAGCACCGTTTCGATCAAGGGCAGATCCAGCACCGTGGGCATGCGGTAGTCCAGGAAGGTGGGATTGGCCATGACGCCGTCCTCGGTGTAGAAATATCCCTCGTTGAGGGCCCAGCCGATGCCCTGGACCACGCCGCCCTGGATCTGGCCCTCCACGTAGCTGGGGTGGATGGCCTTGCCCACATCCTGAACGGCGGTGTAGCGCAGGATTTCCACCTTGCCGGTCTCGGGGTCGACCTCGACGTCGACGATGTGGGTGGCAAAGGCATTGCCCGCCCCGCTGGCGCTGATGCCGCCCTTGCCGACGATGGATCCGCCGGTGCTGCTCTGCTGGGCGGCGACCTCGGCAAAGGTGAGGCGCTTGCTCGAATCGCGGATGCAGACAAAGTCGCCGTCGTCGAATTCCACCTCGCCTTCTTCCACCTCCAGGATCAGGGCGGCGCGTTTGCTCATCTCCTCCTTGAGGTCCTCGGCCGCCAGGTAGCAGGCGTGGCCCGTAGCGTAGCACACCCGGCTGCCGCCGGTGCCGTCGGTGTGGCCGATAGAATCGGTGTCGACCACCATCGGGTTGACGTCCTCGGCCTGCAACCCCAGCTCCTCGGCCACGATCATGGCCATGGCCGCGCGGGTGCCGCCGATGTCCACCGAACCTTCGACCAGGTTGACGGTGCCGTTGGGATTGACGCTGAGGGTGGCCACGGACTGGCCGCCGCCGTTGAACCAGAAGCCCGAGGCCACGCCCCGGCCGCGGTGGGGACCCTTCAGTTCGCTCTTGTAGTGCTGGTTCTGCAAGGCGGCTTCGACCGTCTCCTCACAGCCGATTTTATTGTAGATCGTGCCGTCCGAACGCCGGGTGCCCTCGCGAGAGGAATTCTTGCGGCGCAGCTCCAGCGGGTCCACGTCCAGTTGTTCGGCGATCTCGTCGAGCACGCTCTCGGAGGCAAAGGCCGCGTTGGGCGCGCCCGGGGCCCGGTAGGCGCTGGACTTGGGCTTGTTGACCACCACGTCGAAGGCGTCAATGCGGACGTTTTCGATGTCGTAGGGTGAGAACATGCACGCGGCTCCGGCCCCCACGGCCGAGCCTGGATAAGCCCCGGCTTCGTAGGCCATATAGGCATAGGCCGCGACGATCCTGCCATCTTTGGTCGCCCCCATTTTACAGCGGATATAGGAGCCTGGCCCCGGCCCGGTGCCCTCGAAGACCTCGGTGCGGCTCATCACCATCTTGACCGGATGCCCGGTCTTGTGCGACATGACCGCGGCCGCCGGCTCCATGTAGATGGGGAACTTGCCGCCAAAGCCGCCGCCGATCTCGCAGGGAATCACCTTGACCTTGGAGATGGGCACCTGCAGCACCTGGGCAACCTGGGTGCGGATATCGAAGGGGCCCTGGGTGCTGACCCAGACCGTGACACTACCGTCCTTCTTCCACAGTACCGTGGTGTTGTGGGGCTCGATGTAGCCCTGGTGCACGGTGGCCGTGGTAAACTCGCGCTCGACCACCACGTCGGCCTCTTCAAAGCCTTTGTCGATATCGCCTATATCGTGCTGGTTGTGGCTGGCGATGTTGCTGGGTCTGTCCTCGTCCTCGCCTAAGGAACGGGTCTTGCGGTTCTCGTCCAGGAGCGGGGCGCCTTCCTGCATGGCCTGGCGCACGTCGACCACGGCGGGCAGGGGTTCGTAGACCACCTCGATCAGGTCCAGGGCTTCTTCGGCGATGTGCGCGCTGGTAGCGGCTACGGCCGCCACGGCGTGGCCCTTGTAGAGGACCTTGTCGGAAGCCAGGGAATTCTGGGCCAGTTCGCGGATGTTGACGTGGGTCTCGCCGATATCCGACATCTGGTCCACGGTTTCGACCAGATCGTCGGCGGTGGCCACGGCGCGCACTCCCGGCAGTTCGAAGGCCTTGCTGGTGTCGATGGAAACGATGCGGGCGTGGGGATGGGGGCTGCGCAGGACCTTGCCGTAGAGCAGGTCCGGGAGCCTGACATCGCCGCCGTATATGGCGCGGCCGGTGACCTTGTCGACACCGTCGTGGCGCACGGGGCGGGTGCCGATGACTTTGTACTTGCCGTCGCTGGTGAAATCGGGATAGGTCAACTCTACATCACCCATTTTCTCTGAACTCCTTAGGTTATTGGATCTGCGCTGGAAGATTTGTCCTTGTTATGCTAATGAACACAGCCGGATATGTCAATAACCTGCTTGTTTTTTCGCATTCCACGAATTCTATCTCGGGCCTGGAAAGGGTCGTCTTCGACGCAGCGAATCAGGGACTGATCCGCACAGCGCGGATACCGATCCAGGGTGTGCGCGTGCACGACATCCGCTTCTTCCAGCCGGAAGGTCCGCTCATAGTTGGCATGGCCTGGCTGGCCGCCCTGACGACGATTGCAGCCTTTCTTGGACCTGGGCTTGGGCGGCTTGACGATATCGGAGGAAGGCGGCTTGGTGGAACTCGTGGACGAATTCTTTTGCGTCCCAGCCAGCGCCTCTTGCGTCTGAGCTAAGGCCTGCTCCAGCGCGTCGATTTGGGCTTGCATCTGCTGTAGCTGCTGTTGTAGTACAGCCACTTCAGCGCGCAGGACGGCGCAGCTAGGACAGTTGGGATCGGCAGCACAAGGCGACATGAGTTAAGAATCGAACAGCAAAGGACAGATGTCAAGCAGGAAATCTGTGAATGGTTACGAACTGAAAGATTGCCAATCCTATGGTTACTTGGATCATCATCTAGATGGTGTATCTGAACGGCCTTACCTCGCTCTCCACAGATGCAGCACGTGGTGTCGCAGGCAAACAGGATTTCTGCGGCAACTTTGGCTGGGACTTGAGTTCTGAAATTTGTCATAGAGGTCCGTCTGTTCCCCAACGATTAAGCTCACTGCGGTTCTGAAGCGCAACGCAATAGCCGTCTAGTGCAGCGCCTTATTCGGCGGTTAATTTCTCCCCAGGATCGATCTCCTGAGTGCGCGTGTCGATGACTTCGAATGGGACGCCCGTAAGGTAGCCCTTGAGTTGCTCAATGACCAAATCCAAGCGGGCATCAACGAAAGTGTCCAAAGCGTCATGTGGCATCTGTTCTGCTCGAGCCCATTCGACGATCACGTCGGGCAAGAGATGGGTGTGCTGGATCTCGTCGACTCGAGACCCGAGATAGTTGTGCAGGTACTCTAGCGGATTTCGGTTACTGATCTGTAGGTTCGTAATTTGCGTCAGATAGGCAATGTTTAGCAGGCTATCAGCGTACCTTCCTTGATCTCCAAGATGCTTCTCGCAGAAGTCACGCGGGAAGATGTGATGCAGGTTTGGATGGTCCGTGAGGGTGTAATAGACCTGCGTCAAGACACTGCGGTCTGCGTGTGCCCAGTCGCGTGGACCTTGATGCGCGTAGAGGGAAAGCATCGCTCGCGAGAGCCGACCACGGGTACTGTACGCCGTTCGCCGCAGGTTCTCGCGGTTGATCAGGAATTTCTCGAATCCGAAGTTTCTGCCGTCCCGGACCTCATGGAGCCGCCGCAAATGGTCCCGCAGGTGGGTGGTGTTGCTCAAGAGATCTTCGTTATGGAAGCTGAAGTACCAGAAGTAGCGCATGAGCAGCGGGTAATCGGGATCGGCGTTTCGGAAAAAGTACGACGCAAGTGTCATATAGAAGTAGCGATACGGGACCAATGCTGGACCGGGCAGGTGAAGGTGATTGTCCAGGAAGTCGAAGACCTTTCGGATGGCTTTCATACCATCTTCCCAGACCGCCTCCAAGTGTTCTGTCCGGAGTACGTTGAGGTAGCGGTCGGTAATGTTGTGCACTCCAGATTCCGCCACACTGTCCCGCACAATCACCGCGAGAACCTGGAGCAGCGTCATGTCGTCGACTGCCGCGAAGCGACTTCCGTCGGCGTTTAACTTATCACGGAAATGCTCGAACAGACCACGCAGATAGAACCCGGGCACTTTTTCACCCTCGGGTCTGAAGGTTTTGGCAACGACGATATCAAACATGCTTAGTGGCTGCCCGGCTTGGTTGATCCGTTCGAATATCTGACACACCTCCGCGACCTCAATGCCGCGAAGCTCAATGAACGACAGTTTGTAATTATCGAAAACCTGCTTGAAGCTACGGAGCCGTTTCCGCGCTGGATCGTCGTAGTTCTCGCGACCTGACTCGAAGAGCTTACGCTCTAAGTCAGAGTACCCGTGGCTGATGTCTTTGAGCTTGACAATGATTCCGGCGTCATACCGCTGCTTGCGACCAATGTTACGGATCCGTTGCCCGTCGCGGTCATCGATCTCGTCCCAAAACAAGAACCGCTCTCGCCAAGACTCGTCCTCGACCTCGTCTGTGTCGTCGATTGTGAGATCTACATACAGGTGCGGGTCCCGACTCTCCTGTCCTTTGATCCTCCCGCCGTACATAGAGGTGAGCAATGCTGTGGTCCGCTGTTGCCCGTCGAGAAGGTACTGAAAATCCCTATCACTGGGCCCATTGTGCAAAGGGTGGCCCCCGATTTCTCGGTGATTCTGGAGCCGGATCTCAGTCCGCCATACCAAGATGCTGCCGAGAGGGTAAAACTTGTAGATGCTGTCCCATAGGCGTTTGACGCGGTCACGCTCCCAAACCACCTCCCGCTGGAAAGTCGGGATTTGGTACCGCCCTCGACGAAGGTTTTCCAGGTATGTCGTAATTCCGTAGCTGTCAGGCTTTATTCGGTCTACATGTGAATTCATAGGATATCTGGACTTTTGCAAACTCCGCTTTTTTACTAAAGTTTGAGATGTGCGACAATTCGCTGCTCTGTCCACCCTATTGTGGTTTTGTTCACTACCCAGGAGATGGTCTTACTGAGCGTTTCTCGCGACCCGGCTCGACAGGCCTCGCCAATGGTCGTCAGCACGGTATGAGCCCCGTCACGCGCACGGCCCTGCCGCATCCGTGCCATGAGCAGACGGTGCGTCAGCATCACGAGGTACCTATGCCGGGTCTGGCCCTCGCCGCTGCGTAACTGACCGTCTCCCATGCCCAGATGGTGCTTGCCGTCCCGATGAAAAGTCTCGGTGCCTGTCCAGCGTTTGCGATACACGTTCAGTATACGACGGATCTCCCAGTGCACGCGATGGGTCCGTAGAAACTTGACCGCTTCCTTGCCGTTCTTGCGATCCCACAGGATCACCAGGCGAACCCGGTGCTTGAGCTTGGGCAGACTCAGGGTTTTGGTGAAATACCATTGTTTGCGCTTGCCGATGCTGACCTGTTTGCGATCCCCGGGTGGGATATTCGCAGCCACTTCCGCGGCCTTCATCAGGCCGCCCTTGAACTCGACCTTGCGGTTGCTCTTCAGGGCCCCTACGTAGCCGCGCTCAGGACTATGGATGTGATCGAGACACTCGACCCTGCTGAAGTAGCAGTCGAAGGCGAAATCGCCCGGGATCGGTCGGAACACGACCCAGTCCACCAGCGCTTTGAACCGCTCGGTATGGCTCTTGAAGGAGGGGTCCGTCTCCCCTTCCTGGCGCTTGCGAAAGCGACGGAATTCCAACGGATAGTATTTCCCCGAGGTGCACACGTAGTTGGCGATGACGTAGTCGTGGGCAATCATATAGCGCTGGTCGGAGTGATCCCAAAACCAACCCACGTCCTCGATCTTTTCTCCGCTGTGGCCGACCAAGGTGTTGTCGATGGCGATCACCCCGCGCGCCGAATAGCGCGTCGAGGGACGATCCTGCAACCATTCCAGGCGGTGTTCGTTGAGCCCTTTCCCGTCCCATCGCACCGGCGTAATCCAGCGGTTCAGGCAGGATTGATCGGTGGTCTCGACGAACTCGGCGTTGATCGCCGATACATTTTTGCGTTCGGCCACCATCAACCCGGTCAGATACTCGGCAAAGTGACGGCGCTCCGGGGCGTTGGCGAAGAGGCCGCCGAACGCTGCCACCGCTTCTTCAACCACCGTGGGAAAATCAACAATACCTGGCATGAACAACCTCTCTCATGGCCAGGGGAAACGAAGGCGGGGGATGCCTTCGTTCTACCAAAAATACCAAGTTCCATACCAAGTTCCATCGAATTCGCGCTACCCTCTATCCTTGACCGATTATCCCAGGAATTCTGCCTTTTGCAAAAGTCCAGGGATATCTTCTCCTTAAACTGGATTTTGGCCATTTTGGGGGCATAAGATAGGCAGCTACCCGAGCCGAGCCGTATATTTTGGAGTTGACGGACTTCAAATTCCTGCTCGAAGGTAGTCGCCCATGGATGATATAATACAGCATTTAACCCTCTTTGCACCACTGTTTTCTTTGCGGGTGTGGCCGCAGGCCCAGCTTTTGTTGATCGGGGCGTTGTTGACGATGGGGTAGGGAGAGCCAGCGCCTCGACAGCAAAGGCCGTGGATCAACGGCTAGGCCGGGAATCCACTCAATAACGACGGCTGAGAGAGCGGAGCTTGATGGCCTAACGACCTGGGTAAATTCCTACGCTACCACGGTGTCTTGGCGCCCCAGGCCCGGGACCGTAGCCGCCGGCTGCGGACCGCGATTCGAGCGGTTCGTCCTGCGGGCATCGGCTGGGGTGGGCGGCCCTGCTCGCCCGGGTGTTTGCCGCCGAGGTCAGCCCATGCGCCGCCTGTGGCGGTTGCCTGAGGATCCTCGCCGCCCTGACCGGTCCGGCCTCGATCCGACGCTATCCGGACGGGGTAGGGCTGCCGACCAGGCCCCCCTCGTGTCCCGGGTTGATCCTGATACGGGCCGGATACGTGCCAGCCGCAACCAAACCGTACTGGGAGCCCTGCCGAAGGACCTGCAGACGATCAGCAGGGAGCTCACCCTGCCCCTTGCGTGTGTTCAGTGCCTTGATTGAGGGCCAAAAATGCCTAATTACTTGAAAACGACAGGTTTGCTCCAAATCAGAGGATTCTATGCTTGATTTCCATAGGGAAACTGTGTAAATTGGTGGTGAAATGGAGCGGCCTTTATTTGTCGAGATTCGTCTCTGTAATAGGTTGTCGGACAATAAGTTACAAGGACACCATGTTTGGAACCTGTCGTTTTCAAGTTAATGATGCGGTGATTATGCCAGACCCTCCTTTTGATCTCAAGAAGGTAGATAAGACGAACAAGAAGTACACTGACTACGCCTACCTAAGAAGCCGTCATGGCGTATGTGGAAACGTCATGGAAAAATTCGCTTTATGGGAAGAGGATGTATTAGTTGAGGATACGCTAGCCGACTGGTATAATGTCAACTTTTCTTTTTGCTCCGACCTGACCCTCACGGCCCAGGGTGAGGCGAAACTCAGGGTAGTGGAAACAACAGAAGATGTGGATCCTTAGACCATGATGTCCATTCTGGGAATGATCCTCGGCGCGGGTCTTTTCATCGGGGGACTCAATCTTCACGATTCGGACTATAGGGGTGATGGCCGCCAACTCCTGGTGCATTCCAACGGAAAAGAATACCTCGTCAATCCTTCCAACAACCATCGCGAACATTGGGGCTACTTCATGGGCACCGTTGGGGCAGCCTGTTTCGCCCTTTCCCTAAAGCACGCATGGGATCAACGCGGGAAATCCGTCTCGTTGTCTCCGAACCGTGCCCGGATCCATCCGGGAATTTCCAGAAGCATGGCGGCGGCCCAGGCATCGAGAGGCCCATGGAGGCTTGGAGCGAATCTTCGGTTGAGGTTTCCCCGTGAAGGCTCGGAGAGCGCAGCCTTAGCGTCGCATTTTCCTGTGATTGTACCCGACCATTGCCGATTGACTCGACCGGTGCCGCAGTTCCTCGACTTGGTGCAAGAACCCCATGCCGGTCCCTACGAGAGACCCCCATCAGTACTAGGGCGAATAGCGTTGGGAACGACGCCCCGGATATCCGGGTCCCCATGCCGGAACAGCGGCTGTTTTGACGGGAAGGGCGGAAGTCGTCTTGACCCCGCTTCCGCCTCTACGGAACGGCTCGATTTTTGATAATCCATTTAAATACAAGTAGTTACTCCTCCACACCCTGACGGTGAGTGGTTGTGAAGAGGGTTGCGCGCGGTGAGCCAAATTTTTGACCGCCAACTTTGGCGACCCATTGGTTACATAACGAAACTGCATGAACCCCTCAAGGCCAGGAGGGGATGTTGGTTGCTTCCCTGACCTCATCTGTATGACCAGACCCGAAACCTTGTGGTCGGCACCGCCAGCACAATTCGCGCTGAGAGATGGCGAGGTACACGTGTGGCGCGCCGACCTGGACCAGCCCCCGCCCCGGATCCGGGAACTGGCGCAGACCCTCTCCGTTGATGAGTGCGAGCGCGCCGAGCGTTTTCACTGCCCGGAACAACAAAACCGCTTTATCGTGGCCCGGGGAGTGCTCAGGATTCTGCTCGGAGGCTACCTGAACCGAGCGCCGCAAGCGTTGAGGTTTTGCTACGCGGAACACGGCAAGCCTGCCCTGGACGAAGCCGCCCTGCGCTTCAACCTGTCCCACTCCCACACCCTGGCCTTGTATGCAGTGGCCCTGAATGTGCCGGTGGGCATCGATGTCGAGTACAGCCGCCGCAAGGTGGCGCGCGAGCAGGTCGCCGCACGTTTCTTTGCGCCGGAGGAGGTAGCCGCTCTGGAAGCGACCCCCATCCCCCTGAAGGACAGGGCGTTCTTCGCCTGCTGGACCCGCAAGGAGGCCTACTTGAAGGCCCGGGGGGATGGGGTTTCGCTGCCTCTGGACAGCTTTGCAGTAGCGCTTGGAGAAAAAGCCGCCCTGCTGCGGTGTGAAGGCGATCCCGGGGAGGTCATCCGCTGGTCCCTGCAGGCCCTGGACCCGGGTCCGGATTATGCCGCGGCGTTGTGTGTGGAAGGGGCCTGCTGGCAGCTCAGATGCTACCAGTGGTCGGATTAGATACAGATCTCCCGGCGCACCCCCCGCATATCCATTTCGAATTCAATATTTAGCACCGGCGGCCGGGTGTGGTACCAGCGAATCCCGTGGCGCCTGGCCGCCTGCATCCTCTCCAGAACGATCTCTTCGACCAGAGCATCGAGCGGGTGGATGGTGTACACCTCCACCGCATTGATCAAGTCCCAGGTCCCCCCCAGTCCGTGCAGACGTTTCTCCATAACATCCATCACGTACGCAGCTTTCTCCCGCATGGCCTCCGCACCAGTCTCCCCCAAGCGCAGGATGTGCTCCTCCTTCAGGATTCCGCCCCTCGCAACCTCGCCGGCGCCGGCCACCACCAGGGTCGGTCGCGTGGAAGCAGCAGGCGCCGTATAGGAAAAACCGTGCAGCACGGGCGTTTCCGGCGGATCGCACCGGGGCGCCACATTGGTGCGGGCCACCGGATTCAGGTCGCCGACGTAAAGGTCCCATTCCCTGAGAACCTCGCAGTAGATCTCGTTGAAATCGATGAAGCCCTGCATGGTGAAGGGCTTGGGCGAGCGCAACTCCATACCGCACAGCGCATAGCGGTCGCGGCCGGCTTCCTGCAGATGGGCCTCCACCCGTTCGAAACCCCGGCGCCAGGGCAGGGGGTTTTCCAGGATGATATGGACGATTTCAAAGCCAGGATCAGCGACGACGCCGCAGGAGTAAGGATCGATGCCCTTGAGAAAGCGGTAATGCCCTCTGGGATTGGCAAGCAGCATGTTTTTTGCCTCCTGATGGAAAGGATCGGGGTGATTAATATAGGCCCATCCCGTAAAAAAGCCAGATAGTCCGGACACCCCGGGGCCTTTTGGCGTTGTGCGCTTGCCCCCATTTTCTGCTTTTGTATATTCCTGGTCGCACCCACCGCAAAGGAGAGGGAGCTTGAAAAAGAAACGATGTCTGATGATCGGCGCCGGCGGCATGGCCAGTGCTTGGATTCGCAAATTTTACCCCAACTTCGCCGACCGCATGGAGATCGTCGCGCTGGTGGACATCGACGAAAAAGTGCTGCGCGCACAGGGCGATTTTTTGGACTTGCCTCAAGAGGCCCTCTTCACCGATATGGCAGCGGCTTTTGCGCACGCCAGGGCGGATTACTGCACCATTGTCACGCCTCCCTGGGTACACCGTCCCTGCGTGGAACTGGCCTGCAAGCACGACATGCACATCCTCATGGAAAAACCCATCGCCGATTCCTGGAAGGACGTGGTCGGGGTGCACCGGGCGGTGAAGCGGGCCAGGGTGAAGTGCACCATGATTCAGAACTACCGCTATAACGCCTCCATGTACACCTTCCGGGAATTGCTGCGCAACCAGCACCTGGGGCGGCTCAACTACATCATGGGGCGCTATGCGGCGGACTATCGCCGCCACGGCGCCTGGGGGGCCTTCCGCCACGAGATCCCCCACGCCCTCCTGGTCGAAGGGGGGGTCCACCACCTGGACATGTTGCGCAGCCTGGCCGGCTCCCGCTGCGTGGAGATCAGCGGCTGGGAGTGGAACCGCCCCTGGAGCAGCTTTAAAGGAGAATCCAGCGCCAGCTACGTGATGCGCATGGCCAATGGGGTGATGGCCCACTACGAGGGCACCTGCAGTGCGGCCGGCCACCTGAACAATTGGTACCAGGAGTACTACCGCGCCGAGTGCGAACACGGCGCCATCGTCGTCGACAACGACCAGGTGGTGCAACTGGTGATCCGCGACAACCAGACCGGGGCCACGAAAACCGAAGAGGTGCCGCTGGTCCGGCTCGAGTACGAGGGCCACAACTACATCATTGACGCGCACCTTAAATGGCTCGGGGGCGGGCCCAGACCCGAAACCGTACTGGCAGACAATATATACAGCAACGCCACCCTGTTCGCGGCCATAGAGGCCTCGCAGAAAAGCAAGACCGTCAATGTGGAGGCCATGGTCGAGAAAGCATTGAAAATCCGAACCTGAGAGAGTGGATTATGGCGTATCAAACCCTGGTGGAAGCACCGCTGCCCGAGTGGATTGTGGACCTGATGGGCGAGGAGTATCAGCTCCACATCTTTTCCGAGGACCCCTCCATGGACCTGGGAGGAATCGACGGATTTTTAATTTACGGCCACATCCACGTGGACGTCGACTTCATGGACCGGATGCCCCGCCTCAAGGTGATCAGCAACTTCGGGGTAGGGGTGGATCACATCGACCTGGCGGCGGCGCAAGAGCGCCGGATCCCGGTGGGCTACACCCCCGACCTGTTGAACGGGGCCACTGCGGACATGAGCTTTGCGCTGATCCTGGCCACGGCGCGCAACCTGATCATCGGGGATCGCTTTGCCCGCAGCGACGCCTTTACCCACTACGATCCCACCATCCTGATGGGCTACGATGTCCACAGCACCACCCTGGGCATCATCGGCCTGGGCCGCATCGGCTACCAGATCGCGCGCCGGGCCCGGGCTTTCGACATGGAGGTGCTCTACCACAACCGCAATCCCAATCCGCGGGCCGAGGCCGATCTGGGGGCCGAGTACGTCTCCCTGGACGAATTGCTCCAACGCTCCGACTTCGTGTCCCTGACCACGCCGCTGACCGACGAGACCCGGGGGCTGATCGGCCGCCGCGAGCTGGGGTTGATGAAGGAGACGGCCATTCTGGTCAATGTGGCCCGGGGCGGGGTGGTGGATCACGACGCCCTGCTGGAAGCCCTGCAGAGCGGCCAGATCGCCGCCGCTGGGCTCGACGTGACCGAGCCGGAGCCCCTGCCGCGCTACCACCCGTTGCTGCAGCTGAACAATGTGGTCATCATACCCCATCTCGGGAGTTGTACCCGCCAGACTCGCAGGGCCATGGCGCAGAGGACCATCGACAACCTCAGGGCCGGGCTAGAAGGCCGGGAGCTGCCCAACCGGATCGCCTGACTGAAGAAGCAAAGGGAAAATAATGGCGGAAGCAAAACACTACAAGGTCATCATCATCGGCTCGGGTCCGGCCGGACTCACCGCGGCGCTGTACACTGCCCGGGCCGACCTGGCGCCGCTGGTCCTGGAGGGGATGCAGCCGGGGGGTCAGTTGACCATCACCACGGACGTGGAAAATTATCCGGGCTTTCCCGCAGGTATCATGGGACCGGAGTTGATGGACAAGATGCGGGAACAGGCCCAGCGCTTCGGAGCCGAGTGCATGTTCAAGTTGGCCACGGCCGTGGATTTTTCCGACCGTCCCTTCAAGGTGCAGACCGACGACGCCACCTACACGGCGGATGCGCTGATCATCGCCACGGGCGCTTCGGCGCGCTTGCTCGGCCTGGAATCCGAGGAGCGGCTGATGGGGCACGGGGTTTCGGCCTGCGCTACCTGCGATGGGTTTTTCTTTCGCGACCAGGAGCTGGTGGTGGTAGGCGGCGGCGACTCGGCCATGGAAGAGGGCACCTACCTGACCAAGTTCGCCAGCAAGGTGAACATCGTGCACCGCCGCGGCGATTTCCGCGCCTCCAAGATCATGCTCAAGCGCGCCGAGGACAACGACAAGATCGAGTTTATCACCAACGCCGTGGTCGAGGAAATTTTGCAGCCGGACGGCGAGCTGAGCGTGCGGGGGGTACGACTGCGCAACACCCGAACGGACGAGACCTGGGAGCAGGAGTGCCAGGGAGTGTTCATGGCCATCGGGCACGTGCCCAACACCCAGCTCTTCGAGGGCCTTCTGGACATGGACGGGCAGGGCTACCTCATCACCGAGCCGGATTCCACCGCCACCAACATTCCGGGGGTCTTCGCCTGCGGCGACGCCCAGGACCACGTGTACCGCCAGGCCGTGACCGCGGCCGGCACCGGGTGCATGGCCGCAATCGAAGCCGAGCGCTTCCTGACGCCCTAGCTGTCGCAAGCAAACAAGTCCGGGCTGTGCACCCCCCGGGGTATCGACCTCCAGGATCTCGTGGGCGATCGGATCGGGGTGAAATCGGCGCGGAGTTGCTTTTCCTGTTCCGGGCACAAGGCCTCTGCTTTATTCCTTCGGTTCCGGCAGAGGCCACCAATCCCCGGCCATGAACCCGCCATCCACGTAGATGCACTGTCCGGTCACGTAGTCCGAGGCCGGCGCGGCCAGGAACACCGCGGTGCCCACCATGTCCTGGGGGGTGGCCAGCCGCCCCAGGGCCAGCCGGCCTTCTCCCCATTTTCTCATGGTCTCATCCTCCCAGAGTTTCTCGGTCAGGGGCGTGACCACAAACCCCGGGCAGATGGCGTTTACCTGGATATTGTAGCGGCCGAATTCCACGGCCTGCGCCCGGGTCAGCTGCCCCACCGCGCCCTTGGTCGCCCCGTACACCGATACCTTGGCCAGGGCGTACCCGGTGGTCAGGGAGCCGATGTTGATGATCTTGCCCTTCCGGCGCTCCCTCATGTGCCGGGCCACGCGCTGGGACAGGAAGTAGAGTCCCTTGAGATTCACGCCCATGATCTGGTCGAAGTTTTCCTCGGTCACTTCCTCAATGGGCTGGCGGATGTTCATCCCGGCATTGTTCACCAGCACGTCGATCTGCCCAAAGTGGGCAAGGGCGGCTTCAACGGCCGCTTTCACCGAGTCCAGGTCCCCTATGTCCAGCTCGATGGCCAGGGCTGTACCCCCGGCCTCCTCGATTGCTCTCACGGCCTCGTCCAGCTGGGTGCGGGTGCGGGCGGCGCAGGCTATCTGGGCGCCCTGGACGGCCAGGCCCTCGGCAATGCCGCGACCAATGCCGCGACCGGCGCCGGTCACCAGGGCGACTCGTCCTTGCAGAGAAAACATACTCACACTTACCTCCTCGAATGATGATCGGCACTGCGCGAAATCGGCGGGCGGCTGTGCCGGGCTCGGGGTGCACCTGGAATTTTAAGACGGCTTCTGAGGTCCTTAGAATTGCGGTATTGCGTGAAGTAATGATATTAGCCACAGCGGCAAAACACGTCAACAAAAGAGGGCATATGGAACCAGCATAATGCCCTCCTTCGTCCCATCGCAGCATCGCCCAGACGGGGATTTTCGTACGGGCTCTTAGCCACGACTTGGTTCGGTCATTGTCTGCCGCGCCCTGGCCACCAGGCCGGGCAGGTGGTCGTCGTGGGCCAGGCGCTGCTCCAGGTGGCGCATGCGGGCTGGACCGGCGGTCTCCACCATAATAGGGGCATAGGCCCGCTCGGTCCAAAAGCGGGCCATACTGCCTATGCAGTTGCGCAGCAGCTCTTCGTCTTCTTCCCGAAAGCGCTGCTGCAGATTGATGGTGAACATGCGGCGGCGGGTGCCGCCGCCGTAGGAGGCGTGTTTGAGGCGGTGGTTGAAGACCACCAGATCGCCCGGCTGGATCTCCAGGGCCAGGGCGGGGACCTCGGTGCCGGGAATGCCCCAGATCTCCTCAGTGCGATTGACGGTCGAGGAGGGGAGCGTTTCCTGCACCGCATCGGCGTAGGCGTCGCCCAGTTTATGGCTCCCCGGAATGACCCGGAGGCAGCCGCTGTCGCGTCCTACCTGATCGAGGTAGAAGGCCAGTTTGATCGAGCAGTAGCCGGGGGAGCGTTGGTACCCGTCTGAATGCCAGGCCGTGTCGCCGACGTAGTAGTTGCCGTCGCTCGACATATAGTTGAAATCCTCGCCCAGCAGACCGCCTCCGATACCTCCGACGCGCTCGTCGTCGAGCAGCGCGCACAGATAGGGGTGCTGGTCGATAAAGGGCAAGAGGGCCGAGCGCTGGTGGTGGTCGTGCGGGCGCTGGTAGTGACCGCCGCCGTGCTCGGCCCACACTGCCTCAAAGGCCTGGGCGATGGCTTCGGCTGGGCGGGCGAAGAGACCGGGGAAGCTCAAATAGCCGAAGACGTCGAAAAAGCGCTTTTGTTGCTCGGTCAGGATCATGGGATTCCTCCATGGATTTTGACGAGGCCTGCAAGGTAGGCTACGCGGCACTAGTCCGGCAGGCCCCACTTCCTGGCCACTTCCCAGGCCAGTTGGGCGAGTCGTTCAGGAGTCTCACCGTGGCGGCTGTTGATCACTTCAAAGGTGTAGGCCCCACGGTAATCTATGTTTTTCAGCGCTGCGAGAATCTGGTCCCACTTCAAGCCGCCCTGGGTAGGGACCCAGTGATTGTCCGCCGGTTGGTCGGCGTCTACGTCTTGCAAGTGGGTGGCCCATAGTCGGTCCCCGGCCGCCATGATCTCGCTCACCGGGTCTGTTCCCTCGGTCCAGGCGTGACCGGTGTCGACGACCAGGCCGACCTGATCGGGGGGAAATTCTTCTATAAACGCCCTGAGTTCCGCGATCTTCATCAGCGGGTAATCGCCGCCACCGCCGATGGACCCGGGCCCATCAAACGGCTCCAGGTCGCGGTTGTAGGGCAAGTTCTCGAGCAATAATCTGACGCCGGTTTCCGCTGCCACGGGAATCAACTCCTCGACAGATCGCTTCATGGCCGCCACCATCGGCTGGTACAGGGACCGCATCTCCTGGTCTTGCGGCAGGAACATGGGGTTCGGGATGCCGTGGATCACCATCCCCGCGGCGCCGATCTGTCCCGAGAATCTCAGCGCGTCCGCCAGCACGCCTACTTTTTCCTTGCGCCACTCTTCGGTCGGCGCGCCGAGCACGTTGGTGCGCGCCGGGCCGTGGACCGTGGTGGCGGACAATCCGCACCGTTCGAGCTGGCGGCCGGCCTCTGTGGCGAAGCGGCCGGGGCGATCCTCCGATGCGTGGGAGTCGATGGAGTACTCAACGCAACGGAATCCGGCGGCCGCGATCGCGTCCAGCGTCGGTGCGAGTTGATGATCTTTAAATCCCGACGTGCTGTAGCTTGTGCGTGCCATGCCTGGATCACACCTCGCTGATGTTCATGCAGGATCTCTGTTGAATTGCGGATACGGCGACCAGATCACGACCGCGCTGATGCCCAGGACCGCGGAGTTGAAGCTGCCTTTGTTCCAGGGGGCATTCTGGCAGTCGGGTATAGGATGTCCACATCGTTGTGTGTTTTAAGCAGGTGCTCCACAGAAATGCGACGCTCTGGGCGCCTGGTAGGAAACCTTCAACTCGGGCGTTTCCAGCCGGCGCTGACCGCTGATGCGCGACTCGAGGCAGCGCTCCAGCGTGCCGCTCACCAGAAGCGTACGCTCCACCGGATACGGCGCGCGGCCGGAAAAGATCATTTCTTCCACCTTGCCCATGAGACAGGCTGAATAAGCGACGTTGGGCTGCCCGGGCAGCAGGAACTGGGTCGACTGCACCTGGGGCAGATCCCGGACCTGTGCGGCAAAGGTGTAGTCCTGGACGGCGCCGTTGAGCATCAGCAGGGTGGCCCTGAAGCCACCGTTGTACTCGATGAAATAGGCCGCCGGCTTCTCTACCAACTGCTCGAGCTCGCCACTGTGAGCCAGGTCCTGCGGTCTGCCGTCGCTCAGAGCAATGCCGCTGCGCGAGTCGGAGCGGGCCAGGGAGCCTTCGAGCAAGCGCCCCGACCAGCGGCCGTCCTGGCCGGCGCGCCACACCTCGTCGCCTTCGATGAGTTGCACCGCCCGCACCCCGGTCTCGCCACCGCGCCGGCGTTCGACCATGCACTGCATCGCTTCCAGCGCATGGTAGTCCATGGCATCCGAGCCACCGACCCCGATCATGAGGGCATCCTCGATGTCGCAGCCTATGGGCAGCTCCAGCGGCGGCAGCCGGAAGGTGACCGGCAGGGATGAGCCGGCCAGGAACGGGAACCCCAACTCCTTCGAGGCCGCCACCATGCGCTGTGCCTTGTCGAAGCTGTAGGAAAGATGCTTGTCGTTAAACACCGGCACAGCGCGGCCATCCTGCCTGAAGACATCCACGATCTGCTCGAAGAACTCGTAGCGCGGATAGAGTTTCTGCCCCTTTTCGTTGGCGGGGTATTCGCCGTGTTCACCGATGAGCAACACGGCGTCGATCCCCATCCTGTCGGTGCCCAGACACAAGGTCTCGGCGATCGTGGGGTAGATCTCGAAACCGTGCCTGTCGGCCCGCTGCCGGCTCAGGTCGCCTTCGGGGCACTGATCGACATAGACGCCGGCCACGTCCATCTCTGGACGGTGCCACCTGCCGTTGAGCGGATAACCGTTCAGGAAGCGCTCGCCCATGTGATTGGCGTGGCTGCGCCATTGCCAGACGGTGGTGATGAGGGCCAGTTTCTTGCGTTTTTGATCGGGCATCATCTTCTCTCAAATGTCGATTCTTCTTCCGCCTGGTACTCGATGGCCAGGTGGGGCGTATCCAGTGGTTTTTGCTCCAGCCAGAGCGACTCGATACCGGCCGCGGTCAATCCGGTCGTCAGGAGGGTCCGCTCGACCGGGTAGGGCGGCTGGCCGGTCGCGATCATGCGCTCCATGTGGTGACACAGCGGGTTGAAGAAGTTGGGTTGCATCTCATGGCCCGAGCCCAGATAAAAAAGAAGCGCCAGGGGATCGGGCTGGCCCTTCAAGCGGGCGGCGACCGTGATGTCGTGCACCAGCCCCTCCATCAACAGCATGGTGGCGCGCAGACCGTCGGCGTACTCGAACCGGTAGGCCACCGGCGGCGACTGCACCAGGCGCGGCAAATCTTCCAGCTCAGGGTAGATGTGGCGATAGCTCTCCTCCGCCGGTTCCAGACTCAGGCTGCGGCACAGACAGGCCTCGAACAGCGCCGGGGCGCAGCCCCCGGACTCCCACGAGCCCGAGCCCAGCGCCTGCCAGACGGTCTCGCCGCGCAGAGCCTGGATCGACACCACCCCGGTCTCGCCGCCCTGGCGCCGCTCCGCCAGGCACTGCATCCCCTCGAGCGAGTGGATGTCGTAGCCGTCAATGCCGCCCACCCCGACGCTGACGATCTCCTCGACTTCGGCTCCCCAGGGCATGTCGATGGAGGGGATGCGCCGACACACCGGCAGCGACGAACCCGCCATCAGCGGAAAGCCGAGGTCACGGCTGGTCTCGACCATTTCGAGCGCCCTTTCCCAGTCCCAGGAAAGGTGCTTGTCGCAAAAGACCGGCACGCTTTGCCCACTGGCCTGGAAG
The DNA here is from genome assembly GCA_965219385.1 of Candidatus Latescibacterota bacterium. Classification (GTDB taxonomy): domain Bacteria; phylum Latescibacterota; class UBA2968; order UBA8231; family UBA8231; genus CBDCNM01. The sequence continues at coordinate 3,156,912 of CBDCNM010000002.1, read as the reverse complement.
ACCTCGACAACCTCGCGAAAGAAATCGTAGCGCGGCCACAGGGTCTGGCCCTTCTCGTTCCTGGGATAGTGCCCGTGTTCGGCGATCAGGAGGACGCCGTCAACGGCCAGCTGACTGCCCCCCTGCGTCAGGGCCTCGGCGATCGTAGGGTAGATCTTCAGGTCGGGGTAGCGGGCCACGCGCTCGCGGCTGAGGTCGGATTCGGGAAACTGATCCACGTAGAGCGACACGATGTCCATTTCCGGGTAGTGCCAGCAGCTTTCCCAGCCGTATCCGCCCAGAAACCGGTCGACAATGTTCTGGCCGTGCGAGTACTTGCGGTACTCGGTCACGAGGGCGGCGAGCTGCGGCCGCTTCGCAGGCGTTTCTTGGGGACTTCCGGTAAGAGCTGCCATTCTTCCCAATTTCTTTTAAACGATCACGATACAAGACGGCTCGATAAACCCCAACGGCTCGCCAACCGCCGATAATTTACCGCTGGCAGCATCGATGCGAAACACGGCCACGTTCGCATCGTCGCCTTGCATGTTCGCACACAGGAGCATGCTGCCGTCCGGGGTAATCGCCAGATTCTGGGCAAAATTGCCCAGACTCGATGGGATATCGACCAGGGTCAGGCAGCCATCCTCGCCGATGCGGTAGATCGCAATGCTGTCGTGCATGCGATTCGAGCAGTACAGATGGTTGCCGTCTGGGGTGATCTTGATATCCGCCGTATAACTTTCCCCCTCAAAACCATCCGGTAACGTCGAGATCACCTGGCGCTCGATCAGCAACCCCGCACCTTCGTCGTAGCTGTACACATTTACCGAGTTGGCCAGTTCGTTGTTTGCGTACACATACCCCCCCTGGGGATGGTAGGTAAGGTGGCGGGGTCCGCCACCGCCGATGGTGCGCACATACGACTGGTCGAGCGGCGTCAGGGTGGCCGACGCGGCATCGAGGGCGTAGCCGAGGATCTGATCGGTGCCCAGATCGGCGGCGTACACGTGCTGGCCGCTGGGACTGACTACGGCGCAGTGCGCGTGCGCGGCTTCCTGCCGGCCCGGGTTGACCAGGCTGGCGCCCTGGTGTTCGATAAAAGAGGTCATCTCGCCGAGCGAGCCGTCCGTCCGCACCGGATACGCCCCGACGCTGCCGGAGGTATAATTGGCGCACACAACCGCTTTGCCAGTCGGGTCTACGTCGACGTAACAGGTGGTGACGCCTCTGGCGGGTTGCTGGTTGATCTTGCGCAACGCCCCCGAGTCGCCGACGATCTCGAACGCGGCGATGGACCCTGGCTCGCGGTCAAGGCTACCCGGTGTGTGGACCGAATAAAGGAATTTCCGGTCGGGCGACAGGGCGGTGAAGAATGGGTTCTCGACATCGGTGTTGCGCTGCAATAGCTCCAGGGCCCCGGTGGCGGTATCCAGGTTGAATGCGGTGATGGCACCATCATCGCCGGTGGTGCACGAAGTGATGAAGACCAGACGTTGGGTGGCGTCGGACATGATCTGCTCCATTCGATTTCAGGGTTGTTTTGAGATGGCTTCCAGCGTATTATATAAAGGACTTTTCCGCCGTATGGTCAAGTAGCGACCAGATTGCGGTCCTTTCAGCAGAGGAAACCTCTGAAGTTGGATTCTCGCTCCAATGGCTGACCGACGATCAAGATCTGGTCGCCCGACTGGTTCTCGAAAGGAAGAGGTAGAATATGAGCGACAATTTGGTCATCGGTGACGGCCTCGACCACGTACGGTATCTGGTGGATACCATCGGCAAACGCCCCACCGGTTTCGAGGGCGAACGCCGCGCCGCCGACTACCAGTCCCAGCAGCTGAAGAAGTGGGGTTGTGAGGGTGTGGGCACCGAGGCGTTCGCGGCGCGCAGCTGGGACTTCGAGGTTTGCAAGGTGGACTGCGACCAACTGGGTTCCATCGAAGCCCTGCCGATCGAGTTCAGTGCGTCTACACCCCGGGAGGGCGTCGAGGCCGAGCTGGTGGTGTGCGAGAAGCCGGATGAGGTGGGCGCGCGGATTGCCGGCCGGATCGCTTTGTTCTACAACGGGCTCCCCGACGAGAAGGTGCTGCTCGACAACCGGCCGGCCGGGGTTGTTCTGGTGACGGAGGAGAAAGCCCTGGCGTGGCATCAGATTATCGGACCAACCACGGCCCTGACCGGCCGGTTGCCCATGGTCACGCTCGGATTCGCGGACGGCGTCAATCTGGTGCGCCACGGCGTCGAGCGGGTCCGGCTCGAGATCGAGACGAAGATCGAAGACGTGACCGGCTACAACGTCGTGGCGACCCTGCCGGGTTCATCCAAGGGCGCGCGCCGCATCAACATCAGCGGGCACTACGATTCCGTCCCGGCGGGCGGAGCCGCGGCGGATAACGCCACAGGTGCCGCGTGCGCGCTGGAAGTGGTGCGCAGCCTGAGTCAGCTCGATCTGGATGTGACCATCGACTTCGTGAATTTCAGCGCCGAGGAGATCGGATTGTACGGGGCCGCGGCCTACGCCGAGCAGCACGCCGAGGCGCTGGCCCAGACCGAGCTCGGCATATATTTCGACGGCCAGGGGGATTTCCTCGGACGGAACAACATCCACTTGATGGGACAGGAGGGGCTGGTCGATCTGGTGCGCGCGCGTTGCGCCCATGTGGGGTACGTCGTCGCCATTCAGCACCAATTCACGGGGCTGGATCAGGCTTTTCTCAGCGCGCACGGTGTCCCGACATTGTGGTTCCAGCGCGGGCCCCAGCTGACGTGGCACACCCGCGCCGATATCAGCCAAGACGTCAGCCCCGAGGCGATGCGGGCGTCCATCGGCGCGGCCGTCGAAATCGTGCGCTACGTGGACGCAAACCCGGGCTGTTTTCCAGGGGGGATTCCCGCCGACCAGGCAAAACAGATTGACGACTACGTCAAGAACGGTGCCCCCTGCTGGTAGAAATCCGCGCTTGAGGAGCCCATGAACATCAATCGCGATCGCTTTCTCGAAGAAGGCTACCTGATCCTCCGCCAGGTCATTCCGTCCGGCGACTTCGAGCCCCTGCGCCAGAGCTGTCAGAGTCTGCTCGAGAAGCAGAAGGCAGTGTGGGCGCGCGCGCGCCGGCCCGACGATCCACCGGGTGGCGAGTGGGAAAAATCAGCACAGCCGCGCGTGATGACAGAGCAGATAGCGGATCAGGTCGACCAGCACAGCATCGCCGCCATAGAGGTCTGGCTGCACGAAAACATCCAGGGTGTCAGCAGCGAGTTGCTGGCCGTCGAGGACGCAGGGGTGACCGAGATGATGATGATGTGCAGTCCGGTCCGCGATCACGGCACCGGCGGCCACAAAGGCTGGCACCGCGATGTGTACCCTCCCTTCAGTGCCCCTATACAGGCGTACACGGATGACATCGTCGAGAACGGTCCGCGGTATGTGCAGTGGAATATTCCACTCTACGACGACGACGTGCTCTGGGTGATGCCCGGCAGCCATCGCCGGCTCAACACCCAAGAAGAAAACCAGCAGCTGCGCGTCGACGAACGAATGCCCTTTCCGGGCGGCGTGCAGACCCATCTCAAAGCCGGGGACGGCGTCGTCTACATCACCCCGATCCTGCACTGGGGCAGCCACTACGACACCACCTTGCGGCGCACCCTGCACGGCGGCTTCTCGCTGTACACCAAGCATCACGATATCAGCTACGCCGGGCATCTGTCCGCCGGCGCGCGCGCTTCGAGCGCTGGAACCAGCGCAGCGAACAGACCCAGGATCTGACCGAGGCGGCCCTGCGTGCGGCCATCGCCAGAGACAGCGCCCGCTACCACGCCACGCTCGAGGAGCTTCACCCCGGCCGGGGCGACAAAGGGAGAAGCCTCACGTCGATATGGCTGAGCAAGACGGCCAGGAGCGTCAATGACCTCCGCCGCCCCGACTCGGAGTCCCTACCGCAGAGCCGCCGCACCCGTGCGGCGGCTCTGCACCCCCTGACCCTGGACTGGGGCCCTGAGTTCGCCGAGCGCTTTTCGCCGGAGGAGGGAAAGGCAATGTGGGAGCGATTCCGGCCGCTCGATGAGGCTTTGCAGGCCGACACCAAACTCGCGCCGCCGCCGTTCGAGGACCGGCCGTCGCGCTACTACTTCTACGAAATGCCGGAGGATCTCGAGGTCGCGGGCGTTATAAAGGGGTGGGACCGGGTGTAGCTCGTCCGGGAGCGACCGGCCTGGGGCCCACAGATTTCGCGATCTATGAGAATCGCCTAGGCCGGTAGGTTTCGCGTCAGGATCCGTGCTCTGTCCGCCTCGGAGAGGTGGGGCTGGATCTCCTCTACAAACCTGGCCAGGGTCTGCGCCGGCGTCAGGTCGGTGTTGTCGATTTGGATCTTCTGCCGGAGAAACGACCTCGTGTACTCCTCCTCGAACCGTTGCAGGATGTACTCGACGTCTTCATCTTTTACAACCCCGAACTCCCGCGGCTCCTTCTTCATGCGCTCGCGGATCGCCGCGGGAGAAGCCTTGAGGTGGATCAGCACCGTGTCGCGGGCAATGTCCAGTATCTGGCCTTCGACTTGGCGGGCGTACAAAGCGCGGTCGGAGTATTCGTCCGGTCCGCCGTAGCCATAGTAGTGCGGTGCGTAGACCGCCTCGTCGATGTGGAATCCCACCAAAACGTGGTGTGCCCCGCTGTAGAAGCTCTCCGACAGGTGGTATTCCATGTGATAGCGCTGGAAGCTCTCCTGCAGTGCGGGGCTCAGCGCCAGGAAGGCTTCGTTCTCCTCCCTGGAGTGGAGCCGATGGGAGAGCTCGGGGATCTTCCAGTGGTCGTGCTTGGGCATATGGCCCCCCATGCTCCGCTCGACCCAGGCTCCTATATTGTCCGTCAGCGTCGTCGTCCCGGCATACTCGCACCCTGTGATAACAAGCCTCATGTCCGCGCTCCTTTCTGTGTCTACCGGAAAGATAAAGAGACTTTTCGCTGGGAAAGTCAAGGAATTCTGGCGGCACGGGCGGCGATTGCGCAGATTTTTTCTCGGCGTCTCTACCGGCGGTGACTGTATCCAGCTAACCGAATCCGGACTGAGACTCCCCGTCGTCTGGCAGGGGAAGCAGGCTCTAAAGGGGTTGGAACGGCCCTTCAGAGTCAAGGTGAGTTGGATCGGCACGAGGCCGGAAGATGCAAACCTGTACGCTGTGTACGTGGCCGAAGGAAATTGATATTTGTCCGCTAAATCAGGTGTCCATACAGCTGCGGGAACGGTTCAACCCCAGACCAAATCAGCCAAGGATAAATCATCATGGCAAAGCAACCAGAGCAAAGCGCCAGCCACGAATCAGTGCGGATCACGGCGGATATTCCCTTCATAACGCCCCCCCGGTGGGCGCTTCTGGAACGCAGTCTCATCGATCTGATGAACCGGTCCATCGAACCGGTGCTGGCCCGCTACGTGCACGGCGACGGCTCGACCATGTGGCCGCCCACGGACGAGATGACCAACTGGGACGGCCTGGACGACGCCTACGAGAGCTTCCACAACTGGCCTCTGTTCTACCTGCTCGGCGGCGACGACCGCGTGCTTGAAGTGGCGAACCGGGAATTCAACGCCATCACCCTGCAGTTCACCCGCTACCAATCCGGCCACGGCCATCCCATGGTGGTCAGGGAATACGAACAGGGCTACGACTGGATGCACCAGGGAGAGGGGTACGTGTTTTTCTACCTGCTGTGCATGGCCGATCCGACCAACACCACCAACCGCCGGCGGGCCCGACGCTTCGCCGGATTCTACCTGAACGAGGATCCCGAGGCGCAAAACTACGACGAGCAGCACAAAATCATCAAATCCCCCCACAACGGCAGCAAAGGGCCGGCGCAGCGAAACTTCGAGCGTTACTACACCAGGTACCGCTATGAAAACTGGGCGAAGTGGCCCCTGCCCTTCTACGATGTTCCCGGCTGCGAGTCGGTCGAGGATCTCCAGGATCCAGAGATCGAGGACCGGATGGGGCAGGCCGTGGTGGAACGCTTCTCCCGGGGCGACTGTGCCGCCAACCTGGCGGCCACCAGCATGGTCGCCAACGCCTACCTGTTCACCGGGGACGAAAAATGCAAGCATTGGGTGGAGGAGTACGTGGGCGCCTGGATGGAGCGGGTGGCGGCCAACGACGGCATCCTGCCGGACAACGTGGGGTTGTCGGGCCAGGTGGGAGAGTACTTTGGGGGACGCTGGTACGGCGGCTACTACGGCTGGACCTGGCCCCACGGCTGGCACACCATGGGCGACGCGGTGCTCAGCGGCGCCGAGAACGCCATGCTGGTATCCGGCGATCAGAAATACATGGAGCTGGCCCGGTCGCAGATTGACGTGATGATGCGCCACGGCCAGGTCCGCAACGGCACCCTGCACGCGCCCCACTACCACCACGACAAGGGCTGGGACGGGTACAGTCCCATGCAGGCCCGCTTCATGGCCCATGTGTGGAGCATTTCGATGGATCCGGCCGATATGGAGCGGATCGACCGACAACGCGATCACCAGGCCCGGGACTGGGATAAGGTGGTAGTCCTCTCGCCCAAGGATCGCGGCGGTCACGAAGCCCCCTGGCTGGCTTTTCTGCGCGGCGAGTTCCCCGACTATCCGGAACAGATCCTGCGCTACAATCACGCCCAGGTGTACCAGCGGCTGGCCTACATGGCCCACGACGAGCAGGACCCCATGACCTACGGGGATCACTACCTGCAGGTGCGCAATCCGATCACCACCGAAGGCCTGGTGCAGCTGACCATGGGCGGGCCGCTGTTCAATTTCAACGGTGGGTTGCTTTTGGTGCGGCTGCGCTACTTCGACTGGCAGCGCCAGCGGCCGGGCCTGCCCCGGGACGTGGGGGCGCTGGTGGAAAAGCTGGAGCCGGAGGGCGCAGTGGTGCAACTGGTCAACCTGAGCGCGGTGGAGGCGCGCGAAGTGGTGGTCCAGGCCGGCGCCTTCGGCGAACACCAGTTCACCAGGGCGCGCTTCCAGACCCTGGCGGGTGGTCAGAGTCACGATGTGTTCAGCAGGGCGGACTGGCTGGACGAGGAGAATTACGAGGCGGGGATGGCTGGTGAAATCGAAGACCACGAAGTAGAGATAAACGCTCGCTGCTTCCGGGTCGCGCTCGAGCCGGGCTCGCAGATCAGGCTGGATCTGGGCATGAAGCGGTTCGTCAACGCGCCCTCCTACGATCTGCCCTGGGCAACAGCTTAGCGGCCCATCCATGAGTAAATGACGAAAGAGGATTAGCCCGATGGCCCTTTTCGACGCACACGCCCATTGCTTCCCGCCCCTCGGCCAGGACCGGGGCATCGTGCAGTCCCGCCTCGCAGAGCACCAGTACCACGTCCGCTTTCACAAGCAGGGCATCCGCCGCACCCGGGACAATGCCAGGATCGACGACCCGCTGCTGGCGGGCCAGGGCGATGGCGTCTCCTTCTTGCCGGATGTCGACTTTCGCATCGGCCGCTTCGGGCGCGTCGAATTCACCGTCGACGGCGAGGACTACTATATCCAGTGGATGCCACCGACGCTGTGGGACATGTCCTCGTCGCCGGAATACATGGTCGCGCAAATGGACTACGTCAACGTCGACCGGGCGGTGCTGCAACACGACCGCATCTACGGCAGGCTCGACGATTATCTCGCCGGGTGCGTGCGCAACTTCCCCGATCGATTCGTGGCGCTGGCGCAGGTCGACGAGTGGCGCGCCCATGCTGACCTACGATGAATGCCACGTCGTCGAATGCGCCAGCGGGAAATTGGTCATCTTATTCCGGGATTGTTATGACGAACATTTCATTCGCCAATCCCACAGCACCGATGGCGGTCATACCTGGTCGCCACCCCAGTACCGGACTGACCCGGATGACCCGACCACCGGCGCCGGCACAGCGCAGACCCGCCCTGTGGTGCTTCCCTCGGGTCGTCTCATCAAACCCCGGGCGTGGCAAATGGCCCACACCTTCCTGGACCCGCGTTCGGGGGCGCGTCGGGCCCTGGTCGATCCGGGCAAAGGTTACATGATGGGCCGGCTGGTGGAACTGGAGGGCCACACCCACGAGGTCAGCCTGGATTTCGCCTTTGTGTCCTACACCGACGACGAAGGGGAAACCTGGCAGCGGAACCAGGACGGGGAGCTCTTCGTCTGCATGGACTACGGCGCCGGGCCCATCGGCAGCTTCGACGAGGTGACCAGCGTGGTGGCCCCTGACGGGTCCGTGGTTCTCATCGGACGGACGGAGCTGGGGCAGTTGTTCAAAAGCGTCTCCATCGACGAAGGGGTCACCTGGTCGCAGCCCGAGCCCACCGGTCTGGCCGCCGGCTGTGCCCCGGCGGACGCGGTACGAATCCCCGGCACGGACGACGTGTTGCTGGTGTGGACCCAGACCTCGGCGGAGGAGATCCGCCAGGGGCTCTGGCGGGCGCGCTTGAGTGCAGCGATCAGTTCGGATTCCTGCCGGACCTGGAAGCACTTCCGCTGCCTGGAGGCCAACGGGGTGCCCCCCTATCCGCGGGTCCCGGCCCCGGAGCCTGGGTGGGTCCGCTGCGATCCCCTTGTGCCCCACATTCCCGCGGACTTTGCCCACGCCAGCTACCCTCGCCTCTCCACCGTGGGAGGCTTCGTGGTAGTGGCTTACTGTTTCTACAGGCTGTGTGACCATGAAAGTGTCAGGGAACTTGTGGGAGAGGTTCCGCTCCCGGAGCGGGCCGGTACGAAGGGCACCCCCGGCCTGCAGGTCCTGCCGCTCGAGTGGTTCTACGACGCCGATTGACCTGTGATCGCCGAGGGTTCTGAACAGATTCGGAATTGTGGATGTCGAGGACCCCACCGGCGGCGGCTGGTCGGCCCGGCCGCCCGTCATTTTAGCGATGCGAGATCGCTTTCACCGGGAGTTTGTAAAGATGCCGCAACTGAGAATCGTCGGGGCGGGCACCCCGACACCCATGCGAGACCGCTGGGGCACCTGTTTCATTCTCGAAATCTGTGGCCAGCGCTTGATGATCGACTGCGGGCCTGCTTCGACCTACAAGATGCACCGCATGGGTATTCCCTGCACTTCGGTGCACGACCTGTTCTTCACTCACCTGCACTCCGACCATATCTCCGATTACCTCTGCTTCCTGATGACTCGATTCGACCAGTCCATCGGCACGGAGAAAGATCTGCAGGTGCGCGGTCCCACTCCGATTAAGAAAATCACCGACTCGATGTGGAGCCCTCATGGGGTATTCTGGTACGATGTCGAAGCGCGCACCAATCACCCGATGAGCGTTCACGCCTTCCACAGTCGCGGCGGCAAGGGGGAACGGCCGGCACCCGTGGTGCAGGTGACCGAATATTCCGAGGGCAAAGTGGCCCAGGGCAAGGGTTGGACCTGTCGCGCCTGGGAGGTCAAACACGCCCAACCCTACATCGAGTGTTATGGCTTTCGTTTCGAGACCGACGAAGGCGTCGTCGCCTTCAGCGGCGATACAGCGCCGATCGAATCCGTGGTAGAATTGGCCAGAGATGCGGATCTGTTCGTGATGGAAGCCGTACACCGGGAAGAGAAGATCCAGACCTATCCGAGCGTCATCTCCGAGAGCGGCACCTTGAGCGCAGGGCGCCTGGCCGCCGAAGCGGGCGCGAAGCGGTTGGTGATAAACCACCAGTCGATTACGCTCGACCCTCCCGAAGAGACCACCCAGGGCATTGCCGAGATCAAGAGCGTGTACGACGGACCGCTGTTCTGGGCGTGCGACATGATGGATGTGCAGTGGTGATTGCCGCGATGACAGATTGACAGACGGGAAAGCAGAGATTAATTTTTGCCCCAACAGACCACGCAAATACTGGAAAAGTCAGCGCAGGAGCCGGCAGCCGGAGAAGGCCAAACCAGGAGTGAACCAATGACCGCGCAAAACAGTCTGGATTCAGGCCGGCAGGAGAAGCGTCCGTACGCCCGAGTAACGTCCATACAGCCGGTGGTTCGGGACGGCTGGTACAATGCGTGGACGGACCTGATCTGGTGGAAGGAGTATTTCTGGCTGGCCCATTTCCGCGGCCTGTCCCACGGGCTCGCGCGCAACACGACAGGACGGATTGCCGGCAACACCTTCTCGGTCATCCTCCGTTCCGCCGACCTGAGAAGGTGGCACGAGGCCCAGGTGTTCGAACCACCGGGAGGGATCGTCGACGGCAGTGGCGTGGATACCGCTCACTTCTGTGCCGCGGAGGAGCGGCTTTACGCCTTCTTCCGAGTGGTGACCCCCAGGCCGACGGGGACCCCGGAGAACCGCAGTTTCGTCTCGTGGACGGCCGACGGCGTGAGATGGTCGGAACCCGAACCTCTGACCGTCGATGGCTTCCGTCCCTATACCTGGCGGGTGCGCTGGCACGAGGGCCGGTTCTATTGCGCCCTCCATTACCTGCAAGAAGGAACGCCGTTCGACCTGATCGCGAGCGACGATGGGGTGCACTGGAGCAAGCACGCCGAGATCGCGGCTGCCGACGCACACGGTTGCAGCGAGGAGTCGGAGTTGCACTGGCGCCCGGACGGCGAGTTGTGGTGCGTGGTGCGCACCAATGCGGCGGTGATGTATTGCTCCATGCCGCCGTACGCGGAATGGGAAGAAAAGCTGGGGTTGCCCGCCGGTTGCGACGCGCCGGTGATGTGCGAATCCGGCGGGGAAGTATACCTGGCCGGACGCTGTGCCGGGTCGGGGTTGGGGGAGCCTGGACCGGACGGTGTTAAGCCCTTCGCCCTGCAGAATACCTTCAGCCACGCCGAGAGCCCGTTCATCCGCTCGGGCACCACGGGCCTGTATCGGCTTTCGCGGGATCGAGCCGAACTGCTGGTGCTGATGCCTCCGGGCTACGACGCGTCCTATCCTGGTTTGGTCTCGCTGGAGCCCGGAAAGCTGATCATGTCGTACTACTCCGACGTGGCCTATGTTTCCGGAGAAGTACGCCCCAGGCACTTTCCAGAGTTCCGCTACAAGGAATCGGAGAGCGACATCTACATCGCTGAGATCGAGGTGGGAGAGCTTTAGCTCTACACCTGTGACCGGGGAGATTCGCATGCTCACACAACTACAATTGCAGCACTTCGAAACCTTCGGATTCATTATTTTGCGCCACCTGTTCACGCCTGAAGAGGTCGAAACCCTGCGCCGCGAATACGAAGCCGGGCTCAACTACGTATACCTCGACCAGCCGTTCACCGGCGAGAAACGCTACTGGACTATGATGCTGCATCCGCGCACCCCGCTCTACGCCAGTCTCCTCGAAGACGAGCGCTTTTGCAGTATCGCCGAGCAGCTGTACGGCGACGACGTGATCGGTATCGGCGCCGACGCCAATCGGTACGTGGGCGACACCTCCTGGCATCCCGATCACAGAGCAGACCCCGAAGAGGATTGCTTCGGGGTGAAATTCGCCTTCTACCTCGATCCGGTCGACGCCACTTCGGGCGCCCTTCGGCTCATCCCAGGCTCTCACAATCGAGTCTTCCACGAGCAGCTGCACGCATCCATGGCTTCACTCGACCTGGCCGTAGCCGATGTCCCTGCTTATGTGTGCGCGGCCAACCCGGGCGATGTGATTGCCTTCGACATGCGCTGCTGGCACGCCAGTCACGGCGGCGCTACGGGCCGGCGCATGAGCACGTGTGTGTACTACAACAATCCCAGGGGAAAGGCAGAAGAGGCGGTCACGCGCAAACGCGCAGCCCAGTCGAAGGATACGCCGGGCCATTTTGGACGGCCCGGAGATCCTCTTTACCCACCTGAATGGCTGGCCAATCCACAGGTGAGCCCGAAACGGCAGCGCTGGCTGGAGCGCATGGCCGAACTCGGTTACTTCGAGCTGCCGGTTTAGGAGCCTCCGCGGCGGGCGTCGGTGTAAAAGAAGATTTTGGGCTTCGACGTGCTTCCCTCTCAGGGAATTCCGTGGGCCTTCAGGTATACAACCACGCAGTGGGCCGGATGACCATCTTCCGATGCCGTGGCCAGGAGGGCGGGTCCGTCGAAGGGTCTGCCTCAGGACCCAGATCGTAGAGCAGTACCACTTCATCCCCGAAGAAATCAGTTGTATCGGTCATTTCCTCTATTTTATCCTCCAGTGGTTGAGTCCAAACGATCTGTGTATTTCCGCATCTCAGCGCAGGTACTCGCTCGGTTTGCGCGTCCCTTCATAGGTTGCCTCGGGATCGGCGTTTCTGACCACAGCGGGGATGGGGTCTTTCCACCAACTCGGCGGCTCGGGGAACGGGAAAACCCCGTGCCAGGCCAGCACCAGGGTGCGGCGCTGCGCGGTCTGGTTGGGCCAGGCAGCGTGCAGCAGACGCGCATCGGCGATGATCAGGTCGCCGGCTTTGAGGGGCACGTCGATGGCGTCGGGGTGGTCCATGAAAACCGGGCTGTCCAGGGCGTCAATGGCCTGGATTTCGGGACCGTGGGCAGCGGGCAGGATGTCGTGCAGGTCGATGCGTTTGCGGTGGGTGCCCGGGATAACCCGCAGACAGCCATTTTCGCGGTTCGTGTCGCTCAGGTAGTAGGAAAGGAAAACCACCGTGGGCCAGGGCGTGGCCGCTGCCGGACTGTTCCAGTTCATGTAGTCCTGGTGCCAGTAGAGCGGCGGGCCGTAGGCCGGTTTGGACAGCAGGATGATCACGTCGTGAGACGCCAGGTCCTCGAGCTGCAGCAGCCGGCAGGCTTCCTGCTGGGCCGGGTAGTCGATGATCCTTTCGACAATGGGGTCGGCAAAGCGCTTTTCATCGGCTTTCAGAGCGGCCCGGGTTTTCCACAGACGCTCGGTGTACACGTGGATGTCGCTGCCCTGATAGCGGTATTTAGGATCGACGGGCAAACGCTCGAACACCTCGTGGGACCAGGTGCGCAACTCGTCCAGCAGGGGGTTTTGCAGGACGCCGGGGACCATGGTATAGCCCAGTTCTATCAGTTCGTCGCGTTTGCACAGCGCCTCTTCCGGCGCGAGCATGGGCATGGGCTATAAGCCTCAGCGGCGGTAATGCGGCGCCTGCATGACGGCGCGTTGCTCCTCGGACATGTCCTCAATGTAATCGGAGTAGGTGATGGTGTGAGCGCCACCGCTAAAGGCCTGGTAGCCCGGGCTGAACTTGTAGAGCAGGGCGCGGCGCTGGTGTTTGGCCTTCCACGGCAGGGTGCCGTGGGTCAGGGCCTCGGTGAAAATGACCGCATCTCCTGCCCTGGCATTGACTTCGAGCACGTGCTCCTGGTACTCCTGGCCCCGTTTAATGCTCTGCGGGCAGGGCAGGTTGGACTTGTGGCTGCCCGGAATGACGGCCACGCCCCCATCGCCGGGGCCTTCGTCGGCCAGTATGTACTCCACCACCGTCAGGCCGGTATAAATGCGGTCATCCTTGAAAAAATACGCCAGCGAGAAATTCGCGGCCTCGGCACCGCCGTGGTGCAGGGTGCCGCCTTCGCAGCCCTCGTCCTGGGCGATCAGGCCGGGTCCGTGATCCAGCCGGTAGCCCTCGCCCAGGATTTGATTGAGATAGGGCGCAATGCCAGGGTGGGCCAGCATGTGCCGGAAGGGTTCGCACCAGGGCTTTTCCCACTGCAGCATGCCGCTCAGATCCCGGCGGCGGGAGGTGCCCGCAAGGGCCGGCGAATCGCCCGCCAGCGAGCGATCCATGGCTGTGAGCTGGTCGCCGTGGTGATCGATGGCAGCATTGCAGCGGGCGACTTCGTCCGGGGTGAGTACCCCTCCTACGACCAGATAGCCGTTCAAATCGAATAAATAGCGTTCGTCCTCGTTCATGAGTATGCCTTTATGAGTAAAGTAAACCCGGGCCAACCATTGTGAATGGTATGAAGATATGAAAACCAGCAGGAGAATGTCCAGAAAAGAAAATGCCGATCGACGCGGAAACAGCCCCCTCCCCTACATCTGCCCCCCGGCGGTCGCCGGTGCCTGCGCGTACTCGATCAGGAGCTCGACCTGGTGCAGGATTCGGTCCTCGACGCGCTCGGCGAGTCTGTGGTTTAGGGTGACCTCGATCTGATTGGTCCCCTGGCGGACCAGGTCGATCGGCAGGTCGAACTGGTACCAGTAGTGGGTGTTGATCCGGGTGTCTCGGCCGCTCCGGGAAGCGCTGTAGTTGACCAGCCCGCCGTAGAAGGTGCGGATGTCCCTGGGCTCAGGGGTCAGTAGCGCGTCGTTGAACTTGAAGCTGAGCCGGTCCTCCATGCCGGTCTGGACGATGCGAACCCGCAAGGTCGCACGCTCCAGCTCGCCTTCGGCCCGGGCCGCGTCGACATCGTCGCTGATGCGAAAGGGCACCTGCGCCGGGACGCCCTCCTCCAGGACGAGCGGCAGGGAACGCTCGAGCGGCCACGGCTCAGTGCTCGGGTCCTCCCGCGCCGGGAAGTAGTGCTTGTTCTTGCGGGCGTAAATGTCCGGATCGCCCAGCTCCCGCATGATCAGGTACTCGTCGGGCCCGTGCGGCCAGGGCAGGTCCGAGACGTAGAGCCCGTCGGCGCCGGCGGCCATCTGGTTGGCGGCGGCGGCGCGGACCATCTCGATGGGGGGCTCGTGATGCCGGTCATCGTAAGGGATGCGGCCCAGGCGCGGGTAGACCCAGACTCCGCTTTTGGTGGCGGCCTCGGCGATCCAGCCGAAATGGGCTTCCGGGTCCAGGTCGCAGCCCAGTGAGTTGACCACGATGGTGTCCACCAGCTTGTGCTCGATCCAGGTCCGCACGTCCATGCCCACCGAGAGGTTGGCGTCCTCCCGGGGGTGGACGCGCGCCGCCAGCATCAGCCGTTCGCCCCGCTGCTGGCCGATGCGGTCCAGGAGCTGGCGGACGCTTTTGACGAAGTCGGTCAGCAGCGGCGTGTTTTTCTCGACCTCCGAGGGCTTGAAGAAGACGCGGACGTAGTCGTCGATCTCAAGTCCGTCGGCCCCGTAGCGGTCGCAGACCTCCTCGATGAGATCCAGCCGCTCCTGGCGCACCGCATCGATGGCGAAGTCGAGGCACGTGGCCACGGCGGGCCTGTCCGGATCCTCCTCGCCGATCATGTACTCGGGGTGCTCCAGCTTGAGCCGGTTGAGCATGTAGCGGTTTTGGTTGGCGCCGCTGGGCGCGCCGGGGTCGTTGATGCGCAGGCTGGCGATGAGCTGGATGTCCTTCTCATGGGCCCGGTCGACGACGACCTGCAGCGGGTCCAGACCCTGGGCGATGGCGGTCTGGAGGTTCTTGGCCGCGCGCCACCACAGGATGCCGTGGTTGTGCTCGACCACCGAGTCGCCCCACTTGTCGGCGACCCTGGAGTCGTGCAGAAAGGTCGCGCCCGACGCCAGCCCGAACGCCAGGGTGTCGACCCCCGTCCCGAGGATCTCGTCCACCGGACTTTGCAGTCGGTGCCGGCTCAGCGGTGGGTCGAAGCGGTACATCAGGTAGTGGCGGGAATCGTTGTAGTAGATCAGTTTAGGTTTGCGCATGATCTTCCTTTCCAAGCAAGAATTTCCATAGGTTTTGTTCAGGTGTGGCAATCTACAACTGTTTCATCGATAAATATACTCTATCCTTTGATTCCCACCAAAGACCTCGATCAATCGAATCCCAGCAAGCGCCGCAGATTGCCCCCCTTCACCTTCATCCGGTCCGCCTCCGAATACTCGGGCATGTGCGCGTCCACGATCCCGGGCACCCCGCTGCCCCAGACCAGCTGGTCCGGACCAAACTCGGCGATCACCCGGCGGGTAAAGGGCCGCGCGCTCAAATAGTGCGGCTCGTCCTTGGCAAAGTGATTCAGGCCGGAAAGCTTCATGTAGACCCTGTCGAAGGCCGCCAGATCCAGTAAATTGGCGAATTCCACCGGCGTGCCGGTGTTCCTGAAGCCGGCCTCGGCCAGGTGGTCAATCACCGCCGTGGTCCGCGGATGGGCGCGCAGCATATTGGCTACGGGAAAGGCGTAGGTGGAGTGCATGTGCAACTCGATAATCATCCCCAGCTCCAGGGCCTTGATCCACAGGGCCTGTACCCCTGGATCCAGGGTGCTGTCCGGCCCCAGGTTCTCGCCGCCGCCCAGGTGGAAGCGCAGGGCGATAATGAGCGGTTGCTGCGCTACCAGTTCCGCCATCCTGTCCGGCGCGTCCTCGCGCTCGGGTCGGAACAAACAGGCCCCTTTGAAGCGTTGCGGCTCGCGTTCCAGGCAGTCCAGGACCAGGCTGTGGTCCTCCCAGTAGGGCCCCGGCTGCACCAGCACGGCCCGGTCGATGCCCTCCCGGTCCATGTGCGCCATGTAGGCGTCCAGCGGGTGGCCGACCGGAAAGTTGGGATCGTAGGGCCATTTACCCTCCCAATCCGGATGCAGCGGAAAGCGCTCCTGATCGGCGCTGAACATGTGGTTGTTCCACTCTATGATCATGGATAGATCCTCCTTTCTTCAATATAAATTAGCTTGGGGGCAAATAAAAACTATAAAAGCTCTTTTCGGATATGTGGTCAAGTGGTTGAGGTGCGGATGGCCTTGCACGTGCCTTCCCTTGATTATACCTTAACGCGTGTCGTGATTGTGGCAGACATTTGTATCCTGTGAGGTGACCCATGGCAAACGACCATTTCGAGGGGAAGGTTCACTGGTCCGGCGAGCACTGGATCAACTACATCCGCAGACCCGGCCAGGCTACGGATAGCGGCAGCTTCAGCCTCTACCACACCCGCTACTCCGAGGCCGGCGGGGGCACCGTGGCCTTCGTCATCATCCCGGAGGCTGGCATCGACGCGACCTACACCGACAACCGCGAACTGGCCGCCTGGACCTACCAGAACATGATCCGCGGACGCGGCAACCAGTTCGACCACGAGATGCCCGTCGTGGATGCTTCCCTGTCGAAGGGGGGCGACATCCGCACCAGCCCTGGGTGGACCATCGAGGCGGCTGCTCACGCCCTCGAATCGACCTGGACCGTCACCGAGCCGGCCACCATCTACTGGGGCCCGGCGCCCAGCGGCCAGGAAAAGGTCCATATCTTCTCGCTGCTTTACTTTACCAGGGATACCACCCTGACGCTGGATGGCCGGCCCATCGCAGGGGAGGCCTACACCCGCGATATATGGCGTTCGAGCATCGGCGGCGATCGCAGCTCGTGCGTCTTCGCGCTGGCGGAGACCCTGATGATGGTGGAGTAGGGTAAGGACTCTGGCAGCGCGCAAAACCTTCCACTGTTCATGCAGGGAGGATGTGGAGTGCCACCACCCATACCCTACCATCCAGTGGGTCCAAGGCCACCGTCTTGTCATGAGTGTTGGCGCCGGTGACCACCACTCATCGGCGGATTCATCGGCGCTTTTGCTGTGCTTGAGGTTCTATACGACGCGCAGCCGACCATCCAGTATAATGACTTCTTGACTAAAGCAGGTATTCGCTTGCGGGACAACCCCAATGCCATCGACGCCCGCTTCAACTGGTGGAACACGGACGAGCGCGCATCGATCCGGGAGAAAATATGGGACGGTGCTGATGAGGACGGGCTGGGGATTGTCGCGTTTGAGCCCTGGTTGAGTGGGCCTGAAGGCCCCCTTCACACGGCGGTTCGCCCGTCAAGTTGGGGAGCCCTGAAGAGAATCCAGTTATTAAAGGAGGAGTAGATCATGAAGCTGTGTAAATGGAGTGCTGCCCTTGTACTCGGCTGGGGCGGGTTGTGGGCTGCATCCCTGGTCGAGGCCGAGGAGCCGGTGCACCAGATGCTGCCCTTGGCTGTGGGGAACAGTTGGCATTACCAGCACTACGCTACAGAAGAGGGCGATGGTAGAATAGAGACATTCGCAACCATCTGCATTACCCACACGGAAGACATCGACGGGCATACCTACCATGTCTTCAGCAACATGCCGTATGAGGCCCCCCCGGTACCCGACTGGTTCATCGCCGGCAAGAAAGTGCGTTGGGAGGGCAAGCGCCTTTTATTTCGCCAGCAGGACGGCGACCTCGCCCTGTACCAGTTTCTACCAACGCCTGGGCGATTTCCATCCTACACCATTCCCGAATTAGGAGCAGATTCATTAGTTGTCGTAAGAGAAGGAGAGGGGGGGTTTTCACCAGTAATCATTAGAAGCGGACCCGACGCCCACAATCTTTTTCCCTATTCCGAGCTTCCCAACACCTTTGGCTTTTACTTTGGTGGTCCAAAAAGTAGTGGTATAGCTCGTAAGAACGAGGGAAGAGCGGGATTCGAGGGGGGATTTGGGCTACGGGAATGTGTCGCTAACACGCCTGCTGTTTCTCTTTTCCTTGTGTCGGCGCTCATAAACGGCGTGCGGTTGGAAACGTGGACTGACCCGACCGCAAAACGTGTAGCCACACAGGTCGAGCACACCGACCATGTGCCTTGTCCGGACACACGCCCTGTCGGGGGCCCCCCCCCACGAAACACTGCCATCCAGGAGGACTCCTGGGGTTCCTTGAAACGAAAATGCCCTTGTCACGAAGGGGAGGATTGAAATGGTGAGTACTCGATGGGTCATTCCATGGGTGCTGCTCGCGTTGTGGACCGGCACCGGCCGCGTTCATGCCATGGTGGTCGACCAGTGGGCGCCCTTTACCCAGCCCGACAGCACCACCTTTGCCGCCCATGTATTCGGAGACGAATTCGAGATCAACTGGGTCACCGGCGATGGCTATGCTTTCGTGCATAACCCGGCCGACGGGTATTTGTACTATGCGGAGCTGGACAGCCAGGGCGACTTTCGGGCTTCGAACGCCAAGGTCGGCATCGATGACCCTGCAGCCCACGGCATTGCGCCGCATCTGCAGCGCAGCGCCAAACGGCGCGCCGCCCTACAGGCCGAGCGCGTCGCTAGCGGGTACATCAAAGATCCGAAAAGGCAGGCGTCCGGTGGGCGACATGGCGACCCTACCCATGTGCCTTGTACGGGGACATCCCCTTGTGACGTATACGTGGTCATGGTCAGCTTTGTCGACGCTTCTTCGGGTAGCTACGCCAACTACGACCAGCCTTGGGGTTACTCGATGGCCCAGTTCAATCAATTCTTCAACGGGGGCAGCTAAGCTCGACTTTATCCATTTATGTAGCGTACGAGACGGTGTGTATCAAGCGGTTGAGTAGGCTTCGAGGGATTTTTATCAGGTCGTGTTGGTTGGGCAGGTTGGAAAAAGCCTGCCAGAGCCGTTGTCGGACCCAGGCCACGGCATCGGAAAAGGTGGGTTTTCGTTTGCCATACCAGGCCGTGGCATGGCAGGGGGAGGCGCTTTTGGGGGCCAGCCGATTGGCGATGAGGGCGACCAGACTAAACAAGGCCAAGATGACCGGCGTGGTCCGGGCAATGGCCCGCTCATTCCATTGGCGTTGGGTTTCCATGCCCAGATGGGCGCGGGCTTCCTCAAAGGTAGTTTCTACCGACCAGCGTTGGAGAAAATAGGTCAGCATTTGCCGAGGGGACAGACGCACATCGGTCGAGAGCAAGGCTTGGGGCGCGAAGCGGCCGGCCGGGTCTCGGATCAGCAGCCAGCGGAGGGGCACGGCGGGCAAGCCAGTGTGATACCACAGCGCCGTTTGGCTGTAGGTTTCCACTGTATAGGGGCCGGCGGCATACCACCGGTCCAGGGTGAGGGGGTGCCAAGGGGTAGTCGGATCGTCCAGGTGCTGCTGGAGGGTGGGCTGCCGGGCGCCTTTGCCGCGGGGGCGTCCCCGCGTGTGCGGCGTGCGGGTTGGTGGTGGGTCATACAGGGCCGCATCCAACCGCAAGCGGGTAATCAGCCCCACGTGGGGCCGAACCGCGTCGAGAAAGGCCAAGGCGGAGAAGGTGCTATCGGCGACCACGACCAGCCGGCGGGTGGGCAGCCAGCGCGCTACCAGCTTGAGCATAGTCTGCCCCCGTTGCAACAGGGTGAGGGGGGTGCGCTGGCGCTGAGTATAGTAGCGGGCCGACGGACACAGCACACTCATAAAGGGTAAGGCCCAACTTCGATCCGCCCAAGGGATAGGCGCTACCAGCATCAACGACAGCCAGCGCAAGCCGCTAGCCTTGACCAGGTGGGGCCCACTCGAGCGGACGGGATCCCGGTAGATGCCTCGGGCCCCAATCTGGGCGCCCCGGCGCCGCTCGATGGTCTCATCCAGGCCCAGGACCAGGGGCCCGTGGGGGGCAAAGGCGGCCACCAACGCCTGGAGGAGTAGCTTACTGCCGGCCAGGGGCGACCACACACAGCGGTTGAGGATCCGGTGGTAGGTTTGAAAGGTAGGCTGTTGGCTCAAGCCCAACACCTCCAACACGGCGCTGACCGTGCGTTTACCCGGGGCTAACAGCGCCCCGACCAACAGCGTCTGAGCCTGCGGCCAAACGCGGCTCGAAAAAAGGGGGGCAAAGGGCGACAAAATCGTTATTATATCTTTCGGCAGGGGGCTCATCGGTTTCTCCTGGGCTGTCGATGCTTGGATACCATCAACAGTACGGAGGATACCGGCCTCCTGCCATGCGCGTTTGGATAAAATCGAGCTACGAGGGCGTGCCTGAATATACGGGTACCATAGCGCATACGGCACCAGGTAAATCTACGGAAAACCTGACCGTCTTCGGGAGCCTGAGGGCCTATTTTCACCAGGTACACGGCGAGGACATCCTGCGTTTTCACATTCTGAACGAATGTGAGAACGACCCCTGCGGCACTAGGGACCAGCCTGTTTGGATAGGGCTCCCCAATACAAAGGCGTGGTACGCAAGCAGGGGACCCGGGTCCTTTTGGCCCGCTGCGGAAACGGCCGCTAGCGCTAATCTGACCTTGCCGGCCGATTTTCCATATGAGACCGCTGCTGCGGCCACACAAATCGCCAACAAAGTGCTCTACCTGTATGCAGGAGCGACCCTTGATTATTTAGGAGGAACGTCCGGGCTACTGCCTGTGCTGTGGCCGAGTGGGGCCGGTGCCCGCGGGTCACGGGCCACCCGGGTGTCGCCCTGTACGCTGGACGTGGTGCTGGTCACCTTTCGCGATACGACGGCGGCGCGGGCCGGTGTGGCATACGACTATCGCAGTGATAACACCCAGATCCTCAACAACACGCTGCACTCGACGGGAGGCGACCGGGGCAAGGGGATTCAATTCAAGGGGGGGACGTCGGGTCTGGTGCGCAACACGATCGCGTCGGGTTTTCCCGGGGGAGGCGTGGTGGCCCCGGGTCAGGGGGCTGTTTCGGAGAAGGCTGAGGATGTAGTGAGGGTGGACTATTACCTGGGGCACGCCAACGGCGATGCGGACCTGAGCGGGACGGTGACCAGCACGCGGCGGGCGTTGTGGAGCGCTCCGAGGTTCAGGGATGCCGCCGCCGGCGATTACACCCTCCAGGCCGATTCTCCGGGGCTGGACCTGGGCACGCCTGGAGTCAGTGGCCTTCCTGCCAAGGAGGGGAGCCGGCTGGACCTGGGCCGGTATGGGGGCACGGAGCAGTCGGGGAAGGCCCGGGGCCGGTTGGCGCTGGAGGAGTATTTTTCCAATTCACGGCTCTACCTTCGCTTGCCCGAATCGACCTTCTTTGATGGCTTCGTACAAGTACCCTGCTTGATTAGAAGGCATATACCACACCAAGCTGATATGTCAAAAAGTCTGTGTACGAGCGCAATGGGTCGATGGATACCGCGCCGTTTTCACGCGTGATCGAACCTTTTTTCAGGTAAGTGGCCTCCCCGCCGTACAAATAGCGCACGCGAAAATCGATGAGCACTTCCTCTTTCCCTTGCGACTGTTTGTCCTGGTACACCAGAAACATGGCCCCGCCGCCGGCGCCATAGCTGAATGTTACATCTTCCTGGTTGGTAGACGAAGCAATGGGATCTTCTTCAAAATCATCTTCATCGCGGATCTCAGTTTGGGTAAAGAAGTAGTGCGTGCCGATGAACCCCTCCACATAGGGTCGGAAAACTCCGCGGTCACCTTGCAAGCGAGTCAGAGCGTGCAGGAGAAGGATATTGTTTGCAGTCTCTACCTCGACTGTTACATCGGGGATGGTGAGGCTGAACGGCTCCTGACGGGTCTCGCTGCCGTAAATCGCGAACTCCAGGTCGGCCCCGATCATGAGCGGACCGTTGCCCGGGCGATAGGCAACCATGCCGCCGAGGCCGAATCCCCAATCTTCGACATTGTCTCGAAATTCGCCCTTGGGCTGACCCACTAAAAAATTGAGGCCGGCTTGAAAATCCTGTGCGGCCAGCCCGGACGCAATGCACAAAAGTATGGCAGCTGCTACAGTAAACCTCGACAACATTTCCTCATCTTCCTCTTCGTATTTGGATTCTTCTACGGGTTCCTCAAAAAGGTAAGGCCGCGATCCTACTTTACCAAAATTATCTTGCGGGTTTGCTTGAATGCCCCTGCTGTAAACGAGCAGAAGTACACCCCGCCCGCCAGACCTCGCATCTCGAATTGCGCCGCATGTTCCCCGGCGCGCACTTCTCCATCCACCAGGGTGGCGATCCTGCGGCCGAGCGCAACCTCTCGACCCTCATCCGTCAAAACGCGACCTTTCCGGGGGAGATTTCGCCCGGAAGTAGGTCTCGAGTCGATGCTGCGGTTCCCACCCCAGCAGCCGCCGCGCCTTGCCGCCGCGCACCTGGTCCTGGGGCAGGTCGACGGTCATGAAGAAGACCTCGCAACGCGAGGGCAGCCGCGCCAGATCGACTTCGAGGGCGTCGCGCACGCCGCGGGCGGCGTCGGCAAAGGTGACGGCAAAGGGGTTCATGCCGGCAGGCGGCGGATGGGCCGGGGTCGGCTCGACAAAGGACGAGAAAAGGAGGGTGAGGACGTGGATCGGATGCTGCTCGGCAAAGACCCGGCAGACCTCCTGCCCCAGCGATTTGGTCAGGGCGTAGAGGCTCGTCCCCGGATGGGGCGGGATCTCCTCGCGGATGCCGAAGTCGCAGTCCAGATAGGACGGGCCGACGATCGTGAACCGCGGCCCCGTGTTGATAAAGCGCTCGTGCCCCAGCTCGACGGCCGCGCGCACGGCGTTCCACGTGCCGCGGGTGTTCACCTCGAAGGCCAGCTTGCGATCGGGGCGCAGCACCGAGCAGTTCACGATGGCATCCGTGCCCTCGGCGGCCGCGCGCACCTGGTCCCAGTCGGAGATGTCGACGACCTGCGACGGGTGGGGCGTATCGATGGGAGCGACGTCGGTGACCACGAGCTGGTGGTCGCGCTCCAGCTCCCGCACCACGTGGGGGCCCAGGTAGCCGTTGCCGCCCAGAAGCAGGACGCGCATCAGTCGGCCCCCTCCGCCAGGAAGGAGCCGTCCTTTTCGAGTCGCGCGTAGAGCTGCTCGAAGCGTTCGGAGCCGTCGTCCTGCCACAGCTCGAAGTCGATGCCGCGGATCGCCCCCTCCTCGGTCCCGGTCTGGCGGCCCACGTTCGGGAAGGAGCGGGTGTACAGGGTCTTGCCGTAGGGCAGCCGCAGGATCCCGATCCCCCGCGGGATCGAGGCATACGGATCCGGGTTGGCCGCCAGGCGCGACAGGGCGTCGTCGTCGACCTCGAGCCCGAGACCCGGTGCCTCGGGCACCGGTGCGAAGCCCTCCTGCACGGCGATAGGCGTTCGCACGATGTCCTCCTCGTACTGCTCCATCTGGGTGATGCAGTGGCCCGTCGCCGTGGGCAGCACCGCGGCCATGTGCATCGCCAGGGCCGCGCTCAGGGCATTGCCGACAAGCTGGAACATCACCTGGGTATTCAGCAGGCCCAGGGCCTGGCCGCGCGCCAGGGTCTGGCCGATGCCACCACCGCCCAGCATGTAAAGGTCCGCCATGCCGAGGGTCGCATCGAGGGCGGTCCCCAGCATGCCACCGTGCCCGAGGATGAGGGGGATCCGCGTGCGCTCGCGCAGGGTCCGCCAGCCGTGCACGTCGTAGCGCGCCAGCGCGTCCTCGATGAAGCCGACGACGGGGTGGCCCTCCAGCTCGCGCACAAGGGGCAGCACCGTCGCCACGGTGCGCGGCGAGCGGCTGTCCACGGTGCCGCCGTTGAAGTCGAAATGCAGGCGGAACCCCTGCGGCGCCACGGCTTCCACCTGCCGCACATGCTCCAGCACGTCCCACAACGGCGAGGTGTGCATCTTGAGGATGGTGTAGCCCGCCGCCGCCGCGTGCGTCACCTCCTCGGCGAACTCCGCCGGCGAGCAGGGGCGCGTCCACGCCGCCAGGGACACGGCGTCGCGCCGCTTCTGTCCCATCAACTTGTAAGCCGGCACCTCGAGATACTTGCCCATCACGTCGTAGAGAGCGGCCACCAGGCCGTGGTTCAGGTTGCTGTCGATGTAGTCGAAGGGAGCGCGGCCGATGACGGCATCCACGGAGGACCTGGGGGGCATGGGCCCGCGGGTCTCGCCGTAGCCGACCAGGCCGGAGTCCGTCGTCACCCGGTACACGGTGATCTGGCTGAGCTGGCCGTAGAAGGCGTAGTTGTTGCGATTGCGGCTCTGGTTCTTTGGGTAGATCTGGATGAGATCGACGTCGGTGATTTTCATGGATCGCCAGCTCCTCGCTGCGAGGCGGGTTTTAAGGGGCCCGTCCAAGAATGCCCCTGGCCACGGACCCGATGTATCGAAAAGAATAAAAGGTCCTTTCGGGTGCCGTGTCAATCCGACGGCTGTTACAGCCCTCAGTCCTTCCAGGTGCTGTATCCGGGCACGCCGAAGCGCTTCGAAGCCAGCTCGAGGTTGGCCTGACCGGTGTCCGCGATGGCTACCGCCTGGCACAGAGGGCGCATGTCGAAGGCGCATGTCGAAGGCGCATGTCGAAGGCGCATGTCGAAGGCGCGGGCTCGCGGCACGCCTGCTCTCCCTGCGCCGATGAGTCCTCTCGTCCTGGGTGGTGGTGGTCGTGTCATTGACACTTTGCTGGTCGCTGCGTTTTTTACTACTATTTCAGTACTGTACGAAATACACCCGTAACTATTTGGACCTCAAGGCCGGGAGGGGATTTTGCCGGCAGCGTTTTATGGGGGGGTGGAGCGGAGAAAAGGGGCTCTGGGACTCAGGCCTGCCTGGGGGGGTGGAGCCGGGCAAGAGCGCCCTGGGCATCGTAAAACGCCAGAGGCACAATCCCCACACGGCCCCTCCCACCGATTCCGTGAAGTACTGACTATCTTCGGCGGCCGCGATCCAGAAACCGGCGATCCGTAGATCCATCTTCGATTCAGGAGTAAAAAATGCCCCGGCGCAGACAAAAGGTTATGGTTCTGTACCTGTCCTATTCGGCTCTGGACAGCCCGGTAAAAGGATGGACCATCTACGACGGAACTGGAAAGGAACACCACACGACGGGCGACAGCACCGAGCCGCCCTACAAAACCGGCATGGACGCGTTGCTCGACGGTTGGCGGGTCATTCAGTTTCCCCAGTTGATTCCGCCCTATCCCGACGCCGAGTATACCACATCGTTTCAGAAAAACGAATTCATCTTCGAAAAACTAGAGGAGGTCGATTGATGGTCGACAAACAGCATCTACTCACTTCGAAGCAGGTCGCCGAGTTCGTGGCCCGCGGACTTTTGTGTTTCGACGAGATCGTTCCGGAGGAGATCAACCAGGCCGTTATCGCCGAGATCAATGGAAACGGGATCGAGAGTCAGCCGGCCGGTACCCCTCTCTCCAGGTGTTACCCCGATCCGTCGCCCATCGGTCGCATGATTAGGATGCCGGAAATTCTGGGTATTATCCAGAGCCTGGTGGGGCCGGACCCGCTCTTCGACCACCAGGCCGTGCACCTCCGGGGGGCCAATGAAGGGGAAGCCCAGGGTCTGCACGGCGACGCGATCATCGATACCCGGATGCACTTCGACATCCAGATCATGTACTTTCCCCACGATGTTTCGCTCGAAATGGGGGGTACGCTGTTGCTGCCCGGCAGCCACTTCCGGCGCGTCAACGAACTGGACGTCGGCCGCTACCAGAATTTCCTCGGCCAGCTACCCATCGTCTGCAAGGCCGGCAGCATGGTGGTGGTCCACCACGGCATGTGGCACTGCGGGCGGCAGAACAAAACCGACCGGGTGCGCTATATGTTCAAGGTGCGACTCAATCCCGCGGTGCGGCAGCTGCGCCTGTGGAACACGGACGATCTGGACAATGGGAGCAGTGAGCCCAAAACCATCTACGGCGGATCGGACCACAGCGGGGAGGATATCCAGACGATTCTCAATCACGAGGAACCGTGGTTCGAAGCCGCCGATGGACGGCTGGAGATCGTCAATCGGATCAAGCTGTGGCGCTTTCTTACCGGAGATGTCAACTTCGACGCGCACTACTGGCTGACGAGGTTGGAAAATAAGCCGGAGAAGCTCGTGGCGCCGGCGTGAACTCCGGGTCAATCCCGGCGCAGTCATTCTTACTGAGAAAGGACACACTCCATCATGAATCACCACCCGGAACACACCTGGGGACACACCATCGCCTTTGGCGAAGAGTACTACCAGAACGCCGTCAAAATGTTGCGGGAAATCCACGCTGACGCCGCCATCATCGCCGCCGTCGCGGCCAGAGCCGCCGACGCCCTGCGCGCCGGCCACAAGGTCTACGCCAATATGGCGATCGGCCACATGCCCCCCTACGAACTGGACAACGCGCGCGAGGGCAACCCGGCGCTGTTCGAACGCTCCGATGGATCGTTCACCCCGGAGCAAGTCGAGGCCATGGGAGAGGGCGATGTGCTGCTCACCGCCCTGGTCAACAGCCCGGTGCGCCAGGCGCGCGACGCCGGGGCCTATGTCGTGGTTTTCACCACCCCTTACCTCAACAACCGCAACACCCCCCCGGACCAGGTCAGACCCAACGAGAACGACTGGATGCCCGAAGACGTGGCCACGCTCGTCGTCGACTCGCACATCCCCTGGGAGCACGGTCTGGTGCACGTGCCGCAAATACCGGAAATGGCCGTGTGCCCGGGATCGTCGATCGGGGGCTGCGCCATCCACTGGATGATCACCGCGGAAGTGGCCCACGCCCTGGCGACGGCCCCTGCTCCGGACGGCAGCACTGGACGCCGCTACCTGGATATCCTTCTGGAGCGGCTGGCCCAGTTCCACGCCCGGGACCTGGAGCGCGTCAACCAGGTGGCCGCAACCATTGCCAAACGCATCATCATCGGCGGCGGGCGCTACTTCGTGCGCAGCCGCAACAAGGGCGTCGAACTCGACGCCTACACCGTGGCCCAGGGCCTGATGCTGTGCAATACCCTGGAGCAGCGCGCCGCCGGCGCCGGCGGCGAAGAGGATACCCTCCTGATCGCCGCGGTCAGCGCCGACGATCCCCAGGAGCTGGCGTGGGCCGACGAGGCCCGCGCCAACGGCAACTACCTGGTCGGCATCGGCCCGTCCCACAGCGACGGCCTGCGCCAGCGCTGCGATGTGTACTTCGACGATTGCTGCGACGAGGAGGCCGGCGTCATCGCCATACCCGGCCGCGCCGAGAAGGTGTGCCCGGCCTCGGGTATACTCAACCTGATTTTCATGTACATGATCACGGCCCAGTTCGTCGACGAGATGTGCCGCCGCGGCGCCGTGCCCTACTTCTGGATGGGCATACACCGTCTGAGCGGCCGCGACTACAACAAGGTGATGGAGCCCTTCTTCCGGGCGCGCGGCTACTGATTCGAAGGCCGAGAAAGGATATTGGCATGTTGAAAAAAGGTAGTTCCGGCGGCATTTACATCCACCCCTGGGACATCACGGACGAAGGCATCGACCACTGCTTCGACTACCTCGAAAAGATCTGCGGCCTCAACGAACTCTTCATCGCCGCGGTCTACCACCCCAATACCTTTCTCCTGCCCCACAACCCCAGGAGAATCATCCGCTGGGACGACGGCTCGGTCTTTTTTACGCCCCAGCATTCGCGCTGGAGCGGGACCCGCATCCGGCCGACCGTGGGCGAGTGCGTCGACACGGACGGGTACATGACGCACATCGTGGAAAAGGCGCGCGCCCGCGACTGGGGGGTGCTCTTCTTCGTGGTCTTCCACTACAGCGTGCTCTTGCCCCGCAACTACCCGGACGCCTGCTGCGTGGACGCCATGGGTGAGCGCCATCGGACCGCCCTGTGCCCTGCCAACCCGGATGTGCGCGCCTACGACCTGGCCCTGGTCGAGGACCTGCTGAGCACCTACGGCGGCGACGGCATCCGCCACGAGTCCCTGGGTTTCGGCCGCTGGAACGCCACGTTCCTGTGCGACAAGGTAGAGGAGTTGCCCTCGCCCCGCGATCAGTTTCTCCTGAGCTTGTGCTTCTGCGGCCACTGTCTGGAGCGCGCCCGCAACGAAAACTTCGATGCCCTTCCCCTGCGGCGCGCCATTCGCGACCACCTCTACGAGACCTTGCCGCAAAACCCGGACACCTGGGATCTGTCCGAGGTGGACGAGGAGTGGGCCCGCAACGCCTTCGACGGACAGCTGTGGCAGTACATGGATGTGCGCTGCAACACCGTCTCCAGCCTCTT
This sequence comes from Candidatus Latescibacterota bacterium, assembly GCA_965219385.1. Taxonomy (GTDB): domain Bacteria; phylum Latescibacterota; class UBA2968; order UBA8231; family UBA8231; genus CBDCNM01. The sequence continues at coordinate 3,128,441 of CBDCNM010000002.1, read as the reverse complement.
CGGGGAGGCGCAGGAAATCGTCAATACATACCAGAGCGCCTTCATGCCCTTCGGCATCCGCAACGACCGCGACATCATGGCCGGCAACGACTACTCCCTGATCTATCCGCACCTCAAGCGCGTCAGCCTGGGCTGCCGGGGAGACAGCCTGGCAGAGAAAAAAGCCACCCTGGTCGAAGACCTGAAAGCCGTGCCCGAATGGGCCGAAGCCGAAATCATGCACAACCACCGCGGCTTCTCTTCCATGGAGGCGTTGCGCGACCAGGTGCTGATGACCCGCGAGGCCGGGGTGCGCCACCACTCCTTCCACTACTACGGCATGAGCCGGCCCTACGAGCTGGAACGCATCGGGCACGCCCGTCAGGCCTGGGCCTGAGTGCAGTGCATGCCTGGCGATCGATCAGCAGCGTGCCGACTCGCTGGGGGGTGCTGGCCACCCGCAGCTGCCACCCCGCCTGTCCCAGGGGAGTAGGCGACCAAGTTGACACAGGACTTTTGCAATCCCTATACTCTGGCTGAATGGCCGATTCCCCGCAACCGATCCAGCTCAGAGCGATGCGATAGTGGGGTCGGCAATCTCGATGTTCAATCGCCCCAAGGAGGCACAGGCTATGTCCAGCGAACGCGACGACAATGAGGTAACCCCCTTTCCCGCCCTGACGCCCGGGCAGAGGCTCTTTTTCGAGGTCAACGGCTACGTCGTAGTCAAAAACACCCTTGCGCCGGACGAACTCCAGCGCACCAAAGACGCGCTGTTAGGGCTGCGCCGCACCTTCGAAGCATCCGGCGACCCGTTGAATTTCAATCTCAACGGCTGCCATGCCGATCGGTTCGAGCCTCACTTCTGGTCCTTCCAGCATATGCTGCAGAGCGATCCGGCCATCTTCGAACACCTTACCCACCCGCGGATGGTCGCCCTGGCCGAGGAGACCGTAGGCGGCAAGGTGCGCCTGGACGAATCGTCCGTCATCATCAACCGCCGCGAACCGGATTACGATCCCGGCAAGCCCTATGAATTCGGCTTCCATCGCGGCGGCCAGCCGGGGTTCGACAGCTATACGTACGGCGATCTGTATCACTGTACCTTCGTGAAAACCCTGACCAATTTGACCGACCTGGGCCCCGACGGCGGCGGCACCACGGTCATCGCCGGCAGCCACAAGCTCAATTGCGATGAGTGGGAAATGGTGGAGGCCGCCTACGAAAACCCTGCCCTCATCCACCAGGTCGAGGCCCCGGCGGGCTCTACCATGCTGATGTGCGAGACCTTGATCCACGCCACCGGGCAGAATCGAACCGACAATGAGCGCATCATCATCATCGCCGGTTTCTCCCACCCCAAACACCAGGCGATGGCCAATTGGGAACCGACCCCGGAGTTCCTCGAAGCCGTACCCGAGCAAAAAAAGCAGCTGGTGGCGGGGCATCCCTTCTGGACCTGGCCGGAGCGCCATCGCCACCTCGGCATGCCCGCCGGTCAGGAGAACGTGCCCTACCGCGCGCGGATGTGGTCGGTAACGCACGGAAGAAAATAGTCCCCGCCGCAACGGGAGACCGAGGCTATGCATGAAAAAGATGAAAGCCCTGGTTAAAAAGAAGCCCGAAGCCGGTCTCTGGCTCGAAGAGGTGCCCATTCCCGAAGCGGGCGTCAACGATGTCCTGATCAAGGTGCGGAAGACCGCCATCTGCGGTACGGACGTGCACATATACGAGTGGAACGAGTGGGCGCGCAAGACCATTCCGGTGCCGCTGGTCATCGGCCACGAGTTCGTGGGGGTTGTGGAGGAGGTGGGCACCAATGTACGCGATTTCCGCCCGGGCGATGTGGTGAGCGGAGAGGGGCACATCGTCTGCGGACACTGCCGCAATTGCCTGGCAGGGCGCCGGCATCTGTGCATGAATACCAGCGGGGTAGGGGTGAATCGCAACGGCGCCTTTGCCGAGTTCCTGTGCATCCCGATGACCAATGTGTGGTACTGCGATCCCACGATTCCCACGGACATCCTGGCCTTTTTCGACCCGCTGGGCAATGCCACCCACACGGCCCTGTCCTTCGATGTGCTCGGCGAGGATGTGTTGATCACCGGCGCCGGCCCCATCGGCATGATGGCCGCGGCGATAGTGCGGCACGCCGGGGCGCGCCACATCGTGGTGACGGATGTCAATCCCTTCCGCCTGGAGCTGGCCCGCAAGATGGGCGCTACCCGGGTCCTGAATGTGGCCGGAGAGCGCCTCGAGGACGTGGTCGCGGAACTGGGCATGAAGGAAGGCTTTGACGTGGGACTTGAGATGTCGGGTAGTGCGGATGCCTTCCGCAGCATGCTGGCCAATATGTGCCACGGCGGCAAGATCGCCCTGCTGGGGATCCAGGAATCCAGGGCGGCGATCGACTGGAACGAGGTGGTTTTCAACGGTTTGACCATCAAGGGGATTTACGGGCGGGAGATGTACGAAACCTGGTACAAAATGACCAGCATGATCCAGACGGGACTGGATGTTTCTCAGGTTATAACCCACCGCCTGAGCTACTCGTCTTTCGAGGAAGGCTTCAAGGCGATGCGCTCGGGCAGGTCGGGCAAGGTCATTCTCGACTGGATGGATTAGAACGGAGAGGATGCGACGTGATTGATTCCATGAAAGATTATTTGAAGCAGCAGCTCGAAGGAATCCAGGAAAGCGGCCTGTACAAGAGCGAGCGAGTCATCACCAGTCCCCAGCAGGCCCGGATAAAGGTGGCGGCCGGCCAGCGCGTCCTCAATATGTGCGCCAATAATTATCTGGGCCTGGCCAATCATCCCGAAATCGTCGAGGCGGCCCGGGCCAGTCTGGACCGGTGGGGGTACGGGCTTTCGTCGGTGCGCTTCATCTGTGGAACGCAGGAGATTCACCAGCGGCTGGAGCGGGAAATCTCCAGGTTTCTCGGCACCGAGGACACCATTTTATACAGTTCCTGTTTCGATGCCAACGGCGGGCTGTTCGAGACCCTGCTGGCCGCCGAGGACGCGGTCGTCAGCGACGAGCTCAACCACGCCAGCATCATCGACGGCATCCGGCTGTGCAAGGCCAAACGCCTGCGCTACAAGAATTCCAATATGGGGGATCTGGAAGCCAAACTTCAGGAGGCCGCCGGTAGCCGCTTCCGTCTGATCGCCACCGATGGGGTGTTCTCCATGGATGGAACCATTGCCGATTTGCAGGGGGTTTGCGAGCTGGCGGAGCGCCACGAGGCTCTGGTCATGATCGACGATTCCCACGCCGTGGGATTTCTGGGTAAAAATGGGCGGGGCTCGCACGAGTACTGCGATGTGATGGGGCGGGTGGACATCATCACCGGCACCCTCGGCAAGGCCCTGGGCGGGGCCAGCGGTGGCTATACCAGCGGTCGCCAGGAAATCATTGATCTGCTGCGCCAGCGCTCCAGGCCTTACCTTTTTTCCAATAGTCTGGCGCCGGGGATTGTGAGCGCCTCTTTGCAGGCGCTCACAATCATTGCTGGGTCGACCGAGCTGCGCGACCGGCTCGAAGCGAATACCCTCTACTTCAAAGAGCAGCTGAAGGCAAAGGGGTTTGCGCTCAATCCCGGGACCCATCCCATTGTGCCGATCATGCTGGGGGATGCGGTGCTGGCGCAGAAGGTGGCGGCCAGGTTGCTCGAGAAGGGGGTTTACGCGATCGGCTTTTTCTATCCTGTGGTACCCCGGGGGGCGGCCCGGATCCGCACCCAGATTTCCGCGGCCCATTCCCGCGAGGATCTGGATTTTGCGATCGGGGTGTTCGCCGAGGTTAAGGAGGAGTTTGGTTTTTGAGGCCCACAGGTAAGTACCAGGTGAAATGAGGGTGGGCGAAGCGGTCCGGATCCATGACAACTCACACGAAGTTGACCAGCCATCCCCCGTCGATGTAGAGATCCTGACCGGTGATGTAGCTGGAAGCGTCCGAGGCCAACAGGACGATGAGGCCGGCCAGATCCCCGGTGGTGCCCCACCGGTTCAACACGGTCCGGCGGGTGCGCTTTTCCCGGAGTTCGGGGTCGTTCCAGCTGCGCAGGGTCATGTCGGTGCGGAAGTAGCCCGGACCGATGTTGTTCACCCGGACGCCGTAGGGCCCCAGGTCCACGGCCAGGGCCTTGGTCAGCTGCTTCAGTCCCCCCTTGGCGGCCCCGTACGCCGGGTTATTCTCGGCTCCCAGCTCGGCGGAGATGCTGGTGATGTTGACGATGGAGCCGCTGCCCTGGGCCTTCATCAGCGGCGCAAAGCCGCGGGAGAGGCGGAAGGGGGCTTCGAGGTTGGTCTTCAGGGTTTTTTCCCACAACTCGTCCGGATAATCGTCCAGGTCGTGGCCAAAGGTCACCCCGGCAGCGTTTACCAGAACGTCCAGCCGGCCGTATGCCCGCGTGACATGGTCGACCAGCCCATCGATCTCGGGCGGGTTTTCCAGATCGCAGCGATAGGCCTCGGCCCCGAGGCCCTGTTCCGCAAAGGTATGGGTGGTTTCCCGCAAACGCTCCGGGTTGGTCGCCACCAGCAGCACTCGGCCTCCGGCCCTGAGCAGGGCCTCGGCCAGCCCCTGGCCAAGGCCGCGACTGGCCCCGGTCACTACCGCGATCTTGCCCTCCAGGGAAAACAGCTCTTCTACGTAGGTCACTTTGCAGACTCCTTGCACAGGTGATGGTTGACGCCGGCCAAGTCTTGTCATAAACTGAAAAATATCGAGGTTGCCGCGTCCCAGGACAAGACCGCCGTGAAGAAAGGAAAATCATGACGACAAGATCCGCGCACCTGGTGCGCTTCGGCAAGACCGATCTGCATGTCTCGCGGCTGTGCCAGGGCACCGCCTTCCGCCACCTGCCGCGCGCCGACGATCCGCGGGGCTTGATGGTCCTGCACCACTGCCTCGCACGCGGAGTGAACTTCTTCGACTCGGCGATCGCCTACGGCTGGGGCGGGGCCGAGACCGTGCTCGGCAAGGCCATTGCCGGGTGCCGCGACCAGGTGGTCATTTGCACCAAGGTGCCGGCCTCGCACGCGCCGGTGGAGTTCGGTGGTTCGGGAGAGCCAGCAATGTTCAGCCGGGATTACCTTTTCGAGCAGGCCGAGGGCAGCCTGGCGCGCCTGGGCACGGACTACCTGGATCTGTTCCTCCTGCACCAGCCGGACAAGGTCACCCCGGCTGCGGCAATCGTGGGCCCCATGAACGAGCTGGTACAGAGCGGCAAGATCCGCTACTGGGGGGGCTCCAACCACAGCGGCGCGCAGGTGAGCGAGTACCTGGAACTGGCCGGGAAGACGGGCACCGCTCCGATTGCGGGCACCGAGGACTACTACAACATCGCCGGGGAGTCCCGCACCACGGACGGCGAGTCCCGCATGGTCCGGCTGGAGCAGGAGATGTTCCCGGTGCTGCAAAGGGCGGGGCTGGGGCTTTTGGCCTTCAGCCCCATGGACACCGGCCATCTGGCGCCGGGCGCCGAGGTGGCGCCGGGGTCTGCGCTGGAGGACCTGATAAGGGCGGTGGACGGGGTGGCCAACGATCTGGGGGTGGAGCGGGCCTGTGTGTGCGTGGCCTGGGTCCTGACCCATTCGGAGGTGACCAGTGTGCTGGCCGGTGCCGAAAGCCCCGAGCACGTGGATCACAATATAGCCGGCACCGAGCTGGAACTGCCCGAGGACGCGCTCGTCCAATTGAACGCGGCCAATGCAGCCTACAGGGAGCGACAGATACAGGAGAACATGGCATGAGCGTAGAGGTGCGGGACCGGCTGATCGACTCCCATGTACACATGTGGACGGACGACCTAAAAAGATATCCGCTGATGCCGGGTTTCACCCGGGAGGATCTGTGGCGGCCTCATTTTACGCCGGAAGACTACGATGGATACAGCCGTCAACTGGGCAAGGTGCGGATCAACCTGGTGCAGATGACCTGGTACGGGCTGGACCACCGCTATATCCTGGACCTCATCGCCGCTGAACCGGATCGCTTTGTGGGCACGGGTATGGTGCCGGGGGTGTGCGATATATCCCTGTCCAGCCCGGGAAAAAACATGGTGGCGCTGGCAGAGGGGGGAATCTACGCCTTTCGGGTCCGCGGAGGATTGTGCCGGCAGGCCTTCGGGGATGTGTCGCGCTGGCTGGATTATTCGACCTACGAAGAGATGTTCGAGGTCGGGGCCGAGCACAATCTGGCCCTGAGCTTTCTGATGGCCAATGAAGAGCTGCCCGATCTGGAGCGGATGTGCACCCGCTTTCCGGACACGCCGGTGATCCTGGACCATGTGTGCGGCTGCCGGATCAGAGAAGGGGTCTTTCCCGAGGAGCAGGTCGAGAAGCTGTGCGCCATGGCGCGCCACCGGCGGGTGATGGTGAAGATGGGGCCGGTACATGCCCTGGGAGAGGATGAGGCGCCCTATCTGGATTTGCTGCCGCTGCTCGAGCGGGTGGTGGACGCCTTTGGGCCGGAGCGTTGCATGTGGGAGAGCGATAGTGGGGGGCCGGTGCGGATGGAGGATCCGCAAAGGGATTTTCCGGCGGCGGTCGCCTTGATCAATGAGCACGCGGAGTTCTTAAGCGATGGGGATAGGGAGTACATTTTGTACAGGACGGCGGCGGAGTTCTTTTTCAACAGGTAAAAACCGGTCCGTGACCTACGAGGGGACGATGGCATTTTTTGTCCGCCCTGGGGCTCGGAGCGGATTATCGAGCGCGGCTTTGGCCTGCCAAGCATGCAAGGCATGAACGAGAGTCTACAATCAGCTCATCTGGGCGCCCCCGTTGACGCTGATGGCCTGGCCGGTCATATAATCCGACTCGGCCGAGGCCAGGAAGGCAGCGGTGCGGGCAATATCGGCGCCCTCGCCCACCCGTCCCAGCGGGATATCGGCTTTTCCCTGCTGCTTCATATGCTCCATGTAGGATTCAGTAGATTCGCCCTCCGGCTTGAGGGAGGCCGCCATGTGCCTCATTCGCTCTGAAGCCACCAGTCCCGGGCAAATGGCATTGACGTTAATCTGGTGCGGGGCCAGTTCCGCGGCCAGCGACTGGGTAAAGCCGATCACCGCGAATTTGGAGGCGGAATAAGCGGCGTGACGGGCCGCGCCCTGTTTGCCCTTGGTAGAGGAGATGTTGATGATCTTGCCCCCCTGATTGCGGGCGATCATCTCCCGGGCGGCCGCCCGACAGCACAGGAAGGTTCCCCTGGCATTGACCCGCTGCACCAGGTCCCAGACCTCTTCCTCCAGGTCCACCACGGGCACGCGGTCCTTGCCCGGCTGCGAGCCGGCGTTGTTCACCAGGATGTCGATATGCCCGAAGCGCTCCAGGGTCCGGGTTACCATGTCCTGCACCTGAAGGGCATCCGATACGTCGGCCAGGACGCTCTGGGCCGGCCGGCCCAGAGCCTGGATTTCGCCCACCACTGCCTCGGCCCCATCCCAGTCCGGCGAAGGTGGGGTGGCGATATCGTTGACCACGACATCGGCGCCTTCCCGGGCCAGGCGGGTGGCAATGGCGCGTCCAATTCCGCGCCGGCCGCCGGCGCCGGTCACCAGGGCCACTTTTCCGTTGAGATCGTACATACAGGTTCCCCCTTGTCACGCCAGGTTTTTATGGATAATATAAATGTCTTTGCACGCTCGCCCAATCGCCCGGTGCTTTTACGGCGCCCGAATTGAAACCCGAAAGACCCTGGAAAGGACTGGTTTATGGCGGAATCAGGAGTTGTCATCTGCAACTGGCGGGATAAAGATCCCCGCATCGGACACCAGAGCGCCGTGATCTGGCCGGTGCTGCAGCGGCGCACCGAAGAAAGCGGAGAGCCATCCGCCTGCCTGGAACAAATCGGTAGTCTGCACCACTACGCCATGCAGGGGCGCCAGGAATCCGACTACCACCAGCACGCCTCGGTAGAGCAGTACTACTACATTCTGGCGGGCGAGGGCGAGGTATTGATCGACGGCCAGACCCATCCTGTGCGCGAGGGATCGGTGGCTTACTTTGCGCCCGGCGCCCGACACCAGCTCATCAACCGGAACTCCGACGAGTGGATAGGGCAGCTGATCATCAGCTGCCCGGTGGAGCGCCGGGACAGCCAGTCGCAGGTGGTAAACTGGCGCGATGTGAGGCCGACGGCCGGGGTGCACGGAGCGGCCGTGACCTGGAGCTTGCTCGAGTCGGTGGACGAGGAAGAGCCCTCTACGGATCGGCCCTGTTTGCTGGGAATGTACTATATTGCAAGGCAGGCCCTGGTACGGGGCAAGGCCGCGGATAACCACAAGCACGACGACAAGGAACAGATCTACTATATCCTAAAAGGCCGGGGCACCATGATCATCGATGACGAGGTGCACCAGGTGGGCGAGGGGGATACCGTTTATCTAGCGCGCGGGGTCTTTCACCAGATCATCAACGAAGACTACGGCGGCTGGCTGTCCTACCTGGTGATCAGCTGATCCAGCGCCGAGTGAGAGGAACTCATCCATGAGAGAGAGCAAAGTCCTGAAAAAACTGAGGGCCGGCAACTTCGCTCGCTTCTGCGGCCTGGGTCATTTCATGCCCTTTTTCGTCCGCTATGCCGCGCATCACAAGTACGACGGCATCTGGCTCGACCTGGAGCACCGGTCCATGACCGACCGCGAGGTGCAGGCCCTGCTGACCATGTGCCACCTGCACGACATCGACTGCATGGTGCGGCCTCCGACTCTGGAGCGCACCCGTCTTTACCGATATCTGGAAGAAGGGGCCAGCGGGCTCATGATTCCCTTCACCTCGAACGCGGAAATCGCTCGCCGGGTCGTAGATTCGCTCAAGTTTCCCCCCGATGGCAACCGGGGCCTGGACGGGGCCGGCCTGGATGCGGATTTCGGCCTGGCATTCTATCCGCCACCCAGCAACTGGCCGGCCGATGCCAACCGCCAGACCTTCATCGTCGGCCAGATAGAGACCCTGGAGGCGGTGGAGAACGTGGATGAAATTGCGGCTGTGCCCGGGCTTGATGTCCTCTTCATCGGCCCTGGCGATCTGGGGCTGCGGATGGACGCGGCCCCGGAATCCGCCCTCACCCTGGACGATGTGATTGAGCGGGTGTCCGCGGCGGCTCTCGAGCACAACAAAGCCTGGGGCATCACGGCCGGCACGCCGGAACAGCTGGCCGAACGTCGCGCCAGGGGAGCGCGGATCGTGCCGTGGGGGGGCGATTTCTTCCTGACCAAGGTACTGGAAAAGTGCAGTGGAGAACTCGACGAGCTCGTGGGCCCAGAGTAGATGGTATGAAAAGGCCGATCATAGGGGTCATGGGGGGCGGACGGGCCGATGCCCGTTCCCTCGAAGCGGCATATCGCCTGGGAGGGCTCATTGCCGCACAGGGGTGGGCGCTCCTGAACGGGGGCCGTCCGGCGGGTATCATGGAAGCCTCGGCCCAGGGCGCCAAAGAGCAGGGCGGCCTGACCATTGGCATCCTGCCGGATGATCGTCCCGGGGGCGCCTCGGACTACATCGATGTCCCGATTCTCACAGGTATGGGGGACGCGCGCAACTACGTCAATGTGCTGTCCAGTGATGTGGTAGTGGCCTGTCCGGGAAAAGCGGGTACCCTCTCGGAGATCGCCCTGGCCTTGAAGAATCGGCGCCGGGTGGTTCTGCTGGCCTTCGATATCGGCAGCGTCTTCGATTCCTACAAAGAAGAGGGTCTGCTCTTCGAGGCCGCAACCCCCGAAGAGGCAGTGGACCTGATCAAGCGGTTGCTTTAAGAAGCCCTCTCAATTTCTGGCCGCCCAATCTTCCTGCTGCTGTACCGCGTAAATGGAAGTGTAGCCCTCCGACCAGTCCGGCGGGATCAGGCAGGCCCGGGCATCGTGGTGGGCCCAGCGGACCTGTTGGCCGCGCACGACGGTGCCCGAGTAGGGGCTGTTGAGCGGGTTGAAGGTGTAGGGAAAGGCATCGGCCGCGGAATAGGCGTAGAGCAGCAGCGGCCGGCCGCTGGCGGACAGGTTCTTCCTGGAGCCGTGAATGGTGCGGCAGTTGTGGATGGTGATGGATCCGGCCGGCCCCTTGAGATAGTCCACCTTGCCGAAGTTGACCCCTGTCATATCCTCTTCGCTCAGACAGCCCACCCACGTGCCCCCTTCGTTGTACTGATCGAAGAGAGGCCCCTCGTGGCTACCGGGGATTACGGCGAGGGGGCCCTGATCGTCGTCTACGTCGTGGAGATAAGTCCCGACCGTGAGGGGGCTGTAGTTGGTATGCGGCCAGTAGCCGATATCCTGGTGCCACTTTACCTCCTCCCCGCCTTCCTCCCACTTGAAATTCAGCTTGGAGTGGTGGAACTTGACATTCGGTCCCACCAGGTCGGCCACCACGTCCACCAGGATGGACGCGGCCCCGTATTCCCAGTAGGCCGGATGGTGGTCCACCGGGCTGGTCAGGCGGCGGAGGCGGGGATTTTCCGCGGTGTGGCCCGGCTCCAGGTCGAACACCGCGTCCGACTGGGTGAGGGAGCGGCCCCTGTCCACCATCTGCCGGGTGGCGTTGAGCAGGCGATCGATCCATTCTTGCGCGATGAGGTTTTCGACCAGCAGGTAGCCGCTCTCGAAGTAGAAATGGCGTTGCTCGTCGGTGAGGACTTTGGACTGGTGGGACAGGACCTCTTCGGGTGTCATGATTCAGCTCCCTTGTGGTTGGAGGTGGAAACTAAGAGTTGCTGCCGCGCGCCGGCCAGCGGGGGTTTTGAGACGGCTTCTCAGGGCAGCTGCGGGATGACCTCCCGGGCCATGAGCTCCATGGACCGGCGCATCCTGGCCTTGTCGTCCCAGTCGTGGGCGATCATCAGCACGGTGCCGAACCCCCCGGTGGTCTCGTAGAGATCCTGGAGCTTCCGCGTCACCGTATCGGGGCTGCCGACGACGGCGATTTTGTCGATGAGGTACTGGTCGTTGACGGCTTCGTCCGGCATCTCTGGATCCATCTTCGGCAGATCGAGCATACTGGCCAGGTTGAGCATGCCGCGCAGGTATAAAAGCGAGCCGGCAAAGGCACCGTTCAGGGCATGCTCCCGGGCATCTTTATCCGATTCCCCAACGAATATGCTGCGGGAGATGCGCCAATTCGACCGGTCCGGTTCGGGCCGTCCGGCCTCGGCTGCGCCCTCGCAGTAGACCTCCCACTGGCGTTTTACCTTGTGGGTCGGAGCCATGTTGATGCTGATGGGGATGAATCCCTTCTTGCCGCCGGTCCGGGCGGCCATGGATTCCTCCCTGACAATGCTCATGGCCAGCGGCGGGTGGGGTTTCTGGTAGGGCCGCAACCATTCTCCCAGACCCAGTTCCGGGATCTTCTGATCGACCTCGAGGTTCCAGTAGTCCCCCTTGAATTCGAAGGGCGCCTCTTCCCGCCAGAGCTTGAGAACGATCTCCATCGCCTCCAGGGTCATCAACCCCTGGGTCCTCGGGTCCGGCAGGTCGAAAAGCCCCCAATCGGTCGGCACCCCACCCTGGCCAAAGCCGACGTTGAAGCGGCCCCTGGCCAGGTGGTCCAAATAGGCCAGGCGGACGGCGACGTTGGCCGGGTGGTGCTGGGTGATGATGGTCACGCCCGTGCCCAGACGGATGTTTCTGGTCTGGGGCAGGAGGTGGGCGATGAAGATATCGTTGGAGGGGATGGGTTCCCATGCTGCGGTGTGGTGCTGGCCGATCCAGGCTTCGCTGAAACCCAGTTCATCTGCCAGCAGGACGCATTCCGCGTCTTCTTCGAAGGTCTGGGTCCGATCTTTTTCGGGGGGATGCAGGGGCATCATGAACTTGCCGACTTTCATGGTTTACCTCGCGGGAGCAGGGTGAATCCGCCATGGGCGGGTTGGGTTGAAGATAGGGTTTTTGAATTAAGCGAAAACCTCTGGGTTGACGCAGTGTACCGGGCGCTCGCCCTTGAGTACTGCGACCATGTCCGTGGCCATGGATTTGTACATACGGCTCATGGCCAGGCTGCTGACACCTACCAGGTGCGGCGCGAACAGACACCGGGGATCCTCGAAAATCCGGTGCGAAACATCGGGCGGTTCCGTGGGGAATACGTCCAGCCCCACGGCTCCGAGGGGCCCCTTTTCCAGGGCCTCGGCCAGGACGTCCAGGCTGGCGATGGTCCCGCCCCGGGAGGTGTTGATCAGGATGGCGCCGGGTTTCATCAGGGCGATCCGCTCGACGTTGAGCAGGCCGCGGGTCTCGTCGTTGAGCGGGGTGTGCACCGAAACAAAGTCGCTGCGCCCGAGCAATTCCTCCAGCTCCACCAGCTCCACTTCCAGATCGCGCATGGCCTCGGGATCGACAAAGGGATCGTAGCCCAGCAAGGTCGCGCCGAAGGGCTGCACCAGGCGGGCCAGGTGGGCGCCGATCCGGCCCAGGCCAATGATGCCCAGGGTGTGGCCGGTGATGTCTCCGGTTGCGTGATCGTAGCGCTTGTTCCACTGCCCGTCGCGGACCAGTTTGTCGCACAGGGGGATTTTCTTGACCAGGGCCAGCAGCAGGGCCAGGGCGCCCTCGGCCACGGCAAAGCCGCCGATCGGAGCGTAGACCAGGGCAATACCGCGGGCCGTGGCCGCCTCCAGGTCCACCGAGTCGTACCCGACTCCGGGGCGGCCGATCACGGCCAGGTCGGCCGCCGCCTCGATCATGCGCGCGGTGGCTTTGCCCTCACCCCGGACCACCAGACCAACGGTGCCCTCCATCAGGCCCATCAGGGTTTCTTCATCGGGTGAAAGCGCCGTCTCAAAAGGGGCCGCTTCCTCCAGGATGTCGATGGCGATCCGGTCAATGGGGGCTGTGGTGACAATTCGTTTGTGTGCCAAATCTCCATCTCCTTTGAGATTCGCTCCAGTAGAGATGATACCCGTTTCCGCATGACCTTGCGGACCACGACCATACATCCCTACCATCAGGACACCGGAGGCCGATGCTGTATCCACGGCCGCGCTCGTTCAAAAGCAGCCGACGCGGCCAGGACCGTCTCCTCATCGCCCTTTCCGCCCACAATATGGAGATGGCCAGGGCAGCCCGTGCAACGGCCCCAGCTCGTCGCCGCGGACGACGGCCTGCTCGGCAGCCCTGGCCATCTCCATGGCCTCGTCGTGGTTCAGGAGCAGGAAGGCATGCAGCTGTGTGTCCAGTCGGACGATGCGGTTGAAGTAGAGTTCGGTCAACTCCACCGGGGAGATTTGTCTGGTCGCGATGAGCTCCAGGAGATCGGTCGCCGCCGCGAAAGCCAGCTCTTCGTTTGGGCTTTGGTGCATGTCTCAAAAGGTCCTGCACAGGACGCCGCCGTCCACCACCAGAGTGGTGCCGGTGACGTAGCTGCCGGCCTCGCTGGCCAGCATCAGCACCGGGCCGGCCAGCTCGCGGGGATCGCCCCACCGTCCCATTGCGCTCTGCCGGGCAAAGGACTGTATCTGCTCTTCGTTGAGCACGGCTTTGGGAAGATCGGTCAGGAAGGGACCCGGGGCCAGGCAGTTGACCGTGATCCCATACGGGCCCAGCTCCAGGGCGTGGACCCGGGTCATGCCGATCAGCGCCGCCTTGGTGGCGGCGTAGGACGAACGTCCTTCCCTGCCGCCCAGGGCCATGATGGACGAGATGTTGATGATCCTGCCCCATCTGCGCTCCTTCATCCGCGGCACCAGTGCCCCGGTCAGGGCGGTGCACGAGGTGAGGTTGAGTTCCAGGATATGATCCCAGTTTTCGTAGGTCATTTGGTCGATGGGTTCGGGTATGTTGAAACCGGCATTGTTGATGAGGATATCGACCTTGCCCATCTCTTTGAGGGCGGAATCTGCCAGCTGCTCGACCTCTTCGCGGCGGGTCATATCGGCGGTGAGATAGGCGCCGCGCCCACCGGTCCCCGCGAGAATCTCTTCGAGGGTCGCTTTGAGCTCGTCCTCGTGGCGGCTGGAGATTACTACCTCGGCTCCGGCCACGGCCAGTTCGCGGGCCATGGCCTTGCCCAGGCCTTTGCTGCCGCCGGTGATAAGGGCCACCCGGCCCCTGAGGTCGAAGAGGGTGCCTTCCAGGTTTTGTCTTTCATTTTTTTTCATGCGGCATCGGGTCCTGTTCAAGGTTGTTGGATACCAATTTAAACCGACTCAAGAGCAAAGACAAGGGCCGCGCGGAGGATGGATTTGACAGGGGATCGCAGGGGATGCAAATTGTTGGAATTATCAGTAATTCACGAAATACCGCAAATATTTGGACCTCAAGACCGGGAGGGAATGTTGCCGGCGGGGCAAGAGCGCCCTGGGCCTCATAAAACCCCAGAGGCACAAGCCCTGCACGGCCGCCCGCCGATTCCGTGAAGTACTGATTATCTTCAGAAATAAGGAAAGGGCCATGCCAAAACCGCGCGTGATGTTCGATCACGATGGACGCCATCCACTGATCTATATGTACGAACCCCCCATATACCCGAAGGAACTCGAGGCCGCAGTGGACGAGCTGGCGGGCACTCCGGTCGAGGCCCTGATGCTGACCCTGGGCGATATCCGCAGTCTCCTCTACGATACCCGGGCAGGGGACTTGTGGGGCCAAAACGTAGAGAGGTGGCCTCACCTGATCTGGCGGCGGGCCAACCAGAATTTCACCGAGCTGATCCAGGGGGGCAACGATCCCCTCAGGATCCTCTGCGAACGGGCTCACGCCAAGGGCTTGTTGCTCTACGCCTCTTTGCTGGCCCAGCAGGGGGGCCGGGAGCGGATGTTGCAAAGCTGGGAAAAGGAGGACCACGACCCGGAGGACTGGCGGCGGGATGTGCAGCCCCTGGACATCGGCGCCGGCGGTGATGTCGATGTGGACTGGCCGGGGTATCGCTGTCCCGATTTCAAGCACGTGGAGGTCCGGGAAAAGACCTTTGCCGTGATCGAAGAGGTCCTGGCCCATTATCCGGTCGACGGTATCGAACTCCAGCTGAACTACGAACCTTATTATTTTCACCCCGGCCAGGTGGAGGCGGGACGTCTCCTCATGAGCGAATGGATCGGACGAGTCTACGAGGCCGTCAAAAGGAGCGATCCCGAGCGCGAACTGGCCCTCCGCGTCCCCATCAGCGTGGAGGGCAGCCTGGCGGTGGGGCTGGACCTGATGGAATGGATCCGGCGGGGCATTGTGGACGTCCTCATCCCGGAAGCCTCGGGCACGGCGGATCCCATGGCTGATTTCCGCCCCCTGGTGGAGGCAGCCACAGGCTCGAACTGCCGCATCCACGCCGCCATCCAGAGCCGCGTGGATTCGGACCGGATCGGCGAGGGGACCATCGAGATGATGCGGGCCGCGGCCTGCAATTTCTGGGCCCAGGGCATCGACGGGATCTACCTGGCGCACTGGTTCGGGTGCTGGCCCTACCAGGCGGACTTCTACGAAAAACTACGCGAGATTCCGCACCCGGACGTGATGGCCTGCAAAGACAAGATCTACCGCCTTGCCACGGCAACCAACGCACCCCCCAAACCCCTGCTGCCACCGCGCACGGCAGATCCGCTGCCCGCCGAGTTGCAGGTGAACCAGCCCCTGCACCTGGATTTCACCATCAGCGACGATCTGTCCTGCTGGGACAGCATGGGACGGGTACACCAGGTTTTGGTGCGGGTGCGAATCACAGGGTCCACCGAGCTGGACCGTCTCAGTTTCGGGCTCAACGACCAGGAACTGCCCGCCGGCTCGCTGCGCCGGATCAACCAGATGTACGCAATGAGCATGCCGCGCTACCGCTTGTTCGGACAGTGGTACATCTTCGAGCTCGACCGGGCGCACTGGCCGGTCAAAGGGCGCAATATCCTGGAGGTAAGGCTGTTGGAACGGGATTCCAAGGTCCTGGGGGTGGTTGCGGTCAGGGATGTGGAGGTAGAGATCAAGTACCTGATGGGCAAGAGCTTCCACCGGGGTTTTGTGGATGCGGATCTGGGGCCCTACGAGCACAGGGTGACTTGAAACAGCCCGAAAAGGGAAGGAATGGATGATAACCAAATTTGACAATTTCTACGGCGGCCACGTGGAGATGGACAACATGGGCTTCCAGGGTGTCCCGGTCGACGACCGGATCGAGTCGGACGAGCACCTGATCTCGGTGTACGACGAGGCCCGCGACATGGCCGAGCTCATGGACGGCGCCGGCTACGATACCCTGTGGTTCGCCGAGCACCACTTTCAGCGCGAGGGCTACGGCGGCATCCCCAACATACCCATGTTGAGCGTCCACCTGGCGCAGGTCACCAGGCAGCTCAACTTCGGGAGCATGTTCAATACCGTGCCGGCCTGGCATCCTCTGCGCCTGGCCGAAGATTATGCCATGGCGGATGTGCTTACCCAGGGCCGCGTCAGGTTCGGCATCGGCCGTGGTTACATACCCCGGGAAGTAGAAACCCTGGGCTCGCCGCTGGAGGACGACCAGGCCAACCGCGACCTGTTCGAGGAGCAGGTCGAGATCATTTTCAAGGCCTGGAACCAGCAGTCTTTCGCGCATCGCGGCAAGCATTACGATCTCCCGGCCAGGATCTTGAACCGCGGGCAGGAGCTGGAGGATATCACCCTAGTGCCGCGTCCCCGCCAGCGGCCCATGGAGTGCTGGCAGCCCATCTTCAGCGTCAGTCCGCGCGGCATGGA
This sequence comes from Candidatus Latescibacterota bacterium, assembly GCA_965219385.1. Classification (GTDB taxonomy): domain Bacteria; phylum Latescibacterota; class UBA2968; order UBA8231; family UBA8231; genus CBDCNM01. Next base: position 3,111,814 of record CBDCNM010000002.1, on the reverse strand, counting down.
CTTCATGGTCAAACACGGCGTCAAGGGCGTCGTCCCCGGAGGCGGGCGGGTGGTCGAGATCGCCACCAGGTGGAGGGAAGCCCTGACGGGCTCGGGGCGCGACACCGAACTGGGAGAGGACCTGGCCGTGGTTTTGCAGATACACCTGGCCGACACTCAGGAAAAGGCCATTCAGGAGGCGTCCGTGTGGTTCGAGGAGCAGCTCAAGGTGCTGGCGCCCCTGGGCCGGATGCCCCAGCTTACCGAGGAGCAGATTCAGGCCACCTTCGATGCGGAAAAAGCGCCCCTGGCCGGGCTGCCGACGGCGCGCGACCTGGTGCGCGACGGCGCCTGGATCTGCGGACCGCCGGAACACGTTTTCGCAAGGCTTTCCGAGCTCCAGGAGAGTCTGCCCGGGCTGGAGAGGGTGACCGTAGGGGCCGGCGCCCTGGCCATCCCTCCCAGCGTACTCAAGCAGGATCTCGCGTGGTTCGGCAAAGAGGTCTTGCCCAGGTTCCAGGGGGTGGAAGCGGCGGTGTCCTAGCTACCGAGGAATCCATATGGCAAAGCAATACAGACCCAATAAAACCAAAGCCGCTGCTCTCAGCGGCGAGGTAATCATCGTCCCGGAAATCAATCGAGTATTCAGTCCAATCGTCGTCGAATTGATCGCTCAGGCAGGCTACACCTGCGTGTGGATCGACATGGAGCACACCCACCTCGATCTGGATGGCCTATCCAACATGATCCTGGCCGCGCGCACCGTCGACCTGGATGTAATCGTGCGCCTTCCCCACGGCCCCTACAACCAGATAATCAAGACCCTGGAGCTGGGAGCCGGAGGCCTGATATGGCCGCACTGCAAAAGCGCCGAAGAAGCGCGGGCGTTCGTCAGGATGGCCAAGTTTCAACCCCTCGGCTTGCGCGGTATGGGCGGGGGCAGGGATTCGCATTTCGGCACCCTCGACCTGGATGAGTTCCTGGCCCAGGCCAACCAGCACACCTTGCTGGGCGTGATGATCGAAGACGCGGAAGCAGTGGAGGAGGCCGATGCCATCGCCGCGGTGGAAGGGATTGATTTGTTGTTCGTGGGCCCCGGGGATTTGACCCACAGTTATGGGGTGGAACGGGAACCGGGGGCCGCCAGCACCCACGAGAAGGTGCTGGCGGCGTTCGACAGAGTCGGCCGGGCCTGCCGGACCCACGGCAAGGCCATGGGCACGGCGGTTGATCCGGGCGAGCCTATGCGCAAGGTCTTTGAGAAAGGAACCCGCTGGTTCAACTGCTGCCACGACCTCACCGCCGTCAGAAACGGTTACGGCCAGGCCCTCCAGGCCACCCGCGAGATCGCCAAAAAATAAAAAAGCCTCACAAGCTGCTGCCGTCCGGGCCAAAGAAAAAACCATGGGCAAGATCCAGGGAAAGCTGCACGTCCTCGCCCTCGCGGACGTTGTTTTCGCCCTGTACCAGAACCCGGACCTCCTGGCCGCCGCAGTCGACCAGGACCAATGAGCGACTTCCCATCAACTCGATGAGTTTCACCGTGCCGGCGATGTCCCCGGGCCCTGCACCGATCCCGATGAACTCAGGGCGCAGGCCCAGGGTTACGGCGCCGCCGCTCTGGCGCAATGCCTGGTTGTACTCGGCTGCCGCCGCGATGTCGAACAGCGATGAAATCAGGCGAACATCCCCCCCGCGCTCCTCGAGGCGGCACGAGAACTGATTGATGGGCGGCGAGCCGATGAAGGTGCCGACGAAGAGGTTGGCCGGCCGGTGGTAGATGTCGTGCGGGGTATCGACCTGCTGGACCACGCCCTCGTCCATTACGGCGATCTTGTCACCAATCGTCAGGGCTTCCTCCTGATCGTGGGTGACGAAGATCATGGTGGTATCGAGCTGCCGCTGGATCAGCTTGATCTCGGTGCGCATCTCGACCCGCAGCTTGGCATCCAGCGAGGCGAAGGGTTCGTCCAGCAGGAAGGCGTCGGGTTCCATGACCATGGCGCGGCCCAAGGCGACCCGCTGCCCCTGTCCCCCGGACAGTTCGCGGGGATAGCGCTCCAGGAGGGAGTCGATTTTCAGGAGGCCGGCCGCCCGGTCGACGCGCCGGGCGATCTCCTCGCGCCCCAGGGTCTTTTTCATGTCCAGTCCGAACGAAATATTGCGGCGGACATTGAGGTGGGGAAACAGCGCCGTGGTCTGAAAAACAAAGGCCAGGTTGCGGTCTTTGGGCGCCACGTCCGTCAGGTTGCGCCCGCGGACGATAATGGCGTCCTGGTTGTCGGGGGTTTCGAGGCCGGCGATGCAGCGCAGCGTGGTGGTCTTGCCACAGCCGGAGGGACCCAGCAGTACCAGCAACTCGCCGTTTGGTATGTCCAGGTCCACGTCGTTGCAGGCAACGACCCCTGCCGGCTGAAAGGTCTTGCGCAGGGCGTTGACCCGAATCCCGGAATGGGATTGCCCCTCCTGTTCTTTTTCCATTGGCTTCCAGATTTCCTAGACCGTCGTCGCAAAGGTCTGCGACAGGTATTTTTGCGCCAGCATATAAACCACAACCGGCGGTATGCCCGCTATCAGGGTCATCACGGCAAGCATTTCCCACTCGATCCTTTCGCCGCCCGCCGTGGCCGTGTAAATGGCCACCGATGCCGTCTGTGGTCCCCCCCCGGTGGTGAGCATATTGGAAAAAAGAAAATCGCTCCAACCGTAGAGAAAAGACAAAAACAGGACCGAAATGACAACCGGTTTGGCGAGCGGAATCATCACCTTGTAGAACGCCTGGAACTGGGTGCAGCCGTAGACCATCGCCGCTTCCTCGAGGTGGGGGGGCAACTGGGCGAAAAAGCCGCGCAGGATCCAGACGCAGTACGGCACCGCAAAGATCTGGAAAGCCAGCCACAGCCCGACGAAGGTATTGAAGAGCCCTATCTTTATCCAGATGATGGTGATCGGCACGATCAACAGGATGAACGGAAAGACCAGGGTGCCGACGATCATGTAGAAGAACGTCTCGCGCAACCTGAACTTCTTCCTGGCAAAGATGTAGGCCCCTGGCAGGGAGATAAAAACCGCCAGTGCGGCAGACCCCAGTCCGGCGGTCAGACTGTTCAACAAAAACTTGTGGAATTCAAAGATCGCGAAGACATCCGTCCATGCCTGCAGGCTGATTTTCTCGGGCATCCAGCGGACTTCGAACACTTCGCCGGGCTCTTTGAAGGCGGTCGCGATGATGTAGGCATAGGGAATCAGGATCAGGGCCAGCACCAGCCCCAGGATCGCAAAGGAGATTGCCTTCCAGGGCAGGCCGATACGAGTGTGATTTTCCGCCATGATTGCCCTCCTCGGTCTACAGGGAGTGCCGGCGCTGACCGCGCTGGTAGAGCCAGCCGAAGGGCAACAGCAAGAGCGCGGTGAAGGCCACCAGGAACAGCCCCACGGTGAAGGCCATGCCGAAATCGCCGGACATGAACGCAAACCGGTACATCAGGATGCTCAGGACGCTGGTATCGTATCCCGGACCGCCCCCCGTCAGGGTGAAGGGCTGCTCGATCTTGGCCAGGTTGAATGCCAGCCTGAGGATGACCACGATCAGGATGGCCGTCTTGATCCTGGGCAAGGTGACGACCATGAAGCGCTGCAAGGCATTGGCGCCATAAATCTCCGCCACTTCGTAGTATTCGCGGGGGATTGACTGCAGCGAGGACAGGATGATCAGGAACATGAAGGGCCAGAAGGTCCACGCCGCGACCAAGGTAATTAGCCAGCGGGCCCAGGCCCCGTCGGAAAACCAGTAGATCGGCTCGTCCATGATGCCGAATTCCATCAAATAATGCGGCACCATGCCCAGCCCCGGGTCGAGGAGGAACAGCCAGATGGCTCCGACCACCACGGGCGGCATGGTGTAGGACGTGATCATCACGCCGCGCCACAGCGACTTGAACGGAATAAACGGCTGGTTCACGACCAGTGCCGCCGCCAGGGCGATGAGCAACTGGAAGAGCGTGGAAAGACAGTAAATGGCGGTGGCCTTGATGGAATCCCAGAAGTAGTCCGCCGTCAGGAACTTCGCATAATTGCCGAGTCCTCGCCATTGAGGTTCGCCCATAAACGGCCACATGTGAAAGCTCATCCAGATGCCCTGCACGAAGGGTAGCCACAGCAGGAAAATCATGAACAGACTGGTGGGCAGGAGGAAGAGGACAACCAGCTTCCGTTCCTGTGGATCCGACACGATGGATTTCTCCTTACCCTTGCAGAACTTCGTCGACCTCGGCGGCGTAGGCCTTGAGTTCGGTCTCCACCGGAGCGCCCTGGAGCATCTTCTGTCCATGGGGCGCCAGTAGATTGTATTGAAAATCGACCGACCTGGGGTGGTTGGCCCAGGCTCCGGGCGGCGTCGGCGTGTTCAGCATGGCGATCATCGCCTCCCCATAGCCGTCCGGAGCCCCCATCAACGCATCCCAGGTATCCTTGCGGGCACCAAAACCAGACACCTTGGCATAGGCGATCTGGTTTTCCGGCAACAGCCACTCCTTGATGAATTCGAAGGCCGCCTCTTCCTTGATGGCCGCATCCGGTCCCTCCTGCTTGACGATGCACATGGGAAACCAGGACAGACAGGCATGGGACCCCGAGGTGCCGCCGGTCATGGGAAACTGCGGCGACCACTGGATGGTGCCGTCCTTCATCTGGTCGGGCAGCCTGGCGAGCAGGGTCCCGCGGTTGAGCAGGTCCGCGTGGAGTATGCTCTTCCGGCCCTTGATCAACTCTTCGAGGGAGGCTTCATCGGAGCTTTGCACTGTCTTGGGGGAACTCAGCTTGTGCTTTCTGAAAACATCGACGTAGAACTGCACGCCCTGGATCCAGGCCTCCGAAGTCGCCGTCGAGTGCGACCAGGTGGAATCGAGAAAATCGTCGGTGCTGGCATCGATGGAGCGAATCCATCCGTTCAACTGGGTGTCGGCGAAATCCCATATCTTGCCGTAGACTTCGGTGGGATATTTTATGCCCGCTCCCTGGAGTTCCAGGCAGAGCTGGATGTAGTGGTCGGTATCCCGAATCGGGAAGTTCTCATCGAAGTCGATACCGGCCTTCTCAAAGTGATCCCGGCGCACCACCGCCGGGGCCTGGGCAATCAGGCCGAACGGCAGATCCATGATGCTATCGGCATCGGCGAAGCCGCTGTTCTGCTGCTCGATGATCGGGAAGGTCCATTCGATCGCGGCGCGGGTGGTCGCGTCCAGATTGTTCTGGATAAAGTCATTCATGGGCCGCAGGAATTGGCGCAACTGTCCCGTCCACCTTGCACAAGCATCGAAAATGGTCGGCTTGATGCCTCCTTTCAGATTGGTCCGGTACTTCGGACCGATGATGTCACCGTAGCTGTTCCAGGATACATTGACCCCGGCGCCGGTTCTTTGTTCGAAGGCCTTGATGATGTCCGTGCTCAGCTGGCGCACCAGCTTGTTCTGGACGCCGATCATGTTCCAGTAATCGATGGTGACGCCTTTAAGATCGCTCTTGGCCGCCCCGAAAAGCAAGTCGGGCGTCAGCGACGTAGTGATGCCCAGCGCGGCCAATGCACCGGTCTTTTTCAGGAAGTCTCGCCTCGTCCTCGGGGACGAATATTCGCCTGTCATGAAGGCACCTCCGCATGGTTTTGGTGATTCCGGCCCAAAAGCAAAACAGCAACCCTCAATGTAGGTTGACATTGTCGGCTAGGTCAAGTTTTTTCAAGCCCCGAGGGCATTCTTGATGGCGCCTTGGCGATGTAATAGATTCAGGGGGCGACACAAGCTCGAGCGGTTTGAATCAACGCGGCTTCAGGAGCTATACCCCATGTCACCTATTATCGATAGCCATCTCCACATCTGGTCCGACGATCAGGCGCGCTACCCGCGCGCGGAAGTGCCCTATCCCGGGTCCACCGAGTTGCTGTTGGAGTACATGGACGAGGCAGGAGTGGATCACGCCGTCATCGTCCTGCCCATGTACTACCAGTACGACAACCGGATCCTGGCCGACACCCTGGCGCAGCATCCGGATAAATTTGCCGGCGTAGGGGTGGTGGACCCGCGCGGGCAAGCCGGGGCGGACGCCCTGGAAAAGCTGGTTGAAGAGGATGGAATCCGGGGGGTGCGGGTGCGGGGGACTCTCGAGACGGAGTGGTTCTGTCGGCCGGACACCGAGCCGTTGTGGCGCCGGGCAGCGGCCCTGAAGGCGCCGATCTGCCTGCTCATGGAACCCGGCCAGACCGGCCTGGCACGACACATGATCGAGCGCTGTCCGGACGCGCGGGTGGTCATCGATCACTTCGCCATGATCCCGGCCAGCGAGGGCGTGGACGGCGAGGCGTTCAGGGTTTTTCTCAGCCTGGCCGAATTCCCCAGGGTGTACATCAAGCTGTCGGGGCTGCACTACTGGGGGGAAGGTTTTTATCCCTACCCGGCGGCCCAGGAAAACTTGAGAGCCGCGCTGGATGCCTTTGGTCCCGAACGCACCCTGTGGGGTTCCGACTGGCCCCACATCCTGTTCGGGGGTGGTTATATGCGCTGCCTCAACTTCGTGCGCCGCGAACTGCCGTGGTTGTCCGCAGAAGACAAGGACCAAATTCTGGGCGGCACGGCCCGGCAACTGTGGTGGGAAAAATAAAAATGAGAAAAGAGGAGAAATGAATCAATACGTCCATCCCGACAGGGTGATGCTGGGAGAATGCACCCGCAAGGAAATCCGCCAGGCACTGGCCAGCGGCCAGCTCAAGGCCGCCCTGGTGCCGATCGGCGCCATCGAGCAGCACAACGAACACCTGAGTCTGAATCTGGATATTGTCCTGTCCACCGCCGTTTGCCAGCAGGTCGCCCTGCGGCTCTACCCCCAGGTCACGGTGGCGCCGTCCAGCCCGGTAGGTTATTCCCCCTACCACATGGCGCGCAAGGGCACCTTGACTCTGCGCAAAGAAACCTTTAAGGCCTTTCTGTACGATGTGATAGGAAGCCTGAAGACGCACGGCTTTTCCGCCGTCCTGGTGGTCAATGGCCACGGCGGCAATCACGGGTTGTTGAAGGATGAATTGCCGGCCTGGCGCCAGGAGTTGGGGCTGGTCCTGGACGAGGTTTCCTACTGGACGGGCATGACCGACGAGCAGCGCTGCGCTATCCTCCAGGGCTACCGCGATCTGCGCGACGGCAAGCTGGATACCATAGCGCGGCAGACGGCCTTGAACCACGCCTCGGAGGAGGAAACCTCGTTGATGCTGGCGGTTTCGCCCCAGCGGGTGCGCGCCTTTACCATGGAAGAGTACGACCAGGCCGGGCTGGACTACGCCCGTGATCTGTCCCCCAGGGTCAGGGAATACCTGAAGCCTTTTTCGGAGACCGGGTGGCCGGAGGGCGGTCCCAATCCGGAGAATCCCCGGGACCGGGCCCGCCAGGAAAACGCCCTGCTGGCCACGGTGGAAAAGGGGGAGGCCCTGCTCACCTTTCACACCGGCTTCGTCGCCAAGATGATACAGGGCATGATCGATGCAGCGGAAGAGGGACGGCCCTGGCCAAAGGAGGGCGAGGGGAGCTGAGGAACTGGCGCTGTATGCCCGGATGCTCAAGCATGGTTGATATCAATACCGTAGCCAGGTGCTGTAGTAGGGGCGGATGCCCTTCTGGCTGAGGATTTCAGAAATTCCTCACGTACCCCGCTGTCCAGCCACCATCAATCACCAGGATATGGCCGGTGACGTAGGTGTTGTCGGGATCGGCCAGGAAGAGGGCGCCCTGGGCGATTTCTTCGACTTCGGCCGGACGCGCCAGCGGAATGTGGTCCAGAAGTTCCTGCATGGACTCTTTGAACTTGCCGTCGTCGCCGTAAAACAAATCCCGGGTTCCGGCCGTCAGGGTCGATCCCGGCGCAATGCCGTTGACCAGGATGCCGGCAGGTGCCAGTTCAATGGCCATGGCCCGGGTGAGATTGACCACCCCTGCCTTGGCCGCGATAAAGGCGCACTGCAGCCGCAGCGGTACCAGACCGGCGATGGAGGCGATGTTGATGATGCGGCCCTGGCCCTGCTTTTTCATGGCTCCGGCACCGATCTGGCTCACCTGGAAAAGTCCGTTCAGATCCACGTTTAAAATCCGGTCCCACTCCTCGCGCGGGAACTCGTCGACGGTCACGCGATGGGCCAGGGTATTGACGCCGGCATTGTTGACCAGGATGTCCAGGCCGCCGTGGTCCGCCGCGACCTGCTCGATCACGGCACGGATTTGTTCCGGGTTGGTGACGTCCATCTCGAGGGCATGGCAGCCCGCGGAACGCGCCGCGGCCGCCGTGGCCGCGGGGCCGTCGATGTCGGTGTAGAACACGGTGGCTCCATTCTGCGCCATGGCGTCGGCAATGGCCTGGCCAATACCATGGCCGGCGCCGGTCACCAGTGCGATCTTGCCATTGAGTTCGACTTTCATTCTTATCCCCTGGATGGTTCGCTCATTTTCTCTCGCGCCTGGCGCGAAAGCTCGGCGAGGTGGTCGTCGTTGGCCAGGCATTGTTCGAGGTGGACCATGCGCTCCGACCCCGCCGTTTCAATCATGGCTGCGCCGTAGGCTCGCTCGACCCAGAAGCGGGCCGCGCCGGCCATGTAGTTGCGCAGGTCCTGGATCTGGTCTTCCGGGTAGCGCTGGCAGCAATTCATGGTAAACATCCGGCGCCGGCCAGACCCGCCGAAGGCCGCGTGTTTGGTGTTGTGGTTGAAGCAGACCAGATCGCCCGGCCGGGTCTCGAGCGCCTGGGCCGGTACCTCGGCGCCGGCGACCCCCCAGTGCTCCGGGCTTTCGCGGATCTGCTCTTGCAGACCCTGGGCATACGCATCGTTTATTTTGTGACTACCGGGTATGACTCGCAGACAGCCGTTGTCGCGGGTTACGGGATCCAGGTAGAACGCGATCTTGATGTGCAGGATGTCGCGATGCCAGCCGTCCGAATGCCAGCCGGTATCCCCGGCGTAGAGGTTGCCGTCGCTGCCCATGTAATTGAAGTCGTCTCCCAGCAGACTGGTGGTGATGCCGAGGACGCGCGGGTCGTCGAGCAGGCTGGAAAGAATCTGGCTGCGGTCGATGCAGGGCACTATGCACGAGCGCCGTTCAAAGTCGTGCGTCCGGCCGTGGTGCCCCCCGCCCTGGGCGGCCCACAAACCCTCGAATTCTTCGCTGATCTCGTCGATGCGGTCGTCCAGGATGCCGGGAAAGGCCAGAAAGCCAAAGGTGTCGAAGAAGGCGAGTTGCTCGGGGGAAAGCCGGAATTCATCGGGGATCATAAAAGTGCTCCATGTAGAAGGTCTGCGATTGGCACCCGCAGAGAATTATAAAGCGAAATATCCCGGTCTGCAACCGGGTTGTTCGCCTTTGACAGGGCCGGCCGGTTTTCTTAAAATCAAAATTTTCAATTTCATAAACTGTCAGCCACAAAACAGCGCAGGTATAGAGGTCTCAAGGCCGGAAGGGGATGTTGCCGGCAGGGCGGTAGGGGCTGCGAGCGGGCGCAGCAGGGAGGGGAGGAATAGACTAAGGAGGCCGGCCGCTCTTCGGGGCAGCGCCTGAGGCGAGCCCGACAACCAGGGAAAGGTCGCTCAACCATCTGGGACTCACAAAACGCCAGAGGAAAGGTCCCCTTCCGGCCAACCCCCAATAGATTTCGGCAAAGTAAGCATGAAACGGCGCCACTTCCTCAAAACCTCTGCCCTGGCCGGCCTCGGCCTGGCCACCGGCTGCACCCCCAAGTCTCCGCCCGGCGTAGTGTTCAAAGGCTGGGCCTACGAGCCGGACCTGGTGCGCGAAAACATCGAATTCTTCGAACGCCAGAGCGGCATCCAGGTAGCCTACGAGGCCGTATCCGGCAGCTATCACGACAAAATGGTCGCCCTCCTGGTCGGCCAGACCCCCCTCGATTGCTGTTACGTGCGGGACGACGACTTTGCCGAGTGGGTCGAGGCCGGCTGGCTGCGCCCCTGCGACGACCTGCCCGGCACCGGCCAGGACCAGGAGGACATCTTCCCTTACAACCTCGAGGCCATGCGCTACCAAGGCAAGCGCTACGGCCTGCCCTACTACACCGACTTCACCATCTGGATCTACAACCACAAGATGCTCCAGACCGCCGGCTTCGAGCACCCGGCGCGGACCCTGGATGAGCTTACCGAACAGGCCGTCAAGATCAAAGAACGGCGGCTGCCCACCCCGGACCAAGCCGTGGTGGAATACCCCATCGTCCTGGGCTTCCGCCAGGCAGTCACCGGCTTCAACGACTGGTGGGCCCTGAACTACGCCAGCGAAGTGGACCTGTTCGACGAAGGCCTGAATCCCATTTTCCCCGACGACCAGGACCGGCGCGCCGAGCACATCCTCCAGTGGATTGTGGACGGGATTCACCGCCACCGCATCATCGACCCAAACTCCCTGACCATGGGACTCATCCGCGAGAACATCGCGGCCGGGCGCCAGGCCTTTGCCCTGATCAACAAGTACGATCTGGAGTGGGTCAACAACCGCAGGAACGCAGCCGTGGTCGAGGCCGAATTGCAGAATCGGCCCGGGGTGCAACACGCCAAGGTCTTCAAGATGGCGCCGCTCCCCAGCCTGGCGCCCGACCAGCGGGGCAGCCTGGGATGGACGCGGATGTACAGCCTGACCTCCCACTGCCGCGAGGACAGGATACTGCAAGCCTGGCAGTTGATGAACTTCCTCGGGGGCAAGGACGCCAGCGGGGACTACTACACCGCGCGGCGCTGGTTTCGTCTCAGGGGGCTGGGCTTTGCCTTCAAGTCCCTGCTGGACGACCCCGAAATCATCGCCCTGACCCAGGCGTGGGGCGATATCGGGGCCATCAAGGAAGAGGCCGGCTTTGTGCGGGCCCGCGAAAACATCCGGGCCCCGTGGTTCCCCGACTTCAACCTCTACTACCAGCCGGAAATTCAGAAGATTCTGCTGGGCCAGCAAAGCCCGCGCGACGGGTTGGGGCGCATCGCCCGGCGCTGCCGGGAGTTGAAAAGGGAGTGGAGTTGATGGGACGCCAGACCATTGCCAGCCCCAGGGCCCGGGAGCGCCGAGAGTTCCTCTTTGCCTCTCTGCTCAACGCCCCGGCCGTGGTGCTGATTCTGGTCCTGGTCCTGTACCCGGTCGGCATGTCGTTCTGGCTCAGCCTGCACCGCTACAACCTGCGGCGCCCGGAGGCCTTCGGTTTCATCGGGCTGGGCAACTTCGCCGAGATCCTGTCCGGCTACGACTTCTGGCACGCCCTCCAGGTGACCCTGTACTTCACTGGTCTGTCGGTGGGGCTGGTTATTGTGGTGGCCCTGGGCATCGCCTTGCTGTTCAATGAAAGATTCCCGGGCCGCGGGATTGTGCGTTCACTGCTGTTGATCCCGTGGGCCGTGCCGGGGGTGGTCAATGGCCTGATGTGGGTAGGACTGTTCGGCGAATACGGCCCCTTCAACCAGATACTGGAGGCCGGCGTTGATAGGTTCAACCAATGGACCGGTGCGGAATGGGTCTATCTGGGCATGGCCTCGCCCGTGGTCGCCCTCAACGCGGCCATTGCCGCGCACGTGTGGCGCAGTGTGCCCTTTGCCTGTATCGTTTTTCTGGCCGCCCTGCAGGCGATTCCCTCCGAACAGTACCGCGCCGCCCGGGTAGACGGGGCCAGAGCCTGGAACCGCTTCCGCCACATCACCTTGCCGTGGCTGCTGCACCCCATCATGGTGGTGGCCATTTTTGAGACCATGAACGGCTTTCGCGCTTTCGACCTGATCTTCACCCTCACCGGCGGCGGACCGGGCGACGCGACCTACGTCATTGCCTGGCAGACCTACAAGGAAGCCTTCGGGCGCCTGGATTTCGGGCGGGCCAATGCCTACTCCTACCTGATCGCGCTCATCACCATGAGTCTGGCCGTGCTCTACGTGCGGCTGCTCTACCGCCGGGGAACCGTACAGGGGTAACCATGACCAGAGGATTTGCTGGATGGGTGGCCCTCTACGGGCTGGTGCTGATGGCCACCCTCTACATTGTAACCCCGTTTGCCTGGGTGGTGGCGGCCAGTTTCAAGCAGGAGCGCGAGGCGGTTCAGATGCACTGGTTGCCGCGCCAGCCCACCGCGGCCAACTACCACCTCTACTTCCACAGCCAGGGCCGCAGCGCCGAGATCGGCGCGGCCACGGCGCGCCAGTTTCCCCGCGCCATTGCCAATAGCCTGATCATCGGCACAGCAGTGATGTTCGTCAATCTGTTCTTCGGCTCGCTGGCCGCCTATGCCCTGGCGCGGGTGGATTTCAGAGGCAGTCTGGCCCTGCTGCTGTTTTACCTCGGCTCGCGCAGCGTGCCGGGGGTGGCCATCATGATCCCGATGTACCTGGTCATCCGTGGTTACGGTCTGCTGGACACCCACCTGGCGGTCATTCTGGCCCATTCCACCTTCACCCTGCCCTTCACCATCTGGATCCTCAAGGGCTATTTCCAGACCGTGCCGCTCGACCTGGAACGAGCAGCGCGAACGGACGGCTGCACCCGGCTGGGCGCCCTGTTTCGCGTATTCCTGCCGGTGAGCGCGCCGGGTATGGTGGCCGTGGGCATTTTTTCGTTTATTGCTTCCTGGGGCGAGTTCCTCTTTGCCCTGCTGTTTACGTCCACCATCTACTCCAAGCCGGTAACCGTGGTGGCCTCGGATTTTGCCCAGGAACTGCAGATCCCCTTCACGGTGGTGGCGGCCGGCGGGGTCCTGGTGGTGCTGTTGCCGGTGGCCCTGGCCTTCATCTTTCAACGCTACATCATTCACGGCATCGGCGGCGGCGTGACCGGGTGAGATATTCGACTTGTGTGAGAGGCCGATTTTTACGAGTTTTTGGCAAGGTGCCATGGCGCGCACCATCGTCCGCGACCCGCGGGCGTTTCTGCTCGACGAGCCGCTGTCGAATCTCGACGCCAGACTGCGCGTCAGCATGCGCACGGAACTCAAACGGCTGCACGCCGAACTGGAAAAGACCTTTATCTACGTCACCCACGACCAGGCCGAAGCGCTGATCATGTCCGATCGCATCGCCGTGCTCAACGCCGGCGGGTTGCAGCAACTGGGCACTCCCGAACAGATCTACAACCGGCCGGCCAATGCTTTTGTCGCCGGCTTTGTCGGCAGCCCGCCCATGAATTTCTTCGCCGGCAAATTGCAGCTCCGCGACGACGGAGGATGGCAGATCCAGGGCGCCGGTTTTACCTGCGCCGTCGCACCGGCCAGGGCGCGGGGTCTGATGGCTGATCCGCCCCGCCGGGTACGGCTGGGGGTGCGCCCGGAAGATATCGAGGTCGCCTCCGTGGAGGCGGCCACGGGTCATGCCACCGTGGTGGTGCGCGAGCCCATGGGCAGCGACTTGTTCTTGACCCTTGAAATGCATGGGACCAACTTCAAGGCGCGCACCCATCCCGAGGTCCGCTTTGACCGCGGCGAGCACATTCCCTTTCGCTTTGCTCCCGACAGGGTGCATTTGTTCTCGGGGGAGACTGAAGAGTCTTTGTTCGAGCCGGATACCTCCACAGGGTCAGCGAACTGCTGACGAAGTGCCGCGAGTACGTGGAGGCGCAACCCGTAGACAAAGGAAATACCATGGACAGGGTATCGGTTCCATGCAGGAAAGTCAGCGGTGCCATCAGCGATTTCGGCGCCGAACACCCGCACAAGTACGGTGCCTGCGACTCCATCGAACTGCTGCGGTGGTGGAAGGGGCCAGGACAGGTACCGCAAGAAAGAGGTCTGGCCTACGTGGGTTGTAGTGACGCGGGCCTGTGTTTCTATGCCTGGCTGGAAGACCGTTCGATATACACCGAGGCCCGGGAAGACAATGAGAGGATGTGGACCCTGGGGGATACGGCCGAGTTTTTCATCAAGCCCGGAGAGGACAGGGAGGATTACTGGGAGATCCATATCACACCCAATGATTTGATCATGGACATCCACATCCCTTCGCGGCAGAAATTCACCGAGGGGGTTATTACCTGGGATGAAGTGATAGCGCCGGACAGCGGGAGCACCAGGCGGGTGGAGGTGGCGGAAGGAGAAAATGCCTGGGCGGTGGAGCTGTGTGTGCCGTGGGCGGCGTTTGGCCTGGAGGAGGTGCCCGAGGCCGGCTCGGTGTGGCAGTTTGCGGTGTGTCGTTACAACTATCCGGGCGTGCTGGAGGATCCGGAGCACTCTTCCACGGCGCACTTTACCGAGCCGGGTTTCCATCGCTACGAGGAGTTTACCGATCTGGTCTTTGCTTGAGTTTGGACTAGAGGAGCAACCCTATGACACCAGAAGAAAAATATCTGTTCGATCTGCGCGGCTACCTGGTCGTGCGCCAAGCCCTGTCGGCGGAGTTGGTGGAGCAGCTCAACGGGGCGATTGACCACCTCGAAAGTCTCGGTGACCCGGAGGTGGAAAAGCTGGGAGTACCGCGCAACTATGTCCAGGAAGACAATGTCTACTCGCAGAAGGGGATCCAGCCGGAGAGCGGGGTGGGCGATTACAGCTGCCGCGCCTTGAGTTACGGAGGGCCCTTCGAGGAACTGATCGATCTACCCACCACCCTGCCCTGTATCGAGGAGCTGATCGGCGAGCCCTGCCGACTCGATGCGGTCGCCTTTCTGTCGCGCCATGGCCGGGGGGCCTTCCGCTTCCACCACGGCTATGCCGAGTTGCTGCCCTACAGCGAATACGTTTTTCAGGACGGCGGCTTCAAGTGCGTCAGCGTGAAGATTTCGTACGCCCTGACCGAGGTGGGGGTCGAAGACGGCTGTTTTGCGGTGATTCCCGGCAGCCACAAAAGCACCTTCGCCAACCCGCTGGTGGGGCAGGTACCGGATCCGGAGCACCCGCTGGTGGAGCCGCTGCCGTGCCGCGCCGGGGACGCGGTGATTTTCTCCGAGGATCTGTCGCACGGCGCCGTGGAAAACCACAGCGGCCGGGTGCGGCGGACCCTGTTTTATTCCTACGCGCCGGCCTTCCATTGCACCTGGCGCGACCTGGCCCTCACCGCCCCCGACTTTGCCCAGCGCGCTACCCCGCGCCGGCTCGAGCTGGTCCAGGGACCGCCGCCTTTTGTAGAGGCGGTGGCCGTCGAGGATTGAAACCTGGAGGTCCGCGGGATGGATACCGACCAACGCGCCACGGAAGAAGATTTTTTCAATCTGCAGATCGGCCTGGGAGAGTCGCAGCTCTCCTTTGAAGACCGGCATTTTTTCGATATTGCGGGGTACCTGGTGCTGGAGGATCTGCTGACGGCGGATCAGGTAAAACAGGCGCGGAATGCGCTGGCAGGGCGGGCGGTGCCGGAAAAGGGCGAAGTGCTCCACATCATCGCAGAGGGCGGGGCGCTCGAGGATGCCATGGCCCTCCCGCAGGTGCTGGATCCGGTGCAGGCCTTCATCTGGGGGCAGCAGTACCGTCTGGTGGGATCGCGGGCCCTGTACAGGAAGGCGGGCACAGCCGCGCGCCTGAGCGGCGCCGGGGCGGTCGATCCACGGCGCTATGCCCGCTACCGCTGTTTTGGCGACGGTCAGTTCCGCTGCCTGATGCTCACCTGCCTGATCGCCCTGGACGACACCGAGGCCTTTTGCACCATTCCCTCCAGTCACAAGGCCAACCTGCCGCATCCCTACGAGGGCGCCGAGCTGGCGCAGATTCCGCCGCTGCGGCAGATTCCGCTGCGGCCGGGTTCGGGGGTGTTGTTCACTGAGAGTTTGTCGCACGTCGTGGCGCCTCCAAACAGCGGCACCGAGATGTGGTTGTCCTATCAGTACGGGCCCTCCTACATGCTCGACTGGCCCGGCTGCGAGCCCTCGGCCGAGTTGCTGGATCGGGTGGCCGATGACCTGGACAAAGCTCATTTGCTGCTGGCGCCCTACTACCATCCTTCAGGGTCGCAGAAAAATAAAGAGAAATAATGACACAACCCAGAGGCGAAGCATTTCAGCGCATCGAGGACAGCGCCCCACGGCACACCTACCGAGGTGCCGTGGTCGGATGCGGGCGCATGGGCAGCACCATCGACGACGAGCACCTGGGGATGCCGCACTACCCCTGGCCCTGGGCCCATGCCCCGGCCATGATCCAGGCGCGTGGGGTCGAGCTGGTGGCCGCAGCCGATCTGGATGAGAGCCGCCTGGCCGAATTCAAACGCCGCTGGGGAGTCGAGGCACTCTACACCGATTTTCGCGCGATGGTAGAAAAGGAAAAACCGGACCTGGTCGCCTTGACCACCCGACCTGGTCCCCGCGCCGAAACCGCGATGGCCCTGGCCGAGATGGGGGTCAGGGCCATCTTTGCGACCAAGCCCATGTGTCGCAGTCTGGCCGAAGCCGACGCCATGATCGAGGCGGGTCACAAGCACGGGGCGATCCTGGCCATGGCCTGTCACCTCAACTGGTACGGCTACTACACCCGGGCGCGCGAGCTGATTGCCGCCGGGGCGATTGGCGAGTTGCGCTCCATGGTCTGCCACAGTCCTTCCAGTCTGTCGAACTTGCAGAGCCATACCCTGGCGCTCTTCCGCCTCTTTGCCGGGGCCCCGGCCCGGTGGGTCTTCGGCATCATGGACAGCGACGAGCAAGCCCGGGGCGACGAGGACCTGTCGGGGTCGGGGTACATCATGTATGAGAATGGGGTCTGCGCCTTCATGAACTCCCGGGTCGAGACTGGGGTATTCCAGTGGACCCTGGAATTTATCGGCGAGCGTGGACGGATCGTCTCGCGCCATGCCCATTCCCAGTTTGAAGTGTGGAGAACGCATCCCGAAACAGGGGATCTGATCCAGTCTCCCCTGCCCAACCCCTGGCATCCGCGCAGTTCCATGGTGGATGCCATAGAAGGGGTGTGCCGGTCCATCGAGCTGGGCGAGGAGCGGATCTGTCCGGGAGAGTTTGGCCGCGAAGCCCTGGAGATCGCCCTTGCCCTGCGCCAATCCCACCGGTCTGGTCACGCGCGGGTGGACCTGCCTTTAAAAGACCGCGGCTTGAGAATGGGGTGAATACATGAAGAAAGAAGATGCTGGAGCACGCCGGCGTCTGAAAGGAGGAGTATTATGAAGTGGCATTCGATAACAGTCTCTTAGAGGTGCGCATGAGTGGTAGAGATAAATGGATCATGGTGGTCATCCTCTCCGCGGTCGCCTGGTATTTTTTCGAGTGGAAGGCCCTGTACCTGTACGGGGTGGGTGCGTTGATTTATTTTTTTACCCGAGGTAAGAAATAATCACACAAAATACCGTACATACATGAGCCTCAAGGGCCGGGAGGGGATCTTGTCGGCAGGGCGGTGGGGGCTGCGAGCGGGCGCAGCAGCAGGGAGGAGGTAGTGGGGGGGGTAGAAAGGGGAAAAGGGTGCTCTGGGACTCAGGCCCGCCTGGGGGAGCGGGAGGAGGTAAGAGCTCCCTTGAGCATCGCCAAACGCCAGAGGCACAATCCCCGCACGGCCGCCCGCCGATTCCGTGAAGTACTGATAATACACTCAATAACCCGGAAAGGAGTTTCATGGCCGACAAGATTCTACTGACCACCATTTTCCAAAACCAGGATTTTGATTCACAGCCGCGGCGCCAGGGCATTGACGACCTGGCCAAACTGGCGGAGGTGGAGTATTACGATATCAATGAATTTACCGCCGACCATGCCCAAGGCGTGGTCGGTATAATCGCCAACTCGGTCCTTTTCACCCCGAGTTTTTACGAGGCGGCCGAGGATCTGAGGATCATTGCCCGCTGGGGCGTGGGCTTCGACAAGGTCAATGTGGATGTGGCCACAAAGCACGGGGTGCTCGTCACCGTGACCCCGGTGCACATGGTTACCGTGGCCGAATACACCATCGCCCAGTGGATGGCCACCCTCAAGCGGGTCTATACCCTGAACCGGATCTCGCACGCCGGCGACTTTTCCATCATCCGGACCTACGAGGCCCAGGGGTCCACCCTGGGACTCTGCGGCTTCGGCCGCATCGGGCAGGCCGTGGCCGAGCGCGCCAAACCCATCCTGGGGGAGAAAGGCCGGCTGATGGTCTACGATATCCGACCGGACATCGAGGAGTTGGCGGCCCAATTCGGGGCCGAGGCCGTGCGCGATCCCATGACCCTGTTCGAGGAGTGCGACACGGTCTCCCTGCACGTGGCCGGGGACGATACCATTGTCACCTACGAGTGTTTCTGCGCCATGAAACCCCACGCCTCCCTGATCAACCCCTCGCGCGGCAACTTGGTCGACGACGAGGCGGCCAACCGGGCCATAAAGGAAGAGCGGCTGTGTTATTATGTGGTGGACGATCCGGTGGACGGGCCGCGCCAGATTCACAAGGACCACCCGCGCATCATCTGCACCAACCACAACGGCGGCATCACGGTGGAATCCTGCATCCGCCTGGACCTCATGAGCTTCGCTCAGGTCACAGCGGCCATCGAGGGCCGGGAGCCGCCGCACGTGCTCAACCAGGAGGTACTGGAGCATCCGCGGGTGAAGGGTTTTCTGGGAGGATGAGCGGCTGACTTGGAGGAAAAATGCGAATGCCGACGATGAGGATTATACCCGCCTTCGATATACGCAAAAAGAGCGCTACGCGCCTCGTCCTGCGTGCGGAAACAACACCAGTCGAGCAATTCGCATTCAAACCGCACTTTTATGAATAATTCAGGTGTGGATATGAGCTATCTCTACGAACTACGCACGAGAATGGAAAAGGATTTTCGCCATCCGGACCAGGAGTTCCAGGACTATTTCCGACGGGGGAACGGGGAGGGGGTATGGGTGGATTTGGGATGCGGGACAAATCGATATGTCGAGGAATACAGAGGCCAGTTCAAACGGGCCGTCGGCGTCGACATCGACTTGCGATTGGTGCCAAGAGCTACAAAGCCATTTGTAGTTTCGGACAGCAGCCGATTGTGCTTGCAGAAGAACAGCGTCGATCTGGTATCTACCTTCATGGTGGTAGAGCATTGGACCTCGCCGGCCGAGAATCTCCGGGAGATTCTGGAGATCTTGAAGCCAGGCGGAATTTTCGTATGCTGCACCATAAATAAGACGTATTGGGCCAGCCTGCTGAACAGGGCGTTGCCGGAAATAGTCAAAAGATGGGTGGTGCGGAGTGTACACAACAAGGATGATGAAGATATTTTCAAGGCCTACTATCGCTTCAACGATCAGTCGACGATCAAGCGGATCATGGAGGAAATCGGCTTCGACCAGCTAGAGATTAGAGACTACGTGGAGTACGTGTACCTGTCTAGACTCCTTTTCGAGCTGCAGCGTTTCCTGCACAAAGGAACGTTCCTGGGAAATACGGCCCTGCTCAAATCGCATTTTCTCGTTGTAGCGCGAAAGTAAGGGAGACACATGAAGAAAATTTCAGATTCCCGTGCTTCGGCACCCCTTGTATGCACAATCGCCACAATCGCGCTTGCACTGCTCGGTGAACTTGGGGGATGCATGAGCAGAAAATCGATCGATAGTTTGGACTACGAACCCAGCCCGCTGGCGATTGGACCACTGACAATCGGCGTTTGGCTGCCGGCCGGCCTGAACCAGTACCACTTTGGTCCAGAAGACCAGGAACAGCTTGCGGAGCTGGGGATAAACTACCTAGAGTGGCTACAGCGAGCTAGCCTGGAGGATGGATCCACGGCTGAAGAAGCTGCCATGGAGTTCTGCAATCGCACCGGCATAGGCATGCCGGTCTACTATGAACCCCCAGGGTACACGAGCTACGACAAGCTCCACAATTGGGCGATCCAAACCGAACCCACCGCAGAGTTTGAAGCCGACCTGCGCAAAACAGTGGAGGCGCTCTTTACCCGGTGGGAAGGGAACAGCGGATTCAGGGGCTACCTGGTAGGGCACGAGGATTATTCCGAGTCATTCTACTCGCCATTGCGCCAGACCGTCGAAGCACTGCGACTCCAGGATCCCAGCCGTTCGGCTGTTACCGTGGGCAGCATCGTCGACTATCAATCCGTCGAGGCCTTTATGGACTCCTTTTTTGTGCCAGGCGGCCAGCCCAACGTCTTCCAGCACGAACTCTACGTGTTGCGCAGCGATACGCCTTATGATGGCAAGAAGTTGCAGCGCCAGCTGGATCGGCTGGTTGAAAGCTACGAGCAGGTGGCGCGCCACATGCAAGGCCGCCACGGCCGGTGGCACGCGATCGTGCAGACGATGAGTGTAGTGCGTGAAGGGAGGCTGAATTGGCGCAAACCCACGGCCAGTGAAATAGGCCTCCAGGCCGGGATGGCGTTGACGCGGGGAGCGGCGGGCATCATCTACTTTCTCTACAGTTCCGGTCTGGAAGAGATATTCGATGAACAGGGGAACCTGGTACTGCGCCGGACCTACGAAGGTCTGGTGAATGAGCAGGGGGAGCCGACCTCCAGCTACCGTGCGGTGCAGGAATTGAATGGTCTGCTGCGGCGCCTGAGTCCGGTGTTGGAGGACTTGCACTACCACGGCGGATTTTCCTCTCGCGAATTCCGCCGGAACCCACTCGTGCTTGCACCGCAGGTCGATCTGGAGTTTGGACTTTTCGGCAACGGCGTGACCCCTAGCCACGTGCTCGTGGTAAATCGTCAGACGCAGAACGCCAGAAGGGTGCAATTGTCGGTGGGCGGTGACCGCGTACAGGACGCCTTATCGGGCGCTAGGCTCGAAGTGGTGGAAGGAAAGGTGGTCGTTCCGCTCAATGCCGGTGGACTGCGGTTGTTGGAGGTTCGGGCGACTGACCCCGGGGAGTAGGGAAAGTGTCGGAGCGGAGATCAGGAGAATGTCCCCGGCCCGGATTCGGTGTCGAGACCTGTTGACGCTGTTGAAATAAGTCCGTATAACAATGACTATCAGTTCGACCGGGCTTTGGCGAGCCTGGGGGACGTGGTGGACCAAGTGAACCGGTCGATCCAGGCGGTTGCCCCCTGGGCCAAGAGGGGCCGTCGGACCGAATTGCATGGCCATTTGGACGCCTGGGTCCAGTCCCTGTACCAAGTCGGGTATTGGCTGGAGCCTTTCCTGCCCCGGGCCGCCGGCCAAATCCGCGCTGCTTTGGAACAGCGGCCCATTGTGGCGGCCCCTGTGCTTTTTCCGCCTGTTGAGTAAACCAGCGGTTCGAGTTGGACGGATCGGGCCGACCATTGACGAGGGAGGAATGGATGAAGTGATCGTATTCGGCGGTTCGGGCAGCCGGCGGCTGAGCCAGAGAATCTGCGCCTATTTGGCAGTGGTGCTGGGATGTACCGGTTGATCGTCTAACGAGGTATCAGTCGAATGTCCAGACGGCAGCCAACAGCTGCGGCATATTTTTGCAGGGTGGCAAGCGAAGGAGAGTGTTTTTTGTGTCGCCCCGATGCTTCAAGGCGCGCAACTGCCGGCGTCTGGGTACCCATCTTTTCGGCAACATCAGCCTGAGTTAAACCAGCATTCTTTCTGGCTTTGAGCATTTCATCAAACAGGACAAATTCATCTGCAAGGGCGTCATATTCAGCGACGAATTCTGGTTCTTTCATCCATTCGTCAATCATTTCTTTATGCGTTTTCATGTTTAAACTCCTCCTGACGTTTGCGTGCAATCTCCAATTCTTTTCGAGGCGTTTTCTCAGATTTTTTGATATAGGCATGGAGCACAACCACCTTTTGACCAACAACCGCACAGAAAAACGCACGTCCTATTCCCTCTTTGCCTTTTGCTCGAATTTCGAATAAACCACTACCCAATGCTCGGGTAAAAGGCATTCCCAAATTTGGCCCAAAAATCGAGATTCACTCTGTGATCCGGGCATAAACGGCGCGGATGCCGACGGGCCAGGCATTCAGGATACTTTGGACTTTCTCATTGTAATAAACGATTTCCCAATCCATAACAGATATTAATAAATTTGTTAATAAAAATCAACTCGCAATCCCTGGTGCGGCCGAAGGACACTTCGGCGCTATCGGGCTCGGAGCGCACCAGCAGCCTGTTCCCAAGTTGACTTGCCCTTGGGCTGGGCCGCGATTGATCCGGCGTCGGTCTGTGCCTATATTGGTGGACTGGGTGGGGAGATCGGTTGGTCCCCTCCAACCGAACCAGAGATTGACACAATGCCAGACCCGGAACCGACCAACTAGCCCGACATACAACAGCGCATTATTTTGACAGGTGAGGAGATATGGAGCGCAAAATCTACGCCTTTGGCATGGACGGCTTTATCGTCCCGATGATGAAGCAATTCGCCGCGGAAGAGGCCCTGCCCCACTTCGAGCGCCTGCTGCGGGAGGGGGCGGTCAACCAAACCCTGCCCTCTTTCCCGGTGTGGACCCCCACCAACTGGGCCACCCTGTCCACCGGGGCGCACACGGGCACCCACGGGGTCGCGCGCTGGCGGGTGGAAGTGGAGCCGGGCCGGCGGATCGACAGCTTCGACGGACGGGCCAACAATGCCGAGCGCATCTGGAACGCCCTGGAGCGGGCGGGCATAAAGAGCGTGGCCGTGCACTATCCGGGGGCCCATCCCTCCGGGGTGGAGACGGGCTATGTGGTCGACGGTTTCGGCCATCCCGGGCACCACAGCACGGATTTCGAGGTGGCCACCTGCCAGGCCTATACCACGGAGGCCGAGCTGGAGGGGGCGATCGAAATGGACCACGACGGTACGGCCGTGCGGCGGGCCCAGCGCAGCGTCGAGTCGATCCCGCCCCTAAAGCCGGCGCAGGAGTGGCGGAACCTGCCCGAGAGCCAGGCGCCTCCGCTGGAGAGCCGCATCGAGGTGGCGGCCCGCCTGGGCGGGGATATCACCGCTTTCCACCTGCTGGCGGTGGACGGCCTGGGGCGGGGCTACGACCGGGTGCTGGTGTGCCGGGACCGGGACGGGGCCAGCCGCATTGCCGTTGCCGAGGTGGGCCAGTGGAGCGAGTGGGCCGTGGAGGACTTTGCCATCGACGGGGGCCGGCGCCCGGCTTCGCTGCGCTTCAAGCTGATAGAACTGGCCCCGGACGGCAGCCGGCTCAAGCTCTACCGCACCCAGGTGACCTATGCCGACGGCTTCACCCTGCCCGACGAGTTGGCCGGGGAGCTGGTGGAGCGCTTCGGGCCGTACCAGGAACACGCCTCCATGTTGCCCTATACGGCGGGGATGGCCGATTTTGACACGGCCCTGGAAGAATGCGAGTACCAGGGGATGTGGTTTGCCGAGGTGGCCCGGTACATGCTGCGGGAGCGGGGCTGTTCCTTTTTCATTTGCCACTGGCACCTGTATGACTACCTCAACCACATCCACCTCGGGGACGTGGATCCCGTGTGTCCGGGCTACGAAGCCGAGCGCGCCGAACAGTACCTGGACTACTTTCGGCGGGCCTACCAGGTGGGGGACCGCATTTTGGGACGGCTGTGGGAGGACGCGGATGGCCATACCTGCGTGGGCGTGGTGTCCGACCACGGGTGCTCGCCCGATGTGCGGGTGGCCAACATCCGCCAGTTTTTGCACGAGCAGGGCTTTCTGGCGCTCAAGGGCGGGGAAGAGGGGCTGGTGCGCGACCAGGTGCGCGAGGAGGATATCGACTGGGAGCGGACCCGGGCCTATCTCAAGGACGACAAGGGTTTCGACATTTTCATCAACGCCGAGCCCGGACCCCAGTTCGACCGCATCGAGGCCGAGTTGCTGCTGGCCCTGCGCACCTGGGTCGACCAGGAGGTGGGGCGCAATCCAGTGGCCGTGGCCCTGCCGCGGCGGGACGCGTACCTCCTGGGCCAGTGGGGGGACCAGTGCGGCGATGTGGTCTTTGCCTGGGACCACGGGTACGCGAGCGGGTACTACGGGCAGTGGCGGGGCATTGCGGGCGGGGGCCCGGTGGGGGCGCCCAATGTGTACGGAGCGCACCACGGGGGTTTTCTGCCGACTCAGAGCCAGGCTTCGTCCAGCTTTGGCTCGTGGTTGCTGGCCGGGCCGGGGGTGAAGCGGGGATACGAGCGGCCGGTGGAGAAGCTGGGGTACATCCACGCCGCCGATGTAGTGCCCACCTTCTGCCACCTGCTGGGGGCCGAGCCGCCCGGCCAGGCGCAGGGTACGGTGGCGCGGGATTTGTTCGAGGGGCACGAGATGGTCAGGGAGCGGAGTTGAGCAGTTCCCGCACGTCATCGGGGTTGGCCTCGGGGACTGAGCAAAAACCCTAACTCTTGAAGGCGTACCGGGCCGGTGGAAGATAGTGGGCGTATTTTCAACAAAACAGCAATCTGAGCCGAGTCCGTCGCGTGAGCTACCGCCGACTCCTCGATCTGATACATTGGAGGTGGGGGAATATCCGTCATAAGGTCTTCCTATTTTACCCTCTCAATCGGCGGGTACGGGGATATACAGGTCCAGGTCATGGACCTGTGGATCAGGTCTTCGACTGCAGACCCATCCAGATTGGCGCGGCGGACATAGCCTAGACGCCCGTCCCCCCAGTACATCTTGCCCCTATCCACATCCAGCGCCAGCGCGGTGAAAGAGGGGTCGATTTCGCGCGTGATCAGCACTTCAATCCCAGCCTCAACGTCGTGTATGTCCGCCCGCCAGAGGCTCCTGCCCGTGGCGTAGCACGCCCCAGAGGCAATGACCATCTCTTCGTATCCGCCCATCGACTGACCGGGCCAAAGTTGGCGGCCTTTGGCGGCCAGGTGGACTATGCCCAGTTGGTCAAGTCCTATCCGGCCAGGGGTGAGGTGAATCTTGAGAAGGGAGCGATTACAGGCCAGCCGGATATGGAGGCCGTGAGCACGTCGATGGTAGAGCGACAGAATCTGACCCTGCGCATGTCGCAACGGCGCTTTACACGCAAGACGAACGCTTTTTCCAAGCGTGTGGAGAATCATGCCAACGCCGTGGCCCTCTTCTTCCTGTACTACAACTTTTGTCGGATTCACCAGACCCTGCGCGTGACTCCGGCGATGGAAGCCGGCATCTGCGATACGCTGTACGACATAGACTGGATCGTGGAGATGGCCGACCGGGCCCGCGCCGCGCCGACCGAAGACCTACCGGAAAAAGGACCCCTAATTTTCAAACGGCCCCACGACCGGAATTTCGGTCGTGCAACAAAGCTAAACAGAAAAGTTATTTTTCGGCAGAGCCTAAGCCACGAGGGCCAAGCCGACTTCAGGCGAGTCGAAGAGCCTCAGTCGGATTGGATCGCGCTGTCAATATGACGGCGTTGCTCACACTCAACACAGTCACCAACGACGCGAGCAGCCCGCACCAGACGAAGATCCACCATTGCAGGTCGATTCGATAGGCAAACTCAGCGAGCCATTCATTCGACGCAAGCCCTGCGATGGGCCACGCAATGGCATTGGCTATCAACATCATTACCAGGAATTCCTTCAGCAACAGGAGCACCAACGACCAGACGGAGCTGCCCATCACCTTGCGAACCGCCACCTCTTTCCTTCGTCTTCCGGTAGCGACACGAGCGACTCCAAAAATGCCGATCGCTGACAAAACGCATGAGATCAGACCTGCGATGAAAACCAGATCCCGTGACTGTCTATCTTGCGCGTAAACGTCGCGTATCATGTTATCCAGGAGAAGAAATCGAAACGGAAGCAAAGGCACCATCTCATCCCAAGCATTCTCCAACGACCTGACCACTTCTGTATGGTTGGGCGAACTGGGTCGCACTATCAGATGGGTGAAGTCAAATGGGTCGGGCCAGTATGTTAGAATCTGTGGTTGAACGGGGGTGTGGAGAGATTCCAGATGAAAGGATTCGATGACTCCTATGACCTCTCCTACCCGGTTGTTAATCGGAAGCTGAAGTCGTGCACCAATCGCGTCCTCGGCGCGTTCGTAGCCTAGCAGTCTTGCTGCCTCTTCGTTTATCAGAATGTCTTGATTCTCCTCTTCGGCGCAGTCCCTCCATAGTTTGTTACCCGCCTTGAGATCAATATTGAAGTAATCCACAAAATCGTGGTCAACGACACACAGCTGCGCAGCCATTTTTCTCTGAGAATCACCCACTACATGGGTGTCAATTCCGAGCGCACCTCCTAGCAAGGGCACAACCTTGCTAGCCGTTGCAGCGGCAATCCCCGCATTGCGAAGGAAGGCCTCTTTGACGACCTTGTATTTTTCCCCGGGGACCGCATCAAACATCGGCAAAACGATATCTCCTTTCTCCTCCCATCCCAGGTCCCTCTGCAACATGTAGTCAATCTGGCTTTGAACATGCATTGCAACGATCATCAAACCTATCGAACCCGAAAATTGGCAGACCGTCAATATGCGCCGCACCGACTGATTGTACGACAATAGATTCCTGCTCGTACCCCTGGTCGAAGCCAGCAGAGCCGGCAAGCCCCCCCCGATCGCCAAAGCCACCAATCCGATGCACACAGACCCGACACCAAGCACACCCAGATTAACCTCGCGCCAATCGTTCACTTTCAGTCCTAGCGACAAACCTAACTGACTGCCAAGCAAGGCTTCACATATGGCGATACTCACGAGAAGTGCCCCACCGACCAGAATCGCAGCCTCAACTAGACAGAGGCTGAATTGCCAGAATCCGCTCCCTCCGATTATACGTCTGATCGCAAACTCACTTACTCTCGCTTCAAACCGCCCAGTAAAAATATTGGCCGCGTTGATTCCGGCTGTACCGAGAAGAATCGCTCCGATAGCAAGCAACACCATCAAAGTGCCCGGCCTTGTTGTATTCTGCTCTATCTCACCTATCACCCCTATCCCATGTGAATACATATGAATCTGACGAATGGGCTGCAAAGAGACTGCCAAGGTCTCTCCATCCGGCAGCTGCGCACGTTTTTCTATCTTGTCGTTGAGACGCTCTTCTATCAGCGGAACTGTGGCTAAATCATCCACCATTAGATAGATATACAAATACCCGTAGGATCTCCACGAGTTCATCCACGGGTATTCGTCATAGTCGAACAGGATGATTGCGTCAAAATGAAGGTGCGAGGTTACAGGCACGTCCTCGACAACTGCGTTGACGGTGTAGTCACTGCCTTCGATGACAAATGTCTGCCCGATGGGGTCGTCTTCTCCGTAGTATTTGCGCGCCGCGCTTTCTGTCAGAACCACATGGTGCGGCTCGGTTAGGGGCTCTCTCTCTCCCAAAATCGTCGGAAACGTGAACACCTCGAAGAACGCTGGATCGACGTGAATCAACCCACGCTCCAAGACTATCTTTCCTTTCGCCTGGACGTAAACCTCACCGGGGTAGTAAACGTTGGTCGAGGTCTCTACCGACACCATCTCCTCGCTCGCAAGCTTGGCAAGCGGAAAGGTAACAACCGCCTTCTTGTAGGTCTGATCGAGAATCGTATGCGATACAGTCAGTCTGTGCACACGGTCTGCATTTTTGTGATATGCGTCGTAGTTCATTTCGTGGGCTACATGGGCCAGGATCAACAGGCTACAAGTAATCCCCATAGTCAGCGCGAGAGTACTCACTAAGAATTCTCCCCTATGCGCTGATATTTGGCGCAGAGCGCTCTTCAGTAAACTCGTCAACAAGGATCAGCCTCCTGTGTAAGTGATGTTGAGGTGACGGACTACTAACTTTGTGATTAGATCAAAACACTCGAAAAATTCCAAGTCGATCTCCTCGTCATCAAGTTCAATGCTGAGTTCGTCTTCTATCAAAACGGCGAGATTGATAGCCTGTATTGAGTCGCTGCGGATATGCTCAAGTAGCGTCTGCTCATCGACCTCTTGTTCATCCAATCGAGCACCGTCACACCTGGGCTGACCCCCTAAAACTGGACAGGTTTGGATGTGAGTATTTTCTTACCTCAAGGAGGAGGATACTCATGAAACGCAAACCCAGTACTCCGCGTAGTGTCGAGCAAATCATCCGGATCTTACGGCAAGCCGATGGTGACCGAACCGTGGCTGACATCTGTCGGGGGCACAACATTTCGGAGCAAACCTTCTACCGATGGAAGAAAAAGTTCGGCGGCATGGATCTGGCCGACGCCAAACGCTTGAAAGGGTTGGAGAAGGAAAACCTCGAGCTGAAAAAGATGCTGGCTGAAGCGATGCTGGATAATCGCGTATTGAGAGAGATCAATGCAAAAAAATGGTAAGCCCGCCGCACAAAAGGCGAGCCGTCCGGCACGTCGCCCACCAAGGCCTGTGCTCGACGCGGCGGGCCTGCCGGCTGGTGGGACTGGCGACGTCGAGTTATTACCATCGACCTCAAGGTCCTGGCGACAGAAAGCAACGGCTGACACATCGGATCCTGGCCTTGTCGAAGACCTACCCACGGTTTGGCTACCGGTTTATTCATCAGCTGCGGTGCCGAGAAGGCTGGACGGTCAACCGCAAACGGGTCCAGCGCGTGCGGCGCCAAGCGGGCTTGGGCGTACGACCCGTGCGCCAGCGGGTAGCGCGCCGCCGGGCGAGCAGGGTGTATCCCAGACAGGCTACCCATCCAGGCCACGTGTGGTCGTGGGATTTCATTATGGATCGGACCGCCGACGGCCGTCCGGTGAAGATGCTGACGATGGTAGACGAGTATACGCGTCAATGTTTGGTGATTCAGCCGGGGCGTTCGTTGACCAGCGATCACGTCTTGGATACGGTCCAACAGCGGGCTCAGGTGCGGGGCGCGCCGGCGTATATGCGTTCGGACCATGGGCCTGAATTTATCGCCCGAGTCATCCAGGATTGGTGTCAGAGGGCCGGCGTACAAACGGCCTATGTCGATCCTGGTAGTCCCTGGCAGAATGGATGGATTGAAAGTTTTCATAGCCGCTTTCGCGAAGAGTGCCTTAATCGAGAGCTGTTCTTTTCGCTGGCCGAAGCGCGCTCGTTGTCGAGGACTATCGACGATTTTATAACGGGGATCGTCCTCACAGTAGTCTGGACTATAAAACGCCTGATGAATTTGCCCAAGCCGTGAAACAGGAGTCCGTCAAAATACCACCACCCTCACATCCGACGTGATCCAGCTTTTGGGGTCCCCTCACACCTGTCTACTGCTGACGTGCCTATAAAAAGTCGGCACCACAGAATGACCGCACCGCGTCTATGTTCCCATTCTCACTCATCACGTACATGGTAGCTACCAATTGTACCTTCACCTATCACGCTTATCGATTCTGCCATTCGCCTCAGGCAGGGAGACCTTACCATGCTTAGCGACTATGTCGACAATTCCCGCAACACTAACACTATCGACGACCACCACTCCGTAATCGCTTCGCACTTTCAGATCTCCGTTTATTCCACTCACAAAGACCTTACCATGCTTAGTGACTATGTCTGCATCTGAGCCAATATTTTGAACAGTCAGTAGAGAATATTTTCCTTTGATTGTGAGACGGCTAGTTATTCCACTCACAAAGACCTTACCATGCTTAGTGACTATGTCGACAATTCCCGCAACACTATCGATGGCCACCACTTCGTAATCGCTTCGCACTTTCAGATCTCCGTTTATTCCACTCACAAAGACCTTACCATGCTTAGTGACTATGTCTGCATCTGAGCCAATATTTTGAACAGTCAGTGGAGAATATTCTCCTTTGATTGTGAGACGGCCAGCCACCGTCGTAACCGAAATGGGCCTATGGCTGCCGACAATAGTGCAATTGCCATCAACTCCCCCCCCTTCAACGACAGAGTATCCTGAGTGTATGTTTAAAGAACCGGCGATTTGCTGAAACGAGATTGTTCCGAACTCGTGCTCGATGGTGACGCTATCATCGGCACCATGCGCGGTCTCGACAATCCGAACATCGCCATAGCTGTTTTCAATGTTGATCTCACCACCACACTGTTCAATGGCCACTTTACCGTGCGCGTTGAAAACATTCAACCCACCCTCGATTCCCGTGATGCTGACGTCACCAAATTCGTTGCGGACTTTGAGAACGTAGTTCCGGGAGATGGCAACACGAAGAGTCACAGATTTCGAAATCGGAATCATAGGATCTCCCTCGTACTGGCGATCTCGTCCCTCGTACTGAGGCGGAACGTACAAGCCCAAATGCATCCCGTCACGTCGTGCTTGTAGTTCGAGACGGCTCTCTTCGAGAATCTGTTTGATTCTTCGGCTCGCCATCTCGGCTCGAAAGGCATCCTGTTCATCGTGAGTTATGACTATTTCGGCCTCGGCTCGCATCTCCTCGACAGGTGATCGCGTTATGAGGATGTCGGTATAGCCAGCATCGACATGAAGGACATGTTCGGCTGCAGGGTCTATGTCGATTGATATTACCCTAGAATCCCCGAATCCACTAAGCGGCCCCACCAGCACACTGGCCGTCGCCGCCGCGAAAAGAAAAACACGGGAAACATGCTTTTTCATATTCCACCTGCTTGGTTGATCGTAGCTAGACCCTGAGAATAATGACCAGCCCCCAGGAAATATCGAAGTTCGTTCCTGAGTGAGACAAGCAACAACTATGCCATAGTATGATTATGCCTGTTTTTAAACGACTTATAGAAAAAATCACCCTTGAACCTTATCCCCAAGGTGTCCGCTGGTGATACACCCGGTGTACGCCAGCGGACACCTTGACAACAAGCCCCAAATTTGATCCATGCTCAAAGCCATGTTATCTTAGAGTCCATTCCTTACCTACGAAGCATACGCTCGTCGAACGCGAGCAGGCACTCTGCTCATCAATTTGAAAAAAAGACCGCCGGCCTTCTGACCGATCTCAAGGAGTGAGCATGGCTTCCAAGATACTCGACAGTCGCACCCTGAAATCGCTGCAACCGGCGACGGCGCTGTGGAGACAGTACGACCCGGCGGCAGCGCCCCGCGCCTTTAAAGCCGAAAGTCCGGCCCAGGCGTAGCGCTGGCAAAAGACGACGCGCCGGGCCTTGGCCAAGCACCTGGGTCTGGCGGCCGGCCACGAAACGGACTGGACGCCGATAAGTACGATATCAGGTCGCTTCTGATGACAAAGCTAGCGCATTTTGAAGTCCAAAAACGGCGCGTAGTGCTGGAGCGGTAGATCTACCGATGAGAAAGTCAAAGGCCATGCCGAACAGCTCCGCCTGGTGCTCGATGCCGATCTGGCCGACCTGGTAGCCCATCTGGAGCAGGCGGCGACGCAGCGCCAGTTGCAGGGTGAACTTGCCCTGCTGGGCGCTGGTGCCGAACAACCCCAGCACCGGTACATCCACGGGACTATACGTCTCGTCGGACTGCAAGGCACACTCCACCTCTTCAGGGGAGATGGACGGATAAACAAGATGTAAGCCCTTCTTCTCGGCCAATTCGTGCAGATCGCCCTGGAGGCGCACCCCGATGGAGGAGAGACCGAGCGCCTCGCCGGCGTCCTTCCCCACCAACCCCTTGCCTACCGGATCGGCCATGCCGACAAGCTCGAAAGCGAGCAAATCCCGGGTACGCACAAAGGCGTGCATTTCCTTGTTGAATGGATAGAGCGCCGCCTTTTGGATCCAGCTAAGGTCCACGGTATTTTTCGGGGCAGGCAGCGGAAGGGTGGGCGATACCTGCACCGGCCCTGGATGTTGATCCAGTTCCGGTTCCTCTTTGAGGGCATGGGCCTGGAGTACCCACGGGCCAATCAGTCCAGTTCTTCACCCCGCAATAGGCGAAGCACCGCTTCGCTTTTGCGCTGGGGCAAAAAACGGCCGTTTTCTTGACGAGAACGATGTTGTTTGCTCATGAGGAACACACTCCTTTTGACCCTAAATATAGTATCGTGTATCCAATATAACTCTGGGGCTATCCAATAGCCCGCATGAGCTCGTTTTCCATTTCGCGTATATTGCCGGGCCAGCTGTAACTCTCCAGACACTGCAGAGCCGCAACGCTTATACCCTGGATCTGCTTGTCCAACGTCACATTGTGTTGTTCAATGAGATGTATACATAGCAACGGTATATCGCTCTTGCGCTTTCTTAAAGCTGGCATCTCTATAGTCATCTTTCATCCAAGAATAAGGTGCCGGGATCAACACCGTCACCGGCGTCGGCGCTATATCTTCTATCAATTGATATATTTCCCTCATTTTTTCGTTTTGACCTACCAACTGACCTGTTGTTCTTCTCCGCTGTCTTCGCAGGCTGATATTCTCCAGGCGCAATTCTTGTAGTTCCAGGATGTTGTCTACTTGCACCAGAACGGCATCGGCATCAAACGGCTTGGATAGATAGGCATAAGCACCCAATCTTACGGCCTGGACCGCACTGTCGACATCGGCGTAGGCCGTCAACACCACAACTTCCTCCTTGCGCGTGTGTTTTTTGAAGACTTCAAGAAACTCAAGGCCACTCATACCCGGCATCTTCAGATCGAGCAAGATGATATTGAAATCCTCTTTCTCCAAGAGGGCAAGCGCCTTCGTTGCATTTTTCGCCGTACTAACAGTATGGCCTCCTCGTCTCAGGCACACGACCATCAGCTTCCGCTGGTGCTTACCATGCGTTCGGCATTATCACGGTCTCGACAATCCGAATATCGCCATTGTTTTCAATGTTGATCTCCCCACCACACCGCTTAACGGTCACTTTACCGTCCGAGTTGAGAACGTTCAACCCACCCTCGACTCCCGCGATGCTGACGTCACCGAATTCGTTGCGGATTGTGAGAAGGCCAGCCACCGTCGTAACCGAAATGGGCTCATGGCTGCCGACAATGGTGCAATTGCCATCAACTCCCTCCCCTTCAACGACAGAGTATCTTGATTGTATGTTTAAAGAACCGGCGATTTGCTGAAACGAGATCGTTCCGAACTCGTGCTCGATGGTGACGCTATCATCGGCACCATGCGCGGTCTCGACAATCCGAATATCGCCATGTCTATTTTCAATGCTGATCTCACCACCACACTGCTCAATGGTCACTTTACCGTCCGAGTTGAGAACGTTCAACCCACCCTCGATTCCCGTGATGCTGACGTCCCCGGATTCGTTGCGGACTTTGAGAACGTAGTCCCGGGAGATGGCAACACGAAGAGTCTCAGATTTCGAAATCGGAATCATAGGATCTCCCTCGTACTGGCGATCTGGTCCCTCGTACTGAGGCGGAACGTACAAGCCCAAATGCATCCCGTCACGTCGTGCTTGTAGTTCGAGACGGCTCTCTTCGAGAATCTGTTTGATTCTTCGGCTCGCCATCTCGGCTCGAAAGGCATCCTGTTCATCGTGAGTTATGACTATTTCGGCCTCAGCTCGCATCTCCTCGACAGGTGATCGCGTTATGAGGATGTCGGTGTAACTAACATCGACATGAAGGACATGCTCAACTGCAGGGTCTATGTCGATTGATATTACCCTAGAATCCCCGAATCCACTAAGCGGCCCCACCAGCACACTGGCCGTCGCCGCCGCGAAAAGAAAAACACGGGAAACATAATTTTTCATATTCCACCTGCTTGGTTGACGTTTGCTCTCATGGTGGTTATCGTTGGAAGTCAAGCCCGTCTTATTCAAGATCAACCAGTCCTTTTCTCCCATAGGCTGCCAGAAGTACACGAGGGCCAAGCCGCAGACCACACTGAATACTTAATGTGAATATTACAGGCAAGGTTAATCTCTTGAGGCGACCATTTTGAGTCCTCCTCTTACAGCAGTGTACTTTCTATTTTACCCGCATAACTGTGTGGTAGAAGCACAGCTATGCGGGTATTTAACGGAGGGAATTAGAAATTCTTCTCCTCCTTGCGACGTGGTGCTATGGAGTTTAGAACGGCGTTTAGAACGACGTACATCCATCCGCATGCTGCCGGGCCATCCGGGTCAAAGAGCGACGTGGTGCACGTATGGCGTTTAGAACCCCAAAAGCCTTTCGTCTTGGCATCCTGCTGACGATTAATTAGGTTGTTCATCTCTTCCTCCTTTGGTTTAGGATTTTATTTTTACTAAGAGGCTGTCTGAAAACCCTTGATGTAGCCCGTATTTGAATCGGCGTATTCATCGGGCCATATTCAGGTTTCACCACAAAATCTGCACAGAAAGGCTCTTATGATGAGTACGCCTAGTGGCCAATATGCCACCGATGTAACCGATGCGCAATGGCGGCGGATCGAACCTTGCTGCCGGCTTCGACTTGGCAACCCAACGGTCCGGGTCGGCCACCGCGGGATCGACGCCAGATCGTCAACGGCCTTTTATATCGGACCAAGACCGGTTGTCCTTGGGCGCTGTTGCCTTCTTGTTTGGGGCCGTGGAAAACAGTGTATGATTACTTTCGTCGCTGGAGTCTCCAAGGGGGCTGGCCGCAGGTATTGGATCGACTCACCCAGCGGGAACGCCGCCTGAACGGACGGGCTCCGACGCCGTCGGCTGGCGGTGTCGATAGGCAGACGATCAAGACGGCAACCCATGGTAAAACAACTGGTTATGACGCTGGCAAAAAGATCCAAGGACGCAAGCGTCATCTGTGGGTCGACACCTTGGGCTTGCTTAGACAGGTGGTGGTCACCGCCGCCGATGTAGAGGATCGGGACGGCTTGAAGCCGGTGTTGACCCGCTATAGTGCCCTCGGCGTACCCCGGTTACGCAAACTGTGGGTCGATGGCGGCTATCGAGGCGATCCGATCCGAACGTGGGTGGCCAACGTAAAAAAGACGCACAAGATAGACTTGGAAGTCGTCGCTCAACAAGGCTCCGGGTTTACCATACTCAAACGCCGTTGGGTCGTCGAGCGCACCTTGGCGTGGTTGATGAATTTTCGCCGTCATGCCCGAGATTATGAGGTGTTGACCCGCCATAGCGAGGCCTTGATTCAGATTGCCATGATCCACTTGCTACTCAAACGGATCAAATGAAAAATATAGTTTTCAGACAGCCTCTAAGCTCGATTTTATCCAAACGCGCATGGCAGGAGGCCGGTATCCTCCGTACTGTTGATGGTATCCAAGCATCGACAGCCCAGGAGAAACCGATGAGCCCCCTGCCGAAAGATATAATAACGATTTTGTCGCCCTTTGCCCCCCTTTTTTCGAGCCGCGTTTGGCCGCAGGCTCAGACGCTGTTGGTCGGGGCGCTGTTAGCCCCGGGTAAACGCACGGTCAGCGCCGTGTTGGAGGTGTTGGGCTTGAGCCAACAGCCTACCTTTCAAACCTACCACCGGATCCTCAACCGCTGTGTGTGGTCGCCCCTGGCCGGCAGTAAGCTACTCCTCCAGGCGTTGGTGGCCGCCTTTGCCCCCCACGGGCCCCTGGTCCTGGGCCTGGATGAGACCATCGAGCGGCGCCGGGGCGCCCAGATTGGGGCCCGAGGCATCTACCGGGATCCCGTCCGCTCGAGTGGGCCCCACCTGGTCAAGGCTAGCGGCTTGCGCTGGCTGTCGTTGATGCTGGTAGCGCCTATCCCTTGGGCGGATCGAAGTTGGGCCTTACCCTTTATGAGTGTGCTGTGTCCGTCGGCCCGCTACTATACTCAGCGCCAGCGCACCCCCCTCACCCTGTTGCAACGGGGGCAGACTATGCTCAAGCTGGTAGCGCGCTGGCTGCCCACCCGCCGGCTGGTCGTGGTCGCCGATAGCACCTTCTCCGCCTTGGCCTTTCTCGACGCGGTTCGGCCCCACGTGGGGCTGATTACCCGCTTGCGGTTGGATGCGGCCCTGTATGACCCACCACCAACCCGCACGCCGCACACGCGGGGACGCCCCCGCGGCAAAGGCGCCCGGCAGCCCACCCTCCAGCAGCACCTGGACGATCCGACTACCCCTTGGCACCCCCTCACCCTGGACCGGTGGTATGCCGCCGGCCCCTATACAGTGGAAACCTACAGCCAAACGGCGCTGTGGTATCACACTGGCTTGCCCGCCGTGCCCCTCCGCTGGCTGCTGATCCGAGACCCGGCCGGCCGCTTCGCGCCCCAAGCCTTGCTCTCGACCGATGTGCGTCTGTCCCCTCGGCAAATGCTGACCTATTTTCTCCAACGCTGGTCGGTAGAAACTACCTTTGAGGAAGCCCGCGCCCATCTGGGCATGGAAACCCAACGCCAATGGAATGAGCGGGCCATTGCCCGGACCACGCCGGTCATCTTGGCCTTGTTTAGTCTGGTCGCCCTCATCGCCAATCGGCTGGCCCCCAAAAGCGCCTCCCCCTGCCATGCCACGGCCTGGTATGGCAAACGAAAACCCACCTTTTCCGATGCCGTGGCCTGGGTCCGACAACGGCTCTGGCAGGCTTTTTCCAACCTGCCCAACCAACACGACCTGATAAAAATCCCTCGAAGCCTACTCAACCGCTTGATACACACCGTCTCGTACGCTACATAAATGGATAAAGTCGAGCTTAGAGAGAGCGCTTTATATGTTGACATCATAGTCCCTCTATAGTACGAAAGAACAATGTCAACTATTTACCCCTCCTAGTAGGTACATCAGGTCGCCCCGCACCCAGCCAGGTGCACAGCCTTTCATACCTCCTTTTAGTGTAAATAACCCTTCCCTTGTTCGCCGACACGCGACACCTTACTCTCACCTCCGGGTAGACCCTGAGAATAATGACCAACCCCTAGGAAACATCGGAGTTCGTTCCTGAGTGAGATAAAGCAATAACTATGCCATAGTATGTCTATACCTGTTTTTAAACGACTTATAGAAAAAATCACCCTTGAACCTCATCCCCAAAGTGTCCGCTGGTGTACACCCGATGTACGTCAGCGGACACTTTGACAGCAAGTCCCAAATTTGATCCATGATCAAAGGCATGTTATCTCAGAGTCCATTCCTTACCTACGGAGCATACGCTCGTCGAACGCAAGCAGGCACTTTGGACAGATCAGGGCGGGGGACGGTCGGCGGGCAACCATCCTCGCGTTTGCGGAGCTGCTTAAGGAATCTCTGATTAAGTCTTCCTGGTGGATTTCCGGGAGGTAGGCGATATTCACTTCGTAGGTCACCAGAATCATGGTATTCCCTTCGTCGTGGAGAGCGTCAAAGAGGGACATGATCTCCTCCCCGATGCAGCTGTCCAGATTGCCCGTGGGCTCATCGGCCAGCAGGATTGAAGGTAGTCGGCTTGGCGCCTAGGGCCTTGCGAATGCCGATCTCACGGGTGCGTTCGGTCACCGAGACGATCATGATATTCATGATTCCGACTCCGCCGACCAGCAAGGAAATTCCGGCTATGCCGCCGGCCACGAGCTTCATGATCAGAATCGTCTGCTCGACCTGTTCCAGGATGCCCTTACCACTGTCGATGCGGTAGGTCGCGTTCGTTCCATGGTACCTTCTCAGCTCCTTTTCGATCGCTGGAATGACCAGCGGCACATCGGTCGGCTCAGTCGTGTGCACAATCAGCTCGCCGATCCGCTTGCTGCCGAGCATCCGTTTCTGTGCGGTCGTCACCGGCACGATGACCTGATTGCCCCAATCCTGGCCGAACATTCTCCTCTCCTCCATCACCCCCACCACCGTGTAGCGTCGACCGTTCAGTTTCACTTCACGTCCTATTGGGGACAGAACGGGAAAGAGATCCGTACTGAGATTTTGCCCAAGAACGCAGACGGTGCGATTGTCCTCGACGTCAACTGGGGTAAGGTATTCGGCGCAGGGGGTCATCGCCATCGACAACCCCTTGGTTGACCATAGCAGGTGAGAGGATCGAGGACGTCGGTTGGTTCTGGGACCATGCCGAGCAGCGCTACCTGATTGCGCACGACTATCTGATCGCCAACTACGTATGTACGTCGGGGAAACATTATCCGTTAGAGTTCCGCCGCTTTCGCAAGCGCGAAAAGGGCGAGGCAGCGAAGCCTTTCAAGCGCCATACGAAGCTGTTCAAGGAGTTGGTGAACGGGGCCGTGGCGCGAGAGATCCCCGGGGATTTCGCCTTTGACTGCTACTTCACCAGTGCCGAGAGTCTCAATCACATCCAGGATCATAAGCGCGGCTACGTGGGCGACCTGAAGCGCAACCGCAAGGCCTGGTTCCAAGGCGGCGAGATGAAGGAGGTGGAACTGGCCGCGGACATCGCACCCGACCACCGCAAACGGGTCGGCATCGGCGATCGCAAACAATGGTACTTCACCAAAACCGTGCGCCTCCCTGATGTCGATCACCCGGTTCGGTTGGCGACCCTGTGGGATCGCAAGAATGGCAAGACGCCGGTGAAGATCCTGGTGACCAACCGGGTGCATTGGGAGATCAGCCGCTTATCACTTGTGTGAAAGGAGCTCATTCCAGCTTACGGAGCCAACCCTACCATGGGGCCCGGTCCAGGACGAGGAGGAAGGTCTTGCCCCTGTAAAAAGGCCACTGTATATTCATATTTACTGCTCCACTTCAAATTGATGAGATAACCGAAAATGGGTCAGTACGACCTGACCATGAAGCGCCTGACCTCGAGATTCGCCGAGGATTACGTGCGCTTTGCCCTGCGGGTGGAACACGTCACTGTAGAGCACCTGGAGGTGGAGGAGGCCGACAAGGAGTTACCAACCCTCTTGCGCGAGGTGGATTTTGCCGCCAGGGTCCGCATAACCAAGCGGCCCGACGCCCCGGAGGCTTTGCTGCTGTTGGAATTCCAGACGGCCTGGGAAGCGCAGATGCCGGCGCGCATGGTTGGCTACAGCTGGCGGCTGTACGAACGCTACGATTTGCCGGTCTATCCCGTGGTCGTGGTACTGCGGCCGGGAGGGTCTCTACAGCAGGAGTGGGTGATGGCGGCTTGGGACCAGGAGATCGCCCGGTTCCGCTTCGAGGTGATCCCGATCTGGCAGATCAAGGCGCAGGAGGTGATGGCGCACAAGTGGGTAGGTTTGTACCCCTTGCTGCCGCTGATGCAGTGGGAAGACCGGCAAGTCGAGACGATTCTGGGCGAGCGTCAGCAGCGGGTCCTGGACGAGATTGAAGGACGGGAAGAGCGCGCCGATGCCTATGTGGCCTTGCGGGTGTTGAGCGGTATTCGCTATCCGCTGGAACTGGTGCAACGCATTTTGCGGAGGAAAGAGATCATGCTGGAATCACCGGTATATCGCGAGATCCTGGAAGAAGGACGGGAAGAAGGACGGGAAGAAGGACGGGAAGAACGCCTGCGCGAAGATGTGCTGGAGGTGTTGGAAGTTAGGTTCGGGCAGGTGCCGGCCGAACTGGCGACGCAAGTGCGCC
This sequence comes from Candidatus Latescibacterota bacterium, assembly GCA_965219385.1. GTDB lineage: Bacteria > Latescibacterota > UBA2968 > UBA8231 > UBA8231 > CBDCNM01. The sequence goes on along the minus strand of CBDCNM010000002.1, from coordinate 3,072,776 downwards.
AACTCAGGGGCCAGAAGGATCTGGAGATGCTGCATCGCCGCGCCATTCTAATCGAAGGTCTGGAGGCTTTTGCGGGCGAATTGGCCCGGTTTTCTTCTTAGAGATCTGACAAAGTCAAGCTGGTTAAGGCGGCCTTCTGGCCGATCTCAAGGAGTGAGCATGGCTTCCAAAATACTCGACAGTCGCACCCTGAAATCGCTGCAACCGGCGACGGCGCTGTGGAAACAGTACGACCCGGCGGCAGCACCCCGCGCCTTTAAAGCCGAAAGTCCGGCCAAGGCGCGGCGCTGGCAAAAGACGACGCGCCGGGCCTTGGCCAAGCACCTGGGCCTGGCGGCCGGCCACGAGACGGACTGGGCACCTCGCAAAGTAGAAGAAGTCGACAAAGGCGATTATACGCGGCAGAAAATAATCCTGCGCACCGGCTCCCACGCGCAGATGCCGGTGTACATCCTGCTGCCCAAAGGCGCCGGCGGACCCCTGCCCACGGTTGTGGCCTACCATGGCCACGGGTACGGCGTCAAAGACATCGTCGGTTTGTGGGAGGACGGCGGCGAGCGCGACGAGTCCGACGGCTACCACAAGGATTTCGGCGTGGCCCTGTGCCGCGCCGGCTTTGCCGTTGCCGCCCCCGAGATCTCGGGCTTTGGCGAGCGCCAGACCGATTTCTCCTATCTGGAGCGCGGCCAGGGGGCGCCTTCGACCTGTACCCATACGGCCATGCTCGCCTTCCACCTGGGCACCTCGGTGGTGGGCATCCGCGTGCGCGACGGCCTGCGCCTGGTCGACTATTTGGAGACCCGCCCCGAGTTCGACACCAGTCGCCTGGGCGCCATGGGTATTTCGGGGGGCGGCATGCACACCTTCTTCTCCACCTGCATTGACGAGCGCATCCGCGCCTGCGTAGTCAGCGGCTATTACTCGACCTTCCAGCACAGCATTCTGGCCATGTCGCACTGCCCCTGCAACTTTGTGCCGGGCCTGGCCGAATTCGGCGAAATCTACGATCTGGTCGGCCTCATCGCCCCGCGGCCCCTGCTGGTGGAGGCCGGCACCCACGACCCGATCTTCCCCATTGGCTCGGTGCGCTCCAGCCTGGCCAAAGCGCGCCGGGTATACGGCGTTTTCGAGGCCCGCCACCGGGTGGAAGCCGACATTTTTTCGGGCCGGCACCAGATCAGCGGCGCCCGGGCCTACGACTTTCTCCGGGAGGCCCTCGAGTGAGGGCAGTGGCCACTTACAAGGTGTCGAGGGGCACGGCGTCTGCGGACGACGTCAGGGGAAAGCGCTCGCGGCAGAGGCACACCAGAAGACCGCGCGCCGCACGTGCGCCAAAAAGGGCCTGGAAGCGCTCGAGCGCTTGGGCGTGCTCCTCCGGGCCTGGGCGTGGCCGTGAGCTTGGCTTCGATGGGGATGAGCTGCTGGCCGTCATCGAGGATGAAGTCCACCTCGTGGCCGCCAGCCGTGCGCCAGAAGTGCAGGCGCGGCACGGCGCCCCGATGCACGAGCAGGCAGTGCAAGCAAATTTGGAATCCAATTCCAAATTTGCATATCAAACTGGAAGCACTCGACCCCAATCCTTCCGTCCAGGTTTCTGCGCCGCGTTCCCACCTGCTCCAGGTTATGGCCGCCCCTGTCTTCTGATGTTTCCTCTCTCGATGGACCTCACAAAACCTGCTCGACGAACCCCAGACTTTTCTTGTCCAGGGCCCCCAGGTTCGGGATCTCGAAACGGTTGCCGTCCACATCCACCAGCAACAGCCGGTGGTCCCCCAGCCACTGGGCGTTCTCGGCCACATTCTGCACCACGAACTCCCGTTCGCCCCGGTCGGTCAGCACGTCCCAGTAGGAGGTGCCGAACTCGTTGCGCACCGAGCGGACCTCCTGGATGGTGGAGGTCAGGTAGCGGCGATCCAGTTCTTCCACGATGATGGCGCGGGTCTCCTCGCCCAATTCCCCCAGGTCATCCACCATACAGATCTCCTCGTCCTTGCCGTCTAAAAAGGAGATATAGTTGTCCGGCTGGGACAAAGGCGCAGCGCGCACCACCTTGATCTTGATATAGGAGCGGTCTCCCTCGATGGTCAGGCGCAGGGTCCAGGCCGGCTCCCGGAACAGACGAATATCCCTGGCATCTACCTGTTCCGGGTGGGGCACGGTAATGGGGGTAATCGCCTTCTCTTCCCGCGGCCGACCGTTCTGGCCCGGCTCTGGAGTTTCCACACTTTCAGCTACCACGGTAGTCCTCCATCAGATTATTTGCCGGCGGCGTTTTATTTTCCATCCCCCACCGCCATGATCGCCGAAGTCTCCTGTTGCGTCTTCACCAGATTATAGAAAAAACCCTGGCGCGCCATCAACTCCTCGTGGGTACCGACCTCGGCGATCCTGCCCTCGTCCAGCACCGCCAGCCGATCCGCACTCCGCAGGGTGGAGAGCCGGTGGGCAATCGCAAAGGTGGTCCGCCCCTGCACCAGCCGGGCGATGGCCTCCTGAATCTTCTTCTCGGTGGGCGTGTCCAGCGACGAGGTGGCCTCGTCCAGGATCAGGATCCTCGGATCGTGCAGAATGGCGCGGGCAATGGCGATCCGCTGTTTTTCGCCCCCGGACAATTTGTTGCCTTCTTCCCCCACCCGGGTGTCATAGCCGTCCAGCTGGGTGATGATGAATTCGTGGGCATTGGCGGCCCGGGCCGCGCGCACGATCTCGGCGAAGGTGGCGTCGGGTTTGCCGTAGCTGATATTCTCGGCAATGGTGCCGCTGAACAAGAAGGACTGCTGGGCCACCAGACCGATCTGGCGGCGCAGATCCTGAAGCCGGATCCCGCGGATGTCGACTCCGTCGATCTCCAGACTGCCGCGGGTGGGATCGTAGAAACGGCAGATCAGGTTGATCAAGGTGGTCTTGCCCACCCCGGACTTGCCCACCAGGCCGATCATTTCCCCGGGCCTTACATCCAGTTCGATCTCCTTGAGAATGGGTTTGCCCGGATCGTAACCAAAGTCCATATCCTTGCAGCGCACCCGGCCCTCAAGTCGGGGCATGGGCAGGGCCGCCGAGTCCTCAAAGGGCTCGGAGCGGGAGTCGATGACCTCGAAGATGCGCTCGGCCCCGGCATAGGCCCGCACCATGAAGCCGTAGAACTCCCCCAACCACCGGAGCGGTTCGTAGAGCATCCACAGGTAGTGGATGAAGGCCATCAACGCTCCCAGCGTCAGGGCCCCGTTGAGGATCTGGCGCCCCCCGAAGTACCACACCAAGAAACCACCCAGCCCCATCAGAAAATTGGTCACCATGAAAAAGACCAGCCAGCTGCGCTCGGCGCTGACGCTGATCTGGCACAGATCGCGGTTGTGCTGCCCGAAGCGCTGGTTTTCGCGCTCCTCCTGGGCAAAGGCCTTGACCACCCGGATCCCGGTGATGGATTCGTTGAGGTGGGAGGAAAGCCGCGACCACTTGGCCGACCAGCGGCGCCAGTAGCCCTCCAGCCGGTTCCAGATCAGGCTGCCGCCCACCACGATCGGCGCCACCGGCAGCAACACGTAGAGGGCCAGTTCCCAGTTCATGCAGAGCAGCAGCCCGAGAATGCCCACGGCCATCAAGGTGTTGGAGAGAACATAGGGAATATCAAAAATCAGGTACTCCTCCACCAGGTCCGAGTCGTTGTTCATTCTGGATACCAGGGAACCTATCTTGCGTTTGTCGTAGAAGCGCAGCGGCAGGTACTGCAAGGCCCTGTAGAGTTCGACCCGCATGTCCTCTATGGCCCTCAGGCCCACCCAGGCGCCCAGCCACCGGCGTCCCACAGCGGCCAGCCAGGTCGCGATATTGAGGCCCAGCAGGCCCAGCACCGGCCAGATCAGCAGGTCGAAGCCGGCGGCCTGGGTGAGCACATCGTCGATGATGTACTGGGTAATGAGCGGCGGCACCAGCTGCAGACCGGTCGATCCGATTATCAGCCCGAGCAACAGCAGGGCCTTGAGGCGGTAAGGCGCCATGTACCCGAGCAGCCGGCGCAAGGTTTCCCAGTTCTCGACACAGGCCGGACAGATACCGTCTTTCTCCGGCAATACGCGGTTGCAGCGCTCGCAGCGGCTGCGCTCCACCTCGGTGGACAGGATCAACTCCTTACCCTGGGAGAGCTGGTTGATGCCCTCGGCGACCTCGGCGAACTTGGGCGCCAGGGAATTGGAGTAATAAAGCAAGGCAGGATCCCCCTGCTTGCGCTCTACCTCCAGGCGCCCGCCGCCGACCAGAGCCTCGATCCGGGCGCGCTCGACCGCAGCCATGGGCAGCTGCACCACGCCGTCCGCGCCGTTGGCATGGAGGAATACCAGCTGCTTGGGGGTCACCACCAGCCAGCGCTCGTCAAAACACTCCTGGCCGGCCATGTCGGTGGCCACCTGGATCAGCACCTCTTCCTCTGCCGTTTTGACGGTGCTCAGCTTGCGGTCCACTGCCGCCGGCAAATTTTCTAAAAACGGTTTCATCTGCTCCGCTATTCTCTGAGCGCAATGATCTCGGCGCTCTGGCGTTGCTGCTGTACCAGCCTGTAGAACGCGCCCTGGCGCGCCATCAGTTCGGCGTGGGTGCCGACTTCCACTATGCGCCCCTCGTCCAGCACCACCAGCCGATCCGCATTGCGCAGGGTCGACAGGCGATGGGCAATCGCAAAGGTGGTGCGCCCCTGAACCAGTTGGCCAATGGCCTCCTGGATCTGCTTTTCGGTCTCCACATCCACCGACGAGGTCGCCTCGTCCAGGATGAGGACTCTCGGGTCGTGCAAAATCGCCCGGGCAATGGCCACCCGCTGGCGCTCTCCGCCCGACAAATTGTTGCCGCGCTCGCCCACCGGGGTGTCGTAGCCGTCGGGCTTGGCCACGATGAAATTGTGGGCCTTGGCCACCCGGGCCGCGGCCATGATCTGGGCAAAGGAGGCCCCGGGTTTGGCATAACCAATATTCTCGGCAATGGTGCCGCTGAACAGGAAGGGTTCCTGCAGGACGACGCCGATCTGGCTGCGCAGGTCCTCCAGGCGGATTTTGCGCAAATCCACCCCGTCAATCTCGATGGCACCGTGGTCCACGTCGTAGAAACGACACACCAGGTTTACGGTGGTGGTCTTGCCCACCCCGGACTTGCCCACCAGGCCGATCATCTCACCGGGTTTTACTTCGAGATCCATGTTGTGGAGCACGGGCTTGCTTTTGTCGTAGCCGAAGGTGACGCGGCGAAAGCGCACCTGCCCTTGCATCCGAGGCACGGGCACGGCCTGCGGGTCCTCGTAGGCCTCGGGCTCGGTGTCGATGACCTCGAAGATGCGCTCGGCCCCGGCAAAGGCCCGGCTCATCCAGGAACTGACCTGCCCGAACCACTCCAGGGGTCCGTAGACCATCCACATATAGGAATAAAAAGCCAGCAGCGTACCCAGACTCAACCGGTCCAAAAGCACCTCGCGCCCACCAAAAAACCACACGATCATCACCCCCAGGCCGGTCAGGAAACTCACCGTGGCAAAGAAGAGCCCCCGGCTGAATCCGGTCTTCACGCCTATATCCGTGGTCCTGCTATTGACCTTGCCGAATGCTTTCATCTCCCGCTGTTCCTGGGCAAAGGCCTTGACCACGCGGATGCCGGACAGGACCTCGTTGGTGCGGTCGGTCAGATCCGACCAGACCTGCCCCCACTTGTTGAACAGGCGCCGCATGCGCTTCCAGAAAACCACCCCCCACACGATGATCAGCGGTATGGGCACCACGATGTAGAGCCCGAGATTCCAACTCATCCAGAACAAAAACCCCAGGATGCCCAGAATCATCAGGATATTGATGACCAGGTAGGGCAGACCATCCACCAGGAATTCTTGCAGCATGCCCGCATCGCGCGTGGCCCGGGACATCAGAGCGCCCACCTTGCGTTTGTCGTAGAACTGCAGCGAGAGCATCTCCAGACGGCGGTAGAGCTGGCCGCGGATATCTGCGGTCACCTGTGGCCCCAGCCAGCTTATGACCCACCCGTGGACCCATTCGGCGCCCCAACTCATGATCCGTATGCCGATCAACCCCAGGACCAGCAGGCCCAGCAACTCGAGCCGTTGGGACAAGGAAGCCGCGTCTCCCTCCTTGGGGACCAGGACATCGTCGACGATGCGCTTGGTAATGAGGGGCGGCGCCAGTTCCGCAGCAGCGGTGGCAATCGTGGCCAGAGCCAGGACGGCGGCCTGGCCCTTATGGGGTTTCATATAACCGGCGATCCGCTTGATGATGGCCAGCTTGTGGACACAGGCCGGACAGAGCCCGTTTTTTTCGGGCAATAGCCGCCCGCACTTGTCGCAACGGACCCGGTCGAGCTCCGGGTTGATCAGAAAGGGCTCTCCCTTGCGCAGCTGCTCCAGGCCGCGTGCTACTTCGGAAAACTTGGGCCCCAGGGAGTTGGAATAGGGCACCAGAATGGTAGGCGCTTCGCGGCGTTCGATCTCCAGGCGGCCCGCCCCTACCAGCCTTTCGGTCCGCACCGCCTTCATCCCTGCAATCGGCGCTTCCACCACCCCGTCGACCCCGTGCACCGGTACGATCAGAGCCCGCTTTTCCGTGACCACGATCCACTGCTTCCCAAAGCGGCCGTCCATCTCCAGATCGCTGTACACGCGAATGAGGATCTCCTCATCCGCCGGCACCGCGCCCTGGATCTTGGCGCCGATCTCGCCCTCCGCGGGCTCCAGGAGTGTCGTCGGAGTTTTCATGTTTCTTTAAGAAGCGCGTTGCGCTTGAAGGGTAACTACTTCTGCACACGAAAAAACCGCAGGGAAAATTCCCTACGGTCTATAAGGTATCTCTGTAGCGTACCTCAAGCTGAGGAATTTTTCCACATGGAGACCATGCCGGCGACAGCGCGAACCCACCTTCTGGGGTCGTTTGGTATAAAATAGAGTCCGGGGCCTCCCCTCTGGGACGACCTGGAACGGCGCTGTCCAGTGTAAGACCTCATCTCACCCTCAATTATTAAAAATAGCTTGAATCAAGTTCACTCTTCATTTAAACCATACACCCTGCTGTTACAGCTGGCAAAGTAACCCCTCCTTTTGAACAATGTCAAGGGAAAAAGTCCTGCGGGGTTTCCAAAATCGCCCATGATTTTATATTTAACACGTCCATTTGGTTTTCCCGCTTCCTCGTGTTGAAGAATGGTCGAGCCGCAAACCTTGCACAGCATACAACCCATAGCCCGTTCCGAGCAGGAAATCGAAGAGCACAACCGGCAACTGGAGAGCTTTCTCAGGGAACTAGACTTCGCCTCTCTTCCCCCCGAGGAGATGCTGGGCTGGGCCGCTGAGACCTTCCCTGGAAGGGCCGTGATCAACACCAGCTTCCAGTACACCGGAGTGGCCATGATTCACATGGCTGCCACGCTGGGTCTCGATCTGCGCTTCGCCACGGTGGACACCCTGCGCCTGCACCCCGAGACCTATGAGTTCATCGAGCACGTAAAAGAGCGCTACCAGTGCGCTATTGAAGTCTATCAGCCGCAACCCGAGCACGTAGAATCCATGATCGAACGCTTCGGCGAGTACCTCTTTTTCGACTCCCGCGCAAAACAGGAGTACTGTTGCCAGGTGCGCAAGGCCAGGCCCAACGACGAACTCCTCAAAACCGTGGACTGCTGGATTGCGGGACTGCGGCAGGACCAGTCCTCCTTCCGCCAGGAACACGCGCTGGTGGCGGATCTGGAACCCGAGTACGGCACCCGCCGCAAGCTCCTCAAGTTGAATCCCCTGGCAGACTGGACCGAAGAGCAGCTCCTGGAGTACACAGAGACCCACGACATCCCCGTACATCCCCTCTACGCCCAGGGTTATCCCAGCTTCGGCTGCACCATCTGCTCCACCCCCATTCGCCCCGGTGAAGACAAGCGGGCCGGCAGGTGGCGCTGGTTCAACGAAGGCGGCGGAGCCGACCCCAAGGAATGCGGTCTGCACTACAATATCTAAGGATCGAGGTCCTGGGAAAGAAATACGGCTCCGCAGAATTCGACTGACTGATGAAAAACCTGCTATGCGCTCTTTACCTTTCCGCTGAGCAGGAGTTGCCAAGTGATCCAAGTGATCTTGAGAAGGTGATTTGTCGGGACCGACGACCGGCTTCTGCGCACTGAATTCGGAATTAGATAAAATGTGAAAATAACCTCGGGATGAATTTCTTTCGCAGCTTCTCGCTCAACACCGCATGCATGTTCCTGGTTTTCTCCCTGGGATTTGTTAATTCAGTTTTACTGGCTAACCAGCTCGGGCGGGAACACTATGGTACCTTGAAGGTATGGACCGCTATCGTCTTGCTGGGAGGACTACTCCTGGGAGAATGGCTTAATAAAGGTAATACCTACATAGTAGGCCGAGAGCGAGCCCGCGACATAGCGGTCAACTTCTCTCTGTTATACGGCTTGATTCTGGGTATTCTTTTACTGTTGAGTATCCCTTTCACTCTAAAGATCGCCAGAATTCTGCTACCCGGGCTTACATTTACCCAGTGGATTTTAGGGGTTGGTTTAATTGCGTTTACAGTACTCCAAAAATCCGGTCTGGCCATTTTATTGGGTGAAGGTCGGCTCAAGCTTTACGCTCTACTTCCCGTGATTTTCATCTGCGCTTACCTGGGAGGCAACCTGTTCCTTTGGTGGTTGGAACACCTCAATCTGGAGCGGACAATGGGAATCTGGTTAGGCGCAGCAGGAGCCACGGCGCTGGCGACTTTTATCCCTTTGTTGCGCGCGCCCAGCCGATTTATGTGGGGTAGCCGCCGCATCCCCAGACAGATGTTTCTGATCGGTATGCGCGGGGAGGTCGCTCTGGTGTCCATATTTCTGCTTTTCAAGAGCGACGTCTTCTTGATTAACTACTTCATGGGCAAAGAAGCGGTAGGTGTGTACGCAGTCGCCACCCTCTTTACAGAAATGATGCAACGGGTGCCAAACATCGCCTCAGTTGTCCTCCTTTCCTGGGTGGTACGGGGCCAGGACAGTGCCAGGCTACTCCTGAGAGTAGCGCAGGGAATGTTTCTCTTTTCCTTGCTCACAACGGTTGGGTTCGTCTTCTTGGGACATCTGCTTTTAAGCATTTTTTTTTCTCAGTATCCGGATGCTTACACACCCCTGATCTGGTTGTTGCCGGGCATGTTGTTCGCAAGCTTCGGGTCAGTGTTCAATACCAAGCTGATCGGGGACGGATACCCACCCGTAACTATGTGGGCACCCGGCATTTCCCTGGCAATAAACATAATGCTCAATCTGTGGCTGATTCCGGTGCTGGGACTACGCGGGGCCGCTCTGTCTACCTCCATTACGTACACCCTGTGGAGCTTACTCGTCACCTCCTATTGCTTACGCCAGGTCCGAATCGGCTGGCGGGACGTCTTGCGTCTGCAGTAAACACCCGATACCCGCTGCAAGAGAGGCTCTAATCCAGAACCTGGCGCCTGAACTGCTCCCCCCTGTCCTGGTAATTCTCGAACATCCCGAAACTTGCACAACCCGGCGACAGCAGAACCACATCTCCGCGCCGGGCCCGCCCGCGTGCGGCGGCCACGGCCGCGGCCATGCTGGCGCACCCCCTGACCTGTTCCCCTGCGAAACCGCCCGCCCGGACAATGGCCGCCTCGATCCGCGCTGCTTCCGCGCCGATCAGGATGACGGCTTTTACCCCCTGAGCGGCAATCGCCTCGCCCAGCAGGGCAAAGTCCGCGCCCTTTGAAGCGCCGCCCGCAATCAGGATGACGGGTTCCGCAAAGGCCTGGATTGCCGCCGCGGCCGCCTCCGGCGTGGTGGCCAGGGAATCATTGTAGTAGACCACCCCGTTGCGCTCTCCCACCCTCTCGAGCCGGTGCTCCAACCCAGTGAAGCGGCAAAGCCCGGCGGCGATCTGATCCACCGGTGCACCGGCCGCGGCGGCCCCGGCCGTGGCCGCCGCGGCATTTTCCAGGTTGTGCCGCCCTCTCAGGGGAATATCCTCGACCGCACAGATGGATTGTCGGAGCCCGCCCGGATGGCGCCACCAGAGTTCGCCGTTCTCGATCCAGGCCCCGGCAGCCACCTCTCCGGCCGCGCTGAATTCCAGGTGACGGGCCGCGCTCTCGGCGGCAAAAGCGCGCGCCTGGACACAATCCCTGTTGACAATCAGGGTATCGCCAGGCTTGTGATAGCGGCAGATGGATTTCTTGGCCTCCACGTACTCCACCCGATCCGCATGGTAGTCCAGGTGGTCCTCGCCGACACCGAGCACCACTCCGATCTGGGGACTGCGGTCCAGATCCTGGAGCTGAAAACTGGAAAGCTCCAGGATCACCAGGTCCCGGCTTGTCAATTCCTCTACAAAACCGATGGGCGCTACGCCGATATTCCCGCCCACTACGGCCCGTTCATAAGGACCAGCGCGCAGTATTTCGCCGATGAGCGCCACTGTGGTACCCTTGCCCTTGGTCCCGGTCACCCCCAGGATCGGCGCCGGGGAGAGCGCAAAAAAAAGCCGGGTCTGGCTGGAAATCTCAATCCCCTTGCGCCGAGCCTGCTGCAATTCGGGCCGCAGCACGGACAGGCCCGGAGTGCGGAAAACCAGCTCGAACCGATCCAGTTCCGCCAGGTTGTCCTCCCCCAGGTACCAGCCCCTGACGTCCGTGCCCCATTCCTTCCGCAAGGCTTCGAACTCTTTGCCTTCCCGGCGGTCGCACACGGAAAAACCTATGCCCCTGGACAGCAGGAAAAGAGCCAGGGCCCGGTTCTCCACCCCCAGGCCGAGGAGGGCTATTTCCTTGTTTTTGAGCTCTTCCAGCACGGGGCTCGACACGGATTTTACCCCTCCTTGACGTATTCTTCAAACAGGGCCTCGACCAGGTGGTCGAATACCTGCAGCCGGCTCACTTCTATACCCCTTTCTCTTTCTTGACACATCTCCCACCAATGCTCGATATTTACTAATAACCCAAGAAAAAAAGAAAAGCAAGTGTCTGTAACCGGTTCTCCGCGGGTCTGAAAAACTACAGGGAAACAGCTGTGACTGAAACGAAAGATACCCAGGACAAAACCGTAGGGTCCGGCGATGGCAAGCCCGCGGAGAGAAAAAGCCCGCGCCGCCGCGTCCGGGAAATGGAGGTCGTGGTAGAACATGTCCGCCGCGATACCCCGGATACCTCTACCTTGTTCCTGTCCGCCGACGATGAGCCCTTCGAGTACGAAGCCGGCCACTTCCTCACTGTTGACCCGCACCAATTCGGCGAGTTGGAGCACTTCATCGCCTACCTCGAAGATGTAAAGGGACAAAAAGAGAAACCCCGGGCCTATTCCATGGCGTCGGCCCCGCACGAACGACTCCTGGCCATCACCATCAAGGAAGAAACCTACATCAGCGGCGAGACCCCCTACCCCCCCCTTATCTCGCCGCTGCTGACCTACTACATCCAGGCGGGCCGGCGCCTGGTCATCAGCGGCTTTACCGGCGCTTATACCCTGCCTCCCGACATCGCCGACCGCACCGACCACATCGTGCACGTGTGCGCCGGCAGCGGCATTGTCCCCAATTTGAGTTTGATCAAGGAAAGCCTGCACCGCCAGGACCCCCTGAAACACACCCTGCTCTACAGCAGCAAAACCCGCCAGGACATCATCTACTACGAAGAGTTCGAGACCTTGTACCAGCAGCATCCGGACAAGTTCGACGTGATCCACTGCATCACCCGCGCAGACCCTTCAGGTATCCGCAATGCCCGCGGAGGACGCATATCCACAGAGCTGCTCGAGCAGATCATCCCCGATCCGAGCAATGTTTTTGCCTTTTCCTGCGGTCCGGGAATCACCCCGTACGAACGCAAGGCCGCCCGCCAAAGAGGCGAGGAACCCACACCGAGGTTCGTCGAAAACATGGTCGAACTGCTCTACCGGCACGGCCTCGATAAAAAGCAGGTCAAACAGGAAAGCTGGGGTTAGCCAGCACCGGTGGAGGCGGGCTGGTGATTTTCATTGCTGCCAGCGTGCCGGGAGATTCAGCCCTGATTCAAGTTTTCTCCGCTATTATTCATACCGCTTATCGTTTCTGTTTGTTTTAAGAAGGCTTCTAATATCTACCTTGACAAAACCCGCTGTCAAGTTATATTTATTCCAAAAAAAAGAATAATTATTCTAAGCTCACCCGTCTACTATCTATGCTTAAACCCAGAATCTATATCGACGGCCAGGAAGGCACCACCGGCCTGCGGATTCGCGCCATGCTACAGCAGCGCCAGGACCTGGAACTTGTGCTCATCCCTGCCCAGGAGCGCAAGAACCCACAGATCAGAGCAAAATTCCTCAACCAGTCGGCCCTGGCCATCCTCTGCCTGCCGGAGGAGGCCGCCGCCGAGGCCCTGGCGCTCGTCGACAACTCCGCAACCCGGATCATCGATACCAGTACCGCGCGCCGGACCCACCCCGACTGGATCTACGGCCTGCCCGAATTGAGCCCGGAGCAAGGGGAGGCCATCCGCACGGCCTCCCGGGTGGCCAACTGCGGCTGCTATCCGGTCGGCTTCATCCTGGCTGTCCGGCCCCTCATCCAGGCCGGTATCCTCGATGCATCCGCGCCTCTCGCCATCAATGCCGCCTCCGGCTATTCCGGGGGTGGGCGCAAAATGATCGAGGCCTACGAACAAACCCCGCGCCCCGAGCGCCCCGCCGATGCCGCCCTCCCCCTGTGCCTGTACAGCCTGGAAGAGCGCCACAAACACGTGTCCGAGATGCTGAAATTCAGCCTCCTGAAACACCCGCCTCTCTTCGTACCCTCGGTGGCTCACGCCTACTGCGGCATGCTGGTCAGCACCCCCATCGGGGCTGCTCACTGCACCGCGCCCGGCACCACCCCCCAGCAGGTTTGCGAAGTCTGGAGGGAATACTACCGGGATGCTCCCTTTGTCCGCCCGGTGCCTCCGGAAGACAACCAGCAGTTCCTGCGCGACGGCAAATTCCTGGACCTGGACGGCTGCAACTTCACCAATAGAGTGGACCTTTTCGTCTTCGGTGACGCCGAACGAGGGCTGGTCCTGGTCGGACGCCTGGACAACCTTGGCAAGGGCGCTTCCGGCAATGCAGTGCAGTGCCTCAACCTGATGCTGGGATTCGACGAACGGACGGGCCTGGAGACCTGATGCTCATCGATACCCACTGCCATCTCGACCAGCTGCAAGACCCGGGTGCCGCCCTGCGCCAGGCCGCGGCGCAAAGCGTCACGCGGATCGTCGCCGTCAGCGAGAATCCCGCATCCATGGGCGCCGTCCTGGATCTGAAGAAAACCTGGAAAGACCAGGTGCTGGCCGGACTCGGGCTGCACCCTGCCTGGCTGGTCCAGCAAGCGCGCGCCCGGATTCAAGACGCCCTGAATTTCCTCGAATCCCACCTCGCCCAGGCGGACGTGCTGGGCGAGGTGGGCCTGGATCACAAGTGGGCCCAGACCCCCGAAGAGCAGGCCCTGCAGGAAGAAATACTGGAACACCAGTTCGCCCTGGCTGCAACAATGGGCAAACCTGTGAACCTGCACTCGCGGCGCTGTCTGCGCCAGGTCATGGAAAAGGCCATGGAATATCGCCGGCAAACCGGCCTCAACGCCCAGTTGCACTGGTTCACTCAATCCAAAAAACTGGTGCGGATCTGCAACCAGGAAGGCATTTATGTCTCGGTGGGCCCCGCGATTCTCGACAACCAGCAGACCCAGGAAGTGGCCCTCGCCATCGCCGACGAACTCCTCTTGCTCGAAAGCGATGCTCCCGTACCGGTGAATGGTCAGCAAGGACACCCCGCCCGCGTCCTGGCCGTGGCCCGTAAACTTGCAGAACTCAAAGGCTGTACCTGGCGAGATATAGCGGCCCTGACCAGCGCCAATTGCGTCCGTTTTTTCAGCCGGCCGTAATTTTATTTGCCGAGTAGATAAAAAATAGTTAAATTAATTATTAATTATTTAATATTTAATATTTAATTGCCCCCATCACGCTCTACAAAGCTCATGCGATTGCGGCCTCTACTTGACATTTCGAGTTGAATATTTTATTGTTGAAAGTTTATATCGTCAGTACTTCACGAAACACCCGCAACTATTTGGCCCTCAAGGCCCGCACGGCCAACCGCCGATTCCGTGGAGCCGATTCCGTGGAGTACTGATCGTATTAGGTGTTAAGGTGTAAACCCTCCCTTCTCTTCCCCGGTACTGCGCCTATCGCCCAGAGCTACTTGAGATTCACCCTGCATCTCTCTCATCCGGCTGCACACAAAGCGACAAACGGAGAATATTTGCTGTGAATATCTGCGTGATGGGAACGGGCTACGTCGGTCTGGTAACGGGTTCATGTCTGTCCGATTTCGGCTGCCGTGGTTTGCGTAGACATCGACGAAGAGCGCATCGTCCGGCTCAAAAAAGGCGAGGTGCCCATCTACGAGCCGGGTCTGGAAGAGATGGTCGCGCGCAATACCACGCGGGGCCGTCTCTCTTTTTCCGCCGAGATCCCCTTCGCCATCAAATCCTCGGATATCATCTTCATCGCCGTGGGCACGCCGGCCCTGCCCAATGGCGATGTAGATATGTCGTACGTGTTCAAGGCAACGGAAATGATTGCCGAGTACATGGGGGACTACAAGATTATCAAGAGCTCCCCTCGTATCGTCTGTACGCCTCCAACGCCATGCTGGCCGCCAAGATCTCCTTCATAAACGAAATCGCCAATATCTGCGAGGCCTACAGCGCCGATTCATGGCCGTGGCCAGAGGCATGGACCTGGACGAGCGCATTGGTCCGCGCAATTTATACCCGGACGCCGGGTACGGGGGCAGTTGCTTGCCCAAGGATGTCAGCGGCCTGGTCAGCATCGCCCACAAGGACGCTGTGGAGGTCCCGGTCATAGAGGCCATCAATCAGACCAATGTCCACCAGCAACAACGCATGATCGAAAAATTGCGCGCCCTGTTGGGCACCTTTGCCGGCAAGACCATCTGCCTTCTCGGCCTCTCCTTCAAACCGGACACGGACGATATACGCGAAGCCCCCTCCCTGCGCATGATCGCCGGCCTGCACGCCGCAGGGGTCAGGGTACAGGTCTACGATCCAGTCGCCATGGACAACGCCCGCAAGCTCTACCCGGACCTGATCTGCGCCGAGGATCCCTATCGGGCTGCCCAGAGAGCGGATGCCCTGGTGCTGATGACCGAGTGGAACGAGTTTCGCAATATCGATCTGCCCCGGATCCACGCGGCCCTTAAAGAAGCCAAGCTGCTGGATTGCCGCAATGTGTACGAGCCCCGGGAGATGCAGGAACTGGATTTCGAATACGTCAGCGTGGGACGTCCACCGTGCCGGCTCGGAGAAACTCCTCCCGACCATCCTTTCGACAGGGGAGGATTGATATGAAGACACTCCTGGTAACCGGGGGGTGTGGATTCATCGGCAGCAATTTCATATCTTTTTTCAACGCGAAAAACAGGAGGAAAAAATGAGTCACTGGAAGTTGTGTTTCCTGACAGCCCTGCTGCTGGGCCTGGCAGGATTCTTCCCCGGCGCCTTCGCTCAGGAGGAAGAACTGGAGGACCTCATAGCGGTCGGCGAGGAAGAAGAGGAGGAATTGGAGCGCCTGGAGACGGAGATCCCGGGACTGGGGGAAGAAGAGGAATTCCTCGGGCGGATCCGCCTTCCCAAGGGAGAAGAAGAGCCGCGCTTGTCCATCAGCCAGGACCGTCCCATCGATCCCGACACTTACATCGTCGGTCCCGGCGACGTGCTGCAGCTCTACATATGGGGAGAATTCGACCTATCCTACAAATTGCGGGTAGATCCGGAAGGCCATATCCTCATCCCCACCGTCGGCGATTTTGCGGTCTCCGATAAAATCCTGACCGAGGTCAGAGAACTCATCTTCGCCGCGGCCCAGGAAAGGTACGAAGGGGTGGAAATGACCCTGAATCTCACCAGCATGCGTTTCTTTACCGTCTACCTAACCGGCGCCGTTACCAGTGAAGGCGGGATTACGGTGCACCCGAATATGAGGGTCTCCGAGGTGATCGCCATATCCGGCGGCTTCATCGACGAGCTGCGCGGCTCCATCAGCGAGGAGATCGCCGGGCGCAAGACCGCCCGGGTGCGGCGCCTGGAGACCCGGGACACGGCCCGGCGCTCCGTTCTGTTGACCCACGCCGACGGCACAGTAGACACCCTGGACATAACCATGTTCCAGGCCACCGGCGATCCGAGCCTCAACCCCTACATACAAATGGGTGACCGGATCCACGTGAATTTCCGCTTGCACGAGGTCTCTCTCTTTGGCCCCTTCTTCCAGACAGGTAAAATGGAATACCGCGAAGGCGATACCATCGCGGACCTGGTGAAATTGAAGGGCGGTCGGCGCAACAAAGACCCCATTGAATACGCCGAGGTCTGGCGCTGGAAAGAGGACAGCGAGGACTACGAGGTCATCCACCTGGGCGGCGAAATCGGCTCTGGTAAATGGATCCAGTTCGAAGACTTTGACGACTTCCGGGTGCAGCCCAAGGATCAGATCTACATACGCACCATCGCCGAGTGGCAGTTTGAACCTATCGCCTCGATTTTCGGGCAACTCAGGTACACCGGACGCTACCGCATCGAAGAGGGGAAAACCAGGCTGCGGGATCTGGTCGAAATGGCCGGCGGTTTTACCGCGGAGGCCAACCTCAGGTACGCCTCCGCGGTCAGCACCAGTCTCAAGGACAGAACAGAACCAGAGCTTGCACGCGTACAAGCCCTGCGCAAGATCAGCGAGTTAAGACCGGAAGAAGAGGCTTATCTCCTCTCCAAGGCCATTGATCCGCGCGGCAGAATCGTGGTGGACTTCGAGGCTCTTTTCCGTGAAGGCGACGAGAGCCATAACATCCTAATCTTTGGTGGAGACGCCTTTTACGTACCGCGACATAAGGGGATCGTCAAGATTACCGGCGCCCTTAAAAACCCCGGACTGATGGCCTATGTGCCGGACGCCAATGTGGACTACTACATCAAGCGGGCCGGTGGTTATACCAAGGGAGCCGACCAGGACGAAGCCCGTTTGATCCGCACCACAACCGGCTTGCGCCACGAATTCTCCAAGAATCTGATCGTTGAAGAAAGCGATGAAATCTGGGTCCCCAGGAAACCCTACCGCGACTGGTGGTCGATTGTCAGACAAAGTATGGAAACCACAAGCCAGGTGGCCCTGACCGTAATGGTCCTCCTCACCGCCACTGGAACTACTGGAAATTAAGGAGCACTGGAACTACTGGAAATTAAGGAGCTCTACTCATGAACGAACAAAAAGTCGAAATCCTCGATCTGCTGGCCATCCTCTATGTAGGCAGACGCTTGATCCTCGGCGGCACCCTGATCATCTGCGCCCTGGCCACCGGCTTCTCCTACGTCCTGACCGAGCAATACGAATCCACGGTCCAGATTCTGCCCCCCAAAGAACAGAAGAAGGGGTTCGGCTTTGCCGACCTGCTCTCGGATCTGCCCATTCCCGCTTTGCGCCTGGGCGAAAAGGGCACCCCGGCCGACATCTTCATCGCCACCTTGAAAAGTCCAACCACGCACCGGAGGATGATAGAGCGATTCAACCTGATGGAACAATACGAATCCGAGACCATGACGGACGCGGTCGAGACCCTGGCCGAGTTGACCACGGTCGAAAAAAGCGAAGAAGGCACCATCCTGGTCACGGTGCTTGATGAAAGTCCGGAGCAGGCCGCGGCCATGACCAATCACTACCTGGTGGTGTTGGACAGCACCAACAAGAGACTTACCCAGACAGGCGCTAAGGACCGCCTGCAATTCATCCGGGACTTGCTGGACAGAGAAAGCCAAAAGCTGGGAGTGGTCATGGAGAAGCTGCAGGAATTCCAGTCCGAACACAACGCCATCTCCATCGAAAACCAGGCCGGGGCCGTGATCAACGCGGCCGCGGCCATCCAGATGGAAATCATAGAGCTGACCATGACCCGCAACATCATGGTAAACCAGGGCTTCACCTCAACCCATCCCAAGGTGCGGGAAATAGAGGAGAAGATCGACCAGCGCAACCAGGCCCTGATCATCCTGCGGGATGGAAAAAACATCCCCTCGGCCAGGAAGGCCGGCAAGCAACTTCAACTGGATGAGAACCTGTTCCTGCCGTTGCGCGATATTCCCGAGGTGGCCCTGGAGTACGCCAATATAGAGAAGGAGGTGCTGGTGCAGAAGGCCCTGATGCAGATGCTGTTGCAACAGGAAGCCGAAGCTCTCATCGAGTCCAGCAATACCACTTCGACGGTCCAGGTGCTGGACTATGCCGTTCCGGCCGAGGAACACGCCCGGCCGCGGCGCTTTTTGATCGTTTTCATCGCCGGTGTTCTCAGCTTCTTCAGCTCAACCACGTACACAATCGGGATCGGCTACCTGCAGATCTTGAAGCAGCGCTGGGACGCCAACTACAAGGACACGGTTTCGTGAAACCCGAGAGTAGAGGACAGATCGAGGTTCGGATTGCGCGCCAGACTTCCAACCCCCTGCCGACCTACGAGACCGTGGCCAGCGCCGGCATGGACCTGCGCGCCCACCTCGGCCAGCCTGTGGTCCTGGCTCCGGGTGAGCGCATGTTGATCCCCTCGGGCTTGCGCCTGGAGATCCCCTCTGGTTACGAAGCCCAGGTGCGGCCCCGCAGCGGTCTGGCCCTGAAGCAGGGCCTGACCGTGCTCAATGCCCCGGGTACCATCGATGCGGATTACCGCGGCGATATCGGCGTCGTCCTGATCAATCTGTCCCAGGAGGAGAAACGCATCGAACCGGGCGACCGGATCGCCCAGTTGATCTTTGCCCCTGTTACCCGTGCCGAATTACTGGAGGTGGAGGAACTGGAAACATCCACTCGCGGCACCAGCGGCTTTGGTTCCACGGGCAGGAGGTGAATGAGGAGATCAGCATGCCGGTAGGTCCTGACAGCGCTCTGGCTCGCGCAGCCGACGCAGCGCCCGTTCCACCAGCCGAACCACTTCTATCTGGCTACCGTCCTTTTCCAGGGCCACCTCCTCCTGACTTTCGAGGCCGAAGCAACGACAGATGGCAGCCCGTTCCCACGCGCTCAAGGTCTTCAAAAGTGCGTTGATCTGGTCGCGGGCGGCCTCGCCGGCCCTGTCGCTACCCGGTGTTTCTCCCACCAGTTCGTCCAGCCGGACCCAATCCTGGTCTTCAGACTGCACCGCATCTATCAGGAGATCTTCTGTGTCGGTTGTCAGCTCGTACATAATACCTCTCTACGGTTTGCTCAGTACACCTCGGTCTCGTCTATCAAGGACAGCAGGGCCTCGTAGCGCTCCGGATCGCGAAGCTTGCCCAGGGCCCGCTCCTTGAGCTGGCGCACCCGCTCCCGGGTCAGGTTCATCAGGCCGCCGATCTGCTCCAGGGTCAGTGGTTCCTCGCCATCCAGACCAAAGTAAAGCCGGATGATATAACACTCGCGCTCATCCAGGACTTCCAGCAGGTCGTCAATTTGTGCCCTGACTGCCTCGTCGAGTACGCCGACATCCGGAGCATCCTGCCTGGTATCCGGCAGGATGCTCTGCAGACTGCGGTCGTCGTCCTCAAAGGACTCATCCAGGGAGCGGATGCTGCGGGCGCTGAGCAGGGTGTCCAGTACTTCCTCGGCGGCCACATCCAGTTCCTCGGCGATCTCCTCGACATCGGGCTCGCTCTCGCTACCCTGCCCCAGACGCCTAGAGACCCTGGTGATGTCCTTGAGCAGGCTCAACTTGTTGAGGGGCAAACGCACGGTGCGAGCTTGCTCGGCGATACTTTGCATGATGGATTGCCGGATCCACCACACCGCGTAGGAAATAAACTTGTAGCCTTTGGTGCCGTCGAAACGTTCGGCCGCGGTCAGCAAACCAAGGTTGCCGGCGCCGATCAGGTCGGAAAGCGACAACCCGCGGTTCTGGTAGTTCTTGGCCACGTCGATTACAAACCGCAAGTTGGCCTGCACCAGCTTGTCGCGGGCCTGCAAATCTCCTTCTTGAATCCGCTCGGCCAGTTCTACTTCCTTGGCCCGCGACAGCGGCTTTGAGGTTACGATATCATCGAAATAGAGGCGCAGGGCATTGCCCTCGTCGTTCACCACTTGATACTTGGTCAGTCCCATTTTGCTTTATACCTTGTTTACGTGCAATTTTTGCACCTGCCTAGATTGCGCTCCTGCAGCTGTTCCACTGCACCAAACAGATCTAAGTTTAAAGGAATCTTAGTTTAAGGAAAAAAATCATGAGGTGCATAATTTGCACTCTCCCCTTTTCGACTTAAAGGCCCCCGCTTCCTCGTGGCCCTTTGGGGTCACTACCCAGATCTACTGTATCTACAGAGAGTTATATCCTCAAAGAACTTCGGAGATGAGAAAGGACAAATTCGGGAGAGAACCTGTCGCTGACAAGTAACCGCAAATTCTATGCCAACAACCTGTTTAATCGCACTAAAGTTTTGCTGGAGAAAGAGTTAAAGATATTGAGAAATATTCCAGAAAAAGAGAGAGAGGGAATAAAACCAGAAAAGTGCAAAAATCTGCACCATAAAAAGGGCCTATCCGAAAAAACTCGGATAGGCCTGGAAAAATCTACGACAACCTGTTTAACCTCCGGCCAGAGCCGGCAGAAAATGCACCTCGCTCTGGGGGCCTACCTTCCTGCGCATGCCTTCATTGGAAATCTCGCCGTCTATGGCCACAGCCAGATTGGCACGGATCCGGTCATTCTCGCAAATCCGCGCCTTGAACCCGGGAAAGGCGACCTCGAGGTTTTCGACCACCTCGCGGACTGTGCTGCCTTCTACCTCGACCTGGGACTGCCCCCCGGTCAATTTCTGCATCAAGGAAGGGATCCACACCGTCGGCATAGGTCTACCCTGCGGCTAGGGGTTGGGCTGCTTTCTTTTGCTGCAAGGCAGCCACAATCCGGTCCGGCCGCATGGGCAGTTCCAGCAACTGGACCCCTATGGCTTTGTTGATGGCATTGCCAATGGCCGCCGGCGGCGGAACTATATTGGCCTCTCCCACCCCGCGCACCCCAAAGGGGTGTCCTGGATTGGGCACTTCCACGATGATGGTTTCGATCATCGGCAAATCCAGAGCCGTGGGGATGCGGTAGTCGAGCAGAGTCGAGTTGGCCATAACCCCATCATCGCCGTAGAAGTACTCTTCGTTCAGGGCCCAGCCAATGCCCTGTACCGAGCCGCCCTGCATCTGGCCCTCCACATAGCTGGGGTGAATGGCCTTGCCCGCGTCTTGAATGACGGTGAAGCGGAGAATGCTGGTTTTGCCGGTCTCGGGATCCACCTCTACGTCCACGATATTGGCGGCGAAGGAACCGCCCACGCCGGTATCCGGATCTACCGTGGCCTGGCCCACGACCGGACCGCCGGTCCCGTCCAGCTGGCCGGCCAGTTCCTTGAAACTGAGGCGCTTGTCCGCAGCGCTCTTGTGCTGGAAGACGCCATCCGCGAACTCCACTTCGTCCGCGGCCACCTCCCAGAGCAGGGCAGCCCGCTCGAGCATCTGTGCTTTGACGTCGTTTGCCGCCTCGTACGCGGCCCAGCCCGTGGCATAGGTCACTCGGCTACCACCGGTCACGTCGGTATAGCCAACCGCATTGGTATCGCCCACGGATGGGTTGATATCCTCTGCCGCCAGGCCCAGAACCTCGGCAAACTGCATGGCAATCGAGGTCCGGGTGCCGCCAATATCGGTCGATCCCTCCACCAGGTTCACGGTGCCGTCGCCGTTCACGCTGGCCGTGACACTGGACTTGAGGCCCACGTTGAACCAGTAGCCCACGGCGATACCGCGGCCCTGGTTGGGCCCGGTGAGCGGGGCCTTGTAGTGCTCGCTTTGGGCGATTTCCTCGAGGGATTCGGCGCAGCCAATCCGCGGGTACACCACCCCGTCTATCCGCCGGGTGCCCTCTTTGGCGGCGTTCTTCAAACGCAACTCGAGCGGATCCATATTCAGCTGCGCGGCGATCTCGTCCATCACCGTCTCGGTGGCAAAAGACACCTGGGTGGAACACGGCGCCCGGTAGGCGAAACTCCGCGGTTTGTTCACCACCACATCGTAGCCCTCTATGGTGCCGTTGGGAATATCGTAGCAGGCGAAAATGCACATGACGCCACAGGCCACCAGCCCGCCCGGATAGGCGCCGGCCTCAAAAGCCAGATACCCCTCGGCCGCCATTAGTCTGCCGCTGGCGTCAACGCCCATCTTGACCCGCACGTAGGATCCCGGGGTCGGCCCGGTGCCCTCGAACACGTCCGCCCGGGTCATGATCAGCTTCACCGGATGGCCGGTCTTGCGGGACAGCAGGGCCGCCGGCGGCTCCAAATAGACGGGGATCTTGCCGCCGAACCCCCCGCCGATCTCCTGGGGCACCACCTTGATTTTAGCAACCGGACAGTCCAGGACAGCGCCCAGCTGCTTCTGCGCGGTGAAGGCCCCCTGAGTGCTGGTCCAGACGGTCAAATAACCGTCCGGATTCCACACGGCCGTGGCATTGTGCGGTTCGATATAGCCCTGGTGCACGGTCGCGGTGTCGACCTCGCGCTCGACCACGACAGCGGCTTCGGCAAAGGCCTTTTGGGGGTCGCCCAACTCGTAGAGGACGTGGGTGGTGATATTGCTGTGCACGCCGGTGTCCTCGCCCATCTCCTGAGTGGTCAGGTCCTCGTGCACCAGGGGGGCATCCTCCTTCATGGCTTCGTGCACCGTCATCGCCGTAGGCAATACCTCGTACTCCACCTCGATCAGGCCCAGGGCTTCGTCCGCAATGTGCGGGCTGGTGGCCGCCACCGCGGCGATCGCATGCCCCCTGTAGAGGGCCTTGTCAGAGGCCAGAACGTTGTCGCGCATGTATTTCAGTTTGGCCGGCCCCTCCCCCAGATCCACCATCTCCTCGGGACCGGTGCCGGGCAAATCTTTGGCCGTGACCACCGCGCGGACCCCCTCCAGGGCCTCGGCCTTGCTGGTGTCGATCGACTTGATGCGGGCGTGGGCGTGGGGACTGCGCAGGACCTGGCCATAGAGCATACCCGGCAACCGCGTATCCCCGCCATATACGGCCCGACCGGTCACCTTGTCCGTGCCGTCGTGGCGGATGGGACGGGTGCCGATGACCTTGTAGTTTCCATTAGTGGACGACATGGGTGTTTCCTCCTTTTACAGGAACGGGCTATCCGGCCTGCGCGGCATCCAGCACCGCCCGGACGATCTTGTCGTACCCGGTGCAGCGGCACAGATTGCCGGCCAGCCAGTGACGCACCTCGTGTTCGGTGGGATTGGGGTTGTGGTCGAGCAGGGACTTGGCAGCTACCAGGAAGCCCGGGGTGCAGACGCCGCACTGCAGGCTGGCGTGCTCGAGGAACTTCTGCTGCAGGGGATGCAGCTCCATGGGCGTGGCCAGACCCTCGACCGTGGTGATCTCCTTGTCCTGGGCTTCGACGGCCAGCACCAGGCAGGAGTCCACCAGGACTCCGTCGATAATGGTACTGCAGGCGCCGCAATTTCCGTCGTTGCAGCCCTCCTTGGTTCCGGTGAAACCGAGTTCCTCGCGCAGCACTTCGAGCAGACTCTGGCGGAGTTCGCAGAGAAACTCGACTTCTTCTCCGTTGATCTTGGTCTGAACGTGAACTTTACTCATTGATCCACTTGCTCCATTTAAAGGGTCCCATCCGAGGATGGGACCTGCTTAGGTGCTTGAGGTTTAACCCGCTGCTTCCTGGACGGCATTGGCGACAAAATTGCCGCGCGCCCGTTCGATGGCCCCGTTCAGGGCCCGCCTGGTCAGCACGCCCACCAGGTGAGTGCGGAAATCCGCGGGGCCGCGCATATCCGAAATCGGCCGCGCAATGCCCTTGGCGGCTTCGGCCGCCTCCTCGATGGCCTCAGGGCTCACCGGACGGCCCACCAGCAGTTCGCCGGCCGCCCTGGCGAACAGGGGCGTCGGCGCCACCGCGGCCAGTCCGATGCGGACCGCTTTGAATTCCTTTTTGCGGTTGGCCAACTCCACGTAGGCCCCCGCCCCGACTACGGCGATGTCCATCTCGTTGCGCGGAATGAAACGCAGATAATGCGCCCCCGAGTGCTTGCGCACCGGGGGGATCCGCAAAGCGACCAGGAGTTCGCCCAGCTGCAGCACGCTCTGGCCCGGAGCGGTGCAAAAATCCTCCACCGCCACCTGGCGCCTGCCGTTGGGCCCTGCAATCTCGCAGGTTGCGCCATAGGCGATCAGGGACGGGATGGTATCCGCACTCGGCGAGGCATTGCACAGGTTGCCGCCAAAAGTGGCCCGTCCCTGAATCTGGATGCCGCCGATGATGGCGGCCGAATCGATCAGCCCCGGATAGCGCTCGACGACCTCTGCATCCCCGTAGAGCCGGTGGCAGGGCACGGCCGCTCCGATCGTCAGTCCCTTTCTGGGACCGTAGGAGAGCTCGTTGAGCTCTGGGATGTGCTTGACATCCACGATCCGCTCGGGTTGCAAGCGCTTTACCCTGAGCTGGACGATCAAGTCCGTTCCCCCGGCCAGAGCCCGGGCCTGTGCGCCCTTTTCCACCATCGAGGCCACGGCTTCGCGCAGGGTCCGGGGAGCAGTGTATTCGAAATCTTTCAAGGGTCACCCCCTCTCGTTGCTTGTTGGGTGGTTTAAAACCTTAAAATACGGCTTTGTCGTGGATAAAATAGAGCACGCACACAGGCCGTGTCAAGTAGGACTGAACCCGGGATGACCAACAGAGAAATAAATGCACCGGACTCAAGACCGGGAAGGGATTTTGCCGCTGCTGGATGAAGGAGTTGGGGGCCTCCTTGACATGGCCAAATTCGGCCTTTAGACTAGGCTGTGTACGATAAAAGGTTTTTGAGCCAAATACGGATGAAAGCGAGTATGATCATCGCCTGATACCTGTCGGCGTGTTTTTCATATCGGGTGGCAATGCGTCGGTTTTCTTTGAGCCGTCCGATGAGTCGTTCCACCACATTGCGCTGCCGATATAAGTCCTTGTCGAATCCGATGGCCTCAGGGGGATACTCCCCCTGCCGATTTTTTCGATGGGCGATCACGGGCTTGGTTCGCCGTTGGCGCAGTTTCTCGCGGATGGATTGACTATCATAGGCTTTATCACCGGCCAGGGCTTCAAACCGGGTGCGCTTGGGACCGGGTTTGCCTCCAATGGCCACTGAATCGAGCAAGGCGTCTACCTGGGTGGATTCATGCTGCTGACCCGGGGTTATGGTAACCGTGATGGGCTTGCCCGCCCCTTCACAAAGGACATGAATTTTGGTGGTATAGCCGCCACGGCTTTGCCCAAGCCCCTGTTTTTGAAGGCTTTCTTCACGGCTTATGGAAACACCATTTATGTTTTTTTTGCCCCGGCGGCTGCTTTATGCGCCCGAACGATGCTCCCATCGAGGGCGGCGAACGTAAAATCGATCTGATCCATATGGCGCGCTTGGGCTTCTAACGCATCCAGGATCTGTTGCCATAAGCCTTTTTGTTCCCAACGACGAAACCGGTCGGCCCCCGTGCTCCAAGGGCCGTACCGGGGGGGCAAATCGCGCCAAGGCGCGCCGGTGCGTAAAATCCAGAAAATGCCGTTGAGCACTTGGCGATGACTCCGATAAGGGCAGCCCGGTTTGCCCGACCGTTCGGCAGGTAACAACGGCTTTAGCAGGGCAAATTCTTCATCGGTTAAGTCGTAGCGGGCCATCGGTATCCCCTCCTTCGATTCAATGGTTGAAAGAGAGTATACCACGTCCCAATACTATTTCAAGCAATTATCGTACACAGCCTAGTGAAGACTATTTCTGCTGACCAGCTGGCCTGCAAGAGGACCGTCGGACAAACCCTGGTAGCACTGGAACTGGACAAGACCATGCTCTGGACCCTGGTGCGCAAGGAACTCCTCGACAACCTGCTGACCTTGCGCCTGACGATCGTGTTGATCTTCGCGGTGATTCTGTCCGTGCTGACCGGTGTGGTGGGTAGCCTGGACTTCTCCCGGGCCATGGATGTCTACCGCACCGAGTCCAGGCAGCATGCGGAGGGGCAGAAGGACATTACAGTATACGATCGACTGCATGTCCGGTTTTATATCACCCCCCAGCCCCTCGCCATTTTTGCCCGCGGCGCCTCCGAAGCCAGGGGTTACCACTACCGCGTCAGCATACACTACAAAAGACCCGGTCCCACCCCTCTGGGACGATGGACCGGAAACGACCGCCTCAATACCCTGGTGTGGATCGACTTCACCGGCGCCGTGGCCCTGCTCCTCAGCTTCCTGGCCGTGGTCCTAGGTTTCGACGGCATCTGCGGTGAACGGGAGCGCGGCACCCTGGGTCTGATCCTTACCCATCCCCTGGCGCGCGGCAGTATTGTAGTGGCCAAGCTCCTGGGCGGCCTGATCACCCTGTGGACCGCTCTGGCCCTGGCCTTTTTAATCAACCTGATCATTTTGATGGCCAATCCGGAAATTGTTTTCAGCAGCGAGGAGTGGATCCGCCTGGGCTTCTATTTTCTCATTTCCTGCCTGTTCTTAGGCCAGGTTTTTTCCCTGAGTCTGATGGTTTCTTGCTTTGCCCGCAACTCGGCCACAGCCCTCATCATCTGCCTCTTCGGCTGGCTGGTCGGCGGCGTGGGCTACGCCAATATCCTGCCCTCCATCAGCCGCTTTGGCGTCGACGAAAAGCCCATCCAGTACTTCCTGGACGAGGACCGCAAGTTGTGGAAGGACTTTAACAAAGAGATGGAGGAATGGGAGGAGCGCAATCCCGGCCCGGGGGAAGCCTACCTCAAGGGCCTGCGGCGCAACGGCGTCCTGCGCTATGCCCACCCGCGGGGCTACGCCTGGCTGCAGAAGCGCAATGAATTCCGCTACAACAAGCTGCTCGAACGCACCGATGCCTCGACCAAGGTGATCTGGCCGGCCACCACCGGTCCCCACCTTCGCCAGGGCATGAACGTGGAGGACTGGAGTTTCCTCTCGCCGTTTGCCAATTACAAGATCCTGGCCAAACAAGTGCTCAACAATTCGCTCGACGACCGGCTGCGCATGGGGCAACTGGGCATGCGTTTCCGCGAGCAGCTCTACCGCCACATGCAGGAGGAGAACCTCTTCGGCAGCCGGCGCTGGTTCAGCGACGATCCCGAGGACCAGGAGCCCATGATTCCCAACCCCGAGGAAGTCACCGACGAAATGCTGCATCCGGCCTCGCCCTTTATGAAAGAGCGCATGGCCTGGACCGAGGAGCAGGAGAAAAAGGCCAACCAAGATCCGGCGCGTCGCCTCGACCTGAAGACCCTGCCCCGCTTCGAGATCAACTGGCACCGGACCCTGGGCGAATCCCTCGTCCTGATGACGCCGGGCCTGGTGGTGCTGCTGCTGGTATTCGGCCTGAGCATGATGATCGCGATAAGACGCTTCCTGCGCTACGATCCCCGTTGAACCGGAGGTATTCCGTGGCCACTGTTTTTCTGCACCAGTTGCACGACCACCTCAAATCCCTGCGCTTCCAGATCAGCCTGATCATCCTGCTGGTTTTCTTTTTGATAAACGGTCTGGTCTTTGCCTGGCGGGCCGAGCGCATGGTCATTGAAATGGAGCACATCAACCGCGAGAACGAGCGCCGCTACGAAGAGGTCGAAACCCTGAACCAAGCCGTGGGGAATTGGTACCGATTCACCAGCCAGCTGGTGGGCACCGAATTCATTGCCGAAGGAGGTACGCGATTTCTGAATACCACCTTCCAGCTCAGCCCCGAGTCGGCAAATATTCCCTCGCCCTCTCGCCCCATGACCGTAAATGCGGTAATGGAGCGCTTTGACCTGCTGGACTGGACCATGATCGTGCGCTTTGTGCTTTCGTTTCTGTGCATCGTCCTGGCCTACGACGCGGTTTCCCGCGAATTCGAAGCCGGCACCCTCAGGGTGGCCCTGGCCAATCCGCTGTCCCGAGCGCACTTCCTGGCCGGCAAGTTTCTGGCTCACCTGGCCGTCCTGATGGCAGCGGTTTTGATCGGCACGCTGATCAGTTTGCTGTGCCTCTCGCTCAACGAGACCTTTGATTTAAATGCGCGCATCCTGCAAGGATACGGATTGTTTTTACTGGGCACCGTGCTCTATCTGGCCATTTTTCTTTTTTTGTCCATTGGCGTTTCCGCCCTGATGCGCAATTCATCTTCCTCCATCGTGCTCCTCGTTCTCATCTGGGCCATATTCATTGTCATCATTCCGCAAACCTCTTCGCTTATCGGCGAACAGATTGTGGAGCCGGCTAATCCCGACCAGATATGGGATTATATGGACGAAGTATGGGACAGTCTCGGGGAGGAGGGTCTCGTAATGCGCGGCCGGGGACAGGGCAGGCACGACAACTACGCCCAGGAAAGGCGCTATGCCGAACGCCTGCGCGCAGCCGAAAAAGAGCAGGCCCAACTGGCGCGGCAGGTAGAAGAACAATTGCGGCGCCAGTACCGGGCCGCAAAGGCGGTTAATCTGCTCTCTCCGGGTTATGCTTTCCAGTATACCATCGAGGGGTTTCTGGGCACCGGGGTAGTGCGCCGCGACCTGGCCTTTGAACGGGCCTGGCAGTACCGGGATACCCTGCGCGAATTTTTGCGCGCCCGGGATGCGGCCGACCCTGACTCACCGCATATCTACTTCTTTCCCGGCTATATGTCCAACAAATCCCTGAATCCGGACCACATCCCACGCCTGGAACTGAAAAGACCCACTCTAAAAGAGGGACTGGAAGCGGAGATCACCCCGATCGTCATCCTGGTGCTGGAGGCCGGCCTCTCCTTCTTCTTGGCGCTGTGGGCCTTCAACCGGGTCGAGATCGCTGGTTGAGCAAAAACACCCGGGTTTCCGGCGGCTCCAGCTCGAAGACAATCTTCCGGGTAGAGGTGGCGTATTCGGCCCCGGAAACCACGTCGCACACCTGGAACTCGCCGGGCAAAGCGATCCGTTTCTCGCCTCCCTGCAGCGAATGCAGCGCCACCATGCTCTGGTTGGCCAGCACCACGTCGTTGCTCTGGCAGTACACGTGCGCCCCGGCAAAACGCGCCAGGTTGCGCCACAGGGCGGCCGGCAGCGGTACCGCCGTGGTGAAAACCGCGGCGTAGTCGCCCTCTCCCAGCGCAGCCGCTCCCGCGTAAGTACCCCGGGCGCCCCGGCCGAATTCCTTCAGCGCCAGACCCGTGTGGTTATTGCCCCCCTTGGCCCAGGCCAGGCCCAGTTCCAGCCCGTCGGTGGGCATGAGCACCGGACCGTAGGCCAGGGGGCCCCCGATCACCAGGGCCGGGTCCAGATCGCGGGTCAGCGCATGCTCGAAGTTGGAAATCAGGATGCGCCGCGGGGCATTGGCCGGCAGCATCTCGAACTCGAAGCCGGTCAGCCGGCTGGCCGAGGCCGGGCCGATCTGCTGCCCGTCCGCAATCCCCGAGCCCGGCCCCCACACCACTACATTGCCGTCGCGCAGGGCCTTCCGGCGCAGCAGTTCCAGCCTGTTCTGGTCGACGCGGAACAAATTGGGGAAGTAAAACACCCGGTGGAGTGGAAACTCGTCCAGGTCCAGATCCTCGAACAGATAGATGCGGTGCGGCACGCCGCAGCGGGCCAGGCCCATCTTCTGCTCCCACATGACGGCCTCGTTGAGAAAGTTGCCATTGCCGCTGGTCTCCAGGATCGCCGCGTCGTCCAGGATCATGGCGATGCCCGGCACGGTCTGGTGCGGCCAGTGGATGGATTCCTCGATCACCTCGATGTGGCGCCGCACCGTCTGCTGGACTTCCTCTTCTTCGAACCACTCGTCCACGAAAAAACCGTGCATCCAGTAAGAGTTGAAGCCGCGGGTGAAGCTGGTGGCGAAATTGCGCCAGATGATGGCGTGCAACTCTTTCGGATCGCGCGCCGCACCCACATCGCGCTGGCCCACCCGCTGATCCATTTCGCCGTAAAAGTATTTGCCGCGCAGCACCGCGGAATCGGCGATGCCCTCGGGTTCGTAGACCCCGCCACTGCCGCGCGCCTGGTAGTCGTGCGGGGTGATGAGGCCGTCGCAGCCGGGCACATCGAAAAGTTCGGCCACGCCGATACTACCCGAACCACCCATCAATTCGGGGTAGGCCGGACTCCAGGAGGTTTCCTGGCCCGTGTGGGGGTAATTGAAAAAACCGTACAGATTCCAGCCCAGCATGGTCTGCTTGAGGGCGTCGTGCAGGAAAATCACCGGGCGCTCCACAGCGCCGGCCATGGCCGCGCTCGTATGGTGGAAGCGCAAATGCCACAGATCGCGCGTCAGTTCCAGGTAGTCGCGCAGGGGCCGGTTTTCCGGGCCGGCCTGCCAGTAAGGGAGTTGCGCGAATTCAGGCACCGGACCGCGCAGTCTATCCCTGGGAATCCGCACCGTCTCAAAATCCAACCCGGCCTCGCCGTGGGCCTCCCGCAGGGCCTCTTCCGTGCCGTACTTGTACTTGAGGAAAACCCGCCACTTGTGCAGCATGGCCGGGTTGTGGTCGAAAAGCCAGCCCTGGGCCACCGGCCGGTGGATGCCTTCTTCATAGTGAAAATTGGCGTAGCCGATGACCCGGTGGGCCCAGGACCGCGACTCCACGTACTGGATGAGCGCTGCCGCGTAACGAGCGTTCATTTCCCAGAACAGATCTGAGGCCAGCGAGGGGCGGTCCAGCAGCTCGCCTTCTTCGGTGATGAAAAACTCCACCGGGTGCAGTTCGCGCCACGAGCGCGGCGCGCGGGTGACGAAGCGCACCATCAGGTAGGCCTCCGGATCGCACTCCAGCACCATCTCGGCCCGCCGGTCCAGGGTCAACAGGTTGGGCGGCGCCTCGACCAGGGGCTGGCTGGAGATCTCGTCGCCGACCCAGAAGCGGGTGCCGGGAGAGTCGCCCGGGTTGGAAGGAGGCCCGATCAGGTACAGGCCCATCCCGTGTGCGGCAAACAGGCGCAGGTGGTCCTGGTGGAAATTGTACCCCGCCAGGGCATGGGGCTGGCCGTTGATAAAGACGGCGGGCCGGCCCAGATGCGGACGGATTTCTACGGCGGGTTTTTCTTTTTGTAGTGCTGACATTTTTGCCTCCTTAGAGACTATCTCCCTCGGCCTCTTCGATCTGGTCCAGCTTCTCCCTGGCCGCGGAAAAATTCGGATCCAGTTTCAGGACGGTCTCAAAAATCCCCCTCGCCTTTTGATAACGCCTGTGCTCGAAGTAGACCATCCCCAGTTCATAGGCGGCCCCGATATCGCGCGGATTGCGCTGCAGGACCCGCTTGCGCGCCTTTACCTTCTGCTCGTAGGCTTTCAGGCGCTGGAAGACCCCCATCCACTGCCTCCCTTCCTCTGTGTTGCCCTTCTTGAGCAGAAGCCGGGCAATGCTGTGGCTGGCGGCCACGTACTCGGGATCCAGATCCAGGGTCTTGCGGTACAGCCGCAGGGCCCGCACTTCTTCCCCCAAGTTTTCCAGAACCGCACCGAGGTGGTAACAGGCCCCGGCGTGCTCGGGGTCCAGCTGCAGTGCGCGCACGTAGTGTTCCCTGGCCTCGTCAAACCTCCCCTCCTGCTCGTGGATAAATCCCAGGTTGTAGTACACCCCGGCTTTTTCCACCCCCAGGTCAAGGGCCCGCTCGTAGATCTCTCTGGCCCGGACATAATCGGCCAGGTCCATGTAACTTTGCCCCAGGGGCTCCAGAATGGTTCCATCCTCCGGGGCTATGGAGAGGAACTTATGATAGGCCTTTACGGCTTCTCCCGGCTTGTGTTGCTGGCTGTAGACCTTGCCCAGGTTGCCCCAGGCCTGGCGCAAATCCGGCTGCAAGTCCGTGGCTTTTTTGAACCGGGCCAGGGCTTCCGGATAGAGTCCTTGCTCCTGGTAGAGGCAGCCGAGGTTGTAGTGGATCGCAGCGTGCTCGGGCCGGATCCGCACGGCCTGCTGGTAGTTCGCCTCTGCTTTTAGGAAGTGCCCCAGCATGGCATGGGCAATGGCCAGGGCACTCCGGGCTTCGAAGAAATCGGGCTGTATCTCCACGGCCCGATTGAGGGGATCGAGACCCTCGGCAAAATGCTCCTGGGCCACCAGCGCCACCCCCCAGTGCCCCCAGGCCCAGGCCAGATCCGGGTCGGCCTCCACCGCCTGCTGGTAGTAGTGTGCGGCTTCGGCAAAGCGTCCCTTTTGGCGCAGTACATCCCCCTGGGCACTGTGCGCTCGGGCCTCCTCCCTACCCGCCTCCCAGTGCCACCACCCCAATCCCACCCCTCCCGCCACGACCAGCAAGCCCGATATCCACCACCAACTCCGGCCCAAACCCCGGGATACTCCGGGGGCGGACTTTTCTTTTCTGTTGCCATTGCTTTTCTTTACCATCCGGGTGCTTTCCGCTTTTTCAAGTACTGAATATATCCCCCCGAAGCAGAGCGTCAAAAAAACGCCCCCTCCCCCAGGCCGCCGCAGCGCCAAAACAGACGAAATACCATGCCGCTACCAGGACCCCAAACCATCTGCTTATTGACCGGTCTCGCCCTCTGGATCCCCTCCTTCTCCGCCTGTAGCTCCCCGGATTCCGAGGCCCCGCAAGAATCCGCCTGGGAGATCCATTACAGGGCCGGTGCCGGAGCCCTTGAGCAAGGCCACTACACTGAGGCCGAGAGCCGATTTCGCGCTGCCCTCAAGGAAGCTGAAGGGTTTGCCGAGACCGATCCGCGCCGGCACAGAACCCTGAGCGGTCTGGCGCACCTCTACACCACTCAGGGCCAGCACACCCGGGCCGAAAGTCTGTACCAGCGCCTCCTCAAATTGCAGGAAAACAGCCTGGGAACAGAGAATCCCAGGCTGAGCCCCACTCTGAACCAACTGGCGCAAACCCAGGCCGCCCTGAACCAATCCACCCAGGCCCAAAGCCTCTACCGGCGCATCCTCGTACTGCAGGAAAAGGACCTGGACTTTCAGGGCCTGGCCTCCACCCTCAACAAGCTGGCCGACCTCCATCGCGCCCGGGAAGATTACGCGCGCGCCGACTCCCTGGCCCGGCGCTCCATGGGACTCAAATTCTACGCCCGGGCGTACGACTATTACCTCCAGAGACGCTACGCCCCGGCCGAGCAATTTTATAAACGCGCTCTGACCGTGCAGGAAAAAACCCTGGGCAACAGCCACCCTGATCAGGCCCGGACCTGCCATGCCCTGGCTTTGCTCTACGATGTCCAGAGACGCTATGCCCTGGCCGCAAGATTCTATAAGCGCACCCTGGCCATACAGGAAAAAACCCTGGGCGAAAACCATCCTGAACGAATCCGGACCCTCGACAAGCTGGTCGAGGTGTTAAAGAAGCTCGAACGCCACGACGAAGCCGCGGAACTCGAAGCGCGCGCCCGCCAGCTTCGCGTTGGGAGCGCCTACCAGAAAAACAAGTAGTTGGCCTGCACACCCGTGAACCCATCGATCACCAGCCACAGCCCTCCGGTGAGGTACTGCCCCAGGATCAGCCCCAGAAACAACGGCTTGGTGGCATTGTAGAGCCGCACCCCACCGTAGTGCAGGGTCGTGACCTTGGCCACCCAGGCCAGCAACATGCTCGCCATCACCTGGTGGGTGCACCAGATCGCGCCGATCGGAAAGCTCAGCGGGTGTATCGGCCACCAGAGCAGCCGCTGGTGCGCCAGCATCAACAGCAATTGAATCCCGGCCCCCAGCCCGGCAAACCCCAGACTGTCCCACCGGGGTCCGGCGTTCTGTTCGAGGTGGTAGGAGATAAAATCGAAGATGCGTCCGCCCGCCGCCGTGCCGAAAAACCAGTGGGCACTCAGGTTGACC
The DNA here is from genome assembly GCA_965219385.1 of Candidatus Latescibacterota bacterium. GTDB lineage: Bacteria > Latescibacterota > UBA2968 > UBA8231 > UBA8231 > CBDCNM01. The sequence continues at coordinate 3,038,895 of CBDCNM010000002.1, read as the reverse complement.
GCCCCGTAGTGGTAGCCGATGAACAGCATGGTGAAGACGGCACATCCGGTCGACAGGACGATGGCCAGAATCACCCCTGCGAACAGGCGACGACGCTGGGTCCGCACGTGGATCTCCGCCAGCTTCAGCCCGTGGGCCAGAGCCGACATCAACGAGGTGCGCATTTCGCTGCCCAGGGGAAAGGTCATACTGAGTACCCCGAGATTGATGGCTCCGAGATGGCTGCTGCCAATAGCCCCGACCACCAGATCGTTGGGCAGGATGGGCAACCGGCTCACGGCCAATCCGCCCTCGGCGACGATCCGGGTGAGGCCGAGCATCATCAGGAAAAAGATCGGCAGGAAGACCACGACCAGCCAGCTGCTCGCTCCGGCTGCCACCAGCCAGCCGCCCAGCAGCAGCAGACTGCCCAGCAACAGCAGGCACGTGGCGCGATACGACAGCATCTCTCCGCTATCCCCCTCTCCTTTCCAGGCCGCCTCGAGTACCTGGCGCAGGTGGCGCCTTCCGGTCCACAGCACGGCCAGGGCGAACACCAGCAGAGCGCCGGCGCCCTGGTAGGAGGGATACACGCTCGGGGAGTAGTTGTATATCAGACGCTCGCTGCTGAACAAGCCGATCCGCATCAGGACCACTTCCTCCACGATAGTCAGCAGCGCCATGATCCATATCGAGAAACTCAATTTCGTGGTCAGGAGATAGCCGAAACCAATGCCCGCGTAGTTGATCCCAAAGGGTATGACCACGGCGTTGTTGGCAAAGGGAACGTGGATGAAGGTCGGCAGCCCGATCGGAAATATAGGATCGTAGAAGTGCAGGGATTTCAGGCTGTACATCACCCCGGGGATCAGCACCCCGCCCCAGAACAACCACCGCCTGAACAGGGGTGGGTAGGCCTTTTGTTCGGCCTCTTCCTCGCCGATCATGGCAATCGGCACCTGCACCAGAGGATACAGCAGGCGCTCGTTGATCACCCACTGCTTGCGCAGCAGCACCATCAGTGCGATGACAGTGCCGAAAAAACCCGCCAGGGCCAGGGACCAACAGAGCAGGGGGCGCAACCATATCCCCCACGGAATGGCCTGGCCGGACAGGCCCTCGTAGAACCCCCTGATGCCCTGCGGGTCGGCGACCATTAGCCAGGGCTCGATATAGGGGATTATGGATTCGAGCCAGTTGTTCTCCACCGAGGCGTAGTAGATGCCACCGGAAAGCGCCGGGATCAGCTGGCCCACCAGGGCATTGGTGGGCAGCACGCAGGCCACCATGGCCATGATGTAGAGGGTGGCCTGCTCGGTGCGCCTGAAAGCCCAGGCGGGCCGGAGCAGGGCCGGGTTGAGCAGCAGCACGAACAGGGCAAAGGCGAAGATGGCCGCGCCCATGCTGTAGTCGAAGTTCATGGTGGAACCCGAGATCAGCAGGTTCTCGTACGCCGTGCCCCCGCCGATCAGGGCCGCCATGATCGCCCCTGCGAGCAGGGACCGCAGTGTTATACCCCGCTCACTCAAGGTCCCGACGGTTCCACGATGTAGAGCCTCTGGTCGGCGGGGATCTCTTCGAGCACCTGTTCTACACCCGAGGGCCAGTGGATCTCCAGCCGGTCCACCCGGGTGTGATCCCCCAGCCCGAAGAACGGGGCCAGCTGGCTGGAGGAAAGGTAGCCCGAACCCGCCCTGACCTCCTGGAAGCTGCGCAGGGAACCGGCCTCCAGGTACACCTTTGCCCCGATCCCGTCCCGGTTGCCGCGGGTGCCCTCCAGCTCCACCTGCAACCAGTGGCGGGCATTGCCGCCCTGGTTTTGCAGCAGGGCCGCCCGGCGTCCGGAACTCACCAGCGCAATATCCAGATCGCCATCCTGGTCAAAGTCCCCGAAGGACGAGCCGCGGCCCACGTAGGATACGGCCAGGCCCGGACCCAGGGCCTGGGTGCGTTCGACGTAGCGCCCCTTGCCGTCGTTGTGGAAGACCTGGGCCTTCTGAGGGTATCTCACCAGCTTGTCGTAGGCTTCTATGTTGTCGTGGACGTGCCCGTTGGCCACAAACAAATCCAGCCAGCCATCGTTGTCGTAGTCGAAAAACCCGGCTCCGAAGCCCAGGTAGTTCAGGCTGATCTCGCCCACACCCGCCCGGAAACCCACCTCGGAAAAATAGGCACCGTCGTTGCGATACAGGTCGTTGTTCTCAAGCTGGTAATTGGTCACAAACAGATCCTGGTCCCCGTCCCGGTCGAAATCTCCGGCATCCACCCCCATGCCGGCCTGGGTCACTCCGTCGGCGCTGAGCGCTGCACCCGCGAGCAGTGCGTTTTCCTGGAAGCGACCGCCCCCCATATTCTCGTAGAGGAAATTGGGGGTCATGTCATTGGCCACGTACACATCCGCGTCCCCATCCCCGTCAAAATCCCCGCAGATCACCCCCAGGCCATTGCCGGCGTGGACAATGCCGGCCTCCTGACCCACATCGCTAAAGCTTCCATCCCCATTGTTGCGCATGAGCCGGTCCACTGTGGACTCGAACTGCCGGGGATCGCAGTAGAATCGCAGATCCAGGTCGCTGCGGCCGCACCAGGGCTGTTCGCCGACCTGGAAATCCACGTAATTGGCCACGAACAGGTCCAGATCCCCGTCCCGGTCATAGTCCAGAAAGGCGGCGCTGGCGCCCCACTGGGGGTTGCCCAAGCCGGCCGGAAGGGTGAAATCCCGGAAGCGGCCATTGCCTTCGTTGCGGTAGAAGATATCCTCGCCCCAGCTGGTCAGGTAGATCTCCGCGTCCCCGTCTCCGTCAGCATCTGCCGCCACCACGCCCATGCCGTACCCCCTGCCCGGGACACCGGCCTCTTCGGTAACCTCTGCAAAACTCCGGCCTTGGTTGCGGTAGAGCCGGTTCCAGGCCGTTCCGCGTCCCTCGACCAGGTCCCCACTGTTGACCAGGTAGAGATCCAGATCCCCGTCCCCGTCGTAATCAAAAAAAGCACTGCCGGAGCCATAGGTCTCCGGCAGTCTTTTTTCACTGCTGATCCCGTTTTCGTGCACGAAGTCAACCCCCATCTCAAGCGCCACGTCCACGAACTGGACTTGTGAAGCCGGAGCACCAGCTGCACCCCAGGCCCACAAGCACAGTACCCCTACCGCTCTATCAACCCTGAATTGTCGCATGAGAAGCCTTCGCAAGGAACTGCTCTCTCTGTCTGCGCTCAACCGTGCAGCACGGGATGTCCCTGGCCAAAGAACCAGATCACATCTATCAAATACGACAGGCCCACGCCCATGAAAAAGCCCACCGGCAAGCCCATGAAAAAGGGCAGCAGCCGGCGGTAGAGCGCTACCCCGCCAAAGCGCAGGATGAGCCGCTTGAGAGCCCAGGCAAGTAAAACCGACAAGATAATCCGGCGGGTCATCCACACCGTGGCCAGGGTGAGCCCCACCGGATGCAGCGGCCACCAGAAAAAGCGGTAATAAAAAGTAAAGACCAGCGAATAGAGCAGCGCACCCAGACCGAAATAAGCCAGCTTGCTCCAGTCCGTGGGCCACAGCCCCTGGATCTGCCGCACTACCGGGTCAAAGGCCATGCTGCCGCCACCGCTGCTGGGATTGAAAAGACCCCCAGTGAAATTGCTCGCCCCATAGTAATAGCACAGGTACAACATGAGATATACCGTCGCGATAAAACTGAGCAGCGCGGCCAGAAAAATAGCCACGGTCAGGCGGCGGTGGTGTTGGCAGCGCTGGTTGAGCCGGGCCGCATGGGCGGCAGCGGTCATAAAGATGGACTGCACGTCGCCGCTCCAGCCGTAGGACAGGGCCAGGGCCACCAGGTTGTGGGGCGCAATGGCCGTGCCGGTGACGGCCAGGGTCATGCTCTGGGCGCTCATCGGCGTGGTCAGGTAGTGCAGACCGGTTTGGATTACCAGCCGGGTGATGCCCAGAAAAATGATCAGGGTGCCGGCAAAGCAAAGCAGGGCCACGTGTAGGTCCATGCCCGAATAGCACAACCAGGCCAGGACAAAAAAGGCGCCCGCCAGGAACCCCCCCAAGGCCACCCTGTGGGAAATCATCTCGTCGCCATCGTCGCTTTCTCTCCCTCCACCTAAGACCTTGCGCACCACCTCCCCCAGGTGGTGACGACCCATCCACACACTCCACCCCACCATGGCCACAAAGGCGCCGTAACTCTGGAATCCCAGACCATGCTGCCAGTTAAACACAAAGGGATCGGGATTGCCCAGGGTATAGCCGGTCAGGTTGACCAGGCCGGTCTCCAGCAACACGAGCAGGTAGAAGAACACAAGGCTGAACGAGATGCTGGTGCTGACCAGGTACACAAATCCCACTATCGGAAAGTAGATGAACACACCCGTGGATGGAGCGCCCTGGACCAGCACCAGGTCCCCCCCCCCTCCGTGAAATGGGATCTGCACCATGCCCGGGTAGAAATAGTGGATGCAATTAAAGAGGATAACGCTCAGGGGGACGGCACAACCGACCCAAAAAGCTCGGGCTCGGAGGATCGGCGGCAAGGCCGAGCCCGGGCTTTCCTCTACCAGCAAGAGCGGAACCTGGACCAGGGGAAAGGCCAGGCGCTCGTGCTCCACCCAGTGCCGGCGCAGCAGCACCACCATGCAAAAGCAGACAAAGTAGACCGCCAGGATCAGCAGCAGCCACCAGAGCAAAGGTCCCATCCAGGCCTCGTACGGGACCCGATCCTCTCCCAGGGGCAGTCCTTCGTAGAAATGATCCATGGCTTTCCCAGTGTTCCCGGGGATGGCCCACTCGGGCAGGTAGGGCTGGATGTAGGTGGCCCACTCGTTTTCGTCGGAGGCGCCGTAGTAGGGTTTGGAGATGATAGCCAGGGTGTACCCGGCCATGAAGATGGGCATGCCGCTGGCCACCAGCCCCATGATCAGGATGGCGAGGAGTTCGCCCGGCGCCAGGGCCCAGGCCCGCGCGAACCGCCTGAGCACGGCATTGCAGGCGATGAGGAGGATGAAAGGTGCGCCCACTCCGGAGGGGAAGTAGGACCAGGTGATTTCGGAGGCACCCACCATCCATATGGAATAAGGCGCTCCCATGCTGACCACGAGGACCAGGACCAGCCCCAACAGCAAGGCGCGCCAGGTCAGCGCGGGACCGATCAGGTCGCGCTGGTGGCGGATTTGAAGATACTGCAGGAATTTTTGCGGAATTCCTTTTTTCAAAAGCATCTTTTCCGGTCGACGGGGTGCAACAATATTAATTTCGCGCCACCGTGCCCTCGCGCAGAGGTTCAACCCCCGTGCATGATGCGATGGCCCTTGCCGTAGAACCAGATCATGTCCACCGCATAGGATATGCCCACACCCATGAAAAAGCCCACCGGCAAGCCCATGAAAAAGGGCAGCAACCGGCGGTAGAGCGCCACCCCACCATAGCGCAGGATGAGGCGTTTGCAAGTCCAGGTGATGAGGACCGACACGACGATGTGACGGGTCATCCACAACGTGGCAACTGTGAGTCCCACCGGGTGCAGCGGCCACCAGAAAAAACGGTAGTAGCAGACAAAAATCAGGGAATAGAGCAGGGCGCCCAGACTGAAATAAGCCAGCTTGCCCGGGTCCATCACAGGCCAGGGATCCGTGGTCATGTTCACCAGCGATTTGAAGGCCATTTCACCCGCTCTCCAGCGGGCGTTGATCGTCCCGTACTCGTAAAACAGCTCCAGCATGAAATACGTACTGGCAATGAAACTGAGAGCAGCGGCAACAAAGATGGCAACGGCCAGCCGCCGATGTTTCTGGCAGCGCTCGTTGAGCTTGGCCGCGTGGGCCGCGGCGGTCATGAAGATGGACTGCACGTCGCCGCACCACGAATAGGACAAAGACAGAGCCACCAGGTTGTGCGGTGCTATGGCCGTGCCGGTGATGGCCCGGGCAAAACCCTGGGCGCTCATCGGCGAGGTCAGGTGGTGCAGTCCGGTCTGGATGACCAGCCGGGTAACCCCCAGGAAGATGGTCAGAGCGGCGAAGAGACACGGCACAGCTACAATCAGGTCCATACCTGAACGATGCAACCAGGCCAGGATGAAAACCACTCCGGCGATAAACCCGTACACCGCCACCGGGTACGACATCATTTCGCGCTCATCGTCGATCCCATCGCTTCCGGTAAAGACCTGGCGCAAGACCGCCCACAGATGGTGTCGCCCCATCCACATGCTCCACCCCACCATGGCCACAAAGGCGCCATAGGCCTGCCATGCCAGCCCCAGCTGCCAGCCCCAGGCAAAGGGATCCGCCCGCGTCAGATTGTAACCGGCCACCTGCACCAGACTCGCCTCCAGCAGGGTGAACACATAGAAAAACAGGACGCTGAACGAGATGCTGGTACTGACCAGGTACACGAAGCCTACCACCGGAAAGTAGATGATCAGGGTGAGGGGGAAAACGCCCTTGACCAGTTCCAGGCTCATGATGCCCGACTGGACCGGGATCCTGGGGGCCGCCGGCTCGAAGTAGTTGATGATATTGAACAGGATGATGCTCAGGGGCAAGCTGACGCCGATCCAGAATGTGCGCTCCCTGACTAGCGGCGGCAGGACCGACCCCGGTCTTTCCTCCACCAGCATAAGGGGGACCTGGACCAGGGGGAAGGCGAGGCGCTCATTTTCCACCCATTGCCGGCGCAGGATAACCACCATGCAAAAGCACACGAAAAAAACCGTCATGATCAGCATCAACCACCAGAATAAAGGGCTGATCCAGGCCTCGAAGGGAACCTGCTCCTGGCCCAGGGGCAACCCCTCGTAGAAGTAATCCACCGCCTTATTATCGGGGTTGGGGACCGCCCATTCGGGCAGGTAGGGCAGGATATAGGTCACCCATTCGTTTTCGTCGGAAGCCCCGTAGAAGGGCTCCGAAGTAATGGTCAGCAGGTACCCGGCGATGAAAGTGGGCATGCCGCTGGCCACCAGCCCCATGACCAGGATGGTGGCCAGTTCCGCCGGGCTGAGCGGCCGGACCACCTGCAGACGTTTGAGCAGGACATTGACAAAGAGGAGGAGGAGGAAGGACACCCCCGCCCCTGTGGGAAAGTAAGACCAGGTGATTTCAGAGGAGTGCACGATCCACGCGGAGTGGGGGGCCCCAAAACTGATGAGGACGACCAGCCCCAGGCCGAGAAAAGCAGAGCGCCAGGTCAGGCCGATGCCCTCCAGCTCGATTTGCCGGCGGGTCTGTAAATGGTCCAGGAAGCGTTGTGGAATGTATTTTTTCACTCGGGACTTTTCCTGCACTTGAGGAGCCGTCTCAACCCCCCCCGGCGGCGCTTTTGCCTGGCACAAGGCAGCCAATGCGCTCGGGCTCGGGGCGCACCAGGAATCTTGAGAAGGCTTCTGAGGCTGGCATAATAAATGCCCGTTTCCCTATTCGCGCCAGAAGAATCTACGGTACCGCCCCACTTTTATCTTTGGAAGGTTTGCTCAGCCGTGCAGGATGGAGTGGCCCTTGCCGAAAAACCAGATCACGTCCACTGCATAGGATATACCCACACCCATGAAAAATCCCACCGGCAAACCCATGAAAAAGGGCAGCAGGCGGCGATAGAGTACTACCCCGCCAAAGTGCAGGATGAGTCTTTTGCAGAGCCAGGCGATGAGCACCGATACCACGATGTGACGCGTCATCCACAAGGTGGCGATGGTGAGCCCCACCGGGTGCAGGGGCCACCAGAAAAAGCGGTAGTAACACACGAAGATCAACGAGTAGAGCAGGGCTCCGAGCCCCAAATAACCCAGCTTGCCCCAATCCGTGGGCCAGGGATCCCGCAACTGACTCGCCACCTGACCGAAGGCCATGCCGGAGGCGCCGCTCCCGGGGAGAAAGCCCCATGAGCGCAGATTGCCGGCCCCGTACTCGTAACACAGCTCTATCATGAAATACGTGCTGGCAATAAAGCTGAGGGCAGTGGCGGCAAAGATGGCAATGGTCAGCCGGCGGGGCCGCCGGCTGTGCTCGTTGAGCCTGGCTGCATGTGCCGCCGAGGTCATGAAGATGGACTGGACATCACCGCACCATCCATAGGATAACCCCAGGGCCACCAGGTTGTGCGGTGCTATGGCCGTGCCGGTGATGGCCAGGGTCAGTCCCTGGGCGCTCATCGGCGTGGTCACCTGGTGCAGCCCGGTCTGGATGACCAGCCGGGTGATCCCCAGAAAGATGGCCAGAGCGGTGAAAAAACAGAGGACGGCCACGTGCGGGTCCATGCCTGAATGCCACAACCAGGCCAGGACAAAGAGCGTCGTGACCACAAACCCGTACAGTGCTACCCGGTAGGAGATCATCTCGCGGGCATCGTCGATCTCCTCGCTGCCGATGAAGACCTGGCGCACCACCGCCCACAGGTGTTGCCGGGCCATCCACCCGCTCCACGCCACCATGGCCAAAAAGGCACCCCAGGCCTGCCACGCCAGGCCCAGTTGCCAGCCCCAGGCAAAGGGATCCACCCGCGTCAGGTTGTAGCCGGCCCAGTTGACCAGGCCGGCCTCCAACATGGTGAACAAGTAGAAGAACAGGACGCTGAAGGAGATGGCGGTGTTGACCAGGTACACAAAACCCACTATCGGAAAGTAGAGGATCAAGGTGAGGGGAAAGACCCCCTCGACCAGTTTCACGGCGACACCGCGCTGGACCTCGATCTGGGGTATGCCCGGCTCGAAGTAGTTGATGATGTTGTAGAGGATGATGCTCAGGGGCACCCAAACCCCGATCCAGAAAGTGCGGTCCCGGAATATCGGCGCCAGCGCCGAGCCCGCTTTTTCCTCCATGAGCAACAGCGGCACCTGGACCAGCGGGAAGGTCAGACGCTCGTGCTCCACCCATTGCCGGCGCAACAGCACCACCAGACAGAAGCAGACGAAGTAGATGGCCAGGACCAGGACCAGCCACCAGAACAAGGGGCCGATCCACACCTCGAAGGGAACGCGTTCCCGGCTCAGAGGCAAACCCTGGTAGAAGTACTCCATGGCGTTTCCCGCGGGGCTGGGGATGGCCCACTCAGGCAAATAGGGCTGGACGTAGATGGGCCACGCATTTTCCGTGGTGGCGTCGAAGTAGGGTTTTGAGATGATGGCGAGGATGTAACCGGCCATGAAAGTGGGCATGCTGCTGGCCACCAGTCCCATGACCAGGATGGCGATAAGTTCCCCCCTTTCCAGGCCCCAGGGTTGCACCAGCCACCTGAGCAGGGCATTGACAAAGAGGAGCAGGATGAAGCATACCCCTACCACGGTGGGGAAATAGGACCAGGTGATCTCCGAAGAGCCCACGATCCACAGAGAATAAGGGGCTCCAAAGCTGATGAGGACGACCAGGCCCAACCCTACCCCAAGAGCACGCCAGGTCAGGCCCAATTCGGCCACCTTCTTCCCGTGGAGGTCCTGGGGATGCCCCTGGGGCTTTTGTCCAATCTCCTTTCCCAAAAACAGATTCTCCCTAGCCGTTGAGAATGGGATGTCCCTTGCCATAGAACCAGATCAGATCCATCCCATAGGAAATACCTACCCCCAGAAAGAACCCGGCTATGAGGCCGATGAAGAAAGGCCGGGCCGTGCGGTAGGCCCCTATTCCGCCCAGGTGCAAAATCAGGCTTTTGGCCGCCCAGGCCAAAAACACCGAGACCGCGATCAGTCGAGTCATCCACAAGGAAGCCAGAGCCAATCCCACCGGGTGCAGGGGCCACCAGTGAAACCGGTACTGGCAAGCCGCCAGGACGGAATAGAGCAGGGTGCCAATGCCGAAAAACGACAACTTGCCCCAGTCCGGGAACCAGGGATTTTTTATCTGCTGGACCACCCCATTAAACGCCATGCCACCCACGCCGCCCCCGGCGATGAAATACCAGGAGCGGAAGTTGCCGCCCCCATACTTGTAGCACAGATAGAGTACGAAATAAATGCTGGCGACAAACCCTGCGACCACGGCCAGGCTCATGGCCAGGACCATGGAGCGCCGGCCCCGACACAACTCGTTGAGCTTGGCGCCATTGGCCGCGGTGGGCATGAAGATGGACTGCACATCCCCGAACCAGGCATAAGACAGAGACAGACTCACCAGATTGGAGGGCGCTATTGCCGTACCCAATACCGCCAGGGCAAAGGCCTGGCCGCCCACCGGCGGGGTGAGATAGTACAAACCCGATTGGATGACCAGTCGAGTAATGCCGATATAGGCGACCAGAACCCCGAAGACAAAGAGCAGGGCCACGTGCAAGTCCATGCCCGAGTAGCAAAGCCAGGCCAGGATGTAGGTCAGCCCGCCCAAGGTGCCGTATACAGCTGTGCGGTACGATACCATTTCTTCGCGGTCGTCGAGTTCTTTGCCGCCCATGAACACCTGGCGGCACACCGCTCGCAAGTGCTTGCGGGCCATCCAGAAACTCCATATTACCATGGCGGTAAAGGCGCCCCAGGACTGCCAGGAGAGCGATTGCATCCCCCAGACAAAGGGATCCGGGCGGGTTATATCGTAGCCAAAGCGGTTGGTGATCCCTTCCTGCACCACCGCGATTAGATAGAAGAACCAGATGCTGAACGAAATGCTGGTGCTGGCCAGGAACATAAACCCCATTACCGGCAGGTATATCATCAGGAACACGACCGGGAATTCCCGGCTGATTTGGAACGTGACAGCCTGGTGAATGCCGATCTGGGGAAAACCCGGATAGAAATAACTGATGGAATTGTAGAGGATGATACCCACCGGCACGCTGCAGCCAATCCAGAACATCCTGGCGTGCAACAGCGCCGTACCGCCGTCCGCTATCAGCAGGCGCGGCATTTCGGTCAGCGGAAAGATCAGGCGCTCGTGGTCCACCCACTGCCGCCGCAGGATGACCACCAGGCAAAAACACAGGAAATAAATCGCCAGGATAAGGCTCAACCACCAGCACAACGGGCCGATCCAGACATCCAAAGGTAGGCCGTATCCGGAAGGCAGGCCTTCGAAGAACCAGCGCATGGCCTCTCCTTCAGCGCCTGGAATGGCCCACTCCGGCAGGTAGGGCTGGATGTAGTCCGCCCATTCATTTTCCACCGTAGCCGCATAATAAGGAGCCGAAATGATTCCCAGAAAGGTACCGACAATGAATATAGGTATGGTGGTCGCGATCAACCCCATGACCAGAATGATCACCAACTCGGCCGGATGCAAGGCCCAGTTGCAAAACAGGCGCCGGACCAGGGCATTGAAAAAAACGATGATCAGGAAGGGCACCCCCACGCCCACCGGGAAATGGGACCAGGTGATCTCCGAGGAACCGGCCATCCAGATCGAATAAGGGCCCCCCAGGGAAATGAGGACGACCAGGGACAGTCCCAGGCCTGCCGAGCGCCAGGTCAGCCCGCTGTCCCCTGGCTCAGAGTTGTTCCAGGTGCTCTTGGTAGACCTCGACTCCATTGGCATATCTTTGGCGCAGATCCCACAGGTACTGATTGAAGATCTCCCGCTCCTTTTCCTCTTTCACCCGATTGCGAACCAATCTGAGCACCTTCCCCTGCAGCGGGAACAACTCCTCGGGATAGCGCTCGAGCAGCTTGAAAATGGAGTACCCGCCCCTGGTCTGGACCGGCCCCTGCACCTGGTTCAAAGGGGCATTCATCACCGCGTTGACCCACTCCTCCCCATAAAAGGGGATCTGCGGGGTGGAAACCCGCAGGTTTCCATCTTTGGGGTTCTCGCGGATGCTGTGCTCCTGGATCAGGGCGGCCATATCCTCCCCTTCCTCGATCCGTCGCCTCAGATCCTGAGCCCGGGCCCTGTCTTTTACCAGCAGTTCCAGGACTCGGGCGCGGTCGGGATTGGTGAACCTGGACTTGTGCTCCTCGTAATAGGCTTCCAGATCTTCCCGGGTTATTTTTACTTTTTTTTCCAGAACCAGGGCTCGCAGACGGGCGACCACGAGATCCTTTTTTTCTTGCTCCCGCCACCGCTGGAAGGCCTCCTCTCGATCCACTCCCCGGTTGCGCCCATCCAGCGCCATCAACCGGTCGGGCAGGGTGTTTTCCTTGAGGTATGCTATCACGTATCCTTCTTCGATCCGAGGCCATTCCCTCTTCACCCTCTTCACCGCCTCCAGAACCTCCTCCACCTTCAGGACGCCTCCTTCGTAGGTATATACCGCCGTGTCGCGCTGAGCCGCGGACAGCGAAACCTTATCCCGCAAAACCTGGACCACCAGATCCATGCCGTCCTGATTGAACTCCAGATTGAACTGCTTGCGCAGTTCGATGAGGTACAGCGACCGGTATAACTTTGTGTTTTTGCGTACCAGTTCTTTCTCGACCTTGTGCCGCACCTGGTCCAGTTCCACCTTGCGGCGTTCCACCACCCTGGCGAAAACAAAACCATCCATCAGGGGAACAGGTTCGGTGGTGCCGCCCTGGGACAATGAAAAGACCGCCTCGACCACCGCACGGGGTTGATCGTACGGAGAGTAGGTAAAACTCTGGGGATTGCCGGTAGGCACCTTCAGGACTCGATCCACCGAGTATGAACGGGCCACCTCATTGAAATCAACCCCGTTGTCCAGACGTTCCACCACCACCTCGGCCTTTTCCCTGGTCGGCACAAAAAACTCCAGGGTCTCGACCTGCTCGTCCCAGCCCTTCTCCTGGTATTCCCGTACTATATCCTCCTCGGAGAAGGCAACCCGGGCGCGGACCTGGCGATTGATCATCTCATCAACCAGTTTCTCGTCCTCGCGCTCCCTTAAACTCTCCAGCACCTGTGCATCCCCATCCAGCTCCCGGGACTGGGCGTCCAGGTCCATGAGGCGCCGGTCAATCAGGGTCTGCAAATCCGCCCGCCGGGCCTCCTTCTCCACCTTCGAGCGCCGATAGCTGGGCGGGAGTTTCTCCTGAAAGGCCCGCAGGTCCGCGGCTTTAATGCGGATCTCTCCCACCTTTGCCAGCACAGAGGGATCTTCAGGAGGCCCCGAACATCCGCAGAGCAGCAGTCCCGCGGCGAATATCAGTACTTCGCGAGATACCGTCGATATACGGCCCTCAAGGCCGGGAGGGGATTTTGCCGGCAGGGCGGTGGGGGCTGCGAGCGGGCGCGGCAGCAGGGAGGGGGCAGTGGAGGGCTGGGCTGGGAAAAGGGTGATCTGGGACTCGGGACTGCCTGGGGGGGTGGAAGGGGGTAAGAGCTCCCTGGGCCTCACCAAACGCCAGAGCCACAATCCCCGCACGGCTGCCCGCCGATTGCGCCAAGTAGCGAACAGTTCACTTACGCTTCTCATTTGCCGACATCCATCCATAAAAAGGACCAGGGGCTAACCCAAAAACCCCTGGCCCAAAACTGCATCTGTCTATTTTCGTCCGTGCTAAACGCCACCCGAATCAACGACCTCCACCACCTGCTGCTCTATGTCAAACTCGAATTCGACCTCCACCGTCTCCTCCGGATTCCCATTGGCGTCGAAGGAGAGCACAAACTCCTTGACCACCAGACGAATCTCCTGCGTCTTTTCCGGCAGCGGATCGAAGACCAGCAGCCCCGTGCGTCTGTCTCCTTTAAAGACCGCCCGGTGGCGGTGGTAGATGCTTCTGTTGATGAGCCCCCTGCGCTCCATATTGAGCTGCAGTTCGTTTCCCGTACGCCCCGCCTCGATCCTGTAGTACTTGTTGAAACTGTTTCCCCCCAATGGATTGGCCCCTTCCCGACCCGCATCGTAGTAGCGGAACTCCGCGCCCCTGCCCGTGATCAGGACGCTCTTGGCCGGATCGAATTCGATTTTGGCATAGGTTTCGTTGATCACGGTTATATCGAACACGGTAAAACGAGGGGGAACATACCCTTTGGTCCGATCTTTTTCCGCGTAGGAATAGGGATTGACAAAGCGGCCGTCGTTGGACCGTGGGAAACGCTGATTGAGTTCTTTATCGCTCAACAGCTTGATCTTGATCATGGCCCCTTCTTTGCTGAAGACCACGGAGCTGTCTTCCTCATCCACGTAGATATCCCCGCGCCCTTCGGGCAGGACAGGTTGTACATTCACCTGGTATTCCAGCTGGGCGGGGATCAGACCAGCGCAGCCGCATCCAAAAGCGATGCAAAAAAGCGCCCAAAATGCTGTATTCCGCGATGCTTTCATGCTACCCGTTTCTCCGCATTACCGAACTATTCCTTTTTGGTTACTCCGCGCAACTCCTCGGTTTCCACGCTGATCTTGGCCATCCCTACCTGGTTGGCGATCTCCATGGCATCGATGACGTGGCCGTGCATGGACTTGGCATCGGCTTTGATGATCAGACTGGTGCTGGTGGTGCGGCTCTTTTCCTTTTCCAACCAGCCCGCCAGATCCGCCATGTCCACCAGCCGGCCGTTGATTTCCACCTGGCCTTCGGCCGAAATCGCCACATTCAGCTTTTTCTCTTTGAGCCGGTCGTAATTCACCGCTTCCGGCAGGGCGATCTGAAGCTGGTGGGGCCGGGTAAACACCGTGGTCACCATGAAGAAGATCAGCAGCAGGAACACCGCATCAATCATCGGGGTCAGGTTCAGGCGCAGTTCGTCGGCTTCGCCCCGGAATATGTTGGCACCCTTTTCAGGCATAGAGGTTCATCCTCGCTCCGACTTGGCAAAAGCAATGCTTTCAATACCCTCGCCGCGGGCGATATCCATGATCTTGACGATCTGCTTGTGCAACACCGCGCGGTCTGCTTCCAGGATGGCGTTGCGGGTACTGTTGGCCTCCATTTCCAGGCGGATCTTGTCGGCCAGATCCGCCGCCTGAGTAACCTCGCCGTTGATCTGGACCACGCCGTCCCGGTCGATTACGATGTTCACGTCCTTGGTCGGCCTGGATTCGCTCTTGCCAGTGGGCAGGTCCACGCTGATGCCCTTGGTGGTGATGAAGGTGGTGGCCACCATGAAGAAGATCAGCAAGAGGAATACGCAATCCGTCAGCGGCGTCAGGTCCGGATCGGTACTGGCGGTAAAACGCGAACCAGTGGGGGGGCGCCTTCTGGGTGCCATGGACTCTTCCTAGCCCTCCTGCTCCTGGAACCGCGTCAGCAGGGTGTTGGCAAAAGCATGACAGTAGAGTTCTATGCGCTTGAAGACCTTGTCCGCCCGACCGGTCAGGTAGCGGTGCAGGACGATGGTCGGGATGGCGATGATGAGTCCGCTGGCCGTGGTGATGAGGGCTTCGGAAATGCCCCCGGCCACGGCCCCGGGATCCCCCACTCCGGCGCGGGCAATGGCGTCAAAGGCGCGAATCATGCCGGTGATGGTGCCCAGCAGCCCCAAGAGGGGCGCGACCACCCCGATGGTGCCCAGGGCATTGAGGGAACGGCCCAGATAGGCCACGGCGGCCTCGTCCGTGGCAATGATCAACTCCTGCCGCATATCCTCGACATCCTTGCGGTTTTCGAGGATCAAGGTGTCGTAGCGCTTCAGCAAAGCGGCAAAGATGAAGTCCATCACGCCCCGATTCTGCTGGAAATGGCCCACGGCCCCTTCCTCGCCCTGATCTTTCAACACCTCCTCGGCCGCCTCCAGATCCTGCTCCGCCCCCTGCTCGCTGGGCACCCGGTACAGCCCCCACAACCGATCCACGATGAAGGCCAGCGCCAACAGCGAACAGGCGAACAAAGGCCACATCATCCAGCCGCCTTTGGCGAACTGTGCTAACAGAAAGTTTTGCTCCATTGCTATACCTCCCGATTAAACTATCTACAGGTACTCATCTCATGGTTCTACAACCTGTTCTCCACGATCCAATCCCGGTGCTGGCGGGAAAAACCCACCACATCGTAGTGTTCCGGATTGTCGCCCGCCTGTTCCAGGGCCTTTTCATAGTACTCGACGGCCTGCGACCACTGGCGCAAGTTCTCGTAGGCCATGCCCAGGTTGCAATAAGCCGCCATCTCAGTATAGGTGCCCGGGTACTTCTCCACAAGTCGCTTGAAGCCGGCCGCGGCCTCCTCGTACTGAGCGTTGTCGAAGAGCTTCATCACCTCGGCGTACTCGAAACTGGCCTGTATCTCGCTCAACTCGTCTACCAGGCTCCCGGCCTTGGACGCTTCGCCGGAGTCGGGGTACTCCTCCAGCACCCGTTTGTAGGCCTCCAGGGCCTGTTCGTAGGCACGGATATTGTAGTAGTAGTCCCCGACCGTGAACTGCGCCTTGGAGGCGAACTCGCTGCGTGGATAGCGGGCAACCAGTACCTTCATGGCCTCGACCCCCTCCTCCATATTCTCCTGCTCGAAATGGGACCAGGCCAGGGCGTACTGCGCCACGTCGTTGTACTTGCCGGAGGGGTAGTGCTCCAACAATTCCCCGTATGCTTCAGCGGCCAGATCGAAGATGCGTTCGTTGTAGTAGTTTTCGCCCACCAGAAACAGGGCTTCTTCCTCGTAGGTAGAATTGGGATAGCGCCCGGCCAGTTTCTCAAAGGCCGTGGCCGCCGGTTCGAATTGGGTCATGGCCTGGAGAGCATGGGCCAGGTAATAGTGCGCGTGGATGCGATTGCGGTACCCGGGAAACCCCTTTATGTAGGCTTTGAAGCTCGAGACCGCAGCTTGGTACTCCCCAGCGCTGAACTGAGCCAGGGCCTTGGAGAAAGAAAGATTGGCGCTCTCCCCGGACTGGGGATAGTTGGCAAGCCCGGTTGCAAAGACCTTTGCGGCCTCCTGGTATCTCTTCTGCTGCAAGAGCACATTGCCGATGATGGCATAGGCGCGCTCCTGGCGGAAGTACCCGGCCTTGTTGTCGTCTTCGAACTCCATTTCGAGCAAGGCGCGGGCGTGGTCCAGGGCCTGGGGGAAATCTTCCATGTCAAAATACAATTCGGTCAGCAGCATCTGAAAGGTGGCGCGCTCCTGGGCGTCGGTGGAGGCGGCGATGACCTCCTCGTAGTACTGTGCCGCCTCCTGCTCGCGCCCCAGGCGGATCATGCTGGCGCCCAGGGTGCGGAAGGCACTGTCCTTTATATGGGGCGGGGGATCCCCTTCGAGGAGCTTCTTCAAATCCGCCAGAGAGGCCTCGTACCTGGACTGGGCCAGGGTGGAATCGCCGGCCGCATCCATTTGCCGGGCAATTTCGTAATGGGAGGCGCCCCGGGTCAGGAGAGCGCTCTCGACCACCTTCGGATCCGCGGCGCCTTGCAGGGACTTGTCCAGTTCGGCGACCGCCTCCTCGTACTCCATCTGGGCAAAGTGGGCCTTGCCCTTTATGTAGTGCAGCTGACCCAGGAGTTGATCGTCCTGGATTTCGCCCAGGCTCCGGCGCAAGACCACTTCGGCCCGTTGGTAGTTTTGCTGTCTGGCGTAGAGTTCGGCCAGCTCCAGCTGGACCTTGGCCCACTGGCTCCAGCCCTGCTCTACGGCTTCGAACGCGGCAATCGCCCCCTGGATATTCCCCATTCTTTTGTCGGTGATGCCCAGTTCCATGTTGGCGGTATTGCGTAGCGGAGATTCGGGGTAGTCCTCCAGCAGCTTTCGATAAGAAGCGGCGGCGGCTTCGCGTTCATCCTCCTCGTACTGGATCCGCGCCAGCTGCAGCAGGGCGTTGGGCGCGGCGGCGTGTTGGGGGTATTTTTCGATCAGGTCCTGGTACGCGGCCCTGGCCGGAGCCCGCTCTCCCTGGAGTTGGTGGGAAAAACCCAGGCCGAACAGGATCTCCGGGATGAGGTCGCTGTCGCCGTACTCCTCCTGCATCTGGCGATAAAGCGCGATGGCCCGTTCGAGCGCGGCCGAGGCTTCCTCGGGATCGCTCCGCCGCACTTTCTCCCCGTGCGCCTGGTGGGACTGGGCCATGCGGAAGACCGCCTTGTCCAGACTGAACCCCACCCGCTCGGCGATATCCGCGTAGGCCCTGATGTAGATATCGTACTCCTCGGCGGCCTTTTCGAACTCCTTTTCTTCGAACAGCAGCCGGGCTACCTGCAGCTGGGTCCTGGCCTGGAATTTCTTGTCCTCGACGTGCTCGATGGCGTACTTGTAGGCGTTTACCGCCGGGATGGCGCCGCGGTGCTGGTGCACCAGTTCGGCGGCGCGCAGGTAGGAATCCTGCACCAGCCGGGTCTCGGCGCCGTAGTCGCGCGGCACGACTGCGTAGACTTCCAGGGCTTTATCTACTTCCCCCTGATGGCCGTAAATATCCCCGCGTTTGAGCTGGGCCTTGGCCACCAGCTCACGGGTCGTCTCCTTGACGATCCCCTTGAGTTTGAGGGTGGTCATCTCGATGATTTCCTGCTGGCTCATCCGCGAGAAATCGTAGCGCCTGATCAGACGTCCCAAATAGTCCAGGGCCTCGTCGTACTCGCCCAGGCGGTCATAGCAATCCCCGATCTGCAGCAGCGCCCGATCCGAACGCGAGCCCGTGGGCGATAAAATCAGGACCTCCCTGAAGTTCTTTATGGCCGGCCGGTACTGCTCTAGCTCGAAATGCGACCAGGCAATATCGTAGTAGGCCGCTGTTTCGTACACGCTGTTGGGGTATTCGTCAATCAGTTTTTGGGCTTCCTGGATGGCCTGTTCATACCTTTTCAGCTGATAATTGGTCTGGACCATCTGGTACTGGGCCATGGCGCGGGTGCGCACGTCGATGTGCCCATCGGCGATGATCCGGCCGAAGTACTCCAGGCTGGTGTTGAGGTCTTTCAGGGCCTCATCGTAGCGGATCTGGGCTTCGAGTTCGTTTTTTTCCACGCGCAGGAACTGGGAGCGCTTCAGCTTTTCGAGCCCCAGCTTGTTGAAGGTATTGGCCAGCTGGTAGGTGCCCGCCACCCGCACCGGCAAAATGAACTCGTCGACCGTCACCGTCACCTGGTCCACGTTTATGGTGGCATTGCTCTGAGTGAAGAGGATGGCCTCGAAATGGGGAATCGCCTTCTCGTAGTCTCCCAGGGCGTAGAGCTTCTGGCCCTGTTCGAAGCGGTCCTGCAATTCCTGCGGCGAAAAGAACCGCGTACTCAGGCCCACGGTCCCGGCCACTACTGCAATCAGCAAGATGTTTATCAGTGCCATAAGTATGCTCTCAATACCCGCCTACCAGGTCAAAGAAGATGCGCGAATTGCGTTCGCTGAGCGCCCCCTGGGCCTCGTCGTCGAATTTCCGGTTGGTGCGCGCGTACCCGAACTGGCTGGCAATGCTGTAGCCCCAGTAGTCGGATCGGTTGGTCATCATCACCACTAGGTCCCACTGTTTGAAATCATTGATTTCGTCCACCCGGTCTTTAAAGCGATAGCGCCAGAAGGGAAACCCCTGGAAACCCAGTTGGATGAAGAACTTGGGGGTAAAGTGGTAGTCGGTGCGCAGGATCGGGGTGTAGACCGAGGTGGAGCGGATGGCCTTTTTCTCCCCCGTGGCTTCCTTGATCGCCTTTTCGTGATTGTCCGATGTCTCGCGGAAGAGCAGGTGCTTGAACATGGGCCGGATCTTGAACGAATCACCCAGGCGCAGGGTATAATCCACCTTGTTGACCAGGGTCCAGATGGTGCGCACATCGCTCTCCTGCATGCTGCCGTCGTCGAACTCGTCCTGGCGCTGGCTGTTGCGGATGTACTGCACGTTGTTGACGATGTTGAAGTCGAGGATCTGGCTGAAGCGCGATTCCAGGAACAGGGTGTTGACTAGGCTGTTCTTCATCAGCAGCGGATCCGGAGGGGGGGCAAAGAGCTGGCTGTTCAGGTCGATCTTGCGGATATCCTCGCCCTCGATGCTCGGATGGGGCACCCTGAGGTCATTGGGATAATCTTTCCAGATGTAGACATCGTCGCGGATCTCGTCCTCAACCAGCTTGATGTCGTCGTTGATGCGAATGGCGCCGAAGATCGGCGAGGCCTTGTAGTACTCCCAGCGCAGGTACAGGGCCCTGGCCTTGTTGCCCCCGGCGTTTTCCTTTATCCGGTAGCCTCCCAGCGAGACCCATTTGCCCAGACCACCCAGACCGTCCCTGGTGACGAAGAGATTCACGCCCCGGCGGTCCCGGCGGTAGGGATAATCGGGATGATCGTCGTTCTCGCGGTAGTCCACCACCCCGTTGTTGTTCAGGTCAATGCCGTAGACGAATTCCGGGGGATCGGCGTCGTAGAACAGAAGGGGTTCCGTCCAGTCGGGAATACCGTTGAAGTTCTGGTCGCTGTCCGGCACCAGGTCCCCGTTCTCGTCCAGTCCGGGATAAATGCCCGAATCCGTTAGAAACGAGCTGGGATTTTCCGGCAGACTATCATCGGGAAACTGGTCGTTGTCGTCGTTGTCCGCCATGAGGCGGAATTCCTCCATTACCGACACATTGCCGCCGCTGCGCGCCCGGTCGGTGAAGAAGGGGACGCCTCCCCGCCGGCTGTCGTAATTACCGCTGAAATCCGGATCGAAGTCGAAGAATTCGCCCCCCACCTGCATCGAGAGTCCCAGTTGCCGGTCGACCGTGAGGTAATAAGCCCAGGTGCGTTTTGCAGAGCGCTCTCCAGCATTGCGCCCCGCCGGGAAAATGAAGTGCTGCGGGTTGGTGACAAACGCGCCCTTTACGGTCATGTCCTTGAGCTTGAGCTTCCAGTCCAGCCCGTATATAGACTGTCCGGTGGGGATGCCGTAGTCAAATTCCACCACCCCCCGGCTCTGGTTCTTGCCATTGGCACGTTTGACGGTGTAGAATATGTTTTCGGGGGCTTGGTCCCACTTGTAGAGCTGGAAGGGGTTGACCGCCGGGTCCGGGGGCACCGGCCACTTCCGGAACACATCGTACCCGGCCGCCGCGGCTTCGACCGGGGTCAGCAGGGCCGCATCATCGTCCTCCTCGTCGTCGCCGCCGTCGCCGCCTTTGAGGCCGGTGAAGGGATTTACGTAGCGCTCTCTGGCTCGTTCGGTATCCGCGCTGGGACTGTAGCCCTTATCGATGTTCTTCAGGTATTCCTTCTCGTCGAAGAACAGATGCTTCTGGCGCACCCCGATGCGGTAATCCCCCTCCACCTCGGCCTGGAAGCGCACGGATTTTATGGTGATGCCCTGCAGGGGCACATCCGGGTTTGCAGCGTAGTCTTCGGCCCCGGGCAGGACGTATTCGGGCATCTGGAACTCGAAGAGGACCCTATCGTCGCCGGCGACCTGCCACCCGTCCTCGCCCGGGATCCGGCGCCCGCCCACAGCCGGCTGCTTCAGATCGGGACGGAACTCATAGCCCTCGACGCCCTGCACCGTGGTAAAACGCACCTCCTGACCCAGGGACTCGCCCACCACAAACATGTCCACCCGATAGACCCGGGCGCCCTGGGTCTGCTCCTCGGGAGAGTCGTCCTCAATGGCCACGGTGATGAAGGTGGGCGGCAGGATGGAATAGGGGGTATCCCCCCGCAGAAAGGAGCCGTCCGGGTTGAAGCTGTCCGCCATGTGCTGGTTGTAATAGGTCGCTCCCAGCTCCAGGATATCCCCCAGCTCGGTCTGCCAGTGTCCTCCAAAGGCGACGACCGAAGACCGCTCCCGGCCCGATTCAAAAGTAGAGAACTTCGGGAGCGAAGCGGTCTGTTCGCCCCGGGTAAACATGAAGGTGAATTGATTGTCGGAAGCAGCCCCGTCGAAGCGGATGCCGTCCCAGCGCGGATGCTTCACGGTCATATCCGAGAGCTTGGTGCGGATCTCATCCCCCACGGTCAGGGAGTAGTTCCACCCGCGGTAGGTATCGGTGGTGATGATCATGGAGTTGAACCACTGGGTGTAAAGCCGGTGGCGCGAGATCTCGCTGAAGCCCGGACGCACATCGTCGAGCCTGAACATGTTGTATCCCCGCATCAGGAAATTGCCCAGGCGATCGTACTGATTGCGCGAGGTCAGGACATCGGGATAGGCATCGTACATGGTGCGACCGTAGTTCAGATAGGGCTCGGGATCGCCGAGGTGCAAAAAGTCCCGGTTTTTCAGCTGCGTCTGCGCCTGAATATCCACCCCGCTCCCTCCCCAGACCAGCAGACCCAGCAGCAAAACCAGCAATGCGTTCCTACCGCGGATTTTTCCACTCATTGCGCTCATCCTCGTTAAAACCTCATTCACTACTGCATCCATCTGATACTCACCCGGTGGATCCCTCCCAGGCCCTCGAGTCTCAGAGGATAGGAATAGGCGTAATCAAAGTGCCACTGCCGCCAGTTGTGTCCCAATCCCACATCCATTTCGCGGTTCTCCCAGGGAGCGAACAGAGCGTCCGCGCCCAGGCGAAACCTGGTGCCGCCCCAGCCGGCCGGCCGGTTTTCGTAGCCGACCCGGATCCGGGTGTAAGCCCCGTCGCGCTCCAGATCCACCAGGATCCTCTGGTGCGCATCCTCGATCGAAGCCCCCACCACAACTCCCACCAGGGTCCTGCCGGCCCCATGCCCGGCCGCCGAAACATTGGGCCGGTTGAGACTTTTCAGTACCAGCGCCAACCTCATATAGGCCCGGGGCAGCACCCAGCCTACCTCGTAGACCCCGCCCAGGTCCAGCCCCAAGGTACGACGGGACAGACGACCTACCTGCCAGCCCCTGCTGGCGATGCTGACGCCCACGGATACCCGCGGGTGCAGGGGCCGACCGTACCCGGCGACCAGCACCTGTTCGCTCCAATCCTCAAAGCCCAGGACCGAGAGCCCCACCTGGGCGCCCCCTCCGCGCAGCGGGAAATTCGCGGCCAGGGCGTTCAGGGTCGGACTCTCGTCCAGCCCGGGATAGAGCAAGGCATGGGTGGTGCCGACCCCTTTCTTTTGCACCCGGGCGCTGCCGGCCGGATTGAACCAGACCGCTTCGGGATCCCCACCGATTGCGGTAAAGGCCCCTGCCAGAGCGGTCGAACGAGCCCCTTCGCCGGTAACCTCGAAGGCCGCCTGTACCGGCAAGAGCCAGCAGAACACCCCCACTCCACTCAGCAATACTCCTTTAATACGCCACCACAAAGGCGCTAATACGCCACCACAAAGGCGCCTCGCCGGCTACTGGTAGAATCCCCGGCCTCGACGCGGACCTCGAACAGGTAGAGTCCCGGCGCCACTATCCGGTTCTGCTGGTCGCGGCCGTCCCAGGCCATGCGGTACTCGCCGGTCCCGCCCATCCGAGCTAGTTTGCGCACCCTGCGCCCCTCGATGGTAAAGATGCGCACGGCCACTTCGGTCTGGTCCCGGAGGTGACCCACCACAAAGCGGAACTCCAGCTCGGCACCCAGGGGCGAGAACGGTCGCGGACCGAATTCCACCTTGCTCAGCAGTCCCAGCGCTCCCCCCGCCCGCACGGTCCAGGTCGAGGCCGGGTCTTCGCGGGCGTTCTGCCAGTTGATGTACCCGTCCCGCTCTTGCTGCACCCGACTCCCCACCCGCAGCACCAGGGCGGTCTGGTCCTGCAAAAACAGCGCCCGGCCCGCAATCTCCAACGCCCCCGAAGCCTCAATCCGGTCAGCCGGGGCGAGTTCAATGATGGTGCCCCCCTCCGGATCCAACCCTTCCTCAAAAGACGCCATGGCCCCCTCGAACCGGATTTCTTCCACCTCTACCCGGGCGCCCTCCAGACTGATCAGGTCGATGCCGTAATCATCCGGCTCTACCTGGAGGGCGGCCCTGTATTTCAGGGTTGTCCGCTCTCCTATTCCGACGGCATCGGCCTCCACCGAGCCGAGCACTTCCCGGGCCACCAGGACTGGATCGTAGTCGATCTCGATGGCCCTGAACGCGGGGGTAGCAAAAGGCGCGGTGGATTCCAGCAAGGCCCGGTAGTGGAACCGCGCCACCGGCTCGGCCCCGGGAAACAGCACCTCCGCAGTCTGGTACACCGGTAGTTCATCCCACTCGGGACCGGCCTCATCCGCGGCCAGACCACGGAATTGCATCCGCATCCAGGTCTGGGACGGGGTCTCACTCCGCCAGCGGATCCGCCCGATGTTTACCGGCTCTGGGCCGGCGAATTCACCCGCGATCGAGCCCTGGCTGCCGTACCCTCTGCCAAAGACCTCCAGCTCCCCCAGCACCACCCAGTTGCTGCGGTCCTGGCGGATCAGGGTGAGGCGCACGAACCGCCCAATGGAGGGAATCGCCGCTCCATCAGGGTCCACCTTCAACCAGGTGCTGTCTTTTTGCGTATCCACGTTCAAAACGAAATTTTCTCTCTGCTCGGCCAGGATGCGCCAGATATCGGGCTTTAGTTGGGTGGCGGCTTCAATCCGGTAACCGCGCATAAAGTATTCGGGCCGACTCGACACCGCGGTTTCTCCCGCCAGAACCCGCACCCGGTGGATCGCCCGGTCCAGCCCCAGGTCCACCATAAAGCTGCGCCCGAAGACCTGGGGGGTAGCGGAATTCCATTCGCTCCCCAGCGCGTCAATGCTGCCGTCAGTCAGCGGCACCTCCCGGTCGAAATCATCCACGGCCGGACGCCCGAGAGCCAAGTTTTCCTTCCCGCTCAGTTGAGCCAGGATCACCAGGCTGTCGGGATGCACCTGAACCCCCTCCAGGGTGGCCCTCTCGAACTCATCGGTATCCCGGGCAACCCACCGCTGCATTTCAGCCCGGATCCCGGCTACCCCACCCAATACCACCACCAGGCAGAGAAGGCTTGTAGATCTCACCAAAGCCCTTAAAACGGCGTTTTTCTGGTCAGCACCGTGGCCACGGTCACGGCCATGGCCTCCTCCAGCGCCCGCGAATTGTAGACCATGTTGATGCCCGCGGGAAACAGGGGCTGTATGACCACCTTGTCGGTCTTTAGGTCTCTGACCCCTACCTCGATATCCACCCTGGAGGTATTGCGCGAAAACTGGTCCCCGAGCCGCTGGCTGTGGATCTTGGCCGTGCCCATAATTTCCAGCTGGGCCTCGGCATCATCGAGAGGGACCAGCTCGAAGGGATTGTCCACCAGGCGAGTCCCGTCCAGGGAAGAGATCTTGCCGACATCCAGAAAGGTGCGGATTTTGTCCTGGCGCAACTCGCGCAAAAGCACCGCGGACAAATCCTCTATGCGGGAGGAGCGGGCAATCTCCGCCAGAGCCGAGGCCGAAGACCTGAGATTGCTCTCCGCACCATCGTAATACTGGTAGGCCACGGCGGCCAGAGGCTCGATCACACTGGCCCGGCTTTCCACCGGGAACTCCTTGATGTAAACCTTGATGCGTTCGACCGGGGGGTTGGTCACGCTGGTGCGCTTGAGGATCTCGTACTTGAGTCCCAGGCATCCACTCAGGACCAGCCCGACCAGCACTACCCAGGCGCATTTCTTCTCTATCTTCATTTGTCCTTGTCCACCACCATCATGCCGTGGTCCACCTTGAAGTGGAAAGCCATGTCCGTAAACTCGACCGGGTTGCCGTAACCCACTTCATTGGAGTCGTAGGCCAGGATGAAGTTGTTGACCTCGAGGGTAAATTCTTTCACATTCGCCGGCAGGGACCCGAAGGAGATCTTGCCGGTGTGCTTCTGGCCCTTGCGGACCGGCTTTTCGCGCTTCAGTGTGGCCCGCGAACCGATCTGTCCTCTGGGCACGCGGTAGTACTGGGATCTGCCGTCGTGGTCGCCGTATTTCGGGTACTTGTAGGTGTAGGAATTGGGGAAGCCATTGTCCCACGGCCCGGTGGCCTCGCCGGTATCTTTCATGCGGTAGCGCGACCTGGGGTAATCGCTGTGGCCGAAGGGACCGTCCCACGGTCCTCCGCTCAAATGCCAGTGGTAGCCGTTGTCGAGGCGCAAGACCACTTCGGTGAAATCCATTTCCACCCGTTCACGGGTGCGATTGATGATGGTGATCTGGAAAACCGTGCCCGCCGGCGGGGTAAAGCCCGCCTCGTTCCTCCAGTGGCCCACGGTGTAAGGATTGTCCTCCAGACCGTACTCCTGGTTGAGCATCTGGTCGCTCAGGGGCTTGACCTTCAGCTGCACTCCCTCCTGGCTCCACACCACCGAACTGTCGATCGGGTCGACGTAGTACGGGCCGTCTTCCGGCAGTACCGGTTCGGTGTCCATGTAGTGCATCAGGTGGGGCCGGGGCCTCAGCTGACAACCCCAGCTCAAGAGCAGGACGCTGCCGCAGGCGATGGCGATCAGTAAACTCTTCCTCTTCATACTAGTAACCAACCACGATATCCATGAAAATCCTGTGGTCTTCAATATCCCGTTCTTGCAGCTGGCTGTACTCCTTGCGAGTGGCGTGAAAGCCCCAGAAAATAGAGGCGTCATGCCCCCAGTACTCGGAGCGGGAATTCAACACGATCATGTAGTCCCGCTGCGCGAAGGTCGCGTCTTCCTGGATCCGGTCCCAGCGTTTGTAGGGCAGGAGGGGAAAACCCTGAATCCCCGAGAGGATACGGGTTTTCTCGGTGAGTGCATAATCCGCCCGCAGGATCGGAATAAAGTCGGAATAGGACCGGATTGGCTCTGCGGCGCTGCCCATCCCGTCGCGCTGCAGCATGTGCTTGAATTTGGGATGCACCGTCAGGGCGCCTTTTTCCCAGGTGTAGTCAATCTTGTTGATCAGGGTGAAATGCGAGCGGGTGTCCTCCTCCTGCAGCAACCCCGTGCCATCGTCCAGTTCGATCTCGGCCTGATTGTTGCGTATCAGCAGGAACGAATTTTGAATATTCAGGTTTTCCAGACGCCCGACCCGGGTATTCAGATACACGGTGTTCACCCAACTGTCGCGCATCAACAGAGGATCGGGCGTGGCCGGCCGCTCCCGCCCCGGGATTCCGGGGGGGCCATCCATGAGGTTCACCTTGGACCGATCGTCCTCGGCCACGACCCATATGAAGGAATCGTCGCGGATATCGTCTTCTACCTTTTTGACATCGTAATCCAGGCCGATGCGGCCCCAATCCGGCAGGTTGAGCTCGTAGGCATAGCGCAGGTAAAGCGCTTTGGCCTGGCCCGGATTGGCAATCTCCTCCAGGTTGTAGTACCCCAGCGAGACATAGTGCCCCAATCCGCCCAGGCGGTTGAAACGGGCGAAGAGATGGCGACCCCGCTGGTCTCTGCGGTAGGGATAGTCGGGTAGATCGTCGTTTTCGCGAAAATCCGGCAACCCGTTGTTGTTGAAGTCGATCCCGTAGACGAACTCCACCGGATCCAAATCGTACATCAGGAAAGGCTCCTGCCAGTCCGGAATGAAATTGAGGTTGTTGTCGATATCCGGGATATTGTCGCCGTTCTCGTCCAGTCCCGGGTAAACCTCGGAGTCGGGCCAGCCCCCCTTGGGCTGATCGAAGAAGTGCTCGTCCGGCCACTGGTCGGTGTCGTCGTTGTCCTCTATCAGAAAGTACTCCTGAGTGACGCTCTGCACCGGCGAGCCGGGTTGAGCCTGGAAATCGAGATGGAAGGGCAGACCGCCGCGCTTGCTGTCGTAGCCTCCACTGTAGTCGGGTTCCAGGCGGTATAATTCGGCCCCTGCCTGGAGTCCGCCGGGAAAATCCTTGACCGCCTTGATCCACCAGGCCCATGCTTTCTGGGTGCTGCGCGTCCCCTCGTTGGAACCACCAATGGGATACAGGTAGTTCTGCAGGTTTTGGACTGCTTCGCCACTCAGGCTCAGGCCCACCAGGTCGGCGTTCCAGTCCACCGACGCCAGGATCTGGCCGGTGGGCATGCCGTAGTCAAAGCCGACCTTCTGGCGGTTGCCGCCGTTGCTGCCTGTGCCCCCGGCCCGTCTCACCGTGTAAAAAGGCTCTTCGTCCAGGAACAGGACCTCCCCCTTGAAGGCGCGCCGGCCTTCCGAGGCAAGCGGTGTGGCCGGCCACAGCCAATCCTCCGGATCTTCCTCGCCGTCTCGGCCTCGGTTGATGAACACATGCTGTTGCCGCACCCCGATGCGGTAGTCGTCCGAGACCTCGGCCACGAAGCGGGCCGAGCGCACCGTCACATCCTGGGGCATGGCAAATTGGTAGAGCACTTCGTCCTGACCCACCGCCTCCCAGCCCCCTCCGGGTACAAAGCGCCCCCCGGTGCGGGAACGCCCGCGCGCCAGGTTGGCATCGAAGTTTTCGTCTCCCTCAATGGTCGTGAGCCGCACCGGCTCGCCGTTGCGTTCCCCCTCGATGATGAGGTCCACCCCGTAGACCCTGGCATTGGCCTGGGTCTCCTCGGGCGAATCATCGCTGATCTGCACCCAGATGATATCCGGTGGCAACATGGGATAGGACAGATCGCCGCGCAGGGCATCCCTGTTGGGAGAAGCGGGAAGGGACTGGAATTGGTTCAGAAAGGTCGCGCCTATATGACCGAAATCGCCCAGGGCGTGCTGCCAGTGCCCGGCGTACATCAAGATGGTCGCGTTTTCAGCGGTTTCAGCGGTTCTTCCGATGTTGAAATCCCAGGTCGAAAACAGCCCCCCCTCGCGGCCTCGGTTGAACAACAAGGTGGCCTGGTCCCTGTCCTTGTAGTTGAGATCCATGCGGGCCACGCTCATGCGGGCCTGGTGCAGGGTAAGGGAGGTGAAGCGATTCCGGATAGCCTTACCGGTAGTGACGCTCCAGTGCAGGGCCTTGTGGTTGTAGTGGCCGATGCGCAGACTGCTCCCCCCGCCTATAGAACTTATCCCTCCCTCACCGTTGCTGCGGCTCTCCTCCCAGGAAAAAGCCCGTGATCCGCTCCCGATGTAATTGCCCATCCGGTCCCACGGCTGACCGACCCGCGGGCTGGAGCCGCGCGACCCACTGCGGTTCCAGGTGAAGTAAATCTTCTCGGCATAGTTCAGGTAGGGGACGCTGTCCTCTGCATTGAGAAACATCCGCGCCCGACCTCTTTCGTAGCGATCCTTCGACCCGCGATTAAAGTTGAGGCGGCGCTGCCACGAGGGCCTGATCACCAGCCCGGGTTCTTCCCGGAACAGTTTCACCGGACCCGCGGATTCCGGGTGGCGCTGGGCCTGGACAGGCAGAGAGAGGAAAAGGATCAGGAGCGCCAGGCAGATCTTCCCCGGCCCTCTGCCGGCAGGTCCAACAACCCTGAATCTATGCTGAATTGCGCCCACTGGAAGACAAAATCCTTTGAGCATAAGGACTTAAAGCGGGACAGACCATTTTGGCCTGCCCCGCTCGAAGATGGAGACTCATTCCGCAAGCCCGAATTACAGGCTCTCGGGTTTATTTGAAAGTGGCCTTGATGCGGCCCCAGGAATCGCGCTCGGCCGCGGTCTCTGCACCCGGGCCAGCCGGGGTGTCTGAAAACACAAAATCATCGTAGGTGGCGGGGGAATCCGCCTGCCCCCAGCACACCATCTGACCGTTCCAGCCCGGAGCGATGTCCGGATCCGGCAGGACCCAGCTCATTCCCATAACAGTGCCCACCGAAGGCGCATCCGGCAGGTTGAACTGCATGAAGGTGTCCCATTCAACCATGGCCTCGATGACGTAGTCCTCCTCGCCGCCGAACTCGTCGCCGGCAGCGCGGTAGCCGTACTCTACGCCTTCGATGACATCCGGCTCCTGGGTATCCACCCGGGCGCCCGCCTCGATGATAATAAGGGTGACGGTTATGTTGCTGGACGCCTGCGGCTCGGCCAGGGTATTCACCACGTTCATGGACTCGTAGAGCTCGCCCCCACCGCCGACGTTGGAATTCGTCAGATCGATGTAGAGGCCGACGCTGTCGCGTTCCCACCAGGCCACGGGGTTGCCGCCGGCGTCCTGGGTGGTATCGTGGTAATTGTCGCGCACTTCGTGGATGTAGTAGATCGCGTCCTCGTCCCAGGCTATCCAATTATTGGAGGTGTAGTCGGCATCGGTTCCGGCCTCGCTGGCATCCTCCTCCTCGCCTAACTGACCCACGACCTGATTATGGCTTCGATTGCTTCTGACAGTAGCTTCATCCATCCAGCCGTAAGCATCGGCATCCCGCTCGACCTGGGAGGGCGAGCACTCGTCGGTGATCGCACCGGCCCACTCGGCTTCACCCCGGACGCCGTCCAGCTCCGGCGGCTCGGTCATTTGCGGCAGCTCCCAAACAACATACGGTTGAGCAAAAGCAGCGCCCCCCACGAGCAGGGCGCCCATGCCCAGTAGAACAGCTAATTTCTTCATGATGACTCCTTTGGGTTAAAATAAAAAACCAAAATCCATCAATTACCTTCATCTGCGAGAGTATTACTTCCCGAAAACCACCTCCTTTCATGGTCGCAAGAAAAAACCTGCGGCTTTGCCCGGATGCAGAGGGTGTTCCAAGGCCCCACTCCCCGACACCCGGCCCGCTTCCCTGGCGCATTTATCAAATTTTGCCTACAACCTTCTTTATACAATTTGGCGTACAACCTGAATAAAAATTCAAGTCTTGTCAAGAATTATTTCTGAATTATTTCTGCTCTCGGTCCCCCTGTATTGACTTGTCTTTAAATGTTAGTAATAGCTTCACTTGACACTTCACCTCGTCCCCCGCTAATTTGCACTGCGAACGCCGGGCGCATCGAACGGCGCACTCGTTTTTAATTAATTCATTGTGTTCGTTAAAGTTATGTTGCTCACTTTTGTGCTTCTGGTGCTTTTCTTTTGCTCCGGGGCCTGCGGGCTGATCTACGAGGTGGTCTGGGCCCGGATGCTGACGGTCCTCTTCGGCACCACCCTGTTTGCCGTGAGCACGGTCCTCAGCGCCTTCATGGCCGGCCTGGCCTTGGGCAGCTTCCTCTGCGGCCGCTGGATCGACCGGGTCGGACGTCCGCTACGGGTCTTTGCCGCGCTCGAAGGTGGGATCGGGCTTTTTGCCCTGCTCTTTCCCTGGATCCTGTCTGGTCTGGGCCAGGTTTACCTATGGCTCCACCCCGACCAGGCCGGCTTCTACGCCCTATTCATCCGCTTCCTCCTGTGTTTTCTGCTCTTGTTGATTCCCACCGCCCTCATGGGCGCCACCCTGCCGGTGGTGGTCAAATTCGGCGTGCAGCGAATTTCCCACCTGGGCCGGGGCGTGGGCACCCTCTACGCCATCAATACCCTCGGGGCGGTTTCCGGGGTTTTGCTGGTCACCTTCCTGCTGATGGAGTGGCTGGGCCTGAACGGGAGCACCTACGCGGCAGCCGCGGTGAATTTCCTCATCGCCGGCCTGGCCTGGGCGGCCGGCAAAGACCAGGTCGTCCGCCGCGAGGAGGCAGAAGAAGAGGCGCAAACCAGCCAACCAGATCAGCCCCTGATTCCGGGGGGTGTCCTGGGCGTGGTCCTGGGCGGATTCGCCCTGTCCGGTTTTGCCGCCCTGGGGTACGAAGTGGCCTGGATGCGGTTGCTGACCGTGGCTTTTGCGGCCAATTCCCATTACGAATTCAGTATCATCCTGACCGCGTTCCTCCTGGGCCTGGGCCTGGGGAGTTTGCTCTGCAGTCGCTTTCTGGACGCCCGCCAGGATCTTCTCTCGTTGTTCGGCGGAACGCAGATTCTCATCGGCCTGCTGGGCGTGGTTTCAATACCTGTCTTTGCGGCCCTCCCCGGCCTGGTTGAAACGGCCCGGGGGGCGCGCACCTGGCTGGCCTTCGAGGGCTGGGTCTTTGCCGTCTCGACCACCCTGATGCTGGTCCCCACCCTCCTGATGGGGGCTACCTTCCCCCTCGTCAGCCGCATCTACACCCGGCAGCTGGAGCGGGTAGGCCGGGGCGTGGGCGATGTGGGCGCCCTCAACAGCATGGGCGCCATCGGCGGGGCCGGTGTGACCGGGTTCGTCCTGATCCCCCTCCTGGGCACCGAGTGGAGCATCAAGGCCCTGGCCGGGCTCAACCTCCTGGTAGGCCTGGCGGTGATCGGCCTGCACCCCTTCTGGGACGCGCGGCGCAAACAAATCGCCGGCGCTGCCGCCATCGTGGTCCTGGCCGTGCTTCTCGTCGGCGGCCCCGCGGACGTCCTCAGACAGGCTTCGAAACCGGCCCCCCCCTCCCGGCTCGTCTACTACGAGGAAGGCGCCACCGGCGTGGTCACCGTCGCACGATCAGCGGATGGACGCCACAACTTGAAGGTCAACGGAGGCGGCCAGGTCCCCAGCGATTACGCCTCCCTGCAGCTGTTCCGCCTGCTGGGACACCTCCCTTTGTTGTTGCATCCCGATCCGCAGGATGTTCTGGTAATCGCCTTTGGCGGCGGCATTGCCCTGGGCAGCGTGGCCCAGCACGCGCTCCGCCGTATTGACTGCGTCGAGATCGCGCCCGGGGTTCTGGATGCGGCCCGGCAACACTTTGCCGAGTTCAACCACCACATCCTGGACAGCCTGGAAACCTCCAAGGTCCATATCACCATCGACGACGGCCGCAACTTTCTTCTCACCCGTCCGAATTCCTACCACGTCATCACCGGGGACGCCACCCATCCCACCAGTGCCGACAGCTGGGTGCTCTACACCCGGGACTTTTACCAGCTGTGCAAGAACCGCCTCACCCCGGACGGAATCATGGCCCAGTGGCTGCCCCTGCACGGACTATCCGTGGAGGACTACAAGACCATTCTGCGCACCTTTCAGAGCGTCTTTCCCCATGCCACCTTGTGGCTGACCAACGATTATGCCGTCATCCTGGGCACCCGGCAGAAAGTGCGATTGGACTGGGGTCTCCTAAAACAGAAACTGCGCTCGGACAAGGTGCGACAGAGCCTGGAGGGCGTCAATCTGGGCGACCCCTTTGCGCTTTTAAGTTGCTTTTTGATGGACGCAAAGACCCTGAAAGCCTATGTCGGCGCAGGCCTGCTCAATACCGACGACCACCCCCACATCAGCTTTTTGCGCTCCAGCGGCTTCAAGAAGACAGGCTGGCGGGTACTGGGAGATGTGGGGGCTCACAGGGTTCGCGTCTTTCCTTTTGTCAAAGGGATAGAAAGGGACAGCCAGACCGCAGTGGCGACCCGCTTGGAGGCTTATTTCCAGAGTAAGGGATACACCCTCCAGGCCGATATCCTGCGCATGCAACGAAGAGGTCGGTCCGCGTTTCAGGCCTACAGAAAGGCCCTTAAACTCAACCCGGAGGACCGCACCGCCGCCTTTTTTGTGGGCCACCTCGGCCAGCAAATCGCCGCCCAGTACCAGCGCCACCTCCTCGCCCGCCCCAAGGATGCCGAGACCCGCTGGCAACTGGGCAATCTCTACGCCCAGCTCGGCCGCGTGGAGGAGGCGGAAAAGACCTTTAAAAAAACCGTGGAAATGGCGCCCAACTACCTGAAGGCCTACCTGTCATTGAGCTATCTCTACGCCCAAAAAGGCTTGCCCGCCAGGGCCCTGGCGGTGTATCGCCGGGCCGAGGAGGTAGCCCCGGATACCCCCCAGGTACGGGCTTCCCTGAAGTCGGCCTACGAGAAAATCCGCCGGCAGGCCGCGGCCCAACAGCCCTAGGATCGCATGCGTATTTATTCTTTTGGTAGAATCGGCGGATCGCGAAGTACTCTAGTGGTTCTTCTTGGCCTCTTTACCATCCTCTTCTCCGCCTGCGAAAAAGGAGAAACCCCACTTCCACCCAGTGAAAAACTCCCGCCCCTCTTCACCGATATCACCGCCGAACTCGGCCTCGACCGCGCCGCGTCGAACCAGCCCCAGGGAACCTACTTCCTGCCCGAACTCATGGGGGGCGGACTGGCTCTCTTCGACTACGACAACGATGCCGATCTCGACCTCCTCCAGATCCGCTCCCCCCCGCCCGGCCGCCCGCGCGACCAGGCCCCGAACCAGCTCTTCCAGCAGCAACCAGACGGAAAATTTGCCGACGTGACCGCAACCTCCGGCCTGGGCGATCCCGGGTACGGACAGGGCGTGGCCACGGGCGATGCGGACAACGACGGCGATGTGGATGTGTACGTGACCAACTACGGCCCCAATGCCTTCTACCTGAACAACAGCGACGGCACCTTCTCGGAGGCCACCACCCGGACCGGTTTTGGCGGGAAGGCGTGGAGCACCTCGGCCGCCTTTTTCGACTACGACGCGGACGGCGATCTGGATCTTTACGTGGTGCACTACCTCCACTACACCGGCACCATCTGCAACGATCTGAGCAATGCCCCGGAATACTGCGGCCCCCAGCACTTCGAGGGCACCCTCGACAAGCTCTACCGCAACCAGGGCGACGGCTCCTTCGCTGATGTCACCACCGCGGCCGGCATCCACGCGCCAGGCAAGGGCCTGGGCGTGATCTGCGCGGATTTGAGCGGCGACGGCCGGGTGGACATCTACGTGGCCAACGACGCGGATTTGAACCAGCTCTGGATCAACCGCGGGGACGGCACCTTTGTGGACCAGGCCGTGGCGCGCGGGGTGGGAGTGAATGCCTATGGACGCACCGAAGCCAGTATGGGCGTGACCATAGGCGATGCGAATGCCGATGGCCTTTTCGATCTGTTCATGACCCATCTGCGCCACGAGACCAACACCCTCTACCTGGGCCAGGAGGGCGCTATGTTTGCCGACCAGACCGCCACCTCCGGATTCGGCACAGTGGACCTGCCCTACACCGGCTTTGGCTGCGGCTTCTTCGACCTCGAAAACGACGGGGACCTGGACCTGGCCCTGGTCAACGGCCGCATCCATCGCGGCCCGGTGCTGTCCGGAGCCCGCGCCGGCCCCTTCTGGAACCGCTATGCCGAGCCCAACCTGCTCTTCCGGAACGACGGCCGCGGGCATTTCAGCAACGTCAGTGCCCACGCCGGCCTTTTCAACACCCGGATAGATGTGTACCGGGGACTCGCCTTCGGCGACATTGACCGCGATGGAGCCATCGACCTGGTGACCGGGGCGCTCGGTGGGATCCGGGTTTTCCGCAACCAAGCCCCATCCGCGGGCCATCACTGGCTCCGGGTGCGGGCCCTGGTCGGAAAGAGGGATGCCATCGGCGCCCTGGTGAAAATCCGGGCGGGGGAAAAGGAATGGGCCGGACTGGTAGTGGCGGCCTACAGCTATCTGAGCAGCAGCGCACCGCAGGCGCACTTTGGCCTGGGCCCAACCGATGCCATCGATGCCATCGAGGTAAAATGGCCCGACCACAGCCGGGAGCGCTTTAAAACAAGAGCCGTCGACCGCGAGGTGACCCTCCGCCAGGGAACGGGAGAATGGCCGTGAAGAGGCTCTGCTTTACAGCGTTACTGAGTGGATGCGGCATCGCCCTTTTCTGTGGGTGCGGGAACGGCTCCGGGAGCCGGAATCTGGTATCCATGCCTCATCCGGACCTGTCGCAGGTCTCCAAACCCCTGCTCTTGGAGGCCATACAAGAGGCCCGGAATGTCATTGCCGCTACACCCGACTCGGCCGCGGCCTGGGCCCATTTGGGCCACCTCTACTTCGTCCACGGCTGGGAAGACCAGGCCATCCCCTACTATCAGAGCGCCGCGGAACTAGAAAGCGACGGGTTTCGCTGGCTCTATTTTCTGGGCCGGGCCCTGCACGAAAAAGAGCCCTCCAGGGCGGCCGCTGCCCTGACCCGGGCTCTGGAACTCGACCCGAACTACCCGCCGGCCTATATTTATTGCGCCTATGCCCTCAGGAACCTGGGCCGCTTGGAGGAGGCGCGGCAATACTTTGAGCAGGCCTTGGAGCTGGACCCGAAGAATTTTTTCGCCCACCTCGGTCTGGGACAGCTGGCGCTTTCGGCCCGGCAATTCGAGGCGGCCCGCCGGATCTTGCAGCAGGCCCTAAAACTGGATCCGAGACGGGGTGAAGTGCACTCGGCCCTGGCGCAGGTAGCCCTGGCGCTGGGCCGGGAACAGGCTGCGGCCCGGCATGCTCAGGCCGCGCGCAAGTACATTAAAACGAGGAGCATGCCCGACTCCCTGTGGCGCGAGGCCGAAAGGGTGGGCGCGACCCCGTACTGGTTTTCAAAACGCGGAGAACGCTACCTGAGCCAGGGAAATTTCGCGGCCGCCTTGGCCCAATTTTCTCCTCTGGTCTCGGAAGGCGAGAACAACCCGATGCACTGGTGCAATTACGGCACCGCCCTCCTCGGGGTCAAACGCACCGAGGAGGCCATTGCCGCCCTAAAAAAGGCCCTGGAGCAGACCCGCTTGCCCGGGAATGAAGGCAAGATCGCGCCCCGGGATATGCTGCGGCTATACAATACTCTGGGGCAGGCGCAGCTACAGGCGGGTGATTTAAACCAGGCCGAGCACTTCGTGCAGCAGGCCCTTAAACTGGACCCGACCATGATGCAGGTGGTCTTCAATCTGGCCCTCATCTACCACTACCAGGGCCGGCTGGACGAGGCGATTCTCTTTCTGCGGAATACCCCGGGCACCCAATCCCATCCACAGGCAGCGCGCCTGCTGGACGAGTTGATGCGCAAGCGTTTGGAAAAAACAGGCCGATAAGAAGCCTTCTAAGGTCGATATTCATGACGGGAAACCTCGGGAACATTTCTCTGATCGGACTGACGCTCGTCTTTGTCGGCCACGCGACCCCGTGCTCGTCCCAGCCGCGCGAACTGGTCATTGGGGTCGAAATCGTGGACCAGGTAGACGCGGCCGGCATGCCCCCTCACCTGCTGCGCGTCAAACCTTTACTCCTGGACAATCTGCACCAGGACATACTGGTCCTCTTCAAGGCTCTGGGCCGCTGCAAAGCCTTCGAGCTTTCCTCGGATTCCAGCAGTGAGAGCCAGGCCCAGTACGGGGCCGTGGATTTTTTCGCCCAGGTTTTCGTCCGCCAGCTGCACAAATCCTACCGCAACAAACAGTACCTCGGCACATCGCACGATATCCATATAGCGGATGAGTTATACTATGAACCGGGAGATATGGAGGTCATCTCCGAACCGATCCTCATCGCCCAGCTCGAACTCGGGCTGGTGGATGCCCGCAAGGGAAAGCGGTTCTGGTCCAGGATGAGCGACAGCACCGCGGCCATTCCCCACGGCAGGTACGACTACATCTTCAATCCGGCCAAACACCCCGGTGCCACCCATCCCGAAATGCTGCAGAACTTCATGGCCGATATCCTGCGGCTTACGAATGTCCCCCGCTCGCCGCTCCGCCATATCCTGGAGGCGGCCGATCGCTGGTTCATTTCCGAGCCCCGGGACGATATAGACACGGCCAGGGGCCTGCTGGTTGGCCTGGCTGCCTCCTTTTATACCGGCCTGGACGGCAACCTGCCGCTCGAAGGAGAAATCGTGGAGTTGTTGCCCGAAGAAAAGGGCAAGCGCCGGGTTTTGCTGAACATCGGTGCCGTGCACGGGGTTTCCTCTCGCCTGAAACTGGATGTGTGGCGTCCCCTTCCCGCCGCACAAAAGGTAGGGCAGGTCCAGGTGGTCCAGGTGGATTCCACCACCGCCGTTGCCCGGGTGCGCAAAATCGATAAAAAACTGCGCAAACTAGGCGAGGGCATCCAGTCCGGCGACCGGGTGATTTCCAAAAAGCGCAAATCCACCCGCACCTGGAGCGCCCCTATAAAAAACGGGGACTAACACTTTATGGTTGACAATTAGGCCACTCGCTGCCAATTTCTAGTACCAACCCAATGTAAGCAAGCAGGAGTTGTGAACTATGAAGAGTTCGCGCTTTGCCAGCCCCACCGCCGCTCTAGATCTCGATGGCCTGCTGCGCCGGGCCCGCAAGGCCCTGTGGGCAGCCCTCGGCCTGGCCCTGGCCGTTCATCTGGCCGTGGTGGGGGTCAATCCCTTCCAGCAGACCCTGGAAAAGGCCCCCAGGCCCCTGACCACCCGCTTTGTCAAACGCGAGCCGCGGCTGACCAAACCATTGGAATTGCGCAAAATTCCCCAGCCCAAGCGCCAGCTGCTGCGCCGCCAGGTCAAGCTGGCCGCCGCCCGCATGGACCAGGTGCAGGCCACCGCCGCCTTTGATACCCGGGGCCTGATCGGCCAGATCGTCACCACCAGCGCCTCGCTCACCGGCGAGATGCCGACCGCGTCTCTCGTCCTGGAGCCGGCCCTGATGAGCCAGGCCATCCAGGGCACCCGGCAGCCCGAAAACAAGATCGACATGGGCCTGGAAATGCTGGATGTCAAAAGCATGGACACCGGCCGCTACCGGGCCATGGTGGTGCAGGATCCGGGCAACCCGCAGGCCATCAAGGGCTTTTTAAAAATCGCCCGGGTCTCCACCGAACTTCAGCATCAGGGCCAGCATGCCGAACTCATGCAGCAATACGACAACCTTTCCCTGCTGTACCTGGTCCAGGCCCTGAAGACCTATACCGACCTTAAGGTGGACTTTCTGGACCACATGAGCATAGCCGACGAGCGCCTGTTGGAGACCCCCATCATCATCCCCAAGGGCAGCGGCAGACGGACCGAACAGGAGCTGGAACAACTGTCCCGCTACGTGCTGGCCGGCGGATTCGTCCTCGGGGGTGTGCCCTCCGAGGCCCTGGTGAAGTACGGCGGTCTGGTGGAGGGACGGGACTTCTTTCGGGAACGCATCCCCAATGATCACCCGCTCTACAACTGTTTCTTCGCACTGGGCGGGCCGGCGATCTCGACCGATGGGTACGGCTCCCCACGGACCAGAAACGATCTGAGCGGCTTGTGGATCGGGGACCGGCTGGCTGCGGCCAATGTCAATACCTACATTTACGCCCGGGGACGCACCGCCGGCATGGAAACCACCCGCAACCTGCACCTGGGCGTCAACACCGTGGTCTTCGCCCTCACCCAGGAAGGCTCCATGACCCAGCGCCTCATGCAGATGGTCGAATAAACTCTCAGAAGCCTTCTTAGAGCCCAACAAATGCACCAGCGCTCTAAAGCAGGTGTTCCATGCCCTTTTTATTCTCCACCTGCACCCTCAGAAGCCTGCTGATGGGCCTGCTTGTAGCACTCTCCAGCTGCACCCCAGGGGAACGGCAGGTCGAAGTCGACCGCCAGCAAGTCGACCGGCTCTACCAGAAGGCCCTCGGCCAGATAAAAAACCGGCAACCCCGGGCCGCTGCTGCTACCTTCGAGCAACTCCTCCAACTCGATCCTGCCCACTACGAAGCCTGGCTCGGCCTGGGCGAGGTCTACATGCG
Source organism: Candidatus Latescibacterota bacterium (assembly GCA_965219385.1). Taxonomy (GTDB): domain Bacteria; phylum Latescibacterota; class UBA2968; order UBA8231; family UBA8231; genus CBDCNM01. The sequence continues at coordinate 3,000,031 of CBDCNM010000002.1, read as the reverse complement.
CCAGAGGCGTTTTGCCGAAGCCCTTCCCCATCTGGAGCAGGCCCAGGGTCTCGATCCCCGGCGCATCGAAGCCCGCTTTCAGCGCGCCCGCAGCTATCTCAAGCTTCAGCGCAAAGGCGAAGCCAGAGAGTTGCTCCAGGCCATTGTGGCGGATTTCCCTGGGAAAATCCACCCCCGCATGGCCCTGGCCGACCTGCTCATGACCCAGGCCCCACCCGATCCTGAGGGTGCCCTCGAACAGTATACAGCCATCCTACAATCCGCCCCGACCCACTTTCAAGCCCAGAGCGGAGCCGCGGTCTCCCGCTTGAATCTGGGTCTTTTTGCCCAGGCGGCCACGGAACTGGAACAATTGCTCCTGAAAAAACCCGGAAACGCCCACCTGAGTTTTCTCCTGGGCACGGCGCTCCACTGGCAAGAAGACTACGAAGGAGCCGTGGAGGCCTATAAACAGGCCATCGACAGCCTGCCTCCCACCTCCCCGCAGCGCCCGGTGCGGCAGTGGAACCTGCGCCTTGCTTACCTGGGGGCGTATGGCGAGTATCCGGGCGACCTGCCCCCCCCCTACCAGGTCCGCATAAAATCCCGGGCCGAAACCGCCCCCGTACGCTTCGCGGATGTGGCCGCCGCGGTCGGGGTGGCCAAAAAGGACCGGGGTCGGGGCAGCGCCTGGGGCGACTACGACAACGACGGCGACCTCGACCTGTTCACCGTGGGCATCCAGGTGCCCCACGCCCTCTACCGCAACCACGAGGGTGTCTCGTTTTCAGACATCACCCTGGAGGTCGGCCTCCACGATCCGCGCGGCGGCTGGGGCGCCCTGTGCGCCGACTACGACAACGACGGCGACCTGGATCTCTACGTCACCCGGGATGCCTGGGAAGGCCGGGCTCTCAACTCCCTCTACCAGAATCAGGACGGCGGAAAATTCAAGGATGTCGGCGAGGAAGCCGGGGTGGCCGGGGCCGAGGCCAGTTTCACCGCGACCTGGGGCGACTACGACAACGACGGCAACCTGGATTTGTACGTGGCCGATGGCATTACTGGAGATGGCTCGCCCAACAAGCTCTACCACAACCAGGGCAACGGCCACTTCATTGACCAGGCCGCGGAGGCCGGGGTGGGCCACCCGGGCAAATCCCTGGGCGTGGTCTTCGGCGACTACGACCTGGATGGGGACCCGGACCTGTACGTAGCCGATGTGGCCGGTCCCAATACCCTGTACCGCAACCAGGGCAACGGCCGTTTCGCGGATGTGACCGGGGCGGCGGGCGTGGCCGATCCAGCCCAGGGCGGGTACGTGGCCTTCTTCTTCGACTACAACAACGACTTGCGCCCGGACCTGTTTGTCTCGGCCATGGCCTACTACGAGGATTTTGTCCAATCCCAGGTGAGCGGCCGGGCCGATCGCCCGCACCGGGTCCATCTGTATCACAACAATGGAGACGGCACCTTCGCCGACGTGGCCCCGGAGGCGGGCCTGGCCCGGTTTTTCGGTTCGATGGGGGCCGGTCTCGGCGACGTGGACTACGACGGCCTGGTGGATATTTATTTGTCCAATGGCGGGCCGGTCATGCCGCGTTTCGAGCCCAATATCCTCTATCACAACAAAGGCGACCGCTTTGCCGACATCACCGAATCGGCGGGTGTGGGCAACCTGGGCAAAGGCCACGGCGCCACCTTCGCCGACTTTGACAGCGACGGCGACCTGGACCTCTACGCCGGGATCGGGGGCCACTACCCGGGAGATCTGTGGGCCAACAGCCTCTACCGCAACGAGGGACACGCCAACCACTGGCTCGTAGTAAAGGTCCAGGGCAGGAACTCCAACCACAGCGCCATAGGCACCCGCGTCCGGGTCCGCTCCGGGGATCGGGTCCAGGAGGCCGAGATCAGCAGCGGCTTTGGCTTTGGCTCATCCAACAGCCTGGCGCTGGAATTCGGCCTGGGCGCCCGCACCCAGGTCGACGAGTTGGAGATCTTCTGGCCTTCCGGCAAAACCGAGAAACACCAGCGTCTGGATGCCGATCAGGTCCTGCATTTTATAGAGTCGGATTAGCGCACTCATTGACCCGATCTTCTGAGCCTGGGTACATTTGCTACAGGCAGCAATAAAGCGCTTGAAATCATGCGGAAAGTAAAGCCGCGTATCCCCGTAGATTTTGTCGTGCGAACACCGGAAGACATGCAGAGAAGACTTGCCTTGAACGATTTCTTTCTCGAGGAGATTACCGAAAAGGGCAAGGCTCTGTATGAATCCTGACTGTATTTGCGATTATATTTCGCTATCCTGGAGAAACCGCGGACAAGCCAACCGTCCGCCAGGCAGTGACCCACTGCCGTGCCTTTCGCGCTCGAGCCAGAAGCGCGTTGGGTTTACCTCGTCAGAAATCGTAGGAAAAATACAGGGCCACATCTTTTCCCCGGGCGTACCCTTCCACCTCGGGGCCCGAGGTCATGTAGGTCACCAGCACCGGAAAGATGTGCGCAAATGCCCCCTGCATCGCTAAGTGTAACTAATTCTTCGCAGAGAACCATGTCAAGCCCACCCCAAAGGCCATAGCCGTATGGGAGGGCTGGCAATGCTTTTACGACCGCAAGCAGCCTCCCGAACCGAAATTCGCACTACAAAAAATACTTGATATGGGCCGACCGATGCATTATATACTTTTAGAAATTACAACCATCAACAAGGGGGGATATCATGCAAATACTGCATGTCTTATCAAGGTCCGGGAAGGGAGTACACCCAGGATATCGCCTGGGTGTACTCCTGATGCTTGCCACCCTGGCGCTGCCGGGTCTGGCCCAGGCCGACGGACTCGATTCGGGCGACACCGCCTGGATGCTCACCTCGACGGCGCTGGTGCTGTTCATGACCATACCCGGTCTGTCGTTGTTTTACGGCGGCCTGGTACGGGCAAAAAACGTGCTGTCGGTCCTGATGCAGTGCTTTGCCCTGACCGGCCTGATCACTGTTTTGTGGATCCTGTATGGCTACAGCCTGGCTTTCGATACGACCGGTATGCAAGCCGGGGTAACCAATTTCCACTCCTTTGTAGGGGGATTGGGCAAGGCCTTTGCCCGGGGAATCAGCCTGGACAGTCTCTCGGGCTCCATCCCGGAGACGGTATTCGTCACCTTTCAGCTTACCTTTGCCATCATCACTCCGGCGCTGATCGCCGGAGCCTTTGCCGAGCGCATGAAATTTTCGGCCATGCTGCTGTTCATGGCGATCTGGTTTACAGTGGTGTACGCGCCTATTTGTCACATGGCCTGGAGCGGGGACGGCGCCTTTTTCGAAGACCGGGGGGTACTGGATTTTGCCGGAGGCACAGTAGTGCACATCAATGCGGGTATCGCTGGTCTGGTGGTGGCCCTGGTCATCGGCAAGCGCCAGGGGTATCCCGAGGATCTCATACCTCCTCACAGCTTGACCTTGACCGTGGTCGGCGCTTCCATGCTCTGGGTCGGCTGGTTCGGCTTTAATGCAGGCAGCGCAGTAGCCGCGGACGGAGCCGCGGGCATGGCCATGCTGGTGACGCAGGTGGCCACGGCATCGGCCGCCCTGGCCTGGATGCTCGTGGAGTGGATCAAACACGGCAAGCCGAGCGTCCTGGGTATTGTGACCGGAGCGGTGGGCGGCCTGGTGGCGATTACCCCGGCCTCGGGTAGTGTCGGTCCCATGGGCGCCATAGCCATTGGCGCGGCCTCGGGAATCTTGTGCTTCTGGGGAGCTACCAGTCTCAAGCACAAGCTGGGATACGACGATTCCCTGGATGCTTTCGGCGTGCACGGCATCGGAGGCATCGTGGGCGCCTTCCTCACGGGTATTTTTGCCGCCGAAGGACTGGGTGGGCAGGGCTTTGGCGCCGGCATAAGCAGCATGGGCGGCCAGCTTGGAGCACAGCTCATGGGCATTGTTTTCACCATTGTCTGGTGTGGAGTGCTTTCCTTCATCATCCTGAAGATCGTCGATGCAGTCGTGGGGCTGCGGGTCAGCGAAGATGAGGAAACCCAGGGGCTGGATATTTCGCTGCACGACGAGCAGGGTTATAATATGTAATTCCGGGCCGAATTTGAGGTCACTCAACGAGGAGACATGAGATGAAAATGCTGAAATGCATTGTCCGGCCAAACGCGCTGGAGGACGTGAAGGGGGCGCTGAGCGCACTGGGTGTGGTGGGTATGACCGTCAGCGAGGTAAAGGGGTTCGGACGCCAGAAGGGCCACAAAGAGCTGTACCGGGGAGCCGAGTACAATATCGATTTTACCCCTAAGCTGGAGATCGAAGTCGTGGTCAACGACGAGCTGGCGGAAAAAGCGGTCGAGTCTGTGCGCACGGCGGCTCAGACCGGCAATATAGGCGATGGCAAGATCTTCATACTGGCGGTTGAAGAAGTGGTGCGGATCCGCACCGGAGAGACAGGAGAAGCCGCGATTTAAGAAGCCGTCTTAAAATTCCGCGCGAAAATTCCGCGCGAAAAGACCCAATACCTGGAAAGGAGCCTCCTCATGGCCATCGAAAAAGCTCAGCTCGACTGCTCCCAAATGAAGGACTGGGAGATCGCAATCGCAACCAACGCCATCCCGGCGGAAGTTTACGCCGCCGAGGAATTCCAGCGCTTCTTCAACCAGGCGACCGGGCTGGATCTACCCCTCCACCCCTCCACAACCCCGGCCCCCCATCAGGTCCGCATTGGCGGCGTTGCGTCCGCCCCGGACCTGGGTGAAGAAGGCTTCTGCATCGAGGTTTCAAAGGATCGCATCACCATCGCCGGAGGCCGCCCTCGGGGCGTTCTGTACGGAGTCTACCAGCTGCTCGAAGACGGTCTCGGCCTGCGCTTTCTGACCCACGACCACACCCATATCCCGGAGGCCTCCGGCGCAAAAATTCCCTGCGGAACCTACACTTATGTTCCGCCCCTGTCGTTCCGCTGGAGCGCCTATCGCGAGAACGCGGAATATCCCGAAGGGGCCGTCCGCCTGCGGGTCAACACCGTCACCGACGACCAGCGCCTAGGCGGCAGGACCGGCCAGGAACTCATCAACCACTCCTTCCACCTCCTGGTGTCCTTCGATCGCTACGGCGCCGACCACCCCGAGTACTACGCCTTGGTGGACGGCGAGCGGGACACCGACAGGTACGGAGCCGGGCCCCAGCTCTGCGTCACCAATCCCGAGGTCGTGGAAATAGCCGCCGCCACGGCCATCGAAATCCTGGACGAAAACCCCCACCGGCAGAACATCAGCGTCAGCCAGGCCGACACCCGCCGCTACTGCCGCTGCGCTCCCTGCGAGGAAGTCAACCAGCGGGAAGGCACCCCCATGGGCTCGCAACTGGAATTCGTCAATGCCGTAGCCGCTCGCATCGGAGAGGTCCACCCGCACGTCAAGGTGGGCACCCTGGCCTACCAGTACACCCGCCAGGCGCCCCGGACCGTGCGTCCGCACCCCAACGTCCAGATCCAGTTGTGCAGCATCGAGTGCTGCACCCTGCACGCCATCGACGATCCAGCATGCGAGAAAAATCGCGCCTTCTGCCGCGATACGGACGCCTGGGGAAAGATCTGCGACGATATCTGGATCTGGCACTACAACACCAATTTCAGGCACTACACCCTGCCCTTCCCCAACCTGCGCAGCATCGCCCCCAGCCTGCGCTACTTTATGGACAACAACGCCAAAGGAGCCTTCATGCAGGCCAACCACAACGGACTCACCGGCGAGCTGTCCGATTTGCGCAACTACATTTTGAGCCGGCTGCTGTGGGACCCCCAGCAGGACGGCGACCGGTTGTGCGAGGAGTTCATCCGGCTGCACTACGAGGAAGCAGCGCAGCCCATCCTGGACTATGCCGGCATGCTGCACGACAACGCCGAATCCAGGGGGCTGCATCCCACCTGCTTCCCCACCCCCGAAGAGGTCGGCCTCGACCCGGAAATAGCCGGGAAAGCCCTATCCTACTTCGGGCAGGGCCTCGAGCTGGCTTCCAGCGCAGAGGTTCGCGCCCGGGTCGAAAAGGCCTCGATCTGCGCCTACAAAGCCAAGATCGCTACCGGCAGCCCCACGGACGAGGGGAGAGCCGCACTGCTAGAACACTACATCGCTCTTTGCCGGCGCTACGGCCTGACGCACGGGTCTGAACAAACCCCCGCTGAGCAGTATTTTGCCGAACTGGAGTAAAACAGGTCTTGGGCGCGCCCGGGACTGCGCAGGGTCTTTCCGCATAATCGACAGAATATATTAAAATAACGCCGTTACTGTATTTTTTTCTTGACGGGACGGTATCCCGCGTTTATTTTTCTCAGATGCTGTGCAGACTTAAAGATATAGCCCTGGTTCAGATGGGCATTTCCTTTCGTTCCCGCATTGAGCCGGAAACGGATGGAAATGTTGCAGTTATTCAGATGCGCGACCTGACCGAAGATAACAAATTGGGGCATTGCAATCTGATTATCGTCAAAATGAACGGTCTCAATGACCGCCATTTGGTAAAACGCAAAGATTTTATTTTTCGCTCCAGAGGAAAGACCACCACGGCGACAATCATTAATACTGAAATAGGTTCGGTGGTTGTCGCGGCTCCGTTGTTGCGAGTCCGGGTTACGAGCAAGCATGTCCTCCCGGAGTATCTGTGCTGGTTCGTCAACCAGTCGTCAGCTCAGGCATTTTTGCACAGCAGGGCTACCGGGACGGCGATGACTGTGATTGGCAAGTCCGCCCTCGATGATTTGGAAATTCCCCTGCCCTCTCTTGAAACTCAGGAGCGCATCGTCGCCCTTGCCGATTTGTCGGATGAGGAGCAGAGGCTGATGAGGGATTTGGCGGAGCAGAAAGAAAAATTAGTCAAAGGGATTCAGATGCGATTGGCAACAGAATCTTAAATCCAATAGGAGCAATAAAGAAACATGGGCAATCAAATCCAACAGAAAGACATCAACAATGCCGCTTGGACGGCCTGCGACACCTTTCGCGGTGTAATGGATGCGGCGGGCTACAAAGATTACATCCTCGTGATGCTGTTTCTCAAATACATTTCCGATGTCTGGAAAGACCACTACGATGAATATCAAAAAAAATACGGCGGCAACGATGAACGCATCCGGCGCAGGTTGAAGAATGAGCGTTTTGTTTTGCCGGAGGGCAGCAGCTTTTACGACCTTTATGAACAGCGCTCGGAAGCCAACGTTGGCGAACGCATCAATATCGCGCTGGAGGCGATTGAAACGACGAACAAAGAGAAACTGGAAGGTGTTTTCCGCAATATAGATTTCAACAGCGAGGCCAATCTCGGCAAAACCAGAGACCGCAATCGCCGCCTGAAAATGCTGCTGGAAGATTTCAATAAACCCGAATTGAACATGAGTCCCAGCCGCGTTTCGGAAGATGTCATCGGCAATACCTACATCTACCTGATCGAACGTTTCGCATCCGACGCGGGCAAAAAAGCCGGCGAGTTCTATACGCCGCACAAGGTGTCCGAACTGGTGGCGAAACTATGCGCTCCCAGGCCCGGTGCCCGCATCTGCGATCCCGCCTGCGGTTCCGCGGGACTGCTGATTGAGGCGGCCCGGCTGGTGGACGGCAGGGACTACGCCCTGTACGGCATGGAGGTGAACGGCAGCACCTGGGCACTGGCGCGGATGAACATGTTTCTGCACGGCGCCGACTCCGCCCGCGTGGAGTGGTGCAACACCCTTACCGCCCCGGCACTGGTGGAAAACGACCAACTGATAAAGTTCGACAACGTGGTCGCCAATCCGCCGTTTTCGCTGGACAAGTGGGGCGCAGAAGACGCCGAGACGGACCCTTACAACCGCTTTTGGCGCGGGGTGCCGCCCAAATCCAAGGGCGATTACGCTTTTATCAGCCACATGGTGGAAGCGGCTTTGGAAAAAGAAGGGCGGGTTGCGGTGGTGGCCCCGCACGGCGTTTTGTTCCGGGGCGCTGCCGAAGGGCGCATTCGCCAGCAATTCATTGAAGAAAACCTGCTCGACGCCGTCATCGGCTTGCCCGGCAACCTGTTCCCGACGACCTCGATACCGGTGGCCATTCTGGTCTTTGACCGCTCGCGTGAGCAAGGGGGCGCGAATGAGAAACGCAAAGACGTTTTGTTTGTCGATGCGAGCCGCGAATATCAGGCGGGCAAGAATCAAAACACCTTGCTGGACGAGCACCTCGAAAAGATCACCGCGGCTTATAAAACGCGCGAAGATGAAGACAAATACGCCCACCTCGCCACCTTTGAAGAAATAGAGGAAAACGACTTCAACCTGAACATTCCGCGCTACGTGGACACCTTTGAGGAAGAAGAGGAGATTGATATTGATGCGGTGGGAAGAGAAATCGATCAGTTGGAAAAAGAATTAAGCCTGGTGCGTGGGGAGATGGGGAGGTTGTTGCAGGGGATCGACCGCGAAGGCGGGCTTGTCCGGTTGATCCAGTCGTGGATGGACGAGGGCGATGCAGACGAACAGCGGGAAACGCTTGAGCATCTCACTCAGGCTCTGGACGAAAACCGGCCGTCTGACCGCAAGCTCTTTCCAAAGGAACAGAAGGGGAAGAGTTGGTAGGCCAGATAAATCGGGGTCCTAATGATGAGAAAATATCGCGATTACCTGATCGAGAAACTTTCTGACCGCGAGGCGGCCATCTCCTATCTGCAAACGGCACTGGAAGAATACCAAACCGACGGGGACACGCCTGCATTTCTGCTGGCACTCCGCAGCGTCATTGAAGCGCAGGGAGGGATTCGAGAAATTGCGAGGAGAGCCCATGCTGATCCTCAAAACCTCTTGAGGGCCTTGTCGAGCGAGGGTGAGACGCAGATTGACACAATTGGGACTGTTCTCAATGGTCTGGGGTGTCGGCTGTCGATTGAACCATTGGAGGTACCGATATCCAACCTCGACGTTGCTACCCATTGAAAAATCATCTGGCTGACTATCTTTAATGACAACGAATTAGACCAAGATTCAGTATGTGCAAGTTTTGCACATACTGCCGCTGACGGAATTTTGAGCGATTATCACCCGTCGGTCCGGCGAGGGAAGAATTGCGATGCGTTAGACCGAGAATTAGTTATCCAGAATTTCCGGACAACTGCCGTGACAGACAAGATCAGTTATTCGGAATTTCCGAATAACTGCCGCTGAGCTTCGATACCATCCTAAAGGTGATGACCGCCTTGGGGCTGAAGCTGCGTGCGGAAGCCATCAAACGTTGAGTGTGTAAAGTGACTTTGAGTAGAAAGACGGCGAAGAATGAAGCGTTGCCGAAGGGGTGGCGGCGGGTGAAGTTGGGAGAATTATGTTCTGACATCTCGTATGGATATACTGCTACTGCAAGCAGCAAACCTATCGGCCCCAAGTTCTTAAGAATTACAGATATTGTCTCAGACAGCATAAACTGGGAAGATGTTCCATATTGCAAAATAGAGAACAGCAAAATAGATAAGTACACTTTAGGAATTGGGGATATAGTTATCGCAAGGACAGGAGCGACGACCGGATATAATCAGATTATAAGATCAGATGTGCATTCAGTGTTTGCTTCATACCTAATTCGCTGCAAATTGAAACAGAGCATAGCGTATCCATTTTTCATTAGCTGCGTTTTACAGTCAGCATATTGGGGGAATTTTATAGAAGGGATCAAAGCTCGTTCTGCACAGCCAGGAGCAAACGCAAAAGACTTTTCTAGTTTCAGGATCCCCTTACCTACCTTACCTGAACAAAAAGCCATCGCGTCTTTACTGGAAACATGGGACACGGCGATTGAGAAAACCGAAGCACTGGTCGCGGCGAAGGAGAAGCAATTTAAGTGGTTGCAATACAAGTTAATTTTTGATGATCTGTTCTGTAAAAATACTCTTTCAGAATCAGCCTGTATTGCCCGAAAAGATAAAATTGCTAGGCTGTGTACGATAATTGCTTGAAATAGTATTGGGACGTGGTATACTCTCTTTCAACCATTGAATCGAAGGAGGGGATACCGATGGCCCGCTACGACTTAACCGATGAAGAATTTGCCCTGCTAAAGCCGTTGTTACCTGCCGAACGGTCGGGCAAACCGGGCTGCCCTTATCGGAGTCATCGCCAAGTGCTCAACGGCATTTTCTGGATTTTACGCACCGGCGCGCCTTGGCGCGATTTGCCCCCCCGGTACGGCCCTTGGAGCACGGGGGCCGACCGGTTTCGTCGTTGGGAACAAAAAGGCTTATGGCAACAGATCCTGGATGCGTTAGAAGCCCAAGCGCGCCATATGGATCAGATCGATTTTACGTTCGCCGCCCTCGATGGGAGCATCGTTCGGGCGCATAAAGCAGCCGCCGGGGCAAAAAAAACATAAATGGTGTTTCCATAAGCCGTGAAGAAAGCCTTCAAAAACAGGGGCTTGGGCAAAGCCGTGGCGGCTATACCACCAAAATTCATGTCCTTTGTGAAGGGGCGGGCAAGCCCATCACGGTTACCATAACCCCGGGTCAGCAGCATGAATCCACCCAGGTAGACGCCTTGCTCGATTCAGTGGCCATTGGAGGCAAACCCGGTCCCAAGCGCACCCGGTTTGAAGCCCTGGCCGGTGATAAAGCCTATGATAGTCAATCCATCCGCGAGAAACTGCGCCAACGGCGAACCAAGCCCGTGATCGCCCATCGAAAAAATCGGCAGGGGGAGTATCCCCCTGAGGCCATCGGATTCGACAAGGACTTATATCGGCAGCGCAATGTGGTGGAACGACTCATCGGACGGCTCAAAGAAAACCGACGCATTGCCACCCGATATGAAAAACACGCCGACAGGTATCAGGCGATGATCATACTCGCTTTCATCCGTATTTGGCTCAAAAACCTTTTATCGTACACAGCCTAGCACGAAAGGTGTAAAACCTCTCACAGTCAAACTTCATTGTAAGGGTATTGAAGCAAATACCAGGGATATAAAAATTACCCTTTCAGAGAAAGGTCGTCCTTACTACATCCGAAATGCTGGCGAATTTTTGATAGGCCGTCAAAATTTCCACAATGGAGGATTCGGAATTGTGCCAATAGAACTTGATGGCTTCATTGCTTCAAATGCTATTACATCTCTGGATATTGACGGAAATAGATTGAATGCAGAATTCTTATTCTATTACTTTTCTCGTAAGAGTTATTACCTTCGCATTGGTCACATAATGGATGGTACAGGTCAAAAAGAGCTCTCCGACAAACAGATAATGAACCTGCCAATATCTGCACCACCAATTGCAGAACAAGACCGCGTGGTTAATGTTCTTAACACGGCTCGGAAAGAAATCACTATGTTAGAGCAACTAGCGAAGAGCTACCGCACACAAAAACGCGGATTGATGCAGAAGTTGCTGACGGGGAAGTGGCGAATAAGAAATCAAATCGCAAGGTGATGAGTATGACAGCACTAAGACGAAATTATTTACATAGGACATTGAAAATTCTATTCGGTTTGAGTGGAAACCAATGTGCTCATCCAAAGTGTACGAACAATGTAATCGAGCCAGCCACTGAGAAATCTAACGCTGCTGTCGTTGCTCAAATATGCCACATTTATGCTATTAGTGGCGATGGTCCAAGAGGCAAAGCCGGACTTACCAATGAAGAACTGAATTCTCCAGAGAATCTGATTTTGCTTTGTCCGAATCACCATACAGTGGTAGATGATCAATATGAAACTTATCCGGCTGAAATGATCAAACAGTGGAAGCAGGATCACGAAACTAAAGTGATGGTGAATCGGCCCTCCGAAGACTTAGATAGCGTTCCGTCGAATGTGTTTTCTCATTCTGATTTTCCAATGGAACTCGTTGATCAAAAAATCAAAGATGAGATCGATATACTCCGTAAATCTCGCTTTTTTGCGGAGTTTGACAGTAGCCAGTATTCATTAGCACTAGCGAGAAAGCTGGTAGAAGGAGAACTCTCGGGTGGCACTAATGCGGTAAGGAGTCAAGCATTAGCTTGGTGTGTGCGAGTCCTGTCACGTACTGAAGAATTAGACAAAGCAGAAAAGTATCTCAAGTGCGCGAAGGAATTAGGAACTTGTCAGGAAATAGATATAGCAGACGCCTTTATATCGTCACAGAAAGGCGATAAGAAAGCTGCCCTGAGCACTCTAGCGGATATTGATTCGCCAATATCTCGGTCCACGGCTTTTATGATCGTTAAACATCATGACGGTCCACAGGGAGTGGCTGACTGGCTGAAGGATGCTAACATCGAAGCTGCTAACTTGGATTCTGATGGCAAATTCTCTCTCTTGGCTAATCAGCTAAATCTCGCTGATTGGGAGGAATCGCAAGAATGTCTTGGTGTACTGACCGATGACGATTTGCACGACGCTCCGGTTCTCCATCATGTGATAGCTATGACTCACCTGCTGAGCACGGTACCTGACGAGTTTCGCTCCGTTGTGATTAACCAAGTACCATTCCAAGCCGCATACTTTCCGCTTGCCTCAGACGCGGCTGCGATTGAAACTCGTCGAGTTGCACGCCAACACTTTATTAACGCGGCAGAAGTTGCAAGTCAATTAAGCCTTTCTTGTGCGGCAACAATAGATAATGAGTACGCACTCTGGCTTGAACTCAGAGATCCTGATGAATCAGACAAAGGACGGAAGCGACTAGAGTCTAAACTTCGCGATCTCCAATCCGCTCTTCATTTTGTTCGCCTCGGTATTGAGTTCGGAATCAAGTTGGACTTGGATGTAGTTGAATGGGAGATCGAACGACAAACTGCCCTCAACGGTGGAATTACTCTTGACGCTGCACTTGCCCGCTTTGCTCTTACTTTCACACAGAAGACCCCAGGGGATGCCGCGAACTATATTGCTCAGCACCGCGATGAGCTTGCCGACCATATTGACAAGAAAATAATGCTGTCTCTCCAAATTGATCTACTTTCTCAGACAGGGCAGCTTAATAAGGCAAATGAGTGCTTGGGCATTCTTTTGGAAGAAGGACTTTCTGAGACGGAGGAAAGCCGACTTCAGGGAAGAATTACCGAAGCAGAAGGGGCTGATCCAGTTGAGGCTCTCAAGGAACAGCTCGAGAAAACAGATTCCCTGCCTGATTTGGAGAACCTTGTTAGCGAACTCGGAGCCAGAGACGATTGGGAAGGTCTTTGCGAGTATAGTGAAACTCTGTTTGAAAGAACTCGTGCTTTGCATAATGCAGAGGAGTTTGCTCGTGCTCTGCATAAGACACAGAAAAATGAACGGCTTGTAGAGTTTCTGGAGTCAAACAAGACGCTTGTAGAACAATCTGAAAAACTACAAATGCTCTATTGCTGGACTTTGTACCTCGAAGGCGAGTTGCTGAAGGCTCGCTCCGAATTGGTGAAACTGAATGATGATTGGGATAATGAGAACTATCGCACATTACAGGTTAATCTTGCAATCTCTTTGGGTGATTGGAACTCCCTTTCTGCGTTTGTAGCTAACGAATGCAATGAAAAAGACAAGAGAAATGCTCAAGAATTGATAACCACTGCTCAAATGGCCCTTCGCTTGGATTCTATCCCCCATGCAAAAGAGCTGACATTTGCAGCGGTAGAGAAGGGAAAAGATGATGCTGGTGTATTAGCATCTGCTTACTTTTTGGCTTCGAGTGCTGGTTGGGAAGATAGTATGGAAATCTCTCAGTGGATTCAACAAGCCGCCGCACTCTCTGGCGAGGATGGTCCCCTCCAGATGATGACACTGAGGGATGTCTTGGACCAGAAATCGGAGTGGGAGCGCCAAGAGTCTGAAATATGGAAGCTTTTGAGCCGGGGCAAAATCCCGATATTCCTTGCAGCTCAATACCTCAATAAGTCTCTTAGCGATTTGATTCTTTTCCCTGCTTTGGCGAATCCGTCGGAGAGTGATCCACGGCGGCGGGGCATTGTCCCCGCATATAGCGGCCAGCGGCAACCGCTATCTCTCGATACTAGTAGGCAGATTGGAATGGATGCAACCGCGCTACTCACCTTGAGCTTTCTGGACCTGCTTGATGAAGCATTGGACGCTTTTGATACGGTTCACATACCGCATTCAACTCTTGGTTGGCTTTTTGACGAAAAACAGAGGATTGCATTTCATCAGCCAAGTCGAATCAGGGACGCACGTCAGATTAGTGATTTGCTGACCTCTGGTGCGTTAGAAAAGTTTTCGCCAAGCACCAGACCGGACAGCGAACTATCTGAGCAGGTTGGGGAAGAGCTGGCACTATTTATAGCGGAGGCGGAAAAGGAGAGATACGAAGACGGTTCACAGTACATTGTTGTTCAGCCGTCTCCGGTTCATCGGGTTGGCTCTCTGATGGAGGAAGAAGCTGACTTAACAGCGCACGCAACTGTGCTGAGTAGTTGCCAATCTATTGTGGACAAGTTATGGCAAAAAGGCCAGATTACGGCAAATGAAGCACAGAATGCACGCGCCTATTTGCAATTTCAGGAGAAACCGTGGCCAGATCAGCCGGAGATTGCTGACGGGGCAATACTGTATTTGGATGATTTGGCTGTAAACCACTTCCTTCATCTTGGAATACTGGAAAAATTACAAGCCGCGGGATTCAAGCCAATTACTTCGCCAACAAAGGTGTCTGAAACAAATCAACTAATTTCTTATGAAAATATTTCTGGCAAGGCCAAGAACGCCATAGAACGCATACGGTCTGCCGTCAATTTGCGGATAGAGTCAGGAAAAATAAAAGTAGGCAGGCGAACCTATACTGATCAATCAGTAGATCGGTCAATATCCGAACATCCAACCGCTGGTGTTTTCGATTTAGCAAGACACTGTGACGCAATCATTACGGACGACAGGTTCCTCAATCAACATGCCAATATCGGTGATGGCGACACACCTAAGTCTATATTCTCAACGTTGGATCTTATAGATGCTCTGGTTTCCATGGGTACTAAGACAGTTGAAGAACGACTGGAGTACAGGACTCAGCTTCGTCGGGCCGGATACATCTTTGTACCCATAAGCGAGGATGAACTGGCACATCATCTTGATGCCTCTGCGGTTAAGGATGGCAGGGTTGATGAGACAGCCGAACTGAAGGCTATCCGGGAAAATCTCCTTTGTGTTCGAATGAGAACCTGGCTTCAGATTCCGAAAGAAACTCCTTGGCTAAATACATCGCTAATAGCGTTTATCCGAGTAATGAAGGGCTTGTGGAAAGCCGATGCTGACTTTTCGAGTACAAAGGCTCACTCCGACTGGATTATGAATCAGATTGACATTCGCGGCTGGGCGCACAGCTTTGGTAAAGAAAACGGCGATAACATTGCCAAGACTGGACGCGGCGGATATATCCTATTGTTGCTTACACCTCCGGTTGACGTGTCACGGGAAGTTCAAGACGAGTACTGGGGTTGGGTCGAAGAGAGGATTTTGGCTCCAATAAAAGAACAATATCCCGATCTGTATTCTTGGATCGTCGAAGAGCAACGAAGATTAATTGCAAGCGCGGCTAATATGGATATGGATACAATCGAGGGGATGAGAAATGACGAATAGTCCTTATATCAGATCTGCATTGGCACGGGTAGCTTTGGAAATTGCGCCTCCCCTTATACGTGAGACTTTGCTTGGGGAATCGAGTTTTCGGGAAGAGTACGGCTTTACGGGAGATCGCGTTCTTTCCTTTGGTAATTCTGGTGTTTCTGTCCAATGTTCCAATTTTTTCGATGCTGTTCGGAAGGTTCTTTCAGGCATACTGTTAAAGGAGGTGATTGCCACGGATGGTCAGAAATGGAAGCTAAAGAACATCAGCGAGGAAGGAGAGCTGCCGCGTCTTTCACTTTCTTGTGGTAAGCAGCGTCTTCCCCTGCCTGACGACTTGGTTGCACTTTCCCCAGATAGAGGCACACGTCTGCGCTTCCTTGATGAAGCTGCTTCTAACTTCAATCTGCCCAACAGTGCATCAGATCTATGGCGTAACATTCTTGCTGAACGCGCTCTCAAAGATAACGAAGCGGATGCGTTTCGCAGCGAGTTTCTCGATACGCCGGTCGAAAAGATGCGGGTCGTACGTAGTGATATTATGGGCGGACAGATTGGCATATCCTCGCTGGTTCCCTCTTCCCGTAGATATTTTGAAAGACTTGTGGGCGTAACTGACGGAAGTGCATCCATTTGGGAATATGCTGCCAGTAGCGGCAGAAAGTTCTTTGATCAACTGTCTGCGTGGCAATCCTATGATGGATTTTTGTTTAGTCTCTTTCTGTCGTCACATTCTTCAATGACGGCTGAAATCAATGTCGATCAGTTGAATAGTGAAGACCTTGTACGTGCCTTTGAATTCTTGGACAAGCATGGAGACAGAATTTCGCAGGTGGGGGCCATTGAAGTCGGCCTGCGCGTTCTTCCGTCGAGACCTGAGATAGAACAGGTTCTTATTCGTCTCATTGAGCAGATTCGAGACGACGATGTTGATGGACAAGCGAGTGGTTTCAAACTCCTCTCGGCATTGTTCCATCTTATTGATGGGGAGTTATCAAGGATCCGACTGTTTTCAGCGGAACCTCCTTTTTACAGAAGGTTAGCGGCCTTGTCCCAGGCCGCATTGATTCATCGCCAGCTTGTGAATTCAACTATTGATATTGATCAATTCAGTGAATGGGCGTTTAGCCATCGCGGAGGATATTATATGCAATCGCTCGCCGATATGCGTTCGGAGCCGCGCTGGGATCCCAATTTTGCAACGGCTTCGCAAATGAAGGCCGATTTCTTCGGCCGCATCCTGAATGCAGCAAAGAAATACGAGCAGAATATAAAGAGTAGCCAGATATATGACTTGGTATTCGGAGATGAGGCCGGAAGCCTCCAACCTTTTAATGATTTCCTTGAGACATGGTTCCCTGGACCATTAGAGGGAACCGAAGACACGAAGAACGTTTTGCCTCCCAAATTCGCCGAGGCGATTGAGACACAACTCGGCGCGGAAGAGGTCGGGCCATCATCGTTTATTGCTCTTGTGAATTCTGCCTTGATTCACCCCGTCGGCGCAGACAAGGTTGAATTAGCGACAACGGCCCTGAAGTATGCCAACCATCGAATCCCGAATATAGAAAATAGACAGCACCTCTTCGCTATATTAGATGGATTGGCTAGAGTTGCCGCCGTTGCGAGAAGTCCCGCGCTTGCGGACGAATTGCGAATCCTTGTACGTAAATATAGGCACGATGCTGAGTATGCGTTATCTATTCAAGAGGTCATAAGGATTTGCCTCGTAGTCGCTGCAAGCCGTTCAGATCTGAGCGAATGGACAGAATTTGTCGGTGAGTGGCTGACGGAACTCGCATTCAGTGATTTGAATGATGATGAAACACAAGGGTTCCATTCGTGTTTGAGTTGTCTTTGTCATATCGTTCCTGAGCTATGGGTCTCCTGCGGTAGAGCCGACGCCGCCCTATCTGCTTTGATAAGCAAATGATCCATCTAACCGCAAATTCGTCCACCCCTGCACCCAATTCCCGACATGGAGGTAATCTGCAATGAACGACGACGAACGTGTCATAAAGCACTTGGAGTTCATTCAGGGCGTCGTAAACCGCCTGGGCAGCAACGCCTTCCTGCTCAAGGGTTGGAGCATGACCGTCCTTGTCGCTGGCTCCTTGTTGATGGTGAGACTCAGACCAGATCAGCCTCTATTGGTATTGACGCTTCTCGTGCCCATTATTGGGTTCTGGCTGCTGGATGCGTACTTCTTGTGGCAAGAGCGGTTGTTCCGAGCCGAGTACAACCGAGTGCGCGAGCAGGATGAGACCGACTTTACCATGAATCCAGACCAGCATAAGGACAAGCCAAAACATAGCTGGCTTTCAACATTTTTCTCGGTGACGCTGGTCATCTTTTACGTCATAGAAATTCTGTTCGTATCTGTTCTCGTTGGTTCCCTATGGGTGGCAGGCATCCCGGCACCGGAGAATTGCTGTCTATGATCTTCAACCCTCGCGTTGCAACGGTCAGCCGACATTTTACTCAATATACTGAGTAAAATTACTCAAATAAATGAGCAAAATGACCTTCATCAGACCCCAAGCGTCCGAGCTAGCCCGGCGCTTGAAAGAACCCCGGCGGTTCATTCAAGTCGTATCGGGAGCAAGACAGGTCGGCAAAACAACCCTTGCCTTGCAAGTCGCGGAGCGGAGCAAACTACCCTATCACGTTGCTAGCGCCGACGAGCCGACCCTGCGCGGTGCCGGATGGATCGAATCGCAATGGGAAGAAGCGCGGTTGCTGGCCGACAGCGCCAAAAGAAAAGGAGCCTTGCTTGTATTGGATGAAGTGCACAAAGTTCCGCATTGGGCTGAAACAGTCAAGCATCTCTGGGATGAAGATACGCGCAAGAAAAAATTGGTGAAAACCGTATTGCTCGGCTCCGCCCCGCTCTTAATCGGGCGGGGACTGACCGAAAGCCTTGCGGGGCGTTTTGAAACTCTGCACATGCCGCATTGGAGCTTTCCCGAGATGCGGACGGCCTTTGGATGGGATCTGAAACAATATCTTTTTTACGGTGCCTATCCGGGCGCCGCGCCTTTGATAAAACAGCCGTTCCGCTGGTCGCGCTACATCATAGACTCTCTCATCGAAACAACCGTCGCCCGCGACGTGCTCCTGCTCTCCCGCGTTGACAAACCGGCATTGCTCCGGCGGCTGTTTGAACTGGGCTGTACCTATTCGGGACAAATTCTTTCCTACACAAAAATGACGGGGCAACTTCAGGATGCGGGGAATACAACAACGCTTGCCCACTACCTCGATCTGCTCGCGGGTGCCGGCGTGCTCACCGGCTTACCTAAATACGCCGGCGACACAGCACGGCGGCAGCGATCAAGCCCTAAGTTTCAAATCTTCAACACCGCGCTGATAACCGCCCAGTCCGGCATGACTCAGACAGAAGCGTTTGCCGACCGTGAATTTTGGGGACGTCTGACCGAGTCTGCGGTGGGCGCACACCTGCTCAACGCATCCGTCGGCGGAGAGTGTGAACTCTTTTATTGGCGGGAGCGCAATCGCGAAGTGGATTTTGTCGTGCGCAGAGGAAAGAAGCTGGTGGCCATAGAGGTAAAAAGCGGGCGCACCACCACTTCGCTTCCCGGCATGGAAGCGTTCGCCAAATTTTTCAAACCAGACCGCCTGTTAATAGTCGGCCCGGGGGGAATTTCTCTTGAACGGTTTCTCTCAGAGCCTGTAGGCTATTGGATAGATCAGTCAGAACGATAACCCATCTGTCCCATCTGCGTCCATCTGCGGATAAAATAGGAACAAAACAATGCCGACCTTCCCCTTCAGTGAAAAATACCTCTCCCAGATCCCCGCCCTGCAACAGCTAATCAATCTGGGCTACCAGTGTCTCCCACCCACCCAAGCAATGACGGAGCGCGGCGGTCGCGCCTCCAATCTTCTGTTGGAAAACATCCTGCGCGACCAGCTCAAAAGAATAAACCGCATTCGCTACAAAGGTGGTGAATATCTGTTCAGCGAGGAGAATATTCAGTCCGCCATTCAGAAAATCAAAAACGTTCAATACGACGGCCTGCAAAAGACAAACGAAGTGCTCTACGACCTGATGACCCTTGGCACGGCGCTTGAACAGACGATTGAGGGCGATTCCAAAAGTTTTACGCTGAATTATATCGACTGGAAAAACCCCGCCAACAACGTATTTCACGTCGTAGCGGAATTCTCCGTTGAACGCGCCCGCAGCGCGGAGACCGCAAGACCCGACATTGTCCTGTTTGTGAACGGCATTCCCCTGGTCGTGATCGAGTGCAAAGCCCCCGATGTGGACGTAGAACAAGCGGTATCTCAAATGATCCGCAACCAGGGTGAGGAATACATCCCGCGACTTTTCACCTACGCGCAAGTTTTACTGGCTGTGAACAAGAATGAGGCAAAGTACGCAACGGTGGGAACTTCAAAGGCGTTCTGGAGCGTTTGGGACGAGTTGGAGGATGCTGAGCGCGATGTGAATGCCGGCATCAATAAAACGCTTTCCAGTGGAGACAAAGACGCCCTGTTCTCCGGTGAGTTCGCCTCGGCGCGGTCGCACTTTGACGCGCTTGAGCGCAATGGCGACCGGCTTGTTACGGAACAGGACCGCTGTCTTTACGGTTTGTGCCGACCCGAGCGCCTGTTGGAGATGAGTTTCGGTTTTATAGTCTTTGACGTCGACGGCAAAAAAATTGCCCGGTACCAGCAGTTCTTTCTGGTTCGTTCGGCCATGAAGCGCATCAAGCAGACAGACAACGCGGGTCGCCGCACAGGCGGTATCGTCTGGCACACGCAGGGTTCCGGGAAGTCCATTACCATGGTTATGCTGGCTCGTGCGCTATCTTTGGACCCGGAACTGACCAACCCGCGGCTGATACTGGTTACAGACCGCAAAGACCTGGACAGACAACTGGGCAATACCTTCGCGGCCTGTGGTCTGGACAAGGAGCGGGCGACATCCGGGCGCAATCTGGTCAGACACATCAAGAACAGAGTGGGCATTATCACTACCCTGATCAATAAGTTCGACAAGGCGCTTTCGGCTGAAAAATATGTCGATGATTCGACCGATATTATCGTCCTCGTAGATGAAAGCCACCGCACAAACTTCGGTTCCCTAGCGGCACGCATGAGACAAATGCTGCCGAATGCCTGCTATATCGGTTTCACGGGTACGCCGTTGCTCAAGGAAGAGAAGAATAGTTTTGCCAGATTCGGCGGTTTGATTGAACCGCATTATTCCGTCCGGCGGGCGATCAAGGACAAGGCGGTGGTTCCCCTGCTTTACGAAGGCCGGCACGTGGAGATGGAACAGAATCAGGCTGCCATTGACCTCTGGTTCACTCGCCATACCGAAGATTTGGCAGACGAACAGAAAGCGGACCTGAAGCGAAAATACGCACGCGCCCGGGAGTTGAGCAAGACCGATCGGGTCGTCTATATGTGCGCGTTTGACATCAGCAGGCATTTCCAGACCAGTTGGCAGAACACGGGATTTAAGGCGCAGCTTGTGGCGGACAGCAAGGCGACCGCGTTGAAGTATCACGAATCTCTCAATGAGATAGGTGCTGTTTCATCGGAGGTCGTTATTTCCCCGCCGGATACGCGGGAGGGGCATGAGGAAGTGGGCGAGGAAACGACAAGCGAGGTCAACAGGTTCTGGAACAAAATGATGGCTCGTTATGGTTCCGAGGGTCAATACAACAAGCAGATCATCGATCGGTTCAATCGGCCGGGCAAGCCGGAAATTCTGATTGTCGTGGACAAACTCATCACGGGGTTTGACGCGCCCCGCAATACCGTGCTCTATCTATGCCGCAAGTTGCGCGAACACACCTTGCTCCAGGCGATTGCCCGCGTTAATCGCCTGCATGAGAACAAGGAGTTCGGCTATATCGTCGATTATGCCAATGTGCTGGGTGAACTGGACAAGGCGCTGCACACTTATGACGCGCTTTCGGGTTTTGACGGAGACGACCTCGTGGATTTCCTGGTCTCCATCCATGAAGAGGTGTCAAAGCTGCCGCAGCGCTACTCGGACCTTTGGGACATATTCAAGGAAATCAAAAATTCCCGCGATGAAGAACGCTACGAAGTGCTGTTAGCCGATGACGCATTGAGGGATGATTTTTATGAACGCCTCTCGGAGTACGGCAAGAGCCTTGCCATCGCGCTTTCAGCCGAGCAGTTCATTGTGCGGACCGACGAGGAGCAACTGAAACGCTACAAAAACGATCTCAAGCGTTTTCAGAAACTGAGGGCCGCGGTCAAACTGCGCTACGCCGAAGCCATTGATTATCGCGACTATGAACCCCGGATTAAAAAATTGCTGGACACGCATATTCAGGCCAACGAGGTCACCCGGTTAAACGACCCCGTGAATATGTTTGATGACAGCACCTTCTCTATGGTCAAAGAGAAGCGAGGCGTCTATCGAACCAAGACCAGGGCGGCAAGAGCCGATATTATCGCCCATGCGACCAAGCGCACAATTACTGAAAGCATGGAGAGAGACCCGGCTTTTTATGAGGAGTTTTCAAAGCTCATTCAAGACGCAATTGATGGTTTCAGGAAGCAGCGGATATCAGACCTCGAGTATTTGCAAAAGGTGAGTGCTATCCGCAATAAGGTTGCAAACGCACAACGCGACGACGTGCCCGACTCTATCAGCGATAACGATGAGGCCTGCGCGTATTTTGGGGCAGTCAAGCCCTGTTTGACGGAGGTGGATGAAAGCCGGGGCGACGGTGTTGCCGCAAAAACGGCACTCGCCATTAAAAGCGCGCTAGAAAAGAATTGGAAGGTGGATTTTTGGAATGATAGCGACGCGCAAAATGCCGTAAAGAACGAGATGGATGATTTCTTCTACGATGTGGTAAAAGATGTGCATGGCATTGATTTATCGTCGGAACAGATGGACGAAATGATCAGCCGAACAATGGAGATAGCCAAATTCTGGAGGCACTCTTAATGCCGGAAACGAAACGCGCCATCACATACGCCGGCGAGTCCATTCCCTTTCATCTGAGTTATTCCAAAAGAAAGTCTCTTGAGATCACCGTTCACCCCAACGGCTCGGTGGTTGTGAAGGCTCCGCTGGGAACGGACGAAACCTTTGTCGAGTGTCTCGTTTACAAGCGCGTGCGCTGGATAAGACGCCAGATTCGCTATTTCACGCAGTTTGAACCGCGCACCCCCAAGCGGAGGTTTGTCGGTGGTGAAAGCCATCTTTATCTCGGCAGAAAGTATCGGTTAAAAATAAGGCAGTCTGAGACGGACAAGGTTTTGTTAAAGCGTGGCTTCTTCCACATACAAGCGATTGAAGACAAGCCGGAGCATATAGCGCTGTTGCTTGAAGAATGGTACCGGAGCAAGGCGGATGTTTATTTCTCTCAAGTGTTTGAAGAATGCTGGCATCACTTTCAAAAAAAGGGAGCGGACAAGCCTTTGCTTAAAATTCGCAATATGAAAACGCGCTGGGGTAGTTTCAGCAGGAAAGGCGGAATAACATTGAATCTGGAACTTATAAAAGCACCCAGAGAATGTATCGAATATGTCGTTATCCACGAGCTATGCCACTTGCTCCATCCCAATCACGGGACGGAGTTTTATAACTTGCTTGAGCACTTCCTCCCTGACTGGATAAAACGAAAACATAAATTGGAAATGGCGTTGTCTTAATCAAGGTTCTATTCCTCCGGCGGCCGGTAGCCCACTCCGGCGTAGGCGAGGGCTGGGGGGCGCAGCCAGCGCCGAGAAGGAGACAATCTGACCCACGGATCCGAACACAAGCCCGCCGAAACCTTTTTTGCGGAACTGGAGTGAAACAGGAAATCTATCTGGCGAGGAAGCCGTTACACGATCCGCAGGCGTGTCACTCCACTATGGTTACAAAAATCTGACTGGCTACCTCCAGCCCCATGGAATGCTCCCGGTCCGCCTCGACCGCCACCAGCAAGGGACCATTGAAAGGCGCCCTGTCCTGGACTTTCATGCGGGTACCCAGCTTCAAACCCAGGTCTTTGATATAGCGCAGCAACTCCGGATTCTCGTCGCTGACCTGCTGAATGACGGCCGTCTGTCCCACCGGCAGCCGGGACAAAGGCAGGCGGTCCTGGTATGCGATATCGCCTCTGCGGGTGGGAATGGGGGCGCCGTGTGGATCAACGGTTGGAAAACCCATGACCATGTCGATGCGGTCCTCGAGTTCCTCGGAGATGACGTGCTCCAGCTTCTCGGCCTCGGCATCCACTTCGTCCCAGGAATACCCCAGGGCCTCGGCCAGGTAGAACTCCAGCAGCCGGTGGTGTCGGAGGATCTCCAGGGCAATTTTTTCGCCGGCTTCGGTCAGTACCACACCGTGGTACGGGATGTGCTCCACCAGGTGTATCTCGGCCAGCTTCTTGATCATATTGGTGGCCGAAGGGGCGGCAATCTGCATGCTCTCGGCGATCAGGGAATTGGTCACCACCTCTATGTCCTCGCGCTCCTTTTGCAACTTGTAGATCGTCTTCAGATAATCCTGCATTGCCTGGCTGATCAAATGTACCTCCTTTGCTGCTCATCCCGTCGCCAGCAAGCGCCACACCTGGGCCACCACGAAACAAATGACAAAGCCCATGAATACGGGCAACAGGGCCGAAATCGTAGTCCACTTGCCGCTCTTGGTCTCTTTCCAGATGGTGTAGATAGTGGTCGAACAGGGATTGTGCACCAGGCTGAAGAGCATCAGGTTTACGGCCGTGAGCAGGGTCCAGCCGCCCGCCTGGAAAATCGCCGCGGTGTCCGCCTCGGAATCCAGCTCGAACATCACCCCGGCGCCCTCCCCCACACCGGCCAGCCGCGCGCTCAACGCCGTCAGCATCAGGATGGTCGGGACCACGATCTCGTTCGCCGGTATGGCGACGATATAGGCCAGCAGGATCACGCCGTTGAGCCCGATCAGCCAGGCGAAGGGACCGGTCAAGTCGATAAAGTGTTCGGCCAGACTGAGATGGCCGATATGGATATTGGCGAACAACCAGATGGCCGCGCCCGCGGGAATGGCGAAGATCACTGCACGCCACAATACGATGAAGGTGCGGTCAATCACCGAGGTGTAGATGGTCTGCAGGATGCGCGGCGGACGGTAGGGCGGCAACTCCAGACTGAAGGCCGAGGCTTGCCCCTTCAGGATGGTGTGCGACAAACCCCAGGACACCACAAACGAAAGCGCGATGCCCAGCACCGCGATGCCCACCACGGAGGCGGCCGAAACCAGCCCCGCCAGATGGGCCGGGACCAGCCCGCCGATGAAGATGGAGGCGACCAGAATCTGGGTGGGCCAGCGACCATTGCACAGGGCGAAGTTATTGGTGATGATGGCGATCAGGCGCTCCCGCGGACTGTCGATCACGCGCGTGGACACGATGGCGGCCGCATTGCAGCCGAACCCCATGGCCATGGTCAGAGCCTGCTTGCCGTGGGCCCCCGCCTTTTTGAACATGTTGTCCAGGTTGAAGGCCACCCGGGGCAGATAGCCAAAATCCTCCAGCAGAGTGAACAGGGGGAAGAAGATGGCCATCGGCGGCAGCATGACGCTGACCACCCAGGCCATGGCCAGGTACATACCGTCAATCAGGAGACCGTCCAGCCACCAGGGTAGTCCGGCGCTGGCGGCCAGTCCCTTTAGTACGGGGTGGATGGTATCGACCAGCAACACCGCCAGCAGGCCAGAGGGGACATTGGCACCCTCGATGGTTATCCAGAACACCACGGTCAGGATCAACAGCATCATGGGAAAACCCAGCCAGCGGCTGGTCACCAGCCGGTCGATGGTGCGATCCAGATCAAAATGGGGCTGCGCCTCGCTGCGGCCAACCGCCCGGTCGGCGATGCGGGCGGCATCCGTGTAGATGGTCTCCATCAAGGAATCGTGAAAGTTGTCACCGGCCTCCCAGCGCAGGGCATTGGCCGCGGAGAGCACCTCGTCAGGGGTTGTTTTCTCGCTCATTGGTTTACCTCCAGATTCAGCATGGCCTCATCGGCCGTCCGGGGCGCCTTTGCCTGGCCCAGGTCACCCAGTTCTCCCGAGCGCACCGCCTCGGCAATGCGCCGGTCGCCCTCCAGCAGACGCAGGGCTACCCAGCGCGCGTTCGGCAGGCCGGAAAAGGCGGCTTCGACCTTCTCGGCGAGCTGCCCGATGGTGCGTTTGAGCGCCGGGGGCTCGTCCTGAATCCGATGCGGCCGGCAAACGGTCTGCCCGTTGGCCACCTCGCTGATGGTCTGGATCAACAGCGGCATGCCTTGGTTGTGGCGGGCG
This sequence comes from Candidatus Latescibacterota bacterium, assembly GCA_965219385.1. GTDB lineage: Bacteria > Latescibacterota > UBA2968 > UBA8231 > UBA8231 > CBDCNM01. Next base: position 2,974,222 of record CBDCNM010000002.1, on the reverse strand, counting down.
GCCGTGAGCACCACCGGCACCCCCAGGTCCCGGGCCAGACGGCGATCGTCCACGGTCAAGCCATGCCGCTTGGCCTCGTCCATCAGGTTGAGGCAGACCACGGCCCGGTCGGTAATCTCCAGCACCTGCAGGACCAGGTTCAGGTTGCGCTCCAACCGGGTGGCATCCACCACGATGACGGTTACGTCGGGCTGGCCGAACAGGATGAAGTCGCGCGCCACCTCTTCGTCGGTGCTGGTCGACAGCAAGGAGTAGGTGCCGGGCAGATCGACCAGTTTGTAACGTTGATCCTGATAGGCAAAGCCGCCTTCGGCCCGGACCACGGTCTTGCCGGGCCAGTTGCCGGTGTGCTGGCGCAGTCCGGTCAGGCTGTTGAATACCGTGCTCTTACCAGTATTGGGGTTGCCGGCCAGGACCACCACGTAATCCCAGTTCGCCATATTGACGCCCAGTTTGATCAGGTTTCCAGCGTGGTGCACTGGACAGGTTTCACAGCCGCTTGATGTATTTTCGGCCACTGAACGACCTCCGTTTACCTTGTTATGTGTACCTGGTTGGCTTGCTCTTTGCGCAGGGCAATGGTGGCGCCGCGTATGCGGTAGGCCGTGGGGTCGCCCCCGGGACTCTTCATCTCCATTTTGATTACCGTGCCGGGCACGATGCCCAGGTCCATCAGGCGGCGGCGCTCGAGACCGCGACAGGCCTGAGAGATGCGGGTAACCCTACCCTGCTGGCGCGGCTCAAGCGCCGCCAGGGTCTCATAGGGGCCCTCCATTTCCTGTTCCTGCGACAGCGGGGCAACGGCAACATTGGCGGCGACGACCGGATCCAGGACACGCTCTTCGCCATTGCCCAGAAAGCTTATGGATTCGGACGATACCCCGACTACCTCCACCTGCATCCCCAGATGTACGCCGGCGTCCACCAGCCGCGCATAGACCTCCTCGGGTTCGTCTTCTATGTGGACCACCGTGGCCCGTTCCCCCACGGGCAGAGCCGTGAGGGACCGACCGCGCCTGGGCGCGATATCTCCGGACGCCGTGGGGATGGGATCCCCGTGCGGATCGTAGGTGGGATGTCCCATTTGCTCGTCCAGGCGATCCACTTCGGCGGACGACAGATCGTGCTCGCGATCTTCGGCCTCACTGTGCCAGGCGGCCTCGCCCACGCCGGTTTCCTTGGCCAGGTAGTGTTCCCAGAGCCGATGTACGCGGATGATGTGCAGGGCGTAGTTTCGCCCTTCAGGGGTTAGTTGCAAACCCTCCGCCGTCGACTTCAACAGCCCCAGTTCCACCGTGTGGACCAGCAGCTCGGCGATCCGATTGCCCGCAACCCCCAGCGCCCCGGCCAGGCTCTCCATGGTAGGGGGCTGTTTGCGGTAGTCGCATTTGTAGACATGCTTGAGCACATCCTCGATCAAAACCCGTTCGCTGAGCCTGCGGAGTTGCTGCCAGCGCCAGAAAAAACCGCGCCGCGGCCAAAGCAACACCCTGCCTGCCACTGCGATCAGGGCGGCGATCAACAGCGCGTACAAAGGCTCACTCACGATATCTACCTCCTGTGCAACAGGTAAAGAGGCAACATTTTTTGCCGCCAAATTACATTTTAGCCTTAGCTAAAATATAAAAAATCACCCCCCTGCTGTCAAGTTCTTTCCGGGCTCTTTCCGGGCTCTTGATGTTTGCTTTAAAATGTGCTATTATATGCTCAATTGAATAATACTTCAATCGTAATCAAAGGATACCCCATGCATGGCTGAATTGCTGGACGGCACGGCCCTGGATCTGTGTGAAAAACACTCCATCGTAGACCGGGAAAAAGTCCTCAAGGCCGGCCAGGCCATGCCCGATACCAGGACCCTGAACGCCCTGGCCGAGACCTTTAAGGTGCTGAGTCACCCTACCCGACTGAAAATCATCCACGCTCTCTTCAGCAATGAACTGTGCGTCTGCGACCTGGCGGCGCTTCTGGGCAGCACGGAATCGGCTGTGAGCCATCAGCTGCGCCTCCTGCGGAGCATGCGCCTGGTCAAACACCGCCGCGCCGGCAAGCTCGCCTACTATTCCCTGGACGATCGGCACGTCCACCAGCTCTTTGAAGCAGGCCTCAAACACATGCAGGAATAACAAGGAGACTTGAGATGGAGGCCGGAGGAACCACTGCATCCTCTCAATTCGCGGTAGCGGACATGGAATGCGCCGGTTGCGCCGCCAAAGTGGAACGGGCCATCCAGGATCTCGACGGCATTGCGAGCGTTTCGACCAGCGTGGTGGCGCAGAAGGTGACGGTGCACTACGACTCCGAGGTGGTCGACGAGGAAGGGATTGCAGCGGCCATCCACCAAGCAGGTTATTCAGTGGAGCGCCAGGCCGGCGAAACCTTGTGGACGAGCCGCGAGAAGCTGCTGACCGCCGCGTCGGGTCTGTTGTTTTTCGCCGGCCTGGCGGTTGCCGCCTTGTGGCCGGAAGCAGACCACACCTACTTCTGGCAGGGCCACCTCGGGGCTGCCGATCTCCTCTTGGTGCTCGCCGCTTTGCTGGGCGGCTGCAATTTCTTTCCCAAGGGCATGCGCGCGCTCTGGACCCTCTCCCTCGACATGGACTTCCTGATGACGGCCGCCATCGCCGGCGCCGTGGCCATCGGCGAGTACAGCGAGGCCGCGGCCATTGCCTTCCTCTTCTCTGCCGCCGAACGCCTCGAAGACTATGCCGTCGACCGGGCGCGCAACTCCCTCCGGAGCTTGATGGATCTGGCCCCCGCCACGGCCACGGTCCGCCGCGCCCACGAAGAAATCACTCTGCCGGTGGAAGAGATCGCCAGCGGCGAACGGGTGGTGGTCCGCCCCGGAGAAAAGATTGCCGTGGACGGCGAGGTCGTCGAAGGGGCTTCGTCCGTGGACCAGTCGTCCATCACCGGAGAATCCATACCAGCCGTTAAAGAGGTAGGCGACGAAGTCTTTGCCGGGACCATCAACCAGGAGGGCTACCTCGAACTCCGGAGCTCGAAGGTGGCTTCCGAAAGCACCCTGAGCCGGATCATCCAGATGGTCGAGGCAGCCGAGGAACACCGGGCGCCCAGCGAACAGTTCGTGCGCCGCTTCGCCCGCTATTACACCCCGATGATTACCCTCCTGGCGCTCGGGGTCATCCTGCTGCCGCCGCTGGCCTTCGAGGCCTCCTTCGAAACCTGGTTTGTCCGCGGCCTGACCCTGCTCGTCATCGCCTGTCCCTGCGCCCTGGTCATCTCCACTCCGGTGGCGGTCGTCAGCAGCATCACCAACGCCGCCCGCAACGGGGTCCTGGTCAAAGGTGGCAACTACCTGGAAGCCCTGGCCGAGGTCCGCGTCGTGGCCTTTGACAAAACCGGCACCCTCACCCACGGCCGTCCCGAGGTGACCGACATCGTGCCGCTCAACGGCCAGCTGGAGGAAGAGGTCCTGCGGATCGCCGCGGCTCTGGAACAGCGCTCGCAACACCCCATCGCCGGGGCCATCGTCGAACGCGCCGCCGGTCTCGACCTGCCGCCGGTCGCGGATTTCGAATCGCTCACGGGCAAAGGGGTTCGGGGCCGCATTGACGGCGCAACCTACCTGGTGGGCCGGCCGGAATTATTCGCCGCTGCAACCACTGCTCCCCTGGATCGGTTGCAACAGCAAGGCAAGACCGCGGTCCTGGTGGGGACGGAATCGGAGCTCATCGGCGCGGTGGCCCTGGCCGACACCGTGCGCCTGGATGCAAAAGAGGCCATCGCAGCCCTGCACCGGCAGGGCATCCAGCGCGTAGTTTTGCTGACGGGCGACAACCAGGCAGCGGCGCGCGCCATTGCCGGGAAACTGGGCGTGGACGAGTGGCGCGCCGCGCTACTGCCGCAGGACAAGGTCGAGGCCATCGGAGAATTGAGCCGGCAATACGGCAGCCTAGCCATGGTCGGCGACGGCGTCAACGACGCGCCTGCCCTGGCCGCCGCATCCGTAGGGATCGCCATGGGAACGGCCGGGACCGATGCGGCGCTGGAAACCGCCGACGTGGCCTTGATGGCCGACGATTTGTCCAGGCTTTCCTACCTTTTCCAGCTCTCCCAGGCATCCAGGCGGGTTATCCGCCAGAATGTCTGGGCCTCCATTCTGGTGAAGTTTGCCCTGGTCGCCGGCGTTTTTCCGGGGGTGGTGACCTTGATCCTGGCCGTGCTGGTGGGCGATATGGGAACTTCGCTGGCCGTGACTGGAAACGCTTTGCGGCTGGCGCGGATTCGACCCGGTGATTAACTCTATGGAAGAATCCTACTTTGCCGCAGTATCCGAGGAAGACATCGCCCGCGAAAGACACAAGGCCAGAGAATTGCGCCGGACCCAGTGGTGGAAAAACCGGCTGGCCGCGGGCCAATGCTACTACTGCAGGGGACGATTTCCCCCCAGGGAACTGACCATGGATCACATTGTGCCGGTCGTCCGTGGCGGGAAGAGCACCAGGTCCAATTTAGCGCCCTGTTGCAAGGAGTGTAACAACCAGAAGAAATACTACCTGCTGCCTGTGGAGTGGGAGGATTATCTAAAGGGTATGAACCAAGCGGACTGAAACAAGTCAGTGGTAGTGTTTTATGTTTTTGATAACAGCTTCGATCTCCCGGACGACCTCCGGCGGAACCCGCGGATTGAAGGGCCCACCGCTCCCCCCTTCTACATCTCCGAAGCCACCCAGGTGCATCGCCTCTACTACGGCCGAGTAGTTGTAGATGCGCCCGTCCCTGAAGCGAATCTCTTCGAGGGGGGCGATCTCGTTTTCGATTTGCCGCGAAGTCTGGTAGTCGCCGCGGCGCTGGGCATTGTTGATGCTGTCCGAAGCGCGGCCGACCACCACATTGATCCCCGAGGTGTGCCCCCTGGCGCCCAATTCGGCGGCACGCGTGGAGCGATCACCAATGCCCCAGATCACCATACCGCAGCCTTGGTTCACCTCCTCAACGGCCGGGCCTACATCCTCCTCGTCCGTGCCGATCTTCATGCCGATGAAGTAGGGTGAGTTGTTGACCAGCCGCACCGCTGCACTGCGCTCACTTTTCTGGCGCAGGTAGTAGATAAAGCGAGCATGGGTCGTTGTGCCGTAGTGCTCGGCAAATTCCATGTAGTGCTGATAAATGCCTTCGGCGCTACTGATGCCGGTCAGAGGCATCAACAGGTAGACATCCGGAGGATAACTCAGGGCGGCCTGGGCTTCGATAATCCTCCCGGCGTCTTCGACAGGGTTGGGCACTATGCCCGACATGAGCACCCCGGCACCGCCCATCTGCCGACCGGTGAAGTCCATCAGGCGGATCTGATCTTCGGCGCTGATGTGGTGAATCAGACTGGTCCCGGCGATTGCAATGACCCGCTTGCGCCCTCCGTCCAAGTGGTTGTTGTTCATCAGGTAAGCGATATTCTTGGCATGGCCGTCGCAATCGATTCGTTTGTCCTTGAACGGGACGACGAGAACGGAAGTGACCGAGTCCAGGGCCGCCAGCAACTCAGAGGTGCTCAGGGGCATCTACCTTCTCCAGATGGTGTTGGGCGCACAGTTTGCGTTTGCGAATCCCTGCAAATACAGGTACAACAACCGTAAGTGTAGCAAGGACAGAATCGAATGTCAACCAGATTGGACGAGTGAATTCCGTCCGCCCGACTGCCCCAGTGTTGCGTCCCGGTGATAGCTGGTGGATTTCTGACGCCGAGGCGCCCGAAAAGGCCGGGAATTGCCGGGACGCGACACTAGCGCTCGGGCGCGAAGTAGTCCATATCCCGGGAGGGACGCCCTTCCACGATCCACTCGCTGATCACTTGACCGGTGATGGGTCCCAGGAGGATGCCATTTTTGTAGTGACCGGTGGCCACGAAAATCCGCGGATGGCCGCTCAAGGGGCCGATCAGGGGTCTGCCTCCCCTGGGCTTGGGCCGCAGGCCGGCGCGCTGTTCCACCGGCTCTGGCGCCAGCCCCAGGGTCTGGCGCCAGACCGCGTCGAAGCGGTGGGCGGCTGCGGCCGTGGTCTCCACGGCAAACCCCACTTCCTCGACCGTGGCTCCGACTACCACCTGGTCCGCCGCCGGGACCAGGTGGTGGCCGCCATGGCGCAGAACATGGCGCACATCCCGGCCGCCGCCAAAGCGGCGGTGCTGCCCGCGCACCGGCCGCACCGGGATGCGCACACCCAGTTCTTCCCCCAGAAGACCGCTCCAGGAACCGGCTGCCAGGACCAGAAAATCCGCCGCCCGGGTGCCGCGGCTGGTCCGCACCACCACCCCTTTGTCGATTTCTTGCTCAAATCCTTTCAGGGTTTCGCCATAGGAGATATGGCCCTGCCCCTGCTCGATGGCCTGCAACAACCCCCGGGCCAGTTCCTCCGGGTCAACCCGGTGATCGCCCGGGAAGTACAGGCCACCCCGCGCCTGGGTGGAAATCCGCGGCTCCAGCCAGCGCAACCCGGCCTCGTCGACCAGCTCGACCGCACAGCCCCGTTCCTGGTTGAAGCCCAGCAACTCTTTGGTCGCCTCTTCGTCTTCGGCGCTGAAAATCAGATCGATGCCGCCCAGGGGCCGCCAGCCGATATCCACACCGATCTCGGACTGGAGCTGCGCGGCCAGCGCCTCGTAAGAGGCATGACCATCCCTGTACAGATCAGAGTAGGGATTGTCGCCCCCGTTGAAGTGGGTGAGAACGCCCAGGGAGGCGCGGGTAGTGGAGGAAAAACCGGACCCGGCGTCGATGATGTGGACCTCGACGCCCCGCAGGGTCAGGTGATAGGCGATGCAACAACCGACAACCCCGCCCCCGACCACCAGGACCGTCGAGTTGTCGGCTGAATTGCCCGGGCTAATCATGCGGCAGGCGCTCTTCCAAAGCGGCGAAGGGGTAGGGGATCAAATCCACTGCGGCCAGCTCGCCGTATTTTACCGCCGTGGTCGCGCCTACGTCCAGCGCCGCCTGCACCGCGCCCACATCCCCCCGCACCACGCTGGCGGTCAGGAAGTAACCCACCTTGTAGCTGCCTTCGTACCTGACCGCGGCCGCCTTCAGCATCTCGTCCACGGCCTTGACCAGGGCGACCGTGCTGCGGGTTTCGATCAACCCCATGGCTTCGCCCGGCACGGCGGTGCGACCCGTGGCAGGGGCACTCCCGCCAAAACAGGCCATGACTTCAGACGCCGGGCGCGAAATAACCCGGGCGCTGTTCAACTCCCCGGCCCTCTGGGCCGCGGTGGAACCGGCCCCGATAGCGGCCTGCACATCGTCCAGACCGCCCGCCGCCAGCACGGCGATCCGCCCGCCGCTGGCAATCTTCAAACCTATAATTTCCACATCCGCGGCCTTGGTCATGGCGTCGCTGCCGCTCACCGCGCCCACATAACCGGTGGTCTCCAGCACGCCCAGGGCCCCGACCGCAACCGGCGCGGCCTCCGGCGGGGCCGCCGGCAGCAGCAACCCGATGCCCTCCATGGGCTGTGGAATCACCAGAGTAGAATGGACCTCGCCCGCGGCCCCGGCCGCGCCCCGGCCAGCTTCCACCGCGGCCCGCACCGCGGCCACATCCCCCCGCACCACCAGGTGCGCAAGGGCCGCGCCGATGAAGGCCCAGCCGCTCGGTTCCACGGCCGCGGCCTTGACCATGGCGTCCGCCCCCGCGATCAGGGGGGTCAGCCCCTGGGTCTCCAGCAGGCCCAAAGCCTGGGCCCCAGAAATCGGTGCGGCTGGCCCCGCGGCCCGGTGCGGCATGGCTTCCACGGCCCGCGCCTCGGGCCGGGCGATCACTTCCGCAGTGATCAGGTCGCCGTATTTTTTAGCCTCCTCCCGGCCCGTTCCCACCGCGATCTGCACCGCAGCCACATCGCCCTCCACCACCACGGTGACCCAACCGGACCCCACCCCGTGACGACCGCAAATCCGCACATCCGCGGCTTTGAGCATGGCGTCCGCGGCTCCGATCAGGGCCGCCATACCGCGGGTTTCGAGAATGCCTGTAGCTCTGGCCATCACTTGCCCGCTCCACCAAAGGTCTGCACCACCTCGGGTACGGGCTGCGGGATGAGCGCGGAACAGAGGAAATTCTCACCGCTCTCGACCTGGGCCCGGCCCACGGCCAAGGCTTCGCGCACGGCCCCGACCTCGCCTTGAATCAGGGAACACACCACCCGATTCTGCACGGTGAGCACATTGCGCACCTCCACGGCCGCGGTCTTTACCATGGTGTCGTTGGTCGGGACGTGGACGCCATACCCCCTGGTCTCGATCAATCCCAGGGCTCCGGAACGGACCTCTGTATTGGGGTCAATGGGAAAGGCAATATGGTTGCGGCTGGCCGGCTCCGGATGGGGCAAAGAGGCGGCGACTACGCTTTCGACGACTCCCCTGGCCGCCGCCTCACCGCTGCGCAGGGAGGCGTTCACGTCGCCGAGAGATCCACTGAAAAAAACCGTGGTGAAACCACCAATGGAATCCCAGCCCAGCAATTCCACCTCCGCGGTCTTACACGCCGCATCGGCCGCCACGATGATAGCCGCCACTCCTTCGACCTCGATCATGCCTATGGCTGCATCCATGGGTCATCCCTCGAAGCGGGCCATAATCTGGTCGGTGATCTGCTGTACCAGGGCTTCTATATCCACCGCCTGACCTGTGTCCACCAGATCCTGAATGGTTTTGTAGCGGTTGCAGCCCTGGCACCCGGCATTGGGCCGGCCTTCTTGCTCGAGCTTGTGAATGGGGCACTCGCGGCAGGAACTCGGCTCTACAAAACCCGAACCGAATTCTTCGGTCTGACAGCCACAGGCCTGCTCGGGATGGCCGCAGCGCCCTTCCTGCACCAGCCGGCTTCCCTCGATATGAGCAGAACGGCCCTCCTCTGCCCCTGGGCTCTCGACCAATCCGGCCGCCTCTCCCCGGCGCAGGTGAAGCCGGTGCCGGCGGATATAGTCCCAGCCCGTAGGAGTGATCACGGTCCGCGGATGGATCCGCACCTCGTCCTGGCCCTGGTGCTTCTGGCCGAGGATTTCTTCGGTCACCACTGGATCCGCAATGTACAGGATGCCACCCATAGGATCTCTGAAGGGTCTGGCGCTCCTAGTTGGTAGTCGGGCAGCTAAATTGGGCTGGCTGACGGGCCGTCTGCCCTCCGGGGCAGGCCTCAAAATCAACGCGGTCGTCTACTAGTCCAGCTTGTCCTTCAAACCTTCCACCGGCCGCGGAATCACGTGCACGCTGCGCAGTTCGCCCACCTGCTGGGCCGCCTGGGCGCCAGCATCCACCGCGGCCTTGACCGCGGCCACATCCCCCTCGACCATGACCGCCACCAGTCCCGACCCCACCCGCTTCTGGCCCGTATAGGACACGTCCGCCGTCTTCAGCATGGCGTCCAGGGCTTCCACGATACAAACCAGACCTTTGGTTTCCAAAATACCTAATGCTTTCATCTGGATCCTCCCCGTCAATTCAGATAAAGATTGATCACATCGTCGCTAGGCCTGGGAATCACGTGCTGCGAAACCAGTTCGCCCACCCGCTCCGAAGACTCGGCCCCGGCGCTCACCGCCGCCATCACCGATCCCACGTCCCCGCTGACTATGACCGTAACATAACCACCGCCAATCTCCTGTAGCTTGACCACATCCACATCCGCGGCCTTGCTCATGGCATCGCTGGCCTCGATCACGCCGGTGGCTCCCCTGGTCTCTACCAGGCCCAGCGCGCGGATGCCCTGAACGGCTTTTTCCCCATCCTTCCCGCCCCTGGGACGGGAGGGCAGAATAGCGGCCTCGAGTTCGGCGTGCGGGCGCGGGATAACGTGGACGCTGTGCACCTCACCCACCTGGGAGGCGGCCTGGGAACCGGCGTCCACCGCGGATTTGACCGCAGCCACATCCCCCTGGCAGAACACCACCGCCAGACCGGCGCCAATCTTATCCCAACCCACGAGGGTGATGTTGGCGGCCTTGCTCATGGCGTCACCGGCTTCGATGATGCCGGTCAGCCCCACCGTCTCCACCATTCCAATTGCTTCTGACATATCGACCTCCTGTGGAAAAACGTCATTTTTCTACATGTACCTTGCGGGCGTGGACCAAGTCCACGGCATTGCCCTCGTCCGTATCTAGATGGACCTCCAGCTTCTCCTTTGCGCTGACCCGGCAGATCAGGCCGTCCAGTACCCCGCCCTGGTCGGCGTCCACCACCAGTTTCATCAGATCGCCTTTGGCGACCCCGTAATACTCGGCTTCATCAGGGTGCATGTGCACGTGACGGGCGGCGCGAATCACCCCACTGTGCAACTCGACGCCACCGGCCGGGCCCACCAGGTAGCAGCCCGGGGTATCGCGGTGGTCGCCGCTGAGGTGCACCGGCGCTTCTATGCCTAAAAATCGGGCATCGGTGAAGGCCAGTTCCACCTGGCTGTAGTCGCGCAGCGGGCCCAGGATGCGCAGGTTGGCGATCATCTGTTTGCGCGGTCCAAAGATCGTCACCGTCTGCTCCGAGGCAAAGGCCCCTTCCTGGTAGAGCTGCTTTTGAACCGTCAGTTCGGCTCCCGCGCCAAACAGGGCCTTTAGGGATTCCTGGTTCAAGTGCGCGTGCCGGGCCGATATATTGACCACCAGCCGGGGTGCCGGCCGGACCGGTGTGGACGAGGCCGCCGAGGTGTCGAGATAGGCATCCGGCAAGTGATCGTAGAGGGTGTGGCGCACCAGCGCTTCGATTTGCTCGCGACGCCAGGAAGGACTCGATATCGACATGGCTCTAGTTATCCTAACTCGCCGCCAGCTCCCGACCGGCGGCTTGCAGGGAGTCGATGATGCCCACGACGACCGCGTCGGTGGGCACCTCCTCCATATCCGGAGCAATCCGGGACGAACTCCCCATCACCACCAGGACCAGTTCGCCCTCGCCGGCCCCTACGGTATCCACACACACCATGTGGCGACCGGTAGGTTCGAGTCCCTGGCTCCCGACCGTGGCGATTGCCACCAGCAGCAACCTCTTGCCCGCCAGCCCTTGCAGCTTGGCCGTGGAGACAACGTGGGTCTTGACCTGGCCGAGTAGCATGGGATCAGGCGATGCGGAAATAGTCCACCAGGCTGCAGCGGCGCTGGCGCGTAAAGGTCCGCGCCGAGGTCAAGCCCTCGCCCGTGGGACCGGCAATGGAATAGGTTCCGAACCCCTCTCCCCCGAGCCCCACCCCGGCGTACGAAGGACCGTTTTTGACAAAAACCGTGGTATTCACCGCCCGGGCCATGTTGTGCATGGTCTCGACATTGCGCGAGTGGATGACGGCGGTGTGAAAGTATCCGTGCTCGGATTCCACTGCCGCGCGGATGGCCTGGTCCACATTGGGCACCCGGACGATGGGCAGGAAGGGCATCATCTGCTCTTCCTGGACAAAGACGTGATCGGCTCCGGTCTCGCCTATGAGCATGCGCAGCTGCTCATCCAGGCGCTGGCCAATCCGCTCCGCCAGGACCCAGGCGCTGCGGCCCACCAGTTCCCGGTTCGCGTGCAATCCTCCCCTGTCATCCCTGACAAAGGCGTGCTGTACCAGCTCTTCGATCTGGCCGGCGTTCAATTCGTAGGCACTGTAGCGCACCATGAGGCCCTTCAACTCATCGGCCACGGACTCGACCACAAAGACCTGCTTCTCGCCGATGCAGAGGATGTTGTTGTCAAAGGCGCCCCCATCAATGATGTCGCGGGCGGCCTTCTCCAGATCGGCGGTCTCGTCCACCACCACGGGCGGGTTGCCCGGCCCGGCGATGATCGCCTTCTTGGGGCTGTCGAAGGCGGCCCGGGCCACGCCCGGCCCTCCGGTCACCAGGATCAGTCGGATACTCGGGTGGGTGAACAATTGGTCGGCGCTCTCCAGGGTGGGCTCCTCGATCGCGGCAATCAGATTGGCTGGCCCCCCCGCCTTCACAATGGCCTGGTTCAGCAGGCGCACTGCGTGCATGGAGACCATCCTGGCGCCTGGGTGCACATTGAATACCGCGGAATTGCCCGCGGCAATGATGCCGATGGCATTGTTCACCAGGGTAGGCACTGGATGGGTCGAAGGCGTCACCGCGGCAATCACTCCGTAGGGCGCCATTTCGACCACGGTCAGTCCGTGGTCGCCGGTCCAAGACACCGCCTCCAGATCCTCCACGCCCGGAGTGGTATCCGCGGCCACGTGGTGCTTCTGGATCTTGTCTTCGAGCCGGCCCATCCCGGTCTCTTCCAGGGCCCGCCGGGAAAAATCCTCGGCGTGAGCGCGGGTTGCCTGGCGGATGGCTTCGATGATTTCCCTGCGTTCCTCCAGGGACTGCTCCACCAGGGCCTGCTGGGCCCGCGTCGCCGCTGCGACCGCTTCGTCGACCTCCTGAAAGACTCCTCCGGACCCACTACTACCCCTGCTGTTGGGGGCTGCTCTCCCGGCCACCACCACCTGCTGGACCACTTCCTCGACGATCCGACGGACCCGGTCTTCGCTCAAATCGGGTGCCACCCTACTCACCTCGCGTTGACGTGTACAGCATGCACTTTAGCCGCCTTCTTAGTTGAAATCGACCTGAGAAGATAGGAGGGGCCAGAGGCAAAGTCAAGGATTGAGTCCGAGAGCCTGCGACTACCTTGACAATACCCCCGTGCATTTGATACCTTTGCCCGCACCGTCAACCGAACACCCTCCCAAGGAGCATCCCATGCGCATCATCCGCTTTGTCGACGAACAGGGCAACACTCGGCTGGGCCTGGAGACTCAAGAGGCCCGGGCCCGGATCCTCTCCGGCGATCTCTTCGGCCAACTCGAAGTCACCGATCAAACCGCTACCGTAGCCAAACTTCTGGCGCCAATCGAGCCGACCAACATCTTCTGCATCGGCCTCAACTACCGAGAGCACGCCGAGGAATCCGGGGTCCAGCCCCCCGACAGACCGGTCGTCTTCATGAAACCCACCAGCGCCCTGGCCCATCCCGGGGACCCCATCCGCCTGCCGGCCTGCCAGAACGACGAGGAAGTGGACTACGAGTGCGAACTGGCCGTAATGATCGGCAAGGCAGCCCGGGACGTATCCGAGGCCGAGGCTTTGGACTATGTGCTGGGATATACCTGCGGCCACGATGTGTCGGCGCGCCATTGGCAGCTGCAATTCGGCGGCGGTCAATGGATCCGCGGCAAGAGCTTTGATACCTTCTGCCCCCTGGGGCCCACCCTGGTCACCACCGACGAAATCCCCGATCCGCAGACCCTCTCCATCAAGACCCTACTCAATGGCCAGACCATGCAGGACCACACCACCGGCGACATGATCTTCAGCGTGGGCCAGCTCATCCACTTCCTGAGCCAGGACACCACCTTGCTGCCCGGCACCGCGATCCTCACCGGCACGCCCCAGGGCGTGGGCTTTGCCCGCAAACCCCCGGTCTGGCTCAAGCCCGGCGACGAAGTGGTCATCGAAATAGAGAAGATCGGCCGCCTGGTCAATCCCGTGGTTGCCGCCGACGGATAGGGAGGGGATCAAGAGCACTCCGGGGCCGCAAACTCAAGCGTCCTCATCGATGTGCACGCTCTCCACCTCGCCCAGAATCACCGAATCAAAAGGCATCGGCTCCCCAAAGGCATCGGCGCTCTCGCGCGCCACCTCCACGATGACCAGTTCCCCTTCGCGCACCGCCTGCCAGGCCGCGCTGACCTGAGGGTCCCCGGCCGGTTCCAGGGCCTCGTTGAGGCCCTGCGTCAGGTGCAGAGTCTTGCCCGCATAAGGTCCTACCTTCCGCGACAACACCACCGTGCCGATTACCCTCGAGAGCTTCACGACTGCCCCACCCTGTCTACGATGCCTACCACCACACTGCGCACGGGCGGATACTCCAGCCCGGTCACCTGAGCGCTCGCCGCACCCGACTCGCTCACCATCACCTCGTTGCCGGTCCCGGCGCCGACCCCGTCCACCGCCAGCTGCATGGGCACCAGCGGATCGCCCCGCTCTGCCATTGGAGAAACCACCAGGATCTTGCGTCCCTCGAGCACAGGATGCTTGGCCGTGGCGACCACATGGCCTATGACCTTGCACACCCTCACGCCGGTTCCCCCAGTTCGAGTTCCCGGCCAAAGGCCTGCAGGGCGTCGATGATGCCCACGATGACCGCGTCCGCGGGCACCTCCTCCATCCCCGGTGTAAAGCGGGCCGAACTCCCCATCACAGTCAGCACCAGCTCGCCTTCGCCGACGCCCACGGCATCTATGCAGACCATGTGCCGCCCGGTGCGCTCCAACCCGTGCTCCCGAACGGTGATGATCTCCACCAGAAGCAACTTCTTGCCATTCAGGCTTTCTACCTTGGCGGTCGAAACCGCATGGCCTTTTACCTGCGTCAGCAGCATATCAGTCCGTTGTCGTAGGTTGGCTTGCGAAACAGCTGTATCAATTTCTCCGGGTATCATCGAAAAGATCGAGGTGTCCGAGGCCGGCTTCGATCTCGGCAGTGCCGTAACCGTAAAAACCAGCGATTTTCTCGATGACCTGATTCATCAGCACATCCGGGCAGGAAGCCCCGGAGGTGATGGCGATCCGGGCCGGCAAGACCTCCGGCAGCCAGTTGTCCGTAGTTGCCAGCTCCTTGGCATGGATATCGAAATGCCTTATCCGGGTGCGCGAAAGCAGCTCGGCGGCGCTGGCAACCAGATAGCTGGGCATGACCTCGGAGCAGATTTCCACCAGATGGGAGGTATTGGAACTGTTGTAACCGCCCACGATCACGGCCAGATCGGGCCGGGCGTGCAGCAAGATCTTGGTGGCATCCTGGTTCTGATTGGTGGCATAGCACAGGGTATCGTTGGTGTCGGCAAAGTGATACTCCAACTCCTCTTCGCCGTAGCGCGTCCTCATGGCCTCCCGCACCAGCGCCGCGACCTTCTTGGTTTCCTCCGCCAGCATGGTGGTCTGGTTGACCACGGCGACCCGTTCCAGATCGGTTTCGGGATCGAAGCCTGCCGACCACTTTCCCGCAAATGCACTCCTGAACTCCTCAAGGCTCAACCCGCTCACGATGAAATCGTGGACTTTGTGGGCCTCGGTCTGGTCGAGCACCACCAGGGTTTTGGCGTGCTGCATGGTGTGCGAGTGCGTGGCCTGGGTCTCCTCGTGATCGAACTTGCCGTGGATGAGGATGGTGTAACCTTCTCTGCCCAGTTGCTCGCCCCGATTCCAGACCTTGGAGACGAAAGGACAGGTGGTATCGTAATCCTGGCGGAATTTCTCCGAGGAGGTATCCAGACCGCTGCGCTGCAGCGATTCTTCGATTTGCAGGATAGTGCCAAAAGCCGGGATGAGGACGACATCATCTGCACCGATTCCCTCTTCCGGTATCTTCCGGTCGCCTTTTTCATCGTAGATGAAACCGATACCTCGCTTTTGTAGATCGTTGTTGACCAGGGGATTGTGGATGATTTCACTGACCAGATAGGTGCGCTTGTCGGGGCGTTTCTCCAGGGTGGAAAACGCCATGTGTATGGCCCGCTTCACCCCGAAACAAAAACCAAAATGGCGCGGAATCAGGATTTCGAGCTGGCCGATCTCCAGGCGCGTCGGCTGCAAAGCCTGCTTGCCGTGCTCGAGGCGAAAGTCCTTGACTCTTTGAATGATGGGCCCCGCGTAGTGATTAGGAACGCGGTCGAACTGGGAAAAGGCCATGCACACCTCCTAGTAGCCCGGTCGCAACAACGGGTGAGGGCGACCATGGAGAATCTAAACTTTACCCGACCTGTGTCAATAGATATACCTGTTGACAGGCCCGCCGCCACCCCCTAACCTAGAGCGCGACCAGACACGACCTATTGAAAGGCAACCATGCCGCTTGCCATCGTCCTCGTCAGCGGCGGCCTCGACAGCTGCGTGACCGCGGCCATTGCCGCCCTGGATCGCGAACTGGCCTTCCTCCACCTGAGCTACTGCCAGCGCACCCAGGAGCGGGAGTTGCAGGCCTTCGCGGCCATTGCCGACCACTATAGGGTCAAGCAGCGCCTGGTAGTGAACCTTTCCTACCTGCAGCAGATCGGCGGAACCAGCCTGATCGACGCGAATCTGTCCATCCCCCAGGACCACGGCGATCCAGCGCAGATCCCCACCACCTATGTCCCCTTCCGCAATGCCAACATCCTGAGCATTGGCGTGGCCTGGGCCGAGGCCATTGCAGCGCAGGACATATTCATCGGCGCCCACGAAGCCGCAACTCTCTATCCGGACTGCCGGCGGGAGTTCTTCGCCGCCTACAACCGGATGATCGCTCTCGGCACCCGACCCCACAACCGGATCCAGGTGCAAACGCCCCTGATCGCTTTGGAAAAAACCGCTATCGTGCGCCGCGGTATCGAGCTGAACGCCCCCCTACACCTGACCTGGTCGTGTTATCAGAACCAGGAAAGGGCCTGCGGTCGCTGCCACAGCTGCCGGCTGCGCCGGCAAGGTTTTCAAAGCACCGGGATCGAGGACCCGGTGCCCTATGAAGATTGATATCTCAATCTGGCCGGTATCAGAAATCGCCCTTGCTCCCCGGGGAAAATACCCTACCTTTAAATACTAGTATCTACTCCATCCTTAGAAGCCGTCTCACGTGTGCAGGACCATGCCCGAAGACCCCGGCAAGAACCTTGAAACCTTTCCCAACCCCAATCTGGAACGCGATTACACCATAGAAATGGAATGCCCGGAATTCACCTCGGTCTGTCCCCGGACCGGACAGCCCGATTTCGGCACCATCCACATCCGTTACGTGCCCGACCGGGTGTGCATTGAGCTAAAATCCCTCAAGTTCTACTTGTGGTCCTACCGTCAGGAGGGCATTTTCTACGAGGCCGCGATCAATAAAATTCTGGCCGATCTGGTGGCTGCCTGCGCCCCTCGCCGCATGACCGTGCAAGGCGACTTCAGGGTGCGAGGAGGTATTCGCACGGTGGTGACCGTGGATTATTCCGCGGCCTCCTGACGAGCGCCGACTACTTGCTTCAAACCCATGGAGAAACTTAAAATGGAAGAACATCCTTCAGAGGAAACCGCAATTGAAGAGTCCCAGAACACCCAGGAAGAAAACCAGTCCCAGCAGGACGCTCAGGGCAAGACCTGGTACCCTTATATCACCAAGGCCCAGTTCGAGAAATTCATCTCTCGCCTGCAGAGCAAGGTCCCCGAGCAGGTAGACCGGGATTATGTCCGGCCGATTATTCGCACCCCCTCGATGATCTACCGCTTCCTGCGCGGCGTAGAGGCCATGGGCCTGATTGACCGCGACCAAAAACCCACCGAACGCCTGCACCACCTGATTGTGCCCGAGAGCCGCAAGCAAGCCATCGCAGAGGTCGTGAAGGATCTCTACCCCGGTCTGCTGGAGCCGTGGCAGGAATCCGAGGGCGCCATGCCCGACCACGAGATCGTGTCCTTCTTCTGCCAGCGGACCGGCATGGGCAATGACTCGGCCAGCAAGATGAAGATGTTCTTCAAGTTTCTATTGGGCGAAGCAGACTTCAGTGAAGCCGAGGCCCCTCCCTCTACCAGTGACCCGGCTCCGGAGGCCCCTCCCTCTACCAGTGACCCGGCTCCGGAGGCCCCTCCCTCTACCAGTGACCCGGCTCCGGAGGCCCCCGCGCCACCGCCCGAACCGGCGCCGTCCCGCAGGTCCGGGCACGAAAAATCCGCCTCCCAGCAGCGCAATGGCCCCCAGCCCTCTTCGCCTTCCCAGACAACGGACCGGTCCAGCTCCTCAAAGCCCCTGTCAGAGGCACAGAAGGCCTATATAGATACCCTTCAGAAGGTAGTCAGGATCAACATCGACGGAGACTGGGACGACGACATGATACGGCTGGCTTTCGATCGGCTGGAACGTCTCTTCGACCGCATCAAGCGCGGCTGACCGGCAAGCCGTATCACAACCTGGGCGCTGAAACGAATCTTACTCTTCCCATGCGCTCATGGCATTGAATTTCTCGATGCGCTGGTGAATCAACTCGTCCGCGGAGAACCCACGTAGCTCGGCCAGGGCCTCCTGGATCTGGCGTTTGAGGTTGGCCGCGGCTTCGTCGTAGTTGCGGTGGGCACCGCCAAAGGGCTCGGGCACGATCCGGTCGATGAGGCCGTGTTCCTTGAGATCAAAGGCCGTGAGCTTGAGGGCTTCGGCGGCCTCTTCCTTGCGCTCGCGGGTTCTGAAGAGGATGGTGGAACAACTTTCCGGGACAATGACGGCGTAGCAGGCGTTTTCCAGCATCAGGATGCGGTCCCCCACGGCCGTGCCCAGGGCCCCGCCACTGAAGCCCTGGCCGATTATGGCCACCACGATCGGAATGGGCAGATGGGACATCTCGAAGAGGTTGCGGGCAATGGACTCGGCCTGTCCGCGTTCCTCGGCCTCGATGCCCGGATAGGCGCCTGATGTATCGATCAGGGTGAGGATGGGATGTTTGAACTTGGCCGCCATTTTCATCAGGCGCAGGGCCTTGCGGTAGCCTTCCGGATGCGGCATGCCGAAATTGCGGAATTGCCGCTGTTCCAGGTTGCGGCCGCTCTGCATGCCGACGACCATGAGCGGTTCCCCGTCCAACCGGGCCGGGCCGCCGACGATGGCCGGATCGTCTCCGTAGGCCCGGTCGCCGTGGAGTTCGGTGAAATCCGTCAGACACTTCTCGATGTAGTCGAGGGCATAGGGGCGCTGCGGATGGCGGGAGAGCTGGACGCGCTGCCAGGCCGTGAGGTTGGTGTACACCTCCTGGCGCAGGTTTTCCATCCTCTCTTCCAGGTTCTGCAATTCCCGGCTCAGATCCAGGCCGTCGACCTGGGCCTGGTTGCGCATTTCCTCGATCTTCTTTTCGAGCTCGACGATGGGACGCTCGAAGTCGAGGTAAAAGGTTCGCTCTTCGCTCATAATTGATCTTCAGTGCTTCACGGAATCGGCGGTTGGCCGTGCGGGGCTTGTACCTCTGGCGTTTTTTTTATGAGGTCCAGGGCGCTCTTGCCCCACCCCACCCTCCCCCAGGCAGGCCTGAGTCCCAGAGCGCCCTTTTTCCCCTACCACTCCCCCACTACCCCCTCTCTGCTGCTGCGCCCGCTCGCAGCCCCCACCGCCCTGCCGGCAACATCCCCTCCCAGCCTTGAGGTCCAACTACAAATAACTACGGGTATTTCGTGAAGTACTGATCTTTGCTTATCCCGTAATCCCGGTTCGCGCGCAACACCTCATCATCCTAAAGAGACACCGATTTGCCCTCCTTTATTCATCAACCCAGCCGCCCCATGGCCTTTTCCAGCCGATCCATGGCCTTCTCGATGTTCTCCAGGGCAGTGGCGTACGAGAGCCGCACGTGCTTCTGGGTGCCAAAACCCGCCCCCGGTACACAGGCGACCCGCCCCTCTTCGAGGAGGTACTCGCACAGACCGACTGAATCCGCAATCTCCCGCCCGCCGACCCTGCGGCCATAATAGGCCGAAACATCCGGATAGGCGTAGAAGGCCCCCTGAGGGAGGATGCATTCCACCCTGTCTATGGCGTTGAGCCGCTCGACCATGTAGCGCCGGCGCTCGTCAAAGGCCGCCCTCATCTCGGCCACGGCATCCTGGGGACCGGTCAGGGCCTCGATCGCCGCTATTTGCGAAATAGACGAAGGATGGGATACCTCCTGGCTTTGCACCTTGAACAGGCCATCCGCGACCTCCTGTGAAGCCCCGGTATACCCTATGCGCCAGCCGGTCATGGAATAGGCTTTGGAAACTCCGTTCACGATAAGGGAGAGTTCCTTGATCTCGTCCCCCAGGGCGGCTATGCAGTGGTGTTCGGCCTCCCCGTAGATCAGCTTCTCGTAGATTTCATCGCTCAGGACGTAGATGCCGTGCTCCACCGCCACATCGGCCAGGGTCTGGAGTTCCTCCCTGGAATAGACGCAGCCGCTCGGGTTTGAAGGGGTGTTCAGGAAGAGCATCTTCGTCCGGGGGGTGATGGCCCTGCGAAACTCCGCACCCGTGAGCTTGAGCTGGTTTTCGGCTCGGGTCTGCACGATCACGGGCTCGGCCCCTACCAGTCGCGGCAACTCGCTGTAGGTGGCCCAGTAAGGGGTGGGGATGATGGCCTCGGCGCCCGGATCGAGCAGGGCCGCGACCGCAAGAAAGAGCGAGTGTTTGGCGCCGTTGTTGACGACGATCTGCTCGGGTGGGTACTCGACCCCGTTGTCCTCGCTGAACTTGCGACTGATGGCCTCCCTCAGTTCGAGGAATCCGGACCCCGGCACGACGTACTTGGTGATCCCCTCCTCGATGGCGCGAATGCCGGCGTCCTTGATGTTGCGGGGGGTATCGAAGTCGGGTTCGCCGGCCGACAGCGAGATCACGTCGATGCCCGCGCGCCGCATGGCCGCGGCCCTGGCCGAGATCGCCATGGTCACCGAGGACTCCATGCGCTGAACGTTCTTTGCTAGAGCCATGAAAATCGCCTTTCTTAGAAGCCTTCTTAAGATTCCCGGTGTGTCCCGAGCGCGAGCGCATTGGCTGCCTTGTGCCAGGCAAAAGCGGCGGCCAGCGGGGGTTTTGAGACGGCTTCTTAGGTGTATTCCGCGTTGATGCGCACGTAGTCGTAGCTGAAGTCACAGGTGAAGATCTGGGCCTCGGCATGGCCGCGGCCCAGATCAATCTGGATCGGTATATCCTCGCCCCGCATGGCCGCGATCAATTCCTCCTGCTCGAAATCCACCCCGGCCCCGGCGCGGTAGATAGGAACCCCACAAAGCGCAACCTCTACCTGATCCGGATCGATATCCGCCCCGGAATAACCCACTGCACAGAGGATTCGACCCCAGTTGGGATCGCAGCCGAATACCGCGGTTTTGACCAGGTTGGAATTGGCCACGGCCAGTCCCACCTGGCGGGCTTCGCTCTGGTTTGACGCCCCCTGTACCCGGATGCTCACGAGCTTGGTGGCGCCTTCGCCGTCGCGCGCAATCATGCGCGCCAGCTGGCGGCACACTTCCTCGAGACCGGCGTAAAATCCCTCTATCCCGGGGCCGCCTTTCTCGAGTTGTGGCCCTCCAGCCGCTCCATTGGCCAGGGCGATCACGGTGTCGTTGGTGCTCATGTCCCCATCGACCGTGATGCAATTAAACGAGCGTTGCACCGCCCACACCAGCAGCGCCTGCAAGAGTCCGGGCGCCACCTGCGCATCCGTGCCGATCACCGAGAGCATGGTCGCCATGTTGGGCGCAATCATGCCGGCGCCCTTGGCCATGCCCCCGATCCGCACGGGTTTTCCTTCCAGCTCCACGGCAAAGCTCTTGGGCACGGTATCCGTGGTCATGATGGCCGCGGCCGCGTCGTGCCCACCCGACCGCGACAGCGCGGCCACCGCCTGTGGAATCCCCTCGGCAATGGCCTCCATCGGCAGCGGCACCCCGATCACTCCGGTCGAGCACACCAGCACCGCCTCAATGGCCAGGGCCAAGGGCCCGGCCGCCAATTCGCACATCTGCTGCGCGTTGGCCAGCCCCACCGCCCCGGTACAGGCATTGGCATTGCCCGAGTTGAGCACCACGGCCTGCGCTCGGCCATCCGCCAGATGGGCCCGGCACACCTCGATGGGCGCGGCCTGTACCCGGTTGGTGGTGTAAACCGCCGCCCCACTGGCCTCGGCCTCCGAATACACCAGGGCCAAGTCCCTGGTCTCCTCCTTGATCCCGCAGTACAGCCCGGCGGCTTGAAACCCCTTCGCCGAACAAACGTTGCCGTCGTCTAGTATGTTCACCGCCATCGCTCCTTTTTTGATTAGTCGGTATTGCGTTTGAGCCTACGACAACCCGTATGTTAGCGACTCGGGACTTGGTAATTCTGTGGTCTGGATCGTCTGGGTCCGCCCCTTCGTCGGGGTCGCCAACCGCCCCCAATAAATCGACATTGGCTTCAAAGTGGCCCAAGGCGGCCTCGACAGCTTTTAAGGGTAAGAGACGCCATACGTTCGGGTCTCCTGTTCACTCCTTGTTATTTTCTTTGCTGCGGCTGGGGGGAATTATCAGCTCCCCGCCAGCGCGTCCTTCATTAACTTGTAGTGCAAACTATCGGCCAGCGCAATCCAGCTCGCCTCGATCACGTTCTCCGAAACCCCCACCGTACCCCACACGTCCTTGCCGTCCGAGGACTCGATCAATACCCGCGTCTTGGCCGCGGTCCCGTCCCCGCTCGATAACACCCGCACCTTGTAGTCCTCCAAATGCACCTGCTTGAGCGCGGGGAACTCCTGCTCCAGCGCCTTGCGCAACGCCTGGTCGAGCGCGTTGACCGGGCCGTCGCCGCTGGCGACCATATGGTACTCCGCGCCGCCGATGGCGACCTTGACAATCGCCTCGGCTTCCTCGGCGTGCGCCCCGGTCCTGCGGTTGATGGTGCGGAAGTTTACCAGGGTAAACCGATCTTGGTATGTGCCCTGGACCCGGCGCGCCAGCAGTTCGAACGACCCCTCCGCCGCTTCAAACTGATAGCCCTGATGCTCCAGCTGCTTGACCCGCTCCAAGACCTGCCCCACCAGGGGGTCCCTCTTCTCTATATCGGGCAAAAATCGCCGCAGCTTGCTAACGATCGTCGCTCCGCCCGCCTGGTCCGAGACCAAGAAGCGCCGCTCATTGCCCGTGGCCTCGGGGGCGACGTGCTCGTAGCAGCGCGGGTCCTTGGTCATGGCGTCGATGTGTACACCCCCCTTGTGGGCAAACGCGCTCTCGCCGACGTAGGGCTGGCGGTGGTCGTGATAGACGTTGGCGATCTCACTCAGGAAGCGGGAGAAGTCCATCAGCTCCGCGAGGTTCTCGCGCCCGATCAGCCGCTTGCCGAGCTTGAGTTCCAATGTCGGGATCACCGTGCATAAGTTGGCATTGCCACAACGCTCGCCGTAGCCGTTGAACGTGCCCTGCACTTGCACCGCCCCCAGCTCGACGGCTGCCACTGTATTGGCCTCGGCCATGCCGGCGTCGTTGTGGGTGTGAATGCCCAGCGGCAGATCCACGGCGTCCCGGGTTGCGGCAAAGATGCGGCCGATCTCGCTCGGCAGCCGGCCGCCGTTGGTGTCGCAGAGAACGAGCAGACGCGCGCCGCCCCGCACGGCCGCTCGCAACGTGGCGATCGCGTAGTCGGGGGCGTCGCAGTAGCCGTCGAAGAAATGCTCGGCGTCGTAGATGACCTCGCGGCCGTTCGCCACCAGATGGGCTACCGAGTCTTCGATCAGCCTCATATTTTCTTCTAGGGTCGTCTTGAGCACCTCGGCGACATGCAGGGTCCAGCTCTTGCCAAAGATGCAGACGCTGCCGGTCTCGGCCTTCAGGAGCGTGTTCAGCGTCGCGTCCTCCTCCGGCGCCACGCCGGCCCGGCGCGTGCTGCCAAAGGCGGTCACCTGCGCCTTCAGGCCCAGCTTCTTCACCGCCTCGAAAAAGGCCAGGTCCTTGGGATTGGTGGGATTGGGCCAGCCCCCTTCGATATAATCAACGCCGAGCGCGTCGAGCCGCCGGGCGATCAGTAGCTTGTCCTCCAGCGAGTAGGAAATGCCCTCGGCTTGGGCACCGTCCCGCAGGGTGGAGTCATAGACTTCGATGTGCATGGTGTCGCTCCCCTCCATCTCCCTAGGCGTCGGCCACAGCCTGGGCTACTAGGTCGCCCACTTCCGCGGTGGAATATCCCATCCTACCCGCGCCCAAGTCGGAGAGCTCGGCCAGCGTCGAGACGATGGCCCCCTCCAAAATGCTGGCTCCCTCGCGCTCGCCGAGGGTGTCGAGCATGAGCTGGCAGGCGGCGATAGCCGCCAGCGGATTGATAACATTCTGGCCGGTGTACTTGGGCGCCGAACCGCCGATGGGCTCGAACATCGACACCCCTTCGGGGTTGATATTGCCGCCGGCGGCAATCCCCATACCTCCCTGGATCATCGCGCCCAGATCGGTGATGATATCACCGAACATATTGTCCGTGACGATCACGTCGAACCACTCGGGGTTTTTGACCATCCACATGCAGATGGCATCCACGTGGGCGTAGTCGCGTTTGATATCCGGGTAAGCAGCTTGGCCCACTTCGTGGAAGGCGCGCTCCCACAGATCAAAGGCAAAGGTGAGCACATTGGTCTTGCCGCACAGGGTCAAGATCTTGTTCTTGTTGCGCCGCCGGGTGTACTCGAAAGCATAGCGCACACAGCGCTCCACCCCTTTGCGGGTGTTGATCGATTCCTGGATCGCCACCTCGTCGGGTGTGCCCTTCTTGAGAAAGCCACCAGCACCAGCGTACAGCCCCTCGGTGTTTTCGCGCACCACCACGAAGTCGATATCCTCGGGTCCCTTGTCCTTGATCGGGGTCGGCACATTGGGGTAGAGCTTGACCGGGCGGAGGTTGATGTACTGGTCGAGTTCAAAGCGCAAACGCAGCAAAATGCCCTTTTCCAGAATGCCGGGCTTGACCTGCGGATGACCGATAGCCCCCAGGTAGATAGCGTCGAAACTCCTGAGCTCCTCCACAGCTGAATCGGGCAATACCTCGTTGGTGCGCAGATAGCGGTCGCCGCCAAAATCGAACTCGACGGTTTCGTATTTGAATCCCTGTTTGGCGGCCACAGCGTCGAGGGCCTTCAGCCCCTCAACCACAACTTCAGGCCCCGTTCCGTCTCCGGGTATTACGGCGATTTTGTGCACTATATGCACCTCCAAAGTTAAGGGTAATTCTCCTTATGAATGGACGCTTGAGCGCGAGTATACTGCTGACCGACAACGGGTTCTGGTTGGTGTCGTCGCTCCGCTGGAAACAAATGAGTCTGTGTCATATTGCGCTGTCTCTAGCGTATACCTAGTCGGCCGTGGCAAAGGCGCGGGTGTAGGGCAAGCGGGCGGCGGTCTGGCCGATCTGGTCGTCCGCGGCCAAAAGCTGGCCCAGCGAGTCCCAGCCCCCCTTGAGAAACTGCTCGCGCGGGCCGTCGGCAATATCGGCTGCGACTTCGCCGTCGGCCCAGCGCACCCTCCGCGCTTCGAGGTCGATCACTAGTTCTTGCGCTGGATCGCCTTCGACGACGGCCATCAACGCCTGCATGGCCTCGGCCGCGACCCGCACACAGGGCAATCCCATGGCGATGCAGTTGCCAAAGAAAATCTCGGCAAAGGACTCGGCGACAAAGCCCTTGATTCCCCAGCGCATCAGGGCCTGCGGCGCGTGTTCGCGCGACGAGCCACAGCCGAAATTGGCGTTGGCCAAAAGGATCGACGCCCCTTTGAAGCGCGCCTGGTCAAAGGGATGGTCGCCGCCGGCGCGATCGTCCTCAAAGGCATGGGCACCCAAATTCTCAAAGGTCACCGTCCGCAAAAAGCGGGCCGGGATGATGCGGTCGGTATCGATATCGGCCCCGCGCACCACCACGCCGCGGCCGGTTATGATTTTAATAACGCTCGCGTTTTCCACTATGTCTCCTCCAATAGAGTTTTCAGTAAGGGTGAAGCTATTCAGCCATGCCACACCCAAACACCGATTATACCACAGACTGGCGTTGGTGCATGAATCGGTCATCATTCTTCCGTGCAGCGGTTGAATGATGACAGGCTCCTTGTTGGATTGGACATGACTTCCGTCAAGAAAACCGCTGCCCCCCTCATCCAAGAAGCCTGTCATGTCCAAGGTATCGTCTTGCCTGCGCCCCATCAAGCCCCGTAGGCGGCACCCGGCTTGAAATTCTGGTTCAGGACGAGAGATGATCCTCGTCATCGAAGACGACATTGAAGCCGGCCTCGCCGACGGCCGCATACTCGGCACCGAGCTGCACCTGCGACTCACCGATTGCGAAGCCTGCATGGACCGCATCTTCTGCCGGGTCAACGATCGCGACGTCTCGCTCGCCGATGCCGCGAAGCTGGAAAACCAGTTCGGCACCTGGTTCGTCGTGGAAAATCCCCCCATCCGGAGCGGCGAGAACCTCGTCCTCATGGGACTCGACGGTCTGCAAACACCCGATCCGTGGCCGACCCTGCACCAGTGCGAGGTGATGGTTCTGGAGTGTGACAGCGCCTAGGAGCGCAGCGGCAGGCTCACGGCGCGAACCGGTAGACCACCGGCAACTGCGCGGCGTCTGTGATGCTTGAGTCCGTGTGGTGGTAGATGTTGATGCGCCCGGTGCCACAGTCGCCAAAATCGTCGCAGGAGAGCACGCCGAGGAGACCCTGAAAGCCGGCCGTCGCCCCGATCTCATCGCGTAGCGCGGCGCGGTCTATATGCAGCTTCCCGTCATCCTCCACCGCAACGGATTCGATGGCGCTGAGCAGCACCGTCGTGGCGTCGTATGCGTGCGCCCAGTACGGAGAGGTAGGCGATCCACCATACGCGGTTGCGAAGGCGTCGAGCACGGCCTCCACGCTCTTGCCGGTCGCAGCATTGACGTTCGAGCCGAGATCCGACTCCGGCCCGGCGAAGTACATGCCTTCCGACTGCGGCGTGCCGAGGAACTCGGACACGAGGAGAGCCGCGCCCGTAATGAGCGTCGCATCTTCCAGTCCTTCGAACGCCAGCGCCTGCTCGGCGAAGAGCGAGCCTTCCACCTCAAAGAGCGGGAAGAAGATGCCGTCCGGCTCGGCTGCCGCGAATTCCGCCAGGACGGGGGTCATGTCCGTGTCGCCCTTCTCGATCCGGGCGGTGGCCGCGACCTCGCCGCCGAGGGCGCGGAACGCGTCGCCAAAAGCGCTCACGAGGGCCGATGTGTACGGGTCGCCGTCGTCGACGGCCGCCAGGCGCCGCAGGCCAAGTTCACCGTAGGCATAATCGGCGACCGCCTGCGCCTGATAGAGATCGTTGATGGCAACGCGAAAATAGCCGGGGTGATAGTTGGGATTCGCGTTGCCGGCGAGGTCGGAGGTGAGCAAAGGCGACGTATTACTCGGCGAAATCATCACCAGCCCCGCCTCGCTGAGAATCGGCGAGGCCTCTACGGCCGCGGCTGAGCACGACGTGCCAATGACGCCCATCACCTGCGGATCGGCGATGATCTGCTCGGCGCCGGCGCGTCCGCCCTCCGGCGAGCACATGCTGTCGATAGATTCTCCGAGGTCGATCTCGCGACCGTGGATGTCGCCGAAGTCCTGCGCGGCCAACTCGACGCCGTGCCGCAACGCTCCACCCAGCGACGCCGCGCCGGTGATCGAGAGTAACGAACGGATCTGCACGGCTTCGCCCGCGCCGACCTCGACCGCGCCGAGCGGTCCGGCCTTGCTGCCGAGCGGTTCATCCTCACCGCCGCACGCCGCCGCCAGAGCCGCAAGCAGCGCGATGTGGAATTTCCTGATTAGGTTAATCATCGGCGCAAGGCGCAACCCCCGACTACCCATTTTATAGTTCACCATAGTCTCCCTCTCTTTTGTTAAGACTGTGATAATTGATAATTATGGATTAGGATAATGCCTCCCGCCCGAACCGCTCGGTGGCCTCCAAGGTCTCGCGCACATCGTCCCAGGTCGTGGTGTGGTTGACGATGCACAGCCGGAGCGAAAACGTCCCCCGGAGAAGCGTCGATGATACGAAGGCGCGGTCTTCCCAGAAAACGCGGGCGAGCACAGTCCTGTTGACCTCTTCCAGGGCTTCATCGGCGGCGGTACCGGCGGGTTTGATCCGGAAACACACGACCCCCAGGGACGCGGGGGTCAAGAGTTCCAGGATCGGGCTCGTCTGGACGTACTCCTCGGCCCGGTCGGCCAGCTCCATCCCCTTCGCCACGGCCCGCCGGAACGCGGCCATCCCAAAGGTCTGGACCGACATCCAGACCTTCAGGGCCCGAAACGAGCGGCTCAGTTGCAGGCCGCGATCCGAGACGTTCGGGTGGTTCGCACCCCACACCGTGTCCTGGAGGATATCGTGGTGAACGCCGAAGGCGTGTTCAAGCGTGCGCGCGTCCTGCACCAGCAGGCAGCCGGCCTCGTACGGCTGAAAGAACCATTTGTGCGCGTCCAGCCCGATCGAATCGGCGCGCTCGATCCCGCGCAAGAGCTTCTTGCCCCGTTCGGTCACGGCCGCAAAGCCACCGTACGCCGCGTCGACGTGCAGCCAGATGCCTTCCGCCTTGCAGTAGTCGGCCATCGCCCCAAGCGGATCAATAGCCCCGGTGCTGCTCGCGCCGACGTTGGCGCACACCGCGATGGGATTGAACCCCGCGGCACGGTCGTCGGCCACGGCCCGGGCGAGCGCCTCCATGTCCAGGCGGAAATGCCCGTCACTCGCAACCATGCGTATACACTCCGGTCGAACGCCGATGATCCTGGCCGCACGGATCTGCGCGCTATGGCTCTGGCCGCTCATGTACACGGTCGGACGCTCGGGATGGCCCGCCGCTTCTCGCGCCGTGACGAAGGCGTCGAGACTGGCCGCCGAACCCCCGCTCGTGAAGAGCCCGCCGGCGCTCTCCGGATAGCCGAGCCAGCACCGCAACCAGTCAATGACGACCAACTCGAGCTGGGTCGGACCGCTCGCGGTCAGCCAGGTGGCTGAGTTGGTGTTGTACCCGGCCGCCATGAAGTCGGCCAGCACCCCGGGCCAGGTGGGCTCCGACGGGATGAGTCCGAAGCAACGCGGGTGGTCCAGCCGCAACGCGACCGGTAAGATCTCGTGCGCGGCCCGTTCAATAACCTCCGCTGCCGGCCGGCCGTCTTCGGGCGGCTCCTGCAGCAGCCGGGCCTCTAGCTCCTGCCGGAACTCTCCGTCCCAGGCATTTTCTCCGGGCAGGCCCTCGATCCGCTCCACCACGAGTTCCGCGGCCTGGCGCGCGAGATCGAGCATCTGTTCGGGGGCCATCCGGAGGCCATCTGACGCCTCTCGTTTCTCCTCTGATCGTTCCATCCTATCCTTCGTGTCCAAGCGCGTTCAGTGCAACGCGTGTCCTACTATGCTAAAAGCTACTTTTGAGCTGTCCCCAAGACCGTCCTTCAACCGCCGTACTGGAGTCCAAATAGATGCCAGCGGCTACGACATAATCCTGGCCGAATACGGTAATCGGGATAGCGTAGGTCAGCTTGGGCGAGTGGATGTCTTCGTCGCCTTCTACCGCCGGATTGTCCCAATAATACTCGACAAAGCCGCCGCCCGCAGCGGCAGCAGCGAGGATCTCCTGGACGATTTTAACGCCATGGACATCTTCGAGATCAATCATGTTTCGCCCATCAAAGCTTGGGTCGGCTCCGTGAAAGATCACCAGGCCGTCGGTATTCAGTACAATGAGGTAGATCGAGTCATACTTGAAATCCTCCCCCTCGGTCCTGATTGCGGCCTGGACGGTTGCCAGGTAGGCAGGACCGTTTTCCTCAATGATGGGAATAAGAACTCTCAACCCATCTACAAAAGCTTGCAGGGTTTCCCGGTCCACCACCTCACCAGCCGTTATCTCCAGGACCTCAAAGATGGTTGACTCGTCGACGCTGGACAGATCCATGTAAAAGCCAGCGACTACGACAAACTCCAGGCCCAACACGGTAACTGGGACAGCATAGGCCACCTTGGACGAGTCGGCGTCTTCGTCGCCTTCTACCGCCGGATCGTCCCAATAATACTCGACAAAGTCCCCTCCCCCAGCGGCGGCGGCGAGGATCTCCTGGACAATTCTGACCCCATTATCGTCTTCGAGATCGATTACATTTTTGCCCTCCCAGGTCAGATCAGCCCCGTGAAATTGCACGACACCTTCAGTAGTCAGTACAATGAGGTAGATCGAGCCGGACTTCCAATCCCCCTCGCTCCTGAATTCCTCCGTTCTGCTTGCGACCCCGGAAAGGTCAGTGATCCCCTCCAAGTACTCCTTTGCCCCTTCGACAAAGGCTTGCAGGGTTTCCCGGTCCACCACCTCACCGGCCGTTACCTCTAACTCCTGAGCAACGACGGGACGCACGTTGCCCAGGAGGCTGGCCAGCCCCAGCACACTCCCCAAAAGGATTACTACCGTTAGCTTCATGATGGTCTCCCTTTCTTTTGTTGAGACTATGACTGGGGTGATATGGATGGTTTAGCCATAACCTATCACTATGAGCCCAATCCGTCAAATAAAAAGGAACGCCCCACAATGGACGCTACGGGTAAGGCTCCGGAAAGCGCGGTGGCCTTTGCCAAAGAGATCAAACTCGAGTTGGAGCCGGTTACCCCAGGCGCACAAGGCCGACCAACAGGCTAGGTTTGCGGACCGCCTCATCAACAAGGCTCTCCTCCAGCTTCATGGAGGACTGGATCAGACCCCAGGGCAGCGACTCGGTGTCCCCCTCATCGGCATCGCAGCGTCTGGCTGGGCGACAGTACGTTTTGGCGCGGGTAATCACCCCATGTTGATGCCGCCGAGGACGAGGATACGGGGGAGGTGGATTCGGCAGGCCCTGCAAATTTCCAGGCTGAAAATAGAATCCCCGCAGTCCGCTCAACGCAGCAGGATGAGCTTGCGCGTCAAAACGCCCTCGCCCGTCACCAGCCTGTACAGGTAAATGCCGCTGGCCAGAGGGCGGCCCGCGTCGTCCCGGCCGTCCCAGTGGAGCCGGTGGCGGCCCGCCTTCCGCTGGCCCTCACTCAAAACCGCCACCCGTTGCCCGGTCAGGGCGAATAGTTCCAGGCGCGCTGGACCCGGGGCGAGCAGGAAGTAGGAGATGACGGTCTGGCGGTTGAACGGATTGGGCGCGTTTTGCTGCAACTGGGGGCCATCGGGCAGCCCGATCAACTCCTGGGCCAGCACCAGGAGCTTGGCCTGAGCCGGCTGGTCGAAGGCATCGACAAACAGAAAAAAATCGGCGAAATCCACCGCGCCGCTGCCATCCAGGTCAAAGCGAGGGTCGCTGCCGCCGAAGGCATCGGCAAACAAGAAAAAATCGGCGAAGTTGGTCACACCGTCGCCGTCGAAGTCGGGCGTGGTTTCCGCGACGGCGGTAAAGATCTCCGGCTCAAGATCGGCCACGGTCACCACAACGGTGTTCGGCCCTGGCTGGCTCCCCAGCGTCAGGATGCTGGCGGCTTGGCCCTTGGCATCGGTGGTGGCGGTGGCTGCCGAGAGCGTCCCTCCGCCGGTGGTGACGACAAAGGTGACGACCGCCCCGGCAAACGGCTCCCCGTTTTGATCCAGCGCCGAAACCACGAACGGCTTGCCTAACGCGCCACCGGCCGGTCCTTGCTGCTCATCGCCGGAGAGCTTGGTCAAGGTCCGGGGATGCGGTAAAAGAAGCTGCATGTCCCACAGCAGCACCGTGCCATCCGAGGCCCCGGAAGCCAGCGTTGCCCCATCGGGGGAGAAGGCCACTGAATTGACCCAAGCCGTGTGCCCCTCCAGAGTAGCGATCCTGGTTTCCCTCACGACATCCCACAGACTGACTGTGCGGTCCCAGGATCCGGAAGCGAGGATGGTACCGTCCATGGAAAACCGAACCGAGCTGACTACATACTCGTGCCCCTTCAGGGTGGCGTAATTGGTGCCCGTGCCCACGTCCCACAGCTTGACAACGTAACCCCCTCCCGAGGCCAGGGTTGCCCCATCGGGGGAGAAGGCCAGAGAGAAGACTCCATGCTCATGTCCCTCCAGGTTGGCGGTATTGGTGCCCGTAGCTACCTCCCATAGCTTCACAGTGCCATCATCCTCCGTCCCAGTAGCGAGGGTTGCCCCATCGGGTGAAAAGGCCACAGAGCCGGCCCAATCCCCATGACCCTCCAGGATGGCGACACTCGTGCCCGTGGATACCTCCAATAGGTCCACGGTGCCATCCTCCCTCCCCATAGCGAGAGTTGTCCCGTCGGGCGAAACCGATCTGATCACCTCACCGGAGAGGGTGGCGGCACTTGTTCGCGTCGCTACGTCCCACACCTTGATCGTGCGCCATGCCCCCGAAACCAGCGTCGTCCCATCGGGCAGGAACGCCAAGAAGTGGATGGGGGTCCTGTGCGCGTCCAGGATGGCGGTATGCGCTCCTGTCGCCGTCTCCCACAGATTGATCGCGTCGTGATAACCGCCATACGTTCCTCCGCCCCCGGAAGCCAGCGTCGTCCCGTCGGGTGAAAAGGCCACGGTATTGACGTTGTCCGTATGCCCGGAAATAGTGGCGGCGTTCCCCGTCGCCAAGTCCCATACCTTGACCGTATTGTCCCACCGAGACGCCGATGCCAGGGTGGTGCCGTCGGGCGAAAACGCCACGGAGGCGACCGGACCCGTATGCCCCTCCAGGGTGGCAATATGGGAGCCCGTAGCCAGGTCCCACAGTTTGACCCTGTGTGCCGGAAATCCGGCGGTAGCGAGGATCGCTCCTACGGGTGAGGAGGCAAGGGCTTCCCCTGCCGGATCCAGGGTAGCGGCTTGGGTGCCCGTCGCAACGTCCCACAGCTTTACCGTCCCCCCTCCATCGGAGGCCAGGATCGTACCGTCGGATGAAAACACCACGGACTCGATCCCACCCCCATACTCCACCAAAGTAGCGGTCCTTGTGCCCGTCCCCACATCCCACAGTCTGAGCGTGCCGTTGCCTGTCCCGGAGGCGAGCAGCGTCCCGTCCGGGGAGAACGCCACCGCCTGGATTCCATTCGTGTCTCCTTCCTCTTCCAGGATGGCTTTGATCTGCCCGGTAGCGACGTCCCACAGCTTTATCGTCCCATCCCATAGGCCGACAGCAACAATTCTCCCATCGGGAGAGAACACCACAGGAGAAGCAGTATGCCCCTCCAGGGTAGCGATGACTTCTCCTGTCGCGATGTCCCACAGCCTGGTCTCTGTTTCTTGATCTTCCGGAGTGGAAGCGAGCATGGTTCCATCGGGGGAAAACGCCACCGACCCGAACCTGTTCTCACCGGTGGGGAACAAGGCGAGTGGACGAAACGTCGCCACCTCATACAGCCAGATGCCGATGCTGCTCACCACGGCCAGGCTTTGGCCATCCGGAGAAAAGGCGCCCACCCTTTCCCCTGTACTGAGGCGTCCTTTTCCCAAGCGAGCGATGGCATTCTCGGGCAAGTGCCAAGTCCGAAAATCGCCCTCCCTGGGGGCGATGGTTCCGACGCCCAGTGCATCGAAGGTCATCGGCTCGAGCCCAGGGACGGAGACTTCGACCGTATTCATGCCCGCCGTGGGACCGAGGGTGAGCGTCCGCTCGGCCCGGCCGCGAGTATCGGTGGTTGCAGTCTCGGCGTCGGACCGCCCGCTCAGTCTGCCGCCACCCGCCGTGACGGTAAACGTGACCACAACACCCGGTAAGGGGAGACCGTACTGATCTCTGACCTCAACCACATGAGGGCTTGCCAGGGCTGCACCGGGCGCGGCCTGCTGGCCATCGCCCGATATCCTCTCCAGACTGTATGGACGTGGCCTCTTCCATTCGGATGTATCCCACAGCTGGACCGCATGGTTTTCCGATCCGGTAGCCAGCGTTGTCCCGTCAGGGGAAAACGTAGCGGAGTGGATCCCGGACCCATCCTCTCTGAGGCGCGGAGGGATATCCGTTCCCGCCACCACGTCCCACAGCCGCACCGTGCCATCCCTGGACACGGAAGCCAAGGTTGCCCCGTCAGGGGAGAACACCACCGAAGTGGCACTGTGCCTCTTGAGGATAGCGGTATCAGAGCCCGTATCCACGTCCCACAGCCTGATCGTTCCGTCCTCCGACCCGGAAGCCAGCGTGGCCCCGCCGGGCGCAAAGGCCACCGAGGTGATCCGATCCGCGTGTCCTTCCAGGGTAGCGGTGTTCGTTCCCGTGGCCACTTCCCACAGCTTCACCGTGCCATCCCAGGACCCGGAAGCCAGCATGGCCCCGCTTGGCGCAAAGGCCACCGAAGCGACTCCGTCCGCATGTCCTTCAAGGGTGGCGGTGTTCGTTTCCGTGGCCACTTCCCACAGCTTCACCGTGCCATCCCACGACCCCGATGCCAGCGTGGATTCGTCGGGCGAAAAGGCCACCGAGGCAACCCCGTCCCCATGCCCTTCGAGAGTGGCGGTGTTCGTTTCCGTGGCCACTTCCCACAGCTTCACCGTGCCATCCCACGACCCCGATGCCAGCGTGGATTCGTCGGGCGAAAAGGCCACCGAGGCGACCCCGCCCCCATGCCCTTCGAGAGTGGCGGTATCGGTGCCCGTGGCCAAGTCCCACAGCTTCACCGTGCCGTCCCCCGACCCGGAAGCCAGGATGGTCCCGCCTGGGGCAAAGGTTACCGAATAGACCCCGTCCCCATGCCCTTCAAGGGAGCCGATATACTGGGGAGAAATCCCTGTGAGCGTGAAATAGGTAGTGCCCACGTTCCCATCCATGTCGACGGCCTTGACCTGCAGCGGATGTTCAAAGTAGGAAGGGAGCCTGTCGCTGAAATCGAATTCAACGACGGCCTCCGCTTCACCGGCCAATCCACGACAATCTCGCACTTCGTAGAATCCGTCGGCGGGGCCCTGAAGCAATCCCCTTGTCGTATTGAACAACTGCGCCTGATGAAGCCCCTCTGAATCGCTGATTTCCACCCGGATGGAAACGCTCTTCGAACCAAATTGGAACCTCACCGGCGAAAGGAGCTCGATGGTCGGCGGCGATCCCTCTTCAATTGGGATATCGAGGTTGAAGTAGGGATGCACGGCCAAAAATTCCGCATGGCACGAAGACAATTGATCTGCGTAATATCCATATGACAGGATGTACGCGTTGCTCCTGAAATCATGCCAGGTTAATCCAAAGGCGTGCGCCAGCTCATGCGCGGCCAGTTCAAAGCGGAATTCTTCAGGGAGGATACTTACACCCCCGTTTTTCCCATATGAGTCTGCGACACCTCCCACACTGGAACCACCAACGGTAATTGCATGAGTGGTATTGTCGATGACGATGAAGTAAATGTTCTGGCCGACATCAAACGTCCGATCAATCTCGGCAAATACAGTACCAGACGTATCGTCGAGATAGTGGCTGTCGGGGTGTTGGCCATCCACGCGGTGAACCAGCGGCTCACCCTGGGCATCGGTCTCAAAACGGAAGGTTCTGTCTCCGTAGCCTTGCGCCTGCATCTGCTCGGCATAAAAGGTCTGAATCTGGCGAATCTCATCCTTCATCTTCTGAACCACGTCGGCGCGATACGGGCGGTCATTGGGCAAAAAGTAGATCAGCCGCACCGTGCGGGGTTCGCCCACGTTCAAATCCGCCAGCCGCTTGGCTGCAGGTCGAGCGCGATCGCGTGCCCACTGCTCGAAATCGACAGGCAGACAGAAATGCACGCTATCGGCCGGCGCGGGCGAAGCATGGACGACGGCTATCGGCGAGAGCAGGAGACTGAGCAACGCAAGAAAGGCGGAATGAAGAACAGAGGTTTTCATGGGGTTATCCTCCTGTACTGGAATTTCAAATAAATTTACTTACATATAAAATCCACTTTTTAGACCTATAAAAGCGCCGAAATAATATCAATAAACTTAATTGGCAGACCATACGTTCGGGGGAGTTCATGACGAGCAGGCCATTGGGGTCAACCAGTTCTTCCTCATAGGCCAGCGCCGCTCTCAGGTCTTCGTCAGTAATATCGTATTCCTTACAGACCTCGTTCGCGGTAGCCCCCCCGCCAGACTCCCGATTATTCGATGCACAGGCACTCTGGTTCCTCGTATCACTGGTTTGCCATGACGAATGGCCGGGTCGATAACAATGCAATCATTCATAATTTGGCCTCCTTGATCACCAACGAGTTATACGAAATCCACTACCCCACCAACTCCCGCACATCCGCCACCCCGCCGGCCACCGCCGCCGCGGCGACCATTGCCGGACTCATCAGCAGGGTGTGACCGGTCGGGCTGCCCTGCCGGCCCTTGAAGTTGCGGTTGGACGACGAGGCGCACAGCTCGCGGCCCTGGAGTTTGTCGGAGTTCATCGCCAGGCACATCGAGCAGCCGGCTCCGCGCACCACCACCGCCGCGGCCGGTTACAACTTTAATAATGCTTACGTTTCCATTGAGTCTTCTTTACCTATCGGCCTTTAGCCCGTAAAGCCCAAGGCTTGAGCTTTGGGAATCGTCACATACCCCACACAGTGACTTTCGCATCCTCCATATCTTCCTCGCGGCGGAACATCTTATCGTCCCACGACACCCCCGCTGTGCGGTCAAAGACCACGAGGTGGCCTTCGCTCGCGGCGCAGCGATCCATATAGGCGCGGGTCTGTTCGAGCCCCTCGCGCACGGTCTGCTCCAGGCTCTTGTAAAGCAGTTTGCATTCGATCACCGCCTTCTGAACCGCTTGACCGGGCCGGGCGTTGCCGGGCACCGGCCATAAGATCAGCAGGTCCGTCCGCATCCGACCCAAGCCATACTCGCGCTCAATCCGCCCGCCGCTGTTGACGATGCGTTGGAGGAACGCCTGCAGCAGCAATTGGGGACCGGCTTCCTTGTACTGGAACCACTCGACCCAGTGTTCCGAATGTTCGCGGAAGAACGCTTGGAACGCGGTCAGCAAATCGGCGAGGCGCAGACGCCCGTCCGCATCCACGTACCAGGCCGGGTCTTGAGCGAGGTATTCCTGCGTGGTATAGGTGAGGTCGCGGGGGATGACCTCTTGGTAGATCGGGTTGGCGATGGCGATGGGGCCTCGCCGGCGCAATAGGCCCAAATCGCGGACATATTCCACGTCGTCTTGGGGAATGGCCTCGGCGGGTTCGGCACCGCTCAACAGCGGTTCAACCACGCGCCGTACGCGTCCTCTTGGAGCTTGTCGGTGAGTTGGTCGAGGTGTGTCTCGCGGCGCAAGATGAGTTGCTCGCGGGCGTCGCATATGGCCTCGGCGGTGACGGGCCGGCTGCGATCCCGCCCGGCCTTGTTCTTGAAGCAGGCTTCATAAGCCAAGGCGTTCACGAGCCACGGCTGCCCTTGGGTCCGTTCTCAGATCTCGTTTTGCGTCTCCTCGGCAAACATCTGCCCGGTTGTCTCGGTGTGTTGCGCCAAGAGCATTTGCATTTCGTCCACTGTGAAATCGCCCAGCCGCAGAGACTCGGCGCGGATGTTAAAGACGCTGCCACCGGCGATGATGGCGTTCTCTGCGGTGGATTGGATGCGGTAGTCGCGCACACCGCACAGGATGACGGTCTGCGGGTATTGGTGCGGCCTGTCGGGATAGCCGGCGCGGAGTTGCCGCAGCACGGACAAGAGGGTATCACCGATCAGCGCGTCGATCTCGTCGATCATCAGCACCAGCGGCCTATCATCGGCCGCGGCCCAGCGGCTCAGCACATTTTGCAACGCGCCGTGGGGGCCTAAGTCCTCAAGGGCCTCGCGCCAGATCTCCTCCACGATCCGCTCGCCCAGGATGCGTCCTGTCCTCAAGGCCAATTGACCCAGTATCGCCTGCATGGCCGCCCCCACGTCCTCGCGGGCGGACTAGCCGATCTCTACGGAATATCCGGCATGATGGGACCGGCCGTGTTGAAGAAACGCATGGGATTGGAATCTTTCGGCGTTTGTCCGCTCAACGCAGCAGGGTGAGCAAGTACCTAACGAGCCCCAAGGAAGTCGTCGACGCCGATTCGGGCCTCTCGAAGAATGGCGCGAAGCGTTCCTTCCGCCATATCTCTGGTGTGACGAGGTACAGTAACTTTCCGACCAGTCTGTGCATGACGCCAAACTTCGTGACTGCCCGGCCCCGGACGGTCGAACGCATAGCCAAAATGTCGCAGACGCTGAGCAACATCTCGATACTTGAACCCGGAGAGCCGTCCCATTACGGCACGCTAACAGGTACCAGCAGATCAATTTCAGCGTTGCCCTCCGGGAAAGTTACTAATGCGCGAGGAAGCGGGTCGCCGTGTTCAATGCACGACTCTGCAATTTTGCGTACGAGACCTTGTGCAATCTCGACGGCCTCGGTGACGCTGCGTCCTTCCGCAACCAAGCCCGGGACATCGGGACTCGTGGCGAGAAAGCCACCTTCGTCCAATGGCTCGATATGGAGTCGGATTGCTGATTCGTTCATCAAGTTTGTCTCCTCACTGTGAATCCATCGAAATCGTCGTGGGTATTATTTTTTTATCTTCCTGAGCAGGCCATTGGAGACAGCCTCTACCGCAGCAGGATGAGCTTGCGCGTCAAAGCGCCCTCGCCCGTCACCAGCCTGTACAGGTAAATGCCGCTGGCCAGAGGGCGCCGCTTCGTCCCGGCCGTCCCAGTGGAGCCGGTGGCGACCCGCCTTCTGCTGGCCCCGGCTCAAAACCGCCACCCGTTGCCCCGTCAGCGCGAACAGTTCCAGGCGCGCTGGACCCGGGGCGAGCAGGAAGTAGGAGATGACGGTCTGGCGGTTGAACGGATTGGGCGCGTTTTGCTGCAACTGGGGGCCATCGGGCAGCCCGATCAACTCCTGGGCCAGCACCAGGAGCTTGGCCTGAGCCGGCTGGTCGAAGGCATCGACAAACAGAAAAAAATCGGCGAAATCCACCGCGCCGCTGCCATCCAGGTCAAAGCGAGGGTCGCTGCCGCCGAAGGCATCGGCAAACAGGAAAAAGTCGGCGAAGTTGGTCACACCGTCGCCGTCGAAGTCGGGCGTGGTTTCCGCGACGGCGGTAAAGATCTCCGGCTCAAGATCGGCCACGGTCACCACAACGGTGTTCGGCCCTGGCTGGCTCCCCAGCGTCAGGATGCTGGCGGCTTGGCCCTTGGCATCGGTGGTGGCGGTGGCTGCCGAGAGCGTCCCTCCGCCGGTGGTGACGACAAAGGTGACGACCGCCCCGGCAAACGGCTCCCCGTTCTGATCCAGCGCCGAAACCACGAACGGCTCGCCTAACGCGCCACCGGCCGGTCCTTGCTGCTCATCGCCGGAGAGCTTGGTCAGGGTCCGGGGATGCGGTAAAAGAAGCTGCATGTCCCACAGCAGAACCGTGCCGTCATCAGACCCGGAAGCGAGGGTCTTCCCGTCGGGAGAGAACGCCACAGAGCGGACCGAAGACGCCACAGAGCGAGTCCGGCCCGTGTGCCCGTAGAGGGTGGCGGTATGGGTTCCCGTAGCCACGTCCCACAGCTTGACCGTACCACCCCCTGACCCGGAAGCGAGCATGGTCCCATCGAGAGAAAACGTCACCGATGAGAACCGATCTGCGGAGAAGGTGGCAGTATTGGTTCCCGTGGCCACGTCCCACACCTTGATCGTGCCATGCCGAGACCCGGAAGCAAGGGTCGTCCCATCGGGCGAAAACGACACAGAGAGGACCCAGGAGGTATGTCCGGAGAAGGTGGCGGTATTGGTTCTCGTGGCCACGTCCCACAGCTTGACTATGCCATCATCTGACCCGGAAGCGAGCATCGTCCCATCAGGTGAAAACGACACAGAGCGGACCCTATTCGCATGCCCCTCAAGAGTGGCGATATTTCTTCCTGTCGCCACGTCCCACAGCTTGACCGTTCGATCATTAGATCCTGAAGCGAGCATCGTCCCATCAGGTGAAAACGACACAGAGCGGATCAGGCCCGTGTGCCCGGAGAGGCTGGCGGTATTGGTGCCCGTGGCAACCTCCCACAGCTTGACCGTGTTATCATCCGAGCCGGAAGCGAGCATCGTCCCATCGGGTGAAAACGACACAGAATTGACCCGATCCGTATGCCCGGAGAGGCTGGCGGTATTTCTTCCTGTCGCCACGTCCCACAGCTTGACCGTTCGATCATTAGATCCTGAAGCGAGCATCGTCCCATCAGGTGAAAACGACACAGAATTGACCCGGGGCGCATGCCCGGAGAGGCTGGCGGCGTTTCCCGTGGCAACCTCCCACAGCAAGACCATACCATCATATCTTGACCCAAAAGCAAGGGTGGTCCCATCGGGCGAAAATGCCACAGAATTGACCCAATGTCCATGCCCGGAGAAGGTGGCGGTATTGGTGCCCGTGGCAACTTCCCACAGCTTGACCGTGCCATCACCTGAGCCGGAAGCGAGGGTGATCCCATCGGGCGAAAATGCCACAGAATTGACCCAATGTCCATGCCCGGAGAAGGTGGCGGTATTGGTGCCCGTGGCAACTTCCCACAGCTTGACCGTGCCATCACCTGAGCCGGAAGCGAGGGTGATCCCATCGGGCGAAAATGCCACAGAATTGACCTCCCGCGTATGCCCGGAGAGGGTGGCGGTATTGGTGCCCGTGGCAACCTCCCACAGCTTGACCGTGCCATCACCTGAGCCGGAAGCGAGGGTGATCCCATCGGGCGAAAACGCCACAGAATTGACCTCCCGCGTATGCCCGGAGAGGGTGGCGATATGTTGTCCCGTCGCCACGTCCCACAGCTCAATCGCATAATCCGCTGACCCGGAAGCAAGGGTCGTCCCGTCGGGTGAAAACGCCACAGATTCGGCCCTGTGATTAAAGGTTGCGATATATTGCCCTGTCGCCACATCCCACAGCTTGCTCGCCTCAACCGACGACACGGAAGCATCCGCTGACCCGGAAGCGAGGGTCGTCCCGTCGGGTGAAAACGCCACGGAACTGATCTGACGCACAGTGGGTAGCAATGCGAGTGCATGAGAGGTCGCCACATTGTAAAGCCAGATGCCGAGGTCACTTGCCACTGCGAGGGATTGACCATCGGGCGAAAAGGCAACCGCCCTGTCGCTTGAACCAACGCGTCCTTTTCCCAGGCGGATAGTGGCGCTATCGGGTAGATGCCACGTCTGAAAATCACCGTCCATGATTGGCAAGGTAGGCGTTCCAACGCCCACCGCATTAAACGTCACCAGCTCAACTCCGGCGACAGATACCTCAACGGTGTTTGTGCCCGGATTGGGACCCAGGGTGAGGCTACTCTCTGCCCGGCCGTTGGCATCGGTCGTTGCCTTCTCAATCGTAAACCTTCCGCTGAGCGTCCCATCCCCTGCGGTGACCGTA
Source organism: Candidatus Latescibacterota bacterium (assembly GCA_965219385.1). Taxonomy (GTDB): domain Bacteria; phylum Latescibacterota; class UBA2968; order UBA8231; family UBA8231; genus CBDCNM01. The sequence continues at coordinate 2,933,401 of CBDCNM010000002.1, read as the reverse complement.
AACGCAACTTGAGCACCTGGTAAGGGATTATCGTTCTGATCTCTCACCTCAACGACGAAAGGATTCGCCAACTCCGTACCGGGTGTGCCCTGTTGGTTATCTCCTGAGATTTTCAGAATCATTCGAGGACGGGGGCTCGTCCATTCAGACACGTCCCAAAGTTGGACCGTTCCATCCCCTGACCCGGAGGCGAGCATGGTCCCATCGGACGAGAACGCCACCGAATGGACAAGAACCAGACTCCCAGAAAGGGTGGCGATACGTTGTTCCGTCGCGGCATCCCATAGCCCGATCGCTCCATAGGACCCGGAGGCGAGAGTTGTGCCGTCGGGTGAAAACGCCACCGAAAGGACCAAACCTGTATGCTCAAGGGTGGCGATATCTTGTCCTGAGGCAACGTCCCACAGCCCGATTCCACCCCATGCCCTGTAAGCGAGGGTTGTACCATCGGGTGAAAATGCCACCAATGCCACCAATTCGTCCCCTTCAAGGGTGGCGGTGTTTGTTCGAGTCTCCACGTCCCACAGCTTGACCGTGCCATCATCTGACGCGGAGGCGAGCATGGTCCCATCGGGCGAAAATGTCACAGAACTGACCCAACCTGTATGCTCAAGGGTGGCGACATTGCGTTCTGTCGCTACCTCCCATAGCTTGACCTCTCTATAGGTCCCGAAAGCGAGGATTGTACCATCGGGTGAAAATGTCACAGAATTGACTAGATTATGCCACTTAAAGGTGGCAATATTACGCCACGTCGAAATCTCCCACAGCTTGACCGTGCCATCACCTGACCCGGCAGCGAGGGTCGTTCCATCGGGCGAAAACGCCACAGAACTCCCCTCAAGGGTGGCGATATTTTCTTCTGTTGATACATCCCACAGTCTGACCGTGTCAGACTCTGACACGGAGGCGAGGGTCGTTCCATCGGGCGAAAACGCCATAGAAATGACAGCACTCATATGCCCCTCAAGAAAGGAGATATGGTGTGGCGAAACTTCCACAAGGTCAAAGGACAGATAGCTGATATTGCCGTCAATATCAACTGCCCCAACAATAATCGGATGCACTGCATCGATGGGAAGACTATTAAAGCCATCGGATGGAATGACGCCGTCATAATCGAATTCGACTACGGCATCTTTTTTGCCAGCCAATCCACGACACGAAATCACTTCAAGAGATCCAACAGCGTAATAATGCCCTAGTGAACCGGAGTATCCTGCTCTGGTTCTAACGAACAGAATTACTTGGTGGAGCCCCTCTGAATCGCTGACTCTGAGTTGGACAGAAACGCTCTCTGATCCTGCCGGATATGCACGAGGTGAAATGAGTTCGATTGTTGGCGATTGCGCCTCTTCATCTTCAACGCCTGTGCCCGTTAGGGAATTGGAATTGAAATAGGGATGCACGGCTAAAAATTCGGCACTGCACGCAGATAGAGCGTTTCGTTGGTTGCCTCCATACGACATGATGTACTCATTATCGCGGAAATCGTGCCACACCATTCCAAAGGCATGCCCAAGTTCATGTGCTGCCACATACCATTCAAATCCAGCAGGAAATAACGCGAATCCACCATTTTTTTCCCCGCTCCCTGTTCCTCCCACTTGCAGACCACCATTGCCAATTGTATGTGTACCATTGTCAACGACGATGAAGTAAATGTTATCCCTCACATCAAACGCCTGTTCAATCTCGTCAAGCACAGTACCAACTGTGTTGTCTCGATAATGACTATTGAGATGTTGCCCATCCACCCGATGAACCATCGGCTCGCCTTGGTCATCGGTCTCAATGCGGAAGGTCTTGGCTCCGTATCCATGCGCTTCCATCTGCTCGGCATAGAAGGTCTGAATGTGGAGAATCTCCTCTTTCATCCTCTGAACCACATCTCCACTAAACGGACGGTCATTGGGCAAAAAGTAGATCAGCCGCACGGTGCGCGGTTCGCCGACGTCGAGATCGGCCAGCCGCTTGGCCGCAGGGCGAGGCCTATCTCGCTGCCACTGCTCGAAATCGAGCAGCAGGCAGAAATGCACACTATCGGCCGGCGAGGGCGAAGCATGGACGACGGCTATCGGCGAGAGCAAGAGACCGAGCAACGCCAAAAAGGCGGAATGAACAACGGGGGGGTTCATGGGGTTATCCTCCTGTAATTTCGGCGTTTGTCCGCTCAACGCAGCAGGATGAGCTTGCGCGTCAAAACGCCCTCGGCGGTCACCAGCCTGTACAGGTAAATGCCGCTGGCCAGAGGGCGGCCCGCGTCGTCCCGGCCGTCCCAGTGGAGCCGGTGGCGGCCCGCCTTCCGCTGGCCCTCACTCAAAACCGCCACCCGTTGCCCGGTCAGGGCGAATAGTTCCAGGCGCGCTGGACCCGGGGCGAGCAGGAAGTAGGAGATGACGGTCTGGCGGTTGAACGGATTGGGCGCGTTTTGCTGCAACTGGGGGCCATCGGGCAGCCCGATCAACTCCTGGGCCAGCACCAGGAGCTTGGCCTGAGCCGGCTGGTCGAAGGCATCGACAAACAGGAAAAAATCGGCGAAATCCACCGCGCCGCTGCCATCCAGGTCAAAGCGGGGGTCGCTGCCGCCGAAGGCATCGGCAAACAAGAAAAAGTCGGCGAAGCCGGTCACACCGTCGCCGTCGAAGTCGGGCGTGGTGGCGACCGAATCAGTAGCATTTGTGCAGACCGGTAGGTCGTCAACCCACTTGGCCAACGCTTCAGGTACGCAGGAGAACTGGTTGTCTTGGAGGTTCAACTCCTGGAGCTTTGTCAATTGGCCCAACTCCGGCGGAATCGGACCCGTCAATTCATTCCAGGAGAGATCTAACCTTGTAACCTGGGTCAGTTGGCTCAACTCCGAGGGAATCGAATCCGTCAGCGCGTTGCCGCGGAGGTACAAGTGCTCCAGCGCAGTCAGTTGGCCCAACTCCGGCGGAATCGGACCCGTCAACTCGTTGTCGTTGAGGTGCAACTCCCTGAGCTTTGTCAGTCGGCCTAGCTCAGGTGGAATCGGACCCTCTAGGATAAGACCGGGGAGGTACAAGTACTCCAGTGCAGTTAGTTGGCCCAACTCGGACGAAATCGGACCCGGGATAAAGGGGCGGGGATCGTAGAATGCGTAGTCTGTAATTGATATACTTCTGACACGTGAGTTGCAGACCTCGAGGCCAGTCCACAAGGCGATGGGCGTGGCTGCGCCCCAGTTCAGATCGCTTACGGAATCCCGCGAGTCGCGGAAGGCCAGGAGCGCACGGCAGTCCTCCACCAGACCGCGGTTTAGGAGCGGATTGGCCACGGCGATGCCGTTGGCGCACCGGTCTGGGTTGGGCTCGTCCAGCCGTTCGCTGGCCACCACCCGAGCGCCGCCGGCCAAGGTCAGTTCCAGGATCTGGCGACAGCCGCGGTCGAGGGGAATGCCGTCCCACTGGCCCACCACCTCGCCAGCGGCAGTGCGAGCGCGGGCTTGGTAGAGGTCACTCACGCCGACCCCATCCGGGCTGGTGATGGTCAGGGCCAGCCGGCCAGCCGTGTCGGTGGTGGCGCTCCAGGCGAAATGGAGAGGATCGGTAGCGGCGCGAGCAAACTCGATGGTCAAGCCCTCGACCCCGGCTCCCAGCACCGTGGCTTCCACTTCCGTGCGGAGGTCGTGCTCTGTATCGGGGGTCGTGATCGGTGGCGGGACGTCTAGGGCAATACCCACCGGGCGCACCAATCCGGTGACGAGGGCTTCGACGTTGGTGCCGTCCAGGTCGGCCCGGCGAATGGTTCCCGTCCCTTTGTCCGCCCAGTACATCTTGCCTTCGACTATGTCCAGGGCGATCTCCACGGGTCCCACCAATCGGGTGACCAAGACTTCGCCGCTGGAGCCGTCCAAGTTGGACCGATGAATGCTCCCGCCCCCCAAATAACTACCGCCAACCCAGTAGTACATCTTGCCTGCAACCTGGTCCAGGGCGATCTCCACTGGATCACGCAATCCCGCGACGAGAGTTTCCACATTAGAGCCGTCCAGATTGGAACGCTGGATGACACCCGCGTCTGGAAAACGAGAAGCGCCCCGGGCCGTCCAGTACATCTTGCCCACGGTGACCTCCAGGGCGATGCCCTCCGAACTTTCTATTCCTGTGACTAGGTCTTCGACATCGGTGCCGTCCAGGTCTGTCCGCCGGATCGTACCTGTGCCCCGCTCCGTCCAGTACATCCTGCCCGCGACCAAGTCCAAGGCGATGTCCCTTGGATCCTCTACTCCTGTGACCAGGTCTTCGACATCGGTGCCGTCCAGGTTGGCCCGGCGAATGGAACTCCTCCTTTTGTCCACCCAGTACATCCTGTCCCCGGCGACGTCTACGGCGATGCTTCCGGGCCCCTCCAATCCCAGTGAGATTGATCCTCGATGTGAGCCGCCTCGATGTGAGCGTTGGATTGTGTTCGAGTCCAGCTCCGACCAATAAAGCGTGCCTCTTTCGTCGAAGAAATCCACGGCAAGCACTCTTGGTTTCTCTATTTCCGTGATGACTTCGACGTTGTTTCCGTCCACGTCGGCCCAACGTAGGGTCCCCGTCTCTGAATCGGAGTTCCACCCCGTCCAGTACATCTTGCCCCAGCCCCAGTCCAGGGCGAAAGCGACTATTGACTCTTCTCCCGTGACGAGGGTTTCGACATTGGAACCATCCACATCCGCCCGGCGGATGGTGCCCGTATCCCACTCCGTCCAGTACATCTTCTTGGAGGCATCCGGCCAGTATACGTCCACCTCGTGCGCGTCCAGGGCGATCCCCAACGGGCTTCCAATTCCCATGACGAGGGTTTTGACATTGGAACCGTCCACATCCGCCCGGCGGATGGTGCCCGTATCCCACTCCGTCCAGTACATCTTGTCTCCGAACCAATCCAGGGCGATGGCGCTTATATGCCCTTCTCCCGTGACAAAAGTTTCGACGTTGGCGCCGTCCAGGTCGGCCCGGCGAATGGTTCCCGTCTGCGATTCCCTGTTCCACTCCGTCCAGTACAACTTGTTTCCGAACCAGTCCAGGGCGAGGAGCCTTGGATCTATCTGAAGTTCTGTGGTGAGAAGGCTTTCGACATTGGAGCCGTCCAGGTCGGCCCGCTGGATCCAACCCAGGTCCTTCGCCTCCGTCCAGTATATCCTGCCCGCCTCGACCGACGGCTGACCGTGGGCAATGCCTTGGACTCCGGGGGCCAATGCTACTGTTGCTAAGATCAACGCCAAAAGGGCCGAATGAACAACGGAGGATTTCATGGGGTTATCCTCCTGTACGCTCGGTTTAAGGCAATAGACTGACCACTACCCCCCCACCAACTCCCGCACATCCGCCACCTCGCCGGCCACCGCCGCCGCGGCGACCATCGCCGGACTCATCAGCAGGGTGCGGCCGGTGGGACTGCCCTGCCGGCCTTTGAAGTTGCGGTTGGACGACGAGGCGCACAGCTCGCGGCCCTGGAGTTTGTCGGGGTTCATCGCCAGGCACATCGAGCAACCGGCCCCCCGCCACTGGAACCCCGCCTGCGCGAAAATCTCGTGCAGGCCCTCGGCCTCGGCCTCGGCCCGCACCTGCTGCGAACCGGGCACCACCAGGGCCCGGACCCCGGCGGCAACCTTGCGCCCGCGGGCGACCCGGGCCGCCTCGCGCAGATCCGAGAGCCGGCCGTTGGTGCAGGAACCGATAAAGGCCACGTCCACCTTGGTGCCGGCGATCTTCTGCCCCGGCTCGAAGTCCATATAGGAGAAGGCCTCCTCCACAGTGGACCGCTCGGCGTCGGCAAAGGCGGTGAGCGCGGGCAGGGCCTGGTCAATGCCGACCGACTGGCCCGGGGTGATGCCCCAGGTCACGGTCGGGCCGATCTCGCGGCCGTCGATTTGGACTAGGTCGTCGTACTCGGCGTCTGGGTCTGAGGCCATCGATGCCCACCACGCGACTGCAGGCTCGAAGTTGGGCGGCGCGTATGACCGCCCTTTGAGATAATCGTAGGTCGTCTGGTCTGGATTGACGTAGCCGGCCCGGGCGCCGCCCTCAATCGACATATTGCACACCGTCATCCGCTCTTCGACCGACATTGCCTCAACGACCTGGCCGCCGTACTCATAGCCGTAGCCGACGCCGCCCTTGACCCCGAGCTGGCCGATGATGTGCAAGATGACGTCCTTGGCGTACACCCCCTCGCTCAGCGCACCGCCGACCTCGATCCGCCGCACCTTGAGCGGGTCCATGGCCAAGCACTGGGTGGCGAGCACGTCGCGGACTTGGCTGGTGCCAATGCCAAAGGCTACCGCGCCGAAGGCCCCGTGCGTCGAGGTGTGGCTATCGCCGCAGGCAATGGTCATGCCCGGCTGGGTCAGCCCTAGCTCCGGGCCGATGACGTGGACCACCCCCTGGCGCTGGTCGTCAATGTTGAAAAGCGGGATCTCGAACTCGGCGGCGTTCTGCTCGATAGCCGCCATCATCTCCTCGGCCAGGTCATCGACAAAAGGCCGCCGCGTCAGATCCGTGGGCACGATGTGATCCACGGTGGCAAAGGTGCGCTCCGGGAAGCGGACGGTGAGGCCGCGCTCCCGCAGCATCTCAAAGGCCTGGGGACTGGTCACCTCGTGGACCAAATGCAGGCCAACGAACAACTGCGTCTGCCCGGAGGGCAACTGGCGCACGGTGTGCGCGTCCCAGACCTTGTGCAATAGGGTCTTACCCATCTCCAATCTCCTCTATACGGTCATTCTTTAGTTTTCTTTTGGGCCTGACGGTTCAGCTCGGCGACATCAATCAACTTTGGGCGATACTTGTACGTGTTCACAAGTGTCTTCCGTTCCAAGCGGTTCAGCGCGTCGATATAGGCCTTGGCGCTGGCCTCGATAACGTCGGTCGAAACGCCCCGACCCCTCGCTTTTTCCCCGTCCCGCTCCAGATGTACTGTCACCTCGCCCAGCGCCTGGCTGCCGGAGGTGATCGCACGGATGGCATAATTGTCCAGTTGGATATCGCTACCGACTTCTAGGGGATGGCTACGGAGAGCTAGGTTAATGGCCGCATAGACAGCGTCCACCGGCCCGTCGCCCTGAGCCGATTCCTCCACGGTCTCGCCGCCGCCGATGCGCAAACGCACCTTCGCCGAGGGCACGGTCCCGGTGCGGCTAACCGCGTGCAGATACTGCAACTCGTAATAGGCCATCCCCTCGCCGGAGTCGTCGTGGAAGATCTCGATCAGATCCTCGTCGAAGACCTCCTTCTTCTTGTCGGCCAACTTCAGGAAATTCTCGTAAACCTTGTCCAGCTTCGCCTGCTCCAGCTCGTAGCCCAGCACCTTCAGCCGGTGGCGCAGGGCGGCGCGTCCCGAGCGCGCCGTCAGCACGATCTCGGTGTCCTCCAGCCCTACGTCTCTCGGCTCCATAATCTCAAAGGTATTGCGCGCCTTGAGCACCCCGTCTTGGTGGATGCCCGAGCTGTGGGCAAAGGCGTTGCGCCCGACGATGGCCTTGTTGGGCTGGACCGCGATCCCCATCAGGCGGCTGACCAGCCGGCTAGTGGGGACGATTTCCTCGGTGACCACCTCGGTGTCAAAGCCGAAGTAATCCTGGCGCGTTTTCAGGGCCATGACGATCTCCTCTAGCGAGGCATTGCCGGCCCGCTCGCCCAAACCGTTGATCGTGCATTCGGCTTGGCGTGCGCCGTTTTTGATCGCGGCGAGGGTGTTGATGACGGCCATCCCCAAATCGTCGTGGCAGTGGACGCTGATGACGGCCTCGCCGCTGTTGGGGACCTCGGCGAGGATCTGGGCGATCAGCACCCCGAATTCTTCGGGCACGGCATAGCCGACCGTGTCGGGGATATTGATGGTGGTGGCCCCGGCCGCGATCGTGGCCTCGATCACCTCGTAGAGGTACTCCGGCTCGGTGCGCGCCGCGTCCATCGGCGAAAACTCCACATCCTCACTGAAGCTCCTGGCCCGTTCCACCGCGTCCACCGCCATTTTCAGAACCTCTTCCCGGCCTTTCCTCAGCTGTCCTTTGAGGTGAATATCCGATGTGCCGATAAAGGTGTGGATTCGCGGCCGGGACGCGTCCTGGAGTGCCGCACCGGCTCGCTCAATGTCCTTGGGCACGGCGCGGGCTAGCCCGCAGATTATCGGCCCTTCGATCTCCTGCCCAATGCGGCGCACGGCCTCAAAGTCCTCGTTGGAGGAGACCGGAAAGCCGGCCTCGATAATATCGACCTTCAGCCGCGCCAACTGGTGGGCGACTTCCAGCTTTTCCCTGACCGTCAGCGAGGCGCCGGGCGTCTGCTCGGCGTCCCGCAGGGTGGTGTCGAAAATATATACGCGATTTGCATTAGCCATGATGTGCTCTTTCTTAGACTGGCCGGATGAGGTGGTACAAGCGGCAGACGGTCCCCTCCAGCCATGCAGAGACCGCCTACCGACCAAAGGTCGGGATCGGAACTCAACTCGCTAAGTAGGGGTTCCATCTCCATCACCTCCTTTCGGGTTTTCCTATTTGTCGTCCAGCCAGCTCATCATGCCGCGCAGCTTGGCGCCGACCTGTTCGATCAGGTGTTCCCGATCCTGGCGCTTGCGGGCGTTGTAGACCGGACGGCCGACCTGGTTTTCCAGCATCCACTCCTTGGCGAAACGGCCGGTCTGGATATCGTCCAGCACCCCCCACATGATCTTGCGGGTATCCTCGTTGATGACCCGCTTGCCCCGGGTCAGATCCCCGAACTCGGCCGTATCGGAGATGGAGGAGCGCATATTGGCGATGCCCCCTTCGTAGATCAAGTCGACGATCAGCTTGACCTCGTGCAGGCACTCGAAGTAGGCGACCTCGGGCTGGTATCCGGCCTCCACCAGAATGTCGAAGCTGGCGCGAATCAACTCGGTCATGCCGCCGCACAGCACCACCTGCTCGCCGAACAGATCGGTCTCGGTCTCTTCGCGGAAGGTGGTCTCGATGATCCCGGCCCGGCCCGCGCCAATGGCCTTGGCATAGGCCAGGCCGATCTGGTGGGCCCGGCCGGTGGCGTCCTGATGGACCGCGAGCAACGCCGGCACCCCGCCGCCCTGCTCGTAGACCCGCCGGACCAGATGGCCCGGTCCTTTGGGCGCCACCATGAACACGTCCACATCGGCCGGCGGCACTATCTGCTGGAAGTGGATGTTGAAGCCGTGGGCAAAGGCCAGGGCATTGCCAGCTTCGAGGTTGGGCTCGATATCCGCCTCGTAGACCCGGCCCTGGATTTCGTCGTTGATGAGGATCATGATGATGTCGCCGCGCCTGGCCGCCTCGGGCACGGTTTGCACCTCTAGGCCATCCTTCTCGGCCTCGGCACGCCGGGCGCTGCCGGCGCGCAGGCCCACGACGACCTTGACGCCGCTTTCTTTCAAGTTGAGGGCATGGGCGTGCCCCTGGCTGCCGTAGCCGATGACGGCCACGGTCTTGGCGCTGAGGAGCTCGAGGTTGGCGTCGTTGTCATAGTACATTTGCATCGTGGACCTCTCCTGAAAATGTAGGTGATGGGATGGAATCTGGTGTTCAGACGTAATTTGATGACTACCTTTGAAGTTTTTCAGAGGCTCCGTCCGTTTTCTGGGTTGTGGAAAATTAAATAAAGAAAAAGAAACGAAGCCCTAGCGGACAATAAGGCTTTTAAGTAGGAGAATTCGGCTGATGAGAAGGAGTGCGCCAGGCAAAAGGGCAAGACCTGTCCCCGGGGCCCTGGTCGGGAGAATGGAGCGGGATATGGGCAATACCTGAGAGCGCATGATGACCAAGCTCAAAAATTCAGAGATTTAACTGCATGTAAAGATATAGAAATGTTAATATAGAATCGAGCTGGTAAGATGTCAAGAAAGAAAATAGAGCCCTCGGCGGAATGTCCGGCGCAACCCCACAGGGCCCGTGTGCAGCGAGTGGGCAAAGAAGCAGCAAGAGCAAATAGGCGAATAGTCGGTGTCACCTCTACTCCACGCTATTCCGCGGTGCTACCGCCGTCTTGACAAACAAATATTAAATGGTATTTTGGAATTAATAATTCTAAAAAAGAAAAAAAGATGGAAATTAAGAAGCGATTTTTCCAGGAACCAAGAGCCGGTTTTTTTCTTTTCGGCCCCCGTGGCACAGGCAAGTCGACCTGGCTTCATGCCCACTTGCAGGACGCCTTGCTCGTGGATCTGCTTTCTCCAGAGACGTATCGTCTCTACGCTGCCCGTCCCGAACGACTGCGGGGACTCATCGCCGGCAATCCCGCCAAAGAGACCATCATCATTGACGAGGTGCAAAAGATCCCCGAGTTGCTGGGCGTGATCCACCAGCTCATCGAGCAGCACAGATCCCTCAGGTTCGTCCTCACCGGCTCCAGCGCGAGAAAACTGAAGCGCACCGGGATCGACCTGCTGGCAAGACTATCCCGAAGCCCAGGTGTATTTGCTTTATAGAGGGGATGAGAGGATCAAGATAAAGGAAATTCTCTGTCTGCCCTGCGACGATTTTTTGCAAGGGCTGGTGCCGGGCCGATCCTTGCTGTGAGGGGTTTGAACCTGGTAGCTTCTTCCCATATATTCGAGGCGTGGAGGACGGCAATGCATCCTTCATGCCACCCCGTATCCCGACAGCGCCTCCCGCCGGACACCATGCCCGATGCCTACGAAATCCTCGAAGTAGAAAACCCAGACGCCTGGGATGAATTTGTGCGTCAGGCCGTGGGCGGCTCGATCTTTGCCACCCACACCTGGCTGGACTGCGCCCGCCACACGGCCGGCGGCGAAGTCCACTGCTACGGGTGCTACAAGAATGGCCACCTGCTGGCCGGCGTCTCGGGCCTGGCCCAGAACCGCAAGGGTCTGAAGCAACTGAAAACCCCCCTCCTCACCCCCCACGGCGGCCTGATCTGCGCCCCCATTCCAAGCAAGGGACCGGCCAAGCTGGAGGCCGAGTGGAACCGGGCCGCCGGCTTGCTCGTGCAGCACCTGAATGGCCTCTACGACCATGTCCAGCTCGCCCACACGCCGGCCATAAAGGACGTGCGCGAATTCATCTGGGCCGGCTGGGAGGAACGGGTGCGCTACACCTACCAGATGGACTTGAGCGACCTGGATGCCCTGTGGGAACGGGTGGAACGCCGCACCCGCACGGTGATCCGCAAGGCCGAAAAGAGCGGCTTTCGCATGCGCCCCACCGACGACCTGGAGTTGTTCCGCCGCCAGTACGAACTGATCTACACCCGCCAGGACAACAAGGCGCCGGTGGACTCGGACCTGGTCCAGCGCTTTGTCGAGCGGACCTCGCAGGCCGGCCTGGCCCACACCTTTCTGGTGGAGTCGCCCGCCGGGGCCGTGGCCTCCATGGTGGTATTCGTCCATGGTTTCAACACGGTCTACGCCTGGCTGGCCGGCGCCGATCCGGCCTTCAACAGCAGCGGCGCCCTCTCCTTGCTCTACTGGAAGTTTTTCGCCCGGACCCCGTTGAAAAAATTCGACTTCGTCGGCGCCAATATCCCGACCGTCGCCTTCTTCAAACGCGGCTTCGGTGGCGACCTGGTGCCCTACTTTGTGGTGGAAGGCTACAAAAACGCCCTGGTCAGAACCGCCGCAGCCGGAAAGAAAGCGCTGCGGCAATGGCTGGGGAAGTGAGCGAAATTGTTCTCGGAAGCCGTCTGGAATTTCCCGGTGTGCCCCGAGCGTGAGCGGCGTAGACAAGGCACCCGCATCCGAAGGGACTCCCAAGCCCGCGGGGATTGAGGAGAGCCCCTCACTTCCACAGCCGGGGCAACTCGTTCTGCAAAGTGACGATGGTAAAGTACCCGAAAAAAGCGCAGGACCAGATAAGGGCCACAAAGCGCACCGGGTGCATGGCCAGCGCACCGCGCAGGACCCGGTTGTTCATCCACAACAGCAGCACCGAATAGAGCAACATCACCCCGCCGTTCATGGAAGCACTCAACACCAGCAGTACCAGCGGCTGATTGAAACCCGGAAAAACCAGGCCCGAAAGCATGATCAGGCAGCCCAGAAGGATCTGGACCCACAGCAGCAGGAAGTAGAGCCGACTATCGGTCCATCTTTCATTATCCCGCAGCCAGTTCACCTTGATGACATCCGTGGAAATACGGGCGCACGCATCCAGCAGCCCCAGCTCCGTGGTCAGCAGGATGGCAATGCCCATCCAGTTGAAAATGTGGCGCAGCAGAACCCCGTATTCCCGGCCGAGGAAATCCCCTTCGGCACGAATGAACTCCATGCCCTTTTCGAGCTCCGGCAGGTGCCGGGTGGTGCTGTAGGAAATCAGCGAGAGCAGGATCAGGGAAAAGGCCGCCAGCAAATAGAAGGTAATGAAGTGCTCGCGGTTGGCCGTCTTCCACCATCCCTTCCAGCGCCCCAGATTCTCCTGGTTGTACTCGAAGTGATAGCCGATATCCGCCACCACCTCCTCCTTGCCGGTCAGCGGGCTGGTCAACCGGCCGATATAACGCCCCATGGCATACCCCTTGTCGCGCACAAAGTTGCTCTGGGCCAGGTTCATGGTCCCCCCGGCTCCGGCAAAGGCGATGGCCCCCAGCAACAGCGGCAGCTCCATCCCCTCGGGGATGTGGCCGATATTGACCATGCCCTTAAACATGTCCACGATGTGGGCCGGCTTCACCACCAGAAAGAAGATGAGCAGCAAAAACAGCAGGGTCAGGGTGACCAGGACCGTCTGGATGCGCTCCACCGTGTTGTAGACCACCGGCCCCAGACTCAGGGCCAGCCCCACCCCGATCAGACTGATGATGGAAAAGAGCACGCGGATATTTTCATTTCCCTCACCGCCCAGTTCCCAGGTGAGCAGGGTCGCCGCGCCCGAGGCCCAGCCCGGCCACACCCAGGGAATCACATTGCAGAGCAAAAAAATCCAGGCCCAGTGCTTCCACAGCCGGCAGAATCCGGTCAAGGCGGTCTCCCCGGTGGCCAGGGTCCAGCGTTCGATCTCCATGTTGAGGAAGTACTGGGTGGTAACCCCGATCATACAAGCCCAGAACACCACAAATCCGAACTTGTAGGTGATGTAGGGCCACAGCACGAACTCGCCGCTGCCCAGGGAAAGCCCCAGGAGCAGGACGCTGGGGCCGACCAGACTCTTCCAGGCAGAGGGCTCGGGCAGATCCCGGTACTCGGCCGGAGGTAGATGATTGCAGGGAATGACTTCGTGCGGGACCTTTTCAGTTGCCATACGTCCCCTCCTGCCAGGCAATCAGGGGATGGCGGCGCTGCATGGGCAGGGTCACGCGCGCCCCGGTGATCTGCGACTCGTAGGTACCCAGAATCATCTCCAGGGCCGCCACGGCATCGCGATCGCTCGAAAGGGGTTTGCGGCCTTCTTCGATGGCGGCGATCAGGTCAATGATGGCCAGCTGGTTGCCGGTCTGCAGGGGCTGTTGGGACAACTCGGCGAGCGCCTGCCACTGCTGCTCGGAAGCGGACGGCTGAAAGATGGGATAGGGATAGATCATCGGATTGTCGCCGGCGCCGCCCTGCAGGAAGATGCGCCCTTCGCTACCCACGATCTCCAGGCCGAAACGCTGGCCGCCGCCCTGCTCGTACCTGCGCGAGTCGAAAAATCCGACCACGCCGCCGGCAAAGGCAAAGTAGGTGTTGATGCAGTCTCCGGCCACCGGCCCCACCGGCTCGGTGGGTTCGCGGATATCCCCTATTTCCAGTTCGCGGCCCCCGTTGGTGACGTGAGCCGATATCCAGGCCACATCCCCGGCAAAGAACCGCATCATATTAAAAAGGTGGGTGCCCAGAACGATCATGTCCTCCCCGCCCCCGCGCCTGTCCTGCTTGCCGTGGGCGTACATGGATTGCACCTGGCCGATGCGACCGTCCTCCAGTAGCTTCTTCACCCCCTGGAGGACGGGCAGGTACACGGCCTGGTGTGCGACCGCCACCTTCTTGCCGGATACCGAGGCCATGCTGACGATCTGGTCGCCCTCCTCCAGGTTCCAGGTCATGGGTTTTTCGCAGTACAAGTGAGCGCCGGCTTCCAGACAGGCCAGGACCATCTCCAAATGGCAGTCGGTCCAGCGCGGACAGACGCTGACGATATCGGGCTGCTCCTTGTGCAGCATCTCCTGATAATCGGCATAGGCCTGCGGAGCTCCGGTCTCCTCCTGGCCTTTGCGGCGGCCCTCTTCGTCCGCATCCGCCACTCCTACAAACTCGACGTTGTCCAGCCCTTTGTAGGCCGTGTGCAGCCCGTGCCCGTATCCGCCACCGCCGGTGCGGCCGATGGCCGCGGCCCGGTAGGTTTTCTCAGAAGCCATCTTGATCCCTCCTTTTGTGATATTCAGTATTCTCAGGAAGATAGTGGATAGACCAGCGCCCATCAAGAGACGGAGCAACAACCTCAGTCCCCGAATTCTTGCCAATCGACTTCGTATATCCCATCTTCTCACAGATGCACAACCCCCTCCGCAGGATATACCAGCAACTCTACAGACAATTCGGCCCGCAGGGATGGTGGCCGACCACGCCCTCTGGTGAGACTCGTCCCCGCTACTACCCCGGCGCTGTCCGGCGCCACCTGGACGAGCGCGAGCAATGGGAAATCATCGTCGGCGCCGTTCTGACCCAGAACGCGGCCTGGCGCAACGTGGAGCAGGCCCTCGAGGCCCTGTCCGCGCACCAGGCCCTGGACCTGCCGGCGCTGCGCGCCCTGGAGGTGGACCAGCTGGCCGCGCTCATCCGACCGGCGCTCTACTACAACCAGAAAGCCCGCCGGCTCCGGGACATTGCCTCCTATATCGCCGACAACTACCGCGGCAGCACCGCCGCTCTGCTCCAACGTCCGGGACTCGCCCTGCGCTGCGAGTTGCTCTCCCTGAAAGGCATCGGACCCGAAACCGCCGACTGCATTCTGCTCTACGCCGCCCGCTATCCCTTTTTTGTGGTGGATGCCTACACCCGGCGGATCTGCAGCCGCCTGGGCCTGGCCGACGAGAGCGCCACCTATGCCGAATTGCAGGCCCTGTTCATGGACAAACTACCGGCGAATACCGATCTTTTTAACGAGTACCACGCCCTGCTGGTGCGACACGCCGTCACCTACTGCAAAGTAAAACCGCTGTGCGCCTCCTGCTGCTTGCGAAGGCGCTGCCAGTACGCGCGGAGTGATTAAAATTATCAGGAGAAAGACATGGATGCCCTAGAAGCCATCGGAGGAAACCGCCCCCTCAAAGCAGAGGCGTTTGCCCGCCGGGCTTACGACTACACCCTGAACCCCACTCGCAATCCCCTCAAGGCGATCCTAGACCAGGCCGAATCCGTCGAAAAAACCCCGCCCCTGCTCGGCGTGTTCAACGACATTCCCTGGCACCAGTTCCGCGAGAACGAAGCCTTTGCCTGGGCCAAGGCCGGCTTTTCCTGGATCGTCAACGACGGCGAGCACTGCCAGGTGGACGGACGCTACGGCAGGGAACAACACGCCATCCAGAACCGTCTGGGGATGCTGGGAATCCAGCGGCTGCACCGCGAAGCCCGCAGCGAACACGGGGATGCCTTCCAGATGGGAGCACGGGCCACCATGCGGCCCTACGGCACCACCTACCAAGAGGCCGAGCGCTACTACAGTTCCATCAACTTCCCCGTCCCTGGCCAGGCCACGCCCGACGACAGAGGCGGCTACCCGGTGCGCGACGGCGAGCGCACCATGATGTTCACCCCCCGTGAACTGCGCAATTCCGAGACCGAAACCCAGGGCTGGATCCAGTTCGAAACCGCCGAGTACATCATCGACGAAGAAATCCGCGACCAGGTCCTGGGCTTGATGTCCGCCCAGGGGCCGAACAAGGCCTGCGGTTTTGTCGGCCCCTTCGACGCCATCCTTCGGGAGGGCGAACTGCCCCAGGTAGAGGACGCCATCCACGCCCTGTTCAGGGCCGCGGCCGAACGCGGGGTGCACACCGGCCGGGTCGTGGGTTCCGGCTCCATGGAGGATCCTAAAGACATCGAAGACGGCATGGTCAAGGCCATGGAAAACGGCGCCCGCCTGATCTGCGCCCACCCCATGACCAGCGATATGGTCTACCGCGGCGGCGCGGCGGTGGCCGATCCCTTCTTCCGGGCGGCCAAGCGCTGCGGATTTTGACGAGTTCTCTGGTAACGGAGGGGCGCCGGGGTGACCCTTAGAGGCGAATCACTGCACGGCGCCGTGACTGAACTGGGAGAAGACCTACGATCTCATGCGCGACCGACTATGTCGAGGTCGTCCACGTCGTCCGCGAAGCCATTGACGAGGAAGACCGGCCGCCGCTGGGTACGGCAGCTCGCGCAGGCCGCGCGACGTTCGATTTCAAATAATCCCCACCCTGTCGCTGAAACCATCCTCCAGCCGCTCTTCCGGCACCACCAGATTGAACGCCCTTACCTGCCCCGGATCAAGTGCGGGCAGATCCTCCACCAGCCCCAGGAAACGCCCTACCTCGCCCTCCTCCACCAACCCCTCGGTGAGGGTGCACAACTTGGCCACGTAGTCCGGCCGCTGGAAGGGCCGGGCGCCCAGGGAATGGGCATTGGGATTGTCCAGGCGCTCGACGATCTCCGCGCCATCCCGGAGACGGACCACCACCTCGGCGCCGAACTTCTTGTGACGCGGATTCGGGTCGTGGTAGGCCCGGGTCCATTCCTCCACCTCCTTGGTGCGTATGGTTTGCCACAGCCTTACCGTGGAGGGCCGGTGCGCCCGTTCAGAGGTATAGCTGTGCACGTGGTGCCAGGCGCCGTCCTCCCAGGCCACGGCCAGGATGTACATGGCGCTGTGGTCCAGGGTCTCGCGCGAAGCGTCCGGGTCCATCTTCTGGGGATCGTTGGAGCCAGTGCCGATAACGTGGTGGGTGTGGTGGCTGGTGCGGACCACCACCACCTCCACCTGGTCCAGGTCGATTGGGCGGGCGTGCAGATTGAAGCCTATATCGATCAGGGCCTGGGCCTGGTACTCGGCCGAGTGCTCCTTGGTGTAGGATTGCATGATGGCGCGCAGCCGCTCCCCAGGCTCGGGCAGGGGCACGGTGTACTCGGTCTCCGGGCCACCGAGCAGCCAGGCGATGACTGCGTCTTCACCCTCGTAGATCGGCGAGGGAGCGCGCTCGCCCAGACGCGCCCGGCCCACGGCTTCGATGGCGATCTTGTTGGCCTGGGCCGGGGCATAGGCCTTCCAGCTGGTGATATCGCCCTTGCGGGCCTGGCGGGTGGAGCAGGACAGGTGGACGCTCTGGTTGACGGCCTGGAAGATCTCCTCGACGGACAGGTGGAGCAGGGTGCCCAGGCCCGCGGCCACGGCCGGCGCCAGGTGGGCTACGTGGTCGATCTTGTGTTGGTGCAAGCAGATGCCGGTGACCAAGGCCATCTGGGCTTCGTACGCGGTCAGCACTCCCAGCAAAAAATCCCGGCCCGTGCAGCCGGCCTGCTGCGCCGTGGCCAGGAGCCCGGGGATGGTGTCCCCGGGGTGCGAGTAATCCGCCGCCAGGTAGCAGTCGTGCATGTCCAGCTCGCGCACGGCCACGCCATTGGCCAGGGCCGCCCATTCGCAGTGAAAGGTGCGCTGGTTGGTCACCCCGAAGAGCCGCGCGCCCGCGTTGTCCGGATGTGGGTAGCCCAGGGCGAGAAGCCGGGCATGGCGCACTGGCGGCCGGTTGATGGCGGCCAGGGCCACGGCGGCGTTGTCGATGAGGCGGTTGCCGATCATCTCGACCACATCTTCGTCGGCTTCCTTGTTGCGGGCCGCCATGGCGGCGATTTTCCAGGCCAGCTGCTCTCCTCTGGGCAGTAGCGCGCCTTCTGGGTGGGTCTTGACCTTCAGATACTGCATGCTCAGGCCGGCGGGCTGTAGACCAAGGACTGATTGTAGGGAATGATCAGCGGCTCAGGCCCGTTCGCCGGCAGGTGGGAAGCCCACTCCTGCGGATCGTAGTTGCGGCTTATAAAGCAGGCGTAATGGGCCGGTACCGCGGCCTTGAGGCCTAGCTCGACCGCCATTTTAGCCGATCCCCCGAAGAAGGGGAACTCCCCTTCGTCCGGGTGGTTGGTAAGGAAGCCGACATCCGGACGGAGAGCGCGGATGGGCTGCAGCAGGGGCTCGTGATCGGCAAAGGTATTGACCGGGTCCCCGGAAAAGTAGACCCGCACCCCGCCGGCAGCCACCACATATCCCAGGTGCTGGACATCGGGCGGCTCGATCTCGTCCTCTGGCAGCCCGTCCGGAGGTTTGGCCCAGACCGCGTGCGCCTTCATGCTCCCCAGGCCGGCCTCGTCGCCGGCGGTCACCGTGGTGCAGTGGGCCGCGGGGATGCCGGCCTCCCGCAGGTTCTGCACGCTTTCCGGGGGGCCGACGTAGCGCACCTGGGGATAGGCCCCGCGAATGCGGTCAATGGACTCTATGCAGGTGTGGTCCCCGTGATTGTGGGTCAGCAGGGCGTAGTCGGTGCGCAGCGAGTCCTCGTGCAAGGGCGGCCGGGCATGGATAAAACGATCGGAGGGGCGCTCCCTGGGGTAATAGGGGTCGACCTGAACGATGCTACCGGCGGAATCCTTGAGCGCAAAGCTACTCTGGCCGAACCAGTGAAGGCCGACCGCGTTTTCCGGGACGACGAGATCTTCGAATGGGTGCATGGGAAAATCTCCTCTGTATTGGATGTTTATCGTTGAGTCTCTATATTCTTCCAGGTTAAAATACGTGCTTCCCCACTGGGTGCAAGAAAAAAACCGCCGTTGTTCCCGGCGCAAAGGTGGTGGGAATTGTCTTTATCCGTAGATTTTTATGAAGTATTCCACATGGCCTAATAGATGAGCACGACGACCCTCTTTGACACTACCTACGCGCAACGCAAACAGACCCTGCTGAACCAGGTTCTGGAGATCCTGCGCCCGGTCTACTCGGCCGAGGAGCTGGAAGCCCTGTGCATCGACCCGGTCAACAAGGCGATCCTCTCCCAGCGCTCGGGCCGCGGTTTTGTCAATCGGGACATCCTTGAGACCGTGCTGGGAAATCTGCTCGAGTGCGTGGCCCCAGGGTCGCACAACGCCCTGGATCCGCGATCCCTCAAGCACGACCTGGAAGAAATAGTAGAGGAACTGGCCGATCAGCTCTATGCCATGATCGCCCAGTCCCTGCTGGCCGCGGGAGAGGACGACAACCTGGAAGACAAGGCGCTTATGGCCACCTTTGCGCTGCTGTGGGAACTACCCGTTTTCAAGGAGCGCGCCCTGTGGAACCGTTTTGCCTCTCTGACCGATCCGGCGGTCTGGGATGCCTACTTGCTGCACGCCTACGACGGCTTGTCCCAGGAGAAGCTGGCCGCCTTCGACTTCAGCCGCCGCATCGAAGAAGCGATTGTGCAAAGGGATTTCGAATCCTATCGCGACTTTCTGCAAGGCCTGGGGGGCGAGTTCATCTTTGCCTACCAGATGCAGCTGGTGATGAGTACGTATCCTGGCTGGCGGGTGCTTTTCTATCACGACATCGCCCATGCCCTGACGCGCTCGGGCCGCGCCGCGGGCAACGACGAACTGCAGCGCATGCCCGTACCCTTGTTGCCGCGCGCCATCTCCGAACTGGGAGGCCGTTACTACCAGGCCGACCTGCATCCCGAAACCAAGATCGGCGATGCCAATTTCCTGGATCATCCCCACCGTGGAATCACCACCGGACAGACCGGGACCATCGGCTCCGGGTGCCACCTCCTGCCCTGTACTCTGGGCGGTCTGAGCGAGAAGGTGCAGCAACGCCATCCCACGATCGGGGACTATGTGTTCATTGGTACGGACGCCGACCTCTTCGGTCCGGTACACATCGGCGATCACGCGGTCATCGGTCCCAATGCAGAGGTCAACGGCCTGGTAGAAATCGCTTCCAATTGCTACATCGGCTCCTCGGTGGTCATCGGCACCATCAAGAGCGGGGATCGAAGACCCGGCAGGATACGCCTGGGCCAGGACGTGCGGGTGGGTGACGGCACCATCATCGAGAACGTCTCCGAACTGGACCTGGTCATCCCGGAAAAGGCGGAAATCCCGGCGCGCAGCCACGTGACCAACGATGGTTTCGGCACACCCCGCGCTACGTGAGTGGATGAAAATCAGTACCGGACGCAAATCGGCGAGCCGCTCTTTTCACCCCCGCACCCGGTAGAGTTCTTCAAAGGTATCTCGGGCCTCCCAACCCAGAAGTCGTTTGGCTTTGTCCGTCCTGTACCTTGACCCTGAAGGCCAGGACGGGATGAGGCCGCACCGCCGTCAGATTGATGGCCGCGTCCACGCACTGGTAGGCCCATTCGCCCAGATCCTCGGAGGACGCCGCGGCCAGGCCCACTCCTACAATCTCGTATTCCCGGCCCAGGTCGCGGCACAGCAACCCGCCCAGGGGACGGTCCGCTCCTGTTACAATGAACTTCACGTCAATCCTTTCTTCTCACCAGGAGAGCTTGGATGAAAGGTTGTGAAAGAAGTAATTCGACTCGAAGTAAATCAGCTTGGCGGTGTGGCGGGACTGGCAAATGTGCACATCCTGTCCCGGGCTGAGCGAACCCAGCTGGTGGCCGTCCATGGTCAGGTACACGTGGGGGTCGCGGGTCTCCGGACTGATGTGCAGGCAGATGCGGGACTCCGGCGGCAGAATCAGGGCGCGCGAGGAAAAGTTGTATTCGTTTATGCCGTCCAGAACCATGCAGCGCACATCCGGCATTACAATGGGCGCGCCCATGGCCAGCAAGTGCGCGGTGCTGCCCGTGGGCGTGCCCACCACTACCCCGTCCGCACGGATGGTGCGGATTTTGGTGTCGTCCACAAAAACATCCGTGAAGATCAGGCGATTGCTGGTGCGCACCATCACCTCGTTGATCGCGCGGCGAGTTCCGCCCGGGTACTGGCAGTCCAGCACCAACCGCTCACTGATGAGGAACTTGCCTTCGACCAGCAATGAGACGATGTGCTCGAGATCGGCCCGGTCACCAGCCGTCAGGAATCCGACCGTGCCGAAGTTGATGGCCAGAACCGGACATTGGGGAAAACGATCCAGCGCCTGCAGCGCCGTGCCGTCTCCTCCCAGGGCCATCACCAGGTCCATCTCGTCGGGCGCAACCTTTATCTCATTCAGCAAGACCAGGTCTATCCCCTGCTTGTCGAAGATTCCCAGCATCTCCTCGAGGGGATAGTCCTGGTCCGCATCGCGCACCAGGAGCCCAACTTTTTTGAGTTCCAGCATATGGCGAATTCTCGTTCCTACCGCAAGAGTGAGCAAGGCCCCTCACCCGGACCGGGCTTGCTTGTCCGCCTGCATCTCATAGGCCTTGATCAGGGCCTGGGTGCCCTCTTCGGCACCGCCGGCCCGCTCGACGATATTGAAAAACTGGTGCGCCAGACCCGCGCCCGGCAGGGCCAGTTTGACATCGTTGGCTGCCTGGAGCACCAGTTTCAGGTCTTTCTGCTGCAACTTGACCATGAAACCCGGGGCGAAATCGTCGTCGAGGATCCGCGGTCCCAGATTGCTCAGCTGCCAGGAACCCGCGGCCCCACCGCTGATGGCGTCGAGCACCTTTTTCACATCCAGATCTGAACCCGCCGCCAGCATCAGGGCTTCGGCCATGGCCAGGTTGTTCACGGAAACGGCGATCTGGTTGCACAGCTTGGTGGTCTGGCCGGCGCCGTTGCCGCCGATCAGGTTGATGCTTTTGCCCATGGCCTCGAAAACGGGCAGGCACTCGTTGAATACCTCCTCTTTTCCACCGACCATGATGGAAAGGGTGGCGTTCCGCGCCCCAACATCGCCACCGCTCACCGGCGCATCGAGCATGTCGATGCCCTTGCTCTCAAGTTCAGCGGCAATTTCCCGGGTCACCCGCGGCGAGACCGTGCTCATATCGATCACCGAGGTCCCGGGGGCGGCTCCGTGCACCACTCCGTCCTCTCCGAGGACGACGGCCTCTACATCCGGGGTATCGGTGACCATGGTGATGATCACGGTGCAGCCCTCCGCGGCTTCCCTGGGGGTCGCCACGCGCTCCGCTCCAGCATCCACCACCGCCTGGACGCGCGGACGGTCGCTGCGATTGTACACCTTCAGGGCGTATCCCGCCTTCATCAGGTTCAGGGCCATGGGGGCTCCCATGATCCCCAACCCGACAAAACCAACTCTGGTATTTCCTGGTTCCGCTGGCATGCCTTTCCCTCCTCGCTCAAAAAGTATAGAAAAGATGTCGATTGTCTTCGATCTCCGCCGATTCGTAAACCTTCGCCGACCAGGTCTGCCACACTTCGCTCTGACGCTGGCGCAGCAGGGTCTGCCTCACCTGTTCGCGCTCTGCTTCGAATTGTTCTTCGTCGATCGGGATTTTATTGACCAGATGGATCAGATAACTCCCCTGGGGCAGGGTGATAACCGCGCTCAACTCGCCCGACTCCAGGCAAAATGCCGCGCCGACAAAGGCGTTCTTGCGGCCGACCCTGTCAACGCTTTCAGAGCGGGAAAAGGGCTCGGGTTGGCGCAGTTCCAGAGCGGCCGCGGTGGCGGTCTGGGCCAGGCTGGCGCCGTCTATCACCTGCTGGCGGATCTGCTCCAGCTGCTGGCCGGCATACTCGCTTTTTTTCTGGTTCAGTACTCTTCGTTCGAGTTGCTGGCGGACCTCTTCGAGAGAGGCCACGCCCTCGGGACGGCGTTCGACCAGCTCGGCGACCCAGTACCCTCGCTCGTTGCTGGCCCACCTGCTGATGGTGCCCACCTCGCTGTTGAAAAACAGATTGACCAGCCAGGCCGTGCCCGTCCCCAGGCCGGGCACCACGGTCCCCTTGTTCAGGTAGGGGCTCTCCTGCACCTGCAGGCTGTCGATCTGGGCCGCGGTTTTGAAGCCCCTCGTTTCGGCCAGGGCGAGAAAGTCTTCCACCCGGGTGCGCAGGGCCTCTTCGGTCTGGCGCGAAGCCTTGACCTCGAGGAGGATGTGGCGGGCCCGGACCTTCTCCTCCCCCTCTTTCTCGAGCCGCTCCTCGACCTTGATGAGGTGCCAGCCAAAGCGCGTCAGCACAGGCTCGGAGATTTCTCCTGCGGGCAGACCAAAAGCCGCCTCCTCAAAGGCCGGGACCATGCGCCCCCGGCCGAATTCCCCCAGGTCGCCTCCACTGGCTGCCGTTCCCGCATCTTCGGATACCTCCTCGGCCAGCTCGGCAAAGTCCGTACCATCGAGGATTTCCCGACGATACCCTTCGATTTTTTCAAGGATCTTCAACGAATCCTCGGTCGTAGGCGCCCTGGGCCAGAACACGTGGGCAACCTTGATCTGCTCGTGGTGGTGATACTGGTCGAGGTGCTCCTGGTAATAGGCCTCCAGATCCGCCTCGGAGACGGTCACCTCGTCGTCTTGCACCGCACTGGCGGGTGCGAACAGGTATTCCACTTCGACTTTTTCGTTCTGCTCGACATAGTGCTCCCGGACCGCGGACGGACTCACCTGCGTGGTCTCCATGACCAGCCGCTGGAGCCTGTTGACCCGCACCTGCCGTCTCAAGGTTTCCTCGATATAGCGGACGATGCTCTTGCCGGTGGGATCGCTGTAGGTGGCGGGATCGGTGATGAACTGGCTGTACTTGACCAGGTCGAACTCGCCATCGGTCTGAAAGAATTCCAGATTCTGCACATCGGCCGGAGGACGGGTCCGGGCGTAGTGCGCCAATTCCTGGTCCGTGACCTCGATGCCCAGGCGCTCTATCTCCTGGTTGACCAGTATATTGCTGACGAAGCTGTCCCAGATCTCGCGCACCAGACGGCCTTCCTGGTCGGCATCGCCACGGGGCTGCTGGCGCTGCTGTTGAGCCGCAAAGCTCAGTCTGTCGCGGAATTCCTGGTGCGATATCTTCCTGCCGTTGACCACCCCCACGGTGTTGCCCGCCGAGGTCTGCGAGGTGCCGGAATAATCGGCGCCCCATTCGACCACGATCAAGCCGATAAAGGCGAATATCACAATCCATAGAATGACCGCGGTTTTTTCCCGCAGTTTCGTCATCATACGCTTTTATTCTCCTGTGTTGGAGTCCGCCGTGGACTCTCTGCTTGTAGCATCTACTGGAATCCCCATCTCGAGCTTTACCACCTCGGGATAGCGCAACAAACACGCTACCTTGTGGTCCTCGCCCAGATCCACCAGTTCGGGAACCATGCGGCCGCATATATCCCGCCGTTCCGGACAGCGCGGGTGAAAAGGACAGCCCGAAGGCGTCGCCGCCGGATCGGGGACATCCCCCTCCAGGATGGTGCGCCGGCGCTGCGCTTGTGGATCGGGCACAGGTACCGCGGACAGCAAGGCCCGGGTGTAGGGGTGGGAAGGAGACCGATAGAACTGATCGCGCTTTGCCACTTCCACGATCCGCCCCAGGTACATCACCGCCACCCGGTCGGAAATGTGTCGCACCACGCTCAGATCATGGGCAATGAAGAGATAGGTCAGCCCCATATCGCGCTGCAGATCCTGCAATAAATTAATGATCTGGGCCTGGATCGACACATCGAGCGCCGATACCGGCTCATCGGCCACGATGAACCGTGGATTCACCGCCAGGGCCCGGGCAATGCCGATGCGCTGGCGTTGCCCCCCGCTGAACTCGTGCGGGTAACGGCCCGCATGCGCCGCGGACAGTCCGACCATTTCCAGCAGCCGCTCCACGCGGCCGGACAGTTCGTGCCGGGCGGCCAGGCGGTGGATCTTCAGCGCCTCCCCGACGATATGGCCCACGCGTATGCGCGGATTGAGCGAGCCGTAGGGATCCTGAAAAATGATCTGCATCTGGCGGCGCCAGGCGCGCATCTCCTTGTGGTCAAGCCGCGACAAATTGGCACTATCGAAATAGACCTCGCCCTCGGTGGCCTCGATCAGGCGCAGCAGCAAACGCCCAAGGGTGGTCTTGCCGCAGCCGCTTTCTCCCACCACTCCCAGGGTCTCTCCCGGCCAGATCTCCAGGGAGACCCCGTCGACCGCTTTGACCCAGGCCCGTCTCCGGCTCCACAACCCCGCGCGGACGGGGAAGTACTTCTTCAGATTGCGCGCCCTCAGCAAAGGCCGGGACTCAAGCATGACCCATCGCCGCATTGGGGTCTGTCTTGTCGGCCTCCGCGCTATCCGTTCTCCAGCAACTCACCCAGTGCCCCTCTTCCCGTTCTTCCAGGACAGGCTCCTCTTCCCGACAAGCCGCCACTGCCACGGGACAGCGCGGATTGAACCGACATCCGGAGGGAAAACCGCGGACATCGGGCACCATGCCAGGAATGATCTCCAGCCGCTCCACGCGCTCGTCCAGGCGGGGAATCGACTGCAGCAAGCCCCTCGTATAAGGATGTTCAGGACTCCTGAAGAGTTGTTCGACCCGGGCGTGTTCGACGATTTTGCCGGCGTACATCACGGCTACCCGGTCGACCATTTCGGCGACGACCCCCAGATCGTGACTGATCAAGAGAATGGCCATGTGCAACTCGTCCTGCAGGCGCTGTAACAACTCCAGGACCTGCGCCTGAATGGTCACGTCCAAGGCGGTAGTGGGTTCGTCGGCAATCAGCAGGTCCGGATTGCACGAAAGCGCCATGGCGATCATGACCCGCTGGCGCATGCCGCCGCTCATCTGGTGCGGATACTCGTCAATGCGCTGCTCCGGCGCCGGGATGCCCACCCTTCTCAACATCTCGATGGCCCGATTGCGCGCTTCCTGCCTGGATACCTTCTGGTGCAGGATTACCGCTTCCATGATCTGATAGCCACAGGTCAGCACCGGATTCAGACTGGTCATGGGTTCCTGGAAGACCATGGCGATATCGTCTCCCCGGATCCGGCACATTTCCTCGTCCATCAGCTGCAGCAGATCCCGCCCCTTGAGCAGGATCTGTCCGGACTCGATCTTCCCGGGCGGATCGGAGATCAGCCGCATAATCGACAGGGCGCTCACGCTCTTGCCGCAGCCACTCTCTCCCACCAGCCCCAGGG
Source organism: Candidatus Latescibacterota bacterium (assembly GCA_965219385.1). Lineage (GTDB taxonomy): Bacteria > Latescibacterota > UBA2968 > UBA8231 > UBA8231 > CBDCNM01. The sequence continues at coordinate 2,907,410 of CBDCNM010000002.1, read as the reverse complement.
TCTCGCCTTGGTCCAACTCGAAGGAAACCCCGTCTACGGCACGGGCCAGACCCTCTTCAGTATAAAAATAGGTCCTCAAGTCGCGGACCTGGAGGAGGGGCTTCTGTAGATCGGACGTAGACATCAAGCCTCCATGGCGACACCAACGGCATGGTTCCAGACTGGATTCCCGTATTTTTCTTTCATCAGTGCTTCGACCTGTTGCCGTTCTTCTGCACTCAGGACCCCAGGTCGCATTTCCACCTTCAGGCAGTGGCTGAACCCCTGCACCAGACAGGCAGCCAGTTCGTCGAAGTTGATCTGGCGGGGAGTACAGCCCCTGAGGTGGATGCTGCCGCGATCCAGCTGCCGGACCAGGGCCTGGCGCACGGAATCCATGGTCAACGGCAGCAAATCCAGCAGCTTCTTGTGTTGTTCGCCGATCAGCAGCGACCCGTGCTGCAGGACCGCCTGGCGCACGCGGCGCTGGGCACTGCCGATCAACTTGCGCCCTTTGCACTTTACTTCCCAGCGCGATATGCTCGAAAAACACGGCGCCGTCGAGGCCGCTCTCCGCGCCCCCCCGGATCGGGGATTCGACTTTTCCAGCACCGCCTCTACCCCGAAGATCCGCAACCCTTCCACCAGGCATTGACCAATGCGGTGGAAGGTCTCCGAGATATTGCCCCCGAGCACGGGATCCCCTGCGGGCCAGATGGCGCTGTAGGTCAATTCCTCCCAGTGCAAAACCGCCCGCCCGCCGCTCGGGCGCCGGACTATATCGATGCCCGCCCGCCGGCATTTTTCCAGGTCCAATTCCCTGCAGACCTCCTGGCCATAGCCCAGCGAGAGGGCGGGCGGATCCCAGCCGAAAACCCGGAAAACCGGTTCTGTCCTCCCCTTGTTCACGCCCCCCAACAAGACTTCGTCTACGGCCATGTTGAAGGCGCCGTTGCCGTGCCCTGTAGCAAGGAAACGCCAGACCGGCATTACAAAGCCCCCAGGCGCTCCAGCGCGTTTTTGGCCGCCATCTGCTGGGCCTCTTTCTTGCTGCGTCCCTGGCCGCGACCGAGGCTTTCGCCGGTCATACTCACTTCGACACTGAATACCTTGTTGTGCTCTGGTCCTTCCTCGGCGTGAACCATGTACTTGGGATGGCCGCAGCCCTTGCTCTGGGTGAGTTCCAGCAGCTTGCTTTTGAAGTTGACGTAATCCTGACGCTCGACCAGCTCGTGAAAGTCGTTCAGGACGATCTGCTCTACAAAACGGCGACCGGCGGCCAGGCCGCCGTCCAGGTAGATGGCGCCGATCAAAGCTTCAAAGGTATCGCTGAGGATAGAAGGCTGCTCGTGCCCTCTCGCACCGCGCTCTTCCCGGCTCAGCAGGACAAACCGCCCGAGGTCTATGGCCTGCGCCTTCCTGGAAAGGACCGTGCGGCTGACGACCAGAGACTTCATCTGCGTGAGGTCGCCCTCGCGTTTGTCCACGAACCTGGTGAAGAGAAAATCCGCGACCAGGATGTCGAGAACAGCATCCCCCAGGTACTCGAGCCGTTCGTTCGACTCGGTGCCTTTGCCCTGCTGCGCATAGACGTACGAGCGATGTTTGAGGGCATTGATCAACAAGGCCGGATCCCGAAAGCGATGGCCGATCCTCTTTTCGAGTTCGCGCAATGCTGCTTTCGGCACCTCGAACTCAATGGCTGGTTTGCGAAGGCGTTGGATGAGAGCTGCAATCCATGCCATATTGCGCAATCCTCAAGGTGGATTGGGTAACGGCGAATGGGGAGACCTGCAGGGAGGCGAATTAATCATCGAAACGTCCAAAGATAAGGGCCACATTATGCCCTCCAAAGCCAAAGGAATTATTCAGGGCATAGCGCAGATCGTGGGCTCGCGCCTGGTTGGGCACGCAATCGAGGTCGCACTCCGGATCCGGGTTTTCGTAGTTGATGGTCGGAGGCAGGATGCCGTGGGAGAGCGCCAGGATACAGACAATGCTCTCGACGGCCCCTGCCGCTCCCAGCAAATGGCCGGTCATGGACTTGGTCGAACTGACGGCCAGCGACCCTGCATGGCCGCCGAACACCGCTTTGATGGCCGCCGTCTCCTGCACATCGCCCAGGGGCGTAGAAGTCCCATGCGCATTCACGTAATCCACATCTTCGAGGCCAAGGCTGGCATCCTGCAGGGCTATCCTCATGGCCCGGGCACCGCCCTCGCCTTCCGGGGCCATGGCCGTCTGATGGTAGGCATCGCCGGTGAACCCCAGCCCCATGAACTCGCCCCAGATCCGGGCGCCGCGCCGGCGCGCGTGTTCCAGTTCTTCGAGTACCATGGCCCCGCCGCCTTCGCCCAGGACAAAACCGTTGCGCTGCGCATCAAAAGGCCGACTGGCGCGCTCGGGTTCCTCATTGCGATGGGCCAGGGCTTTGGCAGAGGTGAAGCCCGCTATGGAAATAGGGGTGACCGCTGCTTCGCAGCCCCCGGTGATCATGGCGTCGGCTTCGTCGTACTGGATCTTGCGGGCCGCCTCGCCAATGGCATGCGCCGCCGAGGAACAGGCCGAAACCGTGGTGTAATTGGGGCCCTTGGCCCCCAGCTTCATGGAAATCATGCCCGCCGACATATCGCTGATCATCATGGGCACGAAGAACGGGCTGACCCGCCCGGGTCCTTTCTCCATGAGAACCGTATGCTGATCCTCCAGGGTGCCGATCCCGCCTATGCCCGACCCGAAGATAACCCCGACCCGCTCGGAATCGACCCTGGAGATATCGAGGCCGGCGTTTTCGACCGCCTGGGAGGAGACGTAGACCCCGTAGTGCACAAAGGGATCGTTGCGCCGAACTTCTTTGCGGTCGAGGGCACTGGTCGGATCGAAATCCACGACCTCGCCGGCTATCTTGACCTCGTGATTGGCGGTATCAAAACGGGTGATCGAACCGATGCCGGAGCGACCGTTGACAAGGGCGTCCCAGAAGGTTTCGACATCGTTGCCGTTGGGTGCCAGCGCCCCCATTCCCGTTACTACCACTCTGCGCCTGGACACGATATTTCTCCTGAGGGCCAGCAGTGCAGAACAGGCGAGCCTAATCCTTGCTGGCGTTTTCCTCCAGATACTTGACGGCATCGGAGACGTTGGACATCTTTTCCGCATCCTCGTCCGGAATATCGATACTGAACTCTTCTTCGAAAGCCATGACCAGTTCGACCGTATCCAGCGAATCAGCGCCCAGATCATCGACAAACGAAGCTCCGGTAGTCACCTGTTCCTGGCTCACGCCCAGCTGCTCGACAATCAGATCGGTTACGCGTTCCTCGATAGAAGCCATGTTCATCCTCCTCGGTAAACAATTTTGGTAGAAGTTGAATTGCCCAATCGCAAAAAACCGGACGACGGCATGCTACATCGCCATACCGCCGTCGACCCGAAGTACCTGTCCCGTAATATAGGCAGCCTGGTCCGAGGCCAGAAAGGCGACTGCATCCGCAACCTCCGCGGGCGTGCCGGGCCGCCCCAGGGGCACCTGGTCCAGCATGTGCCCCTTTGCCTCTCCGGATAGTTGGGCGGTCATGCCGGTTTCCGGAATCAGTCCCGGCGCCACGGCATTGACCGTGATATTCCTGGGGGCCAGTTCCCTCGCCAGGGTTTTGGTAAGGCCGATCAACCCCGCCTTGGAAGCCACGTAGTTGGCCTGGCCCGGATTGCCGGTGAGCCCCACCACCGAAGAGACGTTGACGATGCGGCCCCGGCGCGCCTTCAGCATGGGGCGGACCACGCTCTTGCAGCAGTTAAAGGCCCCCTTCAAGTTGATATCGACGACCACATCCCAATCTTCTTCGCTCATGCGCATCAGCAGATTGTCGCGCGTGACACCGGCGTTGTTGACCAGAATATCCAGCCCCCCCAGCTCTTTGAGGGTCGCCCGGATCAGTTCGTCGACCTGGGCCCCATCTACAACATCGGTTTGCCGCACCAGGCTTTTCACGCCCATGGCGTCGAGTTCGTCGCCAACTTGGCGAACGGCTTCCAGATTGCGGGCGCAGATGGCCACGCTGGTTCCCTCCTCTGCCAGGCGCAGGGCGATGGACCGGCCGATCCCCCGCGATCCCCCGGTCACTAGGGCTACTTTCCCTGCACTTTGCCCCATTCTAACCTTCTCCTTGCAGCGCTGCAAGGGCGTTTGCAAGGCCCTCTGCACTACCGGCCTCAAGCACCTGCAGGCCAGGCTCGATGCGGCGCGCCAGCCCCTTCAACACAGCCCCCGGTCCCACTTCTACGGCGCGTTCGACTTCCATCTGCCGCAGGCGGCTTATGGACTCGGTCCAGCGCACCGGATGGGTTATCTGATCGATCAAATGCTGCCGCAGTTCCTCCACATCCTCCACTGGACGGGCAGCCACATTGGTGATCACCGGCACCCGGGGGGATTGCAGCCCCGCTTCCCCCAACAGGGAAGCCATCTCCCGCGCAGCCGGCTCCATCAGCGGTGAGTGAAACGCCCCGCCGACCGCCAGTGGAACAACGCGCCGGGCCCCTGCTTCCCGGGCCATTTCGCCGAGCCGCTCCACGGCCGCCGCATCTCCGGAGACGGCCACCTGGCCGGGCGCGTTGAAATTGGCCGCGACCACAATCCCGCCGTCGCTGGCCCGGCTGCAAAGCTCTACTGCCTTCTCATCGTCCAGGCCGAGGACGGCTGCCATGGTGCCCGGCTGCTCTTCACCAGCCTGCTGCATCAGCTGGCTGCGGCGCTCGACCAGTTTCAAACCTTCGTCGAACTCCAGGACCCGGGCCGCGACCAAGGCGGAGTACTCGCCCAGGCTGTGTCCGGCGGTGCAAGTGGGCTCCACCCCCGCGGCCACCAGCAAACGCCAAGCCGCCACACTGTGGACAAAAACAGCCGGCTGGGTACAAACCGTTTGCCGCAGTTCCTCTTCCGGTCCGGAAAAGCAGAGCCGCTTCAGCGAGAAACCCAGCACCTCGTCGGCGCGATCGAAGATTGCTCGCACCGCGGAATGCTCTTCGTAGAGGTCCTGGGCCATGCCGACGGCCTGAGACGCCTGGCCGGGAAACAAAAAGGCGCAACGGCTCATTTCAGTAGGCCCACCGGTACAGGACACTACCCCAGGTCAATCCGCCTCCCACGGCAGCCATCAACACCAGGTCGCCGCGTTCCAGCTTCCCCTCTTTGTGGGCCTCGGACAGGGCGATCGGGATGGTGCCGGCCGTGGTATTGGCGAATCGGTCTATGTTGACCATCACCTTCTCCGGCGGCAGTTTCATGCGCTCGGCGGCGGCATTAATAATACGCAAATTCGCCTGATGTGGCACGAATAGTTTCAGGTCTTCTGCCTGCAGGCTGTTCTTTTCCATCAGGCTCGCCGATACCTCCGCCATTTTGACGACGGCAAATTTGAAGACGGTCCTGCCTTCCTGATAGATGTAGTGCAGGCGCTTGTCCACCGATTCGTGCGAGGCCGGGTACAGGCTGCCGCCGCCTTTAAAGTTCAGGCACCCGCCCCCGGAACCATCGGAGTGCATTTCGAAATCGATCAATCCCAATTCGGGGTCTTCCGAGCGCTCGAGCAGGACGCCGCCGGCGCCATCGCCGAATAAAATACAGGTAGAGCGATCCTGAAAATCGAGGATGGCACTCATTTTGTCTGCGCCGATTACCATCACCTTGCGGTGCGTCCCGGATTCGATGAACTGCGCCCCGGCCGCCAGCGCGAAGGCAAAACCCGAACAGGCGGCCGATAGATCGTAGGCCCAGGCCCGGCTGGCGCCAATGCGGTCCTGCACCAGACAGGCCGTAGCCGGGAAGAGCATGTCCGGAGTGATGGTTGCAACGATGATCAGGTCGATTTCCGCGGGGTCTAACTGCCTGCTCTGGAGGATCTGGCGCGCGACTTCAACCGCCATAAACGAGGTCGGCTGACCATCGAGAAAACGCCGTTCGGCGATGCCCGTGCGGGCGCGAATCCAGGCATCGTCGGTATCGACAATTTTTTCCAGGTCGAAATTAGTCAGGACTTTTTCGGGCAGGTAGTGTTCCGTAGCTGTTATAATAGCGCTGTAATTTTTCTCGGGTGCAGCCACTCAACCCCTCGTTCAGTGGATGGTCGTCACCTGAAACGGAGCTATACTTCCGGCTCCATGTACTCGCGTCCTCGATAGAATCCACAGCTACGGCACACCTGGTGGGGCAGAGCGGGCTGTCCACAATGGGCACAGATGCTGAGCCCCGGAGGGCTTAGTTTCCAGTGCGTGCGCCGCTTGTCCCTGCGGGTCCGCGAAATCCGTCTCTTGGGTACTGAAGCCATATCGCTATACTCCTCTCGGCAATCTATCTACTCTGTGCAAATTATTGGGGAGACCTGATTTTACCAAGTGCTGCCCAGCGCGGATCCACCGCCGCCTCGCCACAGGAACATAGCCCCTTGTTCAGGTCGCAACCACATTGGGGACAGAGTCCCTTGCAGTCCTCCTTGCAGTATACCTGCTGGGGAAGTTCGAGGATGATTTCCGCGCGCATGAAATCCTTCAAATCCATTTCGCGAGTTCCGGGATCGAGGATCTCGAACTCCTGGTCCTCCACGGCCTCCAATTCCTCCTGGCTGGCCCGCTTGCGTTGAATGAGCAGGCGCGTAGAGGCCTGCGCGGAATGTTCGACGGGCGCCAGACAGCGACAGCACTCTCCCTTTACGGGGCAGCGGATGGCCCCGTCTACCGCAAAGGTCTCAAGGCTGCGGCTGATGCGGAGGGAGACCTCTATCGGTCGCTCGAAGCCCAGGGACTCGTCGCTCAGTTCCAGATCTTCCGGCGCAACCTCAAAGTCGAGCCAGGAGGTTCCTTCCTGGCACTCGTCGAGCATCAAGATTGTGGATCTTGCCATCTCACCGTGGACCTGCATCCGTCTCACTCTCCAAAGAAGAAGTCGATTTCTCGGGCGGCGTTTTCAAGAGAATCAGAGGCGTGCACTGCATTGCACTGCACATCAGTACCGAAATCTCCACGAATCGTGCCAACCGCCGCTTTGGTGCTGTCCGTTTCTCCGATGAACCGGCGCAAGTGCGCCACCGCATTGTCGCGCTCCAGCACCATGGGGACGACCGGACCGGAAGTCACGAACTCTACCAGTTCGGCGAAGAAGGGCCGTTCCTTGTGAACTTGGTAGAAAGCCCGGCCCTGCTCCGCGGAGAGTTTTGTCATGTGCAGTTCGCGCAGCACAAATCCTTCGGCTTCGACTCGTTGCACAATCTCACCGATCGCATTTTTGCCGACGGCATCGGGTTTGATCATCATCAGTGTGCGTTTCATACCCATCCTTAAATTTTCAGTACTTCACGAAATCGGCGGGCGGGGCCGTGCAGAGCTTGTGCCTCTGGCGTTTTATGATGCCCAAGGCGCTCTTGCCCCGCTCCTCCTTCCCACTGCTACGCCGGCTCGCAGCCCACCCTCCCAGGCAGGCCTGAGTCCCAGAGCTCCCTTTTCCTCGCTCCACCCCCCATAAAACGCCGCCGGCAACATCCCCTCCCGGCCTTCCGGCCTTGCGGTCCAAATAGGTACGGGTATTTCGTGAGCTATTTTAGATAAGCCTTTTAAAATATGGAATATTATCTTTGCTGTCAACCACTCCTCACCCCGCTTTGAAGGGCATTGCGCAATACCCAATACCGAAGAGATTGCAAAAACTGCTTCGATCTCCCCTGCCGCGCCCGCGCCTAGTCAGCAACTCTTGACAGGGTTTTGTCCCCGGAGTAAATTCGCCTCATCATGACTCATCCCCTCTTAGAAAATCAAGGCAAGGTCATAAGGGATCCGGTGTGGGGCTACATAGGCATACCCGATCCCCTCCTCGCCCTTGTAGACACCAAAGACTTCCAGCGCCTGCGCAACATCACTCAACTGGGCTATGTCCACCTGGTCTATCCAGGGGCCCGGCACTCGCGTTTCGAGCACTCCCTGGGGGTGTACCACCTGGCCAAGCAATTCCTGGTGCAGCTGCTTGGTTCCGCCCCCCCCCTCGAACTGGACGATGAGGACATCCGGGTCTTCCTGGCGGCTACCTTGCTCCACGATATCGGCCATTACCCCTTCTCCCACACCCTCGAAGAGCTGACCCCATTTTTTGTCCTCCACGAAGCGCGGGCACGCCGCATCATCCAGGACGAAAAAGGCAGCATACATCGGATCCTCAGGGACCAACTGGACGTCAATCCTGTGCGCGTGGCCAATGTCATAGACTACGAGAACAAGGATCAGGACATCCCCCCCCGCGACTTGTTGCTGGCCAATATCCTCAGCGGTACCCTCGACCCCGACAAGATCGACTACCTCCTGCGGGACTCGCTGTTCTGTGGGGTGCCCTTTGGCGAGAGCGTCAATCGCGACCGCCTCACCGCCTCCATCAAATTCGATCCTGGGCGCAAGCGTCTCTCCATCACCAGCAAGGGCGTGTCCGCAGTCGAAGCGCTGATCTTTACCAACTATTTGATGTATCGCAATGTGTACTGGCACCACGGAGTGCGCTCGGCCTCGGCCATGTTCAAGCGCGCTGTCCAGGATATCCTGCTGCATCCAGACTGCAGCCTAGAAATCGCCCATTTCGACCGCATCACCGAGGGGGAATTGATTTTGTTGCTGCGCCAGGAGCAGCAGCGGCTTGGATTGGAAGGGTCTTCCCAGCTGCTCGAAGGTACCATAAACAGACGCCTCCACAAAGTCGGTAGTTTCATCCATCCTGGAGAGCGCAAACAGGAACTGATGCATTACTTTTACGATCTTTACCAGAATCCCGACATGCGGCGCGCCAAGGAAATCGAACTGTGCCGGATCTTCGGCGAGCGCCTGGGGCGCGATTTCAAGGGCCACGAGATCCTCATCGATATCCCCAGCTTCAACAAAAGCCCCGAAGTCGATCTCAAGGTCTTCTACGGCAAAGAAGTGCCCGGCGACAAGTCCGATCCGCTGACCTTTGACGATCCGGAAGTTACGCGCTTGCGCGACTCTTTGCTGCACAACTTTGAAGACCAGGCCAAGATCTTCCGCATCTTTTGCATTGACGATCCCGATTTGCGCCCCCTGGTGCGCAAACAGGTGAAACGCTACCTGCGCTAGCCTCGGCGTTGAGCCTTTTATCTCCTCGTGAGCCAGCTTCTTCCCCTCCCTCTCCACCGGTTGAAACAGCCCTTGAAAATCCACAGCCGCACCCTGAATACAGCTATCTGGCTGGTCCCTCCCAGCTGCGTTGATCGGGGTTTTGACGCCCCCGGTCTACAGCTTTGCCGAGTGCGGCCTCCTGTTCGCCTTGCAGCCGTCCCCCGACGAACTCAGAGCCATCCATCTGGTCAAGACCTTACTGCAAGGCGACCTAGTCTCATCGCTGGGGCCCGATCACGTGCGCCGGCTCTACACCAGGTTGCTGGAGGAGTACTACAAAGCCGCTCGCAGTTTCGACACCCGGGCAGAGGATGCCAGTGAAGCTGATGTGCTACACCTCACCCGCCAGTTGAGTCATTTGCTAAATCACATGGAAAGACATGAAGCCCAAAATCGCGACCTACCCCGAACTGACTCTGCGGAAGGGCAGTGAGCGCCCCCTGCTCAACGGCCATCCCTGGGTTTACAGCGGCGCCATAACCCGGCCTCCAGACAGCATCCCTCCGGGTGATATCGTCGATGTATTCGACCACAAAAACCGCTTTGTCGGCCGCGGTTCCTACAATCCTCACGCCGCCATCAGGATCCGCATCCTCACCCGTGCCCAGGACCGCCTTATCGACCAGGCCTTTTTTCGCGCCGCCGTTGTGCGGGCCTACCAGCTGCGCCAGCAAAGTCCCCTGCCCGCCCGCACCAATGCCTACCGCATCATCCACGGCGAAAACGATGGACTGCCCGGCCTGATCGCGGATCTGTACAATGGGTTTCTAGTGGTCCAGTTCCACACCCTCGGCATGGAGCGCTTGCGCGAGGATATCCTCGATGTGCTCTCCGCTGTTTTGCAACCGCTCGGCATTTACGAACGCAGCGACGTGGGCACGCGCCGCGCCGAGGGGCTCCCGGACCGTCCCACCGGACCTCTGAGAGGGGAAGAACCGCCCGAGTTCATCCAGATCGAGGAATGCGGAATACCCCTGGTCGTGGATCTGTACAAAGGCCAGAAGACGGGGTTTTTCCTCGATCAGCGCGACAACCGCGCCCTCCTGCAGTCCCTATCCCAGGGTCAGAGCCTGCTCAACACCTTTGCCTATACCAGCGGATTTTCGGCCCACGCGCTCAAAGGGGGCGCCGGCCGCACCCTGGACGTGGACATTGCCTCATCGGCCCTGCCCGCAGCTCGACAAAACCTGTGCGCCAACCGCTCTGCCGATGGCAAGAGCGCTTACATCGTCGCCGATGTTTTTCCATTCCTCGACGAACTGGCCGCCCGCGGACCGCGTTTTGATATTGTCGTCCTGGACCCGCCTGCCCTGTTGCGCAAGCGCAGTGACTTCAAGAAGGCCATGGGGGTCTATATCAAACTCAACCGCAACGCCCTCAAACTCGTCCGTCCGGGAGGACTGCTGGTTACCGCCTCCTGCTCCAGTCGCATTGCCCAGGAGGATTTTTTCCACGTCCTGCAACGCGCCGCCACCAGCGCCCGGGTAGATCTCCGCGTTCTGGCCTACAACCTGCACCCCCTCGACCACCCGGTAAATCCCGCCTTCCCCGAAGGCCGCTACCTCAAGTGCATCTTCGCCCGGGTACTACCTGGAGGCCCCGCAGGTCCTCGCCACTATGCTTCCTCCAGGCCGGCAAAATAGAGGTTTTTGATACGGCTTGACACCCTATGACAAAACGGTTATTCTCGATTACCTGAATACTCTCGAACCGACCCGCGATGAAACAATCCGTCTCCGAGCACCTGCGCCTTAAACTCGATGCCCTGCCCGCCGAGCCCGGGGTCTACCTCATGAAGAACCGCGAGGACCACATCATTTATGTTGGCAAAGCCAAGAGGCTGCGCAGCCGGGTGCGTTCCTACTTCCAGGCATCCGCACGCGATGGACGCCGCCAGTTCAAGGCCCTGGTCAGAAACGTCGTTGACATCGATTGCATCGTCACCGCCACCGAACGGGAAGCCCTGATCCTCGAAGCCACCCAGATAAAAGCTCATAAGCCCAGATATAACATTCTCTTAAAAGACGACAAGAAGTACCCCTATATCAGAATAACCAGCGAACCTTTCCCGCGCATCTTCGCCACCCGGGACATTGTCCACGACGGCTCGCGCTACCTGGGGCCCTTCAGCAATGTCCACGCCATGTACACCACCCTGGACATGCTGCGGAAGGTCTTCCCGATCAGGAACTGCGACTATAAACTGCCCAGCGACAAGGTCAAGGTCTGTCTCGAATACCACATCCACCGTTGCGAGGGGCCCTGTGAGGGTCTGGTCAGCAGCGAGCAGTACTGCGAAACCATCAACGGGGCCATACGCTTTCTCCGGGGCAGGAATGCCGAAGTTATCGCGGAGTTGAACCGGCGCATGGAAAGGGCCGCCGGGGCGCTACGCTTTGAAGAAGCCGCCAAGTACCGCGACCAGATAAACGCCCTGGAATCCATGCGCGCCCGCCAGAAAGTCGTGCTCGATGAAGAGATCGACCGCGATGTGATCGGCCTGGCCCGCAACGACGACGACGCCTGTTGCAGCGTACTGGAGATCCGCGAGGGACGCCTGCTCGGCAAAAAGCACCACTTTCTCAGCGGCATAATGGAATCCACCGATGCAGATATCGTCTCTGCTTTTGCGCGCCAGTTCTATTTGCAGACCGATTTCACGCCCGCCCAGATCCACCTGCCCGTATCCCTGGCGGACGAAGGTGAAATCAGTGCCTGGCTATCTACAAAAAACAATGCCAGAGTGGAGTTTAAAGCCCCTCAGCGCGGCGACAAGGCCAAGATGCTGGACATGGCCCAGAGCAACGCCGAACATCTCCTGCTGGAACGCCAACTCAAGCGCGAGCGCCAGAAAGATCGCATTCCCCAATCCGTCTTTGCCCTGCAGCGCGACCTGCGTCTGGCCAATCCGCCTCGCCGCCTGGAGGGGATTGACATCTCCAACTTTCAGGGCGCGGATTCAGTGGGCTCGCTGGTTTGTTTCGTGGATGGAAAACCTCGCCGCAGCGAGTACCGGCACTTCAAAATCAAAGACCTCGAGGGGCCGGATGACTTCGCCTCGATCCACCAGGTGGTGCTGCGGCGTTTCAGGGGGCTGCGCGAGCGCGACGAGGCCTTCCCCGACCTGCTTTTGATCGACGGGGGCAAGGGGCAGTTGTCGAGCGCCCTGCAGGCCCTGGTCGAACTCGGCGTAGAGGCACAGCCGATCATCGGCCTGGCCAAGCGCCTGGAAGAGGTATTTCTGCCCGGCCACAGCCAAGCCTTGCTCCTGCCCAAAACCTCGGCGAGTCTGCGGCTTTTGCAGACCCTGCGCGACGAGGCGCACCGCTTTGCCCTGAGTTTCCACCGAAAATTGCGCCAGCAGCGCACCCTGAAATCGGATCTGGACGATATCCCCGGCATCGGCCCCCGCAGACGGGCTGCTCTTTTGCGGGAATTTCACTCGGTCCAGCGCCTCAAAGAGGCAACCCTGGAAGACATTGCCGCGGTCAAGGGGTTCAGCTTGAAGCTGGCCGAGGAACTCAAGACCTATCTCGAACGCGAAAATGAACCAGTACAGGTTTGAACCTCCGGCGCACCTCATAAGCGCGACCGACATCATCACCAAGTACGGCACCATCCAGCTGAACTGGTTCGAACAAGCCGTATTCAGGGTGAGCATTGGCGCCTTTGAGCCGGAAGACCGCCGGGCCGCGGTCCGGCGCTTCATGCCGCCGCATCCGCAAGGCCAGCGCCTGCTCACCCAGATCCTGGCTTATTTTCAGGGCGAGAAAGTCGACTTCGATCAGCCTGTCTTCGACCGGTTGGGCACCGAATTTCAGGTCCAGGTGTGGCAGGACATCGCCAAAATCCCCTATGGCAAGTGCCTCAGCTATGGGGATCTGGCCCAGCTGATCGGCGTCCCCGCCGACAATGCGCGCGCCGTGGCCAATGCCTGTGGCCACAACCCCCTGCTCCTCCTCATTCCCTGCCACCGGGTGGTGGCCTCTACCGGCCTCCTCACCGGGTACTCTGCCGGCATTCCCTGGAAAAAAGCCCTGCTGGAACTGGAAGGGGTATCCATTCGACATGGACGAGTCCACATCCCCTAAAAAGCCCTCCACTGAGACCATCCTGCCGGCAGGGCTGGAGACCCCTCTCAACCAGTTTCTCCAATCCATGCTGCGGGAAAAAGAGCTTTCGCCCAATACCGTCGAGGCCTATCGCCGCGACCTGAGTCGCTATTTGCGCGCGCTGGCGGAACAGGAAGTGGAGTCTCCGGACCAGGCCCAGTCACAACACATCACCCAACTCCTCCACCGTCTCAGCGACGCCGGCCTCAGCCCCGCCACTCTGGCTCGCAACCTCAGTTCGATAAAGCGGTTCCACAGCTTCCTCCTGCTCCAGGGCACAACGCGCTACAACCCGGCCGAAAGCCTGGAGCCGCCCAAACTCGAACGCCGGCTGCCCGACTTTCTCACGGTAGAGGAAATTGCCCAACTCATGCAAGGCCCCAGCACGGACGCCCCCCTGGGGATAAGGGATCGCGCCATTCTCGAACTCCTCTACGCCTCCGGGCTGCGGGTTTCGGAGCTGACCCGTCTGCAACGCGCCCACCTGGTGCTCGGCGCCGGCCTCCTGCGGATTCTGGGCAAAGGGGCGCGCGAACGCCTGGTGCCCATCGGTCGGCAGGCCATCTCCTGCATGGAGGTCTACCTGCGCCAAGCCCGGCCCACTCTGGCCGGTCCCCATTCCGACGAGACCGTCTTTCTCAGCTTCCAGGGCCGGGGCCTCTCGCGCATGAGTATCTGGAAAATCATTCAGTCCGCAGCGGACAAAGCCGGTCTGGAAAAACACATCAGTCCCCACACCCTGCGCCACTCCTTTGCCACCCATCTGCTCGAAGGCGGTGCCAATTTGCGCGATATCCAGGAATTGCTGGGCCATGCGGCTATCTCCACCACCCAGATCTACGCCCACATCGACACCAGGTACCTGAAGGAGGTCCACCGGACCTACCATCCCCGGGGATGAGCCGTGCCTTCCTGCCATGATACGGATTCATGACCGTGGAAAACCAACCTGAACACCTGGTTTGCGCCCACCAGCTGGGAAAGTGCTTCGCCAGCGGGCTCCAGGCCCTGGACAACATCGATCTGGAGGTAGAAAACGGCGAATTCGTGTCCATAGTAGGTCCCTCGGGCTGTGGCAAGTCCACCCTGTTGCGCCTCATCGCCGGCCTGCTCCCCCTCACCTCGGGCACCCTCACCGTAGCCGGGCGCTCGCCAGTGGAGGCCCGCCGCCGCCGCCAGAATCTGTCCTATGTCTTTCAGGACGCCACCTTGCTGCCCTGGCGCACGGTGGAAAAAAACGTGGCCCTGCCCCTCGAACTCCGCCGCCAATCCCGCGCGCAAGTGCCCCCACTGGTTGCCCAGGTCCTGGAACTGGTCGGGCTCCAGGACTTTGCCCGTTCCTATCCCTGGCAGCTTTCCGGCGGCATGCGGATGCGGGTTTCCCTCGCCCGCGCCCTGGTGACCCGTCCCGGTCTTTTGCTGCTGGACGAGCCCTTCGGCGCCCTGGACGAAATCACCCGGCAACGGCTCAACGAGGAAATCCTGCGGCTGTGGGAACAGGACCGCTGGACCGGGATCTTTGTCACCCACAATGTCTACGAAGCCGTGTTTTTGAGCCAGCGCGTCCTGGTCATGAGTCCCCGTCCCGGCCGTCTGCTGGCGGATATTGCCGTGCCCTTTGCCCATCCTCGCGATCCTGCTCTGCGCGCCGCGCCCGAATTCGCCCGCATCGCCGCGGAGGCTTCTCGCCAGCTCGCAACGGTCCGCGCATGAAAGCCCGACTCCTTTCCTGGTTGCTGAAATCCTGCGCTCCGCCCCTGCTGTTCTTTGCCCTGATCATCGCCCTCTGGCACCTGGGAGTGGAACTGGGCGATATCAAGCCCTTCCTGCTGCCCGGCCCCCTGCGGGTCCTGGGCGCCATCGAGGCCCATCTACCGGCTCTGCTCAACGCGGTCTGGCTCACGGCCATGGGCGCGCTGGTCGGATTTGTCCTGAGTTTCGCGGTCGGATTCTCGCTCGCCTTGCTGTTTTCCCAGTCCAGAATCATCGAGCGCAGTCTCTACCCCTATGCCATCTTTCTCCAGACCGTGCCCATCGTGGCTATCGCCCCGCTCATCATCCTGTGGATCGGCCACGGATTCTACGGCGTGGTGGCCGTCTCGTTCATCATCTCCCTCTTCCCCATCATCGCCAATACCACCACGGGCCTGACCACGGTCCATCCCGACCAACTGGATTTTTTTACCCTGAACAACGCCAGTCGCTGGCAAATCCTGCTCAAGCTGCGGATTCCCAATGCCGTCCCCAACATGCTCACCGGCGCCCGGATCTCCAGCGGGCTGTCGGTGATCGGGGCCATCGTCGGCGAGTTCTTCGCCGGCTACGGCACCGAGGATTTCGGTCTGGGCTACCTGATCATCCTGACCAATGGTCAGGCCAAGACCGATTACCTCTTCGCCTGTATTCTATTCTGTACCCTGCTGGGGCTGACCATCTTTACGAGCGTCAACATTTTGAGTAATTTCTTCCTAGTCCGCTGGGGCCGCGTCAAAGAGCCCTAGTCGAGGTCCCCTTGCGGCCGTTCGCTCATTTCGTCAAGTACTGATAGTCAGTACTTCACGAAATACCCGTACCTATTTGGACCTCAAGGCCGGGAGGGGTGCCGGCAGGGCGGTGGGGACTGCGAGCAGGCGCAGCAGCAGGGAGGGGGTAGGGGCTGGAGCGGGGAAAAGGAGGCTCTGGGATTCAGGCCTACCTGGGGGTGTGGCGAGGGGCAAGAGCGCCCTGGGCCTCATAAAACGCCAGAGGCACAAGCCCCGCACGGCCGTTCGCTCATTTCGTCAAGTACTGATGGTCCTTATTTAAAAGCAGCAAGAGATGAAAAATCTTAGAAGCCTTCTTACATGCTTATGCTTCCTTTTTTGCACTGCCCTGACGAGGTGCAGCCAGGAGGCCCCCTCCGACAAACCCGACCCACAATTGCCCCCTGGACCCGCCCGGGTCAAACTCGCCCTCAACTGGTTCCCGGAGGCCGAGCACGGCGGTTTTTACGCCGCCCTGGTCCACGGCTACTACCAGAAAGGGGGGCTGGAGGTGGAGATACTCGGCGGCGGTCCGGATGCTCCGGTCATCCAGCGCGTCGCCACCGGAGCGGTGGAATTCGGCGTCACCAATGCGGACGATGTCCTGGTCACCCGGGTCCAGGAAGCGCCCGTGGTGGCCCTCATGGCCCCCTACCAGGTCAATCCGCGCTGTATCATGGTCCACGCCGACGCGGGCATTGACCGCATCCAGGACATTCGCAACATCACCCTGGCCCTGTCGCAGCGGCCGGCCTTTTCCCATTACCTGCGCGCGAAGTTCCCCTTTGAAGGCGTGAAAATCGTACCCTACCCGGGCAATGTCACCCAGTTTCTCATGGACCCGAACTTTGCCCAGCAGGCTTACATCTTCAGCGAGCCCTTTGTGGCGCGCAGCAAGGGCGGACAGCCTCGTTCCTTGCTGGTCGCCGATATCGGCTTTAACCCTTATGCCAGCGTTCTGATTGCCACCGAAGAGGTCGTGGCCACGCGTCCGGAGGTGGTCGCCGCCATGGTCCGGGCCTCTGTGCAGGGCTGGGCCCACTACCTGCGGGCGCCCGAGGAAACCAACCGCCACATCCACCAGCTCAACCCGGAGATGGGCCTGGAAATCCTGGCCTATGGCGCCCGGGAATCGCAGCCCCTGGTCCTGGATGCTACAGCCCGTCAACAGGGCCTGGGCCACATGTCCTCTGCCCGCTGGGAGACCCTGCTCCAGCAGTTGGTCGAGGCCCACCTGATCGAGGCCGGCGCCCTCCAGGCGAGCAAGGCCTTCACCACCCGCTTTTTGCCCTGACTCTTTGCCGTGGCCTTTCTGCAAGACATCACCCTGGGCAAATACATTGCCGCCGATTCCCCGCTCCACCGCCTCGATCCCAGGACCAAGTTCGTCTCCGTCATGCTGCTGATGACCGCCCTCTTCACAGCCCAGGTATTTGCCCCCCCCGGCCGCAAGTACCTGTTTGCCCCCCTGTTGTTTTTTGGTCTCTTCCTGGTCCTGGTGGTTCCCCTGGCCCGAGTCCCGGTAGGGGTAGTCGTGAAAAACCTGCGCCCCTTCATCTGGTTGTTTTTATTCACCATGGTGATATGGGCTCTGTGGCCTCCTCCGCAACCCTACAAGGTTTTGTGGCATCTGCCCGCTGTGGACCTTTTTGTCACCCTGGAGGGTCTACAGAGAGGCGCCTTCTTCTCACTGCGGCTCTACCTGATCATCATCACCGCTTCTCTGCTGACCCTGACCACGGCGCCCATGGAGTTGACCCACGGACTGGAAAGGCTGCTTTCCCCCTTGCGCCGCATCGGTTTCCCCGCCCACGAGCTGGCCATGCTGGTGAGCATTTCGCTGCGCTTTGTCCCGGTGCTGGTCGAAGAGGCCGAACGCCTGCACAAGGCCCAGCTGGCACGGGGAGCGGATTTCACCGGAGGTCCGATCCGCCGCGCCAGAAACCTGATCCCCTTGCTGGTACCCCTGTTCATTTCAGCTTTTGCCCGGGCCGACCGCCTTGCCCTGGCCATGGAAAGCCGCTGCTATCGGGGCGGCACAGAGCGCACCCATTTCCGCGAGTTGAAGTTCGGGATGTCCGATCTCTACACCGGTTTGACGGTACTCGCCGCCATCGCCGTGGTTATCTCGCTTCCCTTCCTGCTGCCTGTTTAGCCTTGGAACCGAGTCCTCCACAACAACATCCGGCATCCCCTACATCCGGAGCACGCGGTCAAAGACGCACCATCCGCCTGGTCCTCGAGTACGACGGCACCGACTTTCTCGGCTGGCAGATCCAGGCCACGGGCCGCACCGTACAGGGAGAACTGACCCGCGCCCTCCAGACCTTTCTGCGGGAACCTGTGTGCCCCACTGGTTCGGGACGCACCGACACCGGGGCCCACGCCCTGGGCCAGGTAGCGCATTTCCGTACCCTTTCCGACCATTCGCTCTACCGCATCCAGCAGGCTCTCAACGGCTTGCTGCCTGCGGATATCGCCGTGCTCAAGGTCGAAGAAGCCGCCCCTGACTTCCATGCCCGCTACAGCGCAGTCAGCAAGCGCTACCGCTACCGCATTTGCGCGGCCAAACCCGCCCTCTACCGCCGGCAGGTCTGGAGTTTTTACGGGTCCCTCGACCTCGACGCCATGATGGTAGCCTCCCGCTCCCTGCCGGGCATCCATTCATTCGGGGCCTTTTGCAAGCAGGACCCGGTTCCGGACAATCTCTGTTGTCACGTCCTCCACTGCGCCTGGCAGGTTCGGGACCGCGAGTGGATCTTCGAAATCGAGGCCGACCGCTTTCTGCGCCACATGGTGCGCATCATCGTCGGCACCCTGGTCGAGATCGGCAGGGGACGGCGCCTCCCGGCCGACATGGCTACCCTGCTCAAAGCCGGGGACCGCGCCCAGGCCGGCCCCACGGCCCCGGCCCAGGGTCTGTGTTTGCTCCACGTCTCCTACCCGGAGGGCTGCTGAATCTCTCCTCCCGCTCATTTGCATATACATTATTATGATATTATCTTTAGTTTTTTTAATGGGTTAATATCAATTTACCGCCTTTCCCGACAGGATGGAGAACAAGCATCTTGCAACCTACCTTTATCAGTACTATCTTGTTGTTTATTCTTGCTTTGGGTATAGACGGAAAGGCCGAGGAGTTCACTACCTCCCGCCGCACCGCCGTGGTGCGGGCGGTCGAGCAGGTGCAGCCCTCGGTGGTCAGCATCTACGTCACCTACCGGGAGAGGGTAACGCGCTACTATCGCGGCGATCCCTTCCTGCATTTTTTCTCCCCTTACGTTGCCGTGCCAGGAGAAAGAGAGCGCACCTTCGGCGGCTCCGGCCTGATCGTTTCCGCCGATGGTTATATCCTGACCAACGACCACGTCATCCGCACCCCCCAAGGTCCCTACAGAATCGCGGTTTTGCTGCCGGACGACCAGAGCTTTGAAGCCGATTATATCGGTTCCGATCTGGCCTTCGACCTGGCCATTCTAAAGATCGAGACCACAGATCTTCCGGTTGCGCCGCTGGGAAATTCGGATGATATTCTCGTAGGAGAATGGGCTGTTGCCATCGGCAATCCCTTTGGGCTGGGCGGCACGGTCAGCGCCGGCGTGATCAGCGCGGTGAACCGGGAGATTCCCGCGTCCCGAGAGGACTACCTGTACCGCGACATGATCCAGACGGATGCCTCCATCAACCAGGGCAACAGCGGCGGGCCCCTGGTAAACGCCCTGGGTGAAATCATTGGCATCAACAGTGTTATCTATACCGAAAGTGCCCAGAGCATTGGCTCGATCGGGATTGGCTTTGCCATTCCCATCAACACTGCCCACCGCTTCCTGGAAGAGATCCGGCAGCACGGCAAGATCCGGATGCCCTGGATCGGCCTTTCGCTGCAAGACATCACCAGACCGCTGGCCGAGTACCTGGAACTCCCTACCACGGACGGAGTTATGGTCGTAAAGGTTCAAGCGGAAAGCCCGGCCTACGTGGCAGGTCTCGAAAAAGGAGATGTGATCATAGAAATAAGTGGAGAAAAGATCAGCAATCGCCAGGAGGCCATCGCCGCTTTGCAGGGTTTCAGAGTGGACGATCAGTGCAACCTGAAAATCGTCCGGGGGGGAAAGACCCAGTACCTGCCGCTGCACTTTACCGAACAGCCTCCGGCGCAGCAAAGGCGGTTCTGATGGCGCGCGAGGGCCTTCCCTTTGTGGGCGTCGGATTGGCTCTGGCCCTGCTGTCCTGGCTGGCTTCACAGTTTTATCCGTCTCTGGCCTTGGGCGTCGGACTCTTCGGGGTGCTGAGCCTGTTCATGGTCTTTTTCTTTCGCGACCCGAACCGCACCCCGCCGGCGGGCGACAACCTGGTCCTCTCCGCCGCGGACGGCAAAGTAGTCCACATCGAAGACATCGAGCGCGAGGAACACCTAAAGGGTGCGGCCGTGCAGGTCAGTACCTTCCTTTCGCCCTTCGATGTCCACGTAAACCGCATCCCCTTTTCCGGGGTGGTGGACTTTGTAAAGTGGCACCGCGGTCGCTTTTACGCAGCTTTTGTGGCCGCCGCGTCCACGGAGAACGAACAGAGCATCATAGGTATTCGCAACGGCGAGACCAGAATCGTCGTCAAGCAGATCGTCGGCATTCTCGCCCGCCGCATCGTCTGCTATCTGAACGCCGGTGATGCCATAAACAAAGGTGAAAAATTCGGCCTGATCCGCTTTGGATCCCGGGTTGATCTCATCCTCCCGGCCCGCGCTCAACTCCGCGTCAAGGTAGGGGACCGCGTGCGGGCGGGAGAAACCATAATCGGAGTAATCGACGATGTACCGGGCAATCCTTCCTAACCTGTTTACCATCGGCAATCTCTTCTGTGGCTTTCTGGCTATCCACTATATCCTCCAGGACAATTTCGGGCCTGCTGCCTGGCTGATCCTTCTGGGAGCCGTGCTCGACAAAATGGACGGCCTGATCGCCCGTTTCATGGGCAAGGACTCGCGCTTCGGCATCGAATTCGATTCCCTTGTCGATATCTGCAGCTTCGGGGTAACCCCGGCGCTGATGATCTATCTCAATCTCAGCTATCCGCACTCGGCCTGGGGCCTGGGGCTCGCCTTTTTGTACCTGCTGTGCGGCGCCCTGCGCCTGGCGCGCTTCAACTCCATGAGTCTCGAAGATGAAAAAGGAGATTATTACCTCGGGCTGCCTATCCCCATGGCGGCCATCTGCCTGACGCAGTACGTGGCTTCCGCCGAAAACGCCTGGGCCGCCACCCACACCGGGGCCCTGGCCGTATCTCTCGTCCTGCTGTTGTCCCTGCTCATGGTCAGCCGCTTCGAATACGATTCCATACCCAACTTTCGGGCCACCGGACTTCGGGACCGCTTCAAGCAGGTCTACTTCCTGGTTTCCGTGATCCTGATGCTCCATCCAAGCACCCATGACATCTTTTTCCTTCTGTTAATGATCTATATCCTGTCGGGTGTATACCGCTGGATCGTCGGCCTCTTCAGCGACGAAGTCACGCAGCACGCCTGAGTCGTCCGATGTTGAGAGATAAACCTGTAAGCCACCTGATCGTCATACTCTTTACCAGCATGATGGGCGCCAATATCATCGGCGAGGCCCTGCGCAGTTTCCTGCATTTTGTCTTTGGTCTTGATACCATCGTCGAACAGGCTCTCCTGCGCTACACGAGCTACGGCATCGGGCCTCATAAGATCAACCTGTGGATTCTCTTGTTTGAATTCGAACTTTTGTTGCACTTTAATGTTATCACCCTGCTGGGCATCCTCGTCGGCTGGTACTACTTCAAGTACTCCTACTGATCCACGGTGACGAGCACAGCGGCAGGGACACACTACGGAGGTGAGACCATGTTCGGCATGGGACACTGGGAACTGCTCATCATTTTTCTTCTCATCCTGCTCATCTTTGGCGCCAAGCGCATTCCAGACATGGCCCAGGGTCTGGGCAAGGGCATCAAAGAGTTCAGAAAAGCCATGCACGATGTGCAGGAAGAGATCGATATCAACGCCTCGCCGCCCGCCCGTTCGGGCAACAAGATAGAGACCTCGACACCCGAACAGAGCGTGAGCCACAAACCCGCCACCGACGCTGAACCGGCCGGCGAGCAAGCGCCGGAAAAGAAGGAGGCTCCACGGAATTAGGCGATGGCGCTGAACCAATCAACCGCGCATGAATTGAGCGCCAGAATGGGTCGGGGGGAACTCACCTCCGCGGAAATCACCCAGGCGGTCCTGCAGGAAATCCAGACCCGGGAGCCGACCATCAATGCCTTCATCAGCGTTGATGCCGAACAGGCCCTGAAACAGGCGGAGGAGGTGGACAGGCGGCGGGCCAGCGGTGCCCCGCTCGGGCCTTTGGCCGGTATCCCCCTGGCCCTCAAAGACGTCATCTGTGTCAGGGGGGGGCGCACTACCTGCGGTTCCCGCATCCTGGAAAATTTTGTTGCACCCTACGACGCCACGGTAGTAGAAAAGGTACGCCGGGCCGATGCCGTGCTGATCGGCAAGACCAATATGGACGAATTCGCCATGGGGTCGTCCACCGAGAGTTCCTACTTCGGCCCTACGCGCAATCCGCACGACCCCGACCGCGTCCCCGGCGGATCCAGTGGAGGGTCCGCCGCGGCCGTGGCCGCCCACGAGACCATTTTTGCGCTGGGATCCGACACCGGAGGATCGGTGCGTCAGCCAGCGGGCTACTGCGGGGTCTTCGGACTCAAACCCACCTATGGGCGGGTCTCGCGCTATGGCCTGGTGGCCTATGCTTCTTCCCTCGACCAGATCGGTCCCGTCACCAAGGACGTGGAGGATATGGCCCTGCTCCTCCAGGTCATAGCAGGCTATGACCCCCAGGACTCCACCTCCGTGGACACCCCGGTCCCCGACTATACCTCCAGCTTCTCTGGTGGAGTGAAAGGCCTGAAGGTAGGTATGGCCCAAGAACATTTCGGCTCGGGACTGGACCGGGAGATCCACCAGGCCAGCCTGGCGGCGGCCGAGGTTTTGCAGGAGGCCGGCGCCGAGCGGATCGAGATCTCGCTGCCCGTGGCCGGGCATCCGGAGTACTGCATAGGCGCGTATTACCTGATTGCCATGGGCGAGGCTTCGGCCAATCTGGCGCGCTACGATGGAATCAGGTATGGCTACCGCGCCGACGGGGCGCAAGACCTGCGGGAACTCTATCGCAAAACCCGCAGCCAGGGCTTTGGCACCGAAGTGAAAAGGCGGATCATGCTGGGCACGTATGCCCTCAGCGCCGGGTACTACGACGCCTACTACCTCAAGGCCCAGAAGGTGCGCACCCTGATTCGACAGGACTTCGAACGGGCCTTCGAGGAGTGCGATGTGCTGCTGGCGCCGGTGGCGCCGACCACGGCTTTCCGTCTGGGTGAAAACCTCGAAGATCCTTTGCAGATGTACCTCAACGATATCTATACGGCTTCGGTCAACCTGGCCGGCATCCCGGGGATCTCGATCCCCTTTGCCACGGCCAGCAACGGATTGCCGATCGGCCTTCAGCTACTGGGGCCGCCCTTCCAGGAAGAAACCCTCCTGCGCGCGGCCTACACCCTGGAACAAAAGATTTGTTAGGGGGAGATTAGGTATGCTCAGATCATCTGTACTCCTGGCGGTTTTTCTGGCGGCCGCCCTGCGCCCTGCCTTTGGCATCAACGATAATGCCGGCACCACGGGTTTCAATTTTCTCAAGGTCGGAGTCGGCGCCCGCCCCACCGCCCTGGGTGGCGCCTACGCCGGGGTCGCCGGCGACCTCGAGTCCACCCCCTGGAACCCGGCCGGTCTTCTGGGGTTGAAAAACCGCGCCGCCACGGTGTCGCTGACCCGCTACCTGTTCGACACTCAAATCGGCTTTCTCAGCGTGGCCTTTCCCGGGGAGCATCGCGTCTGGGGCCTGAGCCTGAACTATTTCAACTCCGGGGATATGCGCCGCACCGACGAAGAAGGCCAGAATCTGGGCAGTTTCAGCGCCTCTGATATAGCCGCCTACCTCACCATGGCCCAGCGCCTCTGGCACGACCGGCTGGCAGTCGGAATCAATCTGAAGGCCGTCTATTCCAATATCGACGAATTTTCTTCGGATGCCTACGTGATCGATGCTGGTTTGCTGGTTTCCGGCCCACTCAAAGGCATGAAGCTGGGCGCTTCGATTGCCAATATGGGTTCGGTCCGCAGCGGTTATACCGACAATTTCACCGACTCCCTGCCGGTCAATCTCCGCCTCGGGCTCTCCCACCGCCCGGCTCACGCTCCCCTGCCCATGATGATTCTGGCGGATCTCAACCTGCCCAACGACGGCGATCCCTACCTGGCCTTCGGGCTCGAGATCCGCGTTGGCAATGGTCTCTATCTGCGCCCCGGGTACAATACCCAGCCAATCGGGCAGAACGAAGATCCCCTCGGCCTTACGGCCGGGGCCGGTCTCGCCATGCAGACCTACCGCCTCGACTACGCCTTCAGTTCCCACCCGGACCTGGACCACGTCCACCGGATCTCGCTGAGCGGTAGTTTCTAATCGTTTATTCTTGCGCCTTGCCGGTCATCGGCACAAAACGCACCATCGGCAGCAGGGTTTCCACCACCCTTTCCCGGCCGCGCCGGACGACCCTCGTCAACTCCTGGTAATCATAGTGGTCCCCCACCGGCAGGACCAGCCGACCTCCCTCCTTCAGCTGTTCGACCAGGGCCGGGGGAATGTGGTCGGGGGCGGCGGTTACCACGATGGCGTCAAAAGGGGCCTGTTCGGGCCAGCCCAGATAGCCGTCGCCCGTGCGCACCGTCACATTGTCGTAGTGCAACTCGGCCAGCAGTGCGGCTGCACGTTGGGCCAGCGCCGGGATGATCTCGATGGTGTAGACCTCTTTTGCGATCTCGGCCAGCACCGCTGCCTGGTAGCCCGATCCCGTGCCGATTTCGAGGACCTTGTCGGTCTGCTGCAAAAGCAGGGCTTGGGTCATAAAAGCAACGATATAAGGCTGTGAAATCGTCTGCTCCTCGCCGATGGGCAGGGGGTGATCCTCATAGGCGTATTTCCGCTCCCGCTCGGACACGAACAGGTGCCGGGGCACTCGCCGCATGACGCGCAAAACCACCGGATCAATGATATCCCTCGCCGCCAGCTGTTCCTCCACCATGCGCGTCCTCCGGGCGGTAAAAGGATCCCGGTTCGGCTCCATTTGCCGGGGCTCCTGCCGACATCCTGCCAGCACGCCGAGCCCCCCCAACAGAATGACCGATTTGCGCCCAAGAATCCTTTTTAGAATTCTTTTTAAAGTTCCCGGTGTGCCCCGAGCGGGGGGTCGGTTTTTAAGACTAGTCCTCATAGCTCACCTCAACAGCACCATGGAGTCGATTCGCGTGCGCCTCCCCAGTCCGAACGGCGCGAATCCCGGAGTGAATATATGTATTTCGACAAAAAAACAAAGGTTTCCGTATTCCCGTTCTACCAGGATATTTTTGTTGGTATTTATGCTGGAGTAAGGTATCTTTAGTATCTAGTGGAAGTTTTACTACAGGAGGGTAAGTCTCTCGATCGCAAGGAAGAGGCCTGATTTCGAATCGGACGTTTTACCTGGGAGGATGTTTTCATGAAATATCTGAAATCCATGGCTTGCGCCCTGGGCCTGTGGGTTGCGTTGAGTGCAACCGCCCGCGCCGAAGGCGGCAAAATGGCCATAACTCATCTGCTCAACCCCGAGGGTAAAAAGATAGGCATTGCCACCCTCACGGAAGGGCCGGAAGGAGTGACGATCGTGGCCCATGTCCACAGCCTCACCCCGGGACCTCACGCCTTCCACATCCACTCCGTGGGCAAGGCCGAAGCACCGAGTTTCAAATCATCCGGCGGCCACTTCAACCCCTATGGCAAAGCCCACGGCCTGAAAAATCCCAACGGTCGCCACGCCGGCGATTTGCCCAATCTGCAGGTGGGACCGGATGGCGTCGGGACAACGGTAATGCTGGCCTCACTGGTCACCCTGGGTGAAGGCGTGAACGGGCTGTTCGACGAGGATGGTTCGGCCCTTGTCATCCATGCCGGTCCGGACGACAACAACCCGGGAGACGATCCGCAGAACAAGGCGGGCAACGCCGGCGCGCGAGTCGCCTGCGGCGTAATCGAGATGCTCCAGTAAGCGGAACAAGACTCCAGCCCCTAACAGGCCGTTGAAAAACCAGGGTTTTTGCACAATGCACTGTGGGATAGGACGGCACCGATCTTGAACCTCCATTTGCAAGCAAAGGTCTCGAAAGCACCCAGACCTTTGCTAATGCGATCCCAAGCCCGTTTGAGCCGGTTAGTAACGACGAAAAAGCCCGATATCAGGCCATGGAGACCCCTCGGAGTCCCCTTCCCGGTGATTTTGCGCATCACCAACCCCAGATTAAAAGCGCCGCCATGAATACACCGGCGTTTATAGATCTTGTCCTGACTGCGCAGGTACGTGCGTCGCAGGCCCCCCGTTTCATAAGCGTGGGCGAAACTGCGTTCCGCGTACTCAGCGCGAAGCCGTTGCAGGGCGTGGCCACGGACCCCTCGTATGCGACGCCGATTGGCATACACGGCCGCCTTGGCCTGGGGATCATTCTTCCACTGGCGGCGCCCGCGACCGGGTTCGGAAAGGTAGCTGCGGATCTGAGCGCGCTTCAACGTCTTGGCGGTGTAATTGCTGTGATAGCCCTTGTCCGTTACCACTTCGGTGAGCACGGGCGGCGGCGGCCGTCCTTTGTGAGCCGCCTCGGCGACCAGGCTCGCCTCCAGATTCATGGAGGCCTGCAGCAGACTCCAGGGCAGAGACGCCGTATCGCCCTCGTCAGCGCCGCACACCTGAATCGCTACCAGGGCCTGGGTGTCCAGATCGATCGTATGCTCCGCCTTGTGCGCCAAGTGGGTACGCCCGTCTTTCATCTTGGTAATGCGCGCCTCCGGGTCATGGGGGTGTTGCCAGTCCTGGTTGGAGCCTTTGTGCGCACGCTTCTGGTCGAGCTGGGCCAGATCCTGCCGCGTCGGCGTCTCGATGCCTTCGGCCTGGGCCAGCCCCTCCAGATAGGTGTGGTAGCTTTCCCCACTGTCGCGCCGCACGATGCGGCGCAGGGCGGCGTTGGCCTCCAGCGTGGTGGCGTCCACCGCCACTGTCTTCCCCTTGAGCAGGCCTTCCTGGGCCAGCACCTTCAGCACCCAGTTGAAGACCTCCTGATGCACCTCCAGCGGCAGGCGCTGACGAATGCGCGACCGGCTCGAATGGTCCGGTGTGGTCTCGGTCAAGGCGTAGCCCAGAAAGTGGCGCAAGGCCAGCGAATCGGCGACCCGCCCGTCCATGCCGCGCTCCGAGCCCAAGCCCTCGAAATAGCCGATCATGAGCATGCGGAAATAGACCCCGGGGGCAATACTGGGTCGTCCCAAGGTCTCCGCATAATAGGGGGCGCAGCGCGCTTCCACGAAGGCATCAAATCCATGCGATGCCAGCAGCTTATTGAGTTGGGCATAAAACGGATGCCCCGGCGCCTCGGGCAGGTCATGGGTCTGTACCCACATCTCCTGCTGCTGACTTTCTCGACGCTTGCTCATCGACATACAACAACCTCCTTCAGCTATTACTAATCTAGAATAGAAAGAATAGACTTGTATGCCAAGTCGCCTATTTTTGATATAGCAGAACTTTTCAGCCTTTTTCAACGGCCTGCTAAGCTCGATTTTATCCAAACGCGCATGGCAGGAGGCCGGTATCCTCCGTACTGTTGATGGTATCCAAGCATCGACAGCCCAGGAGAAACCGATGAGCCCCCTGCCGAAGGATATAATAACGATTTTGTCGCCCTTTGCCCCCCTTTTTTCGAGCCGCGTTTGGCCGCAGGCTCAGACGCTGTTGGTCGGGGCGCTGTTAGCCCCGGGTAAACGCACGGTCAGCGCCGTGTTGGAGGTGTTGGGCTTGAGCCAACAGCCTACCTTTCAAACCTACCACCGGATCCTCAACCGCTGTGTGTGGTCGCCCCTGGCCGGCAGTAAGCTACTCCTCCAGGCGTTGGTGGCCGCCTTTGCCCCCCACGGGCCCCTGGTCCTGGGCCTGGATGAGACCATCGAGCGGCGCCGGGGCGCCCAGATTGGGGCCCGAGGCATCTACCGGGATCCCGTCCGCTCGAGTGGGCCCCACCTGGTCAAGGCTAGCGGCTTGCGCTGGCTGTCGTTGATGCTGGTAGCGCCTATCCCTTGGGCGGATCGAAGTTGGGCCTTACCCTTTATGAGTGTGCTGTGTCCGTCGGCCCGCTACTATACTCAGCGCCAGCGCACCCCCCTCACCCTGTTGCAACGGGGGCAGACTATGCTCAAGCTGGTAGCGCGCTGGCTGCCCACCCGCCGGCTGGTCGTGGTCGCCGATAGCACCTTCTCCGCCTTGGCCTTTCTCGACGCGGTTCGGCCCCACGTGGGGCTGATTACCCGCTTGCGGTTGGATGCGGCCCTGTATGACCCACCACCAACCCGCACGCCGCACACGCGGGGACGCCCCCGCGGCAAAGGCGCCCGGCAGCCCACCCTCCAGCAGCACCTGAACGATCCGACTACCCCTTGGCACCCCCTCACCCTGGACCGGTGGTATGCCGCCGGCCCCTATACAGTGGAAACCTACAGCCAAACGGCGCTGTGGTATCACACTGGCTTGCCCGCCGTGCCCCTCCGCTGGCTGCTGATCCGAGACCCGGCCGGCCGCTTCGCGCCCCAAGCCTTGCTCTCGACCGATGTGCGTCTGTCCCCTCGGCAAATGCTGACCTATTTTCTCCAACGCTGGTCGGTAGAAACTACCTTTGAGGAAGCCCGCGCCCATCTGGGCATGGAAACCCAACGCCAATGGAATGAGCGGGCCATTGCCCGGACCACGCCGGTCATCTTGGCCTTGTTTAGTCTGGTCGCCCTCATCGCCAATCGGCTGGCCCCCAAAAGCGCCTCCCCCTGCCATGCCACGGCCTGGTATGGCAAACGAAAACCCACCTTTTCCGATGCCGTGGCCTGGGTCCGACAACGGCTCTGGCAGGCTTTTTCCAACCTGCCCAACCAACACGACCTGATAAAAATCCCTCGAAGCCTACTCAACCGCTTGATACACACCGTCTCGTACGCTACATAAATGGATAAAGTCGAGCTAAGTACACGACAGTAAAATGGGTTGATATTGTCGGGTGATTTTAGGTTGGTCTCGTGCTTGGTGTATGATCTGTGTGAGTGGGTCTAATCCTTTTCGAAAGAGGCTTATGGCTCTTCGTCCATGTTTTTTTAGGAGGATGGGTTTTCTTTGATGTAGCTGCGGTCCTACCAGTAGTGCCCCCAGGAGCGTCCACGCCAGTAATCCCAGCAGCAAGTGCAAGCGTTGGGGAGGGGTCAAATGGGTATCTTCGAGGGTAAAGCCCCTCGATTTCAAACAAGCAAATGCCGTCTCGATAGCCCCGCGCTGGCCATATAAATCAAGCACCTGTTGGAGGTCGGTTCGATGGGTGATCCGCAGGATGCGTTGGCCGTGGGTGGGACGGTGACCCACCACATTCAAGCTCAGCCCGTCATCAAGTGTCGTGTGTGGATCGTATCGGGTGGTGCCTCGGGGCATGCGTGCATTGAAGGTGGCCGCATAGCGCCGCCGACCATCGTCGAGGGTAAGCGATGTATTACCGCGCCGGCGGAGGACAAAATCGACCGGCTGCTTCAACCGAAAAGCAAACCCGTCTCGACCGATAAATTCGCGCTCGGCGACCAGACAGCACGCGCCCGGATCGAGGTAGGACCACACCTTGGTCCGCAGCGCCTTGCGTTCGTCGGTGTTGGAATTGCCCGGCTTTTGCAACGACTGATAGACCAACGGAATAGACCCGCCTTGATCAACCAAGCCTACACACAACACATTCAGATCGGTGCGACCCAACTTCCAATGGGTACGATCCATGACTAACACCTGGGGCTGGCCGGGGCCAACCAACTTGGAGACGATCAACTCGGTAAACACCGCCGGGGAGACCGCGCTGCTAAAAAAACGCTGAAGGCGACGATACTGACTTTCAACGTTAGCCAGCCCCGACAGACTACACGCGAGTTTTTTCATATTGACCGAACGCACTTGCATCAGCGCACACACGAACCGACTGACGAGTTCGATACGGTGGCGCGTAAGGGGGACGCGCCCTTGCGTAAGTGCTTTTTTGAGCGTATGAATAAGCATGGTGCGGCTCCTGGGTTTAGCCACTTTATTGGTAGTTGGACCGATTACAAATAAACCTAAATCAGGGCCGTACCACCACTTAGCTTACTGTCGTGTACTTAGCTCCAGCCCATAAAAAATGAGCCCCTTCGAGTTACTTCGAAGGGGCTCATCGCGTTGCGACCAAAAACGGCCTAAGAAGCTGTTTTAAAAAGGTAGAGGAGTAGAGAAAAAAGTGGAAAGTGCGTATTCATCTATCCAAATTCAGGTTGTCCAAAACCACCTGAAACGAAAGGATAAGGATGAATACGCAAAGGCAATATCCGACAGATTTGATCGAAGCGCAATGGCAACTTCTCCTGACGCTGCGGCCCAAACGCAAATGGCATCCGGGCGGTCCGGGTCGCCCACCCGTCAATCTGCGCCAAGTGTTCAACGGCATTGTGTATCTGACCAAGACGGGATGCCCATGGCGGATGCGGCCCAAAGAGTATGGATGCTGGCAAACCGTGTAGAGGTATTTCAACACCTGGAGCGAAGAAGGCCTCTTCCAGCAGATCCATCAGGCCCTCTCAAGAAGGGAGCGACGTCGTCAAGGTCGCAAGCCCGCCGCTTCAGCAGGCAGTATAGACGCTCAAAGCATCAAGACCGCAACACAAGGTAAAGTAAAAGGGTACGATGCTGGCAAGAAGGTCAATGGCCGCAAGCGCCATCTCCTTGTCGATACGCTGGGGTTGATCCTCTCTGCGTTTGTATCGGCAGGCGACTTGGCGGATCGGGACGGGCTGATGGAGTTACTCAAACGCTATTGGGCCGCTGGCTGGACGCGGCTTGGCAAGCTGTGGGGCGACGGCGGCTACTCGGGTGAGACCTTGAAAGAGTGGGTTGCCCGTTTGAAGCGAACCCACAAAATTGACTTGGAAGTGGTCGAACGAGAAGGCCCGGGATTTCAGGTGATGAAATGGCGATGGGTGGTTGAACGCACCTTTGCTTGGTTGTTGAATTTTCGCCGTCTCTCGAAGGATTATGAAGTCTTGACACGGAATAGCGAAGCCCTCATTTACATTGCGATGACCCATCTGTTGCTCAAACGACTCGCATAACCACAGGGGTTTTAAAACGGCTTCTAAGTACTTTGCCTCACCATCCGGCTGATCAAATCCCTGACCTTGGCCGCCTCTTCGTAGGCTTCTTCGGCGACGAGCTGGTTGAGCTGGGCCTTGAGCTTGTCCAGTTCGCTCATCTCCTCCTCTTCCTGGGGCTCGGCTTCTCGCAACCCGGCCAGCGGGTCATCATCGCTTTCGAGCAGCAGGGACTCTTCGGATAAATCGGAATTTTCGAGCAGCCCGTTCAGCTCCCGACCAGCTTCTTCCACGATTTGTGGACTTATGTAGATGGACACCCCCGTCAGGGTCGCCAGGATCATGCCATCGCTGGGACGACAATCCAGCATCAACTCCCGCTCCTGAGCCTGTATGAGTAAATAGGCGTGGAAGACCCTCTTCTTCAAGGTGTGAATCACAAGCTGCTTTACTTCGCCGTTCATCTTTTCCAGCAAGTCCTTGAGCAGATCGTAAGGCAAAGGTCTGGACGAAGGCACCTTGCGCAGGGCCAGGGCCAGGGCCTGCCCCTCAAAACGTCCGATAGAAATGGGTACGACCTTGTCCTCCCGCCCCTTCAGAAACACCAGAAAACCCTCGAGGAGCTGTCTGGGATCGTTTGGGTCTCCATAAGGATAGATGCCGAGGATCCGAACCGGAATCAAATCTTCATTTTTAAGATTTTCATTATCAAGTTCCATAAACGTCCCCCACACATCTAACCATTGGCCATGGTCGACCACGACCAACAAATTGGAAGAGCGAGCATCACTTACCCCTCAAATATACTTCTTCTCAGACAATAATCAAGCTCAACATACAATTTTATCAATCTGTAAAATCCGCCGCCCCCCTTTACTTTTACATCAGACCCCGTTCCTTCAAACTCAGGAATTCCACTGTGCTGATGATGATGTGGTCCAGCACCTCAATGCCCATTATCTCTCCGGCCTTTACCAGACGGCCGCTCAATTCAATATCGTCCTTGCTCGGCGATACATCCCCCGAAGGGTGGTTGTGCGCCAGAATGATACCGGCGGCAGAATGATGTACAGCTACCTGAAAGACCTCGCGCGGATGCACGATCGACGCCGACAGGCTGCCGATCGAAATCACCTCTTTGTGGATCACCTGATTGCGCGCATTCAGATACAGACAGAGAAAGTACTCCTTGCGCTGGTCCTTGATCTCGGTCAGCAAGGCCACGGCCTCTGCCGGAGTGGAGATGGTCGGCAAAACACCCATTCCCTGCTGCAGGCCACGCCGGGTCAGTTCGAAGGCCGCCACCAGTACGCTGGCCTTGGCCTTCCCCAGGCCCTTGAGGTGGCTCAAGCGTTCCAGGCCCATCTCCATCAACTCCTCTTTGGGGTGGTCCTTGAGAATAGCCTGTGCAACCTCCAGGACATTGCGACCCCGGTACCCGGTCCCCAGCACGATAGCCAGCAACTCGAAATCCTTCAAGGCCTCGACTCCATGGCGTGCCAGGCGCTCACGCGGCAAGTCTATTGGAGCGATCCCCTCCATGGGGGAGATTTGTTCACGCAAAATAGGTCCGGCGATTCGCGGGCGGCCGTCTCCTTTCAATTTTAAGTGCCTATGCACAACGACATAACCTCCGAGTGTGTAGTAAGCGAAACATACCTGTCACCTTTTCGTGCCGAACAGCACAGACGCACTCCTGTATAATCTCTCCCTTAGAAGCTGTCTTACGCCGCAGCATCGCCCCATTGACAGCATATTCCGTACCACCCCTTCTTGCCCGGCCCCCCGGCCTGGACTATATTCCCCCGCGTCATGCCCCCTCTGTCTTCGGTTCAGACCAGACTGTATCACTGGACTCTCCCCCTTATTTCGGGCGCCCTGCTGGCGCTTGCCTTTCCCTGCCACCCCCACCATCCACTGGCCTTTCTCTTCCACGGCGGCTGGACCTGCGTGGCGCTGATCCCTTTGTTGCTGGCCTTGCCGGGAGGCTCCTTCAAGGAGGGGTTCCACCGCGGCTGGCTCGCGGGCTTTGTTTTCAACCTATCGAGTTTATACTGGGTGGCGCACACTCAGGGTGGCGGGCCGGCCGTGGTAGGCGGCGCTTTTCTGATGGCGGCCTATCTGGGCCTTTTTATCGGCGTCTTCGCCGGAGTCCAGAACCTGCTTCAAGGCCAGTGGGGGCAGGGGGCCGTGGGGGCCGCACCCATCCTGTGGACCGCCCAGGAATACCTGCTGTCCCTGGGCGAACTGGGTTTCCCATGGCTGCTGCTGGGACATAGCCAGGCCGCTTTCCCGGCGCTGATTCAATACGCGGCATTTACCGGCGTGTACGGCATTTCGTGCTGGATTGTGTTGCTGAATGTACTGGCTCTATGGGTGCTGACGGCCTCTGAGCAGCGGCAGCGGCTGGCCGCCTTGGGCTTGCTGGGCCTGGGACTGCTGGTTCCTTATCTCTACGGCCGCGCGACCATTCCAGCCACGGCGGACAGCGGCGCAAGCATTCGCGTAGCCGTGGTTCAGCCCAACCTGAGCCTGCGAGAAAAGTGGGGGGCCAGGGGGCTTGAACGCAGCTTCACCACCCTCGAAGAGCTTTCGCGCCGGGCCGTGGACCAGGAACCGGCCCTCCTGGTCTGGCCCGAGACCGCCCTACCCTGTTACTTGCGCTTGCGCCCTGCCTGCAGGAGTCGAGTCGAGCAACTGGTGGAAGACCTGCAGGTCCCCCTCCTCACCGGCGCTTCGGACTACGACCAGGCCCGGGGCGAACCCTACAATTCCGCCTTCTTCTTCAGGCCCCATCACCCGGAACCGCAATCCTATGCCAAAATGCATCTGGTTCCCTTTGGCGAACGCACCCCTTACCGAGACAGCATCCCGCTGTTGCGCGACATCGACTGGAAGGCCCTCACCGGCGATCTGGGACCAGCCGAATTCGCCCCGGGCACGGAGCACACCCTCTTCGCGCATCCACAGGCGGATTTTGCCGCGCTGATATGCTTTGAATCCGTCTTTCCGGATCTGGTGCGGCACAGCGTCGAAACCGGAGCGCAATTACTGGTCAATA
The DNA here is from genome assembly GCA_965219385.1 of Candidatus Latescibacterota bacterium. GTDB lineage: Bacteria > Latescibacterota > UBA2968 > UBA8231 > UBA8231 > CBDCNM01. Next base: position 2,873,284 of record CBDCNM010000002.1, on the reverse strand, counting down.
TCACCAACGATTCCTGGTTCGGCGAGACCGCCGGTCCGTATCAGCATGCCCAGCTGGCCATCCTGCGCGCGGTCGAAAACCGCATCTCCATAGCCCGTTGCGCCACCAGCGGAATTTCCGTATTCATAGATCCCTTTGGACGCACCTTTCAGGCCACGGATATCTTCGAGCCGGCGGTGCGCGTCCACGAGTTGCCGGTCGGGCCGGACCGCACCTTCTACACCCGCCACGGCGATATCTTCGCCCGGGTCGCCCTGCTGGCCGCCCTGTGTCTGACCGGGGTTGCTCTTTGGGGCGCCCGAACCAAAAAGTTGAGCCCATGACAGACGAATCCTCACAGAACCCACCCGCAGATCCCCAGATCCTGCCGCCGGAACCGCGCCGGGAAGAGCAAACCTCCTCATCCCCGGAAGAGGCCCTGGAAGAAGAGGGGACCCGCATGTCTTTTCTCGACCACCTCGAAGAATTGCGCTGGCGCCTCCTCAAATCCCTGGCCGCCGTCCTCGTCGGCGCCGCGATCTGCTATATTTACTCCGACGAGCTGGTGAAGCTACTGACCGTCCCCTATGAAGACGCGGTCCGGCGTCTGGATACCACCCACTCTTCGGGGGTTTTGGGGGCTATCCAGAGGTCGGTCGGGGCCTTGATCGGAGAGGTCGAAAAGAGCGCTCCGATCCAGACTGAATCTCTGCCCGAGGGGCGCCAGCTCCAGGCGCTCAAGGTGATGACGACCTTCTTCGTCCCCTTGCAGATCGCTCTGCTGGGCGGTCTGGTCCTGGCCCTGCCCGTGATCTTCTATCAGCTCTGGCAGTTTGTGGCCCCGGGCCTGCTGTCCCGGGAGAAGCGCCTGATGTTACCGATTGTGGGTCTGAGTGTGCTGTGTTTTGCGGTGGGCGCCCTGGTCGCCTATTCGATCGTCTTGCCTTTGGGTCTGCACTTTTTTCTGGCTCTCGAGCCGCCGAACACCGCCGCGCGCTGGGCCCTGGGTGAGTACGTCAGCTTTGTGCTCCGGCTCATCCTGGGGTTTGGCCTGGTCTTCGAGATGCCGGTGCTGACCTTCTTCCTCTCCCGCATCGGCGTGCTGACCGCAGATTACCTGCGCCGCGTCCGGCGCTATGCCCTGGTCGCCGTCTTTGTCCTGGCCGCTGTCTTCACCCCACCTGACCCCATCTCCCAGATCATGATGGCCCTGCCTCTTCTGGTGCTCTACGAAATCAGCATCTGGGTGTGCAAAGTATCCAGCCCTGGGAACCGGGACCAAACAAAAAAAGCCGACTGATTTTACCGGCGGTCAAAGCCCGCCCGCGCTCGTCGTCCCTGTTCACCGCGCTTTGCGTCGTTTGACATGTTCGCGGATATCTTGCTCACTGAGATTGTCAGTACTTCACGGAATCGGCGGTTGGCCGTGCGGGGATTGTGCCTCTGGCAACATCCCCGCACGGCCTTGAGGGCCAAATACGGGTATTTCGTGAAGTACCGATTGTCATGGAGCAGGATCTGCGGACGCTCCAAGACCAACAGCCGTTCCGCTTTGTTGGCCTAGGTTACTTCGATTAACAGTGCTGGTTCCATAAATCCCCGCACTACCGGGCCTTGGGATCCGGCGAGTTTTTTCCTATATTTCCCTCTCCGAAATTCACCCTATCCGAGGAGTATCACCATGGCACAGGAAACCACCCGCATCGGCCTGATCGGCTACGGCCAGATCGGCGGTGCCGTCCATCAGATGATCGACAAGGACCCGGACAACGGCATGGAAGTCGTCTTCGTCCACGACCAGATAGCCGAGCGTCTCGCTGGTCTGCCCCCTGAATTGGTCCTGGCGGATCTGGCCTGGTTCGAGGAAAAAAGCCCCGACCTGATGGTCGAAATGGCCCACCCGGACGTAACCCGCCAGTGGGGGACCACCATTCTGGAAAAAACCAACTACATGTTCATTTCGGTGACGGCCCTGGCCGACGAGGGGATGGAGGAAAAGCTCAAGGAGGTTACCCACCAGCACGGCACCCGCGTCTTTGTGCCCCACGGCGGCGTCGTGGGCATGGACGCGCTGCTGGAAAACCGCGATGTCTGGGAAGAGGTCCACGTGGTCATGAAGAAACCCCCCAAGAACGTGGACTGCGAGCGCGCCGGCATTGATCCGGACAGCATCACCGGAGAAAAGGTGCTCTACGACGGTCCGACCCGCGGCATCTGTCCGATATTTCCCCGCAACGTCAATACCCACGCGGCCATCGCCTATGCCGGCATCGGCTTCGATCGGACCCATTCCCTCCTGATCGTCAATCCCGAGTGGGACAAGGCCAGCGTGGCGGTCCACGCCACCGGACCGGGCCTCGAGCTCGAGGTCGAACGCATTGAAGGCATCACCGGCGTCACCGGAGCCAGCACCCCGGCTTCGATCTACAACACCGTGCAGATGATCGGTTCCACCGGACCGGGCATCCACCTGCGCTGAGAGGGCCGATGAAACCTTTTGCCCGCGTACCCATGCAGATTCCCCGTTCCGGCATCCGCGAAATCATGGCTCTGTCGGCCGAGCTCGAAGGGGTGATCCACCTGGAGGTCGGCCAACCCGACTTCCCCACTCCGGCCCCCATCGTCGAGGCCACTTGTCGCTACGTGCGCCAGGGCCATACCAAGTACGTGGCCAATGCCGGCGTCAAGGAATTGCGGGCCGCGGCGGCCCGCTACTTTGAACGCCGGACCGGAGTGGAAACCCGCGCCGAAAACATCCTCGTCACCCCCGGAGCGGTCATGAGCGTGGCCACCTGTCTCATGGCCCTGCTGGAGCCGGGCGACGAAGTCCTGCTGCCGGATCCGGGCTGGCCCAACTACCACATGGCCACCTCCCTGCTGCACGCCACCCCGGTCTTTTACGACCTGCGCCCGGAAAACCAGTTCCTGCCCGACCTGGACAACCTGGACAGCCTGGTCACCCCCAGGACCAAGCTGCTGTTGATCTGCACCCCCTCCAATCCCACCGGCCAGGTCTACGACGCGGACGTGATGCACAACCTGATGGACTTTGCCAGAAGATACGATCTCTACGTGCTCTCGGACGAGATTTACGGAGAAATCGTCTTCGACCAGGACCACGTCAGCGCCCTGGCCGGCGACACCGACGAACGCGCCTTGATCGTCAGCGGCATGTCCAAGGCCTACGCCATGACCGGGTTCCGCGTCGGCCTTACCCGGGCCAGCGCCGCCTACGTGGACCTGGCCACCAAGCTGCAGGAACCTTTTGTCTCGTGCGGGGTCGGCTTTGCCCAGTTGGCCGCGGCCGATGCTCTGGAGGGTCCCCAGAACGCGGTTCGGGACATGCGGGATGAATACAAAACCCGACGCGACGTGGCCCTGGAGGTGCTGCGCGAATACGACCTGTACCGCTACTCGCCGGGCGGGGCCTTCTACCTGCTGGTAGACATCTCCGTCACCGCCATGGACTCACGCGATTTTGCCCTCCAGCTGCTCGAGGAGAAAAAGGTCGCCGTGGCGCCGGGCAATACCTTCGGCAAGATGTGCAGCGACCACATCCGCATCTCCATAGCCTCACCCGCGGAAAACATCCGCGAGGGCCTGCACCGGATTTGCGCCATGATCCGGGAGAAGAGACAGAAGTGAGCAACGGGGCGCACCAGGAATTTTAAGAAGCCGTCTTAGATTTTCGCCACGGGCCGTCGGTGCGGCTCGACTGGTTGTACGATTTTTCTGCGCTCGGGGGTAAGGCGCGCCAGCAACTCGTCGGACGGCACCGTGCGCCAGCGATGGGCGTACAGACTGGGAAGGTAGCGGAATACCAGGGTGCGGCGATACCCGGGATTGGTTCGATCCGCCGAGCCGTGAATCAGCATGTCGTTGAACAACACCGCATCGCCCGCCCGCAAATAAAGCTCCACCGTGCCTTCCACCTCCTGGCCCGGCCTTTTGGTGATCCCGACCCCTTCCACCTGCTGGGGGTGCTGAAAGGACGATTTGTGGCTCGCGGGAATGGCCACGGTCGCACCGTCCCCCGGACCGATATCGTTCAGGGCCACGATCAACGACATGTACTGGACACACCAATTCCCGTTCTGCACCCCGCTCCTGACCCGCCCGTCGCTCTTCCAGCCGCCGGAGTGGATGCCGATGTACCCGCCCTTGCCGCGCAGGTTGAGAAAATCCTCGTTGATAAACGGCTCGTTTATACCCAGGTAGTGGCGCACCAGGCCGATCCAGGCAGGATGGTCGATCAGACGTTCGAAGATTTCGCCGCCCTCGATGATGTTCTGGAGGTTCATCCCGTCAATTCCGCCGTAGGTGTGGACCTCGATATTCCCGAGCCAGTCGCCCGCCTGCAACGGCGGCAAGGCGTCGACCCATGCGTTGATGGCGTGCACGTGATCGGCAGCAAGTGCTCCCGGGAGGATCGCGTACCCCCTCAGGTCAAAGAAAAATTCCTCCATAGGTGTTGGCATGGGTAGCTCCTCTCACTCCCACTCGGCGATCTGGCGACGGCTCAACGGTTTCATGGCATTATCCTTAATATTACTTTGTCGATTAGGAGTGCTGGTTCCATAAGTCCCTATTTTTCAGCAGATTACCGAAAGGCTTGAAAGCGATCCGTTTGGAGTAATGCGCTGTTTCTTCGGATCTTACAGCACAAATCCTGATCGGTATTGGCCGAAAGATTGCGCCCAAAATGGGCAAAAATAGTGGACCAATGAGCACGTTATCCGCCAATTGACAAATGTAGTATTAAGAAGGCTCTACGTGTACCCTCGGTATTTCTCTTCCCCCTGCAACCGCTCCAGCACCTCCTTGACCCGTTGCGCCTGATCCTTGCGGCACACCAGCAGCGCATCCGGCGTGTCTACCACCACCAGATCCTCCACCCCGATCAGGACGATCAGCTTCTCCTCCGGACCGTAGGCCGTGACCCCGCGAGCATCCAGGGCCAGCACCTCGCCGGGCAAGAGATTGCCCTCGGTGTCCGCGGGCAGCACATCGGTCAGGGCCGCCCAACTGCCGATATCCCCCCAGTCGATATCCGCCTCCAGGGTAGCCACCTGCCCGGCCCGCTCGATGATGGCATTGTCTATGGCAACGGCCTTCAACTCGGGGTATTCGCGGGCGATGACCTCTTCTTCCTCGGAGGTGCTCACCGCCGCCTTGACGCGCATCAGCCTTTCGTGCATCTCGGGTTCAAAGCGAGCGAAGAGATCCAGCACGGCGGCCGCCTTCCACACGAATACATTGCTGTTCCACAGGTAGTCGCCGCTCTCGGTATACGCCCGGGCGCGCTCCTCGTCCGGTTTTTCCGCGAGCTGCTCCACCGCATAAACCGGTTCATCCGCGACCCTCCACAGTATCCCGCCCTGGCGGATGTATCCATATCCGGTCTCCACCCGCGTAGGCTTGACGCCCAGGGTGAAAAGGTAGTCGGGATGTTCCTCCAGGGCGGTCTCGGCCACTCTCAGCAAGCGGCAGAATTCCTCGGGTTTGCCGATGTAGTGGTCCGAACCGAGGCTGGCGATGGTGCAGCCGGGATAGCGGGCTTCGAGGAGGGCGCACTCCAGGCCCACGGCCGGACCGGTATTGCGCAGGGCCGGTTCGACAATGAGGTGTGCCTCGGGCAGAGCCGGAAGCTGCTCCAGGACCAGATTGACCATGGCGGAACCGATAGAAACGTAGATATCCTCTGGAGCCGCAATCGCACCAAGCCGTTCCACCGCATCTTGAATCATGGTGCGCCGGCCCACCATGGCGTGGAACTGCTTGGGACGGCCCGTGCGACTATAGGGCCATAGACGGGTGCCGATACCGCCTGCCCGGATGACGAATTGCATGTTTTACTCCTGCTGAAAAGATGGAGACGCGATCAGGTACTCGAGCTCAGCCTCGCCGGTGGGCTGGATTGAAAATTCCCGGTGGGCCGGAATCAGGACCGTGGCGCCGGGTCTCAAGCGATGGGGCTCCCGGCGTCCCCTGATGATCGCCTCTCCCTGAATCGCGGTGAGCGCCAGGAAGGACTCGCCTGTCTGGTGCCTGCTCTGGGGGGCGGATGGGCAATGCAGATCCAGCCGGAAGTGGTCGGACTCCACCAGGGTGGCCCCTCCCTCCCGGGCGCCCGGGCAGTGCCGCCAGGAGGCCGGCTCCGGCATCCTTTCATCGAAACGAATGACCTCCAGAGCCGCTTCGATGTGCAACTCCCGCGGCTTTCCGTCCAACCCTGGACGGTTGTAGTCGTAGAGGCGAAAGACCAGATCGCTGGACTGCTGTACCTCGTATGCCATCACCCCCCGACCCAGAGCGTGCACCGTGCCCGGAGGCGAGAATACCACATCCCCCCTTTTGACCTCAAAGGACCGGACCACGTCCTCCACCCGCCCGGCGTCCACAGCCGCCGCCAGATCGGCGGCGCTCACCCCCTCTCCCAGGCCGTACACTATCCGACCCCTCTCCGAGTGCAGCACGTACCACGCCTCCATCTTGCCCTGTGCTCCCGGCCTCTTCTCGCGGGCATAGGCATCGTCCGGGTGTACTTGAATAGAAAGATCGTCCCGGGCGTCGATCAGCTTGATCAACAGTGGAAACAGCCCGCCGTGGTGTTCCCAAACCCTCTGGCCTACCAGTTCCCCCTGGTATTCTTCGACCAGGCTCTGTAGATTCCGACCCACCAGAGGTCCGGCGGCCACCACGCTTTCCTGGTCTTTGCAGGCGGATACCTCAAAGGACTCGCCGATGGACTTGCCTTCCGGCAGGTCCTTGCCGTAGAACTCCTGCAAGCGCCGGCCGCCCCAGACCACTTCCCTGAAATAAGGACGCAGCGGCAATACGTCGGGAAGGGATGGTGCCATCTCTTTATCCTCGTTTACAAAAACTCACCTCAAGGCACCTGTCCCATCAAATAGTACAACAGCAGTACATACGGAGTGAGCAAAACAAAAAAGAACACCTGCCAGTACCTCGTCCTCCACCGGGCTCGCCTGGCATCCTCGGGACCGGCCTCTTCGTCCACCCTATTGGCCGCCAGGATCCGGTTCCACGCGTACAGGTACCCCACCGTACCGCCCGCTCCGATTATCATGTCGGTTATGCTTTCGAGCATGGCATTCCAGAATAATAGGTGGAGAATTGTACGACAAAATCAAGATCCTCGCCAGACATATTCAGTACTTCACGGAATCGGCGGTTGGCCGTGCAGGGATTGTGCCTCTGGGGATATCGTGGACTGGGAAGCCGTGTTTGGCGCCCTCAAAGAAGTCGGCTATACCGGCTTTGTCGAGCTGGTCACCTACGACTGGTTCCCTTCCCGCCTGATTATTCCAGGCAAAGTATCGAGTGGGCCACGGCCCTGGCCGCCTGGGTGGGGGTGTAGTTACCACGGCACCTCGAGCCCGAACTCCACGGCCAGCACCTCCAGCGACTCCACGGCCTGGTCCATGAGCGGAATGCCGTTGTCCAGGAATTCCCTTTCTCTCCTCCACTCGGGACCCCCGGGAAGATCGGCCTCAGCATACCCGGGGAAGGGCTTCATCCGGCTGGTCTTTTCCATCAACTGGTCCATATCGCCCAAGAAGGACTGGAGGGGCACAAAGCATTCGATGTTCAGGGCCAGGTAAAACCCGGACTGATCGGCGTTGCTGTAGTGGATTTTGTCGCGCTCAAACTCCGGCAGCATCTGCCCGCCCAGGGTGCCGCTCATGATATTGCCCACGTGGGAGATGCCAATGGCCTTGAAGAAGATCTCCGGCATCTCTGCAAAGTGCTCCTCACTGATCGACAAGCCGCTGGAGAAGTCCAGTAGAAAGGGCGGGTAGTCAGGCCCGGAGGGCATGCCAAAGGCCAGGGGGGGGCTGCCCTGGATTGATCCCCGGACGGTGCTGTTGGGATCGTAGCTCGGCGCTGCACTGCGACCTGAAAAGCAGATTCCGATCAAGTTCTCGCGCAGGGCCATACGCACGTACTTGCCCGCGCTGCCGATGTGGCCGTTGTAGGTACTGGTCGCCACCCCCACCCCCAGTTCCCGGGCCTTTTCGATGGCCATTTGCATGCACCGGGTCCCGACGGGCATGCCCAGGCCTCCATCTCCACTGAGGGCCGCGGTTACCGGCCCTTCCCGCAAAACCCGGATCTGGGGGTGGGTATTGGTCTTGCCCTCCTGGTAGGAACGCACGTAGCGGTTGACCTGCAGGACCCCGTGACTGACGACACCGCGCAAATCCGTGTCGACCAGCAACTCGGCGATCAGCAGGGCGTGTTCCTCGGGAATGGGCACCTCTTTGAAGATATCGCCTACCAGCGTGCGCAGATCAGTGGCGGCTACTCGAGTACCGTCCACCGGTGGAACATTCATGACCAGCTCCTTTACTGCTTTCAGGTGAATGAGGCAGAGTGGTGGGCTGCGAGTGCCCGCGGCAGCAGGTGGAGCGGTGCCCCACGGCGCTGGCAGCCACGTTTGGGGCTCAGCGGAGATTTCCAGACGGCTTCTCAGCTCGATTTTATCCAAACGCGCATGGCAGGAGGCCGGTATCCTCCGTACTGTTGATGGTATCCAAGCATCGACAGCCCAGGAGAAACCGATGAGCCCCCTGCCGAAGGATATAATAACGATTTTGTCGCCCTTTGCCCCCCTTTTTTCGAGCCGCGTTTGGCCGCAGGCTCAGACGCTGTTGGTCGGGGCGCTGTTAGCCCCGGGTAAACGCACGGTCAGCGCCGTGTTGGAGGTGTTGGGCTTGAGCCAACAGCCTACCTTTCAAACCTACCACCGGATCCTCAACCGCTGTGTGTGGTCGCCCCTGGCCGGCAGTAAGCTACTCCTCCAGGCGTTGGTGGCCGCCTTTGCCCCCCACGGGCCCCTGGTCCTGGGCCTGGATGAGACCATCGAGCGGCGCCGGGGCGCCCAGATTGGGGCCCGAGGCATCTACCGGGATCCCGTCCGCTCGAGTGGGCCCCACCTGGTCAAGGCTAGCGGCTTGCGCTGGCTGTCGTTGATGCTGGTAGCGCCTATCCCTTGGGCGGATCGAAGTTGGGCCTTACCCTTTATGAGTGTGCTGTGTCCGTCGGCCCGCTACTATACTCAGCGCCAGCGCACCCCCCTCACCCTGTTGCAACGGGGGCAGACTATGCTCAAGCTGGTAGCGCGCTGGCTGCCCACCCGCCGGCTGGTCGTGGTCGCCGATAGCACCTTCTCCGCCTTGGCCTTTCTCGACGCGGTTCGGCCCCACGTGGGGCTGATTACCCGCTTGCGGTTGGATGCGGCCCTGTATGACCCACCACCAACCCGCACGCCGCACACGCGGGGACGCCCCCGCGGCAAAGGCGCCCGGCAGCCCACCCTCCAGCAGCACCTGGACGATCCGACTACCCCTTGGCACCCCCTCACCCTGGACCGGTGGTATGCCGCCGGCCCCTATACAGTGGAAACCTACAGCCAAACGGCGCTGTGGTATCACACTGGCTTGCCCGCCGTGCCCCTCCGCTGGCTGCTGATCCGAGACCCGGCCGGCCGCTTCGCGCCCCAAGCCTTGCTCTCGACCGATGTGCGTCTGTCCCCTCGGCAAATGCTGACCTATTTTCTCCAACGCTGGTCGGTAGAAACTACCTTTGAGGAAGCCCGCGCCCATCTGGGCATGGAAACCCAACGCCAATGGAATGAGCGGGCCATTGCCCGGACCACGCCGGTCATCTTGGCCTTGTTTAGTCTGGTCGCCCTCATCGCCAATCGGCTGGCCCCCAAAAGCGCCTCCCCCTGCCATGCCACGGCCTGGTATGGCAAACGAAAACCCACCTTTTCCGATGCCGTGGCCTGGGTCCGACAACGGCTCTGGCAGGCTTTTTCCAACCTGCCCAACCAACACGACCTGATAAAAATCCCTCGAAGCCTACTCAACCGCTTGATACACACCGTCTCGTACGCTACATAAATGGATAAAGTCGAGCTCAGGATCCGCAGGGCCCGGGTGGTTAGGCGATTTCTTCGAACGGATACATCGGTCTGCGCCGGTACTGATGGGCGAAGGTGCGCATGTCCGCCGCCGTCGCACCCGCCGTGTTGACCCGTATCAGCCGCGTGCACACCGGTTCGTACGCCGCCACCGGAGCGTGCACCCCTTTGGCGATCAGAATTTGAAAAACGGCCGGGTCCAGGCCGAGGCTCGTCACCACGCCAAGGCTGACCGGAACCACGCGCCGATCGGTCAGGCTGATGGTCAAACCGGTATCCGTCGTCACCACACTCGTCGGGCCCATGTCGAATTGGGTCAAACCGCCGTGCCGCACCTCGGATTCCTCAAAACGGCCTTCGTGCAGGCTCGCGACCGTCACTTCAGCCGTCAGGGGCTCACCGTGGCGATCGTCCGTCTTCCCACCCATCCTCAGCGTCAAGCGCGTCCCAATGCCCGACGCACGGGCCTGTTTCTGCGCCTCGGGATCGAAAAGACATACGAACCCGGTCGCATCGCCGCGCCGATGGATCTCGTGGGCGATCAGGGTGCTGTCGGCCGCCGATCCTCCACCGACGTTGTCCCCCATATCCAGCAGACAGACAGGCCCCTCCAGGCCGACCGCCTGTTCGACCGCCTGTTCGACCGCAATGTATTCTCCGATGAATTCATCTCGATGCGCGATCATGTAGGCGGTTATTTCGTCGGCCAGCCGCTGCGCCAGCTCGGGGTCGCCGTCGGTCACCGCGATCGCCGACGACCCCATTTCCTCGACGTCGGCGTAGGGAAATCCGAGCACGACGCTGTTGGACAACACACCCGGTTTCTCCAGCTGGCTGTTCGCCAGTTCGCAAAGCGGCAGACAGGGCCACAGCGTCGTCCCCTGTCGTTCGATGTTGATCCCCAATGGCGGAAAGGAGGCCCGCTGGACCGGCTTCACCTCTCCGCGCAGGGCTCGCACCAGCAGATCGACCGCTTCCAGTCCGCGTTCCTTCTGATCCAGATGCGGGTTGGATCGATACGCGATGGTCGCGTCGCACGCCTCGACCATGCGCTGCGACAGATTCGCGTGTGGATCGATGACGCAGATGATGGGTCGTTCCCGCCCGACGTGCGCTCTCAGTTTCGCCAGCCAGAACCCATCCAGATCCCGATAATCGCTTCCCTCTCCCGCATTTGCTCCATGCGGCGATACCAGAAAACCGTCGAGCGGTCCGGCCTGATCCAGCGCCTCGAACATCAGCCGGATCAACTCATCACAAGTCTCCTTCACAATCGTCCCGGACGGCGGCGTGGAGGCGTGGAAAAGCGGGACGGCCTCCATGCCAGCCTCTGTCAGCCCCGCGAAGAATCCACTGATCTGATGGTGTCCTCTCTCGTATTTACTGCGCAACTCTTCGCCGATCAGCAGATCGTCGCGCCGAAACATATCGATCGTCGTCGGCGTCACGGCAAAGGTGTTTGATTCGTGTATGAGGGACAGAATTCCGATTCGCATAAGTTGCTCCAGGGAAAAACGTGCCGTTGCCTTCGAGAATCCTCTATCGAGTAATGGCCTAAAGAAAAGAGGGCCTGCAGGTGATTTTGCAGCCCTCTTACCAGCGTATATTAAATCTACGAAAAAGCCTTCGAAATGTCAAGTAAAAATTTCATAAATATAGTTTTAATAATATGTTATGATATTTTTTTATTGACAACGCGCACCCCCTTTTACTATTTTATAGCCTGCCGCTTACCCACCTTCCCGGGGCGGTTCCCCCGGTCCACTTTTTGCACGAGGAGGACTCATGAACCAGAAGTCAGACGCGGAGAAAGGCAATGCATTGCAAGTGCAGGGCGAGCAGGTGGTGCTGGGGGAATGGTCGGGGGATCTGGGGGAGTTGCTGGCCAAAAACGCCGAACTGCGAGAAATGGTGCGGGACGGGCGCTATGCGGATGCGCGCGCCCTGGTCCAGGCGCAGTCGGTGGAAGAGCAGGCGGTCCTGGTGGCCATGGACGAAAACCCGGAGGAGATGCTGTCGCTGACCGGCATGGACGAAAAGGGCAGGCCGGGATACAAACCCGAGGTGGTGGACAAATTGCCCACCGATGTGTTTGCCGAGATCCTGGTGCCCCGGAATGCCCGGTACCTGCGCTTCAACACCGAAGCCCTGATGAAGATGTCCCCCGAGGCCTTTGAAAGAGCAGTAGAGGATACCCTGGACCCGGTCTATTACCACGGCAACCGCAGCAAAATATCGTGGGAGTGGCTGGAAGCCGTGGCCGCGCTCAAAGACAACAACAAAGCAGCGCAGTTGCTTTACAAGGTGGACCCAAGCGTGCTGGAGGACGCGTTCCTGGACAAGGTGGATACCTTTGATATGAATGCGACCATTTCCGTCGGCGAGGCCACCGTCTTCGCCTTCCAGCTTTTTTCCGAATCGGGCCAGGCCCTGATGCTGCCACCGATCCAGGACCCGGAGGTGGCCGAGGTGATCCAGGAGCTGCACCGCGCCGCGCCGGAGTTGCTGGCCAGGGTGATACGCGCTGCCTGGGAGCGGGCAGGAGGTGGCGCATGAGCCAGTTGCTGCGCCCCGACCTGAACCAGATCCGCCTCGACATGGACAGCTTGCTGGGACGGGCCGTCGCCTTGGGGCAGCACTATGGGAAGCTGCCCACCCGCTTCCTGGACGCGCTGATGGCCTATCTGCGGATCCGGGGCATGGAGTTTGCCCGGCGCCGGCGCGAGGGCATCCGCCTGGATAAGGAGGGGCTGGAGAAAGGCATCCGCCAGTGTATGGTTTGTCTGGACCTAGGCCTGGAAGAAAAGGCCGCAGGTGACGTAAACGCGGCCGTGGAGATTCTGGCCGGGGGGGATTTTGAAGCCCTGCGCAAGAGCGGCTGGGAAAAGGCGTTTGGCCGGCTGGAGGAGATGCGGCAACAATCCGTCTGGCTGCACCAGCGCAGGGAAGCCGCCTTTCTCGATCAGGGGCGGCCCCGGGCCATGGCTTGGTCGCGGATCACGCCGGAGACCTGGACTGGTGTAGATGCGGAGGGGAATGAGGTCGAGGTGGATCCGCAGCAGGATTACGCTGCCTTCAAGGAAGCAGAGGGTCGCATGAAATTCCTGCGCTCCCTGCCCAAAGAGCCGGTGCGCCGGCTGCTGGAGACCGAGCCCGAGGGCTGGACCTTTGCGGCGCTGTTGCGGCGGTTGATCCTGGCCGTGGGGCTGGGGCGGGAAGAGCTGGAAGTGGACGACGAAGTGGCGCGTCGTTTTCGGGAAGAGTGTTTTGTCGATGGCTGCCTGGCGCCGCAGGTGCTCCAGGCCGTGCGGCAACAAATCGGAGAGCACCTGGAGAGGGTGCTGGAGTCTGCCCGGATCCGCGCCCTGATCGCCGCTGAGATAGAGGAGGAAATCGGCCGTTTCGAGGTGGCCTCCGCCAGCGGTTTGGCAGAGCTGTTGTTGTTGCCCGAGGCCTGGGACGAGCTCAAAGCGGCGCGAACAATGGCCGCGGATGACCTGGGGGAGTGGTCATAGAAGCCGTCTTAAAATTCCTGGTGCCCGATGATTCCCTTTCAATCCTGAAGAGTTTTTTCTTGACCTGAGTGGAGAGAAAGGACAATTTAAAAAGTTTCTTAGAGTCGATTTTCATCTGGGCTCGATTCGGGTTTGCCGAACTTCGAACCACGGGCCGGAACTAAACCCCGGCCGGGATGGCGTGCACATGAATCCTGAAGAGGTGCAGCACATCGGGATCGTCGGCGCCGGCCTCATGGGCCACGGCATCGCCTTGCAATTCGCCCTCTCAGGCTACGACGTCGCGCTGGTCGACACCACCGACGAAAAGCTCCGGGCGTCCATGGACAACGTCCGCAAAACCCTGGAGGTGCTGGTGGAACAGGGGCTGGTTGAGCCGCATATTGCAGGACCGGTACCCGACCGCATCCACCCCAGCGTCTCCCTCGCCGACGCCTTTGCCGGGGTGGACTTTGTGGTGGAGGCGGTGTTCGAGGACCTGGGCCTCAAGCAGGAGGTTTTCGCCGACCTGGACCGCTGTACCCCAGAGCACGCCACCCTGACCAGCAATACCTCGTCCTTCATGACCAGCCAGCTGGCCCCGTTGACCAGGCGGCCGGAAAAGGTGGTGGTGGCGAACTGGTGGAATCCGCCCTATTTGCTGCCCCTCATCGAGGTGGTGCGCGGGCCGCGGACCAGCGATGAAACCGTCGAGCTTATCACCGGGTTATTCTCCAGGCTGGGCAAGAAGCCCGTGGTGCTCCAAAAGGAATCGCTGGGGTTCATCGGCAACCGGATGCAGTTCGCCCTGCTGCGCGAGGCCCTGTCCATCGTAGCGCAGGGGATCGCAACCCCGGAGGACGTGGACGCGGTGGTCAAGACCAGCTTCGGGAGACGGCTGGCCGTGGCAGGTCCTCTGGAGGTTTTCGATATCGCCGGGTGGGACACCATCGCGGCCATCTGCGACCAGCTCTTCCCCGACCTGGAGAAGGACAGCCAGACCCCGGACCTGGTGCGCCACATGGTAGAGCGTGGCGACCTGGGGGTCAAGTCGGGCCAGGGGTTCTACAAATGGGACGACGACGCGGTGGTCGCGCTGCGCCGGCGCATAACCCGCGCCCTGGCCAGCATCGATCAATTTTCGTAGCTCCGCGCCGTCTTTTCACCCTCACCTGCTCCATCCCAGTACGAGGAAGAAACAATGCTACAGAAAATACACCACACCGGATTCGTGGTCCGGGATCGCGACAAGGCCGTGGCCTTCTACCGCGATATCGTCGGCCTCGAGCCCATCAGCGAGTACGAGCGCATCGGTCCGGGGATTGACCGGGTCGTCGGGTACCAGGATGTGCACCTCAAGTGCGCCATACTGGACCTGGGCGGAGGCCATATCCTGGAGCTTATCCAGTACCTACATCCGCCTCCTGCCGAGTGCCCGACCGCAGAGCGCAATGTGGTGGGAGCGGCGCACCTGGCGCTCCAGGTGGAAGACATCGAGGCGGCCTTTGAGAAAATGTCCGCAGGCGGGGCCTGGATCATGAACCCGCCGGCCCAGCTTGCCCCGGGCCGGATCGCCTGTTATCTCCAGGATCCGGACGGCAACTGGCTGGAGCTCATGGAACTGAGCGAATAAGACCAGTGTCTGGTTGACTGCCGCAGGAGGACTGAGTTGGAACCCCTGGCCAGAGAAGCCATAACCACCGGCCCCGGGCTCGTGTCCCGCACCCTGTATCTTCCCGAGGGCGCCGAACTTCAAGCCCGGGTATTGCTTTCTACAGGCGGCGAGCGCTATGCCGACCGTGGCCTTCCACTAGACTGGCCCCCGGCCGACTTCTGGTCGAACCACACAACCACGACATGCTCCTGGAGCTCTAGGATGCAGCGGCGCACTGCACCGCAAACACCGGAACCGGAGGATCAATGACAAACAGGGATGGACATGATTCCGCCAACACCCCTCCTGGGCCGCGCCCATGCGCCCCGCAGGGTGACATCCGGCTACTGTTCATGGCCGACCTTTCCAGCTATGCCCGCGAACCCTATACCTCCGACCCGGCGACCCCTGAGCAGATCCATCGTCTGGTGGACGACTTCGCGCTCAGCGGGGCCGACGTGTTGGGGCAGGAGGTCTTCGGGCAGGGATGGGTCCTGCATTTCCGCTCCGACAGGTACGAATACGACCAGCGTCCGCAGCACCAGCGCTGGATTCCCCTGCTGGACCAGGGCATCAATCCCATCGATATCTTTTGCGAACGGGCGCACCAGCGCGGGATGAAATTCATCGCTGGTGCGCGCTTCGGCGACGACCACGGCGCCCCGTCGCAGGCGGCTCGATGGTTTCACGACCATCCCCAGTACAAGCTCGTGGACTTGCCGCCCTCTCCGCTCAAAAAGCCGGGTAACCTCCTGGACTTTTCCTTCGCAAAAGTGCGGGACTATCACTTCGAAGCCATCGAGGAGATCGCGCGCCGCTTCGACATCGACGGCATCGAGATTACCTTTCGCAGCTGCAATCACTTTCCCCATCCCCGGTCCATATCCCGCCAGCGCCAGCCCCTGATGACCGAGCTTATCGGACGCATCCGCAAGATGCTGGACCACTACGGCCGGCAGCGCGGCAGGGAGCTACTGCTGGGTGTGCGGGTGCCGGAGACCATCGACGAGTGCCACGATTGCGGCCTCGATATCCCCACCTGGATCGCGGATGACCTCATCAGCTATGTCAGCCCCAGCGAAGCCATGTACGCCAACCCCAACGCCCGGTGGGAGGAGTTTTTCGAGTTGACGCAGGACGCGCAATGCCGCCTGTTCCCGGGCATCCTGCCGTTCTGCAGCGCCACCGACGCCCGCAGCGACCCCACCCCCTGGTCGTTCACCGGCAAGAAGAGCGGAACCGAAGAGCACATCGCCTTCCAGTCGCGGGTTTACCTCAATCCCATGAAGAGCGAGCACTACCGGGCCATCGCCAACAACATGTATGGTGCCGGTGCGGACGGCATCTCTATCTTCAACTTCCAGGAGCACTACACCGGCAATTTGATCGGCAACTTTCCCGGCGAACTGGCCATGCTGGCTGATCTCAAGGAGCCGGACAAGCTTGCGGCTGCAGCACGCACCTATCTGTTTCGTTCGATGCTGGGTGGAGTAGACTACCACGGTGCCCCTGGCATGGCGGCCACCGGCGCTATCAAGGACGACAAGATAGTGCTGGCGCGGTCCAGGCCCGGCCAGCGTCAGGAGTACCGCCTGCGCCTCTGTGAGAAGGCGGTCAACATCCGCCATGCCTACATTGCGATCCGCGCCCAGGGACTGCAAGCGGACGAGCAAGTACAGATCGAGATGAACGGATTCCCGATCCCCTCTGCAACGATCCGGCGGACCTGGCACGCCGACGGGCGCTCCGTCAATATCGGTAGACCGCTGCCGCCGTACTCTACCCTCATCTTCGATCTGACACCGGACATCGCCATCGACGGCGATAACTTCCTGGGTATCCACCTGGCCACGCCCAGAGCCGGGTTGACCGGCGAAATCGTCGTCGATGAGATAGACGTGAGGGTGATACCCCTCTCCGGATCCGACCGCCAAACACCTGCCTCTTGACGGCCACTATGCGGCAGGGCTCCACCAGGCAGCATGGTTCTTGCTATTGACATTGGTCACGTTTCAAAGGTAAGTTTAAGGGCATAGAGAAGGCTTCCTTCCTTAGGAGACATCCCGATTGCGTATTGAAATCCAGCAGCTGAGCAAGCGCTACCGAGACGGAAAATATGCCCTGCGCGAGGTGGACCTGGTGATCGGCAATGGCATGTTCGGTCTGCTGGGGCCCAACGGCGCCGGCAAGACCACCCTGATGCAGATCCTGGTGACCTTGCTCAAGCCGACTTCGGGCCAGGTGCGGTTCGACGACCTGGATCTGCGGCGGGACCGGGCCCAGATCCGGCGGATGATCGGCTACCTTTCCCAGGACTTCAGCCGCTTTCCAAAGCTGGCGACCTGGGAGTTTTTGGACTATGGCGCCGCGCTGGCTGGTCTGCGGCGGAAGCGGGAGCGGCGGGAGAGGGTGGACCGGCTGCTGGAACAGGTCGGCTTGTTCGACGTGAGAGACCGGTCGGCCAGCAAGCTGTCGGGCGGCATGAAGCGACGGCTCGGGATTGCCCAGACCCTGATCGGCGATCCGTCGATCATGGTGGTAGACGAGCCCACCGTCGGGTTGGACCCGCAGGAGCGGTTGCGCTTCCGCAATTTGCTGGCCGACCTGGCTCGGGGGGAGATCGCGATCATTCTGTCGACCCACATCGTCGGCGACATCTCATCCACCTGTACAGATCTGGCGTTGCTGCATGAGGGGGAGATCGTTTTCAACGGCGCGCCCACGGATCTGGTGGCCAGGGCCAGGGGCAAAGTGTGGAAGATGGCGGCCACCTACGCAGATGTGGACGGCCTCAAGGAACGCTATCCGGTGGTATCGATGGTGCCGGCCACAGAGGGCTACGAGGTGCGCCTTGTGGCCGACGCCCCACCAGGAACGGGAGCCGAGAGGCTGGACCCCAACCTGGAGGACGCCTACATCCACTACATGCAGTCGATCGGCCAGGACATGAGCCTGGAAGGGACGCTCGAGGGCTGAGGCCGGCCGTGATCAACCCGAGCGCCATAGGAACCATCGCCCTGTGTGAGGCCCGTCTGCTGTGGCGCTCGTGGACCTTCCGCCTCTCTCTCGGCCTGGCCGTATTCTTCCTGTTCTTCTACAACCTGGGCATGAGCTCGCCGGCCGTGAATAGGCCCCACCTCTTAGTGTCGCTGCCCGGCGGGTTCCCGCTGGGCAACGTCAAGCTCCTCAACCTCTACCTGGGCGTGGTGGCCGCTTTCCTGGCGACGGAATTCGTCAAGCGCGATCGTCGCGAGGACACCGCGCAGACCCTGTTCGTCCACTCTTTCTCCAATCTGGACTACGTGGCCGGCAAGATCCTCGGGGTGGTGACGGTGTTTGCGGCGCTCGAACTGGCCGTGCTGGTGGTGGCGGGGGTGCTGCACCGGTTCTACGCCCCGGCGCCGTTCACCTGGCCGCCCTACGCCCTGGCCGTCCTGGCGGCAGCGTTGCCCACCCTGATCTTCACCATCGGTCTGGCGATGATGCTGGTGACCTTGCTGCGAAGCCAGGCCGTGGTGCTGGTACTTTTGGTGGGGCTCGGCATCCTCTCCCTCACGGTGCTGGGCGACCGTTATTTCTATTTCTTCGACTTTTTCGCTTTTCACATCCCGCTGATGTGGTCGGACTTCGTGGGGGCGGGCAACCAGCGGCAACTCCTCCTGGTCCGTTCGACCCACCTGCTCTTCGGCCTGGCCTGTATCGCAGTGACGCCCCTGTTGAGCAGCCGCCTGCCCCAGTCGAAGCTGGCCAACGTCGCCACCGGGCTGGCCGCGGTCGCCTGCCTGGGAGGGGCTGCGTGGACGGGGACTACCTACATGCGATCTCAATGGGCCGCGCTCGAGTACCGGGAGAAGCTGCGCCAAGTGAGCGCCGCGGCAGCGGAACGGCCCGCTCCCACCGTCGTGGAGTGCCGCCTGGAGGTGGAGCACGCCGGAGAGCATCTGGCGCTGGCGGTCGACCTGGCGGTGACCAACCGGAACCAGGGGGCGCTGGACACCCTGGTGTTCACCCTGAACCCTGGTCTGAAGGTTGAAGAAATAGCAGCGGAAGGGGTGGCGCTCGCCTTCCGTCGCAACGAGCACATACTGCACGTGGCGCCGCCGGCCGCCCTGGCAAATGGAGACACCTGTCGGCTGCGGATCGCCTACGCCGGTAGCATTGATCAACGCTTCTGCTACCTGGATGTGGAACGCGAGCGCTACGAGGGTGCCTACCGGTTTTTTCTCCACACCATTCCCAAGATCTACGCCGCCGTCACAACCGACTTCCTGCACCTGACGCCGGAGGCCGGCTGGTACCCGCGGGGCGGGTTGCCCCTGGGAACCGCTTTCCCCAGGCCCGGTCACCGGGACTACGCCCGCTACCAGATCTCGGTGGCGGTGCCGGAGGGTTGGACGGCATTCTCTCAGGGCGCGGTCCAGGTCGACTCGCTGGCGGGGGTGCACCGCTTTATCACGGATCACCCACTGCCCCAGGTGTCGCTGACCATGGGCCAGTACGAAGTCCGGCAGTTGACGGTGGACGAGGTCACCTACACCCTTGCCATCCATCCGGGGCACAACTACTTCGACGCCTACCTGGACTCGGTGACCGGGGCCCTGCCCGGGTTGATCGCGGAGCTGAGAAACGAATACGAGGTGGCGCTGGGGATGGAATACCCGCACCCACGGTTCTCCCTGGTCGAGGCGCCCATCCAGTTTTTCGCCTACCATCGCCTGTGGACGGTCGCTCAGGAGTCGGTGCAGCCGGAGTTGGTGTTCCTGCCCGAAATGGGCACCCTGTGCGAGGGCTGCGACTTCCGGCGGCAGAAACGCAGGGCTCGCTACAGCCAGGAACGGGCCAACCAAGTCGAGTCGGCCGAGGCCCTGCAGAGCGACTACGTCCGCACCTTCGCGACCCTGGACCTGCTGGGACTGCAGGCGCCGCGCTGGAGCCAGATCGACCAAAATCCGAACCTGGAAACCCGCTACAAGGTGTTGCCCTGCTTCCTTTCGTATGTCACCCACCTGTCGTCAAGCCGCTGGCCGGTGCTCAACTACGCCTTCGAATCCTATTTCAGGGAACGAGTGGCACCGCCCAAAACCCGCCTCGGCGCGTGGAGCGGCCTGACCACTACTGAAGAGGCCAACCTGGCGCTCAAGGAGGTGGGATTGGCCGAACTGCTGCAGGATACGGAGCGCCCGCGGCACATCCGCGAGGCGGCGCTCCATGCCAAGGGGCGCCATCTTTTGCAGCTGTTCGCGGCCGAACTGGGGTTCGAGGCGTTTGGCGCGCGCCTGACAGCGGCCGCAACGGACAGCCGTTACCGGGGCCTGTCAGAGCAAGAACTGATCCAGTTGATAACCGGGTTCAGCAGCCGCGAACCCGAGCCGTTGATCGAGCGCTGGTATCGATCTTCGGAGCTGCCCGGGTACGAGGTAGAGAGCGTCGAATCGTATCTGGTGCTCGACGGGGAGCGCACCAGGACCCAGGTGGAAATGGAGGTGAGCAACCCGACCGAGGTGGATGGGCTGGTGGAGGTCGGCTTCCGCTACCGCGAGACCAAGATCGAGCCCTGGTGGCTCCAGCGGGGGCGGCCGCAAGGGTATGAGCAGGTGGTTTCGATGCCGGCCGGAACTCGTGTGAAGATCGGCATTCTCCTGGACCGACCCGCGGCCGAGATGGTGCTGGACACCTACGTTTCCCGCAATATCCCGGCGGTGATCAACATCCCCTTTGCCGAGCAGAAGCTGCGTCGCCGGGCCCGGCCGTTCGCGGGCGAGGAGGCCATGCTCCTGGCCGATGACGCCCCTGCCGAGGTCGTGGAATACGTGGTGGACAACGAAGACGAGGGGTTTCTGGTGCACGAACCGGAGCAGGCCAACTGGCTGCGGCGGATGCTGGTCGACCTTTTGGATCTGGGCGCGCGGGAGGTGCCGTACGTGGGTCTGAGCTGGTGGGACCCACCCGGCACCTGGCAGCCGACCACCGACCGCGGGTTCTACGGGCAGTTCGTACTCTCCGGGTACTACAAGCGGACGAGCGACGGCCGCAGCATCGTCTCCTGGCGGACCCAGGTCAATCGCGCCGGCAACTACGAGCTCTACTTCTACTGCGGGCCGTTGAATCAGATGCGACATGGACGACAGCGGCGGAGACGCTGGACGAACGACAGCAGCGTGAATCTCCAGGTCTATCACGATGGCGGCGTCGAGCCCGTAGAGCTGGACCTGGCACAGGTCGAGGAGGGCTGGAACCACATCGGCACCTACCGACTGGCCGCCGGGCCGGCCCACGTGGAGATGACGGACCGCGGCCAGGGACGCATGGTAATCGCCGACGCGGTGAAATGGGTGGAGAGACCATGAACCGACGACGGGATAGAAGAGAGGATCGACGCCGGCGGTGGTTGGCCGGTGCCTTTGCCGCAGGCTTGCTGATGGCAGGGGCCGCCAGGGCCGAGCCCCTGGTGCTCGACCAGGCCCTGGAGATCGCCTTCGACCGCAGCCCGGCGATCCAGGAGGCGCGGCACAACCTGGAGATCAGCCGCCGCAACCTGGAGGCGCAGCGCGCGGCGCTCAAGTCCCGGTTCGGCCTGACCGTGACGCCCTACGAGTTTTCCAAAGACCGGGTCTTCAGCCCCCTGGCGTCGCAATACAACACCCAGGAGCAGACGCACCTGGGCGCCGCGTTTACCATCCAGCAGCCACTCGAACGCACCGACGGCACCCTGAGCGTGGTCCAGTCCCTGGACTGGCGCCGGTCGTCCAGCAGCTTTGCGGGCGGGGACGAGCGGCAAACCTACAACAACCAGCTTTTCCTGCGCTATTCCCAGCCGTTGTTCACCTACAACCGCACCAGGCTGAACCTGAAGCAGCTGGAGCTGGCGCTGGAAAATGCGCAGCTGAGCTACGCCTTGCAACGGCTGCAGATCGAAAGCCAGGCAACGCAGCTGTTCCTGGACCTGTACCTGAAGCAGCGCAACGTAGACATCGTCCGGGAGGAACTGGTGAACGCCGCCGAGCGCTACGAGATCATCGAGAGCAAGGTGCGGGCGGGGATCACCGCCAGGGAGCAGTTGCTGCAGGCCGACCTGACGCGGGCCAACGCCCGCGGTAGTCTGGAGAGTGTGCAGCTTCAGTACGCCAATGCCCTCGACGACTTCAAGCTCCTGCTGGGCCTGCCCCTGGATCCGGACCTGAGGGTTTCCGCGGACGTGCGCAAGGAACTGGTGGCGGTGGACCTGAAGCAGGCGCTGGTCCACGGCCTGGCAAACCGGATGGAACTACGCCAGCGGGACATCGCCATCGAGAACGCCATGCAGGGCCTGATCACCACGGATGCACAGAACGAGTTCAAGGGATCGCTGGATCTGACCTTCGGCCTGATCGGCACCGACGAGAATCTCGACCGCATCTACGCCGAACCCACGCGCAACCAGCGGGTAACCGTGACCTTCAACCTGCCCCTGTTCGACTGGGGCGAGAAGCAACATCGAATGGCCGCCGCCCAGGAGTCAGTGGCCCGCTCCGAGCTGTCCGCCGCGGAGGAGCGCAAGCGCATCACGGCCGAGATCCGCCAAGCGCACCGGAATCTGCAGTCCCAGAAAACGCGCATCGAGATCGCCGAAAAGAACGTGATCAATGCCCGCCAGACCTACGAAATCAACCTGGAGCGCTACCGGAACGGGGATCTGTCGTCGAAGGACATCGCCGATTACCAGAACCAGTTGTCGCGGGAACAGATCAACCAGATCGGCGTGCTGATCAACTACCGCCTCGCCCTCCTGAATCTCAAGATCCGCACCCTGTACGACTTCGTCCGCGACGAACCCGTCAAGGAGTTCGGCCAGGACCAGGAGACCGACCGATGAAGCCTCGACAGATTCCCGCCGCGCTGTTGGCCGCAGTGCTGTGCAGCTGTGAAGAAGAGGGCCCCCAGATCGACATCGAATCCGCCATTCCGGTGAGGGTCGAGATGGTCACCCGACGACCGATCGCCGAATACGTGACCGCCACCAGTACGGCGCAGGCCACGCGGGAGGCCCAGCTGCAGTGTCTGCAGGCGGGCCTGTACCAGCCGCAAGCCAACCCGCGCACCGGCGCACCCTACGCCATGGGGGATCACGTGCCGGAGGGCGAGCTGATCGCGATGCTGGAAAATCCGGAGCTGGTGAACCAGGTCGGCATCGACTCGAAGAAACTGGCGTTCACCGCGGCGCTGCGGGAATACGAGAAGGAGCAGGCCATATTCGAGAAGGGGGGTATCACCCTGCGGGAACTCACCGCGGCGGAGCGGGCTTTCATCGATGCGCGCTACAGTCTGGAGAATGCCGAGCTGCAGCTGGCCAAACTCGAGGTCCGCGCCCCCTTCGACGGCGTGCTGGTAGACCTGGAGCACCACAGCTCCGGGCAGCTGCTGGAAACCGGGGGGCCGATCGGGCGGATCATGGAATACGCCGTGCTCTACACCGAAGTGTCCCTCCCGGGCAAGGAGATCAACCGGGTACAGCCAGGGCAGACAGCCCTGGTGACCCACTACGGCACCGCGGCGGTGGATACCCTGATCGGTCATATCGAGCAGGTGTCGCCCGTGCTGGACGAGGAGAGCCGCATGTTCAAGTCGACCTTGAGCATCGCCAACGACTCGCTGGCGATCCGTCCCGGCATGTTCGTGAAGGTGGACATCGTGGTGGCCGCCAAGGACTCGGCCGTGGTGATCCCCAAGGAGGTCGTCCTCGACCGGGGGGACAACAGGGGCGTGTTCGTGGTGGAGAAGGGACTGGCTCTGGAGCGCCGGCTGGAGACGGGATTGAGCAATCGCCTGGAAATCGAGGTGCTCAGTGGCCTGGAGGTGGACGAGCAGCTGGTCGTGGAGGGATTCGAAACACTGCGGAACCGCTCCAAGGTCAAGGTAGCCAGGGGAACTTCAGGGACCGAAAGGTAGGAGGCACAACAGGCAATCATGCATGGACTGGCGCGATTCGCGGTTCGCTACCCGACCACGGTGCTGATGTTGATCCTGGCGATCCTGCTGCTGGGATACATCTCCTTCGAGCGCCTGGGGATGGACCTGTTCCCCGAGCTGGACAATCCCCGACTGTTTATCGAGGTGAAGGGTGGGGAGCGGCCGCCGGAGGAGATGGAGCGGCAGTTCGTCTCCCGTCTGGAGGCGGTGGCCGCGCGCGGGCGCGGAGTGGAGAATGTGCACTCCATCGCCCAGACTGGACGCGCCCTGATTGCGGTTGAATACGGCTGGCAGGTCGACATGGACGAAGCTTTCCTGGACCTGCAAAAGATGATGGCCGATCAGGCGCAGCGCTCGAACGCGGAGGAGGTCGCGGTCAGCCAGCACGATCCCAATGCCCGGCCGGTGGTGGTGGCCGCCTTCTACCACCCGGAAGTGAGCGGTCTGGACGCCCTGCGCCAGACCGCGGAGAACATCATTCGCACCGAGTTGATTCGGCTGCCGGGAGTCGCGGCGGTGGAACTGGTGGGGGAGCGGCGGCGCCAGGTGGAAGTGCGGACCGATGCCTACACCCTGGAGGCCTACGGCATTACGGCCGAGCAGCTGAAGTCGACGATCGAGAATGCCAACCGCAACACGGTGGGGGGATCCATCGTGGAGATGGGGCGCCGCTACCTCATCAAAGGGGTGGGGGAGTTCGCCTCTCCGGAGGAACTGAACCATCTGATCGTAGCCGCCAGGACCCCGGAAACAGCGGCCCGGACGGGTGCCACAACGGCCGCGCCCACGGTTGAGCAGACCCCGGTACCTCTGCGCGAAGTGGCCCAGGTGCGCACCATTCTAAGCGAGCCGGAGAACGTGGTGCGCCTGGACGGGAGGCGCTGCATCGGCCTGGAGATATACAAGGAGGCGCGTTTCAACACCATTGACGCGGCCGGCAGCATCCACCAGCAGCTAGAGGTGCTGCGACGGACGCTACCGGGATACCGGATCGAGGTGGTGCAGGACCAGGCCCGCTTCATCGAGGCGGCGGTCGCCGAGGTAGAGCAGGCCGGACTGCTCGGCATTTTCCTGGCGATGCTGGTGTTGTTCCTGTTCCTGCGACGCCTCGGAGTGACGGCGGTGGTCAGCATCGCCATCCCCATTTCCATCGTCGCTACCTTCAACCTGATGTACTTCGGCGACCTGTCGCTGAACCTGATGACCCTCGGCGGTCTGGCCCTAGGTGCCGGCATGCTGGTGGACAACGCCATCGTGGTGTTGGAAAACATCTTCAGAAAGCTGGAGGACGGCGCCCCCCTGAAGGACGCAGCGGTGCTGGGCGCGGGCGAGGTCGGCGGCGCGATCACCAGCTCGACGGCAACCACCATCGTCGTCTTCCTTCCCATCGTCTACCTCCACGGCGCCGCCGGGGAACTCTTCCGGGAACAAGCGTGGACAGTGGCGTTCTCGCTGCTGTCCTCCCTCTTCGTCGCCATGGTCGTCATCCCCATGTTGTGCTCGCGTTTACTCGGAAAGGGCCGCGGCGCAACGGTGAATGCCGTCCACTTTCCGCGCTACGCCAGCCTGTTGCAGGGCTTGCTGAAGCACCGCATCCCGGTGCTGCTTGCGGGCCTGCTTCTGGTGGCCGGCACGGCCGCGCTGCTGCCGATGCTGGGCAGCGAGTTCATGCCGCGGACCGGCCGCGGTGAGCTGTCGGTAGAACTGACCCTGGCCGAGGGAACGCACCTGGACCGCACCGAGGGTGTGGTCCGCAACCTCGAAACTTTCCTGACGCAGAACTTCGGCACTCACCTGCGACACCTCTACGCGCGGGTGGGTCCCGCCGGGAGCAGCACCGACGTGCGGGATCTGCTGGCGGATGAGAACAGCGCCGCCATCCACATCATCTTCGAGCCGGCCAGTTCGCTGGCACCGACCGCGCTGATTGCCGCCCTGGGCGCGGAGCTAAAGGCGCTGCCGGATGTGGAGGCGCGGTTCGTGCAGCAGGAGACGGCCCTGGAGATCAGCCTCGGGCGCACGGCGGCGCCGCTGCAGGTAGAAATCAAGGGGCAGGATCTGGAGATCCTCACCGAGCTGGCCGGCCAGGTGGAGGAGCGGCTGGCCGGGATGAACGGTCTCGCCAACGTCGAAACCGGCCTGGGCGAGGGCCACCCCCAGATAGACCTGGAGATCGACCGCACCCGTGCGGCGCAGCACTCCATACAGATCGACGCCATAGGCAACCAGCTGGAGCACCTGCTTTCGGGGCAGGCGGCGGGGCAGCTTCAGCAGCTGGGCGAGTACAGCGACATCGTCATCCAACGGCCGCGCCTGTCGCTGCAGGAGCTGGAAAATGTGATGCTGGAGGCGCCGGAGGGCCGACGCGTGCGCCTCGACGAGGTGGCGCGGCTGGTTCCCTCCCTGTCGCCCCGGGCGATAACGCGGAACAATCAGATGCGCACGTCCACGGTAAGCGCCCACCTGAGTTCAGACCGGCCTTTCGACCAGGTCGCGGCCCAGGTAGAGGCGGAACTGGCCACGATTGCGTGGCCGCCCGAGTACGGCTACGAGGTGACCGGCGAGGAAAAGCTGCGCCAGGATGCCTTCGAAAACCTGCTTTTCGCCCTGATACTGGCCGTGGTGATGGTGTACATGGTGATGGCGGCGCAGTTCGAGTCCCTGGTGCATCCCTTCGTCATCCTGTTGACCATCCCGCTGGCGGGCGTCGGAGCGGTCCTTGGACTCATGGCCTTGTCGATGCCGCTCAACGTGATGTCCTTCATCGGGGTGATCATGCTGGCCGGCATCGCCGTCAACGACTCCATCATACTGGTGGACCGCATCAATCAGAACCGCCGCTCGGGGCAGGAGCTGCGGGAAGCCATTCTCGGCGCCGGTCAGACGCGCATCCGGCCGATCGCGATGACCAGCGCGACTACCATGCTGGCGCTTTTGCCCCTGGCCATCGGCGCCGGGGAGGGCGCCGCGCTGCGCGCCCCCATGGCCGTTGCCGTGATCGGTGGCCTTGTCACCTCCACCGCCCTCACGCTTGCCGTGATCCCCTGCGCCTATCACCTGCTGGCGCGCGGCGACCGGCTGCAATCCAGACCCATGTGAGAACGACGCCATCGTGATTGCCTTCTTCATCCACAGACCGGTGCTGGTGTGCATGCTCCTGATCGGAGGATGCCTGCTGGGGGCGGTGTCCTACGACCGTCTGGCCGTGGAGCTCATCCCCGCCGCGGAGCTGCCCATGCTCGTGGTGCAGGTACAGAGCGCTCGCGACGCCGACCCGCACTTCATCGAACGGCAGGCGGTGATCCCTCTGGAGAGCGCCATCGCGGGTCTGGAGGACATAGAAAGGATCGAGTCGTACATAGAACAGCAGCAGGCGACTCTGTTCGTCTATTACACCCGGCGGAGCGCTCAGCAGTACGCCTTCCTCAAGCTGGAGGAACGCGTCGCCGCCACCCGGGCCCAGCTGGGCGATGATTTCCGGGCCATGGTGCTCAAGATCGACACCGAACAACTGGCCAGTCAGTTCATGTCGCTGCAGGCCCGCGGGGTGGGTACCCTGGATCAGATTCGCAATGTGGTGGACGAAAAGGTAGTGCCGGATCTGCAAAGCGTGGAAGGGATGGCGAACGTGGCGGTGTACGGGGGTCGCCAGCAGCTGGTGGAGGTGCTGCTCAGCGAAGAAATCATGCACAGCCACGGCCTGACCCTGGCCGAGGTAGAGACGCGGATCTCCCAATCCTCTCGCCCCCGTCGCTTCCTGGGTCAGGTGGAGAACGGGGGCCAGCGGATCTTCGTCAACCTTTCCAGCGATCTGCGCTCCATAGAGGACCTAAAAGAGACCATCGTTCGCGCCGAGGGTCCGCTGTGGCTGGGGCAGATCGCCACCGTGGTGGAGGGGGGGGCCCTGCGCGAGAGCATCGCCCGCATCAACGGTATGGAAGCGGTCTCCATCACCCTGGTCAGCGACCGCCAGGCCAACCTGCTGGCCCTGTCGCGGGCGACGCGCAAGGTGGTGGACGAGTTGAATCGGAACCTGGATCCGGACGGCGTCGAACTGGTGATCCAGAGCGACACCGCCGAGGCGATCGAGGAAAACATCGGCGATATCAAGGCGCTGGCCGTGGTGGGCGGGCTGCTGGCGGTCGGCATCCTCTGGGTGTTCCTGCGCAATCTGCCCCTGGTGGCGATCGTGGCGGCGGCCATACCGATTTCAATGCTGATCGCCATGAACCTGTTCTACGCCTTCGACATAAGCCTCAACATGCTATCCCTGGTGGGCATCGCCATAGCCGTGGGCATGCTGCTGGACAACAGCATTGTGGTGCTGGAAAATATCTACCGGCAGCTGGGGCGTGGGCGCCAGGCACACGAGGCGGTGGTCACCGGGGTAGCGCAGGTGTGGCGGGCGGTGTTGGCGACGACGCTGACCACGGTGTGCGTGTTTCTCCCCTTCGTCTTCTCCGACAATTTTCTGGTGCGCCTCCTGGGACAGCAGGTCGGAGTATCCATCATCTGCACCTTGCTGGTATCGCTGCTGGTGGCCATGCTGCTGATCCCGGTGTTCACCTATCGCTTGTTCGCCCGCCGCCCAACCGACCGGTCGCGCACCTTCAACGCCGTGTCGCAGCGTCACCGCATGGTGCAGATCTACTCGCTGCTGCTCAAGTCGTGCATGCGTTTTCCGGGACGGACCACGGGCATTGCAGTGGTCGCTTTCCTCGTCAGCCTTCTTCTGAGCCTGACGGTCAGCGTCAACAGCCCCGTGGAAGTAGAGCTGACCAGCTTCGATCTGTATGCTGCCATACCCGGAGGAATGACCCTGCAGCTGGCCGATGAACAGGCCCGGAGAATGGACGCGCGTCTGGCGGACATCGAGGAGGTGGCAAAGCGACGCATCGACATCGAAGTCGACAACCTACGGCTGGCTTTCGAATTAAAGGAGGGCTACCAGAAAATCGCCCGGCGCAACCTGGCGGCGATCAAGAAGGAGATCTACGACCGGCTCAGGAAAGCCTTCCCGCAGGTTCATCTCTCCTGGGAACAGCCGCGGACCGACCCGCGCTACGGCGGCAGGGGCGGTGGTCCAGGTGGTGGCCGGGCCTTTCAACGCCTGCTCGGAATTGGCGAGGCGAGCGAGCGCATCGTCGTGCGCGGCAGTAGTATGGATCTGGTGAAGACCATCATCGACGACATCCGCTACAATCTGGAGCGGCAACCCGGGGTCCGCTATTCGTCGCCAGGTATCAATCGGGGCCAACCGGAAATCGATCTACTGATCGACCGGACGGCCATATCCCACTTCGGGGTCCAGCCTAACGCGATCGCCGCGGCCCTGTCGGGCTTCCAGCCCCAGTTGAACCCTTCGGTCCAGGTGATGAGAGGGTCCGACCCGATCAAGGTGGCGTTGACGAGCACGGGATATCCGCAGCGCCGGATCGAAGATTTGCGCCGCTTGCGGGTCGGCACGGTGGACGGGGGTGACGTGCCCTTGCTGCAGCTGGCCGACCTGGTCTATGCGCAAGGATACGGCGGTTTCAACCGGGTGAACCAGCAAAGGGAAGCAGAGCTGACCTACCAGTTCGAGGAGGAAATCACCGGGACGAACGACCTGCTGGACGAGGCCCGGGCGGCCGTGGATCGGCTGGCCGCCGATCTGTCCCTGCCGCCGGGAATGTCAATCGAGGTAGTGCATGACGAGACCGACCTTTCCGCCTTTTACTTCCTGATCGGGGCGTCGGTGGTGCTCATTTACATGATCCTGGCCGCGGTATTCGAGTCTCTGGTGGCCCCTCTGGCCATGATGATAACCCTGCCGCTGGCCACCATCGGCGCCCTGTGGGGCCTGATCCTGACGGGCAACTCGCTCTTCAACGCCAATGCCTTGGTGGGCTTCCTCATCCTCCTGGGCGTGGTGGTCAACAACGGCATCATGCTGATCGACTACGCCCGCCTGCTGCAACGGCAGGGGTACCGGTTGGGACGGGCGCTACTGGCGGCCGGGCAGGTCAGGGTGCGGCCGATTCTGATCACGGCCCTGTCTACCATCCTGGCCATGCTGCCCCTGGCCATGGGCAAGGCCGAGTACGTGGCCACCATTGGCGCCCCCTTCGCCATCGCCGTGATCGGCGGCCTGGTGGCGGGGACGGTTTTTACCCTGGTGCTGGTGCCAACGGTTTACTTCGGACTGGCCACGGCTGTGGCGTGGTTGGGGCAGCTGGACTGGTGGATCAATCTGGTGCAGTTGGCGATCCTGGCCGCCGGCGCCGCCCTGATACACCACAACGTGGACTCCACCTTCTGGCAATTCGCCGACGGCATCGTCCTGTTGGGTCTGGTACCGGCGTTCACCTGGTTCGCGCGGTCGAGTCTGCGTCGCAGCCGGGCCGCTTTGATCCCGGAAGGGGTGCCGCTGCAGATCTCGATCGATAATGTGGTCAAGGTGTACGATGAGCGCTCCCGCTTCGCGCGGCAATGGGGTCGCGGCGAGCGCCAGGCACAGCACCAGCCGGACGCGGGCGACAATCAGGGTGGACGCCGGGCCGCACTGGCATGGCGACTGCCCGTGCTCGCCTTCCATTTCTACTTCGTCTACCTGTACCAGGAGAGCGCGGTCTGGACCATCATCCTGTCCGTGGCCTTCTACGTCCACGTTCTGAGCCTGGCGTGGATCTGGCTGCCGCGGGGAGCCGGCTTCCTGCACCGCACTACACGTCTGCTCTACCACCTGTGCTACTGGCTGCTGCCCCTGGCGCACGTGTTGTGGTTCCGCAACAGGGGGGACGATATGCCTCTGGTGATCACAGCGGGGGCAGTATGGTACCTCGGAGCAGTGGTAAACCGGGGCGTGCGGTGGTTGCACAGCGGCGTGGTGAATGTCGATGCCATAACCGGTCGCTTCCGGCGCAGCCGCCGCGCCTTCTATTTGCTGGTAGGAGCGCTACCCCTCATCGGCAAACGCAAGCGTCCATTCACCGCCGTGGAACAAGTGTCCCTGAGGATCGAGAGCGGCATGTTTGGTCTGGTGGGGCCCAATGGCGCCGGTAAGACCACGCTGATGCGCATCGTCTGCGGCATACTGGAGCAGAGCCTGGGGAAGGTGCGCATCAACGGCATCGATCTGACCCAACAGCGGGAGGAGCTGCAGGCTTTGATCGGCTACCTGCCCCAGGAGTTTGGCACCTACGAGAACATGACCGCCCGCCAGTTCCTGGACTACCAGGCGCTGTTGAAGGGACAGTGGGACTCCAGAGAGCGGCGGGAAGTGGTGGAGGGCGCCCTGCGGTCGGTGCACCTCGAGGAGAGCGGGGACAGCAAGATCGGCGGGTTCTCGGGAGGGATGAAGCAACGGGTCGGGATCGCCCAGACGCTCCTGCGCCTGCCCCGCATCCTGCTGGTGGACGAGCCCACGGCGGGGCTGGATCCGCGCGAGCGCATCCGCTTCCGCAACCTGCTGGCCGAACTGGCCCGCAACCGGGTGGTGATCTTCTCGACCCACATCATCGAGGATATTTCGAGTTCCTGTAACCATCTGGTCGTCATGGGCCAGGGCCAGGTCCGCTTCCACGGCAGCCCGCGGGAGATGGTGGAGCTGACCAGGGGTGCGGTCTGGCAGGCACGGATCAGCGAAGAACGCCTGGAGGAGTTGCGCCATCGCACCCGGATCGTGCACCACATGCGGGACGGCGAATCCATCCGGGTGCGCATCCTGGCGGACGAGCAGCCCCTACCCGAGGCCGAAGAAGTGACCCCGACCCTGGAGGACTCGTACCTCTGGCTGCTGGAGAGGCCGGCCTGATGCTGGCCCGGTTCCGGAGTATGGCCGCCTTCGCGCGCTATAGTGCCAGCCAGGTGTTCGCCGGCAAGTTCATCTACTTCCTGCTGCTGGCGCTGCTCATCTTCTGCACCGTAGTCGTCGTGCACACGGCCCAGGAAGAGGTGCCACCGAGCGCGGCCCTAGTCTACTACTTCCTGCTGGTGCCGGGGGTGCTGCTGATGTTCTACCCGTCGGCTTACTGTGTGCAGAGCGATGTGGACGGTCGCATGCTGGAGACGCTTTTCGCTATTCCCGACTACCGCTACAAAGTGTGGCTGGCCCGCCACGGCGTGCAGCAGCTGGTGATCGCCGCTATGTTGCTGCTGCTGGCGGCCCTGTGCAGGATGGCCCTGGCCGACTTCTCGGTGTGGTCCATGGTCTTCCATCTAATGTTTCCCATCTCCTTCCTGAGCAGCCTGGGCTTCATGCTGGCGACGCTAATCCGCAGCGGCAACGGCACCGCCGCTCTGTTGCTGGTCCTGGGCTTGTTTTTCTGGATGCTGACGGAGCCTCTGGAGGGCAGCCGCTGGAACCTGTACCACAATCCCTTCGCGCAGGTGGAAGCCTACGAATCCATCGTCCAGCAAGCGACGACGTTCTACAACCGGGCATACCTGCTGGTCGGGGCCGTGCTGGCGACGCTATTCGGATTGCTGCGCCTGCAGCAGCGGGAGCGGTTCGCATGAGGTGTGCACCCGGAATTTTAAGACGGCTTCTTAATGTTCCGGGTGGTGCCCCTGGAGGATTGGACCGACGTGATGTACATTCAGATGTACGGCAGCGATGCCTACCCGGGCTACCAGGATTTTGCCCTGGCCCCGTTGCGCCAGGCCTCAAAGGGGCTGCCGGTCCTCGGCGGGGCTCTCTACTTCGTGTCCTTCGTGCTGCCGGGCACCGTGATCATGCTGAATCTGTTCATCGGCGTGATCATCAACTCGATGGACGAGGCCCAGGCCGAGCGCGAGGCCGAAGAGTGGCGCAAGCACAATGGCCCTGAACGGCGAGATAAGCGTCGACGACGAATTGAGGTTGATTGAAGAAGAAGTGGAGAAGCTGGGGCGCCGCCTCGGGCAGTTGCGGAGGCGGGCGGATGCCGAGGACAGGCGAACCTGAACTCGTACTCCTGGAATACGGCACGAACCATGGACGCAATATCAAGCGCTGAAGGAGCCTGACATGAACAACTACACCTACCACGAACCCTTGCCGCTGCAGGAGGATGCCCCCCCTTACCGGCTGCTGACTACCGACTACGCCTCGACCGGCAATTTCGAGGGACGCGAAATCCTCAAGGTGGAGACCCAGGGCTTGGTCGCCCTTGCCGACCAGGCCATACGGGACAGCGCCCACCTGTTGCGGCCCGGTCACCTGGCTCAGCTGCGCACCATCCTCGACGACCCCGAGGCCTCGGACAACGACCGCTTCGTAGCCCTCGAACTGCTCAAAAACGCCAATATCGCCGCCGGCGGCACCCTGCCGATGTGCCAGGATACCGGCACCGCCATCGTCATGGGCAAGAAAGGCCACTGCGTCTGGACCGAAGGCGATGACGAGGCCGCGCTCGCCCAGGGCATTGAAAAGGCCTTTGCCGAGACCAACCTGCGCTACAGCCAGATGGCTCCGCTGGATATGTACCAGGAACAGAACACCAAAACCAACCTGCCGGCCCAGATCGAGATTTTCGCGGAAAAGGGCAGCGCCTACAAATTCATGTTTATGGCCAAGGGCGGCGGCTCGGCCAACAAGAGCTATCTCTTCCAGGAGACCAAGGCCCTGCTCAACCCGGAACGGCTGCGCGAGTTCATCGACGAGAAGATGCGGATGCTCGGCACCGCTGCCTGTCCTCCCTATCACCTGGCCATCGTCATCGGCGGTTTCTCGGCCGAGTACACCCTCAAGATGGCGAAACTGGCCAGCACCCGCTACCTCGACACCCTGCCCGCGCAGGGCAACCAGTACGGACAGGCCTTCCGCGACCTGGAGATGGAGGCCCAGGTACTCGAAATGAGCCGCGAGCTGGGCATCGGGGCCCAATTCGGGGGGCGCTACTTCTGCCACGACGTGCGGGTGGTTCGCCTGCCGCGCCACGGAGCTTCCTGTCCGGTGGGGATTGCCGTCTCCTGCTCGGCCGATCGCCAAATACTGGCCAAGATCAGCCAGGAAGGCATCTTTCTCGAGGAACTGGAAAGCGATCCCGCCAAGTACCTGCCCGAGGTCGAAGAGGGCGCGCTCGAAGGCGAGGTGGTTGCGATTGATCTCAATCAGCCCATGGCGCAGATGCGAGAGACTCTCAGCCGCTATCCGGTCAGCACCCGGCTCGCGCTCACCGGCCCCATGATCGTGGCCCGGGACATCGCCCACGCCAAGCTCAAGGAGCGGCTCGACCAAGGCGAGGGGTTGCCCCAGTACATCGTGGACCAGTGCGTGTACTACGCCGGTCCGGCCAAGACCCCCCAAGGCTATGTGTCGGGTTCCTTCGGTCCGACGACCGCGGGGCGCATGGACAGCTACGTGGATCAGTTCCAGGCCGCGGGTGGCAGCATGGTCATGCTGGCCAAGGGCAACCGCTCGCGCCAGGTAACCGAGGCCTGCAAAAAGCACGGCGGTTTCTATCTCGGCTCGATCGGAGGACCCGCCGCCCGGCTGGCACAGGACTGCATCCGCAAGGTCGAGTGCCTCGCATACCCCGAGCTGGGCATGGAGGCGATCTGGCAGATCGAGGTCGAAAATTTTCCCGCCTTTACCGTCGTCGACGACAAGGGCAACGACTTCTTCGCATCCTTCATGAAGCCGCAAAGGCTCTAGGCTAGGTACGTAGAGCCCGCTCAAGGTCGAGGCGACCGGCCTCCAGGGCAGTGCGGAAGACCTCTACAGTATCCCGGACTCCCTGGACCAGCGACCGGTACTGGAGGGGCCCAAGGGCCTGGTTCAGGGCGCTGTCAGCGGCGCTCGAAGGATGCGGCAGCGGCGGCGGGTCGAATCCAATCTTGCCCGCCGACTCAGGGATGACCTCCTCGATTGCAGCGACGATCTGGGCCATGGAAACCGTGCTGCCCCCCAGATTGTAGACCGGGGCGCCTTCCAGCCTGGTTCTGGCCGCGGCGATAAAGGCGGCGGCGACATCATCGGCGTGGTGATAGACGAGGGTGCCGCCATAGGTGATCTCGTACTCGCGACCGAGCGCGGCGGCCAGCATGGCCTTGGTGGGGGTGGAGGTCCAGCCCTGATCGCGACCCGGTCCGTACACCACGCACGGGCGCAGACCGATGCTGTGGACCGACTGCTCCCGCCAGTAGACCTGAGCCGTGCCCTCGTTGCACTGCTTGAACACCCCGTAGAGGGTCGGAGGCAGCAACGGAGCGTCGTGGGCGAGCGGCCCCGGCGGGTAGGCTTCCGGTTCGCCGTACACCCCGAACGAGCTTGCAAAGACCAGGTTCTGGACCTGGTTGCGATGCCGCGCGGCCGTCTCGAAGACGACGGTGGTCCCCACGACGTTCACCTCGGCCCCGCGCACTGGATCGGCCCGGACCAGAGGCACCTGCATGGCCGCCAGGTGCAGGATATGAGTAATACCGCGGTCGACCACGACCTGCTCGAACCCGCCCAGATCCGCGATGTCGCCCTCGAGCAACCGCACCTGATCCAGCGCTTCGTCCGCCATGATCGTCCTCAACCGGTAAGGGTCGCCGCCCAGGTCGTAGGTCCACACCGGCACCCCCTCGCGGACCAGCCGGCGAACCGCCCATGCACCCACGCAACCAAGCGCACCTGTCACCAAATACCGCTCATCCATATATCATATCACCCTCTTTTGCAAAAATAAAACGCCGATCTTATTGCCATGCAGATAACATATCACGTTTCACCCGGCGGTCAATCCATAGATTTTGACGGGGTGCTGAATAATAATATATTTTAGAATCCTTCTCGAAGGTGTGTCGAGACGACTCTTGGCAAGTGGAAGATGGTGCCCTTTGGTCTCCGTTGACGCAATGACCCACGCAACGAAAAAGACATATCGAGCGGCTTTGATCGGAACCGGAAGCATTGCAAGCCATCATGCAACCGCTTGCCTGCTGACCGACCGCACGGATCTCGTCGCCGTCTACGATGTATCAGCGGAAGCGCTCGACCGCTTCACCCAGCAGTTCGACGTCAGCCGGCAATACACCAGCCTCGATGACATGCTGGCTCAGGAAGAGATCGACATCGCGGTTATTTGCACCTGGGGCATCTATCACGCTGAACTCGGGATTCAGCTCGCCGAATCAAAGCGCGTCAAGGCCATCCTGTGCGAGAAACCCTTTGCCCAGAACGCAGCCGAAGCCGAAGCATTGGTCTCCGCCGGACGCGAAAACGACGTGCTCGTGGCCGAAGCATTTAAGTTTCGCCATCACCCCATGCATTTACGAGCTCATGAAATCATTCAGCAAGGTGGTATCGGCGCGTTGTCGAATGTGCGCGGCACCTTTTGTGCCAATATCGCCCTCGAACGCCGGCAACCCCATCTGAACTGGCGCTTCAACCGCAGCCAGGGCGGCGGTTCGATCTACGACCTGGCGTGTTATAATATACACCACGCGCGCTTTGTCTTCGGCGAGGAACCCGAGCGGGTTTTTGCCGCTCAGATGCCGGGTGTGGAGGTAGACGATGCGGCCTTCATATTGCTGGCCTTTTCGGGCGGCCGCGCGGCGCAGATTTCAGTGAGCTTCGGCGCCTGGGGCTCGCAATACGTAGAGATGGCCGGCGACGGCGGCCTGTTGCGGATAGAAAAAGCCTGGAACAACGAGAACCAGGCTGTGGCGCTGGAGCATCACACCCAAGAAGGCGTGGAGCAGTTCGAGTTTGAACCGACCTTTCAGTTTGGCTTGCAATTGGAGCACTTGTGCGCCTGCCTCGATACGGGAGCACCGCACCGCATTGCGCCCGAGTACAGCATCGCTCAGATGAAAGTCCTCGATGCCGTATCCGAGTCCATGCACAGTGGTAAAACAGTCGAATTGAAGGAGAGATTATGAGCAAAAGCGTGGTCATCATCGGGCATACCGGCCGCGGAGACTACGGTCACTCTGTCGACCAGGCCTTCGTCGGGGTGGAAGGTGCCGAGATCGTCGCCCTCGCCGATCCGGACGACGAAGGGCGCCGGAAAGCCCTTGAAGATACCGGCGCCAGGAAGGGGTACGCCGACTACCGACAGATGCTCGAATCAGAGCGACCGGACATCGCGGTGATCGCCACCCGCGAGATCGGCGATCACTTCGAGATGGCCATGGTTGCCGCCGAAGCCGGTACCCACATTTACCTCGAGAAGCCGGTTGCCGCTTCACCGGCCCAGGTCGATCAGATGGTCGCGGCGTGCGAACAGCGCGACAAACTGCTGATTGTGGCGTGTCCCTGGCGGGGGCATCCGCCCATTCAGCATGTGGCCATCCCGCTCATCAAGGCCGGCAAGATCGGCCAACCCCGCCTGGCGCGCATCTATGGCATGAACGGACACCACGGCGGCGACCAACTCTTCCTCGACCTCTACCCCCACTTTTTCGATTTCCTCTGTCAGGTTTGGGGACAACCGCTGTGGTGCCATGCCCACATCACCCAGGATGGACGGGACGTCACGCCACAGGACCTCAAGGAAGGGGTTGAAGGGATGGGCCTGGTCGCCGGCAACGGCATACGGGCGTATTACGCATTCGACGCTGGCTTTGCCGCCGACTTTGAATCCTATGAAGGAGACCACAAGGAGCATCCTTACCGGATCGACATCCACGGTACGGAGGGCACCCTGTCGCTGCCTGGCCCGATGAGCAACCAGCCCGATATCTACTACCACCCGCTGGTCAGCCCGGGACTCTTCAACGATGAGCGTTGGGAAGTCATCCCCTCCGAACCACCGCCCGAC
Source organism: Candidatus Latescibacterota bacterium (assembly GCA_965219385.1). Classification (GTDB taxonomy): domain Bacteria; phylum Latescibacterota; class UBA2968; order UBA8231; family UBA8231; genus CBDCNM01. The sequence continues at coordinate 2,835,550 of CBDCNM010000002.1, read as the reverse complement.
GATAAGAAGTGGGTCAAGGCGCACCACCGGATGGCCCGATCCATGCTCGACGTGCTCGATGGCCGGGAGCCTGAGTTCGAGCTCCTCGATGGACGAACCGCCCGGCGCCATCTCGAGTGGGCCATGGCCGCGCATGCCTCGCACATGGCGGGTGCGCGGGTTTCGATTCCACTGGCAGAAGCGGAAAACCCGTTTGATGCCTGGCGCTGAAAAGAAGGTTGCTGTAAGTCTAGACAGAGCACAGCGCCAGCTGAGCACCCTCGGCATCTTCGCCCAACCTGCACGGCTGATGACTCTACGCTGATCTCTCATTGGATCAGTGGGGCGGCTGCTGCACGATGTGCAGGATCTGGTTGGCTTCCACCCCGGACAGGGTCTGAATCTGGCCTTCGGGCCAGCGAATCTCTATATCCGCCTGGGTAGCCTGGCCCAGGCCGAAGTGGAGGCGGAGATCGTGGCTGGACAGGTAGCTGCTGCCGGATTGGCGCTCCTTGATCTGACGGGTGCCATTGGCGGTGACAGAGACGCGGGCGCCCAGGGCATCGCGCTGGTGGGCGCCTTTGAGGTGGATGAGGAGCCAGTGGTTGCGGTTGCCTCCGTCGTTGCGCAAGAGCCGGGGCCGGCCGGCCTCGGTGGTGACCAGCAGGTCCTGGTCGCCGTCGTTGTCAAAGTCGGCCATGGCCAGGCCGCGCGCCACGTTCTCCACCGCGAAGCTGGGACCGGAAAGGGCCGATACCTCCACGAAACGGGCGCCGGCCTCGTTGCGGAAGAGCTGGTTGGCCTGGAGGTAGGTTTGGCTGGAGTCGGTCTGGGAAATAATGTCCACCACGTGGCCGTTGGCCACGAACAGGTCCAGGTCCGCATCGTTGTCAAAGTCCAGGAAGCGGGTGCCAAAGCCCAGGGGTACGAAACTGGGCTCTTCCAGCCCCAGAGGGGCGGTGACGTCCCGGAAGCGGCCCTGGCCGGTATTGCGATAGAGGGTATTGGTTTCCAGGGCGAAGTTGGTCACAAAGATGTCCTGGTGACCGTCGTTGTCAAAGTCGCCGAAGTCCACGCCCATGCCGGCCTCGGAGCGGCCGTTTTCGTTGTAGCGCGCCCCGGCCTGGAGACCGACATCGACGAAGTGGCCCCGGCGGTTTTCGTACAGGGCGTTCATGGAGCCGTCGTTGGCCACGTACACGTCAGTGTCGCCGTCCAGGTCAAAGTCCGAGAAGGCCACGCCCAGGCCCCAGCCTACCTGGGTGATGCCGGCTTCCTGGGTGACGTCGGTGAACCGCCCCCCGTCGTTGCGGTAGAGGATATCGCCGATGGGCTGGTAGTAAATCGGGGCACAGTAGGAGCGCAGCCGGCCTCGTCTGCAGACGTGATCCTGGTCCAGGGCGTACTCCACGTAGTTGACCACGAAGAGGTCCAGGTCGCCGTCCAGGTCAAAGTCCAGAAAGCCGCTACTGGTGCCCCAGCGCTCATCCCCCACGCCGGCCTGGCGGGTGATGTCCTCGAAGCGGCCCGGGCCCTGGTTGCGGTAGAGGACATTGCCGCCGAGGTTGGTGATGTAGAGGTCCTGGTCGCCGTCGTTGTCGAAGTCGGCGGCGGCGCAGCCCATGCCGTAGCCCGTATCGCCGCTGCCGGAAGCAGCGGTTCTATCGACGAATTTTCCATCCCCGGTGTTGCGGTAGAGCCGGTTGGTCGGCAAAGGATCCGGGGGCAGGCCCGTCAGGTAGGTGCCGTTGACCAGGTAGATATCCTGCCAGCCGTCGTTGTCGAAGTCGAAAAAAGCGGCGCCCGAGCCCATGGTTTCGGGGTAGAAGTAGTCGCCCCGGGCGCCGTTGTAGTGGACGAAGTCGAGGCCAGCGGCATCCGAGACTTCGGTGTAGTGGACCGGCGCGGACGCGGGGGGGGACTCGCTGGCGCAGGCGTGGAGGAAGGAGGCGAGGGCGAGGGTCAGCAAGCCGTAAATCGGTGACGCGCAAAACGACGGACTATTTATGCCGCCCAGAACCAGACGCCGCCCATTTTGCCAGGTTTTAAGACGGCTTCTAACAATGAACAGAGCGAGTTGCACCATGGATCAGGACCACCACAAAGAGAAAAGGGTGGCGATGAAGAGGGCCCAGCAGGTCCAGCCGAGCAGGGCCGCGGCCACGATCAGGAGACGGGCAGGACCCGTGGCATGCCAGAAGCCCGGTCCCAGGTGGATAAAAATCTGCACGCTGAGGTACAAACAATCCCCAAACGAGGGTGCGCTCTTATCGTGGATGGATTGCAGGAAGGGACGCCAGAGACGGAAGAGCACAGAGAAAAGCAGAACAAGGAAAAAAGCAAGGCACACAAGGTGCCACAAGTCGGTGAGGTAGCCGCTGCTCAGCCACAACAGCTGGAGCCAGTACTTTTCTCCTTCGGTCCAGTTCAGGGTATGGCGGCGGCGTTCCAGCCATTCCACCCGGCAGGCCCTGGCGTCACGGTGCAGGCCCTGAGCCTGGAGGTGGCGGCGCAGGGAAGCGTAGACCGGTGCCAGGTCCTCCAGCGTGACATCCCGGGTAGCCAGGCGGCCCTGCAACTGGGAGAAGCGCACCAGGATTTGCTGGTAATGGGCTCCTTGCAAGTAGATCCGTGTGGTGTCGGCAAAGGTGGAATCCGCGCGCATGGCCGGTAGCTTTTCCGCGGGAGGCTGCAGGTCCAGGAGGGGCGTATGGATGTGCCGCAGGTCGAGGGTATTGTTGAAGAAGGCATTGAGATAGAGGCCGGCGTGGAAGCGAGCGCCGATGAAGTCCGCGCCTTGTTGAAAGCGGCTATCGACAAAGTAGGCCGGGGCGCGAAAGACGGCCTGGTCGAAGTGGGCCGGTCCCTCGAAGGTGGTGTGGTGAAAGGAGGCCCCGGTGGCGAAACGGGCCCGGCTGAACGAGACCTCGTCGCCGAACCAGGCCGCGTCGAAGGCAGCCCCGCCGTCAAAGCGGGCCTGCCAGAACATCACCCGCTCCCGGAGGTGAGCTCCGCCAAAGGAGACGGCCTGTCGCCATACGGCTTCTTTGAAGGAGGCAATGCCTTCGCAAAAGGTATCCTGGAAATCGACGGGGCCGGAGAAATCGGCGCCTTCGAAGTAGATGATATCCTTGAACAGAACCCGGCTGAAGGAGGTCGGGCCGTGGAATTGGGCCTCGATAAAGGAGCCGACCTGGTAGAATTTGCACTCCGAGAAATCAGCCCTGTCCAGAAGCTCAACTTGTTTGAAGCTGGCCTGTTTGCGGAAGTGGGCGGCACTCAAGTCCAGCGGGCCCAGGAAGCGGGTGCCCATCAGGGAGAGGCCCTCCGCGAAGAGGGCGCGAGCCAGGCGCACGGGTTCCAGGAAAACCACCCGGTCAAGGGAGACCTCATCCAGGAAGCGAACGTCGGAAAAATCCAGGGCCACTCGGATGGTATCGATGCCGGCAGCCCGGGCGAAAAAAGGGCCACTGAAGACGGTCCGGGTATAGTGGAGCCGAGCGCTAGGCTCGGCGGAGCGGAGTTGCGCGATCAGGGTATCGATCGGTAGGAGGGCATAGGTCTGGCCGGCGATGGTGGTGTCGCGCGCGGCTTCCTGGGCCGCGGTGTGGATGGGCCAGAGCAGGAGAAGGGTCCACAGTGTTTTTTGGATGCCTGTGGTTGTCATGCTTTTCTTTCCAGGGAGCGTGCGGTCGTATTGCATGTAATGGCGGTATATTTCCAGGACGCTAAGATACGATTGGCCCTACCTGTACTCAAGGGAGAAATACTCTGGACAACTACCTTTGCTCCACAACGAGAAACCGATCGACGGGCACTCGCTGCATTTCCTGCCGGCTCCCGTCCGGCCAGCGGATCTCCAGACCATCCACCTCGGTGCAGTCCCCCAGCCCAAAGTGCAGGCGCACACCGTTGGCGGAAAGATAGGTGCCGCTGGTGTGGACCTCGCGCACCTGGGTGCGGGTCCCGCAGGTGAGGCGGACCCGGGCCCCGATGGCATCGCGGTTGGTGCGGGTGCCGATCAGGCGCAGCGAGAGCCAGTGGGCCCGAGAGGCCAACTGGTTGCAGTAGAGCCGGGCCGGGCCGTTGCAATTGGTGACCAGGATATCCAGATCGCCGTCGTTGTCGATGTCGGCAAAGGCGGCGCCCCGGGAGACATAGGCATCCTGGAAAATGGGGCCGCTAAAGGCCGAAGCATCGATATATGTCCCGGCAGAGGTGTTCTCGAAGAGCTGGTTGCTCTGGGCATAGCGCAGGTCCGGCTCAATCAACCGAACCCGGTCGCGGACATGGCCGTTGGCCACGAAAAGGTCCAGGTCGCCGTCGTTGTCGGCGTCGAAGAAGAAGGTGCCGAAGCCCAGGAAGGACAGACTCGGCTGGGCCAGGCCCGCCTCTTCGCTGATGTCCGCGAAGGTGTTTGCTCCGTCGTTGCGGTAGAGGGTATTGCTCTCGCGGGAAAAATGGGTGGCGAAAAGATCCAGGTCGCCGTCGTTGTCAAAGTCGCCGGCGTCCACCCCCATGCTGGCCTCGGCCTGGCCCGCAGCATTGTACGCGGCGCCGGCGCGGAGGGCGCTGTCGGTGAAAGAGCCGTCCCCGTTGTTGCGGTAGAGGAAGTTCCGGGTGCCGTCGTTGGCGATGTAGAGGTCGATGGCCCCGTCGTCGTCGAGGTCGCCGATGGTTATCCCCAAACCCTTGCCGAAGAGGCTGAAGACCCCGGCCTCTCGGGTGATATCAACGAAGCGGCCGTTGCCCTCATTGCGGTAGAGTATGTCCGGAGCCCCGTTGTAGCGCCGGGGACTGCAATAGGTGCGCCGCTCCGGCGCGATCTTTCGCACTCGGCCGCCCACTTCGCTGCGCGCGTCCAGGAAACCGCCGCAGATGCGGTTGTTTTCCAGGGTAAAATCCAGGTAGTTGACCACGTAGAGGTCCAGGTCGCCGTCCTGGTCGTAGTCCACAAAGGCGGCGCTGGTGCTCCAGTGAGGATCGCCGACGCCGGCTTTGTGGGTGACGTCGGCAAAGCGGCCGTTGCCCTGATTGTGATAAAGGGCGTTGGGGCCGTAGTTGGTGACGTAGAGGTCGGCGTGCCCGTCGTTGTCGTAGTCGCCCACGGCGCAGCCCATGCCGTACCCGGTATCGCCGACGCCGGCTTTGTGGGTGACGTCGGCGAAGCGGCCGCCACCCTGGTTGCGGTAGAGCCGGTTGCGTTGTGGATTTTGAGAAGTGGCCTGAGACAGGGCGTACATGGCGCTGTCGGCCTGGCCCTCGAAGCGCAGGGGAGGGGCGTAGTCTTCTGTTACCCAGTAGCCTTCCTGGTCCTGTCGGGCCAGGTTGATGGGCACGATCTGGCGGGTCCAAGCCGGCAGGTCGAAGCCGTTCACCAGGTAGAGATCCACCAACCCATCGTCGTCGTAGTCGAAGAAGGCCGCGCCGGCGCCCATGGTTTCGAAGAGGAAGTAGTCTCCCCGGGCACCGCTGGTGTGGGTGAACTGGAGGCCGGAGACGGTTGCTTCGGCGAAGTGCGCTCGGTTGAGGCCCGGCTTATCCCGGGCGCAACCGGAAAGTCCCAAGGCCATGGACAGGGGAATGGCCAGATAGCAGAAAGTCGCGCAACCGAACAAGTGGGGTAGCACAGCAGAAGTTTCTAACCAGTTATTTCCGTCGTGGTGCAGCGGTCACCCTGAAGGAGCAGCGGTGCGGATCACCATTTCCAGCTTTTCGTCGAAGATGGCAACCGGGTACTTGTCGCGCAGACCGCGCACATAGCTCACGTAGTCTCTTTTGCTCTTGTCGATCCTCACATAGGCTCTGGCCCGGCGCCGGGATTCTTTGTCGTAGGGATTCTTTCTCGCTACCCGATCCAGGAGCTTGAACACTGAATACCCCTCACGGACCTTGACTGGACCCCCTATATCCCCGACCTCTAGTTGCTGCACGGCCTGGTACACATCTGGGAAAAACCCCTTGGTGTAGAGGTTGAGGCGAATCTCGCCGTCGTGGTGGTGGGCCAGTCCCGTGCGCCGGGAATGCTCGCGCGCCAGCTGGGCGGCGTCGGCGCCTTGCTCCAGGGCCGTCTTGAGGCGCCAGGCCAGGGAATCGGTTTTCACCAGGATCTCGGCGATTATGGTGGTTTCGGGGTCGGTGAATTTTTCGGGATGGGCCTCGTAAAATTCGCGCATTTCTTCCTCGGAGGCTTCCACGTGCTGGTCCACCTCGCGCCGGCGCAGGGCGTCCAGGAGGAATTCCTCTTTTGCCCTGGCCAGGGTTTCCAGCAGACCGGGGTCCTGGTCGAGACCCTGGACCCGGGCCTCCGCCAGGAAGAGGTGTCTGGCAATGACGGTTTCGTTGAGCAGGCCCAAAACGATCAGGCTGTCGTTCAGGGCCGGGCGTCCCAGCTGGAGTGCCCGGGCGTCCTGGAGCAGATCGTCCAAGGTGATCTGGCCGCCCTTGTAGGTGCACAGGGGACGGCTGGCCTCGGGCTCGGGCAGTTCGAAGATGTCTGTGGCGGAATCCTGGTTCAGCCGGATCAATAGTTGAATCGCTTCGTGGTGTATCCGGAGGGCGTAGCTTGCTTTCAGCGAGTCGATCACGGTTTTCAATTGCTGCTCTTTTTTGCGGGTGATCAGGGCTTTGTGGACGGCGGGGGCAGCCACCTCGAAGGGCACCGGGATCTCATCCAGGATCTTTAGCACGGCATGGCGTTTTTCCTGGTTGTGGAGTTTGGGGAGCGGAGCGGAGATCTCGCCCACACTCAGGTGGAAGATGCGGTCGGCAATCGGCTCGATCTGGTCCCGGCGCAGGTAGGTGCCGCCATCGCCGCCGCGTTCCCGGCTTTCTTCGTCCAGGGAGCGCTCCCTGGCCAGCTGCGCGAAGTCGGCGCCGGCCTCGAGATCGGCGATGGTCTGTAGAGCCTGTTCTTTGTTCTCGAACAGGATCATCCCCAAGCGCAGAGCGCGGTCCCAGCGGGATTTGCGATAGATCTTTTCCGCCTCTTCTTGGTCAATGAGAAATTTTTCGGCGTGCTTTACCCTGTAAAGCCGGATGAGAAGATCTTTTTCCTTTTGTTCCATCTTATGTATGAACCAGGGATCGTTCTCGGTATCTGTAGCGCGTGCCTCGGCGAGCAGCAGTTTCTTGTCGATCAGGCTCTCCAGCAGGTTGCGGTGGACCCTCAGGGGAGTCCCACCTTGTTTCATGCCATCGGGGATGTCCTCGGCAAAGGCCTCCAGCTCAGAGGCCCTGATCCACTCATCACCCACCTGGGCGACGACGGGGTCGAGGTCGTCCTGGGTTGGACCGCAGCCGAGCAGGAAACCGAGCAGGACGAGGGTGGTTTTCTTCATCGATGACTCTTCCTCTAAAGGATGAGGTGTTTGCAGGGATTCCAGAGCTTCAAACAGTACGAAAAACCACTTTAAAAGTAAAGCGCTCGCCCGGCCGAGGTCGGCCTTGTATTCTGGTTTGCCAATTCAGAAAAGACTTGATTTCAATTTTGTGATGCACAATCTTTAGGGCTGAGTAATTTTCAAGTTTCGCAATCCGTGCATAACGAAACCACGTGAACACCAAGCTCGAGGCCGGAAGGAGATGTTGCCGGAGGTGTTTTGTGGGGGATTCCCCTTTCGGCTGTCCGCCGATTTCGTCAAGTACTGACAATACGTGTATGGTGGAAAACGGATGAAGCCCCATCTGTTTTGGATCGTTCTGGCGGGCAGTGTCGCGCCTGGTTTATCCCCTGTTTTCAGTACGGCGGAAGTCATCGTCTTGGGCGGGGACCAGGGGCGCAACTGGGCGGGCGGGGGAGGCACCATTCCCGCTGTGGTGATACGCACGGCGCAGTCCGTCGAACAGACCAATGCCCTCGGCGGGGTCATCGACTTCAACCCCGAGGGACGCCCCAACTGGATTTTTCCGCAGCGCGCCGACGTGACCCGCAATATCGCCTCGGGGATTGCAGAGCGCGGCGGCGACCTCGGTTCCAATGTGATACAAATTCGGGATGGTTTGGGGCGCATCATCGACGACGACGGGAAGAGCGCCCTGGATTTGCGCGGCCTGGTGGGGAGCGGGAGCATCGGGGTCAGGGGATTGCAGATCGATATGGACTTGGGGGCGCGCTTCGGAGTCGATCGCTTCAAGTTTTTTCCGCGCAATGCGGACCCGGCCTATCCGGCGCCGGAATTCCCCTTCCAGAACGACTTCCTGCGAGGGTTCGAGATCTTCGTCAACGACGGCACCCCCGAAAACCAGTCCCAGGGAGTACCGATCTGGCGTACCGTGGTCCTGGAGAACAAGAACGAAGAGGCCGTGATAGATGTCCGCATACCCCCGCAGTACGTTCGCTTTGTGCGCCTGAGGTCGCTGACCTCGGTCGGTTTTGAAATCGCCGAGTTCCAGGTCTTCGGCACCGGCTTTGTGCCCGAGGCGCGCTACCTGTCGAATATCTTCGACTTCGGCGATCTGGCCCTGCTGGGGAATCTGCGCTGGGTGCAGGTAGAGCAGGGCGAATCCGGCTTCTCCAGCGCCCGGATCCGCAGCCGCACGGGGCGCGATCCGCAGCCGGTGGAGTTCACCAAGATCCGCCCGCCCGCCGAGCAGTTTTTCCGCGTCGGAGGCCGGCCCACCCCTACCCCGGACGTGAAGGTGCCGTGGAAGTGGGCCGAGGATGTCGACGATACCCGGCTCAGGGATTTGATCGAGACCACTCTGGACAACGGCGAGATCCAAGTGAGCGAGGCCATCAAGGCCTTCGAGGAACTGGCGCTCGAAGAGCAGGCCCTCATCACCCTCGAGGAAGCCGATTACAAGAAGCTGAGGATGCAGGACAGAGGGGATATACGCGACGACCTCACCAACTGGAGCGGCTGGTCGCCGTCGTACCCGGCGGCGGGAATTGTCGCCCTGGAACAGGTCGAGGACGCCGACTTGGGCATCCCCATCGAGGTCGAATCCAGACCCCGGCGCTACTTCCAGTTCGCCATTGATTTTGTCAGCCAGGATTTCGACGCGGCCACGGGCATCGGCAGCCTGGCCTTCGACGTGGTAAGCCCTCCCTACGCCGAGGGGCTCGTAGCCGAAATCCTGCCGCGCGCAGCGGCTGTGGGAGAGGAGACGAACTTTAGATTCGCGGTCCTGAATCAGTCCAGGGCCGGACGGGACCAGGGCTTCGACCGCTTCGAGATCGACACCCCGCTACGGGTTACATCCATTGGCCATATCCAGGTCAGGAGGCCGGATGGTACTGTGCGGGAGGTCGATTTCTCCTTTGCCGATCCGGAGAGCCTGCCCGCGTCCGCCGACGGCTTTGCCGTCACCGAAGTGCGCGACGACGGTTTCGTGCTGGCGTTCCCGCTCATCGAGGAGGACGGCACCATTCTTACCGTGGAGTTCAGGAGCACGGTGCTGCGCTTTGCTACCCGTTTCAGTGGCCGGGCTTTGAACAGCGCTGCAAGTGCCACGGTGGCGCAGGCCGTGGCCGGAGGCAATGCCGTGGACCTGAGTTTTGCCGGGGTGGACGATCCAGATACCCAGCCGTCGGGCACCTTGATTCCCGAGAACCTTTCGGTGGACCTGCCCCTGATTAAAGATCTTCTCATCAATGTGCGGGCCGAACCCGTGGTGTTTTCGCCCAATGGAGACGGTCTCAACGACCAGTCATTCATGCGCTACGACATCACCAATATCGCGGGTTTGACGCCCCTGAAGATCCATATCTTCGACCTGAGCGGCCGCCTGGTCAGGCGTCTCTACGAAGACGGGGATCAAAGCGGTCGCTTTGCCCGGCCCTGGGACGGGAGAGACGACAGCGGCCGCGTGGTGCCGCCGGGACAGTACGTGTTCAGGATTGGGCTCGAAGCCGGGACGGGAGAGGAAAACGCCCTGGGGCTGGTCGGCGTGGTTTATTGAGGAATGGAGGATAGCTCTTGAAAGGGGTTGCGAATTTTACCATTGTGGTACTGGTGTGCCTGGGGGGGGGCGGGGGCCTGGGGCACGGCCAGAACTACGGGGATCGCCTGGGGCTTCAGCGCGGGGGCAAGGTCAGCTTTGAACCGAGGGGTCCCGGCGTGATGTTCGGGGCCCTGGATCCGACCGTCAAGAAATGGTACGTGCCCCAGGAACTCTACCAGGACTACGCCTGGCGCCAGTGGGAGTACTCCAACTACTCTAAAGATCGTTACCAGCGGTACGTCAACACCACCCTCGAAGGGGATTACTTCTACGATTTCTACGGCAATTTCATCGGCCGCGGCTGGTTGATCTACGACTGGCGCCAGAACCAGCCCCAGCAGCTGGGCAGCGGCATCTTCCAGGATGGCCGCTTCAATTCCTGGTTCAGCAATGTCACCGTTGGCGGCGATGCCAAGGGACAGTACCACTACGCCATCACCGTGGGCACCCAGTTGCGCACTACCCTCACCCCCATGACCTTTTCCAAACCCAGATTCAACGGGGTGCAGATGGATTTCACGTCGGATAAGTACGCGGCGACCGTGCTGGCTTCGCGGGTCAGCGAACCCATTTCCAGCTCCACCCCGGAACCGGTGGTCCGGACCAATACCACCAGCCTGTTCGGGGGGCGCGCCGTGGTCCAGCTGGGGGATTTCATCGAGGTAGGAGCCACCTTGGTGGACGCCCGCCACGCCAATACCGAGCTGGATCTGTTCAGCGGCGATTTGATCGCCGGCAGCCTGACCGCCGGCCAGAGCAGCACTCCGACAAACGCCATTGCCGTGATTCTGAGCGACGACAGCCCGGAAGACGGCGAGGCAGGCGCCGCCCTGTTCCGCCACGATGTGCGGATCGTCAGCCGGGATTTCGAGACCGGCCTGGAGACCATGTCCGCCCTTCAGGAGGTGGTGCGGGCGGGCGACGAGTGGCCCGTGGTCTTCGGCGGGGTCGACCGTAGCGGCTTTGTGGCGGCCAACGGTCTGGAGCGCATCGTGCTCAACTACGACTTTGCAGACCCGGCCTATATCGGCCCGGACCCGACCTCCATCGTCAAGGTGGAGTTCGATTATATCCTGGCCAACGACTTCAAGATAGAGATGTGGTCGGACCGGCAGACCGGATTGAACCCCATCCCTACGCCGCCGCTCAGTGCTGAAATCATCGACGATTTCGAGCCTGCGCTTTTGAAGGTGCGCCAGGCGCCGGGAAACGTGAAGGATATTTCGAATTTGCAGCGGGTCCAGTTCGATTACGGCTTGCCCACCGGCAACCTGGTGGGCGGGTTCACCATCGCGGGGACCGATCTCCTGGGGTTTGATTTCTACGGCGAGTGGGACCGCAACAAGCGCTATTCCCAGTACCCCAACGCCGCCCTCTTCAACGCGGGCGAGAACCACAAGATCTCCTCCGCGCAAGCGGACGCGTGGCACTTCAACCTCTCCAGGCGGATCTACCCCTGGTTCGGCTTTGCCGAGGTCTATGCCTTCGACGAAGACTATTCCACCACCGCCTTTCTGACCAACGCCAACGGGGATGTACTCTACGACAACGACGAGCGCCACTTCTACGAGTTCGTCGAAGACAACGACGACCAAGACCGCACCCCGGACTGGCGGCGCGCCAGCCAGTCACGAGACGGGCGGGTCTTCCCGGGCTGGGACGAGAACAACGACTTCATCTCGGACTTCAACCAGAACGACACCCCCTCGGTGCCCAATGCCATCCCGGACTATGAGGAGCCCTTCCTGCGCTACGAGGTCGACCGGCCCGAATTCCTCTTCGGGATTGACGCCAACAACAACAACTGGATCGACCGCTTCGAAGACGACGACCTGCCCGACTATCCCTACAAGACCGACCGCCGCGGGTACAATGCCTTTGTCGGGGGCCACCTAGGGCCGGAAGCGCGTCTGACCCTGGGCCGCATTGACGAGGAGATGCAGTCCGAGGCGCGCGCTAACCGCACCACCTACGCCCTGTTGACCTTTGACAGAGACTACCCTGGCCTGGGGCGTTTGCAGGCCTTCGAAATGCTCAAACGCTCCGAGGATAGCATTCCGGATGACCGCCGCGAGTCCACGGCCTTCATCCTGGGGGCCGTGGCCCGGCCCCTGGTGCAGGACCTGCTGCCGGCCCAGGATACCTGGATCAACACCGCCTATCTCGGCTTCGCCTACAGGGGCATCCCCCGCCTCAACCTGATCAACAAGTTCAAGTGCGAAATCTTCCACCAGAACCAGGACGGGCTGCGCGCCAGCGACGGCCGCCTGCTGGCGGAAAATGCCAGCTTTGTCGGGCTGATCAACAAACTCGACTATGAGTACGGGCTGGGACGCCTCGACCTGCAGCCCAGGTTCAAGAGCGAGTACCGGCGCCAGACGGCCTTCCAGCAGGGAGGGGATAAACGCGTGGAGTGGAGCGGCACAGCGCAGCTGCTGGGGCACCTCCCCGTACTCGAGCGCACCCTGATCCAGGCCGGGGTCGAGTTGCTGTGGCTCCGGGAGTTGGTGCAGGACGAGGACGAGCTGGCAGCGCAGGCCAGCACCGGGCCGACCGGGGATCTGCGCTCCAGAAATCTGGCCCTGCAGCTCTCCAATTCCACGGACTACCTGGGGTATCGCCTGACCACCCAGATCGGCCTGCGCATCGGGCGGATCGGCACCGAGGTGGTGCGCGAAGTGGAGCCGGGGGCATTCGACCGGGATACCAGGAGCGATACCGAGGCCGTCAGCTTCATCACGGTCTACGCCGGGGTGCAGTGATGAGGGTGTGCTCTCTAATGCTGATCCTCGGGCTGGCCGGCACGGCCGCGGCCCAGGTGGATTACGGCAACCGCCTGGGCCGGCGCGTGGGCGGGCGGACCGTCTTTGCCGCGGCGGGCCCCTCCATGCAAATAGACGCCCTGGACCCGACCATACAGCGCTGGTACTTGCCCCAGGAGTTGTTCCAGGAGTACGGCCGCCGCCAGTGGAGCTACACCAACTACGCCCGGGAGCGCTACCTGCGCTACCTGGAGCCCAACCAGGAAGGCTCCTATTTCTACGACTCGTACGGGAATCTGATCACCCGGGGGTGGCTGATCTACGACTGGCGCCAGACCCAGCCGCTCACCTTCGAGGCCGGCGAAGTGACCAAGGAAACCGAGTACCAGGACTGGTTCCAGCGGCTGCTCATCTCCACCGATGCCAGCGGCGACTACAGCTACTCGATCCTGATCGGAGACGAAATCAACGCGACCCTGACTCCCATGACCTTCCACAAGCCCGGCTTCAACGGGGTTTTGACCAGCCTGGAAACCAGCCGCTTCCAGGCTACGGGCCTGTTTTCCAGGATCTCGGGGCCCAAGGTCGTGATTGCCGAGGGGGTGCCGGCAAAGGTGCTGGCTGCCAATTTCACCAACCTGGCCGCGGGCCGGGTCGAGGCGGATGTGACGGATTTCCTGAGGCTGGGCCTGACCCTGGTGAACGCCCACCATGCCAATGGCAACCGGGACGGTTTGGGTGAAAATCCCTTCACGGGCCAGTTGACCTCCGGCCAGCTGGCCAGGCGGCTGGACCTGCTGCTGGTGCGGCTTGGCGACGACTCCCCCGAAGACGGCCAGGGCGGGGCCGTGCTCTTTGCCCAGGAGGTGGAAATCACCACCACCCTGGTGCGCCAGGTCGCCGGGGCGGACACCGTGCGGACGGTGGCCCGGGACACGGTTATCGTGGGTAGCGATATCGGCTTCGGGCCGGTGCGCCAGGGCGGCACCATGAGGGATGGATTCCTGAGTGCGGACGGGACCGAGCGCATCACCCTGAAGTACGTCCTGGCTCCCGGAGAGGGGGAGGACGAGGACGGCACTCTGCGGTTTTTGCTGCAGCAGCACCTGGGGCTGACCCTGGCCGAGGCCGAGGACGCCCTGGCCCAGGTCTCGAATGTGCGCTTCCGCCTGGTCCTGGGCAGCGACTACCGGGTGGAGGTGGCCTCGGACCGGCAGACCAACGCGGTTGAGCAGCCGCAGTTCCTGGAGGTGGCGCGGGCCCCGGGCAATATCAAAAACCGCCTGAACCAGCGCCAGGTGGTCTTCGATTACGGCCTCCCCACGGCGGTTCAGATCCAGGGGCTGAGCGCCGAGATCCGCGACTTCCACGGCTTTGATTTTTACGGCGAATTCAACATCAACACCCGCTACCGCAAGTACCCGGCAATCCAGCGGGAGAAGCACCGGGGCATCGCCGGCATCGCCGGGGACAAACGCTCCGTCGGCTGGATGGCCAATCTGGCCAAACGCAGGGGGGCCTGGCACTTCTTTGCCGAGGCCTTTGGCATGGACGATGGCTACAGCACCAATATACGACCGGTGAACAGCGCCGGGACAGTGGATTACTCGCCGCAGGCCATTACCCGCTCCTACGACCTGGTCGACGACAACGACGACAACGACCGCCACCCCGACCAGCAGCGCATCTTTCAGGGCAGTCTGATCCCCCTCCCGGGCCGGGAGGTTTCCGACCGCAGCCTGGGGACGGCCGATCCGGAGGTGTTCCCCGGGTACGACGAAAACCACGACTTCATCTCCGACTTCAACCAGAACAGCAACGTGGATCGCCGCAACTTTTTCCCCGACTACGACGAACCCTTCCTGCGCTATCATGCGGACCGGCCGGAATTCCTCTTTGGCATGGATCTGAACAACAACGCCTGGGTGGATCGCTTCGAGAACGACGACCTGGCGGACTATCCTTACAAGAAAGACCACTGGGGTTACAATCTGTACGGCAGGGTCCAGGTCAATCCCCGGATCCGGCTGACCCTGGGGCGCCTGAGCCAGGAGCAACGCCAGGACAACCGCGACAACCGCACCAATTACGGCATTTTCACCTTTGCAAAGGACGATCCAGTATGGGGCCGCCTGCGCGTCTTCGACATGGTGAAAAGGGTGGAGGACACCATCCTCGACCCGCTTTCCCAGTGGATCATGCCCCGGCAGGCCTTTGGTCAGGCCGGGGAGACGGCCGGCACCAACCAGGCCGTGCCCGATCTCCTGGCCGGCGAGAACACCTGGATCAATACCTTCTATGCCGACTGGGACTACGCCAGTCCGGAGCTGTGGTCCACCCGGCACCGCTTCAAGTGGGAAACCTGGCGCCAGCAGGACACACAGGTGGAGTTTCACCAGGATGCAGAGGGTCGGATTGTGCTGGACGAGAAGGGCGCGCCCATGGTGGCCTTCGATCCCCTGGGACCGGACGGGCGCAACGGCCGCGAGCACTCGGGGTTTGTGGGGCTTATCGACAAGGTCAATTATACCTACCTGTGGGGCAGGGTATCGCTCTCGCCCCGCTTCAAAAGCGAATACCTGCGCGCAACCCCCTTCAGCCGGGCTCAGGAGAAGGAAGGTTCATGGGACGCCCTCTTCTTCTTTTTCGTGCAGTTTCCCCTGCTAGTCAATTCCGATGTCCAACTGGGCTGGGAGCAGCGCTTCTTCTACGAACTCAGGGCAAGGGAAAAAGACCTGGATCCCGGCCTTTTTACCGGTGATTTCCGCGGCCAGGTCCTGGGCCTGCAATTGAGCAACAGGAGTTCGTACGTGGGGTACGCCTTCACCACCCAACTGGGTTTGCGCTACGACCGGCGCTCCCTCGAGGTGGTGGAGGGGGACCGGGATATCCGCAAGTCGGGACTGGTTTTTCTCTCTGTGTTCGCCAGTCTCAAAGAATAATCCCCAAAATCCTGTTTGTGCGGGCGAGAAAATAGAACTTGACGTCTACATGTTTTTTTACCTTAATAATAATGAACTCATAAAATGGACTCATAATTCGAGTGAAATCATCCGTGCGCTATTTTCACCCTAAACAGAGGAGCTTGTCATCATGAAAAGAACCGCCCTGATCCTCATCACAGCAGTGGCCCTGCTCGGCATGATCGGTTCTGCCAGCGCTCACCTTCCCGAAGGCGTGACTTTTGTGGCGTGGAATTGGCCCAGCACGCACCTGCCCACCCTGGACGGCGATCTTTCGGAGTGGAATGTCCTGCCCGAGGACTACTGGATCGACCTCGATGACACGTGGGGGGGCGCCTCCGCCGGGAACGAGCCGGTATTGGATCTGGCCGACTTCAATTTCCGCTTCGCCATAGGCTGGAACGACGAGGAGGACCGCATCTACTTTGCCCAGGAATGGATCGACGACTACTTCCAGAGGTCGGACGCCTTTGCCGGCGGGTGCTGCGCCGGCAACGATAAAATCGAGATGGGCATAGACGCGGATCACAGTGGTACCGAAAGCCTCAGGTCATCGGATGATGTCCCGGCCTACAACGGCGCACAGGCCGCCCACTGGGGCATGCCGGAGATAGCGCCGCGCAGCTGGATGTGGATGTGGATGAGCGAAACCACCTGGGCCGACAAGGCGCCCTATACCTGCTGCCCGGACGCCTATCAACTCGATGGCGGTCACGGACTCGAGACCACCCTCACGAGCGAATGGTACTCGGTGGCCTGGGACGATTTTGATCCGGCCGATCCCAACGCGGGGACCCTGCACGATTTCCAGGCCGGCGAGATCTTCGGCTGGGCCGGCGCGTGGATCGATAACGACGGCGGCGACACCGACGAGGAATTGGCGGCGAGCTATCTGGTGTGGACCGCGGGAGGGGCGAACATGAACGACAACGCCACCGACTACGCCGACGTGCTTCTCCTCGAGCCCGACTTCGACCGGCTGCCGACCGCGGTCGAAAACGACAGCTGGGGTCATATCAAGGCATCCTTTGCAAAGTAAGTTGCACAGGTAGTACTTCACAACCTGTTTTAAGACCGGGAGGGCGAGACATTTGTCTGCTCTCCCTTCTTTTATGGGGGTATTGATATGGATTTTCGTCTGGCCCTTGTTGTTTTTACTGTCCTTTTGGCCTGTTTGCCGCAGCTCGGAGCCCTCACCCTATACCGGATGGGGGGAGAGAACCTGCCCGAGCCGGACCTGGACGCGCCTTTCAGTTTCGAGCCCCTGGACTGGGCCGCGGTGGACGAGAGCCAGCACGGCAAGGCCGAGTTGCTGGAGATAAGGCCCGATTTCATGCGGCCCCGGCAGTTGGATCCGGGTACCAACCTGGCCCCGAGGCTCGGGGGTCAGGGGGGCGATGTGCTCCACCATCTCTGGAGGGGGGGCTGGGTGACGGCCATGGACCATGATCTTCTCGCCATGTTCGACGAGGACGAGGACACGGTTTATCTGGGGGATGGCCGCTTTGTCCAGGTTGGCGGGGACGTGACCTTGAACATGATATTCGATTTCGGCGGGCTCTTCTTCATCGACCGTCTCCGCATTTTCCCGCGCCGACAATTTGCCAGCGAGCGCTTCATGGAGCGCCTCCTCATCGGGATCACCGACGGGGACCCCCTCAAGGAAGCCACGCGGGAGTACTACACAGGGGGGCAGCATCCCGTAGGTTTTGATATTGCCCACGATATCCGCGAGAACACCCGGCCCGTGCTGGAGCTGGAACTGCCGCCCGTGCCCATCCGCCGGCTGCTGTTCGAGGGGTTCGAGAACACCCGCGGGATCTGGGAGATCGCCGAACTCCAGATCTTTGGCGCTGGATCGGCGGTCTCGGCCGCCTATGTATCCAATGTGATCGACCTGGGCCGGCCGGCCAGCCTGGGGGCGCTCTCCTGGGCCGGGCAGCAGGATCCGGGGGCGCAAGTCGGCCTGAGCATGCGCAGCGGCGGCGACGACGACCCCAACAACTACTGGCGCTTTACCTTTCGCGGCGGCGAGCGTAGCCGCTTTGCCGAGGACGGCGATCGCCTCACCCTGAGGGACTACCAGCGGCTGTCGTCCACGGAGCGAGCCGGGATTACCCACGACACCGAGAACTGGGGATCCTGGTCCGCGGCCTACAACTTTGCCGACAGCAGGGGCGCCATGGAGGCTACAAAGACCCGGCAGTTCGTCCAGTTCCGCGCGGATTTCGCCTCCACCAGAGAGGCCAGCGGGAGGCTGGACTTTCTGCAATTCGCGGTATCGATCCCGCCGGTGGCCAGCCAGGTTGTGGCCGAGATCACCCCGGCGCAGGCCCGGGCCGGAGCCGTTACTTCTTTTACCTACAGGCTCAAACCGCGGATGCGGGGCGACGATCTGGGATTCGACCGCCTGGTCGTGGACACGCCGGCGCGGCCGCTAAGCGTGGATTCGCTGCGGCTTGGCCGGACGGATGTGCCGACATCCGACTGGGCCTGGAGGCTTTTGGAGGAGGGCGGTTTCGAGGTGGAGATCCCGCGGATCGATCCGCAGCAGACAGAGGAATTGATCGAGGTGGTGTTCCAGGCCGAGGTCTTCAATTTCGGCACGGTGTTCTCCGGTCGGGTATTCGACAGCACCCGGCCGCACGAGGTGCCTCAGGGGGTGACGCCAGGGGATGCGGACGAACTGGTGGACAGCAATACCCTGAGCGTGGCCCTGAGCAATGTGGGGCAAAAGACCATCCAGGTCCTGCGGCTGTGGCCCCGGGCGTTTACCCCCAATGGGGATGGGACGAATGATGTGGTGCGGATCGAGGCCGACCTGTTGAATCTGGCGGGACCGGTGCCGGTGGCTGTAATGCTCTACGACCTCGCGGGCCGCAAGCTGGGCGAAGCGGGACGGGACGGGGCTTCGGGCGGCCGTTTTTCCACCACCTGGGACGGCAGGGATGGACAGGGAGCCCTCCTGCCGCCGGGGCTCTACATCCTGAGGCTGGAAGTGGAGGCGGACGAGGAAAGGGCCAGCAGGGAAGGCGTGGTCTCTCTGGTGTACTGAAACTCGAGGTAGCGCCCATGGACAAGATGGGATGGATATATCGGGCAGGTATGGTGCTATTGCTGGCCTTGCTCTCGGAAGGGTGGACCCAGGGGAGAGGGCATCGCGTCAGTGGCAATCAGGTCGTGGTTTCCGGCCGGACGCACTGGCAGAACTGGGAGTTCCCTGCGGGGACCGTAGAAGTCTCGTCCTCAGGTCGGGTGCAACCCCGCCGCTGGCGCAAGGATATCAATGTGGTGCCGGATATCGTGGCGTTCCTTCAGCTCTTTCCACCCGCGAGCCTGAAAAAGGATCCCGAGGACATCACCCTGATAGATGCCATCCAGGCCGGTTCCAGGCGGGCGGACGTGGCCCACGTCCTGGACAATGACAAAAGCACCTACTGGGAGCCCGAGCTGGCAGGAGAGGGGGACGAGCTGGCCTGGCGGGCGTGGTTCATCGTGGACCTGGGACGCTACGTGCTGGCCAGGAAGATCGTGCTGCGATTCGTCGCGGAAGAGGAAGGGGATCCCTTCCTGCTCTTCGACGTGCTGGTGGCGGACGGGGCAACGCCGACGAGAAACCTCGAGAAGCTGGTTTACCGGACCGTGTTGCGGACCCTCCACCCGAACAAGACCCAGCGGCTCTTCGAGATCGATCTGCAGGGGATGGACCAGGAAGTAGGGGCCATGGGGGCGCGGTTTGTACAGGTGGTGGTGCGGGGGAGCGATTTCGATCGGGGCCGGCAAATCGAGGACGAAGATGCATACAATAAGTTGCCCGCGGCGGAGCGGGGCGCGATCGAGTACACCAAGCTCCTGCTCGGTGGGGGGGAGGTCGCGGTAGAAAGGGGTATCTACCAGCAATTGCGCGCGGACCAGAAAGGGCCCATCCGCTATTTTCGCCGCGAGCGCCCGCGCCTGGCCGGCCTGGAGGTCTGGGGCGAAGGGGACGAAATACTCAGCCGCACGCTCGAGAGGGGGGGATCCATGACCCCCACTTCTTTCGGCCTGGCCGCCTTCACCGACGGGATCCGGGACAAGGGACGACAAATAAACTACGGAGCTCAGGATCTCGAACTGTTCTTTGACCTGGGTGCCTTGTTCTGGATTGACTCCTACCGGATCGTCTTCGGCAGAGGGGGAGGGGGGTTTAAACCCTACAATGTGGACCTCTCGGATGGTTCCCAGGCCCCGGACGGCAGCCTCCGGTGGACTACCACGGTGGCTCACGACGATGCGAGAGGCAACAATTTCGACGGCGAAAGATTCGCTCCGCTCAAAGCCCGCTTCTTCAGGATCTTCCTTCCCGGGGCAGGGGGCCGCGCGAGTTCAACTTTGGTATCGGAGTTCCAGCTCTACGGGGAAGGATTCCAGCCGGAAGTCGCCCTGGCATCGGACCTGATCCGCCTGGGGGGCAGCCGCAATCTGCTCGAGATCGAGTGGGAAGAGGAGGCGCCACCAGGAACCCGGGTGGTGCTCCAGACCCGCACCGGGAATGAATTGGGACACGCCTTGCGCTATTTCAAGAAGGACGGCACCGAAGTCTCGCAAGCCGAGTACGATAAATTGATTTCGGTCTTCAAAGGGGCTATAGACACCCTGGAGGTGCCGGGCAGCGACTGGAGCGACTGGAGCGAACCCTACCGGAATCCCGCCGGGAGTCCCATTACCTCGCCCTCGCCGCGGGAGTTCCTCAAGATCCGGGCCACCCTGATCTCCGCGGATCCGGACACCAGTTCCGCACTGCGGTCGATCCGGCTCAATTTTGCCTCGCCCGTGGCCCAGAGTCTGGTCGGCGAAATTGTGCCCTTTCAGGTCGACACCCTGGGAGCGGAACGGCCCTTCTCTCTGTACATCCGGCCCAAATTCGGGCGCAGGGATCCGGGTTTCGACCAGTTGTTGCTGGTGGCCCCACCCGATATGGAGCTGAATTTTACGACCCTGTACGGGGGCCGGGAACGGGATTTCACTGGCGCTGAGCCCGGGGATACGTCCGGCCTGCAGCTGGATGCCACCCGGATCCCCACCGGCTCCGATAGCCTGCACCTGAAATTTCCGGAAATCGGCTTTGGGGAGGGCATTGAAGTGGTGCGGCTGGATTTCAGGACCGCGCTCTTTGCCACGGGGGCGCCGCTACGCGCTGCGGTGCAGAACGGGACCTGGAGCAATGGGGTGTGGCAGCGGGTGGACGCGGGGGATGCCTTGGAGCAGGTCGAGGGCAATACCACCACCCTGGTGGGGTCCATAAAGAGCAGGGAATTGCTTGCCAATGTGGCGGTGAGACCCCCGGTGTTTTCGCCCAATGGGGATGGTATCAACGACCGGGCGCTGTTTGTCTTTAAGGTGGTGCGGGTGGGCGACGATAATCCGGTCAAGGTGGATATTTACGATCTGAGCGGCCGCTGGGTACAGGGTTTGGTCGAACGGCGCGGGGTGAGCACCGGGGCCTACGAGATGCCGTGGGATGGCCGCAATGCGGTCGGCAAGCTAGTGCCGCCCGGGATCTACTGTGCGCGGCTGCGGATCGATACCAGCACGGAGGGGGCGGATGTCACGGGCAAAGAGGTCCTGCGCACGGTGGCGGTGGCGTATTGAGGTGCCAACAGCCGTCGACATCCCCCTTTTTAAGAAGCCTTCTAAGGGAAAATCAAGGCCATCTTCCGATCGAGACCCCGGGAAAGAGCGGGATATTGCGCCCCATGGCCCAGTGCGCCGCGCGCCACATGATCTCCTGGTATGCCGGGCCGCTATAGGCATAGTGCAGGTGCCCAGGCAACAGCCCGACCACCCGGCCGGCGCCGCGCTCCAGGCACCACCCTCCGATGGTTTCCCGCCTGTCCTGCACGCCCGTCATTTCAAAAAGCGCAGTGGAAGAGTCGGACTTCAACGAAGCGCCGAATTGCTCGTCGAGAGAAATTCTGAAGTCTTCGAACCCCTGGGTTATCGGGTGTTCCTGATTCAAATTGTGCAGCCAGAGATCCTGCTTTGCCTGGTGGGGTATGTAGCCGGTATCCATGAAGTCCAGCAAGGCCTCGTTCTCGCAGGCAATGGTGCAGTGCAGCGCCATGAACCCCATACCGCGTTCGCTGACATTGTCGACAACCGCTTTTATGTGCTCGTCCGTCCAGAAATCGTCTCCTTCTGTCAGTTCTTCCGCCAGGCCCTCCGTCCTCCAGCCAATGGTATCGGGCCCGCTCAAGCGCGCCGCGATGAACAGGTCGGCGTCGCTGATGAGTTCGGGGGTGAAAAATTGGTTCGCCAGGACAAATATGATTCGCCAGTTCTCTGCCGTTGCGTATATCCTGCGGATGCAAATTTCCTGGGCCGCGGCATTGTGAAAATAATCGCCCATAATGGCAACCACTTTGGTTTCACCAGGAACTTTTGGTTTGCCAGCAACTAAACTCATCTCGACCTCCTAGGGTGCATGTCCGATCCACTTGGCGACTCCCTTTTTGTACGAGAGCGTATGAATGGTACACAAATACGACGCCGTGAACAAGGTGTGGTCGAAACAGCAAACGCACTAGATTACTTGCCCCAGGCAGGTGTGTTTTTTTATTTTTTGGTCTGGACGAAGAACAGGGTGGGTTTTCAGACCTGCCTTTTTTTTGCCTGTACTTAAACGGAAAATCAATGCGGGATGATGTGAAGATCGCTTTCTGCCTCCAACTTTTGTGGTGGATGCTGGGATGCCCTTTCTGGATTTCATGCACTGCTCAGAAAGAAAAAGCCCCTGAGCCACAGGCGCCGGTTATCCACTTTGTCGATATTGCCGAACAGGCCGGCCTGCACCTGGAGAATGTGTGCGGCAACCGGGAAAAGAAATACATCGTCGAAGCCAAGGGGGGCGGCATGGCTTCCTTCGACTACGACAACGACGGCGACCTGGACCTCTACGTGATCAACGGCTCGAAGCTCGAGGGGTTTGCCGCCGGGCAGGAACCGCGCAATGCGCTCTACCGCAATGAGGGGGATGGCACCTTCAGGGATGTGGCTGAACAAGCCGGCGTGGCGGATACCAGCTGGGGCATGGGATGCGTGGCCGCGGACTACGACAACGATGGAGATGCGGATCTCTACGTCGCCAATTTCGGCCGCAACCGGCTCTACCGCAATGAAGGGGATGGCACCTTCAGGGATGTGGCTGAACAAGCCGGCGTGGCGGATCAGCGCATGAGTACGGGATGTGCCTTTGGCGACTACGATCGGGATGGTTTTCTCGATCTCTACGTGGCGAATTACATCCACTTCGACATGAACTTCCGGCCGGTATCCGTGGATGCGGGAATGTGGCGCGGGATCAAGGTATTCTACGGTCCCCGAGGTCTGAAGGGGGCTGCGGATGTCCTCTTTCACAACCAGGGGGACGGCACCTTCAGGGATGTCACCGAAAAGGCCGGGGTCGTGGATGGCGACAGGCGGTATGGTTTTGCGGTGTTGTTCCACGACTTCGACGACGATGGGGACGCGGATATCTTTGTGGCCAATGATTCCGGCCGAAATATGCTCTACCAGAATGAAGGAAATGGCAGGTTTTCGGATGTAGCGGTTGAGAGGGGGGTGGCTTTCCTCGGCAATGGGGAAGCCCAGGCCTGTATGGGAGCTGCCTTCGGCGACTACGACAACGACGGGGATTTCGACCTCTACGTCACCAACTTCGCAGAGGACTACAACACCCTCTACCAGAACAATGGCAAGGGTTTTTTTGCAGATGTCACGTCCCTGGCCCGGATGCTTTACCCCACCTGGAAACAGGTGGGTTGGGGCGCCGGCTTTGCGGATCTGGACAACGACGGGCGCGAGGATCTCTTTGTGGCCAACGGGCACGTCTATCACCAGATCGACCAGTTCGACCAAGGCTCTTCGTATCCTCAGAGGAATATCGTGTTCTGGAACAGGGGGGATGGCACCTTCGCGGATGTTTCCGCCATCGCCGGTCCGGGCCTCGAGGTGGAGAAGGTGAGCCGGGGAGCGAGTCTGGGGGACTTTGACAACGATGGGGATATCGATATCGCAGTACTCAATCTGAACGATACCCCCACCTTGCTGCGCAACGATACCCCGGGTGACAATCACTGGTTGTCGATCCGGACGCGGGGGAGTCAGAGCAACCGCGATGGCATCGGCGCCAGGGTGCGGGTCGCGGTCGGTGCGCAGGTCCAGGTGCGGGAGATTCACGCGGGTTCCAATTTTATATCGCAGGATGATATCCGCGCTCATTTTGGCCTGGGGCAGGCCGAGCGGGTGGACCGGCTGGAAGTAGAATGGCCCAGCGGGGTGGTGGATACCATGGAGGATATTGCGGCGGATCGGTTTGTGGTTGTGCGCGAAGGGGAAGGGGTGGTAGGGGATGCGCGGTGAACCAGTAATACTGATGATCACTGTTTTAGCGCTGGGATGTGGAGACGAGCTGACAGTAAAACTACCCGGTGGCGCGTCGATGGAGTTTGTCTATATCGAGCCAGGTTCGTTTGCCATGGGGTCCGACGAGGCGGAGATGGGGCAGATGGACGAACGCGAGCGGCCACAGCACGAGGCTGAGATCAGTCGCGGATTCTACCTGGGTAAGTACGAAATCACCCAGGGACAGTGGTACGCGGTGATGGAGACGCAGCCGTGGAAGGGGAAGAGGTATGTGCGGGAAGGAGCAGATCATCCGGCGGTGTACATCAGCTGGAAGGAGGTGCAGAAATTCATCCAGCGTCTGAACCGGGGAGAGGGCGAAAGGGTGTATCGCCTGGCCACCGAGGCGGAGTGGGAGTACGCCTGCCGGGCGGGCACCCGGACCCCCTGGTCCTGCGGCAACGACGAGATGCAACTGCGCGATTATGCCTGGGTCAGTGACAACAGCTGGATGGTGGAGGAACAATACCCCCATGCAGTCGGCACCAAATGGCCCAATCCGTGGGGACTCTACGATATGCACGGGAATGTGTGGGAGTGGGTGTGGGATCGGGAGGGCGTCTATGGCCGCGAGCGGCAGATTGACCCCAAAGGCCCCGATCAGGGCGCTCGCCGGGTAGCGCGCAGCGGATCCTTTGGCCACTTGGCGCTGGGGGCGCGCTCTGCGTCCCGTTTTTTTGGCAAGCCGGATGCGCAAAGGTCCGACCTGGGAGCGCGGCTAGTGCGGCAGGTTTGGTAAGATATTGAATACAAAAGAGGACTGAGTGGCCACACCTTCACCCTTCACCCTGAAGGGCCTCCTGGTCGGAGCCCTGCTTTCCCTGTTCATCGGCATTGCCGCACCCTACGCCATCTTCATGATCCAGGGCTCGATGATGGCCCTGAACATCTCTTCTCCGGCTGCCATCTTTCTGTTCTTTGTTTTTACCCTGTTCATCAACGTGGGGCTGGGCCTGCTCGGCCGGCGTCTGGCGCTGGGTCGGGCCGACCTGGTGCTGGTCTACATCATGCTGCTGCTGGCCTGCTCGGTGCCCACCATGCCCTATGTCGCTTCCCTGATCACGGTCATCAGCGGGGTTTCCTATTTTTCCACCCCGGAAAACCAGTGGGAGGCGATCTACCTGCCCCATACCCCGGACTGGCTGGTGCCCAAGGACTACCAGGCCATCAAACACTTCTACGAGGGCCTGCCCGCAGGGCAGAGCATTCCCTGGGAGGTGTGGGCCGAACCCCTGGCGCACTGGTACGGGTTTTTTCTGGTGCTCAGCTTCATGATGATCTGCATGAGCACCATCCTGCACCGGCAGTGGTCCACCCACGAGCGCCTGACCTACCCCATGGCCCAGGTGCCCCTGCATATGATCGGTCCCGAAGAGGAGGGGCTGAGGGGGATCCGGCCTTTGTTCAGGAACAAGGTGATGTGGATAGGGTTCGCGGTGCCGTTTTTCATGTTCAGTCTGACGGGACTGCACCACTACTTCCCCTTTGTCCCGGATATGCCCTTTATCATAGGGCGGTATTATTTCTTCAACGGCACGGTCTACTGGCCGATGATGCTGAGCTACGCCTGGATCGGATTTTTCTACCTGGTCAATCTGGAGATCACCTTCAGCATCTGGTTCTTCTATCTTCTGGGCAAGATCCAGGAGGGAACCTTCAATACCCTGGGCATATCCAGCGACGAAAGGCTGAGCATGTATTCGACTTCCCAGACCGCGGATCTGACCCACCAGGCCATGGGCGCGTGTCTGGTCTTTGTGCTCTACGGGCTGTGGATCGCCCGCGGCCAGTTGCGGGAAGTGTGGCGCAAAACCTGGCGCAAGAATGCCGGGGTGGACGATTCCGAGGAGGTGCTGCCCTACCGGGTGACGTTGTGGGGTTTTCTCTGCAGCCTGCTGCTGATTGCCCTATGGCTGTGGAGCACGGGCATTCCACCGGTGGTGCTGCCGCTGTTTCTGGGCGCGTGTCTGGTCTTCTATATCATGATGACGCGGGTGGTGGCCACGGCCGGGGTACCGACGACGCGGGTGACCATGGTGGCGGCCTACTTTGTGATTTCCACGGTGGGCACCTCGATCATCGGCACCAGGGGCCTGGTGGCCCTGACCTATACCTATGTCTGGCAGTCGGAGACGCGGCTCTTTCCCATGATCCCCATCGCCAACAGCTTGAAACTGGCCGAGCGTATTCCGGGATCCAAGCGGATCGTGTTCTGGGCCATGGTGGTGGCCCTGGTGTGCAGCCTGGCCGGGGCCACATGGATCATCCTGGAATTGTTCTACACCCACGGAGGCATCAACCTGCAGCGTTTTTTCGCCACCGGCCTGCCGCGGCGGCCGTTCACGGATATGGTGCCGCCGATCATGAATGCCACGGAGCCGGATGTGCGTGGTTTTATATTCACCGGGATCGGGGGCCTGATCGAGGGGTTGTTGATGTTTGCGCACACCCGGTTCTACTGGTGGCCACTGCACCCCCTGGGGTTCGTGATCAGCGTGGGCTGGCTGACCGGGTGGGTGTGGTTTTCGATCTTTGTGTCGTGGCTGCTGAAGTTGATCATCCTGAAGTACGGCGGGGGTCAACTCTTCAAGGCGGCTCGCCCGTTTTTCCTGGGCCTGATCATCGGGGAGGCCAGCGTGGGTGGGTTCTGGCTGGTGGTCGACTGGGTGCTGGGGGAGAGCGGGAATTTTATAACCTTTATGTGAGTACCCCACCTCTTCCACCATCCTCGGTTAATTCGAGCGGTCCCTCCAGAATCAATGTAAACTCGTCCAAGCACCTCAGGCGCAGCCAATTGGAAGACCCGGTTGTGCTACCAGATGGTACACAGATTTCTTGCCCGGCCACATAGAGATAATCGAGGAAAGGAAATATTAATCTGGGTGTCGCAAAAGTGTCCATAAACTCGTACTGGACGATACAGGCCGGTATGCCTTGATTTAATCCGGTACAAGTCCTATGTCTGTTCAAGGGGTTAGGATTGACGATTTAATAATTTGGCCAAAGATTGGAAAGGTCGTTATTTTGAAGCCCTTCTTTATCATTCCTCCTTCTGGAAGGTATTCCCATGTCCGTCTATCCTCCTCTGATCGAAGAGCAGATGCGGTCTTTCTACGAAAGCTTGTCGGAAAAAGACCGCCGCCGATATGCCGCCGTCGAAGCAGCCCAACGGGGTCGCGGCGGCCTCACCTGCATTTCCGAGGTGCTCGGCTGTAAACGCCATACGATCACCCAAGGTCTTCGTGACTTGCAGGATCCGGACGCCCGGTCGCAAACGCGTATCCGCCGGAAAGGGGGAGGCGGCAAACCCAACGATTATCCGGAAGCCACCTCGATCCTGATGCGGTGCGACCGTGGTGGTCGTAACGGCGGTCGGAGGGTCCTCTTCAAAGTGGCACTGCAACGCTTTGCCGAAGAAATCGGGTGGGTTATTCGGGTCGCTCATTTTCCTCCTTATACGTCCAAATACAACCCGATCGATCATCGCTTATTTCCCCCTGGGCACCGGGTTTGTCAAGGCGTCCTTTTTACCGGTATCAAGCGCGTCAAAGAATTGAGGGCGAAGGCCACGACGAAAACGGGGTTACGGGGGCGCGTCCACCTCCTGAATAAGGTTTATCAGACCGGACGAAAAGTAACCCGGGAAATCAAAGAGCAGATGCGCATCCTTTTTGATGCGGATTTACCTGAATGGAATTATCCACTGCTTCCGGCCGAGTAATTCCATCGTCAATCCTTAGAGACAGAATAGGGTGCACTCAACACTTTTATAGAGGATAGAACCAATGCAAACCACCGCTAAGCTGATATGCGGCCCTGCCCAGTCCATGGCGAGAATCCCCGATGAGTCGGTCGATTTGATCGTCACCTCGCCGCCCTATCCGATGGTGGAAATGTGGGATGAGATTTTCGCGCTCCAAGACGGTCGCATCGCGGCGCAACTATCGCGCGGCAACGGAGGAGCTGCTTTCGCGCTCATGCACGAGCTGCTCGATGAAGTGTGGATGCAGTGCTGTCGCGTTATGAAGCCGGGGGCCATTGCCTGCGTCAACATCGGCGACGCCACCCGAACCTTGGATGGCGACTTCCAGCTCTACTCCAATCACTCCCGCATACTCAGCAGCTTCCTCGGCCAGGGTTTTGCGGCTTTGCCCGATATACTCTGGCGCAAACAGACCAACGCACCCAACAAATTTATGGGGTCTGGGATGCTGCCTGTAGGGGCGTATGTGACCTACGAGCACGAGTACATCCTCGTGCTTAGAAAAGGGCGCCGGCGAACATTCACAACGGTCGTAGAGAAAACCAAGCGCCGAGAGAGCGCCTTCTTCTGGGAGGAGCGCAACGTCTGGTTCTCAGACGTGTGGTTCGATGTAAAGGGAACTTCGCAAGGGCTTGTCGATGCACCGACCCGCCAGCGCAGCGCGGCCTTTCCGTTTGAATTGGCCTACCGGCTCATTTGTATGTTTTCCGTCAAAGAAGACTTGGTGCTCGATCCGTTTGCGGGGACTGGAACTACGCTGGCAGCCGCCCTAACAGCGGGAAGAAACTCTATCGGCATGGAGATTGACGAGACGTTGGTGCCGGTCGCGCAAAACCTGCTGCGCTCCACACCCCCTGCCGCCAACAAGTATAACCGCGCCCGGCTGGCTCGGCACGCGGAGTGGGCCGCCGCGCGCACGGCAGAAAGCGGCCCGTTGAAATACGCGAGCCGCCATTACGGATTTCCAGTAATGACGGCTCAGGAACAAGACTTGTTGCTAAACGAAGTTACGGGAATTGTCGGCGAGGCCGACGGCATGACGCTGGTGGCCCAGTACAGCGCGGAACCGAACAATCGTTTTGCAGTGCAGGGCCTCAGTGCAAAGCGCAAGAGCAAGGCCGCTCCCCAGCAGACGCTGCTGCCGATAGGCTATTAATCTGGCGTTGCGCTCTCCATCCGCGCGCAACGTGCTCTATAGCGCGTCATAGGCCGCCTCGCAATCGGCGAGCGCGGCACTCTGCTCTTTGATCTGTTGGTTCAGTGTTTGACAAGCGGATCATGGGCGGCCCCTTGCGTGCCCGCACCCTAACCCACCAACAGTGTGAAGCGCGGTTGGGCTGTGCTCTGCTCAACCGGCTACTGCATCGGGGTAAACCGGAATCCTATCCGGTGGGCAAAGGGACTTAAACCCATCGGCGGCAGGGGAAACAGGCCCCGGCCAGTTTTTATGCAACAAAGCCGGACAGAACGGAAATTCGCGCGCCGGACTGGCGTGGGTGCGGCTGGTGCCCGTATCGGAGGAGGAGGTCAGGAGAGAATGGGAAAGGCCGCCGCAAAAAATCATCATCGCCAAGAAGGACGACGAAGTTTTCTATTCCGACGAGGTGATACCCGAGATCATCGAGCCCTTCCGCCACACCGACTTCTCTACGTTCATCCTGGATACCGTGATGGGTGCCGGCATGCATCCCACCAAACTAGGCAAACTCGCCCCCGGACCCATGGGCGAGAGGATGAAGGAACTGGCAGTTATATCAATTGCAAGGGTTGACAGCGCTACCCCTCATCCAGGACAGCGGTTTCACGGCTTCTCCCCCTGCTTTTCTCGCCGGCGCCAAGCATCGATGAGGTCGGGATTTAATTCCACCCCCAGGCCCGGCCCGGTGGGCAGGGGCAGACTGGAATCTTTCATCTTCAACTCTTCGGTCACTGCCTCCCACATCCCCCTGGTGGCACTGGACAGTTCCATGAAGAAGGCATTGCTCATGTGGGCCATGGCGTGACAGCGGGCATAGGTGGTCACCGGTCCCGAGTCGTGCGGCGCAACGGCTATCCCGTGCGCCTTGGCAAGGATGCCGATGCGCTTGATCTCGGTGATGCCGCCGACCCAGGCCAGGTCCGGGTTGACGATGGAGACCAAGTTGCGCTCGATAAAGGGCAGGAGCTGAAAGCGGGACTGGCTGTATTCCCCGGCCATCAGTGGCACCCGACAGTCGCGCGCCAGGGCCGCCCACGGCTCGATACTGTCCTCGATGATCGGACACTCGAAGAACATGAGGTCAAAGGGTTCCATGGCGCGGATAACGCGGGTGGCCCCGTGCACGTCCCAGAGGGGGTGGCAGTCGACGCCCACGTCGAATCCATTGCCGGTGGCCTCGCGGGTCCACTGCATTATTTCCACCCCGCGGGCGACTTCCGCGGGCGAGGCGTAGCGCCAGAGGAACTGCTGGCTGGGATCCTTGGCCTCGCGGGTCAGCTCGAAGGGGTCGGTCTTGGCGGCTTTCCAGCCCGTCGTTTTCATCTGCCGGACCTTGTGGTGCACCTCCTCCTGCGTTGAGCCCTCGATCCCACCAGTGCTGTAGACCGGCACCCGGTCCCGGCAGGTCCCGCCCAAAAGGTGCCAGACCGGGGCGTCAAGGGCCTTGCCGGAGATGTCCCACAGGGCCATGTCAATGGCGCTGAGAGCGCGGCGGGTCGCGCCGGTGTTGCCGTGGGGGGTGATGTGGTAAAACAGGGTTTCCCAGATGCGCTCGATGTGGCGCGGGTCCTGGCCGACCAGGAACTGGGGGGTCCAGTTCTGGATGATGGGTACCAGTTCGTGAGGGCGGCGATTGAGTTCGCCCAGACCGGTGAGGCCCTCGTCGGTGTGCACCAGGATCCAGGCGAAGTCGCGGCGCAGCCGGGTGTTCTCTGCTTGTTGAATGATTTCGACATCGGTGATCTTCATGGCGACTTCCTAATCCAGAGTAAAACCTTGGGGAAGGGCGCCGAGGGGCACCGTGGTGAGGGTTGCGATGGCGCCGGGACTTACCTCAACCTCCCCGGATGGGGCATCCAGTTCAAAGACCTCGTTTTCGTGGTAGGAATCGGCGATTTCCAGGTGGGTGAAGCCGCCGTCCATGCCCTCGATGGAGACGCGGCGGGGCACGGTGGAGCGGTTGAGGATCACCACGGTCCGCTGGTCCTCGTCGCCGACGTAGGCCGTGACCATCAGGTCTTCGGTCCCGGTTTCGGCCCCTACCCGCACCATGCCCGCTTTGATCCGACGGCTGTACGCGCCGAAGACGCGGAGCTGGTGGCTGGAGGCCCTGGGTACGTAGTTGCGCTCGGTGTCCGCCACCAGCAAAGACCGGGTCCAGCCGAAGGAGGGCTGCTCGATGTTTACCAGGGTGTAGCAGAAGGCCATGCCCGCGGCATCGGCAATGGCGAAGTTTTTGTGGTAGAGCTCGGCCATGAGCAGGGCGACTCGGTAGGTCGGCAGCTGGTAGCGCGGGTTGTTGACGCACATCTCCGAGGAGAAAAACGGCTTGTCCGCGGTCAACTCCTTCCACTCGCGCAGGTACTGGTCGTAGTCATCGGGACGGTTGAAGTACTCCTGAAAATCGTACATGTGGGTGGCCGAGTAGTCGATGGCGGCCCAGGCCTCCGGGTTGCTGGTAAAGGCGCGGGCGCGCGCCAGGCTGTGGGAGTATACCTTGCCCCAGACCGAGTCGCCGGACATCATATTGGCGTCGCTCATGTGTATCTTCACGGATTGGAATCCGGCGCGGTCGAGCTCGCGACGCAGGGTCAGGGTCATGGCGTGGTAGGACTCGGGGGTTTGCGAGCTTTCATTCTGGATGCCCAAGACGTCCGGCGGGCCCCCGGCTTTTTCGACCGATGTATGGCAGAAACCGAGCATGGCGCGGGCGAATTCGTCGGCGTCCACAACCCTGTCGCAGTGCTGGCCTCTGTCGTTTATGCCCTCTCCTTCCTTCATCATCCAGCCGGGCAAACCCCAGAACTCGAAGAAGACCTGGCCGCCGAGGCTCTGGATGATCTTGTTGTAATTGAAATCGCTGATCTCGAAATTGGGGAAACAGTCGCCGTAGTAGGAAGGGAAGGCGGATTCGAGGTCGTCGAAGTTGGACAGGTCCCTCTTGAGGTAGCGACTGACCGGGTTCTCGCGCTGGATGAGCAGGTTGTACTCGCAGACCACTTCCCACCAGCGTTGTTTGCCTTTGGGGCTGAGTTCGATGTAGGCGGTGGGGGCGGCGGTGCCGCCGAAGCCGATCATGGTTTGAAAGCGCCGGTGCTGGTCTATGCGGACGGTGGCGCGGGTGGGTTCGGGTTTGGCGAGCCGTACCGCGATGCTTCCTTGCCGGTCGGCCCAGCGCAGGTGGTGCCGGCGCACGTCCGGGATACAGGTCTGGTTGATTTTTTCCTGGCCGTTAATGGAAACGGTAAGGGCCATTTTGTGGTCGAGTACGACGCTTATGGTTTCCACCTTTTTGCTACACGGGGCCGTGGCCTGGAACCATTGTTTTTCGGGGAAGAGGTGCAGGCCCCCTCGGTCTTCTTCGAACCAGCGGGCCAGTGGCACCGAGGGGTCCTGGTCGAAGAATTTTTCCAGAGGATGCAGGCCAAAGGAATCGTAGAAGCGCTGGACTACCTGCACTGTGGTGTCGTCCAGGCGGATGGTAAAACCGCCCTGAGCGCCGGTGAAGAGCCATTCGAGGATACAGCCTTCGCGGTTTGATTCTTCGATTCGGAGGGTGCGTTCGAAGCAGGCGGGAAGTAGTTCGTGGAAAAAGACGTTCTTGGCGTCGAGGTAGAAGGGGACGTTTTCGTAGGCCTGGTCTGTTGTATTCATAGGGGTCTCCGACGATGTGGACGCGTATCAGTATAAGTACATACTAAAGTTTGGACAATATCAGTACTTCACGAAATACCCGTAGCTATTTGGACCTCAAGGCCGGGAGGGGATGTTGCCGGCGGCGTTTTATGGGGGAGTGGAGCGGGGCAAGAGCGCCCTGGGCCTCATAAAACGCCAGAGGCACAAGCCCCGCACGGCCCCGCCCGCCGATTCCGTGAAATACTGAATATCCCTCTACTACTCATTTGCTTGCGGCATAGGTTTGAGTATATTTGAGCCTCAGCGTCAGGTTGCCAGCGAATGGAGTGCGTTAACATGACCATCACGGTGAGACGAGAGCTTTACGTCCCTGCTCCGGACAGACAAACCGCCGAAAGGAGATTCCAGAGGTACGTAAACGCCACCAAACTGAGGCGGGTGGAGCACCGTAGTCTACAGCGTGAGGCGGACTGGGCCAACGAGGACTTCGAGCGGTATTCCGATGATAACGGCCGGACGTGGGGCGAGTGGCGGGACGTCTACAGCCGGGGACACGAAACCAAAGGCGAAGACGAAATCGCAACCTGGGACGGAGCATACTTGAACCAGGCGTACAATCCCCGGTACGGGCATTTCGTGTCGGTAAGTATGCGCACGATCTTCTTCGACGGGCACAAAAAGGCCTACGAGCGACACTGGGGCGGCCAGCTCGGCTATGTCAATCACTGCCTGCTGGTGGTCCGCAAGGACGGCAGCGACCAGCGCGCCGTTGATCTGGTCAAATACGAACCAGGTGCCGACTACGATCCGGACAACTGGCGAGACTCCGCCTATACCGATAACAACCGCGCCTGTTTCGGCTGCAACGTGGACGTGCTGGACAACGGTGAGATCCTCTTTCCCATGGACGCGGCCGTAGGTTCCTGCTGCCGCATCCTGGGCCTGGACGTCAACGAGGTCTTCCCCTCCTGCCCCCACCTCATGCACGGGATGATCGTGGCGCGGGGAAGATTCAATGAGACCCGCGGGAATTATGATCTGACCTTCTCCCGCCCGATCGCGATCAGCGATCTGAAATCGTCAAGGGGCGTAAACGAGGCGACCGCGATCACGTTGCCCTCCGGCCGGATCGTGGCGGTGTTCCGCGGCTCCAATGTGCAGAGCGAAGCCAGGAACACGCGCATCGAGCCCGGCACGCCGGGACACAAATGGTACTGCTGGTCCGACGACGGCGGCAAAACCTTCACCGATCCGGCGCCGTGGCACTTTGACAACAGGGAGGTGTTCTATTCTCCGTCCAGCCGATCGAATCTTATCAGAAGCAGAAAGAATCGGAAAATCTTCTGGATCGGTAACATCACCGACCACACCGCCTACAGCAACGATCCCCGCTACCCGCTGGTCATCGCACAAGTCAACGACCGCGGCCTGCTGATCAAGGACAGCGTGACCACGGTCGACACGCGGCAGGAGGGCGACTCCGACAGGATTGCACTCTCCGATCCCGGCATTCTCCAGGACCATGAGACAGGGCTGATCGAACTCTATCTCAACCGCTGGCGCCAGCGCGAGGAGTTCAAGTATTGGGCCGACTGCTATCGATACTTCATCGACGTCGACGGCGAGGCGGCGCAAGAATGACCACGCCGCAGACGCATTCCCTCTTTCGTCGGCCTCATGGAGGGGGCTCGTACTTCGTCGCTAGCTCACAGATTGGTCAGGGAACCATCCAGGCGCCAGTAGATGTTAGGGAAGTTTTTCAGTACCTCGGGATTCAGGATGGATTCCAGGCGCGGCAGGCGGCCCCGGGCCACCTCGAGGAGGCCCTGGAGGGCGCTGTTGGTGGAGTCGAAGTGCAGCCGGTCGAAGCCGCCGCCGGCGTGGGGCGATATCAGCACGTTGTCCAGCTCCAACAGGGGATCGCCCGGTTTTAGGGGTTCGCCCGGGGGCGCGTCCAAGGCAGCGGCCAGGATCCAGTTTTCGCGCAGCGCCCGGAGCAGGCCATCCCGGTCCACCACTGCCCCGCGGGTGGTGTTAATCAGGATGGCCCTGGGTTTCATGCGTCTGAACTCCTCCTCCCCGATCAGACCCTTGGTCTGTTCGGTCAGAGGGCAGTGCAGGGAGACGATATCGCTACGCTCCAGGATTTCGTCTATGCTGGCGAGCTGGACCCCGTGGGCAAAGGCGGTCTTCTCGTCGAGGCTGGGGGAATAGGCCAGGTTGCGCATGCCAAAGGCCCGGGCGCGCACGGCCACGGCCCGGGCGATGCGGCCAAAGCCGATCAAGCCGAGGGTGTTTTCGCTCAACTGGGGCAGGGTGTACTCCAGTTTTTTGACCTTTTCCCAGGGGAGGCCAGCACGCAGTTTGCGATCCAGCATGGCGATGCCGCGCTGGGTGGCCAGGAGGTGGGCCATGGTCTGTTCGGCGACCACGTTGATGCACACGTCGGGCACGTTGGTGACGATGGTGTTGTTGCGGGTGGCAGCCTTCCAGTCGCCGGCAAAGCCCACGCCCATGCTGGCCATGATTTTGCAGCGGGGCAGGGACTCGAAGATGCGGCGGCTGGGCTGGACACTGGTGCGGTAGAGCAGGCCGTCGGCCTCGCGGGCGGCGGCGATAACCTCCTCTTCCGTGGTGGCGCTGGCCACTTCGGCGTAGTCGCAGCCGTTTTCGAGGACCTGCTGTTTCACGTAGGGCATGATGGTGTCGCTGGATCGGAAGGCGGTGCCGATTGAAAGGATGCGGAATTTGGTTTCGGACATTTATTCCTCCCGGCTTGTAAGCAAAACCTCGAAAATCGGTGGCCGGCCTCGAGCCTCCATTATTCCATGTTATCCCCATAGAGGGACGTTTTCCTTTTTGCCGGTGAGGTGGCCCAGCAGGATGATGCGCTTATTTTAACGCACCCGTCTTTCCAGGGCAATCTTCAAATGGTTATTGGAAAAATATCCGGAAAGGGAAAAGGTATAGCTGCAGCTGGCCCGGGCACAGCGCTCCATGCGCAATCCACAGGAAGCCGAGCGTGCCTACCAGGAGGTGTTGCGGATTGATCCCCGGCAAACACAGGTGTACCTCGAGCTCTTTGGTTTTTATCTGGAAGCAAGGAATCTCCACAAAGCAGAGAAAACCCTGTGGCAATCCATCCAACATCTCCCCCTCGAAAAGGAGTACTTGCGCCACCAATACGATATCATAAGAGCGCGAATTTTGACCAGATAAGCGTTAGAAACACGGCTGGTTCAGGTAAGAGTCCATCCGATCGAGTTTGCTCAGGCTGGGGATTCGGGGTGATCCTCTGTGCCGAGCACGCCGATACTCACGGCACGACCGATCTTGGGGATCTCGGTGAACACCGGCGGGTCCGCGTGCCGCTCGGCGTGCCGGCGCTGCCACTCTGCCTCGGCCTCGGCCAGACCCTCGGGATCCTTTTCCAGAGCCGCAGCCACGATGTGCCGCAGGCGGATCACGTCGATGGCGAGGGTGGTAGGCGCCCAGGTGGACGTGCCGGCACAGTCCCTCCAGGCTGGCGACGGCGGCGTTTTCCACCAGGTGCTTGGCATAGGCCGCGTAGATCAGGTCGCCGGTGATCTCGTAGGCCAGACACACGATCGGCATCATGTAATTGATGCCCGTGGGAACCGGCGAATCCCAGACCAGGGTATCGGCCTCGGCGATGATGTTGTCGCGCAGCGGCCGGCTGTCGAAAAGCTTCAAGGCCAGGCCCCAGGCGTAGGTGTTCCAGTGCCGGGCCGTGCGCACCCGGCCGACGTAGAGGGCCGGATCCGGGTCCACGTACGCTTCGTCGCCGCGTGGTCCGCGGGTGTACACCGACGTGGGATAGACCCCCGGAACGCTCACGGTGCGCCAGAACCAGTTCAGCGAACGCCGCGCCACGTCCCCGTAGTGCTCCTCCCAGGTGGCCTGGTAGACCTCCATGAGCGACCAGATGGGACCGGTGTATTCGCGGTGCAGGGTTCGGCGCGGGTTGTGGACTATGCCGCTGGGCGCCTGGTTGCGCACGGCCCAGTCGGCATTCTCCCGGGCCACGTCCAGCAGCCGCCTATTGCCAGTAAAGTAGTAGTCCCAGAGCAGACCCGTGACCAGCGAGTGCGACGGGCTCGGGCCTCCACTCCAGGGATAGGCGTTGTGATAGTGCATCAGCCCCACCAGCTCGGGAGCGCCAGGGTGGGCGTGGATGAAGCCCACGTCGGCCACACAGCGGCTGTAGCCCTGGGCGATCAGGAAGTGATCGCGACGTCCCGTGCGCGCGAAGTGGGACCACACCGCCATGATTTCATCGCAGGCTTCGTTGTTGAAAACCCCCACCCAGCGCAGGGCCTGGTTTGGA
Organism: Candidatus Latescibacterota bacterium; assembly: GCA_965219385.1. Lineage (GTDB taxonomy): Bacteria > Latescibacterota > UBA2968 > UBA8231 > UBA8231 > CBDCNM01. The sequence goes on along the minus strand of CBDCNM010000002.1, from coordinate 2,798,514 downwards.
CGGTTGTTCTCCAGGTGGTGGTTGTAGGCAATGCTCGGCGCCACCTTGGAGTGGCCGCAGGCCACGTTGCCCCAGGTCATCATGCCGTAGCGCCGGCAGAACTCGGTCATCTCGACCGTGTGCCGATAGAGTGCCTGGTCCAGCAATTCGTCGAGCCGGGCAAAGCGCGGATCTCCCGCATGGTGGGTCTGGCCCAGGGCGCGCGTGGCGGTGAGGTGCGCCGGGGCGGCCGGGGCGATGAGGGGTTCCTGCACCCTGCCGGCAAAGTGCTCGGCGTCCGCGTCGCTCAGCTCGGCGGGCGAGAAGCGCAGGTGGATCTCCGTGGTTTTGGCGGCGCCAATGCCGTGACAGGTGCTGGTGTCATTGTACGACACCACGCGGTCGGCGGCGTGCTTTTCGACCATCTCTTCGACCCACAGCACCGAGTCCAGATCGCGGGGGTGCAGGCTCTTGAGGTTCAGGGGCGCGGTGGGACGAGCCGACACCCGGCGCACGAACCCGGCTTCGTCGCGCCCATCCACGATCTTGGGGTCGGCGTCGTCGAAGCGGATGGCCGGCTCCTTGAGCGGGGTGGTGAACTTCAGGGTCTGAGGATAGTCCTGCGGCCAGATCCGCACGTCGATGCCATCCGGCGTCACCTCGAAGCCCTTGGGGTATTCCTGCCAGGCATTGCGGATGACCGCGACGGCGCTGCCGCGCGCTCCGCTCAGCAGGGCCCAGCCGCGGGTCCTGTCGCCGGCCCCGATTTCGCGCCCGTCGGCCGTCACGGCGTAGGTCTGATCGTTGCTCTGCAAAAACCCAAGGGCGCTACACTCGGTCGAAGCGTGCGCCCGCCCGGCGCCCGCCACGGCCATGCGGTGGACCTTCCCCAGCGCCAGGGACAGCGACACCCCGATGGCCGCCAGCTCGATGAAGTGCGGCTCCTGATCGAACACGAAGGTGTGGTACAAACGGATATCGCGCTGCCCGGCGAACACGTGCAGCCGCAGGATGTAGGGACAGAACCGCTGGCCCTGCTCGGTGGCGTGGTACCCGCGGATGCACACGCTGGCGCGCAGCGGCCCGGCGTCTTCGATTTCGATCCAGGGCCGCTGCGCCCGGGTGCAGGAGTCGTAGGCATTGCTGTGCTGGTCGCGCAGGTAGAGAAACGGCCCAGGGTCGCGGCCGAACACCTCGCGCCAGCCGGCGACAGTGGCGATCTGACAGCCGGCGAAGACATCGCAATCGCCAGGCGCCTGCCAGGAGTCGCTCGAACGCCGCAGATCCAGGCGTAGCGCGCCCGTGTCGAGGCGCAGGCCGTTTTCGTCGGGGCGCTCCTCGACCCGTACCGGATGGTCGCAGGCAGGCGGTTCGGCCTCCGGGCCGTATTCGAGAAATAGTTCGCCTTGCTCTCCGGCCCGCAGATCGGCCTGAAAATCCACCAGCAGCCAGCGCACGTACTTCAGGTCTTTGTTCCAGGTGGCCAGGCAGGTGGCCTGCGTGGGCCGGGCGCGGCCGTCTTCGTCGACCACCCGCACCGGGGTGCCGGCCGCCAGTTCGCCGTCGGCAAAGGCAATACCTTGGGTGGTGGGCCAGGCCTCGTAATCCACGTCATCGGCCCCCGACAGCAGCAGGGGTATCCGTTTCATTATGACCTCCTGGTCTCGATCCTGGTGATTTTCATGCTGCCCTCCTGTTTGGATCCGCTCGGCCAATGCGCCGCACTAGGCCTCCTTCGGCCAGGATACTTCGACGGCGCTCAGATAGAATTTCAGATATCCGGTGGGCAAATCCTTCTGCGGTGGCGGGGTAGCGCAGGCCACTACGCCCACCATCCAGCCACCAGCCAGAAAGGACAGATCGCAGACCCGCTGGTACCAGCGATCTTGCGCCCGGCCCTGCAGGCTGGGGGCGCAATAGGCCCCGTCGCTGGGGCCCAGCGAGTAAAACCCGTCCAGCGGCCGTTCAGGTTCGGTGTCGATCAGCAGGCCTTCCTGGTCGCGCAACAGAGGATAAGCACGGCCATCGCGAGTATTGATCAGGGGCGCAAGGGAAAAGTGGTCGTGAACCGAAAAAGGATCGCAGTAAACCGCATAGCTGAAGGTCGTACCCGGACGAATCTCCAGGATGAAGTCCATGGCCAGATAGCCGGCCAGATCCGCGACCTCACCCGTCTTTTTGGCCTTGAGCGGCGCCTGGACGCGGATCATGGGCCCGCCGTCCGGAGGGGTTACCGATCCGTCTTCGGCCAGAACCTCGGCTTGCGCGAAGAGGGATGGGATCGGACGGTCCCACTCGCGCACCTCGGGACCGTCCGGCGCCACCTGGAAAACCCGGCGTCCGGCGTCCGGCCGCCAGCGGTTCTGGTGCAACGCGGCCAGGTCGACGAAACTCGGCTGCGAAAGCTGATCGTCGAGTTCGTGCAGGGTGGCGCCGCCGTCCCGCACCCGCACGAACTGGCCCCTCTGCTTGCCCAGGTGACAGATATTCAAGCCCCAGGCCCGAACCTGGGAGTGGTGGTGGGTGTGACCGTGGAACAGCCACTGGACGTCCGGGAAGCGCTCTAAGGTGCCGATCAGACGGCCCCGGCTGTGCAGCAGGTGCCAGGGGCGGTGGTGTTCGATCTGCTCGGTGGGTTCGTGCATGAAGACGAAGGTCGGCCGGCCGCGGTGTTTTTCCAGATCCTCCTCCAACCAGGCGAATTCCTCGTCGGGTATGTGAGCAAAGTGGGAAGTGCCGTGGCTTTCCCGCATGTCAGAGTGGCCTTCCACCTTGCCGTGGGCGTCCAGGCAGACGAAATGGCCGGCGCCGCAGTTGAAGGAGAAATAGAAAAAGCGCTGGTTGGCCGTGCCTTCCAGTCCAGGTACAACCTCGGGATAAAGGGCCTGGAGCCACGCTGCCTTGCCGGCGCCGTCCCGATCGTGGTTGCCTATGGTGAAGAACACCGGAGGGCAGTTGTCCACTGAACCGATGGTTTCGACGAAGACTTCGGGCGGCCAGGCCAGGTCGCTGCCACGCGGGGTCGCTATGGCCTTGCCCAAATCGCCGACCACCACGATAAAGGCGGCCCCCGCGTCCGTAGAGCGTTGCAAAAGCTCCCGCAGCACCTCGTCGAACCACAGCGCGCCAGCGCTCCTGAGGTGGATATCGGCCAGGACGGCAAAGGCGAAGTCGTTGGGGATTACCGCCTTGGGGGCCAGGACCCCCTCGATATACCGGGTCAGGGACAGGGTCGGGCCGCAGGCGGATTCCGGTTTTGGCTGGTCGAAAGATTCGAGTGCAGACATCGGAGCCTCCAGGAGATTAAAATGGCTGATCAAATAGGTTACTGCAACAATATCGACGGTCCGGTTGAAGAACAGAATTGAGGTGGAATGATCCGTATCAACTCTGGGCAGGTAATCCTGAAGTAGCGAAGTCAGTGGGGTTCCACCTGGCCACACGCATTTCGTAGTGGTAATCGTGCGAGAGCTTGGTGTAATAGGCAGTGGCTAATTTGCCGTCGGATAGTTGCACGCTGCTGGGATAACCACAATCCTCTTTCTCCCCTTAAGAAAGATAAAAACCCTTTTGGGTGGCGTGGTCAAGATTTGGACGCAGGTGGTGGATGCCGGTCCCTCGCCCCCCGCCCCGAACGGTCTTACCATGTCTGTTGACACTGCCCGGCCGATCTGCTACACTCTTGTTAACCACGGACCACAGACGGGCCGGCCGAGCGGGTAAAGGCCGCTTTTGCACCCATCCCAGAGCCGTGGAAATTCAAACCTGAAACCTTGATCATCGAGGAATCAGGAAAGGCGGACGATGAAACTGTCCACCGACGAAATGCGCTTCTTCAAGCGCAACGGCTACCTGATCAAACGCGGGGTCCTCGATCCCGAGTTGATGGAGCGGGCCCGTCGCCGGCTCTGGGACGGGGGCCCGCCCGGCCGCACCCGCGACAACCCCGACTCCTGGGTCGGCCCTTTCAGCGAAGCAGAGGAGAACGAGGACAGCTCGAACGCCCGCCGCGGCTTCCGCTGGAACTTCCGCGAACCGGGCGGCGAAGAGTGGATGGTGCGCCTCCTGGCCACCGATCCCGCTATCTGGGCCATGGCCGAACAGATGCTGGGCGCGGGCCAGTTGGTCCGGCCCGAGGGCATCCGCGGCATCTACTGCACCCTGCCCTACGGCGACCACCCGCCGCCGCCCCTCACCTGCCACTGCGACGGCCATCCCTTCCACCTGGGCGTGGTCGGCTATATCGACCACGTGCCGCCGGGCGGTGGCAGCTTCATGGTGTGGCCGGGCAGTCACATCGCGTTCTACCCCACCTTCACCTCGCAGTACCTCAGGGACAAGACCGAAGACTACGAGCAGGTCCGCGAGCGCTTCAACCAGCAGACGCCCATCGACACCCACGGCGAAGCCGGGGACATCGTCTTCTGGCACCATCGCCTCGGCCATATGGCCAGCCCCAACACCTCGCGCCAGCTGCGCCAGGCCGTGCTCTACGACTTTGTCAAAACCGATATCGAGGAAACCCAGCTGGAGCCGCCCCAGGAGGATATGTGGCGCGACTGGTCCGACCAGATGCGCGCCATCGACTAAACTTCTCAAGATGAAGGAAGAATTGACTGAATTATTGATAAAAAGAGGAGGAAAAAATGTCGCAAAAACACCCCCCCTGGACAGAGCCTTTCCACCTCGGCGAGAGCATCTATTTCTACGAGTTCCTGCCCGCCTGTTTCGAACGAACCCTCAGGATTGAAGAATGGGACCTCGGAGAAGGAACCTTCGAGTGGGTGTTCACCGGCGAACGGGGCGGCTTCACCATCCGCCTGGACGACTCCTCGGTTCAGGTAGTGCAGCGGTTCTACGATTCCTTCGGCCTGTACGAGGTGGAGGATTTCTTTGACCAGGATCCTTCGGTGCCGCTCAAACGCTGGTTTGGAAAGGTCTCTATCCTGTATCATCACACGCCTTCAGAAGGCCCTGAAAAAAAGTGGTTCCACGCCACCGCGCCGTGCCCGGAAGCGGTAGAAAGGGTGGCGGTGGTGCTCGACCACAAGACCGGTCTGACGGTGTCGATCAATGGCGCGGAAAAAATCAGGCAGACCTGCCTCACCGATGTGAGCCGACATCAGCTCCGCTTTGCCGATCACCAGGGGACGGTACGCGGCCGTCTCATCAAACCACAGCCGACCGCTGCCACCGTTCGGGTAGATCCCGCCAAACCCCATCAAACCATGATCGGCTTCGGCGGGATTGCCGCCCCCCTTGCCTACCTCGAACTCAGCCCGAAAGGCAAACGGCGCTGGTGGGAATTCGTCTGCGAGTACAACCTGCTGGTTCAGCGCGAAAACCCCATCGACCTCCGTCTCGAGTCCGACCTGTCCAACTGGGACCATCTCGAAAAGGCCAGGCCGCACTACCCCGAGGACTTCCCGAACAGCTTTATCAGCAACTTCGCCTACAACAAAATCATCCAGTCTCTCGGCGGCCAGGTGTGGTTCGAGTTTTGGAGAATCCCCGGGTGGACGAGGACAGAGGACGGCCTGGATGTGGATGAGTACGCCCGGGCCATGCTCGGATACTGCCAGGCAGCAGTGGAACGAACCGGGGCGCCGCCGGCTGTAGTGGGGATCCAGAACGAACGCTCGCAGCCGGCCGAGCAATACCACCGGATGACCCTCGTCCTGCGTCGCACGCTCGACCGCGCCGGCTTTAGCTCGGTGAAGATTCACATGAGCAACGCCAACATGATGACGAGCGAAACGGTCTGGGGCAAGATGACCTCGGATGGCATCACCCGGGCCCGCGCCTTTACCAGCAACCCGCAAGCATGGGACGCCATCGACTACTCGGCCACCAACATGTACGATTACCAGGAATTCTTCAACCGCCCCGACGACTGCGATCCGTACTTGCGCACCTTCAGAGAGCTGACCGCGGACAAGCCGTTTCTGTCCACGGAATTGTGCGTCAACAATGCGCGCAACCAGTGTCCGACGTACCGGCTCGCCCTGCTCATGGGCCAGCTCTACCACAAGAACCTGGTGCTCGCCGACGCCGCAGCGCTGCTGTACTGCTTTACCTTGTTGAACCCGGTGCGCCTCTCGGTGGGCTGGACCCGGACCTTGTTCGTGCCGGACAAATGCCACGGCTTCGTGCCCAGGCCCTCAAGCAACCAGCTCCGCGTGTTCGGTGCGTACAGCCGCCGGATCCGGCAGGGCATGGTGCGGGTGGAGGCATCCACCCAGACCGAGGATCTCCTGGCCACGGCCTTTGTCGGCGAGGGCGACAAGAGGACCGTGGTGCTGCTCAACCGCTCCACCCTTCCCCGGCGCGTCACCATCGAGGGAGTGGAGGGCGGATTCACCCACATGGAGCTGGTGGATCCCTACCACGAAAACGAGGTGACCGAGCTGGGGAAAGAGGCCGGCGGCCCTGCCGCGGAGATCGTGGTGGAGCCCGGCGCCTTGGTTACCCTCACCACGGTTCCCTTGGGCGCGCTTCCTGAAGGATTCACCGTGGAAGAACAGGAATGATAGAACGCCGCAGATTGCTCTACTGCAGAACTACTTCCATCAAACCAATGCGTTCATGCGGCTGCGGGTCATCTCCCTTGGCGCCGTACCACATCCTGAGGCTTCGACCCTGGATGACCAGCCTGGTCCCGGCTGCGGAGTGATGCCTCGCGGAAAGGGTTGGTGGTGCAAAGGCGAAATTATCCGGTGGGGCGGACCGAGCAGCGGTTGGTCATCCCAAGCTGGTTGCCAGTTTACGCCGTCTGTGCTGATCGCGGCAAACATGGTCCACCGCTTGTTGTGTCTTCTGCCATAGAACATCAGGTATGTACAGCCGTCAAAATAGACAGACGGTCTCAACACGTGCTCGCCGATCAATCCCGATACGGGCTGCCCGCCGTTGGCTTTCTCCCAGTGGATTCCATCGGTGCTGGTTGCTATGCCAATCTGGTGTCTGCCATTATAAGCGCCGTACCACATGATATAGGTATCATCTTTTTTTATAACGTGCATTCCCGTGGCCTGAATGCTGTCGATCGAGCCCAATGGGCCCACGTCTAAAACCGTTTCTTCGTCGGTGACTTGCTCCCAGTGAATACCGTCGTAGCCGGCTACCAATCCAATACGCTCCACCCGCCTATCGGAGCCCATGTGACCAATGTCTTCGCCCAGCCTGCCGTCGATGAACCCGTACCACATCATGTACTTGTCCCCAGAGCGTAAAACGAATGGATGGCTGACTCCTTTTCTGTCGGGGTTACCCGACCGCGCCAGACCGAACACCGGCCTGCCGTCGTTGCCAACCTTCCACCTGATTCCATCTGCACTCACAGCAAGCCCAATGCGCTCGTATATGCCGTAGGGTACCCCAGAATCCAAAGTTTTGGTCTGGCCAACGAACCACATGCGAAAGAGTTTTCCATCGAAATCGATAGCGGGTCGCAAGACACTGTGATCGCACCAGCTTCCCTGCAGTCCTATATCCAGAACAGCACCGCGATAAGCTTCGCCTTGCACTCGTTCGAACTTGACTTTGAGGATGTCGTCAACCCTGGGTTTGTCCATCGCGATCTCACACCTCTTCAGTTCATGATTTTTCCTTTTGCAGCGATGCTGAAAGAGCTACCCAACGGGTGAAAAACCTACTCTCTATTCACGAGTCAGAATAATACCCCCTTTCGGAGAGTTCGATCATGCAGCCGTCCTGGATCGAGCAGTAGGCTGCGTCCAGGATCTCGACGGCGTGGCAGGCGTCTTGCGGATCTACCAGGGGCGGGCGGTCCTCGATGATGGCCCGCAGGAAATCGTCGCACTTGGCGTACTGCTCGTCGAGCGGAGGGAGCGGTGACAGAGTGATTTCACTGACTCCTCTCTCGTATCCCGGCACGCCTGCTTTTGTGGTGGAGAGCGCCAGAACAGGGGGAGACTTGGATGCAAAAACAATTCGCCCCTCGCTGCCCACGATCTCGTGGTCCGAGCGCTTGTAGCGCTCGGACCACGAGTGATAGACCAGGCCCATGGTGCACAGGGCCGAGACCGTCAGCAGCATGGCGTAGATCAGGAGTACCTCATCTGGTCAGGACCATGATTCTCATTCTTTCATACATCTTCCGGAGGCGCTCCTCCTCCAGGGGAAAGCGCTCTAGGGCCTGCTGCAGGACCTCCTCAGCCTGGTCGAAATCCCTGGCCTGCAAATGAAAACCGATTAGTTCGGCGTAGATACGGCGCTGTCGGGGGGTTATCCTCAACACCTCCTGGTAGGCCCGCAAGGCCGCCGGTCGGTTGCGCATGGTCCGCTGCGCCCGGGCCAGCCTCAGCCACACCTCTTCCTGCTCTGGATGCGCCTGCAGCAACCACTCGAAGATCTGGATCGCTTCGGGGATATCCTTCTGCCACGCCATAAGGGAGCCCAGGTTGATCCAGGCCTGCCAGTAGGTGGAATCCAGGGCCACGGCCTGCTCGAACTCATGCCGGGCCTGGTCCAGCCGGCCCTGTTTGGAATAAGCATCACCGAGGTTGTGGTGGATGGCCGCATCCCCCACGTCCATCGGGGCGAGCTGGTGGTTCGCCAACACCACAAACACACCCAGTAGCGCAAGCCCCGCACCCGCTGTCCCGAGTCTGCGCGCCTGCACGCACGTGTAAACCCAGTGCGCCCCATGAGCGGCGAAGAGCAGCAACACAGGTACGATCGGGATGCGATAGCGCGCGGTTGCGAAAAAGGCGATCACGGACAGCGCGTAAACCCCCACAAAGACCACGGGCAGGGAGAAACCCTGCTGGCGCACGACCAGCCCCAGCCCCAGCAGCGCCAGCGGGCCGACGATCCCGAAGGGAAAGGCCACCCCCCACTTCCACAAGGTCGCGGCGAGCAGGGACGAGTACTTCCTCCAGAAATAGATATCCTGATTGCGGCCCACCTCGTCGCCGTGCCAGAACAGGAAGGTTTTCTTGAAAAGCAGGCTCATATAGTCGAAAGGCTGGGTGCGGATATACTCCCATGCCTTGTTCAGGAAAAAGCGCGATTTAAGCGAAGGCCGCTCGACCCCTGCCTTTAGGGGCATGCCGACCAGATCGTCCCACTCCCAGCCAGGCCGTATGTGCATAGTGCGGTCGTAGTCGGGGTTGTTGCCGATGTAGAAGTTCACCCCGGCATTGTGCGAGATGAGGACCGTATCCCCGCCAATAACGTGGTTGCGCAGGCTCACCGGTGCTATCGCCAGCAGCGCGCCCAGCGGGAATACCCCCGCCCTTTTCAGCGCCTGCGAAAGCGGCAGACCGCGGCTGCGGAAATACCAGAAAATCCACCCGGCCCCCGCCACCACAAAGCTCAGGACCGTGGCTACGGTGAGGGCGGCCAGACCGAACACCAGACCGGCCCCCAGAAAAGCCCAGGAGGAGGGACGCCGAACAGCCCGCACCAGCAGGGTCAGTCCGGCCAGATCGAGGCAGGCGGCCAGGGTAGCGGGCAGCAGTTCGCCGTCGAAAAAAATCAGGGGGCCATAGAAGACAGCGGCCAGGGCTGCAATGGCGCCGATCCTCGACTGGAACATCTGCTGCCCGAGCCAGTAGACCAGGGTGCACACCAGCGCCCCTAACAGGGCCTGGATGAACCGCGCTGCGTAGAAAAAAGAGCCCGGGATTATTATTTTTATTAGTCCGAGAAAATACGGGTAGAAGGGAGGTTGCCAGAAAGGCCCCTCCCCGAGTCCCAGCCAGTTCCCGGCTGCCAGCCTTTCAGCGTGCTGCGCATAGGTACCAGCATCCACGGCTGGGTACTCGAAGAGCGGACTAGCATCCATCTGCAGCACGTAGGCGAGGCGTACGGCTAGAGCCAGCGTCAGGATGATCCAGAAGGCATACTTGGGATACAATCGACCCATTCTCTCTCTACACCCCTCCTGGATATATGGTTGGTAGATATCAAAGTACTTCCTCGCATGCCAGGTGCCAGGCGGGTAGTAATCCCCGTTTTCTGAGATGCTCTCTCCCTCTAAAAATTCCGCTCAGGCTAGGCCTCCTCCGGCCAGAATACATCCCAGGTTCCACTGGCGGGGGGAAATGGCCGTTGCCTTGAGCTGCACCGAGTTTCTGCATATTTTCCGTAAAATAGACAATCCTCAGACCGTTGTGAAATTGCTGCCGGGAGGTCTCCACCCATGAGCCCCGAAAAGTTCGGCGAATAACCACCGACCTGTACTCTTTTTGGGAGGATATCACAGGGATGAATCTGAATAAGCGAAACTATCCGCCCGAGCACGGCATCCGTCTGCCGGCCGGGGAGATGAAGGGGCTGATCGTCGGCCTTTTTGAGAGAGTCGGGATGCCGCGGCAAGATGCGGAATTGCTGGGGAAGATACTGGCCGGCAACGATCGGCGCTGCCTCTTCAGCCACGGCACCAGACAGGTACCCTATTATTTGCAGAAGATAAAGGACGGAGCAGTCAATCCTCGTCCGCAGATTTCGGTAGTGAGCGAGGCGCCGGCGGCTCTGGTGATGGACGGGGATGGAGGTCTGGGATACTTTCCGTGCTATCAAGGGACGAAAAAGATCATCGCCCAAGCCAAAGCGGGCGGAGTGGCGGCGCTCACTACCCGCAATCACCAGCACTTCGGCGCGGCCAGCAACTTCTCCATATCCCCCATGGCTTCTTCGAGCCAGCGCTGCGAGCCTTCCACCGCCTTATCCACGGTCGCGCTGGCCCCACCGAGACGCCGAAGGATCTGATCGTGACCCTGAAAATTTCCGTTTACCGACACTTTTTCCGTTTAATGGCACAAATCGTAGTAAGCCGCCTCTGAACCCGGCATTCAGTCGTCGTAGCGCACGTGCACGCGGACCTCGGTCAGTGCAAGCGGTGCCGAGGCCGATGCGCCCCGTTGGCGCACGGCGATGGACAACTGGTTCAAACCCTGGCAGACGGCGGCCCCATCGAGCGCCCATTCGCCCCCTTCCTGGTCGCCGCTGTCTAGTTCCAGGTCGTTGAACTGAATGTGCAGTCTGTCTCCTGGAACCACGTGCTCCAGGTCCACCTGCAACAACACCGTCGCCGCCGTCGAGACATCGTCGCCGATGCGCACCGACAGACCGCGGCGCCGCTGATCCAGTTGCATGGGCAGCGGACAGGGGGCGCTGCCGCGTGCGTACTGCTCGAGGGAACGCGGGTTGACGCTGAAAATCTTGTCGAGCCTGGCCAGCCGCGCCGGATCCGCGATGTCGGCCAGGTGGGCATAGTCCTCGGGATGGGGTTGGCCGTAGGCGATGTGGGGCGTGTCGAGATACTGGTAGTTCCACAGGTAGATGCCGTCCGCACCGGCCTGCCAGAAATTGGCGGCCGCCCCGCGTAGGGCCTCGAATCCCCGGCCGGGGCCCCGGTCGAAGGTGCCGGGGCAATTGATGCAGGGGTAAATCGGGACATCGCAACGGTGGCCCAGTTCCACCAGTTCGGCCGCCGGCACGCAGAAGGAGGCGTAGCCGCCGCCGGCGAGCAGGCGATCCACCAGACCCTCCCGCAGCCAGGTCTCCACGTCCATGCCGGTGCGCAGGCAGGTTTCCACGGTGTCCTGCACCCGCACCCCCAGCAGCAGGGGGCGCTGCCGCTGCGCCGCGGCCCTGTCGACAATCTGCCGCGCCCGCCGGATGAACTCCGTCATTACCGGTCATTACCGATATGTTGTCGGCCTCCTCGCCCAGTTTGAACACCCGGGGCATGCGGAAAAAATTCAGATCGATGCCGTCCAGATCGTAGGCCGATGCCGTGTGTTCGACCCACCAGAGACGATCCTCCCGCACTTCCGGCAGGGCGTAGTTCAGGCCGGACCACATGGCCGCTACCAGGCCGTCCTCGACACCGCCGCGCTGGCTTTCGTCGCCCAGCAGGAATTCCGGGTGCGCCACCTTGAGCGGATACAGCAGTCTCGGCGACGGCATGCCGAAGGCGTCGTGGCAATCGTTCATGCGCAGGGAACCGAAGACCTCGATCCCGTGCCGGCGGCAGAATTCCTCCACGACCGGGGTCGGATCCGGCATGTTGGCCTGGAAGGGCGTTCCCAGTTTCTGGGTCTGCCAGTAGCGCACCGAATCCGCCGTCCCCTTGGCAATGCCCCACTCATGCACTAGGCGAGCCTGTCGACGGCCGCGTCGATCAGGTCCGTGTGGCGCAGCCGCGTAAAGGCCTCGGGGTCCTGTGGGGTGGGCTGGTCATAAACCAGATCGCCGTCGTCGTCCAGTATCAGGGGGCGGGGGCGCTGCGCCGCCAGGCGGCGCAGCCCGTAGCATTTCGTCGTTGGCCATTCACTCACGCTCCGGTGCGATAATCGCAAGTCCCGGTTGTCGTTCCGCTTTCGCCAGCTACAGAGTATGCTCCACCCATTGCCGTTGCGGACCATCCAAAAGCAAAGCTACATGGTTGAGAATGTCCCGACCCAGAATTCCGCACGCCTCTTCGATCAATAGATATCGGCCTCGGAATACGCGCTTCGGGAAAATCATGTCCAGCGTCACGACGGGTGCAAAGCTCTTGCTCCCATCGAAGCCCATCAGTTCGTAGCGCTGGTCCACCAGTAGTGGCACGCCAAGTTGTGCTGGTTTATATACAGGCGCTAATCGGTTGGACCAAGGGCTCGGAAGAGGAGGAACCCAATGAGCAAATATCGCGGTGGCGTCATTGGGCTGGGTTGGACCGGAATGTTATACGATCTCGCCCCGCGCATGGGCACCTGGAACGTAGATGATATAGATCGCCCCACACCCGAGGTCGACCCGCATCGAACGTCTACCTCTACGATCATCCGCACGTACGGCTCTCCGGCGCCGGCCGTACGGCTTGGTGCGCCCTCAGGTGCCCCCTCGAGTACCGAGTTGACCCCGATACGTGGCGAAAGGCACCAAAACCGTACTGCAAGCATTGCCGAAGGACCTGAAACGATCATCAGGGAGCGTACCTGACCCTTACTTGCGCTTAGCGCCTTGACAGAGGGTCCAAGGGCCTTTTTTTTGGGGCTTATATCGCTAACTAAGTGGTTCACTTCATAAGCATTGTTACGTATATTATGCGGCGTGATTCCAGTGTTGGTCTCCAGAGAGCCGTGCCATACACGTACTCAGATCTGACTGGGTGAATTTCCAAGCAAACGGCTGAGCCGTTGCTTCGTAGCGATTCTGGAAAGCCAGCAAGCGGTCTTCCAAAGCCGATAGCGCGTCAAAATCGTTGGGTGTTAGCACCTTTCGCTGAACGATAGAGAAGTAGATTTCGATTTGGTTAAGCCAACTGGCATGGACAGGCAAATGCACAGGCACCAGGCTTGGCCAGGCTTTTTGCAGCCTTTGGATACAGGCCTGTCCGCGATGAGACGAGCCATTGTCCACAATGAGAAAAACTCGCTTGGCGTTGCAATAAGGGGCTTGACGCATCAGTTGTGTCACGAGCCGATGGAAAGGGGCAATCCCTGTTTTAGGTTCGCATCGTCCAAAGAGTTTGGCGCGATGCACATCCCAAGCAGCCAGGTAAGCCAAGGCCCCTTTCCGTTCATATTCGTGTTCGATCAGCATCGGGTGATGGGCATTGGGGGGCACACTGGCCTGCGTGCGGCAACGTGCTTGAATGCTGGTCTTTTCATCGGCGCAGAGCACAGAGTCATCCTTTCCAAGAGGTTGACTCTGCCAGACGCCGTGGTATAAATCCAACACCCGCGCTGCCTTGTCCTCGAACTGGGGATCCCGCGGAAAAATCCACCTGCGGTGGCGCCAAGGGCGTAGGGCATCTTCATGCAGCCACCGCCAGACCGTTGAGGCACTCACTGTTGCTACAAGCCCGCTATCTATGACCTCACGCGCCAACTCACCCGTGCTGTATCGAGATAGGGGCACATCCCTAGTTGAGGGAATCTCACAGGCCAAGGCTTTCACCTTGGCGACGACCTGAGGGGGAAAAATCGGGCGGACGCCCACTGCGTGGCTGGTCTTCTAAACCAGCCAACCGATCTTGATAAAACCGCTTTCTCTTGTCAATACGATACCATAGTTGTGAAATGAAACACTAAGCAGTTATTCTTTCTCAATCCACCTATTGGCTTCCGATGCCGCTTTCTTCTTGATTCCTGAGGTGACATAGGCAGAAGCCGCTACCAAGGTGGCCCCCAATGCCCCCAAATCATCAAGATACCCTCCCGGCAGAGGGTCGGGCACAGTGTCCAGGGGAATTATTAGATAGACAAGAGCCGAGTATATCATCATCTTGACGGGCGTCGGTGTATCCGGCGACTTGGCAGTATAATATAACTGTAGCCCCCTTTCAGGTTCCGACGCCCAACGCGTCGCTGTGTAGGTTAGGGGTTCATTCATAATGGTTCCGACAGATCACCCAATACGGAAAAGGGCGAGAAATCAATAATGAACGATAGAGTAGATCGAGATTCTGGTAATACGGAGAAGAAACTATCGTTGATCCAAGCCCATTTCGCGAGAATAGCTAGGAGGCTCGAAGCCGAGGGGGCAGTAGCGAGGTCATTTGACCAGGGGACGAACAGAGGACAAATACGAGAGGCATTCATTCGAGAGTTCTTATCGCATAACTCTTCACCGTTGACAGGAATTGGAACGGGGGAGATCATACATGCAGGTTCCAAGCCGGGTGACCGGCGGAATCAAATCGACGTTGTGATTCACAATAATCGTTATCCGAAAATCTCGTTGGCGGCGGGAGTTGATCTGTTTTTCGGGGAAACGGTGTCTTCTTTCATAGAAATCAAATCCAACTTAAAAAAAGATCACGTAAGGAAGGCGGCTAAAACGGCTAAAACGATAAAGGGCAATCTGAAAATGGAACCTCAGAAGTTCAACCCAACAGGAATGGTGAAAAACCCCCGGCCATACTGTTTTGTTTTCGCATATGATGGACCGTCTCAAATCAAGACAATCTTTAACTGGATGAAAGAAATTTCTGCAGAGGACGAATATAATTTAGGCCAGCTGAGGAACACCCCAGGGAAAGACAGAGAATTTTTTCATCACCATTTTATTGATGGGATATTTGTTCTTGGTAGGGGGTATGTACATCTCGATGCGCTTCCGTTTCAGAGTGTACTAAATTCACCCGCCTTGAAAGGAACGAAGGTGCCGGCCGATCATATATGGATACACGGAGAAGAAAATGAACTGCTATTGTTATGGATTCTGATCAACGCACTCAGTGAAAAATGCCTTTGGAATAACATCGATTTAACGAAGTATATGGGAGCGTTTTATCGCACTCTTTCTGACTAATACCGACGCCTTCATTGCCGGCCGACTTGTATTGTGTCGGGCTGACGTCCGCTTTCGTGTATACCAAGGGACGCACGGGGAAGCCAACTTTCCTTCGCGCTCAAAACGTCGGGGTCGGATGGGACGAGCCATCTCCTGCTCTCGCCAAAACTACTGGAGAAGCTGGCGGCTCTGGTCCCCCCCCGGTTCCATCTCCTACGCTACCACGGTGTCCTGGCGCCCCGTGCCCGGGCCCGCGACCGCATCGTGCTCTCGAAGCCGGGTGGAGGAGTCGCCGGCTGCGGACCGCGATTCGAGCGGTCCGTCCTGCGGTCCTCGGCTGGGGTGGGCGGCCCTGCTCGCGCGGGTGTTTGCCGCCGAGCTCAGCCCATGCGCGGCCTGTGGCGGTCGCCTAAGGATCATCGCCGCCCTGACCGATCTGCCCTGGATCCGACGCTATCTGGACGGGGTCGGGCTACCGGCTCGGCCCCCGCCGAGGACCCCGCCGCAGCCGTAGTTCGAGTTCGCCGCGCGACCTTCCTTTAGGGCTGGAGTGATGGGCGCGTATTGCTCTGGAGGCACTTGATTATGTATATACAATTTGTATATTCAATAAAATGAACTTTGAATGGGACGAAGCCAAAAATGAAGCGAACCTAGCCAAGCATGGCATTGACTTTCAGGGTGCTCAAACCATTTGGGAGAACACCGTGATTACTCTGCAAAGCTCTCAACCTCATTCCGGCGAAGTCCGCTATCTAGCAATTGGTCTCTACAAAGGGCGCGAAATCACCGTCGTCTATACGTGGCGCGGTGCCAATATACGCCTGATTTCAGCGCGGAGGGCACGTACCAATGAGCGAAAATTCTACCGGCAAAATGCGCGACCGGACGAATCTGAAGAGGCTGGATAACCTCACCGACGAAGAGATTGAACAGGCGGCTCGGTCCGATGCCGATACCTTGCTGTTGGAAGAGTGCGATATGGCATCCCTAGAAGTCGTGGTGCCTGAGAGGAAACAATCGATCTCTTTGCGCGTTGACTCCGATGTATTGGCCTATTTCAAGTCCTTCGGTAAAGGCTACCAAACGCGGATGAACGCTGTATTGCGTACCTATATGCAAGCCCAACAACGCCAAGAAGAGGTCTGAGATGCGGTTTTACTCCCCTCAGGGTTGGGATGATGGGCGCGTACTCGGTGCCAGTTCTCCATAGCTGGATCAACGCGTGGCTCAGGTCGCGCGAAGCAACTGACGAGCGCTGGCAGCAGACGGGAGGCGATAGAACATAGGCGCGACAACAATAATGACGAAGGATTAAGGCATGGCGAACTCACAACATGTTCAGTGGTTTCTTAACGGGGTTGAATACTGGAACAAGAAAAAAAATAGCCCGCCGTACTTCGTGGGCGGCGACCTTTCGAACACAAACATTGGCTATGACTTGGTCGCCAAGTTTGGTGAGGGTGCCGTCCCTTCTTTCGCGGGGATAGATCTGAGTTACTGTAATCTCCGAAACACGAGCTTTCTGATGCCAAATATGCCGGACTTCCGGCCCGGGCTCGAACTGAGCGGAGCTGATTTCCTTCGGGCCAGAGCCCAAGGGGCCATTTTCTTCAACGCAAAGCTAGTGTGCTGTCGCACAAATTCGTTCACAAAGTCGTTTGATCTTTGCGAGGATGGAATCAGCCATGGCCGTCCACACAAACGGATGGGCGTTTTCGTTCCAGTGGTGTGTGAAGCGTTCAATCCGACGGATCAGTTCCTTCACCTTCCGGAAGGACCCTCGTCGAATCGCACGCCGCGTGATGATATTGAACCAGATCTCCACTTGGTTGAGCCAGCACGCATAGGTCGGCGTGAAGTGGAATTGGAAGCGTGGGTGTCGAGCCAACCACTGCTTTACTTGGGCGTGTTTGTGGGGGGCGTAGTTATCGACCACCAGATGGAGGTCCCAATCCGCCGGCACCTGACTCTCGATGTGGCGTAGAAACTGGAGAAATTCCTGATGGCGATGGCGCGGCTTATACGGAGCCATGACCTGTCCGGTCTCGATGTTCAGCGCCGCAACAAACAGGGTGGTGGTGCCATGGCGTTTGTAGGCGTGGGTTACCCCTTCCACATAGCCCAAGCCCAAAGGCAGCAACGGCGGCGTGCGTTCCAAGGCCTGGATAGGGCTCTTCTCGTTGACGCATAACACCAGGGCATGCTCGGAGGATGCAGATACACACCGACAAGGTCGCGCACCTGCTCCACGAAGAAAGGATCGGTGGAGCGTTTGCAATGCTTCTGTCGATGGGGCTGTAACCCGAAGGTACGCCAGATGCGATGCACCGTGTCCTTGGATACCCCGGCCGCCTCCGCCATGGAGCGCACCGTCCACGGGGTCTCGTCTTGGGGCGGCTCATGGAGCGTCTTGTATACTACCGCCGCTACCTGCTCATCCTTAATCGATCGGGGCGCCCCTGGACGCAGCTGGTCATACAGGCCCATAAGTCCCTGCTCTACGAACCGCTTACGCCACTTTCCAACGGTGGATGGCGAGGCGCCCAAGGCGTGGGCAATGGCTTGGTTGGGCCATCCGTCCGCCGCCAGCAGTAACGATGGGCCCAAACACACCAAAATCCTCGTGACCAATCTACCCAATGTGACCGTCCGCCAAGTGATCGCGCTGTATGCCCGCCGGTGGGAAGTGGAACTGCTGATCAAGGAGTTGAAAGGGGTGACCGGCTTAGAGTCTCTAACAAAACCTTGGAATCGCGTATAGGCTTCATTATATTCTTATCCTCTTCGGTATTGCTTCTACCGTCTTGATATGGAGGTGTTTTTGATGGCCAAGCCGTTACTCGACGATGGGTTATGGGCCTTGATTGAACCGGTTTTGCCCCCCGTAACCGTTGGCCCCCAAGGGGGGCGGCCTCGGCTGGATAACCGTAGGGTGCTGACCGGCATTCTCTTTGTGCTCAAGACGGGTATCCCTTGGGAGTATTTGCCTCAAGAGATGGGGTGCGGTTCGGGGATGACCTGTTGGCGTCGCCTGCACGCTTGGCAACAAGCCGGGGTCTGGAAAAGAGTCCATCATATCCTGTTGAACCGACTGAGGGCCGCCGACCGGATTGATTGGTCTCGTGCGGTGGTCGATAGTGCCTCGGTGCGGGCGGTTGGGGGGGGGCGCACACCGGTCCCAATCCGACGGACCGCGGCAAACCCGGTAGCAAACACCATGTAATCACCGATGCCCAAGGGGTGCCGTTGGCGGCGGGGGTGACGGGGGCCCATCGGCATGATGTGACGCAGCTGTTGCCGTTGGTGGATCGCATACCCCCGGTGGCCGGTCGGGTCGGCCGCCCGCGTCGTCGGCCGGATCGGGTGCAAGGGGATCGGGCCTATGATTCGCAAGCCCATCGGCGCGCCTTGCGTAAGCGGGGCATCGGCTCGGTGTTGGCTCGGCGAGGGCAAGCCCACGGCAGCGGCTTGGGCGTCTATCGGTGGGTGGTGGAACGAACGTTGGCATGGTTGCACCAATTCCGTCGGCTTCGAGTCCGCTGGGAGCGACGAGGTGATCTCCATGAAGCCTTTCTCGACATCGGATGTATTCTCATCTGTTGGAAGTACCTCAAAGAGTTTTGTTAGGGCCTCTTAGGCTAAGCGCAGGTGACCCAACAGCCGGACCGGGTCGAACGCTCGGTGGCCCTGTCGGGGATGGCCTACCTGCTGTTGATCCGGGTTCGCTCTGGAAGTGCCTTTACAGGTGATGGAGCCAGGACCGCGCATGTAGCACGAAGCCTTAAAAACACAATCCGCCGGATGATCTTATCATGAACTACCGCCATCCCGTCGGGCCTTCTGCGCGGCCACGATGATCTTTGCCAGCTTGTCCGCAAAGCGCACCTGACTATCGTCCTCGGGCGCGTACCCGATCACCTTGCGGGCATTGGCCAGGCTCCAGAAGTTGTGCGCATTGCCGCTGATGCCGTAGAAGATCTGGAAGGGCACTCCGTTTTCGTCCTCGATGTTTTCGGTCTCGATGCTTCTGACCACTAGCTGCACCTGGTCCCGCACGCTCAAATAGGCCCCCAGGGCCCGGTGCAGTTGCGCCAGGTCGTCGGGACCGCACCGGTCGATATCGGTCTCCCGGGGGCCCCCGATCCGCAGCTGCACGTTTTGCAGCTGCACGCCATTGACCCCTCCGGAGGCGTACACAAAGCCCAGCAACTCGTACGAGGCCTTGGCCCAGCCGTAGAAGTTGTCCGACAGGGGGGGCATGTCCGGGGTCGCGAACTCCATCTTGCGGGTCCAGATCAGCCGCTCGTAGAAGTCGGCTGCGTGATTGGAACTGAGGATCACCACCCGCCGGACCTTTTCCTCCACACAGCTCTGGTACACATTGTGGGCCATGTTGATGTTGTCGGCCTCGGCCCAGTAGGTGTCCTCGGGCCGGTCAGAGCGCACAAAGCCGCAGTGGACCACGGCATCGGCGCCGCGGAAGTGGGGCCGGTACGCCTCCCGGTCGCGCCCGAGCAGGTCGGCCACCGCAATGCCCTCTACCTCCTCTCCCTCCCGGTTGGTGGTCCGGATATCGAGCAATTTCAGGTCGTAGCGTTCTCTCAGGGCCGGCAGCATCCGCCCCGCGACATAGCCTGCCGCGCCGGTGATCACTACTTTTCTTCGCGCCATTGAGCAACTCCTTTCCTTTGTCGTTTTGATCTAACAGAGGCGCAAAAACCCGGGCCTGTCAAATATCTTGACAGACCCGCCGAACACAAGCTTTTTTAAAAATCGGGCAAATCGCGCTGCCTTCCTCGACCAGGAAACCCAGTCAGTACATAACGAAACCACGCAAACATACCAGGCTTGAGGCCGGAAGGGGATGTTGCCAGCGGCGTTTTGTGGGAGGGTAGTGGCGGGGAATAGACTAAAGAGTCCAGCCGATTTTCGGGGCAGTGCCTGAGGCGAGCCCGACCACCAGCGAAAGGTCGCTTCACCATCTGGGACTCATAAAACGCCAGAGGCAATGTCCTATTTCGGTGGTCCCCGATCAATTTCATCAAGTACTGACAATCAAAAATGAACTCCACCAATCCCCCCATCGCGCTGCGCCCGAACCAGCGCCTCATCATGACCTACGACGCCGGCGAGACCTCCTGCGACCCGGCCCGCGCCGAACGGCAGATTCGCTCTCTGGTGCGCTGCTTCGAAGGCTCTCACGTCGGCATCCTGCAGCGCCACGTCGGCGCCATCAGGGCCTGTCAGAAATCCACCGTCCTCGATATGAACGAGACGCACGCCGCCTGGGTCGAGGCCGGGGTCAATCCCATGACCGTCTTTGTCGACGAATGCCACCGCTGCGGCATACAGGCCTGGGGCAGTCGCCGCATGAACGACGGCCATCACACCTACCAGATGCTCGAGTACGACAAGTACCAGACCCAGTTCTACAAAGACCACCCCGAGCTGCGGCTGAAGTGGAAACGCGACGTCCAGGTTTCCGCCAAATACGACTGGAACAAGCCCGAGATCGCCGCCCAGAACCTTGCTTTCCTGCGCGAAGTCGCCGAGAACTACGACATCGACGGCCTGGACCTGGATTACACCCGCATCCCCCCCTACTTCAATGAAGGCGAAGAGGCGCAGGGGCGCGAGACCATGAACCAGCACGTCCGCGATGTCCGCGCCATGCTCGACCAGGTCGGCCGCCAAAAAGGCAAGCGCCTCGGGCTGTCGGCACAGCTCTACCAGCACGACTCGCTCTGGAAGGGAAAGGGACTGGAACTGCGCAACGAGGGCACCAGCAACGAGAAAATTGTCAGCGAAAACCCGATGGACGATATCCGGGGCCATTTCGACGGCGGCCTGGACGTACGCACCTGGGTCCAGGAAGGGTTGCTCGACATCCTCAACGCGCACTGCCGCACCACCAGTCTCTACGAGATGGACATCGCAGCCTGGAAGCAGGTCGTCGCCGGCACCAACTGCCGTCTGGTAGCCGGGCCAGGTAAGCCCGGCTTCTTCAAGTACAAGCGCGGCGGCCTGATCGACGGCTATCCCGCCCATCTTACCCAGTATCTCGAACATCGGGCCCTGGCCCACCGCCTGTACGAACAAGGCGCCGACGGCATCTCCTTTTACGACTACGGCATCCGCCAGTTCGAACTGCAGTGGGATCTCTTCCGCGAGCTTGGCGATCCCGAGCGGCTCCACCATGCCAACAAGACCTATGTCTTTCAGCTTGCCCTGCCGCTCGACCTGGGCCTGCGCAACGAAGAGCGCACAACCCGGATGCAGATCGACATGCCCGAAGATCCGGCCGCCGCATTGACACCCGATCGCACCCTACGCACCCGGCTGCTGCTCAACATCACCCAGCTGGAGACGCCGGATGACATCGAGCTGCAGGTGAATGGCGCGAGCGTACCGGTCGGTCCGGAACAGAACATCCCCACTCCCCTCGCCGTCACCGACCACCCCGAGGACAGTCCCGGCTGTCACCTCGAAGCCGCCCTTGCGCCTGAGCTGCTGAAGAAAGGCCGCAACACCCTGACATTCACGCCGCGTGCGGCCAGCTTCAGGCCCCATGGGTTCATCCCGCAGCCGTGCGAGGTCCGCAAGCTGCACCTAGAGGTCATCTACCGGGACGAGACCTACCCCTACTGGCTCGGCCTGCAGCTGGATCGGCAGTTATGAGTGCGGCGCTGAGGGAAACCCTGTCCCGATTCCGCGAGCCGGCGCCGGTTATTGCAAAACGCCCAGTTTCTCCTCCCAGAACAGCAACTTCTCCACCATGCCCCGGATGCGGGGACGCCGGCTGTGGCGGAACGCCTCGTGCAACCTCGAGGCATCCTGGTTGTGCTCCCTCAATGCCTCGTAGTGTTCCGCGGTGGTGGGCTCGGCGGCGAATTTCATGGCAATGTAGCTGCGCCCCTCCTGCTTGCCGTACACCGCGTGGAACAGATAGTGATTGAATATCACCACATCCCCCGGTTCCACTTCGAGCGGCAGACAGGGCAAATCCGGACCGGGCACGCCAAAGGCTTCGAGACTGGTACTCTGCTGCTGAGGCTGGAGTACCTGCAGCTCCTTGTTGAAAGCCATATGGTGCGAGCCGGGCATGACCCGTAGCGCCCCCGTATCCTTTTGCATTGCCTGCAGGTACATCATGATTTTGATGCGGGTGTACTGAAGATCTATCTGGTCGTCGCGGTCGCAGTGCCATTGATGGTCATTGGTCTGGTTGAAGCTGCCCTTGTTGCCCTCCGACCCCCCCCAGACAAAGCCGGCGCCCAGCAATTGCTCGATGGACAGGTAAATGCGATCATCCTCCGGCAGGCGCGCCAGCAGCGGTCCCTTCTCCACAAAGGGCACCACGTGTCGATGCCCGACCTCTTCCGCCCGGCTCTCCCGATCTTCCCGCCACAGCTCATCGGCCTGGCGCGCGATGGCCGCCATTTCCTCGGGCGCGAACGCCTGCCGCAAAAGGACAAAACCGAAGGTTGCGAATTGGGCCAATTGTTGCGGTGTCAGCATGATATCTCTCCTGTTCCAGACACTTTCCCGCCAATCTATATGTTATCCACAACAGCGGCGCTCAGAAGTATAGGGATTACAAAAGCCCTGTGTCAACGTTTTTGGGGTTGAAGTACTTCTGAAATATCCGTACCTATTTGGACCTCAAGACCGGGAGGGGATGTGGCCGGAGGCGTTTTATGGGGGGGGTGGAGCAGGGAAAAGGGGGCTCTGGGACTCAGGCCTGCCCGGGGGTGTGGGGAGGGGCAAGAGTGCCCTGGACCTCATAAAACGCCAGAGGCACAAGCCCACACGGCCGCCCACCGATTCCGTCAAGTACTGATATTTTTCTTGACATCTTTATAAAAGAATGGGTTTTGTATCAGTTTGAATAACGTGTGGCACTTAACTTGCTAGGAGCGTAAAATGAGCATGGAAATTGCTTTAGACGAAGAAAGGGTGCGTGAGATAGCTAGAGAAGAGATCAAGGATGCCCAGGAAGCCAAGAGCAAAAAGTTAGCTCAAGCGATTAAGCGCATTGGTGCAATGGTAACTAATCCTCGTCCTGAGGACCTACTGTTTCCCCCCCGTAACGATTGAGTGCGTCGGTGTATTGGTCTCTAATCTTTCTGAGGGGTAGTTTATACCCCCTATTGATGCGGAAAACCAGGTCTTCATCCTTTATTTCCTCAGCATCATTGAATAAAGTCTCAATGGCCTCTTTCATGTGGTCATCTTGGGAGGCGAGGATGGCTAGCAAAGCGCTTATGATTGTTTGCTGACAATTCATAGAGCCGGATAGAATTTCTTCCTGATTCTGATCCATTGGCTCTTTCTCCTCATTGAGGGTGAATGCTACTGGATGTAGCATTTATTATAACGGGATTTCCTTGCCTCTGCTCCCTGACCACCAAAGCCAAAGCCCCTACCAGCAAAACCCCACCGAGCACAAGAAGGCCCCGCCGCAGCGGGGAAAGCCGCGCCTGGAGCACAATGTCGTGTTCGCCGGCCTCTAGGGGCAGCGCCACAAAGCGACCGGCCGTTTCCATCGGCTGGACCGGCGTCCCGTCGACGGTGACCTGCAGATAGGGAAAATAGGCGTAGGCCAGCCGCGCATAGCAGCTTGCGGAGACCGCCACCCGCAGTTCTACCCGCTTGTGGTCCACCACATGGGAGAGGACCTGCGCCGTGGGGGTTGTTCCTAAATCGTGCTCTCCCTCTCTGTCCCGGACGAGGATGCGCTCACAAGCATGGGATTCTATGGGTGGGCGGAGGCCCGTCTGAAGGATGATCCACAGGACTTGCTCGACCGCCATCGAATCGGCCCCGGCCGGATCCGCGCCCAGTGCGCCAAATCGGGTTAGGCGTACCGGCTGTTGCTTCAACTGGAATTGCTCGGTGATGCCGGTAAAGTCAACGGCCTTTTCGTCGTAGCCGGCCAGGCGCCCGGAGACGACGATGGGGCTGTGCGCTAGAGGAAAGACAAGACCGGACTTGCGCCGATTAGAGGTCACAATCAACCAGCGCGTATTGAGGAGATAAAAACCCGCTATGAGCGGGTTGCGGTACGGGTGGGCGTTGAACTGTTCGAGCGACTCCAGCTTTGGCAACAGCGTGTGCGCCCAACCGGTGAAGGGATAGACAAAGGTGCCCAGGGTGCGCAATTCTCCGGGATGGAACGCCTCTGCAATCGGCATCCCACTCAAAAGCACACTCGTCCGCCGCTTGGGGGTATAGACGTCTTCTCCGATCCACTGCGCCCGGTAATGGGGTAGTTCGTCTCGCTCGATAAAGGGCGCGGCCGCCTCTCTAAGGTCCGCAAAGGTCTCCGGCGGCCAACCCGTAGGTAAATAAGGCTCTTCGCAATAGAGATGAACAAACGTCGTGGGGAACAGATCGACCCATACCACGAGGAGCAAGAGGGTACCCCAGCGGCTCCGGGTAAGCCCCCTGGGACGGTGTTGCAGGGCCTTCTTCTTGACCTCTTTCTCCTCTCCCGCCGTATATAGGCGGCTCCGCGCAAACGACCGGGGACCATGCTGCAAGAGCCTATAGGCGCCGATACCCGCAGCCAGCGCGAGGAAAAAGGCCACAAAGAGCAAGTAACGCGATGCGTTGACGGCATGGATCAACGGCAGCATATTAACCGGCGGCCACCGGTAGGCAAATACGGCCAAGAGGGTCAGGATCAAACAGACCCAACATGCGGCAACGCGCTTGTCGCGCCGTCGTAGTGCCACCACGCCACCGGCCAACGCCACTACACACAAAGAGACGCCCAAGTACCCGCCGTACCAGTGAAACGGCTTAGGGGACACCAGCCAAAAGCGGAAGTTCGACCAGCCCAGCAGGTGTTGCCAGGTGGGATCGGGGATATCCGATAAGCCAAAAAGATCGTTGCCCGGGTTGAAATCGTGCATCAGGGAATGCCCCCGCTCGAACCACATCCCGACGTTCATGTAGGACCCAAAGGCGACGCCCAGGACAAAAAGCAAGACGCCGGCGCGAAAAATTGCCCCTGTGTCCGGGCGGCCCCAACAGGACCACAATCGTACTACACTGTAGCAACCCAACAGCACCATCGCGTAGGTCCCATAGCCTGGGTGCGTGAAATTGAGCAGGGCCATGCTTATCCCGCCTAAGAGGGCCGCCCGCGCCTTGTACGGCGAGGAGACGACGCGCTCTACCCAGTAGAAGGCCCACGGCAAGAGCGCGTAAAAAAGCGACAGCGCCAAGCGGCCCATAATGAGCACGTGCTGGGTATGCCAAAAACACAGGGCGTAGCCCAGCCCGGCGATAAACCCGGCGCGGCGCGAGCGGCACAGGCTGGCCGTCAGATAGTACATGCCGATCCCGGACAGCACGCGCGCGGCGGCCATGGTCAGTTTCAACGATACACCCAGGTCGCCAACGATCAGATCGACGAGCCCAACCAGGTAGTAGAAGGCGAAGCCATAGTTTTGCAGGTAGGGAGAGCCTGTGCCCAGGAAGAACGTCCAGACAGGCACCTGGCCGTCGGCGATGGCCTGGGCAGCCATCCAGGACGTGGCAATGTGGTGGGAGGCGTCGGCGCCCCAGCTTAACTCGCCGCGGGCCAGGTAAAAGCGGACGCAGACCAGCAAGCAGCCCGCGAGCAGCCACACCGTCTTGCGCTGGCTGGCAAAACACTCCTGCAAAAAGTCGGTGAGCACCCGGTGGCGCACCTCTTGGTACAAGACGCACGCGGTGGAAACGAGGAACAAGGCAACGAGCACGCCGTCGAGCGGGTCGAAGGTGATCTGCTGCTCGACGGCGTGGATGAAGCGCGCCCAAGTGACGTGGCTTCTACCCGGCGGAAACACCGAGAATTTTTCTACCGTGACGTACTGCATACAGACGGACAAGACGCCCAAAAAAAGCAGCATCCACACCGTGGGAAACGGACGCTTACCGATCATAGCACTCCTGCGTTGCTCTCGCCGCCTGTTATTTATCATATTTGTAACCATTCACAGATTTTGAATTAGGCCGGGATCAAGGAGGGTGGTTGCGTGTCCTGGAAATAAGCGTAAACGGCTTGTTGGATAAAACGGCACACACTCCGGCCTTGTTGCCGGCAGGTGGCTTGGATCGTCCAGAACCGCTCACACCACTGTTGACCCTTGCGGCCTTGGGTGCCTTGAGTAATACGCCGGTCGATCACACAAAAGCGCAACGCCCGCTCGGCCCCATGGTTGGTCGGCTCGATATCGGGACAGGTGATAAACGTGAAGTAGGCTCGGCCGTGGGTGGAGTTGACCCGGTTTGGTGGGTACCTTATTACTTGATGAAAAGGAGCCCACCATGCCTAAAGCGCGTATTCCCTATCCCGCCGAGTTTCGCCAGCAGATGGTCGAGCTGGTTCGCTCTGGACGCTCGCCGGGCGCCTTGGCCAAAGAGTTCGAGCCTTCCGCCCAGACGATCCACACCTGGGTCAAACAGGCCGATCTCGATAGCGGCCAACGCCACGATGGCTTGACCACCACCGAACGCGCCGAAGTACGACGCTTACGCCGCCAGATCAAGCCGTTGCGCACCGAGCGCGACATCTTGGCAAAAGCAGTGGCCTGGTTCGCTCGGGAGACCGATTCGATCCCCAAGGAGCCTTCGAATTCGTGAAGGCGTATCAGGTCCTCTATCCAGGGACCACGCGGTGCCGTGTGTTGGGTGTCTCCTCCAGCGGCTACTACGCGTGGCGGGGGGGGGCGGCAGCCATCCACCCGCCGCCAAGCCGAGGCCCGGCTCCAAGCCCACCTTGAGGCGATCCATACCGGGTCGGATGGCACCTATGGCACCCCGCGCATCCGGGCGCAGTTGCGTCAGGAAGGCGTGCACGTCGGCGCCAAGCGGGTAGCACGCCGGTTGCGCCAAGCGGGCTTGCAAGGGGTGAGTCGTCGCCCCCAGACCGCCACGACCCGCCCGGCCAAAGACCGGCGTCCAGTCCCGGATCTGGTGGACCGGGATTTTAGCGCCGACGGCCCCGATCCGCTGTGGGTTGCCGATATCACCTACGTGCCTACCTGGGCGGGTTTTATCTACCGGGCCGTCATTCTGGATGCCTTCCGTCGGCGCATTATCGGCTGGGCCATCACCGCCCATCTTAGGTACCGAGTTGGTGCTGGATGCCCTCAATAGGGCCCGGGCTCAGCGTCGACCGCAGGCCGTCATTCATCATTCCGACCCAGGCGGTCAATACACCTCCATCGCCTTTGGCCAGCGCTGTAAAGCAGCTCGGGTACGGCCGTCAATGGGATCGGCCGGCGATTGTTTTGACCATGCCCGGTGTGAAAGTTTCTTTGCCACCTTGGAATGTGAACTCATGGATCGCTATACCTTTCGCTCTCAGGCCCAAGCTCGCATCGCCCTCTTCCGTTTTATTGAGGGTTGGTACAACCCCCATCGCCGCCACTCCGCCATTGACTATATGTCGCCCATCAACTACGAAAGGAGATGGTACCAACGTCCAGAAATCTCAAGTCCAAACCTGTCCACCAAACCGGGGTAACTCCATCTTTTTTAGCATGCTACGCGACAAAACGAGAAAGACCTACCCCTGCATTGACAGGAGATTAAGTTTGGAGTGCCGAAGTCCATGTTCCCCGATCACCAGGAGCAGGTCTATGTCACCCCAAATTACGGATTTATACACGGCGATGCAAGGGCATCTGCCGTGGCACAAAGCCCGGGTCAAGTTCATCGCCGCCTTCGTGTTAGCCTTAATCCAGGTGACCACGGTAAACCTGGTTCGCATCGCCAACGGCTTGAATGGAAACGCCGATAGAAAATCAAACTATCGTCGCATCCAACGCTTCTTTGCTCTGTTCGACCTCGACTATGATCTGCTGGCCAAACGCCTTTCCGCTCTTCTGGACGATGCGGCCCAAGAAAGGCACCTCGAATACCCAGGAACGTATCGCCTTGATGGAACAGGGCATCGCCCTCTTGGGTCCCGAACGGATGCGCACCGTGGTGTGCGATCGGGCATTCATCGGCCCAGCTTGGTTCCAGTGGTTGGATCAACAGGGACGGACCTATCATATTCGTATTCGCGAGCATGCCGTGCTGCCCGGTCCCAAGCCGTCTTCCCCGGTGCGTGCTCTCTTCCGCGATCGGCCGCAAGATCAGGCCCGGATCTTGCGCCAGCGGAGATGGATCTACGGGCAAGCCGTGTTCCTTTCCGCGATTCGGTTCGCCGATGAATATCTCATCGTAGCCAGCAACCAGGATAAGGCCCGAGCGTGGTCTCGCTACCGGAAACGCGGGGGAATAGAAGTGCTTTTTTCGGTGCTGAAAAAGCGCGGCTTCGACTTCGAGCAGACCCATCTGACCGAGATTGAGCGCATCCGCAAGTTAGTGGCGCTGTTGGCCCTCGCCTTCACTTGGGCGCATCTGGTTGGCATCTGGTTAGCCCAGCAGAAACCGTTGAAAATCAAGAAGCATGGATACCCCGAGCAGAGCTTGTTCCGCTATGGATTGGATCACTTGCAGTACCTGTTGCTCAATATTCAGGAGAAGCGCAACGACTTTGCCGAATGCGTCTGGTTATGGCGGTGTCCACCTGGTATCATCGCAGAATAGGTTTTGTCGTGGAGCATGAAGATTGATATATTTTAATTGCTGTCAAGGACAAAAACCATTTGTTTACATAATTTCCCTGTCTCACTTTGAATTTAACTTCCATTTCTTGCTAAAAGTTGCTAAAATAATTCAAGTTGATACAAACCAAAAGAATGAGTAGTGTCTTGGTATGTAATTGACAAACCACTTGAAAGCCGCCTGGAAATTCCCGATGAGCCCTGAACGCCTGCTGGATGATGAGTGCGATTGATATAGAAACGCGGCTCGCGCTGATAGAAACGGACCACCAAGGATCGCTCGACGCCTTCGCCCGCGATGTCAGAGAGGGGCTGACGTCTACCCCCAAATACCTGTCGTGCCACTACTTCTACGACGAGCGCGGCTCGGCGCTCTTCGAGGCCATCTGCGATTTGCCCGAGTATTACCTGACGCGCGCCGAGCGCCAGATCCTCGAAAGCCGCGCCGGCGAAATCGCCGCGCTTTTCGACGGTTCCGTCTCCCTCGTCGAGCTGGGCAGCGGCAGCGCCGCCAAGACGCGCCTGCTCATCGAGGCCCTGCTCCGGCGCCAGGGCGCGCTGCGCTATGCGCCGCTCGACATCTCGCGCCCGGCGCTGGAGCAGAGCGTCCTGGCGCTACTCGAAGACTACGAGCAGCTGGAGGTCGTGGGCGTGATCGGGCTCTACGAAGAGGGGCTAGCGCACCTTCGCAGGGCTATCCAGGGACCGCGATTGGTATTGTGGCTGGGTTCGTCGGTGGGCAATTTTGAGACGGCGGCGGCCGAGGGCTTTCTCGGAGAGGTCGCCGCCAGTATGGACGCCGAAGACCGGCTGCTGATCGGCATGGACCTGGACAAAGACCGCGCCGTACTGGAGAGAGCCTACGACGATGCCCAGGGCGTGACGGCCGCCTTCAATCTCAATCTACTGGCCCGCATAAACCGAGCCTTCGACGGCAATTTCGTCCTGGGGAACTTTGCACACAGGGCGCACTACGACCAGGAGAAGCGGCGCATCGAAATGCACCTGGAGAGCCTGAAAGCCCAGAGCGTGCGCCTCGAAGCGCTGGGCCTGGAGGTGTCCTTTGCCGCCGGCGAACGGGTGCACACCGAAAACGCGCACAAGTACCGGCAGGAGGATATCGAAGCCCTGCTGCAGGGCGGTAGTTTTGCCCTGGAGCACCAGTACTTCGACGATGCGCAGCGCTTCAGCCTCAACCTGGCGCGGCCCCTCGGACCGCAGGCAGGCACACGAGAAACTGTCCGATCGAGGAGTGAATGACATGGCCATCACCATCAACCCCCTGGCCGAGCACCTCGGGGCGGAAATCGAGGGCGTCGATATCGCGGCCGGCATGGATGAGGCGACCGCCCGGCAGTTGCGCGAGGCCTTCTGCCAGCACTGCGTGCTCGTCTTTCGCGCTCAGGACATCACCGATCAAGAGCACGTCGCCTTCACCGAGCACTTCGGCACCCTCCAGATGACCATGGCGAGCGATCCTTACGGCGGCGGCGGTCCCATCAATCGCATCGCCAACGTCGATGAAGACGGCCAGATCATCCCGCCGGAGGACCGCCGGTCGTTGTATCAGGCCGGCAACATGCTCTGGCACTCGGACGGTTCCTTCAAATCCGTGCCCTTGCGCGCCTCCTTGCTCTCGGCCAAGGTGGTGCCGCCCTCGGGAGGCGAGACCGAATTCGCCAGCCTGCGCGCGGCCTATGCTGCCCTGCCCGCGGACAGGAAAGCCGGTCTGGAGGACCTGATCGCCGAGCACAGCATGGCCCACTCGCGCGCCCAGGTCGCCCCGGATCTGATCACCGAAGCATTCGCCAGGGAGACCCCCCCGGTCCAGCACCGCCTGATCCGCACCCTTCCGGAAACAGGCGAGAAGATCCTCTTCATCGGCTCGTACGCCTCCCGCATCCTCGGCTGGCCCACGGAGAAAGGCAGAGCCTTGCTGGAGGAGTTGCTGGCGTGGGCGACGCAGCCGCGCTTCGTTTACCAGCACAGGTGGCGCGTCCACGACCTGGTCATGTGGGACAACCGCTACGTCCTCCACCGGGGCCGGCCCTGGGACTTTGGGGCCTACAAGCGCATCATGCACCGCACGACCCTGGCCGGCGACGGCCCCACTCTTGCGGCAGCCCGGACCATTGGGAGCAATCCATGCTGAGCTTCCTCTCCAGGTCCCGACCGCCGGCCTCTTCACCCCCTGGGCATGCGCTCCAGACCAAAGAGCTGGCGGCACAACGGCGAGCGCCTCCGCACATAGTCCACAAATTCCCCTCTGGGGATGCACGGCGGGTGCTGTTTCATGCCGAAGTGGGTGTAGTTGTAGAGCAGCATTCGCCGGGCCTTGGTGTCGGTGTTGTCCATGGCCGTGTGCCAGATGCACCCGTTCCACAGGATGGCATCCCCGGCCTTGCCCACCAGCCTGACGTTATCCGGCATGTCTTCGAGGTTGTCGTATTGCGGCACGGTATCGACGTCGACCTTGTGAGTGCCCGGCACCACGCTGAAGGGCGCGGTCTCCTCGTCCACATCATCCACAAAGAAGAAGATCTTGATCTTGAGAAAAGGCGTCTCGCACGCCCGCATCCGCTCCCATGCCCATCGGTCTTCCTCACTCCAGCCCT
Source organism: Candidatus Latescibacterota bacterium (assembly GCA_965219385.1). Taxonomy (GTDB): domain Bacteria; phylum Latescibacterota; class UBA2968; order UBA8231; family UBA8231; genus CBDCNM01. The sequence goes on along the minus strand of CBDCNM010000002.1, from coordinate 2,767,052 downwards.
CGGCCTCGGCATGAAACCAGGTTGGCGAATCCCGGTGCCATCTGGTATGGGATTTCGTACCCACCGGCTTGACGTGCAGGGCATTGTCCGACATCTGCACATCCGGCCCCAAAAAGGCCTCGGCAATGGACATGGTCCCGGGATGCTCCAGCAGGTCCACGAAAACATCCCCGTGCGGCGCGACGGGAAAGACCACGTGGGCGGTCTCGCCCATCCCATAGGCATTGTAGTCCGGCTCTCCTTCGACCTGTCTTCTCCAGTCCTCCTGAGTCTGCGCCTCGACGCGGGCAAATTCTTCCTGTACCCGCACCAGATCTTCCCCCTCCAGCACTCCTTCGGCCTTGAAATAACCCTGCTCATCGAAGAATTTTCGCTCCGCATCGCTCAGCTGCACAGATCTTCCGTCCACAATGACCTCCATTGCCAATAGCTTAAAACAAACCCACTCCTCGAGGTCGATGCTGGTAAAGTAACCACCCTACCTAGCCCCGGTCAACCAGCACCTACCCCACTCTATCCTTGCCCTCTCGAAGCTCCCCTATTTATTATACAGAAATACAGACTCATTCTTTCGCCCCCTCACCGAAAGGCAAAACCAGCATGGCAACCATTCGCATCGGCATGGTCGGAGCCGGCGGCATGGGCAACCACCACGCCCAGCAAATCATCCAGCGCAACCAGGTCCACATCACCGCCATGTGCGATCCCGACCAGGAAGCCCTGGACCGACTCGCTACCACCCTCGGAGACGCCGCCCGGAACGTGGCCCGCTACGCGGATCCAGACCTCATGCTGGCGCGGGAAGCCCTCGACGCCGTGGTCATCACCACCCCCCACACCCAGCACGCCCGCCACGTGCGCGCCGGTCTGGATGCCGGCCTCCATGTCCTGGTGGAAAAACCCATGACCACTACCGCCGCAGACGCGCGTGACCTCATCGCCCGGGCCCAAGAAAAAGAGAAAATCCTGGCCATCGCCTACCAGCGCCACGGCGAGGGCAAATTCACCAAGGTGCGGGAACTGATCCGCGAAGGCGCCATCGGCGAGATCTGCCTGGTCCACACCATCATCGCCCAGGACTGCCTCAATATCTTCCAGCCGGGCGCCTCGTGGCGCGCCGATCCAGAGCTATCCGGCGGCGGCCACTTCATGGACACCGGCAGCCACATCAACGACATCCTGCTGTGGACCACGGGCCTGGAGCCCCAAAAAGTCCAGGCTTTCATCAAACAGGAAGGCACTCTGGTAGACGTGCTCACCGCCGTGGCCGTGGAATTCACCAACGGCGCCGTCGGCACCATGGCCTACACCTCCCTGGCCCCGGAATGGCGCGAGGAATTCACCTTCTACGGCACCGAAGGGGAGATCCGCTTCGGTGCCACCGAGCCGCTCCGGCTCAATCGCCGCGGCGAGGACATCGTCCTGCCGCGCACCTCGGGCCGCGGCAAGCACCCCCTGCTCAACTTCATCGACGCCATTCAGGGCCAGGCCGAAGTCCAGGCTCCGCCCCTGTGCGGCCTGCGCGTGGCCCAGTTGACCGAAGCCGCTTATGCCTCGGCCCGCTCCGGCCGGCCCGAACAGGTCTCGGTCAGCCCGAGCATTGAGCCACAAAACCCATTCTGAACAAGGAGAACGTCATGCCCTTAATCACCGTAAAAATGCTCGACGGACGCACCCAGGAGCAGAAGCGAAAACTAGTCAAAGCCATCACCGATGCCATGGTGGAAATCTGCAACGCCAAACCCGAGGGCACCAGTGTGGTCATCGAAGAAGTCACCCGCGAGCACTGGGCCACGGACGGGGTGCTGCTTGCGGACAGACAGGAATAAAACCAATCCTGAGAAGGGGCCCATGCGGAGGATCGTGCAGAGCTGAAATTATGGTAGCCAGGTGGTTGGCTTCCTTGGAGGCGGCCTGTTTTGGGGTGGAAGAAATGGACCGAACCGGGGGACCGGAGCCAATCACAACCACAGTATGGGAGAGGAGCCATACCATGCTGACACCCGAACAAATTGCCCACCTCGACACCTTCGGCTTTCTCGTACTGCGCCGGCTCTTCACCCCTGAAGAAACCGCCCTCATTGAGCGCGAAGCCGAAGAGATCATGGCCGAAGCCCGCCAGGGCCAACCCTTTGACCCGAGCGCGACACAGGCCGTGCAACCCTTCTTCGAACGCCGCCCCTTCCTGGCCCAACTCGCCGCCGCCGACCGCATCTACAGCCTCGGCGAGGATGTGCTCGGCCCGGATTTCCTGCTCGACGGCACCGAAGGCAACTTTCACGTCGGCGCTACCCCCTGGCACGGCGGCTCCGGCCGGCAGACCCGGCTCCTGCCTGAGATCAAGATCGTCTTCTACCCGCAGCCCCTCACAAAGGACACCGGTTGCCTGCGCTTCATTCCGGGCACCCACCGGACCCACGACCCCGATCCCTTCCAGTGCCTGCGGCAGCGCAACGACGATCCGGACTTCCGACCCTTTGGCCTGCACCCCTCCGAGGTGCCCTGCGTGCCCATCGAAACCAGACCCGGCGATGTGGTGGTCTTCTTCGAAGACACCTTGCACGCCGCCTTTGGAGGCGCTCCCGGCCGCCACCAGCACGCCATCAACTTCGTGGCCAACCCCAAAACCGACGAGCAGCTATCCTTGCTGCACGAACTCTACCAACAACACCGCTTCGGCTTCCACCCGGCCGAGTCCTACATCCACAGCGAAAATCCGCGCCTGCGGCGCCTGGTGGCGCGCCTGGTGGAACTGGGTTACGAATCCTCCAAGGTCTAGAGCCGATGTTGACAACACCGGAAAAAATACTGTCAGTATTTCACGAAATACCCGTACCTATTTGGACCTCAAGACCGGGAGGGGATGTTGCCGGCGGCGTTTTATGGGGGGGTGGAGCGGAGAAAAGGGGGCTCTGGGACTCAGGCCTGCCTGGGGGCGTGGAGCGGGGCAAGAGCGCCCTGCGGGTGCTGCCCGGCACCCACCTGCGCCCCTTTCACGACCAGGTCGCCCAGTTCGATCCCATGGGACCGCGCTGGAGCCGGGCAGCGGCCACCCCCCGAGGAAAAGAAGCGGGCCCTCGAAGGCATCGGCTCGATTCCCTGCTGTGTGTGCGACTCGAACCCGGGCGATATGGTAGCCTTTGATCTGCGCACCTACCACGCCAGTCTGAGCGGCAAGGTGGACCGCCGCATGTGCTCCTTCACCTACTACAACTACCCCCACGAGCCCGCGGAAATCGAATTGACCATTCTCAACGCCCAGGGCCACATGAGCCAGAAAGACAACTCGGCCGACCCGTGGAACCCGCCCGGTCCTCCCCAGGAGTGGCTGGCCAATCCAGACAACAATCCCAGACGGGGGGACTGGCTCGAAAGCTTAAAGTACTTCAGCCGGATGCAGCTGGCGCAACGCGGGGTCAAGACCGTGGTGGAAAACGGCAAGTGGAAAATCGCGAAGCTCTGATCACCCCTCCTCCACCTGGCGAATCAGCGCCGTGAGGTTGGCGTGGTTGGTGCGCATGGCGTCCTCGGCCGTGCCCCCATCCGGTCGAAAGTGGGTCGAGAGCGACAGGATCACATCGCAATCGTAGTCGCGTAGCTGGCGCAGCACCGCGAGGTAGTCCACATCCCCCTCGCCGATCGGGCAATAATCAAAGTCCAGCTTGAGTCCGTCGTTGACGCGCAGATCCTTGAGGTGGAGCCCGTACAGGTAGGGCCGCACATTGTGGAAACCGGCCGTGGCCACGTCCCACTCGCCGCAGTTGGTATTGTCGGCCGGTCCCCACATGACCTTGATCCGCCGGGATCCTACCCGCTCGGCCACGCGGCGGAAGTTGCCGGTGGTATTGGTGTAGTTCCAGGGCATCATGCCCAGGGCCACATCCACCCCGTGGCGCTCGGCCTGCTCGGCGATCAGAGAAAGGGCCTTGACCACCTTGTCCATATCCACGTCCGCGATGATTCCCCCCCGGGTCATCCAGCGCATCGGCCAGGTCGGCTTGCCGGCGCTGTACTCGCCGGGCCAGGCAAAGGTGAAGGTATTGACCGCGGGCACCTCCAGGTGGGCTGCTACCTCCATGGTGCGCACCAGGCTGTCCATTTCCTCTCGGAACTCCGGGTGCTCCTCCATTGTTTCGAGATCTAGATCGCTCAGATGAACTTGTTTGAAACAGCCTCCCGGGCTGAGGAGAAACAGCTTCAAACCGCGCTGGGCCACGCTTGCGGCCAGGGCATCCACTGCGGCATCGCTCATCTCCATGAAGGACTTTTCAACCGATCTATCGCTGTACCATACATACTCCACGCCGATGTCCCGGGCCTTGTCCAGGGATTCTTCAAAGGGCATTTGCAATTCGGGCAGGTACATGCCCAGTTTGAAACGATAATCGCTCATGCTCCGCATTCCTCCCCTCCTGCCTGCTTCTCCTTCCACGCCTGCACCACCTTCTCCGGCGTCAACGGCTGCTCGAAGAGCCGCACCCCGATAGCATCGTGAATCGCATTGCCCAGAGCCGGTGAAGTCGGCACCACCACGATCTCACCGGCCCCCTTGGCTCCGTAGGGACCGTGCTGGTGGGGCACTTCGACGATGATGGATTTCATGTACTCGTGCAGCGGCATCTCCGCGACCGAGGGAATCTTGTAGTCCACGAAGTTGGCATTTTTCATGCGGCCGCCCTCGTCGAAGTACATGTCCTCGTGCAGGGCAATGCCGATGCCCATACAGGCCCCCCCGAAGTTTTGCATCTCGACCCCCTGCGGATTCATGGCCTTGCCCACGTCGATGGCCGAGGCGAACTGGAGCACCCGTACCTGCCCGGTCTCCACGTTGACTTCGACTTCCGCGGCCTGGGCGCCGTGCCCCAGGTAGGCCATGGGCTGCTCGCCCTGGCCGGTATTCGGATCGTAGGGACTGGCCGAAACCTCCCAGGTGGCCCTGCCGATGATCTCTACATCCACCGGGCGCTTGCCAGCCAGCATCTCGACCACGAACAAATCCTGGATCTCAATGCATTGAGCGGGATTTTCCACCGCGAAGATCCGCCCCTGGTAGACCTTCAGGGCATCGGGCTCTACCTCCAGGCGGGACGCGGCCAGGGCGCACATCTGGCGTTTGGCGTCTTCGCAGGCCATGCGGGTGGCGTTGCCCGAGTGAAAGGTCTGGCGGCTGGAGCCGGCCACGTGATCGAAGGGCGTCACCGCCGTATCCGGCGTGACCAGCTTGACCGCCCCCAGCTCCACCCCGAACTCATCGGCCACCACCTGAGTGAGGATGGTATAGACGCCCTGCCCCAGATCCACCGCGCTGGTGCGCAATTCGAAGGTGGCATCCTCCAGGACCTTGACTTCGGCGCTGGCAGCGGTCGGGGCAAAGGAATACTTGTTGCCCAGAGCAATGCCCTTGCCGCGATACCACGGATGACCGGGCTGGTCGCTCTTGCGGCCCCAGACAATGGCCTCGGCGCATTTTTTCAGGCACTCGTGGGCGCTGAAAGCGTGGACCGGCATGGTGATGGCAGTGCGCTCGCCTTCGCTCAGCAGGTTGTGCACCCGTAGTTCCACCGCGTCGATACCGCACCTTGCAGCGATGATATCCATCTGGGTCTCGATGGCCCAGGCCGACTCGGCACAGCCGTAGCCCCGCAGCGCTCCGGCGGAGATGCGGTTGGTGTACACCCCGTAGGAGTCCACCCACAAGGCGGACAGGCGGTACGAGCCCGGGTAGAGGTGGGTGGAAAAGACGGGTTTGAGGATGCCCTCGCCGCTGTAGGCCCCGCCCCAGAAGATCGAGGTGATCTTGCGCCCCAGCAGCAGCCCTTCCTTGCTCACCGCATCTTTGAGATAAAAAATGAACGGGGTGCGCGCTGAGGTAGCGGAGAGTTCCTCCTCGCGGGTCAGGACGATTTTGACCGGCCGCCGGGCCTTGCGCGCCAGAGCCGCGGCAATGCCCGCTTCCTTGGCGGTGAGCTTACCGCCAAAGGCACCACCCACAAAGGGCACGATGACCCGGACCTTGGACGGCGGCAGCTCGAGGGCGTGCGCCAGGCCGTCGCGCGCGATATAGGGGGATTGTCCCGAGACCCAAACCGTCAGGGCGCCATCGGCGCTCCACTGGGCCACCGCAGCGTGCGGCTCCATGCAGGCGGTGTGCACGTACCCGGTCGCGTAGCGGTTTTCCAGGATAAAGCCGTCTTCGGCCTCGACCTTTTCGAATACCGCATCGACATCGCCGTGACGGATGCGGTAGGCCTGCCACAAATTCGGCGGGCGTTTGTCCATCTCGGCCAGTTCGAGGAGTTTCTCGTATTCTTCGTAGTTCTCGTGCAGCACCACCGGCGGATCCGGCTTGATGGCCTCCTCCGGATCGAAGAGGGTGGGAAGTTCCCGGTATTCGACCTGGATCAAGTCGCACGCGGCACGCGCGATCTCCGGGGTATCCGCCGCCACGCTCGCGACCGGTTCGCCGACAAAGCGCACCCTGTCGCGCGCCAGCAAGTGTTCGTCCAGGGTCAGGATGCCCATGCGCACATCCGGCAGATCCGCGGCCGTGACCACCGCCCGCACCCCGGCCAGTCGCTCGGCTTTGCTGGTGTCGACGCCCACGATATCGGCGTGCGCCACCGGACTGCGCACGACCTTTCCGTGAATCATGCGCGGCAGCTCGATATCCACGGTGAACTGGGCGGTTCCCGTGACCTTCTCGATGCCGTCAACCCGCTTTGCAGAAGTTCCAACCACGTTCATCGGCAATGCTCTCCTCGGTTACAAGCCGTGGATCTAGGAGAAATGTCCGTCGTTTTGTGAGTCACCGATCTCAGCAGCCTTCTCAGTCAGGCCCGGGCCCCGAGAAAACGCGCGAAAGCTTTTCCGCCCTGCACTAACCTTCATCTCGTCCCGTCAAACTCAGAATCGCCTGGGTTGCATGGGTGTAGACCCCGCAGCGGCACAGGTTGCCAAGCAGCGCATCGCGCACCGCGTCTTCGCCGGGATGCGGGTTCTCGTCCAGCAAGGTTTTGGCACTCAGCAGCATCCCCGGAGTGCAGTAGCCACACTGCACAGCGCCGTGCTCGAGGAAGGCCTCCTGCAAGGGATGCAGGTTCTCAGGCGTGCCCAGACCTTCGATGGTCAGGACCTCTTTGCCCTGGATCTGCAGGGCCAGCACCCCACAGGACTTTACCACCTGCCCCTCCAGCACCACACTACACGTTCCGCAACGCCCGTCCTCGCAACCGCACTTGGTCCCGGTCAGTCCAATGCCATCGCGGATTGCCTCCATCAAGGTGTGGTAGGGCTCGACCAGCACATCGTAGTTTTCTTCATTTACAGTCAACGACAACGGGTATTTCATGGTCATCCTCCTGATTATGTCGCCAGAGCCCGAGCCACCGCGGCCTCCAGCGCCTCCCTAGCCAGCACCCTGACCAGATCCTTTTTATACGCTCCCGATGCCATGGGTTCGTCCAGCAGTTCGATGTAGGCGGCGGCCCGTTCGGCAGCCTCGGCCACGGCCTGATCGTCTGCAACCGGATCGCAGCCCTGCAGCCGTTGCTCAGCCTCCAGAGCACGGGTTGGAGCACCCTGGCAATTGCCGAGCACGATGCGCGCTTGCTGGCACCGCCCCCCATCGTCGTGGCCGGCAAAAACCCCCGCACCGACCACGGGATAATCTCCGCCGCGCAGGGCAAACCGGCAGTACGCCGCTCCCCAGCGCGGCGCGGCAGGGACCGGTACCACCACCTCCTGTAGCAATTCGTCCGGTCGGGCAGTGGTAGAGAATGCACCCGCGATAAAATCCCGCAGGTCCACGAGCCGCTCACCGGTGGCGCTGACCAGTCTCACCGCAGCGTTGAGCGTCATCAGGACCGCGGTGATATCGCTGGCCGGGTGCGCCGCACAGATGCTGCCGCCGAGCGTAGCGCGGTTGCGGATCTGACGATCTGCGACCTTCTTCATTGTTGTACCCAGCATCTCCGGGACCAGGTCCTCATCGCCGGCCCGCTCCAGGCGGTGCAACGCGACCATAGCGCCTATTTTCAAGCCTTCCTCTGCCGAGGTGGTGATGTGGTCCAGCCCGGCCACCCTGTGGATGCTGACCAGGCTCGACGGCGCGATCCTGCCACGCCGCAGCAGCAGGGCCACATCCTGTCCGCCCGCCACTACCCTGGCGCCCTCGCCGTGCTCGGCCAGCAGGGAACAGGCTTCGGCTACGGTGGCTGGTTCAAAGTAGCGACACTCGATCATCTGTTTTCTCCCGCGTTTTGATTGGCCAATCATAGTATAGCTCACCTGTTTTTCGCCATCAAGTGGCCGGCTCTACAGTCCCCCTGCGCGCGTACTCTCCTCGCGGCACCCGGAAATAACCCCAGAAGACCAGGGTGCCGACACCCGTCAGTCCGGCGCATAACAGAAAAAGACTGTCGTACCCCAGAGCCGGGATCATATACCCCCCGACCAGGGCAACGGACGAAAAACTCAAGCCCGACGCCATACTGGCCGCACCGGACATGATTGACCGCCAGCGCGCGGGCACCATCTCCTGCTGATAGACCACAAAGGCCGCGAAGCGGATCGAGGCCAGGGCGCTGAGGGCCACATAAGCAAGCCCGGCCACACCCCATTGAGCAATAAAGATCAAGGGGAGGAAAACGAGGATGGCACCCAGCGAGCCCCACTGAATGAGGCGCCTGTGGCCCAGGCGCATCGATATCAGAGGCGTGGAAAGGGCGGCCACCCCTCCTACCAGCTGACCAGCGGCTATCAAGGTGCCGATGAGGGCCGTACTTACCCTCAGGCCCTCATCCAGGTACACATTGAAGAAGCTTTGAATACCGGCCACCCCCGCGGTCTGGAAGAGAACCACCAGGGCTATGAAGAAGATAGGTCCGCGCGGGGCAGGACCGGCTTCATCGGCGCTCCCCTCCTGGCTTTGCCGGGTACCCACCTCGCGCGTGCTCAGCAAGACCCAAACAGCGGGACTCAGCAAGGCCGCAGCAACAAACAGGGTATGGCGGTAGGGCTCGGGATCGTCCAGAGAAAGGCCCAGAATGTTCGCAAAGAGCCCGGGCAGGAAGCCGCCGACCACGCCACCGGCAAAGCCGGCCAGGGGCCACAGAGCCGCCTGTACTGAAAACACGTGGGTGCGCTCCTCCGGGCTGGTGGCACTCATCAGGAAGGGATTGGCGTTGACAATGTACAGGGCAAAACCCATGGCTCTGGGTAGACGAGTAGCCAGCAAAAATTCTGCCTGCCAGGCGGCTGACACAAACTCGACCAGCGGCAGCAAGGCATTGCCCACTACGATCAGACTCATCCCGGCGATCATCATGTGCCGGATGCCCCAGCGCCGCCCCATGGTACCGGCCGGCAGGCAGAATACGGCAAAGGATAGAGCACCGGTGGCACTTACCAAGCCGATGAACTCCAGACCGTACCCCAGGCGTAGCACATAGAGGTTGAGCAGCACGTTGTAGATGCCGCCCACGGTAGTGAACCCGATCAGCACTCCGCTGAGCAGGTAGAGCCGCACATTGCGATTGAACCGGCGCAGCATGGCCAGATAGTCGGCAATCACCTTATCGTCCTTCCGCAAACCCCCGGCATGACCCTTCTCACCCACCCACGAGATCCAGGTCCAAAAAAGTTTATTGCAAGCCCTTTGCCCTCAGCGTATCTTTTTATTTTTCAGCAGCTTTAGAGACTGTCTCCTAGAGGATCCCGATGGACAAAGTAGATATCCCGTCGCCGAGCGGCATTTTTGCAGCGCCATGGTCGTTGAAAAAATTGCTGGGGCTGTTGGCGGTTTTCGGCCCTGCCGCCATTGTCGCATCGGTCGCCATTGGTGCGGGCGAGACCATTGTCGTGGTTCGCGCCGGCGCCTGGGCAGGCTATGGGCTGCTGTGGCTGGTACTGGTCAGTTGCGTTGTCAAGGGAGTATTTGTCACCTATCTGCTCGGGCGCTATACCGCGATCAGTGGCGAATACATTGGCCATCGACTGGTGCGCTTGCCGGGGCCGCGCGGCTGGCTGCTGATTGCCCTGGTGGGTTTCGAGATGGTGGGCGCTCCACTGGCCTGGGTGCCGATCGCCAAACCATGCGGTGACCTGTTTCACTTTTTCTTAGAGGGAACATTATCGACATCTGTTTCAGAAGGAACCTGGGAAAATATATTCACTTCCTGTTTCATTGCGCTGGCGCTGACAATGGGCTTGCGGCTCTCGTTCGAAAGACTGGAAAAACAGCAGATCGCGATCTGCACCATTCTCGTCGTCGGGACCCTTGTCGGGACCATGATGGTGCGCCCCGATTTCCGCCAAGCGCTGGTCGGCCTCTTCAGCTTTGGCCACCTGCCGGACTTGCCCGCCTGGGCTCCCCCGGATGCCGCCAAACACCCCCTGTTGACCATGGCAACCACCTTCGGCTACGTCGGTGGTTCGGTAATGAGCTACATCGTCTATGCCAACTGGGTCGGATTGCACGGCTGGGGACTGACCGGCCATAAAAAAATAGCCGAAATCCGTGAGCACGCTTTCACCCACGATACCATCGACTACCTGCCCGAAACCCCCGAGCAGATGAGCCGGGTGCGGCAACTCCTGACGCCGCTCCGCTGGGACATCGGCCTGGGCGCCGTTGTCCTGCTCATCGTGACCGGGGCGTTCATGCTGTCCGGTGCCGCCGTTCTGTACCCCCTCGAAACCCGCTTTGTAGGTTGGAGCCTGCTGACCAACCAGGCCCATGTCTGGAGCAATATCCACGCCTCTCTGGTCTGGGTCTACTACGTCTGCATCATCGCAGCACTGTGGGGCACCTTGCAGGCCCTGCCTGAAATCTACGCACGCGTAACGCAGGAATTTTTTCAGGCAGTCTGGCCCGGGCGTACATGGGATTACCACAAAATCCAGCGCACCATCTGCGCCTATATCTTCACTGTTGCCATGATTATTGTGTGGCTCAATATCCCCTTCAACATCCTCATACAAATCGCCGGCTTCATCATGGCCAACCTCGCCATCGCAATCGTCATACTCGCCGCTATGTACCTGAATTTCAAGCTTCCCCCCGCCTATCGCACCCGTCTTCCCATGCTGGTCGGCGCCATTATTTCAGCCGGAATCCTGATCGTCTTTGCCGGGATCAGTGGATGGGGCCTGACCGTAAAACTGTTCGGCGGTGGCTAGAGTCGCATCCAGTTCGTTCAGTTCTCTCAATTCCTCTCAAAGCGGTAGTGGCTGCGAGTGGGCGCCGCCGCGCGACGCCAGCTGGACATTTTGTTAGGGGCTCTAAAAAATCCCACCATGCGATCCCGCCGATCAGTTCCTGCTCCAGAGCCTCCAGCAGCAGGGCTCCTTCCTCCTTCAGCAGCCCCTTCATGAATTGGCAAGCCTCTCTTCATTGCTGTCCCGAGGGATATAACCCAGGACTTCGCGAGGATGTTCGATATCAACCCAGCGCCATTTGTTGTTCGATACCCCGTAGAATATATCGAAGCGCAGGTCCTCGGGGGCGTTGATCGAGCGCTCGACCAGTTGCACGATATCCCGCTGGCTGCACCAGATCGCACTCAGCTCAGGTCTTTGCGGATGGTCCTCGGCGTTGACCCAGCCGATCCGCAGGCAGATGACCGACATATTGTGGACATCCGCATGAAAGCGCGCCAGTGCTTCGCCCCATACCTTGGTGGCCGGATAAAGCCCCGTGGGCCGTAGCGGCCACTCGTGCGTCACGGGGTGGAGATCGTCCTCGGACACTTCCTCGAAGCGGCCTTCGGCAATGGCCTTATAGGGTCCGTCGAGTTGATAACCCCAGGACACCATGATCGTGCTGGCAAAGACCACCCGCCTGACACCGGCGCGATGGGCTGCTTCAAAGATGTTGCGAGGACCGATGATATTGCTTGAAAGCAGGCTTTCCCAGCTTGCTTCGGGACGGGGATCCGCGGCCATCTGCACCACCACGTCCATGCCCTGTACGGCTTTTTCCACCGCCTCCAGATCCGCCAGATCCACCAGGTGGAACTTGTCCTCCGGTATGTGCAACTCCCGGCCGTGAGGAGCCCGATCCGAATGGACGCGCCGCCGGGCCAGGGCATATACATCGTACAACTCTGGCTGCACCTGCAAGCCCTTGTAGATGGCTCCCGGTATCAGGCCGTACACACCTGTTACCAGCACTTTTTTGGGAGACATTGCCTTTCCTTTCCAGTGACGATGGCTGAAGTAGTGTAATTGGGGGGTAAACGAATGTCAAGAAAAAATACTCTGCGCCGAAAAATTTTCTTATATTCCAATATTTCTCTATGCATCAAGCCCTATTGGTTAAGCCCCTAACTACTGATTGCCTCCAAAAATACAAGGATGCAATCCGCTCTTCAAGGGAAGGTAGCATATGCATAGCCGCTCATAATGGATTCACCTTTGAGCCCACATCGAGGTTCGAGAAAGGCAATCCCTATGTCCCCACTGACGCAACCAGAATTGAAAACCGACCGGCTCGGCGGCGTGGACGTACCTTCGGCCGAGGTGCTGGAAAAGATGCACAATAGTCCGTACATCCTCCGCGCCCGCAACGGCGAGTTGAGCGAGGTGCCGGCGCAAAAGGTGTTGCTGCCGCGCGAACGGGAGACCAGTCCCCAGGCGGTGGATGCCATCCGGGCGCCCGGCGGCACGATCTACGCCCCCCTGGGCCACATCATCTGCAGGAGCAGCGATGGGGGAGAAATCTGGACGGCGCACGACAAAGGGGAGGGCGGGGGGAATTTTGCCGTGCTCGGAGACGGGCGCTTCGTGTGTCTGGGCAGCGCCGGAGAGCACCCGCGCGAGTACGTGGTGGTGCGCTGGTCGCAGGACGAAGGACGCTCCTGGCAGGATCTGGCCGAGATCTCCAATCCGCCGGGGTGCTGGGGCAGCGGGATCTGGATTTTGCGCCTGCCGGACGACGGGCTGGTGGCGGCCATCGGCCATCCCGATCACGTCTTTGAAGAGGTGGACGGTGCCCTGGTCCACATGGCGGGCGAGGGCAAGTTGTGGGTCTATCGCTCGATGGATGGCGGCCACACCTGGTCCGACCCGGTCCACATGGTGAACGACTGGGCCAGCGAGGGCGGTGTCGCCCTGACCCCGTCGGGCAGGATCTTCTCGGTGAACCGCTACCAGCGACCCATGCTCCCCGGCGATCCTCCCGACCTGGAGAAGCGCAACGGCAGCATCAGCCGGGGGTGGCCCTACAAGCACATTTGCGTGGTCGAGTCGGATGACCAGGGCCGCACCTGGAGGGATTTCCGCCAGCTCACCACGGTGTTCGGGCAGACCATGGGTCGGCCTGTGGTGCAAAGCGACGGCACCCTGTGCATGGTGCACGACACCCGCTACGGTCCGGGCCCGGCCGGTAGTCGGGGGATGATCAGCCGCGACGAAGGCCGCACCTGGGAGGACGAGGTCTACTACCTGGATTACACCACCTTCGTGGGCAGCTACAACGGCAGCGTGGCCCTGGACGACGGCCGGATCCTGACCGTGAGCGCCTCCAGCCAGGCCGGCAACTCCTGGGACGCGGCGCGCAATGCCACTGACGTGTACGCCATAGCCTGGAAGCCGGTGAAGGAATAGTCCGTACACAACGAAACCGCGCAAACCTACCGAGGACTTTGTCAAGGACGATTTCACTTGAAAATGCGAAAGGAGCACCCATGCTCGTCGGCGACGGAAACCACAAATACGAAGCCGTCCCGGGCTGGGGCAGCGAGCGCCCCATGGGCGTGGTGACCGCGGTGGCCGTCAACTCGCAGGATAGAGTCTACGCCCTCGACCGCGAACCCGACCCCGCCGTGGTGGTCTTCGACCGCTACGGCCACCCCCTCGCCGAATGGGGTCACGACATCCTCTCGATCCCCCACGAAATCTGGATTGACCCCCAGGACCGGATCTACATTCCCGACTGCGGCGATCACACCGTGCGCGTATTCACCGCCGCGGGCGAACTCCTCCAGACCCTGGGCACCCCGGGCCAGACCGGCGCCGACGGCCAGCCCTTCAACCAGCCCACCCGGGTGGTGACCACCCCGTCCGGCGAACTCTACGTAGCGGACGGCTACGGCCAGTGTTACATGCACCACCTGGCCGGCGACGGCACCCTGCTGCGCACCTGGGGCGGCCGGGGCCCCGGTCCCGGACAATTCACCCTGCCCCACAACGTCTTCCCGGCCGGCGACGGGCGCCTCCTGGTGCTGGACCGCGAGCCCAACAACCGGATACAGATCTTCGAGCCGGACGGCACCTTTGTGGCGCAGTGGCCGGGCCGACCCTTCCCCTGCGGAATCTACATCGATGCCGACGATCTGATTTACCTGGCCGAGGGCGGTGGCGTCAGCATCCTCACCATCGAGGGGCGCTTGCTGTCGCAGTGGGTGGTGCAGGGTGGCCCGTCGGACCGGAAACACGGCGCCCACGGCATCTGGGTGGATCGGCACGGCGACATCTACGTCGGCGAGGTGGGGGTCGAAAACTTGATACACAAGTTTGCAAAGGGCTGAAATGAGCAGCGCAATAGATCCTCGTCGACAGCAGTTCGCCGCCGATCCCTACCGGCCCCTAGTCCTGTAACTCTGACTCTATAATAAGGAGAGAAAACAGTGAGAATAGGCATACATATGGGTTATAGCAGTGCGGATCAGGTCGCCGAGCAGTGTCGTACTTCAGGTGTGAATGAGATCTTCCTTAGCGCTGCTTCTGTTCCGGGTTTTTCCGCGTGCGGCCATTTGACCCCGGAACATCTCAAACCGATCGGGGAGCAATTGGAAGAACGAAATATTCGGGTATCCGGAATGATTCTGCCGGTTCCTTCCAGGGAGACCGTGCTCGGCCAGCACGAAAAAGAACGGGCGGATCTTTGCCAGACCGTGCGGGCCGCGGGGCAATCCGGCATCGACACCGCACTTTTCTATCCCCTGGATAGATTCCTTTACTTTCGCGAATACCACCCGGGCAAACCCCTGATGGTCATGCCGGGTGAGGACGACTGGGATGCCGTCATCGCGTTCTTCAGAGAGGTGGTGGACGTGGCCGACGAAGTGAATCTGAAGTTGGCAAGTCACCTGTGGGCGGTCGATGTGCTCCACGCTATTTGGGATGCAGTACAAAGCCCCAACAATGGCGTCACCTACTGCCAGGGAATGTCCCTTATTGGTGAGGACCCCCATTCTCCGGCTGAAACATGGGGCATGGAGCGGATCTTTTTTGCGCATGCCCGCAACCAGGTCAAGCAAGGCCTAAACCTCATGGATCACGAGGAGGTCCCGCTGGGTTGCGGTGACGTGGATATCGCCCGCTGCGTGCGCGCCCTGATGGAGGCTGAATACAAAGGGGTGATCGTCCCTGAGCACCTCGGACCACAAAGCCTACCCGACGCCGTCGCCTATCTGGGAAAACTGATATTCCCCCGATGATTTCATGGACACCAAGATAAGATGGCTTCTAAGAGTTTTTAATCCTCATGGATGCGGGGGAGCCCCATACGGCATCTCTCAGCCATCTGGGACTCATAAAATGCCAGAGG
Organism: Candidatus Latescibacterota bacterium; assembly: GCA_965219385.1. Taxonomy (GTDB): domain Bacteria; phylum Latescibacterota; class UBA2968; order UBA8231; family UBA8231; genus CBDCNM01. Next base: position 2,751,502 of record CBDCNM010000002.1, on the reverse strand, counting down.
CAAGGTCCTCTTTCGGGCGTTCGCCAATTTCGTCAAGTAGTGATACTCTATTGCCCCCCCACAAGGTGACTTGTAGGTTTGGGCCCTATGAATCTACCAACTGGCCGTGAACACCATCGTCTACGCCCTCACCCAGGAGGGCTCCATGACCCAGCGGCTGATGCAGATGGTCGAGTAGAGTCTGCGACTCAGCCCGGTATCACTCCCTTCTATCCGCCTGGTTTTCTGCGTCCCGCAACTCGGCCAGCAGTTCCGCGAATTTCCGCTGCCACGGACCTTCCAGTCGGGCCCGACTCAGCCCCTGGCTCAGGATCTCCCGGGCCTCTTCAATCCGCCCGACCCGGGTCAGGCCCCCGACCAGCGCGTACCAGCCCGCCGGATCCTGGGGAGCGGCATCCACGGCCTGCCGGTAGTAGTTCAGGCCCTCTTCGCGGCGCTGAGCCACGATCAACAGGGTGCCGGCACTGATCAGGGCGGTAAGGTTAGCCGGCTCTTTGTCAATGGCCCGCCTGAAGTAGACCAGGGCTGCGTCGTTGTGTCCGAGCTGGGACAAGAACCCACCTATTTGAAGCAGCAGGGGCACCCTGTCGGGCTGCAGGCGGAGGGCCTTGTCGAACTTGTTCAGGGCCTCGTCGAGGTACCCGTGCTGCCCGAATAACACCCCGAGCTTGAAGTGGAGTACAGGATCTATCGGGGTGTTCATGATAAAGGAGCGCAGCTTGTTCATTTTCTTGGGTACCTCCGGATCTCCGTTGCCGATGCGCTGCAGGTGCTGAAAGCGCTTCAGGGCGGTTTCGGCCCGGTCTGCATGACCCAGTTTGCGAGCCAGAATCCCGGCCCGGTAATAGGTCTCCGCAAAGCCTATATCCAGCCGGCCAGCGTGTTCGAAGGCCTGCAGGGCCTCTTTCCTCTGGTCGTTTTCTTCAAAGGCCCGTCCCTGGAAAAAATAGAGGGTGGCGTCTTCCGGAAAAAGCTGCAGGGCCTGTTCCAGGGCCCCGAGCGCCGCCGCGGGCCGGCCAGTGCCCAGGTAGACTTCGGCCAGACGGCGGTGCACCGAATACTTGCCGGGCGCCAGTTCGAGGGCCTTTAGCAGATAGCCCTCTGCCTCGTCGTACTGCCCCAGCTTGGTGTTGACGCCCCCCAGGTTCAGATAGGCCAGGGCATAATCGGGCTGAAAGCGCAGGGATTTCTTCAGGGCCTGGATGCTCAGGGCATAGCGGCCCTGGGCCGCATAGACGGTGGCCATCAGGTTGTGGAGTTCGACCGCGGTCGAGTCCAGCTCCAGGCCGGCCTGACAGGCGGCAAGGGTCGCGGCAAAACGGCCGGCCTGGTGGTGCAAGCGGGCCTGGCTGATAAAATCTGCAAGAGCCTGAGAGACCTCAGGGGCATCGGATCCGGCCTCTTGCCGGGGCGCATCAGCCGGGTCCGATGCACACCCGGCGAGCAGAAGCACAGCCGCGAGCCAGACCATGGACCAGGATGCAGAAAACAAGGAAACCCCTTTCTTGACAAATATCGAATCAATTGTACTCTTAAACGTAATTCAGTGCAATCAGCAGCGCTCTTAGGAGCCTTCTTAATCCGATGTAATCAACCTCTTACTCGTTCTTTCAAGCGCTTCCTCATATGGCCGTCCCGTCCTGTATACCTTTTTCCGCTTTTCTACTTTTCACCCTGGCAAGCTGTGGTGGACAGAGTGTCGAATCCTATATCGCCGATCTTTCGCACCCCGACAGGGAAGTCCGTCTCAAGGCCAGCTACGAACTGGTCCTGATCGGGGCCCCTGCCGTCGAACCCCTCATAGCCCGCGTCGTCACCGGTTCGGACAGCCTGCACTACATCAGCGCCCAAGTCCTGGGCCGGATCGGTGATAAACGCGCCATTCCCTTTCTGCAAAAACTCGCCAAGGAGCCCAATGCCTTTGTGCGCCGGGAGGCCATCCTGGCCCTGGGCAAGATGGGCAATCCCGCTATGGGTCCTTTCCTCCAGGTCGCCCTGGTGGGCGATAAGGCTGCAGAGGTGCGCAGCGCCGCCGCCCAGAGCCTGGGCAATCTGCGCGATACCCTGGCGGTCCTGCCGCTGGTTCAGGCCCTGGCGGACTCGGCCGCCCTGGTGCGGCAACAGGCCGTGGCCGCCCTCCACCGCCTCTGGACCCCCACGGCCGAAGCAGCCGTGGCCAGCACCTTAAAAGACCGGGACGAGACCGTGCGCTACATCGCCGTCCAGAGCCTGGGAAAACACCGGGTGCTCCGGGCCCTGGACCTGTTGCGTGCGGCCCTGCGCGACTCCAGTGTCTGGGTCCGCGTCGAAGCCGCCCGGGCCCTTGCCCGGCTGGGCGATCCCGGCGCGGTGGACGACCTGGTGCGCCTGCTCAAGCAGCACGGCGGCCCCGACCACCAGGCCGCGCGCGAGGCCCTGCAGGAACTCACGGGCATGGACTACGTGGTGGTGCAATAGCCCTATGAACGGATCCCGAATCCTGCCCGCGCTGGTGCTCTTTCTTCTCGTCGTGTTCGCGTTCAGCCTGTGGTCGGCCAGCCGCCCCTTTCAATTCTCCCCGCTCCATCTTCTGGGCGAGCTTTTTTCCTTCTACCCCGACGAAGAGGAACTCTCCCTGCCCCAGGCCGAACCCGGTCGGGAGGACCCGGTTGATATGATCCTGATCCCGGCCGGCCCCTACCTGGCCGGCATCATCGATGAGAAACGCGGCTGGATTCCGCGCCGGGTCTATCTGGACGCCTTCTGGATTGATGTCCACGAGGTCACCAACCAGCAGTACAGCCGCTTTGTGGAGGCCGTCGAATACCCCCCACCACCCTACCTGGACGATCGGCGCTACAGCCAGCCGGACGCTCCGGTGGTGGGGGTCAGCTGGTACGACGCCCGCGCCTATTGCTGGTGGACCCACAAGCGCCTGCCCTCCGAGGCCGAGTGGGAAAAGGCCGCCCGCGGCACCCAGGGCCGCCTCTTCCCCTGGGGCGATGTGTACCGGCCCAGCCAGGCCAACCTCCTGGGGGAAGAGGACGGCTATGCCGATGTGGCGCCGGTCGGGCACTTCCCCGGAGGAGCCAGCCCCTTCGGGGTGCAGGATATGATGGGCAATGTTTGGGAGTGGTGCAAGGATCGCTACAACCCCGACTATTACCAGAACCTTTCGGAGCGCAACCCCAGAGGGCCCAGGCGCGGCTACTACCGGGTCCTGCGCGGAGGCTCCTGGATCAGTTCCCCCGACTTTGTCCGCGGCTTTGTCCGCGACCGCCTGGATCCGTACGCCAGGGGCATCCACTTCGGCTTCCGCTGCGCCCGCGGCACCGACTGAAATAGGGCTGTGAAATATCCATCTGCTCTGTGTATTGCATCGACCGCGTTCCTTGTTGGGTGTTTGCTAACCCCTGCTCTATCCCGGCCCCGGTTCACCGACCAGACGACGGCCGCTGGCATCGTTGCGCCCAACACCTTTGGCGGCCCGGAGAAAAAATATATCCTCGAATCCCACGGCAGCGGCGCGGCTTTTTTCGACTATGACAACGACGGCGACCTGGACCTTCACGTGGTCAACGGCTCCACCTTTGAGACCTACCAGCACAAGTCCGGGCCGGGCAATTTCCTCTACCGCAACAAGGGCGATGGCACCTTTGCGGAAACCACCTCTCAGGCCGGGGTAGGAGATGCCGGCTGGGGCGCCGGGTGCGCCGTGGGAGACGTAGACAACGATGGTTATCGGGACCTCTACGTAACCAACTACGGCCCCAATATCCTCTACCACAACCAGGGAGACCTCACCTTTGTCGATATCACCGCCAACGCCGGGGTAGGAGGTCATCACTACAGCGCCAGCGCGGCCTTTTTCGACTACGACAACGACGGCGACCTGGATCTCTACGTGACCAACTACGTGGAATTCGACATCCACAATATGCCGGACGAAGCCACCCAGGAAGAACTCTGCGTTTTTATAGGAGGGATCCGGGTCTACTGTGGTCCAAAGGGCATGATCGGCGCCGGGGATGTGCTCTACCGCAACCAGGGAGACCACACCTTTGTTGACGCCACCCTCTCTTCCGGCATTGCCACAGCCAACCAGCACTACGGCCTGGGCGTGGTGCCCGCCGACTACGACGGCGACGGCGACCTCGATCTTTACGTGGCCAACGACGAAACCCCCAATGTGCTCTTCGCCAACAACGGCGATGGCACCTTCACCGACGTGGCCCTGCTGGCAGGGGTGGCCTACAATGCCGAGGGCGAGGAAGAGGCGGGCATGGGCGTGGATTTCGGGGATTTCGACAACGACGGCGACCCCGACCTGTACGTGACCAACTTCTTCCGCGAGACCAACACCCTGTACAAAAACGACGGCCGCGACACCTTCTCGGACATCACCGCCGCGGCGGGTCTGGCCGCACCCACCATAAACCTGCTGGGCTGGGGCACCAACTTCTTCGACCACGACAACGACGGCGACCTGGATCTTTTCGTTGCCAATGGCCACGTGTACCCTCAGGTCGACCAGGTGCCCACGGGCAGTCCCTACCGCCAGCCCAATCAGCTGTTCGACAACCTGGACGGAGCAAGATTCGCGGATGTATCCGCCCGCTCCGGCCCCGGCCTGAACATTGAGAAGGTCAGCCGCGGCACCGCCTTTGGAGACTACGACAACGACGGCGACCTGGACCTCTTCGTGGTCAATTTAAACGACGCACCCACCTTGCTGGGCAACGATGGGGGCAACCACCACAACTGGCTGACAATCCAGGTCTTCGGCCAAGGAGCCAACCGCGATGGCGTGGGCACCCGGATCCGCCTAGTAGCCGGCGGGCAGACCCAGTGGCGGACCATCAACGGTTCCTCCAGCTACCTTTCCCACAACGATATCCGCGCCCACTTCGGCCTGGGACGGCATCAACAGGTGGAGTTGGTCGAACTCAAATGGCCCGACGGCACCACCCAGTCCGCCCTCAACCTGCCGACCAACAAACTCGTGGTCTTCCGCCAGGGCCAGGGGCACACCGTCCTGGATATGGGTGCCGATCCTTACTGAGCCTTGTCCGGGGCCGGCAAATCACCCGCAGCCACCTCCTCGCCCTCCTCGAACCTTTCCACCATCCCCAGCTTATCGACGATGGATTCCAGCATCTTGGCCCCCACCGGCACCCCGAGCAGAATGATGAAGGTGGCAAACAGCACCCCGAACCCCAGGCTCACCGCCATGGGAATCAAGAACTGAGCCTGGACGCTCTTCTCCAGAATCATCGGCAGCAGCCCGAAAAAGGTCGTCAACGAGGTCAGTAGAATCGGACGAAAACGCTGTTTGCCGGCTTCCACCAGGGCCTCGTCGCGCGCCATGCCTTCGCGCCGCAGCTGGTTGTAAAAGTTGAGCAATACCAGCGAGTCATTGACCACCACCCCGGAAAGGGCCACGATCCCGAACAAGCTTAGCAGGGCCAGGTCGATCCCCATGATCGCGTGTCCCCACACCGCGCCGATGATGCCAAAGGGAATGGCGCCCATGATCACGAAGGGCTGGATGTAGGAGCGGAAAGGGATGGCTAGGAGCACGTAGATGGCGGCCAGGGCGATGATGAAGTTGAAGAACAGGCTCTCCAGGGAGTCGGAGCGTTCCCGCTGTTCACCCTCGTAGCGGTGGCGCAACCCCGGATAGTCCTGGATGAGGGCGGGCAGGAAGCGCTGCGCCAGATCGGTGTTGATCTCGCCGGCATTGGCCATCTTCTCGTCAACGCTGGCGCTGACCGTGACCACGCGCTGGCCGTCGGCGCGCTGGATGGCGGCGTAACCGTGCCCGATTTGAGCGCGCGCCACCTCGGTGAAGGGCACCTCGGCGCCCTGCGGGGTGCGAATCCGCATATTCTCCACATCCCCCAGGGTACGGCGCTCGCCCTCGGGGTAGCGGATCATGACCCGCACATCGTCGCTGCCGCGCTGGAAGCGCAGGGCCTGGTCGCCATAGAACCCCTGGCGCACCTGGCGGGCCAGATCGGCCAGGGTGATCCCCAGGGTGCGGGCCCGGGGCTCGAGGCCCAGCTTCATCTCCAGCTTGCCCTCCTCGAAGCTGTCCTGGATATCCCCGGTGCCCGGGTAGCGGGCGATTTCATCCTTGAGGCGTTCCACCGCCTGCAGCAGCTGGTCGAAGTTATCCGAAGCCAGCTCCACCTCGATGGGATTGCCCACCGAAAACAAGGTCGAGCTGAAGACCAGAGACTCGGGACCAGGGATCTCGCCCACCCTCTGGCGCAGGCGCGCCTCCAGGTCGGAGCTGGAGACATCGCGCTCTTCCGAGGGCAGCAGCTCAATGGTGATCTCGGCCAGGTGGCCCTGGCCGCCGGCGCCGGGAGTCGCCGCAAAGGAAGTGCGCCGCCCGGTGGGCTGGTCGCCGATGAAGGTTAACATATTGCGGAAGATCGAGGGCTGTTCCAGGCCGCGCTGCGCGTCGATCTGGTCGCGCACCTGCAGGGCCTTTTTTTCGATGTACAAAACGACCTCGGCCGTCTGGTCCACGGTAGTGCCCTGCGGCATGGCAATGGAGACGGTGAGCCAATCGGACTCGATCTTGGGCATGAACACGAATTTGATATGGCCCCCGACTATCCAGCCGGCCGTAAAAAGCGCCACAGCCAAGGCCACGGCAGTGGATACCAGTGGGTTGGCCAACGCTTTTCTCAAGGTGGGCTGGTACACCTGCCTGATGAATTGCTTGAGCCGGCGGTCGAACCACTCGGCCGTGCGCTCGTGCCAGCGGATGGGAATCCGCAACAAGCGGCCAAGGCCGCGGCTGAACGGGTCCCGGCCTTCGGATGAGAGGTGGGCTGGCAGGATGAACAGGCTTTCGATCAGGGAAAGCAGCAGCACCGAGATCACGATGACGGGAATGATCGACATGAACTTGCCCATGATCCCTTCGACGAAGAACAGGGGCATGAAGGCGGCCACCGAGGTCATGATCGAGAACACCACCGGGGTGGCCACCTCCAGGGCGCCGTCGATGGCGGCGCGTAAAAACCCCTTGCCGCGTTCCCGGTGGGCGAAGATATTCTCGCCCACGATAATGGCGTCGTCGACCACGATGCCCAGGGCCACGATGAAGGCGAAGAGCGAGAGCATGTTGATCGAGGCGTCAAAGGGCTGCATCAGCACAAAGGAGCCCAGGAAGGAAATGGGAATCCCCATCATGACCCAGAAGGCCAGGCGCAGATTCAGAAACAAACTCAGACAGATGAAGACCAGCAACAGGCCCAGCCGCGCATTGCGCAGCAGCAAATCCAGCCGGCTGCGCAGGATCCGGGCGTCGTCGCGGGCAAAGTCCATGTGGATACCGGCGGGCAAGCGCGAGCGGTTTTCCTCGATGTAGTTCTTGACGTAGTCGGAAATCTCCAGGGCACTCTGGTCGCCGGTGCGAAAGACCTTGACCACGGCACAGGCCTGGCCGTTGAAGCGGGCCACCAGATCGGTGTCTTCGAAGCCGTCAACCACGGTGGCGATATCCCCCAACTTCAAGGTGGTGCCGTCGGGCCGGGTGAGCACCACCACCCTCTCGTACTCCTGGCTGCTGTGCATCAGACCCCGGGTGCGCACCAGGATCTCGCCTTCTTCGCTTTCGACGCTGCCGCCGGGCAGGTCCAGACTGGTGCGTCGCACCGCTGCGGTCACCTGATCGAAGGTAAGGCCGTAGCGCCGCAGGGCCTTGTCGGAAACCTCGATGGAAATCTCGTCGGCCCCCACCCCGGCCAGTTCCACCTGGGAAATACCGCTGGAGCCGCGCAAATCATCGCGCACCTGTTCGGCGACCACCTTGAGGGCTCTGGTGGAGACGGCGCCGTAGATCACTACGTTGATCACCTGGTTGCGCCGCGTCATCTCCTTGATGATCGGCCTTTCGGTCTCCTCCGGGAAGGTATCGATGCGGTCAACTTCATTCTTGATATCGTCGAGCATGCGGCTCATGTCCACGTCGCGCTCCATTTCGACACTCACCACCCCCATGCCCTCGGTCGCGGTCGACCGCACCCGGCGCACCCCTTCCAGGCCGCGCATCCGTTCCTCGATGCGCTTGCAAATCCCTTCCTCGACCTCCTCGGGACTGGCGCCCAGGTAGGGCATCTGGATCTGCACCTGGTCCAGGGAGAATTCGGGAAAGGTTTCCTTCCTGGTATCGAGCAGGGAAAACAACCCGCTCAAGAGCACGAAACCCATCAGCAGGTTGGCGGCCACGTGGTTTTTGGCCATCCAGGTCACGGGTGCTTTCACGATCCAGCCTCCTCCCCGTTGGACGCCAGGCGCACCTTCATGCCGTCGGTGACCCCCCTCAATTGCGAGACCACGACGCGCTCGTCCGCGGCCATGTCCACGTAGACCAGCACCTCTTCCTTCATGCGGCGCACCACCTCGGCCGGACGCACGTGCAGGATGCCGCCGTCGGCTCCCACCACCCAGATCCTGTCGCCCTGGTGCAGGGCAGAGCGCGGCAGCACCCGGACGCCGTCTACCCGGCGCCCGGCAATGGCCACGTCCACAAACATGCCCACGGTCAGCGGCGGCCGGCCCTGCCCAATGCCGCCATAAGGGGCTTCCACCTCGACGACTAGGCGGGTCATGCGACTCTGCGGATCCAGCTCGCCCTCGGTGCGCACCACGCGGCCGGTCCACTGGTGGCGGTGCCCGGCGAAAGAACCGCTGACCACAGCGGCCGCGGCTTGCCGAGAAAAAACATAGGAACTGCGCAGCTGCTCGGAACGCGAATCGTAGACCACGGACTGGGCATTTTCTTCCGGGGTCTGCTCCACGGTCACGGGCAGGGGCAGGGGCAGCTCGAACCAGGCCAGGTCCTCGTCGGGCACCGGCACCACGATCTCGGCCTTTTCGATGCTGTAGAGCTGGGCCGCGGGCTGGCCGGCGACCAGGTGCTGGCCGATCTCGGCGCGGGCACTGTGCAAACGGCCGTCAAAGGGGGCGTAGAGCCGGGTGCGCTCCAGGCGCAAGCGGGCCTCTTCGAGGCGGGCGCGGGCCGCCTGGAGATCTGCTTCGGCAGCCTTAAGTTGGGGCAGGCGCAGGACCAGGGCACCGGGCGCCTCGCCCTCCGGGTGGAATCGTTCCCACTCCAGACGCGCCACCGCGGATTCCTCGCGGGCCAGGTCCAGACGGTAGCTGGCCTGGGCCACCGCGGCTTCGGCTTGATCCACGGCCAGTTCGTAATCGCGCGGATCGATCTGGAAGAGCAGATCCTCCTTGGCAAAAGCGCCGCCTGGTTCGAAATCGGGGGACTTCCACACCACCACGCCCGAGACCTGGGGCACCAGGTCAATCTGGGCGTCGGACCTCACCGTGCCCTGTCCCTCAACCACTACCTGGAGGCGCTGGGGCGGCGCGGTTATGGCTTCGACCAGGGGGCCGTGGTAGGGCCGCTCGAGGCGCTGGGGCGGCTGGTGCATGGAGCGCAGCAGCAAGAACGCAGCCACGCCCACGGCCAGGATCCCCAGGGATAGCAATGCTTTTTTCATGGTAGCTTCTCCGCGCTTGTTGTCGAGACCGGCTCGCTTTCCGGGGCCGCAAAACCGCCGCCCAGGGCCAGGTGCAGATCGACGCGCCCATCCAGACGTTGCCGCCGCACTGCCAGCAAGCGGCTCTCGGCGTCGAAAGCGCGGCGCTGGGCTTCGAGCAGGGTAATCAGATCCGCCAGCCCCTTGCCATAGCGCGCCGCGGCCAGCTGGCGGGCGGCCAGCGCCTCCTCGACGGCCACGGCCAGAGCTTCTTCCTGAGCGGCCAGGAAAACCTCGGCGGCCAGCGCCTCCTCAACCTCGGCGTAGGCCCTGAGCACGCTTCCCGCGTACACCAGCAAGGCTTGATCCGCCTCGGCGCGGGCCAGGTCGACGCCGGCGCGCAGACGCCCCCCCTGCAGGATAGGCTGGCTGATGTTGGCCACCAGATTCCACACCGAAAAGTCGCCGTCGAGCAGATCGCCCAGCTCGCTGGAGGAGCGCCCCCCGGAAGCGGTCAGGCTGATGCGGGGATAGAGGGCGGCGCGCGCCGCGGCCAGGCGACGCTCGCTGGCGGCCAGGCGACGCTCGCTGGCGGCCAGGTCGGGACGGCGGCCAATCAGATCGGCGGGCAGACCGGCCGGCACTGGCTCGGCCAGGACAGGCAATTCGCCCTCAACCTCCAGAGCGGCCTCCGGGTAGCGCCCCAGGAGTAGCTCGAGCTGGCGCCGGACCCGGTCCTGCTGCTGGCGACGCTGCTGCAAAGCGGCCCGGGCGGCGGCCAGGTTGGAACGCCCCAGCCGCAGGTCGAGGGAAGAGCGCAAGCCGCGCTGGTAACGGTGGTGGATCTGCTCGGTGGAAAGGCGATAATTTTCTACGGTTGCCGCGGCCAGTTCCACCTGGCGGCGGGCTTCGACCGCGGCGAAATAAGCGCGGGCTGTCTGGGCGGCCAGGGACAGATAAGCGCCGCGCAGGTCGGCCCCGGTGGCCTGCAGATCAGCCAGAGCCGCAGCTGCGCCGGCCCGCAGGCGGCCCCACAGGTCGACTTCCCAGCTCAGATTCAGGTCGACGCCGTAGTTGCTGGTGGTCGAGCGGGGCACCGCGCCCCCCTCCGCGGAAAGCGGAAAGCCGATAAAATTCTGCTTGCGTCGCGCTCCCCCAGCCGTGGCACTGAGCTGGGGTTGCAAGGGTGCGCCGGCCAGACGGGCCTGGGCCTGGGCCATGTCCAGGCGGGCTGCAGCGGCTTGCAGGTCGTAATTGTGCGCCCAGGCTTCGGTTACGAGGCTGTCGAGTGCGGCCGTACCCAGATGGTTCCACCAACTGTTTGCAACCGCTCCTCCGGCAGGGGTGCGTCCGGCCGTCCAGCTCTCGGGGGGGGGAACCGCCATTGCCGGATGTTTGACTTTGGGAGCCGAACCGCAGGACAGAAAAGCGCCACAATACAGTAAGATCAACAACCTCATATTGGTTTTCCACTGCTTCCTGGAAGAGAGTCTGAGAAGCCGGCCGCCCGGCGGCAAAAGCAGCGGCCGGCCATGCGGGGCTCGTGCCTCTGGCGTTTGGTGATGCCCAGGGCGCTCTTGCCCCCGGCCACCCCCCAGGCAGGCCCGAGTCCCAGAGCCCCCTTTTCCCCTCCACCCCCCCACCAAACGCCGGCCCAATCCCCTCCTGGCCTTGAGGTCCTGAGAAACCGGCCGCGGCAAAGGCCGCGAGGTGGCAGATGGTTTACAGAGCGCTAGGCCTCGATGTACTCGCTGTAGAGCCTCTCGATTTCACCTGCTCCAGGCTCCTGGTCGAGAACCGCAAACCCATAGCGCAACTCGAGGGACTCTCCCTGTTTCACCTCCAGATCGCCCTCCATCAGCAAACCGGCTCCCAGCAGGTTCGCGCGGGTGAACCAGGGTACTGGATGGCGGGGGTTGTCCGGATGATCCATCATTACCACCGCCCCTCCCGTGGCCCCGGCAGCGCTCACCCAGCGCGCCTGCTGTCCCATGATGTTTTCGTGGCCTTCGAGCCCCTCGCTGCTGCGGTGCCGGGCCTCGGCAAAGGGGGGCCCCATGCGCAATTCCAGACCGCTGTAACGGGCGGCTCTGGAAGCCCCCAGGACCAGCTTTTCCCCCACCGGTGCAATCCGCGTTTCGATGGTCCAGCAATACCCCTCCATGCCCTCCAGCTTGCGGAAGATATAATCCCGCTTTTCCCTGGCCATGGGCCGGTCGTCCGCGTCCAGCCACTCAAGGCTTTCCCCAATGAAAACCCCGTCTTCCTCCATCCGCTCCTCGGTAAACCCATCGTGGCGCTGGACCCCGTGGCTGTGCTCTACGTACTCGTACTTGCCTTTTTCAGGTTGGTACCAGGGACCGCCCCACAGATTGGCGTCGTTGGCGTGGACCCAGCCAAAATAAAGCCCGGTGTGCCAGGCGTGATCCGCGGGACGGTACTCGGTGACGAGGACTCCCGAAGGAGTGTATATGGGCGCAAAGCAGGGTTTGGACGATTCGCGGCGCGGCAATTCCTCGCGGGCCCGGTACAGGGTCACAAGGTGCACGCCGTCGTGGATTTCAAAGCCCAGACAATTTTCGCGCAGGCTTAGGGCGATCATTTTTTCACCTCTTTTCTGAACCACTCGATCGTTCGCTTCAAACCTTTTTCCAGAGGCATCAAGGGTTCCCAGGCCAGCACCTTCCGCGCTTTGGCGATGTTCGGCAGCCGCATCTTGGGGTCATCCTGGGGCAATGGGAGAAAGGCGATCTTGCTGCTGCTGCCGGTGTACTCTATGATCGTCCTGGCCAGGTCCAGCATGCTTATCTCGGTGGGATTGCCGAGATTGACCGGGGTGTTGATATCCGCCTGCATAAGACGGTGGATGCCTTCCACCAGATCGCTCACATAACAGATACTGCGAGTCTGGCTGCCGTCCCCGTAGACCGTGATTTCATCGCCGGTCAGGGCCTGGGTAGTAAAGTTGGGGATGGCGCGACCGTCGTCGCGCCGCATCCGTTCCCCATAGGTATTGAAGATGCGCACAATGCGGGTGTCGACGGCGTGGAGGCGATGGTAGGCCATGGTCAAGGACTCGGCGTAGCGCTTGGCTTCGTCGTAGACCCCGCGAATGCCGATGGCATTGACATTGCCCCAGTAGCCTTCGGACTGTGGATGGACCAGGGGGTCCCCGTACACCTCGGAGGTCGAGGCCAGGAAGAATTTGGCTCCCTTTGCCCGGGCCAACCCCAGGGCCTTGTGCGTGCCCAGTGCGCCGACCTTGAGAATCCTGATCCCCTGCTTTTCGAAATCGGCCGGACTGGCCGGGCTGGCAAAGTGAAGGATAAAGTCCAGCGCCCCGTCCACGTGGATGAAATTGGTCACGTCGTAGTGCACAAAGCTGAACCGGGGATTGCCCAGGTGCTGGGCCACGTTGTCGGCACGCCCTGTGAGCAGGTTGTCCATGCAGATGACCTCGTAGCCCTTCCCCAGGAAAAGATCACATAAATGCGAACCTATGAAGCCGGCCCCGCCGGTGATGAGAATCCGCATGCTTGCACCTCCTAATGATTCCCCGGCGGGGTACAGCGACCAGCCTTGCGGCGCCGCACCTGCCCCACAATTCAGGTACAGCGCCCTGTTTGGCCTTTCCGTCCAGGACTTTGAGCAACCTCCGGGAGGGGGAAGGGTAGTCGCATCAATACGGGAGAATTATAAGGAAATATAATAAACGAGAATTTCAGGCCAAGCTGCCCATCTCCTGCTCAGAGTCGGTCTATCGCGTCTTCAGATATGATTGGACCTTGGCAACCAGACTCGCAGAGAAATTGTTGAATGATAGTTCGGGCAAGGGTTCGCTGTACTGTCCCGTCTCTGCTGCCGTGGCCGGTGATTTAAGGAGGCAGGTGGAGTCGTATTTCCGTTCACGCACCAGCTTCGTAAGAAGTATTTCGGTGCGCTTCACGTAGCTTGCACCACGGAACTCCTCAAAGACTTTGAAGTGAGGTTCGGAAATACGCACGGGAGTATTGGCCTTGTGGGAATCACCAATCAGCATCAGGTATCCAAGCCAAGGCCGGGGTGAGTCGCCAAACGCTCCATCTCTATACGCCGTCCAGTAGTCCTCGGCGCTGCCAAGGGATTCTTCCGTTCTGTTGTTGAGGTTGTTTCCGTAGGAACTGGCAATTGATTTGAACTCGGCCGTTGCAAGCAAACGACCATCGAGAATAACGAGCAGGTCCCATTTCTTTGCTGAACGGTAGTATCCGGGCAATTCGAGCTTGGTGTCCCTGTGAATTGCATTTGGAGGCAAGCCTACTTCAGTCAACAGCTCAGTGACGAGGTTGACGAACCCGTCCATTTGCTTGCCTCCCGTTGCCTGCGATCTGCGACCGCGGTCCCTAGCATCAACCCCTGAACCACCCTGTCTCTGGCCCTGGGTCTCCAGCGTCAACCAGTAGAGCCTGACGGCTTTTCTCACGCGATAGTTTAGATCTTCGAGAGCCATCACTTCGTTTTGTGATGAACGATTTCCGCCGTGCTGAACAGGCCATCCAATTCGCCGGAAATTCGAGACCGTGCGAACTCCATGTACTTCGGGTCGACTTCGTACCCGATGCTGTTCCTGCCCCAGCGGGCAGCCGCCACCGTAGTGGTGCCCGTTCCAAGAAACGGATCGAGCACGGTGTCGCCGGCAAAGCTGAACATTCTGACCAGACGTTCTGCGAGTTCCAAAGGGAAGGGCGCCGGGTGCTGCCGCGTGGACGCACCGGCTACATCCGACCAGATCTGACGAAACCATCTCTGGTAGTTCTCCGCGGCGACTACGCTGAGAAGACGTTTCGACGGGCTGGGCTTTCGATACCCTCCCGGTTTTCGTTCCATCAGCAGAAACTCGACGTCGTGCTTGATCACCGCATTAGGTTCATAGGGCTTGCCGAGAAAGCCGCCGCCGTTCTCTACTTCGTAGGAGGCATTGGAGATTTTGTGCCAGAAGATGGGAGCCAGATTGTCGTATCCCAATCTCCTGCAGTGCTCTTGAATCGATGCGTGCAGAGGAACGACTTCGTGACGTCCGCTGTTTTTCCTGCGAGACAGGCAGACGTCTCCCACGACACAAACCAGACGCCCACCGGGAACCAGCGCCTTGAAACACCTGCGCCACACCTTGTCCAGCTGGCGAAGAAATGTCTTGTAGTCATCCCAGTGCCCAAGTTGACCTTCGTACTCGCGATATTTCTTCAGGGTCCAATACGGCGGAGAAGTCACTACGAGGTGCACACTCTCTGGTTCAACATCAATTTCGCGAGCATCTCCAACGGTCAGTTGATGCCTGGTGGGCAAACGCTGAACGGCTTCTTCGACCTCCCTCATGCGCTTCTCGTCGCGAGCTACCGCAGGTATTGCTGTCTGGAGATCGCCCAGTGCGCGCAGGCTCTCCGGCACATAGGAGTCAAGCTCGACGGACTGGCCTGTGCTATCTGCGGCTTTCATGTCCCAACACGATTACAGCGAAACCTTCGATTCGTCGGGCGACCTTCAACAGACAAGTGCCGCCAGCTATACTCGACAGAGACTGATCCTCCGAAAACATCCCAAGTCCCAGAGTCGGTGTGGACTTCAGTATTGAGGATGACGTCGGATCTAAAGGTGGCTTCGAGAGACTTAACTTTTGCCTGCAAGGCGTCGATTTGTGCCTGCTGGGATTCGTCGGCCTTGTCGTGATCTGATTTGGTTACGTAGTCGCCGCACCCGACAAGTTGCCAAGTTGCCAACACGAGAACTAGCGCGGTTGAAAGGGATGGGATGGGAGCCATCGGTGAGGGGTCTCCTTAGTAATTCCGCTAAGTACAGCTTGCCTTTATGATGCGTGGCTGATGCAGCCGCGCCATCATTGTCCATCGGGTTCCTGTTGTAGTGATCCGTGGGCAGAGCCATCACCAACCGCGCAGAATGCATCGTTCGTTCGCTTTCCTTGTCGCCACAGGAGGCTAATATATCGTGGCGTGGCGTACAACACAAATATCTTCTGGTTTTTTTATTTTTTTTCTCGCTACTACAAAGCGACATAAGCCCTATAAAAATCAAGCATCAAACGGGTTTTTGAACTCTTCTCAATCCCCTCTTCAATAAATATGTAAAATCATTATTAACAAGATGTTATATTATTTTATAATGTCCGGAAACAAGAGATTGACTTTTGATTTTAAAAGTGCTATGTTAGACGTGTTGATGGCTTGGCTCCCCTCGTTCAGGCACCGATACCACGCGTGCTCTATCTTCCCTGGTCCCAGGTATGTACCAGTTTTTATTTTCTCCTGTTTCAGGTTTTCCTGATCCCTATCTAATTTAAATCAGGCCCTGCTCCCCTCCTTAATCAAACGGGAAATCTACATGGCTACGGCTGGTTTTGTCCACCTGCACGGTCACAGTGAATTCAGCCTTCTGGACGGAGGCTGCCGCCTCGACGATACGGCCAACCTGGCGGCCGAGTATCAGATGCCGGCCCTGGCCCTCACCGACCACGGCAATCTCTTCGGCGCCATAAACCACTATCGCGCCTGTCGAGAGGCCGGCGTCAAGCCCATCATCGGCTGCGAGGTCTACGTGGCCATAGAGAGTCGCCACCTGCGCAAGCCGGCCCGCGGCCTCCCCCACGGCTCCAACCACCTGGTTCTGCTGGCCAAAAACGACACCGGGTACAAAAACCTGATCAAGCTGGTCTCCAAAGGCTACCTGGAGGGGTATTACTACAACCCCAGGGTCGACAAGGAACTCCTGCGCCAGCACGCCGAGGGCCTGATCTGTCTTTCGGCCTGCGTCAGCGGCGAAATCGCCCACCTGATCCGGCACGAGGGCCTGTCCGCGGCCGAAAAAGCCGCGCGCGAGTACATGGACATCTTTGGCGACGACTACTACCTGGAGATCCAGCGCCACGGCATCGATATCGAACCCAAAATCAACGACGGCCTCCTCAAGCTGCACAAGAAGCTGGACCTGCCCCTGGTGGCCACCAACGATTTTCACTTTCTGCAAAAGGACGATCACTCAGCGCACGATGCCCTGCTCTGCATCCAGACCGGCAAGAACATCTCCGACGAGAATCGCCTGTGTTACCCCGACGGGCTCTACATGAAATCTCCCGACGAGATGTACGCACTCTTCGAGGATATCCCTTACACCCTGGAAAATACCCTCGAAATCGCCGAAAAGTGCGACGTGCAGTTCGAATTCGGCGACTTCAAGCTGCCCACTTTCCCCAAACCCGAGGGATTCGACGACGACGGCCAATATCTCACCCATCTAGCCAACCAAGGGCTCAAACAGCGCTACGACCACATCGACGAAAGCCTGCAGCAACGACTCGACTACGAACTAAATGTCATCATCCAGATGGGGTACGCCGGCTACTTCCTCATCGTGCGGGACTACGTCCACTTTGCCCTCAACAAGGGCATTTCCGTGGGTCCGGGCCGCGGCTCAACCGCCGGCTGCCTGGTGGCCTATGCCTTGGAAATCACCAACACCGATCCCATCAAGTACAATCTGCTCTTCGAGCGCTTCCTCAACCCCGAGCGGGCCGCCATGCCCGATATCGACATCGACTTTGCCGACACCGGCCGCGACCAGATCATCCGCTACGTCATCAACAAGTACGGCGAGCAGAACGTCTCCCAGGTCATCACCTTTGCCACCATGGGCGCCAAGGCCGTTATCCGCGATGTGGGCCGCGTTTTGGGCATGGAGTTCGGCGAAGTGGACCGCATTGCCCAACTGGTGCCCAACGAACTCAAGATCTCCCTCGACAAAGCCATCGACAAAGTCCCCGAACTCGAGCAGATGGCCGCAGCCCCCGACGAAAAAGGCCAGCTCATCGCCCACGCCCGCAAACTCGAAGGTCTCTCCCGCCACGCCTCAGTGCACGCGGCCGCGGTCATCGTAGCCCCTTCGGACCTGACCGACTTCGTCCCCCTGTACAAATCCCCCAAAGACGGCCGTATCTCCACCCAGTTCGACGGCGAAACCTGCGACGCGCTGGGCCTGCTCAAAATGGACTTTTTAGGGCTCAAGGAACTCTCCCTCATGGACGAGGCCGTCCGCCTCATCCGCCTCCGCATCCCCGACTTTGACCTGGAGAAAATCCCCTGGGACGACCGGGCCACCTTCGACCTGTTCGGCCGCGGCGAGACCATCGGCGTGTTCCAGTTTGAAAGCGGCGGCATGCGCGAGTACTTGAGTCAGCTCGAGCCCGACAATATAGAGGACATCATCGCCATGAACGCCCTGTACCGGCCGGGGCCCATGGAGATGATCCCGCGCTATATCGCCCGCAAGCACGGCGAGGAACCCGTGGTCTACGACCACCCCGACCTGGAGCTGGTCCTCGCCGACACCTTCGGGGTGCTGGTCTACCAGGAGCAGGTCATGCAGGTGGCCCAGGCCCTGGCCGGTCTGTCGCTGGGCCAGGCCTATATAATGATCAAGGCCATCGGCAAGAAAAAGCCCGAAGAGATGGCCAAAATGAAAAAGGCCTTCATCGACGGGTGCTTGGCCAATGGAGTGGACCGCAAGACCGCGGACAAGGTCTTTGCCTCGGTCGAAGTATTCTCGGGCTACGGCTTCAACCGCTCGCATTCGGCCCCTTATGCGGAAGTCGCCTACAAGAACGCCTACCTCAAGGCCAACTACCCCAAGGAGTACATGGCGGCCTCGCTGACCGTGGCGCGCAACAACACCGATGCGCTCACCGTACTTTTGGATGAGTGCCGCCGCATGGAAATTCCGGTCCTGCCGCCCGACGTCAACGAAAGCGCCGTCACCTTCACCCCTACGGAAGACGGTATCCGCTTTGGCCTGGCCGCCATCAAAAACGTCGGCGAAGGCGCGGCCCAGAGCATCGTCGAGTCCCGCATCGAGCACGGTCCCTCCACGACCCTTTTTGAATTCTGCGATCGCCTGGACCTGCGCGCCGTCAATCGGCGGGTCGTCGAAAGCCTGATCGCCAGCGGCGCCCTGGATACCCCGGAGGGCCACCGCGCCCAGCAGCTGGCGGGGCTGGAACTGGCTCTCAAGAACGCCCAGAAAACCCAGGAGGACAGAGAGCGTGGCCAGATCAGTCTGTTCGATCTGGGCAACGGCGTCAACGAAATCGAGCAGCT
Organism: Candidatus Latescibacterota bacterium; assembly: GCA_965219385.1. Lineage (GTDB taxonomy): Bacteria > Latescibacterota > UBA2968 > UBA8231 > UBA8231 > CBDCNM01. The sequence continues at coordinate 2,732,871 of CBDCNM010000002.1, read as the reverse complement.
CAACCTGCCGGAAGCGGAGGAGTGGACTGAGATGGAAGCCCTCACCCGCGAGCGCGAGTTGCTGGGCTTTTACGTGTCCAGCCATCCACTGCACAGCTATGCCCGGGATCTGAAGGCCTTTGCCCGGCCGCTGGCCGAACTCCCCGAGCAGGGGGATGGGATGCACATGCGGGTGGGCGGTCTCATCACCCGGATCAGCACCTTGACCGACCGCCGCGGCCAGCCCTTTGCCTTTGCCACCCTGGAAGATTTGTCCGGCAAGGGCGATGTGGCTTTTTTTGCCGAAGCCTATGCGGCCCACAAGGAGCTGATCCAACCGAACCAGGCGGTCATGGTGGAGGGACAGGTATCCGAGCGCAACAGCCGCCTCAGTATCAACGCGGCCCAGGTGACCCCCCTGGCCCAAGCCCGGGAGCGCCTGACCAAAGCCGTCAACCTGGCGCTGCCCTACGAGGAAGTCAAACCCAACCTGCTGATCGAATTAAAGCAGCTACTCGAACGCTATCTGGGCGACTGCGAATTGCTGCTGCACCTGAAAAATGGCGGCGAAAAAGACGCGGTGGTGCGCTCCCGCACCATCAAGGTGAGCCCCTGCGACGAACTCCTGCACCAGGTCGATGCCCTCATCGGACCCAAGCGCATCTGGCTGACGGCGGAACGCCAGGTCCAGCTCAAAGTGGCTCAGGATTGAGACGGCTTCCTGGATCGCACCTGAACCGCTACCCGGAAGCCAGCCAAAAAGAAAGGGGCAATCCCCTTGCGGATTGCCCCTCGTGGTCTAAGAAGCCTTCTTACAAGCTCAGTACATCAATAACCGGAGTACTCCTCAAGTATCCCTTCGCCGTGGCGTTCGACCAGAACTTCCTTGAATTTCTGAACGGTGGTGCCGGCGCGCAGATGCTCGAGCATCCCCTTTTTGGACATGACCATGAGGGTGCCGCGGCGATAGTCGGGAAAACGACAGAAACCGGCCGCGACCTCCTCGCCGGTGATACAGCAGGTATCTTCTACTTCGAGTTCGAGTTGGGAGCCTGGATCAAACGAAAAATCAGTGCCTTCTTCCTCTCCGGAGCCCTCGGAAGCTTCCTCTGCCATAGCCCTTACTCCTTTCTCGCAATATTCGGGTTTTCCCACCAGGTGCCAAGGCTTTTACAATATAACTGAAACCTGCAAAAGGGCAAGGGCAGACAAGACAGCAATCAGAAGGGCAGATCGTCGAACCTGGACAGGATATCGGGGCCGTCCCGGGTGACCGCCACGGTGTGTTCGAACTGGGCCGAAAGCGTGCTGTCCTGGGTAAGCGCGGTCCACTCGTCGTCGAGGACCCGGACCTCCGGTCCTCCCTGGTTGACCATGGGCTCTACCGTAAATACCATGCCGGATTGCAGGCGCCGGCCCGTACCAGGCATGCCGAAATGCAAAAGCTGGGGCTCTTCGTGAAAGGCGCGACCGATCCCGTGGCCGCAGTAATCGCGCACCACCGAGTAGCCCTGGGCTTCCACATGGCTCTGAATAGCGTGCCCGATGTCCCCCAGACGGTTGCCCGGATGCGAGGCCCGCAGACCCAGTTCCATGGCCTGGCGCGTGGTCTCGAGCAAATGCCTGGTCTCTTCGTTTCCCGCGCCCACGATCATGGAGACGTTTATATCCCCGTGGTAGCCATCCTTTTTCGCCGCGATGTCCACAGAGAGAATATCCCCTTCCCGGAGCCTTTTCTCCCCGGGAATGCCGTGGACCACGACTTCGTTGACCGATACGCAGATGCTCTTGGGATACCCCCTGTAGTTTTTGGCGCTGGCCACGGCCCCCTGTTTGCGAATGTAGGCATCGGCCACCTGGTCCAATTTGAGGGTCGTGACCTCGGGGGCCACTTCCTCCGCGACCCGGAGCAGGGCTTCGGCAGCAATGCGACAGCTGGCCCGGATCTTTTCGATTTCGCGGTTGGATTTGAGATGTGTCATAGGCGAACCCTGGATTTATCTTTAATTTATGAACTGAAAATCGTCAATGGGGCCACCTCCTGTCAAGCGAATGAATCTGGTTTATGGCGCCCAGGAACTGGCGCGGCTGCACTAGGTGGAAGGCCGGGACTTTGGGTGCGTGGCCTGACGCGTAGCCCTACCTGACAAAGGAGATCCTATGAGCACTTTTCAGTACTGCCTCAATTCCAGCACCATCCGCCCGGCGCCCCTGCTGGAGAAAATCCGCATCGCCGGCACCCTAGGTTATGCCGCCATCGAGCTGTGGAACGACGACCTGAACGCCCACGTGCAATCCGGCGGCAGCACCCGGGAAGTCAGACAGAGACTCGACGACGCTGGCCTCCAGGTCCCCACCGTGATTGCCGTGCACGGGTGGCTCGGTTCCTCCGGCGTAGCGCATGTCCGGGCCCTCGACGAGGCTCGCCGGCGCATGCAACAGGCCGTGGAAGTGGGCGCCTCCCACATCGTCGCCAGCCCTGCAATGGACGCCGTGGACCTGTCCCGGGGCGGCGAAAACTACCGAGAGTTGCTGGAAATGGGACGACAAATCGGCGTGGCCCCCGCCATGGAGTACCTGGGTTTTGTCGCCAGTGTGTACACCATCAACCAGGCCTGGCGGATCGCGGTGGACGCCGACCACCCGGATGCCACCCTCGTCATGGACCCCTTCCACATCCTGCGCGGCGGCGGGCTCCTCGAAAGCATCGCCAAGGTGCCCGGCGACAAGGTGGCGATCTGGCACTGGAACGATATTCCCGCCACTAAACCAGCCGCCGAACAGACCGACGCCGACCGGGTCTTTCCCGGCGACGGAATCGGGCCCCTGAAAGAAATCGAACGCCTCGCCCGCCAGCAGGGCTATTCGGGTTTTGTCTCGCTGGAACTCTTCAACCCCAAACTCTGGGCCCGGGACCCCGAAGAGGTGGCCCGCATCGGCCTGGACAAGATGCAGGCCTATTTCGCCGCTTGATCCTTGCGGATTTACAATCCCAGGATTGCGCGGGTGAGTTTGGGCAAGCGGTGCCAGTCTCTCAACTCGTAGCGATTGCCGTCGGTGTCCTCGATGAGGGCACGGTGGCCGGAGAGCAGGCGGATATTCTTGCGGATCTGGCGAATCTCGATGTGGCGGGGGCCGCTGGAAGTCTCGACGTCCGCGTGCACCACACCGAATTCTTCGCCGATGTGGTCGAAGCTGATAATCAGCGGTCGAAAGTAAATCTTGTCCAGCTCTTCGAGCAGGAGGGCGCGGCTGTCCTCATCCAGCCCTTCGACGTCTTCGAGCAGGCCCAGCTCGGCCCCATCAGACAGGAAAAGACCAATGAAACGGGTCGAGGACTCGAGCGGGAACGCACGACGGATGTTGAGATCCCGGAACTCTTCCCCATCCAGGCTCACTGCCAGGTCGCCGCGCTCAGAGCGGTAAAATCGCAGGGTGTCTGGATCCAGAACGCGTTCCTCGTACTTGTAGTCCTGGCCCAGCATTACACGCCCCTCGTCCCGGCCAGCTCGCTCTGCATATCCACCAAGCGGCGGTAGACCCCCTCGTCCTTGAGCAGCAGTTCTTCGTGGGTGCCGACCTCGGCGATCCGACCCTTTTCCAGGACCAGGAGGCGGTCGGCATTCTTCAAGGTGGAAAGCCGGTGCGCGATCGCAAAGGTGGTGCAGCCGGCCGTGAGGCGTTCCAGGGCTTCCTGGATCTCGTACTCGGTCTCGGTGTCCACCGAGCTAGTGGCCTCGTCGAGGATGAGGATGCGCGGCCGGCCGATCAGGGCGCGGGCAATGGAGATGCGCTGGCGTTCGCCGCCCGAAAGCCGGCCGCCGCGTTCGCCCACTTCGGTATCGTAGCCGTCCGGAAAGTTCATGATGAATTTGTGCGCGTTGGCGGCCCGGGCCGCGGCGATGATCTCCTCGCGGGTGGATTCGGGCCGGCCATAGGCGATGTTCCGGGCAATGCTGCCGTGGAAGAGCAGCGGTTCCTGCAGCACCACGCCGATCTGGGCCCGCAGCTTGCGTTGCTGTATATCCTTGATGGGAATGCCGTCTATGAGGACCTCGCCGTCCGTAGCGTCGTAGAACCTCGAGATCAGGTTGACCAGGGTGGACTTACCCGCACCGCTAGGTCCGACGATGCCGACCATCTCGCCCGGCTCTACCGCAAAGTTGATCTGGTCGAGGATGCGCTCAAAACCGTCATAGGTAAAGCTGACATGGCAAAATTCCACCGCCCCTTTCAGTGCGCCCGGATCCACCGCGTTCTTGTGATCGACGATCTCCGGCTCGGTGTCCAGAACCTCGAAAACCCGCTCGGCCGAGGTGGCCGCGCTCTCCAGCCCTTCGGACAGGGTGCACAGCTCGCGCACCGGCTGGTAGAACATCATCATATAGGCGATAAAAACCTGCAAATCGCCCAGGGTCAGAGTGTCCTCCAACACCCGGCTACCGCCGAACCACCACAGGACCACGGAACCGATGGAGGTGACAAAGGTGATGGAGGGCATAAAGTAGGCCCGCATCTTGATGGATTCCATCTGCGATCGGCGCAATTCCTCGGTGCGCTGGTCGAAGCGGGCGATCTCGCGCTCCTCCTGGGCAAAGGCCCTGACCACTTTGGTCCCGGGAATGGTATCGGCCAGATGCGAGTTGAGCACGGCGATGCGCCGCCAGATGCCGTGGAAGACCCAGTGGATCCGCCGGGTGTAAAACAAGGTCCCCAGGACCATCACCGGGACCGGGATCAGGGCCAGGATGGCCAGCTGCCAGTTCCTCAGAAACAGGGCTATGCCAATCCCCGCCAGAGTCAGAATCGCGATCACCATATCCTGGAAACCGCGGGTGATGAACATCCGCATGCGGTCGGTATCGCTGGTCACCCGGGTCATGATGCGGCCGGTGCTCATCTGGCTGTAAAAGCTCAGGGCTAAAAACTGAAGGTGTTTAAAGACCTGGGTCTGCAAACCGTAGGCCACGCGTTGTCCCAACCAGCCCAGGCAATAGGTCCGCGCTCCACCCACCAGGGCCCTGACCAGGTAGATGCCCAGCAGCCCCAGCACCACCCATACCAGCAGGTCCACATGCTCCTGCGGCGGAGTCCTGGGCGTGGATGCTAGCCCTTCTCCTCCTCCGCTTTTGCTGTACTGAACAATTACCGGCGTGATTACACGGTCGATGAGGACTCCGTTGAGCAGCGGCGGCAGCAGGCTGAGGCCGGTGAACATCAAGGTGAGCACAAAACCGACCAGGGCCACTCCCTTGTAGGGCAGGACATAGGAAAAGAGCCGCCAGAAGGTCTCGGTCTTGCGGATGCAGTGGGGGCAGACCGTGGTGCCGGATCTGAGGGCCCGGCCGCAGGTGGCACAGTGCGCTACCTGCCGGGGCGCCGGCATCGACCCGGGCCCTTCTTCCTCTTCCTCGGGTCGCCCCACATCGCTGGCAGCTTCCACGGCGTACGGCACACTCGAAAACTTGTAGTAGGCGCTCTGAGAAAAACGTACCAGCTCGATGGTCTCGTCCGCCAGCTCTACCATCAGGACGCCGTTGCCCACGTAGTTCCTGGTGTGGACCCGGTGGATTTCCTCCAGGGGAAAGCTCTGGATATGCCCATTGTCCTGGAGTACCATGAGACGTTCGTCCGTGAGCACAAACCAGGAATCTCCGTACATGCCGTCCGGGCGCAGATCCGCGGCCAGCAGCATCAGCAGGAGTTCGCCGACGTGCAACTCGTCGCGCAGGGGGCTCTCCAATTCCTCGGGAATGGGCTCAACCAGATTCAAAACGCTACTGTAAACCTCGGGTGCAATGCTCTACGGCCTGACGCAGGGGCCTTGGGGCCGGTCTGGCAGGGTGTTATCTTTTTGCGGGAGATGTGCAGTAAGATCCAGATGGGAAGGGAAGCCTTCATCTTCGAGTACCGAAACATTTCTAATCTAAGCCCCTTCTCTGATAAAAGCAAATGCCCGGGTATGAAGTTGCGCTTCAATCTTGCCGTACCTGGCTGAATTACATACCTTAGATCTTTGTATTTCTTTGAGGCCCATTGACCCTGGAACAGGCGCATGAATCCAATCATCACGGCAGACCAGCTCCGCACCCGGCTGGACCAGCTACCGCGTTTGCAGTTGGCCGCACTGCCCACCCCCCTGGAAGAACTCCCCCGCCTCAGAGCTGCCCTTGGGGGACCCCGGATCCTGATCAAGCGCGAGGACCTGACCGGCCTGGCCTTTGGCGGCAACAAGATCCGCGAATTCGAGTACTCCATTGCCCAGGCCGTGGAACAAGGCTGTGACGTGCTGGTCCACGGTGCCGCGGCCCAGTCGAACCAGTCGCGCCAGACCGCGGCCGTGGCCGCCCGCCTGGGCCTCAAGGCCGAGATCGTCGGTCGCACCGACGCCCACGCCCAGCCGCAGGGCAACCTCCTGCTCTGCCACCTCTTCGGGGCCCAGGTCCGGCTGCCGGCGCCCGCGGACCAGGGCAAAACCCTCGAGGCCCGCATGGAGGCGTTGCGCGCCCAGGGCCACAACCCCTTCAACACCAGCAGCGACGCGGCCATCTACCGCAGCATCGCCTACGTGGATGGCTTCCTCGAACTGTGGGCCCAGCTCGAGGAGCGCGGCATTCATCCGGATGCCATCTACCTGTGTTCGGGGGCTCACACCCACGTGGGCCTGGTGGTGGGCGCCCGGGCCCTGGGCCTCGACCTGCGGATCGTGGGCATCAGCCCGAGCCCGCGCGACGACCACCAGGTCGCCCGAAGCCTGGCCGGACTGGCCGCGGAAAGTGCCCGCGTCCTCGGGATGGACCTGGAGTTTACCGCGCAGGACATCGAAAGCTACGCCGGGTTCGCCGGCCCGGCGTACGGGGTCCTCACCGACGCGAGCCGCGAGGCCATTCACTTCCTGGCGCGCCAGGAAGGCCTGCTGCTCGATCCTTCCTACACCGGCAAGGCCATGGCCGGACTCATCGCCCACATCCGCCAGGGCTGGTGGAATCAGGGCCACACCATCGTTTTTGTCCACACCGGAGGCACCCCGGCCCTTTTCGCCTATAGCCAAGAACTGGGACTGGATATCTGAAGATGCAACTACCTCAGCCTCGACCCGAACGCCTGCAACAACGCCGGGAATTGATCCGCCGTCTCCAGGAGCATCTCCAGGAGGATCAGATCATCCACCATCCCGAAGACCTGGTGGTCTACGAGTGCGATGCCCTCTCGGCCTACCGTCAGCGGCCCATGGCCGTGGTCCTGCCCCGTTCCACTCAGGACGTGTCCACCCTTGTGCGCATCTGCAACCAGACCGGCATCCCCATCGTGCCCTGGGGCGCCGGTACCGGTCTGTCGGGCGGGGCCCTGCCCCTGCGGGACGGGGTGGTCGTGAGTTTGGCCGGGATGAACCGCATCCTCGATATTGACCTGGAGAACCGCACCGCGACCGTGCAACCGGGGGTCACCAATCTGGGGGTGACCAGCGCAGTACAGGACTGCGGTTTTTATTACGCGCCGGACCCTTCGAGCCAACTGGCCTGTACCATCGGCGGCAATATCGCCGAAAACTCCGGCGGCGTGCACTGCCTCAAGTACGGCACCACCACCAACAATGTCCTGGGCCTGGAAATCGTGCTGGTGGACGGGGAAGTGGTGCGCATCGGCGGCAAGGGCATGGACCGCGCCGGCTACGATTTACTGGGCCTTCTGACCGGCTCCGAGGGCCTCCTGGGGATCACCACCGAGGCCACCCTGCGCCTCCTGTCCAGACCCGAGCTGGCGCGGGCCATGATGGCGGTCTACGACAGCGTCGAAGCCGCCGGGCAGGCCGTGGCCCACATCATAGCCGCCGGTATGATACCCGCCGGCATGGAGATTATGGACCGCCTCTCCATCGAAGCCACCGAGGATTTCGTCGGGGCCGGCTACCCCCGCGGCGTGGAGGCCCTCCTGCTGGTGGAACTGGACGGTGCCGCCAGCGAGGTGGAGCATCTGCTCGGCCCCCTCGAAGACCTGCTGCGGGAGAGCGGGGCCACCCAAATCCGCAAGGCCCAAAACGAAGCGGAGCGCCTCAAGCTGTGGGCCGGCCGCAAAGCCGCCTTCCCGGCCATGGGCCGCATCAGCCCGGACTATTACTGCATGGACGGCACCATCCCGCGCTCCAAGCTGCCCTTTGTCCTCAAGCGCATCCAGGCGTTGTCCGAGCCCTTTGGCCTGCCCGTAGCCAATGTCTTTCACGCCGGCGACGGCAATCTGCACCCCCTGGTACTCTACGACAGCAACAAAAGCGGCGACCTGGAAAAAGCCGAAGAGCTGGGCGCCGAGATTTTAAAACTGTGCGTCGAAGTAGGCGGGGTCCTGAGCGGCGAGCACGGCGTCGGCATCGAGAAACGCGACCTGATGCCCTGCATGTTCAGCGCTGCCGACCTGGACGCCCAGGAACGCATCAAGGCCGGCTTCGATCCCGACCACTTGCTCAACCCGGGCAAGGTCTACCCGGTGCTGCGACGCTGCATCGAGGGCGGCCGGATGCACGTGCACCAGGGCGCTGAAAAATTCCCCGAACTGGAACGCTTTTAAAAAGGAGCATCCCCATGCCTACCCATCCAGCTGTATCTTCCCAGGTCGGCACCCGGCTTTTATTCGAAAACAACCGCGTCCGGGTCTGGGACCTGTGCCTGGCGCCCGGAGAAAGCACCGGCTTGCATCGCCACACCGAAGATTACTTTTTCGTGGTGATTGGCGCTGGCAACCTTCAGGGGGCCGATGCCATCGGCGCCAAAAAGGAGGCCAGGGCCATGCGGGACGGCGAGGTCCACTTTGCGGAAGTCCCCGGCGAAAACATCCACGAAGCCATCAACGTCGGCGACACTCCCTGGCGCAACATCGTGGTCGAATTGAAGGACTCTTCCGCTCCTTCCTGAACATGGACACCCCCGCAGCCCTACAGGAACGCGTGGCCCTGGCCTTGGCCGACGACGAGTCGCTGCACATCTCGGCCGGAGACACCAAGTTGCGTCTGGGCCGCCGCGTCGTGGCCCAATCCCCTCTCGATGTCTCCGGTTTGAACCAGCTGGTGAGCTACGAACCCGGCGAGTTGATCCTGGTGGTCCGTCCAGGCATGCCCCTCGGGCAAATAGAAAAACTCCTGGCCAGGGAAAATCAGCACCTGGCCTTCGAACCCCCGCACTGGGGCACCCAGGCCACCATCGGTGGTACCCTGGCCTGCAACCTGTCCGGGCCCCGGCGCTTCAAGGCCGGCGCCCTGCGCGACTTTGTCCTGGGGATAGAGATGATCAACGGCCACGGCGAGCGCATCCGCGCCGGAGGCAAGGTGGTCAAGAACGTCACCGGCTACGACCTGCCCAAAGTCCTCAGCGGCTCCTTCGGCACTCTGGGAGTGCTCACCGAAATCTGCTTCAAGGTGTGGCCGCGGCCCGAAACCCAGCAGACCCTGATGGTGCACGGCCAGGCCCTTGAAGCGGCCCTGCGGCTGATGCTCGAACTGGCCGCCCTGCCCTACGAAATCACCGGCCTGGCCTACCTGCCCGCCGCCACCAGGCAAGAGGCGCGCACCCTGGTTCGCATCGAAGGGCCGGGACCGGCCGTGGCCGCACAACTGGAAAAACTGTCCGGCGACCTGAAAGCCGAGATATCCGCTCTCGCAGGAGAGGATTCCGCCGCCCTGTGGAGCGACCTGCGAGAGCTCGAATCCTTGCAGCCCTCCCAGGATGGGCAACTCTGGCGCTTCTCCGCCCCCCCGGCCAGGGCCGCACACCTAGTGGCGGCCCTGCACCGGCACGACCTCGAACGCTACGCTCTGGACTGGGCCGGCGGCTTGCTCTGGGCCCTTTTCCCGCTGCCGGTACAGGCCGCCTTACTGCACCAGGCCGCCCTCGATCATCAGGCCACGGCCTGGCGCTTTGCCACCCGGGCCGACGACCCCAACTCCGAGGCCTTCACCCCTTTGTCCCAGGGGGTAGCCCGCCTGAACCGGATCCTCAAGAATACCTTTGACCCCAAGGGCATTTTCAATCCAGGAAGAATGTACGCGAGCTGATGGCTCCTCTACCCAAGTTCCTCTATCCTCTACCTCTTCCAGCACTTCCGCAAGTGAAAAAGTTTCCGCCGCGGACAAAATAGACCCTGCCCTGCAAAGCACATTTTTGTTGGCCGTAAATCGACCTTTGTATTATTATAGTAAGAGCCATCCATGGATGAGGAAAGCAATTCAATGGGTTCCAGAGCCAAACTGGTAGGGGGCACCCTGGGACTGAGTTTCCTGGTGCTCCTTTCCTTTCTAGTACATCTCCAGCTGCTCCAGACCGAACAGCGCTGTGCCGTGTGGCCCGAGGAGGGGCAAATCGCCCTCTACATCGCCCGGGGCAACTACGAGCAGGCCTACGAGCTGTTGAAAAGAGTGGACCGGGAAAACCTGGCCCCCCGGTACCGCATCCGGCTACTCTACCAGCAGGCCATTTGCGAGCGCCTCCTGGGGCGACCCGCCCGGGCCTACGAACGCCTGGATCAACTCCAGGGCGCCCTCCCCGTGCTGGAGGACTACCGCCGCTTCTGGATGGCCCGCGTCCTGGAGGAAATGGGTGAGAGCGAAGCAGCCATAGAGGCTTATCAGGACTTTGCGCTCACCTCTCAACACAAGGTTTTGACCGACTCTGTCTACCAGGGTCTCGCCTCCCTGTACGTGGATGCCAAAGACTACGAGCAGGCCCTGCGGACCTACCAGCGCCTCTTGCGGCGCCAGCCCGACCAAATCCCGGAACTGCGCTACCACATGGCCCGGATCCACCAGGAGCGCGGCGACCACAGCATGGCTCGCCGGATGCGGGCCCAGCTGGTAGAGGAATACCCGGCCCACCACAGGGCTCTGGAAGTCCTCGGGCAACCGTCCGCGAGCAAGGTCCCCGAGGAAATTTACCACCGCGCCCAGATCTACCTGCACCACGGCCATAACCGCCGGGCCGCAAAGACCCTGGAACGCTTCCTGCGACACCACCCCCGGCACCGGCTGGCCGCTGAAGCCCAGTACCAACTGGGGCGCGCCTACCAGAAAGACCGCCAGTACGCCCGGGCTCGCAAGGCCTTCGTCCGGGCCTACGAGCACTACCAGTATCGCTCCGGTCTCTACCGCCTGGGCAATGTCCTGGTGCGCCTCAACCGCGAGACCCAGGCCATCGAGACCTACGAAAAATTCGCCCGGCTCTACCCGCGGCACGACCTGGCCGACAATGCCCTGTGGCAGGCGGCCAAAGCCGCCGAGAGAAACAACAAATTCGCCCACGCCGAAAAGCTCTACGAAAAGCTGTCTCAAAACTACGCGGACAGCAAATACCGGGACGAGGCCAGCTGGAGCGTCGGTTTCACCCATTATTGCCGCCACCACTACCAGGAAGCCCTGGAGACCTTTCAGCAGGCCAGCCGCAAGGCCAGCCAGCCCCACATCGTAGACCAGAGTTTGTTCTGGGCCGGAAAGGCCGCCGAACGCCTGGATCTCGAGGACGAGGCCCAGGCCTATTACGCCGAGGCCGCCAAAGGATTTCCGCGCTCCTATTATTCGGCCCGCGCCACCAGTTTGGGCTTTGGCCACAAGGGGGCCTTGCAGTCCCGCCCTCAGGCCCTCCTGCACCCCGCCCCCTCAACCGCGCCCCAGCTCAGGGGAGCCGATCACCTGCAACGGGCCGGCGCTCTCCAGAAGCTGGGCCTGGTAGACCTGGCCGAAGCCGAATTGCGCCAAGCCGAGGCCCTCAACCGCGGCGACACCATCGCCCTCAAGACGATACGGGATCGCTACGAAAACCTGGGCTCCCTGGACCGCGCCCTCAGGCTTTCCACCCTCATCTTTTCCACGGCCGGGGACAGGAGCGAATTCCACCGCCTCTACCCGGATTACTACTGGGACCAGATCCAAGAGGCGGCCCGGGAAGCGCAGATCGATCCCTACCTGGTCCTTTCGGTCATCCGCCAGGAAAGCTCCTTCAGGGAAGACGCCGTATCGCATGCCGGCGCCATCGGCCTCATGCAGATCATGCCCCAGACCGGCCGGGTTCTGGCGCGCCAGTTGGGGCTGCGCCGATTTGGCCGGACCTCGCTTTTCGATCCGGATGTCTCCATCCGTCTGGGCAGCCGCTTTCTCGGCGACCAGGTGCGGCGATTCACCGAGGGGCCCACCCGGGACCTGGGCTTTGAACTCGGGCTGGCAGCCTACAACGCCGGTCCCCACGTGGCCCGCAAGTGGACAGAGCGTTTTTCCTGCGAAGATCCGGATGCCTTTGTCGAGCGCATCCCTTATAAAGAAACCCGCCTCTACGTCAAGCTGGTCTTGAAAAACTACACCATCTACAAGCTTCTATTCGAGGTTTGATCATGAACCTTCCCCAGCCCCCGCCCGAGGATAAAAAGCCCAAACACCTCTTCGAAGACATCTTCATCCTGCTCTGCATCCTCGCCCTTTGGCCGGTCATATTGAACTGGAGCCATCCCTTCTACGAAATCCTGCTCTACGTCGCCCTGGCAGGCCTTGTGTGGATCTTCTACCGCCGCATAAAGCGCTTTCGCCAGGCGCGCGATGAATTGGAGCGGGACTAAAACAAGGGATTATCGGCCAGGTGAGATGGTGGCAACGACGCTGTGAAGGCAGAAAAACCGGCGATTACATACTTGACAAAGATCAAAGGCGTACTCATTGACCAGGAGAAGAAGACTCATGACCCGAACTTTGTTGAACCTTTCGTTGCCGTTTGCTTTGGTGGCAATGGGTCTGTTCCCCGGAGTGTACAAAGCCTTCGCTGATGAACATCTTGTTGTTGCAGCGGACGTAGTAGATCGGGAGACGCTGAAAAATTTTGTGCTGGGAGCAAGAAGTCGCCTGGAATCCGTCCAAGATGAAGGGGAACTGGACGCCGTTTTGACGGACTTCAGGACCAGCGAAGAATGGAAACAGGGGTCGATTTATATTTTTATCACCGGTTACGACGGCACGAGCTTTTTTCACGGAGCCATCCCTGAGCGCGAAGGCACCAATAATATCGACCAAGAGGACAGCAATGGCGTTAAGATCACGCAGGAGAATATCGCGGCGGCAAAAGCCGGGGGCGGCTTTGTGGAATACCTTTGGGATAATCCAGCGATAGAAGGAGCGGACGAATCCCCCAAGGTGAGCTACGTGGCCCCCATCGAGATTCTGGGTGCAACCTATTACATTGGCGCTGGGTTGTATCTTAAGCCGGAGGAGACGAATGTAGCGCCGAGTTCGTGGGGTAGGCTGAAAGGGCGGGTGTAAACACTTATGCAAGATACACCATAGATAATAACTTGAAAACGACAGGTTTGTCTCAAAACGGGCTAATCCGGGCTTGTGACCCGGCTCACAATTGCCCATCCCCTGCCCAGACAGTATCTTGCCCGATCTCAGTGACGCGTTCCTGTTGGCGTCTTTCGGTACCGCGAGGCGAGATCGAGCAACTCGAATTCCCAGGGTCAGGTGGCCACCGGCGAGCGCGCTAGCACGCGGGTACGGCGCCGCCTGGTCGATCCCGAAGACGGCATCTGCTCCGGGCCGCTGTGCTTGGCGGCCCGGAGCTTCCCTCTGCACGCCGCCACCCGCATCAACGCCGCGGATCGGCACGCCTGGAGCGACTCTGCCGCTACGTGATCCGCCCGCCGCTGGCCGCCGGATTGTATATAATTCCCTAAAACAACCCCTTGACCAGGTAAAATCCGCCCAGCAACAAAACCACAAAGACGATACTCAACAAATTGAAGCGCCGGTTGATGAAGTCTTTGATGGGCTCGCCGTACTTCCACAGCAACCAGGCCACCAGGAAGAATCGGGCCGCGCGGCTGACAGCGGACGCCACCACAAAGACCACAAAGGAAATGTCGAAGGCCCCGGCTGAAACGGTGATAACCTTGTAGGGGATGGGGGTGAAGCCGGCGGTGAATACCACCCAGAACCCCCACGCCTCGTACAACCCCTGTACCCGGGTGAACTGTTCCACGGTAAAACCCGGTACATGCGCGAAGAACCACTCCGCCAGTGCACTGAACACCCCCGGTTCGGACCACCACAAATAAGAGCCGATGATATAACCGGCAATCCCGCCAAAAACAGAAGCGATCGAGGTCGCCGTGGCAAAGAGAAAGGCGCGCCAGCGCGCCCCCAGGACCATGGCGATGAGAAAGGCATCCGGGGGGATGGGGAAAAAAGACGACTCGGCAAAGGCCCAGATAAACAGGACCACGCCGCCGCAGGGGGTTTCCGCCCAGTGGAGCAACCAGTCGTAGAGCCGCTTCAACATGCTGTTTTTATTCTTTTTCTCGTCCTTGCTGAAAGTTGGATGGCGCAAAAAGTTCCAGTTGCAACACCTTCTGTCCCAGGTATTCGATGATCCGGCGATCCGCCCGGGAAAAGGCATAGCCGTCCAACCCGGTCGGCTCCACCCAGCGCCAGTCGGCGCACTCAATGGCCCGGGGGGTACCGCTCAAATAGACCGCATTGAAGGCGTGCAGGGTAATGCTGAAGTGCGAGTAGCCGTGGTCTACGCTGGTCAGGTGCTCCTTTACCTTTATGGCGATCCCCAACTCCTCGCGGATTTCCCGGATCAGGCACTCCTCCAGGGTTTCCCCGCTTTCCTGCTTGCCCCCGGGAAATTCCCACAGCCTCCCCAGCAGGCCCTCGGAGGGACGCTGGGCAATCAGCAACTCGCCCTCCTTCCAGATGAGGCCGGCGGCGACCTGGTAGTGTGGCTTTTTCTTTTTTTCCGTTTTGAGCGGCAGCGCGGTGGGGTCCTCCATTTCCCCGTAGGCCCGGCACAGGGGATGGAGCGGACAGCCCCCGCACCGCGGTTGAACCGGGGTGCAGACCCGGGCGCCCAGCTCCATCATGGCCTGGTTGAAGTCCCCGGCCTGCCCCGGCGCCAGCAGCTTTTCGCCAGCGGCGATCAGCCCGGCTTTGGTCCCGGTCTTGCGCGGATCTTCCTCGACGCGCAAGACCCGGCACAGGACCCGGGTGACATTGCCGTCGAGCGCGGGATGATCGCGATCAAAGGCAATGCTGCTCACCGCCGCCGCGGTGTACGAACCAATCCCGGGGAGCCGCTCCAGCTCTTGGTAGGTTTCCGGAACCTGCCCCCCGTGGTCTTCGACCATGCGTTTGGCGGCCTTGTGCATGTTGCGAGCGCGGGCATAATACCCCAGGCCCTCCCATATCTTGAGGACCTGGTCCTCGGAGGCGGCGGCCAGATCCCGCACCGTGGGGAAGACCTCTATGAAACGCTCGAAGTAGGCCCCCATCTGGTCCACGCGGGTCTGCTGCAGCATGATTTCCGAGATCCAGATGTGGTAGGGATCGGCGCTGTTGCGCCAGACCAGGTCGCGTTTGTTGGCGCGGTACCAGTCCAGCAGGCGGGTGCGAAAAAGCTTGATATCAGCGGGATTGTCGAGCAGGCTTCGAGCCATCTTCAGCGGTTTCTCTCCCGTTGGTAGCGCCGCACCTCTTCGACCCACTCCCCCAGCGGCAGCGTCTCCAGAGCACGACCGGGCTTTTGGATCGAAGCGGCGGACAGCAAGGCATTGAGCACGGCCTCCTCGCACACCTCGCCGACCGCCTCAAAAAGCTCGTGCAGCACCTCCTCGTCCACCATCCGCACTGTTTCTTCCACGCGCCCTTCCCCCTCCGGTGGGACAATCTCCGCCGTGGAAAAGGCCAGCACCACGCCCTCGCTCGTAAGGCCATCCAGCAAGCCGACCCGGCTGAATCCGGGCGCCGACCGCCCGCTCAGACGGTCCAGCTGGCCGGGGAGGAGCGGGGCGTCCGTGGCCAGCACCGCGGCGAAGGATTGAGGTCCGGCCCAATCCACCCTCTCCCGATCCATCATGGTCCCCACCGGGTAGCGATCCACGCACAGCCCTTCCAGGCGCCCGGCATTGGCCGCTACCACCCCTCCCACGGTATACCTGGCGCCACTGACTGTCTGGATGACGCGGGACGCAGTACCCGTACCCCCCTTTATCCCAAAGGCGCGCAACCCACACCCCAGGCCCGCATTGCCCTCTTTCACCTTCCCGCTCTGCACCGCCTTGAGCGCCTGGAAGAGTTCCGGCTCGCCCACGCGGGTATAAGTGCGCGCGGGCGGGTTCCAGCTGCTGTCGTCCACCCCCACCACCAACGGCGGCCAGCCCGCAGCCGTGGACAGCCCCGGGTCGCGTCCCAGCCCGTACTGGATGAGGGCATCGTAGATTTTGCCCACTGCCGCGGCCGGGGCCAGGACGATCGGGGTCGAAAAGGTGCCGAAGTCCTCGGCCACCCCCAGCCCGGTCAAACCGTCCCCATCGTCCAGGGCCCAGCGCCCCACGAAGAGCCGGCGTTCCTTTACCTGAGCCGGATAAGGCACCACAGCCGTAAGGCCGGTGTAGAGCCCATCCTCCACCACCTCGACCTGTCCCACGCCAACACCCTCAATATCGGTAATCGCGTTGTGGAAACCCGGTGGCCGTTTACCGATGCCCAATCCCAGATCGCGCAGCCGTTTCACTTCAACTTTCCGTAGTCCCGCATGACCTCCACCAGCCGCTCCAGCGGCAGGGCATGGATGGTATTGCCGTCGCGGCCCACCATGGTATAGGCCATGGTCAGGGCATTGAGGATGGCCTCTTCCGTGGCTTCGACCACCCCCTGGTAGAGGGCGGTGATCACCGAGTCGGACAACATGGCCACGGGAGCCATTGCTTTTTCCGTGAGCCGCTGGGCAGTGGAAAACGCCAGCAGCAAATCTCCGCTTCCCTGAGTGGAAATGCCGCCGGTGCGGGCCATGCCAAGGGCGGCTCGCTTGCACAGCCGCTGCAGCTGGATGGGCAGCAGGGGCGCGTCCGTGGCCAGCACCACCAACAGCGACTTGTTGCCCTTGATGCTTCCCCGCTCGGGCAGCAACTCGGGGATCTCGCGGCCCACCGGGACCCCATCCACCAGCAGCTGCGGACGGCGGCCGTGATTGGCCTGGACCAGCACCCCCACCGTATAGGTCTTTTCCCCGGGGGCCACCCTCCGCGAGGCCGTACCGATCCCGGCCTTGAAGCCGTAGGCCCGCATGCCTGTACCCCCGCCCACGCATCCCTCCTCCACCGGACCGCCCCGGGCCTGGCGCAGGGCCTCTATCACGTGCTCCGGCCGCACGTGACTCCCGGCGGTATCGTTGAGAAAGTCGGCCCAGGTCTCGCCCACCACCGGCTCGGGCCGTGACCTCAGAGCAAACAAATCCGGATTCATCTCCAGCATGTACCCCATGGCCGCATCGTAGACCGCGCCCACGCTTGAGGTATTGGTCAGCAGGATCGGCGCCCCCAGCCGGCCGCGGCGGCGGATCGGCCCCACCCCGGTCAACTCGCCGTTGCCGTTGAGGGTGAAGTCCGCGGCAAACACCTGCTCGCGGGCGAGATCCCCGCCGTGGGGCAGAATGGCCGTCACCCCGGTGCGCACCGGTCCTTCTCCCACCCGCAGGGGTCCCTCGCCCTTTATGAGGGTGGTGTGCCCCACGGCCACGCCTTCCACATCGGTGATGGCGTTGTGGGTGCCCGGCGGAAGGGTGCCGATAACAATGCCCAAATCGCGCAGGCGGGCGCGTCCACGGGCAGCGGCCGGGGTACCTGCCCTGGCCCTGTGCCCCACCAGGGGCAGGGCTGCCAGGCCGAGGCCCACACGCAGAAATTTGCGCCGATTCATGTTCGCGTTGCGCATTTCCGGCTTGTGCTGGTTTGCATCCTAGATGCTCTACAACGCCTCAGCAATCGCTCTCCCCAGATCCGGCGTCGTCATAGTACCCCCCAGATCCGGCGTCCCCGCACCCGGCGTCCCCATAACCTGCCGCACCGCCGCTTCGATCCGGCGCGCCCCCTCCCTGGCCCCGTCGTCCTTAAAACGCCCAGCCAGCCACTGCAGCATCATGCCGGCCGAAAGGATGGTAGCCACCGGATTGGCGATGCCCTGGCCAGCGATATCCGGGGCCGTGCCGTGCGAGGGCTGGAACACCGCCGCGTCCGGGCCGATATCCCCGGAGGGCGCCATGCCCATGCCACCCACCAGCCCCGCGGCCAGGTCCGAAAGGATATCGCCGTACATGTTCTCGGTCACCATCACATCGTAGCTCTGGGGCTGTTGTACCAGGTACAGGGCCAGGGCATCAACGTAGGCGTAGTCCCGCTCGATTTCCGCATAGTCCTGGGCCACCCGGTCGTAGACGCTGCGGAAAAAGGC
This sequence comes from Candidatus Latescibacterota bacterium, assembly GCA_965219385.1. Classification (GTDB taxonomy): domain Bacteria; phylum Latescibacterota; class UBA2968; order UBA8231; family UBA8231; genus CBDCNM01. The sequence goes on along the minus strand of CBDCNM010000002.1, from coordinate 2,714,645 downwards.
CATGGAACGGAATATATTGGCCTTGTCCACACAGGTCACCTTCATGGGGTCCTTCCGGCGCTCCCGCGCCAGTTCAAAGGCATAGCGCACCACCCGTTCGGTACCCAAGCGAGTAATCACCATGGAGTCCACCGCCACTTCGCCGTGCAACTCGATCCCGGCGTTCATGGACGCAAAGAGTCCTTCCACGTTCTCGCGCAAAATGACCATATCGATGTCGCCGGCTTCGAGGCCCTTCAAGGGGGTATGCCAGGTCGCGTACAGGTAAATCGGCCGCACCCCGGCATACAGATCCAGCTTGAAACGCAAATCCACCTGGGGCCGCATCTCCGTGCCGTCGGGCCAGCGCACGTGCGGCAGTCCCATGGCCCCCAGGAGCACGGCATCGGCCTGCCGGCAGGCCTTCAGGGTGGTTTCGGGCAGCGGATCCCCCTGCTCCAGGTAGCACCCTGCGCCGCACGGATAGGTCTCGAAGCGGCAGGCAGGACCGCCCTTTTTTTCTAGCACTTCCAGCACCTCTACGGCCTGATCAACGACCTCGGGGCCAATGCCGTCCCCTTTCAGGACAGCTATTTCGTATACCTTGTCATCCATGCACTCAACTCCACAGGCGATCGTGTGGCCGCTCGTTGTCCCACGCCTCCGTGCCCGCGAAGAATCCGGGATCGTCCGGGTGTAAAAACGCCCTCACAACCTCTTCGTTGATCCCGGTAAATCCCAGGCCCGGCCCCTCCGGCACCTGAATGTGCCCATCCTGGATCAGCGGCTTGGGCAGGCCCTGCACCAGGCTGCTCCAGCGCTCCAGATCGTCCACCGAGTGGTTCTCCAGCGCCATGAAGTTTTCCGTGGCCGCGGCGCAGTGCACGCTGGCCAGGGCCGCGATCGGCGACATGGCCATGTGCAGGGCCATGGCAATGCCGTGCTCCTGGGCCAGATCGCCGATCTTCTTGGTCTCCAGGATGCCGCCCGAGGTGGCCAGGTCCGGGTGGATGACCGCGACCGCCCGCTGCTCGAGCAGGTCCATGAAACCTTCCTTCAGATAGATGTCCTCACCGGTGCAGATCGGCGTGTCCACCGCCTGGGAGAGCCGCAGGTACTGATCGGCGAACCGCCAGGGAATCATGTCCTCGTACCAGGCCAGGGAAAACCGGTCCAGAGCCTTGCCCAGACGGATGCACGACTCCAGCCCCAGGTGGCCGAAGTGGTCCGCGGCCAGGGGGATCTCGTAGCCTGTTTCCCGGCGCACCTCGGCCACGTACCGGCAGAGCAGGTCGATGCCCTTCTCGGTGAGCTGGATCCCGGTGAAGGGATGCATTACCGTAGTGCTCTCCAGCATTCCGGGTGGCGCTATGAGGGTGTCGGGTACATCCCTGATCAAGCCGATGCCCACGTCCATCTTGAGAAATCCGAACCCCATCTCCATGCGCGCCTTGAGCCTGCGTCCCATCTCCTTGCCGTCACGCACGGATGGGGTATCACAATAACACAGGATCCGGTCGCGGAACTTGCCCCCGGCCAGCTGGTAGGCCGGCACCCCGTAGGCCTTGCCGGCCAGGTCCATCAAGGCCATCTCGATGCCACAGACCCCGCCCCCCTGGCGCGCGTGGTGCCCGAACTGTTTGATCTTGCGAAAAATCTTGTCCACGTTGCAGGGATTTTCCCCTATAACGCGGCTCTTGAGCATCAGCGAATAGGTCTTGCTCGCCCCATCCCGGATCTCGCCGTAGCCGCTGATGCTCTGGTTGGTGTCCAGACGCACGATGACCGCGTTGAAGGGCGCACCCCGTATATGCGCCACCCGCATATCGGTGATCGCCAGTTGCGCGGGCCGCGAATAAGTATTGACGTTTTGTTCGATTTCTTCCATACTATTTTGTTTTCTATCTTTGCGATCCCATAATATGTGCTTTTTACCACCTGCGGCAAGTGCACCCTATCGAGTCTTTCGGTGCCCACTGCGCCACGCAGGTTGCCAGATACTGAGCGCCCTGAATGCCCAGGAAAGGACCATCTGAGGCTGCCGTGCGGATTGTAACCGGTGTGCTCAAGGGCCGCACCATCCCTTTCTCCTCCCGCCGCCAGGGCGCCATCCGCTTCACCTCCTCCATGCTCAAGGAAGCGGTCTTCGCCATGCTCGGCGCCGATCTCAAGGGTCGATCCTTCCTCGATTTGTGCGCCGGCAGTGGACAGATGGGCCTGGAAGCCTACAGCCGCGGCGCCTGCGTCGAGTTGAACGAACCCGACCAGAGGCGGTGTGCCCACATCCGGGCCCTGATTCGAGAATGGCGCCTGGAGGGGATGGAACTGCACGGCGAAAAAGCCCAGGTTCTCCTGCCCCGGCTACAGGCCCAGAAACGAAAATTTCACATCATTTACCTGGATCCTCCCTACCATGCCAAATTGCACGGCCAGCCGCTTTCCCTGGCCCTGCTCGCCCAGCTCGGCCACAGCCCTGTCCTAGAGCAAGAGGGCCTGATTTTCGCCCAGGGTGCCAAAGATCTCGACCTGCCCCAGAAGCAAGGCCGGCTAGGCCTGCAAAGACGGCGAGGCTACGGCCAGACCATTCTCGGGGTGTATCAGGCCCCGGCTTGATGCCCCGCGCAGCCCCGCCTATATTCTGGTAGTGCTTCCAACCGGAGAAAAACATGGAATTCACCCCGCTCACCCAGGAGCAACGCCGGGCCTTTGAACGGGACGGCTTCCTCGTGGTCCCGGACGCCTTGTCTCCGGAGATGGTGGAGGGTCTGCTGAAGGTCGTGGATCGTCTCTACCAGGAAGGCCTCGAAAAGGAAGGTCTCAACGAGCGCAACTACTGGCAGATGCGCAACTGCCTGGTCCACGACGACCTCTTCCTGGAATTGCTGGACTGGGGCACCACCGTGCCGCTGGTGCCCCAGTTGCTGAGCCACAATATCCAGCTCATCACCTCGCACCTGATCCTGCGCCCTCCGAGCCCGCCTGCAACCGGGAGCACCTACAAACAGTCCGGCTGGCACCGCGACGGCGGCACCGCGCCCAGCGATCTGGGCGGCAACCCGCCGCGCATGTTCATCAAGATCGCCTATTGGCTCACCGACCTGAGCGCAACCGGCCGCGGCGCCATCCGCCTGGCCGCGGGCAGCAACAACCTGCCGCAACGCCCCCCCGAGCAGGAGGACGGCGACCTGGAAAATACCGTTGAAATTCAGGTCGAGCCCGGCACCGCCGTTCTTTTCGAGAACCGCACCTTTCACGCCGTGGGGTCCAACCTTTCGGACATCACCCGCAAGAGCCTGTTTTTCGGCTACGGCTACCGCTGGCTGCGCCCCATGGACTACATCACCATGCCCCGGGAACTGCTGGAACGTTGCGGTCCCATCCGCCGCCAGTTCCTGGGCGACTGCACCTCGGCCATGGGTTTCCAGCTTCCCGAGCTGGAAGAGATCCCCCTGCGCGCCTGGTTGGAGGAACACACCGACCAGGTGATGTCCCTCCAGGAGGAAAGGCCCGGAACCTTTGCAGTGACCACCGCCGGGGAATAACAGGCCCCCTTCGGATCCGAGGACCTCCATGCAGATCCCCGCCATCCCCGCCATCCCCATCCGCATGCCCCGCCCCCGGCCCTTCACCAGCAGCCTGGGCGTCCACCTGGCCAGCGAAAACGCCGTGGTCGAAATCCACACCGACGAGGGCATCATCCCGGATCGCGACAAACTCGAAAAATACCGGATCGACCGCTGATGCGCTTCCGTCCCTGCATCGACCTGCATCAGGGCGTGGTCAAGCAGATCGTGGGCTCCACCCTGAGCGACGAGGGCACCCTCCGCACCAACTTTCAGGCGGAAAAGTCCCCTGCCCACTTTGCCCGGCTCTACGGTCGGGACGGACTGGAGGGGGGCCACGTGATCTTGCTGGGTCCCGGCAACGAAAAGGCCGCCTTTGAAGCCCTGAAGGCCTACCCGGGCGGACTGCACCTGGGCGGCGGCATGAACCCGGACAACGCCGGCCTCTGGCTCGAGCGCGGCGCCGGGGCCATTATCGTCACCTCCTATGTATTCAGGGACGGCCGCCTCCGGCGCGACAATCTGGCGGCCATGGTGCAGGCCGTCGGGCGGGAGCGTCTCGTCCTCGACCTGAGCTGCACCCGACAACGCGGACGCTACGTGGTGGCCACGGACCACTGGCAGAAGCTCAGCGACTTCGAAATAAACCGGGAGAATCTCGAATCCCTGGCCGCCTGCTGCAGCGAGTTCCTGATCCACGCCACCGAGGTGGAGGGCAAGCAGCAGGGCATCGACGCGGACCTGGTAGAGCTGCTGGGCGCTATCACCCCGCTACCCACCACCTACGCCGGCGGCATCCGCAGCTTTGCGGACATCGAACTGATCGGACGCCTGGGACGGAACCGCCTCGACTTCACCGTGGGCAGCGCCCTGGACCTGTTCGGCGGCGAGGGACTGCGCTACCAGGACCTGGTGGAATTCAACCGCAGATAGGTCCTGGTTCCTACCCAGTCGTCCACTTCAAGTAAGCATTGATCGCCGTGAAGTTGATGATCACCCAGATAGTAAACAACAGTCCCAACTCGCCCCACAGCGCCATGCGCACCTCGTCCCGGGTGCGCATGGCCAGATGCAAAACCCCGTAGGCCAGAGGGATCAGCAGCAAATTGTTGGCATTGGCGCCGATAAAGACCAGTTCCAAAGGCGTGCTGCCCCATACCATGGTGCCGAGAAGCCACATGAAAGGAAAGACGATCTGCAGGACGCGCATCAGCTTCAACCGGACATCCTCGCGTTTGAGGGAGGGCGTGCCGATCTGGTGGAGGAAGTCCATGCCGATGCGGCCGGAACTGGCGGTAAACACCAGCAGGGTGGAAAACAAGGTACAGAACCCACCGAACATAAACAGGTAGTAGGCCCAGTCCCCGATGCTCTCGGTGAAGATCAGCGACACGTGCTCCACCACCTTCATGCCCTGGGGCAGGACATTGAGCTGCTTGAGGATCGAAGCCCCCAGAAGGTAATAAGCGCAGGTGATGACCAGGGCAATCGAGGTGCACACCAGGGCATCCATCTTCAGCACCCGCATCCACCCCCGGTAGCGCTCCTGCCACTCCGGGGTATCCTCCCTGGGCCCCACGAAATCCGGGTAGCCTTTTTCCCGTATCCAGTAAGGATACATGAACAACTCCACGGCCGTGGCCCCCACCGAACCCATGACCGCCAGGGCTATGAACGCTCCTTCCGCCGGCATTTCAAAGCGGAATCCGGAGAGCAACTCTGCCCGGCTGATGGCATAATCCGTCCCCTGCAGTACCAGCACCGAGCCGATCACAATCAGGCTGAAACTGGCGACCAGCCCCGCCACCATCTTCTCCAGGTCCTCGTACAGCCCGCGGTAGAGCAGCACCGACAGCACCACAAAGATCACCGCCGCCCAGATGTTGTAGGATATACCTGGAAATATCGTGATCATCAGGCCGGCTACCGCGCTCAAGATGCCGATCAGGGCGGGCATGACCGAGAAATAGCCAATGCTGCACAGCCAGGCCACCCAGGAGGTATTGCGCAGCCGTAGCCCGGCCACCCGGTCCAGTAGCTGGATGGTGGTGGTGTCGTGCAGGATGCACTGACGCCCCAACTCCATCTGGACGAAAAACTTCACCACGGAGGCCACGATTACCCCCCAGAGAAACACGTATCCCACCTCCGCCCCCATGCGCGTGGTCACCAGCAACTCTCCCGACCCCACCACCGACCCCGAGACCACCACCCCCGGTCCGATATTGCGCAACAACCCTTTCAGCCCCCCTGGGGCCTCCCTTGTCTCACGACTTTTCCCGGTCTCCATATTCCTGCCTTTCCCCTGAAAAGTTTAGAGCGGCAATATAACAAATTGCCGCTCTGGATGCAGCAAAAAAACGGGCTTTTGCCCTAATCTACCTGGGATAAAAAAACGCCAGCACCGGACTGCGCCCGTGGCGGCGCGGTCGAGAAGTCACGGGCAGAGCCTCGATATAAAACTGTTGCGACTGCCCCCGGCCCAGTTCCAGACACTCCTCTCCCATGGCCGGCTTCTTGCTCCGCGCCGCCTGGTGGATACAGCTCCTGTGCCCCACCGCCAGATGCGGCGGAATGAAGAGTTTCCGGGCGCGAAAGCACCTGGACGGGGCCGAGTACACCACCCGGATATTCTCCCGGGCGGGGTTTGCCTCCTCCGGCGGCAATTCCCGGTCCTTGCGGCGATGGCTTTTGCGCTGGTACCGGTGTTCCACGAGTGCCAGGGTGCACTCCTCCAGGTTCGACTCCACCATCCGCAGGCACACCGCCTCCATGGAAGCCCCGTAGCATCGGCACAGGGAGTCCACGCGCCCGGCCCCAAAACCCTTATCCGCCAGGTCCGCGCTGAACAGGTCCATGGGCATCAGGAATTCGGCAGCGGCAATATCGCACAGGTACTCCAGCTGCCCTTCCGGCTCGAAAAGCCGGGGCCTCCTGGAGTGCTGGTAGGGGTGGTTGTAGTGATAGTCGGGAAAGAGGGTGTGGGCGATTTCGTGAAAGATATTGAAGTGGGTGCGCGCCGTGGAACGTTGCGGCCGGAACAAAATGGTGAGGATGCCATCATACACGCAGATCATGGCATCCTTCAGCCACGACTCTTCCACCGGCAGGCAGCGGATCCCCAGGGCCTGGGCCACCAGGAACGGATCAAAGGGCGGCGGGGCCCACTTCTCGTCGATTTCCCGGAGCAGGGCATCGGCCTCGGCCAGTTTATCCCGGGCCAGATCGCGCACCACCTCTTCCAGGGGCCGGCCGCTGTGGTCCCGCCTGGCCAGTTTGAGGATGGTCTCGTTCCTGGAAATGTGCCCATTGACCCGAACCTCGGGCCTCTCAACCATCCCGGACCCCGGTCATTTCTCTCAGCATACCATAGACCAGGGCCCACTGTTCCTTGGTGGTAGGCCGGCCTCCTTTCAATTGCACGAAAGACAGGGATTTGATCTCCTCCGGGTCGAGTGGATGTCCCTGGCGCTTGCTTTCGTTGATGAACGCCCGGAGGCCATCGTTGATCTCCGGCTCGATCATGTCCTGGGCCTCTTTGACCGGTTGTTTGCCCATCAGGTGAGCGATCGTCACCCCCAGGGCCTCGGCAATCTTGAACAGAATCTCGGCCCCTGGTCGCTTGCTGTTGCCGGTTTCGATCTCCCATAGAAAGGCCTTGGACACCCCGGCTTTGTGGGCCAGATGGGGCAGAGTAATTCCCCTTATTTCCCTGTATTTTTTTATGTTAGAACCAATTTCCATCGGCTTTCATCCTCTCTGATTTTTCGGCCCTGCACCCTCGGTTCAACGGATGCATGGCAGTCTGATTTGGCCGACTATCCCCTCCCGGCCTTGAAGGCCAAATATTTACGGTATTTCGTGAAGTACTGAAAATATACAGAAAAAAATATACAGAAACTTATCCAAATGCAAACTTAAAATTTTTGTGGTTTGCTAAAGAAAACCATTGTCATACCGTATCCAAAAGCATATATTGAGATTTATTAGTTTGTTATAGAGAACCATTCCTTTACCTGACCCAAAGGAGCGAGGCATGGAAAAGACCTCCAGAGAGCGCGTCGAGCGAGTGGCCCGGATCTATGCCAGCAACAAAGAGGCGAGCCAGGCCCTGGGGATAGCCCCTGAAAGCTTTGGAAGGCTCTGCCGGCAGTACGGCATCGAGACCCCCCATGCACGCAAACGCCACCGCGCGCCGCAACAGGTGAAAACCAATGCCGCGTAGAGCATCGGTGGTGCAGACGGCGCAGCGTTTCGCCCGGGGAGAGACGGCGGTCGAACTGTACGAGTGAGGGCCGAAGGGGACCTGATGATCGACGCCAACGAAGCGTGGTCGGAGAGATCACGGGGTGCACAACCGGTCTAGTGGTGACGTGTCATCCTCCCCGGATTGCCGTCCTCTCCTTCACAAGCTCTCCTCGATCATTGCTATAATCTCGTCTGTATCCATTACTCCAGACAGACGCTCCACGATCAGCCCTTGTGAGTCGACCAGGTAATACGAAGGCAAGGCGCTCACCTGGTAGGCCTTGGCCACCTCCGAGCCCCAGCCGGCGGAACGCAGGTGTACGCCTTTGATCTGGTGCTGGTCAATCGCTTTTCTCCAGGCGGCCTCGTCCCCGTCCAGCGACAGGTTGAGGAAGACGACCGGCTGAGCGGCCGTTTTTTCCTTGATTTTGCGGAGAGCGGGCAGATCGGTGATACACGGCCCGCACCAACTGGCCCAGAAATCGAGCAGGACCACCTGGCCCTTGAACTGGCTCAGCGAAACCGGCTGGCCGTCGAGGTCGTGGAGGGTGAAAGCGGGGGCCGGTTGCCCAAGTTGCAGCTTCAGGGCCTCATCCAGGGCGGCCTGGACGGCCTCGGTGTATTCCGGGTGCGGGTTGATCTGCTGGAAATCTTCCCACTTGCGCTGGGCTACCGCAAACGCTTCGCTGCCGCGCTCAAACCCATTGATCACCTCTCCGGCCAGATACCAGTAGAGCACTCTCCCCTCCAGTTTTTCTTTAGCCAGATCGTATCTTCTCGGAAAATGCCAGACTGACCAGCGTCTTTTAGCATATATCGAATCGAGTTGGGCCTGGGTGACCTCCGATAGACCCAAGCCCGATAGATCAATCTTCTCGGACAGCCTGAGCGGTTGACGATGTTCGTAGAGGGAGTCGAGTTGGGCCTGGGCCGCTTGCAACAAACCAACCGCTGACAGATTGACCATTTTCGACAGCCTGGGCCGTCGGCCGTCCTTTTCGTACAGGGAGTCGAGTTGGGCCTCGGTCCCCTCCGACAGCGCCAAACCCGACATGTATATTTTTTCGGACACCTTGGGCAGCCTAGGCCTAGGTGGTCTGGGCACCTCGTCCAACTCCCCGCGCGATCTCTGGGCGGCCGGCCGATAGCTCCACTGGGCCGCCTGGATGGTCTGGACGCCTCGTTCAACTCCCAGCCCAGGGTCCGCTCCAGAAAGATGAGATAAGGGGGCGCGCGCATGGCCTTTTCGTCGACCAGGGGGATTTCCTGGAGAAAGTCGTAGTACTCCGGGGCGATAGCTCTGTTCTGGTGGCCGTTGGCATAGTTGTACTCTCTCGGGTAGGAGATCATGAGTTTGGCCCACTCGTAGTTGAAGTAGGCCGTCGCATAGTCGATGAACCCTGGAGAGAGCGCGTATTTCTCGCGCCCTTCGGCCAGGAATGCGAACTGATCCCGCCGCCACTGGTCCACCTGGCGAGAAAAGTCCTCCACCTTCAGATCCTCGTAGTCGAGGCGGAAGGAGAGCAAGCGCGGGAGCCACTCGGCAAAGAAGCGGCTGTTGTCCGCGTTGGGGCCACTGAACCGGAAGGAAGGGGAGAAATAGCCCGGATCTATGGCGACGTGCAGACTGTCCCCGGGTTCGACGAAGAGGACCAGGGGACTGGGACGCCCGAAGAGGGGGGACCCTATCCACCGCACCCACTTCCATCCGCGTTGCCCGCCACCGTAATGCCCCCTGACGGGGGTCCCTCGGGTGACAGGTAGCGTGAGGGTAAAGTGGTTCAGGCTGTCGAGCACGACGCGCTGCTCGGAGCTGCCCAGCGCCGACGGCGGCTGGTAGCTAAATGCGATTTCGCGCAAGGCTGGCTCCCGGATTTCGCCGGTGATGGTCGCGACCTGCGGCTGGCTCTGAGCCAGACAAGCGCCCGACGCCATGAGTATGGCAATTAGGACACTACAGCATGTGTTCGTCATGAGGTTTCTCCAAAATTCAGGTTCAGTGCATCGACGGGCTTGAAGACAACCCGTCGCTCTCAGCGCGTCACGCCGGGCTGACGCCGCCCATCTTGCAGACTTCCTCCCACTCCTCCTCGGCGACCGGCTGGACCGAGAGCCGCTGACCCGGCTGCACCACCCGCATGTCGGCGAGTTTGTCGTTGGCCTTGAGGTCGGCGAGGTGGACGAAGCTTTTGAACTTGCACCTCCACTGTACGTCGAAGGAGAACCAGCGCGGCTCATCCGTGGTGGATTTCTCGTCGTAGTAGCGGTGCCTGGTGTCGAACTGGCTGGGATCAGGGTAGCCGGGTTGGGCGATTGCGACGATTCCGGCGATCCCCGGCTCGGCGCAGTTGGAATGATAGAAGAACGCCAGATCCCCCTTTTCCATGCCGTCGCGGATGAAGTTGCGCGCCTGGTAGTTGCGCACGCCCCGCCAGTAGCCGGTGCTTTGCGGACGCTTCTTCAACTCGTCAAAGGAGCACTCGTGGGGCTCGCACTTGACGAGCCAGTACTTTCCAGCCATGCCTTTCCTTTCCCTGCGTGTCAAATAAGCGCAAACCGCCTGCCGGCCGTGATCCCTCATTTGTGCGACCGCCCATCTGTCGAACATCAGGCATACCGCACCCGAGCGATATCCAGCACCGACTCCAAAATGCGATCAATCGCCTCGAAGCTCAGCTCGAGCTTTTCCTGTTCCATAATCTCGAACAAGTAATCCTCGATCGCCCCCTTCATCCGGTTCTGGACGTCGGGGTTGCGGGTCCAGTGGACAATGCGATGCGCCTGCACGATGTCGTCGATAGCCAGACCGGCCGTAGTGCTGATGGCACGAGCATCGACCGCATGGTTGCTGTGGGCCGCGAACGCCTCCTGGAGCACGCCGAAGAACGCCTTGGCCACGTCCCGGTGAGCCAGCTCCCCGGGAATGTCGTCTCCCGTGCGGTTGCGCACGCGCTCGGCGATTTTCGCCACCTTCCCCAGGTATTCCGCGTCGGAAAGCCGCTGCTCCCGAAAGGCCCGGATTGCCTCTTCGAGAAGCTCCGAGAACCGGCGATAGAAGGCCGGGTCCTCCTGCATGAGATCGTGAATCGTGCGCTTGGTGCGAAAGGCGATGGTGTCGGCCTTGGACGCCGCGCTGGCGAGCTTGTCGACCTCCCTGGCGAAGGCACCGGCATCGAATATGTTCACCAACTCCGTGATCCGCTCCACCTCTCCCGTGCCGACGTGCTGATCGACCAGCTTTTGAATGCGCGGCTCGTACTCCTTGAAATCAACGACCTCGGCGTAGCGCCGGCGCACCGAGTTGCGCAGGCGCATGAAGAAGCGAAGATCGGCCTTGTAGGTGGCGATCCTCTTTTCCGGTGTCGCATCGAGGAAGCTGGCGCTGGAGAGCGCAATTGCAAGCGTCCGCGAGAAAGCGCTCAAGCGTTCGTAGAAGCGGTCGCGCAGCCCCTCGTCCGCCAGGAGCTGCTCGTATGCTTCCTCGTCTTGCCTGTTCCGGATGGTCTTGAACAGATCCCACAGGTCCGAATGGCGCTGCCGCAGCTTTCGGGACTCGGAACTCACATCAGTTATCGCTCTTGCCAAGTCGTCGATTCCCTCGCTTTCGAATTCGGCGAGTTGGCCGTAGAGGTCGAACGCTTCATCGAGGTTCTGCAAGACGCCCCGATAGTCGATGATGTAACCGAAGTCCTTGCCGTCATACAGGCGGTTGACCCGTGCGATGGCCTGCAAAAGGGAATGGCTCTTCAGCTGCCTTGTGAGGTAGAGCACGGTGTTGCGCGGCTCATCGAAGCCGGTGAGCAGCTTGTCGACGACGATGATGATTTCGGGTTCCTCGGCGTGCTTGAAGGCGCTGATGATCTGGCGGTTGTATTCTTTCTCACTGCCGTATTTCGCCATCACCTTCTTCCAGAAAGCCTTGACCACGTCCCTGGACTCTTCGTGGACATCCTCTTCGCCCTCTCGGTCGTCGGGTCCCGAGATCAGTACCTCGCTGGTAACCATGTCGAACTCGTCGAGGAAGCGCTTGTAGAGCAGGGCCGTGGCCTTGTCCTGGGCGACGAGCTGGGCCTTGTAGGGCGTATTGTGCCAGTTGTCGCGGAAGTGCTCGCTCACGTCCCAGGCGATTCGCATGATCTTCTGCTCGGCCTTATTCAACTGGTCGCTCGACGAGAACTTCCTCTTCAGGTCACCCTGCTGCTCTGTAGACAGAGGGGCCGTGATGCGTTCGAACCAGTCGTCCACCGCCTCGGTGTCGACCTTTTGATCGACGTGTCTCCCTTCGTAGAGCAGCGGTACCACGGCCTTGTCCTGCACGGCCTGCTCCAGGGTATAGGCGTCGATCAGGCCGCCGAAGCGCTCGATCGTGCTCCGGTCCCTCTTCATTACGGGCGTGCCGGTGAAGCCGATGAAGCAGGCGTTGGGCAGCGCCTGTTTCATCTTGGCGTGCAGCTCGCCGAACTGGCCCCGGTGGCTCTCGTCGACGAGGACGAAGATATCCGGATGTTCGTTGCGCACGCCGGCTTTGCCGACCGCGAGCTCAAACTTGTCGATTACCGTGGTGATGATCCGTGCCTTGTTGTCCCGGAGCAGTTGCTCCAGATGCTTGCCGGTCTTCGCCTGGACGGGCTCGGTGCCGCAGTGGTGGAAGGTCTTGTAGATCTGGTCGTCGAGATCGACGCGATCGGTCACCAGGATGATCTTGAAGTCATCAATGTTGCGTTCGAGGGCGAGGGCCTCGGCCAGCATCACCATGGTCAGGCTCTTGCCGCTGCCCTGGGTGTGCCAGACCACGCCGCCCTGGTGCGTTCTGCCGCGTCCGGGTACCCGTATCCGCTCGAGGATCTTGTTGACGCAGAAGTACTGCTGATGGCGGGCGACCTTTTTCTCTCCTCCGTCGAAGAGCATGAAACGGGAGATCAATTCGAGGAGCCGCTCCCTGCGGCACAGGGCGTAGAGCGCCCGGTCCTGTGGCGTCACCTGTCGTTCCAGGCTCCCATAGCTCGCCCGCTCCCGGCCCCAGGCCTCCCCGGAAGCAAGGATCCTGTCGATCTGGCTCTCGCTCAGCGGAAGACGCACCCTCTTCTTCAGGTCGGCCGCATCGCTCTCGCTGAACTCTTCCTTCCACACCGACCAGAACCTGGCGGGCGTGCCCACGGTGGCGTACTTGGCCTCGTTCTTCGAGACGGCGATGAGGAGCTGCGCGTAGTAAAAAAGCCGAGGGATCTCATCCTGTTGCTGGTTGCGGATATGCTGGCTGATGGCCTGACCAATCGGGTCCTTCATGTCCGGCCGCTTGCACTCGATGACCACCAGCGGAATCCCGTTGACGAAGAGCACGATGTCGGGCCGGCGAGTCTCGTGGCTGCCGCTGCGTTCGACCACGAACTCCTTGGTCACGTGGAATGTGTTGTTCTCGGGATGTTCCCAGTCGATGTAGTCGAGCTGAAAGCTCCTGGTGTCTCCCTCGATCGACTGCTGCATGCTCCTGCCCAGACGCAGCAGGTCGTAGACTTTCTCGTTGGTCGGCAGCAGGCCGTCGTCCACCATGTCCTTCAGGGCCTGAACCGCCGCCAGGATATTGCCCTCGCTGAAGGGGTACTCGCGGCCCCTGAAGCGGATGACGTTCTGCCTGCGCAGTTGCTCCGCCAGTATCCTGTCGAGGAGCACGCTGCCCAGCCGGCCGCCGCGGGCTTCGACCGCTTCTTCGGGGCTGAGGTACTCGTAGCCGAGGTTCTGCAGGAGCTTTACCGCGGGAAGCTGGGAGATGAGCTTTTCCTGGAAGGAGGGTAGGGCCATCAGGCACCTCGATTAGGTTCGGCTGCTTAGCGGCGAATCCGTATGCAAATCCTTGTTCGGCTGAGGCTCTTTCTCTGGATTCATCCATACAGGAAGAGGGGTCCCTGTAGCCTCCGCATACAAGGTCTCCGGTGCTATGTCGATCTCGTTGCCCCACGTCAGAATCCCAAGCTCCTCGTTGATAGCGAAGCTCCGGAAGAACTCAAGATCCCTGAATCGCTCAAATACACCTCGCCTCTCCAAATACTTTGCGAAATCAACGGTTCCGCGCCGGCCCTCATCGAACTCTATCTCGATGAGGTGGTCACCTCGATAGATAGCTGAAACAACATCGTGTAGCATACGGCGCTCCTTTGCAACCCACATAACTTAAGCCCGAGGATTTGGAAAGGTAATAACAGCATTTCCATCTAAGTCAAGATAGCGGCCTTCGCTGAGGAAAGCATCAAGTCGACTGAATGCTGTACGGATGGCGTCAGTCACCTCGATTCCGTACTTCGTAAGGAAATCCTCGACCTGTCCGGTCGTTTCGCCTACTATATATTCGTTGAGGAACTTATCATATAATTCTGTCTCTTATGTAACGTAGGTCGGGACCAGCAGATGTGAGTGTCTTTGGGCTTTTGTTATAAGCGTATGCTACTGCGGAAAATGCATCACGGTTCAGATCGCTATGGACGTACGGTGCCACAGCATCCAACATGCCCTCGACCTTGCTATCAGGTACGCCGAGTTCATCAAGAGTCCCCTTCAGTTCGGCAACTACCCGAATCCTCTCCGTCAGAAAATCGTCTCCTACAACTCGGTTAAGCTTCATGACTGACAAGGCTTGCTGACGCGCTAATGTCGTGGCCGCATTTTGCAGGTTTTTCTTTAGCTCTTTCATCTCGTCCACTGATGCAGCGGCCTCATCCCTCGCAGTCTTCATTTCGGCGAGTTGTGCCTCTCCACCAAGGAACTTTATCGAGATCAACCTGTTGGCGACAAATCCTAAAAGACTGAATAACAGGCAGACACCAAGAATCCATTTGAGATCGCTCGCTGGAAATGTCTGTTTGGGGAACCAAAGAGTGAAACTGATGATCAATATCGGCGTAAGAGTTATTGCTGCAGACAGTATGTCTCTCAGATGAAATCTCCTTGGTGGTAGCTGATCAGGCATTGTTGGGTCCTTGGTTAGTGCATTTCAGATGTTGGCGGTTGAAAGTTTGGTTTAGGTGGTCTGCTCAACAGTTGGATAAACGACATCAGCACGCAGAGCTTGAGCGGCGAAATCCAAGGCTGCCAGAACACCTTCCCTAGTCAAACGGGGATGAGCCTCAAGGATTTGATCCACTGTCTCACCTGCGGAGAGTTTCTCCAGAATAAACTCAACGGTAATGCGCGTTCCTGCGACGACGGTGATTGAATGAGTTCAGAATCCATATTTCATCGGCCTCATGGCAAACACTATACTGTCATAGCCTTAAAGGGACAAAAGGGCCTGTTGTACTTCGCCTTCCTGTTTCAATGGTTCTCGTGGCTTCATTCTCTGCTTACTCATGGATTCAATAAGCCCTACTGACTTCATCACGCACCCAAGGCTTATGGGCGGGATCTGTTCCTTATCCTTTACGTAGCCTGCTAGGTATTTTTTTGAAGGATTAGCGATACCGGATCGCAGGCAGGCCATATAAGTCACAGATTCAGCTTCAAATTCCATGATCTCATCACTCAAGCCGCGGCGGTCAGGCCACCATTTTTCATTAGGTGTGCCGAGGTGGCCACAATATAGGTGTGCCAGTTCATGAACAACCGTAGCATACCACGCTTCGCGGCTGAGTTTAGAGTTGATTACAAGATCGTATTTGACTGGGACGTCTATAAACACTGGATTTCGCTTCTTGCCAGTTTTCACTAGAAATTTCTGTGAACAGCGCACACCCATAGCGAGAGGGCGTATGGAGCCTGCGGATTGAGAACCTGAGTTAGATTCAGTGGTTCGGATGCCGTCACGTTTAGCATTGTCAATTACCAATTCAAGCCCGCGACCAATTTTACCTTCCGTTACCTCGAACGGCTTTTCGACCTCTGGTGGCAGCTCTGGGGCGTCTTCAGTAGGCTCCGTGTCACTTACATCAAAAACGAACATGACTGGACCCATCGGCTGCAAGATAATCAGAGGGCGAGCACCCGGCTTTATTCGTCTTCCATAATCACGGAGCCACCGATGTGGTGGAGCGACAAAGCTTGCCCCTGGCATTTGTATATGGGTCAGCATGGCGTTAAACGGAGAGTAGGATCGAAAACGCACGACGAACTGTAGTAGATCTCTATATGCCTCGCTCGTCTTATATTGAGAAGTGAGGCTGAATAGCTCATCCAAGGCGTGCTTGGCAACGTCCTGTTCTGATCTGATCGAGTGAGCTACTCTTGTTTTCTCCGACATGATTCAGCTAGCTTCCACGCGGGGTTCACTCGGCAGTAGTTTCTGCATCAGGCCGTGCTTTAGGTAACGCAATGAAGCGAGCTTCTGTTCTAATATTTCCAAGGAGCGATCTACGGCACCGATTACAGTGGCGATACGCTCTTGCTCTGGTAGGCTAGGCACTCGTAGCCGGTAGCTTCGTATAAAACCGGTCGGAACGCGACGCTGCCCTGCTGAGCCCGTCATGTTCGCTACACCGCGAGCCCTAAATCCCTCGAACATCGACACATAGAATAAGAATCTGGCACTACAGGATGCCTTGGCTCGAAGAACATGCAACTCGGTGGTACCGAAGCCGTATCCGTTAGACAGTTCTTGGGCCAAAGCCCCCTTCCGATTCTCGAAGCACGGCGTTATCTTGGATACAAGAACATCACCATCCTGAAACGCAGTGAAACCTGAAGCCACGTCACGATAAGGGCGGACTGGAGGAGAAATTAACCCACCTCCTTCGCTGATGTTCGCCATTGGAACGAACGAAACCTGGGTATCCAAAGATGGTGGCTTCGTCATTCTGGGGTTTACTTCCGCTAGGTCACTTATGCTTCGCTCACACCATTGTACCTTACAATCCGGTAACCGGCGCTTGCCCGTGAGCAATAACTTAGCAAGTCCCTCCTTGAGCCTTCGTTTCGCATCTATGAGGTTTTCAGTTTGTGCAATTGCTCGGTCGGCTGCTGCGAGCGTTTTGCCGATTCGTATCTGGTCATTCTTGGAAGGGACCGCAACAGGAATCCTGGCAAAGTCCTTGTAGTAAAGGCGCAATCGGTCCCCCGTGATGCCGTAAGAATAGGCCCAGAACAGATGGATCATCCGAGCGGACTTGAACCAGTAGGAAGCGAATGTCGGATCAATGGAGTCGCTGGGAGTAACAACGACGTACGCAGGACTGACGATACCATCCTGTCTGGCCAGACCCGAGGCCCCCTGCCACATCCGCATCATGTTGTAGGCGAGGTCTCCTTTGCGGATCAGCAGGTGATCATTCGGCGCGAGCTTTCCATCGGTCTTTCTGTCGAGCGTATCACGTTGTACGAGTCCATCGTTCATCGTGACTGACAAGACCGGCAACCCCGCTACACCGGGCTCCTTGCGAGATCGAAATAGCTTACCGAGACGGAATTTTGGCTCCTCATCTACCAAAACCACCTCATCTTCCGCCACGGCCTCTTCCTCCGTTTGCGATTTGTAATGCTGGAGGAGACGTTGGACACGTTCCTCTTCCCAGCCGTCTGGAATCGGATAACTCTCCTTCTTGGACATAGTGAATTAATCCTATAATCGAGTTCTGGCTCGGAAGGTGGGGACCGCATCCATATTGTCATCACTCCTATTTCGGCCTCTGTGATCGACTGTCGATTTCCTCCATCATGCATCGACAAATCCCGTCCGCTGTGTGGTCCATTGCCACGTCTCGGCTATTGAGCTCAGAATAAGCAATTTGGTGGCCTATGGCTGTGAGGGGCTTTCCATCGATCGCTGCCTCTAACAAAAATCCTTCGCCCCCGAGTCTCCACCCGACGGACAGGATCAAGCCGAAACTGCTGTTCCCACTTCTTGTGTAATGGTTGAATCTATACTTCTCCCTCAGCTCGATTTGCCGCTCATCGCTGAGCTCGAACCCCCGCTTCACGATATATTCTTGCTTCGTCCGTTCCCAGTCGGACACAGAGAATAGGCCACCACCGATTATCTGATTTTGCCCGATGTATGATATGCGGTGGTAGTCACGAAATAGCTGGGACAAGTGGTCAAGCGCACCCTCCAGTTTATCGAGCGTCGGGCGAACATGCATGAGAAAGACGTTATCCAATATTTCAAGATCCGATCTGTTCGGCTCCGGTCCCCTTTTGTTTCGCACGAAGAGTTCCATCTCTTTGGTCGTATCGTCGGGTTCGAGGATCGATTCGCCTTTCGCAGCCCGAATCGCCAGCTCAAGCGACCATGAGACGTTTTCCAGCATGAACTGGGCGAGGGACAACATGCGGCCCAGATCGGCGTTCTGGAGCGCGCTGATGTAGTGGTCGCGGTCTTTGCTCTTGATTACGATAGGAGGCAGCTCTTTCCGAAGCAGGGTGTAGTTGGTGAGCAGCCGTGCGGTGCGCCCGTTCCCGTCGTCGAATGGATGGATGCGGAGAAAACTCCAGTGCGATTCGGCCAGGAATAACGGCAGAGGGTAGGCACTCCGCTCCAAGTCGCGACGGAAATCACGGGTCCATTCCTGCATCAAAATGGGCGTTTCCTCGGGTTCGGCGAATCGATGGAGTTCTCCGGTCGCCGTCCGCACGTGATTCGG
Source organism: Candidatus Latescibacterota bacterium (assembly GCA_965219385.1). Taxonomy (GTDB): domain Bacteria; phylum Latescibacterota; class UBA2968; order UBA8231; family UBA8231; genus CBDCNM01. The sequence continues at coordinate 2,696,293 of CBDCNM010000002.1, read as the reverse complement.
CTGTGTTTTGTATTGGCCCGGAACAATGCGCTTCCGCGTCGGTTGGCCATCCGGCGTCTCCGCGTATTTCAAGAAGGGCTCCTTGAGGAGAATTTTGTTTAGCTGTCTTATATCGCTCTCCCCAATAATCTGTTCCTCGCCTGCGAGGGATCGCGTATAGTCGATCGCAACATCGTGCGCCTTCATCTCCTCGTAGTCCCGCATCGGGTGCCCGCCGGCCGTGCGGCCGTGGATGAGCAGCAATTCGGTCTCGTGGTAGGTCAGCGTATTGCCCTCTATGTGGTTGCTGTTGTAGTTCCATTCCAGCCTGAGTTTTTTCCAGAGTCGTTCGTCGTCAGCGCTCTTCATGCTTTCTCGCCGCTCGTTCCATTCCGAAATTGCCGCCTCCAAATCCGCCAGGCGTTCAAAGAGGTGGACGTGCTCAGTGGTGAGGTTCGGAACGTCGAGACCTAATGAGCGGGATTCGGCGATCCAGCAGACCATTCGCGTTCTTGCCTCGGCGTTGATCTCGAGCGTAGAGAGTGCATTGGTGTCGAGCATGTACCGTCCGAGCTTCGGGTGCTCGATGATAATCCGATCCGCGGTCTCGGTGATCTCTGCTAGGTCTCCGGTAATAGGACAGTTACGCCTCATGAGTCTCACGCATTTAAACTTATGGTGCTACCTCAAGATAGGCTGATTTCGCAGTTGGTTCCGGAATCGGGTAACTCTCTTCTTTCATTCCATCGAGGTGAAATTCGATTGCCTCCTTCATATTCGCTTCCACTTCTTCCCGCGTGGCGCCGGTGGATACACATCCGGGAAGATCGGGAGAATATGCCGAGAATCCGGTTCCCGTCACTTCGATGACAATAAGATACCTGTTCATGTTCTTCCTCCTTTGGAAAGCTGCGACTGCTTTAGGATACTGTTCTGGGTGCCAGCGGCTATTTCATCGTTGGGCTTTCCAGGTACTGTCACCAGACCTTTCTTCCGCGGATGCTTGTACTGCCGATGACTACCTCGCGTCCTGACAAAGTACCATCCATCCTCCTCGATTATCCGGATGATTTCTCGGACCTTCATGGGTCTATCTTAGCCCCATTAATGATACTTGTCACGCGACGCCGCTTGCGGTGAGCGTGAGCAGATGATCGACAGAGGCCACCCTCACAAATCCAACTCCTTCAGATACCCCTCCAACTCGGCTTCAACTTCGGCAAGCTCGGTCTCAAGGTCCGCGATCTCCTGCCGGACGGCCTGGATATCCACTTCCGGCTCCGGCTCGAAGGTATCCACGTAGCGGGGGATGTTGAGGTTGAATTCGTTCGCCGCGATCTCCTCGAACGTGGCCGCATAGGCGTACTTATCCATCGCCTGGAAGGCGCCGAACGCCTCTGTGATCTTATCGATGTCCTGCGGGCGGAGCCGGTTCTGATTCTTGTCGTCCTGGAACTCCCGGCTGGCGTCGATGAAGAGGACGTGCTTGTCGCGCTCGGTGGATGCTTCGCTCCACGGCGTTCTCGCCTTGTTGAAGATTGCGATGGCGGAGGGGATTCCGGTGCCGAAGAAGAGATTGGCGGGTAGCCCGATGACCGCTTCGAGCATGTTGTCCTCGACCAGCCGCTGCCGGATTTTGCCCTCGGCGGCGCCGCGGAACAGCACCCCGTGGGGGACGATGACGCCGACCCGGCCCTCGTCCTCGAGGGCGGTCTCGATCATGTGGCTGATAAAGGCGTAATCCCCCTTGCTCCTGGGGGGGATGCCGCGCCAGAAGCGGTTGTAGGGGTCGTTCTCGGCGTGGTCCTGCCCCCACTTGTCGAGGCTGAAGGGAGGATTGGCGACGACGACGTTGAACTTCATGAGCCGGTCGCCCTCGACTAGGCGGGTGCTGGTGATGGTGTTGCACCACTCGATACGGGCGTTGTCCATCTCGTGCAGGAACATGTTCATCCGGCACAGCGCCCAGGTGCTGCCGTTCGATTCCTGGCCGTAGAGCGCGAAGTTGGCCGAACCTACGTTCTTGGCGACGTGGATCAGCAGCGAGCCCGATCCGCAGGCGGGGTCGCAGATGGTGTCGCCGGGCTGGGCGTTTAGCAGCTTGGCCAGGAGCATGGCGACCTCGCCGGGGGTGTAGAATTCCCCTCCCTTCTTGCCCGCGTCCGCGGCAAAGCGGCTGATCAGGTACTCGTAGGCGTTGCCGATGATGTCCTCGTCGCCGATGCCACTCGGGCGAAGGTCGAGCTGGGGCTTGGCGAAATCCTCGAGGAGGTGGCTGAGCCGGCGGTTGCGATCCCTGGTCTGACCGAGATTGGGCTCGGAGTTGAAGTCGATGTTGCGGAAGACGTTTTCCAGTTTGGTCTTGTTGGCGTCCTCGATCTTTTCCAGGGTGATATTGATCAGCTCGCCGATGTTGGAGCGGGCGCGCCGCTCGTAGAGGCTGGCGAAGCTGGCCGGGAAGGATTCCTCGACATTGCCGTCCTGGTCCTTCAGCTGGACCACCGGCATGATGAAGCGCTCCCGGCCGAGGGCGCGCTCGACGCGCCGCTCGTCTCCCTGGTAGCGCTCGCGGTACTGCTCCTGCTTGTCCTTATAGAGGTCGGACAGGTACTTGATGAACAACATCACCAGGATGTAGTCCTTGTACTGGGTGGGATCGAGCGTCCCGCGAAAGGTGTCGCACGCCTGCCAGAGTATTTCGTTGATCTCCTGCTGGGAGATGCCCGTCGCCATGAGTCCTACCCCTTCTCCGTCGTTCGCTGGACGGCGCGTTGGCACACCGTCTGGATGTACTGCCCGCGCTTCTGGTCGATTCGCGCTTGCAGGGCGTTTCGCTCGCGCCAGAGGAAGACGACGCGCTCGATTCGGTGCTGCACCTCGAGGCCAGGGAGCGAAACGAGCAGGTTCTCGAGCGCCTGTCGCCTGATGTAACTGATGTACGTGCCACCCGACGCCTTATCGATTGCGGCCTGAACTCGCGGCAGGTTCAGCCACCACGCGAGGTAGCCCGGCAGAATGCGGCTGATGTCCGGGCGCAGGATGTAGAAGGTGGCCGCTGCGAGAACGTCTGAAAGGTCCTGGTCGACATAGTAGGCCCGGTGGTCCTGACCTCTGGCGGTGACGAGGACGTCTCCGCGTGAGACCTGGTAGAGCTCAGGGCTGCGCTCGGGGTGAAACTGGATAGCTGTTTCCAGGCGCATACCGTCGGCCTCGGAGACATCTTTGCCCTGGAGCAGATGGTGGGTCCCATCGCGAGCGTGGCGAACACGGTCGCGGCTCAGGTAGCCGGGTTGGACGTGGACGAGCTCCGACAACTGCACCCATTCGCAATTTGTTTGAGCAGTAGAATCCATACTGCTAATATAAGCATTGCCCTGTCCTTGTCAACAGTAGGCAGCATACTGATCTCATTAATATAGGGTGCCTTCGGAATTCGGGCTCTCGATCACCGCAGACCACGAAGCTGTCCATACAGCCTCTTCAATAAGAAGGAGAGATGTTATGCTGCCGAGCTTGCACGCGGACCCGGCGCAAGCGCCGGGCCGGTGAAACCTGACGTTGGCATGATGGGAACAGACGGATAGCGCGCGCCCGGCGGGAGCCAAATGCCGATGCTACTGGCTACCGCGAGCCGTGCGCCATCGGGTATAGTCCTGGGAGAGGCTGCTCTGCACAAACAGGACACAGACGAACGAGAGGGTAACGTTGAAAGGAACAAAAAGCGGATAAAGCTCTGCCGCTCGGCGGCCCTTCTTTACCCTGTCGGCGCGGTGTTTTTGAGCGTCGGTCGTGCCTGATGCGTGGCGCGTCGCACCTGCTGGCGCAGGTGCAACGCGCCGTGGGGTTCCTGTCGGGTATCCAGGCGGATCTGCGGTTGCAGCCGCTCATCCGCCTGTCGTTTTACCCTTTAGACGGTTGAACGTCCTCTCGACGAGTACGGTTATGGCGCCGGCATACAGAGCGGTGCTGGCTTGATCGACGATGGCGTCCAGGTGACCGCCAATCGCATGGATATTGGTCAGCACGTCCGCACTTGAGGCAGCGCCGACCGCAAGGGTGACAACCAGGTAGGCTGTCGCGTCCTCGGCATTGATCGCTATCGCAGCGTACACCAGGCCCAGAACCACCAGCGCGAGCGGCAGAATGCCCCACGGGACTAAGTCGGCTGCCAAGCCCTGCACAATGGCCACAAGAGCGATCAGGGCAACGATAATTCTGTTTGCCATTTCTTCCTCCTAGAGTAAATTGGCGTCACGTCCAACGCCCTCAACCTCCCGTGACTATCACCGAAGGTGTAACGCGGCCGCGGGAATCGCACCGCCAGTGACAAGAATTGTCTCGGAAAATTCGATTTCATGTGCCGTTCCGCGAACGTCGCAATCCGCAGCTTTGGTTGCCGTCTGGTCAATTCGGTGCAAAATATCGATCCACTCATGGCAACCTCGGGATCAGCGCCGCACCGCGATCGTTTCCGTCAGGCCGACCTGCAAGTCTGACAGATAATAGTATGGATAAGGCATTGGTAGTGTGTCAAGCAAATTATGGCGCGCCATGGCTCAGCACTTCTGGTGTGCGGTGTTCGGGAGCGACCCATACCCCCCTTTTGGACGATGGCGCTTTCGATCAGGTCATCCGGGAAAACGCCACGGTCTAGCGCTCCTGATCGATTTTGGCGACCCAGGCGTCGACGACGGCGTCGACCATGGCCCGGCCGTGCCGGGCGTTGGCCGTCCAGCTATTCTTTGCTGCGTCCTGGCGGCAGTACCAGGGGGCGTCGTCGCCGAGGCGGTCCTGTTCGACCAGTTCGGGGCGGACGGCCATCGGGAAGTAGGAATCAAAGCTTTAAATCGCTCCAATCCTTTGAAGAACGCACCGATCACGGCTCGATCCTTTGGAGTCCCGTGACCCGGTCGAAGTCCTTGTCGTAGCTCACGATCCCCGCTATGCCCCGTTGCTCCATGTGCGCCACGGTCAGCGCGTCCTCGAAGTCGAGAAAAGGAGAGGAGGCGTAGAGATCCAGGGCACGTAGGTAGACGCGCTTCTGTGGCAGCTTGAGACCTCGGAGGGTCAGTATCGGCAGAAGCCGGGCTCTGATCTCCTCGTGGCTCAGCCGATAGGGAGCACGAGAGGAAGAGAGCACGTAGACCACCTCCGTGACGATGGCTTCACAAGTAAGCAGCTCCTCCTCTCCTCGCTTTGCCCGCTGGAAGAGCCGGTAGCAGGCCTCGGCCTTGGCCTCGTCATCCCTGGTCAAGTACCGGAGGATGACGTTTGTATCCAAGAATCTCATGCCTATGCCTTGTTCAACGCCCGCGAGGTCTTCTCAGCCTTGGCTTCCTTGGCGGTCCGGGAAACTTTTTCGTAGTCCTCGGGCTTCCTAGATGGCTTCACGGATCCGTAGACCGACTCCAGGCTGAAGGAAACCGGCGCTAGGCGCACTTCACCGTCTTCGATGGTGAAGGCGACTTTATCCCTGGGCTTAACGCCCAACATTCGCCGCACCTCGGCGGGGATGGTTACCTGACCCCGCTGGGTAATCGTTGTGGTGATCTGCTTCATACGCTCCTCCAATGATATTTTATCATACAATGCAATAATAGCAAATCATTGATGAGTGTCAAGGGACGAACCGCACATGAACAAGGCGCCCTGTGTCGAATCCGACCGGCAGGTGCCGGTTTGGGGGTTGAAGGCCGGTTTTCGAGGGAGGCGGATCTACCTGCCAGGGTGTGGTCCTGCAAAAACCTATCAACAGGTACTCCCAGGGCGTCGCCTCCGCCGGCGGCCAGGTGTCGGCCGAGCGCCAGCGTCCCTCCCGCCCCGCCATCGCGAAGTAGCGCACCGCCGGCTCGTGGTCGACGCCGTTGTCTATCCCAGCTGCCACTGCATCCAGGCGTTGTACGAGGCTCCGAGGGTGCCGACCCTGCCGTCGCACCAGGGCTGCGCCGCCAGCCACTCCACGGTGAACGGCACCCAGTCGCTCTCGGAGCCGTAGCGGCTGCGCGAGTCCATCGTGACCACGGCGTACCCGGCGCGCACGTAACGCTCGAACCCGGACTTCGGGCGGCCGTACGGCGTGCGCAGCAGGATCCCGGGGAAGCGGCCGTCCGCGTCGGGCCGAAAACGTGCGCCTCCATCCGCACGCCGTCGCGCATCGGCACCCGGACGTCGGGCTCAGTGAGGATCCCCAGGGCACCGCTCATCGCACCGGCTCCGTATTGATGGTACCCATCGGCACCTCGAGCAGGTCCTCGCCGAGGATCACCTGACCGTCGAACACCGCTCCCACCTCGTGCAGCACCCGCTCCCGCACGCCGGGCGTCTCCAGTTGCTCCGTCAGATGAACGAGGACCAGCGTCTCGACGCCGGCGTCCCGCGCCGTCGCCGCTGCATCGAGGTGGCCGGAGCAGCAGTTCGTCAGGCGTTCGTCGTCGACCGCGCCGTTGATGAAGTGGCACATGTGCAGCAGCACCTCCGCGCCCCTCGCCAGCTCCGTGAGCCGGTCCACCGGCGCCGTGTCGCCGCCGAACACGATGATGCCGTCGGGTGTGGTCAGACGGTAGGCCAGACAGGTGAGCTGGGGCTGCACGTGCACCACCTCGGCCACGTCGACCTGCCAGCCGTCGGTCTCGATCCGGTCTCCGTGCCCGACCTCGCGCACCTGCGGGTTGGGCCTCTTCCGTGGCATCGCGCCGCCGCGCGCCTGGTACACGAAGTGGCTGCCCGGGTGCAGGGTACGGGCCGCTAGGTCCGGGCCAAAGGCGCCGTCGGCGGAGAACAACTGGTGCGACATGTGCGCCGTCGGTGCCGGGCCGTACACCCGCAGCTCCGGGACCTGGCCGACGCCCTGGTCCCAGCGCGTCAGCACCAGGTAGGCGAAGTCGACGCAATGGTCGTAGTGCAGGTGGGTGAGGAACAGGTGGTCAATCGAGGTCAGAGCCAGGCCGGCTTCGAACATGCGCCGCACCGACGCCGGGCCGCAGTCGAAGACCAGGGTCTCGTCACCCGTCTGGATGAGATAGCTGGAGCCGCCGCGGTGCGTCAGCGGGGCGGGGGTGCCGGTGCAGAGGAGCTGGAGTCGTGTCATCACTCTTGTCCCGTTTCTTCGAGTGCCCTGAGTGGCACCCGGACGTCGGGCTCGGTGAGGGTCCCCGGGGCGCCGCTCATCGCACCGGCTCCGCATCGATGGTACCCATTCTGGATTTAGAGTCCATACGAAAACCCCCATCTGGGCTCCGAGCGGCTGCGAAGGGGCGCAGCAGCAGGCGGGGTGGTGACCCACGCCCCTTCTCGCTCACTCTTGGGCCGCGGAGCGAATTTCCGTATGGACTCTTAGTCAGTGAAAGGCCTGCTGTTGGAAATATAGCAAAGGCTCCGTTCGTGATGCAAGGCTGCTTGGAGCGGATCGAGAAGCTGCCGGCGCGGGTGGCGTGGGCCGAGCTCCTGGCGCGGGTGTTCCCGATTGCGTCGTCGTGCGCACCCCTCGGCCTGCAGCACGTTGCGTTCAGCGGCCACTTTCAAGCAACCACCAATCAATTTATGGCATCTCGCGCAGAAATCGCTCTGCATAAATATCCAGAACTTTCCGGATCATACTCTGATAGGGAACGCCATTCTCTCGAGCTCTTATCTTGAAGAAATCAACACTCCTTTTGTTGAGGTTAAGCGTCACCCGCACGGTCTCCTCCCTTAGAACAAGTTGGTCGGGTGGCGGCAGAAAATCGAGAATCACTTCTGCCTGTTCAATTGCTTCTGCAATATCAGAAGGTGCTTTCTCATATTTTCTTTGGCTGCTCATAACGTTTCCTTCCTTCGCGCCAGTAACCGGCACCAAAAATGCGAATGTTGCCTTTTCGATACGTAAAACGGACTGTCAAAACTCGATCCTCAACTTTTTTCGCGGGTGGGCTCATGCTCGTAGCGGCCAACCGCTTCCCAGGGCGGACGGGTTTATCGGCCAGCAGGGGACTTGCCAGCAGGTTCACCCCGCCCCCCCAGCAAAGAAGTCTTTTCCATTCTATATTATCACCTATAATTATTGAAGCCTGCGGCAGAGCCGGTCTTGCAAGATTGCCTGCTGGTAAAATACAGCAACCACTTTGTGGAAACCAGCTATTTACCATTTCCATCAGGAGCACACCATGGACAGCACCACCCAGCAAGAAACGACTGTTTCCAAACGCTCGACCATCCTGTTCATCGACTGGCGGGATATCCGCTGCGGTAGACTTGAGTGGCGCACCCACGAGGGCGAGCATTTCGGCGTTGCCAACCCCCCTGGCCCACAGGTGCCTCTGAATGCCCACCCCCACCAGGTGCCCCACGGCATCCGCCTGGAAGCCCAGCCAGCCACGACCACTGGACCGGTGGCAGGCTGGAAGGGATGGGGGCGGACCATCTACGACGGTGGGCACTACCGATCGTGGTACTTCGAGATCAACGGTCACACCAAGCTGGGCTCGGGGTCGGCCGCACACGCCGCCGCGCCCGATTCGATATACGTCTGCGGTGCGGCCTCGGAAGACGGCTTCGCCTGGCGCGAGGTGAGCAGATGCCAGGTTGCCGTGACCAGCCAGCGCGGCTTCGACGGCTTCGGCTTCTTCATCGATCTAGCCGCACCGCCGCAGGAGCGCTACAAGCTGGTCTACTGCGCCCGCTTCCCCGCAGGGGAACACGATGAAATGGTGCGCGCCTACCTGGAACGCCCGTTGCGGCACCGGGATGGACGCCTGTCGTGGGAGCGGCGCTACGGCATGTACTTCATGGTCTCTCCCGACGGGGAGAACTGGACTTCGGTGAACCAGCCCTTCATGCTGCACCCCAGCGACACCGACACCACTGTGCTGTGGGACGAAAGACTGGGCAAATACGTTATGTACACCCGGATGTTCGAGAGCGACCGACGCTGGATCGGGCGCGCCCAGACGGACGACTTCCGCGCCTGGGAGCCGGTGACCCCCCTCATCTGGCCGCGCCTGGACGATCCCCCGGACTGGGACTACTACCTGAACGGGTACACCCGCTATCCGGAATTGCCCGAATACCAGCTCATGTTCCCCATGGTTTACCACCGCTTCACGGAGCGCAGCCACGTCCAGTTGTTCGGCAGCAGCGACGGCATGGTCTGGAACCAGGTGCCGGGCGGTCCGGTGATCCAGCCGGGCGGTCCGGGAACCTGGGACAGCGAGTTCCTCGGCAGTGGCAAGGACTTGATACCCTTCGGGCCGGATCGGATGGCCACGCCCTACACGGGGACACCCTATCCGCACAAGTATCCGCGCTGGCAGGGTGTGTGGGACGCCTGGAACATGGGCTGGGCCTCCTGGCCGAAGGAGCGCATCTGCGCCGTAGTGGCCGACGACGAGGGGGAATTCTGGACGCAGACCATAGTACCGGCAGGGGGCCGAATTCGCCTCAATTATTGCGCCCCGGCAGCGGGTGAGATTCGCGTCGGTATCGAGGGCGTGGAGGGGCGCTCGTCAGCGGATTGCGATCCGCTGACGGGGGACGAGATGGAGCGGCCCGTCCTCTGGGGCGGCGAAACCGATCCGAGGACACCGGAGGGGGCGGCGCTGGTCCTTCACATCCGCATGCGTAGCGCAAGGCTTTTCAGCGTGAACTTCACCTCATAACAGCCTTCACTCGAAGAACCCCTCATCGTGGGGCCGCAAATCGATCTCGAAACCCCAGGCGCCTTTGTCCTGCTGCACCAGACTCCAATAGGCGGCGGCCACGGCGTCGATATTTAGGAGAGGTTCGTCCTCCTCGACGTACCTTCCCTCGCGCACCATGGGGGTATCCAGCACCCCGTCTATGATGACGTGGGCCACGTGAATGCCCTCGGGCCATAGCTCGCGGGCCAGAGCCCAGGCCAGACCGCGCACCGCAAACTTGGCGCTGCTGAAGGCCAGGGCACCGGCCCGGCCCCGAATGGCCGAGGTGGCTCCGGTGAAAAGGATGGCGCCGCTGCCCGCGGACAGCATATGGCCGGCCGCTTCCCTGGCGCACAGAAAGGAGCCGTAGGCACACACGCGCCAGGATTGTTCAAACTCATCCGGGGTCAGTTCGTGGAAGCCTTTCCAGGCGGCGTTGCCGGCGTGGTTGATCAGGACATCGACCGGGCCCAGTTCCTCGCGTACCCGGGCAAAGCTCCGGGTCACCTGCTGGGAGTCGGTGATATCCGTGGGTACGGCCAGGGCCTTCGCGCCTCCTTGCAGCAGTTCTTCGACCAGTCCCTGGATATAATCAGGGGACCGGGCCAGCAACCCTACTTGGTATCCTTCGCTGGAAAACTTCCGCACCAGCGCGGCGCCTAAACCAGAGCCGACCCCTGAAATAACAGCCGTTTTGGCCATGACACTCTCCTCTTTTCAGGGTTGACAATCTTCACAAGGCTTCTCACCTTCCGCCCGCTATGTCCGTTTACTGCCAGAGCGGTTCCCCATCTTCGAGCTGGCTCTGTAAATAATCCTCGTTGAGCTCCACTCCCAACCCCGGCTTTTCCCCCAGCACCACGTGCCCCTGCTGAATGACCTGCTCGTCGGAGATCACCACCTCGTTCCAGGTGGGATCGTCGTAGCGGTGGAACTCCAGGGCCAGGAAATTGGGCACGCTGGCGCAGACGTGGGCGTCGCCCACCGTGCTGAGGGCGCTGGAGTTGTTGTGCGGCGCAAAGGGGATGTAGTAGGTCTCGGCCATATTGGCTATTTTGCGGCACTCGGAAAGGCCGCCGCACTTGGAGATATCGGGCATGATGATATCCACCGCCTGCTTTTCGATCATGTCGCGAAAGCCGTAGCGCAGATAGGCGTTCTCGCCGGCGCAGATCGGGGTGCGGGTGGACTGGGTGATGCGGCCGAGGGCGTCGATGTTTTCCGGCGGCACCGGCTCTTCCAGCCACATCAGGTCGAGCCCCTCCACGGCCTGGGCCACCTTCATGCCGGCGGTGGCGTCGTAGCGCCCGTGCAGGTCGATGGCCAAGTCCATGTGGGGACCGACCGCCTCGCGGATCTGGTGCGCCTGCTCGACCATCAACCCCAGTTCGCCGGGGCTCACCGACCAGTTCCAGGGGTCGAGCTTGTGAGGGTTGCTGGCGTCGTCCAGATCGAACTTGATGGCAGTGAACCCCCTGGCGCGCACCTCCTCGGCGCGCTGCTGGTAGTCGGAATGGGCGCTGTCCACGTAGAGCCGCACCCGGTCGCGGAACTTGCCGCCGAGCAAACGGTAGACCGACACCCCCTGGGCCTTGCCGGCCAGGTCCCACAGGGCGATCTCCAGACCGGTCAGGGCCGAAATCGCCAGGCCCGACATGCCGCCGCGAAAGATGTACTGGCGGCGAATGCCTTCAAAGCAGGCGTCGACGTCGCGCGGGTCTTTGCCGGCGAGTTGCTGGGCCATGCTCCGGGTGGAGCCGCGCCAGCCGCCGTCCACGTGGCTGGCCTCCCCGGTGCCGTACACCCCTTCGTCGGTGTAAACCCGCACGTAGTGGTAGAGGTAGTGGTCCGCGACCCGTACTTCGGCGGTTTTGATTTCGGTTATTTTCATGTGTTTAATGCTCCATTGATAAAAGTATTGAGCTCTCCCCCGCCGGCAGGGTCACCAAACGGCCTTCCTGTCTGAGAAGCTTCCCGGAAACCTCATTGCACCACTGAAAAGCGGTACTCGGTAATCTGCCGGTAGGTCTCTCCGGGTCGCAGGATGGTGGAGGGAAAGTGGGGTTTGTTCACCGAGTCGGGGAAGTGCTGGGTCTCCAGGCAGAAACCGTGGTGCTTTTGGTACACAGCCCCCCCCTTGCCCGCTACCCCATCCAGGAAGTTGCCGGTGTAGAGTTGGACGCCCGGCTCCGTGGTCAGCAGCTGCATGCGGCGACCACTGGCAGGATCGGAGACCTCGGCGCTCGGCTCGGGGATATTGCTCTTGCCGTGATCGAGGACGTAGTTGTGGTCGTAGCCGTTTCCCAGCCGGCCCATCCGCTCACCGAGTGCCACGGGCCGGCGAAAGTCCAGCGGCGTACCCTCTACAAAGCGGACCTCGCCGGTGGGCAGGCCGGTGTCGTCGGGAACGGTGTAGAAAGTCCCGTCCAGGCAAAGGACGTGGTCGAGCACGGACCCGGAACCCGCCCCCGATAAATTGAAGTAGGTGTGGTTGGTCAGGTTCACCGGCGTGGGCTTGTCCGTGGTTGCCTCGTACTCAATGCGCAGGGCATCGTCGGTGGTGAGGACATAGGTCACCGCGGCTGCCAGATTTCCGGGATACCCTTCCTCGCCGTCCGCACTCGAGTAGGTAAAGCGCACGGCAGGCCCTTCCGGGTCTTCGGCCGCTTCTCCCTGCCAGAGCACCTTGTTGAAGCCCTTGTCGCCGCCGTGAATGTGATGAGCGCCGTGGTTGCGGGCGAGCTGGTACTCGATCCCATCCAGGGAAAAACGCCCCCCTGCAATGCGGTTGGCAACCCGGCCCATGGTACACCCGATGCTGTACGCATTGGCTTTGTACGCGGCTATCGTCCCGTAGCCCAGCACAACATCGGCCAGGGCCCCTGCGCGATCCCGGACGTGGAGTTCGGTCAGGCTGGCGCCCATGTTGATGAGGCGGGCGCAAGTGCCGTTTGTGTTCTCCAGAGCGAAACCTTCGATATTCTTACCGTCGCTGGTTTTGCCGAGTGATTCACCCATAATCAGCTCTATGTGCTCCCAATCGCCCTCATGGTTATTTACTTGAAACCGACAGGCAGGCATAGAAAAAGCATCGGAGTTTCTCTATATTGCTTAGAGCGCTACACGCCAATGCACCCTCTAAGCCCGAGCCACTCCGATGCTAAACCTGGCTCGTCTCCCTTCCAAATGTACGCTATTTCCTGCGCGGCACACAACCATTTTTTCGGTTTCGCCATCTTTCCAGAATTTTAATTTTAGTTATAATTCCTATTATTTCAAACCGAGACACGACCCAAAGTACTCATGCCCCCACCCAATGCCAACGGAGCCCCTGCCCCTTCCAAGTACCCGCCCCTGCCCATCGTCCTGCTGATCTGCGCTGCGTTTTTCGTCCTCGGCAATGCGCCGGCCCAGGCCGCCCCCGGCAAAATCGCCGGCACCGTACAGGACGCCAGAACCGGCGAGCCCCTCTCCAACGCCAATATAATACTACCGGACACCGGCCTGGGCGCCACCACCGACGGCCAGGGGCGCTTCTTCATCCTGAACATCCCCCCCGGCATCTACACCCTCAAAGCCACCTACATCGGCTACGCTCCCTACACCTTGAAGGAAGTGCGGGTATCGGCCGACCTGACCACCCGCGTGGCGTTGAAACCCGTCCCCCGGGACCTTCAGGTCCAGGAAGTAACCGTGCGCGCCGAACGCCCCATCATCGACAAAAATGCCACCAATGCCGTGCGCATCGTGACCGGAGAGGACCTGGAGGTCCTGCCCTTCAGAGGGGTGCACAATGTCTTTGCCCTGCAGGCCGGCGTGGTGGAGGACCAGGGCCGTTTTCACATCCGCGGTTCGCGCAGCGATGAAGTCGGCTACTTCGTCGAGGGGGCCAGCGTGCGCAACCCGGTCACCGGCGCCAGCGCCGTGACCCTGATCGACGAAGCCATCCAGGAAGTCCAGATCCAGGCCGGCGGCTACAACGCCGAGTACGGCGGCGCCAACGGCGGCATCATCCTGCAGCAATTGCGCACCGGGAGCCAGGCCTGGCGCGTAGGCTTCCTGGCCGAAACCGACCGCTTCACTTCCAGGTACGAAAAGCGCCTGGGCACCTACTCCTACGGCAGCGGCAACCAGGTCCTGACCCTGGGCGGGCCGCTCACCCACAACCAGAAGATCCGCGCCTTCGCCGCCCTTCAGCACCGCTTTCGCGACTCCAGACCCGCGTTCTGGGAAGGCTTCGAGTTTACCGACCTGGTGGACTCTGGAGACCGCGGCGGCCGGATCCACTGGGCCGCTCTGGACACCCCGGACTCGATTGCGGTCCTGAAGATGCGGCCCGGCAATATCGACCACACCGGCAGAGACGCCCTGGACCTCAACACCACCCTGCTCTTCGCCTACAACACCTTTCAAGTGCGCCTGGCCGGGCTCTACTCCATTGACGCCCTGGATCTCAACCCCGCGCCCGTGCGCAACATGCTCAACCTGGGACGGTTGCCCGAGGCCCAGCGCACCTCGGCCCTGTTGCACGCCCGCGCCACCCACCTTCTCGACCCATCCATGTTCTACGAGGTGAGCTTAAGCCTCTACAACCAAGAGCGCTCGTTTTTCGACCCGATCTTCAAAGAACATTTCATGGTCTACAACGACAGTGTGGCCGCGGCCCGCGCCGGCACTGAGTTCACCTCCTATCCGAGCCGGGGCGCCCCTCCCCGGCCCTACGACCTGAACGGCTTCCCCTTCAACCGCCCCGGCACCCCCACCTCCTTTGTCAACGGCAGCGAGCGCGCCAACCTCTACTCCAAAGAGGAGGACCACTACGTCGGCCTGGCCGCCAGCCTCACCAAACAGGCCGGTTCGCACCAGATCGAAATCGGCTTTGACCTGCAGCGCTGGACCTCCCGGCGCTTCCTCATCCTGATGAACTCCATCCGCGCCGCCATCGGCAGTACCTACCCCAACCTGGAGGCGGTCTATCAGCAGTACTACAATAATGGGGAAATCGGCGAGGACCAGGTCCTGGACGATTTGATCCAGGCGGCTGCCAACGCGCCCCCCGGCGAGGGTGATACCCGGGACCTGAAGAGCTTGATCCGCCAGAACAGCCAGGCCAACTTCTACGGCTTCGACGAGTTCGGCCGCCACCGCGAAGGCCGGGGTCTGGAAGCGCCGCGCCACCCGGTCCTGGGCTCGGCCTACATCCAGGACAAGGTCGAGTACCAGGACCTGGTGCTCAACGCCGGTTTGCGCTGGGACTACTTCGACGTGGACAGCTTCCGCTTCAAGGACCCGGCCGCGCCAGTGCGGCTCCCTGATTCGACCACCATCGACCCGGCGTCCATGCGCCAGACCCGCACCTTCCACGAGTTGAGCCCGCGCCTGGGGTTTTCCTTCCCGGTCTCCGAACGCACCGTGTTCCACGTCCAGTACGGCCGCTTTTCCCAGATGCCGCGTCTCGGCGATATGTACACCGGCGGAGCGGCCCTCTCCCTGGAGCTGGCCGGGGGCAACTTCATCCCCTTTCCCACCGCCTTCGACGTAGAACCGGTGCGCACCACCCAGTACGAGATCGGCTTCGACCACCAATTCACCGGCTCGGCCTCGGTGGATCTGACCGGCTTCTACCGAGATGTCCAGGGTCAGCTCCAGGCGCAGCGGCAGGAAATATCCCAGGAGGCCGTCGACGCCGGGGCCTACAACTTCCTGGCCAACGGGGATTTTGCCACCACCAAGGGGGTAGAGATCGCCGTCAAGGTGCGGCGCACCCACCGCCTCCGCACCGAACTCAACTACACCCTCGCCGACGCGCGCGGCACCGGCTCTACGGTCAACTCCGGCATCGCCGGGATCGAGAACAACACCAACCTGCCCACCATCGTTTCGCCCCTGGACTTCAACCAGACCCACCGCGGCAGCCTCTACCTGGACTACCGCTTCGGCGACGGCGACGGCGGCCCCCTGCTCGAGCGCCTGGGAGCCAATCTGCTGCTGCGTTTCACCAGCGGCCACAACTTCACCCTGGTGACCGGCTCCATCGGCCAGCGCGGTCCGGAGCTGGGCGGCATCCTCTCCAGCGACGATCCGCGCGCCCGCCAGCCCCTGGAACCCATCAACGCGTCCACCACGCCCTGGACCTTCCAGGCCGATTTGCGCCTGGGTAAGGGTTTCATTCTCTTTGGGGCCCAGGCCCGGGCTTATGTCTACATTCAGAACCTGTTCAACCACAAGAACGCGATCAATGTGTACGGCCGCACCGGTCGTCCCGAGGACGACGGCTTCCTGAGCGACCAGGAGTTGAGCGGCCGGGTGGTCGAGGCCAATGGCGGCGAGGTCTACCGCCAGCTCTACCAGGCCATCAACCTGGAGAACCGGCAGCACTACTGGTCCACCGAAGGCGGGGATATCTACGACGAGCCGCGGCAGATTCGCCTGGGGTTGAAATTGGGGATTTGAAGACTACATTGCAGGTCCGATGCAAACACGACCTGTGGCCGGACTGTTTGACCATGCAGAAAACGCCCTTTATACTTCCTGTACCTATTGCAGACCACGGGCGATTGCGACGGCATTGAGTTGGCGGAGACCAGCGATGGACAAGAAGGCCCTGAACGAAGCGGAGATATGCGATGGCTTCATCACCCCGGCGATCACTGGGGCCGGGTGGGACCAGCGCACTCAAGTCCGTCGCGAGTACGGTTTTACAAGTGGTCGCGTCATCGTCCGGGGCAAGCTGGTCTCGCGTGGCAAGAAGAGGCGCGCTGACTATTTATTATTCTACCAGTCGAACCTTCCGCTGGCCGTGGTCGAGGCCAAGGACAACCACCACCCGGTCGGCGGCGGCATGCAGCAGGCACTCGGCTATGCTGAAGCCCTCGATGTGCCGTTCGTGTTTTCGTCGAATGGCGACGCTTTTCTGTTCCACGACCGCACCGGCCGGTCGTCCCCGCTAGAAAAGCAGATTAGCCTGGACGAGTTCCCGTCCCCGCACGAGCTGTGGCAGCAATACCGGGCCTGGAGGGGGCTCGACGAAGAATCCGACAAGTTCGCCCGCCAGCCCTACTACGAAGACCCGGCCGGCAAGGAGCCCCGGTACTACCAGCGCGTCGCCATCCAGCGGGCGGTCGAAGCCATTGCGCGGGGACAGCGCCGGGTGCTGCTGGTCATGGCCACCGGCACCGGCAAGACCTTCACCGTCTTCCAGATTATATGGCGGCTGTGGAAAGCCGAGAAGGTCAAGCGAGTGCTGTTCCTCGTGGACCGGAATATTCTCGCCGACCAGACCGTCACCAACGACTTCAAGCCTTTCGGCCCGGTGATGACCAAGGTGCGCAACCGCGACATGGACCCGAGCTATGAGGTTTACATCGCGCTCTACCAGGCCGTCAGCGGCAGCGAGGAGGAGAAGAACGTCTACCGGCAGTTCAGCCGGGAGTTCTTCGACCTGGTGGTCATCGACGAATGCCACCGGGGCAGCGCCCGCGAGGCCAGCGCCTGGCGGGAGATCCTCGATTACTTCGAGCCGGCCATCCAACTCGGCCTGACCGCCACGCCGAAGGAGACCACTGAGATCAGTACGCTCAGTTACTTTGGCGATCCTGTCTACACCTACAGTCTCAAGCAGGGCATTGACGACGGCTTCCTGGCGCCGTTCAAGGTCGTGCGCATCGATCTCGACAAGGATTTGCAGGGCTGGCGGCCCCCGGCGGGCATGACCGATGATCTCGGCCAGGAGATCGAAGACCGCATCTACAACCAGCGCGACATGGACCGGGTGCTGGTCCTGAGCGAGCGCACCCGGCGCGTCGCCGAGAAGGTCGTCGAATACCTCGCGGAAACCGACCCCTACGGCAAGACCATCGTCTTCTGCCAGAACATCGACCATGCCGAGCGGATGCGCTCGGCGCTGGTCAACGAGGTCGCCAAGTGCCTGCCGGAGGAGGCCGGTAATGTCTCGAAGTTTGTGGTCCGCATCACCGGCGACAGCGACGAGGGCCGGCTCGCGCTCGACGATTTCATCCACCCCGAGCGGCGCTACCCGGTCATCGCCACTACCTCGAAGCTGTTGACGACCGGAGTAGATGTGAGGACTTGCAAACTCATTGTGCTCGACCAGCGCATTGAGTCGATGATCGAGTTCAAGCAGATCGTCGGCCGCGGCTCCCGCATTCACGAGGACGCGGGCAAGCTCTGGTTCAGCATCATGGACTTCAAGAGGGCGACCGAACTGTTTGCCGACCCGGACTTCGACGGGAAGCCGATTTTTGTCTATGAGCCTAGCAGTGGCGATTCCGTTACGTCCGATGTCGGCGAGGATCACGGAGACGATGGCAGAGACACGGATGATCCACCGACAAAGGGCGCGATGCGATACGTGGTCAGCGGCGTCGAAGTGAAGGTCTTCGCCGAGCGCGTCCAGTACCTGGACCAGGACGGCAGGCTCATCACCGAGTCGCTCGCCGACTACACCCGGAAGACGGTCCAGGCGGAGTACGCCACCTTGGACGACTTCCTGCGGCGCTGGTCCGCGGCCGACCGGAAGGCGGCGGTGATCGACGAGCTGCGCGAGCAGGGCGTGTTCTTTGAAGCGTTGCGCGAACAGGTCGGCCGGGACATGGACGCCTTTGACCTGATCTGCCACGTGGTCTATGGCCAGCCCCCGCTCACCCGGCGCGAGCGCGCCGAGAGCATGAAGAAGCGGGACGTATTTACCCGCTACGGCGCCCAGGCCCGCGCCGTGCTCGACGCCCTGCTCGATAAGTACGCGGACGAGGGGCTGGCCGCGGTCGAAGACCTCGGCGTCCTGCGCGTACAGCCGCTGTCCGACCTCGGTACGCCGTTGGAGTTGGTTCGGCACTTCGGCGGTAAAGGCGAGTACGTCGCCGCGGTGCAGGAGCTTGCAGAGGCCCTCTACGATACCGCCGCATAGTACGCGAGACACTTGCAATCAATGCGCAATAACACATCTTAATTTTAATTGTGATAATCAGCACACATTCCGACCAACTTACGGGGACAGTGCTATGGATACACACGACGACAACCTGACCGATGTTCGGACGATCAAGGCATCTGAGTTCAAGGCCAAATGCCTCAAGCTAATGGACGAGGTCGCCGACAGCGGCGTCGAGATTGTCATTACCAAGAACGGCCGCCCAGTGTCGCGCCTCGTGCCCTATCGCAAGGAGGCATCGAGCATGTTTGGCAGGGATCGGGGCAAAATTCGCATCCTCGACGACATTATTTCTCCTCTGGAAACGGATTGGGATGAGGAAAGAGAATTGGCGCTCATCCAAGGGAAAAACCCAGACAAGCCCGCGATTGGTCCGAAATAGTGGCTGACTCGACCCATACAATCTTGGCTGTCTATATAGTCTGGCATCCAAACTACTCCAAGGGATCGGATATTGCCGAGTTGATTCGCGGGCACTTCCGCAGCGGGCGATACAAAAACGTCTTGGGGGATGTGGGGCTGAGCGTCGTTTTCCGCAGTAGCCTTGCTCCGGACGCGGCGACGCCTCTGGATATCGACTTGAGTGAGGCGGCGACGACGGCGATCGTCGTGCTGGTGGAGTCCGCGCTTGCAGGAGACTCTGCGTGGCGGGGATACGTTGACGACTTGATCAAGGACGCGAATGCCAAAGGGCTTGGCTCGCGGGTGTTCC
This sequence comes from Candidatus Latescibacterota bacterium, assembly GCA_965219385.1. Lineage (GTDB taxonomy): Bacteria > Latescibacterota > UBA2968 > UBA8231 > UBA8231 > CBDCNM01. The sequence goes on along the minus strand of CBDCNM010000002.1, from coordinate 2,676,999 downwards.
CGGTGGTGCTGGAAGAGGCGGGCTTTGATGTTGGGCTCGATGTTCAGGCACTGCACTGGGATCGCTGGGAAGGAAACGATACAGAGAGAGGACAACGCCTCGTCAGGGAACTTTCTTATGCGTTCAGCCGGATGCTCAGGCATTATATCGAACATCTCAGACATCCGGGAGAGGACGACAGGGCCCTTGAACATTATTTGGAGAAAGTGCAGATTTTCCTCAGCCATTCAAAACACAATGGCGATGGAGTGCGCATTGCTCAGGAGATTCGAGATTGGTTGCATCAAAGCAGCGGACTGTCGAGTTTTTTCGATGTACATGACATTCCCTCGGGGACACGCTTTTCAGATGTCTTGAACCTGGCGGTCAAACGGAGCGCGCTCGTGGCCGTACATACCGACTCCTACTCGTCCCGCGAATGGTGTCGGCGAGAGATCATTGAAGCAAAACGCTGGAATGTCCCGATGATTGTGGTCAACTCTATGAGAGACGTTGACGAGCGGGGCTTTCCGTACATGGGCAATGTGCCCATCGTGCGTATGGATCCGAATAAGACAGATCGGATTGAAGAGGTCATAGGCCATTTGCTCGACGAGGTGTTCAAGGACTTTCTGTGGCGTTGCCGCATTGCACTCACAGGAGACGCCGGCTCGGAGGTCTCGTTCATGCCGAGGCATCCAGAGTTAATCTCGCTTGCGAACCTGCCGGCCCGCACGGATGTAGCAGATCCCATGATCGTATATCCTGACCCTCCGTTGGGGGCTGAGGAAGAACAGTTGTTTGAAAAAATTGCGCCGCATGTGCGGTTGCGAAATCTGACCCAGTGGCTTACGGAGGTATAACGATGGCCTATATGCCAACAATTGCTGGCCGCACGGTGGCGATCTCGATATCGGAAAGCCCAGATCTGTCGGTATTGGGACTAAGCAATGCGCATCTGCGCGACGCCATGGATAGGCTCGCGCTGCATTTGCTCGCGTCCGGTGCCCGCCTTGCTTACGGTGGCGATCTCCGGCAGGACGGATTTACAGACCTGTTGTTTGAGCTGGTAAGTCGTTACCAGAGCGAGACGAGCGAAGTCCGCATTGGCGTGACCAATTACCTTGCATGGCCGGTCCATGTAAGTAAGGAGGCAGACGAACTTGAGGAAATCTCCCACAGCCTTGCTGGCACTGGGGAGCTAGTCTGCCTAACACAGGATGGCAGACGTTTGGAGCCGTCAGCGTGGAGCAAGCGTGTGCTACATCAGCCAACCGACGAGGAATGGGCCGCTGGGTTGACCGCTATGCGGCGCGTCATGCGCAGGGCGACGCAAGCGAGAGTCGTGTTAGGTGGTCGCGTTACCGACTATAAGGGCGATATGCCCGGTATTGCGGAAGAAGCGCTGCTGTCGCTCAAGGAAGGTCAGCCTCTGTTCCTGTTGGGAGGCTTCGGCGGCTGTACGCGGGATATTGCAGAGACACTCGGATTGGTCGAGCGTCGGGCTAGCTCCTACCCGGATTGGCTAGGCCGCCAGAAATTCGAGGAGTTCTCGTCTTCCAACTTGAACAATAGGCTTTCGGAAGAAGAAAACGCTACCCTTGCCCGTACACCTCACATTGACCAAGCAATCGTGCTGGTCCTGCGGGGACTACACCGCCTCAATCTACTAAAGGAGAATGGCGATGAGTCAAACTGACAGGCATAAGGTGTTCATCAGTTATCACCACTATAAAGATCAAGAGTACAAAAACGAATTTGTCCGCATGATGGGAGACGATATTGTGGACAAATCGGTCGAAGACGGAGACATAGACCTCAATATCAAAACAGAGACCACTCGCCAGAAAATCCGCGACGACTTCATTGCTGACGCAACCGTGAATGTCGTGCTGATAGGCCCTTGCACGTGGCAACGGAAGCATGTGGATTGGGAGATCGGTTCCAGTCTGAGGGATACCAAAAAGAACTCCAGATGCGGTCTGCTGGGCATCATTCTCCCCAAGCATCCAGATTTTGGGACAGGAAAGTACCATCCGCACCTGATACCGCCGAGACTGGCGGATAACTGCAAGGGAGATAATCGCTACGCCTGTATCTATGATTGGCCAAGCCAGCAGGCGACGGATAGCATTCGCCGATGGATCCATAAGGCATTTGAGAGAAGGACAGGAACGCCGCCCGGCAACAGCCGGGATCAGTTTGGGCAGAATAGAACAGGTAGCTGTTTAGACGGGTGGAGCGATTAGATAGGTGCGTAAAGCGCCAGTGAAAGGATGATCCTAAGCCGTGTCCCTATCTAACACCATCAAGTCCATCCAGGACATCATGCGCAAGGACGTGGGCGTCGACGGCGACGCCCAGCGCATTGGTCAACTCGTCTGGCTGCTGTTTCTCAAGATATGGAACGACCGCGAGCAGGAGCTGGAACTACTCGAAGATGGCTTCGCCTCTCCTCTGACCGACGTAACCTATTTGGAAGACGGTGAAATCCGCACCGCTGCGGACTTGCGCTGGAGTGCCTGGGCCGCGGAGCGGGAAGGGGCCACCGGCGATAGACTGCTCACCTTTGTCAACGGCGTTCTGTTCCCCGCGCTCAAGGGCATGGAGGTCGACCCACCGGGTGCAGAAGAGGATGTGCGGATGAGCCGCCGCCGCTTGGTGCGCGGCGTCTTTGAGGACGCCTACCAGTACATGAAGTCCGGCATCCTGCTACGGCAGGTGGTCAACAAGATCGAGGCCGACATTGACTTCAACGATGCCACCAACCGGCACTTGTTCGGCAACATCTACGAGCAGCTTCTCAAAGACCTCCAGGGTGCCGGGAACGCCGGCGAATACTACACGCCGCGGGCCGTTACCCAATTTGCGGTTGACATGCTCAACCCCCGCCTCGGGGAATCGGTCCTGGATCCGGCCTGCGGCACCGGCGGCTTTTTGGCCTGCGCCATTGAGCACATTCGCCGGCAGGAGGTGAAGACTCCGGAACAAGAGGCGCGGCTGCAGGCCAGCGTCCAGGGTGTAGAGAAGAAGCCCCTGCCACACCTGCTCTGCACCACCAACATGATCGTGCATGGCATTGACGTGCCGACCGGCATCCGGCACGACAACACCCTCGCCCGGCCCCTGCGCGACATCAGTATGCGCGACCGGGTCGACGTGGTGCTCACCAATCCCCCCTTCGGCGGCATGGAGGAGGACGGCATCGAGCACAATTTCCCGCGCGAGTTCCGCACCCGCGAGACCGCGGACCTATTCCTATTGCTGATCGTCGAGCTACTCAAGCCCGGTGGCCGGGCCGCCGTAGTGCTACCGGACGGCACCCTGTTCGGCGAGGGAGTGAAAACGCGCCTGAAAGAGCGCCTGCTCAGCGAGTGCGAGCTGCACACCATCGTGCGCCTGCCCAACGGCGTATTCGCGCCCTACACCTCGATCAAGACCAATGTGCTGTTTTTCGAGAAGGGGCGGCCCACCACTGAGGTCTGGTACTACGAGCATCCCTACCCAGAAGGCTACAAGTCCTACTCCAAGACCAAGCCGATGCGGATTGAGGAGTTCGCGCCGGAGAAGGCATGGTGGGACAACCGGGTTGAAAACGAGTTCGCCTATAAGGTCGGCATTGACGAAATCCGCGAGCACGGCTTCAACCTCGACATCGCCAACCCCAACGCGGCTACGGGCGGCCACGGCGACCCGGATGAACTGCTGGCGTTATATGAGAAGGAACGAGCGGCAGCGGCAGAAGTGCGGGAGCAGTTGAAGTTGGCGTTGGCCGAGGCATTGGAGCGGACGGCATGACGCCGAGGGAGTTCATCGAGGTCTTTGACACGGTTGCGGAGGCACCGGGGGGAATTGAGCGGCTGCGGGAACTGGTGCTTCAGCTTGCGGTGCGGGGGCGGCTCGTGCCGCAGGATGCGGGTGACGAGCCACCTATAAGCATTTTAGAACGCAATAAAAAGAAAAAGAGGTGCTTGGTAGATCAGCGTAAAATTGGTAAACCGAAGTCGCTTCCACGTCTCTCATCAGATGAAGTGCCTTTCAATGTACCTGAAACTTGGCAGTGGATTCGGTTGGGAGACGTCGCGCTTGTGGTGATGGGCAATTCACCTCCAGGTAGCTCATACAACGAACAAAGTCTCGGGGTTCCACTTATAAATGGGCCAGTTGAGTTCTCAGCAGGTGCATTTGGCTTAACCATTTGTAGAAAATACACGACTAAACCCAACCAGATGTGCACGACCGGCGATATGCTCATTTGTGTGCGCGGGGCGACAACAGGGAGAACGAATATCGCTGCCTTTGATGCATGCATAGGTCGTGGAGTTGCTCTCGTTCGGGCATGGGACGCCCAACGATATGTTAATTTGTACTTGTGGCACGTGGGGAAGGAATTCCTTGCGGCTGGTAAAGGCACAACTTTTCCAAGCATTAGCTATGCCGACCTCGCTGGGAAACCGTTGCCGTTGCCCCCTCTTGCCGAACAACACCGCATTGTCGCCAAGGTCGATGAACTGATGGGGCTACTCGACCGGCTGGAGGCTACGCGGTGTAGCCGCGAGGCCGCCCGCACCGCAGGCCGTGACTCCGCACTCGCCGCGCTTGGCAATGCCGCCACCCCTGAAGAGGTAGGGGCTGCATGGACGCGCATTGCCGAGCGGATGGACGACTTTTTCACTGCTCCCGCTGATTTGGCTCCACTACGCGAGGCCGTGCTTCAGCTTGCGGTGCGGGGGCGGCTGGTGCCGCAGGATGCAGATGAGGAACCGGCCGCGGTGCTTCTGGACCGTATTCGGGAAGAAAGAGCGCAGTTAATTCATGCAAAACAGATTCGGCCACAGAAACAGCGTGAGCCAATCACTTGCAGCCAATTGAAGATACCCGAAGGATGGAAGCACCTTTACCTCGGAGACGTGATTGACTTGGAGTACGGAAAAAGCCTTCCGTACAAAGATCGAAAAGAATCAGGAGATGTACCTGTCTATGGTTCAAATGGCCTCGTTGGACAACACGATGTGGCGCTGGTCAATGATCCCTGTATTGTTGTCGGACGGAAAGGCTCAGCCGGAGCCGTTACCCTCGCAAGGACATCTTGCTGGCCGATTGACACAACGTACTTTGTGCGACCCTACGGGGGTATGTCCTTAAAATACACGTCGCTGATGCTCTTGGCTGCCCGGCTGGAAGAGCTAGATCGGTCCACAGCCATTCCGGGCCTGAACAGAGAAGAGGCGTACCTCCGAGATGCGCTCCTTCCACCCCTCGCGGAGCAACACCGCATCGTCGCCAAGGTTGATGAGCTTATGGGGCTGCTTGATCGGCTGGAGCAGCACCTTGTCGCCAGAGAGGGGATTCAGAGCAATCTCGCAGTTGCTTTGGCTAGGCGCGTAGAAACTAGGATGCAATGAGCAAGAAAAAGGCGAAAAGACAAGGCCTAAAGGCGGAACCGAAGCGTCAAGCAGATGATGCGCTAAGGGGATACCTCTATCAGATCTGGCACAGTGTGAATGCTTGGCTAGATCTTACTGAAGATGAGATTCTCTATCTGGAAGGTGCGGAAGACTTCGACAGAGTATCAGATGAAATCGCTACGGTAGCGCAAGTCAAAGACACGCAACGGAAGATCACCCTCAGATCTCAGGAAGTGAATGACGCAATCAACCACTATTGGAAATTGCAGGCTAATCATCCTGATCTGAGTATGAAATTCCGTTTTCTCACGAGATCCAAGATAGGCAAGGAACAAGGCAACCCATTTGGAGAAGGCCAAGCGGGCCTTCATCTATGGAGCCATTGTTCGGATGATGAAACAGCTATCAAAAAGATCTCCAAATTTTTACAAAATGAAGGAAAGATATTAGAGGCAGTAGATGATTTTTTAAAACAGGCAGAACCTCAAGAAATTTATGAACAACTCATTGAACCTATTGCTTGGGAAACGGATAGTAGAGAAGCCAGTTTTGTTGAAAAATCCATAAGAGACAGACTGATTTATCATGGTAATCGATACAATATACCCCCTTCTTATTCTAGCGAAGTTGTTGATCATCTCCTCAGAGAAGCCTTTGTGGTAGCAACACAAAAGGGAAGTCGTGAGCTTACACTAGCACGGTTTCTCGAAATCTTTGAGGAGAAAACAACACAAAGGGTTCCGATTCAGCGTTTAAGGTACATGCAAATACCTTCTACAATAAGGGATACTGTTGGATCGACCTTCATTGGAAGCCAATCTGATATTACTATCCAGTCTCATTCTTCTATACAAACTAATATACCTCCATTATATTCTAACTTTGCTCCGAGAACAGATCTGGTCACAAGCATCCAAAGTAAACTCCAATCAGAAGGCCTAGCTGTAATACAAGGGGGGACAGGTATAGGGAAGACAACTCTCGCAAAATTGACCGCAAATGCTATAAATGGCTCTTGGTTTTGGCTAAATTTCACAAAAAGGGATCCATCTCAGGTAGCCCAATTCCTACAGCAACTTGCTGTTGAAATTAGTAATCAACCCTCACAGATCAATATCGTCCTTGATGATCTGAACTTAGAATCTAAACACTTGCGCCAGTATGAAGAAATTCTGGGTGCTGTGATTTATAGGATTCTGGAACATGGTGCAAAATTGTTGATCACAAGCCAACATAAACCACCGAATAACATCATCCGGCGTCTCGGTGTATCAGAGTCGAAATCTGTGGTTCTTCTTGTTCCTAACTTTACAATATCAGAAATTGAACAATTTGCACAACAATTGGGGTGCCCTGCTAATCACACAAAGGCTTGGGCAAAATTGATTCAATTGCATACAAGCGGGCATCCAAGACTTGTACACGCTCGACTCGCTCATTTACAGGCAAAAGACTGGAAGGAAGAAGAAGAAAGTATATTGATAACCCCCTCAGAAATCATAGAGGAGCGTGAAGAAGCACGACAATTGCTAGCAGATTTGCCAGAAAACCAAAGAGAATTCCTCTATAGACTCAGTCTGATGTTTACTCCATTCACAAGAGAGTATGCACTCAACATTGGCGATATACCAGCATCTATACCTCATCCAGGTGATACTTTCAGCCAACTGGTTGGCCCTTGGATAGATCCAGCAAGTGAAACATACTACACAATTTCACCTTTGTTGAATAACGCGGCCAATCAAGTTTGGTCGGAGAGCAAAATAAATGATCTTCACGCCCAGATTGCAAACGCGATCCTCAAGACAAAGAATCTGACCACAACAGAAGCGGGGGCCGTGTTATTACATAGTATGTTTGGACATAATAAAGAAGGTCTTGTTGCTATCGTTCAGGCATTTCTTGCAACTCCAAAGGACAATTGGAAAAAATTCAGCCAAGAATTCTCGTGGTTGACACACGTAAACGTAAAAATCAATCCTCCCAATCCTCCCGAAGAACTGTTTCCTGGGGATGTTCCTGTAAATCATTTGTTTCGGTCGTTACAATATCGTATTGCAGTTGAGGTGGAACCAGATTTTGCACCGAAGATACTTGAAATTTGGGACAAAGAGACCAATCCATACGAGCCATATAATTCATATCTGCTGTCTCGTATAAATCTGGCAACGCAGGCATTATTGTATTATCAAGTGTCACTTCCAGTCAAAAAGAAGATAGATTATCTCAAAGAAATGATTGATATTGAAGACAGGTATAAAGAAATCAAAGAGATCCAAGAAGCATATAGTGTCCTCAAAGGACAATTAGAGGAACAAATGACTGATAAATTCAACTTTTTCAGTATCCTATTCAAATTTACCTTTGCACGTCGCCCTTTTTATGCTCCAAATCTCAACGACCTTGTTGATGTACTCGATGAGATTCAGCCAAAGATTAGGGCTATATTATTGGCTGATTTCGAGAATGACAGCATTTACCCTCAGCTTTTGATTGACAGTGTCTGGATAGCGGAAGCAGATCTTGAAAATTCAGATTGGAAAAGATGCCTCCAGTTATATGACAAAGTAATTGAAAAGACTATTGCGTGGGGTTATCCTCATCTTGCATCAGCAGCAGCAAGAGGTAAAGCTATCATCCATGACGAATACTTGCAAGATCCTGATACCGCCCATGAAGTTCTTCAGGATATTATATTAAAAGTGGGATCATCAACAGTAATAGAGGAAGCACAGGCAGTTATATATTCAAACCACAAGTATTATAGAGATGCACTTAAAATTTACGAACGTATCCTTCCAGAGTGGAACCCATCGTCAGAGTTAGAATTAGACTTTGGGCTTTTAGAGGGCTATCGTCGAGCCGGTATTTGTGCTGCATATTTAGACGATTGGGAGAAAGCTGCCACCTTTTTTGAAGAAGGGGCAAAAAAAAGTCTAGATATTGGCGATACTAAAAGATATATTGGTTTTTATGCAGATGTAGGATTTGCACAGTTCAAAGCAGGCAATATGTTAAGTAGCATAAAACTGTTAAAATTGGCACTGCAAGAATTAGAAAAGCTCCCTCAAGATAACACAGATGTCATATATTTTACCCTAAAAAAGCGCTTAGGACACACAATAGCTTGGCTGTCACAACAGATAGAAAATAAGATTTCTATTGAAGAAGATGTAGAACCTCCTCCAGGTTGCTGTAGCGATCCAGAGACAAAAGAAAAAACACTAAACATTCCTGATTATCCAATAGGATATAGTTGGTTTTGTCTAGCAAGAATTGAGTACAAATTTAAGCTTGAGACAACTGCTTTTCAACATGCATGGAACACCACAGATAGAGAAGCATATCCCCCACTAAATTTCTTCCTTTTATCTCTTAAAATTCAATATGACCTTAGAAACAAGACCTTTGATGATCTTCCACACCTTATATATCAATTGGCGGATGCGTATGCTTCATTCCAAAAACATGGCCAAGATGAAAAGGGAATTGGAGAAAAAGGAGTTTATTTTATATCGATTGATGACTTATCTAATTTTGCCTCTATATATGACATAATTGATATACTTGTAGCAGCTCTTCTCATTCAACTATCGGAAGATATAAATATAAATAAAACTTTGGTTACGTGGCGTACTAATTCTTTAGAGTTACCTATAAAAGAAAACATGACTGCCGCCCTTGACCTGATTGAATCGATGCTATTGAGAGATAAGAGGGAGGTCTCAACAGTGATGAGAGCGCAAGAGTCCAAACGAGAAGAACGACTTGTAGCAGCATTAAAAATTGTTCATAATATCGATACGGATCCGAGAAATCTCTTTTATGCACACACATTAGTTACGACTGTTATCATTGATAAAGACAGATTATGGGGAGGATGGGAAGAACATATCGTGATAGACTTAGCAGAGCTTTTTTCTAGACAATGGCTTGAAAAAATAAAATTTCAAGCCATGTTGAAAATGCCTAGGACTACAGTGCCCGAGATAGAGCAGGCCTGTAATAGCAGTGAGACTGGCAAGAAAAAAATCGCCCAGATTTTACTCGCAGCCTCTCAAGCCGTCTCAGTCAAATTATCACCTGATATTTTGCAGGAGTTTCGGAGTTGGGTAGAATGAATATTTTAAGTCAGCAGCTTGTAAAGGTGCCCCAAGCTGCTGACCGGGCTCCACTTCTGGATATTCCAGCCATTGTCGGCCATCGAGCGTATTGCCGCCTGCTTTGGGTGTGCGCCCGCCCCATTGCTTAAAGAAGAAGGCGACGCGCTGGGTCTCACACTGGTCGCGCAATGCCCGTACCCACTCTGCTTGAATCGGACGGGCTCCCGGCCCGCTTTCGCCTCCGGCGATTACCCAATGAATATCCTCCAGGTTCACCGCGCCTGGCGGACCGAGCAACGGCTCGAAGGAAACGAAGCGCACGGAGGCGTTGGTCTGTTGCAGGTGCCGCAGGCGCGTCAAGGCCGCGTCGTTTTCGATGGAGACGCCGAGCCAGATATGCGGGGGAGCGGCTTGGCCCCGGTAGCGCCCCTGGACGAAACGGCGCATCAGCGAGCTGCGCTTGGTAAGCACTTGGTAGATGTGCCAATCGGCGTACTCCATGGTGTCGAATACGCGCTGGATGTACTCGGTGGGAATGTTCTTGTGGAAGAGATCGCTCATCGAATTGACGAAGATGAGCTGTGGACGCCGCCAGTGCGTGGGTTGCTCGAGGCGCTCGGGGCGCAGGGTTAGATCAAAGCCGGTCTCAAAAGGGTGCCCCTAGACGCCGCGAAAACGCTCGGAAAGGCGCTCGGCATAGCAATGGTCGCAACCGGCGCTGACCTTGGTGCAGCCGGTAACTGGATTCCAAGTGCTGTTTGTCCACTCGATAGTACTTTTGCGAGACATGAGAGACCCCTGCGTAACCAAAAATTATCACTGCACATAAGTATAGTATTTTTCCGGCCCAATGTCAAGCTGGCTCTACGGCTGGCCTTCGTCATTTGCCGCCCTCGCGACGGAAACGGCGTTTGGCTTGCTCAAGGCCGACTTTCCAAGTATCCTTTGCGCTCAAGTGCCATTTTCCTTACTTTTAAGTAAGAAATAAACATTCAATAAGAGGAGCACGGCATGGCAACAGCAACGCTGACAAGCAAGGGGCAAATCACAATTCCCAAAACCGTTCGAGATGCTCTTCAGCTCTGTGAAGGCGATAAAGTCGATTTTATGCTCACGGAAAATGGTGAAGCACTCCTAAAGCCCATGACCAGGAAGGTAAAGGTAGATGAGATTTTCGGGAAGTTGTATAAATCTGGGAGAAAGCCTGTTTCGGTTCACCAAATGAAGTCCGGGATCAGGCGAAAGGTGAAGGCAAGTTTTAAGTGAAAGCATTAGACACAAATGTGATTGTTCGCTTTCTTGTGCGGGATGATAAAAACCAAGCAGAAATTGTGTACAGGCTTTTTAAGCGAGCAGAGAGTACAAACGAACCCTTTTTTGTCCCTTTGCTCGTTGTGCTCGAAACCATCTGGGTATTGGAATCTGTGTATGAAATTCCACGAGAAGAAATCCGAGCGTCTCTTCAGGAGCTTCTCCTTATGCCTATTTTGACATTTGAGGCCCAATCCGCACTGCAAAGTACTCTCTCAGCCGCTCAGATAAACAAAATAGATCTTGCGGATTTGTTAATTGCACATTCAGCGAAATTTTCAAATTGTGATGGTGTTCTCACTTTTGACAAAAAAGCATCCGACTTCATGCTATTCGAGCAGTTAAAGTAATCGACATATTTTAAGTGCTCGACAGCACGTTGGCGAGGTCCACCCGCCGCCCGCTGCGGGCCGATGCAAAAGCGGCTTCGACCACTTTGAGCGTGCCGTCGGCGTGGTCGGCCATATAGGCGGGGGTCTCTTCTCGGCGCAGACATTGCTGGAAAAAGTCGATGGCGGGCTGGAAAGGCGGCGTGCCTGTCCGGAAGGTCTCGGTGCGGCTCTGGGGGCTTTCATTGGGGCCGATGACCACGTCAAAGCTGCTCTCCGCGCCGGGATGGTACGGGGCGGGCACAACCAGTCGGCCCTGGTCTCCAGTGATGCGGGCGTGGGGGCCGCCGCGGGCCTCGAAGCCGCAGTACAAGGTCGCGGTGAGGTCATCGGGGTACTCGAGGATGAGCGAGGTCGCCACGTCCACTCCGGCTTGCGCGTCAAAGCGCATATGTGCCTGTACGCTAACCGGGTCGGTGCCGGCGATAAAGCGGGAAAAGGTGATGGGGTACACCCCGCCGTCGTAAATGCTGCCGCCGCCCAACGCTTTGATCATGCGGATATTGCTGGAGTCGCTGACGATGAAGGTCATGCCGGCGTCAATATGGCGCAGGACGCCTATTTCGCCCGCCTCGATAATTTCCTTGAGGCGCCGGCTTTGGGGATGGTGCATAAAGACAAAGGCCTCAAAGAGCAGCACGCCGGCCTTGCGGCAAGCCTCGACCATTTGCCGGCCCTCGGCCGCGGTGACGGCCAGGGGTTTTTCGCAAAAGACGTGTTTGCCCGCCTGGGCCGCCTTGATGGTCCATTCGGCGTGGAGCGAGTTGGGCAGCGAGATATAGACGGCGTCGATTTCAGGGTGGTCGAGCAGGGCCTGGTAACTGCCCAGAGCCACGGGAATATCGCGTTCCCGGGCAAAGGCATCGGCGGTGTCCTGGCTGCGGCTGGCCACGGCGTAAACCTGGGCGCCGGGCGTGGCTCGGGCCGAGGGGATGAAGGCGGTGACGCCGATTTTGGCGGTGCTGAGGATGCCCCATTTGATGGGCTTGGGATCGGTCATGGGTCGGACTCCGCAGGGAAATTGGCTGGCGCTCACCGCGTTGCCTTGAGTTCTCATCCGTCCTGGAGAGGGAAGCTTCTCCCCCTATGGGTTAGTTGTACCCGGCAGGCGCTTTGGTCGGCGCCGACCTACAATAGCCCTTTCTCGATATCCGCGACAATGCGTATCAGGACATCGACCGCGGCTTTGATGAAACGCTCGCCCTTTTCCGCGGAGCCGAAATTGGGATCGCCGTAGTTTCCTCTGTCGGTAGCCTCGTGAATCCACCTGTAGCGCCTCACCTGCCCGGCCAGTTTGGACGACAGCGGGTGGCCGTCTTGCTGGAATCGGTCGGTTTTGACCAGGTCGGGATGGACCGCCATCATCACGGCCGTCTCCAGCTCGCCGGCGTGGCCCCATCCGTGCGGGCCCGCCTCCCTTATTTCTCCCACTTCATCGTAGGTGAACCAGGAGGTCCCGTACACATGCGCGTCCGGGCATTCCTCCAGGAGCCTTTGCAGAGCGACGTTCATGTTGGCTATGTTGCCGCCGTGTCCGTTGAGGAGCACGATGCGGTTGAAACCGGCGCTCACCACGCTGGTTACGGTATCGATGATCATGTTGATGTGGGTCTCTGATTTTGCCGTTATGGTACCCTTGAAGCGCATGTGGTGCGGGGAGTAGCCGAGCCACTGGGTGGGCAGGCACAGGATCTCGTCCGGGATCGCCTGGTCGAGGCGTTCGACGATAGCCGTGACCTCGGCGGCGTCGGTGATGAAGGGCAAATGAGGGCCGTGTTGCTCGAAGGCGCCCAGGGGGAAAATCACGACCGTGTCTCGCGACACCTCTTCCATATCGGGCCAGTTGAGTTCGGCGAGTTTCATTGACGGAACCTCCGTTCTAGGGGTGCTGGTCTGCGGGCGCGCACTCGGGAAAGACCTGGGGGTAGGTCCCGCCGCTGGCCAGGTGACGGGTGGCCACATCGCAGTAGCACACGCTGAAGGCGCGCCGCGGCCGGTTGGTGGAATTGGTCTCGGAGCGGTGCAGGGTCCAGTTGTGCAGCAGGGTCACCTCGCCGCTCTCCAGCTCCAGGTAGAGTCGCTTTTCGTCCGGGGCGTGGAGTGCCCTCTCCTCGGCGGACAACTGGTCGCCCTCTCTGGGAATCAGGCTCTTGTGCGAACCCGGAATGATCTGCAGGCAGCCGTTGGCCACGCAGGTGGCGTCCAGGGCGGTCCAGATGGTCACTTGCGGACGGATGTTCAGGCCCCAGCTGCCGGCCCCGTCCTGGTGCCAGTTGATGAGCACGCCCTGCTCGGCCGGCTTGTTGAAGAACATCGAGCGGAAGACCGAGATCCGCTCGCCGATGAGCCGGCGGGTGATGTGGCGGAACAGGGGGCGCTGGATATAGCTCAGGAAGAGCGGATCCTGTTCGAGGTCCTGGATCTTGCGGTACTTCAGGCTCGAGCCCTTGAATTCTCTGGTCTGCCTGGACAGCTCGGGTTTGCCGGCCGAGGGGCACAGCTGCATCAGCATGTTGCCGTAGTGGATCTTGCCCAGCATGATATCGTCGATGCGCTGGCACAGGGCCTCGATGTGCTCGTCCGGAGCCACCTTGCCCAGGCGCAGGTAGCCCTGTTCGTGGAATTTTTCCCATTCCGCAACGTTCAGGGTGGGTGGGTGCAGATCGGTCATGGTGTTCTCTCCCGAGTCGATTTTCTCGTCTGCAAAGAATTTAACCCGTTCCGAATCTGGTGAAAAGGCCGGCTGCGCGGGCTCGAGCTCTACCTACCGGTGGGTGGCCCCGGCGTTCATGGCCAGGTTGCCCCCGTCCAGGGGGATCAGGGCGCCGGTGATCCAGGCCGCGGCGTCCGCGGCCAGAAAGATGGCCAGGCCCTTGATGTCGTCGGGCACGCCCAGGCGACCCATGGCAATGCCGCGCAGGTAGGTCTGCTCGAGCCCGGGGTCGGCCTGCAGGCGCTCTTCGAGGCCGCGGTTGAGCACCTGGGCCGGCAGGATGGCGTTGACCCGCACCCCCTGGGCGCTCCACTCGGTGCTCAGTTCGCGGGTCATCTGGACCACCGCGCCCATGGCCATGCTGTAGGCGATGTGGCCGCGGCCCAGGGCCGTGGTGCTGGCCAGGGAGCCGATGTTGATGATGCTGCCCTTGCCGGCCGTTAGCATCCGCTTGCCTGCTTCCCGGGAGCAGTGGAAGCGGCCGACCACCAGATTCTGCAGCACCTGCGCCACCTGCTCGGGCCTGAGGTCCTCGGGCCGGCACAGCAGGCCGTCGCCAGCCACGTTGCCGAGGATGTCGATGCGGCCGTACTCCCGGTCGAGGTGCGCGAACAGGGCGTCGATCTGCTCGGGATCGGAGACGTCGCAGGGGGCGGCCCGGATCCGCCGACCCAGGGCCTTGATGTGGGCCGCCGTGTCCGCCATGCCCGCGGTGTCTCTGTCCGCCAGCAGCAGATCGGCGCCGGCTTCGGCAAAACCCAGGGCCATGGCCCGGCCCAGGCCGCGGGCCGCCCCGGAGACCAGGGCCACGCGGCCGCTCAGATCGAAGAGAGGATGGCTCATGATTTCACTCCAGGTAGGTACGGGTATTTCGTGAGATGGTTTTCGGGTGATAAAACAGCTTCTAAGCCTCGGCCCGGAATTCGACGGACCAGACATCCCCCGTATGCCCCGTGAGAGTGGCCTTGTTATGGCCGGATTACTCTGGTATCCAGATCTCCGATCACCTTGTAGTGCTTCCGGTTGGCCGTGCAGAGCGGCAGTCGGTTTTCGACAGCCGCCGCGGCGATCAGCGCGTCCCCCATGCTCAGGGCGGTCTTCAGGACGTACTCCTCCAGGTAGATGGCAGCGCGATGGCCGCGATGTTTTCGGTCAAAGGCAGCATCCGAAACCCGAAGTCGGCCAGGAACGCCCGAATCGTCCGAAGCTCCTGCCGGTCCCGAGCACCTTGGAGCAATTCCATGTACGTGACGATCGACAGGTGGCGGCCTGTGGTTTCGTCGACGAGCTTGGCTGCTTTTTCGCTGCCTCGAAAAACCCAGATGAGTACGTCCGTATCAAATAGCATGTCCACGCCCCTGCCTCAACTCGCGCACGTATCCTTCCACGTCGCGCATGTCCTCCCGTTCGGCCCACATACCGAAGGCCGGGTGTTCCGAGATCCTTCCAGCCTTTCGCTCGTCTCTGGTCACGGGCACTAAGACGGCCCGCTCTTTCCCGCGGTAGAGAATGGTCACGGATTCGTTGCGCTCCAAGGCGTGTAGAACTTCCTGCATCCTTCGCCTGAGATCGAGAAACGAAGCTTTCATCGCGTCTCCTTTGCTTGCTTAGAGTGTACATTCGGAATGTACACTTAGGTAGCCTTCAAATCAAGGAAATAGGCGAGGGTCAGCAATATACTCAGCGCACATTGATATTTTGGATTATCGCCGAAGTTTACAATTCATCATCTCCGCCGACTGTCTCCGGACCCTGGAGCGCTGCAGGACCAACGCCGACCAGATCGCTTTCTTTATCATCAACGACCTGGACCCGGGCGCTACCACTTAATTTCACTCCAGGGCCCGCAAAACTTCCCGGACGGCTCTGGCCTGGTCGGTGGAGGGATCGCGCTGGATGGTTCGTCGCAGGGCGAAAAGCGCCGCCTCGTCGCCCCGCCGGGCCCGCTCCAGGGCCTCGCGGAACCCGGTCTGGACCCAGGTTTCGTCCTTGGGCAGGATCCGCAGGTCCAGGTCGCGCCAGTAGTACTGCAGATCGGTGGAGGACCAGCCCTGGTAGACCTGTTCCCAGTCGAGCGAGCTGAAACGGACCAGGTGAGGTTCCAGCATGTGCGCGGCAATGGGCTGATCAACAGCCGAATAGCGGTTGTCGAGCGAGATGCGCAGCCGGTCCGGGGTCAGGTTGGGCAGGGCTTGGTGCACGGTCAGGCTGTGGAAGATCAGGGTGTCGCCCAGCTTGTAGCCGGTGGTGGCCCAGTGGTCGTCCAGGACATCGGTGTCGATGGCCAGCCCGCCGGCGCCCAGGGAGAAGTGGTGGTCGTGGACTGCGTCGATTTTGTGGGAGCCCGGCAACACGGCCAGCCCGCCCAGTTCGACCGGACAGTCGCTCAAGGGGGTCCAGCAGGTATAGGTGGCGAAACTCCCCTGGAAGTGCACGAAATCCTGGTGGATCGGGGTGGTGTGATCGGTGTATTTAGGAAACCACAGCCGGGCGATCTTCTGGGGGTGGGCCAGGGCTTTTTGGCCGATGACCTTGGCCATGGTATCGAGGACCACGGGGAAGTGGCCGGCGCGGTGAAAGGACTCGAGCTTGTAGATTTCGTGGTACACCTCGGTGTATTCGTTGTTGCCCTCGGTGCACCTCTTCGAGATATCGGCGACGCCGTCCTCCAGGTCGGTGCCGACCCGGATCCAGCCTCCATCGCGGCACACCCTCAAGATGTCCAGGCGCAAAGCGGCGAGTTGGTCGGGGTCCTGGAGGCCGCGGATGAAGAGGTAGCCTTCCTCGTCTAGGCGGCGGCGCAGTTCTTGGGGATCGTCCAGGGCGTCGTTCGAGGCCTTGAATTCTTGTAGGGTAGCGGCCATTTCAAGTGCTCCTTGCAGTTCTCTCCATGGACAAAATAAGTTGGACGCGATCGCCTCCGGGGCCAAGACTCACCTTTGCGGAAGCACCAGCTCGAAATCCCGGCTTACCGTAGCGGCTGTATTGCCGGCCTTGTCGCGCCCGCTGAAAATCAGGGTATAGGTTCCGAGCAAGGCGTCCGCCGGCGGGCAGATAGCCCACTGCTTGCAATCCCACGAATAGATGCCGTCCCCCTCTTGCTCATCGCCGACGTCGATTCCGGAAAGAATCAGACTCTGGCCGATGTCGGCCAGTGGATAGTAGGTGCCGGCGGCGCCAAAGGTGCCGTCTGGCTTGCGGTTTTGAAAAAAGATCCCTTCAATATCGCCCGGCCCCTGCGGATCGGTGGCCGAGATCCGCACCTGGAAGTCCGCCGATCCCGTCAGGATGGTATCGGATACGTCGGGGTTGAATAAAACCGGCGGCTCGTTTTCCAGGTATATGCTTTTTGTCCGCACATCCGACCAGAGACCGCCCTGGTCCTCGGCCTGGAATTCGAGGGTGTAAGCCCCCAGTTTGCCAACGGCGAAGGTGGAATCGAAGCGAGCGCCGAATTGACCCCTGGCGGTCCCCGTGGTATTTTGTAATTCCAGGCTGCTGGTGCTCCATACCGAGTCCTGCCGCGTTACCCGCAGGACGACCGAGGCCACATGTTCTATCCCGTTGTCCTGGTCCTCTACGGTCGCTGCAAAGAGGACCGGCTGGCTGCCAGAAAACAGGGTATCGGGTGCCTCCGCCGCCACCACGACAGCCGTGCTCGACGGCGACGGTCCCGAAGATCCCCCACCACTGCAGGCGATCAAGGGACCCAGAGCAACGACGAAAAGAATCCAATTGCGCATTCAGGTACTCCCGATAAGGTTTTCCAAAGTACAGTAGTGTCTCGGTTTGACTGGCATCGGTGGTTCTACCGGCCATGTTTCCTTCATTTGACGACGACCATCTTGCGCCCCTGGGCGACCGGCCCGGCCTGCAACCGGTACAGATACACGCCGCTGGCGACGCGCTCGCCTCCCTGATCGCGGCCATCCCAATGGGCGGCGCTGGCACGGGTCAGGTACAGACCCGCCGCTCGCTGGCCCAGATCGATGTGCCGGACCAGGGCTCCCCGGACATCGTAGATGCTCAGGCGCACCCGGGCCGGCGCGTGGAGTTGATAGGGGATCCAGGTCTCCGGGTTGAACGGATTGGGGTAGTTGGCCAGCAGGGCCGTCTGCGCCGGCAGCGCCGGCGAAGATTGAATCGCCGTCGGGGGGGTGATGTAGGGCGACATATCCCACAGTAGCACCGTGCCGTCGTTACTACCAGTAGCCAGGAGAGAGCCATCTGGAGAAAATACTTTGGAAGTAATTTCGCCGCTTTGTCCCCTGAGAATAGCGAGGGGTTGACTGTGGTTTACGTTCCATATCCAGATTGTGTTTCTATTAGTGCTGGCTACTGTGACTCCATCGGGCGCAAGTATCGACGATGGAGGAAAATAATCTTCAGTATATCCACTCAGGATGCTAGATTTATGAGAAATTAGGGGTGGATTTTCTTTCAAGTTCCATTGGTCTATCTTTTTGACATTTAATACGGTATTCAAGTCCCATACGTGTATCCTCTTAGCTATAAGAGTCAAAGTTTCCCCGTCCGGCGAAAATGTTACAGAATTAAAGTCTTGGAATCTTCCTACAGTCGCCTTAAGATCCCCGGAATTCACATCCCACAATAGCGCACTTTCGATACCACAATAACAGGCTAGAAGATTGCTGTCCGGTGAAAATGCCATCATGCGAGCCCTTACCCCCCCTTCACCCCCAAAAAGGGTTGATTTGAGGTCGCCGCTATAAGGGTCCCATAGCTTTATCATTCCGCCCGAACTACTACTTGCCAGGGTTTCCCCGTCCGGCGAAAACAATAAGGGATTTATGTCCTTTATATGTTCCCTGAGTGAAATTATCATATCTCCGGTGTCTACCGCCCACAATCTTATCTCTCCATCGATACCTCCGCTTGCCAATATGTTTCCGTCCGGTGAAAATGCCACTGAGGATATGCCGTCCGTGTGCCCTTCAAGTAAATTTAAAAGACCTCCAGTGTTCACGTCCCGCAATCTTATTATCCCACTATCGTCACCGTAGGCTATTATGTTCCCTTCTGGAGAAAACGCCATAGTAGTTAGAATCCACCGGGGACTGCTTCTTTCAAGGTTTACTTGGAGATAACCACTAGTCGTGTCCCACAGCCATATCGTACCATCATCGCGCTGCGTCGTGGCTATTGTCCTTCCATCCGGTGAAAACGCTATGGGCCTATGCGACTTATATCCAGAGGATGTATGTTTTCCGATGGTCCTTTTGAGTTGGCCTGTGGACGGGTTCCATAGTCGTACTACGTTGTCTCTGCCGCTACTCGCCAGGGTTTGACCGTCCGGCGAGAACGCCACAGAAAGGACATCATTCGTATGCTCTCTAAGGACGATATTACTTTGACCGGTGTTAACGTCCCATAATCGTATCGTGGTGTCGCCGCCGCCACTCGCCAGGATGGTACCGTCGGGTGAGTATGCTAAAGACTGGATTGAACCACTATGCCCTTCAAGGGTCGCTTTAAGTTGATCAGGATAACCGTCGCTCACTGACCACAACCGAATTTCCTTCCAACCCCCGCCGGCCAAGGTGGAACCATCCGGCGAAAACACCACCGAGTACACCCACTCTACCTCTCCATCAAAGGTTATTTTAAGCTGACCTGATTCCACATCCCAGAACTGTATTGTGTAATCACTGCCTCCACTAGCTAGAGTTTTCCCATCCGGTGAGAACGCCACTGATTCAATAAAACCACTATCTCCCCTCAAGGTCGCTTTAGGTTGACCTGTGTCCGCATCCCATAACCGAATTGTCTCGTCCCAACTTCCACTAGCTAGGGTGCTTCCATCCGGTGAAAAACCCATTGAAGGGATGAAACTTTTATGGCCCTTCAGAGTTTCTCTTACCTGGCCGGTTTCGATATCCCACAACCGGATCTCATAATCATCACCCCCACTTGCCAGGGTGCGGCTATCTGGCGAAAACACCACCGAACGGACCTCTTTCGTATGCCCTGTGAATAAGGCAACTTCGGCGCTGGTGTTTGCATCGTGGAGCCAAATACCAATGCTACTGGCCACCGCCAGCCACTTACTGTCGGGCGAATATGCGATTTTATTTATCCGAGATTTTCCGAGGCGCGCTTGGGCACCTTCAGGTAAACCCTGGCGATTAAATTCCTGGGCAATGCTGGCCGGCACGAACAGGACACCGACCCACAACAGGGTGACGTTGAACAACCGGGACGGTTTCATCTGAGATTCTCCTTTGGCTGAAGGCGAATTCATCCGCTTGTGGGCGGCCCCTTGAGGCCGCGGCCGCCCACAAGCGCCGACCGGGGCGGCGTCCAGGGGCCCATCGGCACGTGGCCTGGGGCCGGCGCGCTATTTAAGGACGACCATCTTGCGCACGTGGGCGACCGGCCCGGCCTGCAACCGGTACAGATACACACCGCTGGCCACCCGCTCGCCTCCCTGATCGCGGCCATCCCAATGGGCGGCGCTGGCACGGGTCAGGTAGTGGCCAGCCTGTTGGTAGCCCAGATCGATGTGCCGGACCAGGGCTCCCCGGACATCGTATTTACAAAATTTTCCAGAATTTTATGGAAATTTTCCAGAATTTAGTTATAATTATTCCCTATTATTTCAAACCGAGACAAAATCCCAAACTACTCATGCCCCCACCCAATGTCAACGGAGCCCCTGCCCCTTCCAAGTACCCGCCCCGGCCCATCGTCCTGCTGATCTGCGCCGCGTTTTTTGTCCCCGGCAATGCCCCGGCCCAGGTCCTATGACAAAAAAACTCGCCTACCTGCTCTCCATCCTGTCCCTCCTACTCGGCGTCCAACCCCTGCCCGCTGCAAAAAGCAGTACCGCACCTCCGCACCCGGCTGCCAAACCCACCCGGGCACCTTTCCTCGGGGAACGCGCTCTCATCAACATCAACAACATCTCCATGTGGTTCCAGCGCGACGGTCTCTCCGCCCACAACCCCCTCGCCGACATCTCCGGCGTCACCTATCCCCGCTCCACCGGCACGGTCGTTTTCCAGGACGGCCTGGTATGGGGCGGCCGGGTCCTCGACGGCGACGACCAGGAAGTCAGGGTCGGCGGCCAGACCTTCCGCTCCGGGACCGTGCCCGGCCGCATCCTCTCCAGGGGCGTGGCCCAGGACCGCGACGACCCGAGGGTGCGGATCTACCGGGTGCGGAACGACTTCCAGGACGCGGACCTGCGCCTGGATACCGCCGAACTGCTCGGCCTGGGCCTGAGCCAGGTCACCGACCCGGACGTGACCCTGGTCCGCGCCCAGTACGCGAAAGACTGGCGCGAGTGGCCCTGGGAATGGGGCGCCCCCTTTTACGATCGGGACGGAGACGGCGTGTACGACCCGGACGTGGACCAGCCAGCCTTCCGCTCCGCCGACTGTCTCCGGACTCCGGAGCGCTGCAGGACCAACGCCGACCAGATCGCCTTCTTTATCATCAACGACCTGGACCCGGGCGCCACCACTTCGCTCTACGGCTCCCGCCCCATCGGTCTGGAGGTGCAGGTGACCCTGTGGGCCTACGCCCGCACCGACCCGCTGGGCGACGCCCTCTTCAAAAAATTCAAGATCATCTACAAAGGCACGGCCGACGCCCCGGACCAGGCCCTCATCGAGGATATGTACTTCGCCCAGTGGGCCGACCCGGACGTGGGGGATTTCGGCAATGACTTTGCCGGCGCCGATACCTCCCTGAGCCTGGGCTACGGCTACAATGCCGAGGCCGAGGACGTCCGCTACCAGGCCTTTGACTTGGCGCCGCCGGCCGTGGGCTACGATTTCCTCCAGGGGCCGATTGTGGAGGAGGCGGGAGCGGAGGCCCTCTTCGATTTCGGTCGCCGGCCCGGGTACCGCAACCTGCCCATGACCTCCTTTGTCTACTTTGCTTCGGGCAGTGCCATCAGCGATCCCGAGCTGGGGGAGTACACCGGCACCGAGGAATGGTACAACCTGCTGCGCGGCTTCCAGCCCCAGCCCAATGTCGACAACCCCGTGCCCTACACCCACCCCCTGAGCGGGGAAGATACCTTTTTTGCCCTGGAGGGCGACCCGGTCTGGGGCACGGGCTGGAACGACGGTATCCCCCTGCCGCCGGCGGACCGGCGCATCGTGCTTAGCACCGGTCCGGTGCACATGGCCCTGGGCGATACCCAGGAGGTAGTCATTGCCCTGCTGGGCGGCAGCGGCAGCGACCACCTGCGCAGCGTCTCCAGGCTCAAATTCAACGACCGCTTTGTCCAGGAGGCCTACGACACCTTCTTCGAGGTGCCCGCGCCTCCGGCCGCGCCCCGGGTGCGGATGCACCAGGGCGACCAGAGCATCACCCTGGACTGGGGCCACGACCTGGAGGCCATGCGCCGGACCGAGCAGGAGGTGCAGGCCCCCTTTGCCTTTGAAGGCTACAACCTCTACCAGTTCCCCGCCGCCGAGGCCGGTATCTCCCAGGCTCGCAAGATCGCCACCTACGATCTGGTCAACGACGTCACCACCATCCTGGGGTTGCAGCTGGACGAGGCCTCCGGCGCCGTGGTGAAGATCCCCTTGCAAAGCGGACGCGACACCGGCCTGAGATGGGTCGAGCGCATCACCCGCGACGCCTTCCGCGGCAGTCCTCTGTTCAATGGACAACCCTATTACTTTGCCGTTACCTCCTACAGCTACAACCCGGCCCCCGACGCCCTGTTCACCGCCCTGGAGTCGGTGCCGCGGAAGATCGTGGCCATCCCCCAGCCGCCGCCACCCGGGATCCGGGATATGGCCGCGCCGGGCGAAGCGCTGCCGGTCGAGCACACCCGGGGGTCCGGCGACGTGGTAGTAGAGCCCCTGGTCGTCGATCCTTCCGCCCTGGTGGGCGCCACCTACACCATCACCTTCAATCCGGACCAATCCTGGAACCTACTGCGCGACGGGGTCTTCGTCCTGAAGGACCAGCGCAACCTGGCCCTGGACCAGGCCTACCTAGCCATCGACGGGGTGCAGGTCAGGCTGGGGGACCCGGTATTCGAGGCGCCCCTCACCTTTCGCAAGGCCACGGTGGTGGTGGATGCCGATCCCATGGACGGGGACCTGGACTTGTGGGGCGACGGCACCATTTTCGACCTGCCGGACGGCCGCGCCTCCACCTTCTGGGAGGGCGGCGGCACCGACGATGCTTTGCTTCTGGGCCTGGACCTGGAGATCCGCTTCACCGGCGTGGCCAGCCAGGACGGTAGCCAGATCCTCTCCGGGGGATCCCTGGCCACCCTGGCCGGCGTGGAGGCGGGAACGGCCGAGCGCAGCCTGGAAGCCCACCCCTTCCGCCCGGCCGGGGCTCCGGGCGGCGGTCCCTTCCTGCAGCGCGTCCCCTTCGAGGTCTGGGACGTGGAAGACCCGGAAAACCCGCGCCAATTGAACGCGGCCTTCTTCGACCGCGGCGCCGACGGCTCGCTCGACCGGGATCGCGCCGCCTACCACAAAACCTACAACATGGCCGGCCGCGACTACATCACCGTGATCGCCACCGACTACGACTCAACCCGGATCCACCAACTTACGGACCCGCACGCCACCTGGGTGTTTTTCTTCCGGCAGGGCAAGGTGTCGACCTGGTCCACGGGAGATGTTTTGCGCCTCGAGTACCCCAGCGTCATCGTCCCGGGGGTGGACGAATTCCAGTTCGCGACCCGGGTCCGGTCGTTTTCGCTCGAAGCAGCGCGCCAGGACGTGGACAGGATCAATGTCTTTCCCAATCCCTACTACGGCCTCAATCAGGCTGAGACCAGCCGCCACCGCCACTTCGTGACCTTCAGCCACCTGCCGCAAAAGGCCCGGATCCGTATCTTCGACCTGGCCGGGACCCTGGTGCGGCTCCTGGAAAAGGACGACGCGGATCAGTTTGTGCAATGGGATTTGAACAACGAGAGCGGCCTGCCCGTGGCCGGGGGTATGTACATCGCCCACATCGAAATGCCGGATTTGCACAAGATCAAGGTGCTGAAACTGGCCATCGTGCAGGAGCAGCAGTTCCTGGAAAATTACTGATCCTGAACGGCCTCTCAGCGCAGTCCTGAACCATCGACACGCAAGAGGGGTCTAGGCGGCTTCCACAGCAGGACAACATTAAAAAGGCCTCTAAAGAGAAACTACAAGTGGACGGGGCCACCGCGACCGCACCCGTTTCCATGCCTCGGCGAGCGGCCGTGGCAGCAGGAAGTAGGGAGCCATCAGCCCGGCGGCGGCATCATCGCCCGCTGCTCTTCGGTCATATCCTTGATGAAATCGGGGTGCGCGGCCTGGTGGAATCCCTTGGCCACGTGCTGGAAGCCGGGACTGTACCTGTAAATCAGGGCCCGCCGCTGGTGTTCGCCCTGCCACACCAGGGTGCCGTGGGTCAGTGCCTCGGTGAAGAGGACCACGTCCCCGGCCTCGATGTGCACTTCCTTCACGTATTCCTGGTACTCCTCGTACAAGGAGAGGCTCTTGGGCATGGGGAAATTGGCTTTGTGGCCACAGGGAACCAAGGCCAGCCCACCGTCCCCCGGTCCCTCGTCGGCCAGGATGAATTCCACTACCGTCAAACCGCAATAGATCTTGCCGAACTGGTACATGTAGGTCTGCGAAAAATCCTGCCGCTCGAAGCCGCCGCCGTGCATGTAGTGGCCGCCCTCGTCCTTGTTCATGGCGATCAGCATGGGGGCGTGATCCAGACGGTAGGCCCCGCCCAGCACCTCGGCCAGGTAGGGCCGGATCCGCGGGTGCACCAGCAACGCCCGGAACGGTTCGCACCAGGGGCGCTCCCACGCCAGCATGCCCTCCATCCACTTCTGCTTAGCGGAGCCGCCCAGGACCCTGGATTCTCCCTCCAGGGTCCGGTCGGTCTCGTAAAAGCGGTCGCTGTGGTGATCGATGGCCTCGTTGCAGCGCGCTACTTCGTCCGTCGTGAGCACCTTCCTGAGGACCAGATACCCTTCCAGATCGAATAGAAACTTCTCGTCGTCGTTCATGGGGTCTGCGCGCGGCTGGAATCAACCCTCGTGTGGGGGCTGTAGCAGCGCCCGTTGTTCCTCGGTCATGTCCGCCACGTAGTCCGGATAGGTGATGTCGTGGTAGATGGAAAAGGCGGACTGATAGCGGGGGCTGTAGTGATAGAGCAGGACGCGGCGCTGGTGTTTCCCCCGCCACACCAGGGTGCCGTGGATCGTCACTTCATTGAAAATAACGGCATCTCCCGCCCTGGCGTGGACTTCTAGGATATGGTCCTGGTAGGCCTCGTACCCTCTCAGGCCATCGGGGATGGGAAAATTGGCCTTGTGCCCGCCGGGAACCAGGGCCAGGCCGCCGTCGCCCGGCCCCTCGTCGGCCAGCATGAATTCGACGATCACCAGGCTGGAGTAGATCTTGCCGAATTTGTACATGTACGTGGCGGAGAAGGGTTGGCGGTCCAGCCGGCCGCCATGCATGAGGTGGCCGGCGCAGCCCGGATCCATCATGAGCAGTCGTGGCAGGTAGGCCATGCGGTAGCCGCCGCCGAGGATTTCCGTCAGGTAGGGCTTTGGGCGCGGGTGCACCAGCAACTCCAGAAATCCCTCGCGCCAGGGCTTCTTCCAGCGGATCATGTCGTCCGACCAGCGCTGGCGGACCGGGGTCTTGAGCGCCTTGAACGATCCTTCGAATTCCCGCTCCGCGGTTTTGATCTGATCGTCGTGGTGGTCGATGGCCGCGTTGCAGCGGGCCACCAGCTCGGGGTCAACGACGTCCCTGAGGATAAGATAGCCGTTCAGGTCGAAGAAGTACTTTTCGTCCTCGTTCATGACGGTCCTTGGAGTCTTTGTGCCCAATGGGTAGATTCCCGACTACGAGATCGACGCACGGGAGGAACGATCCTGGGTCCGCAAGATAAAATCAGCCGATTCCGGTTTGCAGTCAAGAGGAGAGGCCGGGTGCGCCTGTTCGTTCATGCGAATCGGTGATTCTTGGCCAAATCGAGTTTTATGCTACATTATGAATAACCCATAAGCGAGCATCCTGCACTAGAGTGGCGGCAGGATATGAGTACAGTGAGGTTCTCAACCGGCTCCCATGATACGACCGCTGCACCGCATCCTCCTCATCCTGGCAATCCTGGCCGCGGCCGCTCTCCACGCTGCCGGCCCGAACCGCGCCGGCACGGCCGCGGCCCCGGAGTTGCTCATTCCCGTGGGCGCCCGCGCCATGGCCCTGGGCGGCGCCACCCTGGCCACCACCTCGGGCGTCGAGGCCCTCTACTGGAACCCGGCCGGCCTGGCGCGCTCCCGGCCCCGGGCGGACATGATGTTCTCCACCACCTCGTACCTGGCGGATATTCGGGTCAACTACGCTGCGGTCAGCGGCACCTTCGAGCCCCTGGGATCCCTGGCCCTGGCCCTCAAGACCCTCAGCTTTGGGGCTATCCCCATCACCACCGAAAGCGCCCCGGACGGCACCGGCGCGTTCTTCACTCCCACCTTCTTCACGCTGGGCACCACCTATGCCCGCGCTCTGACCGACCGCATCGCCGTGGGCGTCACCACCCACTACATCGTCGAGCACATCGAGCGCGTCTCAGCCACCGGGCTGTCCTTTGACGCCGGCCTGCAGTACGCCGACCTGGGCAATATCCCCGGCTTCCATCTGGGGGTGGCCCTCAAGCACATTGGCCCGGGTTTGCGCTTCGACGGCCCGGCCCTGCTGCGACCGGGCCAACTCAAAGGTTTGCGCCGGCCCGAGGCCCCCTACAAGGTCGAGACCGGCTCGGCCGAGCTGCCCTCGACCTTCGAACTGGGCCTGGCCTATCGTCGCGCCCTGGCCGCCGCGCGCCGGATCGAGCTGTCCACTATGTTCCGGCACCACAACTTCGCCCGCGACCAGTGGAAGGTCGGGGCCGAGTACGGGTACAATCAATTTTTAACCCTGCGCAGCGGCTTTGACTATGCCAGTGGTGCAGAGGACGACACCTATATCTTCGGCACCAGCTTCGGTTTGGGCCTGGGCCTGGGCCAGGACGTAAAGGTGGACTACGCCTACACCACGGTAGATTTTTTCCAACTCCTTCACACCTTCTCCGTCCGGATCGGTTTCTGATACACTCCCTCGCGGCGCAACAGCGCGCCCACCTGTCCGGGTTGGGTGTCCTGGAGGATGCGGCGTTTGTAGTATTCATCTGTTGGTTCCTCTGCTAATGCTGACTTATCAAGATTTATGGTGCGGCCATATGGAATCACCCACCAACATTCTGCTGGCGAAACTCGGCTGGATAGGGAATACGCGATGTAGGCATGGTGGGCTTCTTTTTATCAAGTGATAAGATACCCACCAAACCGGGTCAACTCCACCTTCCGGTTATCTCGTTTAAGTATTATTTTTAGGACAGGCCCAAGAGTTGGCTAAAAAGAAGGACGAGATAACCGCAAAGAGAGGAGTGCACTTATGCCCGTATTGAACCAGGAGGACCGCGCTATTTGGGAACAACAAGGCTATATCGTGGTGCCCGACGCCGTGCCGCCGGAAAATGTGGAGGCCGCCGCACGCGCCATTTGGGACTTCGTCGAGATGGATCCCGGCGATCCGGCCAGCTGGTATACCGACTCCCCGCGGTCCGGCGTAATGATCGAAATGTACCACCACCAGGCCCTGTGGGACAACCGCCAGTCCCCCCGCCTCCACCAGGCCTTTGCCGACATCTGGGAGACGGAGAAGCTGTGGGTCAGCTTAGATCGCACCAGCATCAACCCTCCCATCGGTCCGCTCTTTCACCACAAAGGTGGTTTGCATTGGGACATGCGCCTGGAATTGCCGATCCGTTTTGGGGTCCAGGGCGTGCTCTATCTGAACGACACCCCTGCCCACCAGGGGGCCTTTGTCTGCGTGCCCGGGTTTCATCACAGAATCGAAGATTGGATCCGCAGCCTGTCCGATAGGGTCGATCATCTGGCCAAGCACCCGTTCCCGGGGTTCATCCCGGAAGAGGATCTGGTCGGCGAATTCGAACCCGTGCCCATTGCCGCGGGAGCCGGCGACCTGATCATCTGGCACAGCGCCCTGCCCCACGGCCACTCGCCCAACAAAGGGGAGCGGCCCCGCGTGGCGCAGTACATCACCATGAGTCCGGCACCAACGGGGCAGACGGAGAAACCTCACGATCGCATCAGAAGCTGGAAGGAACTGTTGACCGGCAATGGTCCGCCTGAAAAAGCCAAGGAAAACGCGACCGGACGCACAGCCGAACTGACGCCATTGGGACGGAAGCTGCTGGGCCTGGACTGGTGGTAGGAGCATACTGGAGAGATGAATACACGACGGACCGCCAGCATGAGACCCAGGGCCTCTATCAATGCCATGCCACTTCCAGCCGCCCATCGCCCTTGCACGGACCGTAGTCGGTGCCACAAACAGGAACGGTCATGATGAAAGATACACGCTTGACTGAACAGCAGATCAACTTCTTCAACACCTTCGGTTATTTGCACTTCCCCGGGCTCCTGGCAGACTGCATCGACAAGATCATCGAGGAGTTCGAGAAGGTCTGGGCCGGGCGCGGCGGTGGGCACCACGGCAATACCCACGACGAGAAGCAACGTTCCTGCATCGTACCCTTTCCGGATCAGAACGAGTACCTGAGCAGCCTGCTCGACGATCCCCGTATTCACGATATCGCCGCAGGTCTGCTGGGAGACGATTTCAACTACACCAGCGGCGATGGGAATCTGTACGTCGGCGATACCCGCTGGCACTCGGACGGGTACGACGGCAACCGCATCCCAAGTATCAAGATCGCCTTCTACCTGGACGAGTTGACGCGCGACACGGGCGCGGTACGCCTCATTCCGGGCAGTCACCGATGCGGCGATGTCTACGCCGATACCCTGCAAGCCGACATCGGTGAAAGCCGGGAAAAGTGGGGCGTGGCTCCCGATGAGGTGCCGGCGATCGTGGTGGAGACCGAGCCGGGCGATATCGTGGTTTTCTGGCACAACACCAAGCATTCGGCCTTTAGTGGCTCGGTGCGCCGGAGAATGTACACCATGAATTTTTACGAGCATGTGCCCGACCATCGCCTGGAAGACTTTCAGAATGCCCTGGCGCACGAGGGTCGGTTCTGGATCGACCACATAATTGGAGAAGTAATGCTGAGCACGGCGGGGGCGGAACGGATGGTGCATCTGCGACAGGTGATCGAGAACGACTTCAAGGTGAGGGAAGTGCACGCCAGGCTGCGGAAGGAACGCTCGGAACCGTCGCGGGGTTGAGAGGCTTACTCCTCCAGATCAATAGCGCGCATCTCGTCGGACCAATCGCGCCACATATCCTCTCTGCATTGCGATCCTTCCGCTACTGGTTCTGTGTCCAGCTCATGGCTTCGCCGCGCACCAGGAACGAGCGCTCGTCCCACACCCCGGGTCGCTCCACCGGAATGACGTCCTGTTCCACGGCCACGTCCAGGGGGTTGGCCCGGGTCAGCAACGGCAGGCCGACCCGTTCGTGCATGCGGGCCGACTCGTAGACCCCCATCATGATCTCCAGCGCCGCCTTGCCGTGTTTGGCCTGCCCCGGGTAGTCCTCGAACTCGCCGTCGATCCACTTGCACAGACCCCAGGCCTGAGCGGTGAAGGCGTTGCCGTAACCACTGGTCTGCTCTTCGCTGGGCTGGAACTCCTGCCAGCCGGCCCTGGCGGCCACCATGTACTTGAGGCTGTTGTCCCACACCTCCATCATGCCCTCGGTGCCGTACACCGCGGCTCCGAGTTGATAGGTCTGGTTCATTTCGTTTTCGATGACCCCTTCCACACCGTGGGGATAGCCGATGATGCCGCTGCAGCGGTCCTCGACCCGATGTCCGAAGATGTAGTGATCGGTCTTGCGCTCCACCGAGCCCATGACCCACTCGGCCTGCGGATCGCCCAGGACGAAGAGCTGGAAATCCACCGAGTGGGTGCCGGTGTTGAGCATGCCGCCCGTGACCGCGGACCAGAGCCGGCGGGGTTCGCCGATGGCGCCGTCCTGGACGAGGCGGCGGGCTTCCTGCCAGGAGGAGTAGAACCGGCGCTGGTGGCCGATGGCCAGTTTGACCTGGTTGCGCTCGGCGGCGATGATCATGCTTTCGGCTTCGCCCAGGGAACAGGCCATGGGCTTTTCGCAGAGGATGGCCCGGGGTTTGTGGGCGGCTGCGGCAATGACCATCTCGGCGTGCTGGGGGTCCCAGGAGCAGACGCTGACGATGTCCAGGTTTTCCTTTTCCAGCATTTCCCGATAGTCGAGGTACTGGTTGTCGACGGCAAAATCCCGGGCGTAGTCGGCCAGAACCTGGGGATGGGAGTCGGCGATGGCGACGATTTCGGTGCGCTCGCACTCGCTCCAGCCGCGACCGTGCTGGCGAGCGATGCGGCCGCTGGCAATGACGCCGACGCGGAGTTTTTCGGGCATGTAGGACTCCTTCCGGCTTGGAAGTCGGATGCGCTATCCTCACACCCTAAAAAGGCCTTTTTCGAGGTTTTGCACAAGCATTCAATAATCGCCATCGAGGGCCATCCCCACTCTCTTGGCCGAAAGCGGCCACGAGCGGGCGATGACCGCGCAGATCACCAGCCGGCTGAGCAGGCAGACCTGGGGCCGGGTGGACGTAAAGATGGCCAAACTCAACGGCAAAGAACCTCCGTCAGTAGCCGATGCTTTTCAGGTAGGCCCGGCCGATCCGCATTTTGTCTACTTCGCTGCGTTCGGTTTGTCCCGAGCACACCGTGACCCAGCCCTGGTAGCCGATCTCTTCGAGCGCGCCCAGAAAGGCCGGAAAATCGCACATGAGGCCCTCGCCCAGTTCGACACCGTGCTTCCCCTTATAGTCGTGCAGGTGGACGTAGGCGATGCGCTCTTTGAAGTCGTGGACCGCGGCGATCGGATTGTAGCCCCAGTGGACCGCGTGCGACATGTCCAGACAGAGGCGGCAGTGGTGGAGCCGGCGCATAAACCGCTTCCATTCGTCGGCGCTGTCCACCAGGTGATGGATGTGCGGGTGGAAGGTGACCGTGACCCCGAGGGGCGCGGCGTGGAGCGCCAGGTCTTCGTAGACCGCGGCCATTTGATCCAGGTCCTCGTCGGTGGTTGCGCGTTCGAGCCGGCCCGGTCCCTTGGTCATGAAAGTGGATACCCCCAAATCGGCGGCGAACTCGATGCGGCGTTTGCTGATCTGGTGGGATGGATCGCCAATGCTGAGGGTGGCGTTGGGGCCGCAGACCGCCGCGGTCTCGATGCCGACTCGTTCGCAGATTTGCCGTACCCTTTGGGCCGAACCGAGCCAGTCGAGGGGGTGGCGGGTTTCCCAGCCGGCGAATCCGGCCTGGCGCAAAGTGACCAGGTCGCGCTCCAGGTCGGGGGTATTCCAGCGGTAGGTGCTGTAGGCCAGGCGGTGTAGTTTCATGGGCGGAATCTCCGTTTCCGTGGTTACAAAACGGTCGCGGCTCCCTGCACACCCGGCTTTTTACTCGCCGGGTGGCACGAAGCCAGGGGCCTGTGCCGAAGGCTCGATCGCGGCCCCGCCCACAATCCACAGTCCCCACAAAACAAAAATGGCGGCAAGGGCGCGCTTGGCCGGCACATTGGCCATGACCGCCAGCCCGATGCCCAGTACCCAGGTCTGCCAGCAATCGAAAAAGTCGATCTGGATCAACACCTTGCCCGCGAAGGTATTGACCATCTCTTCGGGGACGAACATCCCCAGTCCGGTGTGCACCGCCGGGCTTCCTTTGACCAGGGTCAGGAAGGTGCGCACGATCCACTCCGGGATGAGCACCAGCGAGGCGTACCCCTTGACGATCAGCATTTGCTGGTAAGTGACTTCGCTCTTGAAGAGGGAGCGGGCGAGCAGCAGCAATATCCCCCCGATGAGCACCAGCGAGGCAAAAACTCCGACCGGCACCATCATCCAGCTGTGGGCCCGCATCTTTTCCCTGTTGTCTATGGCCTCTTTGCGTTCTTCTTCGCTCAGACCTTCCAGGTGCTGCTGGACGGCCGGTGCGTCCAGGTCCATGGCGATGTCCAGGGTCATGTAGTGCGACGCCAGTCCCACCAGGATGGCCAGGAGCACAGGGATAAACCAATCGTGCGGGGTTTCCCGCTGATAGACCGCGGCAAAACTGGTGTGCGGTTCGTAAAAGACGCGGATCAGGCGCTCTTTCAAGCCGATGTCCTGGTTGACAAACGAGGGCCCCTGCATGGTGTGCCTCCTCGGTGGAATGGTGACCAAATCCAGTAGTGCGGATCAATATACTACTTTTTGTGGTGAATACAAAGCGCGCAGGGTTTGATCTGGTAGGAGGTCCTCTTGGTAGCGAGACATGGTGTGCGGCACTTGACGCAGCGCTGGTTTTAGCGTATTTATTAGATTTATCGTGTCGCTCTGGTCGGTTGGGTTGAGATTGTCGGTTGACCACCAGTAAACCTAACTTCGTGCTGCACCGCAACTTAAATCTGGTGTCGCGCATTGAGATTCCCGTGTTAAATCCGATGGCCCGCCGGAAGCCGCAGCCCGGCCTCGCCTAACTCGCGCACTTGGCGGATGCGCCTGGCCTTTGCCCGAATCTGCTTTCAACAGGAGACCGACTCATGGCAACGATAAAACTTCCGCAGTCGTTCAGGGGCAAAATAGACGAATGGCTGTACGTGATGCGGTGGACGACCAAAAAATCGCGGGAAGCCTCTCCTGCCCTATTTGTAGCCCGCGCCGTTTACTCGGCCATTCAGGGGCTTTGGGTCATCCTGCGCTGCGTTGCCATCTGGTGGGGAGTGGACTGGCTCATGGTGGCGCTCGAGGATCCGCAGCAAAGCGAACAGATGCTGACCCGGCTGGCGCTGTTGGCCGGGGGCCTGCTGGCGGTGGAGGCTGTCGGGCAACAGATTTCCTATTGGCTAGGTTCGCGGGCGGGATTTCACCTCGAACTGCTTCTAAAGCGCGAATTCATCACCAAATCCTCGGAACTCGACTTAGCGGAAATCGAAGCCGCGGGCGAACGAAAGCTGCTGGAGAACCGACACTCACTCGATTATACCGTCTGCGGGGTGATGGATTCGATATATAACTTCATTTTCCTCGGCGTGCAGGCGGTGGGACTGGTGGTCCTCTGTACCCTTATCGGCTGGCCAATCTTTGCGGCCGGGGCGGCCCTGCTGGTCGTGCATCTCGTCAAATGGCTGACTCGGCCGAAGGAGAAGTCCCGGGATGAGGAATGGAACCCCCTATACTACCTTGAGCATCTGCTCTCGGACGAGCATCCTGCCAAAGAGATCCGTCTGTTTGGTCTCGTCCCCTATTTCAAAGGCATGGCCGAGGAATTGGCCGAATGGATCTACCGTAGGCGATTATTCACCATCGGAAATGCGGCCAGAAACTTGGTTTTCTACCTGCCTTTCCTGGCAATCGCCCTTGGTTTTGGCTACTGGCTCGTCGGGCAAGTAATGGCCAAGGAGATCTCCCTGGGACTGGCCTTCATGGCTCTTGTCGTCGTCTTCATCGCTCAGGAGGCAGTGTCGGGTTTTTCCGGAATGACGGGGGCCTGGGAACGCTCGCTTGAAGGCATTCAGGGCTACCAAGCCTTTCTCGACATGCAGCCCCAAATCAGACCTGAACCGAACCTTCCCGCAGTGCCGGCCGATCTCGGCTCGGGCATTGTGTTCGAAGACGTCTCCCTGACCTATCCGACGAGCGACAAACCCGCAATCGAAGGGGTGTCGCTGACCATTCGGCCCGGCGAGCGCATTGCGCTGGTGGGCGAGAACGGCTCCGGCAAGACGACCTTTGTAAAGCTGCTGACCCGGCTCTACGATCCAACCGCAGGACAAATTCACCTCGGCGGCCGCGACCTGCGCGAATACAATGTCGAAACCTATCGCCGGCGCTTTGGCGTCATCTTTCAGGACTATATGCGCTACCACGGGACGGTCGCCGAGAACATCGGCTATGCGCAATACAAGCGACTTGAAGATTTGGACGGCATCGCGGCCGCGGCCAAGAAAGCCGGCGTGCACGAATTCATTGAGGCGCTGGACGAGGGCTATCAGACTCGCATCCGCTCCTGGTTCGAGCGCGGCACCGACCTGTCGGGCGGGCAATGGCAGAAGATCGCCCTGGCGCGCGCCTTTTTCCGCCAATCCGACATTCTCGTTTTGGACGAGCCGACCAGCGTCCTCGACGCCCGCGCCGAATACGAGATTTTCCAACGCTTCCTCGAACTGACCGCCGGCAAGACCACCATCCTCATCTCGCACCGCTTTTCGACCGTCCGCATGGCGGATACGATCTACGTATTTGAGCAGGGGCGCATCGCCGAGTGCGGCAGCCATATGGAACTGCTGGTCCAGGACGGACTCTACGCCGAACTGTTCAATATGCAGGCCGAAGGCTTTTTGCTGGCCGGTCAACCGGTGTCCGGCGACTGAGCCGGCTCAATGTTGCACCAGGGCTTGAACCGGCTGCGGGTGAAGGTGCGCAATACCATGGGGGTATGCGGCCCGGAGAGCTTTGCCGTAGTGGTCGTGAATAATTGAAGGGTTGAAGGGAGTCTGTGGGAACTTCGTTGACGGAAATCAGCTGCAGCCCTACCTTTAAGCCACGATGCGTACCTGTAGCACAATACCTTCGGAAGCAATCCGCTATTACAGAAAAACCACTTGCGTCCGGAACTTGCCGGGGGCCCAACTTGGGATATAACCAAAGGAGGCACAAAATGCCAAAACGTCGAACCATTTATTTTAATGATGCCCGTCATTACTACCTGTTCGTGTTCGAACCACCCATGACCCTCGAGGACGCCCAGGTGCCGATCGACGAGGCAGCGGGCACGTCGGTGGATACCTTCATCTACGGTCTGGCGCGGGGAGACGGCCTGTTCTATCCATCGAAAATCGGCCGGCTGTTCGGCGCGGCTATGAACCCCTTTGGCCTGGCCGCGTACTGGCGGGCCTACAACAACATGAAAAGCCTCATGGATCGGGGACTGGATCCTCTGACCGTCCTCATCGACCGGGCGCATGAAAAAGGCATGGACTTCATTGCCAGTCTGCGCATGACGATCCACGAAATGATGGACCCGGCGCACCGCTTTGAGAACGGTGGCGGCGGTCTGGCGCACCAGGAAGTGCGCGACCATCAGTTTCACATCCTCGAAGAACTGATGAGCGAATATTCCATCGAGGGGGTCGAACTGGACTTTGCGCTCCCGGGTGGCCAGACCCGCGTGTTGCGCCCCGAAGACGTCGAGGAGACCACGCCCGTCCTGACCG
Source organism: Candidatus Latescibacterota bacterium (assembly GCA_965219385.1). Classification (GTDB taxonomy): domain Bacteria; phylum Latescibacterota; class UBA2968; order UBA8231; family UBA8231; genus CBDCNM01. The sequence goes on along the minus strand of CBDCNM010000002.1, from coordinate 2,641,812 downwards.
AGTATGTGAAACAGATTGCCGCTATGGTCCGGAGTCGACCGGGAAAGCCGGGGGAGATAGGGGTGCGCGTACTCCCGACCGAAGAGATGAACCTGGCACAGGGACTGGATGTCCGCGCCTGGCTGCAGAACGGCTCGGTGGACTTCGTGGTGCCTGTACTCTACGCGTACTTCAACCTGGATTCCAACATGCCCATCGATTGGGCCGTCGAGGCGGCACACGAAGTCGACGCCGCGGTGTACGCCGTGCTGCAGCCGTACGTGCGCGACGAAGCGACCGGATCGGCCGAGCGCATATATCCCACGCCCGAGCAGGCAAGGGCCGCCGCCTGCAATTACTATGCAAAGGGCGCCGATGGTCTGTATGCCTGGTTCATGAAGTGGCCGCTCGGCGCTACGGAGCGCCGGATCCTCACCGAATTGGGCCATCCCGATCTCATGCAGGACGAGGACAAGCACTATCTTCTCTGCCAGAGGGCCGATTTCGAGGACGATGTATCCTACCAATCTCCGATCCCGCTTGAAATTTCGTCCACCGATATTGGTACGCGTCATCCCATCCCTTTCTACATCTCCGATGATATTGAGGGCAGTGGCGGGCGCCTGCAGGAAGTGCTGCTCAGGATAAGGATTCAGGACCTGGTATCCGCCGATAAACTGACCATTTTGCTCAACGGCCAGTCGCTTGCCGACGAGATATGCCAGCGTGGTTTCGGGTCGCAGATCACCCCCTACGACGGCCAGCAACTCGAGTTCCATCTGCAAGATATCCGCCCGCGCAAAGGCGATAACCTGTTGGAAATCGCGCTCGACGGACGGGCGCAAAACCTGGCCGGTCCGCTCGTAGTTCGGGATGTGCAGATCATCGTCCGCTACAGTCCGTATCCCGCGTCGTTGAAGGGGCTGTCTTCATGAGAGTGGGACTGGATTGCCGTGGCTCGATCAGCGACGAGTTGCTGAGCTTCGGCCGGCAACTGGGAGCCACCGACGCAATAGCCGGCGGCGCGGCTCTGGCGCGCAGTCGCAGCGCCTCCGGACCGCTGCATCTGGAGTACGGAGAACTGGCGCAAGCCCGCGAGCAGGTCGAGGCGGCCGGAATGAATCTGCACGCCGTCGAAAACCTGCCGTTCCCCTGGTACGGCGACATATTTTACGGTGGGCCGCAGCGCGATGTACAGATCGAGAAATGGCAGGAAACCCCTGCGCAGGATGGGCCGGGCCGGCATCCCGGTTCTGGGCTACTGTCTGATGGAGGGTTCTGCAGGCCGCTACAGCACGCGCACGGACCTGGCGGGGGCTGTTCGCGGCGGCGGCGCCACGCGCTACGAGCACGACCAGCTGGCCCATCCCACCGCGGCAGCGCGCGCCACCTGGCCCGATACCAGAGCCCTGGCAGGGATGGGCGAGACGCAGATGCTGGAAAATGTCGAGGGCTTTCTGAAAGTGGTGCTTCCCGTGGCCGAAGAAGCAGGCGCCGGGCTGGCGCTGCACCCGGATGATCCTCAAGGCCACGAACGCGGTTTACGCGGACGCCCGCCGTCCATCCCACATCCGCCTGCCGGTGATAGCGGGGTGATGGACGGGTCGTCGGCAAGTCGCCTAGTTATGCGTCCAGGCGCTGGCGCACGTAGATGTAAACCTCCAGCTCGTCGATGCACGCGATTCCTTCGCCACTGCCTTCGCGACCGACAAAACCGACCGTCAGTTGGTTGTCGCCATGGATAAGCGGTGGCGCTTGCTGGCCGTAATCCAGATCGACAATGTAGAGCCAGTAAGCCGGTAATTCCCTGCCCTGCCATTCATTCTGCCCATCTGCGTAATAGTGGCGCGCGATGTGTATATCTGGGATGGTGGCGCCATTGAGCTGGATTTCAAGGGAGTCGCTCTCGTTCAGTCCAACCGCTTTGAATTGTAGCATTGCTCTCAGGTTCTGGTCGCTCAAATCTTCGGCCAGGCGAAACAATTGGGTGCCACTCGCACCTTGCGCGGCGCGCTCCAGGCGGATCCGATCATCCTTGGGCCTGTCGTCGGTGGGCGCGCTTTTTTCCCACAGGGGATAGTAGCGGTAGTGTCGATCGTGCTGAGCGATCTGCTCGGCGCTGCGCAGGTGCCGCAGGTAATCCAGAGCGGCGGGCCACTGGTGGGCCGGCCATGGCGCGGTGCGACCGATGCGCCTGCCCCAGTGGTATTGATAATTATACGCTTCCACGCCCGCAGCGCCCTTAGAGTAAAAGTTATTCGCGGCTGCCCGGTAATGGCTCAGGTCGTTGATACCCGTATGGTCGCCATGGCAGGTGATCGGATGGATGGCCGGATAGATCTTGCAGTCCGTCTCTGCGGTCAGCTCGACGAATTCCTCCACCTTGGTGTTGAGATCAGTGAAGAAGAAATCAGATGGCACGACAAAATCGACCAGCTCCTGTCTGATCCAGGCCGGCACATCAAAGCCCAGGTACTCACATTCCGCCAGGGTCTGGGGCACGCGCACGCCGAGCCTCAGCCGCTCGGGCGCAGCGTCCAAAATGGCGCGTGTCTTCTGCGTGAAATCGGTCAACAGGTGGGCGTTTTCAGCCCCCAGGCCGGGGCCGAACAGGTGGCACCAGCGCATGTAGTCGAAGACGATACCATCGACCTCGACAGTTTCGATCAGCTCCTGGATGTAATCCAGCAATATCTGCCGCACCGGATCGGGCGCAAAGTCAAGGCCCGGTCCGCCGCTCAGTTGCGTCAAATGCCACTGCGGGTTGTCCTGAATAAACCTTCCCACGGGCAATGTCGTGGTGTGGCGGTCGTTCATCCGCACACAACCCAGGAATTCCATGCCGCGCTCATGGCAGTGCTTCGCCATAAGTTGCCGGATATCGACGCCCGATTCTCGCAGCGAGCGGTAGCCCCCATCCTTGTCCTCGAATTGCCATTCGCCGCCAAGTACCTGCGATGGACCCAGGACCGATTCGAAGCGGTGACTGAGGACTACCGCTAGGCTGTCTATGCCGGCCCGTGCCATCTCATCGATTGAATTTTCTATGATGGCCGCCACTGCGTCACCGTCCATCGTGCCCATTGGTGCCGCGGCTTGCCACAGCTCGGCAAAGGCGTTGCCCGAATCGCTATTGTAGAGAATTTCTCGATGATCGCTGGCAGGGTGGGTGGTAGGCATCGTTGCGTGGACCTCCTGATTTCGATCTTTGCGACCCAAAGGCTCTGGAGTGTGGTCTCAACGCCGGCGTGCCGCAGTGTTTGAGGCCGTACGTAGGACGCTATGCCGTCGCGGCCTGGCCGAGTTTCAGTAGCCGGCGGCAGGGATACCCCAGAGCCTGTAGCAATAATAAAGCACGCTGTCGAGTTGCCGTCAATGGATCGAAGCCATAGGATATGTGGGTGATAGTTTGAAGGACGGGGGCCGAGGGCGCTTGATTCGGTAGTGAAACTGGAGGAAAGAATGACTGCAAACAGAACATCCGACCCTTTGCCGCGGATTGTCTCGGTGCACAAAATCTGGGATCGCGGCACCCACAACGCCTTTACCGATCTGATTCGTTTCGCCGGCCAGTGGTGGTGCACCTTTCGCGAGGCGCCGGCCCACGGAGGAAGCATCGGCACCGTGCGCGTCATCTGTTCGGAGGACGGCCAGGGGTGGGAATCGGCTGCGGTGCTCGAGGAGCGGGAGGTGGATTTACGCGACCCCAAACTCTCGGTGACGCCTGATGGACGCCTCATGCTGGTCGCCGGCGGCAGCCTCTACGAAGGCACTCAATATAGCACCCGGTCGCCACGCATCGCCTTTTCCGCCGATGGGCGCGAATGGACCCCGCCGCAGAAAGTGCTGGCGGAAGACCACTGGCTGTGGCGCGTCACCTGGCATGAGGGGGTGGCCTATTGTGTTTCCAAGCTGGGCGAGGGCAACAATCCGCGCCGCGGTTTCCTCTATTCCAGCACCGGCGGGCTCGACTGGCAGTGGATTATCGAATTTATCCTGCCCAATGATACCTGGACCGCCAGCGAGACCACCCTGCGCTTCATGCCCGACGGAGAAATGGTGGCGCTGGTGCGGCCGGATTGGATCGGGACCAGCCAGGCGCCCTACAGGGACTGGCAGTGGACGCAGATAAGCGAACGCCTGGGCGGGCCCAATTTTATTCTCTGGTCCGATGGCACCTTGTGGGCCGGGGCGCGCGGCCGGCACGAGGACGGCGGAGCCGCCACGGTCCTGGCCCGCATGACCAGGAACAGTTACGAGCCGGTGTTGCGCTTGCCCAGCGGCGGCGATTGCAGCTACCCCGGCATGGTCGAGCACGGCGGTCTGCTGTGGATGAGCTACTACTCTTCCCACGAAGGCAAGACCAGCATCTACCTGGCGCGCATCGAAGTGTAGTTGATGTCTGAAATGCGACCGGTTGGGTTACAGCTATGCCTGGACCGGCTACCCGCTCCGGGAAACTCTGCCGGAGCCCGGGCCCAACACCATCGAGATCGCCGTGGAAGCTCATCGGGTGTAATAGCCGTAGAGCCGGGCCCGGTCGAGTACGAAGCGGATTTGCACCGGCCTGTCCCCCAGCCCCGAAAGGTCCTGGCCGCTCCACCTCACCTCGTGCCGCAGTTCGTCGCCCTGCAGCGGTCGACACGACGCCAGCTCGAACCCCTGCACAGGCTCTCCCCCCGCGTCCAGCAACTCTACCTGCACGGACCCGCCCTCCTCGGCTGCGGCATTGATGAAGAGCGAGTTTCCCGCTGGCGACACCGGGGTGGTCACCAGCTCGGCGGGCTGCTGTGCCGCGGCCGGCTCGGCGTGCGCCAGGCGGCCTGCCGGGACCACGGCCAGTCCCGGGTTGATGCCGTAGCCCTGCCGGCAGAACCGGTAAAACTGCTCCCAGTCCTCGAAGTCGGGGGCATGGGCGAAGTGCAAACTCCTTTGTTTGAATTCCTCGACCGACCAGTCGCGCCGGAAGGTGCTCGGGTACTTGTAGGGCAGCCTGTAGCCACTGAACGTCATCCACCAGGTATCGTCGATTTCAGCGAAAATACCGCTGTGCCGCACCGCGCCGAAGCTGTAGGAGCCGGGCGGGCCGTTCGGGATCATCTTGCACCGACGCTCAAAGCGGTGCCAGTGCAAAAAGTCAGCGGTCCACAAAAGCTCCGGCCACATCTGGCTGCGCTGGGCGTCGTAGCAGGACAAAGAGCCGAAGTAGACCCACCCGCCGTCCGCCGCCGGTAGACCCGCCAGCAGGGCCCCCGGCGAACTCTGCGCGGCCTCTTGGGGCTGGCTGTGCAGGTACATATGGTAAAACTGGGTGCCCTCCAGGTCCTCTTCGTCGGGCGAGAGCACGAAGCGGCGCTCCCAGTGCAGATAGTCGCGGGTCCACATCACCGCCAGCACCCGCCGGATCTGGTGGATGTTGTCGATCGGCGCATAGTGAGGTGGATAGGGATGCGCCCCGGGCCGGAAGTAGTAGTAATAGGTCCCGGTGGAGCGATCCTCGAGGGTGTAGCGGAAGCTCTCGGTGGTGTGGTGCAGGTCCATGCCGGAGCCGGAGCGCAACAGGGGCTCGCGGCTCAGCAGCAGCAACTCGTTGCCGCGCCGCTCTATAGCATGGGCCTGGAAGCGGATGTGCTCGGGGCTTCTCACACTGTCGCTGAAAAGGGCCCTCACCTCGGGGTCGATGGTCCTGCACAGCTGCAGCAAATCCCATCCGGTGGTCTTCACGAAACACTTCCGGGGATCGACCGGGCCGTCGCGCTCCAGATCGTAGAAGCGGATCGACAGCTGCTCGAGATCCGGCAGCAGATCGGGTTCCTCTTTGACCCGCACCCGGTGGATCGAGCGCAGGGGCCAGGTGGGCTTCCCCTCCTCGTCCACGCCCGGGTACCCGACAATGTTGTTGTCGGTCGAGCCCTGGTGTGCCACCTGCCCGATATTGGGCCGCTCCCAGTGCACCCCGTCGTCCGAGACGATGCGGCAGATCACCGGCTCCACTGGGTGGTGGATGTTGACATCGCTCACCGCCAGGTCAAGGCTGTAGTGCCCCTTCTCCGGATCGTAGCGCACCGTTTCGCTCACCAGCGCCAGGAACTCCGACTCCCACGATTTTTCCCGGGCCACGATCCAGTCGTCGGGCCGGGGCTGCATCGGGTCGGCCTTGAAGCGCACGTTGTGCACCCGGCTGTAGCCCCACGCTCCGGCCGCGGGCTGGAAGCCTGCCAGAGGCCGCAGGCCCGCCTCTTTTTCCGGGGGCAGGATTTCCTTCCAGACCGAGCGCACCATGCAGGCCCCGACCGGCCGGCCCTCCCAGTGCAGCCGCAGCCGCACCCAGTACTCCCCGCGCTCCCAGCCCGCAGAGGAAAACTTCTGCCGCGCCAACTCTCCGTTCAGCTGCAACTGCCACGGTCCGGCCAGCACCTGCTCGTCCCCGGCCCCGACCACGTCCATGGTGGCCGTGCAGCGCTCCACCCGCTCGGGAATGGTGCGAAGGCTCACGCTCATTTCATCCTCGTCGATGTAGACCGGCCGGTCGGGGGCGCACTCCACGAGGTGCTGGCTGTAGATGCCGATCAGCGGCCCTTCGCCCCTGAATATATGCGGCATGAAGTCCAGCGGGGACAGTGCCGCCGCCGCCCGGTGCATTACCTGGTCGCCCTCCAGCAACTCCACCTCGAAGCGATACTCGCCCATCCTCCAATCGCAGCGGCGGTTCATCGGCTGGTACGCTCCCTCGTCGCAGAGCGGGTAGGTCAAGGTCCAGTGGGCGGTCCCATCCCGCAGGATCACCGGCGCCTGCAGGGTCTGGCTGTAACCCCGCGGCTGGGTTATGCGGGTGCGCGCTGCCGTCAGCGGCGCCACGTTTTCCTCCAGGCCAACCTCGAACGACAGGGTCCAGAGATCGACCACATGCACGGAGATGGGGGGTTTTTCAGGAGCCTTATGTCCAATCAGTGCGATCACGCCGGTGGGACCGTATCGCTGCGTTGCGCCCATTCTATTTCCCGCTATTTCCCGTGGAAACGAGAATCCGTGAAGTTGAACACCGCGGACCCCGGTGCTTCAACCTCCAAAACCTCGGTGCCAGTCCATCCATTGAATTGCTTGCCCGGCAGTATGTCCAGCGAGGCGACCACGACGGACCGGGCCGGGATGTCGGCCTGGCCGCTGGCCCAGACCTCGCCCTCCTTTCCCGGACTCCGCAACCGCGCTTTGACGCCTCTGGCGTCCTGCCGCCCCAGGTTCATCATCAATAGGCGCGTGGTCGGAGGTTCGTGCATGCTGCCCCAGGGGCCTCCGTCGTGACCAGAGTGGAAATGCGGCAACGCGAACTCCGACGAACAGAAGATGGCCGGCTTCTCGTAGCGCTTGGTGAATACCTTCCCCAGTTCAAGCAGCTCGGGCGCGAGGCCACTGCCGTCGGTGGGAATCTCCAGGAACCGGCCGCAGATCTCGTCCAGCTGTTCGTCCGTCAGCGGACAATGGTTCTCCTCGAGCTTCCACTTGCCGAAGAACCCCACGCCGGGCGACTCGGGCGCGACGAAGCGGATCAGGCGGATCTGTTGCTCCAGTTCTTCTGCCGTCTGGGTCCACCGATGGTTGCCCTTGTCCTCGCTCTCCTTGCCCAGACCCAGGGCCACCACGCTCCTGTCCAGGAGGCCGGTAAGCCGCGCGGCCTGAAGCTGAAACGGGATCATCCACGCGTCGTTGAGGTCGAAATAGGTCTCCAGCAAAACCAGCTCGACCGTCTGGAGGTACACCGCCGCCAGTTCCGGCGCAACCGGGCCCCGCATCTGCCAGACTGTGATTTTCAGGTCTGGCCTCTTTTGGCGCACGGCCTTGAGGACCGCTGCCGTGTGCTGGTCAATGCCCCCGTCGTAGTCAAAGCCGAACTCGTCGATGTTGACCACCGGATTGGGATTGTCCGCAAAGTCCATCTGGGCCAGGACGTCGGAAGCCTCGGCGACATTCTTGCGCAGAAAATTGTAGTGGACCACCCCTTCGGAGACGATCCCGCCCCTATCCTTCCAATACTTCCAGGCGCCGCCTCTGGTAAAGGTTTGCGATTCGAGCTCCGGGTAGGCTCCGTAGAAGGCGATAACCTTCTCCAGCCCCATGACCTGTTTTGGGCTCCTGCTCGTGCTGGTCGACCTGTTCTGGGCGGGCACGGTTTGGGCCCACTGCAGCGTCGTGATCAACAGGCACACACAACACCGCGATAGGTGAATTGGGTACTGGTTTTTCTTCATCGTGGTATCTCCTATTGGTTTCTCAAACCCGCTTGAACTTTTGCAGGCGATTGGCGAGAAAGGGCACCTCGGCGACGTAGAGATCGCCGCTGGAGTCCAGCCAGATGCCGTGCGGGTGGTCGGGAAACTGACCCGGCTCATCGCCCTGTTCGCCCCAGCGATTCAGGACCTTTCCGTCCAGGTCGAGGACGCTGATGCGGCGCTCGCCTTCGGCGACAAAGACGTGGTCGTCGTCGATGAAGATATCGTTGGGCCCGCCCAGACCGGTCCACTCATCCAGATAGTTGCCGTCGAGATCGAAGAGCTGGATGCGCCTGTTTTCGCGGTCGAGCACCAGGACGCGGCCCCGGGAGTCCAGCCGCAGGCAGTGGGGCAGGGCGAATTGACCGGGACCGGTGCCCTCTTCGCCCCAGGAGCACACCAGGTCGCCCGCGGCCGAGAAGCGATGTACGCGGAACTGGCCGTAACCATCGGAGACAAACAGCTCGCCCTCGGCCGAGCACACGGCCCAGGTGGGGCTGTTGAAGGGTGCGCCGGGCGCGCCGGGCGCGCCGACCGTGCCCCAGGTGCGCAGGATCTCGCCGGCGCTGCTGCAGCAGCGCACAGTGTGGTCGTCGGTGTCGGTGATGTAGATCCGGTCGTCGGGGCCGATCCACACGCTGTGGGGATTGTGGAACACCTCCTCGCCCCAGGATTCCAGGTAGCGGCCGTCGCTGGCGTAGACCAGGATGGCCGGTGGGTCGCGACGGGCGATGTAGACCCGGTCCTGCGAGTCGGTAGCCATCGAGGGCACGACCCCGCCGAAGGGGCGGCCCGCGGGCCCGCGTTCCCAGTTTTCCACAGGTTCGAATTGAAAATCGCCGGATCCTACGCGCATGAGGGCCTCCTGGATGTGGGGATGGTCTGCAAAGGATTCATCGGATCAAATTAATGAATATCAGTAGATCGCGAAATAGCATGGAAAGGTGTATCCGGTGGAGGCACACACGGCTTCTCAGATTCTTTGGGCGATCTCCAGCCGCAGCCCATCGAGTCCTTCGAAAACAAACGCACGCCTTGACATGCCTGGCAGGGGCGTTCGAGCGGACGGTGGATCCCCAACAACCACACCCCTTTGAGTCAGTTCGCTGTAGGCCTGGACAATGTCGTCGGTCCAAAAGCCCAGGGCGCTGACCGCTCCAGGTCCCAACGGCCATCCTCTGGTGGATTCGCTTTGCGTGATCTCCAGGTCGGTCATACCCGCGGCGAAAACAGCTTCTTCGAACCCTTCTACGGCCGGTACTGTTTCTGTTCTGTGGCTGAGTTCTTCCAGGCCCAGTTGGCCCCAAAAGTCCCTTGCGGCGCTGACATCGCTGCAGACGATGTGCACGTGATCGATGCCTTGCAGCAGGCCCGGGCCACAGGCCTCCGCCCGTGCCCTTTTCTCGTCGAGGCGACCCTGCAGATGCTCGCGCGGGTCGATCAGGTCGGATATCTGAATGATGTAACCATCCGGGTCGTTGAACTGAAGAAGGGATCTTTGCATGTACGCATGGTCCATCGGTTGCAGGCTGGGGCCGTCTCCCAAGGCAGTGAGCGGATTGCTCGCCATGGCATTTTTCAACACCTTGAATGCTTCGTGGTTGTCTTTCGTATAAAAAGAAAAGTGCCCCACGGAACCGGGCACCTCCATGGGGTCCTTTCTCTCGCCAGAAGGCAGCAACGACGTCACGGCATCGGGGTCTTCGCACAGCTCGAGGACCGAATCGCCGATAGCAAACATCGATACGCGATCGCCGTGCGGACCTACTCCATGTGCCAATTCCTTCAGGCCAAGCTGTTCGCCGTACAGGGTGCGGCACGCGGCCAGGTCGCGCACGCGCATCTCGAGATGGGCAATACCAGTCAGCATGAGTATTTTCTCCTCTTCGGCAGGTTAGTCAAGGTATAGTCCGTCTGCAGGGGTGACAACCACGTTTCCCGTTCTTATGTTATGGCACTGAACAACCCTACTGTTATGGCACTGAACAACCCTACTGTTATGGCACTGAACAACCCTACGACGGCGACACCGATCCACCCGACCCGGGTGGAATCTACAGAACAAGCGTCAATTCAGCATCAGGACACAACGAAATGGACCAGAGCCTGTATCGAGGAGGCACCTCGAATGAAAATCACCAGAGTTGAAGTGCAAACCGTGGCGCCGCCGGTCGACCGCTTCACGTGGTCGGACGATCTACCCGACCAGTACTCCACCAACACCATCGTCAGGATCTACACCGACCAAGGCATCGAGGGCGTAGCAGGCGTCTGGAACGCGACCTCGTTCGATTTCGAGCGCTATACCGCCGAGGCGATACGCCACCTGGCCCCCATCCTGATAGGAAAGGATCCGCTGCTGCGGGAGTTGATCTGGCACCAGATCCGGCCGCGGGTTTTTCCGCTGCCGCCCCAGGCGCTCGCCGCCATCGACATCGCCCTGTGGGACCTGGCCGGCAAGGTGGCGGGATTGCCCATCTACCGGCTACTGGGGGGGGCGTGCGACAAAATGCCGGCCTACGCCAGTACCCCGCTCTTTGAGGACGTCGACTCCTACCTGAAGAATGCCGAGGAGTTCATCGCCCGCGGATTCAAGGCCATCAAGTTCCACACCTGGTGCATCCCGGAGCTGGATCTCGAACTCGCCCGGGCCGTCCGGAAGCACTACCCTGGCAACGACGTCGCCTTCATGCTCGACGCCGAGAACAATTACGACCGCGACGGTGCGCTGCGGGTCGCCCAGGAGCTCGAAGCGATGGGCTTCACCTGGTTCGAGGCCCCCCTGCACGACTCGGACCTGGATGGCTACAAGGAGCTGACAAGCCGGGTCAAGATCCCCATCCTTCCGTCCGGCAACTGGTTCCAGGACCTCCACACCTTTGCCGCAGCCATCCTTGCAAAGGCATGGGGACGCGCCAGGACGGACGTGGCCATGATGGGCGGGATCACCCAGACCAACAAGGCGATCGCCCTTACCGAAGCCGCCGGTATGAAGTGCGAAATCATGTCGTGGGGCTACAGCCTGGTGTCGGCGGCCAATCTCCACCTCATGCTGGCCCACGACAACTGCTCCTATTTCGAGCAATCGGTTCCCTACGAGCCGTACGAGTACGGGATGAAGGATGTCATCCGCCCGCAGCCCGATGGCTACGTGAAGGCGCCCCAGGGTCCGGGACTGGGCCTCGAAGTGGACTGGGAGGCCATGCAGGCGGCCACGATTCATGCATTCGTAGTCGAGTAGGTTGGCTTTTCCACCCCCTCATAAAACGCCGCCGGCAACATCCCCTCCCGGCCTTAAGGCCCAAATATTTACGGTATTTCGCGCAGTGCTGATATTCAGGCTTCCGAATTCACCGCCTGGACCAGGGCGATGATATAGCCGAACTGAAAGGCCCAGGCCTGGCGTACCCGCCCGGAACCTTCGGGGGGCGGTACGTCGTCCGGGTGATCCGGCGCGTGGTCGGGCATCAGCATGTAGGGGTACTCCACATCCCTGAACACCCGGGCCAGCCTGTACATATCGACGACCCCTTCATCGGGCCAGACCTCCTGGAAGTGGTGCAGCCCGCCCTTGATATTGCGAAAGTGAACGTTGAAGATCTTCTTCTTCTCGCCGAAATACCGCACGATTTCGTAAAGCTCCGTGCCGGGATCCTCCAATCCCTCCGAGGCTACTCCACAGCAGAAATTGAAGCCGTGATACGGGCTGTCCACCAGCTCGGAAAAGCGCTTCAACCCTTCGAAGACCGGGTAATTCCACCGTTCCACTCCGCGCAGGACCGGGGCCGGGGGATCGTTGAGGTGGCAGGCCATCTGCACCTTGTTTTCCTCGGCCACGGGGATCACCCGTTCGAGGAAATAGGCGGCTCGTTCAAAGGCCTCTTCGCGGCTCACCCGGCCGGCCTTGGTCAGGGTCTTGTTGTCGTACTTGGACATATCAAAGGTGCTGTACATCGAGCCGCCCCGTCCAGGGGTGGCTTCGGTGCGCTGGTGAGTAAGGATGCAGAAGTTGTAGAACAGGGATCTAAGGCCGGCCTTGCCCGCGTTTTCGATCAGGCGGCCCAGCGCCTCGATATCGCGATCGCGCTGGGGGTCCTCGGCCAGGGTGATGCTCTCGGCGATGCCGACGTGGGTGGCCTCCAGGCTGATCCCTTCGGCGGCGGCCTCTTCCCGGTGGCGCGCCAGGGTATCCGTGTCGAAGCCGTCCACCGCGGCGTTCATGTGGGTGACGCCGTGGCGCACCAGGAATTGCAGCTCGTGTCTGGAGGTCCCTATGCCCTGGACGCCGACGTGCATGGCGGCTTTTTTTCTTGCCTGGCCTTCTTGTTCACTCATGGCTTGGCTCTCCTTGGTTGGATTCTGGATTTTCAGCTCGGCGGTGACCCAAGGGAAGCGCGGGTTCGCCAGGGATTCAAAATACGGAATGGACCGGCGCTACGCCAGTCAGGTCGACAGCCAACTTGGGGCTTATCGCCACTGCACATATATTTAACCAAGCAAGTCTCATCACGCAAAGCATTCCGATCCGGCGCCGACTCCCGGCTGGAAGTTGGGAGAGCCCAAAGCGAAGTTCAGCGAGAGACCAATATGAATATCGATAGTGTGACGATCCATCTGGAAGACCCGGCATGGCTCAAATGGTGAGCGCGACCGCGGAAAGTCCATGCGCCGCTGAGTACCCTCGCGTCAGCGGTTTTGTCGCGAATGCAGCGGCAGGGATGCCAAGTTAAACCCTCACAGGAGCAATCGCATGAACTCAGGAAACGACGCGGAGCAGCCTTTAGAAAGTGATGGTGAGAACACTGGACTCACTCCTTCGACGGCCAAACTCAAGCGAATAATGGGCACCTCGCCCGCTTACCGGATGCTGACGCCCTACGAAATCGACTTGCTGAGGAAAAGCAAGCGGGAAATCGACCAAATCGTGGGCGAAGTTCTCGCGGGGAAAAACAATAATAAATAATGGAATAGGTGTATGACCTTCGATCAATTCTTCTCCACAGCATTCGGCAAAGATATCAGCCCTTTCGCCTATCAGCAGGCGCTAGCAAAGCGAGCTTGGCCGGACGCGCTTATTGCTCCGACCGGCCTCGGCAAGACCGCCGCGGTAGTACTCGGCTGGGCTTGGCAGCACATCGCCGCTGAGTATGCACTGCCGCGTCGCCTCGTCTATTGCCTGCCCATGCGCACGCTCGTTGACCAGACGGAGCGGAATGTAAGAGAATGGCTGCGACGGCTAGGAGAGGCAAATACGGACTGGAAATCGCGCCTCCCGGATCCCCAAACCGGAGTCCATGTTCTTATGGGTGGCATTGACAAGCCGCGCTTGGGTGGCATTGACGAGCCGCGCTGGTTTGAAAGACCCGAACATCCAGCCATCCTGATTGGGACCCAAGACATGCTACTCAGTCGCGCTCTGATGCGGGGGTACGCCATGAGCCGCTTCCGCTGGCCGGTGGACTTCGCGTTGCTGCACAACGACGCGCAGTGGGTCTTTGACGAGGTGCAACTCATGGGCTCGGGATTGGCAACCTCCACACAACTTGAAGGCTTTCGTCGCAAATTGGGGACGGAGATTGCCTCGCGCAGTCTTTGGGTGTCGGCAACCCTTCATCCAGACTGGCTAGGCACGGTTGATTTCAAGCAAAGTCCGAAGGTTTGGTGCGCTCCAGACGATTTCCCTGAAGACGGGCAGTCGCCGCATGTCCTCAAGCTGATTGACGCACCCAAGCCGATTCAGCAGGCGTCCGTTGCGCCGGTGAGTGCCAAGAAGGCCGGTCTGGATGCTTACGCCACGGCGTTGGCGGAAGAAACTCTGCGGCTGCATCAAGAAAACCGCACGACGCTCGTGGTAGTCAATACCGTCGTCCGAGCTCAAGCTGTGCATAAGGCACTCAAGAAAAAGGATTCGCCCGCTCGCCTCGCCCTCATCCACTCGCGCTTTCGGCCCAAAGATCGCAAATCGCAGATGGATAAGCTGCCGCAGCCTGGGGAGGCGAAAGACTTGATCGTCGTTGCGACGCAGGCGATTGAAGCGGGTGTCGATCTTTCGGCGGCGGTCATGCTCACCGAACTCGCGCCCGCCTCGTCCCTCATCCAGCGGTTTGGTCGGGTGAACCGCTACGGAGAATTGAACGATTCCGGCGGCGGGACGATTCGCTGGATTGATCTCATCGGTGGCGGTCTCGATGATTTGCTGGCCGCTCCTTATGAGATTGACGAGCTCAAAATCGGACGCGAGCGGATTGCCGCGTTGACGGACGCTCGACCGTCCAATCTCGCGCCGCCTGCACCCGATGACTGCGACCATCAGCGGGTGATACGATCTAGGGATATGATAGATCTATACGACACTGATCCAGATTTGACTGGCTTTGATGTCGATATTGCTCCCTATATCCGCGATGCCGAGGATACTGATATTCGCGTCTTCTGGCGCGATTTGTCGGCTGGACTAGAGGATCAGCTCGCGCCGACGCGGGACGAGCTTTGTGCAGTTCCGATAAGACAAGCCCGAGACTGGCTCAAGAATGTCCGGCAAAAGGAAGGGCAGCGGGTGTTCCGCATAGACCCGCAGGCGAGATATAACATGAAGGCTTGGACCGCGTTCCGGGAGGAACCTTGGCCGGGTTTGGTCTTGTTGGTTTCTGCAAGTACCGGAGGGTACGCGCCGGAGACGGGGTTTGATCAGGACATAAAAGCAGCGGTCGAGCCTGTGGAGCTAGAAGCGGAGTTGTCAGCAGCAGACGAGTCGAATGACGCCGATCCCGACAGCAGCAGACAGAGGGGATTCGTGGGACTGGTGAAGCATCTGGACAACGTGGCTTTTAAAGCTGGACTACTGTGCGATGGCCTCGGCGTTTGTGGAGACTGGAAAGCCGCGATTGTCCAGGCTGCATACTGGCACGACCTCGGCAAGGCACACGCTGAGTTTCAGGCGCGAATGGTTGCCAATGACCCTGAGTCTGATTCACGGCCAGAGGGTCTGTTGGCCAAGGCCCCGAAGTACGACCGTATGAAGGGGCGGGCGTACTTACGGCACGAACTGGCGTCTGCGCTCGCGTTCCTCTCACAAGCGGACTGGGCACGGGAGGCTGATCTGGTCGCGTACCTGATCGCCGCCCATCACGGCAAGGTGCGCCTGAATTTGCGTCCGCTTCCCGCCGAACGTCCGGCAACAGGAGAGGATAAATCCCGTTTTGTCCGCGGCATATGGGAGGGCGATGTGGTCCCGCCGGTTGACTTAGGTGGTGGAGAAACTTGGGCAGGGGGGCCGCTCACACTATCCGTGATGGAGTTGGGGGAGCATCCAGAAACCGGCGCGAGTTGGGCCGAGCGTACACGCAATTTGCTTTCCCAGTATGGCCCTTTCCGGCTCGCGTGGCTGGAGGCACTGGTGCGGATTGCGGATTGGCGGGCATCGGCAAAAGAAGAACAGGAGGATGGATGTGACGACTAACGCGATAACCCTCGCCGGATGCTCGCCGACGCCGCTGGCGAGTTACTTGAAGGCACTCGGTGTACTGCGCCTTATCGCAAGCCCAACGAGCAGTGTGAGCGGAACCGCCGCCGACTCGGAAGTGCGCGGATTTTGGGGAAATGAACGTTTCCACCTACACACTCATCTAGACTCCGAGGCACTGACGTGCTTCTTCCTTGAAGAGTATGCACCTAGCCCGATCATCGCACCGTGGAATGGGGGAAGCGGGTTCTATCCCGGCGATAATAAGAAAGGCATCGAGCCTCTTGCAGGCTCTAAGGTTGCTCCCCGGTTTCTGACCATTGCGGATGCGATAAAGGCAGCTTTTCAAGAAATCCAAAAGCAAGGATTGAAAAAGCGCCCGGAAAGAGGTCCAGACAAGACCCGTTTCGTGGCGGGGCTTCGCGGCTGTCTGCCGGACGCCGCGCTTGATTGGCTCGACTCGGCATTGGCACTTTCGGGCGATGGCCTCAATTTTCCCGAGCTTCTCGGAACGGGGGGAAACGACGGACGCCTCGACTTCACCAATAACTTCATGCAGCGTCTCGCGTCCACATTCGACGTCGCTACCGGCAAGCCGAAGGAGGACGCGGAGCGTTTGCTGCGGACCTCTCTTTTGCCGATGGGACTTGGGGCTTCCACAACGTCGCCATCGGACAGTTTGCACCTGGGGCGGCCGGCGGACCCAACGCGAGTACTGGCTACGAGGCGGATTCAAACGTCAACCCGTGGGATTTCGTGCTCGCACTTGAAGGGGCCATAATGTTCGCGGGTGCAGCGACGCGCCGGCATCAGGGATCGCCGGAATTGGGGGCGAGTTTCCCTTTTACTGTGCGGCTAACTGGTGCCGGGTGGGGTGGGGTTTCGGATTCTGATGAAGAGAATGCACGGGCGGAATTTTGGGCTCCTCTGTGGGACCAACCAGCAGGCCATCACGAACTTGAGGGGTTGCTGAAGGAAGGTCGCGCTGTACTCAATGGCAAAACAGCGCGAGATGGTTTGGACTTTGCACGGGCAGCCGCAAGTCTCGGAACGAGCCGTGGAGTGAGTGGGTTTGCGCGGTACGGCTTTGTGATGCGGTCGGGTAAGGCGTATCTCGCAGCTCCTCTCGGCACCCTGAGCGTCAGGTCGCGCACCTTCGAAGGAGTGGAATTGATCAGCGATCTCGATGCTGGTGGCTGGCTGAGTCGGGTCCGTCGGCTAGCGCGGGAAAAAGGAGCACCTGCCCGCGCTCGAACGGCGGTCAAGCAACTCGAAGATGCGCTTTTCGCCATGAGCGAGGCCCATGTCAGCCCGCGCTCAGTGCAAGGTGCACTCGGCGCGTTGGGCGATTTGGTCAGGTGGCTCAGAGACAGTCGGGACGCGCCCGAAAAAATCTCACCGCCGCCACGCTTGTCCTACAAGTGGGTACGCATGGCCGATGATGAGACGCCAGAGTACCGCGTCGCCGTTGCGTTGGCGAGCTTGGGCTGGCCGTCTGGCGAAAATACGCGGCAGGATGCGCCCGCAGAGGGCGAAGCACCAAGCACCGATACAGCCGAGGACACCGCCACCCCAAAGAAACGAATAGCGCTAGCCGCGCATTTCGCTCCGCTCGACGCTGAGACGATACCCAAATGGCGGCGTGAATGGAATGCTCAGAACCAAATCTGGGTGGTATGGGGAGCAGGCAGTCTGGAATCCAATTTGATCGCGCTACTCCAACGTCGGCTGATCGATGTGGCTATCGACGCTCCGCTTGAGGCGGCGGTATCGGCACGACTGGCGGATATTGCAGCATTCATAGAAGGGAACTTCGACGATGTTCGGTGTGCGCGTTTGCTCGCAGGGCTGGTCTGGGCACAGCCAGTACGGCTTCCCTTTGTGAAACAAGCCCTTCGCCCCGTTGTGCCTTTTGCTTATGCCGCGCTGAAACCGATTTTTGCGCCCGCCGTGAGCCTCAAGGCGCTCGCGGAAAAGGGGCTGATTCCGCCAGACTGCAAACTTCCGATCCCCCCAGGCTTGGTCTCACGCTTGCGAAGCGGTGGCGTCGAAGAGGCCGTGCGCCTAGCACTTGACCGCGCCCGTGCCTCGGGCATTACCTGCCCGTTCGCTAGTCCCGAAATGCCGCAAAAAACAGAAACCGGCCGTCGTCTCGCCGCTGCGCTGCTCATTCCGCTTGACGAGTACGGTTTACCAACCCTCATGGAGCGGGCCTATCCCGTAGAAAAGGAGAACGAAGATGTCGATTGATTTTTCCAATCTTTCCGGTCAGCCCCGCCTGCTGATGGAGACCACCCTGAAGCCTGTACAGGGGACGCGATTTCAGCCGACGGGCTTTCCGAATCTCGGCCATGCTGCTTATGAGGCCCCTGATGGAGCCGGGCAGGTGGTTCTCGTCGAAAGTGCTCAGAGCATGGCCAATCGCCTTGAAGCAGTTTGCTGGGATGAGGTAGAGGACGACTGGGTTGCGCCCTTAAGGGGCCTACCGCTCGTCAAGGTTGTGGATGCAGATAATGAGCCGTTGACCAACTCCGTCCTCGAAGCGCATCGGCTGAATTCGCCTTACATCCTTGAAGGCAAAGACCAGACCGTCTTTGACATTCTCAAGGAACGCCTCGCCGATATGGAAGAGGGTCGAGTCAATCTCGGAGAACTCGCACGGGTCTTGCTGGAATTCGACACAAACGCACTGCTGCATGGCGTCTTCTTGGCTAAGAAGACGCTGGCGGGCGGGCGCTTGCGCTTGTCGCGTTCATTGTCCGCTTTCATCGAGGCTGTAGATGCCAAGGTAGCTACTAGCGGTGGCGTAAAGAACGACACTGTCAAGCCTAGCACCCGCAAGGGGGATGCCTCTGAGGACGACACGGTCAAGTCTAGTACCGACAACAAGGGGGATGCCTCTAAAGGCTTCGGCAATGTTCCCTTCGCCCGCGACGAGTGGACCTCAAAAAAGATCGCCGCGTACTTCAACTTGGATCTGCGCCAGATTCACTCGTTCGGACTGGGAGGAGAGGTCGAGAAACTGCTGATCGCACTTGCTCTATTCAAGATTCAGAAGTTCCTCGCCGAGGGGCTTCGCCTGCGTACGGCCTGCGACCTTGATCTGGTAGAACATCGGGTTACTCGGCCCGAAGCATTTGCCCTTCCGTCGCTAGATGTGCTTTGCGACGAACTTCCCCAACTGATCGAAGCGGTCGCGCAGAAAGGTCGGTTTCACGATCCGCGTGTGCTTACGGTCACTTATCAGAAGTAGGTCTCGAATGTTCGCGCTTACTTTCAGCTTCCCCGCGGGCCGCTATCACGCTACGCCGTGGGGACGCCATGTCAACGAAGCTGATGTCGCTTGGCCGCCGGAGCCGTGGCGCATTCTCCGTGCGCTCGTTGCTAGCTATTGGCGCAAAGGAGACCGGGTGCGCTGGTCCGAGGACGCGCTCGCCCGGCTAATGGACGCGCTCGCGGAAGATGCGCCGATCTATCGCCTGCCCGAAGGCGCAATCCACGCACACACCCAACACTACATGCCCGCGCCGCTGAAGACGACGCTCGTCTTTGACGCCTTCGCACACCTTCCCGAAGGCGAGAAGATCGTAACGGTTTGGCCGGAACTCGACTTGGACGCCGAACTTTTTGAATTAGCGGCCGATCTCGCCGAGGGGATCGGCTACTTGGGCCGTGCCGAGAGTTGGGTTGACTGCGAAGCGACAACTGACTGGGGAGGAGAGGCAAACTGCCGCCCGGTCGGCCAAAATGGGGCCACTGATGGGGAGGCGGTGCGGGTGCTCGCGCCGCGCAGTGCCAGGGACTATGCGGTGGAGCGCACGCGCCTGTTAGAGGAAGCCGACGATGCAGAGCGTTCCCGCGCCGCTGCTTCCGGCAAGAGGCCCCCCACGCCCAAAGCACTCGAAAGAGCGCACAACAAGGCGTTCGGGCCGACCCTGCCCGAACGCTTGTCCGACGCCTTGACACTCGATACGGCCGATTACCAGAAATACCGCTGGAACCGGCCGCCGGCCGCACGCGAGATCGTTTACACACGTTCACCACTGTCGCCCGTTCCGCGGCCCGTACAGAGACATGAAGCGATTGATGACCGCAGTCGTTTCACCGTAGCCCGCTATCTCCTAGCTGGCCGTCCCCAACCTCGCATTGAGGACGCAGTTAAGATCGGCGAACTCATGCGGCTGGCCGCGCTTTCCAAGTTCGGTTGGGAGAACAAGAAACCCAAAGCGCCGTCGGTGATCTCGGGCCGTGGCCCCGACGACCAACCTTTGCGAGATGGTCGGCATTCTCACGCTTTTTGGCTGCCCGAAGACGCCGATGGCGATGGCTGGATTGACCACATATCGGTTTACGCAAAGGAAGGTTTCGACGCCGAAGTGCGCGAGAAGCTGGATCGCTTGACCCGATTGTGGGTTGGCAAAAAAGATCCCAGCGGAGAAGAAGGGAACGAAGAAACCGGCCGCCAAGAATGGCGGCTGGCCCTAGAGGGCTTTGGCCGCCCGGAGGACTTTGCGGACACATCGCGGCTATTTGGCCGCTCCGCTGAATGGGTCAGTGTAACGCCCTTTTTGGCGGCCGGTCATTTGAAAAAGGCTGGCTATGAGGGCGAGGTACATCGGCTTTGGAAGCGTAGAGAGATCGCGTCTGGATCGAGTATTGGGCCTGTTCAAGTCGAGCGCTTGCCCGACATCGAGGTCCATGGTGTTTCCCGACGACCAGTCCATTTTCACCGGTTCCGTTCGCGGGGGCGAGAGAAACAACCCGACGCGCAAGGGGCCTTGCTGCGCCTGAGTTTTCCTGAACCAATCGAGGGTCCTTTAGCTCTTGGCTATGCCTGTCATTTTGGCCTTGGAATGTTCGCACGTCCACATCCAGTAGAGTTCAGGTGATTGTATTGCTTTCGATAAAAGTTTATCTTAAGTTAAACTTCAAAAAGGTGCTACGATGCCAGAATTTATCAGCGCCAAACAGCTCCGAGAGCGACTGCAGGATGTCGTCGAGAAAGTGAGACACGGGGAGCGGTTTACCGTTCTTTACCGCAGTCGTCCGGCTTTCGACATCGTCCCGGTTGGCAGTCCACCTATCGAAAGCGCGCCACTGGAATCGGATTCGCTGTACCAGGCTCCAGCCGTTGGGGCATCTGAATCGGGTGACGCTGCCGCACGGCATGACGAAGTGCTGTACAGGTGAAGCAAATGTTCGTGGATACGGCCGCATGGGTTGCGGCTGCGGATAGCCGCGATACCGCAGGTTCGGCTGTACGGGAAGCTCGGGATCAATGGCTGTCGTCCGGAGGCATACTGACGACGACCGACTATGTGATCGACGAGACTCTGACCACCATCCGGTTCCGCCTTGGTCTTAAAGCTGCTGAAGCTTGGTGGCTGCAAATCGACGGCTCGGCTCGACTGCGGATCGAGTCCATTGACGAACCGCGAAGAGAACGGGCACGGTCGCTCTTCTTCGGCTATCGGGATAAGGAATTCTCCTTTACCGACTGCTGTAGCTTTGTTCTCATGCGAGAACTGCGAATTTGCCGGGCATTGACGTTGGACCATCACTTCCGACAGGTGGGATTTGAAGTCATTCCATAAACGCAGTGGGTTTAAGGCGCATGTTGAACTTCTGACATCACCGTTCATTCCGGTTGGATACCCTAATCTATGAGCAAAGCAGTCTATTTGGCTGGTGATTTTTCTGGAATCCAGCGTTATGTGCTGGGTGTGAAGAGCGCGGGCAAGGCGCAGGCGAAGCGCTTGCGAGCCCGGTCGTTCCTGCTCGAACTCTTCGAACATGCCGCACTTTGGACGATAAAGGAACGATTTCGTATTGCCGACGATGATGTTCTGGTCCGGGGCGGAGGTGGTTTCCTGATGCGGATTCCACCTGATACCGACCCCGTTCGCCTTGAGGAGATTCGTTCCGGCTTGCAACGCAAGCTGTGGGGTGAATCCGGCGGAGAAGTCCAGTTCTCGCTGGGCTGGGGTGAGACGCCACTCGCCGCCCGCGCTCGTCTGGAACTTCAGAAGCGCCGTATAGGCGTTTCCATGCTGCAAAGCAGGGGCGGTTGGAACCCGGATAGTTGGAGCCAATCTCCACTTGACGAGCCGTGTGAAGTCTGCCGCCAATCTCCGGGGCAGCAGAGCGTACAGGACGAAGGTGAGGAGGTTCTACATTGTAGAAGCTGTCTGGAGGCCCGCAAGCTCGGTGAAAAGCTGACACGGTGGAAATGGATGCGCCCCGGCGGCGGCTCGGCGCGAGCGCTGGGCGTCGCCTTTGAGGCATTAGAAAGCCGGACGCCGGAATCCTTCCGAGTGGGCCGCTGGATACCGCGCCATTCCGATTCCGGCGAACCGCTGACATTCGAGGAGATCGCCGAGCAAGCCCGCAACGACCGTCGTCTGGCCGTGCTGAAAGCCGATGTGGACGACATGGGTGTCCGGGTCGGACAAGTTGCCGGCGAAGACCGATCGTACAACCGGCTGCGGTCTTTCAGTTATAGTTTGCATGAGTTCTTCGGGCAGACAATTCAGGAATTGTTGGCAGAGTCATGGCCTTTAATCTACACGCTGTATGCCGGCGGGGATGATCTGCTGCTGGTTGGCCCCTGGAATATCGTGCTCGACTTTGCCGGGTCTCTGGCAAGAGAGTTCGAGGTGGGTCCGGCCCAAGAGTATTCACCGCTAACCTTAAGCGCTGGAATCGCTCTGACCCCTTACCGCATACCGATTCGTCACGCAGTCGAGCGTGCGGAGGAACTCTTGGAGTCGGCCAAGCAACGTCCGGGCAAGAATCGGTGCGCCGCCCTCGGGACGGATTGGAGTTGGAAGCAACATGAATCTGTGGTAGGCGATGGTAAGCGGCTGGCAGACTGGGTTGAAGCCGACGTGGCTCCTCGCTCGCTGCTGCATCGTTTGCTGCGTCTCGCGGAGAGCGGCAAGCCTCTGCGAGCGGCTCGTTGGGCTTATCAAATCGAGCGCAACGTGCCCCGGCGCCACACCGACTTTCATCGCTGGGCGAACCATGTGCTCGAATATCTAGAGCGCGATGAACAGCGCGTAAACGAATTGGCGGCAAGTCTCCGCTATGCCTTGTTGGCAACACGACCGAGAAAGGAAAGACGCGATGAATAGCATGGAGGATGCTATGGAAAAGGCGGGATTTCAACCTAAACAACGAGAACGGCGAGATCGCGGTGGCGGTGATCGTAGCAGGCCGCCAAGGGAAGCCTTGCCAAAATTTCCAGGCTCGTATTTCGAGACTGATAACCAAGGGCGAAGCTATCTTCAACCCGACTTCGTCTCCAAGAAAAACGTCGATCCTTTGGCCCAACAGCTTGCATATCGGTCTAACCCCAAGCTGACTACTGGCCAGATGCGCCGTTTCTTCAATCACTGCCGCGAGCTTGAACGTCAATTGAAAGTTGACAACGAAAGCTGGCATCAAGTAGCTGCTGGCTTCGAGGCACTCTGTTACCATGCTCAGAACGCCGTCGCGGCCCACAAAATTCCGGGAGAATTTCAAGATTTCATCGATGACAACGTGAAACGGGTAGGCTCCGCGAAAGAGCCGGAAAGGGCCTTTCTGGATGGCTTTCTACCACATTTCGAGGCGCTGGTCGGCTTTGGGGCCAAATACATGAGGAAGGATTCCTGACATGCAAAGAACTGCCATTCACACCATTACCTTTACCGCTCGTTGCGAAAGCGGCCTTCATATCGGGGGTTCGCAAGACGAGTTGGCAATTGGCGGCTCCGATAATCCGGTGATCAAGAACCCGGAAACTCGCGATCCCTACATTCCAGGCTCGTCGCTCAAGGGGAAGATGCGAGGCGAGTTAGAGAAAAAGCTGGGCAAATTCGGTGGAGAGAGAAAAGACAGGCCCTGTGGATGTGGAGAGTGTCCCGTCTGTCGATTGTTTGGAGCGCACATGAACCCCCGGAGCAATCTTGGCCCTTCTCGCATCATCGTCCGTGACGGCCGGCTCCTCAAGGGCGGTCGCATTGAGAACAAGACGGAAAACGTCATAAACCGCCAAACTGGCGCGGCCGAACATCCGCGGTCAAACGAGCGGGTCATCGAGGGTACGGAGTTCAAGATGCAGATCGTTCTGCAAGTCTTCGATCTCGACAGACAATTCTCGTACACAGACCACAACGGCAACTCGCATCAAGACAGTGAAGCTTTCCAAGCAGTCGTCGCCGACGGCTTGAATCTAGTGCAGATGACGGGCCTGGGGGGCGGGACGAGCCGGGGTTCGGGAGCGGTGAGCTTCAACGATTTCAAATTGGATGGTAAACCATGGACACATTGTTCCGCCTGAGGTTGAATCCCCTCGGGGTTTGGACCACGCCTTGGCAGGCGGATTCGCTACTTGGCGCGATGGCGTGTGCATGGGCGCGTTCTCGTGGTCATGACGCGCTCCAGAGGGATTTCCTGGATCCGTGGGTCGCTCAGGAGCCGCTGTTTGTCATCTCCGACGCCTTTCCCGGCGATTCACTGCCAGCACCGGCTAGCCTGCCGTTGTGGTGGGATTGGCCTCCAGAGAAGCGCAAGAACGTCAAGAAATATCGCTGGATGACTATGGCCGATTTTTGTCGAGTCCAGGAGGGGAAGAAACCCAATCTAGAAGATCCCGGTATCTCTATCCACGATCGCGTGCGGTTGCGCAACACCATCTCCCGCGTTTCCAATACCACAGGTGCTGGTGGTGAACTCTTTGAAGTGCCGTTTTCAAAGCTCAGCAAGTCCGAAGGCGACTTGACCATTTTTGCTCGCGCTGCCGATGGCGGCCTGCAAATTTTGCTTGAAGCCTTGGAAATACTGGGGCAGACCGGATATGGTGCCGATGCCTCGGTGGGCCACGGCGGCTTCGAGTTAGACGGCGATCCAACCCCTAGTCCCGAACTGGATAATGTTCATGGAGCCGACGGATTCACATCCCTCTCAACGTTCCAGCCGGCGGCCACTGACCCGGTGGAAGGTTTCTGGCGACTCTTCGTCAAGTACGGAAAACTGGCTCCGGAGTTCCACTCTAGCGCCGTGTTCAAACGTCCACAGGTCATGCTGGCGGCCGGTGCCTGCTTCCGCACGAAACACCCCCCGAAACCGTTCTACGGTGCCCCTATTGGGCCGGAACGCCTGCTAAGCAAGAGCGCTCGTGAATCGCTTGCAGCACGTGGTATCCACCCGGTCCAAGCGACCTTCGGACTCGCTGTCCCCATGATCTGGCGAGAGGAAACCGACCGATGAGGCTACGCGGCATGATCGCCAGTGTTGGAGGTTCACCCGAGCCGGTGCGGAAAGTACTGGGTGAAGGGAGACCCCCTTACGCGCTATTTGTTGTCTCCGGCGCTTCAAGGTCTCAGGTGGAAGATGAGATATTGCCCGGGCTGGGTTACGTTCCTCAATACGGGTATTTGGAGATCTCAGATCACCAAGATATCGGGATCTGCTATCAGGAGATTCGGACCGATATAGAGAGGTGGCTCAGCGAGCGCAAGCTGGACCCGGAGGAGGTGTATATAGACATCACTGGTGGTACCAAGGCCATGTCGGCTGCACTCATGCTTGCCGCTGTTGAGCGGTTCAAAAATTTTACTTATGTAGGCGGCTCCAGCCGCGACTCCAACAATCTCGGTACAGTCGTTACCGGCTCCGAACTTGTCGTCAGATGCCAAAATCCGTGGGTTACGTATGCCGTGCGAGAGCTTGATCGTGCAAACGGATTGTTGGAGGGTTTCTACGCCGATTCCGCCGCCGCGGTTCTCGAGGATGCCGCACGAAAGTGTGACGAGTCGCAGCGCGCGCGCTTGGAGGCGTTCGCCGGGCTCGCCAAGGCTCTTGGGCTGGCCGATCGGTTCGACTTTAAGAGAGCCCACAGTGAATTTCTCCGTTGGCACCAGAAACTGGAACTCTCGCTCGACTATCCGCTCTACCAAAGGCTAGTATCTCTGCACGAGCATTGGAAAGCTGTCGGGGATCAGGTGAAGCACAACGATCAGACTGCGGGGCGAGAAACTCTACTTAAACTCGTTGCCAACGCCGACAGATGTGCAAAACAGTCGCGCTATGACGACGCCGTCGGTAGGCTTTACCGCGCCGTCGAGTTGCGCAGTCAGCAACTGGTAAAGCAAGCGTTCGGCGCTGAGTTGGGCAAGGTCTCGATAGAGTGTTTTCCGGCTGTTCGTCGTGAAGAAGTTATCGAGAAACTTGGCCAACCTGACGATGGCCCATATAAGCTTGGTATCCAGAATCTGTTCCAGATTTTGGAGTTCAGCGAAGACGAGGCGCTTAGTGAACAAGCTCATACTTACGACTGCCTCAAGGACCATTTACAAAAACGGAACAACTCGCTGCTGGCTCACGGCTTGCTGCCCGTCAAGAAAGAGTCTTTCGAGTCGTTTTGGAAATCAGCACTCTCAGCCCTCGGCCTTTGCGACTCGGATATCCCACGTTGGCCGCAACTGGAACTGAAGCTGCCTTTAACCATTATAGAGAACGGGTTTTAGGCCCCATCATATGACCCACGACCGCCAACTCATCCTCGCCCTGCCCCCACCGCCAGCCGACGCCAACACGCCGCTGGCCCCGGCCCGCATGGTCAACGAATGGGTTTATTGCCCCCGGCTGGCCTATTTGGAATGGGTGGAAGGCGAGTGGGCCGAGAGCGGGGACACGGCCGAGGGGCGGCGCGCCCATGTCCGGGTTGATGAAGGTGGGGGCCGCTTGCCCGCGCCCGACGAGCTCGGCGAGGATATGGCCCGCGCCCGGGCCGTCACCCTTTCCTCGGAGCGTCTCGGCGTTATCGCCAAGATGGATGTGGTGGAGGCCGACGAGGGAACCGCAATGCCCGTGGACTTCAAAAAAGGCAAGCGGCCCCACGTCGCCGCCGGCGCCTACGAACCCGAGCGCGTCCAAATCTGCACCCAGGCCATGATTCTTGAGGACAATGGCTACAAGGTCGAGCAGGGCGTGCTTTGGTACGCCGGCTCACGCGAGCGGGTGCAGGTCGTTCTCGACGATGAACTCCGCGCCCGGACTCTGGAGGCGATTGCGGGCCTGCGTTCCGCCGCGGCCAATGGTCGTCGGCCACCGCCGCTCGAGAATAGCCCCAAGTGCCCGCGCTGTTCGCTTGCTGGAATCTGCCTGCCGGACGAGACCAACCTGTTCCGCAAGGGGTATCCGCCGCGCCCGCTGAACCCGTCCGACGATCCGGCTCTGCCGCTCTACGTACAAACGCCGGGGGCGCGGTTGCGCAAAAGCGGCGAGCGCCTGGTGGTGGAGACCGAAGAAGAATCTGTGGAAGTGCCCATGATCGACGTTTCCCAGGTTGCCCTGTTCGGCCCGGTCTCGGTGACCACGCCGGCCCTGCACGCGCTGATGCGCGCCGAGATTCCGGTGTCGTGGTTCTCCACGGGCGGCTGGTTTCTCGGCCACACCGTGGGGACCGGCAATGGCAACGTGGCCGTGCGCCAGGCGCAGTACCGGGCCGCCTTTGACGAGCCTAGCAGCCTCGCATTTGCGCGCGACTTGGTGGCGGCAAAGGTGCGCAACTCGCGCACGATGTTGCGCCGCAACTGGCGCGTCAATGGGGACGCGGAGGCCAAAAACGAAGCCCTGGTCCGATTAAAGCGAATCGTCCAGCGGGTGCCCCGCGCCCGAGACGACCGTCAACTGCTGGGCATTGAGGGCGAGGCCGCGGCAATCTATTTCGCTTGCTTTGAGAATATGCTCGCCGCGGGTGCGAAAGAGGACATGGCCGCGTTTTCCTTCTCAAAGCGCAATCGGCGCCCGCCCACCGACCCGGTGAATGCGATGCTGTCGCTGGCCTACGCCTTGTTGACGCGGGTTTTCACGACGACGATCTCGGCGACCGGGCTGGACCCCTACATGGGCCTCTACCATCGCCCGCGCCACGGCCGCCCGGCACTGGCCCTCGACCTGATGGAGCCGTTCCGGCCCATCGTCGCGGATTCCTGTGTAATCCAGGCCATCAACAACGGTGAGGTCAAACCGGGCGACTTTGTGTTCAATGGACCGGCCTGCTCGCTAAAGCCCGGCGGCCGCAAGGCCTTCATCGCTGCGTTTGAGCGCCGTATGGACCAGGAAACCACCCATCCGCTTTTCGGCTACCGCGTCTCCATGCGGCGGCTGATAGAGGTGCAGGTTAGGTTGCTCGCACGGCATCTGCAGGGCGAGATCGTCACCTATCCGCATTATCTTCCCCGGTAGCCGATATGGCCAACGAGCGTCTCTACATCGTTGCGTACGACATAGCCGAGCCCAAGCGCTGGCGGCGCGTGTTTAAGGTGATGAAAGGCTATGGATACTGGCTGCAGTTGTCGGTTTTCCAGTGTCGGCTGACGGCTCGGCGGCGCGCCGAGATGACCGCGCGTTTGGAAGACTTGATCGAGTTGGCGGAGGATCATATCCTGATCGTGGACTTGGGGCCTGCCGACCGGGTCGATCCCCTGGTAGAAAGCCTGGGCAAAACGTATGAGGTGCCGACCCGACAGGCCACAATTGTCTAGCGGGGCATTTGCCGTGTCCCCTGCGAGCGCTCCGGTGGAGGAAAAATTGCCGGTAGCCCTCGCATTGCGTTTTCTATTTGTATTACAAGGAGATAGGTCGTACTATGATATGCGTTTGGGAGCAGAATATCCGACCGGCCTCATTTGAGGAAGGAGCGCTCGCAAAACGTGTGGAAAGCCCAAGCCGCACAAGGACTTCCGCAGGGACTATTTCCGGGGTGGAAACGCCCCGGCCTCATTGAAGCGCGCACTTCAGCGAAAATATTACCCGCCTATCTGTCATTTCCGGGGTGGAAACGCCCCGGCCTCATTGAAGCGACCGCTTTCGCGGGGGAGGGAGCGGCCTCGACGCGCATTTCCGGGGTGGAAACGCCCCGGCCTCATTGAAGCTATCAGCCAGCAACATGAAGCGGACCCCTCGACCTCATTTCCGGGGTGGAAACGCCCCGGCCTCATTGAAGCCCTGTGCGCCAGATTATTATCTGGCATCGGGCGGGACTATTTCCGGGGTGGAAACGCCCCGGCCTCATTGAAGCGGCCACTGCACGCGCCGGTGTTCGGGGATCGGTGTAATTTCCGGGGTGGAAACGCCCCGGCCTCATTGAAGCGGATTGAACCGATCTTCCGGCAAGGCAGGCGGCCTTATTTCCGGGGTGGAAACGCCCCGGCCTCATTGAAGCAATCATATCATGATCGACGACCGGCACCGAGCCCGCGGATTTCCGGGGTGGAAACGCCCCGGCCTCATTGAAGCCTGCGAGGAGCATATAGACACGCTGACGCCGACGGGATTTCCGGGGTGGAAACGCCCCGGCCTCATTGAAGCTACCGGACCTACGCCGACACCAAGCCTACGGACGAACGGATTTCCGGGGTGGAAACGCCCCGGCCTCATTGAAGCGCTGGTAGACCGTGGCCGTCCGGACGGGCCGTACATGATTTCCGGGGTGGAAACGCCCCGGCCTCATTGAAGCTACCGGACCTACGCCGACACCAAGCCTACGGACGAACGGATTTCCGGGGTGGAAACGCCCCGGCCTCATTGAAGCGCGGAACCAGGCCAGGGCATTGCGCGGGTCGATGGTGCGATTTCCGGGGTGGAAACGCCCCGGCCTCATTGAAGCCGTTACCGCCCGCTCTTTTTCCAGTCTTACGGCGCATCGAAATTTCCGGGGTGGAAACGCCCCGGCCTCATTGAAGCAGGATGTCCACGACTGTCTCTACCTCAACAATCAGTATTTCCGGGGTGGAAACGCCCCGGCCTCATTGAAGCTTCTCGGCCCAGGTGACCGCGTAGTAGTGGCCGGCGCGATTTCCGGGGTGGAAACGCCCCGGCCTCATTGAAGCAATTTCTGATACCAAACATACGGAACACGATTAGAAAATTTCCGGGGTGGAAACGCCCCGGCCTCATTGAAGCGATACCACCGACCAGGGCGAGGCCCTGCATCGTCCAGATTTCCGGGGTGGAAACGCCCCGGCCTCATTGAAGCGTTTGAATCCGGCCTTTCTTGCCGATCTTCGGCGAGATTTCCGGGGTGGAAACGCCCCGGCCTCATTGAAGCCCGTTGTCGCCTGGATTTTCAGCTCGGCGGTGACCCAAGGGTGCTAACCAGCCCGCTCAAACTCGGCCGCCGTCTTGGCGCTGAGGCCGCTGCGGACCAGGGCTTCCCAACACCGCATGGGCGACTCTTCGAGTAGCGCCAAGACATCCGCCTGCAGGTCGCCGATGGAGGATGCCGCCGTCTCGCCCTGGGGACGCAAGTGGGCCAGGCGGCTCAGCGCGTCCATGGCAAAGCCAACGCAAATGGCGTTCTCGTCGCCGCGGATAACCTCTTGCAGGGCCTGTGCGGTCGGCCCCAGCGCAGGGCCGGTAATCGCGGTGCCGTGGGAACAGAGAATGACCATTGACCAAAGCGCATTCTCCCGCACCGCCGAGCGCACCGGCTTGAACCGCTCGAGGTCAAAATCAACGCCGCCGCCCTCGCACACATCGCACTCATCGGTGGGCCGCACGAACTTTATGCTCCGCCCTTGCGCCCGGTCCATGGCCAGCCGGTTTTCCTCGCGGCCCAGACTCTGCGCCAGCGCTTCGAGGCAGGCGGGAATCAGTGCTTGGCCGACCCCGGTGGCGACCGCGCGGCGGCCGAGACAGCCCAGGGTCCCAGCGGCGACGGCCCGGACATATACCGACGGATCTTCTCTCAGGCGCGTCACCACGGCCGGCAAAACCTCGCCGTTGAGGAGGCTGACATCGCCCAGGCCGTACACGCCCGCCTTGCGGACCCACTTGATGGGTGAATTCGCCGCTTCGAGCAAGGCGCCGGTAGCCTCCGCGCCAACGGCAATCAGGCCATAGGTGGCGGCCCGCCGCACACTCTCCCGGTCGTTGTACAGAGCCCGACCGAGAAGCCGCACCGCCAGCGCCGGGTCGCCGATGGAGGCCAGTTTGTAGGCCGCGCCGATGCGCGCTGGCTCGGCCTCTTCGCCTTTGGCGTGCAGCTGGGCAAATAAGCGGCTGGCCTCCCTTTCCCGTTCCATAGGCGATAGGGCCGCTGCCTCCGGCCGCGGCGGCGGCGTTTGGCCCGTCTGTATCCAGTGGTGGTGGTAGCGCCAAACCGCGGTGACGTCGTCGTTGGCCCCGGTCAGATCGATATGGGTCAGCGGATCCACACCGAGCCCGTTCCAACGCACTTCGGCCGGCGAGCCATTGCCGCCGGCGGGATCGGTGGTGCGATAGATCCAGAAACGCCACATAAAGCGCGGGTTGTCTTCCCAGGTGCGCCAATCGTCGCGGCGGTGGTTGCCCCGGTGGAAGGTATTGTGCGAATACAACACGATACTGCCGGCCCGCAGCGGGGCCGCTTCAAACGGCTGTACCAGCGGCCACTTTAAGTTGGCGATCGCCTCCCTCATGCGAACGTCGTGCGCCGTGCGGCGATGGACAATATCGTCGAGGTCGTATTGGGAATCTGGACCGCTGACCGGCTGGCCCTCCATGCCGCTGAGGTGGTAGGCGAAATCGAGGTGATCGGCCCCGGCGAAATTGTCGTGGTTTTCTTCGTGGTTGAAGGTCCAGTAGTGGGAGTAGGGCACGGTTGCCGTCGGGCCCATGTCCTCGCGCACCGCCTGCGGATAGTACAGCATTTCGATTTGCACGGCTTGGTGGTGGCGCTGTTTGCGGCTATTGAACGGGCCGTTGTCGTCCTTGTGCCAGTGCTGGTCGCGGGCGCCGCTCGAGAAGGTCGCATTGTGGGTGAACGGCACAATGGCCCAATTCTCGCCGGCCAGTTGGTTGCAGGCGGCGACGACGCCGGGGGCGTTGATTACCTCGAGCACGTCCGGAATGAGTCCGGGCGTAACGAGCTCGCCAGCGCCGACCGCCAGCTTTTCGCGCTGGTAGATCCGCTCGTGGACCTCGGGTGGAACGCCCAGGCTTTCCGGGGCCAGTACGACCAGCCCCCGGCTGGCAAAGTCCTGCACCAGCTGTCCCGGCGTGCTGTAGGCCAGCGGGGCCGAGGCAGGGGTGGAAGAAACCTCTTTCTCGTTCATGTCAATCTATTCACCTTACTTTTAACCCCGACCAGAGAGCCATTGCCGCGGTGCCCGCCGGCCAGCAGCACATCGACTTTGCCGCCCAACCCCTTCAGAACCATCCAATCTAACCATGGAGCCCTTCCCGTTCAATCAGCTGAGACATTGCAGACGATGGATCTTTTGACTAAAATTTGACGCTGCGAGATACTGAAAGGAATTAATCATGTGAGCATGATTATACAGGGTCCGCACGGACCGAAACCCGTCCCCTCAGGAGCACACCCATGATCCAGGAAAAAATCTATCGCGTCGGCATGATCGGCATCGGCCGCAAGGGCCACGGCCACGCCCGCGGCTACCTAGGCAACCCCCGGACCCAGGTCGTGGCCGGAGCCGACCCCGACCCCTCGAACCTGCAGATCTTCGTGGACCGCTTCCAGGTCCCCGGCTATGCCGACTACCACGAAATGCTGGCCCAGGAAGACCTGGATATCGCCGCGCCGATCCTGCCGGTAAAGCCCAACCCGCAGGTCGTCATCAACTGCGCCCGCGCCGGGGTCCGGGCCATCTACTGCGAAAAGCCCATGGCCGCCAGCCTGGAGGAGGCCGACCAGATGGTGGCCGAGTGCGAGGCGCGCAAGATTGCCTTTGCCTCGGGTGACGCCTACCGCAACATGCCTCCGCACTGGAAGGTAAAGGCCCTCATCGACACCGGCGAACTGGGCGCGGTCCAGAGCATCAACCTCTACCAATCCACCAGCGAGATCTCGGGCGGCGGCTGCCAGGGTCTGAGCGTCCTGCGACTCTTCGCCGACGATGCCGAGGTGGACTGGGTGACGGGCTGGTGTGAGGGCGATCCCTGGGACGACTGGGACCAGAGCATGGGCGGCCACATTCGCTTCGCCAGCGGCCTCGACGCCTTCGTCCACAACAAGCGGACCCCTCTCGAAGGTATCGAGGTGCTCTGCAGCCAGGGGGTCTACCACAGCAACTGGCTGAGTGGCCACCTCTGGAAGGGCGAGGCGCACGGCCCCCTCGAGGAGGTCGAGGGGTTCTTCGACGAGTTCGGCAGCGACTGGGTCCAGCCCAGCGGCACCCGGCAAAGGTCGGGCATCCAGGCCATCGTCGATTCCCTGGATCAGGGCATCGAACCCCGCTGCAGCGGGGCCAACATGCGCAAGGTGCTGGAGATCGGCATTGGCCTGCGCGAATCCCACCGCAACAACTTCGCACCGGTGAAATTCCCCCTGCGGGACCGCAGCCTCAAGATCGTCCCCCACCAGAGCCGCTTTTTAAACAAGAAGGAAGTCTACGGCGAAAAGTACGCGGAGATGATCCACTCGTCCGCCTCCAGTCCGCTGGGCGGCGCCAGGGTCGAGTAAGAGGGCTTCACGAGTTCATACAAGTTTGGCATCTCCAAGATGCAGCAACCAGTGATTTGCTATCGCATTGGCAGCCGGTAGGATCAGATCCGAGGTATGAAATCAACCATCTTTGTACCCCCTTCGCAGGGATAGCACCACAGGCCGACCCACAGCATGAGGAAGGGTATTGCAGGCTTGATCATGAGCGGCTCCAATCTATCTGAAGGAGTATCCAATCCACGTGGTGTGCGACGAGCTTCAAGGCCGGGGCTTCACCCCCCCACCCTGAACTCGGTCAGGTAGATATCGCACTCCGAGCGCTTGCGCCGGTACTGGTCGAAGTGCTGGGGCCTGACCATCCCGGACCAGTAGGCCACGTCCGAGTAGTAGGACATGGCCAGGTGCCCGGGGCCCAGGGAGATCAGGCCGGGGTAGGCCGCATCCCCGCCCGCGGGCATGGACAGGACCAGCCGGGCCCGTCCGCGCTCCAGCTGGTACACCCCGGTGGTGCCATGCGGATTGCCCTCCGTCCCCACTCGGCCGGCCAGGTAGACCCGCTCTCCCGATGCACAAGTCGCCGGGGCATCGCAGCGGACCTCCAGATTTACCCCCCCTTCCCATTTCTCGTACGGCGGCCCGGACCAGTACATCAACGCCTGTCCGTGCGACCGCACTATGCACCACAACTCGCCGTCCGCACACCAGTACAGATCGGACTCCTCGGTGAATTTTCGGGGATCGCGGGCGGCGATTTCGGCGTGCCGCTTCCACTGGACCCCGTCGTCGGAGACGATCAGATCAAAGGGCCCTTCATCGCGTTCGAGGTAACAGATGGCCGAGTAGAACCGGCCCTGGTGCAAACGCACCCGCCAGGTATACGGGTAGTAGTCGTCCAGACGCAGTACCTGGAGGGCGGACCAGTTTTGCCCATCCTCGGTCCACGACATGAAAATCCGCGACGGCTCGCCGCTCTCGCCCGGGAACTGGACCGGGCAGAAGATGTACAGCTTGTCATCTTCCTGGGTGAAGTGACCGGCCGCAATCCCACGGCCATCGACCACCCCTCCGGGGGGCTCGAACAACCGCACCTGGTGCCAGCGCCGCAAATCATTGGAGCGCAGCAGGACCACGGCGCTGTTGCCGCGCACGCAGCTGTGCCCCGTACCGCGGCGGTAGGACAGCCAGTAGTACCCCTTCCACCAGGCCAGATCCGTGGGCATATTGTACCACCCGTCGCGCACCACGGTGCGCACCTCCAGCACATCGGCGGGCGGGGCCTTTGCCGCGGCGAGAAACATCAGGTCGGTGTCGTCGTTGTGGGCCACGCCCGGCGGTATTTTTTCCGCGTCCTGAGGAGACGGTTCGGTCATGGGGGCTCCTTTATGTCTTCATCCTAACATTGAAAGATTGAACCAAACAGAAATCTTGTTTATTTTGGATCCTCCCCATATAACCTCCGGACAACGCCCGAACAAAGCCCCACAACCCGCAAAACACCAGAGCAGCTCCCTCACACCCGACCCTTGAACCCCCCAAAGAAGCAAATACATGGATCAGGACACCCTGCGCATCCCCCGGGAATCCCTCTTCGAATTCACCAAGCAAGTATTCGTCCTCCTCGGCATATCCCCCGAACACGCCGCCACCGAAGCGTCCTGGTCTGGGCCAACCAGCGCGGCGTGGATTCCCACGGAGTCCAGCTGATTGCCGCCGTCATCGCTAATGTAGAAAAAGCCTACATGACTCGGGTTTGAAGGGTTTGCCCACCGTCATCGCTAATGTAGAAAAAGCCTACATGACTCGGGTTTGAAGGGTTTGCCCACCGTGGACGGGGTCGACGAGGTGCTGGTCCCCGGCGAGCCCGAGAACAAGGTCCACCAAGACCGCACCCAGAACGGCATCCCCCTGCCGCCCGGCACTGCCCAGAAGCTGCGCGACGCAGCGCAACGTTTTGGCATTAAACTACCTGCCGGTCTCTAGTGCTTTCAGGGCCGCGAGGTTGAAATTGTGGCTTAACGAGAGCTAAGCACACTGCGGATGACCAGCCTCCCAGCGCCTGAACCTCGCCTCGTGCTGGCCCCCCTGGTTGATCCGGCTCATGTTCTCGCGTGCCCTCAGCCACATCCGGTTCCACTCTTCGGGGTCGCGCAACTCGCTCGAGGGATTGGCGCGGCTGCGGGCGACAAAACCGGGAAACATCGAGCGGCCCGTGGGCTGGCCGATCGGGTTGTAGCGCAGGTCGAAACTCCAGCGCACATCCTCGCTCTCGTTGGCGAGCGAACCGTGCACCGTGTGCCTGGTCAGGAAGATCACGTCGCCCCGCCTGATCGGCAGGGGCAGGGCCTGGTCCTCGGCGAAGAGCTTCTCGGGGATCTGCTCTGCCCCGGCGAACCGGGGTCCGTTGCCGTGGTAGCTGGGGCAGTGGGTCAGCAAGCCGTGCTTGTGGCTGCGCGGCACCACGTAGAGGGGACCCTGCTCGACGGGGGTGTCCTGGAGTGAGAACCACACCGTCAGCATCTTGGTGTCGTCGGCCTCCTCGGTGACCACGCCGTGATCCTGGTGCCAGATGGTGGCGCCCAGGATGGGGTTGCCGTACTGGTTTTCAGGCAGGAGATGCTCGGGCGGTTTGATGCGCACGTGCTGCACCGGGTTCGAGTAGATCTCCGGGCCGATGAAAAACTCCACCGCATCCAGCAGCGCCGGCGCCGTGAGGGCCTTCAGCACCGCCGGTCCCGCCCAGAAGGGGGTGTCCGGCTTGACGTCCTGGAAGGGCAGGGAAAAGTCGAAGAACTGGCTGTGCACCCTGCCGCTCTCCTCGCAGATCCTGGTATAGCGCTCGCCGAACGGCAGGTCCTCGTAGCGCGAGGAGATCTCACCACAGTCGTAGAGCTCGTCAGCTAGCCGCTCCAGTACCCCGGCGTACTCCTCGATGACCGGATCCAGCACCTCTTTGGGGTCGAGCACATCCTCGACGACCACGTAACCTTCCTCTTCAAAGTGTTGGCGCTGTGCGCGGGTAAGTGCAACCATGACCGTGCCTCCTATTTTTGTTACTCTGGACCAAGATGCTGTTTTTAAGAAAATTATTGGGGTGGAATGTGTCAAGGACATACATCTCCAATTCTCCAATTCGAGAATTGGGTGGCACCTGAAGCGCGAGCGAGCTGGGCGTTTACTGGCGCTTGCGAATCTGGTAGCCTTCCGGCGCGTCCTCGATTTCGTAGCCGGCCGCCTGGATCTGGTCGCGCAGGGCGTCGGCTTCTCGCCAATTTTTCTCGGATCGCGCCTCCTGGCGGCGGGCGGCCAGGGCCTGGATCTGAGCGGGAATCGTTTCTTCTGCACCAGCCTCCGGCTGCCAGTCCGCCAGCCCCAGCCCAAACACCTGGTCAAAGTACAACAAGGTGGCCTTTTTGGTCGCACCGGGCACATCGCTTTTGACCAGTTCCCAGGTCAGTCCCAGAGCCCGCGGCGTATTCAAGTCGCCGTTTACATGGGAGTTAAAGCGCTCGACAAAATCCGCATCGACCTCCCCGGCCGGCCCCCATTCGTGAGCCAATGTGCGCAGACGATCTAGCGCATGGGCAAAACCTTCCAGGCTGTCCCAGGTAAAGGTCAGCTTGGACCGATAGCTGGCATTCAGACAGAAATAGCGATAGGCCAGCGGATCGATACCGCGGCCGATCAGGGTCTGAAGCCGCAGGAATTCTCCCGACGACTTGGACATCTTCTCCTGGTTGGTCTGCAGGAAATAGCCGTGCATCCAGAAGTTGGCCAGCCGCGTGTGATAACAGGCCTGGCTCTGGGCAATTTCGTTGGTGTGGTGCACCGGAATGTGGTCTTCGCCGCCGCAGTGAATGTCAAAAAAAGAACCCAGGTATTTGGCGGACATGGCCGTGCACTCGATGTGCCAGCCGGGAAAACCCACGCCCCAGGGGCTGTCCCATTCCATTTGCCGCTGCTGATCGGTCGGGCTGAATTTCCACAGGGCAAAATCAGTGCCGTTGCGCTTGTCGGCCACTTCCACCCGGGTCCCGGCTTGCTGGCCCTCTATATTGAGGCGCGCTAAATGACCGTAATCCGCGATTCTGGAGGTATCGAAATAAATGCCATCGGCGGTAGAATAGGAAAGCCCCTTTTCCTCTATGAGCTTAATGACTTCGATCTGTTCGGGTATGTGATCGGTCGCCCGACACCACTGATTCGGCTCCAGTGCGTTGAGCAAGAGCAGGTCCTTCTGGAACGCCTCGGTGTATTCGGCCGCCAGGTCCCAGGCCGAGCGCCCCGCCCGCCGGGCGCCCTGCTCCATTTTGTCCTCGCCCGTATCGGCATCCGAAGTGAGGTGGCCGACGTCGGTGATGTTGACGACGTGGTACACCTGGTAGCCGTTCAGTTCCAGGACGCGGCGCAAAATATCCTCAAAAAGGTAGGTGCGCAGATTGCCGATATGGGCGTAGTTGTAGACCGTCGGTCCGCAGGCGTAGAGACCAACCTTGCCTGGATTCAGGGGTTCAAAGTCGCGCACTTGGCGCTCGTAGGTATCAAATAGACGCAGCTTCATGGCTCGTTGTGGTTATCAGTAAAACGCAATAAGTTGCAATTGACAGGTAATTTTTATTTGGGGTCGAAAAAGCATCGGAGTCTCCCTATTTTAGCTTAGACGTACAACGCCAATTGTCCTCTAAGCGCGAGAAACCCCGTGCTGACATTGACCCGATTGCCCCAGAAAATAGCCTATTTTTTGCGTGGAACGCAATATTTTTTTCGCTACCGGCATCATCTGGTCTTTAGCTGGACGTTGATCTTGGTCCTCGTCAATTCGGACAAAGCGACCCTGTGTGGTCTGGCCCGGCTGGGGCCTAATACTACTTTGTTAATTGGCGGACAACGTGCTTATTTGTCCACTATTTTTGCCTATTCTGGTCGCCATCTTCCGGCCGATCCCGATCATTACAATCCCGCTGGAACCTGATCGTGCCCCGTCGGCTCCTCATTTGGTTGGAGGAGGTGTGGATTATTTTTGAGGCCCGGCCCGCCGTCTTGGGCCGCTCCCGTGCAGGTGAAACTCGGCTTGTGTCATTCGTCGACCTCAAACGCGAAGAGCCTGGCACAGCGCAGGCGAAAGCGCAGCATGAAGGGCCGCCCCGCCTCCAGGCGTATGCGGTCCCCGCCGCGCCACGCCACCCGGTGGTGCGGGGAATCGCCCAGGACCGGCACGGCGTCGTCGAAGGTGTGACCGGTCAGGGGTTGACCTTTGTGATCGGCAGCCTCCACCAGAATATGGCCGGCAGCCTTGGCCGCGGCGTTCAGTCTCAGGCGCCGGCCGGTTGCGACCATCGGCAGGGTGACAAAGCCGCCATCCTGTTCCGCCTCCAACGCGGCCAGGCGCTCGGCCGGCCACACGGCATAGCCGCGGTCGTGGCTGAAGGTGTGCCGGTTGCGCGGATACTTGTGCGGGTAACGATAGCCGCCATACGGTAGCGCCACCCGGTCGGTGCCGAGCGGTATCAGGTCCGTACCGCCGAAGACACACCCCGCGTCCCAGGTGCCCTCGTCCCCCACATGCCGGACAGGTGGCGGAAATCACCGCCCGGGGCATGGATGGCGTTGGGGCGCTCGCGGGCGAAATCTTCAACCAGCCGGCGCCGGGCCTCGCCGTCCCCGGGTACGCCGCAGCGGAAGAACATCTTGTAGCTTTCCTCAGCCGGGGCGGAGGGGTCAAAAAAGATCTCCGGGCGCTCGCGGCCGGCGGCCTCGGGTGCGGCGCTCCAATCGAAACGGCATTCGCGTTCGCTACCGTACTCGCAGCCGTCGCCGGATTCGGCGTACCACAGGGGACAGGTGGCTTCGCCTGTGCCGCGGTCGAACCAGGTCTGGTACAGCCCGTCGCGGCAAATGATTTTTCGCCCGGGGGGCGCACCCGCCGGCAACGGCCCTTCCCGCTGTGCTGTTGTCGCGACGATGCGGATACCGCTAGGCACGTCGCCGGCCATGAAGCGTGTGCGTTGATGGGTCGATCCTGCCAATCCGCATCGTCCCATAGGCGCAACGGCATGGGGGTGCCGTCCGGCTCGGCCCAATAGGGGCCCAGCACGCCGATCTCGCCGGGCAGCACATGGCGCCAGTCGGTGAATAACTGCGGTCCAGGCCCCAGCGCCAGGTGGTCGCCCTCTAGCCACGGGTGGCCGATGCGCCGTGCCGCGACCTGTGCTTTTATTCCGGGTCCGATGTTCATAATGGTTTTCTGCCTTCCTTGAGGTAACACACCAAGTCTATCTTTTGAATGGTGTAACAATCATCCCTGGTGTCCTACTACAGCTGAAAAGGACACCCTTCAGCCACGAGATAAATGGCCATTAAATAGGCTTTTACCACTACATCTTATATTTTTCAATGGCAACAAGGTATTCGCTTCAACCAGCGCGGCTCCAGGCCGCCGGCGGATATCTACTTTAGGGGTTTGGTCCAGGGCCTGAGCAAAACCCGCCGTGCCGGGATATTCCTGCATCACATCGCCCAGATGGACGAAAAATCCGGCTCTAGGGCCGTTGCGAGGCGCAGGGCTGCGGCGGCCTGTTGGCTCTGTTGGGCGCGGGAGGGGAATTCGTCCATGCCGCTCCCACGGCCAGAATGACGAATTCGCCCAGAGCTTGGGGCAACAGGGAGCGATAAAATAAAATGGGAGACAGGGTCGCTCGCCGGCGCGTTTACCAGCCGGCCTTCAGGGCCCCCCAACTGATGCGGGCCACGGCCGTAAAGCCGGTAGCACGGTTGTCCGTAAAGCCGGTAGCACGGTTGTACACGCGGGTGCGGTCCGCGCCGTCCGGGCCCAGGGAGGTGAGAAAGAGGCTATCGCCTTCGAGCTGGTACGTGCCGGCGAAATCCATTTTCTCTTTATAGAGGTTGAGGAAGATGGGAAAGGTTTTTTCAAAAAACGCTTCAAAGGCGGCGAGTTCTTCCTCAGGGATCTCTATCTCTTCCCCATCGCCTATCTCGCCTCCGAACACCTGCTGCAAACGCTCTAGCAACTTCCGGATAAGATCCGCCGCGGAAATTTCGGAGAACCTGACCTCGGTATCGCCCTCATACACAATGAGTGCGTCGAACTCGATCCACAGGCTGTCGCCAGCGGTGTGCCAAGTGCCCGAAGCGCCCGTCCCGTCGTAGGGCCACTCTACGAGCAATTCCGCGAGTAATTCCGCCCACTCTTCGTCGTCGGGGACGTCGCTGTAGTCATAGACATTCACGTAGTTGAGGCGGAAGGTCCCGTCTTCTCTGAAGGTCCAGCGCCGGGTGGATTGGCCGTCCAACGTGTCGTAGAGAACGGTGGCGTTTTCAATGGTCGCCTCGTCTGGGTCGTCAATGTTTTCCCAAAAAACGGTGAGTTGCTCAATTCCGTCTTGGCTACGTTCCCAAGTGCCCAGCAGTCCGTCCTGACCGGCGGCGGGCAAGACCCATAGAGCGCATATGATAGCTGTAAGGCGCAGCATGACAGGTCTCCTCTTAGATAGATGAGAGGGGGGAATAGCATGGGTAAATCTACAGACCCGGCCTTTAGAATGCAAGAATCTCCATATTGGAGCCCAAACAGAGCGGGGTCGGGTCCCTCAAGTAACGGCGCCCTCATAAGGCCCCAAGTCCTCTCAGGGCTTAAAAATGGCGGGACCGACGAGACTCGAACTCGCGACCTCCGGCGTGACAGGCCAGAAGTTCTTACTGTATTTACAATCACTTATGAATATGTAACGTGGATTGTACGCAAGCATTTAAGACGCCGGCTCAAAAAGCCGGAGTGACTTGTATAATTTACAATGACTTATGTAAAGCCAATTGACGATTACCTCTTATTCTGGCTTCCTGAGGCCCATCTTTTTAATACGGGAAATGAGGGTTGTTGGCTTCACGCCAAGGCGTTCGGCCGCCCCCCGGATCCGTAGATCTTCCATCCGCTCTGCGGCAGGGCCGCGAGCATCTTTTCGCGTTCACGGCGCTTGCGCATCTATCCCCTTGAGTTGTTCTACGACTGACCAACACCAGCCAAGGCTTCTATGAGAACGCGCCATGCCATCGGCGGCCTGGGCCCGGCCGCCCTGGTCTCCTCGCCCTTGTTGTCAGGATAAAGATCATCCAGACTGAGGGCCCATCGGCGTTCAAGGCTGGGTGGAGTAAAACTGTACTGCCAACCCTCCTGATCTGAAGGAGTGGTCTGTGGAGCTTAAGGAGCTACAGCGCCTCGCGGAGTCCGGCGAATCCGAGACCGTCGAGTTCAAGAAATCGACGGCTCAGCTTCCCCGGGCTGGCGAGACGCTCTGCGCCTTCCTGAACGGGCAAGGGGGTCGCGTGCTGATCGGCGTTACTTCGGACGGGAAGATCGTTGTGAAGCAGAACCACCGCTCGTTGCCACGCAACCAGCTCATTGCGGGCGTCTTCTATCGCCGCCGGTTGGTGGAACAGTGGGGACGAGGCACCCAGATGATTGTCGAGCTATGTGTACGGGCCGGCTATCCTGAACCTGAATTTCTGGCTGAATCAGCAGGGGTTGGGGTCCGTTTTCTGCCCAGCGTCTACATCGCGCCCCACCGAGCTGCGCCATCGGACGAGTCGGTGGTTGTTTCCGCCGTTGCAGGCCAAGGAATGGTATCGGACGCGGGGTTTCAAGGAGTTGGCGCTGGTGCATGGGGTAGTCGAAGACTCGTATCGCAAGACGACGGACTTGATTAACCGGATCCGTCATCAATCGGCCGAAGCAGGGACGCCGTCGCGCACCTTGTGCGATACCGCCGAAGGAGAAGGACAACAGATTCTGGCGCAGCTGGAACGGCAAGCGGATCGCATACTGCAGGAACACCACTTTACCCGGGAGGGGGAGCCGGAGGAAGCCGTCGACTGGGGAAAGGTATCGACGATGCTCCCCAGGAGGAAGTGGAGGTAGTACGTGAAAAGGCTTTGTTCGCCGGGCTGGGCTTCGGCGGAAAAGATCTCGGCGCGGGTCTCCTGGGCCAGGGGATTGTTGAATTCGAGGACGATATCGTCGAGGACGGCGGTGTCGAAGGGGTCTTCGGAGCGGAAGTGCGCCTCCAGTTGCAGGTAGCGCCGGGGGCCGGGCGCCTGGCCGGGTGCGTCGTAGGCCCGGCTCCAGTTGCTCCAGTCGGCGCCGGGCGTGCGCGTGGTGTCGATGCGGCCCCGGAAATTGGGGATGAACTTGTTGTATTTCTTCTCGGTGACCTGTTTGCCGTTTTTGTCGTAGTAGACGTATTCCTCGTCGAGGAGATTGCCGGTGCGGCTGCGGAGCTCGACCAGGGTAGAGGGCGACTCGTCGGCTGTCCAGCTGATCGACGAGACGTGTTGGACGCTCTCTAGGTCGTACAGCGGCGAGCGTACCACGACCCCGGCCGGGTAGCCCGCGCCGAAGAACTGCCACTCGGCCGTGGTGCCGATGCGGCCGTCGAAGGCCTGGAGGCCTTCGGTCATGGGGAAGACCAGGCGCCCGTGGCGCACTTTGCGCAGCGGGAAGCGCTCCTCAAAGTGGACGATGCCCTGGAGGTTGCGGCGGCTCGAGGGGAGTTCGCCCAGAAGCTCCCAGCTCAGCGAGCCATCCGGCGCCCTGGACCCGTCCGAGACCAAGAGGTTGTACCACAGGTGCCTTGGTGGCACCCGAAACGAAAGGAGTTCCTCCAACGTCCATACATGATCCGTCAGCCCTTCGGCCATCATGGGTGTACGAAGTACCCACTTTTTGGGCGACCCTAAGTACACGAAAGTAAAATCCGCACCGCCTGTCGGCTCTCTTTAGGTCGGTGCTGAGAATTGCAGATAAGCTGCTGTAACCGATCTAAACCAAGCCGGAATAAGCTGATGGCTCGTCGGCCATGTTTTTTCCTGGCAATCGAATCGGTTGTATATAGAATACAACTCCAGTTTGTCCATCTAAGCGGCTTTAGGATAGCCCAATTCCAAGAGGAGATCCAGGATATCGGGGGTGAATTGGATGATGTCGTCTTTCGATGTAGAGATCATATAATTCTGTATCTGTGT
The DNA here is from genome assembly GCA_965219385.1 of Candidatus Latescibacterota bacterium. GTDB lineage: Bacteria > Latescibacterota > UBA2968 > UBA8231 > UBA8231 > CBDCNM01. The sequence goes on along the minus strand of CBDCNM010000002.1, from coordinate 2,598,638 downwards.
TTGCCAGATATGCTTGCGTACCATGAACAGACAGTCGGAGAAGGTGACTTTTCCTTATTATACCAGGCGGTTTTCTGGATCGCAATCTCCTCGTTCTGGGCCAAGTGGACGGTGATCCAGGTAACGATCGAGTACAGCCCCAGCACGATCGGAGTCGTTCGCTGGATGGCCAAGTCGGACCACTGCCGTTGGGTTTCCATGCCGAGGTGCTCTCGCCTGCCCGGCAAGATGACCTACGACCAGGGATTCCTCAAGGTCCCCGAAGGACCGGGGTTGGGCGTGGAGCTGGACCTGCTCGAGCACTACAAGGTTACCGAGGAAAAATTCGCCGTCCACACACGCCACATCGAGGAGATCCGCGCGACTCACCTGGACGCGCTGGGCTGGCGGCACAGCCGCACGGGGTGGCACCGCTACCGGGCGAGTAAGTAGTCAGTTTGCGCTTGTCCCGTTACTCATATGCCAGATTCTGGGCCTGCATTAGACCTATCATGTACCCGAAAGCGAAGATCTTTCCCAGCATACCGTAGCCGTGGGTTTCCGCCGCATCCTCATTCCCCATGGCTGGAGCATGGTCGGGACGGATGGGGCCATTGAAGCTGCCCCTGGCGTAGATTTCGAGTATCCTGGCCATATCCGTCGGACCGTCGTCGTGGAAGGTCTCTGTGAACCGCGTGCTCGCTGTCCCCTCGACATCGCGGTAGTGGATGAAGAAGACCTTGCCCTGCTCGACGAATTCTCTGGCCACTGAGTAAATGTCTTCGCCCATGGCTTTGAAATTCCCCTGGCAGAACGTGATGCCATTGCACGGACTCGGCACAATGTCTATCAACCGACGGTACGCATCGGCACTGACCATAATCTGTGCGGATCCTCGATATGGAGAAATGGGGGGATCGTTGGGATGATAACCCATTTTGACGTTGACCTTCTCCGCGACGGGTATAATGCGCTCCAATAGCCATGTCAGGTTGTCCCAGAGTTCTTCCTCGGTAAGAATGTCGCCGACGGGCGGCTGGCTCTTCGATTCCGCATAATCAAACTGCGAGGAAATGGCGCCGCCGCGCACGAGGACCCAGTCGGTCCGCGCTCCACCTTGACCCAGGTTATAGCACAGTACCGGAATGCCGACCTTGCCCATGGCTTCCACGGCGGCAATGAAATTGAGCAGTTCTTCGTCCCGGCCGGGCGTCCCCCGACGTATATTGTCGCCGCGGACCGGGGTCATGGTTTCATACACAGGAATGGAGAATCCCGCTTGCGCCCACTCATCTTTCTGTTGTTTCATCGCGGCATAGTATTGATCGCGCCCGATCTCTCCAAGCGGCGGACTCGTTACGCAGTGCTTGATTCCCATCTCTCTGCAGATTTTTACGCGTTCAGGAAATACATTGGGGCTCTCCCCCAAGGTCATAGCCAGTTTGAATTTTCCCTGTCGCATGGGAACGTCCTTTCTCGATATGGATATGGAATTCTCATCCTGCTAACTACATCGTGTGCCCTCTGTCTTCAGTATGCCACATGGACGACTCGCGCGACGCTCTGGGTGCGGTAGAGCAGTGTGTTCTCAGGATCCGGCCAGGGTACCCCCTGGGGCCGCATGGGATCGTAGAGATGAATGTGCGTGTCGATAATCATAACAGACCTTTCCGGATGAGCAGGCGCATCAGCGTGCTGCTCGCTATTCGCTGTAGACAGCCTCGATCAACCCCCTCATGTAGCCGATCGCGAAGAGACGCTCCATGGAATGCACGTCTTTGAAGTCCTCGTAGGTCATCTGCGCAAAGTGGTCCGGGCGGGCCACACCCTCGTAGCCGACGTCTCGGTAAGCGCGCACACAAGCGGCCATGTCGTGCTTGCCGTCGTCGTGGAACGCCTCGGCGAACTTCTCGGGCGTGCCGCGGATGTCGCGGAAGTGAACGAAGTGGATCTTCTGCTGCTCGCCGAAGTGGCGGATGACGCCGGGCAGGTCGTCGGTCATCAGTCCGAAGTTGCCCTGGCACAGGCCGATGCCGTTGGCCGGGCTGGGTACGAGGTCGACCATCTTCTGATAGTTATCTATGCTGCTCATGATGCGGGCGACGCCCTGGATCGGCGATAGCGGCGGATCATCGGGGTGCATCGCCAGCTTGACGCCGGCCTCTTCGGCGACGGGCACTACGCGCTCGAGGAAGTACTTCAAGTGGTCCCACTGGTCTTCTTCGGTGATTTCGCCGTGCTCTCCTTCGGGGTGGCTTTTCTTGAACTCCTCCAAGTCGAAGCCGGTGACTTTGGCGCCGCCCCGCGTGGGGATTTCTCTGGATGTGCGGATGACGGCGTGGACGGGCATCCAGAAAGGACACCACACCGGAATGCCGACGGCACCCATGTTGCGGATGAACTCGCAGATGACCTCGATCTCTTCGTCGCGATCCGGCTGGGCGAGCTTGATCTGCTCCATCGGGGGCCGACTTTCGATGACCGACAGCTGGTAACCCATTTTTTCGTGCGCCGCCTTGGTACGAGCGAGCGACGGGCTACTGAACGGCTGCTCGTCGTGGTCGATAGGCAGGCCCGGTTTGGGTTTGAGGCCGAAGCTACCAACAGCGTGTTCCACACCGCACTGGGATCCAAAGGCCGCAACGGCACTGGGGTCGGGGCCAAGAGCCAAGGCAATTTTCATTGTATTCTCCTTCCGTCAGCTTCGAGGATTACGGCGACCATGTCGCCCGAGAGCACGCGAGGGTAGGTTTGCAGCGTGAGCACGGAGCCCGTGCGCTCTGAGCGCATCTGGTGCACCTCCCTGCCCAGCGCATACCGTACCCAGCATACCGCCTTCCTCAATGTGATCGTCGAATTGTACACGTTTAGGAATTATAAAGCACTTTTTGTGTGCCAGGTCAAGCAGTGGCGCGCTTTTTTCGCCCACGACGCCTGGTTTAATCACCACGGATTTGCCGCGGCCGGCCATATCCCAGGCATCCAGACACCTTACTGAGGCGCTGCCGCGACTGAAGAGAGCGATTCCGAGACTGTCGTTCCGGGTGGGATAGATCCTCTGCGCCATACACTGGCGACGATTGGCGGACAAAGGCGGCAAGTTGGGGCGGCTACTCTTCTTTCACTTGGGACTTTACCCGGCCCCAGCTCTGTGGCGCAATCCCGGTAGAGGGGACTGCCCGTCCATCGCCGGCGCAGCGGAAGCCGATGAGAACATAGGTGAGTTCGGGGATGTTCCCGCCCCGCTCCGAGGTCCGCAGGCGGAAAGATCGGCTGCTCCACGAACCCCCGCGAATCACCCGGAAGGCGCCGCTTGCCGGACCTGTCGGGTTGTGGCCCGCCTCGACGCTGGCGTAATAGTCGGCGCTGTACCAGTCCATCACCAGCTCCCACACGTTCCCCGCCATATCATAGGCCCCGTAGGGGGATACCCCGCCGGGATAGCTGCCCACGGGCGCGGCGGCGAAGTACCCGTCCCGATCGTCCCCCCGGCAGCATCTTTCCGCCCCGTAATTGGCTCTGGAGCGGTCGATTTCCTCTCCCCAGGGGTAGGTCCGTCCGTCGGTGCCGCGGGCGGCCTTTTCCCACTCCGCCTCCGTGGGCAGGTGCAGGCCGGCCCACTCGCAGTAAGCCCGCGCCCCGTACCAGGAAACTTCGACCACCGGCAGGGCGGCGCAGGAGGGGAGTTTGAGGGCGAAGGCATTGCCGGAGCGCTGGATCTGCGCGTCGAGGTCGCTCAGGTCCACCAATTGGTATCCCCGGGCGTCGGCATTCCTGCCGATGGCGTTGAGGAAGCCCACGTAGTGGGCGTTGGTCACCTCGAACTTGTCGATGTAATAGGCGTCCAGGTAAACTGGATGGACCGGCACCTCGTCGCTTTTGCCGCTGGCCGATCCCATCGCGAAGGTCTCGGCCGGCACCAGGACCATCTCGTGTCGGGTGCCGGCCGGGGTGGTTGCGACTATTTCCTCCTGCGCCAGGGCAGACGAGACGACAAAGGGCAGGAGCGCCAGGCCGCTCCAGAAAGGATTCCGCCTCATCAGCAGCGTCCCGGAGATGCGCATTCCTCCTCCGTCCGGCATTTCGCCCGACAGCGTTTGAAAAATGTTCTATCTATAGAGATTCTATCGTTTGCAACACCGCCTTCAAATACCCCAGGTCATACGCCCGGCCCTTGTGCCCCCACTCGGTGTCCCCGACCAGACCGGGCGGCGGCACCGCGCGCAGCGGCCCGGCGAAACCGGCCCGGCGCAACGCCAGCAGCGCCCCGGGCAGATCAACCTCACCCTCGTTGAGAAAGGCCTCGCGACCCGCAGCGACATTGCCCGCCTGCACCATCAGCAGCCGCTCGCCGTATCCTTGAATGAGTGCGATCGGGTCGGCGGCGCCCACCGCCGCCAGATCCAGATCGATGCCCGCCCCTTCTACATCTTCCCCCAGCGCTAGTCGCACCCCGGCCGCTTCGGCAGCGGATAGGATCCCCCCCAGCGCGCTCGCATCGACCTCGGCTCGCGCCAGCGGCCCTACCAGCGCCGCACCCCGACCCTCTGGCTCGCGGGCACCGACCGCATTGCGCCGGGCGGCCACCAGCCCGATACCCGCCGCCCCCGCCGCTTGCAACGCCGCACTCGCCGCATCCTCATCCCCCAGCGCCAGACCCTCCAGACCCGCTAGCCTCAAGGTCGACTTCTCGACCCTGTTTTTGACGTGCGCCAAGGTCTCATCGTCCCAGTGCTCCACCGCCACCACCACGTGGTCGACCCCGAGTTGCTGCGCGAAAATCAGCTGGTCGTCCCGTCCGTATTCCACGCTCAACGCGATATACATAGCTAATTCCCCAACCTTTCCAACGCCTGCACTAACCCCTGCAAATACCCCACTTGAAAGGCAAAGGAGCGGTCGGCCTGCGGATTGTCGCCGACGACCCCTGGACAGTGGTCGATGCGGATGACCCCGTCGAAACCGACCTCGGCGAAGGCCTGCACCGCCTGGACCATATCGATATCGCCCTCGTCGGGAAAAACCTCGTCGAAATAGGGCACCTGTCCCCGCGGGTTGCGAAAGTGGGCGAAGAAAATCCGGTCCATGCCGCCAAAGTGGCGGATGGCCTGTACCACATCCATATCGGCCATCGTCCCGATCGTGCCCATGCAAAAGCCCAACCCGGAGTTGGAACTGGGCACCGCGTCGACACAGCCTTGCAAGCCGTCCCAGTCGACCAGGATCCGCGCCACGCCCATATAGGTCGGCACCGGCGGGTCGTCGGGGTGGGCCGCCAGCTTGACCCCGGCTTCCTCGGCCACCGGCACCGCCCGTGCGAGGAAATAGCGCAGATTGTCCCACACCTGCTCCGCGCTTAGCTCGCGGTCGGGCACCGTCGGGTAGACCCCGCCGCCGAGCCAGGCCATCGCCGCCGCCGGCATCCGCTCGGCGACCTCCAGATCGAAGCGCGGGTAGCGCGATCCGCCCCTGCCCGTGGGACTGTACTCGGTCCGCAATCCCCCCAGGAGCATCCACTGGTATTGGAGCACGCCGATACCCGCCTCGCCCACCGCACGGATCGACGCGCAGACCCGGTCCATCTGTTCCTCGCGCCCTTCCTCGCCGAGCATCACCTTATAGTAAATCCCGGGAGATAAATTCTCGATTACGTCCCAAATGAGGCCATACTCGGCGAAGTACTCCTTTTTGCGTTTGAGTTCGTCAACTTCTAGCGCCCCGGACTCCCCCGGACCGATCGCGCTGACCACGTATTCGACGCCCAACTGGCGCATAAACTGCAAATGCTCCTCGCCGCCGGCGTCGTGCAGGGCGATTTTCATCGTTGCCTCCTCCTATTCTTTGCTCACTGCCAGCCGCACTTTCGCCGGCTTGACGCCGACGATCTGCAAATCGGTCTCGTGCCGCACCAACTCGGGCGCCACCGCAAAGGTCCGCCGCCCCGAAGTGCACCGCAAAGCGCTCGAGCCTATTGTCACGCATCACCAGCGCGCCGTCGTGCCCGGCCGAGCCGGGGTCGAAGAGGCTGTCGAGGAGCTCCTCGCTGATCGACGCATCCAAAAAGACGCCGCCCTGCAAATGCCGCTCCACCGGCTCGCGCCCCGGCAGGACCACCAGCGCTCCCCGCCGCGCTTTGGCCAACTGGTGCATCCCGTGGAAAGTATAGGAATTATAAACTCGATGATCAAATTTTTTGTTCTTGACAAAGGCGATGTGTCCGTTTTGCTCCTCCTTTTGTCAACCGGTAGCTCTGTATTTTAGCCCCGGCGTGGACTCCAAACGTCCCAGATCCCGGCCCACCATGTGCTTTGAAGACGGTCGCAGGGTGGTGGCATGCTTTTCGAGCAATTGGACCACCTGCTCGAACTGTTTCTGCGGATCTTCTGCGGCCAGCAGATCCTGGATTTTACTGTCAACCCGGTAAACAAGTACATTGATCCAGGTCGACAGAGAAGGGAATTGCAGTATCAACTTTGAAAAATAGAAATGAGTTTGTCGACTACACCACCAAAGACGGATTGGCAGGTCATTATATAGAGGCGGTTTCAGGATTTTTCCCGTCAGCAGATTTTACTGGATGGAGCAGGGGCGGCAAAGTATATTGAAGGTAGGACCGATGGGTCGCCAATGGGCGTGCGATGAAGCCCACGGGCGTTCATCGTCGATCTGAAATAAACCCGCTGATCGCTACCGTAGGGATGGCACTTGAAGAATGTACCTGACAGGTCTTCTGGCCAGAAAATGCTACCGGTGCTCCTGCGGAGTGCCGGGGTGTTGCTTTTGCTGGCGGCCGGATCGGGCGCCGAACAGTTGCGCTTCGACACCGCCAGAGAATGGCGGCAGTGGGCGCTGCCGCTGGGCGCGGTCGAAGTGACCCGGGCAGGCGTTATCCGTCCGGTGCCGGCGCGCAAGAACATCAACGCCGTCCGCAATGCGACCCAGTTTGGCGGCGGCATTGTCGGTGCCGGTTCCAACCTGGGGGATGCAGCGTGGGTGATGGACGGGGACGGCACGACCGGCTGGCGCCCGGTTCCCGACGATCCAGCCGAGGAAAAGTGGATTGAGCTGGATCTGGGGCGCGTCGTGCTGGTGCGGCAGATCCGCCTGCGCTTCGATGAGAACGCCCCCCCATTCGAGATTTTCGACCTCTTCCTGTCAAACGGAGAGCGGACGCTGGACAATGCCCTGGTACCCTTGCCGGATGCGCCGCTGGTCTACCGGGTTGAGCAGCGCTTCAAGGAAAACGACCAGCACCGCGTCCTCTTTGAGCTGGAAGATCCACGGGAGGCAATGGTTCAGTTCGTGCGCCTGCAGGTGCTCAGAGCCGATGCGGAAGCGCGACTGACGGAAGTGGAGGTGGAAGCCTGGGGGGACAATCTGACCCTGGGGCTCATGGAGCGGGGTGGCACGGTGGATATCAACTTAGGCAGTGAGAGCCACGATCTTCCCCTGGCCGGTGCTTCCAGGCTGATCGACGGTAATCTTAACACGTTCTGGCATACTCTCGTTCGGCCGCGCGGCGCGGCCGATATTTTCGCCCATATCACGCTCGATCTGGGGGCTGTGTACGGGGTGGATATGATACGCCTGGCCAGTATCGTCTCCACTGCCCCGTGGCGCGCGAACATGCCATGGTTCTGGACGCACGAATTCTTCGACTTCAACTTCTACGAGATCCTGACCTCGGACGGCTCGTTTTCGCCCGACGGCACCCTGCGCTGGCAGAAGCACTTTTCGGGCTGGCCCTCGACCACCAACCGCCGGCAGGGAGTGGTCGACCATCTCTTCCCACTTCAGGCCACCCGGTTCGTCCGCGTGCAGTGGAAGATCTGGGATGTCACCTGCGCCGAGGCTGTGGCCGACGACCCGTTCGGCGTCGCCATCGCTGCCTGCAATGCCGATGGTCTTACGGAAGAGCTTTTCGTCTTCGGGGAAGGCTATCCGCGCCAGGTCAGCCTGCGCTCGCCCATCCTCGATATGGAGGGCCAGAAAAATGTCAATGCTCTGAACTGGCGGGGGGATACGCCGGCAGGTACCCGCCTGGAAATCCGCAGCCGCAGCGGCAACGCCCTCAGGGAAGAGTACATCTTTCGCGACAAAAACGGCAAGGAAGTCACCGAAAAGGTGTGGAACCGGCTGATTCCCAGCTTCCGCGGTCCCGTCGACACCGCTTTCAGTGTGGGGGATGACTGGAGTCCCTGGAGCCGACTCTACTGGGCGTCGGGCCAGGGCTTTCTGTCGCCGTCGCTGCGGCGCTACGCCCAGTTGGAAGTACGCCTGATCTCCGAAGATGGGCAGGCCGCCGCCGCGCTGGAGCGGCTGAGCCTGGACTTTTCCGATCCCCTGGCCGAGGGGGTCGTCGGCGAGGTCTTTCCCATCCAGGTGGAGCCAGGGAAGATGCAGGCGTTCTCTTATTTTCTCCAGGCGGCCTCCACGGCGGCGGGATTTGATCGCGTGGCAGTGGAAGCCTCGACCCCGCTGCACTTTGTCCAAGCCCGGCTCGACGGCGAGCCGGTGGCCGTGGAGATAGAACCCCGGGAACCCGACTTCAAGGTGCGGTTCCCGCGCCCGGTGCGCGCCGGCGAACTGGTCGAACTGCGCTTCGAGGGGGCGGTGTATGTCCACGGCACCCGCTTCGACGCCTTCCTGGAAAACAGCGCGCTAACCGAGCCGGTGCGGCAGCGGGTGGAGGCGGGCGATGCGACCGACCAGGTCGAGAGCAGCACCAACGTCGTGGGGCTGCCCCTGGGTAACGACCTCTTTGCCAACCTGTCGGTGCAGTCCGGCGTACTCACTCCCAACGGCGACGGCCACAACGACGCGCTGGTGGTCGGGGTGGACCTGGTCAACGTGCTGGAGGGCCGGCCCTTGCGGCTGCGCCTGTTCGACCTTTCGGGCCGGCGAGTGTGGGCGCAGGAAAAGGAAGGGATGGCCGGCCCGCAGGCGTTTGTCTGGGACGGTCGCGATGGGAGCGGCCGGCGGGTGCCGCCGGGTCATTATATCCTGCGTATCGAGATGGAGGGAGACGCCCGTCATCAGACGCTCACCCGGCTGGTGCGGGTGGTCTACTGATTAGGAGGAGTCGCTAGGGATGGTCCGGCCGGTACGGCAATAGTCACTGCCGGTGAGCACGCCGAGCAATGACTATTACGGGGGCGAACGGCCCGGTGACAATCTCTTCGGCGACAGCATTGTCTGTCTGGAGGCCGAGACTGGGCGGCGGGTGTGGCACTTCCAGATAGCCCATCACGGGTTGTGGGACTACGACCCGCCGGCGGTCCCGGTGCTGGTGGACATCGAGGGTGGAAGGCAAGCCCATCAAGGCGGTGGTCCAGGTGACCAAGCAGGCATTCTGCTTTGTGTTTGACCGGGTGACGGGCGATCCTGTGTGGCCCATAGTGGAATTGCCCGTGCCCGCCTCCAAGGTGGAAAAGGCCGCCCCTACCCAACCCTTCCCGACCTGGCCGCTGCCCTTTGACCGCCAGGGGCTGCAACTGGACGACCTGATCGACTTCACGCCCGAGCTGCGCCAGCAGGCTTTGCACATCATCAAAGACTACGAGTACGGTCCCCTCTACACCCCACCATCGGAAAAGGGCACAATCGTTTTGCCCGGCTTTCTGGGTGAGGCGGACTGGGCCGGTGCGGCCTTCCACCCTGGAAAGAAGATGCTCTATGTAGCGTCGCGCTCGATGCCTTCGGTCATCCGGTTAAGTGGGCAGCGTTCCCTTGCCCGGCGCTGTCAGCGCGGCGCCCATCTCGTATAGGGCCGGCGGTCGGCAATATGTGGTAGTGCCCATGGGTGACGGAGAGGAACGGCCGAATGGGCTGGTGGCCCTGACCCTTCCCAGAGAAGGAGAGCAACTGCCGCCCCAGGTACAGGTGAAAGAGAGACGCGACGCGGAACACCCGGCTTTCTACGCGGCGGTGGAAAGGCTGGATAAAGGGGATGCCAAAGGGTTGGAGGCATTGCTCGGGGAACATCCCGAGGTGGTGCATGCACACGGCTATCTGGACGAGTATTACCCATTCCCGCACTTTCGCGGTGCCACCTTGCTGCACCACGTGGCCGGACAGCCCCAGCGAGTGCCCCTGCCTGCCAACATCGTGGAATTAACCCGGTTGCTGCTGGAGCGGGGCGCCGATCCCAATGCCATCACCCTGGATTCGACGAGGGTGCTGGACCTTGTAGCCCAAGCCGAGCAGCCCAAGTGGCTCGGGGTGCGCTACGACCTGATCTACGCCGTGTGGAAAGGCGGCCGGGAAGCAGTGGAGTACCTGCTGGAGCGGGGCGCGCATATCGACGCCATCGTGCCCGGTTTCTGGGGGTCGTGGGACGAGGGCACGGCAGCCTTGCATAGAGCCGTGGAAAAAGGGGACCTGGACATGGTCCGCCTCCTGGTGGAAAAGGGTGCCGATCTGGGCGTGCGAGCCGCCAACGGCGACACGCCCTACCTCTGGTCCACCGACTACGACGATATTCCGGAGATCACGCGCTTCCTCAAGGAAGCGGAGGAGATTTTACTTGATAGAGCAGGGGCGGCAAAATAAATTGAAGGCAGGACCGATGGGTCGCCAATGGGGCGTGCGATGAACCCCACGGGCGTTGACCGTCGCATCTGAAATAAACCCGCTGATCGCTACCGGAGGGACGGCACTTGAAGAATGTACCTGACAGGTCTTCTGGCCAGAAAATGCTACCGGTGCTCCTGCGGAGTGCCGGGGTGCTGCTTTTGCTGGCGGCCGGATCGGGCGCCGAACAGTTGCGCTTCGACACCGCCAGAGAATGGCGGCAGTGGGCGCTGCCGCTGGGCGCGGTCGAAGTGACCCGGGCAGGCGTTATCCGTCCGGTGCCGGCGCGCAAGAACATCAACGCCGTCCGCAATGCGACCCAGTTTGGCGGCGGCATTGTCGGTGCCGGTTCCAACCTGGGGGATGCAGCGTGGGTGATGGACGGGGACGGCACGACCGGCTGGCGCCCGGTTCCCGACGATCCAGCCGAGGAAAAGTGGATTGAGCTGGATCTGGGGCGCGTCGTGCTGGTGCGGCAGATCCGCCTGCGCTTCGATGAGAACGCCCCCCCATTCGAGATTTTCGACCTCTTCCTGTCAAACGGAGAGCGGACGCTGGACAATGCCCTGGTACCCTTGCCGGATGCGCCGCTGGTCTACCGGGTTGAGCAGCGCTTCAAGGAAAACGACCAGCACCGCGTCCTCTTTGAGCTGGAAGATCCACGGGAGGCAATGGTTCAGTTCGTGCGCCTGCAGGTGCTCAGAGCCGATGCGGAAGCGCGACTGACGGAAGTGGAGGTGGAAGCCTGGGGGGACAATCTGACCCTGGGGCTCATGGAGCGGGGTGGCACGGTGGATATCAACTTAGGTAGTGAGGGCAACAATATTCCCCTGGCCGGTGCTTCCAGGCTGATCGACGGTAATCTCAACACGTTCTGGCATACTGTCGTAGTGCCGCGCGGCGCGGCCGATATTTTCGCCCATATCACGCTCGATCTGGGGGCTGTGTACGGGGTGGATATGATACGCCTGGCCAGTATCGTCTCCACTGCCCCGTGGCGCGCGAACATGCCATGGTTCCAGCTGCGCGAATTCTTCGACTTCAACTTCTACGAGATCCTGACCTCGGACGGCTCGTTTTCGCCCGACGGCACCCTGCGCTGGCAGAAGCACTTTTCGGGCTGGCCCTCGACCACCAACCGCCGGCAGGGAGTGGTCGACCATCTCTTCCCACTTCAGGCCACCCGGTTCGTCCGCGTGCAGTGGAAGATCTGGGATGCCACCTGCGCCGAGGATGCGGGCGGCGGGGACAGACTAGGCACAGCCATCGCTGCCTGCAATGCCGATGGTCTTACGGAAGAGCTTTTCGTCTTCGGGGAAGGCTATCCGCGCCAGGTCAGCCTGCGCTCGCCCATCCTCGATATGGAGGGCCAGAAAAATGTCAATGCTCTGAACTGGCGGGGGGATACGCCGGCAGGTACCCGCCTGGAAATCCGCAGCCGCAGCGGCAACGCCCTCAGGGAAGAGTACATCTTTCGCGACAAAAACGGCAAGGAAGTCACCGAAAAGGTGTGGAACCGGCTGATTCCCAGCTTCCGCGGTCCCGTCGACACCGCTTTCAGTGTGGGGGATGACTGGAGTCCCTGGAGCCGACTCTACTGGGCGTCGGGCCAGGGCTTTCTGTCGCCGTCGCTGCGGCGCTACGCCCAGTTGGAAGTACGCCTGATCTCCGAAGATGGGCAGGCCGCCGCCGCGCTGGAGCGGCTGAGCCTGGACTTTTCCGATCCCCTGGCCGAGGGGGTCGTCGGCGAGGTCTTTCCCATCCAGGTGGAGCCAGGGAAGATGCAGGCGTTCTCTTATTTTCTCCAGGCGGCCTCCACGGCGGCGGGATTTGATCGCGTGGCAGTGGAAGCCTCGACCCCGCTGCACTTTGTCCAAGCCCGGCTCGACGGCGAGCCGGTGGCCGTGGAGATAGAACCCCGGGAACCCGACTTCAAGGTGCGGTTCCCGCGCCCGGTGCGCGCCGGCGAACTGGTCGAACTGCGCTTCGAGGGGGCGGTGTATGTCCACGGCACCCGCTTCGACGCCTTCCTGGAAAACAGCGCGCTAACCGAGCCGGTGCGGCAGCGGGTGGAGGCGGGCGATGCGACCGACCAGGTCGAGAGCAGCACCAACGTCGTGGGGCTGCCCCTGGGTAACGACCTCTTTGCCAACCTGTCGGTGCAGTCCGGCGTACTCACTCCCAACGGCGACGGCCACAACGACGCGCTGGTGGTCGGGGTGGACCTGGTCAACGTGCTGGAGGGCCGGCCCTTGCGGCTGCGCCTGTTCGACCTTTCGGGCCGGCGAGTGTGGGCGCAGGAAAAGGAAGGGATGGCCGGCCCGCAGGCGTTTGTCTGGGACGGTCGCGATGGGAGCGGCCGGCGGGTGCCGCCGGGTCATTATATCCTGCGTATCGAGATGGAGGGAGACGCCCGTCATCAGACGCTCACCCGGCTGGTGCGGGTGGTCTACTGATTAGGAGGAGTCGCTAGGGATGGTCCGGCCGGTACGGCAAAAGTCACGCGTTTTCCAGTTTGTGATCTACCTTTTCAGGGGTTTTTCCGGATAGGAGATAATGCCCGGGAGAACGCCCTGTACATCGCCGTGGAGGTGCAGGACGAGGTAGTGCTGCTTCAGTAGCTCAGACCTATGGTGCGGACGACGTTCTGGGTGGTGTGGTGGCATCGCCGCTTATCTCGAGGTGGAAGAGGTAAAGCCCCGGAGGCACGAGCTCGCCGTGCTCGTCCCGTCCGTCCCAGCGCAATTCGCGATGGCTGGCGAGGCTGGCCTCGTCCGCCAGTTGGCGCACCTTGCGGCCCTGCAGCTCGTAGATCCAGGCGCGGACGGGCCGGGCGCTGAGCAGTTTGAGGACGTCGAAGGAGATCCGCAGGACATCGTTGCGGCCGTCGCCGTTGGGTGTGAAGACCTCGGGGGTAATCTCGAGGTGGGCGAAAAGGGCGCGGTTGAGCGGCAGGGTGACCACGTCTGAGGCGCCTTCCAGGTCGGGAACGGCATCGCCCGGATCCACCCGCTGGCGCAGGGTGCCGTCGCCGCTCTCCTTCTCCAGGAAGGCCCGGAAGCGGGTGTGGTTCTGGAAAATAGTGGCGCCGAAGCGAATTTCGAGGAGTTCGGCGGCGTCCATGAGGGCGGGAAATTTCAGGCGGAATCCCGCGTCGGTCTGCTGGTGGCTCACTTCTATGACCCGATCATTGACCCGCACCTGGGCGAAGTCCATAGGCACCGAGGACTCCAGCGCCACTTGGTCAAAACCGAGGTTGTCGCGGATGAACTCAGGGCGCAGAAAATAGGAGAAATCCTGTTTTATGCCCGGCTCTACCTGGTGGGGGAAAATCTCGCCCACGACCTGGCGGACAAGCGGCCGGGAATAGTTGACGATCAACTCCTCCAGAGTGGCAGCTGCCAGGGGATCGGAGGAGAGGAATTCGGCTTCCAGCTGGAAATAGCGCCGGGGCGAGGGCGAGCGAAAATCCGTACCTGCTAAGGTATACGCTTTGCCCCACGTACTCCAGTCAGCGCCGGCGACGGGCGTGGTCACCACCGGTCCTCGAAAGGATTTGATCAACTTTTCCCAGCGCCTCTGAGTGACTTTCTTGCCCTTTTTGTCGAAGTAGCGTGTCTTCTCCACGACCTCGTTGCCGCTACGGCTGCGGAAGAGGAGGCGGGTCCCGGGCGGGGTGTCGGCCCGCCACTCCAGGGAGGTGATATTCCAGTCTGCGCCCAGGTCGATGACCGGGGAGCGCAGGATGACGCGCGGTGGGTGGCCCACTCCGAAGATCTGGAATTCGCCGACCAGTCCCAGTCCGTCCCAGTGCCCGTACTCACCCAAACCGCCGCCGAGGATCTGACCTCCCTGACTGGTGGGATAGAAGAGGCGGAGGTAGCGCGCTGCCACGGGCGCAAAGTGGTGCTGAAAATTGTGGATGGCGAACAGGTTTTTCGTATCGGCGGGCACCGAGACCAGCTCTTCCCAGGCCAGGGTGCCGTCGGGGGCGAGCGACCCGTCCGAAAACAATATCTGGTAGGACAGAAAATTGGCGTAGATGTGCCTGCGCCCGGGGGGAATGCCGATGGGATCGCCCATGATCCAGATGGAATCGATCCAGTAACTGGCACCCAGGTCGATGCGGTAATCTCCGAAGGTCTCGCCCCCGCCGGTAGAGCCCTTGGCCAGCGGATTCACCCACCAGGCGCTGGCCAGGTCGCCGTCGAACATATTGGCGGGGCTGCCGGCCAGGGTCACGATCGCGGCTTCGACCTCGACGCTGCCGCCGCGCTCTATCAGGTCGAAGGCAACATTGTCGCCGAAGGCGTCTACCTCTACTTCGGTGAGAACGGAATGGGTCACGCGGCGACTGGCTTCGAGGCGGATGACCTGCACCGGCTCGTCTTCGAGGGGTATGCTGAGGATATGATCCTCGTTGAAAGAGAAGCGTTTGCTGGCGTTGAAGAGCAGGGTGCCCTCGACGCGGACGCCGACGTTGTTGATGAAGCGCTCGCCGTTGGACAGGGATACTTTGAGGAAAGAGAAGGGCTCGGTTTCTGCGTCGAAGTAGAAGCGAATCTGCTGCACGGGCAGGACCTGTCCCAGGTCGACTTCGATCCACCAGTCTTCCACCGGGTCGGCGGGATCGGGGGCCCAGCCGCTCTGCCGGTCGCCGTCGATGACGGCGGCGGCAGCCGCTGGGTTGGTGCCGACCCCGCGGATGAATCCCCCCAGAGCGGCGTTGATGTTTTTGCGGTTGAATATGGGACGCAGACGGCCGTCTTCTACGTGGAGCGCACCCGGGGAAAAGGTCCAGGTCTGCCAGTCTTCGGCGGTGCGGATGAGCATGCGTTCGGCTGCCAGAGGAGAAGGGAGCGCCACCGAGGCGATCCATCCGAGGAGGGCGAGGACGAGGCGAGAGTGAGCAGGACGCATTTTACTCCCTGGCGTACGAAACCGGTTCGACTGAGGGCTTTTCGCTGAGTGAGTACCTTGGCGAATGGTTGTTAATAAACTACTGTTTTGGAAGGGTCGCATCAACAGATCCGCCTCAGTGGCATGAGTGCGAAGAAGAGAAGCTGTCATGGGTTAAAACAGTCGGTAGATTGGGTTGACGCACGAACCGCAATAGAATCTTGCCTAACCATGGGAACACCATACGACAAGCCCTTGACTTGACGGCGGGAAACTGTGGTTTTATCAATGCTTTCGGGGTTTCGGCGGGTTTTGGTTTATCGGGCATGTTTCGGCAAATTCCGCACCGCGTACCCTTGCCCCTGGCGGACCATCACCCATCTATTGGCCGCTATACCCCGGATCCATTCCTTCTCCCCATCCGACCAGGTGATTTCGACGTCTACCTGCCGCTCCTGCCCGAGTCCGAAATGGGCGCGGATATCGCTGTGGCCCAGATAACCGGAAGCCCCGTTTACGGTGCGCCACTGAGAGCCGGACTCGGCGGACACCCGAATCTTCGCGCCTACCCCATCCCGATTACTCCCTTCCCCCACAACCTGCACCATCAGCCCGTTCCGCTGGTTGCCCCCGTCGTTGCGCAGCAGGGTCGGAACGTCGTTCAGCTCGACCACGAAAACGTCGATATCACCGTCGTTGTCGTAATCCCCTATGCAGGTTCCCCGGCTCGCCTTGACAATTTGCATCCCCGGACCGGCCTTATGCGTCACTTCGACGAACCGTCCCTCCCCCGCGTTGGCGAAGAGCTGGTTGGACTGGGCGTAGGCGATATCCGCCCCGGTCCCCTCGACCTGGGGGTACACGTGGCCATTGGCCGCGAAAAGGTCCAGGTCTCCGTCGTTGTCATAGTCGAAGAACTGGGTGCCCCAGCCTAGGAAATCGAGGGTAGGGGCAGCCAGTCCGGCTGTTTCCGTGACATCGGCGAAGCGGTCTCCGCCGTCGTTGCGGTAGAGGGTATTGCTCTCGCGGTAGAAATTGCTGACGTAGAAATCCACGTCCCCGTCGCCGTCGTAGTCGCCAGCGTCCACGCCCATGCTGGCCTCCTCCTGCCCGTCGCCATTGTAGGCCACCCCGACCAGAGGCGCCACGTCGGCGAAGTGGCCGTCGCCGTTGTTTTTGAAAAGCACGTTCGGGGTCTGGTCGTTGGCCACAAAAAGGTCCATGTACCCGTCGTCGTTGAAATCCGCCGGCACCACGCCCAGACCGTAGTAGTCGCCGGCCGCCTCCACTCCGGTATCCCGGGTGACCTCGGCGAAGAGCCCGTCGCCGTCGTTGCGGTAGAGAACATCGCCTGCCCCTTCCATGCCCTGGGGACCGCAGAACACCCGAATGCCTCCCAGGTAGATGCACGGCTCGTCGTCGGCAGCATCCGCCGGCACCGCGCCCAGGTCGAAGACGACATAGTTGACCACGTAGAGGTCCAGGTCGCCGTCCCTGTCGTAGTCGAAAAACGCCGCGCTGACGCTGTAGTCCGCTCCTGTGACCCCGGCCTTTGCCTGGGCGAAAGTCCCGTCTCCCCGGTTGCGGTAGAGCGCGTTGGGGCCGTAGTTGGTCACGTAGAGGTCCCGGTACCCGTCGTTGTCAAAGTCGCCGACTGCCACGCCGCCGCCCCAGCCCCTGTCGCTGGCACCCCCGGCACCCGTCACCTCCTCGAACCAGCCATCTCCCTGGTTTCGGTAGAGCATGTTGCCGGGGCCAGACTTATTCGCATAGGTCTCAAAGGTGGAGCCGTTCACTATGTAAAGGTCCAGGTCGCCGTCGTCGTCGCCGTCGAAAAACGCTGCGCCGCTGCCGGTGGATTCGACGATGTAGCGCTTATCTGCGCCGCCGAAGGTGTTGGCAAGCGTCAGGCCAGCCTCTTCGGTCGCATCGACAAAAAGCGGCTGGCCCCACAAAGGCGGGACGAGAAGTATTATACCGAGGTGAGAAGCGGGGAAAAGAAAGAACCGAAGCCACAATAGCCTGGTCCACCTTGGGGTACCGTCCACGGCAATCCTCAGGTCGTCGTTGGCCCCGTCGCCGTTGGGCGTGAGCACCTGGGAGGCCAGGGTGAAATTGGCGAAAAGGTCGTTGGCTACCGGTAGTCGCACCACGTTGGTGCTGCTCTCCACCCGCTCGCTGGCGTCCCTCGGATCCACCTGCTGCCGCACCATACTGTCCTGGCGGCTGTCCTCGAGGAACAGGTCGAAGCGGGTGGACTAGAGGAAGTCCGCCGACTCGAAGCGGAGCTCCACCAATTGATTGCTGCGAATGGCCCGGGGAAAGGTCGCCCGGAAGCCGGTTTCGCGCGCATCGACCCGCACCTCTACGCTCTCCTCGTTCACGTAGGCTTCGGTGAAGCGCACCGGGGTGGAAGCCTCCACCGCCAGGCGGTCGAAACCGGACTTGACCCCCTGGGGCCGCAGGAAATAGGTAAACTCGGTCTGCTCTCCCGGCCTGACCTCCATGGGATGGATCTCGCCAACCGCCCTTGTGGCCAGGGGCGGGGTGAACTCCACCGCTATCCAATCCAGGCTGGTCGCCCTATCCGGCGCGTCGCTGATCAGGCGCACGTCCAGCTCCAGATAACGGCGGGACGAGGGCGACTGGAAACCCTCGCCGGGTTCGTAGCTCACCCGGCGCTTCTCGTTCTCCTTGAAGCGCTCGCGGATGCGGTAGACCAGGGAGCCTTCGGCTGGATTGTCCACCTGGTCCAGCTGGGGTTCGCCCCCGGACAGGATAGATCGAACAGCTCAAAAGGCGGGGCGTCCTCGGCAAAGACCAGGGTTATGCGCCGGGGCGACACGGACCGCCCCAGATCGATCTCTATGAACCAGTCTTCGGGTGAATCATCCGGGTCGGGCGCCTGGCCAAAACCGGCCGTCCCTCCGCCCACCCGGCGTCCCCTCCCCCAGGCAGGCCTGGACGCCTCCCCTTCCAAGAGAGCCCCGCAGCCCGGCCCCGGCCAGGCGCCCGCCGGGCACCCCCGGACGGACTAACCCCGCAGTTATTTCTGCCGCGCAGCACTAGGTCAACCCATCACCGAGCGCAGCGGAATCCCAGGCTGTTGCCTTTGACATAGGAATGGGAGGCGATGACGACAGTCTGGTTCGCGCAGCGGGCCATGGTCTGGCCGTTGACCCAGGAGCCGCCGTGAAAACGGGCCTGCTCTACCGACCCGGAGCCTGTCCACTCCCAGACATTGCCGCCCATGTCCAGCGCGCCATAGGGACTGGCGCCGGCGGGAAAACTACCCACCGGCGCAGTGCGGCGGTACCCGTCCTTATCGCCGTATATGTTGGCCCGACCCGGCTCGAATAGTTCGCCCCAGGGAAAGCGACGGCTCTCCTTCCCGGCGCAGGCCTGGATCCACTCGGCTGCGGTGGGCAGGCGCTTGCCGGCCCACCGGCAGTAGGCTCGGGCCCCGTACCAGGAAACTTCGACGACCGGGTGGTGGGCGAATTCCTCCCGGGGGACGAAGCGCCCGTCCCGCTCGTCAATGAGGGCGTATTTGCTGGTCAATTCCAACCACCATACCCCTTCTTCCTTCTGGTTGCCCTCCGCGCTGAGAAAATCGGCGTAGGCCACATTGGTCACCTCGCACTTGTCCAGGTGGAAGCCGAAGTCCTCCACGAATACCATTTCTTCGCTGCTCGGGGTAGCGCTCTGGGCAGACTCTGTTTCAACTCGCGCTAGCGCAGCGCACAAAACGACAGAACAGAGCACAGTGAAAGATCCACCCTTCACGGCATTACTCCCGGTCCTTGGGGTATCGAGACTCGGCCATCACTTGCCGAGTGGGTTGGCTATTTTTAAAAATTCGTCCTCTCCACTGCTTTTGTCAAGAGGCCCACTTTACCCGGCGTCTAGTTTTTAATAGATTACTCCGCCGCAAGCTACCGGGCTTTAGCCCTGGCGGAGTGTCACAAAGTGAACGCACCCTCAATCGAAGAATTCCCCAACATGAGAAAAACAGGCGCACTTATAGCTCTGCTCCTGCTCCTTCCGGCTCTGGCCCGATCGGAGACCATGGTCGACGGCCGCCGTTCCCTTGTACTTGAAGGGGAGGTGGCGCTACTGATGGTTGATATCGCCGGCGGTTCCATAGCCGACTTTCACCTCAAAGACGGCGGTCTCAACCCGCTGCAGTGGGGTTCGCGGTCCAACCCGAACGATCCTCCCTCGACCGACCCGCGCGCCATGGGCCATTTCCTCTGCCTCGATCGCTGGGGCCCCGCCTCGGAAGCGGAGAGGGCCAACGGCATGGGCTGGCACGGGGAGGCCACCCGGGTCGTGTGGGAGGTCGTGCAGGACGCCCAGAAGAAGAGGGGTTTCATCCACGCCGAAATGGCCGCCATGCTGCCGATGGCCGGCCTTGCGGTCCGGCGCCTCATCAAAATGGCGGACGACCGCCCCTTTTTCACGGTGCGCGAGGAAGTGACCAACAAGAATAAACTGGGCCGCATCTACAATATGGTGCAGCACCCCACTATCGGCCCGCCTTTCCTGGACGAGAGCACGGTGGTGGACGCCAACGGTCGCAAGGGCTTCATGCAGGGCGGCACCCTGCCCCATCCCGAAGAACCGTCTGTGCACTGGCCCCAGGCCCTCACCCGGGATGGCCAGCCAGTGAATATGCGCCACCTGACCGACGACGCCCACCCCAACGTCGTCTCCTATGTCATCGACGAGGAGTACGGGTGGGTCACGGCCGGCAACGCCTCCCAGGGCCTGCTCATCGGCTATATCTGGAAGAGCGAGGACTATGCCTGGTTCGACGCCTGGCGCAGCGTAAATGACGGCAAGCCCCACGCCCGCGGCCTGGAATTCGGCACCACCGGTCTGCACCAGCCCTTCCCCATTCTGGTGGCGAAAGGGCGAATCTTCGACCGCGAGATCTTCGAGTACATCGACGCCGGTCAGACCGTGGCCAGGTCCTACGCCAATTTCCTCTGCGAGATCCCCTCGGATTATAGAGGTGTGGCAGGCATCACCTATGCCGGAGGTCAGTTGACTCTGCGCGAGCGGGACGGCGGGGCCGATCGGGATCTGGTGCTGGAGGTGGGGGAACTATTCCCCGAGTGAGGTGAAAGAGCGGGACTAGCCCGAGGGGGAGCTGCTGCCTGCGGCTCTTTCGGCCGCGCTGGTACCGGGTCAACGGGCCGCGGGATCACGCGCTGGGCTCAGGTGCGGCGTCTGCTGGCGGACCCGATCGAAGGCCGGCGCAGCAGACAGTTGTGTTTTGATATGGTGTTCGAACGCGCGCGCACCTTCCTGCTCAGACTTCTAAAATAGCCGTCAAATGGTCCCAGCCCCTCAAGGGGACGTACTTTTATAGTATGCACATGAGAACAGGATTGATAGGGTTGCTGGTCGGCCTCGTCGGGTTGACGCTCTGGCTGTGGTCTTCAGGAAACGGCACGGATGTCTATGATTTAGACGGCGGGGTGGTGGACCCGTTGGCCGGGAAAGCGGCGGCCACTGTTCTTGTCTTCGTGCGTTCAGATTGCCCGATTTCCAACCGCTATACGCCGGAGGTACAACGACTGGCGGCGCGTTTCATGCCACAGGGTGCCGCATTCTGGCTGGTGTATGTAGATCCCGGCCAGGGGCCAGCATCGATCCGGCGGCATTTGCGCGAGTACGGCTATTCCCTGCCGGCGGCACATGATCCCGACCATGTTCTGGTGCATCGCACAGGGGCCAAGGTAACGCCTCAGGCAGCGGTGTTCAACGCGGACGGCGTGTTGGTTTACAGTGGGCGTATCGACGACCGTTATATTGATTTCGACCAAGCGCGGAACAAGGCGCAGCGCCATGAGGTGGAGGAAGTATTGAAAGCCGTTCTGGCCGGCGAACCAGTGGAGATGGCGTGGGCGCCGGCGGTGGGTTGTTTTATCGCGGATTTGAAGAGATGAAGAGAATCGTGCTAAAGGCGTGGGGGGTATTGGGCGCAGTTTGGTGGATGGTCGGCTGTGGCGATGGCCAAAACGATTTGCCGGGGCCGGTGACGTTCAGTCGCGATATTGCGCCATTGGTGTTCGAGCATTGTACGACCTGCCATCGACCCGGTGGTTGGGGACCGTTCGCGCTGGTGGATTATCAGGATGTGCGGCAGCGGGCCAGCCAAATCGCCGAGGTGACACAGAGCCGTTTTATGCCGCCGTGGAAACCAGCGCCAGGGTACGGGGAGTTTGTCGGAGAGCGGCGGCTCAGTGACGCCGAGATCAAATTGATCGGGCGCTGGGTGGACCAGGGGAGTCTGGAGGGGGAACCAACGGCGTTGCCACCCGTGCCGCAATGGCCGGACGAGTGGCAGCTGGGCCAACCGGATCTGGTCGTTGAGATGCCGGAGCCCTATGTGCTGCCGGCGGCCGGCGGCGACGTGTTCCGCAATTTCGTATTGCCGGTTCCGCTGGAGGCGGAGCGTTATGTTGAAGCGGTGGAGTTCCGCGCCGACAACGTCCCGGTGATCCACCACGCGGTGATGATGTTCGACCGTTCGGGTGCGGCGCGCAAGCACGATATGCGCGAGCCTGGGCTCGGATTCGACGGTATGGTCTTTGGCGAGGCGCAGAGGCCGGGCGGCCATTTTTTGGGGTGGACGCCGGGCAAGCGGCCGTACCGCGATCCCGAGCTGGCCTGGACCTTAGCGCCGGGTACGGATTTGGTGCTGCAACTGCATATGCTGCCCAGCGGCCGCCCCGAGCCGTTGACCGTGCGGGTAGGTTTTTATTTTACCGACACACCGCCCCAACGCGTCCCGGCCTTGTTGCGCTTAGGTCGCAAGGATATCGTCATCCCAGCCGGCTGTCCGGCCTATGCCATACGCGATACCTATAAACTGCCGGTGGCGGTGGAGGTGGTAGGCATTTACCCGCACGCCCATTACCTGGGCAAAACCGTAGGCGCCTATGCGCTTATGCCGGACAGCTCGAAGGTATGGCTGATCCGTATCGATGCGTGGGATTTCAACTGGCAGGACGATTACCGCTACCGCCGGCCGGTCCCGTTGCCCAAGGGCACGACCCTGGTGATGGAATATGTCTACGATAATTCCTCCGAAAATATCTTCAATCCGCACGAGCCGCCGCGCCAAGTCTTCTACGGCCTCCAGTCAAGCGACGAGATGGGCGATTTAACCTTGCAGTTGGTAACGCGGAACGCGCAGGACTTGCAGGTTTTGCGCCGCGACTACGGGCGAAAGTGGCTGGCTCAGGAAACCGCCGGGTACGAGACCATGCTCAAGGCTGATCCGCAAAACGCCGAAAACCACCATACCCTGGCGATGTTTTATATGCGGACGGGACGGGCGGAAGAAAGCCTGAGCCATTTGGAAGAAGCCTTGCGCCTGGCTCCCGAGTACGTTGAGGCGCGGGTTAATTTGGGGATCGCCTTGAGCACCCGCCGGCGCTTCGCTGAGGCGGCGGGGCATTTTCGCCGGGCGCTGGAAGACCGGCCCGGATATGCCGACGCGCATTTCAACCTAGCCATGACATTGCATATGGCCGGCGAAAATGCAGCGGCGCTGGAACATTTTGCACAAGCAGCGCAACTGCGTCCTGATATGGCGGCGGCGATCCGCCGGCAAGTAGCGCGTTTGCAGGAGTAGCGCTAGACGGGAAGCGGATATCGGCCGTCCTCGCGGTGAAAAGCGAAATATTGGCGCAGGCCCTGAGGCAGCTCTGCTTTGTCGCTGGCCCAATGCCTCTTGATTTCGGGTCAGTGATTTCAACTTGATGGTCAAATATCGCATGGCTAGCGAAGTTCAAAAATCCTGGATCGTCTAGTAAACGGCCTCTTCCTCGAAGCGGATCTTCCCTTTTGACGCCTGTTCGAAGTACTCCTCCATCTTCTCCCGGGACCGGGGGAAGTAGCGCCGGATCTCGTCGACGATCCCCTTGATCTGCTCGGGATCTTCCCCCATATCCAGCAGCAGACGGGCGTAGATGAAGAGCAGGTTCTGGTTGCGCCGGTCGATCTGGAGGGCCTTTTCCAGGTACGGACGGGCCTGGGCAAGCCGGCCCTGTTCGGCCAGGGCGGTGCCCATCAGCAGATGGGCCTCGGCCCCTTCCGGGTAGAGTTCGAGCAGCACCTGCGCCAGTTCCTGCAGGGACTCGCCCTTCAACCGGGGCTGTCCCTGCGGATGCAACCGGTCCTGCAGGTGCTGGTGAAGGCGTGTCTGGTGGTGTTCGAACAAGGCCAGAGCGCCGCCGAGGAGGGCGACGACCCCCAAAAGCCACAACGAGTGCAGGGGGGTCAGCAAGCGCATGGGTTTCATCGTCTCTAGAGGCCCTGCTGGACTTCCTTTCTCCGCACCTTCCAGATGAAGGCGTCGTAGTAGTAGTGGAGCAGGGAGAAAGAGCTGATCAGGGAATAGCTGAAGAGGTCGAAATTGGTGTTGAAGCCGACGAGACCGAAGCCGAAATCGCGTCCGTGCCCTTCGGTCAAAGCGTGGAAGACCAGGGCGTAGGCGGCGCAGAGGAGTAGGAAGGCCTTGAGGTGTTCGGGTTGGCCCAGATAGGCCAGCAGGGAGGAATCCCCGCCCGTGCGCTCGACCTTGTTGCGGTTGTAGAAGTAGACCATGACGATGTACTGCACGCCGTGCATGATGCGGTGCGCCACGGCGAAGGCCAGCAGGTAGTGGGTGGTGAAGCTGGCGTAGTACCAGAGGAAATAACTGGCGAAGAGGAAAAGGTACTTGAGCGGGTTGAGCGGGTAACCCCGGCGGATGCACCACAGCGCGTGCCCGGCGTACACGGCCAGATAGCCCAGGGTGAGAGTCCAGGATATCCGGTGTACCAGCTGCACGGTCCCGGCGCCGACGGGCAAGTGCCACTCGTACAGCATGCGCACCCAGATGTTCGAGAACAGGGGCGAGACCACCAGCATATTGACGAAGAAGATCCAGTTGAAGTAGAAGTCGAATCGGCTGGTACTGGGGGCGCCGGCCCGGGCTTTGAAATCGTAGATCCGCGCGAAACCGTACTGCTGCATCAAGCTGTGCTGGTGGTCCCACAGGGTGACGATGAGCACCAGACTCAGCGGCGCATAGCGCATCAGCACATAGGTCATCAGGACCAGGACTACCGGACCTGCGACGAAGCGCTCCCGCCAGCGCGAAAACTCGGCGGGCGAGGCGTAGACCCGCAGCCAGGTGGCGAAGTGGTGCGGGACGGTGACCCACAGGGCGATGGCGGCCAGGGCCCCTCCCGGCAGATGCTGCTGTGCCGCCAGGGCGAAGGCGACCGCCGCGAAAGGCAAGCCCAAAAACCAGATATAGTCGTTTTTGCGGTCGGTGATATAGGCCCGCTGGAAAGGCACGGCAATGCCATTCATCTTCGCTCGCTCACCTCCTGAGAGACCGACTTCAACCTGTGGAGGCGCTGCAGGTAGATTTTGACCTGTCCGGCACGGCGTTCCCTCAACTGGCGGAGAAAGGACTGAAAGAGCTGTTTGCCCTGTTCCTCGCGGAAATCGGCCGCTACCTGCGCCTCGATCTGTTCCAGCGGCGGCACCTGCGCCGGAAGACGACGGAGGACCTGGAGGACGATATAGCCGTGCTCGGTCGCAAAAGGTCCGTGGATGGAGCCCTCTTCGGACAGAAGGGCCCGATCGATAGGGTCGGTGTCCTTCAGGGCGCCGCCGTTGTAGGTCACGTCCACAAAGCGCTCGACCAGAGACAGGGTGTCCTCCCCGGCCCGCAATTGCGCCATGACCTGCCGGCCGGTTTCGGGATCACGTACGGGCATCCGCCTGGCCTCCACCCGGACGGACTGGAGATAGCGCTTCTTGTTGTTCTCGAAGTAGAGCCGCAACAAGCTCTGGTTGGGAGAGGCCGGGCGGGCAGTGATCTGACGCTCCAGCCGGCGGATCAGCAGCTGTTTGCGGGCCTTCTCCAGCCCCGCCTGCACCAGGGCCGACTCGGCCAGGCCGAGCCGCTCGATCTCCAGAGGCATCAGGACCTGGCGGCAGGTCTGCCGGACCAGACGCTGGCGCAGATCCTCCAGGCTGGACGGGACACCGCCGTCTCCTGTCTGCAACAATTCGAGACCTTGCTCCAGACTCAGGGAGCCCCCTGTGTGGGTGAGAACCATCCGGGAAGCAGCGGTGGCGTTTCCCTCCACTGCTTCCCAAAGGGCCTTTACGCCCTGCTCGTCGACCTGCAGTTCGTAGCGCTGTTGCAGGCGGGCGCACAGGCCGGCCAACTGGCCGGCCAGCTGTTCTTGCATTACCAGCCGGGCGATGGTCTCCCGTTCCTGCTCGAAACTGATCGGATGGACGTCCGTGACCTTGATCAGGAAGTACCCGTCGGCCACCTGCATGGGACCGGCGATCTGACCTGGCTGCATGGTAAAGGCCTGGGCGGTGAGCGCCTGATGCGAAGGCATGGTCTCGCCCCAGCGGTGGTAGCCCATATCCGCATTGCGGCTGAGTATGCGCAGGTCCTGCGAGTGCTGTATGGAGAGCGCCTCGAAATCGGCCCCTTCTTTCAATTGCTGTACGAGCGGGGGAATCTTCTCCGGATCCTTAACCATCAACAGACTGAAGCGCACCCGGCGGTTGTAGGGACTGCGGGCGAAATACGTCCGCAGTCCCTCTTCGGATGGTGCGGGGGTCTCAATGCCCTCGCGGCGGTAGAGCTCGCCCAGGGCCAATTCCCGGGCTTTCTTTTGCAGCGCCTGTCTCACCTCGGCAAACTGCTCCAGGCCGCGCCGCTGCGCCTCCTGCAGGAGTAGCTCCTCGTCGATGATCGCCTGCAGGAGGCGTTGAGGTCTCACCTCTTCACGGAGAGCAGCCGGTACCCGCTCCACATGTCGCCGGTACGCGGACAGGGTGACGACCCGATTCTCGACTTCGGCCAGTACTAGGTCTTCCTCCTCCTCAACCGGACCCGGGTTTTGGCAGCCGCCCAAGAGCAGGCACAGACCCACCGAAGCCCCCAGAAGGTGTTGGCGAACGGGTTTAATCATCCGCTTTTCCGATCTGGTCTCCCACATCGTTCTGATGCGTGCGCCCGGTCAATTCTGTCCCTCGATCAGGATAATCTCCTGGTTGGCGGAAATACCCTCGACCTCTTCGACCAGCCCGCTGGGCCAGAAGACCTTGAGCCGGTCCACCTGCTGGCGCGCTCCCAACCCGAAAAACAGTCGCAGATCGCTCTGCGATAGGTAACCGGCCCCGCTGCGCACCTCGTCCACCAGCTCCAGCGCCCCACTGACCAATTCGACCCGGGCGCCGATGGCCGCGCCATTGCTCCGAGTGCCCCGCAGCCGCACCCGCAGCCAGTTGTTCTGGTTGCCGCCATCGTTGCGCATCAAAGTAGTGGCATCGGCGCAATTGGCCACTAGGATGTCCATGTCCCCGTCGTTGTCGTAGTCCCCAAAGGCCGTCCCGCGGCTGACCTTGCGGATGGCCAGGGCCGTGCCTTCCACTTTCTTGAATTCCTCGAAGCGACCCTGGCCATCGCTGAGAAAGAGCTGATTGCGCTGCGCAAAGGTGGTGTTTTCGTAGCTTTCTACCTCGCTCTCGAGATGGCCGTTGGCAATAAAGATATCCCGATCCCCGTCATTATCAAAGTCCACAAAGCGGGTGCCCCAGCTCAGAAAGGGGATACTGGCTTTGCCCAGACCCCTGATAAAGGTCTCGTCCGCGAAAGTCCCGTCCCCCAAGTTGTGGTAGAGGGTATTGGTCTCCCATTGGAAATTGGTGACGAAGAGGTCCGGCCACTTGTCGCCGTTGAAGTCGCCCATGTCCACGCCCATGCCTGCCTCGACATCTCCGTCTTCGTTGTACGCGGCGCCGGCCAGCAGTCCCACTTCCTCGAAGCGGCCCTGCCCGTCGTTGACAAAGAGGAAATTGGCCGTCTTGTCATTGGCCAGATAAAGATCCGGATCCCCGTCCAGGTCCACGTCGCCAAAGACCACGCCCAACTCCTTGCCCTCGGCGTTCAGCAGACCGGTGGTCTCCGTGATATTCGCAAATGTGCCGTCCCCGTTGTTGCGATAGAGGACATCCCGCACCCCGTTGAAAGCCTCGGGACCGCAGTAGAGCTCTATACCACTGCCGCCTTCGGAGCATGTCCTGTGATTGGCATAGGAAAAATCGTGGTAGTTGGCCACGTACAAATCCACGTATCCGTCCCTGTCCACGTCTGCAAAAGCGCAGCTACTACCCCACCGTTCGTCGTCCACGCCAGCCCGGGCGCTTATATCGGCAAAGCGGCCCCCCGGCCAGGGACCGTCGTTGCGGTAGAGGACATTGGTGCCGAAATTGGTGACGTAGAAATCCAGGTCGCCGTCGTTGTCGATATCGGCCGCAGCACAGCCCATGCCATAGCCAGTATCTCCAGTTCCCGTGGCGGCAGTGACATCTGCAAAGCGGCCGTTGCCCTCGTTGCGGTAGAGCCTGTTGGTCGGCTTTTCCGGCAGCTGTGTGCCCCGCACTTCGGCTCCGTTGATCAGGTAGATATCCAGGTCGCCGTCGCTGTCGTAATCGAGAAAGCCTCCTCCGGGCCCTACGGTCTCGATCACGTATTTCCGTCCATTGGCCCCGTTGACGTGGACAAAGTCAATGCCGGCCTCTTTGGTCACATCGGCGAAGCGAGGCAAACCATCAACATCTGTGACCACCAACAGAGAGAATGTCAGCAAACCATAAATAGAGGGAATCCACATTTATCCCGTTATTCCCTATTATTGCGCTGAATCCTTGCTCTTCAAGCCCTGCAAGCGCTCTCGCGCCAGCTCCAGGCGCTGAGCCTCCCCGGCATCGCCTGCGGCCAGCTCGAGGTACCTTTGCCAAGCCTTTGGCGCCTGCTGCGGATCGAGGCGCTCGTACGTGGCGGCCAGATGGGCCTGCCACAGTGCCTTTTCAGGTTCCAAACGCACCGCTTCCAGCCCCACGTCCAGGGCCGCACCCAGCCTCCCTACGACGCGGTACGCATTTCCCAGGGAGGCGTGTATTTCGGCGTTCTCGGGGTATTGCTCTGAGGCTTTTCTGAAGACCTTGATCGCCTCCTGATAACGCCTCTGATGCATGTACAACCCGCCCAGTTTGAGCGCGGAATCCCCACCATCACGGCCTATTTGCAGAGCCGCCTTGAAGGCTTTCTCCGCTTCACCGTAATTCCCCTGCTGGCTGTACACAATGCCGATGTTCACTTTGACCGAAGGGTCGTCTGGCCGCCGCACTTCCAGCCGGCGATACGCACCCAGCGCCGCTGCTGTCCGTCCCTGGGTACTGTGGATCAGCCCGATGTAGCGATGAATATAGGTCGAGGTCGAATCGCGGGCAAGCGCCTTCTGAAACTGCTCCAGGGCCTCCTCTCCAGCGCCCTCTTCCCACAGCATCCGGCCCAACTCAAAATGCAGTACCGCATCCTCGGCTTGCTCAGTCAGGCCAGCGCTCAGTATCCCTCCGGCCCTATCCCGTTGCCCTAAGCTCTTGTAGAGCGCGGCCAGCTCCACCCGTATCCCACTATCCCGGGGAGCCAGCTTCAGGGCCTGTTGGTACAGCGATAGGGCTTCTTCGGGCCGCTGCAATCGCACCAGCACCCGCGCCAGGTGGAAAAGCACATCCGGCTGCCCTGCATCGGCCCGCAGGCAAGCCCGGTACGAAGCCTCTGCTGACAGAAGGTTTTCCCGTCTGTGCCCCAGGGCTTGGTACACGTGCCCCAGACGCGCGTACACCTGGGCGGACTGCTCGCCGCGCCTCAGCGCGTCCTGGTAGGCCCGCATCGCCGCAGTGTACCGCCCCTGCGCTGCCATGCTCAACCCCAGTCCGGCGTAGGCTGCGCCCATCATGTCGGGATGCTGCTCGACCAGACCGCGGTAGACTCGGGTCGCCTCCTCGTACGCGCCCCGAGCGCAATACAGCTCGGCCAGGGCAAAAGCCGCCTCGGTCAGGGTCGAGTCCAGAGCCAAGGCTTGCTCGGCGCAGTACTCCGCCTCGGTCCGCACCTGCCTGGGCAGGGCGCGCAACTCCTCATCGCCGATCAATTCCCGCGTTCTCTGATGCCAGCCCGAAGCATCGAGCTTCCTTTCGCAGGCCACAGCGCACAGACTGAGAAGGCAGGCGCAAAAGAGCTTCAGAAGCGTTCTCATCTCACCTCATCGCCCTGGGCGCTGGCGCCCCTTCTTCCAGTACTAAGTAGAGATCCACTGGAAGGTCCCGGTACAGATCCACCTGGCCGCTCGGCCACTTCACCTCGACTTCGTCCACCCGCCGGCGCTCTCCCAGCCCGAACTCCAGCGCCAGGCTGCTGGTGCAGCCAAAACTGTACCCAGACGCCACCTCGGCGTACTGGGACAGCTCGTCGGCTTTCACTCTCACCCGGGCGCCGATCCCGTCCCGGTTGCTGCGCCTGCCCCGCAGCTTGAAGGCGATCCAGTGGTGGTCTGAGCCCTCGTTGCGGTAGAGGGCGTTCTCCCACTGGTCTCCCGGGTGGGCGCCCCCGACCGGCACGTACAGATCCAGATCGCCGTCGGTGTCAAAATCGGCAAAGGTAACTCCGTGTGACTTGCCCACGTGGCCCAGTCCCATCTGGGCGGTGACGTCCACAAAAGTGCCATCCCCCCTGTTGCGGTACAGGGTATCCGGCTCCCGCCGTCCCATCTTGGGCCCACCATTGCCCAAATAAATGTCCACGAACCCGTCGTTGTCCACGTCCCCCGGCACCCCGCTCATCGTGCCCAGGGCCCGGGCGAGACCCGCCGCTTGGGTGACGTCGGCGAAGCGCCCATCCCCCTCGTTGCGATACAGCGCCGGCACCTCTCGCGCCCGGGTTGCCCGGCCGGCCACACGGTCCTCCAGAACCACTTCGTACTGGCTCCAGTTGGCCACAAAGATATCCAAGAGTCCGTCGTTATTGTAGTCTAAGAAAAAGGTAATGAAGCCATCGATGTGCTCAGCGGCAACTCCCGCCGCTTGGGTGACGTCGGCGAAGCGCCCATCCCCCTCGTTGTGATACAGCACGTTCGGCTCGGTAAAATTGCACACGTAGAGGTCCGGGTGCCCGTCTCCGTCATAGTCCCCGAAGGCCGTGCTCAGGCTCTGTCCTCGGTGCGCTACCCCGGCTTGCGCAGCCACGTCGGCGAAGCGCCCGTCCCCTTTGTTGCGATACAGCACATTGGTGGAGTCCCCGGTGGCTCCAGTGCCGTTGGCAACGTAGATGTCCAACCAGCCGTCCCGGTCGAAATCCCCCCAGGCCGCGCAGAAGCTAGACCCCGAATCTCCGGCCCCGGCCACCTCGGTCACGTCGGCAAAACGTCCCCGGCCGTCGTTCTGAAAGAGCCGGTTCTGCCCTCCCCCAAACCACCCATCCCGGGTGATGTACACGTCCGCGTCCCCGTCGTTGTCATAGTCGGCGATCTGGACCCCGATCCCTCCTTCGGGCAATACCAGCCCGGCCCCCGTGGTCTGCTCGACAAAGCGTCCCCCTTCATTGCGGTAGTAGGCCAGGGCCGGATGCCCCAGGACCACCAGGTCCAGATCTCCGTCCCCGTCGTAGTCGGCCCAGGCACTGCTGCGCCCCCTGTCGAATTTGGCCACACCCGCGCTGCGGCCTATCTCGGTAAAGCGGCTGCTGAAACTTCCCTCAGCCGCAATCCCGTCCGCAAACCAGTACTTCTCCGGCAGGCCACTTCCGTCCCGTCCCAAACGCTCCTCTACCAGCTTGAGATGCCACTTCAACTCCAGGACCTCAAGGTGCCAGTCAATGGCCTTTTTGAGCAGGGAATCTGCCTCTTCGTAGTCGTCCATCCACATGGCGAGTACGGCCGACTGGTAAAGTGGCTCATAGCCCTTGGGATCTTCGCCCAACGCACCCGTGAAATAACTTTTGGCCTCGGTGAAACGCCCTCCCTGTAAGGCCGCCCGACCGTGTCCCAGGTAGGTCTCCAGGATCAATTCCCGCGCCGCTCTCAGATCGGGTTCCAGAGCCAGCGCCTTTTGAAGGATTTGGATGCCTTCTTCTATGCGCCCCTGCACCAACTGCAAACGCCCCAATTGCCAGTACCCCTCGTGGGCTTGGCTCTCCAGGTACACACAGCGTTCAAAAGCCCGTTCAGCCTCGCGCAGGCGATAGTGCTCTAAAAAATCCAGCCCTTCATTATAGGCTTGTAGGAAAGCCTCGGAGCGCGCGGGCACATCCACCTCGTCTCGCAGACCCATGCACCCCCCTATCACTAGGAGCAAGGCCCCGACGGGAGCGCCGATGGCAGTGCGGTATGTACTCCCCAGGAGGTATGGACTCTTATTCATGCGCTTTTTCCGATCCGGTCTCCTGCATCGTTCTGATGATCTGCATCTCTTGCTTGCTCTCTTCATAGCGCCCCAACTTCACATAGGAAACCGCCAGTTTCTGGCGCGCATCCAGAAAATCCGGTCGGGCGCGCACGGCCTGTTCCAGCGCTTCGGCGGCCTCCCCGTAGGCCCCTTCCCGGGCGTAGAGCAGCCCCAGATAGTAGTTCACGTCCGCCCCTTCGGGCCGAAATCGCCGGGCCTTTAAAAGGGCCTGCTGCGCCTGGTCGAAGTGCTGCTGGTGCAGGTAGGCCAAGCCGAGATTGTAATAGGCCTCGGGGTAGTTGGGGTCCAGCTCCAGCGCTCTTCCGTAGACCTGGACGGCCTCGGCGTAGCGCTGCTGTCGCAGGTGCAGGTTGCCCAGGTTATTGTGGTAGCGGGCGCTGTCCGGCGCCAGATGGACGGCCTGGCGGTAGGCTTCGGTGGCCTTTTTGAGGCGGCCCTGCTGCCCGTAGAGCAGCCCCACCATGGCCCAGGCTTCGTGATCGTCGGAATCGTTGCCCAGAATGCGCAATTGTCTGCGGATCTGGGCGTCCTGTTCGTCCAACCGGCGGAAATGTCCCAGTACCTGGCGGCTCTCCTCTGCGCGTCCGAGCCGGCGATAGGCGTCGGCCAGCACGAAGGGGGCGTCCTTCTTCCAGGGGTCCAGTGCCATACTGCGCTGGCAGGATGCGACGGCCTCCTCGTACCTGCCCAACTTGATTTCGACTTTGGCCCGCTCCACGTAGGTGATTGCATCGGCGCTGTCGAGTTCCACGGCCCGCTCGTAGGCTTTGTGCGCCGCCTCGAAATCCAGTTCCTTGAAGTGCATGCGGGCCCACAGCCGGTAGAAGTCGGGGTTGTCCGGATCCCGCTTCAGACCTTCTTTGACCAGGGTTTTAGCCCGCTCGTACTCGCCCCGGGTGAAGCAGATGTAGCCCAGGTCAAAATAAGTGGAGACGTGCTCCGGGTCCAAGGTGAGGACCTTTTCGTGTTCCGCGATAGCCTGGGCAAAGTTCTGTTGCTTGACGTACACGGCGGCCAGATTGTGGCGCGCCGACACGTGGGCGGAATCCCGCTTAAGCACCTGCAGGTACGCGGCGATGGCTCGAGGGTAGTCCAGCTGCCGGACGTAGGCATTGCCCAGGTTGTAATAAGTCTCAACGTAGTCCCGATCCAGGCGCAGCGCTTCCAGATAGTCGGCGACGGCCTCGATGTGACGCCCCTGGGCGGCCCGTTCCACCCCGCGTCTGAAGTGCTCTTTCGCCTCGAGGACGGCGAGCGTCACTATTTCCGCCTGCGGCGGAGAGGCGGCTTGGTCCTGGCAGGCGCTCAGGTACAGGGCCGCTGACGCCCCCAGGGCCCACATGTGCGAGCGGCCGGTCACTGCTGTCCCTCGGTCAGCGTGATTTCCTGGTTGACCCGCAGATCCTCTACCGCCTCGACCAGGCCGCTGGGCCAGAGGACCTCCAGGCGGTCCACCCGACGGCGGGTCCCCAGGCCGAAGAACAGGCGCATATCGCTCTGCGACAGATAGCTGGCCCCGCTGCGCACTTGGTCCACCAGACGCAGATCTCCGCTGACCAGCTCCACCCGGGCCCCCAGAGCGTTCCTGTTGCTCTGAACGCCCTGGAGGAGGACTTGCAGCCAGTTGTTCCGGTTGCCACCTTCGTTGCGCATCAGCGTAGGCACATCCGCGCAGTTGGCCACCAGGATATCCAGGTCGCCGTCGTTGTCGAAATCGCCCATGTCCACCCCCATGCCCGCCTCCACTTCGCCGTCTTCGTTGTACGCGGCGCCGGCCAGCAACCCCACCTCCTCGAAGCGGCCTTGCCCGTCGTTGAGATAGAGGAAATTCACGGTCCGCTGGCCAGGTAAAGGTCCTGGTCGCCGTCCAGATCCACGTCGCCGAAGACTACGCCCAATTCCTTGCCGGTCGCATGGGCCAGACCCGCCTGCTCTGTGATATCTGCGATGGTGCCGTCCCCCCTGTTGCGATAGAGAATATCCCCGACGCCGTCAAAGGCCTGGGGACCGCAGTAGAGTTCCAGGTCGCTGCCGCCTTCCGAGCAGACTTTGTGGTTGGCGTAGGAAAAATTGCAAGCTGTGCGATTAGATAATTGATTGCATTCCAATAGGTTAGTGTCTTTTGTTGTGCAGCATGATCCTTGTTATGCGCTCTTGGAGCTGAAAAGCCCTTACCAACTGCCTGCGTATACTTGCATCGGAAGCCGGTTCGTCCTACTCTCATTCCTAATGATAATAACTGCGATAATAACTGCAAATCCTCTTTTAGACAAGGAGCGTCCCGATGACCCAGTATGAGATCTCGGAATCTTTATATAGCGGCAAAGGCCTGGCGGGTGAACAGGTAGTTCTCCCGCAGGGCATAGCCCACCAGGTCGGCGACCTCGGCGTAGACCAGGGGCAGGACAATCAGGTCGTAGCGGCGGGATGAGCGCTCCAGATAATTGCGGCCATCGCCCACGTGGATATCCACGTTATCCAGGTCGTAGAGGCGGCCGTTATAGGCGCCGTGGGCCCGCACCAAAGCGACGATTTCGAAGCAGAGGACTGCCGCTGATATCAGCCCCAGGGCAAGGCCTGTTCTGTCCGCTTCTGACGAGGCGATTTGCCCTGTCCTACTCATATAAATCTCATATAAATCGTGCTGGCTAGGGGGTAGCCTGGGTGAGACGCTGATAAGCGGCCTGCTGGGCCTGGGCTTCGTCCCGGCGCCCCTGCTGGCGGTAGAGGCGAGCCAGGGCACTTCTGGGGGAGGGGTAGTCCGGCTCGAGCTGGACCGCCCTTTCGAAGGCGCGGACGGCCTCGGCCCGCCGGTCGGCCAAAAGGTAGGCGTTGCCCAGATTGTTGTAGACCCGGGCGTAGGTCGAGTCCTGGTCCAGCACCCGGAGATAGGTGGCGATAGCCGCCTCCACCTGGTGGCGGCGCAAGGAGATATTGCCCAGGTTGTTGAGCGCCTCCACGTGCTGCGGATGTATCTGCAGGCAGGCTGCATAGGCCTGGCGGGCGGCCTCGTAGCGGCCGATGCGCGAGTAGACCGACCCCAGGTTGTAGTAGGCCCGGGCGTCGTTGGGATTGAGGACGATGGCGGTCTTGTAGGCGAGCAGATCCTGGTGGTTCTCCTGCAGCAGCTGGAAATAGCGCAGCAGCTCCCGGCCTCTCTCCCCGGCCCCCAGCCGCAGAGAGGCCTGCCCCAGGTTGTAATAGGCCTCAGCGCGGTCCGGATCCTGGTGCAGGGCCAGGTCGAGGTGCCCGATGGCTTCGTCGGCGCGCTCCTCTTCCAGCAGGAGAATCCCCAGGCGGGCTCTGAGGGCTGCGCTGGTCGAATCGCGCTCGAGGCCCGCGTTGAGCGCGGCCACAGCGGCGACGGGGTCGTCCAGCTGCAGGTGGGCTTGCGCCATCAGTTCATAGGCTTGGCTGCGCCCGGGATCCTGGCGCACCATCTCCTGCAGTTGCGCCAGGGCTTCCCTGTAGCGCGTCTGAATGAAATAAATGCGTCCCAGACGCAACAGCAGCTCGGGATGGGCGGGCAGAGCCTGCAGGCCGCGCTTGAAGACGGCGATAGCCGGCCGGTAATCCGTCTGCCGGGCGTGGAGACCGGCCAGGTTGACATAGGCCTGGAGATAGGCTGGATTTCGCTTGAGGGCCCGCTCATAGTGCTGTACAGCGGCCTCTGAGCGGCTCTGACGCACGGCCAGATTGCCCAAATAGTAATGTGGTTCCGCCGCATCCGGGTCCAGGCGGGCGGCCTCCTGGAAGGCCGGAACCGCCGCTGCGAACGCTCCCTGGGCGCTGTAGACCTGTCCCAGTCCTGTATAAGCCGCCGCATAGCCGGGGTCCAGGTCCAGGACCCGC
Organism: Candidatus Latescibacterota bacterium; assembly: GCA_965219385.1. Lineage (GTDB taxonomy): Bacteria > Latescibacterota > UBA2968 > UBA8231 > UBA8231 > CBDCNM01. The sequence continues at coordinate 2,562,989 of CBDCNM010000002.1, read as the reverse complement.
TGGTAGTGGGAGATCGCCGCCTCGTACTGGCGCTGCTGACGGAGCGCCTCGGCCAGAGCGAAATGCGCCGCTGCCCGCTCCGGATGCGCCTGGACCTGGGCTTTGAGCCGCTCCACTTCTCCAGGATCGGCGAGGGGGACCGGGGCGCGCACGGCCGGGGGCAGCATTAGAGGAGCATTGCGCCAGAAGCGCTCCAGCTCGCCGCTCCGTCCGTCCGCCTCTTGCAGGGCAGAGGCGGACGGCTTTATAGAGGGCATCGCGACCATCTGGGACGACACTGGCTCAACGACCTGGAGAATTTGGTCGGCCCGCACGGGTCCCAGTTCCTGACGCACGCCCGAGGGCCAGATGATTTCGATGCCCTCGGCCCGGGTGTGGCGGCCCAGGCCGAAAAAGAGGCGGGGATCGCTCTGCGATAGGTAGCTGGAAGCGCTGCGGGCATGGGCCCGGAGCACCTGGTCGCCGACCCGGACCGCGACCCGGGCGCCCAGGCCGTCGCGGTTGCTCTGGGTGCCCCGGAGCCAGAGGGCGAGATAGTGGTTGGTCGGCGGGGTATCGTTGCGCAGAAGCACGGCCCGCTGCTGGGTGTGGACGATGAACAGGTCCATATCCCCGTCGTTGTCGTAGTCGGCCACGGCCGAGCCGCGGCCGACCATCTCCAGGGCCAAGCCAGGACCGGCCCGCTCGGTGACCTCGGCGAAGCGTCCCTGCCCGTCGTTGAGGTAGAAGTGGTCGCGCTGGGCGTAGGTGGCCTGCGGGTCGAAGTCGGCGATATCCGCGTCGATGTGGCCGTTGGCCACGTAGAGGTCCAGATCGCCGTCGTTGTCCGCGTCGAACAGATTGACGCCGAAGGCCAGGCGGGCAAAACTGCCGGTGCCGATCCCCCGACTCTGCGACTCGTCGCGGAAGAGCCCATTCCCCAGGTTGCGGTAGAGGGTGTTGCTCTCCCACTGGAAATTGGTCATCACCAGGTCCTGGTGGCCGTCGCCGTCCACATCCCCCACGTCCACCCCCATGGTCCCTTCGGGCTTGCCGGCCTCGTTGAAGGCCACCCCGGCCACCAACCCGACCTCGGCAAACGAGCCGTCGCCCTCGTTGCGGTAGAGGAAATTGGGGGTGGCGTCGTTGCCCTGGAAGAGATCCGGGTCGCCGTCCTCGTCGAAATCAAAGAAGACCGCCCCCAGCTCGCGGCACGCCACGCTGAGCAGGCCGGCCGTTGCGGTAATATCCACGAAGCGGTTCCCGCCCTCGTTGCGGTAGAGATAATCCCTCCGGCCCGGATACTCGGTCGGGGCCAGATGGCGCCGGGGCCGCTTGAGCCTCCCGTCCTCTCCCACTTCTTCCTCTTCGAAGCGGTAGTCGAGGTAGTTGGCCACGTAGAGGTCCAGATCGCCGTCCAGGTCGTAGTCCACAAAGGCGCATCCGGTGGACCAGCTGTCATCGGCGCCCAGGATGGTGCGGTCGGTGATATCCGCGAAGCGCCAGTCAGCCCGGGCGCCCCCGTTGCGGTAGAGCAGGTTGGGACCGAAATTGGCGACAAAGAGATCTGTGTCCCCGTCGTTGTCGTAGTCGCCTGCGGTGCAGCCCATGCCGTAGCTGGTGTCGGCCACCCCGAGCTGGACGGCCACCTCATCGAAGGTGGCGTCGCCCTGGTTGTGGTAGAGGGCGTTGCGCGGGGGCACGGGCGAGCTGTACCCGGGCAGGTCTGTGCCGTTGACCACATAGAGGTCCACCCAGCCGTCCCCGTCAAAGTCCAGGAAGGCCGCCCCCGAGCCGATGGTCTCCACCCCGTACTTGCGCCCCGAGCGGCCGCTGGTGTGGATGAAGTCAATGCCTGCTGTTTCCGTGACCTCGACGAAGCGCACGGCAGAGGCGGCGGGGGGAAGATCGGACGGGGCGGTGCATCCCGACAGGGCGGTGGTGAGGGCGGCACCGTAGCGTAGACAGGTATGGGCGAGGTCCATATCTAAGACCCACCAACGCCTTAGGGTCGGTGGAACAGGATATATTTCACAACAAGCGTTTAATCTCATCGGGTTTAATTCGTCCAAAGAGTACTACCAACTGTAAAGAATCCTGTCAAGCTGTTCTCGAGCGGGCGTCTTGACTGGAATCGGGTCAATCTATATTATAAATCGTTTAATGGGTAAATCAGGAGTTTTTCTCGATGCCTCTTTCTCAATGGTGCGCTGCAGCCCTGGCCGCGCTTTTGCCGGCCCTGGCCGCCTGTGATGCCACGCCGCCAGCAGAACCGGTCGACCCCCAGATCCTCGCCCAGGTAGGTGACAAGGATATCACCGTCGAGCGACTCGACAGGGCCCTGAAAAAACTCTACCCGCGCGGCAGCAAACGCCCGGAGGAGGTGGAGCGCAAGGTGCTGCAGCGGCTCATAGACGTCGAATTGCTCATCATGGCAGCCAGGGACCAGGGGCTGGACCGCCACTTTCAGGTCGAAACCGCCGTGCAGCAGAAGGAGCAGGAATTGCTCCTCGAAGAACTCTACCAACGCGGCATCCTCAAGGTCTCTAACCAGGTCACTGCAGAAGAAGCCCGCCTCTATTTCGAACGCTACCACATCGGCGAGGAGCGGCGGCTGCGGCGCGTCCTGGTGGACAGTTACGAAACGGCGAACCGAATCTTGTCCCGTCTGCAGGCGGGGGAGGACTTCGCCGAGCTGGCCAGCGAAGAGTCCGATGACCCCAAAACCGCCTCCCGGGGCGGGGATCTGGGGTGGAAGAGCCGCCTGGCTCTCAAGAGCCATCTGCTGCGACGACAGATTTTCAAGGCCCAGACCGGCGACCTGATCGGCCCCCTGCAGGAGCCGGACGGCTTGTCCGTCCTCCAGGTCACCGATATCCGCCAGGTGCCCTTCGACCCCGCGTCTGCTGCCCTGGAGCGGGCGGTCCTCGAGCAGAAGCAGGCGCTGACGACCCTCCGGTTTCTGGAGGACCTGGCGAACAGGGCCGATGTGCGCGAGGAGGAGGACGCCCTCCAGCTCCTGTTCGGTCGCCTCATCGAGGCCGGTATGGAAATGCCCGAACTGAAGAAAAATGAAGGGAGCCGGGTCCTGTTGCGCCTGGGCGATATACAGTGGACCCTCGACCACTTTATGCGCGCCATGCGCAGTGAGCGCGACCAGGTCGAGATCAAGGATATCGAGGATTTGCGGAACTATGCCCGGCGGCTCTTCGCCCTCAAGATTCTGTTGATCCAGCGGGCCAGGGAACTGGGTCTCGATCAGACCGAAAACGTGCGCAAGGGGCGCGAGAAGGTCCTGCGGGAGGCCCTGATGGACCGCATACGGCAGGTGGAAGTGAAAGAGCGGATCAACCCGTCGGCGGACGAGATTAGGGCCTACTATGAAGCGCACCGGGACCGCTACCTGCGCCCTGAACGCATCAGCATCCTCGAGGTTCTGGTGGACACCCACGAGCAGGCCGAAGATTTGCTGGAGGAGGTCGCACAGGGCAAAGACCTGGAGCAACTGGCCAAGCGCTACTCCATGCGCAGTCCGCGCATTCGCCGCGCCGGGGGCCGCGTACAATTGCTCAGGCCGGACATGTACGGAAAGGTGGGTTGGGAGGCCAAAGACGCCCAGGTGGGGGAGGTGGTCGGTCCGGTGGAGTCGGCGCAGGGCTATTCCGTCTTCAAGGTCCTCAGGAAGGTCCCGGCCTACCAGCAGAGCTTCGCCAAGGACAAGTTCCGGGCTGCACATCACCTGCGCCAGGATCTGGCCATCCAGCGTTTCGAAGAGCTGTTACAGCGGCTCAACCAGCGCTACGCCGACCGGGTCAAGATCCACGACGAACACTTCCAGGCCTTTCTGGAGGGCCGCAAGAAGGTCTGAAGCCGCTGCCTCAGCGCATCAGCAGGATTCTGTGTACGCGACGATTCCCATCTGCCCGAACCGAGACCAGGTAGACACCGCGGGACCTACTCCGACCGCCACAGGGTCGGCCGACTCCGAGGACTGACCAGCCGGAAAGCCTCAATCGAGGCGCAGTGCTGCCCGCTGCTCAACCAGATCGGGAATCAATTTGGGGTCAATGACCATCGGCGTCGCGAAGGGGCCGCCCGGACGGTCCACGAGCCACACGTGCAGCATCTCGGGACTCCTCTGTCGTGGCGCTCCCTCAGCGCAGGTGACCTGCGGTCCGATCAAGGGCTTGCCCACCGGCAACAGACCTTCCCGGTAGCAGACCGGACGGGCGAAGATGTGGTAATGCCAGACAGTCAGAGGGCCGCCCACTTGAGGTCCCTCCATCAGGGGTCCCCCGGCGAGAAACATGAAACCGAGCAACTCGTGGCCGCCCGCTGTTTCGTAATACATGAGATACTCGGGTCGCTCCGGATCCAGGATGACGCCGTCGACGATGTACTGCCAGTTGTAGTAATGGTTCTCGTCATGATCCTGTTGCCGGTACCCGTGGCGCAGTCCTGTCTCGTAATCGAACCAGCCCCTCTGCTCCGCGGCTCGAAAACATTGGGCGGCCAGACTATCGGCCACCTGCCGCTGGGCGTCTGTAGGCTGAGTGTCCCGATAACGGGTCACCTCCCATACGACATTGAATGGTCTCTTCTGCGGCTTGGCAGGCATGGCTGATTCGGGCTGCCATTTCTCGCGAACGGCGCCCAGCACATTGAAGTATCGACGGACGAAGCGCTCGTCGCCGCGCTCCCGAGAGCAACCGCTGCAGATGGCCAAAACGAGCAGGCCGGTGATGAGGGCGGCGCGCCAGCCCCGGCGTCTCACTGTTGAGACCGAGATCACTCTACGAAAATGGCTCCCATCATGGCCTCGGCGACGTGCCTGTCGCAAAAATACCCATGAGCTCCGGTCCCCGTCATGAGGAATTTGGTCTCCAGGCCGGCCGCGGTCGGCCGCAGCGGGCTCGCGTCGTCCGGGACCACTTCGCTGCCGTCAATGCGGCCGGGCACCAGCGGGTGGGCGGAAAATTCTCCGACGAAGATGACAATGGCGCCGGAGCTGACAGCGGTGCAGCCGGGCTGGTAAGCGTACCCCAGCTCACCTCCAAAGCGGATTTCTATCTCGCTCTCGCCCGTCTCGTCGACGGCAGTCAGGGGGTCGCATCCATTCAACATAGGGGGAAGCGCTGCCGCCCCTGTTTTGCGAGCCACATAGGCGCGAAACATGGACCCGTCCACCGACACGCGCTGCCGGTAGGAGCCGCGCAGATCGGCGACATACTCGTCGAATAGGGGAGTAGCTCGCTCTTCTTTCAGATTCTGCAGGACTTTCGCCCGGACGCTTGCCGCCGCCGTCGGCCCCGTGAAGTGGCGCGCGTAGCGATTTCGGTTGGCCTCGAAATAACGGCGCAGCTCCATTTCCGTGACGGTGATTTGGGCCAATCCTTTGGCGGCCCACAATGCCTCGATCGCCTTCTGTTCCCGCATGAATTGACGACGCCTGGCGAACCCAGGAGCAAGCCCCTTCGCCTCCACCTCCCTGGCCAACAGCTGATCGACGGCGTAGGTCCGCAACACGTGCAGCTTCAAGTCGCGGAGGTTGGAGGACGCAGAGCCGTGAGCCGAGGGCAACTGCGCGATAGCATCCCGATACTGACCGATGGTCCAGTCGCCAAGGGAGCTGCTCACCAACCTCAGATTCGGCGGAGCAGCGGCGGCACTCAAACGATTGAGGGCGAGGCTGTCCACATAGACATCGTACTTCTTCATCAGGGAGGCCAGATAGGCCAGGTTCGCCTCTTTCTGTTGCTCGCGTCTAAGGGCCCGCTCTGCAAGAGGACGTCTCTCCTCGAGCGCAACGCTGCGCTCATCGAGTACGACCGCCATCAGGTAGCGACCGTCTCGCGAGAAGATCTCGGCATCGCCAACCCACCGCGACAACAGAGATCCCAACTGATTATCCGCGACGGCAAGCCGATTCAGCCATACCGAATCAGCAAAGGTGGGGCGCTCGGCACTGGCGTACACGTCCATCACTCGGGAAAACGGCCTCTGCCCTCTCACCTCGCTCAGGGCGGCTGCAGCGCGGGCGCTGTCCTCGAGGACCAGCCGGCCGACGAGCAGTTCGCGATTAGCGCCGGTTCCGTAATAGAATTCGTGGAGCTCATCCTCCGTGAAGCGGTCGGCATCGCCCGCCTCGGTCTGGAGCAGCTCCGGGAGGACGCGGGAACGCTCCCACAACTCGACCTCGCGCCGCACGCTCGGGTCGTCGTAGAAACCCAGCTTGCGGGCTTCCAGCACCAGCAGCTGTCGGTCGATGAGCAGCTGCAGCCGTTGGCGCCATTTGGCCGGGGTTGTATCAGAGGCGCCGTCGTCTTCCCACTGAGACAGAGCCTCGTCGAAATCGACTTCGGTAATGACGGAGGTGTCGACGCGAACGAGCACGACCGGCGCCTGACGTTCAACGTCGACATTCCCGCCACAGCCGCCGCAACAGAGAGCGATGGCCAGGAGGAATGGTCTCGGGCCACGGCCGGCGGTACAGCCGGTCACGGGGCACCCGGCGCTTTGTCGACGTGACTCTTCCATTCAATCGGTGCGGTGACGTCCAGGCTGGGGATTGATCAGCGGAAATATAGGAATTATAAAAGGCATTTTTGGGTGCATGGTCAGTAGGGCGGCGCCTTTTTTGCCCCATTCTCCGCCCCTGGGGTTTTGAATTTCCCTATGATTTCGGGGGTATTTCTGCCGTAAGACCTTGTTCTGATAGGGGTATAGCGTATGCAACGACCACCGTAAAAAATATCCGGTAGAGAAATAAAAATTACTTGACAAACGTGTTGTCGTGTAATTAAAATATAGTAAATTTTCTGAACCTCCAAATCAGGCATTCCAGGCATTCGTCAGAGGGGCCACTGCAGGATTTCAGTGGCCAGAAAGGAGGTGGAGCACTACAAAATTTCGCGTTTGTCGCATAACTACTCACTTTAGATCAGATACAATTCCACTTTCCAGAGGAGTGGAGAGTGGACACGAATCATCCTAAGGAGGATTCAAATGCGCAAAATACTGGTCCTTATGCTGGGTCTGATGCTCGTAGCCGTCGGTAGCTCTCTGGCTCAGGAACCGGCCGAAGTGCCGCTCTACTTTGCCGTGGGCATCCCGGCCGGCAATCAGCCCACCATCGACGCTGACAACGCTGACTGGGCCTGGGTGGACCGCAGCTTCGAGATCACCATCGATGACATGAACGCCCTCATCGGTGGGGCCGATGACGCCGATGATCTCTTCATCGACATGATCATCGGCTGGCAGCCGAGCAACAACACGATCAACGCCATGGTGCACGTGCACGACGACGTGCTGATCGTGGACAAGAATCCCGGCTGTTTGTTCCGGGACGACGCCGTTGAAGTGCACTTCGATCCGGACAACGGGGGCGGTGGTCCGGTCTCGGCGCCCCCCGAAGATGATCTGCAGCCGGCCTACCAGATGTGCCTGACCTTCTCCGAGGAGTTCTCGCGGATACAGATGTACGAGTCCGCGCTGGGCCACTTCGGGTTGGACAACCGGGACTTCTGGTGGACCCACTCGGGCGACTTCGTCCAAACCGAGGAGGCTAGTGAGGGCGAGGAGTACTACTACGAGTTCAGCGCCATTCTCTTCGATCCGATCGCCGTCAACAGCGGTCCCGAAGCCAGCACCGAGTGGATCCTGACCCCCGAGTCGACCATTGGCATGTCTATCTCGGTCGACGATGCGGATCCGGGCACCAATGTCAACGGCGAATCGGGCGAGGAGACCAACATGTTCTGGCAGGGCCAGTACAGCATGGCCGAGCAGTTCATGAACACGGGCGGCATGCCCGACGTCTTCCTCAACCCGGTTGATGAGTCCGTCACGGCTGTCGAGGCCACCTCCTGGGGCCAGCTCAAAGCCCTGGTGGATGAAGAGCTCTAAGCGCCCGCAATATGGGCTGACAGGACCGATTGTCAAAGCAAGTTCAGCAGAGGGGAGGGGATTGGAATCCCCTCCCCTCTTTGCTTATATTATAACTTCTGATGAATAAATCTTCTAAAGCGGGCAAGACCCTGCTGGGACTGGCCGCCCTGCTGTGCGCCTGGAGCGGACCGGCGGCAGGCATCGATATCTGGAAGGTGGGGACCGGCGACCAGAACTGGGAGTCCATTGGGTCACTCGACGGAGTGACCACCGCGGACAATGTGCTCATCCCGGCCACTGTGAATCCGGCCAGCAATGCCCTGTCCGATATCCTGCGGCGCGGCGGGGAGATCTCATCGCCGCAGGCGCGGGAGAACCTCACCCTCCTGCTGATCGACAACAACCTCGAAACCTCCTGGCGGGTGACCCGGGAGCGCCGCCCCGACGGCACCTCCATGGTGATTGATCTGGGCGCTATCCTGCCGATCAACCGCATTCGCTTCGTGGGCGGCGAGGATGCCTTTCTGCGCGCCTACGAACTCTTCGTCCACGACGGCGACCCCGCCCAGTTGCGCAACGGTCGCCCGGTTGCCTACACCAATCTGGTGAAGACCAACCTGGAGCAGGACGAGCCCGAGATCGACGTGGAGATCCCGCTGCAGTTTGTGCGCTTCATTCGACTCATAAGCCGCTCCACCCAGGAGTTCAGCCTGATCGAGGCCGAAGTCTTCGGGGATGGTTTTGCGCCCACTGGCCAATTCACCTCCGAAGTCATCGACCTGGGGGAGCCGGCCAATTTCGGCCGCATCCAGCTGCCGGTCCGCCTGGACTCGCTGACCCATGTGGTCCTGCAGACCCGCTCGGGTTCGGTGCCCGATCCCCTCATCTATTACCGCAAGTCCGATCTCTTTGTGGGGGAGGGGCGGGCTCAGGAGCCGATCTTGCCCGTGGGCTCGCCCGAAGCGGCGGAGGAATATGAAGACCTGCTCCAAGCGGACAAGGGCGATATCGTGGACAATTTGGAGGAGTGGAGCCCCTGGTCGGCCCCGTACGAGGATTTCAATGGCGATTTCCTCTCCCCGGGCAACCGGCAGTACGTCCAGTTCCGCCTTTTCTTTTCCTCGCAGGACGCCCGCCTGGGTGCGGCCGTGGAGTCCTTCTCCTTTGAGCACTCGAGCCCCGCTCTGGCCGCCGAGGCCGTATCCGAGATCAGTCCGGCCACCGTGGTCCTGGGCCAGCCCCATACCTTTGATTACTACATCCGCTCCGAGTTCGGTCCCGACAACCCGGGCTTTGACCGCGTGCAGATCCAGACTCCTTTCCGGGCCGCGCTCCGCTCCGTCGAACTGGACGGGGTGGCCATCTCCTTTGAGGAGGTGGAAGCCGAGGACGAGCTCAGCCTGACCGTGCAGCTCACTGGAGACCGGGTCGCGACCTCGGGCCAGACCCTGCGCATCGCCTTCGACGCCCTGGTCACCGTCTATGGCACCACTTTCTTCGGCAAGGTCTTTGACAGCGCCAGCGGCGAACTGGGGCAGGACGTGGTGCCCGGCAACGCCTCGCCGGGCAGCGCCAGCGACCGGTTGTCGATCCAGGGCGAGCTGAGCAACCAATTGCTCCTGGGGCTCCAGACCGATCCACCTGTATTCACCCCCAACGGGGACGGAGCCAACGACGATCTGGCCATCTCCTACATCCTGCTGCGGGCCCTCAACCCGGTAGCGGTGGAACTGATCCTCTACGACCTGGCGGGCAATCCCGTGCACCAGTTGCAGCAGATTGATGCGCTCAACGGCCCTCAGGTGGTCACCTGGGAGGGGCGGGATGCGTCCGGCCAGCTGGTGCCGCCCGGACTCTACCTGCTGGGGCTGACGGTGGATACGGACACCGGCTCGGAGACGAGGACGCGAATTGTGGGCGTGGCCTATTGAGCTGTGTGGGCAGCGCGAGAAAAACGGAAGTAAAGCCATGAAATTTCCAGTCCGTTTACAGGGCCTGGTCGCCCTGATGGTCCTGGCTGGGCATCCGGTCCAGGGCGAGCGGATCTCGTTCAATGCCGCGCGGGATTGGCAGGACTGGGACCTGCCCCTGGGGACCGTAGAGGTGATGGCCGACGGGCGGATCCTTCCGGTCGCCTTGCGCAAGGATATCAATGCCGTGCTCAACGCGGATAAATTCGGCGGCGGCACGTGGTCGAGCTGGCATTCGCCCACGGCTCGGTGCGCATTATCCGCATTGAGATCGCCCAGCAGTTCGAAGACGCTTGAGTTGCGCCGGGACTTTGGCTTTGAAGGGATCAAGCAAAGCCAGGTTAGCTGGACAGGTGAAGGCTTTGAATTCATCGGCGAAGCCGGAACACCCCCGAGGCACTGGCGGACACTGATAGACCAAATACCCGGAGAAGAAAAGCTACGAAAGAAACGGCTGGAGCTTGGAAGGGGCACCAACTGAAGAGCGCGTGCTCGTTAGAGAAGCTATATGCACATATGCCGCAGGATGTACATGTCTATCTCAGGGGCAGGGAGGCCACAGAGGCTCTGGGTGGGTGGATAGGAGTGACCAAAGAGGATCACGGGACCGAAGACGGCGAAAGGTAAGAGAGAATCCATGGCAGGTAGCGATGAAGTACTGAGGACGGCTCTGATCGAGAAAGAGCGGCTGTTGCGGATGGGCAGCTAGATCGAAGAAGGCAAACGAATTCTAGGCAAGCGGGACACGGAGGCACTGAAAGCATGCACCCGTGCCATCGGGCAAGTGCAGCGTCGCGAGCGTCATCAGCTTTTTCGCAAGTGCGAGCGTCATCAGCTTTTTCGCAAGTGGAGGAACGCATGTATAGATCTATTCTTCTCCTGATCCTGGCTGCGGCGGCCACCACCCCGGTTGCGGCGGCCGAGCGCCTGCTATTCGGGGGCTCGGGCCAGCCGTGGGTGGGTAACGACGTCCTCTTTACCGCTCTCGAAGAGCTCGAAGGGAGTCTGGCACCCCTCGATGCCGACACCACGAAAAACCTCATGCCCCGGGTACGCGAACTGGGCGGGGAGGCCTTCGCCTCCCCTTACGGCCGCAGGATCCTCGACAAACTCACCGACGGGGACTACCGCACCGGATGGCGGGTCTACACCAATACCAACGGCGCGGAGCTGACCCTGGACATGGGAGCGGTCTTCGTCCTGCAGCGCATCCGCCTGCGGCGCGGAGTGCTCAGCTCGGACGAGCGCTCCCTGCGCGGGTACGAACTCTACGCCAACGACGGGGACAGTCTCAACTTCTCCAGGGGGCAGCCCATCTACAACCTCATCGTCCAGGACCGCTCCCACGGCGAACCCGAACTCGATATCCGCTTCGACCCACTGCCCGTGCGCTTCTTGAAGCTGCGCAGCACCGGGGAGCGCTACTTCCAGATGGGCGATATGGAGGTCTTCGGCATCGGCGTGACCCCTTTCGCCCACTATGTCTCCCGGGTCATCGACCTGGGCGCCCCGGCCAACTTCGGTCCGGTGACCGTCCACGCCCGCATCGACCCCAAGGCGCAGATCCTTTTCAGCACCAAGACCGGCACCGTCCCCAACGATTCGCTCTTCTTCAAACAGACGGGCATCCCCGGGGAGTTCGAAGAGGTCCCCGAGAACCAGTTCGACCGCACCCTCGACCCGTCCTACGCCGGCCAGGTCCGGGTGAACAGGCGCGACTGGAGCGCCTGGAGCCCGCCCTACGGCGAGCTGCTGAGCGGCCTGAACTCGCCCGACAACAGGCGCTATGTGCAGTTCGAGTTCCGCTTCATCTCGAACGGGCTGCTGGACAAGGCCGTGGTCGATTCGCTGAGCTTCGACTACACCGTACCGGCCATCGCCGATTCGGTGGTGGGCGAGATCAGTCCGACCCGGGCCCTCATCGGCCAGACCAACAGCTTCACCTACCACCTCAGGTCCGTCATTTCTAGAAGCAACCGGGGCTTCGACACGATCTTCATCACCACCCCCTTCCAGGCCCGGACCACGGCCGTGGAAGGGGACGGCCAGGCGGTCAGCTTCACCCAGGAAGCCACCGACGAGCAGCTGAAGGTGCTCTTCCCCGACAACCGCGTCGAGCGCACCGGCCGGGAAGTGACCGTGCACTTCGAAACCCTGATGACGGTCTCGGGTACCGAGTTCCGCGGCCTGGTGGGCGACAGCCAGTCCGACGCCTTCCCGCAGCGCGTCATTGACGGTGACGCCAGCGAGGCGGTGGACTCCAATACCCTGATCGTAGGGGGCAAGATAGAGGACCGCCTGTTCGCGGAGGTCTCCTTCTCCTCCCCGGTGATCACGCCCAACGGCGACGGCCGCAACGACGAATTGAGACTCAACTACATCCTGCTGAAGGCCACCAGCCAGGTCCAGGTCGAGGTGACCATCCACGATTTGGGGGGCGGACTGGTGCGGCGCCTCTACGACCAGCGGGACCTGAGCGGACCCAACGCCGTGATCTGGGACGGCCGCGACGACCAGGATGCACTGGTGCCGCCGGGGCTCTACGTGACCCGGCTGGTGGCGGACACCGATGCGGGCGAAACCGCCCGGCTCCGCACCATCGCCGTGGCGTATTGAAAAATATCCAAATTCGCTGTACCTCAGGGAGGGATATCATGCGAGAATCAGCGTTGTGGGCGCTTATTGTGCTGTCGATGGCCAGTTGGGTGTCCAGCGCTTTTGCAGCGACTCCGGGCAGGGAGCGGGGGGCCACTGCACAGATCCGCATCGAAGGCTTTGATCCGCTCGTCCCCACGCTGCGCAAGTGGTACGTGCCCCAGGACCTCTACCACATCTACAACTGGGGCGGGTACAAGTACACCAACTACGCCCGCGAGACCTACCAGCGCTACGTCAGCACCGAACTGGAGGGGAGAAGCCAGTACGATATCTTCGGCAACTGGGTCACCCGTGGCTGGCCCATATACGAATGGCGCCAGGAGCAACCGCTGGCCTTCGGCAGCACCGTATTCAAGGACGGCCGCTTCAGCAGCTGGTTCAGCAACCTGATCGTGGCGGCTGACTCCAAAGGACAGTACTATTCCGCCCTGACCATAGGCGACGAGCTCCGCACCACCCTGACGCCGCTCACCTTCAGCCGCTCGAGGTTCAACGGGGTGCAGTGGGACATCCTCTCCGACAAGTACGGAGGCACTATTCTCGTGTCGCGCGTCAGCGAACCTGTGCGCACCGTCCAGGGTACGGATAGGGACCAGCGCAGCGACTACACCAATCTTGTCGGCCTGCGCGGCACGGCCCAGATCGGCGACTTCATCAAGCTGGGGGCCACCCTGGTCAATACCCACTTCGGCTCCAGCCGCAGCAATTTCTCCGAGGCCTCCCTGGGCGGCCTGCTGACCAGCAGCCAGAACTCGGGCAATGTCACCGAGATCGTCATCCGCATCTCCGACGACTCGCCCGGCGACGGCTCTGGCGCGCTCTTCTTCTCCGCGCTGATGATCGTGGACGGCGAGTCTACCGCTGTCAAACCGACCATCGAGGGGGGGCGCCAGCGCGAAGGCTTCCTCGAGGCCCTTGAGGAGGCCCCCGTCCTCCTCCGCTTCGCTGTACCCGATGCGCTGGTGGTGCAGGAGGTCCGCTTCGATTTGGTGCTCTCCAACGACTACCAGGTCGAGGTCACCTCCAATCTGCAGACCAATCTCAACGGCCAGCCCATCTTCCTGCCGGTGGCCCGCGCCAAGGACAACGTCCGCGACAACACCAACCAGCGGGTGGTCAGCTTCGACTACGGCCTGCCGTCGGCCAACCAGATCGCCAGCATCGACCTGGAGGTAGAGGACATGCTGGGCTTCGAGGTGAGGGGTGAACTCGCCCGCAATACCCAGTTCCAGCGCTATCCCAATATCAATATCGAGAAGCTGAGCAACCTCGAGAAGAACGATAGGACCTCTGAGGCCTGGTTCCTCAACGCCACCAAGCGGGAAGGGCGGCTCTTCGGTTACGGCGAGGTGTTCAGCATGGACCACGACTACACCACCCGCGCCTTCATCCCCGACCAGAACGACTTCGTTGACTACGAGAACCAGCGGCAGAACTGGTTCGAGTACATCGACGATAACGACGACCAGGACCGCCTCGTGGACTGGGCTCGTTTCGGCGGTTTAGGGGGTGACTCGGCGGTCTTCCCGGGGCTGGACGAGAACAACGACCTGGTGTCGGACTTCAACGAGAATTCCAACCGCACCCCCGACTACAACGAGCCCTTCCTCAGGCACTACGTGGACCCGCCCGACTTCCTCTTCGGCGTCGACATGAATAACAACACCGTCATTGATCGCTTCGAAAACGACGACGAAGCCGATTACCCCTACAAGAAGGGCCATCGCGGCTACAACGCCTACGTCGGCAGCGAGGTCTATCCGGGCCTCTCCCTGAACGTAGGCCGCTCGCGCGAGTGGCTCATTGCTAGCCAGGAGCGCAGCAAGATGTGGTACGCGCTACTCAGCGGCCTGCGGGATGTGCCCCGGGTGGGCCGCTTCGAAGTTTTCCACATGCTCAAGTTCGTCAAGGACAACATCTCCGACAACCTGCTGCAGTGGGTGCAGCGTCCCGGCACGGTGGGCGGTCTGCAGCCCTTCGACGATCCGCTGATCACCCGGGACACCATGGTCAACCAGAGCTTTTTCGGCTACACCTACATCCGGGGCAGCCTTTCCCTCCGGAACAAGCTCCGCCTGGACCACTTCAAGCAGCGGGGCGACGCCAAGGACCTGCTCGACAACAGCACCTTCCTCGGCATCATCAACAAGGCCGACTATCCCTTCGAGGTGCGCGACAACGTCATCCTGATCCCCAGGTGGAAGAGCATGTGGCGCAAGCGGACCCAGCCGCGGGCCATCCAGCTCGAAATCAACGAGCTGAGCCAGATATTCTCCCTGAGCGCGGTCTTTCCAGTACTGACCCAGAGCCGGGTGGAAGTCGGCGTCGAAGCCATCGTCTTCCGCAACGGCGAACCCATTCCCGACCCGCTGCCGCCGGAATACGTGGACGATTTCGTCGGCAAGGTCTTCACCACCCAGTACACCAACCGGGTCCAGTACCAGGGCTACAGTGTGAGCTCCAATATTGGTTTCCAGGTTAACGACATCAACTTCTCCAACCTCGAGGATCTCGATATCAGCAATACCATCGCCTTCGTGGAGATCTTTGCCGGTCTCGAGGAGGAGCGCCAGGGCGGCCGGCCGGCCGATCGGTGGGGCTTTGGTTTCTAAGGTGTCTGGATACCGTTCTATTTTAATCCATCCGCTGCTCGTCCTCGTCCTGCTGTGGGGCGCCTGTGGCGGGTTGTCGGAAAAAAAAAAGAGGGAGCCGGTCGTGCTCGCCCGCGTCGACACCGTTGAAATCACGGACGCCGATTTCGAGCGGGCTCTCGACAAACTGGATGCAGGCGCCGGGACCGTCTTCAGGAGCCTGGAGGAGTGGCGCCGGCAGTTCCAGCTGCTCATCGACAGGGAACTGCTAACGCACCAGGCCCGCGAACAGGGCCTCGAACACCACGAGCAGGTAAGGCGACAGGTGGAGGCCTGGGAACGCGCCCGGTTGATCGAAGCCCTGCTCTCGGTAGAGAAGGGCCACACCCCGTCCTGGGAGGACAACCTCGCTTTTGTGGAGCACCTGGTCCGCAAGTACGAGCTGCATGTCGACGAGGTCGCCATGCAGCACCTGCTGCAAGCCGCAGGCCCTGATTCCTCCGCCAGGCTGGTGCGTAGCACCCTGGGCGACTGGACCGTGGGTCACTACCTGAGGGCGCTGAAAAGGCTGCCCTCGCCGGAGGGAAACCTTCCGACTTCAGCGCCCGCCCTGGGCTTCCAGGTCACCCGGACTTTTATCGTCGACCAGCTACTGGTCCTGGAAGCCCGGGAGCGGGGGATCTACGAGGAACTGCGCCCAAAGCGCGAGCAGGTGCGCCGGCAGAAGATGATCGAGGCGCTCTTGCAGCGGCAGATCCTGGCCAGGGTTCCGATTACCGAGGCCGAACTCAAGGCCTATTACGAGGCCCACAAGGCGCGCTACGCCAAGGAGGCGCCCTCTGCCGCCGGTGCTGCGGTAGCCTGGCGGGCGCGAATCGCCAGGGACCTGCGGGAGGAAAAAGCCGCACCCTTGTACGAGGCCTACATCGCTGAACTGCGCCGCCGCTACGAAGGGCTGATCGCCGTGGAGGATGAGCGCTTCCAGGAATTCGTCGCCCGCAGGCGGCGGGCCGAGTCCCCGGTGGAATTTTGACGGCATACGACCGCTTTTGACAGGAGAACCGCCATGCTTGCAAGAAAGGATATCCACGGGCCCATGGCCTCGATTCTGGCGCTCGTCGCCGCGCTGGCGCTGATTGCCGGCTGCGGCTACTACCTGGTGCCCGATCCCTTCCAGCCCCTGCAGAGCGACCAGCAGACCGCTCCCGGCGAAGGCACCCGCATGGAAGTCTACGACGACGGCACCGTCGCCTTTATTCAGAGCCGGCTCGAAATATCCGCCCGGGTGATGACCGACGACGAGCTCAATCGCCAGTTCGCCGCGGAGTCGGTCGATGTCAGCGGCCCGGCCAACGAAATGCCGACCAACGCCTTTACCTATGGCGAGTGGAAGGACCCGGCGACGGGTAACCCGCCGCAGCGCTTCACCATACTCAAGGTCAACATCAAGAACTACGAGTACCCCAAGACGAAATTCGACCCGCTCAAAACAGTCATCCACTCCGGCAACGGCCGCAGCTACTACCCCTGGGGCCGCTACGACGTCGAGGAGTACTTCCGGCGCTTTGCCCTGGCCTACAACGGCCTGGCCTGGAAGCAGTTCAGGCACCGCATCGGCATGATCCGGCAGGCCCAATACCCGGAGGACGAGTTCGTGTTCTCCGGCCAGGACGTGGTCGGCTACATCATTTTTCCGCAGATCCACGTGGACGTCGCCGAAATCACCTTCGAGATTCCCGCAGTGGGCATAAGGTACGATTTCCGCAACGAACCCGTGGAAACCATGGACCTGACCTTCCGCTTCAAGCGCAACCTGCACAAGGTTAAAACTTATGACGAGCTGGCCGGGCGGAAATGAGCTGGAATGAGCCCTAGCGTCAGTAGATGGCAAAATAGCCCGTCGAGAGGGACAGTCTGCAGGATATGTCCCTCTCTTTGCTCCCGCTAAACGATGTCCTACTTCAAGCGCGCTTTCACCTTTATCCTCGCCGCCCTCATGCTGCTCTCGGTGACCGTCCTCGATCCGGCCCGGGTATCGCAGTGGATCGAGCAGGCCATGGACTGGGAGCTGCTGCAGGATGAAGTTCCGGCCAAGTCCGATCTGGGCGCCAGAGCGGCTTTGAGCTCCATCGACTCCAAACGCCTCTACCAGCACTTGCGGCAGTTCACTGCCTATCCTTCCCGCCTCACCGGCTACGAAGGCGCCCGGCGGGCGGCCGACTACGTAGAGGAAGAATTTCGCCGCCTGGGCCTGGAAGACGTAAAGAGCGAGACCTTCACTCTGCCCGTGCCCGTGGACCGGGGCGGCCGCATCCGACTGGTAGAATCCGGTCGGGAGTTTTCCCTCTACGGACTCTGGCCCAACCACGTGCGCACCCCTTCCCTGCCAGCGGCCGGTGTCGAAGGCCACCTGATTGACGGCGGCAGGGGCGAACTCGAGGATCTGGACGGCAAGCCCCTGGACGGCAGCATCGTCCTGCTGGACTTCAACTGCGGCAGCAACTACGTCCATGCCCGCGCCCTGGGAGCCCGGGCCATTCTGTTCTATCCCGACAAGGGCGTCACTCGCAGTGAAGCCGCCGAAAAATTCCTCCAGGTACCGGTGGACATCCCCCGCTTCTGGCTTGAGCCGGACGCCGCCCGGATCCTGCGGCCCCTGGCCCGGTCCGGGCAAACCCGGGTCTGGCTCAGCGCCCGCATGGACTGGGAGGAGGTAGAGGCGAGCAACATCTACGGGTTCCTCTACGGCGACGGTGAAAAGATGCCCCTGGGCGGGCGCCAGCGGGAACAGGTCTGGAGCGACCAGATTATCGTGGTGCAGGCTCACTACGATGCCATCTCCGTGGTGCCGGCCCTGGCCCCCGGGGCCGAAAGCGCCGCGGGGATCGCCGCGCTTTTGGAACTGGTCCGCCTGCTCAAGGGGCAGGGCAACCGCTACACCGTGCTCTTCCTGGCCACGGCCGGACACTTTGAAGGCCTGGCCGGCATCAACGACTTTCTCTACCGCCACGCCCGCAAAAGCGCTTACTTCCGCCGGAAAATACCTCCCGAAGACCTGTTCGACTTCCGCCTCTTCATAGGGCTGGACCTTTCCAGCCACAGCGCTGCCGTGGCCGCTTTCACCCTGGGGACCTTCTATAACTCCACCTGGGCAACCAACGACTACCAGAAGAACCTGATGGCCCACTACGCCACCAAGTTCGGCGACTACAACCAGGAGACCTTCGGGGACTCCACCCGCTACCAGGACGCGGTGGCCCCCGCCAAGCGCACCTGGAAAAACTACATGCCCGTGCGCCTGGCCCTGGACAGCGAAGCCGTCAGCTTCGTGGGCAAGGAAGGCCTCTCCCTGGTCACGCCCAACCAGCTGCGGGAGCGGGTGGACACACCCCTGGATCAGCTGGAATTCGTCGATTTGGAGAACCTGACCACCCAGGTGCGCACTATCGGCGGCCTCCTGCTCAAGGCGGTCTACGACCCGGAATTTTTCAACGACACCAAGCTGGTGCTGCGCGACTGGGGCCACAGTCTGGAGGGCTACGTCTACTGGTTC
Organism: Candidatus Latescibacterota bacterium; assembly: GCA_965219385.1. Classification (GTDB taxonomy): domain Bacteria; phylum Latescibacterota; class UBA2968; order UBA8231; family UBA8231; genus CBDCNM01. The sequence continues at coordinate 2,544,348 of CBDCNM010000002.1, read as the reverse complement.
GACCGGGAAGTCAACTTTGCCGTGCCCAAAGCCCCGGTGGGCGGGGCTCTGGTGACCTACCGGCAGCCTGGCCCCAACGCCGTCGGCGGGGTGCGCACCCTGATCGCCGAGCGCACCGGCACTAAGGGCGACCGGCACGGCTACTTCAAGTTCGGCATCATGCGCAACCGCTTCAGCAATCGCATCCAGGCGTTTGAGCTGGACGAGGCCGGCCGCATTGTCTCGGCCCCGGACCTGGGACCGGAAGGCGATGGGACCTATCCGACGACCCAGCCCTACGGCGGGTGGGAAAACCGCATGCTGCAGGTGGTGTTCAAGTGCCGCGCCCTCAGCTTCCTGGAGGTCGTGGACCCGCGCTACCTTTCCGCCCTCGATCAGGTGGCCATCCTGGGTGGCAACGACGCGCCCCCGCGCTCCTTCGGCTACAGCTACATAGAGAACCAGAGCAACCGCGAAGACCGGGTGGTTCAGGCCGGCGTGGTCTTCGCCGAGCCGGGCACCCGGGTGAAGATCCTGGCCGGGGAGAGCGCCCTTGGCAGCAGTGGCGCCCTGTCCAGCATCCGCTACCTGCTGAGCAATGCCGATCCGGCCTTTGTGCGCCGGCCTGTGGCCCCGGCGGAAGTAGACATGGAGACGATGGAAAAGGCTCAAGGCCAGGGCTATCCCGTCGAACTGGGCATGGTCTTTCAACCCTCGTACCAGGCAGCCCGCGACCTGTGGATCGTCGACGATGCTCGCATCAAGCAACTGAGCCGCTACGGCATTGTCCTGGAAGACCTGGAGCGCATGCACGAGGCGACCAGAGAGGCCCTGGTGGAAGCCCGGCAGCGCCTGGAAGGACTGGACTACACCGGGTACATGGCCGCCACCCGTCGGGCCCTGGGGCTCGAAGCCCGCATCTACCCGGAAGTCAAGTCGACCGCCAACGATGCCGTCCGGGCGGTGATCTTCTACTTTGCCCTGTTGCTGCCCTTCGCCTTTTTCTGCGAGCGCTTCTTTTTCAGCTTCTCCGAAATCCGGCGCCAGATCATCGGCTTTGTGGCCATTTTCATCGGCGTCTTCCTTATCGTGCGCTGGGTGCATCCGGCTTTCAAGCTGAGTACCTCCCCCTACGTCATTTTTCTGGCCTTCGTCATTCTGGCCCTGGGGCTGCTGGTGATCTGGATCGTCGTCGGCCACTTCAAAAGCCTTTTGCAGCGCCGCAAGGGAGCCGCCTCGGGCATGCACGAAACAGACATAGGGCGGCTCAGTGCCGGCCTGACCGCCATCGTCCTGGGCATATCCAACCTGCGCAAGCGCAAGCTCCGCACCGGCCTGACCGCCCTCACCCTCACCCTGCTCACCTTTACGGTCTGCTCCTTCAGCTCAATCGAGTCCGGCCTGGATTTTTACCGCCTGGCCCGGGACACCGAGCCACTCTACCAGGGCGCCCTGCTGCGGGACCGCGCCTGGCGGGGGCTGCAGGCGTCCACCCTGAACTACATGGAAAGCGCCTTTGCCGACCTGGCCCAGGTCGTGCCCCGGGCCTGGTACCTGGCCCAGGTTCCGACAGAATGGGCCTACATCAACTTCAGCACGACGGCGACCAGCCGCCAGAGCTTTGTCAACGGGCTGGTCGGCCTCAAACCCGAAGAAGCCCGGGTAAGCCGCATCGACCGCCATCTGGTGGCCGGCCGCTTTTTCACCGCCGCAGACCGCGACGTCTGCATCCTGCCCGACAAAATAGCCGCCCTGCTGGGAATCGGCCCGGACGCAGTGGGCGCGGTCTCCATCCGCCTCTTTGGCCGGGACTACCGCGTGATCGGCCTGCTTGATGCGGCGTCCTTCAACGGCGTGGTGGACCTCGACGGCGAGCGGCTGACCCCCGTGGATACGGTCAACGAAGCCGCCAAACTGCAAAGTGAAGCCACCGAGGACCCGCGCACTCAGGCGGCTGCCGCCATTGAAACACTCAACCATTTAGCGGCGGAAAACGTGCTCTTCCTACCCTACGAGCGGGTCATGGAAATGGAGGGCCGCATCCACTCGATCGCCATCGCCCGCGATCAGGAGGCGGAGGTTTTTGTCGAGCGCATCGAGGATTTCATGAGGCGGGTAGCCCTCACCCTCTTCGTCAGCGACGGGGACCGGGTGGTCGCCTACAGTTCCATCGGCTCGACCCGGATCAGCGGTGCCGGCCAACTCTTTATCCCCGTCTTCATTGCCGCCCTGATCGTGCTCAACACCATGATGGGCGCGGTGTACGAGCGGGCCTCCGAAATCGGCATCTACAGCGTCGTGGGCCTTGCTCCCAGCCACATCGGTCTGCTCTTCCTGGCCGAGGCCACGGTCTTTGCCACCTTCGGTGCCGTGGCCGGCTATCTTTTGGGCCAGATCTCCTACCTGTTCATTCTAAACTATGGGCTGCTGGGCGGCCTCACCGTGAACTACTCGTCGCTGTCGGCGGTGTGGGCGACCCTCATCGTCATCGCCACGGTGTACGCGTCTTCCCTCTATCCGGCCCGCATGGCCGCCAATATGGCCGTCCCGGACGTCACCCGCCAGTGGCAATTCCCCGATCCGGAGGGCGACCACTGGAAATTCGACTTCCCCTTTACCGTGGGTGGGGCCGAGGTGCCCAGCATGTACGTCTACCTGAAGGTTGTCTTCGATGCCTACGGCGAAGGCTCCGTCGGCGATTTCGTCGCCCGGGACATTGAGCTCAAGGTGAGCAATGAGGGGAGCGAGCCGGTCTGCGAGATTGCCATGACGGCCTGGCTGGCGCCCTACGACCTGGGCATCAGTCAGCAGGTGCAACTGCAGGCTGTGCCCACCGGCGAACACAATATCTACAAGATCGAGACCCTGCTGATTCGCCGCAGCGGCGACGTAGCCTCCTGGCAGCGCATGAACCGCAACTTCCTCAATGTGCTGCGCAAGCGCTTCCTGGTGTGGCGCACTCTGCCGGCCGGCATCCGCCAGGAATACCAGCAGCGGGCCCACCGGGACTATGTCGGCGCTGTATGAAGGTCTGAAAGCAACCGTGGGAAACCCTCCTGAACAGCACAAATTCCCCCTGCGGGCGCTGTTGATCGGCCTCTTCCTCGTGGCGCTGATCAACGTCGGCGCGCCCTACAGCCTGTTCATCCTCAAGTCTTCGCAGTGGGCCATCAGCTATCTGCCGCTGAGCGTGGTTTTCCTCTTTACCCTGCTGTCACTGCTCAACGCTGGCTGCGTTTCTCTGTGGAAGGTGAAAGGCCTCACTGCCATCGAGCTGAGCCTGATCTTCGTTATGGCCCTGGTCGGCGCTTCCATCCCCACCTGGGGAACTTCCACCTATCTGATTGCCGTGATTGCCGCGCCGCAGTACTTCGCCGCGCCGGAAAACGCCTGGAATGAAAAGATTGTGCAGCACATCCCCACCTGGCTGGTACCCCGCGATCTCACGGCCCTGAAGTGGTTCTACAACGGCATCCCGGCCGGCAGGTCCATTCCCTGGGGTGCCTGGGTGGTGCCGCTGTTCTGGTGGACCAGCCTGGTCATGGCCGTGTTTTTCTTTTGCCACTGCCTGGTGGCGGCCCTGCGCAAGCAGTGGGTGGAGTACGAGCGTCTTCCCTATCCTCTCATGGAAATTCCGCAGCAGCTGATTTCCACTCCCGAGGACTCTCCCTGGCCGGGTTTCATGCGCCGGCGGGTGTTCTGGATTGGCTTCGCCCTTCCCTTCTTTATTGTAATGTGGAATGTGGTCACCTACTTTACCCCGGCCTTCCCACCCATCCCCACCAGCCTGTCCGGCATGGTGCGCATCGGCCGCGAGTTTCCGGGCATTTCTCCCGCCGTCAACTTCGCCATTGCCGGCTTTACCTTTTTCGTGAACCTGAGCGTATCCTTCAGCCTCTGGTTTTTCACCCTGCTGACCATGTTCCAGGAAGGTTTATTCAACCGCTTCGGCTACGCAATCGCCGGCCGCGACGTCTACACCCTTGGCCATCCCGCCATCGGCTGGCAGTCCTTCGGCGCCATGGTGGTGATGGTGGCCAACCTCTTCTGGATAGCCCGGTCGCACCTGGGCGACATCTGGCGCAAGGCCTGGCGCAACGACCCCGCTATCGACGATACCGGCGAGCTGATGTCCTACCGCGGCATTGCGCTGGGTCTTTCTCTATCGCTGCTCTACATCGTCTTCTGGCTCTTGCGCTCCGGCATGTCGTTTCCCGCCCTGACGCTGTTCATCCTGGCCACCATCATCCTCTACACCGGCATCTCTCGGGTGATCATGGAAGGGGGGCTGCTCTTCTGCCGGGGCCCGATCGTCGCCCAGACCTTCGCCGGCTATGCCCTGGGGGGGCCGGGCATGCCCGCGGCGAGCCACGTTTCCCTGGGGCTTTCCTACGGCTGGCACCACGAACTCAAGGGCTTTTTCATGGTCGCCGCGGCCAACAGCGGCAAAATCGCCGACCGCACGCACCTATCCCGGCGCTCGGTGACCTTCTACATCCTGCTGGCGGCCCTGGTCGCCGTCCTCGTCTCCATGGGCTTCATTCTCTACATGGGCTATTCCCATGGCGCCTACAACTACGGCGGCTGGATCTTCGGCAGCGGCTCACAGGTGCCCTATGTGGAGGTGCTGCGCAAAATAGATACTACCGGACCGGACTGGCAGCGGCTGGGCCACGCCGGCGCGGGCGGGGCCATCATGGCGGTTTTGATCTTTATGCGCTACCGCTTCTCGTGGTGGCCCCTGCACCCCATCGGCATGCCTGTGGGGATATGTTCCTACCCGAACAATATCATTATCTTTTCCATCTTCCTGGCCTGGCTTTGCAAATTGATCATCCTGCGCACCGGCGGCATCCAGCTCTACCACCGGGCCCAACCCTTCTTCATCGGCATCATCCTGGGGCATTTCACCGGCATCGGCGTCTCGTTCGTGGTGGACATGATCTGGTTCCCCGGCCAGGGACACCCGCTCTACGGGAATTAAAAGAAACTTATTCATGATGACCTCCGCTGAAGACAAAACCAAGGCATCCGCACAAATCACCCTGATCCCCCAGGGCCTGGAATTCGAGCCCGGCTTCAATATGAGGACGATCTGGGCAGCGCTTTTCGTGGGGTTCATCATGTTGCCGGGGGCCATTTACCTGGGGCTGGTCACCGGCCAGAGCATTGCCGGCGGGGCCGAGTGGGTGACCCTCATTCTGCTCATAGAAATCGCCAAGCGCTCCTTCGTGCGGTTGCGGACCCAGGAGGTTATCATTCTCTACTGGGTGGCCGGCGGCCTGGTGATGATGGGAGGCAAGTTGGGCACGGGCGCCGACCTTTTCGGCGGCCCCTTCGGTGGTCTGATCTGGGACCAGTACCTCATCCAGTCGCCTCAGGCCAACGGCTTGCACTCCTATATCCCCGACTGGGTGGTGCCACCCCGGGACTCGCCCGCCCTGATGCAGCGCAGTTTTCTGCACCCGGCCTGGTTCAAGCCCATCGTCCTGCTGCTGGTGGTTATCGTCATGCAGAAAATCAACAGCCTGTCCCTGGGCTATGTGCTCTTCCGCGTCACCAACGATATCGAGCGCCTGCCCTACCCAATGGCCTCGGTCCACGCCGGAGGGGCCACGGCCCTGGCCGAAAGTTCGCAGCAGCGCGAGGGCTGGCGCTGGGAGATCTTCAGCATCGGCGGCTTCATCGGCATTGTCTGGGGCTTGTTTTATGTGGCCATCCCGACCATCTCCGGCATCTTCCTGACCCAGACGATAACCCTTCTGCCCATCCCCTTCATCGATCTGACCGTGTCCATGAAGGAGCTGATTCCGGCCGGCATCATGGGCGTGGGCACGGACCTGGGCCACCTGCTCATCGGCTTTGTGCTGCCGTTCTGGATCGTGGTGGGCAGCTTTGCCGCGGCGATGCTTGTCAACCTGATCGCCAATCCGCTGCTCTACCGCGTGGGGGTGCTCTATACCTGGGAGCCGGGCATGTCCACCTTCCCGACTCAGATCGCCAATTCCTTCGACTTCTGGTTGAGCTTCTCCATCGGCGGGGCCATTCTGGTGGCGCTGATGGGTTTCTGGATGGTAGGGAGCACTATGTACAGGCTGCGCGGGGTTCGGCAGGAGGGAGAGATTGCCGAGGGGCGCGGGGATATCCCTCTCCCTCTGGCGCTGGGTATCTGGGCGGTGAGCACAGCTGGTTTCGTGTGGCTGGTCTACTACCTGGTCCCTGAATTCCCCTGGTGGATCAGCGCCTTTTTCGGCTTTGTCTGGACGCCGATCAATTCCTATATCGGCGCCCGTATGATCGGCCTGACCGGCAGTCCCCAGGGGGTCTCCTTTCCCTATCTGCGCGAGGGCTCCTTCTACCTGTCCGGGTACCAGGGCGCGGCCGTGTGGTTTGCGCCGGTGCCTCTGTTCCAGTGGGGTTTCGAAGCGGCGGCCTTCAAGCAGTTGGAGCTGACTCGCACCCGCTTCGGCAGCATTGTCAAGCTGGCCGGGGTCTCCTTGCTGATCATGTTCGTCTGCTCCTTCCTGTTCTGGTCCTTCATCTGGAAGCTGGGTCCCATCCCCTCGTCGAGCTACCCCTTCGTGCAGAAATTCTGGCCTTTCTACGCCACCATGCAGACCTTCTGGGCCAAGTCCACCCTGCCCGAAGCAGCCGGCAATATGCTGATCACCCGTATCATCCGCTGGGACTACATCCTGACCGGCTTTGTGGGCAGTTGCGGCATTTTGGGACTTCTGGCCTTCTTCAAAGCCCCCATCGCCGTGTTCTACGGCTTCATCGGTGGGATTGGGGCCTGGCCGCACTTCGTGCTGCTCAACTTCGCCGGAGCCGTACTGGGCCGCTTCTACTTCCAGCGCCGCTTTGGCGAGCAGCGCTGGCGGGTGTACACTCCGATCCTGCTGGCCGGTTACTCCTGCGGCATCGGCCTGGTGGGCATGAGTTCCATCGCCCTGGCTTTGATCTCCAAGTCCGTATCGCATATTGTGTTCTGAGGCCGTCCTCAATCCTTTGCTGGCGGTCCACATCAGCCTGATCAACCTGGCGGGCAATTTAAGCTGCTCGAAGGAAATCAATCGCTTCTATGTATTGCATATCCTGGCCGACGGTTTCACGGAAGTAGGAGGGACGATTCAGCAGCCTCAGCGCATAGTCCAGAGGCGTCAGCTCAAGCATATCCCCTTCTATAATACGGCTTCATCGGTGGGATTGGGGCCTAGCCGCACTTCGTTTGACCACCCGTCAGCGTGTCACCACGCCAATTACCACGCGGATATCGGTCCAAGTGATGATGGAGATCTTCCAATTGCTGGACAACAATCCGCTACTGGGACACTACCGGGTGAAAATGGCCTTGGATTCGATGGGCTATCGCTATGGACATACCACCGTCTACGGTCGGTCTTAGAGCAGGCTCCCCGGTTGACCGAAGCGCTGACAGAATCCTTGGGCATCGCTGCCGGCCAATTGCGTGCGTTTGCCGCGCAGGGTCGTCTGACATCAGAGATTCTGGTTTAAGCTCTCCTCGAACAAGCTCCTCGCATCAACGAAGAGTTCCAGAAGACCAGCAGCACCCTCACGCAGGGCTGGACCGGGGTGACCAACTCCCTGACGCGCTTTGTCGGCAAGCTAGACGAAGCGTTAGGCATCTCGAACAAGCTGGTCACGGTATTCACGGCGTTTTCCGACACCATCGACCTGTTGACCAACAAAGGGGCACTGGACGCCTATGCGCGTTCGTCATTTGTCGACAAGGTGCGCATGGGGCTCGGGGGTGCGATGGCTTCGGGGGCCTGGGGACCGGGTCTGCAGGGAGTGGGGCAGCGTTGGATGGCCGAAGGGGCGGTCAATGCGGCCCAGAGAGCCGCAGGGCCGGGGTTGATGTTTCAGCAGGGGGAGGCCATTACGTTCGCTAGCCCCTCAGCCAAGAACTATTTCAGCAGCGCCCCAAGGATACGGCCAAAACCGAAGAGTTCCTGCGGGAACAACTCTTTGCGCAAGGGCAGTTTGCCGCTATAATCCTGGCCTCCAGGCTATCCATGTAGAAGTAGCGTAGCTAGCTATATGCGCCTATCTTTGCATATCATTCTATCTATCACTTCATCTATCATCTATCTATCGCCTACACTTGATCGTTGGCCAGCCCATCGGCCACGGTGTAGGCCTTACAGTGGGCTCCATCGAAGCAGCGAACGCCCTTAGAAACCACGCCGAACCACAGGTGGCCTTGCCCATCTGCAGCGATGGTATTGGTCTCAATGGATTCCGATCCCAGGGCATCGACCGGAGCAAAGCGGGTGCCGTCAAACTGGCAGATGCCCTGGCCCTGGTCGGTGCCCACCCACAGTCTGCCTTGGCCGTCTTCCACCAAGGACGAGACGGTGGCACTGGCCAATCCATCGGCAGTGGTATAGGTGGTCCAGTTGTGGCCATCGTAGCGGCTCAGTCCCGCCCCTGTCTGGCGATACTCGTCGTTTCCTGTGCCAAACCACAGATGGCCCTGCCAGTCTTCCAAGAGAGCACTGACCATGTTGGACGCTAAGTACAGCGTTTCATAAATATAGTGACGTATTTTAGGCCGCGATTCTCATTGATTCGGCATCCGTTGACAAGCACTGAAGGAGCTTGTTGAGATCACGACGGGTGAATTTCCATTCAAAGGGCTGGGCGACACTTTGGTAGCGGTCTTGGAAAGCCAGCAAGCGATCCTCCAGATGAACAATGGACTCGAAATCATTAGGCGTAAGGACTTTGCGTTGGACGATAGACCGGTAAATCTCGATCTGGTTGAGCCAACTGGCATGTACCGGCAAGTGAACCGGCTGTATCGTGGGCCATTTACCCTGCAGCCGTCGCACCGACGCTTCACCGCGGTGGGCCGAACCGTTGTCCATTATGAGGAAGACGCGCCGGGCATGGCCATAGGGCGCCTGCTCCATGATTTCGGCCACCAGTTGATCGAACGCCTGGATGCCCGTTTGGGGCTCACAGCGTCCGAACAGGCGCGCATGGTGGACGTCCCAGGCCGCAAGGCCAGGGCCCCACCGCGTTCATATTCATGCTCAACGCGCATGGCTTTGCCCGACTGGGCGGCCGGCGTGGCCTGTAAGCGAACGCGAGCCTGGATGCTGGTCTTCTCGTCGGCGCACACGACGTATTCGTCTGGCAACAGAGGGCGGCCTTGCCACGTGCGATGATACAGGTCCAATACCCGCCCGGCCTTTTGTTGAAAGTCCGGGTCGCGCGGGAAAATCCAGGAACGGTGGTACCAAGGCCGCAAGGCATCCTCGTGGAGCCATCGCCATACAGTAGTCCCGCTGCTGTGGGCTACGATGCCTCGGTTGACGATCTCGGCGGCACTCTCCGCGCTACTGAAACGAGAAAGCGGGACGCCGCTTTCACAAGGCAGTTGACAGGCCAACGCTTTAACCTGAACGACGACCGGAGGGGGGAAAACCCGGAGGACGTCCGGATCGTGGCGCATCTTCCATGCCAGCCAAGCGCTGCTCGTGAAAGCGCTGGCGCCATTTGCTGACGATTGGCCGCGGGCTATCGAGGCGCTCAGCGATCTTTTTGGTACTCAATCCATCCGCGGCCAGCAAGACAATCTTGGCGCGGATCACGTGAAAATACGGTGACGTATATCTTCGCGCCCATGATTCGACCCGTGCTCGCTCTTCGGCCGCCAGGACAATCGAATACGGACTTTTCCTCGGCATATTTGACCTTCCCTTTTGGTCAAATATACCCATATCCTATCGGTTGACAAATACGTCACTATATTTATGAAACGCTGTACTAAGCCGTCGGCAGTGGTGAAGGTCTCCCACACTTTGCCGTCGTAACGACTCACCCCCTCCCCCCAGCTCCCGCACCACACCTGCCCTTTCCGGTCTTCCAACAGTGTCTGCACGTGGTTGGCCGCCAACCCGTCGGCGCTGGTAAAGGCGTCCCGCTCGTGCCCGAACCACTCGCTTTCCACCAACTCCCTGGGGATGGCGCCGCAATTGACCGGGACAAAGGGCTTGCCCTGCCGGAGGCTCAGCTGGTGCACGGTGCGGGCGGCCACGCCCTTGCCCGTGCCGGTCTCGCCCAGAATCAGCACGGTCAGATCCGTCGGCGCCACCCGGGCCAAAAGGGCCTGCACCTGTTTCAACGCCGCACTGTCGCCGATAAACTCGTCGGCCAACCCGTCCTGCCCGACCGTGGAGAGGGCCTGGGTGCCGGCCTGGACCCGTTCCTCCAGGTTTTGATTCTGCTGCGCCAGCCCGGCATTGGCCTGTTGCAGGGCCTCGTAGAGATAAGCGTTGTGCAAACCCTGTTGCACACTCATGCGCATGGTCTCGAGCAGATGCAGGTCGTCTTCGCCGTAAGGAGCACCCGTCAGCCGCCGGCCCAAACACACCCCGCCGATCACGCCCTCTTCCACCTGGAACGGCACCCACACCTCCAGCCCCACCTGCCGCAAGGCCTCGTCCACCGAGCGGTCTTTTCCTCGCCCAGTAAGCGGGGCGCCTCTTCTTCCCCGGCCCCCTGGAGTCCCTCCAGATCCACCCCTTCCAAAGTAGCGCGCGCCGGCAGCGGCAAGCCCATGGCAAAGACGATCTCGGTTCGAGGGGCGCCGCGCTCCTTGAGCAGAGCGGCAAACCGGGCGTGCCAAAGGCACCGGCCATGGACAGGGTCGCCACCTCGAACATCGTGCGCACGTCTTGCAACGGCGTGATATCGCGGACCACATCGTACAGCGCCTCCAGGTGCAGCAACCGCAGCCGCAACGCCCTTTCTGTGTGGGAAAACCGGTCCTGGCCGGTCATGGTACCACCTCCTGGGATCCGTCCTCTCCCGATCCGCAGCCCGGCTAAAAGCCTGCGAGTGCCGCCTCGACCGAGGGAAAGAGCGCTACGTCCTGGCTCACGCCCATAAGCTCGAAGGTCCAACGAGCATGCGCCGAGGGATGGGCGATGCGCACCGTTTCGCCCCGGGCCTGGCTCTCCGTGATCTGCACGGCCAGCACGGCGATCCCGGCGCTTTTGAGCTCATCCTCCGCCCGGAACGTCAACAGAATCTTGCCCGTGCCCGTTTTGGAGGCCGCTGCAAAGGCCTGCTCGAGCACCTGGACGGCATCCCTGGTCAGATGCCCCTGGATGGCGATCACCGCCACCCCGTCCACCACCTTCACGCGGACCTTGGTTCGGGAAGCCATAGCAGGTTGCTTCTACGTTTCGAGGTGAAAGATAAGACGCGTCACATGGCCGCCGTCGGCCCCGGGCGCAAAGCTCAACTCATCCACCATGTGCTTGATCAGAAAGATCCCCCACCCCCTCGGGCTCTCCTTGCGCGCCAACTGGGCGGCCCGATCGGGCTTCTTCGGCATCTCCTTCAGACCGGGCCCCTGGTCTATAAGGTCGATCTGTAACCGGGATGGATCATAGGTCACATTCACCGGCACCGAAGGATCCTGTTTATTGCCGTGCTCGATGGCGTTGGCACAGGCTTCGGAGACCGCCGAACGCAGTTTGGGGATCCGCTCCTCGGGAAAGTCTATTTGCTCGGCCAGCCCGGAGGCCACAGCCGTGACGATCTCCTCGTAGCCGAGGATGCTCGGAATGCTGATTGCTACCCTATGCCCGCGGTCCGGCGCCATGGCAACCTCACCCACTCTCGACCTGTAGCACCACCACCGTCTGGTCGTCTTCCTGCGGCGCCTCGCCGGCAAAGACACTCACCTCTTCGAAGAGCCGCCTCCACCAGGCCCGAGGCCGGCAGTCCCTCCAGACAGCCGCTGCGCACCGCCTCTGCCATCCGCTCGAAGCCAAAGAGCCCCCCGGCGGCATTGCCCGCTTCGACCATCCCGTCCGAGCAGAAAACCACCCGGTCGCCCGGATCCAGCGGGATCTCCAGGGCCTGGTAGGTCGCCTCCGGTCGGATGCCCAAAGGATACGCACTCATGGCCAGGACCACCACCTCGCCGCGTTCCGCCTGGAAATGGAGCGGATAGGGGCAGCCGCAGCTCAACGACCGCAAGGCGCGCGTCCCAGGGGTGAGTTCTCCCATGGCAAAAGAGACATAGGTGTATTTGTCCAGGGCGCGGTACAACGAGCGGTTCAGCCGGCCGAAAAGATCCTCCATGAATCCGCCCGACTCCATCTGGCTTTCGAGCAGCCCACTGAACATCACCACGGGAATAGCCGCCTCCATGGCGTGGCCGGTCACATCGGCCAGTACAACCGATAGGCTGCCCTGCTTGGAGAAATACTGATAGAAATCGCCCCCAACATGGTGGGCCGGCCGGCATTGGCCGGCCAGATCGAACCCGGCCAGTTGGGGTCGCTGGGTGGGCATCAGCCCCATTTGCAGATCGTGGGCCATCTTGAGTTCCTGTTCCATTTCGACAAACAGAGCCCGGCGCTTCTTGACCGCCCAGCCCGAAATCGCCAGCAGGCCGACCAGGGCCAGTCCCACCTTACTGGCCAGACCAAGATCGGCAAACAGGGGGTTAATGGTTATGCCTACGGCCACGGGCGGCGTTGAATAGACCAAGTCCCGGTCCACGGCCCATACCAAAAAGGTGTATGTACCCACCGGGAGGTCTTCGTACTCCACCCAGCGGTTATGAGTTGTTTTCCACGCCTTATCTTAGCCCTCCAGCCAGCCCTGCAGCCGGTAGCGATAGAGCAGAGCCTCCGGTCGGGTCCTGAAACTGATCCCCCTGAATTCAAAGGTGATCAGGTCCACATCCGAGGCCACGTCCACCTGCCCTACCCCTTCATAGCGACGATCCGCAACGACCGCATCGATAAACACCGGTGGCGGCGCCGGCTCAGGGGGCGTATACCGGGTCACCCCCTGGCTTGTAGCAAACCAGTACCGCCCCGTCTCGTCTTGCGTAATCCCCCAGACCCTATCGCTGGCCAGGCCCATCCTGCCGGGTCAGCGTCTGGAAGCTACGGCCGTCATACCGGCTCACCCCTCCGTCATACGTACCAAACCATACATGGCCGGCCCGATCCTGTAAAATCGACGTCGGGGCATTGCTGGCCAGCCCGTCTGCCTGGGTGAAGGTGGTCCAGGATTGCCCATCATACCGGCTCACCCCTCCGTCCTGGCTGCCAAACCACAACCGGCCCTCGCGATCCTCCAGCATAGACCACACGTACCGGCCGGCCAACCCATCTTCGGTCGTAAAAGTAACAAATCCCTCTCCATCATACCGGCTCACGCCCCCATCCGTAGCAAACCACAGATAGCCCCTCTGATCTTGTAGAATAGCGCGTATGCCGCCCGAAGGCAGACCGTCGGGGACGCCCAAACTCTGCCACAAGCCGTGCCGAATCCCGCCCCCGGCCTTCACCCTCTTCCCTTTCCCGACGCCTGCCACCAACCCTGGGGACATTGCTACCTTCAACGCCACGACCTCTGCACGGCCTTCCTGTACCTCTGCCACTACTTCTTCTTTTGCCCCACGTCCAGGGCTTTCCACCTTCAGGGTGTATTTCCCTGCGGGCAGTTCCACCCCAAAGGTCCCCTGTTGATCGGTCAAGGCTTGCACCCCTACTTCTTCTGCGGTGGACGATTGAATCCACACCTTGCCTCGCGCCACCGCGTTATCCAGACCTGCCCAGCTCACCTTGCCCTGAAGCCGCCCGGTGCCGGTAGCCTCTCTCATCAATACCACATCCCCCAGGGAGGTCCGACCGCCCCACGTACTCCAGGGAAAGTCTTCTTCGGCTCGGACCTCTACACTCACATTCACACCCAACGTCTTCTCCGAATGAAAACGGAAGGTGTCACCACTCGCAATCCGCCACTCGAAAACGTGTCGGTCATCCTGGCGTCCCTCCTCCACCTTCATAGCCAACCCTCGGGCCGATCCACTCATAGAGCGATGCCCTTTTTGCATGGTATACTCTGCATAGAGTGATTCCGGCACCCGGTGCTCCAGATCTACTTTCACGTGGCATCCACCCAGGATATACCGTCCGATGTCTTCTTGCGCATCAACCCCTACAGACGCATCCAGCACTTCTACCCCAATGTACAGCACATTTTCCTGCTCGCTATAGCCGATGCAGAAAGCCCCTTGATAATCCTCTCCATCCCTCGGCTTTTCTCCAGGGACTGGATGGGAAAGAGGATACCGTCTTATATCTTCCGGCCAGTCCGACAGACTTTCATCGACGGTAATCCTCTCCATTGGATAGGCCAGAGCCACCGTACCGTTGTGAGCCTCTGCCGGTAAAGACAGGCCCAGCAGGAGCAGGGACAAAGACCACGAAGAGATAGGAACTGTTCGGCGGAGGCGGAGCCAAAGGGTCGTTGACATACCCGTTCTGCTAAGAAATAGGATGGTACGATTTTCCCTCAGCTCCCAAGATAAGAAAGGTACAGCCGGCTATAAAGCATTAAACGTCAAATAGATAATGAGGAAAGATCTACCACTCAATATGGCAATTTATCCATTGGATGTTCCTCGGGCTCGATGTAGTGGAGGTATTCCATAGTTATCTTGAGGTCGCTATGCCCCATCCTCTTCTGCAGGGTGCGTAAGTCGACACCGCTGCGCAAGGCCATGGTGGCGTAGGTGTGCCTGAGACTGTACACCGTTATATCCGAATCCTGCTTCCCTTCGGCAGCCAGCATTTTCAACAGCGCCTTCTGGGGGGCATCCTGTGATAAAGGCTTTACCCTGAAACCAGGTCTTTTACGGCCTCCTCCAGGCAACACAAAGGGACCCAGTAAATCCTCTTGCTCCTGCCTTTCCTTTTCTTCGTGCAGAAAATCCATACAGGCTTGTTTGATGTCCAGCCGGCGCAGCTCGTGATCCTTGGGAGTCCACACCTCGCCGGTCACCTCACATACCGATTCGTTGATGGTGATGAAGCGCCGGTCCCAGTCGATGCAATCCCACTTCAACCAGCACATCTCCTGGTTGCGCAAACCGGCATATAAGCCCAGTCGGACTAGGGTGGGGATACCGCCATTGATCCACTGCCGATAGCACAGGGAGATATCGAGCAGCCATTGAATCTCCTCTTTGTTCAGGATGCGGCGATCCTCGATTTTTTTAGGCTGTTTCAAGCTGACCTGGCGCGCCGGATTTTCATAGATCATACCCAGGTGCATAGCCTGGTCGATGAGGATGCGCAGGGCCGTCATATGGTGGAACACGGTCCACGGAGCGTACCCCTGGTCGCGCAAGTGGGTACGGTACGCTTGTACGTGTTCCATTTTTAGCGCCGGCAGATTGGGAACCTCCTCCTCCTCCAGCCAGCCTACCACTTGCATAGCGCGGCCCATGGCGGTGCGGAAATTCTTGCGCTTGATTCCCTGCTTGGTGTTTTCTTCCAGGTATTGCCCATAGGCCAGCAAGAGGCGTTCGTAATCGGTTTGGTTTTTACTGGCCATCTGGGCGCGTTGTGCCGATTCCGCGTAGCCGATAAAGGCTTGTTGGGCCTCCTCTTCGGTGAGCCACTTGCGACTGATCCATTCTTCGATATCCCTTTGAGCAGCCAGGCCGGTACGCGTTCCTTCCTCTACCCTGGACAGCTGGGTGGCCAGCAGGTTGGCCTCGGACTTGGTCTTGGCGTATTTTGTCTTGCGCTTTTTCCGCTTGTAGAGGGTGACTGAATAGTCGACGCGCCAGCAATTGCGCTGCCTGAAAGGGCTGGTAGTGGGCATGAAAGGACTCCTGCGAAGGATTGGTTAGACCCGCTGGCAAGCGAACCGGCGGCCAATGTAACGTGAAATGTAACGTGAAATGTAACGTAGAAATACCGGTCTTTACCGGCTGTAATCGGTCGTAATCGGTGGCTATCTGTTAGAAAAAATATAACGAGGCGAGAGGGGCAGGGGCTTGAAAAGCAAAAAATAGTGAGAAGAGGAAGGGGATATTAGTACAAACCGCTGTAAATAATGATATTATAAAATTAACAAAGAAAAGCCCTGGAAAGCAGAAAACATACCCTCCAGGGCTTAAAAATGGCGGGACCGACGAGACTCGAACTCGCGACCTCCGGCGTGACAGGCCGGCGTTCTAACCAGCTGAACTACGATCCCACGTTAGTCTGCAATACCCGACCAGAAGAATCTAAGGTCAGTCATAGATCTTGTCAATATCCGCTCGGGTCCATGTTTTTCCCGGGTCAACCCCGATTTGCATCGGGCAGCAACTCGCGTATGGCGTCGAGGAGCAGGTCCGTACGACAGGGTTTGGAGAGGGCGCGGTCGGCGCCGATGTAGGTGCAGTACTCCCGGTTCAATACTTGAGCAAAGCTTGAAGCTCAGGAGCCAACCCCTGGCGCAATGAGTCGGAAAAGTCGTCGCGGTAGCGGGTCCTGCGCACCAGTTCTACCAGCCGGGCCGCCGACGGATGATAGAATGAAGTGAAGAATACGTAGCGGGGTTGCTCCGTCCGGTTGGGCGAAGCCGCGTGATAACAGAGGGGATTGAAGACGATGAGATCCCCGTCGTTGGCGCAGACCTCGATACCGTCGTTTTTCTGCAATCCGGTGACCGCGGCGGTCTGATGCTGGATGGGGTTCCGGCCGCCCTCTCTCTCTGCTTCGTCGCTGGCCTCGAGCGACAGCCGGTGTGAGCCCGGTACGATCATGAAGGCGGCGCCCCCGCTGGAAACCGTGCTGCAGCAATGCAGCATCTGGTAGTAGACCTGGCGCGGTGTAGCTTCGAATTCCGCCCGGCAGAAGGCCGCGTCGATATGCCAGCGCAGCGGTTGGTAGGGCGGGGGCGAAGGATCGGTGCGAATGAAAACCTGTTCGCGCAAGCGCAGGTCCCGTGAGCCGATCAAGATTGCGGCCAGTTCGAGGGTGGTGGGATGGCTCGCCAGGCGGGGCATGAGCTCGCCCGGAATGGGGTGGCGCAGGTCATGCCTGGCCGCAGAGTCCTGGTCGGCGGATGTGACCGGGCCGGCGAGGTGATCGATATGGGCGCGAATTGCGGCCGTAGTAGCGCGGTCGAGATACCCGGGAAACACCGTGTATCCCTGGCCTTCCAGTTCTGCCAGCCGGATTTCGAGATCGGTCAATTCGGGATGTGCATCCTTACCCATGGTCGGATTTCCTTCTGTACAACTATCAGTACTCCACGGAATCGGCGGTCGGCCGTGCGGGGCTTGTGCCTCTGGCGTTTTATGAGGCCCAGGGCGCTCTTGCCCCGTTCCCCCTTCCCGCGGCTACGCCTGCTTGCAGCCCCCACTGCCCTGCCGGCAACACCCCCTCCCGGCCTTGAGGTCCAAATAGGTACGGGTATTTCGTGAAGTACTGAATATCAGACCAAGTGGTCCAAATCCCATTGTTCGCCCTCTTTCTTGAGCCGTTTGAGGGCGCCGCGCATGAGCTGGCATTTCAGGGGACTGATGTGGTCAATGAAGAGCTTGCCGTCGAGATGGTCGATCTCGTGTTGCAGGGCGCGGGCATAATAACCCCCGGCCTCGAACTCGAAGGACTCGCCGCGGACATCGAGGGCCCCGACCTGGATGGTGGCGGAGCGCTTGACCTCGCCGTAGAGTTCGGGCAGGCTCAGACAGCCCTCTTCGGCCACGACCGAACCTTCCCGGCGGAGGATCCTGGGATTGATCAGGGCTATGGGCGGTCTGGCCGCTTCCTGCGAGGATACATCCACCACGATGACTTGCTTGAGGATCCCGATCTGGGGGGCGGCCAGACCCACGCCCTCGGCGCTTTTCATGGAGTCGAAAAGATCCTGGATCAGGGCCTCGATTTCGGCGTCCACGGCCTCAACGGGCGCGGATCTCTGGCGCAGGAGCCGGGAGCCGTACTGGATGATTGGGCGTATCATGGCTGTGGGCTCAGACGAGCGGGTTCAGGTCGGCGGCCACCCAGCGGAACCCCAGATCTTCGAGGTGCTGGATGAGGGCCTGGCGCCTGTCCGGGTTCAGCAGTTGCCCCAGGGCCTCTTGCCGCAGACGGAGACAGACCATCTGGTCGTGCCGTTCGAACGCACCCGCCAGGTTCAGGGTCGCCAGGGCCGCCTCGATCCTGGCGGAGATTTCGTCCTGGTGCACCGGGTTGGGCAGGAACATTTCGTTCATGCTGCCGGAGCGGAAGCCGCGCAGATCCACGGTGACCCGGGAGTAGCCCAGGTCGGTGAAGGTGCGCACCAGCGCCGCGCACAGGTCGGCGTCCTGGAGCAGGCCGGGGATTTGTGCGGCGGGCAGTTCGATGCGGGCGATGGGGGCGTGGTGCCGCACCCGCAGCTGCTCAAAGCCGCGGTCCCGCAGGTGTTTTTCGGCTTGATCCACCATGCGCAAGCCCGCCTCCGTAACCGGCGTGCCGTAGGGAAAGCGGGAGGAGAGACAGGCCATGGCGGGTCGATCCCATACCGACAAGCCCCAGCGCCGGGCCAGGGCGCGGATGTCCTCTTTGGTCAGACCGGCTTCGCGAAGCGGGGCGCGGGCCCCATAGTCGCGGGCGGCCAGGGCGCCCGGGCGAAAATCCCCGACATCGTCGACGTTCTGGCCGTAGAGGATGAAGGAGACCCCCCTTTGGGCGGCCAGACGATGCATGTGGGTGAAGAGCTCCTGCTTGCAGAAATAACAGCGGTTGGCGGGGTTGCGGGCGTAGTCGGGATTGTCCAGCTCGTTTGTCCGGACCACCTCGTGGCGGATGCCGAAGCAGCGCGTTATTTCACGGGCCGCTTCGAGTTCGCCGCTGGCATAGCTGGGGGAGTCGGCGGTTACGGCAATGGCGTTCTCGCCCAAGACCCGGTGCGCCGCCAGGGCCAGCAAGGCACTGTCCACCCCGCCGGAGTAGCCAATCAGGACCCGGCCCATGGAGCGCAGGATGGCATTGAGATCCTCTAGTTTGTCGTCCAGACTTTTGTGGCTCGTTTCAGGGATAGCGGTGGTCATGCTCTGGTCCGTCAGAATAGTGAAGTGCCCCGGTCCACGGCACAGGGCACCAGGATGGCATCGGTCATGCCGTGCAGGATCTTCTTGTCGGCCGGACAGAGGATGGCCTGGATCCCGGCCAACTGGGCTTCCTCGCCGCCGGTATAATAGTAAGGACGCAGGAGGGCGCGGCCCCGCATGGAGCGGATCTGGTCGGTGGAAAAGTCGTAATAGCTGGCGGATACGCGCGCTGATTTGTGGAATTCCTGGAGGATATGCGGACTGTCAGGGAAGCGCTCGAGGGCCTCCTGCAGATGGGCGGACCAGCCTTCCTCGGGCAGGTCGTGGCCGATGGCTACCCCGCGACTTCCATACGCCAATTCGGAAAACCCCGAGGGTTTGATGACGAATTCCCGTTGCTTCTTGGTGAGGTGCTCGAGCTGGTTCCAGTCGTTGACGGAGTGCCCGTCGATCCGCAGGTCGGGGATGACCGCGTGGGGGGGGACGGGGGTGGAATCGAGGATCCAGCTTTCGGGCACCAGACCGCGCAGGACATCCATGGAGCGGCGATCCAGTTCTCGCTGCCAGAAGGTTTGCAGGAGGGGGTGGCGGAAGAGAGCCAGCCACATCTTTTCTTCCAGGTAGGCCTTTAGCGGCGGCGTCACGCGGACGGCATTTTTCTTGGCGAAATAGGTGATGAGTTCGACCTTGGGGATATTCTTCAGGTCGAAAAGCTCGAAGAAGCGGTAGACCGCATCCACGCGCAGGAGCTCTCCCCGCACTTCGATCAAGAGGCCCTCATCGTTGAAGCGGATCTCCTGAGGATGGAGGCAGTAGACCGGACGGCCGTCCTCTTCGAGCTGGTGGGCCAGCCACTGCATCTCCTCGCGGTAGGGCGCGGATTCGTCCGAGACCACAATGGCGACCACGGGCTGCTCCAACTGGGTACTGGCTGTCAGGGCCTGGTAGAACCCCTCGATCAGGCCATGGCTGCCGCCGACGAGCTCGTAGCCCACGTCCCCATACAGACTCGACAGGTGGCCGGTAAAGCCCATGCCGCCGGGTACCGAGTCGAGTTCGGTGACCCGGAAGCCCTCTTCGGTGAGGAGGAGATCCGGACGGATGACTAGGGGCAGCTGGGATTTGAAGCGGTTCATGCGGCCGAACTCGACCACCGGAGCGGGTTTGCCCTGGTCCAGGTAGCGGTGGACCCAGGCCGGCTGGATGCCTTTGACGCTTTGCTGGTAGAGCAGGTTGGAAGCCTGGTAAAACCGCAGCAGAACCTGGCCCAACTCTTCCAGGGCCTGGAGTTGTTCGGCGGTGATCCAGAAAGGCTCGGGAGAAATCCGCCACGGTAGCCGGCTGTCGGGGTGGAGCTTGGTGCGGTCGCCTTCAAACAGGCCCCCTTCGGGGGATTGCGCGTTGATGTGGAGGCAGAGTTCTTTGGGGTCGGTTTCTCTAAGTGGTAATGACATAGGGGGCTTTCTCGCCTGTATACGAGGGTAAATGTAGGATAAACCACGATCTAGGTCAACGACCAGGCCATGGAGGCTGGCAAATTCACCAAACTCCAATTGGGGATAGAAGAATCGGCTAGGCAGATTGGCGGCAATTTTATTAAGGTTTGGGTGATATTTTATTGATAATTTTGCAAAAAAATCCGTACATCCGTACATTATGTAGGTCTCTTTCGGGAAATATGTGAATCAACCTTTACCTGCTAGGATATCCCCTTATGAGAACCGATCAGGATGCAGCCCAGACTGAACGTATCTTCATAGCCTATCGTCGCCTGGCAAATGCTATGATTCTCAGTACCTTACGCGAGATTTCCAAGTTGACCGGGAGGGAAGATGAGTACGAGAGCGGTCCCGCAATGGCCTTTGTGGAAAGCCCTCGGATCAATCCATGGTGCGAGCTGGCCGGCCTGGAGCCCGAAGTGGTGCGGCGGGCGGCCCGGCGTTTGATCGACGAAGAGCCCTGATTCCGCACGGATTGCCGCCGACCACCCCAAAAGAGCAAAGCGCCCCGGGAGAGTACTCCCGGGGCGCTTTTTTTAGCGGCGGGCACTGCGGCCCTGGCGGCGGGCATAGTCCAGCAGGCCCTTGACCACCTTTTCGGCATCGCGGTGGCGGTACTGCTCAAAGCGCAGGGACCAGGCATTGTTGGTATAGGCGAGGTTGCGCAGTTCCAGCAACACCTTGACCCCGGCCGGATTGTTCCGCAGTACGCCCAGGTTCTGGCCGCGCGCCCGGGCTCCGGCCCCCAGAGCCGGAAGCAGGGTGCGGGCAAAGCCTCTGGAAGCCAGATCCTGCTTGCGGCCGTTTTTGCTCGCGTAATACAGAACCTGGGGGGCTTCCGGGGCATGGGCATCGTTGTCGGCGTGAAAGGAGAGGAAGATACAGCGGTTTTTAGGGGTTTTGGCAAAGGCGTTGCGGGCGATGCGCACCCGGGACGAAAGGTTGCCCGGGCGCGGCCAGTTTTTGCGGGTGTTGCGCTTGTTGAGTTGGTAGCTGTTGTAGACCTCGTTTTTCTGGTTTACAAAAGTCCGGGTCGGCGGGCGGGTGTGGCGGGTGAGGTGATTGGGGCTCAACAAGGTCGTGGTGACGGCGGCCCCGTGCAGACGCAGCAGTACGTAGACCCGCAGGGCGATATCGTAGACGTATTCGTCTTCCACCACGTAGAGTTTCTTGCCGTTGCCGTCCAGGGTCGCCACCACGGCGCCCGGGTCCAGGCCGCCGTGGCCCGGATCCAGGACCACGTGCCAGCCCCCCAAGGCATTGCTCAGACGGCCCAGACGACCGACCTCGCGTTCAAAGGCCTTCCAGAGCTTGCGGGCTTGTTTGTAGGTCCGCAGGGGGGAGGGAGGATGTTTCTCGTAGTAGAGGGGGCTCTTCTGGCGCGCGGCCCTGGGGGAGGTAAAGTAGTAGGGTCCGTTGGCCGCCTCGAGCTTGCGGATCCCGCCCTGATTGACCAGCAACCCATCCCAGTTGATCTCGGAGATTTTGAGCCATTCGGTGCCTCTGCCCAGGAGGGGACGCACCTTGAGCACATCTCCGGGATGGATGACCGAACCGCTCAGGCCGTTGAGTTTCTTCAGCTCGGCGACGCTCATCTGGTGCAGACGGGCGATTTCGCTCAGGTAGTCGCCCTGTTCTACGGTATACTTCTCGAAACGCCGGGCTTTCTTGAGGTTCAGCCTGAGTTCCTGGCCCGGATAGATCCGGCTCGATTTCAGCCCGTTCAACTCCTTCAATTCCTTTACGGTCATGCTATAGGCCCGGGCGATTTCCCACAGGGCATCGCCGCGTTCTACGATATGGATAGCGCTTGGTGTCGCCTTGAGGCGTAGTTTCTGGCCGACCAGGATCCTGCTGTTTTCGATGCCGTTGAGTTCCCGCAACTGGTCCAGCTTTATGCGATAGCGCCGGGCAATCTTGGACAAGGTCTCGCCGGAGCGGACGATGTGGATCCCCTCGTCCTCCGCGGCGGGACGCAGTTTCAGTTTTTGCCCGGGGTGGATGCGGTCCCCTTTGAGGCGATTCAGCCGGCGCAAAAGCCTCAAGCCGACCTCGAAGCGCCGGGCTATCTCCGATAAGGTGTCGCCTTTTTTGACCCTGTACTCGCGCGGCTCTTCTTCTTCGCCTGGAGGGTCGGGCGGAGCGGCGAGCCTGAGGCGCTGGCCTGGGATAATGGTGTCGCTTTTGAGGTCGTTCAGTTTCTTCAAACGCCCGACTTCCACACCGTAGGTGCGCGCGATATCCGAGAGGGTATCGCCTTTTTTGACTCGATGGCTTTCTGGTTTTTTGACCGGTGATTGCGCTGGCTGGAGCCGGAGCTTTTGCCCGACCTTGATCCGATCCTGGGAAAGCTCGTTCAGACGGCGGAGCCGCTCGGTGGACAGGCCGAAGCGGGCACCGATATCCGAGAGGGTGTCTCCCTTTTTGACGGTGTACCACTTGGGTGGATGGCGGGACCACAATTCGAGGCGCTGGCCGATGAAGATCTTGTCGCCGGAGAGCCTGTTCCACTGGCGCACCCGGGCAACGGAAACCTGGTAACGCTGGGCGATCTGGCTGAGGGTCTCGCCGCTTCTGACCACGTGGATGAGAGGCTCGGCCAGGCCGCGCTCGGGCCGGCCGATACACAGCGCGAAGAGTACCAGGGCAAGGTGGAATCGGGGCATGGAATACAGTGAAGGTGAGAAAATGGAGCGGGAGAGGTGGGATATCTAATTATAAGCTTCACGCACGCCGAGCGCAAAGCCTAAATTTGTACTCTTGCTGAAATGAGTGGGAGGAATTATACTCTCCCCTGTCATGGAAAGTGTACAAGCCCTCCAAGCCGTGGACCCGGTTTTGGGCCTGGAGCGCTATCGGCGCGATTGGGTGGTGATGGGGTGGGTGCTTTTGTTGTTGGCCAGCTTGCTGCTCGCCTGCGGCGGTTCGGGAAAAGCGGCCGATCCACCTTCTGATGGAGTGGAACAGAAGGAGGGGCGGGTAGTGCTCGACAACCAGACAATCTACGCGGTGGAAGTGTCCTACCTGAACCAGG
This sequence comes from Candidatus Latescibacterota bacterium, assembly GCA_965219385.1. GTDB lineage: Bacteria > Latescibacterota > UBA2968 > UBA8231 > UBA8231 > CBDCNM01. The sequence goes on along the minus strand of CBDCNM010000002.1, from coordinate 2,520,953 downwards.
TCGATGCCGAGCAGCCGCGCATTGTGCGCGTCCAGGTCGAACCGGGGGCGCGGCAGGATGTGTCGCAGGAGGTGCTGCCCGGCGGTCTGGAGGTGGAGTTCGATCTGGTCCTGCTTCTGCCCACGGAGATGGGTTACCGGGTGCGGCGCAAAGCCCAGACCCTGATCGATGGAGACGTGGTATTGCGCCTGAGCCTGGAGGATGAGAACGATCCTTTCAGCCTGCGGATTGATAAAGAAAAGCGAAAAATATCCCTTTGCACCCATGCTGCAAAAAGGAGGCCAGACGATCCGGTGACGGCAGGGCATGGCGGGCTTGCTTTGTGAACCAGGTATGATTATATTGAATAACCCTCTACAAAAAATATACAGTTCCCCTCTTTATTTTCCCCGTTGCGCCATTCCCCTCAGGTTTGAGACGCATCCCGATATCCAGGGGCTTTCACTGCGACTGGACGTGGCCGGGCAGGACCTCTCCCAAGCCTTGAGAAGACTTTATGCTGGCGCACGAGCCCGCTTCCAACGCCGATGAAATAGATGCTGGAGAAATTCAGTGAGGTCTTATGGTTCTCGATACCCGTCAATTAGAGCCTGAGCCCGAACCCGAGCTCAAGCGGGGAAAAAAACAGGCCGGCCCCCAGCCCGCGCTCGAGATCCGGGACAATCTGGATGAATTGTTGTCGCAGGCCGCAACAGGCGCCTCCCCCGGGGAAAGGGCCCGGGCAGTGGAACGGCTGCGCCTGATCGCGCCAAGCGCCCAAGGCGTGGAGGTGCTTTGGAGCATTCTGGCCACGGACGGCGATCCCAGACGTCTGGTAGCCGCCCAGGTTTTGGGGTATCACCGCGGTTGGGGATCCTCCCGGTCCAGCCTGAAAAGACTGCTGGCCTGCGTGCGCCGGGAAAGAGATCCCGAGGTAGGCGCTGCTCTGGTGCGGTGTCTGCGGCAGCGCAATGAGGTCCAGGAATTCCTGCTGCACAAAAATGTGCGCATGGCGCGCGAAGCCGCGCTGGGCCTCCCCCTCAACAGCCATACCCTGGCCCGGTTGCTGGAGGCGCTGATGGTCGTCCGGGAGGGGGAAACAAAGCGCATTCTCTTCCACAAACTCCGCCATGTTCATCCCTCGCAGGTGCGCGATCTGGTAGATCACCTCCTGCAGAGGGAGTGGAGGACCGGAGTCGGAGCACTGGTCCCCCTCTTTGAATGCCTGCCTCAGGTGCCGCTTTTCGAACTCTTCGTGCAAGGCCACAACCGGCCGGAGTGGGATCCGCGGCAAGGCTTCGAGCCGGCCGATGATTCCAGGAAGTGGCATCAATTCGCCCGCAGCGCCGATCAGGTACTGCGGCAGGCCCCCGGCATCGAAATACTGCGCTACGTGATGGGGCGCAGCGGTGAAGACGAGGGATTTGCCCGCCGCCATGCCTCTTTCCTGCGGGAGATCCTGCACCAGGTGGACGAGCACATGGGGCCCGAGTTGCTCAAGCACCTCGAGCGTCTGACCCACAGGGCCTCCGAAGACAAGGTGGCCCGGCTGGCGCAGCTGCTGGTGGAATTCAGCGGCAAACTCGAAGGTCAGGCCGGAGCGCAAGCCTCGGCTCTGCTCGAGGAGTGGAAGGGACGTTCGGCGGCCCTGAAGCTGAAGATCTACCACCTGCAGCAGGGGCTTTCCTGATTACTTGTGGGCCCGCCATAGCAGAATCAGACTCATTACCCCAAAGACCAGATTGCCCAGCCAGGCCCCCAGCAGGGGGGGCACCACCTGGTTCCAGCCCAGGGCCTGGCCGGCTTTGACCAAGCCATAATAACTGAAGCAGATCAGCGCCCCCAGGCCAAAGCTGTTGCCCAGGCCGGAGCGGCGCGCATTGGCGGCCAGGGGGGCGCCGAGGACGACGATGATGAAGCAGGTAAAGGGGAAGGATATCTTGAGGTACAGGTCGACCTGGTGACGGGCGATGTCTGCGCCGTTTGCATGGGCCCGGTTGATGTAGGCCTCCAGCTCTCCGTAACCCATCTCTTCGGGCTTTTTCTGTTGCCGGGCAAAGTCTTCCGGGAGCAGGGTCAAAGACGACAGTGCAAGGGTGTCGAAGGCCGCGATTTGCACTGGACCGGCAGCGGGATATTCATAGTGTTTGCCTTTTAGCAGGATCCACCTGTCCTGGCGCCACTCCAGAAGCTGGGCCACCAGGCGGTCGGTGATTTTGTAGTCGCGGTGTTGTTCCCAGCTGATATCGTGCGCCCTTTTCTCGCCGGCATCGTAGGAGCGGGCAAAGATCAACCGGCCCTCCACATCCTGCAGCAATACCTGGCGGCGCGATCCATCACTGCGGCTGTAGGAGCGGATTTCGTCGCGGATGGAATTGTAGCGGTAGGTGGCTCCGGGGACTACCCAATCCGTGAACGCAAAGGCCAGGCCGCTGAACAGCAGAGCGCAGGAGAAGACCGGCAGGAGCAGGCGATAGAGGCTGATACCAGCGGCCTTCATGGCCGTGATCTCGTTGCGCCGGGCAAGGCTGGTCAGGGAGAACATGGTGGCCAGGAGGGCGGCGGTGGGCAAGGTCAGGATGATCCAGTAGGGGGTGCGGTAGAGGTAGTAGAGCAGGATCCGGTCGGGTTGGGCCTCGAAGTCGATGAAGAGGTCAATGGTCTCGATAAAGTCCGCCACGACGCTGAGCAGCAGCAGGCTGGCGATGCTGAAGAACAAACAGAAGAGATAGCGGCGGAGGAGGTAGATGTCGAGTAGTTTCATGGTTTTTGGTTCTTGCGCCGGGTCCCCAGGAGCGGGTGATCCAGGGCTACGGCGCGAGTCAGGTGAGCGCCCAGGAGACCGAATACAATATTGGGCGACCACATGGCCAGGGCCGGGGAAATGTAACCCCGGTTGGCCAGTTCCTCCCCGGCGATGAGAAACATCCAGTAGACGAAGAAAAAAACCAGGCTGACCCCCACGGATACGGTGGCACCGCGCTGGCGGATCAGGGCTCCCAGGGGCGCGCCGGTGAGCACGAAGACCACGCAGGCAAAAGGAATGGAGAACTTCTTGTGGATCTCCACCAGGAACTCGTTGATGCTCTTGTTGCGGTTGGTGATAAAACGTCTGTGCTTTGCGATGTCTTGCTGCAGGCGCAGGGCCTGGTTCCTGAAGGTGGTATCCGCAGTCGCCGTATCCTCTATGGTCGGCATAGGCGCGCTGATTGAGGTGATGAAGGCCTGCACCGTCGAATCGAGAAGCTGTTGTTTTTTCAGGCGCTCCTGGCGTTGTTCCCGCACCGTCCGGTACATGGAGGTGATGTCCATTTCCCGGTCGCTGCGGTAGGCCGAGCGGTAGTGGCTCAGGGCGCGATCCTCGTCCTGGATGTGGATGATCTGGCGGGCGAACGAACCGCGCACAAAACGCTCTGGATCGTCGGCCTCGATCCGGTGGAATTCCCCTTCGTACAGGGTCAGGCGGATATAGCTGCCGTCGTCGAATATGTGGATCTCCCCCGAGGGCGCGTGCAGGATCGCCGGCGGCCCTGCACGAGTGCCGTCGTAGAGGGTGATGCCGCGGAGGCGATTGGCCCCTTCGTCCACCTGGCGGATCAGCAGGCTGTAGTTGTTCAGTTTGTGGATGAAGATTCCTTCCTTTTCCTTGAGAACCAGAGCGGCTTTGCGGCGTTTTAAGTTGGAAGCGATGTTGCGGGCCTCGTGGTTCCAGTCGGGCAGGATCTGGTCGTTGAACCAGATCATGATCAAGGTCAGAATCCCGGCGGCCAGGAGCACCGGGCGCAGGATGTGCAAAAAGCCGAGGCCGCAGGCTTTGGCCGCCATGATCTCATTATCCGAGGCCAGGTGCCCGAAGGTCATGAGCACGGCTATGAGTACGGCCATGGGCACGGCCAGAGCGATGATCCAGGCCAGGTTGTAGAAAAAAAGCCGGCCGGCCTCTCCCAGCGACAGGCCCTTGCTCAGTACCTGGTCCATCATCTGGAGAATGACGTCTATCACCAGGATAAAAAGGATCAGGGCAAAGGCGAAAACCAGCGGGCCGAGGTGGGCTTTGAGGACGTATCTGGAAAAGATGGTCACTGCTCTCGAGTGTGTGAAGCAAAGGTTACAGTGTGTTACCTTTGCTACGTACTTTCTAAAAGGAACGCGGTATGACTGAATATACACACTTGGCAGGTATTGCGGAAAATACAATATTGGTACGCTTTTTGCACCGGTTCCTCCTTGATCTTATCAGGGCCATATGCTATGTTTTTTAAAAGCTTGCTCGTGCCAGCAAAAGGCGGCATACAGCGCTTTTTCAACTCGTTACACTCTGGTTTCTGGAGATGGCTTATCGCGCATAGTGAACGCTCGTGCTGATTTTTTAGGTAGAATTTTATCTATTTCCATCCGCCTATGCGTGCAAAAACGGCCGTCCAAAAGGCCACGCCTTTCAGAGCCAGAATTTCAACAAGCCCTTCCGCTCTGGTCTGGTGGCTCGGAGTTTTTGCCCTGTTGCAGCTTTCGAGTGCTGCCGGGGCGGCACCAGGCCTGCGTCCCGACGCCCTGATCGGTCCCCTCGCCGACTTTTTCGGCGATAAAGAACCCTTTGCTCCCCTGGGGAGCGCCGGCTTTGTGCTGGGGGGCGACTACTCCTCCAGGAACCTGTTTCGCGACCAGGTCGAGGTAGACTTGAACCAGGTAAAATACATGCGGAAAACGACCGGCTTGGAAACTGGATCAGCCGTGATCATGAACATAAAAGACCACCTGAATCTGACCTATCAGCGGGATCTGGCGCAGCTGTGGCACGAGCAGGTCCGGCGGGATTTTCGCAAGGCGGCCCGGGACCAGGTGCGGGGCCAGAAAAGCCTGCTGGAGTGGTCCGTGCCCTTTCGCACCTCCGGACACCTGCGGCGGTTCATCGGCGATGTGGAACCGACGCTGAAGATACACGGGTCGCTCAAAACCACCATAGGAGGCAGGAGCCAGTGGACCGAAGGCGAGGTGCAGACCGTGGCCGGTCGGCCTTCTAAATTCCCCTCCTTGAGCTTGGACCAGGATCAAAAGTTCACGGTGGAGGGCAAGGTCGGTGAGCTGATCAACATCCGCATCAATCAGGATACCCAGAGCGTGGGCTCTTCCTTTGATGAGCTGGCCAACCAGATCAAGCTCGACTACAAAAAGGATGAGGACGCCATCTTTCAGGAGGTCCAGGCCGGCAACACCACCTTGTCGCTACCCGGCACCAAGTTCGTGGGTTTCCGCCAGCAGCACAAGGGGCTCTTCGGGATTCGCGCCAAGGGGCGGTTGGGTCCCCTGGGTTTTACCACCATCGCCAGTCACGAAAAAAGCAAGGGCAACCGCAAAACCTTCAGGGGGGGAGCGCAGGCGGATACGACGATCAAACGCGATTACGAGTACGTGCGCAACAAGTACTTCTTTCTAGACCAGTTCTACCGCGACAGTCTGCCCGACTTTCGCCGGGCGGCCCTGGGAGCCCAGATTCCTCGCGAGCGCGCCATTGATCCCATCACCCTGGAAATCTATGTCAACGACTTCAACACCCGCAACGACGCGGAAACTCTGGCCAAAGATGGGGTCGCCTGGGTTGATGTGGAGGGGCCGATAATCGAAGGAAGCGGCCGGGTGGAGCGCGGCACCTGGCACCGGCTCGATCCGGACGACGATTACGTCCTGGTCAGCGGCGGCGGGTACTTCATCTTGAACAAGAACTTGCGGGACAACGAAGCCCTGGCCGTGAGCTACCGCACTGTGGGGGGCCAACAAGTCGGCAATACCCGGGGGGATACCCTCAAGCTCAAGCTCATCAAAGCGCGAAACGCGCGTCCCAACTTCCCCACCTGGGATCTGGAGTGGAAGAATGTGTACCAGATCGTCAGTGGTTTCCAGCGCGGGCGCGGCAAGAAATTCGACGGCAACACCATCGAGATACAGATCCTCAAGGAGGTCCCTGGTCGCGAGCACCAGGCCTCCCAGGACGGCGTGTCCTATCTGCGAATCTTTGGCCTGGACGAACACGGCCAGGATCCGGGCAGCCCGCCGGATCGGCGCATCGATGCGGACTACGTCGGCCTGGACGAGTTCGAAGGGGTGTTGATCCTGCCGGATCTGACGCCTTTCGATCCACAGCACCCCGAATTCAAGGCCGACCTGAAAGACACCGTACCCGAGGCCTACAATACCCAGCAAAGACGCGACCAGATCGAGGCCAGCCGCTATATCATCCAGACCATCGCCAGTTCGACTCAACAGCGCATCAGCCTGGGGCTGGGGGTCAATCCCGCTTCCGTGGAGGTTGTGCTCAACGGCGAGCGTCTCCAGCCCGGCACGCATTACAATGTTGGCTTTACCGGCGATGTCACCTTTACCAACCAGGCGGCCAGCCAGATATCCCAGCCGGGGGCGGATCTGGAGATCAGCTACGAAAGCAAAGAACTCTTCGGGTTTGGGAGCCAGCAGAAGACCCTGCTGGGGATGCGCACCGAATACGAATTCTGGGAAGGGGACGGGACCATCGGCAGCACCTTGCTCTACAACAACGAACGCACCAACGCTCGCCGGGTGCAGGTCGGCGCCGAGTCAGCCCGCACCATCGTCTGGGATATGGATCTCAAGGCCCGCTTCAAGGCGCCTTTGCTCACCCGTGTGGTCGACGCCATGCCTTTGCTCAAAACCGCGGTGCCGTCGAATATCAACCTGCGGGCCGAGTTCGCCCAGAGCCGCCCCAACCTGAACACCAAGGGCACGGGGTTCATCGACGACTTCGAAGGCAGCGAACGCCCCAGCGTCTTGCCGCCCATACGCACCCAGTGGACCATCGGCAGCGAGCCGGTCGACATGGCTTTTACCGGGGACAACCGGGGCCACATAATCTGGTACAACCCCGCTGAGCCGGTGCTCAAGACCGATATCTGGCCCGGCCAGAAGGAACAGGTGGAGGCCGGGAACACCACCACGCCTACCCTGGTATTCGAACTGGAGCCGGTGCCGGGGGCGGTCCAGTCCTGGGGGGCGGTGATGCACGCATTTTCGGCCGTGAGAGATTTCTCCCAATCCAAGTTTCTGGAGGTGTGGGTGCGCGGTAAACACGGCCAACTGCACATTGACCTGGGCGCCATCAGCGAGGATGTGAACAATGACGGCAAGATCAATACCGAGGATATACCCATTGGCGGGCGCAGCACCGGAGACGGAGTGGTTTCTCCTGGGGAGGACGTGGGCCTCGACGAGCGCGACTTGGTCGAGGAGCTGAACCACTACCTGAACCTGGCCGGAGAGGATACCAGCGGCACGGTGGAGGAGAAGAAGCAAAGGTTCGCGGCAGCCTATCCCGAGCGCGATTCGAACGATCCCGAGGGTGACAACTTCGCCTACGACATCAACCGCAATGAGGACGACTACAGCCGCATCAACGGCACCGAGGGCAACGCCGCTGACCGGGGCGTGGGGGCGCATCCGGACACCGAAGATTTGAACGACGACGGCGTGGTCGAACTCAACAACGACTACTACCACTACGCCATCGACCTGGAGAGCGATCCACATGTGCCCGGCACCGAGAGCAATGGCTGGAGGCTCTTCCGTCTGCCGCTCTACGATGCCCAGGTCGAGCGGGTGGGAACGCCGGACTCGAGTCGGATCGAGTTCAGCCGGCTCGCGGTAGTCGGCGGCCTGGTGGGAGGGGATCGAGCAACCAAGGTTGAGATCGCCCTGATAGAGGTGATCGAAAACCAGTGGCAGGAGGACGATATCGTGGTGCTGGGGGATGGTTTTGCGGTGGGTCCAGAAGAGAGCATCAACATCACGGTCATCGGCACCGATAAGAACACCGAGTACCAGCCGCCGCCCAGGGTCAAGATCCGGACAAACGTGCAGTCCCGGACGCGGGAGCGCGAGCAGTCTCTGGTGCTGGACTACCGCAACCTGGAGCCGGGCCACCAGGTCTCGGCCACCCGGGTGATGCAGAGCAATGCCAATTACACCAAGTACACCCGCCTGAAGATGTACGTGCACGGCGATTCCCTGGCCACCTATGTGGTGGACGAGGATTCCAGCGAGATCGAGTTGTTCGTGCGCTTTGGGGCCGACAGCACCAATTACTACGAATTCGCCTCTCAGGTTTTTCCGGGCTGGGATGGTCTGCGGCCGGATTGGCGGGGCAACGAGGTCGACATCGACCTGCTGGAAATGGCTCACCTCAAAGGCCGTTTGCAGGGCCTCCCGGCCGATCCCACTGGACGCTTCCCCACTCTGCTGGACACGACAATAGTTGATCCGGGTCTGCGCAGCGGCGCACCGGCCCGCTACCGGGTGCGCGGCAATCCTTCCATGCAGCAGATCCGCCAGCTGACCATCGGTCTGCGCAATCGCAGCGATCTGCAGGTACACAGCGGGCGGGTCTTCATAGATGAGTTGCAGCTGGGCGAGGCGCGCAACGACCCGGGTCTGGCAACCTATGTCAAGCTCAATACCAACCTGGCCGATTTCATGAATGTCGCCACCGAACTCACCTGGAGGGAGGAGGATTTTCGCACCATCAACGACACCGGACGCAACAAATCGGACCTGTTGACCAGTCTGAACACGAAAACGGATCTGCACCGGTTCATGCCGGGGCGCTGGGGGGTAAGCATGCCGCTCACGGCCAATTTTTCTCGCTCTGTGAGTTTGCCCCGTTTCGGACCCAATTCCGATGTGGAGTTGACCCCGGCACAAAAGCAGGAGCAGCGCACCCAGCGCACCAAGGAACTTTACAATCTCCAGGTGAGCAAGCGGGGGGGGCAGAACTGGTTGCTGCGCTGGACCGTGGATCAGATGCGACTGGGGATGGGCTACAACCAAGAGCGCAGCTTCAGTCCTACTCAGCCGCTCAACAACAACCAGTCCTGGTCCATGAATTTCAGTTACCAGATGCCCCTGCCCAAACTCTCGGTGAAGCCGTTGCAGTGGACCGAAGGTCTCATGCCCAAGTCAGTGGCCAAGGTGCAGCTCAAATACTTGCCTACCAGCCTGTCTTACTCCATGAACGCCAAACGCATGGAAAAGGAAACCCTGCGCCGGTCCGACTCGGATACCACCTTTCACGAGACCTTCACCATGGCCGAAACCTATACCGCCAAAGCCGCCCCCCTCAATGGTCTGTCCTCCAATTACAACCTGAAGCTCGACCGCGATCTGCGCAAGAAGTTTGATCTGGAGGCTTTGAGTTTTGGCCGGGAGGTGAAACGCCGACAGAAGGCGGATGTGAAGTTCAGGCTGAGACTGGTCCGCTGGCTGGATCAGAATTACACCTTTGACGCCACCTACGATGAGAGCAACGATCCCACCCGCCGCACTCTACAGGTCGTCATTGACAGCACCACCGGGGGGCCACTGCCCACCCGCGATATATCGACCAAGAATACCCTTTCGGCCCAGCTCGGCCTGAAATTGCCGACCCTGTTGAAGGGCCTGGGACAGCCCGGAAAAGGGGGAGGCGAGCCCAAGGAGGGCGCAGCCAAACCGTTTGTCCTGTGGCGTCTGCTCAACTTTAGCGGCCGCTATACCGATCCGGTCACCACGAAATGGAGGCGCGATACCATCGGGCGCAATTTCAGCCTCACCGAGCGCCCCCCCCTGGCATATCAATTAGGCTTCGAGGACAGCCTCAAGGTTCGGCGAGTCAGCGTCGGTCTCACCCAGCAGGACCAGTGGACCCAGACCAACAGCCTAGACGTGAGCAGCGGCCTGAAACTACCGCTGGGTTTCAGCATCAAACCCGGCTTCAACCGCAAGCAAACCCGCCGCATCGGCAGCCCCCAGACCCGGTTGCGGGTGGAGGAGCAACAGGTCTTTCCCAAAGCCACCATTACCTGGTCGAAGGTGGACCGACTTCCCTTGATCAAGAAGCTGGTCAACAGCTCCCAGGTAAGCGTCAACTTCCAGACCACCCGGACGCAGAGAGGGGAGGGCAACTTGAAACCCGGCAACCTGATCAACGAAGGCAAATCCACGGACTTGACCACTTCCTGGAACGGACGGGTGCGGAAAGGTCCAACCATCACGGTTAAGCGCACCCTTTCCACCAGGGTCGATCTGGATTTCGAACTGGCCAGCTTCGCCGATACCACGACGACTGAGGAAGAGACCAAGCCCCTGCGCGGCAGCGGCAGTCGGGAGAAAACCTCCACTACGTTCACCACCTCGTACAATCTCAAGCCGAAGGGCCTGCCCCTGCTGGGCAAGCTGAAAAGCAATGTGGATCTCAAGTACGAGTTCGGTCTGGAATCAGAGATCCGCTCCAACGCCACGAGCGCCGCCAAGAGAGCGCCGATAAGCGACAACCGCAAGTGGAAAACTTCGCTGCGGGCCACCTATAAATTCAGCAGTAATTTCAGCGGCGAGGGCCGCATCGGGCTGGAGAACAACCGCAACAATCTCACCAAAAAAACCCGCAAGATACGCGAAGTCCGCCTGGGCGGCACCCTGTTTTTCCGCTGAAAACAGGGATCGGCCGATCTTGTGGTTGATTGGCGCGGCCAATGGAGGTATCTTCCATGTTCAACCGACGGGAACAGGTGGCCCTGCTCTTTTTGGCCGGGGCCTTGCTGACGGGGACCAGCCTGGCCGTGGTGGATTATTACCACCCCTCCAGTCTGGAGGAATTTGCCGTTGTGCCCCGGGCCATTCCGATCCCGGAACCGGTGGCAACGCCCCGCATCAATAGCGGACCGATCCGCCTCAATACAGCCACGGCGGACCAGCTTCAGCAACTGCCGGCGATCGGTCCGCAAACGGCGGCCCGCATCCTGCAATACCGCCGGGAGCACGGGCGCTTTAAGAGTGTGGAAGAGCTCCAGAAGGTACGGGGCATAGGGGTCCGTACCCTGGAGAAATTGCGGCCCTTCGTGGCCCTCGACTGAGGTACCAGTGTTCGGATCCAGGGACAAAACAGCTACGGGTATTCACATCGTCGACAATATCCTGAGTATCGTCGAGGTCGGCGGGGCCGGTGAGAAGGTCGAACTCCACGCCCTGATTTACAAGGAGCTTCCAGGGCCATTCGAGCCCGGCCGGCTGGGCAGCGATGACGGGCGTCAAGTGCTGACCGAGGCCCTGGAGCAGGTGCGCCAGGAACGCGGTATTACCTTTAAAAATCCGGTCGTAGCCCTGCAAGAGGATTCGTTTTATCTCAAACGTCGGCCCCTGGTCGAGGAGGACGAGAAGGCCAACCGCGAGCACCTGCTCTGGGAGACCCGGCAGTTTCTCGCCGACGAATCAGGTGAGTACGGCATCGATTTTGCGCTGACCCGGCACTGTGGTTTTGCAGTGGCTGCCCACCGCCGTATGCTCGAGCTGTACATGGAGGTATTCATCCAGGCGGGCGTTAAAAACCTGGACTTCGACATTCCGCCTTTTGCCCTGTACAACGCTCTGGAAGTCGCGGATCTACTGTCTGCGGAGCAACCAGAATTGGTGCTGGACGTTGCCCGCTCGCGGGCCTGTGCTCTCCTGTTGCGCGACGGCGAAATAGACGCGGTGTCGATTTGCGCCTGGGACCAGGACGTCGTCGCGGATGCGCGGTTCGACGATTTGAAAGGGCGGATTGACGCCTTGTTGGAAGAAGGGGACGAGGAGGAACGCCCGCAGCATATATGGATCGCCGGCGCGGCTGCCAGCGAGGGCAGATGGAGTACGGATTTGCCGGCCGGACTCTCCATGGCGGTCGATTTGCTGGATCCTTTTCGGGACATTGATACGGCTTCGCTCGAGGAGACCGATTCGGCGCTGCTCGAGGCCGGGAGTGGTTTTGCGGTACCGGCAGGTCTGGCCTTTCGGGGACTTTTTTCATGATCCGCATTGATTTACTGCAAAGCCGATGGTACGATGTGCGCCCCCTGCTGCTGCGCCTGGTCGTTGGGGGCAGTGCCGTGGTCGTGGTCCTGGCCGGCCTTTACTGGATCGATCAAAGCTATCCACTCCACGGGGCCTGGGAAGACCTCTTTGCCGAAGAGGTCGAGGAGGCGGTGGTTCCGCAAGAGGCGGTGGTTCCGCAAGAGGCGGTGGTTCCGCAAGAGGTCGACGAAGCAAAGGTCCGCAAGACGGCCATGGAAGAAGCGGCCAGGGGCGCCAGGGCAAAAAAAGAGGAGGAGGGTACCAGGGGCAGGGCACCTTTTTCAGGCGCGATCGTTCGGTGGCAGCCCCAGTGGAGTCCGGCTTGTATGCGGGCCCTGCAACTCTACGAGCGCATCCCTTCCGCTATCCGGGTCGAGAGTCTGATCGGCTATGCCACCGGGGAGTACACTGTCGAAGGATTGAGTTCGTCTTCCAGATCAGCCGCGGATTTTCAGGATATCCTGGAGAGTTTTTCCCGGGTAGACTCGTTTCCGGCCCTGTGGCGCGAGGGGAAACTACAGTCGGAACGGATCTACAAGTTTACTTTCCAGGGGCAGTTTGAAGGGCTCGAAATGCGGCGGCTCAAGCCAGTGTCGACATCCGAGGCGAAATCCCTGTTCCGCAAGATAGGCACCTGGGCGCGCCAGAGCGGGCTGGGCGAATTGTCCCAGGAAAAGCCGATCAAGAAATCCCTGGCAGCCACCCTGGTGCAGCAACGGCAGAAGATCCGGGCTACGGGCTCCTATCGGCAGATCAAAGCCTTCATAGAGGCCCTGGGCCAAGCGGAAGAAATCGCTACTCTGGCCGAATTGGTGGCTATACCGATTTATCAAAAGGACCAGTCCTGGAACCGGGCTTTGCTTTACGCGGCCGTAGATGTTCTGGTGCAAGACCTTCCCTGAAACAAGGAGGTTCCAATGCAGTCGGCATTCTATCCTGGGAGCTTCGATCCGATTACGTACGGGCACCTGAACATCATCGAGCGAGCCCAGAATATATTTTCCAGGATCACGGTTCTGGTGGCCGTCAACCCCCAGAAAAAACCTTTGTTTTCTCCGGATGAAAACGTGGAGATGATCCGCGAAACCACGCGCTCCTGGCCCCAGGTCGAAGTAGACTACACCGAAGGGTTGTTGATCGAGTATGCGCGGGAGCACAGTATCCACATCGCCGTGCGCGGCCTGCGCGCGGTAACGGATTTCGAAAACGAGTTCTCCATGGCCCTGACCAATCGCAGTCTCTGGTCCGAATTTGACACCTTCTTCTTGATGACGAGTTCGGAATACATGTACCTGAGATCGTCGGTGGTGCGCCAGGTGGCGCAAATGGGCGGGGAGGTCTCCCAGTTCGTGCCGCCCTTTGTGGAACAGAAATTGAAGGAAAAATTCGGTTGCGCATGAGCGGAGCGGGTATTCCGTGTTCATAGACGAAGTGAGTGTGACGGTGGAGTCGGGCGACGGCGGCGACGGCGGCATCAGCTTTCGCCGGGAGAAGTACGTGCCGCGCGGTGGACCGGACGGCGGCGACGGTGGGGATGGGGGCAGCGTGCTCTTTGCGACCGACGCGCGTCTGTCCACCTTGCTGGACTTCCGCTATCGCTCCCGGATCCGTGCGGGTCGGGGCATGCACGGCAAGGGCAAGGACATGACCGGCGCCCGGGGCGAGGACGCCGTTGTTCGGGTGCCGCCTGGAACCCTGGTCCGAGCCGAGGGAGGAGAAGTGATCGTGGATCTGGTCGAGGACGGCCAGGAGTTCCTTTTCCTCAAGGGGGGGCGTGGAGGCCGGGGCAATGCCCGCTTTGCCACCTCCAGGGTGCAGGCCCCGAGGCGTGCCGAGCCCGGCGGGTCCGGCCAGCGGGCGGTGGTGAAGCTGGAGTTGAAACTACTGGCCGACATCGGTCTGGTGGGTTTCCCCAATGCCGGCAAATCCACCCTGCTGGCGCGGCTTTCGTCCGCCCATCCCAAGATCGCGGATTATCCCTTCACCACCCTGCAGCCCAACCTGGGACTTGTCGGATGGGGCGAGTACGACAGCTTGGTGATGGCCGATCTACCCGGGCTGATCCAAGGCGCCTGTGAAGGCAAGGGGCTGGGGGTGCGCTTCCTGCGCCATATTGAGCGCACCCGCAGCTTGCTTTTCGTCCTCGATTGCACCAGTGATTCCCTGTGCCAGGACTTCGAGACCCTGCACAGCGAGTTGGGACGGTTTAATCCGTTGTTGCTGGACAAACCATATGCGATCGCCTTTACCAAGGCCGATCTGCTGGGCCCGGACCTGAATTTTGCTGATCCCTTCGCGGATCGGGCGGGGGGCCGTTTCCTGATTTCCGCCGCGAGCGGTCGGGGCTTGAGCGAGATGGTCACGGCCCTGGGAGCCGGACTCGTGCAATTGCGGGCCGAGGAAACCCGGGATCTGGTGGGAGAGGGTGTAAAGTGATGGATATGACTACAGAGTCCATTGCCTGGCTGGCACTGAATCGGCTGCCCCAGCTGGGAGGCAAGCGGTGTCTGCGTTTGACCGAGCACTTTGGCTCGGCTGCCGCGGCCCTGCAAGCTTCTGTCGGTGCCTGGGAAGAAATCGTCGGGCCGGTCGTGGCCGGGCAGGCCCGGGCCCAAGAGTTGGACCGGGGCTGGGCTGCGGACCAATTGAAAAGCCTGGAGCAGCGCGGAGGGCACCTGATTCCCATAAGCCATCCGGACTTTCCCCCGCTGCTTTTGGAAACCCCCCATCCTCCGGCCGTACTCCATGTCCTGGGAGAAACCCGGCTGACCACGGCCGCCGTGGCCATCGTGGGCACGCGGAACCCCACGGACTACGGTTGTGCAGTAGCTCGCCAGCTGGGGAGGGCCCTGGCCGTGCGCGGGTTTTGCGTGGTCAGCGGCATGGCCCGGGGTATTGATGCCGCCGCCCACCAGGGCGCCCTCGAAGCCGGGGGGCGGACCCTTGCGGTGCTGGGTTGCGGGGTGGATGTGGCCTATCCCCATGAGAATTCAAATCTATACATGCGCATCCAGCAGCAGGGGGCCGTTTTTTCCGAGTTCCCCATGGGCAGTCCTCCCGACAAGGGCTGGTTTCCCCGCCGCAACCGCCTGATCAGCGGACTCAGTCTGGGGGTGGTCCTGGTGGAAGCGCCGGCGCGTAGCGGCGCCCTGATCACTGCGCGCTACGCCCGCGAGCAAAACCGCGAGGTCTTTGCCGTGCCCGGCGATGTTCGCACCCATAAGAGCGCCGGGTGTCACCAGCTGATCCGGGATGGGGCCATACTGGTAGAGGGGGTGGAAGACGTGGTGGAAGAGTTGCAGCACTGGGGTCTGGGCGATCAGCGCGAGGTGGAGCCCGAGGTTGCGGCTGTATCAGAGCCGACTGCAGTGCTTTCCTCCCGCGAGCAGGTGATCCTGGAACGGCTCGATACCGAGCCCTGCCATATCGATCGGCTCTCCCAGGAGGTAGACCTGGAAACGGCCGAGGTCCTGGGCACTCTGCTGGAATTGGAACTGACCGGTCTGGTAGAGCAGCTGCCGGGCAAGCGCTTCATCCGCGTTTATTGATTTCTCTTCTTCTTCAACGAAGGTTCAAAAGTACTTAACATGCCCTTTATGCGGCAAGGAAGTGCCCGAATTGATATACCAACTCGAAGAAAAGGAATAGAAACGCCTTGGTAGACCAGCCCTAAACCCAAGAGATTCAGATCGGTTCGGCCGAACCGCCAATGGGGGCGATCCAGGACCAGCAGCAATTGTTGGCCCGGTCGAACTGGTTTGGCTACGATCAACCGGGTAAACACCGCCGGCGACTGCGGGCTGCTGAAAAAACACTGCCGGCGACGATACGGACTTTCGACGTTGGCCGGGCCCGACAGGCTACAGGCCGGCTTTTTCATATTGACGGAACGAAAGTTGAAAAATATCATGCTTTTTAATGTCTTCTATTTTCATTGTAGAACCTATAACCACGAAAGTTTCGGTGCTGCGTCCTTCCCGTCGATGGTAAGGGATAGAAATACATCTTCCAGATCCGCATAGGTTTCCTGGGACAGCTCGTTCTTCACTTTCGTCCTGATCTGGTCCGTCGGCGAAGAAAAGACGATCTTCCCTCCTGCCATCAACGCGACGTCGCTGCAGAACTTCTCCACCAAACCCAGTATGTGGGAGGTCAAGACAATCGTCGAGCCCCTGCCAGCCAGTTGCCTGAGCGCGTCCTGAGTGTACTTCGCCGCCCTGGGATCGAGGTTCTCGAAGGGCTCATCGAGAAAGATGACGTCCGGTTCGTGCAGCAGAATACCGGCTAGCGCCAATTTCTTCTTCATCCCATGTGAATACTGGTGGATGGGTCTTTTGCGGGCCGGTGCGATCTCCATAAACTCGAACAACTGGGCCATACGCTCTTTCACATCCTTTTTACTGAGACCATAGATATATCCAACTAAAGACAGGTATTCCTCGCCCGTCAGAGGCTCATACAGGCCGAGGTCATCGGGCATAACTCCCAAGCGTTGCTTCAGCCCTACGGAATCGCGGCCCAGTTCCTCGCCGAGAATCCGCATCGTCCCCGAACTCGGCTCCAGCAACCCGGTCAGCATGTTTACAGTAGTGGTCTTGCCGGCTCCATTGGGGCCCACGAGTCCATAGATCGTCCCGATCTCAATCGACAAATCGACACCGTCTACGGCCGCGGCGCCTCCGAAGTGTTTGGTCAAGCTCCTGGTCTCTATGGCCAATTCAGTCATAGGTCAATACCGTTCCGTACGTGAGAAGACTATTCAAGAAGGCTGTCTCAGGGCGTTGATCAACCCCTCTCTGCGTAGGAATGAGTTCGACTTCATCAACTTTGGCATGTATCAAGTGGTTAAATGCCTCTTTCCTGAGCGAGAGAGCGACGGATTCATCGATGCGCACTCGCAAATGTCTGAAGATAATTCATTCCGATAGCCACCAGAGGAGTTACCACCATTCCCAGCAATAACCACCACACCAAAGAGGTATCTTTTTGAGGAATTGCCATATCAAATAGCATCTTGAAAAACAGGGGGTGGATGAGTGTAACCCCTGAGCCTAAGAGCATAAAAAAACGACTGAGACAATAGTCGATTTGCGTTTTCTGAGTTCACTGGTAAGAATGTTAGCAGCAGACTTCCTGGTGTTAATATTTCTCGTATGTTCCACAGAGATCCCTCCTATGGTTGGGTAGAGTGAGTTTGAGTGTTAAAAATTAGGACATCGAAGGAGGAGGCAGTGGATTCTAATTGAGGGAAGGGCCCTCGTCCACCGGGGCGATCTGGAGCAGGTCGTCATCGGGCTCTCCGCCGCAGCGCCGGGCGCAGAAGGGCCGGACAAAATGCCAGGCCATCCACACTCCACTTAAAAGGACCAGGCCGATAGCCGCAAGGGTTTGCCAGTCCATTTTTACCCCCCCCATCCCAGGAATGTCGTCACCTGATAGGTGAGGTACGCCCCGACATAGGCCAGCAAGGTCATGTAGGCGAAGGTAAATCCGGCCCAGCCCCACGATTGGGTCTCGCGCTGGATGACGGCCAGAGTGGACATGCACTGGGCACACAGTGCAAAAAAGACCATGATCGACAGGACTGCGGGAATGGTGAAGATGCGGGTGCCGTCTGGCCGAACCGCCGCCTGCAGGGCGTCCCGCAGGTCTTCCGAGGCCTCATCGTGCTCGCCCCCCAGGCTGTAAATGGTTCCCAGCACCGAGATGATCACCTCCCGGGCCGGAAAGGAGGCCAGGGTAGCCATGCCGATCCGCCAGTCCCATCCCAAGGGGCGCACCACAGGTTCGATCAGCTGGCCGGCCTGCCCCAGAAAGCTGTGTTGCAAAAGCTCGGCGGCCTCGGCCTGGTCGAGGGCGACCAGGGTTTGCTCGCGGATCTCGGCAGGGGCTGTAGTGAGGATTCGGCTCCGTTCCTGGGCATAGCTTTCGAGGGTCGCGCTCGGGCGCGGAAAATAGGCCAGGGCCCACATGACAATGGTGGTGGCCAGGATGATACTGCCGGCGCGCACGACAAAGGCCTTGCTGTTGTGGTAGACCCTGAGGAATACGGTCTGTGGGTCGGGCCATTTGTACGAGGGTAGCTCCAGCAGAAAGGGCGGAGGCTCGCCTTTGAGCAGGGTCTTCTTGAGGAGCCAGGCCATGGGGATGGCCACGAGGACGCCGATGCTGTACATGGCGAGGAGAGTGAACCCCTGGAGCCCGAAAAAGGTGCCCAACAAAGGGCGATCGGGGATGAAAGCGGCGATAAAGATGATGTACACGGGCAAGCGCGCCGAACAACTCATCAGCGGAGCCACCAGAATGGTGGTGAAGCGGTCGCGGCGGTCCTCGATGGTGCGGGCTGCCATGATGGCGGGAACCGCACAGGCAAAGCTGGAAAGCAACGGGATGAAGGACTTGCCCGAAAGTCCGCAGCGGGTCAGCAATCGATCCATCAGCAGGGCGGCGCGGGCCATGTATCCACAGTCTTCGAGAAGGGAGATGAACAGGAACAGGATGGCGATCTGCGGCAGGAAGATCAGCACGCCGCCGACCCCGGCAACAACCCCGTCCACCAGCAGACTCTGGAGAGCGCCTGCGGGCAGGACGCTGCCGATCCAGCCCCCCAGAAAGCCAAAAGCGCCGTCGATCCAATCCATCAAGGGTGCGGCCCATTTGTAGATTGCCTGGAAGACCAAGGCACTCACCGCGATGGATACCAGGAAGCCGAAAAGCTTATGGGTGAGCACGCGGTCAATGTGGTCGGAACGACGCGTCAGGAGTTGGGCGGGCTGTTGCACACAGTCTTGCAGGAGTTGGTTGATCCAGGTGTAGCGGGTTTCGGACTCCAGGACCGAGAGTGGAGTGGAGACGTCAATGGCGCGACGCGCTTTTTCGAGCTGGCGGGCGAAGTCGTCCCCCAGAGTTTCCACTAGGCGCTTTTCCACATATCCGTCCTGGTCGACCAGGAGACGAAAGGTTTCGACGGGTGAAAGACCGCGATCGGTATCCCCGGGGGGGGAGGCCGAGCAGGCGGACAGTTCTTCCATTTGTTGTCTCAGAGGTTCGGGAAAGCAGGGCCGATGATGCGCTACCGCAGGTCTTTCCCCCTTGACTACAGCGGCGATGGCCTGGCGCAGATCCTCTATGCCCTCCCGGCGGTGGGCGGAGACGGGAATGACGGGTATGCCCAGGCGTTCTGAGAGCGCCTGGGCGTTTATGAGAATGCCGCGCGTCCGGGCCAGGTCGGACATATTCAGGGCGATGATGAGGGGCAGGCCTGTTTCGATGAGCTGGGAGACCAGGTAGAGGTTGCGATGCAGGTTGGTGGCATCGACAATGGCGATCATCGCATCTAGCGGGGCTACCCCTTCCTGTTTGCCCAGCAGCACATCCACGGCAACCATCTGGTCCGGGGAGTGTGCGGCCAGGCTGTAGGTTCCGGGCAGATCCAGCAGGTCAATGGCCTGCCCGTCCTTCAGGTCGAGCCTGCCGGTCTTGCGCTCAACCGTTACTCCAGGGTAGTTGCCCACCTGTTGGGAGAGGCCGGTGAGGATGTTGAAGAGGGTTGTTTTCCCGGTGTTGGGATTGCCGATCAGGGCGATGGTCTTGAGGATTGTGGGTTGGGAGATTGTCGCGGGCATGTCTTGGGGAATGGGCCCGGACCCGGGTGGAAGCAGGCCAGGTTCACTACTGCAAGGTGTGGTCCGAAGAAGGAACTGGAATAGGAAGATTGGACGGGCTCACCTGGATGGCGACGGCGTCCTGTCTTCTGAGGCAGAAGCGGCCTTCGCCCACCTGGATGACCAGTGGACAGCCGCTGCGTAGCAACCGAATCAGACTCCCGGGAATTACCCCGAGTTCCCGCAGGCGGGAGACCAGCAGTGGGGAGCCGAGAACCTGGGTAATCACGCCCTCTTCGCCCGGGCGCAAGGTGGGCAGGGGGTCTGTGGATGAGTGGATCAAAATTTGCACCAAAAATATTTGCTGCGGCTCTTGCCGGGTTGGCTATTCAAGGTTAGGTCTGTCAAATTTATGTTTGGCTCACCTAACAAACGATTGACCTACCTAAAATATAGAGGTTTATTCCACCAAGTCAATAATTTTTTAATCTTTATACAATGGTTTGCCCATTCAGTCTGGACCCGAAACATTTGCCAGGTACAAAAGGTTTACTGAGATCAATAGTAGCTCCGGGCGGGGGAAAAATCAAGAAGAAAATAGTCTAACTCCATTGCTAATTTATCTTTACGTTAAGGTAAATACCCTCGAAAAAAGGGTTGACAGGCGATAAAATACAGTTTATTTTATCATCTTGTAGTTTGATATAGCAAACAAAAGAATAGTAAGGCAATTTATAGTTTACCATAGAGAACATACGATAAGTGTGACATACAAGGATAGCACTCCTGTCCCACTTTGACGGCTGGTGGAACAAGGTGGGATATTCTCAAAAGCCTGTTGCGACAGGTGATATCGCCTTAATCAAGGAGGGAGATTCGATGAAAACTACCGCTCGTTTGTTGTCTCGTATTATTGTCGCCACAGTGCTGCTGGGTGGAGGGCTGGACAACTTCGCTGAGGGGAAGGAAAGACCGGTGGTGCCCGGTGGGGTATACGACAAGCCCCATATCAAGCGGGCCGGGCGCGGGACCTTTATTGGCGGGTACATAGACCACGAGCTGTTCTGGAATAAAAAGAAAAAGACCTTTGACCAGCACCGCTTTATTCCCTTTATTCACGGCGCTGTCAGCGACCGCATTCACGTCATGGCCGAGATTGAGTTCGAACACGGCGGTCTGGTGAAGGGTAAGGGCGATACCGACGGAGAGATCAAGCTCGAATTCGCCACCCTGGACATCAGCTTCAGCGAAGCCTTTAATTATCGGGGTGGGGTGGTTCTTGCGCCCCTGGGTTTGTTCAACCTCATCCACGACAGTCCGCTCAACGACTTGACCAACCGCCCGCTGGTCAACAGGCAAATCATACCCACTACCCTCAGCGAAGCAGGCATGGGGTTTTTTGGCATCCTCTACCCGAGTGAAGCCGCTCTTCTGGGATACGAAATCTACCTGGTAAACGGATTTAACGAGAAGGCTGCGGTCGGTACGCGTTCAGGGCGGGGCAGTCACAAAAGCGACAACAACGAGGGCAAGTCCCTGGTCGGCCGGCTCAACTACAGCCCCTTCCTGGGGCTGGACCTAGGCGCCTCGTTCCACTGGGGAGCCTACGATGACGCCGAAGAGGAGAACCTCACAATACTGGCCCTGGACGGGAGCTACAACCGCGGTCCGTTTGACCTGAAGGGGGAGTTTGCCCAGGCCACGGTCGGTGGGGTGCCGAACGATAACCGCTCCGGGTACTACGCCCAGGTCGGCTACCACTTCCTGCCCGGAGTTCTGGAGCAGTTTCCCAATTCCATTTTCACGGCTACCTTGCGCTACGATTTCATCGACCTCGATACCAGCGATGAGACGCGCTACACCTTTGGCTTGAATTTCCGGCCCGAGGAAGAGACTGCTCTAAAGCTGGACTACGAGGTTTACGACCGCGATGAGAACAGCAATGGTTTTATTTTTTCTCTAGCCTCTTACTTTTAGGAGCCTTCTTAAAAACCCCGCCGGGCTTCGTCTGGCCGCCCCAGGAATTTTAAAAAGGCTTCTTGGATCTATGTGGCTTTATCTGTGTTTATTCGCTTTCGTCTGCGGCGGGAGCATGGGGGCGGCTCAAGAGCGCCCGAGCGAGGCGGAAATCGGCTCCATCCAGGTCTATCTGACGCCCGAGCAGGCCAGGGCGAAGATTTTTCCGCAAGCCCGGGCCTTTGCGCGAGAAATCAAGGTCGTTTCTCTCGGGCTAAAAGCCGCGATAAAAAAACATCTGGGACGGGGTTTTGACGGCGATACCTTGGAGGTCTATATTGCCTATGGTCCCGACGAGGGTTTGCTCGGTTATGCGATCCTTTCAGAGGAAATCGGCAAGTACCGGCTCATCACCTTCATGGTTGGCATTGGAACGGATTTCAGGGTCAGGGAAGTGGCGGTGCTGGTCTACCGCGAAAGCCGGGGCGGGGAGGTGCGCCGGAGCCGCTTCCTGCGGCAGTACAGAAAAAAGTCATCCGCGGATCCGGTCCGCATCAACCGCGACATCATCAACATCACCGGAGCGACTTTATCGGTGCGGGCCTTAAACTTCGGGGTCAAGAAAGCGCTCCTCCTGACCGAAGCCCTGTACCGCCGGAAATCGGGGTCCTAAACAAAGCGACCATGAAGTACTTTACCAACCGCTCGCAACTGGCGCGCATGGACTTCAATACCCGGTTGATCATGACTTTTTTTTTGCTGTTCATGCTGATCGCCACGGGCCTGTCGATCTTCATGTCCTACCAGAAGACCCGACTCACGCCTGAGGGCGGAGCGGGTTATTACCGGGGCAATGAAGAGCGCATGCTCTTTCCCAAGGAACCCACCGAACTGATAGAAACCACCCACTTTCACCTCTTTATCATGCCTCTCATCTTTATGACGGTGGCCCATTTGTTTCTTCTCAGCGCCTGGAGCAGGAGGTGGAAAACCTTTGTAATCAGCTCCTTTTTTGCGTACATCCTCTTCGACCTTGCCAAACCCTGGCTGATACGTTATGGGACGGCCGAATTTGGCATCCTGGCGCCGATCAATTCAGCCTTGTTGGGCGCAACCATGTTGCTTTGTATTGGCGTTACACTCTACGAGATGTGGTTCTTGAAGGTCCCACCTGCCGGGACTTACTGACGGAGCATGCTCCCTTTTTGCGATCTGTAGCCGGGAGCATATTTTAACACAGGGTTGATTATTGATCAGGAGGTTATGATGTTCTTCATCGCTCTCATGGCAGTGTGGCTTCTGGGTACAGGGGTGGGATTCGCCGCAAATCCCGAGTTTTACGCCCACTGGGCAGATGGCAAGGCCGAGCTTTCCAGCTACAAGGTATTCCAGCCGCGCTACGGCGAACTTCGCGAAGGGTATGCTGTACTGGTCTTTGTCACCGAGGACATCAACCGCAATACCTTCATCAAGGTGGAGTCCCCTGCGCCCCGGGAAGACCGGATATATACCCTCAAACTCAACAATGTGCTCAAATTCAAGACCGGGATATACGACTATTCCGTAATGACTTCGGTATTCAGCGCCGTGGAGGGCCAGGAGGGTGATAAGCCTTTTGAACTCAGCAAGATCACTCTGAGTGCCCAGGAGTGGTGTGGCCATGTCTTCGAGGAGGTGCAGGTGCGGCAGGGCCGTCTGCGGGGCACCCTGAACAGCTATTTCGAACGCGAGGGGCGGCAGACCTACGAACTGCCCTTGCCCCGGAAATTCGCGAGCGAGGACCACCTCCTGATTCGCATCCGCGAACTCAAGGGGCCCATCATGGCGGAAGGGGAGCAGAAAGAGGTGATGCTCCTGCCCAGCCTCTGGTATCTCCGCGCCCAGCATGCGTCCCGGGAGCTGGTAGAAGCCAGGCTGTCCAAGGGATATGCAGTGCAAATCCCGGTTGGAGAACAGGCTTTAGAGGCGATTCCCTGGAAGTGGGAGCTGGAGGGGCGCCACAAGACGGTATGGGTCGAAAAGATCCATCCCCACCGGATCTTGGCCTGGGAGGATTCCCAGGGAGGTCGCGGAGAGTTGCTCGAGACCTTGCGCGAGCCCTACTGGCGCCTGCAACGCACCGCCGACGAGGTTTTCCGGGAGCGGCTGGGGATTCCCTAAGGTCTAATCCTGTATTAGAAGCCGTCTCAAAACCTCCGCTGGCCTTCGCCCGGCTGCAACGGGCGTGGATCGGCGTTGCCCTCAGTTGCCATATTTGGTCAATATGGCGCCATCGGGCGCCTTGCCCACGCCCGTTTTGCGCACGCTCGGAGCACACCGGGAATTTTAAGAAAGCTTCTTAATCCCCGCTAATTAATTAAAGAAACAGGTCTTTCGCGCCCAATCAATGGTTTGCCTGAGTGCTGGATTTGTGCTATTTTCCGATTTTGACCCCCCGAACCTTTACAGGAATCTACCCATGATCGAGTACGGAGACTACAAGCTCGGCGATCCGGATGCCCTCGAGACCCCGTCAATGCTGGTATTCGAGGACCTGGTGGACTACAACATCCGCACCATGTGCGAGCTGGCGGACGGCGGACAAAACCTCATGGTCCACGTCAAAACCCACAAATCCGCGGCCGTCACCCGCAAGAAGATAGAGGCCGGCGTTGCTGGTTTCAAGTGTGCCACCCTGAAAGAATTGGAAATGGTCCTGGATGAGGGCGCCCGGGAGGCCATTCTGGCCTATCCTCTGGTTCAGCTGGGCAAGGTAGAGCGCCTGGCCGGTCTGATCGCGGCTCATCCGGAGGCCCAGGTGCACGCCATCATCAGCACTCGGCAACACCTTGATGTGCTGGCTCAGGTGGCCAGCACCCAGCAGCAGGCATTCAACGTCATGCTGGATCTGGATATGGGCATGCACCGCACCGGCATTGCCCTGGACGCGGCGGCCGAAGCCCTCTACCAGGCCGTCGACGAACACCCGTATCTGGAGGCGACTGGGTTCCACATGTACGATGGCCACGAGCATATAACCGAACTGGCGGAGCGGGAAGCAGCCGCTCAACGCCACATAGACGCGGCCCGGGCGCTCAAAGCCCGGCTGGAAGCCGCCGGGAGGGCCGTGCCGCTCATGGTGGCCGGCAGCACCTTTTCCTTTCCCTATTACGCCCGGGAGGAAGGGATGTTCGGTTCGCCCGGGGCCTGTACCTACTGGGATGTGAACTACGGACAGGGGATGCCCGACATGCCCTTTCGCTGGGCTGCTCTGGTGCTCACCCAGGTGGTGGATCGCTATCCGGAGGAGCAAATCATTACCACGGATCTGGGGATCAAAGCCATTGCCGGAGATCCGCCCCTGGAGAAGCGGGCCCGCCTGCTGGGACAGGAAGAGGCCCGGTTGTTGATTCAGAACGAAGAACACGGGGTATTCCACTGGCCGGGCGCAGTACCTGACGTGGGTAGTTATTTGCTGGCCGTACCTGGTCACGTATGCCCTACCGCCATCCGCTATCCTGGCAGTTACGTGATCAACGGGGCCGGTGAGGTGATCGATTATTACCCCCACACATCCCGGGACCGCCAGTAGCTAGGATGTTCCCATGACAGGAGTGGTCACTTCCCCGTTCTCGGTGAACTGGCTGGTACACAAGCTCAATCGGGAGCATATCCTCATCGCAGCCCGGGAGCACGCCCGCGGGCGCCTGCTGGACCTGGGTTGCGGCCAGCGGCCCTATCAGGGCATCCTGTCAGGCTACGCCGAGTCCTACATCAGCCTGGAGTACGACCAGGAACGCCATGCCCTCAGCCCCCCGGATATCTGGGGCAGTGCCCTGGAACTGCCTTTCCGGGAGGCCAGCTTTGATTCAGTTCTCTCTTCGCAGGTCCTCGAACACGTGCCCGAGCCCCAACAACTCTTCCACGAGGTTCACCGCATCCTCAAGCCCGGGGGCCATCTGATCTTGACGGCGCCGCACATCTGGGGGATCCACGAGGCGCCACACGATTATTTCCGCTTTACTTCCCACGGACTCGCCTACCTGGCCCGCAAGGCGGGTCTGGAGCCGCTGTACGTGCGTCCCATGGCCGGCTACTGGGTTACGGCTGGAGCCCGTTTCTGCTATTACCTGAAGCAGTTCGAAAAGGTCGGCCTGGCCTTTGTGACGCGGCCCTGTTTTGCCCTGGTGCAGATCCTGGTCTGGGGACTGGATCGGATCCACTGCATGGAGAAGGATGCCTGGAATTTCATCCTGGTAGCGCACAAGGCACATTGATGGTTTCGGCGGCCTGGATGCTGGCGCCGGGATTTGCGCTATGGTAGCACAACTCCAGAAAATAGCCGACAAGGCAAAGCGTCGAATCGCAGGACTGATTTCTGGCACCTCCGCCGATGGGATCGACGCGGTTCTGGCCGAGATCACGGGTTGCGGGACCGCTACCCGGGTTCAGCCCCTGGCCTTTCATACCCTCGAACTGCCGGAGAAATTGCGGCAGCAGGTTTTCGGATTGTTTGGCGAGGATGCTTCCCTGGACGATTTGTGCCGCCTGAACTTCTCCCTGGGCCAGAGCTTTGCCGAGGCGGCCCTGGCCGTGATCGAGGCGGCCGGTCTGGAAGCGGCGGATGTGGACCTGATCGGCTCTCACGGTCAGACCGTGCGGCATCTGCCCGCCGCGCGGCACGGATCGACCCTGCAGATCGGTGAACCCGCGGTGATTGCCCAGCGCACCGGGATCACCACCATCGCGGATTTCCGGCCGGCGGATATGGCCGTGGGCGGCCAGGGGGCACCGTTGGTTCCCCTGGTGGATTATCTTTTGTTTGCCCACGAAAAACGCGGGCGTTTGCTGCTCAATATTGGCGGTATCGCCAATGTCACCATGCTGCCGGCCGGGGCCCGCCCCGAACAGGTCCATGCCTTTGACCTGGGGCCTGGCAATATGCTCATAGACGGGGCCGTGAGTCATTTTACCTCAGGTCGGGAACGCTTTGACCAGGATGGCCGCAGGGCCGAGGCGGGACAGGTGGAACCGGAACTACTGGCACGGCTCCTGGGCCATGCTTTTCTCCAGCAGCGCCCACCCAAATCCACCGGGCGGGAAGAGTTCGGCGCAGCCTTCCTGGCGGAGTTGCTGCAGGAGACGAATCTGGGGGCTGCCGATCTGGTGGCGACCTTGACCGCTTTCACGGTTCGGTCCATTGTTGATGGCATCGAGAGATTCGCGCTTCCCGCCTTTCCGGCCGGCGAACTCTGGGTCAGCGGGGGAGGGGTGCACAACCTCTATATTATGGATGGACTCAGACGCGGTCTGCCGCAGCTGCAGGTGGCCTCGCTGCAAGGTCTGGGGATCTCTCCCGACGCCAGGGAAGCATTGACCTTTGCGGTGCTGGCCAACGAGACCCTGATGGGGCATGGCGGCAATCTGCCTGCGGCCACGGGCGCCCGCAGGCCTGTAGTCCTTGGCAAGATTGTTCCAGGTCACCTACTTTAGTTGTCCTGGATCACATACTATTAGACTTCTGGGCTATAGCTTCTGAGGAGTAGAATTTATTGTGATTGTCGATACGCACGTCCACGTCTGGGAGATTGATCCGCCCAGGTACCCGGTCGGCCCGACCGCACCCAACTAAAGAAGGCGTGATGGAAAACCACGGCTTTGACCTGATTCAAGAAGCGGAAATCGCCGAACTGAATACCCGGGTGCTGCGCTACAAACACCGCACCGGGGCCGAATTGCTCTCGCTGCTGAACGACGACGAGAACAAGGTCTTCGGAATCAGTTTCCGCACCCCGCCGGCGGATTCGACCGGCATTGCCCACATCCTGGAGCACTCGGTGCTGTGCGGCTCGCGCAAGTACCCGGTGAAAGAGCCTTTTGTAGAATTGCTCAAGGGATCGCTCAGTAGCTTTCTCAATGCCTTTACCTTTCCGGACAAGACCTGTTATCCAGTAGCCAGCCAGAATCTGCAGGATTTTTACAATCTGGTCGACGTGTACCTCGATGCTGTATTCTACCCGCGTCTTACGCCCCAGGTTCTGCAACAGGAGGGATGGCATTACGAACTGGAGAACGTGGACGATCCCCTGGTCTACAAAGGGGTGGTCTTCAACGAGATGAAGGGAGCCTATTCAGCCCCTGAAACAGTGCTGAGCGAATATGTCCAGCACTCCCTCTTTCCGGACAATACCTACGGGTTGGAATCCGGTGGCCATCCCCGCCATATTCCCGAGCTGAACTACGAACAGTTCGAAGCCTTTCACACCCATTATTACCACCCTTCCAATGCCCGCATCTTTTTTTGCGGGGACGACGACCCGCAACAGCGGCTTGCCATACTGGAGGAGTACCTTGGAGGCTGCGAAAGTGCGGCGGTGGATTCGGACATTGCCCTGCAACCGCGTTTTGCCGAGCCCATGCGCCTGGTCTATCCCTATGCGGTCAGTGAGGACAACGGTGCCGACAAGAGCATGATTGCGGTGAACTGGCTGCTGGAGGACGATGTGGATCCGGAGGCCGGTATGGCCTTTCACATCCTGGAACACGTCCTCATCGGCACCCCGGCCTCACCTTTGTGCAAGGTGCTTATCGAGTCCGGACTGGGAGAGGATCTGGCCGGGGTCGGGCTGGAGGACGAACTCCGCCAGTGCTACTTTTCCACCGGGCTCAAAGGGGTCGAGTCCGCAAACCTGGACCAGGTCGAGCGACTGGTCCTCAACACCCTGGAAAGACTGGCCGAGGAGGGCATTGACGCCGGCGCCATTGAGGCTGCCCTCAACACCACGGAGTTTCGCCTGCGCGAGAACAACACCGGCTCCTATCCCCGCGGACTGGCGCTGATGCGGCGCACCCTCACCTCCTGGCTCTACGATCGCGATCCATGCGCTCCCCTGGCCTTTGTCGAACCCCTGAATGCTCTCAAGGCCCGCCTGGCGACCCAGGACCGGTTTTGGGAGCGTCTGATTCGCCAGTACTTGCTCGACAATACGCACCGCACGACCCTTGTCCTGGAACCCGATCCCAACCTCCAGGAGCGCGAGGAAGCCGCGGAGAAAGCCCGGCTGGAACGGGCTCGCGCCACCATGGCTGCGGACGAGTTGGAGTCCCTGGTCGTCGACACGCAGGAACTCAAACGCCTGCAGGAAACCCCGGATTCGCCCGAGGCTCTGGCTTCCCTTCCGCACCTGCAATTGAGCGACCTGGATCCGCGCAGCAAAATCCTGCCCCTCGAAGCGACCGTGCACAGGGATACTCGGGTTCTCTACCACGACATTTTCACCAACGGCATTGTGTACCTGGATGTGGGGTTTGATCTCCACACCCTGCCCAGCGAGTACTTGTCCTATATTCCGCTCTTCGGGCGCGCCCTGATAGAGATGGGCACGGAAAAGCAGGGATTTGTCGAATTGGCCCAACGCATCGGGGCCCGCACCGGCGGAATCTGGCCGCAGTCCCTCGTCAGTGCGCCCCGGCAGGGCCAGGAGTCGGCGGCCTGGTTTTTTCTGCGCGGCAAGGCCATGAAAGACCGGGCCGGCGAGCTGGTGGACATCCTGCGGGATATGTTGCTCACCGCGACCCTGAAAGACAAAGAGCGCTTCTATCAGATGGTGCTGGAAGAAAAGGCCGGCGAGGAAGCGGGGTTGGTGCCGGACGGCCATCGCGTCGTCGACCTGCGCCTGCGCTCCCAATTCGACGAAGCCGCCTGGGTATCGGAGCAGATGGGGGGCATCAGCTACCTGTTTTTTCTGCGTCGCCTGGCAGAGGATATACAACGAGATTGGCCGGGTGTGGTGGCCCGGCTCGAGGAGGTACGACGCCTCCTGCTACAGCGCTCGAGCATGCTCTGCAATGTCACCCTGGCCGGAGAGGATCGCGCTACTTTCGAACCCCTGCTCGAAGGGTTGCTCGAAGCCCTGCCGGGCGCTGCACCGCAGCGACACAGGTGGGCCCCCTCCTACCTTTCCCGCTGGGAGGGCTTGAGCGTGCCGGCCCAGGTAAACTACGTGGGCAAAGGTGCCAACCTCTACGAACTGGGCTACGAATTGCACGGCTCGGCCTCGGTCATTTCCCGTTACCTGAGTACCACCTATCTGTGGGATCGGGTGCGGGTACAGGGGGGGGCCTATGGCGCCTTTTGCTCTTTCGATTCCTTCACCGGAGTGTTCGCCTGTGTCTCCTACCGCGATCCCAATGTCCTGGAAACCCTGCAAATCTACGATCAAAGCGTCCAGTTTTTACGCGAGGTGGACCTGAGCGGGGACGAGTTGCAAAAGGCCATCATCGGCGCGATCGGCGATATGGACGCGTACCAGTTGCCCGATGCCAAAGGCTATACCTCGATGGTGCGTTACCTCACGGGGACCACGGACAAATTTCGTCAGACCATGCGGGACGAAGTGCTGGGCACTACGGCTGCGGATTTTGTCCAGCTGGCCGAAGTTCTGGAACAGTTCGAAGAGCAGGGTAAGGTGGTGGTCATGGGTTCAAAGGAGGCGATCGAGGGGGTCGGGGGGATGGGCGAAAAAGGATTCGAAGCGATCAAGTTACTGTAGTGTTTCTTTTACCGGCTGGGGCAAATCCTGCGCCAGGTGCTGGAGAGGGCCTTTTGGGATAAACAAAAAACAGGCGTTTACTTGTGGATTTGTAAGCCCCTGTTTATATTAAAAATAAAAGTGGTGGCAAAAGTGGTGGCAAAAGTGGTGGCAAAAGTGGTGGCAAAAGTGGTGGCGCCTCGCGGAATCGAACCGCGGACACAGGGATTTTCAGTCCCCTGCTCTACCTACTGAGCTAAAGCGCCGCCCAAAGCAGCGTAAAATATAACCCCTTTTAAGGGGGTGTCAAGGGAGTCCCATGCCCGTCTCAATAATACCCTTTAATATGCCTGAGCCCATGGAGATTCCCGAGCACATCGTCGCCATGCTGCGGGAAATGCCCAAAGACGCTGCCGTGGAGCAGGCCATGGAGTTGTTGATGCAAATCGATGTGGCCGAAACCATGGTCTACGAGCGCGTCAACGAGAGCGGAAACCTGGAGTTGGGGAGCGTCGTTTCCACGGACAGCCAAAGGGCCCAGGCTCTGAAGGTCCTGCTGGAAAAAGAAGATTTCTTCGGCCAGTCGCCTGCGGCAGCGGGCTCCTCGCTGGCCGGCAAAGCGCTTGCCGACCAAGCGGCCCTGCTGGTGCTGGGACAGGTGGAGGCCGGCGACGATAATCCCCTGCCCGCGGGATTAAAGGATTTCCTGTTGGCAGGGGCCCAAACCGGCAATATAGGCTTTGTCTATGTCCTGCCCCTGAGCGGGCAGGACAATCGTCCTCTGGGCGCCCTGACCCTAGTCCGGCCGGCTGCCACGGGTCCTCTCAACCACGAACAGCCCAATATCACCGAGCGGGTGCGGCTGGAACTGGGTTTTATTCTGGACTCTTAGAAGCTCCCGGTGAGCCCAAAGCGCAACTGCCAGCGCCATGGGGGTTTTCAGACGACAGCTTCTCAGGCCGGGATAGGCTCAACGACGTTGTTTTGCACCAACCAGGCCTCGACCTCTTCGCCGCTGACATCGGCCAGCATCTGGCCGTTGACCGCCACACAGGGCGACAGGGGCTGACCGCTCCTCTGCACCATTTCGGCATAGATCTCGGGGTTGTTGATGATGTCCTTGTCTTCGTAGGCAAGGTCGTACTTGCGAAAGACTGCGCGCACGCCACTGCTCCAGCCACATACAGGTTTCAGATAAGCGACGATTTCGGGTGTGTCGGCCATGGTGGTTCAGTCCTTTCCAAAAAAATGGGTGGAATATGCGCTCGAGACGCTCGATTGTATGAGGAATATAAAAACGTCCGTACATCTGTCAACCCATGACGCTAACTCGATATTTTTGATTGACGAAACGCCCATGCGGTTGTACATTCTTCGTCAGACTCCGACGTCGCTTCAGCCCTCCCCGGGCCGTTCCCGTTTTTTATCCGACAAAAATCGATGGCATCCGAAGAGGTTCTGTACATAGAAGGTGGGCGCCCCCTAAGGGGTGAAGCCCTGGTCCAGGGGTCGAAGAATGCGATCCTGCCCATGATTGCGGCATCCCTGCTGGCCGAGGAAGGGCAGACCGTTCTGCATCGGGTTCCTCCCATCAAAGATGTACTGATGGCCCTGGAAGTTTTGCGCCGTCTGGGGGCAACCGTGGACTACGATCCAGTTCAGGGTGTAGCTGTAATTGATGCTACCAAAGTACAGAGCACCAACCTGCCCGATGATCTGACCGACCGTTTTCGGGCGTCCCTGCTATTCGTCGGACCGCTCCTGGCTCGTTTCCGCCAGGCCCAGATCAAAGAAGTGGGCGGCTGCAGCATTGGCCAGCGGCCGTGGGATATCCACCATCGCGGTTTTGCCCGTCTGGGCGCTGTGGTCGAAGGCAAAAGCGGGGGAGGCATCGAGGTCCATGCCAGGAAGCTGCAGGGGGCCTTTATGTACTGCGATGTGCCCACCCATACAGGAGCGGAAAACCTGATCATGGCGGCCAGTCTGGCAAAGGGGGAATCCCTGATCGAAAACGCCGCCTCCGATCCGGAGATCGGCGATTTTGTCGAATTGCTCATCAAGATGGGAGTCCAGGTCGAGGGAGCCGGCACCCGCACGATAAAAATCACCGGGGTCGAAAAGCTGCACGGGGCCGAACACACGGTGATGTACGATCGCCTGGACGCCGGCATGCTGATGATGGCTGGCGCCATTACCGGCGGCGACATCGCCTTGAAAGGGGTGTGTATGGAGCACCTGCGGGTCTTTGAGGCCAAGCTGCAGCAGATGGGGGTCGAGACTCTACAGGACGGCGATTGGACCAGGGTCCGCAGTCCCGAGAAGCTTTCTCCGATCAATGTGATAACCACCTTCTATCCGGGTTTTCCAACCGATTTACAGCCCAGTATCACGGCCCTGGCCTGTGTCGCCAGGGGCGACAGCTACATCCGTGAAGCCGTCTTTGAAGATCGCTTGGGACACGTAAAAAATCTGCGCGCTTTTGGAGCCAAACTATCTCCGGAAAAGGATCGTCTGGTCATCGTTCAGGGGCCCGCTCGCTTGTACGGGACCAAGGTCAAGGCCCTGGATATTCGCGCTGGCGCGGCCTGTGTGCTGGCCGGACTGGCGGCCGAGGGGCGCACCAGCATTCACAGTCTTTATCAGCTGGACAGGGGACATGCCCACATAGAGGAACGCCTGAGTGGTCTGGGGGCCGAACTGGAACGCATCTGAGTATCAGTATCCCCCCAAACGCCTCCGACAAAATCCCCTCCCGGCCTTGATGGTATGTCCGCACACCATGCTCAACGTCGTTTCAATCAGCGCGCGCAGCAGTCGAGAGAAAAGCCTCTTGACTGCTTTTTATATTTTTTTTAGATAGAAAGCCGGAAAGGGTCTCAACCCATGAAACTAGATCCTGACAAAGTCTACATCCACCGCACGTCCATTGAAGAGGCGCAGGCCCCTGCCGCGGTCTACAGAGAACTGGCCTGTAGTGCTCTCAGGGCGGCGGATCTGGAGTTGCCGGCAGCGGGGTCCATCCTGCTGAAACCCAATGCGACCGTGCTCTATCCTCCAGAAAAGCGGATTGTCACCCATCCCGGCTTTCTCGCCGGTATGCTGGATGTTCTGCTGGAAAGGGGGGTGGATCCGGAGCGGCTGGTGATAGGCGATGGGCAATCCGGCGAAAACCCCAAGGAGGGGTTCACCTGGGAAAAGGTCGGGTACGCAGCCATGGCAGCTGAGTGTGGGGCGCGGCTGGCGGAGCTGAATCAGGCGCAGAGCAAGTCAGTGCAGGTGCCGGGGGGGGGGGTGTACGAGCACTACCCGATCTACGAGGAAGTGGTGGATTGCGCCTTCTTTTTTAATGTGCCCCTGGCCAAGTGCCACAACCTGGGCTGCACCACCCTGGCGATCAAAAACCTGATGGGCATCCTCGACCGGCCAGAGCGCCATTTGTGTGCCATGCAGGAAGTAGACAAGCCCCTCGAAGAGGGCATCTGGCGCCTCACCGAGAACGGGATCAGTCTTTTCGAAGAGCGTTTTTATCACAAGCTCTGCGATCTGGTAGCGGCGTTGCGCAGTCTCCGCATTCCGCGACTGTGCATGGTCGACGGGCTTATAGGCCGGGACGGCACCGCCTTTAACGAGGGGGAGAACCATCCACTGGGCTGGACCCTGATCGGCGAAAACGAGGTCCATGTGGATGCCGTGGCCACTTATCTGATGGGCCTGGATCCGCAGGTGACACCCTACCTGAAGTTTGCCGCCGAACGCGGCCTGGGCACCAGCCGGGTCGAGGATATAGCGCTGGTGGATCTGATCGGTGGAGAGACCCTGGACAAGGCGGCTCTGCGGTCATCCAAAGTCCTCATGCCGATCGCGGGTTCCGGGGAGGGGTATTACGACCGCTTTCGGGCCGATGGCTCGGTGGTGCCCTGGCGTCTGGACGAGGTGAATAAACAGCGCCAGGCGGACGGCCTTTCCCCTATTCCGACTGGCTAGCAGGCTTTACGTGGCGGGGAAGAGTCTGGCCGATTGTCAGAGAACGGTCAACGAGTGGATCCGCACCATAGGGGTACGCTATTTTTCGGAACTTACCAATACCGCCATCCTCATGGAAGAGGTCGGCGAACTGGCCCGCCTGATGGCCCGCCGGTTTGGCGAGCAAAGTTTTAAAGCAGGGGAAGAGGACGCGGACCTGGGTATGGAAATGGCGGACATCCTGTTCGTGTTGATCTGTCTGGCCAATCAAACCGGCGTGGATCTGGAGGAGGCCTTTGCCGCCGCCATGGACAAGAAGACGCAACGGGACCGGGGGCGGCACGCCTGCAACCCCAAGCTGAAGTAAGAGTCCATCATTTTTTCCTATTCCCCGGCGCTGAGCCAGACGGTGGAGATCCTGCGCCGGGAGAATCCAGAAGAATAATTCAAAACCAGAAAGAAAATACCAGAAGGTGATTTCGCCATGAATTATGGACAACTCAGCTGGGGAAAAACCAACCGCATGGCTCAGATTTTTCGGCCGAACCTGCGGGGCGAGCCCCATACGGTGATGCTGGCCGTCGACCATCCCTACTTCTACGGACCGACCACGGGCCTGGAAGATCCGCGAGAGACCATAACCCCGCTGGTGCCCTACGCCGACGCCATCAGTCCGGCCAAGGGGACCCTGGAATACTGCCTGGATCCCCTGGTGCCGACCCCCGTCATCCTGCGGGTCACCGGGGGCAACAGCATGACGCGACGCGAGGAACTTTCCGACGAGCACATCATCACCTCCGTGGAGGAAGCGGTCCGGCTCAACGCCGTCGGGGTATCGGTTTCGGTCTATATCGACACCGAGCACCAGGCCCAGACCCTCCGCAGCCTGGGCAAGCTGGCCAACCAGGCCAGCAGGTACGGTATTCTGGTGCTGGGCATCACTGCGGTAGGCGCCAGGTTGGAACCCATGGTCAAAGGAGAAGGAGAGGGAAGTGCCGATTTCGACGCGGCCAAGTACTTTGCCCACGCCGGCCGGATCATCCAGGAAAACGGCGCCAATATCGTCAAGACCTACTACGTGGACAATTTCGACCATATCCGCAACGGCATACAGGTACCCATCGTCATCGCCGGGGGCAAAAAGATTCCGGAGGTCGAGGCGCTTCAGTTTACCTTCCAGGCGATCGCGGCCGGGGCCGACGGAGTCGACATGGGCCGCAATATCTTCCAGTCGGAGGATCCGGTGGCCATGATCCAGGCGGTGCGCTCGGTGGTCCACGAGGGCCGCACTCCGGAAGAGGCCTTTGCGCTGTTCGAGGATTTGAAGAGCGGGAGTACGGACCAATGAAAGTGGGCATGTACTACAACAACCGGGATGTCCGGCTCGAAGAAGCGTCGGTGCCCGAGGTGGGGGACGGGGACGTGCTTTTAAAGGTGGTGGCGAGCGGGATTTGCGGCAGCGACCTGATGGAGTGGTACAGGATCGAGAAGGCGCCGCTGGTGCTGGGCCACGAGGTGACGGGCGAGGTGGTCGAAGTGGGGCGGGAGGTGGCGGATTTTGCGGTGGGGGAGCGAATTTTTTCCACCCACCACGTGCCTTGCGACGTGTGCGGTTACTGTTTAAACGGCTACCACACCGCCTGTGAGGTTTTTCACGGGGAAAACAACTTTGCGCCGGGTGGTTTTGCCGACTACCTCAGGATCACGGGCGGTAGCGTGTCCAAGGGGACGATGAAATTGCCCGAGGGGGTCTCGTACGAAGAGGGGTCTTTTATCGAACCGCTGGGCACCGTGGTCCGCGGCCTGCGGGAGTTGGCTATGCGCCCGGGAGACAGCCTGCTGGTCCTGGGCAGCGGGCTCATCGGCCTGCTGCACATCAAGCTGGCCAGGGCCCTGGGCGCGGGCCGCATCATCGCCACCGACCTGCACGATTTTCGCCTGCAGGCGGCCCGACGATTCGGGGCGGACCACGTGGTGGGAGCCGATGAAGACGTGCCCGATTTTATCCGCCAGGTCAACGGCGGGCGGCTGGTCGACAAGGTCATACTCGGCAGCGGTGCCCCGGCAGCGGCGGCCACCGCCCTGGATTCGGTGGACAAGGGCGGCACCGTGCTGTTTTTCGCCGTGCCCCGGCCCGAAGAGAAAATCGCTGTGGACATCAATGCCTACTGGCGGGACTCCAAGAGCATCAAGGTGAGCTACGGCGCCGCACCGGTGGACAATCTGCAGGCCCTGGAATTGATTCGTTCGCGCCGGGTCGAGGTCGGCGATATGGTCACCCACCGTCTGCCCCTCGAGAAGATCGGCGAGGGGTTCCGACTAGCGAGCGCCGGGACGGAGTGCCTGAAGGTCATCATCCGGCCGCACGGGTAGAGCCTCATCTACCAGGGAATGGCCGAATACAAGAATTCCGCGACTTCTCGATGAGCGCGGTTGTTGGGGTGAAAATCCCTGGGGTGGACCCAGTAGTCCAGCTCGTTTTTGCCGGCGAAGAGGTCCAAAAGATCGACATGGTGCATGCCACTCCGGTGGGCGAATCGGGCCAGGGTGGTGTGGACCTCCTCGAGGGGGTAGTCTGCGAGGCGATAGTATATGGGAAATACCAGCAAAGTAAAATCGATGCCTCTTTGAGCGCAGAACCTGTGCATGCCGTGGAGGACCTTTTGGGTGAGCCGCCATCCCGAGTTGTCGCTGTACATCTGTTTGTACCAGGCGATTGTTTCTCTGGACACCTGGTTTAACGCGATCCTTCCGGTGATCCAGCGAAGAGTAAGGCTGGGTAGCCGGGTTATCGAACCAAAATGTTCGGAGAAGTGGCTCTGGCGCAGGTGCAGGAAGTCGTTGATGTACTTCTGCCTCTGATATACTTCCCTGGCCATGACGGGATCGTTCAGGGTAAAAGAATAAACCACCTGTCGCACCTGGGGAAATTCCTCCAGGGATTTCTCCATCACTCTGGCAATTTTGCGGATGTTTATGCCCGCAACGCAGTGGTTGAGCAGCAGGTATTTCTGCTGCGCGGACGCTCCCTGGTCGGCATTGAGTTTTGCTTCCAGGACATTGGAGAAACGCTCTTCGAGCCGGACGCCTTGGCCGAAACAAAACGAGTCTCCAACCAGCAACACCACCTGCGAATTTTCGCTCTTTGCTTCCAGGTCGGCAAGCGGGCGCTCGCGAAAGCCATGCTGGTTTCTGCGGACCTGGATTGCATTGGGGACCTTGCGAGGCGACAGCCCCTCGAAGGCGGGATCATCGTCTGTGTTGCCGGCGTATTCCAGGTTGGCGAAGGGATGGTCGCGGCGCAGATCCCAGTCGGGGTTTCCGGAGAAGTGGTCGTCGTAACACCACAGTTTGATGCCGGGATCTTCCGTCTTGTAAAAGACGACGGGATAAGCCTGTGCGGATTTGTTCAGGAAGTAGAACAGAGTTTCGCTCGCAAGAGCGCAGAACAACACGCTGGCCAGCAATAGGGCGATATTGGCTCCAAGGCCTTTGAGCCTCATGCTTTCGGGTCCTGGTTGCGCAGAGCAGAATGGTTAGGATATATTCTAACATACCCCACTGGCGCGATCAAGTAAACTTCTCTGTTGACAGCGCATCTTTATTATGGCTAAATTTTAAGTATTCTACACCTCATT
This sequence comes from Candidatus Latescibacterota bacterium, assembly GCA_965219385.1. Classification (GTDB taxonomy): domain Bacteria; phylum Latescibacterota; class UBA2968; order UBA8231; family UBA8231; genus CBDCNM01. Next base: position 2,483,420 of record CBDCNM010000002.1, on the reverse strand, counting down.
TCCTTCTCCCCCTCTGTATTTGTGTTTAATTTTTTTCACCGTTGTCCGTCCAGCATTTCCGCATGTTGTAAGGGTATACTTAGCTGCACTTACTCTGAGGAAAACCCATGAGCGAACAAGTGAATTCCGCCCGGGTGGACCTGCTTCCCAGGTCCGAATCGGCCCGCGCCAAAACCTTGGGGAACGGCCGGGTCACGGCCCAGACCATGGCCACCCAGCAACGCGAGATCTCGGTCTCCGAGTTTTTCAGCCGCAACCGCCACCTGCTGGGGTTCGACAACCCGCGCCGGGCCCTGCTCACCGGGATCAAGGAAGCGGTGGACAACAGCCTGGATGCCTGCGAAGAGGCGGGCATTCTGCCGGAGATCGAGGTCCTTATCCGGCAGATTTCAGAGGATCGCTACATCATCCGGGTGGAGGACAATGGGCCGGGCATTGTCAAGAGCCAGATCCCCAACATCTTCGGCAAGCTGCTCTACGGCTCCAAGTTCCACCGGCTCAAGATGTCGCGCGGCCAGCAGGGCATCGGCATTTCCGCGGCCAGCATGTACGGCCAGTTGACCACGGGCAAACCTACCCGGATTATCTCCCGGACCAGTCCAAGGCGGCCGGCTCACCTCTACGAAATCCAGATCAATACCACCCGGAACAAACCCGAGATCGTGCGCGAGGAGGATGTCGAGGATTGGGAAAGCGACCGGGGGACGGCGGTGGAGATCGAGTTGGAGGCGCGCTATTTGCGAGGGCGCCAGTCGGTCGACGAGTACCTGCGGCAGACCGCCCTGGCCAATCCGCACCTCCAGCTGATCTATACCGCACCGGACGGCAGCGAGACGGTGTACGAAAACACCACCTCCGAGCTGCCGCCCGAGCCGACCGAAGTCAAACCCCATCCGCACGGTATCGAACTGGGGGTATTGATGAAGATGCTGCAGGCCACCCAGCACCGGACCCTGCAGGGATTTTTGACCCGGGAGTTCTCCCGGGTCTCGGTGCGGATGGCCAAGGAGATCTGCGAAAAGGCCGATTTGAGGGCCAATGCCCGCCCCCGGAATATCGCCCGCGCGGAGAGCGACCGGCTCTTCAAGGCGATAGACCGGACCAAGCTGGTGAAGCCGCCCACGGACTGCATCGTGCCGATCGGCGAAGGTCTGCTGTTGAGCAGCCTGCAGCAAAGCGTCAGTGCGGCGTTTTACACCTCGGCAACCCGGCCTCCGGCGGTGTACCGCGGCAATCCGTTTCAGGTCGAGGTGGCCGTGGCGCATGGGGGGGATATCGAGCCGGAAGGTTCGGTTGCCCTGATGCGGTTTGCCAACCGGGTGCCCCTGCTCTACCAGCAGTCTGCCTGCGCCATCACCCGGACCTTGATCGACACTGACTGGCGCAACTACCGCGTCAGCCAGAGCAATGGCGCCTTGCCCACCGGGCCGCTGGCCATCGTGGTCCACCTGGCCTCGGTGTGGGTGCCCTTTACCTCGGAGAGCAAGGAGGCCATCGCCCACTATCCCGAGATCATGAAGGAAATCCGCCTGGCCTTGCAGGAGTGCGGTCGGCGGGTGGCCGAACACATAAGCCGCCAGCGCCGCGCCGCCGAATCCGAGCGCAAAAAATCTTATATACAGCGGTACATCGGGCACATAGCCGAGGCCTTGCGGGAAATCACCGGAGACAGCGACCAGAAAAAGGAGCAGGTCGAGGAGGACCTGCAGGCCATCCTGGAGAGGAGCCGCTCGTGAACCAGTTGCTCAAACAAATCGAGAAGGAAGCCAGGGACATCCGCGACAAGATCCTGAAACGGCAGAAGCCCTCCATGAGGTTCCCGCTGCGCAACCTGAGCAATGTGAAATTCGATCCGCGGACCGGCTTCTTCGAGATGGGCCGCAAGACCAAGGAGCGCACCCTGGCGGTGTCGACCGTGAAGACCTTTGCCCAGTCCCTCAAGATGATCGCGCTCTCCAAGACCCTGATCGAAACCGACGATATCGCCACCAAGCGCGAGGCCTACTACGTGGCCAAGGGCTGGAGCGAGGAGGTCGGCTTTGGCGATCAGGCCGAGTCGGACACGGTGCTGGACGACGTGGAGGCCCTGTTCCTGGTGAACCGCGAGCAGCTCGGCTTTGTGCCCGAGGAAAAGGGCGGGGAGGTGGCCGGCAACCTGGTGGTGGTGGACCACGACCGCGACAGCGGCGAGGAAATCGCCATTGACTGCACCCGCTTCGGATCCGGGGCTTATTCGATTCCCATCTCGGTCGAGGATCTGCTCTTCGAGTCGGACGCCCGGTTCGTGCTGGCAATCGAAACCGCGGGCATGTTCCAGCGCCTGGTCAAACACAATTACTGGAGGGAGTCCAACTGCATCCTCATCTCCATGGGCGGGGTGCCCACCCGGGCCACGCGGCGCTTCATCCGCCGGCTCTCGGACGAACTCGAGATCCCGGTCTACGCCTTTGTGGACTGCGATCCTTACGGCATTTGCAATATTTACCGCACCCTCAAAGTCGGTTCGGGGAATGCGGCGCATATCAACGAGTTTTTTTGCGTGCCCAAGGCCCGGTTCCTGGGGGTGACGCCCGACGATATCGAGGCCTATGGTCTGCCGACGCACAAATTGAGCGAGGTGGATATCAAGCGGATCGACGACGCGCTTTGCAACGATCCGTTCGTGCAGCATTACAAGAAGTGGCAGGAGGCGCTCGAACAGCTCAAAAAGTCCGGGTACCGCGCCGAGCAGCAAGCTTTTGCGGTGCATCATCTCAATCACGTGATCAGTACTTACCTGCCGGAGAAGCTGGCGGATTCAAAGGCGTTTTTGCCTTAGAGGCCCTAACAAAACTCTTTGAGGTACTTCCAACAGATGAGAATACATCCGATGTCGAGAAAGGCTTCATGGAGATCACCTCGTCGCTCCCAGCGGACTCGAAGCCGACGGAATTGGTGCAACCATGCCAACGTTCGTTCCACCACCCACCGATAGACGCCCAAGCCGCTGCCGTGGGCTTGCCCTCGCCGAGCCAACACCGAGCCGATGCCCCGCTTACGCAAGGCGCGCCGATGGGCTTGCGAATCATAGGCCCGATCCCCTTGCACCCGATCCGGCCGACGACGCGGGCGGCCGACCCGACCGGCCACCGGGGGTATGCGATCCACCAACGGCAACAGCTGCGTCACATCATGCCGATGGGCCCCCGTCACCCCCGCCGCCAACGGCACCCCTTGGGCATCGGTGATTACATGGTGTTTGCTACCGGGTTTGCCGCGGTCCGTCGGATTGGGACCGGTGTGCGCCCCCCCCCAACCGCCCGCACCGAGGCACTATCGACCACCGCACGAGACCAATCAATCCGGTCGGCGGCCCTCAGTCGGTTCAACAGGATATGATGGACTCTTTTCCAGACCCCGGCTTGTTGCCAAGCGTGCAGGCGACGCCAACAGGTCATCCCCGAACCGCACCCCATCTCTTGAGGCAAATACTCCCAAGGGATACCCGTCTTGAGCACAAAGAGAATGCCGGTCAGCACCCTACGGTTATCCAGCCGAGGCCGCCCCCCTTGGGGGCCAACGGTTACGGGGGGCAAAACCGGTTCAATCAAGGCCCATAACCCATCGTCGAGTAACGGCTTGGCCATCAAAAACACCTCCATATCAAGACGGTAGAAGCAATACCGAAGAGGATAAGAATATAATGAAGCCTATACGCGATTCCAAGGTTTTGTTAGAGACTCTTAGCTCGACTTTATCCATTTATGTAGCGTACGAGACGGTGTGTATCAAGCGGTTGAGTAGGCTTCGAGGGATTTTTATCAGGTCGTGTTGGTTGGGCAGGTTGGAAAAAGCCTGCCAGAGCCGTTGTCGGACCCAGGCCACGGCATCGGAAAAGGTGGGTTTTCGTTTGCCATACCAGGCCGTGGCATGGCAGGGGGAGGCGCTTTTGGGGGCCAGCCGATTGGCGATGAGGGCGACCAGACTAAACAAGGCCAAGATGACCGGCGTGGTCCGGGCAATGGCCCGCTCATTCCATTGGCGTTGGGTTTCCATGCCCAGATGGGCGCGGGCTTCCTCAAAGGTAGTTTCTACCGACCAGCGTTGGAGAAAATAGGTCAGCATTTGCCGAGGGGACAGACGCACATCGGTCGAGAGCAAGGCTTGGGGCGCGAAGCGGCCGGCCGGGTCTCGGATCAGCAGCCAGCGGAGGGGCACGGCGGGCAAGCCAGTGTGATACCACAGCGCCGTTTGGCTGTAGGTTTCCACTGTATAGGGGCCGGCGGCATACCACCGGTCCAGGGTGAGGGGGTGCCAAGGGGTAGTCGGATCGTCCAGGTGCTGCTGGAGGGTGGGCTGCCGGGCGCCTTTGCCGCGGGGGCGTCCCCGCGTGTGCGGCGTGCGGGTTGGTGGTGGGTCATACAGGGCCGCATCCAACCGCAAGCGGGTAATCAGCCCCACGTGGGGCCGAACCGCGTCGAGAAAGGCCAAGGCGGAGAAGGTGCTATCGGCGACCACGACCAGCCGGCGGGTGGGCAGCCAGCGCGCTACCAGCTTGAGCATAGTCTGCCCCCGTTGCAACAGGGTGAGGGGGGTGCGCTGGCGCTGAGTATAGTAGCGGGCCGACGGACACAGCACACTCATAAAGGGTAAGGCCCAACTTCGATCCGCCCAAGGGATAGGCGCTACCAGCATCAACGACAGCCAGCGCAAGCCGCTAGCCTTGACCAGGTGGGGCCCACTCGAGCGGACGGGATCCCGGTAGATGCCTCGGGCCCCAATCTGGGCGCCCCGGCGCCGCTCGATGGTCTCATCCAGGCCCAGGACCAGGGGCCCGTGGGGGGCAAAGGCGGCCACCAACGCCTGGAGGAGTAGCTTACTGCCGGCCAGGGGCGACCACACACAGCGGTTGAGGATCCGGTGGTAGGTTTGAAAGGTAGGCTGTTGGCTCAAGCCCAACACCTCCAACACGGCGCTGACCGTGCGTTTACCCAGGGCTAACAGCGCCCCGACCAACAGCGTCTGAGCCTGCGGCCAAACGCGGCTCGAAAAAAGGGGGGCAAAGGGCGACAAAATCGTTATTATATCTTTCGGCAGGGGGCTCATCGGTTTCTCCTGGGCTGTCGATGCTTGGATACCATCAACAGTACGGAGGATACCGGCCTCCTGCCATGCGCGTTTGGATAAAATCGAGCTTAGAAGCCGTCTTAAAACTCCCAGTGGCCTAAGGCATGGCGCCAGAGCATCGCACCGTGATTATCGTGGGGGGAGGACCGGCCGGTCTGCCCCTGGCCGTGGTCCTGGGAGGGTGGCATCCCTTCTATCGCGGCAGCCGGATGTTCAGTCAGCGCTACAAACCGCTGGCGGATTATTTGAGCCAAGTCCAGGGGACCCTCCTGGGCCTGGATTTCAAGGAGTTGGTCCGAGTCGATCTACCCCCGGTGGATCTGTTCCGGCTGCTGCACCACTCGCGCCAGTTGTTTGAGGAACTGGCGCAGATCGCCATGGAGTTTCGCCCCCACGAACCACTGGATTATCTGTTGATTACCCAGGAAAAGGTAGGCGGGCTGTGGAACAATGTGCCCGAGAACATGCTGACCCTTTCGCCGGGCCAGTGGATGGAGTTCGCTTTTTATCCCCTGGCGCAGCACGTCCAGGAGCTGGGGATAGAGCTGGATGTGAATGCCCTGATCGGCAAGCGCGACCTGGTGGACTACTACCACCGGGTCCCTTTTCGCTTCGAGCAGGAGGAGCGGATCCACACCGGCGAAAAGGTGACGCGAATCGAGCCGCACGAAAAGGGGTTTTTGCTGACCAGCGTCGATGTGGGCACCCAGACGAGGCATCAGTACACCTGCAAGTACCTGGTCTACGCCGCGGGCCAGCGTTGTATCCTGCGGCGGCTGGAGGTGCCGGGGGAAGACCTGGAATTTGTCAGCGTCTCCTACGACAACCCGGCGGATTTTCCGGGTGAGCGGGTTCTGGTGGTGGGCGGAGGGCGCTCGGCCGACTGGGCCGCCACCGAGTTGCACGACGCCGGTAAGCAGGTCCATTACGCCATGCGCCAGACCTCGGAGCACCACTGGTGGCTGATCAATGATAGCCGCTACGGGCTACCCTACTACGCCCGGATTGCGAAAATCCTGGAGCGCCGCCCTCCCGGTATAGAAGCGCTCTACCAGACCCATGTGCGCAAGATCGAGCAGGGGAAAGAGGGTGGGCTGGTGACGGTGGAGCACAAAGGGACTGAGCGAGTTCTGGAGGTGGATCACGTCGTCAAGGAAATCGGGGGCCTCGCCGACTACTCGGTCTTTGAAGGTTTTCCGGCGCTGCAGCTCTACGAGAAGTACGACAACTACCGCTTCCAGGTGCACCAGGTGCACACCCATCCGCACAACTACGAGTCCGTGGATATCCCCAATCTCTATATGGGCGGATACCTGGCGGCGGGTCTGGGGCTGGTGGTGATCGCCATGCACGGCACGACCTATGCCATTGCCGGGGATATTTTGCAGAAGGAAGGCCGAGTATAATAACCTTGGAACCATGCCTTGATGGTGGATTTGGCCCCAAAACCGGTCTTCAGGTCGAACTCCGAATTCCTGGTATTGTGGGTGGGCTGGATCATTCCGCCCAGACTTCGCGGAAGAGGCGGAGCCAGTTGTCGCCCAGAATTTTGCCGATGTCTTCTGGTTTGTAACCGCGCTTGTCTAGGGCGAGGGCCAGGTTGGGCAACTTGTCGGGGGTTTCGAGATCTTTGGGATAGAGGGTGATCAGGTCGTAGCGTATGTCCTGCCTGGCAAAGGTAGACGGGTACTTGGTGCCCTGCTGCGAGCCGATGTAACGCCAGAAGGATGTGGGTTGGTCCTGGGTGAAGTCGGTGCCGAAGGCCACGTGTTCGATGCCGATCCGCTCCACCATATCGTCTATGGCGTCGATATAGTCCTCCAGTTTGGAGTCGAACTGGGTGCGCAGGAAAGAGCCGATGGCCGTGGCGCCGACCACGCCGCCTCTTTGCGCCAGCAGCTTCACGGCCTCGTCGGTCTTGTTGCGCGGATTATCGTGGTAGGAACGGCAGTTGGCGTGGGTGACGGCCACGGGTTTTTCCGAGTGTTCTATGGCCTCCAGAGTGGAACGCTCGCCCACGTGGGACAGATCGATCAGGATGCCCAGACGGTTCATCTCGCGCACCGCGTCGCGGCCGAAGTTGCTCAGGCCGGCGTTGGCGCGTTCCCAGCACCCATCCCCCAGCAGATTGCGCTCGTGGAAGGTAAGCTGGATGATGCGCACCCCCAGGGCGTGGAAGACGGCCAGGTGCCCCAGGTCGTTTTCTATGGGGGTGGCGTTCTGGAAGCCCAGGATGATCCCCACCTTGCCGTCCTCCTTGGCCTGCAGGATGTCCTGCACAGTCTCTATTTTCGTCAGAGTATCTCCGCGCTCCTCGAAACGGTAGAGCCAGGCCTGTATATTGGCCAGGGTTTCCTGGTAGTTCTCCCAGGTGGCATTGGTGGCGTTGAGGGCGGTGACGCCGCCGGCGCTCAGGCTCTGGTACACCGCCGGGCTGTCCCAGTTGCTCACGTTCAGGCCGTCTATGACAATGGCTTCCTGGTAGAGTTTGTGCGCGTCGTTCAAGGTCTTCCTCCTTTTCAAGTGCGGGCCGGGACCGCGAGCAGCTCGGCGGGAACCTGGTAGGTCAGGCTCTTGCCGCCACCGGTCGGGGCGACCAGCAAGAGGCGGCCCACTTCGAGCAGGATTCGGATGGCCTCGCGCTGCCCGAGGCGAAAGGCCTGGTAGTCCAGCCGGCGCAGACCAGCGTCTAGGTCGAATTCGGATGGGGGGTGCACGGGCTCTGGTAAGGTCGACATAGGGTTTACGGTTGCAAGGTTAAGTAGGTACCCTGGACACAGGTGATGCCGTCGCTTTCCTGGCCGTAGTAACAGCAGAAGAGGCGGCCGGGCTGGTACTCGATGGTGGTCGGATAGCCCAGGTCCCCGTTGGGCATATCGTCGCGGAGGATGATTTCCCGATCGATCTCCCAGGTGCGGCCCCGGTCCTCGGAGAGGCAGGCGCGAATGCCGAAGGGGGCCCGGCGCCGTCCGTAGGTGCACAGAAGGCGGCCGTCCGCCAGGACGAGGAGCTGGCCGGGGCAGCCGTAGAGCGGGGTTTGCTCGGGCGGGCTCCAGGTCTGCCCGTTGTCGAGCGAGCGACAGCTGTGGAGGTAGCCGCTGTGCATGCTTTCCCGCAGTATGCAGAAGAGTTCGCCGGGGGCGACTTCGGCGATATCGGGTTCGCCGAAAATGCCATCCGGGACCGCGCACACGGACACGGGGGCCTCCCAGGTGCGGCCCCCGGTGGAGGAGAAGAGGATGTAGGTGTTCTGGCTGGTCGGCGGGTGGTGCTCGGTGACGGCGTAGGCCAGGCGGCCGTCTGCCTGTTCGATCACGCCGGTGCGGGTGTAGCCGTCGCGGTAGGGGCCGGTGCCTATTTTTATGGTAGAATCGAAAGAGTGCCCTCCGTCGTCGCTCAGGTGGACGTAGAGCCCGTGGTAACCGCGCGCCCAAGTGTGGAGAGAGCGGGACCAGTCGGCATCGGTGAAGTCCTCGGTCCAGCCCTTGCCGGGCAGGCAGATGGTGATGTTTTCGCCGGCTGCGCGCCGTTTTTGGGCCAGGGCCATAGGATACCAGCCAAAGCGGAACTGGGTGAGTACCACAATGCCGTTGCGCAACCGGGCAATGCCCGGACACTCCGTGCCGGACCAGTCGAAGTCGGGGGCAAAGCAGGGGGTTTCCCAGGTAACCCCCTGGTCCGCGCTACGCGCGAGGAGGGTACGGAAAAGGGGATCGCCCGGGGGGTGCATCCTGGGATCGCGGCGGCGGGAGTGGTTGAAGGCGGCGATCCATTCGCCGTTGTCCAGAACGGTGATGGAGGGGTGCGAGATGTAGGCGAAGTCGTCTTTGTGGACCATGACGGTGTTGCCGATGGCGCAGTCGGACATTTCACTGTTCTCCTTTGCTATTCAGAAGGGTATCGACCCGTTCTTTGGGACCCAGGTTTATCCCGGCATCCACCAGGGCCTGTTGCAACTGGCGGACGTCGAGCTGGCGCGGGTAGAGGTTCTGCCGGGCGCACAGGGCCGCGGCCGTGCCGGCGGCCTGCCCCATCATCATGACGCTTTCGCGGCCCCGGATATTGGGGGGCTTGCGGTGGGCGGCCACGCCGGCGGCCAGCAGGTTCTCCACCCTCCGGGGCAGGAGCAGGCGGTAGGGGATGTCCACGAATTCTCTGGTGGGGTAGCGCTCATCGCGCCACTGGTAGATCACATCGTCAAAGCGACGGGCCTGGGCGAAATCCTCTTCGGTGACCACGTACTCGCTTTCGATGGCACGGCCCCCGCGGGTGCCGATGTAGGGGGACAGGTAGAGCAGGTAGGCGTTTTCGAATCCGGGCAGGTAGCGGCGGTAAAACTTGACGGTCTCGATCATGTAGCTGCGGGCGTCGCGCTCGAGCATGGTGATATGCTCGGCGTCGAGGGTATCGAGTTTGCCGTCGATATCGGCCCGTTCCCACTGCATGTTGTTGAACGGTCCCTTGCTGTTCCAGGGAAATACCGCCGCGATTCGGGCCACGTCGCCGATCCAACCCACGGCTTGGTAGCCGTCCTCTTCCCAGGCGCGGCGCACCAGGTCAGCTACGGGACGCAGGCGGTTGATGTGGGCCCCGAGGCGGCTGCTGGCGTAGCCCACATCTGGGATCAGGACTTCGTCGATCCACTGGTTGAACTCAGGGGGCACCTGCGGGCGACTGGCGACAAATTCGGCGAATTTGTGCCCGTCAACATCGCCGATGCCAAAGGTGATATTCATGCTGGGCTGCCAGTTGCACCCCATCAGCGGGGCACCGGTGCGTTCGGCCACAGCGGCATTGGCGGTGGCATCAATGACGATTCGGGCGCGCACGGCCTGGCGCCCCGAGACGTTCTCGACGTACAGGCCGCACGCGATGTACTCGTCTTTTAGGATGGGGCCGGCCACGTAGGTATCCAACATCAACTCCACTCCGGCCTCTGCGACCATGTCGGCGCAGAGTGAGCCGACCCGCATGGCCCGGTCCGCCAGATTGCGGTTGGGGCCAAAGACTTGGTCGAGGTCGATGAGCCGGGCCATCCACTCCCCGGCAATGCCCCGGGTGCGCACGTAGTCCCAGGGAACCTCCTCCTGGGATCTCAGGTAACCCTGGGATTTTTCGACCGGGAATTTTTCGGGATCAAAAGCGGCCAGATAAAGGGCGCCGGCATTCCAGCCGCCCGTGCTCATGCAGCCGCCCAGGGTGCCGAACTTTTCGATGAGAACGACGCGGGCACCACCGCGGGCAGCGGCCACGGCGGCGGCAAAACCGGCGGCACCACCGCCGGCTACGGCCACATCTACATCGTGCACCAGGGGTAGTTTTTTCTCTGGTTCGATCAGGTAATTCATTTGAGTGTGTAGGAAACTCCGAGGGTAACAACTGCTTGTAAAAACGGTAGATGTAGGATTTGCATTAAGCGGTAGGACTCCTATATTGGCAAACATTGAGACGACCCTCTCATGTTTACCTCAAAAAAGGAGTCCTACCGTGAGCACAATGTACGAAAAAGAAGCCCTGTTTGAAAGCCTGGACGAGACCGTTTGTGAAATCAAGGCGTATGTTGAAGGGGCGATTGGGCAAGAAGAACTCCACGTGGTCGAGCAGCATCTGTTTCGCCGCATGCGGCGATTGGGTCGCGGTTTTTTGGAGGCCTTCGTTGCGCTATCTGGCACAGGCTATGAAAAGGGCCATCCCCCGCTTTCAGAAAACGGAGGGCCCATGGCGTATAAGGAGACGCTGGCTTGTCCCTATGGGTCCAGCTTTGGACCGATCACGATCGCTCGTGCGGCGTATGCCCATCCTGCCGGTGGCTGGCTATATCCTATTGATGCGCAGCTGAATCTGCCAGCACCTAAATACTCCTACTTACTTTTTGAAGTGGCTGCAAGCTTCCAGCGCAGAACAAGATTTTCGCAACGCAGTCAACCGGTTCAACGAGAGCTTCGATTTTTCCTTCTTCCCGGACCTGCCTCAGCGCCAGGGCCTACCCATGGCCGAGTATGTCGAGCCCTTTCTATGAGCAGGTTGAAGCGCCTCCCCCACAAGAAGAAGGCAGTCATATCGCCCTAAGCGCCGATTGTAAGGGTGTTCGTATCCTGAAAAGTGAACGCGGCCAAAAAGCCGCCTTCGACCCTATGCTTGAGCACGTCCGGAAGCGAGATTGCCAAGGCCAAAAACTATTGATCGGGCTGCTGTCTGGAGGATCGGTTGCTCAAAGCCCTGAAAGTCCACGGCATGGAGGATCGACTCGACGCGCTGATCCTGGATATTATCCATGCCAGTGCATACCTGTGGGATGTGGGCACAGCGCGCTAGGGCGCAAAAGGACCTGAACGAATCAAGTGGATCGAAGAAAAGCTGCCCTCCTGGAGGGTAAAGTCGGCTACCTCATCGGGGGATTACGCCAGAGGCTGACCAAAAACCAAGACCGGCTCACCCCACCTCAAAAAAAGGCGCTGGAAAAAACTATCTTTTCAGTCAATATTCAAGGCTGTTTTTTCTCGCTCAGATGAATGCCGTCTTGGTCGGAGAAAAGACTGGCCGGGGTCTGATCCATCCAGTACATTAGAACGCAGCAAACCAACAGGCCAACAGGCGGTTTTGGTCTCATGATTCGAAAGGTTGTCAAAAAACGCGACCTGGGGACATTTTCCCAGACCGAGGAAGATTTAAAATGCTGGCTGCGCCAATCACCGGAAGAACGGGTTGCCGCGGTCGATTATCTGAGAAAGCAGCACCATGGAGGTTCAGCAAGACTTCAAAGATCTGCTCGCGTTATTCAACGAGCATGAGGTAGCGTACGCCATCGTGGGCGGCTATGCTCTGGCCTTCCATGGAGCGCCGCGCTACACTGGTGACATCGATATACTTGTGAGACCGGATCCAGAGAACGCACAGCACATTCTGGATTCCCTGGATAATTTTGGTTTTGGATCGCTGGAGCTTAAAACAGAGGACTTCTCGGATCCGGACAAGGTCATACAACTGGGTTACCCGCCAGTGCGGGTGGATATCGTAACCTCCATCACCGGAGTTTCCTGGGATGAAGTCCTCTCCGGCAGGATCGCAGGTACATACGGCGACATTCCCGTGCATTATATAGGCCGGCCTCAGTTCGTAAAAAACAAGCGAGCCACCGGCAGGAAAAAGGACCTGGCCGACCTGGAAGCGCTTGGCGAAGATTCCTGAACTCGGCCAGATCCTCCGGCCAAATTGCCTTCCAGACAGCGCTAATGCTGGTCGCGGCGGGGCGGGACCGGGGTGCCCCTCAGTTCCCTGACCAGTTCGAGGAGGCCCTCGGTGGCGGCTTCCAGGAATTTTTCGCCCTTTTCCTTGCTGGCTTTGGTGGCGTCGCCCATTACGCCGCTGGCGGTTTGCGAACTCCAATAGGGGATCAGGCGGGCATCCGAGCCTTCGGGGTGGCCGCCGGCGAGCAGGTCGGTCTTGAAACTGGGCGGCAGCGGCGAGCGTTCGTCGACCGCCTTGCTCATGTCCACCAGGTCGGGTTTGAGGGCCAGGTAGAGGGAGGTCTCGTACTCGCCGGCGTGCGAGGTGCCGCCGTAGTCGGAATCTCTTACGGCTTTGCCGACCTCTCTGGCTTTGCGCAGCCCCCAGTGGTTGACCGAGGCGCAGAGGATCTGGCCTTCGTATTCGATGTTGGAGAGGCGCGCGGCCAGGTCCAAAGGCGAGGTGTTGCTGCCGTGGCCGTTGACGATGAGGATGCGCTCGAAGCCGTGGTGGGCAAGGCTGCAACACACGTCTTTGACGTACCTGATGAAGGTGTCCCAGGCGATGGTGAGGGTGCCGTGAAAGTCCATGTGGTGGGGACTGTACCCGTGCGAAACCGGCGGCGCCAGGACCGCCTCGGAGGGGATGCGCGAGACGGCGTGCTCGCAGATGCCGTTGCACAAGACCACATCGGTGTCGATGGGCAGGTGCGGGCCGTGGTCCTCGTAGGTGGCGACCGGGAGCACGGCGACCCGGCCCTGTTCGGCGGCTTCCTTGCATTCGTACCAGATCATTTCGGCATAGCGATATTTCATGGAAATCTCCTTTGTAGGGTGGATAAGTAGTGCTCGGGTCGTTGCCCATATCAAAGCTCGGGGCAGGGCATGCCCGGCCGCAAATCAGTGTAGCCCTGGCCGCGGGGACCCCACTCGCCGCGCACCAGAAAGACCGGGATGGGGTGCCGGTCCGGGGCCACCCAGGCCGTATCGGTGCTGCAGTAGCGGATGGTGTAGCCGGCCCGTCGCCGGCCGCTGCGATTGCGGCCGCTGCCGTGCAGGAGGAACGAATCGTGGATCGACAGGCTGCCCGCTTTCATTTCCAGGGTTACGGCGGTGGCTTCCACCTCGGGTAGGACCTGGATTTTATTGCGCAGCATTTCGTTTTCGCCGCTGGGCACAGTGGCTCGTTCTTGGTAGCCGCGATGCGAGCCGGGGATTACCTGCATGGCGGAATTTTCGGCGTCGGCATCGTCAATGGCCAGCCACAAGGTAACCACGTCGGTGCCGTGTACGCTGGCCCAGTAAGTGTTGTCCTGGTGCCAGCCCACCCTGAGTTCGTGGTTGTCGGCCGGCTTGATGAACATGCTCGAGTAGACCAGGATCAGGTTGGGGCCCAGAACCGATTCAACCGCGTCGAGCAAGCCCGGGTGGCGGCACAAATCCAGCCAGAACGGATCCTTGGTATGGGGTTCGCCGAAATAGTCGGACCGATCCAGTTTTCCCGCTCTGGTCGCCTCTTCCAGTTGTTGGCGCATCGTCTGGGTTTCCTCCAGGTTCAAGACCTGGGGGAAAAAGCAGTAGCCTTCGCTGGCAAAAAGTCTCGGGTCGGTGTTGGGCATGGGGATCTCCCTGGACAGATAATCAACCGCTGTTTACTTCGATAGCGCGGTCGGCCCCTGTAAGCGGCAACTCGGTCCACGCCGCGTTGCGGGCGTGGGAGGCGTGGAAGGCGACGATGACCTCCAGGGTGCGGAGGCCCTCCACGCCCGGGTAGGGAAACGGGGTCTTGTCGTCGAGCTCGTCGACGATTTCCGCCACGGCCCGGTCCATGCCGGTACCTTGGTGGCTCTGGTCGGGCCAGTGGTCCTGGGTGCCGTCCCAGTATTCGAGCGTTACTACGTCGCCGTCGATGGTGGCGCGACCACTGGTGCCGTTGACAACCGTGCTCCCCGGCACCCTGCCATAATCCATGGCATCCACCGTGGCCATGAGTCCGCCGTCCAGCCGCAGCACGCCCCAGCCGCCCGGATCGCTGAACTCGGGGCCGCGGCAGTCGGGCTTGCCGGCCAGGTCCAGGGTGGCCGAGACAGCGCGGATTTCCCGGCCGGTGATCATGCACAGAGCGTCGAACATGTGAGTGCCGACATTGCCCAGGCGCCCCGAACTCCACTGCACCGCCGCCGAGGTCAACTCGCCCAGGTCGCCCGCGGCGATCCGGTCGCGCAGGCGGCGCTGGTTGAGTTGAAAGCGGCGGTTGTGGTTGATGACCAGCAGAGCACCGGCCTGGTCGCAAGCCGCCACCATGCGCTCGGCGTCCGCCAGCCGGGTCGCGATCGGCTTTTCGCAATAAATCGCGCGGATGCCGGCCTGGGCACAGGCCACGGTGATCTCCGCGTGCACCGGCGCGTAGGTCGCGACGCTGACGATGTCGAGGTTTCCTTTTTCGATAAGTTCCTGCCAGTCGGCGTAGGCCGGCAGCCCGGTGCGCCCAGTAAAGCGCTGGCGGCGACCCTCATCGCGGCTGCTGCCGGCCACCAGGGCGACGCGGGGGTGGTTGGACAGGGCTTCGAGGTGGGTGCCATCCAGATCGCTGACCAACTGGCCCAGGGCGTCGCCGGAAACCTGGTCGGCACCGCCGATAAAGCCCAGGCCGATGATGCCGGCGCGATAGGTTGATTTTGCCATGCTTCAGATCCTTTCAACCAGGTTTATGAGGAATAAACAAAAACGGCGCCAGGGTCAAATAGGTCCATGAGTAGATTCGGGATTTTTCAATACGGGCTGTCTTTTGTGGTCAGGGGACACCAGCGGGAGGTGGAAAGGAAATCCAGCACAGCGCGCTGTGCTTCGGGGGTGGCTATTTTTTGCAAGGCTGTGGCCGCGAAGAAGCGGGTGTACCTGTTCTGGTCGTCCAGGGTTCGCAGCAAGGCGGGGACGGCCCGGCTTGCAGGCGGACCTATCCGGGCCAGGGCCAGGGCGGAGTTGAGCCGCACCCACTCGCCCGGGTCCTGCAGGGCCTCTTGCAGGGCCGGCGCCGCTTGTGCCGCCCCCGATCCCAGGTACCCCAGTGCCTCGGCGGTGTTGCGGCGGACCCAGGCATCGTCGTCCCCCAAGGCGTGCGCCAGGGCCGGACCTGCTTCGCCGGCGTCCGGGCCGATATTGCCCAGGATATCAGCAGCCGTTGCCCGGACCCAACCGCTTTCGTCGCCCAAGGCTTTGATCAGGTCCGGCACGGCCGGGCCGCCAACCGCGGTCAGGGCGTGGGCAGAGTAGAGGTCGGCCGGATTGCCGCCTTGGACGTTCGCCGGGGTCTTTTCCAGGTTTTGCTCTGCCATGGCTGCGCTTTCCTGGCGCAGTGCTTCGATCAAGGCCGGCACTGCTGCTTCTCCCCTGGTGCCGAGGGCATAAGCCGCATCCAGGCGCAGATCCTCCGCGGCGTGGCCCAGGGTCGCTGCAAGTTGTGTTGTGGATCCGTTCCCGGATGGAGGGAGCTCGCCGGTTGTACCTCCATGTGGCGCAGAGGAGGCCGCGTCTCCGCAAAGCCAGTTCCACACCGCTTTGGGCAAGGCCGGGTTTGCAGCGGCGGGGAGGGCTTGAAGCCGGGGGTTTTCATGGTTCCAGCAAGGCTCCCGGGGGTCCTGCATACGGAGAAACTGAAACTTCAACATATAGCGCTTTTTGTCGCTGATATTGGCCATGCCCCGGTGCCAGGTGTCGAAATTGACAAGGGTCACGGTGCCGGCCTTGCCGCAAAGAGATAGGGCTGGTTCGGTGGTTTGTTCCGGGTCGATTGCGGAGACATGATTGTAAAATTGTCTGCCGGGCAGGAGCCCGGTCGGCCCCATATCTACGGTCACGTCCTGGGGATAGTAGAAGGCCATGACCCAGCGGAAGCGGTGGTGGCGCACGTTGTGGTCGAATACATAATCGTCTTTGTGCCAGTCCTGGGGCTCGTTCCCCGGAGTCCTGAGGTGGCAGTAGCGGTGCGGGTGCATGATATAACCTGCTCCCAGTATACTGGTCAAGGCACCACAAATAGTCGGGTTCTCGAAAATCTGCTGGATGGCGGGAATCCGGGGCAAGATGTTGTTGCCCGGGTTGGCCTCTTCCGCAAGGAGTGTCTCGAGGTGCTGGTAGATTTCCCGGTGGAAAACGGCGGGAAGATCGGCCTGGAGCTGGATGTAGCCGTTGGTTATGAAATGGCTCATGGCCTGGTCGTCGAGGAGGTGTTCTTGGGCGATCATGTATTTTTCCTTTCTTGGTGAAATCCACGGCAGTCGTGCGGAGAGGTTCGTATATTTGCGATAAATATAGACAATTCGCCTGGCCGGTTCACCTGCCGAAAGATAAGTCCAGGAGAAGGAGCGCAGTGCTTGACACCTATCAGGTGGTTGTCTACATTGTAATTTTTTCTGCCAATTAATGGCTAAAACAAACCCGCCATGCCCGCTGGAAGATCGCTCTTTTTTGTCCTTTTGCGCAGATTAATCGGACCTCATCATTGGCTGCCAGGGATCGGTTTGTCCCTGGGGGTCGGGTGGTGGATCTCCTGCCAGCCGACCTCGTCGACAATAACATCGGAAAACCTGGCCGCGGGGGTTGTCCACCACGAGGTCTACCTCCTCAAGGGGCCCTGGTCGATCCACATTATAGAAATAGACCTGCCCACGGCCTGGAAAGCCGGCATCCGCCTGCGCACGGCCAAATCCGATCCAGATCTGCAAGGTGAGAAGACGAGCAACCTGGCCGCGGAGGCCATCGCTGCGATCAACGGAGATTTTTTCTACGCCTCAGGTAGGCCCCTTGGACTCCAGGTCCGCAACGGGGTTCTGTTGCAGGAACCGCACGCGCGTTCGGCCTTTGCCATCACCGCGGAAGGCCGGCCACTGATCGCCGTCTTCCGCTTCCAGGCGGGATTGATTAGCGCTTCTGGTCAGGTGTTGTCTA
Organism: Candidatus Latescibacterota bacterium; assembly: GCA_965219385.1. Classification (GTDB taxonomy): domain Bacteria; phylum Latescibacterota; class UBA2968; order UBA8231; family UBA8231; genus CBDCNM01. The sequence continues at coordinate 2,466,141 of CBDCNM010000002.1, read as the reverse complement.
TTGCGGGACTCAATCGGAAGTCGATTGTCCTCGGACCAATCCTTTACAACCACCTGGCCCAGAACTGGAAGGATTCGGTGCACGCCGAGTTTGGCTTTCAACTGCAGGGCCTGGGGGAGCGTCTGGTTATAAACGATACGATCGCCACCCGGGTGCTGCAGGTACGTCGCCGGGGCTGGCCTTTGCGACTCGACCCGGATCAGTGGTTGGTGGCTGTGGGGGCAGACCATCTCTTGGCGGAGAAGATTGCTCCGGGGGATACCATGCAGTTGTTCCTGGGCTTGCCGTCCGCCACTCGGAACCTCCAGGAAGCAATAGGAGGCGGGCCCCGGATCATCCGCGATGGGGGCATCTCGATCGAGTACGAACAGGAACACCTCGATTACGGTTTTGCCATGGATCGCAGTTCCCGTACCGCCATCGGCTACACCCTGAACCAGCAAACCCTCTTTCTGGTCACGGTAGACGGTGGCCAGCCGGGTTATAGTGTGGGCATGCGTTTGGAGGAACTGGCGGATTTCATGGCGTACAAGCTCGACAATTTCACCGTGGCCCGGGCCAATGCCCATCAGGCCCTCAACATGGATGGGGGCGGATCCACCACCATGGTAGTAGACCGGCGGGTGGTCAACCGTCCCTCGGACCCCACCGGGGAGCGCCCTGTGGGCAATGCCCTGCTGCTCGTGCATTCAGACCTTTCACTATAGGTAGACTACATGCCATTTTTTCGCCCTGATGATTTGAAAAGATTGGGTGTGGATCTGTTCGCGGCGGTGGATGTGCCGGCCCCGGTGGCCGAAGTGGTTGCCAACCATCTGGTCGAATCCGGGCTGCTGGGTCACGACAGCCACAGCGTCCTGCGCTTTCCTCAGTACGTCGAGGCGGTGCGCAAAGGGGTGGTGAATCCCCATGCCCGGCTGAAGATTGCGGAGGAGACGCCCTTTATGGCACAGGTGAGCGGTGGGCGCAATTTCGGACAGGTCACAGCGGTGGCGGCGGTCGAACTGGCCATGGACAAGGCGCGCGCCGCCGGCTTCGGCGTGGTGACCGTGCAAGAGTGCAGTCACATTGCCCGACTGGGGCATTTTGCCTCCCTGGCGGCCCGCCAAAACCTGATCGCCATGATCGCGGCCAATGGCCATGGCAGCGATTTGGCTGTGGCTCCATTCGGGGGCACGGCGAGGCGTTTGCCCACCAACCCTCTGTGTATCGCCATTCCCACGACGCGCGCCTGGCCCATCCTGCTGGATATGACCACCAGTATGTCGTCGGGAGGGGCTATGCGGGCGTACCAGAACCGCGGAGAATCCATGCCTCCAGGGCTCATCATTGACGCCCAGGGTAATCCGGCAGAGGATGTCGAAGCATTTTACGGACCGCCTCCGGGGGCTATCCTGCCTCTGGGTTTTCCGCGGAGCGGGCACAAGGGAACTGGAATGAGCGTAGTGGTCGACATCCTGGCCGGGGCGCTCTCGGGGGCGGGGTGTAGCGGGAAGGATTCCTCGGGGATAGGTAACGCCTTGTTTATCGGCGTGCTCGATATCGCGGCGTTTGTTCCCCTGGAGGATTTCTGGGAACAGACCGATCACTTTATCGACTGGGTCAAATCGAGCCCACCGGCGGCGGGGTTCGACGAGGTGGTATTGCCGGGCGAGAATTCCTATCGCATCTACCAGCAACGCAACCGCGACGGGCTGTACGTGGACGAGAGCGCCTGGGGGCAGATCGGCGAGCTGGCGACCAAACTGGGGGTGGATCCGCCCGCACAACTCGAAACCTGATAGAGAAGAAATCATGCTGAAAGTAGCCGTTATTGGTCTGCGGGGTATTGGCAACAACCATGCCGAAGTCTACCACACAAGCGCCAAAGCCGCTCTGGTGGCGGTGTGCGACTTGGTACGAGAACGCGCCGATGAGGCCGCATCGAAGTATGATGCCAGGGCCTATTACGACCTGGAAGAGATGCTCGGAAACGAGGAGTTGGACGCAGTCAGCGTAGCCACCGGAGGCTTTGAAAACGGCGGGGATCACTACGCCCCCACCATGGCCGCCTTCGAGGCCGGGAAGCACGTGCTGTGTGAAAAACCCATTTCCAACGATATTGTGCAGGCCCGGGAAATGGTGCGCAAAGCCCGCGAACAGGGCGTGTGTTTCGGCATCAACCTGAACCACCGGTTTGTACCGCCGGCGGCCAGGGCGCGGGCCTGGATCGACGAGGGGCGGTTGGGTGACTTGCTGTTGATCAACATGACCATGTGGATAGATAATCCCAACGAAACCTCGGAGTGGTTTCACCTGCGTGCCCTGCACCCGCACTCCCTTGATATCATGCGCTATTTCTGCGGCGATGTAAGGCGGGTTCAGGCCTTCTTGAACCACGCCCCAGGTCGCGTCTGCTGGTCCAATGCGCAGATCAACATGGAGTTCGAGAATGGGGTAGTGGGGCATTTGACCGGAAGCTACGACGCGGCGCCCCACCACAATCTGGAACGCTGTGAGGTCATGGGCACGGAAGGCCGCTTTGTGCTGGACAACTGTTTTGAAGAGCTGATCTTGTTCCCGCGGCGCGCCGACGAACTGACGGTGGTGCGCAACAGCATCATGGGCGGCCTCGGAGGATTCGGGGATACCTTCAACTCCCGCATTGATCGCTGGATCGAGCAGCTGAGTGCCGGGGCTGATGCCGAAGAGATAGAAGCGGCGGGTGGCGATGGCCTGGCCGTCCAGGAAATCATTGAAGCGGCCATCCGCTCCTGGCGGGCAGGGGCCATAGTCGAGGTCGAAAAAATCGAAAATTGAAGGAGAGCATGGGGTAGTCGCGGGCGTTGCTTGCTGAAGCGTCAGTTAAAGAAACCCATAAAGACCGCGATATTTACAAGCGAGTGTCAGTTTATTATAATACTCAGTACTTCACGAAATACCCGTAACTAGCCGGGAGGGGGTGTTGCCGGCAGGGCGGTGGGGGTTTGCGAGCCGGCGTAGCAGCGGGAAGGGGGAGCGGGGCAAGAGCGTCTTGGGCCTCATAAAACACCAGAGGCACAAGCCCCGCACGGCCGACCGCCGATTCCGTGAAGGACTGATACTCAATCGAGGCTTATTTTCCGTGAGTCTAATCAACATCGTCTTAGTGCGTTTGGAAAGGATTTATGAGCGACGACAGCCAGGCAAAACAATCAGGTGTTAAAGAATACGTCTCCTCCATCCTGATCGCAGTCGGATTGGCCCTGCTGATTCGCACCGGAGTGGTTCAGGCGTTTTACATTCCATCCGGCTCCATGGAGGACACCCTGCTGGTAGGGGATTATCTACTGGCCAATAAGTTCGTCTACGGGGCCCCGATCGATATCATCGGAACCAATATAACCCTGTTTCGCCTGCCGGCCCTGCGCGATCCCCAGCCCGGCGACATCGTGATCTTCCGTTCGCCCAAAGATGAGGATCGGGATCTGATCAAGCGTTGCGTTGCGGTGGGTGGACAGGAGATAAAAATCGTCGACAAGGTCCTCTATGTCGACGACGTGCGTTTCGAGGATCCTCCTAGGGCGAAGTACATGGATCCTCAGTCCTTCCCGGCGATCCGAACCCTGCGCGATAATTTCGGACCTTACAGGGTGCCAGAAGGTCACTTTTTTATGCTGGGAGACAACCGGGACAACAGCCACGACAGCCGCTATCTCGATCTCGGACCCGTGCCCCGGGCTTTGATCAAGGGCAAAGCCATGATCATCTACTGGTCCTGGGACTCGGAGTATCGCACCCCCACTTTCACGGGGCTGGCCTCCCTTCCCAGGGTGTTGGGTGGTTTCCTCGGGAGTCTGCCGGCACGGGTGCGTTATGGACGTCTGGGCGATGTCATTTATTGAGAAGCCGCCTCAAAACCACAGCAGCGGGATGTTTCCTCATGAATAGAAAGAGAAATTTCGACGCGGATGGCGACGAGGACGACGCCTACGAAGAACATTCCCTGATGGATGAGGAGGACGGCGACGGGGAAGCCTTGAAGCTGGTGGATCACTTGCTGGCTCTGGCCCCGGACAGAGATCCTTCTCGCCCCCTGCTCTATCGGTTGCGGCGCCAGCTCATGGAACAGGAGATCACTTTTCAGGAAGCCCGACGCACCCTGGTCGAACTTGAGGCCGCGCTGGAAAAAGTAACGGCTCCGGCCAATCGCATCGGCGTCTTTCTGAACTCTCCCAAAGAAGGGATCGCCACCATTTTCGTCGGCGGTTCGGAATACTACGCCAATGTGGATCCGCGCGTGGATATGGCGCGGCTCAAGGTGGGTTCCCGGGTGCTGGTCAACGAGGCCTACGCCGTGGTCGGCGACCTGGGCTACAGCCCCTCCGGACCGGTGGCCAAAATCTCTGATTTGCTCGACCAGGGCCGCTTGCGCATCGGTCGGGAACACGGCATTCAGGATCTGATTCTGGAACGTTCCGCCGAACTCGAAGACGTCAACCTCAAGGTCGGCGACGAGGTCCGCGTCGATCCCTCCTTCAAGGTAGCCCTCGAACGCCTGCAATCCAAGGAGAGCAAGGAGTACTTCCTCGAGGAAATCCCCCCCATGCCCTGGTCCAGGATCGGCGGACAGGAGCAGGCCATTCAAGCTATAAGGGACACCATTGAACTGCCGGCGCTGCATCCCGATCTGTTTGAGAAATTCCAGTATTCGACGCCCAAAGGATTCCTGCTCTACGGTCCGCCGGGGTGCGGCAAAACCCTCATCGGCAAGGCCACGGCCTACAACCTGGTGCAGCATTTGCGCCAGGAGGAAGGGCTGGAACTGGAAGAGTACTTCATGCATATCAAGGGCCCCGAGATCCTCAATATGTGGCTGGGGGAGACCGAGCGCATGGTGCGCGAGATTTTCGCCCAGGCGCGCGAAAAGCGCAAGGAGGGCTATCTACCCTTTGTCTTTATCGACGAGGCCGAGTCCATCCTGGGAACGCGGCGTTCCACGCGCACCCACAACATCTCCAACACCGTAGTGCCCATGTTCTGCACCGAGATGGACGGGATAGAGTCCTTGCAGGACGTGGTCCTCATCCTGGCTTCCAATCGCCACGATTTGATCGACCCGGCCATTCTGCGACCGGGGCGCATCAACCGCAAAATCAAGGTGGTGCGTCCAGACCTGAAGGCGGCTCGCGCTATCCTGAAGATTTACCTGACTCCGGAACTGCCTCTCGATCCAGGGGCAATCGAGCGCCATGGGGGCGCGGAGGCGGCCCGGGAGGTGCTAATCGAAGAGGCCATCCGCACCCTGTTCGCCCGCAACGAGGACACCAGGTTTCTCGAAGTATCTCTGCGCAGCGGGCGCCAGGAGGTCCTGTGCCACGGCGATCTGGTCAGCGGCGCCATCATCGATTCCGTCGTGCAGCGGGCCAAGGAAACCGCCATCAAGCGGGCGATTGCTGGCGAGGAGCCCGAGACCGGAATCAGCTCCGTGGACCTGCGCGACGCGATTATGGCGGAATACCAGGAAAACGAAATCTTTCCGCCCACGGACAGCGTCGAAGACTGGCTTAAACTGTTGGATTACGATCCTGAAAACGTGGTGCGGGTAGCGCCCGTTCGCCGTGAGGAAAAGAATGTGGAACAACTCCCGGGGAGTGTCATCTAGAGGGAGTATGAGGCGGCTTTTCGGCTTAGAAACCGAGTACGGCATCCAGGTGGACGGAGTGGACGACATGGACGTGGTGGTGGAGTCCATGGAGCTCATCCGCTGTTATTTGCATGAAGACTTCATCGCGCGTTGGGATTACGGACGGGAAAATCCGCGCCTGGACATGCGCGGCTTTGAAGTGGACAAACTGCGCAACGACAAGGACGAAATCCTGCATCTCCAGAAGGATCGCCAGCGCAAGATTCCGCTCTCGGAACTCAAGAGCGATCTGCTCATCAGCAACGGCGCCCGCCTCTACAACGATCACACCCACCCGGAGTACTCCACGCCCGAATGCCATGGTCTGTTCGATTTGCTCGAGCAGGACCGGGCCGGCGAGCGCATTCTCTACAACTGCGCCCAGCGGCGCACCGCCACCCGGGGCAAGGGCGTGGTGCGGCTTTACAAGAACAACACCGACTTTGAAGGGCACAGCTACGGTTGCCACGAAAACTACCTGATCAGTCGCGAGTTGCCCTTCCAGCAGGTGATCGACGGCCTCCTGCCCTTCCTGGTGACGCGGCAAATCTTCGCCGGGGCCGGCAAGGTGGGGGTGGAGCAGGACCGCAAGGCCAGAGCCGATCTGTACCAGCTTTCCCAGCGGGCGGATTTCTTCGAGACCATTGCCAGCGTCGACACCATGCACCGGCGTCCTCTGGTCAATACCCGGGACGAACCTCACGCCGAAGCCGGCAGGTACCGCCGCCTGCACCTGATCATCGGCGATGCCAATATGTCGGAGTACATCACCGTCCTGAAGGTCGGTACGACCCTGCTGTTTCTGGACCTGCTGGAGGAGGGGCTATTGCCGCAATTGACCCTGGCGGATCCGGTGGGTTCGGTCAAGCAAATCTCGCGCGACGCAGCGGGCGAGTGGGCCGTGCCCCTGCGGGATGGCGGTCAAAGCTCGGCGCTCGAGATCCAGCAGATGTATCTGGACAAAGCCGCCAGCTTTGCCGCCGGTCGCGACGAGGAGGTGGATTGGGTGCTGGCGGAGTGGGCCGCGGTGCTGGAAAAGCTGGGACGCGACCCGGGCGAACTGGTCGGCCAGTGCGACTGGGTGACCAAGAAGTGGTTGCTGGATGCCTTTGCGGAGAACGAAAACCTGGACTGGGAAAACCCCGACGACCGGGCCTGGCTGCAGAGCCAGGATCTGGAATACCACAATATCGACCCGGAGGAAGGGCTCTATTTGTTGCTGGAAGACCAGGGCCGGACCCGGCGGCTGGTCGGCGATGAGGGTATACTCCGGGCCGTGGTGCAGCCCCCTGAGGGAACCCGGGCTTACTTCCGCGGCAAGTGTCTGGAAAAGTTCGGTGCCTCGGTAAAGTCGCTGAACTGGGACAGCATCGAGATCGAACTCAACGGCCGGGTGGAGAGCATCGATTTAAAGGCCTGTGTGGACGTCGACACGATTAATTATTATAATCAAGCTCTAGACGAGGCCCAGAGTATCGAAGCCCTGATCGGCAAATTGCCGCCTTCCAGGTAGGGCACCGCAGATCGGACTTCGATGCATCGAACATTGCATAACTTATTGAAAAACAGGTAGATGTAATTTTAATTTGTCTATAGTGTAGTGGAACGGGCGTTGCCAAATAGGAGGTAGATCATGAATGCACTGCAGCTGCGGGATCGCGCTCCACGGCCGGTGCGGCCGCTGGACGGAGGTGGGGACGGAGGTGGGGACGGAGACCAGGACGAAGGGCCCCGGCGTCCCAAGGTCGAGCGGCCCAACACCGACGATATCATGCGGCGGATGCGCAAGGTGGATCCCAATCAGGCGCGGCGTTACCGCCAGCGCACCGGCGAGTAGGATATGGAGAGCGGCGATTTTCTCAATCTGCTCAAGCAGCACCGGCAGTTGTCCCCGGCACCTGCACCGGTGGCGACGCCTCTGGGCGAAGGCGCTATTGAGGCCACCGAGGGCACGACCATCCTGGCGGTGAGTTATCGGGACGGGGTGCTCATCGCCGGCGATCGGCGCGCCACCATGGGCAACGTCATGGTCTACGACCGGGCCGACAAGGTGCTGTGCATCGACGACGACTCGGTGCTGGCCCTGTCGGGCTCGCCGGCCATGGCCTACGAGATCGCCCGCCTGCTGGAGATTTCATTTCAGCACTACCGCCGCAGCCAGCTGCAGGTCTTGAGCCTGGACGGCAAGCTGCGGATCCTGTCGCGGCTGCTGCGCGAAAATCTGCCCATGGCCATGCAGGGCATCGGCGCGGTGGTGCCGATTTTTTCCACCTTTGACAGTACCGAGGCCAGTGGCAAAATTCATTTCTACGATGTCCTGGGGGCGCAGTTCGAGTCGGTCGATTTTTGCACTACTGGCTCGGGATCGCCGGCCATTCGTGGCGCGCTCTACTATCTGAATCGCTGGGGTGGGCAACCACTGGCCGAGATGGATGCGGAAACCTCGCTGGGCCTCATCCTGAAGATGCTGGAAACCGCGGCGGAGTTCGACACCGCCACGGGTGGTTACAAGACCAGCGCTCGCATATTCCCCCGGGTCATGCGCATCACAGCTGCCGGTATTGCTACGGTCCCCGAGCAGGAGCTGGAAGCGATCTACCAGGCACAACTACAGATATAGAAAGTCCAGTATGCTCGAGGAACCTTATCGCTGGGTAGAGGCGATCCGCAATCGCCGCGAGTACCTTGAAGACCAGCTACAGAATGCCACGCCCGTCGTGGGTCTGACCTATGAGCACGGCGTCCTCCTGCTCACCAGCACGCCGGGGCCCCGCAAGCTCTTTGAGGTCTACAACCAGGTGGGTTTTGCCGCCATAGGGCACCCCGCGGATATAGAGAAACTGCGCAAGGCGGTCATCGATATCGCTCACGTCGAAGCCTTCAATTTTTCTGCCAGCGATATTTCTCTGCAGCGCCTGGTGAGTTTTGGGATAGGCCCTCTCATAAAAGCGGTCTTTGACGAAATTTTTCGCTCCCCCTATACTGCCCGGGGACTCATGGCCGAACTGGATCCACCCGCCGATCAGGACACTTTTTACATGATTGACGCGGATGGCTCGTTTTCCAGTGCCCGGCACGCCGCTGCCGTAGCCGGGACCATCGAAGGTAGTAGCGCTATCCTGAAAAGGCTCGAACCGCTGGACGGGGCCGGGTTGTCGCTGCAAGAGGGTTTGCAGCAGGCACTCGGAGCCTGGGCCGTGGGGCGTCTGGCGGCCAACGGCGAAGAAGGGCAGGAGCCCGACGAGAGCGAGGTGTGCGATTTTCTCGCCGCGGAATTGCCGGGACTGCGGATCGAGGCCGCCGTGCTCGATCGCACCCTGCTCACCAAAACCAAATTTCGGCTGCTGGAGCCTTCCGTACTCGAGGATGTGCTGGCGGCGTATTCGACTGCTTAACTCAGGTCCGCATCAATGGAAAACCGCATTTTGGGAATCGAAACCGAATACGGCTGCTTGCCTCCCGACTCAGATCCGTTTCTGAGCCCCGATTTTATATCGCTCAAAACCAAGGACTGCGTATTTTACCGGGAAAGACTGGGGATTGTCGACATCCACTACCGGGGCAGGGACGAACCGCCGGGCAATGGTGGTTTTCTGTTCAACGGCGGACGGGTGTACATAGACATGGGGCACGTGGAGTACGCCACGCCCGAATGCCGGGGCCTGTTCGATCTGGTGGCCGCGGACCGGGCCGGCGAATTGATCTTGCAACGCGCCCTCGAGCAATTGGGGCTGGCGGAAAACGCTACCTTTTTCAAAAACAACATCGACCACTATACTGGTGCCACCTTCGGCTGCCACGAAAACTACCTGGTGCGCCGGGACGTGCCCTTTTCACAGGTGTTGCTGCCGGCCATCCTGCCCTTCTTCGTCACCCGGCAGATTTTCGCGGGCACGGGCCGCGTGGGCTGCCACACCGACATTTTCGAATACGGTAACTCCAAGGACGAAGGCGTCACCTATCAAATTTCCCAGCGGGCCGATCACATCGTCACCGAGATCTACCAGTGGATTCAGTTCAGCCGCGCCATCATCAATACCCGGGACGAGCCCTTGGCCGATTGGGGCCTCTACCGCCGGTTGCATCTGCTGGTGGGCGATTCGAATATGTCCGAATACGTCACGGCGCTCAAGGTGGGAACCACGGCTCTGATCCTGGGGTTGATAGAAGAGCGGCTCATCCCCGAGATCCGGCTGCTGGATGCGGTGCAGGCGATCCGGGATATTTCCCGCGATTTGAGTTACGCATGGGAGGTGCAGCTGGAGGACGGACATTACACCACCGCTATCGAGATCCAGCGCCAGTACCTGGAACTGGCCGAACGCTATATGCGCGGCAAGGATCGGGAGGGCGATTGGGTGCTGGATGAATGGCGTTTTGTCCTCGATGGGCTGGCGCACGATCCAATGGCTCTGATCGACCGCGTCGAGTGGGTCGCCAAAAAGTGGCTGCTGGAAAACTTCATCAACGAAGAGGGACTGGACTGGCACGATAAATGGATTCAGAGTCTGGATCTGGAGTACCACAACCTCAATCCGGCCAAGGGCCTCTACTTTGATTTGCGCCAACGCGGTCTCGTGAAGCGGATACTGGACGATGAGCAGGTCAGTCGCGCCGTGGTCACGCCCCCGCAGGATACCCGGGCCCGGGCGCGCTCCGAGGTCATGCGCGCCCTGACCGGACAAAAAGCCCGCTATGTGATCAACTGGAACTCCATCTCCGTAGAAGATGAAAAATACCTCAACCTGGACGATCCCTTCCTCACCTACGAGATCGAAACCGAGGACTTCATTCGCGAATGCCAGAAGACGCCTCTGCCCGAACGGACCTGAGCACCCAGGTTGCACGACGTTGCTGCGTGCGGCAAGTCATTCACCGACTGTTTTCCTGGGTCCATATGCTTTTCATCTGCCACGCGTCAAGGGAGCGCAATAGCGCATCGCGCCCCTGAGAGCGGATGGATAAGCCCTGGCTGTCGTTGCGCTCGGGGTATACCCGCAGGGCGAGGCACTGCCTGCCGTTGGCAAAGACCTCGACCACGCTTTGGTCCACGAAGATCCTCAGTTTGAGGTTTTCGCCCTCTTTGAGTTCGAAGGGTGCGATCTCCGGGGGGCGGGCGAGCACGTCGGGCCGCAGGGATGCACGCGTTGCATCGAGCACCAAGGCGTCCTGCTTGTAGCGCTGTCCGTCCCTGTTGTGCGACAGGTAGGCTTGCTTGAGGAAGCGGATGGTAGTGCGCTCCTCAGCATCCGGAGAACGCAATACATCCAGGCTGATTTCGCGGGCGTCCTGTGGATCGATCTCAAGGGCGAATTCCATGGCGTTTCCCGCGATGCTCTCGAGCACGATGTCCCTATTGGCAGACAAGGCGGTCTCGTCGATATGTTGGTGTTGAGCGCGAAGCGATGCCATGGCCGCGACGGGTTCGATACTCAGGGTGTTATCCTCGTCCAGTCTCAGCCGGCGCACCAGGGACATGAGGTGGTTCCATCCCTGCGTGGGCTTGCCCTCGTTGATGTTGTGAATGACGTACACGCCGCCGCTCCCGTCGGGTGTGGCCGACGGGGCGTGAACGCCTCCGGGAAAAATGGCCCCAAAATTGAAGCGGCCATGGGCAAAGGGCCTGAACCTGTGGTTTATCTTGTCGTAATCGCCGAGCAGGTACTGCGAGCCGCGCTGGTGACTGGCGAAGATCAGGATGTGTTTGTCGCCCAGCGGCCAGAAGTAGGGCACGGCGCCGTCCTCGCCCGGCCCGGTGAAGATATCGCCCTCGACAAAGGGGCCGAGGTAGGTCCAGCGCTGTAGATCCTGTGAGAAAAACAGGTGCTGCGCCATGCGGCAATCGCCAAAGAATGATCCGTCCAGATAGCTCCCGGACAGTTTGTAGTAGCCGTCCGCTTCCTTCCAGATACAGGGGTCGTAGACGCGGTAAGGACGTCCGCTCTCATCCGCCTCCATCATGGGGACGACCGGGTTGCCGGGGATCTTCTCCCAGTTGAGCAGCAGGGGATCGCTGGCCACGGCGACCATATTGCCCGCGCTGGTACCATGGTACATGGCGATGACGCGGTCCTCCTCGGCCAGGGTACTGCCGCTGAAGCACTTGTTTTCGATGCCCGGATATATGGCCAGGGGCAGGTCATGCCAGCGCACCAGATCGTCGCTTATGGCATGGCCCCAGTGCTGCCGGGTGTCCTCCGGAGGGTAGGCCTGGTAAAACAGGTGATAGCTTCCCTGCCAGTAACACAGCCCGTTGGGATCGTTCAAGTTCCCCTCCGGGTTGACGTAGTGGTAGAGAGGGCGGTAAGGATCGGAGGACAGTTTCTGGCGCGAGGCGGCGAAGCGCTGCATCAGCCCATCCGTTTTCAACTGTTCCAGTTGCTCGGCCGGTGTGGTTGCGTAGCTGCTTTGCGGGACCTTTGAGGTGAAATCCTTCTCCGGGCTCATGGGATGATATACTCCAGGTGATTGCTGTTGCTTTTCCTTCACAGAGAGTCAAACAAAAATCCAATCCGTCCAACCTCATTCCGGCGCGAACTCCAGGTCGGAAAGGGCACGACCGCCACCTGTATCCTACCCTACGCTCTGGGTAAAATCCTCAGCCGTCGATCTGCTTTTTTATCAATTCCTCTGCCATCTGCGGGTTGGCCTTGCCGCGGGTGGCCTTCATGAGTTGGCCCATCAGGAATTTGATGGGCTTGTCGTTACCACTTTTGATTTTTTTGACCGCATCGGGGTTTTCCTCGATGATGGCGGACACCATCGCATCCAGGGCCGAGGTGTCCGATATCTGTACCAGACCACGCTCCTCGACGATTTTTGCGGGCGAGCCACCCTCCTCCCACAGCACCCCCAGGACCTCCCTGGCCGCGTTCTGATTGATGGTGCCCTGATCGACCAGGGCGATCAATTCCACCAGGGCCTCGGGCTCGACCTTGATTTCCTCTATAGCCGCCTCTCCTTCTTTGAGCCGCCGGAAGATCTGGCCGGTTACCCAGTTGCTCAAAAACTTGGGATCGGCCCCGTCCTGGCGGGTGGCGCGTTCAAAGTAGTCGGCGACGCTGCGGTCCTCGACTAGCAGGTCGATGTCCCGATGGTTGAGGCGGTACTCGGCGGCAAAGCGCGCGCTTTTGGCGTCGGGCAGTTCCGGCAACCGATCCCGGACCCGGGCGATCCACTCGGCGGAGAGGTCCACGTCGAGCAGGTCCGGCTCGGGAAAGTAGCGGTAGTCCTCGGAGGTTTCCTTGCTGCGTTGTTCCTGGGTGATGCCGGCCTCTTCGGTCCAGCCCATGGTGACCTGGCGCACTTGGTCGCCGTCTTCGAGGAGCTGGCTCTGGCGGCCGACCTCGTAGGCGATGGCGTTGCGCACCGAGCGGAAGGAATTCAGATTCTTGACCTCGACCTTGGTGCCCAGCTCCGTGGAACCCTCCGGGCGCACCGAAATATTGGCCTCGCAGCGCATGGCGCCTTTTTCCATATCGCCGCTCGAGGCCTCCAAGTAGCGTACCAACTGGCGGATCTTGACCAGGTAGGCGTCGGCCTCTGTCGCCGAACGAAGTGCAGAGTCCGAAACGATTTCCATTAAAGGCACGCCGGCGCGATTGAGATCCACTAGGCTGGCGGCGCCCTGGTGCACCAGTTTGCCGGTGTCCTCTTCGAGGTGGACCCGGACGATGCCGATTTTTTTAGGTCCCTGTTCGGTGTCGATCTGGACCCACCCATCGGCGCACAGGGGCAATTCGTACTGGGAGATCTGGTAGCCCTTGGGCAGGTCCGGGTAGGTGTAGTTTTTGCGGGCGAAGACATTGTGCGGCTGAATCTGGCAGTTGAGGGCCATGCCGGTCATCACGGTCAGTTCGACGGCGCGCTGGTTGATGACGGGCAGGGAGCCGGGTTGCGAGGTGCAGACCGGACACACGTGCTGGTTGGGGGGGGCCAGGAAGTGGTCGGCGGAACAGGAGCAGAACATTTTGGAGGCGGTCTGCAGCTCCACGTGGACTTCCATGCCAATGACGGTTTCGTAGGGCACGAGGGCTCTCCTTTTATCATCCGGGAAAAGAGCACATGGCATTTCAAGAAGGACTCTACGGCCTGACAAAACGCGGCTATGGTCTCGGGTTTGCCCAGCCGTGTCCTTCAGGCCGAAGGGGCGGACTTGGATGCCACCTACATCTTCTCCATCAACTCGATCTTGATATTGTCCGGACCGTTGATAAAGACAAGGCGCTGCCCATCGTCGAGCTGGAGCGGACCGAACCAGATATCGATCCCCTTGCCTTCGATGTCGGCGAGGGTGGCGTCGAAATCGTCGGTGCTCAGGGCGATGTGGTCATAACCCTGATAGCGGCCCAGTTCCATGTCGGAAAATTCGCGGTCGGTGACGGTGATCTGGACGTCGCCGAGGTGGACGAAAACCCAGTTGGCGCCACCGCGTTCAAAGGGCTCATCGGCGGTGGCGCCGAAGAAATCTTTGTAAAAGTTCACCGCCTGTTCGACATCTTTGGTCTCGTGATGGATGTGGTTGAGGATGTAGCCTGGCATGAGATCCTCCTTAAGGGTTGAGGGACGGACTGCAAAGGTTGAAAGATTCGGCAAAAACGCCGTTCTGTCAATAGAAAAAGGATTTGCCAAGGGCGAGGTATATTAGTACACTTGGCGACGAGTTGCAAAGGCTGCCGCATGAGTAAAGAGAATCCAAATAAAGTCACCGATCCCGAGTGGACCAATCTGTTTCTCGAGGAGAGCACCCAGGAAGAAATGGAAATCCTGGCTACCAACCCGGTTCTGGGGTGCAAGATTTTGCTGCGGCTGGCAGAGGAAATGAGCCGCAGCCTGGCCGCCGACTATGGCACCCTGCGCGCTCTGGGCTACCCCCTTCCGGAAGGTCTGGGTGGTCTGGAGGCCCTTGCTCAAGCCGATCCGACCCTGTCGTGAAATCCAATGAAGGAGACGGGGACCCCGAACGGCTGAGCGAAAATTAACTAGCCGCCTTTATACCCCTCAAATAAGCCAGGCTCGCCGCTGCGATGGTGCGCGGGTCGGGGGCAAAATCGAAGACCTCCACCGAGACATAGCGCTGGTAGTTCAACTCCTCGAGCTTTTCCAGGACGCCGACGAAATCGGTCTCCCCGAACCCCGGCCCGCGTTTGTTGGCATCGTTCAGGTGCACGTGGTAAAGATGCGGGGCCGAATCTTCCAGCAGCTGGGGCACGGGCAGCTCTTCGGTGGAGCCGCTGCACACATCCACCATGGTCTGGAAGTTGGGGTGGTCAATCTGCGCCACCATTTTGCCGGCCTCGGCGGCCGTGGTGATGAGGTTGGTCTGGTCCTTGCTCAGGGGCTCGATGCACAGGTAGACCCCGCACTCTTGCGCCAGGCCGATGCAGTCCTCGAACACCTCCCGGGTGCGGTTCCAGGTCTCCTGATGGTCCCAGCCTTCCTGCACATTGCGTTGTTTAGGGGAGCCGATGATCATCACTTCGCCCCCCAGATCGCCGCAACACCGGATCAAGGCCTTGAAATAGTCGCGGGTCTGCTCGCGGATGGCCTGGTCGACGTGGTTGATGTAGAGTCCTTCCGGACTGATCAACAGCCAGTGCAGGCCGATGATCTCCACGCCCGCCTGGGCGGCGGCCTGGCGGATTTCCCGCCGTCGGGAAGCCGGGATATCTTCTACCGAGGGGGCCAGGGTGAAGGGCGCTATTTCCACTCCGTCGTAGCCGATTTCAGCGGTGTAGTCGAAGACCTGCTCGATGGGCCAGTCTTCGAAGTATTCGTTGCAGGTGCCGAATTTCATGGGAGAGTCCTTCTTAGGTGTTGTGAATGGTCGAAAACGGGCGGTCCATTGGAGCGTAGAAATCATCTAATGAGGCGGCGGCTTTATGGCGGCCCAAGTTACGCCGGTTTGCGAACCTGGAGCGTAGCGACGCAGCGTATAAGTCGATGTTAAACGATGTGAAAGATCAATTGCGAAACACCTCAATCCTTATTAATATCTATAATTCCCGACATGACGCCGAGAAACAAAGCAAGCTTGAAAGGTGCAAGCCAAGATATTTCCTTTGCAATTAACCCTTGTTCTACGGCTCCAGGGAAAAGATCTGGGATCGTCCAAGCCCACAAGATTTTAATAAGATTATTTTTATCCTTCGACACTGCTCGCGGCAGGTGCGCAAACCGCTCGGCCGCTGCGCTGGCGCCATTTCGCCTCATTCAAACCAAAGGAAATTCCATCATGTTCCGGAGATTCTGCTCTGCCCTCCCACTCCTGGTCTCCGCCTTTCTGCTGGCGGCCTGCGCCCGGGCCCCTCAGATGGACCTGCAGACTGCGGACGCCCCCCCGGCCAAGCACCCACTCGACCAGTCGGAATACCGCCACTTTGTCCTGGACAACGGCCTCAAAGTACTGCTAGTCTCCGACCCCCGCTTCAACAAATCGGCCGCCGCCGTACACGTGGGCGTAGGAACCTTGAGCAACCCCGAGGAACGCATGGGACTGGCCCATTTTCTCGAACACATGCTCTTCATGGGCACCGAGAAGTACCCGGGCGTGGATGACTATATGAAGTTCATCGACGAGAACGGCGGCTACCGCAACGCCTATACCACCGAAGACCACACCGGGTATTTCTTTGAAATCAACCACGAGGCCTTCGAAGGCGCCCTGGACCGGCTGGCCCAGTTTTTTATCAGCCCGCTGTTCACCGAAGAATACACCGAGCGCGAAATACAGGCCGTCAACTCGGAACACCAGAAAAACCTCGAGAGCGATTTCTGGCGCAAGTGGCAGGTCCAGCGCAGCTTTTATCGCTCCGACCATCCGGCCCATACCTTTGGCACTGGCTCGCTGGAGACGCTGCAGGACATTGAGCGCCGCGAACTGCTCGCCTTCTACCAGGCCCAGTACAGCGCCGACCGCATGGCTTTGGCCTCGCTCGGCAAAGCCCCGCTCGACAGCCTGGAACAATGGGCCCGGCGCCACTTTTCGCCCATTGTCGGCAAAGACCTGTCCCCCGTCGTGCACGAAGCCGACTATCAGGTGGAAAAACCCACTTTCCGCCTAATCGCCATAGAACCCATCAAAGATCTGCGCTCCCTCGAACTAGAGTTCGCTCTGCCCCTGGATGTCCGCGTCCACTACCAGAGCAAACCGGCCGTCCTGCTAGCCAGCCTGATTGGCCACGAAGGCAAGGGCAGTCTGCTGTCCTTGCTCAAACAGGAGGGCCTGGCTACCTCCTTGAGCGCCTGGGGATCCGGCATCACCAGCACCTACGGTGTCTTCTCCATCAATATCGACTTGACGCCCCAGGGCCTGGAGGACCATCGCCAGGTCGCCCGCCTCTGCCTGGCCTATATCGCCCTGCTGGAACAGGAGGAATACCCCCTGTATTACTTTGAAGAATTGGCCGCCAAAGCCGGCCTGGACGAACTTTTCTCCAATCGCGGGGAAGGGGCCAACTACGCCCGCGGCCTGGCCAGCAATATAGGGGCTTATTCACTGGAAGTAGCCGAACGCGTCTCCTATATCTACCAGCAGCGGGATCCGCACACCTACCGACGACTCCTCTCTTTCCTGCGGCCCGACAATATGGTGGCCACTCTAACGGCCAAGGGCGTGCCCACCACCGCTATCGAGCCTTATTACGGCACCCTGTACAGCTATACCGAAGACGACGCCTTTTACCGCGAACTGCAAGAGGTCAAAGCCCATCCCGCCCTGCACCTGCCCGAGCCCAATCCCTTTATCCCGCGCAGCGCGTCCATCCCCGACCGGCCCCTGCGCGAAGGGATAGTGCCCGACAAGATCATTGATGAGACCGGCCTGGTGCTCTACCACGCCGAAGACTTCGAGTTCCTGCGGCCCAAAGTTACCCTGTACTACAAACTGCGCTTTGCTGCCGAGCACATGGATCTGCGGCGCAAAGTCCTGCTCGACACGTACACGGCCTGCGTCGAGGAATCGCTCAACGAGCTGGCCTACCCCGCTCAGATCGCCGGTTTGAGCTACAGCTTCAACAGCGGCTACGAGGGCGTGTACTTCACTGTCAGCGGCTTTGACGAATCGGCCCCGCGCCTATTCGCCAGCGTGCTCGATCACATGCTGGACTTGCGCCTCGACCAAGAGCGCTTTGCCGCTATCAAAGACCGCATCGTCCGCGGCCTGCGCAACTTTGCCAAACAGGACGCTTGGCGCCAAGCCCAGTTCTACAACAACGAAGTCCAAAACCAACTCCTCTACCGACCGTCTGCCCGACTGGAAATAGCCGAGCAATTGACCCTGGACGATATCCGCCTCTTCGCCCAGGACCTCTACACCCAAGTCTTTATTGAAGCCCTAGCCCACGGCAATATCACTGCGGACCAGGCCACCCAGCTGACGCGCCAGTTGCAAAAGCGCCTGAACCTCCAAGCCCTCGAACGGGCCTCGACCTTCACCCAGACCCTGCTGGCCCAACCCGATCCCGAGGCCCTTGTGCGGGTGGAACAACTCGAAGTCAACAATTCCTGCTTTTGGCGCGAGTACTACGTCGGCGACAACAGCCCCCGCAACCGGGGCATTGCCCTGATTCTCAAGGGCTTTTTGGACGGCCCCTTCTTCACCGAGATGCGCTCCAACCAGCAGTTGGGTTATATCGTCTGGGCCGGCCCCTCGACCTTCAGGGACGACTTCCATCTCTACTTCATTATTCAATCGGGCACCCACCCGGCCGACGTCCTCGAAGACCGCGCCGAAGCCTTTATAGCCGGGTACCCCGATCTGCTGCGCGCCCTGCCAGCGGAAAATTTCGCCACGCTGAAAGCCGCCGCCATCGAAGAAGTAAAGAAAAAAGCCAAGAGCATCGCCGAGAAAGCCGGCAAATTCAATACCTTGGCCTTTGAATACGACGGCGCTTTCGACCGCGACGAGAAAACCCTGGAGGAATTGGCCACCATTAGCCAGGAAGAAATCACCGCCCTGTTAGAGCAGACTCTGTCGCCGCAGACCCGACGCATGCGCACGACCTTGGTCTTTGCCAAAGAGCACCGGGCCGAGCGCGAGGTGGCCAACGCCTTTGGCGATCTGGAGGCGTGGAAAAAGACCCGCGTCTATCGCTGACCCCGCTCAGGAGTCGGGCGCAAAGCGACCCTCGCCCGACTTCCCTTGACAAGGTATCCCTTGGTGGCTTTGCCTAATACCCCAGACCGTGCAAATACGCCCGCATACCGGCGCTGCGGCGGGCCTCGCCCACCGGGTCGTCTCCTGCTGGAGGTGCTCCGGGACAGGCCGTCACCCAGCGGCTGAAACCGCGGTCCTGAAGGGTCTTGAGCACCCCGGCAAAGTCCATGCACTTCCCCGCGCCCACATCCACCCATTCGGGATTGTAGCGTCCGTACTCCCTGACCGTGCAGATTTCGTAGTCCTGCAGGTGTACATAGTTGAGCTGGTCCCAGAAGTCCACGATCGACTGCGCCGGATCGTAGCCCCACAGCTCGGCGTGCGATACATCGATGCACAGCCGGGCCTTGTCTAGCAGGCTCATGTAAAGCTTCCACTCTGCGCTCGAATCGATCAGGGTGTTGGTGTGGACGTGGTAGCTCACCTCCAGACCGTACTGGGCGGCGTATTCGGCCCAACTCTCGGCGCCTTCGGCCGCCCGCCTGATATCGTCTTCGGCCACTGCCCGGTCCACGGGCTTGGACCCGCTCATAAACATAAAGCAGTCGACCTCCATCTCGGCGGCGAAGTCCATCCGCCGCTTGTTGCGCTCCACGTTTTCCCAGCCGCGGTCGTCCGGTGAGCCCGCGGCCGTGTACACCACCAGCGGCATGCCCGCGTCCTCGCACACCTGGCGCAGCCGTCTGGCCGGCCCCAGCCAGTCCAGGGGCAGCCGGCCCTCCCAGCCGTTCCAACCGGCTTTTTTGAGTTCGGGCAGGGCCTTCTCCAGGTCCGGATATTGCCAGCGCAGGGTGGCGTAACTCAGTTTGAAACTCATGGTGATTCCTCCTGTGGTATCGGCAACGCAACTACGGCGCAGCATAAAATAAAGGCTTTGTAGGAGAGGGGCAATGTCCTTCGATTTCATGCTGGGTATAGATTCTGCAGGGCGTCGTCTCGGCGGCTCATGCTGGAGATCACGTCGCCTGCATCCTGGGCCCCGGCTTGGTCAAAACATGGATTGACACCGTCGAGCGAAATACGCACGTTATTATGTACGCATTCATCCAGACTTTGAGGAAGCGCAAAACCATCCCGTGCAAAAGGAGAGCATATCCATGCCTACAATCCCCAGAACCCTCATCGTCGTAGTCACAATAGCCCTCGTCGTGATATTTTTTGGCGTCCAGTTCTACAAAAGTGTGCCGGTCGGACCCGTGGCGGTAGCGACTCTGTTCGGGGATGTGAGACCCAATTCTTATAACGAAGGACTACACATCCCGGTCAATCCGCTCTACGACTGGCACATGTACGATGTACGCCAGAAGACGCACCTGGAAAAGGCCAACGTCCCCAGCCAGGACCAGTTGCAAACCAAGGTGGACGTCAGCGTGCAATACCGCCTTTTGCGCCAGGATGCCCCGCGCATTCTGCAGGAGACCGGCAATATAGCCGATGTGCTCAAAGTGCACATCATCCCCAAACTCCGATCCCTGGTGCGCGAACAGGGCAAGACTGTCAAACGGGCCGAAGACTTCTTCCTGGAGGGAACCCAGCAAACCTTACAGATCGCCCTACTGGAGGGCCTGCGCGACTACCTGCGCCCGAAGGGCGTGGAAGTGAGCGCCGTGCTGATTCGCGACATCGCCCTGCCGCCCTTCATCACCAAGGCCATCGAAGCGAAGAAGGAACGCGAACAGGAAGTGGAAAAACAAAAGGCGGAGCTGGAACGCTTCCGCACCGAGCAGCAGCAGAAAATAGCGGCGGCCCAAGCAGAGCGAGAGGCCGCCGAGGAAGAGGCTGCCAGGCGCCGCGTGATCGCCGATGCGCAGGCCTACGAAATCAACAGGATCAACAAGGCCATCGGCAAAAACCCCAACTACGTCAAGCTCCAGGCCCTGGAAGCGCTCAAGTCGATCTCGAAGGACCCGGCTGCCAAGGTGTATTTCATCAATAGCGACAGTCCCATGCCTCTGCCCCTGATGCACCTCGGCGAACAAAAATAAGGTCCTGCCGGGTTTGCCTAAGAGACTGTTTTAAAACCCCCACCGGCCTGCGCGTGGGACGGAAGAATTCGTGGCCTTTGACAAATAGAGGAGATAAATCATGAGAGCAATCTGGAGTAGTCTGGTTCTGGTCTGGATATTCTGAACCAGTGCCCAAGCACAGACCAACCAGAGGCGGGCCGGAATTTCCGTATAGTATTACTTTGTCGATTAACCGTGCTGGTTCCATAAGTCCCTATTTTTAGCAGATTCCCGCCAGCCTTGAAATCTCTTTGTTGCCGCTAATGCGCGGTTTCTTCGGAGCGTACGGTACCACTCCGGCTCGATCTTGGCCAGAAGATTGCGACCCAAAGGGGCAAAAATAGTAAACAAATGAGCATATTATCCTCCAATTAACCAAACAGCAATAGGCTCTAAAGCGGGGTCTTCGAGTTTTCGCTTGACAAGCCTATGTTCTTATTTTTAGATTGTCTTAACTCGCTTTTTCCTCTGGGGAAAACGGTTGGTTAGATCTGACCTAAAAATCTACGGTCCTTTCATCCACGTGGAGGTTCAAACATGAAAATCCGGGTAATCGCACTTTTGAGTCTGGCGTTGATCTATGGTTGTGGCGGAGAACCGCCCACGGACGATCTGCAGGTAGCCAACAGCGTCCTGCAGGATGCGCGTTCAGCCGGCGCTGAAAAATTTGCATCTTCCGAGTTGAATGCGGCCCAGTCGGCCTACGACGCGGCCCAGAACGAACTCAATAGCGAAAAAGAGAAGTTGTTCAAGAATTTCGACAAGACCAAGAGCATGATCGCCGAGGCCAAGAGCGAGGCCGAGCAGGCCAGATCCGCGGCTATGGAGGCGAAATCAAAGGCCAAAGGTGCTGCTGAGTCCGTGATTGCCGATGCAGCTGCAGCCGTGCAGCGGGCCCGGGAGAGCCTGGACGGCGCCCCGTCGGGCAAGGGCACCGAGGGCGATATCGAGCAGCTGCGCACGGATCTGGGTGCTGCCGAAGCCGATCTGAATTCGGCGCGTTCGTCGGTCTCTTCTGAGAATTTCGATGCGGCCAAGTCCAGTGCGAACAGTGCCAAAGAGAAGGCCGCAAGCGTCGAGGAGGGAGTGGCCATGGCGACGCAAAAATACAATGAGATGGTGGAAAAGATGCGTCCCTGGTACGAGAGGATGTAAGAAGCCGTCTCCAATCTCCCGCTGGCCGGCGCGCGGCCGCAACAGGCGTGGATCGGCGTTGCCCGCAGGGCGGTGGGCTGCAGGTGGGGGTGGTGACCCACGCCCGTTGCGCTCACGCTCGGGTCACACATCTGTAGCGCGATGAAACAAAGATCTTTGGCGGCCGGAGAAGAAGAGATTCTTTCCGGTCGTTTTTACTTTTTGCGCGATCGGTGTCGAGCGCAAGGACCTAGGCGAAAATTTCCCTCCCCTCCTCGATCGATAAGGTAGGATGAAAATGAATCTCGGCAGAGGTTGTACTCTTGGTTTCTTGCTGCTCCTCTGCTTGATATACAGCACTGCCCGGGGGATGGATCGGAACCTCGACGAGGCGGGCTTGCAGGCCGAACACCAGAGGCTGCTGCAGGCCGTTCAGCAGCGCCAATCCGAGACTCCCTATATCGTCATCAACACCCAGGACAATCTGCTGGTGCTCAGGAATGAACGGGAAATTGTGCACCGGGCGGTATGTGCCACGGGGAGTGGTCGGAAGCTGGAGGGGCCCAAGCGGTGGAAACATCGCTGGGTATTCGACACCCCCAAGGGACGGTTTTCCGTGCTGCGCAAGGTAGAAGACCCGCTGTGGACCAAGCCGGAGTGGGTCTTTGTCGAGGCCAGTGAGGAAATCCCGATCTTCGCCGAGGACCTGCGCCGCTTCCAGCGCGGGGTTCTGGGCAAGTACGCCCTCTATTTTGCCAGGGACTACATGATCCATGCCACCCTGTACGGGATCAATCTGGGCAAGAGCATCACCCATGGGTGCGTGCGCGTGGGAGAGGAGGATCTGCGCTACTTCTACGAGCGAGTCCAGCCGGGCTGGCCGGTCTACATTTACTGATGTCGATGCTGGCGCTGTGCGGTCTGTCTCCAGGGACGGCGCCCCCACTGCACCTAGCGGACCGTGGTGGGGGACGGCCAGTTGGGGCAGCGGCTCGGACAGACCCTGGCGCTCGCTGGTGCTGGGTACAGGCGAGGAAGGATAGGAGCGCAAATGGAGTACCGTACCTTGGGCAGGACCGGGCTTGAGGTTTCCGCGATGGGGCTGGGCACAGGAGGGCCAAGCCTGTTCGGGCAGCAAGCCGGAGTACCTGGAGGAGAGGCGATCAAGCTGGTCCGGCAGGCCCTGGATTCGGGGGTCAACTTTTTCGATACCTCGCCCCAGTACCGGGAAAGCGAGACGCTTTTGGGGCAGGCGCTCAAAGGGGTGCGGCGGGAGGAATATTTCGTGGCCACCAAGTTCGTCTACGAGCGCGATGCCGGATCGGTCGGGCCCGGGGAACTGGTCACACCCGCCCAGGTGGAATCTTCGGTGGAGCAGAGCTTGAAACGGCTCGGGGTGGAGACTATAGATATCCTGCAATTCCACGGCCTGAAACCCGGAAATTACCGGGCGGCCATGGACGCGCTTGGGCCCACGGTTGAGCGCCTGCGGGAGCAGGGCAAATTCCGTTTTTTTGGGGTTTCGGAGAACTATCGCCAGGACCATGAGCACGAGATGCTGGCCCTGGCCCTGGCGGACGATGTCTTCGACACGGTGATGGTGGGCTACAATCTCCTGGGTCCGGCGCCCGAGCAGGATATCCTGCCGGCCTGCCAGGCGCAAAATGTGGGAGCGATCTGCATGGTGGCGGTGCGCCGGAGTTTGAGTCAGCCCGACCACCTGCGCCGGCGCCTGCGGGAGGCGGTGCAGCGGGGGGAGATCGAAACCCGCGAACTGGGGGATGAAGACGCCCCTTTGGGCTGGCTCGTCCAGGGGCACGTGGAATCTTTGCCGGCCGCGGGGTACAAGTACGTGGCGGCCCACCCGGCCCTCGGGACCATACTGACGGGGACGGCCAGCAGGACCCACTTGGCAGCCAATTTAAGGGCCATTTTAGGACCGCCTCTGACCGATGAGCACATGGCCCGTTTGCGGCGGATATTCGGCCGGGTGAGAGCGCCGCTGGGAGAGTGAAGATATGAAGAAGCTGCTGCTGGTAGGATTGATCTTGCTGCCGATCCAGCGGGAAAGCGGCAGCGAGCCGGCGCCGCAGGAGCTGATCCACATCAATCAGGCCCTGCGGGAATGGTTGCAGCTCATGGACGCGGATCGTCTCTACCTGGTGGTTGATCGCCAGGCAGGTGAACTCCGCCTGCAACACGGGAGGGCGGTTTTGCGCAACTGTCCGGTTGTACGGTATTCCTGGAACGGGCACCTCAGAGGACACGCCGACCTGGAAGGCCGCATCCGGCGCTACCGGCCCAGCGATCCCTGGTCCGATGCACAGGCAGGACCCTTCAACTGGGAGCAGAATCTGGTGGAGGAAGCCACCAAGGACTGTGCCCTGCTCTTCACCAATGGACTCCTGATCTATGCTTCCGAGGTCTGGGAGCGACCCCGCTCCCCGGCCCTCAAACTCCAGCCAGAGGATTTGCAGGCGCTCTACAATGTGGCGGCCGCTGGACTGCCAATGCTGATATTGCCGCAGGGCTGGGATGGGGAGCCATAATCAGTACTGTGCGTTCTACTCGATCCGGGTATCACACTTCCACGATCGAAAGAAGAGACGGTCCTTTATTGCCAAGCTCTGGTTGCGTGGCGGGCGTGCTTTTTGCATTTTTACAAGATATTCCGAATATTCCGAAGTGGGCCCTATAAATTTGGGAAGCGTATTGCCATGGCGGACCCAGATCTCTCCAGTGAGTTACAGGCGCTTTACGAGCAGGTCCCGGCGACGCGTTGTGCCCACTCCGGGGAGTGCTGTGTGCTCACCGACGACGAGTTCGACAACCACTACGCCACCATGTTTCCTCTCTACAGTGCCGAATATCTGAATATTGTAGAGTACGTGAAAACCCATTTTTCTCGGGAACGCCAGCGGGAACTTTTGAACTTCACCGAAGAACGGCCGCGGCGTTGTCCCTTTCTGGATGCCGGACACAGCTGTAGCATCTACCCGGTGCGCCCCCTGATCTGCCGCACCTATGCCGTGATGAACCACCAGACCATCCCCCGGGCTGCCGAGTCCAACAAAGGTACCGTCCCCCAGGACTGGATCGAGGGATTTGTGCTCCGGGAAAGCAACATGGTGTGTCCGCGGGTGAGGGTGATCGAGCCGGAGAAGCTGGAGCAGCACGGGCGCAACCTGATCAACTCTACCTACGAACGCGTGCTCACCCAGCTCGGGCACAGAGTGGAATTGGCCGGGGGAGAGCGTTTGAAGATCTTTCGGCGGGTCGCTTGGCGGCGTGCCTGGCCCCTGCGCTGGACTTGGGGGGGATTCAACGCTATTTGTTCTACTCCACTGGAGTGGGGGCGCGCTCACTTTAAAGACTACTGGAAAAAAGCCGAACTGGCGGACGCTCGCTGAAGGAGAAAAACTACGGTATGCGCGAGGTATCTGCCGCGGCCATGGCCTACTCTGTTTTTATGGGCCACGCCCGCAACAGATTCTGCTGCTCCACGTTGTAGCGCGAGCGGGTTTCCGCGGTCAAGTGCTGCGGCTCGTCCATGGTGGCTATGTTCTGGGACATCATCCAGTTGGGCCCGTAGCCCACGTGGATGGTCTTGCGCACCTGCTCCGAGCGGTTCGTCAGGCCACCGTGGCGCAGCGCCTCGGTGAAGAAGATGGCGTCGCCGGCCTTCACCTCCAGCCCGACCATGCCCGGTTCTTCGTCCGGGTTGTTGCTGTAGGGCGCCGGCAGATTTCCTTTGTGGGTGCCGGGCACCACGCAAAAGGCCCCTTCCTCGTTGCTCACATCGTGAATGAAGTAGATCATGCGCACCATGGCGCAGTTGATCCCCTCGGCCTCGAACTGGTAGCGGTACTTGGAATTGTCCGGCCTGTACCCCCCGTGCGAGCCCGAGGCATTGCCGCGGTAGCGGATGCGGATCTCCGAGTTGTTGATGGTGGGCCGCCCCAGGATGACGGCGTTGGCGTACTCCATGGTCCGGTCGTGCCCCACCAGGAAATCAAAGGCCGGATCCGCGTTCCAGAAATCCTCGATGATGAGGGTCTGGCCTTCCTCTCTGGTCCCTCGGGCGTGATAGCCTTTTTCCTGGTTGGCGTGGTATTCCGCTCCCCAGCCACTGAATTTGCGCGGCGGCAGATCCACGTGCTGCAAGGCGTGTTCCTCCAGCTCGTCGCCTGCCTTTGCGAGCCGGGCCACTTCCTCCGGGCGCAGCATATCTTCGATGATGATATAACCCAGACGGTCGAATTCGTAGTGTTCGATCTCGGTCATTTTTCTCTCCTTTTATCAAAACCTTAGCAAAACTGCCCGTTTGGCTGCAGGCCCTGACAGGCTCATAATACCTTGCCGGCAACGGCCTGTCAATGGGCTTCGACTTGCTTGACAGGAGGTTGGTATAGATCTACTATACGAACAGGTTTGCGTCCCAGGAGACTCCCCAATGAAAATCGCTCTGCACCAGATCACTACTCAAAAAGCCGCGCTCGAAGAGGATCTTGCAGCCTACGCCCACGCCGGCTGGAATGCCTTTGAACTCAGTCTGGCCAAAGCCGGGTCTTATGTCGAGGGCCACGGCCGCAAAGCCTTTGGCGACCTGGTCCGCGGCTCGGGTCTGCAGCCGGTGGGCTGTACCGGCCACGTGGTGCAGGCCTTTGCCGCAGCGGATGATATCCGGCAGAATGAAGCCCACTTTGCCGGCGCCCTGGAATTGATGGAAGAGATACAGTGTCCGGTGATCGTCTTTGGCGGAGATGCTCCAGCGGAATTCCCCGAAACCTCAGACTTTGGCGCAGAGGGCCTTGAGGCCCGCGATCAGGCCTACAGAGCGATCTTGCAGCAATTTGGCCGAGCAGATCGGCCGCCTGGCCGATCTGGCCAGGGCCAGGGGCATCACCCTGGCCCTGGAAATGAACTGGTGCCAGCTGTGCCGCTCGGTCCGCACCGCCGCCGAGGTCCTGGACAGGGTGGGACGCGACAACGTGGGTTTCTTCTTCGCCCCGGCTCACTTCGAGATCTCGCCTTCGCGGCTGAACGACCTCGACCTGGTCCGGGGCCGGATAGCCTACGGCCACCTGGACGATATGCGCCCCTGTCCGCCCGAACTGACCAATGTCAACAACGACCGGGTCATTCCCGGACAGGGCGCTCTGCCCCTGCGCGAGTGGTACGAAAAAATCGAGGCATGCGGCTACCATGGCTGGCATTTCGTGGAACTTTTCTGCCACGATCTGTGGCAAGAACCGGTCGAGGATGTGGCCCGCAAGGTCAAGGAGGGCTGCCAGAAAGTCTGGCCCGATGCCGTGTTTTAGAAGGCTTGACAGGCAGGGTGAAAGACTATAATTTTATTGACTCTAAGGTGAAGTTTATGTCTTTGGGGCCCGTTCGTCTAGAGGCCTAGGACGCCGGCCTCTCACGCCGGTAACACGGGTTCGAATCCCGTACGGGCTACCAGCATTGTGTAAATCTATCTTGCACTGGTTTACAACCACAGAAAAGGTCGTGGGTTTAATGCCCACGACCTTTTTTAATTCCGCTTCTAGCGCGCTGGCGTTGATCGAAATGAGACACGGGCATTGCGTCCGTCCCAATTATTTCCCGGTTCTCAGATTGAACGTGAGCATCGCGTATCAACCAATCGTCTCTCGCTCTCGCTGCAGCAGGTAATTCGCTTCGCTAATCCGCTGGAAATTGGCGTCTTTATTCAGCAGATCAATGCCTTGCAGGCCTGTCGGATCATCGGCCATATCATTTTTATTAATTTTATTATTGACTTTATTAATTTTTAATGTTATAATAATAACTAAATTCAATATTTCGGAGGACTAAACATCAAAAACTGGAAAGAGCTGACCGACCTGACCAGGGGTGCGCGTATCGTGGTGGAGCGGGTTCTCCTGGCGGACAGCGATATCGCGATCGAAGGGCAATTCGAGCCGCCTGTTCTGGCGCGTCTTGCCGCCGAGGACCAGGTATTCGTGATGGCCTTCATCCAGGTCCACGGCTCGATCAAGGAGATGGAGCGCATATTCGGCATCAGCTACCCGACGGTCAAGAACCGGCTGAATAGCATCTCGGAGCAGTTCCAACTGGTCGAGACGGTGCACCGCGCCGCCGGACCCGCGCGCACACCTGGGTCCAACCCCCGATCGGCGGAAGTACTCGACAGCCTTGAGAGCGGCGAGATCAATGTCGAAGAGGCCGTGAGAAGGCTCTCTTGATGCGGCTGCCACCGGCGTTCCTGACGCTGCGCGTCCAGAGTGACGAGCGCCGCATTCGGCTCTGGATCCCGCTCCTACTGCTGTGGCCGGTCTTTGCCGTGTTAGTGCTCCTGGGGGCGCCCCTCGTGGTACTGGCGGCGGCGTTCTACTGGCACCGGGGATGGGGCCGCCCCATCCTGCTGACCGGCCCCTTGCTGGTGTGCGTGCTGATCTCGCTGCGCGGCCTACGAGTCAACGTAGTCTCCGGCGTGGACCGTGTGTTCGTTTCAATCGACTAGGAGGTTGTGATGACTGAAGAGCGACGAAGAGTCCTGGACATGCTCTCGGAGGGGAGGATAACCGTAGAGGATGCCGAGCGTCTCCTGGAGGCGCTGAGAGTCAACCACGGAGGCGAGGAGTCCAAACGCGCTGCCGGGGAAGGCTTTGAATCCTTCGGAGAAGGCTTTGAATCCTTTGATGAGCCCGACGAGAAACCCAAGACGTCCTTGCGCGACGACACTTTCGAGGTGGGCGAGAACCCGCGCCTGGTGGTACGCGGCTTCAACGGCCGCGTGCGCGTCAATGCCGGCAGCCCCGGCTCGATTCGGGTGCAGGCGGAGCTGAAGAACCCTCACGGCATCGAGTACAGCGCCGTACAGGAAGACGACCTCGTCAAGGTCGAGGCCAAGCCGGATCGGCAATCCGAGAGATTTCTGCATGAGTTGCGGCACTTCGGCTCTACATCCCTGCTCCACGGACTCTCTCGCCAATACCCTGGAGCAAACATAGAGGTGATTGTGCCCGTCACAACTAGCGTTGATTTGGCGACTAGCAACGGACCGGTGGAGCTCCAAGGAACGGAAAACAGTGGAGCAGTGCAGACCAAGAACGGGCCCATTAGGGTCGAACAATTCAAGGGCGACCTGAACGCGACGACCAAGAACGCCTCGATCACGGTCAAGACGCTCTCTGGCTCGGCAGAGCTTTCTACCTCGAACAGCCGCGTGTCCATCGAGGACGCACACGGCCGCTTCGACGCGCGGACGACCAACGGGTCGATAAGGTTTCAGGGGAGCGTTGAGCCCGGAAGCCGCAACAGGCTGGCTACCTCGAACGGCAACATCAAGGTGACCTTGGGCGCCGAGCCGAGCCTGAAGCTGACCGCCTCGGCGGTCAACGGGCGAGTCCGGTGCGAGGTGCCGGGCTTTGTCGCATCGGTCGACCGGCGCCGGAAGCTCGAGGGGACGGTGGGGGAAGGCGAGGCCGAGCTGATCGCCGCGACCAAAAACGGCTCCATTGCGATTCAGTAGCCAAACGCAACAATGAATGGGAGGATGACATGAACGAGAACAGCAGACGCGTGCTCGAGATGCTGTCGGAGGGCAAGGTGTCGGTCGACGAGGCCGAGCGCCTGCTCTCCCTCGTCGACGAGGAGCCCGAAGCGACCGGATCGGTTGAGCAGATAGTGCCTTCGCGCACGGGACCGACCAAGTATCTGAGAGTCACCATCGAAGCGGAGGGGGAGGAGCACATCAACGTCCGGGTGCCGCTGGCGCTGATCAAGGCCGGAGTCAAGCTGCACACCCTGCTCCCGGAGCAGGCGGCAAAGGGAATCAAAAAGGCGATGAAGAAAAGCGGTACAGACGTCGACCTTCACAACCTGCGAACCGAGGATCTCGAGCAGCTGATAGACGCACTGAGCGAGATCGAGATCAATGTCCAGGACGGGGACGACAAGATCCGGGTTTACTGTGAGTAGTCCAAACCGCGAGGCAAATTGAGATTGGAGCTGAGTAATACTATGCGCGCATTCGAGCGGATGTTTCTGGTCGCGCTCCTCGGCATCTGGGGGGTAGGGGCCGTCTGGGCGGATGAGGGGGAAGAGGCGACCGTCGAGGAAGAGGCGACCGTCGAGGAAGAGGAGGACGAGGACGAGGAGGACGAGGAACCCAAATTCGCGGAGGTGATCGAGAACTTTGACAAGATCGAAGGGCTGTTCGAGCTCTACCGGGATCCGGAAGAGAACAAAGTGTTCTTGGCCATCCGGCCCGACCAGTTCGACCAGATCTACCTGTGCAGCATCACGCGCACTCAGGGGGACGGCTACTTCTTCGATTCGGCCTCGCTGATTTTCATAGGCCGGGGTTGGGGCACCTTCCCCTTTGTTTTTCAGCGGGTCGGCAAAAAGGTGTTCTTCGCCCACAAGAATGTGTACTACCGGGCCGAGCCCGACGCGGCCATCCACCGGGCCGTCGACCGGGGCCTGTCCGATTCGATTCTGGGCGTCGGCAGCATCGAGGGGCAGCCCCATCCCGAGACCGGCGCGGTGCTGGTGGACCCGAGCGTCTTCTTCGTTCAGGACATCGCCCTGGTGAGTTCCTTCTTCAGAGAGTACCTCAAAAAGGGTTCGTACAACTTCGACGGCGACAACAGCTATTTCGGCGCCTTGAAGAATTTCCCGGAGAATACCGAGATCGACGTGGTGCTGCACTTCAAGACCGACGCGCCCAAAATGGATATCCCCACCCTGGCGGACGTGCGCAGTTTCCAGCACATCTACCACTACAGCCTGTCTACTCTGCCCGAGTCGGATTTCCGCCCGCGCCTGGCCGACGACCGGGTGGGGCACTTCACCACCCTGTACCAGGACTACACCTCGGTGCTCAAGGACGACCCGTACGTGCGCTACGTCAACCGCTGGCACCTGGAGAAGGCCGAGCCCAAGTTCGAGCAGTCGCCCCCCAAAAAGCCGATTGTGTTCTGGCTGGAAAACACGATTCCGGTGGAGTACCGGGACGCGGTGCGGGAGGGGGTCCTGGTGTGGAACAAGGCCTTCGAGCGGCTCGGCTTTAAGGGGGCGGTCGCGGTGGAGCAGCAGCCGGACGACGCCGAGTGGGACGCGGCCGATGTGCGCTACAACGTGGTGCGCTGGATGGTGCAACCCGGTCAGGGGTACGCGGTGGGCCCGTCGCGCACCAATCCCTTTAGCGGCGAAATTTTCGACGCCGATATTCGCATCAGCGCCGATTTTGTCCGCTACGCCCACCTGGAGTTCACCGAACTGGTGGATCCAGTGGGACGGGGAGTCCGGGCCGTCGGGGACTCCCTCGCCGCGGCTGTGGGGCTGACCGGGGACTACACCAGAGGGTTCTGCGATATGGCCGACGGACTGATGCAGGAGGCCGCTTTCGGGTGGCACGTGCTGGCAGCTCGGGCCGCGGCCGGTGGGGGCGAGGTGGACGAGGAAGAGTTCATCCGCCAGCTGATCGTGGAGTTGGTGGCGCACGAAGTGGGCCACACCTTGGGCCTGCGCCACAACTTCAAGGGCAGCACCATGCACGCGCTCGACGAGCTACACGACCGCCGAGTCACCGACAAAGAGGGCATCTCCAGTTCGGTGATGGACTACAACCCGGTCAATATCGCCCCGGAGGGCCAGGAGCAGGGGGAGTACTACCAGACGACGCTGGGGCCGTACGACTACTGGGCCATTGAGTACGCCTACCGGCCGGTGGAGGCGGACAGTCCCTCAAGCGAGCGCGCCCAACTGGCCAAGATCGCCGCCCGGGTGGCGGCAACGGAGCTGGCCTACGGCACGGACGAGGACGCCATGTACTGGACCCGGGGAATCGACCCGAGCGCGGCGCGCTGGGACTTGCGCGACGACCCGATCGCCCACTATCGCGACCAGATCGCCCTGTCGAGAGAGCTGTGGGCCAAGGTGGAGGACAAGTTCGAGCGGAAGGGAGAGCGCTACCAGACCCTGCGGCGGGTGTTCGGTTGGGGTTTCAGGCCCTACTGGTCGGGTGCTGGCAATGTCAGCCGCTACATCGGCGGCCTCTACCACTACCGCGACCACGTGGGCGATCCGCAGGGACGGCTCCCGCTGCAGCCGGTTGCGCCCGCCCGGCAGCGGGAGGCCCTCGACTTCCTGGTGGAGCACGTGTTCGGCCCGGACGCCTTCCGCTGGTCGCCGCAGTTGCTCAACAAGCTGGCGCCGGAGCGGCGGGGCGACTTCACCCGGTCGGTGTTCCGGGTGCGGCGGATCGACTATCCAATACACCAGGTCGTGCTGAGCATCCAACGACAGCCGCTCAACCGGTTCTACGATCCGGTTCTGTTGAGCCGGCTGCAGGATCTGGAGCTGCGCTACGAGGGGGAAGAGACCTTCGCGATGGTCGACCTCTTTGCCGGACTGCGGCAGGCCATCTGGGCCGAGTTGGAGACGGGCGGCTCAATCGACAGCTTTCGCCGCAATCTGCAGCGGGCCCAGCTGCAAAAGCTGATCGGTCTGGTGGTCAGCCCCGTCCCGAGAACCCCCGAGGATGCCCGCACCCTGGCCCGGGCGGATTTGCAGGCCATCGCCGCCCAGATCGAGGCGCGGCTGGACGGTAGCGATCTGGACGCGTACAGCCGCGCCCATCTCGAAGAGACCCGGGCGCGGATCGAGGCGGCGCTGGAGGCCGGTCTGGAGCGGAGCCTGTAGGCATCCTCCCCGCGCGGCAGGGGCTTTGCGGATACCTTCACAGACCGCGCCGGGGCTGCGGATGTCCGCCGCGTAGCGGTCCGCCAGTAGGTACTGAGCTTTCCGGACGAGATCCGTTCCCGGCTCGCTTACGACGAGTTGCTGCTTGCGGCCGTCCTCGCCGTCTTTGCGCGCGCCGGCGCGCGCCCGACCCCTATGGCTTCACCGCAAAGACAGCGGTCGCCATTGCCGCGTGCGCTTCGCGGGAATCAGGGCGGCTATCAGACACCATCTTCTCGACATCACGCTACAAGGAGGAGCGCCATGAAAAGCGGTGGATCACTTTGTCGCGTGGGTACATGATGGGAATGATCGCAAGATGAAAGCGCGATACTATCCCAATGAAGACAAATCTCAACTCATCAAAAAGGGCTATATCGCAAGCCAATCGGGCCACAGCAGGGGCAGCACGGTCGATTTGACTTTGGTCGAGAGTTCGAGTTCAGCAGCGTTGGATATGGGCACGCCGTTTGATTATTTTGACACGTTGTCTAATACGGACGATCCTCACATTACGGAGCAACAGAAACGCCACCGGCTGTTATTAAAGTCCGTGATGGAAAACCACGGTTTTGTGAATTACGACAAAGAATGGTGGCACTATACGTTTAAAAATGAACCTTATCCAAACACGTACTTTAATTTTTCCGTAAAATAAATGAATGAGAAAGCTCAAACATTCACTCTGGGCCCACCTGCTCGCGCGCCTGTTCATCCTCGACGTCACCGAATGCGCTCAATGCGGTGGTCCTCTGCACATGTCGCGGCATTGACCGAGCCGGCTTCGATTCGGGCCTGCCGCCGCCGCTGCCACTTCCAACCGGAACTCCCTGCCCGATCCCGCCGAGAAGCTCAGGGGATGTCAGGCAGATTGTCAAGACCACGGTCCGCTACCTGATGCACCCATTGAATGTGGGAGAAGCTGAAAATGAACTTGTTAATGCACAGCCTGATTGCCGCGAGTACGATGACGTTAGCAGGCTTTTCACAGGTTTATTCGGACAAGGGGTACGGCCCCGGTAGTTCCTTGGACATCGTTACAGATCCGCGAAGTATAGCGTTGGGTGAGGCAACCATTGCCGACGCGGGAAATCCGACGGCTCTCGGCTCGAATCCCGCTAATGTAGCTTACATGTCAGGGCCAGAGGCTTTTTACAACTACAGATCCTATAATCTCTGGGAGGATGACTATACGGAAGGCTATTATCCTCAAGCCTACGCATGGTCTCTGGGCTATGCTTCTGCTTTCCAGTTCGGCGGCGCTGCGATTACATTTAGGAAAAATGTGGCCGAAAAAAACATCGATGAGCACGACTACAACCAGACAATTTCTCTAACATACGGTACGACTCATAAAAACATCGGAGCAGGCACGACCATTAAACTATTCAACAGGTCCAGTAAGGATAACCCCGGACGTCACATTAAAGCGAGTTATGTCCCAGGTTTGGATTTCGGGGTGATGTATCATTTTTCGGGAATTACAGACAATGCAGCCGTAGACGACAATCTCTTTGTTGGCGCCGCCATACAGAATCTATTTCCAGCGCATGAAACGGAAGAGGCTTATGTCAATGAAGAAGGCGATTACGACGACGATGTGGAGGAGCAGGAGGTTGCGTTGCCTCTATACCTTCGCACAGGATTCAAGTACGATTTCAAATATCATTCTTCGGGCAATCAGACTCCGTTCAAATTTGTGCTCACGGGTGAATACAGGAGGTATCTGAACAGAGCAAAAGATCTGGAGACCATCGGATTGGAATGGGCTGCGACAGCGTACTACGGTAGGCCCGTTGGGAAAAACTACGGAGGACTTGGCTTTGAAGTGATGTTATATGAATTACTTTCATTACGCATGGGGGGCGTCTTCTTTTCTCAGTGGAACTTCTTCGGGGACGCGAATCGGCTGGCCATGCGCTATGGAGTGGGAATCGATTTGGGTGGACCTCTGGCCAAGCATCAAATATGGGTGTTACCTCCGAGGATTTCTCTCAACTACGCCCCGATTGTCCTGCAACAATCCAATTGGGATACACGGAAATACCTGCATTCATTCGGCATCCGGCTACTTTACTGATAAGCGGCTTCGATATCCATTCGGCACCGTCCGGCAGAAACCGAATCACGACAGCAATATAGGAGCCAAAATGGGAATTCGGCGATACGTGGTAATAATCTGTACGCTGGCTTTCGGCGGCTATTCACACGGCCATTCGGCGGATTCCGTATACGATCCGGGACTCATGTCCTTTGAAGTGGTGACGGATCCTCGAAGTATCGCATTGGGCGAATCGGGCGTTGCCGATAAGGGAAACCTGGCTGCTCTTGGCTCGAATCCGGCCAATCTTGCCCATGTTTCAGAGTCTCAGTTCCTTTTCAACCACAGGCCCTACAATCTTTGGGATGATAGAGTCTCTGATGAGCTGGAGATCGAAAATCTGTTTTCTCGATCTCTCGGTTGCCTTATACCTTTCGATTTTGGACACATTGCTGTCACCTTTAACAGGTCAGAATATGGAAGGATAGAGTCTGAAAACGGGGTTAGCCTATCCTATGACCAGACGTTCTCGCTCACGTACGGAAAACAATATGGCAGGGTAGGAATTGGCTCCACCGTTAAGGCCTTCAACAAGTTTCTGGAAGTAGATTCCAGCCCTGGTTTTAAAGCGAAATACATAATGGGGGCTGACTTTGGTGTAGTGTATTACATATCCGGGCCTATAAGGGAGAACGATGCCGGCGATACCCTCACTTTGGGTGTTGCAATACAGAATCTGGCCACCTCTCACGACGTGCGTGAGCAGAGTTGGACATTGCCTTTATATCTTCGAATGGGATTCAAGTATGAATTCGATTATCACCCTTTGGCCGGCTGGACACCATTCAAGTTTGCTTTCAGTGGGGAATACCGGAGGTTCCTGAATCGATCCGAAGATCAGGAGCCCAAAGTCAGGTACGGTACCTATTATGAGGGAATTGGAAGGGATTTCGGCGGAGTCGGCTTTGAAGTCACTCTATACGAACTACTGTCGTTGCGCATGGGTGGTATCTTTTTTCCCCGATGGAGTAGCTACGGAGATCGAAAACGATTATCCATGCGGCATGGAGTGGGAGTCACTTTGCCAAACAGATTTTCAACGAGAAGTGGAGGACGGCTACTCCCTCAAAAGCTCACTTTCGACTATGCCGCTATTCCCGTGAATCAGTCTATCTTTAACCACAAGACCTACCTGCACTCATTCGGCGTGCGCTTATTCTGGCATTCATAAGATTTTGCCTTTTGAGAGCTGTCGCCTTTAGGAGACGGAGGAAAGAAGAGGTAATTTTAGATACCGCCTGCACCCGAAGAGACTTTAGTGTCTCGCTCGGGGATGGTGGAAACTCCTTGCCTTCAGGCGAAGTAGTAGCGGCGAAATGGCCGCAGGCCATGAGCTATGTGAAACAATCTGACTCCGCATTTCCTTTAGAGTCTCTAACAAAACCTTGGAATCGCGTATAGGCTTCATTATATTCTTATCCTCTTCGGTATTGCTTCTACCGTCTTGATATGGAGGTGTTTTTGATGGCCAAGCCGTTACTCGACGATGGGTTATGGGCCTTGATTGAACCGGTTTTGCCCCCCGTAACCGTTGGCCCCCAAGGGGGGCGGCCTCGGCTGGATAACCGTAGGGTGCTGACCGGCATTCTCTTTGTGCTCAAGACGGGTATCCCTTGGGAGTATTTGCCTCAAGAGATGGGGTGCGGTTCGGGGATGACCTGTTGGCGTCGCCTGCACGCTTGGCAACAAGCCGGGGTCTGGAAAAGAGTCCATCATATCCTGTTGAACCGACTGAGGGCCGCCGACCGGATTGATTGGTCTCGTGCGGTGGTCGATAGTGCCTCGGTGCGGGCGGTTGGGGGGGGGCGCACACCGGTCCCAATCCGACGGACCGCGGCAAACCCGGTAGCAAACACCATGTAATCACCGATGCCCAAGGGGTGCCGTTGGCGGCGGGGGTGACGGGGGCCCATCGGCATGATGTGACGCAGCTGTTGCCGTTGGTGGATCGCATACCCCCGGTGGCCGGTCGGGTCGGCCGCCCGCGTCGTCGGCCGGATCGGGTGCAAGGGGATCGGGCCTATGATTCGCAAGCCCATCGGCGCGCCTTGCGTAAGCGGGGCATCGGCTCGGTGTTGGCTCGGCGAGGGCAAGCCCACGGCAGCGGCTTGGGCGTCTATCGGTGGGTGGTGGAACGAACGTTGGCATGGTTGCACCAATTCCGTCGGCTTCGAGTCCGCTGGGAGCGACGAGGTGATCTCCATGAAGCCTTTCTCGACATCGGATGTATTCTCATCTGTTGGAAGTACCTCAAAGAGTTTTGTTAGGGCCTCTTAGTCGGCTTCAGCCGAACAACGAACCCATCGGCTTGAAGCCAGTGGTCGTTCAGTGAATGGGTTGGCATCAACGTGGGCACGGACCAAGGCTGAGATTAAGGCGTGGCTAGAAGACTGACGGAAGATCGGCCAGGGAGAAATGTTGTGCCGAGAAGCGACCTCGAGTTCTGGAACCGGCGCACGGGCGCGGCGGCCATATGGACCAACCTGCGCTGGACCCTCGCCCACGTCTGGGCGCACGGCCGAGGGCCAGCCTTGGGCATCGTCGCCGTGCAAATACTCATGGGCCTCCAGCCCGCGCTACTCATCTACATTACCCAGCACCTCATCGACACCGTCGTCGCCTCCGCCGGCGCGGGAGGCGCTGGCTTTGAACAGACCCTGCCGTGGCTTATAGCATTCGGGCTCGTACTCCTGCTCACAAGCGATGTGCAGTGGAAGGTACGAGACCTGCTCTACCTGCGGCTCGAACAGAACCTTGAACACGCGCTCAGCCGTCGCTTTCTGGCCAAGGCGTCGAGGCTGCCGCTCGTCTTCTTTGAGGTGAGCGCGTTTTATGATCGGCTGGAACGCGCCAAGAATCCGGGGGGCACCGTCAGTCGGTTCTTCTTCTCGGCCATGCACGTATTCCAGGCCGGCATCAAAGTCCTCTCCATCGCGGCCATGTTCGCCCCGGTCTCTCTGTGGATCTCGCTGGCTCTGCTGACTGTACTGGTACCGCAGATCCGGCTGACGATTGAACAAAGCCGACGGTTTATGAGCTTCACCTACGGCCAGACCGAGGAAATGCGCCGGGCCGACTACGTCAATCGAGTCCTCACCGGACGGGGCGAACAGAAAGAGATGCGTCTCTTTGCTCTTCACCAGACGATGAGCCAGCGGTGGCGGGCCATGCGCCGGGCATTGCGCGGGCAACTCTGGGGACAAAAGCGGCAACAGGTCCGAGGGGATCTTCCCGGCGCCGGCTTGCGCATCGGCATCTCGGCCGGCGTCGCCGTTGCTCTGGCCTATTTTCTCGGCGACCGGCTCCTCACACCCGGCCGCTTTGTCGCCCTGTTCCGGGGAGTGGACGACATGCTGGGTGCTGGTTCTAGCCTCAGCTTCAACGCGAGGGAACTTCAGGAGCTGACCATTCAGGTCGGCTATGTGCGCGAGTTTCTCGACCTGTCCGAGGACGACGGCGCTTGGATGCAACGACCACCGGCCACCCACGGCCCAACCCACAACCGGCCCTTCCCCAAACCGCTGCGCGAGGGATTTGCCGTCGAAGACGTCTGGTTCGCCTATCCGGCAGCGGATGCCGCCGAGGCCGAGAATTCCCGTCCCGTCCTGCGGGGCGTAAGCCTGCACCTTGAGCCAGGGGAACGGGTGGCCCTCGTCGGCGAGAACGGCGCGGGAAAATCGACCCTCGCCAAGCTCCTGTTGGGCCTGTATCAACCAACAGCGGGCGAGATCGCGGTGGACGGCGTCTGCTACGACGAGATCGACCGGACGAGCTTGGCGGGCGCGGTCAGCGCCGCGTTTCAGGACTTCTTCAACTTTGAACTCACCGCCTCCCAGTCAATCGGAATCGGCGCCCTCGGCAGCGGCGGTAGCGACCAGGAAGCCGACTTGTGGCCGGCGTGGCTGCCACCCGATCCAGCATTGATAGAAGACGCGGCGCGGCGAGCCGGAGTCGATGCCATCGCCGCGCGCCTGCCCCACGGCTACGACACCCCGGTGGGACACGTCCTCGACGGCGGGCAAGGGCTTTCCGGGGGCGAGTGGCAACGCCTCGCCATTGCCCGCGCATTTATCCGCCGGCCCGAGTTGCTGATCCTCGACGAGCCGACCGCAGCGCTGGACCCCATGGCCGAGGCCGAAGTGTACCGGCAGTTCGGCGAACTGCTCGCCGGCCGCACCGCGCTGTTGATTAGCCATCGGCTGGGCTCGGCCCGCATGGCCGACCGCATTCTCGTCCTCAAAGACGGGCGCATCATCGAGCAAGGACACCACGACGACCTAGTGGCAAAGGGCGGCGTCTATGCTGCCATGTGGGAAGAACAAGCCTCGTGGTACCGGTAGCCCTACAGCAGGATACAACGGTGGCCCGCCCGCCTACCATGCGCACACTCCTGCGCTTTCTATGGTGGATGATCCAGACGGACCCCCGCCACTCCATCGTCTTATTGGTGCTCCAGTTCGCCATCGGTCTGCTGCCGGCCGCGTCAGTGTGGGTCGTGCGGGCACTCTTCGATCGCAGCCTCGCGGTGTACGAGGGCCACCTGCCCGTGGAGGACATGCTGGTATGGATCGCTCTGTGGGCCGTACTGACCCTAGCCCAGATGGGTATCCTCATCTGGGCTCGCACCCTTCTCATCGAACGGCTAAAACAAGAGATGGAGGACCGGCTACTCGCCCAACTTCAGCGCAAAGCAAGCGTCCTGCGGCTCGAGACCTTTGAGCGCGCCGATTTCCACGACGTGCTGCGCCGGGCACAGGAGGCGGCCACGCCCGGCTTCTTTCTCAACCTCATCGGCGAGATCCACACGATAATCACCGGAACGCTGACGGCCTTCTCCGTCGCCTTGGTCGTCGGGCTGTGGGATCCGCTGCTCCTGATCGCCATCGCCTTGGTCTCGGTGCCGCCGCCGCTGGCGCAGATGCTCCAAGGGAGGACCACCTTTCTCCTCAAGCGTGAGCAGACCCAGCGCGAGCGTCTGCGGGCCTACTTGGAGCGCATTCTCACCGAGCGCGCCGCCGCCAAGGAGGTGCGCGTCTTCAACCTTGGAGCGACCCTGCTCGGTTGGTGGGAGCATCTCTACTGGCAGGTAGCCGACCGGCTCTTTCAGCAGAAACGCTCGCAGGCTCTGGTCAACGCCTTGCTAGCGGCTTTCAGCCTGACCGGTCTAGCCGCCGGCATCGGCTGGTCGGCTTGGGCCGTGGCCAACGGCGGTCTCTCCCCCGGACAGTTTGCCGCCATGATGGTGGCACTGCAAGAAGTCAGGACGCACGTTGACCGGGTCTTCTTTCGCTCCGGTTATCTCGCCAATCGCCTCCTGTACATCGCCGATCTCTTCACCTACCTCGACTTGGGACCGGAAGAACCGAAGGAAGGCGATCCAATCGACCGCGTCGGCGAGCGCCCGATTGCGGCCGACGGTCTATCCTTCCGCTATCCACAGGCGGAACGCCCGGCAATCAACGACATCTCATTCACCATCCAGCCCGGCGAGCGCGTGGCCCTCGTCGGTGCCAATGGCTCGGGCAAGACTACGCTGGTCAAGGTGCTGTTGGGCTTGTTCCACCCCACGCAGGGGACGGTGCTCTACGGCGATGTCGATCTGAACCGGGTAGATCGGAACGGCCTGTGGGATCAATCAGCCGCAGTATTTCAAGACTACACCCGCTTCGCCTTTTCTCTGGGCGAAAACATCGGCTTGGGACGCACCGAGCGGATGGGCGATCAAGCGGCCGTCGAGCGCGCCGCCCACCAAGGCGGAGCCGCTCCCATCGCCGAGCAATTGCCGGAGCGCTACCACACCCTCCTCACCAAGGAATTTGCCGGCGGCACCGAACTGTCCGGCGGCGAGTGGCAGCGCGTCGCCATCTCGAGGGGATTCATGCGCAACGCCGCCCTGATCGTGCTCGACGAACCGACCGCCTCACTCGATCCCCAGGCCGAGGCCGACGTATTCCGGCGCTTCCTCGCCATGTCCGGCGAGCGGACCACCATCGTGGTCTCCCACCGCTTGGGCTCCGCCCGTCTGTGCGACCGGATCTTGGTGCTAAAAGAGGGCCGCCTGCTCGAAAACGGGACGCACGGTGAACTGCTGTCTCAAGGGGGAGAATACGCCCGCTTATGGGATTTGCAGGCGCAGTGGTACGGCGAGGGGCAAGCACTGAGTTGACTGCTGATGGAAAGGTGTGTAATATCCATACACATCGTGAAGGAAGACTTTGCAATGGCCAGAGTTCAGCTCGTGATCCCCGATGAGGACCGCGATCGGTTCGTCCATTAGGCGCGAAGAGAGGGAGCATCGGCGGGGCAATGGGCGGGTGGATTTGCCTCTGGCAGATCGGGAGTTGCGGATGGGATAGCAGGCCGTCCCTTTACAGACCGCGCCTGCGGCACAGCCTCGCTTCTGTGTTTCCAGCGAACCTAGCGGTTTTCGGTGCCCCCTAAAGCCAGGATCAATCGACGTAGATTCCTTGCCTCAACTCACGATAAACCTTAGCCTTCCTAGCCTTCTATTCCAGGTGGTGGAACCGCTGATTTCCCGAGTACGGGTATGTTCGACACCAGCATCCTCGACAAGGCCATAAGAGAGCGACGACAGCGGCTGGCGGCAGAGCAAGCCGAGTTGCTCGACTGTGTGCGCCGCACCCTGTTGGAACTGCGGGAGCCACTCGGAATCGAGGCCGCGTACATAATGGGGTCGCTGCGTTCACCCGATTCCTGGCGGGAGTCGTCCGACATTGACGTGGCCGTGGGAGGCTGCTCACCCATTGTGCTCGATATAATGAAAGCGCTGGAGGACGCTACCGGCAGAGCGGTGGACGTAATCGACCTCGACCGGCACCCTTCGGCCGAATCTTTTGTCCGGTCCGGAGTCAAGGTGTATGGATAAAGGGACCTTCTCGGTCCTGGACGCGGAACTACGAGCCTGCTTCCGGGACATCGGCCACATCGGCGAGCGCATTGAGGAACGCCTGGGGACTTTTGCCCATAGCGCCGAAGGGGTGGACAGCATGGGATACCAGCTCCACAACCTCTACGGCGCATTCGAGCAGCTGTTCGAGGAGATAGCGCGGTTCTTTGAAAGCCGCGTCGACGAAGTTAGGTATCACGCGGACCTGCTCAGGCGAATGCAGCTGGAAATCCAAGGCATCCGCCCGGCGCTCCTGTCCGCGGAGACCGCTTCCGGCCTGGATGAGTTGCGGCGATTCCGCCATCTGTTTCGCCACGCCTACGCAGCGGATCTGGATCCCGGCAAGGTGGCGGATCTGGCTGCCAAAGCCGGGCGAATCCAGCGCGATGTTGCCCGGGACTTCGAGCAATTCATAGCGCTCTTGCGGCCCGAGTAACCGGTGTCCACCGAAAGAGCGGGATCAAGCAGGAGAGGGAAATATGAAGGTCGAAGTTAAGAGCGAACAAACAGCCGGGTAACCGCTCAGTCTCCTACGGTTGTGTTCACATGTTGAGAAATTGCTGTTTGGTTTTCGGTTAGATTACCGATCCCCGAACCGCTTCTGGGCGCGTCCGCCATCCACCAAGGGGGCCGATACCCTTACCCATACTGCAAAGAATCCCTATGGTAGTGCTTTAACGGCGATATCCAATGTAGCAGCTAAATTGCTCATCGCTTGCGGGAGGTTGTTCAACTCATTTAACAGATTAAAATCAATTTCGTACAGTACAAGGACTGCCTGCCTATAGTCGCGACGACGCCCCTTAACAAAACAAGGCCAATTGGCGTTCTCCAATCGACTCCATACTTCATTTCTGGCGTTGCAATCCAAATCGTTTCCTTCTTCAACTTCAAGTTTGAGATTGAGATTGAAATCTTCGTTTATCTCGAAATAAAAATTTGATTCCCTGCTTTTATCGATGGTCGTACCTAAAGCAGGTTTCCCACTTTGCCACATTTCCCAAAAATTCAAAATTGAGTCATGAACAGGAGGGGACATTCTGGGTACAGGATAGAGTGCAACTTTACCGAACTTATCCGCATACTTTGATCCGTTCCATTGCTGAGCTAGTGAGTCAAGTGCTGGAAAAGCAAGTTCAGGGGCGCAAAATACTAAACGATTATGTGGAAAATCATTCTCGTCCTCCTCATGAAGGTCGAGATATCGAGTTCTAAAGTTCGAAAAAGATTGTAATAATTCAATTGATTTGCTCCGTTTTCTCTTCTCAACACCCATCAGTCGCAGCCACTCTCGACGTTTTTCACATGGGGGAAGGACTTTTTCTGCAGAATGGACAAGATTTATCATACGGTCCAAGCGGATGTGCTTGAATTGTGAGGAGAAGGGGCCTGTCCTATATGGTGTAACGGGACATTCCTTGTCTGGTTTAGTGTAGAATTCGGAAGTTCCGTATGTGATGAATAGGAATTTTTTGTTTTCTTTTAGGTAGTTGAGTGAGCTCGAAATTTCTTCGATAGTAGCTGTTTGCCATTTTGTGTTCCCCCATCTTCCGCTTTCATCTGAATCGACTTTGGTTTCTATGACGATGGACAAATTGGAAAATGTGAGTTCTACGTCAAAAGGTCTGCGGTGTTTGGCACATTCGAGTTTTCCTAGGCCGCCTTCTATATCAAATGCCTCCGCGACCAGATGTAGTTGCCTATATTCATTTAGCTCGTTTACAAGCCGGATCAGGAGTTCGTCGTGGGCTCTTTCATCTCGATAGTTCATGATTTGTTCCTCAAACTTTCCAGGCTATCAGCACACCCGAGCTATGTGGTGATTCTGGACTTGATGTTCGATGACGCGTGCGGAAACACCGAACTCATCCGCCAACTCGTCTATTTGGTCGCCATCCACGGTCTGGCCAGATATCCTCTCCTGCAAGCCGGACGAGGGTGCCAAGAACTCGGCTGCGAAGGCGCGATTGCGCTGTTGCCGCTCGGAGTTCGCTTTTGTGAGCAGCGTATCCGTGCCAGGTGATGCCAACACTTCGGCCAGGGCGCGGCAGAAGTGGAAACGCCTGCTATGCTCGCCAAGCTGACGAAACCCAAAGGCGGGGTTCTGGTCGTCGTTCCGAGTGACCACGCCATCGACCAGCGCCGCCCCGTGCAGATCTACCGGTTCGGTTACTCTGTCGAGTAGTTCCGGGGCTTCGCCAATGACTTCCGCCAGTTGAGGCATAGTAGGCAGCGGGGTACCATCCAGGTCGAGGTTCCGCCGTAGCCGTCGCGCCAAGTCGTAGCCCGCCTTCCAAGGATGGAGTCCCGCCGCGCTTTCGTCCGGACGAACTTCTTGATGAATCAACCGGGGCCGTTCCAGGAGAAGGCCGTTGGACTTGGTGCCGGCAATTGCGTCCGTGATAGTAGAGCAGCCCACGCGCAGGGTCCGCGGATCGAGGGCGGCTACCGCTTCTTCGAGCACCGCCCCACTCAACTTCTCAACGAGTTCAAGCACGAGTGCGCGCTTTGCGTCATCCAGGGCATACGGATCCAAACCGAGCCCGGCCGCGGTTGCGCAGAAGTCGGACTCGTCTTTATCCGCCGCCTGAATCGCGACCCATTCTTGTTGTAGAAACGTCTCTTCGATATCGAAAGATACAAGCCGCCGAATCACTTGATCAACGACGCCGGCACAGGCATCGCGGAACTCACTACTGTCAATCCGGATTTCTCCCTGGTCCAGGAACTCGACCCTGGTCCATGGAGATAGACCTTGTTGCCAGGCAAGATGCGTCCAACCACCGGAGGAGAACACCTCAAGGTTGGGAAACGCATACCCCTCTCGGCTGGAGCTTAGGGCATGGCGGCGATGAAAGTCGGGATCGTCTTCCTTTTCCGGATTGTTAATTTCCTGCGTCAGGAACCACCAGTTCGTCGCCAACCACTCCGCGAGTGGATACAGCGGGACATACACGAAGTCGCGCACTGTCTTTGCCCGTTCATCCAGCACGCGGGTGATCACCGAGTCCCCGGCGCAGATTCGCAAAGACGCCCA
The DNA here is from genome assembly GCA_965219385.1 of Candidatus Latescibacterota bacterium. Classification (GTDB taxonomy): domain Bacteria; phylum Latescibacterota; class UBA2968; order UBA8231; family UBA8231; genus CBDCNM01. The sequence continues at coordinate 2,421,422 of CBDCNM010000002.1, read as the reverse complement.
AGTAGCGGACAATTCCGGACCGTTGATCCGTTCCGCATCAACCCAGTCAATCTCGAACCTAAGCTTCTGCATATATCTCCTCGATGCCGTCCGGCCACTCCTCACTGCCGAGCGGGTATCCCTTGTACGATCCGTTTCCGTGGTTCACAAGCCGACCCTCAAAGACCCGGGAATAATACAGGGATACAGAAGCATGAGCAAGGACTGCGATATAGCACCGAGTTGGCTGCTGATGGAAAGGTATGCAATATCCATACACATACACATACACATCCAAAGGAAGACTTTTACAATGGCTAGAGTTCAGCTCGTGATCCCCGATGAGGACCGCGACCGGTTCGTCCATCAGGCGCGAAGAGAGGGAATGACGTTGAGTGAGTGGCTCAAAACCGCTGCTCGCGAGCGGCTCGGACAACAGCAACGATCCGACCGCTTCGAGTCACCAGCCGATCTCGATGCGTTCTTTCGAGCCTGTGACGCATTGGATGGACCCCAAGCGGAGCCAGCTTGGGAGGAGCACCTGGACGTCATCAACGAATCGCGTAGACGTGGCGCAGCCAGCACGTGACCTTCGTCGATACAAACGTCTTCATGTACGCGGTAGGACGGCCACATCCGCTTCGCGATTCCGCCCGAAGGTTCTTCGCCGAATCGCAGCGCAACCAGACCCCCCTTTGCACCTCGGCCGAGGTCGTGCAGGAGTTGGTGCATGCCTATCTCCCAGTCGGGAGACTACAGACGCTCGATGCCGCAATGTCCCTGATCGTCAGATCCCGTATCGAAGTGTGGCCGCTGGCATACGAAGACGTCACGCTCGCTCGCCAACTCCACGAGCAGTATCCCACGCTGGGCGCTCGAGACCTCTGCCATCTTGCGAGCTGCCGCCGGCGCGGCGTGCGTGCGTGCTATCAAGACCTTCGATCAAGCCCTCCGCACGGTCGAAGAGACGCCACCAACGGAGAGCGAGTAAAGCCCGTGACCGACAGCATCGAAGGTCGTTTTGTCAAGCGGTGCTCGGGGGGCGCCTGACCGCTCAGAATGGCTCCGTCGCCGGCCATCCACTGGCGGGTTGCCCGAGTCGATTCCCGCCCATCGGCGGCGTATCCTTGTTTTCCTATTGACTCTGAAATACTCATGACTATTTTAGAGTATGGTAAAATATACTAACGCCGCATAAGGGAGAGTTGGCAGGGATGGAGCCGCGATATATTAAGAATAGTATCGAAGCGGACCTGGGGAACAGGATGGTATTCGTCGGCGGTCCACGCCAGGTTGGAAAAACGACACTGGCGCTGTCTCTGCTGGACCGAGGCCAAGACGAGTCGTCGCCGGCTTATCTGAACTGGGACGTGCTGGCCGATCGCGAGGATATTCTGGCGGAACGGTTGCCCTCCGGCCAGCCCCGCGTCATTTTCGACGAGATTCACAAGTACGCGCACTGGCGAAACCTGATGAAAGGATTGTTCGACAAGAACAGGACATCCATCTCTTTCATCGTAACCGGCTCGGCGCGTCTGGACTACTATCGCAAAGGCGGCGACTCCTTGCAGGGGCGGTATCACTACTACCGGCTTCATCCGTTCACGGCGATGGAATACGGGGGGGCGCCGGATGACGCGATGGTGGAGCAATTGCTCAGATTCGGCGGTTTCCCCGAGCCTTTTCTCAGGGGGGAGGTGCGTTTTCATCGCCGCTGGCTGCGCGAGCATTCTGCCAGAGTCATCTATGAAGACCTCCGCGATCTGGAGAATGTCCGGGAGATGTCCATGCTGGAACTGCTGCTGTCTCACTTGCCGACATGCGTGGGCTCTCCCCTTTCGGTCAACAGCCTCAGCAAATTGCTGCAAGTGGCTTATGAAACCGTCGAACGCTGGCTGACGATCTTTGAGAGGCTCTACCTGTGCTACCGCATTCCGCCGTTTGGGGCCAAGAGAATCAGGGCTGTCCGCAAAGAGAAAAAACTGTATTTCTGGGACTGGTCGCGCGTGGCCGACCGTGGTGCCCGGTTCGAGAACATGGTGGCTGGCCACTTGCTGAAGTACTGCCACTATGTTGAGGATACAGAAGGATATGAGATGGAGTTGCGCTTCATTCGCGATACCGACAAGCGCGAGGTAGACTTCGTCGTTCTCCGCGGCGGCCAGGCAGAATTCGCCGTAGAGTGCAAAAGTGGCGAGCAAAGCGCCGCGCCCGCCTGCCGCTACTTCAGGGAGCGGACGGATATTCCACGGTTCTACCAGGTGCACCTGGGCACGAAGAATTTTGGCAATGCCACCACCGGCACGCGGGTTCTGCCGTTCTCAACCTTCTGCCGCGAAGTAGGGCTGCCCTGATATGCATTGGGCCCGGGCCAGGTGCTGGGGTTGGCGGGCCGGCGTGGGCCGGGTTCGTGGGAGCGGCGGCGGGTAGTCGCCCCCGCGGTCTTTCGAACCTCCACTACCGATCACTCAGCGTTTTCCAGTATTGCGACGTAGGCGTCGTATAAATTCTGAATGTTTTCGACGTAGTGCACGGGCTGGCCGCCGCGGCAGAAGCCGTATCGCGCCCGCTTGTAGTAAGCCGGTTGGGAAAGCAGGCGCATCGCCTCTTCCACCTGGCCGAACCAGCGGTCGGGATCCCAGCCCTTCTCCCGCGCCAAACGGCGGGCGTCGAGCAGATGGCCGTAGCCGACATTGTAGGAAGCCAGGGCAAAGCGAATCCGCGCTTCCATGGGGATATTGAGATCGAAGCGGTCGATGAGCTGATACATGTACTTTGTACCCGCGTGGATGCTATCCTCCGGATCCTGCAGGTTGGTAAATCCCAACTGGCGCCCCGTGTCCGGCATGATCTGCATCAATCCCTGGGCCCCGACCCAACTGACGGCCTCGGGATCGAATCTCGATTCCTGGTACATCTGCGCGGTAATCAGGCGCCAGTCCTGGCCGTAGCGCAGGGCGTATTTTTTCGCCAGTTCGTCATAGGGCGACAACTGCCCGCTCAAATCGACCCGCATTGAATCCTTGGCCCTGGCAATGCCGCGGCTGTTCTCGAAATATCTCTTCTTCATCATGTTGAAAAACAGGCCGCCTTTTTCCCGCTCTATGTACCGGTTGAGCGACGCCAGCAAGGCGGGATTCTCCTGGCGCACCGCCCAGCCCAGCACGGTCGGCTTGATCCTGAAGGCGGCTTTGAGCCGGCGGCCATAGGCGAGTTCCACGTCGAGCAGGTTGGCATCGGACAAGGTGATGTCATAGAGGCCCGCTTCGACCCCGGCAAGGACATCCTCGGTCTCTACATCTTCGGGCAGCAGTGCGATCTCGAGCCCTTTCAGGGAATCCTGCAACGCCGTCAGCGTCGTATAAAACGACGAGCTGGCGCGCACGTGGACGGTCCGCCCGGCCAGATCGCGCAGGCCGGTAATCGAATCTTCATCCGCGCGCACCACCACCAGTTCGTCCACCTCGTTATAGGGCCTGGTAAAGGCCGCCCGGGCCTGCCGTTCAAGGGTTATGGTCATGGCCGCGGCCACGACGTCCCCCTTGCCTTGGTTCAAATACGCCAGCAGTTCGGCGTGGCTGTCCGGGATGACGATCTCGAGGCGCAGGCCGTGCTCCGAGGCGAACTTCTTCATCAGCTCGTACTCGAACCCGACCTGCAGGCCCCGGTGAATGAAGTAGGTCATCGCGTTGTTGCGCGTGATCATGCGCAAGCGGCCGCGTTCAATCAGCCCGGGCAGGTCGTCGGTGAATTCGTGCTGGCGTCGGCGCGTGAACTGCCGGGCGAGAAGAAATTCGTCCACCTTCGTCTTGAGCTGGGTATCGCCGGGCCGCATCATCAAGGCGATCGGGCGCTCCCGGGCCAGCACCAGCGGCGTCGCCAAACCGTCGTAATAGCCGGACAGGGCCTGCCACAGATGCGCGTCGGATACGGTCGCCTCGTATTGGCCGCTAGCGACTCCTTCCAGCAATCCCTCGATGTTGAGCGTTTCCGCTACGGTGTGGATGCGCAGAGACGGCACCTGTTGCTGAAGCCCGACCAGGGTCTGGTAGTACGAGCTCGACCGCCGCACGCTGATCTCCATGCCGGCGAGGTCGGCGACCGTCTCGGGCTGATCGCCGCCCGACCTTGTAACCAGGTATTCGTCGACGTAGAGATGGGGGACTGAAAACGCCGCCTGCTTTTGGCGCTCGGGCGTAATGGTCAGGCTGGCCGCGACCAAGTCGCCCTCGCCTTCCAGTAGCTTCCCCATCATCCGGGAATAATCCCCGACCTCGACAAGCACCAGGTTCAGCTTGAGCGCCTCGGCGAGGTCGCGGGCGATATCGTAGTCGAGGGTCACCTGCTCCCCGTGCCGGGGCATATAGGAGATCGGCTCCAGGGGGACGATCACCCGTAGCGCGCCGCGCGACCGCAGGTCGGGAAGATCGCCGGTATATATGGGAGCCGGCGGCAGCGGAGGCGGAGGAGCCGGCCCGGGTTTGCTGCATTGCACCAGGACACACAGGGCGGTCAGCCCGGCCGGAAGAAACATGCTGATTCGCGGTGACATACGTATCTCCTGATTCCGAAGTGTCGGGTCGCGGAAAAGTCCGCATGGTGCGGCGCGGCGAAGAGTTCCGCCGTTGTGGGCGACCGTGCGGCCAGGAAAGTATAAGCAGCACCGGCGTTCCAGCCAAGCGCGCCGGACGCGACTCGAAAACAACCGTTCATGGAGCTCGATCCGCCGGTGGCCGACTGGATCGACGAGGACATCGCACCCCGTCTCGAATCCCTCATCCGCGGCCCGGGGGTGCGCCACAGCCTCTTCGGCATGCTCGCCGCCGGAGGCGGGCGCCGCGCCGGAACTGGCATCGCGACCTCTGCAAACCGGGAGCGCCGGACGAGGGAATACGGCTCCTTTGCGCGAGTACCTCCAATAAAAGGTAAAGCCCAGAAAATCAAACGCGGCCGCCTTTCGGCTGCGCTTGTAGGCTCGTTTGGAGAAAGGCACTAATCGTGTCTTCTCCCTTTACCCAGGAGCCTTCGCCATGTGGCCGGCTTTCTCCACCTCGGACTACTAGGCCCCTTCTGATGGTGTTATCGGTAATCAAGGTCGCCTAAGTCGTTTTGTCAAGCGGTGCTTGGGGGGGCGCCTGACCGCTCAGGATGGCCCCGTCGCCGGCCATCCGCTGGCGGGTTGCCCGAGTTGATTCCTGCCGACCGGCGGCGTATCCTTGTTTTCCTGTTGACTCTGAAATACTCACGAATATATTAGAGCATCATCTGAAATACTAACGTCACATTCGAGAAAGTCGGCAGGGATGGAGCCGCGCGACTCCTCTCCGGTCGGGCACGCGTCATTTTCGACGAGATTCACAAGTACGCGCGCTGGCGAAACCTGATGAAGGGGTTGTTCGACAAGAACAAGACATCCACTTCTTTTATCGTCACTGGCGGCGTTTTGCCGGCTGCGAATGGCCCTCAATTCATTGGGGTACTTCTTGCGGACCCAATACTCCGCCGGTCCGGATGTGAAAGGAAGAGTCTGGATCCCACGGCCCCTGAATTTTCGTTCGGACAGGAATCGGCGCACGAACCTGTCCGTGGCGGCGTCCTCGTAGAGCAATACGATCTGGACGCTCATTCCCAGCGTCTTGCTATGGTCTCGGACAGCGACAGGACATCGACGGTATTCTTCGGTTTCTTGCTCACCTGCACCGGGCCGTCTCCGTCGCGGAAGAACCATCTGCCGTTCGCGCCCGCCATGTAATCAATCGTCACGGGGTGGTGCGATGCAACGACAACCTGCCCCAAGGACTCGCCAGTCCGCTCGACCGCTTCGGCGAGCCAAGGCTGTACTTCCCCAAGGGCGAGGTAGTTGTCTGGTTGGTTGACGAACAGCGACACCTGGGGCGATCCGCGGAGAGATGGATCAGGCTGTACAAGGCGATCAGGGGTCGCTGGCCATCGGAGAGCTGATCGAAACCGTAGCGGATCGGCTCGGACGACGGACCTCGAAAGATTGCTTTGAGGGCGCGGGAGTTCTCTCCGGACTCCGTCAGATCGAGAATGATGTGCCTCGCCCTGGGCACGGGCGCATCGGCCTGCTGTGGCCCTTGCTACTTCTGGGCGGTGGGCAAGGGTCGCCGCAAAACGGTCGGGCAAGTCAATAAATTCAAATCCTGGAGGAGATTTTGTATGCTGCGTCTGTTGCTGGCCGTCCTGGTGGTATTGGGGACGAGCGCCTGTGACCCGGGGCCGCGTCCTGTGAAAAAGCAGGGACCGACTGAGATTCTGTGGGACGCCTGGGGTGTGCCACATATTTTTGCCCGCGATATGCCACAGTTGTTCTACGCTTTTGGCTGGGCCCAGATGGCCAACCACGGCGATTTGGTGCTGGAGTTGTACGGTCAGGCTCGGGGCCGGGCGGCCGAGTACTGGGGAGCGGGCTATGTCCAGGGAGACCAGTACGTGCGGATCATGGACGTTCCCCAACGAGCCCGCGCCTGGTATCACGCGCAGAGCCTCCAGATGCGCGCATACCTCGACGCCTTTGTCGCCGGGATGAACGCCTATGCCCAGGCCCACCCCGACCGGCTTGATCCAGACAGGCGGCGGGTACTGCCGGTGGTGGCCGAGGACGTGCTGGCGCATTTGCAGCGCGTCATCCACCTCTCTTTTGTCGGTGGAAGCCAGGCCCGGGGGGCGGGGCGCTGGCAGCGGGCCGGGTCCAATGCCTGGGCCGTGGCTCCGTCCCGCTCGGCCAGCGGCCACGCCCTGTTGCTGGCCAACCCGCACCTGCCCTGGGGCGGCATGACCACCTGGTTCGAAGTGCAGTTGCAAGGGCCGGGTTTGGACGCGTATGGGGCGACGCTGGTGGGCTTTCCCATTTTGGGCATTGCCTTCAACGACCACCTAGGCTGGACCCACACGAACAACACCATGGACGGGGCCGACCTGTACGAGCTGGAGCTGGTGGAGGGCGGCTACCGGTGGGACGGCGGCGTGCGCGCCTTTGAGCGGAGCGTGGACACTTTGCGGGTGCGGCAGGAAGACGGGACGCTCAGGGCCGAGCCGCTGCCCGTATTGCGCTCGGTGCACGGACCGGTGCTGGCCCGCAAGCAGGACAAGGCGGTGGCCCTGCGCCTGGTGGGCCTGGACCGGCCCCATCTCATGGAGCAGTACTGGGACATGATTCGGGCGACCTCGCTGCCCCAGTTCGAGGAGGCGCTCCGGCGCCTGCAGATGCCCTTCTTCAACGTGGTGTACGCCGACCGGGACGGGCATATCCTCTATCTGTTCGGGGGCCGCACGCCGCGCCGGAATCGCGGGGATTGGGACTATTGGCGGGGCGTGGCGCCGGGGAATACGGCGGCAACCCTGTGGACGGAGACGCACGCGTACGAGGACCTACCGCGCCTGCTTGACCCGCCCAGCGGCTGGGTGCAAAACACCAACGATCCGCCCTGGACCGCGACGGTGCCCCTTCTACTGGACCCGGGGGATTTTCCGCCCTATATGGCGCCGGCCCCGCACCTGGGCTTTCGCCAACAGCGCTCGCTGCGCATGCTGAGCGAGGATGCGTCAATCACCTTTGAGGAACTGGTCGAGTACAAGCACTCGACCCGCCGGGAAATGGCCGACCGCGTGCTCGACGATTTGCTCAGCGCGGTGGAAGAGCACGGCGCCGACTCGGTGCGGCCGGCCGCCGCGGTGTTGGCCGCGTGGGACCGGCGAGTGGCCGCGGACAGTCGGGGGGCGGTGTTGTTTGATGAGTGGGCCGCTCAAGTGGGAGGGGTGCCTTTCCGCACGACTTGGCAGATGGACGACCCGCTGGGCACGCCCTCCGGCCTGGCCGATCCCCGGGGCGCTGTGGCGGCCTTAGAGCGGGCGGCCCAAAAGGTGGTAGAGACGCACGGGGCGCTCGATGTCCCCTGGAGGGAAATCCACCGCCTCCGCTTTGCCGGGCGGGATCTACCGGCCAGCGGCGGGCCGGGTTTCCGCACCCTGTGGTTCGCCCGGAGCACGGACGGCCTATTCGAGGTGCGCGGCGGCGATTCGTATGTGGCGGTAGTGGAATTCAGCGAGCCAGTGCGGGCGCGGGTGCTGCTGGGCTATGGCAATGCCAGCCAGCCGGATTCGCCGCACCGGGGCGACCAGTTGGAGCTGATGGCGCGGCAGGACCTGCGGCCGGTGTGGCGCAGCCGGGCCGAGGTCGAGGCGCACCTGGAGCGGCGGGAGGTGGTGGAGTGGGAAGGGATCAAGTGAGGAAGCAGAGAGCCCACGATTGCCACTGCGCTAGTTCCTTGCTCCATTACCTTCAAGTAAGGCATTATTGTATATTACAAGGTATTTGGAGGTATTGCCATGACGAGGTTCATTGAGGACTTCGCAAATTGGGACTTGAAGGATGCTTGAGAAAAAGACGTTGGACGACATCATCCGGCGCATTGTGGAGGTGGCCCAGCCGGAGAAGATGAAGAAACAGGAGAGACCATCCCAGAGATGGTCCGCAAGGCTGAATAACTAACCCCATACGCCTTGATCACGCGTTATCCCGGAATTGCCAGACCTGTTGCCGTGCCGGAGTATATGGAGAGGTTGAGATCGCTGAAGCAGTCGTCCAATGGGCCAAGGAGCGCCTGTGATCCAGCCGATAGGTAGAAGGGCAGGCCCAGGATGAACGATTGGGGGGGACTAATCCCTATCTCGCCCCTCGCGGTCTGCCAGCGCTCGGAAGGTAACACGGCGGGCCTCGGAGCAGCAGGAGCGGGTCTTCGGCCCGGGTGTAGAATGTACCAGGCCCACCGGCCGCATCAGCTATATAAAGCGACCCTGCGCAAGGGGACGCCGACGACCATTGATGCCGGTGGCCGGACCTAAGGCCGCTATATAGACCATCTGGGGCCGCTGGTGCGCCCGCTGTACGCCCTGGTACAGCTGACGGCCTGGGGGGGGACCGGCTGCACCGGGTCGAGGGCAACGCCTGGAACCTGCTGCTGGTAGCCCGCGAGAACCGGCCTGAGGCGACCGCCCATGTTTGACAATCTGGTCAATATCCACGACCTCGTCTTCCTGTGGAATAAGGCCCGCCGCGGCCAGCTCAAGCGCGTACTGCTGAAGCTGGTCGGTACCCAGCACCGCAAAGTGCGCCTGGCCTGGTCGCACACCCAGACCCCACCGACCAACTGGTGGGATATCCCGGCGGTGCAACAGCGCTGGAACCGACTCATCTCGGGCCGGGACGACGTTGACTACAATGCCTATATCGACCGCCGCTACCTGGACGGCCGCCAGGGGCTACGGGGTCTGTCGCTGGGCTGCGGCACGGGGGTGCGGGAAGCGCGCTGGAGCCAGTTGGAGCGCTTCGCCCGCATCAACGCCTACGACCTGTCGCCCGAGCGCATTGACTTCGCCCGTCGCCGGGCCGCCGAACAGGGCTACGATCGGACCGTGCGCTTTGCCGTGGGCGACGCCCACACTCTCCCCGTGCAGCCCGCCTTTTACGATGTGGTCTTGGTCGAGGGCGCCCTGCACCACTTCTCGCCCCTCGAACCGGTCCTGCGCCGCATCGATCGATTCCTCAAACCCGAAGGCCATCTCATCGCCGTCGAATACGTCGGCCCCAACCGCTTCCAGTGGACACCCCGCCAGTTGGAGGCCATCAACGGGCTGCTGGCCGTCCTGCCCCGGCGCTACCGGCTGCTGCCGGATGGCCGCACTGTCAAGACGCGCGTCCATCGGGCCAGCCGCCTCAGCGCGCGCCTGAGCGACCCGTCCGAAGCGGCCGAGGCGGCCGCCATCCTGCCTTTGCTGGGAAAGCTGTTCGACTTGGTCGAAGTGAAGGCCTACGGAGGAACCATCCTGCATATGCTGTTCAATTCGATCGCCCACAATTTCCTGGACGACGACCCCCAGACCCGGCGCTTCCTCGACCTGTGTTTCGAGGTGGAGGACGCCCTGCTGGCCAGCGGCGATATCCGCAGCGATTTCGCCGTCGCCGTGTGCCGTAAGAAACGTGCCGACTGAACGGCAGGCCCCGGAGAACCAACCGCCTGCAGCCTTGTTGGGGGATTCCCAGAGTTTGGTTGGCTGAATTTCATGTGGTATATTTATCCTGGTGGAGAGACTTTAAACAGATGAGACGAAAACCTCAGTGATGCTCATCAGTACTGGAGACATAGAGCAGTTTCGCGAGATGGGTTATTTCGTCACCGATGTCGTCTTTGCGCCCGACGAGCTCGAGCCCATGGCGGCGGAAATGGATCGGGTATATGCCGAGCACGTGCGCGAGGTAGAAGCCGGTGGCAATGCGGCCGAAGTGGAGAGCGCTCGTGGGCGACGCTCGTTTAGCCAGTTTCACACGTTGAGTCCGGTGGCCCTCGAGTTTGTTAAAAAGCCGATTTACCTGGAGGCCTGTCGCCGGCTCATAGGGGACGATGCCGATCTCTATTTCAACCAGGCCACGACCAAAATGCCCGAAGGCCGCGGCAAGGTGTTCGATTGGCATCAGGATTCCGGTTATACGACGACGGAGCCGTTGGAGTACATCACGTGTTGGACAGCGATCTCCGACTCGGATTTGGAAAACGGCTGCATATGGATCATTCCCGAGTCCCACAAGCGCGGCGTGCTCGAGCACGTCCGGGAAGAAGAAGACGCAGAGCGCTACGGCGGCAAGAACGCCCAGCTGGAAGACGAGGCCGGAGCCATGCCCGTGGAGATGCGCGCCGGGCAGGTAGCCGTGTTCTCGTCGCTGTTATTGCACAGAAGCGGTCCCAATACGTCCAAGGACCGGCCGCGTCGGAGTTATGTGCCCCAGTACCACGTGCCCGATCTGATTTTGGTGAGAAATGGCGAACCTTGGGGCGATCGCCTGCCGGTGCTGCGCGGTGGCGAGCGGGTGGACTGATAGCTACCCCCACGGTTGCACTCGTACCCCACGAGTTCCGCTTCGAAACGGAGAATCGGGAATGATGTGTGGAGTGGCGCAAGTGCTTGAAGAAGCGCCAGAAACGACAGCCCCCGAGAAGTCAATCTTCGGGGGCTCACGTTAACCAATAAACCGCCAAAGTTAGCGGCTGGAAATTTGGTGGGCGATACTAGACTTGAACTAGTGACCTCCTGCATGTCAAGCAGGCGCTCTAGCCACCTGAGCTAATCGCCCATCGAAGGACCGTATCCCTTTACAGGGTTTGACCAATACCCGTTATTGAAGACGGTTCCCGGCTGGGGATTAATGTATAATAAAACCCGGTACTGGTCAAGACCGGAGAAAACGAGGACAAGATGACAAAAAAGACCTACCGCGCGGGCCTGGCCGGCTGCGGCCGCATGGGCGCCACCATCGACGACGAAGCCATCGCGCGCAACGCGCCGAATCTGCAATCCCACCTGCCCTATTCGCACGCGGCGAGCGCGGTGGCCTACAAGCGCACCGACCTGGTGGCGGTGTCCGATCCGCTGGGGGAAAAGGCCGAGACCATTCGAGCGCGCTACAATGCGGGAAAGGCCTATGAAGACTACCAGGAGATGATCCGCCGGGAAGAACTGGATATCCTCTGCATTGCCACCCGTCCGGGGCCGCACGCCGAAATCGCGGTCTTTGCCGCCGAGAGCGGGATCAAAGGGATATACTGCGAGAAACCGCTGTGCAATTCCATGCGCCAGGCCGATGCCATGCTGGGTGCCTGCGAGCGCCACGGGGTAAAGTTCAACTACGGCACCCAGCGACGTTACATACCCCTGTACCGCGATGCCCGGCGCCTGGTGGAAGAGGGGGAAATAGGCGACTTGCAGGCGATCCTGGCGCATTGCGGGGTGGGCGCGGCACAGTGGGGACATACCCACGCAGCGGATATGCTGCTGTTTATGGCCGGCGACTGCGCGGTGGACTTTGTCCAGGGTACGGCCCTGGCCTCGGAGGACGACTGGGAGGGCGAGCGACTCAAGGTAGACGCGCCTATTTCCATGGGCTACGTCCACTTCGACAACGACGTCCACGCCTATCTGGTGGCGGGGAGCGGCTACGAATTCGAACTCAGCGGTACCATGGGCAAGTTGCGCATCCTCAACAACGGCGCGGGTTACCATCTGCGCAAGGTGGACGAACACGGCCGTTTCATGGATGCTCCGTCGCCGGATTTCACCCTGACAAGCGGCACCCTCAAGGCGCTCGAGGACTTGGTCGGGGCCCTGGACGACGATACCGACACCCAGGGCAATATCCGCCTGGCCTGCCGCAGCCAGGAGATCATCCTGGGGATGATCGCTTCCCACCGCCAGGGCGGAGCCCGGGTCGAACTGCCGTTACAAAATCGCGATATGGCCGTGGCGCCGGATCACTACTGAGGGTGAAAATATCCATCGTCTCGTTCCAGCAGATCTCTAAAAATAACTCATAAACTTTTCCCACAGCCCCATGCGTCCAACGCTCTTTTCGGCCACCAGATTGACCTGGGCCAGGAGGCTGTCGCCCAGCGTGATCTCGAGAAGGCCCAGGCCCTCCCCGGCCCGGACCGGCGCCGGGAGTTCGGCGGGTAGTTCGAGTTTGCGCACCAGTTGTTTTTCCTGTAACGGGCTCAGCACCGCCACTACCGTATCCCGGCTCTGCGTCTGGACCTCGGGTTCCAGGCCCCAGTCCAGTCGCACCTTGCCCATGGGGACCCCGGCCTGCACCAGGGGCACCTTGGAGAAGGTATTGAAGCCCCAGCTCAGCAAGCGTGCGGTTTCCTGCCGACGGGCTTTTTCGTGGGGCGCTCCCAGAATCACCGAGACCAGCCGCATGTCCCCGCGCACGGCCGTGGCCACCAGACAGAAGCAGGCACGCCCGGTATAGCCTGTTTTGAGGCCGTCCAGGCCCTTGAATTTGCCCAGCAACTTGTTGGTGGTATCGAGTATGAATTTGCCCTGGCGAAAGGGCTTACGGCGGATCGAGGACCACTCCAGGATCTGGGGATAGGGCAGCAGGGCAAGGGCGATCTGGGCCAGGTCGTGGGCCGTGGTCAGGTTGCGGTTGTTTTTGGGGGTGTCGTCGAGACCGTGGACATTGACGCAGTAGGTATGTTGCAGACCCAGGTCCCGGGCGCGAGTGTTCATCAAGTTCACAAAGCCCTCCACCGAACCGGCGATGTGCTCGGCCACGGCCACGCAGGCATCGTTGGCCGAGGAGATGGCTATCGCCTCCATCAGCTCTTTCAGAGAGAAGATTTCGCCCTGCTTCAAATAGACCTGGGCGCCGCCCGTGCGGCTGGCCCGGGCCGAGACCTGGACGGGCTCATCCAGAGCGAACTTGCCAGCTGCGACCGCGTCCATGACTACCAGTTCGAGCAGGAGTTTCTGGGTGCTGGCCGGTGAGCGCTGGAGGTGGAGGTTGTACTCGAAGAGGACGGCGCCGGTTTCGGCTTCTACCAGGACGGCCGCGGCATAGGGCGGTTTTGCGCCCGGATCAAAGACGGTGGCGCCAAGCGGGGTTGTCAAATAAATGAAGAATGCAGAGAGCCACAAACGGAAAAGACACCTGGTAAACGGCATGTATCCTCTACCTTTCGCTGCGCCTGGTGCTTCGAGCGCAGATTTAATGGACCGGTGGTTCAGACTCGCGAGAAGGGCGATATTGATGGCGAGGAGGAACGGGATGTTGCTGGTAGATCCAGGGTTGTCAGGAGAGGGAATAAACTTAAGATAACCCCGAATGATTTTCAGGTCAATTGGGGGGGATGAAAAATTGGACTGAAGCCATACCAGGGGCTATTTTTATAAAAAATCGTCTCAAAACCCGCTTGCAGCCACGCTTGGGGCCGCTCGGGAGATTTGAGACGGCTTGCCAAAAGAAAGGTATTCCATGAGCGCGGCGGCCATTCCAGAACTTACTTATTGCGGCGACAAAATAGACACCTCCCCAGAGCACTTTGGCAGATTGCGGGTTTCCAGCGACGCCGTGGATGATCGGGAAGAATTACACCGGCGCATGGCCGCTGACGGATACCTCTACCTCCCCGGACTGCTGGATCGAGACCAGGTTTTAGAAGCCCGCAATGCGGTCCTTGAGCGCCTGTTCCGGGCCGGAGTGCTGGACGACCGCTTTCCTTTCGTGGAAGGGTTTGTCAGACCCGACCAGACCCTCTCTTTCAGGCCGGAGCTGACGCGCGACAACCCGGCGCTGGACAGGGTGCTGTACGCGGGGCCCATGAGGGCGTTCTACGAATTTTATCTGGGCGGTCCGGTGCGCCATTTCGACTACACCTGGTTTCGCGCCAAGACGCCGGGCACCAATACCGCCACCCAGCCCCATTGCGATATCGTCTACATGGGCAGGGGCACCCGGCAGCTCTACACCTCCTGGACACCCCTGGGGGATGTGCCCTACGAGATGGGCGGATTGATGGTCCTGGAGCACTCGCATCGCATCGAGGAGCTGGCGCAGACCTATGGCCAGACCGATGTGGATGCGTATTGCGAAAACGAAGGGGGCGAGGCCCGGCGGATCGTCGAGCGGGCGCGGGCGGAAAATCGTCCGTTAAACGCAGAGGAGGGCGCGCAGATCCGCTGGAATTCCACCGGGGCTTATTCCACCGATGCCCTAGAAGTCCAGCGCCGGCTCGGCGGACGCTGGCTGAGCACCGAGTACGAAATGGGCGATTTGCTGGTCTTCTGCATGTACATCCTGCACGCCAGTTCGGATAATCAGACCGAGCGGATCCGTCTGTCGTCGGACTCCCGCTATCAACTGGCTTCCGAGCCGGTGGACGAGCGCTGGATTGGAGAGGACCCGCCGGCCCACGGAATCCGGGCCAAGCGCGGGATGATTTGCTAGGGACTATCTTAAAACGCGCTGTGTGGCCCGTCCACGCCGGATAGGCTCTTAGTTCATTCGTCCTACGGTGGCCTGGGGCTGGTGCTGGAGAAGCAGGACGACCGTGCGATTGAAATTGGGATCGCCGCGTTCGTGGCTTCCAAGATCGTCGAGGTTGGGCGAGGCGATGAGGAAGGTTCCTGGTCCGAGGGGGACGGGCGCAGGGCGCATCGTTCTGCTGGCGGGTGACATTACATATCTAAAATGGTAAAAAGCAGGGTGTCCTGTCAATTGTAGAGAAGGTAGTTTTTCCGCAGGGCCCTGAAACCTTGCAAATCCTCTTGCCAGCCGGCCAGTATTTCGGCGACCGGGGTGCCCGCATCCAGAGCAAGGCGGATTTTGTCGGTGCCGGCCAGACGGTCGAAGTTGTGGATGCCGTTGTGGGGAAGATGCCATTCAAACTCGCGCGGCCACAGAGCCTTGATCGCGGCCAGCGTTTCCAGGCCGGTGCGCACCGGTTGCAGGAGCCGGCGGTCGAGCACGTGGACCTGGATGCCCTGGCAGATGTAGCCGACGTACTTGCCGGCCGTAGGCTGAAAGTAGACCGGGCGAAAGCGGACCCCGGGTAATTCCAGGGCGTTGAGCCGGTCGGTCAGGCGCTCGGCCTGGATGAAGGGCGCGCCCACCTGTTCAAAGGGTTTGGTGGTACCGCGGCCCTCCGATATATTGGTGCCTTCAAAAAAGCACATCCCCGCATAGACCACGGCCGTGTCCACGGTCGGCATATTCGGCGAAGGCGGGAGCCAAGGCAGGCCGGTTTCCTCCCAGTAGGCGGAGCGCTCCCACCCCTGCATTTCCACCACGTGGAGTTCGACCCCGAGCGCAAAGGCCTCGTTGAACAGGCGCGCCAGCTCGCCCAGGCTCATGCCGTAGCGGATGGGGATGGGGTAGAGCCCGACAAAGGATGCGAATTGTACATCCAGCAGGTTGCCTTCCACTCTGGTGCCGCCGATGGGGTTGGGACGGTCGAGAACCACGAACGGCAGGCCCCGGTGGGCGCAGGCAGCCATGCTCAGGCTCATGGTGTAGAGATAGGTATAGAAGCGGACGCCCACGTCCTGGATATCGAAGACCAGGATCTCCACCTCCTCGAGCATGGCCTCGTCGGGCCGGCGTCGCTCTCCGTAGAGGCTGTAGGCCGGCACCCCGGTCCGCTGGTCGCGCGCGGTATCCACCGCAATCCCGTCGGCCGCGTTGCCGCGAATGCCGTGTTCCGGACCGAAGAGGGCCACCAGTTCGGCGCCCTGGGTCTGGTGCAGCCGGTCGGCCGTCGACCGGAGGGCAGCGTCGACGCCCGAGGGATTGGTAATCAGCCCCAGGCGCTTGCCGGCAATCAGGTGGAAGTCATCCTCGAGCAGTCGCTCACAGCCCAGGGTGAGGCGCGGTTTACCCTGCTGCATCTTTTTCTCCCCGGCGCATAACAAAGGCTACGCCGCCCAGCAGGCCGGCAATATTGCTCAGCGCGAAGAACAGCACGGCCACGGCGAAAATCCAGAGGACCATACCGGCAAAGACCGTGGCCAGAGCCTCAGGTCAATGTGGTGGATGAGCTTCACGGGTCTACGTCCTCCGGCATAAGGCGAGCGGCACGGCGGATTCGTCGGGCAAAGTACTGGTAGAGGATGCTGCCCGGATAAATCCCGTTCAGCGAGGAGCCATCGGTCCGGCGCAGGGATTGGCTGTGCCGCCGTCGCCGCTGCAGATTGAGCGGATGGATCAGGCACCAGAGAAAGGCAATGAGTGGTGCCGGGACACTGTGCCATTCTCGCTTCAGCCCATAAACCAGCATGGCGAGGGTGTCGAGGGCGAGCCGTACGGGCAAAACCCAGAGGAGCCGACCTGCAGCCATATTCTTGTAGAGCAAAATCAGGTTGTTGCGGTGGTTCAGGTAGTTCTTGCGGAAGGTGCTGGGCGGCAGGGAAAAGCCCGAATGGTGGTAGACCACGGACGCGGGCACGGCCACGATTCGGTAGCCGGCCAGTTGCAGGCGCCAGCACAGATCGATCTCCTCGAAATGCGCCACGTAGTCCGGATCCAGCAGGCCGACCTGGCGCGCTGCTTCGAGGCGCACAAACAGGGCCGAGCCACAAGCCCAGAACAAAGACACCTGGCCGTCGTACTGGCCCTCGTCTTTTTCGCGGTAATCGAAGATGCGTCCGCGGCAGAAGGCATAGCCGAGGCGATCCATGTAGCCGCCGCCGGCTCCGGCGTAGTCGAAATGCCCCGGATCGGTGGGCGAGAGCAGCTTGGGTTGACAGGCGCCGATGGCCGGATCGCTTTCGATGGTCTGGAGCAGAGGGGCCAGCCAGTTGGGAGTCACCCGGGTGTCGTCGTTGAGCAGAATGGCGTAGCGGGTGCGCGCCGCCTGCAGGCCGCGGTTGCAGGCGGCGCAAAAACCCAGGTTGTGCTGGTTGCGCAGGATTTCGATTTGCGGGAATGTCTTTCTGGCCTGTTGAATACTCGGGGCGTCCGGCCCATCGTCCACTACAATCACGTGGATTGGAAGGTCGCTGTGGGCAAAGAGGGATTCCAGGCATTCTCCCAGGATCTTGGCCCGGTAGTGCGGGATGATGATGGTGATGGGATCGCTCACGGTTGCGCCGCGGAGCTTTCCGGGGCGGCCTGGCGATTTTGCAGGGCGTTCATCAGGATTTGCTCGGCTTCAACGAGTCGGGGGACCTCGCCATATTCGGCCCTGTAGCGGGCCAGCAATTCCAATGCGGTCGGTATCTCGTCCATGGCTTGCAGGGTAATTGCCAGTTCGTAATAGATCTCCCAACGTTCCGGCATCCGGTCGATCAGAAGGCGGTAGAAGCGCTCTGCCCGTTCGTAGGCTGCGTACCGATTCAGCAGGATGCTTCCTATGGTGATGAGGTTGGAATAATTGGCGGCTTCTTCGAGACCATGGTTTTCGAGCAACAAAACTCCGGCCTCTTCGAGGTACTGGGCGGCCCGGTCGAGCTGGCCGACCTCGGACAGGTATTCGGAGGCAATGTAATAGTTATCCCACTCGGTAAAAAGAGTGGTACTGGCCCAATCCATCAAGTCCACCAGTTCCGCGGTCTTGCCTTCGCGCTGGTAGATCTCGGCCAGCTGCATGACACAGGCGTGATAGTTGCCCAGGAGGCGGGTTGTATTGCCGTCTTTGTAGACCTCTGGATCTTTGATGCTGCGGAACCGGTACACGTTGAACAGGTTGTGCTCCAGCCGCTCTCCATCCGCATCCAGGTCCTTCTCTTCGACCAGCCGCATGGTCATGCCTTCCATGCGCAGATAGGGGTCCAGGTTCAGGCGGTTGCTGCCGGCCACGGTGATGGCAAAATAGATGGGACGTTTCCACTCGTTCCAGCGGATGATTTTCATGACCATGATGTCCTGGATCCTCAGTAGACCGTGTCCGGGCTGGCTCGCGATCTGGACATCCAGACCCAGTTCCTTAAAATCTTTGGGGACCTTGGGTTCGGGCCAGAGGCGCTTGCGGAGGTCGACCTCTTGAGTGTCGGTCAGAGCCGAGTCAATCAGGGTGTCTCCGAACCGAATATCCACGCGGGGTTCGCGGTCGCGGAGCTGCTTGATGTACCAGCCGGTGTTGAGCAGACTCAGATTGATCACCCGAACATCCCGACGAATCCCCTCCACTTCCTGCAAAAACCACAGCGGGAAGGTGTCGTTGTCCCCGTTGGTGAACAACAAACTGTGCGGATCGCACGAGTGCAGGAGGTTGTAGGCGTAGTCGTAGGCAATGTAATCCCCCGTCCGATCCTGCACGTGATACTGACGCACCCCCAGCCCCACCGGCAACAACAACCCCACACACCCCACCAGCCCCACCCTCCAGCCGCTCAACCTCCAGCGCGACCGAATCGCCTCCACCAGCCCCGTCCAGCCCAGCCCCATCCACACGGCAAAGGCGCAGAACATCCCCCCGAACACATAGTGCCGCTCCCGCGGCTGCGGGTCGCGCATGTTCAGATACAACGACAGGCCAAACCCCATCACCCCGAACAACACCAGCAACGCCCAGAACCGCTTGCCATCTTTCCGCGCCTGCCACATACATCCCCACAGGCCCAATGCATAGGGCACCAGCGAGATCCACACCCGTTCGTACGCGGCCCCCGTCGCCCGCCGGAACTGGGCTTCCACCTCCAGAAAGGAAAGGGGAAACTGCTGAAAAAAATACTTCATCTGCAAGTGCCAGAATTGATAAACCCGACTCGCCTGCCCCTCCAACATGCCCAGCAACTGGCTGTCGGTGCCATACTGCTCCCGATTCAAAAATTTGACGAACGCGGCCAGGGTCTCCGGATCATTCTCGTCGATGGCCGGATTCAACCCCGAGCGGATATACAGGGCCGCATACGTCGAATAGCCCAGCCCAAACAACACCAATACCCCCAGCAACAGCCCGAACGAGCGCCGGTCCTTGCCGTACAGGTAATACAGCCCCCCCCCCAGGCCCACCCCCAGCGCCCCGTTGCTGCCCGCGCCCGGCCCCAACAACACCAGCCAGACTCCGCTCCACACCCCCAGGCCCAGCAGCACCACGATCAGCCGGCGCAGCTTCGCGTCGGCATACCAGGCCAGGATCAACAGGGAGGGGATGGTCAGCAGGCACAACAGGTGGATGCCCCCGCCCAGGCCGAACAAATAGGCGATGAGCAAGAGAAAGCGGTCGTTGCCCGCCCCGTGCTGGGTGCCCTCCCAGTAGAGGATGAGCCACAGACTCAGACAGGCAAAGAAGATGGAGTAGCCATACACCTCGGCCTCGACGGCGTTGAACCAGTAGGTGTAGGAGGTGGCCAGGACCAGGGCCGCCAGGCCGGCGCCGCAAAGGCAGCTCAGGTCGCGCCCGTCGCCGAAGGGGGTCTGAGCGACGCCGCCCAGGGCGCGACGGGCCAGGGCCACCGCGCTCAGATACACGCACCAGATGCCCAGGGCCGAGGCCAGGGCCGACATGAGGGTGACCCGCCAGGCCACCTCGTGGAGGGGGATCAGGGTGAACAACCGGCCCAGCAACACGTAGAGGGGGGCGCCGGGTGGGTGGGGAACGCCCAGGATGTAGGAGCAGGCGATGAACTCGCCGCAGTCCCAAAACGACACGGTCGAGGCCTGGGTCTTCAGGTAAAGACCCAGGGCCACGACAAACACCCCTACCCCCAATAGACGATACGGCAGTGCGCTACTTCTTTCCATGTGAATCCTTTGCAGGAGGTAAGTCAGAACCTGAGATTAAATATGCAAATCTAAATAATTGCCCACTTTGGCGAAAGGAGAGACTACTCCTCCTGGAACTCGACCGTGCCCCAGGTGCTGGGATCCTGGGCCACGGGCAGGTCGCGTCCGGCCGACCAGGACTGTAGGCCCAGTTGGGTGTCGTGGAGCATATAGGTGAAGCCGAGGCGGTTGAATTCCCGGGGCTGGAAGCCGTTTAGGCCCTCGGCCGGGAGCTCGATCTCCATCTGGTAACTTTTTTTGAGGCGGCGCGTGGCGACCTGGATGGATTCCTCGGGACAGGGAGGGGCCTGCTCGCGGGCACGCTTGATGGAGGTCTGGCGGCCGATCGGGGTTTTGCCGTCCACGCCGCTGCCGCCGGGCAGGAAGTAGAAGTGGTGGCAGTAGCGATTGGCCCGGTGCATGTCCTTTAAATCCCGGGTGTCGAGAAAAAGCTCCAGACAGTCGCCCTGGGTGTAGTTTTTAGGGGCGATTTTGTAGCGGGTTTTGGCCTTGACCCGGAGGCCGAAATAAAGGCCTTCGTCGTTCCAGGCCATGTACAGGTCGGCATAGGGCTCAAGGCCTTCCACGCCCATCAGGTCGGGGATTTTATAGGTCTCGTCCCAGTCGCGCAGGTTGCCGTCTATCAGGGGTGCTTCGCGGCGCAAAAGACAGGGAAAGGAGTAGGTGAAAAAGGTGCGCTGGGGGATGAACAGGTTGGACATGCTACCTCAACTGGACTCTCGTTGCAGCACTTCCCTGAGGATGCGACCGGTGTGTGAGGCGTCCACGCCCGCCACCTGATCGGGCGTGCCCGTGGCCACGATGCTGCCGCCGCCCTCCCCGCCCTCGGGACCCAGATCGATGACGTGATCGGCGGTCTTGATGATATCCATGTTGTGTTCGACCACCACCACGGTATTGCCCCCTTCCACCAGCCGCTGCAAAACCGCCAGGAGGTACTCAATGTCGGCAAAGTGCAACCCGGTGGTAGGTTCGTCCAGGATGTAGATGGTCTTGCCGGTGCTGGGACGGGCCAACTCCGCGGCCAGTTTGAGACGCTGGGCTTCGCCGCCGGAGAGGGTGGTCGAGGACTGTCCCAGGGACATGTAACCCAGACCCACGTCCTCCATGGTTTGCAGGCAGTGCCTGATCCGGGGCACGCTGTCGAACAGGTCCAGCCCCTGGTGGACGGTCATGTCGAGGACATCGGCAATGGAGTAGCCTTTGAAGCGGATTTGCAGGATATCGCTGGTGTAGCGCTTGCCGCGGCAGGCATCGCACTGGACCCACACGTCGGGGAGGAAGTGCATTTCGATGCACTTCCAGCCCAGGCCGCCGCAGGCCTCGCAGCGGCCCCCGGGCTTGTTGAAGCTGAAGCGGCCGGGGGCGTGGCCTCGCATCCGGGCCTCGGGCAACCGGGCGTAGAGCTGGCGAATCAGGTCGAAGACCCCCATCACCGTGGCCGGGGTGCTGCGCGGCGAATGGCCGATCGGGGTCTGGTCGATGTTGATGGCTTTGTCGACGTGCTCCAGGCCGAGGAGCTGGTCGTGTTCGCCCACGGTCCGGCCGGCGCGGTGGATTTGAACGGCCAGGGCATTGTAGAGGATGTCCTCCACCAGGGAACTTTTGCCCGAGCCGGAAACCCCAGTGACGCAGATCAGTTTCCCCAGAGCGAACTCCACATCGATATTCTTCAGGTTGTGTTGCCGGGCGCCGAGAAGCTGCAGGCTCTTGCCTTTGCCTGTGCGTCTGCGGACGGGCAGGGGAATGTGGAGGGTGCCGTTCAAGTAGGCTCCGGTCTTGGAGGTCTTGGCGCGGCGCAGCCGGGCGGGGGAGCCGCAGGCCACCAGCTCGCCGCCGGCAGAGCCGGCGCCTGGACCCAGGTCGACGATGTAGTCGGCCTCCTGCAGGGTTTCCTGGTCGTGTTCCACCACCACCAGGGTATTGCCCAGGGCCTTCAGATCCTGCAGGGCCGCCAGGAGCCGGCGATTGTCGCGCGGGTGCAGACCGATGGTGGGCTCGTCGAGCAGGTAGAGCACGCCGGTGAGGCCGGAGCCGAGTTGGCTGGCCAGGCGGATGCGCTGGGCCTCGCCGGCCGAGAGGGTGGCGGCGCGGCGGTCCAGACTGATGTAGTCCAGGCCCACCTTGTCGATAAACCTCAGGCGGGTGCGGATTTCCTGCAGGAGTTCGCCGCCCACCTCGGCCTCACTCAATCCGAGTTCGAGGTCGGTGAAAAAATCCAGGACCTGCCCGATGGGCCACTGCGCCAGATCGGCGATACGGGTGCCGCGCAGGAGCACGGCCCGGCTCTCGGGCTTGAGGCGGCTGCCCTCGCAGGCCGAGCAGGGCACGGGTTTGAGCAGGCTCTTGTAGCGCTGCGCGGTGTGGACGAATTCGTCGACCGTGGGCAGGACCCCGCGGTAGCGGAACTCGAGTCCTTCTTTGAATGGGAGCTTGCGGTCGGAGGCGCCGTAGAGCAGGGCGCGCTGACCCGCGGGCCCCAGATCGGCGAAAGGGGTGTCCAGATCAAAGCCCAGGGCCTGTCCGGCCGTTTTCAGGAAAAACTCGAAGTCGGGGTCCAGGATCGGGCCCCATACCGCCACTGCCCCGGCGCGGACGCTGAGGTGGCGCTCCGGCACCACCAGGTCGCGGTCGAGGCCCTCACCCACGCCCAGCCCTTCGCAAATCGGGCACATGCCTTCGTGGTGGTTGAAGGAAAAACTCTGGGGCGCCAGGGCTGCGAAGCCGCGGGCGCAGGAAGGACAGGAGAAGCGCCGGTTGAAGCGGTTTTCCTGCGCATCGTCCGGAGAGACCACCACCAGCCCCCCGCCCGACAGCTCCAGGGCCCGTTCCACGGCTTCGTGCAGGCGGCTGCGGTCCCGAAGGCGCACGCTGAGGCGGTCCACCACCAGTTCCACCCGGTGCCGGTGGCGCTGTTCGAGGGAAATTTCCTGGCGCAGATCGAAGAGCTGGCCGTCGATGCGGACCCGGGCAAAGCCGTCCTGCCGGACCCGTTTCAACAGGGTTTCATAGCCTTCCTGGCGACCCGTTTCGAGCGGAGCCAGGATCAGGATGCGGCGGTCTGGGGTCATCCCCAGGATGCGGTCGACCATCTGCTCCGCGGTCTGGGATCCGACCGGGACATTGCACTGGGGGCAATACTGGACCCCGATGGCGGCGTAGAGCGCGCGCACGTAGTCGTAGATTTCGGTCACCGTGCCCACGGTGGAGCGCGGGTTTTTGCTGGGGCTCTTCTGTTCGATGGCAATGGCCGGCGACAGACCGGTGATGCGCTCGACCTTGGGTTTTTGCATTTGTTCGAGGAACTGCCGGGCGTAGGCCGACAGGGACTCCACGTAGCGGCGCTGGCCCTCGGCGTAGATGGTGTCGAAGGCCAGGGTGGACTTGCCCGAACCGCTCACTCCCGAGATCACGGTCATGCGGTCGCGGGGGATGGACACGTCCAGGTCGCGCAGGTTGTGCTGGCGGGCGCCGACGACCTCGATCTGGCGGATCCAGCCGTTGGTCTTGCCGTTTTTTTTCGGGGTGGACTTTTGGTCGGGACGCGGGCTTGGGGCTTGGGGCTTTGCGAGGATGTGGCGCAGGATCCGGCCGGTGTAGGAAGCCTCGATCTCGGTCAGCGCCTCGGGGGTGCCACAAGCGATGATTGCACCGCCCTCCTCGCCGCCTTCCGGACCCAGATCGAGGATGTAGTCGGCGGTCTTGATGACCTCCATATTGTGCTCGATCACCACCACGGTATTGCCCTGCGCGGCAAAGGTGTGGAGGATGTACAGCAGTTTGTCGACGTCGGCGAAGTGCAGACCGGTGGTGGGTTCGTCCAGCAGGTAGAGGGTGCGACCGGTGCTTTTGCGGCACAGCTCCTTGGCCAGCTTGACCCGCTGGGCCTCGCCGCCCGACAGGGTCGGGGCCGGCTGGCCCAGTTTGATATAACCCAGGCCCACGTCGTTGAGGGTCTGCAGGATGCGACGGATGGGCGGCACATTCTGGAAAAAGTCCAGGGCCTCCTCCACCTCCATGTCCAGCAGGTCGGCGATGGATTTGTCCCTGTACTTGATGGTCAGGGTCTCGCGGTTGAAGCGCCGTCCCTCGCAGACCTCGCACTTGACCCAGATATCGGAGAGGAATTCCATCTCCACCAGGTGGGCGCCGTTGCCCTCGCAGGCTTCGCAGCGTCCTCCTTTGACATTGAAGCTGAAGCGGCCCTGCTTGTAGCCCCGCACCCGGGCATCGGGGAGTTGGGCGTAGAGCTGGCGTATGGGGGTGAAGACGTCGGTATAGGTGGCCGGGTTGGAACGCGGGGTGCGGCCGATGGGTTTCTGGTCAATGCGGATGACCTTGTCGAGGTGCTGGCTGCCCCTGATTTTGTCGTGCAGTCCCGGCTCGATCTGGGCCCGGTGCAGCTGGTGGTCCAGGGCCTTGAAGAGGATATCGTTGATCAGCGAACTCTTGCCCGAGCCGGAGACCCCGGTGACGCAGGTGAAGACCCCCAGGGGGATCCGGGCGGTGATGTTTTTGAGGTTGTTGTGCCGCGCTCCGACGATCTCCAGCCACTTGCCGTTGGACGGACGGCGCTGCGGGGGAATGTGGATGGACTCCAAGCCCGCCAGGTAGTGCCCGGTTATGGATTTCCGGCAGCGGGCCACCTGCGCGGGGGTGCCGCAAAGGACCAGGTGACCGCCGCGCTCACCAGCGCCCGGGCCGAAATCCACCACCAGATCAGCCTGGCGCATGGTCTCTTCGTCGTGCTCCACCACTACCACGGTATTGCCGATATCGCGCAGTTTTTTCAGGGTCTCGAGCAGGCGCTTGTTGTCGCGGTAGTGCAGGCCGATGGAGGGCTCGTCGAGGATGTAGAGCACGCCGACCAGGCCCGAGCCGATCTGGCTGGCCAGGCGGATGCGCTGGGCCTCGCCGCCGGCCAGGGTATGGGCCCCGCGGTCCAGGGACAGATACCCCAGGCCGATGTCGACCAGCAGCTCCAGGCGGCTGCGGATCTCCTTGAGGGCGTCCTCGGCGATGAGCTGCTGGGTCTGGTCCAGACGCAGACCGTGGAAGAAGTGCCGGGTTTCTTCGATGGAGCTACCGGTCAGGTCGGGCAGGGAGCGGTCCTGGAGTTTCACGGCCAGGGCCTGCCGGCACAGGCGGCCCCCCTGGCAGGAGGGACAGATCTGGACGCCCATGTACTCCTCCAGCTGGCGCCGCACCCGCTCGGAACCGCCGCGAAAACACTCTTCAAGGTGGTGTACCGCGCCCTCGTAGGGATCGTCGTGCGACCAGGTATACCCTCTCCGGTTGGTGTAGGTAAACTTGATCCTGGCATCGCCCAGGCCGTAGAGAAATCCCTCCCGTTGTCTCTCGTCGAGTTCTTTCCAGGGGGCGTCCAGGGCAAAGCCGAGGTGCCGGGCGGCCCCTTCGTAGAGGTGCAGACGCCACTTATTGCTGCGCACGTCGCCCAGGGGCTCGACGGCTCCTTCGAGGATGGAGCGGTTCGGGGCGGGGACCAGGAGGCGCTCACTCATGATCACCTTGGTGCCCAGGCCGTGGCAGTCGGGGCACATACCCTGCGGGTTGTTGAAGGAAAACATCTGGGGGGTAGGTTCCTGGTAGGAGATGCCGCAGGAAGGGCAGTCGAAGTTGGCGCTGAGGAGCCAGTCCCTGGCGTCCTCGCGCGCCACGATCAGGCTGCCCTGGCCCATGCGCAGGGCATTGTCCACGGCCTCGTCCAGGCGCGCAAAGGCGCTGGGCTTGAGGATCAGACGGTCGACCACCACCTCGATGTTGTGGCGGCTGTAGCGGTCCAGCTGCGGGGCCTCGGTCAGGTTGAAGACGCGGCCGTCCACCCGGACCCGCAGGTACCCGGCTTTTTGCAGGTCTTCGAAGAGTTCGGTGTACTCGCCCTTGCGCTCCTGTACCACCGGGGTGAGGATGTGGAGGCGGGTGCCTGTGGGCAGAGCGCGGATGCGGGAGGCGATCTGGTCCCGGGTCTGGGCCCCGATCGGGCGCTGGCACTCGACGCAGTGGGGGGTGCCCACGCGGGCGAAGAGCACGCGTAGATAATCGTAGATCTCGGTGATGGTGCCCACCGTGGAGCGGGGGTTGTGGCCGGCGGTCTTCTGAGCGATGGAGATGGTCGGGGCCAATCCGGAGATGAGGTCCACATCGGGTTTTTCCACTTGGCCCAGAAACTGGCGGGCATAGGCCGAGAGCGAGGCCACGTAGCGCCGCTGGCCTTCGGCGTAGAGAGTGTCGAAAGCCATGGAGGACTTGCCCGAACCAGAGACCCCGGTGAAGCAGATGAGGTGGTTCTTGGGCAGTATCAGGTCCACGTCCTTGAGGTTGTGGACCCGGGCGCCTTTGACGACGATGTCCTGGGTTTCCATATCCTCTATTGGGAAGTCGGAGGGTGAGCAGGTACAAGATTTTGAATATAGTGTACTGATGTGCAGCAGGCAAGGATGGAGGGATCGGGGTAGAAATTCCTCGTGAAGATTGAAAAAATTGCCGATCCTGCTATATTTTACGATGAATTACACAAGGTCCCCCATTGCGATACAAGTATTCTCGATCCTGTCCCGCCTTGTCCGCTGCTTTTGCGCTCGCGCTCGGGGCTCACCGGGAATTTTCTAGGAGTTTAGCGAGATGATCAAATTGGGCGCCAATTCCGTGCTGTTTGCGGGGTATGATTTAGAGACGGCCATGAAGCACATCGCCCAGGCCGGGTACGACGGTGTGGAGTTGTCGGCCATCAAGGGCATGTGCGAGCACCTGGAGCTGGACAACTATCAGGACCAGGTGGCGCAGATAAAGGAGCTGTCCGAGCACTACGGGCTGGAGTTGCTGGCCATGGAGGAGGCCGCCCTGGACGAGGAGCGGCTGCTCAAGGCCTACGAGGTG
Source organism: Candidatus Latescibacterota bacterium (assembly GCA_965219385.1). Taxonomy (GTDB): domain Bacteria; phylum Latescibacterota; class UBA2968; order UBA8231; family UBA8231; genus CBDCNM01. Next base: position 2,394,472 of record CBDCNM010000002.1, on the reverse strand, counting down.
GCCGCTGCGCTAGGTATTCCCGTGGTCAATGTGGGGCCGGGCGGCAAGAGCGGCGTAGAGGAGGACTTCGAGCGCCAGGTCGCCCTGATCGGCAAGATGGCCGAGCGGGCCGTCGAGTACGGGGTGAAGCTGTGCGCCAAGGCCCACGTGGGGCAGTGCATCGACGACACCCCGAGCACGCTCAGGGCCATGGAACAGATCGGATCGGAGGGCTTTGGGGTGGACATGGACCCCAGTCATATTTTGCGCGCCGGAGAAAACCCGGTGGAGGCGCTAAAAGCGGTGATCGGGCGGGTGGGGCATGTGCACATCCGCGACTGCCCGAGTGCTGCCGAGCCCGGGCCGGGTGCACCGGAGTTGCAGGCCTGCGGCCGCGGCCAAATCGATCTCTTTGGTTACGTGCGGGTGTTGCACGAGTCCGGCCTGGACGTGGCCGCCAACCTGGAGATCATTGGTGCCAAGGGCTACGAGTTGCCGCAGGTAGCAGCGATTGCGGCGGAGAGCCGGGGGTACCTCAATGCCTGTTTGAAGGCATGTAGGGAAGGGGAGCATGAGTTGGTGCCGAGGGCCGGACTCGAACCGGCACGGTCATAGATGACCAACGGATTTTAAGTCCGTCGCGTATACCAATTTCGCCACCCCGGCATTAATAAAGAAATAAAAAATTGGAGGCGACGCCCGGAATCGAACCGGGGATAAGGGCTTTGCAGGCCCCTGCCTTACCACTTGGCCACGTCGCCTCTCACAGTTCTGACAAAACAGAAAAATAGAATTTCCCCTATACCCTGTCAACCTCACCCGCCCCTCCGTTTTCCCGGCTCTCGACTTTTACTATATTAGAAACGAACAGAATATTAGAAACGAACAGATTGACCCGCCATTCGAACCGGGGGAGGATTCGATGAAACACTACCTGGACCTGGTGCGCCACGTCCTGGACAACGGCACGCCCAAAGCAGACCGCACCGGCACCGGCACCCTGGCTGTGTTCGGCTACCAGATGCGCTTCGACCTGGGCGCAGGCTTCCCCTGTATGACCACCAAAAAGCTACACATGGGCTCCGTCATCCGCGAGCTTTTGTGGTTCCTCAAAGGCGATACCAACATCGCCTATTTACAGGAAAAAGGCATTACCATCTGGGATGAGTGGGCCGACGAGAACGGCGAACTGGGTCCAGTCTACGGCAAGCAGTGGCGGGCCTGGACCGCCCCGGACGGACGCCAGATTGACCAGATCAAACAGGTGGTAACCCTGATCAAAAACGACCCGAACAGCCGGCGCATGGTGGTCAACGCCTGGAACGTGGGTGAGCTGGACCTGATGGCCCTGACCCCCTGCCACTGCCTCTTCCAGTTTTTCGTGGCCGATAATACGCTCAGCTGCCAGCTCTACCAGCGCAGCTGCGACGTGGGTCTGGGGGTACCCTTCAACATCGCCAGCTACAGCCTCCTCACCCTGATGCTGGCCCAGGTCTGCGCCCTGAAGCCCGGCGAGTTTGTCTGGACCGGAGGCGACGTCCATATTTACCAGAACCACATCGAGCCCCTGCAAGAGCAACTCCGGCGCACGCCCCGGGACTTACCCTGGATGGCCATCAAAAACCGCGGCCAGGATATCTTCCACTTTCGCTACGACGACTTCAAACTCCTCAACTACGACCCGCATCCCCCTGTGCCCATGGAAATTGCGGTCTGAAGTTCATGTCCGCAACCGCTGCAATCACGGTCGCCATTCAGGGCGAAAGGGGCGCCTACAGCGAACTGGCCGCCTACGAGTTTTTCTCCCCGCGGGTGGACATCAAACCGTGCGCTAGCTTTGCCGACCTCTTTGCCGCCGTCGAGCGAGGCGCGGCCCACTACGGCATGGCCCCGGTGGACAACTCCCTGGGCGGCAGCATCCACCCCGTCTGGGACCTTCTGGCCCGGCGCCGCCTGCCCATCGCCGGCGAGATCCAGCTCCGCATCCAGCACTGCCTCATCGCCCACCCCGATACCCGGCTGCAGGACCTGCGGCGGGTCTACTCCCATGCCCAGGCCCTGTCCCAGTGCCAGGCCTTTCTCCACCGCCTCGAGGGGGTGGACCAGGAGGAGGTCTACGATACGGCCGGCGCCGTCAAGATGATCGCGGGAAAAGGGAATAAAGAAGAGGCCGCCATTGCCTCGGCCCAGGCAGCCGTGGACTACGGTATGGCGATACTGGCTGAGGACATCCAGACCGATCCGCGCAATTTTACCCGCTTCCTGGTCCTCAGCCATCAGGCCTGCGATTTTTCCAACTCAGCCCTCAAGACGACCCTGGTATTCGAACTTGCGGACAACGCCCGCACCCTGCCACAGGTTCTGGGGGTCTTCGTCGACCACCGGATCGAACCCCTCAAGATCGAGTCGTGCAAGCGCCTCGGCCACCCGTGGGAGTATACCTTTTATCTGGAATTCAACGGCGGTGCTTCCGAACCCCACATCGCCGCTGCCCTGGATGAAGTCGGCAAGCAGGTGAGCGCACTGCACCTGGTCGGCTCGTACCCGCCCGGCCGCATCAGCGAGGCCCGCCTGCACCCCCGCTAGTCCTCGACCAGGAGGTGCACCCTCAGGCTCTCGCTGTTGATCAGCCAGGCCCCCTTTTCGCCGTCCCGATCCAGATCCGCCTTGGCCGCGATCCAAAAATCATGCGGCTGGATCCTCACCTCCCACTCGTACTCCTCCATCCACTGCCAGTCCAGCCCTGCCAGCAAGTCCGTGGGATCGAAATAGCGCTCGTAGTGTCGGAAGTACTCCAGCTCCAACTGGTAGAGCTGCTCGAGGCCGGCTTCCAGTTCGATCTCCTGGCGCTGTTCCGGAGTGAGTCTGGAAAAATGGGCGATTCCCAGACCGATCAGGATGATCAGGATCAGCGCAATTTCCAGATAGCGGTAGCGGTTCGACGACAAGGATATTCACCCCTCACTCAAAGGCCAGATCGATGCCTTCGGCAAGACCGCCCGCGGATAAGTCCACAATCTCGGGGTGGCGATAATAAGGCTCGGCTAATTCAAAGGGAGCCAGACTGCCATGGTCCTGTACCCCATTCTCATTTTGATCCTCGAAAGCAAATACCGCATAGGAACCAGGGAGCAAATCCGCCATGATATAGAATCCAGAGGGGGCCGCTCGGGTGCGATATACCCGCTCCCGGCCCTGGTGCTGCGCCACGACCCGGATCGGCTTCACCCCGGCGGGGACGCGGCCTCTCAAACCCGCCAGGTCCTGCGCGGCCAGCACCTTGAAGTCGAATTTAACCCAGGGGTCTTTTAAAGCCAGCCCCGCCAGGTCGCGCAGCAACTCCCCGCGCCCCTGCAACCGGTAAACGCCGGGCTCGTAGGGCCGCTCCGGCACAAAGACCAGGGAGGTTTTGCCCTGCCACTGCCAGTGCCCCTCCAGCGCCCGCGTCGAGTCGCTCTCCACCCAGAAATCCACCAGCGCCCCCTCCTGCATGGCCTCGCTGAAAACCAGCCTCAGGGTATCGCCCGGGGCCATGTCCTGGTCTTCGGGAAACTGGTCGGAGACCACCGGTGGGGTGCAGTCCGCACGTCCGCTGCCTCGCACCGGTTCTTTCCACTCGATAGCCCGGCCGGAAACCTTCAGAACCGCGAAGGGATAGGGCTGTCCAGGCTCCTGGGGCGAGGTGAGCGCATAGACCTTGTTCTTTTCTTGCGGCACCCCGTAGAGCCCCTCGACCTCTAGCCCTTCGAACCCTACCTCCACCGCCCGCGGATCCACGGCCTCGTCGAAATCGAGCAGCAGGCGGGTGCGATGCAGGGCCTGTACCCGCCGCAGGCGGCCGGGCAACAGCGCCCGGCGGAAAAGCTCCAGGTCGCCGGCCCGCACCTGGGCCCCCTCCTCTACCTGCACGTCCCCGGCCGGCAAGGCCAGCAATTCGCCTTTATCGTAGAGTTGATCCCTGTCTTTATCCACAAAGGCAAAGAGCCGGTATTGGGCCGCCGAAAGCCGGGAAAATTCGTACCGTCCGTCCCGGCCACTCTGGGTGCGGTAGGCGGGCGGGTCGCTCCCCATCCGGCCCTTGAAATGCCCCAGATCGTAGACCCATACATGGGCGGTGCCGGCCGGCTGGTGATCGCGGAATACCCAGCCCTCGATGCGTCCCTGGTTGATCCTTTCTCCAGTGGCAAAAGCAAAGGTAAAGGATTCCTCCAGGGCATTGCGGCGCAGATCGAGCGCTCCCGTACCTACTGTGACCACGTAGGTCCGATCAGCTTGCAGGCCCGACTCAAATTCCACCACCAGGCGCGGTCCCCGCCATCGATAGCGCGCCCCGACCTCGGGGGAAACAAAAATGGCTTCCTCGGTGCGCTCCCGGTTCATGCTTTCGCTGAAGACTATTTCCACCCGAGTATCCAGAGCTAGACCGATGGCATCCGCCGGCGGATGATGCGAGGTGATGCGGGGCGGAGTCCGGTCCACTGCCCCTCCCGAAGGCGGGCCAACCTTGGCACAGGCCGCCAGCAGGCCCAGCAGGATTAAGAGCCAGGCGCTGCGCATAAGTGGACTTTAAGAAGGCTCCTAGGATCTAGGGTGGGCTTGCTCGTAGATCGAGCGCAGTCGATCCAGGCTGACATGGGTGTAGACCTGCGTAGTGGAAAGGGTGGCGTGGCCCAGCAATTCCTTCACCGCCCGCAGATCGGCGCCGGCCTCCAGCAAGTGGGTGGCAAAGGTATGGCGCAGCAGGTGCGGACTCAACTGCGGGTTCTCCGCCACTTTGCCGAGGTAGCGCTTGACCATGCGTTGCACCGTGCGCTGGTGGAGCCGACGCCCCTGCTCGTTGAGAAAGAGAGCACCGACATCCACCTGAGTGATTTCCAGATCGAGCAGGAGTTGGGCGCGCCGCCGCAGGTAGACCTCAAGCACCTGCAGGGCCATGCTCCCCACCGGGACAATGCGCTCCTTTTTGCCCCTGCCCACGACCCGCACTGTGCCTTCCTCTAGATCCAGAGAAGAAAGGTTGAGCTGGACCAGTTCTCCCAGGCGAATCCCGCCACCATAGAACACCTCCAGAATGGCGCGGTCCCGAGCCCCGGCGAACTCCTCCACCGGCGGCAGGTCAATCGCCTCTTCGATTTGTTCCAGGTCCAGGGAGTCTGGCAGCGGGCGCTCGAATGAGGGTGAGCCGATACCACTGGCCGGACTGCCGGGCAGAACCTGTTCGCGGCAAAGATACCTGAAGAAAGAACGGATGGCCGCCAGCTTGCGGGCAATGCTGCTGGGCTTCAACCCCTTGTCTTCCAGTTCCTCGAGAAAGCTGCGCACCACTCCCTGTTGCACCGCGGAAAGGGGTAGCCGCACATCCTCTATCCTCGGATAGAGGAAGCGAGCAAACTGCTGCAAATCCCTCCTGTACGCGTCCAGGGTATAGCGGGCGTATTTGCGCTCCTTTTCCAGGTATTCGAGAAATACCTCTATGGCTTTCTCCATCGCGGCGTGCGCGTCCAGCTTGCCGTCCGTCTCAGCGGTCAAAATCGCTTTCTCACTTGTTGTACTACTCGCTGGATGCCGCCGCGACCAGGACGCTGGATTCTTCAAGCCCGCCCGCGTCGTCCAGAGTCAACTCGCACACCCGGCAAAACAGCACAGAGAAACCGCTTCGACTGCTCTTCTCGAACAACAGAGGGGTCTGGCACTGGGGACAGGACCGCTCTACAGGTTTGTCCCAGCTGGCAAATTTGCACTTTGGAAACCTGTTGCACCCATAGAATACCTTGCCTTTGCGGGACTGTTTCTCCACCAGCTCGCCATCGCAGTCCTCCTGTGGACAGTCGATCCCCAGTGAAAAAGGCTTTACATTCTTGCACTCCGGATAGCCACTGCAGGCCAGAAACCGGCCATAGCGCCCCGTCTTCACCACCAGGGGGGAATTGCACTGCTCGCAAACCTCATCGGTCTCGGGTTGTTCCTGTTCGTCTCCGAGGGGTTTGGCATTCTTGCACTGGGGAAACCCGGGACAGGCCAGGAAGCGGCCATTGCGCCCCCACTTGATCACCATCCTGAGGCCACATTCTTCGCAGTCCACAGAAGACTCCTCCTGCAAGGCCTGCTTCAATTCTTTGCGACGCTCATTGGCTTCCTTGAGGGTGTCTTTCCAGGACGCATAAAACTGGCGCACGGTTTCGACCCAGTTGTCCTTGCCGCCTTCGATGCGATCGAGTTCATCCTCCATCCGGGCGGTGAATTCTACATTGAATATGTGTGGAAAGGTCTCCACCAGTAATTTGTTGACGGTTTGTCCCCGATCCGTGGCCACAAAGTGCCGGTTGTCCACCTTTTCCACGTACTCGCGATCCTGGATGGTGGTGATGATCTGGGCATAGGTACTGGGCCGACCGATCCCCTTTGCTTCCAGTTCCTTCACCAGCGATGCTTCAGTATAGCGAGGCGGCGGCCTGGTGAAATGTTGTTCGGGCAGCAACTCCTGCAGGTCCAGGACATCGCCCGACGCGATATGGGCCGGCACTTTGTCGCTCTGTTCTTCTTCGTCCTTGGCCTCGCTGTAGACCAGGGAAAAACCGGGGAATTTGACCGACGAGCCCGTCGCCCGCAAAAGGTAATCGCCGACCTGGATACCCACCGTGGTCAGGCTGCGCACCTTCAGCTTCATCTGCGAGGCCACGAAGCGCTTCCAGATAAGTTCGTAGACGCGCGCCTGATCCTTGGTGAGCAACTCCCGGACCTGATTCGGGTGCAGGGCCACCGAGGTGGGACGGATGGCCTCGTGGGCGTCCTGGGCTCCGCTTTTGATCTTGTAGGTATTGGGCTTATCGGGTAGATACTCGGGGCTGTAGAGTCTCGCAATCGAAGCGCGCACTTCTTCAATGGCTTCGTCGGAAACGCGCACCGAATCCGTGCGCATATAGGTAATCAGGCCGCGGATCTCTCCTTCTACCTCTATACCCTCGTAGAGTTGCTGGGCCACGGCATCGGTGCGCTTTACGGAAAAACGCAGGCGTCGGGCGCACTCCTGCTGCAGGGTACTAGTGGTGAAAGGAGGGGCCGGATTGCGCGGTCGCTCCCGTTGCTTCACCTCTTTGACAAAGCAATTCTCCTGCCCGAGCGCCGCCACTATCTGCTCGGCGGCCTCCTGGTCGGCGATCTCGATCTTATCCCCGCGGTACTGGAGCACGTGCGCCTTGAACAACTCCCCATCCTGCGTCTTGAACACTGCGTCAATAGACCAGTACTCATCCGGCTCAAAAGCCTTGATCTCGTTGTCGCGTTCGCAAATCACGCGCAGGGCCACGGATTGCACCCGGCCGGCGGAGAGGCCGACGTGGATGACCTTCCACAGCAGGGGACTGATCTCGTAGCCCACCAGGCGATCCAGCACCCGCCGGGCCTGTTGCGCATTGACCTTCTCCAGGTCCAGGTCGCCCGATCTTTTGAGAGATTCGCGCACCGCCTTGGGCGTGATCTCGTTGAACATGATGCGCTGAATCTTGTCGTCCTTGCGGCTTATGGCGTGGGCCACGTGCCAGGCAATCGCCTCTCCTTCGCGATCCGGGTCAGTAGCCAGGTAAATGGTCTCCATGCCCTGCGCTGCTTTGCGCAATTCGGTCAGGATCTTGCCCTTGCCGCGAATGGTCACGTAGTGCGGCCTGAAATCATTTTCTATATCGATACCTAATTCTTTGGCGGGCAGATCGCGCACGTGCCCCATGCACGATTTTACGACGAAGTCCTTGCCCAGGATTTTATTTATGGTCTTCGCTTTGGCCGGCGACTCGACCACTACCAACGATTTCCCCATGTCGTAGTTCCCTTGTTTCTAGCCCCAAGGCAGATTAGCCCCGGGTATTTCCCCAATATATACAAGACCCTTGCAAATGGCAAATGCTGCGCGCAGAGCCTATCTCCCTTGACAAATCCCTCCAGCATCCATTTCGTAAAACGTGGCCAACAAACTCCCCAGGTGCTCCAGGAGTAGCATGATCGCACGGCGAACCCCCCGAGAAATAGATCGCATCCGCTCCAGTTGCCAGCTTGTTGCTCTGGTTCAGAAGGTCCTTGAAGAAGCCATCGGTCCGGGCATAAGCACCCTTGAGCTGAACGCTCTCGCCGAGAACGCCATTCGCGCCCACGGTGCCGTGCCGGCGTTTAAAGGTTACCACGGCTTCCCGGCATCCATTTGCACTTCAATAAACGCCGAGACGGTCCACGGTATTCCAGGCAGGACCTTTCTGCAAGAAGGGGATATCATCACCGTAGATGTCGGGGTCCTGCTCGACGGGTATTACGGGGATGGTGCTTTCACTGTAGGGATCGGCCGGATCGACGCCGAACTCCAGCATTTACTGGATGCCACTCAGGCGTGCCTGGACATCGGTATCCAGCAGGCCCGCAAGGGCAACAGGGTCTCCGATATCTCCCATGCCATTCAGACCCATGCCGAAGCCCGGGGACTTTCGGTAATCCGCGAATTCGGCGGCCATGGCATCGGTCGCGCCCTGCACGAAGAGCCCCATATCAACAACTACGGCCCTCCGGGCAGAGGACGGCGCCTGCGCCCGGGGAACGTGCTTGCCATCGAACCCATACTCAGCACTGGAAACGGCAAAATCGTCGTCGGCGCGGACCAGTGGACCGCCACCACCCGCGACGGCAAGCCGGCCGCCCACTTCGAGCACACCATAGCTGTTGCCGAGGAAGGCCCCGAGGTCCTGACCCTCCCGGAGGCTGCCCCCCTTTCTACAGCCGGACCGGACGGGGAGTACAGCGTCCACCCACGACCTGAAAGCCCCAACCTCTCGTGAAAATAACTTTCCTGGGTACCGGCACTTCCGTCGGCGTTCCCCGCATCGCCTGCGACTGTCCCGTGTGCCTTTCCGAAGACCCCAAGAACAAGCGGCTGCGATGTTCCATTCTGATCGAGCACCGGGAGTGCGCCATCCTGGTCGATACCACCCCCGACCTGCGCACCCAGGCCCTGCGCTACAACATCGCCAAAGTGGACGCCGTGATTTTTACCCATGGCCACGCCGACCACCTGCACGGCCTTGACGACGTGCGCATCTATTGCTTTCAGCGCGATACCCCCCTGCCCTGCTATGGCGATACATTTACCCTGGAACGCATCAATAGGGTCTTTGACTACGCCTTTGATTCACCCTACAGGCACGCCCTGCCGCAACTCGACCTGCACCTGATCGAGAACCGCTTTGAACTCTTTGGTCTGGAGATCGAACCGGTGACGGTGTACCACGGCAAGTTGCCGGTTCTGGGGTTTCGCCTGGGCTCCTTCGCCTATGTGACCGATTGCAACGCCATACCCGAGGAGTCCATGGCCAAGTTACAGGATCTGGACATTCTCATCCTCGATGCCCTGCGCTATAAGGAGCACCCCACGCACTTCAGCGTCGACCAGGCGCTCGCGGCCATCCACGCCCTGCAACCCGGCAAAGCCTTTCTCACCCACATTGCGCACGAGCTGGACCACCACAAAACCAATGCCGCCCTCCCGCCCCACGTCGAACTGGCCTACGACGGCATGGTTCTGGAGGTCAACTGAGGAGCACAAAAAAAGCGCGTTTGCCGCGGCAAACGCGCTCCCCGGTCGAGGACCGGTACCTCAACACTTGGACCAGCCGCAGTGTTTGCAGGTGAGGCAACCACTTTCGTGCATCACGGAGACACCGCACTCCGGACAGGTGATCGTGGTTTTGAACTCACCCTCCGATGCCACTGGAACAGCGGCAACGGCTTCCCCCGCCTTGACCATTCTGCCCTCCTCTCGACGCTGCAAATGGCGCTCTATGGCCTTGCCAATGGCATCCGGCGTGGAGAGAATGAGCTCTCCGTTTTCCCACACCGGATTAGGACCGGAAATCCCCTTCAACTCATTGATGATCTCCTGCGGATCAATATCCGAGCGCAGAGCCAGGGAAATCAGGCGGCTGATGGCTTCGGACTGGGCCGCGGCATTGCCGCCGGCCTTGCCAATGGTACTGAAAACCTCGCACAGACCCTGCTCGTCTTCGTTGATGGTGACGTAGATCTTGCCCTCGCCCGTGCGGATACGTTCGGTAACACCGCGCGTAACCGCGGGACGGCGCCGTGGATGGCGCCCGTGTGCGATCTCTTCGGGCTCCTCCGGCTGCGCTTCCTCTTCTTTCTTCTTCTGGGTATCCTCGGTTTGCAGAATGCCCTGGCGGCTGCCTTCCCGGTACACGGTCACACCCTTGAGGCCTTCCTCGTAGGCCGTGATGTAGATATCGGCCACGGTCTCGACCGCGATATCTTCCGCCAGGTTGATGGTGGAGGAGATGCTGCTGTCGGTGTACTTCTGGATGACGCCCTGCATCTTCACCCGGAAAAAGGGGTCAATCTGATGCGCGGTCACCACGTAGTCGGGCAGGTTCTCGTCGTCGCCGAAAACCTCCTCGATCAGCGGATGGTAGACCTTGTAGTCGCGGAAGGTCTCGCCGTCGGCCTGTTTGACGCGACGATTGTAGCTGGTGCAGAAAATCGGCTCGATGCCCGACGTAGTCTCCGCTACGATTGAGCCCGTGCCGACCGGCGGCATGGTGATCAGGGTGCAGTTGCGCAGGCCGAATTTCTCGATCTTGCCCCTCAGGCTCTGGGGCAGGCCCTGGATGAACTTGCTGCGGGACAACCCTTCCCACTCGAAAAGCGGAAAAGCGCCCTTCTCCCGGGCCAGCTCGACCGAGGTCTCATAGGCGTTGTGACAAAGGGTCTGCATGATTTTGTCCACCGCCTCCAGGGCCTCGGCCGAGTCGTACTTGAGCTGCATTAGCACCAGGGCATCGGCCAGTCCCGTGATCCCCATGCCCACCCGGCGGTCCGAGGATACGGCCTCGCGGATTTTGGACAGGGCGTGGTTGTCCATGTTGTACTCGATTACATCGTCCAGGAAGCGGGTAGATACGGCCGTGGCGTCGGCCAATGCGTCGAAATCCAGGTTGCCGCCCTGATCCACGAACTTGACGAGGTTCAGATTTCCCAGGTTACAGGCGGTGTACGAAGCGAGAGGTTGCTCGCCGCAATTGTGGACCACAAAGCCGTTGGCCGCGAAGGAGTGGGTGAGGGGTTCGGTCAGATCGTAGACCATCTCCTCGCCTTCGGGCACCAGGGCCTCGAAGCGCGCCGTGAACTTCTCCCGGTAGGAACCGCGTCCACCGCATTCGCCCAGCCGACTGATCAGGGTGTCCTGCTTGACAGTGGTCAGAAAGCCGACCTCCTCGACGAACTCCAGCAGGTTGCCGCGGCCGATCACCAGGTCGTGAACCTCCCGGCTCTGGTAGGTGCGCCCTTTGATCTCGACCTCGCGCTCCGGGTAGCGCTCCTTGTAGATCCGCGAAGCAATGCCAAAGTTGAGCAACATCCTCTGCACGTCCCTGAGCAGTTCCAGCGAGACCGAGGTCAGACGCACCGAACCCCCTTTTGGGTGGTCAGCCACGTGCCCATCGGCGGTGAACAGGGCCTGCAACAGTCCCTGCTGGAATCCCTCGGAGGCCCGCAAGGCGGCCTTGGGCAGGCCGGCGAGCTCGTTCTCGGCAGTCACCCCGTACTGATCGGCCACCAGCTCGCGCCGGCGAATGGAACCGACAATGGCCAGATCCCGCTCCTCTACCTGGACCACGCCCACCGGATAGTGCACCGTCTCCGGATCCTGGCCCAGAACCTGGTTCACATCCGCGGCGAAACGGTCGGCCCGCTCGACGCGATCCTGGTCCCACAAGCCCCGCTCGGCTCCATGACCCGATTCACCCGTGATGGGACCGTCCCCGATCAACCAGCCCTGGACTCGCCCCTCGGCCGCGGTGCCCTTGTCGCCAAAGCCGCCCTTGGTGTCCAGGATGTGGAGCCGGTCTCCCGGTTCCAGATCGCCGGCGCAGACCCAACCCCGCTCGGTCATAAAGCGGTGGGCCTCTGTGATCCTGACCTCGTAGCCCTCGCGCGTCTGCACCCGGAACACCGGCTTGATCCCGGTCCGGAAAGGGGTCAGGCCCGGGCCAACCGAACCGGCCTCGAAGCGCGAGTCCAGGGTCAAATCCGCTGCGGCACCGGCTTCACAAAGCTCGGCAATGGGGTAGAGCCCGCTCCGCGTATAGACCAGGGTATCTCCGGTAACGCACGGATTAGTACTGGTCAACGGATTGGCGTATTCCACATTGTGGTATTCCTTCATGGTGTCCCAGAAAATGATGCCCGGCTCGGCGCTGGCGTGGGCATTGGCGATGATCTTGTCCCACAATTCCCTGGCCTGTACGGTGCGGAAAACCTTGCCGTTCCACTTCAGATCGAATTCCTTGTCCCCGAGTACCGCCTGCATAAACTCATGGGTGATCAGCACGCTGATGTTGGCGTACTGCACTTTGGTGCGGTTGGAGTCGTTCTTGATGGTGATGAAATCCTCTATGTCGGGATGATCCACCCGCAAGGTTAGCATCAGCGCCCCGCGCCGGCCGGCCTGTGACACGGCGTTGGTGCTCTCGCTCAACAGGTTCATGAACGCAGTACAGCCAGGTGACTGGTCCACCGTGGCATTGACCGAAGCGCCCTTTGGACGCAGGAGCGACAGATCCGTGCCCACGCCGCCGCCGGTGCGGTAGACCATGGCCGATTCGCTCAAGCAGCGGTAGATGTCCTCGAGGCTGTCTTCTTCGATGGGAATGACATAACAATTGGAGAGGGTCGGTTTGCGGCGGGCTTCATCGCGCCCGGCCCCGTGCATCACCCGGCCGCCGGGGATGAATTTGAAGTCCCGCAAAACCGAAAAGAAGCGATCGTACCAGTACTCCTTGTCGTGCTCCACCGAGGCCATGGCCCGGGCAATCCGATCCCACATCTGCAGGGGACCGGTCTCTCCCGGAGCCAGGTACTTGTTGCGCAGCACATCAATGGCCAGATCATTGTCCCCGTAATAGGTTTCGGCATCGGCGGCTCTGGCCAGTTCTTGGTCGTGGCCATTGCGCTTGAGCCCATGCCCTTCGAGCTGGGCCAGCAAATCTTCGAGCCGATGTACGCTCTCCGGGGCAGTACCAGCCGTTTGCTTAAGTCGTTCAGACGCCATTTATACCCTCCCTTGGCACAAAACAAGCCTGCTCGGCGACCGGGAAACAACCGCCGAGACTCAAGAAAATACAAGCATTTATAGGAGTTCCACGAACGGGGAGGCAAGAAAAGAGCAGATCCCTTTGTACCACATTATCTCAGGGTTCCGCAGGTGTTGCCCACAAGATGTTGTGGATGTCTGCTCAAAAAGATAGGGAGGGTATAGCGGGCTTGTCAAGCTTTTTCTTTACCCCGGTCCCGATCCGGGCGCAGGAACTCTTAGCCTGAATTATTCATAAAAAATGCGATGTCCCCTGTACAAATGGTTGTTTATCCCTAAGTTAGGGGTAGACAAACCACAAACCATCTTGCGCGCTCGTTGCTGGACACGTTTATCGCTTCCTACGAGAAGCCGCCGAAGAAGCTCATCGTCGACATCGATGCCTCCAAGGATATCACCCATGGGGCGCAGCAAGGGCCGCGATTCTGCGGCGATTCTGCGGCGCGTTTTCGCGGCGATTGTGAAGGCGTGGCCCAAGGTGCAGATCCCGTTGCGGGCAGACTCGCACTTCAGCCCCCCGGAGGTCCACGACGTGTGCGAAGAGTACCGCCTGTCGTTTATCCTGGGCCAGGCTCCTAACTCCAAGCTGCACGAACTCGGGGCGCCGCTGGATGGAGCCGGCGCTGGCCCAGGCGGAGGAGAGCGCTGAAGAGGAGCCGGTGCGGCTCTTTTCCAGCTTCGACTACCAGGCGAAGAGCTGGAACCACCCGCAGCGCATCCTCTACAAGGCCGAGGTTACCCAGGGCAAAGCCAATCCTCGCTTTGTAACCACCAACATCCGGGATCGAACCCCCAAGCTCTTGTATGAGAAGGTCTACTGTGCACGCGGACGGGCGGAAGGATTCATCAAGAATCACAAGACCTTCCTGCATTCGGACCGCACCTCCTGCCATCGATTTGCGGCCCATCAATTCCGTCTTTTTCTGCACAGCGCCGCCGCCGTGCTCATGCACGCCATCCAGCAGATCGGCCTGCAAGGCACGCCATGGGCGACGGCCACCTTCGACCCGACGATCAGCCGCAAAACCAAGGGAGTACTGTGTTCAAACCCGACGACATACCGCCTGAAACGGGGACCTGCGATCAGGTACCGATGCAAAACCTGGACTCGACAGGCACACGAGCACGGAAAAGGCCCCGGGGCACTTAAAACATCGCGTGCATCCCGCTCAACTTAGCGATTTGTGAATAATCCAGGCTAGTGTTGTGTCGTAGAGATTCGTTCACAAAGTCTCTTGATTTTCGCGAGGATGGAATCGGCCGTAGCCGTCCATACGAAAGGGTGCGCGTTGGCGTTCCATTGGGCGGTATAGCGTTCGATGCGCTCGATGCGCTCTCTTACCTTGCGGAACGAGTGCCGCCGAACCGCCTGGCGCGTGATGATGTTGAACCCAATCTCCACCTGGTTGAGCCACGAAGCATAGGGGGGGGTGTAGTGAAGGTGAAATCGGGGGCGCCGCGCCAGCCACTTTTTGACCTTGGCATGCTTGTGGGTGGCGTAATGGTCAACCACGAGATGCACGTCGAGACCGCGGGGCACGTTGTCCTCGATGTGGCGTAGGAACGGGAGGAACTCCTGGTGACGATGACGGGGCTTGCACGGAGTCATCACTTCACCGGTGGCCACGTCCAGGGCGGCAAACAGAGTGGTGGTGCCATGGCGCTTGTAGTCGTGCGTAACCCCTTCCACGTAGCCCAGACCCAGGGGCAACAGGGGCTGACTTCGTTCCAACGCCTGGATCTGGCTCTTCTCGTCGACGCATAAAACCAGGGCGTGCTCGGGGGGATGCATGTATAAGCCGACGATATCCCGTACTTTGTCGACCAAGAAAGGATCGGTGGAAAGCTTGAAGTGCTTGTGTCGGTGGGGCTGCAAACCATACGTGCGCCCGATGCGATGCACCGCGTCCTTGGTGAGGCCGGTTTCCGCGCCCATGGAGCGCACCGACCACTGGGTTCGGTCTTGGGGCTTGGTCTTCAGCGTCTTGTATACCACCTCGGCCACCTGCTCGTCGGTGATTGATCGCGGCGCCCCTGAACGCAGTTCATCATGCAAGCCATGGAGTCCGTTTTCGAGAAAACGCCGGCGCCACTTGCCCACCGTAGCGCGCGTCACACCCACCGCTGCAGCGACCGCTTCATGGGGCCAGCCTTCGGCGGCCCAAAGGACGATCTCCGCTCGCCGCACCAACCCGTGTGGAAGACTCCGTGATTGGGCCATCGATTCCAATTGTGCTCGGGCCGACGCACTCAGCGCTAACGGCGTTAACGGACGCCCCATCGCCATAGATCTCTCCTTTCAGAAGGGGTGGTAAGAGAAACCTACGACATGACCACCATCTCGTAAAGTTATTTATACGACGCAACACTAGTAGACCGACATTGAAATGGGCGCGAACAAAAAAACCCGCGACTTGCTTGCCAGCCACAGGGTTTAATATCGTCCTATGCGGAAATGTACCGCACGCAGTGCGGGTTGAGAGTCCCTAAAAAGACCGACCATGGAAGACCAGCCAGGCATTTTGCCGGGGGCTCGAAACCGAGGAAAAAGCTTCAGAGGCCGTCTGAAAACTCTTGATGTAGCCCGTATTTGAATCGGCGTACTCATCGGGCCATATTCAGGTTTCACCACAAAATCTGAATAGAAAGGCCCCTATGATGAGTACGCCTGCCGACGAATATGCCACCGATCTAACCGATGCGCAATGGCGTCTAATCAAGCCGTTACTACCCGCCTCGACGTGGCCTCCTGGCGGGCCGGGCCGCCCGCGGCGGGATCCACGCCAGATCATCAATGGTCTTTTGTATCTGACCAAGACCGGCTGTCCTTGGGCTTTGTTACCCGCGAGTTTGGGGCCGTGGAAAACGGTGTATGACTACTTTCGCCGCTGGAGCCTACAAGGGGTCTGGCCGCCGATATTGGATCGACTCACCCAGCGGGAACGCCGCCGGCAGGGTCGGCTATCAACCCCGTCGGCCGGCGGGGTCGATAGCCAGACCATCAAGACGGCAACCCAAGGAGAAACAATCGGTTATGACGCCGGCAAAAAGATCAAAGGACGCAAACGTCACCTGTGGGTAGATACCTTGGGATGGATCCGGCCGGTGGAAGTCACCGCCGCCGATGTGGGCGATCGGGACGGCTTGAAGCGGGTGTTGACCCGCTATGTTGCGCCCGGCCTACCTAGGCTACGTAAGCTGTGGGTTGATGGCGGCTCTGCGGGAGCCGATCTCAAAGGGTGGGTAGCCGACTTAAAAAAGACGCATAAGATCGACTTGGAAGTCGTCGCTAAACAAGGAAATGGATTTACACCGCTCAAACGACGGTGGGTGGTCGAACGAACCTTTGCGTGGTTGATGAACGTTCGTCGGCATGCCCGAGATTATGAAGTGTTGACCCGCCACAGCGAAGCGTTGATTCAGATCGCCATGATTTACTTGCTACTCAAACGACTCGCTTAGAATAAACATGGTTTTCAGACGGCCTCTAAAGAAACCGAAATCGTCTCTAACCGTGGCCCCGATCGCGGTCCCGAGGCTTGAAATCGCGGTCCCGAGGCTTGAAATCAACCCTGGGCCGCACATTGTCTCCGGGATCTCTATCGTAGGGCAGCAAAGCCAGGAAACGGGCCCGCTTGATGGCCTGGCTCACCCGGTGCTGCTGCTTGCGCGAGGCGCCGGTGCGACGAGCCACATCGATCTTGCCGTTGGGGGTCAGGAAGCGGCTCAACACATCCAGCTTTTTGTAATCGATATCCTCGAGCTTAAGCTTGGCCACGAACTCCCGGCGCTGCGACCGGGTATTGGATGAAAACTCTCGGCGCTGGGGTCTATCCTGGTCTCTGTCGCTGGATCTGGAGCGGAATTCGGCCATTTTAATCCTCGTTGCTTAACATTATTGTACACTTTTGCAAATTCAGGTAGCGAATTAATCTAAAACATAAAGCATTTTTGCGCCAGTCCCCAGGTCCCGATTATCTTTTGGAACCAGAGTCTTCCGACCACCAGAGTCTTTCGACCAGACCAACCACCGAAAGCAGCCCACCAGATGAACCCTGAAAAAATGCTCACCCCGGAGCAGGCCCAGCAAATCGTCCTCGACCACATCCGACCACTTGGGGTGGAGCGGGTTGCCCTGCTGGACGCCCTGGACCGAATCCTGGCCGCAGAGGTCCGGGCCCGCCGCGACAATCCCCCCTGCGACAACTCCGCCATGGATGGGTATGCCGTCCGCCATCAGGACATTGCGGACGCCACGCCCGCACAGCCGGCCGGCCTGGAGATGATCGAGGACATCCCGGCCGGGCACCTGGGGGAAAAAACCGTGGGGCCACGGCAGACCAGCCGCATCATGACCGGCGCTGCCGTGCCGGACGGCGCCGATACCGTGATCCCAGTGGAGGACACCCGGGCCGCGGGCCGCCTCGTACAGATCCTGGAGCCGGACGCTGTTGGAGCCAACATCCGCCGGCGCGGAGAGGATATCCGGACCGGCTCCGTGGTCCTGCCAACCGGCACCCTGTGCGGCCCCGGCGAGCTGGGGGTGCTGGCGGCCCTGCAGCACGGTTTTGTGCCGGTGCAGCGCCGGCCCACCCTGGCCATCCTGTCCACCGGGGACGAACTGGTGGAAATCGACGAGCCTCTTGAACCCGGCAAGATCGTCAATAGCAACACCTATGCCCTGGCGGCCCTGGCTCGCGCCCACGGCGCTGTAGCCACCATGCTGCCCATTGCCCGCGACAGCGAAGAGGATATCCGCCGGGCCGTGGAGGCGGCCCTGGAGGCGGACTTCATCCTCTCATCGGGCGGGGTTTCCGTGGGCGAATACGACTACATCAGAAAGGTGCTGAACGATATGGGCGGCCAGTTCAAGTTCTGGCGCGTGGCCATGAAGCCGGGCAAACCCCTTTTCTTCTGCCTCATCCAGGGCAAACCCTACTTCGGCCTGCCCGGCAACCCGGTGTCCAGCATGATGTCCTTCCTGCAGTTCGTGCGACCGGCCGTGCGCAAAGCCTCCGGGTACTCCGAGGACGAGTTGCTCCTGCCCACGGCAAAGGGACTCGTCGAAAACTCGATCCACAACGACGGCAACCGGTGCAACTACCTGCGGGCGCGCCTCCGCTTTGCCGAGGGCCACCTGCGCGCCTCCACCCGCGCCGGGCAGGACTCGCACATGCTGACTTCCATGCTGGAGGTCAACGGTATCGTGGTGCTGGAACCCGAAGAGAAGGTGGAAGCAGGAGACGAGGTAAACCTGCAGATCATAGAAAGGCTCTTTCAATGAACCGAACCGGGTTCCTGGTCCTGGAACAAGGCCCAATCATCGACGCCCAAACCCTGATCGCCCCAATGTGGTTCAGGCGCGAAATTGCACGGAATCAGGAGTGAAGCAGGGGGCCTTTCTTTTGCGGTTGCGGACGAATCTCTAGATATTATCTAAAACGATTTTGACCTGACCTGATATCTACAACCAGAACCCGTCTGATCACCCCTTATCGAGGAGTAGCACAATGGCCGACATCTATCCTCCCCCTGTCTCATTCCGGGGAAATGCCTACTTCAAAAGCCTGGAAGAATACCACGAGGAATACCAGCGTTCCATCCAGGACCCCGAAGCCTTCTGGGCCGAAAAGGCCGGAGAGTTCCACTGGTACAGAAAGTGGGACACCGTCCGCTCCTACAACTACGATATGCATCAGGGGCCCATCTCCATCAAGTGGTTCGAGGGCGGCAAGACCAACATCGTCTACAACTGCCTGGACCGGCACCTGGAGACCCGCGGGGACCAGACCGCCATCATCTGGGAGGGCAACGAACCGGGCGAGGACGGCAGGCTCACTTACCGCGAACTGCACCAACAGGTCTGCAAGTGCGCCAACGTGCTCAAGGCGCGCGGGGTGAAAAAGGGCGACCGGGTTTCCATCTACATGCCTATGATCCCGGAGCTGGCCATCTCCATGCTGGCCTGCGCCCGCATCGGGGCCATCCACAGCATCGTCTTCGGAGGGTTTTCGGCCGATGCCTTGGCCGACCGCATCGCGGACTCGACCTGCCAGGTGGTGCTGACCACGGACGGGATGTTTCGCGGCGATCGGCCCATGCCCCGCAAGGGCCCGGCCGACGAGGCCATGGCCGCGGCCGACGGCCGGATGGGCGGCGAGAAGGTAGAAACCTGCATCGTGGTCCGCCGCGTCGGCGAGGGCAAGGGCATCGAGTGCACCATGCAGGAGGGCCGCGATTTGTGGTGGCACGAGGTCGTGGACTCGGCCAGTGCGGAGTGCCCCTGCGAGGCGATGGATGCCGAAGACCCGCTCTACATCCTCTACACCTCGGGATCCACCGGCAAACCCAAGGGGGTGCAGCACAGTGTCGGAGGCTACATGGTCTACACAGCGGTCACCCACAAGAACATCTTCGACTATCACGACGGCGATATCTACTTTTGCGCCGCGGACATCGGCTGGGTCACCGGGCACTCCTACATCATCTACGGCCCCCTGGCCAACGGCGCCACCACCGTGATGTTCGAGAGCACCCCGCTCTACCCCGAGCCGGACCGCTACTGGAAGGTGATCGACAAACTCCAGGCGAACCAGTTTTACACCGCGCCCACCGCCATCCGCGCCCTGATCCGCGAGGGCGAGGAGTGGCCGGCCAAATGCGACCTGTCTTCGCTGCGGCTCCTAGGCACGGTGGGCGAGCCCATCAACCCCGAGGCCTGGCGCTGGTACCACAAAAACGTGGGCCGCGAGCGCTGCCCGATCGTGGACACCTGGTGGCAGACCGAGACCGGCGGCATCCTCATCACCCCGCTGCCCGGAGCCGTGCCCACCAAACCCGGTTCGACCACCCTGCCCTTCTTCGGGATCGAACCGGCCGTCCTGGAAGCGGAGAGCGGCGTGGAACTGGAGGGCAACGACGTCAGGGGTGTGCTGGCCATCAAGGCCCCCTGGCCCGGCCAGATGCGCACGGTCTACGGGGACCACAAGCGCTTCGAGGAAACCTACTTCCAGCAGTACAAGGGCTACTACTTCACCGGCGATGGCTGCCGCCGCGACGAGGACGGCTACTACTGGATCACCGGCCGCGTCGACGACGTCATCAACGTCTCCGGCCATCGCATGGGCACTGCCGAGGTCGAAAGCGCCCTGGTGCTCCACCCCAAGGTCGCCGAGGCCGCCGTGGTCGGCTTCCCGCACCAGATCAAGGGCCAGGGCATCTATGCCTATGTCACCCTCAACGCCGGCGAGGACTACAGCGAGGATTTGCGCAACGAGTTGAAAAACCAGGTGCGCAGCGTGATCGGGCCGGTCGCCACGCCGGACCAGATCCACTGGGCCCCGGCCCTGCCCAAGACCCGTTCGGGCAAGATCATGCGCCGCATCCTCCGCAAGATCGCCACCGACGAGACCGAGGATATCGGCGATACCTCTACCCTGGCCGAACCGACCGTGGTGGAGGATCTGATCGCCAACAAGCCGTAACCAACTTGCGGCGGTATCCAGGGACCCCAGGCCTGAGGACCGGTGACACAAGAACGGACGGACCAGCACCATTGGTTAACTGCCAGATACAGCAACCCACCACTGGCAGGGTCGGCCTTGCGGCCCTGCCAGTCTTTTATCCATGGCCACCTTGATTCAACTAGGCCCCGATACCATCACGGACCTGTCCCGCGCCCTGGCGCGCGAATGGCTCGAAACCAACCGCCTGGGCGGCTGGGCCAGCTCCACCCTGGCCGGGGCCCACACCCGCCGCTACCACGGCCTCCTGGTCGTCGCTACCCGGCCACCGGTGGGCCGCGTGGTCCTGCTCTCCAGGCTCGAAGAAACCCTGCTGCTCGAGCGCGAACGGGTGGAGTTGGGCTGCAACCTCTTCCCCGGCGCCGTCCGCCCCCAGGGCCACAGATTTCTCCAGGGCTTTGCCCTGGATCCCTTTCCGGTCTTCACCTATGCGGCCGGAGCCTTCCGCCTGCGCAAGACCCTTGCCATGCTCGAAGGGGAGCACACCCTGCTCATGGTCTACGAGCTGGAACGAGCCCCCGCTCCAGTGGGCCTGGAGTTGCGCCCTTTTTTCGCCGGCCGCGACTACCACCACCTGACCCGGGCCAACAATTCCATCCAGCCCAGCGCGAGGCTGGTTTTGCAGAAGATATGCTGCGCTTTCAACCTTACCCCGACCAGCCTCTGGTCCACCTCCTGGTCCCCGGAGCCCACTTTGCACCTGGGCCGGATTGGTACTACAACTTCGAATACCCGCGCGAGGCCGAGCGCGGCCTGGACCACAGAGAGGACCTGTTGACCTGCGGGGTGCTGCGCTGCGTCCTGGAACCCGGGCACAAACTGGAGATCGTGGTCTCCACGGAAAACCCGAGTGGACGCGATGCCGCGGCCCTGCTCGAAGAGGAGAAACACCGCCGTGTCGGCCGGCCTGTGCCCCCAACCATCGACTCTGATCCCCTGGCCCGTCAGCTCGTCCGCGCCGCCGACCAGTTCCTGGTGCGCCGCGGCGGCCGGCTCCACACCATCACCGCCGGGTACCACTGGTTTACCGACTGGGGCCGCGATACCATGATCGCCCTGCCGGGCATCTGCCTGGTGAGCGGACGCCACGCCCAGGCCCGCAGCATCTTCCAGGCCTTCGCCGCCCACGTCAGCGAGGGCATGATCCCCAACCGCTTCCCGGATGCCGGCGAGGCACCCGAATACAATACCGTAGACGCCACCCTCTGGTTCTTCACCGCCCTGTACAAGTATCTCCACTACACCGATGCTTACGACTTTGTCCGCGCCGAACTCTGGCCCATTCTGCAGGACATCATCGCCTGGCACCAGCGCGGTACCCGCTACGGCATCCGCGTCGCAGAAAATGGCCTTTTGTACGCCGGAGAGGAGGGGGTGCAGCTGACCTGGATGGACGCCAAGGTCGGCGACTGGGTCGTCACCCCACGGCAGGGCCAGCCTGTAGAGATCAATGCCCTGTGGTACAATGCCCTGTGCGTCATGGCGCACCTGGCCCAGCGCTTCGGCGAGCAGAAAAAAGAACGAGAGTTCCAGCTCCAGGCCGAAGGTACTGGCCAATCCTTTGGAGAACTTTTCTGGAACGAAGTCGACAACTGTCTCTTCGACGTGATCGACGGCGATTGGCGCGACCCGGCCATCCGACCCAACCAGATTTTCGCCCTCAGCCTGCCCTTCCCCTTACTCTTTGGGACGCGCGCCCGCCAGGTTTTCGAGGCCGTGGACCACCACCTCTTCACCCCTCGCGGTCTGCGCAGCCTTTCGCCCGCGGATCCGGCCTACCGCGCCCACTACAGCGGCTCCCCCTACGACCGCGACGGGGCCTATCACCAAGGCATTGTCTGGGGCTGGCTCCTGGGTCCCTTCATCACCGCCCTGGTGCGGCTGCACGGCGAGCAGGGCCGTCAGCGGGCCCTCCGGATCATCCAGGACCTGGAGCCGCACCTGTCCGAGGCCGGGCTGGGCACCCTGTCCGAAATCTTCGATGCCGAGCCGCCCTTTGCCCCGCGCGGCTGCATCGCCCAGGCCTGGAGCGTGGCCGAGGTGCTGCGGGCTTATTGCGAGGATGTTGTGCTGGGGGAAGGGGATGGGAGCAAGGCGGAGGAACGGGTCAGGTAGTATCAACCCTCGCCAGGGTCCCCCCGCCGCAGCTGTTCCTCCAGCAGTTCTTCCTCCAGCTCCATGCCCAGCCCGGGGCCTTCGGGCAGCAGCATGTACCCCCCTTCGTAGCGCATCTTCTCCTGTACCACATCCGTGGTGTAGAGCAAGCTCCCGAAGGGATCCCCCGGATACTCCAGCACCGGCAGGGAAACCGCAAAGTGCAGCTGCGCGGCAATCCCGATCGAGGCCTCCTGATCCGTGCCGATCAGCCAATCCACATCCGCGGCCCTGGCCAGGGAGACGTAGTGCCGCGCATAGGTGATGCCGGCCGTGGAGGTGGCGATGTTGAGGATATCCGCGGCCCCCCGGGCGATGATGTCATAGGCGTGGTCGATCAGGCCGGCGTGCATGCTCACCGGCAGATCCGTGCGCCGCACGAACTCGGCGGCTACTTCCAGGTCGCGCGAGGGCCCCTCCACGTGGATCGGATCAAAGGGCCGCAGGGCCTCGTAGTGCCTCAGGGCCTCGTCCACATCGTTGAAGCGGTGGGAAAAGTCGAAGGACTTGAAGCCGATCTTTTCCCCGAAGCGCACCCGGGCCTCCCGCATGAAGCGGACATCGTTGTCCAGGTCCCCGGAAAGGTAGTAACGCACCAGGTCGTGGCCGTTTTCCACGACCCGCTGGATGCGGCCCAGATTCTTGTCGAACTGTTCGGGGGCCGCCGTGCCGAAGATCGGATAACACGCCTTCATGCGCTCCCGAAACTTGCCGCCCAGCAGTTTGTAGACCGGTTTTTCCTGCAGCCGGCCCTGCAGGTCCCACAGCGCCAGGTCAACTCCAGCGGCAATGGTGTGCGCCGCTACCGAGACCTGGAAATCGTGCGCCGGCAACTCTTCGTTGAAAACGACCACATCCTCCACCTCGCGGCCCTGCAGCAGGCGGTTCAACTCGGCTTCGACCCACTCGCGCTCGGGCAGCCGGTGGTCCGAGATTTCCCCCAGTCCATAGTAGCCGTCCTCGCCGTGCAGCCGCACGATCTGATGGCTGCTGATGTGGCCGTATTCCCTGGGGGTGTAGATAGAAAATAGCTCTATGCGGGTAATTTTCACGATAGACGGATCCCCCTTTTTGTCTGCGGCCGCGAGCGCCTATTCGGTCGGCGCTCCATCCGCGATCCAGGAGCGGATCTTTTCGATTTCCTCCGCGCTCAGGGGAGTGGCGTTCGGCGGCATCTGTCTCCCGGTAATACCCCTTCCCTCAATCTTCATAACGATATAAGAGTCATCGGGATTGCCCGGATCAATGCGCTTGAAAGCGGCATTGGCAGTGGCGGCCACATCGACGATATCGGCGGCAATGACATCCGCCGCCAGCGACATACCGCCTGCGGGATTGGCACCGCCGTGACAACCTGCAAAGGCGCATTTCGGGGTGAATATTTCGGTGCTGAGTTCGGCCAGGGTCACCTTTTCTGCTCCATTGCCGTTGCCGTTGTCGCCGTTGCCGTTTTCCTCCGGGGTGCCGTCCGGCCCCAGGCTGGACCCATCGCCCCCGCACCCAACGAAAAACACACCGGCGATCAGACCTGCTCCAAACAGCCACTTCACTTTTTTTGCCATGATGGTCTCCTGTTTAAGTGGTGTGCATTTCACTCATCGGCACCCAGCCTCGATCCGGACCGGGGGGCCGTAGCTTCTCGTAGCGCTGGCGAATCTGGTGAAATTCCTCCCAGGTATCCACCGCGGAATCGGGGTCGTCGCGACTCTGGACGACAAAATCCGCCTCCGGGGGATAGCAGGCGATTTCGTGCAGTGGACGATCCAGGTTGAAATCCTCGGGGACTTCCCCCACGTTGTTGGGCAGATTCGCGCCCTGGTAGCGCAAATCCAGGCTCCAGCGCACCACGTCCGTGGTATTGGGCGTCGAGCAGTGGGGCGTGCAATTGGTCAAAAACAACACCCCGCCCAAAGGCACCGGCGCGGTCACGGGCTCCTCTGCCGCCAAGTCCTGGTCGACAATGGCCAGGTACCCGTTCGGTCCATGGGTGAAGTGCCGCACCACGCCCCCGTGGTGGACCCGGGGCAATACCTGTAAACACCCGTTCCCCGGGGTCGCATCCACCAGCGGGATCCAGCAGGTGAGGATCAGGCTGGCATCGCAGTGGGGACTGAAGTAGCCCGAATCCTGGTGCCAGGGCACCACCCCGCTGGCCATGCCCGGTATCTTGGGACGGATCCGGTAGGCCGAAGCCCCGACGATTTCCGGCCCGATGAAGGACTCCACCTTTACGAGCAGTTTCGGGTGGGTAATCACCTCGAAGAGCGCCCGGCCGCTGTGCCCTCCACCGCCCCGGCCGATGATGGCGCCAGTGATCTCCGGGACCTCGGCGTGAATCCGGCTCAGGCGGCGCTCGAAGGGTTCGTCTTCGTAGAGCCGGCTGAGCCGGCCCTGGGCCTGCAGGCGCAGGGCCTCCTGGTGGATGAGTCCGGTCAGTTCGTCCCGCAGGGGCTGCAGATCGGCCGGTGCGTACACCTCCGGTACCATCAAGTAGCCTTCGCGGTGGAAAAACTCCAGTGCTTTGTCGTCGAGTCCTTGCATCCCACCCCTTTCCATGGAGGTAGACAAAACTACTGAATTATAAGACCTAAATTTTCTCTGGTCAATCTGATTCCCGCTCCTTTTGACTGCTGACAATTGGAAACCTACAGATTATATTTGATGGCAATTTTTCCCCTGCGAAAGAAAGCATCCATGCACCTGAGCTGGATCGACATCGCCATCGTCCTGGTCTACGTGGGCGGCACCATCCTGGCCGGCACCGTGGCCCGCGGCGCCATCCGAAACATCTCCGAGTACATGTACATCACCGGCACCATCTACCTGGCCGGCGCCGTCGGCACCGTGGCCCTGGGACTCTACTGGAAGCGGGCCAACACCGCGGGGGCCTACTGCGCCCTGATCCTGGGCGCCATTGCGCCGATTAACTTCCTGATCATGAGTCAGGTACCGGAGCATGTCCCCGACGGGCTGCAACCCCTGGTGGAAAGCTCCAACCTTTCAGGGCTTATGAGCCTGATCCTGGCCGGTCTGGGCATGGTCGTGGGCTCTCTGCTTACCCAGAAGTCCCATTCGCCCCGCCCCCTCGACTTCAGCGCCATGGAGTAGTAGCTTATGGAGACGCAAACCTGGAAAGACATCTGGCAGATTGTATTCTTTGCAGCCAGCGCCCTGTTCTACCTGACGGTTCTCTTTGTCTTCTGCAAGGGCTCTGGCGACGTGGCGGGGATGATCAAACAGATGCTCTCGGGCGAGAAACCACCCGGCGAGGAGTGAGAAATAGATGACTGAAACACAGAGGGAAATCACCGACACCCTGGAAGCCGAACTGGAGGCCGGCACCCTGACCAAGGAGCGGCTGCGCCAGGGTCTCGATGCCGTCGCGCACCAAAACGGCCACCCGCGCCAGGACCTCCTCTACCTGCAGGCCCCCAACACCTCGCCCCACTCCCAGGTCGTCGGCATGATGCTGATCGAAGGCGGCGAGCGCTCCGAGGGCGGCCTCGATCCAGAGGAGTGGCCCTACCAGACCGTGCTGGACGCGGTCAAAGACGGCTGGCGGATCATTTCCTTTCCCAACATGGCCCTGCTGGCCATGGACCACGACGACTCACACGGCCTGGGCTTCGAATTCATTCTGGAAAGATGGAGGTAAACCATGCGCCCATCCGAACGCAAGACCTACGACTGCGAACCCACCCTGGACGACACCCAGGTACTGGAATTCTGCAAGAACGGCTATCTCCTGCTCGAAGGGGTGGTGCCGGACCAGATAAATCAGAAGACCACGGAATACCTGGACGAGGACGATTACTACGAACCCATCGGCATTTTGGAGCGGGACTGGTTCGTCGAGAATGTGATCCTCAACCCGGCCGCGGCCGGAGCGGTGCGGGCCCTTCTGGGCGCCGATTTCCACACCCCGGTGCTGATGAGCAATCACCGGGTGCAGTGCCCCAACGCCGATGTCGGCGGCTGGCACGTGGACGGCAACTTCGACTTTGCGCTCGAGCTCAACTATCTGCAGGTCTTCTATTACCCCCAGGACACCCCCATCGAGCTGGGCCCCACCCAGGTCCTGCCCGGCTCTCACCTGGTGCACAACAAAGCTCGCTTCATGTCGCATCTGGGCAGCATCCGCGGCGTGGTTGCCACGGCGGCGCCGGCCGGCTCCATTTTCCTGACCGCCTACCACATCTGGCACCGCCGCGGTCCCTCGACCGCCCCGGCTCTGCGCAATATGCTGAAGTACTTCTACTGGCGTACCGCCCCGCCCAAACGGGACTGGATCATCGAAGAGGACTTCGACTTCTCTGCGGCCAACTACGGCAGCCCGATCGCCTCCATCGTCGAGCAGTTCCGCGCCGACATCAAGGTGGCCGAGTTGTTCCTGTGGTTGTGCGGGCGCCACGATTCCTTCCAGAATCTGGGCGGCCAGAGCTGGCCCTTGCCGGCGTACCGCAGGGATGCGCCCTACGGATTTCCGGCCGAGCTGGCAACGTCTTGACGTGGTGTGGCTTTGCCTCAGAGCGGTTCCTTGAAGGCCCGGCTTTTTACGATGCCCTTGCCCTGCTCGATCCAGTAGGCCGAGCCGGCCGCCAGATTTTCTAGGGCCTCCTCTTCGCCGTCCGGCCAGCGGATCTCGAGCCTTTCCACCCTTTCCCCGGCGCCCAGGCCAAAACTCAGAGCAATGGTACTGTGGCTCAGGTAGGAAGACCCGGTCCGCACCATCTGTTGCTGTTTGGTGTCGCCGGCCGTGGCCGTGACCAGGGCGCCCAGGGCATCCAGATTGGGTGCGGCACCGCGCAGATGCACCGCAACCGCGTTGCCCACCGGACCCTTGTTGCTCAGCAGGTAGGCCCTGCCCCCGTTGGTGGTGAGCAGCACGTCCAGGTCCCCGTCCGCGTCAATGTCCCCCACGGCCAGACCGCGGCCGATCAAGGGCTTGGTAAACAGACCGCCCGTCCGTTGCGATACATCCCGCAGTTGGCCATCCCCGTCGTTCCAGAACAGCTGCGGCACCTGGGCGTACTGGATGTCCTTTTGCACCGAGTTGATCTCGGGCTCGATGTGGCCGTTGGCCAGGATCAGATCCTGGTACCCGTCCAGGTCGTAGTCGAAGAAGCGCAGCCCGAAGGTCAGGGTCGGCAGGGTCGGCTGCACCAGCCGGGTGTGGCCGGCCACGTCCAGGAAGATCCCGCCCTGCTGCTGGTAGAGCGACAGGGCCTCTCGGCTGAAGTTGCCGATGCCAATGGCCTGGATCCCGTCGTTGTTCAGGGAGGTGATATCCACTCCCATGCCGGCCCGGGCGCGGCCGGCCTCGTCGTAGCCGATGCCGGTGGCCAGGCCGATCTCCTCGAAGCGCCCGTCGCCCAGATTGTGGAGCAGGAAATTGGGCTGGGTGTCGTTGGTGATCACCAGGTCCACCGCCCCGTCCCCGTCGAAATCGGTCGCGGCCACCCCCATAGACTTGGCTTCGGGCAGGTAGAGGCCGGCGGCTTCGGTGATCTCCTCGAAGGTCCCATCCCCCCGGTTGCGGTAAAGGCGGCAGGTGGAGCCGGGGTACTGCTGCGGCGTGGCGTAGGATTTGTTCTTGCCGTCCAGGGTGGTGAAGATGTCGGTGTGGGGCGACCAGCGCACGTAGTTGGTCACCAGCAGGTCCAGCCAGCCATCGCCGTCCACGTCGACCCAGGCCGCACCCGTGGACCACTCCGGGTACGAGCGGCCTTGGTCGTCCTCCCACCTCGAGCCGCTCACCCCGGCCCGGCGCGCCCGGTCGACGAATTTCCCCCCCTCGTTGCGCAGCAGCAGGTTCTCTCCGAGGGTGGTCAGGAAGAGATCGCTATCGCCGTCGGCGTCGTAGTCGGCAATGGTCACCCCCATGCCGTAGGCCGAAAAGTCCAGACCCGCCTTGCGGGTCGCATCCTCGAATCGGCCATTCCCCAGATTGCGATAGAGCTTGCTGGTAGGCTTTTCCTCTTTTTCCTGTCCCGGCCAGTAGGCGCTGTTGACCAGCAATACGTCCAGCCGCTCATCCCCATCGTAATCGAAGAGGGCGCAGCCGCTGCCCATGGTCTCGGGCATCCACTTCTGGCCGGCCGCTCCACTCTGGTGCACAAAGTCGATTCCGGCCGCCGCCGCGATCTCGGTAAAGACCACCCGGGGTGGTTCCTTTTGCTTCCTGGAAAGGGTATAATCCGTGGCGGAAGCCCGGGTGTATTCGGGAGGGGGAGCCGGTTTTTTCTCTT
Organism: Candidatus Latescibacterota bacterium; assembly: GCA_965219385.1. GTDB lineage: Bacteria > Latescibacterota > UBA2968 > UBA8231 > UBA8231 > CBDCNM01. Next base: position 2,365,430 of record CBDCNM010000002.1, on the reverse strand, counting down.
TTTTCTGCCCGCAGGACAGCGCGCCCAGCAAACTCAAAAACAGAACCAGCCTCATGTGCCGGCCCTGCCGTTTTGCAGATCGTGCACGTGGATCTTCTGCACCTCGTGGTTGTCGTGCGGGTGTTCCAGCCGGTAGGTCCGGGTGAGTTCCTGGGCGGATTCGTCGATCTGGTAGAGCCGGTAGGCCTCCTCGGCCCGGTCGGCCTCAAGGGCGCGGCCCAGCCCGCGCAAAGCCAGCATGCGGTGGTAGTGCGCCACCCGGTCTTCCGGGTCAATCCGCAAGGCCTGGTCGAGAGCCTTCAGGGCCTCTTCGGAGAGACCGTCCAGATAGAGTACCCGGCCCAGATTGCGCCAGGAGGCCCGGTCCTCGGGAAAGTCGTGCAGCACCCGGCGATAGGCCTTGGCCGCATCCTCGTAGCGCCCGTCCTCCTGCAGTACCACCCCCCAGATCCAGGCGGTCTGGGCGTTGCCCGCCGACAGCTCCTCGCAGCGCTGCAGGTGCCGATAGGCCTCTTCGAGGTTGCCGTCGCGCAGGGCCACCCGGGCCAGGTTGCGGGGCCCGTCCAGCCTTTGTGGAGCCAGCTCGGCGACCCGGGAAAAGGAGCGGGCGGCCCCCCGGGTATCCCCCTGCAGCAAAAGGCCGATGCCGTGGTCGTTGAAGCGGACCCAATCTCCCTCCGGCAAGGTCCCCGCCCCGGCTTCACCCCCGCCCACCCTCAGGACCACCTCGTCCGCGGCGATTTGGGTCACGGGCAGGTCCGGCACCCCGGCAAAAGCCCGGAAGCCCTCCGGGTTGTTGCGAAAGGCGAATTCGGTGTAGGCGCGGTCGAACTTGCGCCACAGCAGGCGGGCCTTCAGCTTCAAGTGCCGGCCGCTGTAGTCCTCGGGCACGCGGAAGCTGTAGTGCGCCACATCCGCCGTGCCCGGACCGATGACCCGCACGTAGACCGGGGCCACGATGTCCTGGGCGTTGCGCTGGTGGATGGCCTGGCCGTGGCGATCCACCAGCAGGGCCTTGTAAAAGTGCGCCGCCGGATCCACGTGCCCGTCCTCCCGGATCCGGCCACTGCGCGCCAGGACCTTCCCTGCTGCGTCCGCCACCGAGACCTCTAGCCAGCCTTCGTTCGAGTCGTTGGTGCCCCCGGGAAAGGTATGGCCCACTCCCTGGTTGCGCACCACCACGTCGAATTCAAAGACCGCACCCGGCTTCAGCACCGGCGGGTTGCGGTCCAGGGCGTAGCGGGTCTCGCCTCCTTCGTGGCGCAGGGCAAAAATGTCGACCCTCAGCTTCTCGTCCTGGAGGAATTCCTCGATGCGACGTATGGTCTCGCCATCGCCGCGCACAAAGGGCAGGGCGGTGTTGACCGCGACAAAGCGATGCGAGCGCACCTGTCCGTTCTTGGCCGCCACATCTCCCAGTCGGGCCGGCTCCAGCGGCATGTGGCAGTCCTGGCAGACCCGCTTTTTCGGCGGCAGATAAAAGGTCCGCGAGGCATTGAGGGATACCCCGCTGTCGTGCCAGTTATCGAACTCGTCCTGGCCGCGCAGCCAGCGATACCCGTTCAGGCGCACGTCCAGGCTGACCTTGTGGCAGGTGGCGCAAAACTCGGACTGGCGGAAGAACGGCTTGAGCATCTGGCGCTTGTGCACCGCGGGTCGGGCCTTGAGGGCGGTGTCGTGGACAAAGCTGCCCAGGCCCTCTCTGGCCTCGGCGAAGAGGTAGGGGTCCTCCTGCTCGTCGGCGATGTTGTAGTTGCCGTTGCCGGTCTGGTCGTGGATCTGGTCGATGGCGTGGCAGGCCAGACAGGTGAGCCCGGCCTGGGCCTGGGGCGTCTCCCGGTCAATTTCCTCCGTCATCTGACCGGCCAGCATCAGGGCCGGGTCGTGACACCCCGAGCACCACTTGGACTTGATCTTGGCCTCCCGGCCTTTGAACTGGGGAAAGTGCGCCAGGTGCTTTTCTACTTCCGGGTTGGTGTGGGTGGAGTTGCGCCGCATATCGTTGATGGTGGCCTCGTAGAACGGGTTGTTGAACGAGGCGAAGCGGTGCGCCGATTTGGACCACTGGTCGACGATATCGGCGTGGCAGCGGGCACAGGTCTCGGCCCCGATCAGCTCGTCGGCCACAAAGCCGTAGCGCTCCAGGTCGCTCTTCAGTTTTTCAGGGTGGGATAGATCGCCCCGGGTGATGATGCGCGAGGGCAGGTAATTCCCCGTGGTGGTGGTGGTGGCCGCCGGGAAGAAGGGACTGGGGGGCGGCACGAAATTGGCCGGCACAAACCCGGTCTCGGCAAAGTCCTCGACCCTCTGTAGTTTGGAGCCCGGCCCCAGGTGGGTGCCCGCCGCAAAGGCCTTCTCGGCAGCGAGGGTGTAGGACTCCCGGTCGTAGGTGAGGCGGTGGAGCGCAACGGCCAGGACCACCAGGCCGGCTGTAGTCGCGGGCACCACCCAGTAGCTGGACCGGGAGGGCTTCCACAGCGAGATCCTCCGGTGTGCCAGGTAGAACAAAGGCAGCAGGGCCGCGGCCCCCACGTGGCCCCAGAAAGCCCAGGAATTTTCGCGGCTAGCAGCCGCGCTGAGGATGAAGAGCCCGGTGATGCCCAGGACCAGCCCCAGGGTCAGGGTGACGATGCCGGTGTAAATGGCCCGGCGGCGGTTCTTGCGCCACACCACGGGCAGATGCCAGGCCACAAAGGCCAGGGCCGCCAGTACCAGGATCAAACCCACACCGGTGTGGGACAGGACCATGCCCTGGTAGAACTTGGGCAACGAAATCTGGGTCACGGCAAAGTAGCTTATGCCCAGGGCATCGGCCAACCGGTTGCTCAGCAGGTAGAGGGTATCCGCCACCATGAACACCCCCAGACCCACCACTACCAGCAGCAGGCGCTTCTGGCGCTGGCTCAGGCGGCTGGGACGGTTTCTTCTGATCTCAGATTGTGGAGTGTCGGTTTGCGGCATACATCATAATATACAAAGAAAACCCCCCTTGTGCATCCCTCGCTGCAGGGCCGGACAGGATTTCATCCCCGTTCCTGCCCATCTTCTTCAAGCAGGAACTCATAGGTCTGCCGGGCCACCACCAACTCCTCGTCGGTGCGCAAAACGTAGATGCGGACCCGGCTCCCCTCCGCGTGCAGGGTGCCCTCGCCGTGGGTCTGCTGGTTCTTTTTCGGGTCCAGTTCTACCCCCAGAAACTCCAGCCCCTCGAGTACCTGCCCCCGCACCACGGCCGAGTACTCACCGATCCCGCCGGTGAAACTGATGACATCCAGCCCGCCCAACTCCACTACGTAGCTGCCCACATAATCGCGGATGGCCGAGGTGTAAACCTGGATGGCCAGGACGCAACGTTGGTCCCCTTTTGCCGCCCTGTCCTCGATATCCCGCATATCATTGTACCCGCACAGCCCCTGCAACCCGCTCTGCTCGGCGCACTGCTCCAGTACCTCCGCAAAACCGCGGCCCTCCTCGCGCATCACCAGATCGAGGGCGTAGGGGTCCAGGTCGCCGATGCGGTTGTTCTGGGGCACCCCGCCCTGGGGGGTCAGGCCGTGCGAGGCCCCGCGCGAAACCCCGTTCGCCACGGCGCACAGCGAGGACGAGCCGCCTAGGTGGCAGTTGATGTGCTTCAGCTCCCGGGTGCCTTCCAGCTCGATCACCTTCTCGGAGGCGTAGCGATGGCTGGCCCCGTGGAAGCCGTAGCGCCGCACCCCGTATTTTTCGTACCACTCGTAGGGCACGGCGTAGAGCTGCCGGCGCAGCGGCATCCGGCCGTGAAAGGCGCTTTCGAAACACCCCACCAGGGGCACCCCGGGCACTACCTGAGCGAACTGGTGGATGGCCGCCACGTAGGCCGGGTTGTGCGCCGGCGCCAGGGGGTAGTAGCTCACCATGCGCTCGATCACGTCCTCGTCCAAGGCCGCCACGCCGGATATGCTGCGGGCATGTACGGTCTTAAAGCCCACGGCCTCCAGTTCGTCCAGGGAGGCCAGAACCCCCTCGGCCCCGACCAGTCGTTCCAGGGCCTCGTCGATGGCCCTGGCGTGATCCGGCAGGTCACAGGGCTGTTCCACCTCGTCCCCCCCGCCCAGGCTGTAGGTGTGCACCGAGCCGCTGGCGCCGATGCGATCCATGCCGCCTCGGGCCAGCACTGAGCCTGAGGGCAGGTCGAAAAGCTTGTACTTGAAGGAAGTGCTACCCAAATTGGAAACCAGGATTTTCATATCACTCCAGGTCCTTGAGGGCCAGGGGATCTTCGAGAAAGAACACCTTGCCAACAGGGCTTGTCAAGAGAGCGGGATGGGCTTAGTTTAGCTCATCGTTTTGCGAGCCTCTGGTGAAAGGAGTATATGACCTGGTTTCAGGCACTGGTCCTGGGCGTGGTCCAGGGACTGACCGAATTCCTGCCCATCAGCAGCACCGCCCACCTCCGCGTGGTGCCGTACTTTCTGGGCTGGGATGATCCCGGCGCGGCCTTCTCGGCCGTCGTTCAGTTGGGAACCCTGGCCGCTGTGTTTATCTACTTTGCGTCCGCTATCAAGCGCCTGACCAGCGCCGCCCTGGCCGGCCTGCGGCACCGCAACTTCAACCATAGCTCCGACACCCGCCTGGCCTGGTCCATCGTTCCGGGCACCGTGCCCATCGCCGTGCTGGGCCTGGGCTTCAAGGACTTCATTGAGACCGAGGCGCGCGATCTTTCCCTTATTGCCAGCGCCCTGATCGTCCTGGCTGTGCTGCTGATCCTGGCCGAGCGCCTGGGTCGGCAACAACGCTTCATGCAGGACCTGAGCTTCTGGCGCATCCAGTTCATTGGCCTGTGCCAGGCCCTGGCCCTGATCCCGGGCTGCTCGCGCTCGGGCTCTACCATCATGGGCGGGCTGTTCATCGGCCTCCGGCGGGAGGACGCGGCCCGCTTTTCCTTTATCCTGGGCCTGCCGGCTATCGGCGCCAGCGGCGTACTGGAGTTCTTCGAGTTGCTGGACCGGGGCATGGGCAGCGAGGGTCTGTTCAACCTGGGGATCGGGGTTGGAGCCGCCGCCGTGAGCGGCTACTTGTCGATCGGTTTTCTGTTGAGCTTTTTGCAGCGCCACCGGACCGACTTGTTTTCCCTCTACCGGCTCTTGCTGGGCGCTTTGATTCTCTTCACTCTCAGCTGACCATTTCCCATCATCAGGAGAAGACCATGTATCCCAATCCACTCAAGCAGCGACTCAAAAACGGCGAACTGATTCTGGGCACCGGTCTGCCGGCTCCTTCGCCCCTGGTCACCGGCGCCGTCCTCAGAACCCGGCCGGACTTCATCTGGATCGACACTGAACACGCTGCTTTCGGCACCGAAGCGCTGGACACCATCCCCGTGCTCACGCGCCAGCGCGGCGTGGCCCCCATGATCCGGGTGGCCTGGAACGACCCGGCCCTGATCAAAAAAGCCTATGATGTGGGGGCCGTGGCCGTGATGGTGCCCCAGGTCGACACCCCGGAAGCAGCAGCCCGGGCCGCGGAGTACGCCTACTATCCCCCCGAGGGGAATCGCGGCATCACCCCCACCTGGTCGGCGGTAGCCGGCGAGGACTGGAACCACGTCATCAAGACCGCCAATCAGGAGACCGTACTGGTCATCCAACTCGAGAGCCGGGAGGCCTACGACAACATCGACGAGATCAAAAAAATACCGGGGATCGACGTGATCCTGGTCGGCCCCCTGGACCTTTCCGGCTCGGTCGGCACCATCGCGGATACCGGCTCCAGGGAGGTCCAGGAGATCATGGAGGATGTGCCCAAAAGGCTGGAGGGCACCGGCATCGCCACCGGCACCACGCTGCTGGACATCGCCGATATCCAGCAAAAAATCCGCTGGGGTTACCGCTTCCTCAACGTGGGCAACGCCCTGGCCTACGGCGTCCAGACCGTACAGAAAAACCTGGAAACCCTGCGCGCCAACCCGACCGGGGAAGCATAGAGCTACCGGGTGCTCTTGCCGGCCAGCACGAACCAGATGGTCTGGAGCATGATTTTGAAGTCCAGCTCCAGGGACATATTCTCAATATAGTAGAGATCGTACTCCACGCGTCCCCGGGCAATGCCCACCCAGTCCTTCGAATTCATGTCGAATTCGTGTTGGGACTGGGCCCAACCCAGCAGACCAGGTTTCACGTTAAAGCGCCGCATGTAGAACGGAATGTGCTTCCCGAACTGTTCGACGAAGTAAGGACGCTCCGGCCGCGGCCCCACCAGGCTCATATCGCCCTTGAGGAAATTGAGACACTGGGGCACCTCGTCCAGATGCAGGGTGCGCAGAATGCTCCCCACCCGGGTCACGCGCGGATCCCTCCGCCCGACCCACACCGGCCCGGTGCGGTCTTCCGCATTGGCAACCATGGAGCGAAACTTGTACATCGTGAACAGCTTGCCGTTCTTGCCCACCCGTTCCTGGCGAAATAACACAGGTCCTCTCGAGTCGAGCTTGATGGACAGGGCCACAAGGACCCACAGCGGAGCCAAGCCGATGCTCACCAGCAAGGCCACGGCGATATCGATCAGACGCTTGATGGTCTGTTCCCAGGCCGGCATCAACTCCGGCCTCATCTCCATCAGGGGCACCCCGTAGATCTGGTTGGTGCGCACGTGACCCGTGACAATGTCGTAAAGGTCGGGGGTGATACTGAAAGAAACCGGCTGTCCGTCCGCCGCGTTGACGATCTCCAGGATCTCTTCGTGGGAGTTGGACTGCAGGGCAATCAAGACCGTTTCTACGCGGTTTTCCGCGATGATGTGGCCCAGTTCCTCGGTAGTGCCCAGAATGGAAATGCCCCCCACCTCGGCCTTGGGTTCCTCGTCCCGCGCACGCACGAAACCGACTATGTGGTATCCTTGCGCCGGTGAAGATCGCAGGTCGTGCAGCAACCGCGCTCCCCGCGTATCGCTGCCCACAATCACGGCGTTGTGCCGGCCTATGCCCCGGATCAACAGCTGACGCTGGAAACTGCGAACCACAACCCTGCCCCCGGCCACCAGAGTGATCAAGGCTATCCAGTAGGAAAATATGAGCGTGCGGGTAAAGGGGAGGGGTTGCTCGGGATCAAAAGTGGCAATAAAAAAAATCACGGTACCCACAGTGACCACCTTGAATGCAGTAATCACTTCGTCAAAGCGGGACCGGGAGTACTGGGTCCGGTACATACCGTTAAAAAGGAACAGCACCAGCCAGCAACCATAGATCACCGGCAGGGCATCGTAGAGGTAGTAGGTGAGGGCGTACCAGAAAGAAGGTCCGCCTGTCGCCTCGGCATAGAGCCGGTTCCAGCTAAGCTCGACGTTTCTCAGTCCGCCGATGAACTTCAGCCATAAAAACAGGACCGAAGCCAGGTTAACGGCAAGGAAATCACTGAGCAGAAGCAGTATTTTTTCTCTGGTACTGGACATCTTCTAACAAAGGGTCTGCGTTCGGGCCATCATTGTATGGATTTTGTCAACCAGCTCGATTGGCAAGGTCCTCTCGAGCCCTCAACTCGTCGACGAACATCGCCTCCAGGCGATTAAAATGGGCCTCCCAGGACCAGCGCTCTTGAATGAAACGCCGTGCGGCATTGCCCATCGACTCGCGCAGATCTTTATCCTGCATCAGGCGGATGATATGCCCGGCAAACTCCACGGGATCATCCGTGGCGAACAGGTGTACGTCGGGGGTTGCCTGGATGCCTTCGTTGGCTACCGGGGTAACCACCATGGGCAGCCCACAGGTCATGCCTTCCAGAATCTTGTTTTGCAGTCCGGCCCCCGCGCGCAGGGGATCTATGCCCACCATTGTCCGGCGCAGCCACGAATATACGGATGGGACCTCTCCAGTAATGTGTACTCCTGGATCCTCCTCGAGCCTGCGGATGCTGATATCCGGGTTGGCGCCTACTATGAGAAACTCGGCGTCGGGGATGGTCCGGCGCACCTTGGGGAAGATCTCTCTATAAAAGTAAACGACGGCGTCAACGTTGGGACGATAGTTCATATTTCCAGAAAAAATAATGGAGTTGGGACGCCTGACCTCGACCGGTGCGGACGGATCATCGAGGGTGACTCCATGGGGGCATTCGAAGAATCTGTCATCGGGGTCTGGAGAAATAGCGTTTCTATCCACCGCTGAAATCACCAGTGAACGATCAAATTTATCCACCAGCTGCCGCTCGAAAGAGCCCAGGCGCGAGGCTTCGTAGCGAAACGCCAGTCGGTACAGGGGGTTGCGTTCGTAAAGAGCCAGTCTTTGATAGTTTAACTTCATGGATATCTGCATGGCCAGGATACGCAAGGCCCTGGTCTGCACCGGTAGATCTAGCAGATACCGGGCAACCCGTACGGTATGGGCATAAAGGACATCGTAATCCTGTTCGCGCACCAGGTCGGAAATAACCCGCTGAACCTTGGCACAAGTGAACCAGGCCGACTGCAACGGTCTTCCCTGCAAAACAGCGGTCGCGCTGTTGAATGCGCTCTTCAAGAACGGTATCTGGACCGTGCGCACAAGACCACAGTATGCAGCCACGGCCGCACGATACTCGGGAGGAGGATGCTCTCTAACACAGGCGACCAGATCGACCGTATGGCGCTGCGAAAAGTGTTTGAGCAAATGGAAGACGGTAAGGGTGTCGCCCGTGCGAGTTGGATAGGGGAAACGAGGCGCCACCAACAAAATTCTCATGTCCGGAAGTGCGACTCCTTAGCTCTCGAATGCAGTGAGCGAAAATCTAATAGAATATACGAGTTATCGACATCCAGAGGCAACTTCCCGCACATAAATTTCTAGCGCTGGAGAAGCAGCCCCCGCCCTGCGTTCAGTACAGGAACGCGGCCGGCCGGGTTTCGGTTCCGGGGTTTTGACTTTATGGGGAGAATTCCTATTTTTGGTCTACGCTTAATTTTGGTCTACGCTTAAATGGAATTGTCAGCGCGGTCCTCCCCACCCCCAAAACTTCAATGTGTCCTATGCGGATCTGTATGCTCAGCTCGGTCCACCTTGCCTTTGACACGCGCATTTTTCAAAAAGAAGCGCGCAGTCTGGCCCGGGCCGGCTTTGAGGTGACGATCATCGCCCAGGAGGATCTCGCCCACCAGGATGCGGAAAAGATTCGGATTCTGCCTCTTCCCAGGCCGAAAAATCGCCTGCACCGGATGTTGAGGACCCTGCACATCGCCTTTCTGGCCTTGCGCCAGCGCGCCGACCTGTATGCCTTTCACGACCCTGAACTGCTCCCCGTGGGCGTCCTGCTCAAACTCCTCACTCGGAGCCGCGTCGTCTACGATATCCACGAAATTGTGCCGCAGCAGATTCTCACCAAGGAGTGGTTGCCCCGCCCTTTGCGCTTCCTGGCCCTGAAGCTTTACCAGCTGGTCGAACGCCTGACCTTGCCCCTATTGGACGGCCTCGTCCTGGTTGTAAGCAGCCAGCTGAAATACTACCCGGACTATCGCACCCAAGTCGTGATGAACTACCCCTTGCCGAACTACACCTCCCTTCGCCTCCCCAAAGACCCAGAGGCCGCGAAGCGTCCCACCTTGATTTACGCAGGCTCCATCCGGGCGATTCGGGGCCTCTACGAAATGCTGGAACTGGTCCGCCGCCTCAAACCATCCTACCCGGAAATCCTCCTGCGCCTGGTCGGTCCCATCGTCCCGGTAGCCGAAGAGGTCAGGGTCCGCGACCTGATTTCATCTTATGGGATCAACTCTAACGTCGAATTGCAAGGCCGGGTTTCACATCCAGAGGTCCACCACCAGATCTCGCGATCGGATATTGGGCTGGCCCTGATTCACCCCGATCCTACCTACCTCGACGCCCTATTCACCAAGGCGTTCGAGTACATGATGATGGGCAAGCCCGTGGTGATCTCCAATACCCCCCTCTGGCAGGAGATCATCCAGGAAACCCGATGCGGCCTGGCCGTGGACCCTTTAAACCCGGAAGCCGTCGAAGCAGCAGTGCTACGTCTCCTGAAGGACGAAACCCTGTGTCGGGAAATGGGCGAGCGCGGTCGGGAAGCCGTGCTCGGCAAGTACAACTGGGATGTCGAAGGGGAGAAACTGGTGCAATTTTACCAGGAACTGATAAACGACAGGACAGGTCAGCCCCTCAGCACTGCTTCGTACACCCGGTGAATCCGCGCCGCTATCTGGCGGTAATCGTACTTCTCTTTTGCCCGCTGGCGGATCGCCTGCCGGTCGTAAGTCGAGTAGCTCTTCAGCACCTCCTCGATGCCTCGCGCCAGATCCTCCACATCATCCACTCCGACCAAGACTCCGATTCCTTCCTCGACAATGGTATTCGGGCCGCCACACCGCGTCGCTACAAGCGGCAAGCCGCAGGCCATGGCTTCGACCAGAACCAATCCGAAGCTCTCGTACAGGCTGGGCAAAACAAAAACGTCGGCAGCGCTCATGTGGTTCGAGATCTGGAACCAAGGTAGTTCGTCGAGAAATTCAACGCAGTCTTGCAGGCCCAATGCCTCTGCCTGCCGGAGAAACCCCCCTGCCGTTCCGGTGGTCTCGCCCCCGCCGATGAGCGTGAGTTGTACATCATCGCGCTTGCGCCGCACAAGCGCCATTGCCTGGAGCAGGACATCAATCCCCTTCCTGCGGTCGAAACGTCCTACGTAGAGCAGGCGCCACCCTTGGACGCCAGGCCGACGGGTAAAATCGCTGCGAAACACCTGACAGTCGACCCCATTGGGTATGATTTCCATCTTGTGGGCGGGAATGCCCAGATCCTGCATCCGCCCGTACAGATCCCGACCATTGGAGACCACTACGGCGGCCTGCTCCAGGGCTTCGAAAACCAGTTCCCCCCAGCGCGGCTTGCGAGGTAGGTCTCTTATATCGTGCCCGTGCACGGTGATGACCACGGGCAGACCCAGACGACGGCCATAGTGCACGGCGGCCAGTCCATCGGGATAGGCGCAATGGGCGTGGATGAGGTCGGGGGGGGTGCGGATGGTCCGCTGCAAGGCCGCCAGGTAGGAACGCCAGATCCGGGAGAACAGCACCCGGCGCGGCAGGGCAAAATAAGGCGGGCGCGCTACTTCCACCTCATCCATGACCTCCTGGCGCTGGACGCTGCCGTAACCACTCCAGCGCCCAAATCCAGGCAGGGGCGGAAACCAGGGAGTGGGCGAAATCACCTCGATGGCGCAGTAGGCGCGCAAAAAGCGCACCTGATTGTGGACAAAACTACCAGTAGCCAGGGTCGAGGCATTGGGGTACAGGTGCGAGGCAACCAGAATCTTCACGCCGTTTGAGTCTCTTTATCAAGTTGAGTCTCTTTATCAAGGCGCACGACGGTAAAGAGCATGCCGATATAGAACCAGTAGATATTGTTGGAAAAATCGCCGTTGAACGACTGGTTGACCTGGAAGGCCACGAACACGGAGACCAGCCCGATCAACACGCCCCGCAAGTACGGATCCCGCGCATTTCTTATCCCTTGCAGGCCTACCCAAAATGTGCGCCCGATAAACCAGAGCGCCGCGGCCAGGCCCACAGTACCCAGCTCCGCCAGTATGGCGGCAAGCACCGTATGGTTCTCATCGACCAGGCTCCACCAGGGGTATCCCGGGGGGGCGTAGTCGTGGAGATAAATGGGGAAACTGCGCCACCCCACCCCCAGGACGGGATGGTCCAGAAACATCTCATAGGAAGCCATGATCAGATAGACGCGGGTTGTGCCGGAGGTCTGCCCCATCGAGCCGAACTCGTTAAGTAAGGTGAAAATAGACAGGAAACGGTCGAAAATATAGGCGGCAAAGTCCACAAATTGGCTGAGGGCCAGTATGGTCACAAAAACGAAGAGGGCAAGGCCAAAAAGGTAGCGCAACTTCCCACCTAGCCACACTACCATCAGCACACCGACCCCTATGGATACCCAGTTGGAGCGGCTGAAGGTGGCCAGAATCCCTAAAAATCCAATGATGCAAGCCGTTCCCATAAGGACCCTTTGCCACCATCTCAGACGGCAATTCAGCAGAATCCCCAGGAGCGGAATTACGCCGCTCATCAGGAACGAACCGAAAGTATTGGGATTGTGAAAGGTGCCCGTGGCCCGGGGTACGTTGGCGCCAAGGGTTTGGATCACGTTGACGGGCAGGTGAAACTCACCGGTTGCTACTTGCCAGGCCCCCATGATGGCTCCTCCGATAACCCCGATTGCCATAGAGTATACCACTATGTTGACAGCCGCCCTCGAATCAATCATTATCTGAACGAGGTACATGAAGAATACCAGGAACACGGCTCGCATGAAATGGATGGTGGCCTGGGGCTGATTGAGTGAATAGGTCAGGGAAATGGCCATCACCCCCAGTAACAAGAACATCGGTCCGGTCAACTCGAACGCCGGGAACGCCGTGCGCTTATTCAGTAGAATGTGGATCGGCAGGACAATGATCATCACGACGAAGGCCAGGTGAAAACTGGTCAGAGGAACGCCGAGAGCCGTGGTCTTTATCACCTGTCCGGTGCTGTCCAGAGCTGTAGTCCCCAGAATAACCGGCACCAGTAGCCATGGATAGATCAACATCAGGACCGCGAACAGGCCGGCGGTGATTCCGATTGCCGCCACTAAGAGAAGCTTGAAGGAGTCCGTCAGAAAGGCGCTCAGAACCGCGATTTGCAGAAGGAGGCAGAGGATGAACCAGCGGCGGTCTATCTCCAGTCTGAGGGTTTCTGGTTGGGTGAGAAGAGACATTTCAATCCTGGAACTGAATCAGCCTGTCAAACCTTCTTTTGTGGGTATTTACCGTGTACCAGCAAAAAATATAAATATAGTAGCCAGGGGATATAAACGCAAAGAACGCGCGAATTTATGATAAGGGAGTGGATGGACAAAACCCTGTATCCGAATCATCTGGGGTATATAGAGCAATTCGGAAGGCTGCTTGAAAACCGGATAAATCCAGATGATTGCGTCCTGGACTACGGGGCAGGACGCGGTCGTCTCGCAGCCATGAACTTCAAAGGAAAAACAAAATTAGTGGCAGGTATAGATGTCGATGAAGATGTGCTTGGAAACCCCTTTCTCGATGAAGCAAAGATCCTGCAACTGCCCGATGCTCGAATACCTTTTGCAGACGAAACCTTTGATCTCGCATTCTCCCACAGTGTCGTGGAGCATCTGCCCGCACCAGAAGTTTGCTTTGCGGAGGTATACAGGATCTTAAAACCTGGTGGACTCTTTATCTCAAAAACACCCAACAAATGGCACTACGCCGGCATCGTGGCCCGTTTGCTGCCTCATGCCTTTCACGAACGACTCGCCAAGGTGCTCCTCGGACGCCAGGAACACGACACCTTTCCAACTCTGTACAGGTGCAATACGTCACGAGTTGTTAGAAGGTATGCCCGGCGCACTGGATTCGCGGTTGAAGAGCTGCAGATGTGGGAAGGGCGCCCCACTTATTTGCGCCTGATAGCGCCTTTGTACCTGATCGGCTTTCTATACGAACGCTTTGTCAATTCGGCAGCCATCTATGCGGGGCTGCGTAGCGTGATGGTATTTACCCTGCGGAAACCAGGCGGTTCACCTACTAGTGCTTCGCCAATTTAATTCTGGGAACACTAGTCGAGGTGAATAAACAAAAGGAGGAAGCGCCGGGCTTCCTCCTTTCTGACATCCTCAACTGTATCTCATCTAAGAGCGGATAAAGGCCAGTACTTCGTCCCTTTTCTCTTGCATCAACTCCCTGCTCTTGGCTTCCAGGTTCAGGCGTAGCAAAGGTTCGGTATTGGACGGCCGCACGTTGAAGTGCCAGTCGCCGTAGTCCACTGAAATCCCATCCAATCGTCCTATCTCGCCGTCCCCGTAGCACTCGGCCAGGGCCCGTATTTTTTCCAGAGGATCGGCAACCGTGGAGTTGATCTCCCCGGAGATGAAGTACTTGCTCTCGAAGGCAACCAGTAGTTCAGAAAGCCTCTGTCCCTTGCGGGAGAGCATTTCCAGCATAAACAGCGACGGCACAATGCCCGAATCCGCGTTGAAAAAATCCCTGAAATAATAGTGCCCGGTCACCTCGCCTCCGAACAACCCTCTTTCTTTGACCATGCGCGCTTTCATGAAGGCATGTCCGACGCGCTCCATCAACGGCGTGCCGCCCGTTGCCCGGATGGTATCGGGCACCGCCCATGAAGCCCGCACATCGTAAACGATAGGGGCGCCGGGGTGCCTTTCCAGCAGGTACCCGCCCATCAGGGCCGTGAGGAAATCGCCGGAGATGAATTCGCCCCGATCGTCTATGACAAAAAACCGGTCCCCATCCCCATCAAAGGCAAAACCGATATCGGCGCCCTCGGCCACTACCCGCTGCTGCAATTCGGCCCGATTTTCGGGCATCAGGGGATCGAGTCCGTGATTGGGTACCCGACCATCCGGCTCCAGGTACATGCCGATCAGGTCTACGGGCAGGCGCTGGTAGACCTGCTGAAGAATGGGGCCTACCATGCCGTTGGCGGTGTCGGCGACCACCTTGAGGGGCTTGAGTTCGGCAGGATTGACCAGCCCCAGGACCTTGTCGACAAACCCCTGACTCAACTCCTTGTGCGCGACCTGTCCCCTGCCCTGCGGCGCGGCAAAGTCATCCTCTTCGACCAGACGGCGCAAGTCCTGGATGCCCGCGTCGCCGCTGAGGAGATAAGGCATGCGCCGGACCATCTTGAAACCATTGTATGCGGGCGGATTGTGGGAAGCCGTCACCATGAGGCCGGCCCTGTCCAGGGTGGCGCAGGCATAGTAGTACTGGTCCGTGCTGACCATGCCCAGATCGATGATATCCGCCCCCTGATCCGCCAGACCGCGCACTAGGGCCGCAAAGAGTTGTGGACCCGAAACCCGCATATCCCGGCCCACTACGACCTCGTCCATCTGCAGCAATTCGACAAAGGCGCGGCCTATGGCGTAGGCTGCGTCTTCATCGAGTTGATCCGGATAAATACCACGAATGTCGTAGGCTTTGAAAATAGAAGGGTCTACCTGCATGCGCCCTGTCTTTTCTTCACTTGAAACGCCGCAGGGTGATATCCAGGTAGCGAACACCAGAGTCGGCCGCCTGGTGCTGTACCATGATGGGGCTCTGGTAGGGCCCCTGGACAACGCGCTTGGGGCCGGTTTCCGCGCTGGTGGAAACCAGCAGGGTGATGTGCCGCTTCAGCCGCAGAATGCGAGAGGCAGGCATCGATAACACCGAGAGGATCTTATCGACAACTGAACGACCCAGCGGCACCGTGTCCATGAGTTCGTTGTAGAGGTGAATCAGATCAAAGGCGGCATAATTGCGGGTTTTGACCGGGATCGAGCCCGGATGACGCAGTAGTCTCTTGCCCCGTTGCACCATGTAGCGCAGGGGATCGGCCAGCACCTGGGGCAGATCGTTGCGCATCAGCAAGGTTTCGTACTCGTTCACTATCAGACCAACATGGCGCTCTTCCGGGGCCAGCCGTACATCGATTTGTCCTTGCTCGATGCCATAGATATCCAGCCATTCGTCCAGTTGTTCGAACAACCCATAGCGCGGATCCTTGAGGTTAAACGAGTTGATCAGATGCTCGGTGCCCATGGGAATGGCCAATCTGCCGCGGTACACCATCTCTGCTTTATCGTAGGCCAGCACCGTGGTTCGGCGTTGCCGGTAGTGATCTTTGTAGACTCCGTCCAGTTCTATGAAGTAGACCGGCTGGTCCGCTTTATTGCGGTACGTAACGCAATTCTTTAGCCCGGCACTGATGAAGGTGAGATGCGAGTCCGCGTTGATCGGCTCGCGTTGCTTTTCGCTCTCGCTGAGTTCGTCGCGCAGCTGTATGCGGTCGTGCAAGTAGCCGGCATTGGGGGGGAATATCTTCTGGAACATCTTAAAAAAGGGATCGAGCTGCTTTCTGCTATGGCCCAACCGGGCGCAAACGCCCTGCTCGAGATACCCGGCTGTGGTGTGAAAAGAGCAGTACAATGTCTTGCGGAAGCCGGCCACGGCATCGTCGGTTTCTTCCCTGAGCCTTTGCGCTATATCGATAATCTCAAATCGTTTTTGGGGGTTTATATTCAGATTGATTTCAACGGGCTGTGTGGTCATCCCTTACTTTCTGTTGTAACGAGGTGTGAAATACGCGTTATTTTGCATAAAAATACCACCCTAATCCCAGAGGCGCAACTACAATTATGAAGACCTTGCTGATTATGCGACACGCCAAGTCGGATTATCCTCCCCATATTGCCAACGACTTCGAGCGTCCGCTGAACAAGCGGGGCAACAAAGACGTGCCCCGCATGGCCGGCGTTCTGCAGGGGACGGCCCTGATTCCGGACCAGGTCCTGAGCTCCCCGGCCCGGCGCGCTCGCCAGACGGCCGAAGGCATGGCCGCCGGCATGGGTTTGGCCCCAACCATCCTCTTCGACGAACGCCTCTACTTGGCCGCTCCCCAGACCCTGGCCGAGGTGACCGCCGAACTCCCCGACGGTTGTGAAACCGCACTGGTCGTGGCCCACAATCCAGGCCTTGAGGAGTGGATTCTACGGCTTTGCGGCGGCCAGCTGCGCCTGCCCACGGCCGGCCTGGTCGCACTCCATCTAAACGTCCCCCGCTGGGCCCGTATCCAGGCGGCCAGAGGCCAGCTACAGTGGTTTGTAATCCCGCGTCTGATACGGGCTGTAGCTTGATGGAAAATCTATGAGGATAGAAGTAAAAAGCAGCACCGGGCGGCACTGCCTGCCCGGCAACTCAACGTTCGTAGTACTGAATGATCCTGACCAACGCTTCCTCCAGATCTACTTTGGGATCATAGTTCACGCAGGCGCGGATCTTCTCCAGATCCGGGGCGCGGTACACCAGATCTTCATAAGCGCCCTTGGGCCAGGCCTGTTCGTAGGGAATGTATTGGATTTCGGATCTACTGTCTGTCAATTCCCTGATCTTGTCGGCCAGATCCTTGATGTTCATTTCAAAGTGAGAACCCAGATTGAAGATATCCCCCACGGCTTTATCGCTCAGGGCCAGGGCCACTAGCCCGTCCAGAGCATCGTCTATATACGTCCAGCAGCGACGCTGGGACCCATCTCCATGCACTCTGATTGGATGGCCCAGTAACGCTTGCTTGACGAAGGTGGGCACCACCATGCCATAGTCCCCGGTCTGCCGGGGCCCAATCACATTAAAAGGCCGGACGATCACGCACGGAAGACGTTTCTCTCGCCAATACGCCAGGACAAATAATTCGTCTACGGCCTTGGAGGTAGAGTAACTCCAGCGGATTACCGTGGTCGGTCCTAGAATTCGGTCGCTATCTTCTTTAAAAGGCACCTGACCATTTTTTTTGCCGTAGATTTCAGATGTGGAAGCCAGGACCACTTTTTTCTTTTTTTCGTTGGCTAATTCAAGGACGATCTCCGTGCCCCGTATATTGGTGGTCAGGGACTGAAGGGGGTTGTCGATGATGAAATCCACCCCTACGGCAGCAGCCAGATGATAGATTAAATCGCAGTCTTCCACCAGACTGCGCATCACCTCGCCGTTCAATACATCGTCGATCACGCAGCTGAAGCCGCTGTGGGCCTCAAGGTGCTGAACATTGATGATACTACCCGTAGAGAGATTGTCGATAATCGCCACTTCATCTCCCATGCTCAGATGGCGCTCGGCCAGATGCGAACCGATGAAACCCGCCCCTCCAGTAATCAACACCTTCATAGTTTTATATCCCTGATGTCTGTTGATTGAGGACCGAGGACCTCAGACTGATCTTCTTCGGTGATGCCTACCACCAGGAAGTGGGCCCGAGGAAACTTCCGGGCCATGCGGCCGGCCATGGCAAAAAATTCACCATGGCCTTTCTCCTCTACCAGACGACCGACCACTCCCACCAACTGCTCCTCTTCCAGACCCAATTCCCCACGCTTTAGTTGGCGTGCCCGTGGATGCTGGTTCCGGTCGAAACGATGCTGGTCAATTCCGTTGCCAATCAAATGCAGCCGCTCCGAAGCTTTGAAACGGTGGTTGCATGCGTAATCGTGGTCCTCGGCACTCTATAAGAGGAGGCGATCGCACCAGAAAGCAGTCCACTGTTCGGCCCCCACAGCCAGCAAACGGTGGAGCCGGGAGAGCTGTTCTCATTGGATGGAAAGCCGTGGACCGTATGCACGACCAAGGAGGTGCGGGCCAGTTGGCCTGTCAGGGGTCCCAGAAGACCGCCTTGGGGATTGTGGGGATGTACGATATTGAAGCATTCTCGGCGCAAGGTGCGGTAGAGCCCCAAAGCGCACCGCAGGGCGGTGAGCCGAACAACCTCGCGCAGCCTCACTAGACGGGCGCTGAACAGAAAATAGGCAATGCGACCCGAGGGGACGATGGGGGCGATTCGGGTTCTCATGGTTGAATTTTTTTTACCTTTGGGTGCATTCGTTACCCTAAAACAAGGTTTTGAAGCACTAAGTGTCAAGAAACTAGAGAGTTGAAGAGTCCTGGGGAAAGCGGTATAAAACCATCAATCCGCAACCATACAAGGGTTCCTTATCAATTTTTGTCCAGGCGTCCGTGAAGCAGA
The DNA here is from genome assembly GCA_965219385.1 of Candidatus Latescibacterota bacterium. Classification (GTDB taxonomy): domain Bacteria; phylum Latescibacterota; class UBA2968; order UBA8231; family UBA8231; genus CBDCNM01. Next base: position 2,346,869 of record CBDCNM010000002.1, on the reverse strand, counting down.
TAATCTCGACTCAAGCGGTGGAGGGTCACGGATTTCCAACCCGCATCCGCAAGTAATTGCATACTTTCCTTAGCATCGTAAAAGTATACTGGACAATGAGTTAGCCTCAAACGTATCCAGCGCGGCAGAGATCGCAGGGTCCAGCGCGCTGGAAAACTGAACACCGCCTGTTCAGGGCCCAAGCCATGGATTTTCTCCAGAAAAACCCCCGGCTTTTCAATATAATCAAAAAATCCAATTGCCAGACAAATATCGAAGTGACTGGGCTCACACCAGGTAAGAAAATCATGGTTCAAAAATCTACAACGATGGCCTACACCAGCAGCCCTTGCCGCTTCCCGTGCTATCTCTATCATACCAGGAGCAAAGTCCAGCCCGACTACTTCGGCCCCCCGGCGAGCGAATTCGACCCCATAGCGCCCGGAACCGCAGCCGATATCCAGAATCCGCTTGCCCGCCGCCTCGCCGCACAACTCAAACGTCAGCTGAAAGCGCCGATGAATCACAGAGCGGAAAAGGCGGTCTACCAACTTCTGGGAAAGCCTCTTTTCCTCCCTGTAAATCGCGTCGAAACGCTCGGCTTGGTTGTCGAAATGACGGCGGACTTGCTCGCTGTTCACGAATCCATTCCCAGAATTCTGCTCATGGTGGTAAAGCGAAACTCTTTCAATAAGGTGCGAAGACGTTTCCTGGTACTCTGCAGATTCCAGTAGTGGGTCAGGCCGATGCGCCGCGGCAAGGCCAGGCGCGGTTGTTCCGGATCCAGCTCCCAGGGATGTATGTAAAACACCGCGGGCCGTCCACCGGCATTTATCTTCCGCATACCGCGCCGGGTGAAAGTATAAGGGAATAAACGGAAATAGGCACCCCCTCCCACGGGGATATTGCACTTCCAGATGCGGTAGGTCGAAAGCGGGAATTCCATCAGGCCTTTGCGAACCTGGTAGACCCAGCGCGGTGCATCGGGTATGCCGTAGCGATAGTTATACACTGGAAAAACGCTGGAATCGTACAAGATACCGCAGTCCCTCAGGATTTCAAAGGCCCATTCCGCCTGCCGAGTAAGAGAAAAAAAAGGCGCCCGATGCCCCAGAACCGGAATGCCCAGTATCTTGTCGAGCACATCCAGTGAGCGCTGCAAATCCCGACGAAAACCTTCTGCGCCCAACCGGTACACAAAGCGGTGGCTGTAGCCGTGGGTAGCGATCTCGTGGCCGCGGTCGCGGATCTCGCGAACCAGTTCAGGAGCACGCTCGGCGGCGTACCCGAGCGCGAAAAAGGTAGCCCTGACACCGGCCTCTTCGAGCAGATCCAGCAGACACCGGACGCCGACATGCAGACGATCTTCAAAACCGTCCCACTCGGCCATATCGATTTCCAGGCCCTGGTACCAGTCCTCGAGATCAACCGTAAAGGCATTATCTACTTGTTCTAATCCGCTCATTCATCCCCCGCCCCGTGCCAGTTTCCGCAGCCGGTCCAAAAGACGTTGACTGCTGATATCCAGAGCATACTCTGCTTCCACTCTCGCACGCCCCCGCTGCCCCATTTCGAGCCGAAGTTGAGGATCCTGAATCAGCTGCGCCAGGCAGTCTTCCCACTCCTCGGGACTGTGGGCCCAGAATCCGTCTTTTCCATCGTCGACGATTTGCCGATTGACTCCTACCGGACTGGTCACCACGGGCAAGCCCATGGCCATGTACTGGAGCAGTTTGTACCCACCCTTGCCTCGAGTCCAGGAATCATCGGGCATGGGCATTAATCCAATATCAAAACTTTTTAGGTCCTCCACCTCCCGATCCAGGCTCCAGATCCTGGTTTCGACCTGAATCCCCTCCATGTCCACGGCGTCGGCGCCGATCACCCGGAAGAGCAGGTTGGGGAAACGACGACCCAGCCGCGCCAGAGGCGCCCGAATCAGGTCCAGGTAGGCCAGAGTGGTGGCACTGCCGATCCATCCCAGAACCACCCGGTTCGCTCTTCCCAGCCCCTCCCGTGGGGCGCTATAGCGCTCGGTATCAATCGGCCCGGTAATGATCGATACCGCGGGACAGTAACGGGCGGCGAATTCGGCGGTGTAGTGGTTTTCGACCAGCGCCAGGTCGGCCAGCTTCAGCATGGCCGGCAGCCCCAGGGTATTGCGCCGCTGTTTCCAGGCCGCCAGCCAGTTGTGCTGTTGTACCTCAGTAGTAAAAATAGCGTCGTCGAAATCGTAGGCCACCAGAGGACGACGCCAGCTCAGCAGCCAGCGAACCGGAGCGGGAAAAATGACCTTCTGGATAAACAGGATATCGTAGCCACCCGCTTTCAACCAGGCTCGAATTCCGCAGATCAAGGTCCGGCAGGTAGCCCAGAAATAATAGGTTATCTTGCGCCACAGGTTGCGGGTTACCAGGATTTGCGAACCGGCAATCCCCCTGTCGGGCAGCACCGTGATCACACAGGTCTGAATGCGATGCAGGTGCAGGTACGGCAGGTACTGGAATACTCGCGTCCGGCTGCTCGCCGCCAGGAATCCATACTGAGTTACAAAAAGTAATTTCATGCAGACGACACGGTGCCGCTACTTGCTACAACCCCTCTCTGGTTTTCATCGCCCCTGCTTTGGGCAGTGATAAAACTGCGCACACAGTCTATAACCCGATCCTGTTCTTTCTCGCGCAGACCAGGGTAGAGGGGAATGGTCAGAATGCTTTGCCACTCGGCCTCTAAAACAGGCAGACGCGTGGTGTACGGTCTGTAGATAGGCAGCAGATGATTGGGATAATAGTGGACGTTGGAGTCGATGCCGTGCGCGTGTAGATAGTCGTGCAAGTCATCGCGTCTTTCTACCCTGACCACCGCATTGTAGCAGGCGCTTTGCGCGTATTCTCTACAGGCCAGAACCTCGATGCCTTCGACCTCGGAGAAGGCCCGATGGTAGCGCTCCAGCAGCCGGCGGCGCTCTGTATTAGCCTGTTCCAGCTTGCCCAGTTGCACCAGGCCCAGGGCCGCGGCCAGATCGTTCATTTCGAACTTGAAACCAAATTCCTCCACCTCGTACATCCAGTCCCTTTTCGGCTGCCCCGGACGGAAGCGCTCCCAGGTGGGTTTTGAGATACCCACCCAGCGCAACTTGCGAATGCGCTGGGCCAGGGCCCCGTCGCTGGTGGCCAGGATGCCTCCATCCCCGGTGGTCAGGTTTTTGGTGGCCTGAAAACTAAAACAGCCTATATGTCCCATGGACCCCAATTTGCGATCCCGGTAGAGCCCTCCGCACCCTTGGGCGACATCCTCGATCACCCACAGGCCGTTTTCAGCGGCCAGTTCCAGAATGGGATCCATGTCACAGGCGTGGCCGCCGTAGTGCATCACCAGGATGGCCCGCGTGGTCGGCGCAATATTTTTTTCAATCTCCCGGGGACTGATGTTCAGGGTATCCGCTTCGACATCGAAAAAAACCGGACGGGCGCCGCTGTGCACTATGGCATGGTTGGTAGACACAAATGTCATCGAGGTGGTAAGCACTTCCTGGCCCTCCACTTCGGCCGCCAGCAGGGCCAGGTGCAGGGCCGCGGTGGCCGAATTCAACGCCACCGCGTGCTCGACCCCGATGAACTCGGCAAAGCGCTCTTCGAATTCAAGCGTCTGGGGCCCGCGTCCCACCCAGCCCGAGGCCAGGGTCCGGCGCAACGCCTGATATTCTTCCTCGCCGAACAAGGGTTTGCAAATAGGGATGCGTTCATCCATGGAGTACACTTCTAGCGATGCTCCATTGCGCCGGGTTGTAAAGGAGCCCAATAAGTCCGTTCCCCGACACTTTTGAACAGGATTTCGCGATAGGCCCGAAGGCGCTGACGGCTCTCGTCCCGCCGCGATGGAAACAACATAAAAAATCCGCTCCACACCACAGAGCGGAGTAGCATCTCGACTATAGTCAGCAGGCGCAGAACAAACACCTGCCGGCGACCGAAGTATTTGTTAAAGAGGTAGAACAGACTGTGTTGGCTGATGACCAGCATCTTCCCGAGGTTTTTCCGGGTGCTCTGCCCTCCCAGGTGATAGACCCAGCTTTGCGGTTGATAGAAAATCTTCCAACCCCCTCTGCGGATCCTCATGCACCACTCGAGATCTTCGTAGAACATATAAATACCCGAATCCAGAGGACCGAGCTGTTCGACAACCGTTCTGCGGACCAGTAGACAGGCCCCCGCAACCCACCCCACTTCCCGGATTTCGCTGTGGTGCCAGTTACCTAATTTAAAGAAGGGGAATAAGTTATGCAACAATAATTTATTGATGCATTCAGTCCACAAACTGGGTGATACACCACACGATAACTGTAGTGAACCATCCGCGTTCAGCAGTTTGGGGCCCACAACTCCGGCGACCGGACACGCTTCCATAAAATCCACCAGCGCACTTAGAGCCCCCTTTTCCACCCGGGTATCCGAGTTGAGCAAAAGCAGGTACCTGCCCCTGGCTTCCCCCAGAGCCAGATTATAACCCCCGACAAAACCCAGGTTTTTCCGGCTGGAGAAAAGCCGGACCTGCGGAAAACCGGCCTCGACCATGGACGCGCTGTCGTCCTCGGAGGCGTTGTCGACCACCAGAACCTCCCAATCGACCGCTGCAGGATCGGCGTATATGGAGGTCAGGCAGTCCTGCAACAGCCCTCTGGTGTTCCAGTTGACGATACAGATAGATAACAGGGTGTCTTTCATGCATACCTCTGCTTCAGAGCCGAAAAAATAGCACAAATGCGCACCACGGGCAAACCACTGGCTCTCCGGAAGTCTGGGCAAGCGCGGCTGGATTCCTTATTCTTTACTTTTCTTCCCTCTTCCCACGTGCCACCTAGGCAAGGAGACCCGTTCCGATGATGCAGTTAAGAAGGCTTCTAAGCTGTATGTACCTCGGTTGGCAAAACGAATTCGGCGCCGGGTAGAATCTCCTGCCCCAGTTTTTATAAGGATCCGTGGAAAAATAAAGAGGAATCAAAAATGACCGTACAGGCCGAATTCGGGTGGGTGCGGCCGGACAACAAATTACTGATCCTGGTGGTCTGTTTGAGTCTGGTGCTGCTGATCGGTCTGCCCGCCCTGTTTTCAATCAAGTGGATGGCCCTGGTAGGACCCGTACTCCTGGGCATCTGCTTCATATTGTTTTCCGTGCAGCGCACCCTCCTGGTTCTCCTCCTGCTCAATATCGTACTGCCGGTCAAGGTGCTCACAAAGCTGCGCCTGCCAGGCGGCTTTCAACTACAGGAGACCCTCTTTCTGGTGGCACTTGCCTTTGCCCTGATCGAGCTGATCCACCGACGCTCGCTGACCATCCGGAGCAGCAGCGCCGATCTTCCCGTCCTGGTTTTTTTCCTGGCGATCTTGTCTTCGACGGTAGTCGGTCTGGCAAGGGACACCCCCTTCTCGCTGGTCCTCTACGACGTCCGCTTCCCACTTTATTACATGGTCTTCTTCCTGGTCACTAATTTTGTCGATGCCAAAACCGCGTTGAGAATCTTTCTGGTTGTTTTCGCGCTTGCCGGGCTTATCGTCAGCGTCGAGTACATCCTGGAATTTCTCGACGCCATTGACCTTTCCGTCGGCACCCGCTTTGTCCGCGTCGCCCGCCTCCAGGGCATTATTTTGCCGATTGCCCTGCTTTTTATCATCAACCAGTTCATCTACGATCCACGCCGCTACGGCCGCCTCGTCCTGTTGGGCCTGCTCTTGCCCATTGGCCTGGCTTTTGTCCTGACCGTGGGACGGGGCATGTGGGTGGCCTTCGGAATCGGTCTCATAACCATAGCATGTTTGCACTACTACAACCAGCCCACCGGCCGGCGGAGCCCCTGGCGCACCCTCCTTTTAATTTTGGCCATCCTGGTGGTCCTGGGGGCCACGGTCGCCCTCTTTCAAGGCCTCACCGGCACGGCTGTCGACGCCCATGTCCTGGAGCGCTCGCGCACCTTTGTGGACTACCAGCGCGATCTTCACGTCCTGGGACGGCTTATATCGTATTCGAACGCCCTGCAGGCCATTGCCCAACATCCCTTCCTGGGCAACGGCCTGGGATCCTCTCTCACCTTTCCGACTTTCAATCCTTCCAAGGGTCGCTTCGAAATCTGGACAACCTGGAGCCTGGACAGCCTCTACCTGATGCTGCTGTGGAAAATGGGACTGGTCGGATTGGTGGCCGCCGCCTGGCTGGGCTTGCGCATGCTGCGTCTGTCCTACCGCACCTTCAGACACACCGACGACCCCTCCGGCCGCGCTTTTGCCAGCGGAGCCACGGCCGTGCTGATGGCCATGTACACCCTGGGGCTGAGCGATGGCTCCATGATCAATGGACGCTTCGCCTTGGTGCATGGAATCCTGTTCGGAATGATCGCGGTGGTCGCATCCGGGCGGATGCCGGCTCCTGCCGCTGCGAACCTGGCGGAAAAGTGAGTCTAGATGTACTCGAGGTTTGCTCTGATCGCCTGTTGCGCCATCCTCGTTCTGGGCGTATTGTCGCAGTTTGCGGCCCGTTTTATCCTGGACGACGCCTTCATGTTCGTGCGCTACGCGGACAGCGTGCTCGCAGGTGCAAAGATATCCTGGAATCCCGCAGGCGAGCCGACCTACGGACTCACCTCCTGGCTGTTTTTAAGTCTGGTGCTGCCCATCCGCTTTTTTCTGCCCGCGGATCCGGCTTTAACCGCCGGACTGGCCAGTCTACTCGGGGGGATTCTTTTTCTCGTCTCGCTGGCCATCCTGGTGAAGCGCCACACCGACGCCGGCCCCGGTGTTGGTCGTCTCTTGATGCTTCTGAGTTTTGGCTCTCTGGCGGCTTCGATTTACTACCTGGCGGGTCATTTTGTCGGAGGCATGGATACCCTCTTCGCCTGTGCGTTTTTAAGCATCTATATCCTCGTGGCCAGGCGGCACGAACGCACCCCTAGTACGGCGAGCATCGCCTGGATGGGGCTGTGGGGAGGGCTGGCCTTTTCCGCCAGGCCCGACTTGCTGATCTACTCGTTTTTCGTCCCTGCGGCCATCGCCTTCTTTGGTGCGGATTCAAAGACCAGGTGCAACGGAGTTCTGATTCTACTGCTCACGGTCGTCGCCGTCGGTGCCCAGGTCTTATTTGCCTGGCACTACTTCAACACCCCCCTGCCGCTCCCCTTCTACGCCAAGGGAACCCAGCTCTACGGCGCTTTCCTGGCAGCCCAGTACCGCTTTGTTCCCGCGGCCGAATTTCTCTCTTTTCTCGCCTCTTACTGGTATTTATGGACGCTTATCGGCGCCGATTTAATGCTCGGTGGCAGACAGTGGAAGTCCCGGGTCTCCGCCGTCGACAAGGGCCTGCTAATGGCGACCTGCCTCTTCGTGCTCTACTACCTGTTTTTCGTCCTGCAAATCATGCCCTACCACCAGCGCTTCTACTACCCTACGCTTCCCGCGCTCCTCTTCCTGGCCGCGCAAAGCGCCACCAGACTGATCGACAGGATTCCTCCGCTCCTCCAGCGGGAACTCCAGCCTTTTCGTTTCCTCGCCACCCTCGTCTTTCTGGGGTTCCTCTTTCCCGCGGCCGTATCGGTCGCCCGAGGTCTGGGTTCGCAATTCTACAGGGACGACTTTCTGAACTTCGATGTCCGCGACACCTATCTTAAAAGAGGCTCTACCTACTGGTTTCGCCTCGATGAATTCTCGCTCTTGCCGGACGACTTGGTAATGGCGACCACGGAGGTGGGCATGCCCGCGGCCATGAATCCGCACAAGACCATTGTAGACCTGACGGGGCTGAACGAGACAACTTTTGCACGCTATGGATTCTCCCCCGACTATCTGTTTCAAGAATACCGCCCCGATTTGATCTACATGCCCCACCCGCACTATCAGCGAGTCATCGAGCAAATCTCCAACCACCCACATTTCATCGCCCATTACGAATACTTCCCTGCCGCGACCCTGGGAGTAGAGATGGGGGTGGCACTGGACCGGGACAGCAGGTACTACCCCGAGATGCGAGCGTTGGTGACCCACGGCCCAGGTCCGCCCCCATGAAGCCGCCGATCCATCCTAGTCCGCAAGAGACCCGGCTACCTTGATTGCGGAAAAACGCCCAATGGCTAGCACAATTCCCGGAATTAAGAATAGCGGATATCCCGGAGCGTGGAAGAGCTCGGGCAAGCCATTGCTGAAAAATCTACCGAACGACAACAGTTGTCTTGCAGGTTCTAAGTAGGAGGCTGTATCTCGGGAGTGGAATACTGAATAATCCCTGGCAATGAGCAGGGCGAGTAGAGGAACCAAGAGTCTAATGCAGAAAGCGCCAGAGAGTACATACCCAATCAGATTGCGATTTTTGGATTTGATGAGCATTGATCGTTTTCTTGTATTCATTAAGGTGAACTACTTGCGCAGGGAATCGCTGGTCCATGGCTCTACGAGCCTATCAAAGCAGCGAGCCAGTTCGCGCGTCAATTCACGGCGGTGAAAGCGGCGCAGGGCAGCCTCGTCCACGCCAACCTCGAGCTGGTCCCGTTGAAAGAGGTCGTAGAGCCGCATCAACCCTGCGCGAATGGCCTGTGGATCGTCCAGATCCGCGTGCAGCCCCGCCCCCAGTCCCCTCACCATGCGCTCCACCATCCCGGGGCCGCACAAGGCCAGAATAGGTCGCCGCCTGGCCAGGTATTCGTAGAATTTGCCCGGCACGTTGGAAGCAGGGTGGTTGCGCACGTGATCCACCAGCAACAAAACGTGTGCCTGTTGCTGGCACTTGAGGGTCTCCTCCCGCTCCAGGACCCCGCGGATCTCTACGACGCCCGCCCGCTCGAGACGCCTGGCCGCTCTCTGTTCGGGAATGCTGAGATGGCCCACCAGCACCAGGCGCAGACGGGAAGCCCAGGATGGATCCTCCTCGATCAGGGCCTCCAGGACTGCAAAAATCGGCTGCGGGGTGCGTTTGGGGTGACTGTGGGAAAAAGAGCCGGTGTGAACCATTTCCAACGGGCCTTGTCCACAACGGGAGCGGGAGGCTCTGGTCTCTGGAAACTCGTCCGGTTCAAAGCCATTGGGGATGACTTCGATGGCGCCGGCTGCCGGCGGGTAGGCCTGCCGCAGGTAGTCCGCACTGATTTCCGTCGCTGCGATCACCTGGTCCGCTCCCAGCACCACAGCCTCTTCGAGGCGCTTTTCCAGGGCCCGTCGGTAGGGCAACTCCTCCAGTGCCGGGTCGAGGGGGTCGTAGATCCAGGAATCGCGAAAGTCGGCCACCCAGGGCAGCCCGGTTATCCCCTTCAACACCAGGGCCAGTAAGTGGGCGCTGGCGGGTGGGTAGGTAGAATAAAGGAGGTCCGGAGGATCGCGGCGCAGGGCCCGCACCCCCTTCAGCAGGGCCGCCGGCAGCCAGGTGATCTGGCCGTCGGGCACCAGCACCGTCCGGCGCAGCCAGCGGATCGGGTACCTGAGCAAACCGGCATCGGTGCGCCCATAGGAGAGGGTTGCGCCGGCGCGCACCCCTTTGTTGAACAGCCAACGGTACAGCCTTAGGGGTTCCCAGGCGCGCAGAACGGGCCCGGCGCTCTCGCCGCCAAAGGCAGAGGTCGTAAGCACCCTGGCTTCGTAGCCGAATTCGGGGAGATGGCGCAAAAACCGGACGGTGCGTTCGCCGCCGGTCGAACGCATAGGCGGGTAGTGGTAGGCAATGAAGAAAGCTGTTCGCGGCGCGGCCGTTTTTTCGCTCCTGCAAAATAGCGTGAAATGCGCATAAATCTGCAACCATTTTGAATCTACAGCAACGGATAAAATATGTCGAGGACCAACTAAAATGTGGGCAAACGCTTGACTTATACTCCGGGGATCTGTTATCTTCGTGAAAGGTATGAACACACCGGAGCGAACAAATGAATCTACTGGATATCCTCTCCCCCAGGTCCATGATCGTCGGCCTCCAGGGCGAGACCAAGGAAGACATCATCAAAGAACTGGTCGACTCTCTGGAGGAAGGGGAAGTCCTCACCGACAAAGATAAGGTCCTGCAGGCCGTCTGCGAACGCGAAAAGATCATGAGCACGGGCATCGGCGACGGCATTGCCATTCCCCACGGCAAATCCGATGCCGTGATTCGTCTGGCCGCGGCTCTGGGCACGCAGAAAAGAGGCGCGGATTTCGAAGCCCTGGATGGCGAACCCGCCTACGTGTTCTTCCTCCTGGTTTCGCCCGCCAATATATCCGGTCCTCACATCAAAGCCCTGGCCCGAATTTCGCGCCTGCTCAAAAACGACGACTTCAAAAAGAAGCTGATCGCCGCCTCCACGGCCGCGGAACTGCTGAGCGTGATCGAAACCGAAGAAAAGAACAACCTGGCCGGCTAATCAGGCTTGCACTTCCTCAATCCCATCATGCTCCTGGGGCTGGCGGCGGCGGCCATCCCGCTCGCTATCCATCTCCTGCACCGGGGCCGGGCGCGCCCGTTGCCCTTCAGCAACCTCGAATTTCTGCGCCGCCTGCACCACACCCGCATGCGCCGCGTACAGCTGCGGCAGTGGCTGATCCTGTTGCTGCGCACCCTGATCATCCTGCTCATCGCCACCGCCTTTGCCCGGCCGGCCTACCAGGCCGGGGCCAGCGGCTGGGGCGGCAGCAGCGTCCCTACCGCGGCCGTTTTCCTGCTCGACCGCTCCTACAGCACGACCTACCGCCAGCCCACAGGACGGCTCTTCGAGCAGCTGCAAACCCAGGTACTGGCGGCGCTGAAATTCTTCGACGACCGCGATCAGGTGATCCTCATCCCCTTTGCCGGACACCCCACCCCACTGGACCCTTTCGGCAGCGATTGGGAGCAACTCGAAGAGAAGGTAAAGGAACTGCTCCCGACCGAAGAGTCCACCGATTTCACCCAAGCCCTCAACAGCGCCGCCCGGCAACTGGCCGACAAACAGGCGTGGAACCGCGAGGTATTCCTGTTCACCGACCTGGCCCGCTACAACTGGGCGGCGGTGGAAGACCAACAGGGTTGGCTGCCGGACGCCCGGGTCTACATCAGCGCCCCGGAAACCACGCAAAGGGACAATATCCACATCGACGGGGTACGCGCCTCGAGCTGGATGCCGGCTCCGGGCAGCAAGCTCACAGTACAGGTCGGCCTCACCAATTCTTCGGCACAGAGCGCCCCCGGCACCTACCTGGATCTGTATATCGACGACGAGCGGGTGCGCCGCCGGGAAGTGGACCTGGCTCCCGGCGAACAGGCCTGGATCGAATTCATCGCAACCCCGCGCCGGGCCGGCCGTCTGACCGGGTACGTGGAAGTAGAGGACGATGCTCTGACCCTAGACAATCGGCGCTACTTTGCCCTCGATATACCAGAAGAGATCAACGTGCTGATCCTCGGAGACCGGCCGGGCGATACCTACTTCCCGCGTCGGGCGCTCAGTGTTGCGGCGCAGTCCGATCCTGTTCTGAGCATACGCTCTGGTTTCTTGGAGGATCTGGAGGCGGCTTTCCTGGAGGGAGTCCACATCCTCTACCTGTGCAATCTGCGGTGGCTCAACGCCGAAAAAACCGCGCTTCTGCACAACTTTGTCGCCGCGGGTGGAGGCCTGACCGTCTTCCCCTCTCCCCAGGCCGATCTGAATTTCTACAACCGGGACTTTCTGCCCGGCCTGGTACCGGTGCTCTTCAAGGGGGTGCTCGGCGATATCAAAGAGAAGACGACCTTTCAGCTCCTGGATCGGGACCAACCTCACCACGCCCTCTTCCAGGACCTCCTGCCGCAAAAGCCCGAAGACCAGCCGCGCTTTTACGCCACCTTCGAACTGGCTCCCAAGAACAACCTGCACCCTCTAATCTACTTCGCCGACGGCCACATCGCCCTGGCCTCGGGTTGGAAAGATCGAGGCCGCACCGTTCTTTTTGCCGCGCCCCTCTCCTCGGACTGGAACGACCTGCCCATAAAAGGGCTCTTCGTTCCCCTGCTGCACCGGCTCACGCGCCATCTGAGTCTACCCCCGGACCATCGCACCACCTACCAGGTGGGCCGGACCGTGCACCGCTACCTGGACGGTGTCTCCCTCAAGAGCGCCATCGAGGCTGAGAGCCCGGAGGGCAACCACCTGTTGATCTCGCCGGACCTGGTCGGGGGCCGCTACTACTGGAAGATTCCCCGGGTGGGCGAATCGGGGCTGTGGCGTTTGTGGAAGGAAGGGGAGGTGGTGGATCGCTTTCCGGTGAACCTCGACACCAGGGAATCCGTGCTGACCCCCGTCGTCAGGGACCACCTGAGACGGATCTTCGGCCCGGACCGCACCCATTTCATCCAGCCCAGCGACGACCTGCGCTTTGAGATCCTGGGCCGGCGCTACGGCCGCGAACTCTGGCGCGAGTGCCTGATCCTCGCCCTGGTCCTGCTTCTAATAGAGCTGTGGATCGCCCGCGCCCCGCACGGCCGGACTCGGCACACGGCGGCCAGAGAGGAAATTTCAGCTCCAGCGGAAGCTCGGCCAGGTTTTCGATGAATCCGACGCGGTAGCGCTCAATCTGTTCATCGGCATAGGTCCTCAACCTTTCTCAACCACTGTCTTCAAAGCGCTCTTGAAGAACCTCTTCATCTCGGACGAATCTCCTCCCGCAATTGACACTTCCCTTAGCACTGTGTAGGTCGGGTAGCCGGGAAGTGTCACCACCTCCCGGCCCCCTCAGAACCGTGTGAGATACGACCGGGTTAGGAGCCTACTCTACGCCGGGGCCTGTGGTGTGCGCTTAGGGACTGTAACACTTCCCTTGTCACCGAGGTGATTAAGGCCATAAACATTGCCTTTTTCACATTTGACCCAATACTACCGTATCATCCACATTTCGGTAGCTAACTTTTACGACGCTTACATAGATTCACTTTCGTTCCCCCTACCGGTCTTTGCCTTGCCCTGTATTGATTTGTGGCTATCTTTACATTAGGTTTTTCGCCTCTTGTTTCAGAAAATCAATCCCCCCCGTTACCAGGGACGCAAGAGAGGCTGGCAATTAACCTGCACACTGGTTAAGAAATCCATACTGGATTTCACTCAACTTAAGCGACTTAAAGCTCACACGTTTATATAAGTTATACCCCATCTCACCTGTACCCTGCGCAATCCGGAACCTTGCCTGGAATAGTCGGCTTTACTCCGCCCATCAACTGGAGCGAAAAAGACGCGGACGCCGCGCTCCAGAAGATGCGGGCGGCCCTTGAGTACCATGCAAAACACCGGGCCGCTACCTGTTTTTGTTCCCCCCGGGTACGGGCCGCCTGTGTCTCTACCTACCCCCTCCAGAGCCAGGTCTTCAGCACTGCTGATCTCACCGTCTGGATGGATGGAGAATGCTACAACCGCGCTGAAATCGCCCAGAATCTGGGCATTGCAGCCGCGACCGGCCCGGCCCTTCTCCTCGCTGTGTTTCAAACCGACGATCCCTTTTCCGCCCTGGCCGCCTTGGACGGCATCTACGCCGCCGCCGTTTTCGACGCCCGGTGCGGGAAGATCCACCTGGTTGCGGATCGCTACGGGCTACGCCAGCTGTGCTGGACCCGCCGCGGGGACGTCCTGGCCTGGGCTTCGGAGCCCAAGGCCCTGCTGCAACTGCCCGGGTTCAGCCCCGTCCTGGATCGCCAGTCCCTGGAAGCCTTCCTGGGCATTGGCTACCTAGTGGGGGACCGCACCTGGCTGGAAAATATCGAGCGGCTGACGCCGGCCACCTGCCTGACCTACGGCCTCCACGACCAGACGATACAGAGAAGACGCTACTGGGAATGGGAGAGGATTTCCCTGGATATCGGCAAACCCTCTCCCCGAGAACTGGCGGAAGAACTGGGCCGACGTTTTGTCCGGGCCGTCGAACGGCGCTGCAGCCAGGGTGAGCGCGTGGGCCTGACCCTCAGCGGCGGGCTCGATTCCCGGGCGATCCTCGCGGCCATGCCGCAACATCAGGCCCCGATCCCGGCGCTGACCTTCGGCTCCGAAGGAAGCAGCGAGGTCCGCATTGCAGCCATGGCCGCGGCGCGCAAAGGGGCCCGGCACCACACCTTCGAGATCGGCCCCCGGAACTGGTTTCTCCCCCGCATCGGCGGCATCTGGGCGACGGACGGCCAGCTCGACCTGTACCACATGCACGGCGTCGAGTATCCCAACCTGGGGGATCTGTTCGAAACGGCCCTGTCCGGCGCCGGCGGAGACGGAATCGCAGGCGGGGGCCACCTGTTCGAAGCAGACGGCTTTGCGGATTATGTCCGTAGCGTGCTTTATCTGGATCCGGAGACCTTTCCCGCCCTCCCCGCGGTCCTGGAGGAGGAGTTGACCCGCGCCGGCTCTGCACACGTCTTTTACATAACCCATCGCATGCGCTGTTTCACCCTCCATGGCCTCAGACTGGGGATCTCCAGGGGCGTCGAATACCGTCTGCCCTTTCTGGACAACCATTTTCAGGAGTTGCTCTATGCCATCCCCACGGCCCTGAAACGACACAACCGGCTCTACCGGACCATGCTTTTAACCACCTTCCCGGACTATTTCAAAAACATCCCCTGGCAGGCCACGGGCCTGCCCCTCACCTGGCCTTTGTGGGCGGTTCGGGCACACAGAAAGATCCGCCGGCTCCGGGTGCGGCTGTGCTCCCCAAGCCGGAGTGCGCGTCCGGAGGGTTTGTTCGATTACCCCGACTGGATCCGCCAGGATCCAGCCCGCACCACCTTTTCTACCCTGCTCTCCAGTCCCGACGCCCTGTACCGGAACTACGTCCCCGCAAAAAGAGTAATCAACACCTTCGAAGCCCACCTGAACGGAAGCGACCACACCGAACAACTCTGCCGCTACCTGACGCTCGAACTCTGGCTCCAGCAGGTTTTCGAGGGCCGCTGGCGGCAGGGACCTGAGAAGGCTTCTGAGTAGCATTACCCGGCTTCCTCATCCTGCTGTCTCAGGGCTTCAAAGGTGTAGATCCCGGTGTCGTGGCCGTCGGCCCAGGTGATGCGGATCCCGTAGCGCCCCACGTACACAAAGTCGCGTGCCGCGGCCGTGGCCGTGGCTGCCTCCCCGTCCAGGAGCTTCAGCTCTCCAGTCTCTACGTCGTTGCGGGCGCGCAGATCCCGGCACACGGCGCAGGGACAATTCCGACGCAGCTCCGCCAGGGCAAAACGGCTCTCGTCGCCGTCTTTCCAGACGATGACCAGATCGCCCTTTTCATGGTCCAGTTCAATCTTGGCAGGCCGCTTCTTCTTCCGGTTCATGTGAATCCCTCAGTACGGCACGCCCACGGCACGCCCGCTCAATTCGTAGGCATAGGCCCCGGTGACCTCCACCTCGACGAACTTCCCCACCCGGGCTTCTCCTCTGGTGATCTGGACTTGGCCGTCAATCTCGGGGGCATCCCGCTCCATGCGGCCAAAGTAGCTTCCCTCCCCATCTTCCTCGTCCACCAGCACCACCTGGCGGGTGCCGATCAACTCGTCGTTGAGCTGTGCCGAGACCCTCTCCTGCAGCTGGCTCAACCGGCTGTAGCGCTCCTCGGCGACCTCTTCGGGAACCTCCCCGTCCAGCTCATAGGCCGCAGTGCCCTCTTCGGGGGAGTACACAAAGCCGGTGACGTGGTCGAAGCGGGTCTCTTCGACGAAATCCAGCAACTCCTCGAACTGCGCCTCGGTCTCGCCGGGAAACCCCACGATAAACGAGGAACGCAGTCCCACGCCGGGCAGGCGCTGCCGCAGGCGCTGAAGAAGAGCCAGGGTCTTCTTCCTGGTGGTGGCGCGTTTCATGCGCTGCAGGATCGGATCGGAGATGTGCTGCAAAGGCATGTCGATGTAGGAGCACATCTTCTGGTTGGTGGCGTAGAATTCGATCATCTCCCCGGTCCAGAACGCCGGGTAGGTGTACATCAGGCGAATCCAGTCGATGCCCTCGACCTCGGACAACTGCTGCATGAGGGGCACCAGCCAGGGGCGGCCGTAAAGGTCGGCGCCGTAGCGCACCGAGTCCTGGGAAATCAGCACCAGCTCGCGCACCCCGCCGGCGGCCAGACGCTCGGCCTCGGCCACCAGCTGCTCGATGGGCTCGCTCTTGTGCCGTCCCCTGATGGCGGGGATGGCGCAAAAGGCGCACTTGTGATCGCACCCGTCCGAGATCCGCAAATAGGCCCAGTGGCACGGCGTCAGCCTGTCCCTGGGCAGGGTGGCGACGTAGTGCGCCCGGGTGGCGCCCAGGACCTGGTCTACGTGGTGGACGATATCGGCTTCCTGATCTATGGTCAGGATCTGGTCCGCCTCGATCAGCTCGCTCTGGAGTTCTTCCTGGTAGCGCTGGGCCAGGCACCCGGTCACGATCACGCCTTCGCAGCGGCCTTCCTCTTTGAGCCTGTGGGCCGCCATGATCGCGTCGATGGACTCTTCCTTGGCCGGGCCGATAAACCCGCAGGTATTCACCACCACCACATCCGCCGCGTGGGAGTCGGTGGTAAGCTCGTACTGATTGCCTTTCAAAAGACCCAGCATGCGCTCGGAGTCCACCGTGTTTTTGGGGCACCCTAGACTGACTAGGTGTACTTTTCGAGTTTTATTATTGGACATAAACCACCATCGGTACTTGACGAAATGGGCGAACGGCCGAAGAGGGAGATTGCCTCTGGCGTCTTAGACAGCTTCTTATGGTCACTCGGTTTCGTTATGCGATTACTGACCATAGCCCCAATCACGGCCACCACCCTACCCATACTTTTGTCGAATATAATCGACCCCTTCCCGCAACACCTCTTCCCCGAGACCGTCCACGATCTCCACCTGCCCGATCTCCCGCCCCAGAATCAGCCGCGTCTTGCCGCCGATCCGCTTCTTGTCCGCCCGCGTGCGCTCCACCACCCGCTCCGCCGGCACTTCCCCGATACCCGGAGGCACCCCCAGCCGTTTCAGCAGCCCGTCCTGCCGCTGTTGGGCGGCCGCGGACCACAACCCCTGACTCCGGGCGATGTGACCGGCGCCGATCATGCCCAAGATCACCCCTTCCCCGTGCCGGTACTTCTGGTACTCGGTGGCCGCCTCAATGGCGTGGCCGATGGTGTGGCCGTAGTTGAGAATGGCCCTCAGTCCGCCTTCGCGCTCGTCAGCCTCCACCACCCCGGCCTTTATCCGCACATTGCGGGCGATCAGCCAGTCCAGGGACTCTGGGTCAAGTTCCAGAGCGACTACTTTTTCCAGATGCTCTTCGAGGAATGCGAATAACTCCGAGTCCCGGATTATGGCGTGCTTGACCACCTCGGCCAGGCCGGCCACCAGCTCGCCGCGCGGCAGGGTGCGCAGGACCTCGGTGTCGATGCAGACCAGCTCGGGCTGGTGAAAGGAGCCGATCAGGTTCTTGCCCAGGCGGTGGTTCACCGCGGTCTTGCCGCCGATGCTGGAGTCCACCTGGGCCACGATCGTAGTCGGCACCTGTACGTAGGGCACTCCGCGCAAAAAGGTCGCGGCCACAAAACCGGCCATATCCCCGACCACGCCCCCGCCCAGTGCCAGGATCCAGGCGCCGCGGTCCATCCGGGCCTCGATCAAACGCGCGAAAATCTGTTCCGCATGCTCCAGATTCTTGGCCGCGTCCCCCCCGGAGAAAACCACCTCCAGGACCTCGTACCCGGCGGCGCTCAAGCCGGCGGATACCGAAGACAGGTACCTGGCAGCCACGGCCTCGTCCGTGATCACGGCTACCTGCCGCCCCAGTTTCAACGCCCGGCACAACGCGCCCAGTTGCGCCAGGATGCCGTGGCCCACGTGGATGGCGTACCCCCGTCCTTCAAGCCCCACATCTATTTTCCGCATACCAGTACTCCAGTATTTCGCTCAGCTGCTCGGCAACCTTTTCGGGAGCCTGTTCATCGCTGCTCTGCATCTTGATGTCCGCCCGCTGGTAAAACGGAGCGCGTTCGGCCAGGAGCCGGCGGATCTCCTCCAGTTTTTCTCGTTGCGACAGCCCCGCCAGCAAAGGCCTGTCCTCCTTGCGGCTGACCCGTTCGAGGATGGCCTCGGCGCTGGCCTCCAGACACACCAGAACACCCGCTTTCCGCACCACCTCCCAGTTGCGCTCCTGGGCAATTGCCCCGCCCCCCAAGGCGACCACTGCATTGCGACGCCTGACCACCTCCGCCACGCACTCGTGCTCCACCTGGCGAAAGCCCTCCTCGCCTTGGCCGGCGAAGATCTCGGGAATGGTTCTGCCGGCGCGCTCCTCAATCAACCGGTCCGTGTCGACAAAATCCCGCCCGAGCAAACGCGCCAGCAAAAAGCCGATCTTGCTCTTTCCAGTGCCCATGAAACCGGTCAGAAAAATCGGCTCATCCATTACTGTTCGGCCTTCTCCTGGATCCTCCTGGCGCGCTTTTTCTGGTAGCACTCCTGGCAGTTCCACAACGGCGGCTTGGACAGGGCATTGTAGCCCTGGTCTACCACATCGCGGCGCAGGAATTCGACCTCCTTGCCGCAGGTATCGCAAACCTGTTTCTTGCGTTCCACGCTACATCTCCTCCGGGGCTTGCATGCCCAGCAGGGACAGCCCCGTCCGCAATACTGTGCGGATGCAATCCACCAGCACGACCCGCGCCTGTACAAGGCCCTGATCCTCTCGGGTCAGCACCGGCACCTCGTGGTAGAATTTGTTGGCCACGGTAGCCAGTTCAATCAAGTAAGTGGAAATTAGGGAAGGCTCGTTCTCGCGGCATGCCTGTTCCAGGCACTCGGGGAAACGGGAGAGCTGGCGCGCCACCCGCATCTCCGCGTCCTCTTCCAGAACCGCCAGGTCAATCCCCGGATCCACCCTTTTGCCGTAGCGACGCAGGATGCTGCAAAAGCGGGCGTGGGTGTACTGGACATAGGGCCCGGTCTCGCCGTCGAAGTTGAGCACCTCGTCCCAGTCGAAAACCACGTCCCGGGTACGGCGCGAATCCAGATCCGCAAAGATCACCGCGCTGATGCCGACCTGACAAGCGATGGCTTCCTTGTCCTCGAGGTCCGGGTTCTTCTCGGCGATGAGCTCGCGCGTGAGCTGCACGGCTTGGTCCAGCACATCCTCCAGGAAGACCATGCTGCCCTTGCGGGTGGCTATTTTCTCGCCCTTGAAGGTCATCAGGCCGAAGGGCGCGTGCGCACACCGGTCGCTCCAGTCCACGCCCAGCAACTCCACTGCTTTGAATATCTGGCGAAAGTGCAGACTCTGCGACACATCCGTCACGTAGACCATCTTGTCGAACTCGAAGTTCTCATAGCGATAAAACAAGGCGGCGAGATCCCGGCTGTGATAGGTGGTGGTGCCCCTGCTGGTGCGCAGCATGCACGGGGCCATGTCCCACTCCTCCAGGTCCACGATCAGCGCTCCCTCGCTTTCCACGGCCAGGCCCTTTTCCGCGAACGGCGCCACCACCTCTTCCAGTTTGTCGGCAAAGTGGCTCTCGCCCATGGTAGCGTCGAAGTGGACTGCGAGAATCTGGTAGATTCTCTCGGCTTCCTTGCGGCCTTCCTCGACGAAGTAGCGCCACAAAGACTGCATTTCCTCGTCGCCCGCCTCTAGCTTCCGCAGGCACTCCCTGGCCTCGTTCTGCAGGGCGGGATTGTTCTCCAGCTCCTGGTTGAAACGGACGTAGAGGGCCAGCAACTCGGGCACTGGATTGGCCTTCACCTGCTCGACATCGGCCCACTTCCTGTACGCGGCCAGGAGCTGACCGAAATTGGCGCCCCAGTCGCCCAGGTGATTGATGCCCACGCAGTGCCAGCCCAGAAAGGCGTGGATCCTGTAAATGGCATTGCCGATGGCGGTGGAGCGCAAGTGAGCAATGGTAAACGGCTTGGCCAGGTTGGGAGAGGAGAAGTCGATGACCAGGGTCTTGCCCGCACCCTGGTTCAGACTGCCGTAGTTTGCTCCCTGCGCCGTGACCTGTTGCAGGACGTGGACGATGAAGCGTTTGCGGTTCAGGGTGAAGTTGACGTAGGGGCCGGCGGCTTCGACCTTGTCGATGTTTTCCCCGGCGTCTATCCTGGCGGCCAACTCCCGGGCAATGGCGGCCGGATTTTTGCGAAACGGCTTAGCCAGGGTGAAACAGGGCAGGGTGTAGTCCCCCATCTCCTGTCTGGGTGGCACGGCCAACAATTCCCGCACCCTGTTCTCGTCCAGTGCGGCAGCGACGGCTGTTTTTTCTACTAGTTCATCTACGAATGGATCCAAAGCACAACCTCCGCAATACTACCCGCCCAACCGCTCCAGCGCCGCCTTTTTCATAACCTCCACCAGCGGCTTGTGGCCGGTCCAGAGCTCGAACGAACGCGCCCCCTGATAAGCCAGCATGCCCAACCCGTTCAGAGCCTGGGCCCCGGCCGTCTCGGCCTGCTGCATCAGGCGAGTGCGCTGGGGATTGTAGACGATATCCAGCACCAGCATCCCGGGCCGTAGACAGCCCTCATCTTCCAGGGGCGAGGTGTCCTCGTGGGGATGCATGCCCACTGAAGTGGAATTGATCAGCAAACCCGCAGCGCGAATCTCATTACCACACCGCCCGTCCAGTCCCCCCACCTCCACCTTCTTGGCCGCCGGGTCCAGATCCCCGGCCAACCCCTCGGCGCGCGCCACCGTGCGGTTGAGCAGGACGATCTTTTCCACCTCCGGACGTTGCAGCAAGGCATAGAGGATGGCCCGCGCCGCCCCGCCGGCGCCGAGCAAGGCGACCTGCGGAGGCAGCTCTTCCAACCCGCCCTCCTGCCGCAAGCTCTCCATGACCCCGTAACCGTCGGTGTTGTAGCCGCTCAGATGTCCCTCTTCATTGGCGATGGTATTCACCGCTCCTATGGTGCGGGCTTCCTCCGAGATCTCGTCCAGTTCCTCCACCACCGCCTGCTTGTGAGGCACGGTCACGTTCAGGCCCCGGATCTGGAGAGCGCGCACGCCGGACAGGGCCTCCCGCAGACCGTCCAGAGCCACGTGGAAAGCCACGTACACATAGTCCAGCCCCAGCGCCTGCAGCGCGGCGTTGTGCATGGCCGGCGAGGAGGTGTGTTCCACCGGGTGCCCGATGACCCCCAGGAGCCGGGTGCGGCCGGAGATCAATCCAGCAGGTCCGCGATGAACTGGTCCGCGATGTCCAGGCTTTCGCGCCAGGAGACACCGTAGAGTACCCGAATCAACACGACCCCGCCGCCAAACAGCACGCACAGCAGCATGAACAATCTGAAAAGACCTCTCATTTTTTCTTCTCCTTCAGCGCTTCTAA
Source organism: Candidatus Latescibacterota bacterium (assembly GCA_965219385.1). Lineage (GTDB taxonomy): Bacteria > Latescibacterota > UBA2968 > UBA8231 > UBA8231 > CBDCNM01. The sequence continues at coordinate 2,325,645 of CBDCNM010000002.1, read as the reverse complement.
AGTGGCGAAAAACTCAGGGTAGATTCCATCCAGACATTCGGTCTCGGTGAGGATGATCTGGGTTTCGGCCAGCAAACCGGCCACGGCAAAAGCCAGCACCAGCCCAACATCCCCCCGGGTCTCAATGCGGCCCCCCTGCAGAGGGTAGCCGCCCTCGATGACCAACCCCTCGGGGAACTCGCCCACCCGGGCTCCAATCTGGCGCAACAGTCCCACCAGATGGGCCACGTAGTCGAAGTCGCCCTGGCGCAGGCCGCCGATATCCCGGATGACGAATTCCCCCTGGGCCTGGGTGGCCAGCACGGCCAGCAGGGGGATCTGCTCCACCAGTTTCTCGGTGCGCGGCCCTGCTATCCGGGTCGATTTCAGGCCCCCGGCACGGACCATTAGGTGAGTCGTCCCATCCTCCTCTTCCTCGATTGCAAGGGGCGCACCCATGTGCCGCATGGTATCCAGGAAGGCGCGCCGCCCCGGATGGATGGCCACGTAGCGAATCTTCAACTCCGACCCCTTCAGCCCCAGCGCCGCGGCCAGCAGTGGGTAGGCCAGAGACACTTCCCCGGGGATTTCCACTGCAAAAGGCTGGATCGGCTGCCCCCCCTCCACAGAGACCAGATAGCTATCGGCATTCTTCTGTTTGCGACGCTCCACCCAGACCTGCCGCTGGCGCAACAGAGGCACCACCTGGTCGCGGCCTTGAGGGGATTCGAGCAGGCTGGTGCAACCCGCGGCGCCCAACCCGGCGATCAACACCGCCAGCTTGAGCACCGGATCCAGATCCGCGACCGGGTGAGCCACCCCTGTCAGTTCCTCCGTCCCACCCACGAAATAGACCTCCTCGGTCTCTCGAACCAGGGCAGCTCCCATTGGAGCCAGCAATTCCAGCAACGCCCCACAGCGATTGTGGCCCTCGCCCAGCTTCACCCGCGTCGGGAACGCCCGGCCGGCCAGCAGGGCCACAACCAGCAGACCCGTTTCTCCCAGACCACTCAGTTCCAGCACCCCATCCGGCCCCCGGAATCCGCTCGGGCCGCGGCCCTGAACCACCAGGCCGCCCCGGCGCGACGCGATCTCCACGCCCAGCTTCCTCAGGACGCCGACCAGATCCGCAAGAGCCGCCGGCGCATTGCGGATGCGGCTCTCGCCCTCGGCCAGAGCGGCCAGCACCAGGGCCTGCCCGGCGGGTTCCAGCTCTCCGGGCACGGTCACCTCGCCCACCATTTTGCGCGCCGGACTCACAATCTGTTCCATATCAGGGTCTCCGGACCTGGTAGCTCAACCCGCTCAGAACCTTCAGGGCTCGCACGGCCGCGTCCTCGGCATCGAACCCCAGGCGGATGGTCCCCCCTACCCGTTCCCGCACCTTCATGATTTCTATGTCATTGATATTGATCTCTTCACGGCTCAGGGCCGTGGCGATCTCGGCGATGATTCCCGGCTTGTCCTCGGCCACCACCAGGAGTTCGAAAAGGGTGTGTATAAACCCTTTGGCATCCCGGGGAATCGAACCGCGGACCTGGTTGGCGTAGGCGAAATCCTGGCTCAAGCTCTCTTCTTCGAGCCGCTCGCGCACATCCTGAAGCACCTCCACGTAGCGGTTGATCATGTGGCGGATCTGGTCCGCATTGGTGCGGCATATATCCTCCCAGACCGGCGCATAGGGACTGGAGGCGATGCGGGTCAGATCGCGAAATCCACCCGCGGCCAGCGGTAGGAAACAGCCGTTCTGCTGGTTCATCCGCCCCACCATCTCGACCAGCGAGGTCGCCATCATCTGCGGCAGGTGGCTAATCGCGGCCACCACCTCGTCGTGTACTGTGGCCGACAGTTCCACGATCTTGGCGCCCACCTTCTTCAGCAACCCGGTGAAAGCCGCGTAGAGTTCCGCGGGCACATCCTCGCCTTCGACCAGGATGTAGATGGCATTCTGGAACAAAAAGGGATCGGCCGCGGTCACGCCCGCCTTTTCGGAGCCGGCCATGGGATGACCACCAACGAAGTGGAGATCGCGCCGCAGCCGCTCGGTCGCCTGCGCCACGACGCGGCGTTTGGTGCTGCCCACATCCGTGATCAGGGCCCCAGGAGCGGCATAGCGAGGAATCTCCTCCAGCAATTCGAGGATCCGCTGAATCGGGGTACAGATGAAAATCAGGTCGGTCCCGACCAAGGCCGACTCCAGTTCCTCGTAGGGCCAGCCCTCGTCGATGACCTCCAGCTCCAGGGCTTTTTCCAGGGTATCGGGCCGGCTGACGCCGACCAGGCTTCCGGCAAACCCCGTACGCCGGAGGGCCAGTCCCATGGAGCCGCCGATCAGGCCCACGCCAATGATTGCAATCCGTTTAAAGAAAGCTGTTATCCTCCTCTTTCCTCTTTAGAAGCCTTCTTCCAGGTTCCGGGCTTCCTGCATGATGCGATTGAAGATATCCGCTATGGCCGCGTCGCTGAGCGGGCCGTTATTGTAGGCCTTGAGCCCGTCCAGTATGGCCTTTTCTCGTTCGGCATCGCGGACCTGCCGACCGTGGGCGCGCTTGATCTTGCCGATCTCCAGGACGTAGTGCATGCGCTTGTTGAGAAGATCCACCAGTATCTGGTCCACGGTATCGATGCGCGCCCGCCAGTCACTCAGATCCATAAAATCCTCCTCATTTAAGCCCCATGTTTCGGTGTACCCGGCCCATGGTCTGGTCTACGATCGGCCGCAGATTCTCCACGCCCTCCCGCAGGACTCCGTCAATGTACCTGGGGTCCGCGGTCACCTCCCGGTAGCGCGCCTGTATGGGCTCCAGCGCGGCGATGACCACGTCGGCCAACTCGCGCTTCAGGTCCCCGTAGCCCTTGCCCGCAAAGTGCGCTTCGATCTCCGCCGGGCTACCTCTGGAGAAGGCCTGGTACACATTCAGCAGATTGAAGACCCCGGGCCGCTCGGGGTCGAACTCGATCTCTTTGTGCGAATCGGTCACGGCCTGGCCCAGCTTCTTGCGGATCCGGTTCGGCTCGTCCAGCAGACCGATGCCGTGGTTCTGCCCTTCCGCCGACTTGGACATCTTGCGGGTGGGATCGTCCAGACCCATCACCCGTGCACCCACCTTGCGGATCAGGGGCTCGGGCATCTTGAAGGTCTCGCCGAAGAGGTGGTTGAAGCGCTGGGCGATATCGCGGGCCAGTTCCACGTGCTGCTTTTGATCCTCGCCGACCGGCACCCCGTCCGTCTGGTAGAGCAGGATGTCCGCCGCCATCAGCAGCGGGTAGGTGAAAAGTCCGGCGCTGACCTGCTCGCGCTTGCCTTCCGACTTTTCCTTGAACTGGGTCATGCGCTGCAGCCAGCCCATCGGAGTTATACAATTGAACAACCAGGTCAACTCTGTGTGCTCGGGAACGTGGGACTGGACAAACAGGACGCAGCGCTCAGGATCCAGACCGGCGGCCAGGTAGATCCCCACCAGCTGGCGGGTATTCTGGCGCAACGCCTCCGGGTCGTAGTCCACGGTGATGGCGTGCTGGTCAACCACGCAGAAGATACTGTCGTATTTGTCCTGGTCCTCCACCCAGTTGCGGATGGAGCCTAGGTAGTTGCCGATGTGCAGATTGCCCGAAGGCTGTATTCCTGAAAATACCCTTTTTTTCATGATCCCAGCAATGCCTTCATCTTGGTGCCGATATCCTCTGCGCGCATCAGGGACTCGCCCACCAGAATGGCGTCCACCCCGGCCGCGCTCAAACGCTCGACGTCCTCTCTGGTTCCGATCCCGCTCTCGCTGACCGTGGTGGTGCCCTCCGGCAGTTTTTCCAGCAGCTCAAAAGTGGTCTCCAGGGTGGTCTCGAAGGTCTTCAAGTCGCGGTTGTTGATGCCGATCAGAGGGGCCTGGCACGCGGTCGCGCGCGCCAGTTCCGCAGCCGTGTGGACCTCCACCAGCACACTCAACCCCAGTTCCAGGGCCAATCCCTGGAAATCTTCCAGCTGCCCCCCGTCCATCAGAGCCACGATCAGCAGGACCGCATCCGCCCCGATCAAACGCGCTTCGTAGATCTGGTAGGGATCGACGGTAAAATCCTTGCGCAGAACCGGCAAGCCCGAAACCCGGCTGGCGGCCTGCAAATGCGCATCGCTTCCTTGAAAATAAGCCTCATCCGTCAGAACCGAAAGCGCCCGGGCTCCGTTCTCGGCATAGACATCAGCTATTCTTTCCGGGTCGAAGTCGGCGCGGATCACCCCCTTGGAGGGCGAAGCCTTTTTGACTTCGGCGATCAGGGCGATATCGCCCCCCTGAAGGGCCCTAGTAAAATCCACCGGCGCCTCCGCGTCCCGCGTCGCGGCGCGGATCTCGGCCAGGGGGTTGCGATACTGGGCGCGGGCCACGAATTCTCGCTTGTAGGCGACGATTTCCTCGAGCATATCGGCCATGCTTAAACCTTGCTCACCTCTACCAGTTTTTCGAGGGCTCCCCGAGCCCCGCCCGACGCAATCGACTCGCGCGCCTGCTCTAGCCCCCCTTCCATGTCAACGGCCCCTCCACCCGCGGCAATGGCCGCCGCCGCATTCAGCAAGACCACATCCCGGCGCGGTCCCTCCTCGCCCTCCAGCACCTCCAGCAGGATCCGCGCATTGTCCGCGGCACCGCCTCCCTGCAGGGATTCCGGCCCTGCCGTCTGCATGCCGAAATCCTCCGGCCCGATCTCATAGGTGGCGACCTGCCCGTCCCGCAGTTCGCTGACCCGGGTCCTGCCGCTCAGGGCAATCTCGTCCAGTCCGCCCGCCCCGTGGACCACAAAGGCCCGCTCCGAGCCCAGCTCCTGCAGCACCCCGGCCAGCTTTTCGGTCAAGGCACCGTCGTAGACCCCGATCAGCTGGCGCCTGGCGCCGGCCGGGTTGGTCAGCGGTCCCAGGAGGTTGAAGACCGTGCGCGTGCCGATCTCCCGGCGCGGACCAATGGCGTGCTTCATGGCCTGGTGCAGGTTGGGCGCGAACAAAAAGCCGATACCCGCCTCGTCCAGGCACTGACCGACCTTTTCCGGCGTGGCTTCGATGTTGACCCCCAACTCCTGCAGCACGTCTGCCGAACCGCAGTGGCTCGACATGGCCCGATTGCCGTGTTTGGCCACGCACAGTCCGGCGCCGGCCGCGACAAAGGCCACCGTGGTCGAGATGTTGAAGGTGCCCGAGCCGTCGCCTCCGGTGCCGCAGGTGTCGATCAAGTCATCGCGGCTGGTGTTGACCCGGGTGGCTTTCTCGAGCATCACCTGGGCACAGCCGGCAATCTCCTCCACGCTCTCGCCCTTGCAGCGCAGGGCGATCAGGAAGGCGCCGATCTGGGCATCGGTGGCCTCGCCGCTCATGATCCGGTCCATCACCTGCTGGGCTTCAACGCGGCTCAAGTCTTTCCCGTCGATGAGTTGTTGTATGGCTTCCTGTATCATGACCGGCCCTCCTCACTTTTTCAGAAAATTGTCCAGCAAATTCTTGCCCTCGGTGGTGAGAATCGACTCCGGATGAAACTGCACTCCTTCGATATCGTAGTCTTTATGCCGCAGCCCCATGACGATCCCGTCCCGGGTTTCGGCCGAGATTTCCAGACAGTCCGGCAAACCCTCGCGTTCCACGATCAAGGAGTGGTAGCGCGTGGCCGTGAAGGGATTGGACAAACCCTGGTAGATGGTCCGGCCGTCGTGGTGGATGGCCGTGGTCTTCCCGTGTACCACACTGGGTGCGCGCGCGAGCACGCCCCCGAAGACCTGTCCAATGGCCTGGTGTCCCAGACACACCCCCAGCAGCGGAACCTGGCCGGCGCAACAACGCACCAGATCCAGGGAAATGCCGGCCTGATCCGGAGTGCACGGCCCCGGCGAGATGACGATCTTTTGGGGCTCCAGCCCGGCGATCTCTTCCAGGGAAATCTCATCGTTTCTAAAGACCCGCACCTCGGCGCCCAGCGCCCCCAAGTACTGCACCAGATTGTAGGTAAACGAGTCGTAATTATCAAGTACTAAGATCATCCAACTACTTGGCCAGCTGAGCGATGACCTGGGCAATCAGCCGCAGCCCCAGATCCTCCTTGAGCGTGAGAATCGACTCCGGGTGGAACTGCACCGCCGCCGCCGGATACTCATTGTGCTGAATCGCCATGATCACCCCATCCTCGGTGCGCGCCAGCACCCGAAGACAGGCGGGCATCTCTTCAGGTTCGCCGAACAGCGAGTGGTAGCGCCCGGCAACGAATTCCCCGGGGAAATCCGCCAGGATGCCCTCGGAATCGCAGTGGATCAGCGAACTCTTACCGTGCATGGGGTAGGGCAGCACCCCGAGCTTTCCTCCAAAGGCCTGGACCATGCCCTGCAGTCCCAGGCACACCCCGAAAACCGGCAATTGCCGCTCGACGCATTGCCCTACCAGTTGCGGGACCCCGAACTCCTCGGGCGTACCCGGTCCGGGCGAAATAAAGACCAGGTCGGGCTCGACCTCGTCGAAGACGCGCTCGGGAAACCCGGCCCGCACCGTGACGATCCCGGCCCCGGTCTGGCGCACATAATCACCCAGGGTGTGCACGAAGGAGTCGCGGTTGTCGACAAAGAGGACCTTTTTGTCCCTGCCCGTCGCCGGAATAACGGCGCACTTGGCCCCCTCCTTTGCCGCCTTCCCCAGGACCGCGTTGATAAAGGCCTCGGCCTTGGTGCGGGTCTCGCGCTCCTCTTCATCCGGATCAGAATCGCACAGCAGGGTCGCCCCCGCCCGAACCTGGGCCGTGCCCCCTTCGAGGTGCACGGTGCGGATGGTGATCCCGGTGTTGATGCCGCGGTTGAAAAGCAGCATGCCGACGCACCCGCCGTACCACCTGCGCGCCGAGTTTTCCAGGTCTTCGATCTTCTGCATCGCCGCCGGCTTGGGCGCTCCCGTGAGGGTGCAGGCCCACATGTGCGACAACAAGGCGTCGAATCCGTCGCACTCAGGGCGCAACTCCCCGACGACGTGGTCCACGGTGTGAATCAGACGCGAATACATCTCGATCATGCGCCGCCCGATCACCTCTACACTACCGGCTGTGCAGACCCGCGCCTTGTCGTTGCGGTCCACATCGGTGCACATGGTCAGTTCGGCCTCGTCCTTTTGGGAGTTGAGCAGCTCCAGGATCCGGTCCGCGTCTTCCATGGGCGTGGTCCCGCGCGGAATGGTGCCGGCAATCGGACAGGTCTCGATCCGCTTCCCTTCCACCCGCACGAACATTTCGGGGGAGGCCCCCACGAGCTGCTCTTTGCCCAGGTTGATCAGGAACTCGTAGGGACTGGGGTTGCGCTCGCGGATATTCTCGAACAAATCGCGCGGGGTCCCGGGAAAGCCGGCACTCAAGACCTGGCTGAGCACGACCTCGAAAAAGTCCCCGCGCCCGGTGGCGGCGATGATCTGGCGCACCTTGTCGGCGTACTCGCCGGGCAGGTGATCGCTCTTCAACTTTGAGGTCATGCCGCGTTGCAGCGGCAGCGCCGCTGTTTTGCGTTCCACACCCCTGGTCGAAAACCCCGCGAATTCAAAGTCGTAGCGATACTTCAAGGCCTGCTCTTTCTGGTGGTCGACGACGATCAACTCGTCGGGCAGAAACAGGTGCAGATCGGGGCTCTCCCGCTCGCGCTGGTGGCGCAGATCGATCGGCTCGAACTGAAATACCAGGTCGTATCCCATGGCCCCGTAGAACCCCAGGTGCTGGTCCTTTTCCGCGTACATCTGGTGCACCAGCGCCCGCAGGACACTGAAGATTGTGGGCTGTTTGCTGCGTTCCTCCTCGGGGAAGTAGTCGGGCATGGGCCGGATCTTGCCGCGCAGTTGGCCGTCCTGGACTTCGAGCGCCGCCAGGTGCGGATGCCCCTCCAGCCCCAGCCCGAAGATTCCCAGCAGTTGCTCGCCGCGCCGGTTCAGAGCGCACACGACAAACTCCCGCTGCTGCGAAACCAGCTCCAGGGCCGGATCTACAAAGCCCACATCCCAGCGACTGTAGCGGCCCGGGTATTCATAACCACTGGCAAAGACAGCGCCGCGATGGGTGTCGATACTCGCCAGTACACTTTCCAGGGGACTGTCCTGGGACAACTCTTCGACCATCCGGGTGATTTCCACCCCCCCCTTGGTCCGGTAGGTTCGGCTGGAAGACATTTTTCTTTTCTCCGTCAAAAACAAAGCCGCGGACGCATCTAAGGCGTCCGCGGCTTTGCTGAAATCTACAACTAAATTCCGGTTTATGGCTCGACAGGTGGACGCACCTTTTCAGCTCTCCCAACTCTGTACCAGGAGCGCCGCCAGTATCGGTTCAAAACAAAAGAAAAACGATCGTGCATGGCATTCGTTCAGTAGACATTCAGTAGACATTCAAGGGCGTGTAGTTTTTGAAATTAAAGATTGCACCTTCTTCTGTCAAGTCTGAATATCGACATGGGAACGACAGTACTGCGCGAAATACCGCAACTATATGGGCCTCAAGGCCGCCCGGCGTTTCTGTCTTTGAGCCTCACCCCCAAAGCGCCCCGAGCAAATTCCTCCCCAGCACCAGCTTGACCCCGACGAAGAACAAAACAGCATAGACCACCCGGTTGAACCACACATCCGTGAACCGCTCCTTCAGATAAATGCCCAGCTTGACCCCGACGTAACTCAGCGGCGCCAGGATTAGAATGGTCAGCAGGTTGCCGACCTTGAGCAGACCCAGGCTGTAGTAGGGAATCAGCTTGATCTGATTGAGCACAGCGTAGAAAATCACCGTGGTGCCCACAAACAAATCCCGGGGCAGCTTCTGGGGCAGCAGGTAGATGGACACCGGGGGACCACCAGCGTGGGCCAGGGTGGAAGTAAACCCCGAAACCGCCCCCATCAACACCCCTTCTGCCGCCGGCGGCTGGCGCTTTTGCAGGAAACCGAGAAGCAGGGCGCGCAGGGCCTGGAAAACCACGAAGCCCAGGGCCAGCACCCCGATCCCCACCTGCAAAACCCGATGATTGTCGCGGAAATAAGCAAAGAAAAAAGCCCCCATGCCCACCCCGAAGACCGCCCCGGCCAGCAACAGGCCGACACTGCGCCGGTCAAAGCTGGTCCGGTAGTGCCCCACGGCAAAGAAGTCGCAGACGATCAGGAGCGGCAACATCAGGGCCGCCGCATCCGTCACCGGGATGGTCAGAGCCATCAGCGGTGTGGCGATTACCCCGGCGCCTCCGCCAAAGCCGGCCTTGGCAATGCCCACGGCCACGACCGCGACAAAAGCAGAAATCCAGAAGGCAGTGGAATAATCAGGAACCGGTCCTATTCTCCTTCTACCTGGGTCACCTCGATATCCAGGTCTTCCCGCAGGGCGATGTGATCTATCCTGCCGTCCGCTATCCATACCACCCGGTCCGAGACGCTCAGCATCTTGTGGTCGTGGGTGGCGGATATGACCGTTACCCCTGAACTCTCGTTCATGCTCTTGAGCAGCTCGATGATCTCGGTGCCGGTGCGCAAATCCAGGTTGCCCGTGGGCTCATCGGCCAGAATCACCGCCGGATCATTGGCCAGGGCCCGGGCCACGGCCACGCGCTGTTGCTGCCCGCCCGACAACTCGAACGGCTTGTGCGAGTGGCGATCCCCCAGCCCCACCTTGCCGAGCAACTCCATGCCCTTGTCGCGCGACTCGTCGCTGGTCAGGCCGGCAAAGACCATGGGCAGGGTCACATTTTCCAGGGCGGTCATCACCGGAATCAGGTTAAAGGACTGGAAAATATATCCGATCTTGCGACAGCGCAGCCAGGCCAGCTCATAGGCATCCAGCTGGGCCACGTCCACCTCGTCGATGTAGACCTTGCCTTCGGAAGGCTTGTCCAGTCCGCCCACCATGTTGAAGAGGGTGCTTTTTCCCGATCCCGAGGGCCCCATGATGGATATGTATTCCCCCAGGTAGACCTCCAGATCCACGCCCCGCAGCGCACTGACCGTGGTTTCTCCCATCTGGTAGGTTTTCTGCACTTGCTGGGTGCGCACCACTGTGCGCTGTTCTTCCTGGCCGTTCTGTTCTCGTTCGTCGCTCATTGCCAAGCTGCTCCTGTGTTTGAATAGAAGATTTTCAATCAGGTATCGACCCGCATGGCCTCCACCGGCTCCATCTTGGCCGCGCGGTAAGCCGGCAGCATGGCTCCCACCAGGGACAGCAGGGTGCCGACGACCAGCGCATAGAGCACCGATTCAGTAATGCCGGCGAGAGGGAAATAGGCAAAAACGTAATTTCCGTAATCCATCAAGGCCAGGCCCAGGGTCAAGGTCAGGCCGATCAGGATCCCGACCGAGGTCCCGGCGAATCCCTGGAAGGTAGACTCCAGCAAAAAAAGCCTGACGATGAACGAATCCAGGGCGCCCAGGCACTTCATGGTGCCGATTTCGCGAAAGCGCTCGGTAACCGACATCAGCATGGCATTGGCTATACCTACCACGCAGACCAGCAGCGATAACCCGATCAACCAGGCCTGTTTGGACTTTTCTTCCTGGATCCGGGCCCGGGATTTTTGGGAGGCCTCGCCGGCTTCGGTGACCCCCGTCTCTATACCATTCTGCTGGAGCAATAGATTGAGCTCGCTCTTGTTCTCGTTTCTCAGGCTGTCGATAATCTCGTTGTTGCTCCACACGGATATGAGAAAGGCAATGGCCAGAATCACCCCGCTGGTCGTAATCAGCGAACGGCCGAAGCGGATCTTCAAGCTCCGCAGGCTGATCTCCACTGCCTTGCTGAAGGGCAAGACGATATCTCTGCCCCCTGCCAATTGCATGGTCCTTCCAGACATATTCCAATCCTCCATATTGATGCATGCCGTAACCAGAAGCATTTAATTTACGGCAAAAATCAGTTCCTGTCACTGTTATTTATTTGGCGTTGCGCCACTAGCTCGTCGGCTTCGGCAAAAAGCTCCAGGGCCCGCAAGACCTGGTGGTCTCCTTCTAGGTGAATCCGGTAGCGCCTTTCCTCTCCCCAGAGGACCCGTGCAAAAGCCGCCTTGAGCTCGCGCTCGAGGGTTTCCCGATGAGCCGTGTAAACCTCCTCTTCCACCTCTACAGCTTTTTCAACCAGCAAACCACGCAGCCCTTCCAGGGCGTCGTCGGTCACCTGGTAGTGATCCAGAAATTCGGCGAATTCCCCGGGCCAGTCGCTCTGGCTGCCGACCCAGCGGCCACTGAAGTCGAGCAGGGCCCCACTACTGAACACCTGTCTCATAAAATCGGAAATCTCCTCTACTTCCAGGGTCGAGTCCGGGGTAATGCCGCCGCCGCCGTAGACCTTGCGGCCCAGGGCGGTGTAAAACACCTTTTTCGCCGCCCGCAAACTATCCACGGCATTGGGGTCCACATCGTCTATCCCTTCGTGGACATAGGCCCGGAGATCTTCCGTATAAGGCCTCTGGATCAGCCGGCCCAGGGGCGTGAAGTAGCGCGCCACGGTCAACAATAACAACCCTCCTCCACCGGAAAGCTCGAACTGCTCCTGCACCAATCCCTTGCCAAAGCTGGTCTGGCCGACGATCAACCCCAGATCCAGGTCCTGGATGGCCCCGGCCACAATTTCCGAGGCGCTGGCACTGCCGTGGTCGAGCATCACAATCAACGACAGCCTTTCACCTCGGAGCGGCATCTGGGCCCTGTAATCTCGCCGCATAGAAGGATTTCGCCCTTCGGTATAGACGATGAGTTCCCCCTGGTCCACAAAACGATCGGCCACCTCCACGGCCTGGGACAAGAGTCCACCTCCATTGCCGCGCAGGTCCAGCAACAGCCGCTCGATACCTTGATCCTGCAAGTTTTCCAGGGCCCGGCCTAGTTCGGCGCCGGTTTTCTCGGTAAACCGGGTTATCCTTATATAGCCGGTGGCGGGCCGCAGCATGAAAGCATAGGGTACACTGCTCACATCGATGCGATCCCGCTGGATGGTGACCTCCAGCTCACCCCTGCCTTCCCGGTACACCGTCAGCTGCACCCGACTCCCCTTTGGCCCCCGCAGCTTCTTCATCACCTCTTCCGTGGTGATGCCCTCGGTGGGAATCCCCTCGATCATTTTGACGTGGTCTCCCGCTCTCAGCTTCCCGTAGGACGGAGACCCCAGGATTGGGGAGATGACCAGGAGTCTGCCCTGGCGGATTTCAAAGTAGATCCCGATGCCTTCAAAGTCGCCGCGGAAGCGTTCCACCATCTGTTCGATGTTATCCGGAGCCAGGTAACTGGAGTGCGGGTCCAGGGTGGACAGCATGCCCCAGACCGCTCCTTGACTCAGGGTATCAACCGAGACCTGCGATACGTATTTCCGGTACACGTGGTGAAAGGCCTCGTCCAGTAGTTTCATCTGCTGTCGATTGTCCATGGCCAGCCGAGGGGGGACCTGTCCAGGGTCTCCTACCTCGGCCATTTCCGCCGCGCTGATGTAGAGGTTGTCTCCTTCGGGGAGTACGGCGACCATGCCGTCTATGGCCCCGCCGATCAACCGGACGCTGTCTACTTTGTCGACGTAGTGAAGGTGAATCCTGTCGCGCACTTCGACCATCAGCCTGAGGCTGGACATGGTGTTGCGGGTCCGGGCGGAGGACGCCTCCAGCACCCAGAAAATCCCCAGACCGATGAGAAGAGCGATCATTGTGCGTTTCATGGATATTCGTCTTGAAGCAAGCCCGATCAATCCCTGGGAAAAATTTCGATCAGGGGCAGTTCATCCGCTGAACCGGGGATCCAATCGCCCAGCAATTCGACAAAAGATCCCGCTACCAAGCGGATCCTCACCCTCTTGCGCCCTCGGAATTTGCCGGCTTTCTCAAGGGCATCAGCGACCGTCCCCGAGGTAAAGATCAACTCGTCAATAGCGTATTCCTGGGCCAGTTGCTGGAGTTCGTCCACCAGGCCTACCACCTGTTTGCCGGCCACCACCCCGCCGCGCTGCTCGCGTTCCTGGCCGACCAGGCCCACGATCTCGTACTCCAGGCCTCCCAACTCCCCCAGGTACTCCAGGAATCGCCGCGCGGTCGCATCCGTACCTACCAGCAAGGCGCGCCGCTCATCCAGACGACGGCCCAAGCGGGTGCACATGGCCCATTGGGCTCCCAGGCGCCAGCCGGCCACCAGCAGGATATTGAACCCCCCGGCGGCGGCAGTCGCCAGGCGCGAAAAATTGTAGTCCTTGAAGAAGAATACCATGGTCACTATGCCTGCAAAGCCCAGGGACACAGCCACGATAGAGCGGAGAGGCGAGAATTTGTAGCGATCGTAGAGGCCCAAAAAATGAAAAGTGAACAACCAGGTGGCCAGCGGGACTACATAGATGAAAAACCACTGGAGATCGGTGTAGGGCGGCGGCGTCTGCCAGCGCGTTGGGAAGGCCTCCAGGCCTATTTTACCGCTCAAACTTTCAATCGTGTGAATCAGAGGCTTCAGCTGGGCGTGGAAGCGCAAGGCCAGTCCCAACTTCAGCCCAAGTAGAACCAGTAAGCCATCCAGTAAAGACAGGGCGAATTTCTTCCCCAGGTATCTCAAAAAGGCAAACAGACCATGCAGGACAATGCCCACGTGCAACAGCCACAGCGGAAAGAAATGATAGCGGTGCTGCATGTGCTTCTTCGCGAAAATGGACATGGCCTCGGTTTTCCTGTAGAGCACCCGCATCGGCTCGGCGCGGCCGCTTTCACCTCTGAAGTGGATGATTTCCGTATCCGGCACATAGTAGTTCTTCCACCCGACCGCGTGCATGCGGAAACACCAATCGATGTCTTCCCCATACATGAAATAGTCCTCGTCCAGCATGCCCACCTGGTCCATGGTCTCCTTGCGCACCATCATGCAGGAGCCGGAGAGGACCTCTACTTCGTGGATCTTTTCAGGGTCCAGGTAGGTCATGTTGTAACGGGCGAAACGCGGACTTTTGGGAAAGAGCCAGTTGAGCCCCGAAACCTTGCTAAACGCCGCCGTCGGGGTCGGGAAACCGCGCATGCAGTCCGGCTGCAGGGTGCCATCTGGATTGAGGATTTTGCAGCCCACGGCACCAGCCTCCGGGTGTCCGTCCAGAAATCGCACCAGACAACACAGGGTATTCCGGCGCACGATGGTATCCGAGTTGAGCAAGAGCACGTAACGGCCCTTGACCTCTTTGAAGGCCATGTTGTTGCCGGCGGCAAACCCCACGTTCCTGTCGCTGCGGATCAACTTTACCTGCGGAAACCTCTCGGCCACCATATCCGCACTACCATCGCGCGAGGCATTGTCCACCACAAAAATCTCCACCTGCAGTCCCGAGGCCGCATCCACTACCGTGCGCAAAGCCTGTTCCAGTAGGTCCCTGGTATTATAGCTGAGCAGTACGACGCTCAGATCCATGAGATCAACACCTATCGGTGATGGCCGCTTTACCCTGTTTCGGCTTTCCAGGTCCTCGCCCCATCAATTTCAAAACGCTGCGCAAGGCGAAAACCCTCCATCACGGCCGATCCCAATCCCAGCAAGATCGAGTCTGACATAGGGGATTGCGTCCGCATTATCTAAGATAAGCAAAATCGCGGCGAAAACTCTCCTCTCGGGCCATCCGCTCCAGTCCTTCGTTAAATCCCAGTGGCGACATGTCCAGCCTGGCCCTGAGGGCATCTGTCTGCAAGCCCGATCGCAACGGCCGGCGGGCTCGTTGCGCCATGGCCTTTGTGGAAATCGGTTTGACCAGACTTTCGCAGAGTCCGAAAAAGTGAGCCAGATGCAGGGTCAATTCATAGCGCGTCGTGTAGGTAGCTCCCCCCATGTGAAAGACGCCGCTGAAATCCCGGCGGCACAACTCCATCACTACCTGAGCCAGATCGTGGACATAGGTGGGATTGCCCCACTGGTCGTCCACTACCTCTACCTGTGCTTCGCGGGACAGGACCTCGAAGGGCCAGGTGACCAGGTTGCGCCGCGCTCCCGGAATGTAGCCATAGAGCCACAAGGTCCGCAATACCAGACCCTTGATTCCGCTTTCCAGCACCAGACGCTCGCTCTCCAGTTTGAGGCGGCCGTAATAAGAGAGGGGGTTGGTCTGGTCCCCTTCGCTGTAGGGACCGTTGTACCCGTCGAATACATAGTCCGTGGAAAACTGCACCAGGCCTGATTCGATCTCGCCACAGGCTTCGATCAGGTGCGCCACCGCATCCAGGTTTACCTGACGCGCCAGTTTTCTTTCCGTCTCGCACTGGTCCACGTTGGTCAGGGCCGCGGTGTGGATCACCCAGTCGGGGCGCAGGGCGGCGAGCAGCTGGTGCAGGGCGCTGCGGTCCTGGAGGTTGATCTGGTGATAAGCGCCTCCCTCTACGGGCTCGGGGCCGCGTCCGCAACCTATCAGTTCGGCGGTCCCTTGCTGTCCCATCAGGCTGCGCCCCAGCATTCCGTGTGCACCGGTAACCAGTATTCTCATAAGGATGCGGACCGAATCCTGTCGCACAACAAAATGGCCCGGGCGTACGAGCTGCTGGCTCGTCCCGGCGCCTTTGTGAGACGCTTCCCCGCCAGCAGGGCGCCAGCCCGATCAAGATCGCCAAGCTGCACGTATAGCTCCGCTGCCAGCGCATTGCCCGCCGGCAACATGCCGTCTACATAGGGGAAGAGTAGAGGGCTCACCAGACCTTCTATCTCGACGCTGTCGGGGCGATCGAAAAAAGCTTGTCGCTCTGGATCGAAATTGTGTTCCTCCATGAAACCTATCGTCTCCCGAGCCCTTTCCCTGAACCTTTGTTCACCGCTCAACTCGTAAAGGTCCAGCAAGGCTGCGCTCACCAGAACCTGGTCTTCGAGCAGGCCGGAGACCTCGCTGGCGCCATCGACATAAAAATGATAGACCGCCCCCTCCGCATCAATGTTGTGTTCCAGCAGAAAATTTCCGGCGGCTCGCGCCATGCGGCCGGCGCGTTCGTCCTGCAAGTGCCTGGCCGCCGCTGCACAGGCGCGGATCAACAAAGCGCAACGATCCGCGTACACCACCGGATCGGTCCACCAGCCCCGCGTCCCGGTAGCGGCCGTCACGCCCACCTGGCGTCCCCTGAAGCAGCCGCGCTCACTTTCGAAAAGATGAGTCGCGATGTACTCGACGAGCGCCCCGGCCGCCTCTGCGTAGCGTTGTCCTCCGTACTTTGAGGCTTCTAATAATACCAGTGCGAGACCTGCCTGGTCCAGGGCGTCTTTTTCCCGCACCGGAGTGCGCCGGTCCGGGGTGTGGGAATAGGCGAAAACCCCCCCTTGGGATCGTGCAGGGGGCTCTCCAGAAGCGCGTCGAGGCTTCTTTGCACCATCCGCCAGGCGGCCTCGTCCCGGCTTGCGGCATAGTACTCCAGCAAAAAGCCCAGGACCCCTACCTCGGGAAACTTGAAGGGCCGGCCAAAGCCGCCATGGAGGGTATCAAACGCCGCCGAAACCTCCTGATAGACCGCGGACACATCGACTTCGAATGTCGCTGCCTGCAGCTGCTGTTTTTCGTCTTGCCGGAGCTTGCGTTCGATGACGGGCCGCTGTTTTTCGAAATTGCTCAGGATGCGCCACAGGAACAACTCCACGTTTTCGGGCGGCACGTCCACGGCCAGGGTAAAAGCCCTCCCGTCGGGCAGCAGGATGGCCAGGGCGGGCCAGCCGCCGGCCGCGTAGCGCCGGGCAATATCCGGCCGCCGAAAAGGATCTGCCCGGATAGCGACAAAACGCTCTTCCAGCAAGGAGCGCACCAGCACCCCGCTGCGGGAAAATAGCCCTTCGCAGCCAGGTGCAGCCAGGTAGAGCAAAACCGGACAATTGCGCTCTTGAGCTTGCTGGAAAGAGGCTTTCTCCCAGCTTTTCCAGGCAACCTCCAAATCCACCGAGATCCAGGCCATCGGCGCAACCGGCGGCGTTGCGGACTCCTGGCCGATTTCTTCCCGCGGCTCGAAAGAGCAACGCACAGCGCCCAGAAGCAATACCAGTAGGACCAGCTTTAGCACGGAGGAATCGAGTGATGTGGGCTCAATAAAAAATCATTTATATTTAAATAAGTTCCGTAAATTATGTAGCTTACAGCGTGTTTAATCTAAGCAATACCGAATCCCGAGTCAAGCGAATTGGCCCCGGGGTTGCGAACGACAATCAGAGGACGCCAGCAGCGGCAAATTCTGGCAAATTCTGTATTGTAGTATATTTCTTGAACGGTCAACCAGACACTGCGAGCACCCGGGGAACCATGCACCAGAAAGAGGAGACTTCATCTGCGCCAGCGGGTAAGCTGAGTATCCTCATACCTGTGTACAACGAGCAGTACTTCGTGGAACAAATCATCGACAAGGTGCTGAAGGCCCCCCTGCCCCCGGGGATCGACCGCGAGCTGGTCATTGTAGACGATTGCTCGACAGACGATACCCCTGCCATTCTCACCCGCATCGCCGGGGAACATCCCGACATCATCCGCTTCCACGTCCATACCGCCAACCAGGGAAAAGGTGCTGCTGTGCGCACTAGTATCCAGCATGCCACCGGCGATATTTGCATCATCCAGGACGCCGATCTGGAATACGACCCCCTGGACTACCCCAAGCTGATCCAACCCATTCTGGACGGCGATGCCGACGTGGTTTTCGGGTCGCGGTTTCTCCCCAGCGACCGCCGCCGGGTCCTCTACTTCTGGCACACCCTGATGAACCGGTTGCTCACTATCTTTTCCAACCTGTTCACGGACCTGAACCTCACCGACATGGAGACCGGCTACAAAGCAACCAGGACAATCATCCTGCAATCCATTCCAATCCGCAGCAACCGCTTTGATCTGGAACCCGAACTGACCGCTAAATTCGCCAAGCGCGGCTGCCGCATCTACGAGGTTCCGATCTCCTACAGGGCGCGCAGCTACGAAGAGGGCAAAAAGATCACCTGGAGAGACGGTTTGCGAGCGATCTGGACCATCGTCTACTACAGGTTCGTAGACGATATCTACGATACTCCTTACGGCCATGCCGTTCAGTACCGCATTTCCCAGACCCATCGTCTCAATACCTGGGTGGCCGACACCGTGACCCCCTGGGTGGGCAAAACTGTGCTGGAAATCGGCGCCCGCCTCGGCAATGTCACCCTGAAATTGCTGCCCCGTCAATTCTACACAGCCGGCGATACGGATCCGCTCCACCTGGACTACCTGCAGAGCCGATTCGGCAATTACACCTGGATGGATGTGAGAAAGGTCGACCTCGAAAACGCGCCTGACTTCGATTCATTACAGGAGCGTTTCGACACGGTGACCTGTCTGGATGTACTGGAGCACGTATCCCGGGATGAACAGGCCCTGGAGAATATGTACAGAGCTCTGGTCCCGGGGGGGACCGCCATCATCCTGGTACCCCAGGGACAGTGGCTCTACGGTTCCCTGGACCGGATCCTGAAACACTACCGACGATACTCCCGCGGGGAATTGATCGAAAAATGCGAACAAGCGGGGTTTGAGGTAAAAGAGGTGTTTTCCTTCAATCGGGTTGGTTCGATTATGTGGCTTCTCAACAGCCGCGTCCTCCGACGCAAGAATTTCGGCAAGCTGCAACTGAAGATCTTCGACAGTTTTATCTGGGTACTGCGCCGCATCGACAACTACCTGCCGCTGCCGGGCCTTTCCCTGATCGCGGTAGTCCGGAAACCGCACTAGAAGGTGTGTTTGCGCGGCAGGTAGTTCATCCCAATGTAGGATGGATCGCGGATTTTTCCAGCGGTCGGTCTACTTGCCGGCCTCGCTGCGCGCCCATCTCAGGGTGTGCTCCATGCCCTGGTCGAAAGGCGTGAGCGGAGTCCAGCCGAGGATTTCCCGGGTCTTGGTCATGTCCGCCTGCACGTAGCGCAGGTCGCCCGGCCGCACGGGCTCGTACAGGATGGTATGGGTGGGTGTCCCGGCTTTTATCGAAGGACGCCAGGGTTATATCCGCCAGGCGGTTGATGGTGATCCCTTCACCAATCCCCAGGTTGAAAACCTGGCCGTGGGCCCGGGGACAATCCAGGGCTTTGACCCAGGCGTGTACGACGTCGCCGACGAAGATGAAATCCCTCATCTGCTCGCCGTCCGAATGAATGATGATCGGCTGTCCCTGGAGGATATTGGCCACGAAATTGGCGACCACGCCTTGGTAGAAATTCGTCAGGCTCTGACGCGGTCCGTACACATTGAACAGGCGGAGGTCGTTGCACGCCGCCGTGGCGTGCGCGTAGCGTTCGGCGGCGTACTTGGTGATCCCGTAGTAGGAAACCGGCCGGCAGGGATGATCTTCGCTGATCGGTACGTGTTCGGGGCGTCCGTAACAAATCATGGAACTGGCATAAAGCAACCGCGGCACCTGGTGCTCCAGGCAGGCTTGCAGGACATTGAGAGTCCCACCGACATTGATGCTCAGATCGTTGTGCGGATTGGCAAAAGAAAAAATCGTGGAGGTCTGGCCGGCGATCTGGAAGACCGCGTCCAGTCCCCCCTCAAAGGCCCGTGCTACATCCTCTGGATTGCGCACATCGCCGGCGATGAAGTGCGCTGCTGCCGGCACATTGCTACGCATTCCAGTGGATTCGTTGTCCAGGATGATGACTTCATTGCCGTCCGCCAGCAGCCTTTCCGCCATGTGGCTGCCGATGAAACCCGCGCCCCCCGTAACCAGAACCCGTCTGCTCAAGCTGAATTTTCCTCCGTATAGGCCTCATGCCCCAATGATAAGAAGCCTTTTTAAAATTCCTGGTGTGCCCCCGAGTCCGAGCGCATTGGCTGCCTTGTGCCAGGCAAAAGCGGCGGACAAGGCGGGCGAAACCCCCCATATCCCGGCGATATGGGGGGGCCCAACGACGGACCAGGCTAGTACCTCTCCGTCACCAGCGGATGATCCGACTTTTTCGGCCGCTCGTACGTATCCTCCCCCTTGCGGGGTGGCAATTTCGCCGGTTTGGGCGTGACGTCCTCGTAGGGGATTTTCTCCAGGATGTGGGCGATGCAATTCAGCCGCGCCCGGCGCTTGTCATCGGCCTCGACGGTGTACCAGCGAGCTTCCTCGATATCGGTGCATACGAACATCTCGTCCTTGGTCCTGGAAAACTCCACCCATCGATCCCGGGACTCCATATCCATCGGACTTAATTTCCATCGCCGCGTCGGATCCTGGGCGCGGGCCTGGAAGCGCTTCTCCTGTTCTTCCATGCTCACGGAAAACCAGTACTTGAGGAGAATGATCCCCGAGCGCACCAGCAGGCTCTCGAACTCGGGACACGAGCGCAGGAACTCCCGGTATTCCTTATCGGTACAAAAACCCATGACCCGCTCCACCCCGGCGCGGTTGTACCAGCTGCGATCGAAGATGGTGATTTCGCCGGCCGCGGGCAGATGGGCCACGTAGCGCTGAAAGTACCACTGTGTTTTCTCGTGGTCCGAGGGCGTGCCCAGGGCCACCACCCGGCACCCGCGCGGGTTCAGCGGCTCGGTGATGCGCTTGATGGTGCCGCCCTTGCCCGCCGCGTCCCGGCCCTCAAAGATCAAAACCACCCGCAATCCTTCTCGCTTGACCCAGTACTGCAACTTCACCAGTTCGTGGTAGAGTTTACCGAGTTCCTTTTCATACTCCTTCTGCTTCATCTTCCTCTTGTGCCTGACCACAATATCCCCGGTCAACGTCTTGGGTGCGGATTCAGCTGCGTTTGCTTTTTTGCGCGAATCTTTGCTGGCGGCCACAATTCTCCTCCTTGGGATATTTCTCAGGCGCGCATGGTCGCTCTCGTCTCGACATCTAAAAAGAAATACTTATATGCTAAATTTTAACTCATTATGCAAGCTCTGCAAAGTATCTTGACCGAGGGTGTTTTCACCCCATGATGCGCCGGGGAGCGTGGAAGCTCAACTACTACCACGGCCAGGAGCCGCAACTTTTCAACCTGGAAGAGGATCCCCACGAGGTCTGGGACCGCGCCCGGGACCCGGCCTGCCGGGACCTCCTCCAGGACCTGCAGGCCCAGGTACTGGACAGCTGGGACCCCGAGGCCATCGCCGCCAAAATGGAGGCCCTGCGAGCCGAACGCCCCATCCTCTCCGCCTGGGGCCGCCACGTCCAGCCCTCGGACTGCTACCGCTGGGATCTGCGGCCGGAGATGGGCTACCTGGACGAACCGCAAGATAGTCTCTTATGAATACTGGGTCAGGGGCCTGTACCAGATATTTCTGAACCGGACGAGATCGCCGTGATCCTGAAGTTGGAGAGGCGCTTCTGGCGCATGGGCTTCGTACTCGAGTAGATTGCGGTGACCTGATGGACCGTTCCATTCTTTACCGTGATGCAGCAGGACGCCATTCTGCACGACAGTGATTCGCGCCGGGCTGAGCAGGGTAGCGCCATCGAATCTTGGAGAAATCCAGATGATGTCATAGGTTTGCCATTCACCTGGAGCGCGACAGGCATTGACCAGAGGGGGCCATTGACCATAGATCGCACCATTGGTACCATCAGCATAGGTCGGGTTTTCATAACAGTC
The DNA here is from genome assembly GCA_965219385.1 of Candidatus Latescibacterota bacterium. Classification (GTDB taxonomy): domain Bacteria; phylum Latescibacterota; class UBA2968; order UBA8231; family UBA8231; genus CBDCNM01. The sequence goes on along the minus strand of CBDCNM010000002.1, from coordinate 2,304,170 downwards.
GAGAACCTGGATTTCGTATTTACCCATCAGGAATACCCCTGAATTGCCGCGTCCCTGCGATTCGCCTCTGACAACTTCTGGAGCAGCCCATTCCAAATGCAACTGGCAGTCCGGCAGATTTTCTTTGGTGTGAATATCACCGGTTCCGGGTTGCACTTCCATATAGTCATCTTGCAGATTCCATTCGGCTGGAGCGCCTTCCCGGTTAAGCCATCCGCTCAAGCCAGTACCGTCAAATAGAACGATAGCGTCCGAGGGGGCCGCGCCGGGCCGATCGCCCGGACGGACCACTCGTGGTTGCGGACGTTGATCATCGTGCACACGCCATTGCTGATTCGGGATTATCGGGGTATCATCGCAGCCAAGTTTTCCCATGGTCTTACTCCCTGGTCTTTTTTTCTTTCTTCTCTGAGTGTTTGTCATCGAACAGGCGGCGGGCGCCCTCAGTCGAAGGCCGGCCGCGCGTAGGTCGGCCGGTGCGCCAGCCGCTTCAGCCCGAGGCGCATCCGCGCCTGTGCCGCCGGCCCGAGGCGCACCCGCAGGTGGCGGTTATCGACCCTCGTCGGCGCGGCGTCGCTGTCGTCGGTGCTCGCCTCGGTGAACTCGTGCTCGGCGCAACCGCCGGCCTGCAGGAGGATTTCCCGCGTTGCGAGGATGTCGGTGTTCACCAGGTGCACGTGGATGTGGTCGGTCTCGACCTGGTCAACCAGAGCGGACACATGGGGCGGCAGGCCCGGCCGCTTTGCCGCCGGGTCGAAGTAGCGCACGGCGGCGTGCACCACGCCGCCGTGATACACCGCCGTCGGCGTGCCCATGGCCATCTGCATCAGGCCCTCGGGGATCACCGGGTTGATCTCCTGCCAGTGGTGCACGTCCTGCCAGTCGGGCCGCTCGCGCCAGGTGGTCCAGTCGAGGGTCTCCGAATCGATGCGGTCGAGGCGCCGACGCATCTCGGCGTGGGTGATCTCCAGGGCCCTTTCGGGGAAGTCGAGATTGCGGCCCACGGTGTACTCGAACCACTCGTGGATGCGGAAACTGCCGGACTTGCCGCAGCCGGGCAGGGGCAGGTCCCCGGGCAAGGGACGGTCGCCGTACTGCTCGTCGATGCGGTCCATGTCCTGTTGCTGGCGGCCCACGGCGTAGGCGTGCATCAGCAACCGCAGGGTGTCGCTGGAGGCGTGAGGGATGTACTCGAACCAGCCCTGGTCGCCGTGCTTGTTGGGGATCATGAGCCGGCCGTCCTCCTCGCGGCGCATCTCCCACAGCTTATCGGCCTGCGAACGGAAAAGGTCGAGCCAGGACGCATCACCGGTGAGCAGGGTGGCGTTGCAGCCGGCGTTGCACAGGGCTTCGAGCATGACGCGACCGCCGTGGGGCCAGCGCCAGCCATAGTAGCCGCCCCACCACTTGCCGCCCATGCGCCCGCCGATCTTGCCCGTGGGACCGACGTTGTCGGGGACGATGCCGCCGTTGGCCTCGGCGCGGTCCATCAGGTCGAACAGGTGGCGCTGCCGGAGCGCCCATTCGGGGGGGGTACTGCGGCCGCTGATCTGGATGGTCTGCATGGTCTTACTCCTCGCGTTCGTCTGCCAGGGCGGCGATTGGGGGATGGGGCCGAGGCCAACGGCCGGAATTTCCGCATGGGCTACGGCACGAACTCGTGCAAATCGTCGATCCATTTGAAGCCGACTTGCAGCCCGTGGGCACCGCCCATGGCGAAGAGGCACTCGCCCACGGCGCAGGCGGCGAGCCAGGCCTTGCCCACCGGCATGGGGGCATCAACGTACCAGCGGTCGGCGGCGATATCGTAGATCTCGGTGGCCGTGGAGTAATCCGGATCCTTGCCGCCGAAGGTGTAGATCAGGTCGTTCAGCACGACCACGCCGGAAGATTCCCGACCCGTCGGCACTGGCGCCAGGGATTCCCAGCAGCCCACGTCCGGATCCAGTACGTAGGTTTCACTGCGACAGATCCGGTCCGGATCGGCATCGCTGATGCCGCCGGTCAGGTAGATCAGCCGGTTATGGGTTGCCACCGTGGGGCCCTGTATGCGTCGGGGCAGGGCCGGGCCAGGCGTCCAGGTGTCGGTGGCCGGATCGTACACTTCGACGCGATCCACTATCCTTTGATCCTGGTAGATCATGGTGTTGCCGCCGATGGCCCAGATCTTGTCCCGGCAGGCGGTCACAGCCAGACCGGCGCGCGGGCCACCGGGCATGGGCGCCCGCGACGACCAGGTCTGGCTGTCCAGATCCAGCACCTCCAGGTTGTCGCGGGAGGTGAAGTGGTAGTCGTGGCCATAGGCCTTCTTCTCCTCCGGAGTGCGGATGGTCTTGCCGCCGGCCACGTAGATTTTGCGGTCAATCCCGGCGGCGCCCAGCCATCCTCGCCGGGTGGGAATGGGGGGGCCCTGGATCCAGGTGTCGGTGGCCACGTCGTAGATCTCCACCACGTCGACGGTCAGGTCATCGGCGCCGGAAATCGCGTAGATGGACCCGTTGACGGCGATGGATTGCAGGTCGTGGCGGGGCGTCGGCATGGCGGCTCGTTGAATCCAGGTTCCCATTGTGGCTCCTCTCGTTGTCAATGATCCTGATGGCACCCACTCCTCACACGCTCTCGGGCCGCGGAGCGAATTTCCGTATAGGCTCTTAGCCGTTGGCCTCGTTGGCCTGTTCCTGGCGGATTTGTTAGGTTATACTGTCGCGGCGGACCTGTCAAGTACATAAGGATGCATCGCGACAAAGAAGCCGGCGAAGTTACATCCGCGCCCATTGATACCCATCATCAATCCTGGGGATTCGACATGAAGATTACCACTGTAGAGACCTTCGTGGTGGACGCCGGCTGGCGTCCGTGGACCTTCGTCAAGGTGGAGACGGACGAGGGTGTGACCGGCTGGGGCGAATGCAGCGACGGCAAAAATCCCTGGGGCGTGGCCGGCGTTGTACAGGATATGAAACCGCTGCTCATCGGCCAGGATCCCCGCGCCTACGAAATGCGTTTCTGGGACATGATCCGGGGCTCGCGCCAGAGTCCGGGCGGCATCGCCGCCAAGGGCATCGCCGGCATCGAACTGGCGCTGATCGACATCAAGGCCAAAGCCTTGGGGATCCCCGTGGTGGAACTTTTCGGTGGTCCTACGCGGGAGGAGGTGAGGGTCTACTGGTCGCATTGCAGCACCAGCCGGGCGCTGCACCACTCTTATCTGGAGGACATGGCACCGATGCGCACGATGGACGATATCGCCGCCCTGGGCCGCGAAGTGGTCGAGCGCGGTTTTACGGCCTTGAAGACCAATATCGTCTTTCCGGGGAATCCGGCGACGGCGCATTTCCCCGGTTTTGCCCCCGGACCGGGCACGACCGACGGCAACGTGTCGACGCAGCTGCTCGGGCACATCGAGACCCTCATCGGCACCTTCAGGGACGCGGTGGGGCCGGAGGTGGACATCAACCTCGATCTCAACTTCAATTTCAAACCCGAGGCCTGTAAGAGGATCGCCAAGGTACTGGAGCCGTACAGGCTGCTCTGGCTGGAGATCGATATCTACGAACCGGAGGCGCTCCTGGAGATCAAGGAATCGACGGAAACGCGCATCTGCACGGGGGAGAATCTCATCTACATGCGCGAGTTTATTCCCTATTTCGAGCTTCGCGCGGCAGATGTTTTCATGGTGGACATCGCCTGGAACGGGTTTGCGCCTTCCAAGCAGGTGGGGGATCTGGCCGAGGTCTACCAGTTTAATTTGTCGCCGCACAATTACTACAGTCATCTATCGTCGTTTATCGGTGCCAGTTTGTGCGCGGTGTTGCCCAATGTGCGGATCATGGAGATGGATATCGACGATGTGCCGTGGCGGGAGGAGTTGACCACGGAGAATCCCGAGATTGTCGACGGGTTTATGAAGGTGCCGACGGGGGTGGGGTGGGGGACGGAGATGAACGAGGAGGTGTTGCGGGAGCGGCCCTGGGGAGATCGCAAGTCGATGTGGTAGCACGATCCAGCCAATTGATCTTTCTTCTTCTGTATCGCCCCGTACCAGCTGTCCTGAAGAGGTCAAAGTTGTGAAACAGGTCCGCTAGGTCTTCGCCATGCATGAAATCGCTTTCGATCTGCTGATTCTGCTCGCCGGCATCTGGCTGATCGCCGTCACCCTGCGCCCGCTCGGTCTGCCCACGGTGATGGGCGAATTGATCGTCGGAGTGCTGTTGGGCCCGGCCGTGCTGGGACTGATCACGCCGGGTGAAGCCATCCAGCTGCTGGCTGAGATCGGCATATTCTTTCTCATGTTTCACGCCGGCGTGGAGACCCGGCCGCTCGAATTCTACGACGCGTTGAAGCGCTCGCTGGGGGTCGCCGTGGTCGGCGCCACAGTGCCCTTCGCGGTCAGCTTTGGAGTCGCCTTGCTTTTCGGCCTGGACCCAGTCGGCGCCACCTTCGTCGGGCTGACCATGACGGCCACCGCCGTGGTGATTACCCTCAAGAGCCTCAAGGACCTGGGTCTGGCCAACACCCGGGTGGCGCGCGTGATTATCGCCAGCTGCGTCATCGACGACCTGCTGACGCTGGTGTTCTTCGGCCTCGTCATCGGCATGCTCTCGGGGGGCACCTTCGAGCCTCTCAGCATCGTCGTCACCCTGGGAAAGGTCGTGGGCTTCTTCGCCGTCGCAGTGCTTTTGGGACGATTCGTCTATCCCCGGCTCACCCTGCCGTTTCGTTCCGAGGGGGGCAAAGGCTTCACCTTCGTACTGCTCACGGCGATCACCGCAGGCCTGTTCGCCGAAGCCATCGGCCTCCACATGATCCTCGGCGCCTATATGGCCGGCCTCTTCTTCGAGGACAAGGTCGCGCACCCCAACCTGGTCAGGGTTGTCAACGACCGCGCCTACGGAATCGCCTATTCATTCCTCGGCCCGATTTTCTTCATTTCGCTGGGTTTTTCCATCACCTTCGACATCAGTGCTTCCGGCGTGGCGTTCATAGCGCTACTGACGATTGTGTTGATCGTCGGCCAGATCGCCAGTGCCGGCGCCATGGCGCTGCGCATGGGGCTGCCGCCCCGCGAGGCCCTGACCGTCGGCGTGGGCATGTGCGGCCGCGCCGAGATGGCCTTTATCCTCGCGTCGCTGGCCCTGACCCAGGGTGCCATCGACCAGGCTATTTTCACGGCGTTGATCTTCACCGCCTTCCTCCTGAACCTGTTCACCCCGCTGGCTTTGAAGGGCTGCGCCACCCTGCTCAAGGGCAAGGCGGCCCGGCAGGCCGACGCAACAAGCGGCGTCGTGCAGATCGACAAGTTTCAAGGCTCCGCTGGTGGAGGAGCGCCACGAGGGACGCCTACCGCGCGTGCTGCCCGACGTAGAGGAGGCGGTCGTGATCTACGGATACGGTCCCGAGGTCAATTCCCTGATGGGAGAGCTCGACAGCCGTGGCCTATCCACGGTCGTGATCGAAGAGGACGAGTCAGTGGCGCGGCGACTGCACACCCACGGCGAGCGGGTCGTGCACGCCTCGCTCGCCGTGGAGATAGTGCCACCCTCCTCGCCGCAACCGTGGTCCGCAATTACACCCCCGATGTCCCCATCATCGCCGGCGCCGACCTGGTAGAGAATGTGGGGCGCATTCAGCAGGCGGGTGCCGACTTCGCGCTCTCGCTAAGCCAGGTGGCCGGACAGCTCCTCGCCCATCACGTCCTGGGTGAGATGGTGTCGCAACAGGCCCGCATCAAGCTCGTCAAGCTCGACGCCGGCCGACTGGTCGGTCGCAACCCGCTCAAATCGCGAATTCGCGAGCGCACCGGTTGTTCCGTGGTCGCAGTCGAGCGCGGCGGGGAGCTCGTCATGGACATCCCGTCGTCGTTCATTCTGGCCGCAGGAGACGCCCTCTACATCTGCGGCACGATCCGTGCCTTCGACCACTTTTACGGAGAGTTTGCCGAATCGCGCGGATGACCTGCCGGGCGCCTGGCGGGACGACAATAGCAATGATTGCCGGCCTGAAATCCCGCAACGATAAAAATCCGCCCCAGTGCAATAGTGAAGATCGTCGCCGCCTTGACCGATCCTGGTTCCATTCGTACCTTCCTGGCAGCCAAGGGTCTGCCCTCACGGGGACGCTAGCCGTGCCGAAACCGCAACGATTGACCGGACCGGACAGATCGTGGCGAGGCTCATGATCCCCCGCCGGAGCTGGAAAAGCTGCGCTCCCGGATCGATCTTTGACGGCCAACACGAAATAGAGGAAGCGACACCGATGACGACGCAGACGAACGGTCAGGTCGATGCGGTCCCCATGACGGATGAGCAAAAGTTCATCTTTGATCTCAAGGGCTGGATCGCCATTCCCGGCGCGTTGACCGACGAGGAGAGCGAATCGGTCAAAGCCCACGTGATCGCGCTGAAAGAAGACCCGGAGTCCCTGGACCCGCTCGAGCGCTACGCCGTGAGTGGTCCGTCGCAGATCCTGCTGGATCATCCGGTTGTGGTTGGAGTGCTGCGCGAGATTCTCGCCCAGGACCGCAGCGAAGACTGCTACGGTTTTCGCTGCGAAAACGGCTTCAATATGGTGCGCCGCACCGACTTTAAGGGGATTGATCCGCACGGCGGCGGGGTCGGTACCGGCATGTTTGCGTACCAATGCGTCAATCTCGGGATCTTCAGCGGCCTCACGCGCGTCGTGTGGGAACTGAACCCAGTGGAAGAAGGCGACGGCGGCACGCTCTTCATGTCCGGATCACACAAGGCCAACTTCCCGATTCACCAAGCCCACAGGCAGATGGACTCGCCCCTGTACGAGTCGTACGTTTGCCCGCCCGGTTCAGTGGTGATCTTCTCAGAGAGCGTGTGTCACGCCGGCCCTCTTTGGACCAATGAGGAGCGCCCCCGGATCGCCGTATTCAATTGCTACAGTCGAGCAGAGTCGCAGTACCACAAGATGAACCTGCCGCTGGAGGTCATCGCCACGATGCCACCCAAGCGGCAGACTCTCTTCCGCGGGGTTTGGGTGCACGACTTCAAGAACGGCCAGCCGAACGATTTCTTCAGTGCCGAAAACCTCGCCCTGTAGTCAGCGCCACGAGCATTGAGCCTCGCCGAAGGGAGACTTCCATGGCACGGGCACCCAAACGCCCGAACCTCGTCTTTGTGCTCCTGGAACTTTCGCCGGAGTCCGGGGTTCTTGCTTACAACGAAAATGAATATAAGAAAGAGCGTTTCTTTTTACTAAAATCTTTTGATCTACTACCTGATAAAGGAGAGGAGTTATCATGTCGATCCGTTTAGCATTGCTCGCCCTCGTGATTTGCCTGTGGTCCTGTGGAGATGATGACGAGGCTCCACCGGCCGCTCCGGAAGAAACGGTTCTTCGGCCGACCGGGGAACTTCAGCCCTGGGATCTTTCCGCCATCGTGCCGGTTGACTCGGTTCGTTCCATGCCCCCGGGAACCCCCGTTTTCCTGCGCACCGAGTTCGCCAACGGCGAGCTCGCCGACCTCGAGATGACCTTCGTCCAGGTAGTCGACGATTTCCTGCAGCCCATGCCGGTCTACATGGTCGAAGCCTCGGATCCTGTTCTGATACAGCTCAAGGGAATCGCCAAGGGCATGAGCGGCTCGCCCGTTTTCACGGAGCAGGGCACCTGGGGCGCCATCGCCTATGGATTCGGGTCCCAGGACAGCCCGCCGTTCTACTTCTTTGCCACCCCCATAGAATGGGTGATCGGCTCCCGGGGAACGCTGCCCGCGGCCCAACCCGCGGCCAAACCCGCGGCCACGTGGGAGGGGGCCCGTATCACCCCTCTGGAGATTCCCTTTCTGATCACGGGACTCAACGGTCCGCAGCCGCCGCCTGGAGGGGGATCGTCCCTCCTGAGTGAGGCAGTCTCCGCCGGGCTGACCCAGGATCGCCAGGAGAGCTTCGAAGCCGGAAGGCCGCTGGCGATTGGTTTGCTGCTCGGGGAAATAACCGGAGGTGGGATCGGAACCATATCCTACGTCGACGGCAACCGGATATATGGGTTTGGGCATCCCATGTTTGGAGTCGGTCCGGTTGAGCTTCCCATAATCGAGGCAAAGGTGCTCGGGGAAATTTCCAATCTCTCTGCTCCGTTCAAGTTTGCAACGCTGAACCCGACGGTGCGGGGAACCCTGACCGAAGACCGGTTGCCCGCGGTGCGCGGCGTGCTCGACGAGGGGCCGGAGTTGGTTCCGATCAGGAGCGTGTATACGTTTCCCTCGGGGAGCGAGCTCGAACTGACGCACCGGATGGCCACCATCGGTCTCAACCCGTATACCACCCTTAGTCTCGTCACCAGTGCTTCTTTCAGTCCCTTGGACAACCGGATCGAAGACGAGCCGGACCACAGTCTCCGCCTGACGACGAATATCTCCTTTTCCGGCACCGACTCGGTGCTTGCCCGCACCCGCCTTTACGCGGAGCCGAATGGAAAACTTTCATCTTTGATTTCCAGTGCCTCTTCCGACCTGTCATCCGCACTCTTGGAACTTATGACGAGGAACGATTACGCCTTGCAGCTCAGCGACGCCGAGGTCCACGTCGAAATGATCCCGGAGCCGCGCTTCGCCAAGGTGGTGGAGGTCTCTGCGGACACCGTTGTCAGTCCCGGGAGCACGTTGGCCGTTACTACCTCGCTACGCGTGGGACGGCGCCTCGACCGGGAAATCGAGCTAGCGCTCGCCGTGCCGGATACGCTGCCCGCCGGCGTCTACCAGCTCGAGGCAGGTTCCGCCGCGGCATTGGGAGAAGACGCCGGCGGGGGAGATCGCCCGTTGTTCGGACTGTTTCCACCGTTTGATGATTTCGGGGGCGAGGAGACGCTCGAGGATGTTTTTGCACGGGTGAATGGAGCGGACGAAAACGTCCTGCTGAAGGCCCGGTTGACCTACGTCATGCCAATCGAAGAAGACACGGGTTCGGACTCTCCGCCCGATTCCGGGCCGGGTTTCGGACCCCCGTTTCCTTCTTCGGGTCCCCCGCCAACGGTGTCCACGCAGGAAGATGTCGATCTGTATATCGAAGGCACTCAAACCCTTCAGATACAAGTGGTAGGGGATTAACAGAGAGGTGCGGCGTAGTTGACATGGTACGGCTCAACGCAGCCCAAAAGCCAGTCTGGGTAGTAAAGGTGAAGTGGTCTGACCGGTTTCCGAGCCGACCGGGAGAACTCAGCTCTCTACTTGCTTTCTGCCAGGCGAACGACCTGACACCGGCGTGGGCTACTGCGCGGACTATCAGGTCGACCGTAACAGAGGGTCGTCGAAACCTGTCAAACCGGTTCCGATGTGGATCATGGTAAGCGCGAACCGAAGATCTTTCTATCTGCGGAGAATCGCCCCGGTCCGGCTGCCAGGAGCAGGATGGAGATGCAGAAATAGATCGCCGCGAGCTCGTAGGATGAGCCGCCCGCGGAGACGAAGGGGTCGCCGCGCATGAAGGCGTGCATGCAGACGGCGACGACCATGGTGCAGGCAATGCCCAACGAGGAAAGGGGTATCAGCAGGCCCACGATCCAGGCGAGGCCGCCGGTGAACTCGGAGAGGGCGGCCAGGGCTTGAAACAGGCCGGGAGCGAAGCCGTCCGGACCCATCCAGCCGAAGGGATTCTGGATCTTCGGCCAGCCGTGGAAGACAAAGGCGAGGCCGGCGACCAGCCGCAGCAACAAGAGGGCGATGTCGGCAAAGGGGGAATAGCCGGGGACTGAGAGTAATTTTCTGAGATCCATCGGTGATTCCTTTCCAAAGGGTTATCAGATTAAGTGGGGCGCTCCCGCATGCCCATCAGGTCGCAACTCTGACGCAACGCACGCGGCGATTGTGCTGATCCCGCTCTCGCACTGCGGCCAGCAATTCCGGCGAGGCCTGACTGGAGAATTTCTCTCGTGGCACAACCATCACGTATACTCCCCTTTCGTATTATTCCATTACCATTATAGGATTATGAGGTCCAGGCGTCAAGAAAGATCTTGATGGAAATGCCGCGGCTCGGATCGAGGGCGGGGGCCACGGGCTCCTGCGCTCCAGGGTGTTCTGGATCGGCTGTTCCATTCCGCTGGGGATGATCCTCTTCAATATCATCGGCCTTTTCTACATTCGTGCGGCGCGCACCTGCCCCCGTCACGACCGCGCCTTATCGGCGGCCGTCAGAAGGCATTGCAGCGATCACCTCCACCAGTTCCGCCACGACTGCCACCTCACCCTCGTCGGCGTAGGTGAGGACGATGGGCTCGAACTCGGGATTGGTCGGCTTCAACGTGATCTTTGCGTGCCGCCAGGAGTCACCATCCTGGACCTTCTTACTTTCGTACCGCTTGAGGGTGTACCGCGCCCCGGTCTCGGGGTCGACACCGTCGTGGAGTTGAACCAGCACCGTCTTACCCTGGCGCGTGCCCTCCACGGGCGCGCGGAACAAACCATACGCTCCATGGGGGACCGCGGGTTCCATTGAGTGGCCCACGATCCGCGCGACGAACATCCCTGGTCGCAAGCGGTGGCGTGAATCCACGGCCGCCCACTCGAAGCCGTCGTCCTCGATGTGCTGGGGGTCGCCGAAGGCACCCGCTGCGGCCCTGAGCGGGACAAACGGCACGCAGGTCACGTAGCGGTCCTCGGGCCGGCCTTCCACCAGACGCAGTCCCGCCGGAAACGCCCGGTCCGTTGGCAATTCCTCTGCCGCGACCGAGCCGGTCCGCAGCCGTCGATACGCTTCGGAGGCCATCCAGCCGCTGACGGTCTGCTGGAAGGACTCGTCGTTCATGTAGCGGACAAAAATCTCCTCGTTCTGGTCCATGCGCTCGACAAAGAGTCGTTCCAGAAGATTCCTGAATACCAGTTCGAACTTTTCCTCCGGGTTCACCGCGGCTGCCTGGCGCAATCCGTCGTCACCCACCGCCGCCTCGACGATCTGATCGAAGAAGAGCTGGTCGGCCTGATTAAAATCTGTGCCGAAGCGTTCGTTGACAACGTCAATAAGCTGCGAAAGCGGCACCGACTCCTCGTGCCCAGCGCCGCTGCCGACCTCGGTCGGCCCATCCAGGGCATGCGCGTCACCCTCCGCGAGGGAGATCGAGTCTTCGCTGATCTTCTGCAGACGGTAGTACTCGAGTCGCACCTCGTCGTCAAACTGATAGGCCCGACCGCTCCGGCGCCGTGGCAGCTTTGCCGCCAGATGGCGCAGGAACACGTACAGGCGCTCCAGGTCCGAGTCCTGGTACGGGATGATCTGACTCAGGAAGCCGTAAAGGTTGCGGAACGCTTGAACCTTTCCGCGCCAGAGCTCCGCCTCGTCCTCCTCGTCTTTCTGCAGGCTGGTAAAGCGCGACACCGCGGGATCGAGCGCGGCGTTCATCGCCTGGTGGTCCTGGGCGCTCTGACGCTGCCTTGGCTTGAAGTACACGGCACAGAACCGCTCGACCTCTTCATCGAGATAGATCCCGGAGGCGTCGAGTTCTCCCTTGACCGCGTACATTCGGGCGGGATCCACTTCTTCCCCCATTTCCACACCTTCGTAATAGACCTTGAACGCCTCGCGGATTTCTTCACGGTCGTTTACGAAGTCGAGAACAAAAGTGTCCTCCTTCAGCGGATGGATGCGGTTGAGTCGCGACAGCGTCTGGACGGCCTGGATGCCAGCGAGCCGCTTGTCCACGTACATCGTGTGCAGGAGCGGCTGATCGAACCCGGTCTGATATTTCTCCGCGACCAGCAGCACTTGGTATTCCTGTGTTGCGAACTTCTCCGGAAGCTCCTTCTCCCGGATGCCGGAGTTCATCTTCTCCTCGGTGTACGCCACGTCCGGGAGCTTGTCGTCCTGAACCATCCCCGAGAAGGCGACCAGCGTCTTAATCGCGTATCCCTTCTCCTGGATGTAACGATCAAAGCTCTGCTTGTATCGCACCGCTTCCAGCCGGGAGCCGATGACGACCATCGCTTTGGCTCGGCCACCGATCTTGTGGCGCGTGACGGCGTGGAAGTGCTCCACCATCACCTCGGTCTTCTGCGCGATGTTGTGGGGGTGCAGGCGCAGAAAGCGCGCCAGCGCACGCGCTGCTTTCTTCCGCTCGACGTTTGGATCGTCTTCGCAGGCCTTAAGCAGTTTGAAGTAGGTCGCGTACGTGGTGTAGTGCTTGAGCACGTCGAGGATGAACTCTTCCTCGACCGCCTGCCGCATGGTGTAGCGATGGATCGGCTCTCCGTCCCGACCGAACACGGCAAGGGTCTTGTGTTTGGGCGTGGCCGTGAAGGCGAAGAAACTCAGGTTCGCCTGCCGGCCGCGCTTGGCCATGCTGCGGAACAGCTCTTCCAGATCCTCGCGCCCCTCCTCCTCCGCACGCTTTCGAGCCTCCTCCCGCAGGTCTTCGCCGCCGAGGACCTCCTTGAGGTCCGTCGCCGTCTCCCCTCCCTGCGAGCTGTGGGCTTCGTCGACGATTACCGCGCAGCGTCGCGTGGGCAGCGTACCCGTCCCCTGGATACCTCGCTCCTTGGCCGTCTTGAGCAACTGCCGCGACACAAAGGGGAACTTCTGCAGCGTGGTGATGATGATGGGGACCGCGTTCTCAAGGGCTTCGGCGAGTTGACGGGAGCGCTCGTCGATCTTCTGCACGACGCCGAGCTTGTGCTCGAACTGGTAGATCGTGTCTTGCAGCTGCTGGTCTAGCACGACGCGATCAGTCACCACGATCACGCTGTCGAAGACGCGCTCGTTTGCCTCGTCGTGCAGGGAAGCGAGGCGGTGCGCGAGCCAGCCGATCGTGTTGCTCTTGCCGCTGCCCGCCGAGTGCTCGATGAGGTAGTTGTTCCCGACGCCCTCGTCGCGAGCCGCCTGCACCAGCAGCCGGACGGCATCGAGCTGGTGGTAGCGCGGGAAAATCATCGACTCGACCTTCACCTTTCTGCCCTGGTCGTCACGCTTCTCCTCGATCTGCAAATGGATGAACCGGGCGAGCACATCGAGCAGGCTGTCCCGGGCGAGCACTTCCTCCCAAAGGTAGGCCGTCCGATAGCTGCGGCCCGCCGGATCGGGCGGATTCCCGGCACCGCCGTCACATCCCTTGTCGAACGGCAGGAAGTGAGTCGCGTCGCCGGCCAGGCGCGTGGTCATGCGCACGCATTCGGTATCAACAGCGAAATGGACGAGTGTGCGGCGTTTGAACTCGAAGATCGACTCGCGGGGATCGCGGTCGCGCCGGTACTGATGGATCGCATCCTCTACCGTCTGCCCGGTGAGCGGGTTTTTGAGCTCCACCGTGGCGATGGGGATGCCGTTCAGGCTTAGGGTTACGTCGAGCGATTTCTCCGACTGAGGGGAGAAACGAAGCTGGCGGGTGAGTCCGAGTTGGTTAGCTGCGTAGCGGGCTTCGAGCTCTGGGTTCAGTTCGTGAGCCGCCTTGAAAAACGCCGCATGGAGCGTTCGCCCGTAGCACTTGAAGCCGTGGCGCAGGGTTGCGAGCGAGCCGTTGGCGTCCATCCACTTGCACAGGTCCGTGAGAATCTGCTCGCCGGTTTGGTCGCCGTGGAGCGCTTCTAGCTTGGCCCATTCCACGGGCTGGGTCTCGCGGATGAACGCGAGGACGGTGTCGGGGAAGATCGCGCGGTCGCGGTCGAAGCCCTCGCGGGAAACGGGAACGTATTCGTTCTGGAGCAGGTGCGCTTCGATTACGATCTCGAAGGCGGCTTCCGAATGCCTGTCGTCACTCGGCAAGTTATCTGCTCTTCCGCGCATATCTCCTGCGCTGGCGGAGTTTCTTGAGGGCTGCCATATGCTCTTCTAGGGCTGCTCGTATTGCAACACAGAACTCGTAGAAGAGATTATTCCCGTTAAGATCGCAAATCTTGTCTCGTGCACGCTGCGCGGCGGTGTAAGACATTGGGTTATCCCCCGTCTGCCCGTAGATGAACTCCTCAATGAAGCGCTTTCGGTCTTCGGTAAGACTTCTGTGATCGAGGCCGAGGACGGCAATCGTGGTTCTGGCTTCGGTTCGATTGCCGACTGCCTCAATCTTACCATCAAGCTTGAATCGAAAGACCTGTTCGCAAGCAGGCTGAAGCGGAGACACGAATTCGGTGCCATCGTTCTCCCACCAATTATCCTTAAGCCGTGCGCCATAGCGAGGCTGTCCTTTCACATCGCGCCGTGGGAAACACGCTATCAAATTGGAGTAGTCCAAGTCAGACCCACGCAGGTCCTTCCGGCAGCGACTCTGTGGCTTGATATGCTCCAAATGCGATGAATCCTTGTCAATCCGACGCATCGTATAGGCACACAACCCGCCTTGCTCTGCAATCATAGCCGCCAATATTTGGTCCTTTTGGGTCGAAGGCACCTCACGCCAATCAGACTTATTCGTTCCCGCAACTGCAGCGCACCACTTGGAATAAGAGTGCGGGCATCCGGTCTTCTGGATGTACTTCATTCGGCCAAAACCTCCAGTCGAGCTATGCGCGCTTCAAGAACGGACCACTCTGGTAGGTCAAGCCCGTTCTTCTTAGCCTCTGAGATCGCGGCGTGCGCTTCCTCGAAGGTTCCTTTCGCAATCAAGTTCTCAACAGATTGAATGGCAGCCATCGCATCCTCGGGTCGGTCATCGGCCTCCATGAGGTGGCGTAGAATCCAGTTTGAATCCATCCCAAGACTGCGGTCCGGATGGATGATTCCAACAGGAGCCAAAAGATGAACCTGATCGGGCTCGACGGACGCCACGACCTGCGGTGAGTGAGTCGTCGCGATGAACTGGCAGCGCGGGAAAGTGGTGGTCAGGTTGTGAATGATCTGGCGCTGCCATTTGGGATGCAGATGCAGGTCAATCTCGTCGATCAGGACGACCGCTTCGGCTTCGGAGGCCGGGTCGGTGAAATTGGGGTTGGCCTGCGCAAGCCTCCGGGTCAGGTCCAATACGAGAGCCAGTATCCCGCGTTCGCCATCCGAGAGCTGCCGGACCGGAATCGCCGTCGTACCTTGGTCAATCCAGAGCTGCGGGCGGTCGTCGCTGCCAAGTCGCAGGTTCCCGTAACCCGGCAGGAAGCGCGCTACGGCATCCTCGCAGGCGGTCAGCATGCTGTCGGCGGCCGGACGCTCGCTGCGCATGGATTCCTGGACCTTCAGCCAGGCACCGAACTCGCCGAGCCGCAACTCGCGATCCACGAAGGCGTACGCGAACGCCGCGGCGACGCCCCCCGCGGCGACGCCCTTCCCAGGAGTTCGTCTCGACGGCACAGCACGGTTGGTTGAAAAGAATACCGCGAGTGGTCGCCCCCTTGGCTCGTCACCGGACACTGGTGAGGGTCTTTCGCCGATGAACTGCGCCTTCTTTGGCATGTCAGCTTGGCGCGGTCTGTGACGGAGGTAAACGTGATCGCGTGCGCCAATCCGAACATGGCACTCAAGCATCGTAACGTCAGCCCCGATGCGGATGTCGTCGCTCAAGAGTGCTTTGGCGTTGTTTGGCAATCCGTTCGCCCGTTTCACCACCGACGAGAGGCAGACCCTCAGTGCATCCAGAACGCTTGTCTTCCCAACTCCGTTGACACCGACGATGAGATTAAATCTCGGGTGGAAGCGGAACTCGGACGCCTTGATGGCGCGGAGGTTGGCCAGATTGAGACGTGTGACGATCATGGCGTGCTCCCTACGTCAATATGCCCAGTCACGGCCGCAGCAATGAGGGCAGAGCGGCGCTCGACGAGCAGTGCTCTGGTACGCTGCGTTTCAGCCCGCACAGCATCGATTCGACTTGTCCAGTTCAAGATGTACCGGACAATCTCTTTCTGTTCTTCAATTGATGGCAGTGAGATGGGCAGATAGCCGTAGCGATTCGGGTTTAGGTTAGCCTGTCCAATCGCGGGCAGTGCTTGGGCGCGTCCCCAGGCCAGCGGATATGCTGAGTTCAGGAGCCAGTTCAAAAACTCAGGCAAAACAGCGGGGCTGCATCGGAATCTTACCAAGTAGGAGGCAAACGATACCGGATAGTCAGGCTTGCCACGGAACAATGCCACTTTCCCAATCTGATCCAGACTGTTAGTACGGTTGAAGACGAGGTCGCCGGGCTGAAGGAGGAGCGACCCATCAACTTCGTCCACAAATCCGATTCCGGAATAGTCGATCTCTCCGTCCTGAATGTCACCCATGCGGAGAACAGCAACATTGCCCGAGGTTTCAACTGACACCGAAATACCGTAGTCCATGCTAACCAACAGACGCCTGAGGTGGCTTTGAGTCCAATGCGCCGGGATTTCGCCCAGCCAGGGGATGCCGGAGTCGCGTAGCGGGGCGTAGGGGTCGAGGCCACGGGTGACGGCACGGGTGATGAGAGCCCGGCGCTTCTCGGCCAGCAGGTCCAGCAGCCGCTCCTTCGCCGCCACTAGCGCATCGAGGCGTGCGGTCTCGCGGTCGAGGTAGTCGGCGATGGTGCGCTGCTTAGGAAGCGGGGGCACAGGCAGAGTAACGGTGCCAATCTCGGATTTCGGTAATCCGAAGCGGGTCACACCATTAGCCGCCAATTCTAGTTGCACTTGGATAGGTTTCGCCTGTAGGCAGCGAAACAGGAACGCGCCCGCCAACTGGTGGCGACGGGGACGAAGAAGCGCGAGGTGATAACCGCATACAAGGTTGTCGGCTGTTTCCCGAACAAGCGCGGGGACACCTATATCATCCCATGATTCTGAATCCTTCGTGATGACAACATCGCCGACTTGCAGGCCGAACTTCTCGATCTCGTCCTCGGTCGCTGTTGCCTGCATGAAGTCGAGGCTCGTAAAAATAAAGTCGTTGTTGTAAACGTCCGTGTAATTACACAATCGAACCGGTATTTCGTGGTCAACCGACAATTTATCGACGTTGCTCACCACATAATCAGTCGTTGCCCGGAGCGGCTTCACCTGCCACGACTCAGGCAGTGAGTTGACCCAGGCGAGGTGGCTCACTCCGTCACCTCCCGCAGCAGCCGCACGACCTTCTCCTCTGCCTTCTTCAGATCCGCGTCAATCTGTTCCAGTGGCCGCGGCGGCGTGTACTCGTAGAAGTGGCGGTTGAAGTTGATCTCGTAGCCGATTTTGTCCTTGTCGCGGTCCATCCAAGCATCGGGGACGTGGGGGCGCACCTCGCGCTCGAAATAGGCATCGATGTCGTCCTTAAGCGGCACATTCTCGAAGTCGCGCAGCTCGGTGTCAGGCTCGTAGCCTTTCTCCCGGCCATCTTTCCTGACCCGCTCGGCTTGCGGATCCTTCTCGGTGAAGACATCTCGGAAGAGCTTCTGTTCCGTCTTCTTCCAGCGCGATTGGCGCTCATGCAGGAGAGCGGCAATACTCTCCCACGTCGCATTCCAGTCGCACTTCGGCTCTCGTCCCAACGCCTTGTCTATGGCCTGCACATCGTCGAGCAGATACGGGCAGGCATCGAGAAAGCGGGCCTTGTCTTCTATGGTCATCTGGTAGCGCAAGCGCAGGGGTCGCTCCACGGTCACGCGTGTGTAGCCGAAGTCATCGTTGTCGAAGATCTTGGAGCGTTCGCTGTCCTCTAAGCGGCCATATAGCCGCACGATTTCCTCAATCTGCTCTGCGGCGATATGGCGGCGCTTGTCGCCAAGGCTGCGCTTGTTGTCTTCACTCCCGCCCGCGGTCCACAAGTCGCGGGCGTCGAGGAGCTGAATCTTGCCCTTCCGGCGTTCCTCCTTGCGGTTGGTGACGATCCATACGTAGGTGCCGATGCCGGTGTTGTAGAACATCTGTTCCGGCAAGGCGATGATGGCTTCGAGCCAATCGTTTTCGATGATCCACTTGCGAATGTCGCTCTCGCCGGAGCCAGCGCCGCCGGTAAAGAGCGGCGAGCCACTGAATACGATGGCCAAGCGCGAGCCGTGCTTGTGCTCGTCTGAGCGTACTGGCTCGAACTTGCGGAGCATGTGTTGCAGGAAAAGCAGCGAGCCATCGTTCACCCGCGGGAGCCCGGCACCGAAGCGACCCGCGAATCCGAGCTTGTCGTGCTCTCCCTGGATTTCATTCTTCTGCTTCTTCCAGTCCACTCCGAAGGGTGGATTGGTGAGGAAATAGTCGAAGGTCTCACCCTCGAACCGATCCTCCGTAAAACTGTCGCCGAAGCGGATGCTGTCGCCGCCGCCGTTGTGGTCAACCTGCTTCATCAACATGTCGGAGGCCGCAGTGGCAAAGGCGCGGTTGTTGTAATCCTGCCCATAGGCGTAGAGCTGCGCGGCGCCGTGGTGATCTCGCAGGTAATTCTGAGCCTCGGCCAGCATGCCACCGGTGCCGCAGGCGGGGTCGAGGAGCGTGCGCACGGTGCCGGGCGTGGCGAGCAGTTCGTCGTCGTGGATGAAGAGGATGCTCACCATAAGCCGGATGACCTCGCGCGGCGTGAAGTGATCGCCCGCGGTCTCGTTGGCCAGCTCGTTGAAGCGGCGGATGAGGTTCTCGAAGATGTGTCCCATCTGCTCATTCGGAACTCTATCGGGATGTAGGTCCACATCGCAGAACTTCGAGACGACGAGGTACAGGATATTGGCCTCGCGCATCTTCTCGATTTCGGTCTCAAAATCGAAGTGGTCGATGAAGATGCGCTGCACGTTGGCCGAAAAGCCTTGAATGTAGCTGACGAGGTGCTGGGCGATATTGTCCGGGTCCCCCTTGAGCTTCTCGAAGTCGAGGGGTGAGTGGTTGTGGAAGCTCCCCCCAGCGACCTTGTTAAGCCAGCGGTCAAGAGCAGCGCCTTGGTATCTGTCCTTGCGCCACCGGTACTCGGTCAGGACTTTGTCCTTGGTAGAAGCCAGCACGCAGTCGAATCTCCGGAGCACGGTCATAGGCAGCATGACGCGCTCGTACTGCGGCGGACGGTAGGGACCGCGCAGCAGGTCGGCGATCTGCCAGATCAGGTTGGCGAAATAGCTATGGTTAGGCATGAGTACGCACGTTCAAGACGCTTAGGGGATAGAGCGTGCTATACATCCATTCAGATGAGATTGTGCTCAACAAGGTATTCCCGCCCACGATCAGCGATTGCATACCGGGGGCCTTCACCCATAATCAAGGTGTCATGTACATATTCTTCGGCCAAGAGCTGCGAAAGATAGTGTTTCGCTCGAGTCACACTCTCGCCTATCGAATGGGCAATCGTTGCAGGCGGAATGTCATTGCCGTCAAACTCTGCCAGAACCTTGAGGATATTGACTTGCTGACTGTTTAGCTCGCGGTCAACCGCCGGTCCAATGTCCACACGAGTATCCACATTGACAATCAATGCAAATGAAGTTTCGGCTTCTCGTGCCATCACTTGAGCACTGCGGAATTCGTCGATTAATCGCTGAATTACATTGACCATTGCCCGCTTGGAACGGTTCAGGACTGTCGTCATTCGCGGCAGCGAAGCAATTGCCTCTCTGAAGATAACGATCTTGCCTTCAACGGTGCTCATGGTGTCCCGAAATTCGCGGATGCCGCTTACGGTATCTTTTGCCTGCTCAAGGCCTTCATCTTCAATGTTGAGTTCAATGGAGAGCGCCGCCGCCCGGGTCAGCGCATTCAGACCGGCGTTCAGATGCTGGCTAAACAACGGCAACTCTGACTCCATGCGGTGCACATATTGATCCATGTCTGCGGCAGCCTTCGCAACAAGCCGCTTTGCAGCCTTGCGGTTCTGCGCGTCAGGACCTGCCGCAAATTCGGTGGTCTCAGCAGTCCTGGCGTTCATCTTCTCGCCAATCTCGATGGTTGCACTTGCGATGCGTTCGGTTATTTCCTCCAGTGTTGAGAACTCGTCTTCGAACTGTTCCATTAAGTCCAGGAGCCCGATCTCGTCATCTTCATCTTGATCGGCGGAGTCCTCGGTGGTAGTCTTTTCTTCAATTGGTGCAGACAACGGTTGCGGGATTTCAGCTTGCGACCGCCACGCTTGGATATGCCGCGTGAGATGAAGGCGTACGAGCTTCTCGAATTCATCGGTTGTCTGGAACGACCAATAGAGCACGCCCTCCTCGCCGAGGCTTGATCGAAACTTGGAGACACTCTCTAGCTGTTTGTGATCAAGCTGCGATGGGGGAACGGGAACTGGCGCGTCTTTGAAGTAGATCATCAACTGGAGGGCATCAGAATTGGCATCGTAGCGTTCTTTTGCCCGTTGAAATTCCTCAACGGTGCCGGACCCGGCACGGCCGGTTGGGGTGCCAAACCTGTACCACATTAGCCCGATAAACAGATCGAAATCCTGTGGAATTTGCTCGTTGATAACCGCTTGGGGATCCTCTCCGAAGCTGGGATAGGCGTGAGTCTCCCATCTGATCAGTTCAAGCCGAATTCCAAGCTGGAGGGCCCACGCCGTGTTCAGCTCACGAATCACGTCTTCAAGACGATTTCTTTCTTCGTCTACATCACTAGGTGAGGCGACAAATACGCTTAGGATGGTCTCCTGCCGTGCCATTAGAGTCTTACCGCCTTATGCACATAACGCCTTGTAAGGATCCAGACGGTCGTTAGAAAGATGAAGAGAAGGAGGAATGCCTTGATTGTAGGTATTTGGGAGCTATCAGTGCCATAGAGCCGGATCCTGGATTGGTTCCTAGAGTTGAGGAGCGGCGGCGAGAGCGCCTTCATCGCGGATACCCAGTGTGCCGCCAAAGGCACTGATCAGGGCGTCGTGCATGGCGATGACTTCCTGGATGGTGGGGAAGTCATGGGTCATTTGGCCAGCATTTCCCCCAGGCGACGGTTTTTCTCGACGCTGGCCTGGAAATGGGCCATGACCGAGACCCGGGGCTTTTCCTGGGCGCGGTTTTCAATGTATTCCCGCATGGCCTCTTCCAGCACCGCCTGGAAATGACGACCTTCCTTGCGGGCAATTTCGCGCACTGCGGCCAGCAATTCCGGCGAAGCCTGGCTGGAGAATTTCTCTCGTGGCACAACCATCACGTATACTCCCCTTTCGTATCGTTCCATTACCATTATAGGATTATGAGGTCCAGGCGTCAAGAAAGATCTTGATGGAAATGCCGCGGCTCGGATCGAGGACGGGGGCCACGGGCTCCTGCGCATCAAACCCGGACAGAAAAGCGTCTCGGACATCGTAGTGGAAGATCTTGAATCGACGCATCTTCTCACCTCATATCAACGGAACAAACTTGTGGATCAACGGACGTCAGCAGATCCTCCACTATTGATCCTCGGAGCATCATACACCGTTGCCGGCCGGCAGATCTCTCAGGATCCTTCTGTGGATATACTGCAAAAGTCGTGGCTAGGCTCCGACGAAGGTTTGACTTGGTCTCTGCGCTTACAGAGAGATACATCGGTGGTCTCCATTTCCGTCGTGTAAGTCAGTCAAGGTCTCGGGATGAAGCATTCATACGTCCATGGAGCTTTTGTGGAACACCCGGGCTGTAGGAATGCGGGGTATTGAGGCGCTAGTCAATGCCGGGCTTTTGGGAATCAATCTAAACCGGCATTGAGAATTCGCCTATCCAGTGTAGGTTTCCGGCGGTAGGGCTCGCAGCTCGGTAGAACTTCTCATCAGCAGTCCACAGGTCACACTCTAGAGTCTCCGCCAGGGCGAGGTAGTGTGCGTCGTAGGCTGCAGCCTGACGGAGCCGGTCCGCCAGCTCCAGAGCTCGGCCATGGAGTTGAGGTGTTTCCCGCAACTCAATCCCTGAGGCTACCAAGCTCTCCATCAGGCGCGTGGCCGTCTCTAAGGTCAACTCCTTCCGCACCACCCGTCGGTGAAGCGCATTCGCCACCTCCACCGGCATAAGGTACGGGGCTACCGGTCTTATCCCGTCGCTATCCTAGGACCGGGCGAGGGCGATTGCCTTGTCCGAGTGGTTCTCTTTGACCAACCACTTGAATGCCAGGCTCGCGTCCACGACGACAAAGCCGTTCACAATTCTGCCCTGGACGCGCGGGCCTCCCGGATAAACTCAGCCGAGTCTCCGGACAGTATCTCGTCCCCGAATATTTCAGCCTGGAGCGCCGCAAACCGGTCTATGGCTTCGCGGCCAAAGGGCAAACTTTCCACTCCCTGAGCCTCGTCTCTGGCCAGTTCCTTGTCGATGGCGGTCTGGCAGTACTGGCGCATGCTTATGCCCTTGAGCGCAGCCACCGACTTCAATCGCCGCTGCATTGGAGGGTCCAGGTCCAGGGTAAGTCGTTTTTTCTTGGTGTTCATGCTTCCATCTCCCAGTTGATATCCAATCTGAAATGAAAGATAGCGTAAATACGGCAAGTCGTTCCACTCAAGTGACAGCGGGATCGCGAACACAACGACGCGGCCGTAGTGAGCGATGAAGGGTGCCCGCTATTTCGCTGAAGTCGGAGCTTTGAGATCACCGGCGAGGAAGAAGACGGCTGAGCCTGGAGCGGCTGAGCGCGCTCTGGTCATTTGACCCTATTTGAAGCAGGGCCATGTTCCGCGTGGAGATCCTCCCGACGGCCTTGGGCTCGTAGAGGTACTCGGTGACGATGGCGGCGATTTTGGGGCGGTCAGCCATAGGCACAAACGATCCTTTGGAGGGATGGAGGCCAGAGCGCGGCGCAAGAATCCGGAGAAAGATAGGTTTTCCAAGGCCGCGTATGTAAAGGGATTTAAAGGCCGATCTCGTCGGCCACTTCCCGCAGGGCCTCGATCACATCGGCGGTGACCGCGTCCAGTTCCACCCCCAACATGCCGGCGCCGCTTTCGACGATCTGGCGGTCTACCCCGGCGGCGAAAGCCTTCTGCTTCCACTTTTTTTTGACCGATTTGACCGTCAGGTCGCGCACGCTCCTGGAGGGCCGCACCAGGGCACAGGCCGTGACAAAGCCGGCCAGCTCGTCGACGGTGTAGAGGGTCTTTTCCAGCAGACTTTGCGGCTCCACTTCGGTGCAAATGCCCCAGCCGTGCGACAGGGCGGCGCGGATATAGACCTCGGGCCATTGATTTTCCCGCAAAATGGCCTCGGTTTTCCGGCAGTGCTGTTCGGGGAATTGCTCGTAGTCCAAGTCGTGGATCAAGCCGACAATACCCCACATCTCCTCGTCCTCGCCGTGCTTGCGAGCCTGGTGCCGCATGGCCGCCTCCACGGCCAGGGCGTGGTTGACCAGGGAGGGGTTGCCATTGTACTGGTGCAGCAGGTCCAGGGCCTGCTGGCGGGTCGGTGCGGTCTGGGTCATGGCGTGCTCCTTGGGTTGAGCAGTATCAGTACTTCACGAAATACCGTAACTATTTGGCCCTCAAGGCCGGGAGGGGATGGTGCCGGCAGGACGGTGGGGGCTGAGGCGCAGCAGCAGGGAGGGGGAGCGGGGCAAGAGCGCCCTGGGTCTCATAAAACGCCAAAGGCACAAGCCCCGCACGGCCAACCGCCGATTCCGTGAAGTACTGAGTATATTAAAAAGCGACCCGCCGCTCCAGTCAACCACCGAGCAAGAGCTGGCCCGTCCAGCCCTGGAGTCGCAACCCCCCAAGTCAGGTGGGTTTTTTTAGGACATGGTCGTTGTAGTACTCCCGCGCATAACCCGCGGCGACGAATTCCCGGGTGGCCTCGGTCCACTGGCTGAAATACTCGCGCAGCTCCGGATCGGGGTGTTCGGCCAGGCGCCGGGGGATCATCACCCAGTTGGTCAGCGGGGGACTGGTAGCGCAACTGAAGTAGCAGTGCTGGGTGCGCCGGGACAGGTCATCCCTGCCGGGCAGGCGAGTGTGATAAATGTTGATGTTGTAGAGCACGGCCGTGCCCGCCGGACCGCGGATCGGGACCTGGCGGAAGGCATCCCCCATCTCTTCCCGGACTTGCTCTATCGTCTCATACGCCTGGAGATGGCTATTGGGCACCACGCAAAAGCAAGGGGTGTCCTCGCCCACATCGTTCAGGTAGATGATGGAACACACGTAGCTGCAGTCCGCAAAGCGATCTTGGGGGGGATCCGCTCCCTCGGGGGGATAATAACTGCGATCCCTGTGGTACCTCATCGCGGCGTTGGCGCCGGTCCCTCGGGGCACATCGCGGAAATCGAACTGGGCAAAGCGCACCTGCAGGCCCATGATGGCCCTGACCAGGGGGAAGGTGACCGGCCCCTGGATGTAGGGGTCCAGCTCCGGATGGTAGACCAGGATCTGCCCGTGGGAGTAGATGGGCTTTTTGTCGAGACCCCATTCTACCGGGATCTCCTGCTGGGAGCGGTCCATGAATTCGTTGAGGAACCGTATGTCCTCCGGCAGCAGGGCATCCGCGACCACGCCGTAGTTGTTGTGGGCAAAAAAGTCGAGGAACTCGCTTTGCTGGTCCGGGGCAAAAATCGGGTGATCGCTCATGGATCCGAATCCTTATCTATTCTTAGTAGCCCGGCTGCCCCCTCACCCCCAGGACCCGCATCCCGAGCCCGTTGCAGCAGCGGGCGATCTCCCGGCCCATTTCCCAGTCCGATGATCCCGACCGTCACGACCGGGGCAACCAGTTTTATCTTTGCCATTGATTCAGACCGCTGCTTTACCTATGAATATACCCTACAGACCAGGCCAAATCCAGAAGTCATGGCAATCCAACGGAAAAAACAACGGTTGCGCCGAATGGTGAAAAGTGAGATCTTCAGTACTTTACGAAATACCCGTAGCTATTTGGACCTCAAGGCCGCCGATTCCGTGAAGGACTGATTATATTTAATTTTCTCCTCGATGTCCAGGGAGTGCGTCCACGATCATCCGGAGCGCCTGGAACGCGCGGTCCAGACCCCGGGGCTCAAGGGGCTCTCATAGGAAAGCAACCCGTGGCGCTAGCAATGACCCAACAGCAGGAGAGGGACTTCGAGGACAAGGGCTTCGTAATCCTCGAGGATTTTTTGCACCAGGATGAACTGGAACGGCTACTGGAGGCGGTCGACCAAGTAGCCGTCCGGATCCGCCAGGCCACAGGTCTGGGGCCCGATAATCCCTTTGCCATCCGCAACGCCCTGGCCCACCACGAGGCCTTCCTCGACCTGATTGACCACCCCAGAATGCTGCCCCTGGTGATCGATGCCATCGGCTGGAACATCCAGATTCGCACCACCCACCTGGACTACCGGCCCCCCTACCCGAAGGACATGGAGGCCGGCGCAGTGGGCAGCGGGAAAGGGGACGATCACCAGACTGCTTACCGCAACGTCGTCTGGCATCCGGACCTGGCCGGCGACTACCTCTTCGAGGCCCCCGCCCTCGACGGACGGCTGCCGTTCATGGAGATCAAGGCCTTCTACGTGCTCTCCGACCTGAGCGCATCGAATTCCGGCAACCTGTGGATGATGCCGGGCAGCCACAAGCGTGCACCGCAAGAACTGCGCGAAATGGAGCGCCAGATAGATCCGGCCGAGACCGTAGAGTTGAAGCTGGCGCCGGGCGCGGCGGTGCTGTGGCGCACCGCCACCTGGCACTGCGTCGGCCCGAACCTGTCGAACAAGACGCGGAAGATAATGCACGTTGGTTACCACTACCGGTGGCTCCGCCCCACAGACTACATACAGCAGGACCCGGAGCTACTAGCCCGCTGTTCGCCGATCCGGCGGCAGTTGCTGGGGGCGCTGGCCACCGACAACCACCCACTGGGCGAAGAGCCCGACTTCCGCCCCTCGTCGCAGTACTGGATCCCCGGTGACTGGGACGATGTGCCGCTCAAGGCCTGGGTCGAAGAACGCTCCTCTTCCGACCGGCCGCCCAGGAATCCTCTCTGATATCACCGGACCAGCGCATCGAGCAGCGTCTGGAAGTACTCTAGCCCTCGAAAGGGAGCACCAGCCCCAGGGCCTTTGGCGTGCCGGAAGGTGTGGCCGTCGTCCTCCGAGACGGTGTACCAGACCTGGCCGTTGGTCGTGCGGGACGTGGTCGTTGGCCTCGCTGGCATAGGGCGGCTCTTCCGGCAGATAGACCACCAGGTCGGGGTCGGTGCGGGTCCAGTCGTCGCTGTAACAGGGATGCTCGCCCACCCGGGGTTTTGCGCTCATGGCTGTTTTTCCTTTTGAGAGGGGAGAGCAACCCTGAGGGATGAAGGGTAAGGGCCGTACTCCACCAGGATTTCCACCTTCTCGATCCGCAGCGGGCTGACCAGGCGCTCGGCCCTTTCCTGGAGAGCGATTTCCAGCAAATTGTCGCCCTTGCGGGGCCACACCTCGGGCCGCAGGTGGAACTCCAGCCACTGGCCGCTATAGGCGCTGATATAGGAGTAGTAGTCCCGCAGGCAGGTCTGATCTTCGAGGGAGCGGCCGTTGAGCAGGATCTCGAGGCGGTCGGTGCTGACCAGGTCGTAGATTCTGAGCTTGAGCTGGATCTGGCGGATGCGATCCGAGGCGCTGGTATCGTCGGCCAGGTGGAAGGGAATGGGATGGCGGGTGCCGGTATCGTCGGCCTGGATCTCCACCGGCAGGCTGGTCCTGTAGTGCATATCCTTCTCATCCTTGACATCCCGGGCCAGACAGTAATGCTTGTCGCCTTCTTTGACCAGGTCGGGATCCCCCAACTCGGTCAGGATCCGCCGCTGGGCATCGTCGAAGGGCCAGCGCAGGAACCAGGCGTAAAAGCCGTCGGCCCCGCGCTCCCAGAAGTTGGCCACGGCCGCGCGCATCTGCGCGGGGGTGGCCCATATCCGCTCGGCAGCGCCGGTCTGCTGGTGATCCTGGTAGGGTTGCAGAGACGGGTACACCGAAACCTCGGCCTGGTGCGCCGCCTCGATCAGCCAGTTGATGGGCATGTCCGGGTCCAGGATCTGATAGCCGTAGCGGATCGGCACCACATAGTCGAGGTGGCCTTGCTGGAGCCAGGCGCACACATCGAGTCCCTGGGCCCGGTTCAATGCTTCGGTGGGCAGCACCCGGATTCCAACCTGTTTGCCCGGATGGCGGCGCACCATTGCGGCGATCCGGCCGACGTACTCGGTCATGGCCGGCGTGGCGGCAGGCGCCTCTTCAATGGGCATGAGCAGCCCCCCGCCCGGGACCGCGAAGTCCAGTTCCACGCCTTCGATATCGTAGTCGGCAACCAGTTCCTCCAGCACTGCGAAGTGGTGGTCGCGGACCTCGGGGTGGGCCATGGCGCCGCCGCCGTTTTCGATCCGGTGGGCCGGATCCATGCACTCGTGAGTGCTCATCCGCAAACTGGCGAAAAAGTCCATGCCCTTGTCGTGGGCCCGGTCGATCAACACCTTGAGCGGGTCCAGACCCCGGTCCATCAGGCTCTGCATATTGTACCACACCCGCCAGTACGCAGCCTGCTTGAATTCCTTCATGTCGTGGCCGAAGCGCTGGCCCACTTTGGAAGGATAGAACAGGCCATCTCCCCGGGCCACGCCGTAGATGAAGGTGTCCACGCTCGTGCCCGCGGCTTCGTCCACCGGGACCCAAGCGTCCTCCAGTTTCATAGGGGGTTCAAAGACGAACAGGTAGTAATGGCGAGCATCGTTGAAGTAGATGATCCGCTTCCGGCGCATGGAAAACTCCTTTTCAAGCAACCCTTCGCTCAGGTGCATGGAATGGATCCTCAAGGTAGCGATGTCGGCCTTCTGTGTCAACCAAATGGATCTTGATGGGCCGGGCGAAAATCGCCATTTATGAGGCAACGATATTGGGGGGATGGACAACCTCGGCGCCTAGCTGTAGATTATACTGAAACAGATCCACGCCAGCCCGTTTGCCCTGGAGGTACAACATGATTCGCCCGACTTCGGCCCAGCGCCAGCAGTGGGAAGACGAAGGATATCTGGTCCTGGAAGACGCCCTTTCCGGCGCCCAGCTCGAGCGCCTCCAGGCCGCCTTTGACCGCTGGGCCAGAGAGGAAAAACCCGCCTGGCTGGAGGGGATCGCCGAGGGCACCCGGCCGGCCGGTTTTTTCGATATCCCCAATGCCATGGAAAAGAACGATATCTTCATCGACCTGGCGGATCACCCCAGCTACTACGGTCTCCTCATGGACTTCACCGACGACGACCTGATTTTTCTGGCCCCCCAGGTGCGCCTGCTGCCGCCCAGCCCGTCCCCCTACGTGGGCTGGCACCCCGATGTGCCCCACACCAACCCCCTGCACATCAAGGTGCAGATCTACGTGGAGGACGTGGGCCCGGACCAGGGCGCCTTTGCCTTTGTGCCGCGCAGCCACAAGCCCGGCGCAGGACCCTATCCGCGCGGTGGCCGGCTCGAAAGTATGCCCGGCCACAAGGTCTTCCTGGCCCGGGCCGGCACCGCCATCCTGTTCAACTCCTATGGCTGGCACTCCTCCATGCTCAACAAGAGCGCCAAGCCGAGGAAATCCATCATCCTGATTTACGAAAAATGGAGCGAGGGGAAATCCCAAGACCACCCGTTTGCCGCCATCGCCGACCACATCGACACCCCGCAGCGCCGGCGGCTGTTCTACCGGGAAAGATGATGTGCATCGACGCCCATGCCCACGTCTTTGCCCGGGCCTCGGCCGAGTTTCCCCGCCAGACCGACGACCGGCTCCCCCCCGAACGCGAGGAGCCGGTCGAGAAACTCCTGGAAGAAATGCAGACCCACGGAGTGGAGGGCGCCGTGCTGGTCCAGATCGGCGGCGCCCAGGCGGAACACCACGCCTATTTGCGCCATTGCCTCAAAACCTACCCCGGCCGTTTCCTGGGCATCGGGCTGATACCGGACCATGCCCCCAGCACAACCGACCACATGGACCGCCTGGCCGACCAAGGCGATATCATCGGCTTCCGGCTTTTCCGCATCGGCGGCCCGCTCGATCCCTTCGCCCCGATGGATATCCGCACCTTCGAGACCTATCCCGTCTGGGAACACGCGGCCGCAAAAGACTACGTCCTCTGGCTCTACCCCCGCGCCGCCGACGCCCACCTGATCCCCTTTCTGGTGGATGCCTTCCCCCAGGTTAGGGTGGTATTCAACCACCTGATGATCTGCCCGGGCGAGGGCGCTCTCAGCTGGGACGACAAAGGCCGGCCCCGGATCGAAGTCCCGGT
This sequence comes from Candidatus Latescibacterota bacterium, assembly GCA_965219385.1. Taxonomy (GTDB): domain Bacteria; phylum Latescibacterota; class UBA2968; order UBA8231; family UBA8231; genus CBDCNM01. The sequence goes on along the minus strand of CBDCNM010000002.1, from coordinate 2,275,232 downwards.
GGACTATCCCCGCACAGGTTATTCCACCCTGGGTCTGTGCCACTACGAAAACGTCTACATCCACCTGTCCGGCCACTACGCCTTCAGCAAGCAGGAATGGCCCTACCGCGATCTGGCGGTCTGGCACGAACGCCTGGCGAACAAGGGTTTTGGCACCGACCGCCTGATGTGGGCGACGGATTTTCCCTGGATCGCGCAGGACCCGGGCTACGGCCCGCTCACCCGGATCGTCAATGAATTATTGCCGGATTTGAACCAAGTGGAGCGGGCGAATATCATGGGGGATAATGCAAAAAGGGTCCTGCGGTTCCCGCACTAGTTCGCATATCGCCTTTTCAATCTATTCTTCTCCCACTGCCTGGTAGACCTGGTCGAGCCCGAGCACCAGCTCGGCGGCGAGGTTCTGGCGATCACCCTGAAGCAAAGGACCGAGAGCCTGATGAGCGCGTTCGTCCTCGAAGATGTGGAAATCATCTGGAGTACGGCTCCTACCCTTCGAGCCTGCCCTAGCCCTCCCAGCGGTCCGGGTTGATCCCGGGGGCCTCTTTTGTCATGCCCTTGGGCTTGTGCGGCTGCTCCCACTCCAGGCCGCTGGTATTGAGGCTCTGCAGAAAGGGTTTGGCGACCTCGGGCGCGGCCTCCACCTGTTCGGGATCCCACTCCTCCATGGGCCGGATCGGGCCGGCCCAGGCCGGCCGGTAGCCGAACTGGATCAGCTCTCGAGGCACCGTGTCCTTGTTCGGGTGGGTGCCGTGGAACAGGTCCACGGGGATGAGGACCGCCGTGCCGGCCCTGGGGCACAGGGTGGTTTCCTGCGGGTGCGATACGTAGCGCCGATAGGGGTTGGCCTCGGCGTGAAAGGACAGGTGCGAGCGCGGTATCAGCCGGAAAGGCGCCCGTTCGGACGGGAGGTCGTCGAGGTAATAGAGAACCCGCAGCAGGCGCGGCGAGCTACCCTCATACCCGAAGATGGACGAGCCAAAGGGCTGGCCATCGGTGTGCATGGAGATGCATGGAGAGCCGGCCAGGGTGCGGGTGAACAACCCGTGGGTGAACACGATATCCGGCCCCATCAAGGCCTCGAGAAACTCGATGGTGGGCGGATGCCCGATCAGCTCGGCCACGGCGCGGCTGCGCCACTGGGGTTCCAGGAAATAGGTCTGGGCTTCGCTGTAGTCTTTGTGCTGCATGGGCGCATCCGCCATCTCCTCCTTGATCCGTTCGATCCGCGAGGCGTCCAGGACATCGGGCAGGACCACGTAGCCCTCTACCTCGAAGTGGCGGATCCGCTGGGCCAGGGTGAAAGCGCCGAAGTCGGTCGAGTCTACATGCATGAAGCCGATTTCTTCTTCCTGGTCGATTTGTACGGTTGTGTTTTCCATTTCCCTCCTCCGTGTGCGGGTGGGCGATCTGTCTTGTTTCTCACTGTCCGGCGCGCTCGAACCGGCGCACGGTTTCCCCGGCCACGCGCTGGATGTTTTTCATATCGGTCCGGCTCAAGTCGATGGTTCCATCGTCCAGACCAGCCGGCCTTCCATTAAAAAGCACCGCGTGAAAAACGCAGGCTGTCAGATACGTACCGGCCAGGGACGGATGGCTTTTATCCTTGTCGTGCAAAGCAGGTTCGGAGTACTGGTCGAGAAAGTTCTGCCAGGCGATCCCCGCCGGCACCACAAGGGCGTCGAGCTCCCTGCCGATGCTCGTGTAGGCTGCGGTGATGGCCTGCTGGGTGTCGGGAGCATCCTGGCGTGCCCAGGTCATGTAGAGCACCGTCGTCGAGCCGGATGTTTTGATCTGGTGGTCGAATTCCCGGACATTCTCGCCCATTCTCCGGGCGTTTTTGATCGGCAGGGTACTCTGTTCCTGCAGCACCACGTAGTCCCATTGCGCTTGGCTCAAGGTTTCCTGGGCCTCCCCCTTGTTCAGGTGGGTCCGGAGAGAGGCACCGCCCCCGGAGATGAGCTGGTGCTCGACCCTGGGGCTCTTGCCGTCGGAGGCCACAAGGCCGGGCAGATCGTTGCGGGCTGTGAAGCTGTTGCCGATGAAAAGGATGTTTGTGGTTTTGCCGGGCATGGGGAAAATTCCTGCATCAATGGGGTGCTTTCACCTTCTGGCATTCTCGGCGCGTTGCAAAAACGCGGCGGCCCCGGCGGCGATCAAGGGGCCGATATTGGTCAGGAAGCAGCGGACCCCGGCCGCCGTATACTTTTCAATGGTTTCGAGGGTGGCCAGGGAGCCGGCGACGCGGCCCGCGGCCTGGATGCGGGCCAGGGCCTCGTCAACGGTTTTTTGCACTTCGGGGTGCTGGACATCGCCGATGTGGCCCATGGAGGCGGCCAGGTCCGAGGGCGCGACAAAAAACACGTCGATGTGGTCTACCGTCAGGATCTCGTCCAGGTTGCCTATCGCCACGATGTCTTCGATCAGGATGATCAGCAGGGTCTCGTCGTTGGCCACCTGGAGGTAATCGTCCACGCCGAAGCCCTGGCGGCTGATGTAGAGGCCGCGCTGGCCGATGGGCGCGAACTTGCCGCCGGCAACCACGTTCCGCGCTTCCTCCCGGGTGTTTACGTGCGGCACCACAATGGCCTGGGCGCCGCGGTCGAGGGTGCGGTAGATGAGGGCCTGGTCGTTGCGGTTGATGCGCACCACCGAGGTCATGCCCCAGATATCGCAGGCGCGGGTGAGGTTGCCCAGTTCGGCCGGGGTTACCCAGCCGTGTTCCCCTTCCAGCCATATGCCGTCGAAGCCGTTCGGGCCAAAGGCGTCGATGTCGTCGGGGTGGGTGATGCCGCTGACGATATAGGCGGATTCGCCCGCGGCCAGTTTGTGTTTGATGCGGTTGGGTCTGAGTTCCATTTTAGCTCCTGGGTGGCGGTGAGCTGAATTGTTGTGCAATGCCGATTATAAAAGGTGTGGAAATCGGGCCTGATATACAAGGGAAAAGTCGAGGGAAAAGCGCAAGCCGAAACAGGGCTTTGGTATAAGATGTTGAAATGTATCGGACACTACCCAGCTTCTGGCCAGCGCACGGACCATCGCCCCGGCTGCGGCCGCGGGCTAGCCGCTCCGGCTCTTGAATTCTTCGTAAAGGCCGGCCACATCCGCGGCGGCGGCGTCTTTGTCGTGGGCCAGGATGCGGACCCCCAGGTCCAGGGTATCGCCCCGATTCAGCACCCCTTGTTTATCCATGAAAGGATTCACCGTAATGGTGCCCCAGTCGGCCACGTTCCAGCGCAGGTCGGTTATGGAAGAATGCGGGATCACGGTGATACCGGCTTTTTGACCGTGGGCGCAGGGGCCCGACATATCCACCCAGGCAGCCCTCTGGCCGGTGATGGTCTTGCCGCCCCGGCGGCCTTCGGAGTCGAGGGAAGTACCCCCGTCGTCGACCCGGAGACCGTCGGCCAGACGGATGGTGAAGTAGGAGTGGCGGGTCGGACCGATGGTGATGTCCCACTCCGTGGGCCGCAGCTGCGAGCGGATATCGATCACATTGGCCACCTCGCCGGGGTAGAGGTCGATGGTGCGGGTTTCTTCGGCCAGGACCCGCCGGCCGTCGGCCGCACCCCACTCCTCGGGGCCCTGCCACTGCACCTGCTGGACCACGCGGAGGTGGTTTTCGTCCACCTCTTCGCCCTCGGCGCCCACGACCCAGGTGCGGCCCGGGGCGCGGCCCTGGAAGACCTGATTGACGTAGAGGTTGTAGGTGGCTTCCTCCTTTAGGTTGGACATAGCCGGACTCAAGGGCGGTAGTTTCGCGAAGAAGACATCGGCGCCGATGGTGATGGAGTTGTGGTGCGGGTGGTCCACCGGGCTCTCGGCGGTGAGGGAAACGCCCTGGGGCGAGTACACCGGGAAGAGGTAGCAGCGGAAAAAAAAGGCCCTGAGTCAGATCCAGGATGCTTTTGTTTTTCCAGCGGATCTGGACGCGTCGGGCCCGGGGCGTGGCGGCTTTGGACAAGGGGAGATTTTCGGTGGTGAGGGAAAAGTGTTTCATAGTAGTCTTGTTCAATATGGCCGGTGCTCTTGTATTTCCCATAAACCGCCGCCGGCAACGTCCCCCTTCCCAACCCGGCCACAATCAGACAGGCTATCAAGGTAGCTCTGCCCGCGGCCTGTGTCAACTACTTGACCATGGCTCAGTGGCGGTGCATCTTTACCGCCGGCGGTTTTCAAGGAGGTGAGCAATGCCCGGCCCATCACCCAGGGCGAGTATTCGGGCTTGATAAAATTTGTCGGTCCCGAAGATGCAGTGGAAAAGGAAAAGATCGCAACCAGGCAGTGGCCAGTCATTACCACAGGGCCGGGGCCCACGGTATCTAGGTCTACGGATTCGGGGCAGGACCCACCATGATGCACCTCACCGAGGTGGGAGAGATCTGAGTACTGAAGATCAATACATGAAATACGAAAAAGGAAAACAAATAAATGAGCGCAGACGTCTATTACGCCGACGCCACCGAACTGGCTGAAAAAATCCGCACCAAAGCCCTCTCGCCAGTAGAGGTGGTACGCGCCCACCTGGAACGCATCGAGACCGTCAATCCAAAAATCAACGCCGTGGTCACCCTGGCCGACGATGCTATGGAGCAGGCGCAAAAGGCCACGAACGCCGTGGCCAGTGGCGCCAGCCTCGGGCCGCTGCACGGCGTCCCCTTCACCGCCAAGGACTGTTTCGACAGCCAGGGCGTGCGGACCACGCGAGGTTCCCTGATCTTTGCGGACCTGGTCCCCGCGATCGACGCCACCGCCGTGCGCCGGCTCAAGGAAGCCGGGGGTATTCTTTTAGGCAAAACCAATCTGCCGGAATTCGCCCTCCGGGCCGAGACCTTCAACAAGGTCTTCGACCGCACCCTCAACCCCTGGAACCTGGAGCGCACCACGGGTGGTTCCAGCGGGGGCGAGACCGCGGCCATTGCTGCGGGTCTTTCACCTTTGGGAATCGGCACGGACCTGGGCGGCTCCAACCGGCTGCCCTCGCACTACTGCGGCATCGTCGGATTCAAGCCGACCCACGGCCGGATTCCCCTGACCGGATCCTGGCCCGAGTTGATGTGCCGCCACATGCACGTGGGACCCATCTGCCGGACCGTGCGCGATGCGGCCCTGGCGCTTGCGGTGCTGGCCGGGCCGGACAACCAGGATCCCTATGCCGTGTCCGCCCCCATGCCGTTGCCGGGGGAACTGAGGGGCGACTTGAACGGCCTGCGGGTCGGCTTTTTCCAGGAAGGCCCCTTCGCCCCGGTGGACCAGGAAATCCAGGAGGTGGTCGCGCAGGCCGCGACCACTCTCGGGGAGATGGGATGCGCGGTAGAGCCGGTGGAGTTCGACTGGAAGGACCGGCTGGCCATAGCGGTCTGCATGGACATGGTAGTGGCCGAAGGCGAGCACTATTTGCGGCCCTTCGTCCAGGGTCGCGAGGACGAGTTGACCGAATCGATCCAGGGGCTGCTGGGGTTGCCCCTGCCGGCCCTTGAAGATTTCCTGGTGTCCATGGACAAGCGCGACCTGCTGGCGCAGGACGTGGGGCAATTTTTTGCCAACCACGATCTGCTCCTGTGTCCCACGGCGCCCAATACAGCCCACGGACACGAGGCCGAGGAGTTGGTCATCGACGGTCGGGAGGCCGCGTCCGGACCCGGACACGCGGCCAACATCACCGCCACCTTCGGCCTCACCGGTTCGCCGGCCCTATCGGTCCCGTTCGGCACGAGCCGGGAGGGGCTGCCGATCGGGGTGCAGGTGGTGGCGCACCACTTCGACGAAGCCACCCTGTTCCGCGCGGCCACGGCACTGGAGGCGGCGGGGGTTCAGGGGCACCCCGAGATTTATTGAGTTTCACTATTTATGAAGAAAGCTGAGTACACGACGCAACATCCCCTCCCGGTCTTGAGGTCCAAATATTTACGATGTTTCGACGATGAGTTTTTTATTGATCAATTTTTCGATAATCCCGATACTCGGTGTTTTTTCCTCGACTAAAACGAACTTTTCGCGCATGGACTGAATATTGCTGCGCACCAAACAATCGTTTTCAATGGATAGTACCATGGCGCGAATCTCTTTTGACGCCGTCCTGGTCATGTGGCCGACGTATCCCAGACCGTGATATAGCACCCTGGCAGCATTGCCGAACTGGTCGTAGAGTCCGGGGAAAACCAGCATCGGCACCCCCAAATAAATACATTCTTTGATGGAATTCAAACCACCATGGGTAATCATCAAAGTAGCACGTCTGAGAATATCCAGCTGTGGAGCATACCTTATAACTATCATATCCCCATGGGCCGATAGCAGATCTTCCGCGGCGGGGTTTCCGCCTATAGATAAAATTAATTGGTAGCCTTCCAGCTCTTCGAAGGCGTTCATCACCCGTAGAAAAAATGCCCGGCCATTATCATAACAATAACTCTGGGAGCCCAGCGAACAGTAGACGATCTTCTTTTGATCAGACACGCTGCTCCAGGGGAATTCAGCATCCTGTCTACCCCAATCGATAGAGGCTTCGATGTAGTACCGATCAGGGCTCGGCGAGCGGGCAAAATCGAAACATTCGGGACAAAGTATTAACTTGGGGAGCGGCAGATCGAATAAAAAAACATCAGACCGGTTAACACGACCCCAATCAAATCCACACCGGTGTGCCATCTTCTTGTAGTTGCGCATACTTCCTCGGAACAAATGGACCCAGAACCTTTTAAATAAAACCCAGGACCAGACGAGACTCGTACATAGGCGATCCAATGAATGCCTTGGAGGAAGCCGTCGGGTCACCAGCGGTGGAAGGTGATCTCCCTTGGTAGTGGGCAACAAGCTACTGAGAATGACGACGGAAATCTTGCTTTTACAAGGAATGAAAGCAGCATAAGCCATGATTGAGTCGATGATAAACAGATCGGGTTTATATTCCTGAATTATGGATTCCAGCTCGAGCGGCAACCGCCTGGACGTATCCACTATGGTCCGTCTAAGTTCCAAAAAGCGTCGCAGCCTATTTTGTGCCTGGTGATGTTGTTGGAAACCCTTGGGATAAATTCCCTCTAATACAGGTAAACATTCCATCTGCTGTACTAAAAGAAATTCTTGATCATCCCTGGTACAAAGAAAGAGCACATCATGACCTGCCGCCTGCAAATCTTTGGCCAGTTTTAGACTGGCGTTCAGATGGCCTTGTTGTGAGAGCATGAAAAAAACAATCTTGGCCATGTTTATCAATCCCATCACTTACTGTTTAAAAAAACAATCTTCACCATGCCTTGATGCCCCTCGCAGCGCATTGAAGATTTCGATATACCTATCGGTTTGTGTCCTGAGAGGAAATGTATCAATGATATGCGTCCTAGCTTGAGCGCCCATACCCTTGCTCAATTCAGGATCCGCAAGCAGTCTCATAATCTTTTCTGCTACCTGCTCAGCAGAACCGCTAGCGGCGTAGTATCCGCCCTTACCGTCTTTGAAGACCTCTTGCAAACCTTCTGTCCGAGTGGCCACTACGGGCGAGCCACAGGCCATTGCTTCTGCAATGCCCAACCCAAAACCTTCACTGAGACTGGTCATTACGCAGACCGAAGACCTGCTGTAGAGCGCCGGCATGTCTTGCGCGCCGATTCCTCCTTTGGCAAAAATGACATGCTGTGTTAAATCCTTGCTCTTAACGATATTCACGAGGTACTCGTAATACGAATTAGTGGATCCTAATTCATGGAAAATGCTGCCATTCCCCGTGATCAGCAGCTGGGCATCCGGATGGGAAGCATGCACCATTTCAAAGGCGTCGATAAGGATAGGTAAACCTTTGCTGGGATCGAGACGAACGGGACTGGTTATCAATTCGCCGGATAAACTTTGGAGAAAGGGGTATTCCAGTTTACCGCGGGTAGGTTTAAAAAAATCCGTGTCTATACCATTGTATATATTCACCATATCCATATTGAAAAGCTTCTTGGCTCTAGCGCGCATAAACCTTGAAACAGCGACAAACCGGTCCGCTCCGGATTGCTGTACTTCTACGAAACTATCACTCGGTTGCTCTGGTATACCCGGCAGGACAGCGACCAGAGGCGTTTGGTTTACTTTCTTAATCATTCCTCCGGCGATGGCAGGAACCGCTCCAAAGCTACACAACACATCTACATCCTGTAACAATGGGCCCCACCATGGAGCGGACTGTTTATAGAAGTCTGTCGGAAAGGTGAGCCAATCATCATCAACCCGTCTGCAAGCAGAGACTTTAAACCTGAAAACCTCAATGCTCTGCGCCCCTTCGATCGTCAGCGTCTCTCGTTCTGATCGTCGACTTTTCTCACCGGATATAGATAGTACCTTTACTTTATGGCCTTTCCGGGCGAAACCTGACGAGCAGTCGAATACCTGTCGTTCCAATCCGCCTACTTGAGGCCAGAATCCATGCGTTATAATCCCGATTTTCAACGGTGCCAACCTCCTTTCCAAGCCGGCAGGGAAACTAGAGCGTATCGACCATGCTTTCCAACACCTGATATTCAGCTTCCGCGGTTTCTCGCAGCATTTCTACTATTTTTTTTAGGGACGATGCTCGCCGGGTGCTCATCCACCGGAGCATGATCAATCGCATGCTGTTCACCTCTTTTTCAACCACTGCATAATTTTTGGAGAACGGATGGGAGGGCTTGAGGTATCCGCAATCCTCCATGTATCTAATTCTAGCCAACATACTTTTTTTGTGTTCCCACACAATGCGTAGAGGGATGACGGGAAAATCGACAGCGTTAGGGGAATTGATTAGACTTTCGCACGATTTGATCAAATACTCATAAACCTTCATGCCCCACATTACCGGCACATCTATTGGATTGGCCAGCATTCTAAATCTCGCGGATGTATCTTTTGAGTATAAATAGTCCTTTAATTGCTCAATAACCGGTTCGAGGTCAAAATCGTATCTTTCTCCTTCCATGTACTTGTACAAAATGGCCTTGGGCCGATCCGCCATATTGTCCATAAATCGCTCTGGGGGGGTTGAAAGGGCTTGCTCGAGCTCGGTAAACTTGATTGGTGAAGTAGCATAACTTCCCCTTTGATTGAAACCCGTGATCTCGAATATTTCCTCCTGGGTATCATATCCGGAGATAAGTACTTCATGGAGAAAATGGCGGTTGTGGTATTCTGCTCTATCCGGTATATAAAAGTAATCGACATCGAGTTGAACATAGCAATCTCGATCTATACAATCTAAAATGAAGGGCGCTATATCCTGGTGCATCCTGGTTACTATTTGTTGATCGAGTACCTGGGTATCGAGCCAGGGGCAGGTTGAAAAGTACGCATCCCTCATATGTGGGCTGTAGGTGAAGGGGTGTACATAAAACTTGATCTCCCCGCCTTGCCAATGATAGAGTTGGATGTAATTACTATAGAACCAGGGCAGATAATCTTCATGGGTTGCAAGAATCGAAAGAGGATACATGTAAAAAAAATATCCACTTATGAGCGGCTCCTGGATAGGTAGTATTTTTTTCATGTTCGGTATAGTAACAAATCCTGTGCCAGCGATACAAATGAAAAATATCGAATTTGCCTGTAGTCCAGAGAATCGAGCGCTATCATGGAATTTCCACCCGGACCAGGATATGCGCATAATCCCCTATTTTATAGCCTGATGAAGAAATTAACAGAGGCTTTTTGCCCGGCGAAAAGCGACAAAAAGACATTGAGGCATCAAGGAAAAATCATTCGATACGCCCTAAGTCCCGGCACTGCCCTGTCCAGGCCCTGTTACCTTTCCTTCACGCGAATGTCACCTTGGGGAAACAATGATATTTCGGTAGTCACCCTTTCGAGTGTTGCTTGACATCTGGTGGGATCACCCAACTCAACAAGCCTTTGGGTGTCCATGGCCTCATGGTAAGCCCGGAAGCGCAAGGAATAAAACTCGTGCGAAATTCTCACGCCTCATATGCCATTTTCCTCAAAATGACGCACATCAATTTGATACTCTTTAATTTTTCTCTGCAAATTGCGTCGCCCCAGCTGGATCATCTCTGCAGCCCGGCTAATATTACCTCGTGTCTTTTGCAGCGCCCGTGTTATGAAAATTTTCTCAAAATGCTTGCGGGCTGCATGAAACAAATCCTCTGATATCTCATACACTAAATCCGTTCGACCGCAAGTTTGTTGTGGCGCCTGTTGCCCTACAGGCTGTTCGGACACGCTTTGTATCGCAGCAATGGGTAGGTGTTCTACATCGATTTCGTCGCCCTTTGCCAAAGCCATAGCCCGCATGAGCACGTTCTCCATTTCGCGTATATTGCCGGGCCAGCTGTAACTTTCCAGACACTGCAGAGCCGCAACACTTATACCCTGGATCTGCTTGTCCAACGTCACATTGTGTTGTTCAATGAGATGCATGCATAGCAACGGTATATCGCTCTTGCGCTCTTTTAGAGCTGGCATCTCTATAGTCATCGTATTGATGCGGTAAAATAGATCTTCGCGGAACCTTCCTTCCCGCATCTCCCTTTCGAGATCTTTATGCGTGGCCGTGATGAGGCGCACATCTACTTTCTGCGTCTCCGTCGAACCTACAGGCTCGAATTCTCCTTCCTGCAAAACGCGCAAGAAATGGATCTGCACAGCTATGCCGAGATCGCCGATTTCATCCAGGAATAAGGTGCCGCCATCTGCCTCCTGGAACCGTCCTCTGCGATCCCGTACTGCTCCGGTAAACGCTCCTTTTACATGTCCAAACAATTCACTTTCCAGCACCCCTGGGCCTAGAGCAGCACAATTACAGCGGACAAAGGGTTTATCGGCGCGATCGCTGGCATCGTGGATAGCTTGCGCGACCAGTTCTTTACCTGTTCCACTCTCACCTCGGATCAACACCGCCACCGGCGTCGGCGCTATATCTTCTATCAATTGATATATTTCCCTCATTTTTTCATTTTGACCTACCAACTCACCTGCTGTTCTTCCCCGCTGTCTTCGCAGGCTGATATTCTCCAGGCGCAATTCTTGTAGTTCCAGGATTTTGTCGATTTGCACCAGAATTGCATCGGCATCAAATGGCTTGGATAGATAGGTATAGGCACCCAATTTTACGGCCTGGACCGCGCTGTCGACATCGGCGTAGGCCGTCAACACAACAACTTCCTCCTTGCGCGTGTGTTTTTTGAAGACTTCAAGAAACTCAAGTCCGCTCATACCCGGCATCTTCAGATCGAGCAAAATGATATTGAAATCCTCTTTCTCCAAGAGGGCAAGCGCTTTCTTGGCATTTTCCACCGTATTGACAGTATGGCCTTCTCGTCTCAGAATACTGCTGGATAGTTCGAGCAAATCCACCTCGTCATCTACCATGAGTATCCTGCCGCTGCGTCTGCTCATACTATTCCTCTTCTCCATCTATAACAGGAAGATATACCGAGAAGCAGGTTCCCTTGCCTACCTGGCTTTCAACCTCTATATGTCCACCCACATCCCAGAGCAGACGATGCACAATGGACAATCCTAAGCCTGTGCCTTGTCCCGGTGATTTTGTCGAGTAAAATGGCTTAAAAATGTCGTTGATGTGTTCTTGAGGAATACCCACTCCTGTATCGCGCACCCGTACTACGACCTGATCTGTGTGGCTTTCGGCTTCAATATGCAGGGTCCCACCTTCGGGCATGGCCCCAAAGGCGTTGCCGATCAGGTTCAAGAAAATGTCTTTGAGCAGATCGCGGTTTATATGGACCAGTAAGGGTTCCTGCAGATCCTCTACGATGAGGATGCCCCTATGTTCGGCGTGGCTGCGTTCTAAATCCAGCAATTGCCGCAATACGGTCACTACATCCACAAGCTCTTCCATCTGCTGAGCCGGACGCGAAAAATCTAGTAATCTTCCTATTTGCTCATTGATGCGGCGTATGGCCCCCTTTAGCGCTTCGAACATCCTTTCCCGCTCTTCTTTCTCGTCTGGCTTCAACCGCACCAACAAATCAAAAGCATTCTGAATAATGGCCAGTGGATTCTTAATCTCGTGCGCCACTCCTGTAGCCATCTCGCCCAAGGTAGACAATTTTTCGGTCTGTATATAGCGCATTTCCAGCAATTTTTGCTTCGTTTTATCCTCGACGATAAGCAGGAATTTACCCGGGTATGTTGTGTCCAATTCTACCACTTTCAGATTGAAGAAACGCGTATGGCCTTCTTTTACGTTGATCTCCAGATTATCTATTTTCCCCTCATACCTATTGATCTTGACGAAGAGATGGATGCGCCCCGGCTCACGGTGAGCCTTTCCTGGCCGGGGGCCTCTGCGATTACTATCGAATCCAGGCTCACAGCGCCTTTAGAATCGCTCATGCAAGGGATGAGGGACGTGGTTCTATTGCGCTCCACCACCTCGGAAGGGAGCGCCCATATCACCGCTGAATTCGCCCGCAAGGCCGATTTGCAGCTGGCGGAGCTGGAACTCAACGAGAAGCTCTTTTCGTTCCGCCGGGAAATACCCCCAGGGGTCTCCTGGCCGGTGGTGCGGCGCTACGAGCCCGATCTGCTGCGCGCTATGCAGGGCTTCATCCTTTTCCAGGTTCTCGGCCGCGAGGAGCCCTCCTCTCTCCGCAAGCTGGTGGACGACGAGGTGCGGCTCCCCTTGCTATCGGTGCCAGGAGTCAAAGAGATCACGGTGCGGGGCGGTGGAGAGGAGGGCGTCCTCATCGAGGTGGATCACGCCCTGGTCCGGCGCTGGGGTCTTGCTGGAGGGACACTCCGCCCGCGTCGGCCACGTCAGCCGTCTACAGAAGCAGTACGTGCGGCCTGAAATAAAGCGGAAAAACCAGCGCTACCTCAGAGAGGTCGGGTTTACGGTCTTAGGGGATTTCACCTACTCGGAAGGGGTGGTTCAGGATATAATGGACCACACGCCCATACCGTACGGGTACAGCTTGTCGAGGGGCTACATGATGGCGGTCTTTAGTGAAAAGGAAGAAAAGGAGCTGGCCTTTATCGTGCTGCTCGCGGTTCTGCTGGTCTGGATGATCACGGCGGCTCTATTTGAATCCTGGACCCGACCACTGCTGGTGTTGATCGCCCTGCCCCTGGCCCTCATCGGGGTGGGCGCCGCGTTCTTCCTGTCCGGCGCCCCCTTCAACCAGGGCGGCTATGCGGCCTTGCTGCTGTTGATGGGCATCTCCGTGAACAATTCCATCCTGCTGGTCCACCATATTTCCAACGCGTTAAAGGCCCAGTCCTCGTCCCCGGGGGAGGCGGTCGTCCGGGCTGCCTTTCAGCGGCTGCGGCCGATCTTCATCACCACCATCACCACGGTCGCGGGCTTCCTGCCCTTGTTGCTGCAGGGCGATCGGGCCGATATCTGGTACACCCTGGCCTTGGGCACGGCGGGCGGGCTGGTGTCCTCGTCGGTGCTGCTGGTGCTGGTGGTGCCGCTCTGTCTGAGCGGGCGCGCCTCTGCCGGCGCCCGGCCAGAGTGAGGCGCAGCGCATCCAACACAGTACCCCTGACGAGGCAAAAGCATGAACCACGACGGGACACTCGACCCCGGCAATCCTAAGCAAAGCGCGCCGCGGAGAGGGGCCCGGGGTCGCGTTGGTCCAGGGCCAGCTCCACCATGCGCTCGGCGGCCAGCAGGCCGATGGAGTTGCCGTAGCCGCTGAAGCCCAGGGCGAAGACCGCCTCTGGCAGCTCCGGAAGGACGCCGACGGCCACCCGGCGGTCCGGGGTGAAGCCGTGGATGCCGGCCCAGTAGTGTTCGACCGCGAAGGAGACGCCCGGAAACCAGTGGCGCAAATACCCCTCCAGGTGCGCCAGCAGGTTCGGGGTGACCGCATCCTCGGCGGTGTACTCCTGCTCCTCGAAAAAGGCCCGCGCGCCGCCGATCATCAAACGCCCGTCCTCAAGCTGGCGAAAATAGTCGTACTCGGTGATGCCGGCAACCTGGATCAGGGGTTCCACCGGGGTGGTCACGAGGATCTGGCCGCGCACCGGGCGCACGATTGCGCCCAGGTACGGGTGCAGATCACAGCCGTACCCATTGGTGGCGATGTAGACCTTGCGGCAGCGGATATGGGCGCGGCGCCCGCGCACCAGCAGACCCTGACCCTCCTTTTCGAGGGCGTAGACCTCGTTGTGGTCGTAAAGCGCGGCCCCGGAAGAGGCGGCAATCGCCTCGGTGAGGCGCGCCGGCTGCACCATGAAATCGCCGTCCACCTGCAGCGCCGCCGCGTACCCGGCGCCGTAGGGGTCCCTCTGCATGAACGCGACCGGAACCCCGTCGGATTCGAGCGCCCGGGCCCACTCCTCCAGGTCGCGGGCGTCGGCCCGGGTCTCGGCCAGGTGGACGGCGCCTTCTTCGCAGGGTACCTCGTACTGAGCGGCCAGGGCGCGCATGCGGGCGACGTTGGCGCGCACCATCTCCAGGATTTCGCGGGCAGCCGGGTGGCCCACCTGGGCGATGAGGGTCGGGTAGGTCTCGCGCTGCGAGGTCAGCACAAAGCCGGCGTTGCGGCCCGAGGCCCCGGCGGCCGGGAAGCGGGCGTCCACCAGAGCCACGTCGCGGTCCCGCTGACGCAGCAGGGTGGCCGCGTACGAGCCGACAATGCCGGCGCCGATCACCACGTCGTCGTGTTCGACCTGCAGCGGCTCGGATACTTCCTGCCATTTGGATACGGTCATGGTGTGTTGTCCTGTTCAGTTGTTCGACTCTTACCAGGGATCCACAAGTTTGACCGCCTTGATGCGGTTGTTGAAGTGGTCGCTGATCAGCAGGATATCCTCCCCGTAAAAGCACAGACCGTAGGGATGGTTCAAGCGCGCCCGAATGGCCGGCCCGTTGTCGCCGGCATCCCCTGCTTCGGCGCTGCCGGCCACCGTCTTCAGGGTGCCGTCCGGGGCAATGTAACGCACCCGGTTGTTGCAGGTATCCGAGAAGTAGATTCGCCCGCTCCTGGAAACGGCCAGACCCGTGGGCTGGTTGAGGCGCGCCTTCAGGGCCGGAGTGCCGTCCGGCGAGTACCCGGCCTCGCCGCAACCGGCGAGGGTGGTGATGACGCCGCGCGGGTCCACCTTGCGGATCACGTGGAAGGCCTGATCGGCAAAGTAGAGGGTGCCCCCGGCGTCGAAGCAAATGGCCGTGGGGGAGCCGATGCGGGCCCGGGTAGCCGGGCCGTTGTCGCCGTCGCAGCCCGGCAAACCCGTGCCGGCCACGGTGGTGATGATCCCGCTGCGGGCGTCAATGCGGCGGATGCGCCCGACCCCGCCGTCGCCCAGGTAGATATCGCCCCCGGGGCCGTGGGCCACGCACAGCACGTGGACCAGACAGGCGCCCACGGCCGGCCCGCCGTCGCCTTTGTCCCATTGCTGGGCCGTGCCGGCCACCACCCGGATGACGCCGTCCTCGTCCACCCGGCGCACGTGGCCGTGCCGGGTATCGGCGATGACCACCCGGCCCCGGGCGTCCACCGACACATCGTGCGGGTTGCCCAGGTAGGCTTCGGGAGCGGGTCGGTTGTCGCCGCCGTAAGCCCGGGCCCCGTTGCCCGCCACCGTGCGGATAAGGCCGCGCTCGGGGTCTATGCCGCGCACCCGCTGGTTCCACTTGTCGGCGAAGTAGATGTGGCCGTCGGGGCCGCTCGAGAGGCCCGCCGGGCCGCAGAGAAAACCTTGCGTGGCCGCCTCGCCGTCGTGGACGCTGGTGCCGCCCAGCGCGGTGGTGACGATCCCGGTTCCCCCGTCGTAGCGCCGCAGGCGGCCCGAGCAGTCCCCCCAGTACACGGTGCCGTCCGGATCGGCCCAGATCCCGGCCTCGCAGGAGTTGCAGGTGGTCTGCGATCCGTGCAGACCCTCCTCGCCAAAGCCGGGGACCCCGTTGCCGACCAGGGTGGTGACGATGCCGCTGCGGGCGTCCACCTTGCGCACCCGGAAGCCGTACTTCTCGCCCACGTAGAGGTTGTCGTGCACGTCCAGACAGATGGCGTCCGGCATCAGGGTGCTGGCCTCTACCGCCGGACCGCCGTCGCCGTTGGAGGCGCGCTGGCCGTTGCCCAGGACCGTGGTGATGATCCCGGTGCGCATGTCGATCTTGCGGATGCGGTCGTTGGAGTTGTCGCACACGTAGAGGTCGCCTTTCGAGTCGAAGGCCAGGTGCTCGGGGTGGTAGAAGGCGGCCTCTGAAGCCGGCCCGCCGTCGCCGTGATAGCCCATCAGACTCAGGCCGGGCCCGGCAAAGGGGCGGCTCTGGCCGCGCTCGGAAGGGTAGTGGCGGGCGATCTGACCGAAGACGGTCTCGATGATGCCGGTGCGGGCGTCGACGCGGCGGATGGTGTTCATCCACTCGCTGGACAGGTAGATATTGCCCTCGTCGTCCACGGCTACGCCGCAGGTGCAGTCCAGCTCGGACTCGGTGGCCAACCCACCGTCGCCGCCGCGGCCCACCTGGCCGGTGCCGGCCACGCGGTTGATGATCCCGGTCTGGTAGTCGATGCGGCGAATGGTGTGGTTGCACAGATCGGACAGGAAGAGGTTGCCTTCCCTGTCCCGGCTCAGATCGTGGGGACAGAAAAAGCGGGCTTTTGCCGCAGGGCCGCCGTCGCCTGAGTTGCCCGGGACGCCGTCGCCGGCAAAGGTGTGCAGGATCCCCTCCTGGTCGATGCGCCAGAGGCGATGGGCGTGGTAGTCGCACGCGATCAGATCCCCGTCGGGTAGGCGCACCACCCCCAGGGGCCAGCCCGCGTCCGCCGCGGCCGCGGGGATGCCCTCGCTGTAGCCCACGCCGGCGATGCTGGCGATGGTGCCGGGCGGGAGATCGGCGAAAAACTGGACCAGGTTCATAAGGTTATCCCTCGAGAAAGTCGCCCCGGATGTTGCGGAAGTGGATGTTGAACAGCTTCTTGCGCTCGCCGATGCTGCGTACCGACATACACTCCGGGCTCCTTCGGGATTGTGTGGGTGGCATGGAAGGTTTATTTTTTCTGATAATCTGATAATAAGATAAGTCATACCAAACAAGAGGGACAGGACATGAAACTCAGCCAGGAACAGGTAGCGCAATTTGACGAGAAGGGGTATATCGTCATCGAGGATCTCCTGAGCGCGGACGAATTTGAAACTCTGCGGCAGGAGGTGGCGGACATTGCCGAGGGCCGCACCCCTTATCCCGAAGAAAGCATCGAATACGAGCCGGGCGCCACCGGCCATACGGCCCCCATTGACCGCCTGCGCAAGCTGAACCAGTGCGCCCGGCACAATCCGGTCTTCCTGGCCCACGCCCGCCATCCGGCCATTCTGGACGTGGCCGAGAGTCTGCTCGGGCCGGATCTCAAGCTCTTTGGCGATCAGATGTTTTTGAAGCCGCCTGGCGGCATGGAAAAGACCTACCACCAGGATTCCCCCTACTTCAAGATAGAGCCCATGAACCTGGTGAGTTCCTGGGTGGCCATGGACGACGTCACCCTGGGAAACGGGTGTTTGTGGGTGGTGCCCGGCAGCCACAAGGGAGGGGCGCTGGACCACAGCGAGGGGTGGATGGTAGGGAAGCGCCAGGACATGACCGTGCCGGAAACGGCGTTCGACCGCAGCGTCGAAGAGCCGATCGTCATGACGGCGGGCGGAGGTTCCTTCCACCACAGTTTGTTGCTGCACCGCTCGGGTCCCAACAACACCCCGCACCGCCGCCGCGGTCTGGCCACCCACTACATGAGCGCGCAGTCGCGCTGGACCGGCGCCCCCGAAGACAAGCCCGACTACCTTTTGCTGCAAGGAAGCGAGTTTGAAGGATGTGTCTAAACAGTGAGTGCAATCCCTCATAGCGGAGAAGACGATGAACAAACCTAAGAAAATAGAAAAGCCCGAAGGCAAGCTGGGCGTGCTCATCCCCGGCATGGGCGCCGTGGCCACCACCTTCATCGCGGGGGTGGAGGCCATCAAAGCCGGCCTGGGCGAACCAGTGGGATCCCTGACCCAGATGGGCACCATCCGCCTGGGCAAGCGCACCGACAACCGCTCCCCCCTGATCAAGGACTTCGTGGAGCTGGCCGCGCTTGAGGATCTGGTATGCGGCGGCTGGGACGTGTTTCCGGACGACTGCTACCAGGCCGCCAGCCACGCTGGAGTCTTAAAACAGGACACCCTGGACACCCTGCGGGAGCCGCTCTCCGCAATCCAACCCTGGAAGGCGATCTTCGACCGCAACTACGTGCGCCGGCTCGAGGGTTCCCACGTCAAAGAAGCCCAGAGCAAGTGGGACCTGGCGCAGATGGTGCGCGAGGACATCCACGATTTCAAGGCCCGGCACGGGCTGCAACGGCTGGTCATGATCTGGTGCGGCAGCACCGAGATCTTCATGGAGCCGAGCCCGACGCACGACAGCATCGAAGCCTTTGAAAAGGGACTGAAAGAGAACAACCAGGCCATCGCCCCCAGCATGATCTACGCCTACGCCGCCTTGCAGGAAGGGATTTCCTTTCTCAACGGCGCGCCCAATCTGACGGTGGACACCCCGGCCCTGATGGAGCTGGCCCGGCACAAGGGAGCGCCCATCGCCGGCAAGGACTTCAAGACCGGACAGACCCTGATGAAGACCCTCCTGGCGCCCGGGTTCAAGGCGCGCATGCTGGGCGTGCACGGCTGGTTCTCGACCAACATCCTGGGCAACCGCGACGGCGAAGTCCTGGATGACCCCTACTCCTTCAAGACCAAGGAAGAAAGCAAGCTCGGGGTCCTCGAATACATCCTGCAGCCCCATCTCTACCCCAGGCTCTACCAGGATCTCTACCACAAGGTGCGCATCAACTACTATCCTCCCCGCGGCGACGAGAAAGAAAGCTGGGACAACATAGATATCTTCGGCTGGCTGGGTTATCCCATGCAGATCAAGGTGGACTTCCTGTGCCGCGACAGCATCCTGGCCGCGCCCCTGGTCCTGGATCTGGTCCTGTTCGCGGATCTGGCCCAGCGCGCCGGCCTGCACGGGGTCCAGGAGTGGCTCTCCTTCTACTTCAAGAGCCCCATGACGGCGCCGGAACTTTATCCCGAGCACGATTTGTTCATCCAGTTGATGAAGCTCAAGAATACCCTGCGCTTCTTGCAGGGCGAGGATCTGATCACCCACCTCGGGCAGGAATACTACGACTGATCGGAGGCAGTGCAGCCCAAAGGCTCCGGAGTATTCCGGAGCCTTTTTTTACAGTTGCGCTGCCAGCTCTTCGGCCGGATAGGTCAGGATCTCGGCCAGGGTCGGATGGTAGTGGGGGATCCGCTCCAGGTCGCGGACCGTGCCGCGGAAGTACATGACGGCGATGAGTTCGTGGATCAACTCGCCGGCCTCCGGACCGACGATATGGGCTCCGACCAGCTCGCCGGTGCGCGGGCGGCACAGCAGTTTGACGTGGCCGTGGAGTTCTCCCAGGCACATGGATTTGCCGTGGTCGTCGAAAGGGTAGGAGGCCATCAGGTAGGGGACGTCCTCTTCCTGGCATTCCCTTTCGCACAGCCCCACGCTGGCCATCTGGGGATCGCTGAAGACGACCATGGCCTTGAGACGATCGTCCGTGCGGCGGGGTGGTTTTTCAGGGTGGGCGGCATTGTACCCGGCGATCTCGCCCTGCTGGATGGCGATGTGGACGATTTCGTGCAGACCGTTGACGTCGCCCACGGCAAAGATGTGGGGCTGGCTGGTGCGCATCTGGGCATTGACCGCGATGCGCCCGTGCTCGGTTTCAACCCCGGCTGCTTCCAGCGCCAGCCCATCGATATTGGGCCGGCGGCCCAGGGCCTGCAGGATCACCTGGGCCGCGGCCGTCTTTTCCCGTCCCTGGTGAGAGAAGTGCGCAATCTTCAAGGGGCCCTCGCTGCTAAAGCGGTGCAGCCGGGTGCTGGTGTAGACCTCCATGCCCTCCTGGCGGAAACGGGCTTCCACCGACCGCGCCAGGTCCTCGTCGCTCTGGGAGAGGATGTGGTGGCTGCGCTGGATCAGGGTGATCCGGGTGCCGATGCGGGCGTAGAACTGGGCCAGTTCCACGGCCACGGGCCCGCCCCCCAGGACCAGCATAGACTCGGGCTGCCGGCGCAATTCAAGGGCCTCGTCGCTGGTGATGTAGCCAGCCTCGACGAGGCCGGGAATGGGGACGTGGCGCGGCACCGAGCCGGTGGCGATGATGAAGCGGTCGGCCTGGAGGATCCAGATTCCCACCTGGATCTCATGCGCCGAGACAAAGCGAGCCGTGTCTTCGTAGAGGGTGAAACCTGGATCGCGCAGTTGCTGGATGCGGTAGCCGGCGAATTCGCGCACCAGGCGTTCCTTGCGCGCGATGATAGTCTCCAGGTCGGCCCCCGGCTCCACGGGCAGCAGACCGAATTCCGGACCCCGCCGCATCAGGGAGATGATCTCCCCCGAGCGCAGGATGGCTTTGCTGGGCATGCAGCCCCGCAGGATGCAAAGGCCGGCCAGGGGACCGTGGTCGACTATGGCCACGTCGGCGCCGGCGTCCCGGGCCGTGCGGGCCGCGGCGTACCCGGCCGAGCCGCCGCCGATGACGATGATATCGTATTGTATGGGCGTTCCCGGTTTTGCAGGTTCGGGGGTTTCCGGTTTATAATATGGATCCCGGACGGTCCGATCCGCGGCCTTTTCAGTCGCCTCACCGCCGGAGACGGGGAAGTCCTTTCCCATGAGGATCCTCTTTTGAAAGGTGTGGGTGTTATGGCCAACAATTATAGGTTATCCACTCTGTTTCAACAACGCTACCTCCAGCGGGCATCGGACCCTGTGATCATCGTCACTCTGTTGTTTGTTGCCTGGATCCTGTGGCCCTTACCTCTGCCGGCCCAGATCTCATCTTCTCCGGATACCTACACCTACACCCTGCGGGGCTACGACGAGCGCATCCAGTACGGCATCGACCTGATCTACAACCTTAAATTCAAGGCCGCGGATCGCTACTTCGAAAGGGTCATAGCGGCCGACCCGGACAATCCTCTGGGGCATTTCTTCCTGGCCATGGTCACCTGGTGGCGGGTGCTCGTTGACCTGGACGATCGCGCCCACGACGAGGCCTTCTACAAACTCCTGGAAAAGTGCATCAAGGTCTGCGACCAGCGCCTCAAGCAGGACCGGGACGACTTCGACGCCATCCTCTTCAAGGCCGGCGCCATTGGTTTTCGCGGACGCTTGCGCGGAGACCGCGGCCAGTACCTGCGGGCGGCCAACGACGGCCTCAAGAGCCTGCCATTGCTCAAACGCAGCCGCCGGATGGAACCCACCAACAAGGATATCCTCTTTGGCCGGGGCATCTACAACTACTTTGCCGCGGTCATGCCCCGCGAACATCCCATCATCCGGCCGGTTATGTGGTTCCTGCCCGATGGCGACCGGGAGAAGGGTCTGCAACAACTGCGGGAAGTTGCGGAGGAGGGGCGCTACGCCCGGTCCGAAGCAGCTTACTTCCTGGCGCAGATCTACCGGGTGTTCGAGCGCAACAACCACAAGGCCCTCCCCTACCTGGAAAAGCTCTACAGCCGCTATCCGGACAACGCGCTTTTCCACCGCTATACCGCCCGCGTCCTGGCGGATCTGGGCCGCTGGAAACGCAGTGTGCCGCTTTACCAGGAGGTGGTCCGCCGCAGTAGAGAGGGGCGGGCCGGTTACCATGTGCGGGGGCACATGGAAGCCCTCTACCACCTGGGTAAATTCGCCTTTTATCAGCGACGGCTAAAGGAGGCGGAGGAAAGGTTCACGGCGGTGAATAGCCTGGGCTCGGGTCAGGGCAAGGAAGGAGATAACGGCTACGTTGTCCTAGGCCATCTACTGCTGGGCATGACCTACGATTTGCAGGGCGAGCGGGCAGCGGCGGTGGCGTGTTACGAGCAGGTCGGGAAACTGGACAATCAGGGGGATAACCACAAACTGGCCCGGCAGTACCTCGAGACCCCTTACAAAGACGGCCCCTGAAGTAATCGCGCGCCTCCGTCATCGTCCCATTGCCGCAGGATCTCGAACACCACCACGGCGCCGGCAGCCGCCACATTGAGCGAGTTCTTGAACCCGTACATGGGGATCTGGATCAACTCGTCGCACTGCTCCAGCACCTCGCGGCCCACCCCCAGGGCTTCGTTGCCCAGGACCAGGCCCAGGGGCCGGGGATAGGGTACGGCCGTGTAGGTCTTGCTGCGGGGGGTGGTTTCCAGGGCCCAGACCGGGATATCCCGGGCCTGCAGGGATTCGACGGCCGCCAGGGTGGTGTCGGAGTGGTCGGTGGGAATGTACTGCAGGGTGCCCAGGGCGGTCTTTTCCAGCTTGGGGTGGGGCGGGTGGGCGGTGTAGCCGCAGGTGGTGATGCCGGCGATGCGGGCGGTATCTGCGGTGCGGAAGATCGAGCCCACATTGAAGGCGCTGCGCAAATTGTCCAGGACCAGGTGGACGGGGTTTCGGGGCAGGCGCTGGTAGGCTTCCAGGCTCAGGGGCGAGTCGTGGTTGCGGACTTCAAAGCCGGTCTCCGCGCCGTAGTCGCCGGGGCCCGGGCTTTTCATGCCCCGGCCACCCCTTCGACACGGGCGGCCTGTTTCCGGGCCACCGATTGCTGCCCCGCCTCAATCGCGGCCATGACCGCCCGCTCTTCCCTGCCCCGCAGGACCGCGGCGATGTGCTCGTAGTGCAGATCGACGGAAGTAATCAGTTTTTCATTTGGTTTGTCCATGTTGTTTCTCCACGCGGTTTGAAACCCGCGGATAGATTTTTATATTAAGGCGCTCGATTGTTTTCAGCAAGCCCTTGCAGGAGAATGGTTATGCGCATGCAAATCCTCCCGAACCTATATAGGACTGGCGAAGGCCTTGCGGTTGCCGCGGGGAACATCTCAGGGCGGCAGAGCATCCTACATCTGGGCTATCGTGACGCAGCGGACTTTCTACCAGGGGATGAGGCTTGAAAGGATCTGGGAACCGTTCTTTTTTTCTTTTGGTATTAGTGCTGGCAGGATGCGCTGCAGGCTATTCGGGCTTCATGAAGGATTCCCTGAAGAGCCTGGAGCGCCGGGACTACCAAGGAGCCCTGGACAGGCTCGAAAAGCAAAAACCAAAGGGCAAGACCAACCAACTCCTCTACCGTCTCGAAAAAGGCTTGATCCTCCACTACCAGGGCCAGTACGAGGCCTCCAACCGGGAATTCGCCAAGGCCGAGCGCCTGATCGACGAACTCTACGCCAAATCCATCTCCCGGGAAATAGCCGCGCTGGTCACCAACGATGCCATCCGGCCCTACAGCGGCGAGGAGTTCGAACGCTCGCTCATTCACTACTACCAGGCCATGAACTACCACTACCTGGGTCAGCCCCAGGAAGCCCTGGTGGAATGCCGCAAGGCGAATTTGCGCCTGGAGGAGTACGCCGCGGCAGCAGAATACGAACTCAGCTACAAAAACGACTCCTTTCTCCAGTACATGTCCGGGTTGTTCTTCGAGGCCGAGGGCGAGTTGAACGATGCTTATATATCTTATAAGGACGCGGAAAAGGGATACCGGGCCTACAACCAGGCCTTTGGTCTGAGGGTCCCGCGGATGCTGGCCAGGGACCTGGCCCGGCTGGCCGCCAGGATGGGGTACGAAGATGATCTGGAGACCTACAAAAAACGCTACAAACTCGAGCCGGCCGAGCTAGAGACCAGAACTGGCGGCGAAGTCATTGTCTTCGTGGAGATCGGATCGGTTCCCCGCAAGCGCCAGAACGAGATCAATGTGCCGATCCTGGAAGACGACGGCATCTGGGACGTCTGGGTGCTGTCGGATCAGATGGTCTACCGCTATCACCACCACCGCCGCTACGACAAGGTGGAGTACTGGCTCAAACTAGCTTTGCCCTTTTATCAGAGTGTACCCAGACAGATTCAAAGCGCGCTCCTGAGCGCGGGGGAGCAGAGCGTGCGTTCGGTGGTGGTGGAGGATCTGGATGCCATTGCCTTCAAAAGCTTCCGCGAAAAAGAGGACGCCATCCTGTTGCGCATCATAGCGCGGGGCCTGGCCAAGTACCTGGTGACCCAGAAAGCCAAAAAGAAGAACGAAGTCCTGGGGTACCTGGTCAATTTCTTCGGCGTTTCCACCGAAGCGGCCGATACCCGCAGCTGGTTATCGCTGCCGGCCAATATCCAGATCGCGCGTTTTTCGCTGCCGCCGGGAACAGTTGACCTGGTCCTGGAGTTTTTAAATGGGGAGGGCCAGGTGGTGGAAACCACCCGGTTCCCCGGGGTCGAAGTGGTGGCCGGCAAGCCGGTTTTCCTGAATTACCGGAGCTATCGCTGATCCTGTGCGAGTCTGTCCGGAAAGTCGCTCCTTGGTCCGAGGCCGCCGGGGGTTTTGCAACAGTCTCTAAATACAGGGAGAGAACAATGAGAATGAGATGGTGTTTTTCGGGCCTGGTCGCGGCACTAGGGACCATCTGGGGTGCGGGACCGGGCCTGGCGCAAAAGGGCACCCCAGCAGGTTCGGGGGTCAGTGCCCAGAGCGTGCTGGAAGAAGGCTACGTCTTTAACATCATCGACTGGGACGGCCGTGAACTACCGCCCTTGTACGAGCGCTCGGAGCAGTTGCCCCTGACCCTGGAGGATGTGCGCAAACTCAGTGAAAACAAGTTTGCCACCGAGGTCATCGTCAAGATGATCCAGGAACGGCGCTGTGCCTGCGATGCCTCGGTGGATGCCTTGGTCGAGCTCAAAAAGGCCGGCGTGGACGCGGAGGTAATCCAGGCGGTGTCGCTGCACGCCCTGGCGCCCAACCGCGCCCTCAACCTGAAAATCGTTCTGGATTTCGAGGGCCTGGGCGGCGCGCCGGCGGTTTCCACTCAGGCGCGCAAGGGCTTTCTCTACCTGATCATCCCGGACGGGGAGCGCGAGCGCGTTTTCATGGGCAATCTGCACACCATCTTAGGCCAGAAGTGGCAGCGCGATTCCCTGGTCGACAACACCGACCTGCTGCTGCCCAAAAAGGTGCGCCGGGTGGTCTTTGCGGCCTCGGCGCCGCTCAAAACCCACGGGGTGAAAAAAGCCATGGTCTTTACTTCGACCAAACCCGATATTTACACCTCGGCGGATATCCCGCCGGCGGATCGGGCCGGGGTGCAGACATTTGAATTCGAGTACCCCTCGAGTTCCCTGCAGCGGGACTGCGTATTGCAGGCTCTGTACAGGCAGGACGCCCTGCTGCCGGACAAGTGGCACCTGGTGCGGACACACTTCGAATGCGAATGGGATTGAGGCGAAAGGAGCCGAGTATGAGGTCTTTAGTTTTGGGGCTGGTGATCCTGGGGATGGGCCTGACGGCCTGCGGCGGCCCCCGGGTGTTTACCCGGGGAGAGTATGCCGATCCGAGCGAGATCAACATGCTGGAGGACAAGTGGAACCAGAACGATATGCAGCTGGTCGCCAAGAAAATGATCAACTCCCTCGAAGCCTGGATCGGGGGCCAGGAAATGGGTGAAAAGCCCGTGGTGATTCTGGAGACGCCCAGGAACAAGACCTCCGAGCACATCGACAT
Source organism: Candidatus Latescibacterota bacterium (assembly GCA_965219385.1). GTDB lineage: Bacteria > Latescibacterota > UBA2968 > UBA8231 > UBA8231 > CBDCNM01. The sequence continues at coordinate 2,249,737 of CBDCNM010000002.1, read as the reverse complement.
GCAGGCGCTCTACGATCACGTCAAGACCGCGTTGATCCAGAGCGGCAGGTTCACCTTCCTGGACAAGGCGGCCCGGGGCGAAATCGCCAGGGAATACGAGTACCAGGACTCGGGCTACGTGGATCCGAACCAGGCCAAAGGGCCCGGCAAGCAGAAAGCGGCGGCTTTTTCGCTGGGCGGGGTCGTCACCTCCACCATTCAACAGGCCGGCAAGAACAAGGCCATGTACTACAAGGCCACCTTTGAGCTGACCAGTATCGAAACCACGGAAATCGTGTGGACGGACCACAAGGAAATCGTCAAGCACTTCAAGAAAAAGAGCATTGGACTCTAACAGGGAGAGCAGGACATGTTTCGCTGGACATGGCTGGTATGGACCCTGGGCCTGGTCGCAAGCGCCGGCGCAGCCGAGCCCGATACGGGCCGGACCGATGGGCCGGAAGGGAGCGAGTACGGCACGGGCGGGTACAGGTACTACGGACTGGGCGGACGTTATTTTCTGGAGAGCTTCTTCGGCTCGGCCCGGGTGGATGTAGAGGTCGAGGAGGTCGAGAATTTGGACCATTCCTCCCAGACCGATTTGCTGGGCGGTTTCAACGTGGGCTACCAGATAGAGGAAGGGCTTTCTTTTCTGCTGGGTTTTGGTTATATCTCGGAGCAGAAGATAAGCTTGTTCAGCGGGGGGATGCGCACCAACTACGATCTGCGGCCCTTTAGTTATTTTCTTTCCCTGGACGCCGAGATCTACTCCCCGGACCAGGGGGACAGCAAGTTCGGGATTGTCCCGGGCGCGGGTGCCGAGTTGCTGCTCAGCGACCATTTGCGCGTGGGACTGGCCTACCAGCACGACTTTGTATTTTCGGATGAGAATATCGACGTGGATCGCTTCACCGCAAAGGTACAGTTCAAGTTTTAATTCGGCAGGTCGGCAGGGGCCTACCCGACCATATCCAGAAAGTAGCGGTGCACCCTCAGGTCGTCGGTCAGTTCCGGGTGGAAGGAGGCCACCAGGATCTGGCCCTGGCGGGCCAGAACGCAGTCGGCCTGGTAGCAGGCCAGGGATTCCACCCCCGCCCCCAGACGGCGGATCCGGGGAGCGCGAATAAAGACCATATCCAGATCCGTGGCGTGGCCGTTCAGGGCGAATGTGCCGGTGGCCTCGAAGCTTTCGCGCTGGCGGCCGTAGCTGTTGCGTTCGACCGTCAGATCGATCAGGTCGAGGGATTTCTGAGGCGGATTGAGGATCTCCCTGGCCAGGAGGATCATGCCGGCGCAGGTGCCCAGGATGGGGCGGCCCCGTCCCGCAAAGCCGCGCAGGGGGTCCCAGAATCCATACAGATCCATCAGCTTGATCAGGGTGGTGCTCTCGCCGCCGGGAATGATCAGTCCCTCGACCTGGTCGAGTTGTTCGGGCTTTTTGACGACCTGCGCGGCCCTGCCCGCCTGTTCCAGCATCCTGCCGTGGGCTGCAAAATCACCCTGTAACCCCAGAATCCCGATCGCCAATTTAAGCTACCAGCCTCTGGTTTGCAGGAGCTGGTTCTCCTCCAGGGTATTGATGTCGATGCCGACCATGGCTTCACCCAGGTTTTCGGAGACGCGCACCAGGACGTCCGGATCTTCGTAGTGGGTGGTGGCCTCGACAATGGCCCGGGCGCGCACCTGGGGGTCGCCGGACTTGAAGATCCCCGAACCCACGAAGTTGGCCTCGGCTCCCAGCTGCATCATCAGGGCGGCATCGGCCGGGGTGGCAATGCCGCCGGCCGAAAAGTTGGGCACCGGCAACTTGCCGGTTTGGGCGACCAGTCTGATCAGCTCGTACGGGGCGTCCAGGTCCTTGGCCGCGGTCATGAGTTCTTCGGGCCTGAGGGTAGTCAGCCGGCGCATTTCATCGGTGACCGCGCGCATGTGGCGCACCGCCTCGACCACGTTGCCGGAGCCGGCCTCGCCCTTGGTGCGGATCATGGCGGCGCCCTCGCCGATGCGGCGCAGGGCCTCGCCCAGGTTGCGGCAGCCGCAGACAAAGGGCACCTCAAAGGCGAATTTGTCGATGTGGTAGTGCTCGTCTGCCGGGGTCAGAACCTCGCTCTCGTCAATGTAGTCCACTCCCAGGGCCTGGAGCATCTGCGCTTCGGCAAAGTGGCCGATGCGGCACTTGGCCATGACCGGGGTGCTGACCACCTCCATGATCTCGCGGATCTTTTCGATGCTGGACATGCGGGAGACGCCGCCCTGGGCCCGGATATCGGCCGGCACGCGCTCCAGCGCCATGACCGAAACCGCGCCGGCGTCTTCGGCGATTTTGGCCTGGTCCGCGGTGACCACGTCCATGATGACCCCGCCCTTGAGCATTTCGGCCAGGCCGGTCTTGAGTTTGAGGGTGCCCGACTGCGAGGGTTGGCCGTTGTTTTTGTCGCTCATGACTTGCTCCTTTTTAGGATGAACTTTGCCGTTTCTGGTTTATGCCTTAACCCCTTAGAGACTATCTTAAGAAAATACTCGAATAGGGCCTCCTGCGCAAAGGAGGGCAAGGGGTTTTTTGCCAGGCAGGTCCTATTCCAGCGCGCCCGGACCGGCTTCGGCAGCATCCAGCTCGCGTCCTCTGAGGTTGCGCCAGTATTCCCGGCACAGCCCCCAGGCCAGGAGGCGCAGGGCGACAAGGTAGATCAGGAGACCCAGGAGGCCGGCCTGGAGGAGGATGGCCAGAGCGCTCAGGTGTACGGCAGCCTGGCCGGGGACCAGATCCGGCAGGATCTCGACCAGGGGGCTGGAAAGCAGGAAGGGTCTGGCCCCGATCAGGACGCCGAGGACGGCCAGGACGACCAGCAGCGGGCGCAAGAGGGCGCTGGCATATCCTTTGAGGCTGAAGTGGGTCAGGCGGTGCACCAAAAACTGGGTAAGGACGAAAAAGAGCAGGGCCGTGAGCAGGATGACCCCGGCCACGCCCTCGACGCCCTGGCGCACTCCCAACCAGAGGGCCGGCACCAGGACGGCCAGACAAAAAAGCGCCCAGCGAAAGGACCAGTGGGCCTTGCCCATGGCCAGGAACACGGTACTGACGATCGAACCCACGGCTTTCAGGACAACCGCCAGGACCAGCAGCCGCAAAGCAGTGATGGCCGGCTGCATTTCCGGCCTCACTACCCGGACGACCTCCGGAGCAAAGACGTACAAGCCCATCAGCGGCGGCCAGAAAAACAGCGCCACGCTCTGGACGGCCTTGATGTAGCCGAAGCCGAGCCGGGCGGTGTCTTGCTGAATGCTGGAAAAGGCCGGCAGGCCGACCCGGTGGATGATGGTGGACAGGCGGATCAGGGGGATGATCGAGGTCCTGCTGGCAAAACCATAATGGGTTGCCGCTATATTCCCCAGATAGGGGAGAATGATGAGTTGAGGCAGCCGGCCGTTCAAGAAACCCAGGATTCTTTCGCCGGTGAAATTGAGCGCGAAACCCAGTACTGCGCGCAGGGCCGCCAGGCTGAAACAGAATTGCGGACGCCAGGAGGCGAAAAACCACAAACTGGCCAGCAGGACCAGTTCCCGACCGACCGAACCGATGATCAGACCTCGGAGACCGTAGTGGGGAAGCAATGCAATAGCGACCGCACTGGACGCCGCGACCGAGATGATCTCGGCCAGGGCCATGGCGCGCATGGAGCGCAGATGAAGTCCACGTTGCAGACGCGCCCGCACAACCCCGGAAATGGAGGCAAAGGGAATCAGCAGGCCCAGAGAGGTCAATATGTCCTGGAAAGCCGCGGGGCTTGCGGGCGCCAGCAGGGTGGCAATGATTGGCGCGCACAGGATGATCAGGACAGTCAGGATCAGGCCCCAGAAAAGATTGGTCCAGAAGGCCGTACTGAAGTGGCGCTCGTCGGCTTCCCGGAACTGTACCAGGGCGGCATTCATGCCCAGGTCGCCGATGAGCGCCAGGAACATGACCACGGCCAGGGCGGTCTCGAACAGACCCATTATACCTGGTTTCTGGACAGCGTAGAACAAAAGAATGGTAAAAAGCTGGATGAGGAAAGGACTGCCGGTCCACAGAAAGGAACGTATGGCCCGGGTGGCGAGGGATGGGTTGTTCACAGGGATTGCGGCGGTTTGCGCCGGGCCCAGACAGGAGCGCGTGAACTCGAGACTGCAATAGGTGCTGGCTTCCTGCCCATCCAGGGGGCCGGCCACCGCCCAGACGACGGTGTTGAAGACCGAGGTGCGGAAAACCGGATCGTCCAGCGACCCGATATGGTGCCGCCGGCCCACGAAGGGGGTTCCACCTTCATCAGTGGAGGCATGGTCGCCTGAACTACCCTTTGTATTCTACCCGGGCGCCGGCGCTGCGACCCTGTTTGCCGAAGACATTGGCGCTGCGCACCGCCAGCCTGTTCTCACCGGGATGGAGCGCCCACTGCAGGGGCGCCTGCCGCTCTTCCCACTCGCCCTCGTCGATCTGGACCAGGAAGTGCGAGAAGTTGGGAGTGACGGTCTCCAGGTCCACCTGCAGGGTGTCGGGCTCGGCGCCGACCTGCAAATAGAGGCGGGTCTGGTTGACCGACCAGTAGAAATCGCCGGGACGCGAGGTCTGCAGGGAGTACTCGGCGTATTTGGGATCGATGTCGACCGACCACCACAAGTAGCCGTCGTAGTGGTACTGCTGAGCGCCGTGGCGCAGCTCGGCCGGCTCGGCATGGACCAGGTGGTTGTTGCGCGGCGGAATGCCGAAGCGGCAAAAGAGCCCGCCCCACTGTTGGGTCATGGGTGCCGTGGTTTTCTGCGGCAGCTTGTTGATGGTCAAATAACGGGCCTTTTTCCGCACAAAGACCTGGTGGAATTCCAGGGCGTTCACGGGTACGCCCCGGCGCTCGTAGGTGGCGTCGTATTCGCGGTTGGGGCCCGGGTCCTGCAGGATCCACTTCTGCAACTCCTCGGACCAGATCTCGGCCAGGCAGTGGTGGTCGACGATCAGCACGCGGGCCACGTACCCCAGGGCCGCGGCGCAGCCCGCGAAGACGGCGCCGTAGTGGGTGCACATGCCAAAGCCCCAGTCGCCCTTGGTGGTCTCCAGGATCTCCAGCGGGTCCCAGGGCGGGCAGTAAGGATACTTTTCGGCCTGCCACCCCAGCCACTGGCTGTGGACCCAGTCGCGCAGCAGGGCGAACTTCTCCAGCTCGGTCTTGCCGGGCGCCACCACCTCTTCGAGGCGGTACTGCTTCAGCAGCCGGTCCAGACGAGGATGCGGGGCCAGGTAGGTGAACTCGTAGGAGCTGCGCACGATCTCGGGATGGTCCAGTTCCACCAGCTTGATGGGGGCGAGGCCGGCTTTGTCTTCTTTGCCCTCCACCTGGAGGGCGACCTCCTCGAGAATGGGGGTTTTGTCGGCGGCGTCGGTGCTCAAGGTGACGCGCCACTGCACAAAGCGGCCTGGTTTATCCAGGGTGGTCCGGCGCTCCCAGGGGGTCCAGTGGCGCGGATCAAAGGAGGGCGTCGAGCCCGAGCGCACCTCGAAGTGGATACGGGTGCCCTGGGGGGTGCGCTGCCGGGTGGTGAGCCGGACTTTTTTGAGGTTCAGGCGAGGCGCGATGAGGCCCTGGTGGTCGGGATCGGCCAGATCAATGAAGGGCGAGGTAAGCTGGCCGGAGGGGGCGTATCCTTTGAGGCGGAGGCGGACCATGTACTCGCCCCGGATATCGTCGCCCGGATCCAGAGCGTCCTGGTGCCAGGTCTGGCCGCCGTCAAAGCTGCGGCTGCTGTTGCCGCCAGGTCCAGGGTCCACGTGGAGCACGCCGCTGTGGGAGAAAATGAATTCGTTGCGGCCGTCCTTGAGCAGGCGGACCATGATGTGCTTGCGGTCCCAGCCCCCGGTGAGCAGGCGTTCGCGATCCTGGCAGTGGGAGAGGCGGTGGCCGTTGACCAGGAGATGCATGGGTTTTTCCTGGGTGGTGGAATCCCCATTCACATAGAACAGTAGTTCCGCCCCTTTGACCCGGACCGAGGGGATATCGAAGACCACCCTGGACCAGCAGGTCGGAGTCAGCTCCTGGCGGATCGTGCCGTCCACACCGCTCTCGTGGGTCAAAAGCAGGGTAGGAGCTAGTTTGGCCGCGGCACTGGTCTGGGCATCGATGAAGCGGTCGCGGGTGTAGTCGCGGAAGTCTTTGGCGAATATGCGTTTCATGAGAGACTCCTTGGTGGAGATAGGGTGCTGCTCAGCACATCTTCGATGTATGCGCGCGCCCCGACCGCGGCGCTGAGCGCCTCGTCCTGGTCCACCTGCTCGAACGCAATCACCAGGTAGCCCTCGTACCCGGCCTGGTGCAAAAGCTTCAACAAGGCTTCCAAAGGCAGATCGCCGCGACCGAACGGCACCGGCTTGGCGCCCTGCCAATCGCACAGCCGCACCAGGCCGATGCGCTCCACAAAGGCCTGGGCGCATTCCATTACATCCTCGCCGGCTTCGAGCAGGCGCCCGGTGTCCAGCAGTAGTTTGGCCCGCGAATCCAGGTGCGGCAAAACCGCCTGGAAATCCTCCAGGCCCTGGAGCCGGTTGCCTATTTGGCTGTCCAGATTCAGGGTGACGTCCGGGACCCGCTCCAGGAGCTGCTTCATGCCGTCAATCAGGTCTTCGAGGGCTTCGTCGGTGCGCTCGCCGCCCTTGAGATTGGCGCTCTTCAGCCGCAGGGCGCGGGCCAGGTGGATGTCCCACTCCACCTGGTACAGGTTGTAGTCGAGATTGCGCTCGTCCGAGTCGGCCTTGCGGCCGGTGAGGTTGCGGATGTTCAGGCCGGTGAGCCGGATTCCGGTTTCCCGCAGATGTTGGCGCACCAGGGGCACGGGAAAATCGGGGTGCACCGGGCTGCTCTCGGTACAGGCGCGGGAGAGTTCGATGGCGTCGAAGCCGGCCTGCTTCACAAAGTCCAGGGCCTGGGGCAGGATCAGGTCCGGACAGACGGAGGTGCTGCACGTTAGTTGCATCAATCGATTCCTTCCCAGTACTCCCACATATCGTCCAGGGTTTCAAAGCGGATATCGTTGATGTCTTTGCGGGACATCCGGGCGTGCAGAGCCATGCGGATGTTGTAGCTGGAATTCTGACTCCCCGAGTGCACCAGCTGACCATGCCAGAAGCAAACCGTGCCCGGCCCCCCGGTGATTTCCATCGGATCGCCTGTCTCGAAGACATTCTCGACATTGCCGCTGTCGATGCTGAGCAGGGAGTGGGTCTTGAAGTAGGTGGTCGAGGCCTGGTGCGAACCGGGCCAGACCGTGAGGCCGCCGCCGCGGTGCTCCACCTGGTCCAGGTAGATGGTGGCGGCCAGGGTGAAGGTGCGGACCGTGCCTTCGGGGACCCCGTTGGTGGGAGTGTAGTAGCTATCCAGGTGGCCCCGGGAGCTGAGAGACCACTCCTCATTGCCCGAGGGGTAGACCAGGTGCGGACCGGGATCGGCTACCTGGGCAAGGCGATCCTTGCCGACCATTTCTTCGGCCATGGCAAAGATGGGGGATTCGTACAGAGCGGCGCGCAGGACCGGGTGGCTGCCGGGGACCGGGACCCGGGGCTGGGCATTGACCCAGGTCCGGGGATCGTCGCGGTCGGCCTCAATGCCTTCCCACAGGGCGTCCAGGGCGTTGCGGATTTGCTCCTGGGTCAGGGCGTCGTGTTTGACCAGGTAGCCGTTCTCTTTGAAGAAGGTTTTATCCGCGGGGGCAAGGTGGGGCATGTAGTCCTCCTTTGGAAGGTACCCTCGTCACAATCGAGGCAAATATAGCACAAGAGGGTTCTGGTGTCCACATAGAGATGGAAAAACGAGCTTGAGGGGGCCTGTTATTGGACTATATTACCTGAGGAGATAGAAAAGGGAATGAGGTTTTGTAGAGTTCGGACGAGAGGAGACCTGGCAATGAAATTCATCATGTTCACCAAACACCTCGAAGGACTGGATGTGCCGGGGATTGCAGCGGCGTTGAAGTCGGTGGGAGTAGAGGGCGCAGACCTGTGCGTGCGGCCGGGCTACCCGGTGCATCCCGGGAATATTTCGACTGCCCTTCCAGAGGCGGCCCGGCTTTTTGCGGACGAGGGCTTGTCGATTCCGCTGGTCACGGCACCCGGGGATTTTATCCGGCCCGACCTGGACTACGCCGAGGCATTCTATGCGGCCTGCGGTGCGGCCGGGGTCGCGCACATCAAGCTGGGCTACTGGCGCTGGACCCCGGAGACGGACTACTGGGAGGAAGTCGGCAGGATCAAGGGGTACCTTGAAGGCTTCCAGGAATTGTCCAGAAAGTACGGGGTGCAGACCGTGGTGCACAACCACTCGGGGCGTTCCATGGGGCTCAACTCCTGCGCAGCCATGATCCTGGTGCAGGGGTTCGAGAAACAGCACATAGGGATATTCACCGATCCGGGCCATCTGTCCATCTGCGGCGAGCCCATCGACATGGCCCTGAGCATCGTGCGCGACTACCTGGCGATCCTGGCCTTCAAGGACCTGGTGCGCCAGCCGCAGAGCGAGGCGGCCCGGGTGGTGCGCATGGGGCACGGATTCGTCAACTGGTCGACCCTGGTGCAGACCTTGAAGAGTATGAACTACGATGGAGCGATCAGTTTCCACAGCGAGTACAGCGGCGAGACGGTGGAGACGGTGATCGACCTGGCGCGCATCGATGTGCGCTTTATCAGGGGACTGCTGGCACCAGATGGACACCCAGGATAAACGCCGCATCTCGTGGTACCGCACCAGGATCGACCGCAAGTTGCTCGCCGAGCTCAACCAGCGCAGCAACACCCTCGGTGCGCTGCAGACCCTCGGCTACCTCGGCACCCTCGCCGCCACCGGGGCGCTGGCCTGGTGGACCACCCTGCACCTGGCCTGGTACTGGTGGATCCCCGCCTTCTACCTGCACGGCACGTGCTACGCCTTCATCATCAACGGCTTCCACGAACTGGTGCACAACGCCGTGTTCCGCACCCAGTCGCTCAACCTCTTTTTTCTCTACCTGCTCAGCTTCCTCGGCTGGTACAACCCCGTCCACTTCTGGGCGAGTCACTCCGCACACCACAAGTACACCCTCCATCCCCCCGAGGACGGCGAGGTCGTCCTGCCCGTGCACCTGACGCTAAAGGACTTCCTGCGCGGCGCCTTCATCGACCCTCTCGGCGCCTACCACCGCATCCGCGGCACCATCCGCCGCGGCTTCTTGGGCCACCTGGACCCCGGCTGGAGCCAGGTGCTGTTTCCACCGGAGAACCTCGAGGGTCGCCGCCGTCTGTTCCGCTGGGACCGCATCATGACGCTGGGACACATCGCCCTCGCCGGCGGGGCGCTTTACCTGGATTGGTGGCAACTGCTGGTACTGGTCACCTTTGGCTCGTTCTACGGCCGCTTCGTTTTCCTGCTGTGCAACACCTCCCAGCACATCGGGCTGATCGACAACGTGCCCGACTTCCGCCTGTGCTCGCGCACCATCATCCTCAACCCGGTGGTGCGCTTCCTCTACTGGCACATGAATTTCCATATCGAGCACCACATGTACGCGGCCGTCCCCTGCTACCGGCTTGGACGGCTGCACAAGGCCATCGAGCACGACCTGCCGCCCTCTGCGGTGGGCCTGGTGGCCACCTGGCGCGAGATCATCGGGATTCTGCAGCGGCAGAAGGTGGAACCCGACTACCAGTACCGGCCGCGGCTGCCGGAAGCGGCTACCGCGACGTCCGGGGATCATCTTGGCGTGCGCTGTGGAGAACAGCAGCGACCTGGAGCCGCTGACCGAGGTGGACAGCCGCCTCTTTGTGGGACTGCCGGCAAAGGGTGATTGACGGGTGCGGCTTGCCTTACGCCACGGAAACGATTAATTTGAAGTTTAACCTCTGCGCTTCCCACGAGCCGGCTCAACCTTCGAGATCATCGGCCCGGGATCGCGCTTCCGCACCGGATCCGCCCAGGAGGAAATATCGTGAACATCCCGCGCCGCCACTTTCTCAAAACGGCCGCCGCCTTCTCCCTCGGCTTCAGCGGCCTCCAGCACTTACTCAACCCGGACTACACGCCCAGGGCTCACGCCGGCTCTGACTCCCCCCCTGGGTACGGCTCGCTCCAGCCCGACCCCGACGGCATCCTGGACCTGCCTCCAGGCTTCAGCTACCGGATTTTTTCCCGGGTAGGCGAGGAGATGGACGACGGCTTTCTGGTGCCGCACCTGCACGACGGTATGGCGGCTTTTGCCGGGCCGGAGGGGACCACCATCCTGGTGCGCAACCACGAAATGTCGCCCGGACCGGCCGGGCAGGGCCCCTTTGGTCCGGAAAACCAGCTCCTTTCCCGACTCGAGCCCGAGCGGATCTACGACCGGGGCGAGGAGACCCCCTGTCTGGGGGGCACAACCACCCTCGTCTACGACACCGCAAGCGGACAACTAAAGACGCATTTCCTCAGCCTGGCGGGCACCGTGCGCAACTGCGCCGGCGGTCCCACGCCCTGGAACACCTGGATCTCGTGCGAGGAGTCCACCTCCAGGGCGGGGGAGGGCTTGCGCAAGGACCACGGCTTCAACTTCGAAGTGCCCGCCTCCGCCCAGGTGGGCGCGACCAGGCCAATACCCCTGAAGGCCATGGGCCGCTTGGTCCACGAAGCCGTGGCCGTCGACCCCCACTCCGGGATCGTATACCAGACCGAGGACCGCGGCGACGGGCTGATCTACCGCTTCATTCCCGACGAGCCGGGCAAGCTGGCCGAGGGGGGGCGACTGCAGGGCCTCAGGGCGAAGGACCGGCACAGCCTGGACACCCGCAACTGGGAGCACAGCGCCGTCGAGCGCGGCCAGATCATGCCGGTGGAGTGGATCGATGTGCAAAACGTGGAATCCCCCCAAGACGATCTGCGCCTGCAGGGGTTTTCCCGGGGGGCGGCCCGCTTTGCCCGCGGCGAGGGCATGTGGTACAGCGACCGCACCATCTACTTCGTCTGCACCAACGGAGGCAGCACCCAGAAGGGCCAGGTCTGGCGCTACCGCCCCAGCCCCCACGAGGGCCGGCCCGAGGAGCAGCGCCATCCCGGCACCCTGGAGCTGTTCATCCAGCCGGACGACCCCGGCCTGGTCGAAAACGCCGACAACGTGACTGCGACCCCCTGGGGCGATCTCATCCTCTGCGAGGACGGCCCCGACGCCCAGTACCTGGTGGGGGTGACGCCACAGGGCCAGCTCTACAAACTCGGCCACAACGCCCTGAGCACATCCGAATTCGCCGGGGCCACCTTCTCGCCCGACGGCACCACCCTCTTCGTCAATATCCAGGGGGCCGGCATGAGCCTGGCCATCCAGGGGCCCTGGAAGACGGCCCCGGGCGCCTCGACCGGCTGAATGGGCCGTCCGGGCATTGCGGCATAATTACAACCACCCCAAAAACGGGAGGTCTTCCATGAAGTGGGCGACATGGCGGCACCAAGGTGTCCTTGTTTTGAGCCTGTGCCTGGGCTCCGCGGACCCGACCCAGTCGGTTATGTACGGGGATGAAAACGTATCATTCCATGATCCGACGGAAAACTTCGACTACTGGCGCGAGGGGTTGCCCGTCACCCTGCAAATCACTACCCAGGACCTCAACTACGGATTCGCAGGCCAGCCCCTCGACATTCCCTTCACCCTCCATGGCTCCCGGGCCACGGTGCGCCTGGCCGTGTACACCCGGGGGGCCAATCCCCAGTACCCCGGCCTCTGGAGCCGGGGCGGGCCGGGAGAGGCCCTGTTGCGGGCCTCGGGCCTGGACACCTTCATCGTGGTCACCCAAGGTCAGCTCTACCCGGAAGGGGACAACACCTTTACCTGGGACGGCCTGGACTTTCACGGCAACCCGGTCCCGCCCGGAGACTACCAGTTCTTCCTCATCGGTCTCAATGACGTGGACAAGCCGACCTACATCTCCCCTACCGGCAATGTGTGGACCCAGCTGGGGTGGGACACGACCCGGGATCCCCCCCACATCTGGTGGACCCCCGGCAATGCCAATGGGGATGCGGTCATGCGGAGCGTCTGGGGATCGAACTACATGACCCATCCCGGCACCTGGGACAAATTTCAGATTCCCTGGATGAACGAACGCCGCGGCATCGAGGGCACCTTCTGGGACGTGGCCTCCTACAACATCGACCCGCAGGACCCGACCCGGCACTACGCCCTCAACTACCGCAACCAGGACGACAGTGTGGACACGGACACCGGGATCTGGCGGATAAATTGGGATGAAAGCGCCGGCGCCCTGCTGCCGGACGAGGATTGGGGCGGCGATGCGGACCAGGGCTGGCTACAGTGGGAACCCCGCCTTCCTTCGGCGGCCATGACCGCGGACCCGCACCACCCCTGGATGGGAGACGACGGCTTCCTCTACGTGGCCTGGAAAGATAGCCAGATCGAGCCCTTTACCCCGGGCATCCTCAAGATTGACCGTCAGGCCGGCGAGGTGGTGGACATCATCGACTTCACCGCTATCTACGTCCAGGAAAATTGGGGGGACACCACCATCAGCGTTGAGGGACCCTTTGGCATTGATGTAGACGAGCGCGGCTTCTACGCCACCGGCCTGTGGCAGACCCGCAACTCGTTTCCCTCTTCCACCACCCTGGATGGGGACATCCTCTGGATCAACCAGAACGGAGATGGCTTCACCGATCGCTTCAGCTACGAAGAATCCGAGGCCATGGGCCTGGAACAGCCCATAGGGCTGCTGTCCATCCACGGTTCGGTGGGCAAGTGGAATCTGTTCATGGCCTCGGGCCAGAGCGTCCCCCACAAGGCCGAGCTCTACGGCCCGGACGGAGCGGGCCTGCTCAAAGTGTTCGTGCCCTACAGCGCTGTCCAGCACTCGGGCGAAACCTGGTGGCACGCCACCGAGGACAAGACCGCCGGCCTCTACTGGAGTTCGGGGTATGCGTTGATGCACTCCCCCTTTGATATCGAACGCGGCTTCATCACCCCCGGGGACTTGCCCCTCACCGCGGTGGAAGAGGAGGCAGCGGACTTGCCGGAACGCTACGCCCTGTTGCAGAATTATCCCAATCCGTTCAATGCGGAGACCCGGATTACCTACCTCCTGCCCAGGAGGGAGGAGGTGGTAATACAGGTGTATACCCTGACCGGCCAGCGGATCCGGACCCTGGAGGACGGAGTGGCTGCAGCGGGTAGGCACGTAGCGGTGTGGGATGGGCGCGACGAGGCCGGTCGAGCAGTCGGTAGCGGCGTGTACCTGGTGCGCTTGCAGGCCAGCGAGTTTGTCGGCACCCGGCGGATGACCCTGCTCCGGTGAAGCTGCCTGCGGAGCGAGGGCCGTAACGGTGGCCAGCTGCTAGGAAGCCGGCTGCTGGCCGGCCCGTTCCAGTCGACGCTTCGCTTCGGAGTAAAGCTCAGGGGACAGGGGACCGGCCTCCACAGCTTTCAGGTTCTCGGCCAGGTGGTCCGGGTTCTTGGTGGCCACAATCGTGGTGTGCAGGTGAGGGTGCGCGATGGTGAAGCGCAGCAAAAAGGCGGTTCGACTTTCACCCTCGCCGCGCAACTCGTCCAGGTTCGCCCGGTCCCAGGTCGTCCAGACTTCGGTTTTGCCCAGCCCGGCCCCTGGTTCGCCCTGCGCCACGCCACCGCGGATGATGGTGCCGGCGCCGGACTCAGCCGCCGCGGTTATCGAGTGCTCCTCCTGGCGCTCGAGCGCCGAGTAGGGGATCTGGAACGACTCGAACACGCCCCACTCGATAAAGGTCTCGATGTGCGGCAGGGTGGTGGAGATGCCAATATGGCGGACCTTCCCCTGCTGCACGACGCGCTGCATGACTTCGACCAGTTCTTCGGCCTGGAACGGCTCGGGCGCTGGATTGTGGGGTTGCCACAGGTCGATATAGTCGGTTTTCATGCGCTGGAGACTGGTCTCGATGTTGTGCAGGAGGGTAGCGCGCGTCCAGACGTGGGGGTAGTCATCGTGGTCTCGTTTTGCGACGATGGTACAGCCGCACTTGGAGGCCAGGTAGTATTCATCGCGCCGCTGGCGGATGAAGCGGCCGATATACGATTCGCTCAGACCGTAGTCCGGCGCTGTGTCGAGCAGGTTGATGCCGGCATCGAGCACGGCATGGAGAATTCGCTCGGCCTCACCGTCGGTCACGGGGCGCCCGTTCCAGGATCGGGAACCGCGAATCTCCGTGGTGCCGTGGCCCAGTACCGTCACTTCGAGGCCGGTGTTGCCCAGGTTTCGCTTTTCCATAATGCAGTCTACTCCTCTCTGGCGCCGACGGCTTTGAGCGGCTGGGGTTCTTTGTCTCTCGTCTGCTAGTCCTCGCGTCGAGGCCGGACGACGGCTACTCCGTCCGCTTCGATGAGAGGTGGCCGTATCTCTTCCTTTTCACCCATAAAATTACATTGTGAAATGTGTAGCGTCAACATCGAATCGAAGGAGTTGTTGAATGCCTGGCCTTATTCCGGTTCGTCCATGGCGCAGCGGAAGCCGACCATGGCACTGTGCCCCTTCCAGGCGTCTCGATAGGTGCTTTTGAGGTTGCTCCGCGGGGTCACCCAGGAGCCGCCACGCATGAGGGCCCCCCTGGTAGGGGGCTCTGTGGTGACGGCGCTCCACGGGTACACAGCCCAGCTACCTTCGACGATTTCCCATACGTTGCCGGCCAGGTCGTGGACCCCCTCGGGCGTACTCCCCCGCGGGTACGAGCCCACCGGGGTCGTGTGGCCCACGCGGAAATCGAAATTTGCCCTCCCGTCGTCGGGCTCCTCCTCGCCCCACGGGTAGGCTCGCGCCGCGGCGCCGCGGGCCGCGATCTCCCACTCGTACTCGGTGGGCAGGCGCTTGCCCGCCCACCGCGCGTAGGCCCGCGCCCCCTCCTGGTCCACGAACACGACGGGATGGCGCTCCTTGCCGGGAACGGCTGCAAAGGCGCCGGCAGCGGTCCTGACGATGCCGGCCAGGTCCGGATCGGCCATGTCTTCGTGGTAATAGCGTTCGTCGTCGACGGCGTTGAGAAACCCGGCGTACTCGCCGATGGTGACCGCGCAGCGGTCGATGCGGAAGTCCGCCACGGTCACCGCGCCCTGCGGAGACGCAGCGGCATCGGTGGCGTCCGGGCCGATGACGAAGGTGCCGCCGCCGATGCTGACCATCTTCCCCGGCGTCACATCCGGCAGAGCCGGAGGCGGCGTCACGAAGCCGAAGATACTCCCCACGTCCGGATCCGGCGCCGCCGCCACGGTGCGGTCGGACAGGACCAGTCGCCCCCAGGTCTCACAGGCATGCATGTTGTACACCAGAACCGGCGACCACGTCCAGTCCCAGACCGGACCGCCCTGATTCGTCCAGTCCGCAATCGGCCAGACGTCGCGCGGCCATGGATGTTGCACCCGGCTGAAGTTGACCCGCAGCGTGCGCCCTCCGCGGTTGAGGGGGGTTCCCGATCGGTCCCTGGGCGCCAGCGACGCCCAGGGAATCGACAGCTCGATGACCCAGCCGGTGTCGGTGTCGTAGGGGTAGTTGAGGCTGCCGTCAACGCGCACGGCAGCACGCATCCCCTCCAGACTCCACGGCTGACTCTCGGGGATTCTGGGATGGCTGAAGGGCAAACCACCCCGGTTGTACTCCTTCGGGAGCAGCATGTCCCACACGGTGCCCAGAGCGTTGAACTCCAGCTCGATGTAATCCTGGGCATCGCCGTCGACGTCGATGAACATCTCTATGTCGTTGTCGTCGTATATCTCCTCGTCCTTGTCGACCACGTGAGCCACGAGGTGGGGCTCCTCCAGCTCGACGGCCGCGTAGAGATACTCGTCGTTCCACAACAAACGCGCGCGGGTGCGCAGGTGAGGCCTGGCATAGGCGGTCGCCGACTGGATGTGCCCGAAGTCTACGGTCCACGGCGCCAGCGCCCAACTCTCTTCGTCGAGCTTCCCATCGACGGCGATGTCATCGACCGTCCGGTAGACGACGTACTGCTCCGGCCGGAAGGGACGCGGCCCGCAGGTCTCGGTGACTGTCGGATAGGCGAACCCCGGCTCTCGGTCGTACCGAGCCATCTCTCACTCCTCCAAAGTATAGTAGTAGGAATTATAAAGGGCATTTTTGGATGCACGGTCAAGGAGTGGCACAGCAGCAGGTGAGGTGATGCCCCACGCCCCTTCTCGCTCGCTCTCGGGCCGCGGAGCGAATTTCCGCATGGACTTTTCCTCCATTTTCGCGCCGGTGTCAAGCGCATCTAAACCTTGCCGCTTTGCGCCCGTCTCAATCCTTATAAGGATCAAACTCATCGGCTCCGGCCATGGCCACCCCGAGAGGCGTAAGGGTATGCAGGATGGAAATCGTCTCGCCGTGGTGTTTCAGGACCTCGGGCAACCGCTTGTAGCAGTGCGGAGATTCGTCCGTTCCCGCCCCGCGCAACTCGACCTCCCTGGACCTGACCCACTCCATCATCATGGCGCGCGAAATCTTGCCCTCGGTTTTTTTGATGATCCTCCCTTTCTTCCACTTTGTTTTTCCAGCCGCTTCGCGCCGACCCAGAACGCGGCCGGCGCCGTGGATCGTAGAGTACAGAGACAGCTTACCTTCGTCGCTGTCCTTGCCTTCAATGATCGCGGAGATATCCCCCATGGAGCCACCGACGAACCCCTTTTGACCGGGAAATGCAGGGGTTGCGCCCTTGCGCACAACCCAGAAGGACTCGCCATTGTGGTCTTCGCACCAGGCGAAATTGTGGTGATTGTGGACCTCTTCGAGGATCTCGGCCCCGATGATGGAGGCTACTTTAGAGGCCACCCAGTCGCGACCAGCGTAAGCGTATCGACCAGCGAGCCGCATACAGGCGAGGTACTCCTGGCCGAGCTGGGACTCCACATCGATCGCGACCGGATCGACATTCATCCCGTCTCGACCACCCGCCGCTTTTAAAAAGTGGGTCGCAAGCCTGTGGCCCAGGCCCCTGGAGCCGAAGTGAACCCCGATCCAGATCGAACCGTTTTCATCCTTGAATACATCGACATAGTGATTCCCACTGCCCACGGTCCCCAGCTGCTGGCGCGCCAGGTTGTTCAGGGACGCGGCAAGTGGAATGTCCCACGCCGGATCGTCCGCGAAGAGTTGGTGGTCCACTCTTTCTTTGTTTCCGCGTCCTATGCCAAAAGCGATGGACGCAAAGATTTCGTCCATGATGCCCGAGATATTCTTCTCCACGTCGGCGCCATCCGCATCCAGTCTCGCGGCTTTATTGCCGCAGGCAATGTCGTAACCCACGCCCGATGGACTGATTTTATTGCGATAGGCGACAACGCCCCCGATAGGCACTGCATAGCCGAGGTGGTGATCTGCCATCAGCGCTACCCTGGCAGCACCCTTCTTGCAGTTTGCGATCTGATCGACGGCATTTTGCAGAGGTTCTCCCCATACCGGGACCCCATCAATGATCTGATATGGCATGATGCTTCCTCTCCAGCTGGTAGGCTACGTGGGCGAAACAGATCCTCAAGTCGATGGCGGGCGGGAAAATGATCTTTTTGTCTACCATGCGGCTCTCCTTGGCGAAAAAGTTACGGTGAAAAACCTGAAATAGAGAATGTATTCAAATCCGCGCGGTTTTCAAGTGGCTGCCGGTGTGTAGGAGAGTACACACCGCCTACCTTTTTACAAAACAAATAAATACGGCCCGAAGACTCCCTGCCTGGCGGCACCGGTGTTACCGGAACGTAACACCGGTGCCGCCAGGCAGGAGGCGCGGCCATCCTCTCTATCCCTTTCCGGCAGTATCACTTAAAAACTTTTTTCTGCTTCCGGCACGAGTTGTGCTACACCCTTCCCGGCACACCCGGGGTCGCCGGGCCTTCCCCAAGCCGGCTACATCGTCGCCGTCCACCTGGAGGCAGTCCATCCATAGACAGCGGCCAGCGTCTACTGCTTCTTCCGGGTCGTCCCGGTAGTCGTTGCAAAGCCGGTCAGGGGGCACCCGGTGGCCCCTATCCAAGAGAAGGAGGTCTGGTCATGAAAGCAGGGAAAACGCGTTGTCACCTGGTCGCGGGAATCGCGGCTTTTGTCCTGACGGCCGGGCCGGTCCTGGCCCGGCCCATCATCGTGGAAGTGGTGTACGACGGACCGGGAACGGACGCCGACGATGTCTTCACCGAGATCGTCGGCGAGCCCGGCTTCGAGCTGGATGGGTGGACCCTGGTGGGCATCAACGGTGGTTCGGGATCGGCGTACCAGACCGTGGACCTGACGGGGGTGGTCATTCCGGCGGATGGGGTGCTGGTGCTGGCCACCGATAAAGCGGCCGGGGAGGTGCTGGCCCAGCGGGACGTCGTCGCCGCGGTGGACTGGCAGAACGGGCCCGATGCCGTGCAGCTGCGCAATCCCGACGACGAGATTGTGGACGCCCTGCAGTACGGGGACGCGGGCGCTTTCAACGCCGGGGAGGGCACCCCGGCGCCCACGGTCTCCGCCGGTCAGAGCCTGTCGCGCGACGCCGAAGGCTCCGACACGGACGACAACCTGGCCGATTTCACCCCCCGGGATTCCCCGAGCCCGGGCGTGGTGGGCTCGCCTCCCTCGTCCGCGGGAATCGCGGTTTCCCTGCCGGATACCGTCGCGGCGCACGGCGGCTCGCTAAGGGTGCCCTTGCGCCTCGGCGATACCAGCGGCCAGGGAATCGTGGCGGCCGAATTCTTCATCAGTTACGGAGGCGCTGTCCTGAGCCTCGTAGAGGCCGCGGCAGGTGCTCTGGCCGGGGGCCACTGGACCTTGGCCACGAACACGGCGGCGGGAAGCGACACTTCCATCGACACCCTCAAGATCGCCATGGCCACCAGCGGCGCTCCCTTGACCGGGGCCGGCGCGCTCATGGATATCCACTTCGCCGTGGCCACTCAGCGGCGGCCGGCCCAGGCGCCGCTGGTCCTGGAGCACGTCCTTTTCAACGACGGCACCCCAGGCCATTCGGTGGAGCACGGTGGGGTCCGGGTGACGGGCGTGGACGGGACGCTGATCATCGCGCCGGAACAGCTCGTGCCGCCCGAGACCATCGAGGTGAGCATTGTGGACGCGGACGAAGACCGGGATCCCCTGGCGCCGGATGTTCTGGCGGTGCGGGCCGAGACCGGAGCGCAGAGCGAAGACGTGACCGTGGTGGAGACCGGCAACAGCAGCGGCGTCTTTACAGGCTCGCTGCCCGTGGCCCCGGGCGCGGCGGTGGCGGACAACGAGGCGATTGAAACCGATCCTGGAAGCACGATCGAATTTTGCTACGACGACTCCCTGAATGCGGCCGGCCAGACCGTGGAGTTGTGCGCCACCGCCTGGGTGAGCGGGGGGCGCGACGGCCGGGTCGAGATGACCGCGGTCTCCCAGCCGGGCGATACCCTCAGAATCCAGGTCGTCGACGCGGATCTCAACGCGGATCCGGCCGTGCGGGAAGCCACCGAGGTGGACGTTTTGAACCGCACCACCGCGGACTCCAAGGCCCTTGTCCTGACCGAGATCAGCGTGGACGACAGCGTGTTTTTCGGGATGCTGAAGACCGTCCTTGCCAGCAGCAGTAGCACCGACGGCGTCCTGGCCACCCAGGGCGCGGACACCATCCAGGTGCACTACGTGGACGAGCGCTCGCTCACGGGCAGCTCGGTCGCCGTGCTGGACACCGGCCAGGTGGTGGGCCTGTTCGGGGACGCGGACGGCAACGGCCAGGTGCAGGCCTTTGACGCCTCCAGGGTACTGACCCATGCCCTGTCCCCGTTTCTGGCCGGGCAGGACTCCCTGGCGGCCAACGTGGATGCCCTGGCTCCGCTCAGCGCCATTACCCCCTACGACGCGGCCCTGATCCTGCAGCACCGGGTGGGAATGCGCCGTCTGTTTCCGGTGCAGGAAGCCGGCGCTTCCAACCACCCGAAGACAGAGACGGGAGGCGCGGCCCCCAGACGCAGGGCAAGAGAATGCCTGCTGGCGTTGCGGATGCACGACGACTACGTGTCGGTGTGGGCCGGGGAGCGCCAAGCCATCGTCTCCGGGGAACTGGCGCTGAGGGGCCTTTCCGGCCGGGTGGAACCGGGGGCCGGGCTGGACCACTTCCTCTATGCCTGGCGCTCCGACAGGGACGAGTTGCGGATTGTGCTGGCCGGGGCCACACCGGTTTCGGGGCCGGGTGAATTGCTGCGCATCTATCCCCCGGAAACGACGGGAACGACCGCGGCGGTGCGGCTCGAGCGCGCCCGCTTCAACGACGGCCGCATCCTGGGCCGCAGCGAAGGGACCGACCTACCCGGCGTCGTGCCGACCAGGCTGGCGTTGTACTCCAATCGTCCCAATCCTTTCAACCCGGAGACCACCATCCGCTTTGACCTGCCCTACCCTGCTTTCGTGCGCCTGGAAATTTTCACCGTGCCGGGCCAGCGTCTGCGCACCCTCGTGGCCCAGGAACTACCGGCCGGGGTCCACCACGTGGTCTGGAACGGCCGCGATGAACGCGGGATGAGGGTGAGCAGCGGGGTTTATGTGTACCGGTTGCAAACCCGTGGGCTCACCCGTACGCGGCGCATGCTCCTGCTCAAGTAGATTCAAATCGTCCTGGTACTTCGAGGAGAGCGCCCGGCGTTCCCGGACATTAGTGGCCGTCCGTCGTCGTGCCGGGCAAGAACGCGCTCCGGTCTTCACCGGTGATGTTGAACGCCAGGTACCCGGCAAGGCCAAGAGTCGCGATGAGCCAGACGAGAGCGAAGTACCTGGGGCGCATGGCATCAGAAGTAGTAAGCCGCCCAGAGTGGTTTTCACGGTCGATGGAGGCCACCGGATTGCCGGTGATGACGCGGATATCCAGCGCCTCGCTCCAGCCTGGCCGCCCCAAGGCAAGCCGTTGCGAGTCGCGGTGGTCGAGCCACCCGGTGAGACGGACTCGGTCGTACGCCAGGTAGGGCTCCTCGCCAATGAGGGTGACGGCGTAGCGTCCCAGTGCTTCCAGAGCAGACAGGCGCTCGACGAGCTTGTACGCTACCATGCCGAATCCCGCCACCACCAGCCGTTGGCGCCGCTCGGGTGCCGGGAGCCTGCCTCGTTCTCCAGGCCGAGCAATTGGGGCCGAGCTTATGATCCGAGCCTCGGACGTAAGGGTCCTCTCCAACACAGCGATCTCCTATGCCCATCCCCTATCCGCGGCAAGTTGTCCAGTTCGTCTCGTCAATTGGCTCCGGTGCACCGGATTCATCGGGCAGACGCGCCGCGGCCAACGGACGCCGCGCTCACCAGAGATGCAATCCGCGTGGATGAAACACTCAAGGCTCCTTTCGCTGGTGTCGGTGGTCATGGGGAGCGCCTCCAGTGAAAACAAACCTCAAGCTCGCGCAGCATCTCAAAGGTGTCTCGGTAATCAACATCGAACTGCCTACATACATTTGGCAGGTGTACCTTTTTCTTCGCGTTCGGGTTAAATACCTCGTGAGTAACTACAACCGCGTTGTGAACTCTGGCGTAGGCCGCGAGCCACCCATCAGCTACGCTTGCGAACTTCTCTTTTGCTTCAGACCGGAACTGCCCATTCCCTTGCACCCAGCCCATCATTTCCATGAAAGCATTTACAACCGATTGTTCCGCTGATGATACAAATAGATCGTCCGGTGCCTGATTCACCCACTCAGATAGTTGATCTGGGCTGATGAGCATTTCGTCACGAACGCGATCAATGCTCAACACCTGCCCCTCGCTGCAATAATGCGTCAGACATTCCCAGAATCCCGGGCATATATCTTGCGCGTAGTAGCGGCGATGCGCCTCTATAAAAACATTCGTATCCAGCACGAACAAGGAGCGATCCCGGTTCATCACAGCGGTATCCCCATCTTTTCCGGCATGTTTTCAAAGGTTTCTCCCTTCAGACCGGTGAGATTGTACGCCTCGCGATAGAGCAGACGGCCTTCCCTGACCGCACGGACGATTGCAGTGCCAAAGCGGAGGCCAATGCGCCATTTCTGAGTGTTCCAGAAATTTCCGCCACTTGCTTCGCCCTGCCGACTGCTGTGCCATTCTTTGTCCTTATATTCTCTATAGAACCTGAAGAAGGACTCCAAGTCAATCAAGTCGAGGTCGAGTACGCGGCGCACGGCTACAAGAGAACTTACCTTGAACTGGCGCGCAACAGACCGATAAGGGTCACTTGTCCGCGTAGCTGTAGGCCAGAAAGCGCGCAACTTGACCTCCGGCACCAAGAACTCCGCCGCTGCCTGGTCGCAAAATTGCTCTGTGTCATTGGACGCGGACTGTAGGTCTTTAAAACTGGAGACGCCGGTCTCTCCAACAAAAAGGTGCGCCAGTTCGTGGGCCAAGGTAAACATCTGGGCGGCCTTGAAGTCGGCATTATTCACAAAGACCAGCGGGGCATGTGCGTCCACGAGAGCGAAGCCCTGAAATTCATCCGGATTGAGTGTGCGGCTTGTGTTGTTTCCCACGACGCCATTGAAAACCACCAGCACACCGGCAGCCTCGGCTTTATCTCGCAAATGCCCGAGCGCATCCGACCAAGTGGGCATAGGGGCCGCCCAGTCGTCAGCAAGTTGGAGTGCATCGCGTATCGCGCGGGCGACTTGCAGGGGATTGTCATTTAGCCCGTAGCCTCCAATGAAGTTCAGCGGCGCAGCTTCCTCTCCGATTAACTCGTCGCGCATCCAAGCTTGACGACGCTGCATAAGGTAAACGGTCTCAAGCAGATCGGAACTCGGCGGCGGGGCATCGTCTCGGGTACGAAAATCGGGTATTGGCAAGTGGTCTTCGGGCGGCTCTGTCAAGTATAGAAAGCCCAGAGCGGTATGCGTGCGTTGGGCAAGTTTGTCTACCTGGGCAATACTGATCTTGCCATCGCGTTCCCACGCCAACACACTCTCCGGCTTCACTTGCATCTTGCACGCCAGTTGCTCGGTGTCAATGCCTGCCCGCTCCCGCGCCCACCTCAACACGTCAGGCTGCAATGTTATCTGCAAGCGTCGTCTACTCATGGGTTACAACCTTCATCGTTGGCCTCTTCAGGTTCATCAGGTTGGTCGTCTCGGGTCTCGATCCGGCGAGCACGGACGCCAACGATCGTGCGCATGCCCGTCTCGCAGACCCGCGTGTCGAGCAACGCCGTCGCGTCCGCATTGAGTTGCCGGCTCATCAGGCAGGATCCCGCTTCCAGCAGGACCACCTCAAGGCCGAGCTTATGATCCGAGCCTCGGACGTAAGGGTCCTCTCCAACACAGCGATCTCCTATGCCCATCCCCTATTCGCGGCAAATGATCCAGTCCGTCGCTCATCAATATTGCGAAAATTCTGATCACTTGAACAGTTGCCGTAGCCAATCTGCGAATGTTGTGCTGAGTGTTCCATCTACGTACAAATCCTGCACGCCAATGGCGAGACCCATTTGCCTGGGGTCCTCTCTCGTCGCCAGCCAGGCGTGGATCTTGGCTCGCAGTATCTTTTTCCCGGTAAACTTGCGGTCCGCCTCTGGAATGCCATCAATGTAGCGCTCGGACCGCGGCCATACCGGATCGTCGTCGGGGATCATTTTCGCGACGAAATTTTCGAGTTCGCCGGACGACTCATTGTCGGGCATCAACCAGATGCCGACGCGAGGGGTGCGGGTGGTGCCGTCTATGAGGGTACCGGTTGGTTCAGGGCGACAAGGCACCTCAATATGCACCTCTCGAAGTCTGTTGGCTACGGCCTTCCAGCGATTATCCAAGCAGTTGTTCGCGTCCACGAGGATGCCGACAGCTTTGCGGCCGGAAACTCTGACTTCCGGTCCAATGGAATCAAGAACCTTATCGACGTTGCCCTTATCCAGAATGCAGAATTCTGGCATCTCTTGATGGAGATTACAGAGATGCCGGACGACATGCTTGTCGTTTGGCCCTTCAACGAGAAGAACGCGGCCATTATTATCCATCCACCTACCTCACCTCAATACGTTGTTCGGCAGCGGCCTTGAGGTTGCGCTCTGAATACTCGACCGCCCACGTCTCCTCATCCTTTCGTTCAAGGCGCACGAGCACCCCTTCGATCCCCTCGCACTCGGCCAGCGCTTGTGCGAAGCCGCTCACACAATCAAAGCTGTGCGTCGTTGCTAGGACCTGCACGTTGTTTGCGTGCGCTGCCTGCAGGACCATGCGCCAGAAATCGCGCTGCAAGGAATGGTGAATGCCGTTTTCCGCCTCGTCAATGAGCAGAAAACCGTCCCGGCTATTGGCCAGTGCCAAGGCGGTGCCGGACAGGTGCAGTGCCCCGTCGCCCAGACTTTTCAAAGGGACTGGACGGGCTTGACCCCGGAGCTTTACGACTACCCGCCGAGGTAGTCCTTGGTTGTCGCCGAGCACCGCCACGCGATCCAAGTCGCTGCCGAAGATCAGTCTCAGTGCCTGCACTGCTCGGTCCTCATCATCCGTCAGCGCGATAGCTTCCCAAGAACGTGCGAATTCTTGGTTGCTCAACAGGCCCGGCCCCAAAGACTCATATCCTATTGGGGATGGCGATTTGGCTTCGTTAAATAAAGCCTCTATATATCGATATGCGCTATCGCTATAACGTTCTACGGGTCTGGCCGCAGCCGATCCTGGGATGGGGAGCAACCATGGGAGTGCCTGTTCAGTGTCTTGAAACACGACTTTGAATGCCTGATAGCCGTCTACAACATAGCCAGACTGCATCTCGCTCAAAGAGGCCTCCTCGATCCTGAGTTGGTCTGTGCCGCTTTTGGGACCGATTGAGATGCAGGCAAGCCTCGACACATCCCGTCCGTGGAATAGAGCCGCAAAATCGGCTACAAATATTCTTTTGCCATCGCCGGTAGCGACAGAGACCTCTTGGCGGCTCTCCAGCAGCTCGGACAGAACGGAAGGGCGACTGCGCGCCGCATAGACTCGGACGGCATCTAAAACGGTCGTCTTGCCGACACTATTCTTTCCCGCCAGCAGCGTCACGCGGCCCAACCGCGCAATGGAAAGCTCCGCGATCCCCCGAAACCCCTCTATCGACAGGTCTGGAAGATGCAGGCGGTTGTCGAGTCGTTCTTGGGACATAGCGTTAGTACCTTCTTTCGAGGGTGTGATTTTTGCAATAACGGTAATGTACCGCCGGATTCCGAAATGCGTCAAGGGCTTTGAGGCACTTCAGTGGATGAACCTGGCGCAAACGGCATGTGGGCGTTAATGAAGCCACCGGCGAAATCGTCGCTCCCCAGGACATGAAAATGCCTGCTATGGCATCAGCATGGCTGCGATGTCTTCCGGCAACTGAACACCATTTCTCTGCTCAAATTCCTCATCGTTTCTGTAGGTATTACGAAACGTCGCGATAATATCTGTGCCCATGCTCTTGGCAACTGTCAGGTCGGATTTGGCTACTTGCCAATTTTGCAAGTGCAGCCAACACATACCACGGTTGGTATAGACTTCGGCGTCATCCGGGTTCAGTCCTATCGCTTTGTCGTAGTCTGCGATGGCATGGTTAAGATTGCCTTTTCCAACGTAAGCATGGCCGCGATTGCAGTAGGCCATGGCAAACTTTGGGTTTAGGTCTATCGCCTTGTTGCAGTCTTCGATAGCACGATCATACGCACCTTTGTGGACGTAAGCATTGCCGCGATTGTTATAATAGGCCTCGGCAAACTTTGGGTTCAGTTCTATGGCCTTGCTGTAGTCTTCGATAGCACGGTCATACGCGCCTTTGTCGCTGTAAAAATTGCCGCGATTGAAATAGGCTAAGGCAAACTCCGAGTCTATGTCTATGGCCTTGTTATAGTCTGCAATGGGACGGTCAACCTCGCCTCCGCTACTGTAAGCATTGCCACGATTGTTATAAGCCTGGACCATTTGCGGATTGAGTTCAATGGCTTTGTCGTAATGTTTGATGGCTTTGGGGTAGTCCTCTTTATTTTGGCAAGTAAGACCGGCGTAAAACTCCGCATAGGCACTTTGATGAACACTCTGGTATCTGATAAAGCCATGGAGGTCGTTGTAGATAGTCTCCGTAGATATGCTGTGGTACTTTCGCAAGTGGTTTAGCATGGGAAGTTTAAGATCTTTTGGAATGTTGATTACATGGTCAAGTTTAATAAAACCCTCGGGCGGTCGCACGAATATGCTCTTCTGGACAATGACGCGGTTTCTTGGATTCTGAGGGGATCTAACCTGTTTTTTTAGTTGCTCGTTTTTTTGCAACAAGATGACCCTGCCATCTTTGTCCAGGAAGTCAGAGCCATCGCAGGCAAAGAAAAGAGCGATATGGAAATCGCTAGTGAAGTCTATCAGGTTGGTTGCACCACCATAGTGTTGGAGTTCGGTCAGTATTTCAAAGTCATCAGTTTCGCTAGTGTATCTTTTGGCTGCTTCCAGAATTTCTTTCTGGACAACCTCAATATCAAAATGCTCTGCATCAATTTCCGAGTGTTCGCGATAAAGACTTGAAGACACTTTCTCATAGTGCTCAGGTTCTCCGCGATAGATGTAGCCGCCGTCGGCCGATTTTTCCGCTATCTCTTGGATTTTTTCCAAAACTCTGCTTAACTGGTCGTTTTGGGAAATCCGTGCTTTGGCGGCCTCGCGTCGTTTTTCACGCGCTTTTGGTCCACGATGAATTTCGACTGGATCTCGTGTGTTTTTATTCATATGAGTTTGATAATCAAATTCTATCTCTGCTGTAGTATTCATCGAGCAATCTCCCTTCTACATCAAATACGGTGATAAAACGATAGAGCGGTAAATCTTCTTCGGAGTAGACCAGGGCTAATACCCGACCACCGGCGGTTGCCCCTATCCACATCCACCGGTCTTCATGCTCTGCTGGATCCGAGACTTCGTATCCATCCGGATCATAAAATGCGGAAACTGCCTCATAAAACTGGACTTGATGATTCTTTTGGACTTCTTGGTATTTGTCTTCGTCCCATATAAATCCGATATCCATGCTACGAACTCCATTATCCATGCTACGAACTCCATGTAGTATGTGTAATTATAGGCATTTTTGCAGGAATCCGTGCTCACTCTTCAGTGAAGCCGTTGAATGGATGCCGCCTCGTCCAGGGGGCCTGTCATGCCTAAAGTATTGTATCGTGTCACCCGCATCCTGTCAAGCGCCGCCAGGGCGTTCATGTAGGCCAGCGTCATATCGTGGGTGTGGTAGTGGCTGAATGCGGCCCCGTCTTCCCGGCGGACGATCAGGAAGGTGTCGAGCACGTACTCCGCGTCTTTCCGGGTCAGGCCGTAGAGGTGGAAGTAGAGGGCGTCGAGGCGGGCGCGCAGATGGCGGCGGATAGTCGAGCTTTCCCATCGCGCCAGAGGAAGCAGATGCGCCATTGGTCGTTGACGCGAATACTGTATTGACCTCGGCGGTCCGCCCGCAAAGCCTCGAGACGATTGCCGGGCGGTGAGTGCAGGTGACGCCCTGCCTGTGCTGTGGCAGACAGGTCAATCAGGGATCAACTCAATGTTGAGCCGACATCCTACAGCCTCAGCGTATTTTCGCAGTGTTTCTACTTTGGGAGAGTGTGCGCTGCTAGCAGACTCTAAGCGGGTAATCGCCGTTGCCTTCGTGCCCATCTTCTCAGCTACCTGCTCTTGAGTCAGGCCAGCGCGTTTTCGCGCTTCAAGCATCTTGCGCAGCAATTCAAACTCGGGTGCTGCTTCATCATACTTTTCTTTGTATTTAGGTTGCGACCGCATTTTTGCGATCAATTCTTTGTGCCTCATCATCTTTTTATCTCCTCCTAATTTTGAGAGTCCTTGAATTCTGACAGTCTTTTTCTTGCGGTGTCAAGTTCTTTCTTGGGCGTCTTTTGAGACTTCTTCACGAAGCAGTGGAGCATCACAATTTTTCTGTTGACGCCTGTGTTGATCCGGCGCTCTGAGCCTGTGGATGGAGCAGGCGAAGTAATCGTGCAGAAGAACACGCGAGCGATACCTTCTTTGGCTTTCAGCCTAAGCACAAACAAACCGTTACCTAGCGCTCGCGTGTGTGGCATCCCGAGATTGGGGCCAAATTCTTCCATCATTGAAGTTAGATGGTCATATCGCACCTGAAGCCCCTGCGGGAAACGCAAGAGGTCTTGTTGCACTCTTTCGCCGTGGTATGCAATCTCCCATTCCATTTTGGCAATATAACAAACTTGTTATATTTTGTCAAGGAGGTACGCCCGGTGCGGTGAAAGATCAGAATGGTCTGATGAGGCTCGAATAACAGATTCTTGTGTTGAAGCTGCTTTAGCGTCCTGTCAAGCGCCGCCGTTGTCGCCGCACTTCACCAATCTACACCGCCACCCTCGTCTCCGTATCCCCGGCGGCCAGCGCGTTCATGTAGGCCAGCGTCATATCGCGGGTGCGGTAGCCGCCGAACGCCTTCTCATCGTCCCGCCGAACAATCGGGAAGGTGTCGAGCACGTAGCTCGCGTCTTCCCGCGACAGGCCGTAGAGGTGGAAGTAGAGCGCGTCAAGGCGGGCGCGCAGATGGCGGCGTTCCTCTTCGTTCCAGACGAAGGGCGGGCCGTGGTAGCCGAGGTCGCGGGCGAAGGACGCCATGTCGTGGGCGGTGTAGGTGAGGCGGAGCACGTGGTCGCGGACGAGATCGCGGGCGGTCGTCGCGCCGAATGGGCGGTCGTAGTCGTCAGCCTTCAGCACAGGAAGCTGTTCAACCACGAACCAATTGAGATGTTGTCCTTGAACTTTCTGTCGGCCTATAAAGTCGAGAGCAAAAGAATTGAGGCACGCAGCCAAAAGCCATGCGTTTTCTCGATAAGTGACTATCTTAGCTGCATCAGGCATCAGGAGTGGCAGCGTATTACCGAACCCTGATCGCGGGACCACCGATGCGATCATAGTCCGAACATTCGTCGGTGCAGTTACATCCTTGAAGGCTACGGCCCACCCCAAGCCTTCAGGCCATTCGGCTGCGTCTGTGCTCACCCAAAACTGAGGATCAGGTAACCAGTCCGGAGCTTCGTGTTCTTCAAGCGTAGCTTCGCGGGGTTGGGCCGGACGATTCAGGTTTTCTGGGTTGACCACGACGCTAGCGGCACGATGGTCGAACGCTTGCACCATCTTGCCCTCGTACAACGGCAAATACAGATCCTCGCTCCGTTTCCAGCGATTACCCTCGACCGGGTAGAAACCTTCGGCTTCGAGTTGCTCGGCAGTGTGGAAGAGGTGGGAGTCGTTGGCCATGTCGAACATGCGCACGTACTTCACCGGCCATACCTTGCATTCCCCGCCCCCGGAGCGATCCACCAGCACCGGATGCCGCTCGTAGATGCGGCGAGTGATCTCGGCGTCCCGCCGGGTGCGGAAGACGGGCGCGGTGCCGGTGTTGGGGTTTACGCGGGCAAAGTCGTCCGGCGTCAATGGAAAGCAACGGTCCTCGTCATGGATCGTTTCCGTGTCGTGCAGGAAGAAGGCGCATTCGGTCTGGTCGAACCGACGCTCCTCGCCACCCAAGATGAGGGCGCAGAATTTGAAGCGGGAGTCCACATCCGGGAAGAAAGGCGGCAGATCGGTTCCGAGGCGACGGTTCTCAAAATCCAACAGGCCGCCTACCCGGCCTTTGGTCGAAACGGACTTGAAGAAGCGGGCCGCGGTCTTGTCGGCGTAAATGCCCGACGGCGTCAGCAGGCCGACAAAGCCATCCGGCTTAATCAGGCTCATGGCCCTTTCCACAAACAGCGAGTAGAGGTTGATGTCGCCGCCGCTGAGCAAAGGGTAGTCACCACCGGAGCGCATCATTTGACTCAGACTCTCGGACTGCGCCTTGGCTGCATCGAACTCGGCCGCAAGGGGGGCGCCTTGGTCGCGCAGCCGCTGAATGCCTTTTCGCCGCTTCGCCGCGGTCGGCGCCAGCGCGAGTTCGGGGGCGCGAGTGGCAAACCACTCCACCTCCTGCAGCTTGATGCGGTCCCACGGCGGATTGCCAATGACCGCGTCGAAGCCGCCTTGCGGGCGGATATTCTGCCAATAGCGCCACACCCCCGGAAAGGCCACCTCCCAGTGCAGGAAGCCCTCCTGGTCGGCGAGGGTGCGGGCCTCGCGCCACAGCTCGGCAAACCGCGACCAGGTTTTGGTGGCGCCGGAATCGGGCGGAGCGTCGCCCATCTCCTCCGGGCCTCGCGCCAAAAGCTCGTAAGCCGTCGCCGTATGCCAGCCGAGCGCCATGACCAGCGGCTCCTCGAATGTGTCGCGTTCTTTCTTCTTCATTCCCGCGGTCAGCCAGCGATAGCCGCAGAGGAAGTCGAGCAGACCGCGGAGGTCCGCCGTGGTCTGCTCCACCCCGTGAAACAGCGCCGCCGACGCCTGCACCTCGGCCACGTCGGCGTCGGACATCTCCTCAATGCGCTGCATCCCGTCAGTGGCCATCTCCGCCCCGGCAATGGCGCTGACGGTAAACAGTTCGATCCATTGGGCCAAGTCCTGCACCGCCTGTGACACCCGCAGGCCGACCAGCGAGTCGCCGCAACGCAGGTGGTGGTCGAGGAAGGACAACGGCGCGCCCACGGTAAAGCTGTGCAGCCACAGCGACACCTTGGCCAGCTCGACCGTCAGACGGTTCTTGTCCACCCCGTAGATGCAGCGCTTGAGCACCATGCGGCGGATGATGGCCTGGTCGGTAAGCTGGGCCTCGTCCAGGACCCAGTTCGATTCGTTGGCCCGTTTGCGAATGTCGGCCCGAATCGTCGCCACACGTTTCACGAGGGGCGACACGTACCCGCCATTGAGCCACTCCGGGACCGCGGCGGGCGCGTACTCGATCAACTCGGCGATGTAGTCCGACAGGAAGTCCACCGCGGTGACCAGGAAGTGCCCGCTGCCCATGGCCGGGTCCAGGACCTTCAGGTCCAGGACCGCCTCCGCCGGGTCGAGTTGCTCAAGCTCAGCCCGTCGTTCCCGCTTTGGCCGGCGGTCGCTTTTGAGCGCCGCGGCCTTGTCCTTAAAGGCGTTGAGACGCTCTTCGGCCAGCGGCTTCAAGGTCCGCTCGACAATCAGATCGACGAGTTCCTGAGAGGTATAGAAACTGCCGCTGTCCTTGCGGGCATAGGGATTGGGGCGGATGACGATCTTGCCATCGTCGCCGCGCACCGGCTCGCGCTCCAGCAGCCGCTCGTAGATCGAGCCAAGCTGCTGCACCGACATGTCGCGGTAGTTGACAAAGCGGCGCTTCCCCTGCGGATCCCCGGTGTGGCTCAGGTCGTAGATGATGGGCGCGATGTTCGCGTCGGATAGGCGGACCGCTTCCAGCAATGGAGCGGCTTCCGACGCGAATAGCCCCCCGTTGTAGGGCGGCAGGCCAATGGACGGGTCGCCCTGGTCAATGAGCTTGAACAATGTCGTCAGGTGGTCGTAATAGTTGGTGGCAATGGCCGAGTAGGTATCCCCCTCCGCCATCCTGTGCTCAATGTCGTCGCGGACAGGTTTGCGCAAACCATAGTCGTCGTAACGCGCGTCATTGACCGGCAGCAGGCCCCGGTCCTCAGCGTAGAGCACGAAGAGCAGGCGATAGAGGAAGATCAGCGCCGCATCCCGGCTCTCGGCGAGGTCCTCGCCCGATTCCTTGGCAAGCGCATTGACGAGGCTGGGGAAGACGCGCTCGAACACCACCCCCGAAAGGTCCTGCGCGACCTCTTCCTCATAGCGGCGGCCCTCGGCCAGCGCCGCTTCGAGGAAGGTGGTCGTGGCCCCGTCCCGGAGTGTGAAGGACTCACGGCGGAACAGTAGATGAAAAACGCGGAGACCATGTTCGTCATCGGCCTTGAGTACTTCAGCCAAGTCAGTCTCGAAATAGCCGCTGGCGCGGGGCCGGGCGCGGTAGTCGTAGAGCCGCCAGACGCCGCCATTGGTGAGGATGCCCCAGCGCATGCGGCCCTCCGACTTGATCTCAGCCGTGGAGAGGTACCCGAGGATTTGGCCGTGCGGCGTGCCGCGCTGCGCCCGGTCACTCTGGTCCCGGCTGTCGAGCGCAAGCCCAAAGCGCTTGCTCTCCTCGACCACCGCCGCGTGCTGGAAGGGATTCCCGGGGTTGCGTTCGGTGGCACGCGCCTTGGATTCAGCATCGGCGAACAGTAGATGATCGGGAATATCCTCATGGCCGGCTGCGCTTGGCTGAGGTACGTACTCGGTCCATCCCAATAGCTCCAGAACCGGACGAATCAGTTCTTCCTCCGTGCGGGCTTCGTTGGGGTCTTGGGAACGGCTGAGGGCGTCGTGATGTCGGGCAGCACCCTCCCTGAATGCGGCAAATACCTCCGGTTGGGCCACAGACGCTTGCCACTCCGGCGTCTCGCGTATGCCGTCGGTGAGGAAGTAGTGGGTGAACAATTGGCCGGGCATATCAGTTACTCTCCGTGGTCCAAGAGGACATTGCCTTATTCAAGACTTCACCGGCGATCTGCTTTGTTGCTCGGCATTTCGACTTACGTCGATTACACAGACCGAGATCTTGCGCGCTTTGTCGGGCGCCAGCGTCGCTTCCAGTCGTTCTTTCAGCCCTTCGGCGTCAGCCGGGCGAGCACCGGAGGGCGGGGGCTGGGTGAGGTCTTTGCCGAACCAGAACACCAGGTAAATCCCGTACCCGTCCGTGTCTGGGTCGCTCGTGTACTGAGCGATTAGCTGGTTTCGCAACGCGCTCCAGAGATCAGGATGCTTGTTCCTCTTGATTTCCACCGGCACCTGAAAATCCCCGTATGAAACCCGTATGTCGGCTCGCTTGTCGTTGGCGTACTGTCCCTCGGGTTGGGCATCGACTCCTTGCGGGAGGCGTTGTCGCAGATCCGAAAGCAGCGCATCCCGGCACGGTTCCTCGGGTCGCGGTTCCTCGAGTCTGCCGTGCGAGTCGAGATTCCAGTACTGGCGCCAGTCGTCGGTATTGCCGCGTCGTATTTGGTCGGCAAGCTCGAGCAGCCGGTCCATCACGAGGGCCGCGAGGTCGCCGGGGTTGGCGGGCGTACCGCCATTCAGTGCCTGGCAGACCTGCTCGATATTGGGGTGGCGATAGCTGGCGTCGCGCCAAGTCACTCGTTGGGCATCTTGCGCCTGCGATAGTACGTCGCGCCAGCGGGATAGCGCCGGATCGGAACAAAGGCTATCCAGAACGTCGCTCGCGTCCTTAGTAGGAGAAGTGGCGAGGTTCTGAATCAGCTTATGGACAAGTTCAGAGGCGTTCATTTCAACGCCAACGGGTTCCGGTTTATCACTCCATCGCTGATCGGGTCCGGCGTAACTTCCAACAAGACGGATGAGGGGTTCCAAGACCCTAACCCCCAACTCATCGGACGAGACCCCTAACCGTACGCAATTTTCAAAGAACTCCGTTAGATGCCGAATTCGGCCTTCTCGCCCCTCTGCGAAGTCTCTCAGGAAACCATTGTACGCCCCTGGCGCAACGATGACGCCCGCCGCCAACCAATGCACGCGCTGGGCGTCGTTCATGCTCGTCCGAGAGAGCTTCGTTTCGATCAGTTCCTGAAGCGGTGCCCTGTCGGCATATTGCAGTGCGGCCCAGAGCAGATAATCCAGTGATTGGATCTGCTTCAGCTTGCAACGAGTCGGAAAGGCGCGAAGCAAGGGCAGGCTCGCGTACCGAGCGACTTGAGCGTGGTCCGGGCCGTGCGCGAGTTCCCAGAGCTTGTGAATGTGCTCGCGACCGCTTCGGAACCCAGAAACGGCGAATTGCACCTGCACCTCGGCGACGATCTCAGGACGCGCCGCAAGAAGTCGTCGATACCATTGGGGCTGATAATTCAAGAGGGCCATACAGTAATAGAATGCAATCGCCTTGCGAATCCGGCTGTCGTCCCATCGAGATGGGTCTTCCGATGCTGTTCTTTCGACTTCCTCCAAGCCCGCCAGGAACGGCAAGCCGAGACGGTGCATGCGGCCTCTTTCTCGGAGGCCGAGAATCTCATTGACGTCCGGAACGTCCTCCCGGTCAATCGCACCGCGAAGGCCCTGAAGCGTGGCATCGATCAAACCACGGTCGCCTCGGAGTTCCTCCTCGATGGCCTTCAATCCGGCATCGCCGCTGCGATTGAAGAAGCGCCTGAAGTGCTTATAGACCATCTGGTGAAGCAAGTAAGGGGCGGCTCGGTTCTCGCGCAGCGCGGCTTCATTGGAGCGGACATATTCAAGCCATTGCTCCTCTTGCTGCTTTCGTTCTTCGGTGAATATCCGCGCCCGTTCTCGCAATTCCTGTTGCCTCGGCGAAATGGGCGGGATGGGCGGAGGAGAAAGCAGTCTAGTCAAGTTAGAACTTAGCGTCTCGTTCTTCCGCGTGTATTCTCGCAGGACTTTGAGGGACAGGCCCTCGTTGCCGCTTTGATCAGTATGCGCCATGACAGCCCACCTAAGCAGGTGTTCGGCAACTAGCGGTTTGGTGTCCGCCATGGCGACGGCCTGCTTCAGGCACCAGAGACCGAAGTCAGGCGGCGGGCTAGCACCGTACAGGCGCTTTCGGACATTGGATGCGTGCGCCCTGAATTCGTCGGATTCGGGACACCGCTCTAGTCCCTCCATGACGACGGCCTTCTGGACCTCGGGACACTGCTCCAGCCACACACGTATCTCCTGAATGGCTTCTTCGTCACCGACCGAGAATCCGTCCTGATTCCCTGCGAAACCCACATCGAGCAAGTCGTACAGACGCTTCGTGTCCAGTTGGTCTCCGTGCGCTTTCAGGCCGCGGGCTAAGAGTTTGAAGGGAAGGGAGTTCAAGTCACGGACATCCAGAGCAGGCTGCAAGCCAGGAAACCGCTGCTGCAGATGGTCGAGGAGTTCACCTATCTGCTCGTCCGAGGACTTGGCGAGAAGTTCGGTATCCCAGAACTGCCAGTATCTTCCAAAGAATTCCGGGTTCCCTGCCTCGGAAAGGTCGTCCCACACCTCCGATGGCGGCAGTTCCTGGGGGTAGAGCTGAGTCAGCAAGGTGCCGAGGAGTTCGTTGTCGGGATCGGAGACGCTCCCCTTTTGAATATCTGCCAGCAGTGCTTTGAGCTTGCTCGTTTTGTCCTCGCTGTCCGGGCAGTTGTGGATGAAGGCATCGAGGGCGGCATAACTGACGCGCGGCCACCGCGTGTCATCGCAGACGATTCCGAGTAGAATCTCGGAAAGATTCGGCAGGGGGCCACCTTCCGTCAAAACGCGCAGTACGAAATCGGCAACCAACTGATGCTCTTTTTCTCGACTGGAATCAGTCAAGATCTCCTTGAGCACGGGTTCCATGTCGGGCGTGGCAAGCGCGCTAAAGGCCGCGGCCGTCCTCCACACGGAATCGAGCCGGGACGCTTCGCGGTTCAGGGATGCCAAGAGCGCCCGTTTCTCGCCGGTGGAGAACCCGCCGATGTCGCCGTATAGCCCGACGCCGATGGGATCGCGTTCGATGAGGTCCGCCCGGGCGTCCTTGCAATGGGCCGCGAGCCAGGCGGACAAGCCCCTCATCTCCGTAACCACGGTGCCGTCCTCTCCCGTAATCAGGGCGATTACGCGCCGAGCGGGCAGCCCGTCGCCGATGATTTGGGCGAGGTGCCGGGCGCCGAGGAATTCGGCAATGTGGCGGTGAACCGGGGCGAAGTGGTTACTGGATGCGCCCTTGAACAACTTGGTGGCGAGTGCCGGCCGGAGCATTTCGGGGGGAGCATAGTCGCCCTGGTCCAAAGCAGGGTACTCTTCGTCCGCCTGCCCGTGCAACCTGTACCCGGCGGCACCCGCAATCAATTGAACGGCGCAGAGGCGTCCGGCGGCGTCGAGAAGCTGGCCGGATGAAGGTGAACCTTTCGACGCTTGCGCCGCTTGATGTTCCTCGTTGTGCTCGCGAACCATCTGACCGCAAGCCCTCTCGAAGGTCTCTTTGCGGCTATCAGGCCACCCTCCGCCGCCGCCAACGACATCGCCCAGCATCTTGAGGGTCTGCGGGTTTGCAAGCAGTCCGTCAACGCCCCTGAGCTGAGGCGATGAATGCCTGGGCACCGCCGATGTCCGGTCGGGCATTCAGGATACCGGCAACATCCGAATCCGTCAGGGGATTGAGCCGCAGGATCTTCACTGGGGAGTCCGGCGAAACGGATTCCAAGTGCCTCCGATCATTTGCTCCTAGCCAGTCCGCTTCCCGGCACGAGAGGCGAAAGCGCGGCTTGCCCAGCGAGTCGAGACGCCTGCGGATTTGGTCGAAGGGCGTGCGTGCGTCGTACGCGCTGACGCGGATTTCATCGAGTCCGTCAATAAAGAGCGTCTTACCGCGCCATTCAGGATGGCTATCCATGTCCAAGGCGAGAAAGTCGCGGGCGGTGATCAGACAGGCATTCTCCCCAAGCGCCTTGCACTCGGCCTCAAAAGTGGTCGTCTTGCCGGCACCAGGGTCGCCGAGCAACACATAGGCTGGCGCATCCCGAAACGTTTCGAGAGGCCGGGGCTCCTTCTCCCGATGCTGATCCGCATCCCCTGTCGAGATCTCGGTGCAGGTGCGGGGAACGATCATGCTCATATTTCCTCGAACCAGTGATGGGCGGGCACCGTGAGAAACTCGTTGAGCGGTATACCGCCTTCCCCAACAAGCAGCGAACAACGGGGCCTAAAGCGCCGCTCAAACTCGTCCATTCCTCCCAAGGACATCCTCTGTGCGCCGCTCTTCACTTCGATGGCAACGATCCGAGGCCCCCGTTGCAGGACGAAGTTGACCTCGTGCGATCCTTCTCGCCAGTAATGAAGATGAATGTCCGGCGTCGCGGTGTTGAACAAGTGCGCGCCGACCGCGCTCTCGACGATGCGCCCCCAGAAGCTGCGGTCTGCCTGCGCCTCGGCGAAGGAATACCCCGAACCGGCCGTCATCAGGGCCGTGTTGAGCACATTGAGCTTGGGACTTGAGGCCCTGCGCCTCTGCAGTTGGTTGGAATACTTCGGCACCCCGGCGAGCAGGCCGGCGCTCGCGAGCAAATCGAGGTAGCGCGCCAGGGTGGTCGTATTTCCGGCGTCCTGGAGTTGGCCCAGCATCTTGGTGTAGGACAAGATCTGCCCGGAATAGGCGGCGCCCAATTCGAAGAGCCGCTTCAGCAGCGCCGGCTTGTCCACCCGGGTCATGGCGAGGAGATCCCGCTCGATGTTCGGCTCGACGAGCGCGCCGAGGATATAGTCGCGCCACCGGTCCGGGTCTCGAACGAAACGCACCGCGCCCGGGTAGCCGCCGAAATAGAGGTATTGCGGCAGGTCGAAGCCGAAGGCCTCGGCCATTTCCGCGAACGACCAGTGGGTGACGCGGATAGATTCAAAGCGGCCGGCGAGGCTCTCGCTCAAGCCCGACTGCATGAGCAGCGGGGCCGAGCCCAGGATAACCACGTGCAAGGGACAATCTCTGGCGCGGTCAGCGTCCCACAGGCCCTTGACGGTCTCCGACCATTGGGGAATCTGCTGAATCTCGTCGATCGCCAGCACGAATCCGCCTGATCGTTCCGCCTCGCGCCGGGCTTCTTCCCAGTTTTGCACCAACCATTCCGCGTCTCGCACCTGTGGCGCAAGGAAGGTTGCCTCGGCCGCAGCGGACGGGACGCGGAGCACGGAAGAGTCGGGTTCGTCAACGGCCAGGTAGCGGCTTTCGAGGTCAATCTGCCGCAGTGCTTGGCGCACGATGGTGGTCTTGCCGGTTTGGCGCGGCCCGAACAGGGCGATGAGCCGGTGGGGCGCCTCGGCCAGCCGGTGGCCGAGCGTGTTGACCTGCGAGCGCTGGAAAGGGGCCATAATAGGCAAAATTACTCTATTGAGCAAAAATAGTCAATAGAGTAATTAAGCGAGTTTAGACGAGGGATACACGGCGATGAAAGCCATCGCGCGCTGATTGATTTCGTCCTCGACCACGGCCTCGAGCATCAGGTAGCCCCTGCGGCAGAATCCAAAGACCTGCCGGTCGTTCAGGGTCGGTTCGCAATCGCAGGTCAGTCCTACTCGCGGTTGCCGTTCTCTATCAGCGGCCTTGGTGGGGTCTGGCCGGATGTGGGAGGACACAACAAAGAGAAAAGGCCCTCATTCCAAGGGCCTTTCTACTCGTCTGACAATGCAAAAAATAGGCTTGAATTATTGGTGCTCCCACGGAGAGTCGAACTCCGGTTACAGGGTTGAAAACCCTGGGTCCTGACCGCTAGACGATGGGAGCACTTGGATTCTTTTTTAGGTGGGAAAAATTAAAATATAGAGGCAGATGCTGATCTTGGCAAGCCCCCCGGAACTCAGGCAAAAGCATCCATTTCCGGCTGTTTTCGGCCCCATTCCGTGGCCTCTTCGTAGGCGCGGGCCAGGCGCAGGAGCCGGCCCTCGTCAAAGGCGCGGCCGACCAGCTGCAGGCCGATGGGCAGCCCCCCCCGGGTGAAGCCGCAGGGCAGGGAAACGGCGCACAGCCCCAGGAGATTGACGGCCGTGGTATTGCGCAGACACATCCCGTTGATCGGGAAGTAGCTATCTTCGCGGTCCACCTCCTCCACGGGTGGGGCCGCGAAGGGAGTGGTGGGGGTGATGAGGGCGTCCACGGCGTGCAGGGAGCGGGCGATCCGGCGCCGCAGGTCGGCGTAGCCCCGCTGTATTTCCAGGTAGTCCACGGCCGCAAAACTCTTGCCGTCCATCATCCGGGCCGAGACGATCGGGTCGAACTTATCCAGGTTGTTTTCGAGGTCGTCCCTCAGGTTGAGGTAGGTCTCCACCGGCACCAGGCTGCCGCGGGCCCGCAGGTCCGTCAGATCGTCGAGTCCCTCGAGGGAGATCTCTTCGACGTGGGTATTGAGCTCGGCAAAAACCTGAGCGCCGGCGCACACGGCCTCTTCGACCTCGGTGTCCACCTCGTCCCAGAAGTACTCCTGGGGCAGGCAGAGCCGCATACCGGTGATATCCCCTTCGAGATCCTCCAGCACATTGCCGCAGGGCTGGTCCCAGGTCTGGGGGTCGGCCGGGTCCGGCCCGGCCAGGACCTGGTAGAGCAGGGCCGCGTCCCCCACGCTACGGGTCATGGGCCCGACCGAGTCCAGGGTAGTGTCCAGGGGCAAAACCCCGTGGTTGCTGATGCGGCCATAGGTGGGTTTGAGACCCACCAGGCCACAGAAGGAGGATGGGATGCGCACCGAGCCCCCGGTGTCGCTGCCCAGGGCGGCCGGGGCCAGCCCCGCGGCCACCGCCACGGCCGAGCCGCTGCTGGAGCCGCCCGGGATGCGCCGGGTCTGGCTGTCCCAGGGGTTCCACGGGGTGCCGTAGTGGTGGTTGATGCCCACCCCCCCGAAGGCGAACTCCACCATGTGGGTCTTGCCCAGGAGCACGGTCCCGGCCTCGGCCATTTTGCCGGCCACGGTGGCGTCGTTTTCAGCTATGTTTTCCCTGAGCAGGACGGACCCGCCGGTGGTGGGCAATCCGGCGATGTCGATGAGGTCCTTGAGGGCCACCGGGATGCCGTGCAGAGGCCCCAGGTAATGCCCGCCGGCCAGGGCGGTCTCAACAGCGCCGGCCGTGGCCAGGGCGCGCTCCGCGGTCACCGCAATATAGGCATTGAGTTTGGGGTTGTAGCGCTCGATGCGCCCCAGGAAGTGCTCGGTCAGCTCCACGGGGGAAAGATGTCTTTCCCGCAGCAACGCAGCCAGTTCGTGGAGGCTGGCAAAGGAGAGGGTGTCGTCCATGGAGAATATCCTTTCTAGTCTTTCAGGGCAAAACCGGTATAGCCGAGGCGATCTTCCACCCCTTCCACTCCCCCCGCGGGAAAGTACTCGCTCCAGCGCCGCGTCACCTTGTCGGATACCTCCTCGTCGGCGATCAACTCGTCCGGGTACCCCGGTTTTTTGCGACAGTCCAGGACCACAGGAGGCGTAAAACACAGGTGGTGACGGCGCAACCAGGTAGAGGCAGCATAGGTGTCGGCGGCCGGTTCGAAGCGGGTGAAGGTGCTCCACAAAAAGGTGATGTTTCTCTCGACGATGCGGGTATCGTCCACCAGGAAGATCAGCGGCCAGTCGGCCACGGCCGGGTCCTGGGCCAGCTGGCGAGCGTAGTCGGGGTCCCGGATATAGCTCGGCCCGGCCAGGGCCAGGCAGCCGGCGCAATAAGGCGCCGCGGCAAGCCCCCCCGCGGGCAACTCGCCCGTGAAAGCGCGCGGCAGGTCCCGTTTGGCCTCGCCCACGCCGACGAGGATGCCCTTGCTACCCTGGTTGACCGCCGGGCCGGTGTAGTCCAGGGTATCCATGGCCAGGTTGGCGATGATGAAGAGATCGGTCTCAAACTGGACCCGCGCCAAGACGTGCTCCAGCACCTGGCGGAAATCGGCCAGTTCGAGGGGTCGATCGATGACCACCAGGAACTTGGTCAGGTTGAGCTGGCCGCCGTCTTCGCCCAAGATGCGGAAGGCGAATTTCATGGCCTCGCGCGGGTAGCGCTCCTGCACCACGATGCACGAGAGGGAGTGGTACCCGGTCTCGCCGTAGCTCCAGATGGCCTGGATCGAGGGCATGACCAACCGGCTCAGGGGCGCCATGAGCTGCTGGATGTAGTCGCCCAGGAAAAAGTCCTCCTGCGGCGGCTTGCCCACGACCGTGGCCGGGAAGACGGCGTCGCGGCGGTGGAAGAGGTGGCTGACCTGCAAAATGGGGTAGTCGTGTTGCAGGGAGTAGTAGCCGTAGTGGTCGCCAAAGGGACCTTCGGGCCGGTGGGTATGGGGCGGCACCACCCCCTGGATGGCGAATTCGGCCTCGGCGATCAGGGGGTGGCCGCCCCGCGGATTTTTCACCCGTTGCAAACGGCCCCCCTGGAGCAGGGAAGCGAGGAGCAACTCAGGCAGGCCCTCGGGCAGGGGGGCGATGGCCGCCAGGATCAGGGCCGGGGGGCCGCCCACGAAGATGGTCAAGGGCAGGGGCTCCTGGCGTTGCTCGGCCACATGGTAGTGAAAACCGCCGCCTTTCTGGATCTGCCAGTGCACCCCGGTGGTCTGGTCGTCGTAGCGCTGGATGCGGTACATGCCGAGGTTGTGGTGGTAGGTATCCGGATGCTCGGTGTAGACCAGGGGCAGGGTGATGAAGCAGCCGCCGTCCTCGGGCCAGGTCTTGAGCAGGGGCAGGCGAGTGAGTCGGGGCGGCGCTTGCAGGCACTCGACGATGGGGCCCCGATCGGTGGTTTTCATGCCGACCTTGAGTCCCTCGGCGGCCAAATTGCGGTGCTGCCACAGCTTGCGCAGGGACAGGGCAGTGAGGTCCTGAGCCAGCTGCACCAGCTGCTGGATGAAGTGTTCCGGACGTTTGCCAAAGGCCAGGTCCACCCGCCCAGGGGTGCCGAAGAGGTTGGTTGCGCAGGGGAAATCCGCGCCTTTGACATTGGCAAAAAGCAGGGCGGGGCCGCCGCTGGCGATGACGCGGCGATGGATTTCGGCGATCTCCAGTTCCGGGTCCACCGGGGCCTCTACGGTCACCAGCTGGTTTTCCTTTTTGAGCAGATCTAGAAGATTGCGTAGATTTTTCACTTCTCCTCCTGGAGGACATTGCCACAAGGGCCCAAAGATTGTACGCAATTTCACTGGGTTGGTAAACCTTCGCTGATTCGAGGAACCATTACAGATCTACCATGCGGCCCGCCACCCATCGCGGTTGATTTTGTCTGTCGGTTAGAGAGCTTGACATGCTTTCCAGAGAAGTCTAAAATACTTCTGGACTTTAAACTATAATATCGACGAAAGGTCGTTCTATGGCAGATGGCGACGATGTTTTTGGCGCCCGGACCACCCTGCAAGCCGGCAGTGAATCCGGCGCCATTTACCGGATTC
Source organism: Candidatus Latescibacterota bacterium (assembly GCA_965219385.1). Classification (GTDB taxonomy): domain Bacteria; phylum Latescibacterota; class UBA2968; order UBA8231; family UBA8231; genus CBDCNM01. Next base: position 2,207,970 of record CBDCNM010000002.1, on the reverse strand, counting down.
AAAAGCTCGAAGAAGACAGCATCGCCCCGGTCGGTCGCCTGCCCTTTTCGATCAAGGTGCTGCTCGAGGCGGCCCTGCGACAGTGCGATGGCTTTGAGATCACCCGCGAGGACGTGGAGCGGATCGCCCGCTGGAGCCCGGACACAGCGGGGCGGGAAGAGATCCCCTTCAAGCCCGGGCGCGTGGTCATGCAGGACTTCACCGGAGTGCCCGCAGTGGTGGATCTGGCGGCCATGCGCGATGCCACGGCCGCCATGGGAGGCGATCCCAAAAAAGTAAACCCGCAAATCCCCGTGGACCTGGTGATCGACCACTCGGTGCAGGTGGACTACTACGGCGTGCGCCGCGCTCTGGAGCTAAACGCCGAGCGCGAGTTCGCCCGCAACAAGGAGCGCTACGAATTCTTGCGCTGGGGCCAGGAGGCCTTCGACAACTTCCGCGTGGTGCCCCCGGCCACCGGGATCGTGCACCAGGTGAACCTGGAGTACCTGGCCTCAGTGGTGCAATCCGCCGCCACAGAGAGCGGCCAGGTCTTCTTTCCGGACAGCCTGGTGGGCACCGACAGCCACACCACCATGATCAACGGCCTGGGCGTGGTGGGCTGGGGCGTGGGCGGCATCGAGGCCGAGGCCGTGATGCTGGGACAGCCGATCTACATGCTGCTGCCCCACGTGGTGGGCTTCCGGCTCCAGGGTGAGTTGCCTTTGGGGACCACGGCCACGGACCTGGTGCTGACCGCCACCCAGATGCTGCGCCAGCACGGCGTGGTGGCCAAGTTGGTGGAATTCTGCGGGCCGGGCCTGAGCAAGTTGAGCCTGGCCGATCGCGCCACCCTCGCCAACATGGCGCCGGAGTACGGGGCCACCACAGGTTTGTTCCCGGTCGACGAGGAGACCCTGTCCTACCTGCGCCAGACCGGCCGCAAGCCGGCCGTGGTCGAGCGCGTCCGGGCCTACATGGAAGCCCAGGGCATGTTCTACACCCCAGACACCCCCGATCCGGTCTTCAGCGAAACCCTCGAACTGGACATGGCCGCGGTGGAGCCCAGTCTGGCCGGGCCCACCAGGCCCCAGGACCGGGTGGCTTTAAGCGCCATGAAGCGCACCTTTGAAACCGCCCTGGAGGAAACCTTCAACAAAGAAAAGAGCGAGAACGTCCAGGTGGAGCTGGAAAACGGCAGCACCAAGTTGTTCGACGGGGCCGTGGCCATCGCCGCCATCACCTCCTGTACCAACACCAGCAATCCAGCGGTGATGCTAGGCGCCGGCTTGCTGGCGCGCAACGCGGTTGCCAGAGGACTCCAGGTGCCCCCCTACGTAAAGACCAGTATGGCCCCCGGCTCGCGGGTGGTGACGCGCTACCTGAATGCGGCCAATGTCACCGAAGATCTGGAGGCCCTGGGCTTCCACACCGTGGGCTACGGGTGCACCACCTGCATCGGCAACTCCGGTCCCCTGGCCGAACCGCTCGAAAAGGCGATCGACGAAAACGACCTGGTGGTGTGCAGCGTGCTCAGCGGCAACCGCAACTTCGAGGGCCGGGTGCATCCCCTGAGCCGGGCCAACTACCTGGCCTCGCCACCGCTGGTGGTGGCCTATGCCCTGGCCGGGCGAGCGGATATCGACTTCGAGAGCGAAAGTATCGGCACGGACAAAGACGGACAGCCGGTGTACCTGCGCGATATCTGGCCGACTCAGGAAGAGATCCGCGCCGAGATCGCCCGCTCGGTGCAGCCCAAGATGTTCGAGGAGGAGTACGCCAACGTGTTCAGCGGCAACGAGACCTGGAACGACATCCGCGTGTCCGAGGGCGAAATCTACACCTGGGACGAGGCGAGCACCTATATCCGCCGGCCCACCTTCTTCGAGGACTTGAGCCACCAGGTCTCTCCGATCGCGCCGATCCAGGGGGCCCGGGTCCTGGCCAAGGTGGGGGACAGCGTCACCACGGACCACATTTCCCCGGCCGGTTCCATCGCCTCGGGCAGTCCAGCGGCCTCCTACCTGGAGGAGCGCGGGGTAGAGCGCTCCGAGTGGAACAGCTATGGTGCGCGGCGCGGCAACCACGAGGTGATGGTGCGCGGCACCTTGGCCAATATCCGCATCCGCAACGAACTGGTGCCCGGGGTCGAGGGCGGCTACACCTGCCACCTGCCCAGCGGCGAACGGATGACCATGTACGAGGCGGCGGCACGCTACATGGAAGAGGGTACCCCGCTGATCATCCTGGCCGGCGTGGAGTACGGCACGGGCTCCAGCCGCGACTGGGCCGCCAAGGGCCCCTTCCTCCAGGGAGTGAAAGCCGTAATCGCCGCAAGCTACGAACGGATTCACCGCTCCAACCTGATCGGCATGGGCATCCTGCCACTACAGTTCGAGGAGGGCCAGGGCCGCGAGCGGCTGGGACTGAGCGGCAAGGAGGTCTTCGACATCGAGGGGCTGGACGATAGCCTGCGGCCCGGGCAGAAGCTGGAGGTAGTCACCCGGGGGAAAAACGGCGAAAAGCGCTTCCAGGTTCTCTGCCGCATCGATACCCCGGTGGAAATCAACTACTACAAGAACGGGGGCATCCTGCACACCGTGCTGCGGCGGATGGCATCGTAGGACATGGTGGTCATCGCCCACCGCCCGACCACCATCCGCCACGCCGATCAGATCGCGGTGCTGGGGAAGAAGGTACGGCAACTCCCCTGAGGAGGTTCAGGGGGCCGTGGGCTTTCAGAGTCTGCATCTGTTGCGGGCTGCGCAGCAGGAAGGCGCCGGCAAAGCCGAGGGCATTGATCGGGATGGAGGCGAACTTTTTCCTGGAGCGCGGCACCAGCAGCATCCACTCCCGCGCGACGAGGAGGTTGTAGGGACCGGGTGGACCGCTTCCAGTGTCGCTGTGTAATCCCATTGCTTCTAGCATGAGGTCGTAGCATTCGAAGGTGGCCCGGGCCGCTTCGAGCGGGGACCGGGCCCAGTGAGGATCCAGCCGGATCACGGCGTGTTTAAAGGGCAGATTCGGCACTGTGCCAACCGGGCCGGAAAACCGGGCCGTCTCGAGCGCCGCTACGATGGGGATCGCCGGCCCTGTAGAAGCAAAAGGCAGGGGCACGAGTTGCAGGTGTTTGTGGGGCTGGCTGGCGCCGGCGGTCCGGCCGGCGTTGTAGAAGGCCAGGCCCTCGAATTCGCCCAGACAGGTCCACATGGCTTCGAAGTCCTGCAGGGTGAGGACGGATTCCTGGTCTTCGTAGTGGCGGGTGACGATCAGCAGGTGGTGGTCGGCGACATTGAACTTGTTCAGCAGGCACAGATGGGTGGCGGAGACATCGGCAACGAAGAGGTCCTGCTCGTAGGGCAGGAAGGGGTTGGGCTCTTTGCCGGTGGCGATCTTCTCTGCTTTTTGCTTCTCGCCGGCCTCGTCCCCGGGCGAACGCTCGGTCAGGATGCGGACCAGGAAGCGAATGCCTTCCTCTTCGACGAATTCGGACCGGGTAGAAAGAGGCCGAAGGGCACCGCAGCGAAGGGCGTGCTGGGTCCTTTCCAGGATGCGCATCCACAGGTGGGTTGCGAGATCATCCTGCATGACTCGACTCCTATTTGAAGAACAGTGGGTAAGGGCCGCCTTCGGCCTCGCGTTTGATCAGGTGAATCAGCTCCATGGTGTGGTAGTCGCCCCACATACAGGACTCGCCGCAGGGGATCCTGCGTCCTTTGGGCACCCAATCCCAGCCATTGGGACGGTGGTAGATGGCGTGCAGGGTGATGCCCTGGTGTTTTTTATCGGTGGAGAGGTAGGGCTCGTGCAGGAGGGCGTGGGCGATGGTGCAGGCCGCGGCTTTGTAGCGCCGGCCGTTTTTTTCATCCCCTCTGGAAAGAAGGTAGTTGCCCAGACGCAAAAAACCCTGGCCGCAGATGGCCGCGGCCGAGCTGTCCAGAGGCTCCACATCGTTGTGAGGGTCGGAGGGCGTGTGGGCGATGCGGCCGAAGGAGGCCACGCCCGGCGCGCCGGTGTCCCAGAAGGGGATACCATCGGCAAAGCTGTTTTCGAGGTGAAACTCGGCGGTGGCCACGGCGGCCTTTTCCATCATTGCGATAAGCGACCGCTTCTTGCCCAGGCCTTCCAGGTCCCGGTTTTTGCGGGTCGCGATGTACTCCAGCAATTCGGCGTAGCCGCTCAAGACCCAGGACAGGCCTCGGGTCCAGGTGGAGAAAGCGGAATAACCCTGCTGGGTACTGGCGCAGCGGTACTGGCCGTCGTGGACGTTGAAGATGGATTCGTGCGCCACCCGGCCCGGCACATCGAAGGCGTCGCGGCCCTCGCCGTAGTACACATTGAAACGCGCGCTGGTGGTGGCGTGTTCGAGCAACCGGCCCAGCAGGTTGATGGGCCGGTCCCCTTCGCCCATGAGCACGTGCCCCAGTTCGTGGGCCAGGCCGAGGATGCGCAGGGAGCGCATGGTGTCGGCAAACAGGGAGTGCGGCCCGTTGAAGGAGTGAATGAACCCGCTGCCGTAGGCGGTGGGAGTCCAGCGCGCGGCCTGCACCGCGCCCGAAACCTTCAAGGCCAGTTCGTACAGGTCGAGTTCGCTCTGGTCGAACGGGATGCGGCCTTCCAGCACCAGGCGGCGCAAATTGCCGTAGGTGGAGAGGTTGTTGAAGCCGTGGTCGTGGACCCCGACGTGGGAAAGGTGCGGAGCCATATGGGCGATGGTGCGCCGGCGGCCGATGGCGAGAAAGCGCTCTTCTCCGGTCATGTCGTACTGGAGGATGGCACAGCCGTACTGGAATCCCTGGGTCCACTCGGTCCAGCCCTGGGTGGTGTAGCGACCGGCCCGGGTGAAGACCGGCGTGCCCTGGCCGGGATCCCACCCGGCGTCCAGGTCGAGGATCTTGTGGGCCGTGAGTTCGAGGAAGTGGTGGATGGCGGGAAGGAGTTTTTTCGGGCTTGTGCGGCGATCGATTTTCACGGCTAGAGTTTCCTTTTTTTAGCAGTGAGATCTGTGTTGTGAGCGATCCGCCGGGTGCGGAAATTGCGTGAAAGGCAGGTCCGCTGAGGGATGATAGACCCCCCGATGCAGCAGGTTGGCGTGCTTTTCTGCCTGGGGCTACCCCGAGCAGATCGGCCCACCTCCAGCACCTCGGGTGCGGCCATGTAGCGGGCGAAAATGCTTTCGCCCAGGTCCGGGTGGAGGAGGTGGCTGACGCCCCAGATATCCCCGTCGCCGGCGTCGCGGTTGTGGGGCCAGTCGCCCTGGCGGGTCCGGGCCGTGACCCGGGCCGTGGCCTGGCGCAAGGATTCGAAAAGATCGGGGGGGACGGCATGGCCGATGACCAGATAGCCTTGTTCCCTGAAGTGTGCGAGTTGGTCGTGGGTGAGCATGGGAGCGATTTTCCGTCTTTTTCTAATGTCTAAATATAATCAGTACTTCACGAAATACCCGTAACTATTTGGACCTCAATCCCCGCACGGCCACCCGCCGATTCCGTGAAGTACTGATACTTGTTGGGTGGTAGGGCATTGCGTACCTTGAGCACCACCACGGGCAGGGAGGATACCCCATGAACGGAGCAGACCTGTTCGCCCGCAGTTTGCGGGCCCAGGGGGTGGAGTGGATCGGCACCCTGTGCGGGCACGGCCTCAACGAGGTCTACGCGGCCTGCCGACGCGCCGGCATAAGACTGATCGACGTCCGCAACGAGCAAACCGCAGCCTACATGGCCGAGTGCTGGGGCCGCTTGAGCCAGCAGGTGGGGGTGTGCGCGGTGAGCAGCGGGGTGGCCCACGCCAATGCCATGACCGGGGTGGTCAATGCCCACTTCGATGGGGCGCCCATGCTCCTGCTGACCGGGGCCGGCCCGCTGCGCACCGCGGGCATGGGGCACTTCCAGGACTTCGACCAGGTGGGCCTGGCCGCGCCCATGTGCAAGTACGCGCGGGTCATGGACGTGCCCGAGCACATCCCCGAGTTCGTGCACCAGGCCTTTGCCGCGGCCCTGAGCGGGCGGCCCGGTCCGGTGCACCTGACCTTCCCAATGGACATACAGGAAGTCGGAGTGGAGGTGGGGCTGCCGTCCGGGCCGGCACCCATGCCCGGACGGATGGGCGCGGCCCCCAGGGACGTTGCCCGGGCCGTGGACCTGCTGGCCGGCGCCCGGCGGCCTTTGCTGGTGGCGGGCAGCGGCGCCTACTACGCCGGCGCCGGCAGTCCCCTGGCGGCCTTTGTCGCAGCGTATGCCGTTCCGGTGGTGGTACCCATCTGGGATAGAGGAACCATATCCGGCAGCAGGCCGGAATTCATGGGCGTCATCGGCGCGGCCAGCGGCGGACCTGCCCTGCTGCGGAAAGCGGATCTGGTTTTATCACTGGGCGCGGCAGCGGACTACCGCCTGGGCTATTTGCAGGCCCCGGCCCTGGAGGCGCAGGCCCGGGTGATACGGGTGGACGTGGACCCGGGACGCCTGGCGGAGAAGAAGCTGACGGAACTGGACATCCAGGCGGATCCGGCGGTTGTGCTGGAGCAGCTGCACCAGGCCTGCACCGAGCGCCAGGTGGACGGCTTCGAGGACTGGCTGGCAGAGGCCTGCAAGCTGCGGGACGCCTTTCAATCCTGGGTGGTCAATCAGGCGGAGCGGGACAAGGGCCTGCACGCCCTGGACATCATGGAAGCCCTCGAAGAAGTCCTGAGTCCAGAGGCCGTGGTGGTGGTGGACGGGGGCAATATCGGCCAGTGGTTCCACCAGACTCTGGCGCGCCGGCGCTATCCGGGCCACTACCTGACCTGCGGGGCCAGCGGGGTGGTGGGTTTCGGCATCCCCGGGGCCATGGCCGCGCGGGCCGGTTTCCCCCGGCGGCCGGTGGTATTGCTCTCCGGGGACGGGGCCGCAACCTTTACCATTGCGGAGCTGGAATGCGCGGCGCGCCAGAAGCTGCCCTTTGTAATGATCGTGGCGGACGACGAGAGCTGGGGCATCACCGAGAGCGGGCATTTGCAGCGCTACGGCGAGGCCATGAGCAGCACCCTGGGACCGGTGGATTTCGCCGAGGTGGCCCGGGGCTTGGGCGCCTTGGGCGCTCGCGCCGAGCATAAGAGCGAACTGGTGAACTTGATGCGCCGGGGACTGGATGAACAGGTGCCGGTCCTGGTGCACGTGCCTATTGAGGGTGGAATTCCGGGGGAATGATGTCTACCAGAAAGGAAACAACATGACGGCTCGAGTTTACCCCGATCTGGAGACCTATCGCCTGAACCTCTTCGTAGAAGAAGACGAAGTCCTGAAGAGGGTAATGCCCGAGGCCGTGGAGCAGGGCCTGCCGCCGATTTCGGTGAGCCCGGACTCGGGCAAGACCCTCCACCTGCTGGCCACAATGATCGGAGCGCGCCGGATCATCGAGTTCGGGGCCCTGGCCGGGTACTCGGGGATCTGGCTGGCGCGGGCCCTGCCCGAAAACGGCCGCCTCATCTCCCTGGAAATCGAGCCCAGGCATGCCGAACTGGCGCGCCAGAACTACGCTCGCGCCGGAGTAGCGGACCGGGCCGAGGTGCACCTGGGCCCGGCCGTGGACCTCCTGCCTCAGGTAGCTACCAAAGGCCCCTTTGACCTGGCCTTCATCGATGCCGACAAAGAGAGTTATCCCCGCTACCTGGACTTCGCCCTGGAACACGTGCGGCTGGGGGGCCTGATCATTGCCGACAATGCCAATGGACACGGCCATGCCCACGAAGTACTGGAAGAAAGAGATACAAGACGGGGGATCCAGATCTACAACCAGCGCGTGGCCGAGGACCCGCGACTGGTCTCCCACATCCTGGCGGTGGGGGGCTGGCTGGCCGTGTCGGTGAAGGTCGGATGAAAGGAGTTTAACTCATTCCTCGAGAACCGCCTTGGCCCGATCGCAATCCTCTGGGGCTATGTACAGGACATAACCGAATCCCCCCCTCCCATCCGTCACCCCGCTGGAGCCGTACACGTCGACCTTGGCTTCGTAGAGTTTGACGTGAATATCGACCAGCGCCCCCGGCTCGTCGTCGCCCTGCGCCAGAAAGGCGGGGTAGGGACCATCCAGCTCCAAACGGGCTTTTTCGCCCTCGTTGATCAGTTTCAGCGGATCTTCCGGAAAGAGCGTGAGTTCGGTGTGTCCACGGCCCACGGGAACGGCCGTGAAGGCGAGCTGGTTGACCCCCAGTTCGGCGAGCAGGGAGAGCAGTTTGTAGGCTTCTCCGGGCTGGTCCTTGACAGTGATGTGAAAATAGTCCACGCGGCGGATATTGGACGCCATAGTACCTCCTGAGAGGAGAGCCTGGCTCTGGTGCAAAGCTGCTGGCAATTGCCTCGGATGCACCTCAATTATACCGATACTTGACGACATCTTCAAGTTTTTCCACCTTGTACGCGCACGGTTTCCAACCTCTGCCCCCCACCGAAAGGAGTATTCCATATGCGCTGTATCTTCGTAGGCATCGAGTACGCCGGCAAAACCACCCTGATCGAACTCCTGACCGCATACTACCAAAAACGGGGCCGCCCCGTCCACGGAGACGATCACTTCACCCTGCCCGACAACAGCCTGAGTCCCGAATCCCGGGCCCAGGCGATAAACTTTCCCAACGATGTGAAGGAACGCATGCAGCGCATGCAGATCCACTACCACATTGATGTCATCAAAAATTACGAAAACACCATGATCGCCGGATGGCATATCGAAGAAGCCGTGTACACTGCCATGTACGGAGACGACCCCGACAGCCCCTACTACCCGAATTTCCACTATGGTTTCCAGCGCGGTTACGAAGCCAAGGTGCTCGAAGCCCATCTGCCCGATGTGGTGCTGATCCACCTCGCCGCCAGCGACGAGGCCATCCGCGAGCGCATGCAGGCCGACCCGCACCAGTACCAGGTCATCAAGGAAAAAGACATCCCGGAAATCAAAGAACGCTTTGCGGAAGAGTGCGAAAAATCGCTCTTCAGGCAGCGCTCCTACATCGCCCTCGATACCACGGACAGGACCCCACGGGAATCCCTCGACGAACTCCTGCTCGTCACCGAGCCCATGGTCACCTCCGGCGAACTGGCCGTCCGCGCCCTGCCCGTACCAGAGGATGAATTCGAACTCCGCTACGAAAACGGGGTCCGCAAAATGGTCCCGAAAAACAGGTGATTCCGCCGGCTTGAGCAAGGAAATCCCCGGCGCGTACCGTCAATTCCTGGAAACCCAGTCCCGGACCCTGTTCGTGGGGACCGGACCACTCAAACCCACCCTGCGAGGATTCTGGGTGGGCTGCTTCCTGAGTTTCTTTCTCGCCATCGGCGCCCCCTACGGCAACATGATCATCAAGGGTAGTTACATGGCCCTGGATATCAGCACCCCCGGCGCCATCTTTCTCTTCCTCTTCCTGATCGGGGTGCTGAACCTGCTGCTCAAACTGGCCGGCCGCAACAAAGGGGCCGCCCTCGTCTTTGCCCTGCTGGCAGGGGCCGGCTGGCTCGGCGCCCACTGGCCGCTCACCGACCTGGATCCTTATTCACCCGGCCTGATCTTCTCCTCCTCTGTGCTGCTGTGCACCCTGGTCAATCTGCCTCTTACCAGCCGGGGACGCAGCCTGGCCCTGAACCGCTCCGAGCTGATCCTGGTCTACGCCATGCTGCTGATCGTTTCGGCCCTGTGCACCATGGGTCTGAGCGAGGAACTCCTGCCGGCGCTCACCGCCATCTTCTATTTTGCCTCGCCCGAGAACAAGTGGCGGGAAACCTTGTTTCCCCACTTCCCCGCAAAACCCATCCTGGTGGACGATGGCAACCGCAATACCACCTTTTACGAGGGTGTATTTAAAGCGGATCAGGGCATCCCGTACGGAGCCTGGGCCGAGCCTTTGATGTGGTGGAGCATTTTCCTGCTGGCGCTCTACCTGACCATGGTCTCGACCGCGGTGATTTTGCGGCGCCAGTGGATGGAGCGCGAGCGCCTGGCCTACCCGCTGGCCCAGGTGGGCCTGGCCATGATCCGCGGCGAGGACGAAGACCGGCTGGTGAACGGCTTTTTTAAACAGAAATCCATGTGGCTCGGCTTTGCTCTGCCGCTGATCGTGGGCAGCCTCACCGGCTTGAGTCGCTACAACACGGCCGTCCCCGTGCCCACCACGAGTTGGTGGGTGGATCTCGTGGGCCAGCAACAACTGCACCTGAATATCAGCTTCGCCATGATCGGATTTTCCTACCTGATCAATACCAGGATCTCGGCCAGCATATGGGTTTTCCAGCTCCTGTCCCATCTCGAGAAAGAACTCTTCATCGTAACTGGCCTCAAGTCCGACCAGCAGATGACCTATGGAATCGCCTCCTTCCCCTTCCTCGGCTACCAGGGTTTGGGCGCCTTGCTGGCCATGGTGCTGGTGGGGCTGTGGACCGCCCGCGAGCACCTCAAAAAGGTCGTCCTCAAAGCCCTGGGCCAGGCGCCCCACGTCGACGACGGCGACGAAATCATGTCCTACCGCCACGCCGTCATCGGGGTCGTTGGAGGCATCCTGACCATGGCCGGCTGGCTGTGGATCATGGGCACCCCGTTCTGGGTCGGCCTGCTGTGCATCGCCCTGGCCATGCTGATCTTCATCGGCATGACCCGGGTCATAGTTGAGGCCGGGGTAGCCACCCTGCGCTCGCCCATGGTCGCTCCGGACTTTATCCTCTATGGACTGGGATCTTCGCTGGCGGGCCCGAGCGGGTCCTTCAACCTGTGCCTGACCTATATCTGGAATGCCGAGGTGCGCTCCTTTGTAATGGCCACCTGCGCCAATGCCCTGAAGCTGGTGGATGAAATGGAACCGAGACACCGGCGGACCATCTTCCGGGCCATTGTCCTGGCCCTGCTGATCGGCGCTCTGGGCTCCTTCTGGATGATCTTCCACATGGCCTACCAGCACGGCGGCATCAACCTGAGCCACTGGTTTTTCAACCGCGCCCCCCTGGAGATATACGAAAACGCCGCGCGCAATCTCGAGCCCACCGGACCCTCCTGGCCCGGCATCGGGATTTTTGTGGGCGGGGGCGCGGCCATGCTGGCGATGATGTGGGCCCGCCAGCACCTGACCTGGTGGCCGCTGCACCCCATCGGTTTTCCCATCTGCGGCACCTGGTTGATGCGCATGATTGCCTTCAGCGTGTTTCTGGCCTGGTTCATCAAGGTGGTCATTCTCAGGTACGGAGGTCCCGGTCTCTACCGTCGCAGCCAGCCTTTCTTCCTGGGTATGATCGCCGGCCAGATGCTGTGCAATGGGATGTGGCTGGTCATCGACTACTTCACCGGCAAGATAGGGAACAGCATCTTCTACCTTTGATGCCCTAAAAGTTAACTCTCTATAGTTTTATCTATCACCAATTCCCGGAGTGCAAACCCTTGAGCAAGGACATCCCCAAGGAGTACCACCACTACCTGGACATCCAGAGCCAGTCCATCCTCCAGGGCGGGGGGGCAGCACAAACTGACCCTGCGCGGATTCTGGGTGGGCTGCTTCCTCAGCTTTTTCCTCGCCACCTGCGCTACGGCGGCTCTACCCTCTACCGCCGCAGTCAGACCTTTTTCCTTGGATTGATCGCCGGCCAGATGTTTTGCAACGGCGCCTGGCAGGTCGCGGACTACTTCACCGGCAAGACCGGCAACAGCATCTTCGGTTTCTAAGAAGGTTTCTTGGGCCGGATCTGCTGGTTCATGGCCCAGTCGGGATAGCGGTTGTAGAGCTCGGCTCCCGGACAGGGCTGGCCCAGGGGTTGTGGAGGCATGTGAAAATGATCGGTCGTAGTCTGCATATCCGCCAGCACATACTTGAGCCCCACGGACCGCAGGGTGCGGGTGGAGGGCACGTTCCAGGCCGCGACCGTGGCCATGATGATCCGGCCATTTTGCAGTATCCAGCGTCCGGCCGCGCCCACGACCGCACGTCCCAGGCCGCGCCCCTTGGCATCGGGCACCACTTCCATGCCGATCTCCCAGATCCTTTCGTAGGTGGCGCGGACCGTGGCCAGAGCCACCAGCTGTTCTTCCTCAAAAATGCCGAATCCCATGAGGGCGTCATCCGAAGGACAGTGCCAGAAGATTTCATAGTCGACGGATCCGAGCATTTCATCCTGGGTAAGCTGGACCGGCCGGTCGTCATCCGGAGGACGAAAGCTGCGTTCATCGCCGATATAATACCAGTTCGGTCCCCAGACTCCCACTCCATCGGGCAGGGTGATGCGGGCCATTTCGTAGGCGCCGAAGATGGAGAACAGCTCTTCGGGGATGAGATTTTCAACCATCCCTTGCAGGGGCTCCACCCACCGGGCTTGCGCGCTCACAACGGCGCGCTCCCCCACCCTTAAAGCCCACAGCGGACTTTCTCCACTCTCTCGTTTGGCGCTCGCCACTACCGGTACAGGGTTGGTCCCCAAAGCATCGAGGCACGACCCCAGCCTTTCCTCCAGCTCAGGACGCAGGGGTTCGAAGTCGTCAAGGGTGGTCATACAGCCATCCTCCTTCCACATTTGCACTGAATATGGCCCAAGATGGCCCCAACCGGCAAGGGCCCTTTTGCACCATTGCCCACAGTGCACGACAAAAGTTGACCTAGGTCGTCCATCCCCTTATTTTAGGCGGGTTAGACGACGTACGTTGGGAATACAGTAGTTGGGCCGCCATAAAGCCGCCGCCTCATTACAGGAAAAGAGATCGGAAATCGCTTTTGCTGCGGGATAATAGACCACTGGGGCTACTATTATTGATGAGGAAGCCGTCAACAGATGGAATTTGAATGGGATCCAGAAAAAACCAGAGCAAACGAGCGAAAACACGACCTCACTTTTCACGAAGGGGCCACTGTTTTTGGGGACCCACTGGCAATAACCTTCCCCGATCCCGATCACTCAGTGGATGAAGAACACTATCTTACTTTTGGCCTGTCGAGATTGAATCGATTGGTAGTCATCTCACATACCCAACGAGCCGGAAAAGAATAATCAGTGCACGTTTAATGACGCGTCGGGAAAGGAGGATTTATGAAGAAGGCTGATCCAGACGAGCTGCGTCCAGAATATCGCCGTGGAGATCTCGGTCCTGGTGTCCGGGGTAAGTATTTGGCATCCTTTCGGTCAGGGACAAATTTGGTTCTACTCCACCCAGACGTTGCGAAAGCATTTCCCACGGACGAGGCCGTAAACAATGCTCTTCGATCGTTTATGGACGCGGGAGAAGGACCGGTGGACTCTACCAAGAGTACCGGTTGACATACCCAGGCTGTATCTTTCTCGCTTCCTGTAACACATCGGTTTGCGCTGCGGTGCCAATGCGCCTTGGCCTTCGGCAACCCCTCGACAAGCTCGGGGTTCGCAAACCGTGAGACGTTGGGCCGCCATAAAGCCGGCGGCCCAATGAGGCTGAAATGGGATTGGAGAAGGTCATTTTGTTTTGTAGTTTTTCTATATAGATGCACTCCCCACGATTCCGTTACGCAGACTGGCGAAGAATTTATGGCATTCCTTGTAAGTGAAAGGCTATCAAGCTACTTACCGGACATCCAACTCTCCGACTCGATGATCCTCCTTGGAGATGCTCACCATGTCCTCTCCCGATTGCCGCGTGAGTCTATCTAGTGTGTAGTAACTTCGCCCCCCTACTGGGGTCTTAGGGATTACGACATTGAAGACCAAATTGGTCTAGAGCCGACGCTACCCCAATTCATCAACCGCTTAATCGCCGTTTTCCAGGAAGCCAAGTGGGTCCTGAAGAAAGATGGGACGTTCTGGTTAAATATCGGAGATGGTTACACGAGCGGAAATAGAAGCTGGCGTGCCCCTGACAAGAAGAACCCGGCCCGGGCGATGTCCGTACGACCTGACACCCCGCAAGGTCTCAAACCAAAGGATTTGATCGGCGTCCCCTGGCGTCTGGCGCTGGCGCTGCAGGAGGATGGCTGGTACCTACGTAGTGACATCGTCTGGCATAAGCCGAACGCCATGCCAGAAAGCGTGAAGGATCGTCCTACGCGAGCCCATGAGTACATCTTCCTTTTCACCAGAAGCGAGCGTTATTACTACGACCACGAAGCCATCAAGGAGCCCAGTGACAACGGCACAGGCAAGCGTAATCGTCGTTCCGTCTGGGACGTGAATACGGAGCCCTGCAAGGATGCCCACTTCGCTACATTCCCCCCTAAACTTATCGAACCATGCATCCTGGCAGGAAGCCGACCAGGGGACTATGTGCTAGACCCTTTTTTCGGTGCAGGTACTGTCGGTCTCGTATGTCAGAGAATCTGTAGAAAGTACATAGGAATTGAGCTCCACCCTGACTATGTAGAATTGGCTGCGAGTCGTCTGTCGAAACACGAGCAGCAACTCAAACTTAACCTGAAACTCAGTGATGATAAACCTCCCCGTGCCCGAATTGCAGATTGACTTCTCCAAGTCACTCAAGACGGCTCGTGGACCAGTTCCAACCCGCCGGCTCGTACCGAGTCCGCTGGGACGCCCGCGACCAGCGCGGCACGACGTTAGCGGCGGGCGTCTATCTCGTGCGCCTGCACCACCCCGGCGGGGTGCAGACCCGGCGGCTACTCTACCTCAAGTAGCCCGGACACACGGGGTAGCCCCATATCGGATACATCAGCGTTCAGACCAAAGGAGAGCCTGCCGATGAAAAAGACCCGGTTGTTCAACGTCGCCCTCTTGTTCGTATGTGTCCTGTTCGTGTCGAACAGCCTCGCCCAAGACTATACCCGGTGGAGTCTGCCCGAAGGGGCGAAGGCGCGCCTCGGCAAAGGTTCGATAAAGGGAATCGCCTATTCGCCCGATGGCGCTCGGCTGGCGATAGCCAGTAGTATCGGCATCTGGCTCTATGATGCGCCTACTGGTGCCGAAGTGGCCCTGCTCACCGGACATACGGGGCCTGTCCATTCCGTGGCGTTTTCACCAGATGGCAAAATCCTGGCCAGTGGGGGCGGGGACGGCACGATATGGTTGTGGGATATGGGCAGCGGTCAACTCCAGACGATCCTTGAGGGGCATGCGGTTGGGGTCTCTTCCTTATCGTTTTCACCGGATGGAACCACCCTGGCGAGTAGGAGTTGGGACGGTACGATTCTGCTGTGGGACGTGGACAGCGGCCAACCCAAAGAGACCCTGGAGGGACATACGGATTTTGTCACTACCATGGCGTTCTCGCCGGATGGAGGCTCGCTGGCTAGCCTTGAGGAGTATATATCCCGGGTCACTTCCGTGGCATTCTCGCCGGACGGATCCACCCTGGCCAGTGGGACTGAGCACGGCATGGTTCTGCTATGGGATATGGGTAGCGGCCAACGCAAGGCTACCCTGCAAAGACATACGGATGATGCTGTACTTTCCGTGAAGTTCTCGCCGGACGGATCCACCCTGGCCAGTGGGACTGAGCACGGCACGATTCTGCTGTGGGACGTGGACAGCGGCCAACAAAAGGCTACCCTGCAAAGACATACGAATGATGCTGTACTTTCCGTGAAGTTCTCGCCAGATAGTAGAACGGTGGGCAACGTTGAGTTCCTTGTGTATCGGGACGGGATCACTTACATGGCGTTCTCGCTGGATGGAACCACCCTAGCCGGTGGGAGTGAGCACGAGATATGGCTATGGGATGTGGGCAACGGCCAACCCCAAGCAATCTTTAAAGGGCATGCGGATGTTGTCCTCCCCGTGGCGTTCTCGCTGGATGGAACCACCCTAGCCGGTGGGAGTGAGCACGAGATATGGCTATGGGACGTGGACAGCGGTCAACCCAAGGCCTCCCTACAAGGGCATACTAATTTTGTCACTTCCGTGGCATTCTCGCCGGATGGGTCCACCCTCGCCAGTGGTAGTTGGGACGGCACCGTACTGCTGTGGGATACAGGTGGCGCCCCGACCCACATCAGCGAGGCGGCGGCGGAGAGACCGGCCGCCAGCGGCCTGGAGCCCAATGTGCCCAATCCCTTCAACGCCAGCACCCAGATCCCCTACCGCCTGGCCACCCCGGGCCTGGTGCGGCTGGTGATCTACAATACCCTGGGCCAGCGGGTGCGCACGCTAGTGGACGAGTTCCAGCCCGTCGGCTTCTACCAGGCCCACTGGGACGCCCACGACCAGGGGGGCGCTAGGGTGGCGGCCGGGGTCTACTTCACCCGCCTGCACTACCCCACCGGGGTAGAGACCCAGCGGCTACTCTACCTCAAGTAGCCCGCTTTCGGGTCGCGGTGCGGCCCGACTGATTGGTGGGCAGTGCCGGTGACGGCCCAGCAAAGGTTGATCTGACGCCTATTTGACCAAATGGATCGAAACACTTAGGAATTATAAAGGGCAAAGTTCAAGCTAAAGGACCCTGTGTTCTCGTATTACAGCATGACCGAGCAGGGCAAGCGATACACATTGTGTGGGGCATCCCAGCTGGACACACTTCACCCGCCGTCGTAGTGACGGCCTATAGCCCCAACACACGGGATTGGGACGAGCGCTTCGTGAGGAGACGAACATGACGAGCAGAGTAACTACGCAGGGGAATATGCTGCGGAGGTGGAGGTCGAGTTGATCGATGGGGAGGCAGGATGGCCGCCCTATCTTTCGGTGGGGGACGCCGGTAAGCTAGATGACGTTCGTGAGGCTCTAAGGGTCGGTGATCTGGAGCACGCGACTCAGATGGCTCGGGTATTCCGCCTGACCCCCGTTGAGGCGTGAAGTACCTCATGCAGGAATACGATTTGGCCTTGGAGCGGCTCAACAGCCTGATCGATGAAGTGGGCACTGATGAGCGTCATCCGCTTTATTCTCTGCTCGATACGCTGGGCGCCGTTGTCCACGCTTGGGAAGAACAACACCAATCCATATTGCCTCGGTTGAAATCACAAAACAGGCAGGCACCGGAGAGGACTACATGGATCGCGTAGCCGTATTCGCAGATGTGCAGAATGTTTACTACACAGTCAGGCAACAGTACGATTGCCATTTCGATTACGGACGTTTCCATGACGAGGTGACGATCGGCAGGAAGCTCGTAAAAGCAATAGCATATGCTGTTGATAAGGGCGACAGAAAGCAGGCCCAGTTTCAGCAGATTTTGGCAAGAATTGGATTCGAGGTAAAGCTTACGCCTTACATCCAGAGAGCAGACGGTTCAAGTAAGGGAGACTGGGACGTAGGGATTGCGCTCGACATGCTCGAATACGCGGATCAAGTAGATACCGTTGTCCTCGCTTCGGGGGATGGGGACTACGCCCTGGCGATTGACAGGCTGGTGAACGAATTCATGCTGTCCGTTGAGGTGTACGATGTCCCAGGGCTAACTGCCCATCACCTAATTGAATCGTCGACACGGTTTGTGCCGATTCAAGGGGATCTGCTGCTACCGATACCCACTACGTGGTGAGGACAAGTGACCGTGATAGCCATGCCATGCGCATGCTTTTTGTGCACCAGTAATGGCGCCATTATGGCCGTACAACTGATTGGCTTTCCGATAGGGATACCCACGTCATATATCACAGCAATTCCTTCTGCGCGCCATTCGGCGCTTGGCCTCCGGCACAGCCCTTCGAGCTGTCGGGAATTGTGGAGACGTTAAGCGCAAGTGCAGCTTCCTCCCCCGGGGGGGACGGCACGTCCTGTGCCGCCCGAAGACCACGGGGTGCTGGTACCCGAATCTGTAGGGCACTCTAGAACTAGACTTTTGCAAATTTGACTTTTTGCGCGCTTTGCTGATATTGTTACAGCAGTCGGCATAGAGTCCGCCAGCGACGTATTAAACACTTAATATATTGATTTTAAATTATTTATAAACGAAATAGGTCAAGGTGGTTCAATCGGCTGTCTTTTCGTGAAATAGTGATTTTCTACAAATTTTCCGATTTTTGCAAAAGTCCACCTAGAAGATAGATCGGCCCCTCACAATGAAGAAGCACTTAGCTGACTACACGGCTTTGTTGCATGAAAACCGGGCGGAAGTGTTGACTCCTGCCGTCTGTGGTTTACGCTTTTTTGGTTAGCGGATAGGACTCGGGTTTTGCCAGATGCAGTAGCCGGTTGAGCAGCGCACAGCCCAACCGTGTTTCGGTCTGTTGGTTGGTTAGGGTTCGGGCGCGCAAGGTGCCGCCCAGCATTCGCTTATAGCGAAACATCTGCGTTTCGGCTACCGAGCGGCGATGATAGCCGCTGGTTTTTTTCCACGCTCGACGGCCCTGTTTGCGAAGGGCTCGGATCGTCTCATCGCGGGGCAACGGTTCGGCCTTGGTGTTACCATGTTGCTCGATCTTGGCGTTGCGGCGGGGTGGAATGATCGGTCGAATAGGCGGTCCCGGCTCGGGCGCGGCCAAGGCGTCGAAGACCTTGCGCTGGTCATAGGCTCCATCGCCCCCCAACGCCTCCACGGGCGCCTCGACCGGTGCCAGCAACGGCTTGACCGGCCCGGCATCATCGTGGCTCTTCGTCGTCAAGGTCGGCGCGACGATCTCGCCGGTGGCTTCATCAACGCCCAAGTGCACTATGCGCCACGTGCGTCGCTTGCTCCAGCCGTGCTGACGTACCTTCCACTCGCCTTCGCCATACACTTTCAGCCCGGTCGAGTCCACTACTAAGTGGATCGGTGCGCGTCCCCGTGGTTGCGGTAGATCCACGGCCAAGCCGGCTTGTCGCCGCGATAACGTCGTGTGATCGGGCACCCGCAGATCCAGCCCCATCAGGGCCAACACGGAGGCGACAAACCCCTCGGTTTGGCGCAGGGGCAAGTGATACAAAAGGCGCAGGGTCAACGCCGTTTGGAGGGCCCCTTCCGAAAAGGTATATTGCGCCCCCCGCTGGGGCGGCCCTTGATAATACCAGGCTTGGACCGCTTGGGGTGTAAACCACACCGTTAGACTACCGCGCTGTTGCAGCTCCGCCTCATAGGCGGGCCCATTACGCACCCGGTACACGACCTTGGAGCGACGGGGCTTGACGGAAGGCGAGGAGGACGATACTTTAGGCATGACAGGTTCCTTGGACGAGACGGCATTGATTTTTGGCAAGAAGGTCATGCCCAATCTACTAAGGAACCTATCTTTATTCAACCGCTGCACACAAGAAGAACCGCCGATTCATGCACCAAAGCCTGCAGGTACTGTCGGTCTCGTATGCAAAGAATCTGTAGAAAGTACATAGGAATTGAGCTCCACCCTGACTATGTAGAATTGGCTGCGAGTCGTCTATCGAAACACGAGCAGCAACTCAAACTTAACCTGAAACTCAGTGATGATAAACCTCCCCGTGCCCGAATTGCAGATTGACTTCTCCAAGTCACTCAAGACGATTAGAAACGAACTCCTGCAGCAAGCACTCCTGACAACCGTGCGGAATTCCTCCCTGCAAGAGATTGACGCGCAACTCCGTGAGTATGTGAGCGAAGATGATCTCAAGCTTCTTGCTACGCATGGTTTGCGGGGTGAACTCCTTTTTCCAGTGCCCTATCTCCTTTGTCAGAATCCCCGGCTTCTTGGCTATTACAGGCTGTTGCTAGGTTTTAGCCAGAAGGCTTTTTATGGTCGTGACGTTCGTGCGGGGATCTTCAAGAGCATGGAGGAAAACGCTACGATTTCGAGGCGATAGGGAGAGTTGTTGCCTGCCCTCTGCACGAGCATGGTTCGCTGCGCTTCTTTGTTGCTAGCCGCTCTTGATGAGGAGGATATTGAGATGCAGTTCCTCGATGACCTGACGTTGCTAACTAGGAAATGCCAGCCTCCCCTTAGAAGGCAGAGTACAGGCGGACATTATGATCGAACTTCGCGGTGAGCATGCGACCCTGAGGGCTTTGGAACGAGAACATTGCCATACGCTGTGGAAGATGACGGAAACCGCCGGGGATGTCCCGACGGAGCACGTTCAGCCAGGACTTGCTCAAGAAAACGCCGACAAATGGTTTGAAGAAATTCAAGGTAAGCAAGGTCAGACTGGGGTTGACTTCGGCGTCTTTAACTTGGATGGAAAGATTATCGGGCATGTTCAGCTACATAGTATCGATTGGCAAGACCGATCTGCAGAGCTGGGATTAGGCTTTGCCAGAGTATCCGATCGCGGCAAAGGGTATGGCACGAACGCCCTCCAACTCATCATCAGCTATGCATTTGATCATCTGGGACTCCATCGACTAGCGGCGAATCCAGTGGCTTTTAACAGTCCCGCGATCCGCGTGCTCGAAAAGTGTGGTTTCCAGCGGGAAGGTCAGCAGCGCGAAACGTTCTTCTTTGGAGGACATTGGTATGACCGGGTGAATTATTCGATCCTGGAGGCCGAATTCAGGCAACTCTCAGATGCTCAGGATAATACTGCGAACGGATGAGAGCCATTCCTTGGCTGCCAATCCCAACCCGGCTGGTACATCCTATAACACCGTGCCCCTGGCTCCGGGCCTTTTCGGCCCTTCACCCAACCGCTAGGCGGTGCGGAGCGGGGGCATGAGAACATTAAGCGCAAGTGCAGCGTTCCCCCCCGGGGGGGCGGAACGTCCTGTGCCGCCCGAAGACCACGGGGCGCTGGTACCCGAATCTGTAGGGCACTCTAGAAATGAAAAAGCATTTAGCTGACTACACAAAAAATGGTTACTGCGTGATTCCCGGACTACTCACATCGGAAGAGGTCGGGGAGGTCAACACGGCAATCGACACCGACTTCAAGGGAAACCACCGGCTATGGCGTCGCGGGAACTATCCAGGTTGGAGCAACACCCTTATGTTACTATCTCATCCCGAGTTTGATGTAACCATGCGTCCACCAAGATTGCTTCCTCTGATGGAGGAGATCATGGGACCGGACCTTTGTGCCGACCAGCATGAAGTTGTCATTCGGCCGCCGAACCCAGATGGACCCACCCAGTGCAAATGGCACCGCGATGGCACCAGAATCATGGATCCTCCATACTACACGTATATACTACATCTCATCTTCTATCTGACAGAGGTCAGGGATGACACGCATTGTTTCAGCGTTATCCCCCGAAGCTCACAAGGCACTGAGTTTCTTCCAGTCGAGGACTATGATCTCAATTCGGCAGTCCACATCACGGGAGAACCGGGCACTGCAATTCTATGTAGTCAAAACCCCAGGGACCTGCATGTCTACCATCCAGAGCCACACCCCCACCCCGGCGCCCGCCTGGGCCGTGCTGGAGCGCCGGCTGTTCGACACCATGGATCAGGCCGCCCCCCTCTTCATCGACAAGTACACCCGCCCCGGCGGATCCCTGGTCTGGACGGAGAGCTATCCCGGCGACGGGGTCTGGGCCGACGATCTGTACGAGGCCTTCTTCAACTGGCCGGTGTTCTACGCCCTGGGCGGCAGCGAGTACACCAGTGAGATGGCCGTGCACGAGTGGAACGCCCTCACCCGCCAGATCACCTACGACTACGGCCGCGCTTCGCGGGAATTCATCAACGACGACGACTGGTTCCACAACAGCGAAAACTACATTTACTTCTACGCCCTGGGCCTGTCCGATCCCACCAACACCGAGATGATGCGGCGGGCCCGGCGCTTTGCCGGGTTTTACCTGGCCGAGGATCCCCAGGTGCCCAACTACGACCCCGAGCACCGCATTATCCGCTCGCCCTTCAGCGGCAGCAAGGGGCCGCTCTTCCACGCCCGCTTCGACGATGTGCGCTACAACCTCGAACACGGCCATCTGAACCTGGCTTTCTTCCGCAATGACATAGAGGGCTATATCTTCCCCAAGAATAGCGGCGTGCGCAGCCGGCGGCGCGCCGATCTCTTCCTCTACCAGATGGTGGGGGAGCGCGTCCTCATGCACGGCGCCGAAGCCACCTTCGATTAGCACGTGGCGCGGCCCTGGAAGGTGGCTGGAACCCTCAGCTATGTGCGCGGCCACCTCGCCGACCGCGACGACGAACCCCTGCCGCGTCTGCCGCCCCTGCACGGGCGCCTGAGCCTGACCTGCGAACCCACCGAGGCCCTGAGTGCCACCATTGCCCTGCGCCTGGCCGCGGACCAGAACCGGCCCGGCGCGTTTGAAGAGCCCACCAAAGGCTACGCGGTCCTGGATTTTTCGGGCCAGTATTTCGTGCACTGGCGGGGGCATTTGCACACCTTTGCCCTGACCTTGGAAAACGCCACCGACGCGGTGTACCGCAACCACCTAAACCGCGTCAAGGACATCCTGCCCGAGCCGGGCCGCAACCTGCGCTTGCTGCACAAGGTATTCTTCTAAAACGCCTTGGCCTGTTAGAGGCCATCTAACCAATCTCCCTGGCCCTGGACGGCCTAGCGGCTCTGCTTGCCAACGTCGTATTTCTTCCAGTCAGGCACGTGAACGGTCATCAGTGCTTTGAACAATTTTCCATGGTTGGGAAGGCGCAGATGCAACAACTCGTGGGCGATGACGAAATCCTGGAATCCCGGTGCTTGGTCGGCCAGATCGGCGGCCAGAGTGACGATTCCGGAGGTCGAGCAGGAGCCCCATTTCCGGGTCATGCGCTGAACGCGAACCAGCCGCGGCCGCACGTTCAATCGCCGCGCCCAGTAGGCGACGCGGTCGCAAATGGCCGCGCGCCGTTGGTCATGCGTCCGCATCGGTGCCGGCGCCCAGGAGAATGGCGAGGATGCGCTCTACGACGCGGCTCCGTTCGCCTCCGTCCAGTCGCAGAAGCGGGCGATAGAGGGCCGCCCGCAGCCGTCTTTGCTCGTCGGCGCTGACCGCCGCATTGGGGAAGCGGCCGAGCAGCACTTCTGCTTGTTGCGCCAAGTCCAAGGTGTCGATGCCAGCGATCTTCAGCTTGGCGTCATCCTTCAGCACCCAATGGACGGCGAACGCGCGCGACGATAGCCCGCTGTCCCGTTCGGCCCGGGTGGCTGCATCCTTCTCCGCGGCGAGGTCAGCCAACCGATCCATGGCCGCCAGCGCGGTCGTCTTGCGATTTTCCAGTTCCTTCAGGATGCGTTCGGCGCGTTCCCTTAAGGGCAGCAGGACCGGCTCCATGTCCGGCTCGTTCTCGACTTCCTGCCGGAGGCCGCGCACGAGGTTGAACACCTTAGTCTGATCCAAGCCCGGCTCGATTCGAAGCGCTTTAAGAGTGGACACATCAAACGTCACGGTCTTCGTCAGATGGCCGAGTCCTTCTTGAGTAGCATTCTCCTGTACCAGAAGCCGCGTTTTGTTGGCCAAGTCCACCGTGTAGTTGGTGCCGCTGGCATAGGCGTTGCGCACGGTCTCGTAGAGTCGCGCCAGCCGCCTGAAGGTTTCGATGTGGTCGCGCAACTCTGGCGAAGGCGACAGGATCTCCCAAAGTGCTTCGATCTCCTTGTAGGCTTCAAAGAACTCCTTGCGCTGCTCTGGTGCTAGAAAACGCCCATAGACGAGCTTCTCCAGTCGTTCATCTGCGCCACCGTTTTCCCCATCGGCGAGGTAGGTAGCTTCCGCTCGTCCGAGCTTGTCGAGCAAGTCGCTCAGCAGGAGATCGAGGTCCTCAATTGCGCCGCTGACATCGGACGAGTCGAACTGCAACGCCTTTTTCAGTTCGCGCAGCACGCCGACAAAATCGACTACGAGGCCGATCCGTTTTTGCGGGCCGTAAGGGCGGTTCACGCGCGCGATGGCTTGCAGGAGTACGTGGTCGCGCATGGGCTTGTCGAGATATAGGCAGTAGAGGAGTGGCGCGTCGTAGCCCGTGAGTAGCTTGTCGGTGACGATGAGAATCTTCGGATTCGCATCCGCTTTCTTGAACATCAGGCGCGTATCTGCCTCGCGGTCCGGCGAAAGCTGGTACTTCGCAACGATCGGGCGGTTGACGATGTCGGCGGCATTCTCGGTATAGACCGGCGTAGTCCATTCGGGGGGCAGCAGCTTGTCGAGCGCCCGCTTGTACTTGGCACAGGCTTCGCGGTTCACGCCGACGAGGAACGCCTTGTAATGGAGCGGTGCCACGTTCTCGCGGAAATGCTCGGCGACGAACGCGGCGACCTTCTCGATGCGGTCGTCGGCGGATAGGAAGGTGCGCAGGCCGACGGCTTGGTCGAGGACCTTGTTGAGCTCGTCGACGTCGGTAACGCCCTCCATCTCGGCGAGGGCGAAAAACTCCCGGTCGAGCCGCTCTGCCGGCACCGTCATCTCGCTCGGGGCCATGGTGTGGCGGATCGGTAGCGTCGTCTCGTCCTTAATCGACTCGGCGATGGAGTACTTGTCGAGATAGCCCAACTCGTCATCGACTCCGAATATCTTGAAGGTACCTTCTCCGTATGCGGTCTGGTCAATCGGCGTGCCGGTGAATCCGATGATCGTCGCGTTGGGCACGGCCGCCATCAGATAGGTACCCAGTTCCTTGGCGACCGAGCGGTGCGCCTCGTCGATGAACACGTACACGTTGTCGCGGGTATTGACGTCTTTCTCCAGCCCCTCAAACTTGTGGATCATGGACAGGATTAGGCCGCGCTTGTCGGTTTTGAGCATATCCCGCAGCTCAGCCTTGGAGTTGGCGCGCCAGACCGCGATGTCCTGCTGCTGCATCTCGCCGAGCAGCCTTTCGACCCAGCCCTCGAGTTGTCCTTCGAGTTCGGTCCGGTCCACGACCACCACCACCGTCGGAGTGCTGAATTCATCCTTGCGTTCCAAGATCAGACGAGCGGCAGTGAGCAGGGTGAAGGTCTTGCCGGAGCCTTGGGTATGCCAGATGAGTCCGCGCCGTTTCGCTGGCTCGGCACAGCGCTCGACGATGCGGTCCACGGCTCGGCGTTGGTGCTGGCGCAGCACGGACTTCCTCGTCTCGCCGTCTTCGACGTAGAAGAGGATCCAATCGCGTAGCGTGCTCAGGAAATCGGTCGGCTCGAAGAACGACTGGACGGCGAAGCGGTAGTTTTCCTCCGGCTGTTCCTTCCAACGCGCCATGGACCGGCGCGCTATGTTCCAAGTGACGCCATACCAATAGTCGAGAAGGTGCGTAACGTTGAAGAGCTGTGCCGCGCCCATCAGCTCGGGCGTCTCCTTCTCGTAGCGTCGCAACTGGGTGACGCCCCGCTCGATGGCGTCGGCGTCCTTTGGATTCTTATGCTCGACGATGGCGACCGGCACCCCGTTGACGACGAACATCACGTCGGCGCGGTTGCCCTTGCGGGCCGGGGGCTTGAGCTTCCACTCCCAAGTGACGTGGAAGATATTGTTACTGGGCGTATCGAAATCGACGAGTTGGACAGGTCGGGATCGCTCTTCGGCCTCATCGTACCACTGCCGCTCGCCGCGCAGATAGGCGAGCATCTCCCGGTTGCCCTCAATCGTCGGCGGGATCGCTTCGAGCCGTTCGACGACGGCGCGGATGGAATCGTCTGTCATCCAGGGGTTGAATGCACCGAACTTCGCTTCAAGCTCATCGCGGAATAGCAGCCCGGTTTCGCCGCCGCGTTTGCGCAGGGCGTCTTGTGGGGGGAGTGGCGTCCAGCCGATTTCGGCCGCGTGGCGGACCATGGGGAACTGGACGGAGCCGGCTTCGGTGATGTTGAGTTCAATCATGGCCTGATCTTATCGCTGGAAGCCCTTGGGTGAAAGGGGCGGCCCCCGTACGAATGAGGCAGAGGCATAATCGCGCCCCCATCGCGCCCCCATCGCGCCCCTATCGCGCCTCTGGGATTCTGTGAGTCGTCACGCTCGGCACTACCTATTTTTTCGTGTGTTTCCAGAGAGCCGATGGGCCGAGACCTGCCGACACCAACCCTCGGTCTCTCAACCCCTCTAGAGCCCTTCGTACTTGGCGTTCGCTGACGGCAGGAGCCAGTCGCGCTTGGATTTCGCGTAGCGTCAATCCATCGTTCACACGATCTAGCAGAGCGATGATTGCCTCCTGCCGCTCGCTCATGTCCCCTCTGCGCGGCACGAATTGGCCGTGTCGGAACCGCACGGTCACGCACCCACCGTCATCCTCTATCTCCGGGATTGGAAGGCCCGCGCTACTCGTCAGTTCCGCCATCTTGAGCGTCCCGCTTCCCCACTCTTCGATGATTCCCCGGCGGTGGAAGGTGCGAGCGATCAACGGATTCCACGGCCGCGATTCGTGCGGGGCGAACAGCTCCTCTGGCGTTAGGCCAAAGTGCAGTGAACCAGCAGAGGTCACCTCCAGACGGTCATCGTAAACCGCCACGCCAATGGAGCCGCCGCCGATAGAGTAGTCGCGATGGCACAGGGCGTTGGCCAGCGCTTCTCGCGTCGCCAGAGGAGGATAGAGCGGTTCGTCTATCCGCTCGAAGCGATCTGGCTCGAATCGACCGGCGATGGGCAGAGTGTCGCGCAGGAAACGCTCCGCGTGTGCGAGCAGTGCGAAAGCGTTGCCATTGAACTGACGATTGTCCAAGACTGATTGAGCATGGCGCAAACCGTTCTGGCCGCTTCCCGGCGGGTTCCCGTCGTGCTCTTGAACTCCAGCGTTTCGGATTCGCCGGCCGCGGCAAGCGCTGCGATTTGATCAAGCGTCATGGGGGAGTTCTCCCACACAGCAGACGCCGCCTCACAATTCTCCCGCGATTCTGTGATGGCTTGTCACAGTGTGCCATGTCATAGCTCCACGTCACAGCTTGTCATAGCTCCCGAACCAGGCTATCCATCATTGAATACGTATCGTTTGCCGGGGTCCGTCGGACTCGTTGCTTCTTCTTCCACGATCCCTTGTTCGATCATGGCTCGAATGTCTCGCTGTAGTGACTGGCGACAGATCGCGGTCGCGCTTCGTTTAGTGATATTGACATGATAGACATTCGGCCCTATGATGGAAGATGTAGGCGCAGCGGTTCATTCAGTCATGATCAGATTCAGGCGGCACGAGCGGCTCAAGCTTGGCGATCAGTGTCGGCAGGTCTTCCTGCACGGTCTGCCAGACGACATCGAGGTTGATGCTGAAATACGCGTGAACAAGTCGGTTTCGCATTGCGACAACCCTGGTCCAAGGAATGTCGGTTCGGTTATCTGAGTCGCGGCTTCACCAACAATCTCGATGTCTTTGACCAACGACAAGACCAACTGGCGATCGCTCTCCAGGTCGTCACGGACTCGGCCGCACGCAAACGACACGACCTCACGGGCCGCTTCAATCATGTGGCGTAAGCGAATTTCGTCATGCTTGATCATATTGAACCTCCGCCGTGGCCAGAACATCTTGCCGGAAGTAGGGGCTCAGATCCTCGGGTGTCCGCAGATCCACTGTGCGTCCCGTGAACAGCTCAGATAACTCCAGCTCCATGCCGGCAACGCCCAGCAGTCCTGGGATACGATCTGGTTCGAACTCGACGAGCACATCTATATCGCTCTCTGGTCCGAAGTCCTCTCGCAGCGCTGAGCCAAAGATGGCGAGCCGCTTGATTCCGTACTCTTGACAGAAGGCGGCCAGCGCGGTCTTCGATACCGATACCTGTGGGTTCATTGCTTCTGCTCCCTCATTTCAACAGTGTCATGCGCCCCGTTCTCCTTGCTCGCTACGTAAAACAGGACCCATACCCAATTTGGCTGTCATGGCTTCTCAAACATGACAACGCTCTCTCGGGCCGCCATGCGTCCGTACTTTCCCATCTGCTGCGCACTATTTCCACGCCACCGCACTGCTCGTATTTCCTTGCAGGTGAGACCCGCCCGCTCCCCAATTTCCGCCGTGAACTCATCAACAAGGATAGCCGTGCCATCGTATTGTGTATTCCCCACGACGAACGCTGCCTTCGCACCTTTGCGACAAACACGGGCAACTTCGCAAAGACATAGATACATGTCCAGAAAATATCCGTTCAACATGCGCTGCAGACGCTTGTTACTTAGATCGCGAACACTGCCTTCCAAAGCTTCCGGGGGCTTGTATCTTCTAGCCGACGGTCGATTCGGACGAGCTTCGGGATGGGAATGAAACGTCTGATATCTAAGTGCTCGATTTGCTTCCAAGTCATGAAAGGCAAACATCAATTCGACACCAAAAATCCGCGTATAGTCGTGACGATTCGGGTACGGCGGCGAAGTAATCACGGCTGAGTACTCCGCATCGGATGCCGGCATGACACGCGCATCCGCGACACGGGCTTCCCAATAACTATCGCCTTGGGGGGCTGTGTCACAAACGTCCGACAACATCATCTCAACTTGTTCCTTAAAAAAAATCGTAACGTTCTCGGCACCAGCGCCTTGGTTCAACCACCTCAACCAACCTCCATTTGCGACCGCATGGCTGAAACGCGGTATGATGGAAAGCAACGCCAATCGGAAGAAGTCCCGTTCCGAGGACGAACAATCAATGTTCTCAATGCCCGTCGCAACTGCATCGAGTGCTTCAAGCCGTCCCTCTGGGAGCGCCTTGTGAACCAGTTCCGGGTAGGAACGGTCCATGGGCGTCGTGCTGTTGTGCATCAATGTACGTTCGAGTGTTTGCCATGCTGCTTCCAACCGCTGTCGGGAGCAAGTAGCGGTCTTGGTATTGGATGCGAGAACGGCGAGTGGGGAAAGATCATAGCCGTTACTCGGAATGCCCATTTCCTTCGCGGCCAATAGCGTTGTACCTGCGCCTGCGAAGGGATCAAGGATCTTGTCCTGGCCGTTAAGTCCCCATTCATTGATCAACGCGTGGACGAGATCGTCGGTAAAGCTGTGGGGAAATAGATACCAACGGTGGATTGCCTTCTCTTTGGCACCCCTTGGCGTTACCCAGTGTTTCCACTCTGCTTGCTCAGTGGTTCGATATTTCATGACCAGCGCCTATCTCAAGGAAAAGACTGCACTCCTTTCAGCTTGCCTTTATACGTAACTGTAAAGGCTCGGGGGAGGTCGAACTCGAACTCTCCGCTCGTTTCAAGTATCACTTCGCTGATAAGCTTACGCAACTTTTGCCGAATTTTCTTGTATCGTTGATCCTCCGAATCGCGGATATTATTCACAGTTTCTCTGAGGTAGCCATCGGTAGTGACCAAATAGTCCGCTTCGGCGGCCACTGCACTCGCGTAAATGATACTATCTATCTCGCCCATGTAGATAAGACCAACTATGCCTTTCGCCAACTCAATTATCTCGTTTGTTCGTTTGCTGTCAGTTCGTGTAATCGTAACGCCAGACTCCTCTAGCATTGAGTCGAGAGCATCAATGCGCTCCTTGATAGTCGCCAAATCCTTGGCGGTTATCCGATCTCGAATCTCCTTCTGCGAAAATCTTGACCACATTCGATGCGGAATACCCTCTTTGGCCACGTTTATACGTGCTTTTCCCTCCGCAAGCCCAGTGAGCATTTCAAGGTCTGATACGGCTGCGTATTCGATTTGTACATCATCCGTTGACAGTCGAATGATCGTCTCCAAGCCTTTTTGAAGGGATTCCTTTAGAGGCTTTTCGCGAATACTACAAAAATGGTCTTTCAACTTGGATATCGCTTGCTCGTCCGTAGGAAATTGAAAACCATCCTCCTTAGCGTACTCTAAGCAAAGCCGAATGTAATGTAATGTATTCGTGTCCAGAAACACTACTTTCCGAAAGGTTTGCTCCTCTTTCATGGCTATGCATTCTCGCTAGTAGTCGAGCTGGGATAAAGTTCATCTTCGATTTTGTGAAGATAGTCTTCAGTAAATGGTAGCCGCACGTCAGCATCCGCCTGCGCAATCGCTCGAAAACATGTCTTTACGAGCCGCCTGGGATTCGAGTAGGTGTTGGGACGGAAGACAATATCTTCAGGGAATGGGAAAAGGGCTCCCGTTGATTCGTCCGTTTCTCTTGGCCGAGCAGCGTCTATACGTGATCTCATCAAGGCTATCGCATCGTCGCGATCCAAGGCTTCGACATTGAGTGCCAAGGCTTCGACATTGAGTGCGTGTTCTTGCCCGGATATACGTTCGACCAACGCGGGCTCAAGTCCTACTGTTCTCTCGTATGCATCGGGTGTCATTGACAAAACGACCCAGAAGTCAACTTGCCCTCTCTGAGCGAGGTTGATCAACCGCTTCAGCGTGGCTAGATAATCGTGCGCGGCTCGCTTAGTAAGTCTTTTTTGAAGACCTATTTCCTCGAATTCGTCGATCAGAAACGCGATGGCCTTGGCGCCCGTCCCCTGCGAGATTGTTTTCAAGATTGCGCGGAAGTACGGTGCTTCCTCTCCTTCTGGAACCACGCTACCTTTCTGCCGAGGTATGAAATCTCGATATTCGAAGTATGGTTTCTTTACGACGTCAGTAACGATCCGGGCGAGACAGTGCGCGATCTCTTCGTCAGTCGTAACATCCGCACTTTTGATGGCCTCCTGGAGGGAGCTTGTCATGTCCTGTTGTCGGCCCGGACGGAATAAGCTGGATAAATATTCCTCGTAACCTTTTTGAAAAAGGCTTCTCTGGTATGGATCGGTTATATGTGCTTCTGCAAGCTCCCAGATGAACTTGGCGAAATCCTTGCGTCCGATAGTGCGCAACAACATATTGGCAAGATCGTAGAATTGCACCCCCGGGTTGTCGAAGTAGAACGGCTTGATTTGACGACTTGGAAAGACCTCGCTATGGAGCCATTGCAGGAGGCAGGTCTTTCCGGTCCCATATTCGCCGACGATGACGATGGCCTTCACACCGGATCCTGTTTGATGCAAGTCGAGGAGCTCTTTCATTCGAGTTTCCAGCGCGTTTGGGGGCGACAGATTTGCCCGGATGGGCGCACCTGTCGCAGCGGGCTCGAAAGGATTGGAATCAAGCCTGAGTTTTTGAAGGATGTCGCGCATGATGGTCTGTCAACTCCTTAGCTTCAACTATTATGTCTTTGTGTATGCGAATGTGGGAAATGTAGGGTCCGTTCGAAGTCTTGTAATATCTTCGTAATTCCAGAGTTTCCCTTTGCGGAGATGTCACCGTCAGCGTCGCGAGGGCACGAGATGTCGGAATTAGGACGGTGTGATGGGGCCATTCGTGAAGCAGCCAGTCGATCGCGCCGAAAAGCACGCTGATCGGTTGTCTGTGCACTTCGCAGCAACGAGCGATGAGATCGAAAACGGAGAATAACGTCCACTCACCGGGTGTACGTAGAGAAAGGACGAAGCGCACCGTCTGCAGTACAGCGGAGTCGATTCCTTTGACGGATGGTCCAGGACGAAACACAGGAAACATGATCGTACCACCATCAGATCGTTGACAGTATTCGTCTATAAGTTTCAACTCATCACGTGCCCAGTAGCGCACGCCATATAAAATCGCAGCCACACTTGCGTGTGACGTAAGATACGCTGTGTATCCCGTTGTGCTGTTTTGAAGAATAACCTCCTTGGCGTGGGAGGAACGGGGTCGGGACCACTTAACGGGAACACCGTTTTGCCGGAAACTGGAAACGGAATCAGAACTTGCATCCGAGGGCATGAAAAGATCGAAGAAAAGTGACCTGCATTGTTCGTTTTTCAGAACCAGTGCTGCAAACAGGTCTTTTGCGGCATCACATAGTGACTGATCTCCTTTGGCTGGGACCAGCTCACGTAGCAGTTTGTAGACATCAGGATCCTCGTAGTTGACACGCAACATCCGTCCATCTCGTTTGAGTGCGCGTAAGTGAAGCAAGGTATTCCGATAGTGATAAAGGGTCGTAGGTGCTGGGGGTGAACTACGCCGAGTAAGCGAGATGTCTTTTTCCTGCACTAGTTTATTGATCTCACTAGCCCTCAGTCCGTTCGGAAAATCTGCAACGGCCTTCAAGATACGATGTAGGCCGGCAAACGAGATGGCGCGCATCCAGTATTCGCTCTGTTGCAGGCTGTCTTTGCTAAGACGTTGTGGCTGCATCATGCCGGTTACTCCTCTGCGCCCGCGCGTCGGGCAGTATGTTGGATCTTAGCACGGGCAACGAAGGGCGGACGAACAACAGGCTCGCACGATCGGCTCAGTCCTGCGCGGAGACCGGTGGGGTCTCCGACTTCCGAGAGGTCGAGATCGGCGACCTGAATTTCACCTGTCATCAGCTTGTGCAGCAGCACCTTGAACAGGTCGTCGAGCACAGCGCGCTTCCTTCGGTGCAGGTCGATCTTGCGGTCAATGGCTTCTAGGATGGCGACGACCTCGCGCTGTTCGTCATTGGAAGGAACGACGACTGTCCAAGGTGTGAGGAACTGAATGTTGATATTCTTCTGCGTTCCTTTCGGAGCAAGTTTATCCATTTCCCCTTGTTGAGTTTGGAGAAAGTACTCCAGAAACTCGACATTGAGTGACTGATCTGGTGTTATAGCAATGAGGCTATCGGGACAAGCACTATCAAACTGCAAGATTCCTGTGAATCCAATGTTTGCGGCAATCGTGATGAGAATCGTTCCCGCAGGAAAAACGCGACTTATCGCAACACCATCTTCGTTAAGTGTTTGGACAAATTCGCGGATTCGTCCGCCGGATCGGACTACGTCTCCGGTTTGGACAAACGGCATCGCCCCGCCGTAAAAACGTGGTTCGTTCCTCGGACGGTGCATAAAGCGTCCACGTTCGAGTTGTGCCATCTGTCCCAATGTTGAGACCTTCCAACTCTCCGGCACCGGCCCAATCTCAGTTTTCTTCTGCGCCTCGCCCCGCAGACCGCGCGTGAAAAGCGTCTGCATCGCGGCGCGTTTCAGGGCTTGGCCTTCTTCAACCAATGCCTCTGATAGTCCGATTGCCTCATGTACAAGCCAAAGTAGGTCGGCAATCCGTCGTTGTTCATCGAATGGGAATGCGGGCACTTCAAAGTCGCGTACGTGCGCCCACGACGTCCGAGGGTGTTGGACACCTGTCGTGCCCGCGACGGCATATTCGACAAAGCGCGGTGAGTGGACGACTGCGACAAGGAACCGCGGGTCTATGTCCGCTTTGGCCCGGAGCACCAGCAACTCCGTCGTGCAGACGCCCGCCTCCATAGCGAGGATAGCCTTGTCCAGGTAAGGGCGAAGCTTGCCGTACAGCACGTCGCCGGGTTGGAAGGCCGAAGCCGTGCTTCGCACGTCCGAGGCCGACCCGCCACCGATGGGGACGAGCCGCCCTGAGGCCAGGTGCTCAAGGCCCAGATAGAGCGCTCCTGGCCGAGCGCCGGGTCTTACCGGATCTGCAATCAGATTGCACAGGTCCGCAAGGCGGGTTGTCTCCCTTGTCGTCACGCCAGCCCCTTGAGCCGCACGGCCGGCAGCCTCTTCAACCGCTGATTCAGCGGGTCCACCTCGATGCCGACGGATTCCAGCGCCGTCACACCCAAAAGCGGCTCCGCGTCAGCCTCACCAAAGATGATCGTCCCGCCGACGAACTCGCCCATGAACTCAATCTTGGCAACGGCGACGTCCACTGCGATCTCGCTGCCATCGGCCAGTTCATACACGCGTTTCCCCTCGGGTTTGAGGCCGATGGCTTCCAGGTGCGGCCTGGGCGCCAGGGAATCCGTGGCGCCGGTGTCAACCAGAAAAAGCCCCTCCCAGAACCTGTCCGGGTCGGCGGGGTTCGTAATCCTGACCGTTACGTGCGTCGCTCCCATTCTTCCTACCTCCGTAGAATGTCAGTGTCCGTGCTATTGCAAGTGTGCCAGCATTTTCGCCAGCGACGCATCGATCTCGCGGGCTTCATCACCGAGGCGCTGCATTTCGTCAACGATCTCCTTGATCGGGCGTTGAGTCACTGCGTCCGTCTGCACCACCCACCGGCTCGGACTGAGGTTGTAGTCCGCTTGCTCCGCCTCCTCCCGCGTAATGACAGCGACCTCACCCTCTACCGGCTCGCCCTTAAGGAACATCGCCGCCAGCGGCTGGATGTCTTCCCGGGGAATAAAATTCTTGGGGCGTCCCTTGCGCACGCGCCGGCTGGCGTTGAAAAGCACGATCCTGTCCTTCCGCGCCTCCGGCTTGCGTTTCGCCAGCACCACGATCACGCCGGCGGCGCTGGTGTTGTAGAAGAGGTTGTCAGGCACCACGATCACGCCGTCGATCAGGTCGCGGTCGACGAACCATTTGCGGATGTTGCGCTCCCTGTCCTCGTGTCTGGCGCCGGAGCCGCGCGTCACCGCGCCGGTGTCGAGCACCACCGCGGCCCGCCCGCGCTCGTTGAGGCAGGCGAGGGTGTGCTGCAGCCAGGCCCAGTCGCCCTTGCCGGTGGTGACGCCGCCACGGGTGCGGAAGCGGTCGAATGGGTCGTTGGCGAAGAGGTCCGGGCTGAAGGGCTGATTCCACATGGGGTTGGCGACTACGATGTCGTGCGTGGCGATCTGGCCGGTCGCGGTCTTGAACTTGGGATTGAGCATGGTGTCGCCGCGCTCGATTTCCACCTCCATGTCGTGGATGATCCCGTTCATGTGGGCGACAGCGTAGCTCTCCGCTTGCAGTTCCTGCCCGCACAGCTTGAGCGGCACGCGGCTGATGGGATCGAGTTCGCGGGCGACGAGTTGGAGCTTGACGAGCAAACCAGCCGAGCCGCAGGCGTAGTCGTGGCAATCCTCGCCGGGCCTTGGGCGCATGATATGCGCCATCAGGAAGCCGACCTCGGTGGGGGTGAAGAACTCGCCGGCGCTCTGGCCGGAACCTTCGGCGAACTTGCGCAGCAGGTACTCGTAGGCGCGGCCGAGGAAGTCTGGCTGCACGTCGGCGAGGCCGAGTCTATAGCGGGGATCGGAAAAGGTCTCGATGACTGCGGCGAGCTTGGAGGGATTGATGTCGCGCTCACCGTTGCGCTCGGCGGCGAAATCGACAAAGTCGATGACGCCCGCAAGCGAGGGATTCTGCCGCGCGACCGCCCGCACCGCCTTTGTCAGATGCTCGCCGATGTCCCTCGGTTGTGTGCTTCGCCCTTGGTCGTCGATCGGCCACTTATAACTTTCGCGACCGTTGATGACACCCCAGCGCGCTTCCGGGGGCAGGTAGAAACGCAGCAGCGCGTGATCACCCTCGGCGATCTCCCTGGCGACACTCCGGTCTCCGTACTCCTCGGCCAGCCGCTCGATTTCGTCGTCGAAGACATCGGACAGCCGTTTGAGGAACAAGAGCGGCAGCAGGTAATCCTTGAACTTGGCGGCGTCCTTCTCGCCGCGGATAGAGCAGGCCGCGTCCCACAGCATTTGCTCCATGGTCTGCGTCGAGGGGGTGGCGGTACGGCGGGTGCTGCCCGCTCGTCGGCGCGTCACGCTCGCCGCGGCTTGGGTTGGCTCGGCAGCCGCCTCCCTTGCGTCGACGCCCGCTTCAACGGCGAGCGCGGCAATTGCCTCCCGTGCCGCCTTCTGCGGCCTGATCTCGCCGCCCTCCCAGCGGTTGATGCTGGCGAAGGAGACGCCGAGTCGCTCCGCGAGTTGTTCCTGGGTGAGGTCGAGGTGGGCGCGGATGGCGCGCAACGCAGCCGGGATGTCGTGTAAATCCGTCACATTTGCCATATTTGCAATATAGCATATTATCGGCAAATGTCAACTGAAGTTCGGCGACGATCCACCCCCCCCGGGCAGGCACATCCTATATCACCGTGCCCCCGGCTACGGGCCTGTTACAAAAGTCCATTGTGCCTCAGCAACGCCTCTGTGCTCGGCGCCCGACCTCGAAATTCCCGATACACCTCCATGGGATGTTTGCCGCCGCCCAAGGCGAGAATCGTATCCCGAAACTTGCGCCCGGTCTCCTGCACGGCTGCTTCATCATCCAGCCCGGCCTCTTCAAAAGCACCAAACGCATCGGCGCTCAACACCTCTGACCACTTGTAGCTGTAATACCCGGCGGCATATCCCCCGGCAAAGATATGAGAAAACGAGCATAAGAAGCGACTCTCTGGCAGCGACGGCAACACCGACATCTCTTCACTTACGCGACGTTCCACATCAAAAGCCGTTTCTTCTCCGTCTGGATCGTGGACAGAATGCAGCAGCATGTCCGTTTTTCCAAAGGACAACTGGCGCATCATCAGAGACCCAGCCTGAAAGGTGCGCGCTGCAACAATTTTCTCAAACAGATCATCCGGCAAGGGTTTGCCCGTTTCCACATGCGCCGTCATCCCGATCAGCGTGGGTTGGTGATAACACCAGTTTTCCATAAACTGACTGGCAATCTCCACCGCATCCCATTCCACCCCATTCAACCCCGCCACATCGGCATAATCGACTGTTGTCAACATGCCCTGCAACCCATGTCCAAACTCGTGGAACAGGGTTTCCACCTCTGAAAAACTCATCAGCGACGGCGTATCACCCACTGGCGGTGTACCATTGCACACCAGATGCACCACCGGCAGGCGAAGTTCGCCATTGAGCCATTGGCGGCCCAAACAATCGTTCATCCATGCGCCACCGTGCTTTTCAGCCGGACGCGAATAAGGGTCCAGATAAAACGATGCAATGCGCTCACCATCGCGAAGCACTTTGAAGAATTGCACGTCTTTATGCCACCTGTGCGCCTCTTCACCATCTGTCCGCGCAATCTCAATGTCAAACAGGCGCTCCGCCAGCTCAAACAAGCCATCGAGCACTTTGGGAAGAGGAAAATAAGGGCGCAACTGATCGTCGGTGTAATCGAACTTCTGCTCGCGCAACCGCTCCGACCAGAACGACACATCCCAGTGCATCACCGGCTCTTCCTGACCATTCGCCTTTGCCAGTGCCTGCAACGCGCCAAAATCCCTTTCGCTATGCGCCTGCGAAGCCGCCTGCAACTCGCCGATCATGCGCTCGACAGCGCCCACATCAGGGGCCATCTTGGCGTCTAAGCTCCAGTCCGCATACGTCTCAAATCCCAGTAGCGCAGACTGCTCTTTGCGCAACTTCAAGGTCTGAGCAATCAAATCGCTGTTGTCCAATTTACCCGACGATGCGCGTTTTACATAAGCCTTGTAGACTTGCTCGCGGTGATCGCGCCCCCGATGGTGTTGCATAAACGGATGAAAACTCGGAACATCCAGGGTGATGCGCCAGGGGCCGTCTTCCGGCGTTGCTGCACTGCCCTCATTGGCCTGCCTGTATGACTGTGCGGCCACTTGCCGCAAACTGTTTGGCCAGCCTTCCGCATCTTTTTTGTCCTCAATAATCAACTCAAATGCCTTGGTCGCATCCAGCACATGGTTGGAAAAATCCGTGCTGATCTGCGACAATTCTTTGGCGATCTCATTAAAGCGTTCCCTTGCCTCGCCCTCCAAACCCACACCTGCATGTTCGGCGGCGCGAATCTTCAACGCAACACATCGCTTCTGAGCCTCATTCAGCTTGGCCCATTCCTCGCCATCTCGAATTGCCACCAGCCCTTCGTAAATCGGACGGCTCTGCTGCACGCGCAAACCAAATGCCACCACATCTTGCAAAACTTCCTCGTGTGCTTTGCGCAAATCATCCGAGTTTTTTACCCCCATCAAATGATCCACCGGCCCCCATGCATAAGAAAAGGGCACGTCAATCCCTTCGAGCGGCTCGAGCAACCCATCCCAAGCAGGGGTCAAATTCTGCTCCAAGGCCGCAATCTGTTTCTCTGCCTCTGCCAGCACATGCTCGACCCCCGGCACAACGTGCTCCGGCCTGATCTCATCGTACCGCGGTAAGCCTTTTTTTACCAGCAGTGGATTGTTTTTTAATTTGCCCATAACACACTCCTTATCTACCTGATCCTCAACTCAACCTCTCTACCTCACCCACCACCTCACCCACCGGACTTTTTCCACGGGCTGATAGACGAGCTTCCCATAGGATTTCAGACAACCATAAGCCCGCTCCTTATTAAATAGCGCTTTCAGCCCGTTCGCAAATGGAACTCGTGGTCGGCGCGGAGGGCCCCTAAGCCGCGTCAGGGAATCGGTGCTGGGGCCGGCGAACCCATTCGCGGGATAAGGGCGTCGAAGACGAGGACGCGGGCGCGGAAGCCGAAGGCAGTCATTCCAGCGCCTGATACTTCGCTTCGAGGTCGGTTGCAATGCCCTTTTGGATTCCTCTAAAGAGCCGCTTATAGTCGTTCTGCTTGCGGGCCTCGATGTCCATCCAAAGCCCAGGCAGCGCCGCGCTGCGAATGAAGCCGGCCTCGTCTGGCTGAACCTCCTGATACCGGCCCTCCTCCAGCCGGAACCAGGTCAGGCGCCCCACGTTGCCCCCCGAAGCCACGTATTCGATGACCCCGGCTTCCGCCAGTAGCGCCTGTGACGTTTCTATCACGTCGTTCGATGGCTCGTCGTGCGGGAAAATCTCGGCTACGAGGCTTGGGGGGCCGCGGTAGATATCGCGGTCGCGCCGCGTGCCGACGGTAAGTCCACAGACGGCCATGATCTGGGGGTAGATAACCACACCCGGCAGAATCTCTGCCCCGGTCTGCACGACCACGTCCAGGCGAAACGCCTTGCAGTGGATGCGGTAATAATTGATCGGCGTGAGCAGGTCTGCCCACCCGCGACCGACATCGACGGTGAATCGTCTATTCCACATGGCAATCTCCTGTGTGCTCCCTCATTGAAATTGTTTATCTGCGGGTATATCTCCTTAGCCTCTTCGAGCGTATCTCCGGCTGAGAAGCAACCAGGAAGATCTGGTACGGTGACCCCATACCCGCTCTCTTCGTCTTTGTGAATCACAGCTGGAAACCGCATCAGCGATCCTCCCATTTCCATTGAGCTTGTCGGTAAATGTTGCGCAGCGTCCCGATCGGAAGGTCTTTGCTCGGAGGCTTTACCGTGACCCGCCCGGACCTCTCGGGGTGGGTGAACTTATGGTGGCTTCCCCGCGTGTTTCTAAGCACCCAGGCGTATCGTCTTGTTTTCTCTGCTAGTTATAGCAGAAATTTTCTTATAAAGCGACAACTCTATTATATCTGGACTTTGGCCATTTTGAGCGCGTAAAATAATAGGCGGCTACCCGAGCCGAGCCGTATATTTGGAGTTATGCAGACTTCAAATGCCTGCTCGGAGGTAGTCGCCATGGATGATATAATACCGCATTTAACCCTCTTTGCGCCACTGTTTTCTTGGCGGGTGTGGCCGCAGGCCCAGCTTTTGTTGATCGGGGCGTTGTTGACCCCTTCGGCCCGCCCACGGGCGGGCCGAAGGGGCGGGTCGTCGGCCTAAAACGAGCGTGGATTGGATGCGCCAGCTGAGCAAACCCAGACCCAGACTCGCCAGCTTCCGCTATATTCGGGCAGCAGTTTTCAGCGCAGGCGGTACTCGATAGCTACGTTCAGGCTCTGAGTGGCGTCCTGGCCGCGCTCCTTGGCGTAGGTCCCTGTGACATTGAGGTTGATCTGATTCTCGATGAAGAAGATGAATCCCGACCGCACCTGCTCGACCACTGTTGCCTTGATGTTCGGGTCGCTGCGCGAAGCGGTTATGATGTTGCTGAGCGTAAAATCGATGCGGTTGGTCACCTCATACAGGTAGTTCAGCGAACTCGAGATCGTGAAGACGTCAGTCCCAAAATCACCGGTGAATGGCGAAGTATACTGGGCGCTGACGTCGAACTGGGACCTCCAGCCCACAGGCCGCGAGTAACGCACTCGCAGGGACGCTCCCGGGTCCTGGCGGTCTGTGTCTGAATCCTTCGTTAAAGCCTCGAAGCGGACGCCCGTGCGCAGGTCCCAGCCGATAAAGCGTTCGTTCACATGTTCCTGGAAGAGCACTTCGTCAACGCGCAGCGAGCCGACTGCGCTGAACCCTTCACTGGCCAACAGCCCGGACTCGGCGATAACCTCCTCCATCGCTTCGAACCACTTGATCTTGTAACGATCGCCAAATTCGGTCTCGAACTCGCCCCGGCGCTCGATAACCTGCGCCAGCGCGACCAGCGTCTTTTTCGGCAGGGGCCCCTCGATCACTCCTTCACTCAGCAGGAATTCCTCAATACGCACGGCCTGAGCAAGCGGCGTGACGCGGATGAAGCGCCCGTACCCTACCCCCGGCGTAACGTCAATGATCGGGCGATCGTAGTCGCTGTTGCCAGTGACGTGAAGATCGCCGGAATAGAAGAGATTACCTTCTGGATTGAAGTACTTCCTGATCCCTGGACCCGCCACGAAATTGTAGGAGCCTTCCTGCGTGTCGTCAGCCGTCCGACGCGTCGCCCCGACGCCGTTGAAATTGAGGTCCCACGCGTAGGGCAGGGAGTTGTAATAACGGCTGTATACCAGCGAAGCTGAGCCGTCGTTGGTTCCGGTGTTGGTCCCGCTACCGGCGTAGGCGTACGTGCCTCCGACGCGTAGCTGCTGGGCAGTGCTCACCGGAACGTCGTAGTCATTGGGTGACACTGCCCGCAGCTCGGGCGGCGCGAGAAAGGCGACTGCGAGCAGAGCTAGGACTGTGCGAGTGTTTATCATTGTGTGCCTCCTTGGATTAGGTTATTGAGTTGGTTGTTTGGCCAATGCGCTACAAACCCGCGTACATCAACGGTGGAGTTACCCGGCCTCTGGGGGCGAAGGGCCATCCTTCTTTGTTTCCCCTAGACTCTGCACCCATTGTTCCATGTGTTTTCTGGCCAGGTCGCGACCACCCATGCCAAACGCGACCGCGGCGGCTACGGCTGCTGAACCGAGGGTGAGTCCGAAGGCGAGGGTGATGATCTCGTTTGCGATGCCCATCTCCCTGAGCGCCATAAAAAGAGACAGCGTCACGATCGCAACCCGGACGATCGCGCCGAGCATGCTGCCATAGGCACCCCCTTTTCTGGCCACGATGCGACCGAACAGAGACGCGAGGTAGAGCCCGAAACCGAAGATCGCCGCGGCCAGGACGACCTTGCCGAACAGCAGCGTCAGCGTCACGAGCATCCCTGCCAGATCTTGGAATCCGAGTTGCGCGGCTGCCGCGGTGGCGGAGAAGAGGAGTACGGCCACCATTGCGACATATCCCGCCAGTTGCGAAGGCGGGCGTTCCACAGCAAAGGTTGCCTCCGCTATTGAAGGCGAGCGTTCCGCAGGAGAGGTTGCCTCCGCTATTGAAGGTGAGCGTTCCGCAGGAGAGGTTGCCTCCGCTATTCCGAGGCGCTGCAGCAAGGAGTTGAAACCAATTTGCCTGAGCACGTCGTCGACAACGCGGGATACGAATCGAGCCACCAGATAGCCGATGAGGAGGATGGCTCCGCCGACCAGGATAGACGGCACCGCCGCCAATACCCCAGCCAGCATGGAGCTGGCTGGATCGGAAATAGCCTTGAAGTTCAGCGATTCGAGTGCGGCGATCGCCGCGAGGATCAAGATGAATGCATAAGACAAAGTACCGGCAAGCCCCGAAAGACTTTCGATGCCCAGTCCAGTAGCCAGTCCCACGCGATGGCCGAAATTGTTCACCCCGGTGGCGTCGAGGACACTAGCGACCACGTGCTGTACGATGCGCGCACCAAGCCAGCCGATCAGCATGATGAGTGCGGCGGCGAACAGGTTGGGCAGGAAGCCGATGATTTTGGCCAGCATCTCCTGTACCGGCTGCAGCAATCCTTGCAATCCCAAGGCATCCAGGACCGCCGGGAGCAGCACGAGAAAAGTGAGCCAGTACACGACGTTGCCGACTGTCTGCGGCAGCACACTCTCTGTCGTGGTCTCAAGTCCGGCCGGTTCAGCCAAACGTCGCTCGATATTGGCCCGTGAAAGCACTCCCGTTACGACCCGCCGCAGCAGGCTACCCGCGATCCAGGCAACTAAAAGCAAAACGGCGGCGCTCAACAACTTGGGCAAGTAGACGAAGATCTGGTTCAGCATCTCGTTGAGCGGTTCGGTCAGTGCCGGCATGCCGAGCGTCTGAAAGAAGCCGACTAGCACGAAAAGCATCACCAGATAGAACACAATCCTGCTGATCCAGCGTTCGACAGGGACTTTTGGGGCGTCGTCGCGGCCCATGATCAGTCCGAGGAATTTGTCGTTCAGTCGTGTTCTGAGCAGGACTCGACGGACGACCAAGGACACCAGATGGGCCACTAGCCATCCGAGCACGAGTGTGACGAAAGGCACAATGAAGCCGACAAAGGGTGAGAGATGTTGCTCCCACCATTGAAACGCGTTTTCTATACTGACCATCATCGTCAAGCTCCTCGATTTGAGTAATGGCGCAAAGAGAAAAGGAAGCGGCACCTTCTTCACGCCGTCAGGTCAATAGAGCAGAGCAAATTCTGTGCCGCTTTTTAAAGCTGTCTCGAGCTTCGGTGCCGATTTATTATAACTCACTGTCAGAGAATGGGTTGATATTGCATAGGCGATTGGCCCCGGGGCTGGATCTTGACAATCGGAATAGCAATCACGACATTTTGTCGTCCCTTTCAGCCCATTTTGTCTCAACCCATTTTGTCGTCCCTTTCAACTCACTTTGACGGTGCTCGCGGTACGCAATCGACAACCGATGAATGCATCTTCCAGCCTATTAGCTTACGCACCTTTGCAAGGCAGAGTGTTGGTTGCCGATAACGAACCGAAACACCTGGCAATCATGGCCAAAATTCTACGGGACAGTGGCTATTATGAGGTTGTCGAAGCTACTGATGGCACCGTCGCCGAGCGGCTGCTCAAAACGCAATCTCTGGATGTGGTCGTCGTAGCTATCAAGATGCCGGGTGGTATGCAGTTGCTACGCACAGCGGTCACACTGACATCTCCGCCGCCGATAGTCATCGTCACCGAGTATACGACCGTGAAGCAAGCAGTTCGGGCCATGAGGCTAGGTGCCGTCGATTACGTGGTGAAACCGGTTGATGCCAATGACCTGCTGACTGCCGTACACCGTGCGCTTGAGCGCAAGCGGATGCTTAACCCTGTCGCAGCCGAACATGTGGAGGAGAGGACGGGATTCGGCGAATTGCTGGGGACATCTAATTCGATACAGGCGGTGTTCGACCAGATCCGCCGTGCGGCACCGTTCAAGTCGACAGTCCTGATCACGGGCGAAAGCGGCACTGGGAAAGAGTTGGTGGCGGGTGTCATTCACTCGCTCAGCCCCGTGAGCAATGGGCCGTTCGTTGCCGTCAACTGCGCGGCCCTGCCGATGAATCTGTTCGAGAGTCAGTTCTTCGGACACGAGAAAGGTTCCTTCACCGGGGCCACGCAGGCCCGGCAGGGACTTTTTGAAGCAGCCCATAACGGGACCCTCTTCCTCGACGAAATCGGGGATATGGAGGTGCAGGCGCAGACAAAACTGCTGCGCCTGCTAGAAGAACAGAAAGTCCGGCACCTAGGTGCCACCCAAGCACTCGATGTCAACGTGCGCGTCGTCGCCGCCTCGAATGCGAAACTGACGACGGCGATCAAGATGGGGCGATTCCGTGAAGACCTGTACTATCGCCTCAACGTCATCCAAATTTCCGTCCCGCCCCTCAGAGATCGGAAGTCAGATATCCCTCTACTTGTACGGATTTTCACCGAGCGTTTTGCGGAGGCGAACGGGATCGCCCCCATCGAAATAGCGGATCGGTGTCTTGACCGTATGGCCGAATACGACTGGCCGGGGAACGTCAGAGAGCTGAAGAACGCAGCCGAGCGTCTGGCGATCTATGCCGCAGACAGCAACGCGGAGATCGGCGAGAAAGACATCGAGTTCATTTTGCCAAGTGGTGATAGAAGCGCTCCTCCAGGCGATTCGGAATTTCAGGGGCCGGGCTTCGCGCCGCGGACGCTGGACGAAGTTGAAAGGGAGATGATTTGGGGTACACTCGCGCATACCGGCGACAACCGCACCCAGGCTGCCGAAATTCTGGGCATCAGTTTGCGAACGCTGCAGCGGAAACTCAAACAGTACGGCGTCACCCCACAGAAAACCTGAGCACTAAATCCGACCACCTGCCTCCTCTCTGGGCACGTCGTTTTGTCGTTGCCCGCGACAAAATGGTGCTTCCAGATCACCCGCCACCACACAGCCGGACCCGGTGGCGCGCGCAGCGCCGCACGGGGCCGATTGGATTCCCGCGGTGCCTCTGAGGCACTGGCACGGTTTTTGATAGAATTATAGGGCGTTGGTGCATGAATCGGTGCTCCTTGTTCCGTGCCGCCCTTAAATGAAGACAGGCTCCTTTGAGCGGTCGGGTACATCATTGACAGAATAGTCCAGGAACATGGTTTACAGTTTCCGACGGGCAGCCTGAAGTAGTTATCGATTTCTACGTGGTGGGGCGCGCCAGACCCTGGTCGGCGTCCTCAACCTGCGGGAGCTGTTGGCTGGGCGGGCAGGGGCCTGAGTGGCCGCTCTCATGCACCGGGATGTAGTGTGCCTGCGGATGGGCGATTCGCTGGCCTCGGTGCTGGTCCATCCCGCATGGCTGGAATTCCACACCTTGCCCGTGCTCGACGAAAAGGATCTGTTCGCCGGGCCCCTGCGCTACAAGACCCTGCGTCGGCTGGCCAACCAAGTGGACAGCCGGCCCCCCCCCCGATCAAGTCGGTACGGCCTTGGGCGAACTCTATCGCATCGGTCTGTCGGCGCTGGTCAGAAGCGCCCCTGGGGCAGACCGCCCCAGACCGCCCTTTGCTAATAATGCTGATCAATAGGCTCAAATCTGCGTCGAATCCGCCCGTACTCCTGCTGCTCGCGCTGTCAACGGTATTCCCGTTTGGCTGCGACCGGAGCCACTTCTAGCGGCCCAAGCACCACGATTTCACATCAACGGAGGAAGCCCTCACCCGACTCGCAAGAGCCATTCGGCGAGTTTCCACAGCAGGGCGGCCCAGAAAGCGCCTATAGCCAGCACCTTTATCCGGGGTTGCTCATAGAGAACCAGCTAGTACAGTCGGAAGGTCTTTGCTCGGAGGCTTTACCGTGACCCGCCCGGGTTTCTCGGGGTGGGCGAACTGATGGTGGCTTCCCCGCGTGTTCCTAAAGTCCTCAAGGCCTGAAAATCGGCCCCGGTCGGATGCTGGAACACTTGCAGGTCAAACTCCGGCACCACAGCCAGAATATGGTCGAAGATATCCGCCTGAATCGCCTCGTAATTTGCCCACACC
The DNA here is from genome assembly GCA_965219385.1 of Candidatus Latescibacterota bacterium. Taxonomy (GTDB): domain Bacteria; phylum Latescibacterota; class UBA2968; order UBA8231; family UBA8231; genus CBDCNM01. The sequence goes on along the minus strand of CBDCNM010000002.1, from coordinate 2,163,179 downwards.
TTGTCTTTGCAAAACACATAAATCTCGATCGGCAACCCCTGTCCTTGGGGTGCCAGTTGGCGCACCAGAAAAGTCATCTCCTGGTTCACCATCGGGTGGTTGCGCAAATACGCCGTCACATAGGCCCGGAATGAGCCCACATTCGTCATCCGCCGCCCGTTCACCAGGCTGGACACATCCACTTCCTTCTCGGCATTATATCGGCCGATCTCCTCTTTTTTTTGCTCGATATAGTCCGAGATGTACTGAATCTTTGCAAACCGCGCCAGCATCTCCTCGGTGCAAAATTTGATCGTATTCACATCGAGGTGCACCGCCCGCTTGATCCGGCGCCCCCCCGACGCCTGCATCCCCTGCCAGTTCTTAAACGAATCGCTGACCAGCGCATAGGTCGGAATGGTCGTAATCGTCTTGTCCCAGTTCTGTACCTTTACCGTATTCAAAGACACTTCCACTACATCCCCGTCGGCGCCGTATTTCGGCATCTCGATCCAATCGCCCACAGCCACCATCCGGTTTGCGTTCAGCTGAATGCCGGCCACAAAGCCCAGGATCGTATCTTTGAACACCAGCAGCAGAACCGCTGTCAGCGCCCCCAGGCCACTCAAAAGATACACCGGGCTCTTGCCCAGCAGAATGGAAAAAGCAAAAATGATCCCGAGAAAATAAATCCCGATCTTGAACACCTGGACAAATCCCCGGACCGGTATTTCCCGGGAGACTTCGAGCGTCCGATAAACATCCTGCACCGCATTGAGAAACGCATCAAACGCCAGAATCCCCACCAGAATCATATAGACCAGCATCGCGCCCTGGACCACTGAAACCCATCCTTCCAGCCCCTCCAGCGGCAGGGGCGCCAGCATGTAGATCACCAGCGCCGGCGTCAGGTGAGCCAGCCGATCCGGCATCCGCCGCTCTAAAATCGCATCGTCCCACGTCGTTCGGGTGCGCACGATAAAAAACCGCAGCGTTCTCAACAACAGCCGCTTGACCACAAGATTGGCAATCAGACTCAAAATGACGACCAGCAGACTCAACATGCCACGCGCCAACCAGTCGGCTTCATCCCCTGAAAGCCCCTGTGTCGCCAACCATCGAATGGTCAGACCCAGAGAAGAATTCAGATCAACCATAAATCCGCTCCTGAAACAGCTTATAAAAAACCATGGGACATAGATTGCCGAGTAGGCCTAAAGCCATTATAGTGGGGTAGTAGCCGTTGGCGATTGGACAACCCATCGATGTCCGCTGGGATGGAATGTAAGAAATATTTGACTTTATATAAGAAATTATTTACCTTATGTAAGAATAATTTTACTATGCGACTGCAAACTCGGAGGACATCGAAATGAATACCATGACCAAACGATCCGTCGCGAACCTTGCGGGACTCGGGCTGATTGCACTTGGTTCCATCGCTTTCCTGGCAATCACGGGACATGCTTTCCTGGCAATCACGGGACATCTGCTTCCCTACATCATGCTCACTCCAATTGTAGGGCTTTCTTTATTCCCCGGAGCCCTTATCAGTTCCAAGCGCGAAACCGAACTCGATGAACGGGACAAACAGATCGGCCTGAAGTCCTCCCTGATCGGCTCAGGTGTGTCCTGGTTTTGTTTAGCTGCCACCGTGAGTGCTCTGGGCCATTACAACCACACCATTGAGGGCCACCTTCTGGGTTATGCACTGCCCGGAAGCGCCTACTTGCTATTCCTTGCCAGAGAAATCTCATTCCTGATCATGAGCAGACGAAGCCTGCCCAATGAAGAACAAGCCTAAGATTTCCAACAACATCCGCCGATTCCGCTTCGAACACAACGAGATGACGCAGGCCGATCTGGCGCGGGAGGTCGGCGTCACGCGACAGACCATCATCGCTCTCGAGGCAAACAGGTATGTGCCTTCTCTGGTACTGGCGTTAAAGATAGCCTGGGTGTATGACGTTCCGGTGGAGGAACTGTTCACACTGCGGGGCTGGGAAAGGCCTAAATAAGCGCACTCGACCTTGTCGCGGGCGTAGTGTTCGTGAATGTAGGTAGACCATCTTACCGTAGGAGCCACGGGTGCGGTTTCGCAAGCTACCCATCTCCTCGTAGGATTGCAAATCGTCTTCCAGGGTGGCCATGCGCAGCAGCATGTCGCGGGGGGTGTCCCTCGTGCCAACCAAAAGAGCCATCCCCGGTAACCGGCAAAACCAGGAGGTAAATAAAAACACCATGAAAAAGACGCCACTCCGTCTCTCGCGCCTGTTTCAATTCGCCCTGGTACTCGGCATCGCCCTGTGCAGTGGGGTCCAGGCCCGAAAACCCGTGGTCCGCGGCGAAGTACCGCAGCAGGTGGACGACCTTTTCCTGCCCCAAGTCGAAGGCGTCGAGGTCGAGACCTGGGTGGACAGCTTGCACATTCCCTGGTCCCTGATCTTCCTGCCCAATGGCGACGCCTTAGTGGCCGAAAGGCGCGGCACCATCCAGCGCATCCCCCGCGGCGCCAACCAGCCCAAACTCTACGCCACAGTGGAGGTGGCGCACACCGGGGACTGCGGTCTGATGGGCCTGGCCCTGCACCCCGAATTCGCAAAAAATCCCCTGGTCTACGCTATGCACTGCTATCAGGAGGGCGGTAAACTCTTCACTCGCGTCATCCGCCTGGAGCACAAAGGAGAGAATGGGGTGTTCAAAAGCGCGGTTTATAGCGGCATACCGGGCAATAGCTCCCACGTAGGCGGGCGGATCGGCTTTGGCCCGGATAAGATGCTCTACGTGGGCACCGGCGATATCAACCAGCCCGACCTGGCCCAGCACCTCGGGTCCCTGGCCGGGAAAATCCTCCGCCTCACCCCCGACGGAGGCTTCCCGGCCGACAATCCCTTTCCCGGCTCCCCGGTCTACACCTACGGCAATCGAGTGGTTCAGGGTCTGGCCTGGGATCCGCGCACCGGGGTTTTATTCGATTCCGAGCACGGTCCATCCGGAGAATATGGGGTCGAGAGCCACGACGAGATCAACCGCATCGAGAAGGGGGGCAATTACGGCTGGCCCAGGGTGGTGGGCGCGCCCGCTATGCCCAACTACCGCGACCCCATCGCCACCTGGCAAAAGCCCTCTGTGCCGCCCGGTGGATTGACCTTCTACCGCGGCGATCTCTTCGTCGCCACTCTGGGCAGCCAGGCCCTGATCCGCATCCGCTTCAAGCAAGACAGCGCAAATTGCGAAATCGCGTCCATCGAACGCTGGTTTGCCCGCGACGGCCGCAACGGGACCTACGGCCGCCTGCGCGATGTGGCGGTCGGCCCGGACGGCCACCTCTACCTACTCACCAGCAACCACGACGGCCGCGCCAAGTTGCGCCCCAACGACGACAAGATCCTGTGCCTGAAGTTTGCCGCGCCGGAGTAGAGGGCCTGGAGCGCCCTAGAACAACTATATCGTCAGCGAACCATCCCTCCGGCGCGTAGGCGATACTGGCGAGAGCTCATAAGCTACGTCGAGCATCTCTTCGTTTACCTCTACCCCCAGGCCCGGACCCGTCGGCACCGGCCATCTGACTCCGTCCGGCTCGAGGTGAACCGGGTACATGTCGGAATCAGGGGGACGATACGAGCTGGTCTTTCCCTGGAACAGGGCCCGGAAGTTGCGGTGGCGGTCTTCCATCCAGGCGAAGTTGGGCACAGCCGCGGCGAAGTGTATGATGGCCGCAGTCTGTATGGGAGAAATGGCGAGGTGCGGCATCATCTCAATATAGTGGGCCTCGCACCACGCAGCCACCTTCATGGCTTCCGTGAATCCCCCTACATTGGCCAGGTCGATGCGCGCCAGGTTGATCAGGTCTTCCTCTATGAACGGGAGCCAGTCCCATTTGCTCGTGAAGGCTTCGCCAGCGGCAAAGGGCACCTTCGTCATCTGCCGCAGTGCTCTGTAGGCGCTGGGTGTTTCCTCGTGAATGGGGTCCTCGATGAAGTCGAGGGTGCCGGGTGGAATCCGCTGGCAAAAGGAAGCCGCCTCGGCTACGTTAAACATGGCGTGATAATCGATGCCCAGAACCGGCTCCGGCCCGACGGCGTCGCGCAGCTTGACCAGCCCTTCCGCGGTGGCAGCGAGGGAGTTCCTTGGCTCGAATACGCCCTTTTCCTTAGAGCCCCCCATGGACAGCCGCAAAACGCTCCACCCCTCATCGAGCATACGCCTGGTGACCTCGACGGCATCTGGATCATCAGGGCTGACAATAGGCGTGAAACAGGGAACGAAATCCCGATGCTTGCCCCCCAGCAGGTGGTATACGGGCACCCCCAGGCTCTTGGCCACCAGGTCGTGCAATGCCAGGTCGATGGCCGATAGCGCCGCCATTTCTACGCGCCCTCCATCGAAACCAGACCCCTTGCGGTACATCTCCTGCCAGAACGCCCCGATGTTCCTGGGATCCCTGCCGATCAATACCTCGCGAAAATGAGTCACCATCCCCTGCGCGGCCAGCTCCCTCCCCCACGCGGAAGGTCCTGCCTCGCCCCATCCGTAGTGCCCGTCATCCGCCTCGATCTTGACCAGAAAAAGGTGACTGACTGGAAAAGACCTTACATCAATGATTCTCATGCTCTGTTGCCTCCATATCAAGTCCCACATTGCCCGGGCCGTGCACGACTTTGCCCCTTTTTGCTCACTGATCCTCTAGTAGCGCAGCGATGTCCGTGTCCCCATTGTGATAGGGCGGCTGCACCACGACCCGCTGCAGCGGCGTCAACTCGTCGTCGATTTCCTCAAAGTTTCCCGCGCTGCCGGTGTGCAGGGCCGGGGCGTAGAGATAGCGCAGCAAACGCCGCTCAAAGTCGGCTTTCCACGGCACCGTGCCGTGGGTCAGGGCCTCGGTGAAAATCACCGCATCGCCGGCTTTAAGAGGAATGTGTTTGACGCACCCCAGGTCCACCTCCAGGCGCCGCACCTCCCGCGGACACAGGTAGTTGGCCTTGTGGCTGCCGGGGATGCAGACAAAACCGCCGTCCTCCGGTCCCTGGTCGGTCAGGGCGAAGCTGACCGACATCAGGCCGTTGTACATACGCCCGAATTCGAAGCGGTGATAAAAAATCTCCCGCATGTGCTCCAGTTCCGGGGTGCCGCCGCCGTGCAACATGAACCCCTCGCTTCCCTTGGTCATGGTCATGCCGGCATTCCCGACCAGGCGGAACCGCGGCCCGATGGTCGCCAGCATCGCCCGCATGATAACGGGCAGGGCAATGGCGTCGAGGAAGGGCTGGCGCCAGGGCTGCTCCCAGAACAGATACCCCCCAAAATCGCCGCGGCCATGGGTGCCCTTCAAGCCCTCCGCCGCGTGGCCCCCGTGCTCTTCCAGGCTGCCGTCCAGGGCTTGCTCGGGATCCCGGATATGGATCCGGTCCCGATGCTGGTCGATCGCTTTGTTCATGGCGCCGACCAGTTCCGGGCTCAAGGCCCCCTCGACGACTAGGTAGCCGTTGAGATCGAACAGGTATTGATCGTACTCGGTCATGAAAGCTATTCTCCCTTCGGGTTATTCGGTTCAGGTGACCGCGCTAATTCATTCAGCGCGCCGCTGGACTCGATGCCGCTACCTCCAGACAGACCACCTCGTGTTCATCGCGCACGTAGAGTTTGCCGCCTGCCAGGCTCGGGACCGTCCAGCACTTGCCCTTCAGAACCTCGACCCTGCCCCTTTCCCTGTACTCGGCGGGGGTAGCTTCGACCAGGGCCAGGACGCCGCCCTCCCCCAGGACCAGCAGGTGGCCATCGGCGGTGATCAAGGTGCCCCTGCCAAAGCCGCGCTTCCCCCACGCGGTCTCGCCGTTGCCGACCTGGATGCATTTCAAGGTGCCGTCGTCGAAGCCATACAGGTGGTTCCCGTGCCGCACCGAGGTGGCCATCTGGTTCTTCATCTCCCTGTTCCTCCAGACCTTCTCGACCTTTGTTCCACCCTGTTTGATCTTCAGCAGGGCAGCGCCCGTGTCGTACCCGGAAGAAATGAAGACCTTGTCCGGCGCGATAAACACCGGCGTGGCCGCGTTGACATCGTAGCTGGTGCGCCAGGGGTACCTCCAGAGCAGTTGCCCATCCGCCGGCGCCAGCGCGACCGGCCCCTCAGCGGTAAAAAACACCACCTGCCGCGTCCCGGCTGCGGTGAAAACGATCGGCGATGAATAGGAGGGCTTATCACTTTGGGAACTCCAGACCTGATGGCCGTTCTTCCGGTCAAAGGCCACCAGGGCGCTCTCCCCCTGGCCACCTACTTCGGCCAGGACCAGATCGCCCTCCACCAGCGGCGAGGAGGAGAACCCCCAGCGCGGCGTGTGGCTGCCGAACTGGCGGACGAAGTCGCGTCCCCATTGTTTTGTCCCGCTCGCTGCATTCAGGGCATAGAGCTTGCCGTGCGCGCTCAGGGCAAAGACCTGGTCGCCGTTTACCGCCGGGGTGGAGCGCGGACCATTTCCCCCCTGGTGGTCGGGGAAGTTGGAATCGCTGCGAAAACGCCACAATTCCTTCCCTGTAGCCGCGTCCAGGCAAACCACGAACTCGTCATCTCCCCTGGCAAACATGGTGTAGATCCGGCCCCGGGCTATGGAAATTCCGGAGAATCCTTCCCCTCCCTGGATCCGCCACACCTCGCTGGGACCCTCTGCTGGCCAGGCTTTGAGCAGCCCGGTTTCGCGGGATTGGCCGTTGCGTTCGGGACCGAGCCATTGAGCCCAGTCTTTGTGGGCCTCTCCTTCTGCGGCTTCGGCGTCCATCAGGTACCAGGCCAGACACGGCAGAGCCGCAATGGCGAGTACCGGCCAGCGAATCTTCTTCCGCATGATGATCCCTCTTTCAAAGATTGTCAGTACTTCACGGAATCGGCGGGCGGCCGTTCGGGGATTGTGCCTCTGGCGTTTTATGATGCCCAAGGCGCTCTTGCCCCTCGCCACACCCCCCAGGCAGGCCTGAGTCCCAGAGCCCCCTTTTTCCCGCTCCCTGCTGCTGCGCCCGCTCGCAGCCCCCACCGCCCTGCCGGTAACATCCCCTTCCGGCCTTGAGGTCCAAATACGGGTATCAAGCTTCTCAGGTATAACGTGCATTCTGGTACCGGACATCGTAAAATTCAGGAAGCAACTGGTCCACCTGCAACAGCCCCTTGCGGGTCAACTCGACCCCATCCTCGACCAGAGTCAGCATACCTTCGTCCTGCAGCTTGCCGTAAACCGGACCAAAAACCTCCAGAATCTCCACCCCGAACTTGCGGCGGAAATACCCCGAGTCGATCTTCCCCAGTTTCAGCTGCAGGATCATCTCCCGGGTAAGACGTTCTTCCGAGGTCGTGGAAAAGGCCCGGTCCAGCGGCAGCTTGCCCCTCTCGAGGGTGCTCAGGTACTCGTCCCAGGAGGTTTGATTCTGAAAGTGCACCCCGCCGATATGGGAGAAGGAAGCCACCCCCGTACCCACCATATCGCTGCCTTGCCAGACCCCGTCCCGGTACACAAAATGACCGGGCCGATCCTTCTTCACCACAGTGTAGGCGCTGGACACCTCGTATCCGGCCGCCTCGAACTGCTCAAAAGCATACTCGTGCCATGCCCGCTTGGTCTCCCAGTCCGCCAACCCCAGTTCCTTTCCGGTTTCCGCGGAAATGTATTTTGAATAAACCGTGTTGAAAGGCAATTCCATCTGGTAGATGGTGGCGCTGTCCGGGGCCAGGTCCAGGGTGCGCTGCACCGTATCCCGCCAGCGGGCCCAGGACTCGCCCACCATGCCCGCGATCAGGTCTATATTCACCTGGGCGAATTCCAGCTCCTTGATCCAGGGAGCGACCTGGTAGACTTCTTTAGAGAGGTGGGCGCGGCCGTTTTCCCGCAAAATCTCGTCGTCGAGGTTCTCGACCCCCAGGCTCAGGCGCGTCACCCCGATCGCCTTTATGGCCTCCAGCTTGGCCCGGGTCAGGGTGCCCGGCTCGCACTCGAAGGCCACCTCCTCGGCATCCTCCCAGGGCAGGGCCGCCTTGAGCCGGCCGACCAGCTCCCGCAGATGTCGGACGCTGATATAGGAGGGCGTGCCCCCGCCAAAGTAGACGAACCTCAAGGGCCGGCCCGCAATCCGCGGCCGGGTACTGTAGAGTTCCACTTCCCGGGCCAGGGCCGCCAGGTAGTCCTGGATCTGGCTGCTGTTCTTGTCGGTGTAGACCCGGAAATAACAGAACTTGCAGCGCTTGCGGCAGAACGGGATATGCAGGTACAGCCCCAGGCTCTCCTCTGCTTCAGGGGGCGTATTCAGGACCTGTCCTGCCTGGGGGAGGTGCTCCTGGCTCCAAAACGAATAGGGCGGGTAATTGGATACGAAGACACTGCCGATCTCGGTTTGGGTAGCAGAGGTTCTCGTGGTAGCCGGCTCTGATCGGGCCGGGCTTGCAGCATTACTCATGTTTGGTCTTTCTTTCTCCAAAGCAATAGAGGGTTCCGTCGGTCGAGCCGATCAGAAGCCTTCCGGCCGCGACCCCGGGCGAGGCCGTAAAAGCCGACCCGGTCTCGAATTCCCAGACCTTCTCACCCGAGTGGAGATCCAGTCCGTACAGCACCCCGCGCAGGGTCCCGAAAAACACCCTCTCCCCGACAATCACCGGCGAGGAGTCCACCCGCCCTCCCGCGACAAAGCGCCACAACAAAGTCCCGCTCCCCGGCTCGAGGGCGCGCACGGTTTTGTCCCTGCCGCCGATTATCACCTTGTCGTCCACCACCGCGGCCGAAGCATAAAACGGGAACTGCCGTTGCGGATCCTCGTAGCGCCAGACGATTTCTCCGCTGCGCAGATCAATGCCCAGGACCTGGTTGCCAAAGGTCCCCACGTAGGCCCGGTCCCCCCGGATGGCCACGCTGGCGCCCACGTAGGCACCCAGATCTACCTTCCTACTCTCCACCCCATCGGCCGCGTTTACAAGACGCAGGTACCCATCGCATCCCGCCACCGTGACCCTGTCCCTGAAGACCGCCGGTGTTCCATGAATATACCCATCCGTGGCGAATTTCCAAAGGCTGTCCCCGTCCGCGCTGGAAAGGCAGTACAGATACTGATCGTAGGAACCAAACAGCACCCGCTCGCCCACGAAGTTGGCCGAGGATACGATTCCGGCTTGGGCGTGAAAGACCCATCTGTGTTGCCCCGTGACCCTGTCCACCGCGTGAAAGGCGCCTGCTTCGTCCCCGAAGTACACGGTGGGACCGGACACCGACGGGGAGGATTTAATCTCGGCCAAGGCTTCGTACTTCCACTGCGGGGTCCCCGTTTCCAGCTCGAGGGCATAGAGGTATCCGTCCAGGGCTCCCACGTACACCCTTCCTTCGGCCACGGCTACGGTAGATTCGATGCCGTCTTCCACCTCGAAGACCCACAGCAGCTCGGGGTTTTCGGGCAGTGGGCCCAGGGCGGTGCCGGTGAGCTGGGGATCGCCGCGAAAGCCGGGCCAATCGCCCTGCGCCAAGCCGCCCTGCGCCAAAATCAAAACCAGGACGCACCAAAGCCGAAAAAAAATATCAGTACGCCGATTCATAAAGCTGCAAAAACTCCGCTTCGCCCACCGGCCGCGGATTGAACTTCCCCGTCCACTGCTCCGCCGCCGCCTTGGCCAGTTCGGGCAAAGCACGCTCTTCGATATCCAGCTCCCGCAACCCCTCCGCCAGCGCCGCCTCCCGCCTCAACTCTTCGACCCGTGCAGCCAACCGCTCCCCGCAACCCTCCCCTTTGTCTCCCCCCGCCCCGGGCCACAGATCCCGGTAAAGCGGCTCTTCCGCCTGGCTGTTGAAGCGGATCACGTGGGGCAGCATAAGCCCGACCGCCACCCCGTGCACCACCCCGTAGCGCGCCGTCAGAGGGTTGGCGCAGGCATGGGCCGCACCTAGCATGGAAGCCTCGATGGCCACCCCGGCCAGGTGCGCCCCTAAAAGCATCTCCCCCCGAGCCTGGGCAGACTCCGGATCGCCTACAACCGGTTCAAAGCCCTGTTCCAGCAAACGCCACGCCTCCCGCGCAAACATCTGCGAGAGCGGATTCCTCCGGGTCGTGACATAACTTTCCAGGGCGTGGGAAATGGCGTCTAGACCCGCCGCCGCCGCCACGCGCGGCGGCGCGCTCCGGATCAGGTCCGGATCAAGGATCACCGTGCGAAACCGGGCCTTCTTGTCGCCGCAGGCCATCTTCTGGTGGGTTTCTTCCCGGGCGATCAGGGCAAAGGACTGGGCCTCGCTGCCCGTTCCCGCCGTGGTGGGCAAACCCATGGACGGCAGCATGGGCAGGGTGGCTTTGTCCATGCCCCAGTAGTCCTCCATGACCCCGCCGTTGGTGAGCAGGAAGTTGATGCCCTTGGCGCAGTCCATGGCGCTGCCGCCCCCCAGACCCACGATCAGGTCAATTGGTCCCTGGGCGCGGGCGAATTTCACCCCTTCTTCGACGTGGCGGGTGGTTGGATTCTCTTCCACCTCTTCGAATACAAAGACCCTCGATGAGGTTTTGTCGAGGGCATCCAGGGCCCTTTCCACCAGGCCGGCCCGGACCAGCCCCGGGTCGGTGACCAGCAAAATCCGCTCTCCTCTCAGGTCCCGGGACAGGGCCCCCAGCTGCTCCAGGGCACCTTCGCCGAACACCGCGCGCCCGCCGGGCTGAAAATCAAACTCGCGCATCTTTGTCTCTACCCTGTCCAATCCTGCTCCCAATCGGCGGACGGCCGAAAGGGGACCTTGCCTCTGGCGTTTTATGAGTCCCAGATGAAGGCTTCTAAGAAGCCTTCCGGACCACCCGCGCGCCCAGGGCGCGTTTTCCGACCATGGCGAGCAGGTAGGGCACCTTGGGGTAGCGCCACCCTTTCCGCCTCGATGGTGCGGTTGACCCCGGCGTCGAAGTGGTCCTCCAGCCAGGTGCCAACCTTTGCCGCGGCTTCGCGGTAGGTTTTCATCTTGCCGCCTCCTGCCCCTATTCCCGGCCCAGCCGCTGGTCTTCCTCTTCGAGCCACTGGATGTGGTCGCGCGGCACCGGCCCGGGATCGTCCAGGCCGTGCTCACGCCGCCAGCGCAGCAGGGGGTGCCGGCGGTCCGCCGCCGGCAACTCCACCCGCCGTCCGTACGCACCCGACTCGAAAATCCCCATCAAGACCTCCAGCACGTGCAACCCCTCGGGACCGTTGCACTCGTGCTCGCGGCCCTGGTCCAGGGCCTGGACGTACTCGTCCACGTAGCAGTAGTCGTCGGGGTTGGCCTCGCTCTCCGGGTCGTAGTGTTCCGGGATGATCGGCGCCAGCGGCTCCCAGGCATCGTGCTCGCCGTCGGGCAAAAAGTGGGGCTGCGGCAGCCACCAGGCAGTAGAGCCCCTGAACAACAACCGTCCCTCGGTGCCGAAGAACTCGATGGCCGAGGCGGTGGTATCCGTCTTGCCGGGAAGGCGGTGCTGCAACAGACCGGCGGTCACATTGTCGTCGAAGTGCAGGGTCGCGGTGATGTACTCCCCGGCAATGGTACCCATGCCCAAGGGGGAGGTTACGACATCCTCGGGGGTGATGAGGTGTCCATCGGTCAGGGCCACGGCCGACACGCTGCGGCAGTGGCCGCCGAACTTGAGCATCATGTTGACCTTGTGGGTGGCGATATTCATCACCCCGAGGCCGCCGTAATACCCCTTGTCGCGGGTGTACATGTAGAGCAATTTGCCGATCCGTCCCTCCTCGTAAACCCGGTACGCCGCCTGCAGGGAGGGACCGAGGCGACCCTGGTGGTGCACGGCGATCCGGACCCCCTTTTCACGCCCCAGGGCCACCACCTCGTCCGCCTCCTCCAGGTCGGTGCACAGCGGCTTCTCGATGTCGATGTGGACCCCGTGCGCCAGCACCCGCAGGGCCAGGTCGTGGTGGAACTCCGTGCCCGTGGGAATGGCCACGATATCGGGCCGGGTCTGACGGATCATCTCGTCCAGGTCGGCGAAGCGGGCGTCCACGCCCAGCTTCTCGCCCAGCGCCTCCAGGCGCTCGGGCACAAGATCGCACAGGGCCACCACCTCGGTGCGCGGGTGCGCCTGGTAGGCCAGGGCCGCGGCCTGGCCCCGGCCCCGGCAACCCAGAATCGCCACTCTGTAGATTTTCATGCTTCCTCCTTGTGCAAGATCGCGGTTGAACTGGTGTCCAAAAAGACGGCTCCAGTCACCCCAGATCCAGATTGAAATCAGCCGGATCCAGCCCACTGTCCTCGGCCAGCCCGCGCAGACTGATCAGGACATCTTCCGGCATTACAATGCCCTCGACCAGCGCCTTCTCGCGCTTCTCCCACTCCATCTCACCGGGAAGATAAATGGTTCCACCCCTGGCCGTCTCCGCCCCCTTGATCTCCTGACACATCGCCCCCATGCGCGCCTGGAACTCCTCCAGTGGCATCATGGCGCCGGCATTGATAGCCACAAACGCATGCCCTTGATTGGAAGGCTCCTCGTCCTCCGACACCCAGCTGTGCACCCCACTCATCATGGCCGAGCCGCTCAAGGTCGCGGTCAGGATCTCCACCAGCACCGCCAGACCATAGCCTTTGTGGCCGGCCATGGGCAGCTGTGCGCCCTGCTCGGGGTAGTTGTTGGGGTCGGTGGTCGGAATCCCGTCGTCGTCGACCAACCAGGTGTCCGGGATGCTCCTGCCCTCGTTTTTGGCCGCGAAGATCTTGGTGGCCGCCACCGCGCTGGTGGCGATGTCGAGCATGACCGTGCGCTTGGTGCCGGTCGGGGCCGCATAGGCGATCGGGTTGGTGCCCAGGACCTTGCTCTTCCCCCCCGGCACGGTCATGCAGGGCTCGACATTGCACATGGACAACCCGATCATGTCGTGCTCGGCGATCATGTTGGCATAGTAACCCGCGGCTCCGTAGTGGCTGCTGCCCCTGATCCCAGTATAGCACATGCCGCTCTGCCTGGCCTTGCGGATGGCCAGTTCCACGGCGCGGTACGAAATAGCCGGCGGCATGCCGTCGTGCGCGTCGATGATGGCAAAAGCCGGCCCCTCGGCGATGACCTCTTCTTTGGCCGTGGAGACCAGCCGGCCCCGGCGCGCGTTCTTCATCAGCCCGCGGATCTGCCGGGTACCGTGGGTGAAGGTGCCCCAGGTATCGGTGGTGACGAAGACCCGGGCGCTTAGTTCGGCATCCTCCTGGCTCAGTCCGGCTTTTTGCATGGCGGCGATACAGAAGGCCTCCAGATCCTGGGGTTGGATACTCTTACCCGATGCATTCTCAGTCATTGCCTTGCTCCTTGTCTAGGCGGGGAAACCTGCTGTAGTTAGGTAGTTAAAGGACGAATATAGGTTTCTTTCGCTGCCCCCGGCAAGGGGGACCGGAAGCCAGTGCATATCCTGCAGATTTGAAAAATCACTTGTGGGGTTTCTAGTGGATAGCCCATATTTACTGGCAATCTTCGACTTTCAGAAAAATATCCGGATGCCCGTAAAAAACCCGACCACCCGCGGCTTCCGCGCCGAGCTCGAGGCCCTGTTGCCCCAGTGCATGCTCCAGGAACGCAAGCGCCTCGAAAAACAACTCCACAAACTGCTGCGCCGGCACCGCAACCCCCACCCCCGCGAGCTGGAACGCCTCGTGCGCCGCGCCGAAAAATCCGCCCGCCTCCTGCAAGAACGCCGGCGCAACCTGCCCGCCCTCACCTACCCCGAAGAACTGCCCATCACCGCCCTTAAGGACCAGATTCTCCGGGCCATCCACGACAACCCCGTGGTCATCGTCGCCGGCGAGACCGGCTCGGGCAAGACCACCCAGATCCCCAAGATCTGCCTGGAAGCCGGCCTGGGTCTAAAGGCCAAGATCGCCTGCACCCAGCCGCGCCGTGTGGCCGCCCTCTCCCTCTCCCGCCGCATCGCCGAAGAGCTGCAGGTGGGCTGGGGCCGCGAAGTGGGCTGCAAGATCCGCTTCAAGGACCAGACCGCGCCCCAGACCCTCATCAAGATGATGACCGACGGCATGCTCCTGGCCGAAATCCAGAACGACCCGCAGCTCCTAGAGTACGACACCGTCATCGTCGACGAGGCCCACGAGCGCAGCCTCAACATCGACTACCTCCTGGGCTATTTGCGCCTCCTGCGCCGCCGGCCCGATCTCAAAATCGTCATTACCTCGGCCACCATCGACACCGAGGCCTTTTCCAAGGCCTTTGACAACGCCCCCGTCGTCCAGGTCTCGGGCCGCATGTACCCGGTCGAGGTGCGCTACTGGCCCCTGGACGAACTCCTCGAAGAAAGCGGCGACTACACCTACATCGACGCGGCCGTGAGCGCGGTCGAAGAGATCTTCGCCGAGTCCCGCGATGGCGATATCCTGCTCTTCATGCCCACCGAGAAGGACATCCACGAAACCCGCGACCTGCTCGCCGGACGTCGCTTCGACCGCGCCGAGATCCTGCCCCTTTTCGGCCGCCTCACCGCGGCCGAGCAGCAACGGGTCTTCGCGCCCCAGGCCCGCCGCCGCATCGTGGTGTCCACCAACGTCGCCGAGACCTCCCTGACCATCCCCGGCATCCACTACGTCATCGATACCGGCCTGGCCCGGCTCAGCCGCTACAACCCGCGCACCCAGACCCAGCGCCTGCCCGTCGAGCCCATCTCCCAGAGTAGCGCCGAGCAGCGCAAGGGCCGCTGCGGCCGCCTCTCCGGCGGCATCTGCATCCGCCTCTACGAGGAGACCGACCTGCTGGCGCGGCCCCCTTACACCCAGCCCGAAATCCAGCGCGCCAACCTGGCCCAGGTGATCCTTCACATGCTGGCCCTCAAGCTGGGGGACGTGGAGCGCTTTCCCTTTGTCGATCCGCCCACCCCCCAGGCCATCCGCGGCGGTTTCCTGCTGCTGGAGGAGCTGGGCGCCCTGGACGGTCAGCGCCGCCTGACCCGCCTGGGCCGCGCCATGGCCCGCCTGCCGATCGCGCCCACGGTGGCGCGCATGGTCCTCCAGGCGCAGGAGGAAGGGGCCCTGCGCGAGGTCCTGGTCATCGCCGCGGTCATCAGCATCCAGGACCCGCGCGAGCGCCCCCAGGACAAGCAGGAGCAGGCCGACCAGATGCACCGGCCCTTCCTCCACCCCCAGTCCGACTTCCTTGCCTTCCTCAACATCTGGGACGCCTACCACGACCAGCTCGAGGAGAAGCACACCCAGAACCAGATGCGCAAATTCTGCCGCAGCCACTTTCTCTCCTACATGCGGATGCGCGAGTGGCGCGATATCCACGTCCAGCTCACTGAGACCCTGCGCGAGATCGGCGGCTTCCGCTGGAACCAGGAGGCGGCCGACTACGATGCCGTGCACCGCGCCGTGGTCAGCGGTCTGCTCAGCAACATCGCCCGCAAAAAAGAGTTCAACTTCTACCAGGCGGCCCGGGACCGCGAGGCGATGTTGTTTCCCGGCTCCAGTCTGTTTCAGCCCAAAGGCAAAAGCAAAGACACCGTCGGCGACAAAACCCCCGAGTGGGTGATGGCCGCCGAAATGGTCGAAACCTCGCGCCTCTTCGCCCGCACCTGCGCTCGGATCAACCCGGCCTGGCTGGAGGAGCTGGGCGGGCACCTGTGCCGCGCCACTCACAAGGACCCTTATTGGAACGAGCCCTCGGGCCGGGTCCTGGTGCGCGAGACCCTCACCCTCTACGGCCTCGAAGTCCTGTCCCACCAGATTCCCTACCAGCGGGTCAATCCGGTCCACTCCACCGAGATCTTCATCCGCGAGGCCCTGATCGGCGACCAGATCCACGCCCCCCACCCCTTCCTGGAGCACAACCGCCGGCTCTACCACAAGATCGAGACCTACCAGACCCGGCTGCACCGCCACCACGGCCCGGACCTGGAAGAGGTGGTCTACCAGTTCTACGCCCGGCACCTGAAAGGGGTCTCGTCGATCCACGACCTGAACCGCGTGGTGCGGGAAAACCGCGCCCAGGACCCCCGCTTCCTCTTCATGCGGCAGGAGGATTTGCTGGATGAGCCCGAGGCCGGCTTCGACGAGCGGATCTTTCCCGATACCCTGACCCTGGACCAGGAAGAGCTGGCGCTCTCCTATGCCTACCGCCCCGGCCAGGACGACGATGGCATCACCCTCAAAATACCCTACAAGCTCATCCACGCCATCCAGCCCGAGGTCCTGGAGTGGCTGGTGCCGGGATTTCTGGAAGAGAAGATCACCCACCTGCTGCGCTCCCTGCCCAAGGACATCCGCAAGCAACTTGTGCCCATCCCGGTAAAGGCCCGGCAGATCGCCGCCGAGCTGCGGCCCACCCACACCTCCTTCCTGGAGGCCCTGGAAGTCTTCATCCAGGAGCGCTACCGCATCCAGATCCGGCGCCTGGACTGGAAGCTGGAGGGTCTGCCGGACCATCTGCGCATGCGCATCGAAGTGCAGGGCACCGAAGGCCGGCCTGTGGGCGCCGGCCGCGACCTGCAGGCCCTGGCCGAAGGCCTGGAGCAACACGATACCCCCGTCGAGCTGGAGGCCTGGAAGCGGGCCGCGGCCGAGTGGGACCAGGGGGGCCTGAAAACCTGGAGCTTCGGGGATTTGCCCGAGCGGGTCGAAATCACCGCTGTGTCCGGGGTGCCGGTGTACGGATTTCCCGGCCTCCGGGCCGAGGAAGACAGCGTCAGGATCAACCTTTTCAAGACCCGGGAGGAGGCCGAGGCCGCGAGCCGGGGAGGCCTTTTGCGGCTCTGCGAGCTGGCCCTGCAGGACGAGCTCAAGTGGCTGCGGCGCGAACTGGTGGAACTGGACGAGTTCAAGGAACTCTACAAACCCCTGGGCAGCGCCGCCGAATTGCGGGGGTATGCCTTCGAACACCTGGAGCGTTACCTGTTCTTCAGAGAAGACCTCTATCCCCTCACCGCCTCGGCTTTTGAGCAGGATTTGGCCCGGGCCCGGAAACGCTTCGAGGGGTTGGCCTTGGGCTTCATCGACCGGGTGGACGACCTGCTGCAGGGCTTGCGGGAAATACGGCTCCACCCCCACTCCTATCCGGGGATGGAAGAAGATCTCAAACGCTTGCTGCCCAAAGACTTTCTGCTGCATACTCCCCATGCGCAGCTACCCCACCTGCACCGCTACCTCAAGGCCATCTTGGTGCGCGCCGGGCGGGCCCGGGCCGGAGCCGGCAAAGACGCCCAGAAGGCCCGCCAGGTACAGCCCTACCAGGAGGCCCTGGACCAGCTTTTACAGGAAGAGGCGCCCCCGCCCCGGCGCCACCAGCAGATCGAGGCCCTGCGCTGGATGGTGGAGGAGTACAGGGTCTCCATCTTTGCTCAGGAGCTGGGCACGGCCCATTCCATCTCCCCCCAACGCCTGGACAAACAACTCGAGGAAATAGAGCGCCGGCAATGAGGTAGGCTGGTCCGGAGCCGAATTCTTCCCCTCAGATATTTTCTTTCAACCACCTGTAACACTTCTTGTACCCCACCCCACTGGCGGCCTCCGGCCCTTCGTACTCTGCGGTCCAGGCTCCGTCGTACCCAGCGTCCTTGAGGCATTTCACGGCGTGGGCCAGGTTGATCTCGCCCGCGCCCAGAGCCGCCCCCTGGTAGCTGGCGCGTGAGCCCGTGCCGTCCTTCATGTGGGTGTGGAAGACGTGGGGGGCCAGGATCTCGTAAAAACCATTGATCCGCTCCAGGTCATGGCCGTACCAGCGGTAGTTCATGGTGTCCAGGTTGACGCCCAGGCGATCGGAGCCCACCCGCTCGATCAGGCTCAGCTGCCACTCCCCGTCGTTGGTGGACAGGCCGTGGTTGTCCAGGGCGATGCGGACATCCAGTTCCTCCAGGAAGTCGGCGCAGCGTTTGAAGGCGTCCAGCAACATGGCGTCCCACTGGTCCTCCGGCACCTGGCCGTCGCGGTTCCAGCCGCCGTCCGAGCGCACGATATCCGCGCCGGTGTGGGGGATGATCTGGCAGACGTAGCGGTAGCGCTCGATCTGGGCCTGCAAGGCCGCGGGATCGGCCTGCAAAAAGTCGTTGCCCGCGGCCACGGTCGCGGCCTGCATGCCGTGTTTTTCCAGAAGTCGGCGGGTGGCCTCGGCGGTTTTTTCGCCGTCTGTGGACGCCCCGTCCCAGATGTCCCCGATCTGCAACTCGCAGTAGCGGTAGCCGATCTCGCTGGCCCGCTCTGCGAATCCTTCCAGGTCGTAGCCCGGCCAGTTGTGGTGGATGACGCCCAGTTTTGCTTCGGACATGTGGTTTTCCTCCCTATTTGATGCCTTCCATCCTTTCACAGAAAGTATCCCCAGAGCCTTGATGGAGCAAGAGGAATATTGGGTGCTTCAATAGGCCAGCCGAAAAACCCTGCTTTGCAACGGCCCTGTCCGAAAAACAAAATCACTCCCTTCCTGCACAACTCCTCCCCCGGCCGGATTTAAGATCTGGAAGGCCTCATAGGTGTCGAAAAGCACCCGAGCCCCCTTCACCTTGATCCCGCTGCAGGTGGGTGAAG
Source organism: Candidatus Latescibacterota bacterium (assembly GCA_965219385.1). GTDB lineage: Bacteria > Latescibacterota > UBA2968 > UBA8231 > UBA8231 > CBDCNM01. The sequence continues at coordinate 2,144,715 of CBDCNM010000002.1, read as the reverse complement.
GTGCCGCTGAACCGCCCCCCCTGCTGCCGGGCGCCGGCCTTGCGTACGCAGACCTCGATGATGGAGGGGCCCTCCCGCACCCACGCCGGGCTGACCACCAGGACCCCGTCCTTGTGGGGGGCGATATCGTTGAGGGGGCGGGGATCGGCGGAAAACTCCACGGTGAAGGAAAACACCCCGGTCGCGCCAAGGTGAAAATCCCCGGATTCGAAGACCAGGTTCTGGCCGGCCAGCCGGGGTACCCCCTCCGCGTCGCAAACCAGGTGCATGGGCAGGTAGTGGCCTGGATCGCTCCGGTTCACATCGGTCCACAAGCGCGCCTCCACGTCCCCGCACCGCACGGTCGTCGCCTCCAGGGCGCCCACGAAGAATTCGACCCGGATCCGGGCTGGCACGGCCGGTTCCTTGCCGCCCGCAAAAGCCCGCGCCAGGGGCGGACCGCACCAGCGCCCATCCACCCGGACCGCCATACCACCGACCCACACCATCCAGTTGTCGAACCCACGTCGCGGATAGGTGGTGTGGAGTTGCTGGTAGAGGGTTGCCCGGCGGCCCTCGGAAGCAGACATGCCCCGGATCAATGCGCCCGCTGGTAGTGGCGTTTCAGCACATCTTCTCCAAAGTCGTTGCGCAGGTCGCGCCACACCGTGTGTATGTGGTTGGCATTGTTCTGGGTGTTGTCGTATTCGGCCATGAAGATGGGCCCCTGGACGCGGTAGTAGTGGCCCTGGCCGCGCTCCTGGCCGCCGGCCCAGGCAAAATAGAGGGCCAGGGGATCGGCCTGCTCCAGCTTGTCCCGCTCCACCGCGGCCACCTCCTCGGGTAGCCGGCTGATGTAGACCTCCACCAGGTCCTGCATCAACTCGCGCTGGCCTGGATTCATATCCCTGCCCGCCAGCCCCTCCGGCTCCACTTGGCCGCGCACGTAGGCTAGGTCCCGGGTGAGGATATCCGCCGGCGCCTGCTCAAGGACGATGGCCTGGCTCTTCTGCTCGCCGTCCAGGGCGAAAAGCAGGTCCCGGGCCCGGTCTTCTTCCTCCTTGAGGGCCCGCCGGCCCTCGTGCTCGCCGTGCAGCACCCGGGCCGGGTTGCTCCCAAAGAACAGCGGTGTGGGCGCCACCATGCAGCCCTCCACCAGGGTGTAGTTGAGGGAGATGTGGTGGCCCTCGAAGCGCCAGCCCCACCCTGCGCTAGCCCCGGGGGTGCCGAATATGCTCATGTAGTAAAGCTCTGAATCGCGCTTGAACCTGCGCCTGGGGCCCTCTATTTGGCCCAGGATTTCCTCCAGCTCGATGATGGTCCGGACCCTGGCGTGGCCCTCCGCGCTCAGGCCCGTGCCGACCAGGAAGTGGGCCCGCTCGCGCTGGTGGTCGTCCATCTCCTTGAGCGCCAGGCCGGACCGGACGCGCGGCACATAGTGCCAGTTCTCGCGCTCGGCATGGTCGCCGAAGTCCATGGCGGCCCGGGCGCGCTGATCGTGGTAGAGGGCATCTAAAAACGCGGTCCCGGCCGCGGCCATGCGCCGGGCGGTATCCGCTTCCTGGTACACCTTGTCCAGATCCATGTTGGCTCTCTCCTTATACAAGTCTATAGGATGGTTAGGGCCGGCGGGCGGCCAGGCTGTCGTGCAGATCCACCGTGGTATGGTCTTCGTCTTTTTGCGCCACGGCCAGGCGCAGGAAATCCAGGGCGTCGTGGTGTGGGTTGTAGATGCCGTGGCCGGCCCGGATCCCCTGCCAGGTCACCGAGCCCGGGCCGACCCCGAAGGTCTCGTCGGCTATGGTCATGTAGCCCTTTCCGCGCAGGATGAGAAAGCACTCCTCCAGGGCGTCGTGGTAGTGGTAGCCCACCGAGCTGTGGGGGCCGAGGACGGCGTGGTCCAGGAAGGTCCAGGTGCTGGAAAAGTCGTCGGGCCCCCATATGTGCCGGGTGGCGATGCGGCCGGCGCCTTCGTGGATGGCCGAGCGCCACTTGAGTTTGTCCACGTCCACGGTTGCGGTCATGAAAGAGGGTTCGCCGTGGGGGGGCGGGTCCAGGGCCACGCGCACGTGGAGCAGAGGGAGGGGCTGTTGGCCTTTATTGGTCAGGGTGTGGTGGGCGCCTGGTCGGCACAGCAGTACTGCCGGGCCTTGTGCAGTTTCCACGCGTCCAGCACAGGCGCATTCGACGGCGCTGTCCAGCACTACGTACCCTTGTTCGAAGGACGGCTCGGCAACTGGACTGAAGGGCTGGCCTGGAGCGAGTTCCAGGTAGTTGAGGGTGTCCCAGGGGGTTTTGAAGTCCAGGTCTTTGAAAACGGGTGTGCCGGTGTTTTCTTTGGGTAGATCATTCAGTTGTAGGTGCTTCATCTTTGTTTTGATTCCAATAGCTTACCCAATACTCTCCTGGGATAGGGGACTTTAGGTATTCTCCTCCGCCTGCGACTGCTCCTGCAACTCGTACAGGGAAGCAATCTTGCGCTTGTACCGCGGAATGGGGAATTCACTCATGGTGAAGCGCGCCATCGGGGACAGCCGGCCCCGCACCAGCCGCGCATACGACTCGACCTTATCGGTCTGGGGGCCGTAGTAGATGGGGAAGGCATCGGCGGCCCGATAGCTTAGGATGAGGGTGCGTCGGGGGCGTTCGGACTGGTTGGTGGTCGAGGCGTGCGGGGTCATACAGTTCATGAAGATGGCGGTGCCGGCCGCGCCCTCCGCGGAGACGGCATCGGTAGCATCCACCTCTTCGGTGACCATGCCCTGGAAGTAGCCTTCGCGGGAGTGGCCCATCAAGGTCCCCTGGTGGCGGCCGGGCAGCAGCTGCAGACAGCCGTTCTTTTCGTCGGTATCGTCCAGGTAGAACAGCATGGCCAGGGAGTCCCGGTTGGTCAGGGGGTAGTAGGACAGGTCCTGATGCCATTCTACCACCGAGCCCACCTCGGCCGGTTTCATGTTGATCTTGCTGTAGTGGTAGACCAGGTTCGGGCCCAGCAACCGCTCGACGCTGTCCAGCAGTTTGGCGGATTCGGAAAGATCGGTAAACACCGGGTACTGGGTGCACGGCTCGTAAATCCGGCGCACGGCCGTGCCGTCCGGGGGCTGGTTCGGCTCCATCTCCATCCGGGCCTTGTCGTGGTCGGCCAGGGTATTGCCCTGGGAGATCTTTTCTATTTCGTCCAGCAATCCGGCGACTTCTTCCGGACTCAGAAAATTCGGGTACACAGTGAATCCGTCTTGCCGGTAGCGGTCAACCTGTTCCTGGTTCAACATGGCAGCTCTCCTTTTTCTTTGCCGATCTGGATGGTTTTAACCACCGCCTCTAGCTCTTCCCGCTAGCGCGGCTCGTAGGTATCCGAGCCTTCCAGCGGCAGGGACACGGCCCAGATATTGCGGTAGGCCACCAGATCCCCGTGATCCTGCAGCAGTAGCGGTCCGGGCTCTCCCACCTCCTCGTCGAGAGGGGCTCCGGTCACGCCCGGCAACTGGATGTTGTTGTGGATCACCTGCCCGTTGTGCAGCACGCTCAGCCGCGTGTTTTCTACCACCTGGTCGCCCTGCAGGCGCGGGGCCCGGAAAACCACATCGTAGGTCTGCCATTCCATGGGAGGGTTGCAGGCATTGAGCAGAGGAGCGAACTGGTTGTAGATGGCGCCGCAGTCCCCCATGCCCGGAATATTGATGCCGTAGGAATCCAGCACCTGGATCTCGTAGCGGCCTTGCAGGAACACCCCGCTGTTGCCCCTGGCCTGCCCTGAGACCTCGGGCATATCCGGACAGCGGAACTCCAGGTGGAGGAAGAAATCGGTAAAGCACTCCGCGGTCATGATGTCCCCAGTTCCGGGGACCACGTGCAGGATGTTTTCCTCTGCCTTCCAGCCAGCGGGCTGGCCGTCGCGCGTGGTCAAATTGTTTACGTCGCTGCCGTTGAACAGGATCACGGCGTGGTCTGGAGGTGCTGCCTGGTAGGTTGCCACAGTGTTTTTCCTTCCGTTGTTGGTTGGTTACTCCGATGACCCCTTGAGGGGAAGCCCGCTTTGCCGCCAGGCCGGCATATCTCCCTGAAACCGGATTTACGCAGCAGTTTTTCCAGGCGACCTACGCGGCTACCCACCTCTCAGTAGACCACCACGGGCTTTTCCGCGCTCAGCTCGGAAAGCCGGAGTGCACACGTCCAGGATGAGGGAAGCAGCGTCCCGCTCCATCTGGTGGACTCGCTCAGAACTCTACTGATTCATCCGGCTCCAGCACAAACGGCTTCACGTCAGGGGCGTGTACCTTGAGGGCCTCCAGGAAATTGTCGGGCGTCTGATCCATCACCTCGAACACGCCGTAGTGGGCGGGAATCACGTAGCGGGGGTTGATCATTTTCACGGCGTATCCGGCGCTGTCCCCGCCGATGGTGAAGCCTCCGCCGCAGATATTCAGGATGGCCAGGTCGGGCTTGTAGTAATCGCCGATGACCAGTTTCAAATCCGAGCACAGCCCCGTATCCGACGAGATGTAGACTTTGAAGCCGTTTTCGAATTCCACGACAAAGCCGATGGGATCTCCCACGTCGCGCACTTCCAGTTTTTCGTCGGCGGTCAACACGATCTCGGACGAGGTGTGCTCGCAATGAACACCGGACACGGAAATGCCGTCGATGGGCGGCAGCGGTCCGCGGTTCATGCCGAAGCCGTTGTTGCAGAAGTTTTCGAGCCCTGTTTTTTCGCGTATGTAGACGGCGGTCTCCACCGGTGCGAGAATAAGGGGGTTGAACCTTTCTGACAGGGCGACCATATCGTTGAGGTTCAGGTGATCAAAATGGGCGTGTGTCTGCAGGATGATGTCGACCTTGCCGAAGGCGCCAACGTCTTCCTTGTAGGCGTCGGGCACCGCCGGATTTCCATCGGGAAAGAAGTCGTTGCCGGTGAGCCAGGGGTCGATCAGCAACACCTTGCCGTTGGGCGACGTTAGTTTGAGGGTGGCGAATCCGATCATCTGCACCTGAACTTTTCCGTTGTCGGCCATTTTGGTTCTCCTTTCGTGTGTTGCGCGTGTTGGTTGTGTGAGTACTTGACGCAATCGGCGGACGGCCAGGGGACATTGCCTCTGGGGTTTTACGAGTCCCAGGCCCCCCTTCCGGCCTCAAGGGTCGATGGTTTGCATCGACCTGGCGCTCGCTGTTCAAAAATAAACCGAACCCGCCGAGTAAGTCCAGACGTCAGGGTGTAGGGGATGGTTCCGTGGCAGGCGGCGACTTTCTCTACCGGCAGACCCGGCCCCCAGAGCATGGCCACGGCACCGGGATCGACCATCGGACCGTCGGTGAGATCCACCGTGATCATATCCATGGATACCCGGCCCACCAGGGGATAGCGATGACCGTTGATCTGAACCGGTACACCGTCCCCGGCTTCCCGCCGGTAGCCATCGCCATAACCGATGGCCACCACGCCGATCACCGAGTCCCGCCGGCAGCGCCAATGGCCGCCGTAGCCCACCGATTCTCCCGACCTGACTCTGTTTACGGCGATCACCGGCGCCGTCAGCGTCATGACCGGCCGGAGAGCAGCACAAGGATGCGGTTCCTTGAAGGGTGAAATCCCGTAGAGCATGATGCCCGGTCTCACCCAATCAAAGTGACTGTCTCCCCAGCCCAGGATCCCCGCCGAATTGGCCAGGCACGCCGGCACACCGGCTGTCCTCAAGTGTTGAAATCGGGCGATCTGATCCGGGGTCGCGGGGTCTGATCGATCATCGGCGCCGGCCAGATGGCTCATCACGCCCACGATTCGGACGCTGCCGGGATCCGCCACGATCTCTCGATACGTCCGTTCTTCCAGACCGAGACGGTGCATGCCCGTATCCACCTTCAGCCAGACCTGCAGGGCCACACCCGCATCCTTCGCCAGCTGGTGCTGGTAGGACGCGTGGATCACCGGCTGCAGGTCGGCGGCTTGCGAACGGCGCAACTGATCGATTGAGAAAAATCCTTCCAGCACCACAATGGGCTTTTCCACGCCTCGATCGCGCAGAAAAATCCCCTCGTCGGTGCGGGCTACCGCCAGGGCGTCGGCCTCTTCCAGCGCCGGCAGACAGTTGATGACCCCGTGTCCGTAGGCATTGGCCTTGACAACCGCCATGATCCGGCTGCCGGGCGCCCGTTGTCGAACCACGTCCAGATTGTGTTTCAGGGCGGCGAGGCTGATCCGGGCGACGGCGCCATCCATAGGCCGGCCTCCTGGGCAACGTTGGTCTTGGTTAGCAGCGCCGACAAGGAGCTCATCCCGAAGCGGATTTCACGGCTTCGAGCAGTGGGTCCCTGTCTCCCCCCGCACCCCCACCAGGGTTTCGAATTCTAGATCCAGTTCCCGCAAAAAGTCTTCGATCTTGAGCGCCGCGTCGAGGGCGCGAATGCCGAAGCGCCGCAAGGATCAGCATCACCCCGAAGTATTCCATGGCGGACCTCCCGGTGACAGAGGGTGGAAAGAAAACCTTGTAAATATAAATCCTCGCCTGTCGTATTACAATCACTGCTTCACGCAATCGGCGGTCGGCTGTGCGGGGCTTGTGCCGCTGGCGCTTTTGCAGCCGGGCTCGGGGCACACCGGGAATTTTAAGAAGGCTTCTTATGAGCCCCAGACGGAGGAGCGATTTTCCCTGGTTTTCGGGCTCGCCTCAGATGCGCCCCCGAAGAGCAGCCGGCCTCCTTCGCCTATTCCCCGCCGTCACTCTTCCTGCTGCTGTGCCTGCTTGCAGCCCTACCTGCTCGCCCCACAAAACGTCGCCGGCAGCAGTAGCTGAAGCCGCCGCTATTGCGAGTTGATCAAATCGGTCGGATATTTGTTGGGCTTAGAGTCTCTAACAAAACCTTGGAATCGCGTATAGGCTTCATTATATTCTTATCCTCTTCGGTATTGCTTCTACCGTCTTGATATGGAGGTGTTTTTGATGGCCAAGCCGTTACTCGACGATGGGTTATGGGCCTTGATTGAACCGGTTTTGCCCCCCGTAACCGTTGGCCCCCAAGGGGGGCGGCCTCGGCTGGATAACCGTAGGGTGCTGACCGGCATTCTCTTTGTGCTCAAGACGGGTATCCCTTGGGAGTATTTGCCTCAAGAGATGGGGTGCGGTTCGGGGATGACCTGTTGGCGTCGCCTGCACGCTTGGCAACAAGCCGGGGTCTGGAAAAGAGTCCATCATATCCTGTTGAACCGACTGAGGGCCGCCGACCGGATTGATTGGTCTCGTGCGGTGGTCGATAGTGCCTCGGTGCGGGCGGTTGGGGGGGGGCGCACACCGGTCCCAATCCGACGGACCGCGGCAAACCCGGTAGCAAACACCATGTAATCACCGATGCCCAAGGGGTGCCGTTGGCGGCGGGGGTGACGGGGGCCCATCGGCATGATGTGACGCAGCTGTTGCCGTTGGTGGATCGCATACCCCCGGTGGCCGGTCGGGTCGGCCGCCCGCGTCGTCGGCCGGATCGGGTGCAAGGGGATCGGGCCTATGATTCGCAAGCCCATCGGCGCGCCTTGCGTAAGCGGGGCATCGGCTCGGTGTTGGCTCGGCGAGGGCAAGCCCACGGCAGCGGCTTGGGCGTCTATCGGTGGGTGGTGGAACGAACGTTGGCATGGTTGCACCAATTCCGTCGGCTTCGAGTCCGCTGGGAGCGACGAGGTGATCTCCATGAAGCCTTTCTCGACATCGGATGTATTCTCATCTGTTGGAAGTACCTCAAAGAGTTTTGTTAGGGCCTCTTAGAAGTACGGGACCCTGGCGCTTCACTGCGAGCATGTCGCCGCAGCACCAATAACAGGAGGTTTTGAAACCATGAAGGTTGTGGTATTTGGCGCCGCCGGCTGGCTGGGTCGGGCGGTACTGGAAAATTTCGCCGGCAAACACCAGGTGCGGGCCTTTGAATACGGCCCCGAGGCCTGGAAGGACTACGAGGATGTGGACGGCGGCGAGTGGGACGGCGGGGAGAAGGTCTACGGCGATATAGCGGACTTCCAGACCGTGGATCGGGTCCTGGAAGGCATGGAGGGGATCGTACACCTGGCGGTCTACAGTTCCAGGGCCGAGGGAGCCTACGGGGTGGACGACGACAGGCCCTTCCTGGTCAACCTCAAGGGGTTGTGGAATGTCCTCGAAGCGGCCCGCCAGCGCAATATCAGACGGATCGTGCACATGGGCTCGTGCCAGGTGGAGCACCCCGACGGGATCTTTTTTTCCGCCGATGTGCGCCGGCCCGACGGCAGCCTCTACGCGGTCACCAAGCGTCTGCAGGAGGAGATGTGCCGCCAGTACCACGAGGCCTTTGGCCAGTCCATCATCGTGTTCCGGCCCTGCAGTATCGTGGACGCCCGGCTGGGCATCGGCAAGTCGCGGGAAGCCCTGAAGGAGGGCGGCAATAGCTGGGTCTGCCGCCACGATTTGGCCCAGGCCTGTCACCTGGCCCTGGAAACCGAGGCCATCGACTTCGATATCATGCACACCGCGAACCCGCCCGAGGCGGAAAAATTCTGCAATGTAGGGCGCACCCGCGAGGTTCTGGGGCTGGAGTACAGGGGGAAGATAGAATAGCGAGCCAGTATAGCCGATGCTCTTCCGGCCGGCCACGCCTCCGCCCCGCAGGCGATAAGGATGGGGGAAGATCCGCCACGAGCGGTCTTTCAGCGGCAGGACGATGCGCTGGTGACGTCGTCCTCTGTGGCCCAGAGTTACCCCGGGACGGGAACTTCAGAAGCCGTTTTAAAACGCCCGTTTCGCTCACGCTCGGGGCGCACCAGGAATTTTAAGACGGCTTCTCAGGAAGTTTCGTAGGGTCTCAGGAATCGTTTTCCATCGAAATGAATGCTATGCGTTGGTATTTCCGCAACCTCAGGAGATCGGGGAAGGTGGAGCGAAAATCGTACCAAATTAACTCGATACGCGGCGCAAAACACCGTGATCTTTTCGAAATCCGTTCTCAACAGAAAGGTCTATCATGGCACAGCTAGGTTTGATCGGCCAGCCCAGGGAGGCCCTGGATACCCCGGCCCTGCTGGTGGATCTGGACATCCTGGAAAGGAATATCGAGCGCATGGCCCGCATCATCATCCGCGAGGCCGGGGTGGGCTGGCGGCCCCACACCAAGGGGATGAAGACACCGGCGCTGGCCCACATGCTCCTGGAGGCCGGGGCCCACGGCATCACCTGCGCCAAGCTCGGCGAGGCCGAGGTCATGGCCTATGCCGGCATCCGCGACATCCTGGTCGCCAACCAGGTGGTGGGGCTGCGGAAGATCGCCCGCCTGGTCAACCTGCGGCAACATTGCGATATCATGGTCCTGGTCGACAACCCGGAAAACGTGGAGGAAATGGACCGGGCAGCGCGCGCCAAAGGGGTCCAGGTACGGGTGCTGATCGAGGTGAACGTGGGCATGAACCGCGCTGGTGTGGAGCCGGGCGAACCCACCCTGGAGCTGGCCCGCCGGATCGCCCCCTGCAAGGGATTGCACCTGGCCGGTCTGCAGACGTGGGAGTCGCATGCCCTCGGGATCGCGGACCCGGACGAGAAGCGCCGGGTCGTCCTCGCGGCGCTGAAGATCCTCACGGACACGGCGCAGTTGTGCCGGGGCGAGGGCATCCCCATGGACATCATCAGCTGCGGCGGCACCGGGACCTACTGGATGAGCGCCTTTGCGCCGGGCATCACCGAGATCGAGGCGGGAGGCGGGATCTACTCCGACCGGCAGTACCGTACCAAGTTCGGGGTGGAGCACGAGGATGCACTCACAATCCTGGCCACGGTCACCAGCCGGCCCACGCTCTCGCGGATCATCTGCGACGCCGGAAGAAAGACCCTGAGCAGCGACTCCACCGAGCCCAAGCCCATCGGCATAGAGGGGGTGGAGGGACTGGCTTTTTCGGCCGAGCACGGCACCATCTGTCTGGCCGCGCCCAGCGCCACGCCGCGGGTGGGCGATAAAATCGAATTCGTAGTGGGTTATTCGGATACCACCGTGGTGCTGCACGAGGAACTTTTCGGCATCCGCCAGGACAGGATCGAAACCATCTGGCCGCTGTGGGGGCGGGGACGGCTGCAGTAGTCGGTTGCGTTTCTCCCCCTGCCGAATAAGCCGCTGGTAGAGAGCCTGGTCGGCGTTGTTGAGCAGGGTACTAGAGGTAATCGGACCGGAGGCGGCCGTCTCCGCCCGGGAGTCGTGGTCAAGGGTTGCACCCCCAGGCTGATGGTCACGATCTCTGAAAAAGCGAGCGAATGGTCAATTTTGTCTTGCTGGAAAAATCACGTAGCCGATCGCCGTGCGTTCGAGCCACACCTTTTCAAAGGCTTTGCGGGGGTAACAACGGCAGACCTTTTCCACTGAATCGGCCCCCGGATCATTGACCCCGACCGCGTCCCGGGTGTAGCCGCGGACGACCACGAGGTGACCGCTGGTCCGGGGGACGGCGGCGTTTTCGAGTTCGCCCTCTTCGTAGCGTATGGAGGCGATCACGGGGATGCGCCGGTCGAGCAGCCACTGTGCCGCGTCCCAGGAAGGAAACTTTAGGAGATAACCCAGCACGCCCCAGCGCGACGCCGCGTAGATGGCGGCGGGCCAGACCCCGTACAGATCGTGCTGCGGATGGTAGGCCAGGCGGGCGATTTTCAGGGGATCGGTGGCGCGTCCATAGTGGTCGAGCAGCATGGAAATACTGGTAGGGGAGCAAATCCTCGGCCCAAGGGCCAGATCCTGTACCATCTGGCTCTTCGGGGGCACCGGGATATCCACCTGGGTATCGGACTCCGGCAAGGTTTTCTTAACCGCTCTGGTGGCGGTACTCGCGGAGACGGAAATCAGGGCGGGCGATCTTTTCAGCTCTTCCGGATCTTCCGGATACAGGTGTAGTTTCAGGGTGGCGGTGGCGAGTTCGGCGCCCACTGCAAAGACGTCTATGGCGGATTTTACCGGAGGCGTTTCCGCCTCGGCCGCAGAGGGGACCAGATCCATGCGGCCCACAGAGCTCAGAGTTGCAAGGCCCTTTGGTCCTCCGCCGGCAGGCTCGAATTCGAGCGCAAACCGGTAGCCGTAGTCTCGCCGAGAGACGCACGAGAAGCAGGGGATAATCTGCCGGGCGGCTTTGAGCAGGTGGGGTGAAAGACTCAGTTCGAAGCATAAGGAGGCATCCTCGCCACGCTGCCAGTTCAAGGAGGATATGGGCTCCGGGTTGCACTGGGGAGGGACCAGGCGGGCGAAAAGATCCAGGTCGATATGGCCCCGGGCGACCTGGAGGTAAGTGGTCATGCTCCTGCCAGTACCCGCAGGACCAGCAAGCCCCAGGCGAGTCCTTTTTTTTTCCAGGTGTTCATTGCTTTTTGCTCCAGGTTGTCGTCCGCGGTGTTTTCAGTAGTGCTCGACGCAGACACCGTTTGGTTATACATTGGGGAATATCAGGTTCTTGCGCAAGGGGAGGTATCCTGGAAATGGAGATCGATGGTGGTGCCTGATAAAAAATGGACCAATGGTGTCCTGGTGCTTGCGGTCCTGCTCGTTGCGCCGGCAGAATCACCGGGTGGAGTTGGTGCACCGCCGTTGAAAAGGGAGGTGTTCAGGGCGGTGAAACTTTACTTTCGACAAAGTCGATCAACTCTTCGCGCGTGAGGGTGGCGGTGCCGATTTTCTGGATGACCACGGCCGCGGCGTCGTTGGCCAGGTCCAGGGTCTCTTCGAGGCTCAGTCCCAGGGCGTAGCCAAGGGCCAGGCCCACCCGCACGGTATCGCCGCCCCCCACGGCATCGACCACTTCGACCTGATTGGCCGGCAGCTGGAAGAAGGAGGTGCCGTTAAAACCGCACAGCCCCCGCGCTCCCAGCGTAACCACCAGGTTGCGGCATTCGAGCAGATCGTAGAGGACGGCCATGGCGCGCTCAAGGTCGCCGTCCGGGTCGAAATCAAGCTGCATGGCCTGCGCCTCGAGGTGGTTGGGGGCAATGATATCGGCGCCTTTGAAGTAGGTCCTGTTGGGTGGTTTGAAATCGACGATAACCGGAATCTTCCGGAGGGTGCACGCAGCAATGATTTCCCGGGTGCCGGCGGCGGTGAAGAACCCCTTGCCGTAATCGCTCAGGATGACCGCGTCCATCGCCTCGAGCCGTTTGCAGAATTCCGCGATGATGGCCGCGGTGGTTGCAGGGCTCACCTTCTGCGCTTTCTCGTCGTCCCGGCGCAGGAAGTACTCGCCGTCGATGTACAACCTGGTTTTTGCCGTGGTGGGTCTCGACGGGTCTTTGATCAGGATGTGATCAATGCCGTGCCGGCCGGCCAGTTCGCAGAGGGTGAAGTGGTGGCCGTCCTGGCCTGAAATGCCGATGAGGGAGGTCGAAACACCCAGGGCTGCCAGATTGGCCGCAACGTTCCCCGCGCCCCCGAGGGTTTTGATGGATTGCTGGGCTTTGTAGACCTTTTTCCCAGGTTTTTCAGGCGATGGTCTGCTGGTTGTCGAGTCACAGAAGTCGTAAATATCGATCATGACGTCCCCGAGGACCATCACGTTCAGGTCGGCGAACCTGCCGATGGCTTCTATTTTTTTGCTGCTGAGACAGCTCGCACGAATCCTGCACCCTGGCGACTGCGACCGGCTCATTTGTTGCGGTGCTGAGTATAGCTTGAGGAGACGCCGGTTGTCCGACTCACGCGCGTTTGAGTCGGTGAAGACCGTTCTTGGTCTCGGGGACCACGTAGCCTGCGGGCACACTGTCAAGGGCGCCTTCCAGCACTAGCCAGATCCACGACCACGCGGCCTTTTTGCTGGCCCTGCAGAATGCATTCGATCTCGCCGGACAGGTCGTCAAGGGCGCAGGTGCGGCTCAGGCGTTCGAGGTTTTTTAGCTTCCACTCAGTGGCCAGCCTGTGCCACAAGTACCGGCGGAGCGAACTGGGCGGGTCTACCGAATTGATGCCCACCAGACGGATGCCGCGCAGGATGAAAGGGTAGACCGTAGTGGACAGTTCGGCTGCGGCCACCAGCCCGCAACAGGTGACCACGGCCCGGTCCTTGGCTGACTTGATGGCCGTGGCCAGGATGGTGCCGCCCACGGTGTCGACGACCCCGGCCCAGCGCCCGCTCAAAAGCGGTTTGTTGCTGGCGTCATCGACTTCGTCGCGGGGCAAAACCTCGCCGGCCCCCAGGTCGAGGAGGTATGGCTTTTCCTCCATTTTTCCGGTTGCGGCCACAACCTGGTAGCCGGCGCGGGCGAGCAGGCCCACGGCCAGGCTGCCGACGCCGCCGGTGGCGCCGGTGACCAGCACCTCGCCTCGCTCCGGGATGGCGCCGCCCTCTTCCAGCTCGCCAATAGACAAGGCCGCGGTAAAACCGGCGGTGCCGTAGATCATGCTTTCCCGCAGGGAGAGGCCCTCCGGCAAGGACAGTACCCAGGCGGCCGGCACGCGAATGTACTGGCCGTAGCCGCCGGGGGTGTTCATGCCCAGGTCGTAACCGGTGACCAGGACCGGATCGCCGGAGGCAAAATCTTTGCTGCTGCTTTCCTCCACCGTACCGGCCGCGTCGATGCCGGGGGTGTGGGGGAAGGTGCGGGTGACGCCGGGGTGGCCGGTGGCCGAGAGGGCGTCTTTGTAGTTGAGAGAGGAGTAGCGGACCCGGATCAGGACTTCGCCTTCGGGGAGTTGGTCGAGGGGTTTGTCTTCGATCTGGTGGGTGAATTCGCCGGTTTCTGTTTGTCGTACGACCATTGCTTTGAAGGTTTTCTGGGGCATGATGTTTTCCTTCGTAGTTGTGGATTATCGGTACTTGACGAAATCGGCGGACGGCCGCAAGGAGAGGTCGCCTCTGGCGTTTTATGAGTCCCAGATGGGAATTTTCGTATGGACTCTTATATTACTTTATCCGGTCGATATCATCAAGAACGAGGATCGTGACGGCTGATTTCCATTGAAACAACGGATCCTTGATTTCATCGACTGCTTCAATCAGACCACAAAGTATGCCTGGTGAGGGAGCGCCGGTGATCGCTCTCCCTCGCGCCTTGCTCGCTCGCGCTCGGGCCGCAGAGCGAATTTTCGTATGGGCTCTAAGTGATCCGGAGATTGGTAACATGACCGAAGAAAAGAAATTCCGCGTGGCTCTGACCGCCGACCTCTTCGACGACGAGGGCAGGCTCAAGTGCGAGAACATGGGACTCGGGGTGTTCGACGACCACCCGCATATCGAGCACACCCGCTTTGCAGAGCACCGGCCGCATATCGGCGCCGACCAGCTGCACGGGGTCCAGGGGGCCCTGGTGTGGGCCCCGGCAGTGACGGCCGAGACCGTCTCGCAGACGGACGAACTGCTGGCCATCAGCCGCCTAGGCGTGGGCTTCGACAAGGTGGATGTGCCGGCCTGCACCGAAGCGGATGTGGCGGTATTCATCACCCAAGGCGCGGTGGACCGCTCCCTGGCCGAAGCCACCGTCACTTGGATGCTGGGTCTGACCCACCAGGTTCTGGTCAAGGACCGGCTGCTGCGCAGCGGCGAGGCCTTCGACCAGTTCAAGTGGCGGGGGAAGGAGTTGCGGGACCGCACCTTCGGTGCTGTGGGCCTGGGCGGGATCGGCAGCGAAGTGGTGCGTCTCCTCAGCATCTTCGGCATGAACCCGCCGCTGGCCTTCGATCCGTACGCGGATCCGGACCGGGCTCAAGGGTTGGGGGTGGAGCTGGTGGAGCTGGACGAGTTGATGAAGCGGGCGGACTTCGTCTCCATCCACTGTCCCCTCAACGACCAGACCCGGGGCCTGATCGGCCGTGGGGAGCTGGACCTGATGAAGCCCGATGCGTATTTGATCCACACCGCGCGGGGCGGGATTGTCGACGAAGAGGCGCTCTACGAGGCCTTGAAGAACGGGCGGATCGCCGGCGCCGGGATCGATGTCTTTGTCGGGGAGCCCCTGACCGAACCGCCCCGGTTCGCCGAGCTGGACAATGTGCTGCTGGCGCCGCACGCCATCGGGGTTACCGACGAGTTGATGCGCGATATTGGGAGCGCGGCCTGCCAGGCTCTGGTGGATTTATCGCTGGGCCGCAGACCCGAAAGGGGTGCGGTCAATCCCGAGGTGTTCGAGCGCGCCGGGTTTCAGCAGAAGTGGCAGCGCCTGCGGGTGGGAGACTGAAGACCGGAAACGACACTTTATCCAAGGAAATATCATGAAATCCAAGCTCGCCTGTGCCGACTTTACCTTTCCGCTGCTCAAACACGAGCAGTCTTTGCAACTCATTTCCATGCTGGGATTCAAGGGAGTGGACATCGGCCTGTTCGAGAACCGCTCCCACTTGTGGCCGTCCCGCGAGTTTAAAAATCTGCGGCGCTCGGCCCGCGCCTTGAAAAGGAAGCTGGACAACGTGGGACTCAAGGCCGCGGATGTGTTTTTGCAGATAGACCTGGACTTCAGACCCTATGCGCCCAACCATCCTCAGGCCCGGCGGCGGCGCAAGACGCGCGACTGGTTCCTCAAGACCCTGGAGTATACCGCCGAGTGCGGCGGCAAACACATCACCAGCTTGCCTGGAGCCCACTTCGAGGAGGAATCCTACGGGGATTCCTTTGCCCGCGCCGTGGACGAATTGAGCTGGCAGGTGGAGCAGGCCCAATCCTGTGGTATCGTTTTTGGGGTCGAGGCCCACATAGGATCGCTTGTGCCCCGCCCCAGGGCGGCCGAAAAGCTTCTGCAGCGCGTGCCCGGTCTAACCCTGACCCTGGACTATACCCACTTCACGCGGATAGGGATAGCCGACGAAAAGGTCGAGCCCCTGGTGCAGTACGCCAGTCATTTTCACGCACGGGGGGGCCGGCAGGGGCGGCTGCAGGAGAGCTTCGGCCGCAATGCGGTGGATTACAAGCGGGTATTCGAAGTCATGCGGGAAACCGGGTACCAGGGTTGGATCGGGATCGAGTATGTGTGGATTGATTGGGAGCGCTGCAACGAGGTCGACAATGTCTCCGAGACCATCCTCTTCCGCGACTTCTTCCGCTCCCTGGCCGGCTAACAGCAGGCTTATTGGTTCTACCTTGTCGAGGTGCACTCCGCGAGTGCCTGGTCGAGGATTTCGAGCCCCGAGTCAATTTCGGGACGGGTTGCGGTGAGCGGCGGGGCAATCCGGAATACCGCGCCAGTGCCGGGGAGCTGGATGATGTTCATGCTGAGGCCAAGTTCGAGGCAGCGTCTGGAGACCCGCGCGCCCAGGTCGCCGGCCGGGGCCCGGGTCTGGCGGTCGGAGACCAGTTCGACCCCCAGCAACAGGCCGCGGCCCCGGATGTCGCCGATGCACTCGTGGCGTTGCTGCAGGGACTCCAGCCCTGTGCGCAAATAGCCGCCCAGCTCCCGGGCCCGCGCCGACAGCTGGTCGCGCTGGAGGACCTCGAGCACGGCCAGGCCGATCCGGGCGGGCAGGGGATCCGAGACATGGGAGGTGTAGAACAGGAAACCTTTCCGGTGGCAGTCCTCTTCGATCGGGGCGCTGGTGACGGTGGCCGCCAGGGGCAGGCCGGCGCCCAGGGTCTTGGACAGGGTCAAAACATCCGGGATCACCCCGGCGCGCTCAAAGGCGAAATTGGAGCCGGTGCGGCCCATGCCGGTCTGGGCTTCGTCGAGGATGAGGAGCATGCCGCGCTCATGCGCCTTTTGCCGCAGGCGTTCGAGGTAGCCTTCCGGCAACTCGACGATGCCGCCCGAGCTCAGGATGGGCTCGACGATGACGGCGGCATAGGCGCCGACCGACTGCCGGTCCACCAGATCGAAGCCCACCTCCAGGCAGGTCATATCGCATTTTTCAGTGCAGTGTTTAATCGGGCAGTGATAGCTGTGGGGGGTGGGCAGGACCATAGAGCCGGGCAGGGTGGGTCCGTACCCGTGGCGGCCGGCGTAGTAGGTGCTGGCAGCCGAGCCGGCGGTCATGCCGTGCCAGGAGGTGGCAAAGCCGACGACTTCGAAGCCCTGGGTGTGGAGCTTGGCCAGGCGCAGGGCGGCCTCGTTGGATTCGCTGCCGGTGTTGAGCAGGAGGGTCTTGCTCAACTCGGGCGGCAGGACCTGGCCCAGGGCGCGGGCCAGTTCGAGGACCGGCGGCGAGAGCATGCCGCTGAACAGGTGCAGGGCCCCGTCCATGGATTTTTGCATGGCGCCGAGGATGGCGGGGTGGTTGTGGCCCAGGATGGCGCACATCTGGCCGGAGGTGAAGTCTAGGATGGCGCGGTTGTTCTGGTCGTACACGTAGGATCCGCGGGCCCGGCCGATGAGGAAGGGGGCGAATTCGCCGCCGTAGCGGATCAGGTGCTGGTGGAGGGGGATGTCGTCGTCGGGTGCCATGCTCATCACTTATTGAAAAATTAAGGAAAGCGCTGCCAACCTGGAGCGCACCGACGCTTCAATAGAAGCAGCGGAAAATCGGGAAGTACACACTTCTGTCTCCGTTTCGATACACCTGCCCCCCTACCAACGCTCTTCCCAGACTGTGCCTGCGTGGCACAGAGCTTGCTATATTTGGAGCAGATGCCATTCTCGCTTATATTTTCTATTTTCTTCAGCGCGTTTCGTCCTACGAGGAAACCCATCATGTCCGAAACATCCGAAACACGCCCCCCCTATTCACAGCCTCCCGAAGAGTTTCACTGGGCCGTTACCTACCTGCGCGAGGATATCCAGGATATACGCAACGAGATCCGCGGGGTGCACGGGCGCATTGACGAGACCAATCGTTCTTTGAGCGGGCGCATTGACGAGACCAATCGTTCTTTGAGCGGGCGCATTGACGAGACCAATCGTTCTTTGAGCGGGCGCATCGAACGAAAAATACGAACTCCTGGCCAAACGCCTCGATACCCGCTTTGCCCTGATGATGACCACTATGGTGGCCCTGGCTGGGGTCATTGTGGCCGTGGTCAAACTCTGAGCTTCTAAAAAGCCGCTTCCTGTTCCAGCGGCTGCTCCAGGGGTCGGCGCGCTACCTTTGTGTAAGGCCCCGCGGACACCGTGTTGCCAGGTCCGGCCGGCACGTTGTAGAACCCGAAATGGTATGGAACCAGAACCAGCTACACCACCTTGCAGGTCAGCCCCCCGTCCACCACCAGCTGGGAGCCGGTGATGTACTTGGCCTCGTCCGAGGCCAGGAACAAGGCGGCGTAGGCCACGTCCCAGGCATCGCCCATCTTTTTCATGGGACACTGCTGGTCGCGGATCTGGATCATCTTTTCCACATCCCCGTCCCCATAGACATCTTTGAGCGGCTCCACGATCATGGGGGTGTTCATCAGGCCGGGCAGGATGGCGTTGACGCGGATGTTTTTTTCGGCGTACTCCACGGCGATGCTCTGGGTGAATTGCAATATGCCGGCCTTGGAGGCGCTGTAGGAGATGTAGGGCACCCCGAGGTAGCGGATGCCGACTACGGAGGAGATGTTGACGATGGCGCCGCCGCCCTGTCGCTCCATGTGCGGCAGGGTGTACTTGCAGGTGAGGAACATGCTCTTGAGGTTGGTGTCCATGACTCGGTCCCAGCTTTCCTCGCTGGCCTCTACCGGACCGCCCACTTCGACGATGCCGACGTTGTTGTGCAGGATGTCGATGCGGCCGTAGGTGTCGAGGGCATGCCGGACCATAGCCTCGACCTGGTCGGCGCGGGTCGCGTCGGCCTCGAAGGCGGTGCACTCGCCGCCCTCAGCGGCGATGATGGACCGGGTCTCCTCGACCGCTTGCGGATTGAGGTCCACGGCCACTACCCTGGCGCCCTGGCGGGCGAAGAGCGCGGCGGTGGCCTTGCCGTTGCCCCATCCCGGTCCCGAGGAACCCGCCCCGGTGACGATGGCGACCTTGTCCTTTAAGCGTTCGCCCATTTTGCCCCGCTCCTGATGGCTCAGGCCGTCTCGGCCGCCGCGTCCAGCTCGGCGAGCAGTTTTGCCGCCTTTTCGCGCTTGGCCGCGTCTTTGTCGCGGGCGGTGATGCGCTGGAGGGTGGAGCGGGCCTGTAGATCGCCGCGGGCCGCCATCTCAAAGGCCAGCCGGTCGCGCTTGTCGAAGTAGCTGAAATCGTATTCTTTAAATTCCAGGTCCATCTCCCACTCCTTCCAGTAGTACTGCAGCTGGTCAGAGGGCCAGTCGGCGTAGATCTCCTCCCAGGTGACCGGTTTGATGTGGGGCAGGAGGCTGTCCGAGTTGATCGGGTCACTGAGCTTCTGGTAGCGGCCGTCCATGGACATGCGCAGGCGCTCGCCGGTGTTGGAGACGCCCTGGTGCACTACCATGCTGTGGAAAAACAGCACGTCGCCCTGGGCAAAGGGGTTGCCCATCCAAGTGTCGGTGATCGGATCGATGATCTCCATGCCGCCGGCTCCCAGGGTGGGACGGATATCGTAGACCCCGTGCAAATGCGAACCGGCCGCGATCTGCAACCCGCCCATTTCCGGGGTCAGGGTGCTCAGCGGAAACCAGGCGGTGTAGGTGGCGGCCGTGCCCTGGATGGGGACGAAGTCCTGGTGCGGCGGGGTGGTGTAGGCTTCGCGTTGCGGGAAGATGGTGCGGCCGATGATGCGCGGGTGGGCTATGATTCTCTCGCCCGCCATGCGCTCGAGCAGGCCGGTCAGATGGGGGTGGTGCTGTATGGCGTGGAAGTCCGGCAGTTTGTACATGCGGTGGTAGACTTCGTTGTATTTGGGCTCGGGTTCCAGGCAGAAGCCGTCGAGGTCGGCAATGGCGTTTTCGAGGGAGGTGCCGGCCTTGACCCAGCCGCCTGCGGCAGCCAGTTCGAGGAGTTGCAGGCGCAGATCTTCGAGCAGATCGGCGGGCAGGAGGCCGCGGATGAACAGGTAACCATCGCGTTGCATGCGGCGGTCGAGTTCGGGGCCGTCGGCGGCGATGTCGGTGGAGTCGAGGAAGGGTTTCATGGGCATTTCTCCAGATTGTGTTTTTCGGGTAGAGATTATTGCCCTATAAAGTGAGGATTTTGGCTTGTCCGCACAACTTTTATATCTAATTGTCTTTCGAGAACGCCACCAGGGGCAGGCCCAGCAACTGGTGGCACCGATGACCTAGAGAGGGTGTCCAGACCGAACCTGTCCGCCACCATGTCAAAGAGAAAGAACGCCTAGGCCTGGACCGGCACGGACAGTTCGGGGTAGTTCGAGCCCTGGACGATCTGGCCGATTTCCACGTCTTCGACGCTGGCCATGCGGTCGTTCCAGTCATTGCCCACCCGGCGGATATGGCCCGGCATCAGGTGCAGGATGTAGGTGCGCCGGACATTGCCGGTCTTGTTGCCGTAGGAGCCGTGGAAGAGACGGCAGTGGTGGAAGTGGCAGTGGCCGGCCGGGACCGGGCAGGGTACGGGGGTGCGGTCGGCAGCGGCGGGAATGTCCGGGCGTTTGAGCAACCATTCGGGATCGGTGGTGTCCATGTCCTCGCGGGTGTAGGAAAGTTCCCACTGGTGGCTGCCGGGGATCACGCACATGCAGCCGTTGTCCACGGTGGCTTCGTCCAGGGCGATCCAGCAGGTGCCCAGATCGGCCGGGGCCACGTGGTTCCAGAAGGTGTAGTCCTGGTGCCAGCCGAGCACGGCCTTGTGATCGAAGGCGGGCTTGTAGATCATCTGGTCCTCCCACACCCGCACCGACCCGGCCATCAGATCGTGAGCCAGGGTGCCGATGGCCGGGTTGTCCCAGACCCGGGCGAAGACTTCGTCGTGGCGAAAGAGGTTGACCACCTTGACCGAGGGCAGGTGCTTGGCCTTGATTTTTTTGGAGGCTTCGCCCTTGAGGAGATCGGGAAAGTCCACCCGCTCTTCGAGGATGTCGTCGATGCGTTGTTTGAGGGTGGCGATCTGCTGGTCGGACAGGACTCTGGGTCCGAGCAGGTAGCCGTTGGTTTTGTAAGATTCGATTTGTTCGGGGGTGAAGTGCATGGGGGGCCTTTCTATTTCCTGGCCGCTCAGGTCCCGGCCGGCCAGCCCTTGCGGGGCATTCTGGACAGCCTGTTCTGGCGGTGGCACTCCTGGATCACGGCGATCTGGGGGCGCACCTGCTGCGGGGTGATGTAGAGTTTTTCGCCCTGCCGCAGAACCTTGTAGAGGTGGTCGTAATAAGCCTTCGACATAAAGGTGAAACTATCCTGCTGCTGGGCGGTGGGCTTCCAGGACTTTTCGATCCACGGCAATTTCTCACCGCAATAACTGGGGCCGGGCAAAGGCCGGCGCTCCAGCTTCTGGGCCGGGGCTTTGACCGGGTCGAAGTAGCGCCAGCACAAGCCGCTGGCTCCGCCGCTCAGGCCGCCCCGGGTGCCGTAGACCTTGAAGGTGTCGTCGGGAAAGGCGTGGCAGGAGGAGATCTCCAGGTCGATGGCGGGCTGGCCCTTTTTGCGCAGGAGCACTTTTACGTGGTCCTCGGCGTCGCCGAAGGTGTTGGCCCGATCCATCACACAGGTGACCTGATCCGGCTTTTTAAAGCCTAGCAGGCACATGGCCTGGTCCAGGGGGTGGGGTCCGGTGTTGAGCAGGTTGCCGCCCCTGAATTCCTGCAGGGTCTGCCAGTCCCAGCGGCGGGCGAAGTTCTGGTGGTAGATTTTGATCTGCACGATGCGGCCGAGTACGCCCGAGTCGAGGACCTGCAGCATTTTCTGGAAGGGGGGGGCGTAGCGCGACTGCTGGAAGGGGGCCAGGAGGCGCCGGGCGCTGTGGGCGGCGCGGATCATTTTGTCGACCTGGGCGACGCTCCAGGCAAAGGGTTTTTCGCAGACGGTGTGGTGGTCGGCCTCGAGGGACTGGATGGTGACGCCGGGGTGCTGGTGGCTGGGCAGGGCGTTGACCACCAGTTCGATGTCGTCGCGCGCCAGGAGTTTTTTGTAGTCGGCATAGGCGTCGCAGGCCAGTTCGCGGCGGGCGCGCTGGCGGCGGTCCGCCAGGAGGTCGGCCACGGCCACGATTTTGTACTTGCGGGAGGACTGGGCAAACCAGCGGGCGTGGATGTCCAGGCCGCTGCGTCCCTGTCCGAGGATACCTACTGTGATGGGGCCTTTAGTTTTGGCTGGCATAAGTTTCTTTTTGGGGAGATTGCGGGAGCCGTTTTCTGGCGCACTGCTTCAGAAACCGAGACGCAGACGCACAGCTCCGGTCATGCCGTTGAAACCGAACTGATTCACCTCCCAGGGATACTGGAAGCGTCCGCCCAGATCGGTTAACACATCTCCTTTGTTGTCGATCTTCTCCGGGTAGACGTTCAACAGGTTGTTGACGCCCGCGCCCAAGCGGACGGTCTCATTCAGCCGGTACTCCACGTTCAAGTCGGTGATAATCCGCGGGTCAAACGTCTGGTCCTTGGTCGGATCGTCGGCGTGTTGCCAGGTGACGGCACCGAAGCGGGCGTTGTTCAGGGTCGCGCTCAGGGCTCCTCTCGTGTAAGTGGTCCTGAGCAGGATTTTGCTTTTCGGTCTGGCCGTCAGAATGCGCGACTGCTCCTTGCGGTCGAAGATCTCGACGCCGGCGTCGGCAATGGGCGCTGGGGTGCTAATCTGGCCGCGTATGTCGGTCTCGAAGAAATGGGCGGCGAGGTCCACGTCGACCAGACCGCGGCCCACGGCCGTGGCGTAGGAGGCGACCACGTCGACGCCGCGGGTGCGCGTATCGACCGCGTTGGTGAAAAATTTCAGACTGGTTATATCGTACTGGCCGAGGATGGCGCCCACGGTAGACGAGGTATCCGACGAAGCAATGCTGCTGGAGTAGACGATGCGGTCGTCTACGTCCACCTGGTACACGTCCAGCGACAAAAACACGGACTTGAGCGGACGCAGAGCTACCCCGGCCGTGACGTTGAAGGACTTCTCCTCTTCGAGTTGCGGCACTTTCAGCGCCCGCAGGACCGGGCTTTCGTTGTTGAAGGTGCCCTGGTTCGAGACGGTGCCGCCGGAAAGCAGCGTCTGGATGTTGCTCAGATAGAGCTGGTGCAGCGAGGGAGCGCGGAAGCCGGTGGAGACGGACGCCCTTAGCGCTCCCCGTTCCTCCACGAATCCATAGCGGCCGTTCAATTTCCAGGAAAGGTTGTCGCCGAAGTCGCCGTAGTTCTCCAGGCGGGCGGCGCCGCCGAGGAGCAGCTGCTCGGTCAGGTCGTAATTGACGTCGGCGTAGATTCCGACGTTGTGCCGGTTGACGTCCACCTCGTTCTGCGGCTGCAGGCCGGGGAAGGACTGGGTGCCGCTGCCGATGTACGAGGATTCCTCGCCCGCTTCGGCCCGGAAGTTCTCGGTGCGGAACTCGGCGCCCATGGCCAGGGTGGCGCCGCCGATGCGCCGGGCGATGTCGAGGTTGCTGACGTTGTGGCTAAATCCGTAGCCGCCGGTGCGGAAGGTAGTGGGGCTTTCGGCGCCCATGTCGGTGTTGAGGGACCGGCGCACCGTGTAATCGACGCTGTTACTACCGGAAGTGTTGCTGATATCGAAGTCCCACTCCCCCCTTGTGCCTCGCGCACCCACTGAGAGGGTGCGGTCGAAGATGTCGCTCTCGAAAGTGGGATGGAAGCCACCGTAAGGTTCTCCTGCGTCGTGGTGGATGTTGTGCGGGTCGGGGATCCAGTAGGGAGTGCGGTAGAGAGCATAGCTGATGCCGTTGCGGTACTGGAGCCCACCGTAGCTGTAGATCTCCGATTGCTCGGACAGGGTCATGCCGGCGTTGTAGAAGAGATCGGAGCTGGTGGTGTTCGGCAGTCCAACCCGCATACCCAGATCCGGGTTCGCCTGAATCCAGGGTTCGTCTGGACCCACACCGAACAAATCATCGCGGCCAGGGCTGGGTGCCCGGTTGGTCTCGTCCTGATCGCGAAAACCGTGGCTGACGCGTAAGAATCCCTCTCCGCCCAGTTTGAATCCGGTGCTGAGCTCGTAGCCCCGGAAACCGCCGTCCCCCTCGTCCATCAGGCCGGAGACGAGTTCTACTTCAGTACCTTCCGGTTCGTCGTCCAAAATCACGTTGACGACGCCGGCGATGGCGTCAGACCCGTACTGGGCGGCGGCACCGTCGCGCAGCACCTCTACCCGTTTTACTGCTGCGGTCGGGATGCTCTTCATGTCCACGCCCACCTCGCCTTTGCCGGGGGTGTCGTTGATATAGACGAGCGAGCTGGGGTTTTTGCGCTTGCCGTTGATCAGCACGAGGGTGCGGCTGGGCCCGAGGCCGCGCAGATCGGCGGGGTCGAAATGGGCCGTGGCATCCGAGATGGTCTGCTGAGTGGAGTTGTAGGCCGGGACGGTGTAGGTCAGCCCCTTGTCGACGGAGGGTTGGCCGGTACCGGCTAGTTCCGCAGCTCCTATGTTATCGATCGGGACCGGGGAAGAGATGGCGGTGCGCGGCACGAAGCGGGATCCGACGATCAGCAAGTCCTCCACTTCCACGGACACCGCGTGCAGCATTACTTCGACAGGCACGTTTTCGCTGACGACCACCCGGTTCGTCTCGTAGCCGATGTGACTGACGATCAAGGTGACAGGCAGGCGGTCGACCTCGACTCTGAAGGTGCCATCTGCATCGGTGATGGTGCCGATCATGGCATCTCCAACTTCAATGTTGGCTCCAGACAATCCCATGCCGCCATCGGCATCCAGCACGGTGCCGCTCAATGTTACTTGTGCCGACCCTTGGGCATTGGAAAAAAGCAGTAGCGCCGAGAGAAAACAGGCGACGTGCGCAGACCAGATGCGGTGAGCAAAGCCGTTGAACATGAGTTGGTTCTTCCTGTTGAAAGGAAAGAAATCGAAATTTAAGTTGAGTAGAATCAAGCAGTTAGTGATGGTTCTTTAACCAGTGTGCAGGTTAATTACCAGCCCCACATGCGTTCCCGGTAACGGGGGGGGTGAAGCTGAGGTGAAAATCCTAAGGTTAAGGTAGCCACAAACCAGAAACCGGGCAAGGCAAAAACCGACATGGAGAACGAAAGTGAACCTATGTAAGCATCGTAAAGGTTAGCGGCTGAAATGTGGCTGAAACGATCGTATTGGTGGGTCATAAGTGAGAAGGGAATTCTAGTGGTCCCTGGACGCACACCACAGACCCCGGTATACAGTAGGCTCCCAAGCCGGTTGCATCTCACTTACGCGGAAAAGCGAAATCCCGATGAGGTCTGGTGAAAGTCACCAGTAACCCGACCGCAAGGAAAGGCTAATTCCTCAGCGGGCACAGGATGTTGCAAAAAGCGAAAGCCGGCCGCCGAAAGGCAAAGGGAAATCATAACCTGCCGGATAGAGCCATACCCAACCCGAAAGGGTGCTGACGTGCAACAGGTAAACGGACCATGGAAGGTTGCGAGAATTACGAAATCCAGGGGGATGCTAGATACCGCCTTCGGGCGGTAAGCAGACCTCGGAGACCGTAGGTCAATGATCCGAGGCAGCCTAACTATAGGGCTTCGCTCAGGCGGAGTGACGCCGTTTGCTTGAGCCGTGTGCGGTGAAAGTCGCACGCACGGTTCTGAGGGGGCCGGGAGGTGGCAACATCTCCCGGCTACCCGACGAGCGGTAAATAGTCGAAAACGACAGGTAGGCATAGAAAAAGCATCGGAGTTTCTCTATATTCAACAGAAAGGCCTAGTGATGAATACCGTCACAAACAAAAAGCAGGTGAACTATGGGGCCTTTCGTCAGCAAGGGGTGCCCATGGGCTCCAGACCGTAGAAGCGGCTTGTAAATCCCTGGTGAAAACCCGGCTGTGTCGTTCCGGGATGCGCTGGTCATGGCCCGGAGGACAGCGTGTCTTACAGCTGCGGACGCACGTCAAATCGGAGCGCTGGGAGGCCTTTTGGAAGCAATACAAACAGCACTGGCCAGCCTAGTAGGACCGGGCCACATAGCTACCTAAAACCAAATGAGCACCGCTTTTTTTAACTCGACAATCGCGCAATGGTATGGTGCGGGAGCGGATGGGAGCCTGGTGGCCTCCGCGGACTTCAAATCCGTAGCGGCGGCACGAGAGTGTCGCTGGGTGGGTTCGATTCCCACACGTTCCCGCCAGTTTGTAAGTGGATGGAGTGGTATGTGTGTCCGTGCGCAGAAAGCCCTAGAATCAGGCATTGCTGCGAGACTCGGTTCGCGGCGACCCTGGCTTACAAGTTGAAGATCATATTCCCTTCCACCCCGTAGGCCCCGTCGATAAAAACCCACATGCAGGCGGTGAAGAATTCGCCCAGGACCAGCCCCAGGAAAAAGGGCAAAATGAAGCGGTAGGCCCGCACCCCGCCGTAGCGCAGGATCACTCCCTTGAGAACCCAGGCCATGAAGAGGGCAAACCAGTCGTAGGCGACAATGGGGTAGGTGGTGGCGATGGGAAAGCCGATGGGGTGCAGCGGCCACCAGACAAAGCGCTGGCGCAAAAACAGCAGCAAGGCCATGAAGCTGCCCCCGATGCTGGTGAACAGCAGCCGCGGTGCAAACGAAGGTTCCGGGTCGTTGATCACCGACTCCATGTAGGTAAAGGGCCACTTGGGCGCCCCCTCGAAGAACCACCAGTGCATATTGATGCCCCCGTAGGCATAAGAAAAGCTCATGGTAACCCAGATGGACCCGGCCATGCCGATCACAATGGCCAGCAGGAAGACCAGCGGCAGGCGCCGGTCCGGCCGCCCTTCGGTGGCCTTCAACTTGAGGGTGTGCAACATCGCGTCCATCATCTTGCTCACCCCGCCCCCGCCCATCCATCCCGTGCTCAAGCCCAGCCCCGTCATGTTCTGCAGACCCAGCACTCCTGGCCCGAAGCCGCGCGTGATAAAGGCCTGGGGCACCATGGGCGAGCCGACGCCGGGCAGGCCGGCTTCGCAGACGATGCGCGCCACCCCGACAAACACAATCAGCGCTCCCAGTACCAGGAGCACGGCCACGTACAGGGAGAGCCCGGTATAGGTCAACCACGCCACCAGAAAAAACACCCCGGCCAGAAAGCCAAAAACCGCGGTGCGAGGCGCTAGGACTTCGCCGTGCTTCCCCTGGTTGCCGTTGAGGGCTTGCCGCACCAGCCCGCGCAGGTGCCGGCGCGCCGTCCACACCACGAACAAACTCAGCACCACCATGCCCCCGGCCTGCTGGTGCATGATGAAGGGCTCTCCGGGAGGGATGGAGCTCCATACATCCGAACCACCGATATCCAGGCCGATGCGGGCAAAAATCCAGCGCTGGACCACCCCCAGCAAAAAGAAGAACCACACGCTGAAGGAAACGCTCAGCGGTATCAAAAATCCCAGCCCGATGATCGGGAAGTTCAGGCGGAAGGGGATCCCCACCTGCCCCTGCAACAGGCTGATCGAACCGGTCAGGGCCAGCGGCTGAAAGCCGTTGTGGTAGGCGTGGAGCGAATTCCACGAGTGCACCAGCAAGGGCAGGGCAAAACCCACCCACATCAGGCGGTTTCTCAGCAGCGGACTGAAAAAGGTCCGGGAATCTTCCACGTCCTGGATCAGAGCCATGGGTAAGCGCATCAACGGAAAGAGCAGGCGCTCGTTCTCCACCCACTGGCCGCGCAGCAGCACCCCCATACAGAAGACGACCCAGTAGAGGATCAACATGAAGCTCATCCAGGATGCAAGCGGCACCACCCAGGCGGACCAGGGGATGGCCATACCCTTGGGCAGACCTTCGTAAAAATAGCGCACCGCGTCCCAGTCCGTGGGCACCAGCCAGGGATGCTGAAACCCTGCAAAGAGTTCCTTCCAGTCGTTCTCGGGCGTGGCGTAGTACATGACGCCGGTGATGAGGGGGAGAAATTGGCCGGTGAAGCCGACGGTGATCCCCGAACCGGCCAGCATCATCGCGTAGACCGTGATCATCTCGGATCGGGAAAAGGCCAGCCGCCGGCTGATGGCCCTGAGCAGGGGCATGGCCACCGCGGTCAATCCGAAGAGGAACAGCACTGTGATGATGGGGATGGACGTGCTGGTCAACTGCGATCCCTTGACCATCAGGATCGCCCAGGGGGCGAGCAGGCAGATCACTCCCATCAGCAGCGCGCCGATCAGCAATGCGCGCAATGAAACCCCCGAAGCTTTGTGTCCGCTCATATCCTCAATGCCCTGTCAACCAGGATAATTCACCTACAATCTACTCGCGGGCGCACAACAGCGTAACTCTATATTCATGTTACTCCGGGTTGTTTGCCCATGGAAACGAAAAGCCCTTGTGAAAGCCGCCATCTATCCGACATCAAAAGCATCGAAATCAGGACGTCGAAAACAAAT
Source organism: Candidatus Latescibacterota bacterium (assembly GCA_965219385.1). GTDB lineage: Bacteria > Latescibacterota > UBA2968 > UBA8231 > UBA8231 > CBDCNM01. Next base: position 2,116,530 of record CBDCNM010000002.1, on the reverse strand, counting down.
ATTAAAGCCTGGACCGGTGGTGGCAAGGGGTCTCGGCTGCCATCTTGTGGCGCATCCCCTCTGACCGCCCTGGGTTGAACCAGAACGGATTGCGCCATATTTTCTTTCAGAGTCTGCTCCTTTTCGGTAACTCGCTGTAAATAAAAAGCAAGGCATTCACGGCATTGGCGAGGCCTCGCTGAGCGGTTGATCCACGGCCGTGAAGCACTGAGAACCCACCTGAAACCCCTGCTGATCGGTCGGGACGCAACCCGGATCGAACACATCTGGCAGGACATCTTTAGAGGGACTTTCTGGCGCGGCGGCCCCGTCCTGCAATCTACCGGTGGGAGGATGGCTCGGTGTGGGATTGGTGAGTAGATGCACTGTCCTCATAAACTCGAAACCGAAGAAAGGCACAAACCATGAAAGCTGTACTTCTGGGCATCGAACACCCCCATTCGCGGGCCCACCTGAGTACCTTGCAGGTCCTGCCGGAAGTCGAGGGCATATTCCTCTGGGACGAAAACCAGGACGCCCTGGACCAGGCCCAACAAACCCAGGGCGAGAAGGTCGAAGCCACCTTCACGGACCTGGAGTCCCTGCTGGCCCAGGACGACCTTTTCTTTGCGATCGCCGCCCTGCGCAACGATCTGGGCCCGGATATTTTTGTCCGCGTCCTGGAAGCGGGCGTGCACTTGATGGCGGAAAAACCCATCGGCAAAACCGCAGCCGATACCACCCGGGTCATCGAGGCCGCCGAGCGCCAGGACAGGGCGCTGGGGGTCTGCTACCAGAATCGCCACAACCCGCTGATCGTCCAGGCGCGGGAGTTGGTCGCACAGGGCCTGCTCGGCCCCCTGATTTCGGTTGAGGCGCGCATGCTGACCACGCAGGTACGGTTCCGCAACCCACAACACTGGTTGTTCAGCAAGGAGCGGGCTGGGGGCGGGATTCTCTCCTGGCTGGGCTGTCACTACATCGACATGATTCGCTACGTCACCCAGGACGAGATCGTCTCGGTCTCCGCCGAGGTCGCCAACCGCAACGACGCAGCCATCGATGTGGAGGATATCGCGATCCTTTCCCTGCGCCTCAAATCGGGGGCGCTCGGCTCTCTGCACGCCGGCTACACCCTGGCTTTGAGCGGGAGCGGCTATCACAATTCCAGGGGCTACGACACCTACTTTGGCCTGAACGGCCAGCTCGGCCGCATGTACTGGTCCAGTGGCGGCCAGACCCACCACCTTTCCGTAGAAACATCCCACCCCGCCTGGGCGGGGGCGCCCCAGCGCGAGTTCGATTTCGCCCTGGCCGCCTCGCCTGCGTACGGTGGAGTCCACGGCGAGAGCTTCGTCCGCGCCTTTATCCGCGCCGGGCACAAAGACGGCACCGCGCCGGCCAGCGGCCGCGATGCCCTCCAGGTAGCCCGCGTGATCGACGCGGCCTACGCATCCGACCGGGATGGTCGACGGGTCGAAATTGAAACCGGATGACCGGAGGGTTGGGGGCGCCTGAGGAAATAAATATATTATGGTTTCCAGTCCAGAGGACCAGAAACCACGCGGAGCTGTCATGAAAAAAATCATCGTCACCGGAGCAAAAGGCGGGACCGGGACCAGCATCGTCGCCGTGCTGCGGGAACGCGGCTATGATGCGGTGCGCCTCGACCTGCATCCCTGGACCGATGCCGAGGGTCCGGGGTACGTCCAGCTCGATCTCCGCAATGCGGAAGGGGTGAACGACGCATTTGCCGGTGCGGACGGCGTGATTCATTTCGGCAGTCCGCCCGGGGACGCCTGGTTTTCCACCACCGAGGCCTTCCACCTGGTGGCAACGGCCGGTTTCAACGTCTTCCAGGCAGCCAGGAACGTCGGCATCAAGCGGATTGCCTGGGCCTCGAGCATCGAGGTGTACGGGGACTTAAAAAGCCACCCTTCTCTGCCGGTAACCGAGGAGAGTCCCCTAACTCCACCGGGTATTTACGGCTGCGCCAAGATCCTGTTGGAACGACTGGCCGAGGATTACTGTCGCTGGCACGGCATGTCCATCGCCGGCTTCCGTCTCTCGCGCATCATCTACGACAATCCCTACGGCCGCGCCAAGCTGAAGCGCTTCGTGGAGGACGAAGCACTGGGCGACGACTGCCTCTGGTCCTACGTCGACGCCCGCGACGTGGGCACGGCGTGCCTTGCCTGGCTGGAAGCGGCTCACCAGGGGGCGGAGGTGTTTAATCTGGCAGCCGAAAACGTGCACCAGGAGGCGAACCAGGCGGACCTGCTGAAAAAGCATGGGTACGAGCGCTTCTCCGTACCGCCACTCAAGGCATCGGATAATACCCTCTTTTCAAGCGCAAAGATCCGCGCCCGGCTGGGCTGGAAGGAACAGCACGACTGGCGGGATATTCTTTCGCTCTGAGAGGCCATTTATGCCGACATCGCCCCCAGTATTGTCTTCATTTAGCTCGGGCACTGGGCCTGCCGCTTGTCACGACCGACAAAAAGGTCCTCCGAGCAATTTCCCCCAACCGCGGTCAACTTGAAAAGCTTCGCAGACCCTGCATGGAGATAAGAGAATATGAAACTATGGATGGATGTAATGCGCGATCTTGAAAGCGTGATGAACGACCACGAACGCATCCTCGACGCCTGGGGCGCAGGCGGTGTGGACGGCGTCGTCTTCGGGCCCCTCGTCTTCGGCACTCCCAAACTATCCAAGGATGCCCAGGCCGCGCCCACCGGCGAACCCGTGGCCGCGGCCTATGATCCGAACCCCGCCGTTTACCAGCGCCTCGGCGTCGAGGCGCCCCAGGCGCCGGAGCACAGGCTGCCCGAGAAGCGGGCCCTGCTCGAGAAGACCATGACGGCGGCCAAGAACCGCGGCATGGAAGTCTACATCATGTACGCCGACGGCGGTAGCGGCCCGGGAGGAGATGGTGGTTACTACATGCACGACGACAAGACCATGGCAGCGCGGGTGGCGCGCATGGTCGATACTCTCGAACACTTCCCCATGGCGGACGGCGCGGTAATGGACGGGCCCGAGTGGGGCTACGAGATGGCCCCGCACCACATGAACCACCGCTCCTACTTCTTCAACGACCTGCCCGAGGCCGTGGCGCCCATGGCGGCCGACCTGGGGTACGACTACGCGGCCATGAGCGCCGCCCGGGATCGCCTGTTGGAGTTGTTCCACAATTTCGACCCGGCCCGGGTTCGCCTCCACGCTCGGGGTGGTCTGGTAGGGGCCTACCAGTTGTTCGGCTCCGATCCCGACCTGATGGCCTGGCTGTCGTTCCGGGTCGAGTCGCTCACGCGCTATTTTCGGCGGGTGCGCCAGGGCCTCGCCGCCGAGCTGGAGCGTCCGATTCGCCTCGGCTGCGGCCCGCGCTCGGCGGCCTTTGCACCGCTGTGCGGCTACGATTTTGCCCAGCTGGCGCAGTTCATGGATTTCCTCCTGCCCAAGCACTATTTCTTCCAGCGCGGCTTCGATGGTTTCATCGGCACCGTGTACCGCTACAGCCAGACTTTGTGCGAGTGGAATCCGGGTCTGAGCGTGGCCGAGACCCTGGACATCGTGCAAGCCCTGTTCGGCATTGTGCTGCCCGGAGTGGAAGACATGGCCGATTTCGAGACCGCCCTGGGTCCCGAGTTTTTCCAGGAGGTCGTCACCCTCGAGACCAGACGGGCGCTGGCGGCGGTGGACGACCCCGAGCGCATCGTCCCCTGGCTCGACACCGGGCGCTTTCCCCACGACGGCGACCCCATGTCGGCCCGGGATCTGAAGATGCTGCTGGACGCGGCGGCGGCGGCGGGATTGCGGCGTTTCAACTACCACCACCAGGGCAATCTCAGCGCCGGCGAGTGGGTGGTGATCAGCGACAAGTGCGGCACGCGCTGGGATCCGCGCCGCAGCGAATGGGCCCCCATGGACGAACTGGTACTGTAGACCGCCTAGGAGAACCCCATGTCTTTGCAACCGTCCGATATCCACGCCCTGCGCGAGGTCTCCAGCCCGAGTCTTTCCCCCGATGGATCAACCCTGATCTACGTCCAGGGCTCCACCTGCGAAGAGGTGAAGACTTCGCCGTCCCGTCTGATGATGTGCCAGGTGCACCAAGGCCGCTCCCAGGGGTTTACGGCCGGGCCGAAGGATTCGTCGCCGAAACACGCACCGGATGGGCAGACCATCGGCTTTCTGCGTCCGGGAAGCGACGGGGAAAAGGCCCAGCTCTGGTTGATCTCGACCCGTGCGGGGGAGGCGCACCAGCTGACCGATCTGCCGGGGGGGGTGCGCGAATTTGCCTGGGCGCCCGACGCCGAGCGCCTGGTCGTGGTGGCGCGCGTCGACCCCGACGCCGGCGCGGCGGACGAGACCGATGTTCCCACGACCCAGGTGGTGCGCCGCATCCGCTATCGCGACGATGGAGACGGCTGGCGCGGCGATGCGTTCTCGCAGTTGTTTGTGGTGGACGTGAACGGAGGCGAGCCGCGCCAGTTGACCGCTGGGGAAGGGGACCATTTGTCCCCGGTCTGGTCCCCCACAGGGGATCGGATCGCCTGTATCAGCGACGCGGTCGAGGGGCGCGATTTTTCAAGTCGTTCAGGGGTGCGCGTGGTCCCGGCGGAGGGTGGGGACGTCGCACCCTGGTCGGATGGTTTGTGGCGCGTCGATTCGGTGGCGTGGTCGCCGGACGGAAACCGTCTGGTCGCGGCCGGGGCACACGACCCCGACATTTGGGATCCGCGCCAGTCGTGGTTATATGTCCTCGAAGAGGGCGGGCCCTGCCGGATGGTCGCCGGAGTGACCCATACCATTGTGCATCCGCTTGCGGAACGCTGCTGGACGAGGAGCGACCAGCTGATCTATGTTGCCGATCGGGCGGGCGAGTCCTTTGTGTGCCGCACCCCGGTCACAGGGGGGGACCAGGCGGTGATCGCAGGAGGGGGTAAGACCTTCACCGCGCTCGCCCTCGACGGGGAATCCAGCCGGGCGGTGGTCGTCGCCGGGTCGACAAATGCGCCGGGTGATCTCTACGGCATTGACCTCGATTCATCCGCCGAACGCTATCTGACTTCGGTCAACGGAGAGTTTCTGCGGGCCCTGCCGGCGGCAAGGGTGGAAAAATTCTCCTTAAAGCGGAGCGGCTGGGACATTCAGGCGCGCTTGCTTTTCCCGGTCGACTTCGATGCCTCGAAGCAGTACCCTCTGGTGCTGGATATCCACGGCGGGCCGAACGGCCGATTCTCCGATTCGTACGATGTCACCCAACAGGTGCTCAGTGGCGCCGGCTATCTGGTTCTCGGCGTCAATCCCAGAGGCTCGTCGTCGTATGGTCCCGAATTCTTGAAGGCGGTCCTGCGCGACTGGGGTGGTGAGGACTTCCTGGATCTGATGGCCGCGGTCGACCGGGTGTGTGCGCGACCTTATGTCGACCCGGCTCGGCTCGGGGTCCACGGCTACAGCTACGGCGGCTTCATGAGCAGCTGGATCATCGGGCGCGACCACCGCTTCAAAGCGGCCGTGATCGGTGCGCCGTGTATCAACCTCCACAGCATGTACGGGACTTCGGACATCGGGGTGGCGTTCGGCGAGGCCCAGTGGGGCGGTTCCTCGATCGAGCGCGTCGAGGCCCTGATGGAGCGCTCGCCGCTTACCTATGCGTCGGCGGTGAAGACCCCGGCGTTGCTGATGCACGGCGAAGTGGATTACCGCTGCCCAATCGAACAGAGCGAGCAGTTCTTCGTCGCCCTCAAGCGCCAGAACAAGACAGTCGAGCTGGTGCGCTTCCCGGATGCGGACCACGGATTCCGCAAGGCGGGCCACCCCAGGATGCGTGAGGAATACTACCGGCGGATGGTGGACTGGTTTGAGCGGTTTTTCACCGACCGCGCAGAGCAGGATTAGTACGCAAACGGCAATTGACCGCTTTGTCTTTGCGGCATCCGAGGCGCATCCATGTCTCTCACTTGTACGAAAGGAAGGTCGCTATGGCCGTCAAGACTCATATCGAATTAGAACCCGGCCTCAAGGTCGCAGCGCAGATGTCGCCCGAGCCAACGGAGGAGGAGATGGCCTTCGTGCGGCAGATGGGGGTGGAATACGCGGTGACCTGGATCGATTCGGCCAGGGCCAGTCCAGACTACTACAGGAGCCGCAGGGAGCACTTTGCCCGGGGCGGGATCAAGCTCTACGGATTGGGTAATGGCAGTGTGCACAACGTCGACGCGATCACCCTCAATCTGGCCGGGCGCGATGAGAAGGTCGAGGAGTACAAAGCGCATATACGCAATCTGGGTCAGGCGGAGATCCCCTATACCACATACGCCCATATGGCCAACAGCGTCTGGAGCACGCCGCTCGAGCAGACCCGGGGCGGAGCCGGAGCCCGGGGCTTTGACCTGGAGCGTATCGACGAGGCCCAGGGGGGCGGTTTCACCGGCGGTGGACTGACCCACGACCGCGAGTACAGCGAAGAAGAACTGTGGGACAATTTCGCCTCCTTCGCCCGAGAAGTGGCGCCGGTGGCCGAGGAAGCAGGGGTGCGGATCGGCATCCACCCGGACGATCCGCCGGGGCTGGTGCTCGGTGGGGTGCCGCGGTCTATTTTCAGCAGTTTCGCCGGCTATAAGCGCGCCCTAAAAATCGCCGACAGTCCGAATGTGGGGATGTGCCTGTGCATTGGCTGCTGGCTGGAAGGGGGTGACAGTATGGGCGCAGGCGTGGTGGAAACGATTCGCCACTTCGGCGGCCAGGGCAAGATCTTCAAGGTGCATTACCGCAACGTCGACCGGCCGCTGCCGCATTTTGTCGAGACCTTTGTCGATGACGGCTACTTCGATATGTACGAGGCCATAAAGGCCCTGGGTAAGGTGGGCTACGACGGGACCTTGATTCCGGATCACATCCCGCAGATGGGCGACGACGGCCGCCTGGGCACGGCCTATACGATTGCCTATATGCGCGCCCTGCAGAAACGGGCCGAAGACGAACTGGGCCAATGAGGAGCCAGCTATGTTGAATGAAGAACAAATCGAGGCGTACCGCGACCTGGGCTACCTCAAGGTCGAACAGCTCTTCGCACCGCAGGAGGTCGAGGAACTGGCCACGGAGATGGTGCGGATCATCGAACAGTGGGGCCGGGAGAGCATCGGCTGGACCGGCCCCTGGCGGGATCGCTACCTGGAGGAGGACGAGCGACTCAACACCAGGGCGGTCTTCATGCACAATCCGCATTTTTACTCGGCCGCCTGGGGGCGGGTGATTTTTCATCACAAGCTGGTCGGCTGCGTGCAGCAGCTGATCGACGGCCCGGTGCAGTGGCACCACACCGTGCTGCACGCCAAGCCGCCGGAAAAGGGCACGCCGTTCCCCATGCATCAGGACTATCCGTTCTATCCGCACGACGGTCCGGACTTCGTCGATTGCCTGTTGCACTTGGACGACACCCCGCTGGAGAGCGGGGCGCTGATGGTGGTGCCGGGCAGCCACGAGCAGGGGCCTCTGGAGCACGTGCTGGGGCCGGAGACGGCGCCGCACCTGCCGCCGGACAGGTATCATCCAGATAAAGTAGAAAGCGTGGCCGTGCCGGCCCTGCGGGGCGATGTGGTGTTTTTCAGCTACCAGACCATTCACTGGTCGGATTGCAACCGGACGGACGCGTGGCGGAAGTCGGTACGGTTCGGGTATCACAGTACGGAGATGCGGCCTGTGGGGAAAGCGGAGGACGATCCCTACCGGATTGATTACGGGAATGTGCTGAAGCGGAATGACAATATAGTGGTGGCGGGGTTTCGGGAGAATGAGGTGGACTGCGCCTCGAAGGCCCGGTAGCGGGCCAGGGTTTCGTAGCGGTCCGGCGGATCGGGCTGGAAGGCGCGGAAGAGGGACGGCAATTGCTGCTGCCGCTCCGCGTCGACCACGAGCGGACTTTCACCCCAGTCGAGGCAGTCGATCGAGGCGCCGAGGTCGGCCACTGCTGCCGCTCGTCGAGGTCGGCAATCCGCGTCGGCTCGCTAAAAGATCTGCGCCACCGGTTCAAAGGTGACCCCTTCGTCGAGGGGATAAATCGGCCGCCGGCAGATCCGGTGTCCCAGGTTCTTGAGGTTGGCGCTGGTCGAGCCCGGTGCGTCGATATTGAAATTGGCCGCGGCCCAGGCGCTGAAAAAGCGGTCCTGGCAGTGCGGCGCTTTGACCACGACCAGGTCAAAGTGGCGGGGGTCGCGGCCGTGGGCCAGAAAGAGCGAGCGGTCTAAAAGGTAGACCGGCCGCGATACGGCGATGATGGTGATCTGGCCGGCGCGCAGCACGGCCGTGTTGCCGGCGTCGTCCCAGGTGCCCCAGGATTCAAAGTAGTAAGGTCCGGTGGCCAGCATCTCGACCGTGGCCTCCAGCTCCACCGGTTTGAAGCGGGGGTCGAGGGCCCCGCCCAGAGAAAAGCGGGCGCGGCGGCCCACGCCTACTGCAAAGGCGCGCTCCACCGCCGGTGGATCGACCAGGGGCAGGAGCACCTTGCCCTCGTAGCCGACCGCCAGCAAGGCGGCGAGGACGGCGTTGCTATCGCCGCTGGCCCCCGAGCTGGTGGCGTCGGCCGCATCGGTGAAGATGGCTGTGCCCTCCAGCTCCCGCGCCGCGGCAATCGCCTCGTCTACCTCGACCAGGGGCGCCTGCATCGACGCCCGTTTTTCCCAGAAGCCTCGCGCTAGTTCCAGGGCGGTGGTCGCGGCCCCGGTCTCGTCGCCGTCGGTGACCACCACGCTCTGGGAGCACAGCTCGGGCACGTCGGTGAAGGGATTGCCGATCATCATGCCCGCCGCCAGGGCCGCGTTGTTGTACTCCAGGTGCTGCGCTTGGCGGATCGTCGACCCGTAGACGCCGGTCTCGGTCTTCAACTCGTCGCCGCGCACCAGGGCCGGCACCACCACCCGGGCCACCACCGGCCGCACCGCGCCGTCGAGGATGCGCAACAGCAGGCGCGCCGCCCGCGCGCCGGTGTCGACAAAGTCGACGTGGGGATAGGTGTGGTAGAGGGTCAGGGCATCGCAGTTTTCCAGCATGCGCCGGGTGAGGACGCCGTGCAGGTCGAGGGATAAAACCAGGGGAATTTCCGCGCCCAGCAGCTCCCGCGCCGCGCTCAGGAGGTAGCCCTCCGGATCCAGTTCCCCGGTGGCGGCCATGGCGCCGTGTAGAGAAAAATAAAAGCCGTCGATTTTTCCTTTATGGGTCTCCAGCGCCTGCAAAAACTCCCCGGCGAGGCGCTCAAAATCCTCTTGTACCAGGGCCCCGGCCGAATTGGCGCGCGCCCCCCAGGCCGGCACCGGCTCCACATCGGGGCGCGAGGCGAAGACCTCCAGGGCCCCGACGATTTCCGACTGGATACCCTGGTGATAGGCGAAGAGTGCGTCGCCGCGCTGGATGTCGAAGTCCCGGTAGTGGGTCTCCACCGGGTTGAACGAAGAAACTTCCTGCTTGCACTCGGCGACGATAATTTTCAACACGTTTTACTCCTTCCGATTTCAGGAGTTTTCCAATGAGAAGCCGGTCTTAAGATTCCTGGTGAGCCCAAAGCCCGAGCGAAACGCCGGGGGTTTTGAGATGGCTTCTAAGCTCGATTTTATCCAAACGCGCATGGCAGGAGGCCGGTATCCTCCGTACTGTTGATGGTATCCAAGCATCGACAGCCCAGGAGAAACCGATGAGCCCCCTGCCGAAAGATATAATAACGATTTTGTCGCCCTTTGCCCCCCTTTTTTCGAGCCGCGTTTGGCCGCAGGCTCAGACGCTGTTGGTCGGGGCGCTGTTAGCCCCGGGTAAACGCACGGTCAGCGCCGTGTTGGAGGTGTTGGGCTTGAGCCAACAGCCTACCTTTCAAACCTACCACCGGATCCTCAACCGCTGTGTGTGGTCGCCCCTGGCCGGCAGTAAGCTACTCCTCCAGGCGTTGGTGGCCGCCTTTGCCCCCCACGGGCCCCTGGTCCTGGGCCTGGATGAGACCATCGAGCGGCGCCGGGGCGCCCAGATTGGGGCCCGAGGCATCTACCGGGATCCCGTCCGCTCGAGTGGGCCCCACCTGGTCAAGGCTAGCGGCTTGCGCTGGCTGTCGTTGATGCTGGTAGCGCCTATCCCTTGGGCGGATCGAAGTTGGGCCTTACCCTTTATGAGTGTGCTGTGTCCGTCGGCCCGCTACTATACTCAGCGCCAGCGCACCCCCCTCACCCTGTTGCAACGGGGGCAGACTATGCTCAAGCTGGTAGCGCGCTGGCTGCCCACCCGCCGGCTGGTCGTGGTCGCCGATAGCACCTTCTCCGCCTTGGCCTTTCTCGACGCGGTTCGGCCCCACGTGGGGCTGATTACCCGCTTGCGGTTGGATGCGGCCCTGTATGACCCACCACCAACCCGCACGCCGCACACGCGGGGACGCCCCCGCGGCAAAGGCGCCCGGCAGCCCACCCTCCAGCAGCACCTGAACGATCCGACTACCCCTTGGCACCCCCTCACCCTGGACCGGTGGTATGCCGCCGGCCCCTATACAGTGGAAACCTACAGCCAAACGGCGCTGTGGTATCACACTGGCTTGCCCGCCGTGCCCCTCCGCTGGCTGCTGATCCGAGACCCGGCCGGCCGCTTCGCGCCCCAAGCCTTGCTCTCGACCGATGTGCGTCTGTCCCCTCGGCAAATGCTGACCTATTTTCTCCAACGCTGGTCGGTAGAAACTACCTTTGAGGAAGCCCGCGCCCATCTGGGCATGGAAACCCAACGCCAATGGAATGAGCGGGCCATTGCCCGGACCACGCCGGTCATCTTGGCCTTGTTTAGTCTGGTCGCCCTCATCGCCAATCGGCTGGCCCCCAAAAGCGCCTCCCCCTGCCATGCCACGGCCTGGTATGGCAAACGAAAACCCACCTTTTCCGATGCCGTGGCCTGGGTCCGACAACGGCTCTGGCAGGCTTTTTCCAACCTGCCCAACCAACACGACCTGATAAAAATCCCTCGAAGCCTACTCAACCGCTTGATACACACCGTCTCGTACGCTACATAAATGGATAAAGTCGAGCTAAGGCTTCTGAGGTTCGTTCGTGGCAGCTGCTCCCCGAAGGGCTCATACCCCCCACATTTTGGGAATGGCAAAGGCCTTGCCCTTCTTGAAATAGCTGCCCATTTCGTGCGCCTCGATCAGTTCGTCGCACAGCTTGCGAATCCGCTCCAGGGGCAGCTCGGACGAGGTGTGCGGATCCATGTAGGCGGCGTGGTAGACGGCGTCGCGATCCCGGTTCAGGGCGGCGTCGAGCGCGAGCAAGTGCACGTTGATATTGGTGCGATTCATCGCCGCCAGCTGCTCGGGCAAATCCCCCACATAGGTGCCCTGGACCCCGTTGCGGTCGACCAGACAGGCCACTTCTACAATCGCCCGGCGCGGCAAGTTGGCGATCAAGCCATCGTTGGGCACGTTGCCGCCAATGCGAAACGGCGCATCGGTCTCCATCGCCTCCATGATATAAGAACCGTACTCGTGGGTGCGTTCGTGGGTGAGCTTTTTATTGCTCACCAGTTCTTTGCTCTGGGTTTTCCAGCGCTCGATCTGCCCGACGCAGCGTCTCGGGTATTCGTCGAGCGGAATGTTGAATTCTTCGATCAACTCCGGATACTGGCTCTTGATCCAGTAGGGCATGTACTCGGCGCTGTGCTCCGAGGATTCGGTAATGTAATAGCCAAAGTGGCGCATCATCTCCAGCCGCACCATATCGCCGTGTTTCTCCGCGCCAATCTTGCGCGCTTTCCGGTTCAGCTTTGCCGCGCGTTTCTTGATCTCGGGGTACAGGTTCTTGCCGCCGTCGGTGATTTCCAGCAACCAGGCCTGATGATTGATCCCCGCGATTTTCCACTGCAGGTCCTCCACTTCGTCGAGCATCCCCACTCGCTGCAACAAACTTGATGCACACACCTGCACCGAATGGCACAAACCGACCGTCCTGATGCTCGAGCTGTGGGCGACGGCTCCGGTCACTGTACACATCGGGTTGGTGTAATTCAAAAACAGCGCCTGCGGACAGACCTGCTCCGTTTCCCGGGCAAAGGCCTGCACCACCGGGACGGTTCGGAGGGTGCGAAAGATGCCGCCAATGCCCAGGGTATCGGCGATGGTCTGGCGCAAACCGTATTTTTTGGGAATCTCAAAGTCGATCACCGTCGACGGCTCGTACCCACCGACCTGAATCGCGTTGACCACGTAATCGGCGTCTCGCAAAGCGGCTTTGCGCTGTGCTTGGCCCAGATGGGCCGTGATCTGTGCGCGTCCTTTGTTGATGTTCTGGTTCAGGGTCTGCAACATGCGGCGCGATTCACCGAGTCGGGTCGCGTTGACGTCGTAGAGGGCGATGTGGGCATGGTGCAGGGCCGGGCTGAGCATGCTGTCGCCCAGGATGTTTTTGGCAAATACCGAACTGCCTGCTCCCATGAACGCGATTTTCGCCATTCTCCATCCTTTCTGTGCGGTTCGGAAATTCTGAACGCCACTGGTACTTCACGGAATGGGCGGTCGGCCGTGCGGGGCTTGTGCCTCTGGCGTTTTATGATGCACAGGGCGCTCTTGCCCCGCTCCACTCCCCCAGGCAGGCCTGAGTCCCAGAGCGCCCTTTTCCCCCTACCACTCCCCCATAAAACGCCGCCGGCAAATCCCCTTCCGGCCGGTCAGGCCGGCAGCTCGATACCCAAGGCCAGCAGCTGTTTCTCGACCTGACCGGCCCAGCCCCGGTTGGCAGCGGGGCTGGCGGGGCTGGGATGCAGGATGCTTCCTACCTCCACCCTGTCGCCCAGCAGGGCGCGGGCCCGATCGGTGCCGAATTTGCCGACCCCCAGCACAAACGAAGGCAGGATGAAATCTGTTATATCCGCCAAGGCGCGGTCGCAAACCTCGAACAGCGGGAGGCGCTCTTCAACGGGCAGCTTGTCCGGAGTGCGGTTGCGGCCGGATTCCTCCAGGAAGGCGAGGGGACAGTAATTCCACACGAAGAACCGCGCGAAGAAGGCCTCCGGGGATCCGAAGCGGGTTTGTGCCCAACCCCACAGACGCTGGCCGCTGACCTCGCTGCGCCCGCACTCGAAGCCGTGGATTGGACGTCTGGGATGCTCGGTTTGCGGGCGGCAAACCCCATCGGCTATGCCCAGCCAGTCCCGGACCAGCGACACCTCGCCGAAAGGCACCCCTGTCTGGACCATGCCCCACGGTCCGGGATTCATCCCCAGCAGGAGCACGTCCGCCTCCGGGCAGCAATACCTGTCGAGGTACTGGCGGTGCGCTTCCCCGGCGTAGCTCAACGGATTGTACACGTGGGCGACCGGCGGCCCGAAGCGCAGGCGACCGGCGGCCCGAGCGAGTGTTTGGGCGATGCTGCATGGGATGTTTGTCATGCTCGCAACTCTCCATCAGTGGAGCTGGATAAAGGTTGAGGCACAAATTGGGCACAAATACCAAAAACAACATAAAAAAAAGGCCTGCGATGCAATTACGCAAGTCTTTAATTTTATTGCGTTTATATGGTGGAGCTGAGGGGAATCGAACCCCTGACCTCCTGAATGCCATTCAGGCGCTCTCCCAACTGAGCTACAGCCCCAACAAAGCTGGATAAAACTAAGCTATTGCCTCCCTTGCGTCAAGAGACCCGCTGGCCGGGATCCGAACCGTCACTGCTGGTTGACCACAACCCCCATATTCAAATCCTGGGTCGAATAGTTGTCCCTTATCTGGGATTCGGGACCCATGGAAAAGAAGACGATGCGGATGCGAGCCTCGGTCTGGCGGGTGAATTGGGAACTGGTCTGCAGGTTCAGGGTCCCCAGAACCGCGTCGCCGTTGGAGGACCTGTTCATGTTGGCACCACCGATTTTTATCCTGCTGGAGGTCGAACCTGGGTCAATCCCACCGAGAAGAGTGACAAAGGGAGCGGCCGTCACAAAGCTGGATGCGCTCACATCGAAGGCGTTGGAGGGGGCCAGTTCGAGGTGGAATTCGAATTGTCCAATGCCGACCATGGCTTCAGCCTGAAACTTCAGCTCCACATCCTGCTGCGGCCCGACAGCGGACCAGTTGCTTTCTTCAATGCGGATGCCCTTTACATAGTTTCCATCGAGTTGGGCTTTCAGGTTGTATTCTGTGCCGTTGGGCCGGATGGGCGAGGGATGCTGGGCCCTGCTGCCGGCGCTGTCGCTACTGTTGCAATGCAGGGCATACAGACTCAGGAAAAGGACCGTGGCAATATGTCCTGCTGGGGGGTTGAGATGGGTGTTTTTCGACATGGGACTCTGCAAGGGGTTGAAACTTCGTGGTATGGGGTTGAAACTTCGTGGTATGTGGTAGACTCAGAAGACAAAATTAGGATGTTTCATGGACTTTTACAAGTGTTGCCCGTACCCAGGGTGTGAGACGGACCCAGGCGGGCGTGGGTCACGGCAGCGTAATTGATCGGCAATCCGCCGGCAAAGACGCGGGTCCCCAGGGCAAAGCGACGGGGGGTCGAACGGGTGCCCAGGTACAGGTGCAGTCGCGGATGCACCTGGTGCTCGGCAGCCAGATCCAGGCGCCGGGACCTGGTTGATTGCTGGCGCAGGTGCCCGTACACCGCGCTCCGGGTATCCGGCCGGTGGACCAGTTTCACAAAGAATCTGGAGGGGGCCAGAGCGTTGGCCCCCTGATGCCAGAGGCCCAGCTCCAGGCCGTTGCCCAGATTCAGTTTGAGGCCCAGGATCTGCTTGCGACCCCGGCTGGTTCGGGTTTCCTGTTGCAGGTACAGAGCAGTAACGGAAAACCCCAGGGCCAGGTGGCGGCCCAGCTCCAGGCCACCGCCCAGCCACGCGCTCAACTCGCGGTGCAGGGCAAAACCGGTCGAACCCAGGCCGGCGCCCAGGTGCAAACCCTGGAGGGGCAGGGCCACGGCCAGGCTGTTGTGGCTCAGCTGCCGCAGGCCGAAGGGAAAGTGCTGCTTCAGTTCCCAGCGCGGGCAGTCCACGGCAGCCAGTTCGGCCGGGTTGCCGGCCAGGCCCCGATGGTTGGAGAAGGGTAACCAGGCTTCCAGATCGTCCAGTTCAAAAGCGGCCTGAGCGGCGCCGGCAAAGAGCAGGATGGCGGGGACCAGGCTTTGGAGCGGGCGGGGCATGCAGGTTTCCTCCAGCTCTGTTCGGGGGGCGGAATTGAACAGAGCAAGAAGGAGACCAGGGGCCCGCACAGGAGAGAGCGGGGCGAGGGCGCTGTGCAGGTGCTACCCAAACTACCCAGGTGTGTTACCTGGACGAGACAGCCGGCCGGCGTCGCTGTGGGCGTAGCCGAATTCTCCGACCGTCCAGTCCTGGGGGTGACTCAGGGTTCCCAGGGGATCGTCAGGCGCAGGTTTGCCCGACCCGGTTCGATCTCCACGGCCGGCTCGATTTCCAGGTCGGCCAGGTGGGCGTCCACGTAAGCGTCCAGGGCGGCAAAGGTCGAGGTGGCGATCAGCAGGAGGAAGCGGGTATTGCGCCGTGCGGCCCGGTCCTGGTGCTCCTCCGGGGTGGTGGCCTGGCTCAGGGAGCGGGCTTCGACCACGGCCGCGCCCAGAAAGCCGGCCGCGGCCGTGCCGAACAAGAGGGCTTTGAAGGGGCGCTGGTTGCGGTACTGCCCCCAGCCGGGCAGTACCGCCGAACGCAACAAAACGCTGCGTGGAGTGGGATGCTGCAGGGTATCGGGAGGTGTTGTCGCGGCGGGGGCCGGGGTGGAGAAGAGGAGGTACAGGCTGGCCAGGACCGGCAAGACCCGGAGGATACTCTTGGGGCCGTACCCTGAGAAACAGGTAAAAAACCGCGGTTGCGCCATCCTAGCCCCGCGGCGCTGACTCTCCGAACCGGTCGCCGACCGCGATTTGATAGCCGCGCACAAAAGCTGTTCCCTCCATCCTGGATTTGCCCGCCGGCTGGACCTCGGTCAGGAGCAGGGCCCCGCCCCGGGTGGCAACCACCAAGCCGGAGCGCGGATCGGCCGCCAGCACAACGCCGGGTTCGCCCTGCCGGCCGGCGACCACAGGCCGGGCGCGGTGTAGCTTCAGGGGACCCTGGGGTGCTTCGGTAAAGGCCCCGGGCACCGGGTGGGTGCCGCGGATGTGGTTGTACACCTGCGCGGTGGGCCGATCCCAGTGGATGCGGCCGTCCTCGCGGGTGAGCTTGGGCGCCCGGGTGATACCGGTATTGCCCTGGGGCCGCGGCTCGAGGCCCTGTTCCAGCTGGTCCATGGTTTCCACCAGCAAATCGGCGCCCCTTTCCCGCAGGCGGGCCTCGAGCTCACCGGCGGTCTCCTCCGGTCCGATGGCCACGCGCTCCTGCAGGAGAATGCCGCCGGCGTCGACCCGTTCCTCGAGCAGGAAGGTACTCAGGCCGGTCTCCTCCTCGCCGTTGATCACCGCCCAGATGATGGGGGCCGCCCCGCGATAGGCCGGCAGCAGCGAGGGATGCAGATTGACGGCGCCGCAGCGGGGAATGGCCAGCAGGGAAGGCGGCAGGATCGAGAACGCCACGACCACGAAAAGGTCGGGCTGGTACGCGGCCAGCCTGGCGGCCAGGGCAGGATCCTTTGGAGATTCCGCCTGCAGGATCTCCAGGCCCAGCTCCAGCGCCGCGGTCTTGACCGGGGGGGGGGCGGGTTTGCGGCCCCGGCCCCGGGGGCGATCTGGATTGGTCAAAATGCACAGGATGGAGTGCCGGCTCGCGGCCAGGCGCTCAAGGGACGGCACGGCAAAATCCGGCGTCCCCATGAAGATCAGCTTCATCTACTGCTTCTGGGCTTCGGCCGTCTTGTTGCGCGATACCGCTGTCCGCGAGACCTCGATCTTTACGTTGTCGGCGATCTTGAGGACGATGATGTCGTCCTTGACATTGATTATGGTGCCGTGAATGCCGCCGCTGGTGACGACTTGGTTCCCCTTCTCCAGTTCGTCGACCATCTGCTGCTGGGCCTTCTGCTTTTTCATCTGCGGTCGCAGGATCAGCAGGTAGAGAACCACGAACATCAGGACAAAGGGCAACAGGGAAGCAATCGGGTTGCCGCCTTCGCTGCCTTCGCCTGGAGATGTGCCCAGGGCGTGGGCTGCGTCCATCAATTCAAACAAAGTGCGTTCCTTTCTGTTGAGTTGGGTCGGGGTTTAAGCGCTAGAATTTAAGCAATAATCCGGTATATCGACAGAATTAAGTGTCCCGGTAGGCATCCAGGAACTCGCCCTGCCAGTCGGCGAAGTGGCCGGCGATGATGGCCCGGCGCATATCGCGCATCAGCTGGAGAAAGAAATAAACATTGTGGTAGGTAGCCAGGTGCAGCCCCAGAAGCTCGTTGGTTTGAAAAAGATGGCGCAGGTAGGCCCGACTGTAGTGCGCGCAGGTCTTGCAGGAACAGGTTGCATCGAGAGGACTGAAATCCTCGGCCAGGATGGCATTTTTGAGACGCACCCGCCCCCGCCGGATAAAGGCGGTGCCGTTGCGGGCATTACGGGTGGGAATGACGCAATCGAAAAGGTCGATGCCGGCGCCTACCGCCTCCACCAGGTCGTGAGGCAGACCCACGCCCATCAGGTAGCGAGGTTTGCCGGCGGGCAGGTGGGGGAGGGTTTCCTCGATCATCCCCAGCATGGCAACGCGCGGCTCTCCCACGGCCAGGCCACCGATGGCGTATCCGGGCAGGTCCAGGGCGGACAATTCGCGGGCGCAGCGGGCGCGCAGTTCGGGGTAGACGCTGCCCTGGACAATGCCGAAGAGGGCCGGCGGCACAGCCCGGCGTTCCCGCGCCAGTGCCTGGTGGCGCTCCAGGCAGCGGGTGGCCCAGCGCAGGGTCGTCTCCATGGAGCCGCAGGCGTACTCGGGGGTGCAGGGGTAGGGGGTGCACTCGTCGAAGGCCATGATGATGTCGGCGCCCAGACCGTGCTCGATCTCCATCACCTTTTCGGGCGTGAACATGTGGTACGAGCCGTCCAGGTGGGACTGGAAACAGACCCCCTCTTCCTGGATCTTGTTGAGCTGGTTGAGGCTGAAAACCTGGAAGCCACCGCTGTCGGTCAGGATGGGCCGCTGCCAGTTCATGAAACCGTGAAGGCCGCCGGCCCGCTTCACCAAGTCGTGGCCGGGCCGCAGGTAGAGGTGGTAGGCGTTGCCCAGAATGATCTGGGCCCCGAGATCGCGCAGGTCCTGCTGCGACAGGGTCTTCACCGTGGCCTGCGTCCCCACGGGCATGAAGACCGGGGTTTCTATCGGGCCGTGCGGGGTGTGCAGCACACCGGCCCGAGCCCCAGTGCGGCGATCCGCGGCCACCACCTCGAACTGGAAGGCCCCGGCAGGAGAATGGTCCGGCCCACCCATCCTACTGCGCCAGTGCGGAAATGGGGACAAAGCGGAAGCCCCGCGTTTCCAGGCGCGGCAGGATGGCTTCCAGGGCCAGCAGGGTTTGTTCGCGGTCGTGGCCAATGCCGATGGCCTGGCCCTGCTCGGCGGCCAGCGCCGCCAGCTCCCACAGCCGGGCTTCCACCGCCGCGGTCTGGTTCACGGGATCGATGAAAAGGTCCCGGCGGGTGGCCGGGATGGCCATGGCACGGGCCATGTCATAGGCCACCGAGGAAGGCGTGGTGCGGCTGTCCAGGAAGAGCAGGTTGTTTCTTTTGACTTCGCTCAGGACCAGCTCCATGACCCGGGGGTCGGTCGTGGCCCTGGACCCCATGTGGTTGTTGAGGCCGACGGCGTTGGGCACCTTGCGCAGGGCAGCGCGCACCAGCCGGCGGATCGCACTGCTGTCCTGGTGGGCGAAGATGGCGTTGTCGCCCGGGTTGTTTTGGGGATATTCCTCGGGTTCCATGGGCAGGTGGACCAGCACCTCGTGGCCGTGGCGCCGGGCCAGGTCGACGATGGTTTTGACCCTGCCTTCATTGGGCAGTACGGCCAGGGTCAGGGCCTGGGGCAGGGCGCAAAAACGTTCGGTGAGGTGCTTGCTCATGCTGCCAAAATCGTCCAGGACAAGGGCGATGCGTCCGACTTTGCGCCGGATCCGGGAGGCGCGTTTGAGGACAAAGAGGGTGGTCAGGGAATTTTCCAGCCCGCAGCGCATTTCGACTCTGGCAGGACGCTGGTATTCGACGGCCCTGAGCACTTCACCGCCCCGGCGCTGGACCAAGAGCGCGAGGTCCAGATTGACCGCGGCCAGGGGCAAATCGGCCGGAATCCGGACCGCAATGGTGTCGATGGCAACCGCGCCCGCAGTGGCCTCCACCCCCCGGACCTTGTGGATCAGATCCGCCCAAATGCCCAGTTCCTCGAGGGTCTCGTCCACCTCTTCGTACAGGGCAGCGGCCAAGGCGCGCTCATCCTTTGCCTTTTTCGGGGCCATGGCCGGCAAGGGCTCTGGGGCAGGAGGCGGATCCAGGGTGCGGTTTTGCCAGGACAGATAGAGGACGTAGACCATCGCCGCAGCCACCATGATAGCACTGAGGATCAGGTGCCACAGCGGTGACCGGTGGCGGCGCGCCATGCGCCGGGGCTTTCCACCTTTGGAGCGTTTTGCCATGTGGGGAAAAGCTTAAAAGACGCGCCGCTTCACCACAGTCCAGGAAGAGGATCGGGCGACGGATTTGGACGCTACTTCTTGTTCGGAGCAGTCTCCGGACAGGGGATCGTCGACCCAGCGGATGATCTTCCAGAGGCCGATTTCTTCGCTGTTGTTTGCGCCGACCTCTTCCTCGGTCACCTGGCGCAGTTTGTAGGTCATGACTTGGTCGACGCGGAACCCGTCCCCTTTATCGTCGAGCAGCAGCATCTGCACCCGTCCCCGGAATATTTCCCAGTCTTCCTCGGGGTGGCCGTCCGGGTCGCCCTCGAAGGCGTCCGGGTATCCGCTGCCCAGTTCGACGCTGCGGCCGTTGGTGTGCAGGGTGAAGGTGAAATCGAAGTTGGGGTACCGGTCGAAGATGCCGTCGCGGCTGCCGTCGCGGCTGCCGGCGATGAATTCCAACTCCTCCTCAAGGCCATTCTGGAAGACCAGTTCACCGGCGCAATCGGTTTCGGTGAACCAGAAATCCAAGTCCAGAAGGGACTCGTAGAGTTGCTCGTCGCGGGTCCGCATGGCCTTGGTCAGATTGTCCATGAGTTGCTCGGGACTGTCCGCCGGGGGCACCGGCTGATCGATGATGCCTTCTGTGGGGGTGTGTTTTTCCGGGGCAAAGGGGTTTGTGCACCCGCAGGCAAGCCACAACAGGGTGCCTGCAAGCATGAAGATTAAGGTAAGGTGGCGCTTCATATCGCTTCGCTCCTTTTCGGATCCGAGCGCCGGCAGGTGGTCTCAAGGGGCAAATTCGGCCCGCAGTTCCCCCCACGAACACTTGGCGGTGGCGGGATCGCGCAGGTCCTTCCAGCGCTGGATAGACCAGACCGGGTTTTCTGGAGTAGGTGTTACAAGGTCCACTTCCATCAGGCCTTTGAGTCCCTGGCCAGAACAATCAGTCTCCTTGCCAGCCAGTACGATGAAATCGATTTCATACGGAAAGATGTACCTTTCCTTCAATCCATCTTCTAAAGGCTGGACTTCATCCTTCGCCGACTTGTACCAGCGGACAAAATCGACCTTTTGAAACCGGTTCTGGTTGAGCAACCCGGCCGCGAAACCGCGTTCCCGCTCCCGGGTCCACAGGGTATCCCGGTCCGGATCGTAGTTGTCGGGCGCCTGGTAAATTTCGGGATGGAGGTCGATATCCTCCCGATCCGGCACGAAAATGAAATCCTCGGTGAGTTGTTCCATGTACTGGCTAGGACGAAGATGTTCAAAGGTGGTTTCCACGTTGAATAAAACAAAAGCCGGCTCCGTTCGCTCGCGCAGGAACAGGGGGCTACCGCTGGGGCAATCCGGCGTCCGGGTACTCAGGGGATTGGCAGGGTCGTGGCGCTCGTCCGTGACGATGGCATCGAAACACTGGGGAAAGAGATTCCGGTCGGTCTCTTCCGTGCAGCGACACGGCATTTGGGCGCTGTCGTCCAGGCCGCAGCCGGCCGCAATTCCACCCCACCCCAGTGGGAGTGCCAAAAAAAGAAGTTGCCTGGTGGTCATTGCCCCATAAAAGTGCTCAAAGGTACAGGGGTGAAACAAAGTGCGAAAATCAGCAGACAAAGGTAACCCACGCACCGTCGCCTGGGATCCAGCGGGATGCCGGGATTGTAGGGCGCAGGGTGATCTGTGCCGAAGAGCACCAGCAAAAAGGCCAGTCCCAGCCAGCCCGGCCACCCCTGGGGCCATCCCCATATAAGAGATAAAATACCATATAATCCCATCCCCAGCAAGATCGCAAAGCCGGCGCGGGCGATTTTGCCGTGCCAGCGACCGAAGAGGGCATAGACGATGTGGCCGCCGTCCAGCTGGCCGATGGGGAAAAGATTGAAGGCCGTAATGAACAGTCCCACCCAGCCGGCAAAGGCCATTGGACTGAGCAGCACCAGTTGGTCCGGGGGGATGTCCGGCAAAACCAGAGCGGATATCCCGCTGAACAGCAGAGGAGCACCCAGTTGAATGGGCAGACCGTGGTAAAAATCCTCGGCCCGGATAAGGGTGGACTGGGACAGTCCGATGAAGCACACGGCTAGGGCCACGACAAAACCGGCCAGCGGACCGGCGGCGCCGATGTCCATCAGAGCCCTTTTGTGGGGGATGGGGGAGCGGATTCTGATCACTGCGCCCAGGGTGCCCAGGAACAGCGGCAAGGGTATGAAATAGGGCAGGGAGGCTTTGACCCCCCACCTGCGGGCCGCAAAGTAGTGACCGAATTCGTGCACGGTGAGGATGGCCAGAAGGGTGGCCGCAAAGGGGATGCCTTCGCTGAGGTGAACCAGACTGATAAACGGATCTACGCTCCGCAATTTGGCCCCGGCCACCGTCATGGAGGCCAGGGTCAGCACAAAGAGCAGGATGTGCACCCAGGGCCGGCTGACGACCGGTCGGGGCGTTTTCCACAAGGAAGGCAGGGGCGGAGGAGGCGCCTGGTACACGGGCGCGGGAGGCTCGGGTAGGCTTTTGCGCCACAGATTCATAAGGTATCCACCCTCCGGTGCAGCACCACGCTGAGACGGTGGGCCTCTCCCAGATCGGATCTGAAGGGGATAAAGGCGTAGTCCACGCTCCAGATCCCGATTTCAAGGCCCAGGCCCAGGCTCAGGTTGCGGGTGTCGGCGCTCTGGTAACCGCCGCGCGCCCGGAGGTGGCGGTGGAGGGCGTATTCGCCGCCCAGGTGCAGGGTGGTAGAGCCGCCTGAGACTTGTTGGACCTCCAGGCTGAAGAGCAGGTGGTCCAGGCCGGTGTAGGCCAGGCCCACTCGCACGGCGCGGGGGAGGACAGTGGCCTCCCGATCCAGCTGGTTCATGCGGCCCAGGTTGCGGGCGGCCAGGCCCAGGCTCAGGTGCGGGCGGGCCTGGTAGAGCAGGCCCAGATCCAGGGCCACCCCTGTGGCGGTCTGGGTGTAGATGGCCTGTCGTATCAGTTTGACATTGGTCCCGAGCCGCAATTTCCGGCTCCAGAGATGGGCATAGGCCAGGTTGACCGCCCCTTCGTAGACGCCGAATTCACCCAGCGGTTCTGCCGTCGGACCGGTGCGGAATTCGAGACTGCGGGCCTGGGAAACCTGTGCTGCCATCCCCAGGACGCCGCTCTGTTTGCCGAATACCACGGAAAGGTATTCGTGGTGGATGCCCTGGATCCACTCACTGTGGGTAAATCCGGCGCTGCGGCCCCGCGCCCGGAGGGCCGCCGGGTTGTAGGAGATGGCCTCTGCGCTGGGCACCGCAATCACGGCTTCGGCCAGGGCCGCAGCGCGCGCGCCGGAGCTGAGGCGCAGGAAAGGCAGGCCCGTGGCGGCCCTGGCAGGGTGGAAAAGCCCCAGGCCGACCAGGAGGGCGCCCCAAAGTATATTTCTCATCCGTGGTATGCTCATATCACAATTCTAAGAAGCCTTCCAAAGTGGCTCCACCCCTCAGAACTGCAGGGCCAAGGCTACGGCTGTGCGGCCCCCGCCCTCCAGCTCGTCGGAGGCGTAGGTGTAGTGAAAGCGCAGGGTGTCCCGGCGCATGGGCCGCAGGGTCGCGCCCGCGGCGGTCGAGCCGATGCTGCGGGCGGCGCCCGGCACCCGATTGAGGCCGGCCCGCAGAGTCAGCACCGGACCAACCACCCATTCGGCCCCCAGGTTGAGGGAGGTCTCGACGTTGCTGCTGTTCAGATCCGCGGCCAGGAGCAGGTTGGCCAGGGGGCGATGGCTCGCGCCCAGGACGCGAATCAAGGGCAATTTGTCCTCCGTGCTGCTGGTTTGATCCGCACCGCGCTCGACCCTCCAGCTTAGCTTGGAATTCAGGTTGCTCCATACGCCCGCCAGTACGGTTTTAGCCCCCAGATGGTACTGAAAACCCAGCTCGAAGGCGTTGCCCTTGCCGGTCGAGGTGCCTCTGAAGGGGACTTTTATTTTATGATCTATGACCTTCATGGTCAGCCCGATGGAAAGCCGGTGTCCCAGGGCGCGGCCCACGGAGATGTAGTAGATGTTTGCCGCGTCTTCTATAGCGCCGGTCGGCTGGCCGTCGGCTCTTCGCCCGGCGATGTCGCCGACGCCGGCGTGCATCCAGGTGAAGCCAAAGCCCAGCTCGCGGCGCAGGTTCAGGACAAAAGAAACATGGTCCTGCCGGCGGTCCAGGGAAAGCGACTGGTGCGAGGCCAGGAAGACCTTGCCCTGAGTCCGGATCAGCCCCGCGGGATTCCAGTACGGGGCCGAAGCGTCGTTCGCCACACCGACAAAAGCGCTGCCCATGCCCAAGGCGCGCGCCCCGGCCCCAGTCTTCAGGAAGGCGGCGGCAAAATCGGCCGCCCTCGCCGGGGGCGCCAGCAGCAGGCATCCGATCAGCGTCGCTGTATGGAACAGGTATGTTTTCAATCCAGAACCACCACTTTCCCAAAGGCCTGGTGCCCGGTGCTCAGTTCAATGCGGTAGAGGTATACCCCATTGGCCACGGGCCTGCCGTCGTCGTCGAGACCGTCCCAGTTGCGCCCGTAGTTGTACTGTCCTGCCAGCGACTCCTCCGGTTCGAGAGTGCGGACCAGGCGGCTGGCGAAATCGTAGATTTTAATGGTGGCCTGGGCGTCCCGGGCCAGGCCGAAGATGATGCGGGCCTGTTCCCCCTGCGAGGGCGCAAAGGGGTTGGGCGCCGCATAGGTGAGCACTTCCCGATCCAGCAGTCCGCTGGTGCCGATCTCCTCCCGGGTGTCGATGGAGAGGGTGCGCACGAGAAAGCGCAGGATGCGCCAGGTCTGGCCCTCGTCCAGGGAGAGTCCCAGGCCGTTCTCGGCCCCCACCCACAGGGTGTCCCCCAAGGTTTCCAGACCCACGAAATTGCCGCGGAGCTTTTCGCGGATGAAGGTATCCTCGACCTCGACTTGCTGCCAGGTCTGGCCCTCGTCCTCGCTGGCGTAGAGGCCCTGGTCGGTGCTGGCCCAGACCTTGTTCCGGGTAAAGGCAAAATCCCACGCAAAGGTCGGGCCGGTAATGGTCCAGGTCTGGCCCTGGTCGCGGCTGAAGCTGATGGAGTTGATGCCCCCCGTCTCCTGGTCGGTGGCGCGGGTGCCGGCCCAGATGACGCTGGTGCCGTCCGCCAGGATCTGGCGCTCCAGGGCCACCACCCAGTTGCCGCCGATGTGGCCGGGCAAGGTATTCCCGCTGCGGTCGTGGCGCACCTTGAGGTTATCCCAGGTCTGGCCCTGGTCGAAGCTGCGGCCAATCCCGCTCGAGGTGCCGATCCAGACGGTGTCGCCGTAGGCCAGCACCGAGAAGGTTCGGTGCATCAGGTGCCTGACCAGGCTATCGGACCGGGCACGCAGGAGTTCGACCTTTGCCGCGGTTCCCCCTGCATGTTCCAGGCTGTCGGCCCGGATTTCGAAAACCAGGGAGAGGCTATCGGCCCTGTCCCGAGAGAAAAAAATGATTTCGTCGGTCCCGTCGGGCAGGATCCGTTCCCAAGTCCGGCCGCCGTCCTGTGAGCGCACCGAAGAGCCGGCGAAAAAAGCGCCCCAGAGGGTGGAGCCGTCGAGGGCCAGGCCCCAGCAGGGATTGTCGATGGGGGTGGTCGGCCCCCTTTCGAAGCCGGGTCTGGAGGGGTTGAAGATGGTTTCGACGGGGATGTGCTGCCAGGACTGTCCGGCATCGAGCGAAAAGCTCAGGCCATTGCCCACGGTAAAGTCGCCCAGCACCGTGGTGGTGTCGTAGACGGTGGCGACCCAGACGGTATCGCCGCTGACGTCCAGGGCGCTGGGGCTCCCCCGGCCTATGCCGTTGAGTTCGGTATAGGTCACCCAGTCCGCCTCGTCCAGGCCGCTGTACTGAGCCGGATCCAGGCGGGCCACGCCGCTTTCGGTGACGACCCACAGATAGCGGCCGCTCCATTTAATATCGCCGATGCCGGCGCCGATCAAGCCCTCGATGGGTTTGGATTCTGGGTTCTGGTTAAAATGCTGGGGCAGGACTGCCTGTACAGGAGGGGAGGCCAGCAACCAGACTCCTCCGAGCAGAAGGGAGAGGAAGCTGCCGGCGCGGCAAGTGAAT
Source organism: Candidatus Latescibacterota bacterium (assembly GCA_965219385.1). Taxonomy (GTDB): domain Bacteria; phylum Latescibacterota; class UBA2968; order UBA8231; family UBA8231; genus CBDCNM01. The sequence goes on along the minus strand of CBDCNM010000002.1, from coordinate 2,090,944 downwards.
CTCATTTATTGGGGGTTTTTAGACCTCGTGGATTTAGGCGTAGCTCGCAGCGCGTTCGCGCAGGGCTTCTATGGCCTCGTAGCCTATGCCATACTCGCCGATGCGGGCACCTTCGGGGTTGCCGTGGCTATCGGACCCCCCGGATTGCAGCAGGCCATAACGCTCTACCAGTTGCGTGTAATATTCGATTTGTGGAGCCTGGTGGGCCGGATGAAAGATCTCCACTCCATCCAGGCCGGAGTCCACCAGTTGGGCGATCACCGATTCGGACAGGCTGGTCCCTGGATGAGCCAGGAAAGCCACCCCTTTAACCCGGTGAATTAGTTCGATTACATCACCCGCGGCCATGTAGGGCTTGGGTTCATACGCCGGGGATCGGTCGCCCAGGTAGTGGTTGAAGGCCTCGTCTTTGCTGGCCACCAGTCCCCGATTCACCATGGCCGCGGCTATGTGGGGTCGCCCCAGAGAGCTGCCGCTGGTTTCGCTGAGGACGTCCTCTAAAGTCAGCTCCACGCCCAGGTTGTTGAGGCGTTCGACAATGGCGATACCCCGGTCGTAGCGCTGCCGGCCAAGTAGACTCAGGTAGCTCGCCAGTTTGGCGGCTTGCCACTCCAGACAGTAAGCCAGGATGTGCACCTCCCGCTCCTTGACGTGAGCGCTCAACTCCGCACCGGGAACGACTTCGAGCCCCAGAGCTTCTCCCGCACGCAAGGCTTCGTCGATACCGTCGACGGTATCGTGATCGGTGAGACTCAGAGCCTGAATCCCGGCGTCGCGGGCTTCCTCCACCGTCTGGGTGGGGGTGCGAAGGCCGTCGGAACAAAAGGAGTGGATATGAAGATCTGCTAGATTATAGCGCACGATAACTCTTGCATAAGACTGAAAAGTTACTGTAACAAAGGAAAGACATTTTCCAATATTTTTCAAGGGGCGCAAAAAAACCGGGTAGGATTCCGGCCCTGCCCGGTCCAAAAGGTGCATGAAAGCGCATTTTTATTAATTATTCGAAAGCTCCAGCAGCAGGTCGCCCCACTGGATCCGCATCTTTCGCAGCGCGCGGTCCCGCAGCTGGAGCTGGCGCACCCGCTCGCGCGTCAGTCCCAGGGTGGCGCCGATCTTCTCCAGAGTCATGGGGGCCTGATCCTCCAGGCCGAAGCAGGAGCGGATGATCTGGTGCTCGCGTTCGTCCAGGTCGATTTCGCGAGCCCTGCTCAACGGTTCATAGTGTTGAATATCCCGCCAGTAGGACTCCATGGGATTGGTTCGATCTTTGACTCTGGAGGAAGGTCTTTCTGCTTTCAAAGCCGCCATTTTTGTCCCCTTCCAGGAACTGGGCGCCCAAGCCCAGCCACGGTACGCGCCCCTTCTTTTTCCCTCATAAAACTAATCAAGGGAGGCTCAGGTTCCTCGGAGGGCCGGGGTGAGAATGAATTACAGGTAGTTCAGGCCTAACTCCGCCACCAGTTCGCGGGTGGGGTTGTCCAGCAAAGAACAGATCAGGGCAATCCCTAGTTCGCGCTCGAGCGTGGCTGCGTACCGCTGGTGTTCGTCGCGGTAATTGAGGCGCTGAAAGCCCAGGACGGCTTTTTTGAAGTCTTCGGGGCGCTCGTAGAGCACCACCTGGGCCAGTTCGGGCTGGGTGAGGGCCGCTTCGACGAACTCGGCGCCAAAGATGCCCTCCAGGGCGGTTTTGAGTTGGCGGTGGAGCATCAGAAGGGATAGACTTCGTCCAGTTTGTGGAGCAGGTGCTCGCGTTGTTGGTCTTGCTCTTCTTCCTCCTCGAGCAGGATCTGGATGGCGGGACGATGAAGCCAGGATGAGAGCGCCAGGTTCAGGTCGATAGACGGCTGCCGCAGTTCCAGGCGGCAGATCAGAAAAGCCCTGATTATGTTTTTGAGCATGAGCTAAGGCTCTGCCGAAATTTAAGTTTTCCTTTTCACGCCCTAAAATTCCGAATTTCAGAGGGGAACGGCGAAATTCGGAATACCGAAACAGAAAAGTAATTTTTCGGCAAGGCCTAAAAGTAGCCGGCGATATTTTTTTGAATGCGCTTCTCGACCGGAGCCTCTCCGAGTTCGGCCTCAAAGGTGGTTCCGGTGATGCGCTCGAAAAGGTCGATATAGCGCTCGGCCACCTGAATCCGGATATCGTCGTCGAGTTCGGGAATATTGTCGTCCGAGATGTTGCGCTCTTTGAGCCACAAGCGCAGGAATTCCTTGTCCAGGCTTTCGGGCTCCTCGCCTCTGGCATGCCGTTCCTCGTAGGTGGCGGAAATCCAGTAGCGCGACGAATCCGGAGTGTGGATCTCGTCGGCGATGGTGATGCGGCCTTCCGCATCCAGTCCCATTTCGTATTTGGTGTCCACCAGTATGAGACCTTGTCGGGCTGCCAGTTCAGTGCCGCGCGCAAACAGCGCCAGGGCGGTCGCCTCTACCTTTGCCCACAGATCCCTCTCTACCAGACCGCGCTCCACGATCTGCTGCGGCGAGATGGACTCGTCGTGGTCCTCGGACTTGGTGGTCGGGGTGATGATCGAAGCGTCGAAAGGCTGGTTTTTGACCATGCCATCGGGCAGGGTGACGCCGCAGAAACTGCGCACCCCCCTGTTGTAGTGGGTCCACACCGAGGTATCGGTGCTGCCGGTGAGGTAGCGCCGCACGACGATTTCCACCGGCAGCATATCCAGTTCCCGGGCCACAGTGACGTTTGGGTCGGGTACGGCAATCACCTGGTTGGGCACCAAGTCCTGGGTCTGCTCGAACCAGTAGTGGGCAATCCGGTTGAGCACCTGGCCCTTCAAAGGGATGGCGCCGAGAACGTGGTCGAAGGCGCTTTGCCGGTCCGTGGTGATGAGAATGCGTTTATCCGGAAGCAGGTACATATCCCTGACTTTGCCTTTGCGGTAGTGGGTCTGCCAGGGTTCGTAGTGGGCTTCCATCAGGCAGTTGTCCAGCTGGTTGCGAATTTGTTCGCGCGTTATCAAAGCTTCGCACTCCTGTGAAGAGGTTGTAGAGTCTGGCGCACGCTCCGGGGCTTCGGAGACAGTTTAATATACGCGATCTTCCAGGGAAATCCACGCAGACCCGAACAGTACGGCCTGGTTAAGTCCTGGCAGACCTCAAAATCGATACTTGGGATATATCTTAAGTTTTTATTTTTAATGTGTTTGAATGCTTATATATTACGTATCGCTTGATTTTCTCTTGTTTCCGATGTATGTTTGTGCTGTTTTTGAGTATCTGACGAAAACTGGACCAATCTCAAACTTACCATAAAAAACCTCAACTGGGGAGGTTGATATGTTACGTCGGCTTGCAGTCTGTGCTCTTGTCCTGGGTCTGTGGGGATGCAGTGATGAAGGTGAAATCGCCGAACTTACAGGGTACGTGAAGGCCATCCAGAAGTTCAATCAGTACAACCAGAAGATCGAGGCCTACATCATCCAGTTCGACGATCCCAGCATACAGAAGATGGAGAGCGAGGTGAACGCCGCCCGCCAGCTGGTGGATGACTATGCCGCGGCCCTGGCGGCCCTAGAGGAGCCCAGAGAGAGCAGCGGGTTGAGGAATATCCACAAGCTCTACGGCCGCAGCTTCAACGATGCCAGGCGTCTGGCTCGGGATCTCACCGGGGATCTGAACCGTCAGGCCCACTCCGTGGTGATCGGCTTGCGCAACCTGCGGCGGGATATCCGGGGCCGGGTTTATCCCTCCATCGAGGTGCTGCTGGCCCGCAAGGGATTCTCCTACGAAAAGGGCAGCGAATACGCCCTGCCGTGGACTGACTGAGCCGCCGCCGAATCCGCCAACAGGGTTTTATCGCAAAGCCTCCGCTCTTTTCGAGGGTGGGGGCTCATCATTGCTTTGTCGATTGACAGTGCTGGTTCCACAAGCCCCCCTATTTTTCAGCAGATTCCCGCAAGCCTTGAAATCTTTTTGTTTCCGCTAATGCGCGGTTTCTTCGGAACGTACGGCACCATTCCGGCTCGATGTGGGCCAGAAGAGGGCGACCCAAAGGGGAAAATAGGGGACCAATGAGCACCTTATCCGCCAATTGACAAATTAGGAAGCAAGGCGCCAGCGCGTCTGGTGCACCCTGGCCAGGTAGCCCCAGGGTTGCAGGGCCGACATCGAGCCCGAATAGAGGAAACCCAGCTGGAAGAGAAGGAGAAAGGGAAGGCCTGGATAAAGGCCGCTGGTCCAGGCCAGGTAGATGGCAAAAATGAAGTAGACGGACATGGAAAGTTCAAAGACGGCCAGAACGTTTCTCATGCCCGAGTACTTGTGCTTTTGCGGACGGTCCCGCCGGGCCATTACCCCGTACTTGGGGGTGCGCCGGAAACCGCTCTGATGGCCGATCAGGCCCTCGATCACGGCCCGGGTATTGTTGATGCACATGCCCATGCCCAGAGCCATGAGCATGGGCAGGTACTTGATCTGTTTCTTCCAGCTGGGATAGAGGGCGCGCTGAGAGGTCAGGTAGAATCCGGAAATGGCCATGGTCGCCAGCGAAAACAGCGGCAGATCGATAATCAGCAGCCTTTCCCAGCCCATCAGAGCACGGATGCTCAGCACCGGCAGGGTCAAAAGAGCCATCAACAGCATCAGGATATAGCAGATATGGGCTGTGAGATGGAAGGTGGCCTCGATTTTGACCGGCAGGGGCAGGGGGCTCCGCCAGATCCGCGGCAGGAGTTTCTTGCCCGTCTGCACTGCGCCCTTGGTCCAGCGGTGCTGCTGCAGCTTGAAGGCGTTCATCTCCACCGGGATTTCACCTGGCACCTCGATCTCGGGTAGAAACAGGAACTTCCAGCCCTGCAGCTGGGCCCGGTAGCTCAGGTCCAGGTCCTCGGTCAAGGTATCGTAGTGCCAGCCTCCGGCCTCGTCGATGGCGCGCTTGCGCCAGACCCCGGCCGTGCCGTTGAAGTTGAAGAAGCGGCCGGAGCGGTTGCGCGCCGTATGTTCGATCATGAAGTGGCCATCCAGGAAGATGGATTGAATCCGCGTCAGCAACGAATAGGTGCGGTTCAGATGGCCCCAGCGCATCTGCACCATGCCGATCTCCGGATCGGTAAAGTAGTGGATGCACTGGTGCAGGATCCGGGGAGGGGGGACGAAATCCGCGTCGAGGATGAGGATGAACTCACCCCGGGCCCGCATCAGGCCGGCGGCGAGGGCGCCGGCTTTGAAACCCTTGCGAGATTCGCGGTTCATGTACTCGATGTCGAGCCCCTGGGCGGCGAGTCGTTCTATGATCAGGCGGGCCTTTTCCCGGGTTTCATCCTGGGAATCATCCAGGACCTGGACCTGCAGGCGGTCGCGGGGATAGTCGATTCGGGCCACTGCTTCGAGGAGTCGTTCGACGACGTGGAACTCGTTGTACATGGGCAGCTGAACGGTGACGCAGGGCAGGGTCTCGAAGTGGGCTTTGGGGGCGGAGAGATCCCGGCGGTGCCGGTAGAACAACCGCATCATCAGGTAGCGGTGGAAGCCGTAGATGCTGAGCAGGAGTACGATGGTGCAGTAGATGACTAGACAGAGAATTTGCCAGTATTCCATAAGGGCCTTGTTTTAGGTTTCGGGAAAATTTTCAGGCCGCGCGACCGCAGCATCTTTTGTACTTTTTGCCGCTGCCGCAAGGGCACGGTGCATTGCGGCCCACCTTGGGCCCCACGCGCACCGGCTGCTGGGCGGCCGGGGCTTCTCTCTCATCCCCTCCCGAGGTCGAAAACTCTTGCCGGCGGGAGGGCCGCCGTCCGGTCAGATCCTCACCGTCGGTGCTTGCCGACACCCCGCTGAAGCCCAGATTGGTAGCCTCCCGGTGAATCAGCCTGTGGCCACCGGCGCGATTCTGGGCCACGGGTCCAAACTTGGGTTCCTCCACGTCCACGCGCAGCTGAAAGAGGCTGCGCAGGGTCTCCAGATTGATGCGCTCGATCAGGCTCTCGAACATTTCGTAGGCGCCTTTTTTGTACTCGATGAGGGGGTTCTTGCCTCCCACGCCGGCAAAGCCGACGCCATCCTTCAACTCGTCCATTTCGTAGAGATGTTCCTGCCAGCAGGTGTCAATAGTGTGCAGCAGGAGGGCCTTTTCCACTTCTCGAAAGGTCTCTTCGCCCACCACCTGGACCCGGCGCTGGTAGGCTTCCTCCACACTGGTTATCAGGCGGGTTCGCAGCTCGTCCGGATTGGTCTGGGCGCGCTCCTCCGTGGTATAGGGCAGTACCAGAAAAAAGGCGTTGCTGAACTCGCTGCTGAAATCCTCCCAGGCCCATTCTTCGGGATGGATTTGCGGATCCGCGTACCCGGCCAGCAGGGCGTCAATGGTCTCCTCGATCATCTCTTGGACCTGGTCGCGTACCGAGTTGCGTTCCAGCATGTCGCGCCGGCGGTTGTAGATCACCTGGCGCTGCTGGTTCATCACGTCGTCGTACTCCAGCAGGTGCTTGCGCATTTCAAAGTCGCGGGCCTCCACCTTTTTCTGGGCCCGTTCGATGGAGCGGGTGACCATGGAGTGCTCGATGACTTCGCCCTCCTCGGCGCCCAGCCGGTCCATGACCGAGGCGATGCGCTCGGAGCCGAAGAGCCGCATCAAATCGTCTTCGAGGGACAGAAAGAACCGCGAGGCCCCCGGGTCGCCCTGGCGGCCGGAACGCCCCCGCAGCTGCCGGTCGATGCGCCGCGAATCGTGGCGCTCGGTGCCGATCACCTGGAGGCCGCAGGGGTTTTCGGTCAGGTAATCGCGCAGGGTTTCGCCGGAGGAATGCGCATCGTCCAGGGTGGTGTCCGAAAGAATGATTTCCTGGTCCAGCCTGACCACTTCGGGCACCAGCTTGATATCGGTGCCGCGACCGGCCATGTTGGTGGCGATGGTCACGGTGCCGGGCTGGCCGGCCTGGGCGATGATCTGGGCTTCCTTTTCGTGGTAGCGGGCGTTGAGCAACTGGTGCTGGATGCCCTGGCGGGTCAGCATGCGGCTGATCAACTCGGAGACTTCGACCGGGACCGTGCCTACCAGGACCGGCAGGTCGAGCTGGTGCAGGCGGACGATTTCGTCGATGATGGCGTTGTATTTTTCGCGTTTGGTGCGGAAGATCTGGTCGTCCTGGTCCACCCGTCGCACCGGGCGGTTGGTGGGCACCACGGCCACGTCCAGTTTGTAGATGGTCCACAGCTCGCCGGCCTCGGTCTCGGCGGTTCCGGTCATGCCCGCCAGCTTGTGATACAGGCGAAAGAGATTCTGCACGGTAATGGTGGCGACGGTCTGCATCGCCTGTTCGATCTTGACGCCTTCCTTGGCCTCGAGGGCCTGGTGCAACCCCTCGGAAAAACGCCTTCCCGGCTGCGGCCGGCCCGTGGACTCGTCCACGATCACCACCCTGCGGTCGTCGGTGACCATGTACTGGACGTCTTTTTCGAACAGGGAATAGGCCCGCATGAGCTGGTTGATGTTGTGGACGCTCTCGCTCTGCTGCTGGTGCTGCCGGTGGGCCTTGTCCTCTGCGAGCTGTTTTTCCTGCTCGTCGAGACTTTCATCCTGGCGAATCTTCTCGATCTCTTCACCCAGGTCGGACAGGACGAAGAGGGCCTGCTCGTCGGGGGACAGCAGGTCCCGGCCCTTCTCCGTCAGGTCGATGGTGTGGTTCTTCTCGTCCACCACGTAGTAGAGGGCTTCGTCGATTTCGCTCAGGCGCTTGTCGCGCATGTAGTCGGCTTCCACCCGCGCGATCAGGCGCTTGATGCCTTCTTCCTGAAGGACCTTCATGAGACGGCGGTTTTTGGGCGCGCCGCGCACGGCTTTGAGCAGTTCGATGCCGATATCGTATTCGTCCTGGCCCTGGTCATCGCCGCGATTCTTCTCGGCCTCGGCGATGATCCGGTTGACCAGGGAGTTCTGGGCGCGTATGAGTTTTTCGACCAGGGGCTTGAGTTCGGCGTAGCGATTGGTGGTCTCGGGCATCGGCCCGGAGATGATCAGGGGGGTGCGGGCTTCGTCGATCAGGTTGCTGTCGGCCTCGTCGACAATGGCGTAGTTGAATTCGCGCTGCATGATGTCTTCGCGCCGCGTGGCCATGTTGTCGTACAGGTAATGGAAGCCGACCTGGTCGTTGGTGACGTAGACGATATCGGCCCCATAGGCCTGCTGGAGGGTGGCCTCCTCCCAGAGGTATTCCCGCGGCACGGCGGCGGGCGCGGGCAGCAGGTAGGCCTCGGCACCGCCGGTCTGGCGGGCGTCCTGGATGACCCCCACGGACAGGCCCAGGTAATTGTAGATCGGCCCCATCCACATGGCGTCGCGCTTGGCCAGGTAGTTGTTGTGGGTGATCAGGTGGACGCCGCGGCCGGCCAGGGCGTTGAGGTAGAGCGGCATGGTGGCCACCAGGGTCTTGCCCTCTCCGGTGGCCATTTCGGCAATCTTGCCCTGGTGCAAGACGAGGGCGCCGAAGAGCTGGACGTCGTAGGGCAACATGTACCACTCCTCGGTGGTGCCGACGACCTCCCACTGTTGACCGAGCAGGCGGCTACAGGCCTCCTTGACCAAGGCGAAGGCCTGGGGGGCGATCTCGTCCAGGACCCCGGCCTCGAGGTCGCGGATTTCCTGGTCCAGGCGCTCCAGTTCGTCGTTGGAGTATTCGCGTTCCTCTGGTTCCAGGTCGCCGCGGAGTTGCTCTTCGATCTGACTCAGTTGTTCTTGCTGAACCCTGGTCCGCTCCTGCAGCAGGGCCTTGAACTGTGCGGTCTTGCCCTGCAGTTGCTCTGCGCTCAGGGCCTGGAAATCGGCGGCGAAGCGATTGATTTCCCGAATTTGGGGAACGATCTTTTTAAATTCGCGTTCCGCCTGAGAGCCGAATATTTTTTTCCCCAATGCACCAAACATGACGGTTCCTCGGTATTTTAATGACCAAACGCCAGGCGTTCGGCCAGAAAGGCCGGCAGGCCCGCGGCGATGATCTTCTTCTGGGCCGTGGGTATGTCGTACTCGGCGCGGACTAGTTCCAGAGTTCCGGTTTCCTCTTCCCAGATCAGGAAACAGGCGCGGGCGTCTCCGTCCCGGGGTTGCCCGACGCTGCCTACGTTCACCAGGTAACGTCGCCCTTCCTCTATTTCCAAAGGTCCCGGTCCCGTGATAAGCTCTATTTCGGCGTCGTTATGGCCGCACATAAAGGGCTGGTGTGAATGGCCGATGAAACAAAGCTGGGTGGGCACTGCGGCAAATGCGGCCCGCGCATCGCTGCGGGAGTGCACGTAACCCCAGCTTCCAGGGTCGCGCGGTTCGGCGTGGACGTAAAAGGCGCGCTCACTTTCTATGGTCAAAGGCAGGTTTGCCAGATAAGCCCGCTCTTCCGGCGCCAACCGGTCGGCCGTCCACACCGCGGCGGCGGCGGCGTACTCGTTAAAATAGGCCAGGTCCAGCAGCTCGGTGGCGGCGGCGTCGTGGTTGCCCAGCACGACCTGATCGGTCAGGGCGCGGGTCCGCGTGAGACAGGCCCCCGGATCGGCGCCATAACCGACGATGTCTCCCAGACATATCCAGGCATCGACGCGGCGTTCATCGCCGGCTCGACAGACGCCATCCAGGGCTTCGAGGTTGGCGTGAATGTCTGAGAGTATGGCTGTGGACATGAGCCCTTTTTATACAGGCAGTCCCCTCTGGTGCACGATGGCGTCCAGGATGCCGTTGATGAAACCATAGGACTGTTCGGTGCTGTAGAGCTTGGCCAGTTCAATGGCTTCGTCGATAGATACCCGCACCGGAATCCCTACCAAGAAGAGGACTTCGGCCAGAGCCAGGCGCAGGATGATCCCGTCGATCCGGGCGATGCGGTCCTGCTTCCAATGGGTGGCGTTGGCCGCGATCAACTCCTCCAGTTCGCGGCCGTGCTCGCCGACGGTGTGGACCAGCGCGGTGGCAAAGGCGCCGACCTCTTCTGAAAGCGCGAAGCGCCGGATTAGTTCCCGCACGGCCACCGCAGCCGTGCCCGGCGAGCTGGCATCCCAGTAGAGTGCCTGCAGGGCTACCTGGCGGGCGCCGCGGCGATTGTTCGGCGGCGGCTGGTACGACTCCGGGTCTTCTTCGAAGTCCGCCGCGAAATTCCGTGCCGACATTTCAGGAAAGCTCGTCCATCAAGGTGGCCATTTCGATCGCATTGAGCGCGGCGTCCCAGCCGCGGTTGCCGGCCCGGACTCCGGCCCGCTCGATGGCCTGCTCCACGGTATCCGCGGTGATGACCCCAAAGGTCACAGGGATGCCGCTGTCCAACCCTACCCGGGCAATGCCCTTGGCGGCCTCGCTGGCGACAAAGTCGAAATGCGGGGTGGAACTGCGGACGATGGCCCCCAGGCAGATGACCACGGCAAAGCGTCCGGCGGCCGCCATCTTCTGAGCCGCCAGGGGCAACTCGAAGGAGCCCGGCACCCAGGCGATCTCGATGTCCTCCTCCTCCGCGCCGTGGCGCTTCAGACAGTCCAGGGCTCCTTCGAGAAGCCTGGTGGTCACCAAGTCGTTGAAACGGCTGACCACAATCCCGAATTTCTTGCCTTGGGCCGCAAGTTTTCCTTCATACACTCTGGGCATTATCTCGATCTCCTCTGCCGGGCGGCTCGCTGGACGCCTCTTGCGCTCCCAGCAGGGTGGTGTGTCCCATCTTGTCCTGTTTGGTGCGCAGGTATTCGATGTTGTGGGGATTCGGCGAGGCGGCGATCGGCACCTGTTCCACCAGCTTGAGCCCGTAGGCTTCCAGCCCTACCCTCTTTTGGGGGTTATTGGTCAGCGAGCGCACCCTTCGCACCCCTAGATCGTAGAGCACCTGAGCGCCGATGCCGTAGTCGCGCGGATCCATGGGTAGCCCCAGGGCGTGGTTGGCTTCTACGGTGTCCAGCCCCTCGCGTTGCTGGAGTTCGTAGGCCTTGAGCTTGTGGAAGATGCCAATGCCGCGGCCCTCGTGGTGCTGGATGTAGACGATCACGCCCCTGCCCTCGGCGGCGATCATTTCCAGGGCGCGTTCGAGCTGCTCGCCGCAGTCGCACAGGTAGGAGCCCAGGACATCGCCGGTCAGGCAGCCGGAGTGCATGCGCACCAGGGTGTCCCTCCCGTCGCTGACATCGCCCATGACCAGGGCGATATAGGGGTTGTCGTCCACCAGGCTGCGGTAGGCGTAGACCGTGAATTGGCCATGGCGCGTGGGCATGACGGCCCGGGTCTCGAGCGCGATCAATTTTTCGGTGCGGCGGCGATAGGCGATCAGGTCTTTGATGGTGGCGATTTTGAACCCGTGCTTGCGGGCAAAGTCCAGCAGGTAAGGGGTGGAAGCCACTTCGCCGCTGTGGTCGAGGATGGCCGAGATGAGACTGACGGGCTGGCATCCGGCCAGGCGCGCCAGGTCCACCGCGGCCTCGGTGTGACCGGCCCTTTTCAGCACGCCGCCGGTTCGCGCCTGAAGCGGGGTCACGTGTCCGGGCTGGACGAAGTTCTCCGCGCTGCTGTGGGGGTCGGCCAGCCGGCGGATGGTCAGGGCGCGATCGTGGGCCGAAACGCCGGTGCCTTCGATGGGGGTGGCGTTTACCGAGACCATGACGGAAGCCCCTCGGGGGGCCCGGCCTCCGGGCATCCTCTCCAGACCGAGGGTCTCGATCCTTTGCTGGTCGGCGGGCACGTTGAGCGGGCCGCCGGCATGGCGCACCATAAAATTGATGGATTCGGACGTCACCCGTTCGGCCAGCATCATCAATTCGCCTTCGCCGACCCGTTCGGCGCCGTCCACGTCCAGGTCCCGTTCGTCGACCAGCACCACCATCTCGCCGTTTTGCAGGTTTTCTATGATTTCGTCTATGGTATTGAAATCAGGCATAATAGAAACGCTTCAATAGCCCATTTCCCGCAGTTTTTCCACGGTCAATCCCTGGTCGGGAGCGCGGTCCGCCGTCAGGAGGCGTTCCACGTAGCGGGCGATGATATCCACCTCCAGGTTGACCCGGTCTCCGACCCGCCGCCGGGCCAGGGTGGTAAAGTCAAATGTATGGGGAATCACGCTCACCGTAAAGTCCCCGGTCCCGACCTCTACCACGGTGAGGCTGATGCCGTCCAGGGCAATAGATCCCTTGGATGCGATATAGGGTTCCACAACGGCCGGCGGCTCGATGGCCAGGATCCAGTTTTGCTGGCGTTGCTCCAGCCGGCTGATCCTGCCGACCCCGTCGACGTGTCCCAGGACGAGGTGCCCGCCCAGGCGGTCCTGGGGGCGCAGGGAGCGCTCCAGATTCACGGGACGGCCGACCTGCAGTTCGCCCAGGGTGGTGCGCTCCAGGGTTTCCTCGACGGATTCCACCGCAAAGCTGTCCGCTGCCAGGTCCACGACGGTCTGACAGGCTCCGTCGATGTTGACGCTGTCTCCCAGGCGCAGATCGGCCAGCACCCGCCGGGCGCCAATGATCAGGCGCTGAAACGAGCCCTCCCGGCTCAGCCGGCGCACCTGGCCGACTTCTTCGATCAATCCAGTGAACACGGGTACTTCACCCTGGCCGTGTAGAGTAGATCCATATCCAGACGTCGGGTTTGCACCTCTTCGAGGGCAATCGCGTCTTCTATTCTTATGATACCGAGGTCGCCGATTCCCGCAATACCCCGACCGAGAATTCGCGGAGCCACAAAGATCATCACCTGATCCACAACGCGGTCCCGCAGGGCGGAAGCCGCCAGCTGGCCGCCGCCTTCGATCACGATGCTCGTCATTCCCTGTTCGGCCGCCGCCTTCAGGGGTTGGCGCAGATCAATGCGCCCCTGTGGGGCCTCGTAGGTCCAGATCTCGACCCCTCTATCTACGAAGGGGGTCAGGGCCGCGGGCGCATGGCCGGCCCCTGTAATCAACACCGCGCCCGAACGCTGGAACACTCGAGCGCCGGGAGATACCCGGAGGCGGCCGTCCACTACTAGGGGCCGCGGGTCGCGGCCCTTCACATGGCGCACGTTCAGCTGCGGGTCGTCGGCCGCAATGGTGCCGGCGCCCACCATGATGCCGTCAACCCAGCCGCGCCAGCGATGGGCGTGCCCGCGGGCCTTGGGGCCGGTGATCCAGCGGGAGTCGGCCGCGTGCGTGGCGATCTGTCCATCCAGGGTCTGAGCCAGTTTCAGGATGACCAGGGGCAGGCCCTTTTGCCGGTGCTTGAGGTAGGCCGCGTTCTGGCGTTGGGCCTCGGCCTGGAGCAGACCGACTTCTACCTCTATACCGGCATCCCGGAGCTGCTGCAGCCCCGATCCACTCACCCGGGAATCCGGGTCTGGCAGAGCGCAGACCACGCGTTTGATGCCGGCGCCGATGACGGCTTCGCTGCAGGGTGGGGTGCGGCCGTGGTGCGAACAGGGCTCCAGAGTCACGTAAAGGTCGGCGCCTCGAGCCTGGTCGCCGGCCCGGGCAAGGGCGTGCACCTCGGCGTGCGGCCCCCCTGCGCGCCGATGGGCGCCCTCTCCCACAATGCGACCATGGCGCACGATCACGGCCCCAACCAGCGGATTGGGACTGACATGGCCCCGGCCTTTCTGAGCCTGGCGCAGGGCCCGGCGCATGTAGGTCGCGTCCTGGTTCACACTATCTAGACACCAGCAATGATGCCGAAGCCAAGAAGACCCAGCAACGGATCAGTGCCCATCGGCGAGGACGTAATCGACGCAGAGATCGCCATATCCGAATTCCCTATCTACCGGATTCTCACAATAATAGGTGACAAATTTTCACAATAATTATGTGACACTACGGTTAAGCCGCCTTCCTGTTGTTGTGCTTCCTTTGAAAACAGCAGTGGGTTATATGGCCGTCAGGAAAAATTGCCCTGTTGTTTTGCCCGTAGTGCCGACACGTAGAGGATTGCAGGAATCAGCCGCTTGTAATTCGCGTCGGTGAGTTTCCAAATTGCGAATAGCCCTGCGCCGAGCCAGCCGACAGGACCAATGATTACAGCGATAGCGCTTGACATGGTGGTGTAAACCGCAAATGGCGCGTGATGCCTATCACGCTTGTTAAGGTGCCCAGTGCTGTGGAAGCGAGCAAATAGACTCCAAACCCGGATAGTTGAGCCGCTGTCAGGGCAGTAAAGATGCTTGTGCTTCCGGCCAGTGCCCCGCCCTTGTCGAACTCCTGGGCTGCTCGTTGTAACTCGGCTTCCATCGCCATTTTCTGATCTGGCGTCATCTTCTCCCAAACTGTCTGAAACACCTTGCGTGCAATCTCAACCTCGAGATCTTCGACTTTTACCCCGAAATGCTCGATCCCGAGTTTCTCTGCCACTTGACAGACGATCTGGGAATAGGAGGGTTCGCTTCCTCCCAGATAGCCAAAAACGGATTGACAGTTCCGCCAAAAAGCCTCCACGATATGATCAGGACGGAGGCTTTTAGCCTCCAGTATCCCTGCCAAAGCACCAAGCTCCATTGGCTTTGCTTTGGCAAGTAGCATCCCAAGTTCTTCTTGTATGGAACTCATTTCAGAAATCTACTTTGACAGTGAGAGTAAATTCTGTTTGTTCGCGCACATGGCGATCATAGCCGGCTTCCAGCGAGATACAGGCGGGCACATTAAGATTGGCCAGCACATTAAAATTGCGTTTTACTTCACTCGTCATGTTCAACCGCCCTTCATAGATAGGCCGCCTTGAAGAGAAACGATTTCCCTACCCTCGGTATTTTTAAACTCAATCTGCTCTACTGTAACTTCACGCGCACCTAAGTTCATACATAACTTGGAAAAGTGCAGGTGTTTGGCCAGCGCAAAACGCTCCACAGCTTGTATTGAATTTCCGTATATATTCTTATCGAAGGGGCTTTGAATCAGTACAGCACCCGGCTGTACAAGCCCACTCTCAATTAAATCTTGTACGACGGGGTTGGCCTCCTTCAAAGAAGAAGGAAGGATGTACACTTCTTCGTTGAGTAGGAGATCAGCTCCGCCCTCTTCAAAGCGTAGAGCGTCGATAGCTTGCTGGTTCAGTACCAGCACAGTTTTGCGGCGATGGGGTTCGTTCGGCCATGTACTATCATCGGCCATGCTGCGTCTCCTTAGTGTTGGGTGCGTCGGTTCTGGACGAGGCTCTGAATGATGACGCCGCGTCTTGGGTTTTTTCCTTACTCTCTGAAAAGGATTTTGTAGATCACCCCGAGCACTGCTAGTACGATCACCAAGACCCCCGCTCCCCACAGCAGCTTTCCCATTACGCGCATCCTGTCCTGTTTTTTTTACGCCTCTGCTAAGATAGCATCAACACCATGACCAGCTATCTCTTGGCTTTTGGCTGAAATAGTTCTCCCGATACGCTCGGCGAAGCCGACCACAGCATTGACCACATCGCCAGACCACGACGCCGGGGGCGGTTCCGGCACACGACCATAACATACAATCGGTGCGATCCTGCCGGCATCGTCCAACTGATCCGAGGGAGTCTTCAAGAGGAACTTGTCGTCGAGTAGAAACGCGGCGTGAGACTCTTCAGAGAAGACCTGGGAGCCGTCTAGGGAGACTTTCGAGATTTGTCGGGCTAGCTCCTGGCGTTCGGCCCCGTCCTCTTCCGCAAGTGAGCGCTGATCTAGCTCCATGTGGTCGGGATCTTGATTGTCCAGTCTTTGAGCGCGAAACGACAGAAACGACAGGGCGAGATTTTTCATGTTGGCTTTTTATCCTTATAAGTTCTTATCTGGTAAAACAACCGATATACCAGATCCTCCGTCGTATCCGGCGTCTTTAAGCTACCGAACACGAATCTTACCTTACTCCCACCACCTCCAAGTAGTTCAATCATCTTTGGAAGATAGGCATGTAACGCACCTTGTCCACATAACTCCCGGTTTGATCTTTTGGCAAGGTAGTAAAGTCGGGATCGGTAAGATCGCAGTGGGTTCCAATAATAAAAAGAGGATATTTCTTGCGTTTGTCCTCTTCCTCGAGTTTGTCCAGCCATTTTTTAATTTGACGTATATCCTTCTGGACGCGGTTTTCGGTAGGTTTATGGCTTGCCATGAGTTGATCTACCCGAAGAAGATACAGGACTATATCCGCCTCGGAGACGGCCTCTTTCCAGACGGAGTACCCCTCAGAAAAACCTGGCAATTGTTTCAAAGGCGGAATGTTCAATTTTAGCTCTCTGAGTTGAAAACGGCGACCGGGAACTTTTTGTGCATATTGAGTAGGATTATACTCCTTCGGTATGGAGCCCGTGGTAAGGAAATCAATTAAACAGGTCTTGCCTACTCTGTGTTCGCCAAGGACGGCGAGTGTCTTGCCCTTGAGATGTCTCTTTGAAACAAGGAATGCCACTACTGCTAGTGCTGCCGAGGTGCCAGCGATGATCGGTATAGCAATAAGGCATTGAAGTTTCCTTTACATGCTGAATCTGACTCGATTGTCCGCCAATGTACTCTATTCACTGAGCGCACGCAATCCTTCTTCCGTCCTCCAAGCCCGGTGATTTCAGTCCATGAACAGGCCGCCGTTGACGTCGATGATTTCGCCGGTGATGTGGCGGGCGTCGTCCGAGGCCAAAAAGAGGGCGTAGCGGGCCATGTCTTCGGGCTGGCAATGGGGTGTCCACGAAATCGGGTCAACTCCAGTTAATATGGCAGGTGTTAAAATGTTTGGCCGCAAGGCAGTAGGTTTCTCTTATCAGAAGCTCAAAAAGTAGGCTTCATCCCTGCAAAAGTCAAGGCGGTAGACCCATTCTGAAAGGGGGGAGACCCCCTTGACAAAACAAGGCCGTCAAGTATCCTTTGAGGAAGAAGTGCTAAAAAAGTAAAAGGACGAATATGCTGGGCAGGTTTCTCGACAAAGTAAAAGACGGGCTCGCAAAAACCCGGAGTGCAATGGCGGACGGTATTGCGGCGGTGGTGGGGGGCAGTACCCGTCTCGACGACGAAATGGTTGATGAGATCGAGGGTATTCTGATCCAGGCCGACGTGGGGCTGGAAACCTCGATGGAGATCATTGACGAACTGCGAGAGCGCCTGCTCCAGGGGGAAATCGAAGACGGCGCCGCAGGAATTTTCGAGCTACTCAAGAGCGAACTGACCCAAAGGGTGGCCCTGGACAAGGGGATCGAATTCGCCGGGCCGCTGCCCGGACGGCCCTTTGTGATCCTGGTGGTCGGGGTGAACGGCGTGGGCAAGACCACGACCGTGGGCAAGCTGGCCAAGCAATATGCAGACGCCGGCCACAAGGTGATGGTGGCGGCCTGCGATACCTTCCGGGCGGCCGCCATTCCCCAGCTGAAAGTCTGGGCCGAGCGGGCAGGGGCGGACATGCTACAACCCCGGCAGGGCGCTGATCCGGCAGCGGTGGCTTTTGACGCTCTATCCGCGGCCAGGGCGCGCGCTATCGACGTGCTGCTGGTAGATACGGCGGGGCGCCTTCACAACAAGGTGAACTTGATGGAGGAGCTCAAGAAGATTCGCCGTTCCCTGACCAGGCAGGACCCCGAAGCGCCGCACGAGACCTTGCTGGTCCTGGATGCCACGACCGGGCAGAATACCATAACGCAGGCGCGCCAATTCAACCAGGTTGCCGAGCTCAGCGGGCTGGTGCTGACCAAGCTGGACGGCACGGCCAAGGGGGGTATTGCCCTGGCTTTGCGCCGCGAGCTGGATCTTCCGGTGAAGTTGATCGGGGTAGGCGAGGCGGTGGACGATTTGCAACCCTTCGACGGCGAGGTCTTTGTCCGGGCGATGTTTGATTAGCTCAGCCCTTCCAGCGCTTCCTGAATCTCCTCCACAACTTCGGCATCACCCTCCTGTTTCAGGGCCTGTTTCAGGGCCTCTTTAGCCTTTTCCCCCCCGATCCTGCCCAGGGCCCAGGCCGCGTGGCTCCGCACCAGGGCCTCGGGGTCTTGCAAAGCCTTGACCAGGGCAGGTACGGCGGCCTTTGCGCCGGAGTTGCCCAGCGCCACGGCCACGTTGCGCAGAAAACCAGCGCGTTTGGGACGTTTTGCGGGATTGTGGTGGAACTGCTGGTCGAAGGCCGTTTGATCCATTTCGAGCAGGCGGATCAGGGAGGGCTGGTCCAGACCCGGGCGGACCTGGAAGGCCGCTTCGGCCGCGGTCTGGGCGCGTCCGTTCCACGGGCACACATCCTGGCAGATATCGCAGCCAAAGACCCACTGGCCCATGTCCGGGCGCAGAGCAGGTGGGATCGCACCTTTGAGTTCGATGGTCAGGTAGGCTATGCAGCGGGTGGAATCTAGGACATAGGGTTCGGGGAAGGCATCGGTGGGACAGGCATCCAGACAGCGGGTACAGGTGCCGCAGTGGTCGGTGGCCGGTTCGTCGTAGTCCAGCTCGAGGTCCAGGAAGATTTCGGCCAGGAAGAAGAAAGACCCCTTTTGGCGGTTGATCAGGCAAGTGTTCTTGCCCCACCAGCCCAGGCCGGCGCGCTGTGCCAGTTCGCGTTCGAGGACGGGGGCGGTGTCGACGTAGACCCGGCCATTGACCGGTCCTCCCGCAGTCTCCCGGATCCAGTCCCACAGGACAAAGAGCCGCTTTTTGATCAGGTCGTGGTAGTCGTCGCCGCGGGCGTAACAGGCGATTTTGGCCCTGAGAGGATCGCTGGACGGCGGGGTTTCCTGGTAGTAGTTCATGCCCAGGCAGATCACGGTCCGGGCACCCGGCACCATCTGCGCAGGGTCGGCCCGCTTTTCCAGGTTGCGCTTGAGATAGTCCATCTCCCCGGCAAAGCCCAGGGCCACCCAGCGCGCATAAAATTCGGCCCCTGCGAGCGGGTCGGCCGGAGCGAAGCCGACCTGTTCGAACCCCAGTTCCCGGGCTTTTGAACGGATTTTTTCGCTGAGGGTCATGCGGGGAGGATGCGAGGTTTAAATCCGCGCAGATAAAAAATCAGGGTTAGTGAAAAAACTCTACGATGTGGTGGAAGACCATCTGTCTCAAGTCGTTGAAGGTGACCAGGACCATGATGCCGAGCATGAGGGCCAGACCGATCTGCTGAGCGAGCTCGCGCATTCTCGGGGAAAGGGGCCGACGCATGATGGCTTCGAGGGTCAGAAAAGCCATGTGCCCTCCGTCCAGAACGGGGATGGGCAAGAGGTTGAGCACCGCCAGATTGACGCTGAGCAAGGCCAGAAAACCGATGAAGTGAGACAGCCCTTGCTCGGCGGTCTGCTGGGCCAGCTGGGCGATCCGCAGGGGGCCGCCCAGCTCTTCGGTGGAACGGTCGCCCTGGAAAAGCTCCCCGAGAAAGTCCAGAATGAGCCACGAAGATCGGTACACACCCTCGGCCCCCAGGACCAGGGCCTCCCCCACACCGACCTGGGCGCGAGAGGTGTGCAGGCCTATGCCGATCAGGCCTATGGTTTGCTCTCCCAAGGTGCGTTCGACCGGGGTGATTTCCGTCTCCATGAGCCGCCCGTCGCGCTCCCAGGCGATCTGGATGGTTTGCCCTGGGTGACGGCGGATGACCGTGCTCATCTCATTCCAGCTGTAGACCGGTTCCCCGGCGACCATGGTGATGCGGTCTCCCTCCTGGAGCCCGGTCTTTTCAGCCGGCATGCCGGATTCCAGCGAGCCCACCAGGGTGGGCGCCAGGATCTCCAGGCCATAGTCTTCCTGGCCGGGGGACGGCAGTTCGATGGTCACTATCCGGCCCTGGCGTTCTATCTCCAGCAGGACCCCTTCGACAGCGCTTTCCATCAGGGCTTGCGACAGCTCGTATCGGTTGCTTACTTCCCGCCCGTCAACCCTCAGAATCCGGTCTCTGGCCTGGATGCCGGCCGCCTCGCTCAGGGAGTTCTGCACCGGGACCACCGTGGTGCTCTGGAAGGTATCGATGCCGAAGTACAAAAAGATGAAGACCAGGGCAAAGAAAGCAAAGACGAAGTTCATGAAGGGCCCGGCAAAGATCACGGCCATGCGCACCCAGATCGGTTTGGCAGGGAATTCCCACGGCTCTCCGGTGGCCGAATTGGCGCCGATATCGGCCATGCCAGCGACTTTGACGTAGCCGCCGAAAGGAATCCAGGAAAGGCAGTACTCGGTCTCGCCGACCTGGATCCCGACCATCTTGGGAGGAAAGCCCAAGGAGAAGCGCTCGACCCGGATGCCCGCTTTTTTGGCTACCAGGAAGTGCCCCAGTTCGTGCACGAAGACGAGAATGCCCAGGGCAATAATGAAATAGAGTGGATAATTGATGAGATAATCCAGCATGGTATACCTAATATCTCAGAAACCCCCGATGAGTTCTATATACACATAAGCCAGTGGAAAGGCAAAAAAATAAGAATCGAAGCGATCCAGAGCCCCTCCGTGTCCCGGGATCAAAGCCGGCGCGTCCTTGACCCCCAGGTCGCGCTTGATGGCCGATTCGACCAGATCGCCTACCTGGGCACCGGCGCCGGTCAGCAAGAGCAGCCCCAGGAGTTCCACGGGTTTGAGCACAGCTATAAACCCGTACAGCGATAAAGGCAACAGACCGCCGAGCAATCCGGCGACCAGTCCCACCACGGTCTTGCACGGGCTGATGGCGGGCACCAGTTTTATCCTGCCCCACCGACGGCCACACAAGTAGGCCGCCGAATCCGCCAGCCAGATGCCGAGGAAGATCACGGCCAGCAAATAGCCGACGTCTCCGCCGTGCTCGGGGCCTGCCTGGTGGACGATCAGCAAGGGGGCGCTGCCCAGCAACCCCAGGTAGAGCACTCCGCCCAGGGTCAGCAGAGCATTGCTCGCGTAGTTTTCAGTGCCCGATCGCAGGACTGCTGCCAGGCAGAGGAGGGTCGCAACCATCAGGAACTGGAACAACCCCCCGGCCCCCCAAGCGTATACCCAGACGCAAAGACCCAGGGCCAGCAGTAAGCCGATGCGGCCCGCGGGGCGATATCCCGCCGCTCTGGCCAGGTGGTAAAATTCCCAGGCGCAGCGCCCGACCACACCCACAACCAGCAGGAAAAGAGCCCACCCCCCCACCGCGACCAGCACCACGATCAAGGGTACAAAGACACAGGCGGAAATTATGCGCTGGACCAGGTTGCGTCCGTCGGCCATCAAGTTCAGGCGCCGCCAAAACGCCGGTGGCGCTGCTGGTAGGCCCGGATGGCCTCATACAGATGCTGACGCCGAAAATCAGGCCAGTAAATCGGCGTAAACCACAACTCCGTGTACGCGGTCTGCCAGGTCAGAAAATTGCTCAAGCGCATCTCCCCGCTGGAGCGGATCAGCAGATCCGGATCCGGATCGCCGGCCGTGTACAGAGCCCTGTTTATGGTTTCTTCGTCGATGGCATCCGGCTCCAGACGCCCCTCCTTGACCTGGACGGCCAGGCGCTGGAAGGCATCGGCCAGCTCGCCGCGGCCCCCGTAGTTGAGCGCCAGATTCAGCTGCAAGCCCGTGTTGTCGGCCGTGCGCTCCAGGGCCCGGCGCAGCGCCAGCTGCACCGACGTGGACAGCTCCTCCAGCCGGCCGATGGCGTTGAGCCGCACATTGTTGGCGTCCAGTTCCGCAATCTCATCACGGAGGGATTCGCGCAACCAGCGCATCAGGGTCTGGACCTCTTGGGGGGAGCGGCTCCAGTTTTCGGTGGAAAAGGAGTAGAGAGTGAGTACTGCGATGCCCAGTTCGCCCGAGGCGCGCACAATGTCGCGGACCGACTCGCGGCCGTAGCGGTGGCCTTCGGTTTTGGGCAGGTTGTGCTGGAGGGCCCAGCGCCGATCGCCGTCCATGATGATGGCAATGTGGCGGGGCAGGTTGCCCTGGGCTTTGAGGGTTTGCTGGATGAGCGCGTCTTCCTGGGGGGCCAATGGTTGTTCCGCCGCGGGGCTGGAGGTGGGCATCCTCAAAGTATACAATATCAGCAACCAATCTATGACTTGCCTGCGGATTAGTCAAGCAAGTCCACCTGGTAGAAGGCAGGGGACCAAGAAGCTTGACATGCCTGTCCCCATCCCGTATTATGGCGTCCATGGACCTGCCCTTCAAAGAGGCCAAGGCGCGCTTGCGAGCCCGATGTCTGGCTCGCAGAAAAGCCCTGGATCCGGAGAAGGTGCGCGCTGGCGCTCGGGCCATCCTGCAACGCCTGCTGGCGCTGGACGAATACGCGGGTGCGAAACGGGTGCACACCTATATTTCCGGCGTGGACAACGAGGTGGATACCGGCGAATTCATCCGCCTTTGCCTGGAAGGGGACAAAGCCGTGGTCGTGCCCGTGGTGCGGGAGGGCAGTCGGGTGCTGCACCATGCCCAGATCCAGGACCTAAATCAGACCAGGCCCGGTCCCTTCGGGTTGCTCCAGCCGCCCCTGGACCACCCGCACTGGGTCGAAGACCTGGCGACCATCGACCTGGTGGTGGTGCCCGGGCTGGCCTTTGCCCCAAGCGGCCATCGCCTGGGTTGGGGAGGCGGGTATTACGACCGCTTCCTAACTCAAGTCCAGGCCCCGAAGGTCGGCCTGACCTACGATTGTCTGCTGCTGCGGGAGATACCTGCAGAAAAGTTCGATATGCCTGTAGACATTGTACTTACCGAATCCACCCTTCATCGAGGAGGAGAACCATGATCTACGAGCTGCGGATTTACCGCTTTCACCCGGGCAAGAAGGGGGTCTTTCTGGAGAATTTCAAGAAGGCCCGGAGTTTCATGAAGAAGTACGGGGTCACCCTGGTGGCGGCCTGGGAAAATCTGGAGAAGGAGGACGAGTTCGTCTGGATACGTTCCTTTCCTTCCACCAAGGCGCGCGACAAGGCCATAGAGGCCTATTACAGTAGTCCGGAGTGGCTCAAGATCGTCGACACCATCCGGCCCACCATTCGCCGCCGCGAGGTGCGGATCATGAAGGCCCTGCCCAACTCGGCCCCGAGGCCGCGCTAGATTGTCTGATCTTGGCGGATCACTATATTATACAATAGATTAATAGATTTAGATTTGAGATTTGCATTTAGTGATTCCACCTCAAAAAGGAAGCCCCCAGTGCTCAAAATCGGCTCTGTGGAAGCCAACCCCGGCCTCTTGCTGGCCCCCATGGAAGACGTCTCGGACCTGCCCTTCAGGACCATCTGCAAGGGCCTGGGGGCGGATGTCGTGTACACCGAGTTCATCAATGCAGAAGGGTTGATCCGCGCAGCCCCTCGCGCCTGTCGGAAGCTGGAGTTCCTCGAGACCGAGCGGCCCCTGGGGATTCAGATTTACGGAGCCTCGGAGCTGTCCATGGAGCAGGCCGCGCACATCGCGGCCGCCCAGGAACCAGACCTCATCGACATCAACTGCGGTTGCTGGGTCAAGAATGTGGCCTTGCGCGGGGCCGGGGCCGGGCTGTTGAAGGATCTGCCGCGGATGCGGGAGGTGGTGGCCCGGGTGGTGCGCTCCACCCACCTGCCGGTCACGGTAAAGACCCGTCTGGGTTGGGATGCGGAGAGCATCCGCATCGTCGAAGTAGCGCAAATGCTCGAAGACCTCGGGGTCCAGGCCCTGACCGTGCACTGCCGCACCCGGGCCCAGGGACACAAGGGATCGGTGGACTACTCATGGATTCCGCGGATCAAGACGGCGGTCTCCATGCCCGTGGTCCTCAACGGCGACGTGACCACGCCCGCGGACGTGGAGCGCGCCTTTGCCCAAACTGGCTGTGACGCGGTGATGATCGGCCGGAGTGCCATCCAGCATCCCTGGATCTTCCGCGAAACGCGGCACTATCTGGAAACGGGCGAGCAAGTGCCGGAGCCCACCTTGAAGCAGCGGGTCGAGTTGTGCCTGCAGCACTTGCAACTGGCCGTGGAACACAAGGGCCAGCGCCAGGGACTCATCGACATGCGGCGACACTACGCCGGTTATTTCAGGGGCCTGCCCGGAACCGCGCAGCTCCGCGCCGAACTGGCCCGCTACCAGGACTTGGAGCCGTTGCAGGAGCGGCTCCAGGAACTGCATGAATCCGACCGCGCCGCGTCCATCGCCGCCTGAAATGGTTCAGCCCAGGCCGTTCGATCCCGCCTGTCAGCGCTGGGTGCCCGAACTGAACTTTCCGCCTTATCGCCACCTGCCGGGTGAAACGCCGCATCCCCACACCCATCTCGATGGCCACGGCTACGGCTTCGAAGAGGTCTACAGTGGCCCGCCTTTGCTCGCCGCCAACTGGCGCAAAAACCTGGCCTACCTCTCCGGCGTGGACCTGTACAATTTCGCCTACTGGTGGGAGGCGCACGAGCAGTGGGAAGGGTTGTGGCGCCTGGAGGGCGCCCGCACCACCTGCCGTCTGTACCTGCAGGGACTGATCCAGGTGGGGGCCGCGTTGATCAAGTGGCACCAGGGCAATCGGAAAGGGATGGTCAAGCTCTCGGGTCTCGGTCGGAACAAACTGGAGAGGGTGCTCGGAGAAGCAGAGGGCGGGAGCTACATGGGCCTGGACCTGGGGAATTTTTTGCACTGTCTGGATGGCTTCCTGACGAGCTTTCCCGATCCAGAGAGGGCCGCTGATGTGTATCGCAATCCCGAATGGGCGCCGCTGATTCGCCTGGACGGGATGGCGTCGTCGGCTATGTGAGTTGGGTGATCGCTTCTTGGATGGGTTCCCAGGAAGCCCCCAGTTGTTGGGACAGCTTACTTGACAGGGCATGTAGACTCGATTAAAGTACGGCGCATTCCGAGAATGGCGCGAGGCCTGGGTGAGGGCCCCGGGCGCAGGGTACTCAGAGAATAGGGACATGATCATCGATTCGCACGTATACTGTTTTGAACCGGCCGACAGCCCGGCCGGGCACGCCAGCGGCGAAGAACATCTCAAGTGGGTCCAGATAGCCCATGCCGGCCACCACCAGCCGGCCTTCCGGATCCGGGATCGCGCCCTGGGTTCATCCGAGGTTCTCAACCCCGAGGGAGGACGCGACCTTTCCCGTCTCCCGGATGTAAATTTTCGCGTCAATCACCCGCGGGGCCGGGTGGTGTGGAACTGGGAGGGCGAGGAGTACACCAAGCACTTTTACCCGCCCAATTTGCGCAGCCTCGAATTCACTCCTTTCAGCCTGAACGGCGAGATGGACTACGCCGGGGTGGACATAGCCCTGCTCCACACCAACCCCATGCTGGGCCGCGACAGCGCCTATCTAGGAGCGTGCGTAGAGCGTTTCCCGGATCGCCTGCGCTCCATGGCCCCGGTGGACGAGTGGCGGATCCTCAGTGAAACCGATACGGTGATCGGCGAACTCGACACCGCCATCAACCAACATGGCCTGCACGCCATCAAGTTTATTCCCTCCCTCGCCTATATGGACAGCACCGAACCCTGGGACGATGGTCTTTTCCGGCCCTTCTGGGAGGCGGCAACCAGGCTCGAAGTCCCGGTGTTTTTCACCCTCGGTTCTGGACCGGCCGAGAGGGCCGGAGAGCGCTCCCTAACAGAGCAGCGGCAGGGTTATATCGAGGAGTTGAAGATCCTGATGCGCTGGATGGAGCGCTACCCGGACACGGTGTGCAGCCTAACCCACGGCTTTCCCTGGCGGGTCTTCCTGGAAGGGGACCGGATCGTACTACCCGATGCCATCTGGGCACCCTTCCAGAGTCCCAACTGCAACCTGGAGGTGTGCTTCCCGGTGCGCCTGGGCGATGTGTTCGACTTTCCCTACAGGGAAGTTTGGCCTACCCTCGAGGCCATGGTCGAACACATCGACGCCGATCACTTGCTCTGGGGCACGGACATGCCCTTCCAGAACCGCTTTTGCACCTATCGCCAGTCGCGCCACTGGATCGAGAAGTATTGCGATTTTCTCAGCCGGGAGGATCTGGAGTTCATCATGGGAGGTACAGCGGCGCGGATTCTCGGGATTTAAAAAAGAAATTTTGTGAAGTACTGAGAATTCCCCTTTGGCCGCCTGCCGATTTACCCGAAGTACTGACGACCGTTTCTTCGAGAAAAGGGGTAAAATAGATGCGCGTACTGATTACAGGATCCGCCGGCCAGATCGGCCGGAACCTGATAAAAGGCATGAAGCACCACCAGATACGCGGCCTGGACCGCGTACCCACCCCCGAACTGGAAGATACCCTGGTCGGCGACATCGGCGACTTCGATATTGTCAACCAGGCCACCAAAGACATGGAAGCCGTCATCCACCTAGCCAATGTCGGGGCCGAATGGGAACAGGCCCTGCAGAGCATGATCGGCACCTACAACGTCTTCGAGAGCGCCCACCAGAACGGGGTGCGGCGGATCGCCTACGCCAGCCGCGCCGGGCTGTTGCCCCGGTCGTTCTACCCCAGAACCATGCAGCGCACCATGGACATGCTGCCCCGGCCCGACAGCTACTATTCCGTCACCAAGGTCTTCGGCGAGAACCTGGGGTATATGTACACGGCGCGCACCGACCTGGAGGTGGTGTGCGTGCGCATCGGCAACTTCAACCGCAACCGCGACCAGCCCGAGCACCCGCACCAACTCAGCCACGGGGATTGCGTCAGGCTCTTCGAACAGGCCATCTCCCACCCGGACGTCAAGTACGAAGTGGTCTTCGGGGTCTCGGATAGCGACTGGCCGCTCTACGATCTGGAGCACGGCCGCAAGGCCATCGACTACCACCCCCAGGATCGCTCGGAAGTACCGGAAGACAAAAGGGAGTGAGGGAAGACCGTGACGGCTACTGAAACCTGGGCTGCGGTCGAGGCCGACCTGGAAACCATTCTCGCCGAGTGCCCTCGCCCCCTCGAGGATCTGGTGGAGGGCCGCGTCCCGGCCTTCATCATGCGCAGGGCCTACAATCCCGATCACGCCGCGGCGCTGGTGCGGCGTTTTTACCAGCGCGGTCTGCTCTACGATCCGCGCCAGCGGGAAGGGGTAGGGCGGGTGGATATCGGCACCAGCATGGGGACCCACGGCAGGGATCCGGAGAAGTTTTTCCAGCACGCCCGGGAAACCCACGAGCTTTTTGCCGCCCTGTTCGAGGGCTACGACAATCCCGTGGAGTTCATCTACCGCACCCTGGCGGCTCTGGCGGTGGACAAGCAGGCGGTGGTGGCGCGCGAAAGGGATGGCAGGCAGTACGGTCCGGCCATCTTCCGCACCTATTACGAAGACCGCGGCCACGGTCCCCACACCGATACCCTGTGGCGCGACCGGGTGCAAAAGACCGCGCGCAGCCGCTACGAGATCGCGCGTTTCGAGCGCCAACTCTCCGGGGTGCTCTGCTTTCAGAACGCCGAAGTCCACGAAGAGAAGGGGCAGACCTTTCTGTACCGTTGTCGGTGGACCCCGGATATGCCGAATGACTGGAACAAGACCTTTCACCAGGACGCGGCCGAACAGAACACCGAGCGGGTCCGGGTCCAGCTGGAGCCGGGGGATTTCTACGTGTTTTGTTCGGAGTACGTCCACGAGGTCCCCTTTGTGCGCGGCGAGACCCCGCGGATTGTGCTGGCCTCGTTCTTTGCCATGTCGGAAGACGACGACGAAATATACGTTTGGTCGTAAAAAAAATGAATCCTCCCCCCAACAAGCTGCGGGGTATCAGACCCGAAGTATGAAATCAATCGATATAGTGGGTGCGCTCGGAGGCGAGCAGATCCCTGATTGAATCCATGTTTTCCATGCCCAGACGGACCTTGCGGGCAAGGTCCGCTTCGGCCTCCTGCACCTGCTTCAACTTCTCGCACACCTGAGTCAACTGGGCAAGGGGTATGACGACGATGCCATCCCGATCCCCGACCACGACATCGCCCGAATCAATGGTGACGCCCCCCATGGTGATGGGCAAACCCACCGTTCCCGGGCCGTTGCGGACGCACGAGTTGGGCGTGACGCCCCGGCAAAAGGTCGGCAACCCCACGACGAGGATGCCCTCTACATCGCGCACCAGTCCGTCTGTGACAAACCCGGCGATGCCGTTGTTGCGCGCCATGCCCAGCAGGAGATCCCCCGTCACGCAAGTTTTGGTAAACTCGTCCGTAGCAGTGAGAATCACGTCTCCTGGTTGGGCGATTTCGATGGCTGCGAAGAGCGCCAGGTTGTCGTCGGGTCCGACGTGGCAGGTAACGGCAGGGCCCGCAAGCTTGCACGTGGACAGGTCGAGTGGTTTGATGCTGTAGTCGAGGGCGCCGCGGCCGTTCATGCAATCCACGAGAAAACCGGTGGGCACGTGGCGCAGAGAGCGAATCGCAGCGGAGGGAGGACGGGGGAAGTTGCGTCGTACCTTGAGCAGTGGGGGGTCTTCAATCATAATCCGAATCAACTCCCGTTATTTGGATTTTCCTAAGAAGCCTTCTAAAATAAGATTGATTCGTCCGCGATTGTCCAGGATCTTATAGCCCGGGTCCGTCCGCCCGAGGTCATGCGGTCCAGCCTTGTGAAGCAGCGCTGATTAACCGCCCCAATAGACGAGGAGAATTCAATGACCCAGGTCCACAGCGAAGAGCATATCTTTCACCGTGCTCCCAAAAAAGAATGGCCGCGGATCACCCATGGAGAAGGCATGTACCTGGTGGATGTGGAGGGTCGGCGCTATCTGGATGCCTGTGCCGGGGTACACGTGGTGAGCATTGGCCACGGGGTCCAGGAGGTGGCCGATGCCATGAGCGCCCAGGCCAGGAAGGTTTGTTTTACCTACAGTCGCTTCCTCACCCAGCCCCAGCTCGACCTGGCGGACAAGATCACCGCTATCACCCCCGAGGGCCTGTCCCGGGTGTTTTTTGTTTCCGGAGGCTCCGAAGCCACTGAATCGGCCATGAAAATAGCGCGCAAGTACCACATCGAGACCGGGAATCCGCAAAAGCACAAGGTGATCACGCGCTGGCAGAGCTGGCACGGCAATACGGTGGGGGCGCTGTCCATGTCCGGACGTTCGCCCTGGCGCCAGGACTACGGGCCCTACCTGCTGGATTTCCCCCACATTGCGCCGCCCTACAACTATCGCTGCGCCTATTGTCAGGGGCACTCCGAATGCCAGCTCGACTGCGCTGAGGAGCTGGAGCGGGTGATCAAGCAGGAGGGCAGCCAGTACATCTCCGCCTTCATCGCCGAGCCGGTGCTTGGCACCTCCGCCGCCGGGGTGAGCCCTCCGCCCGGGTACTACCCCCTGGTCCGGGAAATCTGCGAGCGCCACAACATCCTGATGATCGTCGACGAGGTCGTGACCGGTTTCGGCCGCACAGGGCTCAACTTCGGCATCGAGCACTGGGATGTGGTGCCCGACATCATGGCGACCGGCAAGGGTCTGAGCAGCGGCTATACCCCGATTGCCGCCACCATTGCCCACGAGAAGATCTACGACGCCATCTACCAAAAATCGCCCTCCTTTGTGCACGGACACACCTACGGTGGCAATCCCCTTTCGTGCGCCACGGCGCTGGCCGTGCAGAACTATATCGAAAAGCACGACCTGGTCGCACAATGCGCTCGCATGGGCGAACTTATGCTGAAAAAACTAAAACCCCTCGAGGAGTTGCCGGTGGTGGCGGAAGTGCGCGGCAAGGGCCTGCTGATCGGCATCGAATTCGTGGCCGATAAAGCCACGCGGGCTCCCTTTGATGTCGGGCTGGGCGTGACCTCCATGATGGTGGATTCGATCTTTGATAAGGGGGTGCTGGTGATGCCCGGAGCGCCCGGATTGATCGATGGAGTGGAAGGGGATCACATCGCTATCAGTCCACCGTTCACGATAAACGAGGAGGAGGTGCATCAGGTGGTGGATGCGGTGCGGCACAGTATTAAAGAAAACGCCACGAGACTGGGGTACTGATAATGAGAGTTATTATCGGCGCTATCGGCCACGAGACCAGCACCTTCACCCCGGTGCAGACCACCTGGGAGAGCTATCGCAACGAGCGCTTCGGGTATCTGCGCGGCGACGAGGTGATCGAGAGATTCCGCGCTACCGGCACCGCCATCGGCGGCTTTATCCAGGGGGCCGAAAAACACGGCTTCGAGCTGGTGCCCACCCTCTTTGCCAATGCCCACCCAAGTGCCCCGACACCGCGGGCCATCTTCGACGAAATCCTGGGCGAAATGCTGGGGCGCATCGAAAAAGCCGGGCCCATCGACGGGGTTCTGCTCGAGTTGCACGGGGCCATGGTGGCCGAGGGCATCGACGACGGCGAGGGGCATATCCTGGAGGCCCTGCGCGAGCTGGTCGGACCCCGGGTGCCGATCCTGGCCCAGCTGGATATCCATTCCAACGTATCGCGGCGCATGATCGCAATGGCCGACGTGTTGATTGGGCGCAAAACCTATCCGGAGATCGATCAGGTCGAACGCAGCCTCCAGTGTGCCGATGTCCTGATGCAGATGGTCCGCGATGGGGTGCGGCCCACCATGGCCCTGTGCCAGATCCCCCTGGTGTGGGGCATGAACCAGGTCACGGCCCACTCGCCCATGCGCGAGGCCATGGAGGAGTTGCAAAAGATCGAGGACCAGTCCGGAGTGGTTTGCGGCTCGATCGCCACCTGCTTTCCCCTGGCCGATATCCCCGATATGGGGGCCTCGGTCTACATCGCCACGGACCGCGACCCGGACCGAGCCCAGGAACTGGCGGATCGGCTGGGGGCGTGGATCTTCGCGCGCCGGGCCGATTGGCACGCGCCCCTGCCCTCGACCCGCCAGGCCCTGAAGGAGGCCTATGATAGGGGGCGTTTCCCAGCCATATTCGCCGACAGAAACGACAATCCCGGCGGCGGCGCTCCAGGCGACAGCACCGGCGTGCTGCAAACCTTTGTCGAGGAGGGGCTGGAGGATGCCTGTATCCTCTACATTGTCGATCCGGCGGCGGTGCACCAGTGCCAGCAGGCCGGAATCGGGGCCACCCTGGAGCTGGAGGTGGGCGGGAAATCATCCCCCATCCAGGGCGACCCCGTGCCGATGCGGGCTGAAGTGGTGGCGCTTGCGGACGGGCGTTTCTTTTACGAAGGGCCGCGCAACAAAGGGCTGGAAGGGTGCATGGGACCCTCGGCCTATATCCGGCAGGGCGGGATCCACGTGTTGCTGGTGAGCGTGCGCGAACAGCCTTTCGGCACGGCGTTTTCCCTGACCATGGGATTGGATCCGCGCAAGATGCGCTATATCGGCATCAAGTCCACGGTGCACTTTCGCGCCGGCTTCGAGTCGTGGGCCGGGGCTATCTACGCGGTGTCCGAACCGGGGGTCAACGACCCACCCGGGGGCGGCGGGGCCTTCAAACGGCTGGGCCGCAAGCTGTATCCATTCGACGATATCTGAGGAGAGTGATCATGCTGATTTTCGACGGCGACTATCCCATGGCCTACGGTGCCCTGGACCTGGACCGGGATCTGACCCGGCCGCTCGAGGAGGTGCGCGCCACGCC
Organism: Candidatus Latescibacterota bacterium; assembly: GCA_965219385.1. Classification (GTDB taxonomy): domain Bacteria; phylum Latescibacterota; class UBA2968; order UBA8231; family UBA8231; genus CBDCNM01. Next base: position 2,059,682 of record CBDCNM010000002.1, on the reverse strand, counting down.
GGAGGAGAGCCAGAAAATAAAAGGCTGGCCGCACCGCGAGACCATGGCCTCGCTGCCGGAAATGCGGCGCGGCAAGGTGACCGCGGCCCTGGTCAAGGTATGCTCCCGGATCCGCCGGGAAAACAGCCCTCTGTGGGGCTACCGCAGCGGCGACAATGTCTATGCCGCGGCCCAGGCGCAGGTGGCCTACTACCGGATTCTGGCGGAGAGGGGCCAGGCCCGCCTCTTGAAGACAGGCGCTGAGGTCGGGGAACACATCAGCGTCTGGGAGGCAGCCTCTGCCCACGAGGACCAGCCAGTGGGCATGGTCCTGGGCCTGGAGGGTGCCGATCCCGTCCTGTGGCCGGAGCAGGTACACCAGTGGTGGGCCGACGGAATACGGGTGGTCAGCCTCTCCCACTACGGGGTCAGCACCTACTCGCACGGTACGGGCCGGCCGGGCGGTTTGCTGCCGCCGGCTGCGGCCCTGCTGAAGGAAATGGATGCCCTGGGCATGATCCTGGATCTGACCCACACCGCGGACGAGGGCTTCTGGCAGGCCCTGGAGCTGTTCTCGGGGCCGGTGCTGGCCAGCCACCAGAATTGCCGGGCCCTGGTGCCGGGCGAGCGCCAGTTTTCCGACGAACAGCTCCAGGGCATCCTTCAACGCGGCGCCGTGATCGGCGCTTCCATGGATACCTGGATGCTCTATCCCGAGGGCAACCTGGACTGGGGAGGCGATATTCCCCTCCGTATCTCGGTCTTCACGCGCGAGGCCGTCACTTTGGATAGTCTGGCCGACCACATCGACCACGTGTGCCAGTTGGCGGGCAGCTCGCAGCAGGCCGCGATCGGCGGGGATACCGACGGTCAGGGCGGCCGGGCCGGGGCCCCGTACGAAATCGACACGGTGGCGGATTACCAGAAGCTGGCCGGGGTGCTGGAACGGCGCGGGTACGGAGAGGAAGACATCGCCAATGTGATGTACCGCAACTGGCAGCGGTTTTACGAGAAGTGGTTGCCGGAGTAAAAGGAAAAAAATGGTAGAGCGCATCCGCCTGGCGTTTGTCGGCTGTGGCCAGATGGGCCATTCGCACCTGAATGCCTATCGCCGGCTCGTGCGCCGCGGGGCGGACTTTTTTGATATTGTGGCCGTGTGCGACCCGGCCGTAGACAGTGCCGCCGAATTCAAACAGTGCATCGAAGGGTTTCAGGAAGCTCCGGTGACGGTGTATTCCGACCTTGAGGAAATGCTGGAGCACGAAGCGTTGCACTGCGTGGACACGGCCTCGCCGCACTTTCTGCACCACACCATTGCCACGACCTGTATTGAAGCCGGACTAGACGTGATGGTGGAAAAACCCCTGGGCCTGACCATCAAGGCGGCCCGTTTGATGTGCGAAACCGCGAAAAAAAACGGCCGCATCCTGGCCACGGCCGAACAAGTGCGGCGCTGGACCGGCCCGCGCACCGTGAAGTGGGCCCTGGATCAAGGGTTGATCGGTGCTCCCCGGTCTTTCTTTATGCACAACAGCGGCGGCATTCGAGATGAAGACCCCGACGCCGCAGGGCCCCCGAGTAGATTCACCTGGCGTCAGGACAAGATCACTTCCGGTGGTTGGATTCTGGACGGGGGGGTGCACCACGCGGACTTGCTGCTGTATCTTTTTGGTCCCGTAGAGACGGTCTACGCCTTCACCGCCAGCGTCGAGCAAGCTGAGCTGCGCAAATTAGAGGGCCATGTGGTCGCCGGTGCCGGCGCCGAGAGTTCCAATATAGCCCAGCTGTACTTTGCCGGCGGCGTGGTCGGGACCTGGACCCAGGCCGGTCGGGTGGGACGCCAGATCAACCACCTGGTATACTACGGCTCGCGCGGTTCGATCTTTTCGGAGAGGGGCTACCCCGTGGACCCGCAGTTGCAGCGCTGGAACGGCGAGATTGTCGAGGCGGAAGCGCTCAAGACCATGTTCGTGGAGTCGCTGGACGAAGAGGAAAGGGAGCAGCTGTTTCCCCGGGCGGTTTTGGACGATCCGGTGCGGGCTCAGACCGCGGGTTATTACGACGAGGAAGGGGATTACGGGGTGGCCCTGGAGTGTTATGACTTTTTGTGCGCCGTGCGCGAGCGGCGCCCACCGGAACTGGACGGCTGGGCCGGGCTAGAGGCGCAGGCCATCCCGGAGGGGTTTTTCGAATCCTCCCACCTGGGACAGGTCGTGCGCATCGCCGATGTCGTGGATGGGAAGGTGGAAAACTATCAGCGCGAAATCAATGACCACTGGGGACTGTGAAATAAACTTCAAGCAAGGAAAGCGCATCGTGACGACAAAAACAATGGAAAAGGTCATCGCCGAGCTGGAGGAGAGCTATATCGCGGCGAGCCCGCGGTCCAAAGAATACTTCGAGCGCGGCCGGCCCTTCATGGCCGGTCCGGCCAAAGGGGCGTACCTCCACAAGCCCTATCCCCTCACCATGGAGCGCGGCGAGGGCTGTTATCTTTACGATCTGGACGGGAGGCGCTTTGTGGACTGTGCCAACCACCACACTGCCCAGATCCTGGGGCACAACCATCCGGCGGTGGTGGAGGCGGTGCGCCGGCAACTGGAGCGGGGCATTGCTCTGGGCGCGCCCGCCGGGGTCGAGGCCGAGTTGTGCGAGGAGATGTGCCGCCGGGTGGCGTCGGTGGAGCGGATCCGGTTTTGCAACTCCGGCACCGAGGCCACCCTGCACGCCATTCGTCTGGCGCGGTTTTCGAGCGGCAAGGGCAAGATCGCCAAGTTCGAGGGGGGCTACCACGGCAGCCACGATGCGGTCGAGATCAGCGTTGCGCCTCCCCTGGACGAGGCCGGACCCGCAGAGGCGCCGCTGCCGGTGCCCACGGCCGGGGGCATGGCGCCGCACGCCACCGAGGAGGTGGTGATGCTGCCCTACGACGACGAGGCCGCGGTCGAGCGCCTGCTAGAGCAACACCGGGACGAACTGGCCTGTATCATCTTCGATCCCAAGGCCGGGATCTGGACGCAGCGGCGGGAATTCGTCCAGGCCGTGCGCGAGATCGCCCGCAAAAACGATGTCCTGTTCATCCTCGACGAGATCGTCGGGTTCCGGGTGGCGCGGGGCGGGGTGCAGGAGTACTATGGCATCGATCCGGACCTTACGGCCTTTGGCAAAGTGGTGGGCGGTGGCTTCCCATCCGGGGCCTTTGGCGGGCGCGCGGATATCATGGACGCGCTGGATAATACCGAGGCCAGCACCGGGTTCAACCAGAGCGGCACCTTCAGCGCCCATCCCATGGTCATGGTCGCGGGCATGGCCAACCTGGAGCAGCTGACCCCCGAGGCCTTTGCGCACCTGAACGGGTTGGGCGAGCGCCTGCGCAACGGGCTCGAAGAATTGTTCGAACGCGAGCGGATCGCGGCCAGGGTAGTGGTCCTGGGCTCGCTCTTCAGTCTTTACTTTACCGACGAGGAGGTCACCAACCACCGGGTGGCGGCCCGCATCAACAAGGAACCGGTGTACCCGGTCTTTCTTGGTCTGCTGGAGCAAGGGTATTTTCTGGGACACGGGTTGGGGATGTGTTGTTTGTCGCTGCCCATGGACGAGAGCCACGTAGACGGGCTGGTCGAGGCCATGGGCACGGCCATTAAGCAGGTGAGTTAATAAGAGGAGAATTCGACGACGGATACAACGCATCGCGTCGCCATCAGTGATCAAATATGATTGGAAGGGATTGTTGGTTATGAGTAGCTATGTGTTGAGACTGCTGGAAGACCGCCTCGAGGAAGGAGGTGAGATCTCGCCGGCTCTGCCACCCTGTAAGCGCGTGATCTATGTCGTTAAAGGCGGTATGACAGGCCCCGGAGACGCGCGCAGTTTCACCCCGAACAGCGCCTGGTTCGGCACGGGAGCACGCGCGGTTAAGGCCGGTCCAGAAGGGGCCCGGCTGTGGCGCTGGGAACTGCTTGAGGCACCCGCGGCCGATGAGGGGCTGGCCGCGGGTGCGGGCCTGCACTCCAGTGCGAAAATGCACAACGAAATCGAGCTGGATCCCCGGAGCGCATACTTGCTGCGCTGCGATCGGGTGGATTTTCCCCTGGGCGGTATCGCCTATACCCACATCCATGCCGGGCCGGGGATCCGCTGTCTTTTGCAGGGGGAGATCAAGGTGCGGACCAAGGGCGAAGAATGGCTGGTACGGCCCTACGAGTGCTGGTTCGAGCGCGGCCCCGATCCGATCTACGCCGAGGCTTCAAAGACCGAGCTGACCAGCTTTATCCGCGCCATGATCCTGCCGCGTTCCTATCAGGGAAAAAGCTCGATAACCTATGTAAAGCCCGAAGAAGCGGACAAACCCAAGACCCAGGAGTACACCCGGTTCGCAGACGAGTTCATCGAACTTTGAATAAGAGGTGATATGGACAATAAGAAAGATTGGCACAGCAAGGAATTCCGCAAGTTCGTGGCGCTGGGCGAGAGCACCACGGCCGGGGGCTGGAGCACCAGCCCGGAGCGTTGCTGGGTGCCGCGCTTGAAGGCCTTGATCGACGATGTGCAGCGCCGACCGGTGGAGGTCTTCAACGCCGGCATCGGCGCCAATTTGATTTCCCGCGATTCGCCCGAGTACCCCCACAGCGGCCAGCCGGCCGCGGATACCCGCCTGAACAAACACGTCATTGACCAGCGGCCGGACCTCCTGGTGATTTCCTATGGCCTGAACGACGCCCGCGGGGGGACTCCGGTGGGTTTTTTCTGCGAGGTGATGGCGTCGCTGGTCCGGCGGGTGCGCCAGAAAATCCATCCGGTGATCGTGCTGCCGGGGCCCTATTTCATGACCGATTTCACCGTGGGGCACCCGGACTGGAGCAAGGCCAATCTGGATATCTTTGCCACCTACAATCAGGCCATCGCCCAGGTGGCGCGCGAGGAGGAGTGCCTGTTCGTGGATCTGCTCGAGGCCTACGGGGGCGCGGCGTGGATGATCCACTACGACGGAGTGCACGCCAACGATCTGGGGCACCGGATCGTGGCCAACCGGATTTTCGAGGTCCTGGCCCAGAATTGCTCCGGCCTGGCCCTGTGGACCCGCCAGCAGGAAAAGACCAGTCCGCGCTGGCGCGACGAGTCGTGTCTCAAGCTGGGCTTTAAAGACAAATCCGTCGGACCCGGGCTGGCCGGTGGTTCGAATTTCTAAGAAGCTGGAGTTTATCCGCGGTCCTGCCAGCGGTCGGGTGGGGTCCGGAAAGGGAAGACGGCGGCCGGACCGCAATTCTCGATCCGGGACTGAATGGCCCGAGCCGGTCCGATGAGGGCCAGGTGGAAGGTGTTGTCGCCGATGAGACGCTGCGCCGCCTGATTCACCTGCTCGAAGGCGGTGGTGCGGAGGGCGTGCCAGTCGGCCTCCAGGTCTTCGACCTCCAGGCCGGCGAGGAGGCCATCGGCGACAACGCGGAGCACCACATCCGGGCTGGTCAGCTGCAAGGGCAGAGCCCTGTGCAGGTGCCTGCGGGCCTCTTCCACCTCTTCCGGGGTAAAGCCCCTGGAGCGCACGGCCTCCAGCTCGTCCTGGATCAGGTCGAGCATGGGTTCCAAGTTTTCGGTCTGGGTGAAGGATTGAATCTGGAAAGGCCCGAGAACCTGATCCAGGGGCAGGGATGAGTGGATGCTGTAGGTATGGCCCATATCGGAGCGTATCCGTTGCACGAGCCGGGAGGAGAACCCGCCTCCCCCCAGGGCGTAATCGGCCAGGCGCAGGGCGAGCCGGTCCGGCTCGCCGGCGCGGCTGCCGGGGCGGGCCAGGGCAAAGTAGACCTGGTTGAGACGCGGGTGGTCCAGGATCCATACCCGCTTTTGCGCCGGATTCGGGGGAGGCTCATCGGTTAGAGGAGATTTGCCCCGGGGCAGGCCGGCGATCAGATCGCGCAGCCGCGCAAAGCCCTGGTCCAGGTCGATATCCCCGCCGATCATGCCGTACACTTCCTTGCCCTGGCGGAAGACGCTGCGGCCCAACCGGCAGGCATCCTCGTAGCGGGCGCGGGCAAAGCCCTTTTCAAAGGGGGGGTGCGCCATGGGATGGCCGTAGCCCAGGACCTGGACGTTGGAGAGGGCATCGATGACCCCAATGGGCTGGGCCCATTGCTCCCGCGCATCGGCGCGAAAACCTTTGACCAGCCGTTTCCATTCGCCCACCGGCAAACCCGGCCGGATCAGCCATTCGGCGAAGAGGTCCAGGGCCCGGGGCAGATCGGACGACAGGCAGTTGAGGTGGGCCATCCAGCGCCGGGCGGCAGGATAGAGGGCCATGGAGATGGCATCGTTTTCCAGGCGGCGGTGCCATTCCAGGGGGGGCTGTCTTTGAGAGCCTTCGTTGAAGAGCGCGGCCGTGAGATCGGCCAGGCCGGGGGTGTGGAGCGGGTCACAGCTATGACCTCCGTTGCACTCTAGGGTCACCGACACCAGGGGCACATCGCGCCTGGAGGTACCGATCAGGGTAGCGCCGTCGGATTCTCTGGCGATTTCTACGGGGTAGAGGCGCCGGGCCGTCATCGCGGCCAGATCCTGGTGAACAGCCCCGCGGGCAGCATCCACCAGCGGGTACTCTCGGGGGTGATGTCCAGCTCCAGGGTGTTGTGCGGCTCCAGCAGGGTGCAAGCCACGGCCTGGATGCGGTCCGGGGTGACCTGGGACAGCACCTCCAGTCCGCGGTCGTAGTTTTCGAAGCTGCCTTCCAACAACTCGGCATTGCCCAGCCCCATCATGTGCCGGTGGCACGAGTAGCCGTCCTGGGCTCGATGCTTGCGGAACCTTTTGAGGTGGCGGCCGAACTGCTCTGGATCCGGGCCGTGCGCAGCCAGGCCCTCGGCCAGCTCTTTCATGATGGCCTGGCGGGGGGCATGGCGCCCGGGGGGCAGGAAGGCTCCGAAGAAAACCAGGAGCCCGCCCTGGGCACCGCTCATATTGACGCAGCCGGCTTCTACGCACAGCCGGCGCCGGCGCACCAGGGCCTGGCGAATCGGGGAAGACATCCCGGAGGACAGCAAGGCCACCAGGAGATCCAGGGCGGGTTTGTCTATCTCGGCCAGCGGTCCGGTGCGGTAGACCCGGGCGGCAATGGGGATTTCGAGGGGGAGCCGGCACGTCAGGCTGCCCGAGAGCGGTCGGTATTCCGGGGGTTGCGGCCGCGGGGCGGTGTCCTCTGGGGCGCTCCATGGACCGAAATGGCGGGTTGCCAATTCCTGGATATGGGAGGGCCGGACATCGCCACAGACGACCCCCACCACCCGGTCGGGCCGGTAGCAACGGTGGTAAAACTCCTCGAGGTCGACCACCTGCATGGCTTCCAGGTCGGTGCAGCGACCCAGAGGCTCCAGCGCATAGGGATGGTCGCCGCTGATCTGTTCCCGTATCTGCATCACCGCCCGGGTTACGGGCTGGTTTTCGCGGACGTGGAGTTCTTCGAGGATCACTTTGCGCTCGACCTCCAGGTGCTCGGGCTTCAAATCGAGGTGCTGGAAGCGATCCGCTTCCAGGCGAAAAACCTCTTCGACGGCGCCGGCGGGGACGGTCTGGTGGTACACGGTGGCATCCGGCGCGGTGAATGCATTGCTGTCGCCCCCCAGCCGGGCGATGGTGCGGGCGTGTTCTTCCGAGGCTACCTTGCGGGAGCCCCGGAACATCATGTGTTCGAGGAAATGGGCGATGCCGCGCCGGTCCGCCGGCTCGTCGCAGGCGCCGACATTGGTCCACAGGCCCACGGCCGCTGCCGGCACGGCGTGGTTCTGGGCCACGATGAAACGCATGCCGTTGTCCAGGGTAAAGAGTGTGGGTGGGGTCATGGTTTTCTGCTCCGTTGCTACGCACCTGCCGGATATTGCAGTAATATAAGCTCCGATCGAGTTCTCATCTACTCGCAAAGGGATGGAGGGAAGGCGGGAAGAGGGTAGCTAGGCGCTGCACTGGGACGGGCGGGATGAGCGCGGGCGCGCCCTCGCTTCGGGGGTGTACCTGTACCGGCTGCGCTCCGGGCACCGGATAGAGACCCGCAAACTGGTATTGTTGCAGTGATCGCCAAGTTCAAAGCGCACCTTCTTCACCCCTTTCAGATTGGTTTTCGTCTGTTTGATCAACTCCCGGGTCATGTAGATCGGCGCGCCCAGGCGCGTCACCAGAACCATGCCATCGCTGGGACGACAGTCCAGTGAAAAAGATTCGCCCTTGGCCTCTATGACCAGGTAGGCGTGGAAGACGTTTTCCACGAGGCTGTGGATTACCAGCCGGCGCACTTCTCCGCCGCTGCGTTCCAGGACAGCCAGCAAGAGATCGTAGGATACAGGCCTGGGAAAATCCTTTTTTTCTAGGGCCCGCAGCAGGGCTTGCGCTTCGAAGAGGCCGATTATGATGGGCACTACTTTGGTTTTGGGGCCCTGGAGAAAGACCCCGAAGCCTCCGGCGCCGTAGTCGTGGGTGCCGACTATCTTCACGGGTACCAGGGCGTCGGTGTCCACCTCATCCGGCTCCTTGCCGCAGGCGAGCAGGGCAAGCGCCAGTAGTGCAGGCAGGTATCTCATAGGGATTCTTCCTCTCAATCCAAGATACAGCCTGGGCCCTACTCCATCAAGCCAGAAGACCAGATTCCCAGGGTTGAAGCAAGCAAGTATATTGCCGATATTGTGTCTGGCGGGGCCATGCAGGCCCAACCTTATCTATGGAGAGAACGTGAAAGTCGAACACACCAAGCCGCAAAACCACGAGGAAACCACGATCCGGATCGAGGGACTGGAACGGGGTGTGAAGTTGATGCACATTACGGACAGCCACTTCGTGGCATGGGATGAACGCGACCCGGAGGCGCGCGAGGACGCGGACAAATACCAGGCGCTTTTCCAGGCGCGCACGCCCGGAGGAGTGGACCCACTCCAGATTTTCGAGCAAGCCCTCGAGCGCGGTAAGGAGGCCGGAGCGGAGTGTACGGTGTTGACCGGGGATATCATCCATTTTCCCTCCCTGGCCGGGGTGGAAGCTATCGAAGAAAGGGTCCAGGCCCTGGACGCGCCCTATCTTTACACCTTGGGCAACCACGACTGGTACTTCCCCCACCTGGAGTGGAACGAAAAGACCCGTGAGGATTTTTACCCGAGATTTCACCGCTTGACCGAAGGGAACCCGGCCTGCCAGGCCGTGGAGTTGGGAGGCCTGCGTCTGGTGGCCCTGGACAACAGCAACTACCAGGTGAGCCAGGGCCAGGTGGATTTTTTGCGGGCCCAGCTGCAGAGCGGGCAGCCCTGTCTGCTGTTCATCCACATACCGATCCATACCCCGGCGCTGCTGCCGGCGGTGATGGAGCGCTGGGAAGCGCCGATTATGATGGGGGCCGAAGAGGAGTGGACCGAGGAGACCAGGATCAAGTGGAGGGTAAAGGAAAACCACGAGAGCACCCGGGCGTGCCACGCCTTGCTGACTGGAGGGGAGTTCGACAACCTGGCCGGGATTTTCTGCGGCCACGTGCACTTTCCACACGCGGGCGAATTCGCCCCGGACCGCTTCCAGTACGTGACCAGGCAGGGCTTCGAGGGGGGGTACCGGATGGTTGAGGTGGGGCCGTACGAATAATGTGTGAGGGCGTGGATCGAGTTGCGAGTCGGGAAGGATACCAGCATGTCGGTTGATGTAGGGATTGATACTGGAGGCACCTTTACGGATCTGGTCGCCCTTGCAGAGGACGGTTCCGTAGAGATCGCCAAACATCCCTCCACCCCCGATGCGCCCATGCGCGCCTTTATGCGGGTGCTGGAGCAGGCATCCCTGTCTTTTGCCGATATCGAGCGGATCGTGCACGGTACCACGGTTGCGACCAATGCCCTGATCCAGCGCCAGGGGGCCCAAATCGCCTTTGTCACCACGGCCGGCTTCGAGGACATTCCGTTCATCCAGCGCACCAACCGCAAGAGCGAGTACGATTTGCAGTGGCTCAAGCCGCAGCCCCTGGTGAAGCGGCGCCACTGCCTGGGCGTGAAAGAGCGGATCAGTGCGCAGGGAGAGGTCGTGGTGCCGCTGGGGCCGGAGGCCCTTGCAGAACTGGGGGCCGGGATCGAGGATCTGCTGCGCAGCCAGGCCGTAGACGCCCTTGCCGTGTGCCTTCTGTTCTCGTACATCAATCCAGCCCACGAGCTGGAACTTGGCAGGTTTATAGAGGAAGCATTTCCGCATATCCCGGTTTCTCTGTCCCACCGGATCGCGCCCATCTGGCGCGAGTACGAGCGTTCCAGTACGGTCCTGGCCGATGCCTACGTAAAACCGCTCATCCAGGACTACTGCCGCGATATCGCCGCGGCTCTGGAAACCAGGGGCGTGTCCGGCCCGTGTTGCTTCCTCAAATCGGATGGCGGGACCACCCTGCTGGACCACGCCCCCCGGCGGCCGGTGGATATCCTGCTCTCCGGACTGGCCGGCGGCATTGTCGGGGGCCGGCACTTTGCGCAAACGGCGGGATTCTCCAACGCCATCACCCTGGATATGGGGGGCACCAGTTGCGATGTGGGGCTGGTGGTCGAAGGGGAACAACAGTTCACCACCGAATTCGAGATCGAGTGGGGGCTGCCCGTGGCCATTCCCATCACCGAGGTGCGGACCCTGGGGGCCGGGGGTGGCTCCATCGCCTGGATCGACAAAGGCGGCATGCTCAATGTCGGCCCGCAAAGCGCCGGAGCCGTGCCGGGACCGGCCTGCTACGGAGCAGGGGGGGGAGAGGCCACGGTGACGGACGCCAATTTAATACTGGGACGTTTGAATCCCGCCTTTTTTCTGGGGGGTGAACTGGCGCTTTATCCCGAATTGGCGGCACAGGCCATGGCTTCACTGGCCGGCCGCATGGGGGTCACCCCTCGAGCGGCAGCCATGGCCATGGTCGAGATCGCCGATGAGAACATGACCAATGCGATTCGCCTGCTCACCATTGAGCGGGGTATCGATCCGCGCGACTTCGCGCTGGTAGCTTTTGGCGGGGCCGGACCCCTCCACGCCGTGTCCATTGCCCGCAAACTGGGCATCCAGACCGTCGTGGTGCCGTCCCACCCGGGTCTGTGTTCGGCCTTCGGCGCGGCCATCTCCGATCTGCGAGTGGAAAAGATCCATACCTTTGCGGCGCGCGACAGGGATGTAGCGGATCATACCCTGCAAGCCCGCTACGCGGCGATTCTGGAGGAGGCCCGGGAGGAGATCGAGCGCGAGGGGCTGCGGGGCGATGCGCGGGAAAGTCTTTCCATCAGCATGAGGTACTATCAGCAAAACTACGAGCAGGACGTCGAGTACCATCCCCAGCACGGCCTGCAGGGTGCCCTGGAGCGCTTCCACCAGCTTCACCACCGGTTCTACGGCTACCACTTCGAGGACGAGACCATTGAGCTGGTGCACCTCAAGGTCTCCATTGCCGAAGTCGGGCAGAGGCCGCGGATCGAACTGGGATTGGCCGGCCGGGAGGGCGAGCCGATGGAGCGACGTCTGGTATGCGAGTCTGCTGCCGACGCCGTGCAGATGCCCATATACCGGCGGGAGCAACTTCCGGTTCCAGGGCCCTTGAGCGGTCCGCTGGTGGTCGAAGAGAGCGACTCTACCACCTTTGTGCCCTCGGGGGTGGAGCTAGGAGTCGACGAGCACGCCAATCTAATCCTCGAATTAATGGAGGCTTGAGGGGTATGGCAAGGGACCAGGCACTGGACAGCGTCACCCTGACCATCATCAACAATTACCTGGTCAACACCTGTAGGGAGATGGGATTGGCCATGATGAAGACCTCCTATTCCTCCATTTTCAACGAGGGCCTGGATTTTTCCTGTGTGATCTTCGACCGCGACGGAGAGATGGTGGGCTACGCCGAGTTCTGTCCGGCGCAGATCGGAGCCATTCTCTACACCATGCAGTGGACCATTGCCGAAGTGGGCCTGGAAAACTTCAAGCCCGGCGATGTGGTGATGCACAACGATCCCTACCGCGCCGGCTGCCACATGCCCGAGCACACCGTGATCAAGGGGGTGTACTACGAGGGCGAGCTTTACGGCTTTATCGGCAATATCGCCCACATCACCGAGATCGGCGGCAAGGCCATAGGCGGGTTTGCCGCCGATGCCAAGGAGGTCTACCAGGAGGGCCTGAGACTGCCGCCCATCAAGATCGTCCAGGAGGAGGAATACGTCGAGGATCTGTGGAAGGTCATCCTGGCCAATCACCGCACCCCCCGCACCTCCTGGGGCGACTTTCACGCCATGATCGGCTCGCTCAATGTGGCCGAGCGCCGGCTGCACCAGCTGCTCGAGCGCTATGGCTTCGACCAGGTCCTCGGCGCTGGCAAGCAGCTCATGGATTACTCGGAAAGGCGGATGCGGGCGCAGATCGGCCAGGTGCCCAACGGCGAGTACAGCTTCGAGGACTGGGTCGAGAACGACGGGGTCGTGCCCGACCAGCGCTATCGGATCAAGTGCACCATCATCGTGCGCGACCAGGAGGTCATCTTCGACTACACTGGGTCCAGTCCCCAGGCCCAGGGGCCGTGCAACTGCACCTACGGGGTGACCGCCTCGGCCACCTTCAACGCCATGCTCAACATCACCGATCAGACCATCCCGCGCAACTCGGGGTGCTACCGTCCCATTCAGATGATCGTGCCGCCGGGCAGTGTGGTCAATGTCGAGCACCCCGGGCCCAGCGTGGGCGGCAACTCCGAGATCCACGAGCGCATCGTGGACGTCCTCTTCGGCTGCCTGGCGCAGGCCATGCCCGAGCGCGTGGCCGCGGCCAGCGGTGGCAGCGCCTCCAATTTCCTCTTTGGCGGCCGCCATCCGCACACCGGCCAGCTCTACGCCAATTACCATTTCGAAGGCTGCGGCTGGGGCGGCAAGGCGACCAGCGATGGGAACCACACCCAGTGTCCCATCAACGGCAACTGCCGCAACACCCCGGTGGAGGTCTTTGAGACCCGCTATCCCTGGCAGGTCAAGACCTATCGGATCGCCGCGGACACGGGCGGACACGGGCGCCACCGGGGCGGGTGCGGCAGCTTCCGGGTGCTCGAGGTCCTGGCCCCGGAGATCACGGTTTCCAGCTTCATGGACCGCCATGAAATGAGGGCCTGGGGCCTTTTCGGAGGAAAAGAGGGGGCCAGCGGCACCATCCGCATCTGCAAAAAGGGCGACGATCAGTGGCGCACCTTCGCCGAGGTCTACGGCACGGTATCGCCCAACAAGTTCGCGGATATCCAGGTCCGGCAGGGCGACCAGATCACAATCGCCAGTCCGGGCGGTGGGGGCTACGGGTTGCCCGAGGAGCGCGAGCCCCCGCTGGTCCTGGAGGATGTGCGCGAGGGGTTTGTCTCCCCGCAAGAGGCTTGCCAGGTGTACCGTGTGGTCCTGGCCCGGGAGGAGGATGGAGACTGGCGCGTCGACGAAGACGCGACCAACAAATTGCGCCAGCAAAAGGAGGAGTGATGGGTCAGTGGGAACCTATTTCCGAGGCTTTGTACGCGACGCAGATCCACCGCTGCGATTTGTGCGGCAAGATGATGGTGAAGCAGTTCTGGCGCGTCGAATACGGTGGCCAGTCTCTGAGCTTTTGCAACCCGCGCTGCGAAGCCATCTGGTTCGACTACTGGCTGCCGCGCTACGGGGAAGAGCATGGTTTCCCCCCCAAGGAGAGCCGGTGAGTTCTTGGCCAAAATCCAGAAACCCCTTCCTGCGTCAAGCTGAAAAAAGCAGCACTGAAGGCTCAACCTTTCGCATTGACCACCGGCCCCAGAGCGGCCAGGTCCTCCAGCGGCAGATGGCAGAAAATGCGGTGCCCCTCTGCGGTGGTGCGCCAGGGCGGGGCGTCGGTGGCGCAGAGGGCGCCGTCGTCGGGCAATAGCTGGCGGCGCGGGCAGCGGGGGTGGAATGGGCATCCACCGGGTGGGTCGAGGGCGCTGGGGACGTTGCCCTCCAGGCGGATCCGGGGTTGTTGCGCGTCGGGGTCGGGGATCGGGGCGGCTGCGAGCAGGGCCTCTGTATAGGGGTGGTAGGGCGGCGCATAGACGGCTGCGGCCGTACCGATTTCCACGATCTGTCCCAGGTACATAACCGCCACGTAGTCGGAGAAGAATCGCACCACGGCCAGGTTGTGGGCGATGAAGATCACGGTGGTGTTGTGCTGGTGCTGAATCTCCAGCAGCAAATTGAGAATGGCGGCCTGGACCGAGACGTCGAGGGCGCTCACGGGTTCGTCGCACAGCACCAGATCGGGGTGGCTGGCAAAGGCCCGGGCAATTCCGACCCGTTGCTTTTCGCCGCCGCTCAGCTGGCGTGGGTAGCGGTGATAATAACCTTCGTCCAGCCGCACGGCCTTCAACAGTTCGATGGTTTCGCCGTACACCTGGTCCCCGGGAAGGGTGCCGAAGCGGCGCAGGACGCGGGCGATCTGGTGGCCCACGGCGTAGGCGGGGTTGAGGGTGGAGTCCGGATCCTGGAAGACCATCTGGAGTTCGCGCAGCAACTCGACATCGCGCCGGGCCAGGTCTGTGGTCAGATCGAATCCCATGAAACCGGCCCGGCCGCCGGCGCTGGGCTCCAGCCCGATGAGGGTCTTGACCAGGGTGCTTTTACCGCAGCCCGATTCTCCGACGATGCCCAGGCTCCTGCCCTGGGGCAACGCGAAGCTCACCCCGTTGACCGCGCGCAGGTAGTTTTTTTCCTCCAGCCCCAGCATTTCTTTGAGGGAACCGCTGCGGTGTGGGTAGCGGGTTTCGAGATCTTCGACCAAAAGGGGCGTGGTCTCGCCGCGTTTTGCTGCAGGAGGGGGAGCGGGGAGCGATTCTGTGGGAGGTTCCCAGGCGGCCGGGTCGATCTCTTCGGCAAAGTGGCAGTTCACCCATTGATCCCCTAGTGGACGCAGGATGGGGTGCTCGGACCGGCAGCGCTCCCGGGCATGGGCGCAGCGCGGGGCAAAGTGGCAGCCGGAGGGCCGCCGGTCGGGAGGCGGCACCTGGCCGGGGATGGGATAGAGCGGCTTGCTGGACTTACTGTCCCCCACCTGCGGAATACAGCGCAGCAGGTCCTGGGTATAGGGATGGCGCGGCTGCTTGAAGAGCGGGCGCACGGCGGCCCGTTCCACCAGCTCGCCGGCGTACATGACCCCTACCTGATCGCAGACCCGGGCGACGATCCCCAGGTTGTGGCTGATGAATAAAAGGGCGGTGTCGGATTCGCGCCGCAGTTCTCCGATCAGGTCGAGGACCGCGGCTTCCATGGTCACGTCCAGGGCGGTGGTGGGTTCGTCCATGATCAGCAGGGCCGGATTGTTCAGCAGGGCCATGGCGATCACTACGCGCTGCTGCTGTCCGCCCGAGAGCTGATGGGGATAACGGCGCAGCACTAGGGCAGGATCGGGCATGTGGACCCGGTCCAGCATCTCCAGGCAGCGCTCCCGGGCCTGTTGGTCGCTCATGTCCTGGTGCACCTGGAGGGTTTCTTTGAGCTGGTCCTCCACGCGCAGGGAAGGGTTCAGGGCCTGCGTGGGGTTCTGGTAGACCATGGCGATCTGGTCGCCGCGCAGCCGGTTCAGGGCGCGACCGGTGACGCCCACCAGTTCCTCTCCCAGGAAGCGGATGCTGCCCTGCGCGATGTAGCCGTTGGCCCCCAGGAAGTTGACGATGGCCCAGGCCACGGTGCTCTTGCCGCACCCCGACTCGCCGACCAGGCCAAAGCTTTCCCCCCGGCCGATCGCAAAAGAGACAGCGGATACGGCCTCTACTTCGCCGCCGTGGACCTTGTAGGCGACGGCGAGGTTTTCGACCTGGAGGACGGTAGCTGCAGGGTCGGACATACCAGCAACCTCACTACTACTACTGAAAGCGCGACGACTCTTCCTGCAAGCCATCGGCGCAGAGGTTCAGGCCCACCACCAGGGAGGAGATGGCCGCGGCCGGCCACAAGACGGCCAGAGGATTAAAAAAAATAAAACGACGCGCCTCGTTTACCATGCTGCCCCAGTCCGGGTCGGGCGGGGGCAGGCCAATGCCCAGGAAGCCCAGGGCGCCGATGGTGAAGATGGCGTACCCGACCCTGAGGGTGGCGTCCACGATGAGGGGGCCGCGGACATTGGGCAGGATCTCGTGGAACATGATGTACCAGGCGCTCTCGCCACGGGTGCGGGCGGCCTGGATGTAATCGCGGTTTTTGATGTCCAGGGTCATGCCGCGCACCAGCCGGGCCACGCCCGGAACCCCGGTCACGGTGATGGCCAGGACGACCACGGGATCGCCCTGGCCCAGGGCGGCGATGACGATCAGGTAGAGCACGATGCGGGGAAAGGCGATGAGGGCGTCCAGGACCTGCATGATGAGCTGGTCGGTCCAGCTGTGCCGGTACCCGGCGTTGAGGCCCAGGAAGGTGCCCAGGGCCAGGGAGCCGAACACCCCCCACAGGGCCACCCCGCCCGGCAGGGGCAGACCACCGGGGAGACGGGTCTTGATGAGGACCCCCTGGGTGCCGGCCATGAGGCGCGAGAGCAGGTCGCGGCCCAGGTGATCGGTGCCCAGGGGGTGTTGCAGGCTGGGCGGCGCATTTTGCGCGAAATCCGTGGCCGTGGGCTGGTAGGGGGTCCACAGGAGCGATACAAGCCCCACTCCGAACCAGAACAACACCACACAGAGTCCCACGGCGCCTATCCTGGAGGCGAAGATGATCGCAACCCGGCTCCAGTAGCGGCGCGGTTTGGAACGGCGTGGTTCAGAGGCCATGGCGGGCAGTGGGGCCGAAATGGGCGACCTCCTGGCAAAAGGGGTTAGGCAAAGCGGATGCGCGGATTTAAATAGGTGTAGGCCAGATCGCCGATCAGGCGGGTGAGGACCGCAATGCCGACCAGGAGCATGGCCGCGGCCTCGACCGCGTTGAAATCCCCGAACAGGGCCGAGTCGTAGATGTACAGGCCCAACCCCGGATAGCCGAAGACCGCTTCGACCACCACCAGCCCGCCGATCAGCCAGTTGACGTGCAGCATGATCGCCGTGATGGGAGCGATCAGGGCGTGGCGCAGGGCGTGGCGCAGGACCACGCGCCGCAGGGGCAGGCCTTTGAGGATGGCGGTGCGGATATAGGGGCTCTGCATCACCTGGATCATGCTGGAGCGGGTCATGCGGATGATGTACCCCAGCTCGACGGCGGTGAGGGTGAGCACGGGCAGCACCAGCAGCCGGGGATCCTGGAAGACCGCGTCCTTGTCCAGGAAGACCGAGACTGCCGGCAGGGCCTGGAGCCAGATGCCGAAGATGAGAATCAGGAAAATCCCGGTGACGAATTCCGGGGTGGCCGTGGCGATCAGGCTGCCGATGGACAGGATCCGGTCGGGCAGACGGCCGGCGAGGATGCCGGCGACCACGCCCAGCAAGAGGGCCAGCGGCATGATCGAGACAAAGGCCAGGCCCGCCAGGATAGCGGTGTTGCGCAGGCGCGGAAAGAGGGTCGCCTCGACCGGGCGGCCGGTGCGCAGGGATTGTCCGGGGTCGCCGCGCAGCAAGCCCTTTTGCAGGGGGATGTAGTCCTGGGGACCGTCGCCTTCTAGGCGGAAGCCGGCCGGGGTCAGGACCCAGGTTTGGGCGCCGGTGCCGCGCACCCACCTGACGGCGCGGTTGTGGAGATCGACCCCCCAGAAGAACTGCGAGTTATCCGCACCCTGCCGCCACAGGTGGTCGGCGCTATCCGTCCGGGTCGAGCCGTCGGGCCGGCGACGCAGGGCGATCAGTCGCCCCTCTTCCATCTTCCAGCGGGTCAGATGGCCCTCGTCGTCGGCCCACCACTCGGGCTCGTGGGTGTGCGGATTTAAAACCCGGCGCAAAGGCCGGCCGACGCGGTCCTGGACCCACCAGTCGTTGCCGGCCAGCCAGGTCGCGTAGCGCAGCCACAGGGGCTGATCGAGGCCGAGCTGGGCCCGGTACGAGACCCTTTGCTCGGGAGTGGCAAAGGCGCCGAGGATCTTCTTGGTGACGTCGCCGCTGCCCGCTTCGAGGAGCGCGAAGAGCGCCAGCGAGACCAGCGCCATGGTCCCCAGCATCGACACCAGATTGCGCAGCACAAAACCCGGCATGAAGCCTTCCTATCAGGTGTTTTTCCAGACGTCGCAGAACAGGTCGTAGCTGGTCGGGTGCGCCCTGATGTTCTCGAACTCCGAGCGGGTGATGTTCCAGACCCGACGCCAGAAGGGGATGCCGATGGGGCCGCGCTCCTGCATGATGTCTTCGATGCGGCACATGACCTGGCGGCGCGCCTCCACGTCGAGGGTGCGCTCGGCCTGGCGCAAGAGCCGGTCGAATTCGGCGTTGACCCAGCGGGTTTCGTTCCAGGGCACGGGCGTGCCGTCTTTGTCGGCGGTGTAGGCCAGGGCCAGGACCATGGTGCCCAGCGGCCGGTGGGTCCAGGCGGTAATCCCCAGGTCCACCTCGGTCCAGCGCTCCCAGTAGTTGGAGGGCTCGACGATATCCAGCTGGATGTCGAAGCCGCCGGGCGCGGCCATTTCCTTGAGGGCCTGGGCGATTTCCGGCTCGGCCATGTCGTTTTTGGTGGAGAGTTTCACCTTGAGACCTTCCGGGTGACCGGCTTCCGTCAGCAGGAGCCGGGCTTTTTGGGGGTCGTACCCGGGCAGGTCCTTTTCGCAGTAGGACGGGTGGACCGGGGCCACGTGGGCGTCCGGGCCCAGGTCGCCCTGGCCGAAATAAGCGAGGCGCAGGATCTTTTCGCGGTCCTGGCACAGCTTGAGGGCAGTGCGCACCCGCACGTCGTTCCACGGCGGCAGGTCCACCCGCATGCGCACCACAAAGGCCTGGGCCGTGCTCACGGGACGGACCTGGAGGCCGGGCATGTCTTTGAGGGCCTGCCAGTCGGAGGGGCGCGGCTGGTAGATGGAGTCGATCTGGCCGGACTGCATGGCGGCGACGCGGGCGTCCGGCTCCAGGTCCAGGTAGATGAGCCGGTCGAGGTAGGGCAAGGGCTGGCCGTCGGCACCCAACTTCCAGTACTCTGTACGCCGCTGCAGGATGACCCGTTCGGTCTCGGTGTATTCGACCAGCTCAAATGGACCGGTGCCGACGGGTTGCTTGAGGAAGTCCCCTTCAAAGCCGCGGTGAAGAATCAGCGCCGGATAGTGGAAGAGGTGCTCGGGCACGGCGATCTGCGGCTGGTTCAGGTGCAGGCGGATGGTGTAGTCGTCCACCTTCTCGATGTTGTTGCGGTCGAGGTAGGACATCAGCCCCAGCACAGAAGATCCGGTAGCGGGATCGAGCCATTGATTGAGGTTGAAGATTACATCGTCGGCCTGCAGCTCGTCGCCGTTGTTGAAGCGGATGCCCCGGCGCAGGTACAAGGTCCAGGTTTTGACCTCCTGGTCGGCCTCCCAGCGCTCCAGGAGCCAGGGCCGGGTGATGTTGTCGGACCCGGTTTCGGTCAGGTACTCGGCCACCTGGCGCAGCTGGTTGGCGCCTTCCACCCAGGAGAGACGGGCGGGGTGGTCGAGGCGCTGGACCGCGGAGCCGATCTTCATGGTGCCGCCGCGCTTGAGGGCGGACGAGGGGGCCGGCCGGCGGGCGGGCTCCTCGCCGCCGCATGCGGCCAGAGTGTGCGCGGCAGCCGCGGAGACGCCGAGCAGGGTGGCCAGGCGCACGAACTCGCGCCGGCTTATTCCGTCCCGACACAGAGCGCTGTGGGCCTCTTCGGCAGCAGGGTGGATTTTTCTCAGTGGTGTCATGGTCGGCAGCGGAATTCGGGTGGAAATGTGGTCCGGGAATAGAATACGTCCTGCCTGAAGGAGCCCTATCCTCTGTGACAATCAGCCGTCTCTGAGATACTCGTCGGGTTTGGGGGTGTCGGAAGGCCAGTAGCCATCCCGTGATTGGCTCCACTGTTTGCCGCATATCCGGGTGATCACGCTCCACTCGGGCGCGCCCGGGTTCGGGTCCGGGTGGAAGAGGAAGCGTTTGCCGCCGGCGTCTTTGGTAGCCTGCAGGATGCCCTGCAGATCGCGGGCGGTCATGGAATCGCCGGCGTGGGGGCTGCGTCCGGTGGACACCCAGAAGATAACCTTGTCGTCGTCCTGGATGGCATCCAGGGCGCGCCGGGTCTCGCTGTAGACCAACTCGGAGAAAAACTCGTCCGGAAACCCCATCTCCAGGTCGTAAAGCGAGCGCACCCCTGGCAGTTCGAGGCCGAACAGGGACTGGACCAGGGCGAAGCTGTCTTCTTCGCTCAGGGAGGGGTTCCACTCGATGAATTTCTGGACCCAGCGCTGCACGGTGCCGTACAGGCCGTCGAAGCCGCGGTGCCAGTAGTAGTGCTTGGGGAAGATATAGTCGAAATAGGGCGGCATCTGCTGGTAGTTCTGGCCGGTGAGCGAAGAAAAGGAGGTGATGCGCGGGATGCCGCCCAGTTTCACGTAGCGATCCACCTCGTCGAGATCGGCGCGGGCCTGTTGCCAGGATTTGAGGGATTTTTCCTGGCGGGCGCGCAGCCAGTAGAGGGCGTCTTCATCGATGTCGAAAAGGATGAGGCCGGCCAGCATGCCGCCCGGGGCGTGGTAGCGCACCATATCGGGGGTGAGGTGGTGGAAGCGCTGGCGCAGATGGGCGATGCCGCGCTCCAGACGGTCGAGCTCAAAACCCAGGCTGGAGAATTGCTCGTGCTCGCCAGCGCGGATCTGGAACAACTCGCCGCCGTGGTGCCAGGCCAATTCGTAGTGGTTTTCGCCGGGGCCGTCCACGATGACGCCGTCGACCTGGGGGTAGGTGTTGACCAGGCTCTGCACGTGGGCCGTGGTGCCACTATTGAAGACCATGATGGGCCATCCACGTCCGGCAGCGTCGTCCAGCATGGCGCCGAGGGCCTTTTCCTTTTCTGGAGCGCGGGGTTGTTCCTCAGGCGGCTCCAGGCCCAGAGCCTCATAGGCCTTGGGATCCTGGGCAAAGGCCGGGACCTGGGTGCCGTCGTCCTGCGTGAAGAACATCCGGCCCACCACAATGCCGCGCACCCCGCCGTCCTCCCAGGCGTCGAAGATGTGTTTGTAATCGGCCATGTAGCGTTCGAGCGGGTTGAAGACGAAAATCCAGCAATTCATGATAGGTCTCCTTGAAAGGATTTATGTGGTCATTTTTTACTTTGCGCCGAGCGAAAAGTCCCGTAGCCCTCGATGTCTTCCCGCCAGGTATCCGCCGGCCAGTAGGGGCTTGTAGCCTCGTTCCAGGGATTGCCGCACACGCGGGAAATCACGTGCCAGGCGGGCGCATTGATGTCGGGCTCCGGGTGGAAGAGGAAGCGTTTGCCGCCGGCGTCTTTGGTGGCCTGCAGGATGCCGTGCAGATCGCGGGCCGGCATGGCATCACCATCGTGGGGCCGGCGGGATGAGGCCGACACCCAGAAGATGACCTTGTCGTCGTCCCCGACCGCGTCCAGGGCGCGCCGGGTCTGGTTGTGGACCACCTCGGAGAAGAACTCGTCCGGAAACCCCATCTCCATATCCAGCAAGGAGTGAATGCCCGGCAATTCCAGCCCGAACAGGGACTTGACCAGGGCAAAGCCGTCTTCTTCCGTCAGGGAAGGGTTCCACTCCACAAACTTCTGGACCCAGCGTTGCACGGTGCCGTACAGGCCGTCGAAGCCGCGGTGCCAGTAGTAGTGCTTGGGGAAGATGTAGTCGAGGTGGGGCGCCATCTGCTGGTAGTTCTGGCCGGTGAGCGAAGAAAAGGCGGTGATGCGCGGGATGAGGCCCAGCTCCATTTTGCGATCCACCCGGTCAATGGCCTGGCGCAAACTGGCGGCCATGCCCAGACCCACTTCCTGGCGGGCGCGCAGCCAGTAGAGAGCGTCCTCGTTGACGTCGAAGAGGATGAGGCCGGCCAGCAATCCGCCCGGAGCGTGGTAGCGCACCATATCGGGGGTGAGGTGGTGGAAGCGCTGGCGCAGATGGGCAATGCCGCGCTCCAGGCGGTCGAGATCGTATCCCAGGTGCTCAAAACCGTCTTTGACGCGGGTCTGGAACAGTTCGCTGCCGTGGTGCCAGGCCAGTTCGTAGTGCTGCTCCCGGGGGCCGTCCACGATGACGCCGTTCACCTGGGGAAAAGCCCGGGCCAGGTCCTGGACCGCAGCGGCAAAGCGGAACTCGCCGTAGGGGTCTTCCTCCGGGGGGCGGGAGCCGCCGCCGGGCGCGTCGAAGGTGGTGATAGGCCAGCCGCGCGCGGCGGCGTTGTCGAGGATTTCGCGCAGCTTCTTTTCCTTTTTCGGATCGACGGGTCCATCCTCGGGCGGGCTCACCCCTAAGGCTTTGTAGACCCTGGGATCGGGGGCAAAGGCGCGGGCATAGGAGCCGTCTTCCCGCACAATCCGCAGGCGGCCCACCACCAGGCCGCGCACCCCGCCGTCCTCCCAGGCGTCGAAGATGGTCCTGTAGTTGGATATCCAGCGGTCGATCCAGTTTTCGATGGGGATGTGGGCGAAAATCCAGCATTCCACGGCAGGCTCTCCTTTCAGACCGGATCAACCAGGTTGGCTTCGACGTGGACGGGCCGGAAGAGGGTGCGGCGCTTGGGCGGCAAGGATTCGAGCAGATCGGGATGGGGCTGCCACTTGTGCCACTTGCTGTCCACGTAGTTGTAGCGGCTGAAGATGGCGACCCTATCTTGCTCCGCGCTGGCCCAGGGCGAGGCCGAGTGGGTGGTACTTTCGGCGAAGATGAGCAGGGAACCGGCCGGGCACTCGTACCGGGTCCACAGGGACGAGTCGGGGTCTTGGGCGGATTCGGGCAGGGGGAAGGCGGCCTTGTGGCTGCCGCTGAGGAGCAGGGTACCGCCCCCGCCGTCGATCTGGTTCAACTCCCAGACCACGCAGGTCAGGCTGCTGCGGGCCTTGCCGGGGATGCAGCGGTAGTTGTGCCCATCGCCGGGCAGGCGCAAAATTCCATTGCCGTTGTGCGGTGCGAATGCTCCTTCGCCGGCCGGGCGGATGCACAGGGAACTGGATTCCATGCGGAAGCCGTAGCAGTCCTGGCTGGAAAGGTCGGGATGGGCCAGGAACTCGTTCATGAAGCCGACGATGAAGGGATGGTCGGTGAGTCGCTCCAAAGGGCCGGCGATGGGGGAGCGCTGGGGCTCGGGCAGGGATTCGGGTTCCCGCTGCAAACGGTAGCAGAAGGCCCGCATCTCCTCGACTTCAGCCTTGCTCAGCAGCCCCGGCACCAGCAACCAGCCCTGGGTGTCGAAGAGGTACTTTTGTTCCGGGGTGGGGTTGATTACGGGCTTGCCTTCGGTGTTGTTCCGGGGCAGGTCAATTGCGTCGATATCCACGTAGCCCACGCGGCTTTGTTCGAAGATGAGGGGTTGGGGAGAGGTCTGGTTGGCTGCGGACATGGCCATGTCTTCCTCAGGGTGTTGAGAGTTGTGTTATTTTGTCCTGCTGGGCGGATTCGAGCAGGGCATCGCACACCTGCATGGTAGCGAGCGCCGCGCTGGGCCAGTCTTCCTCCAGCTCTCCGGAGCGCACCATGTCCGAGAAGCGTTCGATCATGCGCACTTCCTGGATGCAGGCCTGGACCGAGTGGCTGGAGTCGGCCTTACCGCCACTGCCGTGGATCCAGTAGCGCGCCAGTGCTTCGAGGTGGGGAACGACGAAATCGTCGCAGACCAGCGAGGCCGTGGTGCCGGCTACTTCGAGCCACTTGCGGCTGACGGTATCGAAACCACAGTCGAAGGCGGCCAGGCGCTCCTCTGTGAACCAGAGCAGGCCCGACAGGTTGAAAACCACCTCGTTGTAAAAGCGGGCCGTGGCGTAGACCCTGGTCGGCATCTCGTCGAAGGCCCAGAGGCTGGCGCGGACGCAGTAGTAGCCCAGATCCCCCAGGCTGCCGGCGCCGAGTTGCTTTTGCACCCGGATATTGTCCGTGCCCTGCAGATTGCCGTTGAACGAAAACGCAGAGGTGACCCGCCGCAGGTCGCCGAGGCTGCCGGCGCCGAGGAGGTTTTTCATCTCCTCGGTGCGTTCGTGGTGCACCCACATGACTCCGTCCATCAGCTGCACCTTGTTCTCCTTGCAGACCGCGGCCATTTCGCGGGCTTGTGCAGCGCTGACGGCCAGGGGTTTTTCGCACAGGATGTGTTTGGAGTGTTGTGCTGCTTTGATGGTCCATTCCCGGTGCATGGATGGGGGGAGGGGGATGTACACGGCGTCTATTTCCGGGTCTTCGAGGAGGGCCTCATAGCTTCCATAGGCGCGTTCCGGGCCGTGTTCGGCGGCCCAGGAGGAGGCGCGTTCCTGGTCGCGGCTGGCAATGGCGATCAGTTCGGCGTTTTCCGCCAGGTCGATGCCGCGCGCCACTTTGGTGGCGATGTTGGCGGTGCTGAGGATGCCCCAGCGGATTTTTTCTTTTGCGGGGTTGGTCATGGTTGTCACTGTTGTGGGGTTGCGATAGACAGGGGAAACGATAATTCAATTTTTGGACGCAGACAAGGTCTGGCCGAAAAAAGCCTGGCGCAAGGGTGACGGAAGCAGCCGTGCTTGTGTGAGCGGTGGCGAAGGTCTACTTTTCCGGATACCGACACAAGGAGGCTTGACTATGATAAGCGAAGAGGCGGTCTGGAATCACCTGAAAGAGCTCAAGGACCCGGCGTTCGGGGTGCCGTTGAGCGTGGTGGACGTGGGGTTGATCTACCAGGTCGAGGTCAGCGGCACGGATGTGGACATCGCCATCATCATGTTCAACCGGGGACGGCTCTACGTCGATGCTGCGGCCTCGCCGATCCGCCAGCACGTGCTGCGGATGGAGGGGGTGGGCCAGGTCAGGGTGGAGTGTCTGTGGGAGGTGGAGTGGACCCCGGACCGGTTGTCCGAGGAGGCCCGCGAGGCCCTGGGTTTTGCAAAGGACGATCCGCTCGAGGGGAGGATGCATGTGCGGGCCCAGGAAAAGGCGGATGCGAATGCCGAACCGGTGGATCAGCGCACCTTCGAGCGTCGGCAATTATCTCTGGGAAAAGATTCCCTGGAAGTGGCCGACCTGCCCAGGGACAGGTTTCGCGCCTGGTGGGGCGGGTGGCGTTTTTTCAAGCGCTTCAAGGTGGAGGAGAAGGACGGTATTGCCCGGCGGGGTGAGCCGGTTCACCTCGAAGCCTCCTTTGCAACCGACCAGGTGCGCGATATGGCCAGGGAAATCCGCCTGGTGGACGAGGAGTCGGCCGAGGAAATCCCCTGCCAGGTCTATGGCGAAGGGGTCGAAGGGACGACAAAGAAGGGCGGGATCGTCTTTCTGGCGGATGTAGAAGCAAGGGAGGAAAAGACCTATCTCCTGCTGCACGGCAATCCTGCTCCGGCCTGCTGGCCCCCCTTCTATCCGACCGATCTGATAACCCGGGGAGAGGGGTATGCTCTGCAGATCGAGAACAGCACGTACCGGGCGCGGCTCTCTCCCTCCATGGGGCATTTGCGCAACCTGGAGTTCATGCAGTGGGGCCGCACCCAGCTGGGCTGGGAGGACCCGAGCCCGATCAATAGCATAGATGGGGGGAATGACCCCCTGAGCAAGCTGGATATTGCCTGGCACGGGGAAGATGATTGTATCCACTGGAATCCGGACTTCCGCAACCAGCTGCGCTACCGCATGACCAACTGGCCCCAGGCGCCCAACTACAGCGTGGTGAAGGGGGCGCTGTGCACCCAGGTCAGGCGCTGGGGGTATCCTGTGTGCCCAACCCATCCGGCGCGGCCCCAGGAAGCGGTGCGCCTGGATGTGACCTACACCTTTTACAAGGGATTGCCCTACTTTGTCATGGAGTCCCGGCTGGATGTGAAAGAGGAGGCGGACATCCTGGTGGTGCGCAACGACGAGTGGCTCTTCCGCCAGGCCTTTAGCCACTCCCTGATCATCATGGAAGGGGGTGAAACAAGGGAAATCCCGGCCGCGGAAGGGGTGTCATTCGAGCAGCATCCGGCCCTGGTGGGTTTTTTCAACCAGGAGACGAAGGAGGCTTTTGTCTCTTTGCGGCTGGCTTACGATGCACGCGGCTTTCCCGGGGCCTACGATCCCAAACATTTGTCCATGGGGACCACGGCCTATGGCAACCAGATCTGGGCCCGGGATGTGTTCCACGTGGGGAAAGAGCTGGCGATTCAGCCCGGCTCCACAGTGGGCGAGACCTGCGCTTATCTGTGCTACAATATTGCGGAAAGAGGGGGGCACCAGCAGGCGCTGGACTGGTACGAGGTCTTGCGCCGGCCCTTGCAGGTGCGGGAAGTGGTTTGAATCACCAGTCGTCTCCTGGCTTCAATCCCGCACGGAAGAGAGCTTGTCGAGGATGAGGCGGCAGGCCGAAGCCAGGAAGGGTTCGTCGCCGCCCGGCCAGGAAGAGGCGGAAACCGGCCTCAATCTGCTGCTTGTAGCCTTCCGCATCGAATATGGAACTGTAGGTTGACCCGCCCGCCGGCTTGTTGGCCCGGCGGGCGGCTTTGAGCTTGCCGGCATCGAGGCGTTCTTCATCGGGTTTCTACCGAATGGCTATGGGCCGGCCCGGCGATCCGGTGCCGCCTTTGAAGCGGATCGGGGTGAAGACGAACAGGAACTCGTAGACCTCGTCGGCGACCAGTTCGTCGTAGACCATGTTTTCCAGGTTGAAGATCCCGTTTTCGGTGATCAATAGCTGGTGGACCGGGAAGGCCATGCCCTCGCCCGGGCTGGGGGTGACCTCGGAGTTCCACTGGTCCGAACCGATCATGGAGGCCTTCTTGTCGACGACCCACTGGCCAACTTCCAGGCCGATCCCCGGCGGGTCGGTGTTGTAGGCCTGGGGGTCGGTCCACAGCTTCGACCAGCCATACCTGAAGAACAGGGCATCCCCTTCCTCGATGCTGTCTTCGGCTATGCCCTGCTTGGCGAGGGCGCCCTGGACATCGGCCACGGTGACCTCGTAGCTGTTGTCGAGGGTTTCCACGCCCTTGTACCCGGCGATGTCGATCAGGACCCCGCGGGTGATGAAGGATTTGATGTGCTCGATGCCGAGTTTTTGCACCCCGTAGGCACCGCGCATTTCCTCTACGGGAATACCGTTGTAAAACACGTCCTGGGTCGAGCCGTCGGCCATTTTCATGCGGGTGCCGATGTGCGCTAGGCCGTCGAACTGGGTGCCCACTTGCCCGATCTCGGCACAGAGGAACTCATCGTGGTAGATCAACTGATTTTTTTCGCCGAAGGGACCGCCGGTCGGAGAAGAGGGGATGAACATGGAGTAGGTGCGCTGGCCGAAGAGGGGCATGCCGCGCTCGTAGACCTGGCCGATATCGTAGACCTTTCCGGTCTCGACCAGCTCGATCGACTTCAAGACCTTGGCCGCGGTGATCCGGTTGGAAGCGCCGGCCTGGTCTTCCGGGCCCCACTGCGAGGGCCACCAGGGGCCTTTTTCCCGGGTCTGGGCTTCGACCTGCAGGGTCAGGACAAGGGTGAATGCGGCGATGGTGAGTAGTTTCATGTTACTACCTCCTTCGAGCAAAATGGTGACGGGTTGAACGCATAGAGCCCATAAAACGCATAGAGCCCATAACATGTAACGAAGATTTTCCTTTGTCAATTTATAATTTATCGCTTGTCCGGAGACGGTGCGGATAGTCTCGCACCTCCAGAAGAGCCGAAAATTACATCCATGCGGACAGGTCGAAGCGCTGGCCGGTCGCGGCGGCGACATAGGCCCCGTAGCAGACCGCGACGACAGCGCGCGCCAGTTCCATGGTGCTTTGGGGCTCGCGGTCGTGGGCAATGGCCTCGCAAAAGTCCTGGAGTTCGTGGGGGAAGCCATTCATCCAGTCCTCGTCGGGGTTGGTGAGCTGCCAGCCGGCGCGGGTCTCCACCTTTTCGCGGATGTACTCGTCGCCCAACACCCGATCTTCGGGCACGTAGGTCAACATGCCGGTGTTGGGGTTTATGTTGCACTGGACCACGGCCTTGCTGGAGTACGCGGTCAAAAGATTCTGGATGCCGCCGAGCACGATGTCCGCGGCGGTGAGCTGGGCCACGGAATCGTCCTCGAACTGAAGCAACATCGAGCCCCAGTCCTCGCAGTCCTTCCAGCCGGTCTGGATCCACTTTTCGTCCTCGGCGACAAAACTTTCCACTTTGGTCAAATTGGCCACCTGGGCCACGACGCTCGAAGGTTTGATGGGCTTGCCGTATTTGCGCCGGCCTTCGTTGTACTTGAGGTAGAGGGCGGCGCCGACCGGGTGGCAACCCTTGTTGAAAAGGGCGCCGCCGCCGCAGTAGCGCCACTCCTTGGCATAAGGGGAGTGGGTGCCGCTGTGGCACTCCTCGGCGACGATGCGCAGGATGGTGTTGTCGCTTTGCGCCAGGATGCGGTCGGCCTTTTGCACGCTCGGGGCGTAGACCCAGTTTTCGGCGTAGCAGAATTTCACCTGGTTGCGCTCTACCGCCTCCACCATCTCGTCGGCGTTCTTGAGGGCCTCCTCGAACATTTTCCGCCGGGGCGTCTGCTCGCCGGCGGCGAAGCAGCCGGTCAGGGGTTTTTCGCAGACGATGTCTTTGCCGGCGGCGGCGGCCCGCAGGGTGAGGGGGTGGTGCAGGTAGTTGGGGGCGCACAGGTCAACCAAGGTGATTTCCGGGTCGGCCAGCAGATCTTCCACCGCGTCGTAGGCTTGCTCGAGGTGGTGTTTCTCCGCAAAGGCGCCGGCGCGTTCGGGGTTTTGGGAGGTCACGCCTTTGACGCGGATGTCGAGGCCGGGGACGCGGCGGTAGTTTTCGAGGTGGAAGGAAGAGGCGAAGCCGGCGCCGACCAGGCCGATGACAATGGGTTTGGGGCTCATGTTTTACTTGCTTGTCCTCCGCGAGTGATACAGTCGAATGGCGTTGGTGCATGAATCCGTACTCGCTCTTCCGTGAAGTCCCTCCAGGGCGCCGGCGCGGGCGGCGAATTCCTCCAGGCCCGGGTTGGTGGTCGGCAGGAGAGTACCTGCCCCATTACCGGCCGTCTGCTGTCCTCGTTCCATGGGCGTTTCTGCTGCGAAAGGGTGTAGCGGCATAATGTACGGGCAAACGGCTCCCCCGTCGAATAGAGGGCCGTTTGCCCGCCGACCGGTCGGCGAGGGCGCACCCTTCCTTTCCAAGGGCGGCATTAGCCAGTATTGTATAGAGGCGATCTCAAAAACCCTGTCGGCCTTAGCGCCCTACCTCCACCAGGTCCCGGCTGGCCCGCCGGGCCGCTCCATCCCCGCTATCCCAGCGCTCATTACTCTGTCACGGCGGTGGTGGAACTGTAACCCCAACGGAGCCCATCCCATGCAACGCGCCCTAGCCCGAAAACTCCTCGGCACTTTGCCCCAGCGACAGCTCCAGGCCTACTTCAAAGCCCGCCTGCCGCATTTCAAACAACCCACCTCGGTCGAGCATTGGGCGCGCCGCGCCGACGAGGTCCGCCACCAGGTGCTCGACAGTTTTTTCCGCGGCCATCCCAAAGGGTTGCTCGACCTGCCGGCCAGGCTCGAATGGACTGAAACCCTGGAAACCGACCGGGGCTACCGCATCCGCAAATTGCGCTACGAGGGCTATCCGGGCATGTGGATCCCCGCCCTCTTGTACGAACCTATCGACCTCGAGGACAAAGTCCCGGCCGTGCTCAATCCCAACGGCCACCACGCCGGCGGCAAATTCATGGATTACAAGCAGGCCCGCTGCATCAACTTGGCCAAGCGCGGCATGCTGGCCCTCAGCACCGAATTCATCGGCATGGCCGAATTGCGCGCCGATGTCGAACACAACCGCCTGGGGCACCTCGACCTGTGCGGCCAAGCGGGCATGGCCGTATTCTACCTGGCCATGAAGCGCGGCCTCGACGCCCTCCTCGACCACCCCCACGCCGACCCCGAGCGCGTCGCCATGACCGGCCTGTCGGGCGGCGGCTGGCAGACGGCCCTGCTGTCGGCCCTGGACCCGCGCGTCAAAGTCATCGTGCCGGTGGCCGGCCACTCGCCCGTGTGGCAGCGGGCCACCGGCACCAACGATATCGGCGATTTGGAGCAGGTGCCCTCGGACCTGTGCACCATAGCCGACTTCGACGAGCTATCGGCCCTCTTTGCCCCGCGTCCCACCCTGCTCATTTACAACCGCGAAGACGACTGCTGTTTCCAGACCCGCCGCACCCGCCGCTCCATCTACCAACCCATCGAGCCCGTCTTTGGCCTGTTGGGCGCCGCCGACAAGCTGGGCTTGCACGACAATGTCGATCCGGGCACGCACAATTACGCCAGCGACAACCGCAGCCAACTATACAAATTCCTCGACCAGCACTTCGGCCTCCGCACCTCCCCTGAAGACCTGCCTTACCAGGACGAGCTGCGCTCCGAAGCTGAATTGACCGTGGGCCTGCCGCCCGACAACGCCACCCTGCTCACCCTGGCGCACAAAGCCCTGGTGCACATCCGCCAACAGCGTCGGCAACGCCCCGCCCGCCCTGCGGTCCAGGCGCGTCGGCAATTGCACGGCCTGCTCAAATTGCCGACCTACGAGCAAATGAAAATCCGCGCCGTGGGCAAAGCCCTGACCCGCCGGGGCGCCACCATCCGCCAGCACGTCCTCACCCTGGACGACACCTGGAGCCTGGGCATCACCGAATGCGCCCCGCCGCGTCCCAAAGGACTGGCCTTGGTCATTGCCGACGGGGGCCGCGCCCAAGCTCAGGGCGCAGTACAAACCACCCTGGACCAGGGCCATCGCGTCCTGGCTGTAGACCTGTACGGCACCGGCGAATGGGCCCATTCGTGGCAGTATCACATGCTGCTGTCCACCGCCGGCCAGCGCGCCTTGGGGCTGCAAGCAGGGCAATTGCTCGCCGTGGTCCAGTGGGCCTGCCGCCGCTACCGCACCCAGAACCTGTATTTGCACACCCAGGGGCAGCTCATGCCCATCGTCGGTCTCATCGGTGCCGCCCTGGCCCCCGAGCGCTTCAATGGCCTGACCACCACCGTGCTGATGGCCTCGCTCGACCACCTCATCGAATGGCCCGTGCCCTACGCCAATGCCGCGCCCCTCTTTTGCTTTGGTCTGCTAGAAGCCTTCGACATCCCCGATCTGATCGAATTGGCCGCGCCCGTCCCCATCCACGACGACAACCGTGGCCCCCTGCGGAACTGACCATCCTTTCACCCCGGCCGGTCTCATCTGCCTGTCGGCCAACTACTCCGACGGCCCTGCCCCCACCACCTGTGTTCTACGAAGTGTACAGCGTCCTCAAAGGCAGCGCCGGCCTGGTCGCCAAAGACGAGCGTCACTAACCTCATCACACAAGGTCTGGCAAAGACGCCGGCCCTGGCTTGACCAACCCCCCAGGGCCCTTTATAATTCCTACAATACATTACCCTGAAAATGGATTCCCAAATTGGAATTCCCCTAACACGTCCCGCAATTTGGAGTGATACCGATGCCTGAAGTAGCAAATTATGCCAGCGGAACCCCGTCCTGGGCCGACTTGCTGTCTCACGACGGGCAGGGCGCCAAAGACTTCTACACTGGTCTCTTCGGTTGGGAGTGCGAAGACAATCCGGTCGACGAGAACATGGTGTACACCATGTATACCCACCGAGGAATACCTGCCTGCGCTTCAGTGGTGGCGTATCCCGGCTCGGAGCAGGAAGACCTCCCGGCCCATTGGAGCGTGTACATTACGGTTGATGACCTGGAAGGCACCACGGAACGCGCCCGGGCTGCCGGCGGAGTAGTGATCGCGGAACCCTTTGATGTGTTCGACGTTGGGCGGATGTCCATCATCCAGGATCCGCAAGGTGCGTTTCTGCGTCTGTGGTTTCCCATCAAGCACGTCGGCGCCGGCGTAACCAATGAGCCGGGCGCCCTGTCCTGGTTTGAACTTACCACCACCGATTTGCAAGCAGCCAGGGAATTTTACGCGCAGGTGTTGCAAGTGGAGGCCAAACCCGACCCGGACGCGCCCTTCCCGCACACGCTGCTCAAAGTCGGCGACCAACCGGTCGCCGGTATTATCGAGATCGGCGAAGACTGGGGCGATGTGCCCCCCCATTGGTCCATCTATTTCGGGGTGTCCGATGTCGATGCGACGGTGGCCCGCGTACAAGAGCTCGGTGGCACTGTCATTGTTGAACCGCGCGACATCAAAATCGCCCGCTTTGCCGTCGCAACGGACGCGGAAGGCGCCGTTTTCTCATTGCTCCAGATGCACAACTGGTAGCGGGCCTGTCCCCCTAAGGCGGCAAGACGCCCAATGACTCCGGTCCTGCGTCCAGGTGTCCCGAAGCCAGGCCACGTGTCGTCCCAGGACATCCACCACCGTGATTTCGGCGTCCATCTCGCGTTCGAATTCATCTCACCTGGATACCAAAGAGGTAGTGCCGCCAGAAGGAAGACGCATGGGACGAGGACAAGCGGGAAAAAAGCGCTCCAACATGGACGTAAAGCTGGGTGGCGGCGGGGCCACGACCGGCTATGAGGCCGAACTCTGGCGCATGGCCGACACCCTGCGCGGCAACATGCCGCCGAATACAAGCACGTCGTCCTCGGCCTCATCTTCCTCAAGTACATCTCCGACGCCTTCGAGGAGATGCACTCCTGTCTCGAGGCGGAGCGCGCCCAAGGCGCCGAAGTACGCCGACATCCCCGGCTTCTGCAAGAGCGCGGCGCTGGAAGAGGTGCGCAAGCACGGCCACGTCCTTACCCCCGGCCGCTATGTCGGCACCGAGCGGCAAGATGAACGGAGGAGAAGATGATTCGACCAACTGAAGTAGAGCCGCGAGACCATGTGAATGCGTCTGGTTTCTACAGAGAAGGAATCTGAGTAAACTATGGAAGGCACGAGGTTTATTCGCACGATCCGTCTGGACAACATACTCTCCTATGGTTCTTGGGACGCCGAGTTTCCTCTGGAGCCGCTGAACGTTCTCATTGGGCCGAACGCTTCCGGGAAGTCGAACTTGATCGAAGTGCTGTCGCTTCTCGCAGCAGCACCTACTCGGGATCTTCAAGCGCCGATTCGAGAAGGGGGAGGCGTTCTCGATTGGCTCTGGAAGGGAGCCGCCCGACTCGCCGCGGCAACCGTGGACGTTACCATCGAATACCCAAAGGGACAGCCGCTCAGGTATCGGCTATCGTTCACGGAGACCGGGGCGCGGTTCGAACTCAGGGACGAGGCCGTCGAGAACGAGAAACCGAGGGCAGGTACAGAGGAGCCGTATTTCTACTACCGCTATCAGGGAGGCCATCCGGTGCTCAACATCTTCACCCAGGAAAAGCCTCGGCACCTCACCCGGGAAGACGTAAAGCCCGAGCAGTCGATTCTCTCGCAGCGCCGCGATCCCGACTCCTATCCGGAGTTGACCTATCTGGCTGAGACATTCGAGCGCATGCGCTTCTATCGCGAGTGGAATCTCGGGTGCTCCACGCCGTCCCGCCTGCCGCAGCAGGCCGACCTTCCACAGGACAGCCTGCTGGAGGACGCCTCGAATCTTGGTTTGGTGCTAAACGGTTTGCTGAACCAACCCCCTGTAAAGCGCCAGATACTGGACCGCTTGAGGGCCTTCTACCCGTCGGTCGAGGATATCATCACCACCATAAACAGCGGCACGGTGCAGATATTCTTCCACGAAGAAGGCTTGCACCATCCCGTGCCGGCCACGCGGCTCTCCGACGGGAGCCTGCGCTATCTCTGCCTGATCGCCGTGCTCTGCCATCCCGAGCCGCCGCCGGTCGTCTGCATTGAGGAGCCCGAGATCGGCCTGCACCCCGACGTGATCCCGGAGGTGGCGGCACTTCTGATCGAGGCGTCGTCGCGTAGCCAGATCTTCGTCACGACGCACTCCGATATTCTCGTAGATGCGCTCACGAGCACCCCGGAGGCCGTGATTGTCTGCGAGAAGTCCAACGGGGCGACGCAACTCCGGCGCCTCGACGCAATGGAACTCGAGCCTTGGCTTGAGAAATACCGGCTTGGGGAGCTTTGGATACGTGGAGATATCGGGGGGAATCGGTGGTGAGCATCAAGCTCTATGTGGAAGGCGGAGGCGATAGCAAGACGCTGAAGACGGCGTACCGCAAAGGCTTTCGGATTTTCATCGAGAAAGCGGGGTTGGAGGGAAGAATGCCCAGCATTGTGGCCTGCGGTAGGCGCGAGAGCGCGTACGAGGACTTCGCGAAAAGACATGAGGATGGAGCGCTTTTCTTCTCGTGGACGCGGAGGGGCCGGTAGGGGAAGCAGGGCCGTGGCAACACCTCAAAGCCCGTGATGGCTGGAATTGCCCTGCCGGGGCGACGGACGACCAATGCCACCTCATGGTGGAGGTCATGGGATCCTGGTTTCTAGCTGATCGTAAGGCGCTCGGGGAGTTTTATGGCCAGGGCTACCAGGAGAATGCGCTCTCGCCGAATCAGCAGATCGAACAGATTTCTAAAGAGGATGTCCTAGATGGTCTTGTTCAGGCCACCCGCAGTACTACGAAAGGCCGCTATGACAAGGGAGCGCACAGCTTCGAGATCCTGGCGAAACTGGATCCAGCGAAAGTCAAGAACGCGTCGCCCTATGCAAATCGCTTTATCGAGGCGCTTTTTAAGTTTGGAGAAAGTTAGGCTTCGGAGGATAACGATACCCATGAGCGGGGAAACATGGGGATAAACCGGGGCATTGATATCACCGCAGACCAGCGCAAAACCGTTCTGGCGTTGCTGGGAAAGCATCTGCCGAACACCGCCGCCTGGGTCTATGGCTCCCGCGCCAAGTGGACCGCACGGCCGCAATACGATCTCGACATGGTGGTATTCGCAACTCTGGAGCAAAACGGCCGGGTTGCCGATCTCAGGGAAGCATTCGAGGAAAGCAACCTGTCGTTTCGGGTGGATTTGTTCGTGTGGGACGATGTTCCTGAGTCGTTCCGAAAGCGGATTGAAGTGGAGCATGTGGTGTTAGTGGAGAAGGAAGAGCGGGTTGTGGACAGTGCGTGGCGAGAAACTGTCTACGGCATGTTGTCAGCCGACTTCTTTGAGAATTCTCTGGCGGATCTCTGCCATCACGACAATGGAGTACAAACAGGGCCTTTTGGGAGCCAACTCCATCAAAAAGACTACGTACCAGTCGGGACACCCATTCTTACTGTAGAGCATCTAGGTGAAAACCGCATCATCCATCAAGATTTGCCCCACGTATCGGATTATGACAGAGAGCGACTATCCAAATACACTCTTCGCAAGGGAGACATAGTGTTCAGCCGTGTCGGGTCCGTGGACCGGCGTGCTCTGGTACGTGAGGCGGAAGACGGCTGGTTATTCTCAGGGCGTTGTTTACGAGTAAGGCCAGACCCGAATAAGATTGATCCCGGTTATCTTTCCTATTTCTTTGGTTGGGCATCATTTCAGGAACACATTCGGTCAATCGCTGTAGGTGCAACAATGCCATCGCTGAATACTCAGATACTCAGTGATGTTGTAGTCCCCTATCCTCCTCTGCCCGAACAACGCGCCATCGCCCACATTCTGGGCACGCTGGACGACAAGATCGAGCTGAACCGGCGCATGAACGAGACGCTGGAGGAGATGGCGCGGGCGCTGTTCAAGTCGTGGTTCGTCGATTTCGACCCTGTCCGCGCCAAGATGGAGGGCCGCGATACGGGGCTGCCCAAGCCGCTGGCCGACCTCTTTCCCGACCAGCTCGTGGACTCGGAATTGGGGCCGATACCGGAAGGATGGGAGGTGAAGGCGCTGGGGGAGCTTATCGAACTAGCCTACGGCAAAGCCCTGAAAGCAGCCGACCGGAAGAGCGGCTCCATTCCGGTGTATGGTTCAAACGGACAAGTAGGTTGGCACGACAAGAAATTAGCAGCCGGTCCAGGCATTGTTGTTGGCAGGAAGGGCAATCCAGGCATCGTCACATGGACGCATAGCGATTTCTTTCCAATCGACACGACATTCTACGTCGTTCCAAGAAATACAACCGGGGAGCTGCCCTTCCTGTTCTTTGCCTTGACCGCTCAAGACCTCCCGTCCGTTTCGGCTGATTCGGCGGTGCCGGGCCTCAATAGGAACCTAGCATATATGAACAGGCAGCTTGTCCCTGATAAACTGGTGGTAGACGAATTCAATCATTATGCCAGTACAATATTCACACGTCGCCATCGTCTGGAGGAAGAATCCCGCACCCTCGCCGCTTTGCGGGACGCGCTGTTGCCGAAGTTGGTGTCGGGGGAGTTGCGAGTAGGGAAAGCGGAACCTATCTTAGAGACGACAAACTGATGCGACGGGAGATTTACGAACCACCATGAGATTGGCGAGCCGACCGCCTTTCGTGACACGTTGTTGCTCAAGCTCATCGGCGGTGGGTTCCGATCTTTAAAGCGAGGTAATAAGAATGCAGAGTGACCACATAAATAAGATTCTGAAGACACAAGAGAAACTTCGTCGCCCATACGAACCACTTTTGAGGGAAATGAAAGTCATTGAAGATATCAATAGACACCAAGAATTAGTGCGCACTGCTTTGGCTCCTTTAGAAGATATGCGCCGGACTGCCTCTTTGATCCAGGCATCGCAACTCGGTGGAGAATTCATCCAGATGCAGGACCAGATACTGGCAACAGAGAAGCAATTTCGCTTGCCGGAAATCGCAGAAGCTACAAAACTACTGCACGAATTCGCGAATAGCATGGCATCGAATATGGAGATGGCATCGAATATGGCAGAGCGATACTGGAAACAAAACTCCGAGCTTCAGCGTGGTATAGAGTCCGCTATGAAGTCTATAAACATGCCTTGGCTTGATACAGTAAACAAATTTAGTTCCATCAACGGCTTTGCAGGGTTGCAAGGTATCGGATATGCACTCCGCACAATGCCAGCGTTTGATTCACATCTGACGGATGCGTTGCGGATTGATTTGGGCGATTGGCGCAAGAGAATTATCTGGCCCCCTCAAATTTTTACCGATCCCCTTACACGGAATTCCTTCTATACGAAACGCGGCCTCAATCCAGACTTGACTACGTTTCCTAACAATGCGTTTGAACAGATCATCACCGACGCTGGTCTAGAGGAAACGGTGCCCGCAGACGACGCCTATAATTTCAAACCAACATCAGAAAAAACTGAAAGAGAAGCTGACTTCAAGCGCACCAACAAGGCCCATGACTTGCTCCAGCGATTCGAGACTCAGATACGAAAATTCATTGACGAACGGATGAATGCAGCTTTCGGTACGAACTGGACCAAGCACCGAATTCCCGGCCCAATAAGGGATCAATGGTTGGAAAAGCGACAAAAGGCCAAAGACAACGGCGAGCAAGAATGGCCCCTGATCGCTTATGCGAATTTTACGGATTACGTGCAAATCATCACGCGCAATGATAACTGGCGGGAAGTGTTCAAGGAAATTTTTGGTCGCAAGAATTCGGTGCAAGAATCGTTCCAGCGACTCTATCCAATCCGTATA
Organism: Candidatus Latescibacterota bacterium; assembly: GCA_965219385.1. Taxonomy (GTDB): domain Bacteria; phylum Latescibacterota; class UBA2968; order UBA8231; family UBA8231; genus CBDCNM01. The sequence goes on along the minus strand of CBDCNM010000002.1, from coordinate 2,022,241 downwards.
TGCACGATGCATGCCCGACTTATCACCCAAGATGACGAGCTATATCTCTATGTAGAGACGAAGCGCATTCTGGCGGCCATTGGGTCGTAATCTGATTTCTCTGAGAATTGGTACATCCCCCTAGGAGGTGCCATGACCCCCCTTACCGAATCCACCGAGAAGACGCCGCTCTCACCTTTAAGGAGTGTTGGCTACCGTAGAGAGGCCACCAGCCTCGCCACTCAGCGGGACGCGCTATTGCCGAAGTTGTGTCGGGGGAGTTGCGGGGGGGAGCTTGACTTTGTCATCCTCCATTTCCAAATTAAGAATTCTATCATCACGCGAAGCTAGCCGTCGGCTCTGCCGCGACGCTCGTGCAATACTTATTTGAATGTCATACTCGATAATGTTACGTCGCACCGACCACGGCGAAGTGTTGGGTTGGCTGCGGATGCAATCCATTCGCGGACGGCTCTCGCGCAGGCAACGGCGCATGGTTGATGACGTCTGCCTCACCGTGGGTGTCGAGTTGTACCGGCTAGTGCTGCGTTGCGAAAAGCCGGAGCGCATCATCCAGACAATCAACCGACCGAATCGCAACACCGCTCAGAATGTGGTCTTGGACCAACTCTTATTTATATGGAGGCTTTGATCATGGGCCATTCCAAGCCCCACCGCGTCTGGACCGTCGCCGAGGCCAAGGCGCGGCTGTCTGAAATCCTGCGGCTTGCCGAAGAGGAAGGGCCGCAGCGCATTGGCGCGCGGAAGTCTTTCGTCGTAGTGCCGGAGCGCGTGTGGCAGGCTCAATTGTCACCGCGCAAACCCCTTGGCCAGTGGTTGATCGACCACATGCCGCGTGGCGTGAATCTCGAGATTCCTGGGGATAGAGCGTCCCGACGGGAGATTCCATTGAATGAGCAGGAGGCCGAATGAGCCGCTATCTCCTATACACCAACGTGGTATCCGAACTGACGAAACTCACCATCCGCAACTTCAAGCGCATTGAACGGCTCGGCAGAAGGGAGAACGTGATGATCCGGTTTATCAAGGCGTGGGTTCGGGCCACGCTTGTCGCGGCTGCAATGGCGGCAGCCGTTCCAACGATTACGTCCGCGCAGACGAGCGAACCCGTCGTGGAAAGCGCGCCGGCGGCGGCCGAGACGGCGACCGGCAATGCCGGCCCGACGCACGACGAGCAATTGACGGGCGCTGATGTGTCCACGCCCATCGAACCGACTGCCAAGCCGGCGATACCTGCCGCCGGCGAGGTCGAAATCCAGCGCCGCTTCAATGAACTCCGGCGGGAGCTTCTGGACGACCGGGCCGCGTATATCGACCGCTGGCTCATCGCCACGGCTATATTCCTTACGTTTTTCAGCGTTATTGTAATCATCGGCGGTTACATAGGCTTCAGCAGGTTTAGGGCAATCGAAGCGACGGCTAAGGAGCATGAGGAAGCCGCTAAGGGCTACATCGAAGAGATTGAGAAGCACCGAGATGAAGCCAAAAGTTTTCTTCAGAACATAAACGCCCAGACCGTTGCCGATGACCCCACCAAAGCGAAGCAGGTCATTGAGGGTGTTCGTGAAAATTCCAAGGCATACTCGACAGACAAGGAGATTGCCCTCGACCTATACGACCAAGCGATCCGTCTGCAACCGGATGACGCCAAAGCCTACAACAACCGGGGCTACGCGAAGAGCGAACTGGGTCGCTACGAAGCCGCCATCGGCGATTTTGACCAGGCGTTGCGCCTGCAACCGGACCTGGTTGAAGCCTATACCAACCGGGGCCATGTGAAGAGCGCACTGGGTCGCTACGAAGCCGCTATCGCCGATTATGACGCAGTGATCCGCCTGCAACCGGATGACGCCAAAGCCTACAACAACCGGGGCGTTGCGAAGGGAGAACTGGGTCGCTACGAAGCCGCCATCGGCGATTTTGACCAGGCGTTGCGCCTGCAACCGGACTTTGCCGAGGCCTATTTCAATCGGAGCTATGCGAAGAGCGCACTGGGCCGCTACGAAGCCGCCATCGCCGATTATGACGCAGTGATCCGCCTGCAACCGGACTTGGTTGAAGCCTATACCAACCGGGGCGACGCTAACGCTGTATTGGGCCGCTACGAAGCCGCCATCGCCGATTATGACGCAGTGATCCGCCTGCAACCGGACTACGCCACCTACTGTAACCGGGGCGCCGCGAAGGCTTCGTTGGAGCGATATGATGACGCCATCGCCGATTATGACGAGGCAGTGCGCCTGAAACCGGACCTTACCGAAGCCTACAGCAACCGAGGTGCCGCGAAGGCCGCGTTGGGGCGGCACGGTGACGCCATCGCCGATTATGACCAAGTAGTCCGCCTAAAGCCGGATAATGCCAACGCTTACAACAACCGGGGCGTTGCGAAGGCCGTGTTGGATCTAATAGACGAAGCGCGGCAGGATTTTGAGAAAGCGCGCGACTTGGCGCGCCAGGCCGGCGATGACAGTCTCGTAGCCTCGGCGGAGCAGGGGTTGCGAGATCTCGACAACCAGGAAGACGAATGACTCCCTTCCGATTGACCGAAGCCGCTGTAGAGGACGCCGCCCTGGCCTGGCCGGATGGCCTTGGCCGAAGTGTCGCGCACGGTCGCAACATCGCTTCGACTCTGGCACGCCGACAGCATCTCGAAACCGGTGGAACCTGGATATGTCCGTGAACATATTTACCGAATCCCCTGCCGCTGCCGCCCTTCTCGCCTGGGTGTGCAGAGGCGAGAATTCGCCCCAGGGGAAGGACGAACCCGCTTACGGTCCAGGAGGTGGCGCATGGCCCGGCTAGCTCGTCTCGCCGAGGCGGGATTGGACGGCTTTGCGCGTGTATCACTTCCATTAGATCAATACTGTGGACACTTTTTGTAAGTCGTTGATAAATAAAGACTTAGGAAAATCGGCACTGAAATTCGCAACTTGTTGATAAATAAGCACTTACGAGTTTTGATGCCATGGAAATCCGCTCAAAATCGAAAAAGTGTCCGAACTATTGTTAGATGGAAAGGGTGCCTTGAACGGCACGAAGGAGGGACAAACGAATGATCCGTTTCCGCGCATTATGGATTAGTGCAGCACTCGTCGTGGCCGTCGTGGCGACGACCATTCCGACCATGGCGTTCGCGCAGACGGCCAACATCATCATTGGAAGCGGGTCCGCGCCAACCGATCCACCCACCATGTCGCCTGCCTCCGCCGTAACCTTGGATGATTTCTATCTTCGGGGTGGGGTTGTTCTCGACTGGTCGGAAGAAACGCGGTTCACGGATAAGGACTGTGCGAGTATCTCTCCGGCGGCCCTCTATGGCTGCGGAAAGGGTATCGACGGCGCTCCCCGGAGTTCGCTGGGCGATTTCGGCACAATGGCCGGTTTCGAACTCGGGGTCGGCTATGTCGCGGCGCCTGTCCTGCGTCTCGAAGCCGTCCTTCAGTACCGCCCGAAGTTTTTCTTCGAAGGTCGCGCCAATTTTTTACAAACCACAGATAGGCAGGCGGTCTCGGCAGATCTGTCCTCCCTGTCCGGCGTGCTTGCCGCTTATCTGGACCTGCCCGGGCTCGGTCCCCTCAACCCGTTCCTTGGGAGCGGCGGCGGCCTGGCCCGCATCAATATCGATGACACCCGCATGGAGTTCCCGAAGACGACGACCATCGTTCCGGGCGGACAACGGGTCAATTTCACCTTGATGCTGACGGCAGGAGTTGCGACGTCTCCGTGGAAGAAGATGGCGCTCGATCTTGCCTGGCGTTATACGGATTCCGGCGCCGTCGAAACCGGAAAGGCCAGGGGCCGGATCGTCTGGCGCGACGGGAGCCGCGATCCGCTGGAGATCGATCTCGCCGAAACAAGGACAAATCTGTCGGGCCATGGACTTTGGGTATCCTTGCGCTACGCGTTTTGAACCCGACGTTTCGGCCGGGTCGGTGGCGCGATCTCGCGGCTAGTGCCGTACCGCGAGAAGAGGGGCCTTGTCAAGCCTATTCCGTTGAGCGCATCCGCACGTTGACCTCGAGCGAACTCTTTTCACCACCCATGAAGACGCCGCGGGTTGGGGACACGTCTTGGTAGTCGCGGCCCACCGCGACGCGCACGTGCTGCTCGTTGGGGAGGCTGTAGTTGGTGGGGTCGAAGCTGGTCCAGCCCAGGTCGGGCAGGAGGCATTCGACCCAGGCGTGGGTAGCCGACTCCGGTGCATGCTCGCCGGCCTTGTTGACGAACACGTAGCCTGAAACGTATCGGGCGGGCACGCCCCAGGAGCGCGCAATGGCGATCATGACGTGGGCGTAGTCCTGGCAGACCCCCCGGCCGGACTCCAGGATATGGTCGATGGGGGAGACCGCCGACGTGCTCCCCGGGACATACTCGAAGCTGTGGTGGAGCGAGTCGGAAAGCCGCAACAGGGTCTCCAGCGGATCGTTTCCCTGTCTGATGCCCAGCCGCTCGATGAAGGCGGTGAGGGCGGGGGAGGGCCGGGCGAACGCGCTGGCGTGTGTGAAGTCCCAGTGGGTGAAAGTCTCCATCCATGAGCCGATCTCTTCCCATGCACCGGTACCCAATGAGTCGGGTGGCGGGACGGAGGGGGTCGTTTCGACTGTGGAGCGTGCAGTGATCTCCAGGGCCACGTGCTCCCGGTGGATGTTGAGGACGTGCTTGGTGTTGCCGAAGCTGTCCGTCTCGCCGTTCAGAGAGGCCGGGGGATCCGTCGTGACTTCAAAGCGCAGGAGCCGCTGGCCAGAGTCGTCGCGCGGCTTCATGCAGAGCGACATCACGCAGTGCCGAACCGGTGATGCGTAGAGGTAGCGGGAGATATGCTCGATCTCGTAGCGGGTTGTATCGTGCACGATGTCAACGCCCGGGGGAGTCTTCGATGGGGTAATTGAAATAGGCTGAGGTTACGACACGGTGTAACTCACGGCAGTACTCCCCCGCTTGTCTCAGGAGATTCTCGTAGTCTTCACTGTCCGGCCAGTCGTAATGGACCAGGGCGCCCAGGCGGCCGACCAGTCTCTGCGTCCCGTCGCTGGAAAGTGCGTCCAAACCGGGGCCGATGGAAGCGAGATTCGCTGCCGCCATATCGAACGACCGGCAGAGCGAGCTGGGCAAGAGAGGGTCGGTGACGAGCAGGTCCAGCACCTGGCCCGGCTGCACTTCGACGCTGTATCTGCGGCTGTATGCTTCGAAAGCGTGGTAGATGCGCAGCAGGATCGCCCAGTCGGCATCGGAGTCCTCCTTGGTCGTTGTGGCGGTGGTGAGTTGAAAGAGGAGGAGTGCGACCAAGAGCTGGGCACGTTCGATGAGGCGCCCGAACTGCATGAAGCTCCAGCCGTCGTCGCGGTACATGGTGGACTCGGCCACGCCTGCGAAGGTGTCGATTTCCGCCGCCGTTTCCGAGTAGAAGCTCTCGGGGGAAATCCTCCAGATGTCCTGGATGTCCAGCTTTTGTATCCGCAGGTAGGCCAGGTTCAGGCGGGTCCACATTTCTGCGCTGATGCAGTGACGCACCTGCCGGGCGTTCTCGCGGCCGAGCGCGAAGCAGTTCCATACGGAATCGGGGTTCGAGCGCTCGAACGTGAGGTCGTCCGCAAGGGTGTAGGAGTCGGCCAGGGTATAGTCGTCGCTGTCGAGCTCGAGCCTGCCGAAGGGAGGCTGTCGGTTCATGCTGCCGTAGATGCGCTTCCAACCGAAGTGGATCTCCCGGACCGGGCGGTCCACCAAAGCTTCCGTCTGCAATCGCAGGAGGCAGCATAGGTGCTCGGCCCGCTCCAGGTAGCGGCCCATCCAGTAGAGGCCCTGCGCGCTGCGTGAGAGCATTTTGTTCACTCCTCCAGTACCCAGAAGTCCTTGCCGCCCCCGCCCTGGCTGGAGTTCACCACCAGGCTGCCTCGACGCAGGGCGACGCGGCAGAATGCCCCAGGCACGATGCGGGTCTGGCGTCCGTGGAGGACGAAGGGTCGAAGGTCCACGTGTCGGGGCTCGAAGCGCCCTTTAATCAGACAGGGCGTGCGGGATAGAGCGAGCACCGGCTGCGAGACGAAGTCGGCCGGATTGGCGCGCACTTGCGTTGCGTACTCCTCGCGCTCTTCGGGCGACGAGTGGGGGCCGATCAGCATCCCGTACCCTCCGGATTCGCCCACGCGCTTGACCACCAGGTCCTGAAGGTTGTCCAGAGTGTACTCCAGGTCCTCCGGCCGGCGGCAGAGGCGGGTCTCGACGTTGGCCAGGATCGGCTCCTCGGCCAGATAGTACCGGATCATGTCCGGCACGTAGGCATAGACGCTCTTGTCGTCCGCGACGCCCGTTCCAGGTGCGTTCACGAGGGCTACGTTTCCGAGCTTGTAGGCGTGCATCAGGCCTGGTACGCCGAGCAGGGAGTCAGGACGGAAGACCAGCGGGTCGATGAAGTCGTCATCCACGCGCCTGTACACCACGTCGACGCGTCGCAGGCCCGTGGTGGTGCGCCTGTAGACGAATCCGTCGTTGACCAGCAGGTCGCGGCCCTCCACGAGCTCCGCGCCGATCTCGCGGGCCAGGAACATGTGCTCGTAGAAGGCGGAGTTGTACACGCCGGGGGTTAGCAGCGCGATGGAGGGGGCTGAGCGCCCCCTCGGGGCCAGGTCCCGCAGGGTTTCCAACAACACTCTCCCGTAGTGCTCCACCTCCTGCACGCGGGAGTTGCGATAGAGGCGTCGCAGGCTCGCCTTGACCGCCTTCCGGTTTGCGAGCATGTAGGATACGCCCGAAGGGACCCGCAGGTTGTCCTCGAGCACACGGAAGCCGTCGCTGGTGCGCACCAGGTCGGTGCCGCAAATGGAGACCCAGGTCCCATGGGGTGCCGAGAAGCCGCGCATCTCGGTCCGGTATTGAGGACAGCCGCGCACCATATCCACGGGGATCACGCCGTCCTCGATGATGCGAGCCTCGCCGTAGACGTCCTCCAGGAAGCGGTTCAGGGCCTTGAGGCGCTGGGTCAGGCCGCTCTCGAGCTGCCGCCAGTCGCCGCCGGACATCACCCGGGGCAGGCAGTCGATGGGGATGATCTGCTCGTCGGCCTCGTCGTCCCCGTAAACCGTGAAGGTGATGCCCTCGTTCGAAAACGAGCGCGTAACACGATCCTGGATGTTGCTCAGTTCCTCGGTGGAGAGCCGGATCAGGGTCTCGTAGAGTTGCCGGCAATGCTCCCGGGGAGCACTGTCCGGCAGGAACATCTCGTCATAGATAGAAGGATCAAGATCGTAGTTGTCAAAATTCATGGCTGCAATTCATCCGGCCCAGATGTATTAGGAATTATAAAGAGCCTTTTGGGGTTGGTCAAGCCGGGGCGGCGTCTTGGGCCGTCTTTTCGCCTCTTGGCCGCCAGCAGGAGGTGGGTGGTGTCGTTCGACTAAGGTGTTTGCAGGGCGAAGGACAGACGCTGGTCGTTGATGGGCTGGAGACGCCCCACAGCCAGCGGCAGCCGGGCTGCCTAGCGGCAGAGTTGTTCGAGGCCGGCGGAGTTGCGGGCGTTGATCTGGGTGGCGGCGTGGAGGGAGAATTCCCTCGAAGCAAAGCACAGGGGCGCGGTGTGCATCCCTGTGGCCGGGTCTTTGAGCACGCGCCTGAGCCGCTGACCAACTCTTTCTCCGGTGTGCCCACGAGGCCACGCATGGAGGCGGCCGCGATGGTAGCGAGCAGGAGTGCTTCGGCGCTGAGCGGATCGGTGTGGCCGTCCTTGAGGAGTCTGCGTTTCTCACAGAGTCGGATGATTCGGCGTGCCGTGGGCTCTACGATTCGCTTGACATCCTCTTCTGAGAGCGCCGGAGCGGGCACGAAGACCGGATCGTCGTCCCCGTCGACGTAGATGCCGGGCTATAGGGGGTGGCTTTCTCGCTAAGGACGATGATGACCGCCCCCAGCAAATGATAGCCCGGTCCCGCCGACAATGGCCACCACCGCAAAGCTGGTTATCAGCCAGTCCTTGCCCGTCGCCGGTTGCGCCGAGCCCATCCGCGAGACCCACAACACCGCCGATAAGGCGATGCCCGCGTCGTTGTACCGCATTAGGTTGCGTAGGCGTTCCATCCCTGATTGGCTCAATTTAGCTTGTGTATCTCGGCGACCTCGTGGACTAAGAGGAATAAGAAGAATAAGAGGAAAATTCGGTCCCAATTATCGAAGGAAGTAGGGCGAACAAGGCTACCCAATCACAAAGCGGTCATCAAGCCTGCCATAATAGCCTGCTCTACTGCCCCGCAGAACTTTTCGTAGTCTCTCAGGGCTATAGGCCGGTAATGGGCTAGGGCATTGCGGAGCTGCCGCGACTGGCACACTAGGGAAAGCCACCGCTGTTCTATCTGTAGATTCGGGCATTTCCGCAGCAGATATTCCAGATGCCCCCACTGACAGGCAAAGGGCGTATCTTTTACCTCCTGACATTCTATGTCTGTCTCCGGTTTTTGCCACTTATAAGGCCAATCCTGTCCATAGGACCGGTTCAGGTGGTCACACAAAGCCAATCGCGTTTCGTCAATTTTGGGCAGGAGAAACCCAGCCTGACCTCGCCACAAGCGATGGTCTAAGGCTTCTTGTCGATTCAACAAGGCCAAGACCGCACTATGGCATTCCAGACCGTATTCCGGGGTCCAATGTACCATCCCCCGGGCCCAGGCTTGGTACAAAGCAGGTGACAACGGCCAGCCCTCCAGCCAAGACCTCGCTTCCCGGGGAAGGCTACGCACCAGCCAAGCCTCCATCTCGGCCTGGTCCCAGCCGCGGTCCTGAGCAAAGGCCCGCAGCATGTGTGCCAATTCGGCTCCAGTACGATACTCCTGAGCCCACAGGTAATCGCTCAAGTCCAAATCAGAACCCGCAATGGCCGGAATCGTATGCTCTTTCCAGCGGCTCAAGGGAGCAGTATCCTGCTCGGAGGCCAATCGGCACAACAGCCGCATTTCCAAGGTCGTGGGGATACCCCGCCAGACCAGGATAGACAGCTTCACATTCGTTAAGGGAGGTGGGTGAGGCACCTTCGATGCTTGGGCCAGCAGACACAGTGCCGGGGGGATCTCGGGTCCACCTTCGTCGGTGGAGTACCTGCCTTGGCATACCTGAGCCCACTGCACCATAAATTGCAGCCACTGAACTCGGGCTTCTTTAGTCAGTTCATCAAAACCATCGAGAAACAGAATTTCGGGCAAGTCCGCTTGTCTTAGGAGATTCTCTACTGTGCGCGGTACGGTGGAAGCACCCCAATCCACTCCCAGAGCTTGTCCTAAAGCTGCCGCGGGTATTTGGGCGTCTAACTGGGACATGAAGACCTCCTGGGTATGCAAGTGCCAGTGTCCCAGACCGTCCCACAGAGCCGACCGTAGCAGGCTTGGATCAACTCCTTCGGGTAGCAAGCCCAACACACTGCGGCCGAGCCGCAAGTCGTCCAGCAGTTGGTCCAATAGCTGCCGGGCAGTGGGCATCTGCATCAGGGAGGTAGCCAGTCCCAAGCTCATAGAAGGCCAGCTACTCGACCCAAGACGGACTCAACGCGGTACTCCCCATTCCTCTTCTCAATACATCCCAATCGGTTCAGAAACTCCACAGCCACTTTGCAGTCCTCTGGAGTAAGAGGCGGATCTCCTTCTATCAAATCCCCCAAAGTCTCTAAATCCGCCTCTGAGACTTTGTCGTACTCCCCTAATGTCTTTAATACCCGGAAAGGCTCCGCCTGAGAATCCAGTCCGGCCTGATGTAACAGCTTATGTCCCGTCTTCGAGCTCGGACGGCCCAGCTCATTGGCCAACGGGTTAGCCCCATAAGTCTCGGGATCGTCTTGGTCGCTGCACAGACGTAAAAGCTCGTCCAGCATGAGGGGCCATCCTCCAGTAGCTTTGAGCACCTTCTGGCAGATATTGGACGAATCCACCTTATCGGCTTGGTTCAACCGTTGCTGGATTCCCACTTCATCCCAGCGACGCAGGTAAATGAGGTCAGCCCGGTCTTCCAGATGGGTACGCCGATCCGCCCTCAGCCAGGACCAGGCAGCCTCCGGGTTGAGGATGAAAACCACCTGCAGACGCCGTCGTCGCTTTTGGTTAAAGTCTTTGCACATCTCCAATACTTTCCAGACGCATTGGGCCATATCGCCCCCTGTGCCCCTGAGCCGGCCATAGCTCAATAACTGCTCGACCCCTCGTTGCTTCCGAGCGGCGTAGGAATCTAACCATGAGACAGTCTGATCGGCTTGGATCAATTGGGGTAGGGGAATAGGTTCACTGCCATCCATACGCTTTAAGGCTTGATCCAACAGATCCAGCCCCAATGCTTGGGAACCAAATACTAAACTCACTCCGGACGGCCGAGTTTGTTGCAGACGGTTTTCCTGATCCAACGTCAAGGGACTGTACACGTTCGGGGCATCTCTCGGGGCATTTAGCAGTACATGCTGACTGGCGGGTTGGGATTGGGTCGGCGGAGGTTTCTCTGATAGCTCCAACAGACAGTTCGCTATATGTTCCTCGGTACCCATGAGGCGGACCAGATTGGGACTGCGCAGCAAGTACTGGTTTTCTGAATTGCGCACTAATATGCCCAGACCAACCATCTCTCCCAGCAACCCCTCAAGCCATCGGACATCGACTTCCTTGAAGCCTTGACACCACCACCCTTTCGCCAGTTCGAGCAGTTTGACTACGCTGAATGAACGGACATAGCTATCACGTGTTTCTCTTTGCTCGTAGATCATGGCCCAAGTGATGCACTGGTACCGGGAATCCAGTGCCAGGGTCCAATCGAACCGATCCCGAATGACCTGTCGAGCTTTGTGGGAGCGATATACCGCCTCCACATCGTCCGATCTTACTTCATAGGGCGGTCTTGACAAGGGCTTTTTGCCTTGAAGCCGACGCACGAGTTCGTGGCAGAAGTACTGTATCAAACCTGGATGATAATTGGTGTAGGACAGGATTTTGAGCACCGTGGTCTCGTCGACAAACCGATAGCCCAAGGTCTCCAGAGGCTCCCGCACTAATTTTCGGGCCGGCCCAGCTTCAAGGGGTCCCACCAGTAAATTCTGGCCAAAATGGGCTAGAGGCTGGTTGACGATATTATTAAAGCGCTGGACGCCATGCAGACCGGTAAAGACCACCCTGAAGCGCAACCGAGTATCATACATCAAGGTTCGCAATTTATCGACCACTTCGAAATTTCTCAGCGCATCGGCGTCGAGAAAGTGGTCGGCTTCGTCGAACAGGACCAGAACTCGCCGGTTAGGCGACACATTCATTGCGTCCTGAATGTGTTTGATGATATAGTTAGGAGTGTTCCCCATTGCAGTGTCTTTTATTAGAGAGTGTTTCTTAAAGGCCTCGCGCAACTTGATCCAAAGTTGAGCGGGCTGTTCACCTGTGAGGGGATCTCCCAACAACTTGATGTCCTCGACCCAAGCGAATTGCTCGCGATCAGACTGGTGAAATTCGCGCTCCACTTGGCGCAACAGCGCGGATTTGCCCAACTGTCGCCCACCGAATACGATGCAGCTACCCTCGTCTTGTAGCTGACGGACCATCCTGTCTCGGCCGTAGAACATTTCGGGGGGTACATTTCCCGCCTGGAACGGCGTATAGGGATTGAGGGCAGCGTAGGGCAGACTACAACGGAGGAAAGCCGGAAGGCGGGTATCATCACACCTGGCCAAAAATACCAGCAGGATTTCATCTAGCACCACCAGAGCCAATTTCCGTTCTCTGGCACGGGCGGCTAAGTCGAGCCGCCGACGGTCGGACAATCGCCCAAGAAAGAAAATAATAACCGTTTGAGTATCCAGTCCCAAGTCGCGCAAGAACGCTCCAATGGAGGCGGCTCCAGGCCGTTCCCAGAAACACACCACATTGTAGCAGCCGCTGGCTTGCGCGCCCAACTGCGGGATAGGTCGAGCCAAGTCGCTGGCCGAGGCATCCACCTGGCAGTGGAGCCAATCCCGGCCGTTATTTTTTATACTCACGGCGGATCCCCGCGGCAGATGGAACCCTAGGTATTCGAAAAGGACTTTGACGTGCCTACGGTTTTCGGCCTGCTGTCCATGGCGGCGTTTGAGCTGGTGCCAAGAGCGAAGTGCCTTGGCGGCCTCGTCCCGCCGCGTTTGGGACAATGTACCAAACTGCACACCCTCCCAGGTTTGGCCTTGCTCAATCACCTTGGCTGCTAGTTGATCAACATTCCCCAAGCTACTAAGCCCTGATTCGATACTAGGGAAAGCTTCTTGGAACTCCTTGAAGATGTCGCGCTCCTCGGGTGGGGTGAACCACTCACTCTTCAATTCGCTCCCGCCATCTCGAACTTCCCGCAAGTGGGCCAAGCCTTCTTCCACCAGTCTAGTATCTTCCTGACGCAATGCTTTTTGAAAAAAAACATCCACGATTTTGATTTTATCGCCTTGTATCTCCTGCCCTAGGCTTTGCCGCATTTCCTTCCATTGCCCCTTCAACTCTCGCAGCCGGGTAGTGCGTTTTTCATCTAATTGTTTTAAAATAGCCTCTAACCGGGCGAACAGCGGTTTGAAGTACAAGGGATCTTCAGTGGCCGCTAGTTCCAATTCACCACTGAGATTGGTGCGTTCCTCTTCAACGAGCAGCCCATCCACCATCCCCTGTTCGATGGCATTCCCCACATCGTCGACCTCGTCCGCTAGCGCCGCCCGGGCACCTTCGAGATTCTTGTCGTTTAACTTTTCGATCTCTCCGCGACTTTCATCTTCTTCCAACGCATCCCTGATTAGATCGGTGAAGCGAAAATCCTGTCCGTCGATACGCATATTACAAGCTGTTCTAAGCGAGCGTTCCTCAGCCAGGGATTTACTCAAGCCCCCGGCAATATCAGCCTCATGAGCCTCTTCAGGATGGCCATTCTCGTTGAGGGGGATTTCGGGGATCCACAATAAGCGACGGGTTAAAGCCTCCTCTAACGAGGCACTCCCACCTTTCATCAATGTCTCGAGATATTCAATATCGGACTGCTTCTTCAGATCCTTCTCCAGGTTCAGCATACCTCTTACCTGGTCTATGACCCGCTGCAGAACGCGGCCTATAGCGGCTATTTCTTGGGATTGGTCCTGTGCCTGCATCCGCTTGAGTTCGGTATAAACGCTGGGGAGGACATCCTCTACTTGGCGGCGCAGATTTTCCACATGACCGACCCACCAGTCGGCCTCGCGGTGGATGGCCTGTTCCTGCTCAATCAGGGAACACCAGTCGCGGGCAAGAGCAACCGCCTTTTCGACACTGCGTATCAATTGGTCACGGGGAGATCCTGTGATTTGATTGGCCGGGGAGCTACTTTTCAGCTCATGATCAATCTGGTGAATGCGTTCTTCAATCTGTCTGCGCTCCTTGAGACTGTTCATGCGCTGTCGGACCTGATTGATTTTGTCGGCCCGATTTTCAATTACCGGCTTGAGTAGGAGGCTTAAATCGCCGTTCTGGCCCACCAAGTGACGCAGTACGTTTGTCGCCCTTAGCATTTTTAGCCTACGGTCCTGATTAGTATCCAAGAGGCGGCGGGCATGTGTAACAGTGTCTTCAATGGTCTGCTCGCGAGTTGCATCGCCTTCTACTCCCTCCACATCTTCGTGTCGCAAGAAATAGCCCCATGAGGCAAAGGCGCGGATGGCATCGGCTAGGGTACCCAGCGCGGGATTGATTTCATCCTTTTGAGGGAGCCAGCCCACCAGACCGGTGTACGGGGCAACCAAGCTAGGACGCAGGGCCGCGGCCAACCCCAGCAACCGTTCGGACTCAGAAGTAGTATTCTGTGGGGCCCACTCCGAAGCAATTTGCCGTATGTCGGAGACCCAACTGTCGGTATCGTCTTTCAACCAGCGCGAGCCCTGAAGCACGGCAAGCAATTCGGGGGCGACCGGTACGTCGCGGCCTGCTGCTGTCAAAGAGCGAGCCAGCCAGTAGGCCCCGGCCCAATCCCCTTCGGCCAAGAGGCTCCATCCCAACGATACCCAATGTTCGTCGGAGTCGTCTTCTTGCAACAGGACCGCCACATCCCGGACCAAGCGCAAATGCGGCGGTTTTTCAGCAGGGGGCTGAGATTCAAGCGGGGCGGTCTGGATGTGCGTTGGCTCGTGCTCTTCTGACCGGGGTAAGGACTCAGTCTTGGCTTCTTCCTCGGGGGGACTGGACTCCTTTTGGGGAATCTCTGCGGATGGGCTGACGGCTTCTTCGGTTTTTTGCTCTTGGTCGGAATCAGGGGGCTCACTAGAAGGGCCTTGTCTGGGACTAGGCGGTTCCGGGGAAGGTTGGTCATCCTCTTCGGTATCCTCATCCAAAGTCTGTGAAGGCTCCGGGGCGGTCACGGAAAAATTTTCGTTGAGTTGTTTCAACAGTGCGCTGATCCGATCATCCACGGCCGCCGAGTCCGCCCGGAGCTGGCGCCTCTCCTGGAAATTTAGATTTTGGGGAACCTGCTGGTTCAGGAGGCGGAATTGGGCCAGTTGCTCCAATAGGTCGTTGGCGGTCTCCGTCCATTCGTCGGTTCGAGCAATGGGACAGCGAGTCGCTTGCCAGTTGGCTAATTCTGATATACGGAAGCCGAAACCCGCTAGATCGGCCTCGTGATTCTCCCGCAATTGATCGAGAGCCTGCTGGAGTTGAAGTCGCCCCGCCTCTTCCCGTTCTTGGCACTTCTGCTTGGCCACGAGCTGGACTTGGTCAATAAACGCTTGGACCACTTCCCATTCTGGAGCATCGGAAGGCCACTGACGCAATTCCTCAATCAAACTACTCCACCGAGTATCCTGGCCCTGGAGGCTCTCCGTACTGTGTGTCTTTTCGTCGGGCATATCATATCCTCAATTCTATATCAATCCTAAATGAGATGTGAAATCTGATGTATTGATATAAGTATTTGTTTTTACAAGGAAAAAGTGACATTTGAAGCGGCGGATAATTTCACGAATTACGTATGCTGTATGTCTATCTGGTTTTAGGAATTATAAAGAGCCTTTTGGGGTTGGTCAAGCCGGGGCGGCGTCTTGGGCCGTCTTTTCGCCTCTTGGCCGCCAGCATACCGGGAGAGTGCACCATCGAGACATTGGCACTACCGGCTTTTATGGCCCGATCGCTGGAGGAAGAAACGCTCGTTATCCCATCGCTCACATACATCAGCGGTCGAACGCTGGTAAAGGTTTTCTTCATCGTTGAGAATCACCGGCTCGCCATCGCGCAGCGACCAGCGTCGACGAGCTGCTCGCACGCATCGGTGCGGACTGAGGCTTTATTATATTCCACTTTCGCGAATATTATTTGATTTATTATTCGCAATATATTACTATTAAACACCGGTGAGAACGAAATCGCTATCTGCGGGTCGTCGTGATGCCCGACGGCAAAACGGTTCACACTGCATTCTTCGACCGAAATTACCAGCCGCAGTAAAAGGAAGGTTCGATGGAACTCCAGTTCTACCCTACACTGGACATGCTCAACATCAAGCTGTCGAATGCCAGGAGCGTTGCGTCAGAGGAGGTATGCGAAGGCTTTGTCTTTGATTTTGATGCCGAAGGCAGACTCGTGCGCATTGAGATTGAGGACGCCAGTGAGCGAGTCAACCTCGAACTCATCCGCAAAGAGCCCCAGGCCATCGTCGACGAGACGCCTACTGAAGGTGAGATCTTCACTGCGGCTGAACTCGCCGAGCAAGTGGGGATTGGCCTCCGGGCGCTGCAGATGGTCATTCAGGCCATGCGCGCCGCCGGCCAGGAGGTGGGCATCCGTCCCGATATGGCCGGGACGATGTACTCGGAAAAAGACTTGGCGGCTGTCGAAAGGTGGCGAGAAGGGCATCCCCGGGGCCGGCCTCGAAAGCAAAAGGCCACCCAGGCGTGATTTCCCGCAGACGGGCCGGTGAATGCCCTGGGCAATCTCATGTCGGTTGGAACGGCTCAGGATTTCCTCTTGTAGAAGGATCTCACGACGTCGTTTTCGTCCAGAATCTCTTTATACATTTCGTAAACCGCCGCATCGAAATCTTCCGCTTGTCTGAGAATCGCCAGGAATTGTGCCTTGGTGAATATGATCGTCAGGTCATCTCCGTCCAGGAAGTACCTTGCTCTCGTGATGGCACCATCTTCATTGGTGATGATGAGATCGTCGTCCTCAATGCGCCATGTTCCTTTGTTGCCATGGTTGTCCTCCCACGTACTGTCCGCATTGTAGCGCTCCATTGATCTTAGATTTCTAACATACTCTTCGGCATCGGCGAACGCGACATCAACAAACGCCTTAGCGCCAGTTCGGCTCCATCCCTGATTGACGAGGAAGGCTTCGAAGCGCTGGGAGAAAACCTCGATGAGATCCGTCCCCTCAAACGTCCATGTGCCAACGAGGTCGGCCTCGGGTCCGGTAGGTCCAGTATCACAGGCGATTATCCCCGATGCCAAGATGAGGGCAATGCTCGCGGCCAACAGTCGTTTCATGGCTCAACTCCGTGGTTAATTGGTTTTAGACAACCTTCCCGACACTTCTGCCGTTGGATTTTGGGCATTGTGTAGCTTCTCACAGGCGTTGTTGGCGGCGCTCATGATCGCGGCTTACGTGAACAGCGGGTTGCCGATCGTTCGGCTCCGTCGGGGAATTGACCCTCGACCTGCGCTGCATTTCGCGTTACCCAAGCGGCCCCGGGCACCCTGCGGCCCCGAGCCGCTGGCCTGAGACGGGTTGACCCGCATTGGAAAAACTCCCAAAACGCGCGTCACGTTTTCTTTTTACTGCGCCTCTGCTCCCTGAGTACCAGAGCCAAAGCCCCTACCAGCAAAACTCCACTGAGCACGAGAAGGCCCCTCCGCAACGGGGAAAGCCGCGCCTGGAGCACAATGTCGTGTTCGCCGGCCTCTAGGGGTAGCGCCACAAAACGACCGGCCGTTTCCATCGGCTGAACGGGCGTCCCGTCGACGGTGACCTGCAGATAGGGAAAATAGGCGTAGGCCAGCCGCGCATAGCAGTCGGCGGAGACCGCCACCCGCAGTTCTACCCGCTTGTGGTCCACCACATGGGAGAGGACCTGCGCCGTGGGGGTTGTCCCCAGGTCGTGCTCCCCCTCCCTGTCCCGGACGAGGATGCGCTCACAGGAAAGGGTCCCTGTTGGTTGGTGGAGGCCCGTCTGAAGGATGATCCACAAGGCTTGCTCGACCGCGACCGAATCCTTCCCAGCCGAGTCCGCGCCGAATCGTGTTGGGATTACAGGCTGTTGCCGGAGATGGAATCGCTCGGTGATGTCGGCAAGGTCAACGGCCTTTTCGTCGTAGCCGGCCAGGCGCCCGGAGACGACGATGGGGCTGTAATCTTCTAGAGAAAAGATAAAGCCGGACTTGTGCTGATTTGAGGTCGCGATCACCCAGCGCGTATTGAGGAGATAAAAACCCGCCATTAGCTGGTCGCGGTACGGGTGGGCTTGGAGGAACTGTTCGAGCGATTCCATCTCCGGCAACAGCGAGTGCGCCCAATCGGTGAAGGGATAGATAAAGGTGTTGAGGGTGCGCAATTCCCCCGGATGGAACGCCTCCGCAATCGGCGTCGCGCCCATATAGAGCATACGCGCCCGCCGCTTGAAGACGTAGACGCCCTCGCCGATCCAATGCGCCCGGTAATTGGGTAATTCGTCCCGCTCGATAAAGGGCGTGGCCGCCTCCCTAACGTCCGCAAAGGTCTCCGGCGGCCAACCCGTAGGTGAATAATTTTCTGGATAATAGAGATGAACAAACGTCGTGGGGAACAGATCAACCCATACCACGAGGAGCAAGAGGGTACCCCAGCGGCTCCGCGAAAGCCCTCTGGGATGGTGTTGCAGGGCCTTCTTCTTCGACCTCTTTCTCACCTTCCGCCGTGTATGGGGGCGGCTCCGCGCAAACAACCGGGGACCATGCTGCAAGAGCATATAGGCGCCGATACCCGCGGCTAGCGCGAGGAAAAAGGACAAAAAGACCAAATAGCGCGCTGCGTTGAAGGCATGGATCATCGGTAGCATACTAACCGGCGGCAACCGGTAGGCAAACACGGCCAAGATGGTCAGGATCAGACAGACCCAACACGCCGCGCCGCGCTTGTCGCGCCGTCGTAGTGCCACCACGCCACCGGCCAACGCCACTACACCCAAAGAGACGCCCAAGTACCCGCCGGACCAGTGAAACGGCTCGGGGGGAATCAGCCAAAAGCGGAAGTTCGACCAGCCCAGCACATGTCGCCAGGTGGGATCGGGGCCTTTCGACATGTCCATGCTGAGGCCGTGTATCATGGTGTATGCGCGCTCGAACCACATCCCGACGTTCATGTAGGACCCAAAGGCGACGCCCAGGACAAAAAGCAAGACGCCGGCGCGAAAAATTGCCCCTGTGTCCGGGCGGCCCCAACAAGACCACAATCGCACCACACTGTAGCAGCCCAACAGCACCATCGCGTAGGTCCCATAGCCTGGGTGCGTGAAATTGAGCAGGGCCATGCTGAGCCCGCCCAAAAGAGCCGCCCGCACCTTGTACGGCGAGGAGACGACGCGCTCTACCCCGTAGAAGGCCCACGGCAAGAGCGCGTAAAAAAGCGACAGCGCCAAGCGGCCCATAATGAGCACGTGCTGGGTATGCCAAAAACACAGGGCGTAGCCCAGCCCGGCGATAAACCCGGCGCGGCGCGAGCGGCACAGGCTGGCCGCCAGATAGTACATGCCGATCCCGGACAGCACGCGCGCGGCGGCCATGGCCAGTTTCAACGACACAGAGAGGTCGCCAACGATCAGATCGACGAGCCCGACCAGGCAGAAGAAGGCGAAGCCATAGTTTTGCAGGTAGGGAGAGCCTGTGCCCAAGAAGAACGTCCAGACAGGCACCTGGCCGTCGGCGATGGCTGAAGCGGCCGCCCAGGATGTGGCAATTTGGTGGGAGGCGTCGGCGACCCAACTCAACTCGCCGCGGGCAAGGTAAAAGCGGACGCAGACCAGCAAACAGCCCGCGAGCAGCCACAAGGTCTTGCGCTGGCTGGCAAAACAGTCCTGCAAAAAGTCGGTGAGCACCCGGTGGCGCACCTCTTTGTACAAGACGAACGCGGTGGAAACGAGGAACAGGGCGACGAGCAGGACATCGAGCGGGCCGAAAGTGATCTGCTTCTCGACAGCGCGGACGAAGTTCGCCCAAGTGACGTGGCTTCTACCCGGCGGGAACACCGAGAATTTTTCTACCGTGACGTACTGCATACAGACGGACAAGACGCCCAAAAAGAGCAGCATCCACACCGTGGGAAATGGACGCTTACCGGTCATAACACTCCTGCGTTGCTCTCGCCGCCGAATGACGGTTGAGCGAGGCGTTGCTGGCCTTGCTGTCTGATGGATCGCCTCATTCCACCCGACTGAAGATCAGCTTCTCGCCGGCAAAGCCCTCGCGCCAGATATTGTCGCAAGCCTGCACCATCTCCTCCAGGTTCTCGGTGATTTCACCAAAGCGGTTGCCGGGGATCGGACCCATGGTGGGCGACAGGAGGAGGTTGTCGCGGCCGTAGAAGATGGCCAGGTCCACCACGGCCTTGCCCCTCGCGTCCGGGCGGGTGATCAGACCGGACGGAAAAAAGAAGTAGACCAGATCGCCGGTGATCGGGGTGAGGGTGGGGTTTTCGAGGCCGGGTTCGTCCGCGGCGAAAGGGGGGACCAGGGTGTAGACCTCGTTGCTGGCGTATTTGGCGTGGAAGGCATCGTCGCCCTGGGGCAGGGCCTGCCACAGGGCCTCGCAGGTGCGCGGGGCCAGGTCGTCGAGCAAAAGGGCGATGCAGCTGATATTGCGCTTGAGGAGTTTCACCTCGATGTATCGAGCCATGTCGTTGTCTTTCTAGGGCGCAAGCGTCATCAAGTGCCCCAGATCCTTCTGGGGGGTCAGGGCGCCGGTTAGGCGCAGGGCCTCCCACATGGTTACCTGGTTGGCGGTCAGCACGGTCTTGCCCACGTGGGCTTCGAGTTCGGGGAGAAAGGCCGCGGTGTGCAGGGCAGTGTCCGGCACCAGCACGGCCTGGGCCTCGGGGTGGTCGTTGGCCCGGACAAAGTCGAGGATCTCGTCGCGCTCTACCAGGCCGACTTCGTCGCCGGTCCAGATGCCCAGGCAGCCCAGGTGCACGACCTCGATCCCGGCGGTGGCCAGAAAGGCGCGGAAGGCATTGGACAGGTCCTCGGGGTAGGTCGCGGCCACGGCCACCCGTTCGCGGCCCAGGGCCCGGACCGCGCTGAGAAAGGCCAGCGAGGTGCTGGAAGCGGGCACCCCGAGCGCGTCGGCGATGTCCTGGACCTGCTGCCGCGCGCCCTCCAGGCCAAAGGCGAAGGAGCCGCTGGTGCAGGCCCACATGCAGACCGCCACGGAGCGGGACTGCAGCTGGCGGGCGCCGTCGAGGAGATACTCCTTGCTGCCGGTCACGAGGCTTTGCTCGATCTGGTGCAGGTTGGGGCTTTTGGTGTGGACCACGTCTACTTCGACCGGCGGAGTTAGGGCTTCGGCCAGGCGGGGGTAGTCATCCTCGGCCGAGTGCAGGGGGTAGAGGATGCCGATGCGCAGGGGCTGGGTCATTTTTGTCCCCTCCGGATTCAATCCTGCCAGTGGCCCGGCAAGATGGGCTCGGCAAAGCCCATTTGCCGGGCCAGCCAGTGTTCTTCAAAGCGTCCGTCTTTGTAGCTCGAATGCTCTGTCTCCCGCACCTGCACCTCTCCTACCATGGCCGTGGACAGGGGCGCGAGGACGGCGGGGTCGCCCCACATCAGGGTCGGTATGCGGATGGAGGGGGCGAAGAAGAGCGGATCGAAATAAGCTAGGGTGCGGGCCATGTCCTGGCGGCGCGCGGGGAAGCTGCGCAGGTAGTCGTTGATTTCCGCCAGGGGATAGGCCTGAGCGCGGGGCGCCCGGGCCACGGCGGCGTAGAAAAACGCCGGCTGGGCCACGGCGTGGGTCAGGCCGGGCCGCAGGGCCGCCGCCAGCAGCGGCATGTCGCCATCCCCCACTGCGGCGACCCGACCGCGGTCCACCTCGGGCCGCGTCAGCAGGTAGTCCACGGCGCGGCAGCAGTCCGCTGTTACACCCCGGTACACGTAGGTGCGGGGATCCTCGATGCCAGCGGTTAAAACCCCGGGAAACGAGGCGGCGTAGGGCCGGTCGGCGTTGCGCTGACCCCGGGTCGCCGGGGAAAAGACGACAAAGCGCTGCCGATTCTCATTGGCCGCGCCCTGCGGGATCACTTCCACCACGCTGCGGTAGGGCTTCAGGTAGATCAGGGCGGGAAAAGGACCTTCGCCTTGAGGTATACTCAGGTAGCCGAAGAGCCGGTAGGGGCCGATGCCGGTGAAGCGCACCCCATAGGTGGTGCAGAACTCAGTGGAGCGGAGCGGGATTTCCTCTTCTTCGGGCGCGAGCGGGACGGCGTCCAGCTCCCGGAGTAGGCGTTGCCAGTAGGCATCGAAGTCGGGGGGGCGCAGGGTGGTGTGGTGGAATGAGTCCGGCATTTTGGTTGCCCCTTGTTTCAGGGATTGAGGTGTTTGGCGAAGAAGGCGTCGAGGATGGGTTTGTGGGCCGGACCGCCGGCGTCGTGACCGCTCTGATCGTAGGGGTAGAGGGTCTTGTCCTGGGAGGCGATGGTTTTGAAGGCCGCGTACCCGGTCTCGGGCGGGCAGACATTGTCCCGCAGGCCGATATTGACGATGATCGGAGACTTGATCCGCGGACCGAAGTGGATGCCGTCGAAGTAGGCCAGGGTCCGGCCCACCCTTTCCCGGCGCTCGGGGTAGAGCCGCACATAGTCGCGGATCTCCTGGTAGGGGTAGGTGTGGGTCAACTCGATTGCATCCATGAAACCGCACAGATAGGGTGCGCCGGCAGCCGCGGCCCTGACCTGCGGGCGCAACCCGGATACCACCAGGGTCAGGGCGCCGCCCTGGCTGCTGCCGGTCACGCCGATGCGTTCGGGGTCGACTTCGGCGCGGTCCAGCAAGAAGTCAAAGGCCCGCACCGCATCGATGTAAAAACCCCGGTAGGAATAGGTGTTGCGGTCGACGATGTTGTGGGTCAGGAGGCCCGGGTAGCCTGGATTAAACTGCGCGTTGCTGCGGATTTTGCCGCGGGGTGCAGCGCTGAAGGCGGCATAGCCGAGGCGGGCGCTGTCCTTGGGAATGGGGGGGTCCTGGTTGTAGCCGGGCACGTGCAGGATGGCCGGCAGTTTTTCCCGGCGCGAAACCGGCAGGCAGTACCAGCCGGCGATCCGTATCCCGTCCAGGCTGTCGTAGTGGACTTCGTAGACCTCGACCTCCGGGGTGGAGCGCAAGGGCAGGGGCTCGACCGAGGGGTTGAGCGGAATCTGAGCGGCCTGGGCCAGGATATCGTCCCAGAATGGGTCGAAATCGTCGGGGCGCACCATGCAGGTGCCGTATTCTTCGGGTGGTACCCGGTTCATTCGCCTCCTCCCATTTTAGCCATTTTAGTACCCAGCTTTTTTGTCGCACACGTACATAAGGGATTCGCCCACCAGGTAGCGGCGCAGGTTTTCTTTGGCTATTTGTTTGCGGCGTTCCCACATCGGCGTAGAATCGGCCGAGGTGTGGGGCGATATAATCACGTTGGGCAAGTCCCATAGCGGGTTGTCCGGGGGCAGTGGTTCCTGGTCCAGTGCATCCAGGGCGGCCCCGCCGATGCGGCCGGATCCGAGGCCCTGAATCAGGGCTTCCTGGTCGACGATATGGCCTCTCGATACCACGATGATATGGGCCCCGGGTTTGAGGTGTTCCAGGCGTTTGTGGTCGATCAGGTTGTGGGACAGTCCGGTGAGTGGGGCGGTGATCACCAGCCAGTCGGAAAGCGCCAGCATTTCATCCAGCCTGTCGAGGCCCCACACCGCCCGCACTCCGGGGGGCGGTTCGATGTCTGCGATGTCCGCGGCGTAGATCTCCATGTCGAACCCTCGGGCCCGTTGCGCCACGGCCCGGCCGATATCGCCCAGGGCGAGAATGCCCATGGTGGTGCCGGCCAGTTCCACCATGCGGCCCTTGTAGCGGGGGGCATCCCAGGTATGAGCGCGCTGGTCTTCCAGCAGCTCGGGGAGGTAGTGGGCAAAGGCCAGGATCATGGCCAGGACGTGGTCGGCCATGGAAACGACATGGGTCTCCCTGCAGTTGGTGAGCACGAGACCGCTTTCCACGAATCCGGGGATGCCGCGCACGAAGGGGTCGAAGCCTATGCCGATAAACTGGAACCATTGCAGTTGTCCAGCGGCCAGGAATACGTCCTGGGACATGGTGCCGATCAGGACTTCGGCGTCGGGTATTTCTCGCAGCTGATCGTCGCTGGTGTAGGCCGGCTGGATGTCGATCTGGGGGAAGGTGGCGCGCAGGTCGTCCAGGAATTCTTCGCCCAGATCCTGGCCCAAAACCACTTTCATGTTTTCCTCCTGATTATTATGTCCGGAAAAAGATACGGAAAGATGGTCAAAAGTGAAAATTGCTGTGAAGAAGACTACCCATACGTGATTAAAACGAGCCACTGCGCTTCCTGGCGTGGCATTGATGCTGGGGGCGGTCTTCTGAGCTGGTACCTGGGCATGGATGTGAGCGTCGAGGGTACGGGCGGAGCAACAATTCTACTCCAGTTGGGATACCTTGGCAGAGCTGCGGATGGATGGTCGCGGCGGCCGATGAGCGCTCCGGCCGGCACCTGACCGGCGCGGCCATGGCGGGCGGGCATCGCCGACAGTGCGGCGCTCACCCGCTATAATAAGCAGGGGCGACGCCAGTCTCCTGAACTATGCGGGACGCTGGGGTACGTGGTTTGGATTGGTGATTATCTACTTGACACAGTACTTATAGGGTGGCTATCGTGGAGACATGTGGGAAATCACCAGCGCCAGCGCGATCCTTGTCAGTAGATAATCGCCAAAAAGCTAGCCAAGAAGGAGGATTGAGCCCCATGAACGAGCCGAACAGCGATGCGAGATATACGATGGGACGCAGCCAAGAGGAGGAGGAGCGTCTGATTCAGCAGTCGCAACTGTACGACGCCGTGACGCGGCGCTTTCTCAAGGAGGCGGGTCTGGGCAGCGGGATGAAGGTGCTCGATATCGGTAGCGGCACCGGGGACGTGGCCATGACAGCCACCGAGTTAGTCGGTCCGGAAGGGGCTGTCGTGGGCGTGGATGTAAATGCGGCGATTCTCGAAACGGCCCGGGTCCGGGCCCGGGCGCAGGAAGCCAGATTCGCCAACCTCGAATTCATCGCGGGGGACGCCCGCACCCTGGATCTGGGAAACGACTTCGACGCCCTGATCGGCCGGCTGGTCCTCATGTACATGGCCGATCCCGCCGAGGCCCTGAAGCAGCTGGCGACCCGCCTGCGCCCAGGGGGCATCGCGGCCTTTCAGGAGGTCGATTTCACCCCCTACCGGCAGACGTATCATCAGGATACGCCCCTGATGAACAAGCTGATCGATTGGGGTCTCGGAGTGTTCGAGCGTTCCGGGGCGCATATCGACATGGGCTTCGACCTGTACCGCACTTTCGTCGAGGCGGGTCTGCCCGAGCCGTACATGCATTTCGAGTCTCCGGTCGGCGGTCCGGAGGGCTGGGCCGGGTATTCATTCATTGCCAACAGCTTTCGCAGCCTGCTCCCGCTCCTCGAGGAGTTCGGAATCGCGACTGCGGAAGAGGTCGGCGTGGAAACCCTGGCTGAGCGGGTTCGGCAGGAAGTGGTGATGTCGAAACGCCCGCTGCGCCTGCCCCCCCATGTAACCGCCTGGGCACAGCTTGCGACCTGAACCCCCGGCGTCCCGCGCCTGAATGCTTGGCATTCGGCCTTCAGGTGCGTCCGGCCGGCTACCCCCGTAGCTCTGGAGCGTATTCAAGGGCTTCACAGGACTTCCCCCTGTCTACC
This sequence comes from Candidatus Latescibacterota bacterium, assembly GCA_965219385.1. Taxonomy (GTDB): domain Bacteria; phylum Latescibacterota; class UBA2968; order UBA8231; family UBA8231; genus CBDCNM01. The sequence goes on along the minus strand of CBDCNM010000002.1, from coordinate 1,997,335 downwards.
GAAAGGGGATCCGGTCGCCGTGCCAGGGAAAGGCGCAGCCGGGTTTGTTGCAGTAGAGTTCCATGTCGATGTGCAGTTCCAGCTCGGTGCCGGGAAGCAGGCGGACCTGGAAGGTTTTATCGTTTACTTCGACCGGCGTCTCCTCGCCTGCCAGTTCCACCCGGCCGAAGCGATGCTCGCCGTAGGTCCCGGCCTGCACGATGAGATCGCGCGCCGCGTGCACGCTCAAATTCACCAGCTTCAAGTCCACCCTCTCCGCGTCCAGGCGGCTGACCAGAGCGGCGACATCCTGGGGCAGGCCCGGCCGCTGTTGCTGGGGGTCGAAGTAGCGCAGGCGGCCGCGCGCAAGCCCGCCCCAGTAGATGGGCTGGGGGCCGCCCGTGGTCAGCTGTACCAGGCCTTCGGGCACGACCGGATTGCGCTGCTGCCAGTGGTGCTCGTCCACCTTCGTAAGATCGGCCTCGTCCTCCTGGATCGCTTCCACCCGCCGGCGGATTTCCTGGTAGTTGGCCTGGAGGATGGCCTCGGGGTATTCGGGACACTCCCCGGCCAGGTAGCGGATCCAGGCCCGATCGTCCTCGCCGCGGGGACCGCGCGAGGTGACGGTGGCCCATTCGTGCGGGTCGCCCCGGCGCAGCCTCTCCAGCCGATCCCAGTCTTTCTGCTCCATGGAGGCGGCCCACAAATGGACGGCTTCCTGGCTGCGCGGGGGACCGTAGTCGGTCCACCCTGCTCCGTCTTTGTAGCGGTGCGGTATGTACAACTGGCCGTTTTCTTCCCGGGCGTGCTCCAGAAGCATGTCCAGCTGCGAGCGGATCAGGTCCAGGTAGCGGGCCTCTCCGGTGATCAGATAGGCGCTTTCGGAAGCCACGGTCAGGGCCGAGCCGATCATCTGCTGGGAAAAGGTGGCGGACCAGCCATAGAACCCGCCCCACCACTGGCCCTGGCGGTTCTCGCCGATGAGGCCATTGGGACCGATGTTGTCCGGGATGATGCCGTTGTTTTCCTCGATCCGTTCCATCCAGGCCTCGAGGTATTCGACCACCCAGTCGCGGTACTTGTCCTCGTGGGTGAGCAGGTAAGCATGGGCCACCATGGGCACCACCCCCAGGTTGACCGGGATGTCGCCGTTCATGACCACCCTGTCGAATTTGGCGTGGACCTTTGCGCGGGTGGCCTCGTCTTCATACCAGTTTGCCGATAGCTCGAACCCGGGGCCCAGGGTGGTATGGCCGTGTTCGAGGTTGTAGCGCACATCGTCGAAGCGGGCGTGGAAGAGCGGCCCCTTGCTGCCGCTGAAGGGCGAGCGGATAATGCGGTGCTCGGGGTCGTAGTTGGGCACCTGGGGATCCTCGGCCAGGTAAAACCCGGCAAAGCGCCGGGCCCGCCGCATCATCTCGGCGTTGGTGGGATCGGACAGGCCCAGGGCGTAGAAGTAAATGTAGTTTTCGCTGTTGTGGAACCAGTCGTCGTCGTTGATGAATTCCCGCGAAGCGCGGCCGTAGTCGTAGGTGATCTGGCGGGTGAGGGCGTTCCACTCGTGCACGGCCATCTCACTGGTGTACTCGCTGCCGCCCAGGGCGTAGAACACCGGCCAGTTGAAGAAGGCCTCGTACAGATCGTCGGCCCAGACCCCGTCGCCGGGATAGCTCTCCGTCCAGACCAGGGATCCGCCGGGGCGGGTGTACTTGTCGATGAAGAGGGGGGCGGCCTGATCCATGGTGTCGAACAGCCGGCGCTCCAGCACGGCCCAGGCGGGCGCCGGGGTGGGGGTGTGGCTCTGGATGGTAGACATGCAGGTCTCCTGGGGTTTTGACTAGGGGATAAAAACTAAGGTGTATATTTTGCCTCCTGTCAAACGGCGGTTATTCCATGACGACGCGGGCCAGATAGATGGAGGCCGGCGCGTACTTCCCGGGCAGCGGCCCCGGTCCCATGAGGAGGTTTTCGTCGATGGTCTGGGAGCAGGAGTAGTACACCACCAGGAGACCCCCCCCGGACGTCAGCTCGATGCCTGGGTAGGCGCTGTCGCCCCAGCTGGGCAGGGTGGTTCCCTCCTCCAGCTCGCCGGTCTCATCGTTGAGCAGCCACAGCCGGGTGGGACCAAAGAGGTCGACTTCCCTGTCGGGGGCAAAGCGGGAAGGCACCTGGAAACCCGCGACCCGGGCGCGGCCTCCCACCACCCAGCGCTGGCCCACGCGGCGGACCGCCGGGGCGTTGAGGGGCGCGCTCAACTTCAGGCTTTGCCACTCGGTGTAGGGGGGATGGCTCAGGTAGGCCATGGCTGGTCGATCCGGGCTCATGGAGGCGCCGGTGCGGCTGACCACCAGGATGCGGCCTTCCTGGTCGAAGTCCAGGTCGGGCTCGTCGTTGTCGTCCGTGGCGATAGCGCTGATTTTGCTCCACGCCAGGCCGTCCTCGGAGGTGAAGAGGGAGGCGCTCTCGAACATCTCGCTGGAATCGGCCTTGGGGATCATGGCTTCCAGTTCCGGGCCGATCGACCAGGACTGGCCATGGCAGCGATACCCCACGACGTAGTGCCGGCCGGCAAAGGTGTGGGGGCGCCAGACCCGCCAGCCCGGCTCGAGCAGGGGCTGCGGTGGTGAGAAGGTGTGGCCGTCTTCCGAAAAGGCCAGGGCGGTACGGAACAAGGTTTGGTGGTGGCCGACCCAGCGCTCGAAGCTTGGCTCCGAGCCGTCGAGGGTCAGCCAGTGGTTTTTCAGCCGGGTTTTTTCGGCCTCGGTGATATCCGGGACGCCTCTGGCGTAATAGTAGAACATCGCGATGAGGCGATCCTGGGTGGGCAGCAATTTGGGGCAGGTGGCGCCCCGGGTGGCATCGTCCGAGGGGGCCCATTCGTCCGGGGTGGTTTCGAATTCTTTCTCCCAGTGCTTTGCGTCGGCCGAGGAGAGGAGGCAGATGCGGTGGCCGTTGGCATGGCCTTTGCCGCCGGAGTTGAAGATGACGTAGTACTTGTCCCGCCAGCGGCAGATGTCGGGCCAGGCGTTGTGTTTGCCGTCGGCGTAGATCTCCTGTACGTTTATCCAGCGCATCTTGGGGCACCTCCGCTCCACGAACTCCGCAGGACGCAATTATTGTCCACGGTATTGTCAATGGCCACAGTACGCGACAAAACGTAAAAGACCTGCATTCATTGGAACAATGGCGGCCCAACCTTCTCGACACCCACGAACCCGAGCAGCGGGTTGGGCGGAGCTGCGAAAGCACCGAAGCCGTGGGTGCTCGTGTTAAGCGTCTGGTCAGCTTGGGGTGGTTGGGTGTGGCCTGGCCATCATGGCAAGGCCAGGTCATTCCCTCCCAAAGCTACTAAGCATTAGTCGCGTGATTTCATTTGCGCGGGCGTAATACTTCGCAACTTCCCTTTCCTCTGAACGGCAGAGACGGAGAGGAAAAACAGTGTAGTTAGCCATGGCAGGTTGTGAACTTCGCCCGATCCAGCTGTGTACCGTACGACGCTCCTCAGTTGTTTTCCGAAAGTTCAATGCGTGAAGAATCGTACCGTTACATAGAATTGCAGTGCCCGGTTCTCCCGTGATGTGGACTGCCGAATTGAGATCATAGTCCTCGACTGGAGGAAACTCAGTGCCTTGTGAGCTTCGGGGGATAATGCTGAAACAATGCGTGTCATCCCTGACCTCTGTCAGATAGAAGATGAGATGTAGTATATACGTTAGTATGGAGGATCCATGATTCTGGTGCCATCGCGGTGCCATTTGCACTGGGTGGGTCCATCTGGGTTCGGTGGCCGAATGACAACTTCATGCTGGTCGGCACAAAGGTCCGGTCCCATGATCTCCTCCATCAGAGGAAGCAACCTCGGTGGGCGCATGGTTACATCAAACTCGGGATGAGACAACAACACAAGGGTGTTGCTCCAACCTGGATAATTCCCGCGACGCCATAGCCGGCGGTTTCCCTTGAAGTCGGTGTCGATTGCCGTGTTGATCTCCCCGACCTCTTCCGATGTGAGTAGTCCGGGAATCACGTAGTAACCATTTTGTGTGTAGTCAGCTAAGTGCTTCTTCATTTCTAGAGTGCCCTACAGATTCGGGTACCAGCGCCCCGTGGTCTTCGGGCGGCACAGGACGTTCCGCCCCCCCGGTTGCCGTTGGCGCGTCTTGCTTTGAGCCGCCCCGCGGTGGTGGGCAAGCGTCTGGGCAAAACGATCGGTTAGGTCAATAAATTTGAGGATACTCAACCCCGTAAGGGCTTTGACAACACGGGCAGAGCGCAAGGCATGATCAATACGAAGCATCGGTCCTCTCAATCGATAGAGGGGGAGCAACTTTGAGAAATAGAATACGAATTTCACTATTGCGCGACAAGTCTAATAAACACCTCCTTCATGTTCTACTGTAGCCGAACTTTGTATTCAGCAGCTCGTCATTCACACTTCGATAGTTGCAGGCAGTCCGCGAATCTCTCCCGTCGGACTGCATCTGATCAAAATAGGTTCTTCGTCTCGTTTCCGTAGCTCATAGCGGATTCCGTCATCCTGAAACAGGCCAATAGGTTCTGGCTGTTTTCTGAGGTGCTGCGAAAGTGCCGCTTCGATCCGTTTTCTGATTCGATCCTCGCAGTCAAGTGAGGCAACTCGAAAACGCATGAGATGGACAAAGCTAACCAGACTATCAACCAGCGTTGGCAATCGATTTACGAATTCCCCCAATCCTTTCTCTGGGTCCGGTCTGTACATTCCGTTCCACAGGACACGCTTAACGCCCGATGCGAATAGAGTAGGTTCGTAGATGTGGTACATGCCCGAAAGCTGCTTCTCGAGATGCTCTTTCATTCTTTTAGCGAAGCTCCTTTTTGTCTCTCCGACGTAGTAAACCAGTTCGCCAAGCTCAGTGGGAATAGTCCACAAGTAAACTCCCCTTCCACGGCCGGCCGAGGCTTGATCTAAAGGGGGAATGCCAGCATCGTCAAACCAGCCAAAAGGCCCTTGGAAATGTACATGAAAGTTGTCGGCCATCTGAGGTGTAATCCTTCTGCCGAACTTGATTTTATACAATAAAGCGCACTGGGGTCATTTAGCCTGGCGGGCCCAAGCCACGGCTTCGGCCACATCGGCTTCGGACAACCCCAGATCAACCAGTTTGGCCCGCACTGCATCGGCTCGCGTGAGGCGCACGGGGGTCAGCACGATGCGACCGTTTTCCTTGGTCACATCGAAATACTCCGTGCCCTGGAAGGCGGAAATCACTGCTTTGGGGAGGGTCAACTGGTTTTTGGACGTCAACGTCAGTTTGGCAAGCATAAAACCTCTGTTTGGTGCAACCCTATCGTGCCGATGGGGGGGGTCCAGACGAATTCTCAGAAGAATACCTTGTGCAGCAAGCGCAGGTTGCGGCCCGGCTCGGGCAGGATGTCCTTGACGCGGTTGAGGTGGTTGCGGTACACCGCGTCGGTGGCGTTTTCCAAGGTCAGGGCAAAGGTGTGCAAATGCCCCCGCCAGTGCACGAAATACTGGCCCGAAAAATCCAGGACCGCGTAGCCCTCGGTGGGCTCTTCGAAGAGGCCGTGACGATTCTGAGCCGCGGCCAGGCGCAGGGCAATGGTGGCACTCAGGGCCTCGGTGGGTTCGCAGGTCAGGCTCAGGCGCCCGTGCAGGGGCGGCAGACGCGGCAGGGGTTCGTCGTCGCGGTCGGCGAGGTGGCCGCGCACATAGCTGAGGGTTCCAGCCACCTTCCAGGGCCGCGCCACGTGCCAATCGAAGGTGGCTTCGGCGCCGTGCATGAGGACGCGCTCCCCCACCATCTGGTAGAGGAAGAGATCGGCGCGCCGCCGGCTGCGCACGCCGCTGTTCTTGGGGAAGATATAGCCCTCTATGTCATTGCGGAAGAAAGCCAGGTTCAGATGGCCGTGTTCGTGGTGGTAGTCGGCGAACAGCTCCAGTCCCAGACCGCGTTCGCTGCCGAGGGCCCCATTGCCCACCTCGTAGGAATAGGCGGCCAGATGCGGTCCTTCGATGAACAGCTCTTCGATGCCGGGAGCGCGAAAGGTGCGCATCGAGGTCGCGCCCAGGGTCAGATCCGGGCTGGCGCGGTAGTGGCTGGACAGACCGGCGGAGAAGCCGGCAAAGTCCCGCGTCCGGATGCGGCCGACCGTGCGCGAAACGCGCTCCTCGCGCGGCTCGACGCGGCGGGCGTCAATGCGCAGGGCCGCGTTGACGGCCCAGGGATCCTTCTCCCACTCCTGGTAGGTAAACAGGGCGCCGGCGTATTCTTCGGCCGGCGGCGTAAAGTTGAGCCCAGCCGCGGCATAGTTGCGGTACTCGTACCACAGGCCGACCGCGCCGTTTGCAAAAGGACCCGTGCGGTCCAGGTGGGCCAAGGCACCGCTGTGGTGGCTGAGCACGCCGAACTCCATCCCCAAGTCGCCACTGGCTTCGAATTCGCCGTGCTGGTAGCGCGAAAACGCATGGTGCAGTTCCAGGCGCTGCAGCCAGGCCGGCCCGGAGAAGAATTCGCCGCGCCCTTCGAGGTGCTGGCGCCGGAGCTCGATGGACACGCCGTCCGGGTGGCCGCCCTGCGGGTCGGGGGGAATGCCGTAATCGGAGTCGTACAGACTGCCGGACGCGCCCGCGTGGCCCCAGGAGCGCACCAGGCTCAAGCCGGCCGAGGCATTGCCCGTGCGGATCTGGGTATTGGCGAGCATCCCTCGCGGGGTGGCGATATCGCCGGCGCCGCGCAGACTGCCGTCGACGCGCAGGGCCAGCGGACCGAGCGCTCGTTCGAGGGTCAGGCCGCCGGCGAGGGCGCGGTTGATGCTCTCCCCCTGATAGGTGAAAGAGCCCCCCAGGCCTTCGGGGCGCTCCGAGGGCACGTAGCCGCGCACCACGTTGACCACCCCGGCCAGGGCATTGGCGCCGTAGAGCAGGGTGCGGGGACCGCGCACCACCTCGATGCGCTCGGTGGCCAGGGGCTCGATGGCCACGGCGTGGTCCGAGGAGGAGGCCGACAAATCGCCGGTGCGCTCGCCGTCTTCGAGTACCAGCAGGCGGTCGCCGCCCAGGCCGCGCAGTACCGGCCGCGCCGGCGCCGGGCCCATGGAGCGCTGGGCGATGCCCGGCTCGTAGTCGATGGTCTCGGCGATGGTGCGGCTCAAATTCTGCCTCAGGGTGCTGCCGCTGAAGACCACTTCAGGTGTCTCCAGGGGGGAAAGAGGGCGACCGCTCTCGCCTTCTATGAGGATGGTCTCCAGTTCCAGGGGATGGTGGCCGATGGCCAGATCCACGTGAGTGGTGTCGCCGGCGACCACCTCGACCTCGAAGCGGGCTTCATGGTAGCCGATGCGCAGGCTGTGCAGGACGTAGGCGCCGGGGGGTACATTGGCAAAGATGAAGTACCCCCCGGCGTCGCTGATGCGCGCCCGTTCAAGGCCCTCGATGACCACGGTGGTCCAGCCGACGGCTGCGCCGCTTTCGGTGTCGATCACGTGGCCGGCGAGGGCGCCGGTCTGGCCGGCGGAGGCGGGTCCCGCCGCCAGGCCGAGGAGGAAGAAGATCAGCAAGCGGAGGCGCAAACCCTAGCCTTCCTCCTCGTCGTCGTGGTCGTGGTCCTGGTCGGGATCCTCGCCCGGACCGCCTTCTTCGACGTGAATTTCGATCCCCTTGGAGACAAAGTCGGCGTGGCCGGCGTGGTTGAGTTTGAGCACAAGAGTGGTCTGCCCCTCTCCGAGGCCGACGATGTGGAAGGCCCAGGGGCCGTCTAATTCGTGCTGCTCGACTTCGGCGATGCTCTCGTCGCCGATCTCCCAACCGAGGGAGAAGCCGTCGTCCGCGTCCGGGACAAACAGGTCGCCGTCTTCGGCGATGAAGCGCACGGACAGCAGGGCCGTTTCCAGGCCGTGGCCCACTTCAATTTCGCCTTCGACCTCGCCGTTTTCGTAGCGTACGATCTCCTCGCCGCTGCTGCGGATAATCAAGCCGAGGGCTTCGGCGTGTTCTTCGTCGTGGGGATCGGGGTCAACGGGGTTGTCATCGTCGCCGCAGGCGGCGATAATAAGGGCGAAAGCGAGCAGACGGAGGGTAGAGATTTTCCTGAGCATGATCTGGTTCTCCAATCGGTGTATGGCCGCGGACCTGAGTGCAGGTGCGCAGAGGGTTTGGAATGCAATGCGGCTCAGACAGAATGGTGTACGGATGGGCCCTACAGGGCACACCAATGAACTGTTTGCCGTCAAAGCCGACGAGATCTGGCTGGAGAACGCATCCGCACAGCCGGGCAGTGGATACCGCCGGCTCGGCGGATGCTCAGGAATGCGGTGGGGCGCGGTTGTGGCAGAAGAAGCCGCAGAAAAACAGCGGCAGAGGGATGAATCGGACGACGGGGATGCGCCCCTGGGCACGCGCGAACAAAAAGACGAACCACAGGATAGCCACAAAGAGCAGCAACAGACTGCCCTCCAGCAAGTGCACCGGACAGGTCTGGGGTTCGGTTGCCCCTCCGTGGAAGAGCAGGTGTCCCAGGGGCAGGGCCGTAAAGAGGCTCACGAGCAGGGCCACCAGGACCAGGCCGACGAGCGGGGCGAGGCAGGGCGCATCTATGGAGAGTCGGCGTCGCATGATTGTAGGAAATGTAATAAGCCACGCCCAATATGGCAAGTGGCTACTCGGCCTCTTGGGGCCTGTTTTCAGGCCCTTGTCGAGAGGGCGTTGCCCGCGATAATACACCAAGGAGCGCACCATGATCAACTGGGAAGCCGTGCGGGACGAAGTCTCCCGGCACTTGCAGGCCCTGATCCGCATTGATACCACCAATCCGCCGGGCCACGAGATTGAGGCGGCCCGCTATCTGGCCGGAGTGCTCAAGGCCGAGGGGGTGGCGGCCCGCATCACCGAGTCGGCGCCGGGTCGGGGCAATGTGACGGCCCGGCTGGAAGGGGGCGACCGGCCCGCCCTGCTGCTGTTAGGACATACGGATGTGGTGGCCGCCGAGCCGGACAAGTGGCGCCACCCGCCCTTTGGCGGGGTCCTGATCAACGAGTACATATGGGGTCGGGGGGCTCTGGACATGAAGAATATGGTGGCCGCGGAGTTGATGGTCTTCCTGCTGTTCAAGCGGCTGGGGCTGCGCCCCGACCGCGATCTGCTGTGGGCCGCCACCGCGGACGAGGAAGCCGGCAAGGGCGACCACGGCCCGGGCTGGCTGCTGGACCACCACCCCGAGCAGATTGACGCCCCGCTGATCATCACCGAGGGCGGAGGCGCGGATCTGATGGTGGGCGGGCAGCGGTACTACACCTGCCAGATCGGCCAGAAGGGCCTGTGCCGGCTGCGGCTCATTGCCCGGGGACGGCCCGGGCACGGATCCATGCCGCACGACGAGAGCGCCATTTTGTGCCTGGCTCGGGCCTTGGGCGGCCTGAAAGGGGTGCAACTGCCGCTGCATCCTTCCGCGGGGGTGGCCGCTTGTATTGAGGGGATCGCGGCCCATCAGGACGAGACAATGGGGCAACGGCTGCGGGCCGTGCTGGCGCCGGAGGCTGGGGCAGCGGCCCTGGAAGCCCTGCCGGTGGAGGACGCTTTGCGGGAGGAATTGCAGGCGCTCCTGCGCAATACGGCTTCGGTCACCATGCTGCAGGCCGGCTCCAAGATCAACGTCATTCCGGCCGAGGCCACGGCCTGGATCGACGGCCGCTTGGCCCCGGGGCAGACGGCCGCCAGTTTTACCGCGGAATTGCGGCGCTATATCGGGACGGACGTGGATCTGGTGGTGGACCAGTACACTCCTCCCATCGAGGGGCGGGTGGACACGGAGCTGTACCGGACCATCGAAGCGGTGATGGGCCAGATGGAGCCGGGGGTTCCAGTGGTGCCGGTGATCTCCAACGGGGGGACCGACGCCAAGCATATTCTGCCGCGCCGTCCCCATACCTCAATCTACGGTTTCATGCCCTACCGCCAGGCCCCCGGCGAGGAGGAGATGCGGCTGATCCACGGGCACGACGAGCGCACTTCGGTGGACAATCTGCTCTTTGCCACCCGGGTTCTGTTCGAGATCGCGTGCCGGGTCTGTGGGATTGCGCGTTGACACTCCCAGGGATAAAGCCGTGATTTATATTGTATGTCAGTGGATGGAGACGCCGAGTATGTCAGTGGATGGAGACGCCGAACCAGGAAGACCAGGAGCTATGGACAAGATTCGACTCGGGATAGTGGGCTCCGGCGGCATGGCCACGGGCCGGATGGAGGCGTTTGCCAAACTGGAGGGCTGCCAGTTGGTGGCCCTGGCCGCGCGCAACCCGCGGACCGGCCCACCCCTGGCCCGGCGTTACGAAATCGACCTGCACGCGGACTGGCAGGAGCTGGTGGGGCGCGAGGATGTGGACGTGGTGCTGGTCCTCACCCACAACGAGAGTCACGGGCCCATTGCCCTAGCAGCCTTAGAAGCAGGCAAACACGTGTTTGCCGAGTACCCCCTGGCCCGCCGGCTGGAGGAGGGCGAGCGCCTGGTGGAGCTGGCCAAAACCTCGGAATGCGTCCTGCGGACGACCCACGGCGAGCCGCTCTCGGCCCTGCACCAGCAGCTCAAACAGGAAGTCGCCGCGTTGGGCCCCTTGCTCACGGGGCTCTTCGTGCGGCTGACGCCGGGCCGCGGGGCCCGGCCGGAGATTCTGTTCAACCTGGAGATTTCAGGACCGCCGGCGCTGTTTTTCGTGTACCAGGTCTATCCCCTCGTGGACCTGTTCGGGCCGGCGGCCTGGGTGGAGGCCCACGCCAGGTACGTGGGTATGAACCACGACGGGGGGTACCAGCGCTTCGTCAACGCGGTGACCGTAGGTTTTGCGCGCGGCGGTTTGCACCAGTGGACCTGGGCGGGCGGGATCGAGATCCAGGAGGCCGAACAGGTCCAGCGGCTGGTGCTGAGCAAGGGCAGTCTGGTGCACCAGGACGGGCGCTGGTGTCGCTCCACCTCCGGGGGACTGGAGGAGATTCAGCCGGCCGCCAGGGAGGGGCCCTCCCTCGAGGAGTTGTTCCTGGAGGAGGTCAGAGGGGAAAAGAACGGCTGGCGCACGGACCTGCAGCGGGCCTTCGAGGCCGTGCAGATCGGCCTGGCCGCCGAAAAGTCGGTGCAGGAGGACCGGCAGGTGGTTTTAGCTTAGAAGCCGTCTAAAAGAGGAGGGTAATTTGCCTGGACGTAATGGACTGATCCGGCCTGAGACCGATATGCGAATAAACCCCATTTCACCGCGTTCACTGCGCGGCTGGACTGTTTTGCTGATTGCTCTGACTCTGGGGGGCCAGGCCGCTCGCGGGGAGGAAGAGGAACCGCCGGCCTATACCGCCGAGGAGGTGATGGTCACCGGCAGGGCCATACCATCGTCCAGTTCCATAGCCACCAAACTCTCCGTCCCGCTGCTCTCGATCCCGGCCAGTGTGGGGGTGGTGACCAATGATCTGGTGGAGAGCCAGGCCGGCACCGTCCTCGGGGATGCGCTCGAGAATGTCAGCGGGGTCAATGTCCAGACCGGGTTCGGGGTCCACGACTTTTTCTCGATTCGCGGCTTCGACTCCCTGAGCAACGGCCTGGTGCTCACGGACGGGGCGGCCGAGCCCGAGGTTTCCTTTTACAACCTCTACAACGTCGAACAGGTCGAGGTGTTGAAGGGTCCCGGCGCCTTTTTGTACGGCGGCAATCCCCTCTCTGGCACGGTCAACCTGGTGCGGGTGCAGCCGGTGTTGCGGAATTTCGCCCACGTCACCGGGGCCTACGGCCGCTTTCAAAGCTATCGCACGACGGTGGACCTGGGCCTGGCCGATCTGGACAGGGGGCTGGCCTTCCGCCTCAATGCCCTGTACCAGGCCGCGGACAACTACCGGGAAGACAAAGACAATTCCGGCTTCGGTATCAACCCGGCCCTCAAGTGGCACTTGAACCCCAGCAGCGCCCTGCAGGTCAACTTCGAGTACAGCAACAGCGAGTACAAAGCGGACTCCGGCCTGCCGATTCTTGGCGCCAACTCCGGGGTGCCCATGCTCGACAACGGCCTGCCCGACGTGCCGCGCCAGCGCTCCTACCAGTCCCCCTTCGATGTTTCCGACCAGGACACCTACCGCGTCCGGGTCGATTTCCATACCCGCCTCAACTCAGCCCTGGAGGTGCGCGACAAGTTTTACTACACCGACTTCAAGTGGGTTTCCAGGGGCACCCTGATTACAGGTCCAGGGCGCGACCAACTGGGCGCGTCCGTACCGGGTCAGCTCGGTCGCTCCCTGACGCTTCTGGACGACCGCCAGAAGCTGGTCGGCAACCAGCTCGAAGTCCTGCTGGATTTTGCCACCGGAAGGGTGCGGCACGCCCTGCTGGTAGGCTTCGAACTCAGCCGCCTCGAAGATGAATACACCCTGAATGTGGCCTTTCTTCCCAATATGGATGTCCTCGCTCCGGTGGAGTTCGCCGCCGAACCCCTCTTCCTCATTCCGGGTCAACATCGGGAAGGGGATACGCGCAGCCGGACCCTTGCGCCCTACTTCGTCAACCGCATCTTCTTTGCCGAGCAGTACCAGGTGTTTGCCGGGGGCCGCTTCGACGCCATCAACTACGAGGACAAACCCAACCAGGTCGGTCAGACCTTCAACAAGCTCAGTCCCATGCTCGGCGTGGTCTACGCACCTGTGTCCGACCTTTCTTTCTACGGCAATGCGGGCCGGGCCTTTGCCCCCCCTTCCACGCTGGGCCGGGGCGAGCGCAAGGCCGAAGAGAGCACCCAGTTGGAAGCAGGCGCCCGCAAGCACCTCTTCAGCGGCAGGTTGAAGGCGGGGCTGGCCCTGTACCAGCTGAGCAAGGATGTGGCCAGTGACGATGGCGCGACCCGGAGGACGGGCGAGCAGCGCTCCAGAGGAGTGGAGGTGGAGGTGGCGGCCCAACCGGCTCCCAACTGGCAGGTCTTTGCTTCCTATGGCTATTCCGTGGCCGCGTTGAAGGACTACGAAGAGTTGTTCAGGTTGCCGACCCCGGCCGGCGGCTTCTTCGAGCAGGTCTTCGACCGCTCCGGGAAAAAACCAGACTTTGCGCCTGAGCACCTGCTGAATGTGTGGACCACCTGGCAGGTGTGGAAGGGCGTGGGCGCGGGCTTTGGAGCGCGCTACGTGGACAGCCAGTTCATCGCGCCGGACAATGCCTTTAAAATAGACGAAGTCTTGAAATTCGACGCCTCTCTTTATTTTTTTACGGGCCCCCGACGGCTGCGGGTAAACTTCGAGAACTTGACCAACCACGAGTACGAGACCCGCGGCTTTGGATCCACTTCGGTGATTCCGGCGGATCCTCTCTCGGTGCATGGGACGATGGAATGGATGTTTTGAGCAGAGCGGATCCGGCGCCGGGGCAGGATGATTCCATCGAGGCTTTGGACCGGGAGAGGTTGACCCGGATCCAGCTGGAAAAATTGCGCAAAGTGCTCGAGCCGGTGCTGCGGAGCAACGAGTTTTACCGGGAGAAACTGGGACGGGCGGGGATCCGGGCGGCCGAGGAGGTGCAGAGCCTGGAGGACTACCGACAGCTTCCCTTTACCACCAAGCAGGAACTCTCGTCCGACCAGGTGGCGCACCCGCCCTACGGCACCAATCTCACCCTGCCGCGCCAGCACTACATCCGCGTCCACCAGACCTCGGGCACCACGGGCGAGCGGCTGCGCTGGCTCGACACCGAAGAGAGCTGGACGTGGTGGGGCCGCTGCTGGGCAGCGGTCTACACCGGCGCCGGTGTGAGTACGCCGGACCGCATCTTCTTCGCCTTTTCCTTTGGCCCCTTCATCGGCTTCTGGAGCGCCCACGAAGGGGCCCGCCACATCGGCGCCCTGGCCATTCCGGGGGGCGGCATGTCCTCCGAGCAGCGGGTGGAAGCCATCGTGGCCAACCAGGTCACGGTGTTGATCTGCACCCCCACCTACGCCCTGCACCTGGCCGCGGTGGCCGCGGCGCAGGGGATCGACCTGGCCGGAGCCGCGGTCCGCGCCACCATTCACGCCGGCGAGCCCGGGGCGGGCCTGCCCTCCACCCGGCAGCGGATCCAGGAGGCCTGGGGGGCCCGTTGCTACGACCACGCCGGCGCCACCGAGGTGGGGGCCTGGGGGTTCGAGTGCCAGGCACAGGCCGGTCTGCACCTCAACGAAGGCGAGTTCATCTGCGAGGTGGTGGACCCGGATACCCTGGAGCCGGCCGCGGAGGGGGAACTGGTCATCACCAATTTGGGGCGGGCGGGCATGCCGGTGGTGCGCTACCGCACCGGCGACCGGGTGAGACTTGAGGAGGAACCCTGCGTCTGCGGCCGCCTTTTCCGGCGCCAGCAAGGCGGGATCATCGGCCGCATCGACGACGCCCTGATCATCCGCGGGGTCACGGTCTTTCCCAGCGTGATCGAGAACATCGTGCGCCACTTTCCCACCGTGGTCGAGTTTGCCGTGGACGTGCGCCGCCAGCAGGCCCTCGACGAGGTGGAGGTGAGGCTGGAGGTGGAAGGCAACCAGGGTGATAGGATCGCCGCCGCGGTGGGCCGGGCCATCCGCAATGCCCTGGGCCTGCGCGCCGCGGTGGCGGTGGTGCCCCCCAATGTCCTGCCGCGCTTTGAACTCAAGGCGCGGCGCTTCACCGACCATCGAGGCTGAGGACATGAACGACGCAATCGTCATCGGCGGGGGTCCGGCCGGCAGCACCACGGCCGCCCTGGTGGCCGAAAAAGGCCACCAGGTCCTTCTTCTGGAGCGGGACCAGGGCAACGGATTCAAGATCGGCGAGTCCCTGATGCCCGCCACCTATTCGACCTTCGAGCGTCTGGGCGTGCTCGACAAGCTCAAGCAGAGCCACTTCCCCAAAAAGTACAGCGTCCAGTTTTTCGCCCGCTCCGGCAAGGCCTCGGCGCCGTTCTACTTTTCCGAGAACGACCCCCACGAACGCTCCATCACCTGGCAGGTCCTGCGCAGCGAGTTCGACCAGATGCTGCGCCAGAACGCTCGGGAAAAAGGCGCTCAGGTGTGGCTGGGGACCAGCGTCCACGAGGTTTTGTTCGAAGGCGATAAGGCAGTCGGGGTGCGGGCCCGGCGGGCGGACGGTCGGGTAGAAGAGTTGCCGGCCAAGGTGGTGGTGGACGCCAGCGGCCAGAGCGCTTTGCTGGCGCGCAAACTAAAGATCAAAAAGCCCGAACCCGAGCTGAAGAAGGCCTCCATTTTCACCCACTACGAGGGCGGCCTTCGCGACGAGGGCATCGACGAGGGCGCCACCCTGATCCTCCACACCCACAACAAGGACTCCTGGTTCTGGTACATCCCCTTGCCCGGGGACCGGGTCAGCGTGGGCGTGGTGGGCGGCCTGGACTACCTGCTGCGGAGCCGCCCGGGGGATGCGCAGGAGATATTCCAGCAGGAACTCGAAAAGTGCCGGCCCCTGATGGTGCGGCTGGCACGGGGCCGGCAATGCTTTCCGGTCAAAGTCACCCAGGACTTTTCCTATCGCGCCGACCGCATCGCCGGGGAGGGCTGGGTGCTGGTGGGGGATGCCTTCGGGTTTCTGGATCCCATCTATTCGTCGGGGGTATTCCTGGCCCTCAAGTCCGGGGAGTGGGCCGCGGACGCCATCAACCAGGCCCTGGCAAAGGACGATGTTTCGGCGGCGCAGCTGGGTGGTTTCGGGCCTGAGTTCGTGCGGGGCATGGAGGCGGTGCGCAAGCTGGTGTACGCCTTCTACACCCGGAATTTTAGTTTCGCGCAGTTCCTGCAGCGGTTTCCGGAGTGCAAGCAGGGGATCGTGGATATACTGAGTGGAAGGGTGTTCAGCGCTCGGGCCTGGGGTATTTTTGGGCCGATGGGAGAGATGTGCAGACTGCCGGAGGATAGTGCGCTGTAAATCAAGCCGGAGAGTTCTTGGTGAGAAACCATATACACCATGCCCTGGTGTAAAAGACGGTGGGATTTTATTCTTTTGCAGCGGTTTTCCCTGCCGATGAAACAAGCAGCCATGGACAGTTAAGCTATGAAATCAACGCAACGAGTGGCTTTGTGTGTGACCTGTCTGGTGGACCAGGTCCTCCCCGAGATAGGGGTAGCTACGGTGCGGCTGTTGCGCCGGGCCGGGTACGAGGTGGACTTCCCCGAGGCGCAGACATGTTGCGGCCAGCCCTTTTTCAACAGCGGGTTCCGCCAGGAGGCCATTGATCTGGCCAAAAGGGTGGTGGAAATCTTCGCGGACTACGAGGCCGTGGTGCTGCCGAGCGGTTCCTGCACCACCATGATTCGGGTGGAGTACCCCCACCTTCTGGAGCCCTGGCCGGAGTGGCACGAGCGCGCCTGCGCCCTGGCGGCCAAGACCTACGAGTTGAGCCAGTTCCTGAGCCACCAGACCCGCTGGAAACCCACGGCCTCGGCCCAGGTCCCTGGAGTCACCTACCACGACTCCTGTCACCTGTGCCGCTTGCTCGAGGTGCGGGAAGAGCCGCGCCGCCTGTTGCAAGAGGCCGGGTGCGGTTTGAGCGAAATGAGCGAGGCGGATCGCTGCTGCGGTTTTGGCGGGTTGTTTTCCCTGCGTTTGCCCGAGGTTTCCAACTCCATGACCGCCGAAAAGCTGCGCCAGGCCGCCCAGAGCGGGGCCGAGGTCCTGGTCACGGCCGATCCGGGCTGCCTGATGCAGATGCGGGGACTGGCCCAGAATAGCACCCTGAGGGTGGAGCACCTGGCCACGGTGCTGGAGGCGGCGACGCGGTGACCTCGACCACGACCCAGTTTCGCCAGCGGGCCGCCCTGGCCATCGAGGACGAGCGTTTGCAGGGGGCCCTGGACACAGCCACGGACAATTTTCGCCGGGCGCGCGACCAGGCCTTTGCGGAATTGCCCGACGCCGAGGCCCTGCGCGACCACTTCAAAGCCCTGCGCCAGGCCACCCTGGGACACCTGGCTCACCACCTGGAGACATTCGAAACCAATGCCAGGGCAGCGGGGGCGCAGGTGCACTGGGCGCGCGACGGGACCGAGGCGTGCGCCGCGGTGGTTCGGATCGCCCGTCGCCACGGGGTGAAACTGGCGGTCAAGGGCAAGTCCATGGCCACCGAGGAGATTCACCTGAACGAGGCCCTGGAAGAGGCGGGGGTGGAGGCGGTGGAGACGGATATGGGGGACTATCTGGTGCAGCTGGCCGGGGAGGTACCCTCGCACATCATCGCTCCGGCCATCCACAAGACGCGACAGCAGGTGGCCACCCTGTTGAGCCGCGAGACCGGCCGACCCTTGCCCGCCGACGATATCCCCGCCCTCACGGCCGCGGCCCGGGAGCTGATGCGCCAGCGCTTTTTGACGGCCGGGATGGGGATTTCCGGCGGCAATATCGCGGTGGCCGAGACCGGCAGCCTGGTGCTGGTGACCAACGAAGGCAACGGCCGCATGGCCACCTCGGTGCCGCCGGTGCACGTGGCCGTCATCGGCATCGAAAAGGTGGCGCCGACCTGGGCCGAGGCTGCGGTGTGGCTGGCGCTGCTGGGGCGCAGTGCCGCGGGCCAGCCCCTATCGGTCTACACCAGCGTCCTCACCGGCCCGGCGCACGGCGATGATATCGACGGCCCCCAGGAGATGCACATCGTCCTGCTGGACAACGGTCGCAGCCGCCTGCTGGGCACCCCGTACGAGGAGGTGCTGCAGTGCATCCGCTGCGGCGCCTGCCTGAATGTGTGTCCGGTCTACCGCGAGGCCGGAGGGCACGCCTACGGCAGCCCCTACAGCGGTCCGATCGGAGCGGTGGTGAGCCCTTTGTTGTTCGGTCTGGAGGACTACGAAGCCCTGCCGCACGCCAGCTCGCTGTGCGGCGCTTGCAGGGAGGTCTGCCCGGTGCGCATCGACTTGCCACGGATGCTGATCGAGTTGCGCGTCGACGAGGTGGAGCAGAAGGTGCTGTCCTGGCCCCAGCGCAAGGTGGAGAAAGCCGCGGCCTTTGTGCTGAAGAACGAGAAGTTGATGGGTTTTTTGAGCGGGGCGGCGCGCCTGGCGCAGCGGCCCTTTGTGTCCGGGGGCACCCTCAAAATCCCCGCGCCTTTCAATCCTGCCGGCGACCGCCGGCTCCCCGGCCTGGCAAAGCGTTCCTTTCGCCAGTTGTGGGCCGCCGGCGCGCTGGAGGATGAGCGATGAGCGCGCGCGAGGAGATTTTGCAGCAGCTGCGAAGCGTGGCCAGGCGGGAAGTGCTGCCCCCGGCGTGGACGTCAAGGCGCGATTTCCCGGACCTGGAGGCACGCTTTTCAGAGGCGCTGCAAGGGGGCAAAGGCGAGGTGCGGCGGACAGATGACCTGGAGGGGGCCTGGGAAGAGGTGGGCGCTGTTCTGCGCGAGGTGGGGGCGCGCGTTGTGGTCGCCAACCACGAGCCGCCTCTGGACCAGGTGGAGGTGGAGTGGCGCTGGCCCGGGTGCGAGTGGCACGTGGTGGGGCAGACCCAGGGGGATTTGCGTGCGTTCTGCGCCCGGGCGGATGTAGGTCTGAGCGGGGCGGAGGCGGCCCTGGCCGAGACCGGCACGATCGTGGTGAGCAGCGGGCGGGGGAAGAGTCGCATGGCCACCCTGCTGCCGCCGGTGCACCTGGCCCTGGTCCCGCTTTCTTGTTTGACGCCGGATATTTTTACCTGGGCCGCGGAGCGGACTGGCGGGATGCCGGCCAACAAGGTTTTTATCAGCGGGCCCAGCAAGACGGCTGATATCGAGTTTACTTTGACGCTGGGGGTGCATGGACCAGGGCGGCTGGTCGTGGTGTTGTACGGGACGGAGTGAACCCATGCGAATCGCCTATATCGCCGCCGGCGCCGCCGGCATGTACTGCGGCAGCTGCATCCACGACAATACCCTGGCCGCGGCCCTGCAGAAAAAGGGGGTCGAGGTCGCCCTGGTGCCCACCTATACTCCGCTGCGCACGGACGAAGTCAATGTCAGTATAGACCAGATCTTTTACGGCGGCATCAACGTGTACCTGCAGCAGAAGGTGGGACTGTTCCGCCATACTCCCTGGGCTGTAGATCGCCTGCTGGATCGTCCTGCCCTGTTGAGGAGCCTCTCTCGCTTTAGCGCCTCCACCAGCGCCCGGGACCTGGGCGGGCTCACGGTCTCGGTGCTGCGGGGCGAGCAGGGGCACCAGCAGAAGGAGCTGGAAAAGCTGGTCCACTGGCTCAAGGAGGATTACCGCCCGGATCTGGTCCAGCTCACCAATTCCATGTTCGTGGGCATGGCCCGCAACATAAAGAAAGGACTCGGGGTGCCGGTACTGTGCGCCCTGCAGGGAGAGAACGTCTTCCTGGACGATCTGGTCGAGCCCTACAAAACCCAGGCGCTCGAAGTCTTGCGGGAGCGGGCCGGGGACGTGGATGGATTCATTGCGCCCTGCCGCTACTACGCCGGGGCCATGGCCGGGTACCTGCAGGTGCCCGAAGAGCAGATCAACGTGGTGCGCCTGGGACTGAACCTGGAGGGACACGGCGAAGCATCCGGGGCACCGGACAGGGAAACTTTTGCAATCGGCTACCTGGCGCGGATCTGTCCCGAAAAGGGGTTTCACCTGCTGGTGGAGGCGTTTCGCCGTCTGATGCAGGCGGGAGGACCCCAGAGTTTTCGTCTGGAGGTTGCCGGGTACCTGGGCCGCAAGGACCTGGCCTACTTTGAAAAGGAGGTGGAGCGCATCCGCCGGTGGGGGCTGGGGGAGTCCTTCCGCTACTGGGGCGAGGTGGACCGGCCGCGGAAGATTTGCTTTCTCAACGGTCTCCACGTGCTCTGTGTGCCGACGATCTACAAAGAACCCAAGGGGCTCTTCGTGCTGGAGGCCCTGGCCAACGGGGTGCCCGTGGTTGAGCCGCGGCACGGGACCTTTCCCGAATTGCTGGAGGCCACCGGGGGCGGTATATTGGTGGAAGAGAATTCGGTCGATGCCGTGGCCGGGGGCCTGCTGCAGCTGCAAACCGACGAGAGCAAACGGCAGCTATTGGGACGCCAGGGCAAGGAGGCGGTGCACCGGGAGTTCAGCGCCGAGGGAATGGCAGAAGCGACCCTGGAGGTTTACCGGAAGTATTTGTAAGCAGAAAGGAAATTGAAAAATGCCCTGGATGATTTTTGCGTTGATGACGGTGGTGTCGTGGGGCCTGTACGGGGTCCTGCTGCACACCGGACAGATATCCATGGCGGATCCGATCAATGGCCGTTACAAGGCCTTCCTCTTGGTCGGCGTGGCCTATCTGCTCACCGCGGTACTGGGCTCCATCATCGTGTTGCTGGTCAACGGGGCCTCGTGGAGCATGCCGGCAAAGGGCATGGCGTGGTCGACCCTGGCGGGAATTGCCGGGGCTCTGGGCGCCCTGGGGGTATTGCTGGCCTTTGGGGCCAGGGGAACCCCCAGCGTGGTCATGTCGATTGTCTTTGCCGGGGCGCCGATCATCAATGCCTGCGTGGCTCTGGCCGCGCACCCTCCGGCGGGCGGGTGGAGCGCTTTGAACTGGCAGTTCCTGCTCGGCATTTTGCTGGCGGCCCTGGGGGGGGGTCTGGTGACCCTGTACAAACCGGGATCTTAGAAGCCGTCTTAGGCCGCTCAACACCATGCCCAGCGAATACCACACCACCAGAATCATAGAATTTGCCGACACCGACATGGCCGGCATTGTCCACTTTGCCCGCTTCTTCGCGTTCATGGAGGCGGCCGAGCACGAGTTTCTGCGCTCGCTGGGGCTGAGCGTACACCTGGAGCACCACGGGGACATCATCAGCTGGCCCCGGCTGGGGGCCTCGTGCGAGTACCTCAACCCGATTCGTTTCGAAGACCAGCTCGACATCCATCTGCGGCTAGCCAGAAAGGACACCAAATCCCTCACCTACGCCTTCGACTTTGCCCACGGCGCAGTGGAGGTGGCCCGCGGCGAGTTGAAGGCGGTGTGCTGCGTGTGCAATCCGGGCGAAAAGATGCGGGCCATCCCCATACCGGATTTCATCGCCGTGAAGATCGAGGAGGCGCCAGAGAAGAGGCCCTGACGCGGCGCCGGCGACCATCCACGAGGAAAGCAAGATAATTAAAGACCACCTTGTAAGGGTCTAACTCCCCGGGAAAGGCGGGATTTCTTTTTTCATGGCCCAGTGAGCCCCGCGCCAGTAGAGTTGCTGGTAGGTTTTGTGGCGCCAGGCAGTATGGGTGTGACCGGCGCCGAGCCCGACAACCCGGCCCTGGCCCTGCTCGATGCACCATCCCGCGAGGTCGTGACGCTGGTCCTCCTGGCCGGTGGTTTCGTAGAGTGGCACGGCCTTGGCGTCCTTCAACACCACCCCGAAGTTTTCGTCGTGGGCCATGTCGAAGTCCTCGATCCCCTGGGAAATGGGGTGCTCCTGATTGAAGTCGTGCATGTGTACGGTCTGGGTCGGGCCGTGCATGATGGGCTCGATGCCCATCATCTGCAAGAAGCCGTGGTGGTCCGGGGTCCAGATGGTGCAGTGCAGGGCCATGAAACCCATGCCTCGCTGGGTGACGTTGTCGACGATGGCCGCTTCGAGCTCTGCGCTCATGTAGCCGTCGCCCGATGGGGCTTCCTCGACGATGGGATCCTCGCTCCAGCCTTCGATCGGACCGCCCCAGCGGGTGATGATCAGCAGGTCGGCATCGCCGATGAATTCAGGAGTGAGGTAGCGGGCATCGGTGGTGGCCATGAAGCGCCAACCAGCCGGTTCAAAAATTCCTCTGAGGGACTGGCGTTGTCCCAGGCCATTGTGCAGCTGGTCGCCGCCGAGGTAGACCACCTTGGTCTCGCCCGGGGCTTTGGGACGGGGTGCAGGCATGGGTTTTCTCCTCTTTTTTTGCTCGTGTTGGCTGCTCGACTACTCAAATAAAAGGATTTTCCGGTGGCAGGCGCAAGGACTGATCTACCCCCCACCAGGTCCATATATTTGCGACATTTCGCGCAGTACTGACTCTGGTTAATTGTCATCCTCTCGCTCGCTCAGCAATTCGCCCCGCTGCAGCCGTTCGGCGTTCTGGGTGGACCACAGAATGCCCTTCATCACCTTCTGGGCCGTAATGTACCGGGTCGCCGCCAGCAGATGTATACGCTTTTCCTCCGGATCATCCGACAAATCGTAGTGCCGGAAAGCCGCCTCCAGAACCTGGAACATGTGCAGCTCGGCATCCTCGCGCAGCACGATATGCGCCAGGGCACGTTTGAGCCGGGTTAGATCGCGCTTTTCCGCCAGGTACTGGTTCACCAGAATCTCGGCCTCGTAGACCTTCTGGAAGTCGGCAAATTCCTGGAAACGCTCCAGCATTTCGTCCTCGGAAGCAAGCCCCTCGTCCAGGCGCTGCCCCGGTGCGGGCAGGCGGGCCGAAGGCATGTTGAGCCAGCGCAGATAGGTCAGAAAGACCGCACCGTGGAAGATACCGCGCAGGAGTTCCTTGCTCGGGGCCCGGTGGAAAGCGCAGTAGAGGGCGTGGGCATAGGAGTAGATATTGG
Organism: Candidatus Latescibacterota bacterium; assembly: GCA_965219385.1. GTDB lineage: Bacteria > Latescibacterota > UBA2968 > UBA8231 > UBA8231 > CBDCNM01. Next base: position 1,974,876 of record CBDCNM010000002.1, on the reverse strand, counting down.
CCACATCGTGCCAGTCGCCCTCGTTTTTGAGGTGGAAGCGGACGGTCCGCATGGCCCCGGCATAGGTCATGGCCCGGCATAAATCCGCCGGCGCCACGCCGGCGCGCAGCTTTGCTTCGATTGCGGCCAGGATCGGCTCGAACTCGTCGCCTAGCATGGTCTGGGCAAAGGCCGAGACATCGAGCGAGGCCTGGTTCTTCTGATTGGCTTCCCAGATCTGGTCCAGGCGGGAAAAGATATCCTCCAGGACCGGCAAGCTGTCGGCCCAGCGAGAGGTCTCCTCGTGCCGCGTCCGGGTCACCAGATCGATCGCGATCGGCCGCAGGATTTCGTTCGCCCCGGCCCAGTCCACGTAGTCCAGGGCCTCGAACATCTTGTTGGCGAAGTCGAGCGCATGGCCATCGCCGGTAAAATAAAAATCCGTGGCCGTGGTAAAGACAAAGTCCGCGATTACCTCCTTGGGATACCCGCGGTCGTGCAGGGTGATCAGGATGCGCTCGGCGGCGCCTTGGTCGCGCTGATCCACAAAACGGCGGAACCAGCGTTTGAGGGTCTCCAGGTCGTGCTCGACGCCGGTTCTGGGAAAGGGAAAGCGCTGGCGCCGCGAACTTCCCGAAGTGCGGCGGGCGATCTGGGTCAGCCCGTGCACCAGGAAGAGGTTGTGGTCCTTCTCGTCCACATCGTCCCACAGATTGGCGGCCAGGGTCAGGATGGCCACCCCGGACGACCAGCCCTCGCCGGTTTTGTGCGCCCCGTAGTAGAGTCCCTGCTGGATGATCTCCTGCGGGGTGGCTCCGGTCTGCTTCAAGGCGGTGACGGCCTTGGCAATCAGGAACGAACTGCGGTCTTTCAAACCCTGCTCGAGGGCGCGCTTGCCCCGGTTGAGGAGCCGCAGTCTGGCCGCTGCCTGTTCGCCGGGTGCAATCCCCACATACAGGCAGCCGTCGTCGCGAACCTCCACGGGAAAGGCCTTCAGGTCGTCTCCGGAGGTCAGAAAGCACCCCCCGGTCTTCAGGTCGAACTCCCAGTGGTGCCAGTGGCAGATCAAGATCCCGTCCCGCACGCTGCCCTTGGACATGGGATAGCCCATGTGCGGGCAGCGGTTGTCCACGGCATAGTAGTGGCCCTTGTACAGAAAAACGGCCAGGTGGGTACCATCCACGCTAAAGGGTTTGCCCTGTCCTTCTGCAAATTCTTCCGCAGAGCACAATTTGTGGTAGACAAAATCCGTGGGATCCACTGTCGCCGGGCCTGGTTCGGGGAAAAGCTCCTCGTCCGGGAACTTTTCCAGGGGGGGTGGGGTAGAGAGACTCATGATGTCACCTCCTCGGCTGGAGAGTCTGATTTAAAAGATTCGAACCTGCTTTAGTATACAAATAATCGCGCTGGGTATACAAATCCAGGATTTGGGCGACGGGCTCGCCGCATTTGGCCGCGGGAAAAAGGTGGCTGGATGGCGTCTTTTTTCTTACGATTTGTGCAAGACACCCCACACGCCGTGGATTTCCGCTGGACCGAAGGAATCGAGTGGTTCCTGGACCACGGCGCCTACCCCTAACATCGAGAGGAATGGCCACATGAACGAAGACGAAAAATACCTCTTTGACCTGACGGGCTACCTGGTCCTGAAGGACGTGTTGACCGAGGAGGAGGTTGCGCACCTCAACCAGGGCATCGACCACCACAAAGATCAGATGAGCCCCATAGATCGCTCACTGGCCGGGGACTCCAAGACCCTGGCGGGTACGTCGCGGCGCAAAGACCTGGGGAATATGCTGGCCTGGGAGCGGCCCTGGTGCGAGCCCTTCCGCGAGTTGCTGGTGCACCCCAGGGTCAAACCCTATCTCGAGGAGATTCTGGGCGAGGGCTACCGCCTCGACCACGGCCCGGGCCTGATCGCCATGGACGAGGATTGCGAGGGGGGTACCCTGCACGGCGGCGGGGTGGAGCGCCAGAATCTTTCGGAGGCGTACTTTTTCAAAAGCGGCCGCATTTTCACCGGCCTGACCGTGGCCGAGTACATACTGGCGGACGAGGGGCCGGGCGACGGCGGGGTGGCGGTGATACCGGGCAGCCACAAGGCCAATCTGGCCTGCCCGCAGAGTATGAAACTGTGGGAGCAGTACCAGGAACACGTGCTCGAAGTAAACGCCAGGGCGGGCGATGTGGTGCTCTTCACCGAGACCTTGACGCACGGCACCCTGCCGTGGAAGGGCAAGCACGAACGGCGGGCCGTGCTCTACAAGTTCAGTCCGGGATTCCAGGCCTACGGCGGGGGGGCGCACGAGATTTCGTATCCCGACTACATCGAGGACATGGCCGAGGAGGAGCGGGCAGTGATGGAGGCGCCGCACGTGCGGCGCCGGTAGGCCGAGGAGCTGTACTCAGTGCTTCGCGAAATACCCGTACCATTTGGACCTCAAGGCCGGGAGGGATCTTGCCGGCAGGGCGGGCTGCGAGCCGGCGCGGCAGCAGGGAGGGTCATCCGGATGAATTTCGTCTCGTTCAGGCGGGCGTCACCCGGCCCTCCGCCCGTCAAATGTATCCAGGAGTGGTGAGGATATCGACCTGATCGCTCAGCCGTTCCAGCACGTGCTCGGGGTATATGGACATGCGCTGGTAGGGCAGATTGTTCGGTCGGATGGATGGCATGTAGTTGAAGAAGAGGGACCGGCGGATCGACTGGTTCGTCACCGGATAGGCATTGTGGGTCATCCCTTCGGAGAAGATGATCACATCGCCCGGCGCCGCCAGCACCGGCACGGCCATGGGGTTCTTGCTGGCATCGGCCATATCGTAGGGGCAGGCGAAGTTGGCCTTGTGGCTGCCGGGAATCGCCGCGAATGGACCGTTTTCAATCCGGGTCATGTCCGAGAGGATCACCACGCTCTTGGTGGAGGTGCACAGGAAGCGCTGGTTGGTGTGGTCGTAGTCGTAACACACATCCCGGTTCAAGGGGTATCCGCCGTTGTGGAGGCCACCGCCGGTACAGGGTCCCACCTTTTCGATGTAATAGGTGGCTGACAAATAGATGGGGCCGCCGGCCAGCTCGGTATGGATGCCCTTGAGAATCGGGTCGCGCACGATGCGGTCGAACCTGCTGGTGCCGCACAGGGCGTGGTCCACCCTACCCACGCCCCCGGTTTTGGGATTGAGCCGCCGATCCTGGCGGTGTTCGCCCTTCCAGAACGGGTGGTCCGAATCCGCCATGGCCGCGGCCAGGTAATAGCTGGCTATGCCGAGCTTCTTGTAGGTCTCGTACTCGATGGGGATGGCCTGGAGTTCGTCAATGCCGGCGTGAAACTCTTTGAGGGCCTCTTCATCGTAGTGCTGCTCGAGCACGAAGTAACCCTTGATATCGAAGTGGTACTTCTGCTCGGGCGTCAGCTCGAAAGCCAGAGCGGTTTCAGTGGATGTCATGGTTGTTGCAGTCTCCCCCTTTTGTCATTTTCGTGCTTGACGAAATCGGCGGCCGGCCGTGCGAGGCTTGAGATCCAGCGGTCAGTACCGATGGTCCGTCATCGAACCGTACAACGCATAAAACTCCGTCAGGTACATGGAGATCAGATCGCGGGAACCGCCCGTCTCCTCGTCCTTGCCAGAAATAGTCAAAGGAGATCGTTCATTTTGAAGCGTCTGGTTCACGAAAGCATGCGCCTTGGCTAAAGGTCCTCAAAGCCTCAAGGCCCCTCTGGTTTTTGCAAGCGTTCGTACATGGTCAAAAAAGCCAATGTGAAAGGGGAGCTTACTACAACCGCAGCGGGTACCGTTTGAGCGAATCTATATGGGGCTTGCGAAGAAGTATCTTGGACATAGTGACCCTCTCTCGTTAACGCCTGGTGTCCGCGTATACAGGCTGAAAGAAGGCAGATATGTCAGGACAGGGAGGTGGGTTTGACCCTTACCGCGGACTGAGGGCTCCCTTAGAGCACTTGGTTCAGAATAAACTAAAACAGTAAGGGAATGTCAAGATCCGGGACGCGCACACGTACGTCCTATTCCGCCGTGTAGCCGCCGTCGACCGGCCAGGCGGCTGCGACGACGAACGCGGCTTCGTCCGAGGCCAGGAAGGCGATCACATTGGCTATTTCTTCAGGTTGCCCCATGCGGCCGATCGGGTGCAGGTTTTGCATCATCTCGTGTACCTCGGGGTCGCCGGTCACGTTCTCGGTCAGGGCAGTGTAGACGAAGCCCGGGCAAACCGCGTTCACCCGGATTCCCTCGCGAGCCAGCCGGATGCCCATATCGCGGGTCAGCTGCACCACGGCCCCTTTGCTGGCCGGGTAGGCGTTGAAGCCGTCCGAGAAGGGCAGGAAGGTCGGGTAGCCGACCAGGCTCATGATCGAGCCCATGTTTACGATGGCTCCGCCGTTGTTGCCGCGCCGCATGGCCTCGACCGTGGCGTGGCACATCAGCAAGGTGCCTTTGACGTTGGTCTGGATGACGGCGTCCCAGCGGGCGGCAAAATCCGCCTCCGGATCCACTGTGCGCGGGGTAATGCCCGCCGAGTTCACCAGGATATCGAGCCGGCCGAAACAATCCACGGCGCCCTGGACGATGCGTTCTGTATCAGGGCGGTGGCACACATCGCCGGTGGTGGTTTCTACTTGGGCACTTGCGCCGCCCAGGTCCCCGGCCAGGCTTTTCAGGGCGCTGTGGTTGACATCGGCGGCCACGACGCGGGCGCCTTCCTCGATGAACTTTTCCACCGTGGCCCGGCCGATGCCGGAAGCGGCTCCGGTAACGATGGCTACCTTTTCTTTTAATCTCATCTCGAACCTCAGGTTTTCAGCTCTGGTGGACCAGACGGCGAGTCTGTATATTAGAAACCGTCTCCAAACCCCCGGCGCCCCGAGCCCGGAATTTTAAGACGGCTTCTTAGCTAATTCTATAAAAGATGTCTCGTTTTCATGCGTCCTGCAAGGATGGTTACTCCCGCTCGAGATCAAACAAAAACGGTAGAAGCTTTTTACGGGGCGCGAGCCGAGTGGAGAGATGCTTACCATCGACAACATTTCCAAGGGCTACGGGCCCCAGGTTCTGTTTAGAAACGCCAGCTTTGCCATCGGCAGCGGCGAGCGCATTGGCCTGGTCGGCCCCAACGGCACCGGCAAATCGACCTTTTTTCGCCTGCTCATCGGCGACGAGCAGCCCGACGAGGGTGAGATCAGGACGCCGAAGAACTACCGCATGGCTCAGCTGCGCCAGGAGTGGCTACCCTCCAAGGGCGACACCGTCCTCGAAGCGACGCTACGTGAATTCGGGCCGTGGTACAGGGCGCGACAGAGCTTGCACCACCTGGAAAAACAGCTGGCCCAGTCAGCAGATGAAAAGTATCTAGAACAATACCACGAGGCCGAGAATCAGTTTACCTTCCTGGGAGGCCACTCCGTCGAACAAAGCGCCCGGGAGCTTCTGACTGGGTTGGGTTTTAAGGCCGGCCAATTTGATCGGCCGGCAACCCAGTTGAGCGGCGGCTGGCGGATTCGCTGTCATCTGGCCGGCCTATTGCTGCAACAGGCCGATCTGTTGCTTTTGGACGAACCTACCAACCACCTCGATATAGAGTCGGTAAAATGGTTTGAAGAGTTTCTCCAGCACTATCCCCACACCTTCATGCTCATCAGCCACGATCGTCGTCTCGTCCAGAGGCTGGCGAATAATATTCTCGAATTCGCGCCGCCACGGCTCACCTTGTGGCCCGGATCCTTGAAACACTACGAGCAACTCAAGGACCACAGGATAAAGCAACTCGAAGCGACCATCGCCAACAAGCAAAAAGAGATGGATCGCCTGCAAGACTTTGTTCGGCGCTTTCGAGCCAAGGCGACCAAGGCCAGACAAGCGCAAAACCGTCTGAAGACCGCCGACCATTATCAAAAGCAAACCGCCGAGCTCAAAGAGTCGATGCCCGTGGTGTCCAGACGGCCTGCCAGTTTCCGTCTCGATCTCGAGCAACGGCTACCTCGCAGGGTCCTGGAATTTGAGAATGCAATATTTGGCTACAATAAAGACCAGCCTCTTTTCGAGCTTTCGAGTTGCGTTGTAGAAAGGGGTAAAAAGATCGGTATCGTCGGCGTCAACGGGGTCGGCAAATCGACCTTTCTAAAGGGGTGCGCGGCCGAGCTACCCCTGCTCGCCGGGCAGCTGCAGCGCAACGACCGGGTCACAGTGGGTTTCTTTGCACAGCACCGCATGGAGGAGCTGCCGGGCAGCGCCATAACCCTGGATTACCTCAGCGCCCAGAGCTCGGGCAAGCTTGCGACCGAGGTGCGGACCCTAGCCGCCTGTCTGGGCCTGTCGGCAACGGATCTGGACAAGAGGATCGAAGTGCTGTCGGGGGGTGAAAAGGCACGGGTCAGTCTGACCCGGATTCTCCTGTCGAATCCAGGCTTGCTTTTACTGGACGAGCCGACGAGCCATCTGGATCTGGAAGCGTGCGATGCCCTGACGCGCGGGCTGGCAACCTATGAGGGGACCTTGCTGGCGGTCTCGCACAACCGCGATTTTCTCGATTCCCTGGTCGATTATATTATGGAAATCCAACCGGGGGAGGCTGTACTGCACCACGGCAACTACAGCGACTGGCTGGCACGTCGGAGTGGCGAAGAGCTCGCCGGTGAACCCCTGCATGGTAAACCCAGAGCGAAAGCTCCGACGGGCAAGAAACGCAGCCAACAAAAACGTCTCGAGGCCGAAAGGCGCCAGCAGCGCTCTAATAAGCTAAAGGTTCTGCGCCAGCAACTGGAACAAGCCGAGCTCAATCTCAAACGGTGCAGCGAAGAGATCAACGCGCTCGGCGAAAAGCTCTGTCTGCCGGAAAGCCCCCAGGATCCGGAGTTTCCGAACTGGTTGAGGCGTCACGCTGAGCTGCGCGCCAGGCTGGATGATTTCGAACAGCGCTGGCTCGAAATCTCCGAGGCGTTCGAGCGCATTGATAGCGAGGGGTAAACTGTGCAACGCCCATCCTGCTTGACACACGGCGGAGATTGAGTTCTAGTTAAAAGCTTCCGATCCCTTTCCATACAGACCGGGAAACATGGCTCTCTCCGACTCGATTGCGCTCGAGGTTGCCCAGGTCTCCAAAAGCTTTGGGGACGGGCCCGGCGCCGTGGATGTCCTCGGCGCCATCTCCTTTGCCATGACCGAGGGACAGTCCCTGGCCATCACCGGCCCTTCGGGCTCGGGCAAGAGCACCCTGCTGCACCTGATCGGCACCCTGGACCGCCCCTCGGCGGGCCGGATCCAGATCAATGGCCAGGATCCTTTTGCCCTGCCCGAGCCCGAACTGGCCCTGTTCCGCAACCAGCGGATCGGTTTTGTCTTCCAGGACCACCACCTCCTGCCGCAGTACTCGGTGCTGGAGAACGCGCTGCTGCCCACCCTGGCGTTCAAGAACAAAAACGAGGACCTGCGGGAACGGGCCCTGGAGTTGCTCAGGGGGGTGGGGCTGGAAGACCGGCTCGACCACTTCCCGGCCCAGCTCTCCGGCGGCGAGCGCCAGCGCGTGGCCGTGGCCCGCGCCCTGATCAACGGACCGGACCTGCTGCTGTGCGACGAACCCACGGGCAATCTCGACCACACCACCGCGGACGAGGTCGCGGCGCTGCTTTTCGAGTTGCACCGGGCTCGCCACAATATCCTGATCGCGGTGACCCACAGCCTGGACCTGGCCGCCCGCTTTGAACGTCGCTTCGAATTGAAGGAAGGCGCGTGCGTCGAAGTCTGATCCACTTCCGGCGGATTCACCTGGCGGTGCTGCTCGGCGCCGGGGTGGCCACGGCCGTGCTCACCGGGGCGCTGCTGGTGGGGGACTCGGTGCGCGGCAGCCTGCGGGATCTGGCCCTGGAGCGGCTGGGGCGGATCGATCACGCCCTGGTGGCGGAGCGATTCTTCCGCGCGGAAATGGTCCAGGACCTGAAGGACGATCCCGGGTTTGCCGGCGCCTTTACCGCCGCGGTCCCGGCGATTGTGCTGCGCGGCGCCGCTACCCACGCCACGACTCAGGCGCGCGCCTCCCGGGTCCAGGTGCAGGGGATCAACCAGGGTTTCGTGGAGCTGTTTCCCCGGGAGCACGCCGGGCTGGGGGCCGGGCTGGAGAAGAAGCCGGGACAGCTCTTCCCGCCCCTGGTGGTCAACCAGGCCCTGCAGAGGGAGCTGGAGGCGACCATCGGCGATCCCATCCTGCTTTCCCTGGAGCGGCCGCGAGCGATCAACTCCGGTTTTGCCTTTGGCAGCCGCCAATCCGCCGCTATCGTTTCGACCCTGCGCTTCACTCTATCGCAGGTGGTGCCCGACCGCGGGCCGGGCCGCTTCGGCCTGCACCCGCACCAGAGTCTGCCGCTCAACGCCTTTGTGCCGCTGAAGGTGCTGCAAAAAGCCCTGGGGCAGAAGCAGAATGTAAATGCGGTGCTGGTGGCCGGCCAGGGCCCGGGAGCCGACCCGGCGGCGGCCCTGCAGGAGGTGTTGCGCCGGGTCTGGCGTCTGGAGGATCTGGGGCTGAGGCTGGAAAAGGGCGCCGGGTACTTTGCCCTGGAAAGCGCCGGGTTCGTGCTGGGCCCGGAGGAGGTCCGGGCGGCCACGGCCCTGGCCGCGGAGAGCGGGGCTGCGGCCCAGCCGGTTCTGACCTACCTGGCCAATACCATCAAGGCCGGGGAAGGTATAGTGCCCTATTCGACCGTGGCCGCGCTCGATCCCACCCCGGGATTGGAGGCGCTCGAGCTGCAGGATGGAATGCCGGCGCCGCGGCTGGAGGACGGCGAGATCCTGCTCAACCAGTGGGCCGCCGAGGATCTGAAGGCTCAGGTCGGGGACGAGATCGAGTTGAGCTACTTTGTGGTAGGGCCGCGCGAGGAGTTGTCGACCCAGAGGGCTTTATTGCGCTTGCGGGGGATCGTCCCGCTCAAAGGCCTGGGGGCCGATCCGCAGCTGACGCCGGCCTTCCCAGGGCTGCAGGACGCCGACGACATGGCCGTCTGGGACGCTCCGTTTCCGGTGGATTTGCAGTTGATTCGCCCTGCGGACGAGGCCTACTGGGATGTGTTCGAGGCCGCGCCCAAGGGGTTTGTTTCCTACCAGACAGGGCAGCGGCTGTGGAGCAGCCGGCACGGCCGGACCACCGCCGTCCGCATCGGCGTGGATCCGGACAAAGACGCGCCGGTCACCCGTGCCGGCTTTGAGGAGCGCCTGTTGAAAAAGATCCGCCCCGCCCAGGTGGGCCTGGCGTTCCAGCCCGTCAAAGCCCAGGCCCTGAACGCGGCCGCGGGCGCCACCGACTTCAGCATGCTCTTCACAGGCTTCAGTTTCTTTCTGATCGGGGCCGCGGCCCTGCTGGTGGGCCTGCTGTTCCGGCTGGGGGTGGAGCAGCGAGCTGGCGAAATAGGGGTCTTGCTGGCCACGGGTTATCCCCTGACCGCGGTGCGAAAGCGGTTTTTGCGGGAGGGGATGGTGCTGGCCGGCGCCGGCGGTCTCCTGGGACTGGGGGGGGGCTTGCTCTACGCCTGGCTGTTGCTGGCCGGGCTGCGCACCTGGTGGCTGGCGGCCGTGGGTACCCCTTTTCTGAGCCTGCACGTCGGCCCGCTGAGCCTGATTCTGGGGTATGTCCTCTCCCTGCTGGTGGTCCTGTTTGCGATCGGCCGGACCGTGCGACAGTGCGGCCGGATGCCGGTGCGCGCGCTGCTTGCCGGGGTGGCGGTCCAGGAGGGAAGAAGGTCCGGACCAAAGGCGCGGATGGTCGCCCTGGGCGGAGCGAGTCTGGGGGTGGGGTCGATCCTTGTGGCCCTGATGGCCGGGACCTCCTCTGCGGCCGGACTGTTTTTTCTCAGCGGGGCGCTCCTGCTAGTGGGGGGGCTGGGGTTTTTTTCAATGTGGCTGCGGGCCGGACGGCGGCGCCGTCCGGCGGGCGCTGCTTGCGCCCGCGCCCGTCTGGGCCTGTGGAACGCGGCGCGCCACCCGGGTCGCAGCCTGCTCTGTGTTGCCTTGGTGGGCTGCGCCTGCTTTGTGATCGTGGCCGTGGGGGCCAACCGCAGGGGCGGGGACGGCGAGGCCCTGGACAAACACTCCGGGACCGGGGGGTTCGCGCTGATGGCCGCTGCGGATGTCCACCTGCACCAGGACCTGAACGCGCCGAAGGGGCGCTTCGAGCTGGGGTTCGGGGCCGCCGCCGCCGCCATCCTGGAAAGGGTCCGGATCGTGCAGTTCAGGGTCCTGCCGGGCGAGGACGTCAGCTGCCTCAACCTCTACCAGCCGCAACGACCCGGCCTCCTGGGGGTGCCGGACGAGTTGATCCAGCGGGGCGGATTCCGCTTCCAGCAGACCCAGGCCGCCAACCCCGAAGAGCGCGCCAACCCCTGGCTGCTGCTGCAACGGGAGCTGGAGCCCGGCGCGATCCCGGCCATCGGGGACTACAACTCGGTGTGGTGGATTCTGCACCTGGGCCTGGGGGACGAACTGGTCCTCCAGGATGAGGCCGGCAGGGAGGTGCGGCTGCGGCTGGTGGGGCTTTTGCAGGGGTCGCTCTTTCAGAGCGAGTTGTTGATTTCGGAGGCGCACTTCACCCGCCACTTTCCCGGCCGCAGCGGCTACGGGTATTTCCTGGTGGAAACCGCGGAAGAGGAGGCGGACCCTGTTGCCTCGGTGCTGGAAAAGACCCTGGACGAATACGGTTTCGACGCCACCTCCACCAGCGCCAAACTGACGGCGTACCGGGCGGTCGAAAACACCTATCTGTCCACCTTTCAGACCCTGGGCGGGCTGGGTCTGCTGCTGGGCACGGTGGGGCTGGGGATTGTCCTGCTGCGCAACGCGGCCGAGCGCAGCGGCGAGCTGGCGACCCTGCGGGCGTGTGGTTTTCGGCGCTCGACTCTGGGGCTGATGATGCTGGCGGAAAACGGTTTTCTCCTGCTGGTAGGCAGTCTGGTGGGCAGCCTCGCCGCGCTGATCGCGGTGGCGCCGCACCTGGCGGCTCCGGGGGTTGCGGTGCCCTGGCTCTCGTTGCTGGGCACTCTGGTCCTGGTGATTCTCGTGGGCGTGGCGGCGAGTGCGGTGGCCGTCTTCTGGGCCTTGCGGGCGCCTTTGTTGCCGGCCTTGAAGGCCGAGTAGGGGGCTTCCTGAGTACGTGGAGCTGGGGCTGGCCTAGCCCGTCTCAGAGTGCGTCGCTGGCCCACTCCAGGTGGTGATCCAGCAAGGCGGTTGAGGGCGGCCGTGTGCGGCAGGACCTTGTGCCAATGGATTAGTAGAGGACGGCACCTCGACAGGTAGCACCCAAACTCAGGCTGTCGCCGAGGACGACACCTCGGCAAGCGGGACTGAGATTCGGGGGGTGTTCGTAGATGACGAAAACCGCAGGCACCAATACATTCAGAATCGAGTTACGGGCAAGGCCGTGCGCGTCTATCCCAACCTCAATGCGCTCAACTTTTCGGACGGCGAGGAGATCGGGGCGGCAAATGTGGAGCGGATCGCGCGCCGAGTGCTGGGGGCGCTAGAGGTGTTCAGTGGGGTCGACGAGGAGAAGCTGACGCTTTCCAGAGCGAGGAAGTCCAAGCTGGGGATGTGGATCGTGTCCTTTGAGCAGGTTCACCGGGGCTTTCTGGTCTATGGCGCCCGGTACGGGGTGACGATTGGGCGGAACAACACGGTTCTCTCGGTAGGGGGGGAGGTGTACGACATTTCCAGGATCCAAACCCACGCGATCGTAACGGAAGAACCGGGCCAAGTAGAGCAAGACCTGGATCTGCTGGAGCCGGGTCCGGCAGGCGGCACCGTGACGGTGAACGACGATCCAGATCTCGAAGTCAACCCGACCATAACCTCAAGCCAGGTGGTGCAGGACCTGCTAAGCGGTAGCGAGAGCGCCGTAATCGTCGACGAACCGAGGCTGATGATCTATCCCCAGGCGAGCGACGCCGAGGTCACTTACAGGATGGGGTGGGTTGCGTCCGTGGATAACGGCGCTGATTCGCGCGAGGTCGTCGTAGACGCTTTCAGCGGAACAACGCTCGCCACGGAGAGCCTCGTGGCGCACGCCAGCTACTCCCGAAACGGGACGGTCGACGGCTCCGTGTATCCTCGCAACGACCATGACACGCGAGTTGTCTCGACTTTTGCGGATCTCAAGGTCAAGGCGGTTCGTCTGGACTATGGTAGGGCACTGGCCACAGACGAGACCGACGCCAATGGCAACTACCTCCTGAGTTGGACCTCGGCCACGGCCAACCATAAGGTAGGCGCAGAGCTCGAGGGGCAATACGTCTCGAGTGTGAGCGACGAGGACAACCCCGACCTCGATCACTACAGTCCGACCTTCGCGCTACCCTATACTGGCACCTACAACTGGACCTGGCCGGATGACCTCCAATACGCCGATCAACTGAATATCTTCTTTCACACGAACAAGATGGCGCGCTGGTACGAGAGCCACCTGTACAACGTGACCCACAAGGTAGAGCTAGGGGCCAACGAAAACACCCCCGGCGCTAGTGCGTGGACAATCTCGGGTTCCACACCGAGAATAGAATTCAGCAATACGCTGGATTCCGAGCGTCAGGCCGATATCATATATCACGAGTACACCCACTCAGTCAGCTACAAGTTACACGGTAGTTTCATCGGCTCGTCCGGACAGGCAGCAGCACTTGAGGAAGGAATGGCTGACTACTTCGCCCAGACGCTAATTGGCGACCAGCATCACAGACTAACGAGTGGTAGCCGTAATCTGCTCAACGACAAGAGGTACCCAGATGACTACTCCACAAGCAACTCAGAGCATACGAACGGTCTGATACCGGGAGGAGCCGCCTGGCATCTCCGGATTGACTTGGGAGCTACCATGGCCAATGCAATCGTCTTCGCAGCGCTCGAGATGGACTCTCCCCGAGCCGATACCTTTGAGGAATTCTTCGACAATGTGCTGCTCGCCGACGACGACCTCTACGGGAATGGGTACTGGGCCTGGCTAGGGTGTGGCTACGGTTGGGGCGATACGAGCCCCCACGCGGGCGAAATCTGGGATGCCTTTAGTGAGAATCATGGGATGCCCTCCAGCCTGCTCGCGGCGGATCCCGATTGCAGTTCGTCGAAGCCGATGGCTGGAGTGGCTGCCGCCGCACAGGCGGTCGAAGGGGTCTACCCCAATCCGTTCAATTCGTCGGTGAGCCTGCGCTATCGAGTTGACGAACTCGGGAAGGTCGGCGTCGAGGTCTATTCCATCACCGGTCAACTCGTCCGGCACCTAGCCTCGGAGGAAGTCGCCGTGCCGGGTATCTACTCGGTTAGCTGGGATGGGCGGTCTGATGGGGGCGCGGTAAAGCACCGCCTGGAGGAAGAGCAAGGGGCACGTAGCTCTGAAGCGCCGACAGGATCGTCGAAATAGTAACGCACGGCCGGTCGCCGAGCCGGAGTTAGCATGTGGTGGAAATACTTCGCTCGTGCCTCCCCCGCCAGCCCCGGCCAGGGCCTCGCCCATCCAGCCGGTGGAGGAGTGGGATCCCGAGGATCTGGCCAGGGGCCCCGAAGCGGTGCGTCCCTTCCTCGCTCCGCTTCATGCTCCACGCCGGCCCCGGCACCAATCCCAGCCGCGGGGGCGACTAGCCATCGAAAGATTTGCTGTAGTCCTGCCTCGTCGTGGGTGTGGAAACAGCACCGGATTAGCAGCCAGTAGGCGCGACCAGCCGCGGGGTATCAGACCCGAGTGTACTGCTCATCTTTGACCCTGATAAGGACCATCCCATATTTCGCATGCCCCTCGATTAGACCCGGTATTCAAGCTTCCTTTGCCCAGCCGCCCAATTATCTTAAATTGAAGGCTCGTTACCGGAACCGGCGCATCTCCACATCGCAAGAAAAATGAGCCCGCCATGACCCCCAACCCGGCCATCCACATCCACGAACTGTACAAGACCTACGTGGTGCCCGTGCGCGAGGGCGGGGTGTGGGAGGCGGCCAAGAGCCTGGTGCACCGCAAGACCACCGAGGTGGAGGCGGTCAAAAGGATCAGCTTTGCCGTTGAGCCCGGCGAGGTGGTGGGCTTCCTGGGCCCGAATGGAGCCGGCAAGACCACCACCCTCAAGGTGCTCTCCGGCCTGCTGCACCCCTCGGGTGGCCAGGTGCGGGTCCTGGGGCACGTGCCCTTTGCGCGCGAAAAGGCATTCCTGCGCCAGATCACCCTGGTGATGGGCAACCGCAACCAGCTGGTCTGGGATATCCCGGTGCTGGACTCGTTCGAGCGCAACCGGGCCATTTACCGGCTCGGGGGGCGGGAGTACAGGGAGACCCTGGATGAGTTGAAGGAACTCCTGGACCTGGACGCGTTGCTCACCAAGCCGGTGCGCAACCTGTCCCTGGGCGAGCGCATGAAGTGCGAGGTGGCCGCGGCCCTGCTGCACAGACCGAGGATTTTGTTCCTGGACGAGCCCACCATCGGCCTGGATGTGACCATGCAGCGCCGCATCCGCAGCTTTGTGGCAGAGTACAACCACCGCTACAACGCCACGGTGCTGCTGACCAGCCACTACATGGCCGACGTGGAGGCCCTGTGCAAGCGGGTAGTGGTGATCCACCATGGTCAACTCCTGTTCGACGGGGATCTGGAAGCTTTGGTGCAGCGGTTTTCGCCGCACAAGACCATCGTGGTGGAGCTGGCCAACGGGCAGGTCGATTTAAAGGGGTACGGCCAGGTGGTGGAGAGCGAGGAGGCCCGCGTCAAGCTGCGGGTGCCCAAGGCCGATACCGCCCGGGTCACGGGCCGGCTACTGACGGATTTGCCGGTGCTGGATTTGACCGTGGAGGAGCCGCCGATCGAGGAGGTGATCGAGCAGGTCTTCGCGCAGGAGGGCCTTTGAAGGGCCTTCCGGACATCTACTGGACCCTGGGCAAGACCGCCCTGGCCGAGCAGTTCCAGTACCGGGCGGCCATGGTGATCTGGCTGACCGGCCGGGTGGTGCAGCCGGTGGTCTACCTGGCGGTGTGGGCCATCGTGGCCCGGGCCCAGGGCGGGCAGATAGGCAGCTTCACCGTGGCCGACTTTGCCGCCTACTACATCGTCATCATGATGGTGGAACACTTCACCTTTACCTGGAACATGTTCGAGATGGAGTTCCGGGTGCGGACCGGAGAGTTTTCGCCCCTGCTTCTGCAACCCCTGCACCCCATTCACCTGGACATCGTCCGCAACATCTCCTACAAATTCCTGACCACAGCGGTGATGCTGCCCACGGCCGTGCTAATGGCCGCGATCTACGAACCCAGACTGCGGATCGTACCCTGGTCCATGCTGGGGTTTGTCCTGGCCACGCTCCTGTCCTTTCTCATGCGCTTCTTTATAGAATGGAGCCTGGCCCTGGCCGCGTTCTGGACCACGCGGGTCAACGCCTTCAACCAGATGTACTTCACGGCCCTGTTGTTTCTGTGCGGCCGCATGGCCCCCCTCGAGCTCATGCCCGCATGGGTCCAGACCCTGGCCGCGGTCCTGCCCTTCCGCTGGATGGTGTCCTTTCCCGTGGAACTGTTCCTGGGACGACTCACGCCGGACCAAGCCTTGGCCGGGTTTGTGGCCCAGGGTGTATGGCTACTGCTGGGATGGGGGTTGCTGGGGCTGGTCTGGGGCCGCGGCGTCAAACGCTATGCGGCGGTGGGCTCGTAATTTACCCCCCAGCGTATGCCGCAAGGCCTTATCCACCTCCGTCATCGCTAAAGTTTTGCTTTTCCACTCCATAAAAAGTGAATTCAACGCAACCTAGGAGACTCCATTGAATCACGCCAACCCCTACCTCGACATCGACCGCCAGATCGTCGGCGACACCTTCACCTCGCGCGAGACCATGGACAACCTGGAGATCCTGTGCGACGATTTCGGATCCCGCTTTGCCGGCACCCGGGGAGAACGCCAGGCCGCGGATTTCATCGCCGCCACCCTGGAGCGCTGCGGACTCGAAGACCCCCACCTGGAATCCTACCTGTACGCCGGCTGGTCGCGGGGCGAGGCCATCCTGGAAATCCTCGAACCGGTCCACAGGCCGCTCCACTGCATCTCGCTGCCCTACTGCCCGGCGGGCACTGTCGCCGGCGAACTGGTCTTTGCCGGGTACGGCAGCCCGGCCGAGTACCAGGCCCTGGGCCCCCAAATGCAGGGCTGCCTGGTGCTGGCCGGCAGCGCCTCGCCCCCTGGCCTGGGACGCTGGGTACACCGCAAGGAAAAGTACGAACGGGCCGTCCTCGGCGGGGCCGCCGCCTTTATCTTTGTCGGCGAGCATCCAGGGGTGGGGCCCGAGACCGGCAGCCTGCAAAACGGCCGGCCCGGACCCATTCCGGGGGTTTCGGTCAGCAGAGAAGATGGCGAGTTTCTCCAGCGCCTGAGCCAGCGCAAGGGCCGGCTAAAGCTGCGCCTGCGCACCACCGACCTCAATCGAGAGCGGGAATCCTGGAATGTGGCGGCTGATTTGCGCGGCGGGACAAACCCCGACGAGGTGGTGATCCTCGGCTGCCACTACGACGGCCACGACATCTCTCAGGGGGCCTCCGATCCGGCCGCGGGCATGGTCCTGGTGCTGGAGGCGGCCCGCGTGCTGGCCCTGTACGCAGGCGACCGGCTCGAACGCACCGTCCGCTTCATCGGCTTCGGCGCCGAAGAGTTCGGGCTAGTGGGCTCGCATCGCTACGTCGAGGTCCACGCCGACGAACTCGACCGGATGCGCTTCATGTACAACCTCGACTCGGCCGGCGGCGCCAGCCGCAAGGGCGTGGCGCTACATGGCTGGCCCGAGCTGGAGCCGTTCTTCCGCGGGGCGGCCCGAGAAATGGTGGCCGACATGCCCGTGGGGCAAAAGGTGCACCCGCACTCCGACCACTTCCCCTTCTTCCTGCAAGGGGTGCCGAGCGGCCACATGAGCGACCCGGAAGCAGCGCCAAAGGGCAGGGGATTCGGCCATACGGCCTACGATACCCTGGACAAGGTAAAGCTGGAAAATCTGCGCAAAGGCAGCACCATTGCGGCGCGGCTGGCCCTGCGCCTGGCCAACGCCGGGGACTTTCCGGCCCGGCGCCGATCCCCTCAAGCCCTGCGCTCTATCCTCGACACCGACCCGAGCCTGGAACCCTACCGCGTATCACAGGAACTGAAACGGCAGCGCCAAAACGCCCGCTGATGAGGCTCTTTGCCGCTGTATCTCCGGAGTGGAACAAAGCCTTGAGACTCTTTGATGGGGGGATCTCGACTTGGCAAGGAAGGGAAAAACCAGCTTATTGTGGGCTCGAACCTGCACGACATCAAGCTTCAAACCCTCTTCCTTCGGAGACCATAGACCATGGACAGATCCGCCCAGGTACTGGAACGCATGAAAGGACCGGTGGTCCCCCTCAACATCTGTTTCAACGAGGACGGCACGGTCGACTACGACGCCGTGGAGAACTACGTCAACTGGCTCTGCGAGCAGGGGCCCGTGATTATCTTGCTCACCGCCGGCAGCAGCGAATTTGCCTTCCTGTCCGAAGAGGAAATCTACCAGCTCACCACCCTGGTCGGCCGCGTCAACCAGGGCCGCTCCCTCTTCATCGCTTCCACCGGCTTGTGGAAACCGGCGATGACCCGGGACTTCCTCGAGCACGCCGACCGGGCGGGCGCCGATGCGGTCAAGGTGCAGATCAATCCCTGGGTGCCCCAGACCCGAGAAACAATGGCGGGTTATTACGACCGCATCGAAGGGGCCAGCGATATCCCTCTCTTGCTGTGGGTGATCCAGCCGCCCATGCCCGTGGAAGTAGTGATCGAACTGTCCCAGCGTCCCTACATCGTCGGCATGAAGAACGACGCCGATCCCTTCGGCTATTATTACGACGTGATTCGCGGCACCCGAGAAAACAACTTTGGCGTGGTCAGCGGCGGGCAGATGCGCAACTTCATGTTCGGCTACCCGCTCGGTTCGCCCGCCTACCTGTGCCCCATCGCTCCCTTCCGGCCGGACATCGCCCTGCGCTTCTGCGAAGTGCTGACCTCCGGACAGACCGAGCAGGCCTGGGACATGGTCCTGCGCTACGAAGAGCCCTTTCTCAAATGGGCCATCGAACGCGAGTGGCTCAGCGTGATGAAGTCGAGCATTCAGGCGCTGGGCTTCTACCCCAACAACCGTCCGGCCCCGCCCCAGCCGGCCCCGCCCCCGGAACTGCTGGACGAGGTGCGCGCCAAGATAGAAGAAGTGTTCGACTAGCGCTCAAAGGTCGATCCGGTAAAGCGGCTCCACCCCCTGGGCAATCCGGTCGATGTTCTCGGCGGCGCCGGCGGCGCGCTGGCGCGAGGTGCCGTCCGTGCACCCGGCTATGTGCGGGGTGACCACCACGCTGGGCAACTGGTACATCTGCATTGCAATCTTCCTTGTCATCAGTAAAGCTTCGGGAGGTGAATCAAAAGTTGTGCGGGAACGCCCGCGGCTGTATCTTTTGGGCGTTCGAATCCACCCGTACTACCCGATGGAGATAAAGCCATGCGAATCGATCCGATCGAAATGACCATTCAAAGCCAGGAGCGCAGCGAACGGCTGTTCTTCCCCCTTGGTTCGGTCTCCGGCACCCGCTACGCTTCTCGCGACATCGAGGCTACGCGCAAGGCACTGGATGACATCCTGGAGAAGGACAGGCACTTTACCATGGCGACGCAAACCAACCCCTCCATTTTCCACATCGGCCGCTACCTGCTGACGCAAAGTCCGGAATTCGAGGTGCAGGGTCCGCTGACCGGCGGCGAAGGCGAGGTGGTGGCCATTCGCATGGACGGCCAGGTTTTCATCACCGCGGGCAGCGACCAGTGCGACCGAGAACTCGATCCACTGTTCCCGGACAAACCCAAGCAGATGTGCCCGCACCCGATTGCCACGGTCGCCTGGCCCTACGGCGAGGTCCGCGAGCACTGGGACAGCCTGCGGCTCTACAGCCACGTGGTGGTCGACACCTACACCATACCGCTCCAGGACAGCCCCTTATCCGAACTGGTCGACCTCGAATACCTGCTGGAAATGAAGCAGGTCCAGCAACTGGCCGATCCCATGATCCTGTACTGCGGGTCCGTGTCCTTCCTGGAATCCGCCAGCGCCACCGTCGAACAGAACGACCTGCCCGAGAGCGCTGCCAAGGGGGTCGGCGATGAGTTTCTCGTCCGCCTGCACGACCCGGTGCTCGAACGCACCATCGAGCACCGCTACAGGGCCAGACCCCTCGGCGACGACCTGGAGGAGCGGCACGATGCCCTTGGTCCGGCCCTGTCCCACCCGAGCAAGCAGGTTTGACGACTACCGTCAGCGGTTATCGTCTCGCTCGTTCATGCAAAAATTCTCCCGAGCCGATTGTGCCCGCCGGAGGTAATCGCTCCTAGGGCCCCAGTCGTTGCCGCGACTCGGCCCGGATCGCGATCTGATCCCAATCCCATAGTTGGGGAATGTATTCGACCCTGGCCCAGGTTTCGGCCTGGTCGGCGTAGTGGGGACTTGCGGGGTGCCCCGAAGCCCCCAGAGGCACGATCCAGCGCGACCGGGTCCAGTCCGCCGGATCGTGGATGTAGCGGTTGACCGAAAGGCCCGTGACCGTGAACGGGCGGGCCATCCCGTAGCTCCCGGCCAGGGGGGTGTCGCCATCCCCGTGGACCGGCAGGGAGGGCGGGTCCAGCAGCCCGGCCAGCTCGGGGAAGACCTCGGAGAGCGGATGCTGGGGCCGGGTGCGATGGATCCGGCCCCATTTCCACTGCTCCATGTCCTCGCCCAGGCCCTCCTCCAGATCGGCGACCCCTTTTTCCAGCGCCCAGGCCAGCACCTCTTCCCAGGCCTTGCCAGGCGGCAGCAGAGCGGTGTCGCCGCGGTCAATGCCCTCGATCATTTCCCACTCGATCAGACGGACGTAGGTATCGCTGCCCGCCGCGCCGGCCAGGACCTCAGGAGCCAGTTCGCCCAGCAGGTGCTCGACCAGAAAGCGAGTAGCCCGCGCCTTGGTCCCGGCGTAGATCGAGGGCTCCACCCGCTCGCGGTCCATGCTGTAGTCCCACTCCCGCAACAGGGCCTGCGCCCGGGCACAAGTCTGGTTTGCGGCCGGAACATCCAGCAGGGCCCGGGTGAAAATACCCGCCGGATTCGAGATGCGCTCGGCGTGGATCCGCCCCATGTCGTCCACCGTGGCCGTGCCGGGTTCGAGTTCGAGGATGCGCTTTTGAATCCGCCGGGCGCGGTAATCCGGACTGAAGTAGAGGCCCACGTAGTAGGGGTAATCGGCCGCGACCACCCGCTGGTTGCAGGTCACCGCGTACCCGGCCTCCGGGTTGAGGGACCGGGGCAACTCGTCGGGGGGAATATACCCCTGCCACTCGTACTGGCCGGTCCAGCCCGGCACCACCCGCCAGCCATTGGCGGCCCCGCGGATCGGGATGCGACCCTCGTGCAAATACCCGAAATTGCCGTGCACGTCCGCGACCGCGTAGTTGTTGACCCGGTCGTTCCACTTGGCGAAGGCCTGGTGCAGTTCGTCCACCGAGTGGGCTCGCATGGCATCCCGGGCCGCGTCGAGCCACGGGGTAGCTTCAATGAGACCCGGGTCGCAAATGGCCACCCCGAACCCCGAGGACGGGTCGCCGGCGATCACCGGGCCGTGGTGGGTGATGGTGACCTCCATCGCCACCGGGTCGGCGCCGCGCACCCGGATGGTTTCGTCCAGGACCTGGGCCGGTCGCCATTCTCCCCCGAACTGGTACTCGCGGCCTCCGGCCCCAGCGCGAAAGCGTTCGATGAAGAGATCCTGGGTATCCGCCATGCCGTAGGTCATGCCCCAGGCCACCTGCTGGTTGTGGCAGAAGTGAAGAGCGCCCGGCATGCCCGGCACGGAGTGGCCGATGACCTCGAATTCAGG
This sequence comes from Candidatus Latescibacterota bacterium, assembly GCA_965219385.1. GTDB lineage: Bacteria > Latescibacterota > UBA2968 > UBA8231 > UBA8231 > CBDCNM01. Next base: position 1,954,002 of record CBDCNM010000002.1, on the reverse strand, counting down.
GCAGGACAAGTGGACCTGGTAGTACACGCTCGGGGTATCCAGGGCGCGGTGCGAATCCCCGGCCACCAGGGGCAAGCCCGATTCGGTGAGAGCGCCACAGATCGACCAAGCATTGGACCCGGCGTCGACCTCGTCGAGCCAATTGGCCTGGCGGGCGGCCCGGCTCAATTCCTCGAGGCCGTCAATTCCGGGCCCCTCGTAGACCGCACCCGGCGGCACCGTGAGGAGGTGACCGGCCGGATAGCCTCTCATCAGGGCCGCGGTCTTCTCGGGTCCGAGAACCTGCACCAGGCGGGTCCTGAAGAGCTTGGGCTCAAAGGTGCCCAGGAGGGTATTGCGCATCTTGTAGACCGCCAGGCAGTGCCAGTTCTCCCAGGGATCGGGTTGCTGCTCGAGGATGGTGTATTCAATGGGCAGGGATCGGGTGGTGTCCAGGAAGGCGTTCACCCCGGCCGCGTACGCGTCCACCATGGCCTTTGCCTGGGGGCCGGAGGCCTGGTAGTCGAGTCGGGCGGTGCGGCCCATGCCCGCGGCGCGCAGCAGGCGATCCCTCTCCACCCCGCCGGCTCCGGCGAACTCGGCCCACCGGCCCAGGGCCTGGTGGCGATCGAAGTCCATGTGCCAGAGCCGGTCCTGGGCGGTTGCAAAACCCTGCCCGAAGAACAGGTCCCACTCGTTTTGCGCCCGGATGTGGGGGATGCCCCACGGGTCGCGGTAGATCTCGACCAGCTGCTCCAGTCCGGGCAAACTCAGGGTGGACGTGGTGTCCGGAAGAGCGGCTTTCAGGTCTTCCGCGGCGATCTGGACGGGCATTCCTTCTCCATGGCCTTCTCCTGTGCATTCTCGTCCTGGGCGCTCAAAATGTAGGTCCCCTTCCCCGACTGTCAACCCATATCCACATAGACCCGGCGCCTTGGATTGCATATATTGTGGGCAGGTTCCACAGGCGACCAGGCCATGCGCATGGTGCGCGCCGATCACCACAAGCTCATCTGGTACCCCGTCGGCAACCGCATCCAGCTATTCGACCTGGAGAAGGATCCCCAGGAGATGCGCGATCTTTCCGCCGCCCCCGAGTACGCGGATGTGCGTCAGCGGCTCGAGGACCTGCTGGTGGGCAACCTGTATGGCAGCGACCTGGAATGGGTGGAGGAAGACCGGCTGGTGGGCGCGAAGGACAAACCCTTCACCCCTTCCCCGAACCGCGGTCTGTCGGGCCAGCGCGGCTGGCGTTGAAATTGGCGAGCCCGACAACCAGGGACTCATAAAACGCCAGAGGCAGCATCCCTTTCCGGCCGGCCGCCGATGCCGTCAAGTGCCGACCCCCACAAGAAGGAGATACACCTTGTCCCTAATGCAATTGCTAGCCGAGCGCGCCGAATCCGCTACCCCCCTGCGAGTGGGACTGATCGGGGCAGGCAAGTTCGGCACCATGTTCCTGAGCCAGGCCCAGCGGGTACCCGGGCTGCACATTCTGGGCCTGGCCGACCTGGCACCCGAGCGCGCCCGCCAGGCCCTGGACCGGGTCGAATGGCCGCCCGAGCACTTTGCCGCCACCAGCTTTGCCGAGGCCTTCGAAAAAGGCTCTACCTGCATCACCGACGATGCCGACGCCCTCATCCGGGCCCAGGGCCTGGATGTTGTGGTCGAAGCCACGGGCCACCCCCTCGCCGGCATCCACCACGCCCTCAAGGCGATCGAAAACGGCCTCCACGTGGTCATGGTCAACGTGGAGGCGGACGTCCTGGGCGGCCCGCTCCTGGCGGATCGCGCCGCCCAAGCCGGGGTGGTCTACAGCCTGGCCTACGGCGACCAGCCGGCCCTGATCTGCGAACTGGTGGAATGGGCCAGGGTCAGTGGCTTCGACGTGGTCTGCGCTGGCAAGGGCACCAAGTACCTGCCCGAGTACCACACCTCCACGCCGGAAACGGTCTGGGAGTACTACGGCTTCAGCCCGGAAACCGCGGCGCGCGACCACCTCAATCCCCAGATGTTCAACTCCTTCCTCGACGGCACCAAATCGGCCATTGAAATGGCAGCCGTGGCCAATGCCACCGGACTGCTGCCCCAGCCGCAGGGCCTGGGGTTTCCCCCCTGCAGCATCGACGATTTGCAAAACCTCCTGGTGCCGCACAGCGCCGGGGGACGGCTGGCCCACAAGGGCACGGTCGAGGTGATCTCCTGCCTGGAGCGGGACGGGAATCCAGTGCCCCGCGACCTGCGCTGGGGGGTCTACGTCACCATCGAAGCGCCCAGCGACTACGTCAAACACTGCTTTGCCGGGTACGGTCTGCCCACCGATCCCAGCGGGCGTTACGCGGCCCTGTACCGGCCCTATCACCTGGTCGGCCTGGAGCTGAGCGTGAGCGTGCTGAAGGCCGGCCTGCGCGGCGAGGCAACCGGGTGTCCCACCGGGTTCAGAGCCGATGTCATCGCCACGGCCAAGCGCCCCCTGACCGCCGGAGAGCTGCTGGACGGAGAGGGCGGATACAGCGTGTACGGCACCCTGACGTCCGCCCGGGAATCCCTCCAGGCCGGCGCCCTGCCCATTGGTCTGGCGCACCATGTGAAGCTGAAAAAGGAGGTGCCGGCTGGTCAGCCGCTGCGCTTTGCCGATGTCGAGTGCGATGAAGAGGACCCGGTTCTGCGCTTCCGCCGGGAGATGGAGCAAAGCAAAGCGTCTGGATCGTGAAGCGCGGCGATCTCCGCGGCCAGATGCGGCGGGATGAACACCACTCCTTCCGCCGTGCCCAGCACCACGTCGCCCGGAATGCAGGTAGCCTCACCGATGCGGGTGACGCCATTGATCTCGGGCATGGTCACCCCGGGAATGGCTTCCGGGTGTATCCGCCGCACGTACGAGCAAAACTCCGGGATCTTCGCGATCCCCTGCAGGTCGCGGAGGCCGCCGTCGATCACCATGCCGCGGCCCCCATTGGTCTTGATCGCCGTGGTCAGGTTGTCGCCCACCAGGTTGACCTGGCCGAACAAATCGGCGACCAGCACATCGCCTGCCACCACCTCGTCGATCACCCACGAATTCAGGAAGCCAATGCGCTCCTCGACCTCGCCCTGGCGCAGGATGACGTCGTGGAGGTCGGGCCGCAAGGGCACCCAGCGGCAGGTAATGGCCCGGCCCACCAGCACCCGGTCGGGGTGGAGGATGATCCAGTCGCCGGCAAAGTTGTGGTGGTACTGATGCCTGTCGAGCACCTCCGAGGCCGCGCCAAGGGGGGCCCTGTGCAACCGCTCCAGGACCGCGTCGGGCACCAGCGGACGACCGCTGGCGTCCCGTTCGCCCTGCCACAAACGGGTGATACTACGGATGGTCGCCGGGTCGGTCAAACGCATCTCTACCTCCGGTCAAATTGCGGCAGCCGCGCCCGGGTCCCGGCCATCATCTCCTCCAGCCTAGGCCGGGCCTGGGGGTCCACCCGGTGCCCCAGGGGATCGCTCAGAAGGACGGCCAGGGCCTTAACTGCCCTCCACCGCGGCCTCCACCCTCAGTTCCCGGCGCTGGACATGGGGCCCGACAATGGTCCTATCTGCACCGGCGTCGAGCCCCCGTCCTCGCGAATGCTATGATGATTGTGTATCCTGCTCACGTTGTCAAGCACAGCCGCCCGGAAAGGCCCGAGAGCCCCCTGGGACCCGGCAAACGCCAGAGCCGCAAAGCCTCTTTCCCCTTTCGGCCGATTGCGTGATCATCAAGTATTCAGTACCTCACGAAACACCGCAAATATTCGGCCATCAAGGCCGGAAGGGGATGTTGCCGGCGGCGTTTTATGCCGGGTCGGGCGGGGCGGAATAGACCAAGGTGCCCTGCCGATTTTCGGGACCGCCCCTGAGGCGAGCCCGACCACCAGCAAAGGGTCGCTCCACCAGCTGTGGGCCTCGTGAAACGCCAGAGGCGGCATCCCCTTTCGGCCGGCCGCCGATTCCACGCAGTACTGCGTATATTTCATTTTCACCAGAAAATTAGAGTATATTAAGATACCACTCCCGCCCTCAAGAAAAGCACAAAGAAAAGGAAAAGCCCAAAAACCATGAGCCCTCCCCACCGCATCGCCATCGGAGCCATCCTCACCGAATCCAACATGCTCGGCGGCGTCCCCATCGACATGGACTGGTTCGAGCGCTACGAACTCTACAGAGGAGACCAACTCCTGCAAGTCAACACCGGAGCCGTGGGCGGCATGATGTCCGTGCTGCGCCAACACCAGGCCGACCCGGTCCCGCTGCTCTACGCCAGCACCTGTCCCGGCGGTCCCCTCAAATCCGGGTGTTACCGCCGGCTCAAAACCGAACTCATCCAGCGCCTGGGCCAGGCCCTGCCCGTGGACGGAGTCCTCCTGCCCCTGCACGGGGCGGCCGCGGCCGAAGACATCGGCGACCTCGAAGGCGACCTGATCAAAGCCGTGCGCCAGCTCGTCGGCGGCCAGGTGCCCATCGTCGCCACCCTGGACCTGCACGCCCATATCACCGCCGACATGGTCGAGTTTGCCGACGGATTGATCGCCTGGGAGACCTACCCGCACCGGGATCCTGTCACCACGGGGGAACGCGGCGCCTGCTTGCTCATGGATACCCTCGAAGGACGCTGTCGGCCGACCATGGCCATGGGCAAGGTGCCGGTGATTACCAGCGCCATTCACGGTTCGACCGAGGGGAACGACCCCTTTGCCCACATCATGCGCCGGGCCAAGGCGCACGAAGGCCGCGACGGGGTTGTGTCCACCAGCGCCATCCTGGTCCACTGCGTTCTCGACCAGCCGGATATGGGCTGTGGCGCCGTGGTCATCACCAACGACGATATGGACCGGGCCGCGACCCTGGCGCACGAGCTGGCCCAGGACTTCTGGGAGCGGCGCCTTGAGCTGGAGCCCCGGGTCCACACCCCGCCAGAGGCCATCGCCCAGGGCCTGGCCACGGACCGCCCGGTGGTGCTGGTGGAGGCGGCGGACTGTTGCGGCGGCGGCGCCGCCGGCGACAGCGTAGCCACCCTGAAGGCCTTGCTCGAAGCCGGGGGCGACCAGACCGCCCTGGTCCCCGTGGTAGACGCCCAGGCCGCAGCGGAGTGTCACGCGGCCGGAGCGGGAGGAGAATTGAGCCTTTCCCTGGGCCACCGCTGCGACCCGCGCTGGGGCGAGCCCATCCCCGTGCAGGGCCGCGTGGCCCGGCTGAGCGACGGCCGCTTCCGCTATACCGGCGGCATCTGGGGTGGGGTCGAAGGGGAGATGGGGCCCGCGGCCCTGCTGGAAGTCGGCGCCGTCCAGATGCTGATTTCCAGCTATGGCACCTACGACTGGGCGGACGAACAGTTTCGCTCCCTGGAGATGGACCCGGCCGCGGCCAAGTTCATCGTGGCCAAGAATCCCATGAACTACCGCATGGCGTACGGAGGTCTGGACCCGGCCGTCTTCATCCTCGACACCCCCGGCCCGACCCCGGCCACCATGCGCCACGTGCGCTTCAAAAATCTCAGGCGTCCCTACTTCCCGCTCGACCAGGAGATCCCCGGTCTCGAGCCGACCATTCTGCAGTGAGGTCCGCCATGATGAGGACAAAGAAAGTGAGAAGGAGGAGAAGATGACTCCATACCGCGTAGCACTGATCGGCACCGGCCGGGTCGGGTACCAGTTCAGTTTTGGCGATTTGCCCGACAATCACGCCGAAGCCGTGTTGCACAGCCCGGACTGCGAGCTGGTGGCCGGGGTCAACCGGGGCCGCGAGAAACTCGAAGCCTTTGGCCAGCGCTTCCAGGTCGAGGCCCTCTATCGCGACTACCGGCAGATGCTGGGGGAAATCAAACCCGATATCTGCATTGTGGCCACCCATCCGGAGCTGCACTGCGACATGGTCCTGGGCTGTGCGGCCGCGCCCTCCACCCGGGCCATCATCTGCGAAAAGCCGATGGCCCTTTCACTGGACGAGTGCGACCGCATGATCCAGGCCTGCGAGCGGGAGGACGTCCTTCTGCAGATCAACCACAACCGCCGTTGGTACCCGGAGTGGAACCTGGGGCTCGAGCTGCTCCGCGACGGGGCCATCGGCGAACTCAATCACATCTATTGCTACATGGACGGGGGCAAGCCCGCGCCCTCGTGGCGCAGCGAAAACGAAGGGCCTTTGCTGCACGATTTCACCCACTACTTCGACCTGATGGACCTTTACGCCGGCGAGGTAGACTGGCTCTGCGGCATGGCCGAGCAACGGATGCGGCCCTGGGCGGTGGAGGACTTCAGTGCCGCCTTCATGAGGTTCAAGAGCGGGGTCACCGGGGTAATTCACGGCGCCGAACTCACCCTCTACACCGACAATGCTTTTGAGCTGCGCGGCACCCGGGGAATCATCCGTTTTGTCCAGGAACAGGTCCGGCTTTTCCAGTCCGAGCAGGACGTGTACGAGCCGGACAGTGGTTTCCAGTGGAGCTCCCTGCGCCCCGTCCAGGTAGAACACCCAACCCCGGCCTCGAGCTACGTCGTGGCCCTGGAGGAACTGGTGGGGGCTCTCAAGGGACAGGGGCAGCTGCGCAGCGACGGCCGCGTGGGGCGCCGCTCCCTGGAGATGGTCATGGCCATCTACCAGTCCCAGCTCGAGGGCAACCGGCCGGTCCATTTGCCGATCTCTCTGCGGGAATCCGGGGTCGAGGCCCTGCGCCGGACCGCACACTTTGCAGAGCGCTCGGAATGAAATGAAAGGGGATTCGAGCATGGACGTGTACGAAGAATTGGGGGTGCGCCCGGTGATCAACGCCGGCGGGACCGTCACCCTCTACGGCGGATCGCTGATGTCTTCCGAGGTCGTGGATACCATGCGCGCGGCCTCGCGGCAATTCTGTCCCCTGGACGAGTTGCACCAGAAGGCCGGCCACAGGATCGCCACCCTGCTCGGGGTGGAGGCGGCCTACGTGACCTCGAGCGCGGCCTGTGGCCTGGTGTTGAGTACCGCGGCCTGCATGGCCGGCGCCGACCCGGCCCAAATCGAGCGCCTGCCCGATACCACGGGTATGAAACGCGAGGTGATCATCCAGAAGGTGCACCGCATTGCCTACGATCAGGCCCTGCGCGTGGCCGGGGCGACCCTGGTGGAAATCGACGACCAGGGCACCCCGCCGACCGCGGCGCTGGAAGCGGTCATCCACCAGGACACCGCCGCCATCTTCTACCTGGCCACCGCCATGGGAAATCCCGCCTCGATTCCATTCGAGCAGGTCGTGGCCCTGGCGCACGCAGCCTCGGTGCCGGTGATCGTCGACGCGGCTTCGGAGTGCCCGCCGCTGTCGGTCCTCACCCGCTTCTACCGGGCCGGCGCCGACCTGGTCATCTTCAGCGGCGGCAAGAGCCTTATGGGCCCCCAGTCCACCGGGCTCCTGATCGGGCGCCGGGACCTGATCGCGGCGTGCGCCGCCAACGGCAACCCCTTTGCCGCCATCGGCCGCCCCATGAAGGTGAGCCGCGAGGAGATCATCGGCTTTTTGAAGGCCCTGGAACTCTACCTGGCGCGGGACCACGACGCCGACAGGAGGCGCTGGGAAGCCCAGGTGGACCATATCGAAGAAGCCCTCAGGACCATCCCCCACATCGAAACAGGTCGCTTCATCAAAGGAGAAACCTACCAGGTGCCCCTCCTCTCCATCCGCCGGCAAACCGGTCTCACTAGGGAGAAAATCGCAGAGGAGCTACTGGAGGGCGATCCGCGCGTCGTGGTCGCTCAGCACTTCACCGAGGACAGCATCGTCATCAACCCCCACATGCTCCAGCCCGGCCAGGAGCGCGTGGTGGCCGAGCGCTGCAAAGAGGTGTTGAGCCGGGTTTAGATTAGAAAACCTGGTCGATCAGTCAGATCGTCCGACTCGTCAATGTATACCCAGATCCGCTCCTGACCCGCGTGAATCTCCCCAGGGAGAAACCTCGGGATGGGTGAAAATATAGTCGCTCAGCTCATCCCCAGCCTCAAGAGGAAAAAATGCCTGTAAAAAAGAAGAAAACCAGCAAACCCCGCGGCAAAAAAGTCCGGGTAGCCATCATCGGCGCCGGCGGCCGCGCCCTCAGCGCCCACTACCCCTCCCTGGCGAAGATCCCCGCCGCCCAGGTCGTCGCCGTGGCCGAACTGGACGAAGACCGCCTCCACCACACGGCCGCAAAATTCGGCATCGCCGGACGCTATACCAACGCCGTGGAAATGATCGAGCAGGAAAGACCCGAGGCGGTCTACGCCATCATGCCACCGCACCACCTTTACGACATGGCCGCCACGGTCATCGAAATGGGCTGCAACCTGTTCATCGAAAAGCCGCCGGCCGTCACCACCGAGCAAACTCGCCAGCTGGCGCTCCTGGCCCGCAAGCACAAGGTGCTCACCGGCGTGACCTTCCAGCGGCGCTTCGCCCCCCTGATCCGGCGCGGCCTGGCCCGCTGCGCTGAGAAGGGTCCCATCCACACCGCCCATGCCTGCTTTTACAAAAACACAGCCGGAGCCGGTCCTTATTACCGCGGCGCCATGGACATCCTCACCTGCGACGGCATCCACGCGGTGGACACCCTGCGCTTTCTGTGCGGCGGCGAAGTCGAGAGCGTGGCCAGCGACTCGCGCCGGCTGGATGCGGAGCACTGGAACCTGCACCTGGCTCTGATCAAGTTCAGTTCCGGTGCCACCGGCCTTCTACTGGTCAACTTCATGACCGGTCGCCGCATGTTCGCGGCCGAGGTGCACGGGGCGGGGATCTCGTTTTTTGGCGACCCTGAAGAAGGGGGCCGAGTCTTTGCCGACGGCCGGCTCGAACCGGTCGAGGTTCTCGACCCTTTCGAACTCAGCGGCAGCCGGGAAAGCTACCGGGCCTTCGGGGCCTACGATACCAACCTTCACTTCATCCAGTGTGTACAACAGGGCAAAGAGCCGGAGACCAATTTTGCCGATGCCGTCAAGACCATGGAACTGGTCGACGCCATCTACCAATCGCAGATTTGAAGAGAGCCAGCCCCGTTCCACAGGGAGAATCCCGCCAAAGCGCCAAGGACCTTCGGAAACGCGACATTTCCACCTTGAAATTTTTACATCCAGATGAGCCGCGCTAATCCGGTGCCGGCGAAGCAGGATCTATCAGCTCGAGCCCTTTGAGCTCCTCCCAGAACGCAGCCGGAATTTCCTCCTCGAAGAAACCAATATTGGCCTGGATCTCCGCCCCCGAACTAGCCCCGGGAATGATGCTGGCCACCGCCGGATGGCCGAAAGGAAACTGCAGGGCGGCCGCTTGCAGGGAAACCTGGTGGCGGGCGCAAACCTGCTCGATCCGGCGGGTGCGTTCCAGGATCGCCGCAGAGGTCGGTCCGTAGTTGTAGCGCGCCCCTTCAATGGCACCCGTGGCCAGGATCCCGGAGTTGTAGGGGCCGCCGACGATAATGCGGATGTCCCTCTCCTGACACAGGGGCAAAAATTCGTGCAGGGGCTCCTGTTCCAGGAGGGTGTAGCGGCCGGCCAGGAGAAAACAATCAAAGTCGCCGGCGCGGGCAAAATCGGCCAGCATTTCCCACTGGTTCATGCCCAGCCCCAGCGCCCGAATCACCCCTTGACCGCGGAGTTCGTCCAGGGTCGGATAGGTCTGCTCCATGACCTCGGCAAAGTGGCTCTTTGAATAGGGGTCGGAGCCGGGCTCGAACAGGGTTATACCCTCGTCCGGATCGTGGATCAAAACAATATCGATCCGCTCGGTCTGCAAGCGTTTCATGCTCTCCTCGAGCGAGCTCAGGATGGCCTCCGGCGAGTAATCGAAAACCGTATCCAGGGCTGGTACGTCGATGAAAATATCCTCGTGAGGCCGTTTTCCCGCGAGCGGTACAAGGGTGTAGCCCACCTTGGTGGAGATGACCACCTCATCCCGATCGAAGCGCGCAAGCCCGGCGCCCAGCCGTTCTTCGCTCAGCCCGTAGCCGTAGAGGGGCGCCGTGTCAAAGTAGCGGATCCCGGCCTCGTACGCCGCGGCCGCGGTGTCCATGGCGGTCTGTTCCTCCATCTTGTCGTACATATTGCCAAAGCCGGTGCCGCCCAAACCGAACTGGGTGACTTCGAGTCCTTGTTGGCCTACCTGCTGTGGTTTTTGTGTTTGCATGAATGGCGTCCTTTGCCAGGAGGTTTTCCCCATGCCCACCGCAGAGCAGTGTACCCATTTGATCGCGTTCCGTCAAGCCGCCATGGGTGGAGCTTTCCGGGCTGGCCCGCGCGGTTGGAAAACGTCAAGGGCCGGTCCAACCCAACGCGCAGCTTTATTCTGGACGCCCGAGCTGACAGCCCATTCCGCGGCCGGATTCAGGGTTCTTCCCCGTCGAATTGCCGCAGATCGCGTTGGGGGAATTCCCGACCCAGATAGCGTCCCAGTTCTTCCTCGTCTTCCGGACGTGGGTAATGTCCGTATCGGTTAAAGGCCGGGCCTGCGATGGCAATACGTCTGCAACGACTACTGTGTTGCCGCCTAAAGTCAGAAATTCTACCACGAAGGCGTCTCCACCTGGATAAATGTGCATAATCGTGCCTGTGTCGCCGGCCTTCAACCCTTCCTCAGCAATATCGGCTGTTAGTACGATGCAGTCGAGTTCTTTAGCATTTCATCCGACTAATGAACGCAGCCTCTGTTTCAGGTAAGCTGCTCTGGCGTCTATGAACTTCTTGAACGACTCGAAAGCCAACTCCGTTCCGGCCGGAATGAGCAGGTCTTCAGGGTTCATACCGTTTTGCGTGGCGAACCACTTTTTGAGCGGCGTATCCTGCTTGGATCTGTTCTTCGATGAATACAGCAGATGAAGGTTTGCAATGCCATTCCAGTTCTCGCGCTCTTCAAAGAAGGAACGACTATCCGGGTTGCCAAGGGCAGGTATAGCGTCGAGACTTTCCTTTCTGAACGCTGCTGCCGGATGAAGATGGTCAATATCAAGGGACCGAGTGTAGTCCAGATCGGGGAACAGCAATGCCAAAATCGGAAAGCAAGACGAATCGTCTTTCTGCGTTTTAAGAAGCCTCTCAATGAAATCGTCGTCGAACACCAGATCTTTGGTTTTGCCACGATAGTCCTCGACAATTTTATTGAGAGGGAATGTGGTTTGGTTTAGGCCTGTGCGAATGATCCTTCGGAGATTTGTCAGCAGAGAATCTCCTTGGCCACCAAACACACCCTTGATAAGTGATATGTAAAGCCACTGTCGAATCTGCTTTCGCTCTCCGACGTGACGTGCCTGGTTGTTGATGTCCGCGTATAGACCGTGCTTGCCATTGGCCTTATCCCGTCCTTTGTGGAAGAGATAATAGGCGATTGGAATGGCAGCGTTTTTTGCACGCAAGGAATCGTCGTTCAAACCAAATGATCTGATCAGCCTGAAGGCTTCCAGGATACAGGCTTTGATTTCATCCCACTCCTGCTCGATTTTTTTGACCCGGTCTTCGGTGAAATTCGTAACTTTGAATCTCACATCTGCATTGGAGAGCATAAGTGCCGTTTTGAGGACGAAATTACGGTCGATAGAAAACTGCATGTCTAAGCCGAAACGGACTTGATCAACCAGATTGTCGATTTGTTCCCTCGCATCCTTTTTCCAGTTTGCTACGGCGATGGACATCAGAAGATCTGAAAAAGAGAGGGGTGTTCCACCATGGTTTGTCCGGATGAAAATATCCAGGACATGGTCAATGGACTGGTTCGTTTCGTTGAAAAAGTGGATAGTGTTATCTCGGCGGATTGCAAAGTAGAGACGGGTCAATGCCTTTTGGGCGTATCTGTTCGATCCCTGCCCTTTTTTCTGCAGATAATCCATGACGATATAGAACACTTCATCGTTGGTTTCCACCGTGCAGAAATCAAGTATCTCACCCACCTGAAACCAAATCTTTGTTTCAGGCTTGCCCTGATCTTCTTTGAATTGGGCTTCCGTCAGAAACTTGAATTCATAACTCATCATCTCCTCGTTCGATTCTTCATCAAGAGGAACCGCTAGATTGAGGTAGAGTTTCCGAGGTGGAAGGATGCTGTCGTCCTTGGCAGAGGGCCACCATTTTCTGGGAAGCTTGTAAGCGTAGGTTCCTTTCAATCCGATATACAAGGAGGTCAGCCGCTGTTGGCCGTCAATCACGGCAAAAAAGTCATCAAGACCCTTGAGGTCGAAATCTCGATTGTTCTCATCGAAACGCTCGCAGTACCGATCGAGGAATTGATAGAAACGGAAGCTCTTTTTGACCGAATTGTCGCGGACCTCCCAGAACATGAAGGTGTTGATCGGATAGCCGCGCATGATCGAGTCAAAGAGAACACATATTTGCGAGTCGCTCCAAGTGAATTTCCGCTGGATAGCAGGCAGCAAATAGCGCCGATTGATGATCTCATGTATCGCCTTCTCGATTGTTATTGCCTTTTCGTACTCACCGGGCATTTATTCCTCCTTCTTCCTGATTATACTATGGCGTCATAAGCTCGACTTTATCCATTTTCGGCACATGCCGTCGCCAAGCTCCAGCACGCCTCGCGGCTCGCCAGGCCCCTTGCTGGACCCCGCGACGGGCAGGCATTTCTTGGATGAGGCGGGGCGACGCAGAGGATGACGCAGGGACGCACCGGCTCGTCTCACCGTCCAGACCAGCCGCTCAGGCGGCGAACTCCGGCGCCGACTGCGGATCGGGCCGGGCCGCGGCCACCGGCAGCGCCCGGGGCGGTAGCCCGCCGCCCGCCGGGGAGGCGCACCGAGTCGGGATCGGTCAGGGCGGCGACGATCCTCATACGCCTACCGCAGTTGATTGCGACGATCACGACGCCATCGACTGCCTCGTAGATCACCTCTTCGGTCATGGTCGTCTCTCCTGGTGTCCCGCCGCCTGGACCGTCGAGGCTGCCAGATGACAGCTTACCTCTCCTAGAGCAACCAAGCGTACATAAACCTACTCCTCACAGCTTGAATCTTGGTGCCATACCCTCAACAAAGGCCGAGCTACAATGGGTAAGGCCAAAGAGGCGAAGTACTGGGCAGGCCAGTTCTGCGACGATGGTTGGCCAATCGGCGGCCAACGTAGCAGCGGTCCATTCTCTCTCGGTCGTTCGCTTGTTCGCTCTCGCAATACGACCCGGAGACAAATAGATTGAAGGATCGGAAACAGCAAGTTCCCGGCCCTCAAGGCCAATCCAAGTGCACCGGAAGCTGACTCGGGTTGCCGTTTCAAATTGTTTCGCCAACAACTTCGCATGGGTAACGAGCTCGGTCGTTTCCCGAACAACCGTTTCGGGAGAGAGCCAAGTGCCAGCCTCCCTACTCGAGGTACTAACGCTACGCACACTATCCTCGGGGAAGGCTCGGATTAAGCTCGCACGTCCGTCAGGCGCTACGCGCCAAAAATCTGGAAACGACATGGCAAAATCCCCTGCAGCCATGAGGTTAGTTTCAAGTACATCAGGGCCTGTCCCGTCTGATCGCTCGGGATGGAGTGTCGGTGCAATCTCTGGCTCGCTGAACAGATAGAACATGCTCCAACCGGTCCACACCGTGTCTCGGACCTCGTGGTTTACTTTTTCCAGGACTTGGCGGAGTGAGTCTGTGGGAATAGCCTCAGAGTCATCCACGGAGATCAGGTAGCTCAGCTGGTAGCGGTTGTCTTTGACCGCTACAGGCCAGTGAAGTTTTTCCAGCTTGGGCAACAACTGAAGGAAACGTTTCTCCCCCTCCTGATGCCAATGCGCCAATTGCTGTGGCACATCAGGTGCCACTTGCGCAGACGGTTGTATCAAGGCGGAAAAATCGCTCAGCAAGCTGTCCCGGTCGTTCCGTACGCACCGCCTGATCAACGGCCCCCACTCCTCGGCACCTATGATAGGCGCGCTCTTTGGTCCCGGTTTCCGGATGTAATAGGTGTCGGCTTTGATACCTTGTATTCGCCCTTTGTCGTCTTTCGGCCCGTCGGCTTTCGCGGCAATCGGCACTCGCCCATGACCGGGTACCCTAATGACCGGGAATTCTTCGCCGTTTTTGTCCCGAACGAGTGCCACCTCACACTGAAAGGTCGGTGTCAAATAGCGATTTACGATTCCCGTAAATTCATCTCGATTGTAATTTTCCACTGAAGACGGACGATTCTGATCGTGGCTTAGATCATCCTTAAATCCAAAGATCAGATAGCCACCTCCATGATTGGCCAATGCCGCTAAGTGACGCGCAAGTTTGGCTCGCTGGATTGGCTGATGAAGATCGAGCCATGCCTTTAATTCGATCTCCAGAGTCTCACGAGGATTCTCAATCAGGTCCTTCAGGTCACTTTCCATCTTTTTCTCAACCGGTCAAGAATGGTCATGTCTCACGTCGTGCTTCGCACCCTCGTCTTCGTCGCGGGCTCGGCAAAACGTCGGCGCGAAGCGACCCGGCCCCGAGGTTACCCGTTTGAAAAGACTCAAGACGCGATGGCTCGATCCCGCGCGCTTAGCTTTCTTCGCCATCAACGTCTCGATAAACTTCAATGGCCGCCATGAATCCTTCACCCAGCACCGGCTCGTCCCTGTGCCCAACGCGTCGGCCAGCGCTCCACCACGACCTAAAGGCGGATAGGGCAAATAAAGGGCTTATCTGGGAATCGTCAAGGAACGGGCGTGGGGCGTGCTGCGGGGTGTGAGCGCTCGGCCCATGCCATGGGCTCCGGCAGCCTCGCGGCTCGCCCGGCCCCCTGCTGAGCCCTGCAATGGGCAGGCATTTCCTGGATGACACCGGCACGCACCGTCCCGTCCCACCACCCGGACCATCCGCTCAGACGCCGAACTCCAGTTCCGGCTCAGCATCGGGCCGGGCCGCGGCCAGCAGATAGCGTCCCAGTTCTTCCTCGTCCAATTTCAGTCCCCGTCCCCGTCTGTCGGGCTTCGATGCCGGGATAGGCGTGGTCCGTCTCGCGGGCGGAGGCGTGAATCTCCGTGTCGGTGAACCTTTGCCCACCGTCCGCCTTGTAGAGGCGCTACGAGCGCACCCTGGCAGGGCTGATCCGCTATCGGATCGGTGCCGGCGACCAAGTGCAGGACGTATTGCAGGAAACCCTGGTCCACGGAGCGGTCTGCGCCGGGACACCCCCCGCGATGTGCGGGCTTGGTTGCTGCAAGTGGCCAGCAACCGCTGCCGCGACTATTTCCGCTCGACCCAGCGCCGCGAGCTATTTATCGAGCCAGAGGCTTTGGCGCCTTTGGTCAATCGCTTTGGCGTGGCCCAGGCCCGGCAGCGGGAAGCATCGCCTTGGGCTACGACCAAGGGCGGCCGCCAGGCTTGGCCGAGGCGTTCCCCCAATGCAAAATCGTCGTCCTCGCGCCGCATCACCCCGAGCAGATTCAAATCGTCCCTCTTCCACCACCAAGAACACGGTAGTTGAAGGGTAAGATGTAAGATGCGCGGCTCTGAATTTTTCGGGTCGTGACCCCAGATGAATAACGCATGGTACACAGATTGCTATACCTGCTTTAACGGCACGGAGATTGCTTTATGACGGATTCAGTCCAAAAAGTCAACCAGGGCCCGACGCGCCTCACCGAGATGGAGTTAACGGAGAAGGTCCATAAGGCCCTAGATGTGGATTTTATTGAGAGCTTCTCTGAGCGCATAAATAAGCAACTCGATAGTACGAAGAAAGGCTTCTTTGCGTATCTCACTAGTTTCTGGCGGAAGAGATAAGTGGCCTGTCTCTTTAAGGCGTTGTAATTCTTTAAGATGGGTAGCGATGTTCTCTGGCCCTTGCTCGGCGATGCTGAACAGCATAAGGCGGGGCGGTGAGTTGGCCCAAGGCGGCTTCGAGACGTTGTTCAAGCTCCTCATATGATTCGTCGGCCATGACCTTTCTCCTCGGTTAGGTTATGGTTGCCCCGGACTGGCTCACCCGGTCCGGGGTATTTCTTACCCTCCTGGAGCCCAGCGGCGGCATGAGCACCTGGCAGAAGGGCCTCCCGGTCGCGGCCAGGGGCTTGGCGGCGGGTTGGACCGGCAGGGTGTAGGGGTCGGCTTGTCCCACGTCCACGGTGTAGCCGATGTCGGCCAGGGATTGGATCGTGATGGCCGAGATGGGTTCGCCCCCCCAAGAGCTCATCAATTCATTGCCAAAGACCGTCTGGCGCCAATGGCTGTCCACCCCGCCCTGGGCGGGGTCGTTCTCGACGGGCACCTTGTTCCCGGTGTAGGACCAGCCCCAGGCGGCATTGAACGAGACCCAGGCTCTAAAGCCGAAAAAATAGTGTCGCGGTGTGGGATGTTGCGCGAGGACAACCTAAGAGGCCCTAACAAAACTCTTTGAGGTACTTCCAACAGATGAGAATACATCCGATGTCGAGAAAGGCTTCATGGAGATCACCTCGTCGCTCCCAGCGGACTCGAAGCCGACGGAATTGGTGCAACCATGCCAACGTTCGTTCCACCACCCACCGATAGACGCCCAAGCCGCTGCCGTGGGCTTGCCCTCGCCGAGCCAACACCGAGCCGATGCCCCGCTTACGCAAGGCGCGCCGATGGGCTTGCGAATCATAGGCCCGATCCCCTTGCACCCGATCCGGCCGACGACGCGGGCGGCCGACCCGACCGGCCACCGGGGGTATGCGATCCACCAACGGCAACAGCTGCGTCACATCATGCCGATGGGCCCCCGTCACCCCCGCCGCCAACGGCACCCCTTGGGCATCGGTGATTACATGGTGTTTGCTACCGGGTTTGCCGCGGTCCGTCGGATTGGGACCGGTGTGCGCCCCCCCCCAACCGCCCGCACCGAGGCACTATCGACCACCGCACGAGACCAATCAATCCGGTCGGCGGCCCTCAGTCGGTTCAACAGGATATGATGGACTCTTTTCCAGACCCCGGCTTGTTGCCAAGCGTGCAGGCGACGCCAACAGGTCATCCCCGAACCGCACCCCATCTCTTGAGGCAAATACTCCCAAGGGATACCCGTCTTGAGCACAAAGAGAATGCCGGTCAGCACCCTACGGTTATCCAGCCGAGGCCGCCCCCCTTGGGGGCCAACGGTTACGGGGGGCAAAACCGGTTCAATCAAGGCCCATAACCCATCGTCGAGTAACGGCTTGGCCATCAAAAACACCTCCATATCAAGACGGTAGAAGCAATACCGAAGAGGATAAGAATATAATGAAGCCTATACGCGATTCCAAGGTTTTGTTAGAGACTCTAAGAAGGTTTAACTCGTCCCACGTTCCCCCCCGAAAGCCGAGGCAATGGCCCAATTCGTGTTTGATCGTGGACAACAAGCTGCCATCGTCCGACAAGGGTGCTTCGAGAAGTTCCTCATGGATGTTGATAGCGGCCAGGGCGGGTAGCTTGGAATCGTTCCATCGCCGGAAGGGCCCCCCGCGCGCCCACGGTTCGTCGTCGCCGGACAAGGCCCGGCCCACAAACACGCGCAGGTCGTCTACTTCATCGTCTACCTGGATATGGCCCAGATCGGCGTAGAACCCGGAAGAGACCCACCAATCCGAATCCCGGCTATCGAAAGGCCATTGCGAAAAGTCCGCATCCGGCATATCCTCCGTGATAATTCCCTCCCAACGCTGAACCGCTTGTTCAAAGACCGCCCTTTGGGCCGCGGTCCACGCCCCCGGATCCACAAACACCAGCTCGATGTTGAACTCAGGTTCAGCGTCGGGGGCGATCACCTCAAAGTAAAGCGTATCCAGCCCGGTGCCGGACCTCGACTGGATCACCAACACCGCCGGTCCTGGTTCGCAAGCCGCCAGAAAGAGCGTGTCATCGGCTCCCACCGACCGGGTATCGTCCCACTCGGCTCCGTTGCCGCAATAGTTGGATTGGGGCGGAGTAGCTCCGTCGAATATTTCCAGTACCCGTTCGGAATCCAGGCTGGACGGGTTGGCTATCACCTTCAGGCGCGTCAAATCGGACAAATTGACGTCTACCTCCAAGGGCTTCCATTCGCCGAAGGGGGAAAAATCAGTCGAGGATGGGGGGGGGCGCCACGGTAGCCGAGACCACAAATTTGGCCGATGGGGTAGGTGCTGCTGGATCTGGGCCGGTGGGATTGCCCCGGTCCGGCTGACAGGACAAGAGGCAGACAGAGACAGGCATACATATCCCTATAAAAAGACGCATGGGAGGGACCTCCGCGCGCGTGGTGAAAGGACAGCCAGCGCCAGGACGAGTTCGACGACGGCAGAGGGACCTCCGCGCGCGTGGTGAAAGGAAACGGTACCCTGACAAGGGTTGTCGGGCCGGTCCCTCTTCGCGCAGAGATATACGAAAGCCTGCCTATTTACTCCACCCGGTTCATGAGGCCAGATGTTATTGGGCTGTTGTATTGAGCAGAAAACCCGACAAAATGCGGGATTCTGCCGAAGAGAGACACCCTAAAGGTAGACCAGGCGACAACAGGAAACAAGGCAAAGAAAAAAAGGTTGACATGCGTTATTGCCCTTGTATTATTAATACAAATGAAGCCTTCCCGCAGCAAGCTGCGGGGTATCAGGAGTTAGAATAGCGACAGTTGCTCCTGATGTAACTGCTTGTAATCGGCCTGAGTGCCTTGTTTTTTAACATATTGGCGGACCACATCTTCACGGACATGCTGGCCTACGGTAGCTATGTAATAGCCGTCCGACCAAAACGGACCGCCCCATAGCTGTTGTTTGATCGCAGGGAGCCGCTTGAAGACTTCCCGAGTCGTCAAACTTTTGATCACCTGGACGATTTTCTTCGGACTATAGGTGGGCACCGACTGGACGAGGAAATGGACATGATCTTTATCGGTACCAATCTCCAAAAATCGGATCTCATAGCGATCCGAAAGCTCTACACAAATATTCTGCAATACCGCATCCACCTCTGGGTTGAACACGACCCTCCGGTATTGGGCCGGGCAAACGAGGGGGTAGACCAAAAGTGAGACCTTGTGGCTCTTGAAAATATGCGCGCTCATGAGGAGGAGTATAGTGCCTCACACGGGAGCGTAGCAAGCTACGGGGCATCAGACCCAAGGGATGAAATGAGGTCAATTAAGCTCCACCACAGAGATTAGGTTTTTTGTGTTACAAGGAAATTATAGGGGATTAAGGCATGGATATTGCAATAGTTATAACTAGAGTAGCGACTTCTATAATATCTGCTCCGATTATGAAAGCAGGATGGATAGGGTCCAAAAGATGGAGGTGGAAAAGAAAGATAAGGCCCAAACAAGGAGAAAATGAGGACGATAACAAGCATTACTTTATTTACGAGAAGGCAAAAGAATACTTTGAGCCGAAATGGACCACCCACGAAGTTTGCGGATTTATAAGTGTTGAAGCAGAAAACGACGGGAAACCAGAAGAAGAAAAACTATTGTCAAGTGGTAATATAATTACAATAGAATTTAATCGTTTTAAAAAACTTGTTAAAGATATTATGAAAGATTATGAAGAAGGTTCCTATGTTGAATGGGTAACCGATTTTAATTGTAGAGCATTTCATTATTATGATAAAAAAGAAGGTGTTATCCGTACTTTATTTCGCTACAAAGAAGAAAAATTTGGATCCAACAGTAGAAAGGTCGTCGATTTATATACCGATCCAGTAAGACTTGAAGGCGTGGATGATATGAGAGGATTATATATATAATATTTTCTAGCCATTTTTCTTTTCTCCTTTTTCCACCTTTTCCCTGCAAAACAACCCCCAAATTAGTATATTATCTCTTGAATGGAAACGGTTCTGCCCTTTACGCCTTCTTGGCCATTGTCGATGAGGACGGTACGCAGCAGTACGCCACTGTTGAGATGACGCCGGTATCGGCCAACTGAGACGACGTAAGAGGATAAGGGTACGGACTAGAGCCAATCCGCACCTCTTCGCCTCATATTTTGCCTCATATAGGAACGGATCGCAGGGGATCAGCCTTCTCCCTGCGATCCGTTCATTTTTGTTTAAGCTGACGTGGTTTGTTCAAACAAGATCATTCCACTTGGTCGCGGTTCTCGTTGTGCGGTGCTTGGCGGTTGGTGCGGGCTATATACATCGCCAGTCTGATTTTTATGTCTTTCCCGCTCAGTGGTCTTTCTGCTGAGTACGCCTCCGAGATCGAAGTACCGTGGGAGCCAGAGGAGCTACCTGTAGGCGATCCTAGCCGCCTTGACAAACGGTCCCAGCCTCCGGTCTTGCTCAAATCGGTCGCTCAATCGGCCATTCAATTCTACCGACGGCGCATAGCGAGCCAATCAACCGACCGCTGTCCATTCCACATTTCATGTTCCCACTTTGCCGAAAAGGCGGTAGAGCGATTCGGCTTTGTCCGGGGAGTTGCTCTGTTCATTGACCGGCACTTTTTCCGCGAGCACGTGGGCGCACTGCAACTCTACCCCCTGCGCGAAACCTGGAGAAACAACCGCATTAAGCTGAAATTGGACGATTCTTTCTACTTGTCTGACAAGCGAGACGAAATTGCAGAATAAGATAATCGTCATATATGTCGTGCTGTTGTCCGTTCCCCGGACGCTGCTGGGGGACGGCGCAGCGTCCGGCGAAGAACTGCTCGGTTACGCCAATAGCCTGGTAGCGCAGCGGGACTATTATCGCGGCATCTCCGTGCTCAAACAGGCAGCTTATTTTGCGGACGATCCCAAAACGAAGGCCCTGTGCATCTTCAAAATTGGCGAAGCGTACCAAAAGAGCAGGAAGTACCAATCCTCGGTAGAATACTTGGAGCGCTACATTGCTGATGCCGCCGCCGATACGCTTCTCTACCGGGCGCAGATGTACCTCGGCGCGAGCTATCTGCAACTCGGACGCTACAATAAAGCAGTTGCGAGTTTTTCGCTGGCCGAGCGTATGAAAAGCGACGGGGCGGGATTGGTTTGGGCCGCATATAGCTCAATTCAGCAGGGCGAATTCGCGGCGGCCTCTCACATACTCAGGTCGATTGTAGAGGACCGCGAAGGAGACGCGATTGCGCTCGGCTCAAAGGAAATCCTGCGGGAAATCGCCACGTACAGAGACTCGCGTCGAAGTGCCCGTACTGCGTCGATACTCTCCGCATTGTGCCCGGGTCTCGGCCAGCTCTATGCCCGCCATTACTACGATGGGGCACAGGCGTTTATTCTGGTCAATAGTTTTGCCTATATGACGTATGCCAGCTTCCGTCTCGGGGCCTTGGACGAGCAGAGTCATCTCGCCACCGCCCTCAGCGCGGCGGTGACGGGCATTTTTTATTATGCCAACATACTCGGAGCCGGCCGTACGGCGGCCTACAGAAATCAGCGCAAGCTCGACCACTCCCTAAAGCAGATACGATTCCTGATTCACAACAATCTTGGTTTGGCGCCGGGCTTAGGATTCTCGTTTTCGCTGTATTCGCTATAAAGGACGGGCTTTTTTGTGGGTGCCCATGCGCTGGTTCTAGCGGCGGCCTGGACAAAAATCTGATGTCCGTATGGGTGCTGATTCAACCCAGATGATCCCAGCTGCGGCAGCCACAAGGCCGAAGGCAGCCACCTGCCCACGAACTGGCGGCTACGCCTCGAAATGGTAGGCGATTTGATCGAAGGAATCGCACGCGAAGGAGAATACAAAGACTAGGGGTTCGGGTCCGGTGCAACGGACGGTATGCTTGGCGTTGGGCGGGATGTAGACTGCTGAACCAGGGGCGAGTGCTGCCTCGCAATTGTCAATCTCCATGTGCCCATGGCCGCTGACGACATAATAGGTTTCCTCAGGTTCATGGTGGTGAGGCAAAAGCGACGCGCCGGGCGGCACCTCCGCTATGCCGGTGACGAGTCCACTACTCGGACCGCGTTCGCCTGTGATAAGCAGCTTCCAGCGAACTGGACTTTTGGCGGCGAGATCTGGATCATCCCAACCTTCCCAATCAAGCTCCGCTTGATTGATGATAATGGGTCTCTGCGAACTCATAAGTGCCTCTGTGACAAGATCGTGCTCTCGAAGCCGGTTGCTGCGCCGGACTTCACAGAGCCTTCTTGGGACGCTCCTTGATTGGATCGATGAATGGTACCCGCACCACCTCGGCAGCCACAAGGCCGTCCTTTGGCAACTGAACCTTCACTTGAGTGCCCCTGCTCCAGTGAGACCGAGGCATGACGGCCAGCGCTATGTTCGACTCCATATTCGGAGACCAGAAAGCGCTGGTCACGTAGCCTACGTCGTCGCCCGAAGCGCTGTCCTTAACAAGGTAGAAATCCTCGTTGTACCAGGTAATCGGCTCGCCGCCGGCCTTCAGGCCGACCAGTCGCTGACTGACGCCCTCTTTTTTGATTCTGGCCAGCGCCTCTTTTCCAATGAAGCCCCCTTTATTCAGGTCCACCTGCCAGCCAAGCCGGATTTCAAATGGATTGTTCTCTATGTCCATGTCCTGGCCGTAGGACAAGATTCCGGCCTCCAGGCGACGGACGTGACTGGGGGCGATCACACGCAGGTTGAACTCCTGTCCCTGCTCCAGGATATACGGCCAAACGTCGTCGGCATGGAGCATGGCCTCGTGCAGGTAGACCTCGAACCCGACCTCGGCGGAGAAGCCCGTGCGCGAAATCGTGACCGCATGGCCGTTCAGCGTGTCGTGAATCAGGTGGTAGTACGGGATTTCCCTGATGTGGGAGCCGAACATCTTCTCCATCAGCAATACTGACTTGGGACCCTGTATCTGGACTGGAGACACATCAATCTCGTGGATGTCGACGTTGAACTTGCCGGATGAGTTGACTCCTTGCGCCCAGAGCAGGAGATCAGAGTCGGAAATACTGAACCAGAACTCGTCGTCAGCCACCCGCAGCAGCACCGGATCGTTGATGACGCCGCCGTACTGGTTACACAGAATCACGTAACGGGCTTGCATGGCCGGCACCATGGTGTGTCATCACGGGTGATGAGCGTGTTCACAAAATCCGCGGCGTCGGGACCCTTGACCTGGATCTGACGCTCGACTGCCACATCCCACATGCTGACATGTTCGGTCAGGTACTTGTACTCCTCGAACAGTCCCCCATCCTCAGGTTTGACATACGCGCGCGGATGGTACATGTGATTGTAAGTCGTATATGCCCAGCAGCCTGCCGCCTTTGACAGGTGCCACCACGGGGACTTCCTGATGCGGGCAGATATCAGCATCTGGGCGTCGCTGTTCCCGCTCTGCCGGAGGTTAATCGGCAATTTACGCCGCTTGAGACCGTCGATTACC
This sequence comes from Candidatus Latescibacterota bacterium, assembly GCA_965219385.1. Lineage (GTDB taxonomy): Bacteria > Latescibacterota > UBA2968 > UBA8231 > UBA8231 > CBDCNM01. Next base: position 1,930,839 of record CBDCNM010000002.1, on the reverse strand, counting down.
AGAGTTTGTGCCACCTGAGAACCTCCAGTTGCTTGGTTTTTTATACCGATTCGACATGACGTAACGCGCAAGGGTTATACAAGGGTTAAATTATAGCGTTTTTGTGCCTTTGCCACCTCATTTCGGAACTCACGCCTTCATCTTCTTACCTTCCGGGTCGTACAGAGGCTCCTGCGCAACCGTTGCTTGAAGACGCTCGCCAAAGTAGAGGATGTCAACGCTTGTCCCCACCTCGGTGTAGTTCATGGGCAGGTAGCCATACGCGATACCGAGGCCGATCGAGTGGCCGTAGTTGGCGCTCGTCACGTAGCCCAGCACGCGGTTGCCGTTCACGATGGGCTCCTTGCCCATAACGACGGCGTTGGGGTCGTCCAGCGTTATACAGCACAGCTTACGCGTCAGGCCCTGGGCGCGAATTTTCCTCAACTCGTCCCGGCCCAGAAAATCGCCCTTTTTCATCCTCACCGCGAAACCTGTGCCCGCCTCGTAAGGATTGTACTCGGTGTGGATGTCGTTACCCCACAATCGGTAGCCTTTTTCCAGCCGCAACGAGTCGAAGGCGCCTCCACCTGCCGCGATGACTCCGAGCGGCTGGCCGGCCTCCCACAGGACATCCCACAACCGCAAGCCCTGCTCGGTAGGGGCGTAGATCTCCCAGCCGAGTTCGCCTACGTATGAGATGCGCAGTGCCAGTGAGGGAACCTCGGCGATCCTTATCGGCTTCGCGGTCAAGTAGGGGAACCCCTCGTCGCTTACATCGTCCTCACAGACCCGGGCCAGCAAGCCGCGCGCTCTTGGCCCCCACAAGCCGATGCAGCACAGCCCCGACGAGATGTCAGCCACCCTGACCGATCCGTCGTCCGGTAAATGCGCCTGAATCCAGCCCAGATCATGGAGTCCCATAGCTCCTCCCGTGACCACCATGAAGCGGTTCTCACCGAGGCGCGTCACGGTCAGGTCGCACTTGATTCCGCCCCGGGGTGTGAGCATATACGTGTAGGTGATCGTCCCGACGGACTGGTTCATCTGATTGGTAGTAAGGCGCTGGAGCGCATCGAGCGAGCCGGCTCCGGTCACCTCGAACTTGGCGAAGGGAGTGAGGTCGAACAGGGCTACTCTCTCGCGAGTCGCGACATGTTCCGCGGCGATCGTCGGCGACCATTCTCGGGCCTCCCAGCCAGCTCGTGACGCGCCGGTAACGGTGAGGGCGTCGAGCAGACCCTCGTTCGCGACGTACCACTGGGGACGCTCCCATCCCGCGTTCTCGAAGAAGACGCCGCCCAACTCCTGCTGTCGCGTATAGAACGACGTCAGCCGGAGGTTTCGCGGGTTGGCCATCTGCTGTCGCGGGTGGATGATGTCATACACCTCACGGTACTGTTGAGCGGCCCGGGCGCGGACGTAGGGGCGGCTGTATGCGTGAGGATGGAAGCGCCTTATGTCGCACTCTCGCAGGTCGCTGGTCGGCTCGCCGTTTACGATCCACTCAGCGACCGCCTTGCCGACGCCTCCGGCGTGGGTAATCCAGACGGCCTGCGCCGACCAGAAACCGCGGACCTGGGGCGCTTCGCCGAGTACGGGAAATCCGTCGGTGGTGAACGAGAAGACGCCATTGAACTTGCGCGTCAACCCCACGCCCTTGAGGCTCGGTAGCACTTCCCCCGCCGCCGCCATCGCCTTCTCGAAGTGAGGCGGTGTGAACGGCATCTCGGCAGGAGCGACCGGCGCTTCCTCGTGGTCGAGAATGTCATTGGCATCTACTAAAAGGGGTTCGTGCTGGTATGAGCCGATGCCGTAGCACTCGCCGACCTGCCGGAAGTACACGGCCTCGTCCTGGTGGCGCAAGAGCGGCTGCGATATCTCCTCGGTCGCCCCGGCGAGTTCCCGCAGTGGCGTCGTAACGGCGTAGAGATGTTGCATCGGCGACAGCGGGATGGACACACCGGCAAGCCCGCCAACCTTTGGGGCCCATATGCCGGCAGCAACGACTACCAGTTCCGTCTTGATGTCGCCGTGCGTGGTATGGACCGCCGCAATTCGGCCGTCCACGATAGCGAAGTCGGTAACCTTGACATTACCGTAGAAGGTTGCGCCGTTCCGTTCAGCCTCTCGCGCCATCGCTTCAGCCGGCCTTGTCGCCTTCGTCTGGATGTCGGAAGGGACATACAGCGCGCCCAAAATATGGTCGGACAGCATTGGAATCCGACGGCGTGCCTCGTTGGCGCTGAGCAGATGGGCATCCACGCCCCAACTCATGCCATACCCGGCCTTGCGTTTCAGGTCGGCGAGGCGCGCCTGCGTCCAGGCCACTTCAAGGCTACCCACGGTCTTGGCGCATGGCTCACCCTCGAGTTCCAACTGTCTCCAAAGGTCAACCGTGTAGCGCGCGAAGCCTGTCATGGTCTTCGATGGGTTGATCTGGAAAACGAGGCCCGGGGCGTGAGATGTCGAGCCGCCGGTCTCGAACAGCGGTCCTTGCTCGACGACAACGACGTCCCGCCAGCCGAGTTTCGTCAGATGGTATGCGACGCTGCAACCTGCGATGCCTGCGCCAATGATGACCGCCCTAGCTTGCTTCGACAAGGTGATGCCAGACATGTCTCCTATGTCTCCCGCGTCAGGTCACAGGTGAAGCTAATTCGAACGATGCTACCACACAAGCCACTCGGCAATCCCATTCTGATTTTTGTCATTGCAAATCAAGAATAATATTCCTAATTTACAAGGATGATTGAACGAAGCAAGCTCAATGAAATCCAGGAACTCATCGATTCATTACCTGCGGTGGCACTCCTGGGGGCGCGACAGGTTGGGAAGACGACGCTGGCTTTGGAGATCGGCAAAACGAGGCCTTCCCTCTACCTGGACCTCGAGTCGGAAACAGATCGAGCCAGGCTCCAGAATACCGAGCTCTACCTGAGCGAACACGCGGACAAGCTCGTCATTCTGGATGAAACCCAGCGAATGCCCGGTTTATTCGAGAGTCTGAGAGGACTTATCGATAAAGGAATTCGGGGCGGGCGAAAGACAGGTCAGTTCCTCATTCTGGGCTCCGCCTCGACCGACCTGCTCAAGCAATCCAGTGAATCCCTCGCCGGTCGCATCGCCTATACCGAACTCGCTCCCTTTCACGCGGGCGAAATCGCATCGTCGCCCATGGACCAGCTCTGGCTCAGAGGGGGATTCCCTGTCAGCTTCTTGGCAAAGAGCGACACCCTGAGTCTGCGCTGGCGGCGGAATTTCATCCGCACCTATCTCGAACGCGATATCCCCCTCTTGGGTCCGCGCATTGCCGCTGAAACGCTACGTCGTTTCTGGACCATGCTGGCCCACGCCCAGAGCGGCTTGCTCAATGCCTCCAATCTCGCTCGAAGTCTCGCTGTAGACGGCAAAACCGTCAGTAACTATCTCGATCTCATGGTCGATCTTCTCCTGGTCCGGCGACTTCGACCCTATCACGCGAATGTCGGCAAGCGCCTGGTCAAAGCGCCCAAGGTCTACATTCGGGACAGCGGCCTCCTGCACGCGCTTTTGGGCATTGCCGACAAGGAGAGCTTGCTGGGCCATCCTGTTCTCGGCGCCAGCTGGGAGGGATTCGCCCTCGAAAACGCGCTCAACCAGGCGCCTGAGGAATGGGAAGTCTATTTCTACCGCACCGCCGCGGGCGCTGAAATCGATCTGCTGCTGCAACCGCCGGATCAAACCCTCTGGGCCATTGAAATCAAATATTCCGGGGCTCCGAAGCTCAGCAAAGGATACCACATTGCCTGCGAAGACCTGAAGCCGGTCCGGCGCTACGCTATCTATCCAGGTTCGGAGCGATTCCCGATCGACCGAAACACCGAGGCGATTTCAATCCAGGAACTCGGCGGTATCTTGAGCAGCCAGTGAGGCCCACCCAGCAAAGCGCCCGATGTCTCGCCGGCATCGGGCGCTTTGCGCGCTCGCTCCGAAATGGCCGTCGCCGCATCGATCAGTTCATTGAAGGCCCTTCGTTCGGGTTCATCGCCCATAATTGCAATGAGCGCTGATGTGTCGACCACCATCACGCTGGCAGACCACGTTCGTCATATCCGATGATCTGGTCGGCACTCCGCTTGTCGCGCCTCAGCAGATTGGCGCAATGCAGGGCAATGTGATCCAGTTCATCGGCGAGAGGGGTTCCGCCCTGCGTCTTTTCCACCTGCGCCAACCTTTCCTGGATTGCATGTTTGACGGCCTTGGTTAGGGATTCGCCGGTCAGGCTCGCGAGCCTTTTCGCCATAGTGTGCGTGTCGCCGTCTTTGATGTTCAGTGGCATCGCCAATTCCTCCGTGGCTTAATTATTAGGAAGAAAGCAGGAAAGGTCAGCTCTTCCACCACCACCAGCATGGCCTAGCCCAGTTCGGCGGGCTGAGTGTCCGAAAACGGACAACGAGTATTCAAAAGCGGACAAAAACGATCTGGCGTCTAAAAAATAAATCAAGTAAAAACAAGCATTTGTTAATCTGGCACGGAATTTGTATAGAGAGCGAGCAGGAGGCTATGAACCCCAGGAGGCTATGAACCCTATGAACCCTATGGACCGCCCGCTCGATCCAGCATTCCTGCGCCGCCAGCGCGGCAAACGCATTGCCTATTCCGCGGCTGGACTGGCCATCCTCGTCTGGCTCTTTGTCTGGTTGCCCGGCTGGATCAGGCCGGCCCTGGACCCCGACCGCATCCGCACCGCGCAGGTGCAGCGCGGTGCGGTGGAAGAGACGATTACTGCTTCGGGTACGGTAGTGCCCCAGTTCGAGCAGATCGTCTTCAGTCCCATCCATACGCGGCTGGTGCGGATTCTGCATAAACCAGGGGACATATTGCAGCAGGGAGATCCGATCGTCGAACTGGACTTGAACGCCGCGCAGCTCGAGGTGGAGAAACGGACCGAAGAGCTGACGCTCAAGCAGAACCGCCAGACCCAAGTCGAATTGGACAAACGCAGGAATCTGAGCGATCTGGAGACGGGCTGGCGTCTGAAAAAACTGACTTTGCAGCGTCTGCAGACCCGCACCGCGCAGTACCTCGAGTTGCAGGCTATCGGCGCGGTCTCCCAGGACCAGCTGCGCCAGACGCAGCTGGAGGAGCAGTGCGCCGAGATCGAATTGCAGCAACTCGAAGAAAACCGCCGCAATCTGCTCGAATCCACCCAGGCCCAGCTCGAGGCCCTGCGCCTGGAGATGAAGACCCTCGAACGCGAGGGCGAGGAAGCCCGCCGCCGCCTGGAGCGGGCCCATATCCGGGCGGATAGAGACGGCGTGCTCACGGCGATCGCGCCGGTGGTCGGGGCTTCCATCAGCCAGGGCCAGGAAATCGCCCGCATCGCCGACCTCAGTTCGTTCCGCGTCGACGTCACCGTTTCCGATATCCACGCCCGCCGGCTCCAGCCTGGACTGCTGGTGCGCCTGCGCATTGACGAGGAAGCATACGCAAAGGGCCGCATCGCCCGCATCCTGCCGACGGTAGACAACAACATCATCAATCTCAAAGTTGAGCTGGAGGATGCAGCACACGCGCTGCTGCGGCCCAACCAGCGGGTGGACGCCTATATCATCACCGCGCGCAAGGACCGGGCCCTGCGCCTCAAGCGAGGGCCGTTCATCAACGGGGGGGCGGGCCTCCACGAGGTCTTTGTGGTCCACGGCCAGACCGCGGTGAAGACCGAGGTGCGCATCGGCATGGCCAATTTCGAGTACTACGAGGTGGTGGAGGGCTTGCTGGAGGGGGACGAGGTGATCATTTCAAGTATGAAAAACTACCTGCACCTGGACGAGGTCCAGATCAAATAAAGGAGGCAGCCGTGATCAAACTCGAAGGCATAGAAAAGGTGTACCGCACCGACAAAATCGAGACCCTGGCCTTGAGCAACATCAATCTCGCCGTCGATCAAGGAGAGTTCATCTCGGTGATGGGGCCGTCCGGCTCGGGCAAGAGCACCCTGCTCAATGTCGTCGGCCTGCTCGACGAGCCCAGCGCCGGCGACGTCAGCCTGAACGGGCGCCACATCAACACCTACGACGACCGCTACCTGGCGCGCATCCGCAACGAGGAGGTCGGGTTCATCTTCCAGACCTTCCACCTGATCGCCGATTTGAACGTGGTGGACAATGTGGAGATCCCCCTGCTCTATCGCCGCGGGCTGTCGGGCAAGGAGCGGCGCCAAATGGCGCTGGCCGCGCTGGACCGGGTCGGGCTCAGTTCGCGGGTGCGTCACTTCCCCGCGCAACTGTCGGGCGGGCAGCAGCAACGCGTGGCCGTGGCCCGGGCCATTGTCGCCCAGCCGCAGATTTTGCTGGCCGACGAGCCCACCGGCAATTTGGACAGCCACATGGGCGACGAAATCATGAGCATCCTGCACCAGCTCAACGAAGAGGGCACCACCATCGTCATGGTGACCCACGACCAGCGTCTGGCCGAGCGCACCCGGCGCACGGTGCGGCTCTTCGACGGACGGCAGGTCCAGTGAGGAGGAGGAGATGCTGAGGAACTACATCAAAATCGCCCTCAAGGTGTTCTGGCGGCACAAGTTCTTCACCGGCGTCAACCTGTTGGGGATATGCGCCACGCTGATCGCGTCAATTACGGCGACGATGATCCTCGATATGAAAATCGGGCAACTGATAAGGAACGCGCCGCCCGAGATCCACAACGACCGCACCCTGCATCTCTCGACGATAGTGACAGGGAATCGCACCGGCCGGGGTTTCTCCTACGGGTGGGGGATGTCGCCTAGTTACGCCTTTTTGGATCGCTATGTGCGGACGCTCAAGACCGCGGAGAAGGTGGCGATCTTCTCTCGTTTTCCAGCGTCCCGGGGGGTACACGGAGGGGCAGAGGAGACCAGTGTGGCAGTACGATCAACCGATGCCGCGTTCTGGGAGGTCTTCAGCTTCGACTTCATCCAGGGCCAGCCCTATACCGCCGCCGAAGTCGAAGCCGGCGATTTTGTCGCCGTCATCACCGACGGCTTTGCCAAGCGGTTCTTCGGATCGAGCAAGGTCGTGGGAAAAAGCGTGCCTCTCGACGGGCAGCCTCACCGCGTCGCCGGCGTAGTCGCCCCTAGCCGCAGCCAGAGGGTGAGCTCCAGGACCGATGTATGGGTGCCGCTGACCACGGCACCGGCCCAGGAGTGGCGTCCCTACCGGCTGACGGGTGGGGGTAGTTTCAGTGCGGCGGTGCTGGCGCGGGAGCCGGAGGACAAGGAGCGCATACGGGCGGAATTCGCCACCGTGCTACCGCGGGTAGAGCCAGTGGAAGACGATTCTCTACTAGTCGCCCCGCTCGCTACCGCCTTCGAGCAATGGGTGATCGCGGGCGACTTGCAGGAACTCGTGGAGGCCGGTTCTGAATGGCGGTCGGTCATCGCCGGCCTCGTTCTGCGGAAGGTGCTCATCGCCGCCGGCGTCGTGCTGCTGGTCCTGTTGCTACCGGTGCTGCACCTGGTCAATATCAACATCAGCCGCATCGAGGAGCGCGCCGCCGAGATCGGCGTCCGCAAGGCATTCGGCGGATCGTCCCGTGCGCTCGTCGGGCAGTTCATCGCCGAAAACGTGCTGTTGACCCTGGTGGGCGGGCTGCTGAGCCTGCCGTTCAGCTGGGGCCTTTGGTCACTCTTTGAACTGGGCAACCTCGACATCCTGCTCCTGCTCCGCACCTTCGTATACGGCACCCTGATCGCCGCGTTTTTTGGCGCCCTGTCCGGGGCGTATCCGGCCTATAAAATGGCGCGCCTGCACCCCGTACAAGCCCTGACCGGGAGGAGAATATGATTGCCCACCTGTGCCGCCTGGCGTGGAACCGGCGGCGAACCAACCTGTTGCTGGTCGGCGAACTGACCCTGGTTTTTTTGATCGTGGCCCTCATGGGCGTCGGCTGGGTGTTGTTCGCCGTCGAGAACCTGGAGCCGCTGGGCTTCGAGTACGAGGAGGTGTGGGCGGTCAACCTGGGCAGGCACCATTGGAAGCCGGACCCAGGCGAAGAGCAGTCGTCCGCCTTGGGGCACACTATCAAATTGGTCCGGCGAGAAATCCAGGCACTCGGCGCCGTCGAGTCCGTCGCCCTTGCCGAGCCATCACCGTTCGGACGTATCGGCGTGTGGGACGGGCTTACCTCGGTCAACATCTCCAAGGAGGGGTTGGAAACGCTGGGGCTGCAGCTGCACAGCGGCCGCTGGTTTGAGCCGGAGGACGAGGCGCTCTCGGGCGACTGGCATCCGGTCGTCATTGACCAGAGGCTCAGTCGCGCGCTCTTTGGCGACCAGGACCCCCTGGACAAGATCATCCAGGACGCGTCGATAATAAAAGAGAAGTTCGGACAGGATGGATCTTATAGATTGCAGAACATGAGCGTACTTCCTCGGTCCACCAAGTTCCGCGTCGTGGGCGTCGTGGAAAACTGTTTCTATTACGGAAAATACGGGGCCTCCCAGAGCGAGGTGCCGGGCACCCTCTTTTTGTTTTTTTCCAACGCGCAAGTCAATACGCTCGAGTCACGCACCGGCGTTCATCTAATCGTAAAAACCCCCTTGGGGACCGGAGCGGACTTCGGCGAAAAGCTCAGAACCAAAGTACGGGCGGTCGTTCCGGCCGACCAGGCCATACTCTTCAACGTGCGCTCTCTGGCGGAGATACATGACAGCAACCAAGCTCGACAGGTCGGGAATCTGAAAACCACCGCCCTGCTCAGCAGCCTGCTGATGCTCATGGTGGCCCTGGGTCTGACCGGCATAATGTGGCAAAACGTGCGCCGACGCACCGAGGAGATCGGCGTCCGCCGGGCGGTGGGGGCCGCCGCCGGCAACGTCTACGGCCTGTTCCTCGGCGAACTGGCCGTGCTGGCGACTGCGGCCATCGCCTTGGGCTGTGTGCCCATCGTCCAATTTGATCTGCCACATTTGGTGCTGGGCAGCTGGATACCGACCCATGTCGCCATCGGCGGCCTGGCCGCGGGTGCCGTGGTGCTCTATCTGCTGGTACTGCTGTGCGGCCTCTATCCGAGTTGGCTGGCCGCACGGGTGCGGCCGGCCGAGGCCCTGCACTACGAGTAGTCCTGTACTTAAGGAGGCCACCATGTTGAAGAACTACATAAAAATCGCCCTCAAGGTCTTTTGGCGGCACAAATTTTTCACCGGCGTCAATCTGTTCGGCATCTGCTTTACCCTCGTGGTGCTGATGCTGGCGGTGGCCTTCATTGACCAGCAAGTGGGGCCTATACCGCCCGAAGTCCACTCCAACCGCACCCTGCACCTCGGCTGGCTATTCGTCCAGTATGCTTCAATCGATCCTCCTGGCCCAATGATCTCCAGGCCCAGTTACGCGTTTCTGGACCGCTACGTGCGTCCGCTGGAAACCGCGGAAAAAGTGACGGTGTTCTCTTATTATGCCGATTACCGGGGACTGCAGGGCGGGGCGGAGGAGGGCCATGTGGAGGTGAGAATGACCGACGGGGCCTTCTGGGAGGTCTTTCGCTTCGACTTTCGCCAGGGCCGGCCCTATACCGCCGGGGAAGTGGAAGCTGGCGATTTCGTCGCCGTGATCAGCGCCGGTTTCAGCCGTCGGTTCTTCGGCTCGGAGGAGGTCCTGGGCAGGAGCGTGCCGGTTGACGGGAAGAACTACCGCATCGTCGGCGTGGTGGCCGACGTTCTTATCCGAACAAGAACGCTCGCCGAAGTTTGGGTGCCGCTGACCACCGCTCCTTCCGAGGAGTGGCGCACCTACAAGCTCACGGGAGACTTCAAGGCGGCGGTCCTGGCGCGCCGGCCGGCGGACATGGAGCGCATACGAGCGGAATTCGCCACCGTGATGAAACAGGTGGAACCTCCACCGGATGAGCGCTCCTCCCATCTCATCGGAGTATCCGCTCCGCTGCTCACCACGTTGGAGGAATGGGCGCACGAGAGCAAACCAGACTGGACCGAGGACTACAGAGAAGCTGGGGATCCGCAGCAGGCCGCCGCGGCCCGGCTCCGGTGGTGGCTGCTCACCCTGGGAGGCTATATGCTGCTGTTCATGCTCCTGCCGGCGCTCCACCTCGTCAATATCAACATCGGCCGCATCGAGGAGCGCACCTCCGAAATTGGCGTGCGCAAGTCGTTCGGCGCTTCGACCCGCACCTTGGTGGGACAGTTCGTGGCGGAAAACGTGCTGCTCACCCTGGTGGGCGGGGCGCTCAGTCTGCCGCTCAGCTGGGGCATACTGGCGCTGGCTTCGATGGGTGGCGTGGCTTACATGGATGTTCAGGTATTGATCCGCACCTTCTTCTACGGGGTATTGCTCGCTGTGTTTTTCGGTACGGTATCCGGAGCCTATCCAGCCTGGAAAATGGCGCGTCTGCACCCTGTCCAGGCGTTGACCGGGAGGGAAAAATGATCGCTCACCTGTGCCGCCTGGCCTGGAACCGGCGGCGGACCAACCTGTTGCTCGTCGCCGAGCTCTTGCTGTCGTTCCTGGTGATGACTCCCATGATCGCCGGCTGGGTGCTGTTCGCCGCGGAGGAGTTGAAGCCGCTGGGATTCGAGTACGAAGACGTATGGCACGCTAGCTTGTCGGCTAGGGATTTTAACAGAGAACAGGCCGCGGAAAAATTCCAGCGCAATATCGAACTAGTGTGGCGAGAACTCCGGGCGCTCGACCAAGTTCAGGCGGTGGCCCTGGCCAGCAATGCTCCCCTCCGCTTCTCAGAGGGGTGGAACGGGATCACGTCCGTCCACATCTCGGACGAGGGCCTGGAGGTCCTGGGACTACGGCTGCTCAGCGGGCGCTGGTTCCAGCCCGAGGACGAGGCCCTCGACTGGACCCCGACCGTCATCGACCAGGAGTTGAGTCGGGCGCTGTTCGGCGACGACGACCCGGTGGGTAAGGCAGTCGAGGACTCACCCGCCATCGATCTGCAAGAGACGTACCATCCCCTTATCCGGCACCGCGTCCGCATAGTAGGCGTCGTGGAGAATTGTTTTTACTACGGAAGCTACAAGGCAGTCGAGCTGCCGGGTTTCATCTTCCTGCGGATTTCCAATGAGTGGCTCGCTACTCCGCGACAGAGTTGGATCAATTTTCTCGTAAAGCCCTCTCCGGGCACGGGACCGGCCTTCGGCGAAACGCTCAGATCCCGCATCCAGGCGGTCGTCCCGGCGGAGCAGTCCGTAGGGTTCAACGTGGAGTCCCTTGCAGAGCGCCTCGAGGAGGATCGTTTCGACAGTCTCACGAACCTGGGTTTTATCGCCCTGATCAGCGGCCTGATGATGCTCATGGTGGCCCTGGGACTGACCGGCATGATGTGGCAGAACGTGCGCCGGCGTACCCGGGAGATCGGCATCCGGCGGGCGGTGGGGGCGCCCGGCGGGCGGATCTACGGACAGTTTCTGGGCGAATTGGCGGTGCTGGTGACCGCGGCCATTGCCCTGGGCTGTGTGCCGATGGTCCAGTTCGGGCTGCTGGATATGGTGTTGGGGAGCCGGGTGCCGGCCTACGTGGCCGCCTGCGGTATAGGAGCGACGGCGCTCGCGCTCTATCTGCTGGTGCTGCTGTGCGGCCTCTATCCGAGTTGGCTGGCCAGCCGGGTGCGGCCGGCCGAGGCATTGCACCACGAATGAGTCGGATATGGGAAATACAACCTCGTACCGAAAGGAGAACATTGTGAAACTATCGCCGGTGATCTTTGCGCTGAGTTTTCTGCATATATGGGAACCGGTCTCTTTACAGGCCGGGACCCAATTTGGAATTCCTGAATATCCCCAGGAACGGCGACATCTCGGATTTGTCTTGGCGCAGGGGCCGTCCGGAGAGCCGCAAGCCGCCCTGTCCGAGTATACGAAGGCTCAAGGTCTGCTCGACGGAGAGATAGCCGCTGGATTCAAGGGGACAAAGTGGTGGTGGTTGTCTGGCTATATAAGTGGCTTCAGCATAATTGGCCTGGTTGTACAAAGCGAATATTTTGCCGATAGAAGCGATGCTTCATTATCGAAGGAAGAGTATCAGGCTATACGGGGAAAGGGGATTGATTATATCGAGGGCTTCCGATACGGCTATCAGGAGCACATTCGCGAGAGGAGAGAGGCAAGTAACGTGGATGGTGCTTTTTGTGGACTTAGTACTGTGATTGGGGTTTTAACCGTAAGTGCAGTTCTCATAATTGTCGACTGATTGTGGTTGTGGTATCGAGTAATAGGGAACTCCGGGAGACGGCAGGTCCAGTAAGGAGGAGGAGATGCTGAAGAACTACATCAAAATGGCCCTCAAGGTGTTCTGGCGGCACAAGTTCCTCACTGGGGTCAATCTGTTGGGGATCTGTTTCACCCTCGCGGTGCTGATGGTGGCGACGGCCTCCATCGACCAGGAAGTGGGGCCCATCCCGCCCGAGGTCCACTCCGACCGCACCCTGTATATCGACTGGCTGTTCCCGAAGTTTACTGCAACCGACTCATCCCTCAGTCCAGCGAAGGCCGGGTATAGAAAGCCTGGTTACGCGTTTCTGGACCGCTATGTGCGTCCCCTGGAGACGGCGGAAAAAGTGACGGTATTCTCTTATGCCGGTTCCCGGGGAATGCAAGGAGGGGCGGAGGGGAGCCATGTGCAGGTGATGCTGACCGATGGAGCTTCTGGGAGGTCTTCCGCTTCGACTTTCGCCAGGGCCGGCCCTATGGGACCGAGGAGGTGGCATCGGGCGCCAGGGTCGCCGTGATCCGCGCCGGCTTCAGCAGACGCTTCTTCGGCTCGGAGGAGGTGGTGGGCAAGAGCGTGCCCATCGACGGAGAGAATTACCGCGTGGTCGGCGTGGTGACCGACGTTCGGCATAACTATTCCTACCGGGAGAGAGGGATGAGAATCCACGCCGATGTCTGGGTGCCGGTGACCACCGCTCCTCCCGAGCAGTGGCGCACCTACAAGCTTGCGGGACGGTTCAGGGCGGCGGTGCTGGCGCCGCGGCCGGCGGACATAAAGCGCATACGGGCGGAATTCGCCACCGTGCTGGAGCAGGTGGAACCTCCACCCGATGAGCGCTTCGCTCTCACCGGAGTATCCGCTCCGCTGGTAACCAAGCTGGAGGAATGGGCCCTCCGGGGAGGAGGATGGAAGAGGGACTATCGCAGCAGCGTGGACGGACGCCAGGTGGTCGCCGACTATCTCCAGCGGCGGCTGCTCACCCTGGGAGGCTATATGCTGCTGTTCATGCTCCTGCCGGCGCTCCACCTCGTCAATCTCAACATCGGCCGCATCGAGGAGCGCGCCTCCGAAATTGGCGTGCGCAAGTCCTTCGGCGCTTCGACCCGCACCCTGGTGGGGCAGTTCGTGGCGGAAAACGTGCTGCTCACCCTGGTGGGCGGGGCGCTCAGTCTGCCGCTCAGCTGGGGCATACTGGCGCTGGCTTCGATGGGTGGCGTGGCTTACATGGATGTTCAGGTATTGATCCGCACCTTCTTCTACGGGGTATTGCTCGCTGTGTTTTTCGGTACGGTATCCGGAGCCTATCCAGCCTGGAAAATGGCGCGTCTGCACCCTGTCCAGGCGTTGACCGGGAGGGAAAAATGATCGCTCATCTGTGCCGCCTGGCCTGGAACCGGCGGCGGACAAACCTGTTGCTCGTCGCCGAGCTCTTGCTGTCGTTCCTGGTGATGACTCCCATGATCGCCGGCTGGGTGCTGTTCGCCGCCAAGGAGTTGGAGCCGCTGGGATTCGAGTACGAGAACGTGTGGTCCGTCAGTTTGTCGGGGGATCTCTTCGGCGAGGGCGGAGAACAGGCAAGGGAAGAGTACCGGCGCAATATCGAGCTGTTGCGGCAAGAACTCCAGGCGTCCGACGGAGTCGAGGCAGTGGCCCTGGCCAGCGAAGCGCCGTTCCGCTTCTCGCAATCGTGGAACGGGATTGCTACTTCTGTCTATATCTCGGACGAGGGTCTGGAAACCCTGGGACTGAGGCTGCTCAGCGGGCGCTGGTTCCAGCCCGAGGACGAGGCCCTCGACTGGACCCCGGCCGTCATTGACCAGGAGTTGAGTCAGGCGCTGTTTGGCGACGAAGACCCGCTGGGCAAAGCAATCGGGGACTCACCAGTAATCAATGTCGATCCGCAAGATAGCTACTTTCCCATTCCCCCTAGTCCCGACCACGTCCGCGTGGTAGGGGTCGTGGAGAACTTCTATTACAAGGAGTACGGAAATGCCGAGGTGCCGGGCTTTGTCTTCCTGCGGTTTTCAATGAATGACTGGTTTGTCTTTCCAATGCAGAGTTGGATCTATTTCCTCGTAAAGACCTATGCGGACACGGGACCGGCCTTCGGGGAAGCACTCAGAGCCAGGATCCAGGCGGTCGTCTCGGCGGAGCAATCCATACAATTCAAGGTGAAGTCTCTGGCGGAGCGCAGGGACGCTGTTCGCCTGGAGCGGCTCCAACTGCTGGGTTTCATCGCCGTGATCAGCGGCCTGATGATGCTCATGGTGGCCCTGGGACTGACCGGCATGATGTGGCAGCACGTGCGCCGGCGCACCCGGGAGATCGGCATCCGGCGGGCGGTGGGGGCGCCCGGCGGCCGGATCTACGGGCAGTTCCTGGGCGAATTGGCGGTACTGGTGACCGTCGCTATTGCCCTGGGCTGTGTGCCGATGGTCCAGTTCGGGCTGCTGGATATGGTGTTGGGGAGCCGGGTGCCGGCCTATGTGGCCGCCTGCGGTATAGGAGCGACGGCGCTCGCGCTCTATCTGCTGGTGCTGCTGTGCGGCCTCTATCCGAGTTGGCTGGCCAGCCGGGTACGGCCGGCCGAGGCCCTGCATCACGACTAATTCTTCTATATATTAGGAGGCGATCATGCTAAAGAACTACATCAAAATGGCCCTCAAGGTCCTGTTGCGGCGCAAGGGCTTTACCTGCATCAGCCTCTTTACCATCAGCTTCACGCTCATGGTGCTGATGGTGGCGGCGTCCTTGTTCGACCACATCTTCGGCTCCTTCCCGCCGGAGACCCGGTCGGATCGCACCCTCATCCTGCAGTCGGTGAGAGGCGAAGGACCGGGGAAAGGCCATAGCATCAGCTCGCCCAGCTACGCCTTTTTGCAACGGTATGTGTCTTCGCTGACCCAGGCGGAAAAGGTGTCCATTTCCAAGGTCGGCTCATCCACGGAAACGACGTTCCGCAAAGGCGAGAAGATCAAATTCGAGCTCAAGTACACGGACGGGGTGTTCTGGGAGATCCTCGAATTCGACTTCCTCGAAGGCCGCCCCTATACCACAAAGGAGGTAGAGGAGGCCCAACGGGTGGCCGTGATCAACCAGGCGACGCGCCGGGCGTTTTTCGGGGAACAGGCCGTGGGGAAGTACATCGAACTCAAGGGACAACCGTTCCGCGTGGTGGGAGTCGTGCCCAACGTGCCGATGTTCCGCATGTTGCCCTTTGCCGATATCTGGGTGCCCGTCAGTGCCCAAGAAACGGATGCGTACCTGCGTTACGATTCGGTGTTTGGCGGCTATCAGGCAATGATCCTGGCGCGCAGTGCGGCCGAAATGCCGCTCATCAAAGAGGAATTCGCCGATGTGCTCACCCGGGTCGAATACCCCAATCCCGACCAAGTCAACCGTCTCACTGGCGGCCCTGAAACACTGTTGGAAGAAACTGTGCGTCTCATGTTCTTTCTTAGCGACGTGGGCGGCAAGGCCATCTATGCGATGATCCTGCCGATCGGCGCTCTGGTGCTGCTCTTCATGCTCCTGCCGGTGGTCAGCTTGATCAACATCAACGTCACCCGCATCTTGGAGCGCGCTTCCGAGATCGGGGTGCGCAAGGCATTCGGCGGATCTTCGCTCACCTTAGTGGGACAATTTGTAGTGGAAAACGTGATTCTCACGCTCCTGGGCGGTGCCCTCGGGCTGGTTCTTACTTTTTTCGTCCTACAAATGCTCGGTGCCAGCGACATTGTGCCATACGCCGAATTCCACCTGAACCACCGCATCTTTCTCTACGGCTTGGTGATAACCCTATTCTTCGGTCTAATTTCCGGCGTTTATCCGGCCTGGAAAATGTCGCGCCTGCATATCGTAGAGGCACTCAGAAGGAGGAAGCAATGATACGCCATCTCTGCAAGCTGGTCTGGAACTGCAAAAAGGCGAACGCGTTAACTGCCTTCCAGATATTCATTTCTTTCCTGCTCGTCTTTTTCACGGCCTCCTACGGCGTGTACAAAGCCGATAACTATCGGCAGCCCCTCGGATTTTCCTACGAAAATATATGGGTCGTGGACTTTAGGGCGGATGGGAGCGAAGCGGAAAGGCCCAGTCGCAAACAGGTCTATCTGGCCTTGGAGGAATTCGACTGGATTGAGTCGGTCGCCTCGGAGCAACACGGAGCACTCCCCTATACGTTAGGTGGTTCCTTTCCCTTTTCCATTGACGGACGAATGGTTGCTACTGGCGATGTTTCGGACGAGTTCCACCAAGTGCTCGATCTCGACTTGGTCAGCGGGCGGTGGTTTGGCGAGGAGGACGCGGCCCTAGACTGGGATCCGATCGTGATAACCCAGCCGCTCAGCGAGGCGCTCTTTGGCCGTGAAGACCCCATCGGCCAGGAGATTGAAGAGTGGAAGGGGCCTGACGAACGGGTCATCGGGGTGGTCTCCGAGTATCGCCGTTTAGGGGAATTTTCCGATCCCGGTTTCTTCGTGTTCGCCCGTCTGAGTGAAGACGAAAATCGCGGCCATTTTTTGGTCAAAATGCGTCCCGGTACGCCCTTGGCGGCCCAGGAGCAAATCGACAAGCGACTCAAGGCCATGGCCCCGGGGTACCGAGTTGACATTAAGACCTTAGAGGAAAAGCGTGCCACGGCGTTCAAGTTGACCCTGATACCCCTGTTCGTCGCTGGAGTCATCTCGGCGCTGGTGCTGGGCATGGTGGCCCTGTCGCTGAGCGGTGTGCTGTGGCAGCGGACCACGCTGAGAGTCGAGGAGATCGGCCTGAGGAGGGCCTTGGGCGGGTCCGCGGCCAGTATCTACGCGCAGTTGACGGGCGAGATCCTGGTGGTCGCCAGCATCGGCGTAGTCGCCGGCTTGCTGCTCATCGTGCAATTCCCGCTGCTGGGGCTACTGGATTACACCGGCGGGATATACGCGCTCAGTCTGGCCCTTGCGGCCCTGGTGATTTACGGTCTCGTGGTCGTGTGCAGCCTGTACCCGGGGCGGCTGGCTTGCCGCATACGGCCGGCCGAGGCCCTGCACTCCGAATGAACTGGGTATGGGAGATCAATCTAGCACCGAAAGGAAAACATTGTGAAACTATCGCCGATGATCTTTGCGCTGATCCTTCTGAATGTATCGGGGCAGATTGGCATGAAGCTGGCCCCTCGGATTGCCGAATCGAGCGATGCGGAATTATCGTGGGTACAGAAGGATTACCTGCAAGGCAAGGGAAATGAGTATATTCAGGGCTTCCGAAAGGGTTATGAAAAGCGCATTCGCGTCAAAAGAAAGGATAGTACTTCGGAGGGCAGTCTTTGGGGCGTCTTGAGCATGGGGGCGGTCGTGGTAACAGTAGTGTCCGGTGCGGACCTTTGGCTTACCGGTACTTATATCGGTGCGGGTGTGGCGATTGCAGAGCTGTTCTTGTGAATAGGTCGGTCCACTTAGTACAATGCCGACATGCAGAAGGCCGGGCGCCCCTACCGCTATGGCTGATCTTGGTGCGCCGGGCAGGTCAGCGTCGATTGGAACGCTGCTCAAACCGACCACGGAAAACCCGCGGGAATATGACGGCTTGCGACAGAAGCGCTGCGAAAGATGGGGGTTTGAAAATCCATTTGATCAGTGATAAATGCGACCGAGGACTAGGCGATGATCCTGGTAGTAGATGACGATATTTCGGTGACCACGTCGCTGTCCCTGCTGCTCAAGCAGGCCGGCTACCAGACCGCGACCGCCTCGTCTCCGGTGGAGGCCCTCGAATGGCTGGAGCGCGGCGGGTGCGAGTTGGTCCTGCAGGACATGAACTTCTCGCGCCGGACCAGCGGCGAGGAGGGCATGGAATTGCTGCAGGAGATCAAGCAGCGGCGGGCCGAGGTGCCGGTCATCCTGATGACGGCCTGGGGCTCCATCGGGCTGGCCGTGCAGGGCATCAAGGCCGGCGCCGCGGATTTTGTCACCAAACCCTGGACCAACAAACAAATCCTGCAGGCCGTGAAAACAGCCCTGGGCCTGGCCGCGGCAAAGCCGGCCACCGAGGGCACAATCACGCGCGAGGAACTGGATCGCCTGGGCGATTTCACCAACATCATCGGCGCCGACCCCAAACTGCTCAAGCTGCTCGAGGTCGTCGCCCGCATCGCGCCCACCGATGCCTCGGTGCTGATCACCGGCGAGAGCGGCACCGGCAAGGACGAAATCGCCCAGGCCCTCTTCTGCAACAGCAGCCGGCCGCGGCAGCCCTTTGTCAAAGTGAACCTCGGCGGCATTTCCTCGACCCTGTTCGACAGCGAGATGTTCGGGCACGTGAAAGGGGCTTTCACCGACGCGCGGCAGGATCGCCAGGGTCGCTTTGAGGTCGCGGACGGCGGCACCATCTTCCTCGACGAGATCGGCGATCTCGACCCGAGCTGCCAGGTCAAGCTGCTGCGCGTGCTGCAGGATCGCACCTTCGAGGTGCTGGGGTCGAGCCGCCCGCACCCGGTCGACGTGCGGGTGATCTCGGCGACCAACCGCAATCTGCTCGAGTTGGTCCAGTCGGGCGCCTTCCGCGAGGACCTGCTCTATCGCCTCAACCTCATCGTCCTGCACCTGCCGCCCCTGCGCCAACGGCCGGGGGACATACCGCTGCTGACGCGCCACTTTGCGCTGGCTGCAGCCCAGGTCTACCGCCGCCCCGACCTGGAGGTCGACCCCGCGGCCTTCGACTGGCTGCAAACCCTGCCGTGGCCGGGCAATATCCGCCAGTTGAAGCAACTGGTGGAACGGACCGCCCTGATGAGTTCCAGCAGCGTCCTGGGGAACGACGACTTTTCCGCGGCCCTATCAATGCAGCCCGAGGAAGGCCAGGGCGGGACGGGCGACCTGCCGGCGCCGGGCACCATGACCCTCGACGAGTTGGAAAGGTCGATGATCGCCCAGTGCATGGAGCGCTACAAGGGCAATATCAGCCGGGTGGCCCAGGCCCTGGGCCTGAGCCGGGCGGCGCTGTACCGCCGCTTTGAGAAATACGGGATCGACCCTTGAGCCTGCGCGTCAAACTCGTCCTCTACCTGATCTGCATCCACCTCGTATTCGCTGGACTGGCCGGGTACCTGTTGATGTTGATCGAGGAGAGATTCTGGCTATTAGGGCTCGAACTATTCTTCGCCCTGTCTTTTGTGGTCGGTCTGCGTCTGATCCAGCATTTTTGGGTGCCGCTCGATCTGATCCGCATCGGCGCCGAACTCATCGGCGAGCGCGATTTCACCAGCAAGTTCACCGCAGTGGGCCAGCCGGAAATGGACCGGCTCGTGCGGGTGTACAACCGCATGATCGACCAGCTGCGCGAAGAGCGCACGCGGCTCCAGGAACAGCACTACTTCATGGACAAGATCCTGACGGCCTCGCCATCGGGCATTGTCACCTTCGACTTCGACGGCAAAGTCGCCCGGGCCAATCCCAGCGCCAGCCGCCTGCTGGGGCTGGCCGAAAGCGAGGCGCTCGGCCGGCGATTGGACGAGTTGGGGACGGCATTCGCCCAGGCCCTGCACGCCTTGGCCGTGGGCGAGTCGCAGGTGCTGTCGCTGCAAGGGCAGCGGGTGCGCTGCCACAAGTCGCAGTTTTTGGACCAGGGGTTTCAGCGCAGCTTTATCCTGATGGAGGAATTGACCGAGGAATTGCGCCTCCTGGAGAAAGCGGCCTACGAGAAAGTCATCCGCCTGCTCTCGCACGAGGTGAACAATTCGACGGGCGCGGTCAATTCCCTTCTGCACTCCTGCCTCAACTACAAGGGGCAATTGCGACAGGCCGACCGCGGCGATTTCGACAACGCCCTGCAGGTGGCCATCGACCGCATCGACCATCTCAGCGCCTTCATGCGCAGCTTTGCCGAGGTGATCGAACTGCCGGCGCCGCGCCGGCAGCCGGTGGACCTGGAGGCCCTTTCGCGCGACATCGCCCTGCTGATGCGCGCCGAGTGCGAGCACCGCAGGATCGAGTGGGACTGGGATATTCAGGTGGACCT
This sequence comes from Candidatus Latescibacterota bacterium, assembly GCA_965219385.1. GTDB lineage: Bacteria > Latescibacterota > UBA2968 > UBA8231 > UBA8231 > CBDCNM01. Next base: position 1,910,662 of record CBDCNM010000002.1, on the reverse strand, counting down.
GGAACCCATCGCCATGGACGAGAACCAGATGGAGCAGGTGTTTGTCAATATCCTGAAGAATGCAGTGGAAGCCATCGGAGAGGACGGCAGGATAACAATTCGCCTGGGGCAGCTCGAAGACCGCCCTTTTGCCGTGGTCGAGGATACGGGGGCGGGGATCAACCCGGAAGTGGCCGAGAGCCTGTTCACCCCGTTTTTCAGCACCAAGGAAAACCGGCGGGGCCTCGGCCTGACCCTGGTCCAGGAGATCTTGAGCCGGCACGGTTTTGCCTTTGCCCTCGAAAGTCCTCCATCCGAGCCGACCCGTTTTACCATCCGCTTTTGAAGCTCGCTGAAAACGGCTTTATCAAACTATCTCAGGTCGGCACCTGGATTTCGGCCAATTTCAGTTCGGTGATGTGGCACGCGTTCCCATTCAGGGTATGACCGGATACGAACACGGTCGGCTTCCAGCCCGGACGGGGATCGAGAATCGATAGATCGATTACCTCAAAGCTATCACCGACCCCGATTCCAAAGATCATATCTTTGCCAAGACAGAAAAACCGCAACAAAAGAACAATTGCAGATCAGGAATGCTGGGGAGGCTCAGTCCTGGGTGAGACAACGGTTTGTTCCCAACAGTCCGCCTATTGGCTTAGAAGATATTGCTGCCATGCACGAAATGATCACCCGAGATTCAGATACTAGCGATAATATACCCGGAAAATTCCGCGACCTTTCCGTTGTGGTGGGGACGGATGATTTGGGAGGAGTCCATAGAGGTGCCCCGCACGAAAGGCTGCCGCGCTTAATGGAGGACTATATTCGTTTCATCAACTCTCCCGAACTCGAAGGTAATCATCCAGTTATACGCGCCTTACTCACCCATTTCTTCCTGGTGACAATTCACCCCTTTGGAGATGGCAACGGAAGAGTCTCCCGACTTGTTGAAGCAGGCACCCTCTTTCAGTTCGAGTATAATGTCCGTGGATTTTACGGACTCTCCAATTACTTCTATCGCCACGAACAGGAATACAAGTCAATCCTCCAACAATGCCGGAAAAGTCAGCCTTTCGACGTGACGCCATTTATTCACTTTGGCGTGGCTGGCTTTGCGAGTGAGCTCAAAGACATAAACAATTTCATCAAAGCAAGGATCAATCGGCTGGTGTACCGAACGATGATTGTCCGCGCTTTCAGTAAGAAGATGGGCACCCGGCGGCGGCTCCTGAACCAAAGAGAATACAATCTCCTCGACTTTCTCCTGAGCGAGACAGAGCCTGCAGATCCCTTCTCAGATACCCCGTCCCGCAGGATCAAGCTATCAGAGCTACAGGAGGATAGATACGTACAATCTGCGTACCAGAATGTCACTTGGCGAACTTTTCAGAGGGAGTTAATACGGCTTGGGGAACTTGGATTTATTAAGTTTACCAGAGATGAGTCGGTGCAGGACTGGGTCGTGGAATTGGATTTTGGGGCCATCTCAAAGCATTGAGCGGTAAACCTCTCCCTCAAAGTCCCGCAGGCGCTGCATCATCGTGTCATCTATGTTGAGGGTCGTCTTCATATGGGAAACCGTACTGATGATATGGCTCTATGTCAAGAGCAGATGGTAACCGCGGAGTTCCCTTCGTTCCTCACCCACCGCGCAGTGCCCCACGCCCGTCCCTTGACGACTCCCGATAAGGCCCTTTATTTGTCCTATCCGCTCGAGCAGCTGTAGCCGAAGGCGAGGTATTTTCCCAGGTATCCCAACCAAGGAGAGACTCGTGAATCCATCTGAAAATCAGTACGACGCTATCGCCAAAGCCTATCAAGGTTCAAAACAATTACCCTTTCAGAAATATATTGAAGCGTATTCTCTTTTTGAAATCCTGGGAGATATTCGAGGGGCAACGGTTTTAGACCTGGCTTGTGGCGATGGGTTTTACACCCGCAAAATCAAGCGAGCCGGGGCTTTGCAAGTCACGGGCGTCGATCTTTCCGCAGCGATGATCAAGTTGGCCGAAAAAGAAGAACGCACCCGTCCCTTGGGCTGCAAGTATTTGCATCGGGATGTGGCCGAGCTCGAGTGGTCTGAACAGGTTGATCTTGTGGTGGCCATGTATCTTTTGAATTATGCCAAGACGAGAGAGGAACTGCTCAGTTTTGTCGAGGTGGCTTATAATAGACTGCGACCTGGGGGACGATTGGTCGGGTTCAATGACAATGTTCAGCAGGTTCCCAAGGGGAGCCGTTCCTTTGCCCAGTACGGCTTGCAAAAAGAGTGCGTCAATGCCCCTCAAGAAGGCGATGTTATTTTGTATAAAGTGATGAATGAAGATGGAACGCAGTTTAAATTTAAAAATTATTTTCTCAAGCCAGAGACTTACCAGTGGGCCTTTCAAAAAGCTGGATTTTCCGATTTTCAATGGGTCGGTCCCTATTTGCACCCGTCTCAGCAGCACAATCCATTTTGGGATGCCTTTATGTCTCATCCCCCAATCATTGGCTTTAGAGCGGCGAAACCGTGAACGATGAACAATGGGCGTTTGATTGCCCGTTTGGACGCATTGCACAATAGGCAAGAGGCGGATCGGATGGAGGAAGAAATGGCCATGCGGCCGTTTCACCGAAAGGTACGAACCATGAGCATGCGATACGCATTTTTGCTAGCACTCAGCGCCGCCGGTGCCTGTACTATGGGCGCATTCGCAGAAGAAGGGACGGACGAACGGAAGATATACGAAGTCCAAGAGATCACGGTGACCGGCTCCCGCATCAAAAGCGCGGAGACGCTCTCGCCAGCGCCGATCGTCGTCCTATCAACGGAGGAAATCAGGGCGCAGGGCTTGGCCTCTATTGGGGACGTGCTGCAAACGCTCACCGTGCAGTCCAATGCGATCAACACCCAGGCCAACAACGGCGGCGACGGCTCTACCCGCGTCAGCCTGCGCGGACTCGGTTCCCAGCGCACCCTGGTGTTGGTCAATGGCCGTCGCTTCGTGCCGGGCGGGACTGGAGCCAATTCATCCGTTGACCTGAACGCCATTCCCGCCTCCGTCATCGAGCGAGTCGAGGTGCTCAAAGACGGAGCCTCGGCTGTATATGGCTCGGACGCCATCGGCGGCGTGGTCAATATCATCACCAGGACCGCGATGGAGGGGATCGAGATCGACTATTACGAAGGGCTTGCGGGCGCGGGCGACGGCGAAGCGTTTGACCTCAGCGTAACCACCGGCCTACAAAGCGAACAAGGCCACATCGCCTTTTCGGCCGGCTACCACAACCAGCGGCCGGTTTGGACCGGCGACCGGAGTTTCAGCACGGTCAACAAGAACTACGACTGGGGAAAAAACGACGGCACCTATAACAAAAATGGCAGTTCGGCCACCCCGGAAGGCCACATCATCGACCGCCTGGGTACCGAGGGCAACGAAGCTTGGCGGGCGGTGGTTGCGGCGGCTGGCGATCAGGCTGGGGATTACCACCGCGACCCGGAGATCGGCTGGCGTCCTTTTAACTGGTCGGGTATCTCCTCGGACGGGAGCGGCGATATATACAACTACGAGCCGGAAAACTACCTCTACACCCCGCAGACGCGCTACACCTCCTTCCTCGCCGGCTCCTATACCCTAGCAGCGGCAGCAAAGACGTATTTCGAGGTGTCGTACACCAATCGCCAATCCGATCAGAAGCTGGCCCCGACGCCGCTGTTTATCATTAGCGAAGGCATCGCGCTGTCAGCTACCAACCGCTACAACGAGTTCGGCCGCGATTTCATCGACGTCCGCCGGCGCTTTGTCGAAGCGGGCAACCGCAACTACCTCCAGGATATCGATACCTACCGCATGGTCCTGGGATTGGACCACCGGCTCGGGAGCTTCGACGCCGACCTGTCCTTTTCCTACGGCCGCAGCGAGGGCACCAACGTCAACGAGGGCCGATTCATCCGCAATCATGTCGAGCATGCGCTGGGGCCGGACGAGGATTGCACCGGCGACTGCGTCCCGCTGGATATTCTCCACGGCCCCGGTACCATCACCGAGGAAATGCTGAGCTACATCCAATATACCGGAGTCGCCAGGGGCTATTCCCAGCAGCAGATTCTACAGTGGAACCTGACCGGGGAGGCCGCATCCTTGCCGGCCGGCCCGCTCGCCGTGGCGGCCGGTCTGTCTTCGCGCTGGGAAGCTGGGGCCTATCTTCCCGACCCCATGACCGCTTCGGGCAATACCACCGGTAGTAAGGCGATTCCCACCGACGGCGCGTACTCGGTCCAGGCGTTGTACGCGGAGGCCCAGCTCCCTCTCTACAAAGCAGGAGACGTGGGTCTCGGCGTAATCGCCGCTGGGCGCACCTTCCACTACGATACGTTCGGCTCGGGCTTTACCCACGAACTAGGTACTCGCCTCGAACTCTCCCAAGGGCTGGCCGTGCGCGCCACCTCTTCCAAGGCGTTTCGCGCCCCCAGCGTCGCTGAACTCTTCCTCGGCACTAGCGATTCCTTCCCCCCTGTCAGCGATCCTTGCAGTGTGGTCGATGAAGGGGGCAATCCCCGCGTGTTGACCGATCAACAAAAGCGCCATTGCGCGGCGCAAGGCATCCCGGCCGACTTTGAGGACTCCCAGGCTCAGCATCGAACGAAGTTGGGCGGCAGCACCGATCTCGATCCGGAAAAGGCCACCATGCTGACCGCCGGGCTGGTGTATCAGCCGCGCTTTCTAAAGGGATTCGATGTTGCCGTAGATTACTATGCCAGCACCATCGAGGATGAGATCGGCGTGTTGCCCGCCAGCCTCATTTTAAGTAACTGCTACTCGCAGGATTCGCCGTCCAACTGCGACCAAGTCGTGCGCGACCCGAACACCAAGTTGATTACCTATATCGCGTCTCCCAACGCCAACATTGGCCAAACCGCAACCAGTGGCTTCGATATCGCACTCAACTACATTGCGGATGCGCCCGTTGGCATTGTCTCGGCGCAGTTCGAGAGCAATCTACTCGTTAAGTACGAGCAAACCCTGCCCTCAGCCAACGGTCCCGAGCTGGTCAAGGGCAAGGGCTACTACGACTTGGGTGTGTTCCCTACGTGGCGTCACGCCGCTTCCATTGGCCTAGCAAAGCAGCGTTTTTCCGTTGGGCTAGCGTGGCGCTACATTGGCGGCTTCGAGGAGTGCGAAGACGATGACTGCAAGGGTAAGTACCGTCCGGACGTAGAAGAAGTACCCCCAAGCCGCAAGGTCGATCCGAACAGCCTCTTCAATGTGCATGGATCATACGAACTGGGGACGGCCCTTGGGCACTCCACACTGACCATCGGCATCAACAACCTGCTCGACCAGCCACCAGCGGTGATCTACAATGGGTTCCTCGCCACTTCTGATTCCAACACGTACGACTTTCTGGGACGATACCTATACGTGCGCCTGTCCCATTCCCGCTAGGCCCTCACTCGTTGCGTCGGGTAGGATCGGCGATGGGGCAAGCGAGTACGAAACCATGGGCCGAGCGCTTACACCGCACAGCATGTCCCAGGCCAGCACCTGCGTCCTGGATGAAAATGGACTGCTGACCGCTAATAATCGTACGATAGTGAAATATGCCATCGACGCGACAGCCCGAGGAATACGCGAGTGGTGGCTGCGTCGTGTTGATCGCCGTCATCTGCATCGGACACATAGCGTTCGCCAAACAAATTGAAGACGTGCAATTGCAGTCTCACTTTGCCATTGCCAAATGTATCGCCGGGCAGTGTGTAACCCGCGTGCAGATCCACCAGATTGTAACTCGGGAGTTGCCAGGACTGTTTTCGGTCGTTGGGGTCGGTTCGGTTGGCGGGATCAAATTTGGCGTAGTGATCCATAAATCGCCTCAGACCCAGCGAGGCGTAGAGGCCGCGCACAGGAAACATCGTAGCGCTCAGGGCAAGGGTCTTTTGCGCCGAGTCGCCCACCTTTAGCCCTTTGGCATAGACTTGAAAGTTGCCGATAGCCGATGGATCCTCTTCGGGTGAAAATGTGACATCGGCATCGTTGAGCCATTCCCAATTGCCCAGTGACACCATGCCGCGCACCTCAAACATGGAATGGGGACGCGCCCTCAGGTCGAACTCTACGCCTGTATGCCGCGCGTCAATGCCGTTCAGCAAAAATCGGAAGCGCTGGTCGAGTTTGGCACTGTAAATGCTCTTGGGCCACGAGCGGTCTATCCATTTGGTGTAATAGAAGTTTGCGTTTCCGGTGAACACACCGCGCTTGAGATAACCGGTACCCAGCTCAAAAGAAGCGACTTTTTCATTGAATGTGGGATCGTAGAGGCTGTTGTCATAGTGGTAAACGGAGTCGAATTTGGGTGCTGTTGAAAGCCAGCCCACGTTGGCATACAGATTGACTGCGGGGGTGGCGTTGTAGTTGCCACCCACTTTCACGGTGTAGCCTTTGAAGTTTTCCCAGTCTGTCTGATCCCATTCGCCATTGACCCTTGCGCGGAAATAGTCGATGCGCTTATAACCCGTTACTGATCCCGATGTGCTCAAAAATGCCGTAAAGTTGTTAAACCGCCCTTCGAGTTGTGCAAAACCGCCACCCCAGCGCGTAAGGCCATCGTTGTGGTAGGAGACTTTGTCTCCGAGTCGCTTGACGGATGTCGTGGCGTTGTCGTCCCAGGCAAAAACGTAATAATCGGCACCGAGCAAATTGCGCACTTCGCGCCAGTGCTGACCTTTGTAATAGCGCAAATCCATGCCAAAGGCCAGCTTATAGGTGTTGCTCAAACGATATTCGGCCGTGCCCAAATATCCATACCAGAAATGTTGATTGACCGAGTTTCGGATAATGGTCTTTGCCGCAATTTCATTGCTGCCCACTTCGCCTGCACCCACCAGATCGGGATTGGCTTCTGATGCCGTTTGGGTGTTCAATTCATCGGCAACGCGTTGCCAGTTGATGCTGCCATCGGCTAGCGCACCCGGGTCGGAACCCGAACGCCCTGTGCCGCCGCCTTTCCCGCGCGAAAAATAAAATACATTGGACAAAATGAACTGCGCTTGGGGTGCCCAGTACCAGTTCAAATTGACCTGGGGTTTGTGGTAATAATTCTCGCGTTCCATGATGATCTCGCTGTCGCGTGCATCGTGGACTTTGCCGTTGTAATACTCCTGATAGGATGAAAATGGCGAGCACCCCCAGTTGGGATTGTAATTGACGCCACGGCTTTTTACACTCGTAACGTCAATGCCCAGCGATCGGGCGTAATCGGCATCAAAGGCTGCAATGGATTGCTTGTAGAGACGCTGCCCATGGCGTTGCGGCGCGCCTGAGACAAACAGATCAATTTTGTGTGTGTCGGATGCCAAAAAGCTCAAAGCACCAAAATAGGACCACGCCGATGACCATGCCTGATCGGGCAGACCAGCGCCGATTTTGCGCGTCATGCCCAGGGTGAAAGCCGTTTTGTTATCCAGCAAACCCGATGAAAAATTGACCTTGGTTTTGTAAAAGGCGTTGTTCCCTGCCTCCTGTTTGATCTTGAACCCGCGCTGTTGACGGGCGCTATCGGTGATGATGTTCATTGTGCCACCCACTGAGGCAATCGCCAGATTTGAGGCACCCAATCCGCGCTGTACCTGAATTGACGACGTGACAGCGCTTAGCCCATCGAAGTTGGACCAGTAAACCCAGCCGTTTTCCATATCGTTGACTGGTACGCCATTGATCATAACGGCGACGTTGCGCTGGTCAAATCCCCTCACATTGATGCGAGAATCGCCAGATCCCCCGCCTTGCTCGGTCGCATAAACACCCGGCGTATCATTTAAAATCATCGGCAGATCCCGAGAGCCGAGTTTGCGCTGCATATCGACTTTTGGGACATCTGAGAAGGCAATGGGTGTTTCTCGCAATTTGGCCCGATCGGCAACGACGATGATTTCTTTGCCTCGAAATATCTCGGGCATGAGTTCCACAAACAACTCGACAGCACCCGCTTCTACAACAACGGGGCTGCGATATTCTTTGTATCCTATAAAACTTATGATGAGAGTATGGCTGCCTTCGCCGACATTGGCGATCTCAAATTGTCCATCGAGATCTGTAGAAGTTCCTCGCCCGACACCTTCTAAGTATACGTTTGCACCCGGCAGTGATTCTCCAGTCTCAGCATCGCGCACTGTGCCTTTTAACCCGGCGGCAAACAGAGTTGAATGGGCGAGGAACAACAGAGAAAAGAACATAACAATCTTCTTCATAAAATACCTCCGCAGTAGAAATAGGGACGCAGAAGTCCGTCCTGTCCAACGTATCGTCTTCCCCGCGCCCCGTCAAGCCCCGGCGCCGGACGTGGGCCGAGCGCTCACACCGCGCAGCGCGCCCCACGTCCGTTCCTTGACCGGCTCCCGGTAAGGCCCTTTATTTGTCCTATCCTCTCGATTTGTGGGGCAACACCCGCTGAACCTGATGGAGCGCCGAATTGATCGCTATCGCCGGTGTCGGCGTGACCTGCTGACGGTGCTGGTGCTGCCGCTGCTGCTTGACGATTAGGGGAGACCGCTTCTTAGCGAGCAGGATAGCGCTGAATTGGAGCAGCACAAATGAGCCTCAACGAAGCCGATACCAGAGCCAAGCTCATCGACCCAGCCATTCACCAGCGCGGCTGGACCGAAGACCTCATCCGGCGCGAGGAGACGGCCGGGGCCATTGAGGCCATCAGTGGTCGCCGCCAGCGCGGCCAGATCGACTACGTGCTCCGGGTCAAGGTCAACGCACACACCCAGCCCGTCGCCCTGGCCCTGATCGAGGCAAAAAAGGAAAGCCTGCCCCCGGGGTTTGGCCTTGACCAGGCGAAAGGCTATGCCAAGTGCAAGCGGCTCAACGTCCGCTTCGTGTTCTCTTCCAACGGCCATCAGTTCGTCGAGTACGACCACTTCACCGGACAGACCTCCGCGCCCCTCCCCATGAGCCAGTTCCCGACCCCGCAGAAGCTGCGTAGCCGCTACGAGCAAGGCATCGGCTTTGCTCTCGAATCACCCGCTGCCCGGCCTCTGTTACAACCCTACTCCAGCGGCGAAGGCACCCGGCGCTACTATCAGGACGCGGCCATCCGCGCCGTCATGGAGCACAGCGCCCGCTGCGAGAGCACAGCACCCACGAGCCAAAACGGGCGCTGCTTTCCATGGCGACCGGCTGCGGCAAGACCTTCATCGCCGTCAACCTCCTCAAGCGCATTGCCGACGCCGGACAGCTTACCCGCGCCCTTTTCCTCTGTGACCGAGACGAGTTGCGCGCCCAGGCGGTCCAAGCCTTCCAGAACGCCTTTGGTGCCGACGCTGCCGCCGTGTATCGCCGGCCAGACGGCACCAATAATGCCCGCAACGCCCGCATCCACATCGCCACCTACCAGACCCTCGGCGTGGCCAACGACGACGGCGACGCCAACTTCCTGACCACCTACTACCCCGAAAACCACTTCACCCACATTGTCATCGACGAATGCCACCGCTCGGCCTGGGGCAAGTGGTCGCAGGTGCTCACGCGCAACAGTAAGGCCGTACAGATCGGGCTCACCGCAACGCCGCGCCAATTGAAATGCCGGGAAGAGACCGCCGAAGCCGAGGAAGACGCGGCAATCACGGCCAACAACATCCGCTATTTCGGCGAACCCGTGTACGAATACGGCATGGGCCAGGGCATCGAGGATGGTTATCTGGCCGCCTGCGAAGTCCAAAAGGGGCGCGTCAACCTCGACGACACTGGCCTTACCATAGACGACATTATGAGGCGCGGTCCGGTAGACGCCCGCACGGGCATTTCTCTTACCCGCGAGCAAATCGAGGAGCACTACGCCAAGACCGCTTACGAAGACCGCATCTTGCTGTCCGACCGGGTGCAGGCCTTATGCCGCGATCTGTTTCAATATCTCCTCCCCATCGGCGGCCCCGAACAAAAGACCATCGTCTTCTGCGTCCGCGACAACCACGCCGACGAGGTGGCCGCCTGTATGAACAACCTCTACGCGGACTGGTGCGCCGCCAACGGCAAGCAGCGGCGGGACCCCTACGCTTTCAAATGCACCGCAGCCAGCAGCGGCAACGACCAGCTCCCCGATTTCCGCGCCTCGTCGAGCGGCTACTTCATCGCCACTACGGTGGATTTGCTGACCACCGGCGTTGATGTGCCCTGTGTTCGCAACATCGTCTTCTTCAAGTATCTCAAAAGCCCGATCAGCTTCTACCAGATGATCGGGCGGGGTACGCGCATCGACGGGCCGACTAATAAGCTGACGTTCCGCATTTACGACTACACCGACGCTACCCGCCTGTTCAGCGAGGACTTTACCACCCGCCCAACGCGCACCAGCAGTGAAGGCGGCGGCGGCGATGGGCCGGACCTGCCTCAGCCTATTCGCGTCGAGGGTTTCGACGTACACATCACCGATGCCGGCCGCTTTATCGTCGTCGAGGAAGATGGTCGCCCAGTTCCCGTGCCGCTGGAGGAGTACAAAGCGAAGATGGCCGAACGACTGGTCCAAGAGGTGCGCACCCTCGACGACTTCCGCACCTGCTGGATCAACCCGCCTTCGCGGCGAGAATTGATCGACAGTCTGGTCGGGTCCGGCTATCCGCCCACTGTCATCCGCCAAGTAGAGAAGAAGGAAGAATACGACCTGTACGACGTTCTGGCCGAGCTGGGCTGGGGCCTGGCCCCTCGCACCTACCCCGACCGCGTACTGGCCTTCAGGTACAAACACGAAGACTGGCTCGACGCACTACCGGGCAAAGCCGCCAACACCATCCGCGCCATCGCCGGCCAATTCGAGCGGGGCGGCACCGAAGCCCTGGAGAACCCCAGGATATTCCAAGTCCCCGTAGTCCGGAACGCCGGGGGCATGACGGCACTGCAACAGGCGGGCACTCCCCACAAGTTGCTCACTGAGACGAAGAAGAGGATGTTTGCCGCGTGAGTGACGCCGCTACAGAATCAGGACGCCTTCCCAATGGATGGCGATGGGTTAGGTTGGGAGAGGTGTGCGAGATAATTGCTGGTCAATCGCCACCGTCATCTACGTATCGAACCACGCCTGAAGGACTTCCCTTTTTTCAGGGGAAAGCAGATTTCGGCACAGCCTCTCCTGTTGCCCGTGTCTGGTGTGTGGCCCCTAAAAAAATCGCCCAGCCCGGTGACATTCTCATCTCTGTCCGCGCACCAGTTGGTCCCACAAACATTGCAGATGTCGAGTGCTGTATTGGTCGTGGACTCGCCGCAATACGATGTGGGAAAGGCGCCAACCGCGATTTCATCCTTCTCGCGTTAAGGCATTACGAAGAAGCACTAGTGAGTAAAGGCACTGGTAGTACATTCGAGGCAATCAATCGGGACGACCTGGAGTCATTTGCAATTCCTTGCCCGTCGCTTGCAGAGCAGGGGAGGATTACGGCCATTCTCAAAATGCAGTTGGCGGCAGTGGAGAAGGCCCGAGCAGCAGCCCAAGCTCGTCTTGAAGGCGTCAGAGCTTTGCCTGCCGCTTTCCTCTGCAATTTCTTTTACCAATCCGGTGAACTTCTTCCTGATGGATGGCGATGGGCCAAGTTGGGGGAGGTGTGCGAGATTAACCCACGACGCCCCTCTATCGATCGGTCCGACGAAACGCCAACGACGTTCGTCCCCATGGAGGCCGTTGATGCAAAATCTGGATCCGCGGATTCACAGGTGCGCCCGTTTGGTGAAATCAAAAGAGGATATACCTACTTCACTGAAGGGGATGTTCTCTTCGCAAAAATTACCCCTTGTATGCAGAACGGAAAACACGCGATAGCTCGAGACCTATTAGGTGGTATTGGATTCGGCACGACGGAGTTCCATGTCCTCCGTCCAGGCGAGCACATCATCGCCGAGTGGATACACTTCTTCGTTCGACAGCCCAGCGTTCTTCTTGAAGCGACAGAACATTTCACCGGTTCAGTAGGACAACAAAGATTGCCTCAAGAGTACCTACTCAACCGAAAAATTCCTCTCCCGTCGCTTGAAGAGCAGCGGCGGATTGCAACAACTCTCAAAAATCAGATGGCGGCGGTGGAGAAAGCGCAAGCGACGGCAGAAGAAGAATTGGACGCCATTGACGCCATGCCGTCGGCCCTGCTGCGAAAGGCTTTTGCGGGAGAGGTATAATGGGTAAGTTCTCGCCACAAACAATTGAGGCTCTGGCGATGACCATTACTGGTGGTCTGTCTCAGATTTCGCCAATTCTGTTCTCGGCAAGTGGATCCGGACAATTCCATCATGGGTGCGGCGGCTGGCTCAACAGTTCGCGAGTGAATCCGCATACTTTTCTATGATTCGTCCAAGCTCTGCCAACTCCTCCTGGCTCTCATCGAATCCCAGGAGAGGAGCGGCGTCGCGCTTCACGTTCAGGAAGTAGCGGATGCTATCGATCATCACCAATGGTGCGTACTCCGTACTTGGGCCCACATCGCCATGCATGAGTGCTTTACTGTCGTCATCCTTCAGGTATTCCCGTACCGATTCCGGGTCCGTGTGCTCCGTTTGGGAGAGCCTCTTATACGTGATGTGGTAGTCACTCAGCAGATCTACATCCTTCGCCATTTCCTGAATCCCGGGATGCCAGTTCGAGTACATCCCGTTTCTGCCCTTATCGATTCCAAGTGACTTGGCAATCGGGCGAATCCTCCGAATCAGGTCGCAATGCTGTTGCTTCTGCTCTTCGGTAATGTTCTTGTCCCACTTGATGAGCGTCATCGCATTGTTGGCCTTTGACGTCTTCTCATGATCGGTGAACCTCTTAAGGCGTTGGGAAGTCTCCCCTGGCTTCGTGAGCCATCGGAGATTGATGAAGAGATTGAACAGACTGCGGGAGGTGGCGATCGCTTCCCGGGCGAAGCCATCATGACATAGTCTACGGGTCGCGTCGAGGAGGTTTACGGCCTTCGCGAAATGATACAGTACGACGCCAGTTTCGTTCTCCTTGTCGCGCCATCGGTCCGCGTGGGCCTGATTCTTCACCACGACACGCGAGGCGAAGCTGAAGAGGTCCCCGTATCGGTCGTCAAGTTCTGCTCGTACAGCCTCCACAGATCTCATGGGCTCTCTCCGCATCAATCCTTCTTAGGTCAGGCAGGCTCATAGCGCCGGACGCTGATCTCACCTGCACGGGCGCGCATCTGCGAGGCGTCATACCAGGCCTGCATCCTCAGCAGCATGTCCATGCCCACATCGAATGCCTTCTCGATGCGCAGTGCCATCTCCGGCGATAGCGCGGCGTTGCCGTTCAGCAAGTCCGAAAGCGTTGCCCGCCGAACTCCCAGAATCTTGGCCGCCCTTGTCACGTTCAGACCCAACCCCTCGATGATCTCCGTGCGAATGAAGTCACCCGGATGTGAAGGGGTCATATTCACTTTGATGCTGTTGGTAGCCATTAGTGGTAATCCTCCAAGTTCACGCGGTCGATGTAGCGTCTTTTCTCGGCCAACCAGGCTTTGAGGTCGGCCCCCACATAGCCGCCATCCGCCCATAGCTACTTGAGCCGTTGACGTGCAATTTGACATCCAGGTGGTACGACTGACAAGGGTTCTGACTTCCCATCGCCATACCCTCACGCATAAGGATCCCACCAGACAAGATTCGTCAATGACCCTTCCTGTCCCCGTAGCCTATCGTTGTATTCCTTCGTTTCTTCCGAATCCGCACGCGATTCCACATCTCCAGCCTTTGCCACGCGATGTAAGGGAACCTGCGTGTCATGAGTCAACAATTTATAGAGGTGTTTTCGTAACCATGCGACGTTCCGAGATATGAGAGTATGGCCAAAACATTGGTTGGCAATTTTCGCAATGCATCCATAAGTGGCCAGATGATCTGACGGAATTTCCGTGATTATTCGGGTTACATGCCATTGCCACTCGTCCTTAGAATTTCGCAACTGTTTTTCAATACGCTGCAATTCTTCTTCCATTTCTATATTTTTATTTTCAAATTTCAAGTTTGACTTTGTTTTCTTCCCTCTTGTACTGCAATACTGGGAGAGCTGTTTTTCTACTCCATCCCCAAATTCCTCCAAACAGGATTTTAAGTGTTCTCGAATCTTCTGTATCGTCTCTTGCAATGTCTCTATACGCCGCCGAATATGCGGATGAGGCTCCAGTAAGTACAATCGTCTAGCTATTTCTACATCCAACTCAAGCCGACCTATCGCATTATAAAAATATGGAATCTTCTTCTTATACTTTTCTACGTCACCATCCACTAATTCATTAATCTCATCCCAATCAAAAATAATCTGCTGAGAGTCTTCAAAGGAAACTTCCTTAAATCCCCTTTTCCATTCCCTTGCTTGTTCTCGCAGTACGGGCAACCGTTTCGACCAGTTGTAAAGTGTATCTGACGAAAATTCTGCCCCATTGGGCCACGTCAACAGATCATCCTCTATACTGACTTGGTTAAATAGGGAAAGATCTTTCAAAGGACTAAATATCCGACCCGCCAAGACCGGACGAAAATCTATATCTTGGTACGTATCGTCCTCAAAGAAGACACGCAGCCTGTACGGACCTATAACTTTAAATTTCATCACACTATGGATGATAGATTCCATTTGTATTACTCCAGTGGCTCAATAGGGTCAGGGAGTTCGCCTTTCTGTAACAGGTCCCAAGCGGCTTCAAGTTCTATTCTATGCTCCGCCGCCCATTTCATTACTTGTCGATGCTTATTCCTAGGAAGTGAACCCTCAATCTTCCCTATCTTACCCTGATCAATCCCATAAACAGCCTTATGACCTGAGTATCTCGCATGAAAATGCGGCCGATGGTGAGGGCTACCCACTTCCGAGAACATTCGGATAATAACTCCATAAAATTCCGCAAGTTTCGCCATACACCTCTGTTAATTCGTCCGGTTACCTGAGAGCCGGTGGATGCGCCAGCCACGAGGCGCATCGGCAATGAATCTGTCCAACTCCTCAGCCAAGATCAGGGCCGTCAAGATCTTGCGCCCTCGGTCAACCAAGTTGTGTTGCAGGAACCAGGGATTGTCGTCCTCGATCAACCGGCGCAATCCCCGGTGGTGGACAGAGCGAATGATCCTGCCCTAAGTGTACGGTAATACCGTTCATCCCACAAGTCTTTTCCCGGATTGTCTTGAGGGCAAAAACTCCGCGACCTCTTAATCATTAAGGTAAGTCAGGCAAAATGGCCTCGCCGAAAAAGCACCTCTGGCGTTCCTCAACGGAAAACACCAGATTTTCCTATTGGCCAGGCCATTGTCGGCGCACCGGCCAGCACCGCATCACCGAAGAAGAACGGACGGATGCCATGGCGGAGAAGCACTCAAACGGCAAACGCCTCATCACCCAGCAATCGGTAGATCAGGCGGTCAAGAGCATCTGCGACATCATGCGGCGGGGCAATTGCGCCGGCGCGTTGCAGTACGTGCCCGAACTGACCTGGATTCTCTTCTTGCGCATCCTCGACGAGCGCGAGGAGAGCGAGGAGCAGGAGGCCGAGGCCTTGGGATTGCCGTTCCGGCCTTCGCTGGAAGCGCCCTACCGCTGGCGCGACTGGGGCGCACCTGAACGCCAGGCCAACAAGCGGCAAGAACTCCAGAATGCCCCGCCGAATGCCTTTTTCCACTTCGTCAACACCGAGTTGCTGCCGCATCTGAAGGTACTCAAGGAGGTGTCGGACGCCTCCCCGCGTCAAAAGGTTATCAGCGAGATCATGACCGGGGTCGAGCGGGTCCGCATCGATACCGAGCGCAACTTCCTCGACGTACTCGACAAAGTGCATCAGCTCTCTGGCGACGCGGTCGATCCGACCCACGTCTTCGCGCTCTCGCAGATCTACGAAGGGCTGCTGCTCAAGATGGGCGAGAAGGGCAATGACGGCGGGCAGTTCTTCACGCCGCGCCAGGTCATCAAGGCGATGGTGCGGGTGATTGACCCGCGCATCGGCGAGACCGTGTACGACCCCGGCTGCGGCACCGGCGGCTTTCTGGCCCAGAGCTTCGAGCACATTGCGGAGCGACTAAGAGACGACGCTACCGCCGAGCAACTGACCATCCTCAAGCAGCGGACCTTCTATGGCCGGGAAAAGGAAAACCTCATCTATCCCATCGCTTTGGCCAATCTGGTGTTGCACGGCATTGACGATCCCAGCCTGTGGCACGGCAACACCTTGACCGGGCAGGAAATCTACGGGGGCTTGTTCGCCGGCGCGCCGCCGGCCTTTGACGTGATCCTGACCAATCCCCCGTTCGGCGGCAAGGAAGGCCGGGAGGCGCAGACCGGCTTCGACTACAAGACCGGTGCCACCCAAGTGCTGTTCTTACAGCATGTTATCCGCAGCCTACGAGAAGGTGGACGCTGCGGCATCGTACTGGATGAAGGGCTGCTGTTCCGCACCAACGAGGATGCCTTCGTCAAGACCAAGCGCAAGCTATTGGACGAGTGCGATCTCTGGTGCGTGGTGAGCCTGCCAGGCGGGGTGTTCAGCGCGGCTGGTGCCGGGGTGAAGACCAACCTGCTCTTCTTTACAAAGGGGCAGCCGACCAAGAAAATCTGGTACTACGACCTAACAGACATCGAGGTCCGCAAAAAGACGCCCCTGACGCTCCAGCATTTCGACGACTTCTTCCACTTGCTGCCGCGCTGCGCCGATAGTGCGCTGTCGTGGACGGTGGATATGGACGAGCGCAAGCGGGTAGCCGCCGGGGAAGCCAAGCCCCTCGCGGATCAGGCCAGCGCCAAAAGGCAACAGGCGGCTCAGTGGAACACGCAGCTCAGGGAACTCAAGAAGGCCAAGCCGCGCAACAAGCAGGCCATTGCGGAGGCGGAAGCGAAGGCCAAGGCGTTGAGCGACGAAGCGAAAGCACTGGCCAATGATGCCAAGCGGATCGAGGATGCAGTGTACGACCTCAAGGCCGTCAATCCGCACAAGCGGCCGGCCGTGGATACGCGCACCCCTGAAGAGCTAATGGACCTCATCGAAGCCAAAGGGCAGGAGGTCGCCGAAGCATTGGCCGTACTGCGGGGCGTGTCGATGAACTGGCGAGACTACATTACCGTTGATCCCGAAATCTGCCATGGGAGAGCCTGCATCACGGGCACCCGAGTGCTGGTGACCACGATCCTCGACAACCTCGCGGCTGGATTGGATTCAGAGGAAATCACAGCAAGCTACCCGTCGATCACCCACGAGTCTGTCCAAGCGGCGATGTGCTATGCCGCGGAGTTGGCCAAGGAACGGGTAGTGTCGTTGTCCAGATAGGAGCTACATGCGATTCAAACCATCTAAGGAGATCGGATCCGTGAACATTGAAGGCAAGAGACTGTGGCAGCATGCGGCCGGGGATCCGAGCCACGGACACGCGGATGTGTGTCTTAGGTGGGATGTCATCCTGACCGGTCCCGGTAGTGATCCTTGGCAGGAAAGCGATCATGACCGGGCGCGCAAGGAAGTTCGTGCGTTCTGCGGGCAAATGCAGGGTGATGACATCGTCGTTCTCAAGCTCGGCCAGAGCGCTGTTTATGGAGTCGGCGTCATCGGTGAATACAAATGGTGGGACGAATTCAATGATGTTGACGGGTGGAATCTTGGACACACGCGACGCGTGAACTGGTTGTGGAAGTGCGAAAAAGGCCTCGAGGCATTCAATCGGGCCCTGACGCGGAGCACGACACAGCGTATTTACAATGATGCAGTCAGAAAGTGGCTGGAGGAGTTGGAGATAGCTGACGATCTGATAGAACGCTCGCACTGTGATCTCCCACAAGAAGGCAAAACTGTTACTAGCGACGAGATAGCGGCTTACCTGTTCGATAGAGGCATTGCAAGCGATTCCATTCGGAGTCTTCTGGAGCCGAGCGGGGAGTTCCTCCGAATCGCTACTTGGTACAACGGATGGCCATGGGGAACAAATCCGTCAGAGCACGAAACGGTGAGCCATCTTGTCGTGCCGCTGCTTCGGATCCTCGGCTGGACGCCGCAAAGGATGTCGCTCGAATGGAACAACATTGACGTTGCGCTGTTTTCCAGGCTGCCCCGGGAAGACGCTCATCTTTCTGTGACCCTTGAAGCCAAGCAGGTCCGCAACGCGTGTTTGTCTTGGGCAGTGTCGCAGGCCGCAGGATATGCAAAGTCAAGGTCGGCCTGCCTGCGCCTGATCGTAACTGACGGTCTTCGATATGGGGTATTCACGAGGAAGAGTGCCGATGAGGACTTCTCGCTGTACGCCTACTTGAACCTGACGAGGCCGCGTACCGAATACTCGATCTACGAATGCAAGGGTGCCAAGGAAGCGATCCTGGCCATGACCCCCGAATGGCAGCCTGATTGGCAGTAGGAAGGATGGACGCGCCACAGACTACTCTGGCTTTGTTGCATGAAAAACGATAACTTATTGGGACACAATAAGTTATAAATTTTATGATCGAAATGATGACTTATTGCAAGACAACGAGTTACAGATATTCGTGCAACAAAACCAAACGACGAAGAGAACGTGAACATCTTTGAGACCGACTGGTATCGGGATATCAAATCGAGGATGACACCGGGCGACAATCTGAGGACCTACCGGGAGAATCGCGGTTTGACTCAGGCCAAGTTGGGTGAGATGCTTGGCGCTGTTCCCCGTCAGCATATCTCAAATATGGAGAGAGGGGTGCGGTCGATTAGCTTAAAAACAGCCCGGAAATTGGCAGAGCTATTCAAGGTATCCCCTGAGAAATTCATTTGAGGACCGGAAGTGCCAGACAAACAGGCCGCACTCGCCCCCTCAAAACCGCAACGCAAACACCGTTCGCACCCCCGGTTCCGAGCGGGCGGAGATGGACCCGCGGTGCAGCCGCATGATCTGGCGGCACAGGCTCAGCCCAATGCCGGAGCCGTCCTGCTTGGTCGTGAAGAAGGGGATGAAGACCTTGCCGAGCGCTTCTTCGACGATCCCCGGCCCATTGTCCGCGACCTCGACGACGACCTTGTCGTGCGCCAGATGAGCGGTTAAGTCAACGCGGGGCCCGGCGCGGCCGGCGGTGGCTTCGCGGGCATTGCTCAGCAGGTTGATGAGGATCTGCTCGACTTGCTCGGGGTCCGCGGTCAATTCGAGGCTGGGGGGATCGACCTCGGTGTGCAACTCGACCTCGGACTCGGCGAATTGGGGCCGCAGTAGCTGCTCCACCCGGGCGAACAGGCCGGCCACCGAGACAATCTCAAAGGAGGGCGCTGGTACGCGGGTGAGGTCGCGGTAGGTTTCGACAAAGTGCAGCAGGCCCTCGCTGCGGCGCTGGATGGTGCCCACCGCGGTGCGAATGTCCGCGGTGGTCTCGGCATCGAGGCTGTCCTCTTTTAGCATTCCGTCCGCGGTGGCGGCCAGCGAAGCAATGGGGGTGATGGAATTCATGATTTCGTGGGTGAGCACGCGGATCAGGTTCTGCCAGGCCTCCATCTCCTTTTCATCGAGGTCGGGACCAATGTCGTAGAGCGCCACCAGGGTGTGCTCGCGGTCGCCCGTGCGGAACACCGACGCGTGCAGGGCGAGCTGGATCTCCTCCAAGCGCACCAGGTCGCGGCCCCGGGGGCCGAGGCTTTGCAGGGTGGTGGGCAGGATGGGACTGACGCGCTCGAGATCGGCGATGCGGCCCAGGCGGGGCACCCTCAAAAGACGCTTGGCCGCGTTGTTGATCAGCGACACTTCGCCGGCCCTGTCGAACGCGATCAACCCAACGCCAATGTGCTGCACCACGGTCTGCAGGTAGCGCGCTTGTTCCTCCTTTTCGGCCCGCGCCCGGCGAAACGCGTCGAGGACCTCGTTGAACGAGGTCTTCAGTTCGTCGAAAGAGGAGCCCAGGCCGCCGGTGACAAACGTCTGCGAAAAGTCGGCGTAGCGGATGGCGGCCAAAAAGCGCGCCAGATCGCGGTTGGTGCGCTCGACGTAGTGGACGAGGGCGTAGAGCTGGTAGAGCAGGACGAGGCCGACGACGGTGACAGTCGGGTAGTTCATTCCTTTTACTATCATATAGAACAGCAGCCACAAAGTGGCGCCGAGGAGGACGACGCGCAGCACGACTCGCGCGCGGAAGGCGCGGCACCCTTGCGCCAAGCGGCGCAGGACGCCCACCAAGCCTTGGACCTTAGAGGCCATATTTCTCCATTCGACGATACAGGGCGGTGCGGGTGAGTCCGAGCTCCCGCGCGGTTTGGCTGACGTTGCCCTGGTGCTTGCGCAACGCCCGGGCGATGACCTCGCGTTCCACGTCTTCGAGGTTGTAGCTGTCAAAGGCGAGGCTCTCCCCGGGCGGCGGGGCCGCGGTCAGCGGGAAATCGCCCGCGGTCAGTTGGTCCCCTTCGCTCATGATGACGGCGCGCTCCACCGCGTGCTGCAATTCCCGCACATTGCCCGGCCAGGCGTACGAGCGCAACTGGGCGAGCGCCTCGGCCTCCAGTCCGGTCAGGGCCTTGTGGTACTTGGTCCGGTACAGGTCGAGGAAGTGATGGGCCAAAAGCGGGATGTCCTCGGGGCGCTCGCGCAGGGGGGGCAGATGGATTTCCACGGTGTTGACGCGGTAGAGGAGGTCCTGGCGAAAGGTGCCCACCGCGGCCATCTCGTGGATGGGCCTGTTGGTAGCGCATATAAGACGCACATCCACTTGCACGGGCTGGTTGGCGCCGACGCGAACGATCTGCTGGTTTTGCAGGGCCGCGAGGAGCTTGACCTGCAGGGGCAGGGGCAGGTTGCCGATCTCGTCGAGGAACAGGGTGCCCCCGGAGGCGATTTCAAAGCGGCCGGCGCGGTCGCTGCGGGCGTCGGTGAAGGCGCCCTTGACGTGGCCGAAGAGTTCGCTCTCGAACAGGGTTTCGCTCAGGGAGCCCATGTCGACGGCGATGAAGACTTCGCCGGCGCGCTGCGAGCGGCGGTGAATCTCGCGCGCCACCAGTTCCTTGCCAGAGCCGTTCTCGCCGAGGATGAGGATGCTGGCGTCGGTGGCGGCCACCTTGGCAATCGTCTGGAAAACCTCCCGTAGGACCGGGGCCTGGCCGATGATGTCGACAAAGGGCTGGTCGAGATCCGCGGACAGCCGCTGCTGGCGGGAGCGCAGGCGGTGGGCTTCCCGGCGAGAGTGGTGCAGTTCCACGGCCGCGGACACGGTGGCGAGCAGCTTTTCGTTCTGCCAGGGCTTGAGCACAAAATCGACGGCGCCTTCCTTGATGGCGCGCACGGCCATCTCGACATCGCCGTACGCGGTGATCAGCAAGACGACGACTGTCGGGTCCTGCTCCCGGATCTGCTGGAGCCAGTAGAACCCCTCCCGGCCGCTGGTCGCCTCCTGTGTGAAGTTCATGTCGAGGAGGACAACCACGGGGGCCTCCTGCTCAAGGGCGCTCGGAATGGCCTGGGGATCGGTCTCGGTGCGGACCCGGTAGCCCTGCTGCTTGAGGAGCAAGCGGGCGGCGACGAGGACGTCCTGGTCGTCGTCGACGACCAGGATGCGGGCGGCCTCAGCAGGCACGGAAGCCGCTCTCCAGTGTACGCCAGCGGACACCCAGTGTATCGTCAGCAGACAGTAGCGCTGGACCGGCCAAGGGACCGATTCGACTCATCTTCTTCTTTTCCAAGAAGTTAGAGAATATGGCATACATCTTGCTTTCCTTTGGAGATGTGAGTTGCGAATTACCACAAGATAAGGATGAAAGTGCTATGCCCGCAAATATCCGAATCTTCCCCCAAGAGCGCGCCGCGCCCCCCGAATCCAACTCCGATGTCACCCGTCTCGGCGGCGGCGCCGGCATGGACCGCAAAATCGCCAAGCGGCGGTTCCCGCCGCGGCGCGTGGCCCTGTTCGCGGCTGTTCTGCTGTTGGGCGGGCTGGCTGGATACGGCCTGCTCGGGGATTTCGGCGTGCGCAAACTGAATGTGGAGCGCGACAGACTGACCATCTCGACGGTTGAGTTCGGCCCGTTTCAGGAGTACATCCCGGTGCGCGGTACTGTGCTGCCGCTCCGCACCGTGTACCTGGACGCCCTGGAGAGCGGCCAGGTAGAGCGGGTGTTCGCCGAAGAGGGCGCCCCAGTGGCCGAGGGCGATCCGCTGCTGCGCCTGGCCAACCCCGATCTGGAGCTGACAGTCCTGCGACAGGAGGCCGAACTGGAGCGCAGCAGGGAGGAGTTGCTCAACGGCCGGCTGACCATGGAGCAGGATCTGCTGCACTCGCGGAAGACGCTGCTGGAGATCGAGTACCGGCTGGCCATCGACAAACGCAATTTCGAGCGCTACGAGAATCTGTCGCCGGAAGATTTGACCGCCATCGTGTCGCGGCAGGAGTACGAGCGGCTGCGCGACGCGTACCAGTACAGCGCCCGCCGCATGGCCCTGACCCGGGAGACCCAGACCCAGGATTCGCTGCTGGCGGCGAGCAAGGTGGTGCAGCTGGTCTCGGCGGTGGAGCGCATGGAACGCAACCTGGAAATCGTCCGCGGCCGGCTCGACAACCTGACGGTGCGGGCCCCCGTGCCCGGGCAGCTGACCATGCTGGACGCGGAGATCGGCGAGAGCAAGGGGAGGGGCGTGCGCCTGGGCCAGATCGACATGGTCGACGGTTTCAAGGTGCGCGCCGCCATCGACGAGCACTACATCGACCGCGTGGGCCGGGGTCAGCGCGGCCAGTTCGACAGCGGCGACGAGCCGTACGGCCTGGTAATCCGCAAGGTCTACCCAGAGGTAAAGGAGGGCCGTTTTGAGGTAGATCTGGTGTTCGAGGGGGAAGCACCCGAGGGCATCCGGCGGGGCCAGACCCTGCACATCCGCCTGGAACTGGGCGATTTGGAGGAAACAGTGCAAGTGGCGCGGGGTGGGTTCTACCAGACGACGGGGGGCCACTGGACCTACGTGCTCGACGATTCCGGCGAGCGGGCCACGCGGCGCTCTATCGCGCTCGGGCGCCAGAATCCCCGAGTCTACGAGGTGCTGGAGGGACTTGAGCCGGGGGAGCAGGTGATTACCTCGAGCTACGAGACCTTTGGCGAAAACATGGACGTGCTGGTGTTGCGCTAGCACGCCCCCAACCAGGAGCAAAGACATGACCGAGCACGCACCGAACACTGAAAACGGCAAGGCGACGCTGATCCGCACCGTCGGGCTGAGCAAGCTCTACACCACCGAGGAGGTGGAGACGACCGCCCTGGACAACGTCAACCTCGAAATCGCCGACGGAGAATTTGCGGCCATCATGGGGCCGTCGGGCTGCGGCAAATCGACGCTGCTCAATCTGCTCGGCCTGCTCGACAATCCGACCGAGGGGGAATACTATCTGCTGGAGGAGGAAGTGGCCACCTACTCGGAGCGCCTCCGGGCGAACCTGCGCAAGGGGACGATCGGTTTCGTCTTTCAGTCGTACAACCTGATCAACGAGCTGACGGTGTACGAGAACGTCGAGCTGCCCCTGCTCTATATGGGCATTCCGGCCAAGGAGCGCAAGCAGCGGGTGCGGTCAATCCTCGACCACATGCAGATCACCCACCGCGAGAAGCACTTTCCACTGCAGCTGTCCGGAGGCCAGCAGCAGCGCGTGGCCGTGGCGAGGGCCCTGGTCTCGGAACCGAAGCTGGTTCTCGCGGATGAGCCGACGGGCAACCTCGACTCGCGCCACGGAGACGAGGTCATGGAGATGCTCACCGAGATGAACCGGAACGGAACCACCGTGGTGATGGTGACCCACTCGCCGGCCTACGCCGACTTCGCCCACCGGGTCATTCACCTCTTCGACGGAAGGATCGTGACCGAGGACATCGCCAAGGAGCGGTGAATCCAACGAAGAACAATACCCCCGGCGAACCCGGGAAAACTGCAAGGAACGAAATCATGTGGAAAAGCAACCTGATCATTGCCCTGCGCGTATTGGGGCGCAACAAGACGATCTCCTTGATCAACGTCGCCGGACTGTCCGCAGCCCTGGCGGTAGTCGTCCTCTGCCTGCTGTTCGTGCGCCACGAGACCTCCTTCGACACCTGGCACGAAAAAGGAGACCGAATATTCGTCATCTATATGGAAAATCTGGAGCCCGACAGGTTCTTCAACCACACCGAGTTATTTCCCGAGCTACGCGAGGCGGTGCGCACTACCGTCGCCGGCATCCGCGAATCGGTCCACATGCAGCGGGAATCCGGCAAGGTCTCGTACGGCGAGGCGACCTTCCGGGAGCCTTTTCTCGCTGTTGATCCGGCCTTCCTCACCCTGTTCACCCTGCCGCTGGCCGCCGGTGATGCGGCTACGGCCCTCGATGATCCCCAGAGTGTCGTCCTCGCCCATGAGACGGCGTTGAAGTACTTCGGCGCCGATGTTCCCGCCCACGCTATGCTGGGGGAGCGCATCCGGCTGCACACCGTCGAGCGGGACCACTCGACGTCGCCACCGAAGGAGACGCCGGTCGAGGTGGAGCGCACCATCACGGGTGTGCTGGCCCCCCTGCCAGGGCCTACCATACTGCATTATTTAGGTGTAATCGTGCCCGCGGCAGCCGCCGAGGAACTGCACATCCGAGGTTTTCACGGGCTCTTTATCGAGCTCGAAGACGGCGTAGATCCGGCCGAGATAGAAGCACGACTGGCGCCGCTGGCCGACGAATACGAAGGCATTCGCAGAATAGCCCGCCTCAGGCTGCAACCTTTTGCGGGCGCTCACTTCGGACCCAGGATAATGGCGCCCGCCGCCATCGGGCGCGGCACGATCGAGCACTGCTACCTGCTGGTAGGGCTGGCCGCCATCGTGCTACTGATCGCCGCCATCAACTTCGTCAACCTCGCCCTGAGCCGCGCCATGACGCGCACCCTCGAGGTCGGCCTGCGCAAGGCGATCGGCGCCACCCGCCACCAGCTCTCCAACCAGTTCCTCACCGAGGCCATCATCGTCAGCCTGATCGCCGTCGCCGGGGGCATGGCCCTGGCCGAAATGCTGCTGCCGGCCTTCAACCAGGTCGTGTATCAGGAACTCGAGCTCGAGTGGCTGTCGGTCGAGACCGCAACAGGCGCCCTGACCCTGGCCCTGATGGTCGGCGTACTCTCGGGCCTGTACCCGGCCCAGATCATCGCCCGGCTCCACCCGGTCCGGGCCCTGTCCAGAAAGGCGCCCCAGGTCGGCCGCGGTCGCATCGGACGCGGTCTGATTATCCTGCAGTTCGCCCTGTCAACCTTCCTCGTCGTGGTGACCATCACCATGGAGCGGCAGCTCGACTTCATGCGCACCATGGACCTGGGGTTCGACGGCGACCGGATCGTGCTGGCTCACAGCAAAGGCGAGCTCGACGATTTGCAGATCGCGCGCCTCGCCAGCGAGATCGATTCCCGGCCGGACTGGTCAAGGGGGTCGCCGGCGCCTCGCCAGCACCCGGCTATGGCGGCTTTCCCCCCATAACACTCCAGTTCGGTGAGAACACGTTGCGCGCCAAAGCCTTCCACGTAAGTCCGGATTTCCTGCGCGTCATGGGGATCGAGGTCCTCTCCGGGCAAGGCTTCGGCCCGAGCGACGAGCCTGGTTTGCTGCGTGGCATCCTCCTCAACGAGACCGCGGCGCGCCTCTTGGGATCTGAAGATCCGATTGGACGCACCGTGATCATTGACCATCTCGGTAAGGAGCCAGTGCCGGTGATCGGCATTGTCGAGGATTTCCACTTTGAGGACATGCGCCATACCTTAGGGCCGGCTTTCCTGACGACGATCATGCTCCCTGAAGACAGGTTCTGGCACACCCTGTTCCGGCTCGACCACCGCGACCTGCCCGCGGCCGTCGAGGAGGCAAAGGCGCTGTGGAAACGGATTCTGCCGGAATACGAACTACAGGGCGTGACCTTCCTCGACGAGTCCTTTGCTGGGCGCTACGAGGTGGAGCGGCGCGTCGGCCTTGTCATGAAGTGGATGAGCGCGACCGCCCTAGCCATCTCCTGCATGGGACTCGTCGGCCTCGCCGCCCTGGCCGCGGCGCGGCGCACCAGGGAAATCGGCATCCGCAAGGTCCTCGGGGCCACGACCGGCAGCGTGCTGCTGTTGATGTCGCGCGAATTCGGCTGGCTGGTGGTGGCGGCCAACGCCATTGCCTGGCCCGTGGCCTTCTTCGTACTCAACCGCTGGCTCGCGTTCTACGCCTACCGCATCGACATCGGCCTGGGGTGGTTCGCGCTGGCGGGTCTGGCCGTTCTCGCCGTCGCCTTGGCCACCGTGAGCGGCCAGACCTGGCTGGCGGCGCGCTCCAACCCGGCGGATGCGCTGAGATACGAGTAGCGCGGATGCAGTGCCGCCCACCGGGTAATTCACCTCTTCGACGGAAGGATCGTGACCGAGGACATCGCCAAGGAGCGGTGAATCCAGCGAAGAACAATACCCCCGGCGAACCCGGGAAACTGCAAGGAACGAAATCATGTGGAAAAGCAACCTGATCATTGCCCTGCGCGTATTGGGGCGCAACAAGACGATTTCG
Organism: Candidatus Latescibacterota bacterium; assembly: GCA_965219385.1. Classification (GTDB taxonomy): domain Bacteria; phylum Latescibacterota; class UBA2968; order UBA8231; family UBA8231; genus CBDCNM01. The sequence continues at coordinate 1,884,227 of CBDCNM010000002.1, read as the reverse complement.
CTGATCAACATCGTCGGCCTGTCCGCAGCCCTGGCGGTAGTCGTCCTCTGTCTGCTGTTCGTGCGCCACGAGACCTCCTTTGACACCTGGCACGAAAAAGGGGATCGGATCTTCATGCTATATTCCGAAACCCTAGTGCCCGTACCCGGCTACCCCTTCAATATCCACACGAAGCTAAATTCCAAGCTGCGCGAGGCCGTGCGCACTACCGTCGCCGGCATCAGCGAATCGGTCCGCATGCGGGCGGGAGACGGCAAGGTCTCGTACGGCGATGCGACCTTTGAGGAGCCCTTCCTCGCTGTCGATCCGGCCTTCCTCACCCTGTTCACCCTACCACTGGCCGCTGGTGATGCGGCGACGGCCCTCGACGATCCCCAGAATGTCGTCCTCGCCCATGAAACGGCGCTGAAGTACTTCGGTACCGATGTTCCTGTCCACGCCATGCTGGGCAAGCGCATCCGGCTGCAACTCGCGGACCATTCGACGTCGACGCCCATCGAGGTGGAGCGCACCATCGCGGGTGTGCTGGCGCCGCTGCCGGGGCCTTCAATACTGTACGCAGGTGTACGCACGGGTGTACTCATGCCTGCAATAGCTGTTGATGAACTGCTATTTCGCAGCAAAGACGGGCTTTTTATCGAGCTTGAAGAGGGCGCAGACCCGGCCGAGATGGAAGCGCGACTGGCGTCGCTGGCTGTCGAATACTCTAGCGAAGAAGTCCGAGTCAGGCTGCAACCTTTCAGGGGGGCTCACTTCGGACCCAACATCATGTTGGCATCCGTCCGCATCAGCCATGGCACGATCGAGCACTGCTATCTGCTGGCCGGGCTGGCCGCGGTCGTGCTGCTGATCGCCGCCATCAACTTCGTCAACCTCGCCCTGAGCCGCGCCATGACACGGACCCTCGAAGTCGGCCTGCGCAAGGCAATCGGCGCCACCCGCCACCAGCTCTCCAACCAGTTCCTCGCCGAGGCCATCGTCGTCAGCCTGATCGCCGTCGCCGGGGGCATGGCCCTGGCCGAAATGTTGCTTCCGGCCTTCAACGAGGTCGTGCATCGACAGCTCGAGCTCGAATGGCTGTCGGTCGAGACCGGGACAGGTGTCCTGACCCTGGCCCTGGTGGTCGGCGTACTCTCGGGCCTGTACCCGGCCCAGGTCATTGCGCGGCTCCACCCGGTTCGGGCCCTGTCCAGAAAGGCGCCCCAGGTCGGCCGCGGTCGCATCGGCCGCGGTCTGATCATCCTGCAGTTCGCCTTGTCAACCTTACTGATCGTTGTGACCATCACCATGGAGCGACAGCGCGACTTCATGCGCACCAAGGATCTGGGGTTCGACAGCGATCGGGTCGTTCGGGTGCGCAGCGATGGCCGTCTCAACGCTGTGCAGATTGAGCGCCTTGCCAGCGAGATCAATTCCCGGCCGGGACTGGTCAAGGGGGTCGCTGGTGCCTCGCCAGTACCCGGCCTCGGCGGCGGCTTTCCCCCCATAACCCTCCAGTTCGGTGAGAACTCGTTGCGCGCCAAGTTTTTCCACATAAGTCCGGATTTTCTGCGCGTCATGGGGATCGAGGTCCTCTCCGGGCAGAACGACGAGTCTGGTTTGCCGCGCGGCATCCTCCTCAACGAGACCGCGGTCCGCCTCTTGGGACTTGAAGACCCAATCGGACGCACTGTGACCATTGACGATTTCGGTGATGAGCCGGTGCCGGTGATCGGCGTTGTCGAGGATTTCCACTTCGATACCATGCATCATACCATAGGGCCCGCCTTCCTGACGACGAGCCCGCGAGGGTGGCTGGGCAGCGGCGGGTCCATGGCCACCCTGTTCCGACTCGACCGCGCCGACCTGCCCGCGGCGGTTGAAGAGGTAAAGACGCTGTGGAAGCGGGTTTTGCCGGAATACGAACTACAGGGCGTGCGCTTCCTCGACGAGGCCTTTGCAGCGAGATACGAGACCGAGCGGCGCGTCGGCGTTGTTATGGGGTGGATGAGTGCCATCGCCATTGTGATCTCCTGCATGGGGCTTTTTGGCTTGGTCGCTTTGGCGGCCGTGCGGCGCACCAGGGAAATCGGCATCCGCAAGGTCCTCGGGGCCACGACCGGCAGCGTGCTGCTGTTGATGTCGCGCGAATTCGGCTGGCTGGTGGTGGCGGCCAACGCCATTGCCTGGCCCGTGGCCTTCTTCGTACTCAACCGCTGGCTCGCGTTCTACGCCTACCGCATCGACATCGGCCTGGGGTGGTTCGCGCTGGCGGGCGTGGGCGTTCTCGCCGTCGCCCTGGCCACCGTGAGCGGCCAGACCTGGCTGGCGGCGCGGGCCAATCCGGCGGATGCGTTGAGATACGAGTAAATGCACGCCGCTTGGGTGAGTGTCGCGTACCATGCTATCAGGACTAGTCAGATTGTCTTGCACGGCAACGAGGGTCCCGAGGCATACACCATCTCCGGCGTCTTCGCCGATCTGCCGAAAAAGCGGAGCTTGGGCTTTGACGCGGCAATCCGTTTTGAGAACCGAACCAAGTATGGCATGACCAGTTATTGGGGCTCTACGACTTCTACATACATCGCGCTTCAGCCCCTCGCCGAGCGGAAGGCACTCGAAGCAAAGCTCCCGGAGTTCTCCCGCACGTTCATCGCCCCGGTCTGGGAACGCTACAAAGGCGTTCGCTGGAAGGACGATCCAGACGCCTTCCAACTCGAACTCCAAGAAGCACGGAGGATCTACCTCGACCCGCAGGCCCATACCTATGCTATGAAAACTCCGTGAGCATTGAGTCAATCCTCGCCCTCGTCGCCCTGATTGGCGTCATTCTGACCGTCGCCTGCCTCAACTTCACGACCCTCACCGTAGCTAACTCCATCGGCAGGAGCGCGGAAGTGGGCGTCCGCAAGGCGCTCGGTGCCAACAAGGCACAAATCGCCCTGCAATTTTTGGGAGAGGGCGTCCTGCTGGCCTTTTTCTCCCTGATCGCCGGACTGGTCCTCGTGCAGTTGGGGCTGCCCGCCTTCAGCGCGTACTATGGACTTGACGCTTGGTCCGGGCTAGCGCTCCACGACTTGGATACCTCGATTATCGTCGGCGGAGGCGTCTTGTTGGTGGTGCTGATCGGCCTCGCGGCGGGAAGCTATCCGGCCCTAATCGTGGCGCGCATGCAGCCCTCGTCTGTCGTCCGTGAGGTGTCGCCGTGGCGCAGAAGAAGAGCGACGAGCGCGCTCCTGACCTTGCAGTACGGCATGGCGGTCCTCCTGATCTTCTGCACAATCGCGATTCGTCAGCAGTTGGCCTACATCCAGTCGCGCGATCTCGGATATGCGGCTGAGTAGACCATGATCGAGAGCTACCTGCGCATCTACCGCGTCGTCAGCCGGGGCGAGAGAGCCGCTTCTACGAGAGCGACTTTCACTTCGCCGACCCACAGATTCTGAAGGTCTTCACCCTGCCCCTGGTGGCGGGCGACGCCGCCACCGCCCTCGACGAGCCCTGCACCGTCCTCCTCTCCGGGTCCGCGGCACGCAAGCCGCCCTGCGCTGCGAATGAGCTACGCACTGGCTGACCACCGTAAACGGCCAGACTTGGCTGGCGACGCGGACAACCCGGCGGATGCGTTGAGATACGAGTAGAGAGGCGGCAAAAAGTCGCGCAATTTGTTAAAGGAACAATTTCGTCGCCGGATATTTTTTAATTTGTATATAATTGATTAATTGTCTGGTTCTGGATATGTTCTTTGGTGGAAAGCGAGGAGCCATCTTTTGGGAAAAATGACTGTTTGGGCTCAAGACCCATTTAGCTATGACATTATTCCGCCCTCTTTCGCCGTTTTTAGGAAACCGGATGTGAGCAAGGTGAACGCTCGGGATATTTTCGTATTAACTTCTGTTGCCGACCTTCCTGCTGTAAGTGAGTTCGTCCGTGCTGCCAATCATCGAAACCATCTTCGAACCCTTTTCGTCCGCGAAGACGACAACGCTCAGTTTTTGCCGCAGATGCTTTATGAGGCAAAACTCAAAAGCAGCCGACATATTCTTGTGCACTCGAATAAGGATGTGCCAAAGCGTGTGCTAACGGCCTGGAGTCTTGGATGTCCCGATCAGCTCATTGCCGCTGCACAGGTCGTAGATGAGGAACTCTTTGTCATGGCCTGTGATCATACCTTGTTCAGAGTGGGTTTTGCAGAAATGCCCGCACTTAAGCGCATTCCATCCCAACAGCGTTCTTCATTTACTATCTCCAGTGAAGGTAGTTATATGCACTGGCCTGAGGTTGATGTACATATTGACCTGGATGCTGTTCGCTACCTAAAAGATGAAACATGGCGTGAGAAAAAGGATCGGGAAAGACTGATGTACGACCTCCGATTCGGAGAGGCCGTTGCCGCATTGCGCAAGCGGTGCGGGCTTAAGCAAGCCGAGATTCAAGGGCTTTCTGAACGCCATGTGCGAAGAATCGAAAAGGGTGAACGGACAAAGATTGATACGCTGGCGATTTTGGCAAGAAGCCACGGATTGTCCCTTAAAGAGTATCTCGATGAAATTGCCGAAATGATCTCCTCCTAGGACTCCCGCTTCCTATGCTGCGCCTCGATTTCACCCGGCGGCTGGAGCGCGGGGGTGAGCCTGGCGCGTTTCGATTTTGGGGAGGTCGGGATCGACTAGAAGCCGGGCCGGGCGCACCGCGATTCAGCCCTATGGCGCCCGGTCGCTCACAGCATTGCCGGAATCGGCGCTCTGCCGCTTGCGCGCCTCGAAGCGCAGGCGCACGTAATCGGCGGTCCAGTTGCCCTTCGCGTCCCTGAGCGATGGCGCGAGGAGTTCGGCGGCATATTCTGTGACCATTGCACGCCGCTCCGCATCCAGGCCCGCCAGCAACGGCGCCGCGAAAGTGTTCAGCCATCCCGTGATTCCGGTGGGAAGCAGTGTCGGCCTTGGATTCAGGCCGATCTCATCGATCTGGAATCCGTGCGCTTCGAGCATCGCGCCGTATTCCTCCGCGGTGGGAAAAAACCATGGGTTGCCCGGGACGTAATCGACTCGGTGGAGTTTCAATGCCGCCGAAACTGCAGTAAGGATCGCCGCGATGTTGCCGTGCCCTCCGAACTCACCCACGAAGCGGCCCCCGGGCGCCAGAATTCCGGCTACGCCGCGCAGCACGCCGGCGCCATCCGGCATCCAGTGCAGGGCGGCGTTGGTGAACACGGCATCGAATTCCTCGTCGAATTCAAGGTATTGGCCGTCCATGAGGAGGACTTCGGCGCCGAGGTTGCGGGCGGCGTTCAAGAGTTCCGCCGAGGTGTCGATTCCAATCACCGAGGCGCCCGACTGGGCGATTTTTGCCGTAAGGACTCCATCGCCGCATCCCAGGTCCAGGATGCGCTCGCCGGGCTGCGGATCCAGGATTTCCAGCAGTGGAGCAGCATGATCGGCCACAAACCGTGCATTGCGCGCGTAAGATTCTGCCGACCATTCCTGATGCAAATTCACCGTCGCCCCCTGCGCTCACTTGAGCGCGAGTTCGAAGGTCTGCAAGCTGCACCGTGACTTCCTGCAGTGCAGTGCTTCGGCTCCGCCCTCTCGCTCACTCGAGCGCGAGTTCAAAAGTTTGGGAAGTGTACCCGGCGAAGATGCCGTACCCGTTCTCGACGTTGCCGTACACGTTCAGCGGCTCGGCAAAGGGATTGTCCCGGGTGTTGTCGTGGAGCCGGGCCGTCTTGAGATACTCGTAGTAGGTCTCGCTGATGTACAGAACCTGGAGGTAGGCTGTAGAGAAATCGACAGGTCCCTGGTCGTCTTCGGCTTCGGCAACCTCCGCCTCCTGAACGACATCCCCTCGCTGTGACCATACGCCGGTGTAGGTCAGCTCGATCTCGTGGGTCCGGCCGTCGAAGAGGGTGTCCCTGAAGTACGGCGCCTCGCCTTCGAAGGTCCCCTCTTCGAATGGAGACTCGTCGACCCTGTTGTCGGCCATGATCGAGGGGTCCCTTGTCGACAGGGTTTCTTCCAACCTCGTTGCCCCCCTCCCCGTGAAGACAAGGTACAGGCTGATCTGGTAGTAGTTCGCCTCGCCGGGAGGATCCTGGATTTCCAGCTCGATCGAGAAATCGCCGCGGGTCCCGGACTCCGAGCGGGAGGAGGGGATTCGATACGACAGGATGGAAGTCGGCACGGGCCTGGGCACGGTGTCGGTGGCCCGGATCGTCTCGAAGCCGGGGGCCGATACCTGCAGGGAGTAGGTCTCTCCTGCTTGCAGGGCGCTGTCTTCGAACACGTATACCCGGGCCGCCTCGTTGAACTTCAGTTCGCCGATGACCCGTTCTCCCGCCAACAGTTTCACCGCGGCATCCGCCACCGACCTGTCACCGGAGGGCAGGGGCTCGAGAATCCCGGAAGAGCGACCCACACGGGCGCTCCAGCCGCCGTCGGAGGTGAACAAGGAATGCACCACCAGCCGCGGGCTATGCTCGGGCAGGTCGGGATCGATCACCTGCTCGCAGGCGGACAGGGCGATCAGGACCGGCAGGAGGCGCAGGGCGCCTTTCATGGCGGGGGCCGTGGAATTCAAAACTTGAACCGGTAGTTGATCCAGGGAAGAAGAGGGAAAAGGCTCACCTGCTTGGCGCGGAACCGTCTGACGTCCCTGGCGTAGTCGTAGCGTTCCTCGAAGTAGATGAAAAACGGGTTCTTGCGGTTGTAGGCGTTGTACACCCCGAGGCTGAATCCGTGCCGGTCGCTCTCGGCCAGGCCGAAGTTGAAGCTGAGGTCGAGGTGGTGGAAGGCCGCCATGCGGTAGCCGTTGCGCTCTCCGTAGACCACGGTTTCATAGGGCACATAGGGCAGGTAGGGTTGGGGCAACCGGATGGCCCAGGCGCCGTCGCGGTCGCTGTAGTAACGGGCCACGGGAAGGGTCACCGCGTTGCCCGTGCCGTACACCCAGGTCAGGGAGAGGGAGAGGGACCGCGACATCTGGTGCGAGAGGACGAGGGAGGCGTCGTGGCGGCGGTCGTAGCGGTAGGGGAAGGACCGCCCCTCGTTCAACTGGTCGAAGCGCCGCCGCGTCCAGGACAGGGTGTACCCGGCCCAGCCCGTTGTGCGGCCCCGCTTCTTCTGCAGGAACAGCTCGGCGCCGTACGACCAGCCCCGGCCCGTCTCGACCTTGTCCTGCCAGTCCTCGCTCTCGCCGAAGCCCACGAGGAAACTGGCCCCCTCGCGGTACTCGATCAGCTCGTCCATGGTCTTGTAGTACCCCTCGACACTGAACTCGTACTGCTCCTTCAACTGGCGGGCCAGCCCCAGGCCGACCTGCTCCGACCGCTGGGGGCGCACCCGCCCGGTGGCCGGCAGCCACAGGTCGGTGGGCAGGCCGACGGTGCTGTTGGAGAGCAGGTGGATGTACTGGCGCATCCGGGCGTACGAGGCCTTCACGGCCCAGTCCGAAGGCAGCAGGTAGCGCGTCGAAACCCGCGGCTGCAGGGAGGTGTAGAACTCCCCGTCAACGAGAAAGCCGGAGGTGTGCAGACCGAGGTTGGCCTTCAGTCGGCTGCTTAGATGGACATCGTCCTCGGCGTAGAGGCTGTACTCCATGGCGTCGGTTTCCTGGGCGGCCAAGGTGGTGTCCTCGGGGGTGCCGTCGAAGGGATTGAACTTGATCTGCGCCGCCCCGGGGCGATAGGTGTGCAGGGTGCCGCTGCCCCCGAAGCGGATGTAGTGGGTCGGGTCGGGGATGTAGTCGAGGTCGAGCTTCAGGCCCCAGTCGCGGATGCCGGACAGGTAGCGCAGCCTGAGGGTTTCACTCTCCCGGTCCCCGTCGCTGATCACCGTGGAGCGGTCGTCCACGTTGGTCGTGAGCTGGTAGCGGCTGTAGATGGCGGTGAGGTTGCCGAAGAGCCGGTTGCTGAACAGGTAGTTCCAGCGCAGGGTGGAGGTGACGTTCCCCCACCCGAAGTTGGCGGCGGTGGAGTTCTCCTCGCGGAAGTTGCCGCTGCCGTACTCGTCCTCGAAGTCGCTCCAGAAGCGGTCGTCGCCGCCGTACCAGCTCAGGTAGACGCGGCTGCGGGGCGAGAAGATGTGGTTCACCTTGGCGTTGACGTCGTAGAAGTGGTAGCCGCCCCGGTCGTCGCCGGAAAGGAAGGGGCGCATCAGCAGGTCGAAGTAGGTGCGCCGCCCCGAGAGGATGAAGGAGGTGCGGTCCTTGCGCAGCGGTCCCTGCACGGTGAGCTGGGAGGCGATGAGCCCCACCGAGCCCTCGGCTTCGAACTCCTTCATGTTGCCGTCCTTCATGTCGATCTCCAGCACCGACGAGAGACGGCCGCCGTAACGGGCCGGGAAGCCGGCCTTGGTGAGCTGCACGTTCTTGATGGTGTTGGCGTTGAAGACCGAGAAGAAGCCGAAGAGGTGGGAGACGTTGTAGACCGGGGCGTCGTCGAGGAGGATCAGGTTCTGGTCGGGGCTGCCGCCGCGCACGTAGAGGCCGCTCATGCCCTCGGCCCCGGACTGGACCCCGGGCAGCAGCTGCAGGGTCTTGAGCACGTCGACCTCGCCCATGAGGACGGGCGCATTCTTGATTTGCCGGACTGGCACCTGCACCACGCTCATCCGGCTTTGTTCCTGGATCGGATCCAGCCGCTCGGCCTCCACCTGTACGGTTCCCATTTCCAGGGGCCTGGGCTGGAGGGCGATATTCAGCTGCAGGTCCTGCTCGAGCCGGGTGGCGAGGGTATCGCTCTGGTAGCCGATGTGGGAGACCACCACCCGGAGCGTGCCGGCGGGCAGGGTCAGGCTGAAAAAGCCGTAGCGGTTGGTGGTGGTGCCCTGCCGTAGCATGGGTTCGTGCAAGACGGCTCCGATCAGCTTCTCGCCGCTGGCGGCATCTTCGACGTAGCCGCTGAGGGTGTGCTCCAGATCGGTTTGTGCCCGGACGCCGCAGGTGAGGCCGAGGAAGAGTATCAGGAAGTATCGGCCCGGAGATGGGGGAAACGCTTTATTCTTTGCCAAATCAGCAAGCAGGGTGTAAAAACAATTCTCCGGGCCGCAGAACCGGATTGTGCGGGTGCTTCTCAGGTCGATTGAGCACCTGTTTGGCCGCGGTGAGCTCTTCGATGCGGTAGTAGCGCGGATTGACCTTACCGCTTCGCTTTTACGCTTCGCCGAAAGTCGGCCGTTTTCTTGAGGTGAACGTCGTCTGTTGCTCATCACAGACACTCCTTTGGGCCTTGAATATAATAGTGTCTAATATAACCCTAGGCCGATCCACTATCCAGGCCGAGCTATGGGCACGCCCACCCGTAAAAAATGGCGGCCTCCGCCCGATAAAGTAAGACCGCCGCGACTGCCTGACTTTAAAGCCCTCCACCACCCGCTGCGCTGGCCGCAACTGCGCCGGATCGGTCATTTGCAGATAGTAGGTCGTCACCGCTCACCCCGCTCTAAGGCAAAATAAACCCAAAACAATCACCCCAATAGCCGCGCCCTTGGCCGCGGACAAAGGCTCCTTGAGGGCAAACACACCCAACAAAACCCCGATCACCACCGCTGCTTCCCGGGCCGCGACAATATACCCCACCGGCCCCAGCTGAAAGGCGAACAGAATCATCAAGTACGTTCCCGCAGAGCCCAGACCAATCGCCAGCAAGGCGTCCACATGATCTTTACCCAAGGCCCTCAACTGCCCCCAAAACCGCGGCACCACAAACGGCGCCAAAGTCACCACGGATACCAAGTACATCCCACCGATATAAACCACCGGATGCACTACCTGCACCCCCGCTTTATCGACCAGCGAATAGCACGCGATCACGGCCCCCACCCCAAGTGCCATGCCCAGCCCCTCCACCCGTCGCCTATTTCGAAAAGCCGGGGCCCCCATTAGGACGATCCCCGCCAATACCAAACCAACCCCCCAACCGCCCCACCAGGAAACGGCCTCGCCCAACAACAACCAAGCCCCCACCCCTGTCAGCCCGACCCCGGTTCCCCGCGCCACTGGATAGACCACTGAAATTTCCCCCCGGGCATAGGCGCGGCTCAAAAGGTAAATGTAGAGAGCATGCAGCAAGCCCGTGAGCACCACGTATCCCACGCCCGGCCACGACCACGCCGCGGCTTCATCCCACCGCGCCGCCCACCCGGCTACAGGTAGCAAAAACAAGAGCGCGATCGCCTTGGCCAGCCACAAAATTCCGATGTGCCCCGCCACCTTCCGGGCATAGAAATTCCACCCGGCGTGACACGCCGCCGAAATCAGCACCAAGGTCCAAACCCCCGCGCTCACCGGCGCCACCCCACCGTTGGCAAGAGCGCCTTGGGCCTCATAAAACGCCAGAGGCACAAGCCCCGCGCGGCCCCGCCCACCGATCCCGTGCAGTACTGAGTATTCATTTGTACATAAATCAAGCGATTTGACTGCTTTTGCTCAAAACCTTGATTGAGGCCGGACAAAACCAGAACTTTCATCAGAAATCCGCCGCAGTCGGTTAATTTGACCAGGAAGAAAGATATGGAACTGGTGAGATATCCAGATAGTCGCATCGAGGTGCTCGACGAGCGCTTCACAAAATACAAGCCGGCGAATGCTGCCCTTTTAAAGGAGAGACCTATCCCATGAGCGAACGCCCCCGCGTAGCCGCCATCATCACCATCTACCGCCCCGTTGCCCACGCCGACGTCATCCCCACCAAGTTCCTGAAGGGCGGCTCCACCGACGAAGGCTTTTTCCCTCCCGAGGTGGACCTGGTTTCCATGTACATCGACCACGTGATGGAAGACGACATCGGCCACCAGCGCGCCGCGGACTACGGCGTGCAAATCTACCCGAGCATCCGCCAGGCCCTGCACGCCGGCAGCGACCAGCTCGACGTAGACGGGGTGCTGCTGATTGCCGAGCACGGCGACTACCCCTGGAACGAGCGGGGCCGCCACATGTATCCCCGGCGCTACTTCTTTGAACAGATCGCCGGCGTCTTTGCCGAAAGCGGCCGTTCGGTGCCGGTCTTCAACGACAAACACCTTGCCTACGACTTTGGCGACGCCCGCTGGATGTGGGACCGGGCCCGCCAGCTGGACATCCCGCTTATGGCCGGCTCCTCCCTGCCGCTGTGCTGGCGCCAGCCCTTTCTCGAACACGACAAGGGCGTCCACCTAGAAGAAGCCCTCTCCATCGGCTACGGCGGCCAGGAGGCCTACGGCTACCATGCCCTGGAGACCCTGCAATGCATGATCGAGCGCCGCCAGGGCGGTGAAAAGGGCATGGTCCGGGTGCAGTGCCTCAAGGGCGACCAGGTGTGGAAGGCGCGCGACCAAGGGCTGTGGTCGCAGGAACTGGCCCAGGCCGCCTGCGACCCCATCGAGAACAAACCCAAGGGCCCCATGGAAGAGCACGCCAAAGAGCCGCTGGTCTACCTGATGGAACACGCCGACGGACTCAAGACCGCCACCTTGATGCTCAACGGCTACGTGAGCGACTTTGCCTATGCCGCCCGGGTGGACGGCCAGGTGCAGGGCACCGAATTCTACCTGCAGAACGAGGGTCCTTTTGCCCATTTCAGTTATCTGTGCCGCAACATCCAGCAATTCTTCAAGACCGGCCAGGCCCCCTACCCACCCGAGCGCACCCTGCTGACCACCGGGGTCATCGACGCGGTCATGAATTCGTCCCACGAGGGGGGCCGCAAGATCGAAACCCCCTACCTGGACATAGCCTACGAGTCCTACGACCAGATGCCGATCCGCCCGCTTGGCCCGCGCCCTCAGGGCGCCAGCATTGACCCCGGGGCGCCGGACATGGTTCTTCCCTTCAAACAGGGAGGATAGCAAGCGAGAATCTCCTGGGGTTTTCGAGAGTCTAATACAAAGCTCGATACCATCCGCCAAAAAAGAGAGGTCCCTATGGCATTCATCCGCATACCCAGAGGCTGGGAGCTACCCGAACGCAAGGCTACCCCCGAGCGCGTGTGGGCAAACCGGCGAAGGTTTCTCCAGAAAATGGGCTTTGCCGGCCTGGGTTTGGTGGCCGGCTGCACGGCCAAGCCCCAGGCCCAAAGCGGGCCGGAGCAAAAAACACCCCCGGACATCGCCGCCCTGTATCCTGCCCGGCGCAACCCTGGCTTCACCCTGGACCGCACCCTCACCGATGAACGCGTCGCCGCCGCCTACAACAACTTCTACGAGTTCACCACGGACAAGGAAGAAGTGCGCAACCTGGTGGGGGCCTTCCGGATCCGCCCCTGGCAGGTGGAGGTCGGGGGCCTGGTGGAAAAACCCCGAATCTACGATGTCGACGACCTGGTCCGGCGCCTGCCGCTGGAAGAGCGGCTCTACCGTTTCCGCTGCGTCGAGGCCTGGGCCATGGCCGTGCCCTGGACCGGCTTCACCCTCAAGGCCCTCATCAACGAGGTCCGGCCGCTCTCCGCGGCCCGCTACGTCCGCATGGTCACCTTTTACAAGCCCGACCAGGCCCGCGGCCAGAAGTTCCAGCACTGGTACCCCTGGCCCTACTACGAAGGCCTCACAATGGCCGAGGCCACCAATGTGTTGACCTTCCTGGTCACCGGGATCTACGGCCACGAACTGCCCAAACAGCACGGCGCTCCCATCCGCCTCATCACCCCCTGGAAGTACGGCTTTAAGAGCATCAAATCCATCGTGCAGATCGAGTTCGTGGAAAAGCAGCCGCCCACCTTCTGGAGCGCGGCCTCCTCCGAGTACGACTTCTGGGCCAATGTCAACCCAAAGGTGCCGCATCCGCGCTGGTCTCAGGCCACAGAGCGCTTGATCGACACCGGGGAGCGGGTGCCCACCCAGCTTTACAACGGCTACGCCGAGCAGGTGGCCCACCTCTACAAGGGCTGAGCGCCGCGGGTAAAGCTGCCCTGCCAATCTTTCCCTTTTCCTCTACCACCAAAAACGCCGGCCCAACTGGCGCGGATTGGCTCTTTGCAAATCGCGCAAAAGCTTGGGAAACTCAATGTCATAACGGCGGCCCAGCTCGACGGCCCGGAGGCGCAGACCCTTCATCAAACCCTGGGGCAACTCGTAGTTAAAGGCCAGGGCAATGCGGTTGCGCTTGCGGGCCACGGGCAGGTACAGCACCTGCCGGGCAAAGCTGCTTTCGAGGTTGTGCTGGACCCTTTTCAAGACCTCGTCGCGATCCCCGCTCCACAGGTTGATGGAGAGGATGCCGCGGCCCCGCAGACGCTGCTGGCAGGCCGCGAAAAAGTGCTCTCCGCTGACGGCGCTGGACATACTGTCGGGGTCGTGGATATCCACCAGGACCAGATCGTAGGACCTGCCCGGTTGGGCGTTCAGGAAATCCGCCGCGTCCAGGTGGTGAATCTCGAGCCGCGGATCGGGGTCCAGGTGAAAGTAGGTGCGCGCCAACTCCGCTACCTTTTTGCGTTTTTCCACCGCGTCGATGCGACAGCGGGAGAAGTGGCGCAGCAGAAACTTGGGCAGGGAGCCCCCGCCCAGGCCCAAAAGCAGCACGAAACGCGGATCGTCCTCGAACAGCAGCGAGGTCATCATGCAGCGGGTATAGATCAAGGCCAGAGCCTGACGGTCGTGGAAGAACATGGTGCTCTGGCGGGCTTCCGTGCCAAAGTGCAGGGAGCGGACCGTGGACTCGTCCACCACATCGATCACTCCGTGCTCGTCCCTGCAGGTGTAAATCACTTTCCCACCGTAGACCGACATGGCTCTTCATCTCCCGGGCACAGGTCGACCCGCGGCGCGACCCCAGCGCGTGGCAATCACCGCGTCGAGGAAGATCTGCCCCAGGTGGAAGGTGATGCAAGGAATGGCGATCAAGCCCCTGGCCTCGGCCGAGACCGCGGATTCCGGCAGAAAGGCCAGGACCGCCATGGCCACCGGCAAGGTCTTCTGGCTGGCCAGCAGCACCACGGCCTTGCGGGCTTCGATTTGCAGGCGCAGGAGCCGGCAGGCCCCGTTGTTGAGCAGGAGATAAAGCACGTGGATGACCAGCCCCGAAAGCAGCATCAAAGCCAAACTGGCGAGGGCTATTTGCGAGAGTTTCTCGGAAGATTCGCTGAACTTCATCCACGGGATGGAGATCAGGGCCAGGCTGCTGAACATGGTCAGCCCGGTGCGGTTGCGGTCGGCCCACTCTTCTACAAAGCGCCGCAGGTACTTGCCCACTGCCAGGGGCAAAAGGATGGAGAGGCACAGCTTTTTCAGCAGTTCGGCCGCCGACAACTCGACCTGGCCCAGGGTTTCCAGCAACTGGGCCAGGACAAAGGGCACCGTGAAGATGCCCGCGATGTTGGTCAGCACGGTCAAAAGCAGGGCCAGGGCCACGTTGCCGCGCGCCTGGTTGGTGAGGGCGATGCCCGAGGACAGGGTGGTGGGCATGCAGCAAAACAAGGCCAGCCCCACCTGGAAGTGGCGGTCCATGGGCAGCTGGAAGGCAATGGCGGCCCCCAGAACCGGGGTGATGAACAGAATGGATACACTGCCCCACAGAGTCCCGGACCAGGCCGAGAGGGCAGCGTGGACCTCGTCGGTGCGCAGCATCAGCCCGGAGCACAAAAAGATGAGGGTGACGGCGATGTGCTGGGTGGACAGCCCGGCCATGTAGAGCCCGGGTGCGGGAAAGACGAACCCAAGCACGGCCACCGCGATCAGACCGACGGGAAGAAATTGTTTTTTGAGGAAGCCCAGCAGGCGGCTCATGCGGTTCTGTCGTCAAAAAAATCCGGACCAGAAACCTGGCCCGGAGGGCAAGAATCCATGCGAAAATTCCGGCCGTTAGGCCCAAGCGCGCACCCGAAGGGACGCCGCATGCGAAGCATTCGAGCGAAGGTGCACGGCCGTGGGGTCTCCACCCCACCTGCGGCTGCGCCCGCGCGCAGCCCACCACCCTACTTTTCCATTTCGAGGAGTTCCAGGTGGCCAAAACAGATATGGTCGCAGAGCCGGCACGCATCCACGTTGCCGTCCTTGCACTCCAGCGCCCCGTTCCCGACGGCGTCGAGGAAGGCTCGGGCCACCGGATCGTCGGAAAACAAGAAGCGCAGAAACCACACCAACCGGGCGCGCGCTTCGGAACTGATGAGGTGCTCCACCTTGCAGGCGTCTATTTCGGCGTCGTCCTCGTCCATCCCCAGGGCATCGCTCAGAAATTTTTGCACCACCAGGCGAGTAGCCTCGGTTTCCCACACCACCTTGAGCCCCTTTTCCGTCAGCTCGAGGAATTTGTTGTGGTCCTCCCGGACATAGCTGCGTTCCTTGAGGTGTTTCATGGCCGAGGACACGCTGCCCTTGGTGATCTTGAGATGCTGCGCGATGTCCGACACCCGGGCGTACCCGTGCCTCTCGCGTAGCTCGTGCACGGCCATCAGGTGATGGGCTGCACTGTGGCTCAGTTCGTTGGCTTCGTAGGCCTTCCAGACGTCTTCAAACATTGCCTGTTCCCCGTTGTGTCAAAGGTCTGCTTTCGTCCGCGGATGTGGCGGTGCCGATCATGCCGTCCGGCGGGTATCTAATACCTTATATATAAGTAATGCGGTGCAAACGGGCAAGGCCGAACAGCTTGCTGTTGATGATCGGCGGCCTCGTGTTTATTTTTTGCTCTCGAATGGATTGTACCACCCAGAAGGGGTTTTTTATGGCTCTCACAACACACCAGCAACAATACTTTCGCAACCACGGGTACGTGGCTGTGCCCGACTTTTTTGGGCCGCGGGAAGTAACCGCGCTGCAGGCCGAAGTCGAGCGCTTTAAACGCGAGGGGCTGCTGCGCAATGTAGCCACCGACGGCGACGGCAAAACCCCCTCCACCACCAGGGCCAATCTTCAGCTCATCCCCCTCTTCGACAAGAGCGACCTGATCAGGGCCCTGCCCTTTGTCCCCCGGGTAGTCCATGCAGTCGGCCAGCTGATCGGGGACCCCTTTCTGCTCCACCTGGACCAGATGTTCCTCAAGCCCGGGTGCCACGGTCTGGGCACGGCCTGGCACCAGGACAACGCCTACTTCAAGATTGACGATCCCGTGCAGGGCACGGCCATGTGGATCGCCATCCACGATGCCACCACGGCCAACGGCACCCTGCACGTCATCCCGGACAGCTACAAAGAGCACTACCAGCACGGCCGCGACCCCAACAGCGATCACCACATCTGCTGCCACCCGCCCGAGGAGCGCGCCGTGCCGCTTGAAGTGGCGGCCGGCGGCGCCGTCTTTTTCTGCTACGGCACGGCCCACTGCACCCGCGCCAATACCACCGAGCGGGAACGGGCCGGCATGGCCTTCCACTTCCTGCGCACCGAGTGCGTCGATCAGGCACGGCTGGTAAGAGGGTCCAGCCGCCACCCTATCCTGAGCGGCTCCGGGGCCTCGGACGGCAGCGCCGAGCACGGCGTCCAGGTGGCCGGCACCTGGGAGCGGGAGGTCGAACGCGTCCTGGAAACCGCAACGCCCTGAAACCCGAAAAACGAGGTAGCTCAATGCCCAGATTCGCAGCCGAGACCCTCAGACAGGTCGGTTATGAAATTTTCACAGCCACGGGTTGTTCCCCCGAAGACGCCCGGATTGTGACGGACCACCTGGTGGAGTCGAGCCTGTTCGGGCACGACTCGCACGGCACCCTGCGCTTCTACGAGTACATCAAATCTATCAAAGACGGTCTGTGGGACGCCAAAGGCGTGCCGCAGGTGGTGCACGACAAGCCCTGCACCGCCGTGGTCGACGCCGGGGGGGCCATGGGCCAGGTGGGAGGAGCCTTTGCCACCCGGCTGGCCATGGCCAAGGCCCGCGAGTACGGCACGGCCACGGTGACCCTGCGCAATACCAGCCACGTGGGGCGCTGCGGAGCCTATCCGCTGATGGCGGCGCGGAAAGGCATGATCGGGCTGGTGTTTGTCAACGCCGGCGCCCTGGGCCGACAGATCGCGCCCTACGGGGGCCTCGACGGCAAGCTGAGCACCAACCCCATCGCCTTTGCGGCACCGCGGCGGAACGCCGACCCGATCATGGTGGACATGGCCACCTCCACGACCGCCGAAGGCAAGATCCGGATCTACCACAACCGGGGCCAGGCCGTACCCGAAGGGTGGCTCATCGATCGCGAAGGCGAACTGACCACCGATCCTTCGGACTATCTGGACGGGGCTGGGGGCGCCATTTTACCCCTCGGAGGGGTATCGGCCTACAAGGGCTACTGTCTGAGTTTCATAGTGGAAATACTGGGCGGGGCTCTCAGCGGCGAGGGTTGTGCAGCCGGCGCGACCGCCATGAAGAGCAACGGGGTCCTGATCACGGTCTACAACATCGAACACTTCGCCGAACTCGAGGCCTACTACGACGAACTGGAAGGGCTCATCGGCCATGTCCACTCCAGTCGCATCGACCCGCGCATCGGCGAGATCCTGCTGCCGGGCGAACCCGAGTTCCGCACCGCCCGGGAGCGCAGCGAGGAAGGCATCGAGGTGGACGACACTACCTGGTCGCGGATCTGCGACGGAGCGGCGTCCCTGGGCCTGGACCCGGAGCTGTGGAAGGAGCAGATCCTTTCCTGAGACGGCTTCTAACGCCACGCCTCGCAGCCGCGGAAGGGCATGTGCTCCCCCTCCATGTAACAGGGTCGCGGCAGGTACTGGTTCACCCCTTCAACGGCGGTGCCGCGCAGCAGGAAAGCGCTTGCCCACTGCCCCTCGGTGACGATGCGGGTGGTGGTCGGGATGTAGCGAATGGTCAGGCCGCAGCGGCGGCGTTCCGAGGCGTTCGGGTTGGAGCCGTGGACCAGGTTCGGGTGGTGCACCGATACGCCCCCGGCCTCGATCACCAGGTCCACGGCCCTGGACTCGTCCACCAGGTCCGGGTCAATCGACGAACTGAGCACGCTTTTCTTCCCGGTGACGCGCCGCATCTTTTGTAGCTCCATGGTATGGGATCCGGGAATGACCCGCATGCACCCGTTCTCGGGCAGCGAATCGTCCACCGCCAGCCACAAGGTCACCACCTCCATGGGCTCCAGCGGCCAGTAGGAGCCGTCCTGGTGCCACAGCACGGGATGCCCGTCCACCGGCGGCTTGCTGATGTAGTGCGAGGCGAACAGGGCAATGCCGGGGCCCACGTACTCCTGGGCGATGTCCAGGAGGCGCTCGTCGCTGATCAGCCGCACCCAGAATGGATCGTGGGTCATGAGGTGGTTGTGGAGTTGCTCGCCGCGGGTCCCCGGGTTTTTTTCCAGCAACCAGTCCACGTGACCGCTGGCCTCCTGGATCAAATCGGGATCCAGCACATTGGGATAGATGGCGTAGCCGTCGCGTTCGTAGTCTTCCCTGGTCTGGTTTCCTTCTGCTACCATAATCTCGCTCCTTTGTGCTTGATCTACGGCTGCGAGGGACGTTCCTCTGCCGGCCTTCGGCAGCGCCTGGCCTATTACGACGCCTATCGCACGGCCCGCCGGCCCGCGGACCTGTTGCAAGCCCAGCGCGACTACTTCGGGGCCCCCACCTACGGGCGCGGGTAGACCCCTGTCGCCGCCGGCCGCCGCTTTTGCAGCCAGGCGAAGGCCAGCGGGGGTTTTGAGACGGCTTCTGAGGAGCCTGTCCGCGTATCCCTCGCGGCTGGGTCCGGTGGATTCGTGCTGTTGATCGCTCAAACGACGCCGAAGGCGAGCATAGCGTCGGCGACCTTGCGAAAGCCGGCGATGTTGGCGCCGGCGAGGTAGTTGATGCGCCCCACCTCGTCCCGGCCGTACTTGGCGCAGCGAGCGTGAATGTCGGCCATGATCTGCTCCAGCTGTCGCTCCATGTCGTCCAAGGTCCACGAGAGACGGGCCGAGTTCTGGCTCATCTCCAGACCGGAAACGGCGACGCCTCCCGCGTTCGCCGCCTTCGCCGGGCCGAACAGCACCCCCGCTTCCCTGAATCTCTCCACCGCCTCCACTTCGCTCGGCATGTTGGCGCCCTCGCAGACGGCGCGCACTCCGTTCTCGATCAACCCTTTCGCGTCCTCGCCCGACACCTCGTTCTCGGTTGCGCAAGGCAGGGCGACATCGCACGGCACACTCCAGGGTCGGGCTCCGGAGTAAAAGACGGGGCCCGGATAGGCCTCCGCATATTCGGAGATCCGCCCGCGGCGCACCTCCTTGAGATCTTTGAGAAAGGCGAGCTTCTCTTCGTCAATGCCGTCGGGGTCGTGGACGAATCCGCCCGAATCGGACAGCGTTTGCACTCGAGCGCCGAACTGGATGAGCTTCTCGGCGGCGTGCAGCGAGACGTTGCCGGAGCCAGAGAGGTTGGCGCGCAGTCCCTCGAGCGAAACGCCCGACTCGGCCAGCATGTGCAAGAGAAAGAGAACCGCCCCGTAGCCGGTCGCCTCGCTGCGGATCAGGCTGCCCCCGAACTCGAGTCCCTTGCCCGTGAGCACCCCCTCGAAGGCGCCGGTGATTCGCTTGTACTGCCCGAACATGAAGCCGATCTCACGCACACCGACGCCGATGTCGCCGGCCGGCACATCAACGTGGGAGCCGACGTGCCGGTAGAGCTCGGTGATGAAAGACTGGCAGAAGCGCATCACCTCGCCGTCTGACTTGCCCTTGGGATTGAAGTTGGCGCCCCCCTTGCCGGCACCCATTGGAAGGCCGGTCAGGCTGTTTTTGAAAGTCTGCTCGAAGGCGAGAAACTTGAGAACACTCGGGGTCACGGTGTACGAGAAACGCAGCCCACCCTTGTAGGGGCCGATGGCGTTGTTCATCTGCACGCGATAGCCGCGGTTGACGCGGACCTCGCCGGCGTCGTCCTGCCAGGAGACGCGGAACGATACGATCCGGTCCGGTTCGGTCATCCTCTCGAGGATCCGGTACTGCCTGTAGATCGGGTGGCGGTCAATGTAGGGAAGCAGCACCTCGGCCACTTCGCGGACGGCCTGGTGAAACTCCTCCTCGCCGGGGTTCCGCACGGCCAGGCCTTCCATGAACCTGGCGAGCTCTGGATGGGGCTTATTCCTGTCTGTCATTTTCGATAACTCCGTTTTGCCAAGGGTCGAATATCCAGCTAGCCTAAAGAAAATACCCACCGCCAACTCCGTCCAGTCCTACGGGGTCATGCCAGTCTCTGATGCACCTCAACTGGCGGGCGAGGCGGCGCGTTACGCGTTATACATATAAAAAGACGAAAAAGCTCGCTGCTGGCAGCTGCACAACCGCCCGAGCGGGAATAGAGCATACTGCAGCGGATCAAGTCCTATACCCGCCCATCGAATTCGCGTCCCCTGATCAGCATAAAGCGAAATTCGCCGCGCGGCTTTTCGCACTCGGTCATCAGGCGCTGTTCCTCGCTTTCAATGCCGAGGTACATGGTCTCCGAGCGGAGGTAGTGCAGGGCCAAGCCGCGCCGCCGGTTGGGGGTGGGGTTGGCGCCGGTGCGGTGGAAGTTGAGACCGTGGTGGAACAAACAGGAGCCGGCCGGCAATTCCACTGGCACGGGCTCGGGGAGCAGGGGATTGGCCAGGAAGCGGGCTTTGTGCGCGGGGGTGATGGGCCCCCATTTATGGCTGCCCGGCAGCACGGTCATGCAGCCGTTGGCCACCGTGGCGTCGTCGAGGGCGACCCAGCAGGAGACGTGGTCTTGCGGGGCGAACTGGGGCCAGGCCACTGAATCCTGGTGCCAGTCGGTGACCGTGCCGTGATAGCGGGCTTTCATCATCAACTGGTCGCAGTAGAGTTTGATATTGGGGCCCAGCAAGTCCTCGATGACATCGACGATGGCCGCCTTGCGGGCCACGGCTTCGAACAGAGGGTCAAAATAGCACAGATGGGTCATTTTGCGCACCTGATCGAGGCGGTCGACCCCGGCGCCCTCCCCCTGGCGGAAGGCGCCCTCCAACTGGATGTAGCACGGTGGCACGTGGTCGGCCTGGCCCCGGGCGATCTGCTCGCTGCGCTGGCGCAGGGCCTGTAATTCGCCGTCGGAGAGGATCCGGTCAAAGGGCAGGTAGCCCTGTTCCTCAAAGCGGATTTTTTGCGCTTGCGTCAAGGCCATGGTCATTTCCTCGGCAGGGGTAGGGCAATCCAGGGTGTGGCGAGCCCGCGACGACGGCGAGCCCGCCGACTGGAATCCAGCTTGCAATTTCCGCCCTATAGTTCCACCAATAAGCGTGTGTACCAGAAGGCACCGTTGTAGTCCCAGGGGGTGCTCTCCGGGCGCAAATTGCCCTGGCCCTCGGTCTCGCTAAGGTCCTCAGGGTCCCCAGGGACGACATCGGGCACCGAGTCGAAAATATTCTGCGCCCCCACGCCCAACCGGTAGCGCTCGTCAAAGGCGTAGCCGACCTCGGTGTCGACGATGACGTCCCCGTCGAAGGAGTCGAGGCTGCCGCAATCATTGGACTGGAAGCGGCAGGCCTTCCAGGCGCTGAAGTAGCTGGGCCGCAGCATGGCGTTCCAGGAGCCCCGCCGGTGGCGGCCGGTGAGCACCAGGCGGTGCTCGGGGTTCATCTGCTCCAGCTCCACCTGGCGCCGGGGCGTCATCAGTTTGAAGTCGATCGGTTCGTCCAGGGGCTTGCCGAGGAATTCGTTAACGGTCCGCACCTGCGAAAAGTCCTCGAGGGTGGTCCGGGTCCAGTTATAGGCGAAATCGACGGTTGACAAGGACTGGCTGTCCCAGACCCGCGTCCACGACAGCACCAGGTCGATGCCCCGGGTGCGGGTATCGAAGTCGTTGGAGAAGAACTTGACCTCCTGGAGGACGCTGACGCCCTGGAGGGATTCATCGTCCCGGATGATCGCGGCGATTTGCTCGGTGATCTTGATATTCCCGGTCAGGGCGATGCGATCTTCGATGGCAATGTCGAAGTAGTCGAGGGTCAGATCAAAATCGTCGGCGAGTTCCATGGTGGTGCCGACGGAAAATCCCACGGACTTCTCCTCGGTCAGTTCCTCGCCGCCCAAGGCTGCGGCTATGGGATGGGTGGGCGGCACCTGCCCCTGCTCGGTCAGACCGCCGGTGCCGGAGAAGCCGGTGGTCACGGCGCGAAGATTGGCCTGGCCGGGCGACGGGGCGCGGAACCCGGTGCTGACCGTCGAGCGCAGGTTGACTCGATCGCTAGCCCGCAACAGGGCCGAGAGCTTGCCGTTGAGGGTATTGCCGAAGTCTTGATAGAAATCCTCGTAGCGCACGGCCGTGCCTAGCTGGAGTTGCGGCACTACGTCCGCCTGCAGATCCAAGTACAAGGCATAGTTGGGGCGATCCCACTTGCCGGCGTTATCCGGGTGCAGCCCCTGATAGCCGTTGGAACCGCTGCTGAAGCCTTGGGCCGCAAAGGGGCCCACCACGTAGGAGGCTTCATCGCCGGCCACGGACTCGAAGGTCTCCTGGCGCCATTCCGCGCCCCAGGCAATGCCGAGCGGCGATGCCAAACCACCCACCTCCGCTGCGTAGGAAAAGTCGAGGTTGGCCGCGACGTCGGTCTGGATGTAGTCGCGCGGGCGGAACGAGGTCGGCGTATCCGGCCCCAGCGAGGCGTTGATGGTATTGAAGATGAAGAACTCAATATTGCTACGGGCGGCGCTGACGCTGGCGTCCCACTTGAGGCCACCGGAACGAGCACTGCGCAGACCAGCCACCAAGCTCACATCGCGGATATCGGCTCCAAAGCGCGGCGTAAAACCACCGGGGAAGCGCTCGTTGAACAGAAAGAGATCGCCCTGGTACTCATTGACGAAAGCTTGGGTCTCGTCGAAGCTGGAGTCCAGAGAAGGCACATCCAAGTTTGCAGGATCAATGTCGTCGTCCGGGTCGAGATCGGCTACGGCCCGCTGATCGCCGATGCGAAATACGCTACTGCGCGCCGAAGAGGTGCCCGGAGCGCGGAAGAAAAAGCCTCCTTCGGCGCGGCGCTTGGCCCAGCCGCCAAAGCTATAGGCTTCGGCCCCATTGCCGAGGTCAACCCCAGTGTTGAAGAAGGTATTCCACACGCCGTCGAGGTCGGGACTACCCCAAATCTGCGCCGGATTCTTGACTTGATCATAGCCTCTGCCGCTCAGGGTCGCGGCATCGGCACGCTGGCCGCTGCGGATGGTTGGATCGCTCTGGCGGTACTCGACGCTGACGTTGAAAAAACCGTCCTCAGTAAGCGGCAGCCCGACGTTGGCGGCCACCTGGGACAAGCGACCGTCGCCCTCGAAGTACTGGCCCCCTCGCGCTTCCACCAGCACCCCTTCAGAGGATTCGCGCAATCGCAGGTTCAAAACCCCGGCGATGGCGTCGGACCCGTACTGGGCCGCAGCGCCGTCGCGCAGCAGTTCCATTTGCGTCAAGGCAATGGCCGGGATCACGCTCAAATCCGGCCCTTGCGATCCCGTATTGAGCGAACTACCCAGCAGCGCGATTACGCCGGAGCGATGGCGGCGCTTGCCGTTGACCAGTACCAGCAGGTTGTCCGGGGGCAGGCCCCGCAACGTAGCCGGGCGCACCAGGGTCGCTTCATCGTCAATACCGTGCCGCTGGATATTGTACGACGGGGTCAGGGCGCGCAGCATGTCGTCCATGTCGACCGCAGCTTGCGTGCGCAACTCGTCGGCATTCAGCACGTCCACCGGTGCAGCCGATTCTTTCACCGAGCGCGGCGCATGACGCGACCCCACGACCACTGTTTCTTCCATTATGTAGACGTCGTCGGTGTAGGCCCCTCCCCTGCCGGTACCCTCCTCCTCAGAGGCCGTCTCTTCCGCAGCCTCCTCGGACCACGCCGCCTTCCCGACGAGGAGCGAACCGACGAGGACAAGACTCAGGCCAGCCGTCCCCAATGGGCGCATCAGGCCGGCCAGGGATGATGCCAAGTGTGTATATATTCTCCGCATAACCCAACCCTCCGGGTTAAGTTGCTGGATCTGTTAAACTATAGTATTTCTTAGCCCTTTCCAGGAGATCCCCTTTGAGGATGCTCGGTGAGCTCCAGGCCGGCATCCCATGCCTCCTGCAGGCGGTCGTTCGCCCGGTCGACCAGGGCCTCGGCCGCTTGCAGCTGTACCGAAATGTCGCCAAAGTGGCCCAAGATGTCAATATCTACACCATGACAATCACTGCACCTTGCCAATCTCGCATTCGAAATCCGCACCACCTCCGCACTCTATTACCATCCAGCAGAAAAGCTCAATCTCCTCTTGTTCGATCGGGGGGAGCAGCGGTGGCGGTGTCGTCGGTTCGAGACCAGTTTCGAGGATTTGGTCGATCAAGAAACCCGCGAGCGCGGCGTCTTGATGTTCACTCGATTCGAACCAGCCGCGCAGTATGATCTCCTCGCGGCGGGGCCAGGGCGATTCGAGGACGTCGAGCGCCCGGTTCACGCGGTCCTCTGATACATCCAGCGGCGGATGGCTACGGATGAACTCGGCCACCCGGAGATTGAGCGGCCGCACCGCCGGTTGCAGGTTCGCGGGATCGGTTTCGCGCATCCAATAGGTCCAGATGTCCTGCTGGGCGACTTCCCAGAAGTCGTAAACGCGTTCGCGTAGATCACCAGCATACCAGGTCGGTGTGTCCTCATCGCATTCAATGAGCTGAAGGCAGGTTCCAAGCTCGCGCTCGATGGTGTCGCCACCGGCTTGGGGCTGCCAATCGTCATCGGCGGGAATGAAGCGCAGGTACGTGCGTTCAAATTGCGTCTCAGCACCCACCACCGCGCAGAAAAACAGGCCGCGGCGGCGGCCCTTGATCATGCCGGAGCCGATTTTCCAGGGCAGCCGCGAAATGCGATCCCGGTTCACCTCAAGCGCCTTGCGCAGGGTCTGCCGGTACTCCTCGCCAGTCTGAGCTGCCCCCGCGCTTCCTCCATGCTCGTAGAGCGAAGCATCCTCCCTCATCAGCTTCTCGATCTCTTCGCGCGCTTCGGTGAACACCTGCTCACCGTGCGCTCCGCCCTCGATCGGAGCCGCAACTCCCACGCTCGCTGCCGCCAGCGCCAGCTTTCCCAAGATGCGTTGTTCCAGGTTCAGGAGTTGGTCAAGGCGATCGACCGGAAAGATCGTCCGCAGGAAAACCCGGTTGTGAGGACTGCCAATCCGGTCGATGCGTCCGTGCCGTTGCACCAGCCGCATCGGATTCCAGGGCAGGTCGAAATTGATGATGTGGCGGCACTGCTGGAGGTTCACGCCCTCGGCCAGAACGTCGGTGGCGACCACGATATCGTAGAGATCGGCGTCCTGGCCGGCTGGGGCTTCCATCGAGATTGGCGCGAAGCCCTGCACCGCGCGCTGGCGTGACACCTCGTCGAGATCCCCCGAACCGCTCACGGCGACTATGCGATTCCGGTAGGGTGCAAGCTCTGGCCGCTCTGCGACTTCGCGCTGCAGGAAGTCTCGAATCCATTCGACGGTGTCCTCGAAGAACGAGAATACCAGCACCTTTCGTTTCTGCGCTTCGTCGGCGGCATCCGTTGCTTCGCGCTCTGCCTGCTGAGCGATTTCGACCAGCGCATCGGTCAAGGCTTTCAGCTTGGCATCGCGGTCCGGCGTGATTGACCGCGCCTCGTCGGCAAGACTCCTGAGTAGATCGCGGTCCCGCTTCACCGCCTCGCGCAGCCGGCCGACATCGTAGAGCGCCGCGTCGCTTCGGTGATCCGTCGCGTTCAGCAGGTCCTCGAACATGGTTTCGTCATCACCCGAAATCTCTTGCATGAAGGCCGTCGTGACTACATACCCGGCATCCAGGGCTTCGAGAAAGGTGTCATGCTCCCGCGCCATCTTGTCGACGGTCTTGCAGAAAGCGAAACCCGAGGACTCGAACCGCTTGAGGAGGCCTGAGCGCAATAGCCCCACCATGGCGCGTGCCCGTGCATCTTCATCTTTGTCGCCGCCGTCTCGAAGACAGGTATCCGGCATGTATCGTGTGAATGTGAGTGCTCTATCCTCATCCGAATCGAGCGCCTCTTCCAACCGATCGAAGAAGCCTGGCAACCTGTCTTCAAGCTCGTAGCGGACGCTGATCGCTCTTGGCTGGGGAAACACGATGGGCTGCGGCCTACCGTCGGGACCTGTGATGGTATCTCCGGCATAGTGCTTCTTCACGAACTGCCGGGTCCGTTTCACCGTCGTTGCGTCGATGATCGGGTAGAGCACATCGGGGCTCAGGCTGGATGGATCTACCCGCATGGCCTCTTCGAAGCGCTCCCGGATCGAGAGAATGCCGCGGCCGGCGAGGTGGGCGTCCTGGCGAAGGAAGAACCGGATGAGGTGGTAGAGGTCCCACAGCGAGTTGTTGACCGGCGTAGCGGTCAGCAAGAGAAGGTCCCGCCTTCGTCCAAAGAGAAGGCGGCGCAACGCAGCGGCCCGTGTCGGCGCGTCCGGGTTGCGGTAATTGTGGGCCTCATCGACGATGACGAGCTGGTATTCGTCTAGTGAACGTTGAAGATGGGTCTGGTCGGCATTCGGACGCTGCTTGTCGCGAAGCTGTTTGTCGTTCGCCAGTTGCTCGAAGGACAAGTATTCGACGTAAAGCTGATACTCGTTCAGGAACCTCTTCCACATGCCATCGCGGAGCGCCGCCGGACAGATCAGTAGCGCGCGCTGGCGCCGTTCCCGATAGAGTTGGAGGACTTCGCCAGCGATGAAGGTCTTTCCGAGGCCCACCTCGTCGGCTATGATGACGCCGCCGGTGTCGCCGATCAGCCGCAGCGCGCGGGCAACGCCGTGTTTCTGAAAGCTCGTCAGCGGCAGGTTCTCATCGGCTTTGGTGTCGTCTTCGACTTCGTCACCATAGAGCAGCCACAGAACCCGGATGAAGATATCCCAGGGCGACCGAGGCTCGAATACCACCTCGAAGAGCCCTGCCAAATCGTAGGGTTCCGCTTCGGCCCAGAGGTCGTCGAACCAATGCCTGGCCTCCGCGACGATGGGTCCGTCGAAGCGGCCCAGATTGAGTTCCAGGTTCCGTGTGAGACCGGCCCCGGTCAGGTTGGACGAGCCGGCGATGATGCCCTGGGGTTTGCCGGAGGCAGCGTCGAAGGAGGTAAAGATGTAAGCCTTGGCGTGCAGGAACGCCTTTTCGTAGCGCCGCACTTCCATGTTGCCGGCGCGAAGTGCTGCGATCAGCTTGGCCAGTGCCGCGCCATTGGTTCGATTGAACGGCAAGTGATCGCGGTCCCGCGCCAGGCCGTCGGTCATGTTCCGCAGGCCAGCCTCAATCCGCCTTCGTTCGAACCACTCCTGCGTCTCGTCAAGCCGCTTGCGGTGATCCAGCGTCCTAGCGGCAAGATCCGCTCCAAGCAGCAGACGAGCCTCGGGGACCTCCTCCAGTTGATCGGCGATATGTGCGAAGCCGGTCGGGCTGAAGAAGGCGGTGGCGATGCTGACCTGATCGGGTTTCTCCGTGAATGCCCCCATTGCGGCTCCCGGCCCGACATCCAGTAGAGTACCCAGGGCCCGTGCCAGGGTGTTGCCCTCACGGTTGTCGATGAAGGAGGGTTCTCGGTTCATGGAGTGGCCCCCAGGACAAAGCGTACCTGTTCTTGGCGCAGCATTTCAAAGGGTGTCAGACACTTGACAGACAGACCGATACAGACGTTGGGAATCTTGATCCTTTTCCTGGAGGAGGATGGGATCTCGTGGGTAACCACCTCATAGCCGCCGGCAAGTGCGTGGGCAATCAAGTAGTAGTCAGCGACCTGAAGGAATGTGTCGATGGCGGTGGCCTGGTAATCCTGGCTGTTCGCCCAATCGCTGACTGTTCCGAGGGCTCCAAGCACCTCGGGTGTAGGCGCGAGAAAGAAGCCGTCCCCGCGTTCGTTCCCCCAATCGGCCAGTTCGTCGTCTCCTGCCTTGATTTCGTCACCGACTTTCTCAATGCTGAAAACGCGCCCCTGCGCGTTGGCCTGAATCAGCCAGTCCCAGAAACCGGGACAGAAGTCGAAGCCGTAGTGAAGGTTCTTGGCGCGGATGAAAACGTCGGCGTCGAGGAGATACGCCATCTACGACCTCACTTCCAAGCTCGCCGCGAACTCCCGCAACGTCGATGTATTCTTGATGCCGAGGAGACGGAAGGACTCGGAGAACGAAGTCCGGCCCCCCAGCGTGCTGGTCACGAGTGCGT
Organism: Candidatus Latescibacterota bacterium; assembly: GCA_965219385.1. Classification (GTDB taxonomy): domain Bacteria; phylum Latescibacterota; class UBA2968; order UBA8231; family UBA8231; genus CBDCNM01. The sequence goes on along the minus strand of CBDCNM010000002.1, from coordinate 1,856,196 downwards.
AGCCGAATCTTCGGCCGACACGCGCCTTGAGCGTTGGATGGAAGCTGCCGCCGCCTGCCGTCGGCATGGACCGTAAGCGATCCAGCTCGCGGCGGTAGGCAAAGGCGAGCGTATCCCGGTCGAGGGCGCCGATGTCGGATATCCGGCGCAGTACGACCAGCGTGCTCACCTTGAAATGGCGGGCCAAGCGGTCGAGCTCGCCGGTGGGATCCTCGCTCTCTCGATAGACCTCGCGCAGCATCTCCAGGGGCACGAGAAGCTCGGCGGCGACGCAGTTGCACCAGACCTCTACCTCATGAGATGGAACCGAGACCGGCTCAATGTCGGAGAGTGCCGATTCGCCGAGCCAGATGTGCGCCAGTTCGTGGGCCAGCGTGAACATCTGCGCGGCCTTGGTATCGGCGCCGTTGATGAAGATGAGCGGCGCGAGATCGTCGGCGAGGGCAAAGCCGCGGAACTCGTCCGGGTCGAGCTTGCGGCGGGTGTTGTTGCCGACGATGCCGCTCGTCATCACCAGCACGCCGAGAGCATCGGCCCGCTCGACGAAGCGCCGCAGCGCCCCGGTCCAGGTGCGCAGTGTGCGGCGTTCCTCGAGATCGAAACCAAGCGCCGCTCTTATCCTCGTTGCGGTGGACTCGACATCGCTCGCGGGTGTAGCCGAGCCGACGAACGGCAGCGGATCCTCACCTTCCATGCGGGCAAAGTCCCGGTACCAGTCCTGGCGTTGCTGGCAGAGATACACGGTGTCGAGGAGGTCGACGCTGGGCCGTTCGACAAACTGATTGTCCACAGTACGCAAGTCAGGTATCGGGACCGGTTCGTGCAGCGGCTCCGAAAGGAAAAAGGAGCCGATTGGCGCGTGGGTGACTTTGGCAAGTTTCTCAAGCTGCTTGAACGTTGGCTGTTTTTCCCCGCTCTCCCACTCGCGGTACTTGGGAAAACGCTTCACCAACGCGTCCGAGTCGATACCCGCCCGCTCGCGCGCCCAGCGCAAGAGCTCCGGTTTCACATCGACATACAGAGTCATCGACGACTCCTCCAGGCCCGGAAGTGGCGGCGTACGCCGTCGAGGCGCTCCTGATAGTCCCAGCCTTCGTGAAAGGTCTGGAAGATATGGACGACCTGAGACTCGCTCAGGCCGTAGAGATGGGCGACCACGGCATCGAGTTCGTGGATCATGTCCTCCTTCTCATCGGCGGCAAGGGGACCGCACTCGACACCTACCGCTTCCGCCCAGACCGAAAAACGCTTGTCGGGGCAGGCAAGACGACCGGCAAGTTGTACCGCACGCTGCCAAAGTGCGCTGTCCCGGGCGGGACGTGGAATTGGAAAAGGGTTGAGAATGAAAAAGTTGAGGTTGATTTCGACGAAACGCCTGGCATACCAATCGAGCGGTATGGAGGACAAAGCACCGAGCAAGAACGCTTGGTCTTTCTCCTCGCCGCGTGGCCAGAGAAAGTACGGCCCCTTGTTAGTGATGAACACCTCAGGTGGCACGAGGCATGCTATGACTGTTCGCTGATTAGTGCGATTTGTCACGTCCCGGAACGCTACCCTCGGCGCGAAGCACGGCAGGGTCTTGGGGTTCCGCAAATGCTGAGGCAAGAACTCCCCGTGGGCGCTATCGCGGCTGCTCTTTCCCGCCTTCAGACGCTTGGACTGAATCCACTTGAGCGCCGGTTCCGGGTCCGCCCAGGCATAGTAGGTGCCGGTATCCGGGGTCCACAAATCGAAGGACTCCCCCTTGTAGACCGGCCAGAACCCGTCGGGGCACTCTTCGCTTGCGAGATCCATCAGGTTCTTTTGAGCGGTGGCGTGAAGTTCAGCATCCGGTCGCGCCCGCCACTGCCTGGCCGAGTTCAAGTCGAGCCGGGGCGCCTTGCGGAGTTGCGCGAATACTTCGACCGATTCCTCGTTCGGCAGCAACGGCAGCGAGGCGCTGTCGTTCCATGCGCGGACATCTGCGTTGTAGAACGCCGCCGGTTCCTTGACAATCCCCGCATCGAAACTGGGCCGCGTCGCGTAGGGACCTCGCAAATAGATCGACTCTTCTTCCGGCGTACCCTGCTTCACGCATACGAGACCGATGGAATATTGAGGATGCACTTCCGGGAACACCCAACGGCGATTGTTGACCAACATCGTCACATCCACCCGTTCCGCATCGTCGAATATCGTCTGCCGGAAATCGGTCGAACCCTTGGCGGCGAGCGCACTGCGAGGCAATACGACGCCAATACGTCCGACGTCCTGACCGGTAAGCCGCCAGAACCGCCAGCAGAACGCCTTGTAAAGATCGGGGTCACCCGTTCCCATGCCGGGAAAAGCACCGCCCACCAGCGCCAAGCGCATTCTTTCAGACTCCGACAACTCCTCCATATAAATCAAAAACAGATCAGGGCGCTCTTGCCTCAGCCGCTCCTTTTCCGATTCCTGCTGGCGTTGTGGTAGGGAACGCAAGCCTGGGAAATGGCGGGTCCAAAAGGACCTTTCTTCTGCTTTTGTTTCCTGCCACGGCGGGTTGCCGATGATCAGGTCGAATCCCGGCCGTTCGCGGAGAAACACCTCCGGGAAGGTAACCGGGAAGTGAAGCGCCTGGAGGCTGCCCAGATCCTGCCGCGCGACCTGTACCGCCTCCGATTCATCCGCCTTATCCGCAAGCCGTTCCCAATCCTCAAAGGGGAATTGGGTCACCTTCAGGTCCTCGGAGATCGGCTGGGCCGCGATCAGATCGCAGAGCGCTTCGGTGCTCCGGATCGCCTCGCGGGCCTCTCGCGCTGCCTCGCGGGCAGCCGCGATGTCCTGCAAGGACGCATCGTTGATAACGCATCGTTGATATTGGCGAGTCTCCTCAGCGGGGCAGCCGCCTGGCCGAGCAGGCTCTGTGCATCAACGGGAAAGAGCGGTAGGGAGCGTTTCTCGAATTCCTCCTTGATCTCGTCGAGGGAGCCGACGCCGACCAGGGAGTTGCCGTGAACCAGATTGTGATCCAGAAAGGAGAGCGGCAGGCCGGGCACGAAGGTGTGAATCCAGACCGCAAGACGGGCGAGCTGAACCGACAGGTCGTTGAGATCGACACCGTAAATGCAGCGCCGGGCGATCAGGCGGCGCAACAGCTGGCCGTCCTCAATCGTGGTGTTCTCCCCAAGATCTCCCAATTCCTCCGAGGCGGCGGCGCGAAGATTCGCCAGTTCCCGGCGCACGCCCGGCAGATTCCGCGCCGTCAGATAGTCGGCCATGCGTTTTTCGATGTGGTCGATAGCTCCTATGAGGAAATGGCCGGAACCCATGGCGATATCGGCCACCCGGAAGTCGAAGAAGGCCCCGGCGGCGTCCGTATCATCGAGGTCGTCGAGGCGCTCGAAGTGGTCGCGCAGGGCCGGCTCCAGTGCGCCATTCAACAGGTGTTCTACCGCGAACGGCTTGGTATAGTAGCTGCCCGACGACTTGCGCGCGCCGGACCGGTTGTGCAGATACGTCTCGCCGGCATGTACGCTTGGGTCCTCTCCCTTCCGCGCCGGCGCGTACACGAGTTCCCCCTTCTGCTTCTTGAGGACAAGGTCGGACTCGGCCACCGCCAGCTCCGATTCCAGCAGGCCCTCGTAGATGGTGCCGAACTCGCGCACCCCAAGCGAACGGAAATCGACAGGCCCGGGCACCCCTTCCGGGGTCTCGATAACCAGGAGGTGGCGGAGCGCTGTCTCGAAGCATTCGTTCGGCAGGGTGATGGCGGCCAATTCAGCGCCCGCCTGCGACACCGCATCATCGCTTTCGAATAGACCGCCGTCGTAGGCAGGAACACCCCATCCGGCATTGCCCAGGGCCACCGCCTGCCACAGCAGCGCGGTCTCTTGCCAGTGAGCATTTCCTTCGGCGACCGGCGTTTCTTTGGCGACAGCAGCCGCCAGTTCCTGCGCCTTCTGCTTCAAGGAGCGGCGCCGGTAGGCGTCGTTGAACCGGTAGGGCAGGAGATCGCGATCCTCTGCATAGGCGATGAACAGCAGCCGGAACAGGACGGTCAGCGCCATTTCGTAGGTGCGGGCGAGGTCCTGGGGCCGCGGTTGATCGATGCCGCGCGCCTCGGCAATACCCCGCGCGAGTTCGGGGACCACATGGTCGTAAATCCGTTCCCGCAAGCGCTCGGCGAGGTCGCCGGCAAAACGCTGCGATCCCTCTATGACCTGCCGTAAGCTGCCGTCCGGCGCCAGGGCTTCGGCGGAGTAGAGCAGCCAGAGATAGGGTGTATGCTCTTCGGCAAGCAGCGAAGGCTGGCACTCGATATAGGTCTCGGTGCGCCCGCGCCGGCCCACCCCGGCATCGACATCGGTCGCATAGAGGCGAAGCCGGCTACCCTGTGTCAGAACGACCCAGGGAAGGTTCTCATCGTCGGCCTTCTTGAGCGCGTAGCTGATCGGCGACAGGCTGTTGAAACGGGCAGACCCAGCCTCCGCCGACTCGCTTTCGCGCAGCATGACCGCGAGGGCGGTGCGGCGCTCGCCGCTGCGCAAGAGGCTGGTCAGGTTGTCGAGAGGCTCGACGGAGAAACCCAGTCCACTCAAGAGTTCGCCGTCGCGCTTGCTCAGCACCCCTGCTGCCTTGCGTCTCGCCTTGGCCCAGTCCGGTCGCCCCGGTACGCCCCGCTCCAGTTCGTGAAGCGCGAGCAACCCCTCATTGTTGAGACCGGGTAGCGCCGTTTCCAGCGACGGCAGGGCTTGGGACAGAAGCCGAAGCGCCGCGTGCCGGTCAGGCTGAGCGAGCACCTCGCGGCAAAGGCGTTCGACCTGTCCCACATCCAGGTCCGTATAGACCGGCGGCGACTCTCCCGATGCACCGCACAGTGCCGCTTTCCCCAAACGCAGGACAACCAGGAGCACCGGTGCCGCCCGCTGCCCTTTTCGCGCCTTCCAGCTTGCCACCAAGGTCGCGCGGGCCGGTGCATGGGACGTCTTGGCAACGGCGACCTCGACCGCATGCGCCCCCTTGCCGACAAACAGACCCGCCGGCCGCAGGCCATCCTTCCCATTCGACGACCATGGTCGAGACAGGAGATCCGAAAGAAATCCAACGTCGTCCGACATAATCACTCCAATAGGAAATCACTCAGCAGTGCTACGCATGAATACGACTCGAAATTGTAAAAATGACAGTAACAATGCCGGGGCGCCTGGCTTCGTACAGCCGCAAATATAGCTTTGGGGGGGCTGGTGGGCAACAGACTTACGTAGAAAGCGGCTACGCGGGCCAGACCTCGAAGGTGCGCGCATTGCTTGACATTCAGGCCGGAAAGAGACCTTATTTGTCCTCTGGAACTTGCAGAGGTTGTTATTTCCGCCGGGTAAAACCCCCGTCTTTCACAAAAGGAGAGCCAATGGCCGAAAACAAGAAAATCCGCCTGGGAGCACTCAGTGTGGGCGAGTACTCCTTCTGGGGCATATGGGCCGAAGCCCTCTCAGAGCAGGGACCCTTCGGCTCGCCGCTCCTGCACCTGGAGGTAACCCACTGCTGGGACGTCAATCCGCAGCTGGCCGCCGGATTCGCCGACCACTACGGCTGCGAGGTGGTCGAGCACTACGACGGCATGCTCGGCCAGGTCGACGCCATCGCCTTGGGCGGCTTCTACGAGGTCCCCTGGCAGCATTTGCTGGCCAGACCCTATGTGGAGGCGGGCGTGCCGACCTACCTGAGCCGCCCCTTCTCTTATCGTCTGCGCGACCTCGACGCCCTCCTGGACCTGGCCGCCAAACGCCACACACCGATCATGGCCACCAACGTGTTCGAGCACTTCATCCAGGCCTCTATCCTGAAGGACCGGCTGTCCAGTATCGGGGTGATCCAATCGGTCTACGGGGTGTGCAACAGCAAGGAGTACCCGGGCCACTTTCACCTTCCGTTCTTCCTCCTGCGGGTGCTCGGCTACGAGGTGGACCAGGTATCTCTGCTGACCGACGACGAGCGCGATTGCACCTACCTCCAGGACACCCTTCTATTCAGGGGCGGGGACGACCAGCCCCCGTTTCTGGCCACCCTCCACGCCAACCAGGAGACGCCCTATCTCTCTCTCCATGTCGTCGGCGACAAGGGGATCGACGCCGTCGAAATGACCCGCAGCCCGGACCCTGGAGAAACCCTCTACCACTTCTTTGCGCCTCAGCTTCTGGCGATGCAGAAAAGCTTTCAGGGGGAGCCGTTCCAATCCTTCGACATCATCCGCAAGAAGGTCCAGATCTTCCTGGCCGGGTACTACTCCCACCTGGAAAAGGGCGGCTCTTTCGTGGCGCCGGACAGCGTTCCGGAGGACTGGTCGCCGCGCCACTACAAGCCCGGCTGGATCGACGAGTCCATGTTCAGGGGTTGACAGGGTAATACTCCGGTACCAGGCGGGCGGCCCTGTCACCCAGCTGGACGAGGTTGTCGACCATACTCTGAATGCGTGGTCTGTCGCTATCGACGAACGAACCGTGTGGCTTGAAGGCATAGGGGGAGTAGTGATACAGGGAGGCCAAATGGGCGTCCGTGGTCGGGCGGGCAGCGTATTTCAGCGCGATGTAGCGCCGATCTGGCACCTTGTCGTAGACGCCGTGGAAAAGGCTCTGGCTGAACACGGCGGCGTCTCCCGGATGCGTCTCCAGGGCGTAACAGGGCACCTCGGAGCCGGGCAGGTCGAAGAAGGTCGGGTTTGTTTGGCCGTGCACGGCCTGAAATGGGTGTAGCTGGGTGTGCAGGGGATCGCGGTGGGAGCCGGGAATGACCCGCAGCGCACCCTCTTCTTTTTTCATAGGCGACAGGTAGAGCATGATCTTGATGCGAAGATAGTCCAGCTCCCGCGTCGTGGGGCGGTCGGCGTGCCAGTCGTGCGCCGGTTCGGGGCGGATGCCGTTTTGGCCCTCCGACCCGGACCAGATGAAGCTGCTGCCCAGAAGTTGTTCCATGGCCGTGTAGAGGCGGTCGTCCTCCGCCAGCCAGGCCAGCGAAGACCTAAGCTCGATAAAGGGGGCCATGGCCAGATCGGTGGCACCGGGGTTGCGCCGCAGTTCCCCAGCCCAGAGCTGGTTGGCCGCACCGGTGATTTGCTCCATTTCCGCCGGGCCGAAAGCCTGCCTGAGGATCAGAAAGCCAAAGGTTTCGAAATGATTCACTTGTTCCTGGGTCAACATATCGAGTCTCCTAGGTCACAAACATAGCCGCCCTAGCTACCTTTCGCTGGATAGAGCCGCTTTCTCGGCCGCCGAAGGCAGGCGGCGCGAGGGCATCTCGGGGTATTGCAGCGGCAAATTCCAGCGCAGATTCCGCACCTTTTCCCCCCCCAGACCTTCTATCTCCAGTTGTATGTACCTGGATTGCGGGGTGATGATCGGGGTCTTGTGGTCGGCCTGGCGGTTCGGGAAAAAAACCGGGTACACCAGCTTGTCCTTCAGGTGGGTCTCCCTGGGACGATTGGACTCGTACGGGTAGGGGCCGGCCATGCCACTGGAGCTGTAGCGGTTTCCCAGATCGTCCACCAGGAAGGTGTGCTCGCCGATATCGTCAATGCGGGGCTGCAGGTATGAATCGGTATTGTCCAGATAAACGAAGAAGATCAAGCGGCTGTACAGAGTCGTGCCCCAGCGCTCGTCGTAGTAGTTCCGCAGCATGGGGAAGTTGCGGTCGTAGACCTTGTCCAGTACCTGGCGCACGTACTGGGCCGTCCAGTTGTCGAAGACCTTTTTCTGCAGGGGGTTGGCCGGATCAAAGGAGGGGTTTACATAGATCAGGTACTGGATGTACAGACTGTTGATGTCGGTGCCGTCCTGGGCCGGGTAGTCGCTGATGGCGTGCCGATAGATCAGCTCCTTGAGGCGGCTCTCCAGCTGCCCCTGATCCAGGTCCTGCTCTTCGGCCGTTGCATAGGCCTTGACGATCTCGTAGGCAAAGGTGTGGAAGGCCGCCTGCAGGTAGATGCCGTCGCCGCCCCGGTGATTGCGGTTGACGACCTTCCACACCTTTTCTTCGGTCAGCTCAAAGGGGCCTGGTTGCCTCTCGGGGGCACATCCCGTCGCCAGTGCGCAGGTCAGGACGAACAGCACCCCTCTCAACGGCATGGTTTTCTCCGACTTTTTACTCTTTGACCACCCAGAGCTTAACCGTGGCCTTGACCTGGGGATGCAGGCGAACCTCGATATTGTATACGCCGAGGGCGCGAATGGGTTCCTCCAGTTCGAGGGCGCGGCGATCAATCTCGTAGTTCTTCTCCGCCAGCAAGTCGGCGATATTCTGCGCTGTCACCGAACCGAAGAGACGATCCTCTTCGCCAACCCGCACCATGGCCGTGAGCGAATCCTTTTTGAGCGTTTTAGCCAGGATCTCAGCCGCTCGCAGCTCTTTTTCGGCCGCGGCTACGTGCTGCTTGCGCCAGGACTCGAACTGGGCCCTGTTGGCGTCCGTGGCCACCAGGGCCTGTCGTTGGGGAATGAGAAAGTTGCGCCCCAAACCATCGGCTACCTGTACCACCTCTCCGGCCTGTCCCAAATGCTCTATGTCTTTCAGCAAAATTACTTTCAATTATATAAGTCCTCCTGGTAAAAAACTCGCGAGAATCTCCTGCCCAATCACCCCGTCTCCCCTCCCCCGGCGGGGGGCTGATCGGCCACGGACTCAAGCCGCCGCCAGTCGAACCAAGTGTCCAGCAGACCCAGACATGGAAAGAAAAACACAGCGCCCCCCGAACCGATCAAAACCAGATAGAAAACAAGCTCCAGCAGCGGGGATATGCCCAGACGCCCCGCGTAAAAACGCACGACAGCCAGACCCTGGACCGCGTAGAGGACCCCCATCACCATCATCAGGTTGAGACCCAGGTCCTCTGCCCTGCCGCTGCCCAGTAGCTTTAGAGCCAGTCCGGCGATCAGCACCCAGATCATCTGGCTCCAGGGCCGCCACAACCTGAAAGGCAGGGCCGCTGGCAGCGCCACCTGAAAGCGGCCGGCCGCGATCTGACCCAGCCGGTAGGCCACGACAGCAGTAAGCATCATGAACACAAACACAGTGCCGGGCAGCAAACGCACCAGGAAAAACACGGTCTCCTGCAAGGCCTTTGCTCCACCTTCCAGCGGCCAACCCATGCGCTCCAGCTGGGCCTGCTGTTCCAGCACCCGCGCCATCAACTCCTCGCGCGGCAGGGTTTCGTGCGCCGCCAGGAGCAGCAGGGCCTGCACGACCACGGGCAGGGCAGCGGCGGCCAGGATCCGACCGTAGCCTTGTCGGCGTTCCACCTGAAACCCGAGGATGAGCCCCACGAGGGGAGCGATCCCCAGAATCTGGTCGAACAACCAGGTGATGCCCAGCGCAGCCAGAACCGTCCAGAGCAGCGCGCGCCGCGCGCCGTGTTTCCTGCAGGCCAGCAGCGCGGCGGCGGCCAGCCCGGCCCCCACCAGCAGCCAGGCCAACAACGCGACCGCGGCCAACCCAATTCCCACTAACAGCAACATCCGACAAGCACCTGTGCGGCCGGGACTCGGACGGGAGGAAAACTAGCGGGCTGCTTCGGCTTCTTGCGGCGTCTCTGCGTCCTCGACCTGCTCAGGGCCTTTTTCACCCTCTTCCTCCTTGGTGGGTTCCTCGGCGGTCTCTTGCTGCCTTTCAGGAGCGGGAGGCCGGGAGATCTCGGCTTCGCGCGGGGGCCGGCTCTCGCGCAGAATCTCGCTGTCGGGCGCCAGTTGCGGCACCCGCAAAAACTCGCCCTGGACCGAGATGACCATAAAGCGGAGGACCCCCTCGTCCAGCTTCAGGCGTTGCTCGAGGGGCGGGAGCAGAGCCGGCTCGGCCGCGAACTGAAAGAGTACGTAGTAGCCCTGCCGGCGTTTTTTCAAACCCACCGAGGAGTAGGCCAGTTTGCGCAGGCCCCAGCGATCTATGTGGCTTATCTCGGCGCCGTTGGCCCTGAGGTGGTTCTCGTAGTTTTCGATCACCTCTTCAAGGCTGGTACCGCCGAGCTGAGGATCGAGGATGCAGGCCAGTTCGTAGTTCTTCATATCTTTGCTTTCTCTGTGTGTAGCCTAGAACAGTTTCAGGCCGTATTGGACGAAAAGCGGCGCCAGTACCAGGGACACCACGGACATCAGCTTGATGAGGATGTTCATCGACGGCCCCGAGGTATCCTTGAATGGGTCTCCCACGGTGTCGCCCACCACGGCGGCTTTGTGGGTCTCGGAGCCCTTGCCTCCCAGATTGCCCTCCTCGATCCACTTCTTGGCATTGTCCCAGGCGCCCCCGCCATTGGACATCATCAGGGCCAGCAACACCCCGCTCACCGTGGCTCCGGCCAGCATGCCGCCCAGGGCCACCGGCCCCAGGATAAAGCCGACCACGACCGGCGCGATCACGGCCACCAGACCCGGCAGGATCATCTCCCTGAGCGCTCCGCCGGTGCTGATATCCACGCACCGGCGGGTATCCGGCTTGCCCGTGCCCTCCATCAGACCCGGGATATCCCTGAACTGCCGGCGCACCTCTTCGACCATCTTGAAGGCCACCCGCCCTACGGCCGTCATGGTCATGGCCGCTACCAGGTAGGGAATGACGGCCCCGATGAAGAGCCCGATGACCACGTTGGGACTGGTCACGTCGATGACGATGGCCTTGCCGCTGAACTCTTTTACCGCGGAGGTATAAGCCGAGAACAGGGCCAGGGCAGTCAGGGCGGCCGAGCCAATGGCAAATCCCTTGCCGATAGCCGCCGTGGTATTGCCCAGGGAATCCAGCCCGTCGGTGATCTTGCGGGTATCATCTCCCAGGCCGGCCATCTCGGTGATGCCGCCGGCATTGTCGGCGATGGGGCCGTAGGCGTCCACGGACATGGTGATGCCCACGGTGGCGAGCATGCCCACCGCGGCGATGCCGATGCCGTAAAGACCGGCAAAGTAATAAGCCAGCCCGATGGAGACGACGATGCCCAGGACCGGCAGGGCCGTGCTCTCCATGCCCACGGCCAAGCCGGTGATGATATTGGTCGCCGAACCGGTCTTGGAGGCCTCGGCAATGTCGCGGATCGGCTTGCCGCCGGTGTAGTACTCGGTCAGCAGACCAATCAGAATCCCGGCCAGACAGCCGGAGAGCATGGCCCAGAAAACACCGGGGGAGAGCTGCATGGACTGGGTGAGAAAATAGGCCGCGAGCAGCAGCAGGCCCGCGGCGATGAAGGTGGAATAGCGCAGCGCCGAGCCCGGGTTGATGTTTTGCAGCACGCGCACCGCCAGCACCCCGATCAACGAGGCTACCAGGCCGATCATGATCACCATCAACGGGTAGCCCATGGCCGCCATCCTGGCCTGGGTTGGATCCCCGATAGCCGGCGCCAGGTTGCCGATCAGGGCGACCGACGCGGTAGCGGCGATGGCGATGGTGGCAATGACCGAACCCACGTAGGACTCGAAGATATCCGCGCCCATGCCCGCCACGTCGCCGACGTTGTCGCCGACATTGTCGGCAATCACCGCGGGATTGCGCGGATCGTCCTCGGGAATGCCGGCCTCCACCTTGCCCACCAGGTCCGCCCCCACATCCGCCGTCTTGGTGAAGATGCCGCCGCCCACGCGGGCGAAAAGGGCGATGGAACTGGCGCCCATGGCAAAACCGTTGATGACCGCGGCATTATCGATGTCCTCCCACACACCAAACACCTGACCAAGGGTTCCCACACCCAGCAAACCGAGACTGGCCACGGCCAGACCCATGACGGAGCCGCCCATAAAAGCCAGGTTCAGGGCCGGTCCCTGGCCCTCCTGGTTGGCGGCCTGGGCCGTGCGCACATTGGCCCGGGTCGCCGCTTTCATGCCGGTGAAACCCGCCAGAATCGAACAGGCGGCGCCCACCAGAAAGGCATAGGACGTGCGCGGATCCTCCAGGACGACGAAGAGCAGCACAAAGACGATGGCAATGAAGATCAGCAGGATGGAGTACTCCCGCTTGAGAAACGCCATGGCCCCTTCGTGGATCGCCTCGGAAATATCGACCATCTGCTGGGAGCCGGAGGAATGCTTTTTAATGAACAGGTAAATAAAAAAAGCAAAGAGCAAGCCGATTATGCCCAGTATGGGCGCCACTGTGGTCCAGGTATCCATAACCCCCCTTGGGTGAAAATTTCAACAACTGTTAAAGCGGTTCATGGCCGTGTCAATGCCTTCTTCCACGAAGGACTCCACCGCCCGACAACCCCGTTCGACCAGTTCTTCCACGGCTTCGTCCTCTCCGAAGGGGGCCAGCACGTAGTCAATGGAATCCTGCCCTGGCGCTGGACTCCCTAGCCCCATCCGCAGTCGCGGGATGTCCTGGGAGCGCATCTTTTCGATCACCGAGGCCAGTCCGTTGTGCCCTCCGTCACTGCCCTTGCGGCGCAAGCGCAAGCACCCGAAATCCAGGAGAAAATCATCCATCACTACCAGGATTTCGCCCGGCTCAAAGCCCAGCCGCAGGTGCAGGGCCCGGATGGCCTCCCCGCTGTTGTTCATATAGGTCTGGGGCTTGACCAGGAGCGCCTCGCTCCCGGCCAACTCGACCAGGGCCAGTTGGCTGCGGGTCTCCTGGTCGGAGCTCCACGCCCTGCGGCCCTCCTGCGCCAGGCGATCTACCACCATGAAACCAATGTTGTGGCGCGTCGAGGCATAGCGGGAGCCGGGATTCCCCAGCCCGACGACAAGGTGCAAAACGCTCCGCCCCGGCGGCCTATTCTTCGGCGCTGCCCTCGGCGGCTTCCTCGCCTTCGGCAACTTCCTCGCCTTCGGCAACTTCCTCGCCTTCGGCAACTTCCTCGCCCTCGGCGGCTTCCTCAATGAGCCGCGGCGCCAGCACCGTGCAGACGGTGCGCTCGGGATCGGCCAGGATGCGGCTTTCCTGCTCCAGCAGGTCCCTCACGTGGACGCTGTCGCCCACCTCGAGCGGGGATACATCAATCTCGATGCCGCTGGGCAGCTCGCTGGCCACACACTCCACCTCGATGGCCGCAAGCGACTGCTGGAGAGCGCCGCCGGTGCGCACCCCGGCCGGGATGCCCTGCGCAATCAGCGGTACGCTGACCCGCAGTTTCTCTTCGGGATTTATGCGCAGCAGGTCCACGTGCAGGATATCTCCCCGGACCTTGTGGTACTGGATTTCGCGCACCACGGCGCGCTGGACCTCCTGGTCCGCACCTTCGATCTCGACCATGAAAGTGGCGTTCTGGGCGCCCTTGCTCAAAAGCCGCTCAAGCAACAGGGCCTCCACCTTGAAAGAGAGAGGCTCCTGCTGGTGTCCATACAAGACCCCCGGCAGCATCCCCATCTCCCGGCGCAGGCGGCCTACCGGCCCCTTGCCATGCTCGTCTCGCGGCAACAGGCGCAGGAGAATCTCTTCCCGCATGCGCAGCTGCAGGGCGATCGTCTTGGGGCCCGATAAGACCTCTTCGGGCGGGCCTTCTTCTGTTGTAACCTCTTCCGCAACAACCTCTGACATAAGAAGCGTCTCCACAAAAAAATGGCTGCCCGGCAAGGATTCGAACCTTGATAGACGGACCCAAAATCCGTTGTCCTACCAATTGAACGACCGGGCAACCAGGAATTCTATCTGTCCACCCCCGGAGAAACTGGCGCACAAAGAAATGACCGGCAACCCCTCGCTTGCAGCCCTTGTTGGGCCTGATAAGCGGCGTTCCGGTCGTCGAAAATACCATATACAGTCGAGCCGCTACCCGACATGGAGCAGGCCTGAAGACCTGTCGATTCGAGGTAGACACCCAATTGTGCGACGATGGGATAGGCGCGTTCAACCAGGTCTTGAAAATCATTTTCCAGGACGCGGAAAAGGGCTTTGTGGTCAACGCACCCGCCGCTTACGCTTAGCGAATCAATAAATTTAAGATAGGGAGAAGCGGGTGTCAAGCCCACCTCGACGTGCTGGTACGCCCAGGCGGAACTCACCTCCACCTCGGGGTGTCCCAGGACGTAGAATACCTCCCCCTTCCACTCCAGTGGTTCGAGGCGTTCGCCCCGGCCGCTCATCAGGGCAGTGCCGCCGAGGACCTGAAAGGGGACATCCGAGCCCAGGCGGGCGGCCATGGCGCCAAGCTGTGCCGCGGCGAAAGGCTTCCCATACATCGAATTCAGGGCGCGCAACACCGCCGCGGCGTCCGCACTCCCTCCGCCCAGTCCGGCCCCTACCGGGATCTTCTTCTCCAGGTGGATGTGCAGGTCTCGAGGAGCTTGCCCCAGCCGGGCGTTGAACAACTCCACGGCCCGCAGAACCAGGTTGTCCGCCCCGGTGGACAGGGTCGGGTCCGAGCAGGTGAGGTAGGTTGTAGCCGCCGGGCGAAAGTAGAGGGTATCCGCCAGATCCACGCTCTGGACAATGCTGCGGATGTCGTGGTAGCCATCCTCTCGCTGCCCCAGCACCTTCAGCCCCAGATTGATTTTGCTCCAGGCTCTTTCCACCAGCAGGTCTACATCCATAGGGCTTGACCTCTTCCTCTGGATACCATATATCTATAAGGTATACATTCTTACTTAATATCATGCACTTATGGGTATTTTGCCACTTTGAATCCAGACCTTTGATGCTGCCGCGTTCGCCATTCAGCCCCCCCCACCCGGCCAGGTGTCAGGCGGGGATTCTGGCATGGACTCTCAGCGTCTGCGCGACCCTTGCCCTGTGTCTGTGTGGCTCTGTCCGGGCCCAGGACAGCGAGGAAGACGCCTTCAAACGCGCCAGAAACCTCTACCGCGACACGGATTACGCCACCGCCAGCGGTTTATTCGCCGAGTTTATCCGCAACCACCCAGCCAGCGACCTGCTGGCCGATGCCCGCCTCTTGCTGGCCCGCGCCTACAAGAACAGCCAGCGTTGCGACCTGGCGATCAAGGCCTACAAATCCTTCTATCAGGAACACCCCGAGCACCTGAGCACGGCCGAGGCGCGCCAGGAACGGGCCGCCTGTCTGAACCTGGAAAAACGCTACCTGGATGCGGCCCGCGCCTACGAAGAGATCCAGAGCCTCTTTTCCGCCAGCGGATTCGCCGCCCAGGCCCTGCTCGCCGCCGGCACCAATTATACCTATGCGGAAAAACCCGAGCAAGCCGCCCGGCTATACGGCAAAATCATCGCCGAGTACAGCGACAAGCCGCAGGTCCATCCGGCCCGTTACCGCCTGGCCGAGCTCTACTTTGCCAGGGGTGCGCCCGAAGTGGCTCAGGCGCTCCTCGAAGACATTGGCGCGGCCGGCGCCGCAGCCCCCGAAGCCCCCAGCGCCTTGCTCCTGAGCGGTGGTATCAACCTGTTTCTGGGCCGCGTGGAGCAGGCCAGGAAAAAGTTCGCCCGCCTGCATCAGCACTTTGGTTCTTCGGCCCAGGCGGACAGCGCCGACCTGGAACTGGCTTCCCATCTTTACAACCTGCGGCGGTTCAGCCAGGCCGGGGATGCCTTTCAGATCGCGCACCAGCGCATCAAAGACCCCGACCTGAAGCTGCGCGCCCGGCTCGGACTGGCCGATGCCCTGCGGCAGAGTGGCCAGATCCAACCCGCCCTGGGCCACTATCAGGCCCTCTTGAAAGCAGTGCCGCCGGATCATCCCGACGGAGGGCGGGTTCGGCTCGGGCTGGCCGTTGCCTACGGCCAGACAGGCGAGTTCACGGCGGCCTTCGACCTGTTTCAGCGCCTCATTCAAACCCGCCCGGACACGCCTGAAGCCACGGACAGTTTCCGCGAGCTGGGCGCGCTCTACCAGCGCCGCGGGGACTACAACGGGGCCATCACCTGGTACAGCACCTACCTGCGAGCCGTCCCCGAAGCCCCGGACCTGGACCAGGTAAAACGCTCCCTGGCCCGGATCTACGCCCAGATCGGCTACTACGAACAGGCCATCCCCATCTTGCGGGAATTGGCGGACGGCCCAATGCCCATAGCCGCAGCCGCCCAGTGCGGCCTGGCCGCGACCCTTGAACAAAGCGACCAGCCCCAGGCGGCCCTGCGCGAGTACAGGGTATTCCTGGAAAGGTTCCCCGCCCATCTCCAGACCCGGCAGGCCCGCGACCGGGTCGAGTACCTCAACCACTTCACCGTGATGGACGCGGCCAGCTTGAACCGCGTGTACCAGCAGGCCCAACTCGACGAACTCAGCGGCACCCCGCGCGAAATCATCCTGCTGGACCTGGCCCAGGCCCTGTACGAGCATCACGATATCGAAAACTCGACCCGCCTCTTCGAAATCTACGTGGCCTCGTACCCCGACCGGCCCTACCTTCCCAAAGCCCAGTTCTACCTGGCGGAAAGCCTCTACAAACTGACGCGCAAGCGGCAGCTCGAAGGCCACCCCGAGCAGACCGACTCGCTGCGGCAGATGGCGTTGCGGGAGCACCGCATCCTGGCGGCGGCCGAGGAGGTGGACGAATGGTCGCAGATGGCCCAGATCCGCCTCGTCGAAATCGAGGCCGAGGCCGCCCCCGACTCGCTGCGCCACCTCCTCCTCAAAGAAGGATTTGCCCTTTTTCTCGCCAACCATTCCGGGGACGACAACCCGCACCGGGACCTGGCCCTGTTGCGCCTGGCCGACGCCCGGCGCCACCTGGGCGCGACCCGGGCGGCCGAACTCGACACTGCCATGCGGACCTACCGCCGCTTGCGCCAGCAGGTACCCCAAAGTCCGCTTTCCGTCCAGGCCCTCTTCGGGTTGGGTCTGTGCTACCGTCACAAAGGCGAATACCGGGCGGCGGCCGACTCGCTGAGGCGGATCCTCCGCGACTACCCTGGCAGCCCGCTCTCGGCTCAGGTCCTTTTTCAACTGGGCCAGCTCCTGCTCCAGCAGGGCGAGTTGCGCGCCGCTGCTTCGCGTTTTCAGGAACTGCTCCTGACCCATCCTGCCTTCCCGCAACACCGGGCCGTCCAGCTACAGCTGGCCGACACCCACTACCGGCTCGAAGACTACCCTGCGGCCATCGCCCTCTACCGGCAGTGGCTCGGAGGACAGGAAGTCGAGGATGCGGACGGCCGCGTCCAGCGCCGCCTGGCCAGATCCTACCACCGCCACGGCGAATTCGAAGCGGCCCTGCAGCTGTACGGACAGGTGGTGGCCCATCATGCGCAGGCGGCGGGCCTGGACACCCTCTACTTCAACCAGGCGGTCCTCCTGGACACCCTGGGCCGGGAAGAAGAGGCCATCCGCCGGTTCCTGCAGGTGCGGGACAAGTTTGGCGCCAGTCCATTGGTTTCCCGGGCCGCCCAACAGGCCGGGCACCTGCTCTTTGCGCTGGAGCGCTACGACCGCGCCTACCAGACCTATTTGCCCTTGCTGGCCACCACCGCCGAGCCGCAGACCCACGGCCGGGCCGTGCTGGCGCTTTTTCGCCTGCAACGCCTCGAGGAGGCCCGCAAGGCCGCCTCTGCTTTTGCCAAGCGTTTTGCCAAGGATCCGGTCTGGCCCCAGCGCTTCCTGCTCGAAGAAGGGTTGTACTATCTGGGCAAGAAGGACTACGAAAAGGCGTTTAAGAAGTTCCTCAAGCTTGAAGAACAGGGCGGCGAGTGGACCGACGATGGGGCCTACCATGCCGCCCTGGCCCTGTGGCAGCAGAACCAGGGCGCACCCAGCGAGGAGACCGCCGGCCGCGCCCTGGAAGCCCAGAACCAGTTTGTCCAGAACCACCCGAACAGTCCCCATGTCGCCGAGGTTCGCCTGCGCCTGGGGAACTATTACTACGGCCTGGGCCAGTACCTGATCGCGGCCGGCAACTACAAGGCCGTGGTCAATGGCCAGGCAGAGAAGGAGCGCAAGGAAGAGGCCATCTGGCAACTGGTGAATAGTTACCAGAAAGCCTTTGAGCACGACGACGCGCACCGCACCATCGAACGCCTCCTGCGGGACTTCCCCGACCATCCCGATGCCCGGGACGCAAAAATAGAACTGGGCGCCATTCTGAAGGATAAAGGTCAGTACACTCAGGCCATAGCCCACCTCGAAAAGGTCCTCGAATGGGCCCAGGGCAACAAAGAGGCGGAAGCCTACCTCTACATAGGCCAGTCCTATCAGAAAATGGGCAAGTACAGAGAGGCCATAAGCAACTACTACAGCGTGAGCTACTATGGAGCGGACGCTTCCGCCACCTTTATCAACACCGCAGACTACATGAGAGCACAGTGCCACGAAATTCTGCAAGAATACGACACCGCCATCAGCGTGTACGAACGCATCATCCGACGGGAGGGAGGCGGCAGCAACTTCGGCGCTTATGCCCGGGATCGCGTCACTGAACTGCGCCGGGAACTGGGGGGCTAGGGCTGCTTGGAGGGAATCATCCACTACAGTGTAACTCGACCATGAGGCACAGAAAACTTCGCATCCCCCTGCTCACCCGCGATCCCCGTCTGGTGGAAAAACTCAAGACGGCCCTGGAGGGCGACCACCACATCGTCGAGGTCGAGGAGGCCGGATTACTGAGACCCCTGCTGCATCGAGAGGCAGGGCTGGCGGCTGTGGATCTGGATCTGCCGATCCCATCCCTGGAAGAAAGCGCCCGCATCCTGGCCGAGTACGAGGATCTTCCCCTGGTGCTGTTCGGGCAAAACTCGCCGGGGGTCTGGGACCGCGTCTCCCGCGGCAGACCCATCGAGGAAATACTGGATCCCGGGATTGCTCCGGAGGCCCTGCGCGACCGGGTGGAGGAATTGCTGGAGAAGGGTCGTTTTCTCCAGGGTCTCACCCTGGTGGGCCAGGCTCGTTCCATGCGCGAACTGCGGCAGAAGATCCTCCTGGTGGCCCCCACCCCGGTGACGGTTCTGCTCAGCGGGGAAAGCGGCGTCGGCAAAGAGGATATCGCCAGTGCCCTGCACCACTACAGTCCTCGCCGGGACGGCCCCTTCATCCCGGTCAACTGCGGCGCCATTGCCGAAAACCTGATCGAGAGCGAACTCTTCGGCCACGAAAAGGGGGCCTTCACCGATGCCAAAGCCCGGCGTTTGGGGGACTTCGAGCAGGCCAGTGGCGGCACCGTTTTCCTGGACGAAATCGGCGAAATGGCCCTGACCGCCCAGGTGCGCCTGCTGCGCGTCCTGGAGCGCCACGAAATCACCCGCGTCGGCGGCAATACCTCCATTCCCGTGAACATCCGCGTCATCGCCGCCAGCAACAAGGACCTGCAACAGGCCGTGAGCCAGGGGGAGTTCCGCCTGGATCTCTACTACCGGCTCAAGGGCATGGAACTGGCCATCCCGCCCCTGCGCCAGCGTCCGGAAGACATCCCGGCTTTGGTCCAGCACTTTGTCGACGAACTGAGGCAGCAAAGCCAGGTGCGCTTCGAGGGATTTTCCGCCGCGGCCATGGACCTGCTCCAGGAGTACGACTGGCCTGGCAATGTGCGCGAACTGATCAACCTGGTGAAACACCTGGCCTTTCTTGGGCCGCGCGGCCAGATAGAGCCCCGGGACCTGCTGCCGCACCTGGAAAGACCCCCGGTGCTGGGCGCCCATTTGCCGGTGCCCACCAACAAGACCCCGGACCAGTCCGAGCGCGAACTCATCTACTTTGCCCTGCTCGACCTGAAACGCGAGGTCTCCGAACTGCGGCGTCGGCTGGAGGAACGACTCCTGGAGCCGATCCCCGCGTCTCCTTCGGCAGCGCCGGTCTATCCCCTGGAGGAAGTGGCCATCGCTCCCGAAGAACCAGAAAATCCTCTCGAGGCCCAGGGGCGCACCCTCAAAGACCTGGAGAAAGAGGCGATCGAGCAAGCCCTCAACCTAGTCGGAGGCAACCGCAAAAAAACGGCTGAAATCCTGGATATCGGGGTGCGTACCCTCTACCGCAAGCTGGACGAATACAGCCTCAAATGATATCCGAAAAGTCGATACTTAGCACCGCACCCGACCCGTGTGGAGTCCACCGCAAAAGCGGCAATTGTGACGGTGCTCAGTACAAATCCCATCCCGGCAGCAGGGTCCGGCGGCGCCGGACCAGGGTCTTCTTCGCCTTGGTCGTGGCCCTGGGTGGCCTTGCGGGGATCGGGGCGGCCACCTTTGGGGAAGAGCCTCTGCCAAGGCTTGCCGATACCCGCTACCTGGAGGCACTGGGGAATGTCTTCAACGCCGCTTACGAGCAGGTCTCGCCGGCCGTAGTGCTGGTCACCACCACCCGACAGTGGGATCTTTCCCGGCTGCGGCTGCCCCCCTTCCACCCTGCGGTGCCGGAAGAGGAGTTCAAGGGGATCGGCTCGGGCGCCATCATAAGCCCGGATGGATATATCCTGAGCAACTACCACATGATCGAGGACGCCGACTCCATCCTGGTCACGCTTTCCGACCGCCGGGTCTTCGAGGCCGAGGTCGTCGGCTTCGATTCCCTGATCGACATCGCCCTGCTCAAGATCCAGAGCGTGGATCTACCCGTCGTCCGCCTGGGCGATTCGGACGAGTTGAAAATCGGCGAAATCGTCCTGGCCATTGGCCACCCCCTGGGCCTGGGCACCACCCTGACCGACGGTATCATCAGTGCCCTGGGTCGCCAGGCCGCAGTCCTGCGGGGAGAATACAGAATCGAGAGTTTCATCCAGACCAATGCGGTGATCAACCCAGGCAATTCAGGGGGGCCCCTGCTCAACCTGCGCGGCGAGGTGATCGGTATCAATACCGCCATTTCCACCCGCACGGGGTTTTTCATCGGCTACGGTCTGGCCGTGCCCATCAACTTGGCGCGCGAAGCCATCGACGATATCTTCACCCACGGCCGCGTGGTGCGCGGCTATCTGG
Source organism: Candidatus Latescibacterota bacterium (assembly GCA_965219385.1). Taxonomy (GTDB): domain Bacteria; phylum Latescibacterota; class UBA2968; order UBA8231; family UBA8231; genus CBDCNM01. Next base: position 1,835,469 of record CBDCNM010000002.1, on the reverse strand, counting down.
GCGTGGCCATGGCGGAAGTGAGCCAGGAACTCATGGCAGAAGAAGACCTGAAGCTGGAACGACCCCGGGGGGTGTACATTACCAGCACCCTGGTGGGGAGTCCGGCCGAACTGGGCGGACTGCTCCGCGGCGATGTGATCCTGGCTGTCGATGGTCGTAAGGTGGATCGACCCAATCAGATCCAGACCCTTATCTACAGCAAGAACCCCGGCGATAGCCTGGTCCTCGAGATCCTGCGCGACGACGAGCGGCAACACCTCGAGGTGGTTCTGGACGAACGCGAAGAAGACCAGCTCCTGGCCCGGGGCAGGAAGCGGATTTCCCTCCTGGGTATGACCGTAAAGGAACTCACCCGGGAGACCGCCCGGGAGATGGGTTTTACCGATGAGATTGCCGCTGAACTGGGCTTTGAAAAGGAAGAACAGGCGGTCATCGTAACCGCGGTCGAGACCGACGGCGCAGCGGCCGCCAAGGGCATCAAGCCCCAAGACCTGCTGACCGGGATCGACCAGCAGCGCATCACCTCGGAGCAGCAGTGCGCCCACTTCATCTCCGGTCTCGAACAGGACAAGGCAGCCCTGTTTTGGTTCTGGCGGCAGGACCAGGGGTTCGAGGTCAGGGCCTTGAGGATTCTGGAGGACTCCAGTGATAGAACTCGACGGCGCTGACGCGCTGCTCATGATCGGCGACAGCGAGCGCAGTGCCGATCTTTATTACGCCACTCACTTCCGGGCCCCGGATCCCTTCGTCTTCCTGTGGACCCCCACCGACAAGATCCTCGTGGTCGGCAACCTCGAACTCGACCGCGCCCGGGAACAGGCCGCGGTGGCCCAGGTCCTGCCCAGCGCCCGCTACGAAGCCCGGTTGCGCGAAAAGGGGCACCAGAACCCGAGCTTTCGCGAGGTGGTCCTGGCCCTGCTGCAGGACCTGGGCCTCAAGACCTTGAAGGTGCCGGCGGACTTCCCCCTCGACCCGGCCAATTTCCTGCGCCGGGAGGGCATCCAGCTCGAAGTGGCGACCTCGCCCCTGTTTCCCCAGCGCCAGATCAAAACCCCGGAAGAAATCAACGCCATCCGCAGGGCCATGCAGGCGGCAGAGCGCGGCATGGAAATGGCGGTTTCGACCCTTGGCGCCGCCCAAGTCAGGGAACAGACGCTCTACTTTGAAGACCAGGTGCTGACGGCGGAGCGGCTGCGGCGGCTGATCCACCTGGCGCTTGTGGAACGGGATTGCACGGCCCGGCACACCATCGTGGCCGGCGGCGAGCAAGGGTGTGATCCCCACCAAGTGGGCAGCGGTCCTTTGCGGGCCGGCCAGACCATCATCATCGATATCTTTCCCAGCGACACCGCCAGCGGTTATTTCGGCGATATCACCCGGACCTTCTGCAAAGGCGCAGCACCGGCTGCCTTGAAGCGCCTCTACGACCTGGTCCACCGCGGCCAGCAGCTGGCTCTGGATCAGGTCTGCGCTGGCGCCGACGGCGGCCAGATCCATCAGGCCCTTCAGGATTTTTTCATCCAGGCCGGTTGCGAAACCGGCGAAAAAGACGGCCATATGCAGGGCTTCTTCCACAGCACTGGCCACGGTCTGGGACTGGAAATCCACGAAGCCCCCCGCATCGGTCCCAAGGGCGACACCCTCAAAGCCGGCCAGGTTGTGACCGTCGAGCCCGGACTCTACTATCCGGGTCTGGGCGGGGTTCGCATCGAGGACGTGGTGGTAGTCGAGGCAAACGGGTGCGACAACCTCACGAGCTTTCCCGTGTTTCTGGAGGTCTGATCTACCGCGTCCGCTTCTCTCCAATTTTTCCGCACCTCGGCCGGTCGGGAGCTGCTGGCGCAGTCCGCGGATCCGAGCGCCGACGCTTGGCGGGCCCACAAGGTCGGTGGCGACTTGCAAAAGAGGGGGAAATTGAGCAGATTATCAGTGCATAACAAAGCCGAGAGACCATACCCGGCTCAAGGCCGGAAGGGGTGCCGGCAGGGTGGGGTGGGCTGCAAGCAGGCGTAGCAGCAGGAAGGGGGAGCGGGGCAAGAGCGTCCTGGGCATCATAAAACGCCAAAGGCACAAGACCCGCGCGGCCGCCGATCCCGTGAAGTACTGATTATAGTCCGGTTGACTTACAGGAGCAATAAATCCATGGAAAACCACAAATTCACTCTGGGTGCCCTCTTGATCGCAGCCGGTCTGCTCTACCTGTTCATCACCTCGGTCGAAGAGTCCGCAGCCACCCACATGACCCTGTCCACCCTGCTGCAAGAGGCCGTTGATGAGATCGGCGACCAGCGCATTCAACTGGGCGGCTGCACCGTGGTCGCAGGCTCGATTAAGTGGGACCAGTACCGCCACCGCCCCGAATTCGTCATCACCAACGGCGAGCACACCCTGCGGGTGAAGTACAGCGGCAACGGGGTGCTGCCCGACACCTTCAAAGACCAGGCCCAGGTGGTTCTGGAAGGCCATTACGATGCCGACCAGCAGCGCTTCGAGGCCCAGGTGGTCCTTGCCAAGTGTCCTTCCAAGTACGAAGGTCAGGATTACCAGGGCCACATCGAGGCCATGAAGAGCGCGGATAAGGCATGGTAGACCTCGGCTATTTTTCGCTGTGCCTGGCCCTGGTGGCCGCCGGCTTTGCCGTGGCCGCTTCTCTCCTGGGGGTTCGTCGCCAGCACCCGGGCCTGGTGCGCAGCGGCGAACGCGCCCTGCTGGCCCTGGCCGGCCTGCTCACCCTGGCCGTGGGGGCCCTGTGGCACGCCCTGCTCACCCACGACTTCCAGATCCAGTACGTGGCCGAAAACAGCAACCGCGCCATGCCCACCATCTACGTGGTAGCGGCCCTGTGGGGTGGACAGAACGGCTCCCTGCTGTTCTGGAACTGGCTGCTCTCGCTCTACGGGGTGGCCGTGGTGCTGTTCAACCGCTATCGCTACCAGCTCCTGATGCCCTACGTGGTGGCCACCATGGCTGCCACCTGCTTCTTTTTTGTCCTCTTACACCTGTTTCGCGCCGATCCCTTCGCGCGCCTGCCCTTTGCCCCGGCCGATGGACAGGGTCTAAATCCGCTGTTGCAGCACCCGGTCATGGCCATCCATCCGCCCCTGCTCTACTTGGGCATGGTAGGCATGGCCGTGCCTTTTGCCTTTGCCCTGGCCGCTCTGGGCAGCCGGCAGCTGGATACCACCTGGGTGCAGGCGGCCCGGCGCTGGATGCTGATCCCGTGGACCTTTCTGGGCGCCGGATTGCTGCTGGGGGGCAAGTGGGCCTACGTGGAGTTGGGCTGGGGCGGCTACTGGGGCTGGGACGCGGTGGAGAATGCCTCGCTGATGCCCTGGCTGGCCGCCACGGCGTTTTTGCACTCGATCAAGATCCAGGAGCGCAAGGGCATGCTCAAGATGTGGAATCTGGTCCTGGTGATTCTTACCTACGGGCTGTGCATCTTCGGCACCCTTATGACCCGCAGCGGCATCATCGAGTCGGTGCACGCCTTTGCCCAGTCCAATGTCGGGTCTTTTTTTTCTGTCTATCTGGTGCTATTGCTGGTGCTTTCCTTCGGGTTGTTGGGGGTTCGGCTCAAGGATCTGAGGGCAGAGAGCCGGTTGGAGTCGCTGGCGTCGCGGGAGACCGCGTTTTTGCTCAACAACTGGGTCTTGCTGGGCATGCTCTTCGCGGTGTTGTGGGGCACGGTGTTTCCGCTGCTGTCGGAGACCTTCACGGGCGAAAAGATCACGGTGGGGGCGCCCTTTTTCAATCAGGTAAACATCCCCATCGGACTGGTGTTGTTGTTTTTGACCGGAGCCGGCCCGCTCTTTGCCTGGCGGCGGACCTCTGTGGAGAGTCTCAAGCGCAACTTCACCAACCCGGTTCTGGCAGGACTGGGAGCCGGGTTGGTCCTGGTGGTTTTCGGCGTGCGGGATGTGTATGCGCTGATGTCGTTGAGTCTGTGCGCCTTTGTGGTGCAAAGCCTGTCCATGGAGTTCCACCGCGGGGCCCGGGCGCGGCAGCGCACCACGGGCGAGTCCTACCCCAAGGGTCTCTACGCCTTGTTGTGCAAAAGCCGGCGGCGCTACGGAGGGTACGTGGTCCACCTGGCCATGATCTTGCTGTTTGTGGGCTTCACGGGCAAGGCCTTCACCACGGAAAAGGAGTTCGTCCTGCACCAGGGAGAATCGGTGCAGGTCAAAGACTATACGGTGCGCTACGAAACCCTGGCCCGCAGCAAAGATGCCAACAAGACCGCCGTGGCCGCGGCCCTGAGCCTGTTCAGGGACAACGAGTTCCTCTGCACCCTGCTGCCGGCCCGCCACGACTACAAGGACTTTGATCAGGGCACCACGGAGGTGTCGATTTACTCGAGTCTGTGGGAGGATTTCTACCTGATCCTGGTGGGCTGGGACGAAGCCAACAGCGCCAAGTTTCAGGTCTACGTCAACCCGCTGGTGAACGGGGTGTGGTTCGGGGGCATCCTCTTTGTGGCGGGGGCCCTGTGGTCGATGTGGCCCACCCCGCGAGATCGCCGCCTGGCCGAGCTGGACCGGCGGACGGTCCGGGTATTGTCTACCTAACTTCACTGGTTCATACGCTGTGTCCTGCCAACCCGTTAATACTCACTATTAAGTTTTTTTCCGAAGAGGCTGCAAATCGTGCCCCCACTGCTCTTGTCGATCCTGATTGCCCTGTCCTGGGTCCCCCCATCCGGGGCGGCCACTCCAACCCAGATCAAGGAAGTGGCCCGCGAACTGGTGTGTCTGTGCGGCGACTGCAACCGCGAATCCCTGGCCACCTGCCTGTGTTCCTTTGCCCAGGCCCAACGCCAGGAGCTAGCCGAGAATCTGGATGCCGGCAAGGCCCGGCGGGAAATCATCCGCCAATTCGTCGACCAGTACGGCCAGATCGTCCTGGCCAGTCCCCCGCCCCAAGGCTACAACCTGCTGGCCTGGATCGTCCCCATCGCCATGCTGGTCTTCGGCGTCGCGGTGGTGCGCTCAGTGCTGATCCGCTGGCGCCGCGGCCACGCCACAAGCCAGAACCGCGCGGCCGCGGCCGCGCCGCCGGGCACGGAAAAAACAGCGGAGTACCAGGATAAACTCCGCCGAGAACTGGACCACTTCGACACCCGCTGACCCCGATATGGATTACCTCGTTCCTCTGGGCTGTGCGGCCCTGCTGGTGGGATTCGTCCTCTATGTAGGCCTTCCCTTGTACGCTTCCCGGCAGCAGGTGCAATCGCCCTCCTTCGGGGCCCCGGCCAGATCGCTACAAGAACGCAAGGAGCAGCTCTACGCCACCATCAAGGAACTCGAGTTCGACCGCTCCCTGGGCAAACTAGCCGAGGAGGATTACCAGCACCAGCGCCAGGAACTCGAAGCCCAGGCCCTCGCCCTCCTCCAAAAGCTGGATCAGCTGAATGGTCACACCCACATCGAAGCCCTGCAAGCCCGAATCGAAGAAGATATTCTGACCCTGCGCGGCGCGTCTTCCCGCGGACTCCGGTGTCCTTCTTGCAGGGCCCAGTACCATCCAGGAGACCGGTTCTGCTCCCAGTGCGGCACCCGCTTCGAGGAGGTAGAATGAGCTACGGAGCTCGGACCAGCGAATCAATTCTCGGACGGGCCCTAGTCCCTGCAGCAGTCCTGGCAGGATTGCTGCAGGTCTGTGCCCTCCGCGCCGAAACAGTCCAGGGTTATGTCATCAATCCAATCGACGGGACCCGCATCCACAATGCGGAAGTAGTCTTCTTCGTCAGCCAGGACGGCCAGGTAAGCGAAATACTGCGCAAGCCCACGGATGCACAGGGCCGCTTTGCTTTTTCCGGTCCCTTCCTGACCCCCGACCTGAACTTCGTGCTGATGGCCCTGTACCAGGAGGTCCCCTACCCCTCCTCCAAACTCCAGGTGGGCGCTCAGAAGGAAATCATCCTGGAAGTCTACGACCCCACCACAGCTGACTCCCAGATCCGCATCGCCACCTGCACCCTGTTTTTGAGTCTCCGGCCTCGTGGCCTGGAGGTTGCCCAGTCCGTCCAGGCCGACAACCGGGGCGAAAAAACCTACGTAGGTCGCAACCAAGGCAAGGTCCGGCAGGTTATGGAGTTCGCCCTGCCCGCTGGAGTCTTCAACCTGTCCGGCAGCTTGAAGCCGGGCCGAGACTCCCGCTTTTACAACAACCGGCCCCTGCCTCCAGGCCTTTCGCAGATCCTCTTCAACTTCCAGCTCGATCCGCGTCAACTCGACGGGGGATACCTCCATCAGGTCCTCTACCCCACCGACCGGCTCGAGGTCTTCCTGCAACCCACTTCCCTGCAGTTAGGGCCTCCTTTCGAGGATCTGGGCACAGCGGATTTTCACGGCGAATCCTACCGCCATCTGCAATTGCAAAACCTGAAGCGTGGCCAGACGGTTCTGATTCCTTTTCCTCTGCCCCAACCCTGGCGCTGGGTGCTCAAGTGGATAGCGCTGAGCGCGGCAGCCCTGTCCGGGACCCTGGCCCTTGTTTTTCGCCGCATGACCACGGCCGCGGCCGTGGAACCGGATCCCGAGGAGTTGCGCCAGCAGCGCTCGCAACTCCTCCAGCAGCTGGCCCGGCTCGACGACGCCCATGCCGACCACCGCGACGACCGCCGTTACCTGGTCGAGAGAGCCCGCCTTATGGACCAGGCCCTGAATGTGTACCGCCTTTTGGAGCAGCAAGATGAACCCACCCGCTTATGAACCTGTCCTCCTGGAGCAAGCCTCCAAGAACTTCGGTGCTTTTACCGCCCTGGACCGGATCGACCTGAGTCTGCCCCAGGGCAGCTTCGCCCTGCTGGCCGGGTCCAACGGCGCCGGCAAAAGCACCCTGCTGCGGGTGCTGGCCGGCATCTGCAGGCCCAGCAGTGGGCGGGTGCTGATCCTGGGAGCCGACCCCGGCCGCACCCCCTCTGTGCGCGCGGCCATTGGCCTGCTCTCCCACCAGACTCTGCTCTACGACGATCTGAACGCCCGCGAGAATCTGCTCTTCGCGGCCCGCCTTTACGGTCTGGCCGCCCGGGAAGAGCGGGTGAGCCAGGCCTTGGCCCGGGCCGGCCTCGAAGACCGCCAGCACGACCGGATAGGCAAATTCTCGCGCGGCATGAAACAGCGCCTAGCTCTGGCCCGGGCCACCTTGCACCGGCCTTCTATCCTGCTCTTCGACGAACCGTTCACCGGTCTCGACCAGCGCGCCTCTCAGGCCCTGATTCAGCATCTGGACCAGCTCAAGCAACAGGGGTGCACCAGCCTCTTCGCAACCCATAGATTGGACGCGGCCATCCGGCTGATGGACCACCTGCTCATCCTCAAGCGCGGCCGCGTCTGCCACGATGCTTCTTGGACCAGCCGCGACCCGGGCGAGTTGCAAGCTGTCTACGAAGAACACCTGGAAGAAAGCCCGTGAACTTTACCAGCCGGACCCTCGCCATTCTGCACAAGGACCTCCTGACCGAATGGCGCACCAAAGAACGCCTCAGCTCCATGGTTTTCTTCGTGCTGTTGACTCTTCTGGTATTCAATTTCTCCTTTGAACTGGGCGGGTTCGCCCTCCACCAGATCGGTCCGGGGGTGCTGTGGTCGGCCTATGTCTTTGCCAGCCTTCTGGGACTCAGCCGCACCTTTGCGACCGAACGGGAGAACAGCTGCCTGGACGCTTTGTTGCTGGCTCCGGGTGACCGGGGAGCGGTGTACCTGGGCAAGATGCTGGGAAACCTGTTTTTCTTAGTCCTCATCGAACTGATCAGCTTGCCTTTTTTCGTCCTCTTCTTTAATCTTTCCCTGGGTGTGTACCTGTTGCCCCTGCTGGGCATTCTCTTCCTCGGGGCAGCCAGTCTGGCCGCTGTGGGCACGCTCTTTGCCGTCGTGTCCATCAATACCCGCCTGCGCGAACTCTTGTTGCCCCTGCTGGTGCTCCCCATGGTCATGCCGGCGCTGATTTCCTGCGTGCAGGCCACTGCCCAGGTTTTCAAACACAGCAGTGTCGAAAGGCTCTATCCACACCTGCAGATTCTCGGTGTATATGTGGTGGTCTTCACCACGCTGTCTTTTCTGTTGTTCGAGTACGTAGTCGAAGAATAGGGGCCCAGCCCATGGCATCCCCCATTTCCATCCTCTTTCCCATCCTGGTCTTTCTCAGCATGGAGGCCGCCCTCTACGCCGTATTCATGTACGTGCCCACCGAGCGGGAAATGGGGCTGGTCCAGCGCATCTTCTATTTTCACGTACCCTCGGCCAACTGCGCCTTTGTGGCTTTTTTTCTGGTTTTCGTCGGCAGTCTCCAGTACCTGCGCACCCGGGGGGCGCACTGGGACCGGCTGGCCCGGTGCGCCGCGGAGCTGGGTGTGCTGTTTTCGCTGATCGTGCTGGTCACCGGACCGCTGTGGGCCCGGCCGATCTGGGGGGTGTACTGGCGCTGGGAGCCCAGGCTCACCTCCATGTTGATTTTGTTTACCATCTACGTGGCGTATTTGATGGTGCGCAGCTACGGCACGGAAGGGGCGCAAACGCAGCGCTTTGCGGCGGTGCTGGGCATTCTGGGGTTTGTCAACGTGCCACTGGTCTACTACTCGGTGCACCTGTGGGCCCCCGAGCAGCAGCTACACCCCAGGAAGGTGGATTTGTCCCCGGAGATGGAACACACCCTCTACCTGTGTTACGCGGCTTTTTTTCTGCTCTTCTTTTACCTGCTGAAACGACGTCTGAAAATCGAAGTAGCCTCAGATACCCTGGCCCAGCTGAGAATGGAACAGGGTGTTCAAACCCGGTTCTGAAGGAATGCACATGGAAAACCTGTCCTATCTCTTTGCGGCATACACAGCTATCTGGATACTACTCTTCGCCTATGTGATGCGGCTTCAACGCCGTGAGAAAAATCTGTGGGAGGAACTTGAACAGCTCCGGCAGCAACTATCCGAAGAACGGCAAAACCCCGGTCCCTAGGCCGTGCAGAAGTCGGTTGACACCTGCTTCTGAATGGTGTTATATTTCCCTCGTGAATTTGCCTGTAGATCCGCCAACCCGGTACACTAGAGTTGTCGCGTTATAAGGAAAAAATGAGTTGTAAATTACTGAAAAACAAGTACATACTGTAATTTCACCCATAATTTCCATAAATTATTGAATTTATAGATACTTTTATAGATACTTATGAAGGAAAAGCCCATTATTACGCGACAAGTCTACTACCTAACTGTTTGAAAAGGAAGCTTCTCATGGGTAATGGTCCCTCAGTGAAAATGGTTGTAGTAAAAGTGAGCCCCTACCTTTCGGCCAACAGGCCTCTTTTGTGGTTGTGTGAAAAAGATGCTGATTGTCCCAGGCTACTTCCCATTCCCATCGGTCAGTTCGAGGCCGCTGCCATACAGATGCAGCTCGACCAAGAAGATCCTCCTCGACCTATTTCCTACGACCTGCTCGCCACCATGCTGGACGAACTGGCCGTCCAGATGCTTCGGGTCGTCATCCACAGTGTGCGCAAGCATACCTTTTACGCCAAGGTCGTCATCGAGAAAGACCACAAGATCAAAGAGATTGACTCGCGTCCCAGCGACGCTGTAGCCCTGGCCCTGCGCGCGGGTTCGCCCATATTCGTCTCCCACGACCTGCTGGAGCAGGCCGGTCTGGAGTCCCTGGAAGACGAGTCGGACGTCGAGCGCACCATGGCCCGCTTCCATGAAACCGAGCCTCCAATCCTCGAAAAAGAGACCCAAAATCCTCCCCCGGAGCAGCCACCTCACCCAGCCTCTTCTGAAGGATCAACCGCTTCCTTTGCCAGAGAAAGCGAAAAGGCCGCACCTATCCCCCTGCAATCGAAGGCCGAATCTGCTGCGGAACCTGCTGGGGAAGAAGAGCTTGAACTCAACCTGCTTCAGGCCAAACTGGAGCAGGCCGTACTGTGCGAGGAATACGAGGCCGCAGCAAAACTGCGCGACAAAATAGAGCTGCTCAACAAGAGCAAGGCCTGAAGAAACCCTCCCACCCGTCTTTTTGGCGGCACGACTCATGCCCACTCTTCCAACACTGCTCGCGCTTAGAGAACTAGGTCCGCTTCTGGGGATTCTGGTCCTGATTCCCGGATGTGAGGAGGTGGACCCGCGCTTCGCGGCCCCATCCCTCACCTTCAAGACCCACCAGGAGGCTCTGGCGGCCAGGGATCTGGAACTTCTCTGGTCCTGTTATAGCACCAGTTACAAAAAGAGTACCAACAGCAACTACTCCACCTGGGCTAGAGAGTGGCAGCAAAAAAGCGAGATCTGGGTTAAGGCCGAACTGCGCCGGGAGATCATTGACGAACGGATTATCAATGACAGGATAGGCTACCTGCTCTTTGACTCTTCTACCCTGAGATCACCGCAAACCTCGCCCTTTTCTTACTTTGTCCGCGAGCCCGAGGGCTGGAAAATGACGACCCACCTGGACAGCGTATTTCACCGGGAACTGGAACAGGCTATTGCCAGGGGCGAGTTTGAGCTGTCGGAAAATTAAAAAGAAACCGCGCGGGCGGGCGCGGACGAGTATGGACCCGGTCGCGACAGCTCGGGCAGACGCTCGATCCAGACGCCGCCCAACTCGCGCTCGGCCAGATGATCCTGCCCATCCCAGGACGCATGTTCGGCCCTCTCATCGTGTTGATCCGGCCACAGCAAAATGGCCAGAGCCGTAGCCAGGGCAAGTCCTACGGCCAGGGGCCGGGCCCACAGGCGCCGCGGTCTGACGGCCTTTCCCTGCAGAAAGCTGTATAGTCCGAGTTTGAAGGTGGCCGGCGGATTGATCTCGCCCAGACCGTACAAAGCCTGACGCACCTGCAGCACCCCTCTCAGGGTGTCGCTGCAGACCGGGCAGTACAACGCATGTTCCTCCATGCGCCGGAATGTTTCCGTACTCAGTTCTCCTTCGATGTACTCCGATAAATCTACTTCAAAATCCTCACACCTCAATGCAATAAACACCTCCTTCTATAGGGCCTTTCAGGCTAGATGTGAACCGATCCGATTGATTGCTAGACTTTACTAGGTGGAAAAAGGTTCCCAGATAGTACAAACATGCCCGACCTGATACGACATCGAATTCACGCCGAATTCTACTCCTTTTACTCCTTTGAGACTTCGATATCCATGGTTTCGAGGATGTTCATCATGGCGGTCCACTGCTTGTCGCTCATGGCCTCGGCCAGGACCAGCAGGCCCAGGATATCCCGCTTTTTTCTATTCTGATAGCACCGCGCAAATACCGTGCTCCACATTTCTTCTTTCAGTGCACCACGGATATTCTCATCGGCCAAGGCATCCAGAATACCCGGATCAAGAGGCTCGTCCGCTGCGAGGAGTCGCTCTACCACCGGGTCGGTTAGGACCCCTTCCATTTTCTTGAACAAGGCTCTGGCTTCGTCGGATTCCGCCCGTGCTACACAGGCCGCTACGAGAACTTCGTCGGAGTTCAGTTCCAGAACTTCAGCCAGTTTCAGCACGACCTCGTCCGAGGGGACCTTTTCACCTTTTTCAATCTGGCCCACATAAGTATTCCACACCCCATTAGGCCTCTTTGCGGTCTGAATCCGCTCACCCAGTTGGCGCTGGCTGAGGCCTATTTTCCTCCGGGCATCCCCAATCATATGCGCAAAGTTTTTACCGTCTTTCCTGTCGCCTCTATTCATAGAGGTGTAATTTAGCTCAAAAACATCCCGCCGCAAGAAAAAATTAAATATACACTCTTTTGTGTATGTCAGCCCCTGGTCTCATTTCCTTTCCGGCAGTGAAATTCTACTTGACAACACAGCCCAGTGTGCGTAAATTAGGGTGTAAGAAAAAAATGACCGATTGGGCTGAACGTCTTCACACACACTTGAGAGTGTATATTTAAACTTAATAAAAAGACCAGGTTAGATAATTTAATTTTGAGTGTGGCGGTTTATTGAGCGTGACTGAACCAACACGCCGCAAAACTCGAACTCCCCTTTTCGGGTATCTGAGATCTTTAAATCAATACCTCCCCACACCGCCTCGTTTGAAGATCTCGGTTGCGGTTTTCGATCACATCCTACGATCGCCACACTCTTGATTCTCCCCCAAAGCAGCCCTGCTTTTCGCAGGGCTGCTTTTTTATTTTTCAGTCAACCCTGATGTGCTTGACTGAGGTGTTAGATTGGTATATCTTGAAGCGAGTTGATCGGCTGAAGTCTCGGCAAATTGGGCCTCCGTCTTTGCACGTTTATGCCATTGAACCCCTGGTGCCCCTCGCCGCATCAACTGCTACAGCATCGAATTCGGCCCAAACTCTCTCATAATGGTTGACTTGATTCTGATTCCCCCGGCGGAAGGACCTGTCTCGTCGTTCGCGAGAAACTTTCGAGTTCATGCGGGGATACCCTTCGGTTTATACGAAGGAGGTTCCCGAGCACCCGTTGCATTGGTTTATGGGAATACATCCAAGCAGGCGCTCGGGGTCGTCAGCGAACACTATCGGGCGTTGATTGCCATTCCAGCGGTCGACCATGGCGATATACCGTCATGCTCTCATCACTACGAGGCCATGACGGTCAAGACCCCGATCCTCGCAAGCATGCAGTCGGTTGCACTCGAGGAATTTGTTCCCTATGTAAAAACCTTGGAAGGTGATCCTCTTATTTTTGAAGGTATGATCGGCGCTACCCCGACCATGTTGTTTGCGGCAGATCTCATCAAAGAGACCACCCGCATATTATCCGGTGCAGTCGAAGAGCACACCGGAAACGACCAGTACGGCCGCCACAACCCACCGTCGGAGAATATATATTATACACCCAGCGTGTCTTTCCACTTCAACCTCATCGACCAGGTAATCCGCTATCTCTATACAAAACTCGATCTGCCGCTCTTTTCACTACCGCGCTGGCCGGCATCGGCCCCTATGGCTCTTTTTCTGAGTTACGACGTCGATGTGGTCAAAAAATGGACGGCGAAACGAGTGGCCTATGAACTTGCGTTATCGATCCTGGAATTGCTGCGTTTTCGCGGAAACTGTTTCACAAAAAGGGTGGGGGCGCTGTCTGGGGCGCTGAAAGGAGAGGATCCCTGCTGGAATTTCGATGAACTGTTGCTGCTCGAGAGCGCCAACGGTTTTCGCTCAACGTGGTTTTTTGCTCCGTTTGGCGGCGATTACAACAATCCCAGGGGCGCCATGGATCCGGTGTATCGCCGGAACCCGGCGGAAATAACCTCCGCCATAAGACGGATTCTGGAAAACGGCTGCGAGATCGCCCTGCACGCGACCCGGCGGGCCTTTCTCGACGCGAACGAATTGAAGCGGCAACTCGAAACCTATGAAAGCCGACTAGGGTTCAAGCTGTTGGGAACTCGACATCACTACCTCATGTTTCGCCATGGGAAGACCCTTGAGGCTGCTTCTCAAGCCGGGCTGACCTACGACGCCACCCTGGGATTTAGCGACAGACCCGGGTTTCGCAATGGTATGGCATCGCCGTTTTTTCCGTTTTCAGCCGAACGTGAAGCCGGGGACATGGTAGAGATTCCCCTTCATTTTATGGACAGACTGTTCCTTAATATGGAGGAGGATCCCGAATTGGTGAAACATCGGATAATGGAGGCGTATCTTTTTGCGCAAGCCTCCGGTGGCATGATCAGCGCACTGGTACATCCCGACTGCATGGATCCGCTCACAATACCATCTTTGGCTCAATTCTACCCCTCTTTCCTGGCAAGATGCCGCCTCGACCGCTGCCGCTCCATGACAGGCCTGGAGTTGGGTAACTGGTGGCGGAGTCGCGAACGGATTCTCTGCGCCCTGGAGTGTGCCCCGAATATGTGGAGGATAAGGGGAACGGCCTTTCCAGAGGATATGGATTTCTCCTTTTCCGCCCCAAGTATCAGATCAATGAACTTTGCGGTCGGAGGAGCGAGCGGAACATCCAACCTCAACCATGAGTCCCTTGTAGTGCGACCCCAAAATATTGATCCCGAACAGGGGATTACCTTTACCAGAAAATGGTGATCGCACTGGTAATTCCGAACTCTCCATACCTGTAAGAAGCATATGGAATCAAATCCACGTGTTCTGGTACTGCTCGTCAATGAGGCTTTGGAAGATCCCCGAGTCTTCAAAACCTGTGTAGCGCTCAAAAACAGCGGCGCGCGGGTCACCATCGGCTGTACTAATCCCTCAAAAAAAATAAACGACGAAACATACCAGGAGATGCGGATTGTTCGCTTTCCCCATTACAGTGATTTTATCCTGAAACGTTTGTACACCAAGTTTGTAGGCCGACTCGGCCCGGGTATGGGGCGCGCTGCTACGAGTCTGCACGAGGGCGATACATCTTCCTCGTTGAAAGCTGCGGTGCGCAACCTGCTTCTCACCATGAATTTCCGGCATATGTTGAGAAGCATGGCCAAGATAAATCGCGCCATGGTTCGGGCCTTTACCGGTCATTCGTTTGACCTTGTTCATTGTAATGACGTCGAATCCCTTGCGGCTGGTTGTAGCTTGAAAGCTTCCGGTACAGCCAGGGCGTTGCTCTACGATACCCACGAATTCTGGCCGGGGATGGGCACCGCAGGCAGTTTCTCGAATCGCGCCTACCTCGAACTTGAGGGCGATATGATCCATCGCGCCGATTATGTTGTCACGGTGAATCCCTTTATCGCCGATCTCCTTGTGAATACCTACAAACTGGAGCAAAAGCCCGCTGTGGTCATGAACTGTCCTTATGTATCTGAGAAGCACGCCGATATAACCAGGCTTCATTCCCCCGTGCGGGTGCTCTACCAGGGCAGGGTGCAGGCCTATCGGGGTCTCGAGGAACTGATATCGTCGTTTCGGGTGATCGAGAATGCAGAGTTGACGATTTCAGGTGACGGTCCGCTTCTCGAAAGATTGAAAGCGCTCGCCACCTCAGAAGGTTTGGCTCGCAAAGTTCACTTTACCGGTCGATTCGACCCCGAAGAGGCGATGACGATCATCAAAGATCACGATATCGGTGTCATTCCTTATAAACCAGCAAACCTAAATAATACCTACATATCGCCGAACAAGCTGTTTGATTATATAATGGGTGGACTTGCCCTGGCAACCAGTGATCTGCCGTTTCTCGCCAGCATTATAAGAAAAGAGAAAGTGGGTATCGTTTTTGACAAACTGGAGCCGTCGGCCATCGCCCGAGCCATCACCAGGATGATATCGAATGAGAAAGCATTGCAAACATACAGAATGCATGGAAGACGGGCCGCTCTCGAACGGTATCACTGGAAAAAACAATTTTCCGACCATTACCCCTGGAGGCCGTGAGGTGCCCAGAGCGATCCTCTCAGAAGCTGTCTGGAAATTCCCGGTGAGCCCCAGGGGTGGCTGCCAACGGGGGTTTTCAGACAGCTTCTCAAGCATCAAACACAATAACTCCTTCTCTTGCCCTGTGCTCCATCGTCCGATCTTCCTTTTTGCAATACTTCCGATCTTCCTTTTTGCAATACTGTCGGTTCTATGGAGCGCTGGACCGGTCCGCGGCGAGTTCCTCTGTACCGGCAATGCGGTGGAGCCCGCTCCTGCCGGCAAAGCAGCCGTCAAAACCACGGGCAGTCTGAGCGCCTTGGTCATCTTTGCCAAGTTCAGGAATGAGACCCGCGTTTCCAACGAGGCACCTTCCTGGGCCCAGGACCTGTTCGACCGCTCGCGGCCGGGCAGTTTTGCGCATTTCTACGACGAGATGTCCAGGGGTCAGCTGCGAGTGGAAGGACAGGTCCTGACGCGCCGCTACACCTCGCTGCAAGCCGCATCCGCGTACGTGGCCGAGACCCCGAGGGGGAGGGGTAAGTTCGCCCAGTTCAACCTCGAGATCCTGGACCAGGTCGACCGGGATGTAGACCTGGGGCAGTTCGACAACGACGGGCCAGACCGAATCCCCAATTCGGGGGACGACGACGGCTACGTGGACATTGTTTTCATCAACCTGAACAGCCGGCCGGAAGGGTTTTTCATCGGTACGGCCACAGGCCTTGCTTCTCTGGGACTGGACGCGGATTATATCAGCAACGATCCGGCGGCCAGCGGTGCCACCATCCGCATCCGCAGCCGTTTCAAGGGGTTTGGCGGCACGACCCAGCAGGGCCATGTCTTTCCACTGGTGGCCGGGACCCTGTGCCACGAATTCGCGCACGTCCTGGGCCTGCCCGATCTCTTCGACCAGAGCTACTGGGACAAGGACAATGAACCGGATCCGGAGCTGGACAGCGCCGGTATTGGCCGGTGGGGCCTGATGGGGCTGGGAACCCAGGGTTGGATTGTCGACAACGTCGAGGACGGCCCCAATGCGTTTTGCGCCTGGTCACTGGCCAAGCTGGGGTGGGTCGGTGTGGACAATGAGAACTTGGTGGAGGTCACGGAGAGCATGCGGGACATGGTTATCGAAGACATCGACCGCGGGGGCAAGGTCTTCAAGATTCCGGTGAGTCAGGACGAGTACTTCATGCTGGAAAACCGTCAGCGCACCGGAAGTTACTACGACCGCAATATACCGGGGGAAGGCCTGCTGATCTGGCACGTGGACGAGCGCGCCGACAACGACGAGGAACGCCACAAGCAGGTGGACCTGGTCTGCGCGGATGGGCTCTACCTGGACCGGGGTTTTCCCGGCGGGCAGCCCGACCCGGTGAGGGGGGGCGACAACCTGGACTTCCGCTCGCGCGACGTGGCCTATCAAGCCGCCCACAACGGCAATGAGGGCGATGCCACGGATCCTTTCGACGGGGTTCGCTTTACGCGTTTTGCCTACGACACCAATCCACGGCCCAGCGCTCATACCGGGTTTAGCCGCAACCTGCCTGTGGGCCTGGTGGTGGACAATATCCGCGCCGACGGAGACCGCATAATCGCGGATATCCTGTTGCGGCAGCCCCTGGAGGGGCATATCCGCACGGATACGACCTGGTCCGGACAGGTGGAGGTGGATGGGGATGTGGTGGTGGAAAGGGGTGCCGCCTTGCGAGTAGCCGGGGGCACCACGGTGCATTTTGCGGCGCGCCGGGACAGCCGCCAGAGTGGATTCGACCCGAATCTCAGCGAGTTGCTGGTCTTCGGGGACCTGGTGCTGGAGGGCGCCTCAGGACCGCTGCGTTTTATCTCGGCGGCGGCCCGGCCGCGCGCCCAAGACTGGAGCGGCATCTACCTGCTCAATGGCCAGAATCCCAATCTGGAGCGGGTGACCATCGCCAACGCCCGGCATGGCCTGGTGCGCTCTCACTTGCCACCGGGCACCACCCGCTGGTCCGGTCGCCAGGTAATCCGGCGGGACCTGGTCGTGCCGGCAAACGCGGAACTGGTGGTCGAAAGCGGAACCCGGGTCGGTTTTACCAGTGCGGATATGAGTGGCGGAGGCTACGACCCGACGCGGACCGAACTGATTGTCGAAGGGGGGCTTACGGTGGAGGGCAGCACCGGGCACGAGGTCGTCTTTACCCTCAACACCGGGCGTTCGGATTCACTCTGGTTCGGGGTGTACCTGGAACCGGGGGCCCAGGTCCAGGCCCGTTTTCTGCAGATCGAGCAGAGCGTCGGTGGATTCATCGGCGAGGTCTCCGAAGCCAGTAGCTTGCGGCTAGAGGACGGCCTGTTGCAAAGGACGGGCGGAGGCGGGCTGCGGCTGATGATCAACGGCCAGGTAGAAGTCGACCGGACCACCTTTGCCAGTCATGCCCCCTGGGGCATCCGGGTACAGGGCAACGGCAGGCTTCTACTGCGCAATGTCGCCCTAGAGAACAACGGCTGGGAGGGCCTTTTTCTGGTCAACTGTTCTCTGGAGGCGATCGCCACCCGCATCCACGACAACGGCAAAGTGGATTCCGAGAACCGGCGCTCCGGGTTGCAGGCTGTGGGGGGGCGCGGCCAGAAGATCGAGATGTGGAACTGTGCGATCACCGGCAACGGGGTACACGGTCTGGATCTGGACTCCTGGGAGGGGGTGCTCGAGTTGCACCACAGCGAAATCAGCGGCAACAAAGCGAACGGGCTGCAGGCGGCCGGACTGGAGAGGGTGATTTTCGAAGACATGCAGGTGGCGCGCAACCTGGGTGCGGGCGCTACCATAGAGGATGCGCCCGTAGAGATCTGGACGACCACCTTTGCCGACAATATCGGCACCGGCCTGATCCTGAAGGCGGGGGCTTCCGGCATCATCGATATGAGCCATTTTCGCGGCAACGCCGGAGTGTTGCTCAAAGGCATCCACGCCCTGATCGTGCGCAGAAGTGATTTTGAGAATACCCCGCTGGGGCTGTCTTCTGAGAACTCTCGACCGACCCTCAGGGAGAATATTTTCGCCAACAATCTGCTCGCCCTCAAGGTCACCGGCAACAGGGTGCCGATGACCATAACCCAGAATATCTTTGTGGGCAACCACACGGCGGTGGAGAATCTCTCGCCGCTGTCGTTGCCGGCGCAGGACAATTACTGGGGCACGGCGGACAGTACGGCGATCGATACCCTGATTGAGGGCCTGGTGGACTGGATGCCCTTTCTCGAAAAAGAGCCGGGGCAGACCGTGGTCGAGGGGGAGTCAAACGCCAGGCCGACCCGTTTCGCGCTCCACGCCAGCTTTCCCAACCCCTTCAACGCCCAGACCACCATCCGCTACGATCTCCCCCGGCCGGTGGCCGTCGAGTTGATTATCTACGATATCCTGGGAAGGCTGGTGCGGCAGTGGCAATGGGACAGGTCCGAGCCGGGCTCCCACCGACAGGTTTGGGACGGCCGCGACCAAGGCGGCAGGGCCATGGCCACGGGGGTGTACTTCTACCAGTTGCGGGCCGGGGAATTCAAGGAGACGAGCCGGCTGTTGCTCTTGCAATAAGAAGGCTTCTCAACGGACTCGTGGTTGTGGACCCTACCCTTGCGCTCAGTATCATCATCCCCACCTACGACGAGCCCGAACGGCTGGAGGAATCCCTGCGCAGCCTGGCCCGTCAGGATTACCCCCCCGAGTTGGTGGAACTCGTCGTGGTGGACGATGCTTCCCCGTGCTACGACCCGGATGGCCTCCGGGCCGCTGCCGGCCCCTGTTCCCTGAAACTGATCCGGCACGAGAACAACCAGGGCAGGGGCAGGGCCCGCAACAGCGGTGTCAGAGCGTCCACCGGCGTCATCGTCGTCTTCCTCGACAGCGATATGACGGTAAAAAGCGACTTTTTGCAAACCCATGCCGCCGCGCATCAAAAGCACCCCGGAACCGTGGTCATCGGCAACATCCGGTTCGGACCCCATATACCGGATACCTCTCTGGCCCGCTACATCAACGGCCGGGGTGTGCACCGGCTCAAACCGGACCAACCTGTGCCCTTCAAGTGCTTTGTCACGGGCAACTCGTCCATGCAGCGAGATCAGCTGCTCCAGGTAGGTCTGTTCGACGAGGACTTTACGAGCTACGGGGGAGAGGACCTCGAACTGGGCTACCGCCTTCACCTGCACGGCGTGACTTTCCACTACGCTCCGCAGGCCCTCTCTTTCCACAACCACCTGCGCTCCCTCGACCCGCTCTGCCGCCTCATGTACACCTACGGACAAAAATCTCTGCCCGTGCTCCTGCAAAAACACCCTGGACTTTTCTCCTTGCTCAGACTCGACTTCCTGGCGGCATCGCCATTTTCTCCCAGGGGCTTGCTCCTGCGCCTGGCGCTCTCTCCGGCGGTCTATACCCCCATCCACCTGCTCACCCGGTGGGGCATGGAGCACTATGTCCCCGATATCTTCTTCGACTACCTGTGGTGGTACAACCGCACCCGCGGCTACCTGGACACCGATACCCCCAATCGGTGATACGGCGGAAAAACCTCTGTCGGGCTGCACTGCCTTCTTGCCAAAACTCGCCGAACCTCTATCTTTCTGGGGAGTCTAGTGCAATACCCCCAAAGGAAGGAGGATCACCTTGCCCCAAAATGCTGCGGTATTACTCTGCGGTTTTCTGACTCTCTTTATGGGTACTACTGTAGTACCAGTTTCTGCCCAGAAGGGCAAGACCATTTTTGGAGAAAATAAAAGAGAAACCATCAAAGCCATGAAAGGGATCGCCCAATCCCTGGGGGTCAAGTGTCTGTACTGTCACACCAAAGAGGGTGGCAAAATCAAGTACGAGGTCAACACCCCGCACAAAAAACTGGCCCGCTCAATGAAGTACAGTTTTGTGGACAGCCTGGTGCACAAGGGGCAGGGCCAGGTAGAAATTGCCGAAGAAGACCACAAGACCATGGTCAAAGCAATCTACCATGCCAAGGGCGACTCCGCCGGCATCCACCTGACGGCCACCACAGCGGCCGGCAAAACCTTGCAGAAAACCATGCCCTTGCCCGAGGAAGGGGCGGGTATCACCTGCATGACCTGTCACAACGGCAAGGTGCATTTCCTCACGGAAGAGGGCGAGAAGAAATGATCTTCTCACGCCTCCGCTTCCCTTGGAAGCGTTCTTAAAATTCCCGGGGTGCCCCAAGCGTGAGCGCAACAGGCGTGGGTCCCCCCACCTGCTGCGCTCGCAGCCCACGCCCGTTGCAGCCGGGCGAAGGCCAGCGGGGGTTTTGAGACGGCTTCTTAAACCCGTATCCTTCAAGGCCTCCTCACCCGGAGGTCTCTTTGCGTACCACGGCCAATGAACCCCTATCCCAACCTCGGCCAGATCCTGCGTCTGGTCCTCCTCGCCGCTTTCCTGGCCCCATTGCTCATAGGGCAGTTGGTCGGCCTGTATTCCCAGCACGTCGGGTTGCTCCTGGCGGAATTCTCCATCTTCGGGTTCATGGCGCTCTTCATCCGCCGGCAGCGCATGATTCCAGAGGACCTTTTGCTGCTCAACGCTACGCCCCTCCCTACGCTCATCGGAACCGCGGTGACGGCCCTGTGCGCCAGCTTGCTCGTCTCCGATCTCGATCTGCTGTTCGGCGAACTCCTGGACTTTCTGGATATGCCCTTCCCGCTCGCCTTCCAGCGCTACCTCCTCGAGGTCCAGATCGTCCGCGATCTGCCGGAACTGGGCTTGGTTCTGGCAGGTGTTGTCCTGGTACCTGGTCTATGCGAAGAGCTGCTTTTTCGCGGCCTGGTCTTCACCGGACTCTACGTCCATCACGGTCCTCGGGCTGCGATCCTGGGCTCGGCCCTGTTGTTCGCTCTGGTCCACCTCAGGCCCTGGCAGTTACCTGCCCTTTTCCTCTTTGGCCTTTTCCTGGTCGCCCTGGTCTACTGGACCCACAGCATCTACCCGGCCATCCTGGGCCACATGGTCAACAACTTGGTCTCCGCTACCGGGGTAAACCTGAAGGCCCACCTGGGCCTGGAAACACTCGGCCTCGACCAGCCTCTGCCTTTGCCCTTTACTGCGCTCTTCTCGGTAGTCCTGGTGGGCGGCCTGCTGTTTTTGCGCCGCCAACCCACTTTCCTGCCCCTACCCTCCCGGATAAGATAAAAAAACCCCGCCTTCTGTTGCCAATCCAGCAGAAGACGGGGTTTTAATGTCCGCGTATGGATGTAAAACGCCGGGGGCAATGTCCCCGCCGTTCGCCGATTTCGTCAAGTCCTGATACTGTTCCAGCTCTATCAGCCCAGTGCCGCCTCCACGGTCGCGCCGATTTCCGCCGGACTTTCGCACACGTGGATGCCGGCGCGACTCATGGCCTTCATCTTTTCGCCGGCCGTGCCCTTGCCCCCGGCGATAATGGCCCCGGCATGACCCATGCGCCGGCCGGGGGGCGCGGTGCGGCCGGCGATGAAGCCGACCACCGGCTTGTCGTAGTAGCGCCGGATGTAGGCGGCCGCCTCTTCCTCGGCCGTGCCGCCGATCTCGCCGATCATTACCACCGCTTCGGTGTCTTCGTCCTTTCTGAACAGCTTGAGAGCGTCCACGAAGCGGGTGCCGATGATGGGATCGCCCCCTATGCCGATGCAGGTGGACTGGCCGATGCCACGCTCGCTCAGCTGGCCCACGGCCTCGTAGGTGAGGGTGCCGCTACGCGAAATCACCCCTACCTTGCCGGGGGTGTGGATGAATCCCGGCATGATGCCGATCTTGCACTTGCCCGGAGATATTATCCCGGGGCAGTTGGGACCGAGCAAACGGGTGGGGCGGCTCTGCAGGTAGTGGTGGACCCGCACCATATCGGCCGTGGGGATGCCCTCGGTGATGCACACTACCAGTTCTATACCGGCTTCGGCGGCCTCCATGATAGCATCGGCCGCAAAGGGGGGCGGCACAAAGATGACGGAGACATTGGCGCCGACGTCAGCGGCCTGGCAGACCGTGTCGAAAACAGGTATTCCCTCGAATTCCTGACCTCCCTTACCCGGTGTTACCCCCGCCACGATCCGGGTGCCGTAATCTGCCATTTGCCGGGTGTGGAAGGACCCCTCGCTACCGGTGATTCCCTGCACCACCAATCTGGTACTTTCACCCACCCAAATGCTCATTTTTCGTTTCCCTCAAGTTCGGGTCGCGACCACGGCCTTCTCGGCCGCGTCCTTCAAACCCTTGCCCACCGCAAAGTTCAGTCCAGAGTCTTCCAGCATCCGGGCAGCCACATCCGCATTGGTACCGGCCAGGCGCACCACGATCGGCACCTCGACCTCCAGGTTCTGGCGCGCCTGGATCACGCCCTCGGCCACCCGGTCGCAGCGCACGATGCCTCCAAAGATATTGATGAGGATGGCCTTTACATTGGGATCCGAGAGCAGGATGCGGAAGCCGTTTTCCACGGTCTCGGCACTGGCCCCACCGCCCACATCCAGAAAATTGGCCGGTTCGCTGCCCGCCAGCTTGATGATGTCCATGGTGGCCATGGCCAGGCCGGCGCCGTTGACCATGCAGCCGATACTCCCGTCCAGCTTGATGTAGTTGAGGTCGTGCCGGGAGGCCTCGACCTCCAGTTCCTCCTCCTCGTCCAGGTCGCGCAGCTCGTCAAAGTCCTGGTGGCGGAACAGGGCATTGTCATCGAGGTTGATCTTGGCATCCAGCGCCAGGATCTGGCCGTCCCGGGTTTTTACCAGGGGGTTGATTTCAGCCAGCGAACAATCCGCGCCCTCATAGGCCCTGAACAGAGCCATAATGAGGCGGGCCGCTTGCCCCACCAGCTTGCCTTCCAGGCCCAGCCCCAGAGCCAGCCTCATGGCCTGGAAAAACTGCAGGCCCACGCCCGGATCCACGGCCTCCACCAGGATCTTCTCGGGGCTTCGAGCCGCCACCTCCTCTATTTCAACTCCGCCTTCCCGGCTGGACATGACCACCTGCTTGTTCTGGGCTCGATCCAGGGTGATGCCCAGATAGAACTCGCTCTCGATAGCGCTGGCCGCTTCGACCAGAACCTGTTTGACCCTCTGCCCCTGCGGGCCGGTCTGGTGGGTGACGAGCTGCATGCCGATGATTTCACCGGCGGCCTGCCCGGCTTCCCGGGCGCTGGCCGCCAGCTTGACTCCGCCGCCCTTGCCGCGGCCCCCGGCGTGGATCTGGGCTTTGACGACCACCCGCCCCTCCAGGTCTGCGGCGATTTTTTCCGCTTCTTCCGCTGTGCAGGCCACCCCACCCTGGGGCACGGCTACCTGGTATTGGCGTAGCAAATCCTTGGCCTGGTACTCGTGAATCTTCATGTCTTTCCGCTCGTGGCAAGCCGTCGGTTTACCGGCCGGGACGCACCCAACCCCAGAGGCGCAAGCCCTGCACGGCCACCTTCAATCCGCGCAATACTGATCATCCGTAGATTGATGAAACCGCGTGAACAAACCGGACTCGAAGCCGGAAGGGGATGTTGTCGGCAGGACGGTGGGAACTGCGAGCGAGCGCAGCAGCTGGGAGAGGGTGCAGTTTTACAATACTTTCAGCAGAATGTACGCAGTGAGAGCCGTGCCGATCAAGGCCCCGCCGTAACAAAGCACGTCCATGGAGATGCGAAACTCGCGCACCCCCAGCTCGTACAGGGAAAACCGAATCCGGTGCGCTGCGTGGTACAGAGGCAGAACCACCAGGACGAAAAGGTAGAACTTGACGAGCGGATGAGCAATCAGGGGCCGCATGCTCTCGTAGCTCAGGGTCTGGGGTTCGATCAGGCCGAGGGGCACGGCCAGGCCCGCTACAAAAATGTGGATCGGTACCAGCAGGGCAGCGACCACCCCGCCCAGCGAAAACATGCTCCACCAGAAAGGTTCCTTGCTGTCTTTTTTGTCCACCATCTCACAACACCTGGAAGAAAAAGTATCCGATAACCGCCGAAACCGCAATCCACCCGGCAAAGGCGCCGGCCGTGACCAGGGCCGGAGGAACCTTTAACTTGCCCAGACGCACCACCTGAATCCGCCCCATCACCCCAAACCAGGTGATGGTGTGGTACAGAGCAAAGACCAGAGAAACCGCGTAGAAGACAATGACGGCGGGTGAGCGCAGCGATACCTGGAAGGCTTCGTGTACAGTGGCCCCCTTGGACAGCAAGAAAAACCCGTAGAGATACACAAGCAGGAAGGCAGCGATAAAAACACTGCTCAACTCCCGCATCATAAACAGGAAGTACTTGAGGTTGCGCAGCCACCAGGTGGACGGCCTGGAAGGAATGTAGGCTTTGTACCTGTAGTATCCACGCTCCCCCTGGCGTCGGTTCATTTTTTCCTCCCGGGCAAAAGGAACGACTTGAACCAGTCCCCGGTGGTGGCGACCTTGGTGCGCTGTATGGCCGCGGCCGGGTCCACGTCTTTGGGGCAGACCTCGGAGCACTCACCCACAAAGGTGCAATTCCAAATCCCGGCCTCGCTGGCGATGACCTCCTGGCGTTCCTCTTTGCCCTCATCCCTGGAATCCAGGTTGTAGCGGTGGGCCAGGGCCAGGGCGGCCGGGCCGATAAACTCGGATTCGGGTCCGTACACCGGGCAGGCGGCATAGCAGAGCATGCAGTTGATGCACATGCTGAACTGCTTGAACTCGGACAACTGCTCCGGAGTCTGGAGGTACTCGCCTTCCTCCACGGGTTTTTCTTCCTGGCGGACAATCCAAGGTTTGACCGCTTGAAACTTCTCCAGAAAATCCTCCATATCGATGACCAAGTCGCGGACGACCGGAAAGTTGGCCAGAGGTTCCACCCGCATCTCGCCCGGATAGTAGTCGCGCAGAAAGGTGGCACAGGTCAGTTTGGGCTCGCCGTTGACCAGCATGCCACAACTGCCGCACACCCCCATGCGGCACGACCAGCGATAGGAGAGGGTGCCGTCTTGCTGGTCCTTGATGTAATTGAGGGCGTCCAGGACCACCCAGTCCTCTGTGAAGGGAACCTCGTAGGTCTGCAAGGTGGGCTCCTCTTCCTGTTCCGGACGGTACCGGGTCACCTGCATGGTGATGGTCTGTTCACTCATGGAAACCTTTCGTGGAGACTCAGTACTTGCGCTCTTCGGGCTGCCAGCGGGTTATGGTCGCGGGCAGGTATTCGACGCGCGGTGCCTCGTCGGTTCGATAAGCCAGCGAGTGCTGCAAAAAGCGCTCGTCGTCGCGCTCCTCAAAGTCTGAACGGGAGTGAGATCCCCTCGACTCCCGCCGCATCAGGGCTGAATGAGCCACGGTCTCGGCCACGTCCAGCATACAACCCAATTCAACCGCTGCGGGGAGTTCGGTGTTAAACACCTCTGAATGGTCGTCCAGCTTGACGCGGTCGTAGCGCTCCCGCAGCAGGGGGAACTGGGCGCACGTCTCTTTGAGTTCCTCTTCGGTGCGGTAGATGCCGGCCCCGCGCTCCATGGCCTTCTGCAGGTCGGTGCGTATATCGGCCACCCGCTCCCGGCCGTCAGACTTGAAAAAACGGTCGGCAATCCGCTGCTGCTCGTCTCTGGCACGGCTCTCCAGGGCATTGCCCGAGGGGTTTCCCTGCTCCCGGGCGTGAACCGCTGCCGCCCTGCCCGCGCGCGCGCCGAACACCAGGCATTCGGAGAGGGAGTTGGAGCCCAGACGATTCGCTCCGTTGATGCTGACGCAGGCGGTTTCCCCGGCCGCGAAAAGGCCTGGAATCGGCGTCGCCCCGGTTATATCTGTGTGCACCCCACCCATCATGTAGTGGACCACCGGGCGCACGGGTACCGGTTCGTGGACCGGATCAATTCCCACATAATTCTTGGTCAGCTCGCGCACGAAAGGGATGCGCTCGTCAATCTTCTTTTCCCCCAGGTGCCGCAAATCCAGGTGGACATAGGTCCCGTAGGGGCCCTCGAAGACCCGCCCGGCCCGTTCCTCGTGGACAAAGGCCCGGGAAACCATGTCCCGGGGTCCCAGCTCCATCTTGCTGGGCAGGTACTCGCTCAGATAGCGGTCCCCCTTGTTGTTGATCAGGTACCCCCCCTCCCCGCGGGAGGCTTCGGTCATGAGGATACCGGTTCCGGGCAGTCCGGTCGGATGGTACTGGACGAATTCCATGTCTTTCAAGGGGCACCCGACCCTGTAGGCCAGGGCCATGCCATCTCCGGTCTTGATGGCCGCATTGGTGGTAAAGGGGAAGATCCGGCCCCCTCCCCCTGTACAGACGATCACGGACTTGGCTGGAATGGCATGGATGTCCCCCGAGCGCAGATTCAAGGCGGTCACCCCGCACACCCTACCCCCGTCTTCGATCAACGAGGTGACGTACCACTCGTCGTAGCGGACGATGCGCTGGTACTTCAAGGAGGTCTGGAACAGGGCGTGCAGCATGTGAAATCCAGTCTTGTCCGCCGCGTACAGGGTCCGCTTCACCGTCATGCCTCCAAAGGCCCGCACGCTCACCCGCCCGTCCGGATCTCTGCTCCAGGGACACCCCCAGTGTTCCAGCTGGATCACTTCGTCCCGGGCCTCCTTGACAAAGGTCTCGACCACATCCTGGTCGGCTAGAAAATCGCTTCCCTTGATGGTGTCGTAGGCATGGGAATCGAAGTCGTCGTCGTCGCGCATCACAGCCGCGGAACCACCCTCGGCCGAAACCGTATGGCTCCGCATAGGGTAGACCTTGGAGATCATCCCGATGCTGAGATTTTCGTGTTCCTCGGCCACGGCAATCGCCGCGCGCAGACCCGCGCCGCCGCCACCCACAACCAGGACGTCATGTACAGGTCCATTCATAGGTTTAGTTCGGCTCTTACCGAAGCCTTCTTACCTTCTTAGAATGTCGGTGGGATCCACCTGCCACAGTGGAAAAAATAATCCCTCCCCACCTTTCCGTCAAAGGATTTTTCCCCGAGATAAGTCCCCTCCCACCTAGAGCCAGAGACAAAATAAAACGGCCGCCGAACTGGACAAAACGGCCGCCGCTTCAAACCCTTTGAGGGAGCGCCAGGATACTCAGGCCGCGTGCACACTCACGCGTTTGCGGCCCTTGCCCCAGTTCTCGTACTGGACGGCTCCATCAACCAGCGCAAAGAGGGTATCATCGCCTCCCTTTCTGACATTTATACCCGGATGAATCCTGGTGCCACGCTGCCGAACCAGGATGGTTCCAGCCGTGACCCTTTCGCCGCCATAGCATTTGACCCCCAACCGTTTGGACTGACTGTCGCGGCCATTTCTCGAACTGCCAACACCTTTCTTATGGGCCATCTCTCACTCCTCTGCTGTGCCTTCCAGGACCGGGGCCACCCCCTCCAGCTGAATATCCCCTACCTCGATTTCGGTGTAATACTGCCGATGGCCATTGCGCCGGCGGTATTTCTTG
This sequence comes from Candidatus Latescibacterota bacterium, assembly GCA_965219385.1. Lineage (GTDB taxonomy): Bacteria > Latescibacterota > UBA2968 > UBA8231 > UBA8231 > CBDCNM01. Next base: position 1,807,805 of record CBDCNM010000002.1, on the reverse strand, counting down.
CGTCGCTTCATCTTAAAGACAATCACCTTCTCACCCTGGCCGTGCCCGAGCACGGTGGCTTCGACCGCAGCACCAGGAACCAGCGGATTTCCTACATGGATCTGACCCTCTTCGGAGACCAGCAGGACATCCGTGAACCGGTGCGTGGCCCCCTCCTGGAGGTCCAGCTTGGGCACCTTCAGCCGCAAGCCCTTGTTCACCTGCACCTGCTTGTCGGCGATTTTGACTACTGCGTACATGCCATTCTCCTAAGAATTCGTAGGAAAGAGAAAAGTAAGCTCTTTCCCAGAATCTGTCAAACCCTGAACTCGGCGGTCACGTCCAGATTGCGCTTTTCGGAAAAGAAACGGTAGTCCTCAGGGGAAAGGGTGGCGTCGAGCTCCAGTTCCAGCCGTGCTTTTGTCGCCTTGCGAATGGACTTGAGCCGGGCGTCCCGCTCTTCGCGCATGTACCTGGCTACATCCGGATGGACCTTCAGCAAATAACGACGTTCTCCACTGGCGGCATGGGAGCGCTGCAACCAGCGCTCAATCTTGGTGACCGTGGTATCGGGGCCCATCACCCGGCCCATACCCTGGCAGGTCGGACAGGGCTCGCTGTGGGTGTGCAACAGGTTCGGGCGCACCCGTTGGCGGGTCATCTCTGCCAGACCGAATTCACTGATTTGGGGGCTGACGGATATCTTCGCCCGGTCCTTTTTCACTTCTTCGATCAGTCTCTCGATCACCCGCCGGCGGCTCTTCTCTTCGTTCATGTCTATAAAATCAATGACGATGATGCCGCCAATGTCGCGCAGGCGGAGCAAACGGGCGATTTCGCGGGCTGCTTCCAGGTTGGTGTTCAGGTTGCTCTCCTCCTGATCCCTGGAACCGACTGACCGGGCTGAATTTACGTCGATGAAGGTGCCGGCCTCCGGGTGATCAACGACCAGAGTGCCCCCTTTGCGCAACCACACCATGCGGTTGTTGGCTTTTTCCAGGGCTTCCTCGATGTGGAATGCATCGAAGATAGGACGCCTGTCGTGGTAGTACTCGACCCTCTTCCGCAGTTCCGGTGAAACCGTGCGCAGGTAGGATACAATCTCTTTGTGCAACTCCTTGGTATCCACCACCAGACGGTCCACATCCTCGGTAAAAAGATCCCGGATCACACTGGAAGTCATGCCCAGTTCCTTGTGGACCAGATCTGGAGTCCGCAGGCGCCGGTTGGCCCGATTTAAACGCTCGTAGGCCTTCACCAGATACCTCAGATCCCGCTTGAACTCCTTCTCCGACTTATTGAGGCCTTCGGTGCGCACGATTACGGAGTAGCCTGGGGGCCGAATGCTGTTCACCAGTTCTCGCAGCCGGCGACGCTCGCTCCAGCTGGAAATTTTGCGCGAGACCCCAACCCAGTCGCCCCCGGGCACCAGAACTACAAAGCGTCCTGGAATGGATAGCTGGGTGGTGACTCGGGCGCCCTTGGTGCCGATCGGCTCTTTGGCGATCTGCACCAGCAGCGCCTCTCCCTTTTTGGTGAGTTCTTGAATGGACGGGTAATTGCGGGGCCGACGGCCGTTGCGAGAGTTGCCGGCCTCTGTTGTTTCCATGCTGTCCGCCACCACCATGTCGCGGGCCTGGAGAAAGGCGGTGCGCTCGATACCGATATCGACAAAAGCCGCCTGTAAACTGGGCAGGACCGCCGTTACTATCCCTTTGTAGATATCGCCCACCATGCGTGCGTGTTCCGGCCTTTCAACCCAGATTTCGGCGAGGACTCCGTCTTCTACTATGGCAATCCGGGATTCGTGAATCCCTTCGTTTATGAATATTTCTGTCCGCATGCAACCTTCCCTGATCAAAAATGTAAAGCCCATCCCCAGGTAGAGCATAGGCCGCCCATCTGTGGTTCGGACCAGAAGTCTTTTTGCGATCAGGGAAAGGCGCAGGGCCTTTTTCACAAGGTTATAAAATACCTTTAGAAAAAGATCTGGAGGGCTTTTTCAGGGAGGGGATAAGGTCTGGTCGACCTGTTGTACCTAATCTCGCATTTGTTTTCTTGACATGCTGGAAATTTGCCAGGCCGTTGAAATCAGGTCGTCGGAGCTGTTTGCAAACCGCTTGAGGCAATGGGTTATGCGGCTGTTCCTGGTTTTGGACCGCAGCCCCCAATCCCTGCTTTATATCCCGTACCAGCAGGGTCCAGCAATAATTGTGCGGGTACATGGAGAACTTAGACCATGAGTACTCCTGGCCGGAAGCCATGAGCACAGGCAAAAGACTCAGGTGGAAACCTGTGGACATAGAGCACCTTTGTGCAGTTGATTCCATGCAACCTGAAGGCTTGATGCTAAAAATTTCCGATACTCCGATACAGTGTTGAAAAAGTTATAGCGAGAAAAAGAAGGGAGGGCCCTGAACAAGCGCATTCCCTAATCGCGCAAATTCTGGTTTTTGATTATGTCACAAAGATTAAAAAAAGCTTTTCTTTCCTAATCATATTATATACTAACAAAGCAAGCGAAGGCGAGCAAGGAGTTTTTGCAAGTTTTTCCCGATTTTAGTTTAAGAAGCCCCTTTTTGCAACACCTGGTTATAACGCTGTGGGGCCTGCAACAACCGAACCGCTTCCTGAAACTGAGCGTCTTCTTCCAGAACCATGAGCAGGCTGGCCTTCTTGCCTACCAGCCTGAGCGCCAGTTCCCGCCTGAGCGCAGCCTTTATATACGGCTCAACCCCGGCAGTGACCCCTCGGGCCCGTTCCTCTTCAATGCTGGCTTCCAGACTGTCGACCCACACCTGAACGGACTCTTTCCACCCCATTTCCTCTACCACCTTCCCAAGTGCCTCCAGCTCTTTCCGGCCGGCCTGGCGAGAAGCAGGATCCGCATCAGACTCGCGAGCAAAATCCTCAAAAACCCTCAGCATGGCCTCATCCACCTCGGGGACTACACCGGATTGAGCCAGGACAGAATCCCTGGATACATAATCCACGACAAAATCGAAGAATAGCCGACGGCGGTACAGCTCAAGCACGCAGCCTGGAGGACGGATCGGTTCGACCGTGATATCCGGCGAGATCCCCCCCCTGCCGTAGACCTTTCTTTCCTTCATGGTGTAAAAGATCTCGACCGAGTCCTCTAAGCTGTCTCCAGCAGAACGGGCCTCGATCAGCTCACCTAGGGGGGTTGAGAGTACCTGCCCAATCTGCAACTCTTCCAGTGCAAAACGGGCTCGCAAGGCTGTTTCGGCCCAGACCCTGTCCGGCGCTCTGAGGATGAGATCCAGCACCAGTCCTATGGGCAGTTCTATCTCGCCAAAGGAGATTTTAACAGGGAATCCTCCCAGGTTGGCAAAGCTCTCGCGGTGGATGCTGCGTCCACTCGGGGTATAATACAGCGCTGTGGTTAATTTTAACGCACTGTTCTCGGCTTCGTGAAGATCAAAAATGGTCTGCACCGATCCTTTCCCAAAAGAAGTGGTACCCATGATCACGCCCTGGTCATTATCCTGAATGGCACCGGCCACAATCTCCGATGCGCTGGCACTGCCGGCATCGATCAGCACGACCAGCATCCAGTCTCCTGCTATGGGCCTCCTCTGTGAACGTTTGAGTTCCCCGCGGGCACCAGCCTTCTCTTTTATGGTAACGATCGGGGCTTCTCTGGGGAGAAACAAATCCGCCACCTGAGTGGCCTGGCTCAACAGCCCCCCCGGATTGCCTCGCAGGTCGAAGATTGCCCCTTTCACCCCCTTTGCCTTCAAATCTTTGATGGCTCCCTCTACCTCCCTTGCCGTATCCTCTGAAAAACGGGTCTGGCGCATGCTGATATAACCAATGCCCGGCTGAATCTCCTCTGCCAGGACTACGCTCTTGATCTTTATGATTTCGCGTTTGATGACCAGATCCCAGGCTGGGGGTCCCCCTTTTCGATCCACCCTGATGCGCACCGATGTACCCGGCTCTCCGCGAAGAATGTCCACCACCTCTTTCAGTGAGAGATCGAAGGTATCCCGATTCTCTATCTTTACAATCAAATCTCCCGGTACCAGACCAGCACGGTATGCTGGGGTACCTTCGATGGGGGCAATGACCACCGGGTAGTGGTCCTTGAGTCCTACGGTGATGCCCAGACCGGCAAACTTTCCCGAGGTGTCCTGGCGCAGCTGGCGCAACCCTTCTTCGTCGTAGAACTGGCTGTACGAGTCCAGTTCCTCAAGCATGCCCTCTATCGCTGCTCTCATGATCTGGTTCTGGTCCAGGTCTGCGTAATAGTTATCCAGTATGCGGGTGTACACCGCACCGAATTGTTCCCAGCTGTGGTTTACCTCTTCGTAGGGATCCACCGAACTAGCCCACACCAGGGCCGGACAGATGAGGATCACCAGGGCCGGACAGATGAGGATCACCAGGGCAGGCAAACCCAAAAATCCGCAATCAAAAACGATTTTCATGAGGACAAACCCTTCTCTACTTTATTGTGTCCAAAGGGGAATTCCGGCCACCGGGCTCTGAGTTCGGACTGGATCACAGCGGCCAGTTCACGAGCCCCCATAGCCGCATCCAGCACCAATGAAGTCTCTGGTTTCTGGCTGGCGATCTTTCGATAGGCCCTGCAAACCCGTTCTTGGAGTTCTTCTCCAGCACTTTCCAACCGATCCGGTCGGGAAGCCCTTTCCTGGCGTCGCTTCCTGGCCTCCTCTACAGACAGGTCGAGATAAATCGTCAGATCAGGAGAACAGCTCTCAATGGCCATGTCGTTTATTTTTGCGACCTGTCCGAGGTCCAGATTGCGCCCATACCCCTGGTATGCCAAGGTCGAGTCCGTAAAACGATCGCAAATGACCGGACTCCCTGTCTGCAAAGCCGGTTTGATCAACTCCTGTACATGCTGGGCCCTGCTGGCAGCATACAGAAACAATTCGGCCCTGCAGTGCATTTCTCTGGCTTCGGGATCCAGGACCAAGGCCCGTATTCTTTCCGCCAAAGGGGTCCCCCCTGGCTCCCTGGTAAACACCACGGGATGGCCCAGTTCTTCCTGGATATAATCCGCCAGAAGCTTGCTCTGGGTTGTCGTTCCACTACCATCAATTCCTTCATAGACAATGAACAAAGCTCTGTGCAAGAGAGCAAACCTGTTGTTTGGTAGTTTCCAGTGGGATCTTAGAGGAGGATATCCAACTTGCGGAGCCGCTAGAAAGATGCTGTCGAACCCGCACTTGACTTCAGCTTTTTGCGGATATGAGCAAGCCGCTCAATGACCGTGTAGTTCGTCGTCACAGCCAGTACTACAAGAACTCCGACGAGCCCCTCGTGGCCGACAATTCCCCCTAGGGCCAGAACCACAATCCGGGCAGGGCGTTGCATAAACCCAACCTTGCAGTCTTCCCCCAATCCTTCTGCCCGAGCCCTGACATAGCTGACCATCAAAGACCCGGTCAAGGCAAAGAAGAGAATCCCGCTTTCGGGCCAGGCATCCTGGCTGATCAGGTAGGCCCCTATGCCGAAGAAAAGGAATATTTCAGCGTAACGATCCGTAGTAGAATCGAGCAGAGCTCCAAATTTTGTTTCCTTGCGCCCCTCCCTGGCCACCTGGCCGTCCAATATATCACAGAGCCCTGCCAAAAGCATGATTGCCGCTCCCCACCTCAAGTTGGCTGTTGCAAAGGCCGCGGTTGCCACCAGATTCATGACCAGACCCGCCAGCGTCAACCAGTCGGGACGAAACCCCATGCGGATGAAAAGCTGGGCCAGAGGCCGCAGACCGTCGTTCATCCAGGTTTTTAATTGCGTCCAGACCAACAATTCAATTCATCCGGTTCGAGTTCTCTACAAATTCAATAAAGGTGTGAGACTTTATTGAAGTAAAATATAGGGTGAATCCCTACCCTTGCAAAGGTTTTTTTAATTTTCAACAAAGTGCTCACTTGGTTTGTTGATATTACCGGGTCCTGACATCAGTCTCATACATACCTTGCATTGCTATCTTATTGTAATCCAGACATATAATCCGCTGGTACCGACTGCAACTCCTGGGCTCTGGGTTATCCACATTTCTCTGTGGGCAGGTTGTGGATAATCTTGGATAAAACAGCCTTTCATGCCATTAACCCCAAACGGGTCTTCCCCCCGCCCCAACTCATATTTTTCTCTAACAAAACGACTCCCTTACCGCCTTTAGCCCCCCCTTCTCGCCCCAGGCTCACCAGAACTGCCCCATGTGGCGCCAGGCAGTGCCTTACCTGATCCAATACTTTCCCCTGATTTACAGATCGCGAGACAACCAGATCCACCCCTCCTGCTTTAGCGCCGCCCCAATCCTCCAGCCTTTTATTTATAATCTCGACGCCTTGCAGCCCCAATTTCCGCACCACCTCTCTTAAAAAACTAACCCTTCGCCTCCTGCTTTCCACCAGCGTAATTCTCGTCTCCGGCAGCATGATCTTTAATGGGATGCCAGGCAATCCAGCTCCGGACCCAAAATCCAGCACCGTTCGGTGCGGTAGAGAACATACCAGCGGAACCATTGCCAGGGCAGGCATAAGATGCTTTGTCCCTAAAATAACTCTATCCCCGACTGAAACCAGACTCATCCGACCCGACCAATGATGCAACAGACCGATATAATGGCGCAATTGCCCTAAAGCCTCTTCCGGTTCCCCTGATACAGTTCTTCTTATTAACTCTTCCACTCTGGAAAAATCCTCCTCCAGCTCACATGGTAGGTTTAGCATTAACACCCCTTCGGTTTGCTATCTCCGGAGGTTTCACGTGAAACCTCTCTCCCTCTCAAAATCCCCCAGTGGGACTTGCACCAAAGGCCCAAGAGGCAACACATCCTCTCCTAACCGGCCGCGGCGGGATTGCCCGGCGCCAGACTCATTACCTTGTAGGGAAAAAACCGTTGTGTTTCACGTGAAACACCCCCCGGCATACCTTCTCCTACTTACCAATGCAGAAGTCGGAGAAAATCCGCTCGAGAACATCCTCTCCTACTTCTTCTCCCAGCATCTCACCAAGGCTGAAAAGTGCTTCGCGGAGTTCGGCAACGATGCATTCTTCCAGTTGCCTATCCAGCATCATCTGGTAAGCTGACTCAGCCCGAGCTATGGTCTGGATGATACAATCTTTATGTCTCTGGCGGGTTAAACCAATCCCTTCGACGAGATCAAGGCGGGGCACTCGTTCCATGGCTATATGCTGCAATTGGACGAGGCCCTCACCTGTAAGTGCAGAAATATCAACGCAACAAACCGAACTGGAGAAATGGGGAGGAAGGTTGTGAAACTTGCGCGGCAGATCTGTTTTGTTGAAAACGGCAACGGCTGGCTTTTGACCGATCCATTCCAACACCTCGCAGTCTTCCTCCTGCCAGTCAGTAGAGGCGTCAAAAACAGCAATAACAAGATCCGCGGATGAAGCAATCTTTCGAGATCGCAGGATGCCCTCCTGTTCAACCGGTTCACCACCCTTCCGCAATCCTGCGGTATCTACCAACCGCACGGTCTCGCCCGCCCAGACAGTCCTACCTTCGACAAGATCCCTTGTAGTCCCGGGAAAAGGGGTGACTATAGCTCTCTCCTCCCCTAACAGGGCATTCAGCAGGGTGGATTTGCCAACATTGGGACGCCCGATGAGGGCGATCAAGAGGCCGCCTTGTCGCCTCCGAGATCCCTCAAAGGTATCGCTTAAACGTCTGGCCAGATCGAGGGCCTGCCGAATGTGGTCGAGCACCTGCTGCTGCTCTACTTCACCTACATCCTCTTCGGTAAAATCCAGGCCGATTTCAATAAGTGATAAGGCCTTTATAATCAGAGACTTTAGCTCTCTAACCAGAGCCGAGAGACGACCGCTTGCCAATCCGTAAGCTGTGTCGAGACTGTTCTGGCTACCAGAGCGGATCAGGTCAATGACTGCCTCGGCCTGCAAAAGATCGAGACGGCCATTGCAAAAAGCTCTGCGGGTGAATTCGCCGGGAGCTGCTGCCGTGGCGCCCCAGGAGAGAGCGGCCTGGACAAGGGTTTCCAGAACCATTTGGCTGCCGTGGCAACTAATCTCGACCGTGTCCTCTCCAGTGTAGGATTTTGGCCTCTTGAGAACCCAGGCCAGTCCGGTGTCGATTTCCCTGCCATCTTGCGTGGTGATCAGTCCGTACTCAACGTGCCGGATGCGTCCACCCAGCGGAGGCCTGGAACGAAATACCTCTCTGCCGATGGGTATGGCTTCAGGCCCACTCAAACGCACCAAGCCCACTCCTCCTTGGCCAGGGGGAGTAGATATGGCTACTATGGTGGTATCGGACTCGGTCAAAGAAAGGAAGGAGGTTTTATTTTGTTTGCGGGCCGAGCCTAAGGCGGTTGACCAGCATTTGTTGACCGATCTGCAGTATGTTGAAGACCGTCCAGTAGAGCACCAGTCCAGAAGGCAAACTCCAAAAAATAAAGAGAAGAAAAGCCGGCATCAGGTAAACCAGAAAGGCCTGCTTGGGATCCTTCATGGTCATTTTCTGCTGAATGAGCATGGAAGCAGCCATCAACAAGGGTAAAATATGCAGGCCGAATCCGGCAATTAAAATCTCATCGGGCCGGGAAAGGTCGTCAATCCAGAGTACAAAGGGAGCTTGCCGCAACTCGATGTTGTAAAAAAGTCTGTAAAGAGCAAAGAAAATGGGCATTTGCAGGAGCATGGGCAGGCATCCGCCGAGAGGGTTGACGCCCTCTTCCTTGTAGAGTTTCATGGTCGCCTGGCTGAGGCGCTGGTTGTCGTTCTTGTACTTCTCGCGCAAAGCGGCGATTTTGGGCTGGAGTCCCTGCATCTTGGCCATGGACTCGTAGGACTTGTGGGTCAAGGGATAAACCAGGATCTTGATGGCAACGGCGAAGAGGATGAGCACCCACCCGTAGTTGGGGACGTAGGTATAGGCCGCCAGAAACACGATGAGCAGAACTTTGCTGATATCCCGAATGATGGGCCACCCAAGATCAATGCCTTGCTCCAGGTCAACCTGATACATAAGGAGTTCTTCGTAGTCGAGAGGGCCTGGATAAACCAGGGTTTTCCAGGTACCGGAGCCACTGAGCCGGGTTCCCACCCTGAAGGAGTATTTCTCCCACGCAAAGGGCTGCCCGGAAATTTGGGGATGGAGTTCCAGGCGGTAGTGGCCTTGATCCAGCGGAGCCAGGGCAAGGAAAAAATACTGGTTGGCGACACCGGCCCACTTCAAAGCTCCTTTTTCCGCCACCATAGTCTCATCGTCCGCAGTGATACGATCCGCCGAGTCCCCTCCCATATAAGCCACAGCCCCTATTTCCTGGGCACCGACGAACCCTCCGGGTAGATCGCCTCCGGGGTTTACTTCTGTATTGGCAATGCCGTTCTCCCAGCCCAGAAAAACCTGGGGTTCCTGATCAAAACCAAGGTAGCGCAGGTCCATTTCAAAGCCGTAGTGGTCACCGGAAAACCGGAAAACCTTCTCAAGGACTCTGTGGTTGCTCAGTTCGGCGCGGAACCGCAAGGTCGCCCGTTCCTGAGGACCTATCCGGATACCGGCTTGGTCGGGGACAAATTCAATCCACGAAAGGTCCTTCTCGCCCTCCCCATGCTCCAGGGAAAGCACCAAGCCACGGCCTCCAGGGGGGATGAGATCTACGGTTTCTCCGCCCAAACGGCGGTATTTGAACAGCAGAGCGGACTTGAGAACCCCACCTTCGGTCGAGAAGATAAGCTCTTGTAGGGGGGTACGGACCTCGATATCTCGAGGGGTGAACGAGGGTTTGTGCGGGAGTTCCTCCACGGGTTCATGGGTTAGAAGGCGCTCGGGCGCCGGCGGCTGAGTTGTGGTCCTGTGGGAAGAGGGCGCTTGTTCTGGTTCAGGCGCGAGGGGAAGAGGCTCCTCGGCCGCAGGGGGAGGGGCTTCTCCGACAGGTTTTGGCCCCGGACCCACCAGTTCGTAATAATAGGGCAGGGCCAGGAGAATCAGCCCGATCAACAAAAAAGCTAGTAGCGTCCTCTTATCCTGCATGAGTGCCTACCAATCCTGGTGAATGATGAAAAAAACAGCATGCCTGCAACCGACCAACAGCAGAACTCGAGTAACCCAAACTCCTCAGTCAACAGGGTCATAGCCCTCTCCTCCCCAGGGATGACAGCGCAAAAGCCGCCATAAAGCGCGGCGGGCACCTCCCCAACAACCGTATTTGTTGAAAGCTTCCAGAGCGTACCTGGAACAGGTAGGCTGGAAGCGGCAGCCTGGGGGGTGAAAGGGGGATAAACAGAGACGATAAAAATGGATCAAAAAAATACAGAGTAGCTTCATCGAGGCAGGCTCCCCTCAAAGCCTGGAGATGAGGTCTTCGAGTTCCTCTCGAAGCCGGCTAAAGGGAACTTGAAGGGCAGAAGCCTGGGGGAAGATGACCAAACCGTCGGGAGGCGATTTCAGATCCCGGCAAATGCTTCGCAGGCGACGCTTGAGGCGATTGCGCACAACGGCTTTCCCCAATTTTCCGCGGACCGCCAGGAGAACGCCAGAGCCCTCTCGCCGGCGGCGGATCCACAAGCTTTGACCTTTGATCCAGCGCACAGATGAAAATCACGGACAACCGGGGTGGATTGGGCGGAGCACTCAGACAGCCAGACGCTTGCGACCTTTCCTCCGGCGCCGGTTGATAACAGCGCGACCGGATGGGCTGGCCATGCGTTTGCGAAAGCCGTGCTTGTTGTGACGTTTTCTATTGCTGGGTTGGTAGGTGCGTTTCAAGCGATTATTCCCTGTTCGATCGAGAAAAAATCCAATGATTGTTTTGCAAAATTGAGAAGTAATTGAAGCTTATAAATATAGGGGTACATTCTCTACTGTCAATCCATTTCAAATCGAAATCAGGGGTCGAATTCACCCCATTTAACCAGCAAAAACCCTTGACGCAAAAGCCCTCATTTAATAGCTTACAGAAAATCTCCGAGAGAGCCCAGGTTTTTATGCGTGGGATGAAGCGGATTTCGAGAGGGGTGATTCAAGTGGATGCGCCTTTCTCGAAAACACCTCTGCTCTTGGGCTTGACATAGTTTGATGCGCTGGCCATTTTATGCAGGCTGGCTCTTTAACAGTTGAACAGGTAGCGGGTTCCGGCGTGCAACCCCTAGGCCGGGTAAAACCTGGTGTGAGTGTCAAACTCCCCACTCAGAACCCGCGATATATCGTTTAAATGCCACAACAAGATCCCCACGAGCTTTGGGCCCAATGCCTGCTGAACATCGAGCAGAGTGTTCGCCCAAGAAGCTTTAATACCTGGTTCCGTCCCACCAGAGCCCGCCGCTTTGATGCCGAAAGTCTGGTTCTGGAGGTCCCTACCTCATTCTTCGCGGACTACGTCGAAACCAACTACCTGGACAAGATCCAGAAGACAGTACAGGAAGTCACGGCCCTTGTTCCAAAGATTGCCTTTATTGTTGCCGATGAAGAGACCGCGCAAGCACCGGCTCTAGTCCCGGGTCACGGTCCGACACTATCCGCGTCGACGAGTTTAAAACCCGAAAAACCACACCTACAGGAAGTCCAAGAGGAACTGTCCAAGGGCAAAGAATCCTCTTCGAACCTTCCTCCATTCATTTCTCTGAACGAAAGCTACACCTTTGAAACCTTCGTGGTGGGTGAAGGCAATCGGTTTGCCCACGCAGCGGCTCTGGACGCAGCCAAATCACCGGGCCGAACTCAGTTCAACCCCCTGGTCATTTACGGCGGAGTAGGGCTAGGCAAGACCCACCTGCTGCAAGCCATCGGCCACTATGCCCGCAACCAGGGGACGGCACAGAAAGTGACCTACGTGCCCTCTGAAAAGTTCCTAAGCGATTTCATCGACGCTATGGCCACTCACACTCAGGGAGAATTCAGGCGTCTTTACCGCAGCGCCGATATCTTGCTGGTGGACGATATTCAGTTTCTTATCAAAGGTGAAGCTACACCAACCGAATTCTTCCACACCTTCAACGCTCTACACCAAAACGGCAAGCTTATTGCCATGACTTGCGACAGTCCTCCAGACCAGCTAGAAGGTCTGGAGGAGAGGTTGATTTCGCGCTTCCAGTGGGGACTGGTAACCCGGATCGGGCCACCCGACCTTGAAACCCGCATAGCTATTCTACGCCAGAAGGCGGAGATCAATGGCATTTACCTGCCCGACGACGTGGCGACTTTTCTGGGCAACTTCATCAGTTCAAATATCCGCGAACTAGAAGGCGCTTTGACCCACCTGATGGCTTTCTGCTCGGTGAACCAGCTGGAGGAACTGAGCGTAGAAGCAGCACGCCAGATCGTCAAGGAGCGCACGTCGTCCCAAGACTCCCAGTTGAGCATTGAGGTCATTCAACAGCAGGTAGCGGTGCATTTTGGCCTGACCCCAGAATTACTGGTAGGAAAAACCCGCAAGAAAGACATCGCGGCCGCCCGACAAATCGCTATGTACCTGGCCAAGCGCCTTACTCAAAATCCCTTGAAAACCATTGGTCTCCACTTCGGAAACCGGGATCACAGCACGGTGATCCACGCAATTCAAACCGTGGAAAAGAGAGCCAGGGACGATTCCTCCTATGCGCAGGTGGTTGAAGTCCTGTCCGATTCCATTCAAAAAGAACATTCACCTAGCTGACTCCTTATTTTTCAACCTTTTATATCACTATGCCATTTTGACATTCCAGGTTAATATTTTATCCACACCAATATCCACACCAATGCTTACAGGTTGTGTGGATATATTCCTGAAAATGTGGAAAGATCTCGGAACCCCTGTTGGAAGTGGATAATCTCGAATTGTCAACTTACTTATCCACACCTTTTCAAGCCGCTCCTGTACCCTTTTGTTATTGTATTTAACCTATTGTTAATGAAGATGTTCAAAGACTTGGAAAGGGAGCGGTCCTCAACAGCTTATCCACACATCCACACCCCCTACTAGAACCTCTACAATAATATTTATTATAAAAATTATATCCCAGATATAGTTGCCCTGTGGAAAGAAAGAATAACGGCTACACACACTAATTTTTCTATATCATACACACCTGAACATAAGGGCAGTTTTTATCTTTAAAATATACGAGATACGAGCCGCCCGCATCTCATCCCGGATTGACCACTAATGGATAATATGTTATAAAATATGAAACTTAATCATACCCAAAACACCGCGAAAAGCACGCCTCAAGGCCCGGAATAGACTTGACAGAGCCCCTGTATATATTTAACTTTCATAGTATTAAGTAAATACAGATACAACCCCATAATCTTGTATGAAACTGACGATCGAGCGCAACGAACTGTGGCGAGGCATTGACGCGGTTCTGGACATAGTCCCCTCCAAACCGGCATTGCCGGTCCTTTCCAACCTCCTCCTCAACGCCGAAGCGGACCGTCTCTCTCTAGGGGCTACGGATCTCGATTTATCCATAAGTACCAGCATCCCGGCCAGGGTTCACCAGCCGGGGAGGATCACCGCGCCTGCCCGCACCTTTGCCGAGATTGCAAGAGAATGGCCCGAAGCCGAGCTGAGCTTAGAGGTCCGCGAGGAGCGTTTGTTGCTCAGCGGCAAACTGGACACCGCAGAGGGTAGTGAAGGTACCTACGCCCTGGCAGGCATGCCGCCCGATGAGTTTCCGGGTATGCCGACCTCCCTGAGCGGCCTTTCTATAGACTTTGGCGCCTCTGGAGAGCTGGATTCGCAGGTCCTGAGCAATATGATCAACAAAACGGGATTCGCCGTTTTAAAGGATGAAACAAAGCCCGTGTTGAACGGCGTCCTCTGGCGCCTGGACAATGAAGGCCTGGAAATGGTGGCAACGGACGGAACCCGCCTGGCCCGGTACCATCAAAAGGCGGATTTAAAAGCACAGATCGGAGAGGAGGAATCAGCCGAGGTAATCATTCCTCCCCAGGTGTGCAGTCACCTGGTCAAACTCCTGGGCAGCCAGCACGAGCCCGCGAAGCTGGTCCTGGGTGAAAGCCAGGTGTTTTTCGATTTGGGCGAAACCCATCTACTGTCCCGCCTGATCGAAGGGCCTTATGTAGACTACGCGCAGGTAATACCCCAGCAGAACGATAAAATACTGCGGATTTCCAACCACTACTTCCTGCCCGCGGTTCGGCGAGTATCCATCCTTTCCAGTTCGTATACCCATCAGATACGCATGGGCCTGAGCAGCAATAGCCTGGAGTTGTCGGCAACCAGCCAGGAGGTCGGCGGCGAAGCCCGCGAGCTTGTTCCCGCCGAGTACGATCAAGAGGAAATGGAGATTGGTTACAACGCGGTTTACCTGATGGAGATCCTGCGCAAGATGGATTCGCAGGAGGTGATCTTCGATCTGAATAACTCGGTCACGGCAACCTTAATGCGCCCGGCAGAGCAGAAGGAAGGCGAGGATTACTTTTGCTTGTTGATGCCGTTGCGGCCGAGCGGCTGAGGTAAGCGATCCTGGTGAGGATCCGTTCGATCACACTGCAGCCCTTTCGCAATTTCGACCAGTTTTGTCTCTCCTTAGAGGCGGACCGGGTATTGATAGTAGGAAGGAACGGCCACGGGAAGAGCAATATCCTGGAAGCGATTTCCTATCTGTCCATCGGCAAGTCCGTACGCGGGGCCAAAGACCATCAGGTCGTACCTCACGGAGGGCAGCACTTCGATATTCGGGCCCTGTGCAACGACGGCCGGCGCGACTGCCAGCTGCGGATATACTATGCGCAGAAAGAGGGTAAGAGGGCTTTTTGCGATAAAAACCCCCTGGTCCGGGTATCGGATGTCCTGGGGGTTCTTAAAACCGTTCACTTCTCCCCCGAAGACGTATCCCTGGTGCTGCGTTTTCCAGACCAGCGCCGCCGCGTCCTCGACATTCTCATCTCCCAGTCCAGTGCGCCGTACCTGCGCGATTTGCAGCGCTACAGGAGGGTGTTGACGCAGAGAAACCACCTCTTGCGCACAAGTAAAAGAACCGGTAAAATCCTGGATCGAGGGGTGCTGCAGGCCTGGAGCGGACAACTGGCTCGACTGGGGGCTTGTATCCGCTCCCGGCGGCTGCAAGCCCTGCAGGTGCTGGCAAAGCCTTTCGCCGAGTACTACGACCGCTTCTCTCTGCAACAGGAGAGGGCCGCGGTCGACTACCAGGGTCCAAAGAGCAGGACCGAAGAAGATTTGTGCGCCGAGTTGCTGGCCGAACTGGAACGGAAAAAGGACCAGGAACAGCGTCAGGGCCATACCCTGTGCGGACCTCATCGAGACAACCTGGTCTTTCAGTTGAACCGTCAATCCGCCGACTCGTATGCCTCGGAAGGTCAGCTGAAGACCATTCTGATCGCCTGGAAGATGGCCGAAGTCCGGTTTCTGGAACAGCAAACCGTCCAGCAACCGGTTCTCCTGCTCGACGACGCGTTGTCCGAACTGGATGCACAGCGAGCCCACGTGTTGCTGGAGATGATCAATGAATTCGACCAGGTTCTCCTTACCTCCCCCAGGGAACTGGAAGCCTCGTCCCCCGCGCGATTCGAGAGAATCCAGTTGCCGAACTGAGGATCGGGCCGAAAGGCTGGGGGGCCTGCTCGAGGCCGTGGTTGCGGATCTGGGGCTGGAACACAAGCTGAGGGAATGTCGGGCCCGGCAGGTCTGGGATGAGGCCGTGGGGCCGGCCCTGGCGGCCCAGAGCCGGCCGTTGAGGGTGCGCAACGGGCGCATGGAGGTGGCCGTGCCTTCGGCTGTCTGGCGCAACCAAGTGAGCTTTATGAAGCAGGATATCATTGCCAAGGTCAATGAACTGGCTGGACAGGATACCATCAGGGAATTGATTTTGCTGAACCATGGCTAGTGCTCACATAAAGGAGCAAAGGAGTATGACGGAACCGGCAGGGGCTTATACCAAAAACCGGAAAAACCTTCCGGAAGCTGCCCCGGAGGCAACGGATTATACCACGGAGACCATTCAGGTCCTCAAAGGGCTTGAGGGGGTGCGCAAGCGTCCGGCCATGTACATCGGCGATACCGGTGAGAACGGCCTGCACGAGCTGGTCAAGGAGATCGTCAACAACAGCGTGGACGAGGCCATGGCCGGGTACTGTACGCGGGCCGAAGTGGCCATCCTCCAGGACGGCAGCGTGCGCGTACAGGACAATGGTCGTGGCATCCCGGTGGGGCGGCACGAGGGCGAGCAGAAGTCAGGGGTGGAGGTGGTGATGACCATGCTGCATGCCGGCGGCAAGTTCGACAAGAAGGCCTACCAAGTCTCCGGCGGCCTCCACGGCGTGGGGTCCTCGGTGGTCAACGCCCTGTCCGAGTGGTGTATAGTCGAGGTCTGCCAGGACGGCAAGGTGTACCGGCAACGCTACCAGCGCGGCCGGCCGCAAACCGAACTGGAAGTGGTGGGGGCGACCGACCAGACCGGCACCCTCATCCAGTTCAAGCCCGACCCGCAGATCTTCGAAACCGTAGAGTTCGAGTACGAATCCATTTCCCACCGTCTGCGCGAGCTGGCCTTCCTGAACAAAGGCCTGGAGATCCAGGTGGCCGACGAGCGCACGGGTCAGGCCGAGCAATTCCTGTTCGAGGGAGGCCTGGTGGAGTTCGTGCGCTTCCTCAACGAGGGGCGCAATGCCCTGCATCCGGAGCCGATTCACCTGCAGGGTGAGGGCGAAGGGGTTGAGGTCGAGGTGGCCCTGCAGTACAACGACGGCTACCAGGAAACCCTCTTCACCTACGCCAACAACATCAAGACCACGGAGGGCGGCACCCACTTGGTGGGCTTCAAGACGGCCCTGACCCGCACCATCAATACCTACGCCGGTCGCAACAACCTGGCCAAGGACGTGAAGTTCGCGATTGCCGGCGAGGACACGCGCGAGGGTCTCTCCGCCGTGGTCAGTGTAAAGGTCCCCGAGCCCCAGTTTGAGGGGCAGACCAAGAGCAAACTGGGCAACAGCGACGTGCGGGGTCTGGTAGAATCCCTAACCAGCGAGACTCTGGGCGAGTACCTGGAAGAAAACCCAGATGTGGCCCGGCGCATCGTCGAGAAGATCGTCGAGGCCGGCCGGGCGCGCGAGGCAGCGCGCAAAGCCCGCGAGTTGACCCGCCGCAAGGGGGTGCTGGACGGGGCTTCCCTGCCCGGCAAGCTGGCGGACTGCTCCCTGCGCGATCCGGAGCAGACCGAGATCTTCCTGGTGGAAGGGGATTCGGCCGGCGGCTCGGCGGCCCAGGCCCGCGACCAGAACTTCCAGGCAGTGTTGCCGATGTTCGGCAAGCCGCTCAACGTGGAAAAGGCGCGCATCGACCGGGTCCTGGGCAACGACAAGCTGCTGCCGCTGATCAGCGGCCTGGGCACCAGCATCGGCGAGGACTACGACTTTGCCGGGTTGCGCTACGGCAAGGTGATCATCATGGCGGACGCGGACGTGGACGGCAGCCACATCCGCATCCTGATCATGACCTTTTTCTTTCGCTACATGCGCGAGATCATCGAGCGCGGCAAGCTCTACATTGCTCAGCCGCCGCTGTTTCTGGTCAAAAAGGGCAACCAGGAGCACTATGCCTTCGACGAGGCGGCTCGGGACACCTATATCGAGCAGCTGGGCGGCACCGGCAACGGTGACACCAGGGGCCTCATGGTGCAGCGGTACAAGGGCTTGGGCGAGATGAACCCGGAGCAGCTGTGGCACACCACCATGGATCCCCAGACCCGCACCTTGCTGCAGGTGACCCTCGACGACACAGTGGAGGCCGAGCACGTATTCACGTTGTTGATGGGCGAGCAGGTGGAGCCGCGGCGGGAGTTTTTTGAGGCACACGCGCTGGACGTGAAGAATCTGGACATTTAACAGCTGACAAGGAAACTGAATTTCCATGCTGGAGCAGAAAGACTCCCGGATCGTTCCGGTCAAGATCGAGGAGGAACTCAAGACCTCTTTTCTCGACTATGCGATGAGCGTCAACATGGCGAGGGCCCTGCCGGATGCGCGCGATGGATTGAAGCCGTCGCAAAGGCGCATCTTGGTGTCGATGAACGACCTTTCGCTGGCGCCCAACAGGAGGTTTCGCAAGTGCGCCAAGATCTCCGGCGACACCTCCGGCAACTACCATCCCCACGGTGACGAGGGCGTGTACGCAACCCTCGTGCACATGGCCCAGGACTTCCGGCTGCGGTACCCGCTGGTCGACGGCCAGGGCAATTTCGGCTCCATTGACGGATTTCCACCGGCAGCTATGCGCTACACCGAGGCGCGCATGAGCTGGGCAGCGACGGAGATGCTGGCGGATCTGGAAAAGGATACTGTCGACTACGTCCGCAATTACGACGAGACTCGTGAAGAACCCGAGGTTCTGCCCGCCAAGTTCCCCAACTTGCTGTGCAACGGTGCCGTGGGCATTGGCGTGGCCATGGCCACCAAGATTCCACCGCACAATGTGGTGGAGGTGGCCGACGGATTGAAGGCCCTGATTGACAGTCCAGACATCGCCATCGCCGAACTAATGCAGCACATCAAAGCTCCGGATTTCCCTACTGGCGGGGTAATTTACGGTACGAGTGGGGTGCGGCAGGCCTATCATACCGGCCGAGGCATAGTTTACATGCGGGCCCGGCTCCATGTCGAGACCCTCAAGAACGGCCGCGAGAACCTCGTGATCACGGAGATCCCCTTCCTGGTGGACAAGTCCGGCCTGCTGGAGAAGATGGCCGAACTGGTGCGCGACAAAACCATCAACGGCATCGCCGATATCCGCGACGAATCGGGCCGCGCCGGCCTGCGGATCGTCGTCGAGCTGAAGAAAGAGGCACACCCTGAGCTGGTGCAGAACCAGCTCTACTCGCACAGCATGCTGCAAAGCACCTTCGGAGTCATGCTGATGGTAGTGGTCAGGGGCCGGCCGCAAATCCTCAACCTCAAACAGATGTTGCAGCACTATGTGGACCACCGCCACAAGGTGGTGCTGCGGCGGACCCGGTTCGAGCTGGAAAAGGCCGAAGCCCGGGCTCATATACTCGAAGGTTTGCGCTTTGCCCTGGACCACATTGACTGGGTGATCGAAACCATGCGCACCTCGGCCAGCCCCGAGGAGGCGCGCGAACGGCTGATGGCAGGAGTTGGCCTGGACCAGATTGATCGTCGGGCGCTGAGCGAACGCCAGGTCCAGGCCATTCTGACCATGCCGCTGCAGCGGCTGACCGGCCTGGAGCGGGGAAAAATCGACGGCGAATACGCCGAACAGGTCCAGACCATCTCGGGGTTGCGCGCCATCCTGGCGCGCAGGGATCTGCAGATGCAGATCATCAAGGACGAGGTTGAGGAAATCAAGGAGCGGTTCGGAGACGAGCGCCGCAGCGAGATCGTGTACGCGGCCGAGGAGTTCGATCTGGAGGACCTGATCCAGGAAGAGGACATGGTGGTGACCATATCCCGCTCCGGGTACATCAAACGCATGTCCCCCAGTGCCTACCGGGTGCAGAACAGAGGAGGCCGAGGAGTCACCGGGATGAAGACCAAGGAGGAGGACTTCGTCGAGCACCTCTTTTTGGCCTCGACGCACGCCTATATCATGTTTCTCACCTCCAAGGGGCAGTGCCACTGGCTCAAGGTCTACAAGATCCCGGAGGGCGAACGCCAGGCGCGCGGCCGCCCGGTGGTCAACCTGCTCGAGATCGACCCGGACGATAAGATCGCCGCGGTGGTGCCGGTGCACCAGTTTTCCGAGAGCCGTTACCTGTTCACCGCCACGCGCCAGGGCATCGTCAAGAAGACCGTGCTTTCGGCCTACCAGTATATCCGCAGGGACGGCATTATCGCCCTGAAGATCCTGGAGGAAGACGATCTGGTCGGCGCCGCGGTTACCGATGGCCGCCAGGACATCGTGCTGGTGACCCGCAATGGCATGACCATGCGCTTCAATGAGGGGGAGGTGCGTTCCATGGGCCGGGTCTCCACCGGGGTGAAGGGGATTGAAATGCGCGGGGACGACGAGGTGGTGGGCATGGTGGTGGTGCAGGAAAACGGCACCCTGTTGACCATCTGCGAGAAGGGCTACGGCAAGCGCACCGACCAGTCCGAGTACCCCACCAGACACCGTGGGGGCGTGGGCGTGATCGATATCAAGACCACAAAGCGCAACGGCGGCGTGGTGGCCTGCAGAGAGGTCCTGCTGGGGGACGAGGTCATGGTGGTGACCCAGAATGGGATCATGATCCGGGTGCCGGTAGAGGGTATTTCGCAGATTGGGCGCAACACCCAGGGGGTCAGGCTGATCAACCTGGACGAGGGCGACCGGGTGATCGACATGAGCCGGGTGATGCAGAACGGCCAGGGGGAAGGGCCGGGGGAAGGCGCAACCCAAGCCGGGGAAGAGGCCCAAGGGCCCGGAGGGAATGGCACCCCATCCGGGCAGGGAGTGGACCAGGGTTGACGCTCCAGGGGGCGGCTCTTATATTTGAAAAACCTGAAAAAAACGGAGGGTTAGACCTAATTGGTAAGGCAGCGGTCTTGAAAACCGCCGGGCTCACGCCCTTGAGGGTTCGAGTCCCTCACCCTCCGCCAGAAGAGGTGCCGTCTCAAAAACGAGGCTTCTTAAGGAGAGGTGACCGAGTGGCCGAAGGTGGCAGATTGCTAATCTGTTGTAGGGCTTATCGCCTTACCGAGGGTTCGAATCCCTCCCTCTCCGCCACTTCTTAGCTGCGCCCTCGTTCAATGGCAGGACACATGACTCTGGATCATGTTATCGGGGTTCGAATCCCTGGGGCGCAGCCAATTAATAAGTCCAAATAAATTCTTAACTTGGACAGGGAAAGGGGCTCTCGTTTTGAGAGCCCTTTTTTATTTTTACCACGGCAAAAAATGAATATCTCTACCAATAAATAATGACAGTTATCCATCTGGGAGACCACCATGCCCCGACAATCCGCCTCCTTTCCTCCCATCTCCGAACTTGCGATCTGCTTTGCCCACGTGGCCTACCAGATGAAGACGGCCTTTGCCCGGCGCAACACCGGTATCGCCCACGTGCAGACCTGGAACCTGGAGGATACCCGGACCCGGTTGCCCGAAGCCGACGTGCTGGTCATCTCCGGCCTGTGGCAGGACGACCTGCTCGAAGCCGCGCCCAGGCTGCACTACATCCAGTCCATCGGCGCCGGCTACGACCAGTTTCCGCTCGAGGAGTTGCGCCGGCGCAACATCCGCCTGTCCAATGCCCGGGGCGTCAACCGCAATGCCGTGAGCGACCACACCTTTGCCCTGATCCTGGGACTCACCCGTCAGATCCACCAGGCCCGCGACCACCAGAAGCAAAGGTTCTGGCGCCCGATGATCTCCGACATTCCCGCGCGCGAGGACGAGTTGGCCGGCAAGACCCTGGGGATCATCGGCATGGGCCACATCGGCTCCCGCGTCGCCCGCCTGGGCAAGGCCTTTGAAATGCGGGTCGTGGCCACCAAGCGCGACCCCTCTACCTGCGAAGGGCCGGCCGACGAAGTCCTGCCCGCGGCGCGGCTCGACGAGTTGCTAGCGCAGGCCGATGTGGTGGTGCTCAACTGCCCCCTCACCCCTGAAACCCGGGGCCTCATTGACCGGAATGCGCTCGAGAAAATGAAACCCAGCGCTTTCCTGATCAATGTGGCCCGCGGCGCCTGCGTCGACGAGGAAGCCCTGATCGAGGCGCTGCGCCACAACACCATCGCCGGGGCCGGCCTCGACACCTTCGAGGGGGAGACCCCGGCCGGGGACAGCCCGTTCTGGGATCTGGAAAACGCGATCATCACGCCCCACTCCGCCGGCGAGACCCGGGCCTACGAATCCAATGTGATCGATATCCTCATGGAGAACATCGCCCGCCTCGAACGCGGCGAGCAGGAATTGCTCAACCAGATCGTTTGAGGCCGGCCATGCCCAACGCGCAAACAAAAACCACAAAGTAGAGCTCCGGCCCCATCTGGGTCGGCCCACCGTCTTCATTGACGGCGAACCCCACCCTCTGCCCGGCTACAACTTCCAGCGCGACCACGTGCCGCTCTTCAGCAAGCACAAAATGGGGGTCTACCTGATCGAACCCATGCCCGCTCCCGGCGACTACCACTGCCGGATGTTCTGGGTCGGCGACCAGGTCTCCAGCCAACCCCTAACCGCTTCCGAGCCCGGCCTGCTCGACCTGGATCAGCAGGCTGAATACGCCCTGGACCACGCCCCGGACGCCTACCTTATGGTGCGCTTCGGCACCCGCGATCCGCGCTCGTGGTGCGAACTCCACCCGGCTACTTCATCACCGAAGAAGGCGAGGTCCTGGACACCCCCTCCTTGGCCTCGGACCTGTTCTGGGAAATGGCCTCCAGGTACTCGGCGGCCCTGGTCGAGTACCTGGAAGCGCGGCCTTGGGCCCACCGGGTTCTGGGCTACGCCAACTTCCACTACTGCGAAGGCTGCCACGCCGGTGGCGCAGGGCTGGCTCTTCGACCACAACCCCTTCATGCTCCACAAGTGGCGCCGCTTCCTCGCAGAAAAGTACCCCACCGAGGAGGCGCTGCAAAAAGCCTACGACGATCCGGACCTGAGCTTTGCAAACGCAGGCGGTCCCCAGGGACCGCCTGCGCGGATCGGTGCCGGATTTCACCCAGATCGCCTACTGGCAGGCCGGAGCGGACAACCAGGACCTGCGCGACTACCTGGAACTGAATCGGGATCTGTGGCACCAGCGCTTCCGCCAGCTGGCCGGCGCCATGGCCAAGGCCGCGGACCGGCAGGGTCCTCTTCCTTCACGACGCCCTCAAGCAGGCCATGCTCGGCTGGAACCTCTACGGGTTTTTCGGCTACGACAATTTCGGTCGCCACATCTCCTGGAGTCCGGCCTACCCCGAGTTCATGGCCGGCTCGGGCCATATCGGTGCGGCCCGCGATCCGCGGGAGTTGCAGGCCCTTGTCTGGCGCAACTTCGCCACCAGCTTTACCCGCGGCTTCAACTCCTACTGGATGCACGGCTTCACCGTGCACGACTGGTTCGAAGAGGATCAGGTCCAGCACATGGTGCGGCGCCACCTCGACGCCATCAAGGAATCCATCCGCTGGTCGCACCGGACCATGCCCGGCATCGCCATGGTCCTGGACGACTCGGGCGTCCTGGAGACCAACGGCAACTTCCTCAACGAAGCCATCATGTGGGAGCAGAAAATGGGCTTGGCCCGCTGCGGCGTGCCCCACCGCATCTACCTGTTCGAGGACCTGGAGCTGGAAAACTTCCCGCCCCACCGGGTCTTCTACTTCCCCAACCTCTTCCGCGTCGACGAAAAGAGGATGGAAATATTACAACAAAAGGTTTTCCGCGCTGGCAAGGTGGTGGTGTGGGGCCCCGGCTCGGGCATCTCGGACGGCCAACAAATCAGCCCGGCCGCGGCCACCCGGCTCACCGGCTTCCACTTCCACTTCGAGATGCTGCCGGCCAATGCCGCGCGCCGCATCCTCCTCTCCCGCTTCGATCATCCGCTCACCCACAACCTGAGGGCCGCCACCGTGATCGGCGGCCCCCTGCCCTACGGCCCGATCCTGTTGCCCACCGACGGCCTGGAGTTGGGCCTGGCCTGGACCAAGGGCGGCCACAACCACATCGGCATGTCCCTGAAAGAATTCGGCAGGGGTGCCCCGGGCAACTGGGCCGCCCTTTTCATGGCCGCGGTCCAGTTGCTGGCCAGTCTGTGGCGCAACATCGCCCGCTTTGCCGGGGCGCACGTGTACTGCGAGTCCAACGACATCGTGCTGGCCAACAGCAGCATGGTGGCGCTGCACTCCCTCAAGGGCGGCCCTAAGCGCCTCGTCCTGCCCGCCCCTTCGAATGTGCGCGATGTGGTCGCCAACACCGAGTATGCCCGGAATACCTCCGAGATCGAATTCGACCTGGATCCTCCGGAGACCCGGGTGTTCCTGCTCGAACCCTGAGCCACTGGGGTAACCCGCCCCGTCCCGCCCGGGACTTCGTCGTCACCAGCGCCAATCCGCCCCCAATGACATCCCTTGCGGCAAAGGCCAGGTAAGCTTGACACCGGTGCGAAAATGGAAGAACATAATAATCCTAAAGAAACCGAAAAACCCATGACCACCCTCGAAAGACAAAAATACCAGGTAAGTCTCGAAGAGCGCCGCTTCTTCGGCCACAAAGGCTACCTCAAGGTCGAAAGCCTGCTCACCGACGCCGAGCTGTCCGAGCTGGACCAACACTCCATGAACCTGGCCCTCGACAAGGTGGACCTGGACCACCTCGAAGGTGTAGAGCCCCCGGCCGCAACCGACGAGCGCTCGCCGGCCGCGGCCGAGGACCGCTACTTCCGCTTCATCCAGTTCCACCGCCACCTCGAAATCCACGAGCGCTTTTTGCTGCACCCGCGCGTCCTGGACGTCCTCGAAGTGCTCATCGGCCCCGACCTGATGGCCATGCAGTCCATGCTCTTCCTCAAGCCCCCCGGCCAGCCCGGCCAGGCCTTTCACCAGGATTCCTACTACATCAAAACCGCCCCCGACACCTGGATCGCCATCGACGACTGCGACGAGGAAAACGGCTGCATGAGCTTTATCCCCGGCACCAACCTCGATCCAATCTACCACGAAGTGACCCAGCCTGAAAACACCCGGGATTTCAAGGCGGGCCTGACCGAAATCGCCGGGGTGGAAACCAGTCGCGAAATCCTGGCCGAGGCCCGGGCCGGGGAGGTGATCTTTTTCCCCACGGCCACCTCATCCATCGCTCGCACCAGAACCGCAGCGCGGACCGCTTGCGCCGCGCCTACGTCTGCCACTACGCCAACGCTCGCTCCTACACCGAGTGGGGCCACGGCAACGCCAGCCACATCCTGGCCCGGGGCGCAACCCACCTGCCCTTTGCCCGAGCCTGTTTCATCGACCACGCCCCCGAACCTGTAACCTGAAGGAGTAGAGCATGGCCAGCATCAAAGGTCCGGCCATTTTCCTGGCCCAGTTCATGCGCGACGAAGAACCCTACAACAGCATCGACAATATCGGTCCGTGGGTCGCCGGCCTGGGCTACAAAGGGGTGCAGATCCCGGCCTGGGACGGCCGCGCCATCGATATCGACCAGGCCGCCGAATCCAAAACCTACTGCGACGACTACAAAGGCAAGCTCCGGGGGATGGGCCTCGAACCCACTGAACTGGCCGCGTACCTGGCCGGGCAGGTCCTGGTCATGCACCCGGCCTACGAGGTCCTCTTCGAGGGGTTTCATCCCCCCGGTCTGAAGGGCGAAGAAAGGACCCGGTGGGCCGCCGGCGAAGTGGAGAAGACCATCCGCGCCTCGGCCCACATGGGCACCCAGGTCATCCCGGTGCTGTCCGGCAGCTTTGCCTGGCACATGCTCTACCCCTGGCCGCAGCGGCCCGAGGGCATCATCGACGAAGCCTTCAAGGAGCTGGCCAGGCTCTGGCGTCCCCTCCTGGACCAGGCCGCCGACCACGGCACCGCGATCGGCTTTGAATTGCATCCGGGCTCCGATATCTTCGATGGGGCGACCTTCGAGATGTTCCTCGACCACACCGACGGGCACGAGGCCGCCTGCCTCAACTACGACCCGAGCCACTTCCTCATGCAGCAGCTGGACTACCTGCAGTTCATCCAGCTCTACGGCGACCGCATCAAGGGCTTTCACGTCAAGGACGCCGAGTTCTGTCCCAGCGGCCGGGTTGGGGTCTACGGCGGGTACCAGCCCTGGACCGGCAGGGCGGCGCGCTTCCGCTCCCCCGGAGATGGCCAGGTCGCCTTTTCCCGCGTCTTCACCCTGCTCACCGAGGCCGGTTACGACAGCTGGGCCGTGCTGGAGTGGGAATGCTGCATCAAGAGCCCCGAGCAGGGCGCGGCCGAAGGTGCCCCCTTTATCGCACAACACCTCATTCAGACCACGGACGTGGCCTTCGACGACTTTGCCGGCGGCCAGGCGGACGTGGCGGCCAACAGAAAAATTCTCGGCTTGAGTTAAACCAAACACTGACAAGGAGACCCCCGGAAATGGATTCCTGGAAACGCAAATTGCGCATGGGCATGGTCGGCGGCGGCCAGGGCGCCTTCATCGGCGGCGTGCACCGCATGGTGGCCGCCCTCGACCTGCAGATCGAACTGGTGGCCGGCTGCTTCTCGCAGGATCCCGAAAATACCCGGACCACCGGCGCCGAGCTCTACCTCGCCCCGACCCGCTGCTACGACACCTACGCCGACATGGCCGGCGCCGAGGCCGACCTCCCCGAGGACGAGCGCATCGACTTCGCGACCATTGTGACGCCCAACGTCTCCCACTTCGCCATCGCCAAAACCTTCCTGGAGGCCGGCTTCCACGTGGTCTGCGACAAACCCATGACCCACACCCTGGACGAGGCCCGGGAACTGGCCGCGCTGGTGGAAGGCTCGGGGCTGGTCTTCGGTCTGACCCACAACTACACCGGCCACCCTCTCATCCGCCACGCCCGCCACCTCTTCCAGTCCGGCCAGATGGGCCAGGTGCGCAAGGTCATCGTCGAGTACCTCCAGGACTTCCTCATGGTTCCGCACGAAAAGCTGGGCATGAAGCAGGCGGCCTGGCGGGTCGACCCGGCCCAGTCGGGTATCGGCGGCACCATGGGCGATGTGGGCACCCACTGCGTCAACCTGCTGGAGTACGTCACCGGGGATCCGATCATTGCCTTGTGCGCCGACAAGAGCACCTTCCTGCCCGACCGCCAGCTCGACGAAGACGTCAACGCCCTGCTGCGCTTCAAGGGCGGGGGCAAGGGCGTGCTGAGCATCAGCCAGGTGGCCACCGGGGAAGAGAACGGCCTGGCCTTGCGGGTCTACGCCTCCGGGGGCGCCGTCAAATGGTCCCAGGAGAATCCCAACTACCTCGAATTCAACCGCTACGGCGAACCGCGCCAGGTCCTGACCCGCGGCCAGGGGTATCTCTCCGACGCCGCGGCCGGAGCCACCCGCATCCCCACCGGCCACCCGGAGGGGTACCTGGAGGCTTTCGCCACCATTTACGACGGCGTGGTCGAAGCCATCCGGAACCACATCGACGGCGATCCCATGAAGACTGAAGACTACAACTTCCCCACGGTCCACGACGGGGTGCGCGGCATGGAGTTCATCTACAAGACCGTGGAGTCGTGCGACAGCGGTTCGACCTGGGTGGACCTGTAATCTTTAACCGAGGAAAAAAATGACTTCCGAAACAACCTCACCACACCGCCTGGACGGCTCCATCGCCGTGGTGACCGGCGCGGCCCAGGGCCTGGGATTGGGCATGGTCGAACAACTGGCGCGCGATGGCGCCACCGCCATCGTCGCCGATGTGCAGCTCGAAAAGGCCCAGGAAGAAGCCGTGCAGCTGCAGCAACAGGGCCTGAAGGTGGAGGCCTCCCACCTGGACGTCACCGACAGCACCGCGGTGAGCGCCTTTTTCGAAAACCTGGCCGCCGAGCGCGGCCACCTGGATATCCTGGTCAACAACGCCGGCGTCGGCCAGAAGGTCGGCCCCATCGTGGAAATAACCGATCGGGAGTGGAACCGGGTAATGGACATCACCCTGACCGGAGCGTTCTACTGCTGTCGCGCCGCCGGGGGCATCATGGAGGAGCAAGAGTCCGGCTGCATCGTCAATATCTCCTCGATCAACGGCCAGAGTCCGGCCGCCCTGGTGGCCGCCTACAACGTGGCCAAGGCCGGCATCATCAGCCTGACCCAGACCCTGGCCCTGGAGCTGGCCGCCTATGGGGTGCGGGTCAACGCGGTGTGCCCGGGACCGGTCTACACCGATTTCAACAAGTCGAATATGGCCCAGCGCTGCAAGACCCTCAACCTCACCGAAGAGGAGATGATTGAGCGCATCCGCGGCGCCATCCCCCTGGGGCGCTGGGGCGAGCCCTTCGACATCGCCCGCGGGGTCGCCTTTCTGTGCAGCCCGGCCGCCTCCTGGATCACCGGTGAAGTTCTCCGGGTCAGCGGGGGCCTGGTGGGGGTCCAGGCCACTCCGCCCAAACGTCCCCAAAACTGAGCGGCGCATGAACCCCATGGTTTTTGTACCGGAAATCATTGCTCAATGCGGCCTGGACCTGCTCCGCGAGGGGTGCCAGTGCCAGGTCCCGTGGCAGGATGGCACCTTTCTGCCGGACGACGACCAGTTCAGGGAAATTCTCTACGAGGCGGACGCCGTGATCGTCCGCCTCTTCACCATTGACGAACAGGATCTACAACAGGCGAAAAACCTCAAGGTCATCGGCAAGCACGGGGTGGGCGTGGATAAAATCGACTGCCGGGCCGCTGCGGCCTGGAACATTCCAGTGGTCTATACCCCCACCGCCAACAGCAACGCGGTCGCCGAACACGCCCTGGCCATGATCCTGACCCTGGGCCGCCAGATCCTGCCGGCCCAGACCGCCCTGAAAGAGGGGCGCTTCAGCGAGCGGGATGGTTTCAAGGGGATCGAACTGGCCGGGAAAACCCTGGGGGTCATTGGGCTGGGTCGGGTCGGCGTCCGGCTTACCCAGATGGCCGCCTTCGGGCTGAACATGAAGGTGCGCGGCTACGACCCCTTCGTGGACAAAACCAGCTACGCGGGCCCGGCCATTTTGGAGGATTCTCTGGAAGAGCTGCTCCCCAGGGTGGATTTTTTGAGCATCCACGTGCCCCTGACCCCTGGCACCCACCACCTGATCAATGAGGAGACCCTGAAACTCCTCGGCCCTGGGTGTATAATCGTCAATACCTCCAGAGGCGGGGTGATTGACGAGGTGGCCCTGGCAAAGGCCCTGCACCAGGGCACCCTGACCGGGGCGGCCCTGGATGTCTTCGAAGCGGAGCCGGTCCCCAGCGGCCATCCGCTTTCCCAGGCGCCCAATGCCCTGCTCACGCCCCACATCGCCGGGCTGACGCAGCAGTCCCAGGAGAACATGTCCCTCCAGGTCGCCCAGGGAGTGCTGGACGTGCTGCACGGCCGGACCCCTGAACACACCATAAACCCCGACGCGCTTCAGTGAGAAAACACAGGGCCCGGACCGCAGGCGAGGAGCCCGGATCTCACGGCTCTTTGGCCTCCTCGAAGACGCCGCAGTGCAGCATGGATGCCCCAAAATAGGGATTGGCGATTTCGCCTTTTTTCTGAATCCAGCGCGCCCCTTTGTCGTCGTCGGCCATAGGGCAGTAGGCCAGGGCGTATCCAGCGGGGATCTCCAGGACCGCAAATTCCTCCGAGAGCGGTTTGAAGGCGGTCCGCATGGACTTGATATCCCCCGCGCCAGCCGCTGTATCCACCTGCACCTTCAGGGTCTCCTCCACCTGTCCGGCCAGGGCTTGCAGGGCTTTTTGAGCGCTGGCGAAATCGTCGCCGGCCAGGGCTTCCTGCGCCGCGATATAGTAGTACAGCGGCCCCGAGAGGGCGGGATCCCGTTCACTTTGCCCACCTCCACACCCTGCCAGAACCCAACTGGCGCTCAAAATCAAGACCAAGGCGGGGACCATCAACTCACCTCTGCGAGCAACTCCGCTTGCGCGGTCAACACCTGTGCGGTCGACAGCGGCTCACCGCTGCTGGCAACACTGCACTTCATGCCGATGAATACCGGATCCGGACTCGATCTCAACACCCCGGCACAGGCCTGGAAATCCCCCTCCGTAAAGCCACTCTGAGGGTCGAGGTGGGAGTTGTGCGAATCCATGAAGCCATCCGGCGAGGCCCCGGCCCCGGACAGAATCACGCCGGCCAGCGGCACCTCCGATTCCAGGATCTGCTCGATGCCGGCCAGGGGCTCACTGCCGTTGATCAACAGGCGGCCCCAGTTCGCGATCAGGGAAATGGGCGGCCCCGGATCGCGGTTCACCGCGGCCACGGTCTGGATGAGTTCGGGCAGCTTGAGCGAGGACTTTTTGGCGGCCGGGAAGGCTATGGGATGGTCTGCGGGACGGCTATCGGCCACTTCCACGGCCAGGCCGCTGGCCGGCAGCACCACGGCCATGGTCTGGCGCAATGCGCTCAAGCTGCGGTGCAGGGCAAGGGCGTGGGGAAGATCTCCCCCAGTTTCCTGCCCGGTGTGCACCGCCACATGGCGGATCCCCACTCCCTGCCGGGACAGAGACAGGCATTGCTGGAGGATGGACTGGGCATCGAGGAGCGCGGTTCGGCGCGAGGCTTCATCCAGCGAAGAAAGCCCATAGGCCGGATTCTCCTGTCCGGTCGTAGCCCACTGAGCCACCAGGGTCACCACCAGTGAGGCGGATACCTCGGCGAAGACTTCGACCAGTTCCGGTGCCAGAGGGACGCCGGCCAGGAGGGGAATTTCAAAGGTGTTTATGCCCCATTCGCGCGCGGCCTTGCCGTACCATTCGGCCTGCTCGGCCGCCGAAAGGCTACCCACCGAGGCATAGGCACCCAGAACTTTATTCTCGATCATGATTCGAGACCTTTCAGTATAGGTTGAGCTGTGTGCACATCATCAGCCGCGCTCGAGGCCGGTCAGGTCGAACGGATTGGACCACGCCTTGGCCCCATCCGGCCCCACTACCTCGAAGCGCGCCCAGCGGGCGTTGGGCCGCAGGGTGAATGTGGCGCGCTCAAAGGACTTACCCGGCTCCCTGTATTCCATTCCGACCAGATCGTGTACCGCTACAATCCGCTGGGCCTCGGAGCAATGCACCGTGGCTTCGACCTCTGTTTTTTCGTCTCCGGGCTGGTCCACTCGCCGCAACTGAATATCGTGGATTTGGGGACCCGTGCTGCTGTAGCCGGCACCGTTCTTCAGGGCCTGGCACACGGCTTCGACCGTGCGTTCCTTGACCCGCACCATGGTCCACCCCTGGTAGGTGTCTTTCTCCTCGGAGTCGTAGGCGTGGGAATCGTCGTTGGCCAGGGCCGGATAGAGCCGGTTCTCCAGTTCCATCCAGTCGTCCCAGTGCACCGATGACTCACCCCGCCCGTAGGTGCGACAAATCGTGTTGAAGACCTCGATGCCGGCCAGCCCGTGCAGGGGCAGGGTGTCCCGTATGATCTTGACCGAACTCCAGTGGGGATGCGCCAGCCAGATGGATCCCCCCTGCTCGTTGACCTTGTCGATCACGTGCTGCGGCGGCATCTTGGGGGTATCCATGTCCTCGTGGATGTTCAGGCACACAAAGTGGTGGGTCAGACCGCCAAAGGGATTTTCCGGATGCAGCTCGACGCCCTGTACCAGCACGAAATCATCGGGTGCCCGAACGGTTTCGATGCGGGTGATGGTGTAGTGATCGGACAGACAGAGAAAATCGTAGCCCTGCTCGACGTAGCCGTCCAGGCGCTCCTGCGGCGAGGGTTTGCCATCGGAGTTAGTGGTGTGGCAGTGCAGGTTGCCCCTGAGCCAGACATAGCCATCGTCGGCCTGGAGATCAAAGGGACTGACCAGTTGATTTGCCGATAGATCCGTAGCCATATAGACACTCCTTGAGTTGGGGTAGAAAGGTCGGGGCAAAACTTAAGACCTTTCCTCGTCCACTGTCAACAGTTTAGTCGAGACGAATTCAAACCGATCCGGCGGACGAGGATTCCGCGCCGATCCGCAAGTGGCTGGAGAAAGGTGGGAATCTCGTGTATTCGACGGGGAGTACGTTCGCCGAGAAAGTTACAGGCCGGGCAAAGGGCAAGGAGGACACCGCAACCGTAGCCGCCTCCTCACCCGAACAGCCCGCCCTCCCGGTCCCCCACCACACCGCGCACTGCCTCCCACAACTCCTCCTCCCTCAGCTCCACTTTTCCCACCGCCCCCGTCCTGAGCGCCGCCCTCTCCAGCGCCATCCGCATCTGCGCAACCGTCGCCGGAAACTCCTCCGCCAGCCTCTCAACGTCGATCCCGTCGGCCCGACCGCCGAGCAAGCGGCGCCACTGGTGCGCCCGCCCGTCCGCATCTGCCGGCGTCACATCCACGGCCTCGTGGAACCTTTGCGCCCAGCCCTTCACCCCGCGAAGAGGCTCGCCACTGACGACGAACAGGATCGCCGACGAATGCGAACATTCGGCTACCACGTCCCTCAGGATCTCGCCCTCATCAGCCTGCCCGTTGCCGAGCCGTCCCCACGGATCTGCGATCGCCACGATCTGCCCCGTGTTCGCCGCGGCCTCGATCACCTCAAGTGCCCAGTCCTCCTTCAGCTCGCGCATCCACAGTCTCAGCACGCGACGTTCCATTTCCCCTGCCACCGCGTCCGCCGCGGCCATCGCTGCGTGGAAGTCCTTGCCGTGAAACAGCACGCGCACACCGCCTGCTTCCGGGCACCCCTCGCCCAGCCAGGAGCGCAGGATATCCCTCTGCTTGGTCAGCGCCAGCGCCAGGCTCCACAGCCGCGCACGCAGCTTCTCGCCGGTCACCAGGTCGTTGATGCGCGGTTGCGGCCGGTAGCGCAGACCGTGCTCCAGCCCGCTCCCGACATGCTGCTCCTGGAGCCGGCAGGCCGCCTCGAGGTCGGCCTGCCGCAGGATCAGCTCCCCCTCCCGCGCCAGCGCTTCGTTCACGGCCGTCTGCGCCGCGTTCTTGATGTAGCCCCCGGCGATGGGGTACCCCTGAGCCAGTCGCGCCAGGTTCACGTCCGCTGCCAAGGGCGTGCTCCCCAGGTGCAGCTGCCAGATCCGCAGCCGGGCCTGCTCCGAGGGCAGGGCAAAGGGCACCTTCACCGTGCATCGCCTGTCGAACTGTGGCACCAGCACCTGGGAGCGGTTCGTCGCCATGATGACGATGCCGTCGAAGTGCTCCAGCTCGCGCAGCAGGACCCGCAGCTCATCGCTGTCCTCCGAGCACAGCGACTCGCACTCGTTGATGAACAGGATGCCGTCCTGGAGACGCGCCTCCCGGAACAGGTATTCCAGCTCCGCGTCGCTGGCGCGATAATGCCCCTTCGTCAGCAGACTCACCAGCGGCTTGCCGGCGCGGCAGGCCAGGGCCCGTGCCAATAGGGTTTTCCCCGTTCCCGGCGGCCCGTGCTCCAGGATTACCAGCGTGCTCCCGCAGGAAGCGCCGTCCGCCAGTCCCAACTCCGAGCGGCGGGCGCGGAATTCCTCGTAGTGGTCCACCATCCCCAGCAGTCGCTGGACTACCCCGTTGTCCAGCACGACGCGATTGACGTCCTCCGTCGGCCACTCCACTAGGCACGGACTGTCGCTCGGGTAGCGATGCGTGTCCCCGCTGATCCACGACACGATCCGTTGGGGTAGATGCACCCCGATGTCCAGGATCGACGGTCGCTCCTCACGGAAGTGGTCCATGCGGACCAGGTGGTGGGCCATCAGCGGCGCGTCGATCCTGAACCGGGCGCGCGCCTGCATGGTCCCGCCGATCCCGCTCGAACACAGTATCTCCAGCAGGTCGCCGATGCACACTTCATGCTCACCCTCGGTGCGCCGCGTCTCCACCCCCAGCTGCCGGTAGTGGTCCCGGGACTCCGGCGACACTGCCTTGAAGAACAGCAGCCAGAGTACCTGCCGGTCGAAGGCAGTCACGCCGCAACGCTCCACGAGGTCCAGGAACGGCACCACTGACGGAGCGCTCGCCTGCAGCCGCGCCTCGATGACCGCCCGGTGGCGCAGCCGCTCCTGCTCCGAGATTTCCAGCTGGTGCTGGAGGTTTTCCGTCGGGATCGTCTCCTCCGACTCGCTGCGCAGCCCCGTGCACCAGCGCCGGAGGCTCCGCTGTCCCAACAGGCGCCGCAGTCCGGCGCACTCGAGCTGCAGAGCCACCTCCTTGAACTTCGCCTCCAGAAACTCCGTGTTGGTCGCGTAGCCCCGCACCGGGATCGCCCTTTGCTCCGCCGCGGTCATCGTCTCGCCTCCACCCGGCCCGGCCGCCCTTTGTGGTCCGCCTGCACCTTGTCGGCGATCCCCACCGCGACCGCCTCCACCGGCGTCAGCCACGTGTCCACGTCGCGCAGCAGGCGCTCGGCTGCCTCCTCTGCGGTCGTCAGGTTGGAGAACGCCAGGTAGTGGTCCACGAGGCGCCGGTGCAGGAGGTCTTCCTGCTTGCGGCGGGCCACCAGTTCCGAGTGATTGCCGAAGCTAAGCGCACTGAACCGGTGCGAGAGGATGGAGGTGCGCGGCGTCAGTACGCGGTGGCCCGGCTCGCCGGCCATGAAGATCGCCGGCGCCATCGACGCCACCATGCCGACACCGGTGGTGTAGATCGGCAACCGCGACCAGTCCATCAGGTCGATCACGGCGAACCCGGCAGCGCACTCGCCCCCAGGCGAGTTGATCATCAACTGGATCAGGTCGACCTCCTCGCCGACGTTGAACTCGATGATCTTTTCGCAGGTAGATTGGGCCTGGCCGCCGTCAATGGCGCCGGAGAGGAAGATGATGCCGTGCTCGTCGAGGGTACGGCGTTCGCTGGGTTCCTTCTTGGTGGGCATGTCGCACCTCCGGGGAATGGGTTCGTCTGCGTGCAACAGGTGAACCTACTCCGGGGGTGCGACGGATCATGTCGCGGGGTCAAACTTTTTCGGATCCTGGGACGCGCGTCGGACGGCCTGTGGGCGACGCCTGCGACGCCGAGGCCGCCAGGCTAAAGCTCCTCTTCCGGTTCCTTCCATCCGCCACTCGGGGGCCATCGGCTCGTAGGTCGCGCTCTCGGCGTTCCACTTCAAGATGACCGAGCCGCACGGACCGTTGCGCTGCTTGTCGATGATGATCTCGGCGATGCCTTCGAGGCTGGCGCCGTCGGGCCCCTTGAGGCCGTACATCTCGGGGCGGTAAACGAACATCACCATGTCGGCATCCTGCTCGATGCTCCCCGACTCCCGCAAGTCCGACAACTGCGGCCGCCGGTCCGTGCGGTTTTCCACCGCGCGCGACAGCTGCGACAGCGCCAGGACCGGCATGTCCAGCTCCTTGGCCAGGGCCTTCAGCCCGCTCGAGATGTGCGAGATTTCCTGCTCGCGGCTCGGGCCCCTGACCCGTCCGCTCATCAATTGTAAATAGTCCACCACGATCAGGCCGATCCCGGCATCGCGGTGCAGCCGGCGGGCCTTGGCCCGGGCTTCGAGCACCGAGATGCCGGGGGTGTCGTCTATGTAGATCGGCGCTTGGGCCAGGCGGCCGGCCTTGCGCCTCAGGTGCATCCAGTCGTCGTCGCGGAGCCGGCCGGTGCACAGCTTGTACAGATTGACCCGGGTCTCGGCGCTGAGCAGGCGCTTGGCTAGCTGTATCCTGGACGTTTCCAGGCTGAAGATCGCCACCCCGATCCCGGCCTCCACCGTCGCGTTGCGCGCCAGGTCAAGCGCCAGGGCCGTCTTGCCGACGCCCGGCACCGCCGCCAGCACGATCAACTCGCCCTTCTGAAAGCCGGAGGTCAACGCGTCGAGCTCGACAAACCCCGTCTCAACCCCGGAGATTGTGCTGATCCTGTCGTGAGCACGCCCAATCTGATTGAGCGCATTGTCCATTACCTCCGCCAGCGGCTCAGGCCCCTCGCCGATCTGGTTTTCGCTGATACTGAAAAGCCGTTGCTCGGCGCTGTCGATCAGCTCCAGTACGTCCTCGCTGCCTTTGTAGGCCTGCTCGATGATCTCGCTGGCGGTCTCGATCAGCCAGCGGCTTAGCGCCTTCTCCAGGACGATCCGCGCGTGGAAGTCGATATTGGCGGCAGTGGCGACCTTGGCGGCCAGCTTGGCCAGATAGACGACTCCGCCGACCTCATCGAGCTGGTCGCGGCGTTTGAGTTCCTCGCCCAAGGTGAACTGATCAGCGGCCACGCCGCGCTCGTAGAGGTCGATCATGGCCTCGAAGATCCGGCTGTGCGGGGCATTGTAAAAGCAGCTTGGGTCGAGGATTTCGCTGGCGCAGTCAATGGCTCGCTGCTCGAGCATCATCGCCCCCAACACGGCCTGCTCTATCTCGATGGCCTGCGGCGGCGTGCGCTCTAGGTGCTGAGTATCAACAGTTGCGATCATAGGTTCTTTTTTAGAGCGCCCCCCCCACCCTGCCGACAGTATACCCCCAAGGCCAGGGCCAGGCAGCAGGCGGAGATGGTCTGGATCACGGTGTCCTCCCGTGGGTTGAGGTTGGGTCAGGTCGGTGACTTCTCCTCAAACTTCGCCCACGGGTGCGACAGATCGCGTCGCAGGCGGAAATTTTTTACGGGGGTCGGATGGTCCAGGCGAATCTGCCGGGAACGCCTACTGCGACACTAAAACCGCCAGGTCGACATCCCCATGGGCGCGGATCGCGACAATGCCCTATTGCGCGAGGATGTCCCGGATGTCTCCAGGAGCCTTCGACACGTCCCAGGACCAGCGACCGAAGCCGCCATGCGCGTTGATAGCATTGATCCATTCGTCGAGGAATTGGCGTTTGGTTCGGTCTTGTTCGCTGTCCTGGCCCTTGGTTTCCAATACCAACATGTCACCCGACCTGAGCCGGATGATAAAATCGGGACGGTACTTCCGCACCACGCCGAGATGGACGTAGAACACTTCGAAGCCCAAGTGATCGTTTTTCACCCAGGCTGCCACCTCGGAGGCGTGGTCAAGGGCAAAGGCTTCCGACGCTTCCCAGGTGCTATCATAGACACAGAAATTGATGTGGCTGTGCGCGGTGCGCTCGCAGGGCTTGCCGGTGTACCAGGTGCGCATGTCGCCGGTTGAACGGATGGGTTGGTCCTGGTCGAACACCGGATCCAGACTCTCGGTGTTCTCAAAGCGGATCGCCTCCCAGATATGCTGGACCACCTTGGTCATGTTGAGCGTGATGATGAGGCGTCGCTTGAGGTCGTCGTGGAGAAATAACGTAGGTGCGATGCTGATTCTGTCCGAACGGATGAATTGTTCGATCAACCACACCAGTTGGGCCAGCAGGAACGCCTTGCCGCCCCGCCAGTTCTCCTGCATCTGGTCGTAGACGTCCCGCGCGGTCTCGAAGATGATTCGCTGGGTGCGGAACTCCCGCGCCAGCTTGTCTAGGTTTATGGCCTCGATCTGCGTCGCGTCCGGCTTGCCCTCGACGATCGGGGCAAGCTCCGCGATCCGGGCCGTCTGCCCAGCGTCAAGCTCCAGGGGCTTCAGCTTTTGCCATTCCAGGGACAGGCGCGGGCGGTAGTTGTGGTCTATGCGGATAACGTTCGGCCACGAAATCTCGAATTCCGCCTTGTCCGCTACTGGCTCGACGGCGGTCTTCGGCTTGGGCGGCGGCGGTGGACCGTCTTCTCCGCCCTCGTGGGGCAGGAATGTGAAAGGCACGCCGAAAATGTTGACGTACTCCGGCTCGAACAAACCGGTGTCCGGGTTTACATCGTAAGAAGTGCGGCGCAGGCCGCGTCCGACGACCTGTTCACAGAGGAGTTGGCTAGTGAACGCACGCAGGCCCATGATGTGAGTGACGGTCTTGGCGTCCCAGCCTTCCGAAAGCATTCCGACGGAGATCACGTTCTGTACCTGCTCACCTTCCTTTCCGGGCTGTCCCACGGTATCCACTCGCAGGCGCAGCAACTCGGCTTGCTGTTTCCTGGTCAGCTTCCGCGGGTGGCCGTTGTCCGCGTCTTCCCCGCTCTCGCCGCCGTCAATCTCCGCGATCGGTTCCTCGGCGGCCTCGGCGGCGGCGAGCACTTTGGAGTCGATGTGCAGCGTTCGCTCAGGGTCGCACAGCTCGTTGATGCGGACCCTCTTGTGGTCGAACGCATGCTTGACCCGAGCCGCCGTCTCGGTGCGGTTGGCGACGGTGATCATTACCGGCGGGGCCTTGTCCGGCCGGTCCGGTCGCGCCGCCCACTCCCTGGCGGTTTCGCGCCAATCGTAGCCAAGCAGGTAGTAGCCGTTCGTAACCAAGTCCGGCAGCGGCTCCTCGGGCTTGGCTCGCCGGTTCAAGTCGTCTTTAACCTCGGAATCGTCGTAGATGTGATAGAGGCGCGATTTGTAGGTCTTGGCGTCGGGCACCGCGTCGTCGCGGACCACGACGCGCGGGGTTTTGACCAACCCGGACTCGATGGCGTCGTTCAGGCCGAAATCGCTCACGATCCAGCCGAACAGCGCCTCCTCGGAACTCCGTTTGCCCGAAGGCGCGAAGGGCGTGGCCGAGAAGTCGTAGCAGGTGAGAATGCCGCGCGCCTTGTCGATCCGATCGAGACCGCCCACCCATTTGGTCGCTTCCTCGATCTGATCTTTGCTCACACCCTTGACCTTGGATTCGGCGGGAATCCGCCAAGCGTGATGCGCCTCGTCGTTGATGACCAAGACGTTGCGGGCGCTCGCCAAATCGCCCAGAACCTCTCGGACGTAGGCTTCATCGCTTTTGGCTCCGCGTTTGTCGACGCCGCGTTTCCCGGCGATTTTCTCCTCGGCCTCCCAATTGAGTGCGTGCCAGTTGCGGATCACTACCCTGCCCTGGCGCAGCTTGTCGAGCAGGGACGACGGCACGATGCGGAATTCGTCGTAGTAACTCTCCGCATGGGACGGCTCCAGCACGGCCAGACGGCTGCGTACGGTGAGACCTGGAGCGATGACCAGAACGTGCCTGGCGAACCGGGTGTCCTGGGGATAGGTGACTTTGTTCAGGATATGCCAGGCGATAACCATCGCCATGACGACGGTCTTGCCGGAGCCGGTCGCCATCTTCGCGCACAACCGCTCGAACGTGCCTCCATCGGACGGAAGCTCCACGCCGACCTTATCGGAGGCGGGCGCTTCCGTAAGCCAGATCAGGGTTTCGACCGCCTCCAGTTGGCAGAAGAAAAAGCGCCGGGTCCCGAATTCTTCCGGGTCGGTCCAGTGCTCGAGCAGCCGCTTGGTGATGCTGGTTACACCCGGATATCCGGTTTTGCGCCACGCCTCGACTCGCGGACGGATTTGGTTGACCAGCGGGATTTCTACAAAGATGCCGGGGTCGTCGAATGCCTTGGAGTCGCCCGACGCGACGACGTAACCGGCCGGCCGGCGTCCATCCGCCAGATCGAACAGTCTCGTCTGCCGGTCGTAGCGCCAATGTTTCGCCGGCTCCTCGTAGGGAGAGTTGACGATGAGGCGGTCAATGGTCGTCTGCGCCATTACCCTGCCTCCGGCGGCACCAGCGGCTCGATGAGGGTGATGAGACGGGGTATGTCTCGTTGCACCACCTCCCACTCGCGTTCCAGGTTCAATTCGAAGTAGGCATGCACGAGGACGATTCCGTCTCGCGGAGTCTCGATATGTGCATTCATGTCCGAAATGCCCGGTTCGCGTCGACCTCGAAGCCGCCGCTCTTTAACTCCCGAATAAGTCTCAACTTCCAATCGTTAGAGTTAAACGGAATGTATTCAATCCCTGCGTAGTCCGATGGAATCTCCACGTCTCCCCTGGTCAAGGCGCAGACGCGCTCTCGGCCAAGGCGCCCGATGAAAAACCCCAACTCGAAAATCACGTTCTGCCTCGCTCGCGGCTTGGGGGCGTTTTCATCGCCCTGAAGCGAACCGGCATCGTCCGGTGTAAGCAAAACAATCGCGTAACCGACTTGGGCGTGCTGCTCAAATTTCTCGATAATCGTACGACCTTTTCCCGGCTTTTCAGCTAAAATTACTGGTTCCAGATCCAGTCTTTCGAGGAATCTCACCACCATGTGCTTGGCCTCTTCATCCCTGCCATGAACGATAAAGATTTCATTGGTAGTTATCTGTTCGTTCTCGTGGACTCCAGAAGGTATTGGCGTCTGATTTTGATCTTCCCAATACTCGTTGATCTCCTCAATCATGGATTCGAGTACTGACGCCGCTGATTCCAAGCCGTTCACATAGGCTGCTTGGAAATTTGAATCATTCGTTAGGTTGGAAATTACTGTCAAAGAAAAATGGATCTTGTCGAAATCTGTAATATGCTGTGATTCGTTCCCGAAGGTGTTGGTGATGGCTACCCGCGTGTCCCTTTGCCACCTCTTAAACTCCGGTGAGTTTCGACACATTTGCTTCAATTCAGGTATCGCATCGAGCACTTTCCGTAGACGCTCTATTGCCTTGGACTTAGGCGGTCGAGTCATTTGCCCATCTCCTCGTTGAGCAACAGACCAAATCGAATTCTTTCTCCCAGATACGTGTGTACCTCTATATCCTTGTAATTCTCCTTTTCGACGCCCAGTTGTGGTTTCACACGCTGTTTATCGATCCTCGCATGGTTCTTCGTTCCAACAAGAAAGTACCGTACCGCCAGCGCTAGTCTGTTTGTTTTCACATCATAGTGGATATGGCAGACGGAGCGCAGGCACTCCAGGAGCGGCAGCGACCTCCGTAGCTGCTTCATACCCTTCTTGTCTTCTCTCAAAGTCTTTTTCAATTCAATAAATATGGCATGATCCATGCCTTCGAATTTGCTAACCAGTAGATAGTCACAGATCTGCTTCAATTCGCCATCTTTTACGCCTGGTAAATGGCCTACCATACGCATGTTTACCGCGATAACGTCCGAGGGCATCTGGGTGACTTCGACTTTCATCACATTTTTCTCTCCTAGGATCATGTTGCTACCGGATTTGGGTGAAACCAGAGCTTTATCTGTAAGAATTGCCTTGAGTTGTGTAGACAGCACTACTTCATGCCTCCGAATCTTCGGACAATCGCGATGAAAGCTCGTTTGCCACCATGTTGATCTCGTCGATAGTCTTGTCGAACACCGGCATATCAATGCCGAACTGGTCAACGGCGCACCTTGTCAGTCCGTTTTTCTCTGCCACGTACGCACGAATCGACTCCGGCTCCAGAGCATCGTCCGCTCCATACTTGAGCTTCTTGATAACCGCGTCCTTATCCGCGAATGGTCTGCTCAGCATGACGAGGTTGTTGATCTCTTTGATGAGGTAGTCGCTGTGGGTCGTGATGAGGACCTTTAGTCCGGCGCGTACGCATCGAGCCAACAGGCGTGCCAATTGGATCTGATTAGCAGTGTCGAGATGGCTCTCCGGCTCGTCGATGATAAGCAAGTGATTGTCCTTGGCAACGTGCCGCAGGAAGAAGTAGAAGTCAGACAAGCCGCGAACAGAAGAGGAAGCGAGGTGCAATGGTATGTTGAAGCTGCGTTCCTTTCCACGCGCCTTCGATATGAATCGAATGTCGTCGCCAGAATTTCCGTAGTAACCGCTCATCATGTCCTTGATATTATCGAACAGCTTGTCATTATAGATTTCGCTTTTTCCCCCCCGCAGATCCGGAATGCTCCTAGTGTAGTCGATATTATCCTTTATAGGAAGAGCGTAGCGGCTCGTGGCCCTGTCTATGAGGAAAAAGGGAGAAAGTCTCTCTCGACTCTTGTC
Organism: Candidatus Latescibacterota bacterium; assembly: GCA_965219385.1. Classification (GTDB taxonomy): domain Bacteria; phylum Latescibacterota; class UBA2968; order UBA8231; family UBA8231; genus CBDCNM01. Next base: position 1,766,595 of record CBDCNM010000002.1, on the reverse strand, counting down.
GTCGCCCAACTTCTGTAACAAATCAACCAACTGGTTTTTGGTAAAATCGAGCTCCCTGTAGAAGAGAGAAATACCAAAGCGCTCGGCAGACAGAATGAACGGTTCGGGAAAGTAATCCCTCAGCAAAAAAAGAAAATAGTGATACGAGATATAGGATTCCAGATCGGGAATGCGACCTTGGCTTTTAACGTTGTTAATGGCTATGAAGACATTGTTTCCATCATATTCGATTGAAAGAGAGCCTCCTTCGGGGAAATCTTCTCTAATGGAGCGAGTATCGATACGGATACCTGCGTTGAATTCGACCAAAACGAAAGATTCTTCGAAATCGTCGTGTTGTGAGCTAAATACTTCGGGCAGAGCTTGTCGAGAGAAAGCACTGGCCACTTCTTCAATCAATATTTTTCGCTGCTGGTCGAGCGTGTTCCGATCTAAGGGGAGCGCGGCTTGACCTTCTCGGATCACTTTTTTGATAACGCCACGTATGTCTGGAAATTGAGCCTGAAACTGGGCCATCAGAAAATCATTAGCATAAGGCCAAGCCTTCCACGTTTTCAGGAAGCCGTAAAGTGTGTAAGCGATGTACGTCTTGCCGGTGTTGTTGCGGCCAGCAATTACCGTGAGGTCCCCCAATTCCAGCTCTGCATCCTTAACGGGTCCAATGTTTTTGAATCGATAAGTTACAGGCGGTTTCCGGCTTTCGGTATCTTCCATGTCGGCTGTCCTCGTGTTATGGACTTTTAGGTAGGACTTTCAGGTAAATGCAGAGATTTCCACAATCTTCAGGCTCTCGATGCCGCGATCGTCGACGATCTTGACGGCGATGCGCTGGTGCTCTCCCGCCTCGAACGGCAGGGAGACGGTGCCGCGATAGGCTTCGATCCGGCTTTCGTCGATCTCGGCCCTGAGGTTGCGGGCGAGCTTGGCCCAGCCGCCGTTTGACCCTGCCATCGGGAAGAACACCTGCCGGGGAAACAGGCTGCGCCCGTCATAGTCGGGGTCCAGCATCCACAGGGCGATCCTGTCGGCACCGCCCGATTCCACGTTGCCGGTCTTGGTGTTGTAGTAGTCGAATCCCCGGACCGTGACACGAAATTTGCCTTCATCGTCGCCGTCCAAGACCGGTTCAAGCTCTACGTCGGGCTGTCCTATCAGCCAGAAGCTCTCGTTGCTTGCGCGCTCCTTCTTGAGATCGTCGGTCAGCAAGTCGGCGTTCATCTGCGCTTTGAGCAGCGTGACGCCGGGCCAGTTGGTCTCGTCGATGTCCTTCGACGCCTCGGGGTCGAACTGGAAAGCCGCGAAGAGGATGATCTTCGGTTTGGGGACGAGGGTTTGCGCCTCTTCGATGGCGAGGGCCACCTGCCGCTGCTCCATCGGCGCGTGATCCGGCCCGAAGGAGACGGCGATCTGCTCGGGAGTCCAAGCCGTGGCGCTATCCCGGACTCTGTCCGCACCGGAAGCGTCCGGGCGGGTCTCCCCCAGCGCGTGGAGCCACCTCGTGCCTGGCTGTGGCTCCAACCGGGCGAAGGAGATGCGCTGGCCCGCCTTGCCGCGTATGCCTGTTTTGAACAGTTCGTCGCGCCAATCGGCTTGCCGCAAGGTCGGCCCCGTACGCGCCACGGATATGTCGGCAGGTTGCGTTCCGGCATCTTCGATTTCGTCGAGGGGTTTCACCGCCGGCGCGGGGACCGCTTCGACGGTAAACGGTCCGGTTACACGCGCTTTCCGGCGGTCGAGTTCCGGCTGGTCGTAGAGCATGGTCTCGTTGGGCGGCTCGTCATAGCCCAGGGTTCTCGCCGATACGGTGGCGACGCTGCGGTAGCGGAAACCGGCGCCGACGCCTTCGTCGGGATGGGCCAGCTCGTAGTAGTCGAAGTTCGCGGTCATCAGCCGCTGGCGGGCAATGGCGACCGCCACCCGCGAGGTGTCGCAGGTGATCCAGCGGCGACCCCATTGCTCGGCCACGTGGGCGGTGGTGCCGCTGCCGCAGGTGGGATCGAATACCAGATCGCCCGGATCGGTGGTCATCAATATGCAGCGTTGGATCGCTTTGCTGGCGGTCTGGACTACGTAGCGTTTGTCGGTGGGCGACATCGGCGCGGCCCAGATGTTGTTGATGCGGCGGCCGGGAACTTCGTCTTCATATCGCTTCCACATCAGCGATGATTGTCCCTCTAATGCCTCCAGTCGGCCCAGTTCTGCGAGCCTGTCCAACCCTTCATTTGAAATCGCCCAGTGCCGATCACTGCCGCACCGGTAGACCCGCCCCTTCCATTCATAGGGTTCGGAACGACCGGTCGTAGAGACACCCTGGGAATCAAGAGGCATGCGTCGGTAGATACGCGCGCCTTCCGGCAGATGTTCATCAGGGTCAAAGCACTCTTCCGGCGTAGGCTTGCGGCATTGCCCATCCGGCAGTTCGACCATGACGTGCCAACTGAAGGATTCGATGACCTCGGCCCGCGTGAGTGGTTCGTACAACTGCCGGTATTTCGCCCGCGCCTTGTCTTTGGCGTACCAAAGCAAGTAGTCCGACACCTCCGGCAAGGTCGTTGTAGAACTCGCGCCGGTCGTCGCGTAAGAAATGGTCGCCAATCGATTCTCCGCGCCGAAGATCTCGTCCATGACCATGCCGGCGCGGTGGACGTTCTCATCGCCGATCTGCACGAAACAGCTTCCGCTCTCGTGCAGCAGCTCACGGGCGAGTAGCAGGCGGTCCCGCAAATAGGCGAGATAGGAGTGGATGCCGAGCTCCCAGGTATCCCGGAAGGCGCGGATCATCTCGGGCTCCTGGGTCAGGTCCTCGTCCTTGCCGTCGGTCACCTCTCGCTTGTCGACAAAGGGCTGGAAGTTGGAGCCGTAGCGGATGCCGTAGGGCGGGTCGATGTAGACCATCTGCACCTGCCCACCGAGACCCTCCTTCTCGACCAAGCTGTTCATGATCAGCAGGCTGTCGCCGGCGATCAGGCGGTTGGTCCAGTTGTGTCGATGCTTGTAGAACTCGATGGCTTGGCGGATGGGTGGATTCTCCCCCAGCGTCTCGAACATGGACAACTGCTGGGCGGAGCCATTGCGCTTCCGCACCGCCTCGATGACGGTGCGCGGGTCAATGCGCTCGTGGACGTGGAGCGAGACGGTCGGCACCTCGAACGAGGTGTGCTCCGCCTTGCCGGCCCATTGCAGTTGCGGGTCGAGATGAGGGTCATAGGCGTAGGTCTTCTTGCCGCTGTCCTCATCCGTCTCCGGCGTGACCAGGCCGACCGGCGGGTTGTTGACGCGCTCCTTGTCCGCGTGCGCGTAGCTCTCGATGTCTCTTTTTGTCTTCTTATCTTGCCGTGGCATGGTTCATCCTCGGATATTCAACGCTCCACCGGGTGGCGGATCCTTCGCCTCAGTATAGGCGCTGCCGCTAGGTGATTTGCCCGCCGCTGGCCGCTGGCCGGTTGCGCGTACTCGACGCCGAGACCCTGGCCTTCGCCCTGAAGACACCCCGGTCGGACGGCACAACGCTCGACTCTTCATAACGCCCTTTATCTGCCCTATTTGTTGAGAAACACCCGCGCGTGTACGGGCAGGCTGACGTTCGTCAAGTCCACGCTGCCGATCACTGAGAGCAGCAATCAAATCAAAATCAATGGATATTATTATATCTATAATTCGTGGCGAAACAAAAGTCTTTGTGGAAGTGGATCCCGGGGCGAGTCGGAGGCCTTTATATTTCATCAAACCGCGTTTCAGGGCATGGGCCCCTGGACGCTTGAGGGAGGGAGATTTTCAGAAAACCTTACACCCTTTCGCCAAATCTGCGTAACGTGTTGATATAGATTGAGATAAGGTAGTGAAAGGTATGCCGTCGAAGGTCTGGTGAAAGGGCCGTCAAGGCATCATTAACGGACTATCTATTCCTGGCGCGACATGCAGACGTTGCTGCAAGGGCGCTTGCTGCGGGCATAAGCCCCTCTCCGAGCCTATCCCAGGCTGGGGTCTTGCAGTAGCTAAGGGAAGGGAGTGCACCATTTCCGGTGGATTGCGGAGAAAAAGGCCCAGCCCGTCCCACTGCGGCCCCTTCCTAGGCCAGAAATCCTCGAGTGGCCGGCTGTCGAGGCGCTCCAGGAATTCGGCGTTCCGGTATTCGGCGAAGCCGTCGGATTCCAACGGCGAAAGCCACTCGATCTGGTCTCTGGGACAGAGACCAAGTTCCTCGACGATAGCCACGTTTATGACCTTGGGACAGTGCAGCCAGCGCTGGCTGCCGTGCTGGGCTGCGGGCTGTTCTTCCTTCATGGACATCCTCCTTCAGTTGTAGTAACAGGTGAACCTACCCCAGGAGTGCGACAAATCATGTCCGCAGCGTCGCTACTGAAACGTCTGCGCGAACTCAGTGAGAGCCCTGGGAATCCCCTCGCCGGGCAAATCACGCCCCTGGAGGTGCCTCCCCACAATATAAAAGGTCGACGCGCTTGATTTGATCCGGGTAGCCAGGATACTGTTATCCCTTGCCTTGTACTGCTGCTGGAACCGCTCAGCGAACTCTTTGTTCCTTTTGTCCTCCACCTTACTTCGTAGTTGTAGCATCCCAACCACCCTATCGACATCTGGATCCATCAAAGCGTCGCCATAGAGTTCCGCGTGGAACCACAGCGAGGCACTAAAGTCCTCCGCGCATTGCCGTAACGATCCACTAAACACGAAGTCACAAGGAATCCCGGCAAGCCATACTCCGCTCTGCATGTTCTTGTCCATCAACCACTCAGTGTTCACCCACATCACCTGTTTATTCAAGATCCGTCGGCACTGCTCGAGCACAATCAGATTCCAGAATCTTCTATCATTCTCACCGTATAGAGGGCTACCCACCTTTTTAGCGAGAGACTGTCGGTCAATCTCCTCCGGACACAGAATAAGGTTGCGAACCAACTCAATAATTTCCAGTTCTCGCTCCAAGTACCGGGTATACTGCTCCACCAAGGTACCGAAGGCTCCCGTTTCCACCCCATCGTCAGCCGCAGCTTTGATTGCCGCAAGCACGTCTTCATATGTGATCAGTGGGTACTGCTCGGCTACGGTGTCCGCAAAGGATTCGGTGCAGAGTCCCACCGCCACAACGAAGGCTTCGTCTTTTTGATAGGATCCCAGTTGTGACTCGTTGCCGACTGTCTTTGTCTTGTTCTCGAATACGACCTTCGTATCTGGTAGCTCCAGCCAGATATCGTATCTATGATTACCTCGTTTCACCTCTGTCCTCACATCTCCGCCTCCCCTTGCTAGCGCCTCTTCGAGTTGAGGCCATCCTTTCCGACGACTGAGGATCTCAGCTAATTTCGCCAAGACTCTCGTTTCCATTCCGTGTTCCCCCCTGCTGTCGAGCAGCCATGCCAGCATGGAAGAGTGGAACAGCTCCAGGTTACCGCACTGCAGGATATCAACGATGGTCCTCACCTGCCTCAGTTCGTGCAGCGGCATGGCGGTCCGCAACTCGACTTTCTTGGCCTCGATGCGCTGCCGACGCTCCGGCGCGAAGTCTTTGGTCAACTCATTAAAGGGACGGTGCCCGCTCATGGGATTAATCCTTCCTTTCGCAAGGTTGCAAGATGCTCGTCGTAGAGTTTGTCAGCCACCGGCACGTACTGCTCGTAAAACCGGTCGTTGCCCGTCTCGGATCAAAGGCATAGAAGACACGGATCGGCCTACCGCCGCTTTGTACCCTAAGCTCGCGCATATGTCCGTGGCTCGAACCTTTTATACCCGATGAATAGGGATACGGCAGGTGAGGGCCATGCTCTTGGAGCAACTCAATCGTGGCGGTAATGTCGTCCTGTTTACTCTCTGAAAGCGCATCCCACCATTCGCCAAACTCGTTCGTATATTCAGCATTCCAAGTCATGTTGTTCGTTTTTGTTTTTGTCTTTCCGGCGGTTTTTATAGCCTTGTACGGATCGAAAGGCACTTCACCAATTCTTTTGCATAATGACTTAATTCTTGACCTCGACCACAGCCAGCACGGCCCCTCCGCGCAGGATGTCATTAGTGAAGGTGATAGAAATAGCGCCTTGGCTTTGTTCGACTAGATAATCACGCCCTTTTTTGAGCTTGCCGGAGCGGGCGATCACCTCTTTCAGTCTCTGACCCGATTTCAGGGCTAGGAATTCGCCGGTAGAGACGATTTTGACTCGGGGATCGTCGGGTGGTATCTCTTCCTTTTGTCCTCTGTACACTAATCAATATTCGGTAGTTGGGTCAAGTCTTCCGGGCTGCCGTTTCGGGGGCTTTGTGCCGCTCGGGAGAGATATCGGCGGTGTTGTAGCGGCGGGCGTTCCGGGCGCGGCTTCCCCGGCGAACATATGCGACAGATTCCTCCTGCGCCCGCTTGTCAATATCGACAGCCGGGCCGAGACCAGTAAAAAAGCTCGTCAGTTCATCTCTCAACTTGGTCTCGCGTGCTTCAACGTGGATGTCGATCATGCCTCGGCCTCCTTGCCATTGGGAATTGTATATGTGAGTAGACAAGCTTTTTATCTGCACAAATGAGCAGCATTTTGACAGTAGGCCACCCTACTCCTCTTCCTGCTCCTGAAGGTATTTCCGGTCTTCGCGCTTTATCGGTGGAGAGGTCATCAAGGCACGGGCGATGTTCTCCGGCGTATTCCGGGATTGGTTTCGGCATGATGTACTTCCGGGGACGACCTACCGGGCGCTTGTCCTCTTGGCCTTTCTGGTACTATCCGTTTCGTCCTTTCATGTCACTTCTTCTCCTTGAGCTTTCTTTCTAAAGAAAGAAAGAATCCTCATCCTCGAAATTCGTACCTCCCTCTGTCTCAAATTTTAGCTTCATTTTGGCGTGTATATCACTACCGTACTGTTCTACCTCCGATTGGCTAAGTATAATCACATGTCCCCAAACTTCGCCGCCCAAGATCGTCTTATACTTTTTGAAGTCGGATTTTTCCACTTCATAAATTTTTTGGAAGTATGCCTTTCTTTCGTCATTAAAATCGACAATAGTTACTATCAGCGTGCCATCAGCCGAAGTGTATGCAAGCTCACCGTCTTGAAGTGAAGTCAACGACAAAAGCCCATCTTGCGCGAGTGGTTCGGCTTGGCTTCACACTCTGCCCGCAGCAATTCGGCGAGAGCCTTCGGGGCTTGCAGGTGGCCGAGGATTTCGGCTTTTCGGTGGACAACCGCGAAATCTCCGGGAGTCAGGTTGGTCAGGTCTTCAACTTCGTTCGGAGCCTCGAGCGCGAAATAGGTGCGGAACGCCGCTTGCGACTGGTCGGGGGTGAGATAGTCGAGCGCAATCTTGAAGGTGAAGCGGCGCAAGGTGGCCGGGTCGAGGTGTTCGCCGAAGTTGGTCGTGCACGCGAAGGGCAGGGGGTGGCTCTCCATCCAGGTCAGCATTTCGTTGACCTGGCTGACCTCCCAGGACCGCACGGCGCCGCGGCGGTCGGCGAGCAGGGAGTCGGCCTCGTCAAAGACGAGGATGGAGCCTTCGGCGCGCGCCTCGGCGAAGGCGGCGGCGATCCGCTGTTCGGTTTCTCCGACCCACATCGACATCAGGTCGGAGGCCCGCTTTTGGGTGACCTGAAGGCCGAGTTGTTCGGCCAGGTAGCGGACGAAGGCGCTCTTGCCGGTGCCGGGCGGACCTTGCAGACAGAGGGAGAACCGCTTGCCACGGTTTTTGGCGAGGCGTTCCGCGAATCCGACCGGGTCAATGTCGGCCTGGGTCAGGGCAGGGTCGAATCTCTCCGGCGTCCCCTGCTCCGCGGGCGGCGTCTCGCCCACAATTACCCGGGACAGGCTGCGCACGCCGCGGCGCACCGCGGCGAGGTCGCCGCCACAGAGGCGCGCGGCAGCGATGGCCCCAGACGCTACACCCGGCGCCACGTCGAACTCCCTGGCCAGGGAGCACGCATTCTCCTCTGTCGCTTCGATGCCGTGGCGCGCCAGTTCCCGCCCCCAGATGCGCGCCCGGACCCGAGGCGGGGGCCGGCGCAGCTCCAGGGCGAAGGTCATGCGGCGCAGGACGGTTTGGCAGGTCTGCCGGGCGGCGTTCGAGGTCCACAGCGTGGGCACCGGCGCGCGTTCGAGCAGCCGGTTCAGGAACACCTTGGAGCCGCCGGCCCGGAGCGGGGAGAAGCCGAGCGGAGAGAACGGCATCCAGCCCGAGCCCGGGTCCGAGAGCACGTCCTCCATCTCGTCGAAGAGCAGGACCGCCCCGCGGCCCGGAGCCAGCAGGCGCTGGGCGAGCTGGAGTTCCTGGAGCCGCTCGTGCCGGTTGGGATCGCCGCCGTGGTCGTCCTCTTCGCCGACACTGTAGAGGTTCGCCTGGAGCCGGGCGGCCAGGGTCTTGCAGAACTCGGTCTTGCCGGTCCCCGGCGGTCCGTACACCAGGACGTTCACGCCCCGGGCGCCGGTGCGCAGCGCGCCCTTGAGCATCTTTTCGATGTGGTCGCGGTCCTCCGCCACGTGGTCGAAGTCCGTCCATTCCAGTTCGCCCGGGGTCGCCGCGTCGAGCAGCAGGCGCTGCACGTCGAGGTCGCCGCGGTCCGGGACGGAGACCAGCCGGTGCAGTCGCTTGACGACCTCGACCTCGCCGTCGTCGTCGACGGATACGAGCCCCGACTTCACGAGCGGCGCATCGGCCGCGAAGCGGGCGCGGAGCGCGCCGGCCGATACGCCGAGGACGCAGGGCAGGTGGGGGCTTGTGATGTTGAAAACCCCCTTCCGACCCCGCCGGAATCTCGATCCGGAGCAAAAAACGGAGTCGATTAGCGACTCGACGGCCGGCTGCGCGTGGTAGCGTAGCAGGATCTCGAGGACCGCGACGTCCTCCGGCGCGAGGTCCATCTCCCGTCCGAGCCTCTGGAGCCGCCGCGCCGTGCGGTCTTCCCGCGCCCCTTCGCCGGCTGCCGAGTACCCGCCCTCGAGGGTCTCCCGCAGGTGCTGCCATTCCCGCGCGGACAGCTTTTTTTCGTGGTACATGCCCGGCTCTTCGCTCTCGTCCTCAAGCGCCAGCAGGTCGCGGTTCTCGGCGACCCACTCGGCTAGTTCCCTCGCTTCCGGGCCGGCGCGGTTCAGGCACGCGGCGGCGTTGGAGAGGTAGAAAAAAAGAATCTGTCGTTCGTAGGCGCTGAGCATGGCTTCCTCCTCGAATGATGCTGCACACTATATGACCCGGTACTTAGAGTCTCTAACAAAACCTTGGAATCGCGTATAGGCTTCATTATATTCTTATCCTCTTCGGTATTGCTTCTACCGTCTTGATATGGAGGTGTTTTTGATGGCCAAGCCGTTACTCGACGATGGGTTATGGGCCTTGATTGAACCGGTTTTGCCCCCCGTAACCGTTGGCCCCCAAGGGGGGCGGCCTCGGCTGGATAACCGTAGGGTGCTGACCGGCATTCTCTTTGTGCTCAAGACGGGTATCCCTTGGGAGTATTTGCCTCAAGAGATGGGGTGCGGTTCGGGGATGACCTGTTGGCGTCGCCTGCACGCTTGGCAACAAGCCGGGGTCTGGAAAAGAGTCCATCATATCCTGTTGAACCGACTGAGGGCCGCCGACCGGATTGATTGGTCTCGTGCGGTGGTCGATAGTGCCTCGGTGCGGGCGGTTGGGGGGGGGCGCACACCGGTCCCAATCCGACGGACCGCGGCAAACCCGGTAGCAAACACCATGTAATCACCGATGCCCAAGGGGTGCCGTTGGCGGCGGGGGTGACGGGGGCCCATCGGCATGATGTGACGCAGCTGTTGCCGTTGGTGGATCGCATACCCCCGGTGGCCGGTCGGGTCGGCCGCCCGCGTCGTCGGCCGGATCGGGTGCAAGGGGATCGGGCCTATGATTCGCAAGCCCATCGGCGCGCCTTGCGTAAGCGGGGCATCGGCTCGGTGTTGGCTCGGCGAGGGCAAGCCCACGGCAGCGGCTTGGGCGTCTATCGGTGGGTGGTGGAACGAACGTTGGCATGGTTGCACCAATTCCGTCGGCTTCGAGTCCGCTGGGAGCGACGAGGTGATCTCCATGAAGCCTTTCTCGACATCGGATGTATTCTCATCTGTTGGAAGTACCTCAAAGAGTTTTGTTAGGGCCTCTTACTGTGACACCAAAATCGCCAGGTCGACATCCACCCCCTCAAGAAAAGATTCTAGCGCGGTAGCCAGGAGATCTTTGTTAGGATCTACGATCACGAGCATACCCTCAGCGATGGCGAGGATCGGTGTCTCCCACTCATCCTCTTCGGGTGCGAGCGATACCACAAACACTATGAGATAGTCAAGCGGCATGTATGCTACTTGGTCAGGTCCAAAGTCTGTGAGGTAAAGGGCTTGGAAGGTTGTTGGGGTTATCCGGTCATCCTCTATGAGGATGCTGCCGTCCTCGTCATAGGAAGAATTGGACAGACTCCACTCGATGATGACCCCTTCCCTGGGCGGTCCGGTTTCGCCTTGCGGCCCTTGGGGTCCAATTTCGCCTTGGGGTCCCGCCGGTCCCATCGGCCCCACCGGACCTTCGCAGGCGACAAGGCCAAAGGCTAATAGAGCGAACAAAACAGAAAAGCTGCTGCGCATTGCACACCTCTTTCTATTTGTAGTAAGAGATGAACTTATCCAGGAGGTGCGACAGATCGCGTCGCAGGCAGAAATTTTTTTACGAGGGGATCAATTCCGCCAAGGTCGCCCGGCTGACCGCGCTTGCGACCAAGGGCTACCGGAAGCTCGATGCTACCGGACCGAGAAGGGGGCCTTGCAATAGTCGCTGGATGGTCCAGGAGAATCTGCCGGGAATGGTTGACACATGAGGCCGCTTCGCACACGCCTTCAGGAAGAGGGTGTCGATGGGGCCGGAGAGGAAGGTGATGCCGTGCTCGTCGAGGCTACGGCGTCAGGTGGGTTTCGTCGCGCCTCCGGGGAATGGGTTCGCCTGTGGGCAACGGGTGAACCTACCCGGGGGTGCGACAGATCATGTCGCGGCTAGCTACGCGAGTATGGACAAGTATGGTTCCGTCTCGGAATCCGCGTACCTCTGGAGAAGGACTTGCCTGAAGTCGGCAACGAACCGCTGCACGTAGCTGGCGCTCACTTGATTCTCGGCCTCCTGCAGCCACCCCTGTGCCCATTTCACCAGGCTCACGCAGGCGAAGTGATCACCCAGTTCGGTTTGTCGCTCTTGTGTAAGGCTCTTAGGCTCTGGCGGCTTTCCGTCGGGGGTCAGATATAACAGCAGGTATCGTCCCTTGTATTTACTATCCAGGTGTTCGGCGTAGTGGTCCAACTGCGCCGGTTGATCCTCCGCACTCGGCTTGTTTTCAATCGCAATTCCAACCCGTTTCCGGTCGACCGTCATGCTGATCTCGATATCGATTCTCCTGTTCCAGGCGTCGATGTGGGTTGTCAGCGCTTCCCGGTAGACCCGCACGTGCGACCAGGTGGAACCATCCCGCAGAATCCGCTTCTTCATCCCTGACTTCGTTGCTTCGTCCTTCCGCAAGTGATTCACGAAAGCGGCCAGGAACAGGTCGCCCTGCCCATGCTCGGAGTCGGGGCGAAGCAGGTCAGCCAGCACATCGGACATACGGTTTTCATCTAGATGGATGTACTTGAAGGTGCTGAACCGGCGAGCCAGGTGGCGGTCAAGTTCAGCTATGACTGGCCTCAGAACCTGAAGGCCTTGCCTGGCGCCCTCGAAGAACCGCGGAGTCTCTTGCTTGAGATTCGTATGGGTGACCATCTTCATGCCTCCAGTGCCTTCGAAATGTTCTTCGCAAGGCACACGAAAATGTGTGTGAAGTACTCGATCTTTTCGCGCCTGACCTCGTCGTCGCTAAGTGTGCTCAGGTCTTCAAAGCTCTTGATGTGCCTTTCCGCATTGAACCACCACGCCTTATTATTGCTGAGTAGCTTGACGTTCAAACCTGCTACGATCTCATCCCGTCCGAGGTCAAGCTCCTTTGGTGGTCCTACCAACAAGTATCCCCCTCCCCATACACGGAGCTGCATTTCGATCCCTCGAACCGTCATAATATAGATCGGGATCGAGTTCCCTTCCAGATTCGTTTCCGGGATTTTTGTTTCCCATTGGCAGTGATGGCACTCTTCAAGTTTTTCTCTGATACTCTCATCGAGTTCCTTCAGAAATGGGGACACAATTGCCTTTCGTAGCTCCGGTTGTATCTGACCAATTGCCAGTGCGAGCCAGGTATTCTCCTTGCGTTCCATGCAGTAATCTACCAGGAACTTCTTTTCCTCGGGCGTTAAGGTTCTCATTTCGCTCTCCTTTGCATGAGATTTATGGCTTCCTCCTCGTGCTCTGCGAATGCGGCCGGCGAGCCGCAACTTAGGTCAAAAGAAAACCACAGGCCAGAAAGATGAAAAAGAATTTTTCTTTCGACAAGCCCAAAGGTGAAGAAATTTTTTGTCGGGGCGAATCAGGCGGGCCAGAACCCCCACCTTCAAATTCCCAGTGCCCTCGAAATGGCCTCCGCAGGAACCACCAAAATCTCCGTGAAATAGGCGATCTTCTTGCATCTGAGCTCGTCATCGTCGTGCACCGTGATCAGTGAATCAAAGCTTTTGTGATTTACTTCCGGATAGAACCACCAACACCAATAATTATTGCTCCTCAGAGGCATGTCCTTCAAATAGCCTCCGAAAACATTCGCCGGCGGGAAAGCCTTGTCTCGTGGGTATATTCCTATGGCCAGATCCCTCCCTTCGTAGAAGAGACATATTTCGGTCTTTGGGTTCTCCATGGTGATCAAGTAGAGATTATCGCCTCCTCGCAATTCCAGATTCGTTTCCGCGATTTCTGTTTCCCAGTGACGGTCAAGGCCGCGGTCCAGGAGTTCTATTTTTACGCTCTCATCGAGTTCGGTCAAAAACGAGGATACTATTGCCTTTCGCAGCTTCGGCAGTACCTGTCCGATGGCCAGCGCCAGCCAGGTTTTCTCGGGCTCCATGTAGTACTTCACCAGAAACTCCTCGGCTTCGGGGGTCAGGTTTCCCATCTTGGTCTCCTTTGGGTGAGATTCACAGTGCTTCTTTTCTTGCTTCGCAGCCCGTCGGGCGGGTCCTGCACTCCCTGCGGCATAGCAAAACACAGGCCAAACTTTTGAAAAGGAGAGATTTTCTTAAGGAAATATTGACAATACACGGACCCGAAAAACAAAAAATCGGCTGGCCTGATTTATCCAGGCCAGCCGATCGTCATTCGTCGTCTCTCAAGAGCGGATCAATTGTTGGAATTGCGCTCGAGGGTTTCCAACCAGCGATAGCCGTAGGTGGGAATATTGGCTGACGAAGGGGTCATGCCACTGGTGAACATGCTGAATCTTTCGACTCGCAGGCGGTAGCTATAGTTGTGCCAGGGCTGGAAATCCACGATTTCACTGCGGAGCGCTGCACCATTGACCACGTTGCAGTAAACCGGGTAGTTGTCGTCGCACTTGATCCTGTGCGGCCCCACGGTTATTTCCTCTTCTTCCGTACCCGTCGTTTCGGTTTTTGAGCTGATTTCATTCAATACATAGCGGCCATCGCCGTATTTGTTTGCATCGAGGGTATAGTGGTACCCGGCCTCGTAATCGAAGTTGGTGATCATATCATCGTAGGGCGCGCCGTTGAGCAGCAGACAGAAGTCGTCGACCCGGGCGCATTTTACCCGCGTCGGTCCCACAGACAAAGTCACGGGAGTGGAGGAAGCGCGGGTTTTTTCCAGTTGCTCCAGCAGACGATAAGCGTAGCGCCCGGCATCCTGCGGCGGTTCCTTTCCATCCCAGGGGTCGTATACCCCGATCCGCAGACGATAGTCGTAGCCCGCTTCGAAATCGAAGCCCTCGATGCCGTCGTAGAAAAATGAGCCGTCGATCACCATGCAGGACTGTAGGCCGACGCCGTAGCATTTGGCCAGAGCGGGGCCGACGGTTACTTCCCGTATCTCGATGTACTTGGGCTTGCTCGGTCCCGCCGGATCTTCACAGGCGGCAAAGACCAGGGCCAACAGGACGAAAAGAATGGAACATTTGGTATGCATTGGAGCCCTCCTTCATTACGGCGCTATCCATGACACGTCAAAAGGGCATTCCGCCCGCAGCGCTGCCGGCTCTAACCCTCTTATCTCAAGTGGACGTCAAGAAGGGTGGTTGGGTTCCTTGGGGATGTGCGTAAACGGCTCGTTGGATAAAGTGACACACTCCTCCCACGGTGCCGACCAAGCTAAAACTCCTCTTCTGGTGCCAGCCGCCGCTCGGAGGCCAGTAGAGGACTCGCTCCATGGCGAAGTATTGAAGCAACTCGTTGAATGGCCGTCGTTTACTCCTGGACCCTTGGAGCGGGTCGGTGTGCCGCGCCCCGGCCGTGGTCGGCCGCGAAAAAATCCGACCCGCTTGATCTACGACAAGGCCGCCGATTCGGATCCGCTACGGGCTCGATGGGCGCGACGCGGGATTGAATTGATCTGTCCTCATCGGAAAAATCGAACGAAACCGCCAACGCAAGATGGACGATCGTTGCGTCGTTACAAGAGACGATGGAAAGTCGAATGCACCTTCGCATGGGGGGGCAACTTTCGACGGCGGGTGGTACGGTGGGAGTATCATATTGAAATGTATCAAGCCTTTGTTAATCTCGCCTGTCTGTTGATCGTCCCTTAGACGGTTATGAAACCACTTCTAGGCACAAGCGGCTCGTAGGTCGCGCTCTCGGCGTTCCACATCAGGTGGACCGAGCCTGTGGGGCCGTTGCGCTGCTTGGCGATGATGATCTCGGCGATGCCCTCGAGGCTGCCGCCGTCGGGGGCCTTGAGGCCGTACATATCGGGTCGGTAAACGAACATCACTACGTCGGCAGCTTGCTCGATCCCCGACTCCTGCAGGTCCGACAACTGAGGCCGCCGGTCCGGTCGGCTTTCCACCGCGCGCGACAGCTGCGACAGCACCAGCACCGGCACGTCCAGATCCTGGGCCAGGGCCTTCAGGTCGCGCGAGATGGGCGCGATTTCCTGCTCGCGGCTGGGGGTCCCCACCTGTCCGCTCATCAGTTGTAAAGAATGTAGATCGGCGCCTGGGCCAGGCGGCCGGCCTTGCGCGTCAGGCGCATCCAGTCGTCGTCGCGGAGCCGGCCGGTGCGCAGCTTGTGCAGATCGACCCGGGTCTCGGCGCTGATCAGGCGCCGGGCCAGCTCCATCCTGGACGTTTCCAGGCTGAAGATCACCACCCCGATCCCGGCCTCCACCGCCGCGTTGCGCGCCAAGGTCAGCGCCAGTGCCGTCTTGCCTACGCTTGGGCACGCTGCCAGCACGATCAGATCGCCCTTTTGAAGGCCGGAGGTCAACGCGTCGAGATCGACAAACCCGGTCTCTATCCCAGAGATGTGGACACGCTTACTCTGTTCGAGCGCGTCGTACATGAGCTCCTCTAATGGCTCAATATCGCCTTCGATCCAGTTTTCGCTAATGGTAAAAAGACGCTGCTCAGCGTTGTCGATTAGCTCCAGCATGTCCTCGCTGCCTTTGTAGGCTTGCTCAATGATGTCGCTGGCGGTCTCGATGAGCCGGCGGCTGAGTGCCTTTTCCAGGACGATCCGAGCGTGGACGTCGATGTTGGCAGCGGTGGTGACCTGGGCGGCTAGCTTGGCTAGATAGACGGCTCCGCCGACCTCATCGAGTTGGTTGCGGCGCTTGAGCTCTTCGGCTAAGGTGAACTGATCGACGGCCACGCCGCGTTCGTAGAGGCTGAGCATGACCTCGAAGATCCGGCTATGCGAAGTATTGTAAAAGCAGCTTGGGTCGAGGATTTCGATGGCGTGGCCGATGGCGCACTGCTCAAGCATCATCGCCCCCAATACTGCCTGTTCTATCTCGATGGCCTGTGGCGGCGTGCGCTCTGGGTGCTGAGTATCAATAGTTGCGATCATAGGTTCCTTTTTATAGCGCCCCCCACACGCTGCCGATTGTGACCTGAAAGTTTGAGGCATCGAACTCGCCGTGTCTATCGATCCAGTGGTAGCGCGTGCGGATCACGAAGCGCCAGGGCTTCTTCCCGAACACGATGCCGAGACCGACCAGAGCGCCGAGCTTCTTTTTATTTACGTCTTCCTCAAAGCCGGGCAGGCTGAAGCTCACCTTGTATAGCCGCTCTTCTCGATACATTGCTTGAGAAAGACAACACGCTCCGCGTGCGCATGCTTACATTCACAAGAGCGGCCACCGCAGAGGTCGCGGAGAAATCCCTCCGCCTTCTGGTTGTGGTAAAAGGAACTTACCTAGGAGGTGCGACAGATCGCGTCGCAGGCAGAAATTTTTTTACGAGGGGATCAATTCCGCCAAGGTCGCCCGGCTGACCGCGCTTGCGACCAAGGGCTACCGGAAGCTCGATGCTACCGGACCGAGAAGGGGGCCTTGCAATAGTCGCTGGATGGTCCAGGAGAATCTGCCGGGAATGGTTGGCGCATGAGGCCGCTTCGCACACGCCTTCAGGAAGCAGCAGATGTCGATGGGACCGGAGAGTTTGTCGTGAGTTGAGGCAAGGAATCTATGCTCCTTGCGGTGGTCAGCGGTTGCCGTGGCGTAGCGACTTTCGCTCAAGCGGTTGCGGTCTTTCTAAGCTCCCAACCGGGGAAGACCAAAACAGCCGGATGGCATTGCAAGGCTTGCGCTAGCGCTTTGGCGCGCTCAACCCCAAGTTGTACGCGGTTATTTTCGATGGCTGAAATAGTAGGCTGGGGAATGCCAGTGCGTCGAGCGAGTTCATTCTGGCTAAGCTCCTGAAGCCCGCGGATAATACGGACGGATTCACCTACAGACACCTCAATCTGCTTCTTGGCGCGACGGTAATTTTTCATTTCACGGTCTCCGGTAGTCATGTGCTGTCAGACTGACAACCTGCACGAGAATTTCGCTGGCTTCAATTTTGTATATGACGCGATAGTGAAGGCCGAGCCGGGACGACCTATGTCCTTTCCATTGGCCCCGCAGTACTTCGTCGTGAAACCCTTTGATAAGCCTCAAGCCTTCGGGACCAGAGATCATAACGATATCTTTCCACTTTTCGTAACGCTTGAGGATTTCTTGGGGCATGGATTGTAGCTGCTTATCCACCCTTTGGTGTTCAAGAACACTCCACATACCATATAAGATATAGATTGATTACGATATTTCAATATACAAAGCCTCCGTTCAAGAAAGATGATGGCGTGTTCGTCGAGGCTATAGCGTTGGAAGGCTGCCCAACCAGCTAGGCTAATTCAATCGCACGTGTGACAAACGGATGCCAGCTCCAGCCACTAAAGCCAGCAGATGGGTGCCTCACGCCATAGGCGAGTATTTTCTTCGACCACAAGCCACCTTCTGAAAAATTGTCACCGACCCAAGGTCTAAAAAAGACGTGTTGCACGATGATCCCTCTTCTGCGTGAGATTCATTTTTCCTCCTTGTGCTCTACGAATATAGAATATCATGCCTCGGCCTCCTCGTAGGCATACCTGCCGTCAGGTTTGACATACGCTTCTGCGACTTTCCTCGCCTCATCGGGTAAGCCTAGTTCGTCGTGAAGCCACCGCCAAGTTTCACCAATGAGTCTATATGTACCTCTGCCGCCCATATACTCAGTGCCATAGCTAGTCAGGAAGCTGTTTCGGTTAAGTGTAGATCTTCTTGGCATTCATTTGGTTCATACAGTCAGCCCCTTTGATTTGTGTATCTTAATGGTTTGGGCAGCTTAGAGCAGTCGGCTTTCGAAGACTGCGCCCGTTCAAGCCCCGTCGCTGCTCCTTCCTCTGCGGATATATCGAAGTCCGGCGACAGATCACGTCGCACTCTCGTCATCCAGCCCCAGCGCCGCCCGCATCTCCTCCCGCACCGCCTCCCGCAGTTCCTCCGGCTCCAGCACTTCAGCCGCGGCTCCGAAGCTCAACACCCAGCTTCTGATCTCGTAGAATCCGCCGGCTCGAAGCCGCAGCTCTTCCAGCTCCTGGCTGGGATGCCAGATCCGCTCGCGGATATAGGGCGCCTGCTCCTTGGCGAACCGAACCACCACGTCCATGGGCTCCTCGGACGAGACCCCGAAGGCATTGCTCACCCGCTCCTCGATGGACAGGTGGTCCGGCGGCTCGAACCGCTCCTCCGTCACCTCCACCGCCTCGAAGCGTTCCACCGCCTGCGTGATCAACTGGTCGTAGTAGGGCATCCGCGAGATCACGTACAGACCACCCCGGTGCGGCAGGAGGCGTAGCGGTTCGATTTCGTACTGCCGGGCGCTCTCCGCCGCTGGCGTGCGGTAGCTCACCCGGCACACGCGGCGCTCCAGCATGGCCTCGTGCAGGTTTTCGAGCACCTCGCGGGCGTCCTCGTACGGCTTGTGCCCGCGCGCCAGCGGCACGTAGGCCTCCGCGGCGCGCTCCAGGAATTGCCGCATCTTCGGGAGCATGGCCTGGGTCAGCCGGCGGACCGCCGACCGCAGGTGCTCACCGAACGGGGTCCCCACCAGTTCCATGCCGGCCCGCTCAGCAAAGATCATCGCCGCGACCTCCATGATCGGGAAGTTCAGCGGCAGCCTGGTGTCCTTTTGTAGTTGGTAGTAGATGCGCTGATCGGCGCGCCGTTTTTCGTCCAGTATAAATCCGGCCTCGCGCAGGTCTCCCAGATCGCGCTGTATGGTGCGCCTATCTACGTTGTACTCGTCCGCCAGTTCGCGTGCACTCATCCCGTAGCGCCGCGCCTGCAGCGTCCGCAGGATGTCCAGTTGTCGCACGATCTGTCTCATCGGCAACCAATTCCGATCATAGACGCGAACGCGCTCTTCCTTTTGTTACGGATCTGGGTCGGGCGTCGAGGCGGCGGTAACCACGCCTTCGGCTACTCAAATCAAATGCCTTGCCTGGAAAAACATAGTTTCAAGACAGCTTCTTAAGGATTGCTGCTCGGCGTTCCTATTCGTCAGATCCTGAGCTGAATCCCGAGAAGCTGTCTTGAAATTCCGCTGGCCGCCGGGGGGTTTGAGACGGCTTCTAAAGGCTGTAGCTGTACTTCACGTACCAGAAGGCGCCGCCGAACCCGAACGGGGTGAACTGGCTGTAGCTGTTGCCGATTGTCGCGGCGGCGTTTGGATTTTCGTCTGGATAGGTGTTGAGAATGTTCTGCGCGCCAATGGCTATGGCAGACGTATCGTCACCAAAGGAGACGCTGGTCTCGAGGTCGAATAGGACCTTGCCATTATAGGTCTCATCGTCCTCAGAGTCGTACCAGGAGCCGAAGTAGCTGGCCCGCCCCAGCCCGTTCCAGCGATCGGTCAAAGCCTGGGTCAGGGTCAGATTCCCGCGCTGCTTGGGAAGATTCTCCTCCAATTCCTGGAGCCGGAGAGCATCTAGAACGTCCGGGTTGTGGTCGGTGACTTCGCTGCTCGTGTAGTTATAGGCGAGGCTCAGCATCCCCGAACCCACCGGTGCCGAGACAACGAGGTCAATCCCGTTGGTGGCGGAGTCGAAGTCATTGGTGAAGAAGCGGAACTCCTGCAGACCGGCCGCGCTGGTTAAGCCCTCTGCGATTAGCTGGGTTCTCTGTTCCTCGGTAAGGGCGAAGTCTTGCGAGACCGTCAGGCGGTCGCTCACCTTGATATTAAAGTAATCTATGGTCGCACTTGCGATGCCCAGATCAACAACGAGGCCCGCAGAGAGGTTGACCGACTTTTCAGCATCGAGCGCTGGCCCCTCGCCATCTAAACCGAGGACCAGCCCAACTGCGCGGCTGGTAGAAGGAACTGTGCCGTTGTTCACCAGATCGTTCTTATCGAAGTTGAATTCCGTCGTAATATTGAAAGCATTCTGCTGGCCGGGTGTGGGTGCCCTGAAACCGGTGCTGTAGCTGCCGCGCACCCTCAGGTCGTCCGTAACTCCGTAGTTGGTGGCCACTTTGTAGTTGGCTGTGGTGCCGAAATCATCAAAGCTCTCGTTGCGTAGGGCCACGCCAAGCAACCACCGGTCCATGGGCATGAAGTCACCTTCCACATAGACGGCAGTGTTGGTCCGATCCCATATCCCGGCGGCCACCTTGCTGAAACCGGAGAACCCATTGGTGGCCGGCTGAAATCCCTGGCTGGCCAAAGGCTGGCCGATGATGTAGGACTCGATCTGTCCCTCGACGATCTCGAATGTTTCGGTTCGACGTTCGAGACCCGCCGCGAGGAGTAGCTGCGCGTTGACAGGATACGTGACATCGAAGTTCAGGTTGACGTCCGACTGGACATAGGTGCCAGGATCGAAATAGGTCGGCGTGTCGGGACCCAGAGAGGCATTCACCGTATTGAAGATAAAGTAGTCGGCCTCGTGCCGTCCGTAGGATGCGCTCAAGTCCCAACGCAATACCTCTGCCTCGAGACCATTGAGGCCCAGCAGGACGGATTCATCCGTAGTGAATGCGCCGAATCGAGGGGTGAAACCACCGGGGAACATTTTCAGGAACGAGAAGCAATTGGGATCGTCACGCACCTGCAGCCAGGCCTCCTGATCCGGCTTGTTGTCGATTATGGGCACCTGGGCGCATTCGCTGCCCTGACCCAGGCCGTCCAGATCGCCGATCAGCAGGGAGGCTACCTGCTGGCCGTTCCATTCGATCTGCGGCCCCTTGAACACGCCGCTGCGGGTGTGGGGATTGCGGAAATAGAAACCCCCTTCCGTTTCCTTGCCGGCATAGTTGGCGTGACCATAGAAATCGAGGCGCTCGCCGAGGTTGGCGCCGTAGTTGGCGAAGAATTTGATGTCGTCCCTGACAAAGGGCTGGCCCCAGATCTGGGCCGGATCGGCCACCTCGAGATTGCCCGCGGCGGTCAGGGCCGCGGCATCGTCGCGCTGCACCGAGCGGATGGTTTCGCCCGAGTTGCCGTATTCCAGGCTGAGGTTGGCCCAGGCGTTCTCGTTGCCCAGGCCCATATTGGCGGCGACGGTGAAGAGCTCGCCGTCGCCGAGGAATTTGCCATCCCCGTCTTGGAAACTGCCGACTTTGGTTTCAACGGAAATCCCTTGATAGGCGTCTTTGAGCTGAAAGTTCATCACCCCGGCAATGGCGTCGGAGCCGTACTGGGCCGAAGCACCGTCGCGCAGGACTTCCACTCGTTTGAGGGAAATTGCCGGGATGACAGACAGGTCGGGACCCTGGGCGCCGTCGGCGACGCCATTGCCCAGCCAGTGAATCACCGCGGCGCGGTGGCGGCGCTTGCCGTTGACCAGTACCAGCGCGTGGTCGGGTGCCAGACTCCGCAGGTTGGGAGGCCGGACAACGGTTCCCGCATCGCTGATTGGCTGGGTGTTGACATTGTAAGAGGGCACGATATTTCTCAGCAGGTCGGCCAGGTCGGTGCCCCCCTGCTTGACGAACTCTTCGCTGCTGATCACGTCGATCGGCACCGCCGACTCCGTCACCGAGCGCGCCTGCGCCCGGGAGCCGGTCACCACCAGTTCTTCGAGCACTATCTCTTTTTCGAACTCTACCACTTCTTCTTCCTGCATCATTTCTTCTTTTTCTTGCGCCGCCTCTTCAGCTACTTCCTGTGCCAGAACCGCGGGTACGACACTCATGGAAAGCAGTGCGGTGAAACCAAGTGCAAGAGCGAACATTTTAAGACTAAGTGCGCGTTTCATACGAGAAGATTCCTCCGTTTGTTTTTAAGAGATGCTTTCAACTCGACTTTGGCCCTCATCTGGGCTCCCATTCTCCCCCGTCCAAATCTATTCTTGCACGTGGCTTCTCAGGGACCATATAAAGCTCCTTTCCTTTGGTGGTGGTAGATAGATTCGATGGACCTTCCATCGTATGCCTCCATTGTTGCTGATGAGTCGGACCTCCCAGTGGGCTAGGTAATGTACTTGAAAACGACAGGTAGGCATAGGAAAAGCACCGGAGTTGCCCTATATTTTTTAGAGCGACACCCACAAAAGTACCCTTTAAGCCTGAGCCACCCCGATGCTAAACCTGACTCGACTGCCCTCCAAATGTACGCTATTTCCTGCGCGGCACGCAACCATTTTTCCGGTTTCGTCATCATCTGATCTTTAATTTTTTCCCGGTAAAACGACGCTTCAAGGGCTGGCTCGGTTGGGGTCTAAACACTTGTGCGAGTAACAGTTGCGTCGGCTGCTGTGCGCCTCGGGGGCTGGCGGACGGTGTGGGGGTGGCTGGTCGAATTTGTTTTGGGTGTGGACAACAAAGAGCTAGATGCTATGAGCGTATGGAGCCGGCAAGTTGTGAAGTCGGTGACTGGAGGTCTCCTCGGGCTGGTGTTGTTGAGCGGGCGGGGCGGGGCGATAGCACCCGAGCCGCAGCTTGAGGGCTGGGTGCGGCTGGCCTCCGGGCAGGCCGCTGCCGGAGTGCAGGTCCGGCTCTACGATCTGGCCGATCCGACCCGTTCCCTCGGCGTCGCCACGGACGAGGTGGGGTATTTCTCTCTGGCCGCCCCTCACCCGGCCGGGGAGGCCGATGCCCTGCCCCGACGTTTCGAGCTGTTCCAGAACTACCCCAATCCGTTCAATCCTTCCACCATCATCCCCTACCAGTTGCCGGCGCCGGGCCATGTGCGGCTGGAGGTGTTCAACGTGCTGGGGCAGCACGTCGCTACCTTGGTAGACCAGGAACAGCAGGCCGGCTTGCACACGGCGACCTGGCACGGCACGGATGCGGCCGGTCGCGCCGTGGCGGCGGGACTTTATCTCTATCGTCTCAGGGGAAGCGGGCTGAGCGAGACCCGGCGGATGGTGCTCATTGATGGTCCGATAACTGTCCCCGGAGCCGCGCCAGCCCCCGGGATTTCGACGAGATCGGCGGCGCCCGAGACCGAGACGGTCTACGGGCTGACCGTCTCGGGCCGCGATGTGGTCACCCATGTCGACCCGGATTTCCGGACCGGCGCCGGGCCGGTGGAGATCGTGGTCGAAGCGCGCGCCGGTGCCGCCGACTCGACCGCGATGAAGGCGGCCGCGAGTGGGAGCAGGATCCTGGGCGACGTCGACGGCAACGGCCGGGTCGACATCATTGACGCGCTGCTGGTGGGTTTGTACAGCCTCGATGCCTCGATCACCATCCCAAACAACGGCGACATCTCCCTGGGCGATGTGAACCACGACGGCCTCATCGACATTACCGACGCTTATCTCATCGCCACCTACAGTGTCGATCCGACCGACCCCTCGCTGCCGGCCGGGATCGGTGCCCCGGTGATCGTCGTCCCCGAGGGCAAGATGTACTGGGTGGATCGGTGGACGGCCAAGGTCCAGCGGGCCAACCTCGACGGCTCCGAGGTGGAGGACCTGATCACCACCGGGTTGGAGGAGCCGACGGACCTCGCCCTGGACGTGGCCGGGGGCAAGATGTACTGGACGGACGTGGGAACGGACAAGATCCAGCGGGCGAACCTCGACGGCTCTCAAATTGAAGACCTCGTCACTACCGGATTAGGCCAGATAGCCGGTCTGGCCCTGGATGTGGCCGGGGGCAAGATGTACTGGACGGACCAGAGTTGGCGAAAGATTCAGCGGGCGAACCTCGACGGCTCTCAAATTGAAGACCTCGTCACTACCGGATTAGGCCAGATAGCCGGTCTGGCCCTGGATGTGGCCGGGGGCAAGATGTACTGGACGGACGTGGGAACGGACAAGATCCAGCGGGCGAACCTCGACGGCTCTCAAATTGAAGACCTCGTCACTACCGGATTAGGCCAGATAGCCGGTCTGGCCCTGGATGTGGCCGGGGGCAAGATGTACTGGACGGACCAGAGTTGGCGAAAGATTCAGCGGGCGAACCTCGACGGCTCTCAAATTGAAGACCTCGTCACTACCGGATTAGGCCAGATAGCCGGTCTGGCCCTGGATGTGGCCGGGGGCAAGATGTACTGGACGGACGTGGGAACGGACAAGATCCAGCGGGCGAACCTCGACGGCTCACGGGTCGAAGTCCTTGTAACTACCGGACTGCGCTATCCAGCGAATCTCGTCTTGGTGATTCCCGGGGGCAAGATGTACTGGACGGAAGGCGCCAAGATTCAGCGGTCGAATCTCGACGGCTCTCAGGTCGAAGAGCTTCTTACCAGCGGACTGCGCGCTCCAGCGGATCTCGTCTTGGTGATTCCCGGGGGCAAGATGTACTGGACGGAAGGCGCTAAGATTCAGCGGTCGAATCTCGACGGCTCTCAGGTCGAAGAGCTTCTTACCAGCGGACTGCGCGCTCCACGGGGTCTGGCCCTGGACCTTCCCGGTCTGCTGGAGGTCAGTGTGAATCGCCCGCCGGTGCTGGATCTCATCGGCAAGCAGAGTCTCGAAGAGGATGAAATCCTTCGGATCGACCTGTTCGCCCGCGACCCGGAGGGGACCGAGGTCACCTTCAAAGTGCAGTCCGATGACCCCGGCGTGGCGGCGGTGAGCCTGTCCGGCCGCCAGTTGACGATCAGCCCGGCAGGGCTCGGTCTCGCCACGGTGGCGGTGACGGCGAGTGATGCCAGCGGCATCTCCACCACGCAGAACTTCGAGGTGAAAGTGACGGAACCCGTACCCGAGAGCCGGGGCAGGATGTACTGGACGGACGTGGGAACCTTTAAGATCCAGCGGTCGAACCTGGACGGCTCTCAGGTCGAAGACCTCGTCACCACCGGATTGGATTATCCGAGAGGCTTGGCTTTGGATGTCGCCGGAGGCAAGATGTACTGGGTGGATGTAGGTACTTTCAAGATCCAGCGGGCAAATCTGGACGGCTCCCAGGTCGAAGACCTCGTCACCACCGGATCTGTCGGTCCAAGAGCCGTGGCCCTGGACGTCAACGGGGGCAAGATGTACTGGACGGGAGACGACTGGACCGAGGAAGACGGCAGGACGATCGAGGGCAGGATTCAACGGGCGAACCTGGACGGCACCCAGGTCGAGGACCTCTTGACCGACCCCAGCGAAGTGAGCGATCCGGGAGGGCTCGCTCTGGACCTGGCCGCCGGAAAGATGTACTGGACAGACACGGGCTACTCTAGCATCGAGCGGGCCAACCTCGACGGCTCCGATTCAGAAACTCTCGTCTACGAATGGTTGAACGCCCCATGGAGCCTGGCCCTGGACCTAGCCAGGGGCAAGGTATATTGGGCGGACCCGGGCACGATGAGGATTCAGCGAGCCAACCTGGACGGCTCCCAAGTTGAAGACGTAATTGTCTCCGGATTGGGTGATCCAGCAATAGGTCTGGCCCTCGACTCGGCCGGAGGCAAGCTGTACTGGACGGACCGGGGCACGAAGAAAATCCTGCGGTCCAACCTCGACGGCACGCGGGTCGAAGACCTCGTCACCGGATTGAGCGAACCGGTGGGGCTGGCCCTGGAAATCCTGGTCCCGGACCTGGTGGCCGCCTCCCTTTCGGTGAACCCGCCCCGCCCGGCTCCGGGTCAATCCTTGACCTTGTCGGTCACCATCCACAACCGGGGGAACGCGCCGACGGCACCGGCGACGCTGCGCTACTACCGCTCGACCGATTCTACGATCACCAGCGACGACACCGAGGTGGGCACGGGGCCGGTGCGCGGTTTGTCCGCCCCGGGCACCACTTTCAAATTGATCCGGCTGACGGCGCCGTCGAGTCCGGGGACCTACTACTACGGAGCCTGCGTGCAGCCCGTCGGCGGGGAGGTCAATATCCGGAACAACTGCTCTACAGGTAGCGCGGTAGTCGTAGTTGCTCGATGACCATGGCGATTCCCAATCTGCGGCGACGCCCCTGTCCACACCCGCTTCGGTTACCGGACATCTGTCGGCTGGCGATACGGATCACTTCCGCGAGCAGTCCATTGACGCCACTGGGTAGAGATTATCCAGTTTCTTGTTTGAAGGCTTCGTACAGAGCGGCCACACCCGCCTCGAAGGGATCGCCGTCGTGGGCCACAATCCGAATCGCCAGGTCCACCTCTTCCCCGCGGTGTATGAAGGAACCTCCCTTGCGAAAAGGATTCACCCGGATGGTGCCGTAGGTGCCGGCGTACCAGGCCACGTTGCCCATGGAGGGGAACTGGAAAACCGCAAGGCCGGCCGTGCGCCCTTGCGCGTTGGTGCTGTAATAGTCGACCCAATCCGCGTGCTGCCAGCCCACCTCCTCGTCCTCCCGGCCCTTGGAGTCTACCAGACGGCCCCCCTGTTTTTCACCCGTCTTCTTGTCTACGACCCGCAGGTGGTCGGCCATGCGGACGGTGAAGTACCCGTGCCGCGACGGCCCCAGGCGGATATCCCACTGGGTCGGCCGCAACTGCGAGCGCACATCGATGATATGGGCCTGGTCGCCGGGAAAGACGCTGACGGTGCGCATCTCCTCACCCACCACCCGGCGGTACCTGGGAGAGTAGCCCTCCTCAGGCCCCTGCCATTGCATCCGCACAATGAACTCGAGGTGGTCCTGGCTTATTTCGGTGCACTCGTTGTGGGTCGTGGCCACGATCCGCCCTTCGCCCCGGCCCCGCATATTGCTCATATCGGTGTAGAAACACATGCCGGGGTGTTCAAAGCGCCCGGCAGCCGAGGTACCGTAGGTAAAAAAATAATCGTTGCCCACGGTGACGGACTGGTGAAAGGGATGGTCGCTCGTCGGCCGCTCGTTGGTGACGGCCACCCCCGAGGGGGTCAACACCGGGTAGACGTAACAGCGGCGCGCAGACTGGTTGAAGCCGGTGATGGGTTTGCCCTTCCAGCCGATCTTCAATATCCGCACCGGATCGTCCATCGGGTCCTGAGGAACCGATAAATCCGCACTCTCCACCTGGAAGTATTTCATGGTAGGGATATCCCTCCTCTTTGAGGCCGGCCTGGTCGAACCTCACTTTCCCTGGCCGCGTCGCCGCTTGACCGCCGCGGCCAGGGCCTCCAGAACCGGCACTGTGTCCTTCCACGAAATGCAGGCATCGGTGATGCTCTGGCCGTAGTGCAACGGCCGCCCCTCCACCTGGTCCTGGCGACCTTCCACCAGGTGGCTCTCGAGCATCAACCCGCAGATATCGCGCGACCCGGCGGCCACCTGTTCGCCGATCGACCGGGCCACCAGGGGCTGGCGCTTGTGGTCCTTGTTGCTGTTGCCGTGGCTGCAGTCCACCATCACCCGGTGGGGCAGCCCGGCCTCCCGCAGCCTGCGGGCCGCCTCTTCCACTGTTTCCCTTCCGTAGTTGGTGGCCTGGCCGGCCCCCCGCAGGATCATGTGGCAGGAGTCGTTGCCCGAGGTGGCCACGATCGCCGAGATCCCCTGCTTGGTCACCGAGAGAAAGTGGTGCGGGTGCCGCGCCGCCCCGATCGCGTCGATGGCGATCTGGATATTGCCGTCCGTGCCGTTCTTCAGCCCTACCGGCATGGACAGGCCGGAAGCCAGCTCCCGGTGCACCTGGCTTTCGGTGGTGCGCGCTCCGATGGCGCCCCAGGAAACCAGGTCGGCGATAAACTGTGGGCTGATGGTATCCAGAAACTCCGACCCCACGGGCAGCCCCGAATTGGTCAGCTCCACCAGCAGGCCGCGGCCGGTCCGCAGGCCGTGGTTGATGTTGAAACTGCCGTCCAAGTGGGGATCATTGATCAGTCCCTTCCAGCCCACTGTGGTGCGGGGTTTTTCAAAGTAGACCCGCATGACAATGCACAGATCTTCGTTCAGGCGATCGGCGCACTCTTTCAACAGGCCCCCGTACTCCAGCGCCGCCCGCTGATCGTGGATCGAGCAGGGACCGACCACGATCAGCAGCCGGTCGTCGCGACCGTGGATGATATCCCCGGCCTGCTCGCGGGTCCGGGCCACGGTATTGGAGGCCTGCTCCGCAACCGGCAACTCCTCCATCAGAATGGCCGGCGGAATCAGGGGGCGCAAGGCCGCGATTCTCAGATCGTCGGTAAGTTGAAACACGGCACTCTCCTTTTCGCTCGGGCTTTGGGCGCACCAGGAATTTTAAGACGGCTTCTCAGAAATATCCTCAGTGCGTCGCAAAATACCGAAAACATGGCCGCCCGCCGATTGTCTGAAGTACCGATTCGCACTTCAAGTCCCCCTCCCGGGCGTCCACCCCAACGCCTCGAAGTTGCCACCCGTCAGGGCCTTCATTTCCCGCGCCCGCCGCCGGGTTTCGGCCACCTCCTCCTGCAACTCGGCCGGACGATACACCTGGCCGGCGCGCACAGTCAGCACCGGCGCTATCATCCGCGGCCCGGTTTCGCGCTGGTTTCTCACATCGAAAAACTCGAACTCCCCTTCCAGCACCTCAAAGGCCGCCAGATCCGCCACCGTCCCCGGCCTCAAAGTCCCCAGCTGGTCGCCGCGGCCAATGGCCCGGGCCGGCGCACTGGTGGTCTGGCGTATCACGTCCTCCAGTTCCACCCCCAGGTTCAAAAGCTTTGAAGCGGTCTCGGGCAGGCTCTGGATCGGACTTTCAAAGCTGTGGTTGTGAATGTCGGTGCTGATGACATCCGCGGGAAACCCCCGGGCCAGCGCCTTTTTGGCCACCTCGTAGTAGAAGCTGCCGCCCCCGTGCCCCAGGTCGAAGAGCACGCCCTGCTCGCGCGCCCGCCAGACCTCGGGAATCACCTCGCCGGCCTCATCCACGATGGAGTCGCCCGAGCCCTGATAGCAATGGGTCACGATATCGGCCGGCCGCAGCAGGGCCAGGACATCGGGCAGGGGCACGCCCACGGCAATGTGGACCATGACCGGCGTACCCGACCACTCCGCCGCCTGCACCGCCAGGCGCAACGGCTCCACCCCGTTGTCCTCTACCTGGTGTCCCCCCTGGCGCACCTTGACCCCGACGCATATATCCGCCCAGTTGTGGATCACAAAGGCGGTGCGCTCTGGATCGCCGTAGCGCAGGTCCGCCATCTCCCCGATGGGCCCGTAGGTCAACCCTATGCCGGAAATGTGCACAAAGGTGAGAACCTGGGTGCGCGCCGGCTCGGCGATGTACTCCTTGAAACCCAGGAAATTGGCCCAGCCCGGACTGCCGGCATCCACGATCGTGGTCACCCCGGTGGCCAGGCAGAATGCATCGGCCACGATGCCCCAGGTGGTCGCCCCGGCGTAGAGGTGGGCGTGGATGTCGATCCAGCCCGGGGTGAGGATCCGGCCCGCCAGGTCCACGGTCCGGACGGCCGGCTCAGCAATCCGCTCTTCGACGGCCGCGATTTTATCCCCCTTGATCCCCACATCCCGCACGTCGTGGATAGCCTGCGACGGATCCACCACCGTGGCGCCCTTCAACACCAGATCGTACGGCATAACAACCCTCTCCTCTCTCTTGACAGGTCCTTTCCGCGTCCTATTATAGTACGCTCTTACAGGTCCCTAGCGCAAAACCTCAGAGGAAATATCCATGAATACCCCTCCCGAGAGCGGCCTCCGCATCCCTCCGGATGAACTCGAAGCCCTGGTCGTGGCCCTGTTCGAAAAAGCAGGCACCTCGCGCGAGCACGCCCAGATCATGGCCCGGCTCCTGGTCCAGACCGATTTGTGCGGCATCTTCAGCCACGGCACCCGGTACACCGAGAGCTATGTGCACATGATGCTGGAGGGCCGGGTCAATCCGCGCCCCGACATCCGCGTGGTCAGCGAGACCACCACCGCCCAGGTGCTCGACGGCGACGGCGGCATGGGCCACTGGCCCTGCTACCAGGGCACCCTGTGGGCCATTGCCCGGGCCAAAGAACACGGCACCGCCGCGGTGACTACCCGCAACCACTTCCACTTTGGCGGCGCCAGCAAGTACACCCGCCTGGCCGTGGAGCACGACTGCATCGCCATGGCCGCCTCCTGCCACCACTATCAAATTGACCCCGAATGGAACATCATGGGTCTTAGCCGCAACTCGCCCTTCAGCTTTTCCATGCCGGCCGGCGAGCAGCCCCCGCTCGTCCCGGATATGAGCATGGGCTTTTTGCCCTGGAAAGAGGAACTCTTCAAGGAGTGTCCTCAGGCCTACTTCAAGGTCCTGGGTCTGTCCGTTCTGCCCCAGGTGCTGGGCGGGGTGCTCGCCGGCATCCACAAAGAGGAGTTCAAACCACCGCAGTCCCGCTGGGAATCCAGCCAGGGCGCCTTCATCGCCGTCTTCGACGCGGCCAGTTTCATGCCCCTGGACGAACTCAGAGCCGAGATGGACCGCTACATGGGCCAGGCCCGCAGCACCAAACCGGCGCCCGGGTACGACCGGGCCGAACTGCCCGGCGGTCTGGAGTGGCAGCGGCAAAAGGACTACGCCCGCGCCGGCATCCCCATCGGCTCCGAGCACCAGCAAATCCTGGAGAACATCGCCGCCGAACTGGGCATCGAAACCCCCTTTGCGCGCTACCAGCGCACCCGCTTTGGTCCTTGACCACCCCTGTACCAGCTAACCCGAAAGAAAGAGCATACCCATGTCCAGATCCCGCGTCCTGGTCAGAGCCAGGCTCAAATTCCACGACCCCTGCCCGGTGCTCGCCCTCTTCGAACAGGCCGGCTGCGAGGTGGCCTACCTGCCGGGTGCGGCCCCCTGGCCCGAAGGTGAAACCCGCGAGCAACTCGCGGGCATGGACGGCATCCTGGCCGGCGGCGACTACGGCAACCCCTATACCCTGGAGAAGGCGGACAGGCTCAAAATCATCGCCCGCAGCGGCGTGGGCTACGACCGGATCGATCTGGACCTGTGCACCCGGCGCGGCATCGTGGTCACCAACACCCCCGGCGCCATGGCCGACGCCGTGGCCGACGAGGCCCTGGCCCTCATGCTGGCGCTGATCCGCCGTATCTTCGAGGGTGACCGCCGGGTCAAGGCCGGCGAATACGCCGTCACCGTGGCCGAGGATCTGGCGGCCATGACCCTGGGCCTGGTCGGCTGCGGCCGCATCGGCGCCGAAGTGGCGCGCCGGGCCGCTGCCTTCAAGATGTCCATCCTGGTCCACGATCCCTGGGGGGACCGGGCCGCCATCCAGGCTTTGGGCGCCACCCTGGTCCCCCTGGACGAACTCCTGGCCCGGGCCGATGTGGTCAGTTTGCACACCCCGCTCACCAGGGAAAACAAGGGCATGGTCAACGCCGATTTTCTCGGGCGCATGAAGCAGTGCAGCTACCTGATCAATACCGCGCGCGGCGGGCTGGTGAACGAAGAAGACCTGATTGCGGCCCTGCGGAACGGCCCCCTGGCCGGAGCCGGGCTGGACTGCCAGGCCAGCGAACCGCCCGAGGGCCTCTCCCTGGACCTGGTGCGTCTGGACAATGTCATTGCCATGCCCCACTCCGCTTCCAACACGGTCACTTCCCGGGAGCGCGTGGCGACGTGGGCGGCGCAATCCATTATCGATTGTCTGGAGGGAAGAATTCCGCAGCATGTGGTCAACAAAGAGGTGCTGGAACGATTGCAGCAATGAAAGGTCCCCCATGTCTGAGAACGCCATCCGGGTATCCCCCGAAGATCTGCGCCGGCTGACCATTGCCCTCTTCGAAAAAGCCGGCACTTCGACCGGGGATGCCGAATTCATGGCCCGGCTCCTGGTCCAGACCGATCTGCGCGGGGTCTTCACCCACGGCACCTGGCAGCTCCCCGGGTACGTGTGCAAGATGCTCGACGGTCAGGTCAACCCGCGTCCCACCGTCCGCGTGGTCAACCAGACCCGCACCACCCAGGTGCTCGACGGCGACGGTGGCCTGGGCCACTTCCCCTGCTACCAGGCTACCCACTGGGCAGTGCGGCAGGCCAGGAAGTACGGCACCGCCGCGGTCACCACCTACAACCACTTCCACTTCGGCGGTGCCGGCAAGTACACCCGCATCGCCCTGGAACGCGATTGCATCGGCCTGGCCGTCTCCTCGCAGCGCCTCGACCTGAAGCCGGAACACCCGGTTCTCAACGCCAGCGGCGGCTCGCCCATCAGCATCGGCCTGCCCTCCGGCGCCGAACCCGACCTGGTGCTCGACACCGGCGCCGCCTTCATCGACTGGGACGAAGACTACTTCCGGCGCGATCCCTGGCCGTTTTTCAAGTCCCTGGGTCTGGGTGCCGTGCTGCAGGGTCTGGGCGGTATTCTCGCCGGTATCTACAAACCGGAGGTCCAGGCTCCGCAGTCCCGCTGGGAATCCAACCAGGGCGGTTTTGTCGCCGTCTTCGACGTGGCCTGTTTCATGCCGGTGGACGAGTTCAAAAAGGAAATGGACCGCTACATGCGCCAGGCCCGCAGCATGCAGCCCCTGCCGGGAGAGGAAACCGCCGAGCTGCCCGGCACCCTGGAGTGGCAGCGGGAACAGGACTATGCCCGCGACGGAATCCCCCTCACCGTCCAGCACAAACAAAGACTGGAGGATCTGGCCGCCGAGCTGGGCGTCGAAACCCCCTTTGCGGCGGAAATTTAGAATCGCTATTTTTTATCTTGCTTGAGTTAATTTCCAGGGAATTTCCAGGTATGGAGCCGCAAACCACCTCGAATCCGCACGTCCCAACAGCCCTTAGCTGGAAGGCCCATCCCCTCGTAGACGAACCACGGGCCAAGTCGGCCCTGCTCTGCGCCCTGATCGCCGGGTTCACCATCGGCGTCACCCTCAGCTTTGAGGGTCTGGCCTACGGCCTCATCACCTTGGTGGTGCTGACCCTCTCCCTGTCCCGCTACCTCCTGCCGACCCACTATGCCCTGGACGAGGGGGGCATAAAAATCGCCCACTTAGGACGCAAACAACAACGCCCATGGGCCCTCTTCCAGCGCGCCGACATCCACAAAGACGGGATCTTCCTCAGTCCCTTTGCCCGCGCTCGCCGCCTGGATTCCTTCCGGGGGTGCTTCCTGCGCTTTGGCGCCGAGCAAGACCCCGTAATCCATTTCGTGCAGACCCATGTCGCGCCTGAATGATTTTAAAACATGGTGGGCCCACGCCTTTGCCGTCGACGGGAGTACCGCGGACTTTGGGCCGCGGGAGCGCGAGTTGGTGGAGCGCCTGGCCCGCTTTGTGGTGCGCCGCCGCCTGGCCACCCCGGCCCTTGTGGTCCTGGAGACCGGGCGGCCCCTCAATTTTATCGGCAGCCAGTTCCTGGCCTTCCTGGCGCCCCTTCTCAAATTCGCGTTCAGGCCGGCCGAGTACGACCGCTTTGTGGAGTTCCTGGAAAAGCGCCGGAGCATAGACCTGATCATCGACGCGATCGCAGAACAGGAAAGCCATGCGTGATCTCAAGGTGGTCATCGCCACCGACTGCGGCAGCACCACCACCAAGGCCATCCTGATCGAAAAGCAGGGCGATACCTATCGCCAGACCTTCCGGGGCGAGGCTCCCACCACGGTGGAAGCCCCCTTCGAGGACGTCACCCGGGGGGTGCTCAACGCCATCCAGGAAGTGGAGGAACTGTCGGGCCGCCGGATCCTGGACGGGGAGCGCATCATCACCCCGGCCGCCGGCACCCAGGGCGTGGACATCTACATCTCCACCAGTAGCGCCGGGGGTGGCTTGCAGATGATGGTGGCCGGCGTGGTCCAGTCCATGACCGCCGAAAGCGCCCAGCGCTGCGCCCTGGGCGCCGGCGCCATTGTAATGGACGTGCTGGCCTCCAACGACGGCCGCCTGCCGCACCAGAAGATCGAGCGCATCCGCCAGCTGCGGCCCGACATGGTCCTGCTCTCGGGCGGCACCGACGGGGGCACGGTGAGCCACGTGGTGGAACTGGCCGAATTCATTGCCGCGGCCGACCCCAAACCCCGGTTCGGCACCGGTTTCGAGCTGCCGGTGATCTACGCCGGCAACCAGGATGCCCGGGAAGAGATCCAGGGAGTGATAGGAGAAAAGACCGCCCTGACCTTGACCGAGAACATCCGCCCTGTACTCGAAAAAGAGAATCTGGGACCAGCGCGTCAGGTCATCCACGACCTCTTTCTGGAGCACGTCATGGCCCAGGCCCCCGGCTACCAGAAGTTGATCGAGTGGACCGACGCTCCGGTCTGGCCCACCCCCGGAGCGGTGGGCCAGATCATGCAGACCATTGCCCGCCAACAGGGCATCAACGTCATCGGGGTGGACATCGGCGGCGCCACCACCGATGTCTTCAGCGTCTTCGGGGAGGTCTTCAACCGCACGGTCAGCGCCAATCTGGGCATGTCCTACAGTATCTCGAATGTCCTGGCCGCAGCCGGCCTGGACAACCTGCTGCGCTGGGTGCCCTTCCAGATCCAGGAGGCGGATTTGCGCGATCGCATCAAGAACAAGATGATCCGCCCGACCACGATTCCGCACATGCTGGAGGAACTGCAGATCGAACACGGCATTGCCCGCGAGGCTTTGCGCCTGGCCTTTGCGCAGCACCGGGAGCTGGCCGTGGGTCTGAAGGGGGTGCAGGCCGAGCGCACCCTCTCGGACGTATTCGACCAGAGCGCAAGCGGCGAGAGCCTGATCCAGATGATGGACCTGGACCTGCTGGTGGGCAGCGGCGGCGTGCTCTCCCACGCCCCCCGGCGGCAACAGGCCGCGGCCCTGCTGATCGACGCCTTCCAGCCCGAGGGCGCGACCCGCCTGGCGGTGGACAGCATCTTCATGATGCCCCACCTCGGGGTGCTCTCCACCGTTGACGAAAAAGCCGCCACCGATGTTTTCGAGCGGGATTGCCTGATCTACCTGGGCACCTGCATTGCACCCGTGGGCCACGGCAAACCCGGAGAAACCTGCGCCACCTACCGGATCGGTTTGCCCGGCGGCACCCGGGAAGGCGCCCTGCAAATAGGCGATCTCCTGCTCTTCCCCCTGGCCTTTGGGGCCGCGGCCGAGGTGGTCCTGCAGCCTGCTCGGGGCTGGGATGCGGGCGCCGGTCCCGGACGGGAAGTGCAGACTGCGGCGCAGGGCGGCGCGGCCGGCCTGATCCTGGACGGCCGCGGCCGGCCCCTCCAGTTTCCCGAGCGCCAGGAAGACCGCCTGCGACAATCGGCGGCCTGGAACCAGGCTTTGAATCTGTACGGAGCATAGCCCCATGGCCCACGCCTACACCCCCGGCCTGCGGGTGACCCCCCAGGCCACCCGCACCAAGCAACGGCAACTTCCCCTCCGGGGCCAGGTTCTGGTCGAACCGGGCGCCCGGGTGCGGCGCGACCAGGTGGTGGCCCGGACCGAATTGCCGGGCAACGTGACCACCCTGAACCTGGTGAACCGCCTGGGCGTCACCCCCGAAGAGTTGCCCGGCTACATGCTCAAGAAGGAGGGCGAAGCCATCCAGGCCGGCGAGCCCATAGCCCAGACCCGCCCCTTCATCAAGTGGTTCAAGACCACGGTGGAGGCGCCGGTGAGCGGCAGCGTCGAAAGCATCTCGGCGGTGACCGGCCAGGTGATTCTGAGGGAGCCGCCCCGGCCGGTCGAGGTCCTGGCCTACATAGACGGCACCGTGGTGGAAGTCCTCCCCGAAGAAGGAGTGCGGATCGAAACCCGCGCCGCCTTTGTGCAGGGCATCTTCGGGGTGGGCGGCGAGTGCTGGGGCCCACTCCACCTGCTCGCCGCCCACCCCGAAGATGCCCTGGAGGCGGCAAGAATCGGCCCCGAGTGCGCCGGCAAAATCCTGGTGGGCGGCAGCCTGATCACCCAGCAGGCCGTCCAGCAAGCCCGCCAGGCAGGGGCCATAGGGGTGATCGGGGGCGGCATCCGCGACCAGGATTTGCGCGACCTTCTGGGCTACGACTTGGGCGTGGCCATCACCGGCACCGAAGAGATCGGGCTGAGCCTGATCGTCACCGAGGGCTTCGGCGAAATCGCCATGGCCCGCAAGACCTTCGAGATTCTCCAGGCCTGCTCCGGCAAAGAGGCCTCCATCTCCGGGGCCACCCAGATTCGCGCCGGGGTTTTGCGCCCCGAAATCATCGTGCCGCTCCAGGACGAGCCCCCACGGGCCGACGAACACCCCGCGCCCCAGCAGCAGCAAGGCCTGGAAACAGGCGATGTCCTGCGGGTCATCCGCGCCCCCTATTTCGGCTGCATCGGCCGCGTCAGCGCCCTGCCTTCCGAGCTCCAGGAGGTGGCGTCGGGCGCCCAGGTGCGGGTCCTGGAGGTGGAGTTCGAGGACGGTGCCCGGGCCGTGGTGCCCCGGGCCAATGTCGAGTTGATCGAGGAATGAACGAAAGGGAGCTCATGAACCCATTAATCATCTCTTTTACCCTGCTGGGAACGTTGGCCCTGAGCCACGCCCAGGAACCCGGGGGGCCTCGGCCTATGAGCCAATTGGTCGTCGAAGGGGCCCTTCCACCTCTTGAGGCCGAGGAGCTTTTCGTTCCACCTGCACCAATACAGGCCTTTGACACCCCCGGCGACGCCGGCGGCAGCATCACCCTCACCTGGCCCCGGTCCGCCTCAGTGCCCGCGGACGCGGTCTACCTGATCTCCATCGCCACCGCGCCGGACGGCCCTTTCTACGCGGCCGCCGAAGTGAGCGCCGCCGCCAACCTGATGTCCGACGAGCCCGGCACCTTTGGCCGCGTCGCCGAAAACGAAAATCACCACTTCACCCACATCGCCGAATACGCGGATGCGGCAGGGGAACCCGTCAAAGTGGAAGACGGCAAAACCTATTTCTTCCGCCTCGGGGTGCGCGCCGCGGGGCAAACCATCGAAGGCACCGCCGTGGTCCAGGCCGAGGCCGGCGGCAACCTGTTCGACCGCAAGTTGCTGAACAACTTCATCATGGGCACGGTGTTCTCCCTCATCGTTCTGGTCTCCATTTCCCTGGCCCGGCGCCGCGAGTTCTACATCCGCCGCATCGCCGGCCTGGAGGCCCTGGACGAAGCCCTGGGGCGGGCCACCGAGATGGGCAAGCCGGTCCTCTTCATCCACGGCTTGAACCCGATGGGGAGTGTCTCGACCATTGCCGCGGTCAACATCCTCAGCCGCGTGGCCCGGCGCACCGCCGAGTACGACACTGCCCTGCGCGTGACCAACAGGGATCCGGTGGTCATGGCCGTGAGCCAGGAAGTGGTAAAGGAGGCCTACCTGGAAGCGGGCCGGCCCGACGCCTACAACCCGGACAATGTCTTCCTGGCCGCCACCGATCAGTTCAGCTACGCCGCGGCCGTGGAGGGCATGATGGTGCGCGAAGAGCCCGCCACCAATATCATGATGGGCTACTTTTACGCCGAGTCCCTGCTCCTGGCCGAGACCGGGGCCAATACCGGCGCCATCCAGATCGCCGGCACCGACTCCTACACCCAGCTCCCCTTCTTCATCACCACCTGCGATTACACCCTTATGGGAGAGGAACTCTACGCTGCCAGCGCCTACCTGGCCCGCGAGCCCAGACTCCTGGGGAGCCTGAAGGGACAGGATATCGGCAAGGGGTTCCTCATTGCCGTGCTCGTGCTGGGGACCTTGCTGGCCACTTTAGACATTCCGTTTCTGACGCATTTATTCACTGCCTACTAAAGCACGAGGATCTGCCCATGCTCTTCCTTAGACGCACTCTCCCGCTGGTCATCGCCTTTGTATTCGGCTGTATCGGCATAGCCCTTTACTACATCCCGCACCGGGAGGCCCAGAACCTGCTGACCGAACTGGCCCGCTGGGATCGGATCGTGGCGGCCTTCGCCTTTCTCATCGGCATCCACAGCCTGATGAATCTCCACTGGGAACGCATCCTGCAGCACCAGGCCGGGTGGGGCTACAGCCTGCTGGTCTACCTCGGTTTTGCCGCGATGCTGGTTTTTGCCATCTACAACGATGGGGCCGGACCGCTCGAAGCACAGGTCATAGATTCCGGACCCTTTGTCTGGATGTACGACTACATCCAGGTCCCGGCCGACGCCACCATGTTTTCGATCCTGGCCTTCTTTATCGCCTCCGCGGCCTACCGGACCTTTCGCGCCCGCACCCCCGAGGCCGCTATCTTGCTCATCTCGGCCGTGCTGGTCATGCTGGGCCGGGTCCCCATCGGCGCCCTCATCTCGGATGCGCTGCCCTGGACCCAGGACTGGTTGATGGGCGTCCCCAACCTGGCGGCCAAGCGGGGCATCCTCCTGGGCGTGAGCCTGGGCGCCATCGCCACGTCCCTGCGCATCATCTTCGGCATCGAACGATCCTATCTCGGCGGAGGTGAAGAATGAAAGAGATCCGGCGCAATCTGGACCGCCGGGTGGTCTATATATTTGTCTTCCTCGGCGTGTCCATTCCGATGTTCGTCCCGCTCCACCTCCCGATCGAGATCAGCGACGAGGTGGTCGCAGTCTACGATACCGTCGAAAAAATAGCGGACTCGGGCGGCGGCACGGTCCTGATTTCCTTCGACTACGGGCCCAGTTCCATGCCCGAACTGCAGCCCATGGCCCTGGCCATCCTGCGGCACTGTTTCCGCCGGGACCTGAAGATCGTGGCCATGAACCACTGGCCCGATGGGGTGGGACTGGCTCAGCAAGTCCTGGAAGACATATCCGGAGAACTCGACAAAACCTACGGCGAAGACTATGTCTTCCTCGGCTTCAAACCGGGTTCTCACAGCCTGGTCATCAACATGGGACAGGATTTCCACAATGCCTTCGCCAAAGACCTGCGGGGCAACTCGACCACAAGCCTGGCGGTCACGCAACCCATTACCTCCCTGCGGGACTTCTCTTATGTGATCTGCCTGGCCGCGGGCAACACCCCCGACCAGGTGTGGATCCCCTTTGGCCAGGAAAAGTACAAATTCCCCTTTGCCACCGGTTGCACCGCGGTCATGGCGCCCGATATGTACCCCTTCCTGCAGTCGGGGCAGATGAACGGCCTGATCGGCGGCCTGGCCGGCGCGGCCGAATACGAAAAACTGGTGGACGCGACCGCTGCGGCCACCGCGGGCATGGCCTCCCAGTCGATCGTGCACCTGGTCATCATCTTCTTTATCGTTCTGGGCAATCTGATCTACTTTCTCTACGGCCGCACAA
Organism: Candidatus Latescibacterota bacterium; assembly: GCA_965219385.1. Lineage (GTDB taxonomy): Bacteria > Latescibacterota > UBA2968 > UBA8231 > UBA8231 > CBDCNM01. The sequence goes on along the minus strand of CBDCNM010000002.1, from coordinate 1,727,756 downwards.
CCCAGAGAGGACCAGGGCGATGAGGCAGGATACCCTTATACTTCTGATCGGCGTCGGCCTGTTTGCCGCGGTCAATGCCTACCTGCTGGGATCCGGCAACCTGGCGGCGGACCGGACCGGTTTCGGCATCATCGTGGGGGCGGGACTCACTCTGGCGCTCTACAGCTTTCTCTACAAGGACAACCCTCTTTTCAAGTTCGCCGAACACATCTTCGTAGGGGTCGCGGCAGCCTACACCCTAGCTCAGGTCTGGTACACCGTCCTGCTGGCCGAGCTGCTGACCCCTTTGTTCAACCTCGATGAAAATGCGGAGCGCGACCCCGACTGGCTGCTCCTGATTCCCACCCTCCTCGGCTTTTTCATCTTGATGCGCTTCTCCCAGCGGTTCGGGTGGCTGAGTCGGATCGCCTTTGCCTTTGTGGTGGGCCTGGGAGCCGGATTCACCATCCCTCGCTTCATCTCATCCTTTATCCTGGCCCAGGTCGAGCCGACCCTGGCCCCCTTAAGCTGGAGTCTGGAGGGCCTCTGGCTGCTGATCATCCTGGTGGGGGTGGTGACGGTGCTGGTCTATTTTTTCTTTTCGGTGGAGCACACCGGTGTGGTGGGCGCGGTCTCCAGGATCGGGATCTGGTTTTTGATGATTTCCTTTGGCGCTTCCTTTGGCTATACCGTCATGGGGCGTTTGTCCCTGCTGATCGGGCGGGTCTCGTTCCTCTTCAAGGACTGGCTGAACATCATTCAATAACGCGCTCCACTTACTCGACATGGCCAAATACGAACACATTCTGGACAATCGCGACTGCAAGGTCGTCGACTATCTGCGCGAGCATTTGTCCACGGCAGAGGTTTTCCGTTTGGTGTCGGCGTATTTCACCATTTACGGGTACGAGGCCCTGCAAAGCGAATTGTGCGGCGTTGAGGATGTGCGCTTTCTCTTTGGCGACCCGGCATCGGTCGGCGAGTTGGATCCCGGAGAGAAAGCGCAAAAATCCTTTGACCTGACCGAAGACGGGCTTTCGCCGAATTACCAGTTGCAACAGAAATATCTCGCGCGGCAGTGCGCCGAATGGGTGTGCGGCCAGGGCGTAAAAGTCCGTTCCATTGGCAAATCCAACTTTCTGCACGGCAAGATGTATCTCGCCGAATCCGCCGGCGGTGGCGCGGTGGTGGTCGGTAGCTCCAACTTCACCAGAAGCGGCTTGGGCTGCGGGACGAGTGCCAACGTGGAAATCAACTTGGCGACTGGCGAGTTGGGAATACGCGCCGAGCTGCGGGAGTGGTTTGACGACCTGTGGGCGGACAAGGCGTTGACCAAGGATGTGAAAAAGGACGTGCTCGACGCGCTGGCGCGGATAGGCAAAGATCACGCGCCGGAGTTCATCTATTACAAAACCCTCTACGAGCTGTTCCGCCAGGACATCGAAGACCGACAGAACCGCGAACGCCAACTGGCGGATACGCACCTGTACGATACCCAAATATGGGACGCGCTGTACGGCTTCCAGAGAGACGGTGCCAAAAGCGCGATCGCCCGCCTGCTGCGGCACAACGGCTGCATTTTGGCCGACAGCGTGGGGTTGGGGAAAACCTACACGGCGTTGGCGGTTATCAAGTTCTTTGAACTGAAAAACGAGCGGGTGCTGGTGTTGTGCCCCAAGAAATTGCACGAAAACTGGGCGCTGTATCCAGCCTATAATGCCCAAACTGGCAATCCCTTCCTTGATGACCGTTTTGGCTACACCTTGCTATCGCACACTGACTTGTCCCGCAGCAGTGGGCAAGCCGGCGATATTGATCTGGCAAATTTCAACTGGCGCAATTTTGACATGGTGGTCATCGACGAATCGCACAATTTCCGCAATGACTCCAAGCCCCGCCTCGACGACGACGGCAGAGTTCGCCACAGCCGCTACTCGCGGTTATTGGAAGAAGTCATCCAAGCCGGGACCCAAACCAAGGTGCTGATGCTTTCGGCGACGCCGGTCAATACCTCGCTTATTGACCTGCGCAATCAGATTTATCTGATGACCGAAAAGCGCGAGGATGTGTTCCAGGAAAATCTGGGTATCGGCCATATCGGCTCTCTCCTGGGGCAGGCGCAAAAGGAGTTTAAGGCATGGGAGACCAAAGCGGAAAGGAGCGGCAGAAAAGACAAGGCAACATTACTGGAGGAATTGGGCGCTGATTTTTCTAAGCTGTTAGGCGGTGTTTCCATTGCTCGCTCGCGGCGGCAGATCAAGCGATTCTACGCCGAAGAAATGGACAAAATCGGCCAATTCCCCACGCGGCAACGGCCGGAGAACCGCTATCCGCTGACGGATTTAGAGGACGAACTTTCATATAAAAATTTATCCGAACAAATCGAGCAGTTCGCCCTATCCATCTACCGGCCGTCAAGCTACGTTACCAGCGCAGATGCCAAGAAACGGTTGGCGGACGAAAAGAAGCAACTACGCTTTAATCAGGCAGATCGCGAGCGCTTCCTCATCGGCATGATACGGGTCAATTTTCTGAAACGCCTGGAGAGTTCGGCCCATTCCCTGACAGAAACGCTCGGGCGCACTATCGGCAAGATTAAAGACCTGCTAGAGAAGATAGACCGCTATGAGCAAAACCTGCTGTTGGACGAGCAAGCGGACATCCTCCCGGATGACGACGACGATGACGAGGAATTTCTGATCAATCGGGCACGCACCCCCTACCATCTGCGCGAGTTGGATTTGCCCCGCTGGAAAAAGGACTTGCTGAAGGACGAGAAGACCTTGGAGGCGGTCCATAAACGGGTCAGCATTATCACGCCGGAGCGGGACGGCAAGCTGCGAGAGATCAAGGCGCACATTCGAGACAAGGCACAACACCCGACGACCGACAAGGACGGCCGGACCAACCGCAAGCTGCTGGTGTTTACCACCTTCAAGGACACGGCGGAATACCTCTACGAAAACCTGGCGGACTTGGCGAACGAACTGGGGCTGAACATGGCGCTGGTCTCTGGGGACGCAACGCGCACAACTTCCGGTGCCAACAACTTCAACGCCATTCTGACCAACTTCGCGCCGCGGGCACGCGTGCAGACCAATAGCACCGACGAAATCGACCTGCTGATTGCCACCGATTGCATCTCAGAGGGGCAGAACCTTCAGGATTGCGATACCGTACTCAACTACGACATCCACTGGAATCCGGTGCGTATCATCCAGCGCTTCGGGCGCATTGACCGCATCGGCAGCCGCAGCGAATCGGTGCGGATGATCAACTACTGGCCCACCAAGGACATGGAGGTCTATCTGCGCCTGCAAAGCCGCGTACAAGCGCGCATGGCCCTGGCGGACGCCACGGCCAGCGGCGACGACGATCCGTTGAACGAAGACCCGTCTGAGCAGGTCCAGATGGAGCTGAACTTCCGCGACGAGCAACTAAAGAAAATGCGCGAAGAGGTGCTGGACCTGGACGAACTGTCCGACGGCGTCGTCATGAGCGACTTTACGCTCGATTACTTTTTTGCCCAATTGTTGCGGTATCTGGAGAAAAATAAGGCGGAACTGGAGGCAACGCCCTACGGGGCCTACGCAGTAACCGACGGTGCCGCACGGCCGGGCGCGATATTTTTCCTGCGCCAGCGCAACGCCGGCGCAGATAAGCGGGAAAAAGCCGCCAGCCCGATACATCCGTACTATGCGGTGTACATCCGCGACAACGGCGATATTCGCTACGGTTGTGCCAATGCCCGGCAGGTGCTGGAGTTGTTTGAATCGGCGGCCCTCGGCAAGACCGAGCCGTTGCAAAAGCTATGCGACCAGTTTGACCACGAAACCAAGCACGGCCAGGACATGGCCCGTTACGACAAACTATTGAACGCCGTGATTGCCCACATCGTCGGGGCGGACAGAGCCACGCAGATACGGCAACTGGGCATTCACGGCCACCAGCGCGACTTCAGGCTGCCCGTACAATCCGCCAACCCGAACAACAACGATTTTGAGCTGGTAACCTGGCTCGTTGTGCTTGAACGCACAGGCTGATAACAGGTCAACATGAGCGGAGCAATCGCAATGCCAGATTTTACAGAAGACCGACGGCAATATCGTACCTCCGCCCTCACTGACGGTGGAGAAGCGCAGGCTGCAAGGCAAGGAAGTTGCGGTGATCATAGTGCAACCCTCCAACTCGCCACCGGTTCGCTGCAAAGGTGTCATCCATGTCCGCATCGGCCCTCGCCGCGGCATCGCCACGGCACAGGATGAAAGGATGCTCAACGAAAAGCGACGGCACGGCGACCGCCCCTTTGACATCCAGCCAATCCCGACCGCTGGCTTGTCCGACCTCAATCTGACCCGGTTTGAGAACGAATACTTAACCGCAGCATTTCCGGATGAGGTACTGGCAGTAAACGACCGCAGCCTGAATGAGCAACTGGCAGCGACAAAAATGATCGTCGCCGCTGACCAGCCCACCGCGACCGTGCTGGGCATACTCACGATCGGCAAAAACCCGCAGGATTTTCTGCCAGGTGCTTATGTGCAATTCCTCAAAATTAATGGCCGCGAGCTAACGGATGATATTCTTGACAGCGAGGAAATCGGCGGCGCCATTCCGGACCTGCTCCGCCGTCTGGATGAGAAACTGAAAGCCCACAATCGCATCGCTGTGGATATCACAACGAACTACATTGAACAACGAACTGAGCTGTATCCCATGGAAGCGCTGCACCAGATCACCCGCAACGCAGTGATGCACAGGACTTATGAAGGAACCAATACTCCCGTCCGCATCACTTGGTTCAATGACCGCATTGAGGTCCTGAGCCCCGGCGGTGCGTTCGGGACGGTAAATGCTGAGAATTTCGGTCAGCCCGGATATACTGATTACCGCAACCCCAACCTGGCAGAATCCATGAGAACGCTGGGATATGTCCAGCGTTTTGGCGTAGGAATACCAATAGCCAAACAGCAGCTAGCGGCCGCGGGACATCCAGAACCTGAATTTGATATTTCCGATAATTTCGTGGTGGTAACGATAAAGGTTAGGCAAAACCCGGGGGGAGCAGAATAATGACCGTTCCCGTTTTGACTTTCTTCAACAACAAGGGGGGGGTCGGCAAGACCTCGCTTGTCTATCATCTGGCGTGGATGCTGTCCGACAGTGGTTATCGGGTGCTGGCCTGCGACCTCGACCCGCAGGCGAGCCTCACCGCTGCATTTCTGAATGAAGAACAGTTGGAAAAGCTGTGGGACGACGGCAATGATGCATCTGCGCGGACTATCCTGCAATGCGTCCGGCCTCTGACAAAAGTTGGCGACATCAAAGACCCGAGGCTCGCGAAAATTACCCCTACGCTGTGCCTGATACCGGGAGATCTGGCCCTGGCCGGATTTGAAGATACTCTGTCGTCAGAATGGCCTAACGCATTGGGTTCTAGCGAGCTGTACCGCCCCTTCCGCATTTTGACCGCCTTTTCGACCGTCATGCAGTCTGGGGCCGCCAAGATGAATGCCTCGGTCATCCTGGCCGACGTCGGCCCCAATCTCGGTGCGATTAATCGCTCCGCGCTGATTGCCACCGATTACATCATCGTTCCGCTGGGCGCCGACCTGTTTTCGCTCCAGGGCCTGCGCAACCTCGGCCCGACGCTGGATCGGTGGCGGCAAGACTGGCAGCGGCGAAGGGGCAACTGGGAGCAACCGGACTTTCCACTGCCGGATGGGGAGATGCAACCCGTCGGCTATGTGGTGCAACAGCACGGCGTCCGCCTGAACCGTCCCGTCAGGGCGTATGACAAGTGGGTCAATCGAATGCCGGAAGAATACGCCCGCAACCTGTGCGGCGATAACGAAGGACCGTACCCCGCGACACCGGCACAGGATGAAGAACATGCCCTCGCCACCGTTAAGCACTACCGGAGCTTGGTGCCGATGGCTCAGGAAGCGCGCAAGCCCATTTTCCACCTCACCACAGCCGACGGCGCCATTGGCAGCCATGCCGCCGCGGCAAACGACGCGCGCCGGGATTTCAGGGATTTGGCGAAGAAGATCGTACAAAGAATCAATCTCGGGGACGCGTGACCTGCGGCCCGAACGATGGGCACAAGGAAAGAGACAACATGGGCAGCGTAAAAGAGGATATGAGCACTGACAATCTGCTGGAGGCCCTGCAATCCACTTTGGCAGCGATGCCAGCCAGCGATTTCTTGGAGGCGACCAAAGACCTGCTGGCCACTCTCGGCTACCGCAGCGAGCGCACCCTGCCTGGACAGACGGGCGCTGTTGCCGATTTCATTGCGCAGTTTCCCGCCCCAAAAGAAAACACCAGGACAGAGCAGGTATTCCGCGAAAACGTCCGATCCGTGCAGTTCGTCTTTCAGCTTACCGACGACGAAATCGCCTCATTCGATCAGCCGACGCTTGGGTTTGAGACCGCTTCCTTCGACAAGGGACAGCAGCAGAGCTTTATCTTCTTCGCCGTGGAACTCAAGGAAGCAACCTATGCTCGCGGCCAGTACGCCCAATTCACCCGCGAGATCAACAAGCGCCTGAGCCAACCTACGGTCGTTCTGTTCAAAACTGCCGACAACCTGCTCACCCTGGCCTTTGTGCATCGCCGCGAGCACAAGCACGACCCGGAGCGCGATGTGCTGGGCCGTGTGTCGCTGATACGGGAGATTGACCCGGCCAATCCCCACCGCGCCCATCTGGACATTTTGGCCGAGCTGTCGCTGACCGAGTGCGCGAAATGGATGGACATCCGCAATAGGCCGCACAATTTTGACGGCCTGCTGGCCGCCTGGTTGGACAAACTGGACACCGAGGAACTCAACCGGCGGTTCTACCAGGATTTGTTCGTCTGGTTCGACCGCGCCGTCAAAGAGGCCCGGTTTCCCACCGATCAAGCCCGGACCCTGCCCGCCGAAGAGCACGTCATCCGCCTCATCACCCGCCTGCTGTTCGTCTGGTTCATCAAGGAGAAGGGGCTGATTGTCGGCGACCTATTCATCGAGGCGCAAGTTGCTGACCTGTTAAAAAACTACGACCGGGATAGCGGCGATTCCTACTACCGCGCCGTCCTGCAAAACCTGTTCTTCGCCACCCTGAACACCGAGATCAACAAGCGCGGTTTCAGCAAAGCGCAAAACGCCACGCACCGAAATTTTTCGCTGTATCGCTACAAACGGGAAATCAGCAACCCGGACGCGCTGCTGGACCTGTTCGCCCAAACGCCGTTCATCAACGGCGGCCTGTTCGATTGCCTGGACAGCGAGGAGGCCACCGGCTATGGCGGCTGGCGCATCGATTGTTTTTCCGATGTGCATTACAAAAACTTGAGCGTTCCCAACCACCTGTTCTTCGATGACGACGGGCTGATTACTCTGCTCAACCACTACAAGTTCACGGTGGAGGAAAACACGCCCATAGAGAAGGAAGTCGCCCTGGACCCGGAACTACTCGGCAAGGTCTTTGAGAACTTGCTGGCGGCTTACAACCCGGAGACGCGCGAGACGGCGCGTAAGCAAACCGGCTCCTACTACACGCCCCGCGCCGTGGTGGACTACATGGTGGACGAGGCAGCGGTGGAGACGTTGGCGTCCAAAAGCCGACCGGCGGATGGCGACAGCGCATCTTGGCGGGACCGGCTCCATTATCTGTTGGACTACGAGGACGCCTTTGACGAAGCGAACGAACTCTTTGACGAGGACGAAACTGACGGCTTGGTGCGCGCCATCGCTGAGATCAAAATTCTCGACCCGGCCGTCGGCTCTGGTGCCTTCCCCATGGGTGCGCTACACAAGCTGACGCTGGCTCTGCGCCGCCTCGACCCGGAGAACAAGCGGTGGGAGGGGCTGCAAAAGGAACTGGCCGGGCAACGTGCTACTGCTGCTTTTGATACCCATAATCAACGGGAACGAGACGCCGAACTGAAGGAGATCAGCGAGACATTTGAGCGCTACCGCGACTCGGATTTTGGGCGCAAGCTGTACCTTGTTCAGAACAGCATTTTTGGCGTGGACATTCAGCCCATCGCTTGCCAGATTGCCAAGCTGCGCTTCTTCATTTCGCTCGCGATTGAGCAGGAACCCAACGGCAACAAAGACGACAATTTCGGCATCCAGCCGCTACCCAACTTGGAAACTCGGTTTGTGGCAGCGAACACCTTGCTCGGTCTCGGCGAGCGCATGTTGAGCAGCGAGAAAGTGCAAGGGCTGGAGCACAAATTGCACGCGAACCGCGAGCGGCACTTTCACGCGACCAATCGCCAGGCAAAACTGCGATGCCGTGCGAGAGATGAGGAACTACGGGATGCTTTGGCGGGGGAACTGAGGCAGATTGGGATGCCTGCTGCCGCTGCGGACAAAATTGCTCGCTGGAACCCTTACGATCAGAATGCTAAGGCTGAGTATTTTGACGCTGAGTATATGTTTGGGGTCGCCGATGGGTTTGATGTGGTGATTGGGAATCCGCCGTACATTCAGTTGCAGAAGAACGGCGGCGAACTGGGCAACCTCTACAAGGATACCGGCTACGCAACTTTCGCCCGCACCGGCGATATTTACCAGCTTTTCTACGAGAAGGGGGTGAATCTGCTGAAACAGCGTACCGGGTATGTTTGCTTTATATCGTCCAATCAGTGGATGCGCGTTGACAGCGGGCGGATCTTGCGACAGTTCATCGAAAATCAAAATCCGATACGGCTGGTCAACCTTGGCGCAGATGTGTTTGACAATGCAACGGTCAATACCTGCATCCTGATCGTCAATCGGTCATCCAACGAGAACGTGCTGCAAGCGTCCGATATGCGTTCAGCGACACAGCAATTTCCGCCAACTGAATGGACGCGTATTCGCCCTAAAAGCGGCAATACTTGGATTGTATTGTCAGGGACGAAACAGTGTATAAAAGAAAAGATGGAAGCCGTCGGAACGCCGCTGAAAAATTGGAGTGTGAAGATCAATCGTGGGATCATCACTGGTTGCAATGATGCCTTCATCATTGACGATGCGATCAAAGAGGCGTTGATTGGGGAAGACCTCAACTCCGCGGACATCATCAAGCCGGTGTTGCGCGGGCAGGATATACAGCGCTACCGGGTAAAATGGGCCGGCTTGTGGCTGATCAATATCCCTTGGCATTTTCCATTACATTTGGATTCAGCAATCAAGGGAAGCAGTAGTCAGGCAGAGGATTTGTTCAAGGGACAATATCCGGCGATTTATCGGCATCTACTTTCACATAAGTCCGGCCTGAGCTCTAGAAGTAAATCGGAAACCGGAATTCGGTACGAATGGTATGCTCTCCAGCGGTGGGGGGCTAACTACCACGAAGATTTCGCCAAAGAAAAAATTGCGTGGGGCAACTTATCTAATCAGGCCAAGTTTTCTTACGCGCCTCAAGATATGTTCGTGAGCGCGCCTACTACGATCTTGACGCCATTCAATCATTATCTATTGGCAGCACTCAACTCAAAGCTACTAGATTGGTACTTTCGGCTGATTGGCGTGGAAAGAGACGGGGGCTATTACGAATACAAGCCGATGTTCATCGAACGCCTGCCCATCCCCAAAATCCCCGCCACAGAGCAACGCCCGTTCATCCGCTTGGTTGACCGCATCCTGACGGCCAAAGCGACCGACCCGTCGGTGGACACCGGCGAGCAGGAAGCGGAGATAGATCGGCTGGTGTATGCGCTGTACGGCTTGACCGAGCAGGAAATTGCGTTGATTGGAGAAAAAAGTTAGGTATGGATATAACAATCCCAAAGCTAACGTCCGCTGACATTGATGATGTGGACGAGCTGATGAAACGTTACAGTCAGACGCTTGGTTTTCTTCCCAGAGAAGCCCTTCGTGATTATCTCGAAAAAGGCGGCGTTTGGGGGGCCAAGAACGACGACGACCAACTCATCGGTTATCTCCTCTATGGAGCTAATCGAAACTATTTTCGTATTTTCCAACTTTGCGTGTTGGAACAATACCAACACCAAAGTATCGCAAGGCGACTTGTTAACACCTTAAAGGAGTCTGCCACTACTCAGAAGGCCATAAAACTTCATTGCCGCCGCGATTTTTCGGCGCATGACATGTGGCCCCAATTGGGGTTCGTGGCCTTAGATGAGAAGCCAGGTAGATCCAAGGATGGACTCCCTCTGACGCTCTGGTGCCTTACTCTGGCCCCAGATGACCAGTTAGACCTTTTTCAGGCAAAAACATCAGATGAGACTCTCGATATCATCATAGATGCCCAAGTCTTCTTCGATTTTAATGAGCCGGATAGTGATAAATCAAAGCCATCCAAAGCTCTGCTCTCCGACTTCTTAATAGATTCCCTCAACATTTGTATCACTGATGAACTGTTTAATGAAATTGACCGGCAAAGCGATCCCGTTCAGCGCGAAAAATCCCGAAACAGAGCCTACAGATTTCAAAAAATCGTACACGACGCACAATTGGCTGAACACTTTGAGGAACATCTGAAGGAAATTCTTCCCAGCCGCATGCCGCGTGAAAAATCCGATATTCGGCAATTGGCGAAGACTGCTGCCTCCGACGTGAATTTTTTTGTCACTCGGGACCGACGCCTCTTACAAAATGCAGATGCAATTGTGGATCTGACGAGGATTCAAGTGTTATCTCCGACCGAGTTGATCATTCAATTTCACGAAATTTCCGAAAGACAATCCTATGTGCCCGCCCGCGTGTCGGGCTTCAGTCTTGAATGGCGTCGCCTGACCTCCGGTGACCTCCCATCTTTCCCGTTTGCCTCTTTCCTATACCAAGGGGAAAGGCAAGGTAAATTCCGGGAGAGGGTGGAGTATTTTCTTGCAAGTCCTGATCAGTATGAGTGCGAGCTTCTATGGTCAGGCAGCGAGGTATGCGCGGTTCGAATTCTTGAAAATAGTAACGATAACGCACTTACTGTACATTTGGGTAGGGTCGTGCGATCCAATGACCGATTGCTATTCGAGCGCTTTTTGATCGCGGATACTGTTTACAAAGCTGTAAGCGAGAACATTGACATGGTGAAATTCGAGGGAACCGCCATCGCCGCCAGATTGGTGACGGACCTTTTAGAGATGGGATTTACAAAATGTAACGATAGTTTCGTGAGATTTTGCTTTTCGCGTTGCCTTGATCGTGAAGAGGTCTCAGGTGAGATTTCCGAGTTATCTCCTGAATCCTCAAGCAATTATCAGAATATGTCGAGTCTTGAGATTGAACGACATTGCTCACCTTTGAGCTTGGCAGTGGACCAGGATTATTTTTTGATACCAATTCTTCCAGGCTACGCCATCAGCCTCTTTGATAGATACCAATCGGCCAACGATTTCTTCGGAGGTAAGAAGAGTGTATTGTTGCGTTGGGATAACGTGTATTATCGACGTAAAACTCGCCATAATATGCTCAAGACACCTGCCCGGATTCTGTGGTACGTCAGCGGAGACCGAAAAAAAATTGTAGCTATATCCCATCTTGACGCCGTTGAGATAGACACTCCAAAAGTGCTTTTCAAGAAATTCAAAAAATTTGGGATACTGGAATGGAAAGACGTTTATGACCTGTGTGGTGGTGATCTATCAAAAGAGATTATGGCACTGAGATTTTCGCACACGTTCCTTTTTCGAGATCCGGTTTGGTTGGATAAGCTGCGAGATGTCTTCAGGGAGGATGAAGTTGGGCTAACGCTGCAATCTCCATCAAATGTACCAATGAAAATATTCCGGAAACTATTTCGACTTGGATACCCGGATCAGTCATGAACGCGGCAACGGCACCTTTACTCTTTTCATTGAAACCCTGCTATGCGGACCTAGTTTTTGAGGGGCTCAAGGAGGCTGAACTAAGAAGGCGCATCACTCCATATATGGAGAATCGCGACGTGTTTATCTACGTTTCCAGTCCGGTCAGGCAACTCCGTGGCGGTTTTCGTGTCGGACAGGTGTGGAGTGGATCGCCCGAGGAAGTTTGGAATGAGGTGTCCGAACTTGCGGGCGTTGATAAACGGGCTTTTGACATCTATTATGCGGGGCGGACCATTGCTTATGCTTTGGAAATCACGAATGTTTGGAAATACGAAAACCCAGTTGGTCTGAACGAGCTAAGGAACCAATTCCCGAATTTCGTCGTCCCTCAGTCCTGGCGATACGTCAGACCTGAAGAACACCGATCTTTCGTCCAATGATAAACGGGATTACGAGTTACGAGGTGTAAGTAGGCTTGTGTAACTTACGATGAAATGACCAAGCGTCAACCGATTTAGAAGCCGTCAGGCATTGCAACCATTCATCCACTTGATTGACCGCATCCTGACGGCCAAAGTCGCCGACCCGTCGGCGGGCACCGGCGAGCAGGAAGCGGAGATAGACCGGCTGGTCTATGCGCTGTATGGGCTGGAGGAAGAGACCGCAGCGGTGGAAGGGCGGTAGGGTTGGCAGATGAGGAACTCGTCCATCCGCTTGGTTGACCGCATTCTGACGGCCAAAGCGGCCGACCCGTTGGCGGACACCGGTGAGCAGGAAGCGGAGATAGACCGGTTGGTGTATGCGCTGTATGGGCTGACGGAGGAAGAGATAGAGAAGATGGAGGAATCCACTCGTTTGAAAGGGGACTAATCTTTAGATGAACTCAGGTTAAAGCCGCTGATTACGCAGCCAAAATTTCAAAACATAGTGAAGGAGTGTTTGAGAAATGTCCAAAGAGTATGATGTTGTCTTGTCTTTCGCGGGAGAAGATCGACAACATGCCAAGGAGCTAGCAGATCTTCTCAAAAAAGGAGAATATTTAGTCTTCTATGATGAATATGAGCCAGCGAAACTTTGGGGCAAGAATCTCTATGATCACTTTTCATCAGTTTACAAGGATCAGGCACGTTATTGTGTCATGTTCCTATCCGAAAACTATATACGGAAGTTGTGGACGAACCATGAACGACAGAATGCTCAGGCAAGGGCATTTGAGGAAAATAAGGAGTATATTCTTCCAGTCCGTCTTGATGATACAGAGATTCCGGGAATTTTGCGGACAGTCGGATATCTTGATTTGCGTTCAATGAAAATTGAAGAAATTTATCAGGCTTTAGTCTACAAGCTATCGGGAGATACATCGCAGGTAACGTCGCCTGATATATCAACTTCCACCGAGGTCAAGAGCGATTATGGCGAATTTATACTATTGCATCTGGAGGATGGAAAATCGTATTTCATTCCTGCACAAAATGCACACTGGAGTCCGACAGAAATTAATCTTGATCTTCTCCCAGAATCATCCGAAGAAACTACCTTTCTCCATTCATTAAGGAATAGTATCAGTAATCAATTTACTCAGGGAAAAATTATTGCCTTTGCACACAAGGAAGATGCTGCGTGGGTAAGACCAAAGGATGCTACTCAAGCTACATCTGGATCTCAAACTGTTTGGAAAATTGTTCTAACGGAAGAAGACAACAAACAAAATTTCGGCCCCTTTGATAATGTATCATTCAATAATATTTCATCGGATCAGATTGCCGAAATTCGTGCAAGGAGGATCTTACTTAATGAAAAAATTTTTCAAAATCAATCAGGTTTTGCAGGGCTCACAGATAACTCCTTGCTAGAATCTTTTATTTCTCACGGAGGTTCAACATATGGGCCTGGACTACAAATACAAGAATCACCAATTTTGGATATCTATCGATCTTTTGGGCAAACAGTGGAGAGATTCAAGAAGTTTGCTCGTTTGACTTCAGTTCTCTACTTGAAACTTTCAAATACGGTGGAAGATATACTCAAATTAGATTTGGAACTTCTGGAGCTAAATCAGCTACAGATCAGTTTTAAAGGTAGCCGTCGCCAGATTTATACGAATGTTGAGTCTTCAATTCTTGAAGTAAATGGAATCTGTCCACTCCCTGAGTAATTTATAAATAATGATCGTCTTGATATTACCAACACTCGTTCGTCCGCTTGATTGGCCGCATTCCCTTGGAAGATGAGGTGATAAAGTGACCGGAATCATTTCGGCAACGTGGGCCGACATGGGATACGGCCGACTGGTGCATCCTGCAACGTGGGCCATTGAGGGATTCAAGATGGAGCTAGCGAAGACAGGTCTATACGATTTCCATGAAGATAGTACGAGTGTTTGGGTAAAACTGAAGGACTCTGTCCGACAACAGGGAGTGTTCGTTTACTCAGGGTCCATCACAGCGGCCAACATGCACGATATCAACATCTTCTCATCGTTAGATGGTTATTGGTGGGATCTTGAGAAAGCCCGTCCACAGGTGCTTTCGTACAATAGTGACTCCTATAAGGAAACTATCGAAAAGACTAGAGGCTACAAGAAACTCTTTTGGATCGATAGTCTTCTGTTCCGTACGAGTCACTCGGACTACGTGCCGCTGTTGCGAAAAATAGTTGTTCCAGCCTTTCTGGCAGCATATCCGAAAGGCCGGATTCACATTATTCGGATTAATGAAGGACTCGGGACTCTTCTGCAGGCAATCGACTTGATAGGCATTTCAGGGGTGTACTCCATACCAGAAATCAGAAGGAACAAGCGTCGGAGCATTGCCGCAGGGCAAGGAAGTAGACTAGGGTTAGGCGGCAATGTCCTACGGGCCGTGCTCAATGGGTTTCATCCCAACGTGTATGGCTTTGTGGCCGAGCGGTTCAGCTTCTTACTCGTCTTCCAGTGTCACCCTGTGCTGAAAATTCGCGAAAAGGCCACGATGCGGTCGCTGCTGGACGACGTACTCCGAGCAAAGAGGATGCTAGAGCCACATTTGACTATACAGGACATGACAGCCAATGAGCAGGACCTAAGGACTAAGTTGGAAGACACCCGCCTCCGACATGTGACGCGATGGCGCGGCGAAGACATAGATAAGCTTGTCGAGTGGACAGTAGAAAGAATCAACGCACTCTACCTATCGCTCATCAATCCGATTTTATTCTTGAAAGACGACAAATCGATAGATTTCATCAAACAAAGACAGTTCTATCTCACCATCGACCGGATCGTTTCAGAGACAATCACGGTTAACACAGAGCAGGACACCTATGTGCGAAAACAACTCTTCTTTGACATATTGGATAAGTACGCGACTCTCAGTGCCAAGAAAGTTGATCTCGGAAAGCGCGAAAGGACTTACCTCCGCCTGCTCAAGAAGTCCCACTTCAAAGGTCGTCTCGAACCGCTAATGGCCCATATGCCCAGTCGATTCCGCACCTACATAGTCGCAAGAGGCGAAGAGATCTACGATCGCACTGTCCAACAGGCAGTGGAGGGAGTTTGGAGTAAGGATCGGTTAGACCAGGATCGAGAACTGATTCAGCTCAAGAGATTCGACAAGGCTTCAGGCAAGTACGTTGATCGCGACCCCCGGAATACGTTTGAAGATTTCACGGCAGAGCTAGTTCATGGGATACGTAATTCATTGCATGGCTATCGGATGATGGGCCACACATATGAGTGTCTTCTAGCCATTCATTCATGCGAAGTAAGCAATGTCCTCCCTGATCTGGCTACAGTTTATCTGTTCGCGCTTCTATCTGATCCAGATGAGTTTGTTCGGCATACTTGGTCAAAGGATCTTAGAGCAAACCGTTCATGAATTCTTTTCGCAACAACCGCCTGCGCGACCATGAAATACCTCTGAGTACGGTGTGGCTGCTCAACGATATCGCCGAGTCGAGGGGAAAACAGGAGCTATTCACACGCCAGTCGCCACAAGCCCTCAAAGCGCTCCGCGACACGGCCATCATTCAGAGCACTGAATCCTCCAACCGCATCGAGGGTGTGACGGTCGCCCCGGCCCGCCTTTACCCGCTGGTGCTCGGCCAAGCGAAACCTCGTGACCGCTCCGAGCAGGAGCTATGAACATCCTCTTTCTCAAGTTGGACAATTATTCTATTCCGAACGCCCCGAAGACTGTCGCGAAGTCCTGAGAGTACTGGCGGCATTTCGTGAACTGCTTGAGGAACATACCAATGTTGATACAACACGGCTGCTGGGAGATATATAATTGTTCCGCCTTGGGGACGCTTGAGTTCAGTGAATAGTGACCGCTGAACGGGGTCAAGTCCAGCAAGTTGACACGAGACGATTAGTAGATAACCCATAGGAGAAACGACATGAGCCGAGTAGCTTTTCAGTTGCCCGATACAGTTTTTGAACGGCTACAAAAACTGGCTGCCCGCACGGGACGCAGCGAAACCGAATATATGATTGAGGCTATCCGAGAGTATCTGGACGACCTCGAAGACTTGCATCTTGCCGAACAACGACTGAAGGATATTCACGAAGGGAAATCTCAGACCGTGCCTCTTGAGAAAGTCATGAATGAGCATGGCCTGGCAGATTGAGCTTGCCAGGGACGCCGAGCGTGAATTGAGAAGAATAGATCGACAGGCAGCAAGGCGGATTCTGAGATTTTTGCATGACCGTGTTGCTAGGCTGGACGATCCGCGCAGCATTGGCGAAGCCCTCAAGGGTTCCAAGTTAGGCGAGTTCTGGAAATACCGCGTGGGCGCTTATCGCGTAATCAGCCACATCAAGGACGATGCCCTTCTCATCCTCATTGTGAAGATTGGCCACAGGAGTGAAGTGTATCGTTGAGCTTGTTGATGCCTTGCGGACCGGATTTACATTGTTATATTTAACACAATGGATTCATAAAAACAATGAAAAGGAGGTGGACCAGTGATCAAGTCAACTTTAACCGATAAATGGCAAACCACCATCCCGGCCGAAGTCCGCAAGGCGCTCCACCTCAAGCCTCGGCAGCAGCTCATCTATGAGTTGGCTGACGGTGCCGTTTTGGTGAAGCCCCAGCCCGAAACGCTCAAGGATCTGTATGGCTGTCTTGCAGATGACAAGCCCTCTGCGTCCAAATCCGAGGAACGAGAAGCAGCACGCAAGGCAAGAGCGGCCAGATACGAATGATCAAGTATCTTTTAGACGCCAATGTCCTCCTCCGTTTTCTACGCGGCGACGATGCCCAGCACTCCCCGGCTGCTCGGGCACTATTTTCGGACGCTTGCGATGGAAAATGTGTGCTGATATTAACCGAAGTGGCTGTTGCCGAAGTGGTGTGGGTGCTCAATTCCTTCTACCAGACCGAGCGCGAACAGATTGCAGAATGGCTGCGGAAGGTCATCATTAGTGCCGGTGTACGCTGTATGAAGCAAGATGAAATGCTCGACGCTTTGCATCGCTTGGCGTCGACAAAATGCGACTTTCTGGATTGTTACTTGGCTGCCCTCGCTGCGGCATCCGGCGACCATGTGGCGACATTTGATAAGGACTTTGACCGATTTGACGACATCAAACGCTGGCAGTTCAAACAGTGATCGCCATGAACGTATCATCAAAAGAGACAGCCCAAGTGCTATACCCGCCGTTGATCTGTTCTGCGGCATTGGCGGCATGACGCACGGTCCCCAGCAGGCCAACATAAACGTGAGCGCGGGGATTGATATTGATCACAATCCTCAAGCCTTCTCAAACCATTAACTCGTTTCGCAACAACCGTAAACTACACCGCGACATCTGGAACACCATGCCGCCCGCGGATGGTTGACAGCTTATGAAACGCGGAAAAAGGCAAAAGACCCGCTACCTGCACTGGCGCATCGCCTCCCTGCTGGGGCTGGACCTGGGCACCACAATCGGCCGCCTCGACCCGACCACGCGTCCTGTTGTCGAATCGGTGTACCAGCCCAAAGAAGGGGATGAGTTGCATCGTCGGTTCACCGTGGTCGACGCCTATTCCGCCGCCGTGGATTTGCTGGATTTGAAACGCGGCGGCGTCAATGTAGTCTTCCAGGCCATCTCCGCCGAGGAACTCTTCTACCCCGACCCCTCTGCCGCCCCGGCGCAGTATCAGGGCATATGGAAGGACCTCTTCCAGGGCCCCGAGATCGTCGAGCGCGTCAAACAGGGCATTGACGAGCACCTCCTCTTTGCCCGGCGCTACAGCCGCTACATCGAAGTGGCCCAAAGCGCCGCCGAAGTGCGCCGCGCGGTCGAACGCGGCAGGATCGCCCTGGTGCTGATGCTCAAAAGCGGCTGGATCAACGACGATCTGACCGTCCTGCAACAATACCATCAGTGGGGCATCCGCGTCATGGCCCTGTGCCACCTGGCCGCCCTCAACTGGGCCGACTCCAGCTCGGTCCTCAACCAAAAAACCGGGCTTTCCGACTTCGGCCGCCAGGTGGTCCGCACCTGTAATGAGCTGGGCATGCTGGTGGATCTTTCGCACGCCTCGGACCAGACCTGTTGGGACGCCCTCGAGGTGTGTTCCGGGCCCCTCATCGCCACCCATTCCAAGTGCCGCGCCCTCAGCGACAGCGAGCGCGACCTGCCCGACGAGTTGATCAAAGCCATCGCCGCCACCGGGGGCGTGGTCGGCATCCTCGCCCCGGCTCCTCGCCCCGGCCCCGAGGCCCGGCAGGCGCGCCTGGACCGCGACCGCCGCTTGCGGGAACAGTTCCCCGACCCCTTCGACTTGGCCGCGGCCAAGCTCACCGACGCCGAAGTCTGGAACACCAAACTGGACCTGGAAAACATCAACCGCGCCGTCGATCTGGCGGGCATTGACCACGTGGCCCTGTCGTCGCACTTCCAGAACGTGCCCCAGTGGCGCGAGTTTACCGGCGCCCTGCTCCAACACGGCTACAGCAAAGAGGACGCCGAAAAAATCCTGGGCGGCAATGCCCTGCGGGTATTCGAACAGACCGTCGGCTGAGAGCGATGCTGTAGATTGCTCCGCATCGCATCCCGCCAAAAGAAAAATCTCCTTGCTGCAAGTTGCGCAACACCAGCAACCCTCTTGATAAGATCGCAGCGGAGATGTAATTTTGCTGGGCCCGGCAGATCTCCCAACCACAAAAAGTCCACCCGGCAAAAGCCGAACTGGACACCCTGCATGCAAAGCCCATGACGACCGCTCGCGCCATCAAAGACCTGCTGGACCAGCACGCCATCTCCTACCGCCAGGTGCACCACCAGCCCACCCCCACCTCGGCCGCGGCGGCCAGAGCCCGCAACGAAGATCTCTCGATCGGTGGCAAGGCCATCCTGCTCAAGGTCGGTACATCCTTCAAACTCTTCGTTCTGAGCGCTGCCCTGAGGCTGGATTCCGCCCGCATAAAAGACCATTTCAGGGCCAGGAAACTCCGCTTTGCGACCCCCGACGAGTTGCTGGAACTCACCGGGCTGGTCCCCGGCTCGGTGCCGCCCTTTGGCGAGCCGCTCCTGCCCTTTGACCTTTACGTGGACCACTCCATCACCACAAATCAGCGGATCGCCTTCAACGCCGGCTCCCTGACCGACTCCATCGTCATGGAGGTCGAGGATTACCTCAAAATTGCCGCACCTACCACATTCGATTTTTCCACCCAGGATTAGGAGGGACTCATGCGACTCGAAGGCAAGGTAGCCATCATCACCGGAAGCGGCGGCAGAAGAAAAGGAAGAGCCTGCCGGATGAGAGAAACGGCCCAGAGCGTGCCTAGTAGACCTGGAGGGCCAGCGTGAATCAAGGTCCAATCGACTTCGATGTCGTCCGCACCGACTTCCCGCGGGTCCGCAGCGCCGCCTACCTCGACAACGCCTCGTCCCACCCCCTCAGCGTGCACTCGGCCGCGGCCCTGCACCGCTACGTCGACTGGCTCACCCACGAAGTGGGCGAGCCGTGGTGGCCCTTGTGGGCCGGGCCCCACGACGAAACCCGCCGGCTCTTCGCCCGGCTGGTCAATGCCGGGCCAGAGGAAATCGCCTTTGCCCGCAGCACCATCGAGGCCGAGAGCAACCTGCTCAACGGCATGCAGGAGCACCTCTCCGGGGGCAACATCGTGACCCACGATCTGCACTTCAATGCGGCCCTCCACAACTACAAGATACGGCAGCAGGACGGCCTCGAGGTGCGCATCGTCAAACACCGCGATTGGCAAATTGACCTCCGCGACCTGGAGCGCGCCGTGGATTGCAACACCCGACTGATTGCCACCACCCTGGTCTCCAACGTCAACGGTTATCTGGCGGACGTGAAGGCGCTCGGCGACCTGGCCCACGCCCACGGCGCCTATCTTTATGCCGATATCATCCAGGGCGCCGGGGCCGTGCCCATAGACGTCAAAGCCATGGGCATCGACTTTGCCGCGTGCTCGACCTTTAAATGGCTCATGGGCGTCAAGGGCTTCGGCTTCCTCTACGTGCGGGCGGACCTCCAGGGAAACGTGGTGAAGCCGAGTCAGCCCTCCGGCGGCGTGCGCCTCAACTATGCCCCCTGGGTCGAAGAGCCGGATCCGACCGTCCCCGAGATCATTGCCTCGTCGGCTTCCGGGGCGTCCCGTTACGAAGTCAGTTACCCCTCCTACGAAGGGGCCGTGTGCGCCCAGGAGAGCCTGAGGTACATCCTCCGGCTCGGCGTCCACAACATCCGCAACCACGCCCGCACCCTCACCGACCGCCTGCAAGAGGAACTACCCGCCCGCGGGTATCCCTCCATCACGCCGCGGGGAAACGAGAGCCCCATCCTGGCCTTCGAGGTGAAAGATCCCGAAACAACCATGAAACAACTCCGAAACGCCGACGTCCATGTGGCGATGCGCTTTGGCAACAAGATGCGGATATCCCCTTCGGTGTACAACAACCAGGAAGATATAGACCGCCTCCTGCAAGCGCTCCCATGACCTTTTAGAACAATTGAAGTAGTGATTATGGGAAAACTGACCAATAAGACCGCAGTCATAACAGGAGGCGCCGGCGAGATCGGCCGCGCAGCCGGTGAACTGTTCGCCGCGGAGGGCGCCCGCGTCCTGCTGGTCGATCGCGACTCCCAAGCCCTCAAAGAAGCCGTTCAAACCCTGGGCGGCGACCCGGCCAGCTGGGTCGAAGCCGATGTCACCCAGCCCGAGCAGGTCCAGCACTACGTGCAGACCGCCGTGGAGCGCTACGGCGGCATTGACGTATTTGTCAACAACGCCGGCATCGAGGGGGTGGTGCAACCCATCCCCGACTACCCCATAGAGGCCTTCGACCAGGTCATGGCCGTCAACGTGCGCGGCGCCTGGCTGGGACTCAAGTACGCCATCCCCGCGATGCGGACCAGCGGGGGCAGCATCGTCATCACCTCCTCCGTTTCCGGCATCGAAGGAGCCCGCAACCTGTCGGCTTATGTGACCAGCAAGCACGCGGTCATCGGTTTGATGCGCACCGCCGCCCTGGAGTGCGCTCCCCTGGGCATCCGCGTCAACACCGTCAACCCCGCCCCCGTCGAGACCCGCATGATGCGTTCCCTGGAGGAGGGCCTCGCCCCCGGCGCCGCGCCAAGGGCCCGGGAGGCCATCACCGCCACGATTCCCCTCAAGCGCTACGGCACCCCCGCGGAAGTGGCCCGGCTGATGCTGTTTCTGGCCAGCGACGACAGCCGCTATTGCACCGGTGGGGTGTACATGGTGGACGGGGGCATTTCCGCCCGCTGATCAGGGGGTGTAAAAGCCGCCTTCCGGAGGCATGAAAAACTCGTACTTCTCGGGCTCGGCATACCCTTCGATCTGGGCGGGCACCACGCCCGGGCTCTGCAGCGCCGCCTGCACGATGTGCTTGTTGAAGGGGCTGACGTTTTCATCGCTGAGGTAGTCCGCGGTCGGCATCCACAAACACTCGGCGATCTCCTCCTCCTGGATGGAAATCTCCTCGCTCAGCGGGTGCAGGCGGCAGACAAAGTAAATGTCCGACTTGCCGTAGCGATAGCCGTGCCAGTGGCGAAAGCAAACCAGGGCCCCGAAGCGGGTCTGCACCCCGGTCTCCTCCAGCACCTCCCGGATCACCCCCCCCACCAGGTGCTCGCCTTCGTGCAGGGCGCCGCCGGGGAGTTTGTAGCGCGGAGGGCCGCTGTTGTTGGTCCTGTGGTACCTCTCGCTGACCACCAGCAATTCCTCGCGCTCGTTCAGGGTCACGCCTCCGGCGCCGATGTAGTGCGAGGCGTGAGCCGGAATGAAGGCGCCTTCCTCCAGGCGGAAGGTGAGCATGAGGTAGTCCTGGCTGCTGTGGTGAAAAATGAACCCTGCCTTCACTGCCACGGGAATCAGCTGGGACTTGGCGATGGGGACCTCCAGCCACGCCACCTTGAAGTCCTGCTCCTTCCAGACCTTCAGGGAGTGCTGAAGCTGGTGCGCGAACTGGTCCGGATCGGGGTCCAGCGCCTCGGGCCTGGGCAGGGTCCCGCCAAAGGGATTGGTCGTCGACTCGATAGGTTGCATGTAGATTTCCCCCCTCGAAATGCTCAAGTATAGACCCGTTCGGGGTTTTAAAACAGTCTCTAAGCTCGACTTTATCCATTTATGTAGCGTACGAGACGGTGTGTATCAAGCGGTTGAGTAGGCTTCGAGGGATTTTTATCAGGTCGTGTTGGTTGGGCAGGTTGGAAAAAGCCTGCCAGAGCCGTTGTCGGACCCAGGCCACGGCATCGGAAAAGGTGGGTTTTCGTTTGCCATACCAGGCCGTGGCATGGCAGGGGGAGGCGCTTTTGGGGGCCAGCCGATTGGCGATGAGGGCGACCAGACTAAACAAGGCCAAGATGACCGGCGTGGTCCGGGCAATGGCCCGCTCATTCCATTGGCGTTGGGTTTCCATGCCCAGATGGGCGCGGGCTTCCTCAAAGGTAGTTTCTACCGACCAGCGTTGGAGAAAATAGGTCAGCATTTGCCGAGGGGACAGACGCACATCGGTCGAGAGCAAGGCTTGGGGCGCGAAGCGGCCGGCCGGGTCTCGGATCAGCAGCCAGCGGAGGGGCACGGCGGGCAAGCCAGTGTGATACCACAGCGCCGTTTGGCTGTAGGTTTCCACTGTATAGGGGCCGGCGGCATACCACCGGTCCAGGGTGAGGGGGTGCCAAGGGGTAGTCGGATCGTCCAGGTGCTGCTGGAGGGTGGGCTGCCGGGCGCCTTTGCCGCGGGGGCGTCCCCGCGTGTGCGGCGTGCGGGTTGGTGGTGGGTCATACAGGGCCGCATCCAACCGCAAGCGGGTAATCAGCCCCACGTGGGGCCGAACCGCGTCGAGAAAGGCCAAGGCGGAGAAGGTGCTATCGGCGACCACGACCAGCCGGCGGGTGGGCAGCCAGCGCGCTACCAGCTTGAGCATAGTCTGCCCCCGTTGCAACAGGGTGAGGGGGGTGCGCTGGCGCTGAGTATAGTAGCGGGCCGACGGACACAGCACACTCATAAAGGGTAAGGCCCAACTTCGATCCGCCCAAGGGATAGGCGCTACCAGCATCAACGACAGCCAGCGCAAGCCGCTAGCCTTGACCAGGTGGGGCCCACTCGAGCGGACGGGATCCCGGTAGATGCCTCGGGCCCCAATCTGGGCGCCCCGGCGCCGCTCGATGGTCTCATCCAGGCCCAGGACCAGGGGCCCGTGGGGGGCAAAGGCGGCCACCAACGCCTGGAGGAGTAGCTTACTGCCGGCCAGGGGCGACCACACACAGCGGTTGAGGATCCGGTGGTAGGTTTGAAAGGTAGGCTGTTGGCTCAAGCCCAACACCTCCAACACGGCGCTGACCGTGCGTTTACCCGGGGCTAACAGCGCCCCGACCAACAGCGTCTGAGCCTGCGGCCAAACGCGGCTCGAAAAAAGGGGGGCAAAGGGCGACAAAATCGTTATTATATCTTTCGGCAGGGGGCTCATCGGTTTCTCCTGGGCTGTCGATGCTTGGATACCATCAACAGTACGGAGGATACCGGCCTCCTGCCATGCGCGTTTGGATAAAATCGAGCTAAGTAGCAAACTCCTCTGCAAGCGTCAAGTTCTTGCCCACCACCCTGTCCCGGTTTATTTTAAAATCTCCCTGCCCTACACCCCCAGAACGGAGGATACAGGTGCCCGACATAAAACTCACCCACCCCCTCAACGGCTCCATGACAGACCCTCTGCAACTACATCCATGGCCGGCTGCCCCCCTGCCCCAGGCCGATCCCGAGGCCCCCCCCGAAGACAGAGGCCTGCCCCGCCCCGTCTCCTTCGCCTGGAAAGCCCCTGCCGGAGAGGACGGCCCCCTCAAATACGATTTGCACCTTTCCCTCTATGCCGACCTGGCCGATCCCCTGATCCTGGAAGACCTGGCCGAACCCAGAGCCGAAGTAGCGCACCTCTTCCTCGACACATCCTATGCCTGGAAGGTGATTGCCCGACGCAGAAACGACCCGATAGCCGAGTCGCCCGTCTGGCGCTTTGTGACCCACCCTGCCACCCCTCGCTGGATCGAGGTGCCGGGCATCACCAATGTCCGCGACCTGGGGGGCTGGCCTCTGCCCGGCAACCGCATGGTGCGTCAGGGCATGGTCTACCGCAGCGGCCAACTCAACGGCGGCCGGGAAATCACCCCCCAAGGCAAAGAGGTACTGACGCACCAGCTCGGCATCCGCACCGACCTGGATATCCGCTGGAGCGACCAGGAAGAGACCCTGCCCGTACTGGACCAGGACCGGGTCCAGTACATCAATATCCCCATCCTGGGCTATGGCCGGATTTGCGAGGATGAGGACAAGGAGAACTACCCCAGGGTGTTTGAGCTTTTTGCGCAGCCCTCGAACTACCCCATCCTCTTCCACTGCGCCGCCGGCGCCGATCGGGCCGGCACCCTAGCCTTCGTGCTGAAAGCGCTGCTGGGCGTGGCCGAAGAGGACCTCTTCCGCGACTACAACTTGACCTCTCTGTCCGGCTCGGGAGAGCGCGACACCGCCTCGGAGGGCTTTCAGGGCCTGCTGGACGCCCTGGCGCCTTTTGGAAACGGTTACATGGAAAGAGCCGAGAACTATCTGCTCTCCACCGGGGTCACGCCCGAGGAAATCGCGGCCATCCGCCACCAGCTCATCGTCGAACGCCAGCGGGGGTTTTAAGAAGGCTAAGAAGGCTTCTAAAAGGAAGGGGGACCACGATGCGCCATTTCCTGCTCGTGCTCGGGCCGCTTTTCATCGTCGTCAGCTTGGTCCTGATGCTCCAGCGCATGGAGCCCTTTGCCACCTTCTTCTACCTGTGCGCCTGGTACGGACTGATCTTCACCCTGGACCGGCTGATCCTCCACCGCGAAGGGCGCTCCCTGATCGGTCGCTGCGGTCCGGGCTTTTTCCTGGTGCTGTTCTGGTCGGCGGTGAGCTGGCTGTTTTTCGAGCTGATCAACCTGCGCCTGCAAAACTGGTACTACGTATTCGCACCCGCCCAGCCCGTCCTGCGCCACGCCAATACCTTGGTGGCCTTTGCCACGGTCTTTCCCGGCATCTTCTGGATCGAGCACTATCTGGCCCTGCGCGGGGTAGGGGCTAAAGGGCGGGGCCGCCCCCTGCGCTTTTCCGCCTCCGGGCGTCGCCTCCTGGGCGCGGCCGGCTTCTTGTGCCTGGCCCTGCCCCTGCTCTTTCCCACCTACTTCTTCCCCCTGATCTGGCTGGCCCTGGTCCTGATCCTGGAGCCGATCCACTACCGCCACAACAGCGATGGTTTCCTGCGCCAGTTCGAGGCGGGCGACTACGGTCCCTTTCTCCGCCTGCTTCTGGCCGGTCTCATCGCCGGGCTGTTGTGGGAATTTTTCAACTTCTGGGCCCGGGCCAAGTGGATCTACACCGTGCCCTTCTTCGACGAGTTGAAGCTGTTCGAAATGCCCCTGGCCGGGTTTCTGGGTTTCCCGCCCTTTGCCGTGGGGTGCGCCATCCTCTACCGCTTCCTGGTCTGGCACCGGCTGGCGCCCTCCTTCGGCGCCTTTACCCGGCAGAGGCCGGAGCCGGTTCGTCCCGTTTCAAGGTTTGCTACCGGCCTCCTGGCCGCTGTTTTCGCCCTGGTGGTGCTCCACTACTTGGATCGGATGACCACGACCTCTTTAACGCCCCGACTGACTCAGGTAGACGGCCTCGACCAGCACACCCTTTCACGTCTGGAAAGTCGCAGTATCCACTACCTGACCGATCTGGAAGGCTGGAGAGCCGCAAGGCTGTGGCAAGGATTGGAAGAAGACCTGGATGCCCAACGCCTGGCAAAACTCAAACGCCTCGCGCAACTCTACCTGCACCAGGGCATTGGGGTGGAGTGCGGAAATCTACTTTTGCAGGCGGGCATCCGTTCGTTGGAAGAGCTGGGCCAGTTATCTGCCGAGGAGGTCCACAACCGGCTCCGGGCCGCGGCCCCGGATATCCCCCTTCCTTCTCTTGCCCGCATCCGCGTGTGGATCCGGCGGGCGCCGGGAAGTGGGTGAGCGACCTCGGTAGGCTGACCGCGAGGCAAGGGGCAATCGAAAAGCGGTGAATTGACGGAAGCTGTATTTCAGCGCCGCCAGCCGGTGGGAAATCAGTCTGAGGATCAGCCGCAGTCGCTACCCATATTTCTCCCGCAACCGGCGCGCCGCCTCCACCTCGTTCTCGAGCTTGAGGTACACCTCGTCGATGTCGCCCCGGGCGGCCGAGCCCGGCGCAAAGCCGCAGTCCGGGTTGAGCACGATGCGCTCCGGCGCCAGAAACTCCATGGCCTGTTCGACCCGCGCCACAATGGTCTCCGGAGTATCGACCTTGCCCGGGTGCACCCCCACACAGCCCAGGCCGATCTCGAAGTCCTGGCGCAAATCCTTGAACACCGCCGCGTCTCCGGCTCCCGGGTTGGTAAACTCCATGGTCAGGTGGTGTACCTTGAGCCGGTTCAAATAGAGGACGATGGGACCGTAGCCGCCGGTGTGACACGCGTCGCCGCGCACCCGGGCCCCGGCCCGGCGGCACAGATGCACCGCCAGCTTGACCCCCTCTGTGCCCTCCACCACCTGGTTGTTCATGGCCGCGGAAAAATCCGCCTCCTTGTCCGCGTCCTCGTAGTGGGCTCGCACCTGGGGGTCCACCAGCAGGCACAGATGCGGGTCGTCGATCTGCACCACGTCCACGCCTTCGTCGCGCAGCAATTCCACCTCGCGCCGCAAAAAGGGCACGCAGGCCTGCACAAAATCCTCCCGGGTGGGATAGGCTAGCGCCGACTTTTCCGCGTCCCACATGCGCTCGCCCAAAAGCGCTGGCGCCGGCAGGGTCACCTTGATCCGGGAGCGGGCCACGCGCTTGAGAAACCGGGCTTCCTCCACGATAAACCCCGGCCTCTTGGGAGATAGTTGCTCCACCACCACGGTCCAGGGCCGCCCATCCGCCGGATTGCGCCCCACCTCGAAACCGTGCGCCAGCTCGGCGATGACGCCGATGTAGGAAGCCCGGCGCCACTCGCCGTCGGTGACGATGTCCAGGCCAGCCTCTTCCTGCAGGGCCACCACATAGGCCACGGCCGCGTCCATGGTCTGCGCCTGGCGCTCGGGCGCCAGCGGCTTTTCAGCCAGCACCACTTCCCGGACAAAATCCGGCCGCGGCATGGACCCCACCACGCTGGTGGGGAAGAGCACCCCGTAGTCGTCGATCGTGGACATGGCTACTTTTCTCCCCCCGCGCCGTACTCCTCTGGCCAGCGCGCATTGGCCAACTCGAAGTCTTCCTCGGTGTCGATCTCCATGTACTCCCCGTCCGTGGTCACCATGTGGAAGTTCAGGCCCTGTTCCAGCATGTCCTGAAACAGGTGGATCAGGTAGGCCTTCTCGAACACGGTCCCATCCCTCCAGGCTCGGCCGGCAAACATCTCCTTCACCCGATTGTAGTGCGCCTGCAACCACTCCACCGCCGCGGCGCTGAAGCGGGCCACGCCGATGTACTCGCCGCTGGCCTCCGCGGCCGGAATGCCGCGGTCTATGCGCACGATGCGGTCCGCCCGGGCGATCACCTTTTCGGCGTCATTTTCCGGGTGCTGGGTGCGATCCACGTAGCGGGTCCTCCAGTCCGTGTCCACGCACAGCACCATATCCCCTTCGTGCTCCAGGGCGCGGCGCACCACGCTGCCGCGGTAGAGGATATCTGCGTACGAGCACACGAACCCCCCGCGCATGTGCTCCTCGGCGTAGAACAGGGAGGCCAGGATGTTGTTGTTGGGCCAGTCGGTGTTGTGGCAGAACGTCAGGTGGGGATAATCGGCGCGGATTAGGTCAATCTGGTACCCGCCGATGAAGACCGGGGTGTCCAGGCCGACTTCTTCTAGCGCCTCCAGTAGCCAGTCTAAGATCCGCCGCCCGCCGATGGGGGCGTAGCTTTTGGGCTGGCTATCGGTCAGGGCGTTCAGCCGGTTGCCGCGGCCGGCGCCGATGATGATGGATTGCACGTTTGTTTCTCTTGGGGGACCATCAGCTTTACATCTTGCTTCCTTTATCTGATCCGCACTTCCTTTCCGCTCGAGGCCGACTTGTAGATCGCATCCAGCATCTGCATGAGCTGCACCCCCTGTTCGCCCGACATGAGCGGCGTTTTCTTCTTCTGGATGCACTCGATAAAATGACCGGTCTGGCCGGCGAATGCATCGGCACCGGGCACCTCGGGTGAAACGTCGAGCTGGATGCCGTCGCGCTCCATGTAGATCTTCATCGGGTTGAGTTCGGCGCCGCCCTTGGTGCCCGCGACCTGGATGGCGTTGTTGCCTGGCAGATTGAGGGCCCAGCTGCACTCGAGGACCAGGATGGCCCCGTTGTCGAACTTGATCAGTCCGAAGCCCGAGTCGTCCACATCGAATTTTGCGCCTTTCGGAACCACGTGCCCGAACTTCTGGTAGGTGTTGCCCGACACCGACACCGGCCTGGGCGTACCCATCAACCACCAGGCGCAGTCGAGGGCGTGCACCCCGATGTCGATGAGGGCGCCGCCGCCACTGAGCTTTTTGTTGACAAACCAGGATTGGGTGCCCAGCGGGATGCCGCGCCGACGGTGGTACACGGCCCGGCCGTAGTAGATCTCGCCCAACTCGCCCTTGTCGATGTAGTCCTTTGCCAGCCGGGCCGCTCCGCCAAAGCGCTGGCTGAGGGCGTACTGGAGGGTCAGCCCGCCCGCCTTGGCCGCAGCGGCCATCCTCCGAGCTTCCCGGGCGTTCATGCCGGGCGGTTTTTCGCAGATCACGTGCAGGCCCGCCCGCAGCGCGTCCAGGCTGACCGGGGCGTGGAGGAAGTTGGGCAGACACACGCTCACCGCGTCGATCCCGGCCTCCTTCAGCATCTTCTTGTGATCCGCGTAGACTGCCTCGATCCCGTGCTCTTCGGCCTGTTGCCGGGCGAGTTCGGTATTCATGTCGCACAGGGCGACGACCTGCGCGTCGGCGCACTGCTTGTAGCCCTTGAGGTGCTCGCGCCCGGGCCAGCCCAGACCGATGATGCCGACTTTCACCTTCTTTGCCATCCGTCTTTCTCCAGTCGAGTATATGGTCCTGGATTTTTTCCAGCAAAAGGTAATCTAAAAGAGTATTCAACAAAACCCTGGTACGGAGAATCAGCTATTTTTCACCGATTTTCCAGCGGCGGACCCAGTACCAGTACTTCACGGAATTGGCGCTCGGCCGTGCGGGGCTTGTGCCTCTGGCGTTTTATGAGTCCCAGGGCGCTCTTGCCCCTCGCCACCCCCCCAGGCAGGCCTGAGTCCCAGAGCACCCTTTCCCCCGCTCCATCTCCCCACAAAACGCCTCCGGCAAAATCCCCTCCCGGCCTTGAGATCCAAATAGGTACGGGTATTTCGTGAAGTACTGAGTATTTGCCGACTTCAAGAAGCTTTGAACAAATTGCCCAATACGCTGTCCGTTGACCGGATTTCTCGTTCCGCATATTTTACAAGAGTTGAGCGCAGCCCTGTATTCGGGAAATACATCTCCCAATCTTTGACCCTGGAACTGAGTGACGAAGTCTGCGCAGTGATCCAGCATCAGGCGGAAACAACCGAACTCTTTGAGAGCGGGACCGTGGCCCAGTACACCGTTGAACACTTTCTCTACAGGAGATCCCCATGCCCGCCATCCTCTGCCCCAACTGCCACAAACTGATCAGTAACGACGCGACCCAGTGCCCCTTCTGCGGCCAGGTCCGGCCCGGGCTGTGGGGTTTCACCTCGGCCATGCGCAAGCTGGGGCTCCAGCTGGATTTCACCCGCCTGATCCTGTGGGTGTGCATAGGTCTCTACATCCTCGCCCTGCTGCTGGATCCGGGCGCCATCTTCGAAACCGGGGGCATGATGAACCTGCTGGCTCCCAGCGTTCAAGCCAGCTTCATGCTCGGCATGACCGGGGCCGATCCCGTTTTCAGATTGGGGCACTGGTGGACTCTGATCACCGCCATGTACCTGCACGGAGGGCTGCTGCACATCTTCTTCAACATGATGTGGGTGCGCCAGCTGGCTCCCCTGGTCGAAGAACTCTTCGGCCCCTTTCGCCTCTTCACCATCTTTACGGTCGCCGGCTTCTTCGGCTTTCTCATCTCCTCCTTCATGGGCAACGCCTATACCTTGGGGGCTTCGGGCTCCATCTTCGGCCTGCTGGCCGCCGCCGTCGTGTACGGCCGCCAGCAGGGCAGTTCCCTCTTTACCCGGCAGTTTTTGCAGTGGGCCGTCATCCTCTTTGTCTTCGGCCTGGTCTTCCCGGGGGTGGACAATCTGGCCCACCTGGGCGGCTTTGTCGGCGGCTACGGCATGGCCTATCTGTTCAGCAAGGTGCAGGGGCGCGAAGGCCTGGGGGCCTATGTCGGAGCCGGTCTGTGCCTCGTGCTCACCCTCCTCGCCTTTGCCTTGCAGGCCCTGACCGCCGTGAGCATGTGGTAAAAATGTCCGCTTCCGAGCTGCTTGCCATCTTCGACGACAGGGGCCGCAGGATCGGCGCCAAAACCCGCGCCCAGGTCCACCGCGATCACGACTGGCACTGGCTGGTCTTTGTCTGGGCCGCGCGCCTGGACCAGGACGGCCGGGCCCGCACCCTGCTGCAGATGCGGGCCCGGCCCGGGGATCCCTTCCTGGGCAACCTGGACGCCCCGGCCGGCGGGCACGTACAGGCCTCCGAGACCCATCGCCAGGGCGCCCTGCGGGAATTCCGCGAGGAGGTCGGGGTCGAGCTGGAGCCGGAAGACCTGATCCACCTGGACCAGCGCCCTCTGGCCAACCACACCGGCCCGTGCCGCCGGGTCATCCAGCACTTCTACCTGTGCCACCGGCCCATTGATCTGCGGGAGGTTTGCTTCAACGAGGAAGTGAGCGGCTTTGTGGAACTGGGACTGGAGGATTTCATCCAACTCCTGGACGGCCGGCGGGAACATGTCCGGGGCCAGAGCCGCTTTGCCGAACGGCCGGACGAAATCCAGGAAAGAGACGTTGAATTCGCGGCCTTTGAATCTTATAAGGAACCCATCCAGGAAAGCTTTCGCCGCTCCATGCGGCAGATTCGCATCTACCTGCAACGCGCGACATAGGTCTGCAAACGCACCAGCGCCCGGCCGCTGTCCATTGCTTCTCTGGCCTGGACCACGGCTTCGTGCGGATCGGGACACAACCCCAGCCAGTAATCCACCATCCCCGCGTTCAGGGCGATCCGGTCGTACACGTGCCCGCGCTTCCCCTCGAGGGCCTCGACCCCGGCCTGGGCAAAGGCCGCGGCGCTCACCTCCTCCAGGCGTGGACTCTGAGGGTAGACAAAACCGAATTCCCCCGGGTCCACATCCGCGGCAAAATCCGCCCTTTTCCCACCCACCCGGCGAAACCCCTCGGTGTAGTTGATGGCCTTGCGCGCGGCGGTGGAGGGCTGCCTCAGACGCAAAGAGTAATGGCTCGAGCCTTCCTCGCCCTTGATCACCACTCCAGCGGCAAAACCGCGCTCCCACATCAGCCGTAGCAAGGGCTCTTCGTACCCGGCGTGGTAAAAACCAACCACCATGTGGTTGCGCCCCGGGCAGGAAAACAAGTGCTGGGCTTTCTCGGTGGTGGCCCAGGGCGGGCGCTTCTTGATGTGCACCCGCAACAAGCGCAGGCGGTAGGCCCCCGGAGCGTAGACCCGCTGACTCAGGTAGGCAAAACCCACCTCGGGATCCTGGATCAAAGCCGCGGCCTCTGCCCGCGACCCTTCTTTGCGCGCCCCCAGTGCCCGGAGGATCTGCTCCTCGGTCACTCCGCTCTTGGGGGGCATCTCGTCGACCCCGTGCAGCACCGAAGCCCGGCCCAGGGCCGCGCGCACCGCGGCCACGAACAGGGTCGGCCGGAAGTAGCGCGTCGCCCCATCAAAGGGCTGCCCAAAGTGGGTCAGTGAATCCACCTCGAGCGGCAGGACCTCTTCGGGTCCCGAGACCGCGTCCAGGTAGCCGCATAGCTCGTCGTAGCTCTCCAGGTTCATGCGCTGCCCGATCAGCACCGCGGCCTTCCAGGCGTCCTCGACCTGGTCGGCGAGGATGATCTCCAGGCTCTGGCGGGTCTCCTCGTAGCCGAGGTGTTGCCCCTGCAGGATCTTTCCCAGCGCCACGGCCACCTTTTCCTCCCGGGCACTGGTCGCCGTATAACCGCGCGTCGGATCCAGCAAAAAGAGCACCTGTGCCGGCAGGCACGCTTCCAGCTCGGCACCGTAGTGCGCCATGGCCTCCTGCTCGGCCTGGCTCCAGCCGGTCTCTTCCCCGAACCTGCGGCGAATGGTCATGGCCGCAAAGAACGCCCCCATCTGCGCGGTGGAAACCCGCTGCTCACAAGGCAACTCTTCCCTGGCCGATTGCACGATCAACTCCAGGATCCGCTCGGGCCGGGGATCCCCTTCCTTCTTCCCCAGAGGCCGGCTCTGGTGCGGCCCGGTGCAGACCCTGGCCTGGGCTTCCAGGACCTCTTCGTTGGGGCCGGGGTAGTGGTCTGCGCTCATTGCTCTCCGCCTGTTGACTTGCTACTAGCTATTCTACAAATTGTCTTCATCCTGTCAATGCATCCGTTCCACCTGCACCCCCCTCACCATGCCCACACACCAAAACCTCCGCCACACCCTCGCCCGCATCGACGGCCGCGGTTACAAGGCCTACAAAGACATCCGCGGCACCTACGCCTTTCCCATCTTCACCCTCCACATCGACCACGTCCAGGGCGACCCTTTTGCCGCCCCCAGCCGCCTGCGTTTGTGCCTGCCTCAAGACAAAGCCGGCTACCCTCCCGAAACCTTTGCCCCCAAAAGCCGGCGCATCGCCCTGTGCACCTACCTGGCCGGCCGGTTTGCCCGGGCCGCACAGCGCACCCGGGCAAACCGCGGCTCGGGCAAGAGCGGTCTGATCGAAATCGACGCCCCCGGCCAGCAGATCCTCGAGCGCACCTGTATCGGCGTCACCCCCGAATACCTCGAGGCCCGCTTTGTCGTGGGCCTGCCCGCCTCGAGTCGCCGCGTCCTGGGCCACCAGGCCGCCGCCATGCTGTGCGAGGACGTGCCCGCCATTGCGCGGGCAGCGCTGGTCTACCACAACAACGATGCACAGGCCATCGACCGCTACACCCGGACCAGCGAAGACGCCGATTTTCTGCGCGCCCGGCTCGAAGAGCGCGGCCTGGTCGCCTTTGTGGCCAACCACAGCATCCTGCCGCGCCGCACCGGCATAGACGACCGCCCCCTGCAAGGCGCTGTTTCCTTTCAGTCCCCTGCCTCCTTGCAGGTGGAATTCGACCTGCCCAACGCCGGTAGCACCGCGGGCATGGGCATTCCCCGGGGCGTCACCCTGATCGTGGGCGGCGGTTTCCACGGCAAGTCCACCTTGCTCAATGCCCTGGAGCGCGGGGTCTACAACCACGTGCCCGGCGACGGCCGCGAGCAGGTCGTGGCCCACCCCGGCGCTTTCAAGATTCGCGCCGAGGACGGCCGGCGGGTGGCCGGAGTGGACATCTCGCCCTTCATCAACGCCCTGCCCTACAGCCGCGACACCCGCGACTTTTCCACCGACAATGCCTCGGGCTCCACCTCCCAGGCCGCCAACATCATCGAGGCCCTCGAAGCCGGTGCCAGCCTCCTGCTCATCGACGAGGATACCGCGGCCACCAACTTCATGATCCGCGACCAGCGCATGCAGCAACTCATTGCCAAGGAAAACGAGCCCATCACCCCCTTCGTCGACCGGGTGAGGCAGCTCTACGACCAGCACGGGGTTTC
This sequence comes from Candidatus Latescibacterota bacterium, assembly GCA_965219385.1. Classification (GTDB taxonomy): domain Bacteria; phylum Latescibacterota; class UBA2968; order UBA8231; family UBA8231; genus CBDCNM01. The sequence goes on along the minus strand of CBDCNM010000002.1, from coordinate 1,693,771 downwards.
CACCATCCTGGTGGTGGGCGGCAGCGGCGATTACTTCGACGTGGCCGACACCGTCATCGCCATGGAAAACTACGTGCCGCGCGAGGTCACCCAGGAAGCCCGGACCATCGCCGCTTCTTTTCAAGCCCGACGCTGGCCCGAAGGCGGCGACTCCTTCGGCGCCCTCACCCCCCGCGTCCCCCTGCAGCAAAGCATTGATCCCAGCAAAGGCCGGCGCGAGGTAAACGTCAAGAGTCAAGGGGTGCGCACCATCCTCTTCGGCACCGAGGCCATCGACCTGGACGCAGTGGAACAGCTGGTGGACCCCAGCCAGACCCGCGCCCTGGCCGCGGCCCTCGTCTACGCGCGGCACAACTACATGGACGGCCGCCGCACTCTGAGCGAACTGCTGGCCCTGGTCATGGAGGACATCGAGAAGAAAGGACTGGATGTGCTCAGTCCGTACCCTGTGGGCGACCACGCCCTTTTCCGCAGGTACGAGCTGGCCGCGGCCCTCAACCGCCTGAGGACGCTGGCGGTGAAGCAGAAATAGGCAAGGGCCGTAGAGCAGTTGCCAGCCGGGCCTTTTATTTTTCTTTTATTTTGAGGTGTTTTTCCCGTAATTTACTCTTTGTCCTTTTGCGAGCGACAAAAAGGCAGTGGCAAATGGCCAATGGCAACAATAAAATAGTAGACATGCGGGGACGCCTCGGAGCGTCGGCGGTCCTGAACGAACTGGCCCAGGTCTTTGCCGAGGGAAGTCGCAACCTCGGCGACGCCAATGCCGTGCTACAGGGGGGTATCCAGGATTTCGGGTCGGACGAAATGGTCGACGAACTGTGCCGTCGCCTCACCCGACTCGAGCCCGACGATGACTCCACCGCCCTGGTCTGGGCCCTGGAAAAAATCGGCGGCAATGCCGTGATTGAACAGATGCTTCAAATCGCCCGCACCCCCCATCTGGCGCCCCGCATTCGCACCGATGCGGCCATTGTCCTGCACGCTCTGGGGGAACCCCTCGACCTGGAGGACCTGCCTGCCTCCGAGGCGGGAAACATCCACGCAATCCTGCAGAAGATCCTGGACGACACCGAACGGCAACTACAACAGGTCAGGGTAGAAGAACGGGCTTTCATGCTGGACGAACTCTTCGATGAGATCGGCCACTTCATGGGGCGGGGAAACAGTGCGGATATGCTGCGGACCCTGGTCCAGGCCCTGGCCGAGCAGGACCGACCCGTAGCCGCGGATATGCTCTGGGTCCTGCGCGAGTTTTGCCCGGAGGACGCAATTCGCGACCTGGCCGGCCAGGGCCTGGAGGAAATGCGCTGGCGCGATTTGAAGCCCAGCCCGGATATGGTATCCGCCACCCATGCGGGCCGCTTCTCCCAGGGGTATGTCTCGGAGATGGGCCCACAGGCTACCCAGACCCAGTTGCTCTTTATCTGGGAGCAATCGCTGGATCAGCTGATTTTTGTTCTCCTTCCTGATCGATACAGCCCATTGGGGCGGCGCCATCAAAGACTTTTTTCTCAAGCCATCCACCGGGCCCGAGGAATTCGCCGAAATAATACAGATGTCCAATCAGCAGGGAATACCTATGGTGCCTATCAACGCCAAGAACGTCCGCCGACGCCTGGCCCAGGCCCTGCGGGCCAACATCCACAATGCCCGTCCAATCCCCCTGGAGTACCGCCGCTTTCACCGGCTGATCGCCCGGACCTTGTTCGAGGGGAAGGCGTCGGTGCAACTACCGTCCCTGGAAAGCGAAGCCCATTCCCCTCTGCCCGGCAAGGCCGGCGCCGTGGAGGAGTTATTGCGCGACACCATGCCCGCAGCGAACTTCGACGCTCAACAAACCCTGAACGGACGCATGCTGTGGCGCGACTTCTACCAGTTCCACGCCCCGCGCATCTCCAAGCTGGAGGTATGGGCCGCGGCCGTGGTCTATATCATCGGCTGGATCGAAGGCCTTCGGGACCAGACCCAGCAGGTAGTGGCCCAGCGCTATGGCATATCCGCCGGCTCCGTGTCCAAGCGCGCCGGAGAGATTGGAACGGAGTTTCTCGACGGGAACAGGGGACCATAGCCTATGCCACGGACAAGGCCCGCAGCGAGCCCTTCGAGGAAGCCATGGAAAGGATGGGCGAGATGCTGGGCGAAGATCTGCGGTCGGCAAAATCCCACCAAGAAGAACTGGAAATAGATTTTCAGGATTACCTGGAGGAATACGCCGAACTCGGCGTCGGGATCCGCAGGTTGAGCCGCGCCGAATTCGAGCAACTCACCGAGGAACTGGACTCCCTGGCGGCGCTCGAAGAAGTCGAGAAATTGACCGGGGCGCAGGAGCGGCGCCTGCAGGAACTATTGCACCTGCTTCTCCTGGATTGAATACAGCAAGTATTTTATGATCTCCGTCGAATCCGTCACCCGGCGCTACGGCACCCTCACCGCGGTAGACAACGTCAGCTTCAAGGTCGAAGAAAACGAAATCGTCGGTTTTGTCGGTCCCAACGGCGCCGGCAAGAGCACCGTGCTCAAGATGCTCTCCACCTTCCTCCTGCCCACCGCCGGCAAGATCGCCATCGACGGCCTGGACGTGGCGGAAAACCCCCTGGCGGTGCGCCGCCGCATCGGCTACCTCTCCGGCGATACCCCGCTCTACCAGGGCATGCGGGTCGACAAATTTCTCCTCTTCATCGGCAAGGCCCGCGGCCTGCGCAAACCCGAGCTCGAACGACGCTTTGCCCGGACCGTGCAGGTCTGCGGCCTGGAACCGGTCCTCGGGCAGCGCATCGATCAGTGCTCTACTGGTTTCCGCCAGCGCATCGGCCTGGCCACGGCCCTGATCCACGATCCGCCGGTCCTGCTGCTGGACGAGCCCACCCACGGCTTCGATCCGCTTCAGGTCCTGGCCTTTCGCCAGATGCTGCGGGATCTGAGCCCGGACCGCGCCATCCTCTTCAGCACCCACATCATCGCCGACGTGGAGGCCATCAGCGACCGGGTCCTGATCATCCACCAGGGCCGTCTCCTGGCCTCCGGCCGTCTCCCGGACCTGGCCGCCCAGGCCGGGGTGCCCGGGGCCGCGCTGGAAGAACTCTTCGCCCACCTGGTGCGCCAATCCGCCCATGCCTGATACTGCAAAGCTGAGCGCGGGCGAGCTGGTCGCCGGCGTGCGGATCGTCTTCGCCCGGGAGCTGGGCGCCTATTTCGACGCGCCGATCGCCTACATCTACGCCAGTGTCTTCCTGGTGCTTTCGGGCACCACCTTCATGAACTCCTTCTTCCTCGACGGGGTGGTGGACATGTCTCCTTACTTCGAGGTTCTGCCCTTTTTGCTCATCCCCTTTGTCCCGGCCATCACCATGCGCACCTGGGCCGAGGAGCACGCCCAGCACACCTTTGAACTTTTGATGACCCTGCCCCTGCACTCCTTTCAGGTGGTCCTGGGCAAGTACCTGGCCGCCCTGTGCTTCTACCTGCTGGTGCTGCTGGGCAGCCTGCCCATCGTCTTCATGCTCGCCTGGCTGGGTGATCCGGACCTGGGCCTGATCCTGTGCAACTACCTGGGGGCCCTGCTCCTGGGCGCCTTTTTCCTGGCCTTCGGCCTCTTTGCCTCGGGCCTGACCAGAGATCAGATCGTGGCCTTTGTCGTGGCCGCCCTCCTCGGGTTTTTCGCCGTGCTCAGCGGCCACGACAAGGTGGTCGAGGTCGTCGACGGCCAGGTCCCCTCCTGGCAACTGGGCACCTGGCTCTACGAGTCGGTCTCGGTCATGCCGCACTACCGGGCCTTTGGCCGCGGCCTCATCGGCTTGTCCCACACCCTCTACTTTGTACTGATGAGCGGCTTTTTCATCTGGATGAACCAGCTCACCTTGCAAAGGATCAAGTATTGAAAATCCGCTTCCTGCTCCACACCGCCCTGTGTTTTGTCCTCCTCCTGCTGATCGCGGTCTACGCCGGTCGTCTCCTTCGCCACACGGGCGGCTGGCAGGTGGATCTGGGCGGCCGCGAGGCCTCCACCCTCTCTGCCGCTACCCTCGATTTTGTGCACCAGCTCGAAGGCAACCTGGCCATCACCTTCTTCGTCTCGGCCCGGGAAGATATGCCCTCTCACCTGAAAGAGGTGGAACCCTCGGTGCGCGCCCTGCTCCAGGCCCTGCGCGCCGAGGCCCCCGGGCGCATTGACTTCCGCATCCTCGACCCGGATTTGAGCGGGGCTGCGGGCGCGGCCTACGCCGCCCGCAAAAAGGCCTCTTCGATCCAGGTGCGCCGCGTCCTGAGGGACCAGCACAGCCAGCAGCGGATCTGGTCTTCCCTGATCCTGGCCCGGGAAGGCCGCCCCGAGGTTCTGATTCAGGGCATCGAAAACCTCCACCTGCCCCTGCTCGAAGAACTCATCCTGGCCCACCTCGAGGCCCTGGATCAGCCGCCCAGACCCAGGTTTGCGGTGGCGGCCCCGCCCGGCTTCCAGCTCCTGACCCAGTTCCTGGGCCAGTACGGCCTGGTGGACCCCATTGACCTGGAGAGCCATCCGGTCCTGCCCACACAAGCCGACGTGCTGTTCTGGATGCAACCGGCCCGCATCACCCCGGAGCACCTGCGCCAGCTGCGGCGCTTCGTGGACTCGGGCCGCACCGTGGTCCTGGCCGGCAGCGCCTACTCCGTGGGCTACGAAGTCGACCAGGAGGGTCCGGCCCGCTTTCGCGCCCGGCGCCTGCCCGGGGGCTGGGAAACCCTGGTGCAGTCCCTGGGGATTTCCCCCCTGCCGGATTTGCTCATGGACCGCAACGCCGGTCCGGTGCTGCTGGCCACCCAGGATGGCTCGACCCGGCAGGTGGAAGCCCCCTTTCACCTGCGCTGCCTGCCGGCCTTCTACAACATGAAAAGCTTTATGGGACCGGCCCGGGGCGGTCTGAATTTTGTCGCTGCCAGCGCCCTGGAGGTGGATCCCCGCAAGGTGGAAGAGGCCGGCTTCCAGGCCGAGATCGTCGGCACCACCACCGAACACGCCTGGGTGCGGGCCCTGCCCGTCCGGCCCTTCGGCAACGCCGATTTGAACCCCGAGCTGGAGGTGGGCAAGCAAAACCTGATGGTCCTGCTCAAACCGCAGGATCCCTGGAAAGGGCAGATCCTGGTCCTGGCCAGCGCCGCGCCCTTTCAGGACGGCATCTTCAACCAGCCCGGCTATGCCCACCAGGTCTTTGCCCAAACCCTGCTGCGCACCTTTGCCGAGCCCCAGCGCCTGGTCCGCGGCCGGGTGGAGCGCCCCGTCCCCCCGACCATCCCGCTGCTGGGAGGGGGAGCCCGCCTGTGGTGGCGAGGTTTTGCGGTGTTTCTCGTCCCGCTGGTCCTCCTCGGTGCAGGGGTGCGGCGCTATGTGCGCGAAGGCGGGATCTGGCCGCACAAGTCCGGGGCCCGCTGGATCCTCTGGCGCCTGGGCGCGGCCCTGCTGATCGTGGTCCTGGCCGCCCAGATCTGGCGCGGGACCTTGCCGCTCTACCTGGACCTCACCGAGGACCGCCTCCACACCCTGGCCCCCCTGACCCGCCAGCGCCTCGAACGCCCCCGCCCGGATGTGCAGGCTGAAGTGGCCATCACCTCCAGGGCCTCCCTGCCCGCGGCCCTGAAACCTGCCGAGAGCCGGATCCAGGCCCTGCTCGAACGCGGCCGGATCCCCTGGCGCACCCTGCGTCCCGAGCACCTCACCCCCCGCGAACAGCAGCTTCTGAAGAGCCGGGGGCTCAAGCCCTTTGAAGTGCAGCGGGTGGTGCGCGATACCCTGACCAGTCGGCCGGTCTGGAGCGGCCTGCGCCTGCGCCGGGACCAGGACGCGGCCGTGATTCCGCGCCTGGATATCCACACCCTGGACCACCTCGAATTCCTCCTGATCACCGCCCTGGAGCGCCTCGAGCAAGGCCGCGCCCCGCACCTGGCTGTGATCGCGGATCTGCCCCGCCTGTCGCCGGCCGAGGCCCTGGAGGACTTTCACAAAAAGGGGCTTTTGCCGCCCGCCGGCGCCGATGTCTACAGCCAGGTCGAGGCCCTGCTGCAGGACTATGGTTATCGCATTTCCTACATCAACATCCGCGAGCCCGCTTGGCCTGGGGAGGTCGACGTGCTGCTGTGGCTGCAGCCGCGGCGCGATTCCGGTCCCCTCATTCTCCTGCTGGCCGAGCACCTGGGCCGCGGGGGCAAGGCCATCGTGGCCCTGCAGCACTTCAACATCCAGCAGCGCCAGTACCGCGGCGCCGGATTTGAGACGGTGTACTGGCCCCAGCCCCAGTTCCAGGACTTTGACCGCTATTTGCGGCTCTTCGGCGTCGAACAGGTCCGCGAGGTACTGATGGACCGCACCCAGTCGCACCTGGACCTGGAGACCCAGGTCAACCGCACGGCAGTGCGCGAGTACGATTCCCAGAAGGTGGCCCTGCCCTTTCTGATCCGCGCCGTGAGCCCCCACTTCTCACCCGCCTCTCCGATCACCCGCCGTCTGGGCGATGTCCTCTTCATCTGGGGCAACCGCTTTGCCCTGGACCTGGCCCGGCTGCAGGCCAACGGCCTCGACCACCTGACCCTTATCACCACCTCGGCCCGGGCCTGGTCCTTTCCCTGGAAGGGCGGCTGGCTGCCGCCGGAGATCTTTGCGCCCACCTCCTATCTGCCGGGCCCGCAGCCCCTGGCGGTTTTGCTCGAAGGCCCGTTCCCCAGGGTCGAATTCCAGGAAGACGACCAGGGCCGCAAACAACTGGTGCCGCAAAAGACCCCGCCCGCGGCCCCGGGCAGCCTGCTGCTGATCGGCAGCTCCGAGATGTTCAAGAACGACTACCTCTACGTCCGGCCTTTCCAGCACGACCAGTTCCTCCTCAACGCCGTCGCCTACATGGCCTGGGGGCCGGAAATGGCCGCGCTGCAGGCGCGCCGCAAAACCACGCGGGGTTTTGCATTCCGCGGCCCTGTCACCAAGGCGACCTGGCGTTTCTTCGCGATCGCCACCGGCCCTTTGGCCATCCTGTTGTATGGCCTGTGGCGCTACGGGCGCCGCCGTCATCCCTCGAGGTGGGCATGAAGTACCTTCTTATTGCCCTGCTCCTGGGCCTCCTGATGGCAACGGACCATTTCCTCCAGCACCACCGGGAGGCCCGGCGCCGTAGCGGAGGCACCCTGCGCCCGTTTGCCGACCTGCCGGTGGAAAGGGTGCAATCCTTCCAGGTGCGGTCGGGCCCTTCCCCCAGAATCTGGACCTATGTCCGGCGCGACTCGACCTGGCGCTACCCCGACTACTTCGAGGCCTTTGTCCAGTCCGCCCGCGTCGACCAGCTCCTGGGCAGCCTCCTGCAAAGCCTGGGCACCGTGGTCGCTACCGAGCCGGAAAACCGCGCCCACTTTGGCCTCTTGCCCGAGCAGGCCGTAGCAATTGACCTGCAGGATGCCTCCGGCGCCCTCCTGCTCAAGGTCCTGGTCGGTCGCGGGGCCCCGGGCCTGGATGCCGGCGAAGCCTATGTGAGAAAGGCGGACAGCGACACCCTTTTTCACCTGCACGCCAATCCCCGCCTGGTCCTGGGCGGCGGGGATCCGCCCATGCTCGATCCCCATGTCCTGCCTCGGGCCCTCAAAAGGAGATCCATCGTCCGGATAAACTTCGAGCACGGCTCTACCCTGCGAGCGCTGCGCCGGGTGGAGACCTTGCCGGCCGGTCCCCTCCAGGGCCCGCCCTACGCCTGGCTCGCCGCCTTTGCCGGCCGGGAGGACACCTGCCTCAATGCCAGCGCCTTTGCCTACACCTCCTTCCTCACCCGCCTGCGCTACGAAGAGTTGCACGATCCCCAACAATCAGAAGCCTTTGCAGAAATCTCCGGCTGGCTGGAACTGGCGCACGAGGACGGGGCCGTGGATGTGCTGGAGGTGGGCGGCCGCAACCACCAGGGCCACGCCTTCCTGCGCCACCGTACCACCGGCCAGGTGCTCACCATCACAGCTCCTAAAGCTGAGTTGCTCTTCCCCACCCGGTCCGCCCTGCTGGACACCCTGCCGCAGCCCTCGCCCTACAAGCAGGCCGAGCCCTTCGGTCCTTCTCAGTTTTAGCTTTTTTGCGGAAAACTCTGCCGCAGCGCCCCAGAAAGGACAACGTTATGGACATACAATCTTCCCCCCCGGAACCCGTGGACATCGGCACCGACCGCCAGCTGTTCGTCGACCCGTTCCGGATAGCCCGGATCACCGGCGCCCAACGCCGGCTGCAGCGCCCGGAAAAACGGGAAATCGCCCTGAATCCAGAGCACCCCTGGGAGACGGGGGGACTGTCGTATCTCGTCGCCTTCCCGGACGCGGGCAAGATTCGCGGCTGGTACCGGGCCGCCCCCCAAACCCAGGACTCCGACCACAACTCGATCACCTGCTACGCCGAGAGCGCCGACGGCATTCACTGGACCAAACCGATGCTGGATCTGATCCAGTTCGAGGGCTCCACCCACAACAACATTGTCTGGACCGACCCAGGGATAAACTTCGCCCCCTTCAAGGACGCCAATCCCGAAGCGAAGGAGGAAGAAAAATACAAAGCCCTGATCCGCGCCAAGCAGGTGATCCTGGCCCTGGCCTCACCCGATGGCATCCGCTGGCGCCTGATCCGCCAGGAACCCATCCTGACCGACGCCCCTTTCGACAGCCTCAACCTGGCCTTCTGGGACACCTGGCACAACCACTACGTCGCCTATACCCGAGGGGTGGCCGGAAAGGGGCAGGGCGATTTCTTCGAGGGGGTCCGCTGGATTCGCCGCACCACCTCCCAAGACTTCCTCAACTGGACGCCGCTCGAACCCATCGACTGCGGGGATACCCCCTACGAGCACCTCTATACCAACTCGTGCATTCAGTACCAGCGCGCCCCGGGCACCTATCTCATGTTCCCCTCCAGGTTCGTGCACGAACGCGTGCCCGATCCCGACTGGACCTACGATACCGGCGTCAGCGACATCGTCTTTATGTCCAGTCGCGACGGCCTCCACTTCGACCGTAGTTTCATGGAGGCGTTCATTCGTCCCGGGCTCGACTTGGGCAACTGGCACGATCGGGGCATCTACTTCGAGGTCGGGGTGCTGCACACCTCGGACACCGAGATGTCGATGTACGGGATGGAAAACGCGCATCTGCCCACCCAGCGCATCCGCCGCTACGCCCTGCGCACCGACGGCTTCGTCGCGGTCGAAGCCGGATACGCCGGCGGGGAGTTCACCACCCATCCGCTGATCTTTGCCGGCGGCGAGCTGGAGCTGAACTACTCGACCTCGGCCGTGGGGTCGATCCGGATCGAGATCCAGGACGCCGAAGGCCGGCCGCAGCCCGGCTTTGCGCTGGAGGATTGCCCCGAGAAGTTCGGCGACGAGATCGAAGGGGTGATGCGCTGGAACGGGGGGAAGGATGTGAGCGGACTCGCGGGCCGGCCCTTGCGGCTGCGTTTTGCGCTCGTGGATGCCGACCTGTACGCTTTTCGCTTCCGGTAGGGAATAGCTGTAGCGGCTAAAGTAGGATCATTTTACCGGGATTAGCAAGATGGTCTTGATTCGTTAGCAGATCGGCGCCTCACTCAGAAAACTTAAGAAGGGAAACTTCACTTGACATTAGTATACAGATTTTTGCTGAGTATCCTCTGCCTGTCAGCCCGAGCAGAATCCTCCCCTTTAACTTACGCCATCCCACGCCTTGAGAACATCTATATTGATGGCAACCTTCAGGACTGGCAAGAACGAGGCTTCCGCGTGGAGGCTCTCACAGGCGACGACGGCCACATTGATCACCCCGCTGATCTAAACGTCCGCTTCCGCTTCCGCTTGGGATGGAACTCGGATGGTTTATTGGTTCTCGTCGTCGTCACCGATGACGAAATCAAAGAATCGCCCCGGGATACCTGGTTGATTCTGGCCGACTGTGTGCAATTTTACCTGGGCAATCTGGAGTCTGGCTACGGGGCTGTGCGCTTTGACGTGGCACCCGGACTCGATCCGGATTATCCGAAGCTACGCTACTACTCCTACGACTATAATAGGACTGCCCCTCTGGCTTTTGAATCCCGGAGTGCCAAGACGCAGAAGGGGTATATCGTCGAAGCCCTCCTGCCGTGGAAAAACTTGGGCATCTCTCCTCGTCGGGGGCGCGAAGTGGGCTTTCAACTCCACGTCGTCGATGGTGATTCGAGTTCCAGCGGCAGCCGGGTCCACTGGCACCCTCTACCGATGGACGTACATTACGTAGACCAAGCTCGCCTGAACCGCCTGCACCTCGCCGACACATCCGGCTCCACTATCAGAGCCGCCGCCACTGCCAGTTATGATCATTACCTCAATCTCCATATCGGTGTTACCGCTAGTCCAGTGCTGGCCAGCCAACGAGTCGCCGTAATGGATGGAGAAAAACTTCTGGCCGAGGGCGTATTAGAACTACAAGAAGGCCAAGCGATTTTGGCCCTGGAAGTGCCCAGGCCCCAGCCGGGTGGCCGATAAACTCGGTCGCTACGGAGCTGTGGCCCGGATTAATACTATTGATGGCCGACATTTTACTCGTTTTCTCACCCTCTTCCGCGCTCCCGACGGGATGCATGAATGGCTCGGTCCATCTGCTGATGGACTACCTTTAAACCCGCAACTAGGGATAGATCCAGCCATTGCCGTCGAGCACGATGACTTGATTCGCGGCTTTTTCAACCGCACCTTGCGAGACGGCGCCGCCCACTCCAGCGATGCGGCCGTTTTCCTGGCCTGGCTCTCCGAAACCCAGCCCGGCCAGGAACCCATCTCCACCTTTAACGGTCCAGAGGCCGCAGATCGGCAGTGGTGGGTCGGTCTGAAGCGACGCCTCAACGGCAATGATAGACGCTTTCCCGAGTCCTTTGTCTGTCCGCGGCCTATTGCGCCTCCCTCTGTCCCGGTCCTGCGTGAGGGTACGGTACAGGAAGCTGGTTTCCAGACAGACGCTATCGACGAAATCGACGCCGTATTACAAGAGTGGGCGGCCAATAGCGATCAGGCCTTTATCGCTTGCATAGCCCGCCATGGCGTCATTATCCTGCATAGGGCCTATGGCGTGCGAGATGGCCAGCCCATGACCACTGAGACCAAGAGTTGGATGGCCTCTCTCACTAAGCTGCTCAATGGCACCTTGGTCATGATGGCGGTCGATCAGGGTTTGATCGATCTGGATGCCCCCATCAACGTCTACCTTCCCGCCTTTGAAGGTATCCAGACCGAAACCCCGGCAACGGTACGCCACCTGTTCACACATACTGCTGGTCTGTGGGGCCATTGGGGCGATGAGCGCCACGACTTCGAACATCTCGTAGCCGCCTACTACCCCCATCTGAAAATCGGTCGTATGCTCCAGTACAACGGCGCCAGCCTCGCTCTGGGTTCAAAAATCCTCGAGCAAGTCACCGGGGAGTCTTTGCCGCAGCTTTACAAGAACCACTTACTCGATCCCCTAGGGTGCACCAACACCGAGGTTAGCAATTCCTCCTACGATGCTCGTTCCACCGCCATCGATATGGCGCGTATCGGTCAGATGATACTCAACCGCGGTGCCTATGGCGACAAGCGCTTTTTCAGAGAGTCTACCTTTGAACAGATGCTGCCGCAACGCCTGACCCAATTATTGGGACCTGAGACCACGGCAGAATGGGGCATCGGCACCATATGGTTCAACATGTTTTTCCCAAGCGATGGTCTCAGTCTCCAGACCTTTACCCACGGCTCCGCCTCTAATTCTCGCCTGCTTATTGATCCAGAAAATGACCTCATCATCAGTATGACACGCAATCGAGACGGGTGCAATTTCGATAAGTACGCGTCTATTTTTAACCGGATAGTCATGGAAAACTTAATCGCTGATTGACAGAAAAATAACACACGTCGTCCCTTGTCCTGAAAACTGAATACCTAGAAAACGAGGCGTCCGACCTGGAAAATCGAGCGCCTCATGTTACTGTACGGAATTATACCAAAATAGCCCTCAAGGCAAATTGGTCGAGCCCATCAAGTAGCGGTCGCACTCGCGCGCCGCGCCCCGGCCCTCGTTGATGGCCCACACCACCAGGCTCTGGCCGCGGCGCATGTCCCCGGCCGCGAAAACTCCCTCCACGCTGGTGGCGAACTTGCCGTGCTCGGCCCGGGCATTGGAGCGCTCATCGCGCTCGATGTCGAGTTGCTCAAGTACGGTGTCCTCCGGCCCCAGAAACCCCATGGCCAGCAGGACCAGCTCGGCCGGCGACACCTTTTCGGTGCCGGGGATTTCCTTGGGGAAAGGCCGGCCGTTGTCACCCTTGGCCCACTCGACCTGGACCGAGTGCAGTTCCTTGACGTGGCCGTTGTCGTCGCCGATGAACTTTTTGGCCGTCATCAGGTATTTGCGAGGATCCTCGCCAAAGCGGGCCTTGGCCTCGGCCTGGCCGTAGTCCAGCAGGTAGACCTTGGGCCACTCCGGCCAGGGGTTGTCCGGGGCGCGCTCGTCCGGGGGCCGGGGCAGGATCTCGAACTGGGTGAGACTGGCGCATCCGTGCCGCATGGAGGTGCCCACGCAGTCGGTGCCGGTGTCGCCGCCGCCGATGACGACCACGTTTTTGTCCCTGGCCGAGATGTAGTTGCCGTCCTGGTGATTGGAGTCCAGCAGGCTCCTGGTATTGGCGTGCAGGAACTCCATGGCAAAGTGAATCCCTTTGAGCTCGCGGCCCTCAATCGGCAAGTCGCGCCCCTTGGTGGCGCCGCTGCACAGCACCACCGCGTCGAACTCCTGCGCCAGCCGGGTGGCCGGGATATCCACGCCGATTTCGGTGCTGGTCACGAACTCGACCCCTTCGGCCGCCATCTGGTCGACGCGGCGCTGCACGGTCCTTTTGTCGAGTTTCATGTTGGGGATCCCGTAGATCAGCAGGCCGCCGATGCGGTCGGCGCGCTCGTACACCGTCACCCGGTGGCCGGCGCGGTTGAGCTGGGCCGCACAGGCCAGCCCCGAGGGCCCGGACCCCACCACCGCCACCCTTCTGCCGGTGCGCTTGTCGGGCGGCTCCGGCACCACCCAGCCCTCCTCGAAGCCTTTGTCAATGATGCTGCACTCGATGTTTTTAATGGTGACGGCCGGCTGGTCCATGCCCAGCACGCACGAGCCCTCGCAGGGGGCCGGGCAGACCCGGCCGGTGAACTCGGGAAAGTTGTTGGTCTTGTGCAGCCGCTCCAGGGCCTCCTGCCAGCGGCCCCGGTAGACCAGGTCGTTCCACTCGGGGATCAGGTTGTTGATCGGACACCCCGAAGCCATGCCGTTGATCAGGGTCCCGGTGTGACAGAAGGGGACGCCGCAGTCCATGCAGCGCGCCCCCTGGTTCTGGAGTTTTTCCTCGGGCATGGGCAGGTGGAACTCCTGCCAGTCGCCCACCCGCTCTTCCGGTGAACGATCGGCCGGCAGCTCGCGTTCGTATTCCATGAAACCGGTTGGCTTACCCATTGCCTCTCCTCGCTAATTGCCGCTGACGCGGGCCACGTCACTCTTGTTCTCTTCGAAGGCCTCCATGATGGCCTCCTCTCCGCTCAACCCGGCTTCCTCGGCGCGCTTGAGCGCCGCCAGCACCCGCTTGTAGTCCGTGGGCATGACCACCGCGAACTTGTGTTTCATTTCATCCCACGAGGCCACCACCTTCCAGGCCAACTCGCTGTGGGTGTATTCGGCGTGGCGCCGGATCATCCCCTTTACCTGGGCGCTTTCCTCCTCGTCCTCCAGACGCTCGAGTTCGATCGTCTCCATGTTGCAGTGAGAGGCAAAATCCCCGGCCTGGTCGAGCACGTAGGCGATGCCGCCCGACATGCCGGCGCCGAAGTTGCGCCCGGTCGAGCCCAGCACCACCACCCGGCCGCCGGTCATGTACTCGCAGCCGTGATCTCCCACCGCCTCGATCACCGCGTTGACGCCGCTGTTGCGCACGCAGAAGCGCTCGCCGGCCATGCCGCGGATATAGGCCTCGCCCCCGGTGGCCCCGTAGAACGCCACATTGCCCACGATGATGTTGTCCTCGGGCGCAAAGGTCGACCCGGCGGGCGGATAGAGAATCAGCCTGCCGCCCGACAGCCCCTTGCCGAAGTAGTCGTTGGCGTCGCCCTCCAGTTCGAGGGTGATGCCCGGGGGCACAAAGGCGCCGAAACTCTGGCCGGCCGATCCCTGGAAGTGCAGATGGATGGTATCGGCGGGCAGGCCGTCCGGACCAAAGCGCCGGGTGAGTTCGCTGCCCAGGATGGTGCCCACTACGCGGTTGGTGTTGCGGATGGGCAGGGTGGCTGTGACCTTTTCGCCGTTTTCCAGGGCCGGATCGCACAGATCCAGCAGAATCTGATTGTCCAGGGCGTTTTCCAGGCCGTGGTCCTGGGGAATCTGGCAGTAGCGCCCGACCTCGGGACCGGCCTCGGGCTGGTAGAGGATCCTGGAAAAGTCCAGCCCCCTGGCCTTCCAGTGCTCCACCGCCCTGGTGGATTCGAGTTGGTCGGTGCGGCCCACCATCTCGTCGAGGGTGCGAAAACCCAGCCGGGCCATGAGCTCGCGCACATCCTGGGCGATGAAGCGCAGGAAGTTGACCACGTGGGCCGGATCCCCCGTGAACTTTTTGCGCAGCTCCGGATTCTGCGTGGCCACGCCCACCGGACAGGTATCCAGGTGGCAGACCCGCATCAGGATGCAGCCCAGGGCTACCAGGGCCGTGGTGGCAAAACCGAACTCTTCGGCGCCCAGGAGGGTGGCGATGACCACGTCGCGGCCGGTTTTGAGCTGGCCGTCGGTCTCCACCACGATGCGGCTGCGCAGGTTGTTGAGCACCAGGGTCTGGTGGGTATCGGCCAGGCCCAGTTCCCAGGGCAGGCCCGCGTGTTTGATGCTGGTCTGGGGCGAGGCTCCGGTGCCGCCGTCGTGGCCGCTGATCAGGACCACGTCCGCGTGCCCCTTGGCCACTCCGGCCGCGACCGTGCCCACCCCCACCTCGGCGACCAGCTTGACGTTGATGCGGGCGTGGTGGTTGGCATTCTTGAGATCGTGGATCAACTGGGCCAAGTCCTCGATGGAGTAGATGTCGTGGTGCGGCGGCGGCGAGATCAGCCCCACCCCGGGGGTGGAATAACGCACCTTGGCGATCCAGGGATAGACCTTGCGCCCCGGCAATTCGCCGCCCTCGCCCGGCTTGGCACCCTGGGCCATCTTGATCTGCAACTCCTGGGCGTTGACCAGGTAATGGCTGGTGACCCCGAAGCGCCCAGAGGCCACCTGCTTGATGGCGCTGTTGCGCGAATCCCCGTTGGGATCCAGGACGTAGCGGGCCGGATCTTCGCCGCCTTCCCCGGTGTTGCTGCGGCCCCCGAGCCGGTTCATGGCAATGGCCAGGTACTCGTGGGCCTCCTTGCTGATCGAACCGTAGGACATGGCCCCGCTCTTGAAGCGCCGGGTAATGGCCTCCACGGACTCGACCTCGTCCAGGGGAACGGGCTCGTCGGCGTACTTGAATTCCAGCAGACTGCGCAGGGTGGCCATCTTCTCGGACTGGTCGTTGATCAGCTCGGCGTATTCCTTGTAGACCGCGTAGTTGTTGGTGCGCGCGGCCAGCTGCAGCTTGTGTACGGTCTGGGGATTGAAGAGGTGGTGCTCGCTGCCCTGGCGCCACTGGTACTGGCCTCCCACCTCGAGGGTGTGGCCGTCGACCGGAATTTCCGGAAAGGCGTGCCGGTGGCGCCGCTGGGCCTCGCGGGCAATCGCGTCCAGACCGATGCCTTCGACGCGCGAATCGGTCCAGGTGAAGTAGCGGTCGACGAGGCTGTGGTTGAGCCCCACGGCCTCGAAGATCTGGGCCCCGCAATACGACTGAATGGTGGAGATGCCCATCTTGGCCATGACCTTGACCACGCCCTTGACCACAGCCTTGTTATAACCGGCTATGGCCTGGTCGCAGGATAGCTCGGTCAGCATGCCCTCGCGGATCATATCGTCCAGGCTCTCGTAGACCATGTAGGGATTGATGGCCTGGGCCCCGTAGCCCAGCAGCAGGCAAAAGTGGTGCACCTCGCGCGGCTCTCCGGATTCGAGTACCAGGCTCACCCGGGTGCGACTGCCGGCGCGGATGAGGTGGTGGTGCAGGCCCGCCACCGCCAGCAGGGCGGGTATGGGGGCGCGCTCCCGGGTGAAGTCCCGGTCCGAGAGGATCAGGATATTGACGCCCTCCTTGATCGCCCGGTCGGCCGCGGCGAAGAGCTCGTCCAGGGCCCGCTCCAGCCCGGCCTGGCCCGCCTCCACCGAAAACAGGATCGGCAGGGTCGCGGCCCTGAACCCGGGCTGGTCCACCTGGCGCAGTTTTTCCAGGTCCTCGTTTTTGAGGACCGGGTCTTTGAGCCGGATCCGGCGGCAGCTTTCCGGCTCGGGTTTGAGCAGGTTGCGCTCCGCGCCCAGGTTTATCTCCGTGGAGGTGATGAGCTCCTCGCGGATCGGATCGATGGGCGGGTTGGTCACCTGGGCAAAGAGCTGCTTGAAGTAGTTGTAGAGCAACTGCGGCTGGTCGGAGAGCACGGCCAGGGCCGCGTCGTTGCCCATGGAGCCGATGGGCTGGATCCCATCCCGGGCCATCGGGCCGACATTGACGCGCAGATCCTCGAAGGTGTAGCCGAAGACCTGCTGGCGGTGCAGGACCTCTTCGTGGTCCCGCTGCGGCCGCTCACGGGACACCGCCGGCAGATCCTCGAACTTCACCAGGTAGCGGTCCAGCCACTCGCGGTAGGGGTGCTCGGCGGCCATCTGCTGCTTGAGTTCTTCGTCGCTGATGATGCGGCCCTGCTCGGTATCCACCAGGAACATCCGCCCGGGTTGCAGCCGGTTCTTGTGCAGCACGCGCTCGGGCTCCACCTCCAGCACCCCCACCTCGGAGGCCATGATCACCATATCGTCCTTGGTCACGTAGTAGCGCGAGGGCCGCAGGCCATTGCGGTCCAGCACCGCCCCCACCCTGATCCCGTCGGTAAAGGCGATCGAGGCCGGGCCGTCCCACGGCTCCATCAAACAGCTGTGGTACTCGTAGAACGCTCGCTTTGCAGGGCTCATATCCTCGTGTTTTTCCCACGGCTCCGGGATCATCATCATGATGGCGTGCGGCACCGAGCGCCCGGCCAGGGAGAGAAACTCCAGACAGTTGTCGAATTTGGCCGAATCGCTGCCGTCCTCGAAGATGATGGGAAAGAGCTTTTCGAGATTCTCCCCGAAGAGTTCGGACTGGAGCATGGCCTGGCGGGTATACATCCAGTTTTCATTGCCGCGCAGGGTGTTGATTTCGCCGTTGTGGATCAGGTAGCGATACGGGTGGGAGCGATCCCAGCTGGGAAAGGTATTGGTGCTGAAGCGCGAATGGACCAGGGCCAGGCCGGTCTCCATGCGCGGATCGGACAGGTCCGGGTAGAAGTCCTCGAGCTGCCTGGGGGTGAGCATGCCTTTGTAGATCAGGGTCCGGGAGGACAGACTGGGCACGTAGAAAAACGCACTGCCCTCAGCCCTGGAGTGGGCGATGGCATGGGTCACGCGCTGGCGCACCAGGTAGAGCTTGCGCTCGAAGGCCAGGTCGTCCTCCAGATCGGCGCCGCGCTTGAGGAAGACCTGGCGCACGAAGGGCTCGGCGGCTTTGGCGGTCTGGCCGAGGTAGAAATTGTCGGTGGGCACGCTGCGCCAGCCCAGGACTTCCAGGGCTTCGGTCTCGGCGATGTGGTTGAAGACCCGCTCGCAGGCGTGGCGCTGCTCGCGGACCGGGGGCAGGAAGACCATGCCGACCCCGTACTGACCCGGGCTGGGCAAGTTTATGCTGATACCCGCACAGGCCTGGTGCAGAAAGTTGTGGGGGATCTGCATCAGGATACCGGCGCCATCGCCGGTGTTTTCCTCGCAGCCGCAGGCGCCGCGGTGGTCCAGGTTCACCAGCACCGTGAGGGCCTGGCGCACGATCTGATGGGATTTGGCGCCTTTGGTATTGACCACGAAGCCGATGCCGCAGGCTTCGTGCTCGTGGCGGGGATCGTACAGACCCTGCCTAGGGGGATACCCGGGATGTGCCATAAGGCTGCCTTTCTCGATCTCATAGAAAGAAAAATGACCCGCCGCCCCAGCGAATCACGCCTTTCAAGGCGAAAGATATAATATAGGCAATACCTTTGCTTTGTCAATCAAAAAGTGACGTTTTTTTCATGGGAAACGCAATTTTATACTGGCATAGTCGAGATAAATGGCCTAAATTTGTATGATTCAATTATTATTGGAGGAATTTAAGCCATGAGAAAACTCGACCAGCAGGAGCGGCGGATCATTTGCGCCCTGATTCGCAATCCGCGTCTTTCGGACAACAGGGTCAGCGCCCTGACCGGCGTGCCGGTGCGCACGGTCAGCCGCAAGCGGGCCCGCCTCGAAGAGGAGGGAATCCTCTCGTACTATACCGCGGTGGACATGCAGGCCAACGGCACGGCCCGCTTCAACGCTCAGCACATGATCACCATCAAGTTCAAGCTGGGCATCACCCGCAACCAGATCGTCGAGGAAATCCGCAGCGAACCCAATGTGGCCAATGTCTTCAGCGAGCTGATCCGCGACAGCTACATCGCCGAAATCGATGGCCACATCGCCCTGGTGCTGGTGATGGAGGGCGAGTCCGACAGCGACGTGGTGGAAAGCCTGCAGGGCAAGATCATCCCCTCGCTCAAGAAAAACCACGGCCGGGACTCCATCATGGAACTGCGCACCATCCGCCTTCTGGGCTCAATCCGCCGCGAGCACAACTATTTGCCTATGGTCAATATGGAAAAGGGGGTCCTGAGCGCGGAGTGGCCGGACGAGGCTATTTTTCTCGGGTGAAGGATGATTCTAGGTGCCGGCCTGTCTCGATGTCGCAACGGCAGCCGGTGAGGAGCATTTGCAAGAGACAATACAGTCAGGTAGGCGGATGCAGGACTCTCTGAATCCGCTGCCAGTGCATTGCCAAACAATTTCTAGGCGAGGAAAAAGCGCAGGACGAAAAGCCCGCTCAGGATCCACAGGGTCAGGCCGATTTCTCGCATCCGCCCGCTCGCGACCCGCAGGAAGGTGTGGGCCAGGATCCCGCAGACGATGCCATCGGCAATGCTGAACGCCAGGGGCATCATGGCAATGGTGAAAAAGGCTGGGATGGCCTCCAGATAATCGCCGAAGTCGATGCGGGTGACCGGTTCCATCATGAAAATCCCCACGATCACCAGCACCGGCGCCGTGGCGGCCGGGGGGATGTGGTGCACCAGAGGAAAAAAGAACAACGCCAGCAAAAACAGCGTCCCGGTCGTCACGGCGGTCAGGCCGGTGCGTCCGCCTTCGGCCACTCCGGCCGCGCTCTCGATGTAGGTGGTGGTGGTGCTGGTCCCCAGAACCGCGCCGGCCATGGTCGCCACCGAGTCGGCCATCAGGGCCCGGTTGGCCCTGGGCAGGTGGCCCCGTTCATCCAGCATCCCGGCCTTGCTCGAAAGTCCCACCAGGGTGCCGGTGGTATCGAACAGGTCCGCGAAGGTAAAGGTGAAGATCACCGTCAGCAGCCCGTAGTCGAACACCCCCTCGAAGTCCAGTGCCAGGAAGGTCTGACCCAGGCCGGAAGGCAACCCCACGAAGTCCAGCTGGTCCGCCTGCACCAGGCCCAGGGGGATGCCGGCCAGAAAGGTCCCCAGGATACCCCACAACAGCGCGGCCGTGACCTTGCGGACCACTAGGGCCCCGGTGAGCAGCAGGCCGAAGAGAGCCAGGTACACGGTTTTCAAGGAAGCCCCGTCGGGCAGCAGGTCGGCCGTCACCATCCCCAGACTCCCCGTACCCGGATTGAATGCGAGGATGCCGGCATTCTTCAGGCCGATCAGGGCGATAAAGAAACCGATGCCCACGCTGATGGCGGATTTCAGATTGACGGGAATGGCGTTGACGATGGCCTGGCGCGCCCGGAACAGGGTCAAGGTGAAGAAGAGCGCTCCCGAGATAAAAACCGCGGCCAGGGCGCCCTGCCAGGACAGGCCCATCCCCAGGACCACGGTGTAGGTGAAAAAGGCATTGAGGCCCATGCCCGGCGCCAGGGCAAAGGGGTAATTGGTCAGCCCGCCCATCAGAAAACAGCCCAGGGCCGCCGCCAGACAGGTGGCCGCCATCACCCCGTCCGCGGGCATGCCGGCCGCCGCCAGGATGTGCGGGTTGACCACGATGATATAGGCCATGGTCGCGAAGGTGGCCAGGCCGGCGCGTATCTCCCTTCCAACATGGGTGCCGGCCCTATCCAGGCGGAACATATCCTCGAGCCTCTTCAATTTTCCTTCAGGGCGGCAACCAGATCCAGCACCGCTTCTTTGCCGCTGGCGAAGTACATCAGCACATTGTCGGCGGCAAAGAGTGGATTGGCAATCCCGGCGAAGCCAGGGCTCAGGCTGCGCTTGATCACCACCACGGTGCGCGCCTTGTCCACATCCAGAATCGGCATGCCGGCTATGGGGCTGGAGGAATCCTCCCGGGCCAGAGGATTGATCACGTCGTTGGCCCCGATGACCAGGGCCACATCGGTCTGTTCAAAGGTGGGATTGATGCGGTCCATTTCCACGAGCTGCTCGTAGGGCACCCCGGCCTCGGCCAGCAGCACGTTCATGTGCCCGGGCATGCGGCCGGCGACCGGATGGATGGCGAATTCCACCTCGACGCCGCGGTTTTCGAGCAGATTGGTCAGATCGCGCACCGCGTGTTGCGCCTGGGCCGCGGCCATGCCGTAGCCCGGGACGATGACCACCCGGCGAGCCGTGTCGAAGAGCAGGGCCAGCTCCTCGGCCGAGGTGGATTTGACCTTGCCGGCGTAGACCTCGTCGGCGCTGTCCGCCGCCGTGGCCCCGACGCCCCCGAAAAACACGTTGGCCAGGGAGCGATTCATGGCCCGGCACATGATCTGGGTGAGGATGAGTCCGGAGGCCCCCACCAGGGTGCCGGCGACGATCAGGACATTGTTCTCCAGGACGAACCCGGTAGCCGCTGCTGCCAGTCCCGAGCAGGAGTTCAGAAAGGCGATGGCCACCGGCATATCCGCCCCGCCGATGGCCACCACCAGCAAGACCCCCAGCAGGGCGGCGGCGGCTACCATGATCCAGAACACCTCGATGGAACCCGGTTCGACCACGGCCCACACCCCCAGAGCCAGGCTGGCGAGCGTCAGCAGGATATTGAGCAGGTGGTGGCCGGGCACAAGGAAAGGACTCCCGGAGACCAGTTCCTGCAATTTGGCAAAGGCCACCAAGCTGCCCCAGAAGGTGACGGCGCCGATCAGACCGGAAGCGGCCGTGGCCACCAGGAACTGGGCCGAGAGAACCCGGCCGCTGAGGAGGCTGCTTTCGGCCAGGGCGGCGCCGGCCACCAAGACCGAAGCCCCGCCACCGAAGCCATTGAACAGGGCCACGAGCTGGGGCATGGCGGTCATCTGGATCTTGAGCGCCAGGACCAGGCCGACCAGGGCTCCGAGCACCACCCCGGCCAGGATGATCTCGAAGCTGAGAATGCGCTGATCCAGGAGGGTGACCACCACCGCCAGCAGCATCCCCAGAGCCCCCAGGAGGTTGCCGCGCACGGCCGTGCGCGGGTGCGTGAGCCCCTTGAGCCCCAGGATGAACAGGACCGAGGCGATCATATAGGCTAGGTTGATCAGGGCGCCGCTCATGCCTCAATCCCGCCTCTTGAACATTCCCAACATGCGGTGGGTGACCAGGAAGCCGCCCACCACGTTGACGGAGGCAAAGACCACGGCGGCAAACCCCAGCCAGGTGGTGAGGGTGGTGTGCTGCGAACCGGCCGCCAGCAGGGCGCCGATCAGGGTGATGCCGGAAATGGCGTTGGACCCCGACATCAGCGGGGTGTGCAGGGTGGGGGGGATCTTGGTGATGACTTCAAACCCCACGAAGGCGGCGAGCACAAAAATCGTCAGAGCGACAACAAACGTCTCCACACTTCCTCCTTACCCTGCCGGAGCAGCGGCAGGATGGATGAGTTCGAGCACCTGGGGGTGGACGATTTGTCCTGCGTGCGCCACCAGGGTGGCGCGGGTGATTTCGTCCTCCGGATCGAGCCACGGTTCGCCCTCCCCGGCCAGGTGGGCAAAAAAGGCCGCGATATTGTGTCCGTACATCTGGCTGGCGTGATAGGGTATGGTGCTCGGTATATTGAGGGGTCCGAGGATCTGCACCCCATGCTCCACCGTGGTCTCGCCCGGACGGGTGAGTGCGCAGTTGCCCCCGCGCTCGGCCGCCAGGTCCACGATGAGCGAACCAGGGGCCATGCCCTCCACCATCTCCCCGGTGAGCAGCACCGGCGCCTTCTTGCCCGGCACCGCCGCGGTGGTGATCACCACATCGAAACCCGCCACCACCTGGCCCATGGCTTCCTGCTGGCGGCGGTAGAAGTCTTCGTCCTGGGCCCGGGCATATCCCCCCGCATCCTCGGCCGCGTCCACCTCCAGGTCCAGCTCCACGAAACGGGCGCCCAGACTCTCGACCTGTTCCCCGACCGCGGGGCGCAGATCGTAGGCTTCCACCACGGCGCCCAGGCGCCGGGCCGTGGCAATGGCCTGCAACCCGGCCACACCCGCACCGATGACCAGCACCCGGGCCGGAGTGAGGATGCCGGCCGCGGTCATGAGCAGGGGAAACATCCTGGGCAACTGTCCCGCCGCCAGCAGGACCGCCTTGTACCCGGCGATGGTGGCCATGGAAGAGAGGGCGTCCATGCTCTGGGCCCGGGTGATCCGCGGTATGAGTTCCATGGCCAGGAGGGTTGCTTCCCCCTCGGCCACTGCCCGCGTCTCCTCCAGGGCGGTGAATGGTTCGGCAAAACCGACCAGGATCTGGCCAGGACGCAGCAGTTCCAGATCGGCGCGACCGGCCTCTGGATTGGCGCCGAGGGTGCGCACCTGGAGGATGGCGCCCGCCGCGGAAAACACATCCCCGCGCGAGGCGGCGATTTGAGCACCCTTATCCCGGTACCCCTGATCCGCGATCCCGGCGGCCTCCCCAGCCCCGGCCTCCACCAGGATTTCAATACCCTTGGCCGTCAGGGCAGACAAAACCTCGGGAATGAGGGCGACTCGCCTTTCTCCTGGAAAGGTCTCCTTGAGAATTCCGACGATCACGAGCGGTGCTCGACCTTCTTGTCGTGGTATTTTTTCAACTGGGCTTCCACCCGCTTCTCGACTTCGTCAATGGCCTTGAAGAGGTTTTCATCCACACTCGAAGCGGTCAGGATCTGGTGCGGCACCTTGAGGATGAATTCGACTTCTTTGCCCTGCTTTTGCTCTCCCAGAATCACTTCGCAGTCTATGACTCGATCGTAAAAACGGCCTAGCTTGGCACAGGCTTTCTTTATATGTGCCTTGGTTTTATCCGAAATTTTGCCACTCCGCACGCTGATCCTGGGTTCCATCTTCCATCCTTTCTCTGGAGACTAGTCAAATAATTTTTCGAAAGCCAGGCCGGAATTCCCGGCCCCCAAGGCCCATTTATATAATAGGCCCATGGCGCTCCAGGTCAACAGCAGGACGTTCGCAGGGTGTAGAAGCCGAAAGTTTTGTGGGCCTGGGTCCGCACCTGCACGATCCCCTTGCTTGGCGCCCAGGAAGGTTGGAGTTCGGTTCAAAGTGCCTGCGGCGGCGCAGCGGATGAGCGGTGAGCCTGTAGCGCGGGCTTATCTTCCTTCTTATACTTTTACGTAAGAAGGCTTCTAATTGCTAGTCGAGGTTCATATGCTCTCCATTCCATTAATACAGTTCACAGAAGAACAGCCAACATGCCAGAAAAAGGAACTTCGATTAAGATCGTGGTGGCCGACGACGATGCCGACGACCGCCTGCTGATCGAGGATGCGCTCCACGAGGCCCGCCTGGCCAACGACTTGCATTTCGCCAAAGACGGCGAGGAGCTACTGGATTTCTTGCGCCACCAGGGCCCGTACGCCGGAATGGATCAGGCCCCCCATCCGAGCGTGATTCTGCTGGACCTGAACATGCCCAAAAAAGACGGGCGCGAGGCCCTGGCGGAGATCAAGAGTGATCCCAATCTGCGGCGGATCCCGGTCGTGGTGCTGACCACTTCAAAGGCCGAGGAGGATATCCTGCGCACCTACGATCTGGGCGTAAACGGATTCGTGGTCAAGCCCGTGAGTTTTGAATCTCTGATCGAGGTGATGAAGGGTCTGGGCAATTACTGGTTCGAAATCGTCGAACTGCCCCCTAAGTGAAGATCGGCAAGGAGGAGGACGACCATAGCCGCGCTTGGTCTACCTGTGTCTCTTACCGCGTAGTGGAGGCGTTGGCGTGAAAATTCCAGCCGCGCAGCACGAGGTTTTCGATGGGCTGGCCCGCGTTCTCCCGGCAGTCCCGGCCGGAGAACATCCTCACGTGCACCACCTTCCTCGGTTCTTCGGTTTCGTTGGACATCGAACCGTGCACGAGACAATAGTGGAAGAAGAGAACGTCGCCGGCCTCCGCCTCGAGCACCGTCGCCTGTTCGAGCGGGAACCGCTGGTGGAAGGCGGCGCTGGCATCGTCGGCCCTGGAATTCTCCATCCGCGTGCGGTGCGTGCCCGGGTAGACGCGCAGGGCGCCCATCGGCGCCGTGGTCCTCCCGAGGTGGATCATCCCCGAAACCATGGTGTCCTTCCGCGTCGGCCCGTATATCCAGTCCTGGTGCATGCGGAAGGGGCCGACGAGGTTCGATTTCCTCTTCTCGTAGAGGCTCGAACGCTGCAGGACGATGTCGGCCCCGATGAACTGTTCCGCGGTGTCGAGAAACCCCTTGTGCAGCAGCCCCTGCGTCAGCCAAAGAGCCGAGTATTTCTGGACGTTGGTCGTCGATATGATGCCGTTGTCCTCTGCCGCGTTGGGGCCCGAATAAGGCGCGCCGCTCTGCCTGATCTGGTGCACGATGCGGTCGAACTCCTCTTCGAGCCGACCGATCTCCTGCGCCGAATAGACGCCCCGCGCCAGGTAATAGCCGTTTTCGTCGAAGAATTTGTGCGCTTGGCTTTTCAAGGCAAGGTTCTCCTGTCTTTCCTTAGCTCGACTTTATCCATTTATGTAGCGTACGAGACGGTGTGTATCAAGCGGTTGAGTAGGCTTCGAGGGATTTTTATCAGGTCGTGTTGGTTGGGCAGGTTGGAAAAAGCCTGCCAGAGCCGTTGTCGGACCCAGGCCACGGCATCGGAAAAGGTGGGTTTTCGTTTGCCATACCAGGCCGTGGCATGGCAGGGGGAGGCGCTTTTGGGGGCCAGCCGATTGGCGATGAGGGCGACCAGACTAAACAAGGCCAAGATGACCGGCGTGGTCCGGGCAATGGCCCGCTCATTCCATTGGCGTTGGGTTTCCATGCCCAGATGGGCGCGGGCTTCCTCAAAGGTAGTTTCTACCGACCAGCGTTGGAGAAAATAGGTCAGCATTTGCCGAGGGGACAGACGCACATCGGTCGAGAGCAAGGCTTGGGGCGCGAAGCGGCCGGCCGGGTCTCGGATCAGCAGCCAGCGGAGGGGCACGGCGGGCAAGCCAGTGTGATACCACAGCGCCGTTTGGCTGTAGGTTTCCACTGTATAGGGGCCGGCGGCATACCACCGGTCCAGGGTGAGGGGGTGCCAAGGGGTAGTCGGATCGTTCAGGTGCTGCTGGAGGGTGGGCTGCCGGGCGCCTTTGCCGCGGGGGCGTCCCCGCGTGTGCGGCGTGCGGGTTGGTGGTGGGTCATACAGGGCCGCATCCAACCGCAAGCGGGTAATCAGCCCCACGTGGGGCCGAACCGCGTCGAGAAAGGCCAAGGCGGAGAAGGTGCTATCGGCGACCACGACCAGCCGGCGGGTGGGCAGCCAGCGCGCTACCAGCTTGAGCATAGTCTGCCCCCGTTGCAACAGGGTGAGGGGGGTGCGCTGGCGCTGAGTATAGTAGCGGGCCGACGGACACAGCACACTCATAAAGGGTAAGGCCCAACTTCGATCCGCCCAAGGGATAGGCGCTACCAGCATCAACGACAGCCAGCGCAAGCCGCTAGCCTTGACCAGGTGGGGCCCACTCGAGCGGACGGGATCCCGGTAGATGCCTCGGGCCCCAATCTGGGCGCCCCGGCGCCGCTCGATGGTCTCATCCAGGCCCAGGACCAGGGGCCCGTGGGGGGCAAAGGCGGCCACCAACGCCTGGAGGAGTAGCTTACTGCCGGCCAGGGGCGACCACACACAGCGGTTGAGGATCCGGTGGTAGGTTTGAAAGGTAGGCTGTTGGCTCAAGCCCAACACCTCCAACACGGCGCTGACCGTGCGTTTACCCGGGGCTAACAGCGCCCCGACCAACAGCGTCTGAGCCTGCGGCCAAACGCGGCTCGAAAAAAGGGGGGCAAAGGGCGACAAAATCGTTATTATATCCTTCGGCAGGGGGCTCATCGGTTTCTCCTGGGCTGTCGATGCTTGGATACCATCAACAGTACGGAGGATACCGGCCTCCTGCCATGCGCGTTTGGATAAAATCGAGCTTAGAAGCCGTCTCAAAACCCCCTCCCGGCCTTGAGGTCCAGATATTTGCGGTATTTCGTGAAGTACTGATAATATCTATTATACCGCGTCCGGGAAAGAGGTAGCAAGACCATGCTTCTGACCATCACCACCACCCACCAGCCGGCGACCGATCTGGGCTATCTGCTGCACAAGCATCCGCAGCGCACCCAGGCATTCGATCTGAAGTTCGGCCGGGCGCATGTGTTCTACCCGGAAGCCACCATCCAGCGTTGCACCGCCGCCCTGTTGCTGGACATCGATCCCGTCGGGCTGATCCGCGGCGGGACCCCGGACTTTGCCCTGGGCCAGTACGTCAACGACCGGCCCTATGTGGCCTCGTCCTTTCTCAGCGTGGCCCTGGCGCGGGTCTACGGTTCGGCTCTGGCAGGCCGGTGCAAGGAGCGCCCCGAACTGGCACAGACCCCTGTGCCGCTCGAGGCCGGGATCAGCGTATTGCCCTGCCAGGACGGCGAGCAATTCCTCAGGGCCTTGTTCGAGCCCCTCGGCTATCAACTCCTGGCCCGGCAACATCCCCTCGACTCGACCTTCCCGGAGTGGGGCCAGAGCCCTTACCACACCTTTGCGCTCGACGCCACTGTGCCGCTCAAAGACCTGCTCAACCACCTCTATGTGCTGGTGCCCGTTCTGGACGGCGAGAAGCACTACTTTGTGGACCAAGAGGAAATCGACAAGCTGATGCGCCACGGCCAGGGCTGGCTGGCCTCTCACCCGCAGCGCGACCTGATCACCGAACGCTATCTAAAACACCAGCAAAGCCTGAAGCAGGAGGCCCTCTCCCGCCTGCTGGGGGAGGATACTCCGGAGCCGGACCAATTGATGATTCGGCACGACGCCAAGGAAGAAGACATCGAAGCGGAGGTGAGTCTGAACCAGCAGCGCCTGGCCGGGGTGTTGTCGGTGCTCGAGGACAGCGGTGCCCGGCGCGTCCTCGACCTGGGCTGCGGCCCGGGCCGTCTCCTGCAGGGCCTGCTGCAAAGACCTCAGTTCGAAGAAATACTGGGCATGGATGTCTCGCACCGCGTCCTCGAGACGGCGGCTCGCCGCCTGCAGCTCGAGCGCCTGCCTTCCATACAACGAAACCGCATCCAGTTGCTGCACGGATCCCTGCTCTACCGCGATCCCCGGCTCTCCGGGTACGAGGCCGCCGTCGCCATGGAGGTGATCGAACACCTGGACCCGCCCCGGCTGGCGGCCTGCGAACGGGTTCTCTTCGAGTTCGCCCGACCCCAAACCGTGGTCATCACCACCCCCAACGCCGAGTACAACTCGCGCTGGGCATCCCTGCCGGCCGGTCGTTTCCGCCACCAGGACCATCGCTTCGAGTGGACCCGGGGCCAGTTCCAGGAGTGGGCCCGCGGCATTGCCGTCCGCTTTGCCTACCAGGTCCACTTCCTGCCCATCGGTCCCGAAGACCCGCAGGTGGGTTCACCATCGCAGATGGGGGTTTTTAAAATGGTGGAAAAACCGTGAACATCGTCCTGCCCGAATTCTCCCTCGTGGTCCTGATCGGCGCCTCCGGTTCCGGCAAGTCCACCTTTGCGCGCCAGCACTTCCTGGCGACCGAAACCCTGTCTTCGGACTTTTTCCGCGGCCTGGTTTCCGACGACGAGAACAGCCTGGAGTCCACCGACGACGCCTTCGAGGCCCTGCACTACATCGCCGCCAAACGCCTCGCCAGCATGAAACTGACGGTGGTGGACGCTACCAATGTCCAGGCCTTTGCGCGCAAGCCCCTAGTGGAGCTGGCCCGAGCCCATCACGCCCTCCCGGTCGCCCTCGTTCTGGACCTGCCGGAGCAGGTCTGCCGCCAGCGCAACAAAGAGAGGACCGACCGCAGCCTGGGTGAGCACGTCATCGGGCAGCACTGCCAGCAACTGCGGCGCTCGCTCAAAACCTTGAAACGCGAGGGCTTCAGAAGGATATACGTGCTGCGCTCGGAACAAGACGCGGCCGGCGTCCGCATCGAGCGCGAAAAGCTGTGGCCCGACCGGCGCGACGAAAGCGGCCCCTTCGACCTCATCGGCGATGTACACGGGTGCTTCGACGAACTCGTGCAACTCCTGGATAAACTGGGCTACACCGTCGCCGGCACCCGGGTCACACCCCCGGTCGGCCGCAAAGCCGTGTTCCTGGGCGATCTGGTGGACCGCGGCCCGGCGACCCCGCAGGTGCTGGCACTGGTGCTGGCCATGGTCGAGGAGGGCAAGGCCCTGTGCGTGCCCGGCAACCACGACATCCGTCTGCGGCGCGCCCTGCAGGGCAAAAAGGTCCAGCCCACCCACGGCCTCGCCGCTTCGCTCGTCCAGCTGGCCAGCCACCCTCCGGAGTTTAAGAAGCGGGTGCAAGACTTCATCGACGGCCTCGTCAGTCACTACGTGCTGGACGACGGTCGCCTGCTCGTGGCCCACGCCGGCATGAAGCAAGAGCTGGCCGGACGCGCCTCCGGCGCGGTGCGCCAGTTCGCCCTCTTCGGCGAGACCACGGGCGAAACCGACGAATTCGGCCGGCCCGTGCGCCACGACTGGGCCGCGGAGTACAGGGGGAACGCCACCGTGGTTTACGGCCACACCCCCGTGCCTGCGGCCGAGTGGCTCAACCGCACCATCAACATCGACACCGGCTGTGCCTTCGGCGGCAGCCTGACCGCGCTGCGCTACCCCGAAAACGAACTGCTATCGGTTCCGGCGTCCCGGGCATACGCCGACCCGGTGCGGCCCTTTCTGGACCAGGAAGAGCCGGCCCCCGTCCTGTCGGCCCAGCAGGAACACGACGACGTGCTCGACATCGCCGATGTCTCGGGCAAGCGCATCATCGACACCTCTCTGCAGCCGCGCATCACCATCCGCGAGGGAAACGCCGCGGCCGCCCTGGAAGCAATCAGCCGCTTTGCCGTGGAGCCGAAATGGCTGATCTACCTGCCCCCGACCATGGCCCCGGGCGAGACCAGCGTCCGGCTGGATGTGCTGGAGCACCCGGACGAGGCCTTTGCCTACTACCGCGGCAACGGCGTGGACCAGGTGGTGTGTCAGGAGAAACACATGGGCTCGCGGGCCGTGGTCGTCCTTTGCCGGGACGAGCACAGCGCCCGGGAGCGCTTTGGCGTGCCGGACGGCGGTGTGGGCATGTGCTACACCCGCACGGGCCGGCGCTTTTTTGCAGAGCAGGCCGTGGAGACCGAATTCCTGGGGTGCGTGGGCGCCGCCAGCGCCCGGGCCGGCCTGTGGGACGAGCTGGATACCTCCTGGATGGTGCTGGATTGCGAGTTGATGCCCTGGTCGGCCAAGGCACAGCAATTGCTACAGGACCAGTACGCCGCCGTGGGCGCCGCGGCCAGGACCTCGCTGCGGGCGGCCGTCACAGCCCTGGAAGAGGCCGCGGCCAGGGGCGCCGAGGTGGGCTCTTTACTGGAAAGCTGGCAAACCCGTGCGCACCTGGTCGAACGCTATATCCGTGCCTATCGCCACTACTGCTGGCCCGTCCGCTCCGTAGACGATCTCAAACTGGCACCTTTCCACCTGCTGGCGAGCGAGGGCGCGGTGCACCACGACAAGAGCCACCTCTGGCACATGGAAATGCTGGGAAGGCTCTGCGCCGCCGAGTCCGAACTTATGCGCGCGACGGCCTGCCAGGCCGTGGACACCACCGCCGAGGACAGCCAAAAGGCCGGCGCGAACTGGTGGGAAGAGATGACCGGGCGCGGCGGCGAGGGCATGGTGGTCAAGCCCCTCGACTTCGTCGCCACGGGCCGGCGCGGCCTGGTGCAACCGGCGACCAAGTGCCGGGGCCGCGAGTACCTGCGCCTCATCTACGGTCCCGAGTACACCCTTCCGGAACGGCTCGAGCAGCTGCGCCGGCGCAGCCTGAAGGCCAAGCGCTCCCTGGCCCTGCGCGAATTCGCCCTGGGGATCGAAGCCCTGGAACGCTTCGTCCGCCACGAGCCCCTGCGCCGGGTCCACGAGTGCGTCTTCGGCGTCCTGGCCCTGGAGAGCGAGCCGGTGGATCCGCGGCTGTGATCCCGTGACCTTTGGCGCGATCAAAGGGTGAGCAAGACAAAAAATCCTGGACGACTCCTCCCGAATGATACAAATTCTTTGCAGCCTTACACCCATCAAATAAACCGGAGAACACCGATATGAAAATCACCGACATCGAAGTCTTGCCCCTGCGCCTGCCCTACGAGGAACGCATCCGCAAACAATACTACCACTTCGCCATGGAAGAAGGGCACACGGTGTACAGATTTCACACCGACGTCGGCCTGGTGGGCCTGGGCGAGAACCCGGGCCCGCCTTTCGAGCAGGAGCTGCTGAACCCCTACCTGGGTACCGACCCCTTCGACCACACCATGAGCACCGGCCCCTTCAACCTGGACATGGCCTGCTACGACCTGATGGGCAAGCACCTGGGGGTCCCGGCCTGGAAGGTGATGGGGCAGCAGCGACGCCAGTGGGTCAGCATGGGCTGGTGGATGCCTTGCATGTCGCCCGAGGACTCGGCCGCCGAAGTCCAGGTCGCCGCCGAGCGCGGCTACCGCGGCCTCAAGTGCAAGGCCCGGGCCTTCTACGACGTGGTCGAGCAGTCGCACGCCATCCAGGAAGTGGCCCCGCCCGACTTTCGCGTGGAATACGATTTCAACGGCTCCCTGGTCAACGTGGAAAGGGCCCTGCCCATCCTGCGGGAGCTGGAGAAGATCCCCGTGGTCAAGGGCCTGGAAGAGCCCATCTTCGCCTATGATATCGAGGGCTGGCGCCGCCTGCACCAGGAGATCCGCATCCCCTTTTACCTGCACGGAGTGGGCACGATCTTCGACGGGGCCTCGCGCCAGCCCTCGGGCCCCTGGCTCGGGCTGCGCGCCGGGGACTTTGACGGGGCCCTGTGCAGCCACGAGAACATCCGAAACGCCCTGGCCGCCTCCTGGGCCTTTGCCGCGGCCAACACCCCCATCCTGCTGCAGTACGTGGGCAGCGGCATTACCGCGGCCTTTGCCTGCCAGCTGGGCGCGGTGATGCACACCGCCACCCTGCCGGCCGTGACCACCAGCCACGCCTACGAAGACGATCTGATCGTCGAGCCGCACCCGGTCCAGCGCGGCTTCATGAAGGTGCCCGCGGGGCCGGGGTTGGGCGTGGAGCTGGACGAGGACGCGGTGAAACGCTACAGCGATACCCCGGAGCCGGAGTGGCCCCGCTTCTTCTCGGTGGTCAGTCTGCCCGGCGGCGTCAAGCACTACTACCGCAACCTGCAGCAGGCCGAGGGCCTGATGAAACAGGGGGTGGACGAGGCCTTTGCCGCGGGCATCCGCCTGGACGAGCGCGAGGACGACGGCAGCGAGGAATTCGACCGCATCTGGAAGCAGCTCCAGGCACAAGACTGGCCCATCTGGGAGTAAGATCCCATGCGACCACTCGACTACGGACGTTCGTTTCTGCTCGGCAAGGCGCCGGCCAACCAGGTGCGGTTCTGGGTCGAGTCCCGGACCCGCCTCATCGACGAAAAAACCGGCGCCAGCCAGGACTATATCCAGGCCGGCTCCTGCAAGAGCGAGCACACCTTTGCCGAAAAGGACCTGTTCCACCAGGACAACTACGACTTCCTGCCCATCTTCGGCCCGCACCACAGCGTCGTTTTCCGCCGCAAGGCCTACCTCAACGAGAACTACCGGGAATACCTCCCGAGCGAGGAATTGTGGGGCGGCCAGGAGTACCACCTGATCGAGGCGGCCTCCTGCGCCGAACTCACCACCCACGAGGCCGTCTTTCAGGCGACCTACGCCTTCCGGCCCATCGTGGCCCAGACCGAGATCCGGAACCCCCAGACCGGACTGGGCGCCATCATCGAATACCCGGTCAAGACCGTGAACACCCATCAGGAAAACCAGATCTACCAGGTCGATTCCGGCCCTGTGGCCTTCCCCGATCTGGATAAACCCTGCCAGCGCAGGGTGGAGTGCCTCGCGCTCGCCTTTGTCGCCTTCAATGCGCCGCACTTCGCCGACTTTGTCATCGAGGCGCCCACCCCGATCCGCGCAAGCGGCGCCGAGGGCCGCCAGATCGGCCAGGTGTACCACTACTCGCAACGCCTGACCGTGGAAGCCCAGAACCGGCTCTACGCTCTCGAAGTCTGAGAGGAGCAATGTGCTGCGGCTGATCCTACACATGGCCGGCGACGAATTCCCGGTAATCCGGCCGCCCACTCGCCCCCAAGGAGTAGATCCATGAGCATCCCCCTGGACCAAATCGCCAACATGCCCGCTTTTTCGCCCTATTACCCCATGCCCCCGGCGCGCTACCGCAACGGGCGCTTCCACTTCGTGTACTTCCGCGCTGACGTGGCGGCCATCGACCGGGTGCTGCCGGAGTGCTTCGAACCTGCGGAAGACGGCTTTTGCGCGGCCATTGGCCTGGCCATCCCCTGGTCGGCCAACTACGGCAAGTTCGAGGAGAGCGTGCTGACGGTGAAGTGCACCTACAAGGGCCAGGAGGGCTTTTTTGCCCCGGTGGTGTTCCTCAATTCCCGCGGCAGCATCCCGGCCGGCCGGGAGATTTACGGCACCCCCAAGGTCTACGCCGATATGAGGGTGGAGATGGACGAAAGGGTGATCTACACCGACACCCTGCTGGCCGGCACCTCGGTACTGAGCATCCGCTCGACCATGCACCGGGAGGCCCAACCCGAGGACATGCCCAGCCTGCAGCCCGCCTGGCGCCTCAAGGCCATCCCCAGGGTGGATGGCAAAGGGCTCGACGTCCTACAGCTGATCGGGGGCGATCACATAAGCTACGACAGCACCGTCCACGTGTGCCGCCAGGGGGACGGGGTGGTGCAATTCAATCCGTCCCCCATTTACGATCTGTCCGACTTTACCCCCCTGGAATACTACGGGGCCCATTACCTAGAGCAGGACTTCACCGAAGGCTACGGCGAAATCCTGCACGACTTTTTGAAAGAGGATTGAAAATCGAATTACCAATGTACCTACCGACAACTTAAACGGAGCTCACCCATGGACGCATCACAATCAGATCCCACCCTGCTGCAGGGACTCAAATGGCGCTGCATCGGCCCGCCGCGCGGCGGCCGGGTCGCGGCCGTGGCCGGACACCCCACCGAAAGCATGGTCTTCTACTTCGGCGCCTGCGGCGGCGGGGTGTGGAAAACCACCGACGGGGGCACCTACTGGGAAAACATCTCGGACGGCTACTTCAACTCCGCCGCCATCGGCGCCATCGCCGTGTCCGAGTCCGACCCCAATGTCCTCTACGCCGGCACCGGCGAAACCAATATCCGCCTCGACGTCACCTCCGGCGACGGAGTCTACAAAACCACCGACGGCGGCCGGACCTGGAGCCACGCCGGCCTCAAAGACACCCGCCACATCGGCGAGATCCGCATCCATCCCCAGGATCCCGACCGGGTCTACGTGGCGGCCCTGGGCCACCTCTACGGCCCCAACCCGGAGCGCGGGGTGTTCCGCTCCAAAGACGGCGGCCAGACCTGGGGAAAAGTGCTGTTTCGCAGCGACAAGGCCGGGGCCGTGGACCTGACCATGGACCCGGACAACCCCCGCATCCTCTACGCTTCGATCTGGGAGGCCTACCGCAACTTCTGGACCTTTTCCAGCGGCGGGCCCGACAGCGGCCTCTACCGCACCCGGGACGGGGGCGATACCTGGGAAGACCTCACCGACAAAGCCGAGCTGCCCAAAGGCCTCAAGGGCAAGATCGGGGTGACTGCCTCCCCGGCCCAACCCGGCCGGGTCTGGGCCATCGTCGAAGCCGAGCAGGGCGGGGTGTTCCGCTCGGACGACGGGGGCGACACCTGGGAGTTGCTGACCGACCACCGCGACCTCTACCAGCGCCCCTTCTACTACTGCCACATCTTTGCCGATCCCCAGGACCCCGAAACCGTGTACGTCACCAACCTCAAGATGTGGAAATCCACCGACGGGGGGCGCACCTTCACCGAGATCACCACGCCCCACGGCGACAACCACGACCTGTGGATTGACCCGCGCGATCCTGGGCGCATGATCGAGGGCAACGACGGCGGGGCCTGCGTCTCCTTCAACGGCGGCCAGACCTGGTCCACCATCTACAACCAGCCCACCTCCCAGTTCTACCGCGTAACCACGGACACCCGCTTTCCCTACCAGGTCTACGCCACCCAGCAGGACAACTCCAGCATCACCGTGCCCAGCGCCACCGAGTACGGGGGCATCCCCTGGAGCCACTGCTACCCGGTGGGCACCGGCGAGAGCGGCGACATCGCGGTGCACCCCCAGGACCCCGACATCGCCTATATCGGCGCCATCGGCAGTTCGCCGGGGGGCAATGGCGTGCTGCAGCGCTACGACCACCGCACCCGCCAGATCCGCCTGGTCAATGTGTGGCCGGAAGAAAGCTCCGGTTGGGCCCCCAACGACCTCAAGTACCGCTTTTCCTGGACCTTCCCCATCGCCTTTTCGCCGCACGATTCGCAGGTGCTCTACGCGGCCGGCAACCTGATCTTCCGCTCGACCGACGAGGGCAACAGCTGGGAAGCCATCAGCCCGGACCTGACCCGCAACGACCCGAGCACCCTCGGTGTTTCGGGCGGCCCCATCACCCACGACAACACCGGTGCCGAAGGCTACGGCACGGTCTACGCCTTTGTCGAGTCCCCCCACGAGCCGGGGGTGTTGTGGGCCGGCAGCGACGACGGCCTGATCCACATCTCCAGGAACGGGGGCCGGACCTGGCAGGACATCACCCCGCCGGATCTGCCCGAGCTTACCCTGATCAGCAAGATCGAGGCCTCGCCGCACGTCCCGGACACCGCCTGGGTGGCCGCCACCCGCTACAAGCTGGACGACTACGGTCCCTACCTGTATTGCACCCGGGACTACGGCCAGACCTGGCAAAACATCAGCGCCGGCTTCCCCGAGGACGAATTCACCCGCGTGGTGCGCGAGGATCCGGTGCGGCCCGGCCTGCTCTACGTGGGCACGGAGAGCGGGGTCTACATCTCTTTGGACCACGGCTCGAGCTGGCAGCGCCTGCAGACCAACCTGCCCGTGGTCCCGATCTACGACCTGGTCGTCAAGGACGAGGACCTGGTGGCCGGCACCCACGGCCGTTCGTTCTGGATCCTGGACGACCTGACGCCCCTGCGCCGGTTTGAGGAAGAGACGACCCGGGCGCCCGCCCATCTCTTCGCGCCCTGTCCGGCCTACCGCCGCTGGTTGACCTGGAGCACCAATCTCTTCCGCGGCCCGGGCAAAAACTACATGCTGGGCCTGGGCGCCCACGCCGCCTTCTACCAGGACAAATCCCCCGAGGGCGAGCCCACCCGCCGCTTGCTGGACGCCGGGGAAAACCCACCGCAGGGCGTCATCGTCTACTATACTTTAAACCAAACCCCCGGCGAACCCATCCGGCTCGAATTCCTGGACGCCCAGGGCGAACGGATCAAGGTCTTCACCAGCAAAACGGAGGAAGACGATACCGACCGCCAAAAGGACGAGGACGACACCGGGGACGAGGAAGACCGCTTCGCACCCGCCGCGGCGGGCCTGAACCGCTTTGTATGGGATATGCGCCACCCGGAGGCTCCGAAGGTCTTGCCCGACAAGACCAAAAAGAAGCCCCTCAATGGTCCCCGGTCCCAGCCGCATACCCCCCGGAGCGGTCCCCTGGCCCCTCCGGGTCAGTACCAGGTGCGGCTGGTGCTGGGCGAGGAGGAATGGACCCAGTCCTTCGAAATTCGCAAGGACCCGCGGGTACAGGCCTCGCAGGAAGACCTGGACGCCCAGTTCGAGTTGTGGCGCCGGATCCACGCCAGGCTGTCCGAGGCCAATCAAGCCATCAACCGCATCCGCCGGATCCGCTACCAGGTGAAGGAGTGGGAGGGCCGCACCGACCAGACCGATGCCACCGTCATCGAGGCGGCAAAGGCCCTGGGGGAAAAACTGCTGGCCATCGAAAACGAACTGATCCAGACCGGGGAAGAGTCGCCGGCCGACCGGATCCGCCACCCCAGCCGCCTCAACGCCAAGCTGGCCGGGCTGACCAGTGTGGTCGACGTCGCCGATGCGGCCCCGCCGCAACAGGCCTACGATGTCTTCGAGCATCTTGCGGCCCAGCTCGACGGGCGTCTGGGCGAGTTGGAAGCGCTGATCGAAAAAGATGTGGCAGACTTCAACCAGCAGATCCGCCAGGCCGATCTACCTCCGATCGCCACCTAGACCATGAAGGGCTCCTCCAATCTAGTCAACATCACCCTGGCCGACTTCATCGTCCGCTCCGGCTACCAGATGGGCAAGACCCCCCTCCTGCCCATCTTTGCCGCCGGCCTGGGCGCCACCGATATCATCCTGGGGTTGATCGTCTCGGTTTCGACCCTGACCGGCCTGGTGCTCAAGCCGACCTTCGGTCTGCTCTCCGACCGCTGGGGGCGGCGCTGGTGGCTGCTGGCGGGCACGGGTTTTTTTATCGGGGTGCCCTTTCTCTACGGTTTGGTCCAGACCCCGGACCAACTCTTTGCCCTGCGGCTTGTCCACGGCCTGGCCACCGCCATCTACGGCCCGGTAAGCCTGGCCTTCGTGGCCGAGCAGAGCCGGCAGGGGCGCGCTGAAAGACTGGGTTATTTCGGCATGGGTCGCCACGGCGGGTACATCGTAGGACCGGCCGTGGCCGGCTGGCTGCTGCTGGACATGGATCCGGTCGAGGTCTTCACCCTCATCGGGCTGCTGAGCACGCTGGCCCTAGTGCCAACTCTGCTGCTGACAGCGCCCGCCGCCAGACTGGACCGCCCTCCCCTCCGCCGCCAGATCGCCGAGGCCCTGGAATCCGGGGCCCGCACCCCTTCTATCTACCTGGCTGGCGGCCTTGAATTCACCCTGTTCGTCGCCCTGTATGCCGCCCGTACTTTTCTCCCTCTCTACGCCCTCTCGCTGGGCGTCAGCGTGGTCCTGGTCGGGGCCTTCTTCTCCATCCAGGAGGCCGCCCACCTAATGCTGCGGGCGGCGGGCGGGCGCCTCGGCGACTACCTGGGTTATTGCCAAACCATAGCCCTGGGCATGATCCTTCTGGCCCTGGCCCTCTTCCTTCTCACCCTGTCCAAGGGTATTTTCCCCTTTGTGGCCCTGGCCCTTTTAATTGGGGGGGCCCAGGCCCTGGTTTTCCCTTCCACCGTGGCTCTGGTATCGACCCAGGTGCACCCGCGCCACCTGGGCGCCGGCATGGGCCTGATCGGCACCCTCAAAAACGCCGGCAAGGTCGTCGGCCCGATCTTGGGCGGGGTCCTGGTGCACGGGCTCGACTTTGTCCCGATGTTCTGGTGCATGGGCCTGCTGACCCTGGTGGGTGCGGCCCTGGTATGGCACCGGGCCCAGCGACGGCCTCAAGGTGCCACCTATTTGTCCCCGCGGGAAATCGCAGCGGAAGCCTCGCTGGAGAAATTTCAGCCCTGAACACGCCGGGTGGGTTCTTAGACTACCTGCCTGGACGAACAAACCGCTGTCCGGAAAAGTGGACAGAGCACCAGGAGCTTTGTAGCAAACGATGAGAGGGCCTTTTGCAGGTCTCAACGGGCGGTAAGACGTGCGCGCGCGCGTCGCATCCCGGCTCTTGCCGTAGGGTGCTCGGGGGCCAGCCTCAAGACCCTCTCCCACTGCTGGATCGCCTCCTCCAGGCGCCCCTCCACCGCGTAGAGCCGGGCCAGGGTGTTCCGGGTCTCTACCAGCGTCGAATCAAGCTCCAGGGCCGTTCTGTAGGAGGCCATGGCCTCCTGCCTTTTCCCCTGGGCAGCATAGGCCTCGCCTAGGTTGCTGCTGACCAAGGCGAGGCCCGGCCGCCGGCGGATGGCCTTCTGGTAGGCCTCGACCGTTTCCTGCAGACGTCCTGCCTGGTGATAGGCTCGGCCCAGATCATT
This sequence comes from Candidatus Latescibacterota bacterium, assembly GCA_965219385.1. Lineage (GTDB taxonomy): Bacteria > Latescibacterota > UBA2968 > UBA8231 > UBA8231 > CBDCNM01. Next base: position 1,655,269 of record CBDCNM010000002.1, on the reverse strand, counting down.
GAGGGCCATGACCAGGCTCGAGTCAGCCCCATAGGCCCGGGCGTAGGCTGCGATGGACTGTTCCAGTTTCCCCTGGTGGTGGTACACCGCGCCTAGGCCGTAGTGCGCCACACCGAAGCCGGGATCAAGTTCGATTGCCTGCTCAAAAGAGCCGATGGCTTCGGCATAGCGTCTCTGCTTTACGTACGCCCGCCCGACGAGGTAGTGCAGCTTTGCATCATTCGGGGCCTCCTTGAGATTGTCCAGATACGTATCCACCTGGTCCTGCACAGGCCTCAACTGCTCGAACCTGAGCCGCTCTCCCCGGGCTGCCTTCCAGTGCCCCAGCTTCTCGTATATCCGGGCCAGTTGCAGGTGCGGCACAGGCGCGTACGGAGCCGCCCTAATAGCGCCCTGAAAGGCAGCGGTGGCGGCCTGGATGTTCCCGCGGCGCAGGTGCGCTACCCCCAGCCGGTTGTAACTTTCCCACGCGCCAGAATCCAGGACCACAGCCCGCTCCAGCACGGGGATGGTCCTCTCCGGCTGGTTGAGACTCAGATAGACCGCTCCCAGTAGCTCGCAGATCTCAGCCTGTGAGGAATCCCTTTCAATTGCCTGTTCCAGGAGCCTGGCGGCCTCTTCTCTCCGGCCCAGTCCTGCATACAGCGCTACCCCGAGAGTGTAGTAGGCCTCCAAGTAGTCCGGACGCAACTGGACGGCTGCCCTGAACATGGGCAGAGCCTCTTCGTAGCGGCCCCGCTCATAAAGGGCTCCACCGTTCCGATGATATTCCTCTGCCGTCCAGCTGGCATCTTCCGCATACTGGGGTAGCTCCTGCGGTTTGGGGTCCCCCGCTCTTTTTGGGGGAACAGGCAAGCCCTGCGCTGCGAGGGCGCCCTCGGTCTTTGCCGCGTAACAGGCGATTGGGACCTCGCTTCCTTCCCGCACGACCAGGTAGCACCGCAGTTCGGGGTGTTCCAGAATCTGGACCTTTCCGCTCGGCCAGCGGATCTCCACCCGCTCCACCTGCTCCTCCCTCCCCAGGCCGAACAGCACCCGCCCGTCGTGCTGGGACTGGTACCCATAGCCGCGCTTCACCTCCCGCACCTGCGCCCGCCCGCCGGCAATGACCCGCACCCGGGCCCCGATGGCGTCCCGGTTGTTCTCCTCCCCTGTGCCAGTTCCAGCCCCAGCCAGTTGTTGCGGTTGCCCCCCTCGTTGCGCAGCAAGGTTGGCGTATCGTTCAGGTTCATCACCAGCAGGTCCACGTCCCTGTCGTTGTCGTAGTCCCCGAACGCGGCGCCCCGGCTGACCTTCTCCACCTCCAGACCCGGCCCTGCCTCGGTCCCGGCCTGGCGGAATACACCTCTCTCATTCCAGTAAAACAGGTTGCGTTGGGCGTAGCGCAGTCCCGAGGGATGGGCGTCCAACTGCGGATAGAGATGGCCATTGGCCACAAAAAGGTCCTGCCAGCCGTCGTTGTCCGCATCGAAGAAGGCCGTGCTCCAGCCCAGGTAAGGCCGCACCGCCCCCCCCAGGCCGGCCGCAGCAGTAGCATCTACAAACGAGCCATCACCCTGATTCTGATAGAGGGTATTTACATCGTCCGAGAAATTGGTCGCGAACAGGTCCAGATCCCCGTCGTTGTCGTAATCCCCGAAATCCACCCCCATACCGGCCTGGGCGCTTCCCTCTTCACTGTAGGCCACGCCTGCAAAGGTAGCTGTTTCACTCAAACGCCAGTTGCCCTCGTTGCGAAAAAGCAGGTTGGGTTCCGAGTCATTGGCCACGTAGATATCCTGGTCTCCGTCGTTGTCGTAGTCGCCGAAGACCACCCCCAGACCAGGATACCGGTGCCGGTCCACCCCCGTCTTCCCGCTCACATCCGTAAAACCCCCATCCTCGTCGTTGCGAAAGAGCACGTCTGCCTGCGGCTCCAGGCCTTTAGGGCCGCAGAAAGAAGCCCTCCAGCCCTTTAAAGCCGGTGCAGGGCTTGCCCCCGTTGGGCGGCGCCTCCAGATCAAAGACCAGGTAATTGGCCACGTACAGATCCAGGTAGCCGTCCCCGTCCACATCCCCGAACGCCGCACTGGAGCTCCAGCCCTCATTTCCCACACCCGCTTCCTGGGTTACCTCTGTGAAACGGCCATCCCCGTCGTTGCGATACAGCACATTAGGTCCCCAGTAGGTGACGTAGAGATCCAGGTACCCGTCTCCGTCGTAGTCCCCGACGGCACAGCCCATACCCCAGCCCGAGCGCTTCAATCCCGTCTCCTCGGTTACTTCCCGGAACACCCGCACTTCTTCCCCGGCTGCGCCCACGGCCCTGGTGTTGCGGTAGAGCCGGTTGAAGGCCCCCTCCGGGGTCTCTTCCACCCGGGTGCTGTTGACCACGAACACATCCAGGTACCCGTCTCCGTCGTAGTCCAAAAAGGCGGCCCCGGCTGACATGGTCTCCAGGATGTAGTGCTGCTCCGGGCTTCCGGATACCTGCGTGAAGTCCAGGCCGGACTCTGCGCTCACCTCCACGAACTGCACTCCTGTCCCGGCGTACCCTGTGACAGGGGTGGATTCCCTTTCAGAATTGCGCCCACAACCCATCAGGAGTGCCAGGATAATCAGCCTGACTATCATTGAGAATCCACGATCGAACCAGGTTCTCATCTCGCACCGCAAAGGCCGACCTCTACTTTGTAGATGATGCGGTGGGGCGTCAACCAACCAGCGGCATGATAGGTCCTTGGGGGCTGGAAACAGTTGCGCAGGAAAGCACGGTTTGGCTATCTTCAAACATAGCAGTTTCCTTCAGGTAAAACCGAATTTACAGCAAATCTCTCACAATGACCAGATCAGGTTATTCTCCTTGCTTTTTCCTGGCTGCTTTAGGGCTTATTCTCCTCGACTCTCGATGGGCCCCTGCCCTGGAGACCGTCACATCGGACAGGACGGCGAGTTGGACTGGCGCGGCGAGGGCGCAGCCTCAATCGGGGTCGTTGATGCGCGGCATCGCTCTCCCCTCAATCCCAACGCCCTCCTGGTGGGCAATGCGCCCGGCAACCTGATCGAATTCCATAGAGCGGATTTCCCCAACAGCGTCCTGCTTCTGCGGATCGAGGAAGGCGAGAATATCGCCAGTGGCACGGTGGATCGGGGCGGCAGTATACAGGCTCCCAATGTGTTCTCCCTGGGAGAGGGCTATGGCTTCGCCGGCGGCTTTAGTAGATCGGTCCTCGAACTGATTCTGCAGGAACTCCTGTCCAATGAGGAAGGGGGTGAATTAGAAGCGTTTGAACGCAGGGCCCCCAATGCCTTCGGAATCCTGATCACCCTCAACCTCGGGGGCCGCTTCTGGGTCAATCGCATCCGTTTCTACCCCCGCAACACGGTCCAATCGTCTCCCGCCACTCCCTTCCACGAAAACTTCCTGAGGGCTTTTGAACTCTTCACCAATGACGGGGTCAATCTGACCGGAGAGGGGAACCCGGTCTGGCAGCCGCTGTTTGTGGAAAGAGACAATAAAGATTCGGTCGTCGTAGTGGATATGGACCCGCCGCGTATTATCCAGCACATACGCCTGCGGTCCATTACTAGTATTGATTGGGAGATCGATGAATTCGAGGTGTTCGGCCGGGGCTTCCTGACCACGGGCCGGTACATTTCGGATATATTCGATGCGGAACAGCCTGCTGCCTGGACCAATCTGCGCTGGAGCGAAGAAACAGTCGGCGATTCCCTGTTCTCCAGCCTGGAGATACGCACCCGCACTGGAACCGATCCTTCCCCCTTTTTGTTCACCCGCAAGCTGAGAAGCAAGCCCAATGCCGAGGAAATTCCCTTCGCCCTGAACAGTCTCACAGAGAAGATGGACCTGGCCGAATACCAGAGCCTGCCGCAAATCGATGATGCAGGCCGCGAGTGGGAACCCGGCGCGGTAAAAGACGATCTGGTCAACTGGAGTCCGTTCAGCCCGACCTATCCAGCCAGCGCGGCCAATGGCCCTGGGGTCCCCATGTTGTCTCCAAGTCCGCGCCGCTATTTCCAGTTCCAGGTAGTCTTTAAAAGCAATGCTCTGGGGGCAGCTCGAGCCTTGAAATCCCTGAGCTTTGACTTTCTGACGCCCCCTCTGGCCGACTCACTCAAAGGGGAAATCTTTCCGCGAGAGGTCGAGTTGTCCAGGACCTTCTCTTTCATCTGTGCGGTGCGGGCGGTCCTGCAGACGCCCGGGGTGCGCGGGTTTGATACCATGGAGGTACCCACTCCGGCCCGGGTGGAGAGCATAGATGCCATAGAACTACGGGATAAAAATGAACAGCTTATTGCCAAACAAGCATTTACCGATCTCGAAGACACGACCGCAGCCAATGGATTCCAGATCGTCTCGGTCGCTGACGACAGGTTCACCGTGCGTTTTCCACTCGTTCAGAAAAACAATACCCGGGTACAGATTCGCTTCAAGACCGAGGTTCTGACCTACAGCACCGATTTTGCCGCTTCGGTTCGGCTCGCCAGCGAGCCAGAGGCCTTTCAGGCGGTAGTTCCGGGCAATGCAGCCTTCCTGGGTGAAGGAGATGACCCTGATTTTTCCGGCACCACGGTTCTGAGTCCGGTTGTGCTGCGAGAAGGACAGCTACTCGATAAGGTGGAGCTGGCGCCCAATCCCTTCACCCCGAACGGGGACGGCATCAACGACCAGCTTTCCGTGCGCTACAACCTGCTTTCTCTAAGCGTTCCCCGGCGTGTAAATATCAGTGTCTACGATCTGAGCGGCCGCCTGGTGCGGGTCGTTCACGACGGCCCTGAACGCAGTGGCCGCTACCAAGACAAGACCTGGGATGGGCGCAATGACCAGGACCAGCTGGGAGCGCCCGGCCTTTATATCGTGCGGATCGAGGTGGACGGGGATGCCCGTAACGCAGAGCAGTCACGGGTGGTTGCGCTGGTTTATTAACAGCAAAAAAACCCCTGTCTCGCTTCGGATACAGGGCGAAACAGGGGGGCTAAATTTAAAATCTAGATTGAAAGGCCGAAGTCTTACTCGGCAAAGCCGGCCTTGATCAGACCCCAGCTAACCTCTTCAACCGCTGTGGGAAAGTCTATGCTATCATCCACCTCGGCGAGCACAAAGTCCTGAGAAGGTTCGTTTCCGGGTCCAGGGGATGTGGACCAGAAGCCGTTATAGGTGGCCGGATCGGGCGCGTCAATGTTTTGCAGCAGGCGCTCGAATTCGTCCCCGACTCCCCTGAGGCGCTCTATACCCTGGGGCTGCTCCACCTCGATCAGGAAAGATACGACCTCGCAAAAGAGAACCTGAAACAGGCCCTCGCCCTTTCACCTGAGTATGTGGACGCCTGTGTCCAACTCGGCGTTGTATACGCGAAGACCAGGCACCACAAAGAGGCCTTTTCCCTGTTTCAGCGCGCCCTCCACCTGGCCCCCCGTCACGCCCAGGCCCACTTTCAGCTGAGCCAGCTGTATTACAGACAGAACCAAACTGAAAAAGCAGCGCACGCACTGGAGCTATTCAAAAAGCTGGAAGCCGCTGAGCAAGCCTTCGAGTGGCACTACCAGCAGGTTCAGCTCCATCCTGACGATCCAGTTCTGCACTATAATTTAGGGGTTATTTATGCGCAACAGGGAAGGAATCGAGAAGCGCTTGCCGAGTACGCAAAGGCCCTGCAGCTCAAACCCGATTATGCCCTGGCCGCGCTGGGAATCGGGCGCGTTTATCAGCAGACGCGCGGACTGCAGCAGGCCCTTGCGGCTTATCAGCAGGCCATCCGCATGGACTCCACCCTGGCCCGGGGCCACATCAACCTGGGGACACTTTATCAGAGTATGGGCTTGCTCGGCAAAGCGATCAGAGCATACAAGAGGGGCATTGAACTCGATCCCGGCCTGATCCAACCCCATATCAGTCTCGGTCTTATCTACCAGAGCATGGGTCTGCTGGATGAGGCTATCCTGGCCTATCAGGGCGCCCTAGCTATTGATACGACAGTAGTCGAGGTCTACGATGACCTGGGCACACTTTACGCCGCACAGAGTGAATTCCACAGGGCCCTGCAGACCTGGAACCAGGCCCTGGCGCTCGATTCGACCCGGGCAGTGATTGCCGCCAAGGTCCGAAAAATCCAGCAGCGGTTACTACAGGGGCGTTGATCGAGGAGAGGTTGCAAGATTATATGTCTCCTCGGAGTAAGAGGAACGGCCCCTATTGGTGGGGTGTTTTGCTCGTCTGCAGTCTCGTTTGCTCCAGCCTTTGCTGTGGTCGGCGAGATGCTGGAATCGTTCTCGAGGATATGGTGTTGATTCCCGCCGGCCCGTTTACCATGGGAAGCGGTGATCCCAGGGCCACGGATGAGCGTCCCGCCCACGAAGTCCACCTGAGCGCTTACTACATCGACCGCTACGAGGTCACCAATGCTCAGTTCAAGGTCTTTGTGGAGGCCACCGGGTACCTGACTACCGCCGAACAGGAAGACGGGATCAGCTGGCGCCATCCCGAAGGCCCGGAATCGGATATCTCTACACAACTGGATCATCCAGTGGTTTACGTGAGTTGGTACGACGCCCGGACCTATTGTGGCTGGAGAGGCAAACGGCTGCCGACTGAGGCCGAATGGGAGAAAAGCGCACGGGGCACAGACGGGCGGATATGGCCCTGGGGAAATATCTTTGATCCGGGTTGCGCCAATATCTGGGGTCGCGAGGATGGCTACGAGAAGACGGCGCCGGTGGGGACTTTCCCGTCCGGTGTCAGCCCCTATGGCGCGCTGGACATGGCAGGAAGTGTCTGGGAGTGGTGCGCTGATTGGTATGGCCAAGATTACTATACCGGGGGAGCGAATAAAAACCCCCAGGGGCCTGAAAAAGGGCAGTATAAAATTCTGCGTGGAGGATCGTGGATCAATTCTGAATCTGTGCTGCGGACCACCAAACGATACAAGATCCTGCCGGTGGACCGGAGCCTGTATGTGGGCTTCCGGTGTGCCAGGTCGGGATGAGGAGTTCAAGGCCAGGGCGAGATCTCATTCCCGCTGGTTCCGGTAAAATAATCGATCACGTACCAGACTCCGGCGGGGACGTACTGCCCCAGGATCAGCCCCAGAAAGAAGGGGCGGGTCTTCAGATAGAGTGTAGGTCCGCCGTACTTCAACACTACGGTCTTGATCAGCCAGGCCAGCAAGACGCTGTAGAGTCCCACAAAGTGAAAACCGATGGGAAACCCGAGCGGATGCAGGGGCCACCAGAGAAAGCGCTGGCGGGCCACCGTCAGTACTCCCATGATGATGGCGCCAAGCGCTGTATAGCCCCAGTTGGCCCAGTGCGGGCCCCCCAGGGACTGGATTCGAGACGCGGCATTGTCAAAGGGATAGCGGGCGGCCCACACAAAAAAGAACTCGTCGGTATTGAGGCCGCCGTAGCGATAGGCCAGTTCCAGAATGGCCCAGATCGAGCTGAAGAGGGTCACGAGGATGGCGACCAGTATCCCCCAGAAGATCAGGTGCCGTCTCTTTTTAATGGTCTCTTCGGCTAATTTGAGGCCGTTGGCGCAAGCAGACATCACAAAGATCAGGATATCGCTGCCCCAGACATAGGTGAAGGCAAAGGCGATGATGCCGGTGGGACCCAGCGCCCGGGTGCCAAAACCGGCGGCCACGAAATCCGAGGCGACCAGCGGTGCGAAGACGACGACCAGTCCTCCTTGGGCGACCACCCGGGTGATGCCGATGAAGAGGGTAAAAACACAGAAGAGATAGATCGGCGTAATCCAGGCCGGCAGACCAGACCGCCATAGCCACACCCCCATAAAGGTCAGGCTGCCCAATAAAACGAAGACCGCGGCCCGGTAGGAGAGGATCTCTCCGGAGTCGTCGACTGCGGAAGCTCCCCGGAATGCTTTGCGGAAGACCTCGCGCAGATGACCTCTGCCCGTCCACAAGCCGAAGAGCACCAGAACGACAATCCCCCCAAAACCGAGGTGTCTTTGGATGAAACCTCCCGCACTGTAGGGGCCGTATACAGGATCGAAATTTTGCAATCCGAGCCTGTCGAAGATGCTCTGCTGGAGGAGGGTGATGAGGTGGAAAAAGCACACACTGAAGGCGATCTCCCGGTTGATGAAATAGGCGAACCCGATCAGCTGGAAACTAAACGGACGGACGCTGATGTGGGGAAAGAAGGGGTAGTAGTGATTCAGTCCATTAAGGCTCTGAAGGATGAAAGGTATGGCAAAACCCAACCACATCACCCCGCTTTTGAAAAAAGGCTTGATCAACGAAGGCCTGGCCTCGTCGTCCCGAAGCATGGCAATCGGCACCTGGACCATGGGGAAGATGAGCCGTTCCCGCTCGACCCATTGTTTGCGCAGGATCACCATGATGGAGGTCATGGCCAGGTAGAGCGCCAGGACGAAGGGGATCCAGTAGGCTAAGGGCTGCAGCCACAGTGCCCAGGGGACCCCCTGGCCCTCGGGAGCTCCTTCGTACAAGTTCTTGATCTGGGAAAATTCGCGGTGGGGGATGATCCAGTCCGGGATGAAAGGCATCAGCAGTTCGTCCCAGTTGTTCTCGGGTGTGGCGTAGTAGATCACGCTGGTAATGTCCGGCAACAGGAAAGGGGTCAGCCCCCATTCGGGAATGGAGGTGGCCACGATCCACATGATGTAGATCAGGGCCAGTTCGGCCCGGCGCAACATCCACGAGCGGCGGATCAGTCCCACCAGGGTGTTGAAGAAAAAAACCAGGAAGAAGAACAGAATGATGGCTGCAGGAGTGTTGAAATCAGAACCGAGGCGGGAACCGTGCAGCACCATGTTGCCGTACGGAACGCCGGTGCCGATAGCCACAGATCCCAAAGCGCCGATGAGCAGGGCGCGAAAGCTGGGTGCGTAAGAGGAGGATGGATCCAGATCAGACACCTGGATTCGTTCGACCAACGAAACCCTAGGCCGTTTCATTTTATCGTTCGGGTCTAATACCCCGCCGCTTGCGGCGCCCTTGGGCTACTGACCCGATACCCCGCTGCTTGCGGCGGGGTAGTTTATTTGGGGGGGGCCAGGCCCTGGTTTTCCCTTCCACCGTGGCTCTGGTATCGACCCAGGTGCACCCGCGCCACCTGGGCGCCGGCATGGGCCTGATCGGCACCCTCAAAAACGCCGGCAAGGTCGCGGGCCCGGTCCTGGGCGGGGTCCTGGTGCACGGGCTCGACTTTGTCTCGATACCCCTCCCTCGCCTTTGGCCGACGCTGCAAAACGGCCGGGAGGAGGTTGTCGTTTTCTGTGCTCATGGCCGCTTAGCGCACTCTCACGCAGAATCCACAATCTCAGCGAGGCCTTTGTAACCGTTGCTTGACTTGGGTCGGCGGGAGTGGTGCGATGGGAGCAGCAGCGCCGCCTGCTGGGGCGCCGTGAGCTCGTCCCAGTATGCGGGAAGCGGGCCGCGCAGACCGCCCCCGCCCCATGCCATGTGGCCGGTGTTGTATTTATAGAGGATCGCCCGGCGCTGGTGATCCGCCGTCCACGGGAGGGTCCCGTGGGTGCACGCTTCGCTGAAAATGACGGCGTCACCGGCCCTGGCGTTAATCTCTGTCACATACTCCTGGTACTGCTCCCATTTACGCATCTTGTCCGGGCATTCCAGGTTGGCCTTGTGGCTTCCCGGGACCACGCTTACTCCGCCGTCGCCAGGCCCCTCATCGGCAAGCAAGTATTCGATGACGCAGAGGCCGGTGAAGATCTTGCCCTCGCGATAGAAATAGGGTGCGTTGTCGAAATTGCCGTGAAGCATTCCGCCGGAGCATCCCTTATCCATGGCGATCAGGCCGGGGCCGTGGTCCAGCCGCCAGCCTTCTCCGAGGATGGTGTTGAGGTGGGGGGTGGTTTTCGGATGCGCCAGCATCTCCCTGAACGGATCGCAGAACGGCTTTGGGAGTTCCATCAGGCCTTCTTGGTTGCTAAGGCGTGTCGAGCTGTTTTCGCCCTTCAAGGCAGTTGAGTCGCCGAAATACTCCGGGCTTTGCGTGAGCTCCAAAGAGTCGATGGCGGCGTTGGCCACCTCGAGGTGCTCCTTGTTCAGGACATCCCGCACTACCACGAATCCGAGCAGGTCGAAGAGGTACTTCTCATCGGTGGACATTTCCACCGTTTCCTCAGTGATCGAGCGCGAGGTGTTGGCGTGTGAGCCATTCATGGTTGTAATCTCCGATTAGGGATTTTGACGCGGGGTTCGCGGGGGCCACACTAGATTTACAGGCTCAGTCTGTCAACGGATTCGGCTGCGCGACGAGCGCAGCGAGTCTGACTGCTTGTTATTCCAAACAGGGTGCTGCCTTGTCCCACGGCTGGGCTTCTTCTACACATATGGCCTCTTCCGGCGAAAAAAGAGATGGATCATCATTCGCCAAATAGCCAGATCCGCTGAATCTCTGACAGTCACGACACCGCCAGAGGAATAGATAGCCGAATGTCGCATCTTCAACCCGGATCCGCCCGCCATCGCGGCTACTTGGTCGCGCAACTGATCTATGGTGGTCCATTGCCCTACCCACCAGGGCCTGAACCAAAGCCGGCGTGTGCTGCCAGTCGGCATCCGAAACGGAAATAGCAGGGGGCGTGTCCATGAGCCTTCAGGAAGGAAAGGAAACGTCCATACAACGCTTTTGCCCGTCCCAAACATATACGCAAACAACCGAATATGCAATCTATTTTTCTTCAGTCGAGACTGAACGGTTACTGCGTACAGATTGACTTTGCCGACTCAAACTCCTGCTGACAGTTGACTTAGTCCATGCCTTAGTCTATATTAGAGCCGAACGGCCATACTGTCGGGAGGTAAAGGAATGATACAGGTCAACATGCACGAGGCGAAGACGAACTTCTCAAAGTTGATCCGTCGGGTGTTGAGCGGCGAAGAGGTTCTCATTGCCCGCTCCGGCACGCCGGTGGCTCGACTCGGACCTGTCGAGGTGCAGCGCAAGGGGCCGAGAATGCCGGGCAGCGCCAAAGGGCTCGTGCGCATAAAAGACGACTTCGACGCTCCCTTGCCAGAGGATCTTCTAACCGGGTTCGAAGGGGGCTCCGAGCAGTGACCTTGCTGATGGACACCCACGTTTTTCTTTGGTGGGTTACCGACGAACCGCACTTGAGCCCACGGGCGCGTGAGGAGATCGCGAATCCGGACAATGACATATTGCTCAGCGCGGCGAGTGGTTGGGAAATTGCGATCAAGGCCGCCCTCGGTCGTCTCAAGTTGGGTTCCGAACCTCAAGCATTCGTGCCGCAGCATGTCCACCGCAACAGCTTTGGAGTGCTACCGGTGAGCTTGCACCACAGCCTTGAGGTGTACAGCCTTCCTCACCATCACCGGGATCCCTTTGACCGCCTGCTGATCGCGCAGGCCCGAAGCGAGGACATTCCGCTAATCAGCGGCGACGACCGGCTGCGCTCGTATGAGGTAGAGATTGTTTGGTGAGGCCGGTGGCACCGTAGCGCTGAGGGTAGTAACGCGGCGGCCGCGGCTCTGGCTCACGATCCTCGGGTTACTGCGCCGTTTCAGCCCGAACGAGGGCTTGAGCGACGCCTACCTCCGCCTCGACGCGAAGGGTGTCAGGGTCAAGCGCCTCCTGTCCGCCGCCCGGCGCATACCCTGGGAGCAGGAGTTGCGCGACCTGCTCGGCATACGGGACCCTGACCGAGACACCGTCGGCGACCGGGTCTTGACCGTCCCACCCCCGGGCGACAAAGTCGCGCAGGAGTCGTCATCAAAGCGAGGCGCTGTCATGTCCGCTCTCTTGATCTGAGGCTCGGGTTGGTAGGAGATTGGTACTGGCAGGAAGACGCACCATTCGATAACGGGAGAGGACGATGATCGATGTCGGTTTCATCGGCGGCGGTGGCATGGGGTCGTACCAGGCCAACAGTTTCGCCGCTGTCAAAGGTTGCCGGGTCGCCGCGCTGGCCGAACCGGTACGGGCCGCGGCCGAGAACTTTGCCGCCCACCATGAAAGCCTGTCAATCTACGAAGACTACCATGCGATGCTGGCCAGCGGCATTGATGCCGTGGTCGTCGCCGTGCCGACCGGCTACCACGCGGCGGTGGCCAGCGACTGCCTCAAGGCCGGCATCCCCGTGCTGCTAGAGAAACCGATGGCGCGCACGGTGGCCCAGTGCCGGGCTCTGAACCGTGTGCAGGCGAAAACGGGTACGCTGCTGATGGTCGCCCACTGCCGACGCTACGACGCACACTGGAACACCTGGGGGAAAGCGGTGCAGGCCGGCCGTCTCGGTTTCCCCGTGCTGTGGCGCAACTGTTCGGCCGGCCTCGGGCCGGGGCGCTGGTTCATGGACGACGAGCTCGGCGGCGGCCCTCTGATCGACGGCGCCGTGCACAACTACGACTTCGCCAACATGATCTTCGGTGACCCCGAGAGCGTCGTGTCGAGCACGCTGAAGCTGGATCCAAGTGTGAGCGCTGTCGACACCGGCTCGGCCGTGGTGCGCTACGGCGGCGACAATCAGCTGCTCGTGTCCTGGTCGTGGAGCACCCGTGGCGCCGGCATGCACGATGTGATCGGGCCCAAGGGTTGTCTGGAGTTCGGTCCCGGCCGCCTGGAGATACCGGCCAAGGATCAGGGCAAGTACAGCTACTTCTGCGTCACCAAGCTCAACGGCAAGCAGCAGTTGCTGCGGGCGCCGGCTGACTTCGGTCAGATGTACCGCCGACAGGCACGCCATTTTCTCGACTGCATCAAGGGTCGCGCCGAGTGCCGCACACCCGGGACCGAAGCGATCAAGGCGGTGGCGGTGGCCGAAGCGATCCTGAAAGCCGGGCCCGAGGGCGGCAGGCAAGCCGTGCGCTGGTGACGGGCGCACTCATCTGGGACGCGCTCGGCTACACCTACCTCGGCCACTGGGTAGCCGTCCCCGAGCACCGGCGTCGAGAAATTGGCAAGCAGGAGAGTCATTCATGATCGAGAACCTCTGGGAGCAGTTGCAGGGCAAGAAACCCCACTTGCCGCATTTTCTGACGGAGATTCACTTGGTCAGGTAAAGAAGGCCGTTAATCACCACGCGTCGATCACACGGTGGCCGACCCGGACCGCCGGGCTGCCATTTGCGCGGGGCTTTGGTGCATGAATCGGCGTTTTTTGTGTGCATCGGTTGAATGAAAGATAGGTTCCTTAGTAGATTGGGCATGACCCTTTTGCGAAAGAATCCATGCCTTCTCGTCCAAGGAACCTGTCATGCCTAAAGTATCGTCCTCCTCGCCTTCCGTCAAGCTCCGTCGCTCCAAGGTCGTGTACCGGGTGCGTAATGGGCCCGCCTATGAGGCGGGGCTGCAACAGCGCGGTAGTCTGACGGTGTGGTGTACTCCTCAAGCCGTCCAAGCCTGGTATTATCAAGGGCCGCCCCCGCGGGGGGCGCAATATACCTTTTCGGAAGTAGCCCTCCAAACGGCGTTGACCCTGCGACTTTTGTATCACTTGCCCCTGCGCCAAACCGAGGGGTTCGTCGCCTCCGTGTTGGCCCTGATGGGACTGGATCTGCGGGTGCCCGATCACACGACGTTATCGCGCCGTCAGGCGGGTTTAGCCGTGGCGGGGCCGCCCCCGCGGGGAGACGAACCGATGCACTTGGTGGTGGATTCGACCGGGCTGAAAGTGTATGGCGAAGGCGAATGGAAGGTGCGTCAGCACGGCTGGAGCAAGCGACGCACGTGGCGCACAGTGCACTTGGGCGTCGATGAAGCCACCGGCGAGATCGTCGCGCCGACCTTGACGAATAGCCCAGATGATGCCTCGCAGGTCGAGGCCCCCGTGGAGGCGTTGGGGGGCGATGGAGCCTATGATACGCGCAAGGTCTTCGACGCCTTGGCCGCGCCCGAGCCGGGGCCGCCTATTCGACCGATCATTCCACCCCGCCGCAAGGCCAAGATCAAGCAACAGGGCAACACCAAGGCCGAGCCGTTGCCCCGCGATGAGACGATTCGAGCCCTCCGCAAACGGGGCCGTCGAGGTTGGAAACAGGATAGCGGCTATCATCGCCGCTCGATCGCCGAAACGCAGATGTTTCGCTATAAGCGAATGCTGGGCGGCACCTTGCACGCGCGAACCCTAACCAACCAACAGACCGAAGCTCGGTTGGGCTGTGCGTTGCTCAACCGGCTACTCTTTCGTTTCAGGGGTTGTGGTGACACCTGAATGTGGTCTAATGAGTACGCTTTTTTCAAGTCCTTTCTAATGCTGAGAGAGTTTTAAAAAGGCTTCTAAGACCGAAGCGCGGGCACGACGAACGGCACCTGGGTCTGTCCGGTGATGCAGGGAGCGAATTCCGGCTCATTCTCAGACAGAACAAAATCAATCCGCTCGATTTCTCAATCATCCTGGCCGTATGTATCCCCGAGTCGAACAAGATCTTTCGCCTCCGGCGTTACAACGGCAAGAGCCACGAACCCACTAACCACATCGAAGACGTGACGTTTTATGACTTTCACATTCACGTCGCGACGGAGCGATATCAGCAGTTCGGAACACGGGAGGACGCCTACGCTGAGCCGACTGATCGCTACGGCGACTTTCGCGGCGCCCTTCACTGTCTGGTCGACGACGCGAATCTCGAGATCCCGCGAGACCCGCAGGGCACACTTTTCGAGGAGGTGTAAGCGATGTCCATCGAGACCATGGAGCGAGATTTTCACGAAAAGGTTTCGGCGAAGGTTCGGCTGGCAGCCGAAGGTATGGAACGTTTCCGCGTGTTCACCCCGTTCCTGTTCGAGGACGGCGACCACTTAGCTATCGTCCTGAAGAAAGAGGGATCGCGGTGGGTGCTGTCCGATGAGGCGCATACGTACATGCACCTGACCTACGACCTCGATGAGACGGATCTTCATAGCGGCACCCGCCAGAAGATCATCTCCAATGCACTGTCCACGTTCCGGATCGAGGACCGGGACGGGGAGTTGGTCCTCGACGTTCCGGACGGACGTTCCGGTGACGCGCTGTATTCCTTTGTCCAGGCGCTCCTCAAGATCTCCGACGTGTCGTACTTGTCGCGGGAAAGGATACGATCCACGTTCATGGAAGATTTTCGAGTCCTTTTAAGCGAGGCTGTCCCGGAACGGCGCAGAACTTTCGACTGGAGCGATCCCGAACGTGACCCCCAGGGAATGTACACGGTGGACTGCCGAATCAACGGCATGCCTCGACCGCTTTTCGTTCATGCCCTTGCCAATGACGGCAGGACCCGTGACGCCACGATCGCGCTTCTCCAATTCGAGAAGTGGGTGATTCCGTTCCGTTCCCTGGCCATCTTTGAGGACCAAGAATCCATTAATCGGAAGGTATTGGCGCGCTTCAGCGACGTCTGCGAAAAGCAGTTCTCCAGCCTGCCCGCGAACTGCGAACGGATCACACGCTTTCTGGATGAGAACATCTCAGGGTGACACCGGAACTCATAGAGCTTGATCATGGCAACGACTTATCGCCTCCCCGAACGGCTCGAGCCCGGAGACAATGCTGATGGAAGCGAAACTTAAGCACCTCGAATTCATACAAGGCGTCGTCAACCGCCTCGCCACCGACTCGTTTCGGATGAAGGGATGGGCAGTGGTCCTAATCGCGGCGGGCGTCTTAGGTGATTGTTAAAGCAGAATTGGGTACGCATGTGTATATTTTACAGTAACTTGCTCTATTTTCCTGCCGCCTCCCCCGCGGCATGCTCCCCTGTATCGAGGAAGAAGGGGAGCAATGAGTGCGATTCTCTCTCTGGCGCCCTATCAGGAGCAGCAGCTCCGGGACCGCTTTCGAAGCCAAGCGCATGAAGCCCTGGACCAGTGGCTGGATCGGGTGGAGACGCAGATGAGCGAGCGCGGATCTTCTCCGCCGACGTTGATGGAGATCACCGAGGCGCTGTCGCAAGAGCGCTGCGGGCTCACCGCGGCGTGGGTGGAAGCCTTCGTCGAACGCCGACACGGACCCTACTGGGCGCAAGAAGAGGCGGCCTGCCCCAAATGTGGGCGCTTGCTGCGGGCGCGCCCGTCGCGCTCGCGCACGGTGGAGACGCTGCTGGGGCCGGTGCCCTTGGAGCGGCCCTATTTCTATTGCGTGGCCGGTCAGTACGGGTTCTATCCGCTGGACGAGGCCTTGGGCCTGTCGGCGCCGCGCAAGCAGTGGGACGGGCCGCCGGCCGGGGTCCCGCGGGCGCTGGAGAGGCCCCCCTAGCGCGCCGCGCCGCGTTTGGATGCGCTCACCGACGCGGCGATGAGCGACGGCGCGATTCACGAGGTGCTGCAACCGACCGGGTCGTTGGACGTGCTGCAGGTGGGTCCCGACGCGGCCGACATCCAGGATCGCATGGCCCAAGCCGCCGCCGGCCGCACGTGGCGGCCCATCGTGGTGTTGGCCATCGATGCGGCCGACGTGCCCAGTCGCCCTCAGACCGCCAAAGGCACTCGTCCGGGGCGCAAGAAGAGCCGGGCCCGGCGAAGGCGTTGGCAGGGGGAATACCACCCAGCCAAGGGCTTTCGCTTCTACCTGGTAGACGATGAGCGCATCGAGCCGCTGATCTCCTGGCACCAGATGGGCGACGAACAGACCTTCGGCGCGGCCTTGCGCCCGGTCAAGGAGGCGGGGCTGATCCCGGAGGATCAGGTGCGCCTGTGTGCCATCGGGGAGGGCGCATCGTGGATCTGGAAGTGGGTGGAAGAGCGGTTGCCGAGCGCCCGTCAGATCCTCGACTACTACCATTGTAGCCGCTACCTGCACGCGGTGGCCGAGGCGCAATACGGCGCCGATGCGGCGCGCGCCAGCCATTGGCTGGAAGCGACCCTGGCGCGCCTGTTCTGGGGGGAGGGCGCCGGTGGGGTTGGGGGTCTGCAGCGCATGCAGCCGGTCTGTGAAGAGGCCGAAGAGGCCATCGGCACGGCCTTGTCGTACCTGCAAAAGCGTCTGCACCAGGTCGATTTCGGCCGCCCTCGCAAGGGGGGATACCCGATCGGCTCGGGGGCGATCGAATCGGCGCATCGTTTCATCGGCCATGTTCGTCTGAAACGATCCGGCGCCTGGTGGTATAAGGAAAACAGCAACGCCATTCTGGCCCTGCGCTGCGCTTTATACAATGGAACCCTGGATCGGGTCTTTCAGCAGTACCGCGATAGCCTTAAAAACCGAGACGCGGATCCGTAACAATTGCCTAAGCCTCCCATCGCGGCCCTCCTTCCTGACAACTGGCGGGCCGCAATGGTTCGCAACATTGGTAGCATTGAAGGGAATAGACCCGCAACGGACAACGATTGGGAGACAGTGAAGAGAGGCGGCGACGCTGCGATACCACTGGATCAAAAGGTTCTTGGCCAATGCCGTCGAAGAGGCCATCGAAATCCGTATTAGGGGGTAGTATGGCGGCGCTGGGACATATTCGCCGTGTTGACACTAATCTGGTTAGCACTATGTACCTTGGTCACCTGCCACCGGAATGGAATCCGAAGCTCGGTCGCCTCATCTTCTCAGACGCCAAGCTCGCCCGGGCGATCGAGAACTGCCGGGAGCTTTTTAGTGTATCCGATGAACGGCTCAAGACATGACCCCTCTCCGCGTTTTCATCAGCAGCGTACAAACGGAATTCGCCCGGGAACGCGAGGCGTTGCGCGACTATCTGCGCGGGGACCCGCTGATGCGACGGTTCTTCGAGGTGTTCCTGTTCGAGGACGTTCCGGCGTCGGATCGGCGGCCCGATGCGCTCTATCTGGACGAGGTCGAACGATGCGACCTTTACGTCGGGTTGTTCGGCAGCGACTACGGGACCGAGGATGAGGAGGGGCCCTCGCCGACGGAGCGGGATTTCGAGCGCGCAACCGCTCTTGGCACGTATCGCCTGATCTTCGTGAAGGGGGTGGACGCCGACGTCCAGCATCCGAAGATGCGTACGCTGATCGGCAAGGCCCAGGCCGGGCTGATCCGGAGGCGATTCAACACGCCGCAAGAACTCGTGTCGGGACTCTATGCGGCGTTGGTGGAGTACCTGGAAGTCAACGAGTTGATCCGCTCGGGTCCATTTGACGCGGCGCCTTGCACGAACGCGGCGCTGGACGATCTCGATTTCGAGCGAATGACCCGTTTCACCCGCACGGCGCGCAGAGCCAGGCAGTTTCCACTGACCGAAGATGTGCCACCCGAGGAGTTGTTGGAGCATCTGAACCTGCTGAATAAGAGGCGGCCGACGAACGCCGCGGTGTTGTTGTTTGGGAAGTCGCCGCAGCGGTTCCTGATCGCCTCTGAGGTCAGGTGCGCCCACTTCCACGGGACGGAGGTAGGCAAACCGATACCGTCCTACCAAGTCTACAAAGGCACGGCGTTCGAGTTGGTTGATCAAGCGGTTGACTTCGTGCTCAGCAGGATCAATCGATCGATCGGCACGCGGGCGGAGAGCGTCCGGGCTCCCCGGACCTATGAGATTCCAGAGGAAGTCGTGACCGAAGCCGTCGTCAACGCGGTGGCCCACCGCGATTACACGGAGAACGGCAGTGTGCAGGTCATGCTCTTCGCGGACCGGTTGGAGGTATGGAATCCCGGCAGGCTCGCGCCGCCGCTGACACTCGAGAAGCTGCGGGTTGCGCACAGATCGGTGCCCGGCAACCCCTTGCTGGCGGAGTCCCTGTACCTCGCGGAGTACATCGAACGGATGGGGACGGGAACGCTGGACATGATCCGCCGCTGCGTCGAGGCCGGCCTGCCAGAACCGGAGTTCGCCGTCACCGACGGATTCGTTGCGACGGTTCGGCGAGCGGCGCTCGCAGGGGTGCAAGCTAAATTGTCAGCCAGGGACGTTGCCATGCTGCAAGCGTGTGTTCAGGGAGCGGCTACGAGTAGGAAGTTGAGGGCGGCTGCGAGCTATTCGACCCGAACGAAGAACTTCGAGCAGCGGCTTGACCGACTCCTGCATGAAGGATTGCTGGAAATGACTATCCCTGACAAACCTCGCAGCCGATTGCAGAAGTACCGGCTGACGGACAAGGGGAAAGCCGCAGTAGGAATCTCGGGGCCGGGGAGCGCGAAAGAATGAGCACGGTCGGCGAACGCGAATTCCTCACCCAGCGGCGCGTGGTCAGGTTTTTCCAGGACGCGCTGGGCTACGCCTACCTCGGCGACTGGAAGGATCGCGCCGACAACAGCAATGTCGAGAGCTACTCACTGGCTGGCTGAAGCGCCAGGGCCACGAAGACAAAATCATCGCCCAGGTGCTGTTCGAGCTGGACAAGGCAGCGCCGCTCGGCGGCAGCAAGACCCTCTACGACGCCAACCGCGAGGTCTACAACTTGCTCCGCTACGGTGTGAAAGTGCGACCGGGCGTGGGCGAGCAGACCATCACCGTGTGGCTGATCGACTGGAAAGACCCCGGCGACAACGACTTCGCCATCGCCGAGGAGGTGACGGTTGTCGGAGGGCACACCAAGCGGCCGGACCTCGTGCTCTACGTCAACGGGATCGCTCTGGGCGTCCTTGAACTGAAGCGCTCCTCCGTGTCGGTCGCCGAGAGTATCCGCCAGAACCTCGACAACCAGAAGAAGGACTTCATCCGGCCGTTCTTCGCCACCATGCAGTTCGTGATGGCGGGTAACGAAACGGAGGGCCTCCGCTACGGCGTGATTGAGGCGCCCGAGAAGTACTGGCTGCGCTGGAAGGAGGCCGGCGCCCACTTGGCCGCCGGCGACAACCCGCTGCTCCGGGAACTGAGCCAACTCTGCGGCAAGGAGCGGCTGCTCGAGATCGTGCACGACTTCATCGTCTTCGACGCGGGTGTCAAGAAGATCTGCCGCCACAACCAGTACTTCGGCGTGCGAGCGGTCTAGGCGCACGTGCAGCGCCGCGAGGGCGGCATCGTCTGGCACACCCAGGGCAGCGGCAAGAGCCTGACCATGGTCTGGCTGGCGAAGTGGATTCGCGAGCACGTGCCCGGCGGGCGGGTGCTGATCATCACCGACCGCACCGAGCTGGACGAGCAGATCGAGAAGGTCTTCAAGGGCGTCAGCGAGAACATCTACCGCACTAAGAATGGCGCCGACCTCGTACGCGTCCTCAACGAAGGTCCGCCAGGAGATCAAGCTCGCCAGCAGCGATTACATCGGCATGAAGATGTACGAGCCGGCCATGCGGCACCTGCTCGACACGTACATCCGGGCCGAGGAGAGCGAATGGACGCCCTGATCCTTCAGCGCAAGCAGGAAGCGGTTGACTACAAGGCATACCTGAGAAAATCGTCGAGCTGGCCAAGAGTGTGAGCAGTCCGGAGACTCAGTCGTCCTATCCTTCCAGCATCAACAGCGCCGCATTGAGGTCACTTTTCGACAACTTGCTGGCAAAGAAACCTCCTTCATGTTTGGTGTACGTCCTCGTGCACGAGATGGTCCACCTCTTGGAGCGGGACCACAATAATCGGTTCCGCGAGTTGATGGACAGGCACATGCCTCAGTGGCGCTTGCATAGGGACGAGCTCAACCGTGCGCCGCTCGCTCACGAAGACTGGCGTTACTGAATGGAACCGCGATCCCGAGAATACGGGTTGCCGCACTGGGTCCGATAGACCCGACCAAGCGCTATGTCCTGGTGCGGGACGGACCCGGATGAGTAGCGGTGACAAGCGGCGACACCGAGCGGTGGTCATGCTCCCTGCACTGCGCCGAGAGGGAAATCGCCGCAGTGCAGGGGCGGTAACGTTGACGCTTGGCGACAGCAATTTGGCGGATGTACACCGGGGCCTCGGTTTCATAATAGTCGCCGGTACGCGTGTTCTTGACGGAAAATCAATCCTGATTATGGCCTGTCCCCTTGCGGCGATATATTCTGCTATTTAAACTTTGACCGTTTTAATAAGGGTTGCCCGTCATGCAGCGTGGAGAAATCGGTATATACGAGGTTGCGAGCACTGGAGGCGAGCGGGTTCGCGCCTTTGTGCCAGCGCCACTGCCGCCGAAACCCGCCCTGGTTCTGGACGGCTCGCTGCAACAGGCGCTGGAATCCAAAGAGACTGTGAGATAAGAACCGGGACTATATTAATGTCAGTGGCTTCTTCTGACATTAATTCAAGTCACATGCAATCACCAAGGAGCCTATATGAGCCAAATTACCGCATGCGTGCCCGATAAACTCGTCGAAGCGCTGGGCGCGGCCGACCCGGGCGACTACCTGGACGGCTTTTCCCTGGTCACCGCCGACCCCACCTCGTACGAGAGCAATCACCTGACCAAAACCCGAATCGGACAAACCCCGATCTGAGACAACAACGGAGACCCTTGCCATGAGACTGATTTTCGACGGCCACCTGGACCTGGCCCTGTACGCCGTGACCTGCAACCGCGACATGACCGAAACCGTAGCCCGGATCAACCAGCGCGAGGAAGGCATGACCGACGCCCCGATGCGCGGCCACGCCGTGGTGAGCCTGCCGGAGATGCGGCGCGGCGGCGTAGCCGCGTGCCAGTCCACCCTGGCGGCGCGCGCCAATCGCCAGGTCCAGCCCCGCGAGGGTTTCAGGCGCTTCGACCTGGACTTTGCCACCCAGACCATGGCCTACGCCTTTGCCCAGTCCCAGCTGGCCTATTACCGGGTGCTGGCCGAGCAGGACGAGATGGCCCTCATCCGCACCGCCGGCGAACTGGACGCGCACTGGCGGCAATGGCAGACCGACGAGACCGAGTCTCTGCCCGTGGGCGTCGTCGTCAGCATGGAGTGCGCCGACCCCATCGTCGAACCCGACCAGGCCGAGGCCTGGTACCAGGACGGGGTGCGCAGCGTCAGCTTGGCCCACTTCGGCATAGCCCATTACGCCTACGGCACCGGCACCAGCGGCCCCATCAACCCGCGGACAAAGGAGTTGCTCAGGGAATTCGAGCGCATCGGCATGATCCTGGACCTGACCCACACCTCGGACCCCAGCTTCTTCGAGGCCCTCGACCACTTTGACGGCCCGGTGCTGGCCAGCCACACCAACTGCCGCGCTCTGGTCCCCCACGAACGCCAGTTCTCCGACGAGCAGCTCAAGTTGCTGCTGCAACGCGACGCGGTCATCGGTGCGGCTCTGGACGCCTGGATGCTGGTGCCCGGCTGGGCCATCGGCGAATCCGAACCCGGCGACCTGAAAATGGAGAGCCTGGTCGACCACATCGACCACGTCTGCCAGCTGGCCGGCGATACCCGGCATTCGGCCATCGGCACCGACACCGGCGGCTCCAACCACATGCCCGTCGACTTCCAGAGCAGCGCCGACCTGCAAAGCCTGGAGGCCAGCCTGGAAAAGCGCGGCTACAGCGATGGGGATATCGACAACATTTTCCACCTCAACTGGCTGCGCTTCTTCCGCCGGTGGCTGCCGGCCTAGGGGAAGGTCGGCGTCGAGAGCCGCATGGGTGACGTGGATGTGCCCAGCGGCAACGGCTTCTCAACGATCAACAAAAACGACACCACCTGATAGCGCGGGGGATGTAGCAAATGCCATCAACCGAGGCCATCATCCAGGCCGGCGATGCAGGAGGCTTAAAAGCCCTGATCGACCAGGACCCTCAGTTCAGCACGGAAGAGGGCTTAACCGAGACATTAAATTATCTGGTACTGGCGGCCCATCACGTGGCCAGCAGGGTAGAAATGGCGCAGGTGCTCATTCGGGCCGGGGCCCAGCTGATCGGGCCCTTAACAGCTGCCGGCGGGGTCGATAACGTCGCCGTAGCAGAGGCTTTGCTGGATGCCGGAGCACCAATCGACGGGGAGGGCCGCTGGTCGCCTTTAGAAGAGGCTCTTTATTTTGGTCAGTTCGGCATGGTGGCCATGCTGGTAAAACGCGATGCCCCTGTGCACAATCTCCGCATTGCCGCGGGGTTGGGAAGGGTGGATTGCCTAGAAGGGTTTTTTACACCAGGTGGCGAATTAAAACCAGAAGCAGGCGATATAGCCTGGCCGTTTGGCGCTTTGCCCGAGGATCAGCAGGCCAGGTCCAGCCAGGATCTGATCGATCACGGTCTGGCATATGCCGGCATGCACGGCCACCAGCAGGCGGTTGCATGGCTCCTGGAACACGGGGCCCGGATCAATGCCTTGGCCCCGGGTTTTGAACACAGGGGCGGTGTTTTGCACTGGGCGGCGATCCGCGGCAAGGAATCGGTGGTGAAATATCTGGTTGCTCAGGGGGCGGATGTCGGGTTGCGCGATGGCACGCTGAACCTGCTGGCCAGCGACTGGGCCGCGCATGAAGGGCATGAGGCCGTTGCCGGTTTTCTGCAGCAACAAGCGGCCGGCACTTGAAGATCTTCCGGGTAAGAGGGCATTGGACCCAACAGACAGGGCTGATTAAAGGCCGGCTCCTTGCAAGCTTGACAGGGTTTGGAAGAACCTGCTAGATTTCTGCTAATTTACAATTTCAAACTTCACCGAAGGAAAACGAAGTATGTCCGAACCAAAACCCGTACTGATCGCCGGAGAATGGCGCGCCGCGAACGCCGCCGGCACCTTTGAACCCGGCAACCCGACCACCATGGAACCGACCGGGGAGGTCTATCCGGTAAGTGGGCCGGAGGATGTGGAGGAAGCGGTCGAGGCCGCGGCTCAGGTAACCGAGCAACTCGCCGGCGCCGGGTCCGCCGGCATTGTGCAGTTTTTGGAACGCTACGCCGACCGGATTGAAATGCGGCGCAAAGAGATCGTGGAGATGGCCCACACCGAGAGCGGCCTGCCCCTAGCCCCGCGCCTGGATGATATCGAGTTGCCGCGCACCACCGACCAGCTGCGGCAGGCCGCGGCCGCGGCCCGGGAGGGCTCCTGGCGCCTGGCCACCATCGACACCCAGGGCGGCATCCGCTCCATGTACGGGCCCCTGGGCGGGGGCGTGGCGGTCTTCGGGCCCAACAACTTTCCCCTGGCCTTCAACAGCGTGTCGGGCGGGGACTTTGCCGCGGCCATTGCCGCGGGCAACCCGGTGATCGGCAAGGCCAACTCCTCGCACCCGGGCACCACGCGGCTGCTGACCGAAGAAGCCCTGGCCGCAGTCCAGGAGGCGGGCCTGCCGGCTGCCATGGTGCAGCTGATATATCGCACCGACCACGAGACCGGCAAGCAGCTGGTGTCGCACCCCAGGATCGGGGCTACCGGCTACACCGGCTCGCGTGCGGCCGGGCTGGTGCTGAAGGAGGCCGCAGACAAGGCCGGCAAGCCGATCTACCTGGAGTTGAGCAGCATCAACCCGGTGGTGCTGCTGCCGGGCGCGCTCGAGGAGCGCGGCGAAGAGGTGGTGGATGAGTTTTCGACCTCCTGCCTGATGGGCACCGGGCAGTTCTGCACCAATCCGGGCCTGGTGATCCTTCTGGCGGGCCAGGCCACGGACGGCTTCATCGATCTGGCCAGGGAGAAGTTCAGCGCAGCGCCGGTGGGCACCTTGCTGAGCGCCGGGGTGCAGACCGGCCTGGAGCGCAACGTCAAGGGGCTGCAGGCGGCCGGCGCCGAACTCGTCACCGGGGGCAAAGCCGGCGGCGGCACGGGCCACAGCTTTCAGAACACCCTCCTGAAGGTCAGCGCCAGCCGCTTCCTCGAAGAGCCCGAGACGCTTCAGGAGGAGGCCTTTGGCAATGAGAGTTTGCTGGTGGTGGCCGACGATATAGACCAGGCCGTGGAGGTGGTGCGCTCGACCGAGGGCAACCTGACCGGTGCGATCTACAGCAGTACCCAGGGCGGCGACGACGATCTCTACGAGCGCCTTGCGCCGGTGCTGCGGCACAAGGTGGGCCGGCTGCTCAACGACAAGATGCCCACGGGGGTGGCGGTCTCCCCGGCCATGAATCACGGTGGCCCCTATCCGGCCACGGGCCATCCCGGCTTTACCGCGGTCGGAATCCCGGCGTCGCTTTTGCGCTTTGCCATGCTGCAGTGCTTCGACAATGTGCGCCAGCATCGCTTACCTGCCGAGCTGCAGGATAAAAATCCGGGCGGCCTGTGGCGCCTGATCGACAAAGAGTGGAGCCAGGTCGACGTGGCAGGATAGGAGGCACTGCATGTCGTCGAACACCCATCGCTTCGAGTTGTCGAAGGCCCACATCGATGCCGTCAACCGCCGCCGGCGCGTGGTCGTCAACTTCGACGTCTTGCTGGTGGAGCCCCTGAAATACGAGAATATCGAGGCCATCGTCAAAGATCGCTTCACCTTTATCGACGAGCCCGGCACCTGCATGGACAGCATCTGGTGGAACTGGTGCGAAGGCAATATCGTGCCCTATCCGAGCAAATCCCTGCCGCGCTACAATGAACCGGGCTACCAGAAATGGTTCGAAGAGGGCGTGGACATCGTGCGCATCTTCCAGGAGGAGACCCGCAAGCGCGGCCTGGAAGGGTTCTACTCCCACCGCATGAACGGCGGGGATAACGACCCTCAGTACAGCCAAGACCAGGGCAGCTTCATCGACGACGATAGTCACCTCAACCCAATCCCTTTAAAACAGGAGCATCCGGACTGGTTGCTCGAAGTGCCCTGGAACTCCAACGGCCTGTGGAACTTCGCGATTCAGGAAGTGCGCGACTATGTGCTGTGCAACCTGCGCGAACTGGCCGAGGACTATGACTTCGACGGCCTCGAGCTGGACTATGCCCGCAGCTGTCCCCACCTGCCCCTGGGCCGCGCCTGGGAGCACAGACACTGTCTGACCGAGCTGATGCACTCTCTGCGCGCCATGACCCTGGAGGTCGAGGCGCGGCGCGGTCGGCCCTTCTTGCTGGCGGCCCGGGTGCCGGAAAATCTGCCGGGGTGCCACCTCGACGGCATGGACGTGGAAACCTGGGCCCGAGAGCAGCTGGTGGACCTCTTCACAATGGGCTGCCGCAGCTTCGAGGTCGATGTGGCGGCGTTTCGCCGCATCACCGCAGGCACCCCGATCAAGCTCTACTGCGCCCTGGACGATCACCACTCCACGGACGGGTACTGCGCCCCGCCGATCGAGGTCTTGCGCGGGGTGTTTTCCAACTGGTACCGGCAGGGGGCCGACGGGGTGCAGACCTTCAACTTCAAGTACGCCCCCGATCCGGGCGAGTTGCACTGGGACATGCACCGGCAGGTCTATCGCGAGCTGGGCGATCCCGAGAAGATCCGCCACCTGGATAAGAGCTTTGTGGTGCAGCGGCGCGGGGGGGGCCACGGCCCCCAGATCGTGCCCAACCCGGAGGACTGGTCCACCCCCAGGTTCGCCTACTTCAACACCAACATGTTCGCGCAGCTGCCCGCGGCGCTGGCAAACGACGGCAAGGCCGACACCTTGCTCTCGCTTTTCGTGGGCGACGAAGTGAACGAGGCTGCGGAGCGGGTGCGCGGAATATCCCTACGGCTTTTGCTGAACGATCCGGCTGCGGCCGGTCTGCCAGAGGATCAACGGCTGGATCCGGTCCTGGTCCGGGAGTACATAGTTCCAAAGCGGGTGGGCGGACCCGGACCGGTGCCCCACTGCACCGAGCCCCCGGGGCGTGGCATCGAAGCACAGGTCGAGGTGCGGCTCAACAATCAGTTGCTGGATGGGGTGCAGGTGGAAAAAGGGTGGCTGCTGTACCAGGTGAACCCCGTTCTGCTGGCAGTGGGCGAAAATCTGGTCGGCGTGCGGGTGACACAGCGTTCTCCAGAGGTCCGGGGCGAGGTACTTGTCGAAAAACTCGAATTGCAGGTACAGTACTCAGTCGGGTAAGAAGTTGGTGGCGCTTGCCAGAGAAACGGGCCCGTTGCAGCCGCGCGCAGACACCCTCTTTGCAGCAAGGGAGCAGCTATGAAAGCCATGGTTCTGGAACGGGCAGGTGCTCCTCTGCAGGTGCGCGAATGGCCCGTGCCCCGCCCCGGTCCCGGGCAGGTCCTGGTGGCAATAGAAGCCTGCGGGGTATGCCGGACCGACCTGCACGTGTGCGATGGAGACCTCAAGGAGCCGAAGCTGCCGCTGATTCTGGGGCACGAAATCGTCGGCAGGGTGGAAGCCGCAGGAGAAGAGGTACAGGGGTTGTCGCCCGGACAGCGCATCGGCGTGCCCTGGCTGGGCAAGACCTGCGGAGGATGTGGATACTGCGCCTCGGAGCGCGAGAATCTGTGCGACCGGGCCATGTTTACCGGGTACCAGATCAACGGCGGCTACGCCGAGTACACCGTGGCCGACCACCGCTATTGTTTCCCGCTTCCCGACTCCTATTCCAGCGTGGAGGTCGCCCCGCTGCTGTGCGCCGGCCTGATCGGCTATCGCGCCCTGTGCCTGGCGGGTAAGGGCCGCCGCCTGGGGCTGTACGGGTTTGGCGCAGCAGCCCATATCATCGCACAGGTGGCCCGCTACCAAGGCCGGGCCGTCTACGCCTTCACCCGCCCGGGCGACAGGGAAGGTCAGCAATTTGCCCGCAGTCTGGGTGCGGTGTGGGCGGGTGACTCGGACGAACTCCCGCCCACCCCACTGGATGCGGCCCTCCTCTTCGCGCCGGTAGGTTCGCTGGTGCCGGCGGCCCTGGGCGCGGTGGGCAAGGGCGGGGTGGTGGTGTGCGCCGGTATTCACATGAGTGAGATCCCGGCCTTTCCCTACCAGGTGCTCTGGGGCGAGCGCACGGTCCGCTCCGTGGCCAATCTCACCCGCCGGGACGGGACAAGGTTCTTTGAGGTGGCGCCCCGGGTGCCGGTGCGCACCGAGGTGGAGGTGTTTGCGCTCGAGGAAGCCAACGAGGCGCTGGAACGGCTGCGCAACGGCCGGATCCAGGGCGCGGCCGTGCTGGTGCCCGGAAGTTCCCAGGATTTAACTACGGTCTAACTCTACCACGGCTGCAAACGTGCTGATGCTCATGTTGCGTTTGACACAGGGGCAAGCCTCTACCCTGGTCACTCCTTACAACTTGGTCACTCCTTACAAGGAGAACGACGATGAAACAACTGATGTTCGAGGATCTCTATACCTGGTCCATCTTCAGCGAAATGCGGCAGCTCGACTTCAACGGCCATCTCTGGGTGCGCCCCGAGGGCAATGTGTTGATCGATCCGGTGCCCATGAGCGCGGCCGACCTGGAGCAATTCGACGCTCTGGGCGGAGCCGGGTGGGTGGTCATCACCAACCAGGACCACGAGCGCGAGGCCGCCTTTTTCCAGGAGCGCACCAGCGCCCGGGTGGTGGCCCACGAAGAGGACGCCGGGGCCCTGTCCACGGCCGTGGACCAGAAGGTGGCGGACGGGGACGAGATCGTCGCGGGATTGCGGGCAATCCACCTGCGCCACGGCAAGAGCCCCGGAGAACTAGCCCTCTACTGGCCGCAAAAGAAGGCGGTGTTTGCCGGGGACCTGGTGGTGGGCGCGCCCATGGGCCGCTTCACCCTGCTGATGGACGAAAAGCTAAAGGATCCGCCCCGGGCGGCGCTGGAACTGCGCAAGCTGCTCGAACTGGACTTCGACGCGCTCCTGGTGGGAGACGGCCACTCCATCTTTCAGGACGCTCGCCAGCGGCTGGTGGAGTGCCTGGAGGAGCGCCGGGATATCTACATCAACCGGATCAACAGCGAGGAGGTCGAGTGGCAGCCCTGGTCCGGGGCAAAGGGCTATGCTTGGGAGACCCGGGACATTGACCCGCTGATCGGGGCGCGGCACCTGGGCTACAGGATCATCCGCCTGCCAGTGGAGCGCTCGACCTTCCCGCTGCACTTCCACCACTTCGTCGAAGAGATGTTCTACATCATGGAAGGGGGGTGCACCCTCATCAGTCCCCGGGGCGAGGTGGGGATGCGGGCGGGCGATTTCATTGCCTTTCCGCCCGGACCGCGTAGCGCCCACAAGTTCGTCAACCAGGGAACGGCGCCCTGCACCCTGCTGGCCCTGGGCACGGTGCTGCCGCACGATTCGTGCGAGTACCCGGATTCGCAAAAGGTGCTGATCAGGGCGCTGGAAGGTCGGGGCATTTTCCGCAAGCAGGATGGGGTGGACTACTGGGAGGAGGAGTAGATGGACAGCCTGATCGCGGTACACGCGGATTTCGACCTGGTCTGGCCTTTTGCCGCCGATCACTTCCACTCCCTGTGGCGGGCGCAGGGGGAGGTGGAATTCGCGCGTCTGGCCCCCGAGGACGGGCGCTGTCTGGGAGAAATCGTCGGCGACGCGGCTCCTATCCGGCGCCTGGCGTGTCTGGGCGGACGCGTAACCCTGGCGTGCCTGCGGGATTTTAAAGTCCTGAAAGAGGCCACCTTCCAGGGCCTCTACAGCGGCAACCTGTCCCCGGAGTGCAGCGAGTATTTGCAGCAGGCCGGGGTCCAGACCTACCACCACCCCAGCGAAGGCTTCTGGAGCCAGTCCGTGGCCGAGTACGGTCTGGCTCTGACCCTGTGCGGCCTGCGCCGGATCCCGCAACTCCACGGCGCCATCACCACCAGCCAGGAAAGCTGGAGGTACGAGCCCCCCGATAACCGGGGGCGCCCGGGGACCCGGGGGCAGCAGTTCGGCGACGACCCGAACTTTGCCAGCGGCACGGTCGCGGGCAAGCGGGTGCGGATCGTCGGCGCCGGCAATATCGCCAGTCGCTACGCCAGCTTTGCGAACCTGCTGGGGGCGGATGTGGCCGCCTGGGATCCCTTTGCCAGCGAGCCTTGCTTCCACCGCGCCGGGGCGCGGCGAGAGTGGCGCCTGGAGCAGTTGGTTCAGGACGCGGAGATCTTTGCGCCCATGGTGCCCCTGACTGAGTCGACCCGGGGCCTGGTCACGGCTGCCCACATCCGGGCCCTGCCCAAAGGCTGCCTGGTGGTGCTGGTGACGCGCGCTTTGATCTGCGATATGGAAGCCCTGCGGCAACGGGTCCTGGCCGACGAACTCAGTCTGGCCGCGGATGTGTGGGACGTGGAGCCTTTGCCCCTGGACGATCCGCTGCTGGGGCGGCACAACGTGGTCCACACCCCGCACAACGCCGGCCGCACCATCCACGCCAACCGGGAGTGGGCTACACGGTTGGTGGCGCAGTTCGCGCCGCGTTAGTGCTGCCTTGGAAAACCGGTAACAAACTTCTGCACCCCGCACCAGACTCTGACCTTGCCAAAGAGCCGATTGTGTAATATCATACTGCTCGTACCCGTCCGTCCCGGAAGGAGCGCTTGGATGAAAGGCATAAAGGCCGTTGCCGCCCAGCAGCAGGAAAGAAACCAGGCCCTGCTGGATCAGGTCCGCTACCTGGGCTTCAGCATAACCTCCCAGGTCCTGCCGCTGCAGGTGGATATAAGCACCGCCGAAAAACTGACCGCAGAGCAGGAGCAGACCCTCCAGGCCCTGCAGATCGAGGCCGCCCGCACCGCCATCCGCTCGCTGGCCACCCTGGCCAAAATCAACGAAGTAGATCACCTGGGCGGCGGGCTGGAGCTGATCCCCCCCCTGTTGCTCACCCTCTCGGTTTGCGATTACGAGCGCATCGAATACACCATCGAACACGCCCATACCAGCATTGGCTACTACACCTCCCTGGCGGCCCTGGGTTTCATCGACGCCGATGAAGTCATCGAGGGGTTCCGACAGGGACTGGACATCCCCGGCCACGTGTCCTGGCTGCCGGGCGGCACCCAGCTCAACGGCGGGCGTCTGGGGGTGATGATTCCGGCGGCCGTGGGTCAGGCCCTGGGCAAGCGGACGCTGTACGGCGCGGACAGCTGGGTGATCACCCACTGCGGCGACGCGGGCTGGATTTCGGGCCAGGCCCTCGACGGCTTCAACGGAGCCGACGTGCACGGGGCGCCCATCACCTTTGTGATGCACCGCAACGGGATTCAGCTTTCGGGCAGTACCAAAAGCATCATGGACAAGGATCCCCGCAGCATCATCGAGGCCCTGGGACTAGCCGTCATCGAGATCCCCACCCTGCACGACTGCACGGCCCTGTACCAGGCCTATCGCGAGGGGTATGCCCTGGCCCGGGAAGGCCGGCCCAGCCTGATCTATCCAGTGGGCTTCACCTCCCACAACGATCATCCGGTGGACCTGAAAAGCTTTGGCGTGCGCTACGGCATCAGCGGGGAACTGGAGGCCTTTGCCGAGGCCCACCAGGTCGCCCTGGACACCCAGGTCTGGATCCCCGGCTCGCTGATGAGCTTCGGGGACGTGCACTCCATGATGGAGTGCGTTTTTCTGGTAAACCAGCTGCCGGGTGGCGAGGGCCACCACGACGGCCACCTGAAGGGCCGGGACGTGGACCAGGTCCTGGCCAACCCGATGTTGCAGGAAACCGAGGCGCAGAGCCAGGCCCTGGCTGCCCGGCGCCGGCAGCCCAAAAGGACCGTGGTCACCCGAGCGCGGCCGGTGCCGGGCAGCGCCAACCTGGTGCTGGCTCCCGAGGCCCTCGAAGGGGTGGAGTTGCCCGGCGCCGGGGAAAACAAAAGCCCCCGCGCCGGCTCCGAAGCCGGATACGCAGCCGTGGCCCGGGCCTTTCCCGATCAGGTCTTCGTGGTCAGCTGCGACCTGGACGCCTCCACCAAGCTGGGCAAGGCGCGTGGCTTTCTGGCAGCGGACCACCAGTTCGAGATGAGCATCGAGGAGCAGGCCGCCAGCCTCATCGCCAATGGCCTGGCCATGAGCGGCCGGGCCCCGCAGCTGAACGTGGTCTCCACCTTTGCGGCGTTCTTCGAGGGCATTGCCCGCGAGGGCTTCGACATGTGGCGTTACCAGCGCAACCTCAACGGCATCAACGAGGGCCTGAACGTCACCTTCCACCTCTCCCACGTGGGGGCCTGCACTGGCCGCGACCACTTTTCGGGCTGGGGCCTGGACTGGATCAACGTGGGGTTGACCTACCTGCCCTACCTGCACAGCTTCTACGCCCCGGCCGATGCCCGGGCCGCTTTTGTGGCCGTGCGCGACCTGGCGGCGCACTACGGCGGCCACATCATCGGCATTCCCCGGGACGACGGCCTGCCGATCCTGGAAAAACAGGACGGCTCCGGGGCGCTGTGGGAGCCGGACTCCGGGTGGGAGGCCCTGACCCCGTACCGGAAATACCCCGGGGCCCGGCGGGCGATCCTTGCCTTTGGAGCGCCAGCTTTCCTGGGAGGCCAGGCCGCTGCAGCCCTGCACGAGGAGGGCATGGCCACGGATGTGTTTATCGTCAACGGCCTGCCCCTGCCCGCAGGTGCTTTGGAGGAATTGCTCTCGGGGTACGACGAGGGGGTGGTCACCATCGAGGACGGGGTGATCGGCACGCCGGAAACCGGCCTGCGAGGTTTTGCCGCTGTGGCCTCCGGGGTCGGCAGCGGCCGGGCCATGGCGCACCTGGGCATTACCGATCCGCGCATTGCCCCGTCCGCGGGTTACATGGAGACCTGGGCCCACTTCGGGATTACTGCCGCGGCCCTGGTAGAGGCCGTGAAGGGCCTCTAAGAATTAGAGGAGGAATGGATTATGTTATTGCGCACGATTTTGCTTACAGGACTGACGATCGCAGCCGTGGGTTGCGGTGGCTCCGGGAAAGGAAGCGGCAAAGTGGACCAGGAAGCTCTCATGGATCCGAAGAGCCCTGCAATGAACCAGCAGGCGCCGGACCGGTTCGAGGTCGAGTTCAAGACCAGCAAGGGGGACTTCGTGATCGAGGTCACGCGCGATCTGGCCCCCAATGGCGTGGACCGGTTCTACAACCTGGTGAAGGCCGGGTTCTACAATGAGTGCCGCTTCTTCCGGGTGATTCCCAATTTCATGGCGCAGTTCGGTTTTCACGGGGATCCCGAAATCACCGCTGTGTGGATCGATGCCGCCATCCCGGACGATCCGGTGAAAGCCAGCAACACGCGCGGCATGGTCACCTTTGCTACCCGAGGGCCCAATACCCGCACCACCCAGTTGTTCATCAACTTCGGGGACAATAACTCCCTGGACCGGCAGGGGTTTGCCCCCTTCGGGGAGGTGGTAAAGGGCATGGAGGTGGTGGATTCGATCAACAGCGAATACGGCGAGCGGCCCAGCCAGCGGCAAATCGGCATGAAGGGCAACCGCTACCTGAAGAAGATCTTCCCCAATCTCGACTACATCGTATCGACCCGGATCATCGATTGAGCCCGGCGGCTTCCCGGATCAAGATGGGACTGGAGGGGGTGCCGCTCCTGGCCATGGCCGGGATCCGTTCATTATCCATAAAACGACGAAATCTGCGGATGGTACCGGCCCCATAGCCGGCCCGGCTGCGCACGTAAATCGCCCCAGGCACCCAGGCCGATTTCTCCCGACAGAATCCATTGCATAAGCTATATCTTGTTGTTTGTGAAAGCACTTCCCTGCTTCTTCTGAGAATTGTCAGTCAACCAGCCCAATTCGCAAAAGTGCCGAACGATTGTTGACGCACGTCGTCCATTCCCTTAGTTTGGGCGGGGTAGACGACGTACGTCGGGAATACGGTAGTTACCTGCCATGCACCGCTGTTGACCGGTCCGTCCGGGGCCGGAGAGGCTTGAAGAAATGACTGATCGAAACACCTATGATGACTTCGCCGAGCAGTATTCAGCGATGGTGTCAGATGTGGACGTTGGCCTCGATCCTGTTCTCTCTGTCTTCCTAGACCTCGTGGGTGATGTTCAGGGTCTTCGTGTCCTGGATGCGGGATGTGGTGACGGCTTGGTCGCAAGACTCTTGGCAAGTCGCGGGGCACAAGTTTGTGCGATCGACATCTGTGAGCCGCTTGTAGAATTGGGTAGATCGAAAGATCTGGAAAATGCTATCAACTACAGAGTCCATGATCTTAGCACGCCGCTGCCCGAACTGGAGAAGTCCTTTGATCTTGTCGCCTCACATTTGGTTTTAAATGATGTTCCAGACTATGTAGGAT
This sequence comes from Candidatus Latescibacterota bacterium, assembly GCA_965219385.1. GTDB lineage: Bacteria > Latescibacterota > UBA2968 > UBA8231 > UBA8231 > CBDCNM01. The sequence continues at coordinate 1,621,493 of CBDCNM010000002.1, read as the reverse complement.
TCGTCCGGACACTGGCAACTGTGTGCCGCGATGGCGGGAGGGCAGTTCTTTCGATCAACAATCCTTACTCGGCTGTCCCGAGAGAGAAGGCCTCAGGCTACTTCGCCACAGGAGAGTCAGTGATCTATCAGGGAATGGCACAGGCGGGAGTTGAGGTATATTACTATCACCGAACGATGGAGGAATACATAGATGTGTTTCGGAAACACGGCTTCCTTCTGAGATCCTTGAAAGACATAGGCCCCGACCACGATCCCTTGAATCGAGAGCACTGGAATACGATTCCATTCCTGATGGTCCTCGAATTCGTGAAGCCCCACCCCTGACCCTGTCACTTGGCAGGCCCCCATCCCCCAGACGGTGCACGGCAGGTAACACGAGCACCCACGGCTCCGGGGCTTTCGCCCCTACGCGCAACCGCTACGCGGTTCGGGCACGGCGAAAATGTTAGCAGACATTGTAAGACACAGAAATGGGGTTGCATCCATGTTCATTCGTACCACCATTGACGTTTAACGCTGAGCGCCATATATTGTCTGAATGATACGGTCCTTTAGAGATCGAGAAACCGAGCGGATATACCAGCGCACCCGATCCGGAAAGTTGCCCATCGATATTCAACAGAGCGCCCTTCGCAAGCTGCGCATGCTCAATCGGTCAGCCACACTGGGTGATCTTCGAGTGCCACCAGCCAATCGTCTTGAGAAACTCCGTGGTGATGGGGCGGGTCAGTACAGTATTCGAATCAATGACCAGTGGCGCATCTGTTTCACGTGGCACCACGGCGATGCCTACAACGTTGAGATCGTAGACTACCACTAAGGAAAGGACACATGTGTGCTCAGAAGTTGGCTCCTGTTCATCCGGGAGAAGTCTTGTTGGAAGAGTTCCTCAAGCCGATGAACCTCAGTCAAAACCGCTTGGCGCTTGCCATCGGCGTGCCGCCCCGCCGTATCAACGAGATCGTCTTGGGAAAACGAGGCATTACTGCTGATACCGCCCTGCGTTTGGCTCGCTACTTCAGCATGTCGTCCCAATTCTGGATGGGCATTCAGATGGACTATGAGCTGGATGTAGCAGAAGACGAACTTTCTGATCGCTTGGACCGGGAGGTGCGACCCCATGTGGAGACGGGATAAGAGGGCTTTCCCTGAAGGACAACGTCAGATAACATCGTGCCCCCGGCTTCGGGCCATTCGGCCCTTCGCCCAACCGGCTGCGCCAGGTTCGCAGCCCGCGGAAACGTTATGTGCCATGGCCACCGCTTTCTGCGATCTGTTTCGATCTTCGTGTGGCGTTTTCCCTATGCTTGACAAGTGTACCATAATTGGTACATTGGGGGACGATGGACAGAGACAGGCCGCTGCCGGTTCGCTTCTTCCGTACGACGGCAGGGCGTGAGCCGGTTAGAGCATGGCTGCGCAGCCTGGATCGAGAGGCGAAGAGGATCATTGGTGCGGACATCAAGACCGTTCAGTTTGGGTGGCCCCTTGGAATGCCGCTGGTACGCAAGCTCGAGAGCGATCTTTGGGAGGTCCGTAGCACCCTGCCCAATTCGATAGCCCGAGTAGTCTTTACGGTCTACGATGGCACGGTCCTCCTGTTGCACGGTTTCATCAAGAAAAGTGAGAAGACCCCCGCCAGCGATCTCACTTTGGCACGATCCAGACTAACGATGCTCCGGGAGGCACGATGAAAAGACATGTCGGCAGCAGTTTTGATGAGTTCCTCACAGACGAGGGCCTTCTCAGTGAAGCAGAGGCAACGGCCGTGAAACGCGTTATTGCCTATCAGTTGAGTCAGTTCATGGAGGAAAACAAGCTGTCCAAATCGGCGATGGCCAAGCGCATGCAAACCAGTCGGTCAGCGCTGGACCGTCTGCTTGACTCGTCCAATCCCTCCGTAACGCTACAGACAATGGACCGCGCTGCGCGGGCTCTGGGCAAAAAGCTCCGCATCGAGCTGACCTAATTTCGCCTGGGGATCAGTCTTGTAGGCTATCGCATTTTTTCACGGCACATAACACAGCGGTGTTGCGCTTCGCCGCCTTTCAGGCACCTTGGCCTCCGGCAACCCGCTTCGCGGGTTCGCAAACCCTGAAACGTTAGCCGAAAGTCATAAAGTATCACAGCGTGTGCTACACTCTCTCGGGGCACAAAGTGAATTTCCGTAGAGGCTTTTAGTGGCATTTCAAATAAATTTACTTACATATAAAATCCACTTTTTAGACCTGTAAAAGCGCCGAAATAATATCAATAAACTTAATTGAAAGACCACTTAGTAGTCCGACTTTTATCACCACTGTCATTGCAGATCAGCACGGCGGGAGCGAAACATGAACCTCACCAGCCAACATCTCGACTTTTTCAAGGAAGAGGGGTACGTCATTGTCGAAGGAGGACTCACCGACGACGATCTCGAGCCGCTCATTCAGGACCACAATGTCATCGTCGACCAGATCGCTCGCGATCTGCACGAACGAGGCAAGATAGCCAACCTCTACGAAAACGACCCCTTCGACAGGCGCCTGGCCCGCCTCGCGGACGAGTGTGACGAGGTTGACGGCTGTCCCGACATCGGCGTCACTCGTCCGCGTGACACCTTCGAGTTTTTGCGAAACCAGAACCTCGTCGACCTGATTGAGGGGTTCATCGGCCCGGAAATCACCTGCAACGCCGTTTCGCATATCAGGCCAAAGATGCCGGCAACGGACGTCATCTTTCATCAGGATGCGGTGTTCACCACCCAGGAAGCGCAGGGCATCCTGCAGGTGACCGTCTGGGTACCCCTTGTCGAGGCGACCGCGGAGAACGGCTGCCTGCAGGTCTTGCCCCGCATCCACCAGCGGCGCATGGTCTACTGGTCGTACGGGCGGGACCTGCCTCAAACCGAGAGGATCACCCTGCCGATGAAAAAGGGGGACGTCCTGTTCGTGCACAAGCTGACGCCCCACGGCTCCGGTCCCAACAACACCGACGCGGTGCGCTGGAGCATGGACCTGCGCTACCAGAAGACGGGTGAGCCCTCCCCGCGACCGGAGTGGCCCAGTCTGGTTGTCCGCAGCCGGCGCCCCCCCGACTCGGAGGCTTCCTACCAGGCCTGGCACGACGCATGGGCCGCCGCTCTCGAGAAAACGCCCCAACAGATTCACTATGAACGCCCGACAGAGCCACTGCCCTACACGGGAGAGATGTTCCTCGCGTAGAGAGGCCAGTGTAATACAGGCGCAACCGTCCTCAAGATAAAAGTGGACACTGGAAGGGAGGGATATGTCCAAACGCAAGAAAATCGCCGCCATCATCACCGAGTACCGGGTGCCGGCCCACGCCGACGTCATCGTCGGCAAGTTCATCAAGGGCTTTCCAACCGACGAAGGGTTGCTCAAGCCCCGCGTGGACATCGTCTCCATGTACCTGGATCAGATCCCCGAGACCGACATCGGCCTGGCGGTGTCGGAGAAATACGGCATACCCGTGTATCGCAGTATCCCCCTGGCACTCTGCCTCGGTGGTGATGAGCTGGCCGTCGAGGGGGTCCTCGCCATCGGCGAACACGGCAGCTACGCCTTTAACGAGAAGGGGCAGCACCTGTACCCGCGGCACTATTTCTTCGAGCAGATCTGCGGCGTCATTGCCACTTCGGGTCGTCCGGTCCCGGTATTCAACGACAAGCACCTGTCCTACAACTGGCGCGATGCCAGGTGGATGTACGATCGAGCAGCGGAACTGAGCATTCCCCTGATGGCCGGCTCATCGGTGCCCCTGTTCTGGCGCGACCCTTGGTTCGAGCACGAACTGGAGACGCCCATTGAAGAGGCCATCATCCTGGGCATCAAAGGGATGGACGGTTTCGGTTTCCACGCTTTGGAGGGCTTGCAGACCATGGTCGAGCGCCGCCGGGGCGGGGAGCAGGGCATCGCCGCCGTGCAGGTGCTGGAGGGGGATGCGGTTTGGCAGGCCGGAGAGGATGGTCGGTGGTCGCGGGAACTGGCCCGGGCCGCTTTGGAGCTGGTAAAGAAGGAGAAAGAGGGCGGCATGGAGGAAGGCTGCGACCACCCCGTCGTCCTGCTCCTCGAATACAACGACGGCTTCAGGGCGGCGATGCTGTTGCTGAGAGACTACATCAGCGAGTACGGATATGCCGCCCGCGTGGAGGGTCGGGTGCAGGCCACGGCCCTGAACACCCATGGACCTCCATCCCCCAGTTTCAGCTACCAGGCCCTGAACATCGAGGAGATGTTTCTGAGCGGCAAACCCCAGTATCCGGCCGAGCGCACGCTGCTTGTAAGCGGGGCGATAGATGCGGCCATGGACTCGATGTACCGCGGCGATGTGCGCCTGGAGACGCCCCATCTCGACGTGGCCTACCGGGCGCCCTACCGGGCGCCCATTCGTCCGACCGCCCCCAGGCCGCAAGGGGCGAGCACGGTGCCCTTCGAATCGGATGTGTGACGAGGGGTGGGGCTCAGTACCTCCGCCTTTGGTGGGTCTGGGTCATGGCATTGTTGTATTCCCTGCCGCCCGCCTGGTAGATGCCCCTCAGGAATGTGGGTACAGCTCCCGCTTTGATGTAGGTCATGTGCACTGTCCGCCGCTTTTGCCTGGCACAAGGTGGCCAATGCGCTCGGGCAATTTTAAAAAGGCTTCTAAGGGTTCGCTACGAAATAAGTGAGTCATTGGCCAGAGAGTCGCCCATTCAACAGCGCCGCCGAGTAGTCCAGTTAATTGGTGACGAGCCCTAAAGGAAGGTTCAGAGCTGCATGTGGAGGCCTTCTGCGTCCCCGTGGGCCAGGACATTGCCCACCACGGTCCTGTAGTGCCAACCCATGATGGAGAGTTCGAAGGCTTTGACCATGGAAACCCCGGGGAACTGCAGCATCTTGTCCTTGGCCTCGAAATACTCCATGGCCTTGTCGTAGACCGACTGGGCGTGTTCCAGACCAATGCTGCCTTTGCCGATGGATTCGCGCGCCCCGTGGACGAAATCGCTCACTTCTGCCAGCCCTCTGTCCACACCGTAGCGCACCAGGGCTTCGTGGGCGTAGTCCAGCATCTGGGTGAACTGCGTCACACTGTTTGTATCCAGCTCGATGTGGCTTTTTGCAGAGGCGGTGATAGCCTCCCAGAACTTGGAAAGCGATCTGGCTTCGTCCTGATTTCTCCGCAGCAGGGTCCTGTCGCGCAGGAAGGCGTGTTTGAGAAACTTGAAGTAGCCACTGCGACTCTTCAGGCTCTGGAGGATAAAAAAGCGCAGGGCGGCATAGCCCTCGCGGCGACCGACGGATCGGTGTCTGAAGATGTGGACGTCGACCCGCTCCAGCACCCCTCGAGCCCGCTCGTACAGAGCCGGGCGGTTGAACAGGGAAGACAGGATGTGGCTAAAGCCTGCGTGCAGGTGTTGCTCTCCCATGATCGGCTGGTACTGCAGGTTCTCATCGACGTTGTTGCTGGCGTTGCCGCCTTCGACCAGGCGGCCCTGCTCTTTCAGTTCCATGTAGAGGGGGGTGTGGGGCATGGGAGTCAATTTGCCGGTCATAGAGGAAAAAATGCTGTTCCCCTTGACGAAATCGACGATCAAATCCGCCGTCTTCAGGGTATCCACGTCCGTGCCGTATATAAAACCCGCGTACACCTCGATACCGTGTTGCTGGAGCAGGCCGATGGTGTCTTCGGGCCTGGTTTTGACGTTTTGAATCTTGTTCATGCTCTTCAGGGCTTCCGGATCTGGGTTTTCGACTCCGAGAAAGACGGCGTTAAAACCGGCCTGCCGCATCAGGGGAATCAGGTGGGCGAGGGACTCCTTGCCCAGATCAATGCTGGCCTGGGTGAAGAAGTTGAAGGGGTAGTTGTTGTTGCGCTGGAACTCGATCATCCCTTCCAGGATGTTCTCCATGGCGTCGGACTCTGAGACAAAATTGTCGTCGACCGTGAACACCCCTCCCCTGAAACCGGTGTCTAAAATCGCCTGCAACTCCTTGGTCACCGCGGCCTTGTCCTTGGCGCGCGCAAAACCACCGTTGAACTGGACGATATCGCAGAAATTACAGCGGAACCGGCACCCGGCGGTGGTCTGGATCATCATGGCGCGGTAATTTTGCACATCGATCAGGTCCCAGCGCGGAGCAGGTATATTGTCCAGGGGTTTGAAGATCTCTCTGTCCTGGAGGTACTTGCGCGACCCACTGGGCTCGTTGAGAACCCGCTCAGGTATGAATAGCCGGGGGGATTGGGGGTTGTGTCGGGGCTGTTCCCTCAGGGCGCGATTGAGGTCTTCGATCCACGGCGTGGCCTCGCCCCAGGCCAGGTAGTCCAGGCCGTCGTGGAGGGTGTGTTCGGCCGCGGTCTTGGGTTCCAGTATGGTGTCGCGATAGGTGGAGGCTATGGGACCGCCCAGCACCCAGGGCGTATCGGTCCCCTGGGCCGGCCCCTCCAGCAGTTCCACCAGCGAATTCCGCTGGATGCTCATGGCGCTCACAAAGACCGCATCGGCTTCCTGGATCTGGCGGCGCAACTTCCTGGTGGAAGGAGTCTGGACATTGAGATCAACCAGTTCGAAGTCCCACTCATCCTGGGGCATCAGAGCCGCAAAGGTCAGCAGCCCCAGGGGGGGAAAGGCCGCTTTGCGTCCTGAATACTTGATCACGTACTTGTAGCTCCAGAAAGAGTCGGCGGGAAACGCCGGAGCAATGAGAAGGCCTTTTTTTGCTTGCATGATCACCTCGTGCGCCGTTTTAAAAAGCCTCTATGCTGTTCGGCGCGTTGTAGTTGTATTTCACCTGCAATCGGAACCAATAAAAGTAGGAGCTATCGGGCGAGGAAGTCAAGGATTTATTTATAAAACTGGATCTCGATCTATCCCCCAGAGGGAAAAAAGATGAAGAATTGAAAATAATCAGGTTAAATTTAACCAAAATCAGCGATATTGCAATTGTGGCCCGGGCATGGATGCGGTGTTTACCCTTGATCCTCCTGAAAATTAAGATTTATTTATACGGTTCGATTTCGAGGCATGTACTTGAACCAGAGATAGTTTATCCATTAAGGTATGAACGCCATCGACAAGATCGTGCAATCGGCCCTGAAAAGGCTTCTAATCTACGAGATGTTCTCCGAAGAGAAGAGCGAGGGGAAACAAACCATGACCATGCAGGATCTGTGGCGCCCCTCGGAAGGTTGAAGGGTGTGGGGCTGGCGCAAAGTTGCAGGACCGCTTATGGTCTGCTGGATGCTGGGCGCTCCCGGCGCAGATCTGAGGGCCCAGCTGGATGTCCCTCCCCGGGGCAATGGAGGGTTGTACGGTTCTTTTGGAGTGGGTTTTATCAATCTGGAAAAAGGCTTCGGGCTGAGCATTCCGCTTGGTCTGACGGTTATTGCGGCGCGCCACCGCCTGGTTGGCGCGGCGAATCTGCTGGACCTTGGTCTGCTGCAGGGCGACGACCGCAATCCAAGGTACGTGCGCACTTATTACAGGGGCAGCCGCTCGCCCGGGTGCGTGGATACGAAGACCGGATATCTGGTTTCGAGCTTCAGGTGTTCGGCCGGCACCGATGCGCTGCATTCGTTCAGCGCGGACCTGAGCTATATCCCGGTGGAAAGCCTGTGGATAGGAGGTCGTCCGGGCCTGCTCTTTACGGGCCTGGGATACCGTTTTTTAAACCCGCGGACCCCCTACGGGACCGTGGGCATGTACTTTGACTCCCGATCCCGTATGAGGGGTGGTTTCAAAATCGCTTTTGGCAAAAACTACGCGTTTTTCGGCCTGATCTGGGGCTACCGCGCCAGGGGGCCATAAAGGGTTCAGCCGCCGATCACATAGCGAAGGATTTTCACCACCTGCTCGGGCTCTGCGGCCACGGCCAGGGCCGCGGCGTCGACCTCCTTGAGGGCGTGTCCTATATCGGCGGCGTGCTGCACGATCAGGGGTTTGCCCAAGGCCGTGGCAAAACCGGCGTCAAAGGCGGCGTTCCACTGGCGGTACTTGTCGCCGAAGCACGCCACCACGATATCGGCGTCCTCGATCAGGGTGCGGGTGCGGATGGCATTGATCTTGCCGCCCTTGTGGTCTTTCCAGAAGGGGTTTTCCTCGGGGCCCAGGATATCGACGCCGCAGTTGTCGCTGGCGCCGTGGTCGGTGACCGGGGCACTGAAGACCACCGGTAGTTGGGCCTGGGTTGCGCCGTCCACGATGCGCTCGCGCCAGTCGCTGTGGATTTCGCCGGCCAGATAGACCTTCCATTGTTTCTGCATGTTTTGCTCCTCTCTCCTCTCTCTAAATAGACAATTTATTCATAAAATAATATAATCTAAGCAACTAACCCCCAACCAGACAGAGGAGGTCGCCATGAAATCTGCGCTCGAACTGGCCCTGGAAAAGGCCGACAGCGTGGTCGACAAAGACGAGGACTACATCAAGCTGACGCCCGAGCAGATCAAGACCATTGACCAGCTCAAGAACCAGTACCAGGCCAAGTGGGCCGAACAGGAGATCGTCCTCAAGGGCAAGATCCAGCAGCTGGCCGGCGAGACCGATCCCCGGACCTTCGCCGAGCACCAGGGTCGGTTCCAGGAGGAGATGAACCGGATGCGCGAGCAGATCTTTGCCGAACGGGACGCCAAGATCGAGGCCGTCCGCCAGCAAAAGGGCTGAGCAGTTCGCAATATGGAGTCAAGCGGTTTCCGGCCGATCCTTTCGCGCCCTGGAACGCGCCTCCTGGTGCTGATCCTGCTGCTGACCCCTTCGGCGGTGGTGTGTTACCACCAGGTCCAGACCGACGATCCCTACATTACCTACCGCTACGCCCGCAACCTGGCCGCCGGCAAGGGGTTCATCTACAATGCCGGCGAGCAGGTCCTGGGGACCACGGCGCCGCTCTACGCCTTGGTGCTGGCCCTTGGCGGGGCAGCAACGGATAACTACCCTCTGCTGAGCAGTATCCTGGGCGGGATCGGGCTGGGGGTCCTGAGCCTGCTGGTCTACCGCTTCCTGGCACTGCTGAGCGAGCCCCTGGCCGGAGGCATAGCCGCTGTACTGGTGGTGCTCAATCCCCTCATGGGGGATGCGTTCGGGTTCGAGTTGAACTTCTTTCTGGCGCTGATCTTCGGGGCCTATCTGGCTTATCTCACGGGGCGGCCGAACCTGGCCGCCCTGCTGCTCGGGCTAGGCACCCTGACCCGGGGGGATGGACTGGTGCCCGCCGGCCTGATCTTTTTGTACGATGTGTGGACGCAGCGCCGTTTTCCCTGGATCCCGGCCCTGATCTATGGGGCGCTCGTGGCCGGGTGGAGCGTCTATGCGATCTGGAGCTTTGGATCGCCCTTCCCCAACACCCTGGCGGCCAAGCAGTTCATGGGCGCAAGCGGGCTCTGGCGGCCCTACTGGTACGGGGCGCTACGCATGGTCTACCTCTACCTGCAACAGACCCTGTTCTACCTGTTTTTCGGGGTGGTGTGGGTGCTGGGGTGCGTGCGCTTGCGGAGGGTGGACCGCCGCATCTGGCTGATCCTGGGCTGGATGGGGCTGATCTTCGTCGCCTATTCGGCAATGGGTATTCCCGCAGCCTCCAACTACTATGCCGCGCTGATGCCGTTTTTGATGATGGTGTCCGGGCTGGGTGTGGTGCAGCTGCAGGAGGCGCTGCTCACCAGGCGGCCGGCCTGGCGCCGGCGGGCCGGGCTGGTGACGGGGGTCCTGGTGGCGCCGTTGCTGGTGGCCGCAGTGACGCCCACGGTGGGGCGCGTGCAGACCCACCCGGAGCCCCGCTACTGGACCTACCGGGAAACCGGCGAGTGGCTCGCCGCGGAAACTCCGGAGGGGGCTTCAGTCGGCCTGGTGGAAATCGGGATTGTCGGTTATTACAGCCAGCGTCCTATCGTCGATATATGCGGCCTGGTCTCGCCCGCCGTGGGATCCCACCTGGCGACCGGGGACGTGAGCTGGCCGATCCGCACCTACCGGCCCGACTACGTGCTCCTGCACGATCCGCCCTGGTCGGCGCTGGAAGGGCCGATCGTCGAGGCGTCGTGGTTCCGGTCAGGCTACGAAGAGGTGCGCAAATTTGCCGGCGAGGAACCCTACCGGCTGGTGCTCTACCGGAAGATCAGGTAAACTCGTCGTACAGGGTTTCCAGCCGGGCGCACTGCACCGCGGCGTTGTAATTCTGCTCCACGTGCCGGCGGCCCGCCCGTCCCATGGCCGGCCAGCGTTGCGGGTTTTCCACCAAGGTGTGAATGCACTCGGCCAGAGCCTCGACGTCGCGCTCGGGCGCCAGCAGGCCGCTCTGCCGGTCCAGGATGTATTCGGGGATGTCGGCGTGGTAGGTAGCCACCACCGGCAGGCCCGCAGCCTGGGCGTCCAGCAGGATGACCGGAGCGCCGCCCTCGCCGTCCCCGTCCGCGGCAGTGACGCTGGCCTGCAGCAGGATGTGGCAGTGCTGCATTTCTTCCAAGACCTGCGAGTAGGGCTGTACGCCCCTGAGTTTGACCTGCTCCCGCAGACCGGACCGCTCGATCCCTTCCAGGACTCCTTCTCTTTCCGGCCCGTCCCCGATCAGGACCACTTCGCAGGGAAAGGAGCGCTGCTCGAGCACCCGACCCAGAGCCATGAGGGCATAGGGAATGCCCTTTTTTTCCTTGAATCCGGCACAGATCAGAAAGCGCACCTTGTCCGCCGGCTGCCGCGGCTGAAAGGCGATGCGCTCCACGTCCACCCCCAGATGGTGCAGCCGCAGCTTTTCCGGCGGACAGCCGATTTCCACCAGGCGCTGGCCCATGGCGCTCCCCTCCACCAGAAAGGCGTCACCGGCCTCAAAGAGCCGCCGGTAACGCCGCAACCAGCGCGGATAGCGAGGGTACTTGGTTCCGTCTTCGCCGTAAAAACTGACCAGCATGGGAAGGGAGGTGGCTTTCTGGGCGCGCCGGCAAAAATGGCCCTGGTAACCGAAGTGGGCGTGGATCAGGCTCGCCCTCTCCCGCTTCAGAATATCCCCGTAGAAGGGGTATTTTCCGGTCAGCTTGCGCACCAGCCGATTGACCCATTTCCGCGCCGCGGGATAGGAGCTGGCATCGTAGAGCGTTGCGAGCGGAAATCTCTCCAGGTTCTGGGTTTCCTGGGTCAGCACCACCGGCCGGTAGCGCCGCAGGAGGGCAATCTGGGAATGGATCCATTGCTCCGAGACGTGCAGGTAGGGAGAAACGCAATGGGCAATCGTCTTCATCTCAGGATCCCGACCTTTTTTCGACGACTTTCAGGGCGGCCTGCATTCCATAGCGGCAATACCCCAGGTACTCGAATTTCAGATCCGTCTTTTCGACGAATTCCGCAAAGGCCCTGTACTCCCCTTCCTTCCATCCAGGGTAGTTGAAGAACTCGTCGAAGACCATCACCGTGCCGGGGCCTATGCGGCTTTCGAAGGCTTCGAGGACGGTTCGGGTTGACGAGTACAGGTCGCAGTCGATGTGGAGGAAGAGGGCCGGGCCGGATCTTTGCTGTAGAAAAGGGGCCAGGGTGTCGCTGAACAGTCCCTTGACCAGATTGACATTGCGGCGAACCCGGGGCGGCTTGCGCACTGCAAAGGTCCCCTTTGGAAAGCGGTCTCGCCAGTACTCTGGAAGTCCCTCAAAAGAATCGAAACCCCAAACGATGCAGTGCGGCAGGGTCCGGGCAATCAGGTTGATAGAGGTGCCCGAACAGACCCCAAACTCGCAAATCAGGCCGTTGTCGATAGGGGCGTCCAGTTGTGAAATGGCGTACTTGAGCAGGGAAAAGGGATCGGGCAACGACTGGACGGATGACATGTTCGCATCGACGAACCGACCGGTCTCTGCCAGGGCCTGCCTCTGCCTCCAGCGCTCGATGTTGTAAGCATCGACGTCCAGCAGGTACTTCGCGATGGGGACGACAATCGGCGTCACTGTAGAAAAAACCAGCTTCTTCCCCAGAGTGCGCACAGCGGTTCTCAGCCTCATTTGCAGTTGTCTCCTACCAAGGCAATTTCGATGTGAGAGGGCAGTGGAAAATCCCGTTCCAGCTTCCAGTAATAACGATTTTTCACTGCATCCGACCTCGGCAGGGTTCGGCAAAAAAAATCGCCGCAGGGTTTGTTCCTGGGGCTCTGTACGTAGTCTGCGTATACTTCTTCCAGACCTGCGTCTCGGGCATGCCGAAACAGGTGGTAAAGCATGGTCTCTTCCACTTTGCGGCCCATCGCGCGGCAGCTCAAAACAAAGTCAACGATCCTTCCGCGGCCTCCTCGAACCTCGAGGCTGGCAATGCCCGTCAGGCCCGAATCGCCGAATTTGTCGGCCACGTAAAAAACCCATAGCGCATTGTTTTCCCGCGCCGCCCAGTCCGCCAGTTCCCCTTCCACCATCCGCCTGGTCGTCAGATTCATCTGGTTTGTTTTGTTCAGCAGCTGGCCGGCCCGCGGTATATTGACGGCATTCAACCCCTCTATCTTGACTTTCAGTTCGAGGGTGTGGAGCCACTCGTCCAGCGAACCGAGGCTTTTTTTTCTCTCCTGGCGCTGGCGCTCGGAGGCGTACATTGCCCCGCGCGACGAATCTTCGGCGCTGAAGGACGGCGCGTCAAAGCAGGGAAGGGCAGTTAGAGTGGAGGCGTACAGGGTTTGATCCTGCGGCCACTCGGGGACCATGACTTCGGGCAAGGCCTCGCGCACCCGGGTGCGCTCCACCGGGTCGTCGTCGATGAAAACGACCGAGTGCAGCCCGATATTGAGTTCCGCGACCAGATCGACCAGGTTTTGCGCCTTGTCCCGCCAGTTGATCCTCCAGCCGGAAAAGTCGTCCAGGCCGAGCATCATCTCCGGGTGTTTGCGGATGGCTTCCAGGGCTACGGACTCCTCGTTTTTGCTCACTATGCCCAGGAGGATGCCGCGGTTGGTCAGGGCCTTCAGCGCCTTCTGAAAATCCGCGAAGGCCTCGCCCACGTGGTCGTGCCCGCCCAACCGTATTTTTTCCCAGCCCACCTCGCCCACCACATCGCCCCAGAGGGTGTTGTCCAGGTCGACGGCGAGCAATTTCTTGGCCATGCCGCCCAGGCCCCTCAAGGCCGCTTTCAGGTCTTTGGCGGCGGCGGCGAACACCTGGTCGCCAAAGGCTATCTTGCCCATGTACCAGAGTTTTGGCACAAACGCGCCGAAACCTGCTTCTTCAATCCATTTCTGCGCGTTCAACAGAAAGATATTGGTTGCTTCACCAATGCCGTCCGCCAGCCTCAGGTTCATTTTCATGAGGGTGTTGGCAATGCCGATCTCGCTCCGCATATCGATCATGCCGCAGCCGCGGTTAAAGGTGGGCAACTGCCAGGTGGGGACGAACAAGGAGCGAAAGTTTTCGCTGGCGGCGAGCAGCAGGGCAGCGTACTGGTCGACCTCCTCGAGAATCTGTTCTGCGGGGACTGCTTCGTACATCAGCCGCTTATTAAACGAAGGGATGGCCCCTTGTGGCCGGGTCCACACGCAACAAATGTCCCGGGTTTGGGTCGGCGGCCGGGCCAGGGTTTGCCCCACCGGCCCGGGCGGTGCAACCACGGCGTCGACCGCGGGCGATTCTCTATCGTTGTTCAGATACCCGGCAAAATTGTCGATGGTGAAATCGGCAATCAGCAGACAGGTGCGGGCTTCAGGAGGCATCGGATCGGCCCTTTAAAAAGGCGGCGATGTGGTCGGCGAGCGACCCGATGGTCTGGAAGGGATTATCCCCGGGAGAGATCGAGCTCTCGTCGGCCAGGTTGATGGGGACCGCGAACGCCTCCGCCACCTTTTCCTCTATGCCCACGATGAGATTTATCAATCCCAGCGATTCCAGCTTGCCCGCCCCGCCGAAGAGAGGGGCCTCCACCGATTTTTCCAGCCGCTGGTCTTCGAAGCGCTGCAGATTGAGTTGGTCGACCACGGCAAAAATCAGCTGAATTATATCTTCCCGTTTTTCCACGCCTTCTCCCTTGCCAACCTAGCCGGACAAATGCGCAAAAGGGCGCGTGGTGTACACCAGCCTTGAGTAGATGGTGATGTTGCGCATCGCCAGCTCTTCCATTTTTGCGTAGAGAGCCCTCGATTGGGCGGTGTAGTAGTTTACTCCGTCTATCTTTAGATCGCGGCACATATCTTCTGGAACGTGTCGCCGCATGTACCTGGATACCCGACGCCAGCGAATCCTCTTGTGCGCGACCAGGGTTTTCACGATCTGCTCACAGCCGTTTTCGTCGAGGACCCTCCCCGCGTAAAGCTCGCGGCGTCGGGTCTCGACGGGAAAGCGCTCCCGCAAATTGTCTTCGACGCAATGGACAAAGGTCAGGACCTCGGTGCTGACCCCCAGGCCGATGATGAGACCATCGTAGTGCACGATTTTATAAAAGGGGCTGTGCTGGTCGCAAGGATAGATCGATCGGGGGTGATCCTCTACCAGCTCTCTGGCGCGGTTTCCCAGGGCCACCACGGAGTTGGTTGGATGCAGGCTGCGCACGGCGCCTTTTTGGCGCCGGGCAAATTCGGCAATGACCCCCATAGTCGTAGGGGTCTTACCAACGTCGAATACCTCTTCTCGGCGCAACCAGTCTTCCGGCCTTTCGGAAAGCTGGGAGGTCGGGAACAGCATGGTGCCGCTTTTTCCCACGAGGTCTCGAAGAGTGGATAGAACGCGATAAAACGGAAAATCCAGATTCATCTGGTCAATGGAACTGTGAACGAAAACTACCGCCCCTTCCCGCACCTCCAGGTCGCGGGTGAGGATCTTGCAAAAATCGCTTTCGGAAAGTTTCGGCCGGCCCTGGTGTTTGTAGCGTCTGTACTTGCGCACCAGTTGTCTTCCCGTGCCATAGGCCCGTTCGGGCAGTACTCTGGCGGCAATTTTCTTTATCATACCAGCTCCTTATCGCGACGACCCCGCCCCTGGTTGATTAATAATTCTAAATACTCTAAATACAATGTAAAATAATATTTTATCGAAGTTTATTCAATAGGGGAAAGGTCTCGCCAGATAGGGCGGCAAGCTTGGTCCCGGCCGCCGAATTCAATATATTAGAAGCCTTCTTAAAATTCCTGGTGCGCCCCGAGCGCGGGTGAAATACTGCACATCGTCCTCGCTTCTCATGCATTTTTGCCCCGGCGGCACTGCTCTCAGTGATAAGAAAAACAGCCATAAACGCATGCGAATGGGCTCGCGTCGCAATCCGCCCCTCTCACTGGCCGGTGGTTTTGCGCGGCCTTTTCAAGGCCGGCAACGAGGTCCGCTCCGACCAGGATCACCTGCAAGCCGCCGTAGACTGGCTCTGCAGAGCGCAGGAGGTCACAGGGTGCGGCGGGGTTTCCGCGGGTTATTTCTTTAAAAGGGGCTGGATGCCGCCCTATCCCGAGGTTACGGGTTACATCATCCCTACTTTTCTGCGCTACGCTCGGCTGTGCGGCAGTGAGGCCCACCTGGAGAAGGCCCTGAGGATGGGGGAGTGGGAAGTCGACATCCAGTTGCCCTGTGGTGGGGTCAGGGGCGGAATAGGCCTCAACGACCACCCGATCGTCTTCAATACCGGGCAGGTCGTACTGGGCTGGATGGCGCTCTACAGGGCAACTGGCGCCGAGCGCTTTTTGCAGGCGGCCACCCGGGCATCGGACTGGCTCCTGAGGGTGCAGGACGAGGACGGGAAGTGGAGTAAACACGCTTATATGGGGGTGCCTCACACCTACCACGCGCGCGTGGCGTGGGCCTTGCTGGAAGTCTACAACTCTACGCGCGACGACCAGTACAGGACGGCAGCCCAGCGCAATATCGAGTGGATTCTGACCGCCGGCAGAGAAGACAGCTGGTTCAGGTACATGAGCTTTGCGCCCCGGGATATCCCCTTCACCCACACCATTGCCTACACCCTGCGCGGTTTGCTGGAGGCCGCGATCCACCTGGGTGGGGACGAGGCCCGGCGGATCCTGGAGGTGGTCACCGAAGCAGCACAAAAAATAATGCTGAAGTACGGCTCCCTGGCGGAATCGGCCTACCTGCCTGCGACCCTGGACAAAAACCTGGAATCCCGGGACAGGTCCTCCTGTCTGGTGGGCAATGCCCAGTTGGCCATCGTCTGGCTGAAGCTGTGCCGCCTCAACCAGGATTTTCGCTTTGCTCGGGCCGCCTTCCGTTTGCTCGACCAGGTAAAGCGGACCCAGTCGCTGGACGGCGCCAATCCGGGAATCAGGGGCGGCATTGCCGGATCGCGCCCTGTTTGGGGACGTTACGTCCCTTATGCCTATCTGAGCTGGGCGGCTAAATTCTATGTCGATGGCTTGATTCTGAAACGGGAATTCGCCTAGCACAGTGGAAAAACAATCCCTCTCCACGCAAACCATCCGCGGGATTTTCTGGACCGGCACCTCGGTCGCGGCCAACCTGTTGGTCACCTTCCTCTTCTTCAAACACCTGCCCCTGGAAGTAATGGGCCAGTTCCAGGGAGCCCTGGTGGTGGTGCTGCTGCTGGCCCTGGTGGGGGATCTGGGTCTGGGCATGGCCCTGGTTCGGTTCCGCGAGGCCGAAGAGGGCCACTTCAGCACCGCCTTCTGGACCAATCTGGGGCTCGGTTTGCTGATTGTGGTCGCGCTGGTTGCGGGAGCCCCCCTGGTCTCGAGCTTTGCCCAGGATGCCCCTGGGTTTCAAGCTGTGCTGGTGCCGCTGGCCGCGCTGATCCCCTTTGCCGCAGTCTCCGGGGTGATGCGGGCTCGTCTACAGCGGGAGCTCCGCTTCCGTTCCATCGCCGTGGCTGAAATCGTCGCCGTGCTTTGGGCGGGAGGGGTTGGAGTGGTTGCCCTGGCAGCGGGACTCGGCCCGTGGGCCCCTATCCTCAACGCTATCACCCGCGAGGTCGCCCTGCTGGCTGGCCTCTGGTGGGCGGCGGCCTGGCGCCCCCGGTTCGTCTTCGGGATGGCCTATCTGCGAAATTTGCTGCGCTTTGGGTTTAACATCACGGGCGCCAATGGGCTCAACTACCTCAACGCCAACCTGGACTACCTCTTCATAATGTACTTTCTGGGCGATAAGGCCATGGGTTATTACAGCTTTGCCTACAGGTTTACCATGCTGCCGTACGCCCGCCTGGCCCAAACCGTCAACCAGGTTCTTTTCCCCGCCCTGGCGAGCGTCCAGGAAGAGGACGAGCGGCTGCGCCAGGGCTATCTGAAATCCGCCACCGGCATTGCCTTGCTGGCGTGGCCGCTGCTGGCGGGCGCGCTGGTCTTTCCCGCCGAGATCCTGCAGTGGGTGAACCAGGAGCTGGCGCCGGCCGGGAGCGCTTTCCGCCTGCTCGCCCTGACCTGCATGCTGAAGGCTATAGGCACCACGGTCGGCTCTGTTTTCCTGGCCAAAGACAAGTCCCACTGGGCTTTCCGCTGGACCCTGTTCAGCCTGCTGGTCCTGTTGCCGGGTTTCTACTTCAGCGTGCGCTTCGGCACGGCCGGAATCGCCGCGGGCGTCTTCCTCTTCTCCCTGCTTTTCCTCGTTGTATCCCAGCACCTGGTCAATCGTTTGATCGGACTCGGTTTCGCCGCCTATCTGGGCGCGCTGGTGCGGCCCGGACTGGTTACCGCCATGGTCCTGGCGGTAGTGCTCCTGGTCAAATTGGGGTCTGGCGGCCTGCCGCTGGCCGTTTTGCTCCAGGCCTTTCTGGCGGGTTTCGCCGCCTATATCCTGGCTCTGCGGCTCTTTGCCTGGGGATTGTGCCGGGAATACTGGCACATGCTCGTGGGCGGTGGGGGGTCTCAGATCGGCGCCGCGCCCCGGATGCAGCAGTGAACTATCGCACCACGCTCAGGGGGCCGTGGAAGCGGGCTTCGCCGTCGCCGTCCACGGCCAGAATCCGGTAGAGGTAGGTGCCGTTGGCCAGGGACCGGCCGGACTGGTCGCGGCCGTCCCACGGCAGTTGCTGGAAGCCGGCGGGCTGGACCTGTGGCCCCAGGCGGCGCACCAGGCGGCCGCTGAGGCTGTAGATCTCCACGGCCACTTCGGCGTCGTGCGACAGCACGTAGGTGAAGGTCGCGCCCTGGCGCACGGGATGGGGGTAGATCAGCGGATTGGCGATGGAGAGTGCGGCGCTGAGGAAGAAGCGGATCTGGCGCAAGCCGACCTCCTCCTGTCCCAGGTACAGCCGCGCCTGCAAGGTGTGGGCGCCCGGGGGGAGTTGCGGCCGGTAGAGAATGCGGAGGCCCTTGTCCCCGGCGCTAGGCACCAGGATGGAATCGGCTTCCACGGGGATGTCGTCCACGGCCAGGAAGATGCGGCCGTCGGCAATCCCCGGGGCCTGGATCACCAGGCCCTGACCCGGGCGCAGGGGATCGCCGTCGAGAAAGGTATTTTCGCCGGGCCAGGATCGGAAGATCAGGGGCGCACGCCCCTCGAACAGGAGGGGAATTTCGAGGCGGTTGTCGGCCGGATGTGCATCCGGCAGGGGGGTGAGAACCCGGACAAACAGCCGTGCCCCCACAGGCGGCAGGGCCAGGCTGTCGATGGCGACCCGGCGGGTCTCGCCGCGCTGCAGCGGGGCCAGCTGCAATTCGGTCACCAGGGTTTGGTTGCCGCGCTCCAGGCGCAGACGGGCGCCGTCGACCTCCTCGGCGGACAGGTTGCGGACCTGGACCTGGACCCGCAGGCCGGACGAGTCTTGCCGGGCCTGTGGCTGTTCTAGCTGCAGGGATGGCAGGGGGGTGAACTCCAGGGCCCAGGACTCCAGGTGCACGGTCTCGGGGCTGCCCGCAAGATCCGCTCGCAGGCGGATCTCGGGGTACCTGGAGGCGTCGAGATCGCTCAGGTCCGCGGAGGTGCCAGCGGACAGGCCGGCAAAATCCGGCAGAGTGACCCAGGTGTCGCCCGCGTCGCGGACCTGCAGGTCCACGGTGAGCCGGGCACCCCCGGTGGCCTGCCCGGCGATGTCCAGGCGGTGCCAGGCGGCGGCCGGGCCCACGGTCCGGGACGTGAGCCGGCCCGCTTCGACGCGTCCCAGTCCGGTGTAGCGAAAAATCGCCGAGCTCCACAGATCGCCCAGCCAGACCTTGTTGTTGATCCAGTCGTACTGCCCGGTGATGATGCGGGTGGTGTCCTGGTCACTGGTCCACTCGTCCAGAAAGCGGCCGTCAAAGGCGTCTACCATGCGGATGCGGCGCTGGCCTTTGTGCTCGACGAAGTAGAGCCGCTCGCCGTCGGCCAGGACCCCGTCGGTCCACTTGAAGGTAAAGCCGTTCTCGGTGGGAGGAGAGGTGAATTCCCGCACCAGGGCCCAGTCGGCGCCCGGGTCGAAGACCCGGATTCTCCACTCGGTGCGCATGCCGGCCTCCGAACTCATGGCCACGTTGTAGATGTAGCGTCCGTCCGACGTGAACAGTGAGTGGCCGTTGACGATCTGGCCGCTCTGCCACTCGATCAATCCCTCTGCCACTTCCACGGTATCCAGCTCGCCGGTCTCGACCCGAATCCGCTCGAGCTCAAAGGCCCTGCCGCTGTCGTTGTAGATGCAACCATCGCTGTGGTAGGTCGCCGAGATGCCGGCCGTGGTGGAATCGGCCAGAACGCCGTAGTTGAGGTCGCGCCGGGTATCGTTGAAACCGCTGCCGACGCGGGTGAAAAAATCGGTGCCCGGATAAATGGTCGTGCCGTCGTTGTACCAGCGCTTGGCGTAGAGGTAAGTGCCGTCCGTGCACAGCACCCCGGATCCCTTCAGGTCGCGCACGGTGAAACCGTCTTCCCGGGTGGCGCTGGAGGGCCGGAAGGGCAGGGAGGCCGCCGCCAGCGTCAGGTGCCCCTCTTCTGGGCCCAGCACCAGGTCCTGGGACGAACCGGTGAGCAACTGGGCGCTTTGCTGTCTCCACGTGGGCATGGGCAATGCTTCCACCTCGGAGATGTGGAAGCTACGGGAGGGGCTCCAGGGGCCTGCGCCCGCGCCGGTGAGGAGGCGGACCTTCCAGAAATAGGTCTGCTCGGCGGCGGACAATTCGGGACGGTAGACCGCCAGACCGTTTGCGGGGGAGACGAGCGCCGCATCCACCTGTTTTTCGGCTGTAAAAGCCGCATCGGTGGAGAGGACGAACTCGCAGGTCGAAGACGCCGCGCTTAAAGGCAGAACGGCTTCCAGGCTCAGGTCCCGGGGCGGGTGGACGGCGTCGGGTCCCGGGAAAAGGGGCGTGGGGATCAAAGGTTCGAGGATGTCCAGCTCCCGCTGCAGGCGGTTGTTGTGTTCGTCTACCTCGGCCACCTTGTCCTCCGGATCCAGCCACACCTCGAGGCGGTAGGGTCCGCGGCGGTCCTGCACGGGCCAGTCGAAGGACAGGGTCCGGGTGCCGGAAAAAGGATCCTGGGGAGCGTAAAACAGGGTCTCGGGTAGGGCTTCCTCAGGACCGTAGCCCAGCACTGCTACGGCCAGGCTGTCCGGGGTGATGCGGGTGTTGTTGCGCAGGATCACCTGGATGTTCAGGGTGGAGTGGCCAACGACCTGCCGCGGCGAGATTTCCAGGCTCACAGGGGTGTAGTCGGCGCTCTGCGGCAGGGCCAGTTTTTGGGCCGGATCGCCGAACAACTGCATGGTGAGGACCGCGGCGTCATAGCTGTAGTGCGCGGCCAGCACCTGGGCCTTGGCCACGTCCAGGGTGGGACCAAACTCCAGGTTGCCCTCGGCGAAGAACTGGTTGAAGAGACGGTCGCCCAGGAGGTTGTTCTGGGCCACAAAGCTTTTGGCCGTGGCCGAAATATAGGCGATGGCGCCGTCTTCTTTACTGGTGAGGGCCTCGCCCAGGCTCTCCACCTTCGGGTGGACGAATAACGAGTTGAGACAGGAGAAGGCCAGCACCAGGGGCAGGCGTCGGTTGTTATTGAGTTGACTCAGATAGTCCCAGTCGGGTGTGATACCAAGCACAAAGGCCATGGCGTTGACACTGCCGTGACCATTGTAGTTGAGCAGGAGGGCGCCGCGGTTGAAGGCGTCTATAAAGGCCACGCCCGTGGGGTTGGGGAGTGGTGCTTCGTCCGGGTTGAAAATCTTGACCGATTCCAGGCCCAGGGGTTCGGTGTAGCGGGCGGCCAGTTGATTGCTGGGCTGGATGAAAAGGGCCTCGTGGTGGTTGGCCAGGTAGAGTACTCTGCCGCGCCAGGCCCCCGGCTCTGGATCCCGATCGTAGGCCGTGATTTTTTCCACCATCCACTCGGCTTCATTGCCGTTTTCGATGGGCAGCCGGCCAATGCTCAAGTCGGAGAGTATATCGTCTCCGTCCACCAGGGTGTAAAGGTAGTCGCTGGGCGCGCGGCCGCGCGCCCTGGACTTGTAGTAGAGGGTGGGAACAAAAGTTTCTCTGTAGTCGATGCTGGCGTCCCCCACCAGCAGGACGTAGGCGGGCGGGATCTGCCAGTTGTGATAGGCGTAGTGGATAAAGTCGCGGACGGCTTCGCGGGCGGTCAGGCCGTGGGAAAATTCGTCGTAGATGTCTTGGACATTGATGATCTCCGCCTCGAGGCCGGCCGTGCGACGATGCTCGGCCAGCGGTTGCACAAAGCGCAAGAAACGGCTGTGAGTGATGATCAGATAGTCGGCTTGGCGGGCGGGACTGCGCAGCCAAGAGGCCTGATCCAGGAGTCCCGTGGGGGTCCTTATGCTCAGGCTGTCGGCCGCGACGTACAGGGCCGGCGTGTCCGCAACGTCTTCAAAGGTCACGCCGAAGCTCACTCCGGCGCTGTCGAGTTCCACGTCGACAAAGCGGATGCCGTGAGCCAGGTCGTAGAGTTCGATCCGGCGGTGGTCAAAACCCGAAATGCTGATGCGGTGGCCGCTGGAGGGCGGCTGCACAAAGTCCAGGTACCCGGCCCGGGCCCGGTAGAAGCGGAGGTAGTCGATTTCAAACCAGTTCATGTAGACCTGGTCGAACTTGGACTGGTCAGCAAAGGCCTTGAGGAGGATCCGGTTCTTGCCGTTGTTCAGGTAGGAGGCCGGAATCTCCTTTTCGATCAGCAATTCGACCTGGCCCTCCCAGATGCGCTCGTCGATAATCCGATCATCGAGTCCCCGGCTGTTCAGCTGCACCACCGTGTGGTGTCCCAGGCTCGAGTGTCCGTGCAGAGCGACGCGGATGCGGGCATTGTAGCCGGTGTGGGTGTCCGGATCGTCGAGGGTCCCGACCAGTGAACGGGAGCCGGGCACATCGGGTTTGGTCGCTTTTACCGGCTTACCCCAAAACCAGTGATCGCGCTGGTTGTCCGGAGCAGCGGGCAGGGGATCGTATTCCAAGTCCTGCTCCAGATGGACCGTGGTCCAGTACGAACGCTGTTGCGGGTACTCGTTGACCGGGGCTCCGGAGCGCTCCTGCAGCCGTTGTCCCGGTTCCTTGCCCCAGGTCAGCCAGTAGATGTTGCGCCGGCCGTACGGGCTGTCGAAGTTTTTTTCGTCTCGCCGGAAGCGGCCGTGAAAGATCAGGTAGTCGTCTTCGTCGAAAAGTCCATCCGCTTCTCCGCGCACATAGACGGGCTGTTCCTCGCCCTGGTAGAGAAGCCGGAAGGTGCGGGGGTCCAGGCTCGCAGGGTCTATATTGCGCCGTTCCAGCCAGGCCGGATCGATGCGGTAGAGGCCATCCTCCCGGTTGATAAATACCTTGATCCAGGGAGCGCTGGGGTCGTACCAGTTGACGGCTGCGGGCCTTGCCGCCCTGGGGGCGGGGCTGGCTGCGGCCCGCGGGGCGTTCAAAAAGGCTTTGTAGAGGCCTGAAGCACGGGGAGAAGGTGGTTGGGAAAGGGACTTGGAGCTGCTTCCACCCTGAAAGCGGACCTGGATCCGCAGACGGTCGTAGACCCGCAGGGTGCGGCGCGCCGGGTTGTAGCTGAAAGGATAGATGCGCAGGGCGTGGGCCGGCACGCCGCGCAGGCTGCCCAGGTACTGGGTGACGGCGGCAAGTTCGGGCGCAAAGACATCCTGCTGGTAATGCGCGCTCTCGGGCTCGTAGACCAATTCATCCGGCGCGTCGGCGGGAATCCGGGGCGCGGGAACAAAAAATACATCCCCCATGTCCAGGTAGTGGAGCGGATGGATTTCCACCTGGATCTGGGCATCAGGGGGAGCAGCCAGCAGTTCGGCGATGAAGGGCAGGGCTGGTTGGCCGGACAAATCGAGCCGGGCATAGCCGGGCGCGACCAGGTCGTCGAAGGTCTGACCGGCGAAGTTTTTTTGCTCCAGCCGGGGCGGCGGCAGCTCAAGTTCCAGGGTGAGGCCCTCGGGGCCCTGCGCCAGGATCTGGAGGGGAGAGGCCGGCAGCCGGGATGCAGCGGCGATTAAAAGAATAAAAAAGGCGCGCAGTAGAGCGGAGGGCATGTGGATTTTTGGACGTTCGATCTTGTTGTGATTAAATTGTTAAACGATGACCAGCAACGCAGGTCGGGGACATTGGGAGGAGATGATTGTAAAAATAATACAAAGATGTAGCTTCCGTGTCCAGGAATCTACCCTACCCGGGGCGGCGATCCTGCTAAGGAGACGCCGATGGTTCGGGATGGTTCCTGTCTTTGAAGGAGCGAGGGCATGAAGAAAAAGAGAGCAGTACTCGTGGGTATTTCGGGTTCCGATAATGGTTTCAGCCTGTCTCTGTACAACCTCAAGACCTATGCATACAGCGACTCCACCATACGGCACGGATGGGATATACCCGTTATCCAGCATCCCCTGATCACCGTCGTCCACGAATCCGCCAGGATCCCTCCATTGATTGACCAGATTCTGGCCTTCGAGCCGGATCTCGTCGGCTTTTCCTGTTATATGTGGAATATCAAGGTTTTCGGGAAATTGGCCGAGGCGATCAGGGAGAAAGCCCCGAACGCAAAAATCTTATGGGGCGGTCCCGAGATGGCGACAGATTATCTAAAGGAGGGAAAGTTCGACGACTTCGAGATGGATTTTTGCATTTCCGGGGAAGGCGAGCGGACCTTTCTCGAGCTGTTGAAATACCTGGAAGGGGGCGCACCGGAGCTGGCGGAAATTTCGGGTCTGGCCTACCGCAAACCCGGTTCGGATCGCCTGGAGGTCAACCAAAAACGCACCCCGTTCAAGTCCCTACTCGATATCCCCTCTCCTTTTCTGAGCGGAGTAGTGGACGACGCCGTTTTGCAGCGCCCCAGGGTAGAAGCCAACGTAGAGACGCAGAGGGGGTGCAACCTGCGGTGCTCGTACTGTATATACCACAAAGACATGAGCCGGATTTCCTATGCCAGCGTCGAACGCACCCTCGACGAGGTGCGCTACCTCATCAATAAAGGAGTAAAGAACATTCGCTTCGTTGACGCCAACTTCACCTCCGATCTGGACCACGCCAAAGCCATCCTGAAGGGCCTGATCCAGGAGCGCTTTGAGACGAAGTTGATGTTTGAATTGATACCAGGTTTCATAGATGAGGAGATCGCCGCCCTTTTCGCCCGGTTCAACGACCTGTACCCGTGGAACGAGATCATCCTGGGCGTCGGCGTGCAAACCATAAATCTGGAGATTTTGCGTCAGGTGCGCCGCGGCATCAAACTGGAAAAATTCGAAACCACCTTCGCCCTGATTCAAAAATACGGCTTATACGCAAAAATAGATCTGATCATCGGGCTTCCCGGGGAAGACATCCATTCGATAGAGCGCACCCTTGAATACATGCTGGAAAAGCTCCGCTCGGGGACTTCGCACTTGCTTTGTTGTCACGTGATGAGAGGATTGCCCGGCACGGAACTACTCGAGATAGCGCGGCGGCACGACATGGTCTTTTCGTCGGAGCGCGAACCGCACGAATTGATCGAATCGCCCTGCCTGCCGCGCGCGGATATGCTGAAGTCTCTGCGGCGGACCGGCGTCATTTTTCGCCTGACCAACCACAAGGGCTGGGCAGATAAAGAGTTCATAAGCGGCGCAACAGCGCGGGATACCAGCATACGGGATCAGTTTTTTTCCACCCGGGACGCACTCGGGATAACGAATCTGGAGCTGGTAGATCTTCTCGTCGAGGCTCTTACGCCCTACCTGGAAAATCGGGGGTCGTGGTTCGCCCGGGACGATTTCCCGTATGCTGAAACCTGGTGGTGGACCTATTCTGCTCTCGAGATCAGCAATAAGTGGATTCTGGGTTTTCTGGCGGATTTGCACAAGAAAGCGCAAGCCTCGAACCTCGCGTATGAGTATTGACACTGCAGCCATCGGGGTCTACTATCAGTACTTCACGAAATACCCGTACCTATTTGGACCTCAAGCCCCGCATGGCCAACCGCCGATTCCGTGAAGTTACGCGGTGCGTGGCGAGGACATGCGCTGGATCAAATAACAGGAGAATAGACCATGCCCGAAACAGCCCGTCTCGAGCTGGACGACAAGATCGTGGAACTGCCCGTGGTCGTCGGTACCGAGGACGAACGCGCCGTCGATATCCGCGTCTTGCGCGCCCAGAGCGGTTACATCACCCTGGACGATGGCTACAGCAATACCGGCGCCTGCGAAAGCGCCATCACCTTCATTGACGGCGAGCAGGGCATTCTCAGGTACCGGGGGGTACCCATCGAGGAACTGGCCGCGCAAAGCCGCTTCATCGAGGCGGCCTACTTGCTGATATGGGGCGGTCTTCCCACCCAGGAACAGCTCTCCGATTTCAGCACCCTGCTCACCAAGCACCAGATGCTGCACGAAAATATCCGCCGCCACTTCGATCTTTTTCCTCCCAATTCCCCGCCCATGGCGGTGCTCTCGGCCGTGCTCAACACCCTGAGTTGTTTCCATCCCGAGTTTTTGGAGATCGAAGACGAAGACACCTTCCAAGAGGCCGCGGCCCGCATCATGGCCAAGGTGCGCACCATTGCCGCCTATTCCTACCGCCACGCCCAGGGACTGCCGATCATCTATCCGCACCCGGAAAAGAAGTACAGCGAAAACTTCCTCCACATGATGTTCAGTCAGCCCTACGAAGACTACCAGCCGGACCCGGAACTGGTCAAGGCCCTGGACCTGATTTTTTTGCTGCACGCGGACCACGAGCAGAATTGCAGCACCTCCACCGTGCGCATGGTGGGCAGCAGCGAGGCCAACCTCTTTACTTCGGTAGCCGCCGGGGTGTGCGCCCTGTGGGGGCCCCTGCACGGCGGCGCCAATGTCGTGGTGGTGGAAATGCTGAAAAACATCCGCGCCGCCGATATGTCGGTCCAGGATTTCGTGCAGCAGGTCAAGGACAAGAAAAACGGCATTCGCCTGATGGGGTTTGGGCACCGGGTCTACAAAAACTTCGACCCGCGCGCCCAGATCATCAAGAAAACCGCCGAAACCGTACTGGGCAAGCTGCACATAAAGGATCCTCTGCTCGAAATTGCCGAGGAATTGGAAGAGGCCGCTTTGCGGGACCCGTACTTCGTCGAGCGCAAGCTCTATCCCAACGTGGACTTCTACAGCGGCGTGATCCTGCGCGCCATCGGCATCCCCGAGGACATGTTCACGGTGATGTTTGCGATCGGGCGCATGCCCGGATGGATCGCCCACTGGTACGAGGGGCGCTTTGTCTCCGGGTCGCGCATCAGCCGCCCTCGCCAGATCTACACCGGCCCCCGCCAGAGGGCTTATATCCCCCTCGAGGAACGCTAGCAGCGCGTCTCCTCAAACGCCTTCAGCGCCTGTTTGAGTTGTTCGAGTTCCCGCCTCAGTCTCTCGTCCAGGGCCGGGGCCGGCGCGAAGAGCTTTTTATTATTTGGCGCTGCTGCGGTATCAGACTTTAACCGGTGAAGAAAAGCGTCATTTTCACCGAAGTGGAGGATCCAGATTTCAAACCTGAAGGAGAAAAACCATGCAGGAAACCAACCCGCAAAAAACCCCTGCCGGCAAGTGGATATCCTACCGGGCGGAAATCAAGATCATAGATTGCACCATCCGCGACGGAGGCCTGATGAACGACCACAAGTTTGAGGACAAAACCGTGAAAGCGGTGTACGATGCCTGCGTGTCGGGCGGTATCGACTACATGGAGATTGGCTACAGAAATTCCAAGAAGATCTTTCCTCCGGACGAAAACGGCGCCTGGAAGCACAGCGACGAAGACGATATACGCCGCATCGTCGGCGACAACGATACGGACTTGAAGCTGTGCGTCATGGCCGATGCCGAAAAAAGCGATTACAAAGAGGACGTCCTGCCCTGTCAGGAAAGCGTGGTGGACATGATCCGGATCGCCACCTATATCCACCAGATGCCCCTGGCCCTGGACATGATCAAGGATGCCCACGACAAGGGCTACGAGACCACCCTGAATCTGATGGCGATTTCGACCGTTCAGGAGCGCGATCTGGACGAGGCGCTGCGGCTCCTGGCGGATTCCGAGGTCGAGGCGGTCTACGTGGTGGACAGCTTCGGGGCCCTCTACTGCGAGCAGGTGGATGCGCTGGTGGATAAGTTCCTCTCGTTCATGGAGCCGGTGGGCAAGCAGGTGGGCATGCACGCCCACAACAACCGGCAGCTGGCCTTTGGCAATACCATCGAGGCGGCGATCAAGGGCGCCAACATGCTCGACGCGAGCATGGCGGGATTGGGGCGCGGCGCCGGCAATTGCCAGATGGAGTTGTTGCTGAGTTTTCTGCACAACCCCAAGTTCCGTCTGCGGCCTTTGCTGCAGTGCATCGAGGGCGACATCGAGCCTTTGCGGGAAAAGCTGATGTGGGGTTTCGATTTACCCTACATGATCACTGGTCTGTTGAATCAGCACCCGCGGGCGGGCATGGCGTTTAACGCCTCCAAGGATAAGGGTAGCATAGTGGATTTCTATGATGAGATAGAAGGTGAGGAGTAGGCTTTTCTCACGGCAGGCTCAGGGCGATCAACTCGGCGGGCTGATTGGCCCCTCCTATGGGGATGGCGATGTACTGCTTGCCGCCGGCCGTGTAGGTGATTGGAGCGCCCTGCGCATTGCTGGGCAGTTGTATTCTGGCGATCTGCCTGCCGTCCTCCGGATCGAAAGCCCATAGAAAGGCATTGGTGTCCTGAAATTCGACTTCGATGGCATTGCCCCGGGGCGAATTGCCGAGTCCATCCCACTGCGCCTGGGTTGCGGCAAAGAGCAGGGATGAGGTCAGCAGGGGAAAGTTGCGCTGGGCCCAGCCCAGGGGCGGCAGATCGAGGTGCCGCAAGGTGGGGTGGTTGCGCGGTCCATCTCCGACCGGCTTCATCCACTTGTGGTCCCCGGTGTTGAGGTCTATGGCGGTGATGCGGCCGTAGGGGGCTTTGGTCAGGGGCAGACCGCGCGGCCCCTTCAAGCCCAGTACCAGTTCGCCGGTGTAGGCGTAGTCCGCGTCTTCCCTTTCCTTCAGGGTTATGGTGGCCGGATAGGTATAGGAAGGAATGTAGATGATGCCCCGGTCTGGATCCACCGCGGCGCCGGCCCAGCTACCCCCGCCGATGATGCCGGGCATGACGAGGGTGCCCTTTTCCGAGGGCGGGGTGTAGAGCGGCCCGTAGTCGTAATCTTCGACGATGTCGATGGCCATCTGGCGCAGTTCGGGGGTGAAGTCGATCAAATCGTCGTGGGTCAATCCCTGGCGGTCGAAGGGCAGGGGTTTGCTGGGGAAGGGCTGGGTGGGCGATGATTTTTCCCTGGGTGCGCTGGATTGGGGGACCGGGCGTTCCTGGATGGGCCAGATGGGCTCTCCGGTCTCGCGGTTGAAGACAAAGCAGAACGCCTGTTTGGTGATCTGGGCCACGGCCTTGATCTTCCTGCCGTCGACCGCGATATCGACCAGGTTGGGCGCGGCGGGCAGATCGTAGTCCCACAGGCCGTGGTGCAGGATCTGGAAGTGCCAGACGCGTTCCCCGGTCTGGGCGTTGAGGCACACCAGGCTTTCGGCGAAGAGGTTGTCGCCGGGGCGTTCCCCGCCGTAGTAGTCGTTGGTGGGGGTGCTGAAGGGCAGGTACACGTAGCCCAGTTCCTCGTCGGCGCTCATCATGGTCCACACATTGGTGCTGCCGGTGGTTTCCCAGGAGTCGTTTTCCCAGGTCTCGTTGCCGAACTCGCCTTCCTGGGGGATGGACTGGAAGACCCACAGTTGTTCGCCGGTGCGCGCGTCAAAGCCGCGGACATCCCCCGGCGGCATGGTTTTGTGGGGCGCCATGCCCACGGCAAAGGCGTCCAGGACCGTGGCGCCCACCACGACCACGTCGCCGCAAATCACGGGCGGTGAGTTGACCGAGTAGAACGCCCGTTCAAAGGGCCGGCGCAGACCCTTGGTCAGATCTACCCGGCCGTTGCGGCCGAATCCCTGGATGGGTTTCCCGGTTTTGGCGTCCAGGGCGATCAGGTAGGCGTCGCCCGTGCCGAAGATGATCCGCTGATCCTCCCCGTCCTCCCAGTAGGAGACCCCGCGGTGCACAAACCCGGTGTTGGCCGGGGTGCCGTCCTTGTGGGTTTCGGAATCGTAGGTCCAGATGGTCTGGCCGCTGACCCCGTCGAGGGCGGCCACCTGGCCGAGGGCGGTGCTGGTGTAGAGCACCCCGCCGATGGCGAGAGGGGTGGCCTCGTTCACCATGGTCCACAGTTCGGGGTGGGCCGCCAGGACCGGGTTATCGATGGAGTTCCAGCGCCAGACGACTTGCAGGTCGGCGACATTGTCCGGGTTGATTTGCTCGAGGGAGGCGTACTTGGAACTGGTCTTTGCCCCGCCATAGGAGCGCCATTCGCCGTTAGGGTCGGCATGAAAGCCAGGGACGAGCAGGCCGCTCAGGCCAAGAGACAGGATCAAATGCGCTGGAAAACGGCGCGTTCTGGACATGGTAGACCTCCTTAAAGAATTCTGTAGAAAAATTCAAAACTGCGCTCGCAACCCTCCGTGGAAAAGCCTGGGCGCGCCTTCGGTCACAATGCCACTGCTGGCCCGGCCCACGGCATAGAACTGGTCGAGGAGGTTTTCCACCCGCAAAAACACCTCGGTCCCGGTTTTGAGAGGACGTGCCAGGGACAGGTCCACCACCGCGAAGTCGCCCAGTTCGAGGGTGTTGATATCATCCTCGTACTGCTTGCCTAGGTAGCGTCCCTGGAGCGTTGCCCGCACCAGGGTCGGACGGGCATAGCCCAGCTGCAGTACCAGGCGGTGCGCGGGCACCTGCGGCAGACGCTTGCCCTCCAGAATGGGCCGGGCGGGTGCAGCGGTGATTCCGCCGTGGGTGAAAAGATAGCGCAGAGAGCCCCTCCAAAACAGCCCTTTGTGGTAGTTCAATTCGGCTTCGAGGCCGCGGATGCGGGCGCGCTCCAGGTTGTGTCGCTGGCGACAGCTTCCACCCTGGGGCACAAAGCCGCAGGGATTGATCACCGCGCCCGTACTGTTGGCGGCGAGGGTCAGGTTGAAGATGGGGTCCTCGACCCGGTTCCAGTACCCGGTCAGGCGGCCCCTCAGGGAAGGGGCAAAAAGGTCCACGCCGATTTCGGCGCCGTGCAGGCGCTCCGGGTCCAGGTCCGGGTTGGCTTCGGTGATATCGTTGCGCACCCGGAAGGGGCGAAAGAGTTCGTTGAGGGTGGGGGCGCGAAAGGTTCGGTAGAGGGCGCCGCGCAGGGAAAGGTGATCGGTGGCGTGAAAGCGGAGCCCGGCCTTGGGGTTGACGATCCAGTGCCTGCGCTCGGCAAAGGTGTCGTCGCGCAGGGTTTGCGGGTTCTCCAGGTCCTCTTCGCGGCGTTGGCCCGAAAAGCTGCGCCAGTGGTCCACCCGGCCTCCCACGGTGAGCTGCCAGCGGGGCGCGGGCGCGAAGATATCCTGCAGGTAAAAGCCCACCAGCTGCTGGTCCCCGCCGGCCTGGCGACGCCGGGTGAAGCGACCGGTCAGGTTGCGGAAGTCCTCGTTGGTCTCCCCCGTGGCCCGGCGAAAGTCCGACCCGGCGGTGAGCAGGTGGGCGCCCAGCGGTTTCAGCCACTCCAGGCTGGCGCCCAGCGCACTGGAGGGCACCTCGAACTGGTCCAGGGCCAGGCGCTCCGAGCTGCGGTCAGCGGCCTGGGAGGAGAACGCGCTCTCGAATTGTTGCACCTGGGCAAAGCCGGTGAGGGTCCACCTGCCCTTGTCCGCCGTCCTCAGGATGAGGCGCGCTCCGGCGTACCCGGCCCGGGTGCTGTTTTTTGTGAGGGGGGTGCCGTTGCCGCGCTTTTCGTCGAAACCGCCGGCGTGCAGGAAGAGGTCGGCATCCTCTGAAAACTCGCGGGACAGCTTGATCCGGAGGCTCTGGTTTTCGGAGTTCGCCTCTTCGTCGATGGCGCCGCGCTGGTCCGGGCGCACGATGGGGTAGCCCCCGGTGGTGAAGTAGGCGCCTTCCAGGCCCAGGCCCACACCACCGAAGCGTCGGGCGGCGACAAAGTCCAGGTCGGCGGTTTCCCTGTCGCCGCCCGCCGCCGAGAGGGCCAGGGTCCCTTCCCGGGGTTGCGGGGTTGAAAGGTGGATGACGCCGCCCAGGGCGTAGTTGCCCCAGATGTGCGCCCCGCCGCCGCGCAGCACCTCGACCCGCTCCAGGTGCTGCAGGCGGACCTTGCTCCACTGCACCCAGCCGCCGAAGGGGTCGTTGAGGGGCATGCCGTCCAGCAACACCAGGGTGCGGCTGGCCCCGCTGGCCCCGATGCCGCGCAGGGATACCCCCTGGGTGGTGGGGTGGGCCACCGCGCTGCTGGAGCGGCGGAAGAGGCTGAAGCCGGGCACCTGGCGCAGGAAATCGTCCAGGGTCCGGGCCGGCGAGCGGCGGATATCCGCGCGGGTGAGGATGGTCGCGTGGGCGGGAAGATCCCCCAGGGTCTGGTCCGCCCGCGAGGCCGTCACCACGGTTTCTTCCAGGGTGACGAGGTCTTCGGCCGGGGAGACCTCGGCATGTAGAGCGGTCATCTTCAGAACGAGAAACAACCCCAGAAGCAGGTTTGGTTTGTACAGGTCAGTCCTTTTCATGACCCACTAAGATACTCAAGGCATGACCTGCATTCAAAAGGTATTTCGTGCGGAATCAAGAAGATTTGCGAACCTTGATGGATACGGCGAAGGGAGGTTCGCCCAGGTCGGCTATCTCCAGGCGCAACTGCGCCGACCCGAACCGGCACCTGTAGCAGGGTGTCGCTTCTCCTTGGAATTATCCTCGCTTGAGGCGTTGAATGAGGAGGCCGGCGACGATGAGGACCAGACCGGTAAAGGTCGAGGGCAGGATTTCTTCGCCGACCAGGAAGTGGATGAAGACGAGAGAGAGAAAGGGGGCGATGAAGATCAGATTTCCTACCTTTGCAGCGTTTTCAGACAGCTTCAGGGCCCAGAGCCAGAGCACGAAGGCAAAACCCATCTCGAAGAACCCCACGTAGGCGGCGCCGAGCAGGTGGTGGAGACTGGACACCTGGACCTGTGAAAACAGCAGGGTGAAGACCAGGGTGAAGGGCAGGCTGAAGGCGAAGTTGAGGAAGAGGCCGACCACCGGGTCGCAATCGCTGCGGGCGTTGTAGATCCAGTAGAGGGCCCAGATGAGGGTACTGCCCAGGGCCAGGGCCACGCCCAGGGGATTGGAGAAGTGCAGGCCGAGGACATCGCCGTGGGTGGAAATGACCACGACCCCCGAGTAGCTCACCAGGCCGGCGGCGATGTCTTTGAAGCCGATCTTTTGCTTGAGGAGCGGGATGGATAGAAAGGTCAAGGTGAGGGCCCAGGTGTAGTTGAGGGGCTGGGCCTCCTGGGCCGGCAGCAAATCGTAGGCCTTGAACAGGACCAGGTAGTAGAGGAAGGGGTTCAGAAAGCCCAGTCCAAGGGATTGCAGGTAGTGTCTTTGGGGAGCTGAAAAGACCAGCTTGAGCTTGCCCTGGACGATCAGGACAGCGCCCAGGGCGAGGAGGGAGAAGGCGCTGGAGTAGAGCAGGAGCTGGATGGGGTCCAGGTAGCGAAGGGAGAGCTTGAAAGCCGAGGCCACGGTGGACCACAGCAGCACCGTGGCAAGGCCGTAGAGGTAGGCTTTTTTTTGCTCGGGCATGCCTCGTCAAGGAGCAAAAATGCAACCGGGACTTGGCGAAATTGCTCGCGTCCCAGTTGCAACAGGTGAACTCTGCGATTTCACGATAAGAGCAATTGGGATATGGGAACGGCGATTATCCTGGAAGAGAGCGCCACGGCCGCTTCGCATAAACAAACCACGATGCCAAAAGGAGCATCGGGATAGGTGTCGAGAAAGATCTCCAGGCCGCGCAGATTCTTTCCCGAAGGCCGCGATGCCGCCTTTACCTCGATGGGTATCAGGTTTTTGCCCGCTTCGAGGACAAAGTCGACTTCGTGCCCACCCGATGTCCTCCAGTGGGAAACCGAGACCCTGGGAATTTTCAACGAAGCATAGGCCAGCAGGTGAATCCCGACCCAATTTTCCAGCCAGAATCCCCATTCCTTGCTGTCCTCCAGGGTCTCTTCGGCGTCCAGGCCGGCCAGAAAAGCGGCGAGTCCGGTGTCCGCCCAGAACATTTTAGGCGCTTTGATCAGGCGTTTGCCCCTGTTGACGGCATAGGCCGGGATGCGCCTTACTTGAAACGATACTTCCAGGATGTTTAGGTAACGCCGGGCGGTGGCAGGAGAAATACCCGCGTCGTTGGCCAGAGAGGCGGTGTTCAACAAGCGTCCATTCTGGACGGCACAAAGTTGCATGAGCCGGCGGAATTCAACCAGATTGTCGGTGGAGGACAAATCCCTCAGGTCGCGTTCCAGATAGGTGTGGACATAGCCATCAAACCACTGCGTCCTGAACGAAGCCTCGTTCATTAGAGCCGGCACTGGATAACCCCCGGCAAAAAGGGCGGTTGTCAGGGGCCGCACGGGCTGGGGTGGTGCCCCCTCCAAACCCAGGAGAACCTCTTCGGCAGAAGGGCTGGCGACTATGGTTTCCAGCGCTTGACCAAAATCTCTGCGCTCGATCTCGGCCCATGTGAGCGGCGGCAGGTGAAAGTAGACCGCCCTCCCTGCCAGGCTTTCGGAGACCTTCTTCATCAACAGCAGGTTGGCGGACCCTGTCAATAAGAACCGCCCGGACACGCGCCGGCGGTCGATGTCCGCCTTTATGGCCAGGAGCAGGTCGGGCCGGCGCTGGACCTCGTCCAGGGTGATGGACTCGCGGCCCAAAAACAGCGCGGCCGGGTCTCTTTGGGCCCGATCCAGGACGGCAAAGTCATCGAGGGACAGGTAGGTTCGCCGGCCGCCTATGGAAGGGATTTTAGCCAGGGTGGTCTTGCCTGTCTGTCGGGCGCCGTGCAGGATGACAACCGGGTGGTTCTGGAGGGTTTGTGCGAGAAGAGGGGTTTGGATGCGAGGCACCAGATCGTGTAAATCGTTCATGATCTAAATGATATACAATCACATCGTGATTGTCAATACGATTTACACGGTCCAGCCCTCCGGCTCAAACAAATTATCTGCAGATCGGCGTGGTGTTTGGGATTTGTGGGGAGGGTGTCGAAGACCAGGACCTTGAGGCGCACGAAGGCTTTGGTGTAGGAAGGGCCGGCAAAGATGCCGGCGTGGCCTTCCATGCCCCTGGCTCCAGCCGATGTGCTGGCCCTGGGTGGATATGCTCTACGGGTCGCTCTGGACCACTTCGGAGTGTTCGTGCATGGACGGGGTGGCCATGACGCGCTTTTGCTGCTCGGTCAGCTCGCCGTACTTGTCGAGGTTGTAGAATTCCTTGGCCCAGGTCGAATACCCCGGGCTGTACTTGTAGAGCAGGGTGCGGCGCTGGTGTTGTGCCCGCCAGAGCATGGTCCCGTGGATGAGGGCCTCGGTAAAGAACAGGGCATCCCCGGCTTTGGCCGCGGGCTGGACCACGTAGTGGGCCGGGCGTTCGAAGATCCTCACGTCCCTGGAGAGACCGTGCTGGAAATTGGTCTTGTGACTCCCCGGCACGCAGGCAAAACCGCCGTCCCCTTCGTTGGCATCCGCCAGGAAAAAGGTCACCACGCTCAGGCCGTTGCGCATCTCGCCATCTCGGTAGCTGTACCAGTGGTCGCCGTCCAGGCTGGGGCCGCCGTGCAACCCGCCGCGGGTATCGCCCTGGTTCATGATGATGGCGTAGTCGTGATCGATTCTGAATCTTGGGCCGATGAGGTCGACCAGATAGGGTACGATTTTGGGGTGGTCGATCAGTTTTTTGGTGGCTTCGCCCCAGCTGCTGATCTTGTTCAGGTCGTTGGCGGAATCGTTGTCCCAGTTGTCGACGTACTGGTCTACCAGGGCGTTTAATTCCTCTAAGTGCTGCGGGCTGAGTACGTCTTTGATAATGAGGTAGCCTTCGAGATCGAACGTGAATTTTTCTTCTTCGGTCATGGAATACGCTCCTTACAGGTAGAAAAATCGGGGTTGCCGCAGGAGGAATCTAGCGGGCAGGAGACGGGGTGTCAAGGTAGGGGTGAGAGGGGGTTGTCTGGAAATTCCCGGTGACCCCAAAGCGTGACTACCAGCGGTGGGGGTGGTTCGGGAGCGGTCCTCCAGGTCGGTTGTGGTACTATGGCTGGAGGTGAACAGTCTGTATATTAAAGTACCCCTGCGGTTCATCGGGGCCAGTACTGCGCCCGGCCTAGGAGGTATTTGCCATGACAGGAAAGAAAACCAAAGAGGAACGCCCCCTCGTCTTCACGGATGATGCGTGGATCATGACTCACGATCCCCACCTCACCCCCGAGATCATCCAGAAGAAAATGGTAGAGGCACTGGCGGGGACCCCCGCATCCCTGTGGTGGAGTGTGGGCGATCACGAGGTCTACCACCACGAAACCCGCGTCGGAGAGATCGTGGGAGAGGGATACGATCTTGCCGAGCTCCCCGACGACTTGAGGAAGGTGGCCGCAAACACCCGGCACCTGATGGAGACCGCCGGCGGGCCGCTGACGGTCCTGGTCAATCTGTGCCGGCGGGCCGGGGTGGAATTTTTTCCGCGGGTCCGGATGAACAGCCATTACCAGAAGGACCCGATGGCGCCGGACTACGGCAGGTTCCGCAACCAGCACCCCGAGCTGCTGATCGGGCGGCCGGGCGAGGACATCCCCAGGGGCAGTATCGAGTGGGATGTACGGACCGGGAAGGACTACGGCTTTCCGCACGACCTGGACTGCCCGCCTCTGGTGCAGGGCCAGAACCAGGTGGAAATCCGCCTGATCTCCCACGGCCCGCGTCAGACCGATCCCGCTGTTCTGATAGGGGCAGAGGTCAGCATTACCTACAGAGCTTGAATGCCGTTCCACAAAACAAAGGAGGATAGGATCATGTCCAGCACCCTGGTTCACGTCGGAGTCCGCGCCACCGATCTGGAAAAAACCATTCGCTTCTGGCGCGACGGCCTGGGAATTCCGGTCTTCTCCGAGCAGGAAAACTGCTACGATCTGAGCGACGGCCACCACAACTTCCGCGTCTTCCAGCACAACGGCCCCGAGCGGCCCGCGCACGTTGGCGGCATGCTGGACTACCTCCACATCGGCGTCCGGGTGCCCGACCTGGAGCAGGCCGCTCAGCGCCTCCTGGACCTGGGCTACGAAATCTTCTCCGACGGTCTGGGCGGCAAGGTCCCCCTCGATGTCCACAACCTCGAGGAAGGGGCCTTTAAGGTCGAAGACCCCGACGGCATCACCGTGGACGTGACCTCCAGCGACGACCAGTGGCCCGGGGCGCAACTCAAATAACCTAGACCACCAGTCCGTGGCGCTGGGCCAGCTCCAGAATCGGATCCATATCGCAAAACACAAAAAACGCCCACCTCGATCCCGCCTCCCGCAGCTGTTCTACTCGCTTTTCTGCACGGCGATTTGATCGGACATCCTCTTGATCACGTCTTCGATGGAGGTCTTTCCCACCTCCCACGCACTGATCCTGTACTTGAAACTCAACCCCTGGTTATGGGCGGATTTCTCCAGCTCGGCCATCTTGCGCTCGGCCCCGATCCGGTCCGCGTCGAAGAGGATGACGATTTCGTCGCCCGAGTACCACCTCGCCATTACATCGCTGCGCCGGAAAAACATCGAAAAAAAGGTCGCCTTTACCCGCCGGTCGACCTCGGTGTAGCCCAGACGCTCGTTCAGACCGTGAATGTCGTCCAGATCGATAAACGCCACGATCCGTGAACCGCGCGGCATGACGTGACAGAACTGCAAAAACGCACCCCGGGTCCACATGCCAAACGAGGTGTCCCAGCTCAACTTCTCGACCTGTTCGCGCAGTCCACGGATTTCCTTCTCGAACCCGAAAATTTTGCCCATTACTCGCTTCAGCACAGGGAAACTTCACTTTTCACTTGACTACGGCGCCTGAGAACCCTTCTGGTGGCAGGACCAGCTAGAACAAATATACTGAGGAGGAGCGCAAATTTCCATCTTCCAATAATCCCTACTCCTCCCCCTGGGCATTGAGCGACAAACCGTCTTTGCCTATGTTTAAAATGTTGCCGTCCCAGCCAAGACCTGCAAGCCACTTTCCCGGACTCAAGCCCTTGACCCCGGCGCCTGCAACCCGATCATTCGACCGCTCCCTTCTCCCCGAAGCCCGCTTTGAATTCGTCGTCATCGCCGACACCCACTACATGCTGGATCCCGGAGAGCGGCCCCTGGAATTCGAGTCGCGGCGCAAGCAGAGCGCCCGCGTGGCCACAGCCCTGGGCCAGGTGGCCGCCCTGGAGCCGGCCTTTGTGGTGCACCTGGGCGACCTGGTGCAGGAATACCCCGAAACCCCGGACTTTGTCCGCGCCCAGGACGAAGCCGTGCAGCAGCTGCGCGATTGCGGCCTAGAGGTGCGGCGGGTGGCCGGCAACCAGGACGTAGGCGACAAGCCCGACCCCACCATGCCGGCCCGCCCGGTCACGCCTGCAAGCCTCGAAGCCTACCACCGTCGCTTCGGTCCCTCCTGGTACAGCTTTGATCACCAGGATCTCCACTGCGTGGTGCTCAACTCCCAGATCATGAACGCGGCAATGCCCGAGGCCGCGGCGCAGCGCCAGTGGCTGGAGGACGACCTGGAAACGCACGCCGGGGCGCGCATCTGCGCCTTTTGGCACCTGCCTCCCTACCTGGGCGAAGCGGGCGAACCCCACCTGGGAAACTACGACAACCTGGGCGAGCCGGCCCGCACCTGGCTGCTGGGCCGGTTGCGGGCTTTTGCGGTGGAGCTGCTCTTCTGCGGTCACGTCCACTTCGCCTTTTGCGACAATCTGGGCCCCACCCGCTACCGGGTGACGCCTTCCACCTCGTTCACCCGGCCGGGTTTCAGCCACCTCTTCGCCGGGGGCCCGCCCCCGGAGCAGGGCCGCGACGATGCGGCCAAGCTCGGCTTCTACCTGTGCCGCGTGTTCGCCGACCGGATCGACCTGCACTTCATCCGCACCCGGGGCGCCCTGGCGCCCGAATCCGGCCCGGCGCGCCTGCTAACCCCCCTCCCACCCAACTCTGCGGACACGGCCGCGGGCCTCACCCTCGTCCACCCCCTCAGTCTGCGGACCGAAGTGCCTCTGGCCTGGCCTTCGGTGGTGCGCCAGCCGGTGCGCAACGACTATCCCCTGCTCTCCTGCCTGGAGCTGGGCCTCTCCCGGGTCCGCGTCCCCTTTGCCGATCTCGAAGATTCGCAGCAGCGCCCCCGCCTGGAACTGTTGCACCGGGAGGGGGTGGGCATCCAGGCTTTTTTCCTGTGGTCCGCGGCAATGCCCCTGGAGGATATGCAGGAGCGACACGGCGCCCTGGTCGAAGCCTGGGAAGTGCAGGTGCCGGGCGCCCTGTGTCCGCCTCCCGCCTGGGCGGAAAGGCTCCAAAACGGCCCCCGGCCCCTCAGCCTGGCGCCGGTGGTCACCGCGCGCGCGGCCGGCAAACAGCACCCGCGCACCCGCATCGGCTATCGGCCCGCCGAATTGCCCGCCCTGGATCAGGGCCTGCAGCAAAGCGGCCTGGATTGCGCCGCGGCCCTGTGCCGCATTGACCGGGACGCGAGTCCGTGGGACG
This sequence comes from Candidatus Latescibacterota bacterium, assembly GCA_965219385.1. Taxonomy (GTDB): domain Bacteria; phylum Latescibacterota; class UBA2968; order UBA8231; family UBA8231; genus CBDCNM01. Next base: position 1,582,552 of record CBDCNM010000002.1, on the reverse strand, counting down.
CGACCCTGGCCCTGCGCGGCCTGGGCCCCCCGAACCGGATCGAGCGCATTGACCTGCTCTTCGAGCTGCCGGGACGGGACGACAACGCCAATGCCCTGCAAACCGCCGAGGCCCTCTTCGCCGCGCTGCTGTTGCCGTCCGCCCGCCTCTACGTCGAGCCCCTGGTCGACCTGGACCGCACCATGGACGCGCGCCATGGCTTGCTGGACAACCTGTGCAATCCGCGGCCCTCCTTCGAGGTGCTGCGCTGCCTCAATGCCGCCCTCCAGCCGTTCAGGGGCGCCTGGTTCGAGCCGCACGCCCTGGAGGCCCCCGGGCTGCGGATCTTGAGGCTGCAATCCGGGGAGGTCGGCCTTGCTCTGGTGCTGCCCGAAGGAAAAAAATTCCTGCCGGCCGGGCTTTTCGAGGAGGTAAAAAAAGCGGCGAATATCCGCCTCTACCACCTGGCGCGGGGCCGCGTGGAACAGCCTGAAATCAATCAGCTGGAGGAAGGTGGAATCAGCGGTCCTGCACTATTGGTCATGCCTGACTGCGGCAATGGACCGGTCTTTACAATTACGCCGAAGCCCCCGAGTAATGCTTTACCCCGTACCGCCAGAACAGCCGCGAGCCCGCAAGCATAAGCGCGGCCATAACCACCGCGCCCATCAGGACCTCTGGCCGCAGCCGGCCCACCAGCGCCTCCGAAGGCACGGTCACGGCAAAGGCCACCGGCACCAGGAAGGTCAGGACCGCGCGCAGCCAGCGGGGATAGATGCTCACGGGCCAGCGCCCGGCGTCGTACACGTGCTGGAAGATAACCAGGATGTTCTCCATCCGCACGAACCAGAAGGTCAGGGTGGTCAGGGTCAGCCAGAAGCTGTACACGATGGCCCCGCCGGCCCCGAGCGCTACGGCAAAACTCAGAGCTTGGCGCAGGCCTATGTCGGCGCCGATCTGGACCAGGGCTACGACCAGCACCACCAGCCCCAGGAACACGTCGGCCAGCTTCCAGATCCGCACCTCCCCCACGCTCACCAGGACCTGGGCGTCCTCGGGTTTGGTCAGGGTGAAGTCCAGGGTGCCCTGCCTGACATCGGCCATGAGCCGCTCCATGCTGGGCTGAATCACCAGTCCGATAACCCCACCCATCAGGAAATACACCCCCAGAAGGGCGATGAGTTCAGCCCGCTGCCAGCCGCCCAGGGTCTGGGTGTGTCCGAAGACCACGGCCAGGCCGCCCAGGGCCGTGCCCAGGTTGAGCAGGGTCTGCAGCAGCTGCACGTAGAAATTGGCCCGGTAGGCCAGTTCGTTCATCAGGCCGATGCGCAGAAACACGTAGAACAGTCGCAGGTAGGTCATAGCTAAAAATATATCAAAATACCCAGGTGGAATGGGACGGCCGGGACAACAGCGGGCCTTTGTCAGCGCCGGAGCGGTCGGAAAGCCGGGAGGAGCCGATTTTATAGCCCTTCTCGAGAAGATCGGTGATCCTCGAGAATCTCTGGGTCAATCCGCCCAGTCGCGCGGCTGCAGAAAGACCTTGTAGAGCCGGGCCTCCTCCGAACCGGGCTGGGGTTTCCAATCGTACTGCCAGCGCGCTAGCGGCGGCAGCGAGACCAGGATGGACTCGACCCGCCCCCCCGACTCCAGCCCGAAGCGGGTGCCGCGGTCGTAGACCAGGTTGAACTCCACGTAGCGGCCCCGCCGGTAGAGTTGAAAGCGGCGCTCGCGCTGCCCGTAGGGGGTGTGCTTGCGGCGGGCCACAAGCGGCAGATAGGCCCTGGTATAGTGATCCCCCACGCTCTGCACAAACCCGAAGCTGTGCTCAAACCCTCCCTCGTCGAAGTCGTCGAAGAACAACCCGCCAAGGCCGCGCGGTTCGTTGCGGTGCTGGAGAAAAAAGTACTGGTCGCACCACTTCTTGAAACGGGGGTAGAGCTCCTCGCCAAAGGGCGCGCAAGCCGCCCGGGCGCTCCGGTGCCAGTGCACCGCGTCCTCCTCGAAGCCGTAGTACGGGGTCAGGTCGAAGCCGCCGCCGAACCACCAGACGGGCTCGGTGCCCTCCCCGGCGGCCAGGAAAAAGCGCAGATTGGCGTGTGAGGTGGGCGCGTACGGGTTGCGCGGGTGCACGATCAGGGAAATCCCCAGGGCCTCGAAACCGCGGCCGGCCAGCTCGGGCCGCCGCGCCGAGGCCGCCGCCGGCAGCTCGGCGCCGGACACGTGGGAGAAGTTGACCCCGGCCTTCTCAAACACCGGCCCCTCTTCCAGAACTCGAGTGCGGCCACCCCCGCCCTCAACCCGTTCCCAGGCATCCTCGACAAAACCCGCTTTCCCATCCTCTTCTTCCAGCGCCCGGCAGATCTCATCCTGGAGCTGGAGCAGGTAGGCCCTGACCGCCCCGGCATCCGGTGTTTCCATCTCGAAACCTTCTTGACGTGGATTGGCCGGTTCAACACATTAAGAGCCCAAAAGAAAGCACGTAGCTTCACCTTTTGTCAATACACCCATCCGGGAAGTGGACAGATTGGGAGAACAAACCATGATGAAAATCGGCACCCGCATCAGCCCCGACTGGCTCGACCGCCCCGACGATCTGCGCTTCCTGCGCCAGGTCGGCGTCGACGTGGTCGACATAACCCTCGACATCTGCCCCGGCTACACCGAAGCCGGAGGCCGCGCCAACCGCGAGGGTCTGGAAACAGTGGTGGAGCGCCTCGACCAGGCCGGCCTCAAAGTCGAGCGCGCCAACACCGCAAACAGCGACTGCATCAAGACCTTCCTCGGCCAGCCCGGCGCCGAGCAGGAAATCGAAAACCTGCAGGTCAACGCCGAACTGTGCGGCCGGTTCGGCTTTCCGGTCATGGGCATCCAGGCCTTCCAGGCCGGCCAGCTGGCTCCATTCCCCGACTCGGTGCACACCTACGTCGAGGGCCGCGGCGGCTACCGCCACCTCAAGATGGACCTGGGCGCAATACTCGACCAGCCGCCGCCGGAAGGGGCGCCCACCCACCAGGAGGTCTGGGAGCGCACCGTGAAGATCTTCAGCGCGGTGATGCCGGTGGCCGAAAGCGCCGGGGTCAAAATCGCCATGCACGGCAACGATCCGCCCGTGCCCAGCCTGGGCGGCGTGCCCCAGGTGCTGTGCAACTTCGCCGCCTTCGACCGTCTGTTCTCGGAGGTCTCCTCCCCCAACAACGGCATGACCTTCTGCGTCGGCACTCGCTACGAGTCGGGCGAAGACGTGTTCGAGGGCATCCAGCACTTCGGGGCGCGGAACAAGATCTTCCACGTCCACTTCCGCAATGTGCAGGGCACCATTCCGGCGCAAAAGGGCTACGCCGAGGTCATCCCCGACGACGGCGACCTGGACATGTACCAGGTGGCCCGCGCCCTGCACCGGGTGGGCTACGAGGGCGCCATCGACTACGACCACATCATGCGGCTCAGTACCGACGGCCCCGAGGGCCGGGAGTACATCGCCTTCTGCGTCGGGCACATGCGCGGCTTGCTCCAGGGCCTGGCGCACAACCCGTGATCCGGAAGGCTCCCCATGTCCATCACCCACGACATGAAAAACTTCAACCTGGCCGAGAACACCCACAAAGCCCGGCGCCGGCCCACTACCATCGAGGTGGGCGCCGAGCGTCAGTTGCTCTTCGATGACTTCTTCATCGCCATGGGCGCCCGGCCCGATCAGTACCCCTGGGGCATCCGCTGGGTCAATGCCCCGGTGGAAAAACACGGCGCACCCCTCTTCGAGGGCCAGGCCCCCTGGGAGATCTCGTCCGCCTGGGTGTCGGTGCTGCGCGACGGGGGCCGCTTCCGCATGTGGTACAACAGCGGCCACCCGGACCACCGCGGCCTGCTGGTGAGCCACGCCGAATCCGAGGACGGCCTCCACTTCCAGCGCCGCCGGCTGGACTTGGTCGAATTCAAGGGTTCTACCGCTAACAACATCGTCTTCGACGGCGGCTTCAATGCCATATCGCCGGAGATGGGCAATGTCTTTATCGATCCCGTTGCGCCCGAGGAAGAACGCTACAAGATGATCTACACCGACTGGGAGGGCCCCCACGTCTTCGAGCAGCCCTTCACCCACAACGTCGGCGTGCTGCGCGGGGCCGCCTCGCCCGACGGTTTGCGCTGGCGGCGCTACTACGACAACTTCCTGGGCAAGTACTGCGACTCGCAGAACTCGGCCTGCTGGGACCCCGACCTAGACCGCTACGTGGCCTATCACCGCACGACCGGTACCCACGGTGGGCTGGAGGTGGGCGGCTTCAAGGTGGACCCGGAGCGCCGGGGTCGCGCCGTGGGCCGGCTCGAATCGCGCGATTATCGCAACTGGGAGCTCACCGGCGTGGCCCTGCAGGCCGAGTTCCAGGATGGCCTCAACGTCGACGTGTACAACAGCGCCTACAGCCGCTATCCCGACGCGGCCCACGCCCACTTTCTCTTCCCCTCGTTCTACTACCACTACGAAGGTAGTTTCCATCCCATGGTCTGCACCAGTCGCGACAACCGCACCTGGTGCGTCTGCACCAGTCGCGACAACCGCACCTGGTGCCGCCCCACCCGCGAGCAATTCATCCCTCTGGGGGAGCGCGGCGAGTTCGACTGCTTCATTATCAGTGTGGCGCCCGGCTTTGTACCCGTGGACCAGGATCACTACGCCCTCTACTACCGCGCGGGCAACGGCCCCCACGGCGGTTCCAGCGTCGAACTAAGCGCCGAAGAAAAACAACAAATCGCCAGCCGCGTCGGCCGCGTGGTGCTCAAACGCGACCGCATCGTCGGCATCGAAGCCGGTGCCGGAGGCGGCCATTTCTGCACCCGGCCCCTGCGCTTTACGGGTTCCAATCTCGCGCTCAACATCGAGCCCACCGGGCCCGACGCCCGCCTGCGGGTGCAATTGCTGGCCTGGGAAGACGAGCAGCCCCTCGAGGGCTACACCTTTGCCCAATGCCAGACTTTGACCAAGGACCTTCTCGACGCCCCGGTCCGCTGGCAGGGCAAGGAGCGCATCGATCCCGACGTCGCGCAAAAGTCCGTGCGGCTGCACTTCGAGTTTGCCTCCATGCGGATTTACGCCTTTCAATTCGGAGAGTAAATCATGCCGCTGGATACCTGGGTCATGAAGTCGGGCTGGGGCTTCCTCGACGAATTTTACATCGACGAGTACCTGGACAAGATGGAGGAGGCCGGAGCCCGCACCCTGGCCTTTGGCACCCCCTTGCCCCTCGAGCCCGACCCGCGCAACTACCACGGCGCCATCAAAGGCTGCCCGCCGCCGCCCGATGCCATGGCCCGCGCAGGGACCATACGGGCTTGTCTAAAGGCGGCCCAGGACCGCGGTATGCACATCTACACCTACGGCACCAACCCCCACATGAGCGGCGCCTCCGAGGTCTATGGCCGGCTCCACACCAAGCACGTGCTCCGGCCCGACCACGCCCTCGCCCGGGTCAAAAGCTACTGGGGGGCCTGCGCCAACGGCCCGGAATTCCTCCCCTTCTACCTGGGCCGCATACGGGATGTGCAGCGGAATTTCCCCCAGGTGGAGGGGTTCCTCAACGACGGACCCGAGTTCGGGTACGAGATCGCCGGCGGTTTCATGGACGACAATTTGAACCTGTTCGGCTGCTTTGGCCCCTGCTGCCAAAACAAGGCCCGGGAGCTGGGGTATGATTTCGGGGACCTGAAGCAGGCGGCCACGACCCTCATGCACTGGCTCCACGCCCTGGACGGGGCCGCGGTGGAGCGGATGCTGGAGCACCCGGGCGAACCCCTGGAGGCGCTGTCCGCAGCGGCGGGCGAGGAGCGCGTTGCCGCGTGGTTGCGCTTCAAGCAGGACTCCATCGCATCCTATATCCAGCAGTTGTGCCAGGGGGTAAGAGAGGTGAGCCCTGCCCTGTGCATGGGCGTGGGCTCGCGCCTGCCGGCCTTCACTCCGCTGACCGGGTACGATTTGCGTCGCCTGGCGCGGCACGCCGACTTTTTGCTGCCCAAGATCTATTTGTGGATGGGCGGGGTGGACGGCCTCTACGGCACGGTCTACCGCTGGGTGCAGACCCTCAAGACCTGGAACCCCCACCTGGCCGAGGACCTGCTCTTCCGCTTTGCCTACCGGCTCTTCGGCTTTGAACTGCCCCGCATTGACCGCCTCGGGGACATCCTCCGCCACATTGAGCCCGGCTTTGCCGACACCATCGCCCTGACGCACCTGGGCGCGCCCTTTCCGGCCGAATTTTTCACCGGGGCAGTGGCCGACCAGGTGCGCCGGATGATCGACCAGGTGGGCGATGCCGGGCGGGTGCGGCCCTGGCTGGACTCGCATCACAGCGGCCGGGTCCTCACTCCCAACGAGCTGGACCAGGCCCTCACCGCGGCCCAGAGCGCCGGCCTGGAGACCTACCTCTTCTACTGCGACTTCGAGCCGGGCAACTGGGAAGTGGCCGTCAAACACGGGAACTGAACCATGCACCTCGAACCTGTGCTGCAGCGCCTGGCCGTAGACGGCTGGTGCGTACTCGAAAACGTCATCCCCGCAGACAAGGTAGGGGCCATCCGCGACAGCATCCTCGCCACCATAAAAAACCACAGCAACCCGGATCCGCGCCAGAGTCTGGGCAAGGTGTCGGGCCTGATCAATTACGACCAGTCCCTTGCGCCTTACCTGGCCGAACCGCGCCTCCTCGGATTGTGCAAAGCCCTCCTCGGCGAGCACGTGCGCATCTCCTTCACCACCTGCTTGTCCACCTTTCCGGGCAACCAGCGCGGTCTCCTGCACGCGGACTGGCCCTTCAACCAGCTCAATACCAGCCACATCCCGGCGCCCTACCCCGATGCGGTCGGACACCTGACCACCATCTGGATGCTGAGTCCCTTCACCATCGAGAACGGCGGCACCCCGGTCGTCTCCGGCAGCCACCGGGCCCGCAACAACCCCTCGGGGGACATGGCCGTGGACATGGAATCGCCCTATCCCACCGAGGTGCAGGCCACGGGTCCGGCCGGCTCGGTCCTGGTGATGGACAGCCGCCTGTGGCACGCCATCGGCCCCAACCGCTCGTCGGCGCCGCGCGTGGCCGTGGTGGTGCGCTTTGCCCCCTGGTGGCTCAACCTCGACGTGCTGCGGCCGGGGTCGGACGAGCGCAAGCGCCAGGTGGAAGAGACGGGACGCGATGAAAACCTGGTGCCCCTGGTGCCCGTCGAGGTCTTCGACGGGCTGCCGGACGCGGTCAAGCCGCTCTTCAGGCACTGGGTGGAACCAGCGGGAAAATGAAAATCCTCACAATTGGCTTGAGTCGCTTCACGAACGCGCGGGAGGGAATCTACGTATACTTTGCATCCATTGACGGTTAGTTCATTTTGCCCAAGCCCATTGGAGTGGACCCTGCGATGCTGGGAATAGCTATATCCGCCGTTCTGATTATGGGCTTGGCACTGCCGGTGTTGCCGGCGCACGCCCAAATTGAAAAGAGCGATCTCTACATCGGTCTGTTGCTCGATTTCAGGGCCGAGGCAACCGATGCCAAAAGTGTGTTCGCCCTCCTGCAGGAGGAAATCCACAAGGTGTTGGGGGCCGACAAGTCGGTCCACTTCCTCCCCGAGCATCGGCGTTTTACCGCCGGGCACGCAGACTATCTATCCCTGGCCAACGACCCTGCGGTCGATCTGATCATTGCCGCCGGGCCGGTGAGCGCCACGATGCTGGCCGCCCAAGGTGACTTGCCCAAACCAACGATCGCCGTGGGGATACTGGACGTGGAGTTGCAGCAGATGCCCCTGGTCGATCCCGGCGTCTCCGGGGTGCGCAATTTTACCTACGTTCTCAGTACCCACTCGATCCAAAAGGAATTGGCGGCGTTCTACCGCCTCCATCCCTTTTCGCATCTGGCCGTCATCATCAGTGAAAACCTGAAAGGCACGCTGGATTACGAGGGTTTCTTCGACCGCCTTGCAGCGCCTTACGGGGCCCAGGTGGAGTTGGTTTTTTGGGAGACGGAAGCGCCCCTCCCGACGCTGAGCGGCGCGGTTGACGCGGTCTATCTGGCGATGGTCTTTGAGCGCGCACCCGAAAAGATCGCCCCGCTGGCCGCGGCCCTCGCCGAGCGCCAGCTGCCTTCCTTTGCCATGAGCCGGCCTTATGTGGATGCGGGGATGATGGCCTGTATCGGCGACGAGAACGGCCGAGACCAGATTTTCCGCAACCTAGCCCTGATCGTCGAAGGGGTCGCGCTGGGGGAGGAATTGGCGGCGATGCCCGTGCGGCGCAATTTCGACGAGCAATGGGTGCTGAATGCCGCAACGGTCCGACAGATCGGTCTCGACCTCTCCTTTGCAACGCTGTTTTCCGCCCACTTCCTCAAAGCCGACGAACCCGCTAGCGATCGACGCTTGAGTTTACGGGAGATTATCGCAGAGGGCTTGCAGAGCAACCTCGACCTCCGCATCGAAAAGCGCAACGTCGATCTGGCCAGCCAGGATATGCGCCGAGCCAAATCGTCCCTCTTGCCCACCGTAGAGGCCTCGACCACCCTGTTGCAGGTGGACCCAAATGTCGCCGAGCGCGCTTTGGGTCAACAGTCCGAGCGCACCGGCGCGGGCACGGGTACCGTGCAGCAGGTACTGTTTTCCGAGCCGGTCTTCGCCAACATCGCAATCCAGCAGTACCTAGCCGAGGCCGCCCGCCATCGAGCCGATCTGGTCGCACTGGACGTGGTACTGAACTTGGCGACGGCCTATTTCGATATCCTGCTGGCCAAGACTGGAGTGCGCATTCAGGACGAAAATCTCGAAGCTTCGCGCCGCAATCTGAAGATCGCCCGCACCCGCAATGCCGTCGGCTATGCCGGCGTTGCCGACGTATTCCGCTGGGAGAGCGAAGTGGCCCGGGCCACCCAGGCCTCGATTGAGGCCTTCAACGCCCTCTACCTGGCCAAAGTGCAACTCAACCGCTTGCTCAACCGGGCGGATATCGGCGAGGAGTTCGAGGTGGTGGATGCCCGGCTTTCCGACGAACTCTTCGGCCGCTTCGACCCGGCCCGTATCGGTCGCCTGATTGACCGGGCCGGCGATGTGGAGATCCTGACCGATTTTCTCATCGCCGAGGCCCTGAAAAACATGCCTTCGCTCAAACAGCTAGCGGCCAATGTGAAAGCAGCCGAACGCCAGCAGCAGCAGAACCGCCGGCTGTACTACCTGCCTACGGTAGCTTTGCGCGGACAGGCCGACTACACCTTCTGGCGCGCCGGCAAGGGGATGCCGCCGGTCTCCGCCGCTCCCCTCGACGCCACCTGGAATCTAGCCCTCCACTTCACCTATCCCCTCTTTCAGGGCAACCAGCGCAAGATCGCCATCGACCAGACCGCGATCCAGCAGCAGCAGCTCCGCTTCCAGGAGGAGAGTTTGCGCCAGCAGCTCTCCCAGGCCGTCCGGGTGCGGATGACGAACCTGGTTTCCAGGCGCACCAACATACACTTTGCCGAGGTGGCGGCTGCAAGCGCCCAAAAGAATTTTGAACTGGTGCAGGATGCCTATCAAAAAGGCCAACTCGCAATCGCCCAACTGGTGGATGCCCAACGAGCCGCCCTTTCCGCCCGTCAGGCCGAGGCCGGGGCCGTTTATGAATATTTGGTCAGCCATTTGCAGCTAGAAAACAGCATCGGGGGCTACACCATGTTCATGACTTCAGAGGAGCAGGAGGCCTTTGTCGGGCGCTTGACGGCCTTCTTCTCCACAAGAAAGAATGCACCATGAAGCGAGGTACTATGCCAAAGCGAAATTTCGGAGCTGTCGGGGTCCATATTCTGGCAATGGGCTTGTGGGTTGGCTGCGGCGGCGAACCGCAGGTCGCCGAACCCATTCGCCCGGTAAAATACGCTGAGGTCCGTCCCGCCAGCGCCGTCCAGAGCCAGCGTTTTGCCGGCACCGCCAAAGCCGGCATCGAAGCCAAGCTCAGCTTTAGAACGGGTGGGCTCATCGAATTGATCGGCGTAAAGGTGGGCGACCAAGTCGAGGCGGGTCAGCGCATTGCCACGCTCGACAACCGGGATGCGGTCCTCGCGCATCAACGGGCCAAGGCGGCGCTGGAAAACGCCCGGGTGCAAAAGGCCAATGCCCAGTCCAGGCTCATTCGCGTGCGCCAGCTCTACCAGGCCAACAATGTCTCCCTCGCCGAATACGAACAGGCCAAAAACGGCTTTGCCTCGGCCACGTCCAGTTACGAATCGGCCCAGAAGAGTTTGGATTTGCAGGAGCGCCAGCTAGGATACAATGAGATATACGCCCCTGTTGCCGGCATAGTCACCGCGGTCCACCACGAGATCAACGAAGTGATCCAGGCCGGCGCGCCCCTGGTGGAGTTGAGCGCGGGCGAAGATATCGAAATGGAGGTAGGGGTGCCCGAAGGCTATATCGTCCAAATCCAGACCGGAGAACCGGTGCGCGTGCGTTTTTCAGCCCTGCCCGGAGTGGATTTTGCGGCCCAGGTGCGCGAGATAGCATACGCGCTCGACGCCTCCAGCACGTATCCGGTCATTGTGCGACTCGACACCCCCGCCCCCGCCATCCGGCCCGGTATGGCCGGCGAAGTGGAATTTCGCTTTGGCACCGGCGGGCCATCGGACCCGCTCGTGGTGCCCGTCAAAGCAGTAGGGGAAGACGCCAACGGCTGGTTTGTCTTTGTCATAGACGGTGTCGACAAGGGCTTGGGTACTGTCCACCGCCGGCCGATTCGCATCGGCAAACTGTTAGCGGACGGTTTTGTTGTGGAAGAAGGTCTCGCCGAACGGGAGTTGGTCGCAACCGCGGGCCTCAGATCGCTCTTGAACGGGATGAAGGTGCGCCTTTTGCAAGAGTGAGACGCGCCCGGCCTGAACGGACTATATCATGAACCTCACCCAAATTGCCCTGGAAAATAACCGCGTCACCATCGTGGTCTTGCTCGTCGTTGGGCTGCTGGGCCTAGCTGGCTATCAAAACATGCCGCGCGACAGTATGCCCCCCTACACGGTCCGCGTCGCCTCGGTGGTAGCCAGCTTCCCCGGCGCTGGTCCCGAGCGAGTCGAGGCCCTGATTACCAGCAAGATCGAAGAAGTCGCGCAGGAGTTGCCCGAACTGAAAACCGTTAGCAGTGAGTCGCGGACCGGCCTGTCGGTAGTGGCGGTAGAGCTCGAACAGGAAGTACCTCCAGAAGAACTCCAGGCCGTATGGGATCGATTGCGCCGCAAGATGGAGACCATTCGCCCGGACCTGCCCGAAGGCACCTATGGCCCCGAGGTCCTGGACGGTGGGATCGGGGCGGTGTACGGCATCGTGATCGGCCTGACGGGAGATGGTTTCACCTTTGCCGAACTCGAGGCCTGCGCCAAGGACCTGCGCGACGACCTGATCAAGCTACCCGATGCTGCTGAGGTAAGAATAAGTGGCATCCAAGAAGAGCGAATATACCTGCAGTTCAACGACGCCAGGATGGCGGAGTTGGGCCTTTCGGCCCAAAAGATCAAGAACAACATCGCCAGTACCAATATCGTTTTTTCCGGCGGCGAGGTCAGCCTGGAGGATGAACGCCTCGTGCTCGAACCGACCGGCAGTTACGCTGACCTAGACGATCTGGGGAGGACGTTGATCGCGGTGGGCAAGGGCGGGAGGGTGTACCTCGGGGATATAACCCGCATCGTGCGGGAGTATGAGACACCCAGACAGCGCCTGGTCAAGATCAACGGGCAGCCGGGGCTGTCGCTCTCCGTGGCGCTCAGCGAAGGGGCCAATATCATCGAGCTGGGAAAGGAGATAGACCAACTGGTAGCCCTCCATCAAGCGCGGCTGCCTCTGGGCATAACCTTCAACAGAGTGGCCTCCCAAGACTTTGAGGTAGAGAAATCGGTCGCCAACTTCACCAACAATCTCTTGCAAAGCGTCGCTATCGTGCTGTTATCCATGCTGATCTTTTTGGGATTGCGCACAGGTCTAGTGGTGGCCAGCCTCATTCCCATGACCATTGTCGCGACCCTTTTCATCATGGGGGTGCTCGATATCGGTCTCAACCAGGTGTCGCTGGCGGCGTTGATCATGGCGCTGGGCATGCTGGTGGATAATGCCATCGTGGTGTCCGAAGCGATTATGGTCAAAATGGAAAAGGGCACCGAGGCCAAAGAGGCTGCCATTGAATCGGCTCGTGAGCTGGCCGTGCCGCTCTTGGTCTCTTCGCTGACCACTTCAGCCGCCTTCTTATCCTTCTTTCTGGCCGCGTCTATCATGGGCGAGATGATGGGACCGCTTTTCAGTGTAATTACCATAGCCCTGCTCTCTTCCTGGTTGCTCTCCCTGACCATGGTCACTTTGTTGGCGGTGTTTTTCATTCGAGTGAAACGACAGGCCTCTCAGTCCGGGAAAAGCACTTTTATCGATCGCCTCAACGGCCAGTATAAAGAGCTGCTCCTCAAGGCCCTTGAGCGCCCCTATTCGTGTACGGCGATCATCGCCGGTTTGTTTGTAATATCGCTTTTCGGCTTTGGTTTTTTGCCGTTTATCTTTTTTCCCGACAGCGAACGCAATCTGTTGACGGTAAATCTGAATTTGCCCTTGGGCACCAAGATCGAGACGACGACCGCGCGGGTAGAACGGATCGAGTCGTACATCGCAGATAGCCTCCTGGTGGGCGCACACCGGCGGCGCGGGATAACGGACTGGGCGACCTTTGTCGGCGAGGGGCCGCCTCCCTACGACCTGGGTTATCAGGCGGGCGAAGCCAATTCGGGTTATGCCCATATGTTGCTCAATACCAGTTCGGGGGAGGACAACCAATGGGTAATCGACCGCCTGGACGGCTTTTGTTTCCGCTCCTTTCCCGACGCCGAAATACGGGTTTCGCGGTTGGCGGGGGGCGGAGGCGGCAGTGACGTGGCCGTGCGGATAACAGGGCCGGATCCCAACGAACTGTTCGGTCTCGCCGGGCGCATCAAGCAAAAGCTCAACGAAATGGCCAGTGCGCAGAACATCGGCGACGACTGGGGGCCTAAAATCAAAAAAGTCGTCGTTGACATCGACCAGTCCAAGACCCAGAACGCCGGCTTGACTAACCAGGATATCGCCCTTTCGTTGCAGACCGCGCTCACGGGGTTCAATACGGGTGCTTTCCGCGAGGGAGACCAAAGTATCCCCATTGTCCTGCGCAACGAGAGCAGTCAGGACGTCGATGTGCGCCAATTGGAGAGCATCAACATCTACGCCCAGGGGTCGGGCAACAATGTGCCCCTCGGACAAGTGGCGCAGATCGTGCCTCAGTGGCAACTCGCCAAGATCAAACGGCGCGATCTGTACCGAACCTTGACCGTGACCTGCGACGCCAAAAGCGGTTTTACCGCGCAGGATATCACCGACGTGCTCATCCCTTGGCTAGAGGAAGACAGGGAAGACAGCGAATCGTGGAAGCAGGGCTATCGCTACGAGCTGGGCGGCGAGTCGGAGCAAAGCGGTGAGGCCATGAGCGCGGTCGTCGCCCAGCTGCCTTTGTCCGGCTTTATCATTCTGGCGTTGTTGATTGTTCAGTTCAACTCCTTGCGCAAGACCTTTATCGTGCTGAGCACCATTCCGCTCGGCCTGATCGGGGTCATCGCCGGACTGCTTGTCTTCCGGTCGTTCTTTGGTTTTTTCGCCTTTCTAGGATTGATCTCGCTGGCCGGTATCGTCATCAACAACGCGATCGTGCTCATAGACCGCATACAAATCGAACTGGATCAATCCGGACGGGCGTCTATTGAGGCGATTGTCGCCGCGGCTCAGCAGCGTTTTCGCCCCATCCTGCTGACCACCTGCACGACGACGCTGGGGCTTATTCCCCTCTATTTTGGCGGCGGGCTGATGTGGGAGCCGATGGCGGTGGCCATCATGGTGGGCTTGCTTTTTGCCACTGTGATCACCTTGCTGTTCGTGCCGGTGCTCTACAAAATTCTCTTTGCGGTCAAAAACTGACTCCGTGGAATTCCCCATCGCGCGCGACTTGTGGAACACCTTTGATACTACTGGATTTTGTGTGAAAGGCCGGGGTCGCACCGACGCGGTCGAAAAGCCGCTGTTTCTGAGGCGCTGGGGGATGCCCTTCGAAGCGATAGCCTCTGTGTTCGGCCGCGATCCGATGTATTCGTCCGGCTGAGACTCACGGCCGGCGCCAGCGCGCGACCTCGACCGCGTCCCGGTGCGAACAGGATTGGTAGGTGGTCGATCCTGCTCATGTCGAGTCCCTTGCCGCCGCCTCGACCTGGCGCACGAAGAAGTGGTGGTAGGCGGCCACGGAGTTTGCATCCGATTCGTCCCGCGCCACGCCGGCCATCGCCTCGAGCCCGGCGCGGGCCGCGTCTACGGCGCCGCGCACGAGCGGGCGTGCGGCCGCCGCGTCCCCGGCCTGCCGCGCCATCCCCGCCTGGTGCAGCAGATCCTTCGCCACCAGAGCCTGCACCGCAAAGCGCAACCGGCCCTGCCAGTAGGCAACCTCAACGCGCCCGGCCTCTCCGTCGACAAGCCCGGCGGCGCGCGCCAGAATGCGCTCCACCTCCTCGTACAGGGCGCGGATATGGAACAACCCCTCCGGCATGGGTGCGTCGGCCTCGAGGAGCCGGCTCATGGTGCCCAGGACCGGGAAGAAGAGGCCGAGGAAGTCGAGGTCGAGGATCACGGTGGCGTCCTCGAGGAGGCGCATGGCCCGCTGCATGTCGGGCGCGGCGTCCCGCCCGTAGACCGTGCCAAAGTGGTCGTGGTAGGCCAGGGCCGGGGTGGCGCTGGCATCCCAGCAGGCCTTGGCCGCGTAGGCCGCCACCGGGTCGAGATCGCCGATCGGCCAGTGGCGGGTGAAGAAGCCGCGCCAGCCCAGACGGCGGGCCTGGCTCAGCAGCTGGTGGATGCTCTCGGTGGCCACCTGGGGCAGGGAGCCGACATTGTCGTCCTGGAAGGTGAGGATGAGGGTTGCCGGCAGCCGCGAGGCATCGAGGTGCTCCATGGCGTGCATGGCGCGCACGGCGCGCACGGCGCGGGACGAGGTGTAGGCCAGAGAGGTGAACACGCCGGCGCCGGGCCACAGGACCTTCTCCAGCACGGGAAAGAGGGCCTCCGAGTTGCCGCCCAGGGTCAGGTGGATGTCGACGCCCAGATCGCGGGCCCGGCCCAGCACCTCGGTGTCGCGGCGGAAGAAGCGGTCGAAGAAGTGGAGCATCGAGATCGACGAGCGGAACTCGCGCCGCGCCCGCTCCAATCCGCCGGGCACCAGGTAGTTGCCCTCGGCCAGGGCCTGGAGGCGCTCGAGCGGGTGGTCGGCCTCCAGGCCGTAGTCCGCGTCGAGGGCGCGCCAGCAGGCCTCGAAGTGGCGCTCCGCCTGGGGATGTTCGGGGATCGACAGGCCGATCTCGTCGATGCGGTCGCCCAGCTGATCCAGATAGGCGTTGAGGTTGGCTTCCATGAGGGCGACGTGCCGCGGCCCCGTCAGGTCGCCGCGCTCCGAGCAGGTCAGCCCGCCGAGTTGCACCCCGGTGGCCGGTTCCTGCAGGAGAGGCTGGAACTCCACCGGGAACTCGAGGGACTGCAGCTGCAGGCTGGTGTGCAGCTGGTAGAATCGGGCCGTCTCCAGGAGGCCGTCGAGGAGCCGGCGCCCGGCGTGCAGCTTCTCCTCGCAGGTCTGCGCGCCGGCGAACTCCGGGTTGTCGAGGACGGCCATGTCCTCCGGCAGCAGGTGGCGCCCCGTGGTGTCGTCATCGACCGGGATCCGCTGCCCGAAGAGGAGTGTCGCCGTGCGCCGACGGACGCCGCCGACCTCAAAATCGACGAAGGGGTGCTGCGGCCACAGGCACAAGTAAATGCCGTTAAACTTGAGCTTGAAGACCTGGCCGATGAAGGCGCGTTGCTGGGCCAGGGTCCACAGGACCGGCCCGGTGGGCAGGTCGTTGAACTGCCGCCAGGAGCGCAGGGGCAGCTCGGGTTCCAGGGTCAGGTCGAGGTCGGGAAGATGAAAGGGTCCCCGTGGCGGCGGCAGGACGTCGCCGTGCAGCAGGAAGCGCACCCCCCAGCGCTCGGCCAGCTCATAGACCGCCCAGGCCACGGCAGCGCTGCTGCCCCCCGCCAGCAGCAGGGTGCGCTCATCGACGCGGCGCAGGAGATGTCCCTGGCTACTCAGCCCGGGCAGGGAGCGGCACGACCGGCCGATGTGCGGATCGGCGACCTGGCCGAGCAGGATCCGCGCCCCTTCGGCGCGCTGGGCGCCGGCGTCCATGCTCGCCTCGACCCCGAACACCTGCCGCAGGTAGTCCTGCAGCTGGGCGGCGGCGTGGCGCTGCAGGGCATCGGCCTCCGGCGCCGTCTCGATCCGCACTGCGTCCATGGTTATATCCACCCCGGCGTCTGGATGGTATCCGCAATTGGAAGCGCCCGTTCCATCTCCTCCTGGGCTAGCAAAGGCAGATCCGATACCGCGGCGTTCTCCTCCACCTGCCGCCGGTTCTTCCCCCCCGCAATCGCGCACGAAACCCCCGGGTGGTCCAGCACGAAGCGGAGCGCCGCCTGCGCCATGGTCCGTTCGGGGGTCTCCAGGAACGATAACCCGGGCAGCTTCTCAAGTCCGTTGATGGTCTCCGGCCGGTTGAACCGTTCGTAGCGCAGGTCGTTTTCCGGCATCCGCTCCGCCCCTTTCCCGACGTATTTCCCCGTCAGCATCCCCTTGGCCAGCGGCACCCGGATCAAGGTGCCGATATCCTCGTGCTTTGCCCAGTGCAGCAGTTCGTCCGCCGTCCGCTCCAGCAGGTTGTAGCCGATCTGAAGCACGTGGATCGGCCCCAGCGCCTGGAGCTGATCGATCGCCTCGCGCTCGTTGGTCGAAATCCCGTACCAGCGCACCTTCCCCCCATCCCGGAGCTTGGCCAGGGTCTCCATCACTGCCGGCATCGCCCAAGTGTAGGGCACTGCGTGGAGCTGGTACACGTCGATGCGATCGGTCTGCAGCCGCCTCAGGCTCCCCTCGCACGCCTCCACAATCCGCTGCCTCGCCGCTGCCTCGTCCGGCGTCTGTGTTTCCAGGCCCCGGTTGGGCTGCACCTTCGTCGCCACAAGCCATTTTTCCCGCCTCCCCTTCAGGGCCCGCCCGGTCAACGCCTCGCTGTGGCCCTCGCCATACCCTTCGGCCGAATCGATCAGATTGATCCCCAGCTCTTCGCACCGGTGGATCAGCGCAATCGACTCGGCGTCATCCGTCCCGGTCCACCCGAACCGCGACCCGTCCGGCCGTTCCCGCATCCCGGCGATCGGAAAGGCCCCCAGGCCGATCTCCGACACCTTCAGTCCGGTCTGTCCCAGGATTCGATAGTTCATGTCCCGTTCTCCTTCAGTCTCCTTTTTTGAATGGGGATCATCTCGGCAAATCCCTCCCCCGGGTAAAACCCGGTCCCCCCGCAGCCCCGTACCCGTAACTCGCCCCCCCCGGATCGTCGGTGACCCAGAACGAAAACAGCTTCCCGGTTTGCAGATGAAAGTTGATGGGGATCGCCGCAGGGGGGTCCTCAAGGTACGGGACGGGCAGCGGCTCGTGCGCGTTCTCGTCCAGACCTCCTGGCGGCCAGGAAGCTGGAAGCTCTATGCCGTTGTAAAGGCTTTCCCCCGACGCGTTTTCATTCACGCAGGCTCTCCAGCGGATTTTTGCGATGCTTCGTCCTAGGTGGACGGCAGCAATCGTCCGTCCGTTTTTGTATTGCCGATCTTCAGGCCAGGGGCTGGGTGCGCCGTACTAAAAACCATCAAAAGTGGTCGATCATCAACCGGGTTATCAGGTTGGGTCGGCTGTAGTAGCGGCGCACCGCCTCGTCCTCGGCCTGCAGAAGGCGGCGCGGAAAGATGGTGTAGTTACTCAAATAGCGGTCCGTGGCGCGGCCGCAGTAGATGTGGATGGTGCGGCGCTCCACCTCGGTGCGGCGCACATTGCCGGCGTGGAACATCGCCGCGTTGAACAGTACCGCCGTGCCGCGCGAACCGGTGATGTGGTGCGCCCTGGACAGGTCGTAGGCCTCGAGGGGGGGCCGCTCGTCGGACTGGGCCGAACCGGGCAGCACGCTGAAGGTGTGGGTGGTATCATCTACGTCACTCAGGTAAAAGACCACGGAAAGATAACGGGTGTAGTAGGGCGGCTCCCACAAAGGCCCGCCGCTGTCGCGGTGCCAGTGGCACCAGCCGGGGCCGTCCAGGTGGGGATTGCGGATCCGCACCGAGTGCTCTTCGGCGCAGATATCCGGCCCCATGATCGCCTCCATCAGCCCCAGCAGCTCCGGGGGGCGCATGGTCGGATCGAATTCCTCGTGGGCCATCAGGATATGGACGTTGAGCCGGGTATGGCCCTCTTCGCGCACGATCCACAGGGATTGATGCTCCGCCTGATTCTGATTGATCGCCTGGTTGAGCACCTCTACCTGGTGAGCGCTCAGGACATCGGGGACGACCAGGTAGCCATGTTCCTGGTAAAACTCGAGTTGTTCTTTCATTGCCGCAATACTCCGCCTTCACGGGAATCAAAACCTTGGAGTCAAAAGGTGGTTTCAGGCGTCGTCACCGGACACCAGCGGGCCGTGAGGAGGCTGTCCAGCAGCACCTTCCTGGCCTCGGGACGATCCATGCGGCGCAGGGCTAGTCCGGCGTAGAACCGGTTGTAGCGGTTCTCGTCTTCCAGGACCCCTTGCAAGGCCTCGGTGGCGCCTTCCGCGTACTGGCCGATCTGGGCCAGGGCCAGGGCCGCCCCCCCCCGCACCCGCCAGTCCTCATCGCGCAGGGCCGCCACCAGCAGGGGCAACGCGGCACCGGCGGTCGGACCCATCCTTCCCAGGGCCTCCGCGGCATTGCGCCGCACCCACCAGTGCTCGTCCTGGAGACGTTCGATCAGCGCCGGGATGGCTGCTTCGGCGGCCGGGCCCAGCGTGGCCAGCACGTCCACCAGCGCCGCGCGCACCAGCCAGTGCTGGTCCGCCAGGGCCGCGATCAGGCGCGGCACCCCCGCCGCGCCTACCGCCACCAGGGCCTGGGCCGCGCGGCAGGCGGTCGGGTTGGTGCCGTGGGCATTGTCCGGGGTCTTGTCCTCGATGCGGTCCACCACCTCTCGGGCTTCCCGGCGCAGGGCCTCCAGCAGATCCGGCACCACGGCCGCGCCCAGGGCCCCCAGTTCAAAGGCCGCCTGCAGGCGCCCTGCTTCCTCACCCTTCTGCAACTCCTCCAGCAACCTCGACGCCATCCTCCCATTTTCCCCCTGGTCCGGCGTCTCCACCCCCGGGCAACCCCGCAGCCAGTTCCACACATCCAGCGCCGCGGCCCGGCTTTTTGCCGGAGGCTCCCACGCCGCCGTGGTGTGGTTCCACGCCGCCGTGCGGGGTTCCCGCAGGCGTGCGAACTGGAATTTGAGCATGTAGCGCTTGCGCTCACTGGTATTGGCCATGGCCCGATGCCAGGCGTCGAAGTGGACCAGGGCCACGGTCCCGGCCGGGCCGCACATGGGGCTTTCCTCTTCGGTGCACTGGGCCGGATCGGGATCGGAGATCCACTCGTAGAGGTGCTGGCCCCGCAACACCCCGGTCGGTCCCATATCCGGGCTCACATCCTGGGGGTAGTAAAGAGCAAGGAGCCAGTGGAAGCGGGGATGGCGGGTGTTGTGGTCGAAGACATAACAGTCCTTGTGCCAGGACTGCCCCTTGCTGTTGGGCGGGTTGAGGTGACAGTGGCGGTGCGGGTTCATGATGTAGTCCGGCCCCAGTAAACTCTGCAGCGCCCCTTGCACCGCGGGGTGGTTGTAGACCTGCTGGATCTCCGGAACCCGGGGCAGGATATTGTTGCCGACATTGCCTTCCTTATCGAAGAGTTCCTCGAGTCTTTGATAAATATGCTGATGCAGCGGAAAAGAAAAATCAGCGCGGACCAGGATGTACCCGTCCACGATAAACCGCTGGATTTCTTCATCGCTGAGGAGGTATTCCGCATCTGCCATGGTGGACGTCCTTTCTCATAGCCTGTTTGTCGATCTGAATTCCGCCATCCACGTCCCCAGGACCTCCTCCTCGGTGGACGCCAGCGGATCGCTGCCACAACTGGCGCAGAAGCCGACGACTACAATTGGAAACCATTTCATCCTGATTGTTTATCCATGATAAATATGGCCCGATTCGCCAGGTGCAGCAAGATCGCATGTTTCGGTTCACGCAGGAGGGCGACCTGGTTATGGTCGCAGCGCAGTTCCCGGAGGAATGCGTTGCCGAGGATGTCGTCGACGACGCAAAAGCCGTCGCGCAGGCGCTGTTGGCGTCTTTCAAGGGCTTGTCCGGGGGTCATCGAAGTCCGCGTCAAAATGCGGTGGAGTCCGTGCTTCAATCTTGATAGGGCTGGGTGCGGCCTCCGGTCAGGGCGTGGTCAAAGCTGGGGCGCAGCAGCTCGGTCAAGACAGGGGGCAACTCGCCCCGTTGCGCTTTGAGAGCCCACAGCGGCGGCACGGCGTGGGACGGCTGCACCAGGCCGGTGGTATCGTCGGCTTTTTTGTACGCGTACAGGCTGCACCAGCGGGTCTCTTTGTCCGCTCCCTTGGGGGCGACGCCGTGGGCTCCGTGCGACAGGCAGCAGACGAGGGAGCCGGGCGGTAGTTCGAGGTGTTCGATATACAGCGGCTTCCCAGTGATGGGGTGGATGCGCCCCTTGAGCCAGCCGGCCTCGAGCTCCTGGTCGGTGGCCCCGCGGCAGTGGTCCGGGTCGCGGAAGAGGTGGCTGCCGCGGATGAGTTTGAGGCCGCCGTCGTCAGCGGCGCTGAAGCCCTGGGGGTAGCACAGGGTGAGGTTGGTATTGGGCTGGGCCTGGTACTCGGCCAAATCGTTGATGGGGCCGCAGTCCCGGCCGGCACCTATCTTGTGGCTGTGCCAGCCGCCGCCGGCATAACCCGGCGGCCGGGTCAAGAGCTGGTTGTGGTCGAAATAGACGGCCTCGGTGCCCAGGCACAGCCGCTGCAGCTGCAGCATGTGCGGGTGGGTCAGCACGTCCATGAGGAAAGGGACGTGGCCGGCGGGGAAGTACTCGGTGAAAACGCTGTGCCGCCGCAGGGTCAGCACGCCGGCCTCGTCGGTTTTTTGCGGGGCTTTCTGGCTGCCGCCCGAGGCGCCGGCAATGTCGTCGGCGCTCAGGGTCCGGGCCGGCGGACGGCGGCCCAGGGCGAGCCAGTCTATCCGACTCCAGTCCGACTGCAGCAGGGCGTCGTTGCGCTGTTGGCCGTACTGCAGCGCCCGGATCCAGGTCTCAATGGCTGGCGGGGTCACGATGCTCCGCAGGACGGCGTACCCGTCGCGCAGATAGGCGGCGCGGTCGAATTGGGCTTTTAGGGCCTCCAGGTCAAAAACATCGGCGCGCTCGTTCTCCAGGCCGGCCCAATCAACCGCGGACCACTGCACTGGAGTGAGCTCGTCGCCCAGGCAATCCGGCCGGCTCGCCCGGGCCAGGTCGCTGGTGGGGCGGTGCAGAAAGCGCTCCCACAGAGGATCGGACAATTGGTCTTCGAGCAAGGGGTTGGGGGGCATGGCCATCACGAGCCGGCCTCCTCGTCAAAGCCCTCGAAGGGCGAGGGGAAAGAGCGGTGCGGTTTGGAGGTCCAGGACTCGGAACAGCGGTGCCGCCAGGTATTGCGCGTTCCTGTACCGGCTGGCCCTCCACGGGTTGGTGGCACATTGCCTTTGATGGGGCGCGCCGGCATTAGACTCCGGTGGTCAAGAGGCCGCCGTCCACTGGCAGGGAGACGCCGGTGATATTGCCGGCTGCCGGCGAGCAGAGGAAGGCGACGGCCCGGCCAATGTCCTCGGGGGTACCGCGGCGCTGCAGGGGGATGTTGGCTTTGAGGTGGTCGGGCGCGCTGCCCACGGACGGGGCCTGGGCGCCAAAAACGCGGCTCAGGTCCATGTGGCCCGGCAGCACGGCGTTGCAGCGGATATTGTGGGGGCCCAAGTCCAGGGCCATGCTCTCGGTGAGCCGCAGCACGCCGGCTTTGGCCACTCCGTAGGCCGTATCGCCAGGCCAGGCGCGGCGGCTGTGGACCGAAGAGGTGCTGACAATGCTGCCTCCCTGGCCCTGTTGCACCATGATGCGGGCGGCCTGCTGGCTGCAGAGGAAAAAGCCTTTGAGGCAGACGTCCAGGGTCAGATCCCAGTCTTCCTCGGTGATTTCGAGGAAGGGGGCCCCGCTCCCGGCATAGGGGTTGTTGATCAGGATATCGAGGCGGTTGAAACGGGCGGTGAAGGCGGTGAACATTGCTTCCACCTGGGCCCGGTCGGCGATATTGGCCTGGAAGAAGTCGGCTTCCCGACCCTGGCCCCGGATCAGTTCCAGGGTCTTGTCGGCGTCGTCGTCCCGTTCCAGGTCGTTGATGCCCACGTCGCAGCCGGCCTGGGCCAGAGCCAGGGCAATGCCGCGGCCGATATTGCGGCGCCCGCCGGTGACGAGGGCCTTCTTGCCATTGAGTGACATGGTGCAATCCCCCTTTTGGAGTAGTAGCACAGGATTGTGATTATCATTGCTGAACCAGTTGCAAAAGCACGTTCCAAATATACACCAAAAACATATACAGCAAAAACAGCGCGGTGCCATAGAAGCGGTTTCACAACTGTCTGAGGGCGATGCCTTGATGATCTACTTTGCATTGTCTATACTGGTCTACCCGAAGCCATGTACCTGGTCGAAAGCCCGGGGGCGGTGTCGCTGGCCGATCCGCTCCACCCCGCGAATAGAGAGGAGAAAACATGAAAGTCGATCCACGACAACTGCTGGACAACGGCTACGTCATCGTGCCTCAGGCCATCGCGCCTGATCGCTTGGAGAAGCTGCGTGTCAGTTACGAGAAACTGGTGGACCGCCAGCGCCAGATCTGGGCGCAGGAGCGCCAGCCGGAGGATCCGCCCGGCGGGCGCTGGGAAGTCGACGGCCAGCCGCGCCTGGTGTCCTTCGAGGGACTGATCGACGCGGACACGGCCGACACCGTGGAATTCTGCCTGGGCGAGACCACCCTGGGGGTGTGCCGCCAGCTGATGCAGGCGCCGGATGTGGGGGTCCATCGCTACATGATGATGTGCAGTCCGGTGCGCGACCACGGCCCGGCCCGCTGGCACCGCGACATCCACCCCATCGACCAGGCGCCCCTCAACGGCTTGCAGCTGGACCTGCTCAACAATCATCCGGCGTACCTGCAGTGGAATGTCCCGCTCTACGACGACGATGTGCTCTGGGTGGTGCCCGGCAGCCATCGCCGCTCCAACACCGACGAGGAAAACCGCCAGTTGCAGGAAGACAACTCCGTGCCTCTGCCCGCCAGCATGCCGGTGGAACTCAAGGCCGGCGATGGGGCGGTCTACACCAATACCATCCTGCACTGGGGCAGCAACTACAGCAGCAAGCCCCGGCGCACCATCCACCTGGGTTACCGGGCCTTCGGGGGAGGGAATTACTCCTATGTCCCCGGGATGTACTACACGGAGGGTTTCGAGCGGCACCTGAAACCACAGTTCCAGGAGATCTTCGGGCGCCACCAGGCGCTCTATGCGGCCGAGTGCGACCGGATCGAAGAGGTGTACCGGGCCCTCATCGAGCGGGACGAGGACACCTTTCGCGCCGGGATCGAACACTTCCACCCCGGCGAGGTGGGGCGCATTGTGTGCGTCATCCTCCTGTCCAAGCTGGTCTACAAGATCCTCTTTGGCAGCCATCCCGACCGCTCCGGCTACGGCGGCGACTTTACCCAGGAAAAGCAGATCGGCCCGCGCTTTTCAAAGCAGGAACTGGAGGTGGTGTGGCAGCGCTTCGCGCCGCTGGACAAAAGGCTGCAGGCTGCTACCGAACAGTACGTGCCGGGTTTTCAGTCCGGGCCTATGCCCTACTTCTTTGAGGAAATGCCCGAGGGGCTGGACGTGGACGGATTTATCGCCACCTGGAGAAATTGATGTGACAGTGAAATCCGATCTGGAACTGAAAGGATCACTACCTTGTGCAAAGGAGGTGTCGATGTTCAAATTCGACCTGAAGTTCGCGCACCTGCGCCTGCACTTCAAAGCGCGCGGCCACATGCGGTTGCCACCCTATAAAGGCTCCACATTGCGAGGGGCTTTTGGGGTTGCGTTTAAGCACGCGGTTTGCATTGTGCAACACAGGGATTGCGAGCGGTGTTTGATCCGGGAGCAGTGCGTGTATCCATACATATTTGATACGCCCGTGACCGGTGCGCAGGGCATCTTCCGCGGCTATAAGGACGCACCCCATCCATACTTGATTGAACCACCGCTGGAGACCAAAACCGATTACGCGCCCGGCGATGGGTTTGCGATTGGTTTGATACTCATTGGCAAGGCGCTGAATTATACGTCCTATTTCGTTTACACGTTTCAGCGCATGGGTGAAACAGGTGTCGGGCGTGGACGTGGCAAGTGCGATTTGATTTCGGGCGAAGCCCTGCACGCCGATGGGTCGTGGCAGTTGATTTACGACGGGGCGAGCGAGACCTTGCAGCAGGATGTGCCGCACCTGAATGCGATGGACTTGATGCGCGATCAGGTGGGTTCACAGGTTCGCCTTTCATTTGTCACGCCCACGCAACTCAAAGCAGACCGGGTGTTGCAACGGGGATTGGATTTTCCCGTGCTGGTGCGCGGGCTGTTGCGGCGGTATTCGGCGCTGGCTACATTTCACGCAGACCTGTCTGCGCCTGCTGACCCGCCGGACTTGAATTACAGCGACTATATCGCGCCGGCAGAAGGCGTTCAAACTACGTATCACAATTTGACCTGGCGCACATGGGAACGGTTTTCAAACCGCAAGAACCGGCGCATGACGGTGAGCGGTTTTACAGGGGATGTGGTTTTTGAAGGCGACCTTGAGCTATTCCACCCGCTGCTGGTACTCGGCGTGCCCATGCACGTCGGCAAGTGGACCAGCTTTGGGATGGGACAATACGCTTTAATGTGAGCTGATTTTCAAAGGAGCTATGACCAGATTCCACGACCTGGACGCGCTGCGCGCCTTCGCCATGTTGCTGGGAATCGTGCTGCACGCCGGCCTCTTTCTTCTGCCCACTGTCGAATTCTGGCCGGTGCACGACAAATGGGGATACACCACCGAACCTGCAAAGTGCTTCGGATTGATGGGACTCTTCCGCTGGGTCGCCGCCAAGGAGCGTTTCTGGGTACGTTATATGTCGGATGCGTCCTACTGGCTGTATCTGTGGCACTTGCCGCTGGTGATCGGCGGGCAGATGCTGGTCCTGAGCTGGCCGCTCAACGTTCACTTGAAACTCGCACTGGTATGCACCGTGGTTGTCGTCATTCTGCTCGTTGTCTATCAGTTGGGTGTTCGCTATACTCTGATTGGGACCATGCTGAACGGCCCGCGCACCCGTCGCTGAACGCCGTCGTAGTGGGCAGTCGGACCGTGTCGAGCGCCCCCAGCCGTATGGCCGAAGCAGTGCGGCGCTACGCGGCCCGAGGATTCACACAGATTTTTTAAAGGAGCAAGATAAAGGCATGAAGCACAAACTAATCGCTGTGATCGGCAACACACCACAAGTTATGACAGAGACCTTCTGGGCATTGCGTGTCCAGCGCCATGTGCCCATCGATGAAGTATTTGTGATGACGACAACCATGGGCAAGGCAACCTGTCAGGAACGCCTTTTGGACGAAGGGCGCTTTGAAAAGATGTTGGTGGACTGCGATATCGATCCCAATACGGTCCTTTTCGGCCCCGAGCATATCCTTGTATTTGAAGATGCCGAGGGTAATTTTTTAGACGATATCCGCACCTCGGAAGAGAATCGTTTGGCCCGGGATCAAATTTTCCGACGGATTGAGAATTGGACACGAGATGCTAACAGCGCCTTACATTGTTCTCTCGCGGGCGGGCGAAAGTCAATGGGATACTTGCTCGGGGCTTCTGTTCAGTTTTTCGGTCGCCCCCAAGATCGCCTGTATCATGTGCTGGTTACTCCGCCAGAGATTGAAATGAATCACGATTTTTTCTTTCCACCAGTTTGTGAAGCGCAAATCCCCACATCAAGCGGGCAACACATTTCTACTGCTGATGTGCGTATTGAGTTGGCAGAGTTACCCTATGTATCGGTAAGAGATATATCCGTATTTGGCGATGAAAGCTACGACCGAATTCTACAGAGAACACAAGAAGAGGTGAGGAGTGTTCCACGTCTAAGAGCAGAAAACAAGCGACTGAGAGAAACATCGGGTAATGCCGGCGGATTGATCGGAAATAGTTTTGCAATGCGGAAAGCCAAAGAACAGATTCGGCAAGCCGCTGATGCAGATGGTGCAACCGTGTTGATCTTGGGCGAAACGGGAACGGGTAAAGAACGCGCAGTTAAAGCACTGCATGAGCAGAGCACGAGAAAAGATCGACCATTCATACCGATTAACTGTAGTGCATTCCCAAGTGAGCTTTTGGATGTAGAACTATTTGGTGCAGCTAAAGGTGCTTATACCGGACAAGACGAGCCGCGTGAGGGTGCTTTTCGCACAGCCGACGGCGGCACCCTCTTTTTAGATGAAATAGGAGAATTATCACATGAGGGGCAGAAGAAGCTGCTGCGCGTATTACAAGAAAAGAAAGTGCGTGCGGTTGGCAGTGATGAACAGGAGAAAGAGGTTGATGTACGCATTGTTGCGGCGACCAATCGCGACTTGAAGGCCATGGTTCAAGAAAGGGTTTTCCGAGGAGACCTGTTGTATCGCCTCGATGTTTTGACCATTTACATGCCACCGTTGCGAGAACGACGCGAAGATATACCGGAGTTAATCGACCTGTTTTGTGAACAGTTTAATGAAAAACACGAACGCAAGGTTGTGGGCTTTGATGCCCAAGCTATAGAAGCCATGTGTCGCTATACCTGGCCGGGCAATGTGCGCGAGCTTGAACATGAAGTTCAGCGCATCGTCATTGACGCGCCACGGAGTGCATTTCGAGTACACAAGGAAGACTTAGCCAGGCATATTTTTGAATCAACAGATTTAGGCACGGGTAGTGGTACGCTCGAAGAACAAGTGGCACAGTTTGAAAAGCAGAAGATTGAGGAAGCGTTGTCGCAAACGCAGGGCGAAAGAGGACCTGCCGCAGAGATGCTGGGTATCCATTCTACAACGCTGACTAGAAAAGCTGAAAAACATGGCTTGCCATTAAAAAAGAGTCATAAGGGGCGTGAGTGAATGGCTGCAACCTTGCAGAGATTCCTGCAAAATTGCACGACTGAGCATGTTGTCATCTATTTCCTTTGTCAAAAAAATATCACACAACCTGTTGTTTTTTATTGGTTTTTGAGAAAATTAGAAGATCTTTTTGTCTTTGGCACGCGGATTGCATACAAGAGGTGATCACACGGTTTCAGTAAATCCGCAGTAAACATTAAATGGAAGAACAACATGGACAATCTAATCAATCAGGGGTATGAGCAATATTATTCTCAGGACAGCTTCTGGAGTAAGTTGCGCAACTTCGCACGTACCGCGGGTCGGGAAGTCGTCGAACATGCCCTGTCGCTCTACTACACCGTACAGGCTCCTGATACACCGGCCTGGGCCAAGACGGTTATCTACGGGGTATTGGGATACTTCATTCTGCCGGCCGATGCAATTCCCGACCTGATCCCAGTCGTCGGCTTCAGCGACGATCTGGCTGCGTTGGCCGCTGCACTCGCTATCGTGGAGGTCCATGTGACGCCTGAGATTAAAAACCACGCCAAAGAAAAAGCCGCCGAGTGGTTTGGTAAATGACCGGCACTCCTGAATCTCTATCCTCACCAGGATTGCACCCATCAGGCCCGCCAGAGGACTGAAACCGATGTGCCTGCCTGTTTAAATACTGATTGGTAGGCCAACTTTTTGAAATGAAAAATAGGGAAGGAAATAAAATGGAAACTGGCAAGATCAATAAGTGGATCAAGGATAAAGGCTACGGGTTCATTGTGGATGATCTTGGAGAAGATGTCTTCTTTCACATTAACAGTAGTCAAGCTTTAAAGGGTAAGGAAGAATCTCTGGTCGAGGGAGCAGTCGTTGTTTTCGACAAACGGCCCTCCCCGAGACACGAAGACCGGTACGAGGCAAAGAACGTCCGTTTACAGGACCGCATGGTTTCTTCCACAGCGCAAGAAGCCGTAGAGTCCAGTCCGTCAAGCGCCGAAACACACGACTACTTTTACAATCCATATACCTTCGTCCCTTCTCCTCCGCGTCAAGATGCAATAAAAGTGGGCGGATTTGCAGGCGATTTTGATCCGTTGAAACATGGCCTCAGCCTCAGCCATGAGTCGCTCAAGCCGGACCTGTGGACAGGGCATTTGCCCATCAAGCTGACCACCGTCACACCCTTGGTATTGCCCAAAACTGATGGCGAAGAACGCTCGCCAACTGAGCACCAAACTTATGATGTTCTCAACCGTCTGGCGGAATCGTCCCTGCGCGGTGTGTTGCGTAGCGCTTATGAAGTGGTGACGAACTCGCGCTATGGTTGTTTTAGCAACGATGACCGGTTGGCCTATCGCATGGAAACTAGGGAAGCTCTGAAGCTCATTCCAGCGGTTATCGAAAATGGCAAAGGAGCCGAGAACTTGGTGGCGCGTTTGTATATCGGTACTAGCCAAGCTACAGTTAAAGGTCCAAACGGATTTGAAGAAAAAGGCGCGATGTACGCTGCGATGCTGACACGCTATAACAAGAATCCAAATCTGAATTCGGAGTGTGTAGGGGGGTGTGATCCTCAGACTGGGGACAAAGTTTGGGCAGAAGTCAAACTTATTAAGCATCAGCGGGGCTATTGGTTCTGGAAGGCAATCAGAGTTTGGCCAAAGAGCAAGCATCCCAAAGAACCATCGACTACAGGAAAAATCGTCGAAGGGCGCGTTTTGGTCACCAATCAAAACATGGGTAACAAACACGATGAGCGAATTTTCTTTAATCCCAAATCAGATACGTTTGAAGTGACTGACCACCTCAAAGAGTCTTGGCGCAGGCGTATCAAAAACTATCGGGAAGCACACTCAGAGAACGATATCTTTAAGCGGCCAGGAGGTGTGAAGCCCTGGAAAAAAACCGGCAATAACCCTGGTGAAACGGCCTGGTCTCCGCATCTATATCAGGATGGTAAACACCGAGACCGCTGGGGCGGAAACGCACATGACGCAATGGAATTGCAACCGGGAGATATGGTATATGCCCGCTGCAAATTCGATACACAGGGAAATATCACGGATATTGAAGATATTTTCCCAGTCATGATCTCCCGTGAGTTGTATGACAACAGCCCCAAAGACCTTCTCGATTCCTCACTAAACGATTCTTTACTAAAGCCAGCGAATAAGAGAAGTGAGTTGTCTCCCGCGGATCGTCTATTCGGGTGGGTACCTCAGAAATCCGGTAGCGACCAAGGCTACAAGGGTCGCATGCGAGTCGTCTGTGAGGATGGCGCACGACCAGAAATCATCGAGGACTTTGCTGGTAAGTCCTTGCCCCTTGCTATCCTGGGACAACCGAAACCCGCACAGGGCCGTTTTTATGTAGCCAAGGATGATCAAGGCAGGCCGCAAGAAGATGGCCTTGACAAGAAACAAGCAGGCTATAGTAAAGGCAAGGGCCTACGAGGTCGTAAGCACTACTGGCACCACAAAGGGCTGGAAGCCGATCAAGCACCAGACTATTGGAAGCCGTCAGTTGAGGACCGAACACAGCAACAAAGTAATGGTCGTTATCAGGAATACCGCCGTCCTGATGGAGAGTCTCAAACCGATCCTCAAAATCGCAGCATTCGAGGGTGGATCAAGCCCAATACCGTTTTTAAGGTATCCCTGTACGTGCAAAATCTGCAACCTGAAGAGATCGGCGCATTGCTTTGGTTGCTATCGCTTCCCGAAGGCCATTACTTCCGGCTAGGCTATGGCAAGCCACTGGGTTTTGGCAGCGTACGAATGGAGGTTGATGAAGAGCAGTGTGTAAATGGATGCCTGCCGCTTGGCACCGGAGAAGAGTGGAAAAACTACTATGCGGCTTTCGATGCATCCTCCCCGGGAACTTTGGATGAAGGGCAACGAAACAACTGTATTCAGAAATTTAAGGCCAGTATGGTGGCCGCGTATATGCCTCTTCCAGTCAATGACGAAACCACTAAGAGTGGAGAAGAGCTTGAAACATCCGTATCCCGTCGATTGACATCCTTGGACGATCTCAAATCCGTTCAGCTCTTTACCGATCCTGAAGACCGCGTAGAGATCGAATCAGAACATTTTAAGAAGCTGTCTTTTATCAGTGGATTTCTACAAGTTCTAAGCGGCCCGGGAGACGACGCGCCCATTCATTATCCACGTCTGGAACGCAAACCGAACCCAGAGGGTGAGAATTTCAAGTGGTTTGTCGATAATGAGAAAGGGCAAGGTAAGAAGGCTGCGCTTCCAGAGGTTACGGACATGAACGGGTTACCCTATGAGCCATAGAGCGTCGCCGTCCATTATTCACTGATACGGAGGAAACGGTAGTCATGGGAACACAACTCATTCTCACAGTCGGAACCAATCCATTGCCGGTGTGGGTGGCGTGGCATCATTTGAAAGACAAACTGCCCGAACCTGTTCATGTTCGACTTGTGCATACGGCGGGCACGGTGGCTGAAAAAGACCGGCTACAGAAGTATTGTCAAGGTGCGTCTCTCCTTGATCCCATTCAAACGTCGGCGGGTAATCCCGAGACTGTACGCGGTGATATCAGGCATATCTTAAGAGATTTATCAGCCGAGACCACTGATCTTTACGTCCACTACACCGGCGGCACCAAGGTGATGGGTGTTGAAACGGTTTCTGCTATCGAAGCCCAACTACGAGATAGCCAGAACGTCCGCCTACAAACCTCTTATCTTGATCCACGTGGCGCATCAGGCCCGACTATCGTAAGTCGGAGCGGTCCTCTTGTAAAGGATACTCGTTGGGGGATTGATCCTTGTCTTAGTCGAATCGCCGAACTCGACGGCTTTACGATCGGACCATTTGAATATCGATACTTTAGTAAATCGATTGGAGGCCATAGGACGGAAGAATGTCCGGCCCCTAGAGCACCTAGCCAAGAGCAATGCGACGAGGGCATGAATGCGTTTCGCAGCGTAACTATTGATCCCGATCTTCTCGAGTACGGTGCGTATGCCGCTTTTGAGGAAGCTCTGAAGAAAATTTCCGAGCGCAATTCGGATCGAAACAACTATGAAATTTTTCACAGCGTGTACGTCCGACGAGCTGGAACAACAGACCCAAATGTCAAGCCTTTTGAACTCGATGTAGTCGCGGTGCTGGGGTATCAGATTGTAGTTGTTTCATGCACTGTTGATTCTGGTCACGACCGGAGCAAACAAAAAGGCATGGAGGCTATTCTACGGGCGCGACAACTCGGTGGTGATGAAGCGCGGGCCATAGTGCTGTGTAGTGCTCACCCAAATACCGCTAAACTCATCGAAGACGAACTGAAGGATGAAATGGGTAGTGCGAGCGAGCCTCTGCAAATCTGGGGAAAGAATAAGTGGCGTCGGCTACCCAATGAGTTTTATCGATACCTATGCAATGACCTGCATTGGATCTGAGCGAGTGAGGATATACTAATGTCAACTTCTCTTTATACTGGTCAGTCCATCGTAGTCTTAGGCACTGCGAGTCTTCAGCGATACATCTTTCAGAGCAATCGCCTGAAAGAGAATATCGGCGCGTCTCATCTGGCAAAATACTGGCTCGACGAGGGCTTGCTTGAGGCCATAAAGCAGGCTGGCCGCACCGTTGATACTAATGCATGGGCTGCGTACAAGGCGAATCCCTCAATGTCTCCATCTGAAAAACCAGTGGACACGACGAAAGATGTCAACCTCATCTATATAGGTGGGGGTAATGCCGCGCTGCTCTGCAAAAGCCAAGAGATTGCTAAAGATGCTGTCAAAGCATGGAGCCGCAAGCTACTCGAAAATGCACCTGGACTTCGGGTGGCCGTTGGATATGCAGATGTTGAGAACTCGCTGGCTGAAGCATATCGTGGCGCATTGGATGATCTCGCCAGTTGCGAGGAGGCACTGCCCTTTGGAGCCACCTTGTACGGTTTACCCGTTGTTCGCACCTGTACTACGACTGGACTCCCTGCAAGCGAACCCAGCGAGGAAAACAATGAGGAGTGGATATCACAGTCTGCGGAGAGCAAGCGGAATCAAGTTGGTGCTGCCCAAAACGCCATTTTTAACCAATTTGGACCGGTTTTGAAAGAAGGACCACACTTTGCCATCGAGCTCGACAAATTGGGTGGCCGTACGGGAGAGTCGCATATTGCCGTGGTGCATGCTGATGGCAATGGAATGGGCAAACATCTCATCGATGTAGGAAACAGTGCAGGAGAAGATGCGGACTTCCTCCATCACATCCGGGCGTTTTCTGCCTCTGTGTCGCTTCTGTCCCAGAATGTCCTAAAGGAGACTTTGCAATATCTACGAGAAGCTTTGCCGAGGCTAAAAGATGATTTGTCGCTGGAAGATGAAAAAATATTTCCCCTTCGTCCCATCGTGTACGGCGGCGACGATTTGACATTTGTATGCGATGGTCGCCTGGGTCTCGATCTGGCGGCCTACTATCTGCGGGAGTTTTCTAAGGGTAAGATCAAGGTTAGCGGAGAGGACAGACCCGTTGATGCCTGTGCTGGAGTAGCCATCGTACCTACGAAGTTTCCGTTTGCCCGCGCCTATCATTTTGCTGAGGAACTTTGCGGAGAGGCTAAATCGCACCGCCGGAAGGCGATTGATCCAACCGGTAGTTGGCTGGACTTCCAGATCATTCCGGAGGGTGCCACCCGGTCCATTTCAGCCCTGAGAGCCGCACAGTATCGCAGCCTAGGAGGACAAATGCTGCATCAGCGTCCGTATCAAGTGCCGGAAAGATGGGACGATTTTGTCGCAATTTTGAAAGAATTTCAATCACCGCGATGGCCCCGCAGTCGTGCCAAAGGTCTCTTGCAGGCTATAACACAGGGACCTGCATCGACCCAACGCTTCATTGAAGGCGCACAATGGCGTGACGTAAAGTTGCCATCGTCGTCGGTAAGTAACACAGGTTGGACAGGCGGGGACTCTCCTGATCGCACTACGCCGTATTTTGACCCGCTTGAAGCACTCGATTTCTATTTAGAAGTGAAACCAGCAACAGATGGCGAGAAAGCAGGGTAAGGAGATAAAAATGACTGAGTATGTCTTACAAATCACACTGCAATCGCCGCTAACCTCTGCCGCCGGTGAGGGGCGTGTGGGCGTAGTTGACCGAGATGTGGCCTTTGATGACTTGGGGCTACCCATTCTCCCCGGCAGGCGACTCAAAGGGCTGTGGCGCGAAGCCTATCGCGATGTTGCCGATGCGTGGAGGTCGTGCAGTGAGGTACCAATACCGGCAAAGCAGATTTTCGGCGAGTCAGGACAGAAACCCGGTGCCGGGGATGCTTGCCTGTATGTTGCAAATGCAGAGTTGCAAGGGGCGTCGTCTCTAAGAAAATGGCTGAACTACTTGCAACATCCTAAGATTCAGAAACTTCATCCTGACGATGTCGTGCAACACTTTGCCACTGTGCGTGCCCAAACCGCCATTGACCGCCATACCGGTGCAGCAAAAAAGGATACGCTCCGTCTCACCCGTACCCTGAAGACAGGTTTGGTATTTCGGGCGCGAGTGCGTTTCTTTGAGCCTCCCGACAATGCGTTGCTCAATGCGCTATCTCTGGGGGCCGCCGCCCTGCAACACATGGGATCGGCACGCACCCGCGGTCTCGGAAAGGTCTGTTGTCGTTTGCTTGCACGCGATGAGAACGGGCAATGTCGAGACCTGACCGAACAGGCCCTGAGCGACGATACGCTTCCTTCAATAACCGTGAACAACCGCATCCAACCATCCCAAACGTCAAAAGGGCAGGCGATTGGCTCACCCCGCTCGAATCGCGGAACGCCCACCCATGTGTTGCGCTATCGGCTCAAGTTGACAGCGCCAGCGGTTATCCCGGTGGCAGATGGCGACCCGAATACCGTTATGACCCGGCAGGAGGTGCCTGGGAGCAATGTATGGGGAGCTGCCTCCTGGCACTACTGGCACTACCTGGGCCAACCGGATCACACCCCGGAAGACGAGGCGTTTCGTCACGCCTTTCTCGATGGGGGCTTGCGATTTCTGACGGCCTACCCGGAGGCGGACGATCCCGAGGAGTTCGATGAACCACCGCAACGCATGATCCCCATTCCTCACTCCATACGCAAGTTCAAGGACGACGAACGACTGGTGGATTTCGTCGAACAGTTGCCGGGGGAGGAACCCACGCAGCGACTCGATCGCCGCTACGCCAAGATCGGCCTAGAGAGTTTGAAGACGCAGGCCGTCAAGACGGAGCTGAACTACCACCACGCCCGCGCCGCCGACCGACGCAAAGGTCGTGCTCTTGGCGCAGATGTCAAAGATGGCGGTGCGTTTTTTATGTATGAAGCCATCCAAGCCGGACAGTCGTTTCAAGGGGCTGTCCTAGGTTCAGCGGACGATCTGAAGAATCTGAAAACGTGGTTACGAGGGGGACAATCGATAAGGATCGGACGGTCGCGTAGTGCGCAGTACGGCGAGGCGGAATTTGAATGGGTTGATGATGCGCCGAAGGAATTGAGCGGGCTTGTCGAGTGGGACGGATTCGTTGAGCAGCAGGCACCTAATAACCCTAATCCTGGCGTGCGTTTGATTATTACCACCCTATCCCCGTTGTTGACCGTCAACGACCACGGCCACCCGGAGGCGCGTTTTCCCAAGCGTGAGCTGGCCAAGGCCCTGGGTCTGGATACCACGGAACCGACACTTTGGTGCAGTTATACCCGCACGGAAGTGATCGGCGGGTATAATGCCCACCTACGCCTACCGCGGCAGCAATGGCCCGCCATCGCCGCCGGCAGTGTTTTTGTGTTTAAGAGGCCCTAACAAAACTCTTTGAGGTACTTCCAACAGATGAGAATACATCCAATGTCGAGAAAGGCTTCATGGAGATCACCTCGTCGCTCCCAGCGGACTCGAAGCCGACGGAATTGGTGCAACCATGCCAACGTTCGTTCCACCACCCACCGATAGACGCCCAAGCCGCTGCCGTGGGCTTGCCCTCGCCGAGCCAACACCGAGCCGATGCCCCGCTTACGCAAGGCGCGCCGATGGGCTTGCGAATCATAGGCCCGATCCCCTTGCACCCGATCCGGCCGACGACGCGGGCGGCCGACCCGACCGGCCACCGGGGGTATGCGATCCACCAACGGCAACAGCTGCGTCACATCATGCCGATGGGCCCCCGTCACCCCCGCCGCCAACGGCACCCCTTGGGCATCGGTGATTACATGGTGTTTGCTACCGGGTTTGCCGCGGTCCGTCGGATTGGGACCGGTGTGCGCCCCCCCCCAACCGCCCGCACCGAGGCACTATCGACCACCGCACGAGACCAATCAATCCGGTCGGCGGCCCTCAGTCGGTTCAACAGGATATGATGGACTCTTTTCCAGACCCCGGCTTGTTGCCAAGCGTGCAGGCGACGCCAACAGGTCATCCCCGAACCGCACCCCATCTCTTGAGGCAAATACTCCCAAGGGATACCCGTCTTGAGCACAAAGAGAATGCCGGTCAGCACCCTACGGTTATCCAGCCGAGGCCGCCCCCCTTGGGGGCCAACGGTTACGGGGGGCAAAACCGGTTCAATCAAGGCCCATAACCCATCGTCGAGTAACGGCTTGGCCATCAAAAACACCTCCATATCAAGACGGTAGAAGCAATACCGAAGAGGATAAGAATATAATGAAGCCTATACGCGATTCCAAGGTTTTGTTAGAGACTCTAAGGCTGATAAAGCTCTCGATCAGAAGCATCTCTTGCAATTGGAGCACGATGGCCTAGGGTTACGCAAGGAAGAG
Organism: Candidatus Latescibacterota bacterium; assembly: GCA_965219385.1. Taxonomy (GTDB): domain Bacteria; phylum Latescibacterota; class UBA2968; order UBA8231; family UBA8231; genus CBDCNM01. The sequence continues at coordinate 1,546,576 of CBDCNM010000002.1, read as the reverse complement.
GGGTATGGCCGCATTGCAGTCAATCGACAGGGCAATCTTCAGTTGTGGGAAGAAATCCAACTGGATGAGAAAAATATACCCAGCGCGCCAGACTCGAAGATACCACAGAGTGTCCAAGACCTGCTGTATGGCGTTGTACGATCGCGTTGCTTGGCTGAGATGCAACAGCGTGCCATGACCTGCGCTGAGCGGACGCAGAACGTTCCAAGCAATGCCCTTCTCGGCCGGCTACGTCTGTTTCTCCAACAAGATGCGCCTGTTGAGAGCTTAAATAACTTACGTAAGCCGGCAGAGGAAGGATTGATGAACTGTCGGATAAACGCCGACATCCCCGGACTGTCGCGCCAAATGACACTGTGCAATTTGTTCAAAAAGGCATGGACTGAACCAGAGTCCTTAACTCGGCAATTGATTGAAAGTCGCGTTGAAGAGCTTGTCGAAGGTCGCTACGCCGATATGCGCCAAACCATGATTGACAAACTGGTCTCGGATGACAGCGCGAAGATGTGTACAGTATTTCTCGATCATCTACTTACAGCACTGCGCCGTAAGTCAAGGGATAAATAAGGACTAATAGCATGGCAAATACGAAGACAGAAACATCTGAAGCTAAGGATGCCATTGTGCGCCGTTTGTATGCTCGGGGTAAGTGGGAGCTGGACAGTGTGGCGCACTTTGGGGGAGACGAAACAGGTATAGCGGATATGTGCCTTCTGAAGGATGCGGATGGACAGCCCTTTATTCCGGGTGCATCCATCGCTGGAGCGGCGCGGAGTTTTCTGGCCCGGCAGAGTTTGCCCTGGGCGGAATACCAAGAGGGGGATGAGGGCCAGGTGCTCAAACGGCTTTTCGGCGGAGCGGATGAAAAGGATACCATGAGTGCCTTAATCGTTGCCGATGCTGCCTGTGCCAGCGAGCAAGCATGGACATCAATCCGCGATGGCGTGCGTGTGGACACCCAATCGGGTTCTGCCGCTGCAAAGGCAAAATTCGACGTGGAAGTTGTCGAACGCGGGACTGAATTTAAGTTGGATCTGGAGTGCATTATTCGTAAGGGAGACGGAGACGATAATAATGAATTAGGGAAGTTGTTCTTAGCTCTCTTACATGGGTTCAAAACAGGCGATATCCGACTGGGCGCACGAACCCGCCGGGGCTATGGTCGCGGCAAGGTAGCGTCCTGGGAGATACGCGATTTGCAGATGAACGATCCAGAGGATGTCATGGCGTGGCTACGTGGCTCGGTCTGGTCTCGTCCCGCGAGTAATTCGACGCCACATCCATTGCCATCTGATCAACGACAATACTTTCGCCTTGAAGCGGATTTCATCCTGCGTACATCCCTGTTAATCCGTAGTTCACCTTCTGATCCAGAAGCTCCAGACATGGTTCATCTGCACTCCGCTGGAGAGCCTGTCGTCCCCGGCACATCCTTTGCCGGTGCATTCCGGCATCGCGCTTCTCTGATCGCAACCACCATTGGCTGGTCTGAGGACGCAGTGAGTGAAATATTCGGCCCTGTCCATGAACAAGAAGCCAAAGATCCGCAAGGTTTGTGGGCAAGCCGGGTATGGATTGAGGAAAAGTTGGTGAAGAATGTGGAACCACGGTGGCAGGATCGCGTTGCTATTGATCGATTTACCGGGGGCAGTTTGCAGAGTGCCTTGTTTAACGAAAAACCGATTTTTCCAATCTGCCTCAAGGACTTGAAAAAACCAATGCCACATCTCCGGTTGATATTGAAACTGGAGGAACCCGAGGACGAAGAAATTGGCTTGTTGTTCTTGACCCTGCGCGACTTCTGGAATGGGCATGCCGCCCTGGGTGGAGAAACGAGCAATGGTCGCGGTACTTTCGAGGGTTTCAGAGCCTTATTTCAATTAAAATGTTCTACCTCGCCAGATGTTAAGGTTTGGGAATTTTCACATGTTAATAACAGCATGACGCTTGTAGATGGTGAAGACTCATTCCTCGAATGTTGTGTCGAGAAGGCCCAGGAATCTCCTGGTCGCCCCAAAGGTTCACGGCGACCTAAAAAATAAGAGAGGATCGCAGATGTCTAAGAAAACGCATGAAGAACTTAATGAAGAATTGGTCTGTTCACACTTGCCCTATGTAACCACGAACGAGACAGCGTGGATCTTATTACAGGAACCCGGCTTTATCGGTTTTGGCGTGGTTCAGTCGGACAAAATCTGCTGGCCTCCAGATGTGCAACCGGATTGGGCACGGGTCAGCGACCTTCGTTTATTCGGCGAGGACGGCGAATGGCATGTCTGGTCTCATTGGGGCGGAACTTGGCAGGGCCGTAGGCTGGAATTGCAAAAATTGACCGATACTCTGACGGAGCATCATGCCCTGTGGGGGACCCAGGTGGAACCCGGGCCGCCGCCATGGATAAAGTTGGTAGAAGATCGCGGGGCGGAGATTTGGCTGCCGCTGGCAGAATTGGAATTAACAAAAGGGGACTTGCCACTACGCCTAGAACTCAAACAGGTGATCGACTATGATGACAAAAGCGGCCTGGCTGGTATCGTCGATGCCGCCTTGGTGGCTCTGGTTCGCAAAAGCGGTGAAAAGGTAGGAATACCTAGGTCTACTACTGATGACCACTCACCCTAGTAGCAAAAAAGCCCTGGTCCTCACTGTTGGTACCGGCAACATTGATGACATCGAACGGACTCTGCTTGTTCCGATGCTCAAAAGCGTCGAAGACGGCGAATGGGACCGAATCGTCTTGTTGCCGTCGCGCGAGACTGAGGAGTTTGCCCAAACCTTGCAGGAGCGCATCTCCAACCCCACCGTCGAGATTGATGCACTGCCGGCGTCAGGGCAGGAGAATAACGCGGACGCCTGTTTCGGGCATTTTGATTCGGTGCTCGCCCGGCTCATTGACGACGGCTTCAAGCCAAGCGACATCGTAGTGGATTTCACTCGCGGCACCAAGGCCATGAGTGCCGCCTTGGTACTGGCGGCGCTTGGCCGCGACATCCCGGTCTTGCGCTACGTCCATAGCGGGCAGCGCGACGAGCGCGGCATGGTGATTCCCGGCACCGAAAAGGTCGGCCAGATAAGGACCAACCTTGTTACTGAACGCCGACGCCTCGACCAAGCCGAACGTCTCATGGGCCACGGCGACTTCGGTGCTGTGATCGAACTATTGCCCCACCTGGATGGACCTTTCGCCGGATTATTTTCAGAGCAATTCCGTGTACAGGCCGAAGCCCTGCGTTCAGCGGCGTACATCTACGTCGCTTGGGATCGGCTCGACTATAAAGCAGCCGTTGAGGCGTTGGACCGGCGCGGGGCGCTGGCGAAAGAAGCGGGCAGATTTGCACCAACCCCAGAAATGAGTAAGTGGCTCCGCCGACTAGACCAGAGGCTTAATCCTGATCGGTCTGGCCATGCGGCGATGGCCGCACATCTGCGGGCGCTGGTCTGCGATCTGTTGGCCAATGCGGAGCGGCGTCTGCGAGACCAGCACTTCGAGGACGCCCTGATACGCGCCTATCGGGTGCTCGAACTGATCGGGCAGATCCGGCTATTTGACCAAGGCTACAACAGCGCCGACTTGCCGCCAAACGACGCGGCGATTAAGGCTCTCTCCTTCATCACAGACGGAAAAAAGGGAAAATTACAGGCATCCCGCTATCAGGCCGTTAAGCTGCTGGAATATCTTGGTGATCCACTCGCTGACCAATTGATCCAATTCGATAGACACAGCGAGTCGCAGACCAGCAGACGCAACGACAGCATTCTAACCCACGGCTTCACGGCCATGGCACCGCCGGAAGCAACCCCTTTACGCAAGGTTATAGCCGATCTCGAACGCCTGCTGAAAGAGGACGATCCAAAGACTGGCGAGCGGCTGACGGTAGCCCGCTCGTTGGACTTTTCCCAGAGCTAACCCATGCCCACCCTGTACGTCACCGCACCCAGACCTGAAAGAAAGGAGTCTCCCCTTATGGCGACCTCTGCTGTTTCTCTTGTTGATACCCTGTGTGAAAAGGCGCAGGTGCTTTTGGAGCAAAACGACGTGGATGGTGTGGAGGCATTGGCCTCGGAAGCGAGTGCGCGTGATCCGGGCTGCAATCGGGCGCATCAGTTGATGGTGCGCGTGGCGCTGATCCGAGGCGAGCAGGACAGGGCACATGCTCTGCTCGATCGGTGGCGCGATTTGCCGGTGGATGATGCGTTTGCCAATTGGGGTGCGCTGGCAGAAGAGCTGAATAATGTTCAGGCCGCCGTTGAAATCTATCAGGCGTACCTGGCACAGTGTCCTTATGATGCAAAGTCTCTGTTTGGTCTGGCGATGTTGCAGGTTGAGCGAAATGAAAACGGCCTGGCCCAGTCGCTTCTGCAGAAGCTCATTCAGCATCAAGCAGATCACGTTGATGGGATATTTGAACTGGCGCGGCTCTACGAAGAGGACGGTATGATGGGTCTGGCGCAGGAGTTGTATGGCCGGGTGCTCGATCTCGTGCCAGACCATGCGGGTGCGCTGGCGGGAAGGCAGTTGGTGTCGGCGCAGTTGAAATCGTCCGAGGCGTTTCCGGGTGTAGAAGTCGAAAGCCAATCGGATGTTGCAGCGCGGATGTTGGCCTTGTTTGCTGGTCGAGAAGACGTTTATGCACGCCAATGGATCGATGATGACGGTAAGGCGGGCTATGTACCGGTTCGTGAAGCCCTGACCGTGGATGTGATCCAATCCCACCTTCGGGGGGATGCAACGGTTGGCGTGTATCCCGTTTTTGAAGGGGATAAAGCACAATTTTTGGCACTGGATATCGACATAAAAAAAGAGGCACTCCACAAGGCGCAGCAAAATGACGCTTTGATGGATGCGTTGCGGGCGCAAGTGTGCAAAGACATGCGGCGGGTTTGTGCGGGGTTTGCGTCGCTCAATCTCCCGGTGTATGTGGAAGACAGCGGGCACAAGGGGGCGCATGTATGGCTATTTTTTCAGAGCACTGTGCGGGCGGGTGACCTTCGCAAATTTGGTCGTGCGTTTGTAAAGCGGTTTGGGCCGTCGTCAGAGGAATTGCAGTGGGAGCTTTTTCCCAAGCAGGATGCCGTTGGTGAAGATGAACTGGGCAATTTGATCAAGCTGCCTCTGGGGGTGCATCGCAAGACCGGGCGGCGGGCTTTGTTTGTCGATCCGGAAGGGCGTGCTGTCGCAGATCAAGGCGGCGTTTTACGCGATGCCAAACCCGTTGATGTCCATGGGTTTGACCATGCGGTTTCTCGTCTGGTCGGACAGGATGACCATACCGCTACCCCGCTGGAGAAGGCCGATCTGGAAAAGCAGTTTCCAGAGTTTCAACCGGTTTTGCAGGGGTGCGCGGTTATTCGCGCGCTCACAGAGAAAGCCTTTGCAACGGCGCATCTTGCACATATTGAGCGCCATGTTTTGAAGTGTGTGTTTGGGCATGTTGGCGAACGGGGGCGCGCTTTTTTGCATGCGGTGATTGGCGCCTGCGCAGATTACAAGGCCGAGGTGACAGATTACCATATCGGGCGGTTGCCTTCGCATCCCATAGGATGTCCCAAAATTCGCAGCCATTTGCCCGACCTCGTTGAAACCGTGCCATGCGCCTGCGAGTTTGATTTGCCCGAAGGGGGGTATCCCTCCCCTGTGCTGCATATTGATGCGTCGTTTACGGCAGGTATGGGACGAGCGGATCGACCGCACAATGGCGAGGCTGTGGACCGGTATGTTTCCCTGCGTCGGAAAGCTGCGCAAGTTATGACCGACTTGGCGCAGGCAGAAGATGTGGTGCGCGACTTGTTGCGCGATCGCAAGGGTAAAATATCCACCGGTGTTTGGGTTGTGACAGCAGATGGAGAGGGGCGGTTGCAGGTTGGTGTTGAGGAGGTCGTGTATTGAGATTTTTTATGGGGACCAAGGGCCAGGCGAGGGAGACGCTCGCCTTCCCGGGTGTTCAGGAGGTGTGATGTGGCCGTGCTCTATGTGACCGAACCCGGTGCTCAGGTGCGGCGGGAAGGACAGCGTTTGGCCGTGTGGAAGGGCAAGAAGAAGCTCCAGGCATTGCCTGTGTTTGACCTGGATCAGGTGGTTTTGTTTGGCAATATCGGGATTACGCCCGCGGCGATGAATGCGGCTCTGATGCAGGGCATTGATCTCGTGTTGCTGAGCGCCACGGGGAGTTATCGCGGTCGGTTGATTGGGCCGGAGGGTCGCAATGTGATTCTTCGGCAGATCCAATATCGGCGGTATGAGGACGAAGGTTTTCGACTGGGTGCTGCGCGTGGGTTTGTGTCGGGCAAAATTCGCAATATGCGCACGCTTGTGATGCGCCTTGCCCGACGGCGAAACCAGGATGTTGCACAAACCGCGCATCGATTGCGCTCGCTTTTAAGACAGGTGGATCGCATTGAAGATGCCCATGCGTTGCGCGGGGTTGAAGGCGCGGCTACAGCGACATATTTCGATGCGCTGGGTCGGTTTTTGCCCGACGCGTTTCCGTTTGTCAAACGCACGCGGCGCCCGCCCAAAGACCCCGTCAATGCCATGTTGAGCTTTGGTTATACGCTTCTGTCTTCCGACCTGGAATCGGCTGTTTTGCGCGTGGGATTGGATCCCTATATCGGTTATCTGCACCTTGTAGATTACGGGCGGCCGTCGCTTGCGCTGGATGTGATGGAGGAATTTCGACCGGTGATTGTGGATGCAATGGTGCTGGATTTGTTGAATCATGGGCAGATGAAAACAGAGGATTTTGAACAGCGCGATGGGGGTGTGTTTGTGTGTGACGACGGGCGCCGGCGATTGATTCGCGCCTATCAGGACCGGGTGGCTGTCGTGGTTCAATATCTGGGGCACGACGGGCAGGTGCAAAAGATTCCCTATCGCCAATGTTTTGAATTGCAGGCACGGCGACTGATTCGCATGTTGCGTGGTGAGGAGGCCGCGTATCTGCCGTTTCTAATTCGATGATTGGGATTAGGGGCTGGTAGGGTGGAGACTGAAGGTTTTTTCAGCCTGCAAATCCTGCCAATTCAGAAAACCCTGCTCAGGTTTAGCGTCCGGAGCTGAGAGCGATGTTCGTGGTTGTGGCCTACGATATTGCAGACAAGCGCAGATTGCGGCGGGTGATGAAGTTGATGGAGGATTATGGGTCGCGGCGGCAGAAGAGCGTTTTTGAATGCGAGTTGCAGGAGCGGCACTTTGTTGAGCTGCGATCCAAGCTATCAGAATTGATTGATCCCGAAGACGATCGGGTGTGTTATTATCACCTGTGTGCCGCATGTAAGAAGCGGATTGAAGGGATTTCCGAATGCGAACATCCCGTACCGAAACACGAGGACTATGTGATTGTTTGATCTGACTATGTGGCCACCTGTTTGCCAGGTCACAGGCAGGCTCAGACAGGTGGATGCGACCCATAAGCGTCTGGTAATGCCATACTGGCAGTTTGAGCTTGTATCGAACAGCGCGCGTGAGGATTAGATGTATTTTGTCATGTTCTGGTGGGTCGCAAATTTCTAACCCTTTGCAGGAGTGAGCATTATGAACAGGTGCTTCAGTGCAGGTTTTTATTTTTGGAAGCGTTTTATCTGTCAAAATGGCCTGAGTCGAGAACCGCCTTGCAATTGCCTGCGAGACAGGAAATAACACGGGCGGGATCAGGAAGGATTACCCGACTACTGGGGTATTGAAACATATTCGATCGGAGCCCAATCCGGCACCTGCCGGCTCAAATCAGGAAGGATTACCCGACTACTGGGGTATTGAAACATGAGGGGTAAAATTTCTCTTGTGGTCAGGGTTCGCATATCAGGAAGGATTACCCGACTACTGGGGTATTGAAACTCTTTCAGCTGTGCCGACTGAGCGGCGTTCGCGTCCAATCAGGAAGGATTACCCGACTACTGGGGTATTGAAACGCTCCTCCTGGCTGAACAGTTCGTACGGGTCGACCAGATCAGGAAGGATTACCCGACTACTGGGGTATTGAAACTAATTGCGCCAATAGCCGTTGTTGTTTCTCGGTAGATTATCAGGAAGGATTACCCGACTACTGGGGTATTGAAACTCGTATCCACAATTTAGCATCATTACAAGTTTTGAAAATCAGGAAGGATTACCCGACTACTGGGGTATTGAAACGTGCAGGCGGTCGCTTCAGTGAAGATGTTTGTAGCTCATCAGGAAGGATTACCCGACTACTGGGGTATTGAAACCGTCCTCCAACACGCGGTAATACCCGCTACGCGTCTTATCAGGAAGGATTACCCGACTACTGGGGTATTGAAACGGGCTTGCACGCGTGCTTTTCGCTGTTCCTTGACTGCTCCCATCAGGAAGGATTACCCGACTACTGGGGTATTGAAACCTTCAACCCTGCCCGCTCGTGGAGGGCTACTTTATTGGATCAGGAAGGATTACCCGACTACTGGGGTATTGAAACTTATCGAGCGGGAATCCGCAGTAGATGCAGTCCCCATATCAGGAAGGATTACCCGACTACTGGGGTATTGAAACTCGTACGAGACCGGTTGTTGTCGGACATAATGCCCATATCAGGAAGGATTACCCGACTACTGGGGTATTGAAACTTGACGGGTAGTTCCAGGTTGTTCGTCCTGGATATCTTATCAGGAAGGATTACCCGACTACTGGGGTATTGAAACGAGAGAGAACCCAGAGCATGAATGAGCCGATTCTGTGCATCAGGAAGGATTACCCGACTACTGGGGTATTGAAACGTGTAGTCCATATGTCGTCGTGTCATTGTCTATATCTCATCAGGAAGGATTACCCGACTACTGGGGTATTGAAACTTATCAGTATATAGTTGATAGAATCTTTTCATCTGGATCAGGAAGGATTACCCGACTACTGGGGTATTGAAACAATTAAATCCTTGGCGGCAAAGACGATTTTTCTCGATCAGGAAGGATTACCCGACTACTGGGGTATTGAAACCAGGGGATCGGTATTACATCTTGCACTCTTGTGTAGCTGATCAGGAAGGATTACCCGACTACTGGGGTATTGAAACCAGGCGGAGCGGCGCTTGTGGGTGCGGGGCGAGACAGATCAGGAAGGATTACCCGACTACTGGGGTATTGAAACTTGTCGTGGTCGTGGATGATTTTGATTTTCATTGTGCATCAGGAAGGATTACCCGACTACTGGGGTATTGAAACCAGGCGGAGCGGCGCTTGTGGGTGCGGGGCGAGACAGATCAGGAAGGATTACCCGACTACTGGGGTATTGAAACTTGTCGTGGTCGTGGATGATTTTGATTTTCATTGTGCATCAGGAAGGATTACCCGACTACTGGGGTATTGAAACCAGGCGGAGCGGCGCTTGTGGGTGCGGGGCGAGACAGATCAGGAAGGATTACCCGACTACTGGGGTATTGAAACTCAGGGCCGCCCGTGCAAAACTGGAATTTGACGTGCATCAGGAAGGATTACCCGACTACTGGGGTATTGAAACCTGCCTTCCTTCTGTTCCTTGGCGATTTTGCAAGCCTTTTCATCAGGAAGGATTACCCGACTACTGGGGTCATAACAAAAGAGCCGTAACTGCCACTACCTAAGACCGAAAGATCGGGACAAGTTCCTTGACTCGCTCAAAGCGTGGCAGTTACAGCCTACTAACCAATCTCAATACAAATTAAGACTCTTCCTTTTCCTTTCTCCTTCCAATATACCCCTCAATACGGCCCACACTTCGGACCAAATTGTTTACCACCCCACGCAATTCCTTAATATCAGATCTGATATTCTGCATATCCGCGTGATTCAAGCGCCAAAGAGCCACAAAAGCTGCCAACATAATGCCAGTAAAAACACCAGTTTGAGTCCAATTTACAGGTTCCATGCTTAGAATCACCCTCTTTGCCATCCCGTTGAACTGCCCCAACCACCGAAATCTTACCGACAGGTCCACCTTTATTGTTCTTATTCTTGTTCCGAGGCTTCCCACCTATATAAGAGTCTCTAACAAAACCTTGGAATCGCGTATAGGCTTCATTATATTCTTATCCTCTTCGGTATTGCTTCTACCGTCTTGATATGGAGGTGTTTTTGATGGCCAAGCCGTTACTCGACGATGGGTTATGGGCCTTGATTGAACCGGTTTTGCCCCCCGTAACCGTTGGCCCCCAAGGGGGGCGGCCTCGGCTGGATAACCGTAGGGTGCTGACCGGCATTCTCTTTGTGCTCAAGACGGGTATCCCTTGGGAGTATTTGCCTCAAGAGATGGGGTGCGGTTCGGGGATGACCTGTTGGCGTCGCCTGCACGCTTGGCAACAAGCCGGGGTCTGGAAAAGAGTCCATCATATCCTGTTGAACCGACTGAGGGCCGCCGACCGGATTGATTGGTCTCGTGCGGTGGTCGATAGTGCCTCGGTGCGGGCGGTTGGGGGGGGGCGCACACCGGTCCCAATCCGACGGACCGCGGCAAACCCGGTAGCAAACACCATGTAATCACCGATGCCCAAGGGGTGCCGTTGGCGGCGGGGGTGACGGGGGCCCATCGGCATGATGTGACGCAGCTGTTGCCGTTGGTGGATCGCATACCCCCGGTGGCCGGTCGGGTCGGCCGCCCGCGTCGTCGGCCGGATCGGGTGCAAGGGGATCGGGCCTATGATTCGCAAGCCCATCGGCGCGCCTTGCGTAAGCGGGGCATCGGCTCGGTGTTGGCTCGGCGAGGGCAAGCCCACGGCAGCGGCTTGGGCGTCTATCGGTGGGTGGTGGAACGAACGTTGGCATGGTTGCACCAATTCCGTCGGCTTCGAGTCCGCTGGGAGCGACGAGGTGATCTCCATGAAGCCTTTCTCGACATCGGATGTATTCTCATCTGTTGGAAGTACCTCAAAGAGTTTTGTTAGGGCCTCTAAGTTTCATCGGCTTCGACAATACCCTCCAAAAGCTCGGACTCCTCGCCCTTCATAGCTTGACGGATTTTCTGCTGGATATTGTAGGCTGACTTCTGGTTCATATCCAGGTGTCTAGCTAGCTGGTAACTCGACAATGATTTCTTGGAATCGGACATCAGAACAATGGCGAGGAACCATTTCTGAAGAGGAATTTTAGTACCGGAGAAGATTGTGCCAGAGAGGACAGTAAAAGAGGATCGGCAGTTATGACAATTCCAACGGCCCAAGAGATCCCTGTCCTTCTTGCGGGCTACTCTGAGGCTTTTGCAGGAAGGACAGCTAGCATGATCGGGCCAGCGAATCGACTCCAGGTGGTCAATGCAGGATTGTTGATCTGGAAACTTTTCGAATATAGTAAACAGGGTCACAGGAAACCTCACGTTGCCAAACCTAAGAAATCCGACTAAATGTCTCTGCTATAACTATATACGAGAGTTTGATGGAGATGAATATATTCTTTATATTCTACACACAACAAACGATTGGAGTGTTAGACAATGGATGTAGTTCGATTATCCGGTGTGATTTTACTCGTTTGCATAGGCTGTGGTTCTAACCCACCAGCAAGACCCGTATTGGAGCCAGCAGCCAAGATTACCACTTCACAAAGTCACAATAGAGATCTTAGGCCGCGGGAAGAATGGTTCGGCATACCGGCTTGGGCATCGGCTATTGAGGAAGGAGACCTGTTCCAAGTGCGCTTCTGGGTGGAGTCCGGTATTATGAGTGTGCATCAACGGCTACAATGGCTCGGAGAGCAAGGATACACGGACCGAGGAGCACTCCGGGGCATTTATGGACGGCCAGAGTATCCTGAGGGAGGAATGCCCCCCGTATTGCACGTATTGCACATCGCCGCCAGACATGGAAGACCTTCAGTCGCTCTCTATTTCCTAGATCAAGGAGTCGAGGTAGACGTATTTGATGAGTCCGAAAGCACCGCCTTGATGCACGCAGTCAACAGCGGACCATTATCTCTGGTCAAATTGCTAGTCCAGCGAGGAGCCAATGTTTCATGGTCTGACATCTATGCGGATACACCGTTAATCGGCGCATGCTGGGGAGGTCCGGGTCAATTGCTCATTGTGCAATATTTAGTAGAACAAGGGGCCAGTGTCAACCAGGTATCTCGGGCGAGGAAAATATCCATGAGAGCTCAGCCGACCAAAACCCCTTTGTGGGCAGCAGTCTTTCACAACCTAGAGGAGTCATTAGCCATCATGACCTATCTCATCGAAAAGGGTGCCTGGGTCAATTGGCAAAACGAAACCGGCAGTACCGCCTTAATGACCGCCGCCTGGCGGGGCCATGAGGACCATGTGCGCTTGCTGGTCTCCTCGGGCGCCAACCTCGACTTGCGAAACTCAGATGGAGAGACCGCCGCCGAACAAGCCCGCCGAAGGGGACGCATAGCGATAGCCGATTATCTGGATAGTTTGATGGCGGTAGATTGAAAAGATTAAACAAAATCATCGACCTCACTCAAATTGAATAAGACTAGCCGACAAAGCGCCTCCTTGTTTGGTCTATTCAATTAATATTCACCAGAGAACCACAAGTCCTAAAAATAGATAATCCTACCTGGGATATCAGGGAGTCTATATGTTCCATTCTATTTTCCTTCTTGTGTGGGTAAGTCACTATCAACAACATCACTGATACACGTCATCGAGATCAATTTGAACCAGGTCAGGGGAGAGGAAAGGAGGAGGCTTGAGTCGAGGAGGATTCTTTGCTATCAACAATTCCACACCTTGAGCAGCATTACGAAACCTTCTGTACGCTTGAAGTCTTTCCTTCTTCAACGCTGGAATCTTGTCCTTCATTTGTTTCCATTTACTCTGCAATTTGTCTCGACAATTCTCAAGCCACTCTGCATTATCCGCTGCTTGATTGGCTGCTTTTATATCTTCGACATATACCGGAAACTAAAGCCATGAACAGTGCAATAGCAATAGACCATTTAATAGCAAGTGACCAGTCAATGGGCTTGGACTGGTTGAACTTCTCCCATCTCAAGGGAAAAGGAATTATCAGTACAGACGAATTCCTCGAAAGAATGGAGTTTTCAGTTTATGCAGCGAGACTTAATCAAGATGAGTCTGTCGCAAAAGAACTTGAAGCTCTCATTCAGTCTATTTTGAATGAGCCTTCACTCCGGTCAGTTTAAGGAACATAGACAGAAATCCTCCTATGCTCACTCCCAATCCTACTGAAATTATAAAGGAAACCAGAAAAGGATATAAATTGATTCCTCCCTCCATACTGGCGCCCGATGGCGTCACTGTAGCCAGTAGTTGGTTTGACACGCTCTGGATATGGAACGTGAATCATCCCGATTCTATCAACCGACTTCTTGGTCATACAAAAGAAATTACCCGCAAGATATTCTCTCCTAACGGCCGTCTCCTGGCTACAGGGAGTAGTGACGGCATGGTACTGCTGTGGGATATGTCACCGTATGTCGACGATCCGACCCACATTCAATCCCCTCCTGTCCTGCCCAAACAAGCTGAATTGCGGTCCAACTATCCCAATCCATTCAACCTTCAAACCTAGATTCCCTTCCTTCTACACGCACCATCCCAGATAACGCTAAATATCTATGATGTAAGAGGCGCTTTAACCCGAAAATTAGACTTAGGGTTTCGTGAAGCAGGCCCCTATTTAAACCTAAACGAGGCGGCTGTTTGGGATGGCAAAGACCAAAGGGGAGAAAAGGTCGCCAGTGGGATATACATTTATCAACTACGGGCCGGTTCAGTCAACCTGAGTCGTAAAATGGTCGTGGTTAAATAGCTATGAAAAAAACGATCCTCCCCACATCAGGAAGGCTTACCCGACTATTGGGGTATTGAAACCCATTTTAGCGCACGGTGCTACGAAAATGGAGTAGCATGACAATCCTATCAGGAAGGCTTACCCGACTACTGGGTATTGAAACCGATCAATATGAAAGGAGATGGAACCGGGTTTGGGGACCAGCGCCGCTAGCTTCTCTAGTATTCTCTAGGGGCGAAAACAGAAGATGGCTCTTCCATCCAACTAGGGTGTTTTGAGCGTGAGGGAAAGTGGCTCCAAATCGAGGATGCGAAGGTGCCGGTTCTGGGCTCAGTTGTTTCCAGCCGCGCCCAGTTCCTTCGTCTTCTGATCCTCCGAGGCGGCGTACTCTCTCGGGTTGTCCCAGAACCGTTGCCAAGCCTCGTTCAGGAGCGTATGGATTTCGTCGTTGCACTCAGCGTGTGCGATGCGGCATCCGATCTCTTTAACTCCTGTCAGCCGGATGTTGCTCCATCAAATAGTCGTACGGGTTCACGCCCCGCTTGGCACTCAGATGCACATGCGACCACGCGAAGGCTGGCCCGAGGGTGTAGATGGCGAACAGGTCGCAGTAGAACTCTAAGATCCAATACTTGCCCCAGTAGGATTCCCACGTCCGCAGCCGAGCTCGCTCTTGCTCTGGAGCACGACCACCTTCCCTTTCGCGCGGCCAGCGTGTGGAAGTGTTCCATCGCCACCGCCGCCGACTCCAACATCCTGTCCTGCAAGGGCTCGATGATCGGATCGTCACGTGTTTCTCATCCTGCCACTCAGGGTTATCGCGCAGGTCGCGGAGGACAGACAGTAGTCTATCAAGCCGCTCGTTGCACGCCTGTACAAGTGTGGCATAGTAGGGCGGCAGGTCTCGCGGAATCTTTGCCCGCAGGACGAGCGCCCGTCGTTCCAGCTCGCCGAGAGTTCCATCGATATACTCCTCGAACACCTAGTACCCTCTCATTTTGCGAAACGCTGATGCCCGCTCTGTGTCCACGACTTCAGCGATCTGCTCCATCGTCTCCACGTCACGCTCGTCGCACTCTCCCTTCCCAAGTCGCACGCTTAGTTCTTGCCAAGCCTGCTGTTGTTCTCCTAGCTCATCCCGAAGGATCAAGCGCAGGAATGCAGTCGAGAGATCGCGGCGCTCCTCGCTAGCCGCTGCTTCCAACATCTTGGCGACCTTTTCGATTTCTGACGAGGGTGCGCCACCTCGCGCGAGCTTGAGTTGCACCAAGGCTTCATCCAGAAGCTCGGCGAGGTAAGTGATTGTGCTGTAGTAGCCCGATTGTAAACTCCGGTCGCTCATGATCTCAACGCTCCTCGACGCCATATGCGAGCGCGTCCTGGTTGTACTCCGTTGCATCTTGCATATTTGTTTATATTTGGTTTATATTGAGTTAGGCCGTACAGATTGTCGTCTTGCGCAATTATGTCAAAATCTCCGTCTTGCGCGGTGTCTGCTTGGCCTTCCGGTCCCCATTCAAGCGGACGTGGAATAAAGGCCGTTCTGAATCCAACGGCTCTAGCTCCCTCCAAGTCGTGGCGATGCGCCGCGACCATCAGGATTGAAGGCGGCTCCAAATCGAGAAGATGCGCCGCCTTCTCGTAAACTTCCCTGTCCGGCTTGTAATGCCGCGCAAGCTTCATCCAAGGCAATTCGCCACTCCGCACGCGACCCATAGCGGGCTCATAGCCACCGCGCCAAGCCGTGGCAAAGCGTGCCCAGTCCACGGTAATCCCCTTGTCGCAGCCTAATCGCTCACCCTCTCGCACAATGGTAGAGTACCAGTCGGTGACCGTGCCAAAGACATCGACAGTCAGCGCCTTAATACCCATGCGAGCGGAGTTCACGTCACCTCGGGCGTCAATCGCGGGGATCGCCGTCGGCAATGCCTGACAGCTCGACCGGCGGACGGTCGGGAAATCTGGCGATGAGCGAAAGGCTGCCGCCCATGGCCTCCACCGTCTTGCGCAACGTTGAGAGCAACAGATCGCTTCGTTGCTCGAGCCGCGAGACGCCATCCTGCGAGATACCGAGTTGGTGCGCGACGCGCGCCTGGGTGAGCTGCCGGGCCTTGCGCAGTTCGCGCAGGGTCATCTCCTCAGCAATGAGTTCTGCCGCCCGATCCTCGACCTTGCGTCGCCGAGCGGGATCCAGCGTCGCAATCTTGTCTTCCACGTTCAAAGCCATCATTAATCTCCTTCCTTCGCGAGCGAGGCTAAATGCCGGTCGAATCGCTCGTCGGCCTTGCGGATGAGCGCATGGTAGAACCATCTGGCGTTGACTCCAGACTTGTCGCCTGCGACGAGCAGGACGGCCTTGCGCGCCGGATCGAAGGCAAACGCTAGCCGCCATTCCCCATCCATCCGCAGCACTGAACCGCATCTCCTTCATGTTCGCATGCCGGGAGCCGTTCAGCGTGTCTACTCGGGGCCGTCCTAGTTGCGGCCCGAACTGCCGCAACAGCGCTAGGATCTCGGTTTGCACGTCCTCATGCAGACTGTCGAATTCCGGCTCAAACTCGTCGGCGATTTCGACTGTCCAGCTCATGTGAGAAATATGTCTTTGACAACATATGATGTCAAGGGTAGGTCTGAGATTGGTACAGATTTAAAGTTTAATTTGAAATCTGTACCAATTTTCTTATCTTGTCCTTGAACGGCATCAACGCGAGTAGAGATCAGAACCGTGATTTTACGACAAATTGCCAGAGAATTGGCGGCGACGGCAACCGAATTTCCCGTGGTGACAATCATCGGTCCGCGGCAGGCGGGAAAAACCACGTTGGCGCGTATGCAGTTTCCCAACCACGTTTATGCGAACTTGGAAGCACCCGATGTACGCAGGCTGGCGATAAGCGATCCCCACGCTTTCTTCTCGCAATTTCCTCCGCCCGTTATTATCGACGAAATTCAGCGCGTACCCGAGCTGCTCTCAACCATCCAGGTCTTCGCTGACAGCAGCCAGCAACGCGGGCAGTACATCCTCACCGGCAGTCACCGGTTGCGTCTGCAAGAAGCCGTCGCCCAATCCCTGGCCGGACGCGTCAGATCAGGAAGGCTTACCCGACTACTGGGGTATTGAAACTTAACATGCGACACAAAGCCGCTCTCGCTCGTAATAAACTCGCTTACTGTTCTATCAGGAAGGCTTACCCGACTACTGGGGTATTGAAACTTGGCGTTCCGGTTCGATTTTAGCGCTTATAGTAGATCTTGGGGGAGGAATACGCCCTGGACGTGGAGAACCGGTTCCATCGCAAGAGCAGCGGGAAACGCCATGAAAAACATTATCTACTTTGCGAGAAAGGGCTGGAACGATTTTTTTTCCCCCATTCGCTACGAGTTGGCAGAGGATGTGCACTCGGCCGAGTTGAGGGAATATTATTTCATCTTCAAAGAAGACGAACTCATTAAGTTCCATCGCTATCTTTTTGACGAGCAAGGCGTCCCACAGGTGCGGACCCATGCCGACGTTGGAGAATTCCGCTATTACTACAATCCAAATTTTGTCGGGCAATACGCCCTGGCCGTTTACCACAATTACTTGAAGAAAAAAGACGAAAAGGAACTGGAGCGGTTTATCCGGCTCGCCGATTGGTTCGTGGAAAATCAAGAAACCCGCTTAAAGGATTATGTCGTCTGGTCCACTCCGGTGCCCGTGCCAAAATTCAAGGTGGAGTCAAACTGGATTTCGGCCATGTACCAGGGAAGGGCTGCTTCTGTCTTGACCAGAGCTTACCTGAAAACACAGGATCGGAAATACCTCGATCTGGCGGAAAGGGCATTTGATATTTTTGCAGTGGATGTAGCGGACGGTGGAATAAGAGATCAATACAGTGGGTACACCTTTTACGAGGAGTATCCTTCGGATCCGCCGTGCCACGTACTGAACGGAATGGTATTCGCCCTGTTCGGCCTGCAGGATCTGCTCAGGGTTGCGGCGACGGATAGATTGGAAAAACTATTTCGAGAAGGCATGAAAACCATCAAAGGGGTAGTCGCTTTATTCGACCTTGGTTTCTGGACCAAGTACGACCTGTGCGATATAACCGTTGGCCAGGAAAAGTTGAACCCGGCAACGGTCCACTATCAATTTTTGCACATTGATCAAATGAACGTCCTGCACAAAATTACGGCCGATTCATTCTTTGGTGATTACGCCAGAAAATGGGAAGGATACGTGAAGGTATCCAACAGGCTGAAGGCCTATTTACTCAAGTACAAGCGCTTGAGGAATGTGCATTCGTGAAAAGAAAAAAAGAGCCCGTCAGGTAGAGGCGAGGGTAGGGACGGTGCAGATGATCTTTCAGCTCGCCGACGTCCGGGAAAATGTCGACAACGCCCTGGCCGCCGCCGCCGCGCCTTGGGCCCACCTGGAATTTTAAGACGGCCTCTGAAATACCCGCCCGGATTGATGCGGTGCGGGCATTTCGCCCTCGTCGAAGCCGCGCCCCCGCACGTACTCCGAAACATCCACGAAGACCGCCTCCTTTGCGCTCGACTCGTACGCGGCCATGAGCACGGCCATGGTGTCCCAGGCCATCAGCGGCCCGGACTGGGGATAGCGTCCGTCCTCGAGGGCGCAGTCCACCGCGTCGTTCATCTCGCCGACGTAGCCGTGGGCGTGGAACTGGTTGGGCGCCGGGAAGGAGGTGCCCTGTGGGGTGGGCAATTTTTCCCGCAAGATCAGATCGCCGGCCGTCTCTTCCGCCGGCAGGAAGAGTTCGTTGGCGTTGTTGGGATTGACGCGAATATCGTACTGACCGAAATCGCCGATGATGGAAAGCTCGTTGCGGATGCCGCTGATGCTCAGATCGGATCCCAGCACCTCGGCCACGGTCTGGTCCTCGAAGAGGATGGTGACGCGCCCAAAGTCGTCCACATTCCGCATGACGCGGAAATACTCGCCGGCGCTTTCGGGCTGGTGCTTCAAAACCTGCAGGGCCACGGCCGAAACCTTGAGGGGCCGGATCGGCTTTCCATTCTGCAGGATGCCCTCCACCTGCTTGAGATAGAGGATGGGCCCCAGGGGATGGCAGGCCTTGTTGAAGAGCGCCCCGCCCCCCGATAGAGCAGGGGTATCGTAGGCCGGGGCGTGGGAGCCCTGGTGGGCGCAGATGCCGCGCTGGTGGAGGATCTTGCCCTTGCCGGTGTGGATGGCCTCACCCATCACCTCGACCAGGCCCTTTACCCCATCGACGTAGACGAAGTCCTCGGCGTAGAGCAGCTTGGCTTTGTGCTGGCGCACCGCGTCGAGCACCGTGGCCAGGTAGGCCATGGACTCCTGCTTGCGGATTGCCGCATTTGCCTCCCGTCCTTCGTCGTAACCGGGCCAGATGACCGGTGGTTTTTCCAGGACGATCACCTTGACCCCGGCCGCAGCCGCCTCCATCACGTAGGGGCCGTGTTTGTAGTTGGCGCAGGCGATATTGTCGATGTCCGAACGCACGAGGCGCACCATGTCGAGGTGCTGCTCGAAGGCCCGGGTGAAACCGTGTCTCTCGGCAAAGCGTTGGGCGTTTTCCAGGTGGCCGGCGCAAACTCCCGCCAGCTCGATTTCCACCCCGTTCTTGTGGGGTATCATGCCGTAGACCCGGGCGGTGTAGTCTCCGGCAAAGCCCGTGCCGCTGATGGTTACTTTAAGTGTTTTTTTGGCCATGTTTATGCCTGCTTTGTTGCAATGGTATGGAGTGTTTATTTTTTTCCCGATCGAGTGAGAAGCCGCGCTGGCTGGTTGGCCCACCTCTGGACATCGGCGACCAGACCGGGGGCTTCCCAGATATGGAACCCCGGGGTCCCCACCATCTGTTCGGCGGATGACGACCAGGTGGGCTGGGGCCGGCCGAAAGCGGATAAAATCCGGATCCGACAAGGTTTTCAGGAAGGCGATCAGGGCCTCTTTTTCTTTTTGGGTGAGGGGGCTGCTCTGCCGGTCCAGGGCGACCACGCGCAGCAGAGGGTCGGTCGTGGCCCCCTGCTGGATACCGGTGTTTAAGCTTTTCTGATTGAGGATGTCTCACTGTTGGACGAGACTGGCGCAGACCAGTTCCCGGTCGTTGCGGGCGAAGATGTGGCCATAGGCAAAGGCCGGGTGAGACCAGGTGACGCCGCCGCGCTGGTTGAGCTGGTCCGTGGTCGGATCGATCAGGTGGGAGCGACTGTGGATGACAGGCCCGTCCGGGGACAAGGTGGCGATCAGGAGTTCGCCGCGCTCGTTGAAGATCCAGAAGCGGTCGCCATTGCGCACGAAGTGGGCCGTGCCCCACCGGGCCCGGGGCACGATCTCCAGGTTTTCCCACACCCGGTCGCCGGTTGCGGCCTCGAGGCAGCGGAACTCGCCGTAACTACCTATACCATAAATGTAATCGCCCAACAGAATGGGCGTGGAGATGGCGGAGTGGAGCGCGTCTGTCTTTAGCTCCGAGGCGCCGTGGCGGCGCCAGAGCTTTTCGACCTCGAGGCGGTCGGACCCCAGCCGCAACATGAGGGCACCGTCGAAGAAGCCGGTGACGAAGAGGCGGCTGGTGTCGTAGACCGGGCTGGCCACGGCCATCTTGGAACCGGTCAGGGGGAGAAAGGGGTACTTCCAGTAGACCTGTCCCGACGACGGATCGAGCCCCACTACGTTTTCCGCGGTCCAGCACGCCAGCACCGGCCGGCCGGCTTGCTCGATGAAGATAGGAGTCGAGTACCCGGCTTCGTCGTCCAGGGCCCTCCACTTCTCGGCCCCGGTGCGGCGGTCGAGGGCGACCAGGCAGGCATTGTCCGAGCCGCTGATCTGCAGGATCACCAGGTCGTCGTAGATCACCGGCGAGGCAGAGATGCCCCAGACTGGCATGCGGATCTGGTAGAGGGCGTTGAGGTCCTTGTGCCACACGATGCGACCGGTTGCGGCCTCGAGGCAGTGGAGGTGGCCCATGGTGCCCAGGGCGTAGGCCAGGCCGTCGTGGACGACCACGCAGGCGCGGGGGCCGGCCGGGAAAGATACGTTGCGATAGGGACTTTCGTATTCCCGGGACCAGAGCAATTCCCCGGTATCCCAGGCAAAGCAGTGGATGCGTTCGCTTTGTCGGGGTTTGGTTATGCGGTCGGTGACGAAGACGCGGCCGTCGGCCACGGTCGGGCCGCTGTAGCCACTGGAGATCGGCACCTTCCAGCTCAGGGAGATCCGGGGTGCGGGCAGGGTGTCGACGATGCTGGTCTCGTGCCAGACGCCATCGGCGGTGGGGCCGCGCCACTGGGGCCAGTCGTCGGCCAGGGTGGGGGCGGTGAGGAGAAGGAGGGTGGTTGTGATGAAGGGGGTGTGCGGTTTCATCTGGTTGCCTTTTGGATAGTTGGTACTGGGAAATATAGACTGCACCCGGATGCAGCACAAGGCGTCCGCCTGATGCCGGTATCATTATGGTTGTCCAGGCAACCTTGACAGGCTGTCGCTGCGGCGGTATTATCCCCTCGCAATTCAAGGTAACAACGCAAAGACTTTAACGTTAAAGGAGGTCTTGATGATGGATAATGAAAAGGAAATGCTGGAAGAGCTGAAGAATTTCGATACACCGTCCATAACCAACGTCGTCGCCACTTATCCCACGCACCCCCTTTGTCTCGGACTGTACAATCCCTGGACCGAGAACTGGTACACAGACCAGTCCATCCACTGCATGTACCCCGAGCTGGGCCGAACGGTCGGGTACGCGGTGACCTGTGTTTACGGCCTCCCCGATCCGGACTTTGATCGGCTCAATTTCATGGACGTGCTCGACGCCCTGGACGCGTCCCCCCAACCGACGATCCTGGTCTTTCAGCAGAAGTTCCCACCCGAGATCGCCGACAAGGTGGGCCTGGCCGGCGGCAATATGACCACCGCCATGAAGGCCATAGGCTGCGTCGGCGCCATCTCCAATGGCCCCTCGCGCGACCTGGATGAGATCCGTCCGATGAGGTTCCAGTACATGCTGAGCGGAATCACCCCGGGGCACGGAGGCATGGCTGTCCACGCGGTGAATGTGCCGGTTTCGGTGGCCGGCATGGATGTGAGTCCGGGCGAGTTGATTCACATGGACGAGAACGGGGCCTGCAAGTTCCCAGCCGGCCAGCTCGAGGCAGTGCTCGAGAATGTGCGGGCCCTGCAAATTGAAGAAGCAAAACGCATGGGCTTGATGCGGAAGGCCAAATCCGCCGCCGAACTCAGGGCGATCTTCAAGGGCCAGTCCTACGGCGACGACGAGGAAAAAGAGGGGTTGTAGTAAAAATAGGCGATATTCGCGTTACGCCAAGTACTCCAGTCATGCAAGAAATCGTCTTTCTCAAACAGAACGCGCCCAGGTGGCAGGAATTCGAGGAGCTGTTGAAGGACTCGACCCGGACCGATCCGGATACCCTGGCCGGGCTGTTTATCGAACTCACCAACGATCTGTCCTACGCCCGGACCTTTTACCCGAGAAGCGAAACCACCCAGTACCTCAACGGGCTCACGGCCAGGGTCCATCAGCAAATCTACCGCAATAAAAAAGAGTCCAGGAGCCGTCTGTCCAATTTCTGGACGCGCGAGCTTCCCCACCTGTTCAGAGGCTCTTTCAAAGAGCTGGTCTACGCTGCCCTCATCTTTGGGGTGGCGATTTTCATCGGCGTGGTTTCGGCCGCCAACGACGATGGCTTTGTGCGCCTGATCCTGGGGGACCGCTACGTCAATATGACGCTGTCCAACATGGATAAAGGGGATCCCCTGGCGGTCTACAAAAGCCTGAATCAAGTGGATATGTTTCTGGGCATTACCTTAAACAATATCCGCGTTGCGCTCTTCGCCTTTGTCGCCGGCGTCCTGTTTTCGTTCGGGACCGGGTACATCCTGTTTACCAATGGGGTGATGCTGGGGGCCTTCCACTACCTGTTTTACGAGAACGGTCTGCTCGCCGATGCCCTGCTGACGGTGTGGATCCACGGCACCCTGGAAATAGCGGCGATCGTGGTTGCCGGCAGCGCCGGACTGGTGGTGGGCAACAGCATCTTGTTCCCGGGTACCTACGGGCGCGCCCAATCCTTCCGCAGGGGCGCCCGGCAGGGGCTCAAGATCGCGCTCGGGCTGGTGCCGATCTTTGTGGTGGCGGGTTTTCTGGAAGGTTTTGTAACCCGCTACACGGACATGCCCGCGTGGTTGAGCCTTGGTATTATTACCGGCTCTCTGGTCTTTGTCGCATGGTATTTTATACTATACCCGTTGCAACTTCATCCAAGGGAGGAAGGCCGTGCAGACCACTGAACGCATCGAGTTTCGCCGCGTGCGGGACTTCAGCGAAGTCCTCAACGATACCTTTTCCTTTATCCGCCACAACTTTAAACCGCTGGGCAAGAGCTTGTTGTTCATCGTGGGCCCTCTGTTGTTGTTGAGCACCGGGGGGCAGCTGTACTATTACGACCTGTTCCAGATCGAGTTCTATTCCCTTTTTTCCGATCTGGACGGCTTGTTTGAAATGGTGCCGTGGTGGCTCGGCTTTTTCGCCCTCTACCTGGTCGTCTGGAGCGTCCTTTTTCTGGTGGTGTACGAATACTTGCTCCTCTATATCGACAAAGGAAATGCAGGGGTTCAGGTAGAGGAGGTGTGGCAGGGAGTCAAGCAGGACTTTGCCGTGATGTTCTCTACCAATATCGGGATAGTCGTGGCCCTGGTACTGGGCTTTCTCCTCCTGGTGATTCCGGGCATTTATCTTTTTGTGGTGCTTTCCATCGTGCCGGTGGTGCGCCTCTACGAGGGCAAATCCTTTTTTGCCGCTGTTTTCAGGGCCCGCCAGCTCATGTCGGGGCACTGGTGGGCCACCCTGGGTCTGGTCCTGGTTCTGTACATCATTCAAATGGTATTTGGCTTTGTCTTTGGATTGCCCAACATGGTCCTTGGTTTTATTGTCACCTTTACGGGCGGCAACCCGGTGGGTCTGGGGGACTATCCCATCCTCAGCGTCATTACCCATGTTTTCGCATCCCTGGGCTATTTTACCCATAGCCTTTTTGTCATAGGGTTTGCCTTCCAGTTTTTCAACCTGGTCGAAAGGAAGGAAGCGGCCGGCTTGATGGCAAAGGTGGAAAGCCTGGGGCAAGATGAGACAGAGTAGAAAGCCTCTCTGAGGTGGTACCGGCTTATGCAAACAAAGAGAATCAGTTGGGCGGGGATCTTACTTCTTTTGCTGGCGCCGGCCCTGCCCCGGCTCTACGCCGACACCCCGAAAAATTACGGCGCTCCGGTGGACTCTTCCGCCGTCCAGGTGCGGCAGATTCCGGACGGGGCCCTGGCGCCCTACCTGGTGGACGAGGCGTTTCTCTACGACCGGGATTCGACGGGTCCGAGTTTGTGGGATTTTTTGCGGCTCTGGCTCTGGGAAAAGGCGCAGGACTGGGGGTGGGGCGAGCACTGGTCCATGCTGGAGAAAATCATCCTCGGCACCATTGTGATTCTGGGGCTCTGGCTGCTCGCCAGCCAGTTGTTCGGGGCGCAGCTGCGGGGGCTCTTTTACGGCCCCCCGGACCGGCCCGTCGCAGAGCTTCTGGAGGCGGATGAAGACATCGAGAAAATGGACTTTGAGCGGCAAATCCAGGATGCGGTGGCGCGGCGACACTACCGGCTGGCCATCCGTCTCTACTACCTCAAATCCTTGAAAACACTCGCCGACCAGCACCTGATTGACTGGAAAAGGGACAAGATCAACCAGGACTATGTGCTGGAACTGGCCAACTCGCCGCTGCGGCGACCCTTTGTCGAGATCACCGGGCTTTTCGAGCGCATCTGGTACGGGAAAACGCCGCTGGAGGAGGCCACTTTTCAAGAAACCGAGGCGGTTTTTCAACGATTCGGCAACCAGTTTCTGGGCAAAGCGTGAAACGCGACCTGAAATATTACCTGGTGCTGACCTCGTGTCTGCTGGCGCTGATCCTGGTCGAGGTCCTGACCCCGCCCGCCATTGACTGGTCGCCCAGTTTTTCGGCCCGGGACAAAATTCCCTATGGAAGCCATATCCTGTTCGAGCTGTTGCCCCACCTCTTTCCGCCCACAGGTATAGAAGTGCTGGACCAGTCCATCTTCACGGTCCTGAAAGAGCACTCCTTCGAGCGGACCAACTACGTATTCATCAACAGCGCAATCTCCGTGGACGAAGTGGAGACCAGGGCCCTGCTCGATTTCGTGGATGCAGGCAACCACGTCTTCATCGCCGCTCAGCAATTCAAAGGCGGCTTAGAGGGTACCCTGAAGATAGATACCTCGCGGGATTTTTTGCGCACCGATTCACTCGGCATCCATCTTGCCAACACCTCTGTCCAAAATGAAAGCTATCGCTACAAACCGGGGACGGTAGCGCACTATTTTACTTCGTTTGATACCTCGAAGACCACGATCCTCGGCTTCAACGACCGGGATCAGGTCAACTTTATCAAGGTGCGCTGGGGCCAGGGAGTCTTGTGGTTGAGTTGCATTCCCCTGGCCTTCACCAACTACAACCTCCTCGCCGGCCCCAACGCGGATTACGTTTTTAATGCCCTCTCGTACTTGCCGCTGCAGCATACCCTGTGGGACGAGTACTACAAGGTCCGCCGGCTGGAAGCCAGGCTCCCGATGCGCTACATCCTCAAAAGGGCGCCGCTGAAGTGGGCCTTTTACCTGGCGCTGGTTCTCCTTGTATTATTCATCGCCTTTGAAGGCCGGAGAAAACAACGCGCGATCCCCTTGATCGAACCCCTGCCCAACCGTACCCTGGAGTTCGTGGAGACCGTGGGAAGGCTCTACTACCAGCAAAGAGACCACAAAAACATCGCCGCCAAGAAAATCAAATACTTCCTGGAACATCTCCGCACCCATCTGGGCCTGAAGGTGCAAAACCTCGCCGATGCGGGGCGTGCAAGGGTAGCGGCAAAGACCGGGGCCCCGGCGGCGGCTATAAACGAATTGTTCGACTGCCTGCAGCAGGTGCAAAACGCGGACGTGGTCCGGGAGGACGAGTTGGCCAGGCTGAACCGTTTGCTCGAAAGGTTTTACACCCAAGAGGAAGCGAGAGACACATGACGGAATTCACCCAGCGATTGGATCTGAGCGAACTGCGGCAGGCCGTCGAAGCCATCAACGCCGAGGTGCAAAAAATCATCATCGGGCAACAGGGCATGATCGATTTGTTGATTGCCGCCCTGCTGGCCGAGGGCCACGTGCTGCTCGAAGGGGTCCCCGGCATCGCCAAGACCCTGACCGCCAAGTTGATCGCCCGGACCCTGTCGACCGATTTCTCCAGGGTGCAGTTTACCCCCGACCTGATGCCCGTGGACGTGCTCGGGTCTTCGGTGTTCAATGTCAAAACCACGGAGTTCGAGTTCAAAAAGGGGCCGATCTTCGCCCATATGATTTTGATCGACGAAATCAACCGCGCCCCGGCCAAAACCCAATCCGCCCTCTTCGAAGTGATGGAGGAGCGGCAGGTGACCACCGATGGGGTGACCCGCGCCATGGGTCGGCCCTTCATGGTGATCGCGACGCAAAATCCGATCGAGCAGGAGGGCACCTACCAGCTGCCGGAGGCGCAACTGGACCGGTTCCTGTTTAAAATCCAGATGGATTACCCCAGCCTGGAGGAGGAAGTCCGGATTCTGTCCGAGTTCGACCAGCGCCAGGACCGCATCGAACTGGAAGGGGTGCAGGCGGTGGTCGAGGCCGAGCGCATGGTGGCCTACCAGGGTCTGGTCAAGGCCGTCCACGTGGAAGAGGATTTGCTTGCCTACATCGCCCGGATCGTGCACCAGACCCGCAACCACGGGTCCCTCTACCTGGGCGCTTCTCCCCGGGCCTCGCTGGCCATCATGACCGGCTCCAAGGCCATGGCGGCGATGCAGGGCCGCGACTTCGTCACTCCCGAAGACATCCGCGCCACCACCTACCCCGCCCTGTGCCACCGGATCCTGCTGACGCCGGAAAAGGAGATGGAAGGGGTGAGGCCCGAGCACGTGATCAAACAGATCGTCGAGCAGCTCGAGGTGCCGCGGTAGTGAGATTGGTGCGCGAGCTTTACTTTACGGACCGGCTGTGGCTGCTGCTGGGGGCGCTTGTCCTGTGTTTTGTCCTGGGTCACTTCACTGCCCTGAGTTTTGCCCTGGCGCAGATGGGTTTGCTGGCTGTGGTCGTGCTTCTGGGGGCGGAACTGTTTTTGTTGAACCGCACCCGCCAGGGGATCGTGGCCCGGCGCCAGGTGCCGGAAAGGTTGTCCAACGGCGACGACAACACCATCCAGCTCTACCTGGAAAACCACTATCCCTTTCCGCTTGTCGTCCGGATCATAGACGAGTTGCCGGCCCAGTTCCAGATCCGCGACTTTGCCCTGGATGTATTCCTGCCCTTGAAAGGCAACTACGCCACGAGTTATACCCTGCGTCCCCTGAGCCGCGGCGAGTACCACTTCGGCGCCCTCAACATCTATGCCACCAGCCGCGTGGGCCTGGCCCGCCGCCGCTACCGTTTTGGACAAAACGCCATGGTGCCGACCTATCCGTCTTTTTTGCAGATGCGGCGCTACGAACTTTTCGCCATTTCCAACCGGCTGGCCGAGGTCGGCATCAAGAAGGTGCGGCGTCTGGGACAGACCATGGAGTTCGACCGGATCCGCCGCTACATCAGCGGCGACGACTACCGCACCATGAACTGGAAGGCCACGGCGCGTTGGGGCGATCTGATGGTAAACACCTACCAGGACGAAAAGTCCCAGCAGGTGTACAGTGTCATCGACATGGGGCGGGTGATGGAAATTCCCTTTGGCGGCATGAGTTTGCTGGACTATGCCATCAATGCGGCTCTGGTGATTTCCAATATCGCCATTGGCAGACAGGACAAGGCCGGTATCATTACCTTTGCCCAGCGGCTGGAAGCCCTGTTGCCCGCCGACCGCAGGCACACCCAGATAGGCCGCATACTGGAGCTGCTGTACAACCAGGTCCCTTCGTATTTAGAATCCGACTACGAGGGACTCTACGCTGCTATTGTGCGGCAGATCAAACAGCGGAGTTTGATTTTGTTGTACACCAATTTCGAAACCCTGGCGGCGCTCAGGAGGCAACTGCCCTATCTGCGCCGCATTGCCAGCCGGCACTTGCTGGTGACGGTTTTTTTTCAGAATATTGAATTGTACGAGGTGATGGCCCGGCCTGCTTCCACGGTGGAAGAGATTTATATCAAGGCCACGGCGGAGCAGCTGGACTTTGAGAAGCGGCAGATTGTCAAGGAGTTGGAGCGGCATAAGATTCAGCCGGTTTTGACTACGCCCAGTGGGCTGGCGGCGGCTACTATCAATAAATACCTGGAGTTGAAGGCGCGGAATTTGATTTGAGGAAACGGCTATGCACACGGTCCGGGTGCAGACGGCGCAGAATGTCGATATCGAATACGAGGTAGCCAGCGTCGGGGATCGGATCATGGCGTATTTGATCGATCTCATGATTGTCGTGGCTTATGCCGTGGCTCTGGTGCTGTTGTTCGCGGCGGGACCCGAATTCTTGCCCTTCGAAGAGCTCTCCCCGGCGGCTTTCGGGCTGATGATCCTTCTCGCCTTGCCGGTTTTTCTTTACCACCTGGTGCTGGAAGTCACCATGGACGGCCAGAGCTTCGGCAAGAAATACCGGGAGATCAAGGTCATCATGCTGGATGGATCGCAGCCTACCCTCGGCAGCTACCTGTTGCGCTGGCTGTTGCGTCTGATCGACCTCGACCTGTTTTCGGGGGGGGTGGCGCTCCTGACCATTTTGATCAATGGCAAGGGCCAGCGCCTGGGGGATCTGGCCGCGGGGACCACCGTGATCAAGCTGAAGCCGCACGCCACCCTGGAGGATACCATTTTCACCCAGATCGACGAGGATTACGACCCTGTTTTTCCCCAGGTAGCCACCCTGGACGAGCAAACCATAACCACGGTACAGGAGGTCCTGAACCAGGCTCCCGTTCTGAAAGCGGAACAGCAGGAAACCGCGGAGCACCTGCTGCTGAAGACCAAGAAAATTCTGGAAGGCACCCTGGGGATAAAAAGCAACCTGTCCCCGCGCGAGTTTCTCGAAACAATAATGAAAGATTACAACGCCATGAAGGTGGGGAGTGGAGACTCCTTTTGAGAGCACTGTGTACCCGTTCTGCAAATTTTGCGCTTTTGCGTTATTTGTGGTTTTATATCTTGGGGCGTCAATGTTCGTCTGTGTCTGTTAACTCTTTATCATTCAATGTTTGTAACCATTCACGGGATTCTGGAAAATTGTGTCATTTCGCTGGACAGTCTACTATATCTTGTAGCTTGACAAGCTTGATAGCCGTCGCTGCTTGTGGTCTCACTGAGAGAATCTACCACATCTTGGGCCCAATCGTCAGGATTTTGAAAACTGTGAATGGTTACCAGTGTTTTAAAAGAATTCACGAAAGACCTGGTACAATCCAGGCGGCGCCTCCTCACCGCCGTCCGGGTTTGCCCATCTTTCTCAGGATATCCGCTGAACAAATAGTTGTTCAAGGTGTCGGAAAGATAGGCAGACCCACACACATCAAGTGAGTGAGGTTCTGTTTATTGATATGAAACCCGAAAACGGAGACTATGAGCCTCTGATCGGATACGTAATAACGGATGATGGGCAGCTTGTAATCGATCGGGGGAAGGCGATCTGCGATGTCGAGCGGATGGATCGCGGCCACGGGATAAAAGACCTCAGTCCAGCGGCAGATCCGCCTCGAAGGCCTCGACTTGGGGATAAACCGTCGCGCCGCGCACCAGCCGTCCCAGGCGCGGGGCGCGGTTGTTGTAGACCTCCACGGCATCGGCGTCGGCGTAGCGAAACAGCATGAGGCGGCGGTCCCGGTCCTCGGCGCGGTTGCCCTCCGAGTGGTGCAGCATGTGGCAGTGGAAGATCAAGACCTCGCCGGCCTTCATGGGGGCTGGTATGGCGCGGTTTTCATCCACCTCCAGGACGACGGGACGCTGGTTGCGGCGATCCTCTTCGGAGCGGTAAAATTCCGCCTGGCCGTCTTTGTGGCTACCCGGGATCAGCCACAGGCAACCGTTATCGACATCGGCGTCGTCCAGGGCGGTCAGGCAGGTGAGGGCGTTGTAGGGATCGAGTTCGCCGTAGGCATTGTCCTGGTGCCAGTCGAAGGGCATGGCGTTGCCGCGCATCTTGAAGGTCAGCTGGGTGGTCACGGCCTTGATATTGGGCCCGATCAACTGGGTGGCGATGTCCACCAGTGGTCCGCTGAAATAGTACCTGCGAACCGCTCTGCAACACCACCTTCCCGGTTTGACCGGCCGCCATGAGGCGATAGGCGTCGTCGGCGTCGTCGAGGGGGAAACGGTGGGTAATCAGACGGTCTACGGCCAAGCCGGACCGGTAGAGTTTCAGCATGGCGGGAAACTCCCTGAAGTGGTAGTACCAGGAGCCTACTCTGGTTCTGGAAGCGCTGCTGGGGTTGTTTTTTGCGCTGTGGGTGGTAAACCGCAAGGATTTGACCGGATACGGGATGAGCGAGTAAGGGGACCGGGCGCCGGGCGCACCAATATTTCCAGGGAGAATGGATGGATATGAAGATCACAGGCATCAAATCGGTGACGGTTCAGGGAGTACCATGGACCTGGACCCTGGTCAAGGTGGAGACGGACGAGGGCCTTTATGGCATCGGAGAATCGCAGCTTCCCATCGGCGTGCCGGATATCCTGCGGCGCATCGAAGGGATGATCGTCGGTGAGGATCCCCGACACGTGGTCCAGCTGGCCCAGAAGATATACCGCGGGCTCTCCGGTTCCGGATCCATGGGCGGGAGCATCGTGCTGGCGATGTCGGGGGTCGAACTTGCCCTATGGGATCTGCTCGGAAAGATCACGGGCCTTCCCCTGTGGCAGCTCCTGGGCGGCAAGTACAGGGATAAAGTGCGGATCTATGCCGACACAGGCCGACCCGGAGACCAATCTCCGGAGGCCTACGCGGACGGAGTGCGCGAGAGGGTAGAAGCAGGATACACGGTCGTGAAGGTGGATATCGACAACTGCGCCCCGCACGGGTACAGAAAGGATAGCCACAACCGCGCCCTGTCGAGGGGCGAGGTCGATTATATGAGTGCCGTCAGCCACGCCGCCTACGAGGCGCTGCCGGACGGTGTGGATCTGTGCCTCGATCTGCACTGGTGCTATCAGACCGCGGATGCGCTCAGGGTGGCCCGAAGGCTGGAGGACATAGACATCCTGTGGCTGGAAGATCCGACCCCGCCCGAAAATCTCGAGGCCTTGAAATACGTGACCGACCACACCTCCGTGCCGATAGCCTGTGGCGAGAACCACTGGATGGGCCATGGACTCAGACCTATGATCGAGCTGCGGGCCGCTGATATCATCACGCCCGACATACCCCGTTTTGGAGGGATTCAGGAGGGCAAAAAGGTGGCCGAGTTGTGCGAAATGCACTACCTTTCGTTTGCGCCGCACAACATCTGCACGCCCGTGGGCACTGTGGCCTCGGCCCACGTCTGCGCCAACGCCCCGAATTTCCTCGCCCTGGAGCACCACGGTCTCGACTGTCCCTGGTGGGACGACATTGCCGTGGATTGGGGTGGCCCTGTGGTCGATCGAGGCTACATCACCTTGCCCGATGGTCCAGGGATCGGGGTGGAACTGAACGAGGATCTTTTACGGGCCCACCTAATTGTGGGCGAAGAGTGGTGGGATTGAAATCACAAGAAGGTTTTTAACCATGGACATTCGACAAGCCAAAGATTTGTTCAAGGGCCCCATGGTCTCGGTGGCCACGCCCTTTACCGCGGATTGCAAGCTCGACCTGGAGGCCTTGCGGGACAATATCCGCTTTATGGTCGAGCGCGGCGTGCGCCGAGGGCAGGGGGTGTTGCTGGTGGCGGCGGCCGGAGGCGAATTTCCCATGCTCAGCATGGAGGAGCGCAAAGAGGTCGCCCGGGTCAGCGTCGAAGCGGCCCAGGGCGAGGTGCTGGTGGCGACCAGCATTCAGTCCAATGGGACGCGCGAAGTCGTGGAGCTGGCGCGCTACGCCTGCGAGGTCGGCGCCGCCCTGGGGCAGCTCTCGGCCCCTTATTATTACGGACCGCCCGACGAGGATATCTTTCGTCTTTTCAAGGCCGCGGCGGAAGAGAGCGATCTGCCCATCATGATCTACAACAACTGGTGGAATACCCTCAGCATGAATCCGGACATGGTGGAGCGGCTGGCCGGGTTGCGCAACGTGGTGGCCCTCAAGTGGTCGGCACCCTCTTCGGCCGCATACACCGAAGGCCTGTATCGCTTTGCGGACCGTCTGGCCATCATCGACAACATGGGTCAGCAGGTCTGGTCCCACATGATGGGCGCAACCGGCATCATCACCCACCTGAGCAACTTCTGGCCCGAGTACCCGCTCTCGATCTGGAACCTGCTGGAGCAACAAGCCTACCAGGAGGTCATTCAAAAGCTGGCTGCATTCTACTGGCCCTGGCAAAAATGGGTCGCCAAGGTCGTCCAGGAAACCGAGGGGGAGGGGCCCTTCATCAAGGCGGCCATGCAAGAGGTCGGCCTTCCGGCCGGACCGCCGCGCCCTCCTGCCCATCCGGTGGGTCCGGCGTTGCGGGAGGAGTTGCACCAGCTTTTCACGGAAGCGGAGGTCCCCAAGTACTGATAGGAAGAGCGACCTTCGCTGAAAAGCAGATTGCCTTCCTGGTGGACCGTTATGTGATCTACGCCGCCTAAACACCTACTTCGGAGATCTGGATAGTACCGGATACTACGCCTGAAACCGCTTCTACTCAATGCCGCTTAGAGCGTCAGGTAGTGCTCCAGCACGGCCTCGTTTTCCCGCAAATCTCCGGCTGTCTCCGAATAGCGGACCTGCCCCTTTTCCAGGATGTGAACCCGGTCGCTCAAGGAAAGCACCAGGTCCAGGCTCTGCTCGGCCATCACCATGGCCATGCCGCTTTGCTTCAGTTGGCGGATTTGCTCTGCCAGGGTCTCGACCACTTGTGGGGCCAGGCCCTCGGACGGCTCGTCTAACAGCAGCAGCTTTGGATTGAGCATCAAGCTGCGGGCGATGCTCAGCATCTGTTGCTGGCCGCCGCTCAGGACCCCGCCCCGCCTTGCGGCTATTTCCTTTAGTTCCGGGAACAACTCGTAGACCTGGGCCTCGCTCCAGCCCTCGCCTTTGGCCCCGCTACGGCGGGCAATGTCCAGGTTTTCCCACACTGTCAGATCCGGAAACACCCGCCGGTCCTCGGGCACCCAGCCGATTCCGAGCCGGGCGATCCGGTGGGCCGGCAAACCCGCGATGTCCCGGCCCTGCCACACAATGCGGCCCGCGCGCGGTGGGTTCAGGCCGGCGATGCAGCGCAGGGTGGTGGTTTTGCCTACCCCGTTGCGGCCGATCAGAGCCACTACCTCGCCCGGGTCCACAAAGAACGACACCCCGAAGAGCACCTGGCTCAAACCGTAGGAGGCGTGGATGTCTTCGACCTCAAGCATGGTCGGCCTCTCCCAAGTAAACCCGCCTGACCTCCGGATCCCGCCTGACCTCGGATGGGGTACCGGAGGCCATGATCTGGCCGTGATGCAGCACCGAGATCCGTTCGGCCATGCCGAAGACCACGCTCATGTCGTGTTCGGTAAACAGCAAGGTCAGGCCGCGCTTCTCGATAATGCGTTGCACCAGTTCGATCGCCGTTGCCGTCTCCTGCGGGGACATGCCCGCGGTGGGCTCGTCCAGCAGCAGCAAGCGGGGATGCGAGGCCAGGGCAATGGCCAGCTCCAGCTGTTTCTGCTTGCCGTAGGCCAGCTCGCCGGCCACCTTCCCGGCCTCGCCCGCGAGCCCGACCATGTCCAGCAAATCCTCGGTCTCCTCCAGTTGCAGGCTTTCCCCGGGGAGGAAAAATTTGAAGTGCTGCCGCTGGTGCGCGATCAGCGCTACCTGGACATTGGCGGCCACCCTCAAACGCGGGAAGATGTTGATGCGCTGAAACGAGCGCGCCAGCCCCAGCCGCACGATCCGGTGCGGCGCCATGCCGGCAATGGAACGGCCCTCGAACTCCACCCGGCCGCCATCTGGTTGCAAGTGCCCGGTGATGAGGTTGAAAAAGGTGGTCTTGCCCGCCCCATTGGGACCGATGATGGCGTGGATCCGGCCGGCCTCGAGGGCAAACGAGACCTGGCGCAGGACCGCGAATCCCTCGAAGCTCTTGCTCAGGTCGTGGATGCACAGCATCTAGGCCCTCCCTTTCCGGCGCGAGCCCACCCGGCTCGAAAGCCCGATCAGGCCCTCGGGCAGAAACAACAGGATCGCCAGCAGGATCGCGCCCAGGACCACCGGCCAGTACTGGGTGTACTGGCTGATGGTGACGTCCAGCAGGTAGAGCACCGCCGCACCCAGGGCCGGCCCGAAAAAGGAGTAGATGCCGCCCAGCAGGGTCATGATCAGGACCTGGGCCGATTCGGTCCAGAACGCCGACTCGGTGTACATGCCCCGGTTGTACAGGGCGAAGAGGGCCCCGGCCACCCCGGCAAAACCACCGGCGATCACAAAGGCCACAAGCCGCATCCGCCGGGTGTCCACCCCGACGAAACCGGCGCGCATGGGATTTTCGCGCACCGTTTGCAGGGTGCGGCCAAAGGCCGAATGGCAGATCAGCCACAGCGCGGCCACCGAGAGGGCGACCACAACCAGGGCAAAATAGAAGAAGGCGGTGCGGTCTTCGAGGAATTGGGGCACGGCCACGCCCACAAAACCATCGTCGCCGCCGGTAAGGGCGCGCCACTTGAAGGCCACCGACCACACCAGCATGGCAAAGGCCAGGGTCAGCATGGCAAAGTAGATAGCCGTCAGGCGCACGCAGAAAAACCCGATCAGGAGGGCGGCCCCAGCGCTGAGCAGCGCCGCGGCGGGAAAGCTCAGGATCAGCGGCCACTGGTAGGTGGTCAGGAGGATGGCGCAACCGTACCCGCCGATGGCGAAGTAGGCGGCGTGGCCAAAGGACACATTGCCGGCATAGCCGACCAGGACGTTGAGGCTCAGGGCGAAAAGGGCGTAGATCAGAACCTCGGTCGACAGGTCGATCAGGTAGCGCGAACCCAGCAAGGGCGCCAGCAGCAGGGCGCCCAGAACCGTTGCCAGGACCAGGAGGCTTCTCCGCCTCACATCACGCCCCCTCGGTTTCGGGCCGGCCGCACAGGCCCCAGGGCCGCCACAGCAGGACCACCACCATGAGCACGTAGGTCAGGACGATCTGCAGATCCGGGAAGAGGACCGCACCGAACACGGTCACGAAAGCCAGGATCAAGGCCCCCAGGAAACTGCCCCACAAACTGCCCAGGCCGCCGATGATGACGATGATGAAGCACTCGACAATGAGGGTGGCGTCCATGCCCGGGGTTAGAGCCACCCGCGGCGCGGCCAGGGCCCCGCCCATGCCGGCCAGGGCCGCACCCGCAGCAAAGACCCCGGTGTAGACCAGGGGCACGTTTACGCCCAGAGCAGCGAGCATTTCGCGGTCCTGGGTGGCTGCCCGGATGATCCGGCCCCAGCGGGTCCGCTCGATCAAAAGCCACAACCCCAGGGCCACCAGCGGTCCCAGACCGCACAAAAACAGCAGGTAGCGGGGATAGTTGGCCAGCCCCAGATCCGCGGCCCCGTTCAGACCGGCCGGATAGGACACGCTGTGCTGGTCCGTGCCCCACACCATCTTGGCGACATCCCCCAGGATCAGCACCAGGGCAAAGGTGAACAGCAGCTGCACCAGGTGATCCCGGTCGTAGAGGTGCCGCAGCAAGAGCCGCTCGACCCCCCAGGCCAGGGCCCCCAGGACCAGTCCGGCCCCGGCCACGCCCAGCCAGAAATTGCCGGACCACTCGACCACGGAAAGGCACACATAGGCCCCGATCATGAAGAAGGCTCCGTGGGCGAAATTGATCACCCGCAAAACCCCGAAGATCAGGGTCAGACCCGCGGCGATGATAAACAGATTCATCCCCAGCGAGATGGAATTCAGGGTCTGGATGAACAGGAAGGTGGGATTGCCCAGCATCTACTCGCCCGGGATGTAGGTGACCGGATCCATGATGCGAAACTCGTATTGATCCGACTTTTTCATCGGCCCCCAGAACTGGCCGGTATTGGCCTGGTGGGTTTGGGGATCGATGGTGCGGGAGCCCACCGGGGTTTCAATGGTGAGGCCCTCAAGGGCCGCGATCAGGGCCGCGGCCTCCACCGACCCGGCCTTGGTGGCCGCGGCCGCGAAGAACTGGACCCCGATGTACCCCAGGGCCGGCCAGCTGGAGGTTTCCCGGGTGCCCTGGCGCTGGGCCAGCTTCTCCTGGAAGGGTTTGTGTTGCGGCGAGTGGTGGTGGTACCACAGCTCGTAGGAGTTGCTCCACACATTGTCCGGGTAGTCGCCCTTCAGCTTGACGGCGATCTCGTGCGCGGCGATCTCCCCGCCGGAGACGTACTTGACCTTGTCGAACAGACCAAAGGGCTTGCCCTGCTGCGCCACGTTGATGAAGGCCGCACCCCACAGGCCGCTGGCCACGCCGTCGCACTCTGAGGCCATGATCTGGGCGATGTAGGGGTTGAAGTCGGCGGTGCCCAGCTTGACCTTGAGGTCCAGCACGACTTCGGCCCCGGGCGCCTCCTGGGGCAGGGCCTTGATAAAGCCGGCGCTCAGGTCGTGGCCGTAGGCGTAGTCGAACTGGATCTGGCAGATTTTTTTGATCCCCAGCTGGCCGATGGTCCGGGCGATGCCCCGGCTCTCTATGTCGGTGTTGGCCGCGGTGCGGAACATGTAGTTGTGGAACTTCTCGTTGGTCATCTGCACGGTCTTGGGGATGGTGGCGATGTAGACCACCTTTTCCTGGCGCGCCACCTCGGAAAGGGACAGGCCCTCGGCCGAGCTGAGCCCGCCTATCAGGATGTCCACCTCTTCCTTGGTGATCAACTCTCTGGCCGCGGCTGCGATAACGGCCGGTTTCAGCTTGGAGTCGCGGGCAATCGAGACGACCGGGCGGCCGTTGATGCCACCCCTGGCGTTGATTTCTTCCACGGCCATGTCGTGGCCCAGCATGGTCGGCACCCCCAGTACCCCACCGCTGCCGGTCAGAGGGTAGAGCACGCCGATTTTGATCGGCTCGGTTTCCCGGGCGGTGCTGCTGGTGAAGGCTGCCAGCAGGATTGCGGCGAGGGCTTTGAACACGCTCCGCATACTTGTTTCCTCCCGATGGTTTTTTTCTTATCGGAAGGTACGACGTCGGAACGGTCAGAGCAAATTCCATGCTACGAGCTGAGGAAGAAGGGGCGCAGACCGCGGTGTGGGACGCCCGATACGAAGGGGGCAGGGAGGTTCCCAGCGGCACCTACCTCAAAACTTCTGTCTTCTTACTTTGTTATGGCTACGAGGTGCCCTATATTTCTCAGAACAGCCTTTTGTTGGGCATTCTGTCGATTCCGCGTACATGCCGTGCGAGGGCCAGCCTGACCAGCTCGGCTTTGAGGATATGGAGCGATTTCCCCGGGGGCTTTTGCGGCGCTTCATTTATCCACTGTGGAGAAAAACCAAACTTGAAACCTGAAGGTGGACATGAAAATCCATGCAAAACTTCGCGTTTACCAACACCCATATGAAGGAGCACATTCCCCATGAATTTTCACAACAACGTAGACCGGTTCAGACAGCGCATGCTCGACGGCAAAATCTGCATAGGCACCTCCGTGCAGCTCACCGATCCCCTGGTGGCCGAGGTGGCCGCGGAAGCCGGCAACGACTTCGTCTGGATCGAAATGGAGCACTCCCACCTCAACCTACCCGCGCTTTTGAACCACATCATAGCCCTGCGCGGCACCCAGGCCGCGGCCATGGTGCGCGTCGCCTGGAACGACCCGGTCCTGATCAAACCCATCGTGGACATGGCTCCGGCTGCCATTGTCGTGCCCATGATCCGCAGCGCCGAGGAAGCCCTCAAGGCGGTGCAGGCCTGCCAGTACCCGCCCAAGGGAGTCCGCGGCTTCGGCCCCATGCGCAATATGTACGGCATCGAATCCATGGAGGAGTACCTCGAAGTGGCCGATGAGCAAATCCTGGTCTTCGTCCAGATCGAGCACATCGACGCGGTCGACAACCTGGATGCCATCCTTGCCACGCCGGGTCTGGACGGGATTGTCCTGGGACGCAACGATCTTTCGGGCTCCATGGGCAAGCTCGGCCAGTATTCGGATCCGGAAGTGGCGGAGGCCATCGAAACCGTGTTTGCCAAGGCGTGCCAGACCGATCTTTTTGTCGGCGTCTCCGTTGGCTACGACCTGGAAGTTGTCGGCAAGTGGCGTCCCAAAGGGGTCCACTTTTTCAGTCTCGGCGGAGACCTGGATTACTTCTTCGAAACGGCCCAGGCCGTGGCCGACGAGGTCCATGGGCTCGACTAGATCGGGGCCGTAGGATTTGCTTGCCCAGAAGCGCCCTTTGCATCACGGGCTTTGTCTTATGCTTCAGCCGTACTGCTCCTGCAAGCTCCGAAAGTCGCGATAGAACAACTCGGCCGCCCTGCCCAGGTCCTTCCGCAGGGTGGTATCGAAGTAGTCGAAGGCCTCGAATTCCACGCTGAGACAACCCTGGTAGCCGATCTCCTTCATGGCCGTGAAAAAGCCGGGCCAGTCCACGCGGCCCTCACCGAGGAAGGGGAAGACAAAGGTGTCCCCCAGCACCTTGCCGGGCACTCCGGCCACATCCTTGACGTGACAGTGAAAGATCCGCTCCGCCAGCTGGTGCACGGTCCAGGACACCGCGTTGTAGTGCAGGGCCATGTGGGAGGGATCGTAGTTGACGCCAAAGTGGTCCGAGTCGTAGCGCCGCATGAGTTCGGCCAGGGTGTAGTACTCGCGGCAGACCATGCCGTAGACCGCCTCTACGGCGATCCTGACGCCGGCCTCCTCGGCCACGGGAATGATGCGGTCGCAGGCATCGCAGACCATGCCCCAGGCCGTGCCCTCGTCGATCTCCTGGTGCAGGGTGGGGGAGCCGATGCCCATGAAGGGCGCCGGGCCGGTGAAGCTGTTGATGATGCCGATCCCCAGATCGCCGGCAGCGCGCAGGCAATCCTCGGTGAGCTGGATCTCCCTGGCGCGCACGGCTTCGTCGAAGTGGACGAATTCACGCTGCACTACCCACTCTGAAATTCTCAGGCCGCCGGCCCGGGTCAGGCGCACCAGGTCCTGCATCTGGGCGCGGGACATTTCCTGTGGATTCAGGTGGCGGACGGAGTATTCGATGCACTGGTAGCCGGTCCGCGCCAGCATGTCTACGACTTGCTCATTGGTCATCGAGCCCTGATCCAGATTCAAAAAGAAACCTGTTTCGTTGTTCATGGTGAACCTCCCAGTGGTGTGATTTTATGCTGGAGCAGAAGGGGCTTTCCCGCGCCGGTCTGGCGAAGTGGCTGGGCAGTAGAAGCCGAACAGCGGAATTTTTTAACGGAATCCGCCCGCTCACTATTCGGCAGATTGGCGCATTGAGAGCACATTTGGGCATTCCAGCGGATTTACTGATGGACTTTTCCCCATAGAGTGGCTGACAGGGCCATTGGGTTACGAGAAATGTTCCCGTAACCTCTTGCCAGACAGGCAGAACTTTGGCATACTGTTTGACCCCATGTCCCGCTTCCCAGGGCACTGAAACCACTCCCAGCGCCACGGCCCTGCGAGAACGCCCATGCGCCTCTGCGACTTTCCGATACTTACCTTCGACACCTACGGAACCCTGATTGACTGGGAGACGGGAATCTGGGCTGCGCTGCAACCGCTCTGCTCGCGTCTGGCCGACCCGCCGGCCCGCGAGGCGGCCCTGGCGGCATTTGCGCGGGCGGAATCCGCCGGCCAGGCGGCAATCCCTGACCTTCTCTACGCCGACCTCCTGGCGGCAACCCACCGCACCTTGGCCCGGAACTGGGGCAGCGAACCCGACGGTGCCGAAAGCGTCCGCTTCGGCCAGTCGGTCGGGGACTGGCCGGCCTTCGCTGACGCGGCCGAGGCGCTCGCCTATTTGAAACGCCACCACCGGCTGGTCACCCTCACCAATTGCGACCGCGCCAGCTACCGGGGCAGCTCAGCCCGCCTCGGCGAGCCCTGGGACGCGGTCTTTACCGCCGAGGAGATCGGCTCCTACAAACCATCGCCGGACAACTTTGAATTCCTCCTCGCACGGGTGGCAGCGGACTTCGGCGGCCCCCCCCGGAGTATCCTGCACGTGGCGCAGAGCCTTTTCCACGACCACGTGCCGGCAAAGGTGATCGGACTGACGACGGCATGGATCGACCGGCGCGCGGGTCGCGGCGGCGGCGCGACGGCACCGCCGCAGAAGGCGGTGGTACCCGACTTCCGTTTCAAAAGCATGGCGGAACTGGTCGCCCGGCACCGCGCCGAACGAGCCGAAGCATGCGAGGCCCGTCGATTCCAACGAGAATAGTCATGCTTAAAGGCTATTTTATTGTCGCTTTGGCCGTCGTCGACTTGGCTGCTTGCACCGGTGCGGAACAGGATGCTGCGAAAACCTGGCGCGGATTATCTGTCGAGCCCGAGCGTCGTTGCAGTCCCTATGATCGCTCTGATTACCGCTACCCCCAAAGCGTCGAGAGACATATTGCGCTGCAGCTGGGTGGTTGGTGGTCTCCCTATGATCTGATTCGTTTCAACAGTCTCAAAGAAAGCGACATCGAGCATATCGTCTCCCTGAGCGAGGCGCACGATTCGGGAATGTGCAGCAGGAACAGGGCGACGCGCGAGC
Organism: Candidatus Latescibacterota bacterium; assembly: GCA_965219385.1. Taxonomy (GTDB): domain Bacteria; phylum Latescibacterota; class UBA2968; order UBA8231; family UBA8231; genus CBDCNM01. The sequence continues at coordinate 1,506,058 of CBDCNM010000002.1, read as the reverse complement.
AATTCGCCGCCGATATGCTCAACCTGACCCTGGCGAGGCCCGCCCTGAATCGCTGGCAGAAGCACGCCAAGGACGCTGCCGACTGGCTGCCCGAATACAATCGTTGCTGGTTCGCGTGGCGCGTCATCATGGTGCGGCAAAAGTATGGATTAACCATTGATCGACGCGAGGCGGCCGCCTTAGAGCGCGTTTTAGCAGAGTGCGAGTTCGGACAACGCGGACTCACTCAATTTCCCGCGAATTTTCCACGGGAAGCAAATCGAGTCGGCCTTCGAGAAAGACGTTCAGAGCTTGGCGACGACGCACTGCGCCAATACGACGATAACGGAAACGGTAGAATCACCTGTGCCGAAGCACGTCGTCATGGCATTGCACCCGCGAGATATGGCCATCCGGCATATCCCTATATGAGTGACGGCGATGGGGATGGTGTAGTATGTGATTGAACCTTGCAACGGTTGCTCCGGTACCGCCCCCGCGGCCTGTCTTCAGTCCGATTGCTCGGTAGCGAGCCGTCCTGCAAGCAGCTCCGCAAGCGGTGCGGTGACCTCCATACGTTCAAAGATAATCTTGAGAATCGCGGTTATCGGCGCGGCCAGAAGCATCCCGACGACGCCCCAGATCGTCCCCCAGACAATCAAGGCCAGCAGGAGCGTAACGGGATGCAGATCGAGTGTTTTTCCCATCATTTTCGGATCGATGATGTTGCCGACGATGAACTGCACCATCATTGGCAACAGGAAGGCCAGCACACAGGTCGTCATGGAGAGATCCGGGCTCACGAGCACGAAAGGGAGGGGTAGGAAGGTGGCGATGATTGACCCGATGCTCGGAATGAAGTTCAGCAAAAACGCGAATACACCAAAGACCAGCGCGAGATCGATTCCGAGTAGCGCCAGGATGAGTCCGACGAGTACTCCGGTCAGGGCGGAAACGAGCACTTTGACGATGATATAGCGCTGGATTCGGGACTGCACTTCGCCCCAGAATTGATTCCGCTTCAACTCGAATCCCGAACCGCCGACCAGCATGAAGGAAACAAAGATCATCACCAGCAGACCACTTGAGAGCAAGCTCAGAAGCTCGTTCGTCACAGTGACCAGAATGGTACCGGCGGTCGACAGGGAAATATCCGACAGCGAATCAACGGCACGCCTTACCTCGGCCTCGAAGGGTTCGGGAATCGCCGCCACAACGGCATCGAGAAGTTGCACGAGTCGCTGTAGATAGTCGTCCGCCCGCGTCGCCAGTTGCCCGACAGACGTTGAGATCAGCACGCCGAGCAGACCAAGGATCACGAAATTTGCCGCCAATGTAGCAAGTAAAGCCAAGGCCCGTGGTATGCGGAGATACCGTACTTGCAGATTGATCAGCGGCATCAAGCTGAAGGCAATAAGAACGGCAAACACAAAGGGAACCATGACCGACCGCAGCCAAAAAAGCGCTGCAGCCACGGCAACGATGCTGAGAATAAGCAGACAAACGGTCTGAATCCGTTGTTCTTGTTCGACGATGTTCATAACGGTATTCCTCAAGGCTAGGAAGCGGATGATGCGCCGGGCCTGTACGTGAGCGAAAGGTCTCCGATGAGTACGCCCGATCAATATGCGACCGATTGGATCGATGCGCAATGGCACCCTGGCGGCCCGGACCGGCCGCCTTGCGATATGCACCCAGTCGTCAAGGCTATTGCTCCCGGCAGGGCTGCTACGGCGCGATTCACAGACGCCCTCGGCCGTCAACGGGCTGCTAGGCCCCGACGCCTACATTAGAATCCCGGCCACGCAGGCGGTCATGAAACAGGCCAGGGTGCCGCCCAGCATGGCGCGAAAACCCAGCCGCGCCAGATCGCCGCGCCGCTCCGGGGCCATGCCGCCGATGCCGCCGATCTGGATGCCGATGCTACTGAAATTGGCAAAACCACACAGGGCATAGGTCAAAATAACCACCGAGCGCGGGCTCAGCTCCACGCCCGAGCCGGGCTGGATCCACTGGCTCAATTGGACGTACGAGACGAATTCGTTGGCCACCATTTTCTTGCCCAACAACTCGCCGGCCGCCAAACAATCCTTGGCCTCAATCCCCATCAACCAGGCAAAGGGCGCAAATAAATAACCCAGCGCCGCGGACAGGGACCACTCCAGACCCTCCATACCCAGGATGTAGCCCACCACCCGGCCCAACAGGCCCAGCGACCCGTCCAGCAGGGCGATCAACCCCAGCGCGGCAATGAGCATGGCGGCCACGTTCAGGGCCAGCCGCAAACCGTCCAAGGTGCCGTTGGCCGCGGCTTCCACCACATTGGTGGCGGTGCGCTCCACCTCGAGCGACACCTTCCCCAAGGTCCTGGACACTTCCACTTCCGGCTGCATCACCTTGGCCACCAACAGCGCCGCCGGAGCCGAAATCACCGAGGCGGCCACCAAGTGGCCGGCGTCAATCCCCAGGCCCACGAAGGCGGCCAATACCCCCCCGGCGATGGTGGCGAAGCCGCCCACCATCAAGGCCATCAGTTCCGACCGGGTCATGCTGGCCACGTACGGGCGCACCACCAGCGGGGCCTCGGTCTGGCCGACGAAGATATTGGCCGCCGCGGCCAGGCTTTCCGCCCCCGAGGTGCGCAGGGTGCGCTGCATGACCCAGGCGAAGGCCGCCACCACGTACTGCACCAGGCCCAGGTGGTAGAGCACGCCCATCAGGGCGGAAAAGAAGATAATGGTCGGCAGGACCTTGAAAGCGAAAAAATGCTCGCCGAACGCCTCGCCAAAGACAAAGCTGGAGCCGGCGTCGACATAGTTGAGCAAGGCGGTGAAAAAAGCGCCTATATAGCCGAAAAGCGCCTGTCCGGGCCCGGTCTTGAGGACGAGCAGGGCCAGGAGGAATTGCAGTCCCACGCCCGCCCCTACCAGGCGGCGGTCTACCTTGCTCCGGTCGGCGCTCATGGCAAAGACCAGGGCGATCATAACCACAAGTCCGAAGAGGCTGATCAGTCGTTCCATCCGTACCCGCTTCCTCTCAGTGACTTCCGGCCACTCCACGACGGGCGCGATGCCGGCGATGCCTGCCTCGGCGAAAACCTGGGCCACCGCCCTTGCCGGAGCCGGAAGCTCCTTCGGTGCTGAGTGAAACTTTCGTCCCAAATTTCGCCGGCAACATCCACGGCTGCCCGGCGGGAGACCCCGAACAGCGTTCCGATTTCAACCTCCGGGGCCGGGGCATCCTTTTTTGAACCCCCGGAGTGCGTCATCATCCGTTGAGGGCCGAGGCGATCGACAATGCCGACAGGCGGCGGATGGCCGATACCGCCGCGCGCCTTCAGCGCCTTGTGAGACCCAAACCCCTCTCGACATCACGCTATAACCGAGCGCCGAAACAAGATCTCCGTCAAACGATGCTGCTCGAGAAAAATGGGCTTGAGATGCATCGCGATTGATCTCCTCTCTTCGTTTCCTTTCCTTGCACCTTTCTGGCCGGCTTGGAAAAACAGGAAAAGGACTATGGGGTGGCGGGGCCTTGTCGAGCGGGAAGACGATCGCCTGGCGAGAGGGTACCAAGGGCTGGTTGCGCAAGAAATTTGGGGCCATCCGGGCCTATCGAACGCGGGAAGGACAGCCTCAGCAGTTGGGTTGGCTCATCGGTGAGCGACCCGCACGAGGGCAATCGGGGGAGTGGAAATTCTATGCGTACAGGCTGATTACAAGCCTTTCCTTTGGGCGTGCTTCCGCCTTTTTACACGTTGTTTGCAGGAAAGGGGTACGGGTACGTGAACGCCGTGCTCCTTTCCCGCAAGGATGCCGGTGTGCTCGAAGTGGCCGCCTAGGTCAGCGCGTCGCCCTCAATTTGAGCGATCCCCAAGTGATGGCCTCGACCGCTGTCTCAGCATCGCCGGCTACTACCAGGGTATTCCCACTCGTGTATTTCTCTATTACCCCGTCGACTTCGACCTCCGAAACCGGCCGGTACTCGCCTGGCATTTCGGGAATCGTGCCAATGCCGCAGATTGCGCCGGTGTGCTCTGTTCCCGGCACATCAATCCATTCGGAGTCCTCTCCGCGCATCTGCCACTTGGACGTGGCGACAGAATACGTCACGTTGTTAATGGTGATATTTTGGATCTCAATGCACCCTGCGTTCCCTGTGCTAAGGTTGAAAATGCCCACCTTCACTTCGATTCCTCCATCTTCAGTCACTTGGATCCAGTCAACCGGCGTGTATTCATCCGCGAAAGCGGTGGACACCAGCACAAGCAGCAGAACGATTGCCATCATGATATTACTCCTTCGGGTTATGAGATGTTGGACGAACCAATGCCTTTCCGAGGGAGTTTCCCCCCAAAAGCGTTGGTGGCTTATCAATTTCCTTCATCATTCGCTCCGCAATTCCACCCAACCTAGCTGTATGTTGTAGTCGAGTCCCGCCCTTTTTGCTTCAATTCCACCGCATCGCGCGCTCAATAGGCGTAGCGCAAGCCGACCTGCACTTGGCGCGGATCGCCCAGGCCCGACTGCACCGTGCCGTCGAAATTGAACAGCAGACCGGCGCTGGAGGGGTCGCGGAAATTATCCGTGTTGAGCAGGTTGAAGACCTCGACAATGGCCTCCAACTGGCCGTTGCCCACCAAGATGGGGCGCGACAGGCGCACGTCCCATGAGAAGACCTCGTTGTCCTTGCGCAGGGTGTTGCGCTCGATAATGCTGCCGTCGCCGCAAATGCGGTCGGAAGCGGCGCCCCACGGGTTGGTGGAGGGATGGCCCGCGCAGGATGCGGAGACCGGCTGTGCCGAATAGTAGCTCAAGCGCTGGTTGAGCAAGACCCCGCCGGGCAATGCGGCCAGGGCCCACCCATTGAAGCGGTGGCGCTGGTCGCGGTCCGAATAGCCCCACTCGCGTTCCAACCGGGTTGCATCGACGTAGCGGAAGGTGAAGGGATCGCGCTCGTTGTCGTCGTCGGACTTGTCCCATGACAATGTATAGTTGATCTGGAACTGCACATCGTCCTGCACCATCTGCCGCAAGCCGAAATTGAGGCCGTGGTAGCGCGACTTGGCCGTGCTCTCGACCACGGTCAAATCGCCGATACCGTTGCTGCCATCGGTCCCCAGGCCCGTCGACCAAGGAGAACCGAAGACCGCGTCGTTGCGGTTGACAAAGCGCGTCAGCTGGTCGGCGCGGGCGTATGTGTAGCCAAAGGAGCCGACCAAACCCCGCGGCTGCAACTCGCGTTCAATACCCACATTCGCACTGATGGTGCGCGGGTTCTCAAAGTCCTGGTCGAAGACAAAGATATTGGGCCGGAAGGGAGCGCCGGTGGCCGCGGGCAACAATTCGCCGTAGGTCGGTGGCGGCCCCAAAACGGGCGTCAGGGCGCTGGAGCGGAAAATGGATTGCCCGCGCGAGCCGTTGGTCGAGCGCGTGCTGGCCAGGTTCAAGCCCGGGATGCGGGCGTAGTAAATCCCGGCGCTGCCGCGCACCAAGGTCCTGTTGTCGCCCTGCACATCGTAGGCCACCCCTACCCGCGGCTGGAACATATCCCAGTCGGAGGGAATTTTGCCGTTGGAGGGGAACTCGTACGCGCCCGTTTCGCTGGTCGTGGTTTGGCCAATGAAATCGGCGAAGAACACCTCGTCTGGAGCGGTGATCACATCGGGCTGAATCTGCGCCTCCCAGCGCAGCCCGTAATTGAGCGTCAGCTTGTTCGAAGGTTTCCAGCCATCCTGCACAAACAGGGCCAATTCGTGCTGCGGGATACCCTGCGTGCCCGCTTCTTCCACGATCAGGCCGCCGACGCCGGACTGCTGCAAATAGAACAGGACGGGGCCGGTGATATCCGTCCCGTCGGGGCAGGCCCCGGTAGTGCTGGTGCTGCCATCGGAGCATTCGACGTAGCCGTTGCCTTGGTCGACGAAGTTGAGAAAGCCGTCCACCGAGCTGAAGATGTAGCGGCCATTGGCAAAACCAATGAAGGTCTGCACCGATTCGACCCGGTTCCACTCGACCCCGGCTTTGATCAGGTGATCGCCCCTGGCCACGGAGATGTTGTCGAGTACCTGGATGCGGGTGTCGTAGTACTCGACCGGAATGAAGAAAGGCAGGCCAAAACGGTAGCCGTGGACGATATCCATGCCCGTATCGGGGAAGGGCCGCCCGGTGTTGGGGTTGTGCGGTCCTCTGTAGGGACGCGGGCGATCCTCGCGGGAGATTTGGAAGCGAAACTCGTTGGTCGCGGTGGCGGACAGCAGCGACAGCAGGCTGCCGTTGAAGGCGTGTGACCAGTCCTTCTCGACCGCATTGGCACTACGGGTCCACGAATCCACATCAAAGGTGCCGTTTTCCTGTTCGGACCAGGTGTAATTGTATTTGCAGGTGGCGTAGTGTTCATCCGACAGGTGGTAATCGATCTTGGCGAGAAAAGCGCGGGCGTCGTTGGTGCGGTCGATGGGCCCGTAGTCGCCGGCCAGGGCCCCGTTGAATTGCGTGTCCATGAAGGTGCGCAGCCGGGCATCGATGCGCTCGCTATCGTCCTGCCTGGTGTCTCTGAAAACCTGCTGGTCGTAGGCGGTGAAGAAAAAGGCCTTGTCCTTTATCAGAGGCCCGCCCAAGGTGAAGCCGAACTGCCCCTGGCTGAAATCGGGCGTGCGCTCCAACCCCTCGTGCCTGGCCGTCCCCGACAGGGCGTCGTTCTTGCCGAAGAAATGCAGCGAGCCGTGCAATTGGTTGGTGCCCGACTTGGTGATGACGTTGACAAAGCCGCCGCTGGAGCGACCGAATTCGGCGTTGGCCCCCTGGGGCACCACCACCATTTCCTCCACCGCGTCCAAGTTAAAGGTGAAGGCCGGGCGCTGGCCGCCGCGCTGCTCGCCGAAGAAGGGATTGTTGAAATCGGCGCCATCCACCGAGATGTTGTTGTGAATGCCGCGCTGTCCGGCAATGCTGAGCTCGTCGCCGTCGGGGCCCTGGACAATGGCCACGCCCGGGGTCAACAGCGTCAGGTTGAGGAAGTTGCGCCCATTGTTGGGCAAGTCCCGCACCGCCTCTTCGGGCAGGCGCGTGGCCGGCTCGCTCTGGGTTATGTTCACCGTGGGCAAGGCCGCCTCGACGACCATCTCCTCCAGCTGCGGCACCATTTTGACGATCAATTCCACGGTTTCGCCGACTCGCACCTGCACCCCGGTCTGCCGCACTTCGGCCCGTCCAGCCGCCTGTACCGTCACGTCGTAGAAACCGAGGGGCAACAAGGTCGCGGTGAACAGCCCCAGAGCGGACGAGGTAAGGGTGCGCTCGTAGTTGGTCCGGGTCTCCTTGAGCGCGATGGCGGCCTCGACGATGGGGTTGCCAAACTGGTCCCAGACAGAGCCGCGGATTACGCCGGTGGTGGCCTGGGACTGGGCCCCACTGGACCCGCCGAGCAGGACAACCCAGAGTAGGATGGGAAAAAGAGGCGAAAAGCGAAGGCGATGCGCCGGCATTGAGATTCCTCATGGGTATAAGAGTGTGGGGAGGAATCGATTCGCAGCTTGGATAGCCTGCTTTTAGTTGTTCTGTGTCAATATAGATATCTATGGCACCTTGGAGCAAATCCTCCACACGCTAGCCGAGGACTTGCAGGCGCACCACCAGCGGGGCCTCGGTCTGGCCGACGAAGATATTGGCCGCCGCCAAGCTCCGCGAAAGCCGTCGTAAGAGACGGAGCCGTTCCTTGGCAACGTTGGGGAATTATGTATTTTAGTTGACTGAACCAGCGCATGGAGGAGCCGCCAGGCCTGGGGTATGATGAAGCCAATGAAGGTGCTGGTCTCCGACACGTCCATCCTGATTGATCTTGAGCGCGGGGCGTTGCTGGAGGCTGGCTTCCTCCTCCCGTTCAAGTTTGCCGTCCCGGACCTTTTGTACGAACGCGAATTAAAAAACCACGGGGGCGATAATTTGCTCAAGCTTGGCCTAAGAATCGAGGAACTGGACGGCACCGGGGTCGCCTGTGCCCTTCGCTACCGGAAAAACATGACCCGCAAAAAGCTCATTGAAGTCGCCCTGCCCCTCGACGCGATCAACGCCGCCTCGGCGCGGGAGAAGTCTATTCGGCATGGGCACCCGAGTACGCTGCATCTGTGGTGGGCGCGGCGGCCGTTGGCGGTGGCGCGGGCGGTGATCTTTGCCCAGATGGTCGATGATCCGTCGGCCAGCCCCGATCTGTTCCCTACGGAGGCCGACCAGGAAAAGGAGCGCGAGCGGCTGTTCGGCATCCTGAAAGAGCTGGTCCTCTGGGAGAACACCACTAACGAGAGGGTGTTGCAGCAAGCCCGCGACGAAATTCGCAAGAGCTGGCGGCGGACCTGCGCCGACCATGCCGATCACCCGCGTGCCGCCGAACTGTTCGACCCGGACGAGCTGCCGGCCTTTCACGATCCGTTTGCTGGCGGCGGTACCTTGCCGCTGGAAGCGCAGCGGTTGGGGCTTGAGGCTCATGCCAGCGACCTCAATCCAGTGGCGGTGCTCATCAACAAGGCCATGATCGAGATCCCGCCTAAGTTCGCCGGTCAGTCGCCGGTGAATCCGGCGTCCCGCGAGGAAAGGAGGCTGATTGAGCGTGAATGGAAGGGGGCGCAGGGGCTGGCCGAGGATGTGCGCTACTATGGCCAGTGGATGCGCGATGAAGCCGAGCGCCGCATCGGGCATCTGTATCCCCATGCCGAGGTCACCGAGGAAATGGTGCTGGAGCGTCCCGATCTCAGGCAGTACCAAGGGCGTAAGCTGACGGTGATCGCCTGGCTGTGGGCACGGACGGTGAAATGCCCGAATCCGGCGTTTGCCGATGTGGAGGTGCCGCTGGCCTCCACCTTTATGCTCTCGACGAAGAAGGGGAAGGAGGCGTACGTCGAGCCGGTGATCGAGGGGCGTGGGTATCGGTTTGTGGTGAAGGTAGGAAAGCCGGAGGATGCGGAGGCGGCGAAGGCTGGGACGAAGCTGGCACGCGGCGCGAACTTCCGCTGCGCGATGTCCGGTGCTGTTCTCAACGATCCCTACATCAAGGCTGAAAGCATGGCCGGACGCATGGGGGCAAGGCTGATGGCGACCGTGGCCGCAGGCGACAGGGGCCGGGTATATCTGTCGCCGACGCCGGACCACGAGGAAATTGTCCGACAAACAGAACCGGAGTGGAAGCCAGACCAACCGATGAACCGGGATACACGCGACTTGGTGAGCGGTCGCGGATACGGCTTCTTCACGTGGGCCGACCTCTTCACCCCTCGCCAACTCGTCGCCCTGACCACCTTCTCCGACTTGGTGGCGGAAGCGATGGAGCGCGTCGAACGGGATGCCACCAACGCCGATTTACCCAAGGACGAGCGGCCGCTGCGGGATGGAGGCGCGGGAGCGACGGCGTATACCGAGGCGGTGGGGGTGTATCTGGGAGTCGCGCTCAGTCGGCTAACTGACATATGCAATGCCCTCTGCCGCTGGGAAGTCACGAAAACGCAGGTGCGAAATCTCTTCGGTCGGCAAGCGATTCCAATGCTTTGGGACTTCGCCGAGAACAACGTGTTTGGTAGCGTTGCGGGCGACTACATGGTAAGCCTTGGGAACATGGCGAAGGCACTCGATAAGATGCCTGCGTATGGACTGGGTGCTGTGCGTCAAGATAGCGCCCAAATACAGGTTGTTAGCAAGGGAAAGCTGATCTCTACAGATCCTCCATATTACGACAACATAGGTTACGCCGATCTGTCAGATTTTTTTTACGTGTGGCTGCGTCGGTCGCTCAGGCCAATCTTTCCCGACCTCTTTGCCACGGTGGCTGTACCGAAGGCCGAAGAACTGGTCGCAACGCCTTATCGACACGGCAGCAAGGACAAAGCGGAGACCTTCTTTCTCGACGGCATGGGCCAAGCGATGCGCCGCCTTGCCGAGCAAGCGCACCCCGGCTTCCCGGTCTCCATCTACTACGCCTTCAAGCAGTCCGCGACCAAAGGAAACTCCGGGATTTTCAGCACCGGCTGGGAGACTTTCCTGGCTGCGGTGATCCAGTCGGGCTTCGCCGTCACAGGCACTTGGCCGATGCGCACCGAGCTCGGCAACCGCATGATTGGCATGGATACCAACGCTCTGGCCTCCTCCATCGTCCTCGTCTGCCGGCAGCGCCCTGCCGGCGCGTCGCTGGCCACCCGCCGCGAATTCGTTGCCGCGTTGAGGGACGAGCTTCCCGCTGCCCTCGCCCGCCTGCAAGCCGGTAACATCGCCCCGGTTGATCTCACCCAGGCCGCCATCGGTCCCGGCATGGCGGTGTTCACCCGCTACGCTAAGGTGCTCGACGCCAAGGGCAAGCCGGTCTCGGTGCGCGAGGCCCTGGCGCTCATTAACCAGATACTCGACGAAGTGCTGGCCGAGCAGGAAGGCGACTTTGACGCCGACAGCCGCTGGGCTTTGGCATGGTTCGAGCAGCAGGGCTTCGACGAGGGCGAGTACGGCGTGGCCGAAACCCTGTCCACGGCGAAGAACACCAGCATCGCCGGCATCGTCGAGGGCGGCATCCTCGCCTCCAGCGCGGGCAAGGTGCGCCTGCTGCGCCCGGACGAATTGGCCGACGACTGGGACCCAGCGACCGACGCCCGGCTCACCGTGTGGGAGGTGGTCCACCACCTCGTGCGTCTTCTGGAATCGGGCGGCGAGACCGGGGCCGCACGGCTCGTCAGGCAACTCGGCGGCGTCGCCGAGACCGCCCGCGAACTGGCCTACCGCCTCTACACCGTCTGCGAGCGCAAAAGCCGCGCCGCGGAAGCGCTGTCCTACAATGCCTTGGTCCAGAGTTGGCCGGGAATCGCGCGCCTGGCGCGGCAGGATGCACCGCCCGAGCAAGGCGGGCTGTTCGGAGAAGGTTAAGGAGAACGAATTGAAGGTAAATTTTCCCGCCGATACCGACGGCTTCCTTTCGCAGGAATGTCCGTCTTGCCAACAGCGATTCAAAGTCATATTTGGCGAAGGAAGCCAAGAACCTGTTTCGTACTGTCCTTACTGTGGCTACAAGGGACAGCAATGTTGGCTTACCCAAGCGCAGAGCGATCATGTGGCGGCGGTAGCTACGAATGTTGCACTTGCCCCGGAACTAAAGCAGCTCGAACGGAAGATCAAGGGAGCATCAAAGGGGCTTTTCACAATCAATATGAAGTCTAATCTGGCAGTTGGGGGGTAAAAAGGCCTTCGACAAAATTGCCCAAGACGATGCCCGGGCGACCAGTCCGGGCGATGTGCTGCGCCTCATGGCGGCGGTCATTCATAGCCTGTGGGAAAAAGGGGATAAGAATCCGCTGCTCTTGCCGGCCCCGATGCCCCTGTTATTTTAGCGCAACCCCCTGCAACCGCAAAACGGCTCAAGCGGTTTTATGGCTCCGTTGAGCTCGATGCCAATCGCGTGGGGCGCGATGCCGGCCAGATTGCTGAAGAAGTGATTTCCCACCTAGCAGGTTTAGTCGGGGCGCATATTAAAGTGACGCTGGAGATTGAAGCCGAAGTGGCTTCCGGTGTTCCCGAGGGGGTTGTTCGGATTGTTGCCGAGAATGGTCGGGCGCTGAAGTTTACTAGTCAGGGGTTTGAGGAGGAGTGATGGATGTCGATATGGTAGATGAGGTGTGGGATTTCATAGAGTGGTTGGATGCTGGAACCATGGCAGATCCAGTCGTAGTCAGCGCACGGCCACGGGCCGTTTTGGCGGTGCGCTCAAGGACCCTGCCGCCGAGAGTCAAGTGGAGGCCGGCGAAGTAGATGAAATGCTGATGGGCATGGTCTATCAGGGTGGTGCTGGCGCCAACCCTGTGGGTGTCGGTTTAGAAACCCACCTGGAAAGTAAAGGTGTTGAGCGCGTCAAAGCGATCGACACTGCTGTAGGCGTAGTCCAAGCGGGCTCGGGTCTTGCCGCTGGAGGCGAAATTCAACCCCAGGCCAAAGCTGCTGCCGAACAAGTAGGTGTCGTCCACAGCGCCGGCGGCGTAGTCGAAGCCGCCGCGCAAGGCCAGGAAGTCGTTGTACATGTACTCGACGCCCATCTTGTACTGGTCGTAGCTGTAATTCTGGTGCTCGAAGACCGAACTGAAATTGAGCTCGCCCAGCTCCTGCACTGGATATTTATAGGCCAGACCCAGTTCAAAGGTCGAAGGCAGATCGGCCGAACTCGCCTGGATATTATAGAAAGAAGGAGCGCGGCGCAGCGAGTTGAGCTGCCCCCGGTTCAACAGGGCCGAGCCCTTGTACCTGAGCCGCTGGCCGATGTGCTTGACCACTACGCCCAGATCCAAGCCTTCGATATCGCCCAAGTCGAAATACTGCAGCCCGGCGCTGAAGGACAGGCCCGTCGCCTCGGCCCGGTCAATCCGGTTAGTTACGTAGTGCGCCGTCGTGCCCAAACTGATGCGGTCGGTCAGATTGCGGCCGTAGTGGACGCCCAACGTCAGGAAGATGGGCTTGAGGGTACCCCCCGTCCCGTCGGGCTGGGTCTCGGTGGTGATGGGAATATCGCCTAGGTCCAGCGACTTGATGCTCAGGGCCAAATTGCCGAAAGATGGGAAAACGCTGCCCAGAGCCGCGTAATTGACCCGGATGCCGGCGATATAATCCATGGTCGATACCATCAAATCGACATTATTGGCGGACCGGGACAAACCCGCCGGATTCCAGTACAGCGATTCAATGCCCGAAGTCGTGGCGATGGAAGCGCCGCCCAAAGCCATGTCGCGGGCCCCCACCGGAATGAGCAGTTCGGGCGCCGCGGCCGTGCCGACCCGGTTGCGGCCGGCTGCGTGTACCTGCGCATCGCCCCAGACGAGACACGCCGCCAAGACGAGCCATGCGCGCTTGTCAATCCGAATCATGGGTAGATCTCCTCTTTAATGTCTGGTTCAGCGCAGACTTAGTAGTTCTCCAGGAATTGCTGCTCCTGCAGGACTACCACCTTTAAGACCCGATCCTTGCCGATATCGGGCAATTCGATATGGGCCAAGTAGATGCCGCTGGCCACTGGCAGCTCGTTGTGGTTGCTCAGATCCCAGCGCGCGAACTGGTCGCCGTCGTCCTTTTCCAGGGTCCGCACCAAATTGCCGGCCAAGTCGTAGAGCCGGATCGTGGCTTTCTGCGGCAAGTGGCTGAAGGTCACGAAGTGGTTGAAGGGAGAAGTCTCGGCCTCGTTGACCCCGTAGTAAGGGTTGGGGAAGACATTGATGAGCGCGACATCCACTTTCAGGCTGTCGGGATCGAACAGGGTGCCCGGCACCTCAAAGCTGAAGACATCAGCCGGGGTATTGACGTGGTTGGCGATCAGCAGGAAGGAGTCCCCGTCCTGCGGAAAGCGGTCTTCCTGGCGCCGGGCCGCGAAGATGATCCACATGAAGGGCAGGTTATCCTCGCTGTCGGCGTTGCGAATCAAGCCGTTGCGCAGCAGGATATCGCTGTTCTGGCCCTGGTTCGGATCGGTGTACTCGAGGTCGAAGATGAACAGCCACTCCCGCGGCCCGCTACTCGCGAGATTGCTCACCGCATTGTAAAAAGCCGGCCCGTACGCGCCGTTGACCAAGCCACCGGGCTGGTTGTTCTCCAAAAAGGCCACTTCGAGCCGCCGCGGCGGTTCGCTCTCCACGTCCCAGGCCGACAGGGCGATGGGCACGCGGTCCTGGTATACGTAAACCCCAGGGCCTTCGGTGTTTATGATATAGTTGCTGAAATCCCATCCATTCTGCGTGGTGGTCAGGTCTCCCGGAGCGGGCGGATCGGCGCCGGCCCCGCGGAGATAGCGGTAGGCGTAGGACACGTTCTCGTTGTCGAGGTCGAGGGGTTTGTACTGGTTTTCGCCATCCGCTTCGTCGACGCTGGTGAAGCGCAATTCCACCGTGCGCAGCCGGTCCGGCGTCAGGGTAGTCGGCGCAAACCACTCGTGGTTCGGATCGCCGGTCATGGCGCCCCCGAAGCCTTCGGCGCCCCACTCGCTACCGGCCCAGGTGAACCAGCGCTCGCCCGTGGGGATGTCCCAGTCCTTCATGCCCGGCGGCGGCCCCGAGACCTGGATATCGAAGCCCTCGCTGGGGACGTAGAGCGCAGTACCCGACTGGTCGGTCTGGGCCCCGACCACTACCTCGTTCCGGGTGTTGTTGCGCAACTGCCAGGCGGTCGCTGTCTCTCCGGTCTCTTCGTCCACTACTATCTCGACGAATTCCACCTGGTACCCGTCGCCCGTGGTGCGGGTCGGATCGACCACCGCGACCCCCACCGAGCCATCGCTGACGCCCGAGGCGTGCTCAGTGTCGATCGATTCACCCGCTTCGCTCTGGTAGCGCGTGCCCAAAGGCGGCGTCTGCGGCACGCAAATGAGCGTTCTGGGCGTGCTTTCCAGCGTTGTCACCGCCGCGCCTTCCGCGGTATTGCGGCTGTACGCGGTGACCGCGAAATAGTATTCCTGGCCGTTGACCAGGGGGCCGCCGCGAAGGGCGTCCTGGGTCAACCGGACCGTCCGCCGCACTCCAAAGTCGGAACCGACCTGCAAAGGCACCTCCAGGATGACGCCCGAAGCGTCGTCCAGATCAATGCCCAGGACGGCCGTGACCCCGTTCTCCACATCAAAGGTACCCAGGCGCTCGCCCTGGTCCAGGGTGGCCTCGGCCGAAGGGAACTGGTAGAGATTGTACCCTTCAAAGACAAAACCCGAACCGTCGTCGCCCTCGGTCTGCTCGATAATGGCCCCGTTCCAGCCCCAGTCGAGCAAAACCGTCTGGTCCAGTTGGGAAGCCCGCACGTCGGGACCAACCGGCGGCTTGGGCACCGCGAAAAAGCTGTTGTACGCGTCCTGCACGAACTGATCGCTGAACTTGAGCTTGGAGACGCTGCGCAGGCGATCCGTCGAAATGCCGCCCAGCAGCGCGACCACCACTTCCTGGGTATCGCCCAAAGCCATCTCAAAGGGGCCGGTATTGAGCACGATGCGCCGATCGCCCGCAGGCAGCGGGATGCCGTCGTTCCAGCCCTGGGCCGTGGTCGGATCGCCGTCGAGGGTGAAGAAGGTGTCCTCGCCGGTCAGGGGGTTGGTGTAGGGCACCGGGTTGTTGATGTCGGGCTGGGGCTGGAAACCGCGCAGCAGATTGTACCATTCCTGGGTGCCGATGTACTCGCCCAACTCCGGGTCGCTAATGGCCGAACCCGCGGCAAAGTACACAAACGAAGTCATGGGCAGATTGCGGAAGCCGGGTCGCCGGCCAAAATTGAAAATGGCTTCCGAACTCTCATCGAGGACGGGCTCGCCGTCCTCGTCCAGCAGGGTATCGCCATTTTCGTCCTTTTGGAAGACCGGCACGATGGGACCCTGGAGGAAATCGTACCCAGCCGCCGGCGGGGCCAGCCCAAAGGGCACGTAGTGGGAGTCGTCGTCGATCGAGTTATACACGTACCCCAGGCTCAAATCAATGTCGGCCCCGGCAAAGTCGTCGCCAAAGTCGCCCAGGTCGGGGTCGGACCACTGGGCAAAGTACATATCCTCAATGCGGGCCGTGTCCGGGGTGGCGCTGGTCCCCTTGTAAATGACGGTGTACTTCTTGAAGATCACATCGCCCAGGGCGTCGGTGCGGGCATAGCCCCAAAACAGCATCTGCGCTTCCAGACCAATGGGCTTGGAACCGTAGAGCGATTGAGCGGCCCCCACATCGAGGTCGTTGACCGCGAACCAGGCCACCTGGTCGGCCCCGGCCACCCCTGGTTCGTCCACATCCGGGTCGTACGAGCCGTTGCCGTCGTTGTCGTAGTACGGGGCTCCCTTCTCCCAGGGCCATTCGCGCCAGTCGCGCTCGTACTGGGCGCGCAACTCCTCGACGTCGCTGTCGGTCACCGCACTCAGCCCAATCCCCAGACTCTCGGAGGCATCGAGGCGCAGATCAGCCGTCTGGTAATCCCGGCGGATGCGGTAGATGCGCACGCTCGGATCGGCCGGATCTTCGGCCACGCCTTTGGAGACGATGCGGCCGGGCACAGTGCCAATCTCGTAGGTCTGGCCGCCGACGCGCAAGTCCTGCGGATCGCCGTCCTTGACAATACCGCCCCAGATCAAGCCGTCCTGAAAGATGACCTGGTCGGTGGAGCGCGGAAAGGTCACACCCGAATTGTCGTTGAGGGGGTTGCGCCCGGACCAGCCGTCGCGCTTGAACCACATGGACATGTTATTGATGTTGATCAAGGCGCGCTCGCCAAAATTGGCCTGCGCGGCCCTGGCGGCGCTGTCCGCGCTGCGGCTTGCGGCCGGGGCGGACGCGCCCAGCAAAAGCCCTGCGGCCGCCAGATAAGTGATGAATTTCTTCATAGCGTCTTTTCCCTCCGTATCCTAGAGGCCCAGTTTGACGCCAAAGCGGATCTGGCGCGGATCGCCCAAAATATCGCCGCCTTCGTTGAACCAGTAGTGCTGCCGGTTGGCCAGGTTAATGGCCTCGTACAGCTGCCGGTAAGTCGAGCCGCCACTGGCCTCGACGATCTGGCTGCTCAGATCCGGGTTGGTGAGGAAGCCGTCGTCCTCGGCGTTGCCGGTGCGGCCGTACACGTTGATTGCGTTCTTGCGGTCGAACAGGTTATAGACGTAGAGGTAGACCTGGGCGTTGGCGCCGAACAGATCGAAACCTTTGTCCACTTTCAGATCGACCTCAAAGCTCCAGGGCGTCGAAGATAGGTTGATGCTTTCCGCGGGCCTGCGCGAGCGCGGGTCGTCGCTGGCCAAAATGCCGCCTTCCTCGGGTCCGCGCTGGCCAATGGAGCCGCCGAACAGGGTGAAGTTGTGGCCGCTGCTGAACTTCATCAGCAGGTTGGCCCCTGAGTTTTTCAGGATGGCGCCGCCCTCGTTGTGGGCGAAGCGGTAGTCGAGAAAGAGGTTGCCCCGATGCGTCTCGTTGAAATCCAGCGGCGAGATGATCGTCGGCAGGTTGGTGTTGTTCTCGACCCCGGAAACGGCCGAATTGGTCGACGACCCAGTGCCGCGCGCATCCGACAGCGTATAGTTGAATTCGGTGCGCAAGCGGTTTACGCGGCGCAACTTGAAGACGAATTCCACGCCCTTGGTAGTGGCGAAATCCCCGTTCTGCAAAAAGTTGTACGCGTTGGCGTTCCGCGCATTGGCCGAAATATCCTGGCGCTGCAGCTGCAACTGACCCTTGACGTCGCGGTAGAAGCCGGTGATGTCGAAGGAGGCCATTGCAGTGAACTGACGCTCAAAGCCAATTTCGTACTGGGTGGTGCGGATCGGCTCAATGTCAAAGGCAGTGGGGGTAGGGATGAAGTTCTGGCCGCCCAGTTCCAGGGCCAACCGCGCCCCGCCGGTGAACATGGAGCGCATGGCCGGCATCTGCGAAAAGCGGCCGTACTGGACGTGGAAAACCGTCACATCCGACACCGGGAACGAGAACCCGAGCCGCGGGCTGATCTCGTGGAAGGTGCGGGTCTTTTCCATCGAATTGAGATCGATGGTGAAGAGCGAATCGTTGCGCACGGGCGCCGCTGGATCCTTGAAGCGGAAACTATCGACATCGAAGTAATCCCAGCGCAGCCCGGCGTTCACGATGAGATCCTTGTACTCGATCTTGTCCTGGATAAAGGCCGAAGCCAGCACCGGATTGCGCGGCGCCTCGAGCCCGGTGCCTTCGTCCGGGCGCCCAAAGGCGTCAAAGCCGAAGTAGTCGGTCCGACTGGTGTTGCGGATCAGGGCGGCAAAATCATCCAGACTGCCCTCGTCGTCGTCCAGGGTCTCGGCCTTGGCGATGAGCGCGTCCATTACCTCGTCGTCGGCGATCTCCCCGGCGTAGTAATCAACGTAGACCGAATCCAGCTTGGGGTAGGTATTGCGGATGGCATTGCGGATCGAGTTCAGGGCGATTCCATAGCGCCGCGAGGTCCAGCGCTGAATGTCGAAGCCCAGCTTGTGCTCGTGCACATCGGTCTGACGGGTCAGACTGCCGCCAAGGCCGTAGTAGCTGTCCTTCTCCTCGGCGTAAAGACTGGACCGGGACGTACCGTTTGACGGCCACACCGGCGTGCCCGGCCGGGCAAAGGGAAAGCCGTTCAAATCGTAGTTGCGCGGCGCCACGCCCTGGGTGGAATACGGCGTGAAATCGGGGTTGGCCTGGGCCACGGCCAGGCTGTCGTTATAGAGCATGAAGTTGTCTCTAAAGACCGGGTCGAAGATCTCGCGGCCCTGGCTGTAAAGACTGACGTTCACCTCGTAGAACATTTTGGGACTGAGAAAGTGGGTGCCCTTGATATTGAGCAAGCCCGACACTCGCTCCAGTTCGGGCAGGCGCGCCGTGTTGAGCATGTTGCGGATGGGGGTGGGGTTGAGTTCCAGATCCTCGGTGGAATAGAGGCCGGTGAGGCGCAGTTGGAAGGGCTGCAGGTTGAACAGCAGGGTGCCGTTGAAGTCAAGGCGCTCTCGGCTCGTATGGTCAATGTTGCCCGGTTGCAGATTCAGATCCACGGTATCCGGCACAGCATGGCCGTCGGCGTCCTCGGCCCAGTGGCTCCGTCCGCCGCGATCTCCCGAGTCGACCAGGTCGTCGAACTGGAAGCCATCCCAATAGGAAGGCTGGAAATCCTGCACCCGGCGCTGCCCGGCCAGGAAAGCCCGGACTTTCTTGTTGCCGGCCACCGGACCGCTCAGCGTAATGACCTGGTTGGAATAGCCGTAGGAATAGGTGCCAAAGCGCTTTTTGTACGCGGAGGTGAAATTATCCGTCTCGCTCAGCAAGCCGATCCGCCAATCGGGCGAGCCAGTGAGCAATTCCTGCAGGATGATACCGGCGTTGGCGCCCCCGTATTCGGCATTGAAGCCACCGGCCTGCAGCTGAATCTCTTGCAGGGCCTCGTCGATCAGGCCGACGGCCACACCGCCCGTAACCGGGTTGCGCACGCTGGTCCCATCGACATAGTAGCCGATCTCGTCGGAGCGGGAACCGCGGACGTGCAGCGCCCCCTCGTCCAGGACCACGCCGGGCTGCAGATTGACCACCTGGGCAACCCCTCGCCCGGGCAGGATCTCGAGGTCTTCGCCCCCGACGATGCGCACCGCATTGGTGGCATTTTTGTCGATGATGGGGCGCTCGGCTTTGATTACCAGCTCCTCGACCTCGATGGCTTCGCTGCTGAGGACAAACTCGAGATCCGTGGTGAGGCCGGTGGAAACGCGCACTCCCTCCACGGTGAGGGACTGATAACCTATGTAGGTGATTTTGAGGGTGTAGAGGCCAGGGGCGACATTGAGCAGAAAGAAGTGCCCTTTGGAATCCGTGGAAGTACCGATTTCGGTCTCTACCATGAAGACGTTGGCACTAGGCAGGGCATCGCCGGAGACGGCATCGGTCACCATCCCGGAAATTTTGCCCGAAGTGGCTCGCGCGGTGTTCGCCCCTGAAAGAGCCACACAGCCCGCTGCAACCAACAAGTGGAGCAAACGACAGTTCAGCATAAATTCCTCCCTTATCCAAAAAACCTCGTACGGGCCGCCATTGGGCGATGCCAGCGGCGGTTTTAGTCTTCCGATAGTTTATTGTCGCCCAATGAGTTACCGACTTTTCACATGCCCAATAGGGACACTACCCAGGATCGTCTACACCTGCGACCCGGCCTCGCCTGAGCCGAGAGCCGCATCAAGCAGTTCACCGGCGGCGACCCGTTCAGCGCCCGGATTTTTCACCCGGCTGCGGTTCAAGCTGCTGATCGTCGGCCCCTTTTACCCTGCCTTGCGGTCTTGACCAGAATTTTTCCGGCGCGGACTTGACAAAAAGGTCGTACATTGATATTAATACATATTAATAAAATACCAAGCAAAAAAGTAAAAGCAAAAAGGAAAAAGGAAAAAAGGATTCCTCGTTTGTCGTTGTGCGGCGGCCCCGGCTACCGGGCGGTGGACGTCACCCTGAAGTACCGCTTCTGACAGATCAGTGCCTTCAGTTGTGCCGAGTTTGCCGCCGGACATCCTTTTCCAATTTGTGGCGAGTGCTGTTCCGGCGCACTTGCAACCCTTTACCCCTAAAATGGAGACCCTCATGCGCCAGATTCTGTCGTCTATCCTGTTCCTCTGTGTACTCGTCCTTCCGCTCTCCGCCCAGGAAGAGGCCCTCCACGGCACCTGGGAGGGGAGCTTCGTGGACGAGGAAGGCAACGCGGTTACCATGCGCCTGACCTTCGAGGCGGATGGCGCCTTTGAGCTCAACCAGGTCATCAAGCTGGGAGAAGGCTTCCAGTCCGTTGTCGAAGCCGCGGAAATACCCGTAGAGAAGGTCACCGTCCAGGGCACCGGCACCTACCAGGTCGCCGGCGACAGTCTCTTGGTTGATATCGCCGAGGCGGAAATACTCGTTGACGGCCGGGACTTCTTCGAGGTCCTCGCCGAGGTCGCCCGCGCCCTGGCCCGTGTTGCAGCGGATCTGCTCGGAATCTCCGAAGCGGACTACCCGGCGTTCGAGCAGAACTTCGTCAACGAGTTCCTCGCCGGAATGGACGAGGAGCAGTTTCTCGCCGAGTTCTCCGGGGTGGGGGTGGCTTGGGCCATCGAGGGCGACACCCTGTTCATCACTACTACCACGGAGGAGGGGGTCGACACCCTGGAATACCAGCGCATTGATCCCTCTAGCGCTGTCGCCCAAACTACCTGGGGCGGTCTGAAAGCGGCCGGGCGTCCGTGAGTATGCGCCCCGCTCTGCCGGATTGACCGCGAGGATCGCCGGCCGCCCCTCGGCCAAAGGCCGGTGGTCGCCGAGTGATCATGGACGGGCAATCCCTATCCCTGTAGTTCGATACCCTGGTGAGTAGAGGAGAACGATGGGTAGCAGAAAGACAGGAGACTGTGTAGAGAAGGTTTACGTAGCCGCGCAGAAGTGGGTTGATTGTGTACTGAGGGCCGACGACTCGCTCTTCACGCCGGGCAAGCCGATCTGGTCGAGCCTGTGCTGTGGCTTGGGGAAATGCGGGAGCAGTTTTTGGACAAACCGGACTATTCGAACGCCAGTTTCATTTTGGAAAATTTCAGGGCGACAACATGGTTCGTCAAGTGGAAGCGGCGGATCAAAAACGCAACGAAAGCTTCGCCCCGAGGCTACCCCGCTCGATATTGGGATTCACGCTCAACCCATAGCCCGAGGATTTACCATATTTATACCTCACCGCGTCCCTCTTGCGCTCAATCGTCTTTATGCCGTCGATCCAGTCGTGCAGTAATTGCCCCACTAGCAAACCCACTCCCAGGGCTACGAATGCAGCCCCGGCCCCCTCGGTTTTGCGATCGAGCCTTTGCAGCCGGTAGGTAAACACTCCTCCTTGTTCCTCGATAGGTATTTTTTCATATCGCTCTACCTTACCGGTTTCTCCTGTTACGTCGACGATTTCAAAGTCCGTTTTTTCCCAGGCATTCTCCTTCTCGTCGATCATAGCTGCGCCGAGTACAATGGAAGCGCCCCCCAGTACCGCGGCACCGACATGCATCCACCCTTCTCTGCTTTCACCGGCATAAAAATGCAACGCTCCGGGGAGCGGCACGGACATCAAAGCCAGGCCGACGCCCAGTCTGCGATTGGCGTCGGTGTATTCCTCCAGGGTCATTTCAGCCGGAACCGGCCAAATAGGGACTTCGTTCAGCACATCTCCTCCACCATTGACTTGCGCCGCTGCCTCTTCAATGGGGAAGAGCATGAATGCGCAATACAGTGCTGCGAAAATCCCGATCATTTTGTTCATAATAAACCTCCAGGTTTGGATGAAAACGAAAATATATGAGTAGAGTAATCATCAATGGATGTATCCCTCTTCTCTGGGCGGGATGTAGTGTAGGCTAATGCGCCAGTTTGGTTCCCTCGTCGGGTTCCCACGGGGTTTGACGACGTACCAGGTGCCACCAGGGGGGATCATGGGGCCTTTTACTTTTAGGGCTTGCTCGAGGTTCAGCCCCCTTCCGTCTGGGTGATGCTCCCGATACAGGGCTACCGCGGCCTGAGCCTCGCGGCGTTCCTGCTCGGATAGCGTTTCAACCAGGGCGTCCAGCCGCTCGCGTACCAGGGCCATAAGGTCGGCCTTGAGCAGGCAACCGCCAACGGGAGGGGGGCGCCGGTCTCGCCCACCAGCGGCACGCCCGGCTTCGACCACGTGCCCGGCTTCGACCATAGGTTAGACCATAGGTCAGAGTGTTCGCCCAGGGTGGCCTCGGTGGTTTGCTGCTTGAGGGGGCAATCTTTCCCGTGCTTGTGGTACCATGCCAGGCGCGCCAGGGCTATCCATGCGGCCGGGGCTTCGTGCGCTCTGCGCTCCTTGACACTGTGCAGTAAGGCGGTTTCCAGGGCCTCTTTTTCAGGCGCGGCCGGTTCCGTCTGGGGCGAACGTGGGCGGCGCTGGCGGCCAGGACGCGGTCGGCGGTCGGCACCCTGGGCCCGGGCCGCGTCTTCCTTCTTCCCGTTTTCTTCCTGCCCGTCCGGGTCCTCGGTGGCAATGGCAATCGGTTGAAATTTCATCAAGTCCAGATCCGGCTTGTCGTGGGATGTCGGCGGGGTTTCGTTCCGCTCCACAAAGTCGGCGATTTTCTTGTTGCTTTTCTTGTTGCCCGTGGTCATAGGTGGGGCTCCTTTCTCCGGGATGTTTCAATCTGTGGGGCGGTCCTTAAACGGCCCTGAGCGGCGTTTTTCGTCTCCGGTCAAGCCTTACGATCTGCAATAATGCACGGGGGGGGGAACGGCCAGCAGCTCACTTGATCGCTCCAGGGCGGCCAAGGCCAGGTGCCAACCGGTGCGCGGCATCTGACGGGCTGGCCTTGGGCTTCGAGGGCCTGCTGTAGCACGGGGCGCAAGTAGTCGAATTTGAGGTGAGAGAACTTCCCGCCGTACCAGCCGAACACAATGCGGCGGCGCGTATAAACGACGTTGGAGTGGTTACGGGCCATGGTTGCCAAACATTGAGACTCCTCGTCCAAGAAATGGGGGACACGCTTCTTGATTTTTTGGTCATGTAGAGTATCTATGTCAAGACCGCGCTACCTGGTGGCCCTCAAGGCCGCCGAGCCGGTGCTTGGCCCTTTTCTTGGCTCTTGTCCCGGCCTTTGTCCGGGTGTTTTGCGGCCCGCTGTGCCTGTTTCCTCAAACGGTCGCGTACAGAGGGAAAACCCGCCCCGATACACTGGGCAAAACTTCCGCCAAGGCCAAGCCATGTCGGTCGGCGTCCCGTTCTAGGTCCTCCAGCAGGTCCGGGGCCAGCTTGACCGAGACCGCCCGTCGATAGGTGCGCCGCCCGCCATTGTCCTGTTTCGTGTCCATGTTGTAAGCCTTTCTCTATGACAGTATTTGGGGATCTCCCCTTTAAAATAAAAATAAAAACCAATACGAACCCTGTCAAAGATGTCGTAAATAAAGCTTTTAGGGAAGTAAAGTAAGCCTTGCATCCTGTCTAATAACTGCCCATAAGTATTATATAACAGAAGCTAAGCAATCATTAAAAAGGGTAACTGCTGTATCGGCAACAGTTACCCGGAAGACTCAAAAATAATAGCCCACGGCGCACAGAAAATTTAGGGCGTCTCTCTTCGGCAGGATCCGTATGTCGGGTTTTCTGCTCAATACAACAGCCCAATAACGTCTGGCCTCATGACGGCCCGGCAACCCCTGCCGGATACCGTCTCCCTTCCCCCCTCGCACGGAGGTCCCTCCCATGCGGGTTCCTATCCTAGCCGTCGTATGCGCGCTCGTTTCTGTCTTGCTCTGGTCGTGTCAGCCGGACCGGGCCGGACCCACCGGCCCTGCCAGGCCCCCCGCGGCCAAGTTTGTGGTCTCGGCTACGGTCGCCCCAGACCCCGGCGCGACGGATTTTCCCCCCTTCGGCGACTGGAAGCCCTTTCACGTATCGATCAACCTATCCGACCTGAACCCCGTCCGCGTGCGGGTCAATCCGGCTGATCTGGCCCCGCGCCCGGGTCCTGGAAATTGCCACTGGGTCGAGCCCACCTTCGTATGATTATTGCGGCAACGGGGCCGAGTGGAACGATTACCGGACGGTTCGAGCCGACCGGCCCGTGTATCTGGCCGCTTGTCAGGCCGGCCCGGCCGTTTTGGTGGTAGAGACTGGCTCCGGGACCCGGATCGATACCCTCCTCTTTGAGGTGGCCGCCTTGGCCGAGGAACCGGCCTTTAACATCGAGTTGGTGTTTGTGGATCCGGCCGTGTTTACAAAAGAGCAAAGGGGCGTTTTTGAACAAGCGGCCCGGCGCTGGGAGGCCGTTATCGCGGAGGATATACCGGATGTGGACCTGAGCCAACCGGGCGAGACCTTCGATAGCCGAGAGCACCAGGATTGGTGGGACGCCTGGGACGGGGACGCCAACTTGGGCGCCCTGAGAGTAGAGGACGAAGTAGACGACCTGCGGGTGTTTGTAGGTCGGCCCCTGTCCGGCCCAGACAAACCGTGGGGTAAGGGTGGCGCCTTCTGGCCCCGAACCGGTTCCTCCTTACCGATCCTGGCCAGTCTGGAAATCCATGAGGATCTCCTCGAAGCAGCCTACTTGTACAATGGCGGCTTGTTGTCCACGATTGAACACGAGTTGGCCCACTGTCTCGGCTTTGCCGGGTGGATGTGGAACGAATTAGGCCTTCTAGGGTTGTCCCACGCGAGACGCCCTACCGCGACACCTATTTTGCCGGGGTTGGGGCTCGGGCCGCGTTCCACTGGGCCGGGGGTGGGTCGTACCGTGGCAACCGCGTGCCCGTCGAAAACGATCCGGCGAAGGGCGGGTTGGATAGCCATTGGCGCGAGACCGTTTTTGGTAATGAGTTGATGAGTACCTGGCCCCCCCTCGGCCAGGGTCAATCCCTCTCTCGGATCACGATCCAATCCCTGGCCGACATCGGCTACCGAGTGGACGTGACCCAGGCTGACCCCTACACCCTACCGACCCAACCGGCGGCCAAGCCCGTCGTAGCGAGTGGGAGGCCCTTCTGCCAGGTGCTCCGGCCGCCGCAAGGGCAAGGAGAGTAACGGGCCTGCTTGCGATGTAGCCGCTCAAGCTGCTCAGGTCTGGGGCTAATCGATGGGCCGGGACCTTGACTAGGTTCCGGCCTTTCCCTTTCCATCTTCCACAAGCGAGGATCCACTATGAGCACATCCGAAGTAATCACCAGCGCCGGGCCGGGCAACGGCGCCCCAGTCGTTCAAGGCGCGCCGGGTCTGGCGCCGGTGAGTGTCGAAACCCGGAAACTGATGGACGCCAGTATCAGCCCTGCCACCCGGCGCGTCTACAGCCTCGCCTTGCGCCAGTTGGAAACCTGGTTGCAGGGCCAGGGCCTCACAGATACCCTGTTGGCGGATTACCTGAGTGAAAGACATGCGGGGGGCGCGGCGCCAGCCAGCGCGGCCCAAGTCGTGCAGGCGCTCCGCTTTCAGGCAAAGTTACACGGCGCGGCCGCGATGGTCGGCCCTGTAACGGAAAGGACACTGGCCGGGATACGGCGGGCCGGGAAAGATCGCGGCCGTGGCCAGGTGCAGGGCGTCCAATATCTGGACGTTATCAAGCTGGCCCTTTCCTGTGAGCACGAGGACACCTTGTGTGCGGCCAGGGATGAGGCTTTAATGCGCACCATGTCAGACGGCTTACTCAGGATTGGCGAAGCGGTCGCTATCGACGTGGAGCACCTTGACTTTGAGCAGGACGGGACGGGCCGCTTGACCATCCCCACCAGCAAGACAGACCAAGAGGGTAAGGGCGCCGTCTTGTTCCTGGGACGGCCTACGGTGGGCGCTCTGAAACTCTACATGCAGCGGGCCGGGATCACACAGGGCGCCTTGTTCCGGTCTATGCGCCGGGGGGATCATATGCGCGCCGATAGGATCAGCGTTAGGGGTGTTCGGGATCTGATACGGGCCAGGGCCAGGGCCAGGGCTTGCGGAATAGAGGGTAACGTCTCCGGTCATTCGTTCCGGGTCGGGACGGCGCAAGACTTGGCGGCCTCGGGGGCGTCCCTGGTAGAGCTACAGCAGGCAGGCCGGTGGCAAGGTAGCGACATGCCAGCACGCTACACCAGGCACCAGGCAGCAGGCCGGGGCGCCGTTGCGCGGCATCGTTACCAGGTGCAGGGGCAATAATTCGGTTTGTTTCAATCCGGTCCCTGAGGCAGGTCAACTGGGATCACAAACATGGATGGACGGACAAGCTCACGGCTTCCCCCTTCACTGCCGGGTCAGGGCGGCCAGGGCGTGGGCGGCGGTGGATAGCCGCTTGATAGCCTTATCATGCTCGGCAACCTCGGCGGCGGCGGCCAGGGCCTGGGTTTGGCGGACCTTCGCCTCCTCGTAGCTCAGCCTGGCGGTGACGTGAGCCCCGCTAAGGGCCTTGACCAGTTCGGTCCGGGCCTCGTCCAGTCTGACCGCGGCCGGGTGGTTTTGCTCGTCCGGGTTTTCCAGGGCGGAGAAGTACGCTTTCGCAGTTCCCTCCCCCCATTCGTTCCATGCGCGGCGCTCGGCGTTGCATTTTTCCAGGGCGGCCCGGGCTTCGTCGGCGGCTTCGGCTAGCCTGCGCGAAGAGAGCACCCCGGCCATCGCGTCGGCCAGGCCGTCCGCGTCCTCCAGGCGCCCTTCGCAAGCGGACCGCTCGGCGTCGGCTTCCTCGTTCTGCGTCCAGGATTCTTTCAGGGCTTCCAGATCCGCGTCGGTGTTCCGTGTTGCGTTTAACGTCCAATCGTGGGACTGGCTCGCTCGTAAAGCGGTTTCAAAGCAGACCAGGGCTTGGCTCAGCTTGTCGGCGGCCAGGGCTTCGGTCTGGGCTTCGACTTGGGCGCGGGCGACCTGGGGGGCGTCCTGACAAGCGGCCAGGGCCTCGTGCAGTTGGCGGCGGATCGTGTCGATCTGCTCGGCCAGGGCCTCGTCGGTCCCGTTTTCGTCGGTTTTCTCGTCAGGTTGGGCCATTTTTGCACCTCTTTTTTAGAAAATAAATCCAGTTTTTTAGAAAATAAATCCAGCGGCTCAATTTGAAAAGCTCGTCGGATAGCACGCCAGCGTCAAGCTGCTTTCTGGTTTATCGTGAAAACATAGCGATTTATCGTATTTCCTCAAGGCCAGCGGTCGCCAGCCGTGGGCCGTTTTCAGAGGGGAACAGAGGGGAAAGCCGTCCCTTTGACGGGCACGGTAAATCGATTTCCAGGGTGGCAGGCTTACAAGGACCAGGCAGGCGTGTCCATCGACGGGCCATGGCCTGGAAGACCTGGGCGGGTAACGAATGGGACCCAATACCGCTTTTCGATGCCGATAGAGGGGGCGGGCCTTTGACCTGCGCCTAAAAAATGGGGAGAAGTGGGAAAATTTCTGGGATTTTCTGAGAAAGGCCGGCCTGCTGTGGGCGGTGTCGATTTCCAGGATGGGCGTGTCCATCGACCAGAGCACCAGGGGAGATAACCGCACATAACGGCGGACGAAATGGATCAGAGGCTGACAATACGAGCGAAACAACTGCTCAAACGCCTCCCCGTCGCCTGTGCGGATTTTCCGGACCCATTCCAACTCAGTCTGCACTTGGACTTCTTTCACGCACACTCCTCGCTCCATATGGAAAGGATTGCTCCAATCCGTCGGGATTTGTCGAAAAACGTTGGATCCGGCTCCATCAGGTAGGCGCGACAATCCCTGCGGATGGCGTGGGCAATATCCAGTGAACGCCGGCCTTGAGGTTCATCCACAAAAACATCGACCGTCTCGACTGGATACTTCTTAAACCGACAACCGATCCAGGATATTGCGGGTGATCTGTTCCACCACTGGATCGTTGCCGCGAAGCCCGCAAGCCCAGTGGGTAGACCCGGCCGTAAACACTGTACCCCCGCGATTGTACAGCCCCAGCACCGCGGTCCCTGGCTGGGGGTGTTGCTTTCCCGACCCTTCCTCGTAGAGCGCCTCGCTCATCATCTCCAGGGATTGATCAAACGAGGTCAACCCGGCCGGCGCCGTAGCCAGGATCTCGAAGGTCTCGGGGGTCCCGTCGCGGCAGGTCGGCACGGGCAGGCCATCGCGCCATTCCAGGTCGCAGCCGTCGCACTCGTAGGTGACGATCTTGTCCCGGGTCCCCAGGAGATCCCCCCGTTTGAGTCCGGTTCCGGCAAGGATCCAGTGATCGGGCCGGTGCACGGTGTACCCTCCCAGCGCGTCGCGGAACTGGTCGAAAAAGCGGGTGTACCCGGCGTAGGCAAAGCTGACCCCGGTGAGCTGGTTCTCGGGGCGGCCGATCAGGCGATGGCACCACAGGGTGCTGAGCAGCCGGTGGTCGCCGCTTTGATAGAGCGGGTCCAGTTTGTAGTCCTTCCAGCAAACCAGGGTCCGGCCCTCGTCCGCGGAGCGCACCTGCCAGTAGACCGCGTTGCCGCTGAAGAAGGCCACGTTGCCCCCGGCCGCGATGAAGGCTTCCAGGTTATCGCGCATGGGCGCCGACCAGTACTCGTCGTGGCCCACGCTCAGCACCAGCTTGTAGGGCTCGAGGATCCGGGGACGAAACTCCAGGTCCGAGTTCACGGCAAAGTCGATTCTGTAGCCCTGGCGCTCGGCCCAGGCCACGAAGGGGTGCTCCCAGTTGCGCCAGCCGTTTTCCGCCGCACTGGTGCCGTTGAAGACCTGGATTCGGCCGTCCCGCTTTACCACCTGGTAACCCATGGGCCCGGCGCCGAAGGGATCGACGATCTCCCACTCCTGTGCTGTGCGTTTGAAGATTTCGCCGTGAAGCGTCAGGTCTACGCCAGGGATCCCGTGCTCTTCCACCTGCTGTTGAAAAACCTCCTGAAAGCGCTCCGAGATCACGCCCCCGTCCAGCTCGTCGTGCAACTCTTCGGGAAGGTCGAAAAAAAAGATGCCGTCCATGCCCGGCATGCGCGCCTCCGGGCGGTCGAAGGAGACCCGCCTTGCCGGGCCGTCCGGACCGCGGTAGAGGTTGGAGCCACCATAGGTGTTGTAGGCATTGTAGGTATTGGTGGTCAGTTGCATCAGGATCGAGGCCTCGCGCCCCGGATGCGCGTGCCGCACCACAAAGGACAGCTCGCTGCGGCACGCCGCGGAATCCGCCCCTTGCAGAACCACGCTGTAACAACCTGAACGCCATCCTTGCGGCACCTCTACTTCCAGGGCCACGGGCCAGCCGCACCCGTGAGTAGAGGCGTTTTCCGGCACCGGGTGCCGGGCTCCTTGCAGCCCCTCCCGGCTCCAGACCACCTCGCGCTCGGTCCCCAGACGAGCGATCTCGACGGCGTAGCGAGCGGCACTGGTCGAAATGTGGAAGGGGATCCGCTCGCCGGGTTCCACGCTCAAGCGGCCGGCGTAGCCTTCGATGAAAGAGACAGGTGCGGACATCCTCAATCCTCGCTCAGGCGCATGATCTGCCACCACGGCGGTCCGGGGGGCAGCTCGAGCACCAGGGGGCGGATGAAGTTGGCGGCTTTTTCCAGACCCTCCTGCATCTCCATGTACTCGCTTTCCATCTCCAGCGAGAGGATGCCCTCGTAGCCCAGGAAGCGCAGGGTGGCGATGACCTCGCGCCAGGTCTGCTCGTCGTGGCCCCAGCCGGGCTGGGCAAAGGTCCAGCCCCGCTGCCTGTAGGCTTCCGAACCCGTGGTGTCGAACAGGCCGCGCCGACGGCAATTGGGCTGGTGGATCAAGGTGTCCTTGAGGTGGACATTCTGAATCAGGTCCCCCAGAAAGTGCATGGCTTCAAAGGGATCGATGCTCTGGACCCACATGTGCGAGATGTCGAAGTTACAAGCCACCACTTCTCCGAGTTGGTCGTGCAGTTGCCGCAGCTTGACCGGGGTGTGGATCATATCGTTGATCTGCATCTCGAAGCACAGGGTGACACCGTGGTCCTGGGCGATTTTGCCGTGCTCCTTCCAGTAGGGAATCAGGCGCTCTTCCCACTGCCACTCCAGGGCCCCACGAAAGCCGTGCGCATCGGTGTTGGTGATCCAGTTCGGCATGGTGTCACCCTCGGCGGCTTCGGGCAGCCCGGCCACCAGGGCCATGCGCGTGACTCCAACCCGCTCCATCAGCTTGCAGGCCTGGCGAAACTGGTGCGAGTACTCGGCGGCCTTTTCTTTGTCCGGGGTCAGCGGCGTGCCGTGGCCGCTGAAGGAGTAGAGTTCGACCCCGTGACTGGCGTAGGCCTCCAGCCAGCGGTCCAGCTCGTCCCGATCCACCAGCAGTGTCTCCACATCGCAGAAGGGCCTGGAGTCGCCCGTGGCACTGACCTCGGCTGCCACTACTCCGTGTTTCTGGCACCACTCGAGGCCTTGGGCAAAATCGAACTTCATGAGGAAGCCGGTGTTGATTCCAAGTTTCATGGTATTCTCCTTATTGGATCCGCGTCCAGTTTTGCGCCTCCTGCGGTTTCTTTGCCGACGAGAAGGCTTACCCGCCGGGATTGGTTGGAGGCCAGCCAGATTGGAAAATCCTCTTGATCCATAACCCGCTCGGGGTGCTGCGCCGGCTCGCAGCCCCCACCGCCCTGCCGGGCACCATCCCCTCCCGGCCTTGAGGTCCAAATAGGTACGGGTATTTCGTGATCGATTATACCAGCAAGGACCTGCTGTTGGCATGGAGGTGTGATTCCAATCTTTCAGGGTGGTATCGTCCCGGGCGCAGTCGTCGCTTTCCTGGATGGTGCTTTCGGGCCCGGCCTTCACCCCAGGCCGATCTCGCGCAAGTGGGCGCGGCTGCGCCGGGCGATTTGCAGGGGCAGGTCAAAGGGCACCGGGTACATGTCCTGCTCGACCAGGGCAAAGCCATCGTACTCCACTTCCCACAGGGCATCCCGCACCGCGGCGAAGTCCACCGCGCCCGCCCCTAGCTCGCAGAAGACCCCCAGAGCCACGGCCCGGGGCATGGGAATCTTCTCGGCCCGGACGCGCTCCAGGACTTCGGCGTTGATGTTCTTGAGGTGGACGTGCAGGAGCCGCTGGTGATGTCGGCGGATGAATTCCACCGGATCGCCGCCGCAGTAGGCGTGGTGGCCGGTATCCAGGCACAGCCCCACCATCTCCGGATCGGTCTCTTCCAGCAACCGTTCGATCTGGTCTTCGCACTCGACGTGGGTCTCGGCATTGGCGTGAAAGACCAGTTGCAGGCCAAAGCGAGAGCGGGCGATTTCCGCGACCTTGCGGGTGGTGTCGACCAGGCGTTTCCAGGCGCTCTCGTCCAGCCGGGTCGGCCCGCTCGGCGCCCCCGTGGTCAGGTCGAAGTAGGCGTCGTCGATCAGCACCAGAAAGCGCCCCTCCAGAGCAGCCACCAGTTCGCCGCCGCCCAGGATCTGGCGCTCGAGGTCGGGCCAGGCCGACTCTTCCTCCAGGTTGCCCTCCACCACGCAGGCGCACACCTTTACATTGCGGCGCTCGAGTTCGGGGCGCAAGATGGCCGGATCCGTGGGCAGGTACCCGTAGGGGCCCAGTTCGATCCACTGGTACCCCACTTCGGCCACCTCGTCCAGGAACCGGTGCCAGGGGGTTTGTTGGGGGTCGTCCGGAAACCACACCCCCCAGGCGTCGGGCGCCGTGCCGATTTCTATGCTCATGGAATTTCCTTTCTTTACCTTGATCCTGCTCCTGAGGCATGGTAATATATACCCAGCCTATCCGGACACCAACCCATTTTTGCAGTCGCGCGACGTTGATCCGTCCGGGACGCAAAAGGACTGCAGACCCTGCGGAGCATCTCAATATGACCCAATGGATCCACATCAGCGACCTGCAATTCGGCACCGGCAAGTCCGAAAACATTGCCAGCGATGAAAAGGCCCGCCTCCTGGTCGAAGAAGTGGCGCGCCACAAACCCGCCTTTGTCATCCACTCGGGCGACCACATCCACGGCGCTGTCAACGACACCCCGGAGGAAAAAGCCCGGGTCAAAGAATACTGGGCCGACTACCAGAAGGCCCTCAAACCCCTGAAAAGAGTATGTCCGGTCCTCTGCGTCCCCGGCAACCACGACCAGACCGGCAGCGCCCTGTCCCTGAAGACCTATTTGCGCCAGACCGGGAGAGCCGGCCGGCCCCCCTACTACAGCGCCACGATTCAGGGGATTCACATAATCGGCCTGGATGTGGTGCCCTGGCGCCACAAGGGGGGGTTTATCAAAGGCTCGGCCCAGGAAAAGTGGCTGGGGAGGCACCTCCGGCGGCCTCGCCAGGCCCGCTGCGTGGTGGTCGCCGGCCACTATCCCATCTTCATGAGTCCCTGGATCCTCCACAACGTGGATCCGTCTCTGGGCTACGACGAAGAAGTTAGAAAACAGGGGGTTTTGCTCCCCCTCTTGCTCCGGGCCCGGGTCGATCTGTATCTTTGCGGTCACCTGCACGTGTACGAACGCAGCCGTTACCAGGGCCTGACCCAGGTGATGGCCGGCGGCGACGGCGTGGCTTTCCAGGGCTATCTGGAGCAAGAGACCAGCAAGTACTGCCGGAAACAGGACGAACGCCGGGGTTATATTCGCTTTACCCTGACGGACAAAACCCTGCGCGGCGAGGCCGTATCCGTGGAAGGCGAAGTCATGGACACCTGGTGGCAAAAACGCAATCACTCCTGATGTGGTGAAAGTTATTTGACAGCGGAAATACTCCGCGAATTAGAACGATTGAAGCTACCAGTTGCCGCATCTGTTTCATGGGCCGGTGAAGGTTGCATGTCCGCTAACACCCCGAACGTCAGGAGAAGCCAGATGACTACCACCCAGAAAGAAGAAGCCCTCTTCCAGCGCGACCCTACCTACGACTATCCTGTCCTCGAGCGCGGCGAAGGCATCTACCTCTACGATACCAACGGCAAACGCTACATAGACGGCGCCGCCGGCGCCAGCAATGTAACCCTGGGCCACGGCCGCCAGGACATTGCCCAGGTCATGGCCGAGCAGGCTTCGACCCTGGCCTACTGCTTCTCGGCCTACTTCACCAGCCAGCCGGCCCTGGACCTGGCGGCACGGATCGCCGCCCTGGCGCCGGGCGACCTCAATAATGCCTACTTCGTCTCCGGCGGCTCCGAGGGCATCGAGACCGCCATCAAAATCGCCCGCCAGTACCACCTGCAGCGCGGCAACAAACAAAAGCACCTGGTCATCAGCCGCTGGCGCAGCTACCACGGCGCCACCCTGGGCGCGCTCTCGCTCACCGGCATGCCCTGGCTGCGTGCCTCCTATGCCCCCATGCTGCTCGACTTTCCGCACATCGCCCCCTGCTACCCCTACCGCTGCGGCTTTGCCGGGTGCGGCGGCCAGTGCAACCTGGCGTGCGCCAGCGGGCTGGAGCAGGCCATCCTCCAGGCCGGCCCCGAAAACGTCTCCGCCTTTGTCGCCGAGCCCGTGGTCATGGCCGGCATTGGCTGCGGCGTGCCGCCGCAGGACTACTTCCCCCGGGTGCGCGAGATATGCGATAAGTACGATGTACTCTTCATCGCCGACGAAATCATCACCGGCTTCGGCCGCACCGGCCGCCTCTTCGCCATCGAGCACTGGGACGCGGTGCCGGACCTGATCGTCTTTGGCAAAGGCGCCAGCAGCGGCTACTGCCCCCTGGGAGGGATCATCCTGCGCGACGCCATCCGCGATCCCTTCGAGGCCGACGGCACCTTCTTCGCCCACATCTTCACTTACGTCAACAACCCGGTGGCCATGCGGGTCTGCCTGGAGGTGCTGGACATCATCGAAAGAGAGGAGGTACTCGCCCATACCGTGGAAATGGGCGAGTACCTGGAGCAACGGGCGCAGGCGTTTTACGCCCATCCCAGCGTCGGCGAGGTGCGCTGCAAGGGTCTGATAATGGGCATCGAACTGGTGCGCGACAAGGAGACCAAAGAGCCCTTCCCGGCCGCGCTGGGCTTTGGCAAGCAACTCAACAAAACCCTGCTGGACAGGGGCCTGTCCACGGGCGTCGCCGCCGCCGTCGCCGACTGGGTGAACGGCGAGGATTTGCGCTTCCACCCCCCCCTGGTCATCACCCGCGCCCAGCTCGACGAAGTTCTCGACATCATGGACGAGGGATTGACCCAAACCGAAACCGCGCTGATGAGGTGAATCATGGCTGCTGAAAGATGTACCCCCGAAGAATTCAAACAGCGCTGGACCCGGGTCCAGGAATTTCTCCAGGAGCAGGACCTGGGCGGGTTGCTGGCCTACTCGCCGCCCGAAGAGCACAAGTGGGGCCAGACCGGGCACGTGTCCTACCTTTCCGGCTGGGACAACCACGACCGCATCATCGACTCGGCCGTGGTTGTCCCAGCGCGGGGCGAACCGGCTCTGCTGCTGGCCGGCATGCCCTTTATGCTGGAACAGATCGAAGAGGTTTCGCCGCTCCAGGATCTGCGCCTGGTCGAAGCGGTGGACCCGCTGGCGGTCGCCTCGGTCGCCGAGGAGAGCGCCGAGTCCCGCACTTTTGCCGGCCAGACCTTGGCGGTGCTGCGCGACAACGGCCTGGGCGACAAGGGCGTCGGCGTGGTCGGGGTGGACAATATGTCGGCGCCTTTTTACGAGGCCCTGGCGCGGGAGCTGGGCGATCGGCTGCAGTCCATTCCCGATATCGTGGCCCGGCTACGCTCGATCAAAAGCCCCAACGAGGTCGAGCTGATGCGGCACTCGGCGCAGCTGAGCGACCTGGGTTTCCAGACCATGCTCGAGGTCGCCCGCCCCGGCATGACCGGCATCCGGATCGTCGCCGAAATGGAGCGCGCCGTCCGCCTCCAGGGCGCCGACCACGCCAAGTACTGGATGGCTTCGGGCCCGCCGCCGGACTGGGCCAGCACCCGGCTGGATCTGAAGCCGCACGAGCGCGTGCTGCAGGAGGGGGATTTGATGGCCTCGTGCTCCTACGTGCTCTACAAGGGCTACTGGTGCCACGGTCACCGCACCGGCACCCTGTCAAAGCCTTCCTCCGAGCTGGACGAGCTGTGCGCCATTGCCCGGGAGGCCCAGGACGCCGGCCTCGACCAGATCGAGACCGGGGCGCCGATGGGCGGCATCGGCAAGGCCATCCGCGCCCACGCCGAGCCGCGCGGCCTGGGAATCCAGGGCGGGCGCTACGGCCACGGCATGGGCATGGACTACGCCGAGCTGCCGGCCCTGGCCGAAACCACCGAAACCCCGATCGAGCCGGGCATGACCTTCGTGGTCCACGCCGCCTACGAGTTGCCAGAGTCGGGCAAGATGTTCGTGCCCCTGGGGGATGTGTGCCACGTCACCGCCGACGGAGTGGAAAAGCTGATGGAGTTTCCGCGCCCCCCCTTCGTGGCCGGGCAGTAGGGGATGCGCGCAAAAGCCGCGATTATTTTCGCGGTGTAGACTGGAATTGGCGAGCAGGCGGTAAAATCACCAGTTGGGCGGCAAGAGGATAGTTTTGTGAGTAGAAAAACCATCTTTTCAACGTATTTGAAGTATTTGAACAATCTAACCGCCGTGGCCCGGCAAGGCGACGCGCGGGAGGAGAGTTTCTACCCGGCGCTGGCGGACATGCTGAAGGAAATGGCCCACGACCCCGGCGAGCGCGTCGAGACGGTCCTGGCTGGCCGCCCCGTGGTACTCAACACGCTGCGCACCGCGCCGCCGCTCGAAAATCAAGAGGACCTCTACCCTGGCGCAATACGACCCCGGCGAGCGCGAGCGGCGGGGGGTTTACTACACCCCCGAACCGGTGGTCGGGTACATTGTTCGTTCCCTGCACGGCCTGCTCAAGACGGAATTCGACAAGCGCGACGGTCTCGCCTCCGACGGCGTGACCTTGCTCGCCCCGGCGGCGGGCACCATGACCTTTGTCGCCCGCGCCGCCCAACAGGCCGTCGGCGAGTTCGAGGCCAAGTACGGCAGCGGCGGACGGGAGGATTTCATCCGCAAGCATATTCTCAAAAATTTCCATGCCCTCGAGTTGATGATGGCGCCTTATGCGGTCGGCCATCTCAAAATGAGTTTCTTTCTCGAAGAACTCGGCCACCGTCTCGCCGACGACGAGCGCGTGCCCTTCTACCTCACCAATACCCTCGATGTGGAGGAACTGGAACAGAGCCGTTTGCCCGGCCTCGCCGCCCTGGCCGAGGAATCCCGCCTTGCCGGCGAGGTCAAGAAGCAGACCCCGATCCTGCTCATCCTGGGCAATCCGCCCTATTCGGGCCATTCGAGCAATAGGGGCGAGTGGATACGGAGGTTGATCGACGAGTACAAGCAGGTGGATGGAAAGCCGCTGGATGAGAAAAACCCGAAATGGCTCCAGGACGATTACGTCAAGTTCCTGCGTTTTGCGCAGTGGAAGATCGCGCAAGCCGGGCGCGGCGTTGTAGGGATGATCACCAACCACAGCTACCTCGACAATCCCACCTTTCGCGGCATGCGCCAGAGTCTGATGCGCACCTTCGACGATATCTATATTCTCGATCTGCATGGCAACGCGCTCAAGAAAGAGACCGGCCCGGACGGCAGTCCCGACCAGAACGTCTTCGATATTCGCCAGGGTGTGGCCATTGCCTTTTTCGTCAAGCGCGACGGCAAACACGAGTGCGATGCTAGGGTTCATCACGGCGAACGTTGGGGAACGCGCGAGAGCAAGTATGCCTATCTGGACGACCACGACCGCGGCGGCACCGAATGGCAAAAGGTAAACCCGGTCTCGCCGTTCTATCTGTTCGCGCCGCGCGACCATGCGCTTGAAGCCGGGTATCGCCGGTTCACTGCTATTCCCGAGGTATTCCCGGTCAACAGCGTCGGCATCGTCACCGCACGCGACCGCCTGACGATTCACTATTCGGCGGAAGAGGTGTGGGACACGGTGCGTGTTTTTTCGCGGATGGACCCGGAACTGGCCCGGCAAGGCTACGAACTCGGCAACGATGCGCGAGACTGGAAAGTGACGATGGCGCAGACGGATGTGCTGGATTCCGGCCCCACTCACGAAAAAGTGGTTCCGATCCTGTACCGGCCCTTTGACGTGCGCCACACCTATTATATTATACCGGCCGGTCGCGGGGCTTCATCTGTATGCCCCGCTCCGGGGTCATGCGGCACATGCTGGCTGGGGAGAATCTGGCGCTGTGTATTGGACGCCAAGGGCATGTTGTCGGTGCTGGTGAATGGAATCTGATCTATTGCTCACAGAGCATTTCAACCTTTTCTATCGCGGTGGAAACGTGAACTTCTCTCTCTACTTATATCCTACCACCAATGGCGGCGACCTCTTTGCTCAACTCGAACCATCGGAGCGGAACCCAAATCTGAACCCCAAGCTGGTCGCGGCTCTAACAGAGGCGCATGGCCGAGCGCCCTCGCCCGAAGAAATTTTCCACTACATCTACGCCATTCTGTATGCCCCAGCCTACCGTGAGAAGTACGCCGAGTTCCTGCGGATGGATTTTCCGCGCGTTCCGTTCACAGCGGACAGGGAGTTGTTCGCCAAATTCGCCGCCCTGGGCGCGCGATTGGCAGACCTGCATCTGCTCACGTCGCCGGAAATCGATCCGCCGACCTGCCGGTTTGATGGTGAAGGGGACTCGGTGGTTGCAAAGACGAAGGCGCAGGGCTTTCGCTATGACGCCGATGAGCAACGCATGTGCATCAACAAAACCCAGTATTTCGGCCCTCTCCCCCCCGGAGGTTTACGAATACCAAATCGGCGGCTACCAGGTCTGCGACAAGTGGTTGAAAGATCGCAAGGAACGCCGCCTCGACCTCGACGACATCCGCACCTACTGCCGGATGGTGACGGCCATCGGGATCACGCTTGCAATTCAGCAAGAGCTTGACATGGTGTATGCCGACGTGGAAGATAATTGTGTGCCGGTTGCGGCCAAATAACCACAGAGAGCATCGGATAAATTGCTCGCTGCACTCCTGATTTGCCAGTGGCGCAGTGTTGAACGAACAGGAGCATGACATGACCAGGACCGTGATCCTTGAGACGCATGTGCTTTACGACATAGGCTTGAATCGAGTCAGTATTGAGGACATCAGGCAACCCGGAGAGCACCTCTGTTACTCTCCCATCTCAGTCATTGAGCTGGTATCTAAGCTTGATGACAGGTCATTTGAAGAGCGCAAGGCAGCGGCTGGCGTTATCCTCAAGCACCGGATAGACGAACTCCCGGACCCCGAATCGTATCTGACCATGGTTTTTGGCTACGAGTTGGCGGAGCCTGCACCCTCCTATGCCGACGCTGTCCGTGCCTTGGCTGAAGGTCAGAGCCTTGAGGAGGTTCGGAAAGGCGTACCGGACCACAAGTTTTGTGTCCGACGGCGCTTGAATGTACCGTTTGCAGCGACATGGCGTGAGAAGGGCGAGCAAGAATGGGTGGATTCCCTCATCTCTCTGATGAAGGAGAACATTCCACGGTTTGGAAAGTGGTACGCAGAGGATCTTAAAAAACGGTCCCCGTCTGTGCCTAAACTGCAAGGCGAGGAGAAGAAGAGATTCCTCGACGGAATGAAGTCGAGAGAGTGGTTTGCCCAGGCTATATCCGCTTGCCAGATGCGTGCCTTCATCAAAGCGGATGCCAAGGCTCTTGGTGTGTTCACCAAGGAGAAAGTAGACGAATTGGTCGCCGCTATTCCCAAGATAGAGTGCTATACCCGTATGTACACGCACTACTTGATTCGCCTGATGACTGAGGGAGTCTTGCCAAAGAAGAACGATAGTGGGGATATTGATTTCTTTCTCTACTCGACGGATGGTGACCACGTTGTGGCCACTAATGAGAAGAAATGGATTGCCCTTGCGGAGGCCGCAGGTTTCACCCCGAGGATACGCAGGTACGGATACGGACTCAGCGAAGCTGTACTAACTGAAGACCGGAATTGTCCAGAAGAGGACGCCGCAAGGGATCGCCTAAAGTGCGATGCCGCGAGGTATGGAAAAATGGACTTTGAAGACTGCACTGAGATTCGTCGAGAGGAGGCTACCGCAAGGTATGGAAAAATGGACTTTGAAGACTACATTGAGGCCCAGCCGGGTGTTCGTGGTGGCAAACTCTGCTTCAAGGGTACCCGAATTACCGTCTATGATATATTGGAATACCTGGCAGGGGGAATGACTGAGGTTGAGCTTTTGGCCGATTTTCCGGCTCTGACACCGCAGCACATCCACGCTGCGCGTGACTTTTCCGATGCACATAAACTTCAACTTGCATCCGGTTCTAAGGCGTGAAGCTTCTCCTCGACGAGAACCTTAGCCATCGGCTCGTCGCGCGACTTGAGTGTACCTTTCCTGCCACGGCCAGCGTCAATCAAGTCGGGCTTCAAAGCCAACCTGATATAGCCATTTGGGCCTACGCAGCGGAATATGGCTTCGCAATCGTGTCGAAGGATGAAGACCTTCGTCAACTCAGTTTATCCCTGGGCCATCCCCCAAAGGTAGTATGGCTTGACGTGGGAAACGCTGGGACAGATCGGGTTGCGGACTTGTTGCTGCGGAGCGAAAATCGGATCGCTACTTTTTTCGGCCAGGCTGAGGAATCCCTTCTCACCCTGAATATGAACGATCTTGACGCAGCCTGACCCAGCAATGCCGCGATTGCTGCCAAAGCCATTGGAAGGATTCTCTTCAGACTCATAGCGGGACGGCCGCAACGGGCGGAAGCGTCCGCTGGCTTCGGCTGGCTTCGGGAGTGTATTTGTACCAGCTACGGGCTGGCGGCGAGAGACAGACGCACAGGGTGTATTAGGTGATTGTTACGGTTCCGCTTCTCGTTGGAGGCGATCGCGGTGCTGCTGAAAGATCCTGTCGAGCCTGGGATGTGGATGAACTTCCTCAAAGAAGTGGGCTACCCGCATATGGTGGTCCCCGACCACGCTCCCGGCCACAGCGAGCCGGGGTCCGGCCGCCAGGCCTTCGCCTACGAGTTCGGCTACATCCAGGCCATGATCCAGGCCGTGCTGGACGAGGAATGAGGTGGCAACGCACTGGACGGCCAGTCTCAGCGAGAAATACTCACTGCACGGGGCCGCAGACGGTGATGAGGTAGCCGTCAGGATCGCGGATTTTGAATTCCTCTTGGTGAGCCAGGGGATTGAACCGCAGCTCGATTTCCATCTCCGCATTGGCATTCCTGGCCCGCTGGTAAACGGATTCCACCACTCTCGTCCTGCTGCACGATCTGCCAACCCTCCGGCCTCTACTCGATAATTACACCAATCTGCTCTTCCATTGCGTTCCTTCTTGCGGGTAGCGTTTACACCAAAGAGTAGCGTCAGCACCTGATTTGCCAAAGGCTGCACCACCTACGCAAGCGGTCCTTGCGCCCGGCAGCGGTGCTGTGCTCGCCGATCCGTCCCGTCTCGACGCCGCATTGTTGGACCAATAAGTATTTATTTTTCAAAACTTAAGACTTAATGAAACAGGGCACAAGGAGCGATGGATGTTCTCAGAGTTGGAGGAAAATGCATACAGGGTAAGGCGCAGTAGCCGCCAACACGAAGGTGTTTATTATGCACCTTGGGTTGACAGGTGAGAAAATCCATCTTTCACGATACGCGTGAGCTCACAAGCAAGAGCATCTCTATCTGAGCGTTTATGCAGGTCGCGACGAAGATTGACAAACCGTACACTAACCTGCTCGCCGGTACACCCAGAGGTATCCACGATGTCGAAGTCGCGACACTTAGCCCCAAGTACATGGGGGTAGAGGAGAACGCTACGCCTACACTCATATCGTCTCGTGTAGGCATAGAGTTGGTACAGGTCGTCAGTTCCAACGCCACCCCGAGCACCCTCGCCCGAGAGCTGTTTCCATTTGGTGTCCAAGACGAATTGTTGGCCGCCATTCGGGGCCTTAATCAGGAGATCGGGACGTAGTAGTAACACACCCCGGCCCCCGAATTTCATCAAATGTAGCCGCTGGTTTTTAGCCTGAGGATAAAGACGGTACCCATCCAAGTGGGGTATCACTTGTTTCTTGAGAAAGGCTGCCACGAAGTCTTCGAAAACGCGGTTCATGTCAAACAGTAGCGAAAAGCTGCGTTCGCTTCCTGATCGAACCGTGGGAGAACGTTCCTGCAAGATCAGTCGGCAGAAACGGAGCACATCGGCGAAGCGTTCGTTCTGTCGTGTGATGGTTATCTGGTCAAACAGCTCGTCGTGGACAAATACATCCTCAACGTCGTCAAGCAAAAGCAGGCAATGCCGCAGCCTGTCCTGCGTCGATGGGGTGTGCGTGGCGTCGAGCAGGACTCGGCACGCGGCTCGAAAAATGCGGTTCATCAACGTGTCTTCGGAGAACTCATCAAACCGACAGAAGAAACGCTCGCGGTGCGCTGCGTTGCGGAGCGTCTGTTGGGCAATCAGCAGTATCGATCTTGGGAAGCACTTCGACCTGTAGGCCGGGCACTTGGATGACACCGACCCACTGTGTTGTTCGGGTGCTGTCGTCACCCCACGAGAACACCCGCTCTCCCTCGGAGCGCCCACGCTGATCGAATCTCGACAAATTCCTCGTAGCCATAGGACTGGTGGAACGTCACGAACTCGATTTGTCCATTCTTCTGATACTCGCGAAATCGGGCTTTGAGGTCGCTTGGCTCCAGATCTTTGATCTTTGCCCAGAATCAACTCAAGTGCCCTTCGGGTGGTACTATAGGTCTTCCCTGTACCTGGCGGGCCGTAGAGGATGATGTTCTGCGGGGTGGCGGCTTCCACCTTGGCGATTCCTTCGGTGAGCGGCGAGGTCATCTCGTCAGAGTCGTCAGTAGATTTCGACTCAGTCGATTCGCCCTGTTTCTTTAGCTTGTTCAGCAGTCTTATCGGCAAAGTCATCCGGTGAGTCAACTCTTTGAGGTCGTCACCAGGTACTGGCCCCAAAGCGTCATTCAGCTTGTCGAGAATCTGGCGATGTTTTAGGAACAACCCCTCCA
The DNA here is from genome assembly GCA_965219385.1 of Candidatus Latescibacterota bacterium. GTDB lineage: Bacteria > Latescibacterota > UBA2968 > UBA8231 > UBA8231 > CBDCNM01. The sequence continues at coordinate 1,464,215 of CBDCNM010000002.1, read as the reverse complement.
GTCGTGATTCTCATCGTATCGAGAAATTTGTCGAGTTTATTACCAGAGACAAACGTGGTAAAATCATGAGGAAATAGTGCCGCCAAAAGCCGGGTTGCTTTCGCCTTCGGCTGCTTATCCACGCCAGATTGCTTGACGCGCTCAAGCAGATCACCGCGAATTTTTTCTAGGGCGTCGAGTCGCGCCTGATAATCATCAGGCAGAGGTTTAATCGATTCCTCTGCCAGCCATGAACGCAACTCCACATCGCGGATGGCTTGGTCAATATTGACATTCCCTAGCTTCATCTCTGAGATGGAATCGTCATTCCAAATGCGACTATGAGACGGTGCGATACGGGCAGGAATTCCTCACTTTTGCGCTCTTCCAAGGAGGCCGACGCAACATACTTTAACAGCCCGATTATCCGCTCTCGCCATTTGGGATTGGCATACTCTGCTTCCGCCTCCTCGCAGGCCTTGCGCAGCCCTTCAATGCTGGACAAATCATGCATCGTTTTCTCCTATCTATCTGTTGAAAAATGCCCGGCAAATTCTCCTATACCGGGCACGCATTCAATCTAATCTGTATCGTGGTCATCACGCACACATCGTGGGGCTGCCTTTCATTGCGTACCAGGGAAGCTCCGGCGCAGGCGATTACATATCTGGGGGTCAGCGGCAAATACAGTCATCCATACCGAGAAGAACCCAACGGCCTTCGCCAACTGGATCACCCAGTCAACATCGGCACCTTCTTTGACCCGCTGCCGTGCCCACTCGGCTTGTCCCCACACCTCGCGGCGCTTGCGCCATCTCAAATCCCTCGCACGGAGATCGTTCACCGGACGACGACCGAGGCCGACGAGATCGAACAGCTTCTGCGCCTTTGTTCGGATTGGATCGGGAAGATCATCTCGAACTCGAACTATTCCGTCGGGCAAGTACGAGAACGCGGCCTCGGTGTCGTCTTGATCCGGCCAGAGGTAGCCGTGCCTCGAATGGTTTCTATCGCCCTTGATTGCGTTGCAGTTCACGCAGCCGAGCAAGAAATTCGTCCACTCTTGCTCTAAGTCAGGCCGATGCCTCCTAGGAACTACGTGTTCGACGTGCAGGTCGCCCGTGCGCTCGCAATAACTACAGTATCCGCCGAATCTGCGAAGCAGATCGGCCTTTGCTTTGTTGTACGGCTGGAAACTCTTGGGGTTGTTCGCGTCGTCCCGAGGCCACGGTCCTCGATCAACTCTCCGCATGAGTTGGTCCAACTTTGGCTGTCCGCTGCAAACGCAAGAATGCGACGTAGGCCGGATTGTCTGCAAAGGGTTCTTCAAGTTCATCAAGTTGATCTCGGAGAATCTTGATCTTTTCCGAATCTTTCTCAGTTGAACCACTTTCAATGAGGTGATAATACTTCTCGGCCACGGCCATCATTTTCTGAAAACGCTGGCTTTGTTGCGGCAGGTCAACGCCCATGATGTTTTCGGCGACATCCTCAATGCTCTGTACCTCCGGCGTTTCGGGGACGTCATCACCCTGGTCGAGGTTGATCACACCCCCTCTGCTTAGGGACTGGATGATGAACGGCGAGTGGCTGGTGGCGATGAACTGAAGCCGGGGAAATGTCTCGCTCAAGTCTTCTATGACGCCGCGTTGCCAATGTGGGTGAAGGTGCAAATCGAGCTCGTCAATCAACACAATACCGGGGGTCTCTACGAACGCCCGTTCGCTCAGGTGTGGGTTGAGTTGTGAGCAGCGCATGGCGATGTCGGCAGCAATAGCCGCCATGCTTCGTTGGCCGTCGCTTAACGATCGAAAGGGAACGCGGACGTCGTTGCTGAACTCAAAGACGATGTCATCCTCTTCGAAGTCGAACTCCGCGATGATGGCGTCCTCGACACAATGAGCGATGGCCTCGTAAACGGCATGGAGCGTTTTTAGGCGTTCCCTCCGTTGGGCCTCGATGAGGGCAAGGCGCTTGATCCAAGCGGTTAGGTACCGTGCGGACGAGGTTGAGGTCAGACAACCCTGATAACCAATGTAGCGCGAACTGCGCCCGACGGGATCGACGTTTCCTTCGGCTGTCGGCCGTTGCTCAAGCCAAAACCTGTTAATGCCGTAGTAGCCGATGTAGGGGAAAACGATATGATCGTTGTCGGTGCTTCGACGGACCAAGTCACCCATTACTTGCCTGATTGCATAAGCCCCTTCCCGGGTCGTCTGGGACTCTGCAGATTTCAACTCGCGTGCCCAAACCAGTTCCTTTTCACCGACCGATCCACGTGCCTCAATACGGGCCGGATAGTGTTCCACGAAGTGGCCAGTCTCACCCGTAAATCGATAAGTGCGACGGACGTCTCGATGGCTGATCCCTTTGTTCCTCACAGGAACCGGGATCAATGCGGCCCCCAAGGCAACGGCCAAGGCGTCGAGGGTCGCCGTCTTACCGGTCCCGTTTGCGCCGACCAGCAGGGTGAATCGGGGGTCGAAGGCGAACGACCGGTATTCAAAGCACCGGAAATTCTGGATGTCGAGATGGTCTATGTGCATTGCGAATTCCAACACTCCCTACGGCAAAAACTGCGTTGCGGCCGCGCTGTGCCACTACATCTGTTGCGCGGTCGTCTCGTGCGGCTTGAAGGAGCGAGCGACCTCTGTGGTCGGGGTGCCCAGTACGTCAATCCTCTCGAGGTCTGCCTACCCCGTAACCCAGTGCGTCCGCGTAGAGCAAAAGCCTCAAGGTCAGCGGCTCGAAGCCTATCGTCCAGGGCATGCCCGCATCCACTTGGAAGGCTCGATAGCCAAGGTTGATTCTCTCGTAAAAACCCCCCTTTCACAGCCCCGGAGATCAGGGGTTCTTAGTATATTTGGTACATCAATCTACAACGCCCACAAGGGCAAGGGGTATGAGGTGCAGATCGCCGAGATCTGCGCCGAGGACAACAACGAGGGCCACGGCGACCAGGCCCACGACGCGAACGTGATCACCCACGTAGCGGTGACCGACGCCTGCGCCAGTGACGGGCACGCGACGATGCCGACGCTGAAGGCGCTCAACGAGCGCGGGCACCGGCCCGAAGAGCTGGTTGCCGACACCACCTTCGGCTCGGGCGCCAATGCCGTGGACGCCGGCGCCTGGGCGCCGAGTGGGTCAGCCCGGTGAAAGGCCTCCCGATGGAAGTCGAGGAGACACCCGAAATGGTGACGGAGGCGGACTTCGTCGTTGATGCCGGTCTCGAGGATCCGGCCATCTGCCCGGCCGGACACCTGGCTACCGAGCCGACGCCGTGTGAGGAAAAGCCCCACCACGTGGCGCTGACCTTCGAGCGCGAGGGCGGTGAGACCTGCGCCCTGTTTCCCGTCTGTCCGGTGAAACTGAATAAGGAAAGGGACGGCTACGGAGTGACCGTGGCCCTGGAGGCGGCCCACCTCGAACGCCGTCGCCGGGCACCTTGCTCCCGGTCTGGGCGCCCGGCGACGGGGTGAAAAAAGGGGCGACCGCCCCCTTCGGGCCGTAAAAAGGTCCCTAAAAGGCCCCCCAAACCCCGATTCGGGCCGGCGCGCCGATACCCCCGCGACGGCGGCCCCGTCGCACTGCATTCCTGATCGTTTCATAGTGTTGAAATTTAAGTTTCGAGCACCAACCCGTCCCTGTGAAAACCGGGTTTTTACGACGGAGTCAAAGTTGGTTGGATGGATCGCAAGCCCGGGAGCCGTGGCCGAGCGTGGCCGTGCCTCTGAGACCCGGCAGCGTCAGCTTCCTCGGATCAGGTCGTAGCGCTGCATATACGCGGCAGCTCTCGGTGCATTACACGGCATAACCGTTTCTCGTTCAACTCGCGCACGTACCCTTCCACGCCACGCATGTCCTCCCGTTCGGCCCACATACCGAAGGCCGGGTGTTCCGAGGTCCGTCTAGCCTCGCGCCCGTCTCTGTCCACGGCCACTAAGACGGCCCGCTCTTTCCCGCGGTAGAGAATGGTCACGGATTCGTTGCGCTCCAAGGCCCATAGAACTTCCTGCATCCTTCGCCTAAGATCGAGAAACGAAGCTTTCATCGCGCCTCCTTTGCTTGCTTAGAGTGTACACTCGAAATATACACTTAGGTAGCCTCCAAAGCAAGGAAATGGGCGCGGGTCAGCAATCGACCCGATCATCGCCGAGTAATATTTTCGCTCTACATGGCTACGACCAGCGCGTTGGCCATATCGCCCCGGCCGTTGTTGTCCACATCGCCCAACAGCCCGCCCGCCGCCACCTTCATCCGGGGGGCACTAGCGAGCGCTTTGACTACGAGATCCACCCGAAAGGCCGGGTCCACATACTTTGTGTTCGAGGCGCTCCATTTGCCGAGAAACCTCTCGAGCAGGAATTATGGGTAGGCTCATTATGGATTCCGGGGAGTTGTTCCAAGAATGCCTTTAATGAGGAATTCCAGGAGCGCTTTGCCCCTTTTTCTCATGTTGTGTACGAATTCAAAAAGCCCAGATAGAGCGGTAGTTTTTCCTGCGAGATGCCTCGATGGGGTCTCAACCAGGATCGTAACAAGGACCAGACCCCTTCCATCTGACCATGCAGAAAACGCCCTTTTACTTCCTATACCTATTGCAGACCACGGGCGATTGCCCCGGCCCCGCCCGGCTCTTAAATTATCTGCGCTCCCCTCATTGAGACAAAGGAGGAAGAAACCATACACGTGGCCCCAGCAGTTCACTACCTCGGACGAGGATCTGGAATACCTGGCCCGCCACGGCGTATTCCACAAGAACGAGAACCCCATCACTTTCCACCGGGAGTACGGCTGGGATGTGGATGAACTTCCTCAAAGAAGTGAGCTACCCGCACCTGGTGGTCCCCGACCACGCTCCCGGCCACAGCGAGCCGGGGTCCGGCCGTCAGGCCTTCGCCTACGAGTTCGGCTACATCCAGGCCATGATCCAGGCCGTGCTGGACGAGGAATGAGGTGGCAACGCACTGGACCGAGATACACCAGAAGGAAGAGACTATCTTGAAATTATCTCAGCAGCAAATCGACCATTTTCACACAGAGGGCTATGTGCTCGTGGAAAACGGCCTGGGAAACGAGGATCTGGATCCGGTGATCCGGGAGTACGAAAACTATATCAACCGGCGCGCCCGCCAGCTTCTGGAGACCGGCGCGATCGGGCAACTCTACGAGGACCAGCCCTTTGAAAAACGCCTGGCCTGCATCTGCCGGGAGAACAACGAGATCTACCCGGACCTGGACATCATGCACTTCCGCGGTCGGGCCCTCTTCAAGTTCTTGCGCAACGACAACCTTCTGGACCTGATGGAGGGCCTGGTCGGACCGGAGATCACCTGCAACCCGATCCAGCACCTGCGCCCCAAACTGCCCGCCGGTCTGACCCCGGCGGGCGCGGACGGCCACGTGGCGCGCTGGCACCAGGACATGGCGGTGATGCGGGAGGAGGCCGACCCCTACTTCATCGTGACCGCGTGGCTGCCGCTGACCGCTTCCACCCCTGAAAACGGCTGCCTGCAGATCATCCCGCGCGTGGTCGGCCAGGGCCTGCTGCACCGGCACAGCGCCGCCCTGCAGGAAGACGAAATGCCCGCGGGTGAAATCCTCTCCCTGCCCATGGAAAAAGGCAGCGTGCTGCTGCTGCACAAGGAGACGCCGCATTCCTCCGCCGTCAATACCTCGGACACGGTGCGCTGGAGCATGGATCTGCGCTACCAGCAAACCGGCACCCCGACCGGGCGCCCCTTCTGGCCCGATTTCGCGGTGCGCAGCCGCGCCAATCCGGACCTGGTGCTGAAGGACCACGAGGAGTGGTGCCGCCGGTGGATCGAGGCCCTGGAGCAGCGCCACGGCATGCCCGCCTACCGCTGGCCGTGAATATAAATACAACGCCTCCTTGCGGCCTACCGGGGAAACGACGAAAGTAGGATGTACGAGGCCGGGAATGTCCCTCTTGGCGTTCTTACACGGCAACCTGCAATAGACCCAAGGAGCATCCGACGCATGGAATTTTGCACCACCTACCGAGAAGTCCCCCTGACAATTGCCCTTCAGACCGACCCCGAAATCACGGAGATTGACCTCCTGGCCCCGCACAGCCAGGACGATCCCCACTTCGACCTGTCGGTGGACATCACCCACCCCGACCCGGACAGCCAGCTCATCTCCTGGCGCCTGCAGCGCAAGGAGGGCGCCCCCTTCAAGATGGTGAATTTCGCGGTCAATGCCTCGGTGCCCGGACTCGACCTCCACCGCATGTTCGTGCCGGCGCTGAACGAGGCCATCGGCAAGTCGGATCTGATCAGCCTGCCCTGGGGCATCCAGGAAGGGACCCTGGTCTCCTGGTCCTTTCCCTTCATCGCCGCCCTGAGCCGCGCCGATAAAAACCGCTTCTCCATGGGGTTCATGGACCACGTCACCGCCGCCGCGGCCAGCCACAGCTGTTACGACGAAGACGCCAAAATCGGCCTGCGCCGACTCTACGACGAAGACCCGCTGGAAACCACCCTGTGGCAGGAAAGCCTCTATCTGTCGCACGACCCGCGCCACATCTTCGACGAGGTGCGGGCCTTTTCCAGGGCCTACGACGCGGTGCACCAGCCGGTGCTGTGCGCCACCCCGCCGGCGGCCTGGGAGCCGGTGTGGTGCACCTGGTACGGGATCAAGAGCGACGTGCATGCCGCCTATGTCCTGGACATGGTGCCCCACCTCAAAGAGATGGGCTTCGGCAGCATCATCGTGGACGCCGGCTGGTGGATCGAGGGCGGCTTTGACGAGCGCAAAGGGCACTATCACCCGAACGAAAAATTCCCGGATCTCGAGGGCATGGTGGAACAGCTGCGGGGCCAGGGGCTCAAGGTGCTGCTGTGGTGCGCCGCAGTGCACCACCTCGACGCCATCGCCGAACAGCCCTTCGTAAAACAGCACCTGCTGCAATCCGCTAAAATCGACCCCGACGAGCGTTTCCTCTGTCCGCGCTGCCGGCCGGTGCACGACTACGTGCGCTCCATGGTGGACCACCTCATGCGCACCTATGGTATCGACGGCCTCAAGATCGACTTCATCGACCCGTACCAGGACCGCTACAGCGCTCCGTGCACCGCCGACCACGAGCACGATTTCCCCACCTACGGCGAGGGCATACACGCCCTGCTCAAGACCATCCACGACGCCGCCAAAGCGGTGCGGGCCGACGCCCTGCTGGAGTTCCGCATGAACTACACCAACCTGGTGACCCGCAGCTTTGCCACCAGCCACCGGGCCCAGGACTCGCCCCTCGACTTCGACCACATCCGCCGGATGTGCACCCGGCTGAAAAGCTACATGATCAATCCCGAGGCCGGCCGCCAGGGCAATGTGGCGGTGCACGCGGACCCGGCCTACTGGCAGCCCGGGGAAAGCCCCGAGAATGTGGCCCGCTTCCTGAGCAGTCTGGTGACCAGCGGGGTGCCCATGCTCTCCACGGATTTGCGCACCCTGGAGGGGGAACACCGGCGCATTGTCAAGGCCTGGCTACGGTTTTTCAAACAGCACCAGGACCTGCTGCTCTTCGGCACTCACCGGGTACTGAGCACGGATCCGCACCATTCCATCTTCAGTCTGCACCGTCAGGACACGGCGCTGTGGGGAGTCTTCACCGCCCTGTTTCCGGGAGAGCTTCAGGTGCCCGCCGCCGGCATCCGCCGCCTGTGGATCCTCAACGGCAGTGAGCAGGAAAGGCTGTTTGTTCGTCTGTCGGGGGTCGAGGCTACGAGGCTTGCCGTGCAGCTCTGGGACCGCGGCCTGGTACCAAAGGAGGCTACAAGCCTGCCGGTCGAAGATGGGCGGGTTGTCCTGGATCTCGAAGTGGAAGTGGGGGGCGCTCTCAAACTGCGGGTGGAGGGATAGCAATGGCGTCCTGGTCCGGGCGCTGCAAGCCGCTGGCCGGGAAGCGGCGGGCCAGACGCCCGAGTTGATCGGCATGGGTCTGGCCGGCGACGCCAATCTCTGCGTCAACGACGACGGCGTCTTAATTATCTCTGCGCATCAGGCTGAAGCTCTGAGCCGTCGGCCCGATGGCTGGTTGGGTCGCCAGGAAGAGCGCCAGGGGAACGACATCTTCGGGTGTTTTTCTCCACTCGCTGTCAATCTGGAAGACGGATCCCTGGCCTCGATCTTTGTCGGTCATGGTGGTTGCTACGGGTCCCGGGATGAGTTCGTTTACGCTAATGTTGTGCTCCCAGAGCTCCTGGGCAAGGACGCGGGTGAGCATCCACACTCCGGCTTTGGAGCAGCAGTAGGCTGAGTTGCCGGGGATTCCTTTATGGCCCATGCCAGAGCCGATGGTAATTATCTTGCCCTTGCCTCGTTCCTTGAGGTAGGGTATGGCGGCCTTTGCACAATGGTACACCCCGAGCAGATTGACATTCAATGTGGCCATCCAGGCATCGGGGTTGCTGTGTTCGATGGCGCTGCGATCCAGATTGGCGCCGGCGTTGGCGACCACGATATCGACGCCTCCTGATATCGACGCGGTGGTTGCGAACAACTGCTGGACGGATTCCCACTCCGTTACGTCGGCCACCGTGGCGTATACCTTCCCTCCTGCGCGCTCGATCTGGGCGGCGGTATCGTCGATTTGGCTCCTGGTGCGCGCGGCGCAACAGACAGTGGCTCCGGCCCGGGCGAATCCAAGAGCAATGGCCCGGCCAATCCCGCGGCCGGCACCGGTTACAATGGCTACCTTGCCGTTGAGTACATCGGTTGAGTTCTCCATGGGCATCATCGGGTCCTCCTGTATGGTTGGGTGAGATGTTTTACCCGCTTACAAGATACTCCCCTGACCTCAGGAGGGCCATGTCAAGGGGTGTTCTTGACCTGGCGGGCGGTGTGGTGCTTCTTTCCAGCATGGACACTACGCGCAAAAAAGAGCTGCTGGCCCACCTGGCCGGCTTTGTCAGCGACCACAAAAAACAGCGGATCGAGCAGGTTCTGGCCGCAAGGACCCGGCACCTTACCGTTGTCCTGGAGGATGTTTTCCAGCCGCACAATGCCAGCGCGGTGCTGCGCTCGTGCGAGTGCTTCGGGGTGCAGGATGTGCACGTCATTGAGGAGGGGAGTACCTATACTGTGAATCCCGATGTAGCCCAGGGGGCGTCGAAGTGGCTGAGCCTGGTCCGCTACAACCAGGCGGAAGGGGAGAATGCGCGGAGCTGTTTTGCCGCGCTCAGGGCCAGAGGCTACCGCCTGGTGGCGGCTACCCCGCACCGGGAGGATTGCTGGACGATCTGAGGGTCGAAGGCCGGCTGGCCCTGCTGTTGGGGACCGAGGAGCTGGGGCTGACGGAGTATGCTTTGAGCCAGGCCGACGAGTACGTGAAAGGTTCCCATGTACGGGTTTACCGAAAGCTTCAACATCTCGGTGTGCGCCGCCCTGATGCTGCGCGAGCTCACCCGCAGGATGCGGGGGGTGGGGGTGGCGTGGGAATTGACCGGGGAGGAAAAGCTGGATCTGCGCCTGAGCTGGTACAGGCAGGTCGTACGCGGCAGCGATTTGATCGAAGCGCGGTTTTGGAGGGTGCGGGACGGCGTTGCCGATCATTGAAAAGCGTCTGGAGGCTATTTTATGAAAGAGCTCATGGCCGCTGATTTTCCCTGCGAAGAATACGCCGGGCGGTATGACCGCACCCAGGCGGTTCTCAGCGAGCAACAAATAGATGCCCTCTTTCTGACGGACCGGCAGAACCTGCGTTACTTCGCCGGTTTGCGGGACGGGGCCTGGGACGCGCATCACTTCTACTTTCTGATGGTTTTGCCGGCCGAAGGCGCGCCCGTGCTGCTGGTGTCCAACGGATTCCAGCACCTGGTGCGGCAATGCTGGATCGAGGACGTGCGTTTCTGGCCGCTGTCCAGGGCGTTTTACATGTCGAAAGAATCGAACGCCGTACCTCTGGTTCTCGAGGTTTTGCGGGAGAAGCGGCTGGAGCGCGGCACCATCGGCATGGAACTCAGCCCGGACCTGCAGCCGATGATGGCGCACGACCACTTCAGCGCCATCATCGAGGGTTTGCCGCAGGCCCGGATCGTAGACGCCAGCGAGGCGGTGTGGGCGGTGCGCTGCATCAAATCCCCCGCGGAAATCGCCCGTCTGCGCACCGCGGCTGAAATTTCCGCCAAAGGGGTGAAGACCGGCTTTGAGCAGCTTGCGTCCGGGATGACCGAAAAGGACGTGGTGGACATCATGACCTCGGTCATGTGCGCCGAGGGGGCCAGCGAGTTGCGCTTCAACGCCCTTTATGCCGGCCCGCGCGCCATGTGGGCGGATGGCATGCCCACGGACTACGCCATTCAGCCCGGAGATCTGGTGCAGTTCGACGGGGGCTGTATCTACGAGGGCTACTGGTGCGACTTCAAGCGCATGGCTGCGGTGGGCGAGCCGCGAGAGGACCAGCGGCGCTTTTACGGACTGGCCCGGGAGGGACTGGAGGCAGCGATCGAGGTGGTTAAACCGGGGGTGCCTTTCAGTGAGCCGTTGCGGGCCGCATTTGCGGTAAACGACGCGGCGGGCTTCGCGTCGTTCTCGCAATGGTGCCTGGATTCGGGCTGGTCGGCGATCGGGCACAACCTCGGCTTGGACATCCACGAACACCCGGGTCTGGGTGCGACCAGTACCACCCTGTTGCAGGAGAATATGGTGCTTTGCGTCGAACCGTTTATCACCCTGGACGGAGTGTATCCGTTCTGGGAGGCCAGCGAGAAATTCGGGCTCGAAGACGTGGTTCTGGTCACGGGGGAGGGGACCGAGGTCCTGACCTCCGAGGAAATGATCACCCATGATCTGTGGGTCGTGTGAGGACGATAAAAGCGGCGGACAAGGAGGGCGAATTCGCTCATATCCCGGCTTGAGGAGGGCTTCAAGGCATCAAATTCGGCTGGGGTGACAACTACGGCCCCGAAGATCTGGATTTTCCTCGAAGCGGTCATGTACTCGGCCCCGGCTGGCCTTCGCTGAGGGCTACCCTCTCAGCCACCCCACCCACTCAATCAGCGGCGGCACCAGATTACCCGCGAAAAACGCCGTCACGACCACCCCACCGGTTATAAACGGTACAAAGGGCATGGACTGTTCGACGGCCACCACCCCATCCCCTGACAAGCGCCCCTCCCCTGCCAGCTTCTGCACCCGGCGCACCTGCTGCTCAGAAAGCGGCCGGCCCGCCTCGCAGACCGGGGCCTCCTCCGCTGCCCCTGCTGCAAACAGCGCCTGACGAGGGATAGCCCCTGCTTGTAACAAACCCACCGGAAAGGATTGCACGAACGCCCGGCTATACCGGTGCCGCACCTGCCCATACGCCAGCTCGAGCAGCCAGACCGCCCCCCACATCAGCACGTATTCTTGCCAGCCGCCGGTAGCCTGACCCAGATAGAGCAACGCGACCAGGCCCGGCACCAGCACCACCGGCCAGTAGCGCACCTCCAGCCCCCGCTCCAACAGCCGGTAGCCGATCACCAGCGCCCCCAGCATCTCCAGGTAGCTCAGCGGTCGTTCCAGCACCAGCCAGGCAAGGCTCAAGGCCCACCCCAGCAGCCCGGCCAGGCCCCAGGCCGCCAGCAGCCACGGCCGGCCTTCAGGCCGGTCCTGCTCCGGGGCTTGCTGCCACGCCCGCTGCCACACCGGCACCAGCAACAAGACCAGCAAATAGCCCAGCAGCGCATTGACGACCAGCGCCACGGGGGCCGCCTGCAAAGAGAAGGGGTCCGTAGAAGGACACAGGGTCGGGGGCAAGGCTAGGGCGGCGGCCCAGTAGAGCTTGGCGTCGCCCGGCGACCAGAAGCCCAACAGGGTCAGGCCAAAGGCTATGGCCAGCGCGGTGAGCAGCAGGGCGACGACCCGGCTCAGGGAAGTAACGTCCAGGAAAATCATGGTGAGCTGTCCGGCCAGGCCGATGGCCAAGAGCGCGAAGGTGTAGCGATTGGGCACCCGCCGTAGTTTCAGGTCGGTATAACTGGTATACAAGCCCACCGTCAGCACCGCGGAGAGCATGACCAACTCTACCAGAAAAACCGGATCGGTGAAAAGGTTCATTTTCTATTTCCCTCGAAGTGGGCCCCTTAGCTACGGCCGGCCGCCGGCCAGCGCCTCACAGGCCCAACGTCGCCTTGATGCGGCCCCAGGTCATGCTCTCCACCGCTGAGTCGGGGAGCTCACCCCCAGGACCCACCAGCAATCCCCGGACGAAGTTGTCGGCATTCTGGAATATAGCCGACGAGTAATCTCCCTCCGTAATAAAATGCGTAATAAAATGGTACCCTTCCGGCTGGGGCTGGATTTCCGCGTCGTCATGATCTAGAATTGTGAGGGAAAACCCGATCAGCGTCCCAGGCGACAACGCCGACACCACACTCTCCTCCGGGCTGTTCCAAATCAACCGGTCAAAGGGTGTCACGTAGAATTCCGTCACCGAAAACGTGGGATGCTCGCCGAAAGAAGCCCCACCTCCCTCCGCATACGGCGGCAGATTGAACCAGTCCTCGTCGTTATATAGACTCTGAGTCCACAAGCATACATGGGGGCCGCCGCCGACGATGTCACCCAGGATACGGTAGCTTTGAGCATGTTGATTCATCAGCAGTCGGCGCTCCTCATCGAACGGGGCGCCCACAATGATTGTGGACATGAAGAGGTATTCCCCGCCACTGGCGTCGCCGTCCACCCTGAAGTGTACATAAGAATCATGCTGCACCATCTGCATACATGATGAACGGATCGTTCCATCATTTTCATAGGTATTGATATATATATCATCGGAGCGCTCGACCGCCCCATAGATGCGGTGGGTGGCCCCGTGCCAGGCCAGCCAGACGCGGTAATCCATATCCGCCGGATCATACGGTGCCAGATCGGGACGGGTCTGAAAGTCCAGGGCAGTCAGGGTGGGTTCGCCCAGCAGGTCCACCCACTCGTCAATCGAGCCATCGGTCACGTCAATCTGGGCCAGGTCCGCGTCGGTCAACTCGACGAAGGGATAGATCCTTTCGCTCTCCTGTCCCTCGGCGCCATGGAGTAGCCCCACCACCAGGCCGATAATGGGTAGGAAACGCTTTACTAGGTTCATCGTGGTCCTTCCTTAGGTTGAATTTCCATTGAAGTGGTCATACACCCGTTGGGTCGCCATAAAGCCGGCGATCCAACGGACAGGCTCATCCCATTGGACTCTGAGCACTCCGTGCGCTTCATCCAACCGCGCGAACTCGCTGCCTCAGCAATGGTTAGCCGCCGGCCAGCGCCTCACCGGACAACCGTCGCTTTGATCCGGCCCCAGGTGATCCGGGCACGGGTTCAGCGCGAGGGAAAACATTCGTTATTTCAATCAAAATCAACACGTTGCGCGGCGGTGCAAAAACCACCATAACCCGTCGATTCTTCAGATAGATAACGATTTTCTCCCTCTACTGAACCCGTGCCACCATGTACAACGGCGTAGCTTACGTACCAAGCCGCTCAAGACCGTGAATCTTTATACCTTGAGCATCAGGTACAGTGGCAAACATTGTTTCCCCCGCAACAGTAGCCGCTGTTGCAGGCTGAATACCCTTCGGCGCAAGTCTGGGCACATCCCTGCGGATCACAGTTAGTCCAAGCAATATCCACATCACAAGAGGCCTCGGCCGGATCGGGCGTCAACACCACGGCGGCTGCCAGCAGGAGGCCTACTACCCAGGCCACCGGCAGACCCGCTCGCGGCGACACATAGCCGCTCTCGCTGGTGACAAATTCGGTCAATCTTCTACGAAAATGAAGCAACATAACACGTTCCTTTCGTTAATTAGAAAAAAACAAGGGCAAAATACGATCCTCCCCACCCCATTGGTGCACTCAAATGCAAGCCGGAGGACCGCGCGAAGTGGGTCTCACCATTGCTCTCACCTCCTTTCAGGCAAGCTCGACAGAGCCAGGGGGAGTCCGCCGAAGGGCATCAGGGCCCCCGCGGCTCGAGGACATCGGCTACCAACTGCTGCACCAGTTCAAGCCCGCCCGGCACCCCGACGGCAGACGCTTTGACCTGACCTTCCGCATCAATCAGGTAGGTCGTTGGCACCGACAGGGCTTTATAGGCTGCCGATACGCCCCCCGTAGTGTCCTGCAATACCGGGAACCGGTCCGCGACTTGGCCTTCGAGCACCTGTACCTCAGCAGAAAGTTCCTCCCGTTGCTTGCTACCTCGGCTGATAAACACCAGACGATGATGCAGATCCGGTAACCCCTCGTCGATCAGGCTTTGCTTCAACTCTTTGCAGTACGGACAGGTAGGGGTCACAAACACCAGCACCGAGGAAGCGCCCCTGAGATCTTGTAGTTCCATGACGTCGCCCTGAACACCGGGTAGTTGAAAATCCGGCGCGGCGGTGCCCCGCGGCAACCGACTCTTGGCCTTAACCACGAGGCGCTGCAGCAGCGAGGATTCCGGCGCTTCGGCCAGCAGCAGCGCCCCGACCAGGGCCACGGCCAGCACGCCACCAACGATACCCGGTTGGTAGGTTTTTAGGTTCATCAAAGCCCTCCTGATTTAGGCGCAGTCCAGGCGAGAATCTGCTCGACACTCTTACTCCCTGTAGCCGCCTGACGCACAATGCCCTGCGGGTCAATCAACAAAACGCTGGGAAGAGTCCGGACCCGGTACAACTGCTGCACCGTGCGCAAACTATCATACCCCACCGCCACCGCCACCTTGCCCCATCGAGCGGCTAATTGCTGCCGATCGCCCACCCCAACCACCACCACCGGCAGCCGCTCCGCCGCTTGCTGAAGCGACGGATAGGCCGCCTGGCAAGCCCCACAGGCCGAATCGGTAAAAAACAACAGCCAGGCCGTAGCCCCAGGGGCACTGTGCAGGGAAACGACTCCCCCATGGACCCCTTCCACCTCGAAGGGGGGGGCCAAATGCCCCAGCAAATGCGCCAGGGGTTTGGGCCGGAAGCCCGGCGGAGCCCCCGTTTCCAAGCGCACCCCCAGGCCGATACACAACGCCAGCAACACCCCTACAACCCCTGACAGGGGCAAGACTAGAGGATTCAACCCGTCTCCGGAGGTTGCCATCTCCTTTGCCTCCTTTCTATCCATCAATCCAGGCCCCTAAGCCGGCAAGCTGCCGCAGCAGGGCGCGCACCGTAAGCGTCGCCCCGGTCAGCCCGTCCACCTCCGCGCCCAACCGCAACGAATCGTGCACCGAACGCCCCACGAACTGGGCCAGGAACCCCGCTGGGTCAACCGGGCCACTCTCCACTTCCCAGGCCGCCAGCGGCACTATCCCGGCCATGTGCGGCGTATCTGGGGCCAGAAAAACAGCCACCAGCAAATCCTTGCAGGTGGTACAAGCTATATCGTGCCGTACTACCGCCAGCCTATACCTGGGCTGATGGTCCTCGTACACCTGATAGACCTGGACCACGCCGGAACGCGGTGCCGGTTGGGGGCTGTATATCACCTGGAGACGAGGCGTAGCCAACTCGGGGTTGAACTGTCGGGTTATAGTGCGTAAATGCGGTTCGGAAGGAAGCGCGGGCAGGGCCGGCTCAACGGGCCGGTCGGCAGCGTCGGGGGAGAGGTGCAACAGGACGAACACCCCTGGCCCCAGCACGAGGATCAGGCCCAACAGGAGGTAGACGGCAGGATCGCGTATTGACCAGAGCATCGGCCGACTCCCGGTTAACAGGCACGGCTAACTAAATATAATCGGATCGAGGGGCCTATGCAAGCCCGGGCTGGCCAGGGCGTCGGGGGGGCCGTAAGACGGCCCGGCGTCTTTGCGCTTAGCGGACAAAGGTTGCCTTGATCCGGCCCCAGGTCACGCTCTCCACCGCTGAATCTGGTACCTCACCCCCAGGACCCACCAGCAGCCCCCGGGCGAAGGTGTCGGCGTTAAAGATGTCGGACCAATGGTCCTGGCCTATATATAGAATGGACAGTTTCCGCCCGGGGGCCTTCCTCGTCAAGATCTGCAATTGACAGGATAAACCCGATCAGGGTCCCAGGCGACAACGTCGACACCACACTCTCCTCCGGGCTATTCCAGATCAACCGATCAAAGGGCGTCACGTAGAATTCCGTCACCGATAGCGTGGGATGCTCGCCGAAAGAGGCCCCGCCCCCCTCCGCATACGGCGGCAGATGGAACCAATCTTCGTCTCCACTCTGATCCCACAAGCATATATGGGGGCCGCCGCCGAAGAGTTCACCCAGGACGATGTAGTTTTGAGCGTGTTGACTCGTCAGCAACCGGAGTTCATCCGGATCGTTGCGGTCACGGAAGACGTATCTCCCGCCGCTGCCGTCTCCGTCTACCACGAATTCTACAGAAGAATCATTCTGCATCATCGTAAGACCTGTAGTACCTTGATTTGGATATTCATTGATTAGACCTGTTGCGAAATTGCAAGAAAGATGGTCGTTGCTCCTGGGGAGGTATTTTCACGCTTTCTTCAGATGATAGTTCCACAAGCTGCACCCAATGAGCATGAAGTCATCGTCCAAACCGGGTAACCGATTGCGCAACGTCTGGGCTACTGCTCCCAACCGCTTGACGCCGCCGATAGTATGCTCGACCAGAACCCGAACAGAGGCTTTGACGCGGTGATTTTCTCAAGTAAAATTTGTTGTATGGCCACGGTGTATACCCTATTTTACCAAGAAAATAAAATCCTCCCGTACCCCTTCTCCCAAAGGAGTCAGCCATGAGCGACAACGAACCCATCGTCTTCCTCAACGACGGTTTCGCGCCCGCTTCCCAGGCCAGCATCAAGATCTACGACCTGGGCATTGTCCTGGGCGCCACCCTGACCGAGATGACCCGCACCTTCGCCCACAAATCCTTCCGCCTGGACGACCACGTCCACCGGCTCTATCGCTCGCTCAACTACGCTGGCATCGATCCGGGATTTGGGTCCGCAGAGATGATCGCCAACACCGAAGAACTGATCGAGCGCAATTGCACCCTCATCAACCCCGACCAGGAACTGGGCGTGGTCCACTTCGTGACCCCGGGCGAAAACAGGATGTACGCCGGCAGCACTGGCATTCGGGCACACCGCGGCTCCACCGTTTGCATCCACTCCTTTCCCCTGCCCCTCGGGGAGTGGCGCCATTTCTTTACCGACGGCGTCCACGTGGTCACGCCCTCCATCCGCCACATCCCGCCCCAGTGCATCGACCCCAAGATGAAGAACCGCTCGCGCCTGCACATGTGGATCGCCGACCAGCAGAGCCACGCGGTGGATCCCAAGGCCGTCAGCCTGATGCTCGATCTGGATGGCAACATCACCGAGTGCTCCGGTGCCAATTTCGTCCTGGTCAACGACCACACCATTTACTCTCCCACTAGCCGCAACATCCTCGAAGGGGTCAGCCTGGTCACGGTGCGCGAACTGGCCGCCGAACTGGGCTGGAACTGGGTCGAAAAGGACCTGCAGCCCTACGATGTGGTCAACGCCGAGGAGGCCTGGCTGACCACCACACCTTACTGCGTGGGACCCTGTACCCGCATCAACGCCAGGCCTATCGGCAGCGGTCGGCCCGGACCGCGCTGGAGGGAGATGCTGGGGGCCTGGAGCAAACGGGTCGGCCTGGACATACGGGCGCAGGTCATGGGCGATAAGGCGTAACCAGGAACGAAGTGATGCGCCGGCGAACTCGACGCCGTGCGCTGGGTCGAGTCGAATACCCCTCTCACCCGGGGGGTGCCAAACCAGTGGCACCACGTCATCGCCCAGGTTCTGGCCGATGGATCGGCGCACCTGTTCGTGGATGGGCGGAAGGCCCTCGAGTTTGCCGATGCTCCGCCGCCCCGGTGGTCTGGGTTCCCCGGGGTGTGGACCTGGGGTGGGGGCGAGTTCGACAATGTGCGGATCTACACGGAGGAATAAGGGGAGTGGCGATTTTGCTTGATGCCTTTTGCCGAGCGCAGTACACTACTCCGCGAACGAAATGGCAGCCTGGGTTCTTTTAGAATGGGAATATTGATAACAGGCGGCACCGGATTCATAGGGGCCGAAGTGGTGCGGCTCCTGCTCGAACGCGGGGAAGATGACATCACCGTCTTCGACATCAGTGCTGCGCCGCAGAGGTTGGACGAGGTTGCGCAGAAGGTGCGCCTGGTCCGGGGAGACCTGGGCAATTTCAGCCATGTCCTCGATGCCGTGCGGGAAAGCTCGGCCCAAATCGTGTATCACCTCGGTGGCATACTCTCGATCCCGTCCGAAGACGATCCGCCGGCGGCGATCCGAACCAATGGGATGGGGACCTTTCACGTGCTGGAGGCAGCGCGCCTGTTCGGGGTGAAAAGCCTGATTTTTGCAAGCAGCATTGGAACCTATGGCCTCGGGATCGAAGAAGAGACCATCGACGACCTGACCCTGCAGAGACCCCTTCTCCTGTATGGAGCCTGCAAGTTGTTCGGGGAGCACCTGGGCCTGTTTTACCGCCGCAAGTACGGGATTGATTTCCGCGGGGTCAGATTTCCGCCGATCGTCGGGCCCGGCGTGCGTTCGCCGGGTATGACCCAGTACGCATCCTGGGTGATTGAGGAATGTGCGCAGGGCAAGCCCTTCACTATCTGGGCCCGGCCGGATACCAGGGCGCCGATCCTCTACTTCAAGGATGCGGCACGGGCCCTCGTGGTGCTGGCGGAAGCTCCGGCAGAGCGGATTGAGATGGTGAACTATCTGCTGGCCGGTGCAAGCCCCACTCCGAGTGCGGGGGAACTGGCGGAAATTGTCAGGCGCAAGGTGCCGGGAGCCCGCATCGACTTCGACGTCGACCAGGAATTTCAGGAGACCCTCGACAAGTACCTGAAGCCGCTGGACGACCGGCGGGCCCGGGAGGAGTGGGGCTGGCGACCCGCGTACGGGCTGGAGGAGATGGTAGACGACTTTCTGCGCGAGTTGAGCGAAAATCCCCAAAGGTATGGGCGTGAAGGAAGTTGAGAAAATGCAGATAAGACGAGCTGTCCCGGAGGATTTCCTCGCCATTGCCGCTCTCGATAGGGAGGCGTGGAAAGAAGGCAATAGCCCTGAATTCATCCCGGATGGGGAACACGTATGGAGGCTCTGGATGGAGCATGCCATTGTGTTCTGTGTTGAAATTGAAACGGAAATAGGAGGTGCTATACTGGCCTTTCCGTGCCTAGACGGGCGCTATTGCATACACAAGGTTTTTGTGCGCAGGGATTTGCGAGGAGAGGGAATGGGGAGCAGACTCTTTGAGGTTTTGCTCAGAGAAATCGACGAACGGAACTTGTCGACCTTTCTCACGGTCGATCCGGAAAATCAGGCCGCCATTGCGCTGTACGAGAAATGGGGCTTTACCGAGAGGCGGTTTGTAAAGGGCTATTATCGCCCGCAAGAAGACCGTTACGTACTGTCGAGGAGGGCGAATAAGGCCTGATGGAATACACCACCGCGCCGACCTTTCCGGCAGATTACCTCGAAGACCTGACTTCGAGCCTCTTCCAGCGCTGCGGCGCGCCCGCCACAGAGGCTCAAATCGTCGCCGAATTGCTGGTGAAAGCCGATCTGATGGGATTGCATTCACACGGCATACTGAGGATACCCCAGTACGTCGGCGACACCCACTCAGGGTCGATTGTCCCGGGCGCCGAGATCGCGGTGGAACATCTGAAGGAAACCGTGATAAAGGTGGATGGACAGTGGAACTTCGGCCAGGTCTGCGCCACCCGCATGGCCGAACTGACCATACATGCGGCCAAGCAGCACGGCATAGCCTGCGCCTCCTTGCGCCGCTGCCGCCACGTCGGGCGCCTGGGGGCCTACACTGAAATGGCGGCACAGAACGATTGCATTGGCCTGGCCACCTGCAGCGGCGCCGGCGAGGGGCAGTGGGTGGCGCCCTTCGGGGGGCGCCAGGGACGGCTCGGGACCAACCCCATTTCCTTTGCCGCGCCCACCGGAGGATTGCCCCTGGTCCTGGATTTTTCCACTGCGGCCCTGCCCGAGGGCAAGGTGCGTCTGCGGCGCGATACCGGGGGGGAACTGCCCCCACAGAGCCTGGTCGACAGCGAGGGTCGGCCCAGCGTGGATCCCAACGACCTCTACGACGAAAACGGAGCGCCCGCCGGTGCCATCCTCCCGGCGGGCGGAGTCCAGGGATACAAGGGTTTTGGCCTGAGCTTGATGTGCCTGACGCTCAGCGGCATTCTGGGCGAGCCCACCTGGCGCGAGCAAGGGCTCGAGTCCCAGGCCAACACCATGTGGCTGATGGTCGTCGACATCGAAGCGGCCATGGCGGCCGATCTAATGCGCCGGGAGTTGGACGCCGTCGTCGAACACCTCCGGTCCTCGGCGCCGGCAAAGGGCAGTGGTGGAGTGTTGATGCCGGGACAGCGGGAATTCGAGAGCATGGAGAAGTACCGGCGCGAGGGCATCCCCGTGGCCGCGGGAGTGTGGGACCAGCTGGTCCAGGTCGCCGCGGAATTAAAGGTGGAGATGTGAGAGAACTGAAAGGAATTTATCCCGCCATTGTGACGGCCTTCGACGATGAAGGAGCCTATGATCCCGAGGCCATGCGCCGGATCGTGCGGCACCAGCTCGAAGCCGGGGTGCATGGTTTTTACGTGTGCGGCGGTACGGGCGAGGGTTTGCTGTTGACCCGGCAAGAGCGCCAGGCAGTGCTGGAGACGGTTCTGGACGAGGTGCAGGGCCGGGCCGGTGTCATCGCCCACATAGGCGCCTTCCAGACAGCGGAAACCATTGCCCTGGCCGGGCACGCCAGCCAGGCCGGTGCCGACGCCATCGCGGCGCTGCCTCCGGCCTACTTCTACCGGCCGGATGAACGGGCCCTGGTGCGTTACTACACCGCCGTAGCCGAGGCAACGGAGATCCCGCTGCTGATCTACAATATTCCCGGGCGCACCGGCATCACCATGACCCGGGAACTGTTGGCGCACCTGCTCGAGGTGGAAAACATCGTCGGCATGAAGGATTCCAGTGGGGATGTCTACGCCCTGAGTCTCTTTCTGAGCGGGGAGGAGAAGCCGGTCGTCTTCGAAGGCGAGGACTCGGTGCTGGCGGCGGGTCTGATGGTAGGGGCCTGCGGCGGCATCGGCGCTTCCTACAATATGATACCGCACCTCTTCGTGGCGCTGTGGAACAGCTTCCAGGCCGGGGAACTGGAGGAGGTGGGCAAGATCCAGTCGCGCATCAACCAGCTGATTGCCGCGCTAGGACTGGTGGATCTCTTCGCCGGGCTCAAGCAGACCCTGGCCTGGATGGGGCTGGAATGCGGGGTACCGCGCACTCCCAACCGCCCGCTCACCGTGGCGGAGACGGCGCAACTGCGGCGCTCCCTTGAGAGTGCGGGTTTTTTCGAGGAGTTGTGAGGGGAGGGGCATTGATCCCCGAGGCACTGTCTAGCCGCACTCTTTCCGCACAACTGCACCAATCGGTGCGAAGAACGAAAGCGGCATGGCGGGAACGAGGCATTCACCACGGACTCACCAGGATCGAAGCGCGCCCAATCGCTCGGCAATGCCACCCCGCTTTTTGGGGCACTTTCTCTTTCTTTCCAACCTCAAAATACATACATTCTAAGCTCACCTTTCTATCTACCCGGGAGATCACACCGTGGAAAAACGCATACTCGGCAAGACCGACCTCGAGGTCACCCGCCTCGGTTTTGGCGGGGCCCGCATCACCGGAGAGACCTCGTCTTCCGGCCAGGTCGAAAGCCTGCTCAATGCGGTCCTGGACCGCGGCATCAACTTCGTGGATACAGCGGCCTGTTACGGCGACAGCGAAGAGTTGATCGGCCGCTCCATCAGCCACCGCCGCGACGAATACGTCCTGGCCACCAAGTGCGGCCACGCGACCGGCGAAGCCCAGGGGGAAGACTGGTCGGAACGGGTCATCTCAGAGAGCATTGATCGCTCCCTCCGGCGCCTGGGGACCGATCGCCTCGACCTGGTCCAGCTCCACACCTGCTCTGCAGAGGTGCTCCGGGCCGGGGAGGCGACCGCGGCCCTGCTGCGCGCCAGAGAGGCTGGCAAGACCCGCTACGTCGGGTACAGCGGCGACGGCGACAATGCCCTGGAGGCCATCCGCATGGGGGTTTTCGACACCCTCCAAACCTCCCTCAACCCGGTGGACCAACAGGCCCTGAACGCGGTCCTTCCCGCCGCGCAGCAAGCTGGTATGGGGGTGATCGCCAAGCGTCCCGTGGCCAACGGCGCCATCGGCAGGGGCGCCTCTCCCTACCGCTACGCAGACGTGTACTGGGAGCGCGCCCAGCACCTGCAGGTCCCGGATAGAGCGCCCGAGAACCCCCTGGAATTCTCTCTGCGCTTTACCCTCTCCCACCAGGTCATCGACACGGCCATCGTGGGCACCACCAGTGCGGAGCACGCCCGTCAGAACATCCAATTCGCCACGGCCGGATCCCTTCCCGATGCCTTGCTCGAGGTGCTGTACCAGCAGTTCCACCAGCTCGGCGAGGACTGGAAGCCGCAGGGCTGAACGTTCCGCCGGGAACATTTTAGACGAGGAGGATATCCATGTCGGATACCACTGGGAAAAGCGCGAGGAGGGTTGCGATGGATACAGGTAAGGCCAAGGTCGGTTTGGCCCGCAGAGACAACCGGCGCGAAAACGTATTCGCCGCGCTCGACCGGGTGCGCGAGGATGTGGTGCCCAGGTTGAGAGGAGAGGTGATGCTCAAACCCAATTTCCTCTCCAGTCAGAAGCAACTGGCCTCGACCCACGTGGACGCCATTCGGGGAGCGCTCGATTTTTTGCTGACGGCGCCGAACCCCCCGGCCCAGATCATCGTGGCTGAGGGGGCCAATGAAGACTACTCGGGACAAGCCTTTGAGAATTTTGGCTACCACGCCCTGAAGGAGGAATACCCCATCCCGATCCGGCTGGTGGATCTCAACCAGGAGGAAAACTGGCAGGAGACCACCGCCTTCCTGGCGGATGGCAGAGAAGTGCCGGTGCGCATGCCCAGGACGGTGCTGGAGTGTCCCTGCACCATTTCCGTGGCTGTGGCCAAGACCCACGATACCTGCGTGGTGACCCTGGCCCAGAAGAATATGATCATGGGCACCCTGCACAAAAAGGACCGCATCAAGATGCACGGCTACGACAGCCATGTCGAGCGCACCCTGCCCCTTGAAGCGCAACGACTCAACATCAACCTGATGCGGGTGTCCCGTTATTTGCGTCCGGACATCGGCGTGATCGACGGAACCGTGGGGATGCAGGGCAATGGCCCGGGTAGCGGGTATGCCATGGATCTTGGGATAGCGGTGGCCAGTGCCGATGTCTTTGCCGCCGATGCTGTGATGGCCAAGGCCATGGGGTTTGAGCCCCTGGAACTGGGGCTGCTGCACTATGCCGATACCCTGGGGTACGGGACCGCCGACCTGGAGCGCATCGAGGTGCTGGGACCACGGATCGAAGCGGTGCGCCAGGCCTTTGCTCCGCACGAGCAGGTGGCGCTCCAGCTGCAGTGGCAGGACGAGCGCGCAGGCGAGTACCTGGTGGCGGCCTCGTGACCGAACCGGAGTAAAGCTCAACGTCCTGTGGTGGTCGGCTGCTTCAGGGTCTCCGGCACCAGCCAGCTCAGGATAGTCACGGCCACTACCCCCATACCCGCCATTGCCAGTGGCGCCGCCATCAACCCCAGCAGCTCGGCGATGCCGCCCACGATCAGGGGGCTGCCGACGTGCCCCCCATCGCCGATAAAGCGCCACAGCCCCAAAAATTCTCCCCGGGCGTGCGGCGGCGCCAGATCCGCCCCCAGAGTCATCATGGTCCCCGATCCCAGCCCGTTGCCCAACCCGATCACCATGGCCACCGCAAGCAGGCCGACAAACCCGCTGGTCAGAGGAATCATCGCCATGCCCAGAGACTGAATGATAAAGCTGGGCACATAGGCGTATTTGCGTCCGAAGCGGTCCATGATCAGCCCGGCCGGGTAAAACATCAGCATGTCGACGGCCGAGGCCAGGCTGATGATCAAACCCACCGACTCCACCCCCATCCCGAGCACGTCGGCGGCGTAGAGCGGAATGATGATGTGGCGGGCGGTGCGGATCATCTGGGCGCACAACTGCCCTGAACCGGCCGTCAGCAGGGAGCGGTAATGGGCCCTGAGCACCTCCCAGAGTTGCCCGGTCCCACTGCCGCTCGCCGGCTTCCGGTCCTCTTTTTCCTGCACCCAGATCAGCACCGCCAGGGCGCCGACCAGGGCCAGGGCGGCATAGACCAGGAAAGGGGCGCGCAGGTCGAAGGTCGCGGCGATAACGCCTCCAAGGGCCGGTCCGATAAAAACCCCGATGCGGCCGATGCCTCCCAGCACTGCAATAGAGCGTCCCCGGCGCTGTACCTGGACGATGTCGGCGATATAGGCGTGACGCGAAATCGACCACAGGGCCGATCCCAGGCCCACCAGCAACAAAAGGAGCATCGCCCGGATCAGATCGCTTGCCCATACCAGCGCCAGATTGCCCAGGATACCGCAGCCGATGCCCAGCAGCATCACCTTCTTGTGGCCCAGACGCTGGATGAGAACCCCGGCCGGCACATCGAAGACCAGGGTGCCGATCTTCTGGGCCGCCAGTACCATGCCGACCAGCCCGTAAGAGATCTCGAAGGAGCGGGCGTAGAGGGGCATGATCGGGATCAGCAGGCCGTTGCTGATGGCCATGATCAGGGCGGGTAGATAGATCGTCAGGATCAGGTGGTTGATGGGGCTGGATGGGGTGGAAGGCTGGGACCGGGTGTGCTTTGTCATGGTTGGTAGTATTAGTAGGTACTCGGGCCCCTTTTATTTCTTGCCAGGTACTGGTAATTCGCATAGTATTGGGTGCGAGAAAAATAGGCAATCTATTTGTATCGACAAATCCCAGCCAAACAAGAAGGGAAATCCCATGAATATTCTGATGCTGCGCTATTCGGCCGGATTCGAACGCAGTTCTGCCAGGAAAGCCATTCGAGCAGTGATCCACGACAAAGGGGAGTAAGATCATGTTTCAGGAAGTCAAGGTGGCGGCCGTTTCATTCGTGCCGGAAAAGTTTGGGCTGGAGAGCAATGCGGAGCGGCTGGAACAGATGTTTCGCCAGGCCGCGAAGGGCGGTGCCCAGCTGGCCCTGGGACCGGAGGGAGTGCTGGAAGGGTATGTGGTGAGCGAGATCATCTCCAGGGAAGAGCCGCCCGGGCGCATGCGCGAGGTGGCCGTGACCATGCGCGGGCCCATGATCGGGCGTTTTCGCCGGCTGGCGCGCGAACTGGATATGTGCCTGGCCTTTGGCTGTGCCGAAAAGATTGGCAAGGACGTGTACAATTGCGCGGTATTCATCGACCAGGAAGGGCGGCTCTGCGGCAAGTACCACAAGATGCAGCTGGCCGAGGGCAGCCACCCGTCGTGGTGGTACAACCGCCTGGGGCGCAAGAGCCGGGCTTTCAATACCCCGTTCGGGCGCTGCGGCTTTCTCATCTGCAACGATCGCTGGAATCCGGATATCGCGCGGATTCCGGTCCTGGACGGAGCGCAGTTCCTGCTGATCCCTTCGTATGGAGACCGCTCGAAGGAACAGGATCGGGCGGTCCTGGCGCGGGCGCGGGAAAACGGCGTGGCCATCGTGGAGGCGAATGTTGGAGTTACCCTCGCCATCAGCAAGGGGGAGATCGTCGCGGTATCGCGCAAGAAGACGGCGTTGTTGTTTTCCACCATCGAGATCCCGGCCCCGGCCTTGGCGAGCAATCGCGATGCCCACGAGAAGGCTTTCCTCAAGTGGCGCAAAAAAGAGATGCCCATCCGCTTTCGTCGGCGCATGAAGCACACCAAAGGCAAGGCACCTACCGGGCGGTTGTATCACGATTCCAGGGGCCGGCTCATAGCCAAGGAGCAGAAGTGACCCTCCTTCTACAGCGCGAAAATTTCCCTCTCCCTCTGGGCGGCGGCCTCAAATGTGAAATATATAAAGGTCTCGCTCTTCGAGGGGTAAATCCACCCAGGGGCCGCCGCGGCGGTGGCTTTCGGCCACGGCGATGCAGGCCTCGGTGATGTGGTGGGTAATGTCGACGTTGCCGAGCGAGGGGCGGCCCGTTTCGTAGGCGTCCAGGAGATCTTCCATACAGCTCACGGTCGCGCTCTTTGGGGCTGCCGGCTCAAAGGGCACCTCCTCCCAGCGCCCTTCCTCACCCTGCCGGCGCAGGGTCGTGCCGGTGCCGTTGTCGAGTGAGCGGATGGAGCCTTCGCTACCCACGACCTCGAATTCCCAGCCGGCCGCCGGCACGGTCCAGCCGCCCAGGCCGTTGTCGAATTCGAGTTGATAGGTGGCGAGAGGGTCCGCGGCCAGGTGGTTGTTTTCTATCTGGATGTCGCGGGGCAGGAGATCGCCGCGCACGGCCTTTATCGGCGGATCGCCGAGCAGGAAGGAAAGGGTGTCTATGGAGTGGATGTGGCCGTGCATCAGGCTGGAGCCGGCAAAGTGCACCGCGGCCCTGGGCTCGCCGATTTCGCCGGCGACGATAGCGGCGCGCAGGGCGTGATAACGGACGTCGAAACGCCGCAGCACCCCGGTGTTGAATACCGTGCCGTTGCGCCGGCAGGCATCCCGTATTTCATCGGCCTTGCGCACCGAGCTGGACATGGCCTTTTCGACGAAGAGCATGGGCACCTTGGCATCGGCCAGAGCGATGGCCAGCTCGGCATGGGAATCCCCTCTAAAGCTGGAGTCGGGGGCTTGGCGGGCGGGTTTGAAGAGGCCGGATGCGGTGGTGCACACTGCCACCAGGTCGGGTTTTTCTCGGGCTACCATTTCCAGGTGGTCCTCGTAGAGGGCTTGCACGCCCCACCTGGCGCGGAAGGCGTCCCGTTTTTCCTCCTGTAGATCACATCCGGTCACCACTTCCAGACGCGGGCTGGCCTGGCAGGAGGAGGCGATGGAATAGGGTAGTTCGCCGTGTCTTTCGTCGTCTATGGTGCTGCCCATGCGACCCAGGCCGATGATGCCGACGCGGTAGGTTTTCATGTTTTTCCTCCAGTTTGGGGACGTTGGGTCTAAGAAGGCTTCTAGACGGGGCCAAAATAGGGCAATTGTGGGCCGCTGACAAGCTGCCTCGTCGGGAAAGGGGCCATAAAGTATTTCCTGAAACCCTGGTACTGGCACGACCTGGAACGGGGACCTATATTTTGCCTCAAAAGATCAGGTAGCTTTGTGCGAGGAGGTCGACCATGTCGGAAGAACGAGTAGAACCAGAAGTCGTAGTCGAAAAGCGGGCCCGCGTGGGCGAGGGCGCGATCTGGGATGCGGAGGAACAGGTGCTCTACTGGGTGGATATCCTGAACCATCAACTCTATATCTACGACCCAAAAACCCGGCGGAACCGCACCATCGAAACCTGCCAGGCCGTGGGGACCGTGGTGCCCAGGGCCAGCGGCGGGCTCATGGTAGCGCTGCACAACGGCTTTGCCAGCGTGGATCTGGAAACAGAGAAGATCACCCCCTTTGGCGATCCGGAAAGGGATATCCCGGCCAACCGTTTCAACGACGGCAAGTGCGATCCGGCCGGGCGCTTCTGGGCCGGCACCATGGAGTTTGGCGGCGAGCCCGAGCGCGGCGTCCTTTACTGCCTGGACGTCGACCACACGATCGCCAAAAAAGTCTCGCCGGTGACCATCTCCAACGGCATTGTCTGGAGCGCTGACCAGAAGACGATGTACTACATCGACACCGAGCTGAACAATGTCCGGGCCTACGACTACGAGGTGGAAAGCGGCGATATCCGCAACGAGCGCGTGGTGGTCGAAAACCAGGGCGGTGGACACTTCGACGGCATGTCCATCGACGAGGAGGGCATGCTGTGGATCGCCCTGTTCGGGGGCTGGGGGGTCAGCCGCTACAATCCCAACAACGGCGAGTTGCTTCAGGAGGTATCCCTGCCGGCAGAGCGGGTTACATCCTGCGCCTTTGGCGGTGAAAACCTGGATGAGCTCTACATCACCTCGGCCACATTCCAGATGAGCCAGCAGGAGCTGGAAGAACAACCCCTGGCAGGATCGCTATTGCGGGTACATCCAGGGGCGCGCGGAGTGCCGGCCCATGCTTATGCGGGCTGAGTGGTCCTGGCGCGGTATGCGGCGATCACTTCTTCGGCCAGGTGTTCAGGGGAGCGGGTTGCGTCCAGGATTAGGTCGGCGCACTTCAGGTACACCGGTTCGCGGCGGGCGAGCATCTCGGCTACTTCTTCGATGCCGCCGCCCAGGTGGTTGGGCCGGTTGATCGCACTGTCCGGATCGGTATCAATCCGGCGCCACAGCTCTTCTACGGGCACCTTCAGGTAGACCACCAGGGAATCCCGACAGGCGGCCTCCTGGTTGCGCTTCGCGATCAGCGAACCCGCCCCGAACGAGATCGCGGTTTGATCTCGGCGGCACATTTCGAGCACTACCTCGGTTTCGACCGCGCGGAAGTGTTCCTGGTCTTCTTTAAAGAATTCTGCAAGGGGTTTCTTACAGCGGATCTCGATGCCGCGATCGATGTCCTGGTAGGGCCAGCCGAGGTGATGGGCCACCAGCTGGCCCAGGGTCGACTTGCCCGCGGCCCGATAGCCGATAAAGACGATTTTCATGTGTTTCGATCTCCAGAGTGTTAATTTAATAG
The DNA here is from genome assembly GCA_965219385.1 of Candidatus Latescibacterota bacterium. Taxonomy (GTDB): domain Bacteria; phylum Latescibacterota; class UBA2968; order UBA8231; family UBA8231; genus CBDCNM01. Next base: position 1,435,581 of record CBDCNM010000002.1, on the reverse strand, counting down.
TCGGAATGATTGGGACAAGGGGGCCGGACCAGATTGATAAGGGGCCCGATTCCAGGCCACGGTTCGGGGCGAAAATTCAAGAGGATGATCTTGAAGTCTCGCTCGCTCCGCGGGCAGCGAATGGTTGGGAAATGCTGGCACCGCGAGGCCGCAGGACCTATTTTACTTGACGAGATTTGCAGAGAATCCACCTGCCAAACACGGAGGAAGCAAAAATGAGCGATCAGAACGTTGGCATCGTCGGCCTGGGCTGGGTCGCCGGGGCCCATATCGAAACCTTCAAGGCGGTCCAGGGTGGCAGCGTGACCGCGATTTGTTCCCGCAGGGAGCACGACGAAGCCCAGTTGGAGCAGGAGTACGGTACCCCTCTAAAGGCCTACACCGACTACCAGGCCATGCTGGCCGACGAGGATATCCACATCGTGGACATCTGCACCCCCCACCCCTTTCACGCCGAGCAGGCCATTGCCGCGGCCGAAGCGGGCAAGCACCTGATCATCGAAAAGCCGATCTGCCTCGCGTACGAAGATGCCAAGAGGGTCCGCGATGCCGTGCGCCAGGCCGGCGTCAGTGTGTGCGTGTGTTTCGAGTGTCGCTACAGCGCCCACTTCACCATGATCCGCTCTGTAATCGACCAGGGTTTGCTGGGCGAGTTGCACTACGCCGAGGTGGACTACTACCACGGTATCGGCCCCTGGTACGGGCAGTTTGGCTGGAACGTGAAAAAGGATTTCGGCGGCAGCAGCTTGCTGACCGCGGGGTGTCACGCCCTCGACGCGCTGCTGTTTTTCATGGACGGCCAGGTCGAGGAGGTGAGCAGTTACCACACCGGCTCCAGGGGGAAAGACTTCGAACCCTACGAGTACGAGACGACCAGCGTCAGCATCCTCAAATTTGCCGGCGGAGAGCGCATCGCCAAGGTGACTTCCTGTACCGACTGCCTGCAGCCTTACTACTTCCACATCCACCTGGTGGGCAGCGAGGGGAGTTTGCTGGACAACCGGATCTATTCGGCCAGGCTGAAGGGCATGGACAAGAGCAGGTGGAGCACCCTGGAGACCGCGCTGATCGATTCAGGAGATGTCAGCGATCACCCCTACGAACCGCAGTTCCAGGCCTTCATCGACAGCATTGGCATCGGCGAGCCCATGCCCTTGACTGATTTCGATACCGCGTTTGAATCACACCGGGTAGTGTTTGCTGCGGACCGGGCCGCGGCCGAAGGCCGGCCGGTCAAGCTGGCGGAGCTGGATTGAGGGTCCGGGAGGAAGCCCGAATGGGTTGATTCCTTATATCAGTGCCATTAAAAACTTATTTGCGGGGACGACCCGGATTCCCGTCCTCTTATCCTGATAGTCGTGCTGGTCCGACCGGGTCACGTAGTAGCGCTGGACTACGCCCAGCTTGTCTGCAAAATAGTTCAGGGGAGTGAACTCCTTCCGTGCGCTCAGCTTGCACTCCACCATAAACCAGGGTTCGTTTTCCCACACCACCAGGAAATCCACCTCGCGTTTTTCCAGGTCGCGCAGGTAGTAAAGTTCGGTCCTGATGCCATGGCTGTCTTCGTAAAAGTGGCAGAACTTCAAAAGATGTGCCGCCACCATGTTCTCGAAGCGGTCTCCTGCATCTTCTACTTCGGACCAGTCCCATAGATAGTATTTGGCTTCTTTCTTCAGGGCGCGTTCCAGACGCCGGTGATAGGGCGGTACCTTGAAGATGTAGTAATTTCTCACCAGGAGTTCAAGCCAGTTCTTCAAGGTCTTGGGACTGGCTTCGATATCTTCCGACAATGAGTTTATGGAAAGAGGAGAGGCCACGCGGTGGGGTAGCAAACTACCCAGAAGTTCCACTTGAGAGAGGGAACGCACGATTTCCGTGTCCCTGATATCCTCCCGGAAAATCCGTTCAAAACGCTCTTTTTGCCACCGCTTCAAAATCCTTTCCCTGGCTGAGATAAACGGCTCGGGGAAGCCTCCGAATTTCAGCAAAGGCTCCAGAGCATCGCTTTGCTCATCAAATACCAGTGCCGGTCTGGCGCTGGGGAAGGGGACGTCCTTTGAGGGCCCACTGGCCTCGCGCAGAGAAAAGGGATGGAGGCGATAGTAGTGGTATCGGCCGAGGAGAGAATCGCCTCCCCGGCGGAATAGATCCAGCCGTGAACTCCCGGTTACAATGATCCGTTCGCCGTGCTGGCGGGTGTCCCATATGCCTTTGATGTGGGATTTCCACCTGTCGTACTTGTGTAGTTCGTCGAATACCAGCAGGTCTGTTTCTGGTTTCCACTGCTCCCGCAGAATAGCCTGTCGGTGCGAACGATTATCCCAGTTCAGGTAGGTGAAGAGGCTAAACTGCTCACTTAGCAACCGGGCGAGAGTTGTCTTTCCCACCTGCCTGGGACCGCCTACGAAGACCATTTTGCCATTGAGGTCTGCGTGGATGAGGGTTTCGAGATAGCGATGTTGCAGGCTGCTCATAATCCAGAGATGGGTTGATCGGGGGTGAATTTAACCCTGATAAATATAGATATAGATCCAAAATTATCAATATAAATTTGGGTATAACTCCAAAATTATCGCACTGACTCAACCAACAGAGGGCGGGTCTACTGCAATTTAGCGCCGCGGGTCGCCGCTTATAAAGGGCAGCGGTGCTGGTTGAAATTTGCCTTTTCCCGGCCAGTCGTTATATTTCTTACCAGGAAAAAAGAAGGTTCCCGTTAGGGGTGGCTCGGAGGCCGAGCCTGAGATTCCATACCCTTTGAACCTGAACTGGATCATACCAGCGTAGGGAATACAGGAAGAGTTATGCCAGGGCATGTCCTGGGCCGTTTTCTCTGTGCTGAGAAAACGGCCTTTTTTTTGGGGCCAGGAGGAGAGTGCTGCCATGACCAAGTTATTTCCATTCCCATGCTTTCGAGGGCTGTTTTTGATCCTGGCGTTCAGCGTCCTTGCAGCCCCGCAGGCCTTTGCCCTGGAGGGCCGGGTGGTCGATGCCGAGACCGGGGATCCGCTTGCGGGCGCCAATGTGGTGAGCGGCGGGACAGGCACGACCACGGACGGCCAGGGACACTTTGAACTGGCGGTCGCCGCTGGAGACTCGGTTGTCGTCTCTTTCATCGGTTATCAAACCATCACCCTGGGGCCGGCCGAATCGTTCGTTGCCATCCGCCTGCATGCAATTGTTCTGCAAGAGCAGGAGATCTTGGTCCTGAGCGGGCTCAGGGAAGAGCACCTGAGCGCAACGGCGGGTAGCATCACCGTGCTGGACCGCAGCCGCCTGAAAGCCGCCGGGGATCACCACTTCCAGGACCTGACCCGGGCCGTGCCCAACCTCAACTGGGCCGGCGGTACCTCCCGGCCGCGCTACTTCCAGATCCGCGGCATGGGGGAGAACAGCCACTTCGTCGGAGAAAAGCCGCCCAATTTCTTGGTCGGCTTTGTCCTGGACGGCGTGGATCTGAGCGGGATGGGCACAGCGGGTGTCCTGTTCGATTTGGCCCAGGTCGAGGTTTTCAAGGGCCCCCAGTCGACCATCTTCGGGCCCAACGCCATGGCCGGCCTGATCAGCCTGCGATCGGCCGATCCGGGCCAGGTCTTCGGCCACAGCATCAGCGCCACCTTGGGCTCGGATGCGCTGCAGGGCTATGCCGGCACCCTCAACCTGCCCCTGAAGCCGAATCTGGCCGTGCGGTTGGGGTTGCACACGGCGCGCTCGAACGGATTCCGGGAAAACCAGTTCCTGGACAGGGACGATACCAACCGCCGGCGGGAAGACTTCGCCCGCGCCAAGGTGCGCTACGCCCTGGACGATGGCCCGACCCTGCTGGGCACCCTCTTCTGGGCCGATATGGACAACGGCTACGATGTCTGGGCTCACGACAACAACGAGGAGCTGATCACCCATTCCGATAATCCGGGCAGGGATCACCAGGAGACTACCGCCTTCTCCCTCAAGAGCGAGGTGCCCCTCAAAGGTTGGGGAGCAGACTTGGTCTCGATCACGGCCTATTCGAAGACCGAACTGGAGTACAGCTTCGACGGCGACTGGGGCAACGACGAAGAGTACTGGCGCCGGGAACCCTACAACCTGGATCCCAAGCGGGATGGATGGACCAATGACTTCTTCGACCGAACCCTCAGAGCGCGCGCGACCTTCACCCAGGAGGTGCGCCTACTCAAGAGCGCTCTGGGCGGCGGCAATGGAGAGGTCGTTGTGGGGGCGTACTTCAAATCCCTCGAAGAGTCGGACGATGCCACCAGCTGGGTGTTCGGCAGCAGTATCCCCATCGATCACAACAGCACCTTTGAAGTGGACAACCTGGCATTCTACGGCCAGTACAGCCGGGATCTGGGCGGTGCTGTGAAGTTGGCTTTCAATCTTCGTCTGGACCACAATTCGACTTCTTACCAAGGTGTCACGGAGAACGAAGATAGGGTGGAATTCGATGTGGCCCAGTGGCTGACGGGCGGCAAACTCGCCCTGACCTACCGGCTTGCTCCTGGCGGGATCATCTATGGCGCTGTTTCGCGGGGCTACCGATCCGGCGGCGTGAATCAGAACCCGCGTCTGAGTAATCGCAACCGGCCATTCGATCCAGAGTACGCCACCAACCTCGAAGTGGGTTTGCGAGCGGGGGGGACCGCGCTGACGCTTTTCCACACCCTGCGTTTCGACCAGCAGGTCAGCCTGTCCAGCCAGCAGAATCCCGAAGATCCCAACAGTTTCTCCTTCTTTATAGACAACGCCTCCAGGGGGCGCAGCAGCGGCGTCGAACTGGAACAGAGCTACAGGCCGATGAACGGACTGCATCTGTTCGGCGCGCTGGGGTACCTGAAGACCCATGTGGATCGCTATACCTTTGAGACCGACGAAGGGCCTGAGACGCGAGGGAATCGGGCGGCGGCCCATGCCCCGGAATACAATCTGCGCCTCGGCGGGGAGTACCGCGGCCAGAGGGGGTTTTTCGGCCGGCTGGAGTGGACGGCCATGGACGAGTTTTTCTTCTCCGACAGCCACGACCGGATCTCCGCCGACTATCAGCTGGTGAACGGAAGTATCGGTTGCGGCACCCGGCACTGGAAAATTACCCTGTGGGGCCGCAACCTGTTCGACCAACGCTATGCTGTCCGGGGCTTTTTTTTCGGCCTGGAGCCGCCCGATTACGCCGACAAGCTCTACCTGAGCTACGGCGATCCGCGCCAGCTTGGTCTGAGCGTATCGACGGATTTCTGAGGATGCCAAAACGCGCTCTTGTAGTGGGCAACGGCGAGCCTCCTTCCCGGGCCCTGTTCGCCGCCTGCGCCCGGGAAGCCGATCTGATCCTGTGCGCCGACGGCGGCGCCAATACCGCGGCCGAGTACGGGTACGTGCCGGATTTCATCGTTGGGGACCTCGACTCCGTACGCCCGGAGAGCAAAGCCGGGGTGGGGGCCGACCACCTCGTCCGGGTGGACGCGGATCATACCGGCACGGACATGCAGAAGGTTCTGGGCCAGGCCATCGAGTTGGGCCTCACCGAAGCGGTGCTGGTCGGCTTTACCGGCGGGCGCACGGACCACACCCTGTGGAATTTGAGCTTGCTGAAAACCTTTGGAGACGAACTGCAACTGCGGATGGTGGACGACTACTGCGATATCCGGCTGGTCGGCAAACACATCCGCTTGCGGGCGCCGCTGGGTTTAAAGCTTTCTCTCTGCCCGCTTGCAGGACCGGTGGAGGGCATCGAAACCACCGGGCTCCGGTTCCCCTTACGCGAGGAGAGCCTTGAGCCCGGAATCCGCGACGGCATTTCCAACGAAGTGGTCGGCGAGCCGGTCGAGATCAGGGTCGGACAGGGGGATCTGCTGCTGGTTATTCAGCGGGAGGGCGAACCGGAGGTCGATGCCGTCGAATTCCTCTCTCCGCAGCAACTGACCCCCCAGCCCGCAGATACCGCCGCTCCTCTCCCTCGGCCCACGGATACCTGAAGTGCTCGGCCAGCTCGCGGTTGGCCGGCTGCTCCAGCAGCTCCTCCAGGGCCGCGTAGGCCTGCTCGTACGAACGGGTCTGGTGGTTCTGCCCCCCACAGCAGCATGCTGCGGTCCCCGGTGCGGTACGCCTCGAGCCCGCGCTCCATGCGCAGGATCTCCGGCAGGACCTGCTCCAGCATGATCTTCTTCGGCAACGGCTCCAGCCGCAGCGGCCGGATCCCCTCCCCGTCGATCACCGCCGGCACCTCGACCACGACGTCGTCGTCCACCCCGGGCAGGGCCCCCCGGTTGGGCACGTTGACCTGGAATTTCCCGCGCACGTCGTTGGCGAGCGCGTCGATGATCGGCACCTGCTGCTCGCGGGTGCGCTCGGTGCCGAAGACCTCCGTCATCCGGGCGCCCGGGTCGGCGCCCGCCGCCCGTATCTGCTCCATCCTGCGGTCGAGGCGCTCGACGAACACCGGCCGCGCGATGTGCGTGTCCGGGCCTCCGAACGGTTCCCCGTACCAGTGCTTCTTGGTGTCGATGTCGGTGTGGTACCACCAGCCCCCGGACCGCGGCGTGTCGCCGATCGGCATCAGGCCGTACATGCGGTACTGGTGGATGGTGCCGCGCGAGAGCTGGATGTCGTGGGTCCCGTCCGCCTCGTGGGTGCGCCAATAGCTCTCCCCCTCTTCCTTGATCCAGCGGTCGATCAGGGGGTAGGCGTCCTCGCCGTCGTACCGAAAGCGCGTCATCCAGATGCAGTGGTTGACGCCGGGCGCCTCGAAGTCGACGCGGTCGGGGTCGAGGCCGAGCTCGTCGACGATGCGCAGGTACCCGAAATGCCCGTGGCAGAGGCCGCAGGTCCTGATCGGCATCTCCCGCGTCATCAGGGTGCAGCCGTCGAACACCGGGTTACCCGACTGGATCAGCCAGGCCTCCGGGCACAGCCGCTCCATGTCGCCGGCCAGCTCCATCATGGCGCAGAACTGGTAGAAGGAGCCGCCGGAGACGCCGCGGTAGTAGTAGCCGTGCTTCGCCCATCAGCTCCCTCATGCCGGCCTGGTGGTGATGGCTCTGCACCATGACGGTGTCGATGACGAAGTCGCAGCCGCGCAGCGCTTCGGCGCGCTCGGTGGTCTGCTCGAAGCGCAGCCGCGCGCCGACCTCGTCGGTGTAGCGCCGCGCCATGCGGGTGACCGCGTCGAGGCGCTCGGCGTCGATGTCCATGAAGTGGACCTCGCTCCCTTTCAGATTGGGCGTCAGGCAGAGGTCCCTGACGAGGCCGAGGGTGAAGGTGGCGGAACCGGCGCCGATTACGCCGATGCGTACGGGGCTTGGCATCTCCTGTCTCCTGTTATGGAGCTTGCGGCCCCGACCAGTCGCAGTTGCCGGCGATGGCAGCTTGGCCCGTCGAGTCCGATAGCCCCTGTTCGAGCATGGCTTTTACGGTAGTGTCATTCGGCACCTGGACGGCGAAAGGCAGACGCTTCTCATCCGCCGCTCGCAGCAACAGCAGGCGAATTGCATCGGACATCGACAGGCCCATGGCTTGCAGCGCTTCCGCAGCTCGTGCTTTGGTGTCGCTATCGATTCGAGCGCGTACGACGGTATCGGTACTCATCTAAATGCCCTCCTGATATGTAGCTTTACTGCAGCTACGTAAATCAGCCATGTCAAGGGCGATTGTCATGTGCTACTCTCATGCCGTACCCGTGCCCTGAGCACGGAAGCGGTGTAGCAGATCTGAGAGGGTCGCGGTAGGTGCTACTAGTGCAGGATGCCGCGCAGTCTGATCTCGTACCCAGACCGGGCTGCAACATACTCGCAACGACCGCCAGCCACCTCCACCCGCAACGATGGCTCGACGCTCAGACGCCAGCCCAAGCGGTACGTGCGCGTACCCCGGTCCGACCACCCCACATCCGCATACGACGTCACCAGACCGCCCAGTGCCCCTAAGCCATACCCCAATTCCGCGTTGAACAGACCGCCCTGCTCGGCAGGGGAACGCTGCGACCAGTCCACTCCCTGCGGCACCCAGAAGCGATCCACCCCGCTCTCCACCACCCCATAAGACGACTGCAGCCGCAGCGATAGACCCCGGCCCAACTCGCCCGGAGGATACAGCCTGAACGAGCCGCCCACGCCCCACTCCTCATAGCCGCTATCTCGGTGCACCAGCAGCCGACGGGCGCTCGTCTCCAGCGCCAACCCCTCATCCGGGTCGGTGTAGCCCAAACCACCGCCTACTTCTAAGCCCAGCCCGGTCTCCGCATCGCCGCCGTCGTGGCGCATGCCCACCTCCAGCGACGGGGACAGCACCCGGCCCGAAGACAACGCCACAGGGCGGGCCCCTTCCAGCGCCACGCGCACCCGACCCGAAGACACTGCCAACGCCGGCCGATCCGGCGCTGTCGCATCCATCTTCACCGCGTCCATCTTCACCAAGAAGGCGTCCGACTTCACTGCCAAGTCGAAAGAACCCATCCTCTCGGGGGCCCACAACTCGCCGCGGACACTCAGTCCACCCATCTGCATGCCGATTCTCCGCTCGGCACGCCCCGTGGGCGGCCCCATCCGGCCGCGCCCGTAGCCCAGCACCCCCCACGCCGACAGCCGCTCACTTACTGCAAAGTGGACGTAGGGATACACACTGGCCAGACGATTGTCCAGTTCGCTCCTGCGGGCGGCCTCCTCGGCCGTGTCCACGTTGAACTCGCCGGTACCCGTGCTGTGCGTCACCGCCAGACCGGCCAGCAGCCGGCCCTGTTGCCGGTCAATGCCGAGCAGGCCGGTCACTGCGCCGCCACTCAGCGACAGATCGCGGGACTCGTGCTGGAAGTGCGTTGTCTCCCCCCGGCCCCAAGCCGTCCAGTAGCCCCCTCGCCCTGCGCCATCCGCACCCCCCCCCGACGACACCAAAAAGGAACTGCGCGACAGCAGGTCGGCAAACGAGCTTTGCGTCAGACTGTAGAAGGGATGCTGGGACAAAGCATCCCAGAGGGACGCATTCCTAGCCGGGACATTTCGGCCCGCCATGGTCCGATAAGGGTCCGCACTTGGCATCCGAGCCACTGCCGGATGATCGCCCAAGTCGCCCCCGTCCGTCCGTACGGACGCCAGCGTCACCCGGTGACCGCCCACCGTCAGGTGTGCGCCCTGACCAGACCGCCTCGTCAGGTGATCGGAGAGCGCGTCCATCATTTGGCTGGCCACGCTCCGCCCAAACCGCACCAGCCACGCCTCCTCCAACGAGACGTCGTTGTCGATGATGGTGCCAGCGGCCATGCCATCGGCCACCGTGGCATTGGACGGATTGCTCAACGACACCGCAAAGGTCTCGTCGGACTCGTCCAGCGCGTCATTGAACACGGGCACCGCAATGACGCGCTCCGTTTGGCTAGGTGCAAAAGTCAGGGTGCCAGACGACGCTGTGTAATCCTCGCCCGCCGCCGCCGTGCCGTCGGACGTCTCCCAATCCACCGTCACCTCAAGGCTGCTGATGACTCCCAGCGCGACGGTGAACGCGATCGTCCTATCGCCCTCGTCCGCCACCGCATCGGCGATGGTCAGGGCCGGAGCCGCGTCGTCGTCGGCGATGGTGCCGATAGCCTCGCCATCGGCCACTGTCGCGTTGGTTGGGTTGCTCAGCGCCACCGCGAAGGTCTCGTCAGCTTCGTCGAGATCGTCTTCTAACACCGCTACGGTGATGGTCTGCCCGGTCTCCAAGGGATCGAAGCGCAGGGTGCCGGTCATCTGCTCGTAGTCGGCCCCCGCCGTCGCCGTGCCGTCCCCGGTCGTCCAATCGACTGTCACCTCAAGGCTGCTGGGCACGCTCAGCGCCACCGTGAAGGCCAGTGTACCAACCTCTTCCGTCGCGCTCGCGTCGGTGATTGTCAGGGCCGGTGTGTCGTCCTCGCTAATCGACACGACCACATCAGCCACGGACACGCCGTCGTAGTCGCCGCCGCGGACCGAGTGCGTCAGCACCACCGCATCATCCACCACCGCATCGGCATCCTCAGCCGTGGTCACCGTCACCGTCTGTCCTTCCTGCCAATTCGCCGCCGTAAACCTCAGTTCCAACGGCGCCACCGACACCTCTGCTCCCCCCGGCACTTCCACCGTCACCGTCACCGCGCCTGCCGGCTCCGTGTCCAGCACCACCGTGTAGCTGCCGGCATCCCCTTCCACCACCGTCAACGCCTCGACCGACACCGACACCCCCGTCGTGTCGGCCTCGGTGATGGCAACCTCGACGTCAGCCACGGACACGCCGTCGTAGTCGCCGCCGCGGACCGAGTGCGTCAGCACCACCGCATCATCCACCACCGCATCGGCATCCTCAGCCGCAGTCACCGTCACCATCTGTCCTTCCTGCCAATTCGCCGCCGTAAACCTCAGCTCCAACGGCGACACCGACACTTCTGCACCCACCGGCACTTCCACTATCACCGTCACCGCGCCTGCCGGCTCCGTGTCCAGCACCACCGTGTAGCTGCCGGCATCCCCTTCCACCACCGTCAACGCCTCCACCGACACCGACACCCCCGCCGTGTCAGCCTCGCTAATGGCAACCTCGACGTCAGCCACGGACACGCCGTCGTAGTCGCCGCCGCGGACCGAGTGCGTCAGCACCACCGCATCATCCACCACCGCATCGGCATCCTCAGCCGCGGTCACCGTCACCGTCTGTCCTTCCTGCCAATTCGCCGCCGTAAACCTCAGCTCCAACGGCGCCACCGACACCTCTGCTCCCCCCGGCACTTCCACCGGCACCGTCACCACGCCTGCCGGCTCCGCATCCAGCACCACCGTGTAGCTACCGGTATCCCCTTCCACCACCGTCAACGCCTCCACCGACACCGACACCCCCGCCGTGTCGGCCTCGCTAATCGACACGACCACATCAGCCACGGACACGCCCGCGTAATCGCCGCCGCGGACCGAGTGCGTCAGCACCACCGCATCATCCACCACCGCATCGGCATCCTCAGCCGCGGTCACCGTCACCGTCTGTCCTTCCTGCCAATTCGCCGCCGTAAACCTCAGCTCCAACGGCGCCACCGACACCTCTGCTCCCCCCGGCACTTCCACCGTCACCGTCACCACGCCTGCCGGCTCCGCATCCAGCACCACCGTGTAGCTACCGGTATCCCCTTCCACCACCGTCAACGCCTCCACCGACACCGACACCCCCGCCGTGTCGGCCTCGCTAATCGACACGACCACATCAGCCACGGACACGCCCGCGTAATCGCCGCCGCGGACCGAGTGTGTCAGCACCACCGCATCATCCACCACCGCGTCGGCATCCTCAGCCGTGGTCACCGTCACCATCTGCGCCTCCTGCCAATTCGCCGCCGTAAACCTCAGCTCCAACGGCGCCACCGACACCTCTGCTCCCCCCGGCACTTCCACCGGCACTTCCACCGTCACCGCGCCTGCCGGCTCCGTGTCCAGCACCACCGTGTAGCTGCCGGAAGTGCCCTCCGAAATTGTCAACGTCCCTACCGACACCGACACCCCCGCCGTGTCGGCCTCGGTGATGGCAACCTCGACGTCAGCCACGGACACGCCGTCGTAGTCGCCGCCATCGACCGAATGCGTCAGCACCACCGCATCATCCACCACCGCATCGGCATCCTCAGCCGCAGTCACCGCCACCGTCTGCCCTTCCTGCCAATTCGCCGCCGTAAACCTCAGCTCCAACGGCGCCACCGACACCTCTGCACCCACCGGCACTTCCACCGTCACCGTCACCGCGCCTGCCGGCTCCGTGTCCAGCACCACCGTGTAGCTGCCGGAAGTGCCCTCCGAAATTGTCAACGTCCCTACCGAGGCCGACACCCCCGCCGTGTCGGCCTCGCTAATCAACACGACCACATCAGCCACGGACACGCCGTCGTAGTCGCCGCCATCGACCGAATGCGTCAGCACCACCGCATCATCCACCACCGCGTCGGCATCCTCAGCCGCGGTCACCGTCACCATCTGCGCCTCCCGCCAATTCGCCGCCGTAAACCTCAGCTCCAACGGCGCCACCGACACCTCCGCTCCCCCCGGCACCTCCACCGTCACCATCACTACCGCCGTCGGCTCCGCATCCAGCACCACCGTGTAACTACCGGAAGTGCCCTCCGAAATTGTCAACGTCCCTACCGACACCGACACCCCCGGCGTGTCAGCCTCGGTGATGGCAACCTCGACGTCAGCCACGGACACGCCCGCATAATCGCCGCCATCGACCGAATGCGTCAGCACCACCGCATCATCCACCACCGCGTCGGCATCCTCAGCCGCGGTCATCGTCACCATCTGCCCTTCCCGCCAATTCGCCGCCGTAAACCTCAGCTCCAACGGCGCCACCGACACCTCTGCTCCCCCCGGCACCTCCACCGTCACCGTCACTACCGCCGTCGGCTCCGTGTCCAGCACCACCGTGTAGCTACCGGTATCCCCTTCCACCACCGTCAACGCCTCCACCGACACCGACACCCCCGCCGTGTCGGCCTCGCTAATCAACACGACCACATCAGCCACGGACACGCCCGCATAATCGCCGCCATCGACCGAATGCGTCAGCACCACCGCATCATCCACCACCGCGTCGGCATCCTCAGCCGTGGTCACCGTCACCATCTGCGCCTCCCGCCAATTCGCCGCCGTAAACGTCAACTCCAACGGCGCCACCGACACCTCCGCTCCCCCCGGCACTTCCACCGTCACCGTCACTACCGCCGTCGGCTCCGCATCCAGCACCACCGTGTAACTACCGGAAGTGCCCTCCGAAATTGTCAACGTCCCTACCGACACCGACACCCCCGCCGTGTCGGCCTCGCTAATCAACACGACCACATCAGCCACGGACACGCCCGCATAATCGCCGCCATCGACCGAATGCGTCAGCACCACCGCATCATCCACCACCGCATCGGCATCCTCAGCCGTGGTCACCGTCACCATCTGCGCCTCCCGCCAATTCGCCGCCGTAAACGTCAACTCCAACGGCGCCACCGACACCTCCGCACCCACCGGCACTTCCACCGTCACCGTCACTACCGCCGTCGGCTCCGCATCCAGCACCACCGTGTAACTACCGGAAGTGCCCTCCGAAATTGTCAACGTCCCTACCGACACCGACACCCCCGCCGTGTCAGCCTCGCTAATCAACACGACCACATCAGCCACGGACACGCCCGCATAATCGCCGCCATCGACCGAATGCGTCAGCACCACCGCATCATCCACCACCGCATCGGCATCCTCAGCCGTGGTCACCGTCACCATCTGCCCTTCCTGCCAATTCGCCGCCGTAAACGTCAACTCCAACGGCGCCACCGACACCTCCGCACCCACCGGCACTTCCACCGTCACCGTCACTACCGCCGTCGGCTCCGCATCCAGCACCACCGTGTAACTACCGGAAGTGCCCTCCGAAATTGTCAACGTCCCTACCGAGGCCGACACCCCCGCCGTGTCGGCCTCGGTGATGGCAACCTCGACGCCAGCCGCGGACACACCCGCGTAATCGCCGCCGCGGACCACATGAGTCAACTGCACCGAATCATTGACTACCGCATCGGCATCCTCAGCCGCGGTCACCGTCACCATCTGCCCTTCCCGCCAATTCGCCGCCGTAAACGTCAGCTCCAACGGCGCCACCGACACCTCTGCTCCCACCGGCACTTCCACCGTCACCATCACCGCCGCCGTCGGCTCCGACCTCAGCACCACCGCATAGGTACCGGTATCCCCCTCGGCCACCGTCAACCCCGTCGGCGTCACCTGCACCCCGCGCTCATCGTCGTCCACAACCGACACCGTCGCCGTCACCGCATCACCCACCCGGTACGTTGCCTCCTCGGCGATCGTCGCCAACACCGAACCATCCGCCTCATCCACTTCGTCATCCACCGTCGCCACCACCACTGTCGCCGTCGCCTCGTCCGCCGCAAACGCCGCAGTCGGGGTCTCGCCCGCAAGGAACGCACCCTCTTGCGCCACCTGCAAAGACACCTGAAGCGGCACGCTCACATCGCCCACCCGCCTCAGCGTGAATATCGCCGGCGCTCCTTCGACCACCGACACTTCCGCCGCGGCAATCTCCACCACTGGAAGGTCGTCATCCGCGATCACACCCGTCGCCTCACCAGCACCGATTGTCGCGTTCGACGCCGCACTCAGGGCGACTGCAAACACCTCCGCCGCCTCATCGACATCGTCGTCGAGGATCGGCACCTGGAACGTCTGTTCTGTCGTCCCGGCCGGGAACGTCTGTTCTGTCGTCCCGGCCGGGAACGTCAACGTCCCGGTCGTCTCCTCGTAGTCGGCCCCTGCCGTCGCCGTACCCGCCGACGTGGCGTACTCCACCGTCACCTCGCGATAGCTAGCCGTGCTCAGTGCCACCGTGAACGCCATCGCACCGGCCCCTTCCGTCGCGCTCGCGTCGGTGATTGTCAGGGCCGGCGTGTCGGCCTCGCTAATCGACACGACCACATCAGCCACGGACACGCCGTCGTAATCGCCGCCGCGGACCGAATGCGTCAGCACCACCGCATCATCCACCACCGCGTCGGCATCCTCAGCCGCGGTCACCGTCACCGTCTGCGCCTCCCGCCAATTCGCCGCCGTAAACCTCAATTCCGTCTCATCTACTGAGACTCCCGATCCATCCGGCACTTCCACTTTCACCGTCACCGCCGCCGTCGGCTCCGTGTCCAGCACCACCGTGTAGCTACCGGCATCCCCTTCCACCACCGTCAACGCCTCCACCGACACCGACACCCCCGCCGTGTCAGCCTCGCTAATCAACACGACCACATCAGCCACGGACACGCCCGCGTAATCGCCGCCGCGGACCGAATGCGTCAGCACCACCGCATCATCCACCACCGCATCGGCATCCTCAGCCGCGGTCACCGTCACCCTCTGCGCCTCCCGCCAATTCGCCGCCGTAAACCTCAGCTCCAACGGCGCCACCGACACTTCTGCACCCACCGGCACTTCCACTTTCACCGTCACCACGCCTGCCGGCTCCGTGTCCAGCACTACCGTGTAGCTACCGGCATCCCCTTCCACCACCGTCAACGCCTCGACCGACACCGACACCCCCGCCGTGTCAGCCTCGCTAATCGACACGACCACATCAGCCACGGACACGCCCGCATAATCGCCGCCATCGACCGAGTGCGTCAGCACCACCGCATCATCCACCACCGCATCGGCATCCTCAGCCGCGGTCACCGCCACCCTCTGCGCCTCCCGCCAATTCGCCGCCGTAAACCTCAATTCCGTCTCATCTACTGAGACTCCCGATCCATCCGGCACTTCCACTTTCACCGTCACCACGCCTGCCGGCTCCGTGTCCAGCACTACCGTGTAGCTACCGGCATCCCCTTCCACCACCGTCAACGCCTCCACCGACACCGACACCCCCGCCGTGTCGGCCTCGGTGATGGCAACCTCGACGTCAGCCACGGACACGCCGTCGTAATCGCCGCCATCGACCGAGTGCGTCAGCACCACCGCATCATCCACCACCGCATCGGCATCCTCAGCCGCGGTCACCGCCACCCTCTGCGCCTCCCGCCAATTCGCCGCCGTAAACCTCAATTCCGTCTCATCTACTGAGACTCCCGATCCATCCGGCACTTCCACTTTCACCGTCACCACGCCTGCCGGCTCCGTGTCCAGCACTACCGTGTAGCTACCGGCATCCCCTTCCACCACCGTCAACGCCTCCACCGACACCGACACCCCCGCCGTGTCGGCCTCGGTGATGGCAACCTCGACGTCAGCCACGGACACGCCCGCATAATCGCCGCCATCGACCGAGTGCGTCAGCACCACCGCATCATCCACCACCGCATCGGCATCCTCAGCCGCGGTCACCGCCACCCTCTGCGCCTCCCGCCAATTCGCCGCCGTAAACCTCAATTCCGTCTCATCTACTGAGACTCCCGATCCATCCGGCACTTCCACTTTCACCGTCACCGCCGCCGTCGGCTCCGTGTCCAGCACCACCGTATAGGTGCCGGTATTCCCTTCCACCACCGTCAACGCCATCGGCGTCACCATTATCCCGCGCTCGTCGTTGTCCATCACCGCCACCGTCGCCGTCACCGCATCACCCACCCGGTACGTTGCCTCCTCGGCGATCGTCGCCGACACCAAACCGTCCGCCTCATCGACATCGTCGTCCTCCGTCGCCACCACCACCGTCGCCGTCGCCTCGTCCGCCGCAAACGCCGCAGTCGGGGTCTCCCCCGCAAGGAACGCACCCTCTTGCGTTACTTGCACCGGCACCTGAAGCGGCACGCTCACATCGCCCTCCCGCCTCAGCGTGAATGTCGCCGGCGCTCCTTCGACCACCGTGGCCCCGTCCGCGGCAATCTCCACCACTGGAAGGTCGTCATCCGCGATTACACCCGTCGCCTCACCAGCACCGATTGTCGCGTTCGACGCCGCACTCAGGGCGACCGCAAACGCCTCCGCCGCCTCATCGACATCGTCGTCGAGGATCGGCACCTGGAACGTCTGTTCCGTCGTCCCGGCCGGGAACGTCAACGTCCCGGTCGTCTCCTCGTAGTCGGCCCCCGCCGTCGCCGTACCCGCCGACGTGGCGTATTCCACCGTCACCTCGCGATAGCTAGCCGTGCTCAGTGCCACCGTGAACTCAATCGCCTCGTCGCCCTCAGACGCCTCATAGCGTGCTTCGCGTACTTCATCAAACGACACCGACACCGCCTCAAAAAGCGTCGCTGTCGTCGTCGAAGGATCGCTTGCCACCACCCCGCCAGGCAACGCGCCGAAACCGACCACGACCGTCTCGCCACCATCGGCCTCATCATCGGCAACAGCCGACAACGAAAACGACCGCTCCATCTCGCCCGGTGCAAACAGCACACTCGACGGAACCCCCGAATAATCGGACTCCTCAGCGCCCATACCCGGCGTCGCCGTCAGTGGAATCTTCACCGCACGCTTAGGATTGACGCTCGAACGCACGGTCACCTTCACGCTATCGCCCTCGGTCACCTCATAGTCCGCCCGGTCAAACGACACCGACATCGACGGCGCATCGAGTATATTCACCATCGCTCTAGCAGGGGAGGCCGCACGCACCTTGTCCGGCAACTGCTTGAAGATGATAGCAACCCCCTCCCCATCGTCGTCTTCGTCGTCTTCGCTGGCCACAAATACAAACGTCTGCTCGGTCTCGGTGGCACCAAACGTCACGCTTTTTGGCACACCCGAATAGTCGGCATTGCGGGCGCGGTTTTGGTGGATCGCCGCTAGCCGAATGATCACCTCGCGCTCGGGCTCGGCGCTCAGCCGCACCGTTATCGGCACACTCTCGCCCTCGGCCACCGAGTAGCTTTCCGCACCAAACGACACCGACACCGTTGGCCCGGAAACGGGTGGCGTGGACGAGGAGACCTTGGCCTCCGTAGAGGGCGGCGGTGGAGGAGGAGGGGGCGGCGGCGGAGTTGAGGAGACCGTCACCGTCACGTCGGAAGCCGATTCGTTGCCATAGTCGCCGCCGCTGACGGTATGCCTCAGCACCACCAGGCCGTCCGCCGCTTCTTCGGCGGCAGTAGCCGTCACGCTCTGCGGCGTTTGCCAGTCATTCGCCGTGAAGGTCAGGTCCGTCCCGTCCACCGACAGATCCGTACCGGAATGCCCCGAGACCGTCACCATCACGTCAGCCGTAGGCTCCGAGGTCAATACGACCGTGTACGTACCGCTTCCGCCTTTCCTCATGCTCAGCGCGGTGGGCCTCACCCTCACTCCGCGCATATCGTCATCCACGATCGTCCCCGTCGCGGCCAGGGTCATCCCACCTCCCGCCAGCGCGGCGTTCTGAGGATTGCTGAGGATCACCGTGAAGGTCTCGTTCTCCTCATCTACCGCATCGCCGGCAATCGGCACGCGGATCGTTTGCCGCCGGCTGTTGGCCGGAAACTCCAGCGTCCCATTCTGCGCCGTGTAGTCCGAACCCTCCGAGGCCGTACTCGCCGAGGTGGCATAATCCACCGTCACCACCTCGCCGCTCGCCTTGCTCAGGGTCACGGCGAACACCATCTCCCCGACGTTCTCCGACGCCCGCACGTCATTCACGGACAGCGTCGAGGCGTCGTCCTCGATGATGATCACCGTCACGTCGGAAGCCGATTCGTTGCCATAGTCGCCGCCGCTGACGGTGTGACGCAGCACCACCTCGTCATCGGCATCGGTGTCGGTGTCCTCCGCCGTCCTCACCCTCACCGTCTGCCCTCGATGCCAGTTGGTCGTCGTGAACGTCAGCGGCGTCTCGTCCACCGACACGTCCCCCGACGCACCCGAAACCATCACCGTCACATCACCCGTCGGCTGCGAGGTCAACACCACCGTGTAGTCGCCGGTGGCGCCCTCATTGATCCTCAGGGTTGTCGCCGACACCTCCACGCCGCGCGCGTCGTCGTCTGCAATGGTCACGATCCCTGTCGAGGGGCTGCCCGAAGACACCCTCTCCGGCAGCCTCTCGAAGCTCATCAGGACCCTTTCACCATCGTCGTCCACCGCATCGTCCGCCGCCGTCACCGTAAAGCTCTTGCGGGTCTCGCCCGAGCGGAAGGTCACGCTCGGCGGAATCCCCGAATAGTCCGAGGCGGAGGCGTCACCGAGCTCTACAGTGGTTATCGGGATCGTCACGGTGCGCTCGGGATTCGCGCTCAGCTCCACCACCACCGTCGCCACATTGCCCCCCTCGGCGGCCTCGTAGTTCGACTGGTCAAAGGACACCGATACAAACGGATCGTCGTTGTCATGGAGACTCACGGTGGCCTCCACCCGGCTGCCGGGAGTGACCCCCGAGGGCATCCTCGCGGATTCCAGTTCCAGCCTCAGGCTCTCGTCGTCGTCGTCAACTGCATCGTCCGTGGCGGTCACCGTGAAGCTCTTGCGGGTCTCGTCCGGCCGGAAGGTCACGTTCGAAGGAACCGAGTAGTCCGACGGCGACGCGCCGTCCTGCTCCGAAGCGGTGATGGGGATCACCACCATCCGCTCCGGATCCCCGCTCAGCTGCATCATCACCGTGGCAGGAGCGCCGCCCTCGGCCGCCTCGTAACTCGACCGGTCAAGGGAGACGGATACCGCCGGGTCGTCGTCGTCCACGATCGTCCCCGTCGCCGACAGCCTCGTCCCGCCACCGGCCAGAATCGCGTTCTGCGGGTTGCGCAGGGTCACGGTGAAGCTCTCTTCCTCGGCCTCGTCCAGTTCGTCGTCGATGATGGGTACAAGGATCGTCTGCGAGGCGATGCTGTTGGCCGGGAAGGTCAAGGTCCCGCTCTGCGAGGTGTAGTCCGATCCCGCCGCCGTGCCATTCGAGGTCGAGTAGTTCACCGTCACCCCGCTGGTGCTCGCCTTGCTCAGGGTCACGGTGAACACCATGTCGCCCACGTCCTCGGACGCCCGCACATTCTCCAGCGACAGCGTCGAGGCGTCGTCCTCGATGATGATCACGGTCACGTTGTCCGCCGACAGGCCGGCGTAGTCCCCGCCGGCGACGGTGTGGGTCAGCACCACCGGGGGGTCCGTCGTGGCGTCCACGTCGTCCCTCGCCGTGACCCTCACCGGCTGCGCTTGATCCCAGTTGTTCGTCGTGAAGGTCAGGGTCTGGGTGTTCAGGGACACATCTCCCGAAACGCCCCCGACGGTCACCGTCACGGTGGCCGTGGGCTCCGAGGTCAGCACAACCTCGTATTCCTCCGTCTCGGTCTCGTCGATCCTGAGAGTCGTGGGGGACACCTCCACGCCGCGCTCGTCGTCGTCCTGCAGACGCACCGTGGCGGTGGCGTGGCTACCCTCGGAGAACCCCCCCGGCAGCGTCCCCAGGCTCAGGGCCACGCTCTCCCCGTCGTCGTCGATCTCATCGTCCGCAGCGGTTACTATGAAGCTCTTGCGGGTCTCACTCGAGAGGAAGATCACGTTCGATGGGATAGCCGAATAGTCCGACGACGACGCGCCGTCCTGCCCCGAAGCGGTGATGGGGATCACCACCGTCTGCTGCGGGTCCCCGCTCAACTCCACCATCACCGCGGCAGGATCGCCGCCCTCGGCCGCCTCGTAGCTCGACCGGTCGAAGGACACGGATACCGGCGGATCGCCGTTGTCGCCGTTGTCCCCGCCGGCAGCTACCGTTACGACCCCAACCTGGTGTACCGGGCAATTGCCGGTGTGATCCCACACGTCGTGGTTGAACAGCATCGGCCTATTCAATACAGCGTTATCCGTGGCCGTTATCCTGATCGTTCGCCACTGGTCCCAGTTGTCCTGATCGAACTCCCAGCCGACCGACGGCACCCAAGTGATGTCTACATTGTTATCGCCGTCGATGTCATATTCCCCATCCGCGCGCACCGCGCCGTCGACAAACACCCTGACCCACCATCCGTCCGCGGTCGGTTGCCTGGTCAGTCTCAAGCTGTAGGAGACGGACTTTCCCGGTTGCAGATTCAACGAAGTCGGCATCACCTCCACCGTCCCGTCTTCCCAACCCGGGGTTGGGTTCTGGGCGTACACCACGGGCGCCACGATGCAGGACAGAATCACCGAGAGTACGATGGCGAAGACCGCAGGGCGCCGAAAGCGGAAATTGGCGCCAGTGAATCGTCCAGATGCAGAGGCCGACTTCTCGCTCCTCAACGGGCTGCTGGTGGTAAACGATTCAAGAGACGTATTCGGAAACATGATGTTGCTGCAATACAGCCATTTCAGTGCGCAGGGCGGCGCAACCAGGACAGTTGGGATCGGAAGCAGAAGTCGACATGCTTTGAACAATCGAATATTAAGGGCAGATGTCAATCAGAAACTCTGTGAATGGTTACTAATATATAAGAAAGAGCGGTCCTTTTTACTAAATCTTTTGATCTACTACTCTATTATCTGGGTATTATCTGGGCTGTCCTGGAGGAAGTCTTGCGCAAAGTGATCCGTGAGGAACTACAGACGCTTTCCCAATGGTCTTTAATGTCGGAACTGATGACGCCCAAGTTCGCCTTGGCCCGCAGGCAGGCGGAGACATCTCGCTAAATATCGTCAAAGGGATAGAGTTTGCGGCCCAGCCGCGCAAAGGCCAGTTTGCCCTGGGCCGGGGCGTGTACCGACGGTTCGGACACCACCTGGATATGGCCAGCCCACGGCTCAAAACCAGCGCGGAAGTGGGCCGCGGACTTGACGCCGATATAGCGCATCTGCCTCGGGTCCAAATCCAAGGTGCGGGCAAACGCCGTGCAAAAAGGTTGCTCGCGCTTGTGCACTAACAGCACGTGTATCCCGCCCTGGCGGATGTGGGCCGAGGGCCCCATATCGCCCTCCAGGCCGGCGTACATAGGCCCGTCATAACGAAAGGGACCGTCGGCCAAGGCCACCACCTCGGCCCGCATGGAGCAAGGCTTGCCCTGTAAAGGGGACGACTTGCCGCCTACCTCTAAATCGAGCACAGCACCGACACCCGCCCGTTGGCAGGCCGCCACCGCTTCGGGATCGACGATGTACAGTACGCAGGCGTCTTGTAGATCGGCCGCCAAAAAAGCCCGCAATTGCCCCGTGCTGTCGCCGGGCGATCCGCCGCCGGTATTGTCGTTGCGGTCGGCCAGGACCACGGGGTAAAGCCTCGTCCCTTCGGCCTTTTGCAGAGCTTCTTCGGTAGACGGCGTGGCCACCTGCCAATCGGCCCGGCGCTCCCAGATCCAGGCGGCCAACTCGTCGGCGCAGGATTGGGCCAGGGCGGGGTCATCGTCGGTCGCCACGTACACCGAGGCCCCCATATCGGGGATATCGGCCAGGGGGAAACAGGTGGCTATGGAGCCGCAGACCACGCCGGGCCGCCCCTCGATCTGGTGCAGGTATTCGATGGCCTGACGCATGGGCGGATGGGCCGTAACCTGGTTCATGCCCCAGACTAGGGGCAGCTGGTGCAGGGCCATGGTCGGGCGCAGGCCCTGCCGCACCACGCGCACCAGCACATCGGCGCACTCGCGGCCTCTCGGCGCCATATCTATCTCTGGATAGGTCTCCCGCCCGATCAATACGTCCGCGGCCTCGATCATGGCCCGGGAGACATTGGAGTGGATATCCAATTGTCCGACGATGGGCGTATCCGGGCCTACCAAACGGCGCACCGCGGCCAGGATGTGCCCTTCGGCGTCGTCAATGCCCTCGGCGGCCATGGCGCCGTGCAATTCCAGCAATACGCCGTCAATGGGGCCGGCCGCTTCAATGCCGTCGACTAGTTCGCCCACTAGCCCAGCGAAAATGGGTCGGGGCGTCGGGGCGCTGGGATGGGCCTCGGCAAAGACCGTGGGCACCAGTTCAAAGCCGTGCGCCCGGGCCCCTTCGATAAAACCGCCGGTGGGCGTATTGGCCCCGGCAAAGCGCTCGACAATTTCCGCCCCGTGGAGATAGCTGCGCTCCCGGAAGCTGTCCAACGTGGTGGCTACGTTCGTGAAGGTACTGCTCTCGTGGGAAATGCCTCCGGTTGCTACGCGCATCTGCTTCTCCTTTAGGCTCTATATTCTGCTCATCCGATCTTTCCCACAACATTTCTGTCGTCGAGAAATTCCACGGGCTCTGCCTCTTTTCCGCGCTCCCACATCAGAGAGTAAAACCAAATCCCACTCTCACCCACACAAAAATCCGCCGGCGTGAAACGCATCTTTGAGTCCAACGGCGGTTCAGAACGTTCTGGATTGTATTCTGCAGACCAACCAAACAGCTCACCCTTCCACGCTTGGCCTCGGCTGTGTAGTTTGGCAGCAAGCTCGCGGACCTCACTCAAGGTCGGAATAGCAACCGGCACAACAGGGCTATACTCATCCCCGCACGACCTCACTTTGACTTTAACGGTCTCCACGTTTCTGGTACTCCTCTCTCCATACGCTTAAAACATCTTCCTGGTATATGACCAGGATTCGCTCAATCTCTTTGAGTTCATGCTGCCAAAATCTCCCTGCTCGGGCAAGGGCAATCGGGGTAATCCAGTATTTGGCTTCCTTGCCTTCTTTTCCGGCATGGACATGAGGTGGTTCATCCAAATCAGCTCCGTAAAACCAAAATCTATACCCTTTGATACGGAGTATTACCGGCATTAAGCGAAAATCCCTGTATCGTCAATTTTGGCCAACTCCGAAAAATACCACCCTAATGTAGACCGCTCTCCGCATGGATACAAGCCCACGGCCCGCTCCCAAGACGTCCAGCCCAAAAAGTAGCCGCGACCCACCCCAGCCTGAAAGGCGCTTAGAATTCACTCTTAGCAAACTATTATATTTCTTGGTTCGCTAAAGAAAACCAAATCAATGAGCCGGCCCATGCCCCAAATCGCCGTTGAAAGCCTGGTCAAAACCTACCGCATTGCCGAGCGCCGCCCCGGCCTTTGGGTGCCTTCCGGGGCATAGTGCAGCGCTCGTACCGCACCATTCGGGCTTTGGACGGTATCTTCTTCTCGCTGGAAGCCGGCGAACTGGTCGGCTATATCGGCCCCAACGGCGCCGGTGCCTGGATCGGCTGTGTTGAAACACATACCTACAGCGGTCCCGATGGCTGTAACTTCCAGAACATCATCGAGGGTGGTCCCGTGTTCCGCCGATTGATCAACTACCCGGCATGGATCAATCACTGCCGCCGCTGGATCAATCCGACCAATGGGATCTCGATTCACGAAAACCTTCTCAATGTCAGAGGGCGGGGTGGTTATATCGGGATCCACTGCGGCGGGGCGTGTCCCATCAGTTACCTGACCTTCCGCCAGGAGAATACCGGGGAGTGGATGGTCGGCCAGATAAACGTTATCGTCGCCGTGCAGGAGGTCGGTCCCGGTGATGGCGCTACTACGGTTGTGCCCGGAAGTCACAAATCGGCTATGCGACACCCCATGCTGACCGAGAGTACCTACCGCCAGGATGATGCCGCCGGCAACCAGTTCGGCATGAGGGAGCTGTACCTGGAGGCCGGCGATGTACTCTGCTGACCGATGCGATTACGCACGGGTCGGCCGCCAGAACCAATGAAGGCCATCGGCGCATTGTTCTATACCGCTACTCGCCCAGGTACCTGCGCAGTCGCTTCCACTATGTGCCCAGCCAGGAGCTGCTGGAGAGTCTGGATGATGAGCAGCGGAGCATTATCCAGCCGATTCCCCCCCGCTTTGCGCCCGGGCAAAGTTATGCACATCTCTACCAGAGGTGACGTCGCCACGGGTTTTCGTTTTGACTCCGAACGGTCCGCCTCCTAGGGGCCGCGAAACTGGAAGGCGTACAGACTGGCACAGCGGAGGTGGAAACGCAGTTTTACCGTCTGTCCCGCCAGCGACCGCGGATCCCCCTGTTCCCAGGCGACTGCGTGGCGCACCGAATCGCCGGTCACCGGCGCGCACCCATCCCGGCCGAAGCCGGGGATCACATCGCCGGCCTCATCCAGCACCTCCACCCGGATCTCCCCCCAGCCGGCCTCCGCGTTGACCTCGAGCCGGGACCCGCTGAAGCGAATGGGCACCGTCGTCACCGTGCCGCCGGCGGGGCGTTCGCCCGCCACCAGGGCGATGAAGCCGTCCAGCCGCAGCGTGGCCACGCCGATCCCGGAGGCGATGGGCCGGTCCGGCCCCGTCCCGCCCCAGTGGCGCTGGTCGGTGCCGTGGTAGTAGATATGGATCTTTTCCCCTTTGACCACTGGCGGGGCGCCGGCCGCGACCTGATTGGCTTCGAAGCTGTCGGGCAGTCCCAGGGGAATGAAGGGCGCCCTGTTTCCGGCCCGGCGCCAGTGCGCGCCGTCCCGGCTGGTGGCCAGTTGAATCGACAACTGGCCCGTGCGCCAGTCGAACAGACTGGGCATCATGAAGTAGGCCGCGTCAGCCTCCTCGTAGCGGAAGGCGGCCGAGGTGTAGAGGTCCGCATCCTCTGGATCCTGTGCATCCGGTCCCAGCACCATGGCCGGGACGGTCCAGTGGATGAAATCCGGCGATTCGATGCGGCCCAGGTGGCGGTAGCGCTTTCTCGGCCTCTGGTTGATGCGGACATAGGCCACGTACTGGCCCGTCCGCCCGTCCCATAGGGCGACATTGAAGGTGTCGAATACACCCGGCAACACGGTCTGCGCGTGCGGCGTCCAGCGGACCCCGTCCGGCGAAAACGCCACCTGCAGCCCACCCCCCTTCTCGATGGTCTTGTACAGCATTTTGTAGCGCTGCTCGGGCTTTTGGTCCCAGGGCGTGTGCAGCACACAGACGCCGCCGCTGCCGCCCGGACCGGGATCGAGCACCGCGTTGTCCGGTGCGTCGCGCACCAG
This sequence comes from Candidatus Latescibacterota bacterium, assembly GCA_965219385.1. Lineage (GTDB taxonomy): Bacteria > Latescibacterota > UBA2968 > UBA8231 > UBA8231 > CBDCNM01. Next base: position 1,410,301 of record CBDCNM010000002.1, on the reverse strand, counting down.
GCCCAGCTTTGGTCTGGACCAGGACAGCCCATCGTCGGACAGGGCGTATCCGACCGTCACCGCGCTGTCCTTGTCGTATTTGTGCACCCGCTGGGTGTACCACATCTTGAAGAGGTGCTCTTCCTCGTCCCACAGGACCGACCCGTACAGCTGTACCTGCAACTCCCCTGTCTCCGGAATCAGGAGCGGGTTGCGCGAGTGCTTGACCGGCTGTTGCATCGCGTAGCGCACCCCCTCGGCGCGCTCCAGCAGAAAGCCGTCGTCGAGGAACACCTGTTTGTGGTCGCCGACGTCGATGTAGCGGCCCACGTCCAGGGGCCAGCTGGCATAGTTCAGATCCTCATTCACGCTGCTCTCCTCATTCGTGAAGGTACCCGCCCCGCAAGACCATGTCAACCAACGCGAAGTCCGTGCGGGCACTTCGGCCACCTGGTCGATTCCGGGGGTGTGGGTAACGAGGGCGCCAAGGCCAGGGGGTTGGTCCAGCTGGTACACGGACAATTGAGAGAAACGCGTTTTCTGCGATTTACGACCGTGTTTCAAGACCTGTCGACATTGACAAATTATGTTCGATTATCTAAAATTCGCAGCCGCAAGGACACTATGAGCGGTATGCCTGTTTTCAAGGGAACCCGCGTAGTTGTAAATTTTGCCTGGGCTTACTCTCTATCCAAAAACGACACGATGTTAAAAACATCCGAACTCTACACTCAGGAGCTCGCACCATGACGCAAACAAGCAAAAGCCTGTCCACCACAATCAAGGACAGCGTTATTCACAGCCGCAAGGACACTATGAGCGGCATGCCTGTTTTCAAGGGAACCCGCGTAGTTGTAAAGAACCTCTTTGATTACCTGGCATCTGGGTACAGCCTGGACGTTTTCCTGGACGACTTTCCGTCGGTAAGCCGCGAGCAGGCGGTGAGGGCCCTTGAAATGGCAAAAGAGGCTCTGGAAGGTTACGCTTATGAGAGTGCTGCTCGATGAGTCGGTTCCATGGACATTGAGACACTATTTGCCCGGGCACGAAGTGCGGACAGTCAGCTATATGGGATGGGAAGGAGTTGACCAGCGAGATATCCACGTAGTCTGTGCGCCAAAGAAGGATTTGCTCGCAGTAATCACAGCGTACCTTCCCACAGAGGACGAGTGGGAGCAAGACTTGCGGACAAGGAGATCACAATGAACTGCATCCACTGTCATGGGCAGATGAAGCGCTCGAAGGCGCCCTTCCATGTTGACCGCAACGGCTATCACTTGATGTTCGACACAGTCCCAGCCTGGGTCTGCGACCAGTGCGGTGAGGCGTACTTCGAGGAGCGCGAAGTCGACGCAATTCAGAGCGCCATTAAGGGGCTCGACCAACAGGCTCAGCAGCTTGTTGCGGACACTTGAGACGACTTAACCCAGGGTTGCAGCGAATGGCTGCGTTCCGTTTTCATCTGTCTGATCGTGACCATGCGACCGCCTTGCGCGGGGGTACGCTGCCTCTTATTTTAATTGCAAATAAGTTATCATGCCTAAAATCTTTGAATGGAGAGGCTATAGGTTCTTTTTCTTTTCTAATGAAGGAGACCCTCTTGAGCCCTGTCACATCCATATCCGTAAAGGTAGTAATGTCGCTAAATTCTGGATTGTACCTGATGTGGCCTTAGCTTCTTCTTGGGGGATGGCCGCCAAAGAGTTGAATCGCTTGGAAGCGAGAGTGCATGAAATCAAGCCCTTAATTGAGGAGTGCTGGAATGAGTACTTTAACCTTTGAAGCGCGAGCTTCTAAAATTTGGTTCGATAAAGATAACATGTGGCTGAATCTTTCCGATGGTCGGCAATTATCGGTTCCCCTTGTCTATTTCCCTCGGCTGCATAAAGCTACAGAACAACAAAGGGAAAATTATGAGCTTAGTGGTGGTGGTACGGGTCTTCATTGGGATGAAATAGATGAAGACATCAGCGTTCCCAACTTACTTATTGGAATCTATGATCGGTCTGTTACTTGAGTCTTTATGGCTGAAAATTCCCTCGAACTAATGAGACTGCTGATCGATGAATCACTACCAATGCAGCTAAGAAAGCTTCGAGGAGCGCGAAGTCGACGCAATTCAGAGCGCCATAAGGGGCTCGACCAACAGGCTCAGCAGCTTGTCGCGGACACTTGAGACGACTTAATCCAGGGTCGCAGCGAATGGCTGCGTTCCGCTTTCATCTGTCCACCTTGCACGAGAGTACGCCGCTCCTTATTTCAGGAATGCTGCCGCAGAGAGCAGCACGTGACGCCATCCATATTGCCGTCTCATCGGTTCACGGCATCGATATTCTATTGACTTGGAATTGCCGACATATTGCCAATGCGGCAATCATGAAGGAATTCCGCACAATCGTGGCAGATTGTGGCTATGAACTTCCGATCCTCTGTACACCCGAAGAACTACTTGGAGACTGATTGCGATGAAACCAATGAACGACAAAGAAACCACGGATGAGATTATCCTGGAGACAAGAAGGATCAAAGAAGCCTTGGCAAAATCTATGGATTTCGACCTTGATCGCATCCTGAAAGATGCGAGGCAGAGACAGGAAAAAAGCGGCAGGAATGTTCTTTCTCCTCCAGTCAAACCAATCCTCTAACGACGGCATGGCAGCGGACGGCCAATCCGATTCGTCGGGCGATTGCCGAGCGTTTTGTCCTGCCCGTTGGTGTGGTCATCCGCTCTCCAGAAGTCCTCGCCGAGCAGCGCAATGGCCCGTATTCCTTGATTCACAAAGTGCTGGAAGAGGGGGAAAGTGCCGTATGAGCGACGTGTCGTCTGAACGGGACTGGTTCGAGAAGGCCGATCAAGATCTGGAGATGGGGACCGACTTTCCGCCCTCCGAAAATCCGCGATGAAACTCTTTTCTAAAATCAGAAAGAATCTTTTTTCGATCTTTCAAGTCGTTCTCATCGTCCTGCTCATCGTCTTGGTGGTAGTTTTTGTGGTTGTCATGTTCTCCGACTGTCCCGAGTGGATTTTCAACCTTTTAGGGGTATCTGGAGAGAAACCAAAATACGAGGCTCTGAAATTTCTGGGCATCGGCATGGGCGGCGTGCTGGTCGCCCTGCAAGCCCTGATGTCCTACAAGCGCGCCAAGGCGATGGAGAAGACCTCGGAAGCGCAAGCCGACGCCGCGAAAGCGCAGGCCGATGCTGTATCGAAAACCGAGGAGGGTCAGCGGCAGGATCGCCTGAAAAACGCCATTGAACACCTGGGGAACGACTCGGACTCCGTGCGCCTAGGCGGGGCCTACGAACTCTTCCATCTGGCAAAAGACACCAAAGAGTTGCGCCAGACGGTGCTCGATATTCTCTGCGCTCATATTCGCCAGACGACGGGCAAGGACGAGTATCGGGAAACGCATAAGTCGAAACCCTCTGAGGAAGTCCAAAGCCTGTTGACCTTGTTGTTCGTACAGGAGTACGAGGTTTTCGAAGGTCTCAATGTCAACTTGCAGGGAAGTTGGCTGAACGGAGCTGACCTCAAGGAAGCGCGTTTAGCAAAGGCCAGACTGACCGAATCACATCTGCAAGAGGCTATACTTGACAAAGCACACCTGCAAGAGGCTACGCTTAGAAAAGCACATCTGGAGAGGACTAATCTTTTTATAGCACATCTTGAAGAGGCTGATCTTTTTATGACGCACCTGGAAGGAGCCAATCTGACCGGAGCACACCTACAAGGGGTTAATCTTGACAGAGCATACTTGCAAGGGGCAAATCTTGCAATGGCATGCTTGCATGGGGCCAGTTTTTTTATGCCTTACTTACAAGGGGCTAGTCTCAGGGGGGCTCAACTGCAAGGAGTCGATCTTTTTATGACGCACATGCAAGGAGCAAATTTCAACGAAGCTCAACTGCAAGGAGCCAATCTCAGCTTGGCAGAACTACAAGGAGCTGAAAGTGTAGAGGAGACTTCTCCTATGTCCTTTGAAGATCGTATCAAGACACAGATTGAAAAAGAAAGCAATCTGTCCAGGGCAATTTTCGCAGGTGGATTGAGCCGGGATAAAGTAGAAACCCTCGTAAAAGATTTGCCTGATGGAAAAGCGAATCAGTTGCGAGAGAAACTGAAACCCCACATTGGCAAGCCGATAAGCAATCAACTACCGGAGGACAGCGGTGCCATTACCGGATCCTACACCAAAGAAGACGCCGAAGAATGGATCGCAGAATACGAGAAAGCCATGTCAGAAGTTCCGGAGGACGATAGCTAATGCCCACCCTGCACTGGCTGACGAGAGACGCCGACATCCACGCCGCCGCCCGCGTCCCCTATCGCCTGCTGGAAGAAGCCCCCGGCCTTTCCACCGGCGACCCAGACGCCGGCAACATGCTCATTCAAGGCGACAATCTGGAAGCACTGAAGGCACTGCTGCCGTTCTATGCCGGCCAAGTGAAGTGCATCTACATTGACCCGCCGTATAACACGCGCTCGGCTTTCGAGCACTACGACGACAATCTCGAACACAGCAAGTGGCTGGCAATAATATGGCCGCGCCTCGAAATATTGAGAGAGTTCCTGGCGGATGAAGGATCAATCTGGATCAACATTGATGACGACGAGGGACACTACCTCAAGATCATTGCGGACGAAATCTATGGTCGAAGAAATTTCATTGTCAACTGCCTTTGGCAAAAGAGAACGTCGCCTGACGGACGGATAAATATGGGTGACGCTCATGACCATATCTTTGTTTATGGCAGTCAGACGACAAGAGGCAGCTTGAACAATCTGCCACTAACAGAGGAGCAGCGCAGTTCGTACAAGAACCCTGATGACGACTTACGCGGACCGTGGGTTTCTACGGATTTCACCGCCCAAGGTTATCGACCAAATCAGATGTATGAAGTCGTAACTCCGGCTGGCGTTCGCTATTTTCCACCAGAGGGCCGATGCTGGGCTAATGTTGAAGAGAACTTTAGTCGTCTGCGTAATCAGGGGCGAATATGGTTTGGGAAGGATGGCAGATCTCGACCGCGCGTGAAAAACTATCTATCGGAGGCAGAAGGAGTAAAATCCTGGAGTTGGTGGACTAACAGGGAAGTCGGTCATAATCAGGAAGCCAAGAAAGAAGTAAATGCTCTGTTTGGAGCATCGAATGCTTTCGACACTCCAAAACCCGAACGCCTCCTTCAACGCATCCTCCACATCGCCACCAACCCCGGCGACCTCGTCCTCGATTCCTTCCTCGGCTCCGGCACCACCGCCGCCGTCGCGCACAAGATGGGCCGGCGGTATATCGGCATTGAAATGGGCGAGCACGCCGTCAGCCATTGCGTCCCTCGTCTGAACAAAGTCATCAGCGGAGAACAAGGCGGCATCTCCAAAAGCGTCAGCTGGCAGGGCGGCGGCGGGTTTCGCTTCTACCGCCTCGGCCCGCCCGTGTTCGACGAGGAAGGGCATATCCGCTCAGACATTCGCTTTCCCGTGCTCGCCGCCCACGTCTATTTCAGCGAGACCGGACGTCCGTGGCGCGGCAACGGCGCTTCGCCCTTTCTCGGTCTGGACGACGGTCGCGCTTATGCACTGCTGTATAACGGCATTCTCGGCGACAAGCAACCGGGCGGCGGCAATGTCTTGACCCGTGCGACCCTCGCTGTGATTCGGGGAGAGATTGCGCGCAAGGATGCCAATTTCGCCGGGCCGCTGATGGTTTATGGCGAGCAGTCGCGCTTGACGCCGGCGACGCTCGCTCAGCAGGGCATCGTCTTCAAGCAGACACCCTACGACGTGAAGATGAGGACCTAAGCGAGGTTCATGCGCCAAGGCATGGTTGATAATCATTACCACGCTGTCGAGTATATGAGAGCATTCAATAGGGGACTGCATGAACGATAGAGAAACATGGCGCATCCGCGATCCGGTCCACGGGCTTATCGTGTTCGGGGATGGAAACGACAAAGCCCAAAACGAGACGGACCAAATCGCCTGGTGTTTGCTCAATACATCCGAGTTCCTCAAGGGTGTGCAGGTGGCGGAGGAGTATCTGGAGGCCCGTTTTCGTCTCTACAAAGCGGTCTATATGCACAAGACTACGAGGGCTGCCGAGAAGATGTTCGACGCTCTGCTGAGGACCGTCACGGAGGATTTGAGAGACGACGAACTGGCGCGGCGGGAGCCAATTTTGCGATATTTTACGTCTGAAAGGCCGTTGCTTGGTTCGTACCTCGATCTCGACGATGCCGCGGTTTGGGCCACCTTGGCGGCTCTTGCTTCTTCATCGCATACTAAGGTTTCTGAGTTGGCAAGCCGCCTGCGCAACCGCCGTCTTTACAAGTGCTTAGATGTCGGTATCCAGACCCAGAGCGAGGTACAAAGCAACCTGTACTCCCGCTTCCGGCGAGAATTGAGTGATCATTACCCTGGATATGGCAGCCTCTTATTCGACGAAGCGCCGGTCACGCTCTACAAATGGTACAGTTTTGAGGATTCCTCGGCACTCAACAAAATTCTGGTGAAAACACGCGCCGAGGATCAAGAACCGAAGGACATTGCCAATGTGTCGCGTATCGTTCCTGCGCTTCGTGACGCGGAGCGTATTCAGAGAGTGTACGCACCGGATCAGAGCCAAATAGAAGAAATTAGTCAAATTATGAACAAATTATGAAGGAGGTCAATAAATGAAGGCAGAAGACGTCGTAGTCAATTTGATTAAACTGAACGGTAGCGAACTGGTCGGCCGGACGCGGCTGCAGAAGGAGGCCTACCTTCTGGATCGCTGCGGAGCAGCGTTCAGTCTGCCGTTTACCTATCACCATTACGGCCCTTACTCCTTCGAGCTTGCCGATGGATGGGAGGACGCACGGGCCGAAGGTCGAATTGAAATCGAGGAGGAGCTCGGCCGGTACGGTGTCCCTTATTCGATCTTCAAGCTGAAAGAGTCTGGTGGCGACCCGGACAGTCTACCAGACAGCCTAGGTAATCTGCCGGCTGCCGATGCTCGTGAACGACTACAGAAGATGGCAGATGTTTCGGACATCGTTTTGGAGCTTGCCGCCACCATCGTCTATCTGGAAAAAGGTTACGGCGAGCGGACCATCGAAGAGTTAAAAATGCGCAAACCTCTCAAAGCGACGGACGGGCTTATCGAGAAAGCTAAGGGTCTTCTGCGCGACCTCGGCCTCGAAGAAAACGCCATGCTTTCAGACTCGCCCGTGCCATAGATGCAGCTAAAACAATACCAAGCCGACACCCTCTCCATCCTGCGCCGCTTCTTTGAGAAGGCGCGTATCGCCGGACCCAAGAACGCCTACGAGGCCATGACCCGGGAGCCAGAGCAGGCCGGGCGGCTTGGGGGCTATGCCGGATCTTATGCTCCGCTAAACGAATTGCCGGACGTTCCCTACGTCTGCCTGCGCCTGCCCACCGGCGGCGGCAAAACAATCCTCGCCGCTCATGCCGTCTCCATCGCCCGCAATGCCTGGATCGAAAAGGACTATCCCCTGGTGCTGTGGCTGGTGCCGACCAATACCATCCGCTTGCAGACGGTCGAGGCCCTGAAAAACACCCGCCATGCTTACCGGCAAGTGCTAGACGATGCCTTCGACGGCCGGGTGCGCGTATTCGACATCGCCGACTTCACCCATATCCGACCGCACGACCTGCGCGACCACTGCTGCATTGTGGTCGGCACGATTCAGACGCTGCGGGTGTCGAACACCGAGGGACGCAAAGTGTACGCCCACAACGAGGAGATGGAACCGCACTTCTCCGGCGTCCGGGATACTGCGTCTGGCTTGGAAAAGCTGGACAATAACACCGTCAAATTCTCCTTCGCCAACCTGCTGCATCGCCATCAGCCCCTGATGATCGTCGATGAGGCGCACAACGCCGTCACCGGCCTGACGCGGGAAATGCAGGCGCGGGTCAACCCCTGCGCCATCGTCGAGTTCACCGCGACGCCGCAGCGCAAGTCGAACATCCTGCACAGCGTCACCGCCCAAGAACTCAAGCGCGAAGAAATGATCAAACTGCCCATCATGCTTGCCGAGCACGACACTTGGCAAAACGCAGTGAACGGGGCCATTGCCACCTGTGCTTCGCTTGCAGAGACCGCCAAGGACGATGCCGACTACATCCGTCCCATCGTCTTGTTCCAGGCACAGCCGAGAAACCAAGAAGTAACGGTCGCGGCCCTGAAAGAGCACCTGATAGACATTGAGCAAATCCCGGAAGGCAAAATCGCCATCGCCACCGGCGACCAACGCGAACTCGACGGCCTTGATTTATTCGACCGCACCTGTCCCATCGAATACGTCATTACGGTCGAGGCGCTCAAAGAAGGGTGGGACTGCTCCTTCGCCTACCTTTTCTGCTCCGTATCGCGCATCCAAAGCGCGACGGACGTGGAGCAACTGCTCGGCCGCGTGCTGCGCATGCCCTACGCCAGGCGGCGCCAAACGGCCGACCTCAACAAAGCCTATGCCTTCCTGTCCGAGCCGTCTTTTGGCGCGGCGGCGCGCGCCTTGGCCGACAAGCTGGTGGCCATGGGCTTTGAGGAAGACGAGGCCCGCGACAACATCGAGCCGGTGCAGCGCACGCTCGACGCTCAGGGCGACTTGTTTGGCCCGCAGGAAAAGCCGGAGCCGGTATTCAGATATACGACCCCGGCAACCCCAGAAATCCTGTCCGAACTTAGAGAGGCGAAGCACGATGGGTTGCTTGTGCGCGAAACGGCTGAAGGGATGGTCGAGATCGCGGTCGCCGGCCGGGTTGATGGCGGCTTAGAGCAGACGATTTATGAAACCTTGTCCGAGCGGGAGCGCAAAGGGTTTACCGCTGCCGTTGCCCAACACCGCGCCAAAGTCAAAGAGCGCATATCCCCTGCCGAACAAGGGCAGCAATTCAACGTCCCACGCCTCATGGCGGAAATCCAGGGCACGCTGGGATTTGCCGATACGGACGTGTTCATGGAATACCACGACTGGTCCCTGCTCGATTATTCGCCGAAGATGGACGAAGGTGAATTCACTATCCGCGAGACGGCGCGCAGCTTTGCAATAGACCTGGACGGCAAGCGCGTCACCTACCAGTTCGCCAGCGAAGAGGAGCAACTCACGCTGAACGTAGACGTCGAAGGCTGGACACCCGAAGCCTTGGTGCTGTGGCTCGACCGGCAGGTGCGCCAGCCCGATATCGTTCAGAGCGAACTACTCAAATGGCTTTCCGGCCTCGTCGGCCACCTGAGCAACGCGCGCGGCATGTCCATCTCCGCGTTGATGCGTTGCAAATTCCTGCTCGCCAGCAAGATTCAGAACAAGATCAAGGCCATTCGCCAGAAAGAACGGAACAGCGTTCATCAGCAGTACCTCTTTGCGCCCGAAGCGAAGACGCAGGTCTCGTTCGACCACGCCTTCACCTTCCGGGACAACATGTACTGGGATCAACGCCGCTATCGCGGGCGCTGGAAACCGGGCAAGCACTTCCTTGGACCCGACCACGTTCCCGCCTTTGACGGCGCGGACGACGGCGAGGAGATGCGATGCGCTCAGGTCATCGACAGTCTGGCGGCAGTGAAGCACTGGATTCGCAACGCGGCGCGCCATCCAAACTCGTTCTGGCTGCCCACCGCGACGGACAAATTCTACCCGGACTTTGTCGCCTTGCTAAACGACGGTCGTCTTCTCGTCGTCGAATACAAAGGCGCGCATATCGCCGAAGGGTCCGATACTGCCGAGAAGCGGACCATCGGCGCCCTTTGGGAGCAGGCGAGCGCAGGTAAGGGCCTGTCCATGGTCGCGGAGAAAATGGTCGATGGGAAGGACGTGCGGCAGCAGTTGCTGGAAAAAACCGGAACCACATGACCTACAGCGACCCCCGCACGGCCGCCGATTCCGTGAAGTACTGATTCTACGTGGGCGAGAGCGGGGGCCACGTGCTGGGGCGCATGGCCGGCGAGGAAGGGCTCGATTGGAGCGGGCCTTTCAATTGCATCGCCCCCTGGCCCGTCTGAGGTTGGATTTGGGGATGTTTACCGTTCCGACGAAGAAGTCGTCGGGGAGGATGCTCCTGGTCTCGACGACGTGCTTGTATTCCGGCAGCCCGACCGTCGTCACCACGCCCAGCGCCGTGAAGTGCTCGCACTCGCCGCTGGCCCCGCTCTTGTTGCCCCCGCTGTGACCGCGCAGCCAGGCGTCGTCGATGACGCGCGTCCCCTTCCAGATGCCTCTGGTGGCATTGAGGTGGCCGAAGCGCGCCAGGTCCGAGGCGCTGATGACGACCCAACCCGGGCCGCCGCGCACGACCTTGCCGCCGATCTGGTAGGGCGGATCGAGGTAGGTGTAGGTGTCCGGGATAGCGGGGTAGAAGTATTTCTGGTCTTTCACCTCTCCACCGGCGAGCCAGTCCCAGCGCTCGTAAGGGATCCCGATGGCGTCGAACAGGCGTTCCTGGATTACGTCCTTGAGGTCGCGGCCCCACACGTGGGTGAGGGCCTGGCCCAGCCGCCAGAAGCCAGCGCTGCTGTAGATCCCCTCGGTGCCGGGCTCGACGTGGGCATAGCAGTCGTAGAAGGGATCGCCGGTCCACGCGGCCCATTCCACAACCCCGGGCACGGCATCCTGCTCTTCGAGGCCGGTGCGCTTCTCCTGCCAGCGGATGCCGATTTCGAACGGGAACCCGCCCCAGTGCAGGCTCTCATCGCGCCGTCCGATCAGGTGCCGCCAGGTGAGCGTCTGGTGGTGACCGCGGTCCAGGTACTTGTGCTCGTGCGACAGCTGCCCGGCGCCGGTCCAGGTCTTGTGGATCGGCTCGTCCGGGTCGAGGAGGCCGTCGGCAGCGGCGCAGCCCAGCGCCACCCACGTCAGCGCCTTGCCGACCGAGGCCGTGTGGTGACGGTAGTGCCGGTCGCCCCACGCATGCACCAGGTAGCCGCCGCACGTGAGCACGGCGCCGTACTGGTTGCCGGTGTGGTCTTCGCCGCCAAAGCTGGCTCCCCTGACATCGAGACCGTCCAGCCAGGCGGCGAATTTCCGCGCATCGAGACCGGCCTCCGCCGGCGCGATCTGTATCCAGTCTTCGTCCGGGTAACCAACCCAGTCCGGCACGTCTACTGTTAGGGTCGGTGCGATCAGGTCCATGGGGTGGACTCTCCTATTACCCTGGTTTTTTGTTTGATGATCGAGAAGCCGTGCGCCTCCAAACATTCGTCCATCGCATCCAGCTCATCGGCGCCGAACTCATAACGGTATCCCAGATCCGGTTTCCGGATGTGCGCATAGTCTTCCATTATTTTCTCCCCGGCCTCCATTGTTCTGTGAGTGAAAGCAAACCAGGAGGGTCTATAAAACGATCTCCCCCGAGTCCAGGGCCTGCTGGCCGAGCGCTTCAAGGTCCTCGTCCACGTTCGAGGTCTGGGCAAGCACCATGCTCAGTTCCACCTGGTAGCGCGTGCCGGCGGGAATCGTCTCCCCCTCCGAGGTCACGAACATGTGGTTGTCCAGCCAGCATTCGCACAACTGGTAGCCCGGTTGCGCCCGGTCGATCTCTTGGGCCCGGCTCAGTACCAGGATGCTCCCCCGCGGTCCCCCGTAGAGGGCGAGGAACAAATCCCCCTCGTAGTGCATGAATTGCTCCCCGGACAGCACCCGGGCTTCCCTGGCGGCCCGGTGGTCAGTCCGCGTCCGCTGTCCATCGCCCGCCATCACCAGCACCCGGTCCGAGCCCCAGTTTTCCGGGTAGCGCTGCTCTTCCGGAAAAAAGTTGCAGTACTGGATCCCGTTCAGATCCCAGGTCTCCAGCGCGGTGAAGCGGCAGACCATCTCGAAGCGCAACTGGTCCTCTAGAAAGGGGATGCGTAGATCCATATCGGATTCGGCGGTACCGGCGGGATTCGGCGGTACCGGCGGGATTCTGCGCCGTGACCCGAAAATGGACGGCGTCCGGGCCGTTTTCGACCAGGTCCACCGCCTTCGGATGGTTGAGACAGTGGTGCGCCGAATTGGCGTTGGCCTGGAACCAGTAGAGCGGCAGCCGGGCCATGACGGACTCGACATAGCCCGGAACCTTGAGATCCCGCATCTTCAGGTCCCGGAGGGAGAACGCCCCCAGGTTCCCCTGCGGGTGCGCCGAAGAGAACAGCAGCAAATTCTGGCGCTCGTCCCACTTCTGAGAGGCCAGCCAGATCCCCGGCGCCGGTGCCAGGTCCACCTCCACCTTGCGGTCGGCCGCCAGGGAGACCGTGGTGAGCAGTTCGTCGGGATGGAAATCCGCGTCGGTCAGGATCGGCCCGTGGCGGTCGTCCGGGCGCACCAGGTTCGGGCCGTTCGGGTCGTCCGCCACGCCCCCGTGGGTCAGCGGAAAACCGATCCCGGAATGGGCCCCGCTCGCGCCCAGGGCCTTCCGCTCCCCCGCGAAGCGAATATGGAGCCGGGCCTCCCGCTCCTCGGGATCGGCCGGAAACTTCACCTTCAGACGCTCGGCCGTCTTGCGGACTATGGTCGTTCCCTCCATCGTGGAGTGGTAGAGGGCCTTCCCCCCCTCCACGCGCGGGTCCAGCGGGTGCTCGAAGGCGCGCACCTTGTGCTCCAGCGCCTCCGCATCGCCGGCGGCCACAAGCGCCAGAGTCCCATGAAAGCCCTCCGTGGGTCCCCGGTCCCGCAATTCATCCTCGGCCCAGACCGCCCGCAGGGCCGGCCCATCCTCCAGGTTCACGGCGGACCAGGGGCCGCCGCCCCATTGTTCGTAGTAGGGGCCCCAGACCCGGTAGAAGGGCGGCCCCTCGCTGTCCAGCGTCTCCCAGGCGGATTTGCGCACGTCGTTGGGGGTGGGGTCCTCCACGCCCGCAGGCACGGCCCATGCCTCTCCGTCTCCGTAGCGCAGCAGGGCGGCCAGGTGCCCCCCGCCCGGGTGGACCAGGCGGATGCCGGCGCCCGGTGCGGATGTCCAGCCGTCCGCGAACGCGAACCGGGCGGCGGCCTCGACGAGCCGGCCCCCGCGCCCCGGGTGGACCAGGCGCAGCATCGCGTTCAGATAGAGCGACCCGTCGGTCCAGGCCCAGGTTTCCTGCATGGCGTCTCCCAGGTGGATCCCGTCGGCGTCGAGCGACCCGTCGGTCCAGGCCCAGGTTTCCTGCATGGCGTCTCCCAGGTGGATCCCGTCGGCGTCGCAGAGGCGCTGGACCGCGCGCAGCACCAGCCGGTGGGGTCCGGCTTCGACGGGAATCAGACGCGGGTCCGGGTCGTCCGCAGAGCAGAGGGCGGCTCCCTCCAGCTTCGCGTCCATGGTGAAATCCCCGACCTGGACCGGCTGGCCTGCGACCAGATGCGAGACGCACAGCTTGCCGCCCTGGTGCCGGTCCCAGGCCAGGACAAGGTTGCCGATCCGTCCGACCAGGCACCGGCCCTCCCGGGTAAAAAGTCCGATTTGCACTGCTTATCTCCTTGTAAAGGGTTCCATCAACTCTTGTTCGTCCTGCCGGATGGAAATGAAATAAGCACATTGATACAACTCTGGCAAGATAGCTTCCGAAGGCTCGATTTTCCGGAAAAGTGGACGGCCCGTGGGGGAAACAGGGATTGCACAGGCCTTGACTGCGGTCCTGACAACGCCATTTATTTGTCTTGTACCCCCTATCGAGGGCCAGGTCGCACCCGGTGTTCAGTCGATGACTCAAAGATCCGCAACGGGAGCAACCGGACTGGGGCGCAATGCGCTGGAATCTCTGTCGCAATCGACCTGCCCCGCAAGCCGGATGGCGGAGAAAGGACTGCCCATGAAAATCACGGACGTAGAACTCCACGAGGTGCATCTCCCACTGCGAGCGTGGAACCAGGAAGCCATCCGGCTCTTCCAGGGCAACGCCGAGGATACCTCTACCATCGTAGTGCTGCGCACCGACAATGGTCTGGAGGGACTGGGAGAGTACAGTGCGGTCATCACGGAAGAAATGCGAGAGGAACTGGAACGGTTGCGCGGCACCAATCCCTGCCAGTGGCTGGCGCATCCAGAGCTGAGCATCTGGGTGGCGCCGGCCATCTACGACCTGGTGGGCAAAGCCAACCAGGTGCCGGCCTACCAGCTCTTCGGGCCCAGGGTGCGCTCCTGGGTGCCGGTGTCTTCCTGGACGGTGTCGCAGACCCCTGCCAAGATGGCCGCGGAGGTGGAGCACGCCGTGGAGCAGGGCCATACCTGGATGAAGTACCATACCCACCACTTCCACAACATCATCGACCAGACCCGGGCCATGCAGGAGGTGGCCCCGCGCGGCTTCAAGATCCACTACGACGTGAATTTCGACAACACAGTAGAACACATCGTGGAACTGAGCCAGGAGTTGGCGCAGTTCCCGGTGGCCGGCCTGATCGAGGATCCGGTCCAGACCTTTGATACGGAGGGGTACAAACTGCTGCGGCAAACCTGCGCTCTTCCGGTGGTTTACCACCACCTGCCCTCAGCGGGCCGGGAAGCCCTGATGGGACTGGCGGACGGCTACATGCTGGGCCACTATCCGGTGGGGCACACCATACGGCGCGCCGGCCTGTTCGAAGCGGCCAATGCGCCGTTCATGATGCAGAACGTGGGGGGCCATATCACCCTGGCTCTGGTGGTGCACATGGCCGCGGCCTTCGAGCGGGCCACCCTGCACCACGTAACCGGCACCAATCTGTGGGAGGAGGATGTGGTCGAGCCGGTTTTCGAGGTCGTGGGCGGGCAGGTGCGGGTGCCGGAAGAGCCGGGGCTGGGGGTAAGGCTGGACCGGGGGCAGCTGGAGCGGCTCAAGACAGTCGAGCCGGCGCCCATGCCCAGGGCGCTGATGCGGGTTCGGGTCGAGCGCGGTCCGACGGTGTACGCGCGGCCTCCCATGAACCAGTACCGCCTGCTGCACCACGAGGTGGCCGGTGTAGGGGAGGGCTACGACCGGCTGGTGGACCAGGACTTTTGGTACGACGATGGGTCAAAGCAATTCGCCGGGTTGTGGGAGCGCACCGGGGACGGGCCGGTCTTTAGAGACTGTGAAATTCCTGGCGTGCCCCGAGCGTGAGCGAAACGGGCGCAGTCGCCACCCCACCTGCGGCTGCGCGCACTCGCAGCCCACCGCCCTGTCCGAATTTACCCCTCTTCGAAGAGGTGCCGTTGCAGGTGGGTCTGTTGTTCGTAGATGGAACCGCCGCGACCGGGGCGCGGATGGGCCGGCCGGGGAACCGGTGGAAGGTCCGCATGGCGCGGGGACTCGGGCAGCTCGCCGCGCAGCATCTGGGTTTTGAAGATCTCCAGTTCTCCAGAGGCCAATGACAATTGTGGGGCTTGTGCAAGTAGATGTACGAGTCCAGGTGGTGCGCGACCCTAGAGCCCCGCGATCCTGAAGCAGAAGAGGCTGGCATACCGGCTCCAGAAGCGCAGCTTGGCGCCCTGGCTCAAGACCTCGAAAGGCAGGTGCGAGCGCCCCCCCCAGGTGACCACATGCCGGGTGGAATCCCCGGTAAAGGTATCGTGCGCCGTGCGCTCGTACCCCTTGACCACCTGATCGTCGGCATCGGTCAATTCCACCTCCAGGTACCCCCCGGGCGCACAGACGGCGTTCACCACCAGCCGGTCGCCAGCGCTGGTGAAAGGCCGCGTCAGGAGCAACCCCGGCCGCAGGGTGGAATCCAGGGAGAAAAAGCCCTCCGGCCGCAAGGTCGCCAGCCCGAGTGCGGTGCGGCACACCCCGGCCTGGTCGGGCATGTCCTCCAGACCCTCCTGCTCGCCGTACATCCACCAGTCGTGGTGCGCGGCCGAGCCGCCGTAGTAGATGCGGATGGCATCGTCCCGGACCACGACGCTGTTGCTGATTTCCACCAGAAACGGATCCCAGGCTCCGGCTTTGGGATCGCCCAGGTCCAGGAAGGGCCGACCGCGTTCGGCGCGGGTCCAGTGGAAGCCGTCGCGGCTGTAGAGCAACTGGACGTTCATGGTGTTGTCGGTGTCGTGAAAGACGTTGAGAAAGCCGATGTAAAGGTCGCCGGTGCGGATAATGGGCATGGAGTAGAACTGGTCGTCGAGGTTGTCCTCGACATCGTCCGGGGTCAGCAAATCGCGCAGCACCGGCCACTCCCACAGGCTGTTGCTGGCGGCGGAGAACACCCGGCGCTTGTTCATCAGGTGGGGTTCGTCCGGATAGTAAGGGTCGCCCCAGTTTTTTTCTTCCCGGCAGGGCACATCCTTGAAGTCCAGGGTATTGAACATCACCATCCGCCGGACGTTCAGCAGGTACTGGCCCCGGATGGGATCGGGCAGCACCATCATCTCATCCCCGAAGATGCGCTCGGTGTTGTTGCCCACCACCACGGTGCGCTCGTGCGTGGTCCAGCTCCGGCCGTCGGCCGAGTAGGCCACGCTGATCTGGTCCTTGTCCGGACCGGTGTTGGCGGATCGGTGCCGCCAGTGGAGGGCCTTGAAGCGGCGCGCGGGATCGGTTTCCATCTCGTCCAGGAAGAAAGAGCTGGTGTACACCTGACCGTAGTCTTCGCGTCCCAGGCAAATATTGGTTCGGCGGCCGTCGACCGGGCGGTAGTCCAGCTCCGGCTTGTGCCAGTTTATCCCGTCCTCGGACTCGGCGTAGAGCCAGCGGCAGTCCGCCGTGTCGAGCCACCCGCCCACCACCAGACCTGCGTGGTCCTCGCCGCGCGCCATGTACTCGTCGTAGTCCCAGGCGTAGTCGCAGTACCAGCACTTGTAGAGTCGTTCGAGGGGATCAAAGCTCACATTCATGGTGCCGGTGCGAAAATACGGGGTTATTTCCCAGGGCCGGTCTCCTGCGATCAGGGGATTCTGGGCGCACTTTTGCGGCCGGTGCATCCTGCGCGTCAGTCCCTGGACCATCTCGATGATGTAATTGTCGAAAAACAACTGCGGCACCTGGCCGATGTGCAAAGGCGCTGTCATGGTCGCGTATATCCCACCCTATTTAAGAAGCCTTCTAACGTATATTGAGGCTACAGCCGCAAAGCTACCGTCGAAAGAAGACGTCCTCCGCTGTCCTGAAAAGCAGGTCCTCCCGCTCCTCCTGGCTCAGGAAGCTGGCGCGGTCGCGAATCAGGGCCACGGCAGCCGGATAGTCGGTTTGCGGATCGCTCATCCATATCGGCCCGCCACTGTCGCTCTCCCACATGCAGCGCCTGGATCCATAGGCCTCCACCACCCGCTGGATCAGCGGAAGGACGTCCAGATAGGGAGCCTTGCGCGCCCCCAACCCCTGGAGCGGACCGATCTTTACCATGGCCTTTCTGTGTCTGGCGAACCGCAGCAGGGTTCCTATCTGCTCCTCGCTGTAGTCGGGTTCTTCGATGCCGACGTGGCACACGTGGTCGAGGATAACCGGGGTCTCCGGGAACCGGTCGCACATCCGGTCCAGGGCCGGCAGCATGTCCACGCCCATGTTGAAGCTGAGGGCCAGGTTGTGCTCGGCGCCGGCCGCGAACAACTTCTCGAACGCCGGGTGGTCCAGCTCGCCCGCAGGCTCGCGGAAGGCGGAGCACCCCTTGCGGGACAGGGCCACCATGGTCCTGTCCGGCTCGGGGTCCGCCAGGTCCACGATGCCGGTGCCTGCAAAGGTGTCGGGATCGCCGGCGATCAGGTCCAGGATGTAGCTGTGATCCGTTCCATACCAGAGCATATGGACCAGGTTGAGCCGCACTTTGCCGACGGACCGGCTGTAGGCGAAGTGCTCTTCCGGAGTGAAAGTGGGACGCCACAGGTCCTTTTTGGCGACCCCGGGCGCCAGGGGGTAGCGATCTGTATCGGCCGTCCAAACGTGGATGTGAGCATCCACGATTCTGTCTGCGCCAGGATTGGGGGTCATCCGTATCCTCCTGCGTTTTGGGGACCGCCGGCGACGGCGGCCTCGAGGTTTATGAATTTACGATTCCGCGAACCTGTCGATGCACTACTTGACGATGCGACAGAAAAGGCTCTTTATACTCCTTGCTTCACACGGAATATCGGGAGGGATCATCGATGAGGCAAGAACTGCTCGACGCGGTCGACCATCTGCTGACCTACGGCTACTGCGTGCTGGAAGATCGCCTGCCCGAGGCCAGGGCCCGGTCCATGGCCGAGGATTTTCTCAAGCTCCACGCCGACCCCCGGTACGACCACTGCAAGCACGTCTCTCCCGGGTACGAAACCCTCTTCGGCATGATGAATTACGACGACCGGGTATGGGACTGCGCCTTTCACCCGGACATGGTGGCCATCGGTCGCCACATTCTGGGGGAGAGGTGCCGCGTCGTCGAGGCCTGCAGCAAGCCGAACTGGCCCGGGTCGGAGGGACAGTGGCCCCTGCACGTCGATTCGGCCGGCGAGTTCGCCCAGGTCCCCGACGTGCCGTGGATGATCAACACCATCTGGATGTTGACCGACTTCACCAGCGAAAACGGGGCTACCAGGATCGTGCCGATGAGTCACCGCTCGCGCCGCAAAGGTCCCCCGATTGATCTCGAACCAGACGATCCGATGATTGCGACCGTCACCGGGCGATCCGGCAGCGTGATGATGTGGCACGGCGGCCTCTTCCACGGGGCCGGACCGAATACGGGTCGGGACATCCGTATCGGCCTCAACCTGGCCTATTATCCCCGGTGGATGAACAACTGGATCGAAGGGGGGCACCAGCCGCTGTGGCCCGAGACCTACGAGCGCATACCGCGGGAGTTTCGCTCGCTGTGCGTCGGCAAGTTCGGAAAAGTCCGAGCAGAGGAGTACGAGCTTTAATTTAAGAAGCCGTCTGAAGCCGCGCAAATATTGACCCACACTGCAATCTATGTTTATAATTGATTGCGAATCGCAGCTCTATCGCAGCTCTAGCAGCTCTAGTGGGGAGGAACGATCATGAAAGTTGCCGTATTGGGCGCCGCCGGCTGGGTGGGACGGGCGGTGCTCAAGCATTTCGCCGGCCGCCACCAGGTGCGCGCCTTTGAACTCACCCCGGAAGCCTGGGATGTGTACAGAGAGTTGGACGGCGAGTGGGAGGGCGAGAAAGTCTATGGAGACATCGCCGATTTCCACGCCGTCGACCGCGCCCTCGAAGGCATGGACGCCGTGGTCCACCTGACCGCCTATTTCGGCGGTGAAAAACCGCCCGAGGAAGACGAAAAACCCTTTCTGGTCAACCTCAAGGGACTGTGGAATGTCCTGGAGTCGGCCCGCCGGCGGGAACTGGTGAGGGTGGTACACATGGGCTCCTGTCAGGTGCAGCATCCGGACGGGGTTTTCTTCACCTCCGAGGTCCGCCGACCGGACGGCGGCCTCTACGGGGTTGCCAAACGTCTGCAGGAGGAGATGTGCCGGCAGTTCCACGACGCCTACGCTCAGAGAATCATCGTGTTCCGGCCCGCCGCCATCGCCGACAGCAAACTCGGCACCTACCGGGAGGGCACCCCCGCCGCCGGCACGGGCTGGGTCTGCCGCCACGATCTGGCCCAGGCCTGTCACCTGGCCCTGGAATCCGAGGCCATCGATTTCGACATCATGCACACCGCGGGCCATCCCGAGGCGGACAGATACTGCAACGTGGCGCGGTCCCGCGAAATTCTGGGCCTGGAATACAAAGGACAGCTAACCACCCCTCAGAAGCCTTCTTAACCCCCCCGTCGCCCGCCTTGTCCGCCGCTTTTGCCTGGCACAAGGCAGCCAATGCGCTCGGGCTTGGGGCGCACCAGGAATTAGCGAAAGGAGTTTTGCCATGAGCCCAAGCCTGCGCCTGCTTTCAATCGGCGCCCACCCGGCCGATATCTTCGACCAGTCGGGTGGCACCATGGCCCACCACGTAGCGCGCGGCGACTGGGTCGGCTGCGTGGTCCTGACCCATGGAGCCCGGGTACACGACAAGGTGATCAGCAACGACATGTTCCGCAGCGAGGAGGTGCCGGACCAGGTGGAGCTGGAGGGTTTGATGGCCGAGCGTGCGGACGTCAAGGCCGAAGAGGTGCGCCAGGCCTGCCGCATCCTGGGCGTCGAGAAGATCCATTTCTTTGGCGCCGACGACGCCGTGCTCCTGGTCACCGAAGGGGAGGTGCGCCGCCTGGCGCGGCTCCTGCGCCAGCTCAGGCCCGACATCGTCCTGACCCACTTCCCCAAGGAAGGCGACGGCCTGACCAATGCGCACGCCATCGCCGGCCAGATTGCCCTGCACGCCATACAGCTGGCCCAGAGCGTGGACCCGGGGGACCGCACCCCCCCCCACCGGGTGGCCCAGACCTTCTTCTTCGGCACCGGCGCGGCGGCCCTGCCGCGGTCCGTCTGGGACTCGGAGGGAGGGTACTACAACGAGGTTTTCGTCGACATCACCGACGTGGTCGACAAGAAGCTGGCCTCCCTCGACTGCCTGGTGAGCCAGGGCTACGGCGGGGCGTACGCGCGCAAGCGCATTGAGACCAGCGACGGGGCCTTTGGCTCGGCCGGCCAGTGCGCCTATGCCGAAGGATTTATCCGCGCCGGCTCCGAGACCCACTACCATCTGCCGCTCACCGAACACGCTCTGCGCGCGGCGCGTTCCTCGGACCACGAGAACATGGAACGCCAGTCCCAGCGCATCCAGGTCGACTGAGCAAGGCCCTTTATACTTCCTGCCCGGGTTGCTAAAAAAACACTTGTGAAACGCAAAAATAATTCGTATCTCATTGGAACCGGTTCCGCACTATGAGGTCTTGAAGTCGCATCCAAGAGCAGGGGAGGAGAAAGATGAACAGCGAGCTTAGTTCCCTCACTGTCATAATTTACCGAGTTCTACTACTGGCTGACCGTGGTGCTCATGTTCTTCATCCACGTGGGCTTTTGCATGTATGAGGTGGGGGTTTCACGGCACAAGAACCACGTACATACCCTCATGAAGAACACGATGCTGATACCGCTGGTCACCATCACGTTCTTCTTTTTTGGCTGGTGGATCTATTTCGCCTTCCCCAACGGACCTGGCTTTATCGGCGGCCTCGTCGAGGCGCCGCACGCGGTAGCCTGGAGCGAGCTGATGGGCCCGCACATGGGGGGCGCGGGAGATCCGGACGGATGGGCGCGACTCAACGGGGTGTTCTGGGCGGCCTTTCTCCTGTTCTCGTGGACGGCGGCCTCCATTGTCTCGGGGTCGGTCATCGAGCGGATTCGCTCCTCACAGAGCGGAACAGGAGGAAGTCATGGCTACGGGTAACATCGAGAATTGGGGGGGCAACATTGCGGAGATCGGCCCCTTGTATCCCTTCGTGGGTTCGGAGCTTGCGCTGTTCCTTGTCGGCATGGTCCTGTGGATCGTCTGGCACATCCTGCAGGTGCGCACGGAGAACAGGGTCTACGAGGACGAGATAAAGCGTTTCGGCACCAAGGAGACGCTCCAGAAGATCCTGGATGCGGAAGATCCATACGCCCCCTAGTGCATTCCGGCAGAAGTAATCAACCGGTTTTTCAAGATGAGCCCGCCTTGTCCGCCGCTTTTGCCTGGCACAAGGCAGCCAATGCGCTCGGGCTCGGGGTGCACCGGGAATTTTAAAAAGGAGCGTCAATGAAAATCACCCATCTCGAACGCACAGTATGCTGCGTGCCCTTCCTGCCCGGCATCCTGCCCACGCCCGAGTACGAAGAGTACAACTCCGGCTATCCCCAACCCCTGAGCCACAGAAGGCAGGACGTGGTGCGCGTCCACACCGACGATGGCCTCACCGGTATCGGCATGAGCGGGCCCTACTTCGGCGAGCGCGGGGACAACCCCCCGGACCTGATCGGCGTGAATCCCCTCGACTTCGAGCCGCGCACCCTGCGCGGCGGTAGCTACGACATGGCCTTGCTGGACCTGATCGGCAAGGCCGTTGGCTGGCCCCTGTGCCGCATTTTTGGCGGCAAGTTCCAGGACCGCATCCTGGTGGACTACTGGATCACCCGCATGGGCCCCGAAGACTCGGCTGCCGCGGCCCGCCGCGCCGCGGAACAGGGCTTCCACGGCATCAAGATCAAGTGCCGGCTGGAAGACGGCAACGTGGCCGAGCGGATTCACGCCATGCACGAGGCCGCGCCCGCGCTGCGGATTGTGCTGGACCCGGGTCATCACTTCCACACCGTGGAGCAGGCGCTGGAGCTGGCCCGCCAGATCGAGATGTACGACCTGATCTTCGAAGACCCCATCCCCAAGGACGACTGGGCGGACTATCGCCGCCTCAAAGAAGAAACCCCCATCATCATTGCCCCGCACCTGCAGAACCCCCAGCAGGTGATCGAGGCGGTGCATCTCAACGCCGTGGACGGCATCAACGTGGCCCCCTCGGACTGGGGCTTTTTGGACATGGCGCGCATTGCCGAGGCCGGCGACATTCCGGTGTGGCAGGCTTCCAACGTGGACCTGGGGGTTCACGACGCCTTCCGCATGCACGCCTCGGCCGCGGCTCCCAACTGCACCCTCGGCAGCGATCTGTGCGGCAACTTCGTACACCAACACAGCCTCCTGGCCGAGCCCCTGGTGCAAGACGGCTACGCCATCGTCTCCGACAAGCCAGGCCTGGGTGTGGAACTGGACGAAGAGGCGATTGAGGAATACAGGGTGGGGTAAATTCGGCACCTTTGCGCCTTCGCCCGACCTGCCTATCGCTTTCACGGCACTTGCTGGATGAGAACCGCGAGAGGCAAGCGCCGCGCCAGCTTGGCAGGTTGGTGGGTGCTGGCTTCGAAGCTATGGATCACTTGAGTAAGGCACATAATCGCGATTCGGTTGTGACCGTGGACGGGCTGGCCTTCAGCTACGGGAGCAGGCAGGTCCTGCACGGGATATCCTTTGCTCTGGGGAAAGGCGAGGTCGTCGGACTGCTGGGGCCGAACGGCGCCGGTAAGAGCACGACCATCAAGATCCTGACGGGTATCCTCCCACCCGGCGGAGGGTCGGTTCGGGTAGCTGGCTATTCCATGCCCGCCGGGGCCGTGGAGGCCAAGAAACGCATCGGCTATGTTCCGGAAGCTGCGGCGCTCTTTGAAAGCCTGACGGGACAGGAATTCCTGGAGCTCATGGGCCGCCTTCAGGAAGTCCCCGAAGAGATTCTTCAGTCGCGAATTGGCCGATTCCTCAAGCACTTTGACCTGGCCGACGACCGCCTGCGTCGTCTGGATGGGTACTCGAAGGGCATGCGCCAGAAAGTGCTCCTGAGCGCGGCCCTCCTTCACAATCCCGAGGTGGTGATGCTCGACGAGCCCCTCTCGGGTTTGGACGTCAATACCGGGCTCATGGTCCGGGACCTGGTCGCCGCCCTGGCGGCGGAAGGTAAGACCATTCTCTACAGCTCGTACGTCCTCGACGTGGTCGAGCGCGTGTGTGACCGTGCCCTGATCATCCAGGTCCCAGAGATTCTTCAAATGCCCCAATGAGTATCTTCCCTGCGGTGTTCAAAACTTGAGGATGACCTTGAGCGATTTGTGCTCTGCGGGCTGCTCAAACGCCATCTCGAAAGCCTGCTGGATCTCTTCGAAAGGCAGGACGTGGCTGAGGATTGGACGGACGTCCAGGCGTCCCTGGGTGATCCAGTCCAGGGCGGTGGTGTAGTCCAGCTGCGGATTGGGGCCGACGGTCGTGACCAGGCGCAGCTCCCTGGAGAATATCTCTTTGAAGTCCACCTTCAAGATCCCCTCGGGGTTGTCCTTGTCGGGCACCCCGAAGTAGACGAGAGTGCCGTTGCGGCGCAGCAAAGAGGCGCTTAAATTGAGGCTTTCTTCGCGACCAATCGCCTCCACAACCACATCCGCCATCTCCCCTTTTGTTATCTCGCTCACGGCTTCCACCACGTCGCGTTCGGCCGGATTGACGGTGTGGGTAGCTCCCATCCTGGGGGCCACTCCGAGCTTGTAGCTCAGGGGATCAACTCCGATGATGTGCTTGGCGCCCAGGTTGCGCAAGGTGGCGTTGAACAACTGCCCCACCGACCCCTGACCGAGGACCACCACCTTCTGGTTGATGAGATTGCCGAGCTTGAAGAAGCAATGGATGACCGTACCCAGCAACTGGCTCATCAACACGATCTCGGGCTCGAAGTCCTTGGGCAGCAAGACGCACCCTTGATCCGGAGCCAGCACGTACTCCTGAAAGAGCCCGCGGTCGGAACCCCACAACAACACCCGGTCCCCCTCCTGGAAAGCGTCCGACGGACACGACTCCACAATCCCCAGACCCTCGTGCCCGGTGCTTCCAGGTTCGAGAGGGTAGGAGGAGTAGGGACCGCAGAAGGAGGGTTTGTCCGTCCCGCAAATCGCCACCCGCTCCAGGCGCACCAGCATATTGCCGTTGCTGGCCCGGGGTTTGTCCACTTCAATCATTTGCCACTTGCGCGGCGCGACCAGTTGTGCAGCTTTCATACCTCTCCTTTCTTTGCTTTCTTTCCATTCACAGTAGTGCTAATGTATTAAATGGTTTTTTTTGGGCTTGGCAATAGGCGAAAGCAGTGGCCGTGCAGATAACCGCTGTCTTCCTGGAGGGACGGTTTGAACCGGATGCGTTTGCTGGTTATTATTAATTGAGAAGGCTTCCGAGGAACCGCTCGAATCCGGAGAGTCTGCGGGTACAGCATGAACATCGGCAAACTACTGAGCAAATCCGCCACCAGCTTTCCCGGCAAGCTGGCCATTGCCCACGGCTCCACCAGGCTGGACTACGCCTGCTTCAATGCCCGCGCCAACCAGCTGGCCAACGCCCTGCGCAAGCTCGGGGTGCGGCAGCGGGACAACGTGGCTCTGCTCATGCACAATTGCCCGGAGATGCTGGAGTCCATGTTCGCCTGCTTCAAGGCCGGTTGCGGCGCCGTGCCCATCAACTTTAGACTCCACTCCAGCGAGTTCGCCTTTATCATCAGCCACTCCGAATCCAGGGCCGTCCTGGTCTCGCCGGAGTTCAATGACGCCATCCTCGAGATCCGCGATCAGATACCGCGTGCCCGCCACCTGATTGCCGTCGCCGAGGCCCGCGCCCAGCTCCTCGATTACGAGGCCCTGCTCGCCGCCGAGTCCGCTCACCTCGAAGACGCCGAGGTGGAATGCGACGACGTGGCCTGGATCTTCTACACCTCGGGCACCACGGGCCAGCCCAAAGGCGCCATGCTGACCCATCGCAACCTGCTGGCCATGACCATGAACTTCTACGCCGATATAAACCCGGGCTGCGGTCCCGAGGATGTGGTCCTTCACGCTGCCCCTCTGTCCCACGGCAGCGGCTGCTACGCCCTGCCCAACATCGGCAAAGCCGCCGCCAATATCATCCTGGAATCCAAATCCTTTGACCCCGAACAGATCCTCAAGACCATCGAGGAGTACCGCGTCACCAACCTGTTCGCCGCGCCCACCATGATAAAACTGCTGCTGGACAGTCCCGCCCTGGAGCGCTACGATCACGGCTCCATGAAGGCTCTCAACTACGGCGGCGCCCCCATGCTGGTGGAGGACTTGATGGAGGCCATGGAAAAACTGGGCCCCTGCCTGGTCCAGCTCTACGGCCAGGCCGAATCCCCCATGACCATTTCCTACCTCCCCCACCAGGGCCACGTCCTCCAGGGGACCTCCGGGCAAATCCGGCACCTTGGCTCGGCGGGCATCCCGCGCACCGACGTGGAGGTCAAAATCCTCGACTCCGAAGACAACGAACTCCCGCCCGGCCAGACGGGCGAAATCGCGACGCGCTCGGATCTGGTGATGAAGGGCTACTGGAACAATCCCGAAGCCACGGCCGAAACCTTGCGGAACGGGTGGCTGCACACCGGCGACATGGGGTACCTGGACGAAAAAGGCTATCTTTTCATCATGGACCGCTCCAAGGACATGATCATAAGCGGCGGCGAAAACATCTATCCGCGCGAAATCGAGGAAGTCCTCATCCAGCACCCGGCCGTGCGCGAGGTCGCCGTGGTCGGCGCTCCAGACCCCCAGTGGGGCGAGTCGGTCAAGGCCGTGGTTGCCACTGTGCCCGGGAAAAAAGCCAGCGAGGAGGAACTGATCGATTTTTGCAGGGAAAACATCGCCAGCTTCAAAAAACCCAAATCGGTGGATTTTGTGGATGAGTTGCCCAAGAACAACTACGGCAAAATCCTCAAGCGGGAACTGCGCGAAAGCTACTGGACGGGAAAGGAACGCAAGGTCTAAACACCGGAGGTCACTATGAACAAAAAACGCAGACTCGGACGCGGCGTTGCCGTGGTCGGCGCCGGCATGTCCAAATTCGATATGTTCGACGACAGAGATTCCAAGGACCTTTTCGCCGAAGCCTTCAAGAGCATGCTGGAATCGGTGGACAAGGGCGTTGACCCCAGGGACATCGATGCCCTCTACGTGGGCAATTTTTCCAACGATTTCTTCGTCGGGCAATCACACTGGAGCGCCATCCTTTCCGATACCATAGGTTTGGTCCCCAGACCGGCCACCCGCACCGAGGGGGCCTGCGCTTCGAGCGCCCTGGCCTTCCGCGAAGGGGTCTTTGCCATTGCCTCGGGTTTTTACGATATGGTCCTGGTCGGCGGGGTCGAAGACATGTCCAAATGCTCCACCGCGGAAGTGGCAGAGGGTCTGGCCCTGGCGGCCGTTCCCTACGAGCGCAAGGCCGGCTTCACCTTCCCGGGGGTCTTCGGCTCGATTGCCACGGCTTACTTCGACAAGCACGGGGCCGGGCGCGAGCACCTCATGAACGTCACCATCAAGAGCCACGAAAACGCCCCTCTCAACCCCAAGGCCCAGTACAAGGTCTCCATCCGCGACATCATGGAATCGAGGGTCGAACGCGCCCAAGCCAAGGGCGATCCCGTACCCGAATGGGCGGACGAGAAGGAGTTTCTCAGCGATTCCAGCGCCAATCCCTCTATCGCCTGGCCCATGCATCTTTTCGACTGCTGTCCCATCAGCGACGGCGCCGGCTGTCTACTCCTGGTCGGCGAGGAGAGGGCCCGCAACTTCACCGACGACCCGCTCCACGTCGCCGGTCTGGGACAGGGCAGCGGCCGGGGGTTGCACGCGGCCGATGATCTGACCTACTTCGAAGCCACCCGCGCGGCCGCCCGGGAAGCCTACGGCATGGCGGATCTGGGTCCCGATGACATCCAGTGCGCCGAGGTCCACGACTGCTTTTCCATTGCCGAACTCATCCACATAGAGGACCTGGGATTCTTCAAGCCCGGAGAAGGCTACAAGGCCGTGGAGGACGGTCTGACCCGGCTGGACGGCCCCCGGCCGATCAACACCTCGGGAGGACTCAAGTGCAAGGGCCATCCGGTGGGGGCCACGGGCGCCGCCCAGTTGATCGAGATTTGGGAGCAGCTGCGCCACGCGGCCGGGGACCGGCAGGTGCCGAATCAGAACCTGCGGATCGGCGCCGCCCACAACCTGGGCGGCACCGGCGGCACCTGCACCTTTACCATCCTCGAAAGGAGGTAGGGCCGTGGCGGAAAGGCCGGTAAACGATCACGCTTTTGAACAGTTCTTGCGGGAAGAAAAACTCATGGGATCCAGGTGTGCCGGATGCGGCGCCCTCTTCGTGCCGCCGCGTCTGGTGTGCGTCAAGTGCTACGGCTTCGGCATGGAGTGGACCCAGGTGAAGGGCACCGGCACCCTCGCGGCCTTCACCTGCATTACCATTGGTCCTTCCTTTATGGCCGAAGAAGGCTACGACCGCAAAAACCCGTATTGCACCGGCGCGGTGGAGCTGGATGAAAAGACCCGGGTGGTGGCCCGGATTGAAGGCGTCGATACCCAAAATCCCGGGAGCATAAAGCTCGGAACGCCGATGAAGGTGAAATTCCTGCACCGGAACGCCCGGACCTTCCTGGCCTTCGAGCCGGTGGCAGAGGGAGAAGGTTGAAAACATGAGCGCGCCGGGGTGCCCGCTAGCGAGGTAAATTGCTTATTCTCCACCTTTCCCGAGGACCGTCCACAGGGTGCGCAACTCATTCAGGAGGGTCCGGCGTTCCAGGAGGAGGAGGGCAATACCGTAGGAGAGAGAGAAAAGAGCGGCGCCGGTGAGCAAGGCTACCGGCGCGGGGAAGCGGTCCACGAAACCGGTGGCAGAGAGGCGGACGGCCGCGGCCGCGCCCGTCGCCAGAAGGGGAGGAACAAAGGTGCGCACCCAGGGCACTTCGACGCAATGGGTGGTGCGGCGGAGGGCCAGGATCACCCCGATCAGGGCGGTCAAATTCATGCTCAGGGCAGTGCCTTCAATGCCCAGGGTCCAGGTCAGCAAAGGCGCTGCGACCAGGAGCACGCCGGTCTGTATCGACGCAAAACCAACGATTCCCCGCGCATCTCCGACACTGCGCAACAGGGCCTGAACCGTTTCTATGAGGGGGCGGCAAAGAGAATAAATGAGCAGATAGCGCAGAATCGGCGCCATGGGCAGCCACGCCTCGCCCAGGAGCAAGCGGGTGAGGATCGGAGCCTCGACCGCAATCAATACGGAAAAGGGCAGGGTAGAGCGCAGAACCAATCTCAGGGTGCGGCGAAAGGCGCCGGAGAGCTGCTGCCGGCCCTGCTGGTAACGCGCGAAGACCGTGCCCGTGACCCCGGAGATTAGATTGGCGACGGCCCCGGTGGGCAGCTGCGCGAAGACATGGGCTCTATCGTAGAATCCGAGTATCGCGGGGTTGAGCAGGGCGTAGACGATGAGTCTGTCGAAATTGAGGAGGAGGGCCTGCAGAATGAGTCCGGCCCAGATCCGGGCTCCGTAACCGAGCAGGCTGCGAGCCCCGGCCGGGTCGAACTCGGAGAGCCGGAGGCGCAGGGGAGAGCGGTGGCGCCAGATCAGGACGCAATAGCACGCGACGTAGGCGATTCCGTAGATGGAATGGCTGAGGATCAGGGCCCAGATTCCGCCTCCCAGATAGGCCACCGCAATGCCGGCGGCGGCAGAGAGGATCAGGGCGGCGGCATGGGCCCCTGCCACCGAGCTGAATTCCAGGTCGTGTCTGAGCTGGGTTTCGGCCGTCAGGGCCGTGGCCCGCAGAAGGTCGAAGGCGGCGAAGACGGCCAGGGCCGTAGCCACGGTCCGGCCGTAGTGGCTGTCTACGAGGAGGACGGCCAGAGCGATGGCCACGAGGGCGCCGAGGGCGCCGAGGCCGGTGTTCAGGACGAAGTGGGTGGGGGCCAGTTCGTCCACGCGGTCGTAGTGGTGGAGCAGGGCAAAGTGGAGGCCAAAGTTGCGCAGGGCAATGCACAGGGCCAGCAAGGAGGCGGCCAGGGCGACGTGGCCGAAGTCCTCCGGGGAGAGCTGGCGGGTGAGGACGATGATGGCGATCCAGTTGACCAGCCGGCCTATGTACATGCTGCCGAGGGTGTGGACCGCACCGCGGGCGATCCGGCCGAGCGCCTTCCCCTCCTTGTCGTCTGCCGCCTTCAACTCTTCTACCTGGCCTTTCTGTGAGCTGGTGTTTGTAGATCCAGGCGGGTATACGGCGGCTCAACGGGCGGTTTTTGAGCAGGCGGCCCAGCGGTGGGAGGATATTATCACAGAAGATACGCCGGATGCGGACTTTTCTCAAGCGGGGTGGGCCTTCGATACCCGAAGAGTGGATTGGTGGGTTTCTTCCGAATGGTACGATGGCCTGGGCGACATCTGGATAGATTAGAATAGGAGCCAAGCCCGTCTGATATCGAAACGGCGGACTTGGCAGATTGGGTGGTGGAGGATATCAAGCTGTCAAAAGATCTTAAAAAGAAGTTGGTTGATGCCAGCGTATGCTTGCGCGCGCGTAGCCCCTAATCCTCCGCCTTCAGCTTCAGGTAGCCCTCGATGTGCCCCACTCGTCCGGCCAGGCCGGTCAGCTCTTGGCGCATCCTATCAATCTTACCATCCAAGCGGGCGATGTGATTGTCCAAGCGATCAATATTCTTCCCAATCTCCTCATGGGCCTTTTGGGCGTCCTCCCGGATGCGGCCTTCAGACTCCTTGGCATCGGCCCGGATGCGGCCTTCAGACTCCTTGGCATCGGCCCGGATGCGGGCCTCAGACTCCTTGGCATCGGCCCGGATGCGGGCCTCAGACTCCTTGGCATTGGCCTTGATTCGGTCCTCCATGCGGCCCATTACCTTCCAACCAAACCCAGCCAGGCTAAGCATGATGGTAATAGGCACACCCATTACAGCCAATAATTGCGTCCAATCCATAGTCATAACATATTGCCTCCCTCATAGGGGTAGAGGGCCTGGGGGGGACAGTGGCAGGCCTGGGCCTTGTGAATACCGTGGGGGATACTTGGCCCTGCCCGACAGGCTACACGCTAGTTTTTTTCTGTGTTGAGCCGCTGGTGAAAAGCTTATTTGGATTAATATCGAGCCATTGCCTCAATAGTCTATAAAAATATCCAATGGACGTATAGCTACTATGATCCTTAGGGTAGCCCATGGATCGCATTATTTCATTGTGGCAGGTTAAGTCAAGGACCGTAAGCACCCTTGGCTCTTTAGACTCAATCTCCAATCGTTTCGTTGTTGCTTTAGAAAGGAACTCTTTCATTTCGTCCTCTTGCAAAAAACGCCCCTGCTCCATTTCCTGCTGCAATTTGACAAAATCCAACCTGATCTCACCATGAAGAGATGCCTTATCGTTTAACCGAAGCACGAACATAATGCCAATTAGTATTGAGATCACTACAGAGGGGGCTGCCTTCCAAAAGGGCGACGAGCCCTCAAGAATTATTTCTCCCATAATAGCCACAGACGTGGTTCCGCTCAGAAGAGCAATAAATAGGAAAAGTGATTGAAGTTTTTGAAAGAAAGATTGCCTATACTTATGATACAGTATTGAGCGGCAGATACCGAAGTGTAGTGCATCAAAACTTGGGGTGTTCATAATAAGCCTCTCGTGTTTAAACCGGACGGTTTTCTATTTTGGAATCTTGTGCGGTTTTCCGTTGTTCGTTTATTCTAAACTGGAACAGATTTCGGCTTCCGTTTGGCCATAGATATTGCCTCCCTACTACATAAGGTGCTTCTTGGAAATAATATGCAACATCATGTTGGCAGGCACAAGCTCCAGCTTTACATAATCCGGTCGTGACCCCAGTTGAATTTCGCATGGTACACGGATTGCTGTCAGCGCGAGACTGGCACGGTTTTTGAAACCTATGAAATGGAGGCAATTATGAAACGCGGTTCCATAGATTCGGCGCTTGATGGGGAGGGACTTGGTAGACCCGCTCGAGGCGTTGATGAACACGTTCCTTCTCAACCTTCTGCTCAAGGTCCCGAAGAGCCGAATTTAGAAGTACTCGCAGATAAAGTGCATCTGATGGTTGAAAAGAGAGTGCAAAGGATTGTCCTTCCGGATCAACGTACGCTAACTGTAATAGGTGATCCTCTTCCAGAACCTCTTGGGGGGTTCCAGTTATCGGAAGGGAAACTAAGTCCCGAAATTTGTGAACTGCTGGAAGGGTTTGAGCCGCCTCAAAAGGCGAAGGGGCTTGTGGCCGGGCAGCGAGCGGGTTTGTCGGTAAAAGAACGGATTAAGCAAGCATTGAAGGAGCGAGGAGGGACTGTCGGATGAGCAACCACAAAGACACCCTTATTATCATTGCTACGCTCATTACGGTTCAGGTGGCCATTCAGGGGTTCGTCTGGGTGAGTCTGAGCAGTCGTATGGACCGCATTGAGGCCCGCCTGGATCGGATGGAGACGACCTTTCATGCCCTGTTCAGAGAGCATGGCGAACGCCTGTCCCGACTAGAGGCACACCCATGAGTGCCCCTTTGAAGCCCCGTCGCCGACCCACCGACGTGCGCGGCCCCACCGGCCAGATCCGTATGAATTTAACTAGTTTTTTGCAGCAAAATTGCGGCGAACCTCATTTCGCAACTTTTTTTTCGCCCATTTCCGGCAAAATAATTCAACCTGATACAAAACCTGAGGTCAAGCCCCTAACTACTGATTGCGGCCTTGAGTTGCGGGCCCGAGATAGTCGTCATAGGCGGGGAAATGGGCGGACCATCTTTCTTGACAAATTCCGGCTTTGCTAGGAACTTTATCTTCCGGTATCCCGAATTCGAATCCTTCAGGCAAAGGAGTCCGGCAGAATGGTTCACCAGGCCGTTCATAGGTTGTGCTTTTTTCTTCTCTTGAGTCTCTTGAGCTTTTTGGGGTTGCACTGCGGCCCCGCTTCCGAAATCACGGGCAAGGACGGGGCTAAAATGCTGCTCATCCCCGCCGGGGAGTTCACCATGGGCGGGAAGGAAGAGGAAATCCCCCCGCACATCGATCCCAGCACCTTCAATATCCAGGCGGAACGCCCCCTCCACCAGGTCCGGATCAGCGCTTTCTACCTGGATAAGTACGAAGTTACCAACGCGCTCTACAGCCGCTTTCTCGAGTACCTGGAAAGCACCGAGGATACCACCATGGACCACCCGGACCAGCCCGCTGATCTGGACCACACGCCGCGCTTTGTGGAGCAGGAATTAAGGGACGCCGGGCATCCGGCCGTGGGGGGCAACTGGTACGACGCCTATGCCTATTGTAAATGGGCCGGCAAGCGCCTGCCTACCGAGGCCGAGTGGGAATACGCGGCTCGCGGCGGCGAGGGCTACCGCAAATATCCCTGGGGCGACCAGGAGCCGGAGGCCGGTGGCAGCTGGCGCGCCAATTACAAGCCCGAAGCGGGCCCGGGGGCGGACGGCTATCCCCAAACCGCGCCGGTGGGCTCCTTTCCGGCGGGCGACAGCCCCTTTGGCATTGCGGATATGGCCGGCAACGTCAATGAATGGTGCCAGGACTGGATAGATTTCTCCTACTACAGCAGCCGCGCGGACTGGGAGGACCCCCAGGGGCCGGAGGAAGGGTATATAAGGGCCATCAGGGGCGGCTCGTACATTGGGAATAAACGCTTTATCCGGGTTGGCGCCCGGCTCTATGGGACGCCCCACAGCAAGTCCTCCTATGTAGGCTTCCGCTGTGCCAGAGACCTTTATTATATTGAATAGGGCTGTGCCGGAGACTTTTAGTGAATAATATTGAATCATTTGTTGTGTATTGCTGATGAAGTGCCTATATTAACTTGCAGGTCAGAATTGGGCGACGATAGCTCTATCTTTCTTCAAGCAGAAAAGACCTCCATTCGTTCTCGGACAGCCTCCAGATCCGGATTTAGCGTAATAAAAACAATTTCTTATGGAGAATTGGAGACTTTGCGGCTCCCCTGGTGCGGCGCGGGTTGATCCGGGGACGGGTTAAAGGAACCATCCTTTATTTTTCCTTTCTTCCGGGGGTTACAAGCCCCGGAAAGGGACAAAAAAGTCCTTGACACCATCTTGCTGTTTTGATATTATTTATTATTCGTTGACTGCGTCTTGTGAGGACAAGGTTATCTTGCTCTGTATTTCAACCGTAAAATTCTTATACATTCAATAGTTTCAATAGTTACAGGGGTGTTTTTATGTTCGGAAAGGAGGGATGCACCACCTGAGAACCGTTATCTTCAGTTCGTTCGGGCTTGCAAAAAGCCTGAGATTTAAATTTGAGTTAAGTCTTATATCGTGGGTTTCTTAAGTCGGGGAGAGGATTCCCCGAGGAGGAAATAAATAATGAAATGCTTGAAAGGTTTACTGGTTCTGAGCTTGGTGCTGGGCGTGGGGATGTGGAGCCAGGTAGACGCTCAGCCAGTGGTGAAAAGCGTGACTATGAAAAAGATAGGGAATAATGTGGTGTCAGGTAGCGACATCCTCTCCCTTGACGAGCGCCCAGGTCAGGCCAAAAGACAACTTGTGATTGAGGTCGAGGTTGGTGCCTTCAATGCACCGCCGACGATGGAGGTCTACATCGGTCTTGCCAAAAAATTTACGGGTCCAGAACCAGACAGAGTCACTGTACCAGCCGGCGGCACTGTACCAGGCGACTCCGATCTCAATCTGGTTCAGGGTGGCGCAACAGGAGGGAATGAGGGCTTCCTTGACGCTGCATCCGACGCACCTGATGGCACCGCCAACGACATTGATGTGATGCCCGCTTCAGGGGTTGTAGGCGGCACCATTGTGCTGGGGACAGGGGGAGGCGAGAACGCCACGGGTACGGGCGACCTCACCCCAGACAAAAAGAGGACGAAGCGCACCTCCGTTTCCGTTACCTTCGTCTGTACCCTTAAACTGGCGCCGACGGAGGACCTCGTCCAAGGCAATGTCGACTCGGTTCGCGCCTTTGCCGTTGTCGACGTGGGCGATAACGCTCTTGATGACGACATCCAATACAGCCTTTTTGTCCTTTCTCCGAAGGATCCGAGCATAAAGGTTCGTAGCGTTTATGAGGATAATACAGTTCTGACTATTGCTTCTGACGCAGCTCGAATAACCCACCTAAAAACGAACACAGGGGAGGCAATTGGCGGTTTCCCAGATCGCGACGGCGACACCCCTGATATTATGGGCAAAAGGGCTTCGGCGGGCATAGGCGATACGCTGGAGGTCGAGATTGGAGTAGGCGCTAGTGCTCAGACTGATATCTTTGTCCAAAAAACCCTGGGGGTGGAGATCGTAGCCTTTTCCGACAGCAACGCGGCGTTTGAACAAGTGTTTGAAGTGGATGTGAGCAAGCTCACCGATGATAATAATATTCGCTTCAAAGGAGCAATTGCAGAAGGGGATTTTGGTAAAACGGCCTTGAGCGGATCCGCTGACGATCCGATTAAGCTCAGGGCGCAGCTACGGAATCTGGAGACAGGCAATCCAGGGACACAGGAGGAGAACGAGACCGACAACTTGCAGGAAGTACTAGATCTAGGTCTAATAATTGCTGCAGATCCAGATGCAGATCCCGCTGTTACGGAGGATGACGCTGCCGCCGATAATTTACCCCTGGTCCAGGGCTCCATATCCACCGTAAGACCAGTCTTAAAAACATCGCCAAGACCAGCCTTACAAACGTCGCTGCTGGATGCAGGCGACGATATGCACCTGGCGGAGGCGGTTTCCATGGCCAATGACGGCACCAGGAACGACGGCACTTCGAGCGACGATGCATACTACCTCCAGTGGAATTCGGATCGCCTCCTCGGTGAGCTCAAGGTCACCCTGGCCTCAGAAGCAGCAGCTAATGATACTGCCGAAATTACGGTTACAAATGCCGGAAACACCCTGTCTGATCTCTTGCTCGGGAGCGGTGCATGGTGGGGCCTTGATATCACCTCCCTGGCCGCTGACCCAGAGATGGGGGACGCGAAAGC
Source organism: Candidatus Latescibacterota bacterium (assembly GCA_965219385.1). Classification (GTDB taxonomy): domain Bacteria; phylum Latescibacterota; class UBA2968; order UBA8231; family UBA8231; genus CBDCNM01. Next base: position 1,375,163 of record CBDCNM010000002.1, on the reverse strand, counting down.
CGCTGTAACGGCAGCGCCCTTAAAAATGGAGAATGATGATGGCGATAGTTTATACGTAGGGAGGGCGAAAACCGGAGACGCCTCACTTGATACCCTTAGGCTTCATAAAGACGGTGTAGAAGCCGACAAAGCTAGAGCTGTTGCTGATGCTAAGATCGGGGCAGGTTCCTATACCGTCACCTTCGAGGCGTCGAACCCGGTGGGGAATACCACTACGGTCACCGTTCCCGGGGTCAATTTTGTTCCAGGCGCGGCGGAGGTCACTCTGTACTCCCCATCCGAGGGCAGTATCAACGAGGAAACCGCGGATCCTACCATCGAGGTTAATCGCCCGTTGACCGCAATCAGGCTCTATTACGACCCGGCAGGCTCGGCCAAAGACAACCTTGATGACGACATCAATATAGTTGATATAATAGCAGAGCAACTGCAGGTTACTAAGCCGACTGAGTATAGAGCGCCGAGAAACAGGGACGGAGATCTGCTCCTTAACGAGGGTGCTAAATACAACCTCAAGGTCCAGACGCGCGATGATGCGGGTAACCGGACCATCCAAACCCTGGGATCACAGGCAGCACCAGAGGTGAAAGAATTCACCTTCGACTCTGATTTCGATCCGGCTACGGCTGCCTCTATTGAGATAGTCGTAGACGAAAAGACGAAGGCTACCAAGACCGATCACGACCATGCCCCCAAGGACAAGAAGCTGGTATTCTCGGCTGGCCAGGAGACCGACGTGAGAATTACTGTTGTATCGGCGGCAGAGGGGGATGATAAACCGCTACCGATCTCCAGGTACAGAGACGATATCATCGTTACCGTGGTCCATAATGAGGATCTCCTTGCGGCACTGGGGCTTGAAGCCGAACAATCCTTGTTGTCCGAGGGGGCCGAGGATAAAGGCGTTACCCTTACGGGGGATGGCATCACTGACAACGGCGATGGAACATTTACCATTGCTGGAAGCGAGCTTGCCGGTGGCACGATCCGTGTGACGCTCAAGAGCGAGAGAACCGCGGTCTTCACGCTCACGGTCAGTTCTATGAACAGCCGGGAGGGAGCCGATCCTGCTGAGCTTGAGGGCTCCGGGGAGGATGAGATATTCTATCTGCCCGCCGACATCGACAATATCGCTATTTGGCACGCTGGTGATCTCGAGGCGGGTGAAATCTTCGAGTTGCACTTGGCAGCGGTTGATAAGTTCGGTAACATCCGCTGGATAGATAAGCCGATCGTCAATCTGGCGTCGAACCCTCTGATTCAGATGCCGAACAATGCTCTGCTTAGCAATGGCGTAGCTCAGCTTTCGGTCTCGAGCGTCAGAGCGGTACCCAACTTGGTAATCAACGCCTGGATAACAGACGGCGTAAGCGGCTCCCTCGACGAGTTAGTGGTGGTGGATCCTGATGCACCACCACCCATTGGCGAAGTGCCCCAGCCGACGGACATGAAGGCCTACGACTACCCGGACGACGAGGGTGGGTTTATCATGATCACCACGGCCCTGCCCGACCCGCTGTTTTCGCCCATGCGCACCATAGTCGCCGCCCTCGATGGGGTTTCGAGTATGTGGTCTGTCACCCTGGAACAGAGCAGTGCGAGCATGAGTCTGCGCTACTGGCGCGAGGTAATGGTCAAGTACGGTGTGGGGGATGATGGAAAACTCGTCGAGAACGCCCAAATGGTTTATATCCCCTGGGCCACGGTTGAGTTGCCCCCCAGTGGTACGGTACCTCCCGCTGGTATGGCGGACGGTAACGGTAATGGCAACGGTAATGGCAACGGTGAAGACGTGATGTCCAAGCAGGCCTTTACCAGCGCCGAAGAAATGGTGGGTCCGTACGAGTTGATGGGCCAGACCATGGTGGAGAGCAGGAGGCTCGCTCAACTGGAGCCGAATACTCCGCTCATCGCCACCCTGACACCCGAAGCCCGGACCTTCATCACCGGTGGCGGGATTGTCCCGCGCATGAGGAACGTTGGAGCAGTCGTGCAATCGTCGGCTCCGGTCTATCTTGACGAGCCCGTGCGTGCGATAGACAATATCGCACCGGAAGCGGTTTCGTCCCTGCAGGTGGTGGACACCCCGGACGATGCGGGTGGTAGCATCACAATAAGCTGGACCAAGTCCGTATCCGATTTCATGATGACCCGCACCCTTCCCACTGCTGTTGGCCCGAATACGGCGGCCAACGTGGTTCCCGGTGTGCGGGGGTACAACATCTACCGCAGCATCGGAGACGGTGAGGCGACTCTGGTCGGCACGGCCGGTCCGGGTGAGACTTCCTTCCTGGATGTCACTGCCGCCCACGGTCAGTTCTACACCTACACGGTGGGCGCGTTCGATGAAGACAATGACAGCATTGCCGATCTTTCTCGGACGGCCATGGCCATCCGCAATGAGGTATTCGACAGCGATGGCGTACTCATCCAGGGTCTGTTTGGTGCGGATGAGCAGGTTGGATATGATGACTTCTTCCTCTTCGCGGACCACTTTGAGCTGTGGGCAGGTAAAGAAGGCTACGATCCGGCCTTTGACCTGAATGCGGACAACGAGTTCGACCTCAATGACTTCTTCGTCTTTGGCGATAACTTCGGCCGGATTGCCGCTGGTGTCTCCAAGGGGATACCGTTGCCAGCTGGCCTGAACACCGACTCTCGTCTCGACCTGTATGCAGGTGAAACCTTGCCGCAGATCGGGGAAGAGATGGTGCTCAACGTCAACCTGGCTGACTTCGAGGAAATCAAGGGTTATGGCTTTACGGTCAACTACAACCCCGATATCTTCGAGTTCGTCAAGGCCATGACCGAGGGCAACCTGCTTGGAACCGACCTGGCACAGCCGCAGGTCCTGGCCCAGCAGGACGGTGAAGTCTCCATCGCTGGTTACGGCGAGACTTTCTCTGGAGAAGAGTTCGTTATAGACCTGGTCTTCCGCCCCATAGCGGAAACCGAGCAGAGCCTGATCGAACTGATCCACGGAGAGTTGAGCGATGGAAACTTCGGGTTGAATCAGGTCGCTTCACTCGGAGCGGTTGAAATCGAGACGCGCCCGGAAGTCTACGCGCTGAGGGACAACTATCCGAACCCGTTCAACCCGGAGACCATCATCAAGTATCAGCTGCCCGAGGCAACTGATGTGAGATTGGAGATCTTCAACGTAGTCGGCCAGTTGGTGAGCACCTTGGTTGCGGAGCCCCAGAAAGCCGGCCGCTATACAGTCCAGTGGGATTCCACTAATGACAGTGGACAGCCCTTGTCTTCCGGAATCTACTTCTACCGTCTGCAGGCAGGAGAGTTCCACCAAGTCGACAAGATGCTGTTGCTGAAATAGGTGGGAGCCCGCAAGTAGTAGAGATGGGATCCCTCGCACATGTTGTGGGATCCCATCTCACTATAAATGCAAATATACCATATAGCTGTCGAGCGGGTGTATTGTGAAACCAACTAATGACGAAAGAAATAGGAGACAGATAATGCGGAACAGTGTAAGTAAAGCTTTGCCACTTGCTCTTGCCGTCTTGCTGGCAATGGGTGGCGCTGTTTTCGCGGTGGAGGTGACCGATATAGACCCGGCCGAAGGGCCTGCAGCCGGCGGTCTAACGGTGACGATTACCGGCACGGATTTCGAGGACGGGGCTACTGTCGCCTTCGGCGAGACCGCCTCGCCGACCGTGACCTTTGGGGATGCCATGACCTTGACCGCGGTCTCCCCCTCAGGCATGGGTGCGGTGGATGTGGTGGTGACCAACCCGGATGGGGAGGAATCCGAGCCTCAAACCTTCAACTACGAATCCGAGACTCCGCCCGACGACGACGCGACTGAGGCCGACGACGCGACTGAGGCCGACGACGCGACTGAGGCCGACGACGCGACTGAGGACGATGACGCGACTGAGGACGATGACGCGACTGAGGCCGACGACGCGACCGAGGAGGACGCGACTGAGGAGGATGACGGGATGCCCGACGAGGATGACGGGGAAATGCCCGACGATGACGACGGGGAGATGCCCGACGACGACGACGGGGAGATGCCCGACGACGACGATGGGGAAATGCCCGACGACGACGATGGGGAAATGCCCGACGACGACGACGGGGAGATGCCTGACGACGACGATGGGGAAATGCCTGACGACGACGATGGGGAAATGCCTGACGACGACGATGGGGAAATGCCCGACGACGAGGCCGACGCGGCTACGTTTTCGATTACTCCTAATGAAGTCGTATCAGTGGTTATAACAGGGGACGGTCTCCAGGGGTTGAAGCGCTACGTGATCACACTGGAGGTTTCGCCGGCCACGGCTTTCAATCTCGAAGCAACTACCTTTAAAACATCCGATCCGGCCTGGAGGACTCTTCCACGTGTTCTAACCTCCAATGGAACGGTGAAGGCTGGAGCAAATAATTTTGAGGATGAGTTCTCGGGTGATGGTTTCGAGTTCGGCACTTTCGCTTTGAAAACGGCGGACGAGCTTGAAGATGTCACTGAGGCTGAAATTAAAATATCGCTAACCATTCCCGGTGTAGTCGACGCTCCAAAGCTGACCATTGAGATCACCCAGCTCAAGTTTGAAGACCCTCCGCCGGCAGTGACCAGTATCGAGCCGGCCGAAGGGTTTGAAGCTGGCGGCCTACCGGTGACGATTACCGGTGAGAATTTCCAGGAGGGGGCCACCGTCACCTTCCGTGAGATTGACGCGTCGGACGTGACCTTTGTGGATGCCACGACCCTGACCGCGGTCTCCCCCCCAGGCACGGGTATGGTGGACGTGGTGGTGACCAACCCGGATGGGCAGTCCTCCGAGCCTCAAACCTTCAACTACGTCTATGTCGCTCCGCTGTTGCCTGTATTGACCAGTATAGACCCGGTCTCAGGATTTACAACCGGCGGCCAATCGGTGACGCTTACCGGTGCGGATTTCCAGGAGGAGGCCACCGTCACCTTCGGCAAGACCGCGTCGGACGACGTGACCTTTGTGGATGCCACGACCCTGACCGCGGTCTCCCCCCCAGCGGATGCAGTGCTTGACCACCGCCATGTGGACGTGGTGGTGACCAACCCGGGTGGGCAGATCTCCGAGCCTCAATCCTTCACCTACGTAGTTCCGCCGCCGCCTATATTAACCGGTATAGAGCCGGTCTCAGGATTTGAAGCTGGCGGCCAACTGGTGACGCTTACCGGTGAGGATTTCCTGGAGGGGGCCACCGTCACCTTCGGCGAGACTGCCTCGCCGGGCGTGACCTTTGTGGATGCCACGACCCTGACCGCGATCTTCCCCCCAGGCACGGGTGCGGTGGAGGTGGTGGTGGTCCACCCGGCCCCGGATGGTCAGACCTCCGGGTCTCAAACCTTCACCTACCTCGCTTCGCCTACAGTGACCGGTATAGAGCCGGCCGAAGGGGTTGAAGCTGGCGGCCTACCGGTGACGATTACCGGTGAGAATTTCGAGGAGGGGGCTACCGTCACCTTCGGCGAGACCGCGTCGGACGTGACCTTTGTGGATGCCACCACCCTGACCACGGTCTCCCCCCCAGGCATGGGTGCGGTGGACCTGGTGGTGACCAACCCGGATGGGCAGCCCTCCAAGCCTCAAACCTTCACCTACGTCTCTCCGCCTACAGTGATCCGTATTGACCCGGCCTCAGGGGTTGAAGCTGGCGGCCTACCGGTGACGATTACCGGTGCGGGTTTCGAGGAGGGGGCCACCGTCAAATTCGGCGAGACCGCCTCGCCGACCGTGATCTTTTGGGATGCCACGACCCTGACCGCGGTTTCCCCCCCAGGCATGGAGGGTATGGTGGAGGTGGTGGTGACCAACCCGGATGGGCAGTCCTCCGAGCCTCAAACCTTCACCTTTGGAGGCTTACAACTCGGGGATGCCAATGGAGATGGCTTCGTTTCCCTGAAAGATGCTATTCGAATACTGCGGTTTGTCTCTGGCGAGGATGTCGAAATCTCGGAGGTTGCCGCTGATGTAAACGGCATAGCAGGAGTTTCGGCAGGAGACGCGTTGCGCGTCATGCGGTTTATTAGCGGTTTAGCCGAGTTTGAACATCCTTCTCAATAAAAGAAAGGAAGAACTACAATGAGGTTTAAATTGAGATATGTCGGATTTGCTGCGGTTCTTTCTTTGATAGGGTTTGTCTCCCAGGCTGCAGCAGCAACAGATCTCAGCGTGACAGAAGCTTCAGGAAATCCCGGACAGGAGGTAAGTGTCAATCTCCTGCTCAATACCGACGCAGGGATAAGTGGTTTGGGGCTCTCGGTTCTCTATGATGAAACGAAGCTGTCTGTGGTCACTGCTGTAGCAACGGATTTTGGCAATAGCTTTAGTGCCATAGTAAACCCCGCGCTCGAAAACGAGATCCGCGTTACTGCTGCTCGGTTCCCTGCTCCCGATCCGGGCAGTGGCTCTATCGTGGATATTACTTTTCTGATCGCGGAGAACGCTCCGGAAGGGGATATAACCCTCGAACTCCAGGTCGGAGAGCTCTTGGATGCAAATGAAGAGGCGATCGAGTTCACTGCTGCGAACGGCAAGATTACCGTCATCAATAGGCCGCCTACCGTGACCGCTCTAGACCCGGCCTCAGGGGTTGAAGCCGGCGGCCAACTGGTGACGATTATCGGTGTGGATTTCGCGGAGGGGGCCACCGTCACCTTCGGCGAGACCGCCTCGCCGACCGTGACCCTTGTGGATGCCACGAGCCTGACCGCGGTCTCCCCCCCAGGCACGGAGGGTGCGGTGGACGTGGTGGTGACCAACCCGGATGGAAAGTCCTCCGGGCCTCAAACCTTCACCTACCTCACTTCGCCGCCTGCAGTGACTGGTATCGACCCGGCCTCAGGGTTTGCAACCGGCGGCCAACTGGTGACGATTACCGGTGCGGGTTTCGCGGAGGGGGCCACCGTCACCTTCGGCGAGACCGCCTCTTCGGACGTGGCCTTTGTGGATGCCACGAGCCTGACCGCGGTCTCCCCCCCAGGCACGGGTGAGGTGAACGTGGTGGTGACCAACCCGGATGGGCAGCCCTCCGGGCCTCAAACCTTCACCTACGTACCGGTCATTGAGCCCGCTCTGACCGCCACTTCGGAGACCGATTTCAGTGTCTCTTATTCACCCCTAAGTTCGGGAAACAACCTCGATGGCAGTGAGGGCGAGGTCACCCTTTCCGTGAGTTTTACCGATAATACTGAAGAGCCCGGCTCCGGCCAGCCGATCCTCTGGGAGATCACCAACGCTGGCTCAGAAACGGTTTACCTGGTGGCTCCTGTGGAATTGGAGATTGGGGCCAGCACCACTGAAGAGGTGACGGCGGCCACGGGCTCGGATGGCTTGGGCTCGGTGACCTTCGACTCCGGGGTAAGTAGTAGAGCCGCAGGTACCACCAGCATATTAGTGACGGCCAGTGCTACTGCGGATGATTCCAATGGTATGAGCCGGACTCTCGAAGTCTCCTTCAGCGCCACGTGGGATGTGCCGGTAGTAGCCGAGTTGGCCAGTATCACAGCCGAGTATACCCTCGAACGCGAAGCATTTTTGCAGTGGACTGTAGCTTCGCAGACGAACAACCTGGGCTGGGAGGTATACCGCAGCGTTGACCTGATCGGTTTCGATCAGGTAGGTGACCTGGTCCCGGGAGATGGTACAGTGGATGGATTCAGGATGTATAGTTTTGTAGACAAGGATCTGCCCCCGGTGGATGTTGTCTACTACTACCTGAAACAGTTGGACCTGGATGGGAAATCGGCACGAAGCGATGTAATCGAGCTCAATTTATCAGCTGTGCAACGACCCACAGCTCATGCTCTGTGGCAGAACTTCCCCAATCCGTTCAACCCCGAAACCATCATCTCTTTTGATCTGGCGGAAGAGGCCCCGGTGACCCTGACTATCTTTGACCTCAAGGGTCAGGTAGTCCGCACCCTGGCTCAATCCCAGCCCATGAGGGTAGGGCACCACCAGTTGATTTGGGACGCCCTGGATGAAAACGGCATTAAGGTTGGTAGCGGAGTGTATTTTTATCAGCTGCGAGTAAACAATTTCACTTCAGAGAAAAAGATGACCTTATTGCAATAAATCTTCTGGGTTGGGCAACATGGAATCAGGGTCGTTGAATATTTCAACGGCCCTGTTCTTTTTGCCTTAAAATTTTTAGTAACGCAGCGTTAAACAGGAATTTGGGGCCAAACAATGGAGTGGGTGTGTTGTGAAACCACTAATGACGAAAGAAATAGGAGACAAGATAATGCGGAACAGTGTAGGTAAAGCATTGCCACCTGCTCTTGCCGTCTTGCTGGCAATGGGTGGCGCTGTTTTCGCAGGGGATAATGCCGGAGCGCTGTTTTCGATCACTCCTGATGAATTCGTATCCGTAGGGCCGGGTGATTCACTCGAAGTGGTTATAACAGGGGACGGTCTCCAGGGGTTGAAGTCCTACTCGATCACACTCGAGGTTCGGCCGGCCACGGCTTTCGATCTCGAAGCAACTACCTTTGAAACATCCGATCCGGCCTGGATTCCTCTACTTCTAACCTCCAATGGAACGGTGGAGGCTGGAGCAGGAACTTTTGGGGCTTTTGGGGATAAGTTCTCGGGTGATGGTTTCGAATTCGGCACTTTCACTTTGAAAACGGCGGACGGTTTTACAGATGGCACCGCGGCTGAAATATCGCTAACTCAGATCTCAGTGGGATCGTCTGCGACAGAAAGAGATGTATTCGACGCCGACGCTCTGATGAAGACCATTGAGATCAACAAGGTTGAAGTCTTACAACTCGGGGATGCCAATGGAGATGGCTTCGTTTCCCTGAGAGATGCTATTCGAATACTGCGGTTTGTTGCTGGCGAGGATGTCGAAATCGTGGAGGCTGCCGCTGACGTAAACGGCATAGCAGGAATTTCGGCGGGAGACGCGTTGCGTATCATGCGGTTTATTAGCGGCTTAGCCGAGTTCGAACACCCTTAACGAAGCTGATCTTGCGCTGGTTTTATGTTTAAGTTATATTGCAAATAAGTACATGAGCACACAGGTTTGTTGTGGTATGAAGATCAAGGTTTTGTTCTTTGCTAGTTGCAGCGAAATAGCAGGCTGTAAGGAAACCGAAATTAGGGTTGTGGAAGGGGCCACGGTTGGGGATCTCAAACACGGCTTGCTGGATCAATATCCGGATCTGGCAAACCTCCAAAACGTCCTTTCCGTTGCCGTCAATGCAGACTACGCGGATGATTGGACCGTGCTTCACGACGGGGATGAAGTGGCGCTTATTCCCCCTGTAAGTGGAGGTTGAGGTGTTCAAGATCGTCGAAGAGCCGATAACCTCAGATGCCCTGTACGACGAGGTATTAAAGGATTACAACGGTGCTGTGGTGACTTTTTGCGGGGTGGTACGCAATCATTCAGGCGATAAGCTTACCGATTTTCTGGTTTATGAAGCCTACAAAGAAATGGCCGAGAAAAAGATGGCCGAGATCGGTTTGCAAGCCCAAAAACAGTGGGACATCGAAGATGTCGCTGTTTTGCACCGGGTAGGTCGATTGGAAATTGGCGAGATCAGTGTACTGATTGCCGTAGCCAGCCCGCATCGCGCCGAAGCTTTTGAGGCCTGTCGTTACGTCATTGACCGCCTCAAAGAAACGGTACCTATCTGGAAGAAGGAAGTAGGCGGAGATGGATCATTTTGGGTAGAAGGACCTCAGACGGCTTTTGCGAGGACCTGAGTTGTGCTGATAAATTTTAGCTGGCTCGTACCAGAACGGATAGCTGGTACAGGACAACCTGGAGGCTGTGATTGCGACCTGGGGATTGGTCGGGAGAAACTGGAAGCGGATCTGGATCTATTACAAAAGCAGGGGGTTCGTGCTATTGTCACCCTGACTGAGCAGTCTCTCAAAGAGGAGTCCGTCCGGGCAAAAGACATGGCTTATTTGCATCTGCCCATCATGGATATGCATCCGCCGGTTCTCGAAGATATTTTCCGGTTTATGGATTTTGTCAAGACTTCACAAAACGAGGAGCGGCCCGTGGTTGTACATTGCGGGGCCGGCATGGGACGCACCGGAACCATGCTAGCGTGTTATCTGGTCGGCCAGGGCTACGCGGCCCCAGACGCTCTGGCAGAGGTTCGACAGAGACGGCCTGGCTCCGTCGAAACGATGGAGCAGGAAGCAGTTATTCACGAGTATGCAAATCACCTGAAAGATTTCCCGGTCGACAAGAAAGCTTTGCTTTGGAGTTGACATCTAAAGATGGAGTATCTAAATTGGAGAAATAGCACTTGCTGATGTTGCATAAATAAACCATTAAGTCCTAGATTTATTCACTCACAAATCCTGAATCACCACTAAGGGAGGGGGGGTTAAGGATGGTAATCAACAGTTTGCCGACGTGTAAGGCTTGTCCTGAGGGAGTACTGGTTCCGCTTTCCGATTATGGCAGGGATGGGGCTGCGATTCATTTTAAAGCGTGGGTTTGCACCAATCCAGAGTGCGGATTTCACTTGAGGATCGATAATGGAGAATTGAGTACAGGTAAGGAGATCAAGGAATCCTATAAATAAAGAGTCTATTTACCGATCCATTATTGATCATCTTGAGCCCTTTTGCAAGATGCTTTTTCGGGGTGTGGCCTAAGGCACAGTTTATAAGGCTCCTTTTTTATAGGAGCCTTTTCTTCTCTTTAAGGCGCTAGTTGAAGAAGAACAATCTGACGGACTGGGGTATTAAGGCAGGAGCGCTGGCCCTTGCTGTACTTCTTTGGTTCCACGCGGTAACAGAACATCCCTACGAGAAAAAAGTAGATATTCGGCTAAATGTACAGGATCCACCTTCAGAACCGTCTTCAGAAGAAATTATCGTTGCAAATCCGCTGCGAACCCACGTGCAGGCGCTGGTTTCCGGGCAGGGTAAAGGATTGCTGCGGCTGAATGGCGATGATTTTCTCTTGCATCTTAAGCCAGAGGGGAATCCAGGCAGCGTGCGCTCCTACAGGCTAACACCAGCCAATGTAGAAAACAGCACCGCAGGACTGGATGTGCAGATCGAGGAGATCCTCGATCCCAAGGAAATAGAGATTGTCCTGGACAGACGAGCAGAGCGGAGGGTCGAGGTAATACCGCTTGTCGAGCTGGAGATCGCCGAAGCCTATGCTCAGGTTGGAGGCATCAGCATAGAGCCCAGAAAAGTCGAAATCTCCGGTCCAAGTACTCAAATTCACCGAGTAGAGTTCATCGAGACGGACTCACTTCACCTGAGAAACGTTCGAGAGGATATAGAGGAAAAGCTGCGTTTGCGCGCACCGGATGGTATGCGTCTTGACCTGACTCCGACGCATGTCACCCTGGAGGTCGATGTCCAGATACTGGCTGAGAATGATATTGCCGATGTTCCAGTGCAGGTACGCCATGCTAGAGGGCGAAGTGTCATTCCCGAGCCCGCGCAGGTAAAGGTGACGGTGAAGGGAGGGGTCGATATCATAGCCAATCTGGACCCTGAGAAGGATCTGGATTTATACGTGGATTACAGAGACTTCGATGGTCAAAGTTTGCTTGTGCTCGCAGCGCATGACAGCCTGTTTGAGATAAGAGAAATCGTGCCTCCACAGGTTGATCTGGTGGAGCGCTGAGGTAAAGAGCCTGTACAAAAATCAGCACGACAAGGCTTTGTTTAATGTTGGTACTGGGTATAGAGACCTCTTGTGACGAGACCTCCGCGGCGGTGGTTGATCAGACCTATGCGGTGCATTCTAATATTGTGTTTTCCCAACAGGAGCACGCCCGCTACGGAGGGGTCGTCCCGGAACTGGCATCGCGGGCCCACACCCGTAGGATTGTTCCGGTAGTCAGAGAAGCCCTTGCGGTTGCAAAAATCGATTTCGCCACCCTGGACGGCATCGCGGTCACAAAGGGGCCGGGTCTGGTAGGATCGTTGATTGTTGGTTTATCCGTTGCTAAAGCCTTGGCCCTGGCGACCCACAAGGCCCTGATTGGAGTGCACCACCTGGAAGGTCATATTTTCTCCAATCTGATTGAACACGATATTGAATTCCCTTTGCTGGCCCTGCTGGTTTCGGGAGGGCATACAGAGCTGGTGGTGGTACCTCGTCTGGGCGAGTACGAGATCCTCGGGAAAACCCGCGATGATGCAGCAGGGGAAGCGTTTGACAAAGTAGCAAAGTTGCTCCATTTATTGCCTCCTCAAGGAGTGGTTATGGGAGGCAAAGTGGTGGCGGAACTGGCAGAGAAAGGCGATCCTCAGGCTATCAGGTTTCCCAGGGCGCTGGATCAACACAGTGGTTTTGACTTCAGCTTCAGCGGTTTAAAGACGGCCGTCCTGAACCATGTGCGCGGGCTGAGTGCGGACGAACTTGCCGAACAGTTACCCGATATAGCTGCCAGTTTTCAGGCTGCGGTAGTGGACTCACTGGTCGGCAAGACCGTCAAAGCCATGGAGCATACAGGTATTGAGGTCGTTGCCCTGGCCGGTGGTGTAGCGGCCAATCACAGCTTGCGCAGGTGTTTGCAAGACGCAGTGGACGCCAGAAGCGGTCAGCTGTACTATCCTTCCCCGGTGCTTTGCACCGATAACGCTGCGATGATCGCGGCTGCAGGTCTGTACCATCTCTCCCATGGTGAGCGGGCCACCTTTGATTTAGATGCAACTCCCCGTCTAAGCTTGTAGGTAAGAAAGCTTCCCACGGCATGTCTGAATGGCTGGACCTCAGTATTAATCTGGAGGGGGACGAGGTATTTTTGGTCTTGCTTCCGGTAGCGCTGGGTCTTACCTACTATATTTATCGGCAAACCCAACCACCGACCGATCGAGTTTTGCGTTCCGGTTTGATCGCGGTGCGCAGCCTCGTGGTCGGCTTGTTGTTATTGATTCTGGCTGAACCGATCCTTGGATTGTGGAGTAAACAAGTGGTGAGTCCGCTGCTGTTGATTCTGGTGGATACAAGTCCAAGTATGGCGATGGAAGAAGAAGGTATTCAACGCCTGGAACAGGTACAGGAAGTGCTGAATCATGGAGATTTTCGCAAGGCTTTTGATCGGGCTGAGGTCGTGGCCTGTGGCTTTGCGGAAACGCCCTATAGGATCGCACTGGATACCCTGAGTACGGTACAAATCGAAGGACAGGCTACAGATCTTGCCAGCGCTTTGCTCAAAGGTCTGGAGAAGGCACCTGATCGCAAAAACCTCGAGAGCATTCTGTTGATCTCTGATGGGATGCACAACCTGGGCGAGGATCCGACCAGAGTAGCGCAAGAAATAGGGATACCCGTATATGCTCTGGGAGTCGGCAGCGAGGAAAATCCGGCCGATATACAGATTGTGCGGGCAAAGACGGAGGAGACCGGTTATGTGGGGCATGGTTTGCGGATAGAAGCTGGACTGTGCAGTTGGGGTTATACGGATCAAGCCGTAGAGGTTCTGCTCTACGAAGGCAAAGAGGTGATAGGTCGGCAGAGTATTACTCTGGCGGGCGACAATCTGGTACAGCCTGTATCCTTTGAGGTTCTGCCCACCACCGCCGGCCCTCATATATACCGACTGGTGGTGCCACACAAAGGAGGAGAATTCTTCCATGACAACAACGAGGCCCTGGTCTTTACGCGCATACTGGAGGAGCGGATCCAGGTTCTACTGGGAGCGGGAGGCCCAAGTCCTGACCTGGCCTTTCTGCAGCGCAGCCTGGCAGCGGATTCCACCATTGTAGTGCGGACAGCAGTACGGAAAAAAGGAGTTGGAGAGTTTTACCAGAAGGGTCCTAAGCTCCAGGAAAGATTGACGGGAGTGGATGTGGTGATCCTTCTGAATCAGGAAAAAAGCTCACTAATGGGAAGCATGGGTAGTGCTATTAAAGAGAGGGTAGGTGCCGGGACCGGACTGTTGTTTATTGGCGGACCAAAGACCTACAAAAACTGGGATCCCAATACCCCTGTTGCGCAGATCCTTCCGGCTGTGATTGAAAAGCCTAGGACGCGGTTTGTGCCCCAGGAGGTCTTCCTGAGGCCGAGTCCGGAAGGTCGCCATCATCCAGTGGTTCGTCTTCAAGAGGCAGAATTGGAGGTGGGAGTGGACCCCTGGACGCAATTGCCGCCCCTGTTAGGCTACTTTCCCATTACCCGGAAAAGGCAGGGAGCCATGATCCTGGTAGAAGGGCAAAGGGGGGATCGACCTGCGGTTATCCTGGCCGGATTCTACGGTCAGGGCAAGGTCATAGCAGCTTTGTCGGCTACCTTCTGGCGTCTCGATTTACTGAGCAGTGGAGTTGGAGGACGGCCGCAGACCATCCGGAATTTCTGGCGGAATGCTGTCAAGTGGCTGGCTATCCAGACACCAGCGGGTCGCGTGCGGGTATCGACGGAACAGCATATCTATCGCGCAGGAGAGGAGGTCGTCTTTGCCGGCCAGGTCTTCGACGAACTTCTGCGTCCGCAGAGCGCTGCCACCGTACAGGTCATGGTGGACGGAGAAGATCTGGAATTCCAACTTCAGGATCAGGGAGGAGGGCATTATCAGGGCACCTGGACGGGCCTGGCTCCCGGCGACTATCATTACACAACCGTGGCTTATGCAGGAGATACCCTCATCGGTAAAGACGAGGGCCGGTTTATCGTTGAACAGCACAGCATTGAATCCGTTGACGTGCGAGCCAACAAGGTAGTGTTGGGCGAGATGGCCCGGGTCAGCGGAGGCCGCTATCGCGACCTGGACGAATGGCGTGAGATCCTGGAGTTGCTGGCCTTGCAGAAGCGCCTGGTAGAGCAGGCGAGCGTCTTCTCGCTGTGGAGCCAGCAATGGCTCGTCGGGGTAGTGGTTCTGCTGTTGGGCCTGGAATGGTTTGTGCGCAAACGTTGTGGGATGATCTGATGTATGCCGTACTGATTGTAGTGTTCATGGGCTTGCTCGGTCCGGTTCAAGCCCGGGTGGTGCTCAGTGAAGTGATGTACAACCCCCTTGGCCTAGATCACCACGACGAGTACGTAGAACTGGTCAATACCAGTGAGGTTGAAACAGTGATCCTGGACGGCTGGCGTTTGGGCGACGAAGAAGAACTCGATTCGCTGGTGGACAAAGGAGCAGGTCTGGCCCTGCGGCCCGGACAGTTTGCCCTGGTGCTGGATCGCAGCTACTTCGACCACTCGACAGCCTATGAGGAGGACCTGCACGAAGCTGTGGTTTTGCTCACTATCCAGGACAGGGCCTTTGGCCGCACTGGCTGGCCCAATAGCAGGGAAGGAGCTGTAATCCTGTGCAATGCCGGAGGGGATACGGTGGAAGTCTTGCGCTACCAGCCGGTGACGCGGCCGGGATTTTCCTGGGAAAAAATCGATCTGAAGGAAGCTGCAAAGTCCGACAACTGGGGAAAAGCGCTCGTCGAAGGCGGCACTCCCGGCCGCCTCAACAGCGTGTACGAACAGCGTCGGTTCGGGGGTGAACGCATCGAATTAAGGGCCGAACCGAACCCGTTTTCACACCGGCTAGTGCTCAGCTACAGATTGCCGGCTGCCCCGGCCTTGGTGAATCTGTGGATTTACGATATCGAGGGTCATCTCATCCGGGAATTGATGAAGGACTCTTCTGTGGGGCCCAGCGGAAAAATAGAATGGGATGGGCAGGATCGGGAGGGCCGTTTTGTTTCCGCGGGTATGTATATCGTCTATGTATCAGCAAGTGCGGCGGGCCGGGTTTCACAGATGAAAAAAGTAGTGGTGCGACGCGCCCCATAGCACAGGACAGTCAATCTTTCCCAGGGGACTCTCTTCTCCTTAGAGTCCATACGATACGAAAATCCCCACGTTATCCAAATTGTCCTTTCCCCTTTGGTACTTCCGGAATAATGGGGTTGGTATGAGAGAGTTATTGGATAGATTCATTGGCAGAGGGAAAGGTGCTCAGGCCTGTGGTGTACTACTGGTGGCATGGGGTATTTTCCTGGTCATCAGCCTGGTGTCTCATTCGGTGCGCGATTTTCCCAATTCAAACCGCTCGCCCGCCGAACTTCTCAACTGGGGCGGGTACCTCGGAGCTTATATATCTTACAGCACCTTCACGGGGGCAGGGTACGCGGCCTATGTGCTGCCGGTTCTGGCTTTGCTCTGGGGCTGGAACCGATTGCGGCAGCAGCCGATACTGGCCGCGGTATACCGCAGTGCGGGCTTGTTGAGCATGGCGCTGATTTTCAGCATCGGGGCTGGTTTACCGCTCTATTCATCCTACACGGCATTTAAGCTTGGAGGGTGGCTGGGCATCCAGGTAAGCAATGGGATTCTCATCCCCTACGGGGGGCGCATCGGGTCCGCGGTTCTCCTTGGGGCGCTTTTTATTGCGGCTGCAATTTTGACCACGGACGTAGATCCTCGTCTGGGTGTGAGTGGACTCCGGCGCGGAGCCCGGGGAATGAGATGGATGGGACGCGTACCGGGCTGGTTCGCCAATCACGGGATCAAGCGGAAGAAGAGGTTGGCAGAAAAAGGAGTAGACGACATTGAAAATAAGACGGAAACCTTGGCGGCGGTCAGGGGTCGGCCTTCGGTAGGGAAGGTAGAAGAGCCGGTTCAGGTTTCAGAAGCTCCTGACGCACGAGAGTTGGCCAGCCTGACCCCTGAAGTAGAGAGCGGAAGGCCGGAAATGTCCACACCCCAATCAGAGCCGCCGAACGCCATTGCCCGGGTGGACAAGTCAGCGGCTTCGGATGGAGGGGGGGACGTGGCTGGAAAAAGCGGTAAAAAGCCATTTAGGGATAAGTACAAACTTCCATTGATAGGGCTGTTGGGCCCCCCCCCCGACGGACGGGGCGGCGTTGACAAGGAGAGCCTGCTGGAGAACGCCCGTCTTCTCGAGGACGCTCTGGGCAACTTCGATGTAGCGGGCAAGGTGGTGGAGGTGAGCCCCGGTCCGGTCGTGACCCGCTACGAGGTAGAGCCTGCTTCCGGCGTCAAGGTAAACCGCATCGTGACTCTTTCGGATGATCTGGCCCGGGTCATGAGTGCCAATGGGATCCGCATCCAGGCTCCAGTGCCGGGCAAGTCCGTGGTGGGGGTCGAAATTGCCAATCAGCAGCACGAAACAGTCTATCTGAGTGAAATTCTTGAGTCCGGGGCTTTCCGCAAGTCCGAGCCCAAACTGACCATGGCCCTGGGCAAGACCATTTCGGGCGAGCCCTATGTGGCGGACCTGGCCAAGATGCCGCATCTGCTGGTAGCCGGCGCCACCGGAGCGGGGAAGAGCGTGTGCATCAACAGCCTGATTTCCGGTATTCTCTTCAAGTCCACACCCGAAGAGGTCCGCTTTATCATGGTTGATCCAAAGGTGGTCGAGTTGACCATGTACAACGATATCCCCCACCTCCTTGCGCCGGTTATCACCGAGCCCAAGAAGGCCTCTGAAGCCTTGAAGTGGACCACGGCCGAAATGGAAGCGCGCTACCAGAAACTGGCCAGACTCGGGGTGCGCAACCTGGCCGACTACAATCGCAAGGTGGTGCAGGTGGAGCAGGAGGATCTGGAAGATGGTATCGAGCCGGAAAGGCCCATGCCGTATATCGTGGCGGTCATAGACGAATTCGCCGACCTGATGCTGACCGCACCGGCCGATGTAGAAACCTCGCTGATGAGCCTGGCGCAAAAATCGCGCGCGGTGGGGATCCACATCATCCTGGCGACACAGAGACCTTCGGTGAATGTCATCACCGGCGTGATCAAGGCAAATTTCCCCTCGCGCATTGCTTTTCAGGTCGCCTCGAAAACGGATTCTCGCACAATTCTGGATTTTAATGGAGCCGAGCGTTTGTTGGGACGTGGAGATATGCTGTTTTTGCCGGGGGGGCAGGGGGAGCCGATCCGCATCCACGGTGCCTACATTTCCGGAGAAGAAACAGAGAAATTGGTGGAGGCCATCTCATCCACCAACTACGAGGCCGAGGAGGTTGCGGTCCTTGCGGATCATGCGGATATTAGATCAAATCAGGACGCGCAGGATGAGTTGTTCGACGAAGCCAGGCAGCTGGTCATTGAACATCGGCAGGCCTCGACGTCGTTCCTCCAGCGGCGCATGAAGGTAGGGTATTCGCGTGCGGCGCGCCTGATGGATGAACTGGAGAATGCCGGCATAGTGGGATCGGCCAAAGGCGCCAAGCCGCGTCAGATCCTGGTGGCGGTAGAAGGGGGGGAAGAGGCTGCCATGGCTGGCGAAGCAGAGAGTGATCAATGAATACTTATCTGAATAGATGCGTCCGGGCGGGTATCCTGGTCGGGCTCCTCTGGGTTCATTGCCCGCTGCCGGCCGAGGGTATTACGGGCAGTGAAGTCATTGCCAAAATGCGGAAGAACTTCGCGGGGTACAAGACCTTTTCCGCCAAATTTGAAAAGCAGTTCTACTGGGCCTTGCTCGACAATAAGAAGCAGAGCCGCAAGGGAAAAATCTATACCCGCAAGCCCAACCAGTTCCGTTTGGAACTGGAGGATGGCGATCTAGTGGTTGCCGGAGGTGAGATGATCTGGGCGTACAACAAGCGGAATGAGCAGGTGGTCGTCAGCGCGTACGAGGGAGAACTGAAAACCCCGTGGGAAATCCTGCTGGATTACACTGAAAGCTATGTAGCACTGGCGGTAGAAGAAGTGGAGTTGGAAGGTCGTTCCTGCTATATGCTGAGCCTGAAACCACGCGCGGCAAGTGCGCATATCGCTCAGATGAAGATCTGGGTGGACCGCAAGCGCTGGCACTTGTTAAAAGCAGAGCAAGTAGAAGTGAATGACAATATCACCACCTATATCCTCAAGGACCACAGGACCAACAAGAAACTGGATGAGTCTCTTTTTAGCTTCGAGTTTCCAGAGGGTGCGGATATAATAGATAGAAGGGGTCCGGGTCTTCAGGATGATTGACCGAGCGTCGAGCGCCGGTCTGTTTGCAGTACTGGCGCCGTTGATGGTTTACTCGTTAACAGAGGCAGAAGCGCTCCCATCCGGAGAAGATGTCTGGGTTTTCTTGCGGGATAAACCGGATGGGATGGGAGGACGCATCGACTGGGGCGAAAGGGAGGACGGAGAGGTGGGTGAGGTGTTGGACTTGCCTCTAGATCCAGACTACATCGTGCAGGTTGAGGAAACCGGTCTGGCCGTGCGGAATTATTCCAGGTGGTTCAATGCGGTCAGTGTCCGCGCCAATCGCGCCCAGCAGGATCGGCTCGGAGAGATGGATTTTGTACGCCACCTTAGACCCGTGCGCAGATTGCGCCGTCCGTCCGCACCCCGGGAGCCCGCAGACGATTCGACCGCGTCCAAAATCTCCGTTCAGGAAGGCCCGTTCCCTGAGCACCTGGAAATAATCGGGGTAACAGGGCTGCACAACCAGGGCTACAAGGGAAAGGGCGTGCGGATTGCGCTGCTCGATAATGGCTTTCACTACCTGGACCACAAGGCGTTTTCGCATTTTCAGGTGGTGGCTGCGCGCGACTTTGTCAATGGCGACGATGTGGTCACCGACGAAGCCAACCAGCCCGTCACCGGCGATGAAACGGTTTCGAACCAGAATATCCACGGTGCTCGGGTGCTGTCGTTGCTGGTTGCCGACGATCCAGAGGGTTTGGCCGGGGTTACACCAGAGGCCGAGTACATCCTGGCCAAAACCGAGGACAACGGCGCTGAACTGCCCATTGAGGAAGACCGCTGGATCGCCGGCCTGGAATGGGCCGACAGCCTGGGAGCCGATATCGTCAGCAGTTCGCTGGGGTACACCACCTGGGACGACGACAGCGGTTATGCTTTTGAGGATCTGGATGGTGAGACCGCGCTGACCAGCATCGCAGCAGGGATGGCCGTGCGCCGGGGCATTATCGTGGTACTGTCGGCCGGCAACCAGGGGAACAATTGGGACTGGCCGTATATTACAGTGCCGGCGGATGCTCCTGGAGTGATTGCAGTGGGGGCGGTGGATCGGCGGCTGAAGATTGCCAGCTTCAGTTCGCGGGGGCCCACCGCGGATGGGCGCATCAAGCCGGATGTGGTGGCGCCAGGACAGGAGGTCCCGGTACCCCATATCCGCAGGGGAGACTATACCCGCATGGACGGGACCTCGTTTGCCGCGCCGCTGGTGAGTGGGGTATGCGCTTTGCTGCTCCAGATTCATCCCTCCTGGGATCCTGAACAAATGCTGGATAAATTGCGGGCGACCGCCACGGATCTGGGGGAAGCTGGGGAAGATACGGTCTATGGGTGGGGTTTGGTCCATGGCCTGCGAGCGAGTGGTTTGGTGATCGAGCCGCTCCTGCTTGCAGACTCTGCCGTGGATTTCAGCCTCGATTTCTCAGCAATGGGGGATGGCCATGTCGGCAACGGCAGTACGGGTGAGGTCCCCTTTTCCGTACGTTTTAGCGATAACAGGGGCGCGGCAGGTACAGGCCAGATAATTGTGTGGGATATCACCAACAATGGTGCCGAGTCGGTCTTCCTGATTGGTGACGGAGGGGCTGTGGAGCTTGTCGCCGGCGCCAGCCTGACCACGGATTCGACCACGGATTCGGAAGGCATGGCTCTGGTTACCTTTGACGCTGAAGGAGATAAAACAGCCGGCCGCACCAGCATCTCGGTCGTGGCATCCACTTCTGCGCCCAACTCAGATAATACAATCCGCGAATTGAGGGTGGAATACAGCATCACCTGGGTGGTGCGGCGAGAGTCTTTCCCCAGTCCGGCGACCATGCGCGAGGTGTATTTCCCGCTGCATCTGGGTACTCAGGACGAAGCGGAGGTGGCCCTGCAGGTCTTCGACCTGGCCGGTCGCCTGGTGGCCGAACTGGAGGCCGGCGATTACAGTCCGTCCAAACAGGCGTTGCGCTGGGATATTCCCGAGAAAATCGCCAATGGGCTCTATTTCTACCGGTTGACTGCTTCTACCTTCACGCGGTCGGGCAAGATCGCCATTTTGCGCTGAGGAGAAGAAGGAGATGTTGAGGTCGGTGCCAAAGAAAAGGGAGCAGGCGCTCCTGCGGCAAATAAGGCGCGTGGTGCTTTTGGCCTCTGTAGGGGTTGTACTGGTCTATGCGGGAATCGAGATGATGCGGGTTACCGGAGGATCGCTCAAGAGGCTGCAGGAGATGCCCGCTTGGCTGGACCGGCTCAAGCATCCCGTGGTGTGGGAAGTGCCGGAAAGGGGGGTCAGGTACATGTATTTTTTTTACGGGAAACCGTCAGCAGGGCATAAATTCGTGCTGATAAAGATTGTCATGGAAGCCCGTATGAAGATCGGTTATCCCGTTGTGCCACGCTGCTTCAAACTGGTGGACGACCAGGCCAAACGCTATTACCCGCTTTCCCGCTCTCCGCTGTTTATCGATCGGTCCGACGAGTTCTACATGGACAGGGGAGACGCCTTCGAGGGAGAATTGTTGTTCGAAATACCCGAGAACCGCGAGGCAATCCGCCTGTTGTTCGATCGTTATAGCGAACCCAAAAAAGGAGATGAATAGATGGCTTCACGTGAGGATAATCTACTGAGCTGTCAGAAGTGCCTCGAACGGTTGGGAGGTTATCTTTGACCTGGATGGCAAGAGACGAGAACTGGAGTGCCTGGAAGAGCAGATGACCGGTGCCGGCTTCTGGAACAATCGGCTCCAGGCCGAGAAGGTGGCGCGCCAGGCCCGCCTGCTGAAGGTCTCGATAGAGGCCTGGGAGGCTCTGAAACAACAACTCGACGATCTGTCCGAGTTACACGA
This sequence comes from Candidatus Latescibacterota bacterium, assembly GCA_965219385.1. GTDB lineage: Bacteria > Latescibacterota > UBA2968 > UBA8231 > UBA8231 > CBDCNM01. Next base: position 1,353,438 of record CBDCNM010000002.1, on the reverse strand, counting down.
AATGGCCGCTGAGGAGGGCGACCAGGACGCCCTGGCAGAATTTGAGAGCGAGGTCGAGGGATTGGCCTCCAGGATCGACGAGCTGGAGTTTCGCACCATGCTGAGCGACGAGGACGATCCCAAGGATGCCATCCTCGAAATCCATTCGGGGGCTGGCGGTACCGAGGCCGCTGATTGGGCGGAAATGCTGATGCGCATGTATCTCCGCTGGATCGAACGCAGTGGTTTCCAGAGCGAGATCATGGATATCCAGGCCGGGGAAGAAGCGGGGATTAAAGGGGTTACCATAGAGGTCAAAGGAGAGTACGCCCATGGCCATTTAAAGGCGGAAATAGGGGTCCACCGTCTGGTGCGCATCTCTCCCTTCGATTCCAGTAGTCGACGGCATACCTCTTTTGCTTCGGTCTTTGTCTATCCCGAGGTCGACAACGACGTGGAGGTGGATTTGAAAGATGAGGATCTGCAAATCGATGTGTACCGGTCGAGTGGGGCCGGCGGACAGCACGTGAACAAGACCGAGTCAGCGGTCCGCATCACTCACCTGCCTACGGGTATCACGGTGCAGTGCCAGAACGAGCGTTCCCAGATGAAAAACAGATCCACGGCCCTCAAGGTTCTAGCCGCCCGGCTCTATCAGCACTACAAACAGGCAGAGCAGGAGAAACTCGATGCCATTGAGAGCACCAAGAAGAGCATCGAATTCGGCAGCCAGATCCGCTCCTATGTCTTTCATCCCTACAACCTGGTCAAAGATCACCGCACAGAACACGAAACCGGCAATGTCCAGGCGGTTATGGATGGAGCTATCGATGGCTTCATCAAGGCCTTTCTGACTCGGGAAAAGACGGGCTGATCCAGTGTCGTACGAATTATTCATTGCCAGGCGCTATTTGCGCTCCAAGCAGACGAGCGGTTTTATCTCCCTCATCGCTTATATAGCGGCCGGCGGCGTGATCCTCGGGGTGGCGGCCCTGATCATCATGCTATCGGTGACCAATGGGTTTTCGGGCGAGGTCAAAAACCGTCTGATCGGGATGAACGCGCACGTGACCATCCGCAAGTACTACGGAGAGGTCCTGCAGGATTATGGCGCGATTCTGGAGAAGCTAAAGGGCTTTCCAGGTGTTGAAGCCGCTGCCCCGGTCGTAGAAAGCAAGGTAGTCATCACTCCTAAGACCGGCAATAAGGAACCGGATGGGATTCGTCTATGGGGCATTGACCCGGAGAATTTCGGGACAGTGTGCGATCTTCCGGAACACCTGGTGTACGACCGGGAAAAGATGCTGTTGCTGGGAGCTTTGCCCGAGCGGAAGTACCCCGGCATCATCCTGGGAGAGCAACTGGCCCACAGGCTGAGGGTGGGGCCCGGGGATGAGGTCTGGTTGATGACCGTGCAGAATATGGATCTTGAAGAGGCCATGTTCAGAGGATTTACCCCCAAGGTCTGGGCCTTTATCGTCACCGATACCTTTGAGAGCGGGATGTACCACTACGACGACAGCCTCGTTTTTATTTCTCTGCAGGATGCACAGCGCATTCTGGGTTTCGGAGAAGGTGTGACCAGTATTCACATACGGGTGCAGGATGTCGATCTGGCCGTGCAGGTCGGGGAGGAACTGGATGGGGAGCTGGGCTATCCCTACAGCATTAGCGATTGGACCGGGCTCTTCCCGGAGTTGTTTCGCTGGATGGAGCTTGAAAAGTGGGTCGTTTTCATCGCCCTCAGCCTCATCATCGTGGTGGCCGCTTTCAACATCATGTCGATCCTGGTCATGTCGATCCTGATTAAGACCCCCGAGATTGGCATACTGAGGACCATGGGGTCCACGGAAAAAGGCATCCGTCGGATTTTCATGTACCAGGGTCTGGTCATCGGTGTGGTGGGCACGGTCCTCGGCTGTGGCATCGGTCTCGTCGTGTGCCTTTTACAGCAGCACTTTGAGTTGATCTCCATACCCGGGGATATCTACATCATCAGTTCTCTGCCGGTTGATATGCAGGCTGTGGACTTTGCGCTGGTTTCCCTGGTGAGCCTGGGCATCTGTTTGCTGGCTTCGATCTATCCGGCGCGCAAAGCAGCTTCATTGATGCCTGTAGAGGCAATCAGGTATATTATGTGAAGGAGGGCACTTGTCTGGGGAAGCTGTTGTCCAGGCCCGGGGTGTGCGCAAGGTCTTCAGAATGGGTAAAGAGGAGCTAGAGGTCCTCAAGGGCGTGGATCTAGAGGTTGCGCCTGGAGAGGTGCTCGCCATCACCGGGGCCTCGGGGGTGGGTAAGAGCACCTTGTTGCACATTCTGGGGACCTTAGACCGGCCTACAGAAGGAGAACTGCATATCCACTCAGAGGATGTGCTGAATCTTCCCGAGGCAGAGCTGGCCCGGTTTCGCAACCAACATATCGGGTTTGTCTTTCAGTTCCACCACCTTTTGCCGGAGTTTACCGCCCTCGAAAACGTCATGCTGCCGGCGATGATCGGTGCGAATCACACCCCCGAGGTTGAATCGGAGGCGATTGAACTGCTGCGGCGGGTGGGGCTGGAAAAGCGGCTCCACCACCGGCCTGGAGAGTTGTCCGGAGGCGAATGTCAGCGCGTGGCTGTGGTGCGGGCCCTGATCATGAGGCCTCTGGTGGTGCTGGCCGATGAGCCCTCGGGAAACCTGGACACAGCCTCCAGCCGGACTCTGCACATGCTGCTGAGCGAACTATCCCGAGCCTATCGTCAGGCTTTTGTCATCATGACGCACGACCAGACCCTGGCCGAGAGCATGGACCGCACCGGTCATCTCGAAGCAGGCGAGCTGTGTCTGCGGTGAGAAGCGACTGCAAATACACCTACATTATGATTTGCGAATCGTGCCATAAATACGAAGCCACTATCAGCTATACTCACATCGTGGAGAATAAGAAGAAAACCGTGCATTTGTGTAGCTTTTGCGCCTCCAAGGATGAGGATACCCCAACAAAGGGAGCGGGACCTGCCATGTCGGGCAAAAAGGTGGTTGTGGAACTGAATCTCGCCGCGGCGGAGGAAGCTTCAAGTGCTCAATGCGCGGAGTGCGGCATGACCTACGAAGAGTTCAGGAAAGCGGGCCGATTCGGCTGTAAAGGGTGCTATACCGCCTTCGAGGAACAACTGGAACGGCTATTGAAACGGATTCACGGCTCTGTCCGTCACCAGGGCAAGGGGCGGATCGAACCGCGGGAGTTGTTGCTGCCGGCTGAAGAAATCGCACAGTTGCGTCAAGATATCGAAACGGCGGTTGCCGAAGAAGCTTTCGAGCGGGCCGCACAACTTCGAGACCGCGTCATTCAACTCGAAAAAAAGGCCACTGCCGATTAAAGCCGAGATGAATCTGAAGGACCTGGTGCACAATTCAGCCCACTGGTTGAGTGGGGCGGACGATGTCGAGGGGATGGTTATAAGCTGTCGCACCCGATTGGCCCGCAATCTGTCCTCCTGTCCCTTTGCTCACAAAGTGACCGAGGAGGATCAGGAAAAGGTCATCGAGCAAGTATTGACGGCTGCCCAGCGCAGCATCCATATGCACAATGCGGTCTTCTTCAAGATGAATGCACTGGAGACCGATGAACGTCGCCTGCTGGTAGAGCGTCACTTGATCAGTCCGGCGCTGGCGGAAAGCAAAGGCCAGCAAGGAGTATTGTTCAATCAGGATGAATTGCTCAGCGTGATGATCAACGAGGAAGATCACCTGCGACTTCAGGCTATCCTGCCCGGTTTGAGAGCCGAGGAAGCCTGGGCCCAAGTCAATGCCCTGGACGATGAAATAGGGGCCGGTCTGGACTATGCCCACGCTGAAAAATGGGGTTTCCTGACCGCCTGTCCGACCAATACGGGTACGGGGTTGCGGTTGTCCGTGCTGATTCATCTGCCCGCCCTGGTGCTGACCGAGGACATGGAGCGCGTGCTGCGCGGATTGACGCAGATGTCGTTCACGGTGCGGGGTTTTTATGGCGAGGGAACAAATGCTGCGGGAAACCTGTTCCAGATATCCAATCAGACCACTTTAGGGCGCTCGGAAGAGGAGATTGTCCGGGATTTGACCCGCCTGACTAGGGAACTCATTGAGTGCGAGCGGAACGCTCAGGAAACTTTGCTGGTGGATGCGCGTTCTCAAGTAGAAGACAAGGTCTGGCGGGCTTATGCCCTTCTAGCCAATGCCCGTGTCCTGAGCAGTCGGGAATTTATGAATCTCCTTTCGGCTGTGCGGCTGGGATATACTCTGTCAATGATCAAAAATGTGTCTTCGAGTTTTATGAATCACTTGATGATCATCACTCAACCTTCTCATTTGCGGGTTGAGACGGGACAGATTCTGAAACCCGAAGAACGAGATGTGAGACGGGCAAGCTTGGTACGCCAGCGCATGGCCGAACAGACCTCACAAGGACAGGGGGATTTGCCTTGACAAGATTGAGCGGTTTTGGTAGTTTCAAAAAACCAGAGAGGTTGGAATTTTTTTCCTTGGTGAATTATAGTCTGCCTGCAGGCGTCGATAGGGCTTAGGAGGATTATAACATGCATAGCTTTACAGATGGGGTTAAACGGGTAATGCAGCTGGCTCGTGAAGAGTCGGCACGTCTGGGGCATAACTGCATCGGGACGGAACACCTGTTGCTGGGTATTATCAAAGACGCCAAAGGCAAGGCGGTTACCATTCTGACCAATCTGGGCCTGAACCTGGAAACCGTCAGACAGTCCATAGAGGACTCTGTGGCTACTTCTGGCGGCACCATGACCATTGGCGAGGTGCCCTTTACGACGCGTGCCAAGCATATCCTTGAAGTGGCGGCCGATGAAGCCAAAGAAATGAAAACCCAGTCCGTGGATATCGAGCATCTATTGCTGGCTTTGTTGAGAGACAAGGAGGGAGTGGCTGCTCAGATCCTCGCCTCTTTCGGGGTGGACTACAAGACCGCCTTGGATGAGACCCTGGCGGTACTGGAGGGCAAATCCACCGGCCGCAAGGAGAAGGGAAAGAAAAGCAAGACCCCTTTCCTGGACCACTTCGGTCGCGATCTGACGCAGTTGGCTCGCGAAGGCAAGCTGGATCCGGTGATCGGACGTCAGAAGGAGATTGAGCGGGTAACCCAGATACTCAGCCGCCGCAAGAAGAACAACCCGATCCTGATCGGCGATCCCGGGGTGGGCAAAACCGCCATCGTCGAAGGTCTGGCCCAGTGCATTATCGAAAAGCGGGTGCCGCAGATTTTGACGGATCGGCGTCTGGTAACCCTGGATATGGGTGGGGTGGTGGCCGGCACCAAGTACCGCGGGCAGTTCGAAGAGCGGATCAAGGCCGTGATGAACGAACTCCAGCAAAATCCCGATGTCATCATCTTCATCGACGAGCTCCATACCATCGTAGGCGCCGGCAGTGCCGAGGGGACTCTGGATGCATCCAATATGTTCAAACCAGCCCTTTCCCGGGGCGAACTTCAGTGTATTGGCGCCACTACCCTGGACGAGTACCGCAAGTACATCGAAAAAGATGGAGCCCTGGAACGGCGTTTCCAGTCCATTATGGTGGATCCACCCTCGGTGGAAGATACCATCGAAATTGTGAAGGGGTTGCGTTCCAGCTACGAGAGCCATCATCACGTCAAGTTCGCAGATGAGGTGGTGGCATTTGCCGTCCGTCAGGCGGATCGCTATATCAGCGATCGCTATTTGCCCGACAAAGCCATTGATGTAATCGACGAGACCGGTTCCAGGGTCCACCTGGCCCGTTTGAGCCCTCCTGAAGAGATCGGCAAGCTGGAATCCGAGATTCAAGAGATCAATCGCAAGAAGAATGAGGCAGCCAAGAAACAGGATTTCGAGGAAGCAGCCCGTCTGCGAGACGAAGCCACCAGCTTGGGAGAAAAGCTGCATCAAAAACGAAAGGCCTGGGAAGAAGAAGTGCGCGACGAGATGGTAGAAGTGGATGAAGATGATATCGCCGAAGTCATCTCCGGTATGACGGGAATTCCGGTCATGCGTCTGGCCAAGAGCGAGACCGATCGTCTGCTGAGTATGGAAGGGGAACTCAGCAAGAGCGTGGTGGGTCAGGAAAAGGCGATTGCGTCCATCTCGCGCGCTATTCGCCGCAGTCGGGCCGGGCTGCAGGATCCCAAACGGCCTATCGGATCCTTTATCTTTCTGGGTCCGACGGGTGTGGGGAAGACCTACCTGGCGGCGAAACTCGCCCAGTTCCTCTTCGACGATGAAGAGGCTCTGGTCACCGTCGATATGTCCGAGTACATGGAAAAATTTGCTGTTTCACGCCTGATCGGAGCGCCTCCGGGCTATGTTGGTTTTGACGAAGGGGGACAACTTACCGAGAAGGTGAGGCGCCGGCCTTATTCCGTGATCCTGCTCGATGAAATAGAAAAGGCCCACCACGATGTCTTCAACATCCTTTTGCAGATCCTCGACGATGGGCGTTTGACGGACAGCACCGGGCGCAAAGTGGATTTTCGCAATACCGTGCTGATCATGACTTCCAATGTCGGCAGTCGCGAAGTGGGCACAGGTGGGGTGCTGGGCTTTCAGAAATCCGATGCAGAGACCATGCAGGAGTTGATGGAGGCCAAGATCAACGATGCTCTGAAAAAGACCTTCAATCCCGAATTCCTCAACCGCGTTGACGATACCATTATTTTTTACCAACTGGGCAAGGAAGAGATCGCCAGCATCATCAATATCGAACTAAAGGAATTCAAAGAGCGGCTCGAGTACCGGGATATTCAGGTGCGCATTACCCAGGGTGCCAAAAGTCTGCTCGCCGAAAAGGGTTTTGATCAGACCTATGGTGCTCGCTATCTCAAGCGCACCATTCAGAAACTCCTCGAGGATCCTCTGGCCGAAGAGATTCTGCAGGGCAGATTTTTAGAAGGTAGCCGCATACGGGTTACCAAAAAGGGCGAGATTCTGGTTTTCGAAGAGGAGCGGGAAGCCAGAGAAGTCGTGGATGATAAAAAGAAGGAAGTTACTGGATAAAACGCCTGGCTGTAATCGGTGGAAATACCAACCGCTTTATCTACTCGGATCAGGCTAGGTAAAGCGGTTTTTTGGATTTTGTGAAGCTGTCTCAAAACCCCCGCTGGCCTTCGCGTGGCCAGCTTCTAAGGGAAGTTTTTTATGAGAGATGTTCTAGGTTTGTTCTGGGTGGCCGTGTTCGGCCTGGTGCTGCATGGCACGGTCAGGGCTCAGGAAGTTGTGGAGGTCGAGGTCAAGGGCGAGTTGAGGAGGGTGGCAGACTCGCTCATCCTGTCTAATATAGGGCTGGTGCCCGGCGTTGAACTCTCCATGGAGAATGTCCAGACGGCCATACACGACCTGTGGAACCTGGGTGTATTTGAAGATATCCGGATCTATGCTGACGAGGCGCCGAGGGGGGTCAAATTGATCATCGAAGTAGAGGAAGCCCCCGCCCTGGAAGGGATTCGCTTCAAAGGACACAAGCACCTCAAAGAAAAGGAGATGAAAGAGGCGCTGGTGCTGACCGATGGCGTCCTGATCACTTCTACAGATGTGACACGGGGTGAGCAAAAGATTCTCGATCTGTACAAAGACAAGGGTTATTTGCGGGCCCAGGTCAAGGGCAAGCGCTTCGAAGCGGAGGAATCAGGCAAGGTATTCCTGCAGTACGATATCAAAGAGGGCGAGAAGGTCAAAATCAAGCAGATTCGCATCCTGAATACTCAGGCCTTCAAACCCGGCGAAATAAAAAAACAGATGGGGACCAATGAAAAACGCTGGTGGCGCAAGGGCGAGTTCAAGGCCGAGACCTACCAGGAAGACAAGGAAAAAATCCTGGCTTTTTACAAGAGCAAGGGATATCAGCAGGCCTTTATTGTGGGCGACAGCGTGTACTATGACGAGAGCAAACACAACCTTTTTATCGATATCGCAATGGATGAAGGCGACCAGTATTTTATGGGCGAGGTCGGCTGGGATGGCAATACCCTTTTCGACAATGCAATTCTGGCCGACAAGCTGGAGGTCAAAGAAGGCGAGGTCTACAAGTTTTCGGGTCAGGAACTGGCCTGGCTGGTCAAATCTGCCTATTACGAGAAGGGGTATCTCGACATCCAGGTACTGCCCCAGGAAGAACTGCGCGGAGATTTTGTGGATGTGCGTTTTCAAATCTTCGAGGGACACCCTTCCAAGATCAGGCGGATCAATATCGCGGGCAATACCCGGACGCGCGAGCACGTAATCCGTCGGGAACTGGAGCTGCGGCCCGGAGATATCTACCAGCAGAGTCTGGCCCAGGAAAGCCAGCGGCGCCTCCACATGCTGAACTTCTTCAAGGATGTACAGATCCAGCCCCAGTTCAGTTCAAACCCGGACGAACGTTTCGTAGACCTCATCTTTCAGGTGGAGGAACGGCGCACGGGGCAGGCCATGATGGGAGCCGGGTACAGCGACCGCTACAGACTCCAGGGACAGCTCGGTCTGCAGATACCCAACCTGCGCGGGACCGGGCAGCACCTGGATTTTAGGTGGGAATTCGGTACCCGGCTCAAACAGTTTGTGGTTGGTTTCACCGAGCCCTGGCTGCTCAATACACCTACCAGCCTGTCGTCTCGGGTATCCATCCTCAGCCTGGAAAACTACAACTACTACGGCAGTCGGAGGGTCAAATTCTACGATACTCAGAGAAATTCAATAAACGTGCGGATCGGACGGCGCTTGAAAAAACCGGCGTACTCCTCCCTCTCGGCAGGCTACAAGCTTGAAGAAGTAAACTACTCCAACATTGCCGAGGAATACGACGAGAGCCGCTTGCGCCCGGTCACCACCAGCAGTTTTAATCTCTACTACCAGCGGGATGCCCGGGATTTTCCCCAGTTTCCCAGCAGGGGCACCCTGTTTACCTACAGGCCGGAAATTGCCACCGCTCTGGCGGGCGGCAACGTGGATTTTCACCGCCACGAGGTGACCTTCAATTACTACCGTCCAAGTTGGTGGAAATTCGTCATCAGTGCCGAGTCCAAGGTTGCGTTTATCGATGGATTCTCCGCTTTCGACGACCGCAGTATTTCCACCTGGGACCGGTTTTCTCCTGGTGGGGTGGATTGGTGGGATGGTCAGGTGCGCGGTTATACCGATCGCTCGCTCGGGCCCCGGGAACCGCCGATAACCGGGTTTCCTCACGGTGGAACCTCGATGATGGTATTAAACCTCGAATACCGTTTCCCCGTGGTCGAACAGCAGATATACGGCCTGCTCTTTGCCGACGCCGGCAATGCCTGGGCCGATTTAAGCGCCCTGAATCCTCTGCGCCCCAAGCGCTCGGTGGGGGATTTGCGGCGCTCGGTTGGACTGGGTTTCCGGGTCATGGCACCCATGCTCGGCATGATTGGTTTTGACTTTGGTTATGGCTTTGACCGCGAGAAGGTAGACGGTCAGCCGGCTGGCTGGATCACCCATTTCCAGTTCGGTCCACAGATCTATTAGAGAAGGAAAAACCATGAGAAGCCGTTTGAAACGGTCTGTTCTGTTCCTGGCAATTTGTCTGGGGCTGGTCTTCCAGGCTGAAATGGTCCTGGCGGACGTGAAACTGGGGTACATTGATTCGGAAGTTCTCAAGGAGCAAATGCCCGAACTCAGGCAAGTGAGGCGTCAGCTCGAACAGCTGGAGCAGGAGTACAGGCGCGAAGTGAGCGACCGCGAGAGCAAACTGCTGAAGTACCAGGAAGACTTCCTCAAGCAGGAACTCCTCATGAGCGAAGTCCGCAAGGCCCAGCTTCAGAAAGAGTTCGAACAGCAGGTCATGGGACTGGATGAATTCCGCAAGCAAAAATTTGGCCCCGAGGGTGAATTGATGAAGAAAAATATTCAGCTCTCGGAGCCCATTTTCGAGAAGATCAATGCGGCGCTGAAGGCCATAGCAGAGGAAGATGGCTATGATTTTATCTTCGACGTTGCAGGAAGTGGCGCCATTGTCTACGCCGATGAACGACATGATCTGACGGACAAGTTGTTGAAGCGTCTGAAAGAAGAAAGCGAGGAAGCCGGGAAAAGGAGATAATCGGCGTGGAGAGTTCTGGATCCATGGATCTAAAAGCCATTAAAACCCGGCTGCCCCACCGCTATCCCTTTCTTCTTCTGGATCGCGTCCTGGAGCTGGTGCCCGGTCAGCGCATTGTAGGGATCAAAAACGTGACGGCCAATGAGCCTTTTTTTCAGGGACATTTTCCAGATTATCCAGTTATGCCGGGCGTGCTGATTTTGGAAGCGCTGGCCCAGGCCGGTGCTGTGATGATGCTCGAAGGGGTGGAGGATCCTGCTACTAAAGTACCGCTTTTTGCCGGGATTGATGGGGCGAGGTTCAGAAGACCGGTGGTTCCCGGAGATCAGTTGCGCCTGGAATTGACGGTCCTCAAACAGCGCGGCACTTCGTGCAAGCTGGCGGGCAAAGCCTGGGTCGGAGAAGAGCTGGCGGCTGAAGCACAGATACTGGCCGTGGTCGCGGAGCGCACTTGATCTACACCTCCTGCCCTCTCATCAGGTCAGGAATCTGCGCACCACATTTGCGGTCACCCTCGAGACCTCATCGCTAACCAGGAGTGAGCTGATGTAGGTGATGGACCCCGTGGAAAAAACAGCACCTCCCCCACCTGGCTCGTGCACCACCATCTCTGCACCCCCTTCGTCGGCATTGGTTCCCTTGGCCAGCAGCTGCAGGTTCCCGGGTGAAAATTCCGCCGAAATCTTGTCGGTCTCATGACCGGAGGCGCCACCGGGTATGCGCATGTGCAGACACTCGCTACCGAACAAATCCCCCTTCCTCAAACCAGTGCCCACAAACGCCCAGTGGTCGGCATCTTTTACCTTGTAGGGTGCGGCCGTCATAATGCCGGATTCCGTAAAGACCACCCCCAGCAGGTTGGCCTCGGATTCTTGCCGCATGTGAAAACGGCTCTCGAAACCTTTGTCCCGCTGCTGCTGGCGATTGCCATTGTGTACCACCATCGTCGCCTCGTCGAGGAACTCCACCTCGCAATTCAGGCCATTGCCACCCAGGTACAGCAGCCGGCCGCCCCGGTTGAACACCCAGTCTTTGAGCTCGTAATACATCTTGCTGGACCAGTACTCGGGATGAGGGCCCAGGATCAGTAGTTTGTAGTCGTCCAGTTTGAGATCGCCCAAATGCAGCTGCGTCTCGGACCACAAATCATAAGAAAACCCCTCGCGTTCCAACCATCCCAGAAGCCGCCACTCGGCCGGGGCAATGTGGTTGGGCGCCCGGCCCTCGATCGGGTCGGTCACCTCTACCTCTTCGGGAACGTGGTTTATGGGTTCGGGCCGGTCGAAGGATAGAGGCAAATACTCATCAGCGTCGTAATTGATGTGTTCGGGGTCGGTGTAGCGCTTCAGCTCCAGACGGGCATTGATCGTGGGTGTGGGCGGCATTCGATCGGGGTGAATGTAATTGCTGCGGCCCCCAAAATTGTTGTAGCAACTCCAGTTTATATTCGAAGCGAGCACGGCGATACCGGCGCTCGGTGCACCAGGGGCGACCACCCAGGGAAACGAGAAGAACAGACCGGATTCCGTCTTTGCGTGTAAATAGTACAAACCCGAACGCTCAGGCGCTTCGACGAACTGCTTGTGGTGCGGGCTTGAATAGCCAAATTTGTTCCACTGGACTCCGGTTTGACAATAATCTCCATCCGGGCTGATCTGTAGCGTTGCCCTGGGCCCGTGTTCATCGTACCAGCCGATGGGTTTTATCAATTCCTTCTCGAGTCCATAGCGCCACAGTTCCAGTTTAAACGCCTCATGGGCGTGCACCCGGAACTCCGCCTCCTCGCCGGCTCTCAAACACTTCGGCCACATATATCCCAGCAAACAGTCTGATAGGAGCCGAAACTGATAGGGCTCGTCCTCCTTCACCTCCATCTGCACGATCTTGGAACCAAATCCATCCTTTGCCAGAATCACCTGGTAGGGGCCCGGTTCCAACTCGGCGTAAACCGCACCGGAGGCGCTGGATCGAGCCTGTGTCACTCCCGTTTCATTCTTGAATTCCAGCGCCACATCCGCAAGGGCGATATAGCGTTCATCACTGACGTAACCCACCAGCATAATAGACACTCCTGGGTTGAATCTCATTGGGCGCATTCATCCTAAAGAACATACAATTCGGAGACGGGAGTGTCTATACCGCTTGCGATGCTTCCAACACCTCTTATTTTGGGCGGATTAGACGCCGTACGTTGCCTAATTGTCTTGAAAAGGGTGAAGAGTGTGTCCAATCTAACCAGATCGACCGGTGTGGTCCAACAACGCGTCGAGTGGACTCTTGATCCGCACGAGATCCTTCCGCCTCACATGCGTGTAGATTTCCGTCGATCTCGAGCTCGTGTGCCCGAGGAGTTCCTGTATGTAGCGAGATCGGTGCCCCCCTCCAGCAGGTGCGTTGCAAAGCTGTGTCTCAGCGTGTGGACCGTTACCCGCTTCCGGATGCCCGCAGCGGCCACAGCCCGGGAGAACACCTTCTGCACAGTCCGTTCCGTGAGATGCCGGCCGGCCCGCGCCCCGGGGAACAGCCACGTCGACGGCCGGTACGCCTTCCAGTAGGACCGAAGATCCTCCAGAATCGCCTTGGGAAGCAAGGTATACCGATCCTTTCGCCCCTTGCCTTGTTGCACCCGGATCAACATGCGTTCGCTGTCGATGTCGCTCACCTTGAGACGCACGACCTCGCCCACTCGCAGCCCCCCGGCATACAGCAGGGCAAAGAGGACCCGGTGTTTCGGATTGCCGAGCGCATCGAGCAGCCGCAGCACTTCCCGCTGGCCCAGAATCACCGGCAGCGGCCGGCCGCCCCGTGGCCTTCGCAGTCCTTTTAGGGGGGCCGGCTGCTTCAGGACTTCCCCGTAGAGAAAGCGCAGAGCACTGTATGCGATGTTGAAGGCGGAGCGGCTCACGCCCTGGTCGACGAGCTCCTCCAGATGCGATCTCACTTCGGCCTGCCGGTCACCGCGATAGCGCCGTTTCCATTGCAGGAAACGGCGGCAGCATCCCATGTAGGATTTCTGCGTTTTCCTGGCGTACCCCCTCAGCTTCAGCTCCGACTCGACCCGGTTGAGGGTAATCAGCTCATCATTCGTCAGATCCGGGTGTCTTCGATATCGCCGCATGGCGCATTTTCTCCCAAGCAAACAGGTGTATCCCTTACCACAGTGTATCCCTTACCAGAAAAATTCATGCCAGGTGCGCTGACCTCAGGAGAACCGTGCTATCTCAAACTGCCGCAAAGGATTACGCAGGATATCCCAGCCTCGCGGTATTGGTTGCGACTGTTTACACAAATACGTACCTTTGTTTCAGATAAGTGACACGTAGCGGCCATTACCCGAACCAATTGTTCGGGTACAAGCAGTTACCTGCTATTGCCCAAAAACACGATAACCAGGCGATGCCAAATTCTGTGAATATCACGTAGGATCGGATCATGTGTGATCATTGGCAACCAAATGACCTGGTTATTCACCGTTATGTGGGCCACCACGATTGGATTTCGTGGGGCCGCCCACACGTTGTGATCTGCGATAAGAGTGATCTTGTGATTCTGTGCCAGCCGGCGGGCACTATTGTCGAACGTTTCGATCGACTTGCCCGAGCGCGGTTGAACCCCTGGACAAGCAGGATGAACGTACTGCGGTTCATGTTTCCTGGGCGAGCTCACGCCGTCCTGCTGTTCTTTGATGCTGGGACAGGTGTCCCCTCATACTACGAGGATCATTTCAATTGGCCCGATGGGAGATTCAAGGGGTGGAAGATCGACCTTGAGTCGTCGTTTCAGCGAACTGAGATTGGATTCGATACGACTGACAATGCCCTCGATGTCATTGTACGACCAGATTTCACGTGGCACTGGAAGGATGAGGTGGGAATATCAGACCGACTGGAGACAGGCGTATACCTGCCAGAGGAAACGGAGAGCTTCTATAAGGAAGGGCGGAAGGCAATTCAGGCCATGGAGTCCGGGGAGTTGCCGTTCTGTGATCCTTGGCCCGAATGGGAACCGCCAACAGACGTGAGAGTGCCAGTCTGCACCTCTGGTTGGGAGTCCGTTGGGGCTCCTGGAATCGACCTAAATAGAAATGCTCCACGCCCTCTCTACAGATTCAAGGACGTGAAGTGATCCGCACTCGGAGAGGCTAACGGCAGGTAACACGTCGGGCTACGGCTCCGGCCCTTTCGGGCCTCCGACCTAACTTGCCTGCGGCAAGTTCGCAGCCCGCAGTAACGTTACACGAAAGCGGCGTGACGGGTTTGCATCATTCTTAGATCCCATGCCCCAACGGGAGTGAGACTATGCGCATCGATGAGTTGACAGAATCTGAATATGACAAGGCAGGTGATTTCTATCTCAACTGGCTGGATAGGAATGTTCCGGATAGGGATAGGCGTATCCAGCCCTCGGTAGAAATCATGCTGACTATGCTGGGCGATGTCCAAGGAATCAGTGTATGTGACTTGGGATGCGGTGAAGGGTATCTGTCTCGCATCCTAGCGAGTCGGGGCGCTCTCGTTACAGGTGTGGACATTTCACAGATGCTGTTGCGGCATGCAAAGGAGCATTCTGATGACCACGGCATCACGTATGTCCTGGACGATGCACAATCGCTGAATCAGGTGTCCGACGCCAGCATGGATGCTGTTATTTGCAACATGACACTCATGGATATCCCTGACCTAACGGCAACATTGTTCAATGTCCGTCGGATACTTCTCGACAATGGCAAGTTCATCTTCACAATTCTACATCCGTGCTTTTTCACTCCGTTCAATGCAGAGAATCCACAGGAGGAGTTGGACGAAGCGGGAAATTTCAAGGCATTGCGTGTTTCACGGTATGGCCTTGAAGGCAAATGGTACTCCGATGGAATCGGGATGTGTGGCACGCTTGGCAGCCACCACCGAACGCTTTCAACGTACTTCAATACCTTGATCAGAAGTGGATTCCAACTTGCCGAGATCTCTGAACCGCTTGGTTCTGTAGCAAAATCGGTGGAGAGGTGTTGAGAGAGAATTGTACCGACACTCTTGATTGCCAAGGCAATCGCCCAGCCATCATAGGCGTTTGCGTGTTTATTTCGTGCGTTGCAGAGCCGCAATCGTGTAACAGCACGGTGTTGCGCTGCGGCGGCTACGCCGCCTTGGCCTTCGGCAACCGCTTCGCGGGTTCGCAAACCGGCGAGACGTTAAGCGAAATGCTTTAAGAGACGAGTAGGAGTTTCAGGTTTGAGACCAGTTCTTCTGTTTGACCTTGGCGACACCCTTGTCCAGTACTATCGCAGGGAAGAGTTTCCTCCTTTGCTGCGGGCAGGAATTCACGCAGCCAAAGAGGCACTGGAGCGTTCGGGACACGATTTGCCTTCGGATTCTGAGATCGAGCGCGGTGTCGCGACTGAGAACTACGAAGCCAAAAACAGTCGCGTTCGCCCACTCCACAAGAGGCTTGGTCGTATCTTTGCGGTCGCACCTTGCGTTTCGGAGGAAGAGTGGCTGCCGATCTGTCGTGCCTTCCTCACGCCAATCCTTTCTATTGCCAAGATCTATGAAGACACCCTTCCGGCTCTAGATGCGCATCTGGCGGATGGCTGCCGCGTAGGAATCCTGTCGAACTGTCCTTGGGGTTCACCGAGCGAGCCCTGGTTTGAAGAACTGCGGCGACATGGCCTTTCGACGCGATGCGAGGTGGCTATCTTTTGTTCGGATGTAGGGTGGCGGAAGCCCGCCCAACCTATGTTTCGCCGGGCATTGGATCATTTTGGATGCAAACCAGAGGAATGCCTGTTTGTCGGAGATAATCCAAGGTGGGACATTATGGGTGCGAGACGAGCGAATATGATTTCCGTGCTCATCGACCGAATCGGTCACGTGGATGTGAGTTCGGGACTTGTTATCCGATCTTTGCTTGATCTAAAGCCCGTCCTCGAACGATTGGATTGAACGCACTTCTCTTAACACGACCGTGCCCGGCTACGGGCCATACGGCCCTTCGCCCAACCGCTTCGCGGTTCGAGCACGGCGAAACGTTACAGGACATGGGATGAAGGTGAGACAGATATCTATTCAGTATGCCTCCAAATTTAAAAGAGAGATACTGAATTTTCGCAGTTTAATAATGAGTTTGGGCTGTTCAAGCTTAAGAGGAACCATATAGCGTGAAAGTGGCTCTTGGTGTCCCCCAAGTAAAATTAAATCGGCAGGATACTCTCTCCGGCTTGATGCAAATGACTGAGGATGCCGCAAATGTTAATGCAGAGATGGTTGTTTTTTCCGAAGCAGCGATTACAGGATTAGTGAACACCGGGAACCCCGATTATGATCTGTCTCTTGGTCAATCTATTCCCAGAGCTGCTTCAGAGGCACTTTGCCAGCTTGCAGCCAGATGCCGAATATGGCTGGCAACGGGGCTTTTTGAACGAAATGAGGATCGCCTCTATGACACGGCTATTCTAATTGGTCCTGATGGTGTCATTCGTATGCGATATCGTCGTATCGATCCGTGTTGGCATCACTGGCATAATCGGCCTTGTCCTTTTCCGATTTATGCCCAGGGAGACGAGGTGCCAATCGCCTCTACACCGATTGGAACCGCTGCCTTTTTGCTTTGTGGCGATCTATTCAATAATACCTGCTTATCTCGTGTGAAAGCATTAAATCCAGACTGGTTGTTGTTTCCTATGGCTCGCAGTTTTGATGAAGATGTGGCCGATATGGCTATGTGGCATAGACAGGAAAAGTACCTTTATGCCGGGCGAGCGCGAGAGGCCGGCGTCAATATGATGTTGGTCAATCAGTTGACAGACGACGAAATGGGCGGTTACTTCGGTGGTGCTTTATTTGTCTCAAAATCAGGTGACATTCTGGTTGAATATCCTTTAAAAGAAGAAGGCATGTTGCTGATCGATATACCAGAATGTACGCAACAGCGCTAACAAGCGCATGAATTGGGACAGTTATAGGAATTTGGTTTCAAGATACACCTTGAGGGGAGATAGTATCCCACGTCCTTTAACACCCCGTTCCCGCTGCGGCGCATACGCGCCTTGGCCCTGCGGGCAACCCCCTTCGCTACGCTCCGGGGGTTCGGTAACGGATGAACGTTATCGGTCATGCAAGTCAGCACGAGAGAAGGCGCCGGCCGATTTAGGAGATAGCTTTTTGTGTCCAGAATATTCAGAAGTGCCCATTCCGATGATGTGAGGGGTATCGCTGAAGTCCATGTTCGTTCCTGGCAGGCCACTTATCGAGGACAGATTCCTGATTCGTATCTCGAAGGGCTGTCGGTTGCGAAACGGGAGCTGGCGTGGACTCAAATTCTGAAGGATCAGATGCGTAGTGTTCTGGTAGCAGAAGATGAAGTGAGAATCGTTGGATTCTCGAGCTTTGGTCCTCTCCGAGGTGAAGAGGAAAACAGACTCCTGACTGGAGAGGTATATTCGATCTACGTATTGGAAGATTTCTGGAATCGCGGAATCGGCAGAACACTGATAGAAAACGCTTTGACAGCCCTGGAGAGAGATGGCTTTGGCTCCGTAAAAGTCTGGGTTTTGGAAACCAATCAAAGAGCCAGATCCTTCTACGAGAAATTCGGATTCAAAACCGAGGGTTTAACGAAGACTGAAAAGCGAGAGGGTTTTGAACTGCGAGAGATCCGGTACGGTATGGTCCTTTGAATGAACCTGACGCTAACGCCTCACCATATGGCGTCTTATGAGAGAATGAGCACGGCGGCTAAAAGCAGTTAGCGGAAATCGCTCGATATCGGACGCTGTTGAATCCTAATAGGACTCGATGAATACCACGAAGAACATGGCGAAAGAAGTGACGGAGTGGGCCAAGGGGAACGAGAACGTTCGAGCAGTAATCCTTACTAGTACTCGTGCAAATCCCAGCGTTCCTATTGACACGTTGTCTGACTACGACATCGAACTATTTGTGGAAGACCTGCAGCCTTTCCTGGAGGGGGACGAGTGGCTAAGGATATTTGGGGAAGTCTTAGTCCGCGAACCCTATAAACCTGTTATTGGGGACGAGAACGACGTTTGGCGCCTTGTGATATTCAAGGACGTCCCAAGGATCGATTTCCACATCATGTTGTCGGAAGCCATGGAAGAGGATAGCAGAGAACATGGAGGCTATACGAACGACATGGGCTATCAAGTCCTTCTCGACAAGGATGGCCTTGCCGAAGGAGCAGTATCGCCGACCTACACTCAGTATTTGACAAAACAGCCAACTGAAGGGGAATACGAGGAGCTTGTTCACCACTTCTGGTGGAACATAACTTACGTAGCCAAGTACCTATTCCGGGACGAGTTATTCTTTGCCAAGTATATGCTTGACGACTCTCTACATCATCACTATCTGAGAACTGCGATCGCCTGGTACATTGGTATGCAGAACAGCTGGAAGTCCAATCCGGGTGCCTTTGGCAGATGGTTCAAGAAACAGGTGGAATCCGACCTTTGGTCGGATATCGAGGCGACATTCGCGGGGGCTGACCTTGAAGAGAACTGGAACGCTATGTTCAAAACAGCCGAAGTGTTCGGGAGGCTGGCATCCAAGGTTGGAGAACATTTAGGCTGCGCCTATCCTCTTGAGCTTGATCGGAATGTCACAGAGTATCTTAGGGAGATCAGAAGAATGAGTGACAACCCGGGGGGCGACTTCCGCTAACACGCCCGTGCCCGGCTACGGGCCATACGGCCCTATCGGGCAACCCCTTCGGGGTTCGCAAACCGGAAAACGTTATGTGCCATGCCCTAGGTTATTACCTGTCAGGTCAATTTCGGGTCACTCACACGGTATTACTGGATTTTCGTAGTCCTGCCCGGACTGGAGGAGGCGAAGTGATGTGCACAACCGATGGAAGCGCCACTCATCCGTTCCCGCTTACGCGACCGGACATCAGAATCGTCGAGAGCTCAGAGAGAATCGATGAGATTGATTGCCTGGAGTTGCAGTGGTGGTTTGCCGTCCCAACACTTGGCGAAAGGACCACTTGGGCAGCCTATGATTCGCTGACGCGAGAGCTTGTTGCTGTTACGGAAATGGCCGCTACGGGCCGCGCGAGGCTCCATGACTCGGACTGCATTGAGATTCGGCTGGATCAATGGTCTAATTGTTGCCACTGGTCTGTCGAATTCGACCCCGGGTATATGTACGGCGTAATCGACGATGACGAGGTAAGATGGCTTGGCGTAATCAAGAACGAGGACAATACGAAGGTGTTCTACTCAAGCACCGATGCCGGATTCGAAGACGACTGGGGCGAACCGTCAAGTCGCAGACTCTTCGATGACGGTCGCTACAGGCGTCAACATGACGGTTCGTACAAGACCGCCGCCGGGGAGGGCATTGGAGCAGGCGTATACGATGTAACAATCGGCGGCAACACGCACCACTGTCTCCGAGTATTGGATGTAGATCTTTCAGAGCCGAACGGCGGAGAATTGGTAGAGGCGTTCGTTGAGACCGGTGGGCGAACTGTACTATTTCGGCGATATGACGGACGGTTCTACCGAGGCGGTGATTTAATCCAGAGGTATCCAAGGAATCGGCGAATAGTAATCGATGGCATTGAATATGTGCACTGTGACTGTACTGGACGAGCACACGATACCATAACGTGCATAGCTATCTAGGATTGATATCACCCCCACAGGGAGCAAGGCACAGCACATAACACATCGTTTTGCGCTGCGCTGCCCTGTGGGCGGCTTGGCCTGCGGCAACCCCTCGACAAGCTCGGGGTTCGCAAACCGACATAACGTTATGTGCCATGGTATAAGAATTGGATTCTATGAAGTTGCCTAACGGAAAAAATGCGGCGATACCAACCGAGAAAGTCGAGCAATATCTGCTTTCCGATGTACATGCCGTAGGTCGAGCAAAGGCGAGATTCTTCCGTGGTGTTGGGTATCGACAAGAGGATCCCTCTGTTCTGGAAGCTGATTTAGCATCCCATCGCGCGCAATGAGCAGGTCTTCGAAGTTATGCAGACACACCATGGTACCAAGTATGTTGTGGATGGTCGTGTGAAAACCCCATCAGGGTCGAGTGTTCGGATACGGACGGTCTGGATTGTTGAACCTGGCTCCGCTCGGCCTCGTCTGGTGACAGCCTATCCAGCCTGATCAAGGAGGATGAAATGACTGAATTGGATCTGGTGGTTCTTGAGGAGTCTATCGTAGAGCACGGTCTGGTGGCTGGGGATGTGGGCACGGTGGTGCATAGATACGCGGACGACGAGGCATCGGAGGTAGAGTTCGTGGATACTCAGGGCACCACGATCGCGGTTCTGACCCTGGAAGATTCATCAATACGTCCTCCCTTGGCGGGTGAGATCTTACACGTTAGAGACGTTTCGCCTACCACCTCCTGAACCTTCAATGAAGGCCATTGCGTGCCACGGCCCATAACAGCACGGTGTTGCGCTGCGTCGCCTCGCTCCTTGGCCCTGCCGGGCAACCCCTCGCATTCGCTCGGGTTCGTAAACACAAGAACGTTAGCCGAAAGGCAGTAAGGGCGTTCGGTCGGGTCAATGGGCAGCGGAGCAGAGGAGAGTTGCGATATATCGCAATTTGCGATATTTTGTCTATATGCACGTCATCTCACGGAAAGCCCTCCGGGTGTTTTGGACGCAGCATCCCGACAGTAAGAAGGCACTGAGTCGCTGGTTCAAAATCATGCAGCAGACTCAGTTTAGCAGTTTCGCGGCCTTGCGCCACACTTTTCCATCGGCCGATAAAGTCGGAGAATTCGTCGTGTTTAACATCGCCGGCAACAAGTACCGCCTGATTGTCTCTATTCACTTCAATCGGGGCAAAGTATACATCCGTCATGTGCTTACACATCAAGCCTACGACCGTGGAGGATGGACCACATGAGTGTCATTACGCCACAGCTTCAGCGATCATGGACGCAAGTGAGTGCCCTACTCAAGATTCAGAACGAGCAGGAATACGATTTGGCCTTGGAGCGCCTCAACAGCTTGGTTGATGAAGTGGGCACGGATGAGCAGCATCCACTTTATTCTCTGCTCGATACGCTGGGCGCCGTTGTCCATGCTTGGGAAGAACAACACCATCCCATGCCCAAGACGGAGGGAGCGGAATCCCTTCGATTTCTCATGGAGGAGCATGAATTGAGGCAGACGGATTTGCCGGAGGTGGGTTCACAAGGAGTGGTTTCAGAGATTCTGTGTGGGAGGCGGGAGTTGAACGTTCGGCAGATACGTGCTTTGTCCAAGCGATTTGGCGTTTCACCCTCAGTTTTCGTTTAGGCCAAGGCGTAGGTCGATATTCGGGAATGCCCTTCGTCTAACACCGTGCCCCCGGCTCAGGCCACAAGGGCCTTCGCCCAACCGCTGCGCGGTTCGGGGGGCACTGAGACGTTAGATACTCTCTTAAAAGTCAAGGGTCTTATGCGGCCATTTTATAAAATTTCTGTCCGTCGAAATCCTGGTTGTAGGTCCACACGCCCCAAATAGCATGCACCAGTTTTCGCATCACGGCGACAATGGCCTGTAGCGGCTTTTTGCCGGCGGCGATGGGCTTGTCATAAAAGGCTTTGACCTGGGGTTGATGGCGAATGGCCACCAGGGCGGGCATATATAAGGCGGCGCGCAGATACTTATTACCGGCTTTGGTGATGCGTCGCGGCGGATGGATGGAGTTACCCGATTCATAGGGTCGCGGATCCAACCCGGCCTGCGCTACCCATTGGGGCGCTTTCATATCGGCCGGCAATACGGCCAACTCAGCGATCAGCCGCAGTGCACTAGCTTGGGCAATGCCCGGGATGGAGAGCAGATGGTGAAATTTTTCACTCAGCTCGACCACCGATAGGACGAGTGCCATACCCTCTTCTTCCAAACGCTGGATCCGGCGCTGCATGTGGCGGATATGGACCTGGATATCACGCTCAATCAAGTTGGTGGAGCTGACACGATATCCCTCGGCGTGTAAGCGATTGGTTTCGCGGTTGACTTCGACCTTCAACTGGGTCATGCGCCGGGTGATCGCCTGCAACTGCAGTACCGCCTGAGTGGGCGGCTGCCAGGGGACAAAGTCCATACGCTGGACAAAATCCAGGAGGACCTGCGCATCGACCGGGTCGGTCTTGGCCCGCTGTAGGCGAGCGCCGGCATAGTTTTTGATGGCTTTAGGATTGACCACCATCCCCTCGGTACGGGGATGACGATGCAGGGCTAAGGCTATCTCTAAGCTATAGACCCCGGTCGCTTCCAGGCCCACCCGGGCCGATTGACCGCGTTTGGTGATCCATTGGATCAACCGACGATGGCCAGCGGGGGTGTTGTCAAACGTGGCGCTCGCTCGGCTTGGGTTCGGGCCCGCCAGGGCTACCTCCAAGGTGCGGGCGCTCACATCGATGCCGACGGGACGGGATTGGTGCATGACTACTCCTTGGGTTATATTGTAGACTCTGGTCCCCTGACCTTGGACCCTTGCTTACCGACCTTGTAGATACAGCCTCAATGGGCTCAGATACTCCTCGGTATGGGCAAAGAAGGCGGGGGGCCCATCTAACCTACAAGATCGCTACCTTCAGGCGTCATCGGCCTCATCCAGAGTACGTCTAATTTGTCCACTAGTCCGAGATGACGGCAAGTCTTTAAAGCCCATTATTGAAGGTACAAGGCGCCATGTTGTTCGCAGTGCGACGGAAAGCCATATGGGAGTTGCCTGACTAACTCCGTCAAGGCGTGGAGAAGATATATGGCGGTTAGACCTGAGTATCTGGAAAAGGGGCTGTGGGGACTAAGCCGAGCTCACCTTGTGGATACCATGACGGGACATTTGGGCGCTACCCTTGTCGCTGGCTGTCTCTTCAGTGAGGAACACCGTGAACTAGACAGGAAGGTTCATGCAGGTATAGAGAAGGAACTGGATCGTGTCCTCAAGGGAGAGTCGGCATTTGACCCAGGCGAGGGTGGATCCATCACAACATCGGACCTGTTTGTGCCCTACCCAGACGAAGACACGCAGGTAGATCAGATTGACCGCATCGCCCAGGTCCTATCCAGGAACATCGGAGGAACACGCTCCTCAGGTCACAACGTGATCTTCGCCTCTCTGTCCATTCGGGCGCTCCAGGAGTACCCCCAGCACGCAACATCGTCTATCATTGATGGCATATGCAGATTGATCGGGGGCTTTGACCAAGCATCAGCTGGCAGCGGTTACTACGGGAGGGAAAAAGGTCGGATCGACGGAGACATGATCGCGTTGCCGGAACATCCGGATTTTCGACCGTATTCCAATCTGGAGGGCATGATCGAAGCAGTGTTGGATGAGCTCCTTGAGACAGCTGCCGAACGGAGACAGGGATTCGGGGGATTGTGGCACATTATCAACCATGCCGCTTCGCTGATCGATCTGTCTGAGTGTGGCTACGTTGACCTGGCGCAGAAAGGACTTGAGGCCCACCATCGTCATGTTCGCCTGTGGAGATCCCTACCGAATGTCGAGGACGAACTGGGGACCGAAGAGCCGGCTGAAGAAGATCCCTGCACCCCCGTCTATTGGGAATCCGGCACCCTGAGGAGGGATCGCGCAAGGCTTACTCACCGGATTAAAACGCTCTATGGCTTCTACAGGCTGGCTTGTCTGGTTGATGATACAACCAAGTTGCAGCGGGCCAAGGATGCGCTTCGCTATCTCATGTAGGAGACAGGAATACCGATGTCCGCTCCTCTGTTCCCTCCTGGGTGACGGGAACAGCACGGCGCCTAACACGTGCACCCACGGCTCCGGGGCTTTCGGGCCTACGCCCAACCTGGCTTCGCCAGGTTCGTGGGTGCTGAGAACGTTAAACGAAATTTGCCTATTGGGGCCCGACGCTTCTCGAAACGTGACGCTGGAGTTCTATGTCCGAATGGTTTGAAAACGAAGACTTCTGGACGGATATGTATCCCTATATGTTCCCAAAAGAGCGATTTGAATCTGCCGAGGAGGAAATCGACAAGATTCTTTCGCTGGTGGAGTTCAGCGGGACACATATCTTAGATCTGTGTTGCGGCCCCGGCCGACATTCCACGGTCCTGGCCGAGCGAGGGTTTTCCGTAACGGGAGTTGATTCTACCGCGTTCCTACTGCAAAAAGCTGCGGCGCGGGCAAGCGAGCGGAAATTAGACGTTGAGTTTGTGCAGGATGACATGCGTCGTTTTGTGCGGTCCTCATCGTACGACTTGGTGCTCAACATGTTTACGTCCTTCGGCTATTTCGATGACAAGGACGAGGATCTGCGAGTGCTCAGCAATATTTACGAGAGCCTCAGACCTGGGGGAGTCCTCGTAATGGATCTGATGGGTAAAGAGTGGTTGGCCAAGGTATTTGCCGCGACCTCCTCGGAGGTGCATCCCGACGGGACATTGCTCGTTCAACGTCGCGAGATCTTCGATGATTGGACAAGGATTCGAAACGAGTGGCTCCTGATCCGGGATGAGCAGGTAAGATCGTTCAAGTTTCACCACACGTTGTACTCTGGCCAGGAACTGAAGGATCGTCTCTTGCGAGTTGGGTTTAGTAATATGCAACTATATGGGGATTTGGATGGGAGTGCGTATGGGACTAGTTCAAAGCGGCTGATTGCTCTTGCGCGCAAAGAGGCATCATGAACTACCGGCATTTTGGGGCAAACTTCATTTAACACGTCCGTGCCCAGTTGCGGGCCATTCGGCCCTTCGGCAACCGCTTCGCGGTTCGGACACGGCGAAAACTTTACAAGAAAATGCAATCCATAGAAGCAGCCATCCCTGGCCGCTAATTGGAAATTAGTGCACGAGGAATCATGTCCTCAGCATATAGCAGCCAAGATGCAGCCAATCGCTTTGACTCTGCGCGGGCATTGCCTGAGGAGACATCCGAACTGTGGATGTACTGAAGCAGTTGCTCCCTTTCCGTTCTGTTCAGAGCATACTGGATCTAGGCTGTGGGACCGGCCGTTTTATTCCATCATTGCAAACTACCTTCCACTGTCCTGTGACGGCAGTAGACCCGTCAGATGCCATGCTGGATAAAGGCAAGGCAAGAGAATATAAGCACGTATACTGGGTGCGCGGTTCAGCGGAGCATATCCCTCTTGGTGACAACGTAGCCGATCTAGTTTGGATGTGCCAAGTTTTCCACCATTTGGATACTCCTGTGGAGGCTATACGACAGATACAGCGTGTGCTCAGTCCATCCGGCTGCCTGGCGATCCGCAATGGAACTAGGGAAAACGAGATGGAAATCGAGTGGGCACCCTGTTTTCCTGAGGCTCGGCAAATGGACGAGGCACGGCTCCCTTCCCGCCAGGAGGTCGTGGACCTCGTCTCCAGCCAAGGTTTTACCCTCATTGCTCAACAGACCGTCTACCAATACTTTGCGTCTTCGTATCAAGAATATTATGCCAAGCTATCTCAGCGTGGTCTGTCGTCGTTGATCTTGATCAGCGATACGGCATGCTATGCTGGGCTGGAAAGGCTAAAGCAGTGGGTGGCCCAACAACCGCCTGACAAGCCCGTCTATGAGCCTGTGGACTTTTTTGTATTCCAGCGCATGCGATGAAGAAGCAGTCCCAGTAAGGAAACTGCTCGGTTGCTGGCTTTGGTCGTGTCTGTGAGCATATCCTCTTGAGATTTCACTATATTCAGGAAATGGACGCCGTCACCGTGCTGGCCTTCCTGGCCAACACGATGAGGATTACACATCTTGTAACATGTGGGTGTGCGGCTACGGCCTAAACGGCCTTCGCCTAAACCGGCTACGCCGGTTCGCACACCGGAGAACGTTAGCTGAAATTGAATCAGGAATGCAGAGAATAATGTGATATGTCGCTGGGAAAGGTCACTTGTTTTATAACGCGTAGCTTGGACGGTCGAAAGCACTTTCTCCTACTAAAGCACCCCTACGCCGGAAATCAAATACCTGCCGGGACAGTGGAAAAGGGAGAATCCTTTGTCGCCGCGGCACTCCGGGAGGCCCGTGAGGAAACTGGTCTAGCCGCATTGAATGTTGTCGCGGAACTTTTGTCGGAACGGGAGAAGCTACCTCCCAACACAGCCGTCATCCAGAAGACTTCCACTGTATACTCTCGACCAGACACTGGCAGTTTCGATTGGGTCACGATTCGAAGAGGTATTCGCGTTGACACCCGAGAGACTGAAAACGGTTTTGTACAAATCGATTATGTGGAAAAAGAGTTACTCGGTTCGGATAGGACCTCGTTTCAAATAACTGGCTGGATACCACAAGATGCTCTGACGACCACTGTTGAGCGTAAGCACTATCACTTAAGTTGCGCAGCAAGTGATGAGCTTGAGTGGGAAGTCTTTTCTGATCACCACAAGTTTGTCCTAATGTGGCATCCGTTGACCGAAGATCCCAAATTGCAGGAACCGTTTGGGGAGTGGTTCGACTCCATCAAGGAGCATCTCGTTGATTAGCTAGACAGATCAACTTCAGCTAACACCGTGCTCCCGGCTTCGGGCTTGCGCCCTTTGCGCAACCGCTACGCGGTTCGGAGGCCCTGAACGTTAGCGGTCATGGAATCTGACGAAGACTTTCGTGTGGAACTGCCGTATATTACTCTAAGTTGGTCGAAACCGACCAGTCTGTTGTAAACCTGATTTGGAGGACTCTGATGACTCAACTTCTGGAAAAGGCGATTGCGGAAATCAAGAAGCTCTCGAATGATGAGCAAGACGCGATTGCGGCCGTTTTGATGGCGGAGCTAGAGTCAGAGCGCCAGTGGGAGCGTGCATTTGACTCGACAGCAGAGCAGTTGTCTAGCCTTGCGGATGAGGCTCTTGCTCAATACCGCGCAGGCAGGACTGAGCCGTTTGAATCCCATGGCTCATGATATCCCGGACAACCCATCGTTTTCGGGAAGCGCTACGCGACCTTCCCCAGTACGTCCAAGTTCAGGCCGCCGTTGCTTACGCCCGTTTTCGGGTAAATCCGAACCATCCGAGCTTGCGATTCAAGAAGATACACCCTACGAGACCGATCTACGCTGTCCGAATCACACGAGATTACCGCGCCATGGGTGTGCGAGCAGACTGATCGTCTGGTTCTGGATCGGCTCTCATGCTAGTTACGAGGAGCTCATTTCCCGTCTGTAGGCGACCAGCCACGGAGCTTCCACGACCGATAACAGCGGGTTAATGCTGCGCCGCCTTCAGGCGGCTACGCCAGTTCATTAACCCACAGAACGTTAGGCGCAACGCGGTCAATTGAATCATGTCAGTTACGTTGGTAAAGCACTATGATCCGACCTGGCCCTCATGGTTTGAAGAATTACGACACCGTTTTGACTCTGTTTTGTCAGGAAGGTATTGCAGCCTCGAGCATGTCGGTAGCACATCTGTTGCCGGAATGACCGCCAAGCCAATCATTGACGTTGACATTGTCACTGAGCCACAGGATTTCGAGAGTACGAAGGATCGGCTTGCAGAGATCGGATATTTCCATGAAGGTGACCTGGGTATTCCCGGAAGAGATGCTTTTGATCTGTCGGATAGCGGACTGAAAGAATCTTTACCCGCCCACCATACGTACGTTTGTGACAAGTATGGTGAAGCCTTGAAACGGCATCTTGTCTTCAGGGATTTCCTCAGACTAAGTCCCGAATATGCTCGTAGACTCAGTAACCTGAAATGGCAACTCGCTGAAGAGCACGACAATGACCGCCAGTCGTACATGGATGGAAAAGCCGCTCTGTGCGAGGAGATCTATGAGAAAGGGCTGGAGGCCCTGGGGTGCCGGTGCAGTCTGTACTTACCATTTGACAAATAGCCGCAATGCCTAACACGTTGGTGTTACTCTGTGGCGCATTTGGCGGCTTAGCCTCCGGCAACTCTTCGACAAGTTCGGGGTTCGCAAACCGGCGAACCCTACCTGAAATGGATTGACTCTAACAGTACGATGGACAACAAACCATGATTGATGATTCCTACAGTCCGGGAGCGAAGCATTACGACGCCGCATACAGCGTCAAAGACGATCTGGTGGACGTGGACTTCTACCTCGATCTAGCCAATGAGTATGGTGGACCGGTCCTCGAGTTTGGCTGCGGCACTGGAAGAATTCAGTGTCTGAAGTCAGAGAGACTGGAGCACGCGGTGCGAGCTGCCCCGCGCCAATGGTTCGTCGACCGGATGCACACACACTCGAGGTACCTCCGTTTCATCAACGTAAATACATCTCGTAAAGAGATCAACCTATAGGCCGCGAAACCCACCCCGAGGACCAGCTCGACATCATCCTCGACGGCATCGAAGAACAGCCGGCGGCGTGAGCGCCTCGCTAGATCTGGCCGCTCGTTGCGCTTGCGACTATGCACCACTCATTAGTTAGACATGTCACTGCGAAAGGAAACACGCACAATGGGACACAACTGGACGCTTGCCCTTGAACAGCAGACGGACCTGACCTCATCCCATGGCGCGGTGTCCGAGTTGGCGGCAGCGGTACGCCGAGGCGCAGATCTCAGGCTTTACATGACCACAGATCTGTACGAGGAAACGCTTTATTTCCAGCAGACTTATGCCGGTGGGGGTGGCGCGTTTGCAGGACTCATGAGCCACCACCATAGCTATGTACACCGCGGCCAAGCCATACAGCAACCATACATCAGCATCTTCAAATACGACGATTCCGGAACCTTCTGCCACGTGAAGTGGATGTGGCGTGATGTGCGCGTGGATGAGAGCCAGGCCTACCCGTACGGGATATATCGGTGGTTTATCTGCGACCGCTGGCGTACGGTCTACGAACACGATGCCGATGGCAATCGCGTACACGGCGATTTGGAGGAACTGAAAGAGCATGTCCGGCGGGGACACTCGGTTCAGGTAGGAGTCCGCCAACTGTTCGGTCTGGCCGAGGATACCACTGACGGGCCATCACACATCTCGTTTGTCACGACGATGCAACCGCTCATCTGCGATGGCCATGTACAGTCCAACTGCGACCTCGTTGTGATAGGCGCCCCGAAATGGCCGTGCACCTGGCGCGACGGCCTCCATGTGGCAATGATGCTGCCCTCCACATCCGGTGAGATTCTCTGCTTCCTTGCTGAACCCGGAAATCTCCCGTTTAAACGGGTCATGCGGCGGCGGCCCATGCAGTGGATGGTGGCAGAGATGGCATGAGCATTTCGTCTAACTCGTGTCGGAGGACATGGTCGGGACCAACTCGCGTACTCGTGAAATCGCTTAACACCGTGCCCAGGCTCTATAAGATGAAAGATGAGCAGCCATGAGTCTGAGCATCTGTCCATGGAAATACGGCAAGCGCTGGGTTTACTCCATCACTTACGACGAAGCCCTAGCCGACCTGCACCGCTTCGCCGTCCCCATGCACGAGGAGTACTGCCGCCGCTACGGCTACTTGGGCGCCATGAGCCTGACGGACGCGCTCAACCTGCCCGAAGACGAGCTGTTCTGGACCAACAACCGCACGGCGCTGCACGACCACTACTACGCGCCGTTCTACAGCGCCTACGACCCGTACCGCAACATTCTGAGATTACGCCAAGTCGAAGCGATCGAGATTCATCACCTTGTCCCACGCCTCCACGAAGTCGCGCACGAACACTTGCTGCGCATCGCCACATCCGTAAACTTCCGCGATGGCTCGGAGCTCGGAGTTTGAACCGAAGACAAGGTCCACCCTGGTGCCGGTCCACTTGAGCTCACCGGTCCGAAGATCGCGTCCCTCGAACACGTTCTGCGATGTGGAGGACGCGTTCCACTCGGTGTCCATGTCGAGCAGATTCACGAAGAAGTCATTGGTCAACGTCCCTGGCCGATCAGTGAACACTCCGTGCTGAGACTGACCGGTGTTCGCATTCAAGGCGCGCATGCCGCCAACGAGCACCGTCATCTCGGGAGCGGTGAGCATTAGCAGGCATGCCCGCTCCACCAGCATGTCCTCCGGTGTACCTTCCTGCCCTGCCGGGAGGTAGTTGCGGAACCCGTCTGCAGAGGGTTCGAGCACGGCGAACGACTCCACGTCGGTCCACTCCTGCGACGCGTCGGTGCGCCCCGGTGCAAAGGGAACCTGCACGTCATGACCGGCGTTCTGGGCAGCCTGCTCGACGCCTGCGCACCCGGCCAAAACGATCAGGTCAGCGAGAGAGACCCTCTTCCCGCCGGTCTGCGAGCTGTTGAACTCCGTCTGGATCTGCTCCAGCGTCTGCAGCACCTCGTTGAGCCCGGCTGGGTTGTTTACTTCCCAGTCCTTTTGCGGTGCGAGGCGGATGCGCCCCCCGTTCGTTCCGCCGCGTTTGTCGGTACCGCGGAACGATGCCGCCGCCGCCCAGGCGGTCGAGACCAGTTGGGAAACGGACAATCCCGAGGCGAGGGCCTTCGCCTTGAGGTCGGCGATATCCTGCTCCCCGACCAACTCGTGATCGACGTCGGGGACGGGGTCTTGCCACAACAGCGGCTCTTTAGGAACCAGGGGCCCGATATACCGGCTGCGGGGCCCCATGTCGCGGTGGATCAGCTTGAACCACGCCCTGGCGAAGGCGTCTTCAAGATCCGCTGGGCTCTCGAAGAAGCGCTTCGCAATCGGCGCATACTCCGGGTCCTCCCGCAGTGAGAGGTCCGTGGTGAGCATCATGGGGGCGTGCTTCTTCGACGGACAGTGCGCGTCCGGTACGGTGGCTGCTTCAGCGGCATTCTTGGGAGCATATTGCGATTTGCCAGCTGGACTCTTCGTCAGCTCCCACTCGTGGGCGTGCAGGTTCTCCATGAAGTTGTTGTCCCATTTCACCGGGTTATTAGTCCAGGCGCCTTCCAAGCCGCTAGTGACCGTATCGCTGCCTTTGCCGCTGCCGAAGCTGTTCTTCCAGCCGAGGCCCTGCTCATCCATTCCAGCCCCCTCCGGTTCGGGACCGACATTATCCTCCGCGGCAGCACCATGGGCTTTGCCGAAGGTGTGTCCGCCGGCAATAAGCGCAACCGTCTCCTCGTCATTCATCGCCATGCGTTTGAACGTATTGCGAATGTATTTTGCCGCAGCGAGCGGGTCCGGGTTGCCGCTCGGCCCCTCCGGGTTCACGTAAATCAGGCCCATGTGGTCGGCGCCCAAGGGTCCCTGGAGTTCTCCGTCGTCGCTGTGGCGCTCGTCTCCAAGCCAGGTGCCCTCAGACCCCCAGTCCGTCTCGTCAGCCTCCCAGACGTCCGGACGTCCGAAGGCGAAACCAAAGGTCTTGAACCCCATCGACTCCAGAGCGCAGTTGCCGGCGAAGATGATCAGGTCGGCCCAGGAGAGGTTCTGGCCGTACTTCTGCTTGACCGGCCAGAGCAAGCGGCGCGCCTTGTCCAGGCTCGCGTTGTCGGGCCAGCTATTGAGAGGCGCAAAGCGTTGGTGGCCAGAGCCTCCACCGCCGCGGCCGTCGCTGATGCGGTAAGTGCCGGCGGCGTGCCACGTCATCCGGATGAAGAGAGGCCCATAGTGGCCGTAGTCGGCTGGCCACCAGTCTTGCGAGGTCGTCATCACCGCTTCGATGTCCTTCTTCAGCGCATCGACGTCAAGGGTCTTGACCGCCTCAGCGTAGTCGAAATCCTTGCCCATCGGATCGGACAGGGGAGAATCCTGGCGGAGAACCTTCAGGTTCAACTGATCCGGCCACCAGTACTGGTTGGAAGTCATTTCGTCCCTCCTGTGAAATGTTCTGAGTATGGCGCAACCTTCTGGAAGCGTTGCAAGTCTGCGGATAGAAATAATAATAAACGGCGTTCTCTCGTTCCCAGGCAAGGGGAATTTGGCTCAGGTAATAGCGCATGTTCGGGCGTCAGTCCTCCGCAGTAGCGCTGCTACGGAGGACTGACGGGTGGCAGAAGTACCAGGTTGACCTCTGAAACGCGCCGAAATCCTTCCAGGTCCCCTGTAAGATCATGAGATCAAACGGGTGATCGTCTGCGTACTGCTGTAACCAAGCTAGCGTCGCCTCCTTTGGCTTGGATGGCATCCTATCGGTCTTGAAGGCTTTTCGTTCTCTCCAGCGGCTGCATCTATCCCAGACAGGTCACCCGACATGCTAATCAAGCCGGGGGGTGTGTGTGCGTCAATTATACCTGGTATCACGAATTGCCCCTTCAAGTCCACGCGCCTGCTGTCTCCGGCGGCGTATTGCAAGGCATCCTGGGTAGAGCCGACAAAAACGATTTTGTCACCTATCGTGATGATTGACTGGGCCCAAGGCAGATCTTTGTCCTGTGTATAGATTCGGCCATTCAGGTACACCGTCTCGGTTGCGGCGGTTTTTGGTGCCGTCGCGTTTTCTTGCTGTTCTGAGCGAGCGGCTGTCATCGCCAAAAGCATTAACATCCCCATCAGGTGTCGTAGTTTCATTCCTATTCCTCCAATCCAATTCATTCAATCAACTCTTACTCTTGTCGAGCTTTCAAAACCGTCTTTCAACCGCTCCATCCACGCGGATAAGGAGAGGCCCATAGTGGCCGTAGTCGGCTGGCCACCAGTCTTGCGAGGTCGTCATCACCTCTTCGATATCTTTCTTCAGCGCATCGACGTCAAGAGTCTTAACCGCCTCAGCGTAGTCGAAATCCTTGTCCATCGGATCGGACAGGGGAGAATCCTGGCGGAGAACCTTCAGGTTCAACTGATCCGGCCACCAGTACTGATTGGAAGTCATTTAGTTCCTCCTGTGAAATGTTCTGAGTATGGCGCAACCTTCTGGAACTGTTGCAAGCCTGCGAATAGAAATAATGGCTCCTCCGGAGAATCTGTGGGTGAAAGAGCCGGCTCGCCGACGGCATAGAGGAGGCCGAGGATAGCACCGGCGCATCATTCCCGGTATGTTGGGACGGTCCATCAATACCGATCCCGACCTACTTTGGAGGGAATGATGCGCCTGATCACAGTACTGAACCGATGCACGAAGTTCAAGCGGTTTGTGTTTGAGGGGGGTCATTTTGACGAACACGGCAGGATCATGGTGAGCCTCAGGCCCCGAAAGAACGCCAGGGCGGAGTGCAGCGGCTGCGGTCCGTTGTCCCCCACCTATGACACGGCCACCGAGGCACGGCTGTTCGAGTTTGTTCCGCTCTGGGGGTTCCCGGTCTTTCTGGTGTATCGCATGCGCCGGGTGGCCTGCAAAGCCTGCGGCCGGGTGGTCGTCGAGAAGGTCCCCTGGAGCACGGGCAAGCACCCCCTGACCGACCTCTACCGCTGCTTCCTGGCACCGTGGGCCAAGAAGCGGTCGTGGATCGAGGGGGCGCGCTCCTTCCGGACCCGTTGGGACCCAGTCTACCGTTCCGTCCAGTACGTCGTGGAATAGGGGCTCGCTCATCGCCGCCTCGACCGGGTCACGGCCCTCGGCGTGGATGAAATCCAGTATCGCAAAGGCCATCATTATCTGACCTTGCTGTACCAGATCGACACTCACCACCGCCGCCTGTTGTGGAGGGGCGAAAAGCGGACGATAAAGACCCTGGACGACGGCTTTACCGAACTGGAGCAAGAGCACCAGCGCAAGCAAGAAGCGGCCGGCGAGCAGGAGCCGAGGAGCTTCCTCGGCCCGATTGCCGTCATCTGCTCTGATATCTGGAAAGCCTACCTCACCGTCATTGACCAGCGGCGGCCGGCGGCGGTACACGTTCTCGACCGCTTTCACCTCATGCAGCCCTTCAGCAAGGCCCTCGACAAAGTCCGTGCCGAAGAGGCCCGCCGACTCAAAGAACAGGGCCAAGATCCCGTCCTGAGCAAGAGCCGCTGGTGCTTCCTGAAGCGCAAGGAGAACCTCAGCGACCCCCAGGCTTTGAAGCGGTCCGAGCTAGTGAAGATGAACCTGCGGACGGTCAGAGCCTACCTGCTCAAGGAGGACTTCCAGCGCTTCTGGAACTACACCTACCCTGCCTGGGCTGAGAAATTCCTCAACCGCTGGTGTTTCCGCACGATGAGAAGCAAGATCGAACCGATGAAAGACATCGCCAAGAGGCTACGCCGTCATCGAGAGCTCATCCTCAATTGGTTCAGGGCCAAAAAGCAGTTCAACAACGCCATGGTCGAGGGCTTGAACCTGAAATGGAATCTGACCGTGAGAAAAGCATTCGGATGCCGCACCTTCAAGGCACTCCAAATCGCTTCATTCCATCAGCTTGGCGATTTACCCGAGCCACAATTCACCCACGAATTCTACTGACGAGCCTGTTTTTCTAACCAACAACAACAATGAAATCCTGCTATTGAGACGCTTCGATACTGGATATGAGGATGGCAACTACAGCGTGATTGCTGGGCACATCGATGGCAAAGAGGAGGTCAAGGCAGCGGCGATCAGGGAAGCGAAGGAGGAGGCAGGTATTGAGATTCAGCCCTCGGACATCGAAGTGGTCGGTGTTATGCACCGGAAGGCTGAGGATGAACGGGTGTCATTCTTCCTTTCCGTCTCCAGATGGAGCGGAGACATCGTGAACGCCGAGCCAGACAAATGTGATGACCTATCTTGGCATTCTATCCACGATTTACCCGCCAATATGGTGCCTTATGTCAGGCAGGCACTCGAAAACTATCAGAAAGGCCAGTTTTTTGAAAGTTTCGGTTGGTAAAGACAAGAATAACGTTCTGTTCGCTGGCCGGCGGCTAACACATCGGTGTTGCGCTACGGCGCTACGCGCCTTGGCCCTGCGGGAAACCCCTTCGGGGTTCGCAAACCGGAAAACGTTAGAGGACATGTGAAGCAAAAAGCTAGCCACTCCGTTTGGAATCGGAACCTCTCAACTAAGGAGAATCCCCATGCCGAGTAAGGTCTCTTTGTTCGTCTTATTGCTTGCGTCAAACGTAGGGATTGGCTTGCTGGGTTTTGCTGCAGATCTGAGTCCGACAGGGATCTTGATTATACTCTCGGCAGCAATATGCATCTCAGTTGGGATTGTAGTTCTGGTGCAGAGCAAAATCCTCCTACTCCCCCTATTCGTCGGATTGCTAGTGCTTCCAGGATTATGGCCGGTCATTCCGACTCTTGCTGCTGATCCGGGTCCGATACGACTCTCAATTTTGCTCTTCGCAGTAATATGCATGTTAGTTGGCTGGATTGGGATTGTAATCATTCTAAGACGCGCCGGCCTCTTCTCGAAAGAAACCAATAACAAGGCACAGAGCAGATTTAAATTTCCGTCTGTTTCCGCTATAGAGGGAATTTCGGGACACACATCTCATAACACAGCGGTTTTGCGCCGCGCGGCATACGCTGCTTGGCCCTATCGGGCAACTCTCCGTTTCACTCCGGGTTCGCAAACCGGAAGACGTTATTGGACATGCCAGTCAAGAAGCCCAGGGCGCCCATTTGGAGGATTTCGGAGTCAGCAATGACAATGTCGTGCAACGAGTCCAGTACATTCACTGCAAAGCAGGGCCAGGACATTGACTGGCTGACGTTGGAGATAGCTACCCAAAGACTCAGACTATCTTCAATCTCCCGCATACATGCCGAGGACATATTCAGAGAGTTTACGTCGGAAATCACACGGTACATGGCTCCCTGCCCAAGTGAGATCATCGATGATACATTCACCTTCATCGACGCCGCAGTTGAGAGGATGAAGGCGGGAGACAACTATCAGGCAGTCGTTGCACGACGTGATTCAGGAGAATTCCTTGGCTGTTGCGGCCTTCACGGAGAGGGGAGACCCGAAACGCCGGAACTGGGAATATGGATCAAGAGGGGAGCGCACGGAAATGGTTACGGCAAGGAAGCCATCGTTGGTTTAAAGCGGTGGGCTGATAGTAATCTGGCTTACAAATACCTGACCTACCCAGTTGATCGACGCAACCAAGCCAGCATAAGGATACCGGAGGCTCTCGGTGGTGAAGTCTTCGGGAGAGAGGCCCAGAAGAAGGCGGATGGAACAACCCTGGAGTTGCTGGTCTACAGAATATTCCCGCCATCAGGATGAAACCGGCGCTTCCTGGTGGCATCCAAACCCGGCTAGCACATCCAATAACATCGTGCCCCCGGCTTCGGGCCATTCGGCCCTTCGGGCAACCCGCTGCGCGGGTTCGCAAACCGGCATAACGTTAGTCTCGAAGGATTGGGTCATGACTCTTTCTCCGTCCGCAGTATTAGTCACCCAAAGTAAAGCGGACTGGCAGCATTAGGCACTTGTGATCGGTTAAGCCGTAAGTTGTTGTAAAGGAAGCGGTTAACTGGGATTTTGACGAAGTCGAAATCAAGGTTCCGTAAATCCTTCAACAGGTGGTTTTATTCGTCCGAACTACCGCGCAGAATCAGCAGCCGTATCAGCTGCATCAGGGCCATGGCCGTAGCCGCCACATAGGTCAGGGCCGCGGCATTGAGGACCTTGCGGGCCAGACGGCTTTCTCGCGGAGCGAGGAAGCGCCCCTCCGCCAGCAAGGTCAGGGCCCGGGAACTGGCGTTGAACTCCACCGGCAGGGTGATGACTGAGAAAGCCACTGCCGCGGCAAAGAACAGGATGCCTATATCCATCAGGCTGGGAACGCTGAAAAACATGCCGGCCAGGAAGAGCGGAAAGGCCAGGGTCGAACCCAGGTTGGCCACCGGCAGAATGGTGTGGCGCACATGCAGGGGGAAATAACCGCCGGCATGTTGCAGGGCGTGGCCGACTTCGTGGGCGGCCACGGCCAGGCCGGCCAGGTGGTGGCCGTGGTAGATATCCGTGGACAGCCGCACCACCTTGTCGCGGGGGTCGTAGTGGTCCGACAGGGTGCCGGGCACCTCTTCGACGGCCACGTCGTGGACCCTGTTCTGGGCCAGGATCCGGCGCGCCGTCTCGGCCCCGGAAAGGCCGGCAGCCGCAGCCACCTGGCTGAACTTTTTGTAGGTATTGCGCACCTTGTACTGGGCGTACAGGGCCAGGATCCCGCAGGGAATCAACAGGATCATGGTAGAGTCAAAAAAGAAAAAAGGCATTGAAGTATCCTCCGGATGGCTCGACGAGGTTAACGGGTATTAAACTTTGGAAAAATATACACAGATCAGAAAAAAGTGAAAACCCTGGCCAATAAAATAATCACTTGCCCGCTTGCAAGGGAACCGGGTATATGCTTATATAGTCAATACTTCACGAAATGCCCGTAGCTATCTGGACCTCAAGGCCGTGCGGGGATGTTGCCGGCGGCGTTTTATGGAGGGTGGTGGGGGTTGCAAGCAGGTGTAGCAGCAGGAAGGGGGAGCGGGGCAAGAGCGCCTTGGGCCTCATAAAACGCCAGAGGCACCATCCCCGCACGGCCCCGCCTGCCGATTCCGTGAAGTACTGATAGTAACGTACAAATACACACAGCGGTGCGAGCAAATTCGGAGGACGATCATGAGCAGTGTGCGGCAGTCGGCCGGGGGTGGACGGGCCCTTGCTGGAGGAGGGCCCGCACAGAAGCATCTCGTTGCCCGCGGGATGGGTTTCCCCGCAGGATGTTCGCAGCTTTTGGCGCCATCCCAAGATCGAGGTGGGCTTACCGCGGGACTACTGTCGGATCTTGTGAAGGTATCGGGTGGAAAGATGATTTTGCGGATGGTATTGATGCTGGCCTTAAGCCATGCCGCGGTGGGACGGGCCGATGTCCACTACATAGAGGAGGTCTCCAGTTTCGCGGTGGGCCAGACAAAGCCCCAGAAGACGGTCAACAAGGTCTACATCAAGGGCAAGCGCCAGAAGGTCCACCGCCGGATAGAGGCCGACAAGAAGATGGCCCAGACTCTGGAAAAGCAGGGGCAACTCCTCGACTCCAGCACCATCCTGCGGTTGGACCAGGCCCAGGTGTACAAAATCGATCATCTAGCCCGGACCTATGTCCAGGAAAAACTGCCGGCGGCCAAACCCGTGGCGGCCAAATCCGCCTCCAATATCAATCCCTACGAGCCTGTTATCAAGTTCAGGGTCAAGCCCATGCCCGACACCACCCGCATCGAGGGCATCCTGTGCCACCGCGTGGCCGCCGATATGCGCGCCCGCTACTACCAGCCCAATTCCAACAAGATCCAGCGGGAAAACCGCTACCTCTACCAGGCCTGGGTCGCCAAAGACTTTCCAGGCTACCAGGACATCCAGAAGTTTCGGGAAGCGCAAGCCCGGGAGACGTCCTATCCCTCCCTCATCGGCGGTGGACTGGAGCAGCTCCGGGACAGGATAGAAGACTACGAAAGACTGGTGGACGAAATGAAGGCCCTCGAAGGCTTCTCCATGCAGTCGGTCCTCAAGGTCTACGTCAAACCCAGCGGCAAGGAAGAAAAGCAGGTCTACCAGTTGACCCGCACCGTTAAATCCCTTTCCTATTCCCCGCTTCCAGACGCTGTATTCCAGACATCCAAAAATTTGAAAAAGCTCGAGTAGCAAAGCGGAAGATGGCTTCCCGTCGCATCCTATATCCTGTCCTGGGTAGTCTTGCGATGCTGGTAGTGGTGTTCCTGGCCACGCCAGCCGGCCCCTGGATCCTGGGTGGTCTGTGCACCCGGCTGACCCCGGCGTATGGCTGGCGCCTTGAAATCGAGGGCACCAGCGGCCGGCTCCTGGGGACGGCCTCGTTCCACCAGGTCCGCCTCCACCAGCCGGGAACCGAGCTGGCGCTCGAACGCCTGGATCTTTCCGTGCTCTCCTATGCGGTAGAAGTGGTCCGGCCCGATTTCCGCCTGCACCTGGGGGCAAAAGCGGACGAGGCCGCCCCGGTGGATTCGGCCCTGGCGCCCTCCCTGCCCGTGGAGTTTCTGCCCGCGCTCCGGGTCGGCCAGGGCCGCGGGCGCCTCGTCCAGGCGGATGGCTTCGAGGTGCTGGTAGAGGACCTGGACCTGCGCTACGAAGCAATGGGGGACAGCCTGGGCGGGCTGCTGGTGTCCCTGCCGCACTGGGCGGTCTGGCGCCAGGGCCAGAAATGGGCCGCGGGCGGCCTGCGGAGCCGGTTGGAACTGGAACCGCGCCGGGTGTCCTTGAAGGAACTCCGTTTTTCCGGCCGCGCCGATACCTTCGAGGCCGAGTTGCAGGGCAGGGGTCGCCTGGACCTGGTCGCGGGCCTGCCGGCGGCGCTGGATGCCCGGGCGCACCTGCACACCGGGGAAGAGGCCGTGCAGGGGCAGGTGGGTTTAAAGGTGCGGGGCGGCCTGCAGCCCCTGAGCCTGGAGGTGGAAATCGAGGGTCAGGCGACGCAGGTGGAGTGGGGCGGGATGCGTCTGAGGGGGCGCGTCGGGTTGGAACCGGATCGGGTCGTGGTGGACACCCTGAATCTGGATCTGCTGGGAGGGCAGGTGCGGGGCCGGGCAACCTACCTGCCGACGACCGACAGCCTGGTCGCGGATTTGAGGTTCGAGGGCCTGGATCTGAGCCCGATATCCGGGGATGCCACAGGCGGTGTGGCGCGGGGGACCTGCCGGGCCGGATTGCACCTGGGCGCCCAGCGCTACAGTGCGGATCTGGCGCTGCAGCTGCAACAGCTGGGGCTGCCGGGTGGACCTTTCGACGTTGACCTGAGCGCGGCCCTGCGCCCCGATCAAAGCCTGAGGGCCACCCTGCGCTCGAGCCTGGGGCATGTACAGGCCACGGGTTTTTTCGATCCACAAGGGGTCTGCGATCTGGCCGTAGAGGGGGTGGTGGAACCAGGGCCCATGGTAGGCCGGGAGGTGGACCCGGTGCAGGTGACGGGGAGGATCGAAAGAGACTCCCTGGCGTTGCGCCTGGAGACGGCGCACCTGCCTTGGGGGGACCGCGAATTCGGCCCCCTGATCGTGGACTTGCACCTGCGGGAGCAGCGCTTCCTGGAAGCGGCGCTGACCCTGGAAGAGGATCAGGCGTTTCTGCGCCTGCGCCTGGACCTGGCCGAGGGCGAAATCGATTCCCTGGTGAGCGGAGTGGCCCCGCTGGCCCTGGGGCGTCTGCTGCCAGACTTGGAGGGCACCCTCCAGGGACAGGTGCAGGGCCGTGGTGGCCTGAGCCCTGAGGCCGCACAGGTCTCCGCCCAATTCGAACTGGCGGGGGCAGCCTACAGGGACTGGCACACCGGCCCTGTGCAGGTGCGCCTGGAATACCAGGGGCAGCGCGCTACCTACCATCT
Source organism: Candidatus Latescibacterota bacterium (assembly GCA_965219385.1). GTDB lineage: Bacteria > Latescibacterota > UBA2968 > UBA8231 > UBA8231 > CBDCNM01. The sequence goes on along the minus strand of CBDCNM010000002.1, from coordinate 1,313,345 downwards.
CGAGGGCCAGGGGTTTGCCGCGCAAGCCTTCCTGGACACCCTCAAACACTTCCGAGCCCAGGTCCGGCTGGACCAGGCGGTATTTCAGCGCATCTCTCCGGAGAGCGCAGGGGTGGATTCAGGGGCCCAGGTAGTGTTATCCGGAACCCTCGATTGCCGCGGCCGCCTCGACCGGCCCGAAGCCCTGGAGGCGGATGTGGCTCTGGAGCACCTGGCGCTGCGCCAGGGCGTGTGGGGGCTGCGTGGAGATGGACCGGTGCGGGTGCGCTACAGCCAGCAGCAGGCCATTGTAGAGCGGCTGCACCTGCACACGCCTCTGGGGGGAGTACAGATCAAGGGGAGCACCCGCGCCGACAGCCTGGATGTGGTCGTCGAGATCGCGGCGCTGGAACTGCAGCGGCTGGCCCCGGACCTGCAAGGTGGGGGGCGGGCCTGGCTGGAAGTAGGGGGCACCCTGGACCAACCCCTGGTCCACAGCCGCGTGGAGCTGCACCGGATCGCCCTGGCCGGCCAGACCTTCGGCGATCTGCGGATCCACCTGAATTTGAGCGACACCTTGTCCCTGAAGGCGATCCTGGAGCAGGAGCAGGTGCCGCAAGCGGAACTGGACCTGACCCTGCCGCTGGCGCCCGTGCTGCAAGGCCGGACCACGCCGCCCGCCGGAGAAGCGGAACTGAGGGTGGTTGCCCGCCAGCTGGATCTGCAGGCGCCGCTTTCCCACCTGCTGGCAGATTCTGCCCGCGGAGTTGTGGGATTCGAAGGCGCTTTCTCGGTGCCCCTGGCCCTGCTGATGGCCGATTCCCTGCGGTGGGCCGATCTGAACGGTCAGCTCGAGTTCCGCCAGCTACAGGTGGAAAAGCAGGGGCTGCGCCTGGAGCTGCCGCCGGGAGGGCGGATCCGCCGGGAGGGCGACCAGGTGAAAATGAGCGACCTGGGTTTTGCGGTGGAGGTCTACGACCCGGAAGCCAGGGCCTTTCGCCCGGGCGGCACCCTCGAGCTGGAAGGCCAGATGGCGGCCTCCCGACCTTCCCAGCTGCAACTGGATCTGCGGGAACTGGATCTGCTGGTGCTGGAAAACCTGGGCGCGGGGGACCTGCCGCAAGGCAAGTTCGACCTGCAGGCCCGCCTCCGCGGCACCCGAACCGATCCCCTGCTGGACGTGGATCTGAATGCTTCTCTGACCGATCTGGGCGAGGTGGAGGGCCGCTTCCACGGCACCGCCACGGAAGGGATCCTGGAACTGGACTGGTCCACCCTGATCGGCGACGAATTGCAGGTGCGGGGACGGCTGCCCTGGGACCTGAGAAGGAGGGAAATCGGCTGGGAGGAGGGCACCCTGCGAGCCTATTCCGAAGGCCTGAGTCTGCTGCTTCTCCTGGATCTGTTGCCGGAGCTGGAAGACATCGACGGCACCCTCAGTGTGGATCTGGAGTTGCGGGGTTTCGACCAGGAAGTAGAGGTCCAGGGACGGGCCGATGTCGCGGACCTGGCGTTTGCCCTGTTTGAGGTTACGCCCGGGTACGGCTTTCCCTCGGGGCGGCTGGAATTCGCCGGGAGGCGAGGCGAGTTCAGGGACTTCATCGGCCAGCCGTTGAAGGGCAAGGGCCGGCTCGAAGTCTCCGGCTTTGTGGAGCTGCAGGCCCTGGACGAACTGGTCTACGAGGTGCGCCTGAAGGCCGATGATTTGCCCTACAACTACGACGATATCTTCGATGCGCCCCGGACCGATATGGATCTGAGCATGCGCAGCACCGCGTCCGGCTCTCTGCTGGCGGGCCGGGTAGTCCTGGACAGGGCCCTGGTGGACCTGCCCCTGATCGATCTGAACGCCCCGCCCCTGCCACCGCCGCCCCCGGCGGTGCCGGACGAATTTCTGGAGACCATGGAGCTGGATGTCGAAGTGGACATCCGCGCCATGCACGTGGAGAACGAACTCACCGACCTGGACCTGGAGGGCAATACCAGGGTCTACGGCACCTTCTACAAACCGCTGTTCCAGGGCGAAATGCGGATCATCGAAGGCAAGGTTTTTCTGCTCAACAGCGAGTTCGATTTCCACCAGGGGCGGATCAACCTGGATCGCCTGGTGCCGACCTATTCCCTGCTGGATTTAACCTACGATCCCCTGCTGCTCAACCCGGAGCTGGATCTGGGCGCTGTAACCACCGTCAAGCCCATTGACCCGCAATTCGAGGGCGAGGAGTACGAAATCAGCCTGGCGCTGGAGGGCCCGCTTCGGGAGGTGGTGCCCCGGTTCACTTCCGAACCGCCGACGCTGGAATATAACGACCTGCTCAAGCTGGTGGCCTTTGGCTTTTACGGAGACTCGGCTGTCTTGTTGGAACACGAAAACAGAGGGGCGCTCTACAGCACGGCCGGACGGTTGCTATTGAGCCGCCAGGTCAAGAAGATCGGACTGGACGAATTCCAGCTCCTGCCCTCGGGCACCCTCCTCGAAACCGCGGGGGAACCCTCGGTGCACCTGGGCAAGTACTTCAAGTTCCCCCTGCCTTTGTGGGTGCGCTACGAGGCCGTCACCAAGGATCCGTCGCTGGGCGAGTTCCGCATCGAGCACCGGTTGCGCTCCTACCTGACCCTGACCGGCACGGCGCAGAGCGAGAAGAATCGCTACGGCCTGGGGGTGGGGATCAAGAAGGACTTCTGATGCGGCTTCTGACTTGCTTGGCCATGTTTTTGTGGGTGGGGGTGGCCTTTGCCCAGGGAGAGAAGCGCCTGGTGTCGCCGCGGGAGGCGGATGCCGAGGAGCATAAAGTCTACCGCATCCACTTCAACCACATCCCCAGCAAACGCATCCTGAACAAAAAGCTGAGGGCCGCCATGCAGACCAGGGAGGGCCAGGTCTTCCAGCGCCGCCTCTTCCTCAATGATCTCCGCATCCTGGAAAACCTCTACCGCAGCGAAGGCTACATGGGGATGGAGATCCTCGGCAAAAAGCTGGAGATGGACGAGAAAGGAAGGCTGCACATATTCTTCAAGATCGACAGCAAGGAACAGTGGACGGTAGCGGATGTGCGGCTGGATCTGGCGGTGGCATCCGATACCACGGCGCTGTGGCAACAGCTGAAACTCCTTCCGGGCCAGCCGTTTCGCTACGGCGAGCTGGTGCAGGGGGAGCGCGAGTTGCAGACCCTCTTGAATCGCCAGGGCTACGCCCATGCAAAGGCAGCCCACCAACTCGAACTGGACCCCGTCGCCGGCACCGCTTCGGTGGTCTACCACATCGATCCCGGACAGCGGATGTACTTAGGGCGCATATCCATCGTGGGCAGCCGGGGAGAAAAAGAGGACCAGTTGCATACCAGGCCTGAGCTGGTGCGGCGCTACCTGAGCTTTGAGGAGGGGGATCTCTACGATCCCGAGGAGTTGCGCCGCAGTCGCAGCAACCTGGCCCACACCGATCTTTTCCGTTCCGTCACCCTGAGCACGCCCGCCGCCATGCGGACGGACAGCCTGCAGCCGGTGGAGATCCGTCTGCAGGAAAAGAAGTACATCCACCTCGGAGCCAATTTCCTGCTCAACAATACCGAGCCCAGAATCGCCGGCAATGTGCAGCACAGCAACTGGCTGGGCCGGGGCATTCGCCTGGGACTCGACGCCAGCCTGGGCCAGCCGGTGCAGGGCGCTACCCTTTATTTGTCCGAGCGCGGCCTGCTCGACTCGGACGCCGACCTGACCCTGCTCGCCGGGCTCACCGAAGAGTGGGGCAATACCCAGAGATTCGCCAATCCCGCCGATTCCCTGCAGTTCGAGTTGCTGACGACCAACGATACAGTGGTGGAGAATCTGCTGTTGTTCGGGGGTGAGGCGACTGCCATTGATTATCTTTTAAAGGCCGAGTACGACTTTGCTTCGATCGAGCGTCTGTGGAAGCTCGACAGCACCCTGGCCAGGAGCTGGGAGCGCGGCACAGCCACGACGTACTCAGCGGATTTTTCAGTGGCCTGGACTCGTTCCGCCACCCGCGCTATGGGCGACCATATCACCTATACTACTCCACCAAGCGAGGCGTTTCAGGACGGGGGCGAGCCGGTGGAGGGTGAGGATCCTTTTCCGGACGATCCTTTTCCGGACGATCCTTTTCCAGACGATCCTTTTCCGGACGACGATTCTGGAGAAAGCAAGGGCTTGGACGAAATACCATCCGTGGACTACAGCGACGGGCAAATTCCCCTGGACGAGGTCTGGAAAGAAATTCTGACCGAAAAATCCAGGGCGCTGAATTTTGAACTGGGGATCGAGCGCGATACCCGCGACAACCAGATCGCGCCGTCGCGGGGGAGCTATCTACGGCTGGAAGGACTCTACGCCATCCAGCTGGGTGGCCAGGAGACGCGGATTCTCGACGGGGAATTCGAGGTGCGGCACTACCGGCCGCTCGGCAAGCACCTGGTCTGGGCTCAGGCCGTGCGGCTGGTACAGATTGCTTCCCTGCGCCAGGATCGCGCCCTGCCCCGGGCCTACTGGAAGGAATTGGGCGGCGATGGAAGCGTGAGAGGGGTGAAGCGCAACGCCATCCTGGCGGTGGACGGGGGACGCACCGGGATCAACCTGCGCAACGAGTTGCGTTTGCGCTACCGGGATTTCGGCCTGGTGTTGTTCTGGGATCGAGCCCAGGTGTGGCGCCGTACCCAGGAGGTGAAATGGAGGGGTATGGTGGATGGTTACGGCCTGGGTCTGCGCTACACCATCGGTATTCCCTTCCGCCTGGACCTGGCGTTCAACGATGGATTTGACCGAAGGCAGGATTACAGGATCTATTTTTCCATTGGTCAGGCGTTTTAACAAAGGAGAAACCTTCATGCAGCACAGAGGATTCCGCAGCAGCGCAACCACCCAGGGCCGACGCATGGCCGGGGCCCGGGCCTTGTGGCGAGCCACGGGGATGAAGACCGAGGACTTTGAGAAGCCCATCATCGCCATCGCCAATTCCTTTACTCAGTTCGTGCCGGGCCACGTGCACCTGCACCCGATCGGCCAGAAGGTCAAGGAGGTGATTGACGGTTTTGGCGGCTACGGGGTGGAGTTCAACACCATTGCCGTGGACGACGGCATTGCCATGGGCCACGACGGCATGCTCTACTCCCTGCCCAGCCGCGAGTTGATCGCCGACAGCGTCGAGTACATGGTCCAGGGACACAAGGCCGATGCCTTGATCTGCATCTCCAACTGCGACAAGATCACTCCGGGCATGCTGCTGGCGGCGCTGCGGCTCAACATCCCGACCATCTTCGTCTCGGGCGGTCCCATGGAAGCGGGCAAGGCCAAAATCGCCGGCGCCCAGACCAAGCTGGATTTGATCAACCCGATGATCGCGGCCGGCGACCCCAGCATAAGCGACGCGACCGTGGAAAAGATGGAGGCCTCGGCCTGTCCAACCTGCGGTTCCTGTTCGGGGATGTTCACGGCCAACAGCATGAACTGCCTCAACGAGGCCATCGGCCTGGCCCTGCCGGGCAACGGCACGGTCCTGGCCACCCACGTGCTGCGCTGGCAGTTGTTCGAGCAGGCGGCCCGCCGCATCGTGGCCATGGCCAGGGCCTACTACCTGGAGGGGGACTCCTCGGTGCTGCCGCGCAGCATCGCCACCTTCGAGGCCTTTGAAAACGCCATAACCCTGGACATTGCCATGGGCGGCTCAACCAATACCGTGCTTCACCTGCTGGCCATGGCCCAGGAGGCCGGGGTGGACTTCAAGATGGCCGACATCGACCGGCTGTCGCAAGAGGTGCCCTGCATCTGCAAGGTGGCGCCCTCCACCGAGCAGTTCCACGTGGAGGACGTGGCCCGGGCCGGCGGTATCCCGAGCATCCTGGGCGAGTTGCTGAAGGAGGGCAAGATCCACCCGGAAGCGCGCACGGTCACCGGGGATACCCTGGGCGAGATGATCGAGAAGAACCACATCCGCGGCGACATGGACAAGCTGACCGAGTTCGCCCGCAAGCGCTGCATGGCGGCCCCGGGCAATGTGCGCACCAAGGATGCCTTCTCGCAAGACCAGTACTACGACGAGCCCGACCTGGATCCGGAAAACGGCTGCATCCGCTCGCTGGAGCACGCCTACTCCAGGGACGGAGGGCTGGCCGTGCTCTACGGCAACATCGCCGAGGAGGGCTGCATCGTGAAGACCGCGGGGGTGGACGAGTCCATCTGGGGCTTTGAGGGACCGGCCCGGGTCTTCGAGTCCCAGGAGGCGGCCTGCGAGGGCATCCTGGGAGATCGGGTGCGGGAAGGGGATGTGGTGGTGATCCGCTACGAGGGGCCCAAGGGCGGGCCGGGCATGCAGGAGATGCTCTACCCGACTTCCTACATCAAGTCCAAGCATCTGGGCAAGACCTGTGCTTTGTTGACGGACGGGCGTTTCAGCGGCGGCACCAGCGGTCTGTCCATCGGCCACGTCTCGCCCGAGGCGGCCGAGGGCGGGGCCATCGCCCTGATCGAGGAGGGGGACGCGGTGCGGATCGACATCCCCGGTCGGAAGATCGACGTGCTGGTTACAACTGCGGAGCTGGCGCAAAGGCGGCAGCGCATAGAGGGGCTGGGGCCGGACCCGTACCAACCCTTGAAGCGCAGGCGCTACGTGTCGCAGGCTCTGCAGGCGTACGCGGCCCTGACCACCAGTGCGGCGCAGGGGGCGGTGCGGGATGTGGCGCAGATCAGGAGAGAGTAAACTCAAAGATTGCAATCTTCTTCCCCGCCGTGATAAATTCTGTTCGGGCAGACGGGTCTCGATTGACACGGAGGGGTCTGCCGACTATATTCTCAATTGAGTATCCAATCTTCTACCAGTGGGGGCGATCTGGGTTCGACGGGGATGGAGAAGCCAGGATTGCGTGCCGAGGTCCCCGACAACCTCGTTAATCCACGGGAACTAAATTTAACCGACGCTGATAACGGTTATGCTCTGGCCGCCTAATTAGGCGGTCCACTGGGGCCGACGAAGCCTGCGAAGTCGGCCCTGGTGACACGCTTAGCAGGCTAGTCGATTTTTTTTGTTCGGGGGAATTCGGCGAAACTTACCGAACTGGTTTTCTGCGGATCCTGTCGGTCGGAGCCGTAGAAAATGAGACTAAAGGATCGACTACGCACGTAGTATATTAGGGCAGAACCATTTTCGGACGCGGGTTCAATTCCCGCCGCCTCCACCATTTCTCGCGAGCGCGACCTCTTGGTTTAAAAGGGGTCGCGCTTTCGCGTTTTGCGCCTACGACCTTCCGTTACCGAGGGGGCTGTGGACGGCAAACCCGGTCCCAAGTTCTTTTTTTCGCGCAAGGAGACGGCACGAGGAATTTTAAAAACGCTTCTCAGAGAAATCTCAGTATTGATCTAAGGAAGTCCAGAAAAGCAGAGATTGATGAATAGAAGGTCAGTCGTTACAACCAGTAACGCCGTATAAAGTGAGCGACGCTAACTATGGAAAAAACCACCCTCGAAAAAATTTTACTCAAAACTACTTTGCCATCCCAAAGTACCAGCGCGATTATGCCTGGAAACAATCCAATATCGACGACCTCTTTGAAGATCTTCAAGAGGCAATTGATACTGACACGGGTCATTACATCGGAACCTTTATTCTTTCTCGGAAGCCTGATGCCACAACGCTTACACCGGAGCAAATCAAAAATCAACTTCTTGAGTTTGTTAAAAATTTCATGCACGACACTGAATTTCGTATGAGATTGGGGCAAGACGTTTACGGCAACCGAGCTCTCAAACATATTTTCATCGAGCGGGATGAAGCAATTCTCAACCAGCAGGGCAAACCGCGATACGACTTGGCGGCACTAATTCGGATTCAAGAGTTAAAACCAGAAGTCGAACATATCTTCGCTCGCGAACCTACATTTGATTTTCCGAATCGTGGATTTGAAACTACCGAAGACTACCTAACCAAAATGCACCAGCTCGGCAACCTCACATTGCTTGAAAGTGCCATCAACGGTGCCTGCAAGAATAAGACGCCAGAAGAGAAGGTGTCAGGCGAGAATCTTTAGAGGCCGTCTGAAAACCATGTTTATTCTAAGCGAGTCGTTTGAGTAGCAAGTAAATCATGGCGATCTGAATCAACGCTTCGCTGTGGCGGGTCAACACTTCATAATCTCGGGCATGCCGACGAACGTTCATCAACCACGCAAAGGTTCGTTCGACCACCCACCGTCGTTTGAGCGGTGTAAATCCATTTCCTTGTTTAGCGACGACTTCCAAGTCGATCTTATGCGTCTTTTTTAAGTCGGCTACCCACCCTTTGAGATCGGCTCCCGCATAGCCGCCATCGACCCACAGCTTACGTAGCCTAGGTACGCCGGGCGCAACATAGCGGGTCAACACCCGCTTCAAGCCGTCCCGATCGCCCACATCGGCGGCGGTGACTTCCACCGGCCGGATCCATCCCAAGGTATCTACCCACAGGTGACGTTTGCGTCCTTTGATCTTTTTGCCGGCGTCATAACCGATTGTTTCTCCTTGGGTTGCCGTCTTGATGGTCTGGCTATCGACCCCGCCGGCCGACGGGGTCAATAGCCGACCCTGCCGGCGGCGTTCCCGCTGGGTGAGTCGATCCAATATCGGCGGCCAGACCCCTTGTAGGCTCCAGCGGCGAAAGTAGTCATACACCGTTTTCCACGGCCCCAAACTCGCGGGTAACAAAGCCCAAGGACAGCCGGTCTTGGTCAGATACAAAAGACCATTGATGATCTGGCGTGGATCCCGCCGCGGGCGGCCCGGCCCGCCAGGAGGCCACGTCGAGGCGGGTAGTAACGGCTTGATTAGACGCCATTGCGCATCGGTTAGATCGGTGGCATATTCGTCGGCAGGCGTACTCATCATAGGGGCCTTTCTATTCAGATTTTGTGGTGAAACCTGAATATGGCCCGATGAGTACGCCGATTCAAATACGGGCTACATCAAGAGTTTTCAGACGGCCTCTTACAAGAAGTCGACATTTGCGACCACCAAAGAGTTGCTTGCAGAAATCCAGTTGAGAAACAATTCATTCAAGGCTCCCGACATTGAACCGCGAACTTCTCAGCTATCCGATTTTTGCATGTCTCGATGGCCGCTTTGGACATAGGCCACCACGACTCGATTTTTCACCTCATCCCCAAAAAACCAAAGACCACGACTCTGCGCGAGTGATCCGAAGCTAAGCGAGGGATCTTAACCGAGTCATCACGACGGATTCTTCTCTTCGATCAGAATGACAGCAGGCACGGCGATTAATCGCCATTGACTGGAAATTCGTCTGAAGTCGCTCCGATTCCAAAGACCAATTGTCGCGAGCAAGGCACGGCCTTACATCGGTCTAATGTTTTGGCCTTGCGCGATCATCCGTTTCCGGTGACCTTTCGGAGTCTAAGCGGATCCACTTGACCTGCTCTCCCAAGGCGGTCAGGCTATGCTGGGTGGCGAGCCTGTAACTCTCCTCAGCGTGCGTGAGGGCCTCGGCGCCAAACCACTGCATACGACCACGACGAGGCCGTCGGCGAGAATGCCGCGTATCGCGGCCTCAGGCTGAAGGTCTTCGAGCTTCACTCCCGGCCCTAAGTACAGTAAAAGTGGACCACAGTATTGCGTCTCTTTAAGTCGGTCTCGTGCCTGGTGTGTGAGTTGGTCTAAGCCCCGTCGAAACAGACGGATGGCTCGGCGCCCATGGTTTTTGCGTTGGATGGGGTTGATCTGATGGAGGTGCTCGCCCATCAGCAGCGCCCACAGGGGGGGCCAAGCCAGCAGGCCCAGCGGTGTATGCGTGGCGGGTGGGTCCGATTCAGGATTTGTGCTGTAAGGTCCGAAGAAACAGCGCATTACCCCAAACAGATCGCTTTCAAGCCTTTCGGTAATCTGCTGAAAAATAGGGATTTATGGGACCAGCACTCCTAATCGACAAAGTAATATTAAGCGTCAACCCGTCATAGAGGACCGCCTCCGGATAGAACCGGGTGGTGCCGCGGGGCATCCGTTGGTTGAAGGCGGCCAAGTAGCGCCGGCGGCCCTCGTCGAGGGTGATACCTCCAGCGTTGCGGCGATGCGCTGCTGATCATGCCCGGCTTTCTTCAGGGCGTAAATTTGGTATCTTTGATACTCGGTCAACGGGTGATACGTTCCCATAAGCGCCTCCGTCGGGAGCTGCGTTTGAAACGGCCATGGGAAATATACCAGTTGGCCTTTTCTCTGCCAGCTACCCAAGCGATTGCACTTACGAGTTGAATTCAAGTTTGATTATACATGATGACAAATGCTTTTTCTGACTACCGAATCAATGAGTTGAGTGGGTGCTACTTTTTGCGGCCGGTGTTTGCCCATGCTTTTCAGGCATGGGTTTGGGGCTGGGAGTCGCAGCCCAGAAGCTGCTTCAGTTTGGGCGTGGCGCGGGCAACCACTTCCGGCGCGACGATCTTCAGGTGGTCCTGCTGCGGCTTGAGGATGGAACGGCAGAAAAACCCGAGCAGGGCCACGCGCTCGCGCTCGGTGCGGTTGGCGCCGGAAGAGTGCCACACCCCGCCGTTCATAATCATGATGGACCCCCTGGGGGCCTCGATCTGCAAGGCCTCCGGGTAGATCCCTTCCGGCTCGGGCATTTCCTCGAGCCGGAGGTGGCTACCGGACACACAGCAGGTGGCTCCATTCTCGAGGGTGAAGTCGTCCAGGATCCACATGCTGTTGGCGCACAGGGCAAAGCTGGGGCGGGGCAGGGGCAGGCGGGCCAGGGGCAGGTCGAGGTGGAGGTGGCTGGCCGGGGCGCCCGGACCGATGATGTTGACCGTGAAGGAACTCAGGGTGAGATCCTCTCCCAGGAGGTACTCCATGGGCCCCAGCACCTCCGGGCGCTGGATGGCCTGCTCGAAGATCTCGCCCTTGTTCACCAGGTTCCACACCCGCTGGGCCTTGTCGTCCAGGTAGGTGAAACCCCTGCCCGCGGCCTTTTCTTCCCGGGCCAAGGCCACGGCGCGTTCGCGCAGGGCATTGGTCTCGTCCGGGGACAGGATCCCCTTTAGGAGCGCGAAGCCGCGCTGGTCCAGGTGTTTTTTTTGTTCCGGGCTCAGCACCTTTATTTCCTTTCCTTTATTGCAGGTCTTGCAGCAGGCGGGCCGCTTCCGGGGCGAAGTAGGTCAGGATCATGTCGGCGCCGGCCCGCTTGATGGCAGTGAGGACTTCGAATATGGCGCGTTCGCGGTCCACCCAGCCCTTTGCGGCTGCGGCCAGGATCATGCCGTACTCGCCGGAGACATTGTAGGCGGCGATGGGCACGTCGAATTCCCGGCGCGCCCGGGCGATCACATCCAGGTAGGGCAGGGCCGGCTTTACCATGACCACGTCGGCGCCCTCCTCGATGTCCAGGGCGATCTCGCGCAGGGCCTCGCGCTGGTTGGCCGGGTCCATCTGGTAGGTCTTCTTATCGCCCTTTTTGGGGGCGGATTTGAGGGCGCCGCGGAAGGGGCCGTAAAAGCAGGAGGCGTACTTGGCGGAATAGGCCAGGATGCCGACGTTGGGGTAGCCGGCCTGGTCCAGGGCCCGGCGGATGGCGCCGACGCGGCCGTCCATCATGTCCGAGGGGGCCACCCAGTCGACCCCGGCGCGGGCGTGGGACACCGCCATCTTGCTCAGCACCTCCACGCTCTCGTCGTTGACCACTTCGCCGTCTACCACCAGGCCGTCGTGGCCGTGCTCGGTGTAGGGGTCCAGGGCCACGTCGGTCTGCACGCACAGCTCGGGCAGCTCGGCTTTGAGGGCGGCCACGGCGCGCTGGATCAGGCCCTCGGGGTTGTAGGCCTGGGTGGCCTGGTCGTCCTTGTCCTCACAGTAGCCGAAGAGGTTCACGGCACCGATGCCCAGGGGCGCGAGCCGGGCGCACTCCCGGACCAGTTCGTCGACGGAGAAGCGGTGCTGGCCGGGCATGGAGTCGATGGGCTCGCGCACCCCCTGGCCGTCCATCACAAACATAGGGTAGATGAATTCTTCGGGGCGGAGGAAGGTTTCCCGCACCAGGCTGCGGATACTTGCGCTGCGGCGCAGGCGGCGGGGGCGGTAGGTCAGGTCCATGGTTTTAACCTCGAGAGTGGCGGGGGCTTCTTTCACGGGAAAACCGCGGCTCAGTTGGGGCGCCACAGGCGCTGGGTGGCTCCAGATTCCCAGTAGCCTGGTTCGGCCTCTTCCCAGTGGGGGCAGGTGAGAGCGTGGCGGTCCCACACCACCTCTCCCCGGCGCAGGGTCAAAACACACTCCAGGCGCTGGCGGCCGTCGATCCGGGCCCAGCCGCAGTCGCGAAAGGAAAACGCCCCCGAGCGCAACTCCAGCACGGCCACATCGGCTTCGGCGCCCGGACTCAGGGTGCCCAACTCGGGCCGGTGGATGGCCTGCGCCGGGGCCACGGTGGAGCGGTAGATCACCTCCTGGAGTGGCATGTCCATGGCCAGGCACTTGGACATGACGTCCAGCATGGTGTTGACGTGGCCGCGGATATTGGCCAGGTGCAGATCGGTGCTGATGGAGTCGGGCGGAAAACCCTGGGCAATGGCGCGGGCCCCGTTGCGAAACCAGAAGCTGGCAGCCCCGTGGCCCAGGTCGAAGTGGATGCCGCGCTCGCGCGCCTGGTACATGTAGTCGAAGACCGTGCCGTCCTGGTCCAGGACCGGGGTGTGCTTGGCGTACACGTGGGTGTGGATATCGCCGGGCCGCAGCTTTTCGAGCAGCAGGGTGGAGTAGGGGCGCTCGGGGAGGCGCTGGGCGAAGTCGATCATGACCGGCATCCCACACAAGTCCCCGGCCTCCACGGCCTTTTCCGCCGAGGCCCAAGGCGGGTGGTCCTGGTCGAAAGGACTGGTCCAGTAGTGGGCGCTCTTGATGCCCACCACCACCTCCTGGTGGACGGTGGCGGCCTGGGCGGTGCGTTGGGGATCGAAGCCGGCGACCTCCTGTTCGGGGGCGCCCATGCCAGCGCCGGCGATGTTGACGTAGGCCAGGACGCGGATGGTGGATGGGTCGATGACGCTCTCCCGGAAGTGGTCGAGTTCCCGCCCGCCGGCAGTGCCGGTGTCGACGCAGGTGGTCACGCCTTCCTTGAGAAAGTGGGCGTCGGGATGGAGGGAGTCGGACCAGGCCCCCGGCACCAGCCGGCGGGTCCAGTAGGCGTGGAGGTGCATGTCGATGAGGCCGGGTGTGACCAGGAGGCCGCTGACGTCGATGGTGTGGAGGGCCTGGCTGGCCGGGATATCTGCTTCGACGCGGGCGATTTTGCCGTCCTGGATGCCGATGTCGGACACGGTGTCGATGTGGTTGGCAGGGTCGAGGAGGCGGCCGCCTTTGAGGAGGAGATCCATCGGATTGTTTTCCTCCATGCCATTCCTTTCGGTAACTGGTCAATCGAGCAGAAAATAGCTCGATTGACAGGAAGCGTCAAATGGACATTGACAAAAGCAATCTTTATGGAGTACTATACTTATGAGGAGAGTCAGGAGGTAAAGGGAAGTGAAGAAAAGGTTTTATCCAGTATGGTTTACGGCCCTTGTGTTGTTGCCGGCGGGGGTGCAGGCCAGGACCCTCTACCACGTGGATATGAAGCTGGAGGGCATGATCGATCCGGGGATTGCCGCCTTTGTGGAGCGGGTGGTCGAGGAGGCCGACGAGCAAGGGGTGGAGGTGATCGTCTTTGAGATCGACACCTTTGGCGGCCGGGTGGATGCGGCCACGGTGATCCGCGATGCCATCCTCGACACCAAGGCCATGACCATCGCCTTTGTCAACAAGCGGGCTATTTCGGCCGGAGCCCTGATTTCGCTGGCGTGCGACAAAATCGTCATGACCCGGGCCTCGTCAATCGGGGCGGCCACGGCCGTGGACGCTTCGGGGACCAAGGCCAGCGACAAGGTCATCTCCTATTTCAAGGCCGAGATGCGGGCCACGGCCGAGCGCACCGGCCGAGACCCCAAGAAGGCCGAGGCCATGGTGGACGAACAAATCGACATCCCCGGCTTCAGCCCGGAGGTGGGGCGGCCGGCCACCCTGACCACGGAGCAGGCCCTGCACTACCAGATGGCCGACGAGACGGCCGAGACCCTGGAAGATTTGCTGCAGATCTACGATCTGACGGGGATCGAAGTGGTGCCCGCCGGGATGAACTGGGCCGAGCACACCCTGCGCTTTCTGACCCACCCGATCGTCACCTCCATCCTCCTGGCCGTGGCCATGTTCGGATTGATCGCCGAGGTTCGCACCCCGGGCTGGGGTCTGGGGGGCACCCTGGCCCTGATCGCTCTGGGGTTGTTCTTCGGCAGCCACCTGGTGGTCCGGTTGGCCGAGTGGAGCGAGTTGTTGATCTTTGTGGTGGGGCTGGCCCTGCTGGTGGTGGAAATCGCAGTGATTCCGGGCTTCGGGGTGGTGGGGCTGGTCGGCATCCTGCTGATGGGGGCGAGTTTGCTGATGAGTCAGCTGGGCGATCCCGGTCCGGATTTCGAGTTGTGGAACGTGGCGGAGATCTCCGAGAAGGTGGGGGTGTTGGCCGGGTCCATGATCGGCGCCTTTGTGCTATCCGTGGCCTTCCTGCGCGCCCTACCCAGGTTTGCTGCTTTCAACCGCCTGATCCTGCGGAGCGAAACCCGGGCGTCCGAGGGGTATGTTTCGGCGCCGCGGGAAAAAGACCAGGAACTGGTCGGCCTGGAGGGGGTGGCCGTGAGCGATTTGCGGCCGGTGGGGGTGGGATCGTTCGAGGGCAAGCGGCTGGACATCATCGCCGAGGGGGAGTTCATCGAGGAGCATACCCGGATCAAGATCGTCGAGGCCCGGGGCAGCCGGGTGGTAGTGAGGCCGGTATGAGTTTTCTTAGTCCGGAGTTGCTCTATGCCCTCGGTCTGCTGGTTTTGGGTTTTGTGCTGATCCTCCTGGAAATTTTTGTCATTCCAGGGTTCAACATTTTTGGCGTCGTTGGTTTTTTGACGGTGTGCACCGGGGTGTTCGTGGCCTATCAGGTGGGCCCGCTCCACGCCGTGGGGGTCGGTGCCCTGGGACTGGCGGGCACGGTGGTGATGGTGTGGTTGCTGGTGCGCAATCGCGTCTGGCAGCGGCTGATGCTGGAGAGCGAGACCACCCGGGATCAGGGCTATGATTCGTCGCGGCCGGGTATGGAGAAGCTGGTGGGAGCCCGGGGTGCAGTCCTGACGCCTTTGCGACCGGCCGGGCGCGTGCAGATCGGTCAGGAGATCGTGGACGTGGTCACCGAAGGGGATTTCGTGCAGACCGGTGAGGAGGTGGCGGTCCTGGAGGTGGCGGGGAATCGGGTGGTGGTGCAGCGCTGTAGTGAAAACGGAGTATAAGGACTCTTCCACTTTTAAAAGAAGGGTGAAACCATGCCTTCAGTTATTTTTCTCCTGCTGATCCTTTTCGCGATCATCATCTTTCTGGCCCTGTTCACCTACTTTGTACCCATAGGGCTGTGGATCAGCGCCTACTTCGCCGGGGTCAAGGTGGCCATCTTCAAGGATCTGGTGGGCATGCGCCTGCGCAAGGTACCGCCCAAGGTCATCGTGCGGCCCAAGATCAGCGCCAACAAGGCCGGCCTGGACGTGGACCTGGACCGCATGGAAGCCCACTTCCTGGCCGGCGGCAATGTCGACGCCGTGATCCTGGCCCTCATCTCGGCCGACAAGGCCAACATCCCCCTCACCTTCGAGCGTTCCGCCAGCATTGATCTGGCCGGCCGAGACGTGCTCGACGCGGTCAAGGTCAGCGTCAACCCCAAGGTGATCAACACCCCGCTGATCGCGGCGGTGGCCAAGGACGGAATCCAGGTCAAGGCCACCTGCCGGGTGACGGTGCGGGCCAACATCGACCGGCTGGTGGGCGGCGCCGGCGAGGAGACCATCATCGCCCGGGTGGGCGAGGGCATCGTGACCTCGATCGGTTCGGCGGACACCCACAAGCAGGTGCTGGAGAATCCGGACGTGATTTCCAAGACGGTGCTGGACAAGGGGCTGGACTCAGGCACGGCCTTCGAGATCCTGTCGATCGACATCGCCGATGTGGACGTAGGCGATAACATCGGCGCCAAGCTGCAGACGGACCAGGCGGATGCGGATCTGAAGATCGCGCAGGCCAAGGCCGAGGAGCGGCGGGCCATGGCGCAGGCGCGGGAGCAGGAGATGACGGCGTTGGTGGAGGAGATGACGGCGCGGGTCAAGGAGGCCGAGGCCGAGGTGCCGCGGGCCATGGCCGAGGCCTTCCGCAGCGGCAACCTGGGGATCATGGACTACTACCGGATGCGCAATATCCAGGCGGATACCGGGATGCGGGATTCGATCTCGGACGCTTCCGCGGACGACAACGACCGCTCGTAAGCAGGGTTAAATGGAACAACTAATATTAGTCCTCTTCGTTCTTTTCAGTCTGTTCTCGGCCCTGATGGAGCGCCGCAAGCGCAAACAACGGGCCCAGCAGAAGACGGCGCCGCAGCAATCCCAGTCCCGCCAGCAGCAACGGGAGGTCGAGGAGGAGGAAGAGGAGGAAATGGGGGGCTGGCCCTTTCCCATGGATCCTTTCGACCTGGAACCCAAAAAGCCGCGCCGCGCCCAAGCGGAGCGCTCCGGGGAGGTGGAGCAGGAGGCCCGGAGCGCCGAACAACACGCCCTGGAGATGCAGCAGAAGGTCCAGGAGTTGGAGCATCAGGCCCGGGAAGTGCAGCCGCGGCAGCGGGTGGACAAGCTGGTGCGCGAAAGGGTGGCCCGGGAGCAGGAGGAGCAGGCCCGGACCGGGAAGCAGCGCCGGAAAAGGAGCTGGAAGCTGGATCCCGAGAAGGCGCGCCAGGCCGTGGTCTACTCGGAGATCCTGGGTTTGCCCAAATCCGAGCGGCGGGAGGAAGAGGTCTGAGGGTTTACAGAAAGGGTCGTGGGGTGTATTTTTTGGGGACTCGAGGGGCCGAAGTGGCGGAACTGGTAGACGCGCTGGATTCAAAATCCAGTGGGGGCAACTCCGTGTGGGTTCGAGTCCCACCTTCGGCACCATGAATGATAAAAGGGCTTATGTCGTCTGCTTCCGTCCTCAGGCTGCCCACGGAATTGCTCCGCCTATACCATCGGCGCTAATATTCCCGCAGGCTCCCGTCGGGGTTAGTCAGTGCCGGGCGGTGGTACGGCAACGGCGGGTACCTGGCGAACGCCTCTTCGTTGAGTTCGATTCCGATGCCCGGGCGGTCCGGCACTAACAGGTAGCCGCCCTCTCGCTTCATAGGTTCGTCTACCAGGTCCGCCTTCGCGCCGCTGGCATCGTCATGGGGATACTCCTGAACCGGGACGTTGTGCGTCGCCGCATCGAGATGTACACACCCTGCCGTCAGCACCGCGGAAAGCGGGTTGTGTGGCACTACGCCGACGTAATTCGCCTCGGCGATGGCAGCGATCTTCTTGATGTTCGTGATCCCGCCCGCCAGCGAAAGGTCAGGCCGCACGAACGCCGCGCCCTTGTGGTTTAGCAGGTCCAGGAACTGGTAGATGGTGTAGAGCCGCTCACCCATCGCCAGTGGCATTGGCACATTCGCTGCCACGTGCTCCCACTGGTCCATATTCTCCGGCTCTATCGGATCCTCGAAGAAGTAGAGGTTTAATTTTTCCAGCGCACGGCCGACGGCGATGGCCTCAGCCGGAGTCAACCGGTTCACAACGTCGATCATCACATCGATGTCCGGGCCGACGGCGTCTCGGACTGCGCCAACTCGCTCCACGGCGTTACGCTGCATGCCGGTGAAGCTCATGTCCTCAAGGCTTAGACCCTCTTCGAAATCGGATGGACTGAAGTCGCCGAACGGGTAGAGCCGCACGGCGGTGAAGCCCTCGGCAACCCGCGCCTTGGCCTGCTCTGCCAGCTCGTCCGGCGTTGAGCCGCCAAGGTGTGTGTAGAGCCTGATCTTGTCTCGGGTTGGCCCACCGAGCAGTTCGTAGACGGGCTTGCCGTACGCCTTGCCCTTGATGTCCCAGAGCGCGATGTCGATTGCGCCGATGGCGGCCATTACATCCGAACCACCCCGGAAGAGGCAGCGACGAAACATGTGCTGCCAATGCTTTTCGATGTGTAGTGGGTCTTTGCCGGTGAGATACTCGGCGCAATACTGGACTCCAGCCTTCGGCAAGAACGGTATGCCGCCTGTGCCTGACGCCGGGTGCAACTCTCCGATGCCGTGGATTCCTTCGTCGGTCTCAACCTTGACGTAGTTGAAGCGGTCAGCAGACAGAACTTTGACTTCAGTGACTTTCATTTCTACAGACTCCGTCCTGAGATCTCTAGAATATGTGTAACTTTTGTCTATGGGGGCAAGGTTGGCCGAGGCCGGCTCGTCATCCGTAGTCCAGCGACCGGGCCGGCTCCCCTGATTAATTTCAGCAGGCCAGTCTGGCGGGCCCATCCAGTGCTCTGCGGCTAGGGGAGCCCATTTTCTGGTTGATTTGGCTACCTTCAGGCCGTACCATACCGGTGTGATTCATAAGTCCGGGCGTGTCCGGCCGTGCGCAGCGTTTGGATCTCGATGCCCTCGCCCTCAACCTTTACTTGCAAGCGGAATGGCATTCCAATTCATCAACCCTTTCTTAAGCTCATTGATTGGCCTTCCATCTATCATAACAAGCAGATACTCTGCTTCGCCACCACCGTAAAAACCGCGCAGCGTTGCCAACATCTCCAGCGCAGCGGCGAGGTTTTTTAGTGGCAGGAACTCCATCTCGGCGCTGGTACGCACCGACACAGCAGCGGTAGATGCAAGAAGCGAGTTTTCCATCCGCTCCGCGGTGACGACAGTTTCTTCAAGTTGAAAAATCCTGTCAGAATCGTCCTGCACAACCGCACGGGCTAGGGAAACCAGCGATAATTGATTCGTGATACAGATGGCAGCCAAGACGACTAAACTGAGACGCAGATTAAACATACATGTTCTTCCTTTGTTCCCAATCTTCCCGCTAGGGTCAGGAACAACATCGATGCTGGAGTATGGGTAAAATAAGACACTTTTTTGGCCCTCAATCAAGGCGCTGAACGCACGCCCTCGCCGGAGGGAGTGAATGCTTGTGCTGAAAACCCCGCGGTCGCCCGCCGGGTCGGATACCTGTCCAGTCCATGGGAATG
Organism: Candidatus Latescibacterota bacterium; assembly: GCA_965219385.1. GTDB lineage: Bacteria > Latescibacterota > UBA2968 > UBA8231 > UBA8231 > CBDCNM01. The sequence goes on along the minus strand of CBDCNM010000002.1, from coordinate 1,294,235 downwards.
TCTCCTTCCATAGATGCCAAGGGTCGGTTGACGAACGCCGGCGTCCGGTTCAGTCTCTGGCGAGGTTGTATTTCTTCAACTTCCTCTCCGGCGCTGGCCCTGATCTAGATGCGCTGCCTACTTGAGGTAGAGCAGGCGCCGCGTCTGCGCCCCGCCCGGATGGTGCAGACGCACCCTCATCCCCCGCCGCCACGGCCACCCCGCGCCCATCGCGGGCGTCCCAGGGCTGTGGGACGCGCTTGCGGGTGAAGCCCCAACAGCGAGCCGGGCGTTTGCCTGATCGCGTATTTGCCGGAGTTTGCGCCCTATTTGGGCGACGAGCGTTTGTTGGGGGTGGCGCAGGTGGTTTTTGGGGGGCACGTGCGGATCGCACAGACTGAGTTTAAAACGCAAGCACCCAACCGCGAGGACTTGGACTGGCGCGGCTTCCACTCGGATTGGCCACACGACCTGACCGACAGGGACCTCGCTGGCCGGGTGGCTCAGCCCTTCCCAGACGCGACCATGCAGCTATCGGTGCTGTGGATGCTGTCGCCGTTTGGCCCAGAAACGGGCGGGACGTGGGTGGTACCGCGCAGCCACCGCGACCCGCTCAACCACGCGGATGCACCAGACGCCCGAAGGGCTGGAAGAGCGGATCGATCAGTTCAAGCCGATTCGCGGGGAGATCCAGGTCGTCAGCCCGGCTGGCAGTGCGCTGGTGATGGACAGCCGGATATGGCATTCGACCGCGGCGAATCCCAGCCCGGAGCCGAGGGTGGCGATCATCACGCGCTATTGTCCGTGGTGGTTGAGCGTGGAATTTGGGGGGCGCAACAATGCGATTGTGCCGAGAGAGGCCTACGAAGCCCTGCCGGAGGCGGTCAAGCCGCTCTATCGGCACCGGGCTGAGGGGGAGGAGAATCCGTTTCGGGGATGAGGTGGTGAACACTCATGCATCACAACAGCCGGAGATAGTTACTGTTTCTGCGGGATCACCTGGATCAAATGCAGGAGGTTTTGGCTTTGATACGGAAAAAGCAGGAGCGTCGTAATAGTAATAACCGTAATTTTCTAATCGTTGCTGCCAAGTTTCGATGCTTAAACGTAAGATATCAATTGTGTCTCGGCCTTTTTCGCTGAGACCTTTAGGAATCGCTACGCCACCGATATCGGTGAGGATATAGCGGTCATGAAGTTCCTCATCAACATCCCAATCCTTCCAACGGCGAATAGTAAGCGTGAAACCACGAGGAATGAGACACGGGAGGGCCTGTTTGCATTCATCGAGAAATTTGTACCAAGTCGGTGCTTCTCTGTAGCAGGCTGAGACGTGGTATTCGAGTGTGACCTCACGGCTACCGTCGCAAATGATTTTTAGAAATCTTCTTAAAGGCTCCTGCCATCTCGGGGGTCGTGCACGAAAATGTGGATCAACAAAAAGGATTCGCGTTGCACAACGCAGCATTGGCTCGAGGTGTGTTGCGATCAAAGCCGCAGTCCTAGGTACCGGTTTTTCACGAGACACGCGCCAAAGTGGAGGTCGTTGATTTCTAGGATCTATGGGGAATACACTGTTTCCGAGTATCACGCGTGGGTTTTCTCTTGGATTGTCGCTGGCAAGAATCGCGTGAAAAGGACGACTAATGTTCTCCTCTTCAGCATTTTCAAGCCATGGTTTTTTTGGATCCCAAAATATAGAAGTATAAGAACGGACGACTTTTGGTTGTCTTTTCTCCATCATATACTTCAACAATTCCACTACGCGTGTTTTCTGTACAGGCGTAAGCGGAGTTTCTGTGAGTGTGTCACGAACTTTTTTAGCCCAATCCTCAGGGTATTGAGCTACCACGCGGCCAGTTACTTCGCCGTCTAGATTAAAGCCAAATTGATCAATGAAGTGGTCACAGAGTGTAAGATCACCCCATGTTACAACAAGTTCGGGTTCCAGTGCATATTCATGGATCATCGTTAGAAGCCGTCTGAAAACTCTAATTTTCATTTGATTCGTTTAAGTAGCAAGTGGATCATGGCAATCTGGATCAAGGCTTCACTATGGCGGGTCAAGACCTCATAATCTCGGGCATGTCGGCGAAAATTCATCAACCACGCAAACGTGCGCTCGACGACCCACCGGCGTTTAACTACGGTAAATCCGGAGCCTTGTTTGGCGACGACTTCCAAGTCTATTTTGTGCGTCTTTTTTTGGTTGGCCACCCACGTTCGGATGGCCTCGCCTTGGTAGCCGCCATCAACCCACAGCTTGCGTAACCGAGCCACGCCGGCGGCCTTCAAGCGGGTCAACACCTGCTTCAAACCCTCTCGATCCTCGACATCGGCGGCGGTGACCACCACCTGTCGAAGCAAACCCGACGGGTCCACCAACAGATGCCGTTTGCGGCCTTTGATCTTTTTGCCGGCGTCATAACCGGTTGTTTTACCATGCGTTGCGGTCTTAATCGTCTGACTATCGACTACGCCAGCCGACGGCATCGCAGCCCGGCCGCTCTGGCGGCGCTCCCTCTTAGTCAGCCGATCCAACACCAGCGGCCAGACCCCTTGCAGGCTCCAGCGACGAAAGTAATCATACACCGTTTTCCACGGCCCAAAACAAGCAGGCAACAACGCCCAAGGACACCCCGTCTTGTTCAAATACAAAAGGCCGTTGACAAGCTGGCGTCGATCCCGCGGCGGCCGACCCGGACCGTGAAGCCGCCAGCGCGGCGCGGGCAGCAATCGGTTAGATCGGTGGCATATTGCATACGCGGTGTACTCATCATACAAGCCTTTCTGTTCAGAGTTTGTGGTGAAACCTGAATATGGCTCGATGAGTACGCCCGTTCAAATGCGGCTACATCAGAGGGTTTTCAGACGGCTTCTAAGGACACTTCAACATCAAGGATATCTTTGTCTTCTATCATTTTGTCTTCTATCATGCCGATATCAATAGCAGAATCATCGAGGTTTTTTATTCTGTCGAGGAGTTTTTTATTGTTATTTTCCAGCATAGAAAAAGACTTATCAAACAACTTATCAAAAACCTCAGTATTAGAATAATCGCTGCTCTTTATGCTCTTTATACTGTCAATGAACACGTCGCCCAAGGCCACTTGAATGGCGGGATGAATATGAAGTTCTGGCTGTTCAACTGCAAAGATTCTAGGGCTATGGCCGTCATCTAATGCCCCGACTATAACGGGAATAACTTGGGCAATGCCAACACCAATATCTGAGAGACGAACATCTATATCATTGTTTTCATCATGGAGACGAGGCCATTGTCCAAGATCAGTGGAGTTGTGTTTCTGACAATTGATACTATATCCAAGATTCAAAACATTTTGTATATAGTGGTTTGTTTTTTCGACCAGTTTAGGGTCTCTTGAAAGTACCTTCCAAGCTGCGAGTCCTTTTTCCCATGATGTATCGGGCGTTTGGATTTCGTGTCCAAATAGTTTGAGCATTCGGCTGGCCAGATATGCGAGTCCTTTTTTCCATGATGTATCGGACGTTTGGAGCACTTCACGGAATGGGCCCAAATGTAGAAAGTCGAAACCAAAAGGATCACTGCCAGATCTGTTTGTAGATTCTTGCGATTCAAATGACGAAGAATTATTAAGCATGGATAAGTAGAGATCTATAAAAGTCCTCTGAGCCTGATTAGTATTAGCAGCATTTACATATATTTCAAATGGAAAATCCTCTGGGAAATCTTCTTTTTCTTGTCGAATCAATTCCTCACCATTAGAGCCATCGACTGTATCATCATATGTTTCTTCTAGTTTCAAACTGAGATGCACCAGTTCTTCACCATTCATGCTCCACCCAATTAATAATGACTCTAAATTATCGGGATATTTCTCTTTACAGCCTGTTACTATTTCGCTCCATTGATAAAATTTATTTTGTGATATGTCACTAATAACGCTGGTATATTCGACGCGGATTCGAATTTTTCGATCTAACTCATGACGATGTACCAAGGAACGAAAATCTCTAAAATCGATAGTATAGCCACCACTCATTTCCAAACCGAATAATGTGGTTCCAATTTTGTCAGATTGGTCCTGCCAAATTTTGTGGTAATAGTCAAGTGCCTGCAACACCGTCGATTTGCCCGCACTGTTTTTGCCAAACAATAAGGTGATGGGGCGAATGGGAATGGTCACAGCATCGTCAATGCATTTGAAATTTTCAATGGTGATAGATGTAATATTGTATTGATTGAGCTTATTGAAATTTTCAGGCTGTAATACTTCTCCTAAAAAGCTTTCCACAAGCCTTTCCATAAACCTTTTAAGCGACGGGTCCTTCTCAGGGTCAAGTCCCTTCCCAAAAGTTTCAACAATATTTTTAATATCTAAATTAGCCATGATTTCTTACAGATTGGTAAAAGAGTTACAAATAAGTTATGAACTCTTGAGTTTAGAAATGACTCGGTTTATTCGGGATCTGTCTAGCATATAAAAAATACGTGAAGTTGTCAAGAAATTTATCAGGGAGACGAAGAAGGCCCCCGTCCCCTGATGCTCGTTCAAGCTGCTATCGCCGATTCGACGGCCAGTTGTCTATGACGATAATAGCTAGCTGAAAGACAAGCGGTAGCCATTTTGTCATAGAATCACCTCCTTTCATATAGGATTTACGACACTTCATTTGATTTTGGTCCTTCCGGTTCGTGGGATAGTTTCGATCCCCAAGCGGTCCTAAGAACGCTTCTTGCTAGACTTTTCCCAACTCCTGCGCAGGCTCCCAAATTTTTTATCGGAGCGGGCATTTCGCCCACTGGGATTCGTGATACTGTTCCCAATGCCCAACTTTTTCTCGACTGTTCCTACCCGTGCGTCGCTGCGGATTCTTCTAGCCATAATCAGTCCTTTCTATTTTCGGGTTGGTGGTTGTCTTAACGTGCTGTCCCCATAAGTAAGCACATTTCGTGCCAACCTTACCCAAAAGTCGATTTTTTTGAAATTCCTATACCTTGTGCTTCTCTTTCCAGTTGTTAAACGTCTGACGATTAGACAATCCTAACCGTTCTGCAGCTTCTGTTTTCGTTTTAGATTCCTCCTCGGCACGCTGAAGATAATGTCTGGCGACTTCGCTAATGAGATCAGGCAGGCTAAAATCCCCACCTAATGGGCGGTTCAATATATCTCCGTCCCTCTTATCGTAGATGGGTAAGAAGGCCTCTTCAATATCTTGTTTTTTGAGAATTTCGCCGTCTGTCCACACCATTGCACGTCTAAGCGTGTTTTGCAACTCACGTATATTGCCCGGCCAATCGTGGTTTAGGAGAATATTTTTTGCGTTAGGGGAAATTTTTTACGTCGATATCCAGGCTGTTCCTCGCTTTCCTGACTGATCTGTTCGATCAAATGGTCAATCAGCAGACCCAAATCCCCCGGGCGGTCCCGCAAGGGAGGCAATTTGAGATAGGCCACTGCAATCCGATAAAACAAATCCTCTCGAAATCGTCCTTCGCCTACTTCCTCAATGAGAGTCCGGTTTGTTGCCGTCACAATGCGTACATCTACGTTGATGGGTTTGGATGTACCGAGCCGGACGACCTCGCCTTCTTGGAGGACGCGCAACAATCTCACCTGCATATCTTTGGGCAACTCGCCGATTTCATCCAAAAAGAGCGTACCGCCATTGGCCGACTCAAAATGACCTTTGCGCGGGGCATTTGCGCCGGTAAACGCGTCTTTTTCGTGTCCAAACAGTTCGGATTCCACAAGAGATTGCGGAATTGCACCGCAGTTCACCGCGATAAATGGCTCATCCCTTCTCGGGCTGTGTTGGTGAATAGCGCGGGCAAAAAGTTCTTTCCCGGTGCCGGATTCGCCTTCGAGCAAAACGGGAACGTTCCGAAACGCGACACGCTGCGCTCTTTCGACCAAACTTGCCATAATCGGACTTCGGTAGTGTATGTCTGCAAAATTTGCCGATTCTATGGGTTTCTCTGCACTGACCGAGCGGAGCTGCTCGTCGGGTTTGAGCAGAAGGTCGGGCAAAAATTCTGCCGAAATATCGAAGGGAACAGATGCCGTTTGAACGCCGTATTCTCTTGAAGACTCGATCAATTCAGCGGGAAAGCGCGTTTTCGCTAAGATGACCCACACCGCGGCCATTGCCGGCGTACCAGGACTAAGGTGAAAAGTCAATTCCACTTGATCGCGCTGTTCGCCTAAAGCCACTGTGCAAACGCGCACTGCAGCTTCGTAAATTTCGCCAAAGTGGGTCGGACTTGAAAGCTCCTCCTCATATAGTCGGTACGGCGTCGAGCTCCTTTTTTTTGCCCATTCGACGTACGTAGTTACACGGTCATCGGATAGGTAGTTTGTAATCAAAAATACCTCGTCAAACCCGAGCTCTTCCACTACCTGTGCGATAGGACCCTCGCCAACATCATCTCCTTGTGAGGCACGCAAATCTGTAGTGCCGACCCAGCACAGCAAAACTTTTTTCATCTCAGCGTACTATCTCTACGCGGATATTCCAACTGATCAGAGACGCCCCACGCCGCGTGTCTTATCGACTGGAGCACGTCTTCTTCGAGTATGTATAGGAACTATAAAGGGCCTTTTAGGGGGTCAGGTCAAGCGGTGTAGGTGTCTTTGGAGCGGCCTGGCTGTGCGTTGCGGCGCGCTTGGCTATAAGGCGTCGGCCCTGCTGGGGGGCGGCCTGTGCGCGGCTTCTGCGGCTGACTCGGCCGGCCCGCTGGCGGCCAGGGCTTGTGCGAGGGCGGCAGGGGCCGGGCGTAGATGCACTTCGAGGCCCGACCCTATCGGCTGAGGGGCGGCCAAGCAACGAGAGCGTATCGCGCCTGGGCTTAGAGGCCCTAACAAAACTCTTTGAGGTACTTCCAACAGATGAGAATACATCCGATGTCGAGAAAGGCTTCATGGAGATCACCTCGTCGCTCCCAGCGGACTCGAAGCCGACGGAATTGGTGCAACCATGCCAACGTTCGTTCCACCACCCACCGATAGACGCCCAAGCCGCTGCCGTGGGCTTGCCCTCGCCGAGCCAACACCGAGCCGATGCCCCGCTTACGCAAGGCGCGCCGATGGGCTTGCGAATCATAGGCCCGATCCCCTTGCACCCGATCCGGCCGACGACGCGGGCGGCCGACCCGACCGGCCACCGGGGGTATGCGATCCACCAACGGCAACAGCTGCGTCACATCATGCCGATGGGCCCCCGTCACCCCCGCCGCCAACGGCACCCCTTGGGCATCGGTGATTACATGGTGTTTGCTACCGGGTTTGCCGCGGTCCGTCGGATTGGGACCGGTGTGCGCCCCCCCCCAACCGCCCGCACCGAGGCACTATCGACCACCGCACGAGACCAATCAATCCGGTCGGCGGCCCTCAGTCGGTTCAACAGGATATGATGGACTCTTTTCCAGACCCCGGCTTGTTGCCAAGCGTGCAGGCGACGCCAACAGGTCATCCCCGAACCGCACCCCATCTCTTGAGGCAAATACTCCCAAGGGATACCCGTCTTGAGCACAAAGAGAATGCCGGTCAGCACCCTACGGTTATCCAGCCGAGGCCGCCCCCCTTGGGGGCCAACGGTTACGGGGGGCAAAACCGGTTCAATCAAGGCCCATAACCCATCGTCGAGTAACGGCTTGGCCATCAAAAACACCTCCATATCAAGACGGTAGAAGCAATACCGAAGAGGATAAGAATATAATGAAGCCTATACGCGATTCCAAGGTTTTGTTAGAGACTCTAAGTACTACTTTGTTAATTGGCGGATAACGTGCTCATTGGCCCACTATTTTTGCCTATTTTGGTCGCAATCTTTCGGCCAATACCGATCAGGAATTGTGCCGTAAGGTCCGAAGAAACAGCGCATTACCCCAAACAGATCGCTTTCACCCCTTTCGATAATCTGCTGAAAAATAGGGACTTATGGAACCAGCACTCCTAATCGACAAAGTAATATTAGGCGGCGAAATCCCACGCCTGCTGGGGGGGAGGGCGGGGCGGCGTAATCGGCGGAGGTTGGGTCGCTAGCCCGACGCCTTGTAGATAACGCCGTATGGACGCGGGGTCGGTCAGGGCGGCGATGAGGCGCAGACGTCCGCCGCAGGCGGGGCAGACGGTGACGTCGAGGGCAAAGACCCGAGCCAATAGAGCCGCCCAAGGGAGCCTGATGGGGGTGGATAGGTGGACCAGACGCTCCAGGCGCGGTAGACGTTGCGGGCGACGGCGGACCGGGCCCGACCTGACTGCGAGCGCGGGCATTGGGCGCCCGGAGGCCGTGATAACGCCCTAGCTTGACTCGGGGCGGTGGGATGCGGGCGGCCAGCTTTTCAATCAACTCTAATGGCGACACCAGCAGGTGGGTCGTCCCATCCGACCAGGTGGTTTTGAGCCGGAAGGTAAGGTGATCGGCATCAATGCGCTGTAGTCGGCCTGCTGCTAGCGGAGGGCGTACACGACCGTGCGCCAGTCGTAGCGCTCTTTGGCACGGAGCGCTACGAGCATCTCCCAATTGACCGCCGCCCCGCTCACGTTCCACAGCGCGGCCGGATACATGGCCGCCAGCGGCTGGAAGTCCGACCACCCCTTGGCCCCGTAGCAATAGGGCACTACAAAGCTGACCTTGTCGTCGCCGAGAGCGGTTAGCTGGCCGATCCAGTGCTCGCCCAAGCTCATCTCGATTTGGCCCAAGTCGGTCATTTTCCTCTGCTCTAGCACCTTTCTAAGCTGGGTACGGGGCAGTTCGAGATACTTTTCCTCACCGGTCAGCACATAGCAATGGGTTCCGGCCAAAATGGCCGGGCGATGTTGTAACCCGTGCGGCCACGTCCAGCCGTACATGCTCCCATACCGCCCTTCCATGTATTCTCCGACCTGCCCGCTCAGCCCCACGTTGTCGGGCAACAGGCCCCCATTGGCCGTGGCCCTTTCGATCCACGTAGCCACGTATTCGAGCAGCCAAGCGCGGTATTTGTCGTCACCGGTCAGGTAGCAGGCGTTGGCGATCAGCGAGGTGACGTGCAGGTTGGTGGCGCAATCGCCCCGGGCCATGCGCTCCTTCATGGCCTGCCCCATGCGCCGCGCCTTCTCCGGGTCCTTGAGGTCGGCAGGCTCATCAATCCCCTCTAAGTCCTCGTAGGGCAGGCCATAGCGCGCCATCCCTGGACTGTACCCATCCATACGACGGCTCCTCGTCCTCTTCGAACAGCCAGAGCGGCCCCTTGCTCCCGTTGTGGGCGCACTTGATGATTTTGTGCTCTGGGTCGTAGTTGAGGGCCTCTGGGTCTTCGTTGAGATAGAACCCAGCAAAGCGCCGCGCCCGCGCCACATTCTCGGCGTGGGTCGGGTCAGCAGGTAGAAGTAGATATAGCTCTCGCTCTGGTGGAACTGGTCGTAGCCGCTCTCGTATTCCTTGTACACGTGGCCGTACTCTGCCATCAGCGCGGTGGTGGCCTCCCACTGCCGCTGGCCGAGAGTGAGCAACTGGTCGCCGCCGCCGAGCAGGTACAGCAGCGGCCAGTTGTAGAAGCTCTCGTAGAAGTCGTCGGCCCCGTCGCGGGTGTGGTGCAGGCCGTCGTGCCAAATCAAGCGGCCGTCGGGATGGGTGTACTTTTCCAAGAATGGATGGACGGCGTCCTCCATGACTTGGAAAAGCTGCCGTTCCAACACGGCCCAAGCCGGGGGCTGTACTAGCGGCGGGGTGGCTTCAATCGCGATCATTGCTTTTTCCCTGTGGGAATTCTGCAGGCTGCGGCTTGATTTCGGATACTATTGATTCAACAGATACTTTGACTCTGACCGCTTTCCATATAGCCACAACAGCCCAGATTAGTGAGGCTCCTGTCAAGATTAAGAAAATCGCCTGCCAAGTTGCTGCGGGAATAGTGAATTGATCTTTGAATTCAGTCGTGGTTAGTGCAAGAATGAGTGTCACCAAGAGAGCCGATGGTGTCCACCACTTCCGTTTGACATCGAGACGGTCAATATTTTTGTACAGACAAAGGCTGAGCTTATCTTCGGTGGTGATAATAGTATCTTGCTCCAAATTCCAGTGTATTGTATTTGTTTCGCGGAACTTCTGGTGGAGCGCCTCCTCAAGTGTTTCTTCTTCATTCATCGTGAATCTCTTCCATCTTTTCGTGTGCCCGGCACTGGGCATGGGCAACTTGAGAAGCGGTCAACATTTTGGTAACTATATCGCGTTTTTCACGTGCCTCTTCGTTACCCTGTGCCGCGGCGAGATTCCACCACATGCATGCCTCCATATAGTTTTGCGGCACGCCCTGGCCATTTGCATACATTACGCCAAGGTCGTGCTGGGATTGAGCAAGCCCTTGCTCGGCTGCTTTACGGAGCCACTTCACCGCCTCCACATAGTCTTGCGGCACACCATTGCCAATGGCATACATCGCGCCAAGGTTATGCTGGGATTGAGCAAGCCCTTGCTCGGCTGCTTTACGGAGCCACTTTGCCGCCTCTACGCCGTCTTGCCGCACACCATGACCAATGGAATACATCATGCCAAGGACGTTCTGACTTTTAGTATGCCCTTGCTCGGCTGCCTTGCGGAGCCACTTTGCCGCCTCTACGCCGTCTTGCCGCACACCACGACCGGCGGAATACCGCCAGCCAAGTTTATACTGTGCTTCCGGATCGCCTTTATCGGCGCGCTGTTTTAGGTCTCCAATCTCATGGGTAGTGTTCATAATTCCTCCTTTTCCTCCATTGCCGTTACCTTTCCCTCACCCCTTCCCCCCCTTCACACTCCACACTGGTCCCGTAGTGTACGTATCCACTCCGAGCACAAAAACTCAATTACCTCGGCCACCTCCGCGGCGTCTGAGTAGCGTCCCATCGGGTTGCCCGGATCGTGCAGGTGTGCCTCGTCAAAGCGCGGCACCACCACGTCGGTCAGCGCCCGGCCTGGCTCGACACCGTTGACGAACACCCCCTGCCGCGGCCAAGCGTCGCCCAGCGTCTGAATAAACGACTAAACCGCCCCCTTGGACATGTACTTAGGAATTATAAAGGGTTTTTTAGGGGGTCAGGTCAAGCGGTGTGGGTGTCTTTGGAGCGGCCTGGCTGTGCGTCGCGGCGCTCTTGGCTAGGACGTCGGCCCTGCTGGGGGGCGGCCTGTGCAGGGCGTCTGCTGTCGACTCGGCCGGCCCGCTGGCGGCCAGGGCTTGTTCGAGAGGGGCAGGGGCAGGGCGTAGATGGCCTTCGAGGAGGCCGAGGGGCGGCCGCAGCCATAGCGTATCGTGCCTGGGCTTATGCGGCGAAATCCCACTCCTGCTGGGGTGGGGGGCGGGGCGGCGTAATCGGCGGAGGTTGAGTCGCTAGCCCGCCGCCTTGTAGATAACGCCGTATGGACGCGGGGTCGGTCCGTGCGGCGATGGGGCGCAGACGCCCACCCCAGGCAGGGCCGACGGTAAATGCCCCGTCCCAACATTCTCTTCCTGTTTCTAACTAGTTGACAATACGTGAGATACGGGTATTTTCAATGTGGAATTTTCCACGAACATGAAAAATCTGCTGAGACATGGGAAGGATGGGAGGGTAGAGCAGAGGTAGATCAGGAAAAATCTGAGGAAACGAGCCGTACAGAAGCGAATACCACCATTGATACAACTACGGGAATCCCGTATATTCGTCTTAGTCACCGGGCTCGGGCTGCTGGTCGGCGCCGTCTTCCTGGGACCGTTCCTGCACCTCAGCATTGGCGCGCCGGAGGCTCCGGCCCCGGTGGCGGTGCCGTTGTTGCTGGTGCTGGTGGGGATTCGCGGCCTGCTGCTGGTGACATCCTGGGCGACTTACAACGCGGCCATGAGACAGATCGACGCTTCCCGGTGCGCCGTGCTCTTCCTGTCGGTCTCGTTCCTTACCGTAGCCCTGCAGGTGCTGGTCGACGCCGCAGCTCCCGGTCTTGGTCTGTGGGTGCCGGCCAACCTGGCGACGGCAGTGGCCGGCGGGTGGTCATCTCGGTTGCGGTCGTCCTGGTACAGCGCCACCTATCGGTGTGCGCTCGGGCCCTGTATCGTCTGTGCGAGTTGTTTGCCGGCACCGCCGCCGAGGCCTTGGACGAGTATGCTCTGGTGCAGCGCTTGCTCGAAAAGCAGTGCCACGTGGTCAAGAAGAAAAAGCGTCCGCGCCGCGCCGACGACGATGCCGGCGAAGGCGGCGTGCCGGTAGTGCTGAAGGCGCCCAACGAGGTCCGCAGGGCGTCGTTGCAGAGGCCTCACGATGCCGACGCCCCCTCCAACGCGCGCACGGGCAAAGGCTACGAAGCGCAGGGGGTTGAAACCTGTCACGAGGACAACCCCCTGCAAGTGATCACGCCTGTGGAGCTGACCCACTCCTGCGCCAGGGATGCACAAACGACGATGCCGATCCTCGAGGATCTGGCCGCGCGCGACCAGCTGCCGCAGGAGTGGGTGGCCGACACCGCCTATGGCTCGGCCGAGCATGCCGTGGAGGCCGCTCGCATCGGCACCGAGTTGGTCCGCCCGGTGAGCGGCCGGCCCGTAGCGGTCGAAGCGAGGGCGCCCGAGCCGCCTCCTTTGACGGGCGCCGACTTCCACGTCGATGCGAGCGGCGAGGATCCGCCATATATCCGGGCGGCCCCTTCTCGAAGGAGCAGACGCTCAGGGCAACGTTGATGGGTGCATGACGGACACAAAACTCAGAGCAGAAACCGCCCCTCGAACAACCGGGTTTTTGCGACGGAATCAACCTTGACAAAGACCCCCGGCCTTCAGTCGACAATTTTGGCCATGCCCCACGACGCCTACAGCGCCCTGCGCGTCCCTCCCTTTCGCCGCTACCTCATCGCCACCTCCCTGGTGAGCATGGGCACTGCCGCCCAGGGCTTGGCCATCGGTTGGGAAATGTACGACCGCACCAACCAGGCCCTCGCTCTGGGCCTGGTTGGCCTCGTCCAGGCCATCCCCATCTGCTCTGCACCCTGCCCGCCGGTTATCTGGCCGACGTTTTCGACCGCCGCAAACTCATGATGCTCAGCCTGGCCGGCGCCACCGTCGCCTCTGCGGGCCTGGCCGTTTTCAGCTGGTACCAGGTGCCGATCGAGTGGATGTATCTCCTGCTCTTTCTGGATTCGATCTTCATGCGTCTGGGCTGGCCGGCGCGCTCCGCCATCATGCCCTTACTGGTGCCGGAGAACACCTTCGAAAACGCCGTCAAATGGCGCACCAGCTTCATGCAGATCACTGCCATCGGCGGTCCAGCCATCGGCGGTTTTATCATCGTTTTCAATATCCAGGCTGCCTATGTTCTCAGCGCCCTCTCTTCTGCGGCTTTCATCGCCTTCCTCTCCACCATGCGCCTGCCGCCGGCCCCCCGCAGCCCGCGCGGCAATATGCTGGGTCAGATGGCCGAAGGCGTAGGTTTTGTCTGGCATCAGAAGCTACTGCTCGGCGCCAGCTCGCTCGACCTGTTCGCCGTGCTGCTCGGCGGCGCCGTCTACCTGCTGCCCATCTTCGCCCGCGAAATCGTCGACCTGGAATCCGTCGGCATAGGCCCCGAAGAGGCGCTCGGCTGGCTGCGCGCCGCCCCCGCCGTCGGCGCCTGTATCACGGCCCTGCTCATCGCTCATTTGCCCCCCATGCAAAAAGCCGGAAAGACGCTCTTCGGATGCGTGGCTGGCTTCGGCGTCGCCACCATCGTCTTCGGCTTGTCGCAGAATTTCTGGCTGTCCCTTTTCATGCTGGCTCTCACGGGCGCCTTCGACAATGTCAGCATGGTCATTCGCCACGTCGTCTTGCAAATGAGCACCCCCAACGAAATGAGGGGCCGCGTCTCTGCGGTCAACGCCATCTTTATTGGCTCGTCGAACGAACTCGGCGGTTTCGAGTCGGGTCTGGTGGCCCAGCTTTTCACCCCGGTGATCTCCGTGGTCAGCGGGGGTATAGGCACCCTGGTGGTGGTGGCTGCCTGGACCGGTTTATTCCCCTCGCTGAGCAGGCTGGGCAGCCTCTCGTCTTTGGCCGCGCAGCGTCCGCGGGACAGCACGGCCAGGCGCAGTTAGACGCCTGGCCGTGCGTGGGGGGAAGTTGATATCAGCGGGAGTCCAACGAGGTACTACGTGTGGATACTCCATTCGATTTATAGGAGTAGATCGTCACGGAACGGCGTGGCCGGCCAGGACCCCGGTGCACTTTTTCTGGTCCATAGGACAAAGGGGATCCCGAGGGGAAACTGGCAAGGGTCGTCATAGGTGTCCGTTCCGGGTCGAAGACTACCAGGTCGGCGAAAAAGCCTTTGTGGATGCGCCCGCGTCCGCTGAGCCCAAAGCGCTGCGCTGGGTTTTGGGGTTGAGGTGACCAGGAAGGGGCTGGAGGGGCTCGTGGTTTGAAGATAAACACTACTCCCGACACTTGACCAGCAACTCGCACTGGTGCACAGTGGGCCAGGACCCGCTCAGTCCGGGCCCTATCTGCTCGTATCCTTTAGGCAGGGTAAAACCCTCTAGCACCACCAGGACCGTGTTTTCCCCCTGGCGCAGCGGCGGATCGTCCACTACCAGCCATTCCTCGCCGAGGGCGTTTTGAATCTTCCACGCCGCGAGCAGGTCTACCTGCCGGCCGTTTACCTCGCAGCGAATCCGCTCCATGCACTGCTGGTGCTGGGTGAGGCGCAAGCGCAGCTCGGTTTTCGCGATGCGGCCGTCGGCCCGGCCGCCTTCGATGTCGTCTTTGACCAGCAGGCGCAGGGCGTGTGCCGGCCCGGCGCCGCGGCCGATGAGGGCGAGCTTGCGCGGTAGCTGAGAGCGAAAATCTCCCGGGTAGGCATTGTCGTTCAGGTGGTAGCAACGATCCAGGCCTTCCAGGACCTGAGGATCGCCCAGATCCCGCAGGGTTTGCAAGTCCTTTCTGGTAAAACGGTCCGAATCGAAGGAGGCCTGCAGGCCGCTGTAGGGGGGGGAGATTCGACCAGGGGCATGTCGCTCTCGTCGCCCTCGGCCACCGGCTCGGCGCGGTGGTTGGCGTAGTCGTGGTTGAAGAGGTGGACGCCAGCCGCGCCCTGTTTGTAGCCGTTGAGGGCAATGGCGCGCCGCAACGAGGGCTGGCCTCTCTCGTAGCCGTCCTGCGGCGAGGCCTTGTAGGTCCCGGCGGAGCCCACGTAGATCAGCGCGTCGCTTTTCCGGGCCGCGGCCACGGCCCGGGCCACATCCATCTCCAGCTGCCAGCCTCCGGGCGAAGAGATCACCGCGATGTCCACCAGGCCCTCCTCGAGCCAGGTTTCCACGTCGAGGCCCAGTTCCGTGCCGGCATCGAAACTGCAGGGGACGCGGCACACCAGCACGCGGTCTTTGCCCTTCTGGCTTGCGTGGCCACGGACGGTCTGGCGGGCCTGGCGCATCAGGTTGGTCATCTCGGCGATGTGCTTGAAGCCCTGGTGAGGTTTGAAAAAGGGGGGCTGGCGGCAAAAGTCCAGTTCCAGGCCGTCAACGTCGTAGCGGGTGAGGGTTTCGTTGAAGAGGCCCAGGAAGCGCTGGCGCACTTCGGGCCGGGCATAGTCCCATTGCCAGGAGAAATTGAAGTCCTCGGCATACCCGCTTGTCTGGTAGGGGGCCGGCGAACCAATGAGCAGGTCGGGGCGGCTCACCATGAGGGCCGAGCGCCGGGCATCGGCCATGCGGTGCTCCATGTTGCAGTGGGCGTCGTTCATGCGGAAGGATGCGTAGATGCCCAGTCCGGTCTGGCGGGCGCGTTCGACGTAGAGCTGGAAAACGTCGTGGCCGTCGTCGACCATGGCGGCCAGATTCATCTGGAGAAGATCGGAAGGGACCATGTTCATGGCGATACTTGACGTCCGGGTGGAATCGCCGCCGGGGAACAGGTTCTGGATCGGGGTGCCCATGTGCTCGCCCCAGAGTTCTCCGTGGGGGCTACCGCGCCAACACAGGTCGTCGTTGATGCCGACCAGTACGGATACCACGTCGACGACGCTGGTCTCTGCCAGAGGCACGAACACGGCCGTCACGTCGTCGGGATTGCGGCGCTTGAGGTACTTGAAGACCAGGCAGCCGTCGGTGTTGAAGATGATGCGCGGCGGCCATCTGTAGGGCAATGGTCGTTTTTCCGTCATGGTACTATGCGCTCCGATGCGATCGTGGTTGCGGCCTGGATAAGCAGGTCGAAGTGAATTCAAGTTTCAATTTTTCTACAGGCGCTTTTTCGGTGGACTGCACGCGCACCAGTGCCGCCAAATTTTTCTTATAATTAGTGGCTACTAAACATTCGGTGTGTTGTTTTTATTGGAGTTGGGAGGTTTAAGTCGGAACAAATGGCGGAACGTTTGCGCCCGTTTGGAGAGACAGTCGTGTTTGATCCGCACTAAAGTGGTCGCATTGGCAGCCACCATCGCCATGCCAATTTGAATAGATGCGCCTTGATGTCCACGATATTTGATCCGTGTTGCCCCTCGACAGATAAGGGTTGTGATCAGGTTTTCAACGAAGGGACGACTATAGGCACAGGCGTGAGCAATTTTGATCTGAGTGGCATTTTGTTTTTCTTCCAAGCCGGGTATGTGAAGCGCCTCCTCGATCATTTTAGGCGTCGGCACTTTCGGGATCGGTTCGATTGAACGGGGAATGCCCAGGGTTGCGATCCCTCTTGAGTGGAGCTGATTTCTCAGAGTGGGATCATCCAATCCCAAGTCGCCAGCCAAAGACCGAATGAGCGGTTTTCGTCTGGGATATGCAAAGTCGAGCAAGTCGATGGCCCCCTCAACAGTCTGGACAAGAGGCAAGGCATAAGAGGCATCATCTGGATTGCCCACAGGCAGATGATAGCCAAAGATGAAGCCGGTTCCCATCTCAGCGATGATACCCGGTTTTTTCCCGCATTGGCAGGGACCGTTGCTCTTGCCTTTCTGGATCGGGGCGATCGTCGGATCATAGGCGTTGACGATTTTACAGTGATCCACCTTTTTCCCGTTGACCCACTGGCGTGATTGCTTTTCAATGTGTCGATGGGCCTCGAGAGCCTGGTCGAGTTGGTGCATCAATCCCTCTGGCTGCACCTGGTCTATGGCGATGTCTTTTTGCCGGTGCATCTGGGCGCAAAGGGCAAGTGGCACAACCTGATATCCAATAGTAAGCAGCCGTTTTTCAGTCTCTCGAACCCATTTGAGATAGACTTTGCTCTTGCCCCGGCATTGTCTGCCAAAGGTGCGCATCTGCGCCTTGAGATCCCCTTGCAAGGCCTCTGCTTCGGCTTTGATGCGGCGGCCCCCTGCGGTGAAAGGGGCTATTTGTTGGATGATTTGGAGGACTTTTTTTTGCCTTATAAAGCGTCGTGGCATCTGTGACCCGTTGGGATCCTTGCTCAGAGGGAAACGTATCGACCACCAGGGGCTGGGGAGAAACCAACCCTTCTTCCATGGCCTCTGCACCCTGGATGGCCACGAACTGGGCCATCAACGCCTCGTCGATTTGACTGCGAAACTGACACAAGGACTCTGGAAGCACATAGTGCGCCTGGGATCGATCCACTTTCACCGGTTGGATCCCACAGGCATACATCACCCCAAAATCCGTGCGCAACCGGGCACAGAGCTGTTCGTCTGAACAGTTCAATTCTGCCTTGAGCAACTCTAAGGCCAACAATACCCGGGTCGGGAGCGACGCTTGACCGCCAGATCGTTGTTGGAGAAATCGACGCGCAAAACGCTCCTCAACGGCCGCAACGAACTTTGACTAGGGCAGAACATCTGCCCACTGACGAAGTGGGTGACTCGGTGGAACAAACTGGGATACATCGATACTTTGGCCCGGGCCTGTGGCCCAATGACACAACGGACGAAGTTTGCCCATCTTAACGACTCCTTTAATCTTGGATAGAGAACCGGAGAAAAGATAGGGCGTATTGATGAATTCTCAACTTTATTTTGCCACTTGTACGATTAGTGCCCACTAATTAAAGCGTCCACGTTCAGCAGTCCCGATCGGTCGGGGCTTCTGCTGAATAGAACAGCCCTTAGACCCGGCGAGGGGTAGCGCCCCGAGCCTTGGCGAATAGGCAGAAGCGTTCTTCTCTGTTGAACGTGGACAAGGCCCGGCACCAAAGACCGGGATGTCCATCTCTAACAGAGGAGAGACGCGATGGAAACGAATACAAGAAAAATCATGCCATTTTTTATTTGATGGATGGGCCAAGAAGAACGATCTTTGAAATTGCATGCTCTTTTTCCGATCTCAAGGAAGTTTTCATGCATCCAAACGCTACCACATCCTTTTGAGCGGAGCGGTCCTATTTATTAGAGTTCATCTCTACGGGCACGTCTTCGGCCCAACAACGGACCCGCGCCCGTATGCTACTCAAAGCCGATCAAGCCGGCTGGACCGATACCCACCTCAGCCAAGCCCTGGAGGTGAGTCAGCCCACCGTCGAGCGGGTGCGCAAAGCCTTCGTCGAACAGGGCCTGGAAGGGCCCCTCCATCGAAAGAAGCGCTCCCATCCGGGCAATCAAACGTTTGATGGTCGGCATGAGGCCCATCTGAGCATGCTGGCCGGTTCGAAGACGCCCCCCGGGCGTGAGCGATGGACCCTGCAACTATTAGCCGACGAAGTGGTGCGACTTGAGCAGGTCGAGCAGATGTTGGCCTGCAGTGTGCGTTGGCTGGTAAAAAAACGAACTTAAGCCTTGGTTGAAAAAACAATGGCGCATGCCCCCCAGGCCAACGCCGAGGTTGTCTGCGCCATGGAGGAGGTGCTCATCGTCTACCATCAACCCTATTCGGCGTTGTATCCTTTGATGCATCCAACAAGCACCATCTCAAGGAAAGGGGTCAGCCCCTACTGTACTGACCCCCAAATTCTGGACACTCCCGATCCTAATGTTTTGATTTAGGATCGGCCATCCAGAAGGAGGTCCTTTTATGGGCAAGCATCGTTCATCCTATGCGCCTCAATTTAAGGCCAAGGTCGCACTCGAAGCGCTGCGAGGCGAGCGCAGTCAAGCGGCCATTTCTCGGACCCATGCTCTCAACGGAGAAGTCGTATCCCGTTGGCGTCAACAAGTAGTCCAAGGCGCCGCCGAAGTTTTTAAAACGCCGGCCGATACCTCGGCCGAGCAGCAACGCATCGCCGAATTGGAGCGGCTGGTCGGCGCGTTGACGCTGGAGTTGTCCGCGTTAAAAAAAGTCTCGACCTGGCTGGAATCTCGCTCCCGCAGAAACGGCAAGTAATCGACATGCTGGCTGGCCGCTATCCTATTCGATCGCTGTGTCGCTGGCTGGACTGTCCGACCAGTTCGTATTACTTTCGCTCCCAGCAGGCCGATGACCGGCCGCTGCGCAGCCGGATCGAGCAGATTGCCCTGGAATGACGCATGACGGAAGAATTGCGTTGACGCGGGGTAGTGGTCCATCATAAACGCGTCCAACGGATCATGCAGGAGGAAGAACTCCAGGTCCAGGTCAAACGCTATGTGCGCACCACCTACTCGGCCCGGGGGCTGGCCCCTTATCCTAACCGGCTCAAACAGCGCACGCCCAGCCAGCCCAATCAGATCTGGTGTGGCGACATCACCTACATCCGGCTGCCCTCCGAGTGGGTCTACTTGGCCGTGCGGTGCTCATTCGGTTTTACGTAGCTATGCGGCCCGGTCCTACTGGGCTGGCCAGCGCTGTTTGTATTGCTTCCAAAAGGCCTCCCAGCGCTCCGATTTGACGTACGTTCGCAGCTGTAAGACACGCTGTCCTCCGGGCTATGACCAGCGCATCCCGGAACGACACAGCCGGGTTTTCACCAGAGATTTACAAGCCGCTTCTACCGGTCCGGAGCCCATGGGCAACCCTTGCTGACGAAAGGCCCCATAGTTCATCCGCTTCTTGTTGCGCTGAAAGAAGGTCCGTTGCGTATCAATCGCCTCGCGTCGCGTTTTGGAGAAACGCCGCGTTCGGCCATAATAGTCGATCGAGCGGAGGACCTGGTGGACGCCCTTGTCCTCATGGAGGAGTTTGTGACGGTATTCATTATACCATTGATTGGCTTGGGGGGATCCGGCGCCCCACAGCGCTTGGGCGGCATCGGCCAGAGGTGCACAGGTATGATAGAAATCCACCCACATCCGGTAGTCGGCCAACAGCGGCGTTTCTTCCGCATGGTCCACAAACCGCGCTCCCCATCGCACCGCAGGACCTTCTTGACGGAGGGGGGCAGAGAGGCTTCGACCTGTCGGATCTCGGCTTCAAACCGAGCTTTCAAACTCAGAGCCTTTTCCTCGGGCATCTCGGCCACATAGCGGGCGGCCAACCGGGGGGGCGTCGTCTGCTCTTCGAGCGGTGCCCCGTAAGAGGAAAGGCTGCCCACCATCGCCCGTTTGAAACACGTCGGTGTTTCCGCCTCCTTCGCTTGACCGGATCAATCGACCGGTCGGCCTTGTTTGACCCCTTCCTCATCCAGCCGTACATGGACCCCATCCAAGCTGGCCACCAACGCCTGCGTTTGGTCCGGGATCGCCTCGTCGGACCGGATCGCTTCATTGAGATCTTCCCCCTCACTGTCGAGCCACCCCCCCCGTTTCTTCGAGGATATGCTGGATGGCCGTAGCCGAGGGCTAAAACAGCGCACTTTTTTTCAACAACCCCCCGTTTCTTCCGGAGTTTACCAGCGCACAGGAAAACAACACCGATTCCCGTACATCTAGGGTCGCAAACTCCCCTTCCATGCCCCATTTGCGATCCAACGGCACGTAGGTGGGTCCTCCCCAGTCCTGTTGATACAGATTGCTTCCAACACCATCTCCCCAAAGGGGGTGAGAAAGCGCTTGGGACGGGCCCTTTTCCACCGATACAAACCCCCGTCCATGGCCAGCGTTGGGGTCGTTTCATCATAGCCTTGCAGAAAGGTGCGAAAACCGGCTACGCCGGCCGACGACAGCGCCTGTTTCAGGCCCTGGCTGATCTGTTCGGCCAAGGGCGGGGTCAGTCGTTCCAGATCCAAATCCTTGCACTGTTGGCTCAATTTTTGTTTAAATTCATGGGTAGCTGCTTCGATCATGGTGGCGATATCCATCTGGGGCTCCTTTCTCGGTGGGATACAACTCTTTCTACTTCAGCAAGTTGTACTATCGAGATTAGGAGCCCTCTTTGCAACCGCTAATACCTACAATCGAGTTAGCACCGTGGCCGTGTTAATGGATATGTTCACCCGGGGTATTCACGGATGGTATCTGGGAAAAAGCTTGACCGAAGAGCTGGTTTATGCCGCCTTGGAACAGGCCTTAGCCCACCATCCGGCCCCGCAGATCCATCTCTCGGATCAGGGTATGCAGTATCTGGCCCATGGTTATATGAAACGGCTCCAGGGCCAACAGGTCCCAATCAGCTTAGCCGCCAAAGGGCGCCCCACCGAGAATGCTTTTGCCGAGCGGCTCATTCGTACCCTCAAAGAAGAAGAGGTCCATCTCAATGACTATCAATCCTTCCAGGAAGCCGATCAACGTATCGGCTATTTTCTCGAAGAGGTCTCAAGCGGATTCACTCCGCGTTAGCCTATCGGACCCCGGCTGAATTCGAAGCCCAGTATGAAGCCGAGCGTTAGATTTTATACCCCAAAAACTGTCCAGAGAAATGGGGTCACTTCAGGCCGCGACCCGGCCTTCTTCTTTGAGCTGAGGAGGCGGATGGCAGGTCGCGCACAGGAGCTGTCCAGATTTGTTCCACCACTCAACCTTGCCACAGCACGGGCAGAGGTCATCCCGACCAGCCGACAACTCCTCGGCCGGGATTATCCGATCTGTCTTTGCGGTGTCTTTCTCGGGAAGCCGCTGTCCTGTGAGCGCGGCCAGGCAGGCCAGGTCTTCGGCCATTGCCCGGGAGATTTTGCCTTCTTGGTAAGCCGCTTCCACAGCCTCCACGGCCAGGGCCAGATCGTCCCAGTCCCGACCAACCCAGATGCTGCGCTCCAATTGCCCCGAGGTTTCGTCGCCCGAAGCTCCGGACCATTTGCTCGGTGGCTTTAATTTTTCAACGCCTTCGATCATATCGCCTGAATCCATCCTGTAGTGACAAAGGGCTGTGCCCGGGAGAGACACAGCCCTTTGCCGGGGGGAGGAGGGCTTGGTTTCAGACCTGTACCGCTTCGCTTTCCGCCACTGGATCCGCTCCGATCTCGGCCTTGCCATTGGGCGCGCCTGCCATGTTGAGGGCCAGTCGTAGCTGATCTTCGATCCGGCCGGCTACATCGAAATGCTCGCGCAGAAAAACCCTGGCGTTTTCGCGCCCCTGACCCAGACGCTCGCCAGCGTACGAAAACCAGGTGCCGCTCTTTTCGATGATCTGGTTGTCGATTCCCAGATCCAGCAGATCGCCTTCTCTGGAAATCCCCACGTCTTCGCCGCGGAACATGATATCGAATTCAGCTTCTCTGAAGGGGGGCGCCATCTTGTTCTTGACCACCTTGACGCGGGTACGGCGTCCAATCACCTGATCGCCGTCTTTGATGGAACCAATGCTGCGGATATCCAGGCGCACCGAGGCATAGAAACACAGGGCGCGTCCACCTGTGGTTGTCTCGGGATTGCCGAACATGACCCCGATCTTCATGCGCAACTGGTTGATAAAAAGCACTGTGGTCCTGGATTTTTGGGCCGAACCGGTGATCTTGCGCAGGGCCTGCGACATGAGCCGGGCCTGGAGTCCCATGTGGGAGTCCCCCATTTCTCCTTCGAGTTCCGCCCTGGGAACCAGAGCGGCGACCGAGTCCACCACGATGAGGTCAATGGCGCCGCTGCGCACCAAGGTATCGGTGATCTCGAGCGCCTCCTCGCCCGAATCGGGCTGGGCTACCAGAAGATTGTCCACGTCCACTCCGAGCTTGCGCGCAAACCCTACATCCAGGGCGTGTTCCGCATCGACAAAGGCGGTCACGCCGCCCTGCTTCTGAGCTTCGGCCACCATGTGCAGGGCGCACATGGTCTTGCCGGCGGCCTCGGGACCGAAGAGCTCGACGATCCGCCCCCGCGGTATGCCGCCAATGCCCAGGGCCGCATCCAGGGACAGCGAACCTGTGGGGACCGCGTCGACATCCACGATCTGGGATTCGCCCAGGCGCATGATGGAGCCTTTGCCGAATTGTTTTTCGATCTGGGCAAGGGCCAGATCCACGGCCTTGTCCTTGTCGTTTGCAGTGCTTCCGTTGTTGCTTTCTTTGAGCTTGGAAGAAGCCATGATATCCTCCTGAAATCCACCTCCCCTCCCGGCTCGTAGCCGTGGATCAGGGAAGGTCATGTGGGAAATGAAGGGCAGCCAGACAGAGGCACCAAATCCTCTTCGGGCTCTGCCGCCGGCCCCATCAGCAAGCAGCGCACATTAACTGAACAAAAAGATAGTGTTTTTATGTACAGGTGTCAAGTTTTTTTGGGGGGGGGTATACGGCCCCCTTTTTCCCGCCCTTTTGCACCAGGATATCAAAACCCGTACCAGCGCCAGAGAAAGAAAATTTTCCCAGGTGTAAATGACTTATTTATATATATTTATGAAAAAAGAAAAAAAGGGGGCGGGAAATATCTGTGCAGCAGCTGTATGTGAAGCAGTGGAAACACTTGTGTGAAGCAGTGGAAACACCTCTTCATCAGCCCGCCTCCAGGGCCAGATCCCGGGCTGCTTCGAGACCGCCGACCCCGACTACTTCCATACCTTCGGGGCGCTTCCAGCCCTTGAGATTGCCGCTTGCCACCAGACAGCGCTCAAAACCCAGGTTGTTGGCCTCGGCCACCCGGCGTTCGATCTGGTTGACCGGCCGCACTTCGCCGCCCAGACCGATCTCGCCGATGGCCACGGTCTTGAAGTCCAGGGCCCTGTTGATGAAGCTGGAGATGATGGCCAGGCCCACACCCAGATCCACAGAGGGTTCGTCGAGGCGGATACCGCCGACCACATTGATGAAAATATCCTCGGAGGACAGATCGTACCCACCCCGTTTTTCCAGCACCGCGATGATGATTGACAGGCGCTTGGCATCGATGCCCGTGGCCACCCGCTGGGGGTACCCGAAGCTGGAACGGCTCACCAAGGCCTGGATTTCGCTCAGAAGAGGCCGGGTGCCTTCCATGCTGCATACGATGGCCGATCCGGAGACCCCCTCGGCCCGTTCCGACAGCAGAATCTGGGAAGGCTGGAGCACCTCGACCAGACCGCGGTCCCGCATTTCGAAGAGGCCGATTTCATTGGTCGAACCAAAGCGATTCTTGGCCGCCCGCAGGATGCGGAAGTGGTGGTGTCGCTCCCCTTCGAGATAGAGCACGGTATCGACCAGGTGCTCGAGAACGCGGGGACCGGCCACTGTGCCCTCCTTGGTGACGTGGCCCACCAGGAAAACCGGCACCCCACTCTCCTTGGCAAAGTAGACCAGGCGGGCGGCGCATTCGCGCACCTGGGTCACGCTCCCGGGGGCGCTTTCGAGTTCGGCCAGGTAAATGGTCTGGATCGAGTCCACCACCACCGCCGCGGGTTCGGACTGCCGCAGGTGTTCCAGGATGGCGGCCAGACTGGTTTCGGCAAGGACCAGTAAATCCTCGCACAGCGTCCCGATGCGGCTGGCGCGCAGGCGGATCTGGCCGCTGGACTCCTCGGCCGAAACGTAGACGATCTTCAACCCTTCCAGGGCCAGCTGGCCGGCCATTTGCAGCAGCAGCGTGGACTTGCCGATGCCCGGGTCCCCCCCCACCAGCACCACTGAGCCGGGCATGATGCCATTGCCCAGGACCCGATCGAACTCGGAAATGCCGATGTCGAGGCGCTGGTGATCCTGGCCCTCGACTTCGGTAATGGGCCGCAGCTGGGCCTGGGAAGAACCCTGGGGCGGGCGGCGGGAATCCGCCACCTGGGGCCGTTCCTCCACGCAGGTATTCCATTCCCCACAGGCCGTACAGCGCCCGAACCAGCGGGGCGAGGCATTGCCGCAGTTCTGACACACGTAGTGGGAACGGGATTTTTTAGCCATATCATCCCCCCAGGTTGCGACTCGCGATTACCCTGGGAATATCGTTCAGATCCGAGCGCATCTCAAGTACTTCGAAACAGGATGAATCCCCCAGCAGACCGTCCACCTCCTCGGCCTGGGAAGCGTCCCCGACTTCGAGAAAGAGAAGTCCCTCAGGGGTGAGGAACCCGGAGGCCTGGACAGCGATGCGGCGGTAATAGTCCAGGCCGTCCTCCCCACCGTCCAGCGCCAGGTGCGGCTCGTGCTCGCGCACCTCGGGCTCGAGCTCGGCCAGGCGGTGGCTGTGCACGTAGGGGGGATTGCTGACAATGGCGTCAAAGCCTTGCGGAGCCAGCCGGCGCAAAGGCTCGAATAAATCGCCGCACAGGCAGGCAAGCCGTTCGTCCACCTGGTTGCGCACCGCGTTTTGCCGGGTCAGGTGCAGCGCCTCTGCCGAGATATCCGTGGCCACGACGCGGGCCTTCTGGTGTTCGTGCGCCAGCGACACGCCGATAGCCCCCGCACCACACCCCAGGTCCAGTACCCGGGGCGCTGGCAAGGGCGTCAGGTACTCCAGGGCCACCCCGACCAGCACCTCGGTTTCCAGACGCGGGATCAGCGCCGCGCTGGACACGGCAAAGACCAGGTCCCTGAACCCGGTCTCACCGGTAATGTACTGCAGGGGAATCCGCTGCACGCGCTTTTTGACGTGCTCGCGGTAGGCGTCTACCTCGGGTGTTTCCAGGACGCGCTCAAATTGCAGGTAGAGGTCGAGCCGGCGCACCCTCAGCACATCGGCCAGGAGCAATTCGGCCTGCAGGCGCGGATTCTCGATCTGTTTTGCGGCAAAGAAACGGCGGGTTGCGTCGAGGACAGCGAGAAGTTTCCAGGCGTCCTGCTTCATGCCCGCTGGGTCAACCACCACTTGCAGCGCTGCCCTGAAGGGCCTCTTCCTGTGCCGCTATGGCCAGTTGCTGCACCAGTTCCTCGATGTCGCCGTCGAGGATCTCTTCCAGGCGGTACAGGGTCAAGCCGATGCGATGGTCGGTGACGCGCCCCTGGGGAAAATTGTAAGTGCGAATCTTGGCGGAGCGGTCCCCCGAGCCGATTTGCTGTCGCCGGGCCGCCGAAATCTTGGCTTCCTCTTCTGCCCGCCTGACGTCGAGCAGACGCGCCCGCAGCACCTTGAGTGCTTTATTTTTATTCTTGAGCTGGGACTTTTCGTCCTGGCAGGACACCACCGTCCCGGTGGAGATATGGGTGATGCGCACGGCCGAATCCGTGGTGTTGACACTCTGTCCGCCCGGCCCACTGGAGCGGTACACATCGATCTGTAGATCTTCCTGAGCGATCTCTAGGTCCACCTCTGCGGCTTCGGGCAGCACAGCCACCGAAGCCGCAGAGGTGTGGATCCGACCGCTGGCCTCGGTTTTGGGCACCCGCTGCACCCGGTGCACCCCGCTCTCGAACTTGAGCCTGCTGAATACATCCTTGCCGGTTATCATGAACACCGCCTCTTTGAACCCGCCGGATGGGTTCAAGCTGGAAGATAACGACTCTATCTTCCAGTTGTTGCGCTCGGCAAAGCGGGTGTAGAGGCGGTAGAGGTCCGCGGCGAAAAGCCCGGCCTCATCGCCGCCGGCGCCGGCCCGCACCTCGACGATGGCATTGCGGCTGTCGTTGGGATCCTTGGGAATCAGCAGCACCTTCAATGCCTGATTCAGGCGTTCCTTCTCCCGTTTCAGTTCGTCCAGCTCATCCCGGGCCAGCTCCACCAGGTCGGCATCGCTGTCATTGTGGATGATCTCCTCGGCCTCCACCAGCCGCTCCTGGACCTGGTGGTACTGATCTCCTACTTCGACGACTTCGCGCAGATCCCTCAATTCCCTGGCGAGTTTCTGGTACTGACCCGGGTTCTGGGCAATCCGCGGGTCGAGCATTTGTCGGCTCAACTCCTCGTAGCGCTCCTGATATCCTCGCAGTTTATCCAGCACGACAAGAATCCTTTTCAACGCACCAGCGAATACTCCACCTGAGACGGCTCGCCCAAGGCATGGCGCAGGGCGACCAGAGCCACCTCGAGTTGATCGTCACTGGGCTCTCGAGTGGTTATGCACTGCAACCAGAGCCCCGGAGCAATCAGGACCCGGGTAATGGGGTGATTGCGCTTCTTGCCGGAAAACTTCAGGAGTTCGTAGCTGATTCCGGAAATCAGGGGCAGGAAGCACAAATGGGTGACAAAACGCTCCAGTAGATTCTGCGCGTGCCCGAACACCACCACAAAGGCACTATCGGCGATTGCAAAGACAAAGATGGACAGCAACACGACGATCAACAGGAAACTGGTGCCACAGCGGGGATGGAGGCGGCCAAAGCCGCGGGCCCTCTCCACGGTCAACGGGTCCCCGGCTTCCAGGGTGAATATGCTCTTGTGCTCGGCCCCGTGGTACTGAAAGACCCGCTGGATCTCCCGCCAGTGGCTGATGCCCCACAGGTAGAGCAGAAAAAGCCCCATGCGCACCGTGCCGGCGACTAGATTGAAGCGCAGAGCATCGCGTTGGGCCCCCGTGAGTTCCGCCACGAAGAGCGGCACCAAGAAAAACAAACCGATCCCCAACCCCAGAGAGACGGCCAGGGTGAGCCCCAGGGCCAGCCTGTTTTTCCAGTCCGATTTTTCTTTGGGCTCTGAGTCGACGGGATCTTTCTCTTCCTCGGTGGCCCGCATGGCCATATCGGCGGAAAAATTGAGGGCCTGCATGCCGATGATCATCATTTCGAAGAAGGCGATCGCCCCGCGCAGCACGGGAATATCGAGCCAGCCCAAACGCTTGGTCCAGGCCACGTAATCCTCCTCGCGGACCACGATCTCGCGGTCCGGGGTGCGCACGGCCGTGACGATCTTGCCGGGCACCCGCATCATCACGCCCTCGATAACGGCCTGTCCGCCGACCGGAAGATCTTCTGTCAGCTGCTGCCCGTCCAAAATCCGCCTTCTTTCCGGATCCGTACACGAAAAAGGCGATGAGACCCAACCTCCTCACCAGTTTAGTCCCATCGCCTTTGCAACAAAACACCTGCGCTAAGCCCGGACCGTCTCCTCGGCCTCGTTTTTTTCTTCTTCTATATTGTAGCGCCTGTTGAATTGCTCAATCCTCCCACCTCGATCCACGACCTGCTGCCTCTTGCCCGTGAAGAAAGGATGGCACTTGGAGCAGATATCTACGTGCATGGAGGCAACCGTAGCGCGGGTCACGACTACATTGCCACAGGAGCAGGAAATGGTGGATTCAATATATTCGGGATGAATGCCTTCTTTCAATTTCGGACCTCCCTCGACTTCAGGTACAAATAATTCAAGAAAAATAAAATAATCTGACCTGCCCAAAAACGCAAATCCCCAGCCGCGGCTTCTCAGTCGTTCATCGCTTTGAGAAACTCTTCGTTCGACCTGGTACCCTGCATGCGATCCAGCAGGAATTCCATGCCCTCGCTGACCCCCATCTGGTTGAGGATGCGCCGCAAGAGCCAGGATCGGCCCAACTCGAACTCGGTGAGCAACAATTCTTCTTTGCGGGTACTGGTCGCGGTCACGTCGATGGCCGGGAAGACGCGGCGATTGCTGAGTTTGCGATCGAGTTTGACCTCCATATTGCCGGTGCCCTTGAACTCTTCGAAGATGACCTCGTCCATGCGACTGCCCGTCTCTACCAGTGCGGTAGCCATGATGGTCAGACTGCCTCCCTCTTCCA
Source organism: Candidatus Latescibacterota bacterium (assembly GCA_965219385.1). GTDB lineage: Bacteria > Latescibacterota > UBA2968 > UBA8231 > UBA8231 > CBDCNM01. The sequence continues at coordinate 1,265,561 of CBDCNM010000002.1, read as the reverse complement.
CATTGCGGGCGGCGCCGAAGAATTTCTTGGGCCATTGCAGTGCGGTCGAATCCACTCCGCCGGTCAGGATGCGGCCACTGTGCGGGGTTACGGTGTTATAGGCCCGCGCCAGGCGCGTGATGCTGTCCAGGAGGATGATGACATCGCGCTTGTGCTCTACCAGGCGCCGGGCCTTTTCAATCACCATTTCCGCGACCTGAACGTGGCGGGTAGCCGGCTCGTCAAAGGTCGAACTGACCACTTCGCCATCCACCGAACGCAGCATATCCGTAACCTCTTCCGGGCGCTCGTCGATGAGCAGTACGATGAGAATGACCTCGGGATGGCTGCTGGTGATGGCGTTGGCGATTTTCTGCAGGATCATGGTCTTGCCGGTAAAGGGAGCCGCTACGATGAGACCGCGCTGCCCCTTGCCGATCGGCGAGAGCAGGTTGAGGATCCGCGTGGTCATGTCGTTGGCGTCGAATTCCAGATTCAGCCGCTCCTCGGGGTAGAGAGGGGTCAGATTCTCGAAAATGGTCTTGTTTTTGGTGACCTCCGGGTCCTCGAAATTGATGGCTTCTACCCGCAACAACGCAAAGTACTTCTCGTCGTTCTTGGGCGGACGGATCTGCCCCGAAATGGTATCGCCCGTCCTGAGGCTGAACCTTTTGATCTGCGAATGGGAAACGTAGATATCATCGGGACCCGGCAGGTAGTTGTAACTGGGAGAACGCAGAAAGCCAAAACCTTCATCGAGTACCTCCAGCACGCCTTGGGCGAAAATTAGGCCGCTCCGTTCGGTCTGATTTTTCAAGATGGCGAAGATCAACTCCTGCTTGCGCATGGATGAATAATCCGCCACTTCCACACTGCTCGCCAGTTCGTGCAGATCCGGAATCTTCATGCGGTGGAGTTCGACTATGTTCAGTTTTTGCGTCTGCGTTTTGTTTCGTTCGGCGGGCATTGCTCTCATTACAACCTTTCTTCAGAGTTATGGTGTTACAGGGACGGTCGCCGCATGCTCTGGAGTCAGAGCCAGGTAGCGGACATGACACACCTGCAAATCAACGGTTTTGGAGCAAAACGACTCATTTACAGATACCGATCGAACGCTTCCAAAAGCAATATTCTCGAAACTTAAAACGATAAGGATTTATATTGATAACTGTACGATAAGATCCGGGGTAGAAATCAAACTGCGTGGGGCTCCGCAGGCTGGTATCTGCGGCGCGCTTTGACAGGATGTGGATCCACGGGCACTCACCCACATTTTAACCCGTGGCTTTCTGCTGGTTTGTTTGAGAGTGGGAAGATTCAGACAAGCATTAAAGCAGGATAAAACAGAAAATAGAGAGAAAACCACAATTTGTCAAGCCCTTTTACAAAAGCCTGAAGTCCGTGCAGAATCTCTGCGTCTACAAATTCTCGAAGGTCCCTACTTGGTCGGCCTTGGCAACCACCTTGCCGAAGTCATCGGCAAAGCGGAAAAGATCGACTTTGCTCATTCCCCATCACCGCCGAGATCGACACTTTCGGCGGCCCCAGGGCGATCCGATGGATATGGTCCTTTGGGATGTTCAATTCTACCACTTTTTACTGTGATGAGCAGCAATAAAATAGATTTTTTCTTGCTTCTCGTATGGCCTGAATGTATTATTAATCTATACATGTATTATTAATCTATTCAAGTAACCATTCACGGTTTTCAAAATCCTGACGATTTGGCCCAAGATGTGGTAGATTCTCTCAGTGAGACCACAAGCAGCGATGTCTATCAAGCTTGTCAAGCTACAAGATATAGTGGACTGTCCAGCGAAATGACACAATTTTCCAGAATCCCGTGAACGGTTACCCGTTCAAAGCGGAGAGGAGTTCAGTGTTTAGAAAAGGCGTGATCGCCGATTTTTCAGGCCCCATTTGAACAGGGGGCTTTTTTGTAGTATCGGTACTTCAAGAAATACCCGTACCTATTTGGACTTCAAGGCCGGGAGGGGATTTTGCCGGCGGCGTTTTATGGGGGGGTGGTAGGGGGAAAGGGTGCTCTGGGACTCAGGCCTGCCTGGGGGGTGGGCTGCAAGCAGGCGCAGTAGCAGGGAGGGGGAGCCGGGCAAGAGCGCCTTGGGCCTCATAAAACGCCAGAGGCACAAGTCCTGCACGGCCAACCGCCGATTCCGTGAAGTACTGAGTATCTCCAGGGAGCATTTTATGGGGCAGCTCTACCACATCATTGAAGCCCAACAATTCGACCGCGATCTGCTGTCAGAGATATTCGCTGTTGCGCGGGAAATGGAGCAGGTAGTACAACACTATGGCTCAAACATACTCAATCGCCGCGTCATGGCCACCCTGTTCTACGAGCCGAGCACCCGCACTCGACTTTCTTTCGAGTCGGCGATGAAACGCCTGGGCGGAGATGTTCTCACAACAGAGAGTGCCCAGGAATTCTCTTCGGCAGCCAAAGGGGAGACTCTGGAAGATACCATTCGGGTCGTAACAGGGTATACCGATGTAGTGGTGCTGCGACATTTCGACAGCGGTGCCAGTCAGAGGGCGGCGGAGGTTTCGAGTGTCCCCATAATCAATGCGGGCGACGGAGCTGGACAGCATCCAACCCAGGCTTTGCTGGACATCTACACTATAGACAGAGAAATAGGCTATCTGGATGGAATCTCGGTTGCTATGGTCGGAGACCTGGCCAATGGACGAACCGTGCGTTCTCTGTGTTATTTGCTGACTAAATACAAAGCCCCTAAGATCTACTTTGTAGCGCCGCCCGTGGTGCGGATGAAGGACGACATCAAGGAGTACCTGAAGCGTTGCGAGATTTGTTTTGCAGAAGTGGAAGACTTACACGAAGTGGCTTCCCAGGCAGATGTGATCTACCAAACCCGCATACAGCGGGAGCGCTTTCACCATATAAGTGATTACGAGCAAGCAAGGGGCAAGTACATCATTGATAAATCAGTGCTGGACTGCATGCAAAAGCACGCTATTGTCATGCATCCACTGCCCCGGGTAGATGAGGTCGAATCCGAGGAAGTGGACCACGATCCGCGGGCGGCTTATTTTCGCCAGGCGC
>CBDCNM010000002.1:0-1257500 GCA_965219385.1 Candidatus Latescibacterota bacterium | reverse complement strand
GCGCCGAAGCTCAACGGATAAAAGGTACTCCGGGGATAACAGGCTAATCGCGCCCAAGCGCCCATAGCGACGGCGCGGTTTGGCACCTCGATGTCGGCTCAGCGCATCCTGGGGCTGTAGGCGGTCCCAAGGGTTGGGCTGTTCGCCCATTAAAGCGTTACGCGAGCTGGGTTCAGAACGTCGTGAGACAGTTCGGTCCCTATCCGCCGTGGGTGTAGGATATTTGAGGAGAGCTGTCCCTAGTACGAGAGGACCGGGATGGACGAACCTCTGGTCTACCAGTTGTTCCGCCAGGAGCACCGCTGGGTAGCTACGTTCGGAAGGGATAAACGCTGAAAGCATCTAAGCGTCAAGCCCACTCCAAGACTAGATATCCCGTGGGATTAACCCACCTGAAGGCCCCTCGTAGACTACGAGGTTGATAGGTTGCAAGTGGAAGCGCAGTAATGCGTGAAGCTGAGCAATACTAATTGGCCGTGAGGCTTGACCATTTTTGCCTTGATATTTCTTGGTCTGGGGAGGCTCAAGTATACTGGGTAGATATATCGGCGAGTGGATCTGTATTCGATTTTCACAAAGAATTCTTCCGGTGGTCATAGCGGAGGAGCAACACCTCTTCCCATTCCGAACAGAGCAGTTAAGCCCTCCTGCGCCGATGGTACTGCTGGGGAGACTTGGTGGGAGAGTAGGACGCTGCCGGAAGGTTAAAGCCCATCCTCTGAGGACCTCAGAGGATGGGCTTTTTTATTGCTTGACAGTGATTCTTGGGCCGTTTAATTTAACGGCCATTGACAGGGATATGAGCATAGGGGAATCACTGGATTTTGCATCTTTCAAGGGGAACGACTTGTGGCTTACAATACCGAACAAATCAGAAATATTGCTCTGAGCGGACACAGTGGTGCTGGTAAGACCTTGCTGGCGGAAGCCGTGCTTTTTAATCTCGGGCTAACCAATCGCCTGGGACGCATTGAGGACGGGACCACGGTCTTAGATTACGACAAAGAAGAGATCGAGCGCCAGTACTCGGTAAGGGTTTCCCTTTTGAACGGGGATTGGAAGTCCCATCGCCTCAATATCCTCGACACGCCAGGCTATGCAGATTTTATTGCTGAAGCCAAGGGCGCTCTGAGGATCGCCGATGCCACTGTGGTTATTCTGGATGCTGTAACCGGGGTTGAAATAGGCACGGAAAGGGTCTGGAACTTTGCCGCGGATTTCAAGTTGCCTCGCTTGCTGTTTATCAACAAAATGGATCGTTCAGACATTGTTTTGGAACAGGTTCTGGAGATGTGTCGGGAGCGTTTCGGGCGCCAGGTCGTTCAGTTGCAGCTTCCCGTGAATCTGGGAGAAGGCTTTCATCAGATCGTCGATCTGGTCGAGATGAAATTGCGGACTTACAAGGATGGAAAGGCCGAAGCAGGAGAAATTCCTCCCGACTTTCAAGACGCAGCCCAGGAATTGCACGAGCAGCTGGTGGAAGCGGTAGCCGAAACGGATGAAGAACTCATGGAGAAGTACTTCGGGGCAGGCGAACTTTCACCCGAAGAACTCAAAGCCGGCCTGGGCAAAGCCATAGCTCAACTGGAGCTTTTTCCCGTTTACTTTGGAGATGCCTACAACAACGTTGGAGTAGATAAACTGCTGGATGCCATGGTCGATTATCTCCCGAACCCGCAAAATGCGTCCGGGCTGAATTTTCAGAACGAGGAGGGACGTGAGGTGCAGCTCGAAGGGAAGAGCGACGCCCCACTGGCCGCCCTGGTATTTAAAACGCTGGCCGAACAGCACGTGGGTGAATTGACCCTTTTGCGGCTCTACGCCGGCAGTCTGAAATCGGGAGATGAGGTCTCCAATCCGGCCCAGAGGGCAACCGAGCGCATTGGCCAGACTTTTCGGCTGAACGGACACCAACGCACCGAGGTCAGCGACGAGGTACAGGCAGGTGATATCGTAGCCTTGGTTAAGCTCAGGGGCACACACACCGGCAATACGCTCTGTGCCAAAGGAGAGTCGCTGGTGTTGCCGGGGATCGAATTTCCCGAGCCACTGATTCGCGTGGGAGTCGGACCCAAAGAAACGGGGGGTGAGGATCGCATGGCCACCGGTCTGGCTCAGCTGCACGAAGAGGATCCCAGTTTCGTGTTTACCTACGATCCAGGTATCAAACAGTCCCTGTTGTTGGCCCAGGGTGATGTTCACCTAGATTCGATCATCCACCGCCTGCGGGATCGCTTTGGTGTAGAGATCGATACCGAAGCGCCCCGGATACCTTATAGAGAGACTATCAGGCGCAATGCTGAAGGCCATTACCGCCACAAAAAACAAACCGGGGGCCGCGGCCAGTTCGGCGAGGTCTTTCTGCGGATCAATGCCAAAGAACGCGGGGAAGGGTTCGAGTTCGCCAGTGTCGTGGTGGGGGGCAATATCCCCAGCAATTTCATCCCCGCGGTGAAAAAGGGTATCGTGGAGTCCCTGGAGGAGGGACCTTTGTCCGGCTGCAAGGTCGTGGATGTTGCCGCTACCGTGTACGACGGCAAACACCATGCAGTGGATTCGGACGAGGTTTCTTTCAAGCTGGCCGGTTCCCATGCTTTCAAAGAGGCTTTTCTCAAGGCTAGGCCCGTCTTGCTCGAGCCCATTTACAGCCTGACCGTCACGGTACCCGAAGAGTATATGGGAGATGTGATGGGGGATATATCCTCTCGGCGGGGCCGCATTAGTGGCATGGACACCGACGGCCATTTGCAGATTATCCAGGCAGAGGTGCCGCTGGCTGAGATAGATCGCTATGCTACGAGTCTGCGCTCGATGAGCCACGGCAAAGGTCTGCATACGCAGAAATTCGAGCGCTACGAAGAGGTGCCCAATGATATTATGGAAAGAATCGTGGCTGATTCCAAAAGAGAGAAAGAGGCGGCCTGATATTCGTCGGCAACTCCAATCACTCATTCTCCAGCGATTCTCCAAAGAGTGGCTCTCTGCCTTCCATCCGAGAGCCGCTCTTTTTTCTGTTGCCTTGGTCAGCGTTTCATGGTAGATTTTTCTCAACGGGTACCTAGAGAGGAGATAAACCCATGTCGGGGCACTCCAAATGGAGTACTATCAAGCGCAAAAAAGGCGCCAACGACGCCAAACGCGGCAAGCTGTTCACCAAACTGATCAGGGAACTCACGGTGAGCGCGCGCCACGGAGGGGACGAGAGCACCAACCCCCACCTGCGCACCGCGGTGCAGAATGCCAAATTGGCAAATATGCCGCAGACGACCATCGATAGAGCCATTCGAAGGGGGACGGGCGACGAACCCGGCGCAGTGTATGAAGAAGCTACCTACGAAGGTTATGGACCGGGTGGGGTAGCGTTGATGGTGGAGACCCTGACGGACAACAAGAATCGCACGGTCGCCGAGATTCGTCACGTCTTCAGCAAGTGCAACGGCAATCTGGCGGAAAAGGGATCTGTGGCCTGGATGTTCGAGCAGAAAGGACTGATTGAGGTCGAGAAGAGTGGAATAGGCGAAGAGGATCTGATGCTGGCGGTCATGGATGCCGGAGCCGAGGACATTCAGGACGCCGAAGATGTGTACGAGGTCGTAACTCCGGTAGCCGGTTTCGAGGAAGTCAAACAGGCACTGGACGAGAATGGTGTTGCCCACACCCAGGCCTCCCTGGTCTGGATGCCTCAGAACATGCTCGAAGTGCAGGGCCAAGAGGTCGAACAGATCATTCGCCTGCTGGAGTCTCTGGAGGATCTCGACGACGTGCAAAAGGTTTTTTCGAATTTCGACATTCAGGAAGAAGAACTCCAGAATTTGCTGGCCTAGACCGGGGTCTGTGATCCTGTTCTGTAACATTCCCAGTCTTTCCCCTCAGCTTTGATTGTTCTCGGCGTCGATCCCAGCAGCACAAGTACTGGCTATGGGTTGCTTGAGCATCGTCAACGCAGATACCATTACCTGGAATGTGGTTGTATACGTCCGCCAGCCGGCATGATCTTTGAGGATCGCCTGGTTTTTATGTACGATCGTCTGGGTGAGATTATCGACGGCGCCGCTCCCCAACAGGTGGCTGTAGAGACTACCTTCTTCGGGAAGGACGCCAATGCTGCAGCCAGATTGGGGGAGGCGCGAGGGGTTCTTGTGCTGGCGGCAAGAAAGGCCGGTCTTCCCGTTGCTCATTACACTCCTGCGGAGGTGAAGAAAGCAGTGGTAGGACGGGGTCGAGCTACCAAGGAGCAGGTTCAGTTCATGATTGCCCGGTTGTTGAGTTTAAGCGAAGTGCCGCGTCCACTGGATGCATCGGATGCTCTGGCGATTGCCCTGTGCCATTTGCATCAGCCGGGTTTTAATCCGCATCAGGTGGGGCGCCAGCGCAAACTGGAAATTGAAGCATTGTTGCGCCGGGTAAAAAAGCGGTAAGCTGTCGGTGGATTGTAGATGATCGCTTATGTGCGGGGAAAACTGGTCTATAAAGCGCCCACCTCTGCAATAGTCGAGGTAGGAGGAGAGGCAGGAGGAGTTGGGTATGAGGCCGCTATTTCTTTGCTGACCTATGAGCAATTGCCCGAATTGGGGGCAGCGACCAAACTGCTCACCCACCACTATGTGCGCGAAGACCGGCAGGAGTTGTTCGGCTTTGCCGACGAACGGGAACGCGAGGTATTCGAGTTGCTGATCGGGGTTTCCGGGATCGGTCCCAACTCGGCTCAAACCATCCTTTCGGGCATGTCGGTTGCCGCCCTGCAGGAAGCCATATTTTACGAGCGGGTCAATGAGCTAACGGCTGTCAAAGGCATAGGAAGAAAGACGGCCGAGCGCATGGTTGTCGAACTGAAAGACAAGATCCAGGCTGTCGCCTTCCAGAGCACCGGTGCTGAGGAAAGCCAGGACGAGGGCGACGCCAGTACAGTGGAAGAAGCCGTGCTGGCACTGATTGCCCTGGGATTCGCGCCCTCTACAGCGCGCCAGGCCGTTGGTAAAGCCGTGCAAAAGAATGGGGCTGACCAGAGCGTACAGCAGCTGATCAGACAGGCCCTCAAGGAACGTTGAGCGGATGGAGCGGATGGCAGATCGTTTCGTAGACCCCGAGTCCGACGATGAGGATCGGGAGTTCGACAATACCTTGCGGCCCACCTCCCTGGACGAGATGCTGGGGCAGGAGAAGGCCAAGCAGCAACTGCGGATTGCCATCAAGGCGGCCAGGCAGCGCGACGAAGCCATGGACCATGCCCTGTTCTACGGGCCGCCCGGGCTGGGTAAAACCACGATTTCCTATGTGATCGCCCAGGAACTGGGGGTGCAGATTTATCATACCTCCGGGCCCTTGCTCGAGAGGCCAGGAGATCTGGCCGGCGTCCTCACCAGCCTGGGGCCGCGCGACGTACTGTTCATCGACGAGATCCACCGGGTCAACCGCGTGGTGGAGGAGTACCTCTACTCGGCCATGGAGGACTTTCGGATCGACATAATGATCGACCAGGGCCCCCAGGCGCGCTCTGTGCCCATCCCCCTGGAGCCCTTCACCCTGGTGGGTGCGACCACGCGCCAGGGCCTGTTGACCTCGCCTATGCGAGCCCGTTTCGGCATCACCATTCACCTCGACTACTACACGGCTGAAGAGCTGGCCGAGATCGCCAAGCGGGATGCGCGCTTGTTGGGGTTCAAAATCAGCGATGATGGTGCCCTGGAAATCGCCAGACGCTCCCGCGGTACAGCGCGCATCGCCAAACGCTGGCTGCGGCGGGTCCGGGACTACGCTCAGGTAGAGGGAGACGGATCCATTGATGCCAAGATAGTGAGTCGAGCCCTGAGTATGCTCAACGTGGATGAAATTGGCCTGGATGAGATAGATATCAGGTTGCTAGCGGCTATTATAGACAAGTTCGACGGCGGTCCAGTCGGTCTGAGCAACCTGGCGGCGGTCATAGGTGAAGAGGAGGAGACCATAGAAGAGGTGTATGAACCCTACCTGATCAAGGAGGGCTTCATAAAGCGCATGCCCAGGGGGCGCATGGCCATGGAGCGCGCCTACGAACACTTGGACTACAAACCACCCGAACCACTCGACGGCGAACAACTGGATCTGTTGTAATTGCTGATTCTCGCGCTCGAAACAGCCACATCAGCTGGCAGTGTTGCCCTGGTGGATGACGAGAAGACCATCACAGGCCGTTATTTCGATACGGGTTTGCAGCACTCCCAGCATCTTTTCGTCGAGATTGAAGAAATCTTTACAAGCGTTGAGCCCGCACTCGACGATGTCGATGCTATAGCAGTTTCTATCGGGCCTGGATCTTTCACGGGCTTGCGGATCGGCCTGAGCGCGGCCAAGGGCCTGTGCCTGGCCGGTGATAAAGCGCTGGTTGCGGTATCGACTTTGGAAGCGCTGGCCGCGCGCGTGCCCTTTGCCCAGCACCCGGTTTGTGTCGTGCTGGATGCCCACAGGAAGGAAGTGTACACGGCGCTCTACGACACTTCTGAGGGGTATCCCCAGACCTTGTCTCCTCCTCGCGCGGTGGCGCCAGAGGCCCTGTTGCAAGAGCTTGGCGGAGAAAGGATCATCTTTTTGGGGGATGGGGTAGGCACCTATAAAGACCTCATAATGGCTTGTCCACAGGCCTTGCCAGCACCTTTTCATTGTGCCCGACCCGAGGCGGGAACCACTGGCTGGCTGGGGCTTGTCAAGTTGAGAGCCGGCGAAACAGCGAACCTGGAAGGGGTCGAGCCCCAGTACCTCCGCAAACCCTATGTCGAGATCGGGAAGTCCCGCCAGCGCGGCGAGGAGGAGGTCGGCGATTGAGTTTTGAGACGGATTGGCGCAGTGCCCCAGGGCATGGTCTTGCAGAGTTGACGGAAGTTTGTCTCAAGCAGGTACTGAAGATCGAAAATCTGTGTTTTACCAGCCCCTGGTCTGCGGTGGAATTGCGCTGTGTTTTGCAGGATGAAGGCGCTTTGTGCCTGGGTGTATGGGCGAGACGAGAACTCATAGGCTACGCCATTGGTTATGTAGAAGATGCTGATTTCCACCTGGCCAGTCTGGCCGTCGATCCAGCCCAGCGCCGGCGGGGGTGGGGGGGAGTTTTGCTGCAGCAGCTACTAGAAAAGGCCAGACAAAAAGGGGGCCGTGTCTGCACCCTGGAAGTGCGCGCCTCCAATCGAATAGCGCAACAGCTGTATCAGCGGCACGGATTTCAGCCGGCGGGGGTGCGCCCCTATTACTACACCAGACCGATGGAGCACGCCCAGGTGATGCATAAGAATATCGAGACCTCTCACCTTGTTTCGGGGGAAATGCCATGGCCGAGGTAGTTCTCAAGAATCTACGCAAAATTTTTGACAAAAATGTCGTGGCGGTGGACGATGCCAATATAGAGATCAAGGATAGGGAATTCGTGGTCCTGGTGGGACCTTCTGGATGCGGGAAATCGACCACCCTGCGCATGATCGCAGGCCTGGAAGAGGTAACCAGCGGCGAGATCTACATTGATGGGGAACTGGTCAACGATATTCCTCCCAAGGATCGCGATATCGCCATGGTCTTCCAAAATTATGCCCTCTATCCGCACATGACGGTATATCAGAATATGGCCTTTGGGTTGAAATTGCGGAAATACGCCAAAGATAAAATCGAAACCCGCGTGCGGGAAGCAGCCGATATTCTGGGAATTCAGGAGCTTTTGGAGCGCAAGCCCAAGGCCCTGTCCGGCGGCCAACGGCAGCGCGTAGCCGTGGGCCGCGCTATTGTTCGCAAGCCCAAGGTCTTCTTATTCGACGAACCTTTGTCCAATCTGGATGCCAAATTGCGCGTGCAGATGCGCGCAGAGATCAGCAAACTACATTCGCGCCTGGAGGCGACCATGATCTACGTGACCCATGACCAGGTGGAGGCCATGACCATGGGAGATCGCATCGTAGTTATGAAAGATGGCCTTATTCAACAAATCGAGACACCGCTGAATCTCTACAACAACCCGATCAACCAGTTCGTCGCGGGGTTTATCGGTAGCCCGTCGATGAACTTCATAAGCGGACGATTGGTGTCCGATGGCAATGGAAAACTGGCCTTCGACGAGGGCCGTATCCAGATTCAACTACCGGCCTTTTACAAAGAACAGTTGAGGGATCACATCGGCCGTGAAATTACCTTCGGCATCCGGCCTGAAGACATTCATGATCCAGAGACCGTCGGCAGGAGTGTCGAGACTGCTGAGATCGTGGCCACGGTCGAGGTCGTCGAGCCCATGGGAAACGAGGTTTTTCTGTACCTCACCACTGGGAAGTCTTCTTTTGTGGCCCGGGTGGACCCGTTGCACATGCCGGTTGTGGATCAGGAGGTGAAGCTGGCCGTAGAAGTAGACAAGGCCCACTTTTTCGCCGAGGATAACCTGGAGAGCCTGGTAAAGAGATAATCTCTGTGTCTTTTGCTAGTATCATTGGTCAGGAGCGTGCCAAGACACTGGTGCAAGCCTGGTTGCAGGCTCGGCGCCTGCCGCATACCATACTGATCAGCGGCCCCCCGGGCACGGGGAAGAGGCGTCTAGCCCTTGAGTTGGCCAAAGCCATTAACTGTCAGGAGGCAGCCGGTCAGGCCTGCGACCGCTGTATAGCCTGTCGCAAGATCGAGCAATTGCTGCATCCCGATGTGCACGCGTTATTGCCTTTGCCCGGACGGCGGGAAAAACGGGACAAAGCGGGTCTGCCGGAAGCCATGCGAACAGCGGTGCTGGATTATTTGCGGCAGGGCTTCTCGCCCTCCCCAAGCAATATCAATATCGCCCGCGATTTCATTCGCATGCTGCAAAAGGAGATGGCCTATGCACCTACTGAAGCACCTCGTAGGATCGGCTTGATTTTCGCGGCTGAGTGTATACATCCGGCCGGAGCTAATTCACTGCTCAAGATCCTGGAAGAGCCGCCTGTGAATGCGATTTTCATCCTGGTTTCGGCAGCGCCGGAACGCCTCCTTCCCACCATTCTCTCTCGTTGTCAGCAGGTCCCACTGCAAAGTCTGAGCCAGGAAGAACTGAGGGCGCACCTACGGGAACTGGAGGTCGGCCCAGAGCGGCTCGAATTGGCCGTGCGCCTGGGGGCGGGGAGTGTGCAGCGGGCCGTGCGGATTGCAGAAGGAGAATTCGATGAGACGCGTGAGCGGGTGGAAAGATTTCTGCTGGCAGGACTCGGGAGAGAGGACGAGTCCTACTGGTCTTTACTGGACGAAGTGGGAGGCAGTGCGGAGCGCGACCGCCTGGAGGACTTCCTGCGAGGATGCAGTCTGTATTTGCGCGATCTATGGCTGATGGCTTGTGGAGGTGAGACAAGAGTCGTCTGCGCGGATCGGCTGGATTTCCTGGCCCAGGTACAGCCCTTGTTTCAGGTGGACCAGATCGAGGATGCCGCCATTGCGCTGGATCGAGCTTTTGAGCACCTGTGGCGCAACGTGAGTTCCAATCTGGTGCTGGCCGATTTGTGGCAGTGCCTGCGTCACCCCGGGGGTTCGGAGAAGTTGGATATTGACAAAAAAACAGCCAGCGCATAAACTGCCCCGGCCCCGCAAACGCTTTGGCCAGCACTTCCTGGTAGATCCTTCCGCCATCCGGCAAATTGTCGACCTGGTGCAGCCGCAGGAGACCGATCGGGTGCTGGAAATCGGGCCGGGGCGGGGCGCTCTTACCAAACCGCTGGTCGCCCGCCTGGAGCATCTGGTGGTCGTGGAGATTGATCGCGATCTGGCGGCGTTTTTGTGCCAGCGTTTTGTCGGCCCTAAGTTTCGTCTGATTGAAGACGATATTCTGCGGCTGGATTTGCGCGGAGTGGCGCGGGAAGAAGGAAAAGAAAAACTACTGATAGTCGGAAATTTACCCTACAATATTACTGCGCCCTTACTCTTTCGGCTCCTGGAGCAGGTGGACTGTGTCGGCAAGGCCTTTTTGATGCTCCAGTCCGAGGTGGCATGGCGTCTGGTAGCTCCTCCTGGTACAAAAGACTACAGCTTGTTATCGGTTCTATTGGCCATGCATGCGGAAGTGAAAGTGCGTCTCGAGGTCAGCCGTCGGGCTTTTCGGCCGGTACCCAAGGTGGAATCCACGGTGGTGGAGCTGAATTTCAGGAGTAGCTGTCGCTACCCTGTGCAGGATGAAGGATTTTTCACCCGCTTGGTGCGTACGGCTTTTGCGCAAAGACGCAAAATGCTGCGCAATTCACTGCTGGGTCTGGTGCCCCGGGGAGGTCGCGAAGAATTGGAAAAGATCGCCGCGCACGCAGCCTTGGATCTGCAGCGCCGGCCCGAAACCCTGACCCTGGAAGAGTTCGGTCTTCTCAGCGATGCTTTTGCCGCAGCCGGGCCGGGACCACCTGGCAACAACAAGAAGCCGTCTTAAAATTCCTGGTGAGCCCAAAGCCCGGCTGCAACGGCGGGGGCCGGCGTTGCAGCCGGCCGCCGGCCGCCGGGGGTTTTGAGATGGCTTCTTAAACATAAGGAATGAGATTTATGCCGGTGTCGCGGTTGTGGATCGGGTTGATCAGCGCGGGACTGGTGTGGTTTCATCTTCTGCCAGTGGGTGCGGAAAAATACACCTTGCGGTTTTCAAAGACAAGTACGCGCATGAGTTGGCAGCCGACCTTTCCCGGCTGGAGCTATGCCGTGCCCGTACAGTTTTCAGCAGCCGGGGACACGACTTCCAAGCTGCGCCTGTCCCTCTCGGCCAGTATGGGGTATACTCTGGATCAGCGCGGGGACCGCAACATATGGAAGGACAATGCCTCGCTCAGAAGCTCGATCAACTACCCTATTCTGGGTCCCAGAGCCTCAATTGGAATCAGAGGCAGAATGTCGACCAGCAATGCCGCTTTGCAGAAACAGAAAATTCGCCAGCAAAGCTACAGCTTCAGTTTTTCCTATAAGCCATTCCAGGAAGGTGTTTTTCGGTCTATGAGTGTAGGTCTGGTTCCAGGAGTCATTACCGCCCAGCGGGCCAGCCGGGCCAATCTCGACAGCACCATCCAGGAAAAAGGGATCCGGTACAGCGCATCGCTCAGCGCTTCGCCCGCTTTCGATATAGGCAGCAAAAAGCTGAATACGTCGCTCAGCTTGAGGAAAAGCGACAATACCTTAAAAAACAATAAAAAACGCAACGAATCCCTGAGCCTGAGCTGGAATTACACCCTGCCCCTCGATGTGCGCACCACTCTCAGGGTCTCTGAATCCCGCAGCCAGCGGGGGGTAACCCGCCCGGTGATCACAGAACGGGAAATAGATGGAGATGCCTTTCGAGATACGACCGTAGGGGCCGAGATCTCCCAGAGCCGCAATACCAGCCTCACTTCGAGCGTGAACTTCAAGGCCGGCCGTTTTGACGTGAAAACCAGTAGCAGCTACTCGGAGAAGCTGAACACCAATACGGCCAATGCCGCCGAGGATCTGCAGAACACTTATTTCGGCAAGGACCGGGAGAGCACTAATTGGAAGATCAAGACCTCGGTGTCGGGTAGGTTGGTGGACTGGTTGGTGGGAAGTACCTCTTTCGATTATATTGCAAGGGACGAGGGCCGTCTTCCGGTGAAACTGGGCGATGGCCGGGCTTCTCGCGACTCCAGCGCGGATCGCGAGGACCGGGACCTGGCCCTGAGAGGATCGCTCGACTGGGAACTGGCGGAAAAACACTCGCTCAAATTGTCCGGACAGGTGCGGTCTATTGGAGATGACAATCCCGGTGCTCGACAACAGGACCGAGATACCTTTTCCGGGAGTTCGAGTTTGCGCTACAGTGGTACTCTGTCCAGTGGGCTCAATCTGACCATCGGGCTCAGCACACGTTTTTCACACAAAGTGAGCCTGCATGCGGCTCGTTCCAGTAACAATTCCAGGAATCGGGATATAGGCCTGGACTTCAAAACCCGGTACGAGCGGTTCGGGGCCAGTATCTCGCACAACTTCGGCATATCCGCCAAACGAACGATTTTTGACTTCGACCGCCAGGTCAACCGCAGTGAAATCAGGCGCAAGAGCAATATTCGCCGGGGCTGGAACATGTCGCATTCTGTCAACCGCAAGGTCTTCGAGCACCTGAGGTTCAACGGCAGGTATGGCTACAGTGCCGATGATTTCGGCAAGCTGATCGTCGAAAGCGGTGCCCAGCTGGTGGAGGAGGACAACGGCGACCATAGTTTCTCCTTTGGCATGTCTTATTCTCCCAGTAGCATTGTAACTACCAGCATCAGTTATTCCCATCGCCTGGACCGTCAGTGGGAACACCGCTACGAAGACTTGCGGGAATTGCGCCTTGAGAGACGGCGCAACCAGCATCAGAACCTGGGCATGTCGATAAGCTACAATCCCAGTAGTGCAACATCGCTCAGCATGAACGGGAGTCGCTCGCGGCAGAAGAGCGGTACTTTCGATAGTTTTAGTGTTTCCTACACCCGAACAATCTAATATCAGGAGAATCCCCAACATGGCTATGGCGCAATCCGAAAAGATCTGGTTTAATGGAGAATTGATCAAATGGGAGGACGCCAAGGTGCACGTGCTGTCGCACGTCGTCCACTATGGTTCCAGTGTGTTTGAAGGGATTCGCTGTTATAATACCGCCAGGGGTCCTGCTGTCTTCCGCCTGCAAGATCACGTAAATCGCCTGTTTGATTCGGCCAAGATCTACCGCATGGAGATTCCCTATACCCAGGAGGCCCTCTGCGAGGCGGTGCTCGAAACCATCCGGGTCAACCAATTGCAGGGGTGCTATATCCGGCCTGTGGTGTTTCGTGGTTATGGCTCTCTCGGAGTAAATCCACTGGACTGCCCGGTTGATACGGTAATTGCAGTGTGGGAGTGGGGACAGTATCTCGGGCCCGAGGCGGTCGAAAAAGGGGTCTCAGTGTGTACTTCGTCGTGGAATCGGATGGCGCCCAATACCATGCCGTCTCTGGCCAAGGCCGGCGGCAATTACCTGAATTCGCAGCTGGTGAAGATGGAAGCCAAGCTCAACGGGTACGACGAGGGCATTGTGCTGGATACGGATGGGCTGGTGAGCGAGGGCAGCGGTGAGAATCTTTTCATCCTGAAGAATGAAACCATCTATACCCCTTCCTCCAGTTTTTCCATTCTGCCGGGTATCACGCGGCACTCCGCGATTACCCTGGCTCGGGACCTAGGTCTGCGGGTGGAACAGCGGGCCATCCCGCGCGAGAGTATTTACATCGCCGACGAGGTTTTCTTCACGGGCACGGCGGCCGAGATCACTCCTATCCGGGCGGTAGACCAGATCCCTATTGGCCCGGGAGAACGCGGGCCGATTACCCGCAAATTACAGGAGGCCTTTTTCTCCATCACTACCGGCGCGGCTGAAGATGTGCATGGGTGGCTGAGTTTTGTGTGATGGAGCAGGGGGTGGAGCGAGGGACCCTACGCCGCCGCTTTTGCAGCCGGGCGATGCCAGCTCGGCATTTCGTTAGCGGCCCTAAAGGTCCGCCCTGAGAAAGTCGGGCAGTATTTCGTTGGTCAGCACCTGTTCCAGGGTCTGGCGCCGACGGATCAGGTGGAGGGTGCCGTCCGAGGCCAGGAGAACTTCCGGGGCTTCGGGGAAGGAATTGTAGTTCTTGGCCGCCATGCCAGCGCAGTAAGCTCCGCAGCCGCCGATGCAGACCGCATCCCCTGTTTGGGCCTCGGTCAGCAGGCGGGGTTCGAGGCCTTCGGGGTTGTCCGGCTCCGGGGTCAGGATGTCCCCGCTTTCGCAGCAGTGCCCCGCCACCAGGTATTTCCGACAGCCGCGTTCCCTGGGACTCAACGGCACTACGACAATGGGATGCTGGGCCCCGTACATACTGGGGCGCAGGATTTCGGTCATCCCCGCATTGACCTTGATGAAGGCATAACCCTCTGGGCCGGTGTCTACGATATCCACAACCGTGCAGATGAGGGCCCCGGCCTCGGCGGCCAGGAAGGTTCCCGGTTCGATTTCCAGCTTGAGTTTGCGGCCCTGCTCCTGGTAAAACCACTCGAATTCCGCCACGATGGGCCGACCGGCGATCTGGAGGTCGGTCGAGGCTTCGCCGGCCATGCCTCCCACCTTGTAACCCCCGCCCAGGTTCACGGTGTGCACCTCGGAAAGTGCGGCGGCCAGGCCCAGGGTCATGCGGGCGCAGCGCTGCCACACCTCGGGATCGCTGCCCGAGCCGATGTGGCTGTGCAGCCGGGTAATCCGCAGATCGAATTGTCGCTGAATCTCGCGCGCCTGATCCAGGTACTCGTGCCAGATGCCGAAACTGGCGGAAGGACCACCGACGTTGGTGCGCTGACTGTGGCCCGATCCCAGGCCCGGGTTGAGGCGAACGGATACTTCGCACCCCCTGAAGTGCTGGCCGAATTGCCTCAGCTGGTGCAGTGAGCAGGCATTGAAGAGCACGCCCTTTTCCACCAGATCCACCAGGTCCGAGGGCAGTTCCTGAGCCGTGATCTGGATGTGATGGGCCGGGACCCCGGCGCCCAGGGCGCGCTGGGCCTCGAAGCCGCTGCTGGCATCGATGTGCAGTCCCATCCGGTTGAAAATCCGTATGACCGCTGCACTGGGACAGGCTTTCAAGGCATAGCGTACCTGCAGGCCATAGGCATTGGGAAAGTCCAGGGCTTTTCGGGCCTGGGCCTCCAAGGTTTTCTGGTCGTACACAAACGCCGGCGTGGCAAATTCGCGCTGGATGGTTCTAACTTGCTCTGGGCTCGGCCAGGAGAGTTGTTCCACAGGGTTCCCGATATGTTGCTATCTTGCTATTTTTTCAAAAAGTTGGTAGGTTAAGTTGGACCAGAAATTATCGCGTACAGCAAGGGGTCTGTCAAGCCTGGAAGAAGACCGGTAAACACGGATGGCTACCCATATTCTGGGAATTTCCGCATTCTATCACGACAGCGCGGCCTGCCTGGTGCGCAATGGAGAGATTGTCGCCGCCGCCCAGGAAGAGCGTTTCACCCGCGTCAAACACGACCCCGATTTTCCCGGCAATGCCATCAGGTATTGCCTGCGCGAAGCCGGCATCCGCCCTCGGGATCTGGACTATATCGGGTTTTACGACAAGCCCTTGCTCACGTTCGAGCGTCTCCTGGAGACCCACCTGGGTACTGCCCCCAGGGGGATCCGGCTGTTCTGGAAGACCATGGCGGTCTGGTTGAAGAGGAAACTGTGGATCCCGCAGAACATCCACCAGGAGCTAGGATGCGAGGTACCGGTCCTGTTCGGCGACCATCACGAATCGCATGCGGCCAGTGCATTTTACCCCTCCCCTTTCGAGGCGGCGGCGATCATAACCCTGGACGGGGTGGGAGAGTGGACTACTACCAGTTACGGGTACGGGTGTGGAGCCGAGATCCACACCCTGGCAGAAATAAGGTTTCCCCATTCGCTCGGGTTGTTCTATACCGCGATCACCTACTTCACCGGCTTCAAACCGAACTCGGGTGAGTACAAGCTGATGGGCCTGGCGCCCTATGGCCAGCCCAAGTACGTGGATCTCATGTTCGAGCACCTGATCGATCTGAAAGAGGATGGTTCGTTCAAGCTCAATATGTCCTACTTCAACTACATGGCTGGTCTGACTATGACTAGCGACAAAATGGCGGAGTTGTTCGACGGTCCGGTGCGCCAGCCGGAAACCCCTCTGACCCAGCGCGAGATGGACCTAGCGCGTTCCTGCCAGGTCGTCACCGAAGAAGTGATGCTGCGCATGGCCCGGACTGCACACCAGGAAACCGCAATGAGGAACCTGTGTTTGGCCGGGGGGGTGGCCCTCAATTGCGTGGGGAATGGCCGCATCCTGAGGGAAGGTCCTTTCGAGCAGCTATGGATCCAGCCGGCGGCCGGAGACGCGGGCGGCGCCCTAGGGGTGGCCCTGTCGCTTTGGCATCGCTACTGCGGCAATGAGCGCCGGGCCGACGGCGTCCGGGACAGTATGCGCGCGGCCCTGCTGGGGCCCTCCTACAGCCAGGAGGAAATCCGGCACTTTCTGCGGGAACAGGGGTTGCCGGCAGAGGAACTGGAGGACGGCGAACTGGCCTTGAGGGTGGCTGGTCTGCTCAATGAGGAGAAGGTTATTGGCTGGCTGAACGGCCGCATGGAGTTTGGCCCGCGCGCCCTAGGCGCCCGCAGCATCCTGGGCGATCCCCGTTCGCCGAAAACCCAGTCTGTAATGAATCTGAAGATCAAGCACAGGGAGAGTTTCCGACCGTTTGCCCCCAGCGTCCTGCGCGAGCACGTGCACGAGTACTTTGAGCTGGATACCGATTCTCCCTACATGCTCCTGGTGGCGCCGGTGGTGGAAGAGCGCCAGATTTCCATGACTCAGGAGGAAGAGGCTCTCTTTGGCATTGAAAAACTGAGTATCCCGCGCTCGGATATTCCGGCGGTGACCCATGTGGATTACTCCGCCCGGGTGCAGACGGTTCGACGGGAGGATAATCCACGCTACTACGATGTGATTCAGGCCTTCCATAGCCTCACCGGGTGCCCGGTCGTGGTGAATACCTCTTTCAATGTGCGCGGCGAACCCATCGTCAACACCCCGGAGGAGGCCTACCGGTGTTTTATGCGCACCGAAATGGACTGCCTGGTGCTGGGTAACTTTTTGCTGGACAAGACGGCGCAGCCGCAGTGGCGGGAGGATAAGGACTGGCAGGAGGAGTTCGAGCTTGACTGAAAAGGGTGGTTTCTGGCGAATTCCGGCTCCGAGCCGGGAAGATTTGCGCAAATTCGGCCTGGTCATGGCGGTGGGCCTGGGTCTATTTACCTTGTTTTGCTGGTATAAAGACCACCAGACCGCGACCCGCGTCCTGGGCGGATCGGCCGGATTTTTCCTGGTGACCAGGCTGCTATTCCCATTGCTTGCAAAACCGTTTTACCTGGTCTGGATGCTGCTGGCCCGGATCCTCGGGTTTGTCAATACCCATGTTTTACTGGCTCTGATTTTTTATACCCTGTTTACCGTGATCGGTGTTGTCATGCGGCTTTTCGGGCGCGACCCCATGGAGCGCAAGCTGGACCCCGAACAGAAGAGCTACTGGTCGAGAAAATCCCCATCCCTGTTGGCCAGGGAGCACTACGAAAGGCAATTTTAGGCGGTCACATGAGGCGGTAGGTAAGCCTTGATCTAGTTTGTTTCAGCCGTTATATTTAAACCTTTCAGGGGAGCTTCTTGCGCGGCAGGCTTAAGACTGTTTTATGGATGAATCCAGCCTTCCCACCACGGTGGGTTCCAAAGCCGATGCCTACTGGATGCGCCAGGCCCTGGCAGAAGCCCGGGAGGCATGCAAACAGGAGGAAGTGCCCGTTGGAGCCCTTATCGTCCAAGACGGTCTCATCATCGGCAGGGGCACCAATGCCATAGAGCGGCAACAGGACCCTACGGCCCATGCGGAGATGCTGGCCATCAGTGGGGCGGTGGCAAAGACAAAATCGCGGCGCTTACTCGATACGACGCTCTATGTGACTCTGGAACCTTGTGCCATGTGTGCCGGCGCCGTGGTGCTGGCGCGAATTCCGCGGTTGGTATTTGGGGCCTTCGATCCAAAGAGCGGGGCTTGCGGGTCCCTGCGAAACGTGGTCCAGGATAAGCGTCTGAACCACTTTTGTGACGTAGTGACCGGAGTTGTGGAGAAGGAATGCGCTGATTTGTTGAAAGGGTTCTTTGCGCGGTTGAGATCGGCGGAATAATGGAACAGGAGAGGTGCCTGAGTGGTCGAAAGGGGCGGTCTCGAAAACCGTTGTGGCCATTGCGGTCACCGTGGGTTCGAATCCCACCCTCTCCGCCATATCCCGGGATTTTTGCGGTGGAGAGATGACCGAGTGGCCGAAGGTGCACGACTGGAAATCGTGTGTAGGGCAATCCCCTACCGAGGGTTCGAATCCCTCTCTCTCCGCCATTTTTTTGTTACTCGCGTGGGGCAGTAGCTCAGTTGGGAGAGCGCTAGGTTCGCAATCTGGAGGTCGTGGGTTCGATTCCCATCTGCTCCACCATACTATTTTTTTCGAACTTACAAGGTCGTGCTAGATGGGGAGATAGCGGTGCCCTGTACCCGCAATCCGCTATAGCGGGGTCGAATTCCCGTCCAGAGGTCCTCGTACTTTCGATGAAGCGGACGAGAAGTAGTGTTGAAGGTCGGATTCTGCGCAACGGATGGCTTCCGAACCCCGTCAGGACCGGGAGGTAGCAGCGGTAGGAATGTCCTTTCGTGTGCCGCAGAGCGATCTGACTGGAGCCAACTGGCGTCAGGTGAATCGAAGGTCCCGATCGAAGATGGGTGCACGACCTTGGTCTGAAAACCAAGTCTCCTTTTTCCCCACTGATTCTGGTTACTGCAATGGCCTATCAGGTTACAGCGCGGAAGTGGCGCCCTCACAAATTTGCCGAGGTGGTGGGGCAGGAGCACATCACCAAGACGCTGCGGAATGCTCTTAAATCCGGGCGCATCGCCCAGTCCTACCTGTTCTGCGGGCCGCGCGGGTGCGGCAAGACCACCACGGCACGGATCCTGGCCAAAGCCCTGAACTGTTCCAATCGGTCGGAGACGGATCCCTGCAGTGAGTGTAGTTCCTGTCGCAGCATCGGAGACGGTACCAGCATGAACGTGCTGGAGATTGATGGGGCCTCCAACAATAGTGTCGACGATGTGCGCGAATTGCGGGAAGTGGTGCGCTATGTATCTACGGAGGGCACCTACAAGATCTACATAATCGACGAAGTGCACATGCTGTCGACCGCGGCCTTCAATGCCCTGCTGAAGACCCTGGAGGAGCCCCCTTCCCACGTGGTCTTTATCTTTGCAACCACCGAGGTGCAGGAGATCCCGGAGACCATTCTCTCGCGCTGCCAGCGTTTTAATTTTCGCCGCATCCCCGCCGTCCAGATCGCCGCGCATCTCGAACAGATTGCCGGAGCCGAGGGCATCAAGGCCGAAGCAGAGGCGCTGTTTCTGCTGGCCAACCGGGCCGACGGGGCGCTACGAGATGCCGAAAGCATGCTGGATCAGGTGGTCTCCTTAGACCAAGAAGAGATCTCGGTCCAGACCGTGCGCCAGGTTCTGGGGCTGGTGGACCAGAATGTGTATTTCGATCTGAGTGCGGCACTTGGCGCTTCCTCGTCCTCACCGGTACTGGATATCGTCGCTGAGACGCTGGACAGCGGGGTGGCTGTCAATGAGTTCGCCCACGGTTTCCTGGAGCACCTGCGCTGTCTACTCTGTGCCAAGGTCCAGGGTTCGGCGGCAAAGCTGGACCTAGCAACGGCCGATCATCAGCGCTACCATGACGCCGCCACCGGGTTCGCCGAGGAAGATATTTTGCGTATGCTGCAGGCCGTTATGGACCTGGAACCCGCGCTGAAGCATTCGGTACAGCCTCGTTTCCGCCTGGAAATGGTCCTGGTGCGCCTGGCGCGGATGGGACAAGCCGTGGATGTGGGACAGTTATTGCGTCGCTTGCAGACCCTGGAACAGGAGCTGCGTGGACATACTGCAATTGCGCCACCTGCCAGTAGTAAAAGTAAACCGCCGCAGCCCCCTGCGCCGTCCGCCGGTAGCGGAAGCAGACCTCAACAGCAACCCGCATCGCCGGCACAGGATAGGATGCCGTCCCCACAAACCGGGTCGGATGGTGCGTCCGAAAAGCCACCCAGTGTCGGCGAAACAAAAAAAATGCCACCCCCACCCGATGAACAGGTCCCAGGTGCAGGGCCGACAGCCGTCTCCCGAGGAGAATTAACCATCGAGCGCATCAAAGAGGATTGGGATGGTCTGGTAGAGGACGTGCGCCAGTCCCAGCCGACTCTGGGCATCTTTTTGAAGGGGGTCAGCCTGGTTGCTCTGGAAGGCAGGGTTTTGAAATTGGGGTTCGTTGCAGCCGATCGTTTTCCCATGAGTCAGGTAGCCAAGAACCGGGAGACCATAGAAAAGATCAGTGCTCAGAAGTGGGGTCAACACCTCCGCTTCGAATGTGTAGTAGAGGAAGAAACCGATCCGCAAAAACAGCAAGAAGAGGCGCCGCCACAGGCGGATCCCACCGTGAAGTCGGTTCTGGAAACCTTTGATGGAGAGCTGGTCTAAAAGCCCATGGGCCCTGCACCTCTCGAAGATCTGATTGCCGCTTTTGCGAAACTTCCCGGCATTGGTTTTAAAACGGCTCAACGCCTGGCTTTTTATCTGATCAAGCAGCCCCGGGAAGAGGCCGCTGCACTGGCCCAGGCCGTCATCGTGGCCAAGGACAGTATCCACTACTGTTCGGTGTGTTACAATTTCACCGAACGGGGGATGGACCAGTGCGAAATATGCCGCAATCCACGCCGCGACAGGCAGCTAGTATGCGTGGTGGAAGAGGTTGGTGATGTCCTGGTTCTGGAGATGAATCAGCTGATAAGCGGGGTCTACCACGTACTGGGTGGCGCTCTGTCTCCCCTCAATGGCATCAGGCCGGAGGACCTCCGCATCGACGAACTGATCGGACGGGTAAAAGAGGGCCATGTAAGCGAAGTAATCCTGGCCCTCAATGCCAGCGTCGAAGGAGATATGACCGCTGAGTATCTCGGGGCCCAGCTGGCACCGTTGACCAAGGTTACGCGGCCGGCGCGGGGCTTGCCTGTAGGCGCCGACCTGGATCTGGCCGATAAGGTGACCCTGGCACACGCCCTGGCGGGTAGATATTCCGTGTAGCAACCACAGGCGACCGGGAAGATTATGAACAGATATGAGTTCATCAACTGGCCGAATTTTCTGACGATTCTGCGGATCTTCCTGACTCCGCTTTTCATGATTCTGCTTTTTACCGAAATCTGGTACTTAAAGAGTCTGGCATTCGTGGTTTTTGCCGTGGCCGCAGTGACGGATTTCTACGACGGCAGGCTGGCCCGCGCGGGGAACAAGGTGACGGCTTTGGGCCGCTTTCTCGATCCGCTGGCCGACAAAATACTGGTAACTTCGGCATTGATCGCCTTTGTGTGGGGGCGCATGGTGCACGTCTGGCTGGTGGTTCCCATTATCGTCCGGGATGTGGTGATCACCGCCCTGCGGCTCTACAGCATCTACCACGGCCGCCAACTGGCCACCTCAAAGCTGGCCAAGTGGAAGACGGCGGCTCAGTTGTTTGCGGTAGTGATCATTCTTTTTATCATTGGCCTGCAGGAATTCCTCGGGCGCTTCAACTGGGATAGCGTGCTTCCCCTGGACGGGACAAGGGTGCAGGTTTTGAGCAATGGTCTGATGGCGGGAGTGCTCTTACTCACGGTGCTGTCCGGGATTCACTATCTTTTTCGCTCCAGTTCTTTCTACAACAAGTCCTGAGTAGACCTGCAATTGGCGAGTAAAGACAGGACGGCGGCTCACGCGCTAAAAAAGCTAATCGCCACCCTTTTTTTTTCTGGGTACGCCCCGATTGCTCCGGCCACGGTCGGCAGCGCCCTGGTCGCGGTTATTTACTTTTTTTTCTGTTCGTTTCTGGGGGTCGTGGAATGGCTTATTGTTCTCACGACCATTTTTTTTATGGGTGTGTACGTGGCCCATGGGATGGAGCGGGAGTGGGGCAAGGATCCGGGACAGGTGGTCATCGACGAGGCCGTGGGGTATTTGCTCACCGTGGCATTTCTGCCCCACAGCCTGGGAATGGCCATCGTCGGTTTTTTCCTCTTCAGGGTTCTCGACATTGTCAAACCACCGCCCGCCCGTCGGCTCGAAAGGTTGCCGGGGGGGTGGGGCATTGTGGTGGACGATGTGGTCGCCGGCATATACGGGAATCTGCTGTTGCAGGTCGGGGTCGAGTTGAGGTTTATCTGAACCTTCATGAAAGAGGCAGGTTATGGCTAAATCGAGCAACGGACGCAGTAGAAAAAAGGAGCAGGGCCAGGACAAGGCGGTCGAAGCGGCTATGGCCCAGATTGAAAAGCAGTACGGCAAGGGAGCCATCATGCGTCTGGGCGACCAGGGGGGGGGGGGGGGGGAGGCGGAGACCATATCCTCCGGTTCGCTGGCGCTGGATGCGGCTCTGGGCATCGGCGGATTTCCCAGAGGCCGGATCGTAGAAATCTACGGGCCGGAAGGCGCAGGTAAGACCATGGTATCCCTGCACGCCATCCGCGAGGCGCAGAAGGCCGACGGGACGGCCGCCTTTATCGATGCCGAACACGCCCTGGATGCAAAATTCGCCCGGCATCTGGGCGTGGACATCGACAACCTGATCATTGCACAACCGGATAGCGGGGAACAGGCCCTGGAGATCGTCGACACCCTGGTGCGCAGCGGCGCCTTTGATATCATCGTGGTGGACTCGGTGGCCGCCCTGGTGCCCCAGGCCGAGCTGGAAGGCGACATGGGAGACTCTCACATGGGATTGCACGCGCGTTTGATGTCGCAGGCCCTGCGCAAGCTCGCCGGGTCCATCAACCGCTCGCACACCTGTCTGATCTTCCTCAACCAGCTGCGCATGAAGATCGGGGTGATGTTCGGCAATCCGGAAACCACGACCGGGGGGCGCGCCCTTCCCTTTTATTCTTCTGTCCGCCTGGATATCCGCCGGCTTGCCCGGATCAAGGACGGAGACAATGAAATAGGCAATCGCACCCGCGTCAAGGTGGTCAAAAACAAGATGGCGGCCCCTTTTCGGGAGGCGGAATTCGACTTCATTTTTCACGGGGATCGGCTCGGCATTTCCTGGGAGGGCGACCTGCTGGATATCGGGGCGGACAAGGGTCTGATAGCAAAGAGCGGCACCTGGTTTTCGTACGCAGGAGAACGTCTGGGTCAGGGGCGCGACAACGCCAAGACCTTTCTGCTCGAGCATCCAGACATCGCCCAGACCCTGGAGCAACAACTGCGTCAGGAGCTGGGCCTGAATCACCAAGATGGGGTCAAAGATCCGGAAGAGTAGGGGGCTATGGCGACTTCTCCAGAGGACGAGGATCAACAGGCGCGCCAGATCGGCCTGAATTATCTGAGTGGACGCGCGCGGACCATCCACGAAGTGCGTGAAAAACTGCGGAAAGAGGAGTTTTCCGCCACCGTCATCGATCGGGCTGTCGAAGATTTAAAACGGTTGAATCTGCTCGATGATCGGGAGTTTGCCCGGCGCTGGATCGAGTCGAGGGTCGAGGGCAAGAGGCCGGCCGGGGGGCGCAAATTCGCCCAGGACCTGGGCCGCAAAGGCATTGCCCCGGGCATCATCACCCAGGTCCTGGAAGAGTTTAAAGAAGATATCGAGTCCGAATCCGCAGCCATGAACCTGTTGAGCCAGCAGTGGTGGCGCTACGATGAACTCGACGAGCACAAGGCCAAGAGGAGGATGATGGGTTTACTGGCCCGGCGTGGTTACCAACAGGAGTTGGCGCTCAAAGCAGTCGAACAGGTGTGGGAGGAGAAACAAAGAAATGACCTCGAAGGAGATTAGGGAAGCATTTTTGCGGTTTTTCGAAGAGCGCGGGCACCGGCGGGTGCCCAGCGCCCCGGTCGTGCCCAAGGATGATCCCACGCTCTACTTCACCAATGCGGGCATGAACCAGTTCAAGGATGTATTCCTGGGGCTGGGCAAGAGGGACTATACCCGGGCCGTGGACACGCAAAAGTGCATCCGCGTGTCCGGCAAACACAACGATCTCGAAGAGGTAGGCGTCAGTCCGCGGCACCATACCTTCTTCGAGATGCTGGGCAACTGGTCCTTCGGCGATTACTTCAAAAAGGAAGCCATCGAGTGGGGCTGGGAGTTGCTCACCGAACACTGGGGCCTGGAAAAGGAGCGGCTCTGGGGCACGGTCTTCCAAGGGGATGCAAAAGACGGGCTGGAACCGGACGAAGAGGCCGAAAAACTGTGGCTTGAGCACACGGATCTGGCGCCCGATCGCCTGGTGCACCTGCCGGCCGTGGACGTCTTCTGGGAAATGGGTGCCACCGGGCCCTGCGGACCCTCTTCAGAGCTGCATTACTACCTGGG
The DNA here is from genome assembly GCA_965219385.1 of Candidatus Latescibacterota bacterium. GTDB lineage: Bacteria > Latescibacterota > UBA2968 > UBA8231 > UBA8231 > CBDCNM01. The sequence goes on along the minus strand of CBDCNM010000002.1, from coordinate 1,233,562 downwards.
CGAGGACCCGAGCCAGCAGCAAAGAGAGGGCATCGTCGAGGGTGGGGATGGATACCTGGAGCTGTGGAATCTGGTCTTCATTCAGTATAACCGGGACGAGCAGGGCCAGCTGCATCTCCTGCCGGCCAAGCACGTGGACACCGGCATGGGCTTCGAGCGCATCTGCAGCGTGCTGCAGGGCGTCGAGAGCAACTACGATACCGATGTATTCCGGCCCCTCGTCGCCCGCATCGCCGAGGTGACCGGCAAGGAACCCCTTGGCGAGAATGCAGTGGCCATGCGGGTGATCGCCGACCACATTCGGGCCCTGACCTTTGCGATTGCCGACGGGACCCTGCCCTCGAATGAGGGGGCGGGATACGTGTTGCGGCGCATCCTGCGGCGGGCCGCGCGCTACGGGCGCCAGCTGGACCAGCGCGAACCCTTTATCTACCGGTTGGCCGCGACTGTGGCGGATATCATGGGAGAGGTCTTTCAGGAGATCGTCGAGAAAAATTCCCATATCTCCCTGGTCATCCGCTCCGAGGAGGAGAGCTTTAGCCAGACCCTGGATCGCGGCCTGGAGATCTTCGAACGCGTGAGCCAGAAGGGCGAGATCACCGGCCCGGATGCCTTCCAGCTCTACGACACCTACGGCTTCCCGCTGGATCTGACCCAGTTGATGGCCCGCGAGCGCAACCTCGCGGTCGACACTACAGGGTTTGAAGAGGAGCTGGAAAAGCAGCGCCAGCGCGCCCGCCAGGCGACCAAAACCCGTTTTGCCGCCACTGAAGGGGTCGAGGATGTCCTGGCCGAGGACCATTCTCGCTTTATCGGCTACCAGGAACTCGAGAGCGAAGCCCGCCTGCTGCACGCCGAGACCGACGCCGAAGGCAGGGTGCGGTTTATCCTGGACCAGACTCCCTTCTACGCCGAGTCCGGCGGCCAGGTGGGCGACAAGGGACGAGTCGAAGGCGATGGCTACCTGCTCGAGGTCGAAAATACCGTCAAGGCCCGGGGCGGCATCCTGCACCTGGCTCGCTTGGTCCAAGGCGAGGGGGTGGACCTGGGTGCCCGGGTGCGGGCTCAGGTCGACGAACAGGCCCGCCGGGCGGCTGCTCGCAACCACACTTCCACCCATCTTCTGCACGAGGCCCTGCGCCGGACCCTGGGGGATCACGTGGCGCAGATGGGCTCTTTGGTGTCGCCCGAGCGCCTGCGGTTTGACTTTTCCCACTTTGCCGCGGTGGAGCCGCAACAACTGGAGGAAATCGAGTCCCTGGTGAATCGGAGAATTCGCGCCGATCTGCAGGTGGAAACCTTCGAGGAAGACCTGGAGAAAGCCCGGCAGATGGGGGCCCGGGCCCTGTTCGGCGAAAACTACGACGAGTGGGTGCGGGTGGTGCGGATCGGCGATTTCAGTCTGGAGTTATGCGGCGGCACCCACGTGGATTCCACCGGCGAAATAGGCCTCTTCGACCTGACTGCCGAAAGTGGCATTGCCGCAGGTACCCGGCGGGCGGAAGCCCTCAGCGGAGAAGGAGCCGAACAGAAAATGCGTCAGCAGTGCGAACTGCTGACCCAGATGAGCGGCGCGCTCAATGCACCTTTTGCCGAATTGCCGGAAAAGCTGGAAGGATTGCTGCAGCGCAACCGGGAGCTGGAGCGCCGCCTGAGCGAACTGCAGCGCCGCATGGCCAGCCAGGAAGGCGGCGAACTGGCCGCCGGGGCTAGGGAGGTAGAAGGGATCAAGGTGGTGGCCTCCCGCGTGGAAGTGGAGGAGGTGGCGGCCCTGCGGAATCTGGCCGATGGCATGCGCGACAGCTTGGGGTCGGGGGTGGGGGTGATGGGCGCCGTGCTCGACGACAAGGTCTCGTTCATCGCGGTCGTCACCGATGACCTGATCGAGAACAGGGGGCTCAGGGCCGGCGATATCGTCAAAGGTGTGGCACGGCTGGCCGGTGGTTCAGGTGGCGGCAAACCCCACCTGGCCCAGGCCGGTGGTAAGGATCCAGGGCTGCTGGACAAGGCCCTGAGTGCGGTCGCGGACATCGTCCAGCAGCTGGTAAAATAAGCAGGGGACAATGAAGTCTACCACACTGGAATACCTGCGGGGAGTCGTGGAACAGCGCGGGGCCGGGTACCTGACCCTGCTGGATCCCGATCGCCTCACCCCTGCCGAACTGGAACAACGCGCCCTGCTGTGCGCCGAGGCGGGAGCGGACGCGCTCCTGGTGGGCACCAGCCTGATGTTTTCCAGCAACCACGCGGTTTTCTTCGAGCGCATCAAGGAGCAGGTGGAGATTCCCGTGATCAGTTTTCCAGGCGGGGCAAGCCAGGTGACACCGATGGCCGACGCCATCCTCTTCCTGTCGATGATCAGCGGTCGCAACGCCGAACTGCTGATCGGCCAGCAGATGAAGGCTGCGCCTCTGTTAAAAAAATCCGGCGTCGAGATCATCTCCACCGGGTACATGCTCATCGAGTCGGGAACCTTGACTTCGGTGGAATTTATGAGCAATACCCGGCCCATACCGCGCACCAAGTACGATATCGCCATGGCGCACGCCCTGGCCGCCGAGTACATTGGCATGAAAACGGTCTACCTGGAAGCCGGGAGCGGGGCCGCTGATCCCGTGCCGGACGAGATGGTGCGCGCCGTGGCGGACTATGTTTCACTGCCGGTCATTGTCGGCGGTGGCATCCGCGATGCTGAGACCGCCCGGGCCAAGATAGAGTCTGGAGCCAGTTTTGTGGTTACAGGTAAGGTGGTGGAAGGGGATGGTGCACGCCTGGAGCGAGACCTGCGCGAATTGAGTGCAGCCATACATGTAAAAGGTTAGGGGCCCCATGTCCGGTATGGTGGATATTCATTGCTACGACCTGGAAAAAAGTCCCTTTTCCCCGATGGCTGCCCGCACCTGGGTTCAGGAGCTTTGTAGCAAGGTCGAGGTGCGGCGCCCGTTCTCGGAAAATCCCGACAGAACTGGACGCGGCGAGCCCGTCGAGCCGCGCCGGGCAAGGCTGGGCAAGGCTGCCCCAGCCGCGCCGGCCGAGCTTGTTGCAGCGCTTGTTGGGAGGCAGGAGATGATAAAGAAAAAAGCGATCGTCAAAAACCGTCTGGGGATCCACGCGCGGCCGGCGGCTCTGCTGGTGCATGGTGCATCCAAGTTCAAGGCGGATATTTTTCTCTCCAAAGGAGAAGTCCAGCGGATCAACGGCAAGAGCATCATGGGGGTTATGATGCTGGCCGCCGAGCAGGGAGCGGAAATAACCGTCGAGACCGAGGGAGAGGACGCAGCCGAGGCGGTGGCAGTGGTGACTGCTTTACTGGAGAGCAATTTCGAGGACCAGGCTTGAGCCAAGAAGAGACTCATAAACGACTCGTGGGGATTGCGGCGGCGTCCGGGATCGCCATCGGCAGGGCCTTCATCTACCACAAGGAGATCCCCCGCATTGCCAGGCGCAGGATCGCGCCCCATCAGGTGGATGCCGAAGTGGAGCGCTTTCTCCAGACCCTGCACCAGGCCGGTGAGGAGATCCGCCGCACCCAGCATCTGGTCGAGATGGAGCAGGGCGCCGATCTGGCCCAGATCTTCGGGGCCCAGCTGACCATGCTGGAGGATGTGGAAGTCAAGGAGCAGACCCTGACCCTGATCCGTCAGAAGTACTACACGGCGGAGTATGCCTTTTCGCTGACCCTGAAGCAGATGAAGAAGATGTTCGAACGGGTCGAAGTCGAATACCTGCGGGAGCGGCTCAGCGATGTGATGGATATTGAAAATCAGGTGCTGATCCGGCTGGCCGGCGGCGAGCTCCAGGTCCTGCATGCCCTGCGCGCCAATACCGTGGTGGTGATCCACGAACTCCTGCCCTCGGAGGCGGCCCAGTTGGGACGTCGCTATGTCAAGGGCCTGGTCACGGATGTCGGAGGTGTCACGTCACACACCAGCATCATCGCTCGTTCGATGCGTCTGCCCACGGTGGTGGGGACGGAAAACGGCTCCCGGGAGATCGCCTCCGGCGATGTAGTAATCGTCGATGGCAACCGGGGCATCGTCTATGTGCGTCCGAGCCTGGAACTTTTGCGGCAATATCGCAACCAGCTGCGCCGCCAGGTGCGGCGCGAGCGCGGTTTGCAGGCGCGGCGGGAGCTCTCGGGCACTACCCAGGACGGCAAAGAAATCACCTTGATGGCCAATATTGAGCTGCCAGCCGAGATCCAGTCCGCCGTCGAGCACGGAGCCCGGGGAGTGGGGATGTACCGCACGGAGTTTCTCTACCTGGGTTATCGCTTGCCCAGCGAGGAAGAACAGCTCAGATCCTACACCCAGATCGTCAAAGCCCTGGCTCCCTATCCCGTGGTCATCCGCACCATAGATCTGGGAGGAGACAAGCTGTCCCACATACTGGATGTCACCCCGGAGGCCAATCCCTTTCTGGGATGGCGTGGAATCCGCATTTGCCTGGATGCGCCCGATCTGTTCAAGACGCAATTGCGGGCCCTGCTCAGAGCGGGCCTCAAAGGAGAAGTACAGCTCTTACTACCCATGATCTCGAGCCTGGATGAATTGCGCCAGGCCCGGGCGATTCTCGAGGAGGCCAAGGCCGAATTGCGCGCTGAAGGGCAGGGCTTCCAGGAAGATTGCAAGGTGGGTGTCATGGTCGAGGTGCCTTCGGTGGCGCTCATGGCCGATCAGTTTGCCAACGAGGTGGATTTCTTCAGCCTGGGCACCAATGATCTGACCCAGTACACCCTGGCGGTGGATCGCGGCACTACCAAGGTGGCGGGTCTGTACGATCCCTTCCATCCAGCGGTCCTGAAACTGATAAAAATGGTGGCGGACACGGGACAAAGGCACAATATTCCGGTAAGTATATGCGGCGAAATGGCGGGCGATCCACTGGCCACGCTCTTGCTGGTGGGCCTGGAACTCAAATCCCTGAGTCTCAGTCCAGGGCTGATCCCGGAGGTCAAAGAGATCATTCGCTCCATCAGTCTGGCCGAGGCTCATCAGGTGGCAGGGCATTGTCTGGAATTGGAGACAGTAGCGGCGGTGCGGAGCTACCTGGAAGATACCATGCGGGATCGGCTGGGGGGGTTGCCTTTCTGGCAGGGGTAGAGTGGCAAAGAAGGAAAGGTGGAACGAATTGACGTCAACAGATTGTGGGCTATGGTGCCGGTGGCCGGCTACGGCATCCGGTTGCAGCCCCATACCTATACGCGGCCCAAGCCTTTATTGCACGTTGCCGGACAGCCCATAATTGGACATATTCTCGACCAGCTGGTTGCCCTGGGAAGAAGGGGGCGCCGTTGCCGGACCATGGCCAGGATACGGTCATCGTGCCGCCTGTCCACCTAGATCCTTCGGCAAAAGTGAGCTGCTCGGTGGTTGGGCCCTACGTATCCATTGGGCGCGATGCACGGATCCATAAAGCCATAGTGCAGGACACCATCGTAGGTGAGCAAGCCATGGTGGAAGATGTCTTGCTGGAGGACTCGATCATTGGTTTTCAGGCTGTTGTCAAGGGTCGGACGAGCCAGCTGAATGTAGGGGATATGTCGCAAATAACCAGTTGAACCCACAGGGGTACAGATAGAATGGAAAGATACCTTTTTACCTCCGAATCGGTTTCCGAAGGGCATCCGGACAAGGTTGCGGACCAGATCTCCGATGCCGTACTCGATGCCCTGCTGGAGCAGGATAAGACATCCCGGGTCGCCTGCGAGACCCTGGTCACTACCGGGCAGGTGGTGGTCGCCGGCGAGGTCACCAGCCGGGCCCAGGTGGATGTGCAAAGCCTGGTGCGCCGGACCATCGAGGAGATCGGCTACACCGATCCGGCCTACGGATTCGACAGCCGCTCCTGCGGCATTCTGGTGGCCCTGGACAAGCAGTCTCCCGACATTGCTCAGGGCGTGGACGAGGGGGAAGGGCTCCACGCCGAACAGGGCGCCGGCGACCAAGGCATGATGTTCGGTTATGCCTGCCGGGAGACCCCGCAACTGATGCCCTTGCCGATCGTCTTGTCGCACAAGTTGCTGGAGCACCTGGCCGGCTTGCGCCAGAAAAAGAAACTGCCCTACCTGCGGCCGGACGCCAAGTCCCAGGTCACGGTCGAGTACGCGAACGGCCGGCCCGCAAGGGTGGACACGGTGGTGATCTCCACGCAGCACGATCCCCGCGCCAGCCACAAACGGATTACCCGCGACATGATTCAGCAGGTGATCAAGAAGGTGATTCCGGCCAGGTACCTGGACGCCGATACCATCTACCATGTAAACCCCACGGGGCGTTTTGTGGTAGGGGGACCGCACGGGGACTGCGGTCTGACCGGCCGCAAGATCATCGTGGACACCTACGGCGGCATGTGCCCGCACGGCGGCGGCGCCTTTTCGGGCAAGGACCCTTCCAAGGTCGACCGCAGCGCCCATTACATGGCGCGCTACGTGGCCAAGAACATCGTGGCCGCCCGTCTGGCCGATCGCTGCCAGCTGCAGCTGGCCTATGCCATTGGCGTGGCTCAGCCCGTATCCGTGCTGGTGGATACCTACGGCACCGGCCGGCTCCCGGATGCCGATATCGCCGGACTGGTTTGCCAGGTGTTCAAACTGACGCCCAGGGGCATTATCGATACCCTGAAACTGCAGCGTCCAATCTACAGAAAAACAGCGACCTACGGCCACTTCGGACGCAACAGCGCCAATTTTACCTGGGAAAAGACCGACCAAGTCAAGGCCCTGAGAAAGGCCGCGGGACTCAAGTAAGGATGGGCGAAGCGGGACCCGGCCCGCGCAGAAAAAGATACCATCTTCAGAAGGATTGATATGTTATCTCCCTATCAAGGGCCAGGAGACCCATGGTGAAAAGGGCGAGATTCGGGATCAGCTGGGCCTGGAAAGGCCGGCAGGTCGTGGCGAGCGGGGGTGCCGCGCTCCTGGTCGGCTTGGCGATCCATGGCTGCGCGATCGGCAAACCGCAGGTGCCGAGTACCGACTGGACCCTGCGCATTCCAGTGGCGGATGAACGCACGACCATCTTCGAAGTGGTCGAAGATCACGCGGAATTTCTCTGGATCAACAACCAGGATAACAGCACGTCGCTCAAGATCAATACCGAAATCGATAATCGCCAGGAGATCGGGGATCGCCTCAAGGTTAAGCCCCAGAGGCCGGATCGCTTCGAGACCCCGATCGGCGATATCGAGATTCCCGGGCGGGACATATCGGCCATTCCCATCTCCCTGCGCACCATGCTGGGCGACGCGGAGTTCGCTAGAATCAAAGGGCTGGGCATAGCAGTGGCGATTCCCGCAACCGGCATTGACCAAACCAGCGACCTGCCGCTCGAAGATGTGGAATCCCTGATCATCCGGACGGGCGGGATCGATGTCAATATAGACAACGGTCTGCCTGTGGATCTCGACCTGCACTTGGTGCTGATCGATCGCGCTAGAGGGGATCGGGAGGTCGCTGCTCTCCCTGTGGGCGTGGTACCGGCCGGTAGCATAGCTCATGGCGCATTTATTATGGACGGCGCTGATATCTCGGGCAATCTCGGCATTGTGGTCAGGGGGACCACGGTGGCGGCAGACAATGTGCTCATCGAGGGAGAGCCCGGAGTGGTCATCCAGACGCGCCGGCGCGATATGGCCGTGGAACAGGCGGTAGCCCGCATTCCTCCGCAGACATTCTCGGACAATCGGGTGATTTCGTTTCCCGACGACCGCATCAAGATCGAGTTCGCCCAGATCAGCCAGGGGGGGCTGAGTCTGTCCGTGCAGCATGATATACCGCTGGTCGCGCAGATCACGCTCCGGCTGGACGACCTGGAGGACGCGTCCGGCAACCCGGTGGAGTTCAGGATCGATGAATTGCGGCCAGGAGAAGTTGTACTTCACAGATTTAATCTCGACCTCACAGATTTCGCCCCGCTGGATCCGCTCGAAATGCGGCTGTCCTATGAGGTTTTGACCGCTGATTCTGAAAGGCCGGTGCCAATCAATTCCGGCGAGCTGGTTTTTATACAGGTAGAGACCGAAGACCTGCTCTTCAGCCGGGTTAACGGGATCCTGAATGGCCTTGAACTGGATGTGCCCTCGGCGACGAAGAATGTCGCCTTTCCCGAAGGCCTGGAAAACATCGCGCTCAAAACCACTTCTCTGGATGTGTATTTGACCTCGGCGGTGGATTTTCAAAGCGATATAGAGCTGTTCATCAAGGGCTCGAACAAGGCCGGGGAGAGCCTCGATTTCACCATGAAAAAGCGTTTTGAACGCGGTGATCCGGCCGATCCGCAACCCATGGTAGTAACTCCGGACTCGGATGTCCTCACTGATTTTCTGAATTTGTTGCCGAATACAATAGAGGTGACACCCAAAGTCCTTGTTGGCGACGGCGTTAGCACGGGGCAAATCACGCCCGACGACTGGGTCAGGGTCGACAGCGTGGTCTTCAATTCAGCGGCGAAATTCCAGATCAAAGCGGACGACAGAATCGAGGTCGATCCAAAGTTCCGCGAACTCGAAGACGAGGAGGCGCGCACGCGCATCAGCAACAATTTGAAAAGCGCGAGGGCCATCACCCTCATAGAAAACCACATCCCCCTGGCGGTGTGGGTGAGTCTGAGGGTGGCGGCCACCAAGGAAGAGGTGTACACCAATCCGCTCCTGAGAATTCCCACGGATGGTTCGTCGTTCGGGGTCGAGGCCGCGCCGGTCGATCCAGTCACCGGCCGCACTACCGGCAGCATAGTGGCGCAACCTCAAACCATTGAACTCACCAAGGACGAGGTCCTGGTATTCCTGCGGGATGGGGGGGGCTACACCGGCGTGCTGGTGGAATTCGACGGCACGGATGGGTTTGTGGAATTGCTCGGCTCGGACTGGGTCAATGTCCAGGCCGCCACCGAGGTTGTCATAGAACTCAACGAGAGTCTGGTCAAATGGGAGAAAAACAATGAATCCTCCCCGCGGCAAGCGGCGGGGTATCGCATTGGCAGCCAGTAGGCGCGGCAAGCGGCGGGGTATCAGAGCCGAGGGGTGAATGAAAACGAGCAGATTCAGAGTGGTTGTGGCGTTTTTCCTGGCAGGATTCTCTGCCGGGGCCTACGGTCTGAGCGATACCGGACCGCGCGCCATGGGCCTGGCGCAGACCTACACTGCCCTGGCCCGCGGTCCGGAAGCCGTGTTCTGGAATCCGGCCAATCTGGCCCTGGGAGGCGGTTCCAAGTTTTCGTGGGATGTCCTGAACCTCGGATTTACCCTGGTCGCCGAGAACAACAGCTTTTCGGTGCAGACCTACAACGACAACTTCACCGATGGGAGCTTTATCGACGAAGCGCGGAAACAGGAACTGCTGGGCGATATCCAGGACGATGGTTTCAAGCTCAACCTGGATATAGATCCGCATCTGGCGCTTCTCCTGCCGCTGGCCAACAGTGGGGTGACCTTCAAGTTGCCCTGGTGGGATATCCATTCGGCAGTGGTTCTGGGAGCGACCACGGGTGTCGAGAGCGAGATCCCCAGGGACATATTCGATCTCATGCTCTTTGGCAACGAGTTCAACCGGGCCTACGATATTGCCAAGTGGGATGGCTCGGGCTGGGGTGTGGGGAGCCTGAACCTGGCCGGGGCCAAGGTCTGGATGCCGGCCCAGTTCAAACCCTATCTAAACGAGTTCGCGGTCGGCGCCACCTTGAAATTAATGGGCGGGGTGTACGGAGAGGTCAAACGCTCGGATGGCGGCTTTGCCTCCTATTTCCAGGACCCGAACCAAGCCGTGGGCACGGACCTGAACGCCTACTTGATCTCCCAGTTCGGTGGAGGGATCGGTTTCGGCCTAGACCTGGGCGCGGCCGGCCTCACCAAGGATTGCAAGACCACCTTCAGCGTGGGGCTGCTCAACCTCCTGGATACCATGTCCTGGGGCATCTGGGCCCGGCAGGATTCGGCCTTTGCCACTGCCAATGACCTGCTGGTCACCCGTCTGGTGGATGTCAAAGCAATAGAAGAGGTCCTGGACAATGACAGGGAATGTATAGGGAACGAGCAGCCGCCAAATTGTACGGGCGCTGTGATCTTTCACAAAAGATTGGGCGAAGAGCGTTTCTCGCGTTCCCTGCCGGCCATGCTGCGGGTCGGGGGGGCGTACCAGCTGACGCCCAACCTGACCGTGGTCGGCAACTGGGACCAAGCTTTCAGCAACGGGTTCGGCGTCACCACCACGCCCCGGGTTTCGGCGGGGGTGGAGTATCACCTGGTGCCGTTTTTCCCCACCAGCTTCGGTCTTTCTGTAGGTGGGCGAGGCAATGGCTCGGCGCTTGGTTTTGGCTTCGGGCCATTCACCTTTCCCCATGTGGAGTTAGAGGTCATGCACATGGGCCTGGCCGCGCGCGGCGGGTTTTTCCCGGGGGTTTCCAAGGGTTTGTCCTTTTCCCTGATGCTATTCAGGCTGAAGATAACCTGAGCTTGCAGCGCTCACCACAACGCTAAAAAATTTTGTAAAAACTCATACCAGAGGGTTGAGAGCCGCAAAGGAGTCGTTTTTATACGGCTCCTTTTTGTGCCAAAAAGGCAGTATAGAAAGAGATTTTTTGCCAAAAGGGCACGAAAGGGGGCTCTGAGAGAAAACGGTACGGGATTTGCACAAAGCTTCAAGGGTGAAAATACTCCACTCTCATGCAGAGGTTTTGGCGAAATTATGAACTGTAGTCTCCAGATCAGCGAAGCCTATGAAGTCCTGGGGGACCGGGAGAAACGGGCCCAATATGATCGCTATGGGCCGGCCCGGCAATCCGTCCAAGAAGGCCACGATCCGCAGCCAGCGTACGGTCCAGTCTCACGCGGCAGTAGAGGAGAAAAAAGAGGGAAAACACCATGGATATGCACAAACTGACGCAGAAATCGCAGGAGGCCCTGCTGGAGGCTCAGAACAAAGCCCTGCGCTATGGCCACAGCGAGGTGGATGGCGAGCATCTGCTCGTGGCCCTGCTGGAGCAGGAGGGCGGCCTGTTGCCGCGCGTCCTGACGCGAATGGAGGTCTCTCTGGAGGTTTTTGGCAGGGCCGTCGTGGAAGCCCTCGAAAAGCGGCCGAGGGTATCCGGACCAGGTAGGGAAATCCACGTCACCCGGCGGCTCCAGGAACTATTCGTGGTTGCCGAGGACGAGGCCCAAAAGCTCAAAGACGAGTACATCTCGGTGGAACACCTGGTGCTTGCCCTGATCGGCGAGGGCGCCGATTCCGCCGCCGGCCGGGTACTGGCCCAGTTTAATATCAGCCGGGATCGGTTCCTCTCCGCCTTGATGGCGATCAGGGGCAACCAGCGGGTCTCCAGCGCCACACCGGAAGAGGCCTACGAGGCCCTGGAGAAGTACGGGGTGGATCTGGTGGCCCAGGTGCGCGCCGGCAAACTGGACCCGGTCATCGGTCGCGACGCGGAGATCCGCCGGGTGATCCGCATCCTCTCGCGCAAAACCAAGAACAACCCGGTCCTCATCGGCGAGCCCGGGGTGGGCAAGACCGCCATTGTCGAGGGGTTGGCGCAACGCATCGTGCGCGGGGATGTACCCGAGTGGATGAAGGATCGCTCGATATTCTCGCTGGATCTGGGGGCCCTCATGGCCGGCGCCAAGTACCGCGGGGAGTTCGAGGAGCGGCTCAAGGCCGTGCTCAACGAGATCAAACAGAGCCAGGGTCGCGTCCTGCTCTTCATTGACGAGCTGCACAACATCGTCGGGGCCGGCCGCACCGAAGGGTCCACGGATGCGGGCAATATGCTCAAGCCCATGCTGGCCCGGGGGGAGCTGCACTGCATCGGGGCCACCACCCTGGACGAGTACCGCAAGTACGTGGAGAAGGATGCAGCCCTGGAGCGCCGCTTCCAGCCGGTGCAGGTGGAGGCGCCTTCGGTGGAGGACGCCATCTCCATCTTGCGGGGTCTGCGGGAGCGCTTCGAGGTGCACCACGGGGTGCGGATCCAGGACAATGCCTTGGTCGGGGCAGCCGTGCTCTCCAACCGCTACATCGCGGATCGATTCCTGCCGGACAAGGCCATCGACCTGGTGGACGAGGCCGGCGCCATGATCCGCACGGAGATCGATTCCATGCCGGCCGAGCTGGACGAGGTGACCCGGCGGGTGATGCAGCTGGAAATCGAAGAGGCGGCCCTCAAAAAGGAGAAGGACAAGGCCAGCAGGGAGCGGCTGACGGATTTGCGCCGGGAACTCGCCGATCTCCAGACACAGGCCGATGCCATGCGGGCGCAGTGGGAGGAGGAGAAGGCCGCTATCGGCACAGAGCGCGGCCTCCGAGAGGAGATCGAGCAGGTGCGGCGCGACATCGAAGAAGCCGAACGCCACTACGATCTCAACCGCGCCGCCGAACTCAAACACGGCCAATTGCCGGCGCTGGAACAGCGTCTGCGACAGCTGGGGGAACAAGGTGATCGGGAACCGAGGGGCCCCCGGCTTTTGCGCGAGGAAGTCACCGAAGAGGAGGTCGCCGAGATCGTGTCGCGCTGGACCGGGATACCGGCCTTGCGCCTGGTCGAGGGCGAGAGGGAGAAGTTGCTGCGCCTGGATCAGATCCTGCACCAGCGGGTGATCGGCCAGGACGAGGCCGTCGGCCTGGTGGCGGATGCGGTGATCCGGGCGCGGGCCGGCATCAAGGACCCGCTCCGGCCCATAGGCTCGTTTGTCTTTCTGGGTCCCACGGGGGTGGGCAAGACCGAGTTAGCCAAGGCCCTGGCGCAGACCCTCTTCGATACCGAGGAGAACATGGTGCGGATCGACATGAGCGAGTACATGGAAAAGCACGCGGTTGCGCGCCTGATCGGGGCTCCTCCCGGGTACGTGGGGTACGAAGAGGGGGGGCAGCTCACCGAGGCGGTCAGGCGCAAACCCTACTCGGTGATTCTGTTCGATGAGATCGAGAAGGCCCACCAAGATGTCTTCAACCTGCTGCTGCAGCTGCTGGACGATGGGCGCCTCACGGACGCGCAGGGGCGCACCGTGGACTTCAAGAACACCGTGGTCATCATGACCTCCAATATCGGCTCGCCCTACCTGATGGAAGGGCTGGACGCCAGTGGCCAGATCCGCGCGGCGGCGCGCGAGCAGGTGATGCAGGAACTGCGTCAGCACTTCAGGCCGGAGTTCCTCAACCGGGTGGACGATATCGTGCTCTTCAAGCCTTTGACCCTGGAAGAGATCAAACAGATCGTGGGATTGATGACCGGGGAGCTTCGCGCCCGTCTGCAGGATCGCCGCATCGGTCTGGATATCACCGAAGGGGCCCAGGAGTTCGTCGCCCGGGAGGGTTTTGATCCGGTGTTCGGGGCCCGTCCGCTCAAGCGTTTTTTGCAGCGCGAGTTGGAGACCCGCATCGGCCGGGCCCTGATCGGTGGCGAGGTAGTGGATGGGGCGTGGATCGAGGTGGATCTGGAAGGGGGGGAACTGGTGGTGCGCTACGAAAATCTGGAGAGTGCGGGACGGGAAGAGGAGGTGGTTGAGGCGGAGGTGGTGGAGATGTAATTCTGAAAAGGCGGGGGAACCCTTTTCACAACCTTTCGTCTTTTTTATAGGCGCCGAACGAATCGACGGTTTGTATTTTCGCCCTTTGGGGCATTCAATCAGGTACAAGAAGGAGAGGAAAACAATGCGGAAGTTTGTGCTTTATCTGTTGGTGGTCTGTACGGGTCTGACCGCGGTCCAGGCCAGCGCCTACGAGGGTGCCGAGCAGGGGCTGGAACAACTGCGGCAACTCGGAAACGCCTTTACCTGGGTCGCAGCCAAAGTCGAGCCCGGCGTGGTGGCTATCGTCACCGAAACAGCAGCGCCCGTGGCAGCTTGGGATCCTTTTCGCAGGTTCCCCTTCGAGCGCTTCTTTGGCAGTCCGTACGGCTTCGAGAGGCCAGAGGATTATCGCCCCAAGCAGGGATCCGGGTTCATCGTGCTCTACCAAGACGACTACTATATCCTGACCAACAACCACGTGATCGAGGATGCCGACGAGATTCAGGTGGAGCTGACGGACGAGCGTCACTTCGAAGCCGAGATCGTGGGGACGGATTCGCTGAGCGACCTGGCGGTTTTGCGGATCGATGCCCAAGACCTGCCGCCGATCCCTCTGGGAGATTCGAGCGCATTGAAGGTGGGGGAATGGGTGCTGGCTGTGGGCAATCCTTTTGGTCTGGAGCACACGGTCACAGCCGGGATTGTCAGCGCCCTCGGTCGCGGTCGATTCACATTAGATGAGTACGGTTCGTTCATCCAGACGGATGCGGCCATCAACCCGGGCAACAGCGGCGGGCCCCTGGTGAATCTGCGCGGGGAGGTGGTCGGGGTCAGTACCGCTATCATCAACGCCGGCAACAGATTCCGGGGCAATATCGGGAGTGCCGGGCTTGGATTCGCCATTCCGGTCAACCTAGCCGGGGATGTTTTACAGCAGCTGGTGGAGTACGGCGAGGTGAGGCGAGGGTTGCTGAGAGTGAAAATAAAAGATGTCGACCCAGTCATGGCAGAGGCTCTGGGGATGGAGAATACCCAGGGTGCGATGGTTCACTCGGTGACTCCGGGTGGCGCCGCAGACAAGGCCGGCGTCAAGCAGGGAGATGTGGTCCTGGCGGTGGATGGCGAAGCCGTGAAAAACAGCACCGAACTGAAGAGCCGAATCGGCGCGACCCCTCCCGGCACCCAGGTGGGATTGCTGGTTCTACGGGATGGCAAAGAAAAGAAAATCAAGGTGGTGCTGGACCAACTCACCCAGGAGGTCCTGGCTTCTAGGTCGACCCCGGGACAGGAGGCTGCGGGGAAGTTGGGGTTGAAGGTCCAGGAGTTGACCCCGGAGTTGGCACAGCGACTCGGATACCAAGGGGAGCACGGCGTGCTGGTTACGGGCGTGCGGCGGGGCAGCGCGGCCAGCTGGCAGGGCGTGCGGCGGGACGACCTGATCCAGGAAATCGAACGCGAGCCGGTGGAAACCGTACAGGACTACGAGAGTGCGCTCGATGAGGTGGAGGACGGCAAGGCTCTGCTGGTGCTGGTTCGTCGGGGGGAGCACACCTCCTACGTGGCGCTACGCATGCCGAAAGGATGAGATCCAAGCTCCATACCCCTGGCGGATAGGGGGAGCGGGACCAAGGCGCGAAGTCCTTCTCTGGGCGGTATCCAGCCCCAGGTGCACTGCGATACCTGCAGCATCGATTTCAAGGTAAACTTCGAACGTTCCGTGGAGTTGAAATTCCATCCCAATCCGGTGGTGCGGTCTAGTATCGCTTCCCGGGTCACGCTCCACATGGTGGTGCAGCAACTCCTGGACCCTGGGGTTCGGCGCACGGTGAAACCCAGGGTCCAGGGTTTCGAAGAAGAACGCTTCGAACCTCAGCGCCTAAAACCGGCGGCATTGCAGCAGGTATGAAATCCGAGCCGATCTGGCATCCAGTAGTTTCTTCCACCTCGCCTTGGGTGTACCTGAGAAAGTCTTTTATCCTCTCCAGTGCCAGCCGCAAGGCGTGGATGCAGTGCGCCTGTAACGGCCCTTTCGAAATCTACCTCAACGGCCGGAGGGTGGGGCGGGGACTGGGGCCGGCGCTCACCCAGGTACCGGTGTGGAATACCTGCACTATCAGCGACCTGGTGCAACCGGGAGAGAATGTCCTCCTTGTTCTGGCCCGGGCCCATCCCGATCCCGGAGAGCCCTCCTGGTTCAGGGCAGAGGGCCAGATCTTCTGCGCGGATGATAGCGAAATGGTGCTCTGCAGCGGAGATTCCTGGCAGGTTCTGCGGGCCGACGCCTGGCAGGTCCGGGAAACCGAGCCCCTCGCCGAAGTCTATTCAGCGGCTTCCACTGCCTGGAGGGAGGGCAGGCTCCAGGAAGAGGGGTTTGAAGCTGCCGTGGCGAGCAAAGCCCGGATCGCCGCGCCTTTGGTCTGGTCGCCGCGTCCGGCGATTGAGGAGGAAGTCTGGGCCCGGGAGGTGGTGAGATTCGGCGAGATCGAGGCCACCGGGCCATTGCGCTTCGAAGCCGAGCCCAGGCGCATGGAACAGTGCAAATGCGTCCATCGCGAAGCCCTGCTGCAGCCTGGCAAGACCCGGACCCTGGTGCAGACCCGAAATCCACAACGGGCGGTGTACCTGGTCCTGGACTTCGGCCGAGTGGTAACCGGTTTCCCCCGTTTGCGGCTGCGCGGGGGTGGGGCCGGCGTTTTGGACATGGGGTTTGCCCGCACCTGGGGCGAGATCGAGTCGGGCCTGCGCTATGTGTGCGCCGCCGGCTTGCAGGAGTGGAGCGGGATCCAGATGAAATCCTGCCGGTATCTGGTGGTGCGGCTGAGCCAGTGCGGCGAGGCCCTGGAAGTGGACTGCGTCTCCCTGCTGGAGCGCAGGGTCGCGGTAGAGGAGGGCGGCTCCTTTGCCGCCACCGAATCCCTGGAGAAGATCTGGAAGACAGGGGAGCGCACCCTGGAGGCATGCCGGCAGGAGGTCTACTGGTTTGCTGGGCCGCAACAACCCTTCGACTGGTTGAGAGCCTATGCGCTGGCGCTGGACGATTATTACCTGAGCGGCGACGGTCGGACCGCCGCCGCCACCCTGGCCGCCAATCCCCCACCTCGTTCCGGGGGTGCGGCCGTGCCGCAGGCCCTGGCTTATGTGCTTTTTGTGGAGGCCTTTCAGGGCTATCACGGCCAGGATGCAGCAGTCGCCGAGGTGTTGCCGGGCGCCCTCCAGGTGCTGGATGCCTGCGCGGAACACCGGACTGCAGAGGGGTTATTGCCAGCCGTCGGCGCCTGGTGTAGCACGGCTCTGAATGCCCTCTACGCCGGGGCTCTGGACGCTGCGGGGCGACTGTGTAGCGGTGCGGGTGAGAACGAGCAGGGGGCCCTGTACGAGCGGACGCAACACCAGGTGCGCCAGGCTCTGCAGACGGCCTGGGTTCCGCAACAGGGCCTGTTTTCCGATCGGCCCGCCGCAACCCAGCCGCTGAGCCAGTGGAGCAATGGCCTGGTGCTTTACTTTGGTCTGGCGGATGAAGGCCAGCAAGAGCAAATGGTCCACCAGCTCCGGGGGGCGCACCTGCGCCGGGTAGAGGATTTGCTGGAGGCTTTCTTTGTGGCGGGTGGATTGTGGCGCACCGGGCTCCAGAAAAGGGCACTGGATTTCCTGCGGCAACAATGGGGCCGACTCTTGGCTCGGAAGGGCCGGACATGGGCTGAAAAGAATCCCTCCCAGGCGCCGGCCATGCCACCCGGACCCGAGTACTACCTGGGCTCCCAGGTGCTGGGTATCCGCCCGGGCGCCCCGGGCTATGAGGTGGTGGAAATCCGGCCGCAATCGGCCGCTTTGTCGCGGGCCAGAGGGCGGATCCTTACTCCGAGAGGAGCGGTGGAAGTAGAGTGGGATTCCAGGGTTTCCTTTTCTATGCGGGTGGTGCGCACCGAGGAGGGCGAGACCCACCTGTGGGTGCCGCGCCTGGGCAAGCGCTTTCCAATCCTCAATCTCAACGGCGAAACGGTCTGGCGCAACGAAAAGTTCCACCCCAATTCATTCGTCCAGGAAATCGCAAGCACCGAGGAGTGGACCGTCCTTGTGTTGCGGGGAGCTGGACCTTACGAAGTAAGGGTGGAGTAGTTCAGTGCGCCTCGAACCAGGTGCGGCCGCTGCCGCTTGCCACCACTACGGGCACGTTCAACTGTAGGGCCTGTACCATTTCGGTCCGGACCAGTTCCTCTGCTTCATCCAGGTCCTTCTGGCCCACCTCGAAGACCAGTTCGTCGTGTACCTGCAGGATCATGCTGGCGTCCAGGTTGCGCTCGCGGAGCTTGCGGTGGATGTTGACCATGGCCACCTTGATCATGTCGGCCTGGCTGCCCTGGATCGGGGTGTTGATGGCGGTGCGCTCGGCGAATTCGCGGCGGCGGGTATTGTCGCTGTCGATTTCGGGCAGGTAGCGCCTACGGCCCAGCAAGGTGCGGACATAGCCGTCCTGACGGGCCCGGGCAATGGTCTGGTCGATGAATTCCCTGACCTGGTGGTAGATTGCAAAGTAATTGGCAATGAATTCCCGGGCGCGGCCCAGGGGGATGCCCAACTGGCGCGCCAGACCAAAGGGGCTCTGGCCGTAGATGACCCCGAAGTTGACGGTCTTGGCCTGGGCCCTCAGATCCGGGGTGATGAACTCCGGCATCAGGTTGAAGATCAGGGAGGCGGTGCGGGTGTGGATGTCCTCGTGGGCGTGGAAGGCGTCGGCGAGGGCCTGGTCGCCGGAGAAGTGGGCCAGGAGGCGCAGTTCAATCTGGGAGTAGTCGGCCGAGAGGATGCAGGCGTCCTCGCGGCCGGCGATGAAGGCCTTGCGAATCTCGCGTCCAAGGGGAGTGCGGATGGGGATATTCTGCAGGTTGGGATCGGAGACGGAGAGGCGGCCGGTGGCGGTGACGGTCTGGTTGAAGGAGGCGTGGACGCGTCCGGTGGCCGGATGCACCAGGGCCGGCAGGGCATCGATGTAGGTCGATTTGAGTTTGGTGAGTTCGCGGTATTCGAGGAGGTGTTCGGGCAGGGGGTGTTCCTGGGCCAGCTCTTCCAGCACGCCCACATCCGTGGAGTATCCGGTCTTGGTTTTCTTGCGGGGTTTGAGGCCGATTTTGTCAAAGAGGATATGGGCCAGTTGCTGGGTCGAGTTGATGTTGAACTCCTCGCCGGCCAGTTCGTGGATCCGACCTTTGAGGGCTTCGAGATCGGTCTCCAGGGAGGCGGAGAACGCCTGCAGGAATTCAGTGTCGATGGCCACCCCGTGCAGTTCCGTATCGCGCAGCACCCCTGCCAGGGGCACTTCCACCTGCTCGAAGAGGTCGACCATTTCCTTTTCCTGCAACTGGAGCCGCAGCACCTCCACCAGGCGCAGGGTTATATCCGCGTCCTCGCAGGCGTAGTGACAGGCCTTTTCCTGGTCCACCTGGGCAAAGCCGATCTGATCCTTGCCCTTGCCGATCAACTCGCTGATGGAGGTCATGGTGTAGTCGAGGTGGTGCCGGGCCAGGGCGTCCAGGTTGTGCTGGCGCTCGGTCGGATCGAGCAAATAGTCGGCGATCATGGTATCGAAGGCGAAACCCTGCGGGTCGATGCCATGGCGTATCAGGATGCTGGTATCGTATTTGATGTTCTGTCCGTACTTGCAAATCCCCTGGTCTTCGAGCAGGGGTTTGAGGTGGTGCAGGACCTGCTCCAGGTCCAGGTTTCCGCCCTCTGCATGCGCCGTGGGCAGGTAAAAGGCCCGACCGCTTGCACGGCTAAGCGAGATGCCGACGATTGCGGCGCTGAGAGGATCGAGGGCGGTGGTTTCGAGGTCGATGGCAAAGCCTTGACTGGAGGCCATTTCCGCCACTACCTTTTCAGCTTGTTCCAGATCCTGGACCCGTTTGTAGTGGGTGGGGATGTTTTCTGCTTCCGGGCCTGGAGCGGAAAGGTCGAGCTGCTCCAGGAGGCGACTGAACTCCAGCTCTTTGAAGAGAGCGGCCAACTCGGGCTGGTCAAAGCCGGCCACGGCCATAGCCTCCAGGTCGAGTTCGATGGGGCTGTCGACGTGGATGGTGACCAGTTCTTTGGAGAGCCGGGCCTGGTCGGCGAACTGGATTAAATTCTCGCGCAGTTTGTTCTGTTTGATCCGGGGCGCCGCCGCCAGCACGACTTCGAGGCTGCCGTGTTCCTGGATGAGTTTGGTGGCGGTCTTGGGTCCCACCCCCGGCACGCCGGGGACATTATCCGAGGTGTCGCCCATGAGGCTGAGGACCTCGATGATCTGGTCGGGCTCAATGCCGAATTTCTCCCTTACCTGCTCGACGCCTATCGTCTCGTCGTCTTCGGCGGAGCGGTGGGGATTCAAAAGCTGTATGCCGGGCCGCACCAGCTGCATGAAGTCCTTGTCGCCGGTGAGGATGGTCACCTCCAACCCCCGGGCCGCGGCCTTGAGGGCCAGGGTGCCGATCAAATCGTCGGCTTCGTAGCCTTCCTGTTCCAGGAGAGGGATCCGCATGGCCGCGGCTAGCTGGCGGATGCGCGGCAACTGGCCGCTCATGTCTTCGGGCATTCTCTCGCGCGTGGCCTTGTACTCGGAGTGTTTCTCGTGCCGAAAGGTCGGGGCGCTGGTGTCGAAGAGGATGGCCAGGTATTCGGGGTTGTTTTCTCTGAATACCTTGAGCAGGGTATTGGCAAAGCCGAAGACCGCGCTGGTGTTTTCGCCTTTGGAATTGACCAGGGGGTTGTTGATAAAGGCAAAGTAGGCGCGATAGGCAACGGCCATGCCGTCAACCAGGACGATGCGGGCAGCCATGGTGCGTTTCTTTCAGTTATTTTTTCCGTTATTTTTTGACGAACGGTTTTGTATGATTTTCAATCAGTATATTAGAAAAGCTTGTACCCCGGGTCAAACCTGAAAGGGCCAGCATGGGGCCACTCCACTACATTGTCCGTCCACCGGCCGCGGAGAACCCCCAGGGCAGCCAGCCTCTGCTGGTCCTGTTGCACGGCTACGGCAGCAACGAAGAAGATCTTTTAGGGCTGGCCCCTTACCTGGATCCGGGTTTCCTGATCGTCAGCGTGCGCGCCCCGCATCCGCTGGATTTCGGGGGGTTTGCCTGGTTCCCGATCGATTTCACCCCGAACGGGCTGGTGCTGCACTACGATCTGGCCCGCGAGGCGCGCGATCGGGTGGCCGGGCTGGTGGAGGTTCTGCAGAGGGAGCACCCGGTGGACCGGACTTATCTGCTGGGATTCAGCCAGGGAGCCAGTATGGTTATGAGCACGGCCCTGGTGCGTCCCGAGCTGTGCGCCGGAGTGGTATTTCTCAGTGGTATCTGTGTCGAGGAGATGATGCCGGAGGGCAACGGCGAGGCCCTGCAAGGCCTGCCCGTGCTGATGACCCACGGCCGCCAGGACATGGTCATACCCATCCACCAGGGAAGGACGGCACGCGCCCTTTTGCGCCGTTTGCCCCTGGATCTGACCTGCAGGGAATACGATATGGGCCACGAGATCAACCCGGAGTGTCTCGCCGATACGAGGGACTGGCTGCAGCGGCGCCTGGAGGAGGATCGATAAACAAGGAGACCATCATGCTTACAGATGCCCAACTCTATCGATAAACAAGGAGACCATCATGCTTACAGATGCCCAACTCTATCGATAAACAAGGAGACCATCATGCTTACAGATGCCCAACTCTATCACTTTGCAGTGCACGGCTGGGTCCTGCAGGAAGACGTGTTCGAGGCCGCGGAATGCGAAGCCTTCAAACAGGGTATGGACCGACTCTACGAATCCAAGGTATCGACCATGGTCCACAAGGATACCGAGGACATCAAGAACGTCGACAACATGATAAACTACGACCAGGTCTTCCGCGACTGGATTATGCATCCGAAGATCCTGCCGGTCCTCAAGCAGCTTCTGGGCACGCCGCCGCGCTTTGAATGCTGTCATTCCATGATCAAGCTACCCCATCCCGAGCGCAAGACAAAGAGGGCGGAACTGGCCGATCCCGCCCATATGGGGTGGCATCGCGGCATCCGCCCCAAGTACGGGGTCGTGTCGGCCAACAACCACCCTTATATCAACACCACCTTCCTCAACAACATCACCTTCCTCACGGACGTTGGAACCGACGACGGCGGGACCATGGTCCTGGACGGCTCGCACCGGATTGAAGCCCAGGATTGGCGCGAGGTCTTCGATCCGTCCGTGGTGCAACAAATGCAGGCCAGGGCTGGTTCGGTCCTGCACTTCACCGAAGCCCTGATTCACACCGGGGTGCCGGTTCTTTCCGAGCGCACCCGCTACACCATGTTCTACGGTTTTACCCCACCCTGGATGCAGTGCTGGCCCGGATGCGCTCCCACCCAGGAGGTCATCGACGCCAGCGCGGGGGAACTGAAAGAGGTCCTGGGAGCCCGCACCGGGTACATGGGACAGTACGCGCCGGAGTAGGCCGGTGCTGGGGCCGTTGACGCGCCAGCGCCTCCTGCCCTGGCCGGGTTTGCTGGTCCTCTGGCTGGCGACTCAGTTCGTGCGCTGGCCAGAGCCTCTGGGCCTGGATCAGAGCCTCTTTGCCTGCCTCGGTCTGTGGCTCCCACAGGGCGCTATGCCCTACCAGGACCTGTGGGATAGCAAACCCCCGGCCATTTTTTATCTTTACGCCCTGACCTTCGACATTCTGGGGCCGCATGTTGCGAGCGTCCGCGTGCTGGATGGCCTAGCTACGGGTGCGGGCGCTGTGGCGCTGTTTTTTCTGGGCCGACACTTTGGGCGTCAGGCAGGTCTGTGGGCCGCGGCCGCGTACCTGCTCTTTGCCCACCTGCCCAATTTCGGCGGTTTGTGGGGCAGCGCCCAGGCCGAGACCTTATCTGATTCTGGGGAAGAATATCCGGGCGCTCCTCTGGTTCCTGGGCGGGGTGCCGGTTCTTCCCCTCGCGGTCGTCCTCTACTTCTGGGGCCAGGGCAGTCTGGGGTTGTTCTACGAGGCGGTATTCACCTATGCGAAGCTCTACCGGGAGGCGGTCTCTCCACCGCAGTACTGGCCGCTGGCCTGGCAGGTTTTTGCGGACTTTGTTGCGCAAGATCTGCTTTTCTGGGGTCTGTCCACGATCAGCGCGGCAGGGCTGGTCTTCTCTTTTCTGCACAAGGGTGGCGAGGGGGGCTGGGAAGATCGGCGTCTGCTTGTCCTGGTCCTGAGCTGGTGGGGGTGCGCCTATGCCATGGTCTGGGGGCAGGGGCAGTTCGCCACCTATCACTTTCTGGTTTTGCTGGCTCCCTCGGCCCTGTTGATCGGCTGTGGAGTGCACCGAATCGTTCGCCGGCTCCTGCGCGCTGGTACCCACCGCTGGTTTGGTTTCCTGGTTCTCGCCGGGATTTTGCTGGCGGCCTGGCGCGATGCTCCGGCTTATATCCAGCTTTACGGGCCCAACGTCCGCTTCCTCTCCGGCCGGATCAACGAGGACGCCTTCTTCCACCTGTCCTGGAAGGGCGCGACGGCGCCGGGACGGGACAGGGAGATTGGCCGTTATATTGCCGCGCGCACTACCCCCGACCAGCGGATTCTGGTCTGGGGGCTGGTCCCGGCGATCTATTTTCAGGCCGCCCGCCGGCCGGCCACCCGCTATCTTTTTCACCACCACCTCCTGACCGATGCGCCCGTCTCGCTCCAGTTGCCTGGTCTGGAGCAGCGGCAGGCGGAGTTCATGCAGGGGTTGCAGCAGGACAAGCCGGTTTTCATCCTGGTAGGTCGGGGGGATCGGAATATCTTCGAGCCCCGCGACTCCTATGAACAGATGCGGCGTTTTCCTGCTTTTCACCGCTTTGTCCGGCAGCACTATGTTCCAGACCAGGGTCGGGATGGCTTGCTGATTTATCGGCGGCGCCAGGTGCCGTGATGGCCGGGAAGAGCCCTAGATGGTCGCGCTGTCGCCGCCGTCTATGTTGATGGCTGTGCCGGTGATGAAAGCGGCGCGTTCCGAGGCCAGGAAGGCCACCAGGTCAGCCACTTCGCGGGCTTCGCCCAGGCGGCCGAGAGGGATGGCCTTGCCGCGTTCGGCGCACCAGTCCTCATAGCTCAAAGAGCTGCCCGAGGCGCGCCAGGCGCGCTCGCCCTGGGCGGATTTGATGTTGGTCAGGCAGACGGTGTTGACGCGGATGCGGTGTGCGGCCATGTCCCTGGAGAGGGCCTTGGTGAAGGCGATGCCGGCGGCGCGGCTCACCGAGGTGGGCATGGAAGCCGCGCCCGGGGCTTTGCCGCCGGGGTGGGTGATGTTGATGATGGCGCCTCGGCTCTGTGCTTTCATGTGGGGGACGACCAGACGTACGGTGCGCACCGCCGCCCAGAATTTGAGGTCGAAATCTTCCTGCCACATCTCCTCGGTGGCCTCCTCGAAGGGGTGGGCGGCCGAGCGCCCGGCGTTGTTGACCAGGATATCCACCGGGCCACAGGTTTCGATGGCGGCGGAGACCACCCGTTCCAGGTCCTCCGCTCGATTCACATCCGCTGCCACGGCCAGGACCTGGGCGCCGGTCGAAGCCCTGCTTCCTTCAGCGGCGGCTTCGAGCACGGCGGCGCGGCGGGCGCAGATGGCGACCCTGCAGCCTTCCGCGGCCAGCTTGTGGGCGATGGCTTTGCCAATGCCCTCGCTGCCGCCGGTGACGAGGGCGACCTGGTCTTTCAGGTTGAGTTCGAGCATGTGGATCAACCTCCAGAATATAGGTGCAAAGTTGGTCTTTATCGACGCGCTTTACGATATCGGCCGCGGAGCGCTCGCTGAGATGTCCCAGCAAACAGTCGTCCCTTTGTCCAGCGTACTGACGACGTTGGTCACGCCCCCGTTCTCCCGGTGGTCGGAGATGGTCGCCCGCCACGCCCAGGCTTGAGGGTGCGGTCAGGGGCCATGGGTTAAGTCAGGATCGCTTCTACCCGGCCGGCTGTGAGGCGGTATCCGACCAGGGGCTGGGCCCTGGTCTCGACCGAATGCTGCCAGGAGGCGAAGAGGCTGCCATCTCCTTCCGAGAGGATCGAGACATAACGACTGCAGCCGGTGCCCGCGGGCGAGACAAAGAGGGGCGCGAGCCGGCTGAGGCGGTGGAGCCGGGGGAAGTGTCCATCGAGGCCATAGGCCAGGCCCCCTACCTCCTCGCAGGAGTACCCCCGCGAACGCTCTACGGCGCTTTTGTGGGACTCCAGCTGGTGCAGGCATTCGGCGCCGTGAGAGCAAAGGGCGGATGTTGTCCTGGGGGTTGAGCCTTTCGAGGCTGGAGGCGGCAAAGGTATCGATGCTCCAGGTGCCGGTACCCGGTTTCTGGTAGGCGGTCAGGCGGCGGGGATAGGGGCGGACCTTTTCCGTGGATACCAGGACTTCCACCCGCCGTTTGTTCAGGCGCAGGGCGCTGCCTTCGATGCTGAGGACAGCGGACTTGCAGTAGAGATCGGATTTGTCCCAGGAGTGGACCTTGGCAAAGCTGCGACCATGGTCCTGGGAGCGCAGGATGGCCAGTTCGCGGCCCCTGGGACCCTGGGCCAGACCCACGCGACTGTCGCCGGCAGCGCGAAAGCGGCCGATGAGCAGCAGACTGTCGTCGCGGAGATCCCGCACCATGTTGCCGCCGCCGAACCAGTAGCCGGGTTTGTCCTGTGCCGGTTCGACCAGCACCCAGGCGCGTTTCTGGTCAATGAGCGCGGCACCCAGTTTGACCAGTTTTTTCTCAAGGTTTTCCGGCAGCCGATCCATGGGGGATTCAGGGGAAATGAGGGCCGGGTATACACCGCTAAAGCTTGACTAGAATGGCAGGAATTATGCTAAAAAAGGAGCTGGGTTGTCAAGTTATTTTGTCGTCTTCTTTACTTGAAGGGGTGTACAGACGCACATGCCGATCCAGGGCTTTTCCGTATCCAGTGGTAGGGTTTCAGGGGGATTGGGCGACCCACCCGGCACTCTCCTGGTGCGCAATGGCGGCCATGGCGTCGAGCCAGGCCGGATGGTTGTTGAGGCAGGGGACCAGGTGTAACTCCTCTCCGCCGCCCTCCTTGAACTGCACGGCGCCTTGGTGGCCGATCTCGTCCAGGGTCTCAAGGCAGTCGGCGGTAAAGCCCGGGCAGGCGGCCACCAGGTCGCGCACCTCCTGGCCGCCCAGATCGCGTAAAATATCCTCGGTATAGGGCTGGAGCCAGGGTTCCTTGCCGAAGCGTGACTGGAAACCGCAAACCCACTGCTCGGGTTTCAGTCCCAGGGCCGCGGCCAGGAGCCGGGCGGTCTCTTCGCTGTGCCGGCGGTAAGGGTCGCCTTCGTCGACGTAGCGCTGGGGAATGCCGTGGAAGGTGATCAGGTAGCGGTCGGGCTGTTTGCCGCGGCGTTCCACGGCCTCCTGGATGGTGGTCTTGAGGGCGTCGATATAAGCCGGGTGGTCATAGTAGGGCGGCACAAAGCGCAAGGTCGGCATGCGGCGCCGGCGAGCAAAGAAAAGGGGGCAGCGGCGCCCTAAAGCGGCGCGGTTCACCGCGTCGTAGACCGACCCGGTGGTACTGGCCGAGAACTGGGGAAACATGGGAAAGACCAGGATGCGTTCGATCTGTTCCGCGGCCAGGGTTTGCATGGCCTCCTCGATAGGGGGCCGGCCGTAGCGCATCCCCAGGATTACCCGGTAGGCATCCCCCAGGCGCTGCTGCAGGCCCTCTTCCTGGGCGCGGGAGTGGATCAGCAGGGGTGAGCCTGCGGACTGCCAGATGCGCTGGTAGAGCCGAGCCGAGCGCGCGGGGCGCCTGGGCAGGATGGCCAGGTAGAGGATGGGCAACCACTTCAATGGGTGCAGGTCGATGACCCGGGGATCCGAGAGGAATTCTTTGAGATAGGGGCGCAAGGCCTGGGGCGTCGGGGCGTCGGGAGTGCCCAGTTGGGCCAGCAGCACGCCAATTTTTTTTCCCGGCTTTTCTGCCCGCATGGTTTTTTCCAGGAAAAGGGTTGGTTGATTGCAGCGGCCGGAGTGTGTAGCTTTCGAGCGATCCGGGTTGGAATATCCTGGAGGAAAATAACCAAACCGGGCTGGCGTTCGCAAGCATTTCTGGTCCAAACGCCGCAGCCGATTTCGAGGAATGCGCGCCTTCTTCGTTTCCTTTTACATGCAGGACTAGGCGCACTCCTTTACCGGTCTCATCCAAGGACCGACGTTGTATGATATCGCGCCAATACGTCCTGGCACCGACCCAAAGCGCCGAAAGAGGATCCTTGAGATCGGGGGGGTTCGCCTTCATGGCAACGATGCGTTCCCAGCAAAAACGTCCGCACGGAGCAGGAAGGCGAGACTCCGTCCTGGGCCGCGGGAAGGAACCGGAGGGGGAAAGCCAGCAAAGAGGAACCCCGCGACCGGGAATTTTCAGTACTTTACGAAATACCCGTACCTATTTGGACCTCAAGCCCCGCACGGTCAACCGCCGATTCCGTGAAGTACTGATTTTAAGCAGGCTTCTAAAAATGCAGCTGCATATTATGCCCTCGGTTAACGTGGTCCTGTGTCTGATCCTGTTGCTGGGTGGCCCCGCAGAGGGACAGAGAAAAAAAAACTTGTTGCACCAGGACTTTCGGGCCCTGCTTTCGCCCACCAGCCTGGGCCTGGTCGTCCTGGGATTGGGGGCGGCGGGTATGGCGCATCCGTGGGACGACGAAATCGAAGGCCGCGTGGGAGAACATGCGCTGCTCCGGGGAGTGCTGGACCTGGGCGATATATATGGTTCCAGTACATACTGCGGCTCGACGGCTCTGGGTACCTGGGTCCTGGCCAGATGGACGCACCGTCCTGCCTTGCAGGCGGTATCCTCCGAGGTCTTGCGGGCCCTGGTGTTGAGCAATGCCCTGGTGATTCCGTTGAAGCTGGGGGTGGGGCGAGCGCGCCCGGACGGCAGCAACAAGCTCTCCTTTCCATCCGGTCATGCGGCCACGGCCTTTGCCATGACCACGGTGTTGAGCCGGCGCTATGGGTGGTGCCTGGGGGTACCGCTCTACGCTTTCACGGCAATGGTTCCGGTCTCGCGGATTCACCACAGGCGGCATTTTTTTTCCGATGTGGTAGGGGGGGCTGTTCTGGGACTTGTGGCAGGTCATGCGGTGACCCGGCAAGAGGAAGGTGAGAAGGTCGGCTGGGCCTGGATGCCGGTGTACACTGCGTCGGGCTGGCTGTTGCAGACGCGGTGGACTCTTTAGAGACTATCTCAAAACCCCCTGGGGGCCTCGCACGGTTGCAATCGGCGTGGGCGGCGTTGCCCTCAGTCGGCATATCACAGAGGATATGCCTCCTTCGAGCAGGGTTGTGGGCTGCGAGGGGGCGAAGCAGCAGATGAGTAGGCGCCCTGAAGAGGGTTGAGGTGTCTCTTGAATTTTCCCGGGATCGCGTGTATATTCATTGAGGTGGGGCGCGTCTGTCCCGGTTTTGGGGACCGGTGTGGCATGCCTGTCCTGCTGCAAAGGCCAGAGGGGCCTGGGACCACCATGGTCGAGATATCGCCCAGGCGCTATTTTTTTTGAACAGATACCCCATGTAATACCTGATCTTTGAGCAATGCTATGCGCGTGCTGGTCGCTATATGCTTGAGCTTCTTCCTGGTTTTCCAGGCAGGCGGGATCGCCGCATCGTGCACGCCGTGCGCCGCGACGATGATGGATCCATATTCCTGTCATGGCGGGAAGACGAGCCACGACGGCCCTGGTCTGGTTGCGAGGTGCTGCTGCACGCTGCAAGCGGCCGCAGAGTCGCGTGAGTACGAGACTCCCGCGCTCGTAGAACCGCCTCGTACAGCCTTTGCCTGGGCCACTGTTCCAGGTTTTGCCAAAGGTCCGGATTGCAGGCTTTCTTCCCATCCCAGTCTCTATTTTTCGGTCAGAGAACCCGGCTCCCCGTCGGCGTTGTACCAGCTGAAGAATTCCTACCTGATCTGATCCATTCCTCTCGGCAACGCCACACCGTTTTATAACTCTAAGCAGCAGCCGGCCTGAAAAAATTTGGCGTCGGTGTAGTGCATCCTGGCAGCAGTTTGTCGATCCAGTGAACCATTCATTGCGGAAGTACGCGAAAAGGAATACCCATGCTAAAATGGATTTTTCTTCTTGGGGCCATGTTCTGTGCAGGCCTGGTGGCCCATCCGGCTGCAGCGCAAGTCGAACTGGACCTGGAGGGTTTGATCGAGGCGGCCCTGGCCAACAATCCTGGCCTGAGCGTCCTGCGTCTCGACTGGGCCGCGGAGAAGGCGCGCATACCCCGGGCTGGGGCTTTGCCAGACCCGACGCTCAAGTTCGAGTTGAGCAACGTGCCCCTGAGCGATTTCGATTTTGCCAGTTCGCCCATGAGCGGCAAGCAGCTGATGTTCAGCCAAAAGCTGCCCTACTGGGGCAAACGGGCCGCGAGGGAACGCCTGGCCGCACACGCGGCGGCAGCCGCCGAGGCGACCTACCTGGACCGCGAGGGAAGCATCGTGAACAGGGTCAAGCAGGCCTATTTCAGCCTGGCCTTCCTGGACCGCTCCATAGAGATCACCCGCAAGAACGAGGACCTGCTCAAAGGCTTTGTCCGCATCGCCCAGACCAAGTACGCGGTGGGAAAGGGGCTGCAACAGGATGTGCTGAAGGCCCAGGTCTCCCTGTCGAGCCTCAAGGATCGGCAGATCCTTTTGCGGCAGGGGCGCCGGCATGCCGAAGCCCGACTGAATACCGCGCTCAACCGCCTGCCGCAGGCGCCGGTGGGACGGCCGGGAGCCCTCGTCCAGACGCCCTTTGACTACAGAGTGGAAATCCTGCAGGAAATGGCCCTGGAACACCGTCCGCAACTGCGGGGCGTGCAGGAGAATATCCACAAGTGGCAGGTGGCGGAGGGCTTGGCGCGGCGGGAGTACCGTCCCGATTTCGACGTCAGTTTCGGGTACCGCCAGCGGGATTTTGCCACGGACCCGGTCGAGGGCAGTGATTTTCTCTCCCTTGGGGTGATGCTGAATCTACCCATCTACAAGGGGAGCAAGCAGGACCAGCAGGTGCTCGAAGCACAGCTGAGGAGAAAGACGGCCGAGGCGCAATACGAAACCATGAAACAGCAGATTTTTCTGCAGATCCAGCAGTTGCACATAGACATCCAGACCCATCGCGAGGAAGCGGCACTGTTCCGCACGGCCATCATTCCCCAGGCGGACCAGTCCCTGGCCGCTACCATGGCCGGGTACCAGGTAGGCAAGGTGGACTTCCTCACCTTGCTGGACAGCCAGGTAAAGCTGTTCACTTTCGAAATCGCCTATTACCACCATCTGATCGAGTACGAGAAATCCCTGGCCGAGGTGGAAGCCGTGGTGGGAAAGCGTCTGTTTTAAAAATCACAAAGGAAGAACGCCATGTTGAAATACATTTTGATCATCCTGATCGCGGCGGGCGCCGGGGTTGGCGTGGGGATCCGGATCGCCACAGTTCCGGCGGCCCAAACCCAGGTGCACGAGGGCGAGAAGGCGACCTATCGCTGTCCAATGCACCCGACGATCGCGGCGGAAAATGCGGGGAGCTGTCCCGTCTGCGGCATGGACTTGGTCGAGGACGAACCCAGGGGTGCAGCGCCGCCGGCGGGGGAGCGCAAGATCGCCTACTGGCGCGCCCCCATGGACCCTAGTTTTACCGCGGATAAGCCGGGTAAATCGCCGATGGGCATGGACCTGGTCCCGGTCTACGAGGACGAACTGGAAGCGACCGGCACGGTGCGAATCGACCCGATAACGGTGCAGAATATCGGGGTGAAGACCGCCCCGGTGGAGCGGCGGCTTCTCAGTCGCAAGGTCCGCACCGTGGGGCGGGTGGACTACGACGAAACCCGCATGACCGATGTGAACACCAAGGTGGCCGGGTGGGTGGAAAAACTCTTCGTGGACCATACCGGCCAGGAGGTGAAAAGAGGACAGCCCCTCCTCGAGATCTACAGCCCCGAACTGGTGGCGGCCCAGGAGGAGTACCTGACCGCTCTGGAATACATGCGGCGCCTGGAGCAAAGTGCGGCCGAGGAGGTGGTACAGGGGGCCAGAGACTTGCTCGTGGCGTCGGCCCAGCGCCTGAGGTACTGGGATATCACGGACCAGCAGATCGCCGCCCTGGAACACAAGCGTCAGGTCGAGCGGACCATGATCGTCTATTCGCCTCAGGAAGGGATCGTGGTCCACAAGGCCGTGTTCGCAGGAGCGTATATCCAGCCGGGACAGCACCTTTACCGGATCGGGGATCTTTCCAGGGTGTGGGTCTACGCGGATATCTACGAGTACGAGCTGCCCTGGATCGAAGAGGGCCAGAAAGTCGAGGTCGAGCTGCCTTATGTGCCTGGCAAGGTGTTTCGCGGCCAGGTGGCTTATGTCTATCCGTTTCTGGAGTCCAGGACGCGCACCGTCAAGGTGAGGATGAGTTTCGCCAATCCCGAGCTGGAATTGAAGCCCGAGATGTACGCGAATGTAGATATCGAATCCATGGTGGCCCGGGATGCTCTGGTTGTACCGGACCAGGCGGTGATTCGTTCGGGTGAGCGCAATGTCATAGTGGTGGCCCTGGGGGAGGGGCGGTTCCAGCCGCGGGAGGTAAAGCTGGGGGTGGAGGCCAACGGCTCGCACCAGGTGCTGGAGGGGGTGCGCGCCGGAGAGCGGATCGTCACTTCGGCGCAGTTCCTGATCGATTCGGAGAGTAGTTTGAAGGCTGCGGTGAGCGGTATGGCCGGTGCACCGGTGGCAGAAGGGCACGAGGGCCAGCAGATGGAGGAGATGGAGCACGAAAGTCACGATCACAAGACGCACTAGAGCTCGAGGGGAAGCGGCATGATTAACTGGATCATCGAGACAAGCATCAACAACAAATTCGCGACCATCCTGCTGACCGGCTTGGTCATCGGAGCGGGGGTCTACGCCATGTACAGCACGCCTCTGGACGCGATTCCGGATCTGTCGGATGTACAGGTGATCGTCCTCACCAAGTACCCGGGCCAGGCCCCGCAGGTGGTGGAGGACCAGGTGACCTATCCCCTGACCACGGCGATGCTGGGGGTGCCCTTTGCCAAGGTGGTGCGGGGGTATTCCTTCTTCGGACTGTCGTTCGTGTACGTGATCTTTGAAGACGGCACCGATATCTACTGGGCGCGCAGCCGGGTGCTGGAGTACCTCAACTTCGTCAGCGACCGGCTGCCCCGGGGAGTCAGCCCCAAGCTGGGGCCCGACGCCACCGGCGTGGGCTGGGTCTACGAGTACGTCCTGGAAGACACCACCGGCAAACGCGACCTGGCCGAATTGCGCTCGATCCAGGATTGGTACCTGCGCTACGAGTTGACCGGCGTGCCCGGGGTCTCTGAGGTGGCCGGCATCGGGGGGTTTGTGAAGCAGTACCAGGTGACGGTAGATCCGAATAAACTCCTGGCCTACAACATCCCCCTGCAGAAGGTGCGGACGGCCATCAAGCGCAGCAACAACGACGTGGGCGGCCGCCTGATAGAAATGGCCGAGACCGAGTTCATGGTGCGGGGACTGGGTTATATCAAGTCGCTGGAAGACCTCCGCCATATCCCGGTAGGGGTGGACGCCAACGGCACCCCGGTGCGGATACGGGATATGGCCACCGTGCAGCTGGGCCCGGAGCTGCGGCGCGGCCTGGCCGAGTGGAACGGCCAGGGGGAGATCGTGGGGGGGATCGTGGTGATGCGCTACGGAGAAAACGCCCTGGCCGTGATCGAGCGGGTGAAGGAAAAACTGGAGGAACTCAAACCCGGGTTGCCCGAGGGAGTGGTGGTACACACGGCCTACGACCGCGCGGGACTGATCCACCGCGCCATCGACAACTTACAGGAGAAACTGGTCGAGGAATGCATCATCGTGGCCCTGGTGTGCATCCTCTTCCTGCTGCATTTTCGCAGCGCCTTCGTGGCCATCTTCACCCTGCCGGTGGGCATCCTGATTTCGTTCTTTGTGATGCACTACCAGGGCCTCAACGCCAATATCATGTCCCTGGGCGGGATCGCCATTGCCATCGGGGTCATGGTGGATGCGGCCATAGTCATGATCGAAAACGTCCACAAGCACATTGAGCGCGAGGGCGGCGCGAAGGACCACTGGCGGATCATCCTCGACGCTTCCAGAGAGGTAGGGCCGGCGCTGTTTTATTCGCTGCTGATCGTCACGCTTTCCTTCCTGCCGGTCTTCACCCTGGAGGCCCAGGAGGGGCGGTTGTTCAAGCCCCTGGCCTTCACCAAGACCTATGCCATGGCCGCTTCCGCCCTGCTGGCCATCACCATCGTGCCGGTGCTAATGGGGCTCTTCATCCGGGGACGGATCGTACCCGAGCACCGAAATCCGCTCAGTCGTCTGTTGATCTGGGCGTACCGGCCCTTGATCGAGTGGGTGCTGCGCCACAAGGTGGCGATCGTGGTCTTAGGTGGGATGGTGCTGTTCGCGAGTGTATTCCCGTTCAACAGTATGGTGGTCTCGCGCTTTGCGGACGAGCCCCGGAGCCTGCAATACCGGGCGCTGCTCCAGCTCGATAGAGTCTTTCCCATGGAAAAGATCGGCTCCGAGTTCATGCCGCCCCTGTACGAGGGGGATCTGCTCTACATGCCCACCACCCTGCCGGGCATATCGGTGACCAAGGCCCGGGAGCTGTTGCAACAGACCGACAAGATCATCCGCACCTTTCCGGAGGTGCACCACGTATTCGGCAAGATCGGCCGGGCCGAAACGGCGACGGACCCGGCGCCCTTGTCCATGATCGAGACCACCATCATGCTCAAACCGGAAGAGGAGTGGCGGCCTGGCATGAACCCGGAGAAGCTGGTGGAGGAGTTGAACCAGGCCATCCAGTTTCCGGGGCTGACCAATGCCTGGACCATGCCGATCAAGACCCGGATCGACATGCTGTCCACCGGGATCAAGACCCCGGTCGGCATCAAGGTAGCCGGAGACGACCTGGAAACCCTGGAGCGAGTGGGCCAGCGAATCGAGGAGGTGGTGCGCCGGATTCCGGGAACCTCGAGTGTGTACGCCGAACGGGTGGCCGGCGGCGGCAGTTACCTGGACTTCGAGATCCGGCGCGAGAAAGCCGCCCGCTACGGCCTGACCGTGGGGGATGTGCAGGACGTGATCATGTCGGCGGTGGGCGGCGTGAATATCACCTACACGGTCGAAGGGCTGGAGCGCTACCCGGTGAATTTGCGCTACGGGCGCGAACTGAGGGACAACCTGCCGGCCCTGCGGCGGATCCTGGTGCCCACGCCGACAGGAGCGCAGATTCCCATCGAACAACTGGCGGATATCCGGATCCGCAAAGGACCGCCCGGGATCAAGAGCGAGAACGCCCGCCTGAACGCCTGGATCTACGTGGATATCGCGGACATTGACGTGGGCACCTACGTGCGGCGGGCCCAGCAGGTGGTGCTGGAACAAGTGGAGATCCCCCCCGGGTACAGTCTGGCCTGGAGCGGCCAGTACGAGTACATGCAGCGGGCCCAGCAGCGACTCCAGGTGGTGGTGCCGATCACCCTGGCCATAATCTTCACGCTCCTGTATCTGAACTTCCGCACCATCACCGAGAGCCTGATCGTGATGTTCTCCCTGCCTTTTGCCCTGGTGGGCGGGATCTGGCTGATCTACCTTCTGGACCACAACATGAGCGTGGCCGTGGCCGTGGGTTTCATCGCCCTGGCCGGCCTGAGCGCGGAACTGGGGGTGGTGATGCTGACGTATCTGGACAACTCGTACAATACCTGGAAGCTAGAGGACCGTATGAAGAGCCAGGACGATCTGAACCAGGCGATCATTGAAGGAGCGGCCCTGCGCGTCCGCCCCATCCTGATGACGGTCTGCTCTACGATCGGCGGGTTGCTCCCCATCATGTGGGGCCACGGCACCGGGTCGGAGGTGATGCAACGGATTGCCGCGCCCATGGTGGGGGGCTTGATTTCTTCGACGGTTCTGGCTCTGGTGTGCATCCCGGCGATCTATGCGATCTGGAAGAGTGGAAAAATAAAAAAATTGTGTGCTCATGGCAGGTAGGCGGCCATATACAGTCTTATGATGGGGTCACCGTCAACGATTGGGAATAATATGGGCACTCCGATACCTCTGTAGAATGGGGCGCCAACAGGTATAAAATTTGCAATGGACATTCCCTTCGACTACATGGTGACGGTCTGCAATCACGCCGGCGAAAATTGTCCGGTTTTTCCCGGACGGGCCCAGGTTGTACACCGGGACTTCGACGATCCTCCCCACCTGGCGCAACACGCCCGCAGCGAGGCCGAAGTCCTCGGTCACTACCGCCGGGTACGCGACGAGATCCGGTCCTTTGTGGAAGGCCTTCCCGAGGTGCTCGAAATTGAGACCACCTGAGTCGACTATGCGGCCGGTCCGCAGGTGGATAGACCTGGGCCGATTCCTCTTTGTCGAACAGCGGGTCCTCTACCTCCTGATCATCCTGTTGTTTGGAACCATGGACAGAAAAGGGTTGTCGGTGTTAGTTTAGGTACAATGCCAACCGATTCTGAGGGAACATCCACAACGAGGTACCTGATACCATGGAACAGCAAGGCTCCGAACCGCGGGAGGCGGTCTCCCGCCGCTTGGTGAACCTCCTTTTGGGCCTGGGATTTGTCGGCACCCTGAGCGGCTTCTCGGGCATGGCTCTGGCCTATCTGCTGCCGGCCCGAGGGGCTGCGACCGCTTCGGGTTTCATTGTGGGCCGGGAGGGCGTGCTCCACCCGGATGCCATCGCCGAGGATCAGGGGGTGGTGGGGCGCAGCCGGGCGGGCAAGATCCTGGTCATCCGCAAAGACGACAGGCTGGTCGGTTTGCAGGCCACCTGCACCCATCTGGGCTGTACCGTGGCCTGGAACAGGGCCTCCCAGCAGGTCGAGTGTCCCTGCCACGGAGCCTGCTTCAATATCCGCGGCGAGGTGCTGCGCGGCCCGGCCCGGGATTCTCTGGAGCAGGTCGAGTTGGCCGCCAGCGACCAAGGCATACAGCTGGTCTCGCCGGCGATTTAGAGCAGGACATCCCATGTTCGGCGGCTTGTGGCAGTGGTTCAATCAGCGTTTGCACTTGGACTCAGCGGTCCGAGTGCTCCAGGACAATTTGCGCAAGCCGATCCCGCGTCACGCCAACTGGCTGTTTACTCTGGGCGCGATTCTGATCTTCCTGCTGAGCGTGCAGGTATTCACCGGCGTGCTATTGATGGTGTACTACAAACCCAGCGCCGGCGAAGCCTATCAGAGCATCCAGCGCATCGTGCACGAGGTCCCGGTGGGCTGGCTCTTGCGTTCGCTGCACGGGTGGGGTTCCCACCTGATCGTGGTGCTGGCCTGTTTTCACCTGCTCCGGGTCTTTGTGTACGGCGGCTACAAACGCCCGCGCGAAACCACCTGGGTGCTGGGGGTGATGCTCCTGGGGGTCATCCTGGGTTTCGGGTTTACCGGGTACCTGCTGCCCTGGGATCAGGTGGCCTACTGGGGGACGGTGGTGGCTACCGAGGCGCCGGTTTTCATCCCCGTTGTGGGGCCCTGTATCAGGGACTTCATGATCGGTGGTTCCGAGGTGGCGGATCCCACCCTGGGGCGCTTCTACGTATTGCACGTTATCCTTTTGCCCTTGCTGCTGGTGGGCCTGGGGGGGCTGCACCTTTTTCTAGTCCGCTACCAGGGGATTTCGCCCCTGAGCCGGACGGACGAGTCCGAACCCACGGGGGAGGAGTTGTCCGCCGCCGGCGGCAAGCCCTTCTTTCCGCACCACGCACTCAAAGATTTTACGGCCGTGTACTTGACCCTGGGCATGCTCTTGAGTCTGGCCATTTTGTGGCCCCCGGAAACGGGCGAACCGGCCGACCCCCTCAACACCCCGGTGGGCATCAAACCGGAGTGGTACTTTCTGCCGGCTTACCAGTTCCTCAAGTACGTGCCCGAGACCATCGGGGTCCAGGTGCCTCCCCTCTTTTTTCTCTTGCTGATCCTCCTGCCCTTGCTGTTGGATACTTCGCCGGAGCGCCATCCGCGGAAACGTCTGCGGGTACTGATCGGAGGAGGGTTGGTGGTGGCCGTCATCCTGGTTCTGGGTGTGCTGGGCCATCTTTCGGAGACCACGCGGGAATTCATGGGCAGGATCTACCGCTTCGATATACAGGGCCGGCCTCACCTGGTCGAGGAGGCGGTAGCGCAGGAGGAGGTACGGTGATCAAAATCCCACTGGGTTTTGCTGCGGGAGGGCGAGGGGAGCCTTTCCTGCTGTTCGTTGCATTCTGGCTCTGGGTGCCCGGGGTCTCTGGAGCCCGGGAGCCGGTGGACCTGGACGAGGTCTACTGTGCGCTGTGCCACTACGAGGAGGGCGACGACTTCGCCGCAAGCATCCACTATCAACGCGGTTTGCTGCTGTGCAACGACTGCCACGGAGGTCTGCCTTTTGCAGAAGATGCCGAGATCGCCAAGGCCCCGGGCACGGGTTTTATCGGCAAGCCCGAGCGCGGAGATATCGCCGATGTGTGCGGCAGGTGCCACAGTGGTCCGGCCGACTTTTTCGCCCGGAGCCCGCACGGGGAATGGCAGGACCAGGACAATCCCTCATGTATCACCTGCCACCACAACCACCGGG
The DNA here is from genome assembly GCA_965219385.1 of Candidatus Latescibacterota bacterium. Classification (GTDB taxonomy): domain Bacteria; phylum Latescibacterota; class UBA2968; order UBA8231; family UBA8231; genus CBDCNM01. Next base: position 1,196,442 of record CBDCNM010000002.1, on the reverse strand, counting down.
TCGTGGACGCCACCCTGGGGCTGATGGAGCAGACTTGTGTCATCTGTCACCAGCTTGGCACGGCTGCCCTGGAGCTGGGGGACCGGATGCGGAGGGAGCTGGAGACGAGCGGGACGCACTTGGATCGGGTCGCCGCGGAACTGGACAGCCTGGCCCAACTGGACCCGGGGCTACGGCGTGCTTTACCTTATATCGATGCGGCCAGATCAGCTCTCAGGGAGGCGGATCCCATCACCCACGCGGTTGAGTTCGAGCTCGTCGAAGAAAAGGTGCATGAGTTCCGCGGCCAAGTGGAAGGGGCCGAGGCCCTTATTGCAGGCTACTACGAGAAAGGGATTCGGCGGCGCTGGGCAGTGATGCTGATCTGGGGCTTGGTCGCCGTCAATGTGGCGCTGTTGTGGTGGCGGCGACAACTGGGGTGAAAGAACAAGTAGCAGTGCTTCACGAAATACCCGTACCTATTTGACCCTCAAGGCCGGGAGGGGATGTTGCCGGCGGCGTTTTATGGGGGGCGGAAATTTGCCAGGTAAGGAAGCCATGGAAGTCTCTAAAAAAGAAGGGGGCGGGCTTCGCAGCACCACCCTGGGGGTGGGCGGGATGAGTTGCGCGGCGTGCGCCCGCCGCGTCGAGCACCGGCTCCAGGAGCTGGAGGGGGTCGACAGGGCCGCGGTCAATCTGGCCACCGAAGAAGCCCTGGTCGAGTTCGATCCGGGACAGGTGCGCCGGCGGGATCTCCGCCAGGCGGTCGTGGATGCGGGCTATCAGGTCGTGGAGTCCGAAGATCCGCTGGCCGAACAACGGGCGCGCAAACTCCGGGAAATCGAGGCGCAGAAAAAGCAGCTGGTGGCAGCGCTGGGGTTTTTCCTGCCGCTGTTCGTCATCGAGATGGGGAGCATGGTCGGGTTGCCGCTACCCGAGGCGCTTGTGTTTGCACACCATCCCCTGAAAGTGGGGCTGCTGCACCTGGTGCTGGTGGTGCCGGTGATGTGGATCGGCCGGCGGGTCTACGTGGACGGCTTGCGCTCCCTGGTGCGGGGGGCTCCCAATATGTTCTCGCTGATTTCCATCGGGACCGGGACGGCTTTTACTTTCAGTCTTCAGGGATTGCTGAGCGTGGAGCCGGGCCGGACGGATTCTTTTTTTTCTTATTTCCCGGCGGTCTCCACCATCCTTACCCTGATGCTTCTGGGACGCTACCTCGAAGCCCTGTGCAAAAGCCGGGCGGGCGAATCCATGCAGGCCTTGATGGACCTGCAGCCCCGGACCGCCACGCTCCTGGCGGATGGCGTGGAGCGGAGCATCCCGGTCGAACAGATCGAGGTGGGAGATGTGCTGCGGGTGCATCCGGGGGAAAGGATACCGGCGGACGGCCAGGTGGTGGAGGGGCAATCGGCGGTGGACGAGTCCATGCTCACGGGCGAGTCTTTGCCCGTGGCCAAAGGGCCGGGGGATGGGGTGATCGGCGGGAGTGTGAATGCGCACGGGTTGCTGGAGTTGCGGGTGGGCCGGGTGGGCCGGGACGCGGCGCTGGCCCAGATCATCCGGCTGGTGGAGGATGCCCAGCGGGGCAGGGCCCCGATCGCGCGGCTGGCCGATACCATCTCCGGGTACTTTGTGCCGGTGGTGCTGCTGATCGGGCTGGGGGCCGGGGCGGCCTGGCTGCTGGCGGGGGCAGAACCGGCCTTTGCCCTCGAGATCTTCGTGGCGGTGCTGATCATCGCCTGCCCGTGCAGCCTGGGGCTGGCCACGCCGGCGGCCATCATGGTGGGCACGGGGCAGGGGGCGCAGATGGGCATCCTGGTGAAGAGTCCCGAGGCCCTGGAGGAGAGTCAGCGGCTCGACACCGTGGTGCTGGACAAGACCGGCACCATCACCGAGGGGCGGCCGGTGGTGACCGATCTGATCGGGGTGGACGGCCGGCCAGAGGACGAGTGGCTGCGCTGGGCCGCCTCTCTGGAGCAGGGCTCCGAACATCCCCTCGGAGCGGCGGTGGTGGAGTGTGCTGGGGTCCGGGGGCTGGAGTTGCTGGCGGTGCAGGACTTTGCGGCCGTGCCCGGGCGGGGGGCGCGGGCCCGAGTGGATGGCAGGCGGATCGTGGTGGGCAATCGCGCCCTGATGGAGGAGGTAGGCGCCACGGGGGTCTGGGAACAGGAGGGGCGGGCAGAGGAGCTGGCCGGGGCGGGCAAGACCCTGATCTGGGTCGCGGTGGAGGGTCGGGTGGCCGGGCTGATCGGGGTGGCCGATAGGGCGCGGGCGTCCAGTGCCGCGGATATTGCGCGCCTGAGAGAGAGGGGCCTGGAGGTGGTCATGCTCACCGGGGACAACCGCCGGACCGCGGAGGCCGTGGCGCGCCAGGTGGGGATCGAGCGGGTGGTGGCCGAGGTCCTGCCCCAGGACAAGGCCGCGGTGGTGCACCGTCTGCAGGAGGAAGGGCGGCGGGTGGGCATGGTCGGAGACGGGATCAACGACGCGCCGGCCCTGGCCCGGGCCCAGGTGGGGATCGCCATTGCCGCGGGGACGGATGTGGCGGTGGAATCGGCGGACCTGGTGCTGATGCACAACCGTCTGGAGGATGTGTCCCGGGCGCTCGAACTGAGCCGCGCGGTGATGCGCACCATCCGCCAGAATCTGTTCTGGGCCTTCTTCTACAACGCGGCCGGGATTCCTCTGGCCGCGGGGGTGTTCTACGTTTGGGGCGGTCCATTGTTGAGTCCCATGGTGGCCAGTGTGGCCATGGCCTTCAGCTCGGTGTCGGTGATCGGCAATGCTTTGCGGTTGAAGGGATTTCGGGTAAATTGATTGAAGCGATGGCTTGTTCATCTGTCGGACCCTGAATGAAGGCTCAGTAGAGGGTTTTGGTGCAGGTAGCCTTTTTTATCTTTCCCTGTCCGGACCAACCAAAGGAGGGTAGTATGAGCAAGACCATTCTGGTGATCGGCGCCTTTGACACCAAGGGCCCGGAATACGCTTTCCTGCGCGAGCAGATCCTGGAGCGCGGCCACGCGGTTTTGACCTTGAACACCGGGGTCCTGGGCTCGAGCGAATTGTTCCCGGTGGATATCGAAGCAGACGAAGTCACCCGCGCCGGCGGAGGCGACCTGGAGGAGTTGCGCGCCGGGCAGGACCGCGGTGAGGCCATGAAGGTCATGAGCAAGGGCGCGCCCGTGGTGGTGCAGCGGCTCTACGGTGAAGGCCGATTCGACGGCATCGTCGGCATGGGGGGGTCGGGCGGCAGCACCGTGGTCACGGCCGGGATGCGGGCCCTGCCCGTGGGGCTGCCCAAGGTCTGCGTCTCCACCGTGGCCTCGGGAGATACCTGGCCCTATGTGGGCACCAAGGATATTACCTTGATTCCCTCCATCGTGGATGTGGCCGGCATCAACCGGGTTTCGCGCCTCATCTTCGCGCGCGCGGCCGGGGCCATCTGCGGCATGGTGGAAAAGGAACCGCCGGCATCAGCCGAGGACAAACCAGTGATCGTGGCCTCGATGTTCGGCAATACCACCGAGTGTGTCGATGCCTGTGTGGCCAGCCTCTCCGAAAGGGGGTACGAGGTGCTGGTCTTTCACGCCACGGGCACCGGGGGGCGCACCATGGAGTCCCTGGTCAGGGAAGGACTGGTGGACGCGGTCCTGGACATCACCACCACGGAGTGGGCCGATACCCTCTGCGGCGGGGCCTTCGACGCCGGGCCCGAGCGCCTCAGTGCGGCGGGTGCGATGGGCCTGCCGCACCTGATCGTGCCCGGGTGCGTGGACATGGTCAACTTCGGCGGCCCGGACACCATACCCCAAAAGTACCGGGAGGCCGACCGGCTGTTTTACGAGTGGAATCCTTCGGTGACCCTGATGCGCACCAACATCGAGGAAAACCAGGAAATGGGGCGGATCTTCGCCGCAAAGGCCAATGCCGCCCGCGGGCCGGTGGCCTTTCTCCTGCCGCTCAGGGGGGTATCCATCCTGGACGGCGAGGGCCAGCTCTTCCGCGACCGCCAGGCCGACCAGGCCATGTTCCAGGCCATCCGGGAAAACCTCGCCGAGGGCATAGCGGTGCACGAGTCGGACCACAACATCAACGATCCGGAATTTTCCGCCCGGGCGGTGGAACTCATGCTGGAGTTGATCGCCCAGAAAAAGTGAGGGCTACATGGGACTTAAAAGAGCGGAAGTAATGGCGCGCCTGCGCCAGCATATCGAGGCCAATATCCCCATCATCGGCGCCGGCGCCGGCACCGGCATCAGCGCCAAGTTCGAGGAGGTCGGCGGGGTGGATTTGATCGTCATCTACAACTCCGGGCGCTTCCGCATGGCCGGGCGGGGCTCCCTGGCCGGGGTGATGCCCTACGGGGATGCCAATGCCATTGTCATGGACATGGCCGGCGAGGTGTTGACCATCGTCGAGGACACCCCGGTGCTGGCCGGGGTCTGCGGCACGGACCCGTTCCGCCAGATGGAGATCTTCCTGAAGGAGGTCGAGGCCATCGGCTTTTCCGGGGTGCAGAACTTTCCCACCGTGGGCCTGTTCGACGGCTTGATCCGCCAGAACTTGGAGGAGACCGGCATGGGCTATGGGCTGGAGGTGGAGATGATCCGCACGGCGCACCAGATGGATCTGCTGACCACGCCCTATGCCTTCACCCCGGAAGAAGGGGAGCAGATGACGAATGCCGGCGCCGATATCGTGGTGGCGCATATGGGGCTCACCACCAAGGGCGCCATCGGCGCTGCCACGGCCATGACCCTGGAGGAGGCGCCCGCCCATGTGCAGGCCATCTGCGATGCGTCCCGGGGGGTGAATCCGGAGGTGATCGTGCTGTGCCACGGCGGGCCGATTTCCGAGCCCGAGGACGCCGAGTACGTGCTGCGGAATACCCGTGGGGTCAACGGGTTTTACGGGGCTTCGAGCATGGAGCGGCTGCCGGTCGAGGTGGCCATCACCGAGCACATGAAGAAATTCAAGGGGATCAGGTTTTGATCGAGGTAGCCATTGATGGCATGAGCTGCGAAAACTGCGTGCGCCACGTGCGCGCAGCCCTCGACCGGATGGAAGTGAGCCTGGAGGCGGGGCTGAACCACGCGCGGATTGTGACCGCGCTGCTTCCAACCCTCCCGTTACCAGGGGCGCATTCAGCCCTTGAGCGAGGGCACCGGAAAGGGGACGACCATGCGCGTGACGCTGCCGCTTTCCTCGGTCGCCCCCCAGGCAACGGCGGGAGAACTTGTGTCGCAAAATGCGCCTTTCGTTTCAAATTGCTACACGGCCTCAGTCCTGCCCTCAGATTTTTTTCATAACTCCTTCGTAGACATCCATTTATAGCCCTCGTCAAAAACGCAAAAGCGGCGCCCGGCGGCTTGCGACAGAGTCATTTTGCAACACTTCGAGAGAAAACCAGTCGTTGCCGAATGGTATTCTAACTCCTTTATCTACAATAATTTGGGCCTAATTGCGAGAAAGTGGCACGAATTTTGCATATTAGCAACACACAACCTTACACCCTATGACGAGCCAAAATGGATGGAGGCCGACTATGAGTACTACTCAAGACGAGTATCTGACCGCTCTGGACCAATTCAGAGAGATTGCAAAGGAGATCAATCTCAATGAGTCGGAAAGTGGACGTGCGGAAGAATTCCGCAGCAGCATCGCGCAGTTCACGGTGTTGATTCCACTCGTGGGATCATTCAACGCGGGCAAGACCTCGTTGGTAAACGTATACCTCGAACGCGAGGAGAGCAAGAAGCTGCCCACCGACATTGTGCCGCAGACGGCCTTGGCTACCGAGATTCACTCCGCTTCTTCCGCTGAAGAGGAGCGAATCGAGATCTACGGAGAAAATGACCGGTTTCTGGAACGAATCGACATCGCAAGTTTTCAGCGCTTCGAAAAAGAAACGCTGAGCGAGGAGAAGTCGAGCGCACGGTACGCGAAAGCGATGCTCCACGCCTCAGCTCTCACCAATAATGAGCGGAAAGTACTTGTCGATATGCCTGGGCTGGACTCCGGTCTGATGACTCACAACGCCGCCATTCAACGCTATCTGCCGCTCGGCAGCTATTTCATTCTGGTAGTCGACGCCGAGCACGGGGCCCTCCGCGAGAGCGAAATTCGCCAACTACGCGAGTTTCTCAGTCAGGAAATAGAGTTTGCCGTGTTGATCAACAAGATCGACAAGAAGAAGGCGGACGCCCATGCAGTCGTTGACTATATCGCTGAACAGGTGAACAGCGCGTTCGGGAAGTCCGCAGTCGTGCGGTCGGTCTCGGCGCACGAGCAAGACATGGCGGCGTTTCGACAGATTCTAGAGTCCATCGACTTCGACCACGCCTTGCGCGGCTTCTGGCGACGCAAAATTGTTGTCCTATTCGATGAGGCGATACAGAGCCTACACACCCGCTACACCGCGCTGAACGTCTCCTCCGCCGAAAACGATAAAGTGATTGACCAACTAGAGGACAAAAAGCAAGCGCTGGAGGAAAAACTTCGCCAAGACGAGCGGGAGATCCGAGAACGTTATTCCCAACGCGCGGTAGATCGGATATTGCGAGGTGTTCGGAGCGCCATCCGCGACAATGCGCCATCACTCGTTCAAACCTTTCAAGCTGGAGGCCAACAGGCCTTCAATCAGGAAATCAATGAACTTGTGCGTCAGACCCTGAATAACCTCGTTGACGAGGAGCGGTCCGCGACGCTTCGGGAGATCGTCGAACGTTATCAGCCCGACATCGACGAAATCGGCGCACAGTATGAGCAATTCGCTGACAGCGGTGGATTCTTGAGTTCCGAGGATATCGAGGACATGGCCCGCAAGTGGAACGACATGGCACCCAAGATTGCGAAGACGTTTGAAGATGCTGCGAATAACCTTTCCCGCGGAAGGACGAAGAACACCTACCTAGCGATCAGCGGCGTTCTAGCCGCCTCGACCTCCGTGGTGGCACCATGGTTGGAGGTCGTGATTATCTTATTTCCTTACATAGCCGACTGGGTCTCGAAAAATATCCAGGAACAGAGGAAACAGGAGCAGTTGCAGCAGCTAAGGGCACAAATTGAAAATGTCATCGCCCCCAAGATCGCGTCAGAGCTCCGAGCGAAGATCACTGAGGACTACGACAAGATGACTCAGAAAATGTTCTCCCAACTAAGGGAACAAGTGCAGGGCGAGATCGAGCATATTCAGGCCGACATCAACCAGAGCCGCCAGGAGATCGAAGAAGACCGACATGAATTGGAGCAGCGCAAAGCGCAGTTACGAGATGCCATTAATCGACTAATTGAAGCAAAAAAACCTCTGGAGGATAATTAAACATGGGCAACAACTACCTGACTCCTGACTGCGACCAGTTAGTAAAAAGCTTGTCCTCGTTGTCGCAGACCTTCATTGAGTATGAAGACATCGCTGAGCAAGACAATGCACAGGTACGGAACATACGAGAGATCGAACAGGACCTGAAGTCATACTCCAGCGACTTGCTGGAGGAGAACCGCCTACTACGGCTCGGCATCGTAGGTCAAATCAAGTCGGGCAAATCCTCGCTCCTGAACCTATTGCTCTTTGATGGGCAAGAAGTACTACCGAAGGCCGCCACGCCGATGACGGCCTCACTGACCCACATCGTAAAGAGCGATCGGGACGAAATCGAAGTCGAATACTACAACCACAAGGATTGGCAGGAAATTAAGCGCTATGCCAACGAATACCAAAAACAAAAGGCTGCCACCAGCGAGCCAGCAGAGGTTATGAGAGCGTCACATGAACTGGTCGAAATGGTCGAGAAACGCCGCCTCAAGGTAGACCCCCATCTCGGCAAGACGGAAGTCCTGCCGGCCTCCATTGACGAACTGAATGGAAGACTCCGTCAGCTCGTTGGTTCCGAGGGGAAGATGACGCCGCTGGTCAAGAGCGTAACGATTCGATGCAGTCAAGGTCTTCCAGATATCGATATCGTCGATACTCCTGGTATCAACGATCCCATCGCGTCCCGGTGTCGAGAAACGAATAACCTCTTGAAGCAGTGCGATGCCGTGCTATTGCTGAGCTCAGCCTCACAGTTCATGGACAGTACGGACGCGGACTTCTTTCACAATCAGGTGCCTGCCGAGGGCATTAGCCGGCGTTTGTTGATTGGTAGCAAGTTCGACAGCGCCTTGATCGATGTGTCGAAGGATTATGCAGGTGATCTGCAGAAGGCCAAGGATTCCACCGAGGAAGACTTGGTGGACCAAGCTAAAGATGTGATTGGTCTCAAGCAGGATCGCAGCGAGGACGGTTCTATGGCCATCGAGGAAGACGATATAGTCTTTGTATCCGCAATATGCGCAATCTTGGCCACTAAACCAGTCACGCAGTGGAACGAGGAAGAGCGAGCTATCTTGGCCAATCTCCACAAAAGATATCCTGATTGGATTGATAAACTAGCAGAAGGGGAAAAGGCGATTGACGAAAATACTCTTAGCATACTCGCTGACCTAGGAAATAGAGAGAAAGTTGACGAATGCCTTGCCGCTATCCATAGGGACAAGGATCAGATCATGCAGGATAAGATGCAAGATTTTCTCCGGGAGAAACGAGATGGTACCTTAGAGGAACTGAACGAACTGATCGAGAATTTCGAAGAAAGTCGTGAGCATCTACGCGGAACGGACCTTGCGGAGATTAAACAGCAGCAGGAAGATGTCGACGAGATGGTGGAAAATATCCAAGAGAACGTCGTTGATGCATGGGAAGAATTGATCGAAAAGCAAAAAAAGGAGATTAACAAGCTGAGAGATACTATCCACGAGGAAGGCAAGGAAGTGAGGGAGATTATCGATTATGGAATCAGGGTAGAAACAAAAATGAGACAAAAGGAAGGATCTCTTCCATGGATTGCTTGGAAGATATGGGGGGGCGGTAAGAAACCTTACGAAGAGCAGATATTGAATACCGCTGGTATTGAAACTGCTATTCTCGTCATGCAAGGTGAACTCAACAAAAAAATCCAAGATGTCTCCGAGACCATATTCAATTTTGATTTCAAGAAAAGCGCCAAGCATACGATGAATAAGTTGCTCGCAAACGTGATCGACAACGAGACTGCCTATGCGATTAAACCCACTCGGATCCAGCGCTTGGTCCGCTATGCAATTGATAAGGTCGCTAAACAAGGGGGCGAAGAACTCAAGGAACTAAACGAGAAGATTGATTCTACATTTCGCGGCTATGAGCCCAACAATGAGGAGTCTGCAATAAAGGGACAGGAGAACGCCAGAAAGACGGTGCATTCGTTGAGCAAACAGAGTACCGAGTGGATCGACCAAGCCAAGGAACAGGTCGATAAGGTCACCGCCAAAGCCAAGGAGGCACTGGTTCCGGCGGCAGTCCAAGAGTTAAAAGATTATCATCGTCGCATAGAAGAGGATTTGAAGTCGCAGGGATTCAAGCTGCAACGCTACAAGCTGGCCATGGACAAGCTAAAGCGACACCGATCCGAAATAGATTAGGATCATTCGTGAAACGACGACGGAAAGGAAACCAGCCATGAGTGGGAAGAAGCTCAAACTGCGTAGAGACAAGCATCAGCGTATGACGCTTGAGCAAGCCCGTAGCACCATTCAAGAGGCCATGCCCGAAGTCACAGAGGTTGTGCGGCAACACGCTCAGAGCACGCAGCAAGCCCTCGACCTCATCGGGCAGATCATGTCTGCTCGTGATAACGTGAACGGCATGACACTTGAGCAAGCCCGTAGCACCATTCAAGAGGCCATGCCCGAAGTCACAGAGGTTGTGCGGCAACACGCTCAGAGCACGCAGCAAGCTATCGACCGCGCTGGGCAGATCATGTCTGCTCGTGATAACGTGAACGGCATGACACTTGAGCAAGCCCGTAGCACTATTCAAGAGGCCATGCCCGAAGTCACAGAGGTTGTGCGGCAACACGCTCAGAGCACGCAGCAAGCTATCGACCGCGCTGGGCAGATCATGTCTGCTCGTGATAACGTGAACGGCATGACACTTGAGCAAGCCCGTAGCACCATTCAAGAGGCCATGCCCGAAGCTGCGGAGGTTGTGCGGCAACACGCTCAGAGCACGCAGCAAGCTATCGACCGCGCTGGGCAGATCATGTCTGCTCGTGATAACGTGAACGGCATGACACTTGAGCAAGCCCGTAGCACCATCCAAGAGGCCATGCCCGAAGCTGCGGAAGTTGTACTCGAACACACCCAAAGAGTTCAGAAGATCCTCGGTCTCGTTGATGGGATCATGAAATACGTCAGGGCCATTAGTGAGGCGATAACAAAAAGCCTGGCTCCGGGTCGACAGCCGCGTAGTGAGCGCCAGGATATGACGCTTGAGCAAGCCCGTGGTGTCATCCAAGAATCCATGCCCGAAGCTGCGGAAGTTGTGCGGCAACACGCTCAGAGCACGCAGCAAGCTATCGACCTCATCGGGCGAATCATGTCTGCCCGTGATAACGTGAACGGCATGACACTTGAGCAAGCCCGTAGCACCATCCAAGAGACCATGCCCGAAGCTGCGGAAGTTGTGCGGCAACACGCTCAGAGCACGCAGCAAGCTATCGACCTCATCGGGCAGATCATGTCTGCCCGTGATAACGTGAACGGCATGACACTTGAGCAAGCCCGTAGCACCATCCAAGAGACCATGCCCGAAGCTGCGGAAGTTGTGCAGCAACACGCTCAGAGCACGCAGCAAGCCCTCGAACTCATTGGGCAGATCATGTCTGCCCACGATTCTGAGAACGGCATGACGCTTGAGCAAGCCCGTAGCACCATCCAAGAGACCATGCCCGAAGCTGCGGAAGTTGTGCGGCAACACGCTCAGAGCACGCAGCAAGCTATCGACCGCGCTGGGCAGATCATGTCTGCCCGCGATTCTGAGAACGGCATGACGCTTGAGCAAGCCCGTAGCACCATCCAAGAGACCATGCCCGAAGCTGCGGAAGTTGTGCAGCAACACGCTCAGAGCACGCAGCAAGCCCTCGACCTCATCGGGCGAATCATGTCTGCCCGCGATAACATGAACGGCGAATATACGCGTCACTTCAACGAATTCAAGAAGCTACTGAAAAACGACTACCGAGAGTTTGCCCGCAACGACACTTATCCTGAGGAAGCCGAAGCATACGCCGCCTTGGAGATAATCCGCTCGCACATGAATCAGATGAGATTGGCACCTCGTCTGGCCTCTCGAAACATCTGTACAGTGGCAGGCAGTTTTAGTAGTGGCAAGTCGAGTTTTCTCAATGCACTCATCGGAGACGAAATCCTGCCCACAAAGGTCACCCCAACAACTTCGATCCCGACCTTCATTACCCATGTCGATGAGAACGAGTTGGAAATCAATGTTTTCAATTCTGGGGGTGGGAAGACACCGATCAATACATCGACATTTCAGCAGATGACGCATGAGTTCGAGAAAGACTATGGTATCCCGCTGAAGCAGATTGTAGAACGAGTCGTGATCAACACACCACATTTGGAGAGATGTAAACAAGTCGCCTTTATCGATACGCCAGGTTACACAAAACCGGATGATGCGAAAAGCGACGAAGAGGACAAGAAGATTGCTCTCCAAGAGGTCTTGACTAATCCTTTTCTAATATGGGTAGTCGATTGCGACAGAGGCACACTTCCCCAGGAAGATGTCGATTTTCTTTGCGAGTTTCGAGAGCAACGCAAACATTCTCAGCTTTCTTCATATCGTAAGTCCCAACCCCCGATATTCATCGTCTTGAATAAGGCCGACAAAAAGCTAACCGCGCAGCAAGAGGTACTGAGCAATGCGGAAAAGGTTGCGGACAAGAACAAACTTCCCTATTTCGGCATCGGCTTATACAGCTCACTCGACAGAGAATGGTATGGCCACTCCGACTCCGGTCGATCCTTCGACAATTTCCTAGATATGATCGATCGAGCAAAGACGATGGTCAAGCTGGACGAGGAGATCGAAGACCTATTCGACAAATATGTACGGTTTCACGAGAAAGAGCACAAACGTATGCAAAATATCGTTGGATTGCTCAGTCGTATCGATCTGATAATAGAATCTCCCAATCTACGCAGTGCTGTAAGCAAATATCGCCAAGACGTCACAGAAAGAAGGAATGAACACAAGGGACACGCCAACCAGTCCAAGCACTTAAAGAGGAAGTTCGGAATATGCACACGTGACTTTGTGGACGAAATCAAAGCTATGCAGAACGCCTAATTTTTTATATACTGCTCTGGACCCTGCCGGGCCCTTCACAGACGCAGCCAGTGGTTGAACTTTGCAAGCCAGATGTTGTCTCCGTTGTCGGTGAAACTGGCGGCAAGGTCGCCGGTGCCGAGGCGGGGGGTGTCGTCGAAAGCGCTGCGCGATTGCGCCCAGGCGAGAAACAGCGTGCTCCCGGGTGCGTACTCCCAGCGGAATACGAGGTTGCTGCGTAGCGAGCGCCGCCTGAAGTCGGGGTTGGACCGGTATTCGTCGTACGGAGAGAAGCGGTAGGATTTCGGGGCGGTCAGCTCCTTGATGGCGCCGTAATCGCCGGTGGCGACGAACGGCTGCATGTACAGCTGCAGACTGGCGTCGGGGGAAAACAGCAGGTCGAAGTGGGTGGTCCACTTGAGCACCCTGCTTTCGAGCTCGCCGTAGATGAATCGGTCCGGCGTCCCGTCTCCGTCTTCGTCGAGGTTGGCCAGCCACTGTCCGTTGTCCTCGTTCCAGCGGAACCTTCTTATGGTAAACCTCATTTGCTGACTTTTTTCACGGATCGAGCGGAAATTAATTCAAACTGCTACAAAACCGACCCGCCGCCGGAATCCCCTGCTTGAACGTCGAGCGGAGAACGCGCAGCAGTCCAAGCAGTCAAACTACGAGGAGATACCACCCCATGAGCGAATCATTCTTCGGTCCGAGCATCGAGCTGGGCACACCCGAGTTGCAATTGCCCGAGGAACTGCGCGAACCCGTGCGCGCCCATCTGGAAAAATTGCGCGACTACTACGTGGCCGCCAATTGGGCGCGGCGCAGCGGCTTTGGCGCGCGCCCGGCCGTGGTGGTGGTCGACCTGGCCCTTAATTGGACTCGTCAGAGCACCCAGATGGGCAGCAATGTCGAGCCGGTGGTGGAGGGCACCCACCACGTCCTGGAATCCGCCCGGCGCGCCGGCGTCCCCATCTTCTTTTCTACCTCCGAATTCGACCCGGATGAATTCCCCGGCATGAAAACCAGGAAGATCGAGTCCGACCTCAAACCCGGGGACGCCGGACTCATGGAGATCGATCCGCGACTGGAGCGCCGCCCGGACGAGAAGATCTTCACCAAGCGATGGGCCTCTTGTTTTGCGGGAACCCCCCTGCGCAACATGCTCACGGCGCTGCAGGTGGATACCGTGATCGTCACGGGGGTGAGCACGAGCCACTGCGTGTACGCGACCTGCCGAGACGCCAGCAGCAGCTTCCGCGTCGTCATCCCACGCGAGGCGGTCGGCGAGCGCTGCCAGATCATGCACTGGACGTTCTTGCTGGATCTGGACATCAACGTGGGGGATGTGATGCCGGTGGATGAGGTGATTGAGCATCTTGAGTCCTCATAGCTGCTTGGCGGAGGCACCTGGACGAACGGATGGGCCAGCCGCTCGTGGTCCATCCGCATTCTGCGCGGTTCCCCCTTGCCTTACAACGCCGGAAGTTCTACCTTGAATCCCGTAGAAGGCCAAATACACTGCCGACAACGAAGGAGACCAACGTGAACGGCGACCGGGTTATAGCTAAAATATTAAAAGCAGAAGGCGTGGAGTGGATGGCGGCCTTTCCGTACCAGACCCTGATTGATGTGGCCGCCCAGGAAGGTATCCGGCCCGTGGTGTGCCGCCAGGAGCGCACCGGGGTCAACATGGCCGACGGATTCAGCCGCATCACCAACGGCAAGACCATCGGGGTCTTCACCATGCAGCTGGGGCCCGGGGCGGAGAATGCCTTCGGCGGGGTGGCGCAGGCCTTTGCCGATTCGATTCCCATCCTGCTGCTCCCGGGCGGGCTGGAGCGCACCCGCACCCAGGTGCACCCCAACTTCGATGCGGTGCCCAACTACCAAGGCGTCACCAAGTGGACCGCCAACATCAACCAGGTGAGCCGCATCCCCGAAATGATGCGCCGGGCCTTCAGCCAGTTGAAACACGGCCGGCCTGGCCCGGTGCTGGTGGAGATTCCGCGCGACGTGGCCCTGGAAGAGTTTCCGGACGACGACTTTGACTACCAGCCGGTGCAGCCCTTCAAGTCCGGGGCCGATCCGGACGATGTGCGCGACCTGGTGACGGCCCTGCTCAAGGCCTCCTGCCCCGTCATCAACGCCGGACAGGGCATACTCTGGGCCGGGGCCACGGACGAACTGGTGGAGCTGGCCGAACTCACCCACGTGCCGGTCCTGACCACCCTGGCCGGCAAGAGCGCCTTTCCCGAGAACCACAAACTTGCACTGGGTATGGGCGGCAACACCGCCACCTTGATGGTCGGCCACTTCCTGAGGAAGACCGACTTCATGCTCGGGGCGGGCACCAGCTTCACCGGATCCAATTTCAATGCGCCCGTGCCCGCGGGCGTGCCCCTGGCCCAGCTCACCAACTACGCCGAGGACCTCCACAAGGACCACGCGATCAGTTTCGGCGCCATTGGCGATGCCAAACTGGTGCTGCGGCAGATGATCGAGGAGGTCAAACGGCAAACCAGCGCCGAAGGACGTGGCGACGTGCACGGTGTGGTGGATGAAATCGCCCGGGTCCGGGCCGAGTTCATGGACGAGTGGGGGCCTCGGCTGCACTCGGAAGAGGTACCCATCAGCCCCTACCGGGTATTCACCGAACTGGCCGCGGCCGTGGATGTGGCCAATACCATCATCACCCACGACTCGGGGTATCCCCGCGACCAGCTCGCCCCCTTCTGGCAGACGGTCACCCCTCGGGGTTATATCGGCTGGGGCAAGTCCACGCAGCTGGGCTACGGCCTGGGACTGGCCATGGGCGCCAAGCTGGCGGCCCCGGAAAAGACGGTCATCAATGTCATGGGCGACGCCGCCTTCGGCATGGCCGGCATGGATATGGAGACCGCCTTCCGGGCGGAAATCCCCATCCTCACGGTCATCCTCAACAACGGAGTGATGACGCACTACGACCACCACATGCCCTTTGCCAGCGAGCGCTGGGGCAGCAATGCGCTGGGCGGCCACTACGCCCAGGTGGCCCAGGGTCTGGGGGCCAGGGCCCGGCGGGTCGAGGCGGTAGAGGACCTGGCCCCGGCCATTGGCGAGGCGCTCGCGGCCAACAAGGAGGGGCAGCCCGCGCTCCTGGAGGTGATGACCAAGGTGGAGGAAGAGGTGCCGAAGTTCTGGTAAGGTGTCTTATTGATCTCTGCATTTCTAAATGGAATAGCGTCTCACTCTTGCTTCGACCCAGACCGTATTCCTTCCCCAGAAAGATGGCACCATGGATCCGGCAACAAAGATACTCAACGGCCTGCTAGGGTTCTTATCTTTCACGGGTTGGCTCCCACCGGTGCGGTTGAAACGAAAAAATAACCTAACCTAACGTGAGTTCGGGATATGGTGAGGGACTCCTTTTTGGGTCGGGTAGCCGGGAGATGTCACCACCTCCCGGCCCCCTAAGAACCGTGCGACTTTCACCGCACCCGGCTCAAGCAGACGGCTTCTCTTCTCTGAGGCGGAGTTTCCTCGGCCAGCGTGAAGGCCTCTGTTGGGCCACCCAAGGCCCATAAAGCCTGTGCTTGTGTATTACGACGCCCCCGTTCCAGCTGAGCCACCGAGTTTCGTCTCGATCTGCTGTTGAAGCTTGTGAAGTAGGTCCTCATCGTGTTGGGCTGCTCTCAGTAAGCTATAGGTCACGGTGACCAGGGCGATGTGTTTTTTGATCGCCTCGAAATCCCGCACTTGATACTGATCGAGCCCCCTTTTCGTTTCAAGGCGGTCCCCGCAAGACTGGACAACAGCGTTAAGCGCGCTTGATGGAGGGCCTCTACGGAAAACGGACTATCGGTCAACAGACGATTCAGACTGCTTGGGTGGCGCCGATCCAGCACAAAGAGGCGGTTGATCCCGTCTACGGTTTTATTTTCGGACACGATTAACCCGCTGACGTAGCGCTTGAAGTGCGCCAGGGCTTGTGGAGAAAATACCGACGTAAAAAAGGACTCATAATGACGCACGATCTCGGGAATCTCGACCAAGGGCGGCATGAGAAAACCTCCAGATAAAAGGGGCTATAGCAACGCTCCTTGGAGAAATTTTAGCTCGCCCTGCACTTTTGTGCAACTATGGACCCCCTCAACGCTGCAAAAGTCGAGTAAATTGTATTTGAATTGTATTTGGGGACCACGTATACCGCTAGAATTTTTATTACAACAAGAAGGAGAACCCCATGAAGCTGTGTAAATGGAGTGCTGTCGTTGTACTCGGCTGGGGCGGGTTGTGGGCTGCGCCTTGGGCGGAGGTCGACGAGCAAATCCACCAAATGCTGCCGTTGGCGGTCGGGAACAGTTGGAGTTACTCGCATTTTGTTGGTGCGGGAGAATATAGACGTGTAACCATTAGCATTACCCACACGGAAGACATTGAAGGGCATACCTACCATGTCTTCAGCGACATGCCGTATGAGGACCCCCCTGTGGACTACTTCTTTTTGGCGGGAAAGAAGGTGCGTTGGGAGGGAGACCGCCTCTTGTTTCGCCTGGAGGACAGGGACGTCGCGCTATACCGTTTCGGCGGATACCCGGTCGACGAGTTAGGAGATTACAGCTATGTCATTCCCGAAACAGAATCGGATACATTGGTTTTTGTAGACGACTACGTCCTTCTTCCGGGCCTCCCTCGCAAAGCAGGCTGCCCTATACATCCCGACTCCCTTCGCACTTTTGGATTTCGGTTTAATGATCGCTTTGGTGGTAGAGAGGTGGAATTCCTTGAAAACTTTGGTATGACGTATGCTACTGTTCTTTACGCGCGGGAAGCGGTCATAAATGGTGAGAAGTGGGACTTCTGGAACGATCCGACGGCAAAGGTATTGGCTGCGAGAGAGGAATCGTCCTGCATCTTTTGGGACACTTCGGTAAGGAAGTTGTCGTGGGGCGGTTTGAAACAAGAATTCATTCACCTGTTTGAAATGAGAGATTCGAAATGATGAAAAGTCGATATGCGCTTTTATGGGTGCTGATCGCGTTGGGGTTAAACGCCGGCCATGTTCAGGCCAAAACCGTCAACCAGGTGGTGCCCTTCACCCAGCCCGACGGCACGACCTTTGGCGCCCGTGTGTTCGGCGACGAACTCGAGATCAACTGGGTCACTGCGGATGGGTACGCGTTCGTGGATAGTCCAACCGATGACTACTTGTACTACGCCGAACTGGACAGCAAGGGCGAATATCGGGCTTCACGTGCCAAAGTCGGCATTGACGATCCGGCAACCCACGGCATCGAGAAGCACCTCCAGCGCAGCGACGCCCGGCGCGCGGCGCTCCAGGCCGAGCGCATCGCACGAGGGTATGTCAGAGTCAGAGCCTCTGAATCATCGTCGCGGATGGTGGCACGCTCGACGCCAGCGCGGCCGACATCACCTTCCGTTCGTCCAACGACGCTGACGACGCGTCCAATAGTGACTGGTATGGCATCCACATCGAGAGCGGCGGTAGGGCAACCCTGACGAACGTCACCATCCGGGACGGGGTTCGCTGCGCCCAGGCCGCTCAAGGCGGCTCCTTGGCGTTGACGAACCCTACCCTGGTCAACTGCGGCACCCCGCCGACGATTTCGGGGGCTCAGACGCCGACGTTTCGGGAGCACAATGAGGCGGCGGTGGCGACCTACACGGCCACCGACGCGGAAGGCGATCCGATCACGTGGTCGCTGGTGGACCCAAACGACGATGACGCCTTTGCGATCGACAGCGGGGGCCGGTTGCGCTTCCAGACACCACCCGACTTCGAGGCGCCGACCGATGCGGGCCACGACACCGATGCGGATCACAACAATGTCTACCACGTAACGGTGCGGGCCGAGGACGGGCAGCAGGCTTCGGCTGATTACGGGGTGACGGTGCGGGTGACCAATGTGGAGGAGGAGGGTACAGTGACGCTGTCGTCGACCCAGCCGCGGGTGGGCACGGCGCTGACGGCGGAGCTGAACGACCCCGGCGAACCCCGGATGGGAACACGCCGGTGGCGCGCTGGCAGGGGCCGCCGCCGCCGGGTTTTGCGGTGTGGCCGGACCATGAGGCGGTGTTGCTGATCTGGGATGATTCCGACGATGCGCAGATTACCCATTGGCGCTACGGGGTGAAAGAGGGCCCGTCGAAGTACGCATGGACGGAGGTGGCCAATAGTGAGGTCCCTGCCACCGAGTATGGCGGTCGTATGATCCGGTATCACCGGATAGGCGGCCTGAGGAATACCGTAGAATATCGATTCAAGCTTCGGGCGCAAATGGGTGCGGGGCTGGGGGCGTCTACGGGGGCCGTGCGGGCGACCCCGGTCCAGCCGCAGGTGTCCTATGGGGCATCGAGCTACGAGGCGCGGGAAGGGGGCGCGGCGGTGTCGGTGGGGGTGGCCTTGTCGGCCCAGGCGACCCGGGCGGTGCCGTTGCCGGTGACGGTGACGGCGGAGGCGGGTACGGAGGCGAGCGATTACACGGTGGAGGGCTTGCGGCAGGACACGCTGTCGTTCGCCCTAGGCGACTCGACCCAGTCGTTTACGCTCAGGGCCAACGCGGACGAGGACGCGGACGATGAGACGGCGAATCTGGGGTTGGGGACGCTGCCTTCAATTTTTCAGCGGGTTCCCCATGGGACGGGCCGGGCGACGGGGCCCGGATACGCTTTCGCAAAGAACGGCAAAAGAGGATGACACGAGGGCTGGCAAAAGGATTGCCAGAAAGTTGGGGGTCGGGTTGGCGACGGGCTACCTATTCAGTCTATTAGGGGTAGGAGCTTTGGGGAGCGGCGGTAGCTATGGCGGTGCAATTTTGGGCGGTGTACTCGGATCTGCGGCAGGAGCTGTGGTTGGGGTGATCTCGGTCGATCCACCTGATCGGAACAATAACAGCCATAGCTTCTTCATGGGACTGGCTGGCAGTTCGGTGGGAGCAATGGTAGGCTTCAAGGTGGCTGCATCTCGTGATTTTTCTTTCAAAAGATGGTTTGATCCATTAGCCATTTTAGTCTGTCCTGTTATTGGTGCGACGGTTGCGTCGGAACTATGGCGAAAGCCTCCTGAGTCCCGCCGTTTCTCCATCGGTCTGGCACCAGATCCATGGGGGCACTTGTCTACAGCCGCTACACTGAGTTTTTGAAGGGTACGTCGGTAAAAAACGACTGGATAATCGACTACTCAAGAAGAGAGGAATACCAATAATGAAGTGCAGGATGGTTATAATTACCTTGCTTGCCTTGCTTATGGTTGAAGATGCGTATGCGGATCCAGCCAGCGATCTGGCGTTGGCACGCAAGTTTTCGCCCATATTGATACTTACGGAAGAGACCGGCGGCCAATGGGGAGACATTCGCGTGATCAAACCGGAACCGGTGCAAATTGTGAATACCGGCTCTTCTTCTGATTTGTGGTTTGAGGTGCGAGCGCTTACGCCGAATGGGGACATGCCCAGTGGCACGCCGAGTCTGTCCTTTGAGCGAGGCACCCCCCCGACGTTCCAGACCACCGACCTGGGACCAGGGCGGTCGTTCACCGAAGCGGGCGAGCGGATCGGCACCGGCGCCGGGCGCGTCATCACGCCGGCAGTCACGACGATGGAGTTGCCGACCGAAGCCAGCTGCGACAACGTTTACCACGTGACGGTGAAGGCTAAGGACCACGGCACGCCGACGGATTTTTGGCTCGTCGACGAGACAGCCGTGGAGCAAATTCGAGCCTTGGCCGCTTCCGGGCGCACTGCGAGCGAGCTCACGGAGACACCGGGCGGAGAAACGCCGGATAGCAGCCTTTCGGAGAAAACGAGAGTAATGGACAACAGGGGTACCGGAAAACGGGTTGCTTACAAGTTGGTCAATGGTGCTCTTTGGGGAATGGGTTCGGGTTTTTCAACAGCCCTCCTCTTGGGCGCTAGCGGGGGCGACCCCATCGCTTCTGGTCTTTCTGCCGTCCATGGCTTGCTGTATGGATACATGGTCGGAGCCGCGGTCGGCGTGACTCGGATCGATCCACATGATGATTTCATTACGACACTAGCCGGCAGCCTGGTGGGGTTAGTAGTGGGTAGAAATACGTTCATTCTTTATCCCGAAAAATGGAAATATGGATTTAGTTGGTCTACCTGGTCCCCAGTTTTCATCTGTCCCGTTGTAGGTGGGACGATTGCGTCGGAGTGGCGGCGAAATTCCACTTCGGATGGAATTAAGTCGAAGCCCGAACAACGCCATATTTCCGTCGGGCTGGTACCCTATGGAAAAAGTGGCATGTCTGTGGTCGCTAGGCTGCACTTCTAAATAAGTTCATAATTGGGGACGACTGGATATTTACATAAAAAGGAGCATGAAATGGCAAGTATTATCTCGCTCATCCTACTAATGGTTTCATTTTCATATACGTATGGGGATCGGAATAGGGTCGTAACCTGAGATTATCCCATACCACTTGAAACAAGACTGGCCTTGTGCCCTTTTTTCTCTCCAAACGACCAAGTATTGGAGGGATATCATGGACCCAAGACCAGCCTTGGAAAATTTGTGCTGCCTTAACGTCGAATGCAAGACCTATGGCCAGCGAGGGGCGAATAACTTGACGATTCGTAAAATCTACGGCGCCGATGCCCGGTCGTTAACTGGTGGCGTATCCATTGCGCCTCAAAGGTTTGGCAAAAATCATCGACGTGGCAGAACAATTCGACTAAATTCATCGCGGGGCTCCTGGATGGCTGAATGATCATTGGTCGGTAAACCAAGTTTAGCCAAAAAGGAGTCCCTCTGCTTATCCCGAACTCACGTTAATTTAGGTTTTGTATCAGTTTGAATTATTTTGGGTGAAATGAGCGAAAAAAGTCATGAAATCAGGTTTATATTAATTTCATTATGTAAAGTTGGGAGGAGGGAGGATAGGGAGGGGAGGCTACACCCTAGGAATCCTTAGCTGGATGCACATCTTGGGGCGTGACGAGCAATGCCAGGGTTGCGGCAATCGCCAAGTCCTTTGAGGTATATCCGAAAATACCGGCGTGGGACGGGTCGTCGCCGACAGGTAAATGGTTGATGCAAAGGGCGCAGTCGTCGGCCTCAAGTGCCGCCTTCTTGGCGGCCGAGATATTAAGCACTGCAAACCGGCCGCCCCTCTTTAACTGGTAGTTTTTACTTTGAAACGTCTTTCTAACCTGCTCAATGGCGTCAGTCGAATTCCCCTTACCGAAGTACTCAAGCCAGTTGACCGACAGGTAATCCTCCTCCGGTTTTGGCATGAAGGCAGAGGCCGTCGGCATCCCGCGCTCAACCCTTGACGGGCTGCAATGCCGTGCGATGTGGTTCCCATTGGGAAGGGGCTGGGCCGGCGTCGAAGTTATGGACACGGAATGAATATCTGGGCCATTTTTAGGGCCGCGCCTCTAGGCATCGTGCCACGGATGTTCAGCCGTTCGTCTTCATCCGAAGACGATGCACCAAGGACGACAAGCTGAATCGAATCAGAAGGTGGGAATACCATGGCCAGGATTCCATTGGGCTGAAAGCGCCACTCGATTTGAATAAATCCATTAGGAGCGACGCAGATCCAGGGATCAGGTAAGCCCCATCCGTCATCCTCCAGGAGGAAAAGGGCCAGCGATCTCAATGATTCAAGATCTATAGGTAGCTCGTCGGGATCGTCCTCGACCTCTTGTTGAAGATAGATGAGCCGGTCCGCGATCTCGGTGTGCCCGGATTGTCTGAGCGCGCCGATGATTGCCTCGGGTTCGCTCGCGCCAGCAATCGTTTCCCGGGCGGAAGAGATGGAGGGGTCTTGAGCCATGAACCACGCCCAATAGGAATGGCGATCCGTCAATTTGGTATCGCCCTCACTCGTATCTAATGATAAACTGGCTCCTGCATGCGGTTTCTTTGATTCAGCATTGAACCGTTGTTCCACCCGGGAGCCCACCTCCGCTGGGCTTGTGGTCAGTAGGGTTGATGTTTCCGCCTCCCTTTCAAATGCACCATGTATAGGTTTCGTCTGTGCGCTCATACTTGGGGGCTCCTCAAGAATTTATCTAGTACCGAAATGACAAAGTCCTGCCCTTCTGGCCAGCGACTAATAGCCGCCCGCATTTCATCCGCGTTCAATGGTCCCGGATGGTGGATATTGCTGTTGACAACGATGGCCCTCTCGGATCCGCCCTGCGGCATGACGGTCGCCGATTCAAGCGAAAGATTGCACAATACCCCGTCGCCTGCATCGACAACGAAGTTTGGTGTGAAGGCGAGCACCTTAGACTCGCCTTCACACCATGGCCCTGGGTGCAAAAATCTTTGGCGTAGCCATTGCCCGGGATCATCTTGCCTCATGTACGCGGTACAATTAAGCCCAAGGCTTCGATAGGGGGTATAGGAAACTTCTGCCAAGTAAGCATCAACCATCTTATAGAGGAGATAGTCATCCTTAAAGGGATTGTCGGGATTGTCCCAGCCCTCAGCAACCGCAAGCCTCGACGGATTCATTTCCCATAGGATTTCGTCATATCGGACGGTCGATTCTAATAGCGCAGTCTCCGATCTGACGACTTTCCGGTCAGCGGGCACAATCTTCTTGTCCACCAAGAAGCTCGGGCTAAGTATCATAGGATCGTGATGTTCTGCGGTAATGACAATACTCACGGAATGCAATAAAAGGGGGGAGGTTGACTCCGTGTGGTTGCTCATGGGAGAAATCTCCTGCGAAAAAAGCTAGAGGGTGAAATATATATTTCAACTTAAGAAAAGGCTATCAATTTAGCAAACTACTTAATTCTCGGTCGTGTCTCAGTTTGAATTTCTCTTCTGGCTCCCTTTCACCTCGGCAATATCGGCATCCAGTTTGTCAATATCGGGATCCGGCAACAAAGCTACGCAACGGCCTGGCTCTGGCCAAATCGCAACGGCGGTTTCTGCCGATCTTATTTATGACCCTGCGCATTACTTGAGGCACAATTAAGGGATCCCCACTTCGCTTTCCCGAAGGGGGTGGCCCGTGCAGGAAGACGCGCGACTGGGCGTCATTGGACGCAATCTTCTTCGAAAGCGCCGGGTGGAAGCGGCGCCAGAATTCCACCCGTTATTACCAGGACGCGGCACTAGCCGGTGTGCTTCTCTTCCAGGGCCTGATACCAGGGCAGGAGGTCGGCGTAGACCAAGACCGCCGCCGGATCCGGCTGGATGGTGGAGCCGGGCAGGGGCTGGGTGAAAGGAGCCACGATCTCTTTCCAGGTCCGGGGGGTGGCGATGTCGTTCTGGTGGGTGTAAGAGGCGCGCAGAGCCGCGCCCAGGGCGGCGGAGTTGGTGGTCTCGAAACGATGTACCGGGCAGTCGTGGACGCTGGCGAAGACCTGCAGGATTTCGCTGTTGGCCGAAGCCCCACCCGTGACATAGAGAGCACTGATAGGTACCCCCATCCACTCGCAGTGGATCCTCGAGGACAGGGCCTGGGCTTCGATGACAGCGCGGACATTGGCCTCGGCGTCCTCCAGATCGAGCTTGTGGCGCACCACCCCGGGTTCGGGGACCCGGGGCACAATCTCCGGGTCGAAGTAGGGCAGCATAAGTCCGCCGTCATTGCCCGGAGAGGTGTGGTGCAGGGACCGGGTGAAGCCGTTCCAGTCGAGGCCGTAGAGGTCGCGTACGGCCTCGCGCGCCAGGCTGCCGTTGAGGAAACAGATCAGGGCCATGTAGTGGGTGTCGTCGGGCGAGGCAAAGACCGCGCCTTCGCCCCGGGCGGAAACCCGCGGGGCGTCCATGCAGGCAAAGAGGGTATCCGAGGTCCCCAGGCTGAGGGCGACCTGGCCCGGTTCCACCAGCCCCAGGCCGATCAGGCTGCAGGGGTTGTCCCCGGAAAAGGGCAGGACCGTGCAGTCGGGCGCAAAACCGTAGCGCTCGACAAAGTAAGGGCTGATCGGTCCGAGGACACGACTCGAGGCTTGAACCGGCAGGAGTCTGTCTTGCAGATTCGCAGCCGTGGCTTCGAGGGCTGCGGGGCTCCACTGCCGGGTTTTGATGTCCATCATATTGGTGCCACTGCCATCCCCCGGATCCACCGGCGCCAGCCGTCCGCACAGGAGACTGGCGATATAGGAACTGACCAGGCCGATACAGGCGGTACGGGCATAGCTCTGAGGATCAACCTGCCAAAACTTGCGGATCTGGGGCCCACTGAAGCGCTCAAAGGCGGTGTTGCCGGTCAACTCGAGCAGGGCCTGGCGGCTTCCCACTCCCTGTTCGATTTCCCGGCACTGGGCCGTGGTCGAGGTATCCATCCAGATCGGCGCGGTCGAGCGCGAGAATACATCGCGGAGCTGTTCCACCAGAGGGATGGTAGGGTCCAGGCCGGCCAGGGTAACGGCGGCCTGGTGGTTGAGGTAGACCGTGCCGTGTTGTTGTCCGCTGCCGGCAATGCCGCGAATCTGACCCAGGTCGTTGCCGTTTTCCCGCAGGGTCGCCAGGAGCAGATCCAGGGCCTCGGCCCACATCAGGGGCGAGCTGTGCACCTGGCCCCCTCCCAGATCCAGAACCCCGTTTTCAATAGAGTATGTGGATTTGAAGTGATCGTCGAAGTTGATGGATTCCTCGGCGAGGATCTGCTGGCTCTCAATGTCGATGAGAAGGCCGGTCATGGACTGGGTGCTGGAATCGATGCCCAGGTACTTGCTCATGGCGCGCCTCTTGGTTAAGTTGAGTTGGATTTTGTGGCTAGACTAAATGGCTAGACTAAAAAAAAGGAAAAAGGTATGCAAAAGACATGGGTGTGGTCCACGGTCGGCTCTATCTTGACGCGCAAATCCCACGAGGAGATCCACCAGACTTGCCACCAGGCCGGCCTGGCCGGCATAGAGGCCAGCATGGAGCTTTTTCCAACGGAGTCAGAGGCCGAGCTGGAGGCCATCGGTGCCGGGTACCGCCAGGCCGGTCTGCAGATCGACAGCTTCCACCTGCCCTTTGCCGCCAAGGACGATATTGCCTCCTTCTACGAAACCGCGCGCCAGCAGGCCGTGGACAAGGCGCGCTACTGGATGGAACGTGCCGTACTACTGGGGGCGCGGGTGGGCATCCAGCACCCCACCACCAATCGCCTGAACGTGGATGTGGAAGGTCTGGACAACTATCTGCGCCAACTCGCAAAGAGTTTGAAGGTCCTGCTGCCGGCGGCCGAGCAGTTCGATTTCACCATTGCCTTGGAGAATCTGCCTCCCGGGAAGGCAGGGGGACGATTGAGCGCGCGGCCCGAGCACTTTGCGCGCTTCGCCGCCGAGTTCGCCCACCCCAACCTGGGGTTCTGTCTGGATACCGGCCATGCGCTGATCGCCGCCGGACCGGAAAGAGCGGGGGCTTTTCTCGATGCCATGGCGCCGCACTTGAAGGCATTTCATCTGTCGGATACGGCCGGCGACCGCGACTCCCACCTGGCGCCGGGCCGCGGCCTGGTGGCCTGGGACCCGGTTTTTCAGCGAGCCGCGGAAATGGGATACAGCCACAGCATGTGCATTGAAACCCCGCCCTTTGCCCACGGCCCGGACTACAGCTTGGAGGCCTGGCAGCAGCTGGTGGGGGATGCCGAGTCCTTGGTGGAGCGGGCCCTGGCAGGATAAAAAGGGAGGAGGCACATGGCAGATCTCAAGGAAATAGATCCCGAGGTAGCGGAGATCATCCACGCCGAGAACCGGCGGCAGCACGAGAAGATCCGTTTGATCCCCTCTGAAAACTACGCCAGCCAGGCGGTGCTGGAGGCGACCGGTTCGATCCTGACCAACAAGTACTCGGAGGGCTACCCCGGCAAGCGCTACTACGAAGGGCAGCAGCACATCGATCGCCTGGAGGAACTCTGCGCCGAGCGGGCCCGGGTCCTGTTCGGGGCCGAGCACGTCAACGTGCAGCCCTATTCCGGCTCGCCGGCCAACCAGGCGGTCTACCTGGCCCTGGCCCGGCCCGGGGATACGGTTATGGGACTGGCCCTGCCGCACGGAGGGCATTTGACCCACGGTGCGGCCGTGAGCGTGTCGGGACTGCACTACAACGCCGTGCAGTACGGGGTGAGAGAGGAAAGCGGAATCATAGACTACGACCAGGTCGAAGCCCTGGCCCTGGAGCACCGGCCCAAACTGATCTTCTGCGGCACCACGGCCTATCCGCGCACCGTCGACTTCGAAAGGTTCGCTGCCATCGGCCGCAAGGTCGGGGCCGTGGTGGCGGCGGATATCGCCCATATCGCGGGGCTGGTGGTCGCCGGAGTGCACCCCAGTCCGGTGCCGCACGTGGACGTGGTGACCACCACCACCCACAAGTCGCTCCGGGGTCCGCGCGGGGGCATGGTCATGTGCAGGGAAAACTACGCCGAGGTCCTGGACAAGGCGGTGTTCCCCGGCCTGCAGGGCGGGCCGCACAACCACACCACCGCGGCCATTGCCGTGACCCTCAAGGAGGCGGCCACGGAGGAGTTTAAAGGGTATGCCGGACAGACCGTGGAGAATGCCCGGACCCTGGCCGCGGCCCTCGTGGAGCGCGGTTTCAAGCTGTCTTCCGGCGGTACCGACAACCACCTGATCCTGGTGGATGTGACCCCCAAGGGGCTCACCGGTCGGCAGATGTCCAAGGCCCTGGATGCGGCCGGGGTGGTGTGCAATTACAATACCGTGCCCTTTGATCCGCGGCCCCCGGCCAATCCCAGCGGTATCCGCCTGGGCACGCCGGCCATGAGCAGCCGCGGCTTTGGCAAGGCGGAGATGGTGCAGCTGGCCGAGTGGATGGCGCAGGTGGCTAAGGTGCGGGCGGACGAGGGGCTGGAACTGGACGACCGGCGCAAGGCCTACAGGGAAATCGCCGCCCAGGTGCGGGCCCTGTGCGACCGTTTTCCGGCACCGGGGATTCTCTATGGAGAGGACGGCAAGCCGATATGAAAATCATCCGAATCAAGCTCTACATAGTCAACGTGCCCGAGCGCCACTGGTGGTGGTCGGACGATTTCTACGGCCAGCCTTTGCACCAGCGCGCCGAGCACGGCATCGCCGAGGTCGAAACCGATCAGGGGATCACCGGCCTGACCCAGATCGAGCGCTTCACCCCCATGGGAACCATGGAGGCCACCCTCAATTCCTGGCTGGGACAGAATGTCCTGGAGATCAACCTCTCCGACGGCAGCTTGGGGTTTGGGCGCGCGCCTTCGCCCTGCCCCGACTCTTTCCGCCAGGTGGTGCTGGATTTGCGCGGTCAGGCCCTGGGGGTGCCCATCTGGCAATTGCTGGGGGGCCGCCTGCGGGACCGCATCCCGGTCACCCAGTGCACCGGGTACAAAACTCCGGAGCACACCGCCGAGGACGCCCAGTGGGGCTGGGAGCACGGCTTTCGCGCCTACAAGATGAAGTGCATCACCGGCCGGGAGCAGACGCCCGAAGAGCGCATCCGCTACGTCACCGACCGGGTGGAGGCCATCCACCGGGTGCAGCCGGACATGGCAGTGCGGCCGGATATCCGCTGGCGCCTGGAGGAGGTCTGGGTGGCCCAGGAACTGGCCCGGCGCTTGCAGGGGCACAAGATCGAATGCCTGGAAAGCCCCATAGCCAAGGGCGCGGCCGCCGGCACCTTTTCGGAGTGGCGGCGGCTGCGCCAGACCATTCACCTGCCCGTGGGGGACCACGTGGGCGGCAGCGAGGATCTGTTGCGGCGCTTCCAGGCCGGGGCCCTGGACTACGCCATTGTCGGTAGTCTGGAGGATTCGCGCCTGGCGCACCAACTGGGTATGGGCGGCTGGTCGCAGACCGTGTCCTATGGCCCGGGCGCGGCCATGGGCCTGCACGATGCGGCCTGCATGCCGCATTTGACCCAGCCCTACGACATGGTTGGGCCCATGGCCTGGGAGGACACCTTGGTGCAGGAAGATTTTCCGTTCGAGGACGGGGCTTTTCTGGTGCCGGAGCGCCCGGGCCTGGGTTATACCCTGAATCACGATGCCGTCGACAAATACCTGCTCGAAGAACGGATTTTCGAAAAGGGATGAATCATGGCCAATGTCTATGAACGCCTGGGAGTGCGCACCATCATCAATGCATCCGGACCGGCCACCCGGCTCAGCGGCTCGATCATGCCACCGGAAGTGGCCGAGGCCATGAAGGAGGCCACGCAGTACTGCGTGGACATTGCCCAGCTCCAGGCCCGCGCCGGCGAATTCATCGCCGAAATCACCGGGGCCGAGGCCGGCTATGTGACCTCGGGGGCGGCGGCCGGTCTGCTCCTGGGCACGGCCGCCTGCGTGACCGGACTAGACCCGCACAGGATGAATCGCCTGCCCGATACCACAGGCATGAAGAACGAGGTCGTGGTCGCCCGCAGCCAGCGCAACTTCTACGACCACGCGGTGCGCTCGGTGGGCATCGAGTTGGTCGAGGTCGGGATCGCCGACCGCTTCAGCGGCGCCGGGGTGCGCGACACCGAGGCCTGGGAGATCGGGGCGGCCATCAACGAAAACACCGCGGCCATCTACTACGTGGCCTACGCCCATACCCTGCCACCGTTGCCCCAAGTGGTGGAGGTGGCGCATGCGGCCGGGGTGCCGGTGCTGGTGGACGCGGCCGGCCAGCTGCCGCCGGCCAGCAATCTGCAGCGCTTCATCGCCGAGGGCGCCGACCTAGTGGCCTTCAGCGGCGGTAAGGCCATCCGCGGGCCCCAGAGTTCGGGGATCCTCTGCGGGCGCAGGGATTTGATCTCGGCGGTGGCTCTGCAGCATCTGGACCTGGACATCCTTTTCGAGCAGTGGAATCCGCCCCCAGGGCTGATCGACAAGAACCGGCTGCCCGGTGCCCCGCAGCACGGTATCGGCCGGCCCTGCAAGGTGGGCAAGGAGGAGATCGTCGGCCTGCTCACGGCCCTGGAGTTGTTCGTGCAGGAGGATCCGGAGAAGCGGCGCCAGGGCTGGCTGACGTCGATGGAAGCATTGCAGGCGGCCATCGGGGAGCTGCCCCACGCCCGGGCCCGGGTGGTGGCGGACCGCAAGCGCTCCGAGATCCCGGTGGTCCACGTGCAGCTGGACGAGGAGACCCTGGGGCTGACAGCCCTGGAACTGGTCAAACGACTACAGGACGGCGAGCCCAGCATCCACGCCAATCCCACTCATCTCAGCGAGGGCATCGCGGCCTTCGGGCCCATGTGTCTTAAGGAGGGAGAGCCGGAAATCGTGGGACGGCGCGTGAGGGAATTGGTGGGGGGGGATAGTCGGGAGGCGCAAAACCCTACTTGATACCGTACCGGTCCAGCACCACCTGCCACAGACCCTGGGCCTGCATGATTATTTCCAGAACCTCGCGGATGGCGCCCTGGCCTCCAGAGGCGGCGGTGATGTAGTCGGCGCAGCATTTGACCTCGGGCCGGGCATTGGCCACGGCCACGCCCAGGCCCACGCGCCGGATCAGTGGCACATCGGGCAGGTCATCGCCCAGGTAGGCGACCTCTTCGTCGGCGACGTTGGCCTGCCGGCAGATTTCTTCGTAGGGCGGAATTTTTTCCAGGTGGTTCTGGTAGATATAGGTCACCCCCAGCATCTCGGCGCGGTGGGTGACCCCGGGGGACTCACGGCCGCTGATCAGGCCGGTCTTGAGGCCGGCGGCATGGGCCCAGCGCAGGCCCATGCCGTCCTGGGTGTCGAAGGTTTTGACCTCGACCATGCCGTCGGCCCCCCCGGGCACGTAAAACAGTCCTCCCTCGGTCCACACCCCGTCCACGTCCATGAGCACCAGGCGTATCTTTGCAGCGCGCTCGAGTTGATCTTCCGATATCCGGTTCATGCGCGGCCTACAGCTTGCCGGTGTAGATCTGGATGACGTTGCCCAGCAGCTCGAGGGCGGCTTTCTTGTCGCGCTGGAAGGCGTTGCGGCCGATGATGGAGCCAAAGCCGCCGCCGTCGCGGATGCCGCGGATCTCGTCGTAGAGCTCCGCGTCTCCCTTGGCCGGGCCGCCCGAAAAGATGACGATGCGGCGGCCGTCAAAAGCGGACTGCACCACGTGCTCAACCCGTTCGGCCAGGGTGTTCATGGACACGTCGGCCTTTTCGTAGACCTTGCGGGCCTCGTCCTGCTCAATGAGGGGGTCGGGGGGTTTGACCTTGATGATGTGGGCGCCCAGCTGCGCGGCGATCTGCGCGGCGTAGGCCGAGACATCGAGGGCGGTCTCGCCCTCCTTGCTGATCCTGGAACCGCGCGGATAAGACCACACCACCACCACCAGGCCGTGGCGCTTGGCCGCCTCGGCCTGGGCCGTGAGCTTTTCGTACATTTCCAGGCGCGGGGCCGAGCCCGGGTACACAGTGTAGCCGATGGCCACGCAGCCCAGGCGCAGGGCCGCCTCGATGGTGCCGGTGAGGGACTGGTTGGGATCCTTGTCGTCGTGGAGGTTTTCGCGGTTGTTGAGCTTGAGGATCAGCGGCAGATCGCCGGCGTAGTCGCGCGCCCCGGCTTCGAGGAAGCCCAGGGGCGCCGCGTAGGCATTGAGGCCGGCGTCGATGGCCAGCTCGAAGTGGTAGCGCGGGTCGTAGGCCGGCGGGTTGGGCGCAAAGCTGCGCCCGGGACCGTGCTCGACGCCTTGGTCGACCGGCAGGATTACCACCTTGCCGGTGCCGCCCAGTTTGCCGTGATTGAGCAAACGCGCCAGGTTGGTCAAAGTGCCGGGGTTGTCGCTCCCGTACCAGCTGAGGATTTGGCGTATCCGTCGTTTCATTTCAAAGTACCTCCCTCGTAGTTTGCGGATTGACGGCCGGAAGGGGATGTTCACGCGGGTTCGTTGTGTATTACAGTTGAGTCCACGCCCGCCAATTCTGGTCGAATAAGCGATCTGCTTCCCCGGGGCCCCAGGAACCGGCCGGGTAGGTGGGGAGCGAGCCCGATGTGGTCGCGCTCCAGGCTTCGAGGAGCGGCATCATCAGCTCCCATGATTTTTCGATCCAGCCGCTGCTGGCGTAGAGCGTGGCATCCCCCAGAAAGCAGTCCAGCAGCAGGGCCTCGTAGGCTTCGGGACTGCGCCCCCCGAAGGTTCCGGCATAGCCGAAGTCCATTTTCACCGTACCCAGCTTCACATCCGGCCCCGGGATCTTGCCGCTGAAGGACAGGGAAATGCCTTCTTCCGGCTGGATGCGGATGGTCAGGGTGCTGGCCTGCAGGTCTTCGCCCTCCTGGAAGATCAGGTGAGGCGGCTGCTTGAACTGCAGGGTAACGGCGCTGACCCGCTTTGCCATCCGCTTGCCCGTGCGCAAATAAAAGGGCACGCCCTGCCAGCGCCAGTTGTCAATGGTGAACTCCATGGCTGCGAAGGTCTCGGTGCGGGAATCGGGGACCACCCCTTCTTCCTCCCGATAGCCTGGGACCGGCTCGTCGCCGATGGCGCCCCTGCTGTACTGGCCGCGCACGGCAAAGCGGTCCACCTGGCCGATGCTGTAGGGCCGGAAGGCCTTGAGCACCTTGAGCTTTTCGATGCGCACACTCTCCGAGTCGAAGGAGGAGGGCGGCTCCATGGCGATGACACAGAGTATCTGCAGGAGATGGTTCTGGATCATGTCGCGCAGGGCACCCGAGCGGTCGTAGTAGTCGGCGCGGTGTTCCACGCCCACGATCTCGGCCGCGGTGATCTGCACGTGGTCCACGTAGCGGCGGTTCCACAGGGGCTCGAATATGGAGTTGGCCAGGCGGAAGACCAGGATGTTCTGCACGGTTTCCTTGCCCAGGTAGTGATCAATGCGGTAGATCTGGTGCTCGTCGAACACCTGGTGGAGCACCCGGTTCAGGGCGCGAGCCGATTCCAGGTCGTGGCCAAAGGGTTTTTCGACGATGATGCGCGTCCAACCCCTGCCCTGATGGTGCTCGCGGTTAAGGCCGGCCGCGCCCAGGTGCTCGACGATATCCAGGTAGACCTGGGGCGGCACCGAACAATAGAAACAGCGGTTGCCCCGGGTGCCGCGTTCCTGGTCCAGGTAGTCCAGTTGTTCGGCCAGACGCTGGAAGGTCTCCGGGTTGGTCGGATCGCCGCGGATGTAGAACAGTTTGGCCAGAAAGCGATCCAGGAGCAGGGGATCAATCGGACCTACGAACTCCAGCAAGGCTTCCTTCATCTGGTCGCGAAAGCCGACCTCGTCCATGGCGCGGCGGGCCATGCCGATCAGGGCGAATTCGGCGGGAAGACGGCCCTGCTGGTCGAGATGCCAGATGGCCGGGACCAGCTTGCGGCGAGTCAGATCCCCCGAGGCGCCGAAGATGACCAGGGCGCAAGGGTCGGGCACCCGCTCAGGGGCCATGAAGGTGTCGGGCATAGCGCGTCCCTGTTCGCTAGGCGCGTTTGGGTACGACTTGGCGCTGGGCTTCGATGGCCCCCAGCAACTTGTCAAAGGGTTCCACGAAGAGGCGCACTGCATCCTCCTGCAACTTGGCGGTCAAAGCGTCCATGGAGATGCCCAGCTCTTCGAGGCCGGCCATGGTATCCCGGGCCTCTTTCAGGCCCTCTTCGAGGGTGGGTTTGACCACGCCGTGATCGCGGAAGGCATTGAGGGTGGCCTCCGGCATGGTGTTTACCGTATCCGGCCCGATCAACTCTTCGACGTAGATCACGTCGCGGTAGACCGGATTCTTGGTGCTGGTGCTGGCCCAGAGCAGGCGCTGGGTGCGGGCCCCCTGAGCCGCCAGCTTTTGCCAGCGCTCACTCTTGCAGATCTCCTTGTACCGGGCATAGGTGAGCCTGGCATTGGCAATGGCGATCTGGCCCAGCAGCTGGCGCAGAGCCAGGCGCTCGCTGGGCCGTTCCACCTCCTGCAGGCGGGCCTGGATGCGCTCGTCGGCCAGGGTGTCGATGCGGCTGATGAAAAAGCTGGCCACGCTGGCAACTTCGGCTACGTTGCCGCCCCTTCCCGCCAGCATTTCCAGACCGGCGATATAGGCCTCGGCGACCTGCTCGTAGTTTTTCTGGGCAAAGAGCAGGGTGATATTGATGTTCAACCCTTCGCCGCTCAGGCGTTCGACCGCGGGAACACCGGCCGGAGTGCCCGGTACCTTGATCATCAGATTCTTGCGGCCGACCTGGCCGGCCAGGTGCAGGGCTTCTTTGACGGTGCCTTCGGTGTCGTGAGCCAGGTGAGGTGAGACCTCGAGCGAGATGAAACCATCCCGCCCCCCGGTTTCCTCGTAGACCGGCAGCAGCAGGTCCGCGGCCCACTGGATATCTTCTACGGCGATTACTTCGTAGATCTCCAGCGCTGTCTTACCGGAGTGGGCCAGGGCTCTGAGGGCGCCGGTGTAGTCGGCCGAGCCGGAGATGGCCTTTTCGAAGATGGCCGGATTGGAGGTCATGCCGCGGAGTCCGTCGTTTTCGATCAGAGCTTGCAGTTCGCCGGACATGATCAGACCGCGTCGCATGTTGTCGTACCACACACTCTGGCCGTGCTGCTGCAGGTTGATGAGGGGGTTGGCCATGGTCAGAGCTCCTTGCTTCTTGAAAAGGGAGGAGAAAAGACATCCAGAAAAACATCAAAAAACGGAACCAGCTATAAATATGAAGATCCAGCCGATTCCGAGCAAATTTTTAGAAAAAGAAGAAGGGCTACAGCCATATTGCGGCTCTAGCCCCCCCACACCACCTCGTTTAGGGTGATTTTCCAAGTTAACTCCAAGTGCGGAAATTGTCAATCGTTTATCGCGTGCCGCAACCCCGCTTGCCTGTTGTCCTTGTTTGGTCCTATATTCCAGAAGACTTTTTTTCTACCTTCCACTCTTGGGGAGAGTCCGGTGGCGACCATTGTCGATGGTAAAAAACGCATTCCCTTCAGGCGCGGAATGCTGATATCCTACCTGATCCAGCGGGGTTTTGCCTACGAAGAAGCTGATGGCCTGGCCAATGCGATCCGCGAGGCCCTGAGCAAGCAGAAAGACATCGAGAAGAAAGAGATCCTCAAGCTCGTCAATCAACTCATTCGCAAGGAGCACGACGGGCGTCAGGTAGGGGATCTGGTCTTCTGGGAGCGTTTGCCCACCAGCATTACCGTAGAGCGCAAAGACGGCTTGCGACCTTTCTCCAAAGAGCTGCTTTCGCATTCGATCCAGGCCTCGGGCCTGGCCCCGGACCAGGCCTTTCAGACCGCCAGGGACATCGAGTCCCATCTGATCGATCAGCACATAAGCCGCATAACCCACCAGGAACTGGAAGAGCTGGCCCAGGTCATGCTGGCCGAGCACCACGACAAATCCTATGCCGAGCGCTACAAGGTGTGGCGCACCTGGGGCGACCTGGACAAGCCGTTGATCATTCTGATCGGCGGCGCCAGCGGCGTTGGCAAGACCTCGCTGGCCATCAGCCTGGCCAGTGTACTGGATATTCCCCGGGTGGTGGCCACCGACGATATTCGCCAGATCATGCGCCTTATGCTGGCCCCGGAGTTGACGCCTGCGATTCACGGTTCGTCCTACACCGCCTGGTCCACGCCCTCCGCAATCAACACCCTGGAACTAGAGCCGGTGATTGCCGGGTTCCGGGAACAGGCCAAGGTGGTCAGTGTGGGGGTGCGGGCGATTTTGAGTCGGTGCATCGAAGAAAACGCCAGTGTCATCATCGACGGCGTGCACCTGTTGCCCGATTTTATCGACACCGGGGAATACTTCGAGTCCGCCTTTTTGGTACCTTTGTGTCTGGCCCTGGAAGATCGCCAGGCTTACGAGGAGCGTTTTGCCAAGCGCGCGGCGTTGGCGCCGTCCCGTCCCACCCACAGGTACCTGTCGCATCTCGAGGAGATTTTCAAGATTCAGGAACACATCGTGGAATCCAGCAGCAAACACGATATTCCCATTATCGATACCGAGACCGTGGAGGATGCGACCAGCGCTGCGGTCATGGTGGTGGTGGAGCACCTGCAGGAGCAGGAAGAGTTAAAAAAGGGCCTGGCACAAAAACAGAGAAAAAAAAAGAAACGGAAGAGCTGATCTACGACCGGATGATCTTGGTTTTTTTCTTTGCATCCCGATTGTAAAACAATACTGTGGACACTTTTTGTAAGTCGTTGATAAATAAAGGGTTAGGGAAAATCGGCACTGAAATTTGCAACTTGTTGATAAATAAGCACTTACGAGTTTTGATGCCATGAAAATCCGCTCAAAATCGAAAAAGTGTCCGAACTATTGTAAAAGGTATATAATATATTGATTTTTATGGGTTAATGGAGAAAGATTTTTTTTAAGAGGCGGGAATGCATGCTGAGAAAAAAGGAAAACGGCGCGGCAGTCGGCAGCGGTAGCCAGACGCTCAACACCATCATTGGTCGGGATACCCTCTTCGAGGGGACCATGCGGGTAGAAAACAGCGTCCGCATTGATGGTAGCTTCAAAGGTGAACTCACCTGTTCCGGGACCCTGACCATCAGTCAATCCGGCGAAGCCTATGCTCATATAGAGGGCAAAGAGATTTATATCAACGGCATTGTGCGCGGCACCGTGCGCGCGGAAAAAGTGGGCCTGGATAGCCAGGCCCGGTTTATCGGCGACATCTACGCCGATACCCTTGCGGTTTCCGAGGGCGCTATTTTTCACGGCAGTAGTTCCATGGAGATCGATGAAGAGGCACTGGAGAGCAAGATCAACGCTCGGGGGGAATCTTCCGTGGAAGGCAAGGCTCAAGAGCCAGGTGTGGATGGCAAGGCCGCCGACAGATCCCTGGAAAGAGCTCCGCAATCCGCAAAGAACTGAGCTGGAACCATGGGGACCTCGAGGCCGGGAGGGGATGGTGCCGGCAGGGCGGTGGGGGCTGCGAGCGGGCGCAGCACCAAGGAGCGGGGAAAAGGGCGCTCTGGGACTCAGGCCTGCCTGGGGGGAGGGTGGGGTGGGCTGCAAGCGGGCGCAGCAGCAGGAAGGGGGAGCGGGGCAAGAGCGCCCTGGGTCTCATAAA
The DNA here is from genome assembly GCA_965219385.1 of Candidatus Latescibacterota bacterium. Classification (GTDB taxonomy): domain Bacteria; phylum Latescibacterota; class UBA2968; order UBA8231; family UBA8231; genus CBDCNM01. Next base: position 1,160,351 of record CBDCNM010000002.1, on the reverse strand, counting down.
ACGCCAGAGGTACAAGCCCCACACGGCCGACCGCCGATTCCGTGCAGTATGGATTATTCCCCTGCTCCAATAAATCCTCACATATAGAGCAGGTAGAAGCGCCACTCTGGATGGAGTCGCACGGCCGGCGCCGGAAGGTGAATCCAGTTCAACTGGTCTTTGACGTAGCGCCAGAATCTGCCCTGCCCGGGCAACAAGCGAGCATCGCAATCCAGCGCCAGGAAGATCTCGGATCGGGCATCCGGCAAATCGCGATAGGCCCTATTAGGTCCTGTGCTTTTTACACTGCTGCCGTGCATGCCCACAGCGCCGTATCCCAGCGCCAATCCCAGGTAGTCCGGCCAGATTTCCTCGGCGCGCCCCCTCAAGACCTGGTTCATCGACAGCGTCATCCAGAAGGTCATGCCCTCGTAGTCGTCGATCACGTAGTCGAAATGGGGCTGGTTTGCCGCCGCCCGTTTCTGGTTGTCCCGATAAAGAGCGGAAGGAAAGTAGCTCCACTTAAAGCGAATGGCCTGAGTGCGCGGGAAGAGGGCGTACATGAGAGGTATGCTGGCGCCGACGGTATTGGCGACAAAATCCGGGATACTGAAGCCCCACTGATCGAAGTGAGCGTCGCGCATTTCGATCTCCAGAAGAGCGGCCCAACTGGTCAGGGTTCCGAGAAGGGCTGCCGAGCGAGGACTGAAATTGCTCCAGGCATAGGCGTTATTCAGGGTCTGGGCCAGGTACAGCCCGCCCATGAAGTGCCCGCCTTTGTCTATATTCAGGTAGGTCTCGCCGGACCAGTCGTTTATCCAGCGGATGTGGTCCTGTTTTTTGCCCTGGTACCAGGCGCGGTCGACATACCTGTACCCCAGATAGCGAAAGACGGCGCCCCCCCCACCCACCAGGGCCAGGCGGTCCAGTTTGATGCCCTGAGTCGAACCTTGCGCCGGCAGGTCGGCGCGATCGGCCGCCTGCACCGGACGACAGATAACCGCCGTGCACAGGAGCAGGAGGCGAAAAGCCAGTTTGCGTTTTGCCGGCGTCATGAGCTGTTTTCAGGGGCGTTACAGGGTAGCGTCCAGGTGGCGGAACCTGTTCGCGGAATGGCGAGTCTTTGTGTAGAAGACATAAAATTCGGGTTATTTTCCATGCTATTATTTAATTTAGAGTAAACGCGTTTATTTGACAAAAAGTTCCCGATCCGATGATGGAAGAACACGAGAATCCCGTTCCCACCCCGATCGCCGCGCCCAAACGTCGCCGGCGCCGATCGGGAGGGATGGTCGAGCCCGTCCTGCCGGCGACGGAGGTGCCAGCGCCGGGGCGCACGGGAGAGCGAACCCGTACATCCGCGTGGGGGCACTGGGCGCGCAAGGCATCTTATTTCGGGGTCTTTTCGGCTTTTCGCGCCTATCTATTCGTCGGCGGGGTAATAGCCATTCTGGCGTTCCTGCTGTACAACGAATCCCTCATCCAGGAGTTCGAAAAAGAAAAGAAGAACCAGGTGGAGCTGTACGCGAACCTCTACACATTTGCATATTCCCAGCTGGCTACCAACGAACAGATGGGGCTCATCTTCACGGAGGTCATCGAAAAACCCAGTTATTTCCCCATCATCTTCACCAACTACAAAGGTGAAATCACCGAGTGGAAGGGAGAGGGGTTACCGGCGGCGGGCGATACCTCAAAGGCATCCATCCAGCTTCTGCGCGAGTTGGTTCAGAAGATGGATGCCCAGAATGAGCCCATCCCCTTTGAAGCATCTCCCCAATCGCGTGGTCTATTGCACTACGACCAGGGCAATTTCATTCTCTCGAACAGCGCCGGCGACATTGCTGGATGGCGCGGCAGCGACCTGCCAGCCGAGGACGACACCACGGCCACGACTGTGGTAAAACTGCGGGAAGCCCTGGCGCGCATGGACGCTCGGAACGAACCCCATGACTTTTTTGTTGCGCATAAATCGTTCAGCTATCTACACGGCGATGGGGAGAGTTTTGTCATAACGGACAACAGGGGCGAAATCGTCGAATGGCAGGGCGCATCCCTGCCCGAACAGGGCGAGCGGACCCCGGCCGTTCTGGAGCAGATAAGACAATGGATACAGCGCCAGAGCGCCGAGAAGGATCCCTATCCTTTCAAGATCCCCTCGGAGACCTTGCAGTACATCCACTACGGCGACTCGGACTTGGTCAGCCGGGTCTCGTGGGCCAACTTCGCCCTAGTGGGGGTGCTGTTGCTGTTCTCTCTGGTCGGCTACATCGGCTTTCGCAATATCAGACGCAGCGAGCAGCGTTCCATCTGGGTGGGCATGGCCAAGGAGACGGCCCACCAACTCGGCACCCCCCTCTCCTCGCTGTCGGGATGGCTCGAACTGATCCGGCACGAACTCGAGAAAGTATCCGGTGAGGATGGGCCCGCCCGCCTCCAGAGCGTCGATCAAAAGGTGGGCGAAATGCAAAAGGATATGCAGCGCCTGAACCAGATCGCCTCGCGCTTCAGCCAGATCGGCTCTGTGCCCGAACTCAAAATGGAGGATATCACGGCGGTCCTGGAGGAAACCATCAACTATTTCAAGAGCCGCGGACCGCAGTTCGGGCAGTGCGATATCAGGGTGCATTGCCGGGAAGTGCCCCTGATTCCCCTCAACGCCGAACTCATGAGCTGGGCCTTCGAGAACCTGTTCAAAAACGGCATGGATGCGATCGGCCGCAAAGCCGGCGCCATCGAGATCCGCCTCGGTCTCCTGCCCTCAAAAAATGTCGTACAGATCGCCTTTCAGGACAACGGGCGCGGCATAGAGCCGGAGAATGTCAACCGGGTGTTCGAACCGGGTTTCAGTACGAAAAAGCGTGGATGGGGGCTTGGCCTGGCCTTTGTCAAACGAATTGTCGAAGAGTACCACAAGGGCAGAATCAGCATTATTCAGAGCATGCCGGGCAAAGGCACGACCTTTGAGGTCATTCTGCCCGTGGCGTGAACGATCGCGCGAAAGGATTCACCATGGATGCACCTGCGAGAAGAATTCTCTGGGCAGATGACGAGATCGACTTATTGCGCTCGCATCACCTCTTCTTACACGAAAAAGGCTTCGAGGTCACTCCGGCGAGCAATGGCGAGGACGCGATTGCCCTGATGCAGCAGGAGCACTTCGATATCGTTTTGCTGGATGAAATGATGCCCGGCCTCGACGGGCTTTCGACCCTCGAGCAAATCAAACAGTTCAGTGCCAATATACCGGTCATCATGATCACCAAGAGCGAAGAAGAACACCTGATGGACGAAGCCATCGGCAGGCGCATCGACGACTATCTGACCAAGCCGGTGAACCCCAGCCAGATTTTTATGGCCTGCAAGAAAATCCTGGATTCCCGTCAGATCCGCCAGAGCCAGGCCGGTCAGGCCCACGTCTCCAAGATCAGTCGGATTCGCGCCTGGCTTTCCGGGGAGGTCACCTGGCAGACCTGGGTCGATATCCACCAGCTGCTGAGCCAGTGGGATATCGAGATCGGCCGCCTGGGCGACAAGGGGTTGCACCAGATGATCGAGGACCAGAAAAAGGAATGCAACCACGAATTCTGCCGTTTTATCGAGCGTATATACCCCGATTGGGTCGAAAGCGAAGAGGATTCGCCGCCTCTCTCCGTGGACATCGTAGCCGAATACGTCGCCCCTTGCCTGAAACAGGGACGCCAGGTATTCTTTATCGTGATAGACTGCCTGCGTCTGGACCACTGGATGATCATGGAGCCGCTGCTGGCGGAGTTTTTCGATATCAAACGATCCCATCACTACTCCATTCTGCCCACGGCCACGCCCTACTCGCGCAATGCGATTTTCAGCGGTCTTTTTCCCAGTGAAATAGAAAGAAAATACGGCGATATCTGGAGCGCGTCGCAGGATGAACACAGTCTCAACCGCAACGAACACCAGTACCTGGACGAGCAATTGGCGGATATGGGGTTCAAACCGTCGTCTGGTTCGCACTATATAAAGGTGCTCAACCCAAGCGAAGGTCACGGTCTTACCCGCAAAGTGGCCACGCTCGGCAAGGTACCGCTGGTCAGCGTGGTATACAATTTCCTCGACATGCTGATGCACGGACGCTCGCGCTCGGCCTTGCTCAAGGAAATCGCTCCGGACGAAGCCGCTTTCCGGTCGCTGGTGCATTCCTGGTTTGCGCATTCTTCGCTGTTCGAGATCCTGCAACAGATCGCCCGCACAGATGCGGTGGTGGTGTTGACCACGGATCATGGATCGGTGCGCGGCACCCGTGCCGCGGTGGTGCACGGAGACCGCGAAACTTCTACGAACCTGCGCTACAAACACGGCAAAAACCTGCGGTGCGACGCCAGGGACGCCCTGTATATCTCCGACCCGCACCGCTACGGGTTGCCAAGATCGGGTCTGGGCGCCAATTTTATAATAGCCAAGGAAGATTTCTACTTGGTCTACCCGACCAACTTCAACGAATATCAGCGGCACTACAAGGATAGTTTCCAGCACGGCGGCATCTCGCTGGAGGAGATGATTCTGCCGGTCGCCGTTATGGAACCTAAATGAACTTTGTAGAAAAGACCGTTATCTCCCACTCTCCCGAGGAGACGCGGGTGCTGGGGAGCGGATTGAGTCGTCGTCTGGGGCCGGGCGACCTGCTCGCCCTCAAAGGTGAAATCGGCACCGGTAAAACCTGCATGATCCAGGGTATCTGCCAGGGACTGGAGGTGGCGGACTGGGTCAACAGCCCCACCTTTATCCTGATCAACGAGTACCGCGGCAAGGTAAAAGGACGAGCGCTGCCGATCTATCACTTTGATCTGTACCGCCTCCACACCCCGGCCGAGCTTGAAAATCTGGGGGCCGAAGAGTACTTTTATGGCCAGGGCATCTGCCTGGTCGAATGGGCAGAACGGGCCGGCCAGCTGCTGCCTCCGCAAAGCCGGGAGATAATCCTGGAGTACGAGGCAGCCGAAAAGCGGCGGATTACCTTGAGGTGCCCGACTCCCTGAACAGTGAATTTTCACTTCCCCGATCCAGATGAGAGAAGGGATGTTGGCAAAAATTGACTGCGTCTGAAAACGCCTGGTTGCGAGCCGGGCTGCTGGTCCTTGTCGCCTGCTTGTGCTGGGGCCCGCTTGGGGTCGGGGCCGAGACGCCCGAACCCATGCGCTTGATCGACAGCCCCACGGCCGGCTTGATCGACAAGGGCAAATTTGGGGTTGACCTGCGGTTGTTTTCCAACGGCGGTGTCCTGGGAGGCCTGAACGCCGGCGTCCTCAAACGTCTGGGCATCGGCGTTTCCTTTGGCGGCGAGCAGATCATCGGCGATCGCAACATCGAGTGGTACCCGCGGCTGGAGGTGGCCCTGCGCTACCGCCTCATCGAGGAGAATAAAGACCTGCCTGCCTTTGTCCTGGGGTACGAGACCCAGGGATACGGGAGCCACCGCAACCAGCGCTACCGGATCAAGTCCAAGGGACCTTTCCTGGTCCTCAGCAAAAATTACCTGTCCGATCTGGGTCAGTTCGGTTTGCACGGCGGAGTAAACTTGAGCCGGGAGGACGCCGATGGAGACGGGGACCTCTCGGGCTGGGTGGGCGTGGACAAGGGCATCAAGGGCATCAATGAAGATCTCTCGCTGATCGCCGAGTACGACCTGGGGCTCAACGACGACGGCGACACCTCTCTGGGGTTGGGCAAGGGCTACCTGAATCTGGGGGTGCGCGGGGCTCTGGCGCCGCAGCTGGTGATCGGTTTTTACCTCAAAAACGCGCTGGGCAACGGCGACGGCGCCCCGGGTCCGAGCCGGGAACTGGCCGTCCTCTACACGGAAGAATTCTGATGCGCATCCTGTTGCACTTTTTGATTATCATCCTGTTCGCGGTCGGGACGCTTACGGCCCAGGAAAGGGCCATCGACAATTTTGCCGGCCTCGGGGTCCGGGCCATGGGCATGGGCGGCGCCTACGCAGGGGTGGCCGACGACTACACTGCGATCCACTGGAATCCGGCCGGATTGGCGCAGATGCAGGAGCGCGAGGTCTACGTGGCCTTCCTGCGCAACACCTACGAGGGCAAAGCCACCCTGGCCAACACCCGCAGCACCACCGAGTTGAGCAATACCCGTTTTGGTTCGCTGGGCCTGGTCTATCCGTATCCGGTCTACCAAGGCGGTCTGGTTTTTGCCGTGGGATTCAACCGGGTCAAGGACTTCGATTCGGCCATTCGTATTCGGGGGTTCAGTCCAGTCGACACTCTGCAGCAGGACAATTTTTTTCGCCACGAAGGCGAACTTTCGACCACCTCTCTGGCCGGAGCCGTCGATATATCTCCCGAGATTTCGCTGGGAATGGCCTTGAATTTGTGGCGCGGAGCAGATGAGAGAATCGATGATATCGACCAGGATTTTAACCCAGATGCCACAGGATTCCGCCTGAAGACCCAGGATCTTTACGAAGATGAATACGATGGTTTCAATGCAACCCTGGGCATGATGATCCGCTCTCCTAGGGAGAATCCCACGGGACGTCTCGGCCTCACAGTGAGCAGTGGGGTCGCGCACCAGATCAATTACGTTTTCAAAGGGGTACCTCCTCCAGAATACAGCTCTACTGAATATGATCGCGATTTTGTCGACAATCTGGAGGAACTGGTCCCCGAAGAAGAAAAAGGAAGTATTGAACAGGGTACGGACGAAGAAGGCAATCCCTACCTTGTTACCAACACAGGAAGGAGGATCACAGACAGAGGGTCCACTATACTCGAAGAGGTGCCCTCGCAAACCCTCAACAATTCCTACAAGCTGGCCCTGCCCCTCGAGTTCGGCATTGGTTTCTCGTTGCGCCCCATCCCCGATCTCCTGCTGGCGGGCAGCGCGCATCTGGCGGAATGGTCGCAGAGCGAGTACAGAGGTAGAGATACAGAGGATCTGCGCTCGAATGTGCTTTTCGAGGAGGAGTACGAGGACATCATTCGCTATCACCTGGGGCTCGAATGGCAGGTGCCGGTAATCACCCTGGTCCTGCGCGCCGGCTACTACAGCGATCCTTTGCCTTATGTGGGACCTCTTGATGAAGAAGATATCGATCCGGAAAACACCCATCTCGTTCTCATCAAACGGGATCGCCGCTTCTTCACCCTGGGAGCGGGCATGCTCTTCGATCAGGTAATGCAGGTAGACGCTGCCTGGACGCGCGGCGGCTTCGAGCAGGTCCAGGATGGAGGTAGGGAAGAAAGCACCATAAGCCGGACTTTTATAAGTGTGGGGTATCGGTTCTAAAATTAAATTTGACTGGGATTTTTTAATTATTATATTAATCAAAGAAAGTTAGAGAAGTGCCCCAATCGGTCTCCGAAACTATTTTAAAACACAGGAGTGTGGCATGAGAGCAAAACCCTTGATAACCTGGATGGCGCTCGGACTCTCCGCAATGGTGCTAAGTAGCTGTTATACCGTGCTTAAGGCACCACGCACGGCTGCGGATGTGCAGCAGGAGCAGATCTGGAAGGCCGACCGGAGCACGGATCCGCGGATAGGCCGCTTCGACGATCGCGACGAGCAGGACGACTTTTACCGCTATCCGGGCAATCCCTATGGGGGATATGGCTATGGTGGATCCCCCTACGGCTACGGCGGGTTCCCCATCCTGACCTATGATTCCAGGTATGGTCTGTACGGGGCCGGCGGCTACGGCTACCCCCATTACGGGGCCGGGTACGGGCCTTACGGCTATGGCTACGATCCCTATTACCAGGACGACGGCCTTTATATCCCGCCCGGCTACGAACTGGTGAGCACCCGCGAGCTGGAGGGTATGCACGATACCATCCGCACGCTTTCAGCCCAACAGGAGGAGTCCCAGCCCAGGGAGGATTTTTCGAACGATCTCATGCTCAACCCCTACGAGCAGGATCAGAGGGAGGTCTGGGAGAGCCGCACAAGTCCAACCCGCATACGCGATTTCGAGCACCCACAGGTGCCGAGCAAGGTCACCAGCACTTCGAGCAGCTCAAAGCCAGCCCCCAGCTCAGAGTCGGCTGCGCAGCAAGCTCAAAGCGTAAAAAAGAAAGCATCTAAAAAACGGGGCCGCTAAGAGTCCATACGAAAATCCCTGAAGGGCGGATGCCAATCGAGGCATCCGCCCTTCTTTTATGGAGCTGGAGAATCAGTCCCCGCTGATTTCGAAGTGCCGCACCTGTTTTCTGGGAGGGGGGGCAACCCGGGCCAGGATCTGGCTCAGAGGACGGCGGAGGGCCATCAAGAGCTGGCGCTCGGGCTGGTCCCCGCCCCCGAAGAGTTGGAGCTGGATGGGCTGCCAGTTGCGGTGCTGGCCCTGATCATGGCGCCAGACCGCATCGGTGTGCAGGTTCATCAAGGTCACCTGCAGGCCGACCGACAGATCCAGGCCGGGAGCCGGCGCAAGGCCTCCATAAGGGGTTGGAGATACGGGTGTCAGCTGGGCCTGGAGATCGTTCAGTTCCACGTAGACCATGGCGCGTCCAGTTCCAGCTCCTCTCGCAAGGTCGTGCAGATTTGCGGGGATAAGACACTGACCGAGTCAAAGGCGGTGTAATTGAAATGCCAGCGGATCTCGTCCTGGGAGACCACGGTTACCTCGGGAATATTGCCCAGACCGCGGGCCATGCCGTCGGCCAGCCGGCCCACCACCTTCTCGATATCCAGCTTTTTCACCGGCTCAATATTGGTAATGGAAAGCACGCCGATGCGTTTGGCATCCTTCAGGATGGGCAAAATTGCCGGATCGGGTGGGGAAGGCGCCTGGAATTCCACCCGCTTAGAGGAGGTGCGGCCGGCGCAACCCGGCAGCAAGGTCAGGATCAGGGCGATGATAGGCAGCAGGAGTCTCAAAAACTCTTTCCAAAGCTAAAGTGCATCTGGTAGTCCGAATAGTGCCCTTGCAGGTCCGTCTGCTTGGCGAATTCAAAATTCATCGGCAGGAGAAAGGTGTTGGACCTGGTTGATCATACGCGCCTCGTTCCCGCGGGCGGCGCCAGGTGGTTAGATGGGACGAGTAGAGACCTTCGCGCCGCAACAGGGCGCCCAATTGACCCGACGGACGACAGCGATCGGCCTCCTGGAGGATCTGTTGTTTGTAGGCGGCACTAAATTAGAATGGCAAAGTCCGTCCCGAAGCGCCATCGCGGAGGAGGCGGACAGCCGGCTCAGCGACTCGATTCCGCGGCTTGCCCGGTAAGTTCTGGGTGAACCCCAAACCTGCGTTCAGCAGGACGATGAGCCCGATGAGACCGGCGTCTATCAGCTGCTCGGACTCGTCCGCAGCCACCAGCACCAGAGCAGCGGCGAGCAGCACCACGACGAGCGGGCTGCGGAACTCGTCCACAAACAGCTTGAGCGCTGAGACGGACGGAGTTGCCGGTCAGCTGGTTCGGCCCGAACGTGACGAGGCGGGTCGCCGCTTCAGCGGACGGCAGGCCAGTGGTCTATGAGGAGAGGTGTTCGAGAACCGCCTCAGGTGGCACGCTGTGCCAGAGTGGCTGGGGAGTCTGGTCGGTAGCGGCCCGCATCGCAGGTAAGGATACCCCGTGAGTCAGCTCTACTCATGCTATTCGAGTCATGTCATGCGAGCATTACTCCGTCGCGGGAGAGGGCTCGGATGGCTCAGATCAGTACGACCGCGGCATACCCAAGACGTTCTGGGCCCAGAAACGCGAGCACCAGGTTGTTGGTGACAGGCGCGGACATCAGCAGGCGCGTCTCCCGGAACTTGCGCTCGATAGTCGTACTCAGCGGCGAAGGCGTAGCCGCCGTGGGGGTTCATGCACACGTTGGCCGCCTCCCAGGACGCCTCGGAGGCCAGGAGCTTCGCCATGTTGGCTTCAGCACCGCGGCGATGCCGGGCAGGTAAATGGATAGGAAGTATAAGCAGGCATTTGAACCTTGGTCAACCCCGACGGACGGCCTTCTTGCCCCCGGACCAAGGGCAGGATACACCCGTGAGGCGACTCCGAGGGCGGCTGTCGGTGCCCCATCGGACTCGAAGGCAGCGTCAACGCTGTCTCGCACACGATCCAGACGCACCCCGGTCCCCTGCCCTGTGGCATCAAAGCCGGGGACCTACGCGGCGGCGAATTCGAGCTGGGGGTCGGGGCGGTGCCGGTGCTACCGGTGGAGCCCGCGAAGGCAGACCGGTGCCCTCCAGATACCAACGCACCGAGAACGGGTCGGTCAGCGCCGCCACGATCTTCATAGCGCCGCCGCAGGCGGGGCACACGCTCGCGTCAATCCGGAACACCCGCGCTAGAAGCTGTGCCCACGCCACCCGATGGCGACGCCCGGGACCCTCTCCCTCCTCTTCCGCCGGGTGGGCACAATCCTGCGAGGACGCCGTCAGCGAGCTTGGCCCGGGCACGATCTGCGACCGGTCCCGACTCGCCGGCGCCAACACCCCGTGACAGCGCACCAGGTTCATGCGTGGCGGCGGCACGAACACCGGTACCTCTTGTTTAGTTCGGAGCCCCAGAGCAGGTCGATGTCGCGGACGGGGTCGTGCGAGACCCAACCGCCGACTACGGGACGACCCAGATCGAAGTAAACACCCATGGTACCCTATCCCTCAGAATGTTAGACCGAGACCTTGCAGGTCCCGCTCCAGTTGGCTGGGAGTTTCGAACGCGATAACACTCATGCCGAGCTTGGTCGCGGGTGCAAGCATCTGCGGTTTGTCATCAATGAGGACACACTGCCCGGGCAGGTTAGAGGCTTTCTGCAAGACCAGCTCGTAAATCCTGGGATCCGGTTTCCTCAATCCGACCTGATGAGAGAACACACCATCCTCGAATCGGTGCAGAAACTCATACGTGCTTTCAAGGTAGGCGACTCTGTCCTGAACGTTATCAGACAGAAAGAGCATTTCATACCCGGCCGCGCGCAGACGATCGATGAGTGCCACAGTTCCTTCGATGGGCTCGTAGGCCTGCAGCCAGATCGGCGCGATTTCAGCTGTCGAAATCTTCAACCCCCAGCTCTGTATTGCGCCGGCCCAGAATTCGGCAACCGTTACCTCGCCGAAGCGATAGCGGCTGCCGAGTTCACCCATCAGGACATCGCTGACCCGATCCACCTCGATGTCGTACGCCGCACTGATTCGTTCGATCGCCCTCGCCGAGCCATCCGTGAAGTACACCCCGCCCAGATCACAGATGACGGTTTTGATCATGCGCCGTGATCAGCCGCCGTCCCCCAGGCGCCAGTGGGTGCCCATCAGGCACGTCGGCTCTCCCGGATTGTCGATCTGGTAATAGATAGTCAGAATGGAGCCGTCACCGAGTTGGGCTGAGGCAGGGTAGCCCAGATCGGGGCTGGTATCCGTGCACAGGACGATCTCATCACTCCAGGTCTTCGCCCTCGTCGACACTGACCCGGGCGCGCTCTCCAAAGGGTGGCACCCGCACGCCGTACACGAGCAGGATGCGATCGTCCGGTAGGCGGATCATGTGAGCGGGGTAACCGAGAATATCGGTCCTGACCGGCATGGTCCAGGTGCGGCCGCCGTCGTGACTCTCGGCCTGGTACATGAACTTTTCTTGCAGGTTGGAGGTTCCGTAACGGAATAACCCGACGAGCTTACCGCTCTTCGTCTCCACCATGTAGGGTTCGCCCAAACCGATGCCTTCAGGCTGTGGGACCGTTCCAATGATCTGCCAGGAGCGACCCTGATCCGTCGACTCCTCAACCGTCAGGCCATGGGTGCCGTCGAAGGTGCCGCTGCCGAGGTAGAGCAGGTTGCCCTCGTCATTGACGATCGGTCCATGGGGCGTAGAGCCCACACTCCTGACCGGCTCCTCCCAGGTGATGCCCGAGTCAGTAGAGCGCTGCGTCCAGTGCCCCATCCAGCAATCCCGATCCTCCTGGCTAATGGTCTCGGCGTGGGCCTTGTAATCCGGGTTGTCGCCGAACTCCACCGAGGTGAACCAGGTCGTGATCAGGGTGCCGTCGGTGGTCTCGACGAGGCCGGCATCGCGATCATCGAGGGGCGTGTTGCGGACGACGACGGCATCGCTCCAGGTCTTGCCTTCGTCGGAGCTGCGCACCAGTTCGGTTTTGCCATACGGGCAAATGTGGCTGTCGCGATCGCCCGAAAAGACGATGATCAACTCGCCGGCGCGAGTGCGGATGATGGTCGGCCAGCCGATATAGCGGCCCGGCTCCTTGCAGATGATCTGCTTGGAAAAAATCTCGGCTTCAGGCATCGCTCAGGCCTTGGCTGCCACGGCGTTGGCCGGGTTGCCCAGGTCGGTACTCCATCGCCAGCCCACTTCCTTCTTGCCGGGGGGCAGGGCGATGTTGCTCGAACCCATGAACTGGATGGTCGTGCGCCGCTGCCATTCGCTACGCCAGGCGGTCGTCCCGTGAGCGACGCCGCCGAAAAAGAGCACGTCGCCTGCCTTCATAGCCGGTTTGTAGACCTGAGGCAGATCGATACTGGTGGTCAAATGCCGGGGGATCGGGTATTTGGCTTTGTGACTGCCCGGGACGCAGAGGAACCCTCCACTGTCCTCGCCGAAGCCGGGGGACTCATCATGCAAGGCCCACGCTACATTGGTTTGCTCGACCAGCTGTCGGCCGTTGTAGACGGTATAACCATCCGGGTTTTGCCCATGCAGCGAGCCTCCGGTAGTCCCTTTGGGGTAGACGCAGCACATTGGTTCCGTCGACTCTCTGAAGCCGTAGCCGAGCATCCAGTTCAACCGCTTGACGATGGCGGGATGAGCGATCATCCGGCGGAATGGGTCGCAGTGCGGCTTGGGCAGCTGGTAAAGCCCGCCGATGCGCGGCCGGTTGATTTCCCCGGCCAACCTCGGAGAAGTGTCTTCGGGCCATGTCCAATCGTTCTCACGCAAAGCCTGCTCGGGTACTTCCTCGATGCGGGTCGGATGTCCCTCCGGCAGCTCGTCCTGCATTTCGAGGGCAAAGTCGATGGCGCGGTTGGCCGCCGCGAGCCACTCCTCGTCCATGACTCCTCGCAGGACCAGGTAACCGCGCACGTCCCAGAACCACAATTCGTCGGGATCCGGCTGGCTGTTTTCGTCCAGGTTGAGTATCACCTTAGCCGGCAGCTCTTCGGCCTCCTCCACCCAGGTCCGCTCACCATCGGAAATCACGGTACCGCCGCGTCCGGTCGTCCTGGTCCCGACAACGGCCTGCTGCTCGGGTGTCAGCTCCGTCGCCCATTCCGGGGCTTCGATTTCGGGATAACCGGCGGTTGGCCTCGCGCGTGAGGTGATGAACTCAATCTCGATCACCCGCCCAGGCCGGCCGCGGACGCCATAGAGTGTGGTGGCGGCGCAGATGAGCAGATCGCCGGCCTTGAACACGGGCTCTTCGGTCATTCCAAGGTCGTCGGTGCCAGCCAGGAAGCCGGCCGGGGGTTCCGTCGATCGGTTGTGGCTGGCCGGGACCAACACGATTCCACCATCCTTGCCCGTGGGCACCAGGGCCAGAAACACCCGCAGTCCCTTGCATTCCCGGGTCTCATGGTAATTGGCGTAACGCAACCGTCTACGGTCTTCAGGTGCGCCGGTCGACAGGGCAACCGCAGAGCTCGGGTTGTCGGCGACCAGCGTCGGGGGTTTGTCGATTACGTAGCCCGAACCACAGAGTGTCTCCACGTAGTTGGCGAGTACCGGGTGATCCTGCAGCGCCGGCAATTCGAGCCTGCCCTCATCGCGACCGACGGCGTCGACGGCCTGGTTGCAGGCCGCGACTTCTGCGGGCGAAAGCACCTGCGGCACGTGAATGAAGCCCGCCACGTCGAATCCATAGTCCTCGTCTGCGTTCGTCTTGCGGTTTTCGTTCGATGTCATGGGGTCGTTCTCCAAATCTCATTACTCATTTGAACTGCGGCCGACACAGACCGAACAGATGAAGTTACGCAATTCCAGTCCGCAAAGCCAATTGCCGTCAACTCAGCTCTCCGGTAGGTAGCCGTCGCGAAAATCGATCCGGGCCTGCGCGTCTCGCCTATACGTGATCGGCTTCGGGTCGAGCCATTCGGCGATGGCACTCTTGATTGAATGGGCGAAAAAATGGTTGCCGACGGGGGAGTAGTGGCCGATGAAGTAGCGTTGGGCATAGCGGTCGACTGACAGATTGAATTGCTTGAAGTCTTCTTCGTGAACGGGGTTCATGTCGAAGGTGGTGTGTCCCTGTTGCTGCAGGTAGACGGCGATCTCCTCTTCATAGCGGACCTCTCCCGAGATGAGCTGTCGCATGGCCCGCGGACAGAACAGGACGAACATCAGCTTCTTGCCGCTCTGGCCCGCGAAAGCCGCGGCCTTGTCGATGATTTGCCTCGTGGCCGCAAAGGCATAGGCCGTGCGCAGAGTGCTGACCTGATGCTTCCATTCTGACGAGCCCTCGACGACCTTCGCGCAGCTCAGCCACTCGGCGAGCCGGTTCAGTCGATCGACGTCGACCTCGTCCGTATCTCCTCGGTCGAACAGGGTCATCTGCAGCATGAGGTCATCCCGTAGCGCGTCGATCATGAACTCTTCGTCGGCCATGCCGTAGAGAGACTCGGGTGTCGGCGTCAGACTTTCACGCTCCACAAGCTCGCCGCTTTCCAGATCCATCTCGATGTTGGCCCAGAAATTCCCGTGGAACATTCGAGCCCCCTGCAGCAGACGAGCGCGATACCAACTCAGGGTAATGACGTGGCGACAACGCATGGTGCTGCGATAGTGGTCATCCCCCCAAGATGTAGAGGAGGACATATTCGGTGCCCAGGTCGCTGGCCTCTGTCCGAATCATCCGTCGATAGGACTGATAGGCGCCATAGCCACCCATGCCGAAATTGCGGACCGGCTCGCCCAGGTGGGCAGCCAGGTATTCCTGCCAGGTCTCGTGATCGCTCACCTGATGACACTCGGTAAAACTGTTGCCGTAGGTATTGAGGCGGCAGGCCCGGTCCTGGTAGATGGCAGCGCGGCGGGCGCCGTCCACGGTCGAGGTGGAGATCGTCAGTGATCCGTCGACGCCATCCCGCGGCATGTAGTTTCCAAGGGTGTACCCGAGTTCGGCGTCGTATTGAGCCCAGCTCGGTTCATCTGGCGACAGAAACGCATCGAGGGCCTCTTTTCCGACGACACTTGACCTGATCCACTCCTCATATGATGTCATCAATATCCTCCAAAATTGTCATGCGGCTCTGAGGTTGATATCGTTCGCTCACGGCCGGGCTTGCGGTTCGTCTGCGTTTCGACGACCTTGCAGGGCGTGATCGGATTGTGTATGAATAGTAGCCTTTGATCATACAAGAAATTGCTATTGATTGCCGAATTGGAGGAGTCCCGTGTCCGTGATGACGGAACAGCAAGCACGTTTCTTCGATGTGTTCGGGTTTCTGAGCTTTCCCGGCCTATTTGCCGCCGAAGCCGAAGCCATCACCCAGGCCTCCGAGGCGGTGTGGGCAGAACACGGCGGAGGCCACAACCAGCGGCCACACGACGAAGAGCAGAATTCGGCGCTGCTGCCCTTCATTGATCAGCACCCGTACCTGTGCGCCCTGCTCGACGACGAGCGCGTCGAGGGCATCGGTGCCGGACTGCTGGGCGACGACTTCAACTACATGTCCAGTGACGGCAACTACTTCGTCGGTGACACCGCGTGGCATTCGGATGGTTACAACCGCGCTCCCGGTTACCGCTCGATCAAACTGGCATTTTATCTCGATGCGGTGGGGCGACACAGTGGCTGTCTCAGGGTCGTGCCAGGTAGTCACAGAATCGGTGAGGCCTACGCCGAAAGCGTGCATGAAACGATACCTACCTCTGGTTCAAACAATACTCAGGAGAAGTGGGGCATTCCCGGCACGGATGTTCCATCGGTGAACTTGGAGGTGCAACCGGGCGACCTAGTCGTCTTCAACCACCGCATCAAGCACGCCTCGTTCGGCGGTGGTACCCGCCGGCGCATGTTCACGGTCAACCTGCAGCAGCGCTTCCGCGATGAAGACGAACACCTGCTGCGAGAGTGCATCGGCAACCTGGCCGGCTTTTGGTACGAGCGGGTGTATTCACCCCTCATGGTGGAGACCGCCGATCCAGACCGCCATGCGCCATCTGGAACAGCGGCTGGCCCATGCCGACCACCTGCCGGGCCTGGTGGCCGAGGCGCGGCAGAAGATGAAGGAACCGAGCCGTTTCTGATCATGGCCAACCGCAACCGCCCACCAACGATGTCTACCAGAGGCACATTCCGGTCGACGATCGACGACATCAGCAAGGTGAAGCCTCTTCCCTCGCACGGCGGCTAGGCTTCGAAAATCTCCTCGAGCGCCTGACGCATCACCCTCGGATCAGGATCGACGCCGGACCAGTACTGGATGCCGATGATGCCCTGATTTACCAACATGCCCAGGCCATCAATGACCTGACATCCCGCTACCGTGGCATCCTTCACGAGATTCGTCCTGGACGGCTTTGGTGCATGAATCGGCGTTTTTTGTGTGCATCGGTTGAATAAAGATAGGTTCCTTAGTAGATTGGACATGACCCTCTTGCGAAAGAATCCATGCCTTCTCGTCCAAGGAACCTGTCATGCCTAAAGTATCGTCCTCCTCGCCTTCCGTCAAGCCCCGTCGCTCCAAGGTCGTGTACCGGGTGCGTAATGGGCCCGCCTATGAGGCGGGGCTGCAACAGCGCGGTAGTCTAACGGTGTGGTTTACACCCCAAGCCGTCCAAGCCTGGTATTATCAAGGGCCGCCCCAGCGGGGGGCGCAATATACCTTTTCGGAAGGGGCCCTCCAAACGGCGTTGCCCCTGCGCCTTTTGTATCCCTTGCCCCTGCGCCAAACCGAGGGGTTTGTCGCCTCCGTGTTGGCCCTGATGGGACTGGATCTGCGGGTGCCCGATCACACGACGTTATCGCGGCGACAAGCCGGCTTGGCCGTGGATCTACCGCAACCACGGGGACGCGCACCGATCCACTTAGTAGTGGACTCGACCGGGCTGAAAGTGTATGGCGAAGGCGAATGGAAGGTGCGTCAGCACGGCTGGAGCAAGCGACGCACGTGGCGCACAGTGCACTTGGGCGTCGATGAAGCCACCGGCGAGATCGTCGCGCCGACCTTGACGAATAGCCCAGATGATGCCTCGCAGGTCGAGCCGTTGCTCGCTCAGGTCGGAGGCCCCCGTGGAGGCGTTGGGGGGCGATGGAGCCTATGATACGCGCAAGGTCTTCGACGCCTTGGCCGCGCCCGAGCAGGGACCGCCTATTCGACCGATCATTCCACCCCGCCGCAACGCCAAGATCGAGCAACATGGTAACACCAAGGCCGAACCGTTGCCCCGCGATGAGACGATCCGAGCCCTTCGCAAACAGGGCCGTCGAGCGTGGAAAAAAACCCGCGGCTATCATCGCCGCTCGGTAGCCGAAACGCAGATGTTTCGCTATAAGCGAATGCTGGGCGGCACCTTGCACGCGCGAACCCTAACCAACCAACAGACCGAAGCTCGGTTGGGCTGTGCGTTGCTCAACCGGCTACTGTATCTGGCAAAACCCGAGTCCTATCCGCTAACCAAAAAAGCATAAACCAAAGACGGAAGGGACCAACACAACCACCCTCTTTTCATGCAACAAAGCCTCCTGGACGGATTGGGAATCACGTCCGCCACCACCATGCCGGGCTGCAGCGTGGCGATATTCAGAGCCAGCCGCGCGTCGACATCAGGGTATAGCCCGATCGATGTGGCGTTGATGACGACATCGGTGTCGGGCGGCACTTCATAGTCGCTTTGCCAGGGGACAAAGTCGACTCCCAGCTGGCTGCCGGTTTCTTGCCTGACTTTTCCACTCGGCAAGTCGCACAATTCGCGACCCCGCGCCTCACTGCGATTGACGATCGTGATGTTGGCCGCACCGGCCAGGGCAACTTCGACACTTATCGCGCGAGCAGCCCCGCCAGCACCAAAAATGACGACACGCCGGCCGGATCGGTCTTCTCGCGCAACGATCTGACCAATCCCTTGCCATCCGTGTGTTTGCCGATCAGTTTGCCGTCGCGCCGCGCGACACACGCGACACAGTTGACGGCTCCCATCAGCGCGGCCGATTCCCCCAGGCCGTCAAGGTGCTCGATCACGGCCACCTTGTGCGGAATGGTGCAGTTGAATCCCAACCCCATGGCTCTGACACCGTTCACGGCTACCAACAGATCAGCCTCGGCCACTTCGATGGTCAGGTAGCGCCAATCAAGACCATGATGCCGGAAGGCGGCTTCAATCATCACCTGCGTTGGGCTTTCGGCGATCGGCTGCCCGAAAGTAGCAGTCAACTCCTGCTTGAAGTTGAGCTCTTTCATCCATTTAGCTCTCCCAGCGGCTTCTATGCGTGGCGGAAACGGCCGCCTTCGGCTCGTAGCCAGGCGGAGGACCCACTGCAAGCCCACATTGAGGCGATCCATACCTGGTCGGATGGCCCCTAGGGCACGCCGCGCATCTAGGAGCAACTGCGTGAGGAAGGCGTGCACGTGGGCCGCAAGCGCGTGGCGCGTCTGTTGCGCCACGCGCTTGCAAGGGGGAGTCGTCGTCCCAAAGCCACTACAACCCGTCGGGCAATTGCTATGATAATGCCCTATGCGAACGCTTCTTCGCCACCTTGGAATGGGAGCCCATGGATCGCTATACCTTCCGCTATAACAGAGGCCTTGGGCCGCAATCCGCGCCCCCGCCGGCGCTCGATGGAGTCATCCAGACCGAATACGAGCGGACCCCGAGGAGCAAAGGCGTCAATTAGCCACTTCAACAAGATATAACTGCCTTTCAAAGGCGACCAGACACAACGGTTCAAGACCCTATGGTAGGTTTGAAAATGAGGGTGATGATCCAAGCCCATCACCCGTAAGGCGGCACTATCGGTACGTTTCTCAGGGCACAGAATCGCACCGACTAATAACACTTGGGCATGCGCCCAGACAGGGTTAGAAAGCAGTGGCGAAAAATGGGACAGAATATGTATATTAGGCGTTGGCAGTGGTCACATAGCTCCCTCTTTGGTATGAGATGATGGGGATTATCTCTGAATATAAGGAAGGATGCCAGACCACTGCCATTTTTTATTTTGGATAAAGTCGAGCTAAGCTCGATTTTATCCAAACGCGCATGGCAGGAGGCCGGTATCCTCCGTACTGTTGATGGTATCCAAGCATCGACAGCCCAGGAGAAACCGATGAGCCCCCTGCCGAAAGATATAATAACGATTTTGTCGCCCTTTGCCCCCCTTTTTTCGAGCCGCGTTTGGCCGCAGGCTCAGACGCTGTTGGTCGGGGCGCTGTTAGCCCTGGGTAAACGCACGGTCAGCGCCGTGTTGGAGGTGTTGGGCTTGAGCCAACAGCCTACCTTTCAAACCTACCACCGGATCCTCAACCGCTGTGTGTGGTCGCCCCTGGCCGGCAGTAAGCTACTCCTCCAGGCGTTGGTGGCCGCCTTTGCCCCCCACGGGCCCCTGGTCCTGGGCCTGGATGAGACCATCGAGCGGCGCCGGGGCGCCCAGATTGGGGCCCGAGGCATCTACCGGGATCCCGTCCGCTCGAGTGGGCCCCACCTGGTCAAGGCTAGCGGCTTGCGCTGGCTGTCGTTGATGCTGGTAGCGCCTATCCCTTGGGCGGATCGAAGTTGGGCCTTACCCTTTATGAGTGTGCTGTGTCCGTCGGCCCGCTACTATACTCAGCGCCAGCGCACCCCCCTCACCCTGTTGCAACGGGGGCAGACTATGCTCAAGCTGGTAGCGCGCTGGCTGCCCACCCGCCGGCTGGTCGTGGTCGCCGATAGCACCTTCTCCGCCTTGGCCTTTCTCGACGCGGTTCGGCCCCACGTGGGGCTGATTACCCGCTTGCGGTTGGATGCGGCCCTGTATGACCCACCACCAACCCGCACGCCGCACACGCGGGGACGCCCCCGCGGCAAAGGCGCCCGGCAGCCCACCCTCCAGCAGCACCTGGACGATCCGACTACCCCTTGGCACCCCCTCACCCTGGACCGGTGGTATGCCGCCGGCCCCTATACAGTGGAAACCTACAGCCAAACGGCGCTGTGGTATCACACTGGCTTGCCCGCCGTGCCCCTCCGCTGGCTGCTGATCCGAGACCCGGCCGGCCGCTTCGCGCCCCAAGCCTTGCTCTCGACCGATGTGCGTCTGTCCCCTCGGCAAATGCTGACCTATTTTCTCCAACGCTGGTCGGTAGAAACTACCTTTGAGGAAGCCCGCGCCCATCTGGGCATGGAAACCCAACGCCAATGGAATGAGCGGGCCATTGCCCGGACCACGCCGGTCATCTTGGCCTTGTTTAGTCTGGTCGCCCTCATCGCCAATCGGCTGGCCCCCAAAAGCGCCTCCCCCTGCCATGCCACGGCCTGGTATGGCAAACGAAAACCCACCTTTTCCGATGCCGTGGCCTGGGTCCGACAACGGCTCTGGCAGGCTTTTTCCAACCTGCCCAACCAACACGACCTGATAAAAATCCCTCGAAGCCTACTCAACCGCTTGATACACACCGTCTCGTACGCTACATAAATGGATAAAGTCGAGCTAAGAGTCCATACGAAAATCCCTGAAGGGCGGATGCCAATCGAGGCATCCGCCCTTCTTTTATGGAGCTGGAGAATCAGTCCCCGCTGATTTCGAAGTGCCGCACCTGTTTTCTGGGAGGGGGGGCAACCCGGGCCAGGATCTGGCTCAGAGGACGGCGGAGGGCCATCAAGAGCTGGCGCTCGGGCTGGTCCCCGCCCCCGAAGAGTTGGAGCTGGATGGGCTGCCAGTTGCGGTGCTGGCCCTGATCATGGCGCCAGACCGCATCGGTGTGCAGGTTCATCAAGGTCACCTGCAGGCCGACCGACAGATCCAGGCCGGGAGCCGGCGCAAGGCCTCCATAAGGGGTTGGAGATACGGGTGTCAGCTGGGCCTGGAGATCGTTCAGTTCCACGTAGACCATGGCGTCCAGTTCCAGCTCCTCTCGCAAGGTCGTGCGGATTTGCGGGGATAAGACACTGACCGAGTCAAAGGCGGTGTAATTGAAATGCCAGCGGATCTCGTCCTGGGAGACCACGGTTACCTCGGGAATATTGCCCAGACCGCGGGCCATGCCGTCGGCCAGCCGGCCCACCACCTTCTCGATATCCAGCTTTTTCACCGGCTCAATATTGGTAATGGAAAGCACGCCGATGCGTTTGGCATCCTTCAGGATGGGCAAAATTGCCGGATCGGGTGGGGAAGGCGCCTGGAATTCCACCCGCTTAGAGGAGGTGCGGCCGGCGCAACCCGGCAGCAAGGTCAGGATCAGGGCGATGATAGGCAGCAGGAGTCTCAAAAACTCTTTCCAAAGCTAAAGTGCATCTGGTAGTCCGAATAGTGCCCTTGCAGGTCCGTCTGCTTGGCGAATTCAAAATTCATCGGCAGGAGAAAGTAGACCAGCAGGCCAAAACCGATGCCGGCGCGCAGGCGCCTTGTGCCCTCGGGCTCTTGCCGGAGGTTGGGGGGCAAGTCCTCATCCGGGGGCAGATCCGGATCGTACAAAGGCCACATATCCAGTTCGTCGCCCTTGTTCCAGGCCCCGCCCACATCCAGGAAAAGGCTGCCGTCCACCGCGGGGATGGTGAAGATGGCCGGCCAGCCAAAGGTGATCTGGCGAATGAAGGGCACCCTCAGTTCGGTATTCACCAGCGCGACCCGGCTGCCCGAAAACTCGGAAAAACTGTAACCGCGCAGGGGGCCGGTATTCAGGTTAAAGCCGGTGTAAAAGGGCAGAAACCAGGTGGGTCCCCCCAGATTGTACTCCAGTCCGTCTTCGCCCAGGGAACCGACGCCGGCGGCTCGCAGCCCCAGGACCGACCAGCGTCCCAGGCGCAGGTAGTGGCGGTAGTCCAGCTCCAGGTGCGAGAACGAGCGGTTGTCTTTGGAGAGGTCCAGGGTGCGGCCCACCGATACGAAATAGCGCTTGCCCGCGGTCGGGCCCAAAAGGCCGTAGTTGATCGAGTCGTGCACATAGGCGGTTTTGAAAAGATGGGTGCTGACGACCCCCAGGGCTTCTTTTTCCGGCCAAATGCGCTGCTCGTTTTCGCTCACATAGGTATAGCTCAGGTCAATGCGGCGGTAGATGTCGCGCGGATAACTGACATCCACCAGCATGCCGCTCTGCTGGCTGCGGATAATGCCGCGGACAGGGCGAAGGCCGCCGATCAGGTAAGTGCGGTCGTCGTTGAAAAACTGGTTCCAGTTGAAGATGGCGACATTGAAGGTAGGCCGCCGGCCGTAGTAGTTGTAGGTGATGGCAAAATTGAGGTCGCTTTCGATTTCCTGGGAAGCCACGGCATTGGTGGCCAGGGACAGCGAGTGGTTGCCCAGCAGATCGCTCATACTCAGCAGACCGATCGAAGAGAAGAAGCCATCGAAGTAGCCCATCTGCAGGGAGAGGCCATCGAATTCCAGTTTGGGGGTGTAGCGCCGCCGGCGCAACTCACCCGTAGCTATGGCCGTCCGACTGGTATCCAGTTGCACGGCTGTATCCGGCTTGGCCAGTCCGGTTTTTAGTTTGGATCCGCTGGGTTGATCGAGGATATCAGAGGCCTGGTAGAGCAGCTGCGGCTCTTTCTTGTCGGCGCCGGCCTTCTGGTCTGCCAGGGCGACGGGTTCACCTGCTTCCATGTTCTGCTGCGCCAGGGCGACGGGAGCGGGCGGCTCTCCTGTCAAGGGTTCGGGCTCGGGGGCCACAGGGCGGGCAGAGGGAACGGCATCGGGTTGCTTCTGCCCTCTGGCAAGCAGTTTGACGCTTTGCTTTTTGAGTTCGGGCCACTCGGGCATGTCCATGAGGTAGAGGTGGCGGCTTCCCTGGTAATAGGTGCTCAAAACGATCTGCCTGCCGTCCGGGGACAGAGCCAGATCCATGATGCCGCTGAGGGTCCGGGTTAGACGGTATTCCCGTTCTTCTTCGAGGTGGTAGACAAAAAGATCATTGATGCGATCCCGGGTGGAGACAAAGAGGATCTTGTTGCCTTCGGGAAGCCAGTTGGGCCACACATCGTCCGTGGGGCTCTGCACCACCACTTTCGACTGCCCGGTCTCCACATCGTAGATCTTGATGTCGAACTGGTGGTTGTACTTGGCGCTGAAGGCGATCCGCCCGCCGTCCGGCGACCAGGCCGGATAGTCGTCGCGTTGCGGCGTGCCGGTGATCTGGGTCAGTTCGCCGCTGGATACATCTACCATATAGATGTCGCCCTGACCGTAACCCGTGCCGGTGAAGGCCAGGCGGCGACTATCCGGGTCCCAGGCCAGGGCTTCGATGATCTCCAGGTGGTCGAAGGCCAGGGTCTGGACCAGTTCCTTCTGATAGAGGTCCCACAGGAGGAGGATGTCTTTGGGGCCTTTCTTGGCGACAAAGGCAATGGTGCGGCCGTCCGGGGCCCAGGCAACGGTGCCCGGTCCAAAGGTCAGATGGTCGTAATCGGCTATGCGCATATGGCGGGTAATGCGCTCCACCAGGCTGCCGTCGTGCAGGCGGATGATGTCGACGTGCTGCTCCACCCCATCCGTGGATAGCACGGCCAGCATATCGCCGCTCAGCGACCACCTGGGACTGGTGTGGACGCCGTAGAAATTCTCTTGCTCGATGATTTTTCGGCCGATTTCGGAGAGGTAGTCGCGGGATTGCAATAAAGGCCAGTATTGTTTGCGCATGTGGGCGGACCAGCGTTCGTGCAGGGTGTTCATGTCCATGTCCACCAAGCGTTCGAGCAGTTTGTCGGTGTCTTTCTGGCTGTCCCAGACCCGCAGGAAACGACTGATTTTTTCAGGGCCGTAATGCGCGGCGATGTACTCCATTATGCTGTGGCTTTGTTTGTAGGCCAGGAAGACATTGCCCACGCCCCAGGCGGCGTTCATGACTTCGAGGGGAATCAGCTGGTCGGTGAGGACGGCATCCCGCAGCACCATCTCGTCGGTGGTATTCCTTTCCTGGGTAACGTACTCGGCCTGTCCCTCCATGATCCAGGTAGGCGGAGAGCTGAGTGGGTTCGACAGGCGTTTGACCGGTCCTTTGTAGAGGATATCGTACTGGAAAATATGACATAGTTCGTGGATCAGGACGTTGCGAAATTCATCCAGATCGCCGTTGAAGGGAATGACCATGCGGTAGCGCAGCGGTTCGGCAAAGCCGGCCACGCCCGGGGGGAGAAAGTCGTGGATGATATTGGTCTGCTGGAATTCGTAATGGGACTGGTAGATCACGATGGGGGGCTTGGTGGAGAGTTCGTGGCGCATGATTTCGCTCACCTGGACATACCCCTCCTCCAGGTACTGAATGGCCTTCTGTGCCAGGTCGTGGAACTCGGGCTCGTAGTGAAGTTCCAGGTGTTCGCTCTCCAGGATCCACCAGTCGAAATCTTTGTAGCGGACCTTGTTTTTGCCAAAGCCCTGGCGCAGCTGCGAGGAGATGATGTCCTGGGCTTCGAGGGGGAATATCCAGACGCCGAGCAAGATTACAATCAGCGCCAGCCACAGATTGCTGACTCCTTTTAGAGGCCGCGATTTTTTAGCTGTCACCTGCAAAATAACTACTCCCCTGTGCGTTCTGGTGGATGGGTCCTGTTGCCGTCGCTGGCAAATGGATCCGACAAATCTTCGACCGCTTTTGTTTGGGCCTCTACCGAGTCGATCCGGCCGGCTTGCTGACGTCTATCGAAGAGCTGAAGATTGATCTGATAGGCCTGCTTTTTCTGGTTCAGGGACCGGGCTTTGACGTAGGCTGCCGCGGCTTTTTCCTGGAGACCCAGACGCTCGTACACAATGCCGAGGTTGTTGTGGATGCTGGCGGAGAGGCTGTCCTGCTGCAATCCCTGTTCCAGGTGCAGCCTGGCCTCGGTCCACATGTTGTTTTCAATGCACCAGAAGGCGTACTCGTTTATTTGTTTGATGGCCTCTTGCTGCCGGCGGTTGCGTTTGGGGCGGTGAACCTGGACGATCTTATTTTGGACGGGTTGTTCCACTGTCTTTTGTCCCATATTCTCCGTGGCAGGCAGAGTCTCTTCTGGGTCCGGTAGCTTCTCTGCGGCCTGGGGAGAGGACGAGGGTGGCTCTTCCTCTTGGACCTCCGTCGTTGCGGGCTGGTTCCCGGCCTTCCCCGTTCCAGCCGTATCCGGGGCGGGCGGGCGGCGTATCAATCCTAGACAGCCACCCAGGCATAGACAGCTCAAGAGGATGAAAAGACTATTCCACGGATGCTTCACAGCTGGTTTCCTTCCCGCCACAGTCGGAAGATTTCTCCGGGCTGGGCATGGCGTATCAGGACTTGGTTCCCGATGAGGGCGGATATAGTCCCCGGAGCCAGTTGCAGCGAATCGGCCAGGGTCTGGACCGCGGCGGCCAGGTCCCGCATCCGCTCAAAGCGGGGACTGCGGGCCAACCCCGCCGCAAAAATATACGCAGGGAAGACCTGTATGTCATATCGGTGCGCCAGGTTTTTTCCGGTGGGGGCTTCCAGGGAAGCGGTTTCGACCACGAGCAGGATAGCACCCAGTATGATCCAGATATATCTCATGTCTTCAGCTCGGGGGTGTGGTTTTGGCGCCAGCGCCGGTACAAAGGGGTCAGGATCAGCAGGGCGTAAAACGGGCCGTACTGAGTCCATTTCACCCAGTCCTGTTCGATCCAGGTACCATTCTTACTATAGCCAATCAGCACCTCGTAAGCAAGAAAGACCAGGGCGCTGAAGAGCACCCAGGCCGGCTGCGGAAAAAGGGGCAAAAAGGGAAGGACCCACAGCAAATACCAGGGGTGCAGGGTAGGCGAGAGCACGAGATAGGTGCCCATGACGACAAAAATCGCCCGGTAGGGATCGGCATACCTGAAGGCCGCCCAGAGCGCGGTGCACGACAGGACGCCGCTGCATATCCGTTTGGCGTGCGACAAGGCTGTATCGTCCCATTCGAGGTCGGGGTTTTTGAGGGTTTCGTAGAGCAGGGAGAACAGGGCATCGTTGAAGCGCCACTTCAGGAGGTAAGTCTGCAAGCCGGCGAACAACTGGGTGCCGGCACCGGAAAAGACCAGGAAGCCCAGGGCGCTCAGAAAGGGGAACCACAGCAGGGCCCAGCGTCCCCGCGGATGGAACGGGTGCGCGGCCATGCGGCGCCAGAATACGGGCAGGGCCAGGACGGGCAGGAGTTTGCAAAGAAAGGCGCCGCTCAGGGCCCAGACGGCCATGGTCTTGCGCGCGGCGGCCAGCCCGTAGAGCGCCAGGAGCAAAAAGAAAACACCGAGGGCATCGCTGTGACCGCTGCCGGCGATCTCGATCGGGGGCAGCGGGTTCCAGGCGTAGAGCACCACCAGACGGGGATCCTGGCGGCGCTGGTAGAGGATCTTTACGAGCAGGAGGACGATGCCGAACTCCACCATCATCAGACTGAATTTCATCATCCCCAGGCTGGGCTGGATGGTGCAGACCAGGAGAAAAAACAACTGCGTCAGGGGCGGGTAGACGGTCGGGATTTCTTTGTGGTTGATGCCGCTGTAGAGGTGATCCCGCAAAGCTTCCAACTCCGGGGCCTGGGGGGCGTAGAGGTAGGGATTGATGCCGGCCCGCTGGACGCGGCCGTCCCAGACGTAGCGATAGACATCTTCCGAGAGGGTGGGGGGGCTCCACCACAGGGTCAGGCGCAAGGTCAGGGCAAGCAGCAGGATCAAACCCAGGGAGCCGCCGGGTCTTCGGTGCACCAAGAGGGCGGCGAGCAGGTAGAATGGGAAGGCGGCACCCACGCCGATCCACAAAAACGGCACCTGGGTGCGCAGGTCGCCCAGGTAAATTAGGTAGAACAGAGCCGCCTGAATGGAGAGGCCGGCCAGCAGGAGCCAGGCGTTGCGGCGCCCCCACTCAGCGACGGATTCTCCGCGCCCCTGCATAGCGCTTCTTAAAGTAGGTAGCATCGAGTCCAGTGATGACTCCGCCTTTGCTGGAACTGGCATGGGCAAAGCGGCCGTTGCCGATGTACACCCCTACGTGGGATATCCCGGGACCCGAGTAGGTGTCCCTGAAGAAGACCAGGTCGCCCGGTTTCAGGTTGCGCTGTCCGGCGATGTTTTGTCCGAGTTGGTACATTTGTTTGGAGGTTCGGGGCAATTCAATGCCGTAGGTCTCGCGGTAGATGGCCCGCGCAAAGGCCGAGCAGTCCATGCCCTGGCGGGTGGTGCCGCCCCATTTGTAGGGGATCCCCAAATAATTGTCTACCACGCGCAGCAGGCGGCTCTTGCCGCCGCGCCGCCGGCTTTCCAGCTCCTCGGCCACAGTGACAGAGCCGCTCCGCGGCGTGGAATTGGTATAGCGCGGGATCGGCGCAACGGAGCCGCAGGCGTTCAACAGCAGCAGGCAGAGAAGGATTCCGGACAGAGCGGACATTGAAAAGGGCCGGATCGAGGAATATTCGAGGAGAGGGGTACAGGATGGAGGTCGGGTATGATGGTACCTAGCTTATTTGGAATCGACAGGTTCAAACATGATATCCTTGTAACTTATTGTCCGACAGCCTATTACAGAGATGGATCTCGACAAATAGAGGCCGCTCCTATTTCACCGCCAATTTACACAGTTTCCCTATGGAAATCAAGCATAGAATCCTCTGATTTGGAGCAAACCTGTCGTTTTCAAGTAATACAGAAGTTCAGCAGTAGGTAGGTATGCGCCGCAACCGATTGGCCTCCCTGATGAATTTGGGGTTGGGCCATTGATCTTTATCGGTTGGTAGATGTATCCGAGAATCCAAAAAAGAGCGCATCTGCGCAAGACCGTCGTGGAGACATTGGTGTCTCAGATCACTAGCCTTCTTCTCATTGAGCCGCACGTAATAGTCTTCATCGAGGTAAATCAGGCAGCTATCATAAGCCCGATGGATAGTCGGAGATAGAGCTATCCCATTGGAAATATCATCGCTGCTTCCTGGTGCTTTTACCGGTATAATGTAGGCGGCATCAACGAGATTGAGCCGGGCTCTGGTCACTGCACAACGGTTCCCATACGCCTCCATAACTTGCTTGCGAAAATCCGACTCTCGTGCATAACGACGTACCAATTCGACTATTTTTTGTCTTTCTTTCGTAAGATTCTCTGTCTCTCGTGCCGGTATTTCTTCAGACTGAGAAGCCTTCAGCAAAAGGCTATATGTCGCAATATCGCCTCCGTACTGGTGTAGAGAGGCCGCGTTAAAAACGTAGTTCAAAAATTGATCTGGACGGATTGCAACAGCGATTTCTCGATTCTCTTTCAGGGAAAAAGCGAGGCCATCTTGAGCGGCTGTATAAAGAGTTCCTACATCGACTTGAACAGAAGGAGAACCCGCTGTAAACGTTCTGTGTTTATGTAGGTCAAAGCCTGTAAATATATCAAGATCAGAATAATATCCCAGCAAAATGGTATAGTCACTTGGATTTAGAGCCAAGGGGGAAGATACCGTGGTCATTTGGATTCGATACTCTTCGGGTAACGACTGCCTACCTCCGTGTGTGAGCGTCCATATATAAACCCAAAGTGAAAAGGTATCCTCGAGATATTGAACTACGTATTTTCTGGGGTGAGTTCTCAGACGTTCAGACACATAGAAGCCTGTACCACCTGATTGCTGTACGGCAGAGAGAATAGAATCGACGAGTACCGAAGGGGAAACAGCAGGCATAATCCCCTAGCGCATTGTTTCTTTTTTGGGTCTTTTCTTGCCGCCGTCATCTGACAACATTTCTTCATCGTCCGTTCCATCCCACAAGGCGGCGGGATGAGAAAGGCCATAAGAAGGCACTTTCTTTTTTTCACCGCGAGACTTGGACTTAAATCTAAAAAGGCTACCTCTAAGGTATTCTTTCACGAGATCGCAGCATATCCATTTACGCCTTAGTCGCTCGGCAACTTCTCCTGTTACGCAAGACCCGGCCAAAGGATCGAATATCAAATCTCCTTTATCAGTAAGCATTCTAATAAAATACTCGGGCAACTCCGCGGGATAGCGAGCAGGATGGGGTTTTACATTGTTCTCTTTGCACAGTCTCAAGTAGCTAGAATTGCTTTCCGTATTGGGAATTGCGATGAGATTGGGCGGAATAGAAGCCCCATTATCGGTATTAAACTTCTCGCTAATATCGTGGCCGCTTGGCCTTAGCTGAGCCCTATAGCCATTTTTAAGCAATCCTTTCATCGAGTTACTATAGGGAGTCAGGACCCTGCGATTGCTAGCTTTAGGCCAAGGCGTTGGCGAAAGCCACCAGACGCAATTAATCGCATCTTTAACTCGAATTCGACGTATATTTACCCACTCGGCAGGAGTGGGCAGCTTGGAGGGATTCCACCAGAAGAATTCTTGGGAGAGATGAAAGTCAAACTCTTTGCAAAGCATGATCAAAAGTTCGTAGTGATAAAGAGAACGAGTGGGGCGTCCAGCAATCCAAGACCCGCCAATATCGATCACCAGAGAACCATTATCTTTGAGAATGCGTCTGAATTTCTCGGCAAATGGTCGGAACCAGTCGAGATATTGATCGGCATCGACATTGCCGTAGTCTTTTTTTCGGACTAATCCAAAGGGAGGCGAAGTCATTATCAGATTGACGCTTTTGTCCTCAAAGGTCGCCATGAGGTCGAGAGCATCGCCCAAGTATATTTTCCCCCAATCCGTTTTGTGAAATAGTTCCATTGGTACCTCTATATATATGGTCGAGAATGATTTGACTTTGATGCTGGATTATTCGCGGTTGTGAAAATCTCTGCTTCAGCGCCTTCTCACTGAAAGAGGCGTACAGGCATAATAAGGCACCGTTATCGATACCCTGTCAAGGCGCTGAGAGCGCACGCAAGGGTCATGTAAGGTCTCTGATGATCGTTTGCGGTCTCGCCGGGTCCTTCGGGAGTGCTCGGAGCACCGGTCTGCTGCCTTTCGGCACGTATCGGGGGTCAACCGGGTACTTGAGGGCGCACCAAGCCGTGCGCCGGCGCAGGAGGCAGTCGAGAAGGACGTCAGGCAGCGAACTCGAACTCCGGCTGGGGGGTGCCCTCGACGCCGCGCACCGTCCCCCAGTCCGGCACGGTCAGCAGGCCCATGGTGCGTCTGAAGTCGACGCTGTACCCGTCCGGGGCATCCTTCCAGGTGCTCTGAGCTCAGCGGCCGCCCAGCTGGGCACGCTTCGTGTCCGAGCGCACGGTCCGGCTCGACTGCCAGGCCCCGTTGAACCAGTCGTCGGTTGCCGTCCAGCCGAACTCCGCCGGGTCTTCCAGGTCGCTGTGTTCCTCGACGCGCACCTGCGGCCACCGCTTCCTCCAGCAGTCGAGCCGGATGCGCCTGGGCACATCGCCGCAGAAGCGCACCACCACCCCGCTGATGTCACGGACCTCCTCAAACCAGTACTCGCCGTCGACCGCGTTGGGCAGAGCGCCCGACGCGATGTCGAATTCGTGCATGGCCTCCCCCGTTCTCCTCTCCTTACGCGGATTCGATAATGCGGCTGACCCGGCTTAAAGTGGAGGGGGTGGCTCATATTACCGTCTCTGCGGACGGGATCGTGCCTTGAGCCGCTAATCTTCGCGCTAAAGTTGTTAAAAAACAGTAAGTTACTCCCCTCCTCTACTTAATTTTATTTTCGGCTGTTAGGCCCTCAAACTCCGATCTTTTAGAAGCCGTTATTGAGTGGATCCCCGTCAATCCACCACGGTTGCCGTCGAGGCTCCGCCTCCTCCCACCCCATAGCCTATCGGGCCCTTGCTCGGCTCGTCTGCCCTGATGACCTGCGCCAACACCCTGCCGTGCGTGGCGTCCTTGATGCCCAGATCGCGATACGCGAAGTAGGGCCTCAATCCGTCTTTGGCCCACTTCGCCTCTTTCGCGTGCGCTGCGAACGCGGTGATCGGCTTCGGATAGCGTCGGCCTGTGCGCTGATCATTACCAATCCGGGGCGAAGGGGGAAGTGCCGCGCCCGACAGACCCTACTCCGGTTCGAAGCGGAACCCGTACAGATCGGCGTCGCGCAGGTGGAACCGCAGCTTGATTCCGCGCGGCTCGGCGTTCACCGCGTCCCGCCCGGACCACCGGACCCGGTGACGCACCGCATCTGCGGTGAACCGCACACACTCCTCGCGCCCGTACCCGTCCAACGGCTGTCCGGAGGTGTCGGTGACCTCGACCTCGACGAACCCGCCCGGCCGGCAGCACGCGTTGATCGCGAGACAGGGTGCCATCGAGAAGACCGGCTTCGTCTCCACTATCCCCGTGTAGACGCCGGCGGTCAGTGAGACCCAGCCGTCCAGCCGCAACGTCGCCAGACAGAGATGATGGCCATCGCGCGACAGCTCGCGGTCGTTGACCTCGGGAAGGTCCAGGCCGGCGGCCTTGCCTGAGATCCACCAGTCGTGATGGACGTTCATGCCTCCGTAGTAGATCCAGATCTCGTCGCCGACCTCGATCGGCGTGGAAGGCGTTTCGGCACCGAGCTGGTCGTACGGTTCGGGACCGCGGGGGATGAGCGGTCGATGCTCGTGCAGGCGTTTCCACCGGCGTCCGTCACGGCCGTAGTGCAGGTAGACCTCCATCACGTTGTCTACCTGGTGGAAGACGTTCAGCAGACCCAGGTGCATCTCATCAACACGCCAGGGGACGAATCCGTAGAGCCCGTCGTCGAGGTTGTCGTCGGGGCCCGCCTCGAACGCCATGATGGGATCCGACCAGCCACGGCCGATCACGGCTGATCAGGGGGTTGTCGGGGTGCTTGCGGGGCGAGTGATGTCGCCGTGTGATGTTCTGGACGCTCGCTATGACGTCGTCGTCGATGAAGAGCTGCCTGGGTCTCACCGATTTCCTTGAACGCGTGTTCCCGGGAGTAGGAGAGGTACATGAGGCGCTACGCCGTTCAGCTCGCCGCGCGCCAGGGGGTTGGCTCGCGGATGTCGTCGAGCGGGAAGATCGGACGGCGCACCCGCTTCCACGGGAACAGCGCGAAGTTCGGGCTGCACAGGCCGGGCAGATCCACGATGAAGATCCTTTCGGCCAGAGGCCCGTAGGCATTCCGGAAGCCGCCGGGTGATTTCACCTGTACCACCCGAAACCGCGTCGGCTCCAGCCCGGCGCACCGGTACATCTCCGGGTCCCACTGCACCACGGCGCGCCGCAGCGCCATGACGGCAATCGACCCGACCTCCAGCACTGCGACGCCGCCCATGTCGAACGGGAATCCGGTGTTGGCCGCGGTCTCGTGCCGGAAGCGACCGGCGCACAGCGCCGCGACACGGGCGACGATCGGCACCGGGCGGTAGAAACGCTGGTCGAGCGAGGCGCCGATCGAGAGCCGGACCTCCGCCCCGATCCCAGCAGCTTCGGCCGCATCGACTGCCGCCGCGTCGACGATATTGAGAAGCGCCGTGCGCTGGAAATCGGCGTCGAGCAACGCCTGCAGCAGGGCCGTGCTGTCGCCGGTGGCGCCCGATCCCGGTGCGTCGGCGCTGTCCCCGAAGACGAACGTCCCGTAGCCAGGAGCGACCGCCTGGGCGATCGCATCGTCCACGCTCGTCAGGTTCGGTACGAACTCATGCCGAGCGTCCCAGAAGATCCCGGCCAACCGATCCGCCTCGCGATCTGCGAGCGGTTGCTGGTCGGCGTAGACGATCACCGAGCAACCGTACTCTGCCAGATCCATCCAGGGCTGCACCGCGCACGCACCAGCCGAAAGGATTCCGGGCTGCTCCTCGGTGCTGACCACCTCTCGCATCACCGGCTCGAACGCTCCTCCTGTCGTGTTGCCGTTCTCGCCCGGCAGCACCATCGGCAGGGATCGATACGCCTTCGCGGGCCGGGGCCTGCCATTCAGGAGCCCCATCAGTATCTGCGCGCCGCGTGCGCCGGTCTCGACATGATCGACATGCGGCTGCGTGTGATAGAAGACCATCGCGTCGGTGAGATCGACCATGCGTTGGGTCACGTTGGCGTGACAGTCGATGGTGGCCACGATCGGCAGATCCGGGCCGACCAGCGCGCGGATGGCCGCATACAGGCGCCCGGTACCGTCATCGTCCGCCTCGGTGGCCATCGCCCCGTGCGTGACCAACAGCAAACCGTCGAGCGCGCAGGCGTCGCGGATGGCGCTCACCAACTGCTCCTGCAGATGACCGTACGTCGCATCGTCCAGCGGCCGGCCCGACGCCGCCGCGAAGGCGAAGAATAGCGGCTCGGCCGCCTCGTGCAGCTCGCTCAGCGCCCCTGCCACCTCGTGCCTGCAGCTTCCGAGCGTCTCGAACACTTCGCGCCCCCGCAGGTAGAGCCCGGAATGAAACCGTTCCAGGGACGAGCTCGCCGGCGAGAAGGAGTGCGACTCCTGGATCAGCCCGCCGACGCCGATTCTGAACGTTCGATCACTCATCGTGGCGGATCGTTCCGGACGGGGATACCACGCCGACACCGAGTTGAAGAACGTTTTCTTCCTTCGCCAGATTGCCGAGAATTGTGGAGACCACGACGTAGGCATTCTTGGGCAAATTCTGGCGCAGACCCTGGGCCTTGACCGCTGCAATGATGTCGTTGATGTGGAGCGGTTGGCCTGCTCCCTTCAGAACCTCGCGGATGGCGTCCTTCCAGAGCATCTCTGTTACCACGTCTAGCTTCCTCCCCGCCGACCACTGTCACAGTCGGCTCGCGACCTCGGCTACAATCTCCCGCATTCGGTCGAGGCGCCGCACTGTCCGGTCCATGTCCAGGATACCCTGGCCGTCAAGGGCGAGATAGTTCTTCCCGTCTGCGAAAGTTACCTCCGCGACCGCCGCACTTCCGCCACCGCGAAATCGGCCAGCCTTTTTGATCTCGAAGTCGCCAGCCTGCCGGGCGCTCTCCTCCAATAACCCCAACACCTCGTACATGAGCGGCGCCCGAATCCTCGGCCCCCCCTCCGTCCAGCTGCCGAGGCGCACGGTCAATCGGGTCGCGTTCTCGATCTGGAGATACACAGTGATTCCATGCGAGTTCCGCGCCACAGAGTTTCCGGCGAAGGCAAAATAGAGAATGCCTCCCGCCGGATTGGCTGCGTATCCCCCACCCGGCCAGTTCCACCGAGGCTCCTTCGGCATCCGTTTCTCCAGCTCGGTATAGAAGCCTTGTCGACGCCACCACTCCCACTCGCATGGCTTTACATGAAGGTAACTATTTGTCCTTTCTTCCCACCTCTCGAGATGCACACGGAAGTTGTCGACAATGGTGTCGCCGATGTCGCGAAATTTCGTTAGCACTTCGAGCAGATCGCCTCGCAGGAAGTGACGGCATTTCTCCTCGGGCGGCAGGTTCCGCTACGAGGCGTTCATGGTCTTCATGTACACCGGAACGATCTTCCGGTCTGGATAATGTGCCTTGGTAGTTTTAATGTACCCCTCGATCTGGTGCGTGGTGCGAGCGCTCATCAGTTCCCACCTTGTCCTCGATGACAAGAACGATGCCATCGCTTTCTTCGTCATTGATCCGCGCCAGCACGTCAATGTGGTCAACTTGGGTTTCGACGTGAATCGAGGTAATCGCCGGGATGTCGGTCTCCCCGTTCGGCCGAGCGAGAAGAGCGCGCAGCAGGGCTGTGCCAAGTCGGTGGAGACGAGGAGGCGATTCGCGATATGCAGGATGGGCCCACGCGAGGATGTAGGCGATGGTCGCGTCCTGAGCGAGTTCCTTGGTCGCAAAAGAATAAAGATTCGGTGTGTGAGTCATGGCGGGCGAGACATTCTTTTCCTTGGCAGGGTCCTGCCCCTACCGGGATTAAAGGCCAACATCGAGCGGCTGATCCGATTGCGCTATCGCGATATTCCGGCGCACGGTCCGTGGAGTGCCTTTACCTTGAAGCGCCAGTTCGCGTGGCAGATCGCCCACCAGCAGCTCGAACATACCCTACACCTAAACCTGAAAAAGGCCGCCTAAAAGATAGCTCCGCACCTGTCGCTTTCAAGTAACCTAAGATCTGTGGTGCAGGGTCGCAAGTAGGAAAGGGTCTTTTAGCCTCTTAGCTCGACTTTATCCATTTATGTAGCGTACGAGACGGTGTGTATCAAGCGGTTGAGTAGGCTTCGAGGGATTTTTATCAGGTCGTGTTGGTTGGGCAGGTTGGAAAAAGCCTGCCAGAGCCGTTGTCGGACCCAGGCCACGGCATCGGAAAAGGTGGGTTTTCGTTTGCCATACCAGGCCGTGGCATGGCAGGGGGAGGCGCTTTTGGGGGCCAGCCGATTGGCGATGAGGGCGACCAGACTAAACAAGGCCAAGATGACCGGCGTGGTCCGGGCAATGGCCCGCTCATTCCATTGGCGTTGGGTTTCCATGCCCAGATGGGCGCGGGCTTCCTCAAAGGTAGTTTCTACCGACCAGCGTTGGAGAAAATAGGTCAGCATTTGCCGAGGGGACAGACGCACATCGGTCGAGAGCAAGGCTTGGGGCGCGAAGCGGCCGGCCGGGTCTCGGATCAGCAGCCAGCGGAGGGGCACGGCGGGCAAGCCAGTGTGATACCACAGCGCCGTTTGGCTGTAGGTTTCCACTGTATAGGGGCCGGCGGCATACCACCGGTCCAGGGTGAGGGGGTGCCAAGGGGTAGTCGGATCGTCCAGGTGCTGCTGGAGGGTGGGCTGCCGGGCGCCTTTGCCGCGGGGGCGTCCCCGCGTGTGCGGCGTGCGGGTTGGTGGTGGGTCATACAGGGCCGCATCCAACCGCAAGCGGGTAATCAGCCCCACGTGGGGCCGAACCGCGTCGAGAAAGGCCAAGGCGGAGAAGGTGCTATCGGCGACCACGACCAGCCGGCGGGTGGGCAGCCAGCGCGCTACCAGCTTGAGCATAGTCTGCCCCCGTTGCAACAGGGTGAGGGGGGTGCGCTGGCGCTGAGTATAGTAGCGGGCCGACGGACACAGCACACTCATAAAGGGTAAGGCCCAACTTCGATCCGCCCAAGGGATAGGCGCTACCAGCATCAACGACAGCCAGCGCAAGCCGCTAGCCTTGACCAGGTGGGGCCCACTCGAGCGGACGGGATCCCGGTAGATGCCTCGGGCCCCAATCTGGGCGCCCCGGCGCCGCTCGATGGTCTCATCCAGGCCCAGGACCAGGGGCCCGTGGGGGGCAAAGGCGGCCACCAACGCCTGGAGGAGTAGCTTACTGCCGGCCAGGGGCGACCACACACAGCGGTTGAGGATCCGGTGGTAGGTTTGAAAGGTAGGCTGTTGGCTCAAGCCCAACACCTCCAACACGGCGCTGACCGTGCGTTTACCCAGGGCTAACAGCGCCCCGACCAACAGCGTCTGAGCCTGCGGCCAAACGCGGCTCGAAAAAAGGGGGGCAAAGGGCGACAAAATCGTTATTATATCTTTCGGCAGGGGGCTCATCGGTTTCTCCTGGGCTGTCGATGCTTGGATACCATCAACAGTACGGAGGATACCGGCCTCCTGCCATGCGCGTTTGGATAAAATCGAGCTTAGAAGCCGTCTGAAAACTCTAATTTTCATTTGATTCGTTTAAGTAGCAAGTGGATCATGGCAATCTGGATCAAGGCTTCACTATGGCGGGTCAAGACCTCATAATCTCGGGCATGTCGGCGAAAATTCATCAACCACGCAAACGTGCGCTCGACGACCCACCGGCGTTTAACTACGGTAAATCCGGAGCCTTGTTTGGCGACGACTTCCAAGTCTATTTTGTGCGTCTTTTTTTGGTTGGCCACCCACGTTCGGATGGCCTCGCCTTGGTAGCCGCCATCAACCCACAGCTTGCGTAACCGAGCCACGCCGGCGGCCTTCAAGCGGGTCAACACCTGCTTCAAACCCTCTCGATCCTCGACATCGGCGGCGGTGACCACCACCTGTCGAAGCAAACCCGACGGGTCCACCAACAGATGCCGTTTGCGGCCTTTGATCTTTTTGCCGGTGTCATAACCGGTTGTTTTACCATGCGTTGCGGTCTTAATCGTCTGACTATCGACTACGCCAGCCGACGGCATCGCAGCCCGGCCGCTCTGGCGGCGCTCCCTCTTAGTCAGCCGATCCAACACCAGCGGCCAGACCCCTTGCAGGCTCCAGCGACGAAAGTAATCATACACCGTTTTCCACGGCCCAAAACAAGCAGGCAACAACGCCCAAGGACACCCCGTCTTGTTCAAATACAAAAGGCCGTTGACAAGCTGGCGTCGATCCCGCGGCGGCCGACCCGGACCGTGAAGCCGCCAGCGCGGCGCGGGCAGCAACGGTTCGATCCGCTGCCATTGTGCATCGGTTAGATCGGTGGCATATTGCATACGCGGTGTACTCATCATACAAGCCTTTCTGTTCAGAGTTTGTGGTGAAACCTGAATATGGCTCGATGAGTACGCCCGTTCAAATGCGACTACATCAGAGGGTTTTCAGACGGCTTCTTACAAACTTGATGGCACCGCCATGGTGTGGTAATATTGAATGACAGGATCTTATTCAATAAGAAAGGAGATCAATGGGACAATTCAGGAACAAGGTCGTCATAGTGACCGGAGCGGGTACCGGGATCGGCCGCGCCATCGCCACCGGTTTTGTCGAGGGTGGAGGGCGCGTGGCCATGGTGGGCCGGCGCCCGGAGAAGCTGGAGGAGGCTGCGGCCGGCCTGGCCGCGGAGCGAGTGCTGTGCTGTCCATGCGATGTTGCCGACCGAGAAGCCGCCCACACGGTGGTCGAGCAGGTGGAGGAGGTCTTCGGCCCGGTCGATATCCTGGTCAACAATGCGGGGACCAACAGCAACCCCCGCACCATAGCCGAGGTGGATCCGGCGGAATGGGATCGCACCATAGCCGTCAACCTGACCGGCGCCTTCAACTTTGTCCGCGCGGTCCTGCCCGGGATGCGGGACCAAAAAGACGGCCTGATCATCAATGTCTCCTCGACCGCCGGGCTGCGCGCCGGCAAGCTGGGAGGCGCCGCCTACTCGGCTTCCAAGCATGGCATGGTGGCTTTGAACCACGTCCTCAACGAAGAAGAGATGGACTACGGGATTCGGGCCTGTGCCATCTGCCCGGGCGAGGTCGAGACCCCGATTTTGGAGTTGCGCCCCGAGCCGGTCGGCCCCGAGCACCGGGCGCGGATCCTGCAGCCGGAGGATCTGGCCGCGGCGGCTTTATTCGTTGCCGCTCTGCCGCCCCGGGCCTGCGTGCCGGAACTGGTCATCAAGCCGACGACGCAGATTTACCAGTGAGGAAAACAAAGGTGGAGCGGGCTACGGAAAAGCTACGGGTGGCCATTGCCGGCTGTCATCGCATGGTGCAGCCGGCGCCCGGGAGTCACAATTTTGCCGCGGCGTTTGCTGCCGTGCCGCAGGTCCAGGTGGCGGCGGTCTTCGACCGCGGAGCAGATACCCGGACGCAGTTCGTGGATTGTTGGGAAGGAGTCTGGGGTCGCGTTCCGGCCTACGACGATTACCAGCGGATGATCGAGCAGGTAGTGCCCGATCTGGTGTGTATTGCCACGCGCCAGACCCAGCACGCCGGGCAGATCGAGCAGGCGGTCCGGGCCGGCGTGCGAGGCGTACTGTGCGACAAGCCCCTGGCCACGAGCCTGGCCGAAGCGGACCGGATCGTGGCTGCGTGTCGGGATGTGCCGTTGCTTCTGGCTCTGGATCGGCGCTGGGTGGAGAGCTATCGGGAGGCGCGCCGCCTGATCGCCGCGGGCCCAATCGGCAAAGTCACCTGCCTGATCGCCTACGGGCTACCCAACCTGATCAATCACGGCTGTCACTGGTACGATGCCATGCTGGCGCTGGCAGGGGATCTGGAGCCGGTGTGGGTCGGGGGACTGGTGGACAATGTCGCGGGTGAGAGCGCGGATTCGCGCCGGCGCCTGGACCCGCCTGGACGGGGCCAGATCGGGCTGGCCAATGGGCTTGTGCTGTACTTTACCCCCGATGGGAAACATGAAAATTCGCGCATGAGTTTTGAGGTCATAGGGGAAAGCGGGCGTTTGTTGCTTTTTGACGATGCCCGGAAGAATTATATCTGGCGGGATGGAGAGGGAGGCCTGGAAAAACTGGAGCTACCCGCGGAGACCGGCCCCTGGCCGGCCGGCGCGGCCATGGTGCGGGACCTGGTTCGGGCCGTGCGGACGGGGGGGCGCACGGCCTGCGATGTGGAACAGGTCCGCCGGGCCACCGAGATCGGCTTTGCCGTTCACCTCTCGTCCAGGCGCGACGGGGCCAGAGTCGCCCTGCCCGCGCAAGAGCGGTCTTTGTACGTGGAATCGTTTCCCTGGGGGAACGAATAAAGGGAGGCAGGTACTGGATGCCGTATCACTTTAGCGACAAGAATCACGTCTTCAGCGACTGGGATCTGATCGAGCCGGGCAATGGCCTGGCGCGCTATAACCCTGCCGAAGACCAGGAAAAATCCGCGGAGCCGCGGATGTACCCGGCCCTGGAAATGCCCTATGGAGTGCGGATTTCCACCCACTACCCACGCCTCGACCGCCAGCGGCTGGTGGAGCCGGATACCCCCAGCGAGGGGCTTTTCATCTGCTATGCGACCATCTTCGAGGACGACGGGCTCTACCGCATGTACAGCATGAACTTTGGCGAGGGTCTGGATCTGGAGGGGGACGGTTCCCACGATATCTTAAAGGAATACTTTCTCGTCTACGCCGAGTCGACGGATGGGGTCCACTGGAAGAAACCGAATATCGGCACGATTTGCTGCAACGGCTCGACCGCCAACAATCTGGTCTACGCCGGGCATGCCTCTCCGGTGTTCAAGGACCCCGGCGCGCCGCCGCACGAGCGCTACAAGCTCCTGACCCTGGGGATCGACGAGCACAAAAGGGGCTCCATGTACGGCGCTGTCTCCGCCGACGGACTGCACTTCACAACCCTGGAGAAACCCCTGATCTCCGGCTACGGCAGCGATACCCATACCGTGGTGCGTTTCGACCCTGAGAAGGGGCGCTACATCGGCTACTTCAGGGGCAAAACGCACGGCCATCGCTCCCTGCGCACCATTGCCTATGCCGAGACGGATGACTTCGCTAGCTGGTCCCTGCCGGAGGTGATCGTCACCCCGGATGTGAACGACGCTCCGGACACCGATATCTACGCCAACTCCTACGTGGCCTGGCCGAACGCTGACGCGCATCTGATGTTTCCTGCTTTCTATCAGCGCCGTCTGGACGACACCGAGATCCACATGATGACCAGCCGCGATGGCCGGCACTGGGAGCGGCCGATCCGCGAACCGATCATTCCTTTTGGAGACCCGGGCAGGGGGTTTGCAAGCAGTATTTACGCCGGTTCCGATTTGATTTCCCTGCGCCCGGGCGAGTGTTCACTGCCGCTTGCGCCGCGCCCCTGCACCCACAATCAGTACGAGTTTCCAGGGCAGTATGAGAGCCTGCCCCATCGGGGTTATGTATGTCTGGCCAGCTGGCGGCAGGACGGCTTCACCTCCCTGGAAGCCGAGACCGAGGGGGCGTGTTCCACCGTGCCATTCACCTTTGAAGGGGGGCGTCTGCAGGTGAATGCCTGGACGCAGTTCGGCGGCGGGATTCGCTGCGAGGTGGCCGATGCTTCCGCGCAGACCAAGTGGTCGGGGTCGCCAAGCGTTCCCGGTCGCACCTTCGCGGACAGCGACCCCATTTCGGGGGATGTTTTGCACCACACTGTGACGTGGAATGGCGAGTCGGATCTTTCCGCCTGGGCCGGCAAGCTGATCCGCCTGCGGTTCCAGATGCGACGAGCGCGTTTGCACGCGGTGCGGTTTACCTAGGGATTTTTAAACCGGCCCCTTCCTGGCTTTTCCTCTGGTCATGGCAAGCGACGGGCTGCTTCGATGAGACGGGCCAGGTCGGCCGGCGGGGCGGACTCGAACTTCATGGCCTGGTCGGTTTTGGGATGGGTGAAGCACAGGCGGCAAGCGTGGAGAGCCTGGCGCTGGATCAGCCCGAGCAGGTGCTCGGCCCGGCGGCGGTACTCGGGCCGGATGCCGTGAAGGCGGTTGCGCCCGCCGTAGTCTGGGTCACCGAAGACAGGATGATTGATGTGCTGCAGGTGCACCCGGATCTGGTGGGTGCGGCCGGTCTCCAGCTTCAGGTCCAGCAAACTCAGGAATGCAAAGCGTTTCTCCACCGCAAAACGGGTGGCGGCCCGGCGGCCGTTTTCGACCACGGCCATGATCTTGCGATCGCGCGGGTGGCGGCCGATGGGGGCATCGATGCGCTCCTCTTCTGCCTGCACTTGGCCCCACACCAGGGCAATGTAGCGCCGTTCGAGGCGGCGGGCTTCGAGCTGGGCGGCCAGGTGGCGGTGAGCCGCGTCGTTTTTCGCCACCACCAGCAAGCCGGTGGTGTCCTTGTCCAGGCGGTGCACAATGCCCGGCCGCAACTCTCCGTTTATGCCGGAAAGATCGCGGCAGTGAAACAACAGGGCGTTCACCAGGGTGCCCTGCCACGAACCCGGAGCCGGGTGCACCGTCATGCCGGCCGGTTTATCGAGCACCAGCAGATCCCCGTCTTCGAAGAGGATGTCGAGGGGGATGTTTTCGGGCGCGATTTCCACCGGCTCGGATTCGGGCAACTCCACGCTGATCCGATCCCCGGGACGAACCACGTAGTTGGCCCGGGTGTTATGGCCGTTTATCCGCACCGCGCCTTCTTTGATGAGACTCTGGACGCGGGTGCGCGACAGTTCGGGATGGCGCTGGCTCAGGAAAAGGTCTAGGCGTTGGGGGGTGTCCTGCTGGACCTGGATCTGCATGGCGGCAGAGTTTGTTAGCTTTCCAGGGGCTGGTCGTTCCGCGGGCCGGCATCCTGGTCGGCCGGCTTAGGCGCCTTGCGGCGGGCGTAGCCCAGAGCCAGGAGGAAAATCCCCACCGTGACAAAGCTGTCGGCAAAGTTGAAAATCGGCCAGCGTAGGGCGCCAATGCCAAAGTCGAAAAAATCGATGACCGCCTCCAGGCGAAAGCGGTCGATGATATTGCCTACGGCGCCGCCCAGAACCAGGGTCAGGGCAAAGCGCAAGAGCCGGTTTTGCCTGGGCATGGTCCAGAACAGATAGACCAGGATCGAGAGCGCGACAATGGAGACGACGGTATGGATCAGGGGGCTGCCGATGTTCAGGCCAAAGGCGGCGCCCGGGTTGTGGATATAAGTGAGTCTGAAAAAGTCGCCGAGGACCTCTTTGGATTCGTGCATGGTCATGGTGTTTTCGACCACGTACTTGGAAGTCTGATCGATAATCAGAGCGAGGGGAATCAGCCAGAGCACCTTCAAGAGGATCCGGTCTCTCCCTTTTCTTTGCAGGTAATGCACCGGGTGGCCGTGGGCACGGCCTCCAGACGCGCCCGGCTGATCTCCCGGCCGCAGACCCGGCAGGAGCCAAAGGTGCCGTCCGCGATGCGATCCAGGGCTTCTTCGAGGTATTCCATGTAATCGCCGCTGCGCTGGGCGAAGAGCTGGGATTTCTCGCGCTCCATGGCATCAGTGCCCCGATCGGCCATGTGCAGGGAGTAGGCAGAGCGGTCTTCAGAGGCTTCCTGGGCAGCTTCGGTGCGCGCCATGCGCTCGAATTCCGCCAGGGTGCTGGTGGCCTCGGCCCGTTTTTCCAGCAACAGGGTTTTGAAGTATTCCAGATCTTGCTTGTTCATAAATAAACGGTCTCCGGCTTTTCGGTACAACTTTACTTTGAGTGTGAGCTTAAAGTCGCATAACTTGAGTAAAATAAAGCAGTTAATGATTCTTTAACCAGTGTGCAGGTTAATTGCCAGTCTCTCTTGCGTCCCTGGTAACGGGGGGGTCTGAAACAAGAGGCGAAAAGCCTAATATAAAGATAGCCACAAATCAATACAGGGCAAGGCAAAGACCAGTATGGAGAACGGAAGTGAATCTACGTAAGCATCGTAAAAGTTAGCTGCCGAAATGTGGCTGATGCGGTAGTATTGGGTCAAATGTGAAAAAGACTGTTCAAAGAGTCTTGGTCACGGAAGTGACAAGGGGAGTATCTTAGCCCCTGAGCGCACACCACAGACTCCGGCGTATAGTAGGAGTAGGCTCCTAACCCGGTCGTATCTCACTCATGCGGAAAAGCGAAACCCCAATGAGGTCTGGCTACACCAGTAACCCGATCGTAAGGAAGGGCTAAATCCTCAGTGGGAACAGGATGTTGCAAGAAGCGAAAGCTGGCTGCTGAAAGGCAAGGGGAAATCATAACCCGCCAGATAGGGCAATACCCAACCCGAAAGGGTGCTGACGCGCAACCGGTGGACGGACCATGAAGGACCGCAAAGATCACCAATCCAGGGGGATGCTCAGATACCGAGGAACACGTCGGTAAGCAGACCCTGGAGACCGTAAGGTCAATGATCTGAGGTGGACCAACATAGGACTTCACTACGGTGAAGAGAAGCCGTCT
Source organism: Candidatus Latescibacterota bacterium (assembly GCA_965219385.1). GTDB lineage: Bacteria > Latescibacterota > UBA2968 > UBA8231 > UBA8231 > CBDCNM01. The sequence goes on along the minus strand of CBDCNM010000002.1, from coordinate 1,116,966 downwards.
GCTTGAGCCGTGTGCGGTGAAAGTCGCACGCACGGTTCTTAGGGGGCCGGGAGGTGGTGACATCTCCCGGCTACCCGACTAATTTACTAGATTAGACTGGTCGAATTTTAAAAGTCACACATCGCGTTATTGTATATATCATCCGAGCGCTCGACGGCCACATAGAGGCGCTGGGTGGCTCCGTGCCAGGCCAGCCAGACGCGGTAATCCATATCCGCCGGATCATACCCCGCGGGACCGGCCTGAAAGTCCAGGAGGGTCAGGGTGGGTTCGCCCAGCAGGCCGATCCACTCGTTGATCGAGCCATCGGTCACGTCAATCTGGGCCAGGTCCGCGTCGGTCAACTCGATGAAGGGATAGACCCTTTCGCTTTCCTGCGCCTCGGCGCCACGCAGCAGCCCCATAACCAGGCCGATAATGGGTAGGGAAAGCTTTCCTGTTCTCATCGGGGTCTTCTCTTAGGTTGCATGGCCCTCGATCTTGCACCTCACCGGACAAAGGTCGCCTTGATGCGGCCCCAGGTGAGACTCTCCACCGCTGAGTCGGGGAGCTCACCCCCAGGGCCCACCAGCAACCCCCGGGCGAAGTGGTCGGAGGTCAATGCATCGGACGACGAGCGGTCCTGAAAGTAGTCCTGGCCCACAAGGACATGCCCGCTTTCCCGCTCACCAACTCTAGTGTCATAATCTAGAATTGACAGGGTAAACCCGATCAGATAGCCACGCGACAACGCCGACACCACACTCTCCGCCGGACGGTCCCAAATCAACCGATCGAAGGGTGTCACATAAAATTCAGTCACCGATAGCGTGGGATTGGCCCCGAAAGAAGCCCCACCCCCCTCCGCATACGGCGGCTGCTGAAACCAATCTTCTTCGTCGCCTATAACCTGAGCCCACATGCATACATGGGAGCCGCCGCCGAAGATTTCACCCAGGATCCTGTACGCTTGAGCCTGTTGAAACAGCTGCCGCCGGCCTTCTGCGCTGTCATAGGCCCCATCGCCCAAGCCCAAGAAGGCGTATGGCCCGCCGCTGCCGTCGCCGTCCACTCTGAATCCTACCGAAGAATCATGGTTCGTCATCCAAATACATGAGGAGATCCTTCCATCATATTCATACTTATTGATATATATATCATCAGCGCGCTCGACCGCCACATAAATACGATGGGTAGCCCCGTGCCAGGCCAGCCAGACGCGGTAATCCATATCCGCCGGATCATACAGGCCCGGCTCGGGACGGGTCTGAAAGTCCAGGGGGGTCAGAGTGGGTTCGCCCAGCAGGTCGACCCACTCGTTGATCGAGCCATCGGTCACGTCAATCTGGGCCAGGTCCGCGTCGGTCAACTCGAAGAAGGGATAGATCCTTTCGCTTTCCTGTGCCTCGGCGCCACAGAGCAACCCCACCACCAGGCCGATAATGGGTAGGAAACGTTTTACCAGGTTCATTCTGGTCCTCCTTTATGCTGAATTTCCCTAGATGCGCGATGCCTGGCGTTTACAGAGCCTATGGACGACAAAAATACGGACCCATTCGATCTGCGTATGGCTCAATATACGCCTGAAACGAAAACCGCTGGACCTTGACGGGCGGGTCGAATTTTAAAAGTCACACATCGCGTCTTACTAGGCTTTCTTTAGGCCGATGATGCAGGGCTCGCCATCCACCTGCCATTCCCGGCGCAAGAGAAGATCGTCGGCCAAGGCGCCCACCTGCAGGTCCAGAGCCAGGGTCTCGGCGGCAATGTAGTCCTTGTGTGCCTCGATGGCCTGTTCCAGGGCCGGACTGCTCCGGGTCCAGAGGTGGATGCGATCCGCCACGTCCAGACCGGCCTCCTTGCGCATGTTCTGTACCCGGTTGACGAATTCGCGCGCCCGGCCCTCCATGATCAGGACAGGGTTCAGGTGCGTGTCCAGGCCGACGCACAGATTGTTGTCCACCGCCACGACCACGTCCTCTTTTTCCCGGCGCTGGATTTCTATGTCCTCCAGGCCGATTTCGCCGTCGGCAACCGCGATTTTTTCACCGGCGTTCAGGAGCTTTAAATCTTCGGGCGTCAGCCGCTGGATGCGGGCGGCCACCTCTTTCATGCGCTTGCCGAAGCGGGGACCCAGGACGCGAAAATTGGCCTTGTAGGAAATCTGGCTTATAGAGTTTTCATCCTCGACCAGAACCACATCCTTGATGTTCAACTCATCGCCGATCAGGTCGGTCATGTCCTCCAGTTCCACGCGGCTGCGTTCGTCGGGCGGCAGGAGCAAGAGGCGCTTGAGCGGCTGGCGGATTTTCAGGTGGTGCTTGCTGCGCAGGGAGCGCCCCAGCACCACCGCGCGGGTGGCCAGGTCCATCTGTTCTTCGAGTTCGAGGTCGCGCTTGGCTTCGTCGGCCTGGGGCATAGCGCACAGGTGCACGCTTTCGGGGGCCTGGGGATCGAAGGTGCGCACCAGGTTCTGGTAGATGGTTTCGGTGATAAAGGGCAGGACCGGAGCCAGGGTTTTGACGAATTGCACCAGGACCTGGTAAAGGGTAGCATAGGCCGAGGCCTTGTCGGCGTCGTCTTCGGATTTCCAGAAACGCCGCCGGCTGCGGCGGATGTACCAATTGGTCAACTTCTCAACAAATTCGACCATGGCCGGCACGGTCTGGTAGAGTCGGTAGGCCTCCATCTCGAGGTTGATGTTGTGGGTCAGGGTCTGGAGTTCCGAGAGGATCCAGCGGTCCAGGCGGTGGTTGGTCTCGAGGTTGCGGGCTTGGTCCGGGGACCAGTCGTCGATATTGGCATAGGTGACAAAGAAGCTGTAAGCATTCCACAGCGGGATGATGACCGAACGCAGGCTCTCTTTGATGCCGCTCTCGGTCATCCGCATCTCCTCGGCCTTGAGAGCCGCCGAATTGAGCAGGTAGAGCCGCAGGGCATCGGCTCCGTAGTGGTCGAGCATCTCGGTCGGCTCGGGGTAGTTCTTGAGCCGCTTGCTCATCTTGCGACCGTCTGCGGCCAGCAGCATACCCGAGACGATGCAGTTTTTGAAGGACGGCTTGTCAAAAAGCGCGGCGCCCAGTACCGTGAGGGTGTAGAACCAGCCCCGCGTCTGGTCGAGGCCTTCGGAGATGAAATCCGCCGGGAAGTTGTCCTCGAAGAAGTCTTTGTTCTCGAAGGGATAGTGGCTCTGAGCATAGGGCATGGAACCCGATTCGAACCAGCAGTCCAGGACCTCGGGGATGCGTCTGAGGGTGGTGTTGCCGTCGGCACTGGGGATTTCGATCGGATCGATTACGTGCTTGTGCAGATCCTCGACCGGATGGTTGCAGTGCTGTTCCAGCTCGGCACGGCTGCCGAGGCATACGGTCTCACCGGTTTCCTGGTTGCGCCAGACCGGCAGCGGGGTGCCCCAGTAGCGGTTGCGGCTGATGGACCAGTCGGGCGCCCCTTCGAGCCCTTTGCCGAAGCGGCCGTCCTTGATGTGCTCGGGAACCCACCAGATCTGCTGGTTGGCGGCTACCATGCGGTCCTTGATCTTTTGGATATCCACGAACCAGGTCGAGATGGCCCGGTAGATGAGCGGTGATTCACAGCGCCAGCAGAACGGATAGCTGTGTACCAGGGAGCCCTCGGCAAAGAGCTGGCCGCTCTGCCGCAGCTGGCGGATGATGGGGCTGTCCGCTTCCTTGACGAACTGTCCCTGGTAGTCGCCGACCTCGTGGGTGAAACAGCAGTCCTCATCGAGCGGGCACACCACTGGAATGCCTTCCCGCCGGCCCAGCAAGTGGTCGTCCTCGCCAAACCCGGGGGCGATGTGGACGATGCCGGTGCCTTCTTCGGTGGAGACGAAATCGGCGGCAACCACGCGGAAGGCGCCCTGGTCCCGCCTGTCGGCAAAGTAGTCGAAGAGCGGCTCGTAGTGCATTGCCAACAACCCTTCGACGGACAGGTCCTGGACCTGGGCGATACCGTCTTTGTGTTTTTGGAAGATCTGTTCGAAGAGGGATTTGGCCACGATGAGCTGCTCGCCGTCGCGTAGCGCTACCCGCACATAGGGAATATCGCGGCCCACGGCCAGGGCCATGTTCGAGGGCAGGGTCCACGGGGTGGTGGTCCACGCCAGGATGGAGGTGTTCTCGGTATCGCGCACCTTGAAGCGCACCGTGATGGAGGGGTCCTGAACCTCCTGATACCCCTGATTCACCTCGAAGTTCGACAGCGGGGTGGCGCAGCGGGGGCAGTAGGCCAGGGATTTGTAGCCTTCGTAGATCAGGCCTTTGTCCCACAGCGACTTGAACACCCACCACACCGACTCCATGAACTCGGGGTCCATGGTGCGGTACTGGTTGGACCAGTCGACCCAGCGACCGACGCGTTGAATGAACTGCTGCCACTCGGCGGTAAACCGCAGTACCAGGTCGCGGCACGACTCGTTGAAGCGATCGATGCCATGGGCCAGGATGTCGCGCCGGGAGCCCAGGCCCAGTTGTTGCTCGGCCTCGTTTTCGACCGGCAGACCATGGCAGTCCCAGCCGAAACGGCGCTCGACCCGATAGCCGCGCATGGTCCAGTAGCGCGGCACCACATCCTTGATGATGGACGCCAGGAGGTGGCCGTAGTGCGGCAGGCCGCTGGCGAAGGGCGGACCGTCGTAGAAGATGAAGGACCTGGACGCGGGCCGATTTTCCACCGACTTTTCGAACAGACCGCCCTCTTTCCAGAAGCGCAGGATCTCTTCCTCTCGACGGGGAAAGTCGGTCTGAGCGGAAACCTCGGCAAAACGCGGCCGGTCGGATCTGCTGGTTGTATCCATGGGTGCATCTTCAGAAGTGAATGCTTTCAAAAAACATAATGGCGACCTGGAGCAAAACTATCAATACCAGCGGGGTAAAATCAACGCCGGTAGACCACAGGAGGTTTGGCATAAAGCGCCGCAGTCCTTCGATGGCCGGATCGGTGATGCTGCGCAGAAACTGGACGATCGGATTGTAGGGATCCAGGTTTATCCAGGAAAGCAACACCCGGATGATGACGATCCACTTGTAGATGTCCAGCAGGTGGACGATTATCCCGATTACCCCGTCCATGAAATTGCTGCTGTCAAACACTGGGGGTCTATCCTCCTTGGTTTGAGTTCAGGTCGGACGCGGGCCAAAAAGCGAAGTGCCCAGGCGCAGCATATTGGCGCCTTCGGCAATGGCCAACTCGAAATCTCCGCTCATGCCCATGGACAGATATTTCATCTCCACCTCGTCGATGGATGCCGACACAAGTTGATCCCGCAAACCGCGCAACCGGGCAAAGCAAGAGCGCACCGCGGATTCGTCCTCGCTCAGGGCGCCGATGGTCATCAGGCCCTGAATCCGCAGGTGAGGATACAGGGCGGCGAGTTGCGCTACCAGGTCCTGTAACTCGTGCGGTGATGCACCCGCCTGGTGGGCTGCGCCCGAGGTATTGACCTGCACCAGGATGTCCAGGACGCGTCCGGCCCGAGCCGCCCGGACATTCAGGGCTTCGGCTATCCGGAGGCTGTCCACGGATTGTACCATATCGAAGAGGGCCACGGCTTTGGGGGCCTTGTTGGTCTGTAGATGGCCCACAAGGTGCCATTGTGCCGCAACGGCTACCTGGTCTTTTTTGGCCTCGGCCTCCTGGATTCGGTTCTCGCCCACGATGTGGATACCACTGCGGAAAACGGCCTCGATCTCCGCTGGCGTGCGGGTCTTGGTGACGGCCACTACCGTGATTTCCCGGGGATTGCGCCCCACCCGTTCCACGGCCCGCGCCAGGCGTTCCTGGAGGGTTTCCCAGTTTTTTTGGATTGTCTCCATAAAATTTCAAAACTTCCAGAAATTTTAAATATACACAGCACAGAGATTCTGCACAATCAGGTGGTGGTCAGGGCCGGCCTTGTTGCCGGCTCCTCCTGTTCCCCGGTATCTGGTGGGGAGGACGACTGGGACAGGTGCCAGGCAATGGCCGCCAGAATCGCAAAGACCAGGAGGTGCACCAGAATATCGGCCAGGAGCACCTGGTGCAGCAGACGGGCAGGTCTACCACTCAGCAGTTCCACCAGGCCATTCCGGGGGTGATAAACCAGTTCGAAGAGCAGGGCGCCCTTGGGCAGGAGGAGCCAGCCGATGTGTTTGGGGGGGGCTGGTTGGATGGTGGGAAATTGGGGCCAGAAAGTCGGGACCAGACCGCGCAGGAAGAGGAGGACGAGAAGCTGGATTACCAGGATCTGGTAGAAGCCGTCCAGAACCGGCCATAGAATCCGCAAATCGATGGTGGCTCCCACCAGGGCGAAAAAGATGGCGAATGCCATGGGGCGCATGAATTGCAGGACCCGCTGTGTCTCTAGGGTCCGTCCCTTGCGCCAGACTAGGACGAGGCCGGCGGCAAGTCCGCAGGGCAAGGCATAGAGTTGCAGCTGAGTCAACAGCAAAGCGGCTATGGCAAAGCTGGAAAAGAGCACGGGCAGGAGGGTGTGGACCGGAGTGGTAAACACCTTGAGGCGCCACAGGATTTCGGCGCCAAGTCCCCCTGTCAGCAAAGAGAGCCAGAGCCGGCCTGTCAGGTGCAGGGCCTGAGGCGGCAAAAACCTCTGCAGGTACAGGAAGACCAGGACCGCGCTCAAGATGATCAGGCTGAAGCCATTGCCCACGATGCCCACGCTGAGGACATGGCCCCTGGCGCGTTGCAGGGACCAGACTGCGAAAGGACCCCACAGCGTGGCGAGTGCGGCAATCAGGACCGCCAGCCAACCCGGCAAGTGGGCTATGGAGCCGGTGGCGACGGCGATGAACAGGAAAATGGCCAGCGTGGTTAGAGCGATGGCTCCGGGTACCCGCCATGCCTTTTGTGCGCGCGGCCAGAAAAATTCCGTGCCTACGAAAAAGCCGACCCACACGGCGGCGAGGGTGTGCGCCAAGCGCAGGGAGGCAAATTGAGCAGGTTGTAATGTCTGCAAGCAGCTCGGGCCGAGGATTAGGCCGGCTCCGATCCAGCCGACCAAGGCGGGGAGGCGCAGATGGAGAGCGAGTTGCTGACACAAAAAGGCCAGCAGCATGAGCAGCCCCAGGGCCCATACCGGTTCAAACTTCGGGTCCTGCTGCGGGCCCAGCACGCCCAGCACCAGGATGATAATGCAGACCACGAAGTTCTTCACGGTCTCTCTCTTACTTGATCCGCTCCTTCTTGGCGGCGCGCTCCTGGCCGTAGAAGAGCACGGGACTGGCGATGAATATCGAGGAGTAGGTACCCACCAGGATGCCGATCATCAAGGTGATGGTAAAGTCCCTGATGACTTCACCACCCCAGATCATCAACACCAGGACGGCCATCAGGGTGGTCAGCGAGGTGATCATGGTACGGCTCAAGCAGTCGTTGATGCTCAGGTTCAGGAGGCCGGCAAAGCTGTCCTGGCGGCGCATGTTCAGGTTTTCGCGGATGCGGTCGAAGACGACGATGGTGTCGTTCAGGGAGTACCCCACAATGGCCAGCAGACCCGCCACCACCGCCAGGGTGATCTCTACGTCCAGCAAAGAGAGCAGTCCCAGGGTGATCAAGACGTCGTGAAAGAGGGCCGCGACCGCAGCAATGCCGTAGAGAAAGCGGTGAAAGCGCCAGGCCATGTAGATCAGGATCAGGAGCAGGGAGACCAGCACGGCGCGCACCGCAGCTTCGCTCAGCTCTTCGCCGATATTGGGCCCTACCTTTTCCTCGCGTCGCATCCATTCCAGCTCGTCCTGGATATGGCTGCCGAATCCGGCCCTGATGACCTTTTTGATGCCATCGGCCAAATCAGTTCCGGTCTGGGTCTGGGTCACGCGGATCAGGATATCGTTGGGAGTGCCGAATTCTTTGATTTCGGCGGAACCAAGATCCAGCTGATCCATTTCCTTGCGCAGATCCTCGATTTTCACCGGCGGATCAAAATGTAGTTCCAGGAGCGTACCGCCGGCAAAGTCGATACCCGGGCTCAGACCGTTGATGGCGACAATGGAGACCAGGCCCAGCAACACGACGCCGGTCGATACCCCAAAGCCCAGCTTGCGCATGGACAGGAAGGCAATTTTCATATTGGCAAGCAGGCCCACCGGACCGATGCTCAGGGTCTGGGCTCGAGTCTGACGGGCGATCAGATCGAATATGGTGCGGGTGACGAAGAAGGCGGTAAACAGGCTGGAGAGGATGCCGATGCAGAGGGTGAGCGCAAAACCGCGGATCGGGCCCGTGCCGAACTCGTAGAGCACTACGCCCACCAGGAAGGTGGTGACATTGGCGTCGACGATGGCGGAAAGGGCGTTGCTGTAGCCGCTGTCGATGGCCGCTCGCACGGTTTTGCCTTTGCGCAACTCTTCGCGGATGCGCTCGAAAATGAGTACGTTGGCGTCCACGGCCATGCCGATGGTCAGGATAATACCCGCTATGCCGGGCAGGGTCAGGGTGGCGTGGAAGCCCGACAGGACGGCCATGACAAAGAGGATGTTGAGTCCCAGGGCCACATCGGCAAGGACCCCGGCGAGGCGGTAGTAGAGGATCATGAAAAGGGCCACCAGCACCATGCTGATGAGCGCCGCGGTTTTGCCCTGCTCGATGGAATCGCGTCCCAGCGAGGGGCCCACCGTGCGGTCTTCGATGATCTCTACATTGGTCGGCAGGGCACCGGCGCGCAGGACGATGGCCAGATCCTGGGCCTCTTCCTGGGTGCCACTGCCCGTGATGATGCCGCTGCCGTTGGGGATGCGGTTCTGGATGGTCGGCGCCGAGTACACCGCGCCGTCCAGGATGATGGCCAGGCGTTCGCCGACGTGGCGGCCGGTTATGCGACGGAAGAGTTCGACCCCTTCGTCCGTGGTTTCGAAATTGACGATGGGCTGTCCCATGGACTGGATGTCCTGGCCCATGGAGACCCGGGCGTCCTGGAGCATATCGCCGGTCATCTGCCACTCTTTGTAGACCAGGTAGAGGATGTAGTATTTATTGCCCACGGGGCCCTCGGCTTTGCTGGAAAAGAGGAATTCCACCTCCTCGTTGATCAGAGCCTGGGCGCGGGGATCCCGCAGCAGGTGCTTCACCCGGGGAAGGTCCCGGATCGGGATGCCGATGTCTGCTCCGCCTCTGACGGGGATGAGCATGGATGCGAACGGGGCGACTTCTTCTATTTCTTCGGTCTCTTCGAAGAGGCTTCCTTCTTCGGCTTCTTCGAAGAGGCTTCCTTCTTCCTCTTCGATCTTTGTTGGGTCTTTTGCAGTGCTGTCCGCCGCCTCACCCTTGCTCAAAGCCGCATTGATGCGGGAAAGGAGACGCTGGCGCTCGTCGCTGGGCGGCAGGAGCTTGAATTCGAGACGAGCGGTCTTGCCGATCAGGCCTTTGGCGCGTTCCACATCCTGGACGCCGGGCAATTCCACGATGATGCGATTCGCGCCCTGTTGCTGGATGGTCGGCTCGGCCACGCCGAACTGGTCGATGCGGTTGCGGATGACCTCGCGGGTCCGGGCCACTGCGTCCACGGCTTCTTCTTCGGGCAGTTTGCTCAGGTCGACCTCCATCACCAGGTGGATACCACCCTGGAGATCCAGGCCCAGATTGAGGGAGCGTTTGTGGAGATCGTCCAGGGCAGCCGGCGAGTTTTGTTCCATGGCGGTCTTTTCTGCCTCGGGCATGCCATAAAACTGGATACTGGGATACAGGTAGTATGCGGCGATGAGAATCAGCGCCACGATCAGCAAAGGTTTCCAGTTTCGCGTCATGTTCTACACACCTTTGTAGATGAAAGTCGGGTATGATGTTCAGAAAGAACAATCCACAGCGCCCTTGTGGGTGAAGCGGAGGCTTTTAGCCACCTTGCTGGAGGCCCGATATTCCAGTTGTCCATCCTTTTCGAAAAAGACCAGAGCCTCGGTCTCGGACATGGACTCGACCCAATCGATGCCCTGTTCCGGACCCAGGACAAAGACCGCGGTGGAAAGGATATCCGCATCCATGGCGCTTTGGGCCCACGCCGTAGCACTGACGGACCTGCGGGCCGGATACCCCGTTTCTGGATCGAGAAGATGGTGAAAACTTTCGCCTTCATACTCGAAAGACTGTTCGTAATCTCCGGAGGTGGCCAGGGCCGCCAGCCGCAGGTCTTCGACCCGGATCAACTGGTCGGGATCACGCGGGTGCTGCACGCCAAGGCACCAGGGGCGACCATCCGGTTTTTCGCCCCAGAAACGGACATCGCCGCCGGCGTTGATCAGACCACGGGAAACCCCGGCCTCTCGCAGGGCGGCTACCGCCCGATCTACGGCAAATCCCTTGGCCACACCCCCCAGGTCCATCTGGATTCCAGGGCGCGACAAGCGCACCTGGCAATCCTGCAACTCCAGGTAATGGTGGCCGACCAGGGCCAGGGCCGAGTCGAGCGCTGTCGCCGCCGGCGGCGACAGGGCCTCCGGAAAATTCCACAAGTGCGTCAGGGCCCCTATGGTGATGTCAAAAGCGCCGCCAGAACGCCGGGCAAAGTATAGCGAGCGTTCCAGGACACGGCACAATTCCGCCGAGCACAACACCCTGTCCGCAGCGGCCCATTGGTTGATTCGGCTCAACTCGCTGATCGGGGAATAGTGGCTCATCAGAGAGTCTATGCGGTCGATTTCCGCAAAAGCTAGGCGCGCCAGGGGCCGGGCTTCTTCTTCGGCCATGTAGAGCTTGAGGGTGACCAAGGTGCCCATGGCCAGATGCGCTTCGACAACAGGCACGGCAACATCCGCCCGCGGGAGAAAAAACAGGATCCATCCCAGGCCGATTATGGCCAGGAGAATGCGGGCCTTCATACACCAGGAAGCTCTACCAAATTGCTACCCCTAAGCAGCCTTCTCGCACCACTCTAGTTGTTGCGCTCCACGACCAGTCGCACCGCCAGTTCCAGTGCGGTGCGGGCCGGTGAGGGCTCCAGTACCTCCAGGCATTGATAGGCACGGGTTCCGTATTTCCGGGCAATCTCACTGGCAGCGCTCACCCCCTTGTATTGTTCGACAAAGCGAACGATCCGCCGACAATCGGCTTCGTTCTTGTTCTCTTGTCGGAGCAGGGATTCCATGGCCTGGCACTCCGCTTCCGGAGCGGCGGCCAGGGCGTGGATCAGGGGCAAGGTTATCTTGTCTTCGCGCAGGTCGTGGCCCACGGGTTTGCCCATGGTATGGGCGTCGCCGGTGAGGTCGAGGATATCGTCGGCAATCTGAAAGGCCTTGCCCAGGGATTCCCCGTACTGTCCCATGGCCTCTACGACCTCCCCGGACGCTCCGACCAGTATGGGGCCTATCTTACAGGAGGCGGCGACCAGCGAGGCGGTTTTGTCGCCGACCATGCCGAAATAAGAATCCTCGCGGGTATCGGTTTGCCGGCCGATCTGAATCTCGAAGATCTCGCCCTGGCTCAGGCGTTCAGTAGCGCGAGATAACGTCTGCAAGGCCATGAGGTCGCCTAGATCGACCAGAATACACAGCGCGCGAGACAGAAGAAAATCTCCCATGAGCACGGCTATCTGATTGCTCCATACGGAGTTCACCGAGGCCTTGCCGCGCCGGGTGGCAGCCGAGTCGACCACATCGTCGTGAATCATGGTCGCCGCGTGAATCATCTCGACGACCACGGCCCCATCGATGATGCGCTCGTCCCAGGAGCCCGCCGCCTTGGCGCACATGAGGGCCAGGGCCGGTCGGAGGCGTTTGCCTTTGACCGTGGACATGTACCGGGCTACCTCGTGCACCAGTTCCACGTCGGATTGCAGGGCCTTGTCCAGGCGTTGCTCAAAGATTTCCATCTCCTGCTGGATGAGGCCTAGAAATTGATCCATGAAGCGCAACGCGAACGAAGAGGTCGGTTTGTGGCGAAAGTTTTCCAACTATCAGTACTTCACGGAATCGGCGGGCGGGGCTTGTGCCTCTGGCGTTTTATGATGCCCAGGGCGCTCTTGCCCCTCGTCACCTCCCCAGGCAGGCCTGAGTCTCAGAGCCCCTTTTTCTCCGCTCCACTCCCCCATAAAACGCCGCCGGCAACATCCCCTCCCGGCCTTGAGGTCCAAATAGGTACGGGTATTTCGTGAAGTACTGGCTATTAAAAATGGCTAAATTAAACAAAAGCATGTTGGCTGTCAAACAAGGGCGAGTCATCCAGAAGTTACACTGCGGCTAAAGCTCTTGCCGCCAGGGTTGCGTCTAGAAAGGGTTGGGCGGGAAGTGCCGTCCGGCGCTCGGGTTGGTGGCTAAGACGGCTTGCCGGAACTGTTCTTTGCTGAAAGCCCTTCAGTCCTTTCTGGGTGCGTAGAGGTGGGCGCTGGTGCCAAAGAACATTTCGGCGGCTTCCACCAGGGTTTCCGAGAGGGTGGGATGGGGGTGGATGCTCAACTTCAGGTCCTCGGCCAGGGCGGCCATTTCCACGGCCAACACGCCTTCGGCGATCAGTTCGCCGGCGCCGGCGCCGACTATGCCGACCCCGAGGATGCGCCTGGTCTGGGGGTTGATGATCAGCTTGGTGAGGCCGTCGTTGCGGTCCAGGGTAGTGGCGCGGCCCGATGCCGTCCAGGGAAAGCGGGCGACTTCGACGGGGCGGTTTTCTTGTTGGGCCTGGGATTCGGTAAGGCCGCACCAGGCGATCTCCGGGTCGGTGAAGACCACGGCCGGAATGGCGTTGGGTTCAAAGGCCACCTTGTGCCCGGCGATGGCTTCGGCGGCCACGGCCCCTTCGTGGGAGGCCTTGTGGGCCAGCATGGGTTCGCCGGCGATGTCGCCGATGGCGTAAATGCTCGGCTCGTCCGTGCGGCGCCGGACATCCACCTGGACGAAGCCTTTGGCGTCCAGCCGCACCCGGGTGTTCTCCAGGCCCAGATCCTCGGTGTTGGGCTGCCGCCCCACCGCCACCAGGACCTTTGCAAAGGTGTTGTGCGTCTGTTTGCCGTCCGCTTCCTCAAGGCGGACTCCGATGCCATCTTTAGTTTCCTTCATGTTTAACACTTTGGTGTTGAGCAGGATCTGCTCGAAGCGCTGCCTCAGGCGCGTCTCCAGGGGTTTGATCAGATCGCGGTCGGCCGGGGGGATCAGGCCCGCGGTCATTTCTACCAGCGAGACCCGGGTCCCCAGGGCCGCGTAGACCGTGCCCAACTCGAGACCAATGTAGCCGCCGCCGATCACCAGCAAGGTCTCGGGGATATCCGGCAATTCCAGGCCGCTGGTCGAGTCCAGGACCCGGGGGCTGTCCGCGGCGAGGCTGGGGATGGTGGCCGGGCGCGAGCCGGTGGCCAGGATCGCGTGTTCGAAACCCAGGTCCTCTTCGCCGCCCTGAGTATCGTGAATGCGCAGGGTCCCGGCGTCGAGGAAGCGGGCGCGGCCCTGGATGAGATGGACCTTGCGACGCCTGGCCAGGGTTCCAAGACCTCCGGTCATCTTGGCGATGACGCTTTCCTTCCAGGTGTTCAACCGCGCCAGGTCGATCCGGGGCGGGTCGAAGTCGATGCCCCGGTTTTCGGCTTCCCGGGTTTCGCTGAGAAGCCCGGCCACGTGCAGGAGGGCCTTAGATGGGATACAGCCGCGATAGAGGCAGACCCCGCCCGGATCGCTTTCCAGGTCAATCAGGACTACCTCCAGGTCCAGATCGGCGGCTTTAAAGGCGGCGACGTATCCGCCTGGACCGGCGCCGATGACTGCTAACTGGGTTTTTTTCATGGTCTTTTCGGTTTGATTTCAGCCTTCCAGGACCAGCAGAAAGGGATTCTCCAGGGCCTCGGCTATCCAGCGCAGGAAGCGGGCCCCATCGGCGCCGTCGATCAGACGGTGGTCGTACGAGAGCGCCAGCGGCATCATCAGCCGGGGCGCGAAGCTCCCATCGGTGAACACGGGTTCGTGGCTTCCCCGAGCCACGCCCAGAATGGCAACCTCGGGCGCATTGACGATGGGGGTAAAGCCGGTGCCGCCGATGCCGCCCAGGTTGCTGATGGTGAAGCAGCCTCCCTGCATATCCGCGGGCTCCAGCTTGCGCTCGCGCGCTTTCACCGCGATCTGGCCCAGTTCGACGGCCAGTTCAATGATGTTCTTCTGGTCCACGTCGCGCACCACCGGAACCAGGAGTCCGCGGTCGGTGTCCACGGCCACGCCGATGTGGCAGTACTGCTTGTAGACGATTTCGCGGCCGGCCATATCGATGCTGGCATTGAACCGCGGAAAAGCCTTCAGGGCCGCGGCGGCGACCTTGAGGATGATGGCAGTGGGGGTCAGTTTGCCGCCGGCCGCTTCGGCCTTCTTGCCGAACTTCTTGCGCCAGCCTTCCAGGTCGGTGATATCGGCTTTGTCGAACTGGGTGACGTGTGGAATCGTCGACCAGGCCTGGTCCAGGCGCTCGGCGGTGACGCGGCGCACATTGCTCATGGGGTCGCGCCGGATCTCGCCCCACTGGCTGAAATCGGGCAGGGGCGGGCCGGGTGTAGGGGTGGCCGCGGCCGGGCCGGCCGTGTTGAGCTGGCGGGTGTGGGCCTTTACGTCTTTTTCGGAGATGCGGCCCCCGGGACCGGAACCTGTGACCTGGGTGATGTCGATGCCGATTTCGCGTGCCAGGCGGCGGACGGACGGCGCCGCGGGTACCGGTTCGGGGGAGGAATCAGCTGCTGGCCGCGGCCGGGCCGGGATCTTTTCCCCGCTCAAAGGAGGAGACTCTGGCTCAGGCTCCGGCGTCGGGTCCGCCGGGGCGGTCTCCGCCGCGTCGACGGTGAGTATGGTTTGGCCAACGCGGACCTGTTCGCCTTCTTCGATGTGTATCCGGGCGATGGTGCCGCTGATGGACGAGGGCACTTCAATGACGGCCTTGTCGGTTTCGAGCTCGATAATGGGCTGGTCTTCTTTGAGGGATTCGCCCACGGCGACGCGAATGCTGACCACCTCGCCGCTCTCGATGTTTTCGCCTAGATCCGGGAGTTTAAATTCGACCGCCATTAGGGGTCCTTTGCCAATTTAAAAAGCGCGCTTTCAGGTGCAAGGTATTGTTCCAGGGTACTCAAATGAGCGTGGGGTCGGCCTTTTCGGGATCAATGTCCAGATCCTTCATCGCTTTTTTGACCACGCCGCAGTCCAGTTGACCTTCTTGAGCCAGGGCGTTCAGGGCTCCCAGAACGATAAATCGAGCATCGACTTCGAAGAAATCCCGCAGGGCCTCTCTGCCCTCGCTGCGGCCAAAACCATCCGTCCCCAGGGAAATGGGGGGCCGGGGAAACCAGCGGGCAATGGATTCGGGCAGGGCCTTGACATAGTCGGAGGCGATGATAAAAACCCCGCGCTGGTCGTTGAGGCATTCGCCGATAAAGGAGGTTCTGGGCGCTTCGCCGGGATGCATGCGATTCCAGCGCTCGGTTTCGAGGCCGTTGCGATGCAGTTCCTTGAAGCTGGTTATGCTCCATACATCCGCTGCCACATTGTAGCTTTGCTCGAGGATTTCCTGGGCTTCGAGGGCCTTGTTGAGGATGGCGCCGCTGCCAAAGAGGTGTGCTTTCAGTTTGGCTCTTTTCCTGGCGGAGGGTTTGAAGCGGTACATGCCTTTGAGGATGCCTTCTTCCACCCCTGCGGGCATGGGCGGCATAGGATAGGTTTCGTTTTCCACGGTCAGGTAGTAGAAAATATCCTCCTGTTCCTCGTACATCCGCCGGATGCCGTCGCGGATGATGACGGCTATTTCATAGGCAAAGGCCGGGTCGTAGGCCATCAGGTTGGGGACGGGATAGGCGAGCAAGTGGCTGTTGCCGTCGCTGTGCTGCAGACCTTCGCCGCTCAAGGTGGTGCGGCCCGCCGTGCCTCCGACCAGAAATCCCCGGCAGCGGATATCGCCGGCCAACCAGATCAGGTCGCCGATGCGCTGCAGACCGAACATGGAATAATAAATATAGAAGGGAATGGTATTGACGCCGTGGGTGGCATAGGCGGTGCCCGCGGCGATGAACGAGGCCATGGAGCCCGCTTCGGTGATGCCTTCTTCGAGGACCTGGCCGTCTCTGGCTTCTTTGTAATAGGTAAGGGTGTCTTTGTCGACCGGCTCGTAGAGCTGACCTGGATGCGAATAAATGCCGAAGGGACGGAAGAGGGTATCCAGGCCAAAGGTGCGGCCCTCGTCCGGGATGATGGGGACGATGAGTTTGCCGAGTTCACGGTCGCGCAGAAGTTTAGTCAGGACTCTGCCGAATGCCATGGTGGTGGCTATTTCGCGTTCCTCGGAGCCCTGGTAGAATTCTTCGAAGAACTGGTCGGGAGGCCGCTTGAGCGGGGCAACGTCTACCACGCGCGCGGGCACGTAGCCGCCGAGGGCCTGGCGGCGCGCATGCAGATATTGAATCTCCGGACTGTCGTCCGGGGGCCTGTAGAAGGGGGCCTCGGCGACCTTTTCGTCGGATATGGGGATGCCGAAGCGGGTGCGAAAGGCGCTCAGTTCGTCCTCGTTCAGCTTCTTCTGCTGGTGGGTGATGTTTTTGCCTTCTCCGGCTTCGCCCAGGCCGTAGCCCTTGACGGTCTTGGCCAGGATCACGGTAGGGGATCCGGTGTGCTCCAGAGCAGCCTTGTAGGCCGCGTAGACCTTTTCGGGGTCGTGACCGCCGCGCCTCAGCTTCTGGAGCTGTTCGTCGGAGAGGTGCTCGGCCATTTTCAGCAGCTGGGGGTTGGCGCCGAAGAAGTGCTGGCGGATGTAGCCACCGTCCGAAACCGTGTACTTCTGGTACTCCCCGTCCACCACCTCACCCATGCGCCTGACCAGGAAACCGTCCTGGTCCTTTTCCAGGAGGGGATCCCAGTCGTCGCCCCAGATCACTTTGATGACATTCCAGCCGGCGCCGCGGAAGGCGGCTTCGAGTTCCTGGATGATCTTGCCGTTGCCGCGCACCGGGCCGTCCAGGCGCTGCAGATTGCAATTGATGACAAAGATCAGGTTGTCCAGTTTTTCGCGCGCCGCCAGGGTGATGGCCCCCAGGGCCTCGGGTTCGTCGGTCTCGCCGTCGCCGAGGAAGGCCCATACCTTGCAGCCGTTGGTTTCCTTCAGACCGCGGTCTACCAGGTAGCGGTTGAAGCGCGCCTGGTAAATGGAGAGGATGGGACCCAGGCCCATGGAGACGGTGGGGAACTGCCAGAAGTCGGGCATCAGCCAGGGGTGGGGATAGGAGGAGAGCCCTCCGCCCTCCCGCAATTCGCGGCGAAAATTCTCCAGCTGTCGTTTGCTGAGCCGGCCCTCGAGGAAGGCCCGGGCGTAGACGCCGGGGGCCGCATGGCCCTGGAAATAAATCTGGTCGCCGCTGTGGTGGCCGTTTTTGCCCCTGAAGAAGTGGTTCAAGCCGACTTCGTAGAGGGTGGCCGCCGAAGCATAGGTCGAGATGTGCCCTCCCGGTGCCTCTTTGTCGCGGTTGGCCCGGACCACCATGGCCATGGCGTTCCAGCGCACCAGGCTCTTGATGCGGCGTTCGACCTCGCGGTTGCCGGGGTAGGCAGGCTGCTTGGCGCGCAGGATGGTGTTGACATAAGGGGTGTTGGCAGTAAAGGGCAGGTGGACCCCGGCCAGCTCCACGTGGAGCTGGAGGTGGCGCAGGAGTTCCTGTACCTGCTCGGGCGAGCGGTTTTCCAGGACGTAGTCCAGGGATTCGAGCCACTCGCTGAGTTCGATTTCCAATTCAGTTGTCGACGATTCTACTGCAGTACTCATTTTTTCACCGGGTTTTTCCAGACTTTCCAGACTTTCCAGGCGCTGGGTAGCAGACGGGTTTGGGGCCGTCCTGGATTTTGACCTAGGAAAAAAGTAAATATAACAAAGACGGGATTTAGAGCAAAATGGCAGGATCCTCCCGCTGCCGGCGCAATCCTCTTCCGGCCTTGAGGTTCGCATATTTAATGGTTGCGGTATTTCGCCCAGTACCGAAACTAAATAAGTTATAATCAGTACTTCACGAAATACCCGTAGCTATTGGGAGCTCAAGGCCGGAAGAGGATTGCGCCGGCAGCGTTTTATGGAGGTTGGTGGGGGCTGCGAGTGGACGCAGCAGCAGGGAGGGGGTGGAGCGGGGAAAAGGGGGCTCTGGGACTCAGGCCTGCCTGGGGGCTGCAAGCCGGCGTAGCAGCAGGAAGGGGGAGCGGGGCAAGAGCGCCCTGGGCCTCATAAAACGCCAGAGGCACAAGCCCCGCCCGCCGATTCCAAAAGGGTTATGAGACAAGAAAATACCCCCATTGCGCGCAAGCCCATAAGCCGCAAGCCGTTGTGGCTCGGGTTTTTGCTTTCTATACTGCTGCACCTGGGGATAGGATTCTGGCTGGGTGAGCTGTGGAGGGAGGAAGCCGAGGAGGAGGCCTTCCGGGCGCGTCTGGCCTACTACCGCACCCAGTTCAAGCCCAAACGTCTGCCCACGGCTATAAGCGCCCGGGATTTGCCCCAGGTAACCTCAAAGATGGAGTACCTGGACTCCGAAAGGGTTCCTCCAAAGGTCGAGGAGAGCGGCGTGGAGCTGGTTGAGCCCCGTCTTCCCGGCATCGAGGAGCCCGAAATTTCGACCGGACTTGAGGAATTCATTGTGGGGACCAAGTCCGATACCCCTGCGCTGGCCCGGGTGGAGATGGTGCCTCCGACGCAAATGGGGCTGGCCGACAGCGTGGGCTACGTAGAGATGGACCTGGTGGATTGGGAGGATCTGGCCTGGGCCAACAGGGAGCACGCCATGGTGATGCCCGATCCGGACAGTCGTCGGGATATCACCGGCTACATCAATTTTACCCGTCTGCGGCTGCACGGGGCCGGCTCGGACACGGCCGGTTCCCTGGATGCCCTGGCGCGTTTTATACGCGATCACACCGGGATTTTGGCCCAGGTGCAGGATAAAACCTACCAGTATTTTCTTTCTGAACAGCTCCTCAAAGATCCCATTCATTTTTTTATCCAGGGAGGTGGTCTCCCGATCCACGGCGATCATCAACTTACTCGTTTCAGCGAGAAGGAATACGCGCTTCTGAAGCGTTATCTGCGGGAGGGAGGGTTCCTGTTCATCGAGGGGAACAACCGGTTCCTGCGAGAAATGATCGACCATTTGAAGGTCGTTATAGGTAGCGAAGGGGGCGTATCCGAGCTTCCCCTCACGCATCCGATTTACCAGTCTTACTACAGCTTCGAAAGCGGCTTCCCCGGCGAGAACAAGGAAAGGGTGACAGAGTTGGAGCAACGGTCCTGGTACTATCCGAATTACAATCCCCGGGAGGTTTTCGAACGGCAGCAGGAGGCCTTGGCCTCTATCAACCCGGCCCAGAGCGAACAACAGGTCGGCGCACCGGACTATCTGGGCCTGTACGGGGTGGAACTCAACGGGGATCTGGTGGGCGTGATCAGCGATCTCCAGCTGTCGAGCAGATGGGCGGGAATCTTCGACGATGAGGAAGACGACCCGGTGGGCGCCTTGCCGGTCCTGATGCCGGCAACCAATATCGCGATCTATGCCCTGACCCGTCCGAATGGTATGACGGTCAAACGAGAGCTACCGAGCTGGGTGCTAAAAAGACCGGGACTGGATCCGCGGGCCGGGCCGCAGAGACAGATGGAGGCGGATCTGGTCGACCCGGACCTTTTTGCCGACCTGGATGCCTATATTGCCCTGGTGCAATCTCCCCTGGGCAGCAAAATCGGCAAGGGAGGTCTGGATCTGCGCCTGGACGGACGTTATTCCTTGAGTTTGTTTAAGCGCGGTCTGCACGGCCTTTTGTTGCACAATCTGCCGGCCGGGAAACACTGGGTCGAGCTTTCCTATGGGGGCAAGAGCAAACAACTGGAGGTAGACCTGCGGGGCGGCGAAGTGCTGACCCTGACCTTTACCCTGAACCGCCTGGCTTTTTTCTCTCAATTGCACCTGAATCAAATGGAAGATCTGGTGGGGGTGGAGAAGTGGCGAGAGCGCTTCACGGATCTGCAGATTGAAGAAATTTACCTCGATGAAGAGCGTGGGGTGCTGGATTCAGGGGGTAAATTTTGATGGAATCAGCAGGATGGTGAATTTGCTTTTTTGCCGTCAGGCGCTATTTTTTTCCCGGCTGTAGCTTTTTGCTAAAATATTGAAACTCCGATACTTCTGAGCCTGGAAAAGCCCATTGTCTGCGCCTTTCTTACGCCTTCTCATCCTCTTCGGTGGTCTGCAGCTGCAGGTGGGAACCGGCGGCGCTGAAAGCGCTGCATCCGCTGCGGGCGGGTCCATGCGCGACACCCTGTCAACGCTGGTTGAGTCTCTCGGCGCAGGGGCAGCCGCGCCGGCGGACAGTGGTTCGGTGAGCGACACTCTGTGGACGGTTCGCGAGGGTGAGTCTCTCTCCACCATTGCCAACCATCTGCTGTCCTGGAGTCATTACTACACCGCCCTCGAGCTGGTCGAGGAGATCCGCCGTTATAACGACCTGCCCAGCGATACCCTCAGGCCCGGCCAGGAACTCCGCATCCCCCTGAGCTGCGAGGAACTGGCGAATTCCACCATTGCCAAACCGCGGGACTTCGAGGCCAGGGGGATTTATGTAAACGCCTGGGTTGCGGGCACCCCCAAAGTCCTGGCTCTGGCGGACAGCCTGGTGCAGGCGGGCGGCAATACCATTGTCTTCGACATCAAGGATCGACCCGGGGATCTGAGCTACGATTCCCAGGTCCCCCTGGCCGTGAACATAGGCGCAAACGCCCGGTCCACCATAGCCCGACCTGGCAGGCTGGTTGGTTTGCTGCACCAACGGGGTATCCACGTGGTCGCGCGGGTCACCTGCTTTTACGATACGCGGCTGGCGCGGGCCTGTCCAGATCTGGCGCCCCGGTCCAGGGGCGAAGAGGGCCCCTGGCGACAAAAAGGCAAGCTGGGCTGGCTGGATCCGTCTCTACCCAGGGTGCAGGATTATCTGCTGGCCATTATTGAAGAAGTGGCGGCTATGGGGGTGGACGAGATTCAGCTCGACTACATCCGCTTTCCCACTGAGGGGAAGGTCGAAGCCGCGGTCTTTGGCTTCGACCCGGAGGTCGTGCCCAAGCACAAGGTCATCACCGGCTTTCTCAAACGGGTCCGCCAGGTCCTCGAGCCCACCCGGATCCTGCTCTCGGCGGATATTTTCGGGGTGGTTGCCTGGGGACGCCGGGCGGATGTGGAACGAACCGGTCAGTACCTGCAGGACATGCTGCCGCTACTGGACGCAGTCAGCCCCATGCTCTATCCGTCGCATTTCTACGGCACTTTCGACCAGATAACCAACCCTGTGGCCTATCCTTACTATTTGGTCTATCAAGGCTGCCGGCACTTGAAGCGTATCGCCGCCCTCCACGGAGTAGTGGTGCGACCGTGGATCCAGGCGTTTTCCTACCGGGTATCCGGCTTCGAGCGGGGTTATATCACCGAGCAATTGTACGGGGCCGAGGAGGGTGGAGCACGGGGCTGGCTGCTGTGGAATTCGGCCGGCCGCTACAAACGGGGTCTGGCGGCGATCGATGGATTCGTGTCTGGGGCGGCCGTGGTTGACTCGGCAACCCGCGCCAACCGCATTCCGGTAATCGAGCCGCCGAAGACGGGAGAGCCGCCGAAGACGGGAGAGCCGCCGAAGACGGGAGAGCCGCCGGACGAGGCCGATCCTGAGCCGCTCGGCGCCGGTCTGGAGGGCGGTTTGCCCGGGGGCGAGTACCAAGAAAAAACCTCAGCTGAGTAACTACCCCTTCCCCACTGCCTACCCCTTCCCCACTGCCTACCCCTTCCCCACTGCCGCGCCCGCTCGCCGCCCCCACTGCCGCCCTGCCGGTAACATCCCCTTCCGGCCTTGGGCCGGGTATGGTTGCTCGGTTTCGTTGGGTAAATTATTTATAGCGCTGCATCTCGCCGCGCTGTAAACGCGCCCAGTAGTCTTGCAGGCAGGCCTTGATCCGCGGGCTCAGGATGATGCCGCCGATGATGTTCGGGAAGGCCATTCCCAGGATCATCATGTCCGAAAAGTCCAGGACATTGCCCAGGGCGGTGACCGAGCCCAGAAAGACGAAGCCAACGAAGACGATCCGGTAAATCAGGGTGGAACGGGCTCCGAAGAGGTACTCCCAGGCGCGCTCTCCGTAGTAGGACCAGGAGATCATGGTGGAGTAGGCAAACAGCAAAACCGCTAGGGCCAGGGCGTAGCGGGCTCCGGGGATGAAGGAGTCAAAGGCGGCGGCGGTCATGCTGACGCCGACCGCAAAGCCTTGCTGGGCCTGGAATTGGGGATCGGCGTAGACTCCGGTGATCGTGCACACCAGCGCCGTCATCAGGCAGATGATGATGGTGTCGATGAAGGGGCCGATCATGGCTACCATGCCCTCGCGCGCGGGCTCGTCGGTCTTGGCCGCGGCGTGGGCGAAGGCGGCCGAGCCGAGTCCGGCCTCGTTGGAGAAGGCGGCGCGCCGGACGCCCATGACGAGGACGCCGAGGAAGCCGCCGTACATGGCCGGCCCGGTGAAGGCGTCGGAGACGATGCGGGCGATGGTGGCCGGCACGGCCTGGATGTTCCACAGGATGATGAAGATCGAGGTGATGAGGTAGAGCAGGCACATAACCGGTACGACCCGGGAGGTAACCCGGCCGATGCGGCGGATGCCGCCGATGATGACCAGGGCCACGAGGCCGGCCATGACCAGGCCCACGGCCCAGTTGTAGCTCTTGAACCACGGCGACACGGTGCCGAGGATTTCCAGGGTCTGGTTGGCCTGGAACATGTTGCCGCCGCCGAGGGAGCCGCCGATGGTGAGGAAGGCGAACATCACCGCCAGGGTGCGGCCGAATTCTTTCAATCCTCTGGCTTCGAGGCCGTTTTCCAGGTAGTACATGGGGCCGCCGGATATGTGTCCGTCGGGGTGGACCTTGCGGTACATCACGGCCAGGGTGCAGGAGGCCAGTTTGGAAGACATGCCGAACAAGGCCGTGAGCACCATCCAGAAGATGGCGCCGGGGCCGCCCAGGCTTACGGCGATGGCCACTCCGGCGATGTTGCCCAGCCCGATGGTGGCCGAGAGAGCGCTGGTGAGGGCCTGGAAATGGGAGATTTCGCCAGGATCGTCCGGGTTGTCGTAGCGGCCCCGGATGACGTCGATGGAATGCTTGAGGCCGCGCAGGGAGATCCAGCCAAAGAAGAAGCTGTAGAAGATGCCTCCGAAGAGCAGCAGCACCACGATCAGGGGAATACCGGTGCCAAAATCGGCAAAGAGAAAGAAGGCGAGTAGCTGGACGACATTGCCGAACTGGGTATCCAGTTCGGCGAACTGCTCCTGGATCCAGGAGTTGTCGATCTCGGTTTCCTGCGCAAGGCCAGGGGAGACAAAGATCAGCCCTACTAGGGCGATTGACAGGACGATCGGCGAGAGGCGCGGCATGGGGTCTTCCCTCCTTTTGGCAATCTAAGAGGCGGCTTCTAAGGTTTGGCGTCCTTTTCCTGCAGTAATTCTTTCAGTTTCCGCAGCTTGTTCTCTTCCATGGGCACGGCGTTGTCCGCAGTGGGAAAAAGGCCCTGTTCCACTTCCCGGCGATAGGTGCGGAAGATCTCCGCAAGGGCCTCCCCCCAGTCGGCGTAGGACTTGGCCAGGCGCATAGACCGTTCGTTCAGTCCAATCAAATCGTTGACAATCAGGACCTGGCCGTCGCAGTAGCGGCCGGCGCCGATGCCGATCACCGGTATGGAGAGGCGCTGGGTCACGGCCTGGGCGGCTTCTTCGGCGACCTCTTCCAGAACCAGGCCAAAAACCCCGGCATCCTCCAGTCGGAGGGCTTCTTCGAGCAGAGCGATGGCCCCGCGTGGCCCCTTGCCCTGGACCTTGGCCACGGCGCCGCGTCGATCGTTGAAAAGGTAGAGTTCGTGGAAGTGAGACTGCGGGGTAAAACCCAGGTGTCCCATCACCGGGATGCCGGCCTGGGCGACGGCCTCCATCTGGGGCAGGATGCGCGTTCCCCCTTCCAGTTTGATCCCTTCGGCGCCGGCTTCCTGGACCAAGCGCCCGGCATTGGTCATGGCGGTTTTGACTGAGGCCTGGTAGGACATGAAGGGCATATCCACCAGCAGGAAGGCGCGTTCGACGCCCCGGCGCACGGCCCGGGCGTGGTGCAGCATATCGGCCATGGTCACCTCTTGCTGGCTGCGGTAGCCCAGGACATTGGTGCCCACGGAATCCCCCACAAAGACGATGTCGATCCCGGCTTGGTCCTGCAATACGGCCGTGGGGTAGTCATATGCCGTGAGCATGCTGATCTTGCGGCCCTCTTTTTTCTTGGCGTGGAGCAGGGGAATGGTGATTTTGACAGGGGCGGGTTCTGGGTTCATGGATATTGTTTTAAAAAAACCAGAAGCGCGGAGGTTTTTTGCGTGTCCGTAACAATAAACATTCTTTTGCAACAAAGCCAATATGGACTGTTGCAGGGGTGTTGTCAAGAGATTCTAATTTTTTTAAATAATATAAAAACAATATCTTACTCTGAAGGGAAAGGGTGCTTCAATGGCCGGCAAATACGGCTTCATCGAGGCGGAACTGGAACGCCGCGGAGCAACGCATCAATTGCGCCCTCTGCGCACGGTGGTCCCCCAGTCGGGGATGGAGGTCTCCGTGGACGGTCGTCCCGCCGTCAATTTCAGTTCCAACGACTACCTGGGACTGGCCTTTCACCCCCTGGTGCAACAGCGCGCCGGGGAGTTTTTGCAGGAGTGGGGGGCCGGGGCCACGGCATCGCGCTCGATCTGCGGCTCCCACCCGGGTTTTGCCCGGGTGGAAGAGAAGCTGGCCGCTCTGAAAGGCACGGAAAAGGCGCTGGTGCTCAACTCCGGGTTCCAGGCCAATGTGTCCCTGCTGCCGGTGCTGGCGGATCGGCATACCCTGCTGCTGGCGGATCGACTGAACCACAACAGCCTGGTCCAGGGGGCCCTGCTGAGCCGCTGCAAGGTGCAGCGCTACCGGCACGGCGATCTGCAACACCTGCGGCACCTGCTGGAAAAAAACCAGGCCGGGACCAGCGCCCGGACCCTCATCGTCACCGAATCGGTATTCAGCATGGACGGGGACCGGAGCGATGTGGATGCCCTGGTCGGGCTGGCAGAGGAATTCCAGGCCTTTCTGATGGTGGACGAAGCGCACGCCACGGGGGTGCTGGGGCCGCGGGGGATGGGGCTGACGTGCGGCATGGGCGTGGACCTGGTCATGGGTACCTTCGGCAAGGCCGGCGGTTCGTTCGGCGCCTACATCGCTTGCTCGGAAAGTGTGGGGGAATATATTCTCAATTGCTGTCCAGGGTTCATCTATTCCACGGCCCTGCCGCCGGCGGTAATCGGCGCGGTGGACGCGGCCCTGGAGTTGATTCCACAGATGGATGAAGCCCGGGCGCAGCTACATGCCAGGGCGGCTTGGCTGCGGCGCTCCCTGCAGGGGCAGGGCTGGAGCACGGGAGGCTCCAGCACCCAGATCGTTCCGGTGCTAATCGGCGGCGAGGAGGAAACCCTGAAATTGTCCGGGTGGCTGGAGGAGCGGGGCGTGCTGGCCGCGGCCATCCGGCCGCCGACCGTGGCCGCGGGTCAGGCGCGGATCCGCCTGGGGCTTTCCGCCCTGCACACCTGGGAGCATGTCGAAACCCTGGCGGCCCTGTTTGGACAGTGGCGCGAGCGCAGGGGATGAATCCATGGAGTTCCCCCCCCGTTTCTTTGTCACCGGCACCGATACCGACGTAGGCAAGACCATCGTCTGTGCGATCCTGATGGCCGGCTTGCCCGCGGTGTACTGGAAGCCGGTGCAAAGCGGCCTGGAGCAAGGCACCGACACCGAGTGGGTGCGCCGGACAACGGGTCTTGCGGAGGATCGTTTTGTTCCGGAGACCTATCGCCTGAAAGCCCCCCTGTCGCCTCATGCCGCCGCCGCCCTGGAAGGGGTGTGGATCAATCTGGAAGGCTTCCACATGCCCGCTACCGATCCGTCCATGCACTTGATCGTCGAGGGGGCAGGGGGGATCATGGTCCCGCTCAACCAGGAGCACACCATGCTGGATCTGATGGTGCGCCTGGGGCTGCCCGTCCTGCTGGTGGCGCGCAGCATTCTGGGGACCATCAATCACACCCTGCTTTCCGTGGAGCAGCTGCGCCGGCACGGGGTCGAGATACTGGGGGTGGTGATGAACGGACCTAAAAACATCGGCAACCGGGAGGCCATTGAGCACTACGGGAAGGTGCCGGTCGTGGCCGAGATCGAGCCTTTGCAGGATCTGGAAAAACAGTGTTTGTCCGGGGTTTGCGCCCGCTTTTTTGGGGAAGGTTAGCGTGAGCGTCAACGAGCTTCACCGGCATTCCCGCGTGTGGATGCCCTACACCCAGATGAAGACCGCTCCCGAACCCCTGTTGGTGCGCACCGGCAAAGGCGCCGTGCTGGAACTGGAGGACGGCCGCCGGGTGGTGGATTGTATCTCAAGCTGGTGGGTGACCCTGCACGGCCATGCGCAGCCGGAGATAGCCCGGGCCATCTACGAGCAGGCCCAGGAGCTGGAACAGGTCATCGCCGCCGGTTTTACCCACCGGCCCGCCGAGGAGCTGGCCCGGCGCCTGGTGGAGAAACTGCCGCAACCTTTGAGCCGGGTTTTCTATTCGGACAATGGCTCCACCGCCGTGGAGGTGGCCCTGAAAATGGCGTTCCAGTACTGGAAAAACCAGGGAGTTCAGGAGCGCACCCGCTTCCTTTGTTTCGCCGGGGCCTACCACGGGGACACCCTGGGCGCCATGTCGGTTGGCGCGCGGTCGATGTTTGCGGAGGCGTTCCGGGAAATGCTTTTCGAGGTAGATTCCGTCCCCTTCCCGGCGACGTATGCGGGAGACGCAAGGATAGAGAAACAGGAGGCCCTGGCCCTGCAGCGGTTGGAAGACCTGCTGGAGCAAAACCCTCAGGGCTACGCGGCCATGATCCTGGAACCGCTGGTCCAGGGCGCCGCCGGGATGCGCATGTGCCGCGCCGGGTTTTTGCGCCGACTCGAAGACGTGCTGCGCCGCTACGGCATTCTGGTGATCTACGACGAGGTGATGGTGGGTTTCGGCCGCACCGGGGCTTGGTTCGCCTGCGGCAAGGCAGGGACGAGGCCCGACCTGATCTGCCTGGCCAAGGGCCTCACCGGAGGGTTCACGCCCCTGGCTGCGACGGTGTGCACGGAGCGGATATACGACGCCTTTTACAGCGAGGATCCGCGCAAGACTCTGTACCACGGACACTCCTACACCGCCAATCCCCTGGGCTGCGCCGCGGCCCTGGCGTCCATGGACTTGCTGGAAAAGACAGAAGAGCGGTTTTACCGCATGGAAGACTGGCACGGCCAGGGCCTGGCAAAACTGGCGGAAAATCCTCGCCTGCACCGTTTGCGGGTCTGCGGCAGCATCGCGGCAATGGATGTGGTGGTCGAAGACGAGGAAGGGTATTTGAACCAGGTGGGGGCGTTGCTCAGGGAACGGTTTCTGGAAAGAGGTTTTTTGCTGCGACCCCTGGGGAATGTGATCTATATCCTGCCCCCTTATTGTATGGAGCGCGACCAGCTTGATGCGGTCTACGACAGCATTCGGGAAGTGGTGGCTTCCTTGTAGGGCGCGCGGGGTTTGAGACCCAGCATTTCGAGCAGAAGAGCGTCCTTTGCCGCGCCCGGATGGGGCGTGGTCAGGAGCTTGTCGCCCGAGAAGATGGAGTTGGCCCCGGCCAGGAAACACAGGGCCTGATCTTCGGGGGAGAGTCGGTCCCTGCCGGCGGAGAGCCGCACCATGGCCGTGGGTATGAGGATGCGGGCCGTGGCGATCATGCGCACCATATCCCACACCGGGGTGGGGGAGCGATCCTCCAGCGGGGTGCCGGGAATCGGCACCAGGGCGTTGATCGGGACGGATTCGGGTGGGGGTTGCAGGGTGGCCAGGGTGTGCAGGAGATCGATGCGGTCGTCGTGGCTCTCGCCCATGCCCAGGATGCCGCCGCAACAAAGGGAAATCCCGGCCCGGGCGACGTTTTCAAGGGTCTGGAGCCGGTCTGCGTAGGTGCGGGTCGTGACCACGTTGGGATAGTAGTTTTCCCCGGTATCCAGGTTGTGGTTGTAGGCGTGGAGGCCGGCCTCTTTGAGCCTGATGGCCTGCTCCTGGGTGAGCATGCCGAGGGTGCAGCAGACCTCCAGTCCCATGGAGGAGACCTGTTCTACCATTTCCACAACCCGATCAAACTCGGCATCGTCCCGCACCTGCCTCCAGGCGGCACCCATGCAGAAGCGGGTGCTGCCGGCCTCCCTGGCCTCTCTGGCCGCGCTGACGACCTGGTCCAGATCCAGGAGTTTGCGGCGTTCCAGGCCGGTGTCGTAGTGGGCCGACTGGGAACAGTAACGGCAGTTTTCCGCGCAGCCGCCGGTTTTGATGGACAGCAGGGTGCACACCTGTACTTCGCGGGGGTCGTGGTGCGCCCGGTGGACGGTCGCGGCGCGATGAATCAACTCCAGAATCGGGCTGTGGTAGATTTCCGCGACCTGTTCCCGGGTCCCGTTATTGAGATCGCTCATAATCTCTCGTGATTCGTGTGTTAGCTAAAAAAATTAATGCTCCTCTCGCGGCAGTCAAGGGCAACATTGAGTTGACAAACCCCTGATGTTTTTCTTTTGGCATAAAATTTTCGGTATATCCCTTTGTTGCCCGATTGCTATTTGCGCTCTTGACAGTCCTGGATTTCCGGCTATTTTGTATTCTGACTATAAATTAACCGAAAATGAATCATGTATTACAACCGCACTCTCGAAGACGGTGTCCGGCGAGCTTCAGGCCAGTTTCCCGTTTTGCTCATCACGGGTCCACGCCAGGTCGGCAAGACCACGATGCTGCAACACCTGTGCGAAAAGGAGCGGCATTACGTCACCCTGGACGACCTGACGATTCGCAGCCTTGCACGCGAAGATCCCGCCCTATTCTTCCAGCGCTTTCCGCCTCCCGTGCTTATTGACGAGATCCAGTACGCCCCCGCTCTGCTCTCGTATATAAAGATGGAAGTGGATTCATCGAGTACGACCGGGGCGTTCTGGCTGACTGGTTCGCAGCAGTTCCACATGATGAAGGGTATTTCGGAGAGTCTTGCCGGTCGAGTCGCCATCATCAATCTGCTCGGGTTTTCCACTCGGGAGCGGTACAAAAGGGAATCTTTATTAGCGCCTTTTCTCCCCACATCCCGCCATATTGACGAACGCCTCCATACCGCAGGGCAAACCACGCTTAATGCTGTATTTAAAGACATCTGGACAGGATCATTTCCCGCCCTGATCGCAGGTCCGGCCAGAAGCCGCGACCTGTTTTATAGTTCGTATCTCCAGACCTACCTGCAACGGGATGTGCGCGATTTGGCGCAAGTAGGCGATCAAGATACCTTCCTGCGATTCCTGAGAGCTTGCGCTGCTCGAACAGCGCAAACGCTCAACCTCTCCGAGCTGGCAAGAGATGTGGATGTAACGGTAAGTACGGCCAAACACTGGCTGTCCATTCTAACCGCCAGCTTTCAGGTATACCTCCTGCAACCCTACCACAGCAATATCACCAAACGCCTGGTCAAGACGCCCAAACTCTACTTCCTCGATACCGGGTTGTGCGCCTACCTGACTGAGTGGTCGTCGCACCAAACCTTGGCCTCAGGTGCCATGAGTGGGGCCATTTTTGAAACCCATGTATTCGGCGAAATATTAAAGAGCTGGTGGAACCGGATCCAGATGCCTCAATGCTATTACTACCGCGATAAGGACGGCAAAGAAATAGACTTTCTGTTCGTAAAAGACCAGACCTTGTACCCTGTTGAGGTAAAGCTCGGGGCCACTCCCAAACGAGACTGGGTGAAGCACTTCAAGCTACTGGGCAAATTCAAGCCGCACAGAGGCGATGGAGCAGTCGTGTGTCTGTGTAGGCAACAGCTTCCCCTGACGAGCACCACAACGGCTGTTCCCGCAGGGGTGCTGTAGTGCAGGTTTATCGCGCCAATAATCGTTTCCTGGCGCCCGATGAAGCGGGAGAGCGCATTTAACCGTTGACAATTTTTTCACTAGGTAGGTATCTTATATCTACTTACTGGACGTATCTACTTACTGGACGCCGAAATCGAGCCGCATCAGGCACTCATTTCCCTGAATTAGTCCCGATTGAGGAAGACACCACGACGACCAGGAGCCTTCACGAGCTCGCCAGGAGAGGTATGCGTACCGAATAAATGGCTGAAGATCTGATTAAAATCAGGAGAGGACTGGATTTACCGATTACCGGCGAGCCCCGGCAGGTGGTTGAGGACGCTCCGGCAGTCACCCGGGTCGCGGTGCTGGGTCTGGATTATATAGGCATGAGACCGACCATGGCCGTCCGGGAAGGGGATGCGGTCAAGCTTGGACAGTTGCTCTTCGAGGACAAGAAAACCCCGGGTGTGCGCTACACATCTCCTGGATCCGGCAAAGTGGTCCAGATCAATCGGGGGGCCAAACGGGCCCTGCAATCGGTGGTCGTCGAGCTCTTCGGCGATAAAGAAGAAAGATTCGATCAGTATTCCGGTATTGCTCCGGACCAGTTGACGCGCGAGCAGGTGCGCGAGAAGCTGGTTGAATCCGGCCTGTGGACCGCCCTGCGCACCCGCCCCTACAGCAAGATAGCCCCACCGGAACAGGTCCCTCACTCCATCTTTGTGACCGCCATGGACACCAGCCCCCTGGCCGCCGATCCCCAGGTGGTGGCCGCCGGGCACGAGCAGGATTTTGCCAGCGGGCTTGCGATCATGGCCAAATTGACGGACGGCGAGGTCTTCGTGTGCAAGGCGCGGGGAGCGAGCATACCCGCGGCAAATGGTTCGGTCTCAAAAGCGGTCGAGTTTGCAGGGCCCCATCCCGCGGGGCTGCCCGGTACCCACATCCACTTCCTCGATCCGGTCGGCCCCAACAAAACCGTATGGCACCTGAATTACCAGGACCTCATCGCCTTCGGCAAGCTCTTCAACAGCGGCAGGCTGTGGGTAGAACGAGTCGTGGCACTGGGGGGCCCCCCAGTGCGCAACCCGCGTCTTTTGCGCACCCGCCTGGGCGCCTGTGTCGGCGAACTGGTGGCAGGCGAGCTCGAGGAGGGCGAAAACCGGATCATATCAGGGGGCGTTTTTGCGGGCGTGCCCGCTGCCGTTCCCATGGATTATTTGGGGCGTTACCACCTGCAAGTAAGCGTGCTGGCCGAGGGCCTTGAGCGGGAGTTTCTGGGCTGGCAAAAGCCAGGGGCGGACAAGTTTTCGATCAAAAATATCTTCACTTCCAAACTCTCCCCCGGCAAAAAATTTCAATTCACCACCTCCACCGAAGGCAGTCCCAGAGCCATGGTCCCCATTGGCTCTTACGAACAGGTCATGCCCCTGGACATCATTCCCACCTTCCTGCTGAGATCCTTGATCATAGGGGATACGGAACGGGCCCAGGCACTGGGTTGTCTGGAACTGGATGAAGAGGATCTGGGCTTGTGCTCTTTTGTCTGTCCGGGCAAATACGAGTACGCGCCGCTCTTGAGGCGCACCCTCGAAAGGATTGAGAAAGAAGGCTGATGAAGCTGCTGAGAAACCTGCTCGACCAGGTAGAACCTCATTTCAAGAAAGGCGGCAAGCTGGAGCGCTTGTACCCGGCGTACGAAGCGGCCGATACCTTTCTGTACACCCCTGGCGAGGTGACCCACGGGCCGTCCCACGTGCGCGACGGCATAGACCTCAAGCGGATGATGAGCACCGTGGTAGTGGCGCTGATTCCCTGCATTTTCATGGCCCTGTGGAATACAGGATACCAGGTCAACCTGGCCATGGCCAAGCTGGGCCTGAGTTCGGCCCAAGGGTGGCGCGGCGTCGTCATCGATATACTGGAAATCGGCTACGATCCCAGCAGCTTTTTCGCCAATATCTTCCACGGCGCCCTTTATTTTTTGCCGGTCTACCTGGTCTGCATGATCGTGGGCGGGACCCTGGAGGCCATCTTTTCCATAATCCGCAAACACGAAATCAACGAGGGGTTCCTGGTCACGGGCCTGCTCTTTCCCCTCACCCTGCCGCCCACCATCCCGCTGTGGCAGGTGGCCCTGGGGATCGCCTTTGGCGTGGTCATCGGCAAGGAGGTCTTTGGCGGTACCGGGAAAAACTTCCTCAATCCGGCGTTGACGGCACGGGCCTTTCTCTACTTTGCCTATCCCGCCGAAATAACCGGAGATGCGGTATGGGTCGCCGTGGATGGCTTCACCTATGCTACTCCTCTGGGGCTGGTGGCGGCAGACGGGATGCAGGTCCTCACCAACTCGATGGGCCTTATGGAGGCTTTTCTGGGTAGCATTCCGGGATCCATGGGCGAAACCTCCACCCTGGCCTGTCTGATCGGTGCCTTCATTCTGATCGCGACCGGGGTCGGTTCCTGGCGCATCATGCTGAGCATGACCATCGCCGCCCTTGGGAGCGCCGCTTTGCTTCACGCCATCGGCAGCAGCACCAACCCGATGTTCGGCATGGATCCGCTGTGGCATCTGCTCCTGGGCGGGTTCGCCTTTGGCACAGTCTACATGGCCACCGATCCGGTGTCGGCGGCCATGACCAATAAGGGAAAGTGGTTCTACGGGGCGCTCATCGGGGTTATGACTACCTTGATCAGAGTGGTCAATCCGGCTTTTCCAGAGGGCGTCATGCTGGCCATTCTCTTTGGCAACGTCTTTGCCCCGGTGATCGATCATTTCGTTTTGCAGGCCAACATCAAGAGAAGACTGGTGCGAACGGCAACCTAGAAGAGGGATTGAGAAGTGCCTAGAGACACTGCTGGAAAAACCTTCCTGGTAGCCTTCCTGCTCTGCGTCGTGTGCTCGGTCCTGGTTTCCAGTGCCGCTGTTTTCCTGCGTCCGACCCAGGCCGTCAACAAAGCCCTGGACAAAAAGAAAAATATCCTGATGGCCGCAGGGCTTCTGGAAGAGGGCAGGGATGTGGATGAACTGTTCAAAAACATCGAGGCCAGAGTGGTTGATATGGCCACCGGCGAGTACGTGGAGGGAGCCGATTTGCAGACTGCCCTCGGGATCGATTCTCCCGAGGTCTACGACCAGCGCCGGGCCGCCAAGGATCCGGCAATGAGCGTTGCGGTTGCTCCCGAGAAGGATCTGGGCAGCATCAAAAGAAAGGCCAACTATGCCTCTGTGTACCTGGTCCGCAGCGGCGACCGGATCAAGAAGGTCATTCTGCCGGTGCACGGGCTTGGCCTGTGGTCCACTCTCTATGGATTTATCTCCCTGGATGCCAGGGACTTGACCACCATCAAAGGATTGGTTTATTACGAACACGGCGAAACCCCGGGTCTGGGAGGAGAGGTAGACAATCCCGCCTGGAAGTCCCTGTGGAACGGTAAGCAGGCCTTTGACGAGAAGGGCGCTGTCCGCATTGAGGTGATCAAGGGCAAAGCAGATCCGAGCCGGCCCGAGGGCAAGTACCAGGTCGACGGCCTTTCCGGCGCCACCATCACCTCGCGCGGGGTTAGGGACATGTTGAGGTACTGGCTGAGCGAAGAAGGATTCGGCGCCTACCTGGCCCGATTGAAAGAACGAGGAGGATAAATAATGGCCAATGCACGCGAGACCCTGTTGGGCCCTCTGCTGAACAACAACCCCATCGCCTTGCAGATTCTGGGGATCTGCTCGGCCCTGGCCGTGACGAGCAAGCTGGAGACCTCGATCGTCATGTCCCTGGCGGTGATTTTCGTGCTCGCCTTTTCCAATATGGGGGTGAGCCTGATCCGCGACCACATTCCCACCAATATCCGCATCATCGTGCAGATGACCATCATCGCCTCGCTGGTCATCATCGTGGACCAGTTTCTCAAGGCCTATGCCTTCGATATCAGCAAGCAGCTTTCCGTGTTCGTCGGGCTGATCATCACCAACTGCATCATCATGGGACGGGCCGAGGCCTTCGCCATGAAGAACAGCGTGGGCCAGAGCTTGCTGGACGGCTTGGGCAATGCCCTGGGCTACAGCCTCATCCTGCTGGTCGTGGGGATCGTCAGAGAGCTTTTCGGCTCCGGCTCCCTGCTCGGGTTCCAGGTGTTTTCCCTGGCCTCGGAAGGCGGTTGGTACGCGCCCAATGGCTTGATGCTGCTGCCGCCCAGCGCCTTCTTCATCATCGGGGTTTTCATCTGGGTATTGCGCAGCTTCAAGGCCGAGCAAGCAAAAGAAGACATGACCGTATGGACCTCGGACTTCGAGACAGAGGAGCACTGAGATGCTGGAAGCCCATTTGAGCCTGTTCGTCAAGGCGGTCTTTGTAGAGAACATGGCCCTGGCCTTTTTCCTGGGCATGTGCACCTTTCTGGCGGTATCGAAAAAAGTGGAGACCGCGGCCGGCCTGGGGCTTGCCGTGATCGTGGTGCAGGGCATTACCGTCCCGGCCAACAACCTGATCTACCAGCACCTGCTCAAGGAAGATGCCCTGGCCTGGGCCGGACTGACAGGGGTAGACCTGACCTTTGTCGGGCTGATCAGCTACATCGGCATGATCGCGGCCATGGTGCAGATCCTGGAGATGTTCCTGGACAAATTCGTGCCGGCCCTCTACAATGCCCTCGGGATCTTCCTGCCGCTCATCACGGTAAACTGCGCCATCCTGGGCGGTTCGCTTTTCATGGTGGAGCGGGACTACAATTTCGGCGAGAGTGTGGTCTTCGGGGTGGGCTCGGGGGTGGGCTGGGCCCTGGCCATCGTGGCCCTGGCCGGGGTCCGGGAAAAGATGAAGTACAGCGATGTGCCGCCCGGGTTGCAGGGCCTGGGCATCACCTTCATCACTGTGGGGCTGATGTCTCTGGCCTTCATGTCGTTTTCCGGCATTCAGCTCTAAGAAAGAAAAAAGGGGCGGTTCTGATGGAAGTTGTGCAAATTACAGCCGGCGTGGGCATGTTCACGGTTGTGGTACTGGCGCTGGTGACCCTCATTCTCTTGGCGCGGTCCAAACTGGTGGCCAGCGGCCATGTCGATATCCTCATCAACGACGCCGCCGACCGGTCCATTTCCGTGCCGGCCGGCGGCAAGCTGCTCAATGTCCTGGCCTCCAACAAGATCTTCGTCTCTTCGGCCTGCGGCGGCGGCGGCACCTGCGCTCAGTGCAAGGTGCAGGTATACGAAGGGGGGGGGGATATCCTGCCCACGGAACTCAATCACATCAGCAAGCGCGAGGCCCGCGAGGGGATGCGGCTCTCCTGCCAGGTCAATGTCAAACAGGATATGAAGATCGAGGTGCCGGCCGAGGTTTTCTCGGTGCAGAAATGGGACTGCGAGGTGGTCTCCAACCGCAATGTGGCCACCTTCATCAAGGAACTGGTGCTCAAGCTGCCGGAGGGAGAGATCCTGGATTTCCAACCCGGAGGATTTATCCAGATTGATGTGCCGCCCTTCGAGTGCAGTTTCAGCGAGTTCGATGTCGAGGAGGAATTCCACGAAGACTGGGATCGGTTCAGGGTGTGGGACCTGAAGACGATCAACAGGGAGTCGGTCTTCCGCGCGTATTCCATGGCCAATCACCCGGCCGAGGGCAATATCGTCATGCTGAACATCCGCATTGCCACGCCGCCGCCCGACCGCGAAAAGGGCGGCTGGACGGATCTCATGCCGGGGCTGGCTTCTTCCTACACATTCAACCTCAAGCCCGACGACGAGGTGACCATATCCGGTCCCTTTGGCGAATTCTTCATCCAGGAAACGGACCGGGAAATGGTCTACATCGGCGGCGGTGCGGGCATGGCGCCTTTGCGCTCCCACATCTTCCACCTGTTCCACACCTTGAAGACAGATCGCAAGGTGTCCTACTGGTACGGCGCGCGTTCGAGCAAAGAGTTGTTCTACGAGGAGCATTTCGAGGACATCGAGAAGGATTTCCCGAACTTCTCCTTCCACGTGGCCATGTCCGAGCCCCTGCCCGAGGACAACTGGACGGGCCATACCGGCTTTATCCACCAGGTGGTGCTGGACAATTATTTGAATGACCATCCGGCGCCCGAGGATATCGAGTACTACCTGTGTGGTCCGCCCCTGATGTTGCAGGCCGTCCTTGGCATGCTGGATGAACTGGGGATCGAAGAAGAAATGATCCGCTTCGACGAATTTTAGAGTCCATGCGAAAATTCCCATCTGGGCTTTGAGCAGGGCGGTGGGCTACCAGCGGCCCCAGAGCGCAGCAGGTGGGGTGGGGGACCCACGCCCCTCCTCGCTGCGCTCTGGGGCCGCGGAGCAAATCTCCGCATGGACGATTAACAACCGATCGAGAGGTGTATTGTGGACCTGTTACTTCCTGCTTTTGTGGTTTTTGCGGTAGTCATGGCGGGCATGGCAGTCGGGGTGATTTTCAGCAACCGCCGGCTCAAAGGCTCGTGCGGCGGGTTGAGCACCATGCAGGACGAATTCGGCCGGCCGCTGTGCGAGTGCGGTTTCCAGCCGGGAGAGTGCGGGGCGGTAGAAGAGGAAGACAAGGAGACGGTTCTGAGGCATTCCTGAACTATCGGGCCACGGCGATTTCCATCCGGCCAATCCATGGTTTGCCGGATTTTTATTTTTAGAGATATCCGCTTTGCGAATTTATTTTCTTAGACCAGACCCATTTGCGAGAGGTGGTTGTAAATCTGTACTCACGGTGGGCGCGATAATTCAGGAGGATTTCCATGAACCCCGAAGAGGATTCCAAAACTCGAAAGTTCGCACAGTCTTATGGTGAGGCCGGCCCTTATATCGGCATGGGCGTTCAGTTCGCCGCCTTTATTCTATTGTTTTTGTGCGGCGGTTGGTGGATGGACCAGAAATGGTCTCTCGCGCCCTTGTTCACGATCCTCGGCACCTTGGTGGGTGCCGTTCTCGGCTTTTACAGGCTCTACAAAACCTTGATGGCAGAAGGGCAAAAGAGGAAAGAGGAGGAAGCGGATTGATGTGGGAAGGTATCGGCGTTGGAGTCGCGGTGGCCGCTCTGAATATGGTGAGTGCCTGGTGGATGATCAACTGGGGATTCGAGAGGGACTTTCAAACCTTCACAAAGATTTTTTTAGGCAGTATGGTCACCCGACTCTTGTTGGTGGGCGCCGTCTCGGTAGCGCTCTTCAAATTCACTGCCATTCACAAAGAATTCTACGCGGGCGCGTTGATAGCAGGGTTTGTGGTTTTTCAGATCCTGGAGATCGTTCTCGTGCTCAGAAAGGCGCGCGAAGAGGAGACGCGCAAGGCCAAAACCCCATCTCGAGAGGGCGAGCCGGGAGAAGGCCCGGCGCAATCTGCAAAGTGTTGACATATCTTCTCCGGTGCCTTAGTTTATTGACCCGGCAGCCAGTTCTTCAAATTGTCTAAATCACTGTTTCTGCCTCTGTGCCGGCTTTTCTAGAAAGAGATTAATGGCAGGAGAAGCGCACGCGGCCGAAGCCGCAGAGGGACAAGTAGATATTGTAGGGCATCTTCTGGATCACGACTATCTCGAAGTGCCCTTTTGGAACGCCCACCACTTTTTCGACGGCAAGATTCACCTTCCCACCTTCGCGCCCATCGAGCTCTTTGGCCTCTCCATTGACCTGTCGATCACCCGCCACGTGGTGATGATGTGGGTGGCCGGAGCCCTGCTCATCCTGACGATGTCCCTGGTCTTCCGCAAACCTCGCCTGGTGACTTTTGGTCTGGGCAATTTTTTTGAAGCTATAGTCGTCTTCCTGCGCGACGAGGTCGTATTGCCGATTATGGGTGAGCACGGCAAGACCTACCTGCCCTTCCTGCTCACTATCTTCTTTTTTATTTTATTCTGCAATCTATTGGGCCTCGTTCCCTACAGCGCTACGCCGACGGGCAATATCAGCGTTACTGCCGGTCTGGCCCTGTGTTCCTTTGTCGCCATCCAGCTAGCCGGCATTGCCAACAATGGTCTCCTGGGCTATCTCAAAAGCCTGGTTCCTCCAGGCGTGCCCTCCTGGTTGTTGCCCATCATGGTTTTGGTGGAAATCATCAGCTTCTTTGTCAAGCCTTTTGCCCTCTGTGTCCGCCTCTTTGCCAATATGACCGGCGGTCACGTGGCCATCCTGATCTTTCTGGGACTTATCATCATGCTCAAAAGTGCGTGGGTGGCCGTGGTGTCCGTGCCCTTTGCCGCGGCCATTTACCTGCTCGAGATATTCATTGCTTTTGTTCAGGCGTTCATTTTTACCTTGCTTTCGGCAGTCTTTATAAGCATGGCCGCTCATCCCGAGCACTAGCAGGGTTTACTTTTTCAAGAAAGGTAGGACGAGATGGAGTTGGCATACTTGGGGGCCGGCATAGGGGCCGGTCTGGTGGCCATAGGGGCCGGTATAGGCGTTGGACTCGTAGGTAGCAATGCCGTACAGGGGATCGCCCGGCAACCCGAGGCAGCGGGCGATATCCGCATCAATATGATCCTGGCCGCTGCCCTGATTGAAGGGGTCGCCCTGATTGGGGAAGCGGTCTGTTTCCTCATCGTCTTCAAGTAGGTTTTCCATTTAGGAATAGGGCGGCTTTATGCTATTGAACCCGCATGTAGGACTCATCATCTGGACGATCGTCACTTTTCTGGTCGTGCTCTTCGTCTTGAAGGCCACGGTGTGGAAACCACTGCTGGTCGCTCTGGACGAGCGCGAAAAGCGGATAGCGGACGCCCTGGAGAGTGCGGAGAAGGCCCGGGAAGAGGCCCAGGCCACGCTCGCCGAGCACCAGGAAAAGCTCGAAGAGGCCGAGGAAGAGGCGCGGCAGATCATCGCCGCGGCCCGCAAAGAAGCGGAAAAGGTCCACCGCGAAAACCTCGAGAAGGCGCGCGCCGAGGCCCGCCAGACCGTGGAGCAGGCCCGTCGCAGCATTGAGATCGATAAACAGGCCGCCCTGACCGAGTTGCGTGCAGAGGTGGCGGATCTGGCGGTGCAGGCCGCCGGTGCACTGGTGGAGGCCAATCTCGACGACGAGAAGAACCGCAAGCTGGTGGACGACCTGATCGAGGGAATACCCCAGGGGCCGGCTGAAAATAACTGAGCCCGGTCCGGCGCCGGGTCTGTCCATGCTGGGTTGCCAATCGCAGAAAGAGAAGAGCCCCAACCTTTGATGAAAGCTCCCGAGGTAGTACAGCGTTACGCGGGCACCTTGCTGGATGCAGCCGCTGAAACCGAGGTTTTCGAGCCGGTGCGCGAGGATGTCGAGCGCCTGATCGCGACCCTGGACGCCTCCGCCGAACTGGTGTCCTTCTTGGGCGATCGGCTGATCGGCGAAGAAGTCAAGGGCCGCGTTCTGGAACAGTTGTTCGCCGGCAAGGTGCAGGGCCTGACGCTGAATTTTCTCCTGCTTCTGGCCCGGCGGCGGCGCGTCAATCTGTTGTCCGGGATACTCGATGCCTGCGTGGAATTGTTCGACGAGCGGGCCGGTGTTTTCATCGTCGAGGTGCGTTCCGCCGCGGAATTGAGCAAGGAGCAGGAAGGACACCTGCGGGCGCGCTTGGCCGCCTATACCGGCAAAGAGATCAGACTGCGGACCCGGATCGATAGAAAGGTCAGGGGAGGCTTGATAGCACAGGTTGGCGATACGGTTTTCGATGGGAGTCTGACGACTCATCTGCAACGCCTGCACCGGCGGTTGGCCGGCACCTGAGGCCGCAATAGCAAAGATAATAAGAAGGAATACGTCATGCCCACCGAAACAATGGTACAACCCGACGAGATCTCCCAGATCCTCAAACAACAGTTGCTGGGCTACGAAAGAGAAGTAGATGTGTACGAGGCCGGGACCGTGCTCTACGTCGGCGATGGCATTGCCCGGGTCCACGGCCTAGGCAATGTGCGCGCCACCGAGTTGGTGGAATTTCCCCACGGCATCATGGGGATGGCCCTCAATCTCGAGGAGGACAATGTCGGCTGCGTGCTCTTCGGCGCGGACACCCTCATCAACGAAGGCGACCAAGTCAAGCGCACCGGCCGCATCGTCGAAGTGCCGGTGGGCGAGGAGTTGCTGGGGCGGGTGGTCAACCCTCTCGGACAGCCCCTCGACGGCAAGGGCGAGATCCATGTTACTCAGAGCTTCCCCGTAGAGCGCAAGGCCCCGGGCGTGATTGACCGCCAGCCGGTCTTCGAAGCGCTGCAGACCGGCATCAAGATCATCGATTCCACCGTGCCTATCGGCCGCGGTCAGCGCGAGCTGATTATCGGTGATCGGCAAACCGGCAAGACGGCCATTGCCATCGATACCATCATCAACCAGAAGGACCAGGACGTCAAGTGTATCTACGTGGCCATCGGACAAAAGTCCTCCACCGCGGCCAAGGTGGTGGCCGAACTGGAGGCCAACGGCGCCATGGGGT
Organism: Candidatus Latescibacterota bacterium; assembly: GCA_965219385.1. GTDB lineage: Bacteria > Latescibacterota > UBA2968 > UBA8231 > UBA8231 > CBDCNM01. The sequence goes on along the minus strand of CBDCNM010000002.1, from coordinate 1,076,622 downwards.
ACACTATCGTGGTCTCGGCCACGGCGTCCGAGCCGGCGCCTCTGCAGTTTTTGTCGCCCTATGCCGGTGCCTCGATGGGCGAGTACTTCCGCGACAACGGCCAGCACGCGCTGATCATCTACGACGATCTGTCCAAACAGGCCTGGGCCTACCGCGAGATGTCGCTGGTCTTGCGCCGACCCCCGGGCCGCGAAGCCTATCCGGGCGACGTGTTCTATTTGCACTCGCGCCTGTTGGAGCGCGCCGCCAAGATGAGCGATGAGAAGGGCGGCGGGTCGCTGACGGCCCTGCCGGTCATCGAGATCCTCGAGGGCGACGTATCGACTTTTGTGCCCACCAATGTCATCTCGATTACCGATGGCCAGATCCTGCTCAAACCCGAGTTGTTCTACTCGGGCAGCAGGCCGGCCATGGATGTGGGCGCCTCGGTGTCGCGCGTGGGCAGCGATGCCCAGACCAAGGCGATGAAAGCGGTGGCCAGGACCATCAAGGGCGATATTTCGCGCTACAACGAAGTCAAGGCCTTCGCCCAATTCGGCACCTCAGATCTGGACCAATCCACGCGCAATCTACTCAACCGCGGCGAAAAATTGATGGAGATTCTCAAGCAGGGCCAGCACCAGCCCCTGGCTCTCGAGGACGAGACCGTGGCCCTGTCGGCCATTGACCACGTGCTCGATCTGCCCACGGCTGATTTGGGCCGCTTTGAGGCCGAATTGCTGGCCTATATCCGCGACCGCCAGCCCGAGCTGCTGTCCGAGATCAAGGAGACCCGCGAGCTGAGCGACGCGGTCAAGGCCAGGCTCGACGCGGCTATCGAAGAGTTCAAGGGCGGCTTCCGCCCTTCTGCGGCCTAGGGGACTAAGCGATGGCCACCCTGCGCGAACTCAGGACGCGCGTCGCCAGCATTACCAATATCCAGCGCGTCACCAATGCCATGCAGATGGTGGCGGCGGCCAAGATGCGCCGCGCCCAGGAGGCGATTGCAGCCGCCCGGCCGTACTCTCAGCGGTTGGACCAGGTGTTGAGGGCACTGCACCAGAGCGTCGATGCTGACGAGCAGCCGCTCTTTGCGGAGCGCCCGGCCCAGCGCGTCGCGCTGGTGGTCATAACCTCCGATCGCGGCCTCTGCGGCGGCTTTAATGCCAACCTGTGCCGCCGGGTTCAGGCCGAGCTGGGCGAGTATGCGGACTCCCAACTTGAGCTGATCACCGTCGGGCGCAAAGGCCGGGACTTCTTCGGTCATCGCGGCTACTCAATCTCCCGCCACCACGCCGACGTGTTCAGCCGGCTCGAATTCGCCCGCGCCGCGGATATCGCCCAGGATCTGACGCGCCGCTTTGCCGCCGGCCAAACCGACCGGGTGTTGCTCTGCTATAGCGAATTCGCCTCCGTCGCCTCCCAGGTGCCCACCGTCCGCCAGCTCCTGCCCATCGCGGCCGAGGAGGGAGCGGGGGAGGGTGCCTCAACCGACTACGTCTTCGAGCCGTCGTCCGAGGCGCTGTTAGGTGCTTTGGTACCGCGCCAGGTCAACTTCCAGGTCTGGTGCGCTTTGCTGAAGTCGAATGCGGGCTTTTTCGCCGCCCAAATGACGGCGATGGACAACGCCACCAAGAACGCCGGCGACCTGATCGAGGAGCTGACCCGCGCAATGAACAAAGAGCGGCAGGCCTCGATAACCCTCGAATTAATGGACATCATCGGCGGTGCCGAGGCCGTGGCTCAATAGCGCTGTTTACTACGCGAGGTAAAAAATGAAAGAAGGAACGGTCAAAGAAATCATCGGCGTCGTCATCGACGTGGACTTCGCCGGGCAAGAGCTGCCGCCCATCTACAACGCCCTGGAGGTGGTCGAGGAAGACCGCCCCGGCGAGGAACGCCTAGTCCTCGAAGTGCAGCAGCACCTGGGCGAGCACTTGGTGCGCTGCGTGGCGATGGATTCCACCGACGGTTTGACGCGCGGCGCGCGGGTGGTCGATAGCGACGGCCCAATCCAGATTCCAGTGGGCGAGGAGGTGCTCGGCCGCCTCTTCAACGTCATCGGCGAGCCCATCGACGGCAAGGGACCCATTGCCGACAGCGCCCCGCGCCTACCGCTGCACCGGGCCGCCCCCGCCCACCAAGACCAGGTCACCTCGGACGAGATGCTGGAGACCGGCATGAAGGTCCTCGATCTGATCTGTCCCTTTGCCCGCGGCGGCAAGCTGGGACTCTTCGGCGGCGCCGGGGTGGGCAAGACCGTGGTGCTCAAGGAACTGATCAACAACGTCGCATCTGGTCACGGCGGCTACTCGGTCTTCGCCGGGGTGGGCGAGCGCACCCGCGAGGGCAACGACCTGCTGCACGAGTTGATCGAGGCCAACGTCATCGACAAGACGGCCATGGTCTTCGGTCAGATGAACGAGCCGCCCGGTGCCCGCCAGCGCGTCGCCCTCACCGGACTGACCATCGCCGAACACTTCCGCGACGAGGCCGGCCAGGATGTGCTGCTCTTCATCGACAATATCTTCCGCTTCATCCTCGCCGGCGCCGAGGTCTCGGCGCTGCTGGGCCGCATGCCCTCGGCGGTGGGCTACCAGCCGACCCTGGCGACCGAGATGGGCGCCCTGCAGGAACGCATCACCACCACCCAGAACGGCTCGATCACCTCGGTGCAGGCCATCTACGTACCGGCCGACGACTACACCGACCCGGGCGTGGTCTCGGCCTTTGCGCACCTGGACGGCTGCATCGTGCTCGAGCGCGCCCTGGCCGACCAGGGCCTCTACCCGGCGGTGGACCCGCTGACTTCGAGTTCGCGCATCCTCGACCCGCGCATCGTCGGCGAGGAGCACTACCAGGTGGCTCAGCGCGTGCAGGAAGTCCTGCAGCGCTACCGCGACCTGCGCGAGATCATCGCCATCCTGGGCATCGACGAACTATCCGACGAGGACAAGCTGATCGTGTCGAGAGCCCGCAAGATCCAGTTCTTCCTCACCCAGCCCTTCCACGTGGCCGAGGCCTTTACCGGCAAGCCGGGCGAATACGTCAAAATCGAGGACACGGTGCGCGGTTTCAAGGGGCTGGTCGAGGGCGAATACGACGACGTGCCCGAGCAGGCATTCTTCCTGATCGGCAACATCGAACAGGCCCTGGAAGCGGCCAAGGACCTCTAGTCAATGCCTTCCTTCGCACTGGAAATCGTCACGCCCGAGAAGACGCTCTATTCAGGTGTGGTGGAGCACCTGCAGGCACCGGGCAGCGAGGGCAGCTTCGGGGTTCTGTCCGGCCACCTGCCCATGTTGAGTTCCCTGCGGATCGGCCAGATTGCCTTTGTCGAAGAGGGGGGCACCTCCAGAAAGGTGGCTGCCAGCGGCGGTTTTGTCGAGGTCCAGCGAGACCGCGTCACGGTGCTGGCCGAGACCGCCGAGTTCGGCGACGAGATCAACGCGGCGCGGGCTCGAGCAGCGCGGGCCCGGGCTCTGGAACGGCTGGCCCAGAGCGAGGATATCGATAAAGCGCGGGCCGAAACCGCCTTGAGTCGGGCTTTGAACCGCCTGAAGATTTCCGACGGTGGTTAATCCCTCATGGTTTTTTAAGGAAGGCCGATCATCAAACGATGGTTGGCCTTTTTTTGTTTGCTCTGGGGGCACGAATTGTCGATAATTCAATTGTGTTAACCGCACCCTTCAAGAAAGGATAAACATGTCGATGGTTGCCCCTGACCTGCGGGCCTTCCTGGAAAGAGCCACCCCCATTGTCGAGCAGGAGATGTTCTCTTTTTTGCCGGTGCAGGAACCAGAAGAGTATATGTACCGGCCCATGCGGGATTACCCCGAGCGCGGCGGCAAACGTTTCCGTCCGGCCCTAGTGTTGCTCTCATGTGAGGCCATGGGCGGCGATACGGACCAGGCCGTGCGCACCGCCGCTGCTTTTGAGATGTTCCATTCCTTTGCCCTGCTCCACGACGATATCGAAGACGATTCCGAGGTCCGGCGTGGCAAGCCCTGTATCCACAAGCTGCACGGCATTCCCCTGAGCGTCAACATCGGCGATGCGCTCTACGCCAAGGTATTCGAGATGCTGTCTGCCAACCGCGAGGTGGTGGACTGCGAAAAGACCCTGACCCTGATCGAGGAAATGATCCGAGGATCGCGGGAGACCTTTGAAGGTCAGGCCTACGACGTGGGCTGGACCCGCCAGCGTTACATACCCACGGAAGCAGAATTCATGACCATGCTGCGCAAGAAGACCGGGTGGTACTCGGGAAGAGGTCTATGCTCGGCCGGGGCCATCATCGCCGGTGCCCCGGACGAGGAACGCCGTGCCTTGGGCGACTTTGGCGAGGCCATGGCTATTGCCTTTCAGATCCGCGACGATCTGCTCAACCTGACTTCCTCCGAGCAGGATGCGGAAATCGCTCCGGGGGTGACTTCCGGGGCGTATGGAAAGGAACGCGGCGGGGACATTGCCGAGGGGAAACGCACCCTGATCATCATCGATTTGCTGCGCAAGTGCACACCTGAAGAACACCGGGAAGTGCTGACCATATTGCACCAGGAACGCCGCTACAATACAGCGGAAGAGATCGAACGCGTCATTGGCCTGGTCGAGTGCTATGGATGTATGGAGTACGCCGGGCAGATCTGCCAGGAGAAGGCAGCAGAGAGCCTGAACCATCTGGAGGAGGTCCACTACAGCCCGGCGCGCGATTTACTTGGAGAAATGCTGGATTTTCTGGTCCAGCGCGCGTTTTAAGCACCCTTTTCAAACCCCCTGCCATCCGCATCCTGCCAGAGCTCATCAGCCCCAGCGTGGACTATTTCCAGATGAATCGCGGAATCGCCACCAGAATGGGTGAAATCACCCTATGGGAGAGGGCAAGGAAACCTGTGTAACAATCAGAGGGTGTGCATGCCCCGGGAGGACTCAGGCGCCCATGGAAGCCTGGCCAGCAAGGGTGCCGATGACCTCCTCGGCGAGGTTTTGCAGGTTTTTCTGCAAGCGGATACGGCCTCGATTGACGCGGGATTTGACGGTGCCCACCGGGCGGTTGATGATCTTGGAGATCTCTTCGTAGGAGAACCCGTTCAGATCGCGCAGCAGCACAGCTTCGCGGAATTCATCCGGCAGTTCGTGGATGGCCGCGACCACCAAATCCCGGACCCTTTTGGTATCGGTTTGTTCACCGGGCAACCGCTCTTTGTCCACCGGCTCATAAAACGATGTTCTTTCATCGTCTTCGCTCGGTCCGATTGGAACCCAGTGCCAGCGTTTGCGGCGGCGGAGTTCGGTTTTGGCCAGGTTTCCGGCAATGGTGTAGAGCCAGGTGGCTACCTGTTCGATTGCAGGGTATTGATGGCTGTGTTTCAAACAGCGCAGAAAGGTTTCCTGGATGATGTCTTCGGCGGTTTCGCGATCCCCGACAAAGCGGTAGACAAAGTTGTAGAGTGGGGTGCGATAGCGGTTGACCAGGATGGCCAGGTTGGCCTGATCCTTAGCTGCCCGCATGAGGATTTCCTTATCCGACAGGTTTTGTGGCCTCTCCATGGACGATCCTCCCTTTCTAAAAACGCCTTCTAAGTTCTAAGGTATATTGGCAGCATCAGAGCGGCTAAAGGTAATATATGCATGTACCCTGATTTCACAATAAGCAAGATAAGCAAAATTTGTGCCATAGGCAAAATTTGTGCCACTGATTGGTATTGGAAGCCTTCTTAGTTGAAATCGACAGTTTACCCAGACGCGCCGGAAGAGCCGGCGCCGCACCGAGTGTTGCCGGGGGTTTCAAGACGGCTTCTCAGGTGCAATTCCAGTAGATTAGCAGTACTTCACGAAACATCCGTAACTATTTGGACCTCAAGGCCGGGAGGGGATGTTGCCGGCAGGGCGGTGGGGGCTGCGAGCGGGCGCAGCAGCAGGGAGGGGGTAGTAGGGGGGTGGAGTGAGGAAAAGGGGGCTCTGGGACTCAGGCCTGCCTGGGGGGGTGGAGCGGGGCAAGAGCGCCCTGGGCCTCATAAAACGCCAGAGGCACAAGCCCCGCACAGCCGCCCGCCGATTCCGTGAAGTACTGATGAGTCTCAGAAATCTGAGACTCATCTCACTTTTTTGAGGCTTTTGACATCTTTGTGGGCAGGTGATAGATTCTCACTTCGACAGGAGGAAACCCGCAGTGGAAGAATTGAGCGGAGAACTGGAACGACTGTGTGAAGCACAAGGCATCCAGCGGTTCTCTCCAGAGGAGATGGTGGAACTCCTGGAGGAAGGAGAGACTGTAGACTGGATCGTCGAACAGGTCCTGCCGGAGGGCTCCGGGGAAGCCAATCTGGAGTTGAAGGCCGTGCTGGACAAGATCGCCGAGCAGGTCGCTCCTCCTCCGGCCGAGTCGGAAACCGAAGAGGAAGCCACCGACGAGTCCCGTTCAGAGGCGATGGATCTCTCCCTTCAGGAGTTGAAAGATCTTGGTCTACCTCCTGGGGTGGATATGGAGCAGGTCGAAAAGTTGATGGCTTCGCCGCAGGGGGCTCTGCTGGCCGATTTCGGGCAATTCTGCGAGGAGAGAGAGATTGGCCCGGAGGCCGGACAGGACGAAATGAACGAGGCGATTCAAAGCCTCCACGAGGAATGGCTGGATACCCCGCGCGAGGCGCTGGAAGGCAAAAAACCGGGAGAAGTGCTCGCGGGGGGCCGACTTTTTCCGCAGAAGGTGGAGACCTTTCGCCGCGAGGCGCCCAAGATAGGGCGCAACGATCCCTGTCCCTGTGGGAGCGGCAAAAAGTACAAAAGGTGCTGCGGCAAGGCAGGGTAGCCAGGGTGGTATTGTTTCCCAAACGCGGCACTCCTGCCGCCTGAACGCGACACTTCTTTACCCCTTCGCAAGGGCTATTATGGCAATGGATCTGGTCACGGCTCTGCTGCGGACCCAGGCTCTGCGGTTCGCCCCTCCGGGAGAGGTATTCTGGTACACCTCGGGTACTATAGGACCCTATTACATCAACACCCACTACCTCTACGGCAGCCCGCAAAAAGCCGAGAATTTGCTCGCATTCATCAATGCGGAAAAGGGTGACAGGGCTGTGTTTCCGCAGTTGTTGGCGGAGCGGGTGAGGGGCAATTATGCCGAGGACGAGATCTATCGGGAGGTGATCGATGCCCTGGTGCGGGAAATCCAGGATAAAACCACCGGGGATTTCGACTATATCTCGGGTGGAGAGCGGCGCGACTGGTTTTTTTCCCCGGCTGTTGCGGACTTGCTGCACAAGCCCCACCTGCTCATCTACAAAGATCTCGGCAGGGTGTTGTGCGGCGATGGTGGTGCTGAAGAGGTCGATGGCCTGGAGGGCAAGAGGACGGTACACATCGCCGATCTGGTTACCGAGGCCTCGAGTTATTTCAGGACCTGGATACCGGCTATCCAGGACTGCGGCGGGCGGATTGCCTACGGGCTCAACGTGGTGGACCGGGCCCAGGGCGGTATCGAGGCCCTGCGCAAAGCCGGGCTCGAGGCCGCGGCCTTGCTGCGGGTGGATGAGGATCTCTTCGAGGTGTTGCTGGAAAACGGGCACATCGCCGGCGAGCAAAGGGATTTGCTGATGGCGTACTACCGCAACCCGCACGAGGCCATGAAGGCCTTTTTACAGGAGCGCCCCGATTTTCTGCGCCGGGCACTGGGGAGCGCGGATGGGAAAACGGCCACGCGGGCCGGGATGCTGGCCCATGAGAATCCCTATGGCCTCAATCTTTCAGGGTTGACCGGATAGAGACAAATAGAAGGGCTCGGGCTGCTTACCCTGCTGCTTCTTCCAGGATATCCTCCTCCATACTCACCGAAACCAGCTGCGAGACCCCTTCCTCGGGCATGGTGACACCGTGCAGGGTGTCGGCGGCGTGCATGGAGAGCTTGTTGTGGGTCACCATGATGAACTGGGTGGTCCTGGCGAACTCCTTGAGCACGCGGACGAAGCGGTCGATGTTGGCATCGTCGAGCGGGGCGTCCACCTCGTCGAGGATGCAGAAAGGGCTGGGCTTCACCAGGTAGATCGCAAAGAGCAGGGCAATGGCGGTGAGGGCTTTCTCGCCGCCCGATAGCAAGGTGATGCTCTGCAGGCGTTTGCCGCCCGGGCGCGCAATGATGTCGATGTCGGCTTCGAGCGCGTCCACCTCCGGCTCCAGCTGCAAATCGGCCTCGCCGCCCGGGAAAAAGCGGACAAAGGTTTCCTTGAATTTTTGCCTGATCTCCTCGAAGGCACGACGGAAAATCCGCCGTGCCTGGCGGTCGATCAGGCTCAGGGTCTTCTTCAGATCTTCGGCCGCGGCCAAAAGATCGTCGCGCTGGTGGCAGAGAAAATCAAAGCGTTCTTTCTGCTCCTCGTACTCTTCCAATACCCCCACGTGCACTGAGCCCAGACGCTGGATGGACTGCCGCAGGACATCAACCCGGGCCTGGAGCTCGTCCGGATCCAGATCGACCTCTGGTTCGGGCGGTCCCGCGGAGGCGACATCGCAGCGCTGATCTTCCTGCAGGCGTTCCTGGATGTGCGCGGCGCGGTTGTTGAGTTCGGTAACCTGGAGTTCGAGCTGGTGCCGGCGGTCGCGGTGGGTGTTCAATTCGCGCTGTAGCTGGGTGATTTCTTCCTCCAGGTCGCGAGTCTGGGTATTGACCTGGTCCCAGTGCTGCCGCTTGTGGTCGCTTTCTTGCGCCAGGGAATCCCGGGTCTGGTGCATATCCTTGAGTTCGGCGCTGATGTGCTCCTCCTGAGCGGCCAGATCCCGGCGCGCACCAGCGGCTTGCTCGACCTCGATGCTGAGCCGTTCGATGTTGTTCTGGAGGTTTTGCTGCATGCTCTGCAGGCGCTGGACATCGCGTTCGAGGCTCTGGGTCTGCTCGGCGATCCGGGCCTGCTCGGTGCGCAGGGCAGCCAGTTGATTCAACTCGGTGCGCAGGGCGGCTTCGGTTTCCCGCAGGCTCTCGGTGCGGGTATTGATGGAGGTTTCCAGATGCTCGCTCTGGAGTTCGATTCGGGCCAGCTTTTCTCTCTGGGAGTGAATGGAGGCCTCCAGACCTGAAGAGCGCTCCTGAAGTTGCTTTTGTTCCCGGCCGCGCTGATCCAGCCGGGCCTGGAGGCGCTGGGCTTCGTTGAGGTGGCCTTGCCGCAGATGGGCCTGCTCGCGCTCCTGTTCTTTGAGGATGTCGATGCCGCGGCCCAGGCGCTCCAGGTGGCGGGAGAGTACCTCCTGGCGCTGGCCCTCGCTCCGGCAGGCGGTCTCGACCGCGGTTAGTTGCGCTTTTTCGTGGGCGTTGGCGGTCTTGAGGGCGCGTATTTCCTGGCGCCGGCCCAGAAGAGCAGCGTCCTCGCGCCCGGGCTTGCCCCCGGCAATCCGACCGTGCTGGTCGACGGCTTCACCGGTGGGGGTGACCAGACAGATCTGCTGCTCGAGACCCTGTTCGGCCAGGTGCAGGGCGGTCTCCAGGTCTTCTACCAGAAAGGTGTTGTGCAACAGCCGGGATACCAGGGGCGCGATGGACTGGTCTACCTGGACATGGTCTAGCAGAGGGCCGATCAATCCGGAGGTCGCCGGCAGCGAAGCCTGGGGTGGCAGGGGCGTCTTCTGCCATTCCAGGGGAAAAATGCCAGCTCGGCCGGAGTGGTTCTGGAGGTAGTGGATGGCTTCCAGGACGCCGGTCTTGGCGGGCGTCACCAGGGCTTCAAGGGCTTCGCCCAGGGCGGTCTCGACCGCGTGCGGGAAGCGCGGATCTACTTCGATCAGATCGCCCAGAATGCCCTGAAACAGTTCCACGTGCGGCGAATCCAGCATCAGGGTACGGACGCCGCTGGAATAGCCCTCGTAGCCGGATTGCACCTTCTCCATGACGTGTAAACGGGCCTGCCTGGCCTCTATCGTACGGCGCAGATCGCTGCGCTGTTCACGCAGCCGTCCAAGCCGGGCCCCGAGCGCATCGGCGCGCTCCTGGGCGGCCCGATGCGCCTGCTGAGCTTGGTGCAGGTGGTCCCCGAGTCTCTGCAATTCGGCGCCGGCTGTCCGGGCCTTTTTCTGGACCTCCTGGAGTTCCTCGCTCAAATGGCCGATTTCGCTCTGCAGCTGGTCGGAGTAGCTGACCAGACCTTCGCGTTCGGTCACCAGGCGTTCCAGCCCGCGGCTGAGTTCGCTCTGGCTGCGCAACAGGTTCATGCGCTCCTGGTTTTGCAGGTCCAGGGCGGCGCGACCTTCCGCCCAGGAGCGCTCGGTGGCGTCCGAGTGTTCCTGGTGGGTTCGGAGGCGCTGATCGGTGTCTTCGAGTCCCCGCAAGGCCTCGGCGAGGATGTGGGAGGCCTCCTCTTGCTGCTGCCTGTAGACTTCGAGCTGGTCGGTGGAGTCCTGGCGCTGGCGCGTCGAGCGCTCGATGATCTGCTCGGTGGCATTCAGCTGTTCGGTAGAGGCGACCAGTTGCCGTTCCCGCTCGTGGATTTGCTCGACGCAGCGATTCAACTCGATCCCCACCTCCTGCAGGGCTTTTTCAGCGTCGGTCTGCGCCAGCCGCAGTTTTTCCAGCCCGGCTTCGCGGGTCGTGAAGCGGGTATAACCTTCCTCGGCTATTCTGTTCAGTCCCTCCAGTTCGTCTTGAAGGGGCCGGAGTTCGTCCCTGGCGGCAAAGAAGCGAAAGCGTCCCAGCAGGACTTCCTTTTCGTCCAGTTCTGTCTGTAGATTCTGGTAGCGCCGGGCGCGCCCGACCTGCCGGCTCAGGTAATCGACCTGGCGCTTGACTTCGGCGATGATGTCTTCGATGCGGGTCAGATCCGCATTGGTAGATTCGAGTCTGGACCAAGTGGAACGCCGCCGCACTTTGTACTTGGTGATCCCGGCTGCCTCTTCGAGGATGCGGCGCCGGTTCTCGGTCTTTTCGCTGATGATCTCGTCCACCATGCCCTGTTCCATTACAGCATAGGCGCCCTGTCCCAGACCGGTGTCCATGAACAGGTTGTGGAAGTCGAGCAAGCGGCAGGGGATCTTGTTCAGCAGGTAATCGCTTTCCCCGGAGCGGAACAGGCGCCGGGCCATGGTCACTTCACTGAACTCAATGGGCAGGGTATTGTTGGTATTTTCTATCGTAAGGGCTACCTCGGCCATGCCCAGCGGCTTGCGCTGATGCGCACCGGAAAAAATCACTTCTTCCATGCGGTGGCTGCGGAAGGCACCTGCCCGCTGTTCGCCGAGCACCCAGCGAATGGCCTCGACAATATTCGACTTGCCGCACCCATTGGGCCCTACGATCGCGGTAATCCCTGGTCCAAAGAGGATTTCCACTTTCTGGGCAAAGGATTTGAAACCAAATATTTCGAGATGGGTTAAACGCAAAGCCGCACTCCTTGCAGACGTAAAAACGGGGGTTCAGGCTGGTAGATGGCTAGATAGCAAAAGAGGAGATCCGGCGACCGGGAGAATGGCCAGGGGGGACTGAAAGCCACCGTTCAGGGTATTTTCCTGTTTGCAACGGGACTGCTGGGGAGCAGTTCTACTACAATATGGGGTATATCAAGATACTATAATACTATATCTTGCAGACCAGGTCAAGGTATTTTTGGCGCCGGAAGGGCTTGACCCGGGAGAGGGAATCCCTTTAGAAGCCGCCTGAAAACCCCCGCTGGCAGACGCGCTTTGGGCGCACCGGACATTTCCACACGGCTTCCCTAGAAATCCAGTTCTGAGCTGTCCAGGATTTCTGGGTCGTCCTCTTTGCCCATGACGATGATATGCTCGGCGGCAATTTCCTGGCGGCCCCTGTACCCGGCTTCGATTTCGTGCCAGAAGCGCACCTGGGGTTCTCCTCGCTGCCAGCACAAATAGACCCAGCGGCCTTCAAAGGTAGTGGGGAAATCGATGAGGCCGTGTTCCAGGCCCCCGGCGGGAAAGCGCATCCCCAGATCCAGAATTTCCCGGTGAATGATGGTGTTGATGTCCTGGAAAATGGTAGAGAGGGCCTGCTGATGCCGGAGAAATTCCTGGTGGTCCGGGTTGTTGGGGACGGCCAGTTCATCCCCCCAGAGGGCATCGAGGATCTGCATTTTCTCATCGCGTTTCCCGGCCTGTGTCTTTTGGGCCTCCAGGCGGTCCAGAACGTCTTCGATGTGGGGGAGCATGGCGTTGGCTTCTTCTACGGTGAATGCTTTGAGGGGCATGGTAAACCTGGTTTATGAGAGGTGGTATTTCGCGTCCTACTGAGTATAGCCAATTGCGCCACAGGCGACAAGAATAGGGCCAAAAGCTCTCTGCTTCGAGCGGCTTTGGGGTTGCTTTCACGGCCGGGATGTACAAAATGCTTGCGCTCTTGTGGACCGTATAGCATATTAGAGTAGGTCTGGAATTTGTTGTTCCGATGGCTTTGTCAGGCCTGATTAAATTATACGACATACTGACAAAATGGCAGTTACAGTAGAGAATGTCAGGTCGGTAGCAGCCCTGGCCAGACTGGAGTTCTCCGCCGCGGAGGAGGAGAGGTTGACCGGGGAGCTAAACCGCATTCTGGAGTACATGGAGAAGCTCTCCGAACTGGATACAGAGCACGTCGAACCCACGTCTCACGTGGTGCCCATCGCCAATGCCTTTCGCCCGGATGAAGTGCGCCCCTTTCCCTTACAGGAGGAGCTGCTGGCACCGGCTCCTCAACAGCAAGATAGATATTTCAAAGTTCCCCGAATCATCGAATAAGAAGCGGCGGCATTCATGTCGCCGCTTCTTTTTGCTAGAGCCAGTAGAATGGCGTTGACAGAAACCTATACAGGGCCCAAATACATTGTGGTAACGGGGGGTGTAATGAGTGGTGTGGGCAAAGGCTTGACCACTGCTTCGATGGGCAAGATCCTGGGGGAGTACGGGTATTGCACCACGGCGGTGAAGATCGATCCTTATATCAATTACGATGCCGGCACCCTGCGCCCCACCGAACACGGCGAAGTCTGGGTCACGGATGACGGCGGTGAAATCGACCAGGATCTGGGCAACTACGAGCGTTTCCTCGGTCTTGACCTGCCCCGCCACAACAACCTGACTACCGGGCAGATCTACTACACCGTGATCGAGCGCGAGCGCCGGGGCGAGTACCTGGGGCAGACGGTCCAGCCCATTCCGCACATCACCGATGAAATCAAACGCCGCATCCAGGAAGCGGGCGAGGGTTTCGATCTCGTACTCGTAGAAATCGGCGGCACCGTGGGGGACTACGAGAATGAACCCTTTCTCTTTGCCGTGAAGGGCCTGGAGCGCGAAATCGGCGAGGAGCACTTCCTCTTCGTGCTGATCACCTACTTGCCGGTACCGCCGCACGTCGGCGAGATGAAAACCAAACCCACGCAGCAGGCCACGCGCATGCTCAGCGAACACGGCATCTTTCCGGACTTCATCATTTGCCGCGCTGAAAAGGGAATCGACGAGGTCCGCAAAAAGAAGATCCAGATCGGTGCCAATGTGCCCACGGAACACATCATCTCGGCGCCGGATATGAAGACCATTTACGATATCCCGCTGACCCTGGAAGCCGAAAATCTGGGGGAAAAGATGCTGCGCAAGCTGGGACTCGAGTCCAGGAAAAAACCGGATTGGGGCCACTGGGAGCAGCTGGTCCGCCGCAGCCGGGAACCCCTCAACCAGGTCAAAGTGGCCATGGTGGGCAAGTACGTCGAAATCGGCGATTTCCAGCTGACCGACTCCTATATATCGGTCAACCAGTCGCTGGTGCACGCCGGGGTGGCCTGGGATGCCAGGGTGGATATCACCTGGCTCGATGGCAACAAATTTGAGCGCGGCGAAATACCGCTGGAACTCTTAAAAGAGTTCAGTGGCATCATTGTTCCCGGAGCTTTCGGTGGGGGCGGGGCCGAAGGGGTGGTGATGGCCGTCCAGTACTCCCGCGAGAACAACATACCCTTCCTGGGGCTGTGTTATGGCTTGCAGGTGGCCGTGGTCGAATTCGCCCGCAATGTGGCCGGCATCAAGGAAGCCACTTCCGAGGAATTCATTGAAGACTCAGAGTGGCAGGTGGTCTGCGTCCAGGAAGCGCAAAGGGAAGTGCTGGAGGAAAACCGCTTCGGGGGCAGCATGCGTCTGGGCGCCTACGCCGCCGTGCTCAAGAAGAAGACCCGGGTTCTGGAGCTGTACGAGGAGTCGGGACGGCTGCGGGAAGACGCGGAGCGGGTCCGGCAGTTGATGGAAAGTCCGGAAGAGGCCTTCCGCATCGGACAGCTCATGCTGGACCGCGACAAGGTGGTACTGGAACGGCACCGTCATCGCTATGAGATATCGCCGCGTTTTGTGGACCTGCTCGAAGAGGAAGGGCTGGTTTTTTCGGGGTACCATCGCCGCGTGGACGGCACCCAGCTGATGGAGTTCATCGAACTGCCCGGACATCGCTTTTTCATCGCCACCCAGGCGCATCCGGAATTCAAGTCGCGCATGGACAATCCCGCCCCCTTGTTCGCCGGGTTCGTCGGTGCGGCCCTGGCGTATCAGGAGGAGCGCCTCGGCGGCGAAGAGCAGGCGGCCGCCTCCTGATTCCGTGCACCGAACCAGTACTTGACGAAATCGCGGTTTCGTTGTGTAGTGAGAACCGCTACTTGGTCGCGCTCAGCTAGGCGGGAGCGCGGCTATTTTTTTGGAAATTCCCATGGGGCGAATTCGCAGGTGGTTTCTGTTCTCGACTCTCGGCTGGCCGCTGCACTGCGGTCCGGCGACCCAGGACCAGGATTCGGTGGCGCCGGCCGCACCGCCGGCCGAGCGGGAATCCTGGGCGGTGCACTTCGAGTTGAGCGAGCCGGGCTTGAGGGTCGGAATCTGGGCGCCCTACGTGCGGGACCAGGGGTGCTTTACCCATGCGGACAGCGGCGTCTATGTCGAGTTCCGCGCTGCCGATGGCGTTCTCTACTCCAGCTTGAACGCCTCCCGTTTGACCCTGGAAGGGTCGGAGAGGATCGGCATGGGAGGAGAGGTCGTGCTCAGGTCCGGCGACAGTCTGGAGGTGCGGACGGACACCTTGATCTGGGAGCGCGCCGGAGCGTTTCTCCAGATGCCCGACCAGGTGCGGATTGTGGCTTCGTCGGGGACGGAGCAGGGCAGGAATCTGCTGACCAATATCGACTTGCAAAAGTGGTCCCTGGAAGAGGTCAAAGGCCACTGGCAGAAGCGTCGGGAAGACCAGGTATACCAGGTGGAAATTCAGGCCCAGGGCGCTGTGAGCCATCGCCGAAAGGGAGATCTGGTCGTCCACTACGACAGTGTGGAAGTGGCGTACCAGGGCACCACCCTACGCAGTCCCAGGGCCCGGTTCAATCAGGGCGAGGGAACCATCTACTTTGCGGATGGGTTCTCCAGCACGGATTCACTGCGGCAATTCTTCGCCCGGGAAATGGACTTCGACCTTTGGAGACAACGGGCCGTGGCGCGCGGAGAGGTGGTACTGAGCCAGGGGGACTGGCGTCTGGAGGCCGAGGAGCTGGTGGAGGACGGGGAACGCAAGCACCTGCTGGCCCGGGGAGAGCCGGCGTTGTTTCGACAAGGGACGCGGACGATCGAGGCCGGGGAGCTGGCCTATGCCGAGGTCGAAGGGGTCCTGGAGGCGCAGGGCGGCACCCGGGTGGTTTTTCGCGAGGGCGCAAGGATGTTGCAGGCCGCCCATCTGATCTACCGGCACGCCCGGGAACACCTGGAAGCCAGGGGTGAGGTCTTGCTGCAGACTCCTGAGCTGGCGGGCGTTTTGCACAGCGGCCGGATGCACTACGACCTGGGGGCCGCACAGATGGAACTTGGAGAAGCGCCCCGGCTCCGACGACAGCGCTCCGGCGGAGAGCTGCTGATCCGCGCTCTCGAGATGCACATCGACCTGGAGCGGCAACAGCTCTCCGGCGAAGGGGGATTCAGGGTCGAAGCCCCTGGCCTGGCCCTGCGGGCCGAACGCGGCCTGTACAGCGCCGACCAAGACCGCCTGGCCCTGACTGCCGAGGTGGTACTGAGCCAGGAAGAGGAAGGCAACCACAACCATCGAATCCAGGCCGATTCCATGGTTGTGGACCTGCGGGATGGCGAGATTGAACAGATCCACATTCCCGCTGAGGTAAAAGGCTCCATGCAGGCTTCCGCAACGCGGGTCAGTTCGATACGGGGAACTGGGGCCCGCGTCTTCTTTCAGGATGAAAACCTGGAACGGATCGATCTGGAGCGCGGCGCGGATCTGACCCACCAGCACCTGGACGAGGATGGGGTGAGTCTCATCCAGGGAGAGCGCATGGCGCTGTACTTTGCGGCAAACAATCTCCAGCGCATCCAGGCACAGGGTCGGGTCGAATTTTTGTCTCGCCTGCCGCCGCGGAAAGAAGGGCAACAGCCTTCGATCAACCGGGTCGGGGGAGAAGAGCTGGAGATCTTTCTGGAGGATGGATCCATTGTAGAGGTCGAGGTCATCCGGCCAGAGGGGAGTTACTATCCTCCTTCCACAGAGGAGCAGTGAGGACTCAGATGGCCTTAAAAACCGAGAATCTTTGCAAGGTGTACGGCCGGCGCCGGGTGGTCGACGGGGTGAAGATCAATGTGGAGCCGGGTGAGATCGTAGGTCTGCTCGGACCTAATGGAGCCGGCAAGACCACGACCTTTAACAGCATCGTGGGGTTTGTCGTGCCGGACGCCGGACACATCTATCTGGACGACACGGAGATTACGGATTTTCCCATGTATCGCAGGGCGCAACAGGGCATTGGCTACCTGCCCCAGGAGACCTCGATCTTTCGCAAACTGACCGTCGAGCAGAATATCCGCGTGGTCCTGGAGATGCAGCATCTGGACAAGGCCGAACTGGGAGCCAGGCTGCAAGAGTTGCTGGACGAGTTCGACCTGAAGGCGCCTTCCGGCCAACTGGCCGATACCCTCTCGGGGGGAGAGACCCGGCGCGTGGAGATTGCCCGGGCCCTGGCCACGAAACCCCGTTATATCCTGCTGGACGAGCCTTTTGCCGGTATAGACCCCCGCACCGTGGAAAACCTGCAGACCGTCATTGCCCGTCTGCGGGAAAAGGGGCTGGGGATTCTGATTACCGATCACAATGTGCGGGAGATACTGAAAATCGCCGACCGCTCTTATGTCATGCTGGATGGCAGCATCAAGACGGCGGGCACGGCGCGAGAATTAATCAACGACGACCAGGTCCTCCTGGAGTACCTGGGGGAAGGATTTCAGATGGACTGGTGAGGTTTGACACTTGTACTTGACATACCCTATAGCCCGATCTACTATATTGGTAGGCCCCATTGGACAGCAAATATGAAGCCAACGCAAAAAAATAAAGTGTAACTTATTTATATTCCGTTGGTTATATAATCACAATTACAGGTATTGTGCTCCGCATTGCCCAAAACCTCAGTCTCCAGCAGAAGATGGCTCCCCAGCTCATCCAGTCGCTGCAGCTGTTGCAGATGTCGACTCTGGAGATGGAGCTGAAGATCAAACAGGAGATGGAGCTGAATCCACTGCTGGAAGAAAACATGGAGCTGGACGAGGAAATCGAGGAGCAGGAGGACGCGCTCGATGTCGGGCTGGAGGAAGGCCTGAAGGAAGAAGAGGAAGTACCCCCACCAAAGGAAGAAGAGGTCAACTGGGACGGCCTGCTCGAAGACATAGCCGATCAGGGCTCTTACAACAGCGAGCAAGCCGAGTACGATCCCGATTGGGAGGGAGATCGCGAACCCAGAGAAAACCGCATAACCACCATCCCACCCCTGGTCGAACAGTTACACGAACAGCTGGCTTTAACCGATCTGGTGGGTGCGGACAGGGAGATAGGCAAGTTCATCATCGGCAATATCAACGAGCAGGGGTACCTGGACTGTGGTACCGATGAGATTGCCGAGGGTCTGGAGGTCTCTGTGGAAGACGTGGAGCGAGTACTCGGGGTGATCCACACCTTTGATCCGCCCGGGATCGGGGCTCGCGATCTGCGGGAATGCCTGATGATTCAGCTGCAACAGCTGCAGGAGCCGCCTCGGGATCTGGCCCTCCAGGTCGTGCGCAACCACATGGAGGATCTGACCAAGCGGCGTTTCAGTAGCATCACCCGATCCCTGGGGATTTCCGACGACGAATTGAAAGAGGTGATGCAACTCATCGAGCATCTGCAACCTCATCCGGGTTCGGTCAGCGTCAGCGATTATACGGACCTGCTGACCCTGGACGCCGAGGTATCCTATATCACCCCCGACCTCATCGTCGAGAAAGTGGGCGATGAGTGGATCGTCAGCCTGACCGAGGGCAATACGCCGGGGCTGCGGGTCAATAAGACTTACGTCAAGTTACTGAAAGATTCCCGCGGTAATGGCAAAGAAGAGGTTCGCGATTATGTTTCCAAGAAACTCAACGATGCCCGCTGGTTGATCAATGCGATTCACCAGCGCCGCACCACCATGCTCAAGGTGGGCAATTACATCGTCCGCAAACAGATGCCGTTCTTTGAAAAGGGGCCTGCCCATCTCAAGCCCATGGTGTTGCAGGATGTGGCGGATGCCGTGGAGATGCACGTATCGACCATCAGCCGGGTGAGCAACGGCAAGTACATGCAGACGCCGCACGGGGTCTTCGAACTGAAGTACTTCTTCGACAGCCGGGTCACTACAGAGGCGGGCGAAGATGTGTCGGCCCGCAGTGTCAAGGAGCGGATTTCTCAGTTGATAGCCGAGGAGGACAAGGCCAATCCGCTGAGCGATCAGGAAATCGCCGAGGTCCTCGGCAAGGACGGACTGCGGATCGCCCGGCGCACGGTGGCCAAGTACCGGGATCAGCTGGGGATCAATTCGCAAAGATACCGCAAGGCCTTCTGATATCCTTCCTGCTTTTTTCGCGTAACATTTCCCGAAAATAATCGGCTTTTCTAGAGCAACGAACCATCCCCGGCAAAGGCCATGGGCTCGAGCGGGCCGGTCTGTTCGAGGTGGGAGTGGTTGCCGAATTCGTCGAGCAGGGAGGCGGAGATCTGGATTGTGCCCAGCGACAGGGTATTTTTGATGCGGGCGACGCGCGCCTTGGCCGGGTCTTCGAGACCGAGGACCTGGAGGGCGGCGGCAATGGCCTGCTGGTCGGTTTCCATGATCACCGGGATGTAGGCGCGGTTGAGGAAGGTGCTGGTGAAGACATTGGCGTAGGTGGATTTGTAGTCGATCTTTTCGAAGAGCCGCCGGGTGACGATATCGGCCAGACCCATGCCCGAGGCATTGCCGTGGGTGCGCTCGGTAAGGTCCAGGACCACGATCCGCGAGACCCCTGGCACTTCGGGCTCTTTGATGCCCGGCAGCATCATGCGCCCGACCACGTTGGTATCCATGCCGGTGCCGCTGATGTCCTTGCCGATTTGTTCGATGATGAGAAGGTCGATGTCCTGGACCAAGAGTCGGGGCATGGCCTCGCGCGCCTCTGCGAGCAGTTGGGGTTCGCGGGAGGTGAATTCCCGGGGCTTGAGCGCCACCAGGCGGGCGGTCTCGTCATAGGCGTTTTCGATGATGGCCAGCCCCATGACGATCGGCGCCTTTTCCAGGATGGACTTGCCCCAGGCCGGGATCAGGTTGGCCAGCCCCTGGGCGCCCTTTGAATGCGCTATGATCGCGCCCTTGTGACTGCCCAGACCAATGGTCATCATCTTCATCAGGCCGCTCTCGAAGGGCCCCCGGAAAGAGGTGTGGGGTTTGATGCGGTTGATCAGGACGATGCCGTCGGCTTTGAGCGCGAGTTTGTTGACCAGCACCGGGGTGCCGTCTTCGAGCCGGTCCACCTCGACCACTTCCATGGTGGCTTCTATGGGCACACCCATGCTCTCCGGGGTGATCCCGTAGCCTTCGAGGACCTGCTTCTGGCCCTCCGGAGTACCCCCGCCGTGGCTGCCCATGGCCGGCAGGATAAAGGGCTGGCCGCCCGCCTCCACTATGCTGTCCACGACCGCGCGGACGATCCGGGCGATGTTGGTGATGCCGCGGCTGCCCGTGGACACGGCGATGCGCGCCCCTGGAGAAACCACTGCTTTGAGATCGGCCTGGCGCAGCTGTTCCTCTACGCTTCCGACCACGTCTTCCTCGACGACGCTGGAAAAGTGTTGCTTGGCGGGGGCCATTGACGGGAATTGCATGATATACTTCGGGAAAAGGTTCAGTCCAAGCCGGCCAGGGCCTGGCGCAGTCGGTGGGCGCGTTCGTGGATGGGGCGTGCGGGTTTTGGCACGGGCTCGTTGCCCTGCTCGATCTTCCAGACGATAACCAGCGGGCCCTTGCCGGCGAAGTGCAGGGGGAGCATCGCGTCAAAGGTGGTCTCGTCATCCAGGGTGTAGACCTGCCGGAGTCCGGCGCCGCGGGCAATGGCCGCGTAGTCGGCGATGCCGGCGCCGGGCACGGGCTGGTTGCCGGTCACTTCATAGGTGCCGTTATCGGTGATCACCAGGGTGAAGTTTTCGAGCGGTCTCTGGGCCATGGTGACCAGGGTGCCCAGGCACATCAGGGTACTGCCGTCCCCGTTGAGGGTAATGACGCGGCGTTCGGGTTGGGACATGGCCAGGCCATAGGCGAAGTCGGCGGCGTGGCCCATGCCGCTTTCCACTGAGGCAAAATCGAGGGGGCCGTCGCTCAGCTGGGCCCAGGGCATGGCCACGCTCATGGTGGTGACGATGACTTCGTCCGTGCGCCGGGCCGCCAGTTTTTTCAAACAGGTGTACTTGTCGAGCATATTCAAACAGTCTCCTCGGTAAGGAGTACGGCCGCGGGCAGGGAGGTCTCGGCCGCCTTTTGAAAGGCCGCGGAGATCCGCGGCAGGTCGTCGTCGGTGTGGAGGATGGAATAAGGGATGTTCCAGGCTTTCAGGGTCGGCTCGAAAAAGGTGGCGACCGTGTCCAGGCGCGGGGCGTCCGGCTGCATGGTCTTGTAGCCCCGGTAGCCGACCAGCATGACCAGGGGGATCCGCATGTTGTAGGCGGTGCCGCGAAAACCATCGCCGGCTTCCAGAAAGCCGGTGTTTTGAATCAGCACCAGGGGCTGCTTCCCACCCAGGTAAAGACCTGAAGCCAGGGCATAGGCCTCGCCTTCGCGGCTCACCAGAACCACTTCTATTTCCGGATCGGCCCACAACTCTTCGTAGAGGGCGCGCGAGCCATTGTCGGGAATGCCGACTACGTGGGTGACGCCGTGTTTTTTGAGTTCTTTGATTATGCCTTGTGCCCGTACCAAATATCGGCCTTTCAGATTGAGTGTGAAACTTCCCTAAACTAGGAACCCGGGATCGGTGCGTCAAGCCGGATCTCGCTGTCATCGGGGTTTTCGAGATGGTGCACATCGCCCACGTGAATCAGCCTGGGGGTAGCCCTCTCATCGGTCAGGATAAGCGCGCCGCTGGGATCCAGACCGACAGCGCGGCCCCTGATTGTCTGGTCGTCGGTTCGCACTACAACGCGCTGGCCCAGGGTAGAGGAAAATTTCCTGGCCTGGGCCAGGATCAGATCCTCGCCGCCCGCCGCGGCGCAGAGATAGTCCTGTTCGATTTCCAGCAGTAGCCTTTTCAGAAGCGCGCAGCGATCCACCTTGTAGCCCGTGTGCAGCCGGAGGGAAGTGGCCGAGGATTGCAGGTCGGGAGGGAAGTCCGTCTGGTTGACATTGATGCCAAAACCGGCGACCAGGACGGACCGGTCGTCCCCCACCGCGTGGTGTTCGCAGAGGATGCCGGCGACCTTGCGGCCCTCGAGCTGGATGTCGTTGGGCCACTTCAGGGTTGCCGGAACGCCGCAGTGCAGTCGCATGGTCCGGGCAATGGCCACGCCAAAGAGCAGGGTGAGCAAACCCAGGGGGGTCTGTGGGTGTGGGTAGAGCAGCAGCGAGCACCACAATCCTGTCCGGGGAGGTGAATGCCAGATCCGCCCCCGCCGCCCTCGGCCGGCGCGCTGTGTTTCGGCGACCACCAGGGTCCCTTCGGGGGCCTGCTTCCCGGCCAGCTGGCGGGCCAGGTCGTTGGTGGAATCGACCTCGCGATGGAACTGAAGCCATTGGCCAAAACAGCGGGTTGCAAGTTCGTAACTCAGTTCGCAGGAAAGCAGGGCCTCGGGGAGCTGGGCCAGGCGGTGGCCCAGAACAGGGTGGGATTCGATTGCCGCTCCCTGGTTTTTTAACACATCCAGCTTTTCCCGCACTGAGCTGGGATCCACGCCCAGGGCCTGGCCCAGTTGGTCCAGATCGAGGTAGTCGCCCAGGCGCGATCGGAGGATGTGATAGAGTTGTTCTTCCAGAGGCATGAAGCAACCAGTGGGGATTGTGGATAGAGGCCATCCTAAACATGCAGGGCTCCAGAGGATGGAAGAATCGCCCTGGAACCCTGGGTGGATAAATCCTGCGCTAGCCGACAAAAATGGAGCGGTTGGAAATACCGTAGGCGTTTCCGGGTTGCTGGATGCCGCCCATGAACTGCGCGGTGCGCGCGGCCGGGACCGCGCCTTCGTAGTAGGCGGAAAACGAGGTGTTGAAGCTCACCAGAGAATCCCGGTTGGCCTGGGTATCGTCGCCGGCCCCTATGTAGGCGTTGTTGAAGACGCCGTCTTCTTTGAGACCGGTGCCGCCGGCCTCTTTGACGCGGCGGTCAATGGTGCCCAGGATCTGGCCGGCGTCATCGCCGCCCACGGCGCTGATCATGGCCTCCTTGATGCCGCCGTGACTTATGGCCGTCCAGGTGCTGAAGCCATCGGCCAATTCGCCGGAGCGGCTTATCTCCACATCGCCGGAAACCACCCGGGGTTGGGGCTCGACCACGCTGTCCAGGTTGGGGATGCGGGACACCGGGTAGATGAGACCGGCCGGCCTGTTTTCGCCGAAGTAATCTTCGAAGACCTGGCGTACTGTTTCGATCCTTTCCCAGGTCTTTTCGGGCGCATCGTCCACCGCCACCAGGATCTCCATCCACACGGTCTGCTGGCGAAAGTCAACGCCGGCCTCGGCGAATTTCTTGGCGTACTGCTCTGCGAAAATGAACTCGGTTTCTTTGACCAGATCCGGTCCCAGGGTGGTGACGGCTTCGCCGTCCTTGTGGTGCAGCACCGAGGCGCCGCTGGGCTGGTGGTCGATCCAGGAGCCATAGTCGATCCGGCCGTTGCCGATCTCGACACCGGCTCCGGTGACCGCCTTGATCTGTACTTCGAAGAGGGACACGGGATCGGGGAACCCTTCGGCATGGGTGAAGCGAGCCATGCGATTGGAGCGCAGCGGGCCGCCCGTGCACTGTTCGATCATGGCCGCGTACACGGCATTGAAATCGTTCTTGCGTCGATCGCAGGCATCGCGGTCGCTGGACGGGGTAGTCCACAGCACATCGGTCTTGTACACGTCGGACCAGTGGGCCTTGCCCAGAGCCAGACCGGCGTTGAGGTTTTCAATGGTGCCGAACCACTCGGACCCTACATTGTTGGGGTACTGGGTGCCGACATTGCCGCTGGGTTCGACCAGGCGGGCGATGTCGTGGTTGTCGTCGACGAGCACGACTTCGGCGGTGCCGCAGAACACCGCTCCGGGATTGTGGCGGATGATGTGGACCTGTGCCATAGGGGATCCTTTTCGGTTGGGGATTGAATTGAAGTGGGAAGATGATGTATATTCTCAAACCTGTATCCTCAGTGAGCCAATTGTAAGATACAAAGAGAGCGGCCTTTGAACAATAGGAATGCGCCTACCTGCGCCATACTTTTTGTAAAAGATCCGCGGGCAGGCCAGGTCAAGACCCGGTTGCAGCCCTGCTGCAGCCCGCGGGAAGCGGCCGAACTCTACCGGGCTTTTGTCCTGGACAGCGCCGCCATTCTGGCCGCGTCCGCGGCCACGGCAAAGGTGGTGGCCTTTACTCCGGCCGCGGCCGCGGAGGCCGTGGCCGATCTGCTGGGGGCAGAAGGGTTTGAATTCACCCCTCAAGCCGAGGCGGATCTGGGGCAGCGAATGGACCGGCTGGTGCGCTGGAGCCGGACGCGGGGGGCGCAGCGCACCGTGATTTTCGGTTCGGACAGCCCCAGTCTGCCGCCGTGCTATATCGACCAGGCCCTGGATCTGCTGGAGGAGCACAGGGTGGTCCTGGGGCCCAGTACGGACGGAGGGTACTACCTGATCGGCCAGGCTGTAGCCGACAGCGGATTGTTCGAGGGTATCGACTGGAGCACGGGCCGGGTCCTGGAACAGACCCTGGACAAAGTGGGCTTTGGGTCGCTGGGCTTGTTGCCGCCCTGGTACGACGTGGACACCCCGCGGGAGGCCGGGTTCTTGAGGGTGCATCTCGAAGCGCTCCGGCGGGCGGGAAGCCGCCAGGGGGAACACAGTTTGCCGCTCCTGCGCAAACTGGACCTGCCCCCGCCGTCGTGAAATAGCAAAAAAACTCAAAGGAGAAAAGCGCTGGCAGGGCCGACCCCGGGCTGCCCCTACATGCCCATGATGCGGTAACCGCCGTCCACGTAGATCACCTCGCCGGTGATGCCCCGGCTTAGATGGCTGCACAGGAACAGGGCAGTGTCCGCCACCTCTTCCACTGTGGTGTTGCGGCGCAGGGGGGCGCGTTCGGCGTGGTGTTTGTGCATGGTGTTAAAGTCCTTGATGCCGCGTGCCGCCAGGGTTTTGAGGGGGCCGGCGGAGAGGCCGTTGACGCGAATCCCCTTTGCGCCCAACTCGCTGGCCAGGTAGCGGATGCCGGATTCGAGCGCGGCCTTGGCCACGCCCATGACATTGTAGCGGGTCACGGCGCGTTCGCTGCCCAGGTAGGTCATGGCGACCATGCCGCCGCCCTCGCTCATCAAGGGCTCGGCGCCGCGCGCCAGGACGTTGAGGGAGTAAGCGCTCACGTCGAGGGCCAGGTGGTAACCCTCGCGAGAGGTATCGGTGTAGCGCCGGTCCAGGTCCTCCGGCTTGGCAAAGGCGATGGAGTGGACCAGGCAGTCGAGGCGGCCGAATTCCCTGGTCACGGTATCAAAGGAGGCGGCCACGGAATCGTCCTGGGTGACATCGCAGGACACGAGCAGGGGGGGGCGTTGCAGCTGGTCGACGATCTTGTCGATGCCTTCCTTCTGGCGTTCGCCCAGGTAGCTGATGGCCAGGCGGGCGCCTTCCCGGTCCAGGGCCCGGGCAATGGCCCAGGCTATGCTGCGGTGGTTGGCCACGCCGGCGACCAGGCTCAGCTTGTCTTTCATCAACATGGGCTGTGCTCCTTATTTTATTTGCCCTCGTCTTCCCGCTTGGCGTTGAACAACCTTTCCCACTCCGCGATTTCCCGCTCGTCGAGGGGGGCCTGGCGCACGATTTCCGGGTTGGGTGGTTCCGGGGTTGGGGGCGCGGGTTTTGGTGACGGTTGATCGTCCAGTTCGTCGACGAACTCATCCGAGGGCGTGGAGCGGATCTTGTGGCGCCGGGCAAAGTTGCGGATCTCCCGGTCGGAGGTGATTATCCGCAGGCGCTTGGCCCCGTGTTTTTCCCGCGCCCTTTCCTTGATCAGGTCATCGGCCGTCCTGGGGCTGCGCGAAAAGACGATCTCAAGGGGACCGTGGTTTTGCGTCGCAGGGCGTTTCACGCCCTGACCGCCGTCGAAGTAGAGGGTGATCCGGGCATGGGTTTGCCGGGCATAGGCGGCCAGGACTTGCTGCAGGGCCTGGCGGCCGGCCTCCAGGCTGATGCGCTCCTGCTGGCTGAAGAGGGGGGTCGACCGGATGAGGTTGTACCCGTCTATCAGCAGGTGTTCTGGTCCAGGGGATTTATTCATCATCACCTACAGACACTGTGGCTGGCGGTTCTATTCACTCAGGCGGATACCGGTTTTGTTGAGGCGGTAATCCACCACCCTGCTGCGGGCATAAGCGGATTTTTTCCGCAGCTGAGTCAGAAACTTGCGGACCTCTCGGCTCTTTCCTTCCCGGGCGATCAGCAAGGCAATCCCCCCACCGCCGGCTCCGGTGATCAGGCCCCCTTCGATGAGCCGGGTTATTTCCGGGTCTTCGAAGAGGTATTGCAGGGTTTCACTGGTCGCCCCCGGATCCAGGGTGCAGCGCAGCTGCCAGTAGCGATTGGCCATCAACCCCAGAGCCGGGTAATCGCCGGCCCTCAGAGCGGTCACCATCTGATCGTGGATTTCCAGGGATTCCCGTATGGCTGCGTAGTGCTGACCCCGGGAAAGGTACACATCCAGGACCACGTTCAGGCCGCGGGTGGCGGCGCGCGCGATGCCGGTATCGAAGAGCACCATCCGCTCGCCAAACAGGTTCTCGTCTATTTCCGTGAGGAAAGTGGTCTCGGGCGCGGGCAGGTCCTCGGTGGGCAGGGCGTAGAAGTCCTTTACCGCACTGGGACCGCCGCAGGCACCGCGCGCGTCCTGCCAGCCGCTGTTGAGGCCAATGCTCTGCTCCAGCAGCAGGCTTTGATCGTAGAGGGTGGAATACTCGTGCTCGGCAGTGCCGAGCGGACTGCCGGTCAGGCGGTAGAGGACCTTGAGGACAGAGGCCGCCAGGATGCTGCTGGTGCCGAGCCCCGATCCCTGCATGACCTTGCTCTCAGTGGTGATTTCCAGGCCGCCGCCGCTGAAAGCCGTGATATCGCGGATCACGTCGTTCGAGTTGTCGTGCACAATGCCGGTGTGCACCAGGGCTTGCTTGACCAGCCGCAGGGCCTCGTCACCGCCGCGGCGATAGGCAAAGAACAGCTCGCTCTGAGTGGCGGCATCTCCCCGGGCGCTGACTTCAAAATCCGCTTTGAAGTCCATGGACAGCGAACGCAGAATCAGAGAAGGCTCGGCGAGCCGATGGGCGCTGACCCGCAGAGGAGGTGTGGGTTTGCTCTCCCCCTCCATTTGCAGATCGATGCCGGCGTTGAGGGCCTTGCCACCCTTCTGCTTGCTGCGGATGTGGTTGTCCGAAGCATTGGCACTCGAAATTCCAAGACGCAGGGGTGCTTCGACCCGGAAGGTCTTGTCGTAATCCGCTTTTTGCATGGGGGGAGCGGCTGGATCATCCGTGCCGAGGGTGGCCAGACTGTAGCGCAGATCGCGACGCTGCAGCTGGTTGATGCGGTCTTCGTAGGCCGACGCTAGCTCCTGTACTTGTCTTTTTTCTTTGAGATTCTTGATCGCTTTGTCGTCGATACAGCAAGGTGGAGGCGAGCGGCGCTTCCACACACCCGGATCCTCCACCAGGATGCGATAGATATCCGCCTGGATCCGGGCTATGCGCATGCCGTGCAGGTAGCGCGGCGAACCCCGCAGCTTTTCCAGATAGGTATTGAGGCTTTTGGATACGGCGAAAAGGAGCTTGGGAGAGCCGGCCGGCAACAAGCGCAGTAGTTGGTCGTGGCCGACGTCTTGCGACCGGTCCACCAGGTCCACCATCAAGGAGGGTAGTTCCTTGTCCACGGCCCGGCCAAAGAGCTTGGTCCACTCCTCTGGTGCAATCCTGGAAAACAGGTAGTCCAGGGCCAGGGGGGTGGCCAGGTCTTCGGTCAGGGCCTTGTTGAAGATCAGGTGGCGCAAAAAGAGTCGACGCTCTTTGGTTTTGAGCCTACCTGAGCGCATATCCCCAAGGGCCTGGTCGATCCAGTCCTGGATCTCCTGCAGGCTTTCGGCCTCTTTTCGGCCTTGTAGAGTCCTCATAAATGGGGCGAATTTTCGGAAAAAATCAGGCGGTTTGTACTCGGAAGGTATTGAGCCGACCGGTCAGGATTCGTCTTCCGCCCTATCTGTGAGGATGATCCGACCAATCGAATAATCCTGCAGCGCTACTGCGGTAGGATTGGCCGAGGTGGTTGCACCGGTATCTAGGTATTGCTTGTTCTTTATATTCACATCCCGTGCCCTGATGGAGAGAGCGCGGCATGCTGCATAGGAATTTTCTGTTTCTTCCATCTTGAAGTCGATTCTTCTCTCAAACATGGACTTGAACATGGATAAGGCCTCCTGTCTATGTACGGGGTGAAGCTGAGCTTGGGGGAGTTGTCGAATTCTTACTCGTGGGTTCCGTCGGATAAAACTTGCACATGCACTGCTCATCTATATCAAAATAGATACCAGAGGTTTAACGAGCAAGAGCCGCGCCAAAAGCTTTTTCGCCGGCCCGAATGGCCATGGGGAGGCGGTTCTGGGCGGGAGGCAAAGGACAAACGTAGTCCGGGTTGTAAGCGCAATAAGGATTGTAAGATTTATTAAAATCAAGTAGATATTCACCTTTCCCTAAGTCGACCAGAAAAGCGTAACGGCCTCCAGAATAGGTTTCCTGGCCGTTTGTTTTATCCGTGAAGAGGACGGTCAAAGAATTGTCTTCGAGGCTGCGGTAGACCTCCAACCAGAAGGGTTTTCCCTCCAGCTGAGCCACGAACCGGCCAAATCTTTCCATGGGCAGAAAGGCCCCGTCCGTACTGGGGACCTGGATCTGGCGCCTTCTGCCGTAGATGTGAAGATCGCCGATCAGGTAGAATTTGAGATCAATGGGGAAGTAATCCAGGCCTTTAAAATCCGCCCGCATTGCTGCGGGGATCGGAGAGTTCGGGTCGTGCCGCAGCAGGCTGTCCTTGGCCGCGCGGAATTGTTCGATCCGGGCGATGATCGCTTTGGGGACCAAAAGGGAATCGGCTGCTTCCGCTTCTGCCAGGCTATGGGTGGCGGGAAGGACGAAAAGGCTGCAAAGCAGGTGGAGACGGAACAGGTGCAGCATGGATACTCCTTGTTGACACCCGGGTTTCAGGCGGGTTTATTTTTTCTCAGCTCGACTTTATCAATTTAGGTAGTGTAAGAGACGGTGGCGAAAAAACAAGGCCTTAGGAACTCGGCTACGAAAAGGGCAGGGGAAAAAGCAAGAAAACGTCCCAAAAAGCGCCCGGGGGGTCGCCCCGGGCGCTTCTGTCCTCGGCAAAGCGAGGGATCTACCTCAAGGAGGGGGAACGGAATGAGTATTCACAGGCTTAATTGGAGCGACTTGGCTATTTGACTCCTAACTCTGTTAAGTAGTGGATGCTGCCCTCTGATTTACTTGATGGTCTTGTTGTGGTAATCAGTTGGTCTGGTTTCTCCTTTAGTTGAGTTTCTTTGACCTCCCTAGCTACAAGCTTGCAAATCTCTCTTGCATTATTTAAATTTGGGCTATAATATTCCCTATTCTTCAGCAAGTTTGCTGTGGTGTGAGAAGGAGAGATCATAATGGGGAGGGCTAAAGCAGTTGCCAATTATTTCTTGGAAGTTGCAAGCCGAGAAAAAAAGAATCTTTCACCGTTGAAAGTCCAAAAGTTAGTGTATGTTGCTCATGGCTGGTATTTGGGTCTTTATGATAGGCCACTTATTGATGATGAACATGCTGAGGCTTGGCCTAAGAGTCTCTAACTCGAAATAGGAAGTGTTACCTTAAAGTTTAGTCCTACTTTTAGAATTATGGACACTATAAAGAATCATAAGGATGCGATTGCTATTATTGGCGTGATTGTGACTCTTCAGATAGCTATGTGGGTTAGCTTGGATAACCGAATAGATCGAATAGAAATCCGTCTTGATAGGATCAACAGCGACCTTGGCAATCGAATTGACCGCATCAACGACCGAATTGACCGCCACCTTGAGAACTACCCAAAGTCGCCATAAGGAGTTTGGGATTATGGACACTGATTTAATTACTCCAGGATTAATCATAGCTGTAGGATTTGCTCTTTGGCGCCTCTCTCGCGCTGAAATGCAATCCCTGAGAAAGGAATTTAAAACCAATCTTGACAACACAAGAAACGACCTTAAATCTGACTTTAGGTTAGACATTCAGGGTTTGAAGGAAGATATTCAAGCTGTAAAGTCCGAGCTTAAGGATACGAGAGACGACCTTAAATCTGACATAGAGAACATAAGGAACGACTTTAAGTCTAATATAGAGAACACAAGAAACGACCTTAAGTTCGATGCTCAGAAAGCTCACGAAGCTATAGGCAATAATATCAGCAATTTGCGTAGCGATCTAAATGACATGCGCCAGGATCTGGGAGGCCGTATCGACAGGCTTAGTGAACGCTTTGACCGCCACCTTGAAAACCACCCCTAACCCCTTTGAACTCTATTTCTGAGATACTATAATTCCCCCCAAAATTTGGACCACGGCCTTAAGTGGATATATTACCCGCTAGTGTAGCGTCGTATAAATAACTGTATAAAGTGGTGAAAATGTCGTAGGTTTCTCTTGCCCCCCTTTCTGAAAGGAGAGACCTATGGTGATGGGACGTCCTTTAGTACCGTTAGAGTTGCCTGAGTCTGAGCGCGAACAATTGGAATCGATGGCTAATTCACGGAGTCTGTCGCACGGGCTGGTACAGCGCGCCGAGATCGTTCTTCTGGCGGCAGACGGTTGGCCCAACCAAGCCATTGCTGGAGCCGTGGGCGTGACGCGAGCTACGGTCGGCAAGTGGCCGCCGGCGCTTTGTCGAAAACGGACTCAATGGCTTGTATGATGAACTGCGTTCAGGGGCGCCACGATCGATCACGGACGAGCAAGTAGCCGAGGTGGTATACAAGACGTTGAAGACCAAGCCCCAAGACCAAACGCAGTGGTCGGTGCGCTCCATGGGCGAGGAGACGGGCCGGTCGAAGGACGCGGTGCATCGCATCTGGCGCACGTTTAGTTTGCAGCCCCACCGCCAGGGACCCTTCAAGCTCTCCACCGATCCTTTCTTTGTTGACAAAGTACGGGATATCGTCGGCTTATACATGAATCCACCCGAGCACGCCCTGGTGCTGTGCGTGGACGAGAAGAGCCCGATCCAGGCGTTGGAACGAAGTCAGCCTATGCTGCCCCTGGGCCTGGGCTACGTGGAAGGTGTTACGCACGACTACAAGCGGCACGGCACCACGACCCTGTTTGCTGCCCTGGACGTGGCCACCGGCGAAGTGATGACCCCGTGCAAACCCCGTCATCGTCACCAGGAATTCCTCCCGTTCCTACGCCACATCGAGGACAACGTGCCCCGTGCCCTCGATATTCATCTCGTCGTCGACAACTACGGCACGCATAAGCATGCCAAGGTCAAGCGATGGCTGGCACGGCGTCCCCGATTTCACGTGCACTACACCCCCACGTATGCTCCGTGGCTCAACCAGGTGGAGATTGGGTTCAACATCATTACCCGCCAGGCGGTTCGGCGGGACTCGTTCCGTAAGGTATCAGAACTCATCGAGCGCATCGAACGGTACACCGCCCAATGGAACGCCAACGCACACCCTTTCATCTGGACGGCTACGGCCGATTCCATCCTCGCGAAAATCAAGAGACTTTGTGAACGAATCTCTACGACACAACACTAGGCGAATCGACATAATGTCCTCCTTGGTGAGTGAGCGCCACAAGCTGTCGAGTGGGGCGCCTCTCCCCTCGCCGAAGCGGGGGGAGAGGGTGTCGTAGTATTCGGGTTCGATCACCTCCTTAAAAGAGAAGAGCCAACGGACCCCGGCGCCCCTGGGGATCCGTTGCGGCTCAATAATTACGGCCCTCCCAGCGCTTCCATGTCGAGATAGTCAGCCACAGCCACATGGCCGCGATAGCGGGCCCAGTCTGCGGCGGTACGACCACTTTTACTACGCAAGCGCACGTTGGCGCGCCAAGGAGACCAGCAGGCGCACCTTGTCCTCGGACCCTTCATTCGCGGCATCCATTAGGGCGGTCTGACCGACTTCATTTCGGCTATTGATCATCGCCCCCTTTTCGACCAGATAGGCCAGGATAGCCAACGACTCCGGCCCCTCGGAACGGGCCGCCAACTTCAAGGGAATCCTTCCCAGCTGTCTGCTCATAGACGGAGGCTTAGGGTGGGATACCTGGTTGACACGGGCTCCCCCCTCTTCAACTAAATACTGTATGATGGCCAACTGATCCGGCCCAGCCCAACAGCAACACGCCCCAAGTAGGGCAGTATCTCCATATACGCTAGACAATGAAACATCGGCCCCTGCATCCACCAATACTTTTACCACGTCCAGCGATCCTTTTAAGGTCGCCATCATCAATGCAGTTATCCAGGGCCCATTCGAGCCGTTGACATCGGCCCCCTGATCCAGTAAATAGCGCGCGACGGCTGCCCTATTGTGCTGAGCTGCGATGGCCAGGGGGGCGTGTCCCCATCCATTAAAGGATGGCCCATTATAGCTACCGTCTAAAAGTTGATTGATCTCCATGCCGGCTTCCACCCAAAAACGCACCTGGGGTAGGTTCCCCTCCTCGATTGCTGTCCCAAAGGCCCAGTATCCAAACCAGTCCTCTTTCGGGAGCGCCTGGTCATGGTGGTTCAGCGCCTGGGTGGGCTTGGCCGCAGGGGATACAGGGGATAATACAGGCCCTACCGGACGGTCTCCCCCACAGCCGACACAAAAGAGTAAAACCACCCAGGGCAGCACACCGATCCGCATGGACGGTCCTCCTATGCCGTTAAGATTTCCTTATTTTAGTCATGAATTGCTGTTGCTTGTGCTTATTCCAAATATGGTCAGGAGGTGCCTGTGGGTTCGAGCCATTCCAATTGCTCCAAAATCCCAGAGAATCTTGCCAGGCCGCTGTCTGGGGATCGGGGGCTGTGTCCGGATCGCGCATGCTGGATATAATACCCGGCAACTTAGCGATCCGATCCGAAAGGTCGGAGGCATCGTGTTCCTGTTGTAGGACAAAATAATAGTTGTGGCTGCCCGCATCCTGAGCCCAGCCGTTGCGTCGAGGGTCGGATCCACCTCTCTCCCAATTGGCCATCTCCCAGATAATATTCGACTTATTGACCTGGTTCAGGTCCAGGGTATACTCGGAAGGGGCGTGGGCTGAAAATCTGTACAGGGGGGAATAGACCATAAAATGGAGCGGATTTGTGGGCTGCTGAGCAGCCGCTACCTTATTCGATAAGTGGCCGATCATCGTGGCCTGGACGGACACCTGAAAATCCACCAGCGCCCTATACACCTGCTGTATCCCTTGAAAATTCGAGCCGTCATAGGAATCGGACAACTCGTTATTATAGGCATTGCGTTCCCCAATATCGCCGTTGGCTAAGGCCTCAAGCCACTCTTCCCAGAAGCCTTCTTCCGTATCGTTGCTCTGTATGGCATTCCACTGGTCAGGGACATTTTCTTCCGCATATTCGTCCCACTTCGAGGCCCAATTTAAAGCGCCAGGGTTGGATTTCGTGGTTCCAGCGCACGCCCTTCACGCGGCTGCCCCACCTATTGACGGCCTGGCTGAATAAATTCCCAAAACTCGTGTAAAAAGCGTGGTTGGGGTTGTCGTACCAGGCCTCACGATGGATGGTATTTATGGTATTAATACTTGAAAGGCGCATATAAGTTGGATATTTCTCCGAGCACCTTTGCTTCGATTATGGGCAATCCAACCCGGCCAAAGCCAAACATAGGATGCCCAAAACCATAAATCTTGTCCCCATCAACATAGGATATGGTACCCAGTGCAGCCAGCGTGGTTTCTCCCAAAAGCAAACCAACCGCCAGCGGACGGCCAGGATCAAAGCTTTCCTGGCGTTCCTGGGTTAGACCGGAGGCAACGGTAACGCCCAGGCGGGACGAATCCCTTTCAGGGACTTTGTGAGAATGTCCCGTGCTCAACAAGGGAATATCCAGGGGGGACAATAGAGGAACCTTCCCAGATGGGCGCGGGCTTAGCTACAGGCGGCGTTCCCTTAGATCCAACTACCCATTCTATGGGGGTGGCAAAGAAGTAGAAAGGCGGGCTGTCCTGGGACCCGAATCCATAGGCGATAGCACCCCAGGTGCCCTGTTCCGTGAAAAGAGGGGAACCGCTCATGCCCTGGGCAATGCCCTTTAGCTGTATCAAAACGGGGTCTGAGGCTTCAACCATGTAGATCGGCATAGGCGGCAAGAAATCGTCAACAACCCGGACAAAGGTCATTTCCAAATCAGCAAGCTCGCCGTTAGCAAACTCTGTGCGTAAGAAAAGGGGAGTCCCCGGAAGCATCGAACGCACTGAGTCAACCGGCACTATAGCGGAAAGATCCCAAGATTGCAGTATGCCAGTAGGCTTAATAACCGCATTTCCTGGAGTGATCGGGGCAACCGGAGCAACTGGGGCAGCCTGGTCGCCCTCTCCGCAGGACCAGAAGCACAGTGAAAGGGTAAGTAGTGCTAAGCGAATAGACACAATGTCCTCCTTGGTGAGTGAGCGTCACAAGCTGTCGAGTAGGAACCCTCTCCCCCCACCGAAGCGAGGGGGGAGAGGGTCGTAGTATTCGAGTTCGATGCACCTCCTTAAAAGAGAAGAGCCAACGGACCCCGGCGCTCCTGGGGGTCCGTTGCGGCTCAAGGATTACGGCTCTTGGCGCTTCACCTGCCCCCAGCTTTTACGTTCGATGGAGGTGTTCTCTTCGTCCCGGCAACAGCGAAAGCCGGTATACGCTCTGGTCTGATCCAGAAGAAGAGTTTGAAAGCGGGAGATCTTAGTATAGAGCGCGGAATGTTTCCAGCCGCCCCCCATGGCCTTGACTTGGACTCCGGGAACAAGGTGCTCATGTATATATTCCGATACATTCCCGGCCATATTCAAGACTCCATAAGGGGAGGCCCCATCGGGCATAGCATCCACCGGGGCGGCATACAAATAGCCATCTGTGTCGTCGGGGACATACTTGCCGGTGCGTATTTGCGTCTTGCCGGGCTCCAAGCCAGTGTCCTTCCATCTACCGTAATTAGCCAGGCCTCTTCGGGGCGGCTCATCGCCCCACGGATAGATACGATGATCTGTACTGCCGCGGGCTGCTTTTTCCCATTCCAGCCCAGTGGGCAAGCGTCCTCCCGCCCAGGTGCAGTAATCAACCGCATCTTGCCAGGTTACGCCCACGGCTGGACTGGAGGGCTTAAGGTGTATTGGGATATAATAGGCATGGACCTCCAAAAGTTGCTCTCGATGGCCGGTTGCATCCCGGAAAACCTGATAAAGAGCATTGCTCACTTCATATTTGTCGATCCAAAACGCCTCCATGTAGGAGATCACCATCGAAGCGGGGAAAGTGCGTATACTGCGATCCACCCAAAAATTTCCTTGAGGAACAAATACCTGTATGTGCTCGGTTCCGGCCGGGGTCAGCCAGGCTTGTTCCACAATGGTATAATCGTCGCCTTCCGCCGCTTGGCTCACCGAGTATAGGCTGAGCAACCCAATGAGAAGCCGCCGCATAATGTTTCTCCTATGCCGTTAAGATTTCCTTAATTTTAGTCATGAATCGCCGTTGCTTGTGCTTATTCCAAATATGGTCAGGAGGTGCCTGTGGGTTCGAGCCGTCCCAACGGTTCCAAAAGGCCAGAGAATCTTGCCAGGTCGAAGAGACCGGGTCCGTAGTTGGTTCGCGCATATTCTGAAAGGTCGTAACCAAATCCGTGAGGCGGTCGTCCAGTCCGGTCGCGTGGGGAAGTTGTTGCATCGCAAAGTAATAGTCGCGCGCATTGGGCGGGGTGTCATCATCCCAGGCCGCATCGTCGGCCCATTTATTTCGATGGCCCGGTAGCGTATTCTCCCACGAGCCCATTTCCCATACGATATTGGCCTTGTCCACCGGCCGCAGGTCGAGGGTGTATTCGGAATGGGCGTAGGCCGGCGAGAAATACACCGGCGAATAAACGAGAAAACGAAGCGGAACCGTAGGTTGTTGGGCCTCCTCTATCTTATTCGATAGATGGCCAATCATCTTTTGCTGGACCTGGATTTGAAAATTCACCATGGCCTTATACGCCTCCTGCACCCCTTGATTGATCGGGTCTCTATAGGGCGAGGGGTATATTCCGTCCTCGTCCTCGCCGTCGCCCTCATAGGCCGCATTCTCTCCCATGGTACCGTCGGCCACGGCCTCACGCCACTCGTCCCAGCGATCTTTTTCCGCCGTGTTACTCTGTATGGCATTCCACTGGGCAGAGACGTTTTCTTGGGCATATTCTTCCCACTTTGAGCCCAACTTAAACCGCCACGGCTGAACCTCGTGGTTCCAGCGCACGCCCTTAAAGCGGGTGCCGTAGGTATTGACCGCCGAGGCAAACAAGGTGCCAAAGTTGGTATAAAATTCATGGCTGGGGTTGTCGTGCCAGGATTCCCGGTCGATCTTCCCGATGCCATCCACCTCCTCGGAGCCGGGATGGCCGGGCGGATCCGGATACAAAATGTCATTGTTCCCGTGGTAATTACTGCCCGCGGCCTCAAAGCCGATGGCCAGCACAAAATCCACGTCCTCTTGATTGAAATATTCGTCCACATCCCCCACCTGCGCCAGGAGCTTTGACTGAGTGGCTCCGGAGAAAAATGGACCTATCTGAAACGTGTCAAAGCCATACTCCGAGGGCCTTCTGATTCCGAGTTCTGTGAGCAATTTACGTCCATAAAATAGCTTCATAGTGTAGGCGGTGGGGCGTGCACCGCGTCTCCTTTCATAGGTTAGCACCCAAGTGAGACTAAGACCGGCAGGGGCCGGCTTGCACCGGATGTCGAGGCGGCACAAGCGATCCCTAAGAGTGAGTTGGTCCCTGCCGGCGATCTATCTTTAAGTGGGACCTGACTTCTCCCTTTGAGGTGGTTTTTGAGAAAGCCCCGAGTGGGCCTTCTCGTTTTAGAAGCTCGAAGGGAGAACGTACTAATTTTTTCCTATGAAGTCAACATTTTTCTAGGAATTTAGATTGTTCATTTCCTCTTTTTCTGCTTAAGATGTTGTTTTAATTGTTGTTGACTCAACAATTTTTCTTTTTGTCCTATTTAAGGAAGGTGAATGATGGGCTGTTTAATTACTTGTATTGCGGAGAAAATGGGGAGTTTTGGCTATATTAACCTGAGTTCGGTTTAAGGGGTCTTCAATAAGGGTAGCTTTTCTATCTTTAGGGCCGGTTTTTTAGGCTGGTGACAATAGGCAATCAATCCACATAGGAGATTGACCATAAAGTTGACGGGGCTGCGATTGTAATGTACCCCAAAAACTGGACAGGTGGTTAAGGTGCGCAATTTGAGAAATCACCCCCTGTCCAGAGGAGTAGCCGATGGCAAAGAAGCGCACCACCCACACGCCACAGTTCAAGGCCAAAGTCGCCCTAGAGGCGGCCCGAGAGCAGTACACGATCAGCGAGTTGGCGCGAAAGTATTCCCTCCATCCCAATGTGATCCGCGGCTGGAAGAAGCAGCTGGTGGAGCACCTTCCCGAGATCTTCCAGCGCCCCGGATCCAGCTCTCAAAAGGAGGACGAAGCGGAGGTGATCCCCCAGCTCTACCAGCAGATCGGCCGCCTCCAGGTGGAGCTCGAGTGGCTGAAAAAAAACACGAATCGCTCCGTGACTGAGCGCCGGGCGATGATCGAAACGAGTCATGACCATCTGAGCGTGGCACGACAGTGCGAGCTGTTGGGGCTGTCGCGCTCAAGTTTCTACTATCGGCCGCTGGAAGCCGATCCGTTCCGCCTCGAGATCATGCACGCCATCGATCGCATCTACACCCAGTATCCCTTCTACGGCGTGCGTCGCATTCAGCAGGCCTTGCGGCGCGAGGGCTACGCGGTGAATCATAAACGCGTGCACCGGCTCATGCAGGTCATGGGTCTGCAGGCCATCTATCCGCGCCGGAGCCTGTCGGCCGGGGGCGAGGCGCACCGGGTCTATCCCTATCTGCTGGGCGATCGGGAGATCGATCGACCCGATCGGGTGTGGGCCAGTGACATCACCTATCTGCCGCTGCTTCATGGGTTCGTCTACCTGGTGGCGGTCATGGATTGGTTCCGTCGCTACGTGCTCTCCTGGCGCATCGCCAACCCCCTGGACGCGGCGTTCTGTCTGGAGGCGCTGGAGGAGGCCCTGGCCCAGGGCCGTCCCGAGATTTTCAACACCGACCAGGGCAGCCAATTCACCAGCGCCGATTTTACGCAACGGGTCGAGGGCGCCGGGGGGCGCATGAGTATGGACGGCCGCGGGCGCTGCATGGACAACGTCTTCATGTTTTTGCCCTGCTTGTGACGGGCGCGCTCATGCAGCGCGTCCAGGGCTTGTTCCCACACGCCACGCTGATTCCAGCGTCGGTAATGGTCCTAGACGGTATCCCAAGGGGGAAAATCAAGCGGCAGCATCCGCCACGGAATACCCCCTTTGACGACCTATAAAATGGCATTGACCACCTCGCGTTTGGCATACTTGCCGGGGTTGCCCCGGGGATCAGGACGGTCGAAAAACCCCGCGATCAGGGCCCATTCTGGATCCGTCAAGTCACTTGGATACCCGCCCATACTAAAGCCTCCCTGCGCAAAAAAGACAGCAAGTAATACATTATACCTAACTACACGACACCAATAATCGGTTGCCGTGTAGTATTTCGGTGTGTTTTTGTCGTGTATTGGCGATGCGTTGTTGTATATAATCGAGTCCTCTTCGGAAGAGGCTTTGCGCGGGGTGTCCATGTTTTTTAATGGGTGTCGGCTTGTGTTGGTGTAGGCCCTGTCCGACACACAGTGCCCATAGCAAGCCGATGGCGAGGAGACTCAATAGGCGCAGAATCCGCTGCGGATTCCGTAATCGCGTCGTTTCCAAGTCAAAGCCTTTGGACTTGAGACACCCAAACGCGGTTTCCGCTGCCCAGCGCTGTTTATACAACGCCACCACCGCGTCGAAATCGGTTCGCGTGGTGGCCAAAAACAGTCGCGCCCCTTTGGTCGGCCGGTGGCATATAATATGAACAGGTACGGTATTCGACCCCTCATATAACGAGACGTTTTCATAGACCCATGTGGTGTTTTTCGGTTGGCAGCGTGTGCTATGCTCCAAGGATTGGACGCGTCCGTTGGCCTTTTTCATAGAGTGGTTCGAGCGCAAGCGGATAACGAAATCCACCTGCTTTTGGCGTAGATGCCTAAGCCACGTGCCGCCGATAAATTCGCGGTCGGCCAACAGGCAACAACGCGCCGCGGGCAGATAGGCTAACACCCGATCCAACAGGTGGATCTGATCGTCCATCGAAGAGTTGCCCGCTCGGCCCAGCCACGAGGATTCAAGGGGGATGGATACGCGCTGGTGGACGACGCCTAAGCACAACAGATTGTGGTGGGTCTGACCATATTGCCAGTGGGTTCGATCCAACGTCAGTAGAATCGGCTTATGCGGCTTAATCAGATGAGCTACGATCAGTTGCGTCGCCACCGTAGGCGACCACAGGCCACTGAAAAACCGCTGGAGGCGGCGGTACTGGCTGGCGATCTGTGCCGAACCCGAAAAGACGGCGGCCCACTTTTTGAGGTTCACCGAACGAGTTTGAATTAACGCATACAGCATGTGAGGCAACAGAACCGCTTGGTAGCTAGACATGAGAGGGGCCACTTGACGTAGTGCCTTCTTTAAGCTATTCATTCCCTTCACCGTGTAGCTCCTCTCCGTTAGGGGGATGGTCGTTTTGGCAACAACCAATAAACCTAACACGGGGCTGCACGGCAAAGTAAATTTGGTGTCGTGTAGTTAGCATTATACATACAATACATACAGAGCTTTTTTAACTCAACAGCTTCTAAAAGGTCAACGAAATCGCAAATTGAGCTCGATTCCAGTTGTGGCGATGGGCAGGTAAAAGTTTAGAGGTCCTCCCTAAACCTCTATCTCTTCCTTCTCTTGGGCTGGCACCTCTTCATGGTACCCATTCTCCATCATCCATGTATGTGCCTGGCTGCGGCTAATTCTTTCCCACTTTGCAACAATTTTGGCTTTTTTGATTAACTCCCTGTTGTTTCTTGTCTCATATGTTCCTAGTACCCAATTTCCTTTGTGTGTTTTATATAGGACTGTATTTGCCTTGTCTTGTTCATACCGAGTAGCCAGAGTAGTGTCAAACCATCCCATAGGAGGGTCCGTAAGTACTTCTATTGATTCTAAGGGGTCCTTGGCATTCATAGGTACAGCCTCTTTGTTGTCTTATTGCTTTGTTTTGCTTAATTTGCGCATACCTGTAGGACATCAGAAAGGTTCTGCCTTTCGATTTAGATTTTTGGTGATCCCTTCCGGTCATTCCGGTCGGGCTTTTTATGGCTTACTGGAATATACTAGAGGGATTAGAGGCTAATCCCCTTGCTGGAGCACAGAACCTTTGATTTAATCCCGTTCCACAATGGTATATTCGTCGCTTCTCCACGGCAGTAAATAGCAGGGCAGTTGCTCCTCTAAAATGCTTAGAAGGACGCAACTGCCCAACAGACACCCTGTACTGATTCGCAGCATATGCTGTTCCTTGCTCAGGTCAAAATGCACTTGAGCTTGTTCATGTACTCCCTTTGCTGCTCTTTGGTCCAATCATTCCAAGGTGGTGGCCCGTCAGGACGCCACCTGTTCCAAAAGGCCAGGCTGTCTTGCCAGGCGGCCGTATCGGGCGACGTTTCTGGATTGCGCATGTTATCCAAGGTTACTTCAAGGCGCTCAAGCCGTTTGGTTAAGGAATCAGGATGTGTGGGGTCTGAAGGGAATGGGTTCATTTGCTGCAAGACGAAATAGTAATCCTGCGGGGTTTCCTGGCTTGCTGCCTTATCGGCCCAGACGTTGCGGAGGTCGTCCGTATGTGCAATCAGGTCACGGGTTCCCAATTCCCATATGATGTTCGGCTTTCTGTATCCATCCAAATCCAGGGTATATTCGGAGTGGGCGTATGTCGGCGAGTAATATTGTGGCGGGTATACCATAAACTTCAGTGAACTTGAAACGCTTTGGATTTTGTTCGACAAATGGCCGATCACCTTTTTCTGGACTTGGCATTGGAAATTGACCAGGTGACGGTAAACCGTCCGGCAGTTTTGGTACTCCGACCCGTTCCACGGACTGCCTGCTGTACCTTCATAAGCCTCGTTTTCCTCTAATGTTCCTAGGGCTAGCCCCCTTAGCCAGTTTCCCCAAACTTGAGACCCATCCTCTCCCTGGCAGCCGGCCCAGGCCGAGGCGCAATGTTCGTTGGCGTAAGTTTCCCATGCCGAACCGAGCTTGAAACGCCACGGCTGTATCTCGTGATTCCACCGCACTCCCTTGAAGCGGCTTTCGTACTCTTCGGATATCGCGTTGAATAGAGTCCGAAAGCTCGTGTAAAACGCATGGTTGGGGTTGTCGTGCCAGCATTCCCGCTCAATGGACCCAATGCCATTGATAGGATTTGACCCAGGATGCCCGTTTGGATATACATGTTCATTGGTCCCGTGGCCTCCCCGTCCCGAAAAGCCCAGGGCTATCAAAAAATTTGCGTTTGGCACAAAGAATTCATCAACCCCGTCATCTTCGTTTTCTTTGACTCCCTCCATAATTTCGTTGAACTTGCTAATGGTACCCCCTGAGTAAAAAGGCCCTATCTGGAACGTGTCGAATCCATATTCTGTAATATTGCGGATTCCAAGATCCACCAACACTTTGCGACCATAAAATAACTTCATAATGACTTCCCCCTTTGAGGTGGTTTTGAGAAAGCTCCGAATGAGCCTTCTCATTTTAGAAGCTCGAAGGGAGAACGTACTAATTTTTTTCTATGAAGTCAACATTTTTCTAGGAATTTAGACTATTTATTTCCTCTTTTGGTTTCTAAGATGTTGTTTTTAATTGCTTTTACTCTAACAATTTTTTCTTTTTATTCTACCTAAGGAAGGCGAATAATGGACTGTTTAACTGCTTATACTGCGGAGAAACGGGGGGATTTCGGATATATTAGTACTAAAAGTACTAAGCCTGAGGCAGGCAAAACGGATGCGATACTTCTGTGTTCTATAAATATAGTATGGTGTTTCTGGTGTTTCTTGGAAGTCTATCCCTTTTTGGGTATGTAGATTGACGAACCCCGATTATCTTAGCGATCTCTCCGTCAACTTCTTCTACACTGCATTTACGATCATTTTTTAGTGCACGCTTGAGGCTGTCGTTGTGGCGGATATTTCTTTCTTTAGCCCGTGCTTTTATTGCTTCTACCCATAATTTCTTTAGGGTCTGACCGGTATGCAGGTTCCTTCTTATGGTAGTACGAAGTAGTACGAAGTCCAGGTCTTTCCTGTCCACTTTCGCACTTTCTTCCTCGGAATTTCTTAGTTTAAGGTCTTGACAATCTCTTTGGTTTATAGTACATTCTATCGTAGAATTTACATTTTAACCGGAGGGTTGTCATGGATATTGTCCAGATTTTCAAGCAGTTCCCTACGCAGCAAGATTGTATTGCCCACCTGGAAAAGGCGCGCTGGGCGGACACGCCAACGTGTCCTTATTGCGCGTCTACCCGCACCGCCACCAACCAGCACCGTCATCGTTGCTATACCTGCAAGACCTCTTTCTCTGTAACGGTCGGCACCATCTTCCATCACACCCACATGCCCCTGCAAAAGTGGTTTCTGGCTATCATGTTGATGCTCAATGCCAAAAAGGGCCTATCGGCCTTGCAGTTGTCGCGCGATCTGGACGTGAACAAAAATACCGCTTGGCGGATTGCCATGCAAGTCCGCAAGGCTATGGCCCAGAAAAACCAACGTGGCCTGCTCACGGGCATTGTCGAGATGGATGAGACCTATGTGGGAGGCCGGCCGCGCAAGGGTACACGCCCCCCAGACGGGAAAGAGAGGACACGCGGCCGGGGTACGGATAAGCCGCCGGTCCTGGGTGCAACCGAGCGGGGCGGGAAGGTGGTGGCTCAAGCCACGTCCAAAGAGAACATGAAAGGGTCGCATATGCGTGCCTTTGTTCGCCAGCACGTCGATACCGAGCAGACCAAACTCATCACGGATGAGTACAAAGCCTATTTGGGTATGTCCAAGGTCCTGCCGCATGCGGTTATCAAGCATCACGAGTGGTATGTAGACGGCGACATCCACACCAACACCATTGAAGGCTTCTGGGCGTTGCTCAAGCGCGGCCTGTTCGGTCAGTTTCATTGGGTGAGCCGCAAGTGGCTACAGCGGTATGTGGACGAGTTCTGTTTCCGCTACAATCTGCGCGATACGGACCGCCAGATCGCCTTTGCGCGTACCCTCAACCGGGGATTGGGGGTAGCGATATGAGCGAGCAAAAACCCCTGAAAGTCATTGCGGGCGCACCGGATAGGCCCGTGATAATCAGTGACATTGAGATTCCCTGCTACGTCCTGGAGAACGAAGAGCGTGTTTTAGTCGCATCGGGTTTTATGAAAGCATTGGGGCGAAAAGGTAGACCTCACACAGGACATGATGAGGTCTTTAATCTACCGTCTTTTTTGCGTCTTAAAGGATTAAAGCCCTTTATAAACAATGACTTAATCAGCGCTTTCACTCCCATTCAATTCCAAGCTATAAGCGGAGGAAGTCTGGCTATTGGCTATCGAGCTACACTGCTGCCTCAAGTATGTGAAGTTTACCTCAAGGCCCGTGATGCGGGCGCATTGATGCCTTCACAACTACATATTGCAGAGCAGGCCGGAATCTTGATTCGTGGTCTGGCTACGGTTGGCGTGATCGCCTTGGTAGATGAAGCGACGGGGTATCAAGAAATCCGAGCTCGAAATGCATTAGCGACCATCTTGGAGAAGTTTATCGCCGAAGAGCTTCAGCCCTGGACGAAAACTTTTCCGTATGAATTCTACGTCGAGATTTTCCGTCTCAAGAGTTGGCCCGGCCCTCAAGGTGCAAAACGGCCCTCCGTGATTGGACACTACACGAATGGTCTGGTCTATGAGCGACTCGCACCCGGCCTTTTAGACGAGCTCAGGCGCATCAATCCCCCTACCGAAAAAGGCCATCGAAAGGCCCATCAGTGGTTCACGCCCGACCTGGGCCACCCCAGACTCAAAGAACACCTGGCGGCCGTCATAGCCTTGATGCGGGCTTCCTCAAATTGGGATGGATTTATGCGGTTATTGGAACGAGCCCTTCCCAAGCATGACGCAGTACAGCTGGCGCTGGGGGTCGATGAATAAAGGGCCCTGGCCTAGCCCGGCTAGGGTCCGGCCCACTTCGGCGGCCCGAGGAGGTGGCCCAAGGGCCGGCCGGTCGAGGCCACGCGCTGGGGGCGCGGCGGCCGGGCTCGGCAGGGTGTAGGGACGACCCCTCGTTCACCTTGGGCCAGACCCGGCTCAACC
Source organism: Candidatus Latescibacterota bacterium (assembly GCA_965219385.1). Lineage (GTDB taxonomy): Bacteria > Latescibacterota > UBA2968 > UBA8231 > UBA8231 > CBDCNM01. Next base: position 1,032,569 of record CBDCNM010000002.1, on the reverse strand, counting down.
CGGCCGTCCTCGTCGATCACTAAAGAGTTTCTAGGGTGTGTGCCCCAGCGGCGCCGGCTCGACCTGGCACCACTACCGCCCCCTTGGGCGGCCAAACCCGTGGCCGCCCAAGGGGGCGGTAGTGTGTAGGCCTCGGCCCGGCGCACGTCCACCTGGTAGCCGATGTCGGCTAACGATTGGATCGTAATAGCACTGAGAGGCTCCCGCTCCCTGTACCACCCCTCTGGGCTCATCAACTCTGCGCCGAAGATCGTCTCGCGCCAATGGTTATCGTCCCCCTGGTTCTCGACCGGTACCTTGTGGCCCGTGTAGGTCCAGCCTCCGGCCCGGTTGAAGGCGGCCTGGGCCTGGGCCCCGCTAAAGTAGGTGTCGTTGGTGAGGCTATCCTGGGAGGCGAGGTGAAGAAGGTCCAACCGGTTCCACATCCAATCCGCAAAGCCGAGGCAATGGCCCAGTTCGTGCAGGATCGTCGATTCCAGAGGGCCTTCGTCCGAAAAAGGCGGCTCGAACAAGGCCGGGGCGATCCCTAAGCTACTCAGGATGGGTAAATTTGAGTCCCCTCTGACCCAGAAGGCACCGCCCTGGCCCCACGCGTCTATATCATCGGGAAGAGGGTACACAAAACGCGCAGGTCGTCCACCAGGCCCTGTACGTCAAGCTCGCCCAGATACGCTCTTCGGCCGGCCCACCAATCCGGGTAGTTCCGGCTATCGAAGTCCACCTGGTGATCCGGTATATCCGTCTCGATAATCGCCTCCCAGACCGCGGCGGCTTGTTCAAAGTGGGCTTTTTGCGTGGATGTAAACGGGTCCAAAAACACCAGTTCAATATTGAACGGCGGAAGGAGGTCTTGTTCGGTTACTGAAAACGAGACCGTGTCGATCCGCACCCCGGAATCGGTCTCGATCACCAGCCAGGCCGTGCCCGCCTGACAAGCGGCTAGATGCAGCGTCTGGCTGGTCCGGATCATTGGGGCGTCGGACCACTCGGCGCCATTGGCTCAATAATCGGCCTGTGGTGCAATCGGGGCAATTTCCAGTACCCGGTCGTTGGCCAGATCAACAGGGTTGACCACCACCCAGAGGATATTCAGGTCGGGCAGGTTGGCCGACACGTGAAAGGGTTTCCACGTGCCGAACGGGGTAAAGTCGGTATACGCCGGGTCGGGCGAGACGCTGGCCGTGACCACGAATTTGGCCGCGGGGGCCTCCTCGTTGACTGGATCGGGACCGATGGGGCCGGCCCGGTCCGGCTGACACGACCAAAGCAAAATGAGAGGACATATAAAAGATACGAGGACACGCATGGGGACGCATCTCCTGGCTGAAGAGGTGGAAGGTGGCGCCCATTTACTGGGCGCCGGGCCGTGTCCACCATGCACACAGAAATGCGTCAAGGCCCTGTCTATTTACCCTGGCTCCGGGAGCGACCCATCACCCATAAAGCGGGCTCTCATATTCAACAGGCGACCCGACAACAGGGGCCTGTAGCATGATGAACGCTCCCAATATACCCTATCCTGAGGGGGATGTCAAGACCTTAAACTAAGAAATTCCGAAACAAGGAAGCTGGTTATGGTTGGTGATAAAGGTCAAGCCTCTGGCTCTTATTGATGTTTAATTTCACCCCAACTTCGCAGCAGCACATTGGTCGGCTCCCCTCCATCCCCCGCACACCTAAACCCCAAACTTGCGGAAGTTCCTTCTTTCCGTGGATTCGCGTATCGAGTAGTTTTGAGGAATAATCTCTCTGAGCGCCAACCCCCTCCCTTTATAGTTGCCCTATTATCCTGGGACAAGTCCTGAACCCATTCATATGCATTCCCCGCCATATTTAGCGCCCCGTAGGGTGAAGCCCCTCTATGGTGTGAATCCACAGGAGCAGCATATTTGAACCCGTCAGATTCATCAAATCCCGCATCGGTATCACTTCCGTGGTTTGCAAGCTCTTTTCGGGGATAGTTATTCCCCCACGGATAAATCCTACCATCCGTCCCCCGAGCAGCCTTTTCCCATTCCAATGCCGTAGGCAGCCTAAGCCCCGCCCATGTGCAATAATCAATGGCATCTTGCCATGACACGCCTACCGCAGGAAGATCAGGCTTTAAAAACTCTTCTGGAAGAGTTTGCTCCCTGTGCCCTGTATCTTTACGGAACTCCTCATACAATGCGTTGCTTACTTCATACTTGTCAATCCAGAAATCTCCTGTGTAGGCTGACTCGAAAGGTGTTCCCTTGGATTCTCCCTCGATCAGAAAATCACCTTCTGGTACAAAAACCTGAACATGTCTTGTCCCCTTGGGAGTTTCCCACACCCTTTCACGGATGGTATAGGTATCCGGTTCCCAGGGATAGAAGGGGTTAAGTTTTGTATCTTCAAAAGGTCCTTTTGGGTCCAGAAGCATTAATTTTGGCCATTTCTCTGATCCGTTCCGAGTTGACAAAAAAGCTATTTTCTCTCCGTCTGGACTCCAGATTGGTCTGTAGTCGGAGGCTGGATGGTTGGTTGCTCGTTGAATATTGGAGCCGTCATCATTTATTATGAATATATCGGGATTTATTAGGGGATCATAAAGTAGGTTGGAGTCTGTTTTAGCTGAAAAAGCTATCTTCTCCCCGTTTGGAGACCAGGAAGGGTATCTACCTGATAAGTCTAAGATTTTGGTACGGTTTCCGCCTGATAATGTTGATGTGTATAGGCTCTCTTCTGCCTTTCTTGATCCTGTGAAGAAGGCCATCCTTTTGGTTGTGCATGAGAAATCTCCGTTTGGAGCAGATCGGATGGTTTTTCCAGGAAATGTTAGTAAAGCCCATCCATATTCATTTGTTTCCATCCCGAGTCCTTTGGAATAATCATGCAGGAAACCAGCTTCTATCCATTTTTTCAGTCCTACATACTGATAAATTTCTGGGAAGGTGTGTGCTCTCTTCAGCGAATCAGACTTTACATCAAGTATGTACAGCACTGTTTCCCATTTTTGGGAAGCTGATTCAAATGGACTATAGTGACGTAAAAATGCTAGGGATTCCCCAGAAGGAGACCATACAGCGTAATATCCCTTGCTTACGATGCGGCGGTCGGTGCCGTTGGGTCTAATAAGCATTACTTTATAGTCCTCCGTCTCTTCATAGAAAGCGATCCATTCAGAGGTAGGGGACCAATTCGGACCAAATCCAGGACATAAGGTAATTGATTGCTGGGTTTCTATGTCCAGAATTTTAATTTCACTACCCCCTGAACTGTACGCTATTCGACTACCCTCAGGAGACCAAGAAAATGATTGACCCTGCACTGTTCCACAGAGAATGAGGAATATAATTGCACAAAACATATCTATTACTCCCTCGTTAGAATGTGGTGTAGTGGACCCCAAAAACTGGTAATGGGGTCATTCCAAATTACACTTGCAGGTGTGATGCAAGGGATTGGGAGGGATTGGAAGAGATTGCAAGAGGCGAAAAAAATAATTATATTATAAGGACAGCAACATCCGGTCCCGCTGCGTCCTACTGCCTCGTAGGATAAAGCGGGACCGTTCCAGCCCTTAGCGTCTTGACGGACGCGACGGGGCTTCACCATTGCTCAGGATTGGAGACCCTCAATGGCTACTTGGTATAAATCTAGTTATTTTCATCCCAAAGAACAAGCTCCCCAAAAACCTCTCCGTGGCACCCGAATAACCATCACAAGCTCTACAGGCCCCCTCACGCAGGTCGTCACTACCCGGGCCAACAGGCCCGCGCCCCTGGGCCTTCTCCTGGCGGAACACGTTCGGGCGCGTTTGCCAGTGTACTGCAAGGAGGTGTGAGGGGATTGTGAGGGGGGCTAATAGCGACGGGCATTTTCCGGTGATCTGAGGGGGTATGCCGTATGGGGCGGGGGCTCCCGGTTGATTTTATACTACGAAGACGAGTCTTCACTGGCTACCTTGTCGAGATAGTCGGCTATCGCCACATGGCCGCGCCGGCGGGCTTCGCCTGCGGCGGTGCGCCCGTAGGGCCCAAGGGTGTTGCGCAGATTCACATCGGCACCGAAGGAAACCAGCAGGCGCACGTTGTCCTCATGTCCTGCGTGCGCGGCCGACATTAGAGCCGTCCAGCCGTTTTCGTTCTGTCTGTTGGGCCGTGCCCCCCCTTCGAGTAGATAGGTCATGATGGCCAATGACTCTGGCCCGTTGAAATGAGCGGCCTCCATCAGGGGGGTGATAGTGATAATCACCTGCGGCTGCATAGATATGCGCAGCTTGGGCTTGGTGCGCCGGCTGATATCGGCCCCCTCCGACACTAAATATTTTAGGACGGCCAGCTGGCCCGGCTTGCCTCCAAGGCTGAAAAACAGGGCATTCTTTCCGCCAAAATCAGTATACTTGATCCGGCCCCCCCGTTCCACCAACATCTTAACTATAGGCAACGACCCGGCCGAGGCCGCTACCATCAATGCGGTGCGGCCATAATAACTATATGCATAGATATCGGCCTCTTGATCCAGTAAATAGCGTACTACGTCCTCCCTTTTGTGCTCGGCCGCAAGGATCAAGGGCGTAGTATCTTGCCAGGGGTCGTCCGATCTCGGGCCATAGATTTTATGGGTGTAGGTGATCCGTACAAGGCGCAGCCGCTGATTTACATCCATTATACCGGCTTCCACCCAAAAGCGCACCTGGACCACATCGCCCTCCTCAATCGCCACCCCCCAGGCGTGTATCCCAAACCAGTCCTCGCTGTGGGGAAAATAGGTGAGAGGACCCTGGTGGGACTGCCCTTGGGCGGGCTTGGCGGCCGGGCCGGACACAGGCCCTACCGGACGGTCTCCTCCGCAGCCTACACAAAGTAAAACTATCCAGAACAGTGTGCCGATCCGCATGGTGGGCCTCCTGTCTACTTGCCTTGGCGTTTGATCTGCCCCCAGTTTTTGCGTTCGATGGAGGTGTTCTCTTCGTCCCGGCAGCAACGGAAGCCGATATTCGCATGCCCCTCTCTACAACGGAAGTCAATAAGCGCATGCCCCTCTCTAAGGAGTGGCATGGAACCTCTCCTCCCAAGTTCAAGTAGAACCTTGGGGGTATGCCAGTTGCCCCCCAGAGCCCGGGCGGCGCGACCTCTTCTGGTGGACGAGACCTCCATAACCAATTCCGCTACATTCCCGGCCATATTCAGGGCCCCATAGGGGGAGGCCCCATCGGGCATAGCATCCACCGGAGCAGTATACAAATAGCCGTCTGTGCTGTCGGGATCAAAAGACCCAAAGCCCCCCTCGTCGTACTTTCCGTAGTTGGCCAGGCCGGGGCGAGGCTTTTCGTTGCCCCACGGATAGAGCCGTCCGTCCGTACCGCGAGCGGACTTTCTCCATTCCAGGATTCTGGGCAACCGCAGCCCTGCCCAGGTGCAGTAATCAATCGCATCTTGCCGGGTTACGCCTATCACTGGTAGATCGTCTTGTAAAAATATTTCCGGACCACCCCAATACGTAGAGAATCTTGGCGCCCGATGGCCCGTTGCTTGCCGGAACTCATTGTATAGCCGACTACTCACCTCATATTTGTCGATCCAGAAGGCGCCGGTAGAGTCAAGTTGGCTAGCCATCGCGACCCAGTGGATCTTGTCCAAGCCGCTCCAGAAGAGACCGGCCGGAACCAACAGCATCGTGTGCGTTGTTCCGGCCGGTGTGATCCAATCTTGAGCCTGGATGGTATACTTGTCGCTTTCCCACGTTTCCAGGAGAGGGGGTTGAGGCTCCTCAGTCGGGGCCGCGCTCAGGAGAAAAAAGGACCCCAAGAGACCCCTCTTTGCGAGCCTTATCATGACTATTCCGTTAGGATTTCCTGGATTTTATTCATGAAATCCTGTTGCCTGGTCTCGGTCCAACCATTGCCGGGATGATCCTCCCCGTCCCAATTGCTCCAAAAGCCTAAAGAATTTTGCCAAGGGGACGTATTGTTCGGCGTGCTCGGCGCAAGCATATTTTCTATAATGTCCGGCAATCTGGCGATACGACTCGTAAGGCAAGCGGCGTTGAGTTCCTGCTGCAGGACCAAATAATAGGGACGGCTGCCCGCTTCCCTGGCCCAGTTATTGCGCTCGGCGTCGGAATTGCGTTCCCAGCCGCCTATCTCCCAGATGATATTCGGCTTGCTGACCTGCTTCAAGTCCAGACTGTATTCGGGTTCGGGATAGGCCGGAGAATGATACGCGGGCGAATAGACCAAAAAATGAATAGGTCCGTAATGCACCGTCTGTTCGGCTTCCTCTACCCTATCTGCCAGGTTGCCGATCATCGTGGCCTGGATCGACACTTGAAAATCCACAAACTTCTTATACACCTGCTGCACGCCTTGATGGTCCGTGTTTCTATAAGGCGCGGGGAAGCTTCCCCGCTTGTTCGCGCCCCGGCCCTCATAGGCGGCATTTTCCCCCAGGGTGCCGTTGGACAAGGCTATAAGCCACGACTGCCAGCGGTCGTTTTCCGCTTCGTTGCTCTGTATGGCCTGCCACTGGCTGTGCACGTTATCCTCCGCATAGGTGACCCATCTTGGTCCCCATTTAAAGAGCCAGGGTGGGATTTCGTGGTTCCAGCGCACGCCTTTCATGCGAGCGCCCCACCTATTAACAACCTGGCTGAACAATCCCTTAAAATCAGTGTAAAACGCATGATTGGGATTGTCGTACCAGGCTTCCCGATCAACGGTTCCTATGAGATTGCCCGGAGTCGGATTGCCAGGATACCCGTTCGGGTAAAGATGGGGATTGGCGCCGTCATTCCCCTGAAACCCGAGCGCAAGAAAAAAATTCATCGCTTCAAGATTTGCGTCCATGTTATTCACTTTTGTGTTGACGTTTTCCAACGTAGCCCCGGAGTAATATTTACCCACCTGGGTGGTATCAAACCCGTAGTCCGAGGGTAGTGCTCCTAGTCCCAAAAATTGTCTGCGTCTATGACAGATTCTCATAATGGTTTGCGGCGGGGCGTGCACCGCGCCTCCCTTCAGGTTAACGCCCAATTGCAATATTTATCAGGCTGATGAAAAGACGAGGTACAGATGTGAATTGGAACCATAGCCACTACTCCCCTCGAAGCCAAGGGCTATCAGAAAATTCACGTCGGTCCCGAATTGGTAATTAACACTGCTCTCATCTTCCGGCCCCGATCCTTGGATAATGCCGTTGACGTTGCTGATAGTGGCCTTTGAGAAGAAACGACCAATCTGGAATGAGTCGAACCCATATTCTGAAATATCTCGGATTCCGAGATCTAGCAACATTCTACGTCCATAAAACAACTTCCATAATGACTTCCCCCTTTGAGGTGGTTTTTGAGAAATCCCCGAGTGGGCTTTCTCGTTTTAGAAGCTCGAAGGGAGAACATACTAATTTTTTCCATAAAGTCAACGGTTTTTTAGGAAATTAGTCTGTTCGTTTCTTCTTTTGGTACGTAAGATGTTGTTTTAATTGTCGTTGTCTCAACAACTTTTTCTTTTTATTTTATGTCGGGGAGAGGCGAATATATTGCGGAGAAAACGGGGAGTTTTGGCTAAATTAGCACTAAACGCACCAAGCCTGAAACAGGTAAAAGGACCCACCACCATCCTTTGTCGAGGGCTCTATCTTTCCACAGAGCCGCCACAATCAGAGTTGGCAGAAGTCCGAAAAGGATTGTGACTGAGAGGAACTTATCTGTTATTTTTGGATCCGATATTGGGTCCTATAATGGCTTTGGTGCATGAATCGGCGGTTCATCTTGTTTTCTCTGCTAGTTATAGCAGAAATTTTCTTATAAAGCGACAACTCTATAATATAAAATCTCTTGGAAGTCTATCTCTTTTTGGTTGTGCAGATTGACGAATCCCAATTATCTTAGCGATTTTCCCGTCAACCTCTTCCACACTGCATTTACGATTATTTTTTAAGGCGCGCTTGAGGCTGTCATATAGTGTATTTTGGCGGATATTCCTTTCTTTAGCCCGTGCTTTTATCGCCTCTATCCTCAATTTCTTTAGGGATTGACCGGTATGCAGGTTCCTTTTTATGTACCGTAGTACGAAATCCAGGTCTTTCCTGTCTACTTTCGCGCTTTCCTCTTTCCTAAAAGGCATAACCCGCACCGATGGTGAATTCGCTGGAACTTATGGTAACTAGTTCCCCCTCTAAGCTAAAGATAATGGTGTCAGCTCTATTATCTTGAGACCAGGAAACTCCCCTACTCTCGATAAAGGCGGACCATTTATTTTTGAAGCGATAATCGGCTCCGAGAGCTACCCCAAAAGCAAATTTAGCTCCCTTATCGTATCCTATGATGGGATCAGCCATTCCAAAACCTGCGTCGATATGATACTATTATAGGCAATTAATTATAGGCAATTAATGAGAAGTCCGCAAGGGGTAAATGGGGACTTTTTTAATTTTTATTAAATTTTCCTGGTTTGACTTTCCCAGCCCTGTTTGGCTATCTTAACCTGAGGAGGAACAACACCCTTACACATTTCCAACCGGAGCCGTGAATCATGGGACAAGAAAGCAGACAGAAGCAGCGACCGGGACCCAAACCGGGGAGCAAAAAGGCCAGATACCGTCGACCTATCGACTATCCCGACCGGCGCACTATCTCCCTATCGAGAAAGGCGGCGGACAAGGTGGACAAATTGGCGGACAGACTCGGGGTGCCGTGGACAACAGTTGTTCGCGAATTGATCGATAACTACTTGGATACCATGATAGCGACTAAGAGGAAACAAGAGCAGAGAGCCCGGCAACATGCCAACGTGGAGTAAGGCCAGCATTAGAAAAGTTGACTCGTGGAAAGGCCAAGGGCGGATAGCAAAGCCCGGTGGGCTTCTCTCTTTAAAGCCCTTGGTGGGACCTGATGGGTGGCCATTGCGCAACAAGAAGGGCCGGGTTAAACGCTCCAATAGTGAGCTTGTCCCTAATCCGGCAACTCGGTTTGTCGGGAGTCTGACAGAGCATGAGTTGACCTCAATGACGGGGCTTGACCCTGATCAATCGGGTATACAGGGAGCGGACCCGGAAGGCCTTTGAGCGGATCCCCTGAGGCCTGCCGCGGACCCGGTGGATTTCCGTAACATTCCGGGGCTGGAATCCGTAACCAAGGACTTCTCGAGATAGACCAAAGCAGGAAGTAAACTCCCCCCCTGGCGCCTTCAAACGGCCCTGGAGCGGCAGCGGAGAAGCGCCCAGAATGCTTAAAGAATTGACGCCCAAGTTTCAATCCGCTCCCCAGTAGGGGAGAAGGGGCTTTTTTTCTGCAAATTTTGCAAATAGCTCCTTGGGCATGGCACGCCAAGCTAAATATAGCGAGGACCGGGGCCAAGATCCCGGCCCTTTGGTTCCGGCTCAAATTGCCTCAATTGCCTCATTGTCCCGATTGCCCTGCAAGGGGCCGAATGCGGCCCTTACTGGAACTGTTGGTAGCGGTGCCGGGCTACGGCACCCTGACCGGCTGCTTGGTTTCGAGTATACCGGGCTGGCATATCGGGGCTGGTCCACCTGCCGGCTTGCTGTAGCTCCACCATAGACGCCCCTTCTCGAACCAGATCCTGGGCGGTGCCGATACGGAACGAATGCCCCGACACTAAGCCGTCAATCCCGGCAGCCTTGGTGCGCGCCTTAATTAGATCCCTGACGCCCCGAACGCTAATACGCTCTTGGCGCATTGTATCCCCTTTCCTCATGCCCCGGAACAACGGGCCGTCGACAATCCCGGCCCGGCGCTGGTAGGTCTTAAGAGCGGCCATGGTGGGCCGGCCCAGGAACAACACGGCGCCCTGGCCCTCTTGGTCTGTCTTCGAGACCGGAACGGTTAGGCGTCCAGACCCGTCTTGTTCCACCTGCACGTGCTCCACGTCGATAGCGACAAGCTCCCCAATGCGTAACATGGCGTCACTCATAACGCGAATGATAGCGAGGTCACGAGCGGCGGACAGCGTATCTTCTACCGAACAAACGACTTCGATTTTCGTTACGTCGAGATACTGGACGCCCTGCACTTGACCGCGGCCACGGCTACGCCCTTCACGTCGAATCCCGGCCAAGGTGCGGGCCGTCAAGGGGCCGTCGATCAACGGACGGCCCTGGAGCTTGGCGTTGAACCTGACCGCCTGCACTACCTGGGCGGCGGACGCTGGCGCCAGACCCAAGGCGTGGCGTTCAGCAATGTAATCCGCTAAAGCCCTATCAGTGGGCTGGTGGTCTTCCTGCGTTTCCCATAACCACGTCTCGAACTGGCGCAAGGCCAGCGTGTAGACCCGGCGCGTGGCGGTGCTGGCAGAGGCTTCTACGAGTTTCCGGGTTTCGGTGCTGACCTCGGCTATCCCGGTGCCGGGGCCGTTGATTACTTCGATTGACTTTTCCATAGGTTCCCCCTTGAGGAAGTGGGCCGGGATCTGAACCCCGGCCCTTGGTAGTGGTGTTAGCCCCAGACCTGGCGTGCTTGGCGGGCTACTTCGGGATTAGGCTGGTAAGGCTGGCGGTGGTTCCCGTTCCGGTAGGTCTGGCGGCGGGCTTGCGAATCCGCTTTGCGGGTATCGCGTTCGCGAATCTGGGCCAACGCCTTATCTATGGCGCGGCTGGCCTGTCCACGGTGCAGGTTTCCAAAAAGCGGGCCGTGGCGGCTGCTTCTTGGTCGGTGAACGTCGAAGACAAGACGAGTTTGCGCAAAAAAGCAGCTTGCTTTTGCGTCCGCCTTGGGCTATGCTTGAATTGCAACATGATTCAACCCTTTCGTTAGAGGACCTGAGGAGTGGTTGCCGTCAACAACCAGCTCCCCTTTATTATGGCTTACTTCTGTTATATACTACCTATGGGCGCAATGGCCAACCGGTGAATGTGCCCATCACGGGCCATCGGGCCCAACGGATTCTCCACGGTGCGATCAATATCAAAAGCGGCGATGTCGCCCTGCTGATCTCCCATGAGTGGACGCAATGCACACACCAGATTTTTCTGCGCCTCATCCGAGCGCAGTGGCGCGGTTGGCATATTGTGCTACTTGAAGATCGAGGCTCGCCTCATAAAGCGGAAGAAAGCCTGATCTTGGCAGCTGAACTGAATATTGAAGTACGTCTGTTGCCACGGGCTACCCCCGAGCTGAATGCCATGGATCATTTATGGCGCTGGGTGAAAGGACGTGGATGGGCCAATCAGCCCACCACCTCAATAGATGATTCAGCCGACAACGCATACTGTCCCGATCCGCCGATCTCGAAGAAGGCCTCTCTGTGAGCCTGCACACGGCGCGGCCAATCTACCAGGAGCAGCGTTTGAATGCGATCCACGGCGATCCGCTCCGGCAACCCATCTCGTCCCAAGGCAAGGGTCAACGTCTCCGCATCAACGGCTTGAATGTAGCCTCTGACCGTCTCCAGACTTTCCCACTCCCCCGAAACCGGATGCTGCTCCCCCTGCCCATAGATCACCACGGCAAAGGTGCCCACGGCCACCCGGCTGCTGTCGATCTGGCCGGCTTCCAAGACCACCCCGGCCCCTAGCGCCTCGGCTGGGTCTCTGGCCGTATCCGCGTGTGAAGGGTGGACCATGAAGACGAGCGGAATCGCCGTGAGCAGGAAACGAAATACGGTGCTCATGCCTCTATCTCCCATTCGATGCTGTCATTTTCTACGAAGCCAAGCTTCACCTGCCGAAGGGTAGCTTTCTGAGTACCAACAACTTACAAACTATAGGTTAGGGGAATCAAGCCCGCCTGAGCCCTCAGGCTCGGCGGCGGCGAAGGGGGCTCCCCCACCGGCGTGGCCGCCACGGTGAACGAGGCCGCGATCACCCCCGCCCCTAGCACGTTGAGCGCCCGCACCTGGAACTGGTAGCCCACCCCGTTGGTCAGATTCGGCACCGTATACGCCATCGTGGCCCCCCGTGGCTGTGTACGTGCCCACCATCCCCGTACCGTTCTCGACAAAGGTGGTATCGCTGGCCCCCACGAGCTGCGGCGGCTCATTGGCCACGTCCGTGACCGTCACCACTATCCTCTCTGCGTCGCCGTATCCAACCGTCGGAGGCCGCCTAGGCCACGGGCCCCCGGTCTGGGTCATAGACATCCCCTTAAGGACGGGGCGTCGGTTCCAAGGAGGCCGCCCCGGACCCCCGGGCTGCCTTAGGCTCAAAGGCCCCAGTGGTTGGAGGCGTTGCCCTTGCGCGTCGGTCCAATCGGTCGGATATTGGGTGGGCGTACTCTGGGGTGCCTTTCGTCGAGGGGGCGGAGCTTGCTCGAAACCTGAAGGGGCTCGACTTTTTCCAAACGAAAATGGCAGGAGGCCGCTTAACCCGAACTCACGTTAAAACCCACTTTTTCCGATGCCTTGGCCTGGGTCCGGCAACGGCTCTGGCAGACTTTTTCCACCTCGCTGAACCAACACGACCTGATAAAAATACCCCGAAGCCTACTCAACCGCTTGATACACACCGTCTCGTACGCTACATAAATGGATAAAGTCGAGCTAAGTACACGACAGTAAAAGAGGTCCATAGCGTTGGGCCTGTTTAAGTGGGTCTCGGGCCTGGTGTGTGATCGGTGTGAGTGGGTCTAGGCCTAGTCGAAAGAGACTGATGGCTCGGCGTCCATGTTTTTTGCGTTTGATGGGTTTGCTCTGATGGAGTTGCTCACCCACCCGTAGCGCCCACAGGAGGGTCCAGGCGAGCAGGCCCCTCAGCAGGTGCAAGCGTGGAGGGTGGGTCCGATGGGTGTCTTCCACATTAAACCCTTTGGACTTCAAAAAGCCAAACGCCGTTTCAATGGACCAGCGCTGGCCATACAGAGCGAGCACCTGCTTCAGGTCGGTGCGGTTGGTGATCAGCAGGACTACCTCGCCCCTAGCGGGGCGCTGACAGACCAGATGGAGGGTCAACCCGTCATAGAGGACCGTCTCAGGATAGAACCGGGTGGTGCCTCGTCGCAGGCGCTGGGTGAAGGCGGCCCAATAACGTAAGCGGTCCTCGTCGAGCCTGATCCAGGGGTTGCCCCGCAGGCGAATCACAAAGTCGATGGGTTGCTCCAGCAGAAAGGTAAACCCGTCTCGACCGATGAATTCGCGATCGGCGACTAGACCGCACGAGCCGGGATCGAGGTAGGCCAGCGCCTGAGTCAGGAGGTGTTTTCGTTCCTCGGTGTTGGAGTTGCCCGGCTTTTGCAACGACGGACAGGCCAACGGAATAGACCCGCCTTGGTAGACTAGGCTGTGTACGATAATTGCTTGAAATAGTATTGGGACGTGGTATACTCTCTTTCAACCATTGAATCGAAGGAGGGGATACCGATGGCCCGCTACGACTTAACCGATGAAGAATTTGCCCTGCTAAAGCCGTTGTTACCTGCCGAACGGTCGGGCAAACCGGGCTGCCCTTATCGGAGTCATCGCCAAGTGCTCAACGGCATTTTCTGGATTTTACGCACCGGCGCGCCTTGGCGCGATTTGCCCCCCCGGTACGGCCCTTGGAGCACGGGGGCCGACCGGTTTCGTCGTTGGGAACAAAAAGGCTTATGGCAACAGATCCTGGATGCGTTAGAAGCCCAAGCGCGCCATATGGATCAGATCGATTTTACGTTCGCCGCCCTCGATGGGAGCATCGTTCGGGCGCATAAAGCAGCCGCCGGGGCAAAAAAAACATAAATGGTGTTTCCATAAGCCGTGAAGAAAGCCTTCAAAAACAGGGGCTTGGGCAAAGCCGTGGCGGCTATACCACCAAAATTCATGTCCTTTGTGAAGGGGCGGGCAAGCCCATCACGGTTACCATAACCCCGGGTCAGCAGCATGAATCCACCCAGGTAGACGCCTTGCTCGATTCAGTGGCCATTGGAGGCAAACCCGGTCCCAAGCGCACCCGGTTTGAAGCCCTGGCCGGTGATAAAGCCTATGATAGTCAATCCATCCGCGAGAAACTGCGCCAACGGCGAACCAAGCCCGTGATCGCCCATCGAAAAAATCGGCAGGGGGAGTATCCCCCTGAGGCCATCGGATTCGACAAGGACTTATATCGGCAGCGCAATGTGGTGGAACGACTCATCGGACGGCTCAAAGAAAACCGACGCATTGCCACCCGATATGAAAAACACGCCGACAGGTATCAGGCGATGATCATACTCGCTTTCATCCGTATTTGGCTCAAAAACCTTTTATCGTACACAGCCTAGTCCTAAACACAATAGGTTCAGATCGGTTCGACCCCGCTTCCAATGCGTACGATCCAGGACCAACACCTGTTGTTGGCCGGGGCGAACTAGCTTAGATACGATCAACGGGGTAAACACCGCGGGGGATACCTTACTGCTGAAAAAACGCTGTAGGCGACGATATTGACTATCGACTTGGGCCAGGCCCGACAGGCTACACGCTAGTTTTTTCATATTGACGGAACGAACTTGGAGGAGCGCACACACCAAGCGGCTGATCAGATCGATACGGTGGTGCGTGAGGGGTACCTTCTCTTGCGTAAGGGCTTTTTTTATCGTATGTATAAGCATGGTGCAGCTCCTGTATTTAGGGTTTCGTTGCAATCTTGGTCGAACAAATAAACCTAAATCAGGGCTGCACTGCAACTTAGATCACTGTCGTGTACTTAGGCCGGGCAGTTCAACGTATCTGGTACAAAAAAGATAATTGGCCGGCTTAAAGATTTGGAGATCAAACTCCAAGAGTTGGCTCCACTCCGAGGCCAAGAACTTCTTGACGCCCTCTTCCCTGTAGATAATGACAAATTCGGCATAATTCGTGCCATGGCTCAAGATATTGATCTGGATGCGGATGCAGAAAAACTGCTTGAGGTTCTCCGGACCAAAGTCACTCAACCCGAGCTTCCTACCGATGTGGACTACGTGAGGATCATGAGTCTCCATAAGTCAAAGGGCCTTACGGCAGATATGGTCATCGTGATGGGTTGTGTCGAGGGTTTAATCCCAAACGGTGGAGATTTGTCAGGAGTTGCTATCGAAGAGCAACGCCGACTCTTCTACGTATCTATAACACGCGCTCGAAAGATTCTGGTCCTTTCGAGCGTCACCGGCTTGCCTCTGGATATCGCCCATAAGATGCGTGTTAGAGTTCACCGCAGACGAAATCATGCCCAAACTATAACGACACGTTTTATCAACGAACTCGGGCCAACCTGTCCTCAACCGATATCTGGGGCACAGCTATCTTGTGGAGATTTCGCCTGTGTCTGACAAACGCCTAATCGAAGTCGCCTTCCCCCTGAAGCAGGTCTCCCTCGACTCGGTCCACGAGAAGAACGTGCGGCACGGGCACATCTCCACGCTGCACATCTGGCCGGCGCGGCGACCGCTAGCCGCGTCGCGGGCGGCCCTGATTGCGACGTTGCTTGCCGATCCCGGAAATCCCAAGCAACGGCAGGAGATTCTGGAGCGCATGGCGGGTCGCGTCGTCGAGAAGATTGAGCGCAAGCGGGTGGGTGGACGCGTGGTCGAGAAAGTGAAGGAGGAGACCGTCGGAGGCATCCTCCACTGGGGGCGCGAGAATGACCCCGATCTTGCGTGGTTCCGCGCAGAGATTCGCAAGGCGTACGGCGGGCGGGCGCCCAAGGTGCTGGACCCGTTCGCCGGGGGCGGCGCCATTCCGCTCGAAGCCATGCGCCTGGGCTGCGACGTGACCGCCATGGACATCAACCCGGTGGCCTGGTTCATCCTCAAGTGTACCCTCGAATATCCGCAGAAGCTCGCCGGTCAGACCCGCCCGCTGCCCGAGTTCGCGCTGGAGGACGGCGAGTTCATGGAGGCGTTCCTGAAGACGAAGGGGTTTAAGGGTGCCGGCTTGCGGACGTTCCTGGAGCGGCTCGGCCACGGCGATGGCGGCGAAATCCAGCTCAATGCCCTCGCGCGCGACGATTCTACGCTCGAAGCGGACCTTGCCTGGCACGTGCGTGCCTGGGGCCGGTGGGTGTTGGCCAAGGCGCGCACGGAGCTGGCTGCATACTATCCGACTTATGCCGAGTTCGAGCCGCTGAAGCCAGACGAGGAGTATGAGCCGCGTCCCGTGCAACTCTTAGAGGTTGATGATGCGGGAATTCCGCAACTCGATCCGCTCAACGCCGGGTTCGACGACGCCTATCTCAAGGACCCGCGCAACCCGCGCTGGATCGCCAAGCCGACGGTGGCCTATCTCTGGGCGCGGACCGTGACCTGCAAACAGTGCCGCGCCACCCTGCCGCTGCTCAAGACGCGCTGGTTGTGCAAGAAGGATCGCAAGCGCGTGCTGCTGACGATGGCGCCGAAGGCCGATCAGACCGGCGTTGTCTTCGGCGTGCAGAGCGGCGTGCCGCACAACGGCGGCAACGCAGCGCAGCGGCGGGAGCACGACAAGCGCATCGGAGCGGGCACCATGTCGCGCACCGGCGCAACTTGCCCTTGCTGCGGCGCGATCACGACCATGGAGGATATCCGTTTTGAAGGACGCGCTGGGCGGTTGGGCGCGGTGATGACGGCGGTGGTGGTGGATGGGCCGAAGGGCAAGGGTAAGGGTAAGGAATATCGCTTGCCCACGGACCATGAGCGGGTAGTGGCGGAAGTAACGGAGGAACAGCTTCAGGTGCTCTATGCGGACATCCCGTTTGGGTTGCCGGAGGAACAGACGCCCAAGGCAGGGATCGGGGCATCGCGTGCTTTTTCGGTGGACGGCTATGGCTTCGACAAGTGGCGGAAGCTGTTTACGAATCGGCAGCTATTGGCGCTTGGGGAGTTTATCCGTGCACTCAACAAAATGTCAGAACAACTCGCCGACTATCCACCTGAATGGAGAGAGGCACTGGTCGCCATGTGCTTGCCCATCATCAGCCGCATGGCTGACCGAGGCAGTACGTTAGCGACATGGACCAACAATCCCGAAAAAATCAGGAGTACGTTCGCTCGGTTCGCATTGCCGATTACATGGGATTTCTCCGAGTCTGCGCCGCTCTCAGATACCACGGGAGGATTCGTACAATCCGTCGATTGGGTTTTCAAGGTCTGCGAACATCTGCAAGAAAGTGTCGATTCAGCACGAAGTGGAGAGAGCGTTTTGGGGTCGGCAATCTCCTGTCCGGTCGATAGTGTCGATCTGATCTTAACCGACCCTCCTTACTATGATGCGATCCCCTATTCCGACCTGATGGATTTTTTCTATATCTGGCTGAGGCGCTCGATTCCGGGATTGTCTGCCGAGGTCGAGTCGGTCTTCTCCGATGCCCTTGGCCCCAAATGGGATCACGACGCAGAGGATGGCGAACTCATAGACGATGCGGGAAGATTTGGCGGAGACAAAGAGCTCTCTAAGCAAAACTACGAAGACGGCATGGCTCGCTCGTTCCGCTCTTGTCACGCTGCGTTGCGGCCGGACGGGCGCCTCGTGGTCGTGTTCGCCAACAAACATCCCGATGCCTGGGAGACCTTGGTAGCCGCCTTGATTCGGGCTGGCTTCGTCGTTGACGGCTCCTGGCCCATCCAGACGGAGATGAGCAACCGCAACCGAGCGATTGCCGCCGCCGCCTTGTCATCTTCCGTCTGGATCGTCTGCAAGAAGCGGGCCGCCGCCCGGGCCGGCTGGGATAACACCGTCCTCAACGAAATGCGCCACAACATCACCCAGCAACTCCGCGACTTCTGGGACGCCGGCATCCGCGGGCCGGACTTCGTGTGGGCCGCGACCGGCCCGGCCCTCGAAGCCTTCAGCAAGCACCCGGTGGTCAAGAAGGCGAACAACCCTGACCAACTGATGACCGTATCGACGTTCCTGCGCGAGGTACGGCGCATGGTCGTCGATTTCGTCGTCGGTCGCGTGCTGATCCAGGACGGCGGGCAAGAAGCCGCGACCGGCCTCGACGACGTCACCACCTACTACCTGCTCCATCGCCACGACTTCGGCATGGAGGAGGCACCGATCGGCGGCTGCATCCTCTACGCCCTGTCGTGCAACCTCTCCGACACAGCCCTGGTCAACCAGCACGACCTCATCGCCCAAGCGGGCAAAGGAGCAGCCAGCGACCAACCCGAAGAGGACGCCCCCCCCGAGGGCGCGGAAGAGACAAGCGGCGGTGCCAAAGTCAAGCTCAAACCCTATAACCGGCGGCAGGGCCGCAACCTCGGTCTCGAAGCGCCGGGCGGGCGTCCCGTGCCGCTCATTGACCAGGTCCACAAGCTCATGCACCTCTGGTGCGCCGGCGACCAGGTCAAGGTCGACGACTACCTCGACACCCGCGGCCTCCAGCGCAACGCCCTGTTCAATCAGATCCTCCAGGCCCTCATCGAACTGGCCGACGCCGGTTCCGACGAACGCTCCATCCTCGAAGCCCTGAGCAACCACGTGGCCGCCCGCGGTGGTGTTCAGGCGCAGAGACAGAGGCAGCTTCAATTCGGAACTAAAACGGATAGCAATGGATAAGAAAACGGTATACATCGAAACCTCGATTGTGTCATATTTGACAGCTCGGCCTACGAGTGATCTGCTGGCATCTGCTTGGCAAATGATCACGGTTGAGTGGTGGGAAACACAGAGAAACCGATTCAACCTTTATACCTCTGATGTTGCGCTTGAAGAGGCTGGAAAGGGCAACCTTGAGGCGGCGGCACGACGTCTTGGAGCGTTATCCGGTATTCCCATATTGCCCATTACGGGGAGCGTCGTCGCGTTATCCAAAGTGCTTCTCCAAGGAAGAGCCCTGCCGGCCAAGGCCCTAGACGATGCCCTGCATATTGCCGTATCCGCGGTACACGGCGTCGATTATCTTCTGACTTGGAACTGTCGGCATCTTGATAATGCCGAAACCAAACCCATCGTGCGGAGCATTTGTAGCATACACGGGCATACTAGTCCCGAAATATGCACCCCTCAAGAACTTATGGGAGTAGCTGAAGATGTCTGACCAAATCATTAAGGAACTCTGGCAGATCAAAGACAGCATCGCTCGGGAACATGGCTATGATATCGAGTCCCTTGTTGCCCATCTCCAAACCAAACAGCGGTCGGCGGATCAGCAAGTAGTGGATCTGAGTGCCCTGAGACGGACCGCCGACCAAGATCGAAAAGCAGGCCGCTAAGAACAACATTCAGATAATGACCACCACTCATGCGCCGGATCTATTGACCTTTGTCAACGACAGCACGTTCGAGAATATGTCCGTCGTTTGCCGGCTGGAAGACTCACACGACGCCATCATCCGCCCGGTTTCCGAGCTGCCCAACGTCCGGGAGTTACGGCAGGATCAAGGACTAGGGCGTCTCCACGAATCTGGATGGATGGAGAACGCACTTTTCTTTACCGAAGACTACCATGAACCTACGAGGACGACATGACAACGAAGCCTTCCTATAAACCCTGGCACGAAGTCGTACAACTGCGCGACGACCTAAAAACGGGTGAACTGTCGCTGGCCGTATTCGCCGCCGACCTGTACGACGTGGTCATGCAGAAGGGTCAACGGCCGGTGTACGAGCATCCCGCCGAGTTCTTCGCCCTCACCTATCCCACCTACAATCTGCGGGAACTGGTCAAGGACGTGGCCCTGCGTTTGGCCGGCCGGAGCGACAAGGCGTATCGGAAACTCTCGGTCAACTACGGCGGCGGCAAGACCCATACGCTCATCGCGCTCAGGCACCTGGTACACGATCCGGCCGCGCTGCCCGACCTGCCGGCCGTCCGGGAGTTCGAGGCGCACATTGGGTTCAAGGCGCCAAAGGCCCGGGTTGCGGCCCTGTGCTTCGACAAGGTCGACCTGGAGAAGGGCGTCGAGACGCCAAGTCCCGCTGGGACGGTCAGGATGCTCAAGCATCCGTGGAGCATCCTCGCCTTTCAACTGGCGGGGGCGGACGGCCTCAGACTCATCCACGCCGACGGCAAAGACGCCGAGCGCGATACCCCCCCGGCGGAACCGCTGGTGGTGGAGCTGCTGTCCAAGCCGCAACGAGACGATCTCTCGACCCTGGTGCTCCTGGACGAGGTGCTGATGTACATCCGCGCCCAGGTCGAAACCGATCCGAGCTGGCGCGGACGCCTGATTAGCTTCTTCCAGTACCTCTCGCAAGCGGTCGTAAAAGTAGACCGCTGCGCCATGGTGGCCTCGCTGCTCGCCTCCGACCCCAGGAAGCACGACGACTTTGGCAACGAGCTGCTTCGCGAGGTGTCCGAAGTCTTTGGCCGCCAGATGGAAGAAGACGCCAGTCCGGTGAGCAAGGAGGATGTGGCGGAGGTGCTGCGGCGGCGCTTTTTCAAGCCTGAGTCGATTCGCGATCCGGGCGTTTTCCGCCCGCACGTGACTGCGGTGGTGGGCAGCATCGCCGCGCTCGACGAGCAGACCCGCAAAGAGCGGGGGAGCGCCGAGGAGCGCTATCTGAGCAGTTATCCCTTTCATCCGGACCTCACCGAGATCTTCTACACCCGCTGGACCCAGCTCGACGGCTTCCAGCGAACCCGTGGCATCCTGCGGACCTTTGCCATTGCCCTGCGCGACGCGGAGAAGTGGGATACGAGTCCGCTGGTGGGGCCGAATGTGTTCTTGAACGAGCCGGGAAAGAACGACCTGGCCGAAGCCGCAGGCGAACTTGCTTCCTTTGCCAGCGTCGACACCGGCACCGGCAAGCACCAGGAATGGCGGCCTATCCTCGAGGGGGAGCTGGCCAAGGCCCGCGCGCTTCAGTCCGAGGCGACTGGTCTCCACCACCGGGAAATGGAGCAGGCGGTCATTGCGGTATTTCTGAGTTCTCAGCCAATTGGTCACAAGGCATTGACTCAAGAGCTGATGGTGCTGCTTGGGGCAGCCGATCCGGACAAAATAGAACTGGAGAAGGCCCTGCGTCGCTGGACCGAGCTGTCCTGGTTTCTCGATGAAGTGGAAGTGGCCACCGGAGGCGAGTCGGGGGGCGCCAGTCCGTTGCCCAAGGCATGGCGGCTGGGCAATCGCCCCAACCTGCGGCAGATGCACCACGATGCCTGCCGCAACCGCGTACCCCCGGCACTCGTGGAATCACAGCTCATCAATGCCATCGAGAAACTCAAGGCGTTCACCTCAGGCGCGTCCGCGGCCGGCGCCAAGGTGCACAACCTGCCGGCAAGACCGCGCGACATCGCGGACGACGGCGCGTTCCACTACGGGGTCCTCGGCCCACAAGCGGCCTCGGAGTCCGGCAAACCAGGCGCGGAGGCCAAGCGGTTCATCGACGAGACCACCGCGGCCGATCGCCCCCGGGTCCATCGCAACGCCATCGTCCTCGCGGTTCCTTCCAAGGATGGTCTCGAGGCGGCGCGCACCCGGGTTCGCGAGTATCTCGGTTGGGAGGAGGTCCGCGACCAACTCAAGGACCAGCCGCTCGATCCGATCCGCGAGCAGATGCTCGCCAGCGAGACAGAGTCGGCGAGAAGGCGCATCCCGGAGGCGATCAGGCAGGCTTACTCGGTGGTTATCACCGTCGACGAAAGCAATGCCATCCACGCCTTCAAAGTCGTGGTCACCGACGAACCCTTGTTCACCATCATCAAGGCCGACCAGCGAGCCCGCATCCAGGAGACCGCCATCAGCTCAGAGGCGATGATGCCGGGAGCCCCTTACGACTTGTGGCGAGAGGGAGAACAATCCCGTCGGGTCAAGGATCTGGTCGGCGCCTTCGCGCAGTTCCCCAAGCTGCCCAAGATGCTGCGCTCAAAAGAGATTCTCGATACCGTGGTGCAGGGCGTTCAGCAAGGAATCTGGGTGGCGCAGGTCGTGCGCCCGGACCGGACCGTCCGAACATTCTGGCGCACGGCTATCGACGAATCTGCCTTCGAGGACTCAGGGCTGGAGGTGCTGCTGCCCGAAGCGGCCACCCTGAGCGAACTCGCGCCCGATCTGCTCGAATATCAGAAGCTCCCGGGGCTCTGGTCGTCCGACGAGATCGCCGTCCAGGAGGTGTACGACTACTTCGCCGGGGGCCACACCGTGAGCCTGCCCAGGGAGGGTTACGAAGAGACGCTCATCATCCCAAGATGCGAACCAGTTCGCCTCGAAGCCGCGATCTCGCAGGCCGTCGAGCAGGGGCTGGTGTGGCTGAACAGCGGACCGGCTTCAATCCTCAATGAGTCCGTGCCCGCCGGCGTGCTCAGCGCCTCCGCGATACTGAGGCCGCCACCCGAACGGATCGCCGTTGACGAGTTGATGGCCGAGTCGATTCCCGGCGCCTGGAAAGAGGGCAAGACCAACGCCCTCGTCATTGCGACCGCGCTCTCGACCCAGCGGGGCATGACCCTGCCCTGGTCCACGGTGCGGTCGGCGATCGAAGACGGTATCCGGGCGCGATGGATCGAGCTCAGCGACGGCGGCACCTCGTGGCCGTGCGACCTCGCTGGTGCCCAACGCGTGATCCTTCAAGTCCCGGCCAGAGAAGAGGCTCGGGAAGGGAACCTCTATACGCTTGGAACCAAACCACAGGGACTGCTCAGTGCCGAAGCCGTCCTGGAAGCCAACGGCATCCAGGACCTGGCCGATCAGATTCCAGGTATTGCCAAGGCCGCGGTCGGCAACAACATCAAGTTCAACCTCCGCATCGAGTTTGGTGGAGAAACCGCGCCCGACCCGGAGGCGGTGGAAAAGATCAACGCGCTCCTCTCCGAGGTGTCCGACGAGTTGAGGCTCAATTGAGAATGGATGCCGATTTGCAGGTCACACAGCGATGGAGGGGAGCAGAGTGTCCAGTGGGGGTTTCCATCACCGGCATGGACGACGTAAAAACAAACGACAAAGGAGTGCTGGATGAGTACCCTCAAACTAGCAGGAGCAGCCTGGTCCTTCGTCGGCACCAGCCTGGTTGAATCGGCCCAGATCTGGCGCGCTCTGGGGGTGCACGCCATGGATTTGCTGGCCATACCGGGCACCTCCATCGACGCCGAGGAAATAGACCGCGATCCCCAGGGCCTTGCCCGGCGTTTCACCGAACCCGGGATGGAACTGCCCAACCTGATCTACTTCTTCGGGAGCAGCTTCGAGGACCGGGCCATCAATTCGACCGATCCTGCCGTGCGCCGGCGCAACAGGGAGACCTTGAAGAATGTGCTGGAGTGCTGCCAGGCCGCGCAGATCCAGTCGCTGCTGATCTCGCCGGGGGTGGACCAGCCGGGCAAAAGCCACCAGGACAGCCTCGCCCTGGCGGCCGCAAGCCTGAACGAGATGAACACCCTGGCCCAGGATGCCGGGGTGCCCCTGATCTTCGAGCCGCACGTGGACTCCATCCTCGAAGACCCGCGCGAGACCGTGGAATTCCTGCGGCAGAACCCCGGTCTCAGCATCGCCCTCGACTACTCCCACTTTGTGGCCCAGGGCTACCCGGCCTCGGCTATCGATCCCCTGGTTCCCTACGCCGGTCACTTCCACCTGCGCCAGGGTGCCGACCAGCAGCTACAGGCTCGCTGGGACGACGGCATCATTGACTTTTCGACCGCGATCGGCCTGCTTAAGGAAGCCGGATACGAAGGCTACTTGACCCTGGAGTACGAGCACGATCCCGGCTGGATGGACATGGACAAATGCGACGTGATGACCGAGACCATCAAAATGAGAACCCTGGTCCAACCCTTGCTCTGAGAGGAGAACAACCATATGCCCGACAAAGCCCGAATCGCCGTGATCGGCACCGGCTGGTGGGCCACCACCGCCCACCTGCCCACCCTGCAGGCGCACCCCGACGCCGAAATCGCAGCCATCTCGGACCTCAGGCCCGAGGTGCTCGCCAAGGCCGCGGCCAGGCACCAGGTGGAAAAGACCTACACCGACTACCGCGAGATGCTCGAAAAAGAGGATCTCGACGGCGTGGTCATTGCCGTGTACCACACCGCCCACCACGAGGTAGCGCGCACCTGCCTGGAGCACGATTTGCACATCCTGCTCGAAAAGCCCATGGTGCTGACCGCTTCCCACGCCCGCGATCTGACCGGGTTGGCTCGACAACGCGAGCGCGAATTGATCATGGGCTATCCCTGGCACTACACCCCGCACACCCTGAGGGCGCGCCAGATCCTCCACGCGGGCGAACTGGGCCAGCTGCGCTCCATCAACTCCATGTTTGCCTCCATGGTGATCCACTTCATGCGCGGCGACGACTCCAGGTACCGGCCCGTCTTCAACTACCCGGTGGTGGGCCCGGGCGACGTGTACAACGACCCGGAGCGCTCCGGGCAGGGCCAGGGACATTTGCAGGTGACCCATTCGGCCGGGCTGATGTTTTTCATCACCGGACTCAAGTCCGTGCGGGTCGCGGCCATGATGGAAAACATGGACTTGGTAGCGGATGTGGTGGATGCCATCACCGTGCGCATGGACAACGGCGCCCTGGCCACGGTGGGCAGCACCGGCATCATGCGGGCCGGCGATACCGACTATCTGAACACCCGGGTCTTCTGCGATGAGGGCTGGCTGGAGATCGACTCGCTGGCGGGGACCCTCGAGATCCGCCACCCGGATCTGTCGCTCGAGACCCCGCCGCGGCTGGAAGGCGACGAGCGGATCTACCCCATGCACATGCCCTCCACCAACCTGGTCCAGGTGGTCAGGGGCGAGGCGGAAAACGGCTCGCCCGCCGAAGTTGGCTGGCGCACCGTGGAATTCCTGGACGCGGCCTACCGCTCGGCCGCGCAGCAGGGCCAGCCCGTGGACGTGGAGTCGCTCTACGAGGAGTAAAAGACAGGCACACAGCTATTCCTAGGGAGGAGCTTTATGAAGGTTGACCGCCGACAACTTATGGAAGACGGCTTCATCATCCTGCGCAACGTAGTCCCGCCGAAAGATCTGGAAAGGGTCCGTGCGGCCGTCGAACACATGATCCAGCACCGCCGCGAGGTCTCGCGGCAGCAGCGCCTGCCCGGCGAAGCCCACGGAGCCTGGGCCGCCTCCGGCCAGCCGCGACTGCAATTTCACGCCGACTGCGACGCCGAATCCACCGCCGCCGTCGAATTCCTCCTCGGCGACACCGTCCTCGGCGTGGCCCGCCAGATCATCGACGCGGACGAGGTGGCGCTCCACTACATGAGCTGCATCTGCAGCTCCGACACCCAGGACGCGGGGCCGGGCCGGTGGCATCGCGATGTGGGCCCGGGCAATCCCGCGCCCCTGCGCGGCATGATCGCCAACATGGAACAACACGGCCCCAGCTACCTGCAGTGGAACATCGCCCTGTACGAAGACAGGGTGTTCTGGATCGTGCCCCGAAGCCACAAACGGGTCAATACCGCCGAGGAAAACCGCCAGCTAGCCGAGAATCCAAGCGTGCCCTTGCCCGGCGGGATGCCGGTGGAACTGGGCCCTGGCGACGGCGTGGTCTACACCCACCTTCTGCTGCACTGGGGCAGCAACTACACCCGCAAGCTGCGCCGCACCATCCATCCCGGCTTTCGCCCCTTTGATTTTGCCGCCATGCCCAATATCCACTGGCGCCACTGGGAGCCGGGTTTCTTCCACCATCTGTCACCCGGAGCGCGGCAACAGTTCGAAGCCTGGGACCGACGCTACTTCGAAGCAATCGATCTCTACGTCGAGGTCTTTCGCACCATCATCCACGGCAGGGCCGATACTTTCCGCGCCGCGCTGGAGCGGCTGCACCCCTCGCCCCACGAGCGCCTCGTCACCCTGGCCATGCTCAACCAGATGGCCGGCCGGCTACATGGCCTGAAGCAGGGCGAGGGGACTTCCCCCTGCTACAACAACCGGGACGACAGTTACCTGGACGGGCTCTTCAGCGCCGAGCAGATCGACCTGCTGCAACAGCGCCTGGCGCCGCTGGACGGCTGCCTGCGGCAATCGGCGGCGCACCAGCATCAGTCCTTCCAGGGCGGTCCTTCCCCCTACGAACCCAACGACATGCCCGCAAATTTCACCGTAGAGGATTTCATCGCCAGCTGGAACGGTAAAAAATCGAACTGAGGAAAGACTTTAACCCTCCACCCAGTGCAGGAACAAAGGCTTCACCTCTTCAATCAGTTCCTCGTAAACCTCTGAAGGGATG
This sequence comes from Candidatus Latescibacterota bacterium, assembly GCA_965219385.1. Lineage (GTDB taxonomy): Bacteria > Latescibacterota > UBA2968 > UBA8231 > UBA8231 > CBDCNM01. The sequence continues at coordinate 1,006,606 of CBDCNM010000002.1, read as the reverse complement.
GAGGGAACCCTGTTTTCCCTGCCCCCGGTCCTGTTGACCAGGAGCGTGCGTTCCCCCGAATCCGGCCGCAGCACCTCCAGGTTGAGCCACCAGGGGGCATAACGCACCACCACGGAAACCCGCGGCTCCCGGGTCTGGTTGGCCGCACTGGCATGCCACATGCGGCTGTCCAGAATCAGCACGCTGCCCGCGGGTCCCGTGGCATTGAACTCGGTCGGATAGGGCGCAACGGGGTTGACCCCGTTGTCGCCGGTCGGGTTGTTGTCGGTGCGGTGGCTGCCCGGCACGATGAGGGTGCCGCCGTTTTCCGCGGTGAAGGGGGAAAACATCCACAGGGTGGTAAGGTGGGCAACCATATCCGGGTAGGGTGCGGGAATATGGCCGGCGTTGTTCTGGTTGAAAGGCCAGTCGGCGTGCCAGCCGCCGCGCTGGTTGCCGGGGTAATTGATGGTGCCGGTGGTAAAGGAGATGCGCACGTGTTCGCCCAGGGCGCTGCGGACCAGGCGCATCAGGAGTGGATCGGCCAGGTAGGGAGCAAAGGACTGGTCGTAGTTGATGATAGCCGAAAGGTGTCCTATGCCGGCCGGCGCATCGGGGTTGCGATTGGCCGCCACCGCGGTCGCCACGCTCTCGCGTACAGCCTCTGCCCGGTCCGCGGGAACGACCCCTTCGACCACGCACCAGCCATTCATCTCGAGTTGCAAAAGCAGTCGTTCCAGATCCATGTTCTTTCTTCCTTTCGCCGGCCCTTCTTTTATCCCAAATTATCCTGCGAGAAATAAGATACTCAGCAGACCGAGAAATAGCGAGAATATATCATGCGCGCGGCCGGGATATTTTATTATATTCTGGATCTTTACAAGCGTGCCCCAATCGACAGGAGAGCTAGCGATGAGCGACCTAGAAACCCGCAAAGTAGGCAAGTTACAAGCTGCCGTAACCAAGCTGGGCCTCGGCGGCGCCCCCCTGGGCGATCTGTTCGAAAAGCTGAGCGAAGACCAGGCACAGGAGGTTCTGCGGGCCGCCTGGGACGCCGGCGTGCGCTTTTACGATACCGCCCCCTTCTACGGCTACGGCAAGAGCGAACATCGCGTCGGCCATTTCCTGCGCCAGCAGCCGCGCGGGGAATTCATGCTCTCCACCAAGGTCGGCCGCGTCCTCACAGCCGCCCGCGACCTGGACAGCTTTGAAGGCGGGTTCTGGGCCGGCGGCCTGCCCTTTGAGTTGCGCTTCGACTACAGCTACGACGGCATCATGCGCTCGTACGAAGACAGCCTGCAGCGACTCGGGCTAAATTCCGTGGACCTGCTGCTCATCCACGATCTGGACTTCTGGTTCCACGAGACCGAAGTGGGGGTCAACGCCTATCTGAGCCAGTTGTTCAGCAGCGGCTGGCGCGCCCTGGACGAGTTGCGCTCGAGCGGCCAGATCAAGGGGATCGGGGCCGGCATCAACGAGATGGGTATGATGCCGCGCTTCCTGGACCTGGTGGACCTGGACTTCTTCATCGTCGCCTTGCCCTATACCCTGCTGGACCAGGAGGTTCTGGACGAGGAATTCCCCCGCTGCGCCGAGCGCGGGGTCGGGGCCGTCATCGGCGCGGTATTCGCCTCGGGCATCCTGGCGACCGGACCGGTGGAAGGGGCGACCTACGCCTATGCCCCGGCGGAGGAGGAGATCCTGGAAAAGACCCGGCGCATCCAAGCGGTGTGCCGGCGCCACGACACCCCGCTGGGGGCCGCGGCCATGCAGTTCCCGCTGGCCCATCCCATCGTCGCGGCCATCATCCCCGGGGCCCTGGCGCCGGAGCACGTCCAGGGGAATGTGCAGCTACTGCAGCACCCCATTCCGGCGGATTTGTGGGCCGAGTTGAAGCACGAGGGCTTGCTGCGCCAGGACGCGCCCACCCCTTGATGCGGAGAGACTCGTCTCATTGCGACTCCAGGGTATCGAGCCAGCGCTCGACCGCCCTTGAAACCCCGTCCTCGTCGTTGCTGGGAACGGTCGCAAAGCGGTTTTTGAGCGCTGCTGGGGCGTTGTCGACTACGAAAGAATGGCCGCACCATTCCAGCAGTGAGAGGTCGTTGTAGTCGTTGCCAATGGCCAGGCAACGCTCTCTGGCCAGACCATACTGGTCGCGGATCCACTCGGCGGCGCCCCCTTTGGATACACCGCTGGGAAAGATCTCAAACCACGTCGAGTTGGGGTCCAGCGGCGACGTGGTGCGCACCACGGTGAAACCATCGAAAAGACGGACCAGGTGCTCGTGTAGCTCGCCCGCCTCGTTGTGCGGCGGGCTGACGACCAGGAATTGCGTCGCCGGGCCGCTGATCGATCCGCTTTCGTCGAGCGCGCGCGCGTAGCGCTGGTACCTCTGCTTGCGCTTCTCGAAATCGGGATTGGGGACGGAATCGCATTTACAGTAGGCAAAGCAATGATTGTCGGGCACGGGATCGTGCACCATGAAGTCCATGCCCAGCGAGAGCAATATTTCAATCCCGCGCTCGGTGTCGTGGGAGGAGATTTCGTGGGACAGCAGGAGTTCTCGCGTTCTCCAGTCGAATGTTGCAGCGCCCGATGACACGGCCAGATAGTCCAGCGGCGCAACCTCGGTGAGCACGTGATCGGCGGAGTAGAGCGACCGGCCCGTCACCGCAACGCGGACATAACCTTGCGCCCGCACCGATTGCAGAGCCTCCTGGTTTGCCGCACTGATGGTCGAGTCGCTGGTCAGCAGGGTGCCATCCAGGTCCATGAAAACAGCGCCGCGAATGTCCATCGATCCACCGGAACCGTCTGCCATGCCCACCTTTCAGAACGCCGTGCGCCGCGCACTGCGAGAATCGCGCACCAGCTTGCCGCTGTGGTATATTCCCCGTATGGCCCGGTCTCGCCAATCCACCGAGGCATCGTAGAACTTTGCTCTGGTATCCACCGTGCTCAGCAGGACGCCGGAGCGGTTGTTGGCGAGTTTGCCGGTGATGATCCCGTCGGGACGCACGAAAAAACTAGGCCACGACGACATCGGAGTGGAGCTGTTGTTGGAGCTGATCCACATGTAGTTGTTGGCCGCATAGGTCTGCATGGTCGGCGGCACGATGGTGCCCCAGATATTGTAGCGCCGGTGTTTGGCCGGAGACACCCGCGCGGCGTGGTAGGAGTGAAACATCAACTCCACGCCGCGCTTCTTGTACTCTCGGTACAACTCGTCGTAGCGAAAGTCGTGGCAGATCAGGGCGCCGCAGCGCACCCCCTTGATCTCGAATACGGCAAAGTGCGAGCCGGGACTATAGGGCGCCAGGTCGCTGGTCTTGCCGCTGCGGTCCCCCACGCAAAACATCTTGTCGTAGCGGTCGACCAGGCGGCCCTTGTCGTTGATGATGTAGAGGCTGTTGTGCGGCTTGTGGCGGCCCGACAACCGGTGCGCCGAACCCACGAACCCACCCAGCTTCAATTCCCTGGCCAGATCCACCACCTGCTGGTGGGCCTCCTGGAGCCGATCCCAGTCAAACCCCTGCATGGATTTGATGTCCACCCCTGCGTACCCGGGGAGACACACTTCCGAAAAATGCGCGACGTGGGCGCCGCGGCGTTTCTATCCGCTTCCACCGGAAACTGGCATGTGGCCACCTTGAGTTTCATAAAGAAGCATCCTCCGTGTTCTACTGCATTGTTCCCACTGGGCAATCTTCTTATACTTTTTCCAACTTACGACAAGATCGCTCCAAGTCCAAATCGGATTTTTTCACAGGGCTTCACTCAAAGGAAAAACCGTGGAATATCCTTCTGAGCGGGTCCGCTGGTTCCACCGCGCCCACCCCATCTGCGATATGCTCGGCCTCAACCTGACCCACCCTCGCTTTCTGCTCGACGACATCGACCTGGGCCGGCGCGATCCCACCACCTGCCGCGGAGATTTCCCCAAGTTCAAGGACTGGGGCCTGAGCGTGGTGATGTGCAAAGGCGGCGCCGCGCACTACGACGACAACTACAAAGCTCTGTGGCAAGCGGACCCGACGCGCCGCCCCGGCCGCGACCGCGAGGCTATCTTTCTGAGCCTGGCCATCAAAAACGCCACCCAGTTGGTCCTGGGCGGGCTCGACCGCTTTTTGCTGAATGTCGAGGTCTGTCCCGACCGGGTCCTGCTGGTGCGCACGGCCGCGGACCTGGACCGGGCCCGCGCCGCGGGCAAAATTGCCATCCTGATGGGCGCCAACCGCAGCGACTGGTTCAGCGACAGTCCCGGCATCCTGCGGATGTTCGCACGCCTGGGCCTGCGCATGATCACCCTGGGCCAGGCCACCCGCGAGCTGGGCTACGATCCTTCCAGCGAAACCCGCTCGGGGGGGCGCAGGACCTGGCTGGGGGTGCGGCGCCAGGTCCTGCCGGCCGCATAAAATGACGAGGCGCGACTACACCCAGATTTCGAAGCGCCTGGAAGATTCTATTCGAGGTCCCAGCGGCTGGGGTTTATGCCGGGTGCCTGGCGCGGCATATTGGGCGGTTTGTTGCCGCCTTCGTACGCCCAGATGCGGGCGCCTCGATCCCCCATCAAGGCGCGCACGGCCGCGGGGCATCTGGCGACCTCCTCCGGATCCCACGGCTCCACTTCGCCGGCAGGTCCAGCCCACGTGGGCCGGTACGAGAGTTGTATCGACTCTCGCGCGTAGGTGCCCACATTCGGGTAGTTGCCGTGGAAGAGGTTGTGGTTGAAGACCACGGCCGCGCCGGCCTTGCAGGTCACCATCACCTCCTCGGGGTGCTCCTCGTAGCGCAGGTAGGGATTGGCCTGGTTGTGGTAACTCAGGTGGGTCCGCGGCACCACCCGGAAGGGCGAGACCTCGGGGATCAGATCGTCCAGGTGGTAGAGTGCGCGGACCAGCTTGGGGCAGGTGTACTCGCTGGGAAAGATCCTGGAGCCCCAGGGCTGGCCGTCGCAGTGCAGGCTGATGCCCGGGTGCCCCGGCTCGGAGCGGCCGTAGTCGCACGACATCAGCACCACCTCGCCGCACAGGGTCTCGAGGAACTCGATCATGGGCGGAAAGGCGATCAACTCGGTGACGGGCCCGCCGGCGAACTGGACGCTCGACTTGCCCCGCTGGTGCACGCTGTAGTCCACGTGGGTGGTCTCGAAGGTCGCGACCTGCGCCTTGATCCGCGCAATGTGGTCCTGGTCGAGCAGGTCCGGCAGCAGGACGTAGCCTTCGACCTCGAGGTGCTGGATCCGCTCTCCAAGGGAAAGCTTGCTCCAGTCGCGATCGTCGATGCGCGGGAAGCCGACGGTTGATCCGCCAGAAGGGGTGTCGGCCATTTTTTGCTCTCCTGTCTTGCAGTGGTTTTTCTCAAATCATCACTACTTGGCGCAAATCGGCCTCGAGCCGCGAATTTCTACGCCATGGCGCGCTTTATTGATTATCGAGAACTATAGGGTGAGTGTCAATAAGCGGCAGGAGAGGCGATTTGCGAAAAGTCGAGCCAGGATATAGTGTCTATGGTTTGTTTTGTACTCCTAATTTGAGAAAATAAAACATCTACACCAGCAAAATTGCGGGAGTAGCCTACATGACCCAACCTCCGAACAGAAAGATCCCCTGGGAAGACATCGGCAAACCCCTGGAGGACCTCCTCCGCTACGAACGCGCCATAGGCCACTACGAACACGCCAGCCACCAGCTCCTTTCCACCCTGGTCCACCACACTGGAAGCCCGGCCTGGCGCGCCTTCCTCCTGCAAAAGGGCCGCTTTGCCGCTATCGTGGAGCAGGTCCTCGCCCTGGCAAACAAGGACAACTCAACCCCCAATGCCGCGCTCGAGGCGATTCAAGCCATCGTCGAAGCCACGCATGCCCACTCCCCTGAGCAAGCCGTTTCTTTCCTCGACGCATACCTGGGACACCGGCCCCATATCCCCCTCGCCACGCGCGGCCGGCTGGACCAGTTCGCCGTCGAGGGCCACACCTCCGTCCCCCTGTGCGCGGCGGCCTTCGCCGCCGAGGTAGAGCGGGCCAGGCCGGTGGAAACGCGGAATAAAATTGAAGAAGAGGTATTCGAATACTGGTGCGATCGCATCGCCCGGGAAGAAATCACCGAGAGCAAGGCCCGCTTAATCCCGGCCCAGATCCTGGAGGCCGAAACCCGGCTGTGGGAACATCAAAAGGAAACAACTCCCGAGCTGCGGGAGGAAAAGGGCGAGGAAGCGGAAATCGACAAAACCATCCTCTACACCCGGTACAGAGACGTCTTCACCTCGAGTCACATCCTGGACATGACCGATCTGGTGCTGGCCACCCAGCAATTCAGACGCCCGGTTCCGGCCCCAGAGCTCGAGCCTTTCCTGGAAAATCACTCCAGGGAAGAGGCCCTGCCCCGCCTCGAACAGATAAACGCCTGGCTGGAACAGGTCAATCAGCAGAATCACGACGGCGTCTACCTGACCCCTCTGCTGCTGGGGCACCTGGCCCGCCCCGCTCCGATCGAATCCCTCATCGATGAGCTGGAGCACCTGCGCGCCGAGACCCGGGCCGGCCGCTTCGACCTGCATAATAAACTACAAAAGGACCTGGAGTACTGCCGCTTTTCCACTGAGTACAACTGGCAATTAGAAGGGGCGGGCGCCACCCCGGATCACTACGCCCTGTTCGCGCAATTGCCGGAGTTGCCGCCGCAGGAGGAGGAAGCGTTCGAATTGGACGGACAGCACCTGGTGGAGGTGAGGCGCATCGCGTACGAGGCCGTGGGTTTTCTCCGCTTCCTGAGGGAATTCCGCCGCCGCACCAGCCGGCCCATCGTGGTGGTGGGCAACGACCGCTATGGCCGTCAGTGGGTGGTCGAGCCCCTGGAGGAGTACCTGCGGGACGGATTCGAGGTGCGCTACTTCCGCAATCCCTCGCACAAGTCCATGCGCCTGACCGTGCGCCACGAACTCTTCCACAGCATCCGCATGGGCTTCACCCGCGACTTTGTCCTGGAACTCAACCGGTACATGCCCCACGTGGTGATCGCCGACAGCTGCAACCCGAGCCACGGCAACACCCTGATGCGGCTGTCGCGGGGGACGCGCGACTACCTCAACTGGTTCATGGCCTTCAACGATATCCGCGCCGGGGGAGACGAGTCCCGCTACGAGGCCATCAGCTCCCTGCCGCCGGAGTACCTCTCCGAGCTGAAGAAGTGGTACGAGTTCACCCGGGTGCGGCGCCAGCTGCAGGACTGGGTCGAGCCGGGATTGACCTATAAGGTAGCGCACTGGGCGCCGGTATTGAAAGAGAAAGTGCGGCTGGGCGACTACGAAGTGCCCCGCAAAGACCCGGACTTGGACGACGATGGCCCGCAGGTCATCCTGACCAACCCGGCCATCTACCCCGATGACAACAACGAAATCCCCGAATTCCTGCACGGCACCAACCCCTATTATTTCGACGGCCCCGAGCGCTACGCAAAAGAGGAACTGATTTTCGGCTTTGGCTCCTATGGCTTCGAGACCCGGCTGCAGGGTACCACCACCGATACCTTTGTGGCCGCCGTCCAGCGGCACGCGAAAATGGAGATCGCCCGGCTTCTGCAAGAAATGGGGGATTAGCAGGTCTACCTCATAATATCGCATCCCCCGCACCCAGACAAACGCCCGCCCCTGCCGGTGGGAAAAATTAAAAATTTGACGCACGTTCTGCCAGGCTCTATCCTTTACTTCAGTCTTGCACCTGCACAAATTTGGCCCAGCCGCATTACCTGTTCGAGAAGGAGCACGCACCCATGCAGATCACCGATATCAAGATCCACCAGCCCATCGGCCTGCTCCGCATCCTCACCAGTTCCGACGTCGAGGGCTGGTGCCTGGGCGTTGACCCGCAAGCGGCGCACCACATCCAGAGCAGCTGCAGCGACGCCCTGATCGACCAGGACCCCATGAACCGGGAACGCCTGTGGCAGGAGCTGGTCCGCCGCGACCGCTTCAACTACCTGCCCCACACCGTGCGCGGCTATGTGGACGTGGCCTTGTGGGACCTGACGGGCAAGATCGCCAACCTGCCGGTCTTCCGCCTCATCGGCGGTTTCAGGGATCGCATCCCGTGTTATAAAAGCGGCGGTAATCTGCCCGCGGTCGAAGACTATGTAAAGGACGCGGTGCAGGCCAAGGAGGAAGGCTTCTTCGGCTACAAGGATCACTGCTACCGCGGCGTCAATACCATGATCGAGGTCGCCCGGGCCGTGCGCCAGGCCGTGGGACCGGACTTTTACCTGATGCACGACTGCGTGCAGAACTACACCTACACCGATGCCATCCGGGTGGGCCGGGTCCTGCAGGAGCAGGACTACTTCTGGTTTGAGGAACCCCTGCGCGACTACGATTTGATCGGGCTCAAAAAGCTCTCCGATGCCCTGGACCTGCCCATTGCCGCGGCCGAGTACCTGCCCGGCTCCATCTACTCCACCTCGCAGCTCATCGCCCAGCAGGCCGTGGACATCGTGCGCGCCAGCGTGCCCTGGCGCGGCGGCATCACCGATATGATCAAGATCGCCCGCCTGGCCGAAGCCTTCGGGGTCAGCTGCGAGATCACCTCCGGCGGAACCATGAACGGCTTTGTCCACGCCCACGTCATCGGCGCCATCCGCAACTGCACCTTCTTCGAAGGCTGGCGCATCGGCTCCCAGGGCGGCGAACCCCTGATCAAAAACCCGCTCGACCTTCAGGAGGGCCACCTGCCGGTGCCCGCGGGGCCGGGCCTGGGGGTGGAGCTGGACTGGGACGAAGTAGAAAAGCAGACCGAGATCGTGCTCTGAACCCGGCGCAGCAGCTTCTCACCCAGATCAAAATACCAGGAGCACCCTTCCCATGCAGATCAAGGATACCCGAATCTACATCAGCGCCGCCGCACCGGCTTCCCGCCAGGTCCGCAACAGCCGGAACACCATGGAGAAGGTGCCGCCCGGTCTCTCCGGCCTCTTCACCCACTCCCAGGGATTCCGCGGCCAGCGCCCCGAAGAAATCATCGAGTACAAAGACGATACCCTCTACCCCACCTACACCGCCATGCTGCGCCTGGTCACCGACGGCGATCTGGATGCCTACTCCGGCTTCGGCAACGGTTTCCACCAGGACGAACTGGAGTGGAAGGCCAAACAGTTCAAGGCGGATCTAGCCCCCATGCTGCTTGAAGTCGACGCCTTCGACCGCGAATACATCTGGCAGCGGCTGTGGTACACCCAGCGCTTCTTCTACACCGGCCGCGGCATCGTCGACCAGATCGACAACATGCTCTGGGACCTGACCAGCCGCTACACCCGGCAACCCCTGTACAAGCTCCTGGGCGGTTGCCGCGACCAGGTCCCGGCCTACCGCAATATCGGCGGGGCCACCATAGACGAGCTGGTCGCCGACGCGGTGCGGGCCAAGGAGCAGGGCTTCAAGGGCGCCAAGGACCACTCCTACCGCGGCGTCCGGGGCAATATCGAGTTGGCCACCGAATTGCGCGCCGCCGTGGGCGACGACTTTGTGCTGATGCACGATGCGGTCGAACACTACACCTACAGCGAGGCCGTGAAGGTGGGCCGCGCCCTGGAAAAGCTCAACTACGCCTGGATGGAGGAACCCCTGCAGGACTACGACTTCATGGGCCTCAAGAAACTGTGCGCGACCCTGGATCTGCCCATCCTGGCCCTGGAATGGATCGGCGCCATTGGTGGCCAGCCCTTCAACACCTCGGCCTTTCTGGCCCTGCAGGCCACCGACATCGCCCGGCAGCGCGGGGTGGGCATCACCGGCCAGATCAAGCAGGCGCAACTGTGTGAAAGCTTCGGGGTCCAGGTCCACGGCGGCCACCACGACGTGATCCTGGCCATCCAGAACGATCCTTATTTAGAGTGCGTCGGCCTCGGGCCGCTGCCCGCGGACGCCAAACTCACCTGCAAAGGCACCCCGTACCTCGAAGACGGCTACCTGCGCATGGCCTGCGGCGACGAACCAGTGGAAGAGCCGGACTGGGATGAAATCGAAAAGAATGCCCTGGTCGTGGTCTAGTCCCTTCGGCGGCGGTCGTTGTACTCCACCGCTTTGCACCCCGTCTGATAATAAGGAGCCCTGGTCATGATGAGAATAGCTGTCTGGTCTCACGACCTCTCGGATTCGTACTTGAAAAAAGTCACCCAGTTGGGCGCCGATTGCATCGATGGCATCACCCCGCCCACATCCCCGGAAGGGAACTATCCCGATCTGGACGAACTCCTCAAAATCAAAAAGAAGGTCCACTCCTGGGGCCTGCGCCTGAACCGCGTCGGCGTCAGCCTGGGCGAGGCCTTCATGCAGGACCAGGAAGGCGGCGACAAAGAACTGGAGGACGCCGGCAAGGCCGTACAGATCTACGGCGAGGCTGGCGTGCCCCTGGTTCGGCTCGCCTTTCACAACGACACCTTCCCCTGGATGGGCAAACACCTAGACGCCGTGCACCGAGGCGGCTACACCATGCGGGGCGAGAGTCTGGCGCACGCCGAGGACAAGTCCGGACCACCCCCTCTCGAAGAGCTGGACTCCTGGTGGGCGCACCTGTGCCGGGTCTACGAGAAGCTGGTGCCCATCGCCGAAGAGTACAACGTAAAGCTGATGACCCACCCCTCGGACACCCCTCATCCCGACAGCCCCCTCGGCGGTCTCAACTTCTACCGCCTCATCGACGCCTTCCCCAGCCCCAATGTCGGCTACCTCTACTGCTGCGGCACTCGCCACGAGGCCGGCGGCAGTGCCCTGGTCCTGGACGAGATCCACAACTACGGCCGCAAGGGCCGCCTCTTCGAGATCCACTTCCGCAATGTGCGCGGCAGCCTGCCCACGGCCGGCGGCTTTGAGGAGGTCCTGCTGGACGACGGCGACAACAACATGTTCAAGATCCTGCTGGAATTGCACAAGGTGGGCTACGACGGCTGCCTCAACCCGGACCACGTCCCCACCCTGGAAGGCGACGGCCCCGACAACGGGCAGGGCCTGGCCTATTCGGTGGGTTATATCAAGGCCTTGTTTGCGGCCCTGGCCGCAGTGGCGTGAAAGGTTGAGAAGGCGGGAAAATCAGGTAGCCTTTGTGCTCTGTGCGAGTGCGGTACAAACACCCTCCGGCAGTGACATAGAGGGTCTGCAGATCCTCATCTCCAAAGGTGCAGTTGGTCGGAAAGTCCGTCGGCAGGGGGTGGGTTTCCAGGACCCGCCCCCTGGGCGCGAATACGTAGATCATCGGCCCCGGGCCACTCCGGGCCCAGCCGGCCGTGGCGATGATATTGCCCTCTGTATCCAGGCACATCCCATCGATGCCGCGGTGCGGGTAGAAGTTGTGCAGCACCTGGTACTCCCCGACCGCGGCGTCAGCCTCAATCGGGTAGGCGCGCAACTCCCGCTTTTTGCCCTCGCCGTACTCGCTCTGGGCCACGTAGAGTCTTTTCAGGTCGGCCGTGACCAGGAGCCCGTTCGGCTTGGTGGTATCGTGGGTGATGCGGGTGATCTCCCAGGTACCGTCCGCCGCCGGATCCAGCCGGAAGATGGACTGGTGGTCCAGCTCCAGATCGTCGGTCTTGTCCCCGTAGCGCGGATCCGTGAACCAGAGCCTGCCCTCAGGGTCAAAAGCCAAGTCATTGGGGCTGTTGAGTCGCTTGCCCTCGAATTGATCCGCCAGGACCGTGGTGTTGCCGTCGGCCTCGTACCGCACCATGCGCCGTCCAGCCCCCTCGCAACAGTACAGGCGGCCATCCTTATCGAACATCAAGCCGTTGCCTTCATTGGTCCCGGTGCGGAATTCCACGCATTCCCCCCGGTCCGGATCGTAGCGCATGATGCGGTTGTTGGGAATATCGGTAAACACCACGGCCTCGCCGTCCCATGCCGGACCCTCTGTAAAGCCGAAGGGGCCGGCCACCTGTTCGAAGTTCCAGCTCATGCCCGTTCTCCTTTTTTGCATTTTAATCAGCAGCTTTTGAAAACACAGGGGCGATCTCGCGGGGAGGCGCCCATCCGCTTTGAGTCCGGCGACCCATGCCACCGGCGAAAAACCCCAAAAAACTGGGCACAATCACCGGATTAACGTATATTATCTCCGTCTTTTCCCGACCTGGACTCTGCCGATAACGCCTTATGACCACCGCGACCAAACACCCTACCCCGGAGGAGAAGTTTTTCTTTGACACCAACGGCTATCTGGTCATCGAAGACTTCCTGCAAGCCGACCACGTGGCGCGCCTGACCGGATGTCTGGAAAAAGTCGTGGCGCGTCGGCGCCGGCTCCACGAGCGCGACCAGTCCCACTCCGGCAAGACCGATATAAACGGGGCCAATACCCGCATCTTCCACATCCTGGGGGATGATCCCCTGTTGCTGGACCTGCTGGACTACCCGCCCCTGATGGATTACGTGCACGGCTTCCTCGACGAACCCTCTCACTTCCACGCTTCGGACGCCATCTCGGAAGTAGAACCCGAAGAGCGCCAACCTGGCTGGCATATCGATGGGCGCTGCAATGGCTACCGCTCGCTGCGGCCCCACATCCCGCTCCTGCAATTGAAGGTCGGCTACTTCCTCTCGGATATGTCCGCGCCCGACCAGGGCAACCTCATGCTCGTCCCCGGCTCGCACAAGACCGACTTCGATCCGGCGCCCGAACAACTCCAGGGCCACCATACCTTTCCCGGCGCCATCCAGCTTTGCGTACCCCCGGGGGTACCTGCGTCATGTTTCACAACGCCCTGTGGCACACCAGAGGCCCCTGTACCCGGCCGGCCGGCCGACGTCTCATGCTCTACTATGCCTATGAGCAGCCCTGGATGGTGGCCAACCCGGAGCACTGGCAGTATGAAAAGGAGTTTTACCACCGGCTCACCCCGGCACAGCGCCGGCTCTTTCACGGCTTCGTCTTCGCTCCCCCCGAAGACCGCTGGTCTTAGAAGCCGTCTTTAAAACCCGTTTGTAACGCGCTGACCCTAAAGCAGCGCACCCGGCAGGGCCGCCGGTCTACCCCCTCGGCCGGGGGCCTTGACGCACCGAGCATCAAAACGGCAGCCCAAGGAAAAACAATCGGTTACAATACCGGTAAAAAGGTCAAGGAGTGCAAGCGACACCTACTACATTATCCATCGCCCGATAACTGCACATAATCAATCTCCAGCGGCTGCTTGAGCCGCCTCTCCAGTTCCAGCAGATCCGATAGGCCGGCCGGCACATCCTTCTCCATATTCCCATCCGGATACACCGTCACCATGGTCGTCACCTCCATAAACGCCTTCTTTGCCGTCGCCCGAGACACCTGAAGGCCGTCCTTTGAAATTGCCATTCGAGACTGTGCAATGCGTCCCTCGCCGATAACCCGAAAAAGAAAACCCAGCGCGCCGGACGTTGGACGCCCTGTAATCCCCTCAATCTCATCATAAGCAACCCAATCCCCAAAATCCAGCAACCGATAGGTCATCACCCGCCAATTGGTTACCTTGAAATGCGGCGTCGAAAGCGTATCCAGGTACGAATATCGATCCGGCTTTCCCGGCCGGTCCTCCCACCTGATCCTCACATTCACCGCCAGTTCCGGCAGCGGCCCTTTCTTCACCTCCCGGATGACCCGATCTACCCGATAGTCCACTTCTATATCCTGTCCGTGTCGATAGGCCAGCAGCGCGTACAGCGGCGCGGTGTCATCCGTCCGTCCGCTCACCTCCAGAAAGGCCCGGAACCATTCCTCATACCCGATAAACAGCGGCAGTCCGTCCGGATCGCGCTCCCTTGCCTGCCGCGCAAGATAAAGCACCACATCCGCCTGAAACCGTGCGCCATTGGTCGTCGCCGTCGGGTCATAATCACCACACTGCCGCATCGCCTCCAGCACCTTCGGCCGATCCACCACATTATACGCCGGACGCGCTACGTCTCCCTCTACACAGGCCCGCTGATCCGGTAGTAACAAAAAACAGAGGACGGTTGCGATCCTCAAACCCCCAATGAATTGAAAGCTTGTCATATCATCAATGAAGTATCTTGGGGCGCCCATCCTTCATCCATCAAACGCTCACCTGCCCGTCGCCAATATGTCCGATCCCGCCCCGCCAAATTGGGACTCGGTCTTGTTGCACCGCTGTCATGGCGCACACGCTGGATCCGGTATCCAGTCCTTCCCGGCCGCCCTCCGGACGGCGGGGTATTTCATTGGATCCCGGCTTGCGCCGGAAGGACGGAGGGCTTCGATACCCAAGTATGGGGTATATTTACTGACCGGGTTAATAATGTAAGAAAAGACAGCATGTACCCTGAATCGCGCCTTTTGGCAGGGGCGCAACCCGTCATTGCGCCAGATCCGCCAGCAGGCGCTCGCGGATCTGCTCCAGGATCTCGTAGTTGACGATTTTCTCGCCCTGAGCGTCGACCACGTAAAAAGCATCGAGGGCGCGGTTGGCCACCGTGTTGATGATCGCCATGTGGATATCCAGCTCCAACTCCCCCAGAGCGTAGGTAATCTTGTATAAAAGCCCGACATCGTCCTGGACATCCGTATCGACCACGGTGTAGCGGTCCGAGACCTGATTTTCGAAGTCCACCTCCGGGGAGCGTTCCTGGACATTTCTTTGGCGGCGATCCCACCGGGTGCTGTAGCGCGAGAACAACTGGTCCATTTTCTGACGACCGCTTATAACTTCCTCGAGCTGCTGGCCGACCCGCTCCTTTTTCCACTCCGGCAGCGCCGGATCGCCGCCCACATCGGTCACCTGGAAGATGTCCAGCACCATATGATCGTCGCGGGTGTGGACGTCGGCCCGCAGGATATAGATGTCGTGGACCGCCAGGACCCCGCAGATCTTGGCGAGCAATTGCCGCTGGTCCCGGGCGCAGACGACCACCTCTGTGTGGGCCTGATGCTCGGCGAAATCCACCTCCACGACCCCAGCACCCAACCGTCCGATGAGTTCCACGTGGGCGGTGATCTGCTCGTGGTCGTAGGCTGCCAGGTAGCGCGGCGGCAGTTGCTGGGCGTGCTCCTGAAAGGCCACCACCTTGAGGGCCGGCCAGGTAGGGGTGATGCGCCGCAGGTGTTCTTCCAGCACTTCCCGGCCCTGCTGCTTGTCCTCGAGGGTTTTCATACCCGATTCGAGCTGCTCGCTGGTCTTGTGGTAGAGCTCCCACAACAAGACCCCTTCCCACTCGGTCCACGCGTCGCTGGCCACAGCCGACAAATCCGCATAGGACAGCAGGTAGAGCGCCTGCAGCTCTTCCATGCTGGAGAACAGACCGGCGAACTCGGCGATCATCTTGTAGTCGTCCAGATCGCGGCGCTGGGAGATGAGCACCATGTCCTGGTGGTGCTCGACCAGAAAGAGCAGAAAGCGTTGATCCGCCTCGGATACGCCCAGGCGCTGCAAGATTTCCGCCGCCATCTCGACCCCGCAGGAAATGTGCTCCTGGCGCCTTGACTTGCCGATATCGTGCAGCAGCACGCCCAGGTTCAGCAGGTCCCGACGCTGGAACTCCACAAAGATCCGCTTCAGCGAGGTTTGCCTCTCGGAAAGGGCCAGGGCTTCCAGGTTTTCCAGCGCCACCAGGATGTGCTCGTCCACCGTGTAGATGTGGTAGATATCGTACTGCACCAGGCAGGTCAGGGCGCCGAACTCCGGCAGATAGGCGCCCAGAACCCCCAGATCGTGCATCAGCCGCAGGGTGCCGGCGCTGCGGCTTTTGCGCTTGAGGATGCGCATGAATACGTCTCGCGCCTCCTCGGAGCGGCGCAACTCGTCGTCGATCAGATGCAGCGAGGCGCGAATCGTCCGCTGCGTCTCCTCGCTCAAACGCAGCTTCTTGGTCTGTGCCAGCTGAAAAATGCTCAGCAGGCGGTGCGGGTCGGACTCAAAGTAACCTTCTCCCTGGCGCAGCACGATTTCTCCCTGGATCGCCATTACCCCTATGTCGACCCAGACGCTGCGATAGGGATTGCGCGGCTTGCGCGTCAGGCGCTCGAAGGCCAGATCGACCAGGTGGTAGACGGCGCGTGCATGGACGTAGTAATCCTGCATGAAACGCTCCACCGCCAGCTCCACGCCCTGAGCTTCATAGCCCAGACTGCGGGCGACGTCCGGCTGGATCTCGTGCTGCAGAACATCGTGGCGCCGACCGGCGACAAAATGCAGTTCGTGGCGCACCCGACAGAGGAATTCGCGACCCTGCTCCAGGGTGGCGATGTCCTGATCGTCGAGGCACTGGCGGCGCAAGCCCTCCACTTCGGGACTGGCTGCTTTCCCTTTCAGGGCCCAGTTCAGGGCGTGGAACTCGCGCAGACCGCCCGGGCTTTCCTTTAAATTGGGTTCGAGGAGTTGTACCGAGCCATTGCTGCCCTCCCGGGCCTGGCGCCCCTTGTGCAGCTTGGCGACCATGCTTCTGGGGACTTGTTTATAGAGGTACCGCTGAAAATCGTCGAACAGATCCGGATCCCCGGCCAGAAAGCGGCCATCCATCATCGAGGTGCAGGATTCCAGATCCTCCCGGGCCATTTTACCGACTTCGCGCAGGGTGCGGCTGCTGTGGCCGATCTCGAATCCCAGATCCCACAGCGGGTGGAGCACGCCGGCGATGAACCCCGGTGTCTTGTCTTTTTCCCTGCGGAAGAGGAAGAGCAGATCCACGTCCGAGTACGGGGCCATCTCCTGGCGCCCGTACCCGCCCAGGGCCACCAGAGCATGGGCGTCACCCGTGGTTTGTTCGAGCCCCTTTTCGTAGGCTGCGTGGACCACGGCATCCATGGTCGCGGCTAGGCGGCGAGCTACCTCCAGACCGTCTGCACCGTCGCCATGAGCCTGGCGCACCTCTGTAATGCGTTCTTCCCAGAACGCCCGCAACGAGGCGGTAGTGGATTTTTCCGGGCCCTGACCGGGTCCTCCCGCTGCACCGGGTTGCACCTTCTCCCTCATTGCTACCTTCTGGTGGTTTTCTTTTTCACCCCCGGTTGTCCGGCGGACTGTTTTTTGGGGGAGACCGGTGCTTTTTTCTTTTTGAGGTCCGTCTTCTTCGCCCCAACCTTCATCGACAACTCGCGCCTGCTTTTTTGCCCGCTCGCAGGGAGCCTGCCCGCCACCCTGATTCCCAGCACGGCTTTCAGGACCTGATCGAAGTGCTCGACCAGTTCAAAACGCATCTGTTTGCTGATCTGTTCCGGCACCTCTTCCAGATCCTTCTCATTTTTCGCGGGCAGGATGACGGTTTTGATACCGGCCCGCTGGGCGGCCATGATCTTGTCCCGGACCCCACCTACCGGCAGGACCCTGCCCCGCAGGGTAATCTCTCCGGTCATGGCCACATCGTGGCGCACCGGCCGGCCGGTAAACAGCGATACCAGGGCAGCGGCCAAGGCAATACCGGCGGAAGGTCCTTCCTTGGGCATGGCCCCGGCGGGTACGTGGATATGGATATCGGATTGGGCGAATTCCTCGGGATCAATCTGCAGGGCGCGCGCCCGGGAGCGCAGATAGCTCAGCGCCGCCTGGGCCGACTCCTGCATAACCTCGCCCAGTTGTCCGGTCAGGAGCAGGTTTTGCTCGCCCTTCATGCGGGTCGCCTCAATGAAGAGGATCTCGCCGCCGGCCGCGGTCGCAGCCAGGCCCGTGGCCACCCCAACTTCGCCGCTGCGACCGGCCACTTCGCCAAAATAGAGGACCGGTCCAAGATACTCCTCCACACGCCTGGGCCCGACCGTGATTTTGCGTTTGTGGCCTTCGACAAAGCGGCGCGCCGCCTTGCGGCAGATGGTGGCCAGTTGGCGTTCGAGATTGCGCAGGCCGGCCTCGCGGGTGTAGTCCTCGATCAGGCGTTCCAGAGCCGCGTCTTTGAGTTCCAGTTTCCCCGGGTCAATGCCGTGTTCCCGCAACTGGCGCGGCAGCAGGTGGCGCCGGGAGATCTCCACCTTCTCGTCGGGGGTATAGCCCGGCAGGGCGATCCCCTCCATGCGGTCGCGCAGGGCCGGGGGAACCGGATCCAGGAGGTTGCCCGTGGTGATAAACATCACCTTGGACAGATCAAAGGGCACATCCAGGTAGTGATCCGAAAAGGAGAAGTTCTGCTCGGGATCCAGGACCTCGAGCAGGGCCGCGGCCGGATCGCCCCTGAAGTCGGCCCCGAGCTTGTCGATCTCGTCGAGCATGAAGACCGGGTTGTTGGAGCCGGCCTTGCGCAACCCCTGGATGATGCGGCCCGGCAACGAGCCGATGTAGGTGCGCCTGTGGCCGCGGATCTCGGCCTCGTCGTGCACCCCGCCCAGGGAAATTCGGGTGAACTCTCGACCCAGGGCCCGGGCGATGGAGCGGCCCAGCGAGGTCTTGCCCACCCCGGGCGGTCCGACAAAGCAGAGGATGGGGCCCTTCGTCTCCCGGCGCAAACGCCGCACCGCCAGGTACTCCAGGATCCGCTCTTTTACCTTTTCCAGCCCGTAGTGGTCCTCGGCGAGAATCCTTTCGGCCTCGGCGATCTCCAGCTGGTCCTCGGTCGAGACGGACCAGGGCAGGGCGATCAGCCAGTCTAGGTAGGTGCGCGCTACCGAGTACTCCGGCGCCCCCGGCGTCATCTGCTCCAGCCGGCCCAGCTCGCGCTCGGCCGCCTCTTTGGCTTCCTGGGGCAGCTGGGCTTCTTCGATCTTGAGGCGCAACTCTTCCAACTCGGCGGTGAGCGGATCGCTGCCGCTCAACTCCTGCTGGATGTGCTTGAGTTGCTCGCGCAGGAAGTATTCCCGCTGCGACTTGTCCATCTTCTCCTGGACCTGGGTCTGAATCCGGGAGCCCACCTGCAGGATCTCCACTTCCCGGGCCAGCAGCTCGTTCAGGTACTCCAGCCGTTTGTCGAGCTCGATCAGTTCCAGGAGTTTCTGGTGCTCTTCCATCTGCAGATTCAGATTGGCGGCGACGAAATCGGCCAGGCGGCCTGCGTGGTCGATGTTCACCACCATGATCTGTAGTTCATCGGGCAGGTGGGAGGTCATTTTGACGATGGCGGCGAACTGTTCGCTGATGTTGCGGCGCAGGGCCTGGATATCCATGGAGCTCAAGTCCCCCTGGTCTTCCAGCCGGCTCACCCTGGCTGTCAAAAAGGGGCGCTCCTGCACCAGTTCGTCCAGTCTGCCGCGCACCAGCCCCTGGACGATCAACCGCAGGCTGCCATCCGGCAGACGCCACTCGCGGTGGATCTTGCCGATGGTCCCCATGGCGTAAAGATCCGCGAAACCAGGCTCTTCGACCGCGGGGTCGCGCTGGGCGAAGAGCCCGATGAGACCATCTTCCTCGATGGCGGCTTCGGTGGCGCGGATAGAATACCGGCGGGAGGCCGTGAGCAACTGGGGCATGTGGGGATAGACCACGGTGTCCCGCAAAGGGCAGATCCCTATTGCAGCGGGTATGACCAGGCCTTCGGTAAACTCGACTTCGGACTGAAATTCGCTCAAGTATTGCTCCTCTTAATCAGGTCAATTTAAGAAGGCTTCTAAGAAGGCTTCTAAGCTTAGAGGGTGGCTTGACAAGTGTCAAGGTACGTATATTATTGGGCAGATAGTTTCCAAAGTTCATACCATAAGGATATTACCTGTTGGGAGAAAACCTCGATCCTCAACACCGGCAAAGCGCCTTGCTGGTAGGCGTGGCCCTGTCCCACCTCCCCACCTGGGAGGCAGAAGATTCCCTGGACGAATTGAGCCGCCTGGCCGCTACCGCCACGCTCGCAGAGGCCGGACGGGTCCTCCAGGTCAGAGACAGGATCGATCCTACCTGCTATATCGGCAAGGGCAAGGCCGCCGAACTCAAAGCCCGGGCCGGCGGTGCCGACCTGATCGTCTTCGACAACGATCTCTCCCCGGCGCAAATGCGCAATCTTGAAGAACTGACCGAGGTGCGCATCCTGGACCGCAGCGGCCTGATCCTGGACATCTTCGCCCGCCACGCCCGCACCCGCACCGCCCAGATTCAGGTCGAATTGGCCCAGCTCAACTACCTGTTGCCGCGCCTGACGCGGCAGTGGACTCATCTGTCGCGCCAGGCCGGCGGCGGCATTCGCGGCATGGGAGCCGCCGGGGTCCGCGGGCCCGGCGAAACCCAGCTGGAGACCGACCGTCGCATGATCCGCAAGCGCGTCCGCGATCTCACCACCAAACTCGACCGCATCGGCACCCAGATGGCCACCAGCCGCAAGGGGCGCTCGGACGCCTTCAAGATCGCTCTGGTGGGCTACACCAATGCCGGCAAATCCACCCTGATGCGCGCCCTTTCCGGTGCCCAGGTGCTGGTTCAGGACCAGCTTTTCGCCACCCTGGACTCGACCACTCGCTCCGTGGCCCTGGATCAACACCTGAAGGTCCTCCTCACCGATACCGTCGGTTTCATCCGCAACCTGCCGCATCACCTCTTCGCCTCTTTTCGCGCCACCCTCGAAGAAGCGGTAGAAGCCGATCTGCTGCTCCACGTCGTGGACTTGAGCCATCCACACCACGCCATGCAGATGGAAACCTGCACTCAGGTTTTGCGGGAACTCGGCCTCAAAGAAAAACCCACGCTCCTGGTCTATAACAAGATCGACCAAGTAGGGCAGGGAGAAGAAAACCAGATCGCCAGGGCGCATGCCGATGAGGAAGATGTGATCGCCGTTTCGGCCATGACGGGATTCGGATTGGAGGCGCTGAAGAGACGGATCCAGGCGCTGTGTCTGGCCAATTCAATTACCCTGAATCTGCAGATCCCCCAGCGCGAGGGCCGGCTGCTGGCCCAACTCCACGCCCAGGGGCAAATCCTCGAACAACATTTCCACGGCAATCAGGTGTGTCTCAGGGTGCGGCTGGACAAAGACCAGATCGCCCGCTGGCAGCTACAGCGTTTCAAGTATACCTGATCTACTCCTCCAGAATCCCCTGCTCGACCGCCTCGTCGATCTTCTCCCGCGCGTACTCCCACAGGGCCGGTGCCCCCTTTTCCATGTGCTGGTTGTAGGCGATGACCTGGGCCTTCTTGATGCCGTGCCGGTGCCAACCTTCCCCTTTGTTGTACAGGTTGAGCAACACCGGCTGAAACCGGTCCAGGGCCTCGGCATAGCGCGCTTCCGGGGTCTGGCGCCCCTCGAACTCGTCCCACAGCGCCCGCACTTCCCGCGCCTGATCCACCGGCAGCAGGTTGAAGATCCGCTCCGCGGCCTTGACTTCGCGCTCTTGCTTATCCTGGTGAGCCTCTGCGTCGTAGGCAAAGGTATCGCCGGCGTCGATCTCCACCAGGTCGTGTACCAGCAGCATCTTCACCACCCGCGGCACATCCACCTCCCCTGCGGCGTACTCCGCCAGCAGAACGGCCATAAGCCCCAGGTGCCAGGAGTGCTCCGCGTCGTTCTCCCGTCGCTGGTCGGCCGGCAACAAGGTCTGGCGGAAGATTTGTTTCAGCTTATCGATCTCGATGATGAAATCCACTTGTCGAACCAGTCTGTCACAATCCATTTTATCCCTCTGAGTTGAAACCAGTTGTCGTGGTGAAAGATAGGTAAAGAACTCGAGAGCGCAAAAATAGGGCCGCGATCCTGCGCAGCCCTGCGCCTTCGGCGATTCCTGGACCAGATGCTCTCGTTGGCCTATTTTCAGAGGCGATAGTCTCTAAATTACCTCTACCTCTCAACGACGGAGCACGATACATGACCAGTGTGAACAACACTGAGCTATTCCGCCAGCGCCTCGCCGCCGGACAGGTCTCGATCGGCATGGGCATAACCTTTTCCGATCCGGCGATCAGCGAGTTGATCGCCGCGGCGGGCTACGATTTTTCGTGGATCGACATGGAGCACGCCCCCCTGGATCACCAGTGCGTCCTGCAGCACATCGTGGCCCATCGCGGCACCAGCACGGCGCCGTTCGTGCGGGTGCGACAAAACGATGTGGACGTGATAAAACCGGTGCTCGATCTGGCGCCGGCCGGCATCATCGTACCACAGGTCAGCTCGGGAACCGAAGCCGAGGCCGTCGTCAGTGCGTGCCGTTATCCCCCGGTCGGGGTGCGCGGGTACGGCCCTCGGCGCGGGACTCGCTTCGGCGCCGTTGCGCAGCCGGAATACCTCGAACACTGCGCCGACGATCCGATCATCGCGATTCAGCTAGAGCATATCGACGCCGTCGACAACCTCGACGAAATCCTCGAAGTGCCCGGCATCGACGTCTTGTGCCTGGGGCTCAACGACCTGTCCGGCTCCCTGGGCAAGCTTGGTCAAACCGACGATCCGCAAGTGAAGGACGCCATCGCCACGGTGGCCCAGAAGGTGGGGGCGAGCGACCGCATCCTGGGCATATCCACCTTTTATTCCGCCAAAACCTACGCCCGCTGGATGGAACTGGGCATCAAGTGGCTCAACCTGAACGTGGATTTTTCCAACCTGTTTCGCGCCGGCCGCGAGGTCCTCGAAGCGGCGCGGCAGCAGGCCTTGCGATAAGAATCAGTACTTCACGAAATACCGTAACTATTTGGTCCTCTTTGGGTGCATATCCTAAAGGGGTTGCGTCCTCTCGCCGCCGAGGCCCCTACTCCTTGATTAATAGCCTTCTTGGGTTTATCTTGAGAGGTAGTCGGCCAGACCCTTGTGTCTGATAAAGTGCCTTATCACAATCTTGTCCTCTAATTTGCCAGGCAACCTTCTGGCAAAACGCGGGGACTTATCAGAAAGGAGTAGGAAATGAGCCCTTCCACGCCCACCTCAAACTCGTGCATAGAGTTTCTGCACCAGAAACTCTATGCACATAATCCCCTTTCTCATCGTTGCCCTTAGTGTCCTTCTGCCCCAGACCGCCTATGCAGGTGCTTGGACGCTTAAAAAGGGCCACGTGTGGAGCAAAATCACCGGCTTGTCGCAATCGACCACGGAGCATTATGATAAGGATGGAAAGGTGAGTGAGTTCCCTGCCCAGTACAATTCCCGGTCGTTATATCTCGACGTGTTTTACGGCGTGAACGACCGCGTTGACATCGGCCTACAGCTTCCTTTCGTCAGCAGGGAATTTGTAGATTTTAAAGCAGATATGCATAAAGAGATGTTTGGTGATGAGACGGGAGAATCGGGTTTGGGTGACCTTCGAGGATTCGCCAAAGTCAACCTCGTGCAACAACCTTTTGTGGGCACCCTGAGACTTGGATTCAAAGCCCCAATAGGTGAATTTCGCAAAGCGCCCGAAGCCGTTTCCGTAAGCGATGGCCAATGGGATTTTGACATCATCGCGCAAGTCGGTCGGTCTTTTTGGCCTCTCCCACTCTACACCAATGTCAATCTGGGGTATCGCCTCCGGCAAAAAAACAGTACCATCGACTACGACCCTAACGAAGAGTTTATTTATAACGCCGAGGCAGGCTATAGTCCCATGGACAAACTCCTCCTCGCTCTCAAATTAGAAGGTATCAGAAGCTCCGGCAGACGCATCACCTATTTGGCGCCCATGCTCCTTGTTGGTCTTCAGCAAAACCTGAGCTTCGAAATCACGGCGCGTATGAGCATCAGCGGGCGCGCTGACCCATCTGTAGGTCCTCCCCCCTATACCTATTTCGCTGGCCCTACTTGGACGGCAGGGATTTCTTACACAGGAAACCTGATTGACCAGATACTTCATCAGGGGAACCCGCCGTCCCCTGTGGAGTAGAAAAAATCGGCAAGGCCAGCTCCAACAGCTCCCGACCGATCGGATTCGCATATGGTAGTTTTCCCTATATAGAGTTTGGACAATTTGAAGTCCGTTTAGGGTTGTAAAAAAATGGCAGGGGCCGTTAGATTATCCTACCTTGTTTTCCGACCAAGAAAAAGAAGGAGGATGGTCATGCCAACGGGCACCCTGCTTGATACGATAGTATATGCATTTCGCGATCTGTTCGGTAGTCAAAACTTCGCCCTGTTTTACGCCTATGTGTGGGGCGTGCTCCGGTGCGAAAGCCGGCACACGGTCAGTGGGATCTACCTGGCCGGTCAGCCGAACAGCCGCTACTGGTCGCTGGTTAAGTTTCTCCGTCGCGGAAAATGGGACGAAACCATGGTGGTCCAGCGCCTGACCGGTTTGCTGCTGGAGTATATGGATGAATGGGCCTATGTCTATGATCATACCCACGCCATCAAGACCGGTAAAAAGCAGTTTGGCTTACCCTTTTTCCGCAATCATCGCTATCGTAAACGCAATACCAATCAGTCCAAGTTCCATTGGGGCCACCAGTTTGCCGGCTTGGGCTTGTTGGGCCTGGATGGGATGTACGCCGCTTGTTCCCGCTGTGGGTCCACCGGTTGGATCCGGCCGCCTTGGGCGGTTCGGCCTTGGCCGGGTTTGCCTCGATCATTTGGGTGCTGCCGGCCCGTTTGATCATCTTTGATCGGGGGTTCAATAACCGCACGTATTTCAAGGAATTATTAGCCCAAGGGCCTCATCTGTTATGTCGCGCCCGCAAAAATGCAGCGTTCTATTATCGACCGGGTCCGGCCGAGCAACCTAAGAAAGGACGGAAGAGAATCTATGGTCGACGTGTCCACATCGAGCAGTGGACCTATACCGATCTAGCGGTCCCCAGTTTTGACAAGCCGCTGTCGGTGGCCCACCAACAGGTGCGCACCCGCATGTGTCCCCAGCCGGTGCATCTAGTGGTGGTACGCACCCGAGCTAAAAAAAGCAAACCCTATCGCTACTTTATGGTCTACACCACCGATCTGAGTCTATCGGTCGAAACCATCCTCCGCTACTACAAATTGCGGTGGGGCTTTGAAACCAACATGCGCGATACCAAGGAGGAACTGGGCTTCGATCCGTATCAGGTGCGCTCCGAGCGGTCCATCAATCGTAGTGTCCTGCTGTCCTTCGTGGCGACCAGTCTGACCCCGTTGATCGCCTGGCCGGCCTTTGGACCTTTCCGGCGGTAGAAGAAGGGCTGGCCCAGATGAACATCCACTGGTATCATCCCAAACTACCTGCGATGGCAGAAACGATACGTCCTATTTTCGCTGAGTAGTACGGAAAAAGAAAACAACGAAAAAATGAACTCACACTATGCTATCGCGGCTGGATAGACCCTATGTCTGGTCCAAACTTTAGGATATATTAAGGCTTGGAACTAAAGCCTAAGTGGAGTTGAAATTGTTCAGTTCTGTCTATAGTGACCGCAAAATATTGAACGCTATATGCGAAGTCTCTGGGTCGAAGGCAAAGGGACAGCAGCGTGAGCCTTCTTGGTTTCACCCATTTCCTGCTCGCATGCCCATCTCCTTAGCAAGGCATTTGATTAGTCGAATAACAGAGTCGGAAGCTGTCGTCCTCGACCCTATGGCCGGCTCTGGAACGACCCTAATTGCTGCACGGCAGCTAGGTCGGACAGTATATGGATTTGATCGAGACCCGCTGGCCGTACTCATTGCAGATAGTACCATCCAAAATTTTGATTCTCGTCGCCTACATGACCTGAAAGAACGAGTCTTGGGTCGGGCTAAACAAACGCTACAAAAAAAGAAGGCAAGTCTAGAAGAGGAGCTCAATCAACTACCGGAAAAGGATCGAGATTTTATTGAATTCTGGTTTCCCCCAAAGTCCCAAGAGCAGCTATTGGCCTTACGGCGGAGCATCGGCGAAGAGAGCGAAGGTTCCGAACAAAATCTGGCTTGGGCTATCTTCTCTAGTCTAATTATCGCCAAGAAGGCCGGTGCGAGTTGGGCGCTGGATATTTCTCGATCCCGTCCACACAAAAAGTTGGGAAAGACCATTGTAGAGCCATTTGCTGGTTGGGTGCAACGTTTTGACAGGGCCGTCAAACGGTTGCCTTTTGTCGACGATAAGCAGTTGACGACGCACAGCACTATCCAACATGGGGACGCCCGCTGCCTTCCTATTGAAGATTCAAGCATCGATTTAGTGCTAACCTCGCCACCTTATCTCAATGCCATAGATTATATGCGAGGGCATAAATTTTCCCTTCTGTGGATGAACTACCCGCTGGAAAAATTACGCTGGCTGCGCAGCACCATGGTGGGTACTGAATGCGGGCTGTGGCATAGCGACGGCTTACCTTCTGTTATAGAGGATCGATTAGACAAAAAAATCGAAGAAGAACGCAGAAAAGCGCATGTAAAGAGATATTTGTCCGACATGCACAAGGTATTTGGCGAAATCAAACGCGTATTAAAACCGGACGGCGTGGGATTGTTTGTCGTGGGGCCGACTATTATCAATGCCAAAAAGACGGATGCAGAAGAAATTTTTTCGCAAATAGGAGAGCATGTTGGTCTTACGCTGGTCGGCAGTGCTATGCGTCACATAAACGTAGCACATCGCTCCTTGCCGCCGCCTCAGTTAGTGGATGGGCAAGTCTCTATGGGTAAACGAATGAGACGGGAACTCATCTTAGCTTTGCGGAAGTAGATAGTTTATGCTCGATGACGCTTGGTATACAGACATTCACAAACGGTTGTGCGAGGGCGATTTGACGGCATTTGCCGAGCTTGCCGAAGAGGTAATGGAGTCGTTGGTCGAAAAATTGTCCCATAAATACCCCAATCTGCGAGACCCTGATCTGCCTACCGAAGTCGTTGCGGATGCGTTGATGGACTATAGCAAGCGTCCAGAGCAGTTTGATCCGACCCAACGCGGTTTATTCGGCTTTCTGGTAATGGCGGCTGAAGGAGATCTGAAGAATGCTCTGGCTAAAATCGCTCGCCGCCAAAAAAAAGAAATTCAGCTAGAGTTTGTCGAAGTTGATGAACGAGGTGGGAATACTAGAACAGGTGAATTAGAGGAAAAAATAGACTCTGAACGGATGCAAGATGCATTAGATGCACTGTTTGATGATCCCAAGGACCGGGCGGTAGTCAAGCTGATAATTGAGGGAGAACGGGCCACTGAGGTGTTCGCTCAGGTTCTGGAGCTGGAGGCACTGCCCGAAGACGAGCAGCGTACCGAAGTAAAAAGGAACAAGGATCGCATTAAAAAACGCCTGCAAAGACACCATGGAGATATTTTAGGCTATGAGTAATAAGGTAAAATATCTACAGAAACTTGTGGAAAAGGCGAATACTGATCGTTTTTTTGTCGGTTGGTCATTGGCTCAATATCGGGCTTTCCATGATATAGATGAACAAGGTCTGGCCCAATTCTTGGAGTGCGATATAGAACACATCAACCGGCTTTCCCTATGTCACCAGCCTGACGACCAAGGGGACCAATTTCAAGAGCAGGTCCGCCGCATTGCTGGGTTTGGTGCCTGTAGCCCTGATCGGCTTGTACGCCTCATGCGCGAAGTGGCTGCTTTTGCCGCACTACAGAAAGGTGCCGGGGAGCGACAAGGCGCAATGCTTATGGCGGCCCGGGATCGCAAAGAAGAAAGAGAAGTGGACAAGGCGTGAGAAACTGGGATGTAGTCGAGCTGGCAGAGAGATTTTGGAGCCTAGCTGGCCGACCAGAGTCGTTTCCTCGATCCTTGGAAGCACCCCTATCTTGGGCATTGCCCGTAGCCCTGATCAAACTTCCTCGCCTAGAAGTGTCTTCGCTGACGGAGTGGTTGGATCAGCAGGGTATTATTCCCCCTTTTACAGTGGCTTACCGCTGTTTGCGGGCTTGTCTTTTAGCCAAAGCCGGGTATGGGATGATTTTTCTTGATGGCAGCGACTCAGAAGACGAACGGCGTTTCTCCTTAGCACACGAAATATCCCACTTCATGCTCGATTACTGGCAGCCGCGAGAGCATGCACTCTCCATGTTAGGATCAGAGATTCGAGATGTACTCGACGGCCGGCGTTCCCCTACTCCTGAAGAACGGCTAGGTGGTCTGCTTCAGGGTGTATCTTGGCAGACATTCACGCACTTTATGGATCGGTCGCCTAGCGGCCAAGTAGAGCACCTGCGTATTCTAGACGCCGAGGATCGGGCCGACCGTTTAGCACTGGAATTGTTGGCACCTAGGAAGATTGTGCTCAGCCGATTACAGGCTCGGGCTATACCGTGGAAGGAGACATCAGCCTGTGAGCGGGTGGCTCAGACACTGCGACAGGAATTTGGCTTGCCTGAAACGGTCGCTCATGGCTACGGGCACATGCTGGTGATGAGCCAGCGCCCTGCCGGCTCTTTTAAGGAATGGCTCAACGGATGAATTTTTTGTCGAACTGGGCTCTTTTGATGGGAATAATGGGAATAGATGAATAGATGGCCGCAGAAAACCGAGGAGAAGAGCCCATGAAATCGAGCATGGATAGGGTGACGGATGAATTGCCAGAAAACTTGTCCGAAGATCAGCCTCTCCTGACGAGCAATGAATATGAAGAAGCGCATGGAGAGAAACTGTCCGAGACGCTGGATCTCGCTACTTGGTCCCCGGGGGCTGATCTTGTCGAGATGTACGAGCGCTTAGAGCGGGAGATTGCCGAGGCTGTCCGCCAAGAGGACGGCTATACGAAAAGAATTCGCGCTGAAATATTTCCTAGGCTCAAAGGTCGTCCAGGTGCTCCTCCTGGGGCCGGTGTATATAGGGCATCGGTCGAGAAATTGGAGGACATCCACGCGAAGCTGTTGTTTAACGGTGGAGTGGAAGCCTGCGACGGTACGGTAGTCACGCACGATACCTTGCCGATGACTATCACCCAGATTGGCGTCTGCTTGGTTTCCTACCAAGGAGACCAGGGATCTTGGGTCCATCGGATGTTTCGTCGCGATTTGCGTACGACTGGTAAGAATCCGGTGGACGAGACCTTGGAGCTTTTGGAGAAGCGGCGGCAGCGTAGTGCGGTAGATCAAGAAAGTCAGCGTGACCGGATAAGCAGCTTGGCCCGGCGGGGTATAATGGCTTATGCTGAGCGGGCGGTACTGTTGGATCGGTCGAAAGCCATCTGGCGCATGGGGCATGGGGTGCCTACACCCTACGAACTGGTTACAGGTTCGGGCATGCCGGATCTACTGCGCAGCAGTATAGAGTTGTTGAGGCGGCTAGTTTTGGACCATCAGCGATTTGTATTTATCCCCAGCACGACTAACGCACGCGAGTTGTTAACCATCGGCAACGCTTTGCAGCCGTCCGAATACGCCATTATCGACACGTATAAGGACACACTGGATCGGATCGCCAGTGGACACTACCGTGGCCAAGAGTGGGTCGGTCTCAGGAGGGCGGTCGAAGAATTTGTCGAGGAGTGCGGACCCAAAATTGCCATTGCCATGTACCGAGTCTCCAAGCTGTCGCCCCCTCAGATGTTCTTCGCACACATTGATCGTGTTCACGAAGCGGCCCTCATCGCCATGGCCGACAGTGTACTCCAAGAACACAGGGGGTTCCCCATGCTCATCGACTTGGCTGATCGGCTATGCCAGTCGTCTTTTGGAGCCGATACTTTCATGTCGTCTGCCCAAGCAGCCTACTCTGAAGCCGGTGAGCCCTTCCGCTACTTAGCTGAACGTAGCACACGACGCTAATCACCAAGCGGTACACGTAAAACAAAAAAGGAGAAACACATGTCATATCAATATAGATACCCATTTTATGGTGCAGAGGAAGAGACAAAGCGTGCTGTTTGGGATAGGGGAGGATAACTGTTCAGAACGGTACAGAATATGATCCTAAGATCTGGCGTTGGGATATGTGTGGCCATGTTATGAAATATTCTGAACATGGCAATACAGACTCTAAATACGGCTGGGAAATTGATCATATTATACCTTCAGCCAAAGGTGGCTCAGACGAGCTTAATAATCTTCAACCTCTTCAATGGGAAAACAATCGCAGAAAGGGTGATACCTATCCTTGGTCATGTTGAGGAGTTTCCAGCGTACCTCAATTTGGAGCAAACCTGTCGTTTTTAATCAATCAAGGAGAATATGAAGATGGAACCTAAAAACGGAAGCGATATGTACACCCAAGGTGGGGACGGACATGTGGAGGAAAATATAATGGACATTCCTCAAGAGGTGCTTCAAGCTATTGATGAGGACAGTATAGACGCTGGTGGAGCTTACACACCTCCACCCGGTTACGAAGAGTCGGTGGGAAGGACGATGTTCGATACGCCCACTAGCAAGGACGGAACCCTCACCGTATTGTTACCACCTGAGAATATAGACGTGTTTCCAAGTCAGGCACTAGTGCGTATCAAGAGCTTAGCCGATAGTCGCGTCTATATGGGGGCAGTAGCCGAAGGACCTTTCGCCGAACCCGATGGATTAAGGGCCGATGCTACGCCGATGGTCGTAAGCACTGTGCAGGGTGGTCTTCTCATGCCTAAATACCACGGTCGCGTCCAGGTCGAAATTATTGGCGAGCAGTTGGATGATGATAACGGTACCTTGCTGCCGCCGCGTCGCCGACCCAAGCCCAATAGTCCGGTGTTTACGCTGGATAGAGACGAAACGGCTAAGGTGCTGTCGATTCAGGGCAGTCTTCGCCTGGGTTTAGCTGATGGCTTTGACGATCTGGGAGTGTGTGTGCCTGCGGATAGTAAAGGCATTTTTCCGAGACACCTAGGGATTTTGGGCACAACTGGCGGTGGTAAATCGACGACTGTATCGGGTCTGATTGCCAAAGCGCAAAAAGAGAATATGGCAATCGTCCTCATTGATACAGAGGGTGAATACTGCGCTATAGACGAACCGACTGCGGATAACCGCATGATTCAGGCACTAACACAGCAAAATCTAAATCCCGAGGGAGTCGGCAATACCCATATTTACCATCTCGTAGACCGAGATGCCGCTAATCCGGAGCATGCCGATGTGAAACCGTTCTCGCTGCGCTTCAGTGCCCTTTCGCCCTATGCTTTGGAGGAGATTCTCGAACTGAACGAAGCCCAGAGCGGGCGCTTTTTCAAAGCGTATGACATAACGAAGCGGATTTTGGAAAAACTGAAGATCTGGCCAGCCAACGACCAACAGAGGCAACAACTTTTTGAACTTGATGAAATGGAGACAGGCTATCATAAAATGACGTTGACCTGTCTGTATGACGTGGTCAGACAGATCCACGCCATCAAGGCTAAAGACGAGACGGACCCCTATTTGGAAACAGACTTTCTCCGAGAAAACCGCGATCAGCTAAAACAGCTCATTAATGCCGACAAAAAGCCCGACAGTTTACCCAGTTGGCGGGCACTGATGGGGAAATTGAGCAAAATTAAGCGTTTGAAAATTTTTGATTCTGATAAAGCCGAACAGATCAATTACACAGAGATGTTGCAACCGGGACGTGTGAATATCTTGGATCTGAGCGACACCGATTCGCCTCAGATCAACAATCTGGTTATTGCGGAGATCCTGCGCGGGGTGCAGAAGCAGCAGGAAATCAACTATAAGCAGGCGGCTGATAGAAAAGAGAGACCAACACCAACGACCATCTTTATCGAAGAGGCTCACGAATTTCTCTCGGCGCAGCGAATTCAGAAGATGCAGGTGCTTTTTCAGCAGGTTGCCCGCATTGCTCGGAGGGGTCGTAAGCGCTGGCTGGGGCTGGTCTTCATCACGCAATTACCGCAGCACTTGCCCGATGAGGTGTTGGGCCTGATCAACAACTGGATTCTGCACAAAGTGAGTGACGCGACGGTAGTCAGTAGGCTCAAACGCTCAATAGGGGGTATCAACGAAGGGCTTTGGCGACAGTTACCGTCCCTAGCTCCTGGACAGGCCATCGGGTCATTTACAACCTTTACCCGACCGTTGCTCATCGGCATTGATCCGACGCCATGTAAGTTACTGATGGTGGACTGAATTGGCCGCCGAGTCAGTGCCTCCGAGGAATCGACGGCCGGAATCGGCGTCCGCCGCTTGGATCGTGACAAGCGCATGATGCCGGCGCGCTGGGGCAATAAACGACACTCACAGATTGAGGAGCGGATGCACGAAGAGTACGTGGTTGGATTGGTGAAACCGCAATGACAGGGAAGATCGAAGACCTGAGACGCGCATATCATCGCCAGATTTGCGACGAGGTGTTGCGACAAAATAAGGCCGGTGTCCCCAATAATGCCGATAAAGGGAGCAAGGCAAGTATCAGAATCGGCAAGAGTTTGATTTGGCGATTTAGGCAGCCTCGGATGCCGCAGCGGTTGTTCCTTTCCCTGTTCTTCGCCGTGCCCGTTCTCGGCAGCCGAGTTTGCCGGCGCGGCGTTGGTCAGGTCGGTCTCGATTCACAGTGGTCGAGTTCCGGCCACGCTGGTGGGGGACTGGCTACTTGCGGTTGGGCGGTCGATGACGAAATTTTGAACCGGGTATGCGACGGCCTCTGCGGCCAACGCAATGGCGGGAACGCGGAGGACGAGGGCAAGCTCAACCCCACAGCGCCCTGAGCCGAGGCAGCAGGATGTCCGCGTCCCGGTCGGGGATGTGGCCTTCCCAGACCCGGTTCTCCTCGGGCGTCGAGCGGTTGTAGGAATCTTGGAGAAGATCGGGCAGGTTTAGGGTGTGGAAGCTCGTCTTGAAAAAGCCATCGGCGGAGAGTGCGACGCAGCGATACTCCAAGGGGAAGCCGATCAGGCAGGCCGTATCGACGATTAGGTAGTCGCGGTGGGGGGTGATGCGGTTGATGTGGCGGTGGCCGGTGAAGGCGGCGACGAGGGCGGGGCTTTCGTCGAGGGTTTGGACAAGGCGGGCCGCGCCTGCGACCACGCCTCGGTCCCGGTCGAAGTCGGGCAAAATCCAGGTGTGGAGGACGAGCAGCAGGGCGCAGCCGTCGGCCAGGGCTTGGGCGGCGGCAGCGCGCAGGGCCTCGTCCAGCGCGTCGGTCCAGACGCCGGTCCCTTTCTCGAAGACATCGCAGGCGTGGAAGACGTTGGCCAGGGCCAGCCGCAGGCGCGGGGCGGCATCGACGACGGTCAGCGGGTCGGGATAGGGGAAGCGGGCGGCGAAAC
Source organism: Candidatus Latescibacterota bacterium (assembly GCA_965219385.1). Taxonomy (GTDB): domain Bacteria; phylum Latescibacterota; class UBA2968; order UBA8231; family UBA8231; genus CBDCNM01. Next base: position 973,780 of record CBDCNM010000002.1, on the reverse strand, counting down.
CGTCGAAGGACCCGCTCTGGGCGTCGCAGTCGTGGTTGCCGGGGATTGAATAGAAAGGGGCTTCGATCCGTGCGAAGGCCGTAGCCGCCTCGTCAATCGAGCGCAAATAGGTCTCGGTGGGCAGGTTGAAGGACGACCCGCCGCAGAGGAAGTCGCCGCCGTGGACGACAAAGTCGAAAGCCTGGGCGTTGAGGGCGGGGGGGATCGCGTCGAGTACCTCCTGGCTGCGGGTAAGCATCTTGGGGGCGCCGTAGTCCTCGGGGGCGTCGGGGTAGTGGTGGGTGTCAGTGAGGAAGGCGAAGCGAACGGGCATGGAAACAGCTCCTGTACAAGGTCCTTAAAGATGATAGAAAGCGATTGGAAAGACAACCGAAAGAGGAAAAGATCATGGCAAAATTGCACCCCTGCGCCGCAAAGGTGATTAGAAAATGCCCTATATAGACATCGTTCCCCTAAAACGAGCCACCGGCCTGCTCAAAAAGCAGTACGAAGCCGCCCGGGCCCGGGCTGGGCGCATTTGGGGCATTGTCTCCATTATGAGCCCCAACCCCCGGGCCCTGAAGAGCTCAATGGATTTTTACAGAGCCCTCATGTACGGCCCTTCGCCCCTGAGCCGGGGCCGGCGCGAAATGCTGGCCGTGGTCGTTTCGGCCACGAACCATTGCGTGTACTGAATACGCGGCCACGCCCACGACCTCCGGGCTGAGGTCGCCGGAGATTTTGCCGTTGCGGAAGGGGCCCCGGCCGACCGGCTGGTGCATCAGTTATCCGCGGACTGGCGCCGGGCCGATCTGCTCCCAGCCGACCGGGCCCTATGCGCCTTTGCCGAAAAACTGACCCGGCGACCGCAGGCCTCAACCGCTGAGGATATCGACCAATTGCGTCAGCACGGCTTTGATGATCGCGGCATTCACGACGCCGTCCAGATCATCGGCTATTTCAACTACATCAACCGAGTGGCAGACGCTTTGGGCGTCGAGCCCGAATCCTTTATCCGGCCCTGGGAAAAATCCGGCGCCGCTCCCGACTAGCCCAAGACCAAAAGGAGAAACCCGCCATGGCTTCCGTTACTGGACTTTTGCAAAAATCGGAAAATTTGTAGAAAATCATCGTTTCACGAAAAGACAGCCGATTGAACCGCTTTGACCTATTTCATCTATAAGTAATTTAATATCAACATATTGGGATATTGGGCATTTAATACGTCGCTAGCGGACTCCATGCCGATTGCTGTAGTAATATCAGCAAAGCGCGCAAAAAGTCAAATTTGCAAAAGTCCAGTTAGAAGCCTTTTTAAAACCAATACGGTTTAGTTACTTGAAAACGACAGGTTTCGCCTGAGTATTCTTGTAGTTCTTTGTCCGACCATAGGTTAGATCTGGAAACCACCGGTACTAGAAAACTGTTGATTCAACTCATCTGCGCTATCTGCGGATAATCGGCGTTTTAGGGCAAACCTGTCGTTTTTGAGTGATTAACTGGGCGAATCAGCCAGCGCTCTGAGCCGAGGTAGCAGGATGTCGGCGTCGCGGCGTGACTCGCTCCAAATCGCGGTATCTAGGCTTGTTTCCCATAGGGGAATCGCATAAGATTCAGCTACCGAGCCTTTTTGATATGGAGGTGCAGCTTTGAGCACGAAGCTACCACCTAGATGTCCTCCCCATGATGATCCGCACAGGGCGATACTGGAACGAAGTTACCGGGAATCGCCCGTTGTCGAAGCACTTTGCGAGATATATTTCGCCGATTCGACATGGGACGACACCATTCCCGGTGATCCTGAGTGCGGTGCTGATTAACCGGGCGAATCAATAAGTAACGTTACTCTTTTGCAAATCAGAGGAGATATGACCGAATTTTTCAATCTGCTGCTTCCATGGAAAGACGCTCCCAACGACCAGATTTCAGACCTTTTTGCTTACGTCATTGGAGCGGCTTTCCTCCTATGGGGAATTTATTTTTCTGTGATAACTTTCCGTCGCCGCCGCTTGATTAACGGTTTAACCAAAGAAGTGAGTGGATACGATAGACCCGCTCAACCGGCTATTAAGCAGGAATTGAAAGAAAAGTTTAATCGCAACGGCGAACTTGCTGAGGCGTGGCAAGAGTTTGAAGATTCGCTCATTACACGTCAACGCGAAAATCAGGAGATGGTGTACAAAACGGACGAGGCATCGCTTTTCTTTAGCGAGGATCGCCTGTTGGGGCAACATTTGAACCTCCGATTTTGGAATAGCGTACCTGCGCTGTTGGTTGGCTTCGGGATTCTTGGTACATTTGTCGGATTGGTTTGGGGGCTGATCCCCTTTTCTGGCATTGACTTCACGCAGACAGCCCAAATTCAGAGTGCTATTAAAGAACTCCTATCGGGTGTATCGACTGCGTTTGTGACCTCCGTTTGGGGAATGCTGACTTCGCTCTTGTTCAACTGGGTGGAGAAAAGCCGCATCAGTAGTGTCAGTCGGACAATCGCGAATTTGCAACGCGCACTCGACCGGCTATTTACGCTGACAACGCAAGAAGAAATTGCGATACAGCAAGAAGTTGAACTTGAACAACAGACAGCGGCACTTAAATCATTTTCGACGGATTTGGCGGACAAGATTAAAATTGCGATGTCGCCAAGCCTTGATAAGTTGAATACAACTGTAGAAGAGTTGCGCCAACAGAAAAAAGAGTCTTCTGAAGACGCTATCGGAAAACTCATAAAGGAATTCCAAGATTCACTTTCTTCGTCAACAGTAACACAAATGGAGGAACTCGCCCAAACGGTAGGTGCTGCGGCTCAAAGTCTGAAGAATTTACCCGATCAGATGAAAGAGATGATAACGGGCGTCCAAAACCAGATCGAGCAGACCCGTCAATTGCTGGACACAACGTCTGAAGAACAGACGGATCAGATGAAAAAGATGTTCGGCGAAATGCTTGAAGCTCTCCAAGAAGCAAACCAAGGAGCGATTACTGCTCAATCTGAGACAGCAGACGCAGTAAATGAGAAGATGAGGCAAATTGCCTTCAATGTGCAAAATCTATTGGATTCGGCAGCGAGTCGAACTAACGAGCAGTTTGCCCTGCGGATGGCAGATTTTGAATCGATACTCGATCAACAGCAAAAAGCAATTGGCGAGATCACTGCTCAGACAGCAGCAGAATCCGCAAGGGCGAGAGAACAAATGAGCAAACAGGTTGAGCGAGCTGCTGCTCAACTCAGTGACAGCGTCCAAAATGCCGAGCAGAGCGTCGGCAGCATCTTACAACGGCTGCAACCGCAGATCGAAGCCTTCGATAAACAGATCACCAACTCGCAGCAAACGTTCACAATGGGACGCGAAATGTTGCAGCAGGTGAACGCAAGCATAGTGAGTGTCCGCCAACTAATCGAGACTACGCAAGCATTTTCAAGACAGTTGACGACAGGGGCAACGCAGCTTGAAAGCGCGGGACAACAACTAATACAGGCGAGTGATGCGTTTAAGCAAGAAAACGAAAAATATCTCACGGCAAACCGCGAAACAACACAACAGATTCAAGATACCCTCGTGCAGTCGAAACAGTTGCTCGATGACTTCGCGCAACGCTTCCAAACGATTGACACCGGGTTGCAAGGCATATTTGGAGAAATAGAGAAGGGCTTGAATTCCTATGCTGTTTCCACTCGTGAATCGATCAACAAGTATCTCGGTGAATTCTCCGATCAGTTGACCCAGGCATCAGCAGCACTTGCTAGCAGCGTTGAAGCTCTATCGGACAATGTTGAGGAATTGACTGACATGAAAGAGAAACTGACAAACAGGCAGGAGAACTAACCGGTAATGCGAAGAACTCCTCCCAAATCTAAAACGCTCGCAGATGAAAACCCGTTCAGTCTTTCATTAGGCGACTTAATGGCAGGATTACTGCTGATTTTCGTGCTCCTGCTCTCTTTCGTCATGTTGGACCTGATGGAAAAAGAGAAACGTCAGTTGGAAATTGCCGAGACATATGAGTCGTTACGAGAAGATTTATACCTCGACCTCAAGAGAGAGTTTGAAAAAGACCTCGTGAGATGGAAGGCGGTTTTGGATAGAGATAAACTCTCTGTTCGCTTCAGAGAGCCTAAAGTGCTGTTTGCACAAGGGAAAGCCGAAGTTCAGTTAGCGTTCAAAGAGATACTGGATGCCTTTTTTCCTCGCTACATCGGAATTTTAAAACGCCCTAAATACGTCAATGACATCGCGGAAATTCGGATTGAAGGACATACCTCAAGCGAATGGTCTGAGGAGGTCAGTCCAGAAGAAGCCTATATCCTCAATATGGAGTTATCACAGGACAGGACGAGAAGTGTCCTTCAATATGTGCTCCAGATACCCAAAATTGGCGGAAATGGGGACTGGCTAAAGCAGTACTTGACCGCTAACGGCTTATCTTCAAGCAAGTTGATTGCCAATCCTGACGGTACGCAAAATAGCGAAGAATCACGGCGGGTCGAGTTTCGAGTGCGGACCAACGCAGAAAAGCAACTCGACAAAATTATCGGAGGAAAATTATGAACTCGGCGAAAGACCTGCTTAAATCCAAATTTGATGCCGACGAGTTTGCTCACCGTGCGCCGAAGCCAAAAATCAGCCAACAGACTCTTGAGATGCTAAGAAAAATTGAGGAACGGCATCGTGGTGGGATGCAAACTGTGCCCAATCAAGAAGATATTCGCCAGATTTACTACCTCTTCATAGATACCCCCCCAAGCAGGCTCCCCAAGGAATTTGGTACGCTCAAACGTATCCGACAACTTGGATGGGCGTTGACTTACTCTGAAAATAAAAAGCATCGAATTGTGGACACAACGAAACTACGCGACGCGCTTCAGCTAATTGAAAACCGTCTTCACATCAGCGCACTTCACGGCGTTTTCTATGCCTTGTTGCAAGCGTGGGATATACCGAATGCAGGGATACTCCGAGCGTTTGTCAAGAAACATCTGATCAACTACGATGGAACTCGGAAATCTGTCCAGAAACTCAAAACGAATATAGCGTGGTATTTCGATAAGAACGGCACGATCCAGCTTGCGACGAATCTGTTGCGCTCACAAGTAAAACTATCGGATGTCTGGTCATATCTTGAATTGCCTGACTATACACAAGGTTATCGCTATTTTGGAGCTGTTGCGGAAGCATTTGTCGCCCTCAACAAACCCCGTGATACGGCGGCTTTTGCAGATGTCGTCAAGTTTGTCGAGAAACACAACGATGATAAAACCAGCCGTGCTATTCTGTCAAAATTCATTGAGCAACTTGGATATGATGCGCCTGAGCACTTGCGACAGCCTGTTCAATCCTATGTCCTCCGAGAATGGAAAGACCCGCGAATCGTTGGTGCAGATGTGCACTGGCGTGATGTTTCCGATAAGGCGCGACAAATTTTTACAAGATGGATTACGAAAGAAGACCTCCGCTTCTTCTTCGATGTCGTCGCCAAAGCCTGCAACGACCATAAGTTTGCTTATCGAAAAGCATTTTGGCTGGCGTATCTCGAACATATCTCTTTCTGTCGTCCCGTGTTACGTAGAAATGCCGAAGATCTGTTTAGAAGCGATCACTACTACCAAGGGCAAAAACGGAATATTGCAACGCTAAAAGGCGGTGGCAGGGATCAGCACGCTTTCATCATTCAGATGGGCGGCTATACCTTTGTTGAGTTTAGCACAGCAGGGGCTTGCTATGTCTATGACAACACTAACTGCCCCTTTAGTTTGAGCGACTCAGAGTATCACATGAGCAAATTACGTAACCAAGGACGGGCAGAACATCGCGAGGTACACACGTACTCAGAGCGTTATTCTTGGCAAGATCGTTTTTCAGAGTGGATCGAATGGGAACTTGAGATTGATCTGTTGCGAAGTTATCGGTTAGAAAGATGATTGTGATGCTAAATTTATTTCGTAAAAGTCAATCTGAATCGCCACAATTCAACTGGCAGGAAACGCCGACGGGCATTCGGTTTACTGCGTCATTGGATCACCTTTCGCCAACTGAATACGCTGCCGATCTACCGACGGAAGCATATCATGCGCAAGCGCAATGGCTGTTGCTCAAGGAATTGCTCGATAATGGGCAAGCGGAATCATCAGGCAACGAGATTCACCTGCCATGTGAAGAGGTGTGTTGTCTAAGTTCCGTTGAACAGCAATTGCTCGATTTGCCAGAGCCGTATCCGTTTGATATTGAGGTCCGATCGTTCGGCACACTCAACCAACCCGAGTTTCGCTATAATTATCAGTTCCTAAAACCAGATCAGAAGCCTTTGCATCCTGAACGCATCGGCTGTCTATTGCGCTTAACGCAGGAGTGGAAGTATCTACTAACACGCGCACAGTTCGTCCTTTTGGAGGAATTAGATGCGTTCAATGCGCGAGAGGCGGGGGACAAGAATTTCCAGGCGAATCTACTCGAATTTTCAAAAATCAAAGGACTTGCGAATCAAACTGGTGCAGCACTTGATCGTTATTTGCATCAAGAGGAGGTCGTCGCGCCGAAAATCGTTCGCTTGCGTCTACGTGAATCGGGCGATGACATTGAGATAATCCCGGATGTGGCTGGCGTTGATAGCGAACAATTTGAAGCAGTTTTTGATAAATTCCCCAACCCGGAACCCACATACAATATCTCTCAACCTGATGGTGGACGAACGCGAGTACTCTTCCAAGAGCAGCAACGAAAAGCGTTGCAAACCGTTAAGAACTATCGGCGTGTTTCCCGCGAACAACTCGCAAAGATTGCTGAACATCCACAAGAACACTTCGACCCGGAAATTGTCGAACTCGATCCGACGGATGAAATCCCATCCTTCAGCGAGCGAGTCCGCGAAATAGGCATCTACCAGCCTCGGGTTTATCCGTTCATTTCACCTTACAAAAGTGAGTGGATTCCCGGTATTTTGGTTGAGGACGAATCGGGAACACAGGCGAAGATTCAGATTAAAACCGATGAGGAATGCGAAAAAATCAAGCAGGCAGTTGATGCGGCAAAGCAAACAGGTCAAAAAGATCTGATATGGGAAGGGGGGAAACTCCCCGTTGCTGATGTTGAAAAACATCTCTCCTTCATTGAAAAGCAACTCAAACGTCGCGAGAAGCCTTCGCGCTCTCCAGATGAAAAACCGGAAACCCCGGTCTTGATTATAGGGGAGAACATTGAGGATTCCGATTATGTTGAACAAATCCCTAATGCTCGGATCGAAGAACCGTTCCGTCATCTGCTTGAATTCCCGCCAAACCTGAAACAGGAATTCAAACTCCTGCCGCATCAAGAGGAAGGGCTTGCGTGGACACAACAACTTCGAGAGAAGGAATATTCGGGCGGACTGCTTGCCGATGACATGGGACTTGGCAAAACGCTACAAGTGCTCTGTTTTCTGGAGTGGCATAACGCGAAATATCGCTCGCAACAGTCACAACGCCAACCGTATCTCATCGTTGCACCTATTGCGCTCTTGGAGAATTGGAGGGCGGAATACCTGAAATTTTTTGACAAGGGTGCGCTAGATTTCATTACGCTATACGGAAAGGAGTTGCAAACCTTCAAGTGCGAGTCATCTGACGCGGATGACATCCAGGTTCCAGAAATTGAAGGTGCAGAGCGGTTGCAAGAATTACGTAAACAACGCGGCGCGCTTAATGTCAAACTCCTCCGAGTTGCCGATCTCGTGCTCACCACTTATGAAACCGTCCGCGACTTTCAGTTGGATCTGGGCTTGATTTCGTGGGCGACCGTTGTCATTGACGAAGCACAACGCATCAAGACACCGGGGACGCTTGCCACTAACGCTTTAAAAGCACTCAAAACCGATTTTCGCCTCGCGCTGACGGGAACACCTGTTGAAAACTCGTTGATGGATTTGTGGTGCATCACGGATTTTGTGGCACCGGGCTATCTCGACAGTGCGAAGAATTTTAACCGCGACTTTTGCCGCCCCCTTGAGCGTCCTGAGACCGACATTCGAGACCTTGGCGAGCAGATTCGGAAACGCATCGGCGTTCACCTCAAAAGACGGCTAAAAACCGATATTCTAGACGACCTCCCTGAAAAACATATCCATGTCGAAGAGTGCCAACGCGAGATGTCGCCGAAACAGGCTGAACGCTATCGATCCACACTTCAATTTTCCCAAGACAGCGAATCAACAAGGCCGCAATCGCGCAACCGTATCTTGCAAGTTCTGCACCAGTTACGTGACATATCAGATCATCCCTTGTTGGCTGATTCTCAATGGGAACGGGTTTCTACCTCTGAGGTAATCGAACAATCGGCAAAACTTCTGGTGACAGTAGAGCTTCTCGAAAAAAATCGCTCTGTTGATGAGAAGGTGATTCTGTTTGCTGAACGTCGAAAGACGCAACATCTTTTGGCCCATGTCATTCGGGAACACTTTGGTTTGGAGGAGGTCTCTATCGTGAATGGCGATACTCCCGGAAGCACACAACGGGCAAATTCGATGAGGATGAGCCGTCAACAAAGCGTCGATTGTTTCCAAGCCGCTCCGGGTTTCAACGCCATTATCATGTCTCCACTCGCCGCTGGTGTTGGACTCAACATAACCGCAGCTAATCATGTTATTCATTATAGCCGCTGGTGGAATCCTGCAAAAGAAGATCAGGCGAGTGACCGGGTTTATCGAATCGGGCAGACGCGCCCTGTTCACATCTACCTGCCAATGGCTACCTACCCGGAGTTTCAAACATTTGATGTAATCCTGCACGGACTTCTTGAGCGAAAAAGTCGACTTTCACAAGGAACACTATTCCCGACTGAACAAGCTGAAGTAAAGCCTGTAGATATTCTAACCCGATTGCAAGAAGCGCAAGCTAAAAAAGAGAATGGTCCTCCTCTGACGATAGAAGATGTTGACAGCTTCGAGCCAGAATACTTCGAGATTTTTGTTGCCGCCCTTTTTAATAAGCAAGGGTACCGCGTCGAATTGACTCCCTATTCAGGCGACAAAGGCGCAGATGTTATCGCTCATCAGTATGAGGAAGAAGACGGTGGACTTTTGATACAGGTCAAACAGCGTCAAGAGGATGGAAAACCGGGAAGTGCTGCCGTGAGCGAGATTGTTGCGGCAAAACCGTTTTATGAAGAAAAATATAGTACGACCTTTCATCCTATGGTCGTTACGAATCGAGAATTTACCAAAGAAACTCGTCAACTCAGTCGTGTAAATCAGGTGAAAATGTACGAACGCAAATGGTTGATGCAAAAATTAAAACAATACCCTGTGACGCGGGTAGATGTCGATAGGTGTTGGCTTAATAAAACAACTGCCTACCTGTTCGGTGCGTAATGATTAAGCCACTTGTATAAGAAAGGACCGCTATGGCTATTCTAAAAGATCGCATCACGGTAAATCCCAACCAGTGCGGGGGGCGGCCCTGTATTCGGGGGACGCGGATTCGCGTCACGGATGTGCTGATTGACCGAGCATACCGATCTTGAATCTGAGGATATTCGCGCCTGTCTGCGCTTTGCCAGTGAACGGCTGACCCATCCGGTTCTTGCTGTCGGCACTTATTCCAGTGCCCCGGACGCTCGCCGCTGTGCTCCATAGGATTCAAGCTCAGCCCGCTCTTGTGGCGTGAGCATCTCGCGCTCCGACAAACCAGCGGCAGCTTGTGCGAAGAGATCGACATTCCGCAAACCCATGAGCGTGGTATGCACGGCGTCGTGACTGAGCACGTAGCGATAGAATTGTTCAGGGGCGGGCGCGTCGGGACCTTTTAGCAACCTCTCGTTGCGCGAGGCGTTCATGATCACCACGCCCGTATTGGCGGCCTGCGCTGCGGGAAAAACCGTTTCTTCCGGCTCTTGCATCGCGCAATTATACCAGCAAAGTACGGTATCAAAATGACCGGTGCGGACCGCCTGTTCAACTTGCACCCAATCGTGTCCAGTGACGCCGATGAAGCGCACTAGGCCTTCTTCGCGGGCTTGTTGGGCGGCTTCTAATGCTCCGCCGGGGCCCAGCGCTTGGTTGCGTTCTTTTTCGGTGTTTAAATGGTGGAGCTGGAAAATATCGAGGTAGTCTGTTTTGAGCGCGCGCAAAGAGGTTTGCAACTCTTGGCGCGCCCCTTCGGCGTCGCGCTGCGCGGATTTGCTGGCTAAGATGAGATCGTGGCGCCGGCCCTGGATCGCTCGGCCGATCACCTTCTCGTCTTCACCGCCTCGATAGCTGCGTGCCGTATCGATGTAGTTGACGCCACAATCGAGCGCCATCTTGTATCCATCGACCGACTCGCAATAAGCGCCGCCGATGCCGTATCGGGTAACCTCAAGATTGGTGCGGCCTAAAATTGTCCGGGGGAGATCGCGGCTCATGGAATTAATCCTCAGAGAAAGATGTGAGCGGAATTTTATAGTTCCCGCAACGCGGCCCCGACGCGCTCCGGCGCAACGACGTCGCCTACGGAGGAGACGGGCGTAGCTTGGATGGTCCGGAACCGCGCATACCACCGTTGGCCCGGATCGCCGCGGGTGCCTTGGGTCATGCGTCGGTCCATCACGCAAAACCAACGTCGGCATATACTCAATATAGTGGATGCCTTGTTGGTAGGCCACATTCATTATATGCTTTTAAAAATTGCTTTTAAAATCACGCCACCCACATTTCATCTTTATCGAGGAGCCCAACTCATGAGCAAGCAACGCGAAGTCATGTTCGAAACCGATGGCCGGCACTCCAGTATCTACCTTTACGAACCCCCCATGGGCGTGCGCCAGTACGTCGAACCCATAGACGAGGTCCTGGACCTGGGCATCGATACCATCAGCTACGTGGTGGGGGATTGCAGCGTACTGCTCTACGACACCAAGGTAGGCGAGCGCTGGGGCCACAACGTCGATCTGGCCGACCACGAAGTCTGGTACAAAGCCGCCCACAACTGCCAGGCCATGATCGAGAGCGGCCACGACCCGCTTCTGGTCGTCTGCGAGCACACCCACAAACGCGGCCTCAACTTTCTGCCCCACCTCCTCCTGAACATGATCCACACGCCCCACGGACGCGTGACCAACTGCCGCGTCGCCGACTTCACCACCGACCACCCCGAGTGGCAGGTCGGCGAGGAAACGGATTGCCCGGAAGCCGAATTCGACAATCCCCACCGGCTCTCCTTTGCCGTGCCCGAGGTGCGGGAAAACCGCCTGGCCGTCATCCGCGAACTGCTCGGCGACTACCCGACCGACGGGATCGAGATCAACTTTCATACCTACGCCCCCTTCATCGGCCGCCGCGAGGTCGCCGAACATACCGGGACCCTGACCGGGTGGGTGCGGCAGATCCGCCAGGCCTGCGACGAGGCCGCCCGGACCCAGGGCCGCGAGAAGCGCCTGGTCGTGCGCCTCGCGGCAACCCTGAAAGGCAATAAAATCATGGGCCACGATGTCGAAGCCTGGGTGCGGGAAGGGCTGGTGGACACCCTCATCGGCATGCCGGTCGGGGGCGATTTTTCCAGCGAGACGGCGCGGCTGCGGGAGATCACCGCGCTGGCCGAGAGCACCAACATCCCGGTTGTCGTCGGCCTGGACAGCGTCGGCCCCGAGCAAAACGCCGAAGTGCACCGCGCCGCCACCGCCAACGCCTACGACGCCGGGGCGCAGGGCATCCTCTACCACCGCTATTACCCGCCGCCCCATCGCTATCCCTACACTACTCAGGACACCGAACGGCTGCGCTACCTGGCCTACCCCGACATCATCGCCCACAAAGACAAGACCTTCTACGTCGGCCCCGGCTCCGGCCGCCCCAAGGGCATCACCTTTGGCCTCGAAGAGCAGCTGCCGCAGGAGTTAAAAGCCGGCGAAAAGGGCAAAGAGATCCACATCGACGTGGCCGACGACATCGCGGCCAAGCAGGCAGCGGGCGAGTTGTGGCGCTGCGAGTTGCGGGTCATGCTGGAGGAAATGCTCCACAGCGATGAGGCGCGTCTATACTGGAACGGCGCGGAGGTGCCCGAGGAACGGATCCGCAAGGCGGACTGGGTTTTCCAGATGCGTCCCAACGCCGGCGCCCGGGGCTACCGCTTCCACGTCGATCTGAGGAGCGACATGCTGCCGCGGCAGGGCAGCAATACCGTGCGCGTTGACCTGGTGAAAAAAGACGAAAAACTTATTCACCCGATCTCGATTCACGACCTGGACATAGTGGTCGAGTACCTGCCCCACCGCAATGCCCTGCGCGACGACGAGACCTACGCGGGCACGGGCATGCCGTTCACGCCGTAGAATGGCGTGAAGTCTGGAACTCGTCGATCAACTCGCGCTGGCGCCCGTCCTCGATGCCGCGTCCCGGGTGGATGATCAGGCGGTAGCGGAAGACGGCCTGTCCGCCCGCCGGAATCGTCAAGCTCGCGTCGATGCTTTTGTCCCCTTTGAAGTCGTGGACCCCGAAGGGATTGGCGGTAAACAGCCCGTAGCCGCGCACGTGCCAGTAGGTCGGGTGGCGAGGATTGTCCCTGTGGTCCACCACGGTATGGCCCCACTCCTCGCCATTGGCCAACGGTCCCGAATAGTCCACCCATGCCGCCCGTACTCCCCAGGTGGTCTCCTCGCCCTGGCCGCTGTCGAAGACCTGACCCTCTGAATTTTCGATGCGGCCTTTGTCCTTGGCGTCCATAGAGGTCGGCACCCGGATCGAAAACAGACCGCCTTCCTTGGTGTCCCCGAAGGTTACATCCCCGTACCGGGCCCTGAACTCGCTGCGATGATCCACAAGCCGCAAAGCGCTCTCGGCCCGGATCTGGATGCTGCGCCGCTCCTCCAGCAGCCGCTGGCCCTCCGGCCCGAACCAGTCCACCATGCCGTTGATGACGGCCCTGTCTCCCAGGACGCCGACCACGGGCTCGCCGCGCTGCAGCATGGCCCCGTGATCCGTGCTCTCGTCCCACAGGTTGTAGCCGTTTACCAGGCCGTGGGCCACGTAGATGCTGCGGTGGTGGTAGTGGTCCTGGGTCTCGCCCTCGATCTCCTCGCTGGGATAGCCCCGCGTCAACCGCTGCCCGCCGGGGGTGAGCACCGGATAGAAGTACGGACGACACACATAGTGGCCGTAGCGGTACTCGGTGAAGAGTTGGCCGTCGATGGTGACGACGGCCTTGAAGTTTTCGGGTTGCAACTGAATATCGATCATTGAACTCCTTGCTCTATCCTTCAGCTCGCCCTGCCGCAACAACGCTTGTACTTTTTGCCGCTGCCACACGGACATGGATCATTGCGCCCGGGGGCCTTTCGTTGCGCCGCATTCCTGGCCTCGTCCAGCCGCCGTGCCCACTCCATCACATTGGCCGCCGACCGGCCGGCCTCCAGCTCGCCGGCCATGAAGCGCATGTACGGATCCACGTGCCCGAAGAACAGTTTGTACCCCTTGCACAGGTAGTTGAGGCCGTCCTCTCCATCCGGGGTCCGCTCGAAGCGGTGCTTGGGACAGCCGCCGTTGCAGGCAAAGCGGAAATCGCAGGAACGGCAGTACCCGGGCAGGGCGTCCTTCTTGTCCTGCCCGAACTTCACCTGCTCGGGACTCTCCACCATTGCGCGGATGCTTTTATCCCGGACATTGCCCAGTCTGTAATCCGGGTACACAAAGTGATCGCAGGAGTACAAATCGCCGTTGTGCTCGATGATCAGGGCATTGCCGCAGGTCTCGGCAAAAATGCACAGACTGGCATCCTGTCCCATCCAGGCGCCCAGCGCCACATCGAACATCTGCACGAAGCAGCGGCCCACATCGCGGCGCACCCACTCGTCGAAGATTGTGCAGAGGAACCTGCCGTACTGCATTGCGCCCACCGACCACCTGGAGACCTGGGCCCGGCCCGCAAAACCAGGATCGATGAGTTCCAGGCCATCCGCGGCCGGCTCCTGGGCAATCCGCTCCACGATCGGGATGAACTGCATGAAATGACTGCCCATCTCCTTGAGGAAGTTATAAACCGTTAAGGGATGATCGGCATTGTGGTTTTGCAGCACGGTCAGGGTATTGAACTCCACCTTGTGTTTTTTGAGGATCTCGAAGCCGGCCACGACCCGGTCGAAGGTCGGCTTCTGGCCCTTGTCCACCCGGTAGTGGTCGTGGAACTCGCGCGGCCCGTCGATGGAGAGACCCACCAGAAAATCGTGCTCGGCCAGGAACTCTCCCCACTCGTCATCGAGCAGGATGCCGTTGGTCTGAAAGGCATTGGTAATGGCCTTGCCATCGGCGTATTGCCGCTGCAACTCCACGGCGCGGCGGTAAAAGTCCACCCCCATCAAGGTGGGTTCCCCGCCCTGCCAAGCAAAATTCACCACGGGCACATCCTGGGCCTCGATGTAGCGCGATACGTACCGCTCGAGAACCTCGTCGCTCATGCGCCAGTTCTTGCCGACCCCCGGATAGAGCTTTTCCTTTTCCAGATAGAAACAGTACTTGCAGTCGATGTTGCACACCGAGCCCGAGGGCTTGGCCATTATGTGACTGGCTGCGGGTTTGCGAGCGAGAAGGGAACTGGACATGCGGCTGGACTCAAACCTGCGATTTGCGGCGCGCGAAACCGACCTGATCATCCAGGACCGTGAGCGCAAAGAAGCTCTCAATGTCGGTCCGGGAGGGATCCAGCCGGGCTACGGTGTCGCGCAGAAAGGCCCACTGTCGGTCGTTGTTGGGGCCGAATACCCGCATCCTCTGGTTGAACGCCTCGATCTCCTCCGGCGACTTGTCGAGGCGGTCTCCCAGCCACTCCACCACGGCTTGGTCGGTGGCATTGGTCTTCAAGCCCTCGGCGAATTCATCCTGACTCAGCCCCAGCAGTTCCAGCACGGCGCGATCGATGCCGGAGTCCTGCCCGAACCAGTACTCGCCCAGGGTATCTTTGTTGTGTGCCCGCCCCTTGTCGATCATCCGCGCCAGGCCCACAACCCCGCCCACCTCGGTGTGATAGGGGCTTCGAGGCGGGTGGCGGGTCAGATCCACCAGCCCGAAGCTGTGCTCGTCGTCGTAGTCGATCAGGTCGAACCAGGTGTTGATCTCGGTGCGCTCGAGACAGATCTCGCTCCGCCGTTGCTCAAAGCGCTCGCGGCTGGCATCGATCCGTCCCCGGTCGGCCTGCCCGGCATTGAAGGCCGCAACCTCCGCGGCCGAGCGCTCCACGCACTCCTGTATCCACTCCCCCAGCTCGACATCGTTGGGATTTCGGTAGGCGCCTTCCATAAAGTCTTCCTGGCCGAGGCCCAGAAACTCCAGGATGCTTGTATCCAGAGGCGAGGTTTCGCCGTAGCGATACTCGCCCAGCAGAGCGGACCTGGCCGCCCGTGCCTTGTCGGCCATGCGCGCCACGGCCACAATGCCCAGGATGCTGCGCAGATAAGGGGTGCGCGGCGGTCCCTGCGTCAGGTCCACGTCCTTGAACGACCCCCAGTCGTCCAGCTCCATGGAAGCCAGGACGGTCTTGATCTCCATGTTGCCGGGCGCGAACTTGGCGCGCCGCTCCACCAGCAGGCGGCGGTGCATGTCGTCCTGGGGCTCGCGCTCGAGTTGCTCCTTATTGAAGGCCTCGATCTCCTCCGGCCTTCTCCCGGCCTTCTCCAGCACCAGCCGGCCCAGCGCGACATCGTCCAGCTCATCAACGGCCGCGGCGAACTCGGCGGCGGTCATGTTGATAAACGCCAGTACCTCCCGGTCCAGCCCCGAGATCTCGCCGTACTTGTACTCGCCCTCCAGTTCTTGGTTGGCGGCGCGCGCCTTGTCGGTCATGCGCGCCACGGCCACGATGCCGGTTATCCCCAGGTTGGAAGGCCGGCGCGGTGGTTGTTGGGTCAGGTTCATATGGTAGTGCTCCTTTCACAGATAGATAGCCCCAATCCACAGATAAACTAAACCACACCCCAAGCGCACACAAGCGCACCCGGACACGACATTGACCTCTTTCTCCCGGGCACCTATAATACACCCTCATGCCCGAACTACCCGAAGTAGAAACCGTGCGCCAGGCCATGCAGCGCCACCTCGTGGGACGCCAAATCGTCCGGGTCGCCACCAGCGCCAAGCGCCTGCGCCAGCCCCTGCCCCGCAAGCGCCTCAAAGCCCTCGCCGGCGATTGCTTTACAGAGGCCCGCCGGCGCGCCAAATTCCTCCTCCTCGACCTGAAATCCAGCCACACCCTGCTGGTCCATCTGGGCATGACCGGCAACCTGCTCTTCCGCCCGGGCGGCGAAAAACACGATCACGTGATCTTCGAATTGCAAGACAGCCCGCCGCTGGTGTTCTCCGACCCGCGGCGCTTCGGCCTGGTCCTGGTGCTGAAACCACCAGAGCTTGAGACCTGCTCCCACCTGGACAGGCTGGGGGTGGAGCCCCTGGACCCGGCCTTTGACGCGGACTACCTCGGATCCCGCTGCCAGGGCAGCACGCGGCCGATCAAAAACCTGATCATGGACGGCCGCATGGTCGTGGGGGTGGGCAATATCTACGCCAGCGAAGCCCTGTTCGAGGCCGGCATCCGTCCCACCACGCCGGCCCAAAAAATCAGTCGGCAACGCCTGGCCCTGCTGGTCGAAAAGATCAAAGACATCCTGGAGGCGGCCATCCGCCAGGGCGGCACCACCATCAGCGACTACCGGGGATCGGGAACGGGAGGGCGCTTCCAACAGCACCTGTCGGTGTACGGGAGGACAGGGGAAAACTGCCTGGTCTGCGAGCGCCCCGTGCAGAGTCTGGTCCTGGCCGGCCGCAACACCTTTTATTGCGCGCGGTGTCAAAAATAAAACCGCCGGTCGCAAAAAAGGACCGGCGGTTCCGCACCAGGCAGTACATCGTTCTATCCCCTGCCGTTCACCCCGGGGGATATGGTGGTGATGATTTCGTCAATCAAGCCGTAGTCCCTGGCTTCCTTGGAGGACATGAAGTAATCGCGGTCCGTGTCCTGGCCGATCTTCTCCACCTTCTGGCCGGTGTGCCGGGCCAGGAGCCGGTTCAACTCCTCGCGGTAGCGAATGGTCTCGCGGGCCCGGATGTCCAGATCGGTGGCCGTGCCGGTGATGGTCCCCATGATCAGGGGCTGGTGAATCATGATCCGGGCGTGCGGCCAGGCAAAGCGCCGCCCCTCGGAACCGGAGGCCAGGAGCATGGCGCCCATGCTGGCGGCCAGGCCCATACACACCGTGGACACCGGCGACTGGATGGCCTGGATGGCGTCGTAGATGGCCATCCCGTCGTGAATGGTCCCGCCCGGACTGTTGATGTAGAGGACGATCTCCACGCCGGGATCCTCCACATCCAGCGACAGCAAACGGGTCACCACGGCCTTGGCCGATTCGTCGTTGACATCGGACCACAGAAAGATCTTGCGGGTTTTGAACAAACTCAGTTCCAGGTTTTTCTCCTGGAGGTTTTTCAGTAGATCCTCTTCTTTTTCCGCGGCCATGTTCTCGTTCTCCCGAAGGTCTCTAATGCCGGAAACACCCTGTAAAGCTGAGAATATACACCCCGGACCGGGCCGCGTCAAACCAGAAGGCCGGCCCGGGTGGGCCGCCCTTCTGGTCCTCTACAGCCTGTTCAAGCTCTGGCTGGTGGGAACCGTGGAGCTGGGCAAGGACGAGGCCGTCTACTGGTACTGGGGCCAGCACCTCGACGCCTCCTATGCCCTGCTGCCCTTCAGCGTCTTCAAGCTGGCCCACTTCCTCTACCCCGACCGCGAGTGGGTCTTGCGCCTGGGGCCGATCCTGTGCGGCGCCCTCTCGGTGGCCCTGCTCTACCATCTTTGCCGGCTCTACCGCCTCGAGCACGCTCTGTGCCTGTGGGCCGTAGCCGCCTTTGCCACCAGCCACTGGATCTGGCATACCACCTCCTATTTGCACCCGGACGGCTTCCTGGTCGCCTGCTGGCTCCTGGCCCTGGTGTGGGCCCGGCAATCCGTGGGGCGGGAATCGCCCGCCGCACAGGTCGTGCTGGGCGTGGCCGCCGGTCTGGCCGTGCTGTGCAAGTACTCCGCCGCCTTCCTGGTCCTGGGTCTGTTTCTCTGGATCTTCGTCACCTGCGATCGGACTGCCCGCTGGAAGATGCTGCTCTGGACCCTTATCCCCTTCCTCCTGGTCACCGCGCCGCTGATCCACGCCCAGTTCAGCAGCCTGTTCTACCTGCCCACCACCCTGAGCAGCCTGTCGCAAATCGCCGCTACTCGTCCGCTGCCGACGCGGCTTCTTTTCTTTCTGCTCAACCCTTTGTTCTTTGTTTCTCCTCTTTTGCTCTTCTTGTTCTATAAGGCTTTGGGGAACGAGATTCGGCGTGCCTTCCGCCGTCCCACCCCGGAACAACTCCTGGCCCTGCTGCCGGGCCTGTGCCTGCTCGCCGGCTTCGCTTTCTTCGCCCTGGGGCGCGGCCAGATCAAAGGCAACTGGATCCTCCCCGCCTTCCTGGGTCTGTGGCCCTTGGCCTTCAGCCGTGCCAACCTGCCCGCCCGCCCTCGCTGGTTCCTGGTCCTGCTGCTACTCACCGGCCTGGCCTGGGCCCTGCCCATCGGAGTGGCCCTCAAGTACCCGGTGGCCCTCGAGCGCCTCAACGCCGGCCGCCAGAGCCCGGTCTTCGACGCTACCTACGCGCGCCTGGTGTCCGCCCCGGACCTGCGGCGCGAGGCCTCCTATTCGTGGACCGAACGGCTGTGCGAGTACAGCGGCTGGCGTCGGCTGGCCGTCGAGCTGGAGAAAACCCTGGAGCAAAAAGCCGTGCCCCCCTCCGTGCCCCTGCTCAGTTCCCAGTACGGCATCAGCTTTGCCGTGGGGTATTACGGGGCTGGGAACAGGCCCTTCTTTACCGTGGACGATCCCCGCTTCCGCGACTTTACGGACTTCCACCAGCAGGCCGGCCCCGACTTCCCGGAAAAGGTGGTATTCATTATTCGAGGAGGCTTTGCCCTGCCTGCTTCCCTCCAACCCCTCTACCCACAAAGCCGACTCCTTGCCGAACTCCCCCGCATGGCCGCCGGCTGTGCATCCTGGCGCTACCACGTCTTTTTGCTGCAGAGGGATTAGGACGCCTGTTCCCCCTTGGGTTGTTCGACGGGAAGTGCAACCACAAAAATACTGCCTTGCCCCGGCGTACTCCGCGCCGTGATCTGGCCCCCGTGGCGCTCCACAATCTTGCGACAGATGGCCAGTCCCATGCCGGTCCCCTCGTACTCGGAGCGGCCGTGCAGACGCTGAAAAGGGCTAAAAATGCGGTCGAGATACTTTTCGTCAAACCCAATGCCATTGTCCTCTACTGTGAGTTGACAGACCTCGGCCTCGACAACCCCCCGAACCTCGACGAGCGGCGCCACCCCCTCGCGGCAAAACTTCAAGGCATTGCCAACCAGGTTCTGCAACACCTGGCGCATCTGCGTAGGATCTCCGTTGATGCTCGGCAGATCGCCGACCTCCACCCGCCCATCGGTTTCCTCTAGGCGTACTTCCAGGTCGGACACCACTTCTCGACAAACCTGGTTGAGATCCACCCAGACAAAGGGTTGCGCCTTGGTCGCAATGCGCGAAAAGGACAGCAAATCGCCGATCAGGTTCTGCATCCGCCTGGCCGCATCCTGCATCCGCCTCAGGTAGTCGATTCCCCCCTCGCTCAGGGAGTCGCTTTCTTTGCTCACCAGCCGGTCGCCAAAGGCCTGGATTTTGCGCAGCGGCTCCTGGAGATCGTGCGACGAGACATAGGCAAAATCCTCGAGCTCCCGGTTGCTCTGCTGCAGCTGGTTGGCCAATACCTGCAGCCGTTCGTTGGCCGCCTGCAGATCGACGGTGCGGTCCTCCACCCGTTGTTCCAGTTCATCGTGGGCTTTTTGCAACTCTCCTTCTGCATTGCGCAGGGCTTCAAAATCCTGTACGCGGTGCAGTCCTTCGGCCAACAGCTCTGCAAACACCTGCAGTATCCGGACCGTCTCGGGATCGAAGGCATCCGAAACCGTGCTGTTCAGGCCCACGGAACCACCTCCTGTGAGCGGGATTTCCACGAGCGAATGGGTGGTGGATTTTACGTGCTTGCCAACGAATGCTTCGGGGGCCATCACCACGGGCTCCCTGCTTTCCCAGGCCTCCTGCAGCCAGACAAAATCCGCCACGGGATAAGCTTTGGGATTGTCTTCACCCAGCAAAATGGCCCAGCCATTGACGAAGTACCCGGGTTGCGGAGCGGGAAGCTGCAGAGAAACATCGTTCACCGGGATGCCCAGCGTCCGCAATTCCTCCACCCAGTTGTTCTCGAATTCAGAGCGCAGTTCGGGAAATTCCCTCATGGCGATGATGTGGTCGCGGATTCGACCTATGGCCTCCTCGCGCCGAAGGTTTTTTTGCAGCGCATCCTGGGCCTGCTTGCGCTCGGAGATTTCCACCTGCAAGCGCTGATTCGCCCGGCGCACCTGGGAGACCAGTCTGGTCTCCCAGGTGCGCCGGGCGATCTGGGCCAGATAGACCGCCAGGGCCAGCAGCGCCGCGCCCACAAAGCCCACCGGCAATGTCGAGGCGCGAAAAAAGGGCAGAGCCTGCCACAGGTACAGGACCACAAGGCCGGCGCCGATGCCGACCAGCGCCGGGAGCCAGCGAGTGGATGGTCTATTTTCCATATTCGGCGGTCGCGGACTGCGCACCTTGTACACCAGCGGGGTCCTCCTTAAAGGCAGAAGCCAAAACCCGCTGGAGCAGGGTGCGCAAATCATCGAAGAAGGTGTAGCACAGCGGCACGATCACCAGGGTCAGCACCATGGAGGCCAGCAGGCCCCCCATCATGGTGCGCCCCAGCGGCGCGTAGGGCATCCCCACCATCCTGGAATTGCCCACGGCCATGGGGATCAATCCGCAGATGGTGGTGAATGAGGTCATCAGAATCGGACGGAAGCGGTGCTTGCCGGCTTCGAGCAGGGCCGCGTAGCGGTCCATGCCCTCGGCGCGCAGCCGGTTGGTCAGGTCGATCAGCACGATGGCGTTGTTGACCACCACACCCACCAGGATGACCGTGCCGATCATGGACATGATGTCGTAGGAAGTCCCCGTCAGGTAGAGGAACCAGTACACTCCGAGGAAGGCAAAAGGGATGGATATGATGACCGAAAGCGGCAGCACGAAGGACTCGAAGAGCACCCCCATCAGTAGAAATATGAAGATCACCGACAGAAGCAGGGCGAACTGCTGGGACCGGTCCGCTTCCTCCAGGCGCACGTAGCGGGAGCCTTTGTCCCAGTGGTATCCACGGGGCATCTCGAAATCGCGCATGGCCCAATCCACCTGCTCGAAAATCCCCTTGGTATCGTCTTTGGCGGCCCGGGCCGTCACCGTCAATGTGGTCTTGCGGTCCTCGCGGTGGATGTTGCCCAGGGTCCGCGTCACGTAGAGATCGGCCAGGGATTCCAGCGGGATCTCTTTGCCCTCCTGAGTGGGAAAGGTGAGATTGCGCAAGCTCTGCATGCTCTGCCGGTTCCCCTCCTCGAACTGAAGCCACATCTGGACCTCTTTACCGTCCTCGGTCTGGAAGCGGCTCAGATTCAGCCCGCGCAAGCCATAGGCGATATTGTTGGAAACCATCCGGGGATCCACGCCGTAGCGCCGGATCCGGTCCCGGTCGAGCCGCACCTGGAGTTCGGTGCTGCCCCGATCCATGTCGGTGTGCACCGCCAGCAGACCCGGAATATTGCCGAGGCGGCGTTCGACCTCCCTGGATAGTTGCATCAGCACCCGGGTGTCCTCGCCGTAGAGGCTGATGGCGATGCGGGTGTCCTGGTCCTGTTGCTCCCAGTTCACCTGCATGGTGAAGCCGACCGGCAGCACCATGCGTTTCTTGATGTCTTCGACCACCTCCTTGTAGCCCAGGTGGGGCTTGTCGCGCAAGCCCAACCTGGTCAAAAAGTCCTCCAGGGCCACCTGGTACCACTTGAGGTTTTCTGCTTCCCTGAAAAGGATCTCGGTGCGGCCCCAGCTGTTGCGAAACCAGACCCTCACCGTTTTGATATTGTAGTCTTCCCGGTGGTTCAGCAGGGTATCCTCCACGGTGCTCATGAAGGTGTCGGCCCGGGCCAGCGACTGGCCCGAGGGCATCTCGAAACTCAGGTCTAGGCCGCGGCGCTGCCCTTCCTCCTGGTCGGTGTGCTTCATCCCCTGCTGCGGAATCAGGATACTCGCCATGGCGAGCACCACCAGGATCAGGGCGTCGAGGCGGTGCCTCAGGACCCACTTCAGGCAGTGCAGATAGAAACCGCGCAAGGACGGGATCAGCTTGCCCTCACCGCGTTCCCTGGCGCTCGAGAGCCGCAGAGCGGCCAGGGGGATAAAGGCCAGGGCGATAAACAGGGAGGCCATCAGGCCGACGATGACCGGCGCCCCGATGCGCAGCATCCAGAAGGAGAAATTCTGGTCATCGCTCATCAGGATCAAAGGCAGAAAAACCACGGCTGTGGTCAGGGTGGCCATGGTGACGGCCAGCCCCACCTCGCCGGCTCCCTCGATCGAGGCCCGGCGCGGCTCCACCCCTTCCTGGCGTTTGCGGTAGATGTTTTCCACGATCACGATGGCGTTGTCCACCACCAGGCCCAGGCTCAGCATCAGCCCCATCATGGTGCCGATGTTGAGCGACCAGCCTATGAAGTAGAGCGCGGTCATGGTCACCAGGATCGAGAGCGGGATGGCCAGGGTGATGATCGAGGTCATGCGCACGGCCCGCAGGAAAAAGAACAGCACCATGGCCGCGAAGAGCCCGCCCCACAGCCCCGAGGTCTTGAGGTTGTCGACCGACTCGGCCACGTGCTCGCCCTGGTCCCAGAAGATCTCGAAATCCACCCCCTGGAACCGCGGCCGGCTTTGCAGTTCCTCCAGGGTCGCCCGCACTTCGGTGGAAATCCGGGCGATATTGCCGCCAGAGGCCCGCTGGATCTCGATCCCCATGGATTCCTTGCGATCGACGCGGTTGATCCAGTCCCTGAGCGGGCGCGCCAGGCCGACGAGGGCGACATCGGAAAGTTTCAGGTTGTGTTCCTGGTCGATGCTGAGGGCGCGGATCTCCTCGACGCTCTGGAGCTTGCCCAGAGAGCGCACGTAAATCTTCTTGCCGCCCTCGCGCACCGACCCGCCGGGCAGGGCAAAGTTCTGGTTGCGCAGCTTGCCCACCAGTTCGTAGACATTGACCCGGTGGCTGCGCACCTTTTCCTGATCCAGCTCGATGATGATCTGCCGCTCTCTGCCGCCCCAGATATCCACATTGCCCACGCCCTCAATCCGCTGCAGAGCCGGACGCAGGTGGGTTTCCAGGAGGAATTGGGGATCGCTGAAATTCCCTTCGAGGGTGGCCACCATCCACATGATCGGAATGTCGTTGTGGTCCCAGCGGCGCACGTGGATGCGCTCGACCTCGTCGGGCAGTTCGGGCATGACCCGTTCCATCCGGTCGTGCAACTCCGCGTAGGCCATCTTCATATCCGTGTGGGGCCGGAACTCGATGCGGGTCCAGCACCCCCCACGGCTGCTGTTGGTGCGAATCTTGCCCACCCGGCTGACCGTGGCTACGGCCTCCTCGATGGGGCGGGCGATCTTTTGCTCCACCTCCACCGGGCTGGCATTGGGATAGCTCACCCAGACGCCCAGTTGGTCCCATTCGAGACCCTCCGGAAACAGATTGATGGGGATGCGGGTATAGGCGATGTACCCGACCACGAGCAGGGCCACCAGCACCATCACCACCGATACCGGACGGTTCACCGACAGACGGGGCAGCGGGTATTGGGCTTCCTCTTTCACAACAACTCCTCAGGGACGGCGGTCCATCAGCGAATACACCGTGGGAATCACGATCAGGGTGAGAACGGTCGAACTGGTGAGGCCGGCGATCACGGTGAGGGCCATGGGGGTGCGGATCTCGGTCCCCTCGCCCAGACCCAGGGCCATGGGCAGCAGGGCGAGGACCGTGGTCAGGGCGGTCATCAGGATGGGCCGCAGCCGCACCGATGCGGCCTGGACGATGGCCTCGAACTTTTCCAGTCCCCCGCGCCTCAAGGTGTTGATGTAGTCCACCAGAACAATGGCGTTGTTGACCACGATGCCGGCCAGCATGATCAGCCCTATGAAGACCACGATGCTCAGGGGAATGCCCCTGATATAGAGCGCCGCCGCCACACCGATCAGCGCCAGCGGCACCGTAAACATGATGACGAAGGGGTGCACCAGGGATTCGAACTGACTGGCCATGACGATGTAGACCAGGAATATGGCCAGGGCCAAGGCGAAGGTCAGGCTCCGCATCGAGGTCTCCATTTCGCGATTCTGGCCGCTGATCAGGTAGGTGAAGCCGGCGGGAAAATCCAGGCCGCGCAGGGTCGAATCAATGTATTCGGAGGCCGTGCCCAGATCGATGTCCTGTATATTGGCGCTGATCAGGGCGGCGCGCTGCTGGTCGATCCGGCGTATTTCGCTGGGCCCTTCGTTCACCCGGATGCTGGCGATGGCCGCCAGCGGGATGGGAACCTCGCCTCCGGGGTTGACCACCAGACGCTCGAGTTCCTCCAGGCCCACCCTGTCGTCTTCCCGCAGGCGCACCAGAATGTCGAGGTTGCGCTCGTCCTTCCTGAAGTCGGTGGCCACCCTGCCCTGGACCTTGTGGCGCACCTGTTCGGCTACCTCCCGCAGATCGAGGCCGTAGCGGGCCAGGCGGTCCCGATCGTACACGACCTGCAGCTCGGGATGGCCCGCCTGCAGCGATGACTTGACGTCCACCAGCCCGGCAACCGAGCTCAGAACGGCTTCGGCCTGGCGGCTGAGCCGCCTCAGGGTGCGCAGCTCGTAGCCGCGAATCTCCACTTCGACCGGGGTTTTGAAACTGAAGAGGGCAGGATGCGATACCTCGATCTCGACCTCGGGCACATCCCGCAGACGCCGGCGCAGACCGTGGATGAGGGCCTCTTCGGAGGCCGCATCCGACCCCTCCTGCAGCTTGACGGTGATCCGGCCGGTGTGTTCGCCCTCCTCGGCGGTGCTGGTGGCCGTTTTTTCGCTCCCCACGGTAGTGGAGACGCGCTCGATCCGCGGTTGTTCCAGCACCACCTCTTCCATAGCGCGCAAAACCTCGGCCGTCCTCTCCAGCGGCGCGCCGACCGGAAGCGAGATATCCAGATTGAATTCCCCCTGGTGCACCTGCGGGATCAACTCCCGGCCCAATCGGGGCACCACCTCGAACCAGCACCCCAGGAAACTCCCCAGCGCCACGGCGATCACCAGCAGACGCTGGCGCAGGGCCCAGCTCAGGAACACGGGATACGCCTGCTGTACCAGCTTCAGCCCGTGCTCAAAAACATACAGGACCGGCCCCAGCAAGGGCAGCAGCACCATGGCCAGAAGATGCAGCACAGCCACCAGCACCAGCCCGAGCAGCAGGCATCCGGTGTGCAGCACAATGCCGACCAGGCACAAAAGCGCATGCAGGATAAAGCGGGACATCAAATAGACCAGGCCCAGGGGAAAGAGCAGGGCTTTGCACCTTGTCCACACCCGACGGGAACGCCGGATCCAGCCGCAGAAGCGCTGTATATCAGTGCTCAGCGCGGCGGCGGCGCCAAAGCTCAGGATATTGGGCCAGACCCGGTTGAAAAAATCCCAGGGGCCCAGGCGGCTGGCCCCGGCCCACTGGTTCATCCAGGTCTGCAAGGATCGGGCCGGTTTGATCCAGAAGTACTCGATGGGTTTGATCAGCCACCACAGCAACTCGAAGAGCAGCATGGTCGCGCATTTGAGGAGCGCGGCCACCAAGACGGCCACTGCCAGCAGAATGCGCCCCAGCAACTCGTAGATCAAGTAGGGCAGACAAAGAGCGGCCCTGGCCCGGCGGACGCTACGCGGGCGCTCGGCCAGGATCCGACGCCCCCTCTCCAGAGCCTGGAGTTGCAGGAAATCGCTGTGCTGGAACCGCGCCACCAGGCCATCCCCTCGGCGCACCTGGCGCGAAGCCAGCATGGGAATGAAGTAGAGCGCCACCCCCAGCGAAGCCAGCAGCGAAAACACCACGGTCAGCGCCATATCCCCGAAGACCTGGCCGGCCATGCCCTCGACGAAGACGATCGGGAAGAACACCGCAATGGTGGTCAGGGTTGAGGCGAAAACCGCACTGCCCACCTCCCCGGTGCCGCGAACCGTTGCCCGCAGCAGGTCGTCGCCTTCCTCGCGGCAGCGGAAAATGCTCTCCAGCACCACGATCGAATTGTCCACCAGCATGCCGATCCCCAGCGCCAGGCCGCCCAGCGACATGATGTTGAGGGAGACCTCGAACAAATGCATGGGGGCAAAGGTGGCGATTATAGATACGGGTATGGTCAGGCCGACGATGAGGGTATGCACGATATTGCGCAGGAAGACGAAGAGCACCACAATGGCCATGGCCCCGCCCAGAAGCGCGTTGTTCTGGACCTCGCGAATGGAGTGGACGATGAACACGGATTGATCCGACAGCATTGCGAATTCGGCTCCCGGGGGCAGGCGGTAGCTGATGAAATCGGTCATGCGCCGGCGCTCCATGGCCTCCCGGACAGCCTGGTGCTTCTCTCCCTCTCCCTCTTCCTCTTCTTCCTTCTCCTCTTCCTCTCCTTCTTTCTTTTTTTGTTCCTCCTGGAGCATATTCTCGACGTAGGCCTGCTGCTCCGGCAGGCCGTAAAGCCGGTGGGCGACCCGCTGTGCAACCGCCACTATATTGGCATCGGCTTCCTTGTAGACCTCGATTTCGACGCTCTCGCGCCCGTCAATGCGGGTGATGATCTCGCGGTCCTTGTGGGACTTGTAGACCCTGGCGATATCCCGCAGGCGGATATCCGCCTGGTCTTGCCGGGCGATGACCAGATCGGCAATCTCTGCGAGGGAGCCGAATTCGTTGAGGGTGCGGATCAGGTAGCGGATCTGGCCTTCGCGCAAGTTGCCGCCGGGAAGATTGATGTTGTCCTGCGCCAGGCGGTCGTTGATCTGGGCGATATCGAGCCCCAGAAGCGCCATCTGGCGCTCGTTGAGGGCCACGTGTATTTCTTCCTCCAGCCCTCCCTTGATCTTGACCGCGGCCACCCCTTCGACCGCCTCCACTTCGCGCTTGATCTCGCGTTCGGCCACATAGCGCAAATCGTAGAGGGTCTGGGGACCGTACAGACCGATGCGCAGGATCGGATCCAGAGACGGGTCGTAGCGCAGCAGCAGCGGCTTTTTGGCCTCTTCGGGCAGCCAGACCCGGTCAACCTTCTCGCGGATGTCCTGGGACACGGCATTCATATCCGTATCCCAGGCAAATTCGAGAATGATGTCGGACTGCCCGGCCTGGGAAATCGAACTGATGCTGACCAGGTGGGGGACGACGCCCAGCTCCTGCTCGAGGGGACGTGAGACAAAGGTCTCGACCTCTTCAGGTGCGGTCCCGGGGTATTCGGTGCGCACGGTCAGGGTCGGGTAGGTGATGTCCGGCATCAGGTCGAGGGATAGACGCTGGTAGGACACCCAGCCGAACACGCACACCGCCATGATGATCATGAGGATCGCCACGGGCCGCCGCGTGGTGATTGCAAAGCGCGAGCTGAAAGGCCGGGAGGTTTCTTCCATCGGCGGTGTCGTCAGCCCTGGTCGGCGTCAGGTTCTGGGCTACCAGCTTCCAGGGTATGGTCTTCCTGGTTGACGATCTTTACCCGGGCCTTGTCCTTCAACCCGTTCTGCCCTACGACGATGATGGGGGTATCGGGCTGGATGAGAGAAAGGGCTTCAATGAAGCGGCTGTTTTCAAAACCGGCATCCAGTTTGACCCTGGAGGCCGTGGTGCCCTCTACCACGAATACGTAGCGATCCCCGCCGTCGTAGACCACGGCTTCCTTGGGCACCAGCACCGCGTTTTCGTGGGTATCGGTGACGATTTCCACATTGACGAAGATGCCCGGGCGCAGGTGCTCCTGACTCGCCTCGATCCCGACCGTGACCTTGAAGGTACCACTCTTGGGATCCACGACCGGACTGATGCGCTTGACCCAGCCGGCAAAACGCCTATCTTCGAGGAAATCAGAGGTAATGATGGCCTTTTGCCCTGTGCGAATGCTGGTCAGATGCTGGCCCGGAACAAAAACCCTGGCCAGCATCTCGTCGAGCTTGACCAGGGCGAACAATCTGGTCCCGGGTTCCACCCGGCTACCCACCTGCACGTGGCGCTCGGCGATGACCCCGGAAAAAGGGGCGCAGACCCGGGTGTGCTCCAGCGCCAGCCGGGCTTTTTGACACCCGAGACGGGCCTGTTCTATTTCGAGTTTGGCGTTCTCGTAATCCTGCTCGCTGACCAGCTGGCGCTGAAACATCTCCTGGGTACGCTCGAAACCGGCCTCGAGATGGTGCAGATTCACCTCGCTTTCGCGGAAGGCGAGCCGCAGTTCGTCGTCGTTGATGCGCAACAGGGTATCCCCGCTGGCGACCCAGTCTCCCTCTTCCCCCTCGAGCGCTTCTACCAGGCCGCCGATGCGCGGATAAATCTCCACGGCCGCTTCGGTCTCCAGGGTCGAGTTGAAGGACAGAAAGGAAGAAATATCTCCACTCGTGGCCGGGGCGGTTTCCACCGGGACGGCTTCTGCGATCCGGGTACTGTCCGCAGCCGTGCTATCCGCAGCCGTGCTCGCGGTGGTATCTTTCCCGGCTTCCTCGGACCCGTTGCAAGTCCACAGCACCGCGCAAAGGAGCCAGGCGATCCACCTGAGCTTGGGCGTGTACCTCATATCTTTCTTTTGCTCCCGGCAAAACCCGTGAAGTCTTGTCTATCGTGCAGAAAATACTACATTAAGGAGACAAAACTCCTTAATAAGGACCCCATTTAGGTGAACCCTGTCAAGCAGGCATGCTGCCTGTCTACATCCTGGTCACAGTGCCCCTGGCAATTATCTCGACCCGCTCTATCCGGCAGTCGTCGGTCACGGAATCATCTTCTGCACACCTGCTGGTTCGATTCTCTCCGAGGCCGACCCAAGACGGCCGAGCAGTTGTTCGACAAAAACGGAGCATTCACTAAACAGGAGATATGCCCCATGAGCTTCGAAAACATCAATCCCTCTCAGGCCGGCGAACTGCTGGACCGGGACGAAGGGTACACCTACGTTGACGTGCGCTCCATCCCCGAATTCGAAAACGGTCACCCCACCGGTGCCGTCAACATCCCGCTGATGCACCACGAGCAGGACCAGATGGTTCCCAACCCGGAATTCTTGCGCCTGGTGGAGGTCAATTTCGCCAAGGACGCCAGGCTGATCATCGGCTGCCAGTCGGGCGCTCGCTCGCTACGTGCGGTCGAGGCCCTGACCGCCTCCGGCTTCACGCAAATCCTCCACATGGACGGCGGCTTTGGCGGGTCCCGCAACGAGATGGGACAGGTGATCGAAAAAGGCTGGATGGAGCTGGGGCTGCCCATCGAGTACGGCACCGGCGAAGGTCAAAGCTACACCTCGCTGGGCGGGAAGAAATAAAATGGCACATAAAGAGGGTCCAAACCCGGCCAAGCAGATCAGCTGCGCGGTTATCAGCGTCGGCGCCCCCGACGCCCCAGGCGCGGTCCGGCTGGCCATGGAAAAGCTCATCCTCCCACAGCTGGTCGACATGGTGGGTCAGATTTCCAGAAAAATATGAAACGGCTCCCGAACCCCTATTTCCAGATCAACCTCGACATCGCGGATCGATCCTGCCTGGTCATCGGCGGCGGCGACGAGGCCACGGAAAAAAGCGGTCGCCTCCTGGGGGCCGGCGCCCGCGTCACCCTGGTCAGTCCCCGGATTGCGCCCCGCTTGCGGGAGTGGGCCCGGGAGGGGAGGCTGACCTGCCATCAACGCCCATTTCAGTCCGAAGATCTGGACGGTGTTTTCCTGGTGGTGAATACGGCCAGAAGCAATCCCGAATTGACCCGGCAGATCTTCGCACAGGCCAGCGCCCGCCACATCCTGATCAATTCCTACGACCAGCCGGCTTTCTCCAACTTCGGCATGGTCGCCCTGGTGCACCCGGGCCATTTGCGCCTCAGCATCAGCACCAGCAACGCCAGCCCCTCTCTGGCCAGCCGGCTGCGCCAGGATCTCGAAGCGCTTTTCGACGAGGAGTTCGTCTACTACCTTGACCAGCTGGCCCAGGTGCGGCAATACTTGAAAGAAAAGGAACCCGACCGCGAGAAGCGGATGGGGTTGCTGCGCTCCCTGGTCGCGGATTTCCGTCTCGAAGGCCGGCTGCACTACCCGGAAAACTGGCGCCGGCAAATGGAAGGCTTATTATCCCGGTCGTGACCTCGTTTGAATAACGCCCGGTACGCTTCTTGCCGTAGGCGCTGGGCTGGCACGGTTTTTGAAAGGAGAATAAGGCAATGGATTCTAGATATCCAGAAGTAGCTGTTGATAATATCGACTGGCTTCCGCTCGATCCGAAAACAAAAACCCTATTTCTTGAAGTTGAGGGAGTAGAGTACCCGTTTCAGATAGTGGCCGCATTTTCAACAAAACAACTACGTGATCAGCCTCGGGAGACTTCGCTATAGCCGTCTCTTCGATCTGATACATAGGGGGCGTAGGAATATCAGCCTGCATTTAATATCTCCGTGCTTATTTTCAGTCCCTTTCGTCTTGTTCATTTCCCTCCTGTACTGCTATTTCGTATTGAACCAGGGTTAGACCGTAGATATAGTCTTTCAGCAATACCTTGGACCGGCCGGATGCACAGCCGGCCAAATGGAGCTTGTAGTTGTTCCGTCTCGGTCGCGTTGGGCTGTCTTCGGCTTCCGCCCCGCAGTAACTACGGGAAGGTGCCCTATAGCCTCCGGCCACCTCAAGAATAACATCACTGCGAGGTGGGTTGACGACCACGTGCACGCTGTCCATATCCGTTTGCACCGTGAAGGTCTCCCAAGCCCCGTTACTCGAAAAGGACGTCTCTTCAGGATTGGGGACCAAAGAAGCGGTCCCCAGTTGGACCTTTTTTCCAATGTTATAGGGATTATCGTCCTGGGGTAAGCCCTTTTGGAGGAAATCGCCCAGCAAGGCCAGGTCCGTCCAGTCGGTCTGGCCGTCTTGGTCAATGTCCCCCAGACGGATGGACAGGGCATCCACAGGCGTGCCGTACAGAAACAGATCGAACAGGGCCACGGCGTCTTTTATGGTGACGTGGCCCGTTCGATCGAGATCGCCTATTTTGGGTAGAAATCGTATCGCAAGGGGCTTGGCCGACGGCTTTTTATCCAGTTCGTCTATTTCTTCATCCTCCCTCAAGAGGATGGGTTTGCTCTGTGTAAGCCAGAGAAAATCAGCCCGGATGTGTTGTGAGTCCTGGTCCCACAGGAAGGCTGTGTCGCGGTAGGAGACGTGCCAATTGCCCTGTCTGAAGTGGATCCCCAACCAAGTACGGCCCCGAGTGGGGCAGGGACACGCTGAATGCCCCGTGCGCATCCGTGATGGTCTGCTGCTTGGAGGGTTAGATTAGAAGCCCGCACGAGATAAACCGTGGCCATGGCGACCGGTTGCTCATCCGGGGTCTGTACAGTACCTTCAAACGAACGGGTAGACTCTGAAGAGGTGGGTTTTTCCTGGGAACAATGCCAACATCCCAAGCAAACCGCGCATGCAAGGCAGACAAGGCGCCTCATAACGCATCTCCTGGTTGGTAGAAGGTAGCGGCGCCCCAATTTATTTGCCGGGCTAGGGAGCTACCCTTCGCCGGGTATATCGGCTCTTCTATTCAGCAGATGACCCGAAAGGCTTGGCGCAGCTCCTCCTCAGTTGGCTTGGCGCAGCTCCTCCTCAGTTGTATGGGAGGGGAAACTGTCCTTCTGGGCTAAATACTCCAGAATCTTCCTCGTGATTTCAACATCTTCAACCATCTCGTTGGGTGTCCCCCCTCTCAAGATAGCCCTCAATACGGCCCACACGGCCAGTCAGGTCGGTCATTTCCTTACGCAGGTCGCTTACTTCAGAGCGTAGCGTGTTGATATCAGAGCGTAGCGTATCGATATTCTTCCCAATCTCACCATGCGCTTTTTGGGCGTCGGCCTTGATATCATCCCTCATTCGATCCAGACCAAGCCATCCTATGCCCATAGCGACTATGCCCACACCCACGATGGCCACCAAAAGGCTAACGAATTGGGCGGTAATGAAGGGGGTTTCCATGGCCTTTTCTCCCTATCTCAAGGGGTTGATAGGGGTATGAACTTTCCCTTGTCTACAGTATAATAAGATTGGATATTTTGTACTGTCAAGGACAAAACAAACAATATTGGAGCGGCCTACCTTTTATTGTGCGGGGGATGGTTATGAAATTCGATAAAAAACAAATCCGTGAAATTCTTATAGGAAAATTTGGTCCAATTTGTTGGGGATGTGGGCTTGAAGCATCAAAACTTCCTCACATAACCTCATTACTGTAAACCCCATTACCTTACTTTTTTCAGCAATTTGCTGCGAAAAAATTCAAAGGGATACAAAACCTATTATCCCGGGACGAAGACGGGAAGGACTGAATCACCCTACCGCACAACCGCAATCTTGCCCATCTCGATCACCTCCCCTTCCACGGTGATTGTGTAGATGTAGACCCCACTGCCCACCAGAACCTCCTGGGTCTGGTTGACCCCCTTCCAGAGGATATCCTTGGGCTTCGCCCGCAACCTCCTCTGCTCCCTGTCGTCCTCTTGAGCAGACCACACCAGCTCCCCGCGCAAGGTGAAAATCTGGACCATGGAGTTTAAAGGTACCCCACTAAAGCGCAATATTCCGTCCCGGATGGGACTGTAGGGATTGGGGAATACCCGGACGCTCTGGGGCACCAGGCGCACATTCTGAAAGGCGCGATTGTCGTCCTCGCTGGACTCGGCAATCCGGCCCTGGGGATCGACCTCGAGCAGAAAGACCATCTCTCCAAAACGATCCCAGGCGATCTCGATATCCTCCACTCCTCCTGGTTCCAGGGGAGTACTCCGCTCCTCGTCGTAGATCACCTCGCAGCCGCTGGAATCGGCTCCACAGCGCGAAACCCGCACCCGATAGGGGATCTCGAGCCGGCTCAGGCCGATGTTGCTGACCCGCACCCGCAGGTTGCCCTGGGGATCGCCGCTCAAATCCCCGAGAAAGACCACCAGATTGGGCAGGCCTTCCCCTTCCTGCAATCCGTACTGGGCCAGAGTGGCCACGGCCAGCTGGGTGGTGCGCTTCACCAGCTCCCAGTTGATGCTGTCCGGCACATCGCGCACAGTGTGGTAGTGGGAATTAATTCGATATTTATTCTCGCGTACCCCATAGGTGGTAGAGTCCGTAGGCAGGTAGTTCTCGATGCCCAGCAAAGCATCGTACCCCCGAGCCCAGAACGGGGCGTGATCGCTGAGACGGGCGGTCTGGTCTACCAGCACATCCACCTGGAGTCCAACATGGTAGCGCTGGTTGCTTTGGCGCATCAGGTCCACCAGCCAGCGAGAAGGGGGATTGGCCACCAGCTCGAGACGATGGCTCAAATCGTTGAAACCGATCATGTCGAAGTTCAGCACCCCCAGGATCCGGTCGTCCCTCTCCCGAGCCTGAGTGGCGTAAGCCCGGCTACCCCACAGCCCCAGCTCCTCGCCGGAAAAGGCGATAAAGCGGATCGACCAAGAAGGGAACTGCTGCTGGGCAAGGACGCGGGCGCTCTCCAGTACCAGGGCCGTTCCGGTGGCATTGTCGTCGGCGCCAGCGGCCGAGTCCACCCGCCAGTCCCAGTCCCGGGTGCGGAAGGCAATGGCGTCGTAGTGGGCGCAGACCACATAGTACCCGGCCTGTGGATCCGCCCCTGCCAGGGTGCCGACTACATTGTACATGAGCGGTTCGTCCGGGCGGTGTCTAAAGTCCTGGACCTCGACCGCCCCTTCTCCCAGATAGGCGCTCAGTTGATCGCGGATATAAGTGGTGGACTCGAAGGTGCGCGGGTGGCGGGCATAACGGGTGCGCAGGTTGTCCGGAGTGCTGTCCCGGTCGGGGTCTATCAGGGCCAGGGCCTCGACATGGGCCTGGATTTGCGCTGGATCCACCAGGGCCAGTAGTTCCGCCATTGAATCGGCCCCGAGCGGCGCGGTGGGCTTGGCCGCCCTCTGGGGCCTGAGCCAGGGTCCCAGATCGTAGTCCTCGGGCAAGGGCCAGAGGAAATGGTGGTGTTCGTGGATCTCGGCAAGACGGGTTTGCGGCAAGCGCAGCAAGGCCCACCCTGCCCTGCTCTTGTAGATCAACTCAACGCCGGGGAGGAGCGGAAAGTCCAGATGGTCGGTGAGAAAATAGGCTTCCTCAGGGCCGGATCTGTCAATGAGGAAGGGGGTGAATCCCCGGGACTTGAGTTGCTGGAGGGCGTGCTCGTCGC
This sequence comes from Candidatus Latescibacterota bacterium, assembly GCA_965219385.1. Classification (GTDB taxonomy): domain Bacteria; phylum Latescibacterota; class UBA2968; order UBA8231; family UBA8231; genus CBDCNM01. Next base: position 939,428 of record CBDCNM010000002.1, on the reverse strand, counting down.
CGCTGGCAAAGAGGGCCCGCGGGGTAATGTAGCGAACCCGCAAACCGATGGCTGCCACTTGCTCAAGCTCCCGGGGGGAAGACCAGGATGTACCGAGGAGAATCTGGGCCTGCAGCACGGCAGGCCACAGGCCCAGGAGGAAGAAAAAAATAATCGTTCTCATAGAACAGGGAAATCTGCAGGGTCCCCTGCAAAAGCATTCCCCGTACCGCAGACGGAGGACAAGGTCCATCCCGTCTTTATACGTCGTCGTCCCCGTCGTCGTAGATCTCCAGTGGGGGCATGCCTTCGCGCCGCTGGTGCATCGCTTCCTTGAGCAAACGACCGGGCTTGAAGTGGGTCTTGCGGCGAGCTGGCACATAGATAATTTCGCCTGTACGAGGATTGCGCGCCGCTGGTTTGGGACGCGTATCCTTGACCTGGAACACCCCAAATCCCCTGATTTCTATGCGATTGCCCTGGATCAAGCTGTCCCGCATAGCCACGAACAAACTATCGACCATCTTGGCAGCCAGGTTTTTTTTGCACCCGGTGCTGCGACTGACGAGGAGGGCCAGATCCTTTTTGGTTATGGTAGGCAAGAGCGCACCTCCTGAGCGAAATACAGCCGCGGTTGCGCCTGCATTAACTCCTGGGTCTTAGAAGCCGTCTTAACATGACTTTAGTTTTGTGGAAATAAAATGTTATGGGAAAGTAAGTTAGGGCGAAAGCCCTGTCAAGAAAAATTTATACAAAACGTTTATTTTTTTACAGTTACAGAACAATCGGGCTTGTGCCGGTGAAATTCTTGCCTATTTGAAATTCTTGCCTATTATAGATTGACGCTCCTCCAATCCCCCCTTTTTCCAGCGTATGGACCGCCCTTGAAATCTGCTCTCACCGGCTTTTTCCTCCTGTCCAGACCGCTCAATTGTCTGATCGTGGCTCTATCGGTCTGGGTGGGAGCCTTCACCGCGGGCATCCGCTGGCCCACCCTCGAAACAGTGCTGGCCGCGCTCTCGGCCGCCCTCGTCCTGGGGGCCGGCAATGCCTTCAACGACGTGATGGACCTGGACATCGACCGCATCAACCGGCCCACCCGCCCTCTGCCTGCCGCTCTGATCAGCCGGCGGGCAGCCAAGATGGAGGCGCTGTTCTTTGGCGTGAGCGGCCTGGTACTGGCCTGGTGGCTGGGTCCGGCGAACGGCCTGATTGCCAGCGGTGTCGCCGGCCTGCTGATTCTGTATTGTATATATCTGAAACCCACGCCGCTGTGGGGCAACCTGCTGGTCTGCCTGCTGGGAGCGGCCCCCTTCCCTTATGGCGCCATTGTCACCGGGACCTGGGGGCGTTCCTGGATTCCGGCCGGTTTTGCCCTCCTGTTCCATCTGGGCAGAGAAATCATCAAGGATATCGAGGATGTGAAAGGCGATGCCGCAGCCGGGGCCCGCACCCTGCCGCTGCGCTGGGGCACTGCAAAGGCAACTTTTCTCGTTTTTGTTGTATATTTGTTTTTAATCGGCTTTACCCTTGTCCCCTGGGCGCTTGGTCTCTACGGCCCAGCCTACCTGGCACCGGTACTCCTGGTCGATCTGCTCCTGCTCTACGCCCTGCTCAGGCTGCACCGGAGTCCGGCCTCAGCAGATGGCCCCTCTTTGAATCTCGTGCTCAAGGCCGGCATGTTCCTGGGCCTTTGGGCGATTGTGGCGGGCGAGGTGTACTAGCTGCTCCCAGGGGTCCATTTTGTCGTTTTCGCCATCCCTCCGGATATTATAATCCCAGACACTCAGGATCAGGAAAGGACAGTGTACCATGGATCTGGCACCTCCCCGGGGTACCCGGGACTTCTTTCCCGAAGATATGCGGCTGCAAAATTGGCTTTTCGGGCACTTTCGCGAAGTAGCCCGGCTCTTCGCCTTCGAGCAGTACGACGCGCCGCTCATCGAAGCGGAGGAACTATACACCCGCAAAGCCGGCGAAGAAATCGTCCAGCAACTCTACAGCTTTGCCGACAAGTCGGGCCGACGGCTGGCGCTGCGCCCGGAAATGACGCCTTCGCTGGCCCGCTTGATCCTGCAGAAGGGCGGCTCACTACCCTTGCCTGTCAAGTGGTACAGCATCCCCCAGTGCTGGCGTTACGAGCGCATGACGCGGGGCCGACGCCGCGAGCACTACCAGTGGAACCTGGACATTTTCGGGGTGCCGGGGATGACGGCCGAGGCCGAGTTGCTCGCCGCCATCACCACCTTCTTCGGGCGCGTAGGCCTGGGTCCGGCGGATATCGGCATCAAAATCTCGAACCGCAAAATACTCCAGGGCACCCTTGAGAAACTGGGGATCCCGGACGACAAATTCGCCCCGATTTGCGTGCTCGTGGACAAGCTGGAGAAGGTGCCGGAGGAAGTCGTCAAAAAGGAGATGGCGGATCTGGATCTCGACGGCTCCCTGGTAGACCGGATTGTAGAGGTCATATCCCTGAACTCGCTCGACGAGGTGGCCGGTATCATTGGAGGAGAACACGGGGGCATCCAGGATTTGAGGTCCTTATTTTCTCTGGCCGCAGCCTATGGTTGCGCCGAATGGCTGGAATTCGACGCCAGCCTGGTCCGGGGTCTGGCCTACTACACCGGCATTGTATTCGAGGCCTTCGACCGCGGTGCGGCCCTGCGCGCTATTTGCGGTGGAGGTCGCTACGACCGCCTCCTTTCTACTTTTGGAGGAAAGGACATTCCGGCCTGCGGTCTGGGTTTCGGCGATGCCGTGATCGTGGAATTGCTCAAGGACAAAGGCCTGCTTCCCACCCTTGCGGGATCCGTGGACGATGTGGTTTTTCCTTTCGACGCTTCCCTGCGCGATGCCGCCATGCAGGTGGCGGCCCGGCTGCGCGAGAACGGACGGGCGGTGGACCTGGTCCTGGGGAACAAAAAAATAAAATGGGCCTTTAGACACGCCGATATCTCAGGGGCGGCCCGGCTGATCTTGCTGGCTCCGCAAGAGTGGTCCACCGGCAAGGTGCGCATCAAAGATCTGGCCACTGGCCAGGAACGGGATATCCCTGCAGAAGATCTTTAAGGGCCGAAAACTAGAACTTCCCGAAATATCGTAAATATACGAGCATCAAGGCCGGAAGGGGATGTTGCCGGCGGCGTTTTGTGCAGGGTGATGGGGGAGAGGAATAGACGAAGGAGCTCAGCCAATTTTCGGGGCATCCCCTGAGGCGAGCCGCCCACCACAAAAAGGTCACTCCACCAGCTGGGCGCCTTTCGGCCGTCCGCCCATTTCGTCAGTTACCCCCTGCTCAACCCCTCCAGCTGCCCTGTCTCGGCCAGGGCCACGATCTGGTTTTCCAGCGTCCCGATCCCACCCGAAAACCTCATCCTGACCACGTCTCCCACCAGCAATCCGCTCGCCAGATCGGTTTCGGCAAATACGATCGGGGTGCCCCAGTAGAGGGCCTGTAGTTGCCCTGGCTGCAACGGCATCCGGCTGAACAGGGACCGCTCCATATGAAAAAGCCCATCCGGCATATTGAGGTGGTTTCGTCCGGTCGCCCCCTCCTTGAACCCGACCCGCCGGCCGTGGCGCAGGATCTCGCAGGAGACCTCGACCGCGCTGTCGTCGTAGGCCGCCTCCGTCACCAGAAGCGGTCCCAGACTGGCGCAGCCATCGGCCCAGTTCTTGGCCTGGGGCAGGTTCAGAGGATTGGCCGCCTCAATGCCGTTGTCGGTAGCGTCGTTGCCCCCGGTGTAGCCCAGGCACTCGACCTGTTCCTTTTTATTTAGCCCGTACACCGACACCAGCTCGGTTTCAGGTACCAGACGCTGGGTATCGGCCGGCCGTGTCAGGGGCTGATTGTGCCCCACCACCGCATCGGGTTCGCCCTTGACGAACAGCTCGGGACGCCCCCCGGCAGCGCATTCGCGGTACTTTTGTGCGTACACATTGACCTGATCGCCGGTGGCCTGCTTGGCCTCGATTTCGCGCAGTTTGGCGCTGTCTTCATGCGTCACCCCGGCCAGCCATACCCGCAGGACATGGGGATTGTCCGCCGGACCGCTGATGGGTTTGGTCAGGTGCGGCCTGCCGCCATCCCGGTTGTCCAGCAATTGGCCCAGGTCCAGGCGCCGCGCCGCGCCCGCCGCGTCCTGCAGCCGGCGCCCTGCTTCCTCCAGCCCTGTTTCGTCTCCCCCCTGTCCGTAGTAGATATCGCACACCGAATGCGGGGCCGCAGAGGTCTGGGTCAGATCGATGACCTCACCCCCCTCGACCAGCCCCACGTGCACCTGTCCTTTGTCCTCGGGGTCGATAAATTGCAGTAGTTTCATGGTTGGACTCCGCGTTAGCCGGCAAACAACGGTAGCTCTGAAATCGGCGCAATTCCCGCTCTTTCGGCGCGCTGCAGCAAATCCGCAATCGCCGCCTCACCATCCTCTCCGTAGTCCAAGGTATGGTGATTCACGTACAGGTCGATGTGCGCCTGCATCACCTGTTCGTCCATCTCCTGTGCGTGCGCCCGCACGTAATCGCGCACCTCGTTCGGGTGAGCATGGGCGTATTCCACACTCGCCCTCAAAGCCTGGTCGATCCGCCCGATCAGTTCGCGCCCCAGATCGCGCCGGGCCAGAATTCCGCCCAGGGGGATAGGATGCCCCGTAGCCTCTTCCCACCACCCCCCCAGATCCATCACCTCGTGCAGACCGTAATGCGGGTAGGTAAAACGGCTTTCGTGGATGATGACGCCGGCGTCCACCTGGCCCTGCTGCGCCGCGGCCATGATGTGATCAAAGGGCAAAATCACCAGATCATCGAGACCCGGATCGAACAAACGCAGCAGCAGGGCCGCGGTGGTCAGCTTGCCCGGGATAGCGATTTTTTTCCCGCTCAACTCACCGGGCGCCAGTCGCGCGCGCGCCACCACCAGGGGCCCGCACCCACGCCCCAGGGCGCCTCCGGCGTGCAGCAGACAATAGCGCTGGCGCAAATGGGCCAGCGCGTAAAAGGAAATCTTGGCAATGGCCAGTTTGCCTTTGAGGGCCAGGGCGTTGAGGGTGGCAATGTCCTCCAGCATCTCCTCAAAGACGGGAGCCCCGGGGATCTTGCCGTGCACCAGGGCGTAAAAAATAAAGGTGTCGTTTGGACAGGGGGAATACCCCAGAGAAACGCGGCTTGTCATCCGTCTCCTCCCAGTACCTCTTCGGGCCGGTTCAACACGTGCAGTCCCGCCTGCTGGGCCCGCTGGCAGGCCAGGGACAGGTCCCACTTTTCGGTCCGGCGATCTTCCACCAGATTGCTGATGCCGCGGATCTCCAGGAACGGAACGCCGTAAAGCCGGCACAAATGCGCTGCCGCGGCACCCTCCATGTTCTCGCACAGAGCCTGGAAGCGTCCGGTCCGCTCCTGTCCCAGATCGGCAAGGCCACTGCACTCCTGCACGGTGACGAAAGGTCCCACCCGCACCTGGGGCGCGGCGCCGGCCCATGCTCCCGCCGCCAACAGATCCCGGGTTCGGGCCACCTGTTCTCTATCCAGGGGGAAGCGGTTGAAGTACGGCTTTTCCTGTTCCAACAGTGGAATGCCGATGCATTCGGCCGACTGCCACCCCTCCCTGGTGCGCACCCCCACATCGCCGTATATCTCTTCACTGGCTACGACCACGTCGCCGATTCCCAGGCCAGTATCCAGATAGGCGCCGCCGACGCCCACCTGCAGCACCAGGGAGGGACGCAAGGCTTGCAGGACGCAGGTCAGAGCGTGGGCGGTATTGACCGCGCCCATCCCGGTTTCTACCAGCTGCGCCACCACTCCGCCCACACGGCCCTTGCGCCAGTTTTTGCCGGCCACGACCTGGTGCACCGTCTCTTGCATGCGCGCCGCCAGGTCGCGCTGCTCAAAAGCCGTAGCGGTCAGAAGCAGGATTTCGTGCATCGAGAAAGGTTGGAGGTGTGTGGGAACTCGCCTTAGAAGCTAAAGATAAGGAATTTTTCGGGTGTTCGACAGCCTGGCGGACCGTCCGCAAACTCCTGTCGAGAGACCACTTGTCGCGTTGTGAAACCGTCTCGCCCGCAAAGAATCGAGGTTGCTCGAAAGCGCGCTTATCAGGCCCCTTGTGCCGCCCTGCCGGCCGCCATATCTTCAAGTTTGGAAACAGGATTTTTCGCACCCTATCAGGAGAAGGACCATGCCCAAACTCTTCGGTAAAAACTACGACAAACAGCAGCTTCTCACCATGGTGGGAGATATGGATCAGGTGGCCGGCGCCCGCCGCGCCGAACTGGTGGAAGGCAATGAGCGCGGCTCCGACCTGATCGAGGTCTTCAACGCCTCGGGGCTGTGCTTTTCGATCCTCTCCGGTCGCTCCCTGGACATTGCTTCGGCGCACTACAAGGGCATGTCCCTGTGCTTCCGCGGCAATACCGGCGACGTGGGGCCGGCCTTTTACGAGCCCCAGGGCTACGGCTGGATGCGCGGCTTTTTCGGCGGTCTGGTGCTCAGCTGCGGCATGACCTTCACCGGCCACCCGGAAGTGGACCCCGAGGAGGAGAACGAGGAACTCGGCCTGCACGGCCGTCTCTCCTTCATCCCGGCCAAAAACGTGGTGGCCGCAAGCGGCTGGGAAGGCGAGGACTACGTGGTGCGGGTGCGCGGCAAAATGCGCCAGGCCGTGGTCTTTGGCACCAACCTGGAACTGTCCCGCGAGATTTCCACGGTCCTGGGCGAGAAATGCCTCAGGATCCACGATCGCATCGAGAATCTCAGCGTGGACCGCTCGCCCCTGATGTTCGTATACCACTGCAATCCGGGTTTCCCCCTGCTGGACGCGGGCACCCGTCTGGTCATCAACAGCCAAAAAACCACCGAGTGGCAGGAAGACCGCGAGGTAGGGCCCGAGGCTTATACCGTGGCCACGGCCCCCCGCAAACAGGCCCACGACGATGTCTGGGTCCACCGTCCCCTGGCCGACAAAAACGGCGCTGGCCACGTGGGCCTGATCAACGACCGCCTGGGACTGGGGCTGTACTGGACTTTCCCCCAAAAGGAGATCCCCATCGTCAACCAGTGGCAGCACCTCCACCGGGGCACCTACGTGACCGGGATCGAGCCGGGCAATGTCAGCATGTTGGGCCGGGCCTGGAACCGGGAGCACGGCTGCCTGGAGTACATTCAGCCCGGCCAGGTACGGGAGTTCCACCTGGAGATCGGGGTGCTGGACGGCGAGCGCGAAATCCGCGCCTTCGAGCGCCAGGTAAGACAGGGGGGCAAAAAAGCGGCGCGGAAAACCAAAAAGGCCTGAGAAGCCTCGCTTGCAGCTCCCCGTCAAGCCCCGTAGACAATCCTGTAAATCGCCCCGGCCTGGTCGTCCGATACCAGAAGGGACCCGTCCGGCAGCACCAGCACGTCCACCGGCCGGCCCCAGGCCTCCTGGCCCTCTAGCCAGCCCTCGGCAAAAACCTCGTAGCTCAAAGCCTGGTTGTCCTCCAGGCGCACCAGCACGACCCGGTAGCCGATCTTCTCGGAGCGGTTCCACGAGCCGTGCTCGGCGATCAAGATCTGGCCACGGTACTCCTGCGGAAACATCGCCCCGGTGTAGAACCGCATCCCCAGGGCCGCCACGTGCGGCCCCAGGTTTTGGGCCGGCGGCACGAACTCCCCGCAGTCGCGCCCCGCGCCGAAGCGCGGATCGGGGATATCCCCGCCGTGACAGTAGGGAAAGCCGAAGTGCTGCCCTGCTTGCGGGGCGTGATTCAGCTCGTCCGGGGGCACGTCGTCGCCCATGAGGTCGCGGCCGTTGTCCGTGAACCACAGCTCCCCGGTCTGGGGATGCCAGTCGAACCCCACGCTGTTGCGCACCCCACGCGCGAAGATTTCCAGGCCCGAACCATCCGCCCTCATCCGCGTGATCGAGGCATAGGGGTCGTCGCCCTCGCACACATTGCACGGCCCGCCCACCGGCACGTAGAGCAGACCGTCCGGGCCAAAGCGGATGAACTTCCAGCCGTGGTGCCGGTCGCTTGGAAAACCATCGTTGAGCACCACCGGCTCGGGCGGATCCTCCAGCCGCTCTTCAATCCCGTCGTAGCGCAAAATCCGGCTGATCTCGGCCACGTAGAGCGCGCCGTCGCGGAACGCCACCCCATTGGGGCTGTCGCGCCCCTCGTCCAGCAGGAAGACGTCATCCGCCCGGAAATCCCGGTCGCGGTCCACCACGGCGTACACCTTGCCCGCCTCCCGGCTGCCCACGAACAGGGTGCCATCGGGGCTCAGGCTCATGGAGCGGGCGTTGGGCACATCGTCTGTGTACATGTGGATCGAAAAACCCGGGGGCAGCCGGACCTTGACCAGTTGCGGGTACTGCGAAAACTCCGCACTTGTTTCTTTCGGATGGTCTACGCCTCCCTCCAGGGTACAGCCGCTTATGGGTATGAACAGTAAAACCGAAAGGATCCCTTTCATCTCCGCACTCCTTTAAATACCGGCCTGGTCCCAGACTTTGTCGAGCGCTGCGGCCGTGGCGGCGCAGGCATCTTCCGAGGACAGCCGGCGCACCCGCTCGCTGAAGGGCTCCGCCATCACCGGCCCATCGTAGCCGATCTCCTTCAGGGCGCCCAGAAAAGCGGTGATATCGATGACCCCGGTCTCTCCGGGCAAGGTGCGCACATGGTCCACCTGCTGCTCCACGGGCACGCCGGCCGGCGCATCATTGATGTGGACCACCACCACCTGTTCGGGCGCCAGCCGCTGTAGGTGCGCAACCCTCTCTTCCGCCGTGTACCAGTGCCAGCTATCCAGCAAAAAGCCGGCATTCGGGCCCACGGCAGCGCACAACTCGGCCATCTGTTCCATGGTGTGGACAAAGGGATGCGCAAAGCTGGTCCACAAGATCCTGGGCGCCACGTACTCTAGCCCCAGGCGGATGTTGTTTTCCGCCAGGATGGCCGCGGCCCTTCCGAGGCGTTGGACGTGGAGAGCAAAATTTTCAAGGTAAGTGAGTTCATTTGAGCCGGGCACGATAAAGGTCGCGGTCCGCACAACCCCGAGCCGGGCGGCGGTCTGCGCCAGGCGCGGCAACCGGGCCAGACTCTCCTCGTACTCGCCCTCCCCACCGCGGAAAGCCAGCGGAAAACCCCAGGCCGCCAGCCGCACCCCGGCGGAGGCGGCCAGCTTCTCCACCTTTTCCACCCCCAGCTCGGCCGCCTCGGAAATGTCGTAGTGATACCCTGCGAACCCGTGCCGGGCCGCCAGGTCCAGCCCCTCTTTCAGACTGTCGACCTCTACCCCTAGCGCCCCGGGGGCAAGCGAACGATACATGCTGTCCCTCCTCTTCGAACGGCCACGTTGTTCCGCGGCCGGCCTTCCAGGCCCAGGATGCAGAGCGTCACATCCCCGTAGGGCTCAGACGCTCGAGTTGGGCGAACCGGCGCGCTCGGTCATGGCTACTTCTCTCGTTGATGGCGGATCCGACCCTGCATATATTCAAAATCTCGAAACGACACAAAATATAACATAAAAACCGGAAGCCCGATAATGCCCAGAGAACTAATCGTCCCCGCCCCGGAACAACTCGCCTTCAACCACTACGAAAGCCCGGCCTCACAGCCGGGCGAATTGCGCGTCAAAAGCCTCTTCGCCGCCGCCAAACACGGCACCGAAATGTCCCTCTACAAAGGATATGCCGGTCCCCGCGGTCGTTTTGACGGCGACTACAAAGTCTTTGCCAACGACCAAGGCACCATCAGCTACCCCGCGCCTCTGGGCAATATGACCGTCGGCGAAGTAGTCGAGACCGGACCCGAAGTCACTCGCTTCAGCAAAGGCGACCAGGTCTTCCGGCACAGCTTCTTCCGCGAGGAACACATCTGGACCGAGGACCGGGTGCGCCCCCTTCCCGAGGGCGTGCCCTGGCAGGCGGCCGTGTGCCTGGATCCGGCCGATTTTGCCCTGGGTGCCGTGCGCGACGGCCACGTGCGCATCGGCGATGCCGTGGCCGTCTTCGGCATGGGCGCCATCGGCCTTATGGCCCTGCAGCTGGCCCGCCTCGCCGGCGCCCAACCGGTCGTGGCCGTGGAGCCGCTAGAATTGCGCCGCCAGGTCGCCCTGGAATGCGGCGCCGACCTGATCCTGGACCCGACCAGGTGCGACGCCGGGCTCGAAATAAAGAAGGCCACCGACAAACGCGGTGCCGACGTGTGCATCGAATACAGCGGCCACCACCAGGCGCTGCAGGCGGCCCTGCGCGGCGTGGCCTACAAACGGCACGGTCGTGGCCGGGGCCTATCCGGGCAGCTATCCGGCCGGCCTGGACCTGGGCGCCGAAGCCCATATCAACCGTCCGCGCATCGTGTTCTCGCGCGCCTGCAGCGAACCCAACCCGGGACTACCCCAACTGGGACGAAAATCGCCTCCTAGAGGTGGCCTGGCGCCTCCTGGCCCACGGCAGCCTCAAGACCGAACCCGTGGTCCAGCCCGTGGTGGACTTCGACGACCTTCTGAAAGAGTACTCCAAAATCGCCACCCACCCCGGCGAAAACGTCAAACTGGGAGTGCGATTTATTTGACATATCGTGTTGAATTCCACAGATTTAAACCTTTGACAATTGTCCTCAAATCCCCAACCCGTTGTTCGAGAGGTCTCCCCCATGAATCTCGACGACCCCGACCTATACATCAATCGCGAGCTTTCCTGGCTGGATTTCAACTACCGGGTCCTCGAAGAAGCCCAGGACGAGAGCAACCCCCTCCTGGAGCGGGTCAAGTTCCTGGCCATCGTCGCCAACAACCTGGACGAGTTCTTCGAGGTCCGCGTCGCCGGCCTTCTGCAGCTGAAGGAAGCCGGCGCCGCTCCTACCGGACCTGATTTACTGACCCCGGCCGAACAGCTGGAAAAAATCGCCGAGAAATCCCACTTCCTGGTCGAAACGCAGTACCGCTGCTGGAACCGTGAACTCCTGCCGGCTCTGGCCGGCGAAGGCATCCATCTGTGGGAAGGTTCAGCCCTGGAAGGCAAGCATCTAAATTTTGTAAAACACTACTGGAAAGAGGAACTGGAACCGCTCCTCACGCCGGTGGTGGTGGATCCGTCCCATCCCTTCCCCCGCGTGCTCAACAAGGCCCTGTGCATTGGCGCCCTGCTGGAGTCCAAGCGCCAGAGCGCCTTGGGCGTAGTCACCGTGCCCCGGGTCCTGCCGCGCATCCTGCGCCTGCCCGACACCGGCGACGGCGGCATCCACTTCGTCACCCTGGCCGGTATCGTTGACCTGCAGCTGAGCGAATTGTTCCGCGGCTACAAGGTCCTCAACTCGGCTTCGTTCCGGGCCACCCGCAACAGCGAACTCTACGTCAACGAAGAAGAAGCCGACAACCTCCTTGAGGAGATAGCGGAACAGCTGAAAAATCGCCGCAAAGGGGATACCGTGCGCCTGGAAATCGAATCCAGCGCCCCGGAGCGGCTGGTGAGTCTGCTGAAGAACCAGTTCGGCGTGGACCAGGACCAAGTCTTTTGCGTGGATGGTCCGGTCAACCTCAATCGGGTCATGACCATCTACAGCGATGTGCCGCGCGCCGATTTGAAGCTCCCTCCCTTCGCGCCCGTGGAACAAGATCTGCCCCCCAATCCCGGAACCTTCTTCGAGACCATCCGCGCCGGCGATATCCTCCTCCACCATCCTTACGAATCCTTTACCACCGTGATCAATTTCATCAGCATGGCCGCCGTAGACCCCAAAGTCCTGGCCCTCAAGCAGACCCTGTACCGCACGGGTGAGGATTCCCCGGTTGTCCAGGCCCTGATCAATGCGGCCGAACGCGGCAAGGAAGTGACCGCCCTGGTCGAATTGAAAGCGCGGTTCGACGAGGCTTCCAATATCGAACAGGCCAAACGGCTCGAAGAAAGCGGGGTCCACGTCATCTACGGGGTGATGGGTCTGAAGACCCATTGCAAGCTCTCCATGTTGCTGCGCCGCGACGAGGACGGATTGCGGCGTTACGCCCACCTGGGGACCGGGAATTACAACCCCTCCACCGCGCGTCTCTACACCGACCTGGGCCTGATTACGGCCCGCGAGGACATCACCGCGGACGTGGCCGAAGTCTTCAACCTGCTCACCACGCGTTCCCGCGAGACCACCTTCCAGAAGTTGCTGGTAGCCCCTTCCACCCTGATGAAGGGCCTGCTCTACCGCATTGACCGCGAGATCGAGCACGCCCGCGCCGGCCGGCCGGCCGCCATCATCGCCAAGATGAACGGCCTGATGGACCCCGTGATCATCCAGGCCCTCTACCAGGCCTCGCAGGCCGGCGTCGAGATCGACCTGATCGTTCGCGGCATCTGCTGCCTGCGTCCCGGTCTTCCCGACGTCAGCCAGAACATACGGGTCTACAGCATCATTGGACGCTATCTGGAACACAGCCGGGTGTTCTATTTTGCCAACGACGGCGACATGGAAATCTGGGCGGGCAGTGCCGACTGGATGAACCGCAATCTGCGGGGACGCGTGGAAGTGGTCTTTCCCATCGAAGATCAGAAATTGAAAAACAGGATCCACAACGAACTCCTGCTGTGCCTGCAGGACCGCGTCAAGGCGCGCTTTTTGCAACCGGACGGCACCTATACGCGCCTGCACCCGGCCCCCAAGGAACCTGCTCTGTGCCTGCAGGACGCCCTCATGCAGATCGCCCTGGGCGAGGGACCGGATCTTCCACTCGGCCCTGTATTGGGCAATGGTCGCTCCGCCCAGCCGGCCCCGGCTAAGGTTCCCACAAAGCCCTGAGCTTCTATGGCGGATTCAAAAGAACAGACCATCGAAGTGTTGCGCTCGCTGAGCACCGAGATCGTTCCGGACAATCCCTGCATCGGCATTGTGCTGGCCGCCGGTCACGGCAAGCGCATCCGCTCCGAGACCTCCAAGATGCTCCACCAGATTTGGGGCCAGCCCACGGCGCTGCGCGTGGCCCTGGCGATTCAGGACGGACTCGAGAGCCCCAACCAGATCATCGTCGTGGGCATCAAGGCAGAAGACGTAGCTCGTGCCACCGGGGAAAAACCGGGCCGTGTTTTCGCCTACCAGGCAAACCCGGTCCTGGGACTGCCGGCCGGTACCGGAGATGCCGTGCGCGTGGCCCTGGCGGCCTTTGCCGACAGCAGAGAAAACAGAGATGTCTACATTTTTCTGGGGGATATGGGGCTGCTCACCGGGAAAGCGGTCGAGCAGTTTCGCCGGGACTTCGAGAATAATCCCTGCGATATGATGGTCCTGACCGGGGCCTACAGCGGGCCGGTAGAGCAAAATTATTACGGTCGCATCCTCCGCGTCCCCGCCGCGGACCAGGACGGCAATCCTTCCGCCGCGGACCAGGACAAGGTCATCGAGATCAAGGAACACGAGGACATCCTCGGCCTGGATCCGGAAACCCCGTACGCCGTGGTCTACAACGGCCGGACCTATTCCTTTACCCGCGCCAACCTGCTCGAAATTCGCGAAATCAACACCGGGGTTTTCGCCTTCAAGGAAAAGCAACTGCGCACCTATATCCCCGAGATCCAGACCGACAATGTCCAGGGCGAGGTCATGCTCACCGATCTGGTGCAGATCTTCAACAACCACGGCAAAGTGGTGCGCGCCGTGCAGGCGGCCAGCGAAGAGGAAATCCTGGCCTTCAATGTCAAGAGCGTGCTGCAGCAGATGGAAACCATTGCCCGGCGCTGGGCCTACAAACGCCTGAGGGACACCATCACCATCGCCGACGAAGAAGATTTTTTCATCGCCGATGAAGTGATCGATCAAATCGTCTCCCTGGACAAGGACAAAGGGCCGCTGGACATGGCTATCGGCAAAGGCGTCCACATCGGCCCCCAGGTCCAGTTGAACCGCAAAGTCCAGATCGGCGATCGCAGCCATCTGAGCGGAAACATCGTTCTGGGGGAAGGAGTGCAGATTGGTCCGGGGGTCCAGTTCAGCACCTATCCGGAGCAGAAGATGGTTCTGGAAGACGGCGTCCAAGTCCTGGCCCGCAATATCCTCAAAGGCAATCTGCGCCTGGGCGCTCAAAGCCGCGTCGAATCCGGGGTCATCATGACCGGCAGCGATGAATTTCCCATGCGGGTCGGCGAGCGCGTGACCATCAAGGGCACCACCTATCTCTACGGCTGTCGCATCGACGATGATCTGCTGATCGAACACTCGGTCGTCAAGGGCAAACACCTCGAACAGGTAGTGCGACGAGATGGCACCGTCCAGCCTATCCGCTATGTCCTGCCGCCCCCCGAAGGCCTGGATTCTATCGTCGAGCTATAATCCTATAAAACCCCCAAGTCCTTCAGCGCCGACTTGGCCACCTTGCACACCATGGTATAGGCCGGATCGAAGACATTGCCCATATCGTATTGCACGCACTGCCCCAGCAACATGTGGGCGCTGCGGGCATCCAGGCCGAAATCTCCCTGCAGCCAGTGCAGCATTTCCGTGGTAGCGTGCTGCACGCACTGATCCAGGGGGCGGGCATTGCCCACCGTCATGAGATATTCGTCGTTCTCAAGCCGGGGCCAACCGATCCTCTTGTCCTTGATCAGATCCACGGTAAAGGTCACGTCAAAGGAGATTTCCACGCCCGTGCCGACGATCTCGCCATCGCCCTGGACAGCATGGCCATCGCCGAGGTGGAACAGGGCGCCGGGCGCTGCGACCGGGAAGTAGACCTTGACCCCTTGGACAAAACCGCGGTAGTCCATATTGCCGCCGTGGGTCGAGGAAGTCGCCGTGGAAATGGCCTGGTGCCGGGGCGGCGCCACGCCGAAACAACCCACCATCGGAGCCAGGGGCAACTCCAGCGCCCCCAGACGAATCTGGGGTTTGACCAGCCTGACCGTAGCCTTCTCCAGGTCCACCTCCCATTCGCCCAGCTCGACCTCATCGTCAAATTCAGGCACAAACCCCGGATCCAGCACATTTGGAGCAATACTGGTAGCGGTCCACCCCATGGTGCGGTTCGGATAGAGTTTGTCCAGGAAAACCACCAGGGTATCTCCCTCCTCGGCGCCATCGACATAAAAGGGCCCGGTCATGGGATTGCCGCGTTCGGCCACCTGTTTGCCATGGACATCCCAGCCGCGCGCATCCACTGTGGTGGTGGAAACCGCGTCGCCGGGAGCGATGTGCAGGACGGGCTCGTGCCAGCCTATGGCGTTGTAGTAGACTTGAGGTTTGAATTGGTGATGTGCCATATCAGGTTCTTCCCGCTTTCACTTCTTTGCCACTGCGCGCGGCGGCGTAGATGGCATTGATGATTTCGACCGGATGCCGGGCGCTGTCCAGATGGTTTGTGCCTCTCAGGCCGCCTCTTCCATGGGCCGGCTGACGTATTCTACATAAATCCGCTCCAGGTCCTCCCGTTCCAGTTCCTCTCGCGTAAAGGTTTTCACCAGATTCCCCTCCACCATGATGCCGATCCGATCGGCGATCTCCTTGGCCCGGAATATGTCGTGCGTGGTCATCCAGATGGCCTTGCCCTCGCCGCGCAATTCGGCCAGTAGCTGCAGAAACTCGGCTCCCGACTTGGGATCCAGACCCGAGGTGGGCTCGTCCAGCAGGATGACCTGGGCATCCTTCATGATCGCGATGGCAATCCCCAGCTTCTGCCGCATGCCCTTGGAAAAACCCTTCACCCGGCGGCTAAAGGCA
Source organism: Candidatus Latescibacterota bacterium (assembly GCA_965219385.1). Lineage (GTDB taxonomy): Bacteria > Latescibacterota > UBA2968 > UBA8231 > UBA8231 > CBDCNM01. Next base: position 923,778 of record CBDCNM010000002.1, on the reverse strand, counting down.
TCCGGCTGCAAACCCACCCGCTCCATGACCTGGTTGTAATCCTGGTCGGTGGCATTCTTGCGCCCCCCCAGCTTGGCAAAAAAGTCCAGATTCTGGCGCGCGGTAAAGTTGCCGTAGAGCATGACATTTTCCGACACATAAGCCACGTGCTTTTTGGCTTCGAGGGGGTCTTTAGTGACGTCGATGCCGCAGATTTTGACCGTGCCGGCAGTGGGTTCGGTAAAGCCGAGGGACACCATGAGGGTGGTGGTCTTGCCGGCGCCGTTGGCGCCCAGCATGGTGAAGATTTCACCCGGCTGGATGGTGAGGTTGAGGTGGTTGACGGCCCGGACCTCGTCGTAGTGTTTGGACATATCGATGATTTCCAGCATGCTCGCCTCCTTTTGGACTGGATTCCCACAGATTCTATACTATCAGGATGAACCTAAAACACCATCCATGTCAAGTAGTCTATCTGCTCTGGAGTATCTCTCTCCGGCTCAATTCGATCAGCACCAACGCAAAGGGGCCGCTTGATGGGTCCATTTTTCCGGGGGAATATCAGTCAGGGACGCGTTTCATACACCCTCACCCCGTCCTCACGCAATGGTCGTGCTGGGTTACAATATGGAGCGACGCAGAAACAGCATATAGGCCAGCATAAAGAGCAAGACGGCATAGAGGCATAATAAGGCTATGTCTAGCGTCGATTCCGTTAAGACACTGCCGAGGGGCAGCGCCCTGACCAGAGGTGGTGGTGGTGGGTCCTCTACACCCATATCATGGGGGAAACTCATATTCTGGACAGCGATCAAGGGTTTTTTCGCGAAGACCTTGTCATTGACTGTATTCTGGTAGTTCCAGGCTGCTTCCAGTAATCGCCACCTCACCTGGTCGCCCGTACCGGACACATTGGCCAAGAGCAGTCGGAAACTGCCCGCGGGAGATACCCGGGACAGCACCTTACCCAGGGATTCCTGCGCTTTCTTCTCCCGGTGGTGGTCCTCGGCGATGGTGGTCAGATCTTTGGAGATCCGGTCGCTGTATTTCTTCCAAACCGCCGCGCCTTCCTCTGCCAGGGTCGCGAAGTTGGCCATCAGCCATCCTGGATCCAGTTCCTGGGGGTAATTCTCGCTCATTTCCTTGTGCTGGGCCCTGAGCAGGTCTTCACGGGCGTGCTTCTGACGCAAGTAAACCGTCCGCTCGTCTTCTACCGGGCGGATCAACTCCGCCGCGGTCCGGGCGCTTTTGGGCACGAGAAAAGACAGCGCGGCCCAGATCGAGACACTCAGCACCAAGGCCACTTGGGAATTCAGGAACAGGATGGAACCGATCATCCCCACTAGAAAGATGCACAGCAGATAGACCAAGCTCCCCACCATGATCAACAGAATCGGCGCGAGCACAGCCGAGTCGAAGAGCGGAAACCCCCTGGTCGAGAGGAGCAAAAGCCCGATAAAGGTGGAAAACACAAAGACAAAGGCGACGACAGCGTATCCGCCCATACTCTTGCCCAGCAAGACGGTGCTGCGGGAGACCGGGTTGGCTAAAATTAGCTTCAGGGTTCCGTTTTCCCCCTCCGAAGACACCAGACTGGCCGCCTGCACCACGGCCATCAGCCCGAGAATCAGCTCGATGACCAGGAGAAAATCCAGCTCCCCAAACAGGCTCAGCACGGATTCCTCCGTGCCCGACCCCGAACCGGACCGTACGCCGTTGGGATTGACGCTCATATAGACCGGCATCTTGCCTTCCAGCCCGTAGACGATCGTGCTCAACACGGACGGCTTGCGCAGCACCCGGAAGAGCTCCTCTTCCGGCTTGTTGACATCGTATTTTTTGCTGGAGGCGTCTTTGGCCTCTCTTTTCATATCGAGGTATTGCTGATGCTTCTGCTCGTATCTCGAATAACCGCTCTCCAAGGCCATCCATACCAGAAAACACGAGACGCCAAGCCATACGGCGAAGGTTATTGTGCTTAAATGGCCCTTGATTTCCTTAAACAGAATGGTCTTGAACATGGCAAGACTCCTTAGGTGACGGCACTTGATTGTGCCAGACTCCTCAGCACGGATAAGACGATATGATCCAGATCGAGAAAAAATTCGATGGAGATGTCTTCGTCGTCGAACTCGATTTCGAATTCGTTCTCAATGGCGATGACGAATTCCATCGCTTGTATGGACTCGCTCAAAATGATATGGAGCACCCTCCGCGCCTCGCCCTCGATCGACAAGTCAATCGGTTGGTCCCCGAAAGTCTCTATCAGCTCGTACAGCCGCTTCTCGATGTCTTCTCTCATGGTGCAGTCCTCATGTCCGTTCACGAAAAGAAATCCTGGATGGCGTCCAAGATGAGCCCGTCGTTGTTCACATCCATGATATCGATGACCGGCTTCTGCAACACCTCCTGGAAATGGTCCATCTTCTCCGTCATCTCGTCCTTATCCAGGTATCGGTGTCGGCTTACCATTCGGCCGTTGCCGGCCCGCGTGTGGTCTCTCATCCAGGGGGTCATTATGAAGAACAACGGTTCCGCCCCGCAGAATATCCGGGTCGCTTGGCACGTCTCCTTTGGGACTGGATTTCCACAGACCCTGTTATTAGGATGAACCTAAAACGCTATCCATATCAAGTTAAAACGCTATCCATGTCAAGTAGTTTATCTGCCGATTCTTGACATTCTACCCCTTTCCGCCTATCCTTACAATCTTGAGACGATCTCCTATTCAGGGCCAGCGCAGCTACGCGAAACCAGGAGGTAACTCTTGGACAGACCCTTACCCGACAAAAGAATGCTGAGACCCCCCTACTGGATCCTGGGAATTCTGCTGTTCGGCTCCCCCAGCGCCCGGGCCGAGGTTGACGAGCTCACGCTCCCCTTTTGCCTCGAAGCGGCCATGGAACACAACCGCGAATTGATCCGGGCCCGGGAAGAAATCGAGCAGGTGCAGGGCAGCGGCGTCGTGGTGCGCTCGCGCTTTATGCCTCACCTGGATCTGCGGGCCGATTACAATGCCGCCCGCACCGAACTCGACGGCGCGACCAGGGACCACCTGGCCAGCCGGCTGCACTTTTCTCAACGCCTCTTCGAGTTCGGGCCCAACGCGGCCCGGGAAGTGGGCCTGCGGGCCGAGCTCCGCCAGGCGGTCTACGGCTATGAAGGCAAGGTCTACGAGGTACTGGCCAGGATGTGGGAGACCTTCCACCTGGTCCTGCTTCAGGAGCGCCAGATCGCCATCCGCCGCGAATCCCGCGACGGTTTCCAAAAGACCCTTGAGCGCCAGGAGGCCCGCTACCAGCGCCGCCTGGCCACCGAAGAAGATGTTCTGAGCGCCGAACTCAATGTCCTGAACGAGGAACTCGCCATCAGCAATCTGGAACGCCGGCAACTCAACAACAAAATGGAACTTCTGCGCCTGATCGGCCAGCCGATCGGGATCGATATCCAGGTGGAAGGACGACTCGCGGACTTTGAGATGGAACAGGACCAGACCGTGGAGATTGCTCTGCGGAACAGCGTACAGGTCGCCCGGCAGGACAGGGAAGTCGAGGAGCAAAAACGGGTGGTGCGCGAGGTGCACTGGGCCTATGGTCCCGATATCTCGCTCAATGCCGGGGTCGAAGACGGCCGCAAAAATACCGCGGTCAGCATCGACAAGGAAGGGGCAACCTGGGGGGTTAACATGGTGTCGGAATACCAGCTCAAGGAACGGCAACCTCCCCCGGGGCCCGCCGAAGAGAAGGAGCGCTGGTTCACCCAGGTCGAAGCTCGGATCCCCATCTTCGAAGGGACTTCCCGGCTGGGTCGGAGGAAGCAGGAGAAAGCCCGCCTGCACCAGAAGCAAGTGGAGTTGCGCGATCTGAGTGCCGCGGTCGAACTGAGCGTGCGCCAGGCCTACCAGTCCATGCTCGAAGCCAGGGAGCAGCAGCGCATCCAGGAAAAACAGGTCAAAATCGCCCGGCGCCGGCTGGAAATCAACCAGACCCTCAAGGACAAGGGACAGGCCGACGAAAGCCTGCTCGAGCAGGTGCGCGCACAGTTTTTCCAGGCCCAGGACAGGCTGTTCCAGAACCAGGGCAGTTATATCCAGAGACAGGCCGCCCTGCGACGCCTGATGGGCCACTTTGAGTGAACCGCATGCCCCCAGCCTTGTACATGGCGATCTTTGCCCTGGTCCTTCCGTGGACGGGTTGGGCGCAAACAGCCGTCCAGCCATCTCTGACCAAAGAGCAAAAACTCAACATGCTCAAGCTCGAGGATCGCCGGTTGCTGCTGGAACAGCGGCGCAAGAGCCTGGAGACCTACAGGAAAGAACGGGATACCACCAGGGAACTCTTCGACCAGGGTTTCATCGCTTTGCAGCGCTTCAAGCAGACCCTGAATAAGTACGAACAGGCCAAACTGGATTACGCGAAGGCCGAGATTTTGCTCGAGCAGACCAAACTCGACCTGCTGGAAAACGCCACCCACATCATCGTGGTCGAGGCTCGCAAGTACAAGACCGAGGACGGCAAGAGCATGGTGGATCTGGTCCTGGAGAACGCCTCGGATACCCGCGACGCCCTGCTGGTGGACCCGTCTCTCAGCGAGGACGAACTGCGCACCTTGCTCAAAGTGGAAAATATCTTCGTCTCTCTCGTCTCTCTGATAAACGGACCCATCGTCGGCGAACCCTATGAAAGGCGCATCCCCTCGCTTGCCGTAGGCCAACGCAAACCCCTGTCATTCCGCTTGTTGCAGGACCAGTCCGCCGTGGTCGTGCAGGTCAGGTACCTGGAAACCACCCACAAAAATCCGATCATACTCAAAAAAGGCGGCCGGCAGGACCTGCCCAGCATCAATTCAGCCCAGTTCTCGCAGGAAGGCAAACTCAACAACACCGTCAACTTCGGACTCACCTTGGAGCGCCTGTCCGACGAGGAGCAAAGCTTTTCCCTGGCCGTTGCGGGACTTCCCCGGCGCATTGATTACGCCTTCGTGGACTCGGGCGCCAAGGTAAACCAGGTCAAATTCGACGAGCATACCTCCCAGGTCAAGATTTTCCTGGAGCTGGAGATCCCCGAAAAGCTGGACCGTCGTTTCATCGGCCGCACCCGGACCTTTTTCGCCCTGGTCACCCAGCCCACCGGGTACGCCCGAATCAATGCCCTGAAAGTCCGGTACGGCGATGAACCCGTTCCCGAAAAAGAGATCAAAGCCCTCCAGAGCGAGTACGTCAAACTGGAATTGATTCCCACGGGCATGGGCAAGCTGGAGGTCCTGGTTTCCAATCGCTATCAGGAGATCAAGGTGGACCAGGAACTCCAGCTCCGGGTCGAATTTCTCAACCGGGGCTCCGTGGCCGTGCAGAACGTCAAGGCCGAACTCGACCTGCCCTACGAGTGGGAAAGCGAGGTGGACCCCACCCTCATCAAGCTGCTCGAGCCCGATGAGCGCAAACCAGTACAGATCCTGGCGCGCCCCCCGAGCGATATTGCCGTGGGGGATTACGAACTGGGCATAGAGGCCCAGGGGCAGGTGGGAAACGAAAACATCGAATCGCTCGAGAAAAATATCACCATACGCATCGGCGCGCGTTCGAATATAGCCGGCAATACCATCCTCATCGGCGTTCTGGTCCTGCTGGTCCTCGGCATCGGTCTGGCCAGCATAAAGATCAGCCGCAGGTAAAAACAGCCCACAAGTATCCCGATGGCTCTATTCTATCTCCTCGCTGCTGTATTCCTCCTGTCCTCCCGGCCGGGAACAGCCGACCAAGGTCTGGAGGCAGGAGCCAGAGACCTCCGCACCAAAGAGCAGCGTTTTTACCAGATCCAGCTGCGCAATGCCGAGTGGCTGGTGCGCGCAGCCAAACTCGACATGGAGACCAAGAAGAGCAATTACGACGAGATCCAGGACCTCTACGAACAGAATATACGCACCCTGGACATGCTCAACGAGGCACAACGCCAATTCCAGCAGGCCGAACTGGAATTCCGTCAGGCGGAAATCGCCCTGGAAGAAAAACGCCTCTCCTTCCTGCGCGACGCCACCCATATTTCTATCATGGAGGCCAAGAAATATCGCACCCAGGACGGCCGGCGGCAGGTGGAGATCGTCCTGCGGAATTCCTCCAATCTCAATCAGGCCCTATCCTTGAACCCCCAGAAAACCCCTGAGGAAATCAGGGCCCTGCTCGAAGTCCAGAACATCCTGATTTCCATCCAGGACGAAATGGGTCTGATCATTGCCGACCCCTATGAAACCCGCATCTCCTCGCTCAAACTCTATGAGCAAAAAAACCTGAAATTCCGCTTGTTGAACGACGATGACGAGGTCGTGGTCGCGATGAAAATGCAGGAGACTCCGTCTCTGAGCGCATTCGGTGATGCTCAAAGTGGATTCGACAACTCGGCACAAAATCTCTGGATTGTCCTGCGCAAGGAATCTCTCCAGGACATTCCCACCATCAACTCCGTGCAGTTCTCCCAGGAGGGGGATCTCAACACCCGGGTCCGCTACGACCTCATCCTCGAACGCCTCGCCGAGGACGAAAAGAGCTTCCGCCTGGTCATTGTCAACCTCCCCCAGGAGATCGCCCCGGCCTTTCTGGACCCCGCCACCAACGCCAGTCTCACGCAAGTGAAGTTCAGCGAAGAAGTTACCCGCCAGCACCTCGAACTCGAACTCCAGATCCCGGAGCAGCTCAGCCGACACTATGTCGATCAGACCATGGAGTTTTACGTATTCGTGACCGACCGGGAAGGCTTTCGGCAGATTGGCGCGTTGAACCGCCAGTACGGCGACAAACCCATGGAACTGGAGGATGTCAACTCCATCAAGGGCAACAAGGAGCGCTTCGAGTTGATTCCCCGAGGCCAGGGTGCCCTGGAGACCATCATCTCCAACCGCTATCAGGAGATCAAGGTAGGTGAAGAGGCCACTGTGCGGATCGACCTGCTGAATACGGGCACCCTGGAGGTCGAACAGGTTCACCTGCTCCTGACCCCGCCGCTGGACTGGACCTATTCAGCCAGGCCCGATACCATAGACCGGATCCTGCCCGGTGAAAAAGAACCGGTCAACATCACCCTCGTGCCGCCGGCAGACCTGGGCGAAAGCGAGTACGATGTCAGGGTGGAAGCCGCCGGGTACATGGGCAACGAAAAAATCGAAGCCCAGGAAAAAGACGTCACCATCCGCGTGGAGGCACGCGCCAATATCCTCCGCAATGCCCTGATCATCGGCGGCGTGATCGCCCTGGTCATCGGTGTAGCCGTGGGCAGTATCAAGGTCAGCCGCAGGTAGCGCGGAACCCCATTCTGCAGTATATTCTGTACCGGAACCTGTCCGGGTGCGGAAATTTGCACGGCAGGACGAGGCCAGGATTAAAGTTGCGTTCCAGACTCCAGGCTCTTAATTTACCAGAAACTCTGCAAGAGAGCTTCCCCATGAATTATGATATCGGCGACCTGCTGAACGACTGGCAATTTGACCCCGACGAATTTCACGCCCGCCAGATCAAGGGCAAAGATGGCATTGAAAAAATCCAGATACGCATCGATATGGGTATTCTACAGCTGGAGATACAGGGACGTCCGGACGGCCAGCGCCCCCATGGCTACACCTCTCTGCTGGATTACTACGAAGACATGGTGGAAACCTACGGACAGACTCGCGAAAACGCAGCGCCCTTTGCCCTGGAAGGGCGGGAATGCGAGGACCTCTTCCAGGAAGCCTGGCAGTACTACCATCGCTACCTGAGCCTGTTCTATCTGGAAAACTACGTCGGGGTCGTAGAGGACACCGAACACACCCTGAAGATCTTTGCTCTGGTCCAGCACTACGCCGACAACGACGACGACAAGTGGTACTTTGAGCAGTATTACCCCCACGCCGCCATGATGCAGGCACGGGCTCGAGCCATGCTGGCTCTCGAAGACGATAAGTACCCGGTTGCTCTGGAGGAAGTGCAAAAGGGCATAAGCCGCATCGAAAAATTTCTAGAGGAGTGGGACGGCGATGTGCTCGAAGAGGACTTGCCCGAGTTGGCCTTCCTGCACGATTGGTACGAAGAGCTGGAAAAAGAGCGCCCCCTGTCGCAGCAAGAACAACTCGAGCGGGATCTGTGCACGGCGGTAGAAGCCGAAAATTTTGAAGAAGCCGCCCGTCTGCGCGACAAGATCAAAACCTTGCGGCCTGGAATGCGCCCCCTGTTCAGGCCCGAGCACTAGGGTCCGCCGCTACTTAATCCCCAGTACATCCCCCATGTCGTAAAATCCCGGGCTGGCCTGGGCCACGAAGCGCACGGCCCGCAGAGCGCCCAGAGCAAAGGCGTCGCGGCTGGTGGCGTGATGCCGCAGTTCTAGGTACTCCCCCGCAGCCCCGAAAAGCACGGTGTGATCCCCGGCCAGGTCTCCGGCCCGGATCGCGTGTATGCCGATTTCCTGCCGGCTGCGCTCCCCGACCAGGCCCTCGCGGCCATGCACAGCTACCTCCTTCAGATTGCGGCTCAGGCCGGCCGCTGCCTGCTCCGCCAGGCGCAGAGCCGAGCCGCTGGGCGCGTCCACCTTCAGGCGATGATGGGCCTCAATCACCTCGACATCGTAGTCGTCGCCGAGAATCCGGGAAACCTCCTCGACCAGTTTAAACAGCACATTCATGGCGGTGCTGTAATTGGGCGCAAACGCACAGGGGATCGGTTCCACCAGCCTGCGGAACTCGTCCAGCTGCTCGTCGGAAAGACCGGTAGTGCCCACCACCATGGCCGCGCCCTTCTCCGCGCAGATCGCGGCATCCGCCAGGGTCGCCTCCGGGGTGGTAAAGGATATCGCCACCTGGCCCTGGCCGACCGCTTCCCCCAGATGGGGCCAGACCACCTGTCCCAGCTGGCGACTGCCGACTGCCTCGCCGATATCCTTGCCGATGGACTCGTGTCCTGGGCGTTCGGTCGCACCTGCCAGTTCCAGGTCTTCGCTGCCAATGACGAGATTGGCCAAGCGCTGGCCCATGCGCCCGGCCGCTCCACATACCACTACCTCGATCATGGTTCCAGCTCCTCTCAGTACGAGGTGTAGACGAGTTGCTCTACCACCAGGCTCTCGTCCTGCAGGCGGGCTTCGACATCCACCCCGAAAAATTCGCCCACGGGCGTCAGATTGGCAGGATCGTTCTGGTACACCTGGCGGGCGGCATCCAGCACCACCTGGACACCGGACCGGGTCATTTTGCCGAGGGGGCGACGGCAGGGGCCAGAGGGCATGCCGAGGATATTCATCAAGGCCTTGATGGCCAGGGGATTGCGGGCCTTGCACTCGACCGGACCGAAGGAAGATTCCTCGGTGGTGGTGACGCCCACAATACCGAAGAAGGGCTGCAGATCCGCAGCCAACTTGTCCGCGGCTTCGTCGTCGCCGGCATCCAGCAGTTCGGTCAGGCGCTGGATGGGCCCGGGGATCGCGTTTGACATCACGGAAATCACCCCGGCGGCCTTGATCTCCTGGCTTTTCATCATGGCCACCGTCTTGTCGTCGTCGCCGGAGAGAATGGAGAAATCCTCGCCGCAGAGCCGGCGGGTCTTGGCCATGTTTTCCAGATCGCCGGTGGCCTCTTTGACCGTGGCGACATTCTTGTGCTCCTGCGCCAGAATGGCCAGATCCTCAGCCTGCATCATGGTGCCGGTGCGGCCGGGAATGATGTAGGGGATGACCTGCAGCTGGGGAAATTCCCGCGCCACGGGTTCCACGTATTCGCGGCGGATCTCCAGGGAACTGGGGCCGTTGTAATAGGGATCGACCAGGAGCACAGCATCCGCCTCCGCGTGCGCGGCGTGCTCAGTGCCGGCCAGGGTTTCCCGGGTGGAATTGCTTCCCGTACCAGCGATCGCCGCGCAGCGTCCCCGGGCCAGCTTGCAGGTGCGTTCGATCACCTCGTTGTGCTCTTCCCACCGCAGGGTCGGACTCTCACCCGTGGTTCCAACCCCCAGAACACCCTGAATATTATTGGCGATCTGGAATTCGATCAGCCTTTCCAGTCCGGCGTAATCGACGCTGCCGTCCTCTCTCATGGGCGTTACCAGCGCGGTATAGCAACCCTTAAACATAGCAACCACCTCGTCGATGAAGGAGCCCCTTGCGGGACAGGGGAAATTTAGCGATCATAAGATCGCCCATGCGTAAGTGAGACATAATAATCAGGCCATTATACTTTGTCAACTCAAAAGACGAGGTCGGAAATGTCCAGTGAACTGAGCATGCGCTATGGCTGCAACCCCAACCAGACCCCGGCGCGCTGCTACCGGCGGAACGGGGGCGATTTGCCCCTGCAGGTCCTCAACGGGCGGCCCAGCTATATCAACCTGATGGACGCCCTCAACTCCTGGCAGCTGGCGCGCGAATTGAAGCAGGCCCTGGGGCTGTCGGCCGCGGCTTCGTTCAAGCACGTCAGTCCGGCCGGCGCCGCCGTGGCCATACCCCTAAGCGAGGACTTGCGAGCAACCTATTTCGTCGAGAAGATGGAATTGAGCCCCCTGGCCACGGCCTATGCCCGGGCGCGCGGGGCCGATCGACTGGCTTCCTATGGCGACTGGGTCGCGTTGAGCGATCCTGTGGACGTGGCCACCGCCAGACTCATCGAACGGGAGGTCTCCGATGGCGCCATTGCTCCGGGCTACGAAGAGGAGGCCCTGAAAATTCTCGCGGGCAAAAAGGGCGGCAAGTACCCGGTATTCCAGATAGACCCGAGCTTTGAACCGGATCCGCTGGAGACCCGCCAGGTCTTTGGCCTCACCCTGGAGCAACCGCGCAACCATTTCATCCCGGATTCTTCTTTCCTCGAAAACGCGGTAACCGCCCGCAAGGACATGCCCGAGAGCGCCCGCCGCGACCTGATCGTGGCCACCATCGCCGTGAAGTACACCCAGTCCAACTCGGTCTGTCTGGCCCTGGACGGCCAGGTCATCGGCAGCGGCGCCGGCCAGCAGTCGCGGGTTCACTGCGTGCGCCTGGCCGCTTCAAAGGCCGATAACTGGTACCTGCGCCAGCATCCCCGGGTGCGGGCCATGCAGTTTAAAAAAGGGGTGCGGCGCGCAGGGCGCATCAACGCCATCGACCTGTTTCTACAGGAAGAAGCCACTCCCCCGGAACTCAAGGCCTGGGAGACCAATTTCAGCGTGGTGCCGGAGCGTCTCACGGCGGAGGAAAAACGAGCGTGGCTGGACGGCTTGCGGGGCGTGGCCCTGAGTTCGGACGCCTTTTTCCCCTTCCGCGACAACATCGACCGGGCCTACAGGAGCGGGGTGGAGTACGTGGTCCAGACTGGAGGCTCGGTGCAGGACGATGAGGTGATCGCCGCGGCCGATGCCTGCAACATGGTCATGGTGAACTCGGGCGTGCGGCTGTTTCACCATTGATTTTTTGCCCAACCGGGCACCGGCCAGGGAGCGGTCATCACATGAGCGGCGCCAGCCAGCCCCCATCCACCGGCAGAGCCGTCCCCGTGATCCACTCGGCATCGTCCGAGGCAAAAAACACACAGGCCCTGCCAATGTCCCGGGGCCGGCCAAAACGCGGCAGCGGGTTTTTTTGCCGCGCTTCTTCTATCTGTTCTTCGGTCAGATAGTCCTGGACGGGAGTCTCGATATAACCCGGACAGATGGCATTGACCGTAATCCCTCTGGCCGCCACCTCCACCGCGGTATCGCGGGTCAGGTTGACCACCCCGGCCTTGGCCGGCGCATAAGCCGGCCCTCCCCCACCGCGAAAGGCGTGCACCGAGGCAATATTGATGATGCGACCGGCCCTGGATTGCCGGATGTGAGGCAGGGCGAACTTGGTGGCCACGAACAACCCTTTCAGGTCAACGCTCAGGACCCGGTCCCAGTCCTCAATAGCCAGCTCCTGGCTGTTGCCGGGGATGTGGATCCCGGCATTGTTTACCAGGATGTCCAGCCCTCCGAAGTGTTCGACGCTGCGCTCGATGAGATTCTCCACCGAGGTCGCATCCCCCATATCCACCTGGACAAAATACCCCTGACCTCCCTCTTTTTCGATCTCGGCGACCGTAGGCGTAACTACATCCTGGTCATGGTACTTGCCTCGTTTGGGCTCCTCCCGAATATCGGCCACCACCACCCTGGCGCCCTCGCGGGCGAATTCCAGGCTGATTCCCCGCCCAATCCCCGAGCTTCCTCCTGTGACAATGGCAATGCGATCCTGCAAGCGCATACTGGCTCCTCCTGAAGAAAGATAGTGAAACCTCTACACCTTCTAAGGTCGACTTTATCCATTTATGTAGCGTAAGAGACGGTGTGTATCAAGCGGTTGAGTAGGCTTCGGGGTATTTTTATCAGGTCGTGTTGGTTCAGCGAGGTGTAAAAAGTCTGCCAGAGCCGTTGCCGGACCCAGGCCAAGGCATCGGAAAAAGTGGGTTTTAACGTGAGTTCGGGTTAAGCGGCCTCCTGCCATTTTCGTTTGGAAAAAGTCGAGCCCCTTCAGGTTTCGAGCAAGCTCCGCCCCCTCGACGAAAGGCACCCCAGAGTACGCCCACCCAATATCCGACCGATTGGACCGACGCGCAAGGGCAACGCCTCCAACCACTGGGGCCTTTAGCCTAAGGCAGCCCGGGGGTCCGGGGAGTCCTCCCTGGAACCGACGCCCCGTCCTTAAGAAGCCGTCTGAAAACTCTAATTTTCATTTGATTCGTTTAAGTAGCAAGTGGATCATGGCAATCTGGATCAAGGCTTCACTATGGCGGGTCAAGACCTCATAATCTCGGGCATGTCGGCGAAAATTCATCAACCACGCAAACGTGCGCTCGACGACCCACCGGCGTTTAACTACGGTAAATCCGGAGCCTTGTTTGGCGACGACTTCCAAGTCTATTTTGTGCGTCTTTTTTTGGTTGGCCACCCACGTTCGGATGGCCTCGCCTTGGTAGCCGCCATCAACCCACAGCTTGCGTAACCGAGCCACGCCGGCGGCCTTCAAGCGGGTCAACACCTGCTTCAAACCCTCTCGATCCTCGACATCGGCGGCGGTGACCACCACCTGTCGAAGCAAACCCGACGGGTCCACCAACAGATGCCGTTTGCGGCCTTTGATCTTTTTGCCGGTGTCATAACCGGTTGTTTTACCATGCGTTGCGGTCTTAATCGTCTGACTATCGACTACGCCAGCCGACGGCATCGCAGCCCGGCCGCTCTGGCGGCGCTCCCTCTTAGTCAGCCGATCCAACACCAGCGGCCAGACCCCTTGCAGGCTCCAGCGACGAAAGTAATCATACACCGTTTTCCACGGCCCAAAACAAGCAGGCAACAACGCCCAAGGACACCCCGTCTTGTTCAAATACAAAAGGCCGTTGACAAGCTGGCGTCGATCCCGCGGCGGCCGACCCGGACCGTGAAGCCGCCAGCGCGGCGCGGGCAGCAACGGTTCGATCCGCTGCCATTGTGCATCGGTTAGATCGGTGGCATATTGCATACGCGGTGTACTCATCATACAAGCCTTTCTGTTCAGAGTTTGTGGTGAAACCTGAATATGGCTCGATGAGTACGCCCGTTCAAATGCGGCTACATCAGAGGGTTTTCAGACGGCTTCTTAGAAAGGATAAGCAAGTTGGCACGCAAGTTCTCGCCCATATTGGTCCTTACGCAAGAGACTGGCGGCCAATGGGGAGACATTCGCGTGACCGAACCCGGACCGGTTGAAATCGTCGGAGCTGATTCCGCGTCGAATATATGGTTGGAGGTAAATAACTTAAACGGAGACGAGCATGTGACTTCTGCCCCGCTCGATTTGACGATTTTCGATCCAGCCGCCATAAGATTCAACCAACATACATGGTATCCTGATGGGGAAGTCGACTTTGATGAAAACAGGTTTGCGTTTCTTGATCATAGGGATCTGAGAACCTATAACGCCTTGAGAGAGGGACTGACTCCTGGTAGTTACTCAACACGTGCATTTTTTTGAATATCCCGGTACTACACCAGCTTGTGGATTTGGCAAAGGGCACTTGGCCGGTAATGCTTACATGGATAGTTTCTCTAGTTTTCTGTCAGGTAGGAGCCAAAAATGATGACGTATAGGATGGCTGTAAGTATATCGTGGTCCCTACTCCTGATGGGGGCTGGGTCTGTAGCTTGGGCGAGCGACGGCGGCGCGGCGCTGTGGGCCGGACAGGTGTTGGAGGCCGGCCAGATCGACAGGCAGCACGGCGGACGATACGGGGAGCCTTTGCTGCGGTCGTCTATGGGCAGCGGGACCGGCATCCGGTCTCAGGAGATTCAAACCGTAGATGGGTTGCCGGAGGTGATCGCCCTGGATCGCATTCAAACGCTGGTCCTGGTAGGACCGCCTTCCCCGGGACCGGCAAATGGTGACAGTACGCAGGCCGCCGTGGCGGTCAAGGTGCCGATCGTTGCAGCGCTTCCCCTGAGACCGGCGGTCAGAGACAGTACGCAGGTAGATTCTGGCCCCGCCGTTGGCGGATTCAGGGAGACCCCGGATGGTCTTTGGCCGAGAACGGGGAGAATTGCCCGAAAGTTGGTTTTCGGTACTCTTGGGGGCATTATTTTAGAAGCCGTCTGAAAACCCTCTGATGTAGCCGCATTTGAACGGGCGTACTCATCGAGCCATATTCAGGTTTCACCACAAACTCTGAACAGAAAGGCTTGTATGATGAGTACACCGCGTATGCAATATGCCACCGATCTAACCGATGCACAATGGCAGCGGATCGAACCGTTGCTGCCCGCGCCGCGCTGGCGGCTTCACGGTCCGGGTCGGCCGCCGCGGGATCGACGCCAGCTTGTCAACGGCCTTTTGTATTTGAACAAGACGGGGTGTCCTTGGGCGTTGTTGCCTGCTTGTTTTGGGCCGTGGAAAACGGTGTATGATTACTTTCGTCGCTGGAGCCTGCAAGGGGTCTGGCCGCTGGTGTTGGATCGGCTGACTAAGAGGGAGCGCCGCCAGAGCGGCCGGGCTGCGATGCCGTCGGCTGGCGTAGTCGATAGTCAGACGATTAAGACCGCAACGCATGGTAAAACAACCGGTTATGACACCGGCAAAAAGATCAAAGGCCGCAAACGGCATCTGTTGGTGGACCCGTCGGGTTTGCTTCGACAGGTGGTGGTCACCGCCGCCGATGTCGAGGATCGAGAGGGTTTGAAGCAGGTGTTGACCCGCTTGAAGGCCGCCGGCGTGGCTCGGTTACGCAAGCTGTGGGTTGATGGCGGCTACCAAGGCGAGGCCATCCGAACGTGGGTGGCCAACCAAAAAAAGACGCACAAAATAGACTTGGAAGTCGTCGCCAAACAAGGCTCCGGATTTACCGTAGTTAAACGCCGGTGGGTCGTCGAGCGCACGTTTGCGTGGTTGATGAATTTTCGCCGACATGCCCGAGATTATGAGGTCTTGACCCGCCATAGTGAAGCCTTGATCCAGATTGCCATGATCCACTTGCTACTTAAACGAATCAAATGAAAATTAGAGTTTTCAGACGGCTTCTTAAGGACGGGGCGTCGGTTCCAGGGAGGACTCCCCGGACCCCCGGGCTGCCTTAGGCTAAAGGCCCCAGTGGTTGGAGGCGTTGCCCTTGCGCGTCGGTCCAATCGGTCGGATATTGGGTGGGCGTACTCTGGGGTGCCTTTCGTCGAGGGGGCGGAGCTTGCTCGAAACCTGAAGGGGCTCGACTTTTTCCAAACGCGCATGGCAGGAGGCCGGTATCCTCCGTACTGTTGATGGTATCCAAGCATCGACAGCCCAGGAGAAACCGATGAGCCCCCTGCCGAAGGATATAATAACGATTTTGTCGCCCTTTGCCCCCCTTTTTTCGAGCCGCGTTTGGCCGCAGGCTCAGACGCTGTTGGTCGGGGCGCTGTTAGCCCCGGGTAAACGCACGGTCAGCGCCGTGTTGGAGGTGTTGGGCTTGAGCCAACAGCCTACCTTTCAAACCTACCACCGGATCCTCAACCGCTGTGTGTGGTCGCCCCTGGCCGGCAGTAAGCTACTCCTCCAGGCGTTGGTGGCCGCCTTTGCCCCCCACGGGCCCCTGGTCCTGGGCCTGGATGAGACCATCGAGCGGCGCCGGGGCGCCCAGATTGGGGCCCGAGGCATCTACCGGGATCCCGTCCGCTCGAGTGGGCCCCACCTGGTCAAGGCTAGCGGCTTGCGCTGGCTGTCGTTGATGCTGGTAGCGCCTATCCCTTGGGCGGATCGAAGTTGGGCCTTACCCTTTATGAGTGTGCTGTGTCCGTCGGCCCGCTACTATACTCAGCGCCAGCGCACCCCCCTCACCCTGTTGCAACGGGGGCAGACTATGCTCAAGCTGGTAGCGCGCTGGCTGCCCACCCGCCGGCTGGTCGTGGTCGCCGATAGCACCTTCTCCGCCTTGGCCTTTCTCGACGCGGTTCGGCCCCACGTGGGGCTGATTACCCGCTTGCGGTTGGATGCGGCCCTGTATGACCCACCACCAACCCGCACGCCGCACACGCGGGGACGCCCCCGCGGCAAAGGCGCCCGGCAGCCCACCCTCCAGCAGCACCTGGACGATCCGACTACCCCTTGGCACCCCCTCACCCTGGACCGGTGGTATGCCGCCGGCCCCTATACAGTGGAAACCTACAGCCAAACGGCGCTGTGGTATCACACTGGCTTGCCCGCCGTGCCCCTCCGCTGGCTGCTGATCCGAGACCCGGCCGGCCGCTTCGCGCCCCAAGCCTTGCTCTCGACCGATGTGCGTCTGTCCCCTCGGCAAATGCTGACCTATTTTCTCCAACGCTGGTCGGTAGAAACTACCTTTGAGGAAGCCCGCGCCCATCTGGGCATGGAAACCCAACGCCAATGGAATGAGCGGGCCATTGCCCGGACCACGCCGGTCATCTTGGCCTTGTTTAGTCTGGTCGCCCTCATCGCCAATCGGCTGGCCCCCAAAAGCGCCTCCCCCTGCCATGCCACGGCCTGGTATGGCAAACGAAAACCCACCTTTTCCGATGCCGTGGCCTGGGTCCGACAACGGCTCTGGCAGGCTTTTTCCAACCTGCCCAACCAACACGACCTGATAAAAATCCCTCGAAGCCTACTCAACCGCTTGATACACACCGTCTCGTACGCTACATAAATGGATAAAGTCGAGCTTAGCTGCCCGGCTTTAAGACGACTAAGTGTATCTTTGAGCGAGAGGTCTTTATCGACACATAGTTTTCTGATGAGATTCCAAAGTTCTCGTGCTAGGTTGGCATCGCCAAAACCGCACCAACAGCGAAGCGCGACATTATCGTCGGGTTTTGCGCTCAGTGTAAGCAGTGTGAAGGCTTGCTGCGTCTGACAATTGGTGAGCTTCTTGGGGTCGCCATCTAGTTCCTGTTCTTGGAAGAAGCTATGAGCTTGAATTTCTTTTTCCTTTAGTGCGTCTCGAATGGCGTATCCGAATTGGCGACGTGGTGCGAGTACGAGGACTGCGCCAGGTCTTAGAGTCTCTAACAAAACCTTGGAATCGCGTATAGGCTTCATTATATTCTTATCCTCTTCGGTATTGCTTCTACCGTCTTGATATGGAGGTGTTTTTGATGGCCAAGCCGTTACTCGACGATGGGTTATGGGCCTTGATTGAACCGGTTTTGCCCCCCGTAACCGTTGGCCCCCAAGGGGGGCGGCCTCGGCTGGATAACCGTAGGGTGCTGACCGGCATTCTCTTTGTGCTCAAGACGGGTATCCCTTGGGAGTATTTGCCTCAAGAGATGGGGTGCGGTTCGGGGATGACCTGTTGGCGTCGCCTGCACGCTTGGCAACAAGCCGGGGTCTGGAAAAGAGTCCATCATATCCTGTTGAACCGACTGAGGGCCGCCGACCGGATTGATTGGTCTCGTGCGGTGGTCGATAGTGCCTCGGTGCGGGCGGTTGGGGGGGGGCGCACACCGGTCCCAATCCGACGGACCGCGGCAAACCCGGTAGCAAACACCATGTAATCACCGATGCCCAAGGGGTGCCGTTGGCGGCGGGGGTGACGGGGGCCCATCGGCATGATGTGACGCAGCTGTTGCCGTTGGTGGATCGCATACCCCCGGTGGCCGGTCGGGTCGGCCGCCCGCGTCGTCGGCCGGATCGGGTGCAAGGGGATCGGGCCTATGATTCGCAAGCCCATCGGCGCGCCTTGCGTAAGCGGGGCATCGGCTCGGTGTTGGCTCGGCGAGGGCAAGCCCACGGCAGCGGCTTGGGCGTCTATCGGTGGGTGGTGGAACGAACGTTGGCATGGTTGCACCAATTCCGTCGGCTTCGAGTCCGCTGGGAGCGACGAGGTGATCTCCATGAAGCCTTTCTCGACATCGGATGTATTCTCATCTGTTGGAAGTACCTCAAAGAGTTTTGTTAGGGCCTCTTATATCTCCTGATTGTACCTTACCGTCGATAAAAGTGGCGAGTCCCTGCGCCTCCTCCTCCATACTTTGCCACTGCACCACACGAAATTCGGCATCCTCTGTTCCCGGCTGCGGTATTAGGACGCGATTGTTAGTACGATTTTGGTTGTGGGCAATTAATCGATTGGCTATCTCGACGATGTTTGGTGGACAGCGACGACAAAGGTTTAGATTCTCATCTGCTGTATCTGGATGCCGGTTCTTAAAGTTAGCAATTCCTTCAGGATTAGCGTGCTTAAAAGAATAGATGGACTGATCTTCGTCACCGATTATCGTAAACTGAGATTCTTTGGCAATGAGCTGTATGAACTCTTGTTCCGCAGCATTCAAATCCTGGTATTCATCAATCAAGACGTGAGAGAAGGCCGAGTAGTCAGGGCTAGCAGGGTTATTTCGCAAATAACGCAGAGCCTCCAGAATGAACTCGCCGATCAACATCGCCTTGTGAAATGTAAGCCATTCTCGCAGATCTTTTTCAAACCGTTGATCTACAGGCTCAGATGCCCAGCCGGGCTGTTCACTCTGAAGTCGTGCCCAAGCAGCTTCGAATGCCTTGAGACGCTTTCGTCGCTGATGAATATCTCCAAAGTCCCCGTCCTTTAAGTCCTCTAACAGAAAGCGCTTTTCGTACTCAAGCAATGGCCGGGGTACGCGTCCTGTAATAGCAAGCACTTCATTGCGGCTAAGTATATTGAAGCAGAGTGCATGGATGGTGGTAGAGCGCACTGAGGATGCGCCATTGGCGTTCAGGCGCTTCAGTTCATGTCTGAGATCGCCTGCAGCAGTGCGGGTGAATGTAGAGCCAATATTTGCTTCGGGGGTACGCCGTTTTCCAGGAGCCGGGCAACCCGCCTGATAAGAGTGAATGTCTTGCCTGTTCCTGGGCCAGTGAGCACACGTAATGGCGATGCTTCGGTAGTTGCGATCCGTAATGAATCTTTGTCAAGACCTGTATTCCAGGACATCATATCTCCCTATTTCTGCATGGTTATGGTTGATGCTCCTCTGCTAGGAGCATGGGTGTCTTACGAGTTGTAGAAGAGTTCACGTCACTCGGCGACCTCTATAACATCCCCTAGCAGGCCGTTGAAAAAGGCTGAAAAGTTCTGCTATATCAAAAATAGGCGACTTGGCATACAAGTCTATTCTTTCTATTCTAGATTAGTAATAGCTGAAGGAGGTTGTTGTATGTCGATGAGCAAGCGTCGAGAAAGTCAGCAGCAGGAGATGTGGGTACAGACCCATGACCTGCCCGAGGCGCCGGGGCATCCGTTTTATGCCCAACTCAATAAGCTGCTGGCATCGCATGGATTTGATGCCTTCGTGGAAGCGCGCTGCGCCCCCTATTATGCGGAGACCTTGGGACGACCCAGTATTGCCCCCGGGGTCTATTTCCGCATGCTCATGATCGGCTATTTCGAGGGCTTGGGCTCGGAGCGCGGCATGGACGGGCGGGTCGCCGATTCGCTGGCCTTGCGCCACTTTCTGGGCTACGCCTTGACCGAGACCACACCGGACCATTCGAGCCGGTCGCGCATTCGTCAGCGCCTGCCGCTGGAGGTGCATCAGGAGGTCTTCAACTGGGTGCTGAAGGTGCTGGCCCAGGAAGGCCTGCTCAAGGGGAAGACAGTGGCGGTGGACGCCACCACGCTGGAGGCCAACGCCGCCCTGCGCCGCATCGTGCGGCGCGACAGTGGGGAAAGCTACCACACCTATCTGGAGGGGCTGGCCCAGGCCGAAGGCATCGAGACGCCGACGCGGCAGGATCTGGCCCAGCTCGACCAGAAGCGTGCGCACAAAGGCTCCAACCAGGACTGGCAACACCCCCATGACCCGGAGGCGCGCATTACCAAGATGAAAGACGGGCGTACCCACTTGGCGCACAAGGCGGAGCATACGATCGATCTGGACACCCAGGCCCTGGTAGCGATTCAGGTGTGCGGCGCTGACGAGGGCGATACGGCGTCTCTGCCCTGGAGTCTGCTGCAGGCCTCCATGAATCTGGAGGCGAGCCTGGTCGCCGAGGCGGCTCACAAAGGACGGCCGCCGCCGCCCGTGCTCACCGAAGTGGTAACGGACAAGGGCTATCACAGCAATTACACCGCCAAGACGTTGAAGCGCGCTCAGATCCGCAGCTACCTTTCCGAACCCGGTCGCGGGCGCCGCCAGTGGAAGAATGATCCCCAGGCCAAGGCGGCCGTGTATGCCAATCGGCGTCGCATACGAGGGGTCCGTGGCCACGCCCTGCAACGGCTTCGCGCTGAGTACGCGGAACGCAGTTTCGCCCACGCTTATGAAACGGGGGGCCTGCGACGCACGTACCTGCGCAGTCAGGACAAGATCTATAAACGCCGGTGTATTCATGGCGGCGCTTTTAATCTGGGGTTGGTGATGCGCAAAATCACCGGGAAGGGGACTCCGAGGGGTCTCCATGGCCTGATATCGGGCTTTTTCGTCGTTACTAACCGGCTCAAACGGGCTTGGGATCGCATTAGCAAAGGTCTGGGTGCTTTCGAGACCTTTGCTTGCAAATGGAGGTTCAAGATCGGTGCCGTCCTATCCCACAGTGCATTGTGCAAAAACCCTGGTTTTTCAACGGCCTGATAGGCTGGCCTTTTGTTGGCCGCTGTCCACATCCCACAACCGAACCGTCTCGTCCCAACTGGCACTGGCCAAGGTGGTTCCATCCGGAGAAAACGCCACGGAAGAGACATCATCCGTATGCTCCAAGATGGCCTTGAGTTGGCCGCTGTCCACATCCCACAACCGAATCGTGTCGTCCTCACTCCCACTGGCCAGGGTGCGGCCGTCCGGGGAAAACGCCACCGAAGTGATCCTGCCCGTATGCCCTTCGAGGGTCTCCTTTTGTTGGCCGCTGACCGCGTCCCACAACCGAATCGTGTCGTCCCAACTTCCACTGGCCAGGGTGCGGCCATCCGGAGAGAACGCCACCGAAGTGATCTTCCAACTCCCGTGCCCTGCAAGGGTGGCCTGGAGTTGACCGCTGCCCGCGCCCCACAGGCGAACGGTTCCGCCATTCCTGCTCCCGCTGGCCAGGGTGCGGCCATCCGGAGAGAACGCCACCAGGGTGACCCAATCCTCATGCCCTTCGAGGGTGGCCCGGTGTTCGCCGCTGTCCACATCCCACAGCCGAATCGTTTCGTCCTCACTCGCACTCGCCAGGGTGCGCCCATCCGGGGAAAACGCCACGGAATAGACCGACCCTCTATGCCCTCTTAGAAGGCCCCGGCTTTGGCCGCTGTCCGGATCCCACAGCCGAATTGACCAGCCATAGCTCCCACTGGCCAGGGTGCGCCCATCCGGAGAGAACGCCACCGAAGTGACGTTGTTATGATTGAGAACGGCCCGGCTTTGGCCGCTGGCCAGGTCCCACAGCCGAATCGTGTGGGCCCCCAAGCCGGCCAGGGTGGCGCCGTCCGGGGAAAACGCCACGGAAGAGACCGACCCTCTATGCCCTCTTAGAAGGCCCCGGCTTTGGCCGCTGTCCGGATCCCACAGCCGAATGGCGCCGTCATTCCCACCCCCGCTTGCCAGGGTGCGGCCGTCCGGAGAAAACGCCACGGAAGAGACCCTGTACGGAAACCCTTCGAAGGCCGTCCTTTGTTGGCCGGTCTCCACATCCCACAGCCGAATCGTACCGTCATAACTCCCACTGGCCAGGGTGCGCCCATCCGGAGAGAAGGCCACAGAGGTGACCTCCGGAACCACGAGCAGGGCGACTTCGGTGCCGGTGTGCGCATCATACAGCCAGATACCGATGCCACTGGCCACCGCGAGCCGGGCGCCATCAGGAGAATACGCGATATCCTCTATCGAACTTTTACCAAGGCGCGCTTTGGCCCCTTCGGGCAAACCCCATCGGGTGTAGTCCTGGGCGACGCTGTTATGCACGAACAGGACAGAGATCAAAAAGAGGGTGAAATTGAACAACCGGGACTTCTTCATCAGAAGACGCTCCTTTGGTCTGAACACTGATGTATCCGATACGGGGCCGCCCCGCGCTCCGGGCTACTTGAGCAAGAGCAGTTGCCGGGTCTGCACCCCGCTGGGGTGGTGCAAGCGCGTCAGGTAGACCCCCGCCGCCACCACCGCGCCCCCCTGGTCGCGGGCATCCCAGCGGACCTGGTACCAGCCGGCGGCCTGGACCTGGTCCACCAGCGTGCGCAGCGGCTGGCCCAGGGTATTGTAGATCTCCAGCCGCACCGGGCCCGGGCTGGCCAGACGGTAGGCGATCCGGGTGATGCTGTTGAAGGGGTTGGGGAAATTGGGGTCCAGGCCGCTGGTGGCTGGTATTGCCGGTGTAGTGCCAGACGTTGAGACCGAGGTTGGGTGGGGGATGTATAGGGCGATGGACGTTGGAGCTGGTAAATACCCCTCCACCCGAAACCTGGAATAGATTTCTTTGACCTGCGAGCCGTCTAGGTTAGAACGGAAGATTTCCAACCACCTTGGTGACATGGAGGGCGCAGACGCCAAAATCCCCCAGTATATCTTGTTCCCGACCAAATCCAGAGCGATGGCTCCGAAATAACTCCAGCCAATATTAGGAAGAGAGAAAATACCTTCGACGTTAGTGCCATCCAAGTCGGCCCGCTGAATCGTCCCCGTGCCCTGATCCGTCCAGTAGAGCTTGTCCGTGTCTAAGTCGAGGGCGATTTCTACAGGGCTAAAGGGAGCTATTCCTGTGACTATATCTTCGACATTGGCACCGTCCAAGTTCGCTCGATGGATGATGCCCTCCGCCAAGTCCGTGGCGATGTCCATCCAGTAGATCTTACCCTGGACTACATCAAGGGCAATATCTTGGAGATTGCTTAATCCTGTGACTATATCTTCGACATTGGTGCCGTTCAAGTTCGCCGCCTGAATTTTCCCTGTTTCTGGTTCCGCCCGGTATTTCCCTGTTCCCTCAGCCGCCCAGTAGATCTTGTTTCCGTCTAGCAGGGCAATGTCCTTGGGACGATTTAATTCGGTGATCAGTACTTCGATGTTTTGGCCGTCGAGGTCGGCTCGCTGTATCGTCCCCGGACCCGAGTCTGTCCAGTAAATTTTGCCCCGGTCCACGTCCAGGGCGATGCCTGTTCGGGGTCCCGAGTGGATGGGTTTGACGTCGTCCTCTAAATCGAAGAGGTGTTCGACGTTTTGGCCGTCGAGGTCAGTTCGCTGAATCGTCTGCGTGCCTGGATTGGTCCAGTATATCTTGCCTCGGTCCACGTCGAGGATGATTTCTTCGGGGTAGCCATCTGATACGGTGAGGACTTCTTCGATGTTTTGGCCGTCGAGGTCAGCCCGCTGGATCGTTCCCGCGTCCGTCCAGCCCGTCCAGTAAATTTTGCCCCGGTCCACGTCCAGGGCAATACCACTGGGAGAGCCTGATCGGATATAGTCATATTCGACGTTTTGGCCGTCGAGGTCGGCTCGTGAGATGCTATCAGAGTACCAGTCTGTCCAGTACACTTTGCCTCCGACCAAATCCAGAGCAATGTCCCATAGATGCGACATTTCAAGGAGGACTTCGCCGTTGGAGCCGTCCAGGTTTGCCCGCGCTACCCAACCAGCAAGATGGTCACCGGCGCTGTACACCGTCGTCCAGTAAATTTTGCTCCCGTCCACATCGAGCGCGATGTTCGTTGCCCCTATCGAGCTATAGTCATCGTCCATGAAGGGTTTGAGATTTGAGCCATCTAGGTCAGACCAATAGATGCCCCCTTCTCCCCACCTATCCGTCCAGTACATCTTGCCCCGCAATACATCGAGCGCGATGTCGGCCGGATATCTCAATTCTGACTCGACGAGTTGTTCGACATTGGTGCCGTCGAGGCTGGACCGATGGATGCCTTGGCCCGCCCAGTAGATCTTGCCCTCCTCGACCGGCGGCTGACCGTAGCCGGGGCCTTGCCCAACGAGGGCCAACCACGCCATTGCGAACAAGGATGCAGTGATTTTTCGATTGGCAATCGGGTGTATCATAGATAGGTCTCCTTTCGCCCGGCAGCATCAAGACGGGCGATAGACACGGGGCTAGCAGCTATTTGAGCAAGAGCAGCCGCCGCGTCTGCATCCCGCCGGGGTGATGCAGGCGCGTTAGATAGACCCCCGTCGCCACCGCCGCGCCCCCCTGGTCGCGGGCGTCCCAGCGGATCTGGTACCAGCCGGCGGCCTGGACCTGGTCCACCAGCGTGCGCACCGGCTGACCCAGGGTATTGTAGATCTCCAGCCGCACCGGGCCGGGAGTGCTCAGACGGTAGGCGATCTGGGTGCTGGCGTTGAAGGGATTGGGTACATTGGGCTCCAGGCCGCTGGAAGCCGGCAAGTCCCGCGTCGCCACCTCCTTGGCTGCGTCCAGTGCCTTGCTGGCCACCACCCGCACGCCGCCGCCCAGAGTCAGCTCCAGGATCTGGCGCCGGCCTTGTTTGAGGGAGATGCTGTACCACCGGCCCACCACCTCGCCCGCCCCGTTGCGGGCGCGGGCCTGGTAGTAGCCGCTGACACCGGCCTGGTCCGCGCTGGAGATGGTCAACTCCAGCCGGCCGGCCGCGTCGGTGGTAGCGCTATAGGCGTAGTGGGGGGGCCGGCCGAAGCTGGCGCGGGCAAACTCGACGCTCAAGTCCTCGACCACGGCGCCCAGGATGGTGGCCTCCACCACGGTATCGGACGCACTCGGGCCTTCTGAGCAGACCGGCAGATCGTCGACCCACCCGGCCAACTCCTCCGGTACGCAGGTCAACGGGTTGTGGCCGAGGCGTAGGATCTTGAGCTTGGTCAGCTGGCTCAGCTCGGACGGAATCGGACCCGTCAACCCATTGTCGGAAAGGTACAAGTGCAGAAGCCCGGTCAACTGGCCCAACTCCGGCGGGATCAGACCCGTCAACTGGTTGTTGTAAAGGTACAAGGCCCAAAGCCCGGTCAACTGGCCCAACTCCGGCGGGATCAGACCCGTCAACTGGTTGTTGTAAAGGTACAAGGCCCAAAGCCCGGTCAATTGGCCCAGCTCGGATGGAATCGGACCCGTCAACCCATTGTCGGAAAGGTTCAAGAACCCAAGCCCGGTCAATTGGCCCAACTCCGGCGGAATGGGGCCCGTCAACTGGTTGATGGAGAGGTTCAACCCTCTAAGCTTTGTCAGTCGGCCCAGCTCGGACGGAATCGGACCCGTCAACCCATTGTCGGAAAGGTCGAGCTCCGTGAGGTTTATCAATTGGCCCAACTCCGGCGGAATGGGGCCCGTCAACGCGTTGTCGGCGAGGTTCAACCCTCTAAGCTCTGCCAGTTGACCCAACTCCGGCGCAATCGGACCCTCGATGAAGGGAGAATCCCTTGGGTTAAATGAAATCCCTGTGACGCGAAAGTCGCGGATCTGGAGGCCTTCCCACCAGGCGATGAGCGTGGCGGCGCTCCAGTCCAGGTCGCTTCCCCAATCCCGCGTGTCGCGAAAGACCAGGAGCGCGCGGCAGTCCTCCACCAGACCGGGGTGGTCCTGCGGATCCGGCACGGCGACGCCGTTGGTGCACGGGTCGAGGGTGGGCTCGCCCAGCCGTTCGGAGGCCACCACCCGCACGCCACCGCCCAGGGTCAGCTCCAGGATCTGACGCCGGCCTTGTTTGAGGGAGATGCTGTACCACCGGCCCACCACCTCGCCCGCCCCGTTGCGGGCGCGGGCCTGGTAGTAGCCGCTGACACCGGCCCGGTCCGTGCTGGAGATGGTCAACTCCAGCCGGCCGGCCGCGTCGGTGGTAGCGCTATAGGCGTAGTGGGGGGGCCGGCCGAAGCTGGCGCGGGCAAACTCGACGCTCAAGTCCTCGACCGCGCCGCCCCGCACCGTAGCCTTCACCGCCGTGCGGGTGAAGGGCGCCGCATCGGGAATCGTGACGTCCAGGGCGATACCCACCGGCCGCACCAAGCCGCTGACGAGAACTTCGACGTTGGCCCCGTCCAGGTCCGCCCGCTGGATAACCCCCGTCCATTTGTCCGCCCAGTACAGCTGGCCCCCTACTACATCCAGGGCGATACCCACCGGCCGCACCAAGCCAGTGACGAGAACTTCGACGTTGGCCCCGTCCAGGTCCGCCCGCTGGATAACCCCCCCGTCAATCCAGTACAGGTGGCCTCCGACCAGGTCCAAAGCAAGGCCCTCTGGATCCCCCAAGCCCGCGACGAGGGTTGCCACGTTGGACCCATCCAGGTTGGCCCGCTGGATGCCACCCGCATCCGAGAAACGAGAACCGACCCGGGCCGTCCAGTACAGCTGGCCCCCGGCGGCGTCTACGGCGATGCCTTTCGGACCTGCTACTGCGGTGACGGTTTCGATGTTGGCCCCGTCCAGATCCGCCCGCCGGATCGTACCCGGGCCCCATTCCGTCCAGTACAGGTGGCCTCCGACCAGGTCCAAAGCAAGGTCCTCTGGCGTCTCTACGCCGCTGACGAGGGCTTCGACCTCGGTGCCGTCCAGATTCGCCCGCCGGATCGCACCCGTCCATTTGTCCGCCCAGTACAGCTGGCCCCCGGCGGCGTCTACGGCGATGCCCTCCGGGCCCTCTACGCCCAGCACGACGGCTCTTTGGCCTGAGCGGTCCAGCCGCTGGATTGTGTTCGAGTCCCGCTCCGTCCAGTACAGCGTGCCGGCGAAGGGGGCTACGGCAATGCCCAGGGGTTGCTCTACTTCTGTGACGATAATTTCGACGTTGGACCCGCCTATGTAGGCCCCCCGGATCGTCCTGGTGTCCCAGGCCGTCCAGTACATAACCCCATAGAAGGGGTCCAGGACGAAACCCCCTAGACCCCCTACGTCCGTGGCGAGGGTTTCGACGTTGGACCCGTCCAGGTTGGCCCGGCGAATGGTGCCCGTGTCCCCCTCCGCCCAGTACATCGCGCCCCAATCTACCAAGACGGCGATGCCCACCGGATTGCCAATGCCGGTGAGGAGGGTTTCGACGTTGGACCCGTCCAGATTGGCCCGGCGAATGGTGCCCGTCTCCGATTCCCCGTTCCACTCCGTCCAGTACATCTTGGTAGCGGGGTCCGGGATGGGGATGTGGTAAGCGGGCTTGGCAGCCGGCTTGGCCGAGTAGTACCCTCCCCAGTCCACTTCCGGGTCCAGGGCGATGGTGGCTAGACCCTCTACGCCGGTGAGGAGGGTTTCGACGTTGGACCCGTCCAGGGCCGACCGCTGAATGGTGCCCGCCCGCCAGTCTGTCCAGTACATCTGGCCTCTGATTACGTCCAGGGCGAGGTCGTGTGGAGCCTGCAGGCCGGTGACAAGGGTTTCGACGCTGGCCCCGTCCAGGGCCGACCGCCGGATGACCCCCCCCCACTCGGTGTCAAAGTCCGCCTCCGTCCAGTACATCCGGCCTCCGACCCAGTCCAGGGCGAGGCGCCCTAGATTCATCTTCAATTCTGTGGTGAGGAGGGTTTCGACGTTGGACCCGTCCAGGGCCGACCGCTGGATCCAACCCAGGTCCTTCGCCTCCGTCCAGTATATCTTGCCCTCCTCGGCCAGCGACTGACCGTGGCTGACGCCCTGGACGCTGAGGGCCCATGCTACCGTTGTTATGATCGACGCGATGACTGTTTGACGGATAACTGGTTTGCCTCGGAGAGGATGATCTGGCAACCCGCGCGCTCTGCGGCGGACACGATCAGTGAATCCCAGGATTACCCTAGCGCTCATGAGAGGTCGTCCCGTTTCCAGATGCGAGACCCTACGACCTCCGCAGCTATTCAACCGCTTCCCTTTTTTAACGACGTTACTTTCGGCGACCGATTGCAGGAAGCCTCTTGCCATGGCCGTCAGTGTCGTGTTATTGTCGACCGCCACCCCTACGGACTTCTTGATGGCTTCTTCGTTGACGCTCAATGTGATGTTGGCCATGGCACCCATCCTCCTGGAATCCATAATAAGGATTACCCTTAATTGGGCCATCTCGAGAGAACAAAGTCAATCTTCCGTAACTATTCGTTATTATTGCTCATTCTCCGCCTGCCCCTGATGTGCCAGTCATGGGCGATTGTGGAGCCTTTCAATACCTTGCCGAAGCGCAATCGCCCTACACCTGCGAGGAGGTCCTCACCTACTACAACGACCTGAACTTCGATCTTGGCATTACATTGGACCATGTGATCCCAGCCAATGTCGTCCGCCGTGCTCTCGAGTCTGTGCACGAATCGGACGATCGACCTTTCGGATCAGAAGCAAGACGTTTAGTGTAGATAAAAGCGTATTATCGTTAGTCGGTCAAGCGATTTCGGAAGCAGCTCAAGAGGGGTATTTGAGCGTAGTAGACGAACCCGGGGAAGACTACTTGTATCCCGAATCTCATTTCATTCTCGTCGAACTGCCTCGCAAAGCACAGGAAGCCCTGGTAACGGCAAGCTGAATTCATATACCGCCCAACCACTCGCTGCAACGGACGCTGCGCGCCGTTGACCTCGAAGCCGTTCTGGCCCTTGACAGTTCCGGCGCCGTTTGTACAATTGTCCGTGGTACTTAGAGGAGGCCATCATGGACATTGTGATCGACACGTCGGCGCTCATCGCGGTGATCCTAGCTGAGCCTGAACGAGACGCGATTGTCATGGTTACATCGGGTCACGCGCTCATCGGTCCCGGTTCCATCCCCTGGAAAGTCGGCAATGCCTTCGCGGCGATGATAAAACAACGTCGGGGTGGTGTTGCGAATGCCCAGCGGAGTCTGGAGATTCTCGCCGGCATCCCGCTGCGGTACGTGAACGGCGACATGGCGAATGTCCTGTCCCTCGCGGCCGAAGTAAACGCGTATGCATACGACGCCTACTTCTTAGACTGCGCCTCGCGGCACGGGGCGCCCTTATTAACCCTGGACCGACCACTCAGGCGCGCCGCGGACAGACTCGGCGTCAACCTCGCTAATCTGGAGGTGTAGGATGGAGGTATACACCTACTCGGAAGCCAGACAGAAACTCTCCAGCGTGCTCGACGAAGCCGAGTTAACGGGCAAGGTCCTCATACGCCGAAAAGACGGCAGGACCTATGCCCTGGTGCCGGAAAGCACGCCCACGTCACCACTGGACGTCCCCTCTATCAAGGCAGACATCTCCACGCCGGAGGTCGTTACACTCGTCAGGCATGAGAGGAGCAAAATAAGAGGGGGAGGCGACGCGCGCCTCACCCGTGACGTTGGGAGTAAGAGAGGATAGTAGACGGGGGTGCGTCCCCAAAGTTGAACCGATAAGGAAGGATACCCATGTCCGTGCGCACACCGCCTTCACTGAGCAAGTTCTGTCGGGAAGTCCTGCGATTGCTGCTGCGGGAGATCCGTGGGAGGCGGCTGGTAAAGACCGCGGCCGAGGTGGTGGGAACCGATCGCTGGAACTCTTTTGATCGCTTTCACGAGACCACCCGGACTCTGGTGCGGCACTACGAAGAAGCCGGCGCCGTGGCTGAGGTCGAAGGCATCCAGACAGGGGGGTGGATCGGCTCCGGCCGCTGGATCATTCACGAGGCCCAGGACGTGCGTGCCGCCACCGTGGACGTGGTGCGGCCCCGGCGCCGGCGCCTGCTGGACTACGAGAGAAATCCCTGGCACGTCGTCCAGTGGACCGCGGCCACGCCGGAGGAGGGCACCACCAGTATCCTGGTAGTACTGGACTCCGAAGAGGAAATCCGGGCGCTGCCGCCGGACGGACTGGTGGGCAAGACCGTGCTGACTTGCCTGTCGCCGCGAGAACTGACCGAGGTCCTGGCCAACAAGGGGGCGGCAGGGGTCATCACGGATTTTCCGGTGCCCAACTTGCCGGATGCGCTGGCCTGGACCAAGTTCGGTTGGGGGGGCTTGCCCGCGGACAGGGCCACGGCGCGCCTGGTGGGGCTGGTGATTTCCGCCAACCAGGGTGCTAGATTGCGCCACCGGGTGCGCCGGCACGGCATCCTGACCCTGCACACCCGGGTGGATGCTCCCAAGTACGTAGGGACCCACGACGTGGTCAGCGGCCTAATCCGCGGGGGCGGCGACCCCCAGGACGAGGTCTGGGCCCTGGCCCACAGCGCCGAGCCCGGAGCCGTTGACAATGCCTCGGGTGTATCCATCTGCGTAGAAATGGCGCGGGTCTTCGAGACCCTGATCGCCCGGGGGCAGTTGCCGCGGCCCCGGCGCACCATCCGCCTGCTCAACGCCTACGAGTGTTATGGGTTCTTTCCGTACCTGGAGAGGGTGCCGCGGCTGCAGCCCCCCATGGCCGGGGTGGTCATCGATACCGTGGGATCTCGACCCGAGGTCTGCGACGGACGCCTGGAGTGGCACTCCACCATCCCCATGTCGGCCGGATTCGTGGACTGGGTGGGCGCGGCCATCATTCGTTCCACCCTGCGGCACCACAACCCCGGGTACCGGCTCAGCCTGGAGCCCTTCATGTCCACCTCGGACACCCTTATCGGCGATCCCCAGTACGGATTTCCGTGTCCCTGGATCACCACCCACCACCGCAAAAACGGCCGGGGATTCGACGCCTACCACTCCTCGGGGGACACCCTCAGACTGTTGAGTCCTGGCGGCTTGAAGGTCTGTGCCGCGGCCATGGCCGGGTACCTTTATTTCCTGGCCGATGCGGGCAGTCGCGAGGTGGTGGAACTGGCCAGGTCCCAGACCCGGCGGAGCTTGCGGCAGCTGGACGTGGGGCGCGGCAAGCTGGCGGCCGACCAGACGCGCTACCTGCAGGACGCGCATCACGCCAACATGGAACGGCTCAAGCGCTGGATGTGGGGCGGGGATCGCAGCGAGATCCTGGCGCAAATTTCGGAGTGCGAGCAGGAGGTGGCGCAGGCTGCCCGCAGAGCAGGACGCCCGGAAAAGGGCCGGCGCCGGGTGCCACCCGCGGCCAGGCAAGTGCCGCGCCGAACGGCCCCGCTGTCGCCGGACCGCCACAACACTCCGCCCTCCATAGCCTCCCGGATCGGCGCCACCGGGTTGTCGGCCTGGGCCCTGTTCTGGGCGGACGGCAAGAGGAACCTGGCCCAGATCGCCACGGCCATCGCCGGCGAGGAAGTTGGAACCGCGGGGCAAAGAGGAGCCGGACAAAAGACCCGGGGGCGCATTGAACAGGTGGTAGACTACTTCGAGGCCCACGCCGAACTGGGATACGTGGAGCTGATGGCGCCCGGAAAGATGTTCACCCGAGCGCAACTCACAGCGGATTTAAAGACGCTGGGGGTCGAGCCCGGCATGGACGTGATGGTACACAGCTCGCTGTCCAAGATCGGCCCGGTGGAGGGTGGCGCCGATACCGTGGTGGATGCGCTGCTGGCGACCATCGGCAGACGGGGAACCTTGATGATGCCGTCGTTCAATCACCGCGGTGGCGAGGTCTTCAACCCCATGGCCACGCCCACGACCAACGGCGCCATCCCCGATGCCATGTGGCGCCGGCCCCAAGCGGTGCGCAGCCTGCACCCTACTCACCCGGTGGCGGCCATCGGGGCCCGGGCCGAAGCCTACTGCAGCGACCACCTGGAGGTGGGCATCTGGGCCCAGGACAGTCCGATCGGCCGGCTGATTCACGGCGGTGGCTACCTCCTCTCGCTGGGGGTGAAACACGATGCCAGCACGGCCTACCACGTGGCCGAGATGTCGGTGCCGTGCGGCTGTCTGGATCCTTTCGGCAACACCGGCCAAGTGGTCGCCCCGGACGGCCAGGTCCGGGACGTGCCAGGGCTGGCCTGGCGGGCAGCCACCTGTCCGGTGCCCCTGGAAAAAATGGACCAGACCCTGGACCGCCGCAAACTGCAGCGCCACGGCAAGATCGGCCTGGCCGACTCCCAGCTGGTGCGGGCCCTGGATCTGTGGAAGATACGGCGTGAACACCTGAAAAAGGTCTGTCCGGCGTGCACCATCAAGCCGGGCATTCGCAAGTGAAGCGCTTTGCGTAAAGTGTATCTACCCCTTGCCTTAGTGGTGTTGCTGGCCCTGTGCGGACAGGGCGACGGCAGAGCTCTGGTAGCCCTGCTGCAGCTGGAGGATTTTTCCACCCTCGATGCCCTGGAGGCGTGGGAGTTCAGGCAGGTCGAACGAGAGTTGCTCGCCGGGGATAAAGGCGCTGCCCGACTCCGCTTTCCGCGCTGGCGGTTGTGGCGCAGCAAGTGGCCAGCCGCCTTCCTGGAGTACGGCCGGAGTGGTTTTTCTACGCAGGACTGGAGTCGCTACGACCGGCTGCTGTTCGAGGTCTACAATCAAAACTCCCAGCCGGCCATGCTCAGACTGCGCCTGAAGGATGCGAATGGTCTCCACGCCAGGCGGCTCTTCAATATCCCTCCGCAACAAAGTCATACCTGCCGTGTCGAGATCGCGCCTCTGGCCGCCGAGATCGATATTGCCCAGGTAGCGGAATTTGCTCCGTTCATGAGGCAACCGCCGCAGGACTACACCCTGGATCTGAGCAATATCCGCCTGGAGGCCCACGAGCTGGATCTCCAGGAGGCGGAGTTGTACCTAGATCCCTTCCACGGCGGGCAGATAGAGGTCCGGGCGCAACTGGGCCGCCGAGCTCTGTGTCGGATCGAGGTGCTGAATGAGTGGGGCGGCATTGCCGGGCGCCATGCAGAGGAGACGGAACGCTTGCGGTGGAGTTGGGAGGGTGGGGAATTGCCTTTGGGGTTCTACGAAGTAGTATTGCAAGTAACGGATACGGTCTGGAATGCCGAACCGCTGGAGCGGCGACTCGGCCACTTCGAAGTGATTCCCCTGGAGCTGCGTCCGCGGATCGCGGCCTGGCAAGAGCCCACAACCCTCAAGGTTTTGTTGCACGGCCGCCCACGGGTTGACCAGAAGGTGTTTGGGTGGCAGGAAATCACCGGGACGCCGTCGGGGTCCTTGCAGGTAGACATGGCACGGAACGAGTACGCGGCAGTCCAGGTGGTTTTCCTGACGCGCATCGATCCGGTGGGGTTCAGTTTTGCGCTCGAAGATATGCGGCATGAGGAGACAGGGGCGTTCTTTCCCGCGCCTGGGAGTGCGGTCTACCAGGTCGGGTACGTGCACACGGAAAAGCCGAAAGAGTACCCGGTAGACTTCGTGGGTTGGTGGCCCGATCCGTTGCTGCCGGCTGTGCAGATGCGGGCTGAGCCGGGCGCCTGCATGCCGATCTGGGTGGTGCTGAGGTCGACGCCGGATACCCAGCCGGGTCGCTACAGGGGGCGGCTGGGCATCTGGATGGAGGGCAAGAGGGCCGGGGCCCTGCCGCTGGAGGTGCGGGTGTACGGGGCTACCCTGCCCGATACCACGACGGTGCGCACGGCCTTTTCCATCTACGATCACGCCCTCGAGCGTCTCTACGGCGGCGCGGTGCCGCCCGCGCTCTACCGCCGCTACCAGGAGTTTGTCGCGGACCACCGCATCAATGTCGACCACCTCTACCGCAGGACCCCACCCGACCTGGAGATGGTGACTTCCCTGGCGCAGCGCGGGCGTTTGAATGCCTTCAATCTGATGTTCATGAAGCCCCAGGAGGTCGAGGATCAGGAGGATCTGGAGCGGGTTGCCGGGGTACTGGATCCGTACGTGGCAGAGCTGCGACGGCAGGGCTTGGTCGAGCGGGCCTATATCTACGGCTTCGACGAGTCCTATGTCGACGAATTCGACCACTTGAAACGGGTCTTCGGCTTTCTCAAGCAGCGCTATCCGGACGTGAAGACCATGACCACGGCGCAGGATCCCGGATACGGTCTTGAGAGCGGGCTGGACGAGGTGGTGGATATCTGGGTGCCGGAGATCCCGGCCTTTGATGCGGCCACGGCGGCCACGGCGCGGTTGCGGGGGCGCGAGGTGTGGTGCTACATAGCGCTTACAGCACATCCTTTTGTCAACTGGTACACTGAATACCCGGCTCTGGAAACGCGGTTGTTGTGGTGGATGATGTACCAGCAGCAGGTGCCGGGGTTCCTCTACTACACCATGATCCGGGCGCCTGTCCAGAACGAACTCATGCGCGTGGACGGCAACAACAAGACCAACTGGAATCCGGCTTCCTTCAAGACCGCCAATGGAGCGGGAGATCTGTTCTATGCCGGCCCGGAGGGGCCCATTACCACCATGCGACTCGAGAATCTGCGCGATGGCATCGAGGACTACGAGTTGCTGCACCTGCTGGCGCGAGGGCGCCGGGACGGAGGAGCCCGGAGCCGGGCGTTGTGCGCTGAACTGATCCGCTCGCTCACCGACTTCACCCGGGATGAGGCCCACTTTGCCCGGGTGCGGCGGCGTCTGCTGGAGGAGGTGGAGCAGGTGTCGCAGGATGTGTCCGGGCCTGGTAGCGCACGGTGATTCATCCCTGTTCCCGGCGTCCGATCTCGTAGGGATTCTCCCGATTCTCGACAACGATCATTTTGTTGCTCAGCCGGGTGCGTTCGCCGCCATCCCCGTTTTTCCCACCTACTCACGCGTCTTCCTTTCTAGGCTTGGTCGCGCAGGGAGGCGATGGAGACCTTGGCGTTGTCCCGGCGCTGGGATTCAAGGAAGCCGATGATGATTTCGACCGTCTTGCGGGCTTCGGTGCCGGAGGACACTGGTTCCCCTCCCTGGTCCACCAGACGCACCAGCTCCTGGACGCCGGCGGGTATGCCCTCGACCGGCCACTCGGGGGCTTGAATCGGTTCGACTCCATCCTCTTTATGGATACTCGCTCCATCATTGCCGATGAAGACACAGCCCTCGGAGCCCATGATCTCGAGGCGGAAATCTCTGGCGCCGCTGCCTTTGAAAGCACACGGATAAAAGCCGCGCACCCCGTTTGCAAAGTGGATATAACCGCTGGCGGCCGGCTCGGTCCGCGGGTCGTGCCCGCCGTCCTTGCTGTAGGCCACCCCGGCCCGGGTGGCGATTTCGGCAAAGCGCCAGGCTCCATCATTGCGAAAAAGCAGGTTGGGCTCCCCGTCATTGGCCACGTAGATATCCAGATCCTCGTCCGCATCAAAGTCGCCGAAGACCACTCCCAGCGCCGGAAGAGACCGGGCGCTCACGCCGGTGGAGGCGCTCATATCCGCGAAGCTCCCATCGCCCTTGTTGCGGTAGAGCCGGTCCGCCTGCCGATCCACATATCCGGGACCGCAGAAGACGTGGAGGCCTTTGTAGAGGCACTTTCCACCGCCTCCGGGCGGTCTTCTCAGGTCGAACTTGAGGTAGTTGGTCACGTACGGTGTACTCGATGTATACCTGGTCGTTGACCCCGTCCTTGTTGGGGGTGATCACCGGGCGGACGAACCTCCACCTGGTGCAGGAGGCGTCCTGTCAGCCGGTAGCCCGTCTACGCCCGAAATTTGCTCGCGGCCCTGTCCGGCACTTGGCTCCATAGCCGTCGTCCTTGCTCAAGCATATAGCTTCCCGCGCCTGGCCGCTACGCCCGGTCTTTCGACATGACGGAGTACCTGGACTGGATGCGGCAGCCGTGGTTTTCGAGGCCTGCGAGACACTTGCCAGCCTTCCTTCTCCAGCAAGGCACGGATGCGGCGATCCTTCGTTCCGACTTGATCTGATTCAAGGAATACTCTCACAGATGTTTCGCTACAAGCACCTTATTGGGGACCAACTGCGCGCCCGGGCCTTGACGGCTTAGGCGAGACGGACTACTTAAGCAAAGTTATCCCCCTTATCGTAAAATGCCGATCGAAAGCAAACGCCTCAGAGATTCTACGCGTCTGACAAACCGCAAAACTGGTGCAATCTGTAAATGATAACTTTGTAGAATCGTATCGACGAAAAAGCCGCTTGGCTTTCTGAAAAAGGGTTCTATCGATTTCTACGACGGTTAAAACATCTGTTTCTCCAGCGCGTTCAATAAAGTCGAAAAACTTAACTGCTACCGGGTGATTCACTCTATATCTGAGCCAAGTTGTGGTCTCATCAATCACATAGTCTGTCGTTAAAAGCCGAGCTTTCTGATGTGCTAAGTTGTTGTAAATTCTCAAAGCGTCCTTATGACGTTGATCCCTGCGATCGGAAAGGGCAATCCAGGCACCAGTATCGACAAAAATCATGGTTTTGAACGCAATTCATAGATGACTTCATCATGGTTGATAGATCCATCGGTTCGATCCGATTCGCAGAATCCAACCAACTCACCGAGAATAGCGTATCCTTCTTCTATTTTATTCTGTTCAATGATTTCAGGGTCGATTCGGCCGCTCTGCACAAGAAGAATGAAGTAATCCAGAACATCTAAAGCCTGCTGGAGAATTCCGGTGAACACATCGCGTAAACTCTGACTCTCAACGCCGAAGTCTTTAGCAATTTTTTGATAGGGGCGACCTTTGCGATGTGCGGCACTACTGGAACGCAGGCTCTGAAGGTTCCTTAAAAAAGAAACGCAGTTGGCGGCACCTTCAACATCGCGGGAACTAAGGACAGCTTCAAGACGTGCAATGCTACCTTCTTTAAGTTTCGCTTTCTGATCGTCCGGAATCAGCGTGTTTAGGCGCCTTTCATTTAAGGAATCAATGAGTATCTTTGTGAGGCTCAAGACCAATGCATCAAAATCGCGTTGCTCATCAGTGGCTGGAATTCTCAAGCCTTGGAAATGGTAATCGTCACCAGGGTCCAGCGGCAACAACAACTGCCAACCAAGACATTCTTTACATGCCTTTTGTAAATCCTGATAACGTTGCCTGAACAAGTGCTCAGGTCGATCTGAATCTGTGAACTCGGCCAAAATTTGACGCTTAAAATAGGTCTTACTCACACCGCCTTTGGGTGGAATATTGTGCGCCCGCCAGTGTAGTTGTTCTGTATAAGGAAGGTCTCGTCCAAGATCGCCCAACCACGCACAGACTTTATCGTCGTGATGGTTGTCAATATTCAGGCCCCACAGGTATCCACACGACAGGACTGAATCCTCTACGGAGTATTTACTGGACTCTTGGTAGTATTTGTCTAAAACCTGTTTGCGAAAATGCACAGGGGTAAGGTAATGGGACGCATCTGGATTCGCTCCAAAATAATTTGCCAGAGCATCCGGGTCGGATGTGTGGGTGATCTCATCTCCGTTCTCGTCAACACCGATGATAAATTCGATATGCCTTTTCTGAGGTTCCTCAGCAAATCCCCATAAACCGCTCTGGGATTTCGGCAGGGGCTTAATAAGTCGCTTTCCAACCAACCTACTAAAAGATTTATATTTAGCTAAATCCCAATCACCATAGCCATGACACCAACGCATAAAACTATTCCGTTGATGCGTTTCTCCCTTTTCAAGTCCGAATTCTTTCAGAGAATACGTCGAATGTTCTCGGCAATCGAATTGGATTGATAGGTACATCTCCTTAATTGCCAAGAACTGACGAATCTCCTTGAGCCTTATCTGGACGCGGTATGGCTCCACAACAGCCACAGTGTATTCATTGCCCTCGTCATCAATCTTGATGTATTTATCCGTCTTTCTGTCGTGATATAGATTGTGGAAAAGGCGAAACTCCTCGCATATTTCCATATAGCCATCATATAGGTCATAGAAATCGCGACAAAAAACCAAAGGTTCAACCCAGTTTTTAACTCCGTACCGGAGATATTCAACTCTCTTTTCTCCGCTTCCATAAGACACAGAAGCATTAGGCATACCATCACCCGAACGAAGGTCCCAACTAGGAGAAGAAAGTACTCGATCAATCCCATCCAATGGAATCAAAGCACAATAGATAACAATACTGCTATCGGAATCCGAATTACCCGACTTGTAGGATGAAAAGTAGACATCAATCATCTTGTTCATCTTGTTCATCTTGTTCATCTCGGTCAACTTCGGGTCACACCGCATGTTTTCCAGCATCTTGGCTTGCGATAGCCGTTTTCGATCTAAATCAATGCTCATCATTTCCTCCTTACCTCTATTTTGATCCCAACTCCGGCAACCCTTCAACAATCTCCACAGTCTCCAAACTCACCTCAATCACCTTCCCGATCAGCTTGGTGATGTACTTCGGATTATCCTCACTATTCGGGTCGTTGATGATGCCACTCCGGTTGTCTTTCTTGACGCGATACTGATCGATGATCCATTCCAACGCCGACCGATTTCCAAGCCGATAGTCCAACGCTTTCGCTGGAATCCCGGCGAGCGTCAAGAAATCGTTGTAAACAATCTGCGTTTTGTCTTCGGACAGCTTCATCTTCTCCACGCGCCAATCGAGCGGCAACTCTGGGTTTTCGATGAAGTTAAGCGGATGTTCGCGTTGCTCCTCATAACCGACGTGGATTTCTGCCAACTGTGCTCCTGCTTTCGCAAAAGCCCAGAAGTCCGGGGCGTAAGGAAGGTGTGGCAAGTCCCGTTTCAGGTTCGCCTGATATCGTTCTCGATAATCCAGGTGGTGGAGCAGGCCATAAACGTAATGGAAGATGTCCCATTTGGTGATTGCATCGTCTTGGTAATGCGAGCGGAATTGATCTAACGCCCAACCGGTGATGTTCTCTCGTCGGTTATTGCTGTCCTCGTCGTAGGTGTAGAAGGGGAAGCACTGAGCACCATCAATGGATGTTAGCGTTAGACTAGGAGTTATGTCTGTGCAAAAGCACCAATAATTAGTGCGTCCCCCAGCACTTGGAACCATAATCACTCGGTTCTCCGTTTCTGTCTCGGGCGTAGGGAAGATGGAAGGAAAAACACTCACCCTATCGTTTATCAATCGGCCAAAATAGAGATTAGATTTCGTGAAAGGACGATAGAGTGATGTCCTGACTTTTTCAAGCGAAAAATAAGCGATATTTCCTTTCTCCAAGTTTCGTTTAAGTGTTTCGCTCCACTTGATTTTATTGTCGTCATAATCCACAAAGTCATCAACATTTGCCTCTTGATTTCCCTGTCTTGTTTGACCGATAGACAGACGTTTCCATTTAAATACTTGCTCATTATAGAAATCAATCATTCGCTCCATATTATCGGTGAGCGTGTTCCGGTTGAAGTTGTAAGCCCAAGCATCACGGTTAGTACTAACACCAAGACTATAGATCTTAAATATCACATCCACCACGTCACCTTTTCCTGTCTTCGCTTTTTTAGCTCCCATCGGTATAAAGGTCTCGAATTCGGCGTGGAATCCTTCTTTGAGCCATGTATATTGCTTGTCCGGCCTTATCCGTTTCCATTTGATCTTTCGGTGCTGCTTCTTTGAATCGAGATAGCGATATTTATCCTCCTTACGCCAAAACTCATCAACACAGGCATAGAAAATTTTAGATTCGGAATTTGTATTACCATTCTTTTTTATAAAAAAATTAATGCTCACCCCGACCTGAATTCCAAAGACATTGTGCGTTGTGCCTGAGAGACTAGGATTCTTGCGCACGTTCCCACTCAAATCGAGAATGTAAATCGCGTCGAAGTCGTCTGCGAGGTGTTTCCGCATCCCATCAAACGCTACACCGTCGAGAAAACTGCTGTTCGTTACGAATGCGATAACCCCTTTATCTCCAATCCGATCCGCTGCCCACCGAATCGCCTTCACGTACGGGTCGGAGAGTTTATTTTTGAGCGTTACTTTGGAGTCTTTTGCATAGGTTCTCGCCACCCGCCCATCCATCGTCTCATACTTCCGATTCTTGTTGTTGTCGTTTTCATTGACCTGTCCAGTGTTGTAAGGCGGATTCCCGACAATTACAAACATCTCGGTTTCCTTCTGCCGTTCAACTCTTTCCGCATTCTGTTCCGTAAACAATGCCATTTGCTGCGGCTCTGTCAACTCAAAGGTATCCACTAGGCATAGCCCTTCAAATGGCCGGTAAGTGTCCGTTGCCTCATAGAACTCGTGCTCGATGTTCATTGACGCAATGTAGTACGGCAGAAGCATCATCTCGTTGCAGTGAAGTTCGGCGGTGTACTTGTCCTCAAGCGCGGTTCGGCGAATTTCTCGCATCATGCGGACGATGAAATTGCCCGTCCCTACAAAGGGGTCGATGATGTGAACACCGGCGTCAGAGAGCGATCGGTCAAACTCGGTCTTTAGTATATGCTCAACGCTTTTTGCCATGAAATCGACAATCGGTTGCGGCGTATAGACGATACCGTGCGTATCGGCGACTTTAACCGAGAAGCCTTGAAAAAACTGCTCGTAAACAGTGTTGAGGAAATGCTGTTTGTGTGAAAAATCGTTGATGGTTTCTGCCGTCCGCTCAATTGCGACATAGAAGCGGTTAAGACTTTCGAGAAAATCACGACGGCTAAATGACTGCGATGTGAGCGCGTCAATGACCTTTTCGATCTCATTGGCGATGACATTGCGGCGGGCGAAGTCAGGATTGCTAAAGACGGTTCGGAAAATCCGCTCGGTCAAAAGATGCTGAATGAGCATCTCCTCGACCGCCGCTTCAGAGAGGTTTGGATTGATGGATTGACGGCATTTCTCGTAGAAATCTGCAAAGGCGGCGGTAAACCGACGGTTGGTCTGTCGTTCCTTCTGGATCAACTCTGCCAACCCGCGCCCGATGTCGGGCACTTTGTCTTTGAACTGCGCGACCGCCTCTTCCCATTCGGCGATCTCTTGCGGACGGTGGGCAAAGAAGGTTTGGAGCGTCTCGATTAGTTTCGTTGAGTCGGTCAGATCGGCGTCGAGAATATGCTCGTCGTTCTGCCAAAGGATTGCCCGTCGAGGCGTTTGGAACAGAATGTTGTCACTGGGATAACCCGCCTCGAGCTTGCGCTGCACTTCGGTTGGCAGGTTGTCGTGAATATCCTTCGCTTCCCAATGGCCGTGCGTCAAGTTGAAATTGTCAATCAACGCACCATCGACGAAAATCCGCTTATTCTTCGGGAGAGCAATTGAATGTTCAGATACGAGCGTCCACTTAAACTGCCGTCCGCACGATTCGAGCAGTGATTGAAACGCCGAGCGCACCGCGGTTTCATGCGTGATGCCGAGCCGAT
This sequence comes from Candidatus Latescibacterota bacterium, assembly GCA_965219385.1. Classification (GTDB taxonomy): domain Bacteria; phylum Latescibacterota; class UBA2968; order UBA8231; family UBA8231; genus CBDCNM01. Next base: position 882,516 of record CBDCNM010000002.1, on the reverse strand, counting down.
CAAATTGAGCGAGCGACTCATAGTATGCTTTGACGGGCTTATGTGTGGGTTTGAGATTGAGTGTTGGCATTGTGGGAGGTTGTTACTTGTGTTTGGTCAGGCGAGAGAAAATGGCCTAAGTTGCAATAAAACCGAGAGTTAGGTACTGTTTGTAACTCCCCAGATTGCAATTAAGATCGGTGTTGTTGCATGGATTCGTGCTCCCTTTTCGATAAAGCCGCTCAATGAAGACAGACTCCTTAGAGTCTCTAACAAAACCTTGGAATCGCGTATAGGCTTCATTATATTCTTATCCTCTTCGGTATTGCTTCTACCGTCTTGATATGGAGGTGTTTTTGATGGCCAAGCCGTTACTCGACGATGGGTTATGGGCCTTGATTGAACCGGTTTTGCCCCCCGTAACCGTTGGCCCCCAAGGGGGGCGGCCTCGGCTGGATAACCGTAGGGTGCTGACCGGCATTCTCTTTGTGCTCAAGACGGGTATCCCTTGGGAGTATTTGCCTCAAGAGATGGGGTGCGGTTCGGGGATGACCTGTTGGCGTCGCCTGCACGCTTGGCAACAAGCCGGGGTCTGGAAAAGAGTCCATCATATCCTGTTGAACCGACTGAGGGCCGCCGACCGGATTGATTGGTCTCGTGCGGTGGTCGATAGTGCCTCGGTGCGGGCGGTTGGGGGGGGGCGCACACCGGTCCCAATCCGACGGACCGCGGCAAACCCGGTAGCAAACACCATGTAATCACCGATGCCCAAGGGGTGCCGTTGGCGGCGGGGGTGACGGGGGCCCATCGGCATGATGTGACGCAGCTGTTGCCGTTGGTGGATCGCATACCCCCGGTGGCCGGTCGGGTCGGCCGCCCGCGTCGTCGGCCGGATCGGGTGCAAGGGGATCGGGCCTATGATTCGCAAGCCCATCGGCGCGCCTTGCGTAAGCGGGGCATCGGCTCGGTGTTGGCTCGGCGAGGGCAAGCCCACGGCAGCGGCTTGGGCGTCTATCGGTGGGTGGTGGAACGAACGTTGGCATGGTTGCACCAATTCCGTCGGCTTCGAGTCCGCTGGGAGCGACGAGGTGATCTCCATGAAGCCTTTCTCGACATTGGATGTATTCTCATCTGTTGGAAGTACCTCAAAGAGTTTTGTTAGGGCCTCTTATTAGATTGGGCATGATTTACGAGCAAGAAAACCGATGCTCGCTCGTCCAAGAAGCCTATCAGGCCCCAATATTGTATCCCCCGCCCCTGGTCAAGTCCCGCCGTCGTCGTCGCTCCCGCGGCCCCTATCGACACGACGCAACCTACGCCGCACAACGCCCACTGCAAAACTCACTGCAAGCATACGCAATAGCTTAAAGTTCACAACAGTCTAGGCTTGGTCGCGCAGGGAGGCGATGGAGACCTTGGCGTTGTCCCGGCGCTGGGATTCAAGGAAGCCGATGATGATTTCGACCGTCTTGCGGGCTTCCGTGCCGGAGGACACTGGTTCCCCTCCCTGGTCCACCAGACGCACCAGTTCCTGGACACCGGCGGGTATGCCCTCGACCGGCCACTCGGGGGCTTGAATCGGTTCGACTCCACTCTCTTTATGGATACTCGCTCCATCATTGCCGATGAAGACACAGCCCTCGGAGCCCATGATCTCGAGGCGGAAATCTCTGGCGCCGCTGCTTTTGAAAGCACACGGATAAAAGCCGCGCACCCCGTTGGCAAAATGGATATAACCGCTGGCGGCCGGCTCGGTCCGCGGGTCGTGCCCGCCGTCGCCGCGGTACTCGGCGTAGTCCTGGTAGCCTTCCTGCAGTTCGGCCATCACCCACTCGGGAGCCGAGTCGGCGAAGTAGCAGATCGAGTCGATGAGGTGGGTGCCGTTGCGGAAGAGCATGGCGCGCGGCCCGCTCAGGGTGCCGATGATGTACTGCACCGAGCCGATGGCCCCCTTGCCGACGATTTCTTCTCGGGTATGACGCCACAGGGGCTGCCAGCGCCGGGTGTGGTCAACGGAGAGAATGGTGTTGCCGGTAGCGCAGGCCTCGATCATGCGATCGGCGTCGGCCAGGTTTGTGGCCAGGGGCTTTTCGCAGAAGATGCCGCGAGCGCCGGCACCGGCTGCATCGACCACCAGGTCGGCGTGGCGGTGGTCCGAGGTGGCCACGGTGACGATGTCCAGGTCGGCAGCGGCCAGCATGTCCTGGTGGCTGGTGTAGAGGGCCAGGTCCGGCCATTTTTGCCGATAGGTCTCCTCAAACTTGTCCAGTGCTTCCTGGGACAGGTCGCACCCGGCCGCCAGTTCGGCGTTGGGCAGGCCCTCCAGTCCGGATGCGTGGTGGGTGCCTACTCCGGTGCAGCCGATGACGCCGACGCGGTATTTTGCCATGGTATGATCTCCAGTTTGAAATGGATTTTCAGTGCTTTGCAACGCTGGTGTCGGCCCGGGCTAACTCCCGGCAGTGCGCCCCAGCCTCTCGTCTTCAGCCGCCAACCATTCTTCATAGGGCCGCGGCCTGGGCTCGGGATCTTCGGACAGACCATGCTCGCGCCGCCAGCGTCGCAGGGGATGCTCGCGGTCTTGCTGGGGCAGGTCTATGGTACGGCCGCAGGCGGCCGACTCGAAGGCTCCCATCATGATCTCGACAATGTGGTGGCCCTCGGCGCCGCTGCACTCGGGATCGCGGTCCTGGTCCAGGGCGCGGACATACTCGTCGACAAAGCAGTATTCATCGACCAGGGCGGAGGAGTCGGGATCGTACCCCTCCGGAACAATTGGCTCCAGGGCCTGCCATTGATCGTGCTGGCCGTCGGGCCTGTATTCGGGTTGGGGCAGCCACCAGGCGCCTCCCAAATTGAGCCCGGTTTCGGTCCACAGCAGCCGGCCTTCGGTGCCGCAGACCTCCATTGCAGGACGGGTCGGAGTGGGGAAACGGTGCTGCCGCAGGACGCCGGTGACGTCGTCGTCGAAGTGCAGGTTGACGGTAATGTATTCGCCGGCAATGGTGCCCATGCCCAGTGGGGAAGGAACCACGTCCGCGGGCGCAATGGGGTGCTGGTCGGTCAGGGCCATGCCGGCGACCCGGCGGCAGTGGCCGGCGACCTTGAGCATATTGTTCAGCTGGTGGGTGCCGATATTCATCAGGCCGTAGCCGCCGTAGTAGTGCTTGCCGTAGCCGCTCAGGTAGCGCACCCGGCCGATGCGGCCCTGGTTGAGGGCCTGGCCCACGGCCTGCATCAGGGCGCCGGAGCGGCCCTGGTGGTGTACCGCTACCCGCACCCCTTTCTCGCGGGCTTTGGCCACGACGGCATCGGCCTGTTCGAGGTCGACGCACAGGGGTTTTTCAATATCGATGTGGACGCCGTATTCCAGCACCCGCATGGCCAGTTCGTAGTGAAATTCCGTGCCGGTCGGGATGGCCACGATATCGGGCCGGGTTGCGGTGATCATTTTGTCCAGGTCGTCGAAGCGGTCGGCTACGCCCAGTTCGTCGCCCAGGGTATCCAGGCGTTCCTGGAACAGATCGCACAGGGCCACCACCTCGGTGCGCGGGTGGGCGTGGTAGGCCCGGGCCGCGGCCGTGCCCCGGGAGCGGCAGCCCAGGATCGCCACGCGGTAGGTCGTCATGAAATCTCCTTTTTTTAAAGCTTGAGCAAGCGTTTGGCGTTTTCGCCGAGGGCCAGGCGCTTGGCCTCAGCGCTGATATCCGCGGTGAGGACCTTGCCCAGCTGTGGGCGCGGGTCCATCAGGGGCGTGTCCGAGCCGAAGAGGATCCGATCCGCCCCGCCTTTTTCCACCAGTTCTTCGATCGCGCCGGGGGTGCGAAAGGTCGAACAGGTTTCCAGGTAGACATTGGGGTAGCGCTGGGCCGCCTCGATGGCCTGGCTCCGGTAGGGCTCTGAATTGCCGCTGTGGCCGGCGACGAAGTTGGCCCCGGGAAAGCGCGGCGCCGCTCCGAGCAGGTATTTGGGTTCGGAGGCAGGTTCGCGGCCGGTGTGCAGGATGACGGCCAGCTCGCGCTCGTGGGCCAACTGGTATATCGGATCCCACTCGGGCTGGTCAAAGGGGATGCCGGCATAGGGTGGGTAGAGCTTGATGGCGGCCAGGCCGAGGTCGTCTAGGGCGCGCTCCAATTCGGGCACGATGCACTCCGGCTTGAGCGGAGAGACGTAGGCAAAGCCGACGAAGCGGTCCGGGTGGCGGGCCACAAAGGCGGCCGTCTGGTCGTTGGCGCGCTGGCCTTCCGGGTGGAAGATGTTGAACAGGCAGGATTTGTCGATGCCCACCGCGTCCATGGCCCGCAGCATTGTGTCCGCGTCGTCGTAGGCGAGCAGGTCGTCGAATTTGCCCACGTGTCCGTGAAAGTCTATCACCAGATTGCCGTCAATCATGTTTTCCTCCCTCTCCCAGAATCCGCTCGAGGTTGCCGGCGCAGATGGCGGCCAGTTCGGCATCGCTGAACGGGATGTTGTGCAGGTAGTAGAGCATGGGGCCCATGGCGTAGCGCGGATAGAACGAGCCGTAGACCAGGCGCTCGTGGCCGAATTCATCCGCCAGGGCTTCGACCTCGCCCAGGACTTCGTAGCGGCTCAACTCCAGGTAGGCGTTGGGCAGATTTTGCAGGAGGGGGCGGACGAACAAGGCGTGGGTGTAGTGGGCCCCCACCAGGACGCACACCAGGTCGGGAAACGGTTTGAGCGCGGTTATCACCTCCGTGGTGACGGAATCGGCCAGCGAGACCCACAGGGGAATGCGCTCGGCGCTCAGCCACTCCAGCAGATCGCCATAGAGCCACTCTGCGAAGGGGTTGCGGGGGGTGTCGGTGTTGTTCAGGCGCACGCTGTGCAGCTTGCCGGCAGCGTGCAGTGCCTGCAATTGGTACAGGGACCTGGTTCCGGGCCCGGCCACGTACTGCAGGCTGAACCGGCCCTCCGCATCCGCCCAGCTCTCCAGGGCCTGGTTGGCGTCCAGGGGGCTGATGGATTCGCCCTGCACGTGGTAGATCAGGGCCCGCTCGACGCCGAGGCGCTGCATTTCTTTGCCGAGCCCGGCCGCCGCCTCAAAGGGAGCGGGCCGGTTGTGCCGGTGCCCCACGCCGATATTGGCGTCGAATACCGGCACCCGGGGTTGGAAATTCAACGAATTCACGCATCCTCCTTGGGGTTGTTTGACAAAGGATATAAAATACAGGACGATACTGCGCAAGTCACGGAAAAATTGTAAATCCGGGTTCCGGAGCGTATCTTCTCTGCCAGAAGAAGACCGCACCTGCCGAGCGAAAGGAAGAGATCATGCTTGATGAAAACCTTCTTAAAGCTCCTATTGAGGTTCACCAAACTTGATTGAGATAATAGTTCCACCGGCCACCAGCATCAATGGATCAGCGGCAAATAGACCATCACCGACAGGTTTGCTATGAATATCTCTCGAGAACATGCCGACCGGAAAGGAGGAGGATATGGCGAGCAGAGTCAACCGGGCGGTCGAACTGCTGGCGCAGGACCAGCCCATCTACTATACCGGGGCCCATACGGGCCATGTACTGACCTATGAGCAGGGGCTGGAGGATGCGGGCACCTGGGCCGATTACATCAATGTAGGCATGGAGCACGGGGCCTTTGACATGGCCGGCCTGGACCGCTATATGGCCGGGCTGGTCGACGGCGGGCCAACGCGCAGCGGCCATCGCACCCCGGCGGTCATCGTCGAATTGCCCGTGGAGGGCGTCTCCGAGGAGATCGTGCGCTACAACGCCTGGCAGTGCCGCCAGATCCTGGGCCGGGGCGCGCACGGCCTGCTCCTGTGTCAGGCCGAATCGGCCGGGGCCGTGCGGGCCTTTGTCGAGTCCTGCCGCTATCCGCTCAACGAGATTGGGGTGGGCCCTGGTCTGGGACGGGGGCGCCGCGGGGTGGGCTCCGAATCGGGGGCCATGGCAGTGTGGGGAGTGGATCGGGACAGCTATATCCGCGGGGCCGATCCCTATCCGCTCAATCCGGCGGGCGAGTTATTGCTGGGGCTCAAAATCGAGTCGGTGGGGGCCGTACCGCACATCGAGGAGATTCTGGCGGTGCCGGGGATTGGCTTTGCCGAGATGGGGCCGGGCGATTTGAGCATGTCGCTGGGCTATTTGAATTTGCCGCGGCCCTGGCCAGAGGAAATGGCCGCAGTGGAGGCGCGGGTGCAGGCGGCCTGCGCGGCCCATGGCGTGGCTTTTTTGACTGGTGCCACGCCCCGAGATGTGGCCGAAAAGATCGACGCCGGCGGGCGGGTGATTTCCGGCGGGCAGGCGGAAACAGCAGCCGTGGGGCGGGCGCATTCGGGCCGCCTCATGCCGGCTTGAGGAAGGAGGTATCTCGTTCAATGCCCGACAAGCAGCACCGCATCATGGTCACAAGTCCGATCGATCCGATCATTTACGCCGAGCTGGGCAAGCTCCATCCCGTGGTGACGGCGGCAAACGACCAGCGCCCAACCCTGATCGATCTGATGCCCGACACCATTTGCCTGATCACCCGCGGCCCGGCGCCCATCGATGGGGAGATCATGGATGCCGGCGAAGATCTGCTGGTGATCAGCCGCACCGGCGCCGGGTATGAGAACGTGGATATCGCGGCGGCCACCCAACGCGGTGTGCCCGTGGTCTACGCGCCCCTGCTCAGCGAGGCCGTGGCCGAGGCGGCCTTGGCCATGATCCTGGCCCTGACCAAGCAGTTGTTCTACTGGCACGATTCCCTGCTCAAGGGCCACTGGGATCGCAGAATAACGGAACGGACCGACGAACTCTACGCCAAAACCCTCGGCATTGTCGGGCTGGGGCGGATCGGCCGCGAGGTGGCCAGACGGGCCCGGGGGTTCGACATGCGGATCGTGGCCTGCGACCCTTACCTGGACCCGGGCCGGGCCGCGGCCCTGAAGGTGGAATTGCTGGGGCTAGCCGAGCTGCTGGCACAGGCGGACATCGTCACCCTGCACGCCATATCCACGCCCGAGACCGCGGGGCTGATCAACCGCACGAATTTGCGGCGGATGAAGAAGGGGGCTTACCTGGTCAACTTTGCCCGTGGCGCCCTGATCGAGGATCTGGATATGCTGCACCAGGCCCTGGAGGAGGGGCGCCTGGCCGGGGTGGGGCTGGATGTGTTCCCGGAGGAGCCGCCCACCGACCTGGGTCACCCGCTGTTTGCGCATCCGCGCTTCATCGGCTCGCCGCACGTGCTGGCCTCCACCGCCGGCGCCGAGGCGCGCTGCGCCCGTTCGGTGTGCCGGGACCTGAAGGCGGTGCTGGCCGGACAAAGGCCCGAGTGGTGCGTCAACCCCGAGGTCTATGATTCGCCGCACCTGCGTTTGCCAGGAGGGAGCTATAGGGAGCTATGTGGAATAAGAACGAATGCGAAGTGCCGCGATCCGAGTTTGAGGCGCGGATAAAAAAGGTGGCCGGATTCGCCGCTGAACGCGACCTGGGAGCCGTGGTGGTCCACTCGGCGCCGCGGATCCACCAGTGGTCCCAGACCGGCCACGTGGGCTACCTGACCAACTGGTCCAACCTCGACCGCATCACCGACGCCATGGTGGTGGTGACCCGGGAGGCCGAGGCGATCCTGCTGGTGCCGGGGGTCGAGTACATGCTGGAACAGATCCAGGAGGTTTCGTGGATCACCGATGTGCGCCTGGTCAGTTCCCCCGATCCCCGGGCCATCGCGGGCGCCTTTGATCCCGGCGTCGGCGGGGAGGAAGCCAGCCAGGGCGCCCGGACCTTTGGGGGCGAGGTCAACCAGATCCTGCGGGAAGGTGGGCGGGCGGAAAAACCCATCGGCATCTCTGGCGTGGAAGCCATGCCGGCCACCATCTACCACGATCTGGAAACCTCCCTGGAAGGTAGGCTGGCCGAAGCACCCGATATCGTGGCCCGGTTGCGCAGCATCAAATCCCCGCAGGAGGTAGAGATCCTCAAACAGGTGGCCGCCCTTTCGGATCGTTGCTACGAGAGAATGATGGAGGTATTGAGGGAGGGCATGTGGGGGTACGAGCTGAGCGCGGAGATGGATTTCGCCGCCCGGCGCCAGGGCGCCGACCTGGTCTACAACTGCATACACAGCGCCCCGGGAGGCGACCTCGAAAAGGGCAAGCTCTCCATCAAGTCCCACGATTGGAAGCTGCATCGCGGCGATTATATCAACCTCAACGCCTACGTGGTCTACAAGGGCTACTGGATCCAGTCGGACCGCGCCGGGACCCTGGGCCCGGAACTGGGGTCCAGCGGCGGCCGTCTGCTCGAGGCCAACCTGCGCATTCAGGACCAAGTCCTGGCGGCGATAGAGCCGGGGCTGGCCATCGGCGAGATGGTCTCCATCGCCGACGAGGCGGCCGCGCGCCAGGGCTACAGGATCCAGGGGGGGCGCATCGGCCACGGCCAGGGGCTGGATTACTCCGAGATGCCCTTCCTCATCACCGGCAGCGAAGAGAAACTCCAGCCGGGCAATGTCTTCGTGCTGCACGTGTGCCTGGAGCTGCCCGGCACCAATGTCCTGATCAATCCCATCGCCGATCTGTGTCACGTGCAGGCGGACGGGGTCGAGGTCCTCAACCACTTTCCGCGTGGGGTTTTCCACGCTCAGGAGACGACATGAACGTAAATCCTCTCAGAAAAATATGGGCCGAGGGCGGCACGGCGATAGGTAGTTATGTGATGTACAGCCGCGACATCGCCACCATTGAAATCGCCGCTGCCGCGGGGCTCGACTATGTGCTCTTCGACCTGGAACACCGGGCCCACGATTCCGAGGCCATCCACGACCTGTCGCAGGTGGCGCGGCTGGCGGGGATGGCCTCTCTGGTCGGGCCCAGGGATATCACCCCCCACGCCATCAGCCACGTTCTGGATCTGGGGGCTTCGGGGGTGGTAATCCCCCACGTGGAAACCCCGGAGGAGGTGGCCCTGGCCATCGAGGCGGTGCGCTATCCGCCCCGGGGCAAGCGGGGGCGTTGCGGCACGGCCGGGCACAATCTCTACAAGGGAGGGCCCATGGTCGCGGAAATCGAGCACTACAACAACGACGTAGCCCTGTTTTTAAAGGTCGAGGCCGGGGATGCCATCCACCGGCTCGAGGAGCTGGTGGCGTCCGACGAAGTGGACGGGGTGATGATCGGGCCGATGGATCTGAGCCTTGAGTTGGGCATTCCCGGGCAGATGGACCATCCGCGGATCCTCGAGCTGATCGAGCATGTGCGCACGGTGTGTGGCCGGCGGCGGATCCACTACGGGACCCTGGTCTCCTCGCCCGGGGAGGTGGCCGGGGCCATGGCAGAGGGGGCCACCTGGATTACGGTGGGCAGCGAGATGGAGTTCCTGGGGACGGCCTGGAAAGCGGCCAGCGAGGCCAAGCAAGGAATAGGAAAAACTATTTTTTAGGTTGACGCCACCTCGTCCGTCTGGTATGTTTTTGCCGCGAAGTTCAAATAAGAGTCCCTAACAGAATGACCGGCGTCGGCCCAAGCGCGAGCGAGCAAGGCTTCTTAGACGGCTTCTAGATTGTTCAAGGAGGTATTGGATGGAAGAAGAGCGAGCGCCCCTGCACATCCTGGTAGTCAAAGCGCACCCCCACGACTTTACCCACTGCGCCGGCACCTGCGGCGTCCACACCGCCCGGGGCGACGCGGTCACGTTCGTGAGCATGACCACTGGGGCTCAGACCCACAACGAGCGGCTGCACGACGAACTGATAAAGCCGGAAGCAGAACGGGATCCCGCCGTGATGAATCAGTCGGAGGCCGATTACTCCGAACAAAAGGCTCGGGAGATCCGCCAGGTCTGTGCTCTGTTCGGGGTGGAGGACGTGCGCCTCCTCAACTGCCCGGACAAACCCTTTCGCAAGACCCCTGAAGCAGTGGAGATCCTGCGGGATATCATCTACGAGCTTCGTCCCCACGTGTTGATCACTCAAAGCCCCTTCCTGCAAGGACGGCACGGCATGGCCACCGGGACGCACGACGACCACAAGGATACTGCTTTTGCCATTCAGGAAGCACAGATGCTGGCTTCACTCCCCAATTACGAGACCCTAAAGCGCCCCCACACTATCGCGGCGACCTACTATCCAGGAGTTTATTTCATGCCGGACGAGATCGATTTCTACGTGGATATCTCGGCCTGGAAGGAACAGAGGGTAGAGGCGGAGAGCCTCTTCAGCAGCCAGGGCCACACCAAGGCCTTTGCTCAAAAGCGGATCGAGATCAGCGCCGGCCACATGGGCTGGTACAGCGGCGTCGAGTACGCCGAGGGTTTCGTGCGCGCCGCTCCCGAGTTATTGCCGGAAATTCAGGTGCCGGAGGCCGCCCTGAGGCGGGCGGGCGAGCCGCGGGCGAACCACCTGAAGCGGATTGCGGGCGAGCTCGAGGAATAGCGCAAAAATCTCAACGAGGAGAAGATATCATGCCTAAGAAAAAGAAGGGCGTGGAAAAGCCCAAGATCTACCATATGTGCAGTCTGGGGACCTTGATGGACTACGGTGGCAAAGAGGGCGAATGGGGCGTGGAGCAGAAGTTGAAGCGCATCAAAAAGGCCGGCTTTGACGGGTTTTTGGGTCGCCAGGCCATGGTGAACCGCGAGCAGGTGGAAAACTCCGGCCTGGTCTTTGCCGCCACCACCGATATGGAAAACGCCAAGGATGTGGTGCCCACCCTCACCGCCCTCAAAGAGCTGGGCGCCCGCTGTGTCAACGTGCAGATGCTCGACCACGATACCCCTACCCGCAAGGCCGTGGCCCTGGCCCGGCGGGTCATGGCCGCGGCCGACGAGCTGGAGTTCGACGTGGCCATCGAGGTGCACCGCGATACCTGTACCGAAACGCCGGAGAAGGCCTATGCCCTGGCCGAGGGGTTTGAAAAAGCCGAGAAACGCCTCCTCAAGATGACCTGGGATTTTTCGCACCCGGCCGTGATCAAGCACCTGGCGCCGCCCTACTGGGAGCGCCTGGCCGAGCGCCCGGACCTGATCCAGTACGCCCAGCAATTCCACTTCAGGCCCTTCAACGGGCACCATGCCCAAGTCCCGGCCCTGGACGCCAAAGGCAAGCTCACGCCCGAGTTTTTGGACTGGCTGGAGTTCGCCGAGCAGGTGATTGCCTGCTGGCTGGAAGCGGCCACGCCGGGCCGCGAGATGTTCGTCTGTCCGGAGCAGATCGCCGGGGGCTACTTCCTGTCGGTGTTCGGGGATCGCTGGAAGGATGTGCAGGCCTGCCGGCGAGAGATAGACCGGGTCTGGAAACGGCAGTTGCGCAAGTGGGGCAAGTGAGGCTACCATGTCTGTCAAAACCGTATTCCTGGGGGAACTGACGCGCAAGGAGCTGGGGGCCGCCATCGCAGGAGGCGTGGTCCAGGCGGCGATCGTGCCCACCGGTGCCTGCGAGCAGCACCAGGACCATCTGGCCATGATCCACGATACCGCCAGCGTCACCGAAATCGCCGAGCGGGTCGCCATGCGCTTTTATCCTCGGGTCCTGGTCACGCCGACCATCTCCATGTCGGTCTCCGAGCACCACATGAATCGCGGTGGGGCCCTGACCGTGCGGCCCGAGATCCACCTGGAGCACGTGTACGATATCTGCCATAGCCTCAAACGTCTGGGGGTTCCCAGAGTCATGGTGCTCAACGGACACGGCGGCAACAAGTGGAAAAACCTGGAGCCCAAGGCCCCCGAGCAGACCCACAGGCTCAGCGCTTTGGGGGTTAGGTACGTGACCTACTGGGAGACCTGTCCGGCCTCCCTTTTCGAGGAGCACCTGGAATCGGATACCAGCGCGGGCCACGCCGGCGAATTCGAAACCTCCTTTGCGATGGTGGCGTTTCCCCAGCGGATTCGCGCCGATCAGGTCAACTACGACAGCGCCCAGCTCGCTTCGATACCCAAGGGTGGTTTTATCCTCAATGCTGTAGTCGAAGGGGTTGTCGGGGAAGTGCGGCAGATGCTGGATGAACAGGAGGTCCGAGGGCACACCCGGTCCCTGGCCTGAGGAGGCGATACACAAAACGACGGACTTTGGGAGGATTCAGGTGGAAATCAGCGATCTTTTCACCGCCGGCCAGCAGGGCTACGCCAGGTACCGCATCCCGGCTCTGGTCGTCGCGCCCGGCGGCGCGGTTCTGGCTTTTTGCGAGGCGCGCCGGCATACCGGAAGCGACGACGACGAGATCGATATCCTGCTGCGGCGCAGCCTGGATGGGGGCCGCACCTGGGAGCCGCGACAGATGGTGGTAGCGGACGGAGACCGCACCTGCGGCAATCCCTGCCCTGTGGTAGATGGACACACCGGCACGGTTTTTCTACCCTTCTGCAAGGACAACCAGCAGGTCTTTGTGTGCCGCAGCGACGACGAGGGCGAGACCTGGTCCGAACCCGTGGAGGTCAGCGCGGAAGTGAAGGCGCCCTCGTGGTCCTACCTGGGCACCGGGCCAGGCCACGGCATTCAGCTCGCCAGCGGCCGGTTGCTGATCCCCTCCTGGGTGGATGAGAGCCCCGGGCCCGCGACCTGGCGCGACCCGCCGCCAAATTGGGGCAAGGTGCAGTCCTCCATTGCCTTCTTCAGCGATGATCACGGCCAGAGCTGGCAGAGGGGGGCCAGGATGATGGTGGATGCCTCCGACGAGTGCGAGGCCGTGGAGACCATGGACGGCGCCGTGTACATGAACATGCGCAGCCGTCAGGGGCGGTTGTGCCGCGCCTCCGCCTGGAGCCAGGATGGCGGAGAGACCTGGTCAAAGGTCGAATACCATCCCGAACTTCCCGAGCCTTCCTGCCAGGGCAGCGTGGTGCGCTTCGATGCCGAGCGCGTCCTGCTCGCCCATCCGATTTGCACCGACCGGCGCACCGGTCTGAAGGTGTGGCTGAGCCGCGACGAGTGCCGTTCCTGGCCACTGGGGCGGGTGCTGGATCCAGGGCCGGCGGCTTATTCCGATTTGGCGGTTACTGCCGACGGGTACATCCTCTGCTTTTACGAGGCGCGCGCCGGTTATGACCGGCTGACGGTGGCGCGTTTCTCCATCGACTGGCTCGAGAACGAGGCGTGATCGCCGGTCACAATCCAATGGACGACGTATTCACAGACGCAGAAGGCCGGCCCCGGAGGATCCGTGGCGTGACGATCAACAGTGGGTCCACCTTGCTGGTCGGGCTGGCGGCCCAGGTAGGATTCGAGGCCATCTGGATCGAAGTAGAGCACGGACCGGCTGGTTTCGAGCGCATCGAGAACCTGTGCCTGGCAGCCGAAGCCGGAGGGGTATTGCCCATCGTGCGTCTGCCCGATGGGGAGCGACACCACGTGCTGCGGGCCCTGGAGGTAGGGGCGCGGATCATCCTGGTACCCATGGTCGACGATGAGGCCCAGGCCGGGCGCATCGTGGAGTACGGCAAGTACCCGCCTCTGGGAAGGCGCGGATTCAATACCCGGACCCGGGGCATCGGCTTCGGGCTGGTGCCGCCTGCAGAGGCGTTTGCCCGGGCCAATGCCCGCACCCATTTGTTCACCCAGATCGAGACCCTCAAGGCCGTAGAGAGCCTGGATGAAATCTGCGCGGTGGAGGGTTTGTCGGGGGTATTCATCGGTCCGGGCGATCTGTCCATGAGCATGGGGTATCTCGGTCAGCCGAATCATCCGGCGGTGGTCGAGACCGTACTGGAGTGCATGCGCCGGGCGCGGGAGGCCGGCAAGTTGACCGGCATTTTCATCACCCCGGGTCCCTTGCTGGACGCAGCTGTGGAGGCGGGCTGCGCTCTGGTGGTGTGCGGCGGGGACGTGATGGACCTGGCCGCGGCCTGGACTAACTTGCTGGAGGCTGTGCCCGTAGAAGTCAGGGACGCAAAAGGGTAGTCAAACGGATTCCAAAAAGGGGAGATTCCATGGAAAAAGTTGGTTTCGTCGGCCTGGGGATCATGGGCAAGCCCATGGCCAAAAACCTGCTCAAGGCAGGGTTCGACTTGACGTTCTACGCCCGCCGGCCGGAAGTGATCGCCGAGATGGAGGAGGCTGGTGCCACCGCGGCGGATTCATCTAAAGCCGTCGCCGAACAAACGGATATCATCGTCACCATCGTCACCGCCGATCTCGAAGTAAGGGAGGTCGTGCTGGGAGAGGCAGGGGTGCTGGAAGGCGCCTCGGCCGGCAAGCTCATCGTGGACATGAGCACCATCTCGCCGCTCACCATCCAGGAGGTCGCTGCCGAGGCGGCCAAAAAGCAGGTGCGGGTGGTGGACGCCCCAGTCAGCGGCGGCGACGTCGGGGCCATTGCCGGAACCTTGACCATCATTGCGGGCGGGGCCGGCGAGGACATCGAAAGTTGCCGGCCCTTGTTTGCCGCCATGGGCAATAAGGAAAACATCTTCCACGTCGGTCCCCTGGGGGTGGGACAGACCGTCAAGATCGTCAACCAGGTCATCGGCGGGGTCAACATGGCCATGATCGCCGAAGGGTTGTGCATGGGCATCAAGGCCGGCGCCGATCCGGAAATCATGCGCCAGGTCATCAGCGTCAGCTCCGGCAACTCCACCCTGTTCCAGATGCGGGTGGCCGACTTTCTCCTCAAAGATCAGTTCACCCCCGGCTTCATGCTCGACCTGATGAAAAAGGATGTAGGGCTGGCCGTGGGCCTGGGCAAGGAGATGAACGTGCCCATGCCTATCTCTGCCGTGGCCTACCAGATGTTCGCCCTGGCCAGCAGCCTGGGGGCCGGAAGCGAGGATTTCTCCGCGGTCTGCAAGGCGGCCGAACACCTCACCGGGACCCGGATTGGTTCCAGGGACGAGTGAGCGGCTGTGGCGGGCCACATCCTCTTCTCCGCAGACCACAACATCGGCCTGTTGCGGCTGAACCGGCCCGAGGTTCTCAATGCCATGAACCAGGCGCTCTACGCGGACCTGGAGGTCCAGCTGCAGGAGGCGGCCGAGGACGAGAATCTGCGGGTTCTGGTCGTGGCCGGCTGTGGCCGGGCCTTCTGCGCGGGAACGGATGTAAGCGAATTGAAAGACCGGCCGGCAGAGGAAGTGCGCCAGCTGGCCCTGCTGGAGAACCGGGCCTTCAACCAGCTCGAGGATTTTCCCCGGCCCACCATAGCCGCCATCCACGGCCACGCCGTGGGCGGGGGCTGTGAGCTGGCTCTGGCCTGCGATTTGAGGATAGCCGCGGACAATGCCAGCATGGGGCAGCCCGAGATCGAATTGGGCTGGCTGCCCGCGGCCGGGGCCACCTTCCGCCTGCCGGCTCTGATCGGTCGGGCCCGGGCCCGGGAGCTGATTTTTACCGGACGGCGGATCGATGCCCGGGAGGCCGAGCGCATCGGCCTGGTGCAACGGGTGGTTCCCACCGATACCTTGATGGATGAGGTCATGGATCTGGCCCGGGTTCTGAGCGCCAAGGACCCCTTTGTAATGGCCCACGCCGTGCAGGCCCTGGCGCGGGTCAGGAGCCGCGAGGAGGCGGTCGAACTGGAGGCGGATATACTTGCCGCCTGTGTCCCCCGGCCCGAAGCCCAGGAGCGACTCAGCGCTTTCTTGGGGCGCAATAAGCGTCCCTAGGATTGTTGAATTTCAATATGATATTTCACTATGTTTTGCCTCCAGCGTTTTCCTTTTCCCTATGGAGGCAAAGCCGATGGAACTACTTGACATGAATTGTCCCGAATGTTCGTCCTCCCATATTCATGTGCACACCACCTTCAATAGCAATGGGTTACATTGACAGATCAGGGATTTGCTTAGTCAAGTATATAAGTCCCAAACATTATCCGTTGGAGTTCCGCCGCTTTCGCAAGCGGGAAGAGGGTGCCGAGAACGAGCCGGCCAAGCCTGTCGAGCCGTGTCGCGAGAGACGCTCAGTAAAACCATCCATTGGGCGGTCGAGCCGGCCACGACGCTGGGGTGGAGGAAGACGAACGGGGGCGTGAAAGGTGCATCTCCCTTGTTTGGCCTCGCTCTGCCGAGACGGGCGCCGGCGCCTTCCAATCGCGAAAGGGACCCGGCAATGGAGGAGATGACTTGAAAAGTCTTCAGGCTGGATCGTTCAGCCTGTACCGCGGGGCCAGCCTACCGGTTGAGATGGCCCCGCGAAACCTGGCCGGTCCCGGCTGAAGCGGACAGTCGGGACCGGTTCATACCCCAACGAAACTTAAAAGCAGGAGGCCTCATGAAATTCGTAAGCGCCATTGTCGCAATCATCTTCGTTATACAACCAGCCCAGGATGCCCATGGTCAGATTACGGTTTCAGGTACCGTGGTTTCGGATGAAACCGGTGAGGCCTTACCGGGCGTAACGGTTGTCATTGAGGCCACATTCATCGGGGCGGTGACGGACCGGGACGGGGCCTATTCGATTGACCTTCGGTCTCTGGAGGACATTCTGGTTTTTTCCTTTGTGGGATTCCGGACGCGGCGATTGACGATAAGTCCCGGCGTCACCACTCTTGATGTCCGTTTGGAACCGAGCCTCGTCAGACTCGAGGAAATCAGCGTCGTTGCCGAGGCGTCCCGGATCTTCGCGAGCAACGTCGTCGCCGAGCCGATGAAGTATCAGCAGTCAAACATCACCAGCGTGACATCGGTGGTGGACAACCTCCCCGGTGTATCCATCCAGGAGGGGGACTCGTACGGCTTCGACGACTGGTCGAGCAACGTCGCCGTGCGCGGCTTCCAGGTGACCATCAACGACGCGCAGATCGGCACGACCATCGACGGATTCCCGAACGGCACGTCTGACTACTGGAGCGGTGCCAAGGCGAACCGGTTCCTCGACCCGATGAACCTCGGAGGTGTCGAAGTGTCGCAGGGAACGGCCGACATCGTCTCCCGGTCGGTCGAGGCGCTTGGGGGCACCTTCAACTTCATCACGGACGATCCGGCGGCCGAGCGGACCTACACCGCTTCGACCACCATCGGCGAGAACGACGGCAAGCGGTTCTCCATGCGCGTCGACACCGGGTCGCTCTTCGCCCGCGAGACCCGCGCCTGGATCGCCGCGGTCCGCCAGGAGGCGACCGACTGGGTGCAGGGTTCGGCGCGGAACGAGCGGGAGCACGTCGCAGCCAAGCTGGTCTCGTCGCACGGGCGCCTCGATCTCACCAGCTACGTCTCGTACGACAGCATCCACGAGGACACCTATCAGCGGATTTACGGCGAGGGAGATTTCCGGGCCAACCCGCGTTGGGACCGCCTGGTGGGCGACTGGCCCGGCGTTCCATACCTGAACCAGTTCTACCGGCCCGGCTGGCAGACCCGGCGGAACAACACGTTCGCCAACCTGAAGGCGGACTGGCGGTTCAGCGACGTCACTTCGCTGAGCGTGGGCGTCTATTTTCATAGGAACCGGGGCCGCGGCGACTGGCTGCCCCCCTACATCGTCGACGTCGCCGACGACGGCGTCGGACCGGAATCGGAACTGATGGGCCGGGTGCCGGTACAGGGCGGCGAGCAGCTCGGGCTGATCCGCTTCGTGAACCGGGACGGCGTCGCTGTCGGCCCGACGCCCGGATGCACGTCGTCCTACATCTTCAACTACTACGGCTCGGGCGGCCCGGAGGTCGACCCTGGGTGCCACCCGGATGCCACCGCGGTGCAGTCGTACCGCCACAGCCACTACGGGAAGGACCGCTTCGGCGTGACGCTCGACGAGGAGTGGTTCACCACCGTCGGCGCCGCCGGCAGCGCGTTGCGCGCCGGAATCTGGTACGAGGACTCGCGGCGAGACCTCGGCCGGGACTGGCACCGGATGCTGGATCCGAGGCTCAGCTTCAAGTGGGACGAGCAGGCCTACTGGCACCAGTACGAGTGGGACTTCCCGCAGTCCGTCTTCAAGTGGTACGTGGAGGAGACGCTCTATGTCGGCCCGTTCGCTCTGAGCGGCGGCGTCAAGCAGTTCCTGGTGGACGTGTCGCGCGAGGACTTGTTTGGCGTCGACCCGGACTTGGCGGTCGATTCCGATTCGAATCTGCTCTTCTCCGGCGGCGGCACGTACGAGACGCCGGTCGAAGGCCTCAGTCTCTTTGCCGGCTATGCAGAGAACTTCAAGGCGATCAGCAGCACGCTCCTCGAGGCGCCGGGACGGAGCCTCGACCTCCTCGATCCGGAAACCGCATCCAACATCGATGTTGGACTACAGTACACGGGGAAGTGGATTGCGCTAGGTGCCACTGGGTACGTCATCGACTTTCAGAACCGGATTTTCTACCTCGGCCCGCAAACGCCGGCCGGTCCCAACTACCTCATCCCGGGTGGCGGCGCCTACTTCAATGCGGGCGGCATCCACACGAACGGGTTCGAGTTCTCAGCAACGGTGCAGATGCCGCAGCAGATGTCGCTCTACACCGCCTTCACGTCCAACAACTCGGAGTATATCGGGAGTGGTGATCCTCTCGTCGACGAAAGCCAGAATATCATCGCGGGGACTGAGGTCACCGGCGTACCGGACAGACTGTGGGTCGTCTCGCTCGATCGGACCGGGCCTCTCCGCATGGGACTAACGGCCAAGTACACATCGCCGCGGCGTGTCAGCCTGACGGCGGACTGGTACTCGGACGCCTACTGGCTGGTGGACGCATATCTCGGTTTCTCAGGCGAGGCGCTGGGCCATTTGTTCCGGTCGACGGAGTTCTCGATCGTGGCGAACAATCTGCTCGACAAGGCCTATCTGTCCGCCATCACCGAGAATGCCGCCTGGCTCGGTGCGCCGCGGACGATCTCAATGAGCGCGACTGTTTCGTTCTAGTGTTGTGTGGCTTTGTTGCATGAATCTCGGGCGGCCGTGTTGGCCCTTTCCGGGTTGGGTTTACGCTTTTTTGGTGATGGGATAGGATTCGGGTTTAGCCAGATGTAGCATCCGGTGGAGCAGAGCACAGCCCAACCGCGTTTCGGTCTGTTGGTTGGGTAGGGTTTGAGCGTGCAAGGGGTCGCCGAGAAGCTCCGAGAAGCTGTTTGTAGCGGCCGATGTGCGTTTCGACCATGGATCGTCGATGATAGCCGCTGTCGTTTTTCCACGCTCGCCGGCCCTGTTTGCGGAGGGCGCGGAGGGTCTCATCGCGGGGCAACGGCTCGGCGTTGGCGTTGCCATGTTGCTGGATTTTGGCCTCCTTGCGCGGCGGAATAACCGGCTGGATCGGTGGCCCCGGTTCGGGCGCGGCCAACCGATCAAAGACCTTGCGTCTATCATAGGCTCCATCACCGCCCACCGCTTCGATGGGAGCTTGGACTTGCTGAAGCAACGGCTCGACCTGGGAGGCCTCATCGGGGCGGTTGGTCGTCAACGTCGGCGCGACGATTTCGCCGGTGGCCTCGTTGACCCCCAAGGGCAATTTGCGCCACGTGCGTCGCTTGGTACAGCCATGCTGACGCCCCTTCCACTCGCCTTCGCCATACACTTTCAGCCCCGTCGAATCGACCACCAAGTGCATTGATTCGCCGCTCGGCTGGTTGGGTAGCGCGACCCCCCAGTCGGCTTGCCGCCGCGATAAGGTCGTGTGATCGGGCACCCGTAGGGTCAAGCCCATCAACGCGAGGATGGAGGCGACAAACCCCTCGGTTGGGCGCAGGGGCAAGGCATACAAAAGCCGCAGCGTCAACGCCGTTGGGAGCGCGATATCCGAAAAGGTATATTGCGCCCCTCGCTGGGGTGGGCCTTGATAATACCACGCGGGAACCACGTGCCGGCTAAACCACACCGTCAGACTCCCACGCTTTTAAGAGTCTCTAACAAAACCTTGGAATCGCGTATAGGCTTCATTATATTCTTATCCTCTTCGGTATTGCTTCTACCGTCTTGATATGGAGGTGTTTTTGATGGCCAAGCCGTTACTCGACGATGGGTTATGGGCCTTGATTGAACCGGTTTTGCCCCCCGTAACCGTTGGCCCCCAAGGGGGGCGGCCTCGGCTGGATAACCGTAGGGTGCTGACCGGCATTCTCTTTGTGCTCAAGACGGGTATCCCTTGGGAGTATTTGCCTCAAGAGATGGGGTGCGGTTCGGGGATGACCTGTTGGCGTCGCCTGCACGCTTGGCAACAAGCCGGGGTCTGGAAAAGAGTCCATCATATCCTGTTGAACCGACTGAGGGCCGCCGACCGGATTGATTGGTCTCGTGCGGTGGTCGATAGTGCCTCGGTGCGGGCGGTTGGGGGGGGGCGCACACCGGTCCCAATCCGACGGACCGCGGCAAACCCGGTAGCAAACACCATGTAATCACCGATGCCCAAGGGGTGCCGTTGGCGGCGGGGGTGACGGGGGCCCATCGGCATGATGTGACGCAGCTGTTGCCGTTGGTGGATCGCATACCCCCGGTGGCCGGTCGGGTCGGCCGCCCGCGTCGTCGGCCGGATCGGGTGCAAGGGGATCGGGCCTATGATTCGCAAGCCCATCGGCGCGCCTTGCGTAAGCGGGGCATCGGCTCGGTGTTGGCTCGGCGAGGGCAAGCCCACGGCAGCGGCTTGGGCGTCTATCGGTGGGTGGTGGAACGAACGTTGGCATGGTTGCACCAATTCCGTCGGCTTCGAGTCCGCTGGGAGCGACGAGGTGATCTCCATGAAGCCTTTCTCGACATCGGATGTATTCTCATCTGTTGGAAGTACCTCAAAGAGTTTTGTTAGGGCCTCTAAGCCCCGCCTCGTAGGCCGGCCCATTCCGCACGCGATACACGACCTTGCAGCGACGACGACGGCGACGGGGCTTGACCGAAGGCGACGGAGAGGATACTTTGGGCATGACAGGTTCCTTGGACGAGAAAGCATGGATTCTTTCGCAAAAAGGTCCTGCTCAATCTACTAAGAAGCCGTCTGAAAACTCTAATTTTCATTTGATTCGTTTAAGTAGCAAGTGGATCATGGCAATCTGGATCAAGGCTTCACTATGGCGGGTCAAGACCTCATAATCTCGGGCATGTCGGCGAAAATTCATCAACCACGCAAACGTGCGCTCGACGACCCACCGGCGTTTAACTACGGTAAATCCGGAGCCTTGTTTGGCGACGACTTCCAAGTCTATTTTGTGCGTCTTTTTTTGGTTGGCCACCCACGTTCGGATGGCCTCGCCTTGGTAGCCGCCATCAACCCACAGCTTGCGTAACCGAGCCACGCCGGCGGCCTTCAAGCGGGTCAACACCTGCTTCAAACCCTCTCGATCCTCGACATCGGCGGCGGTGACCACCACCTGTCGAAGCAAACCCGACGGGTCCACCAACAGATGCCGTTTGCGGCCTTTGATCTTTTTGCCGGTGTCATAACCGGTTGTTTTACCATGCGTTGCGGTCTTAATCGTCTGACTATCGACTACGCCAGCCGACGGCATCGCAGCCCGGCCGCTCTGGCGGCGCTCCCTCTTGGTCAGCCGATCCAACACCAGCGGCCAGACCCCTTGCAGGCTCCAGCGACGAAAGTAATCATACACCGTTTTCCACGGCCCAAAACAAGCAGGCAACAACGCCCAAGGACACCCCGTCTTGTTCAAATACAAAAGGCCGTTGACAAGCTGGCGTCGATCCCGCGGCGGCCGACCCGGACCGTGAAGCCGCCAGCGCGGCGCGGGCAGCAACGGTTCGATCCGCTGCCATTGTGCATCGGTTAGATCGGTGGCATATTGCATACGCGGTGTACTCATCATACAAGCCTTTCTGTTCAGAGTTTGTGGTGAAACCTGAATATGGCTCGATGAGTACGCCCGTTCAAATGCGGCTACATCAGAGGGTTTTCAGACGGCTTCTAAGCTCGACTTTATCCATTTATGTAGCGTACGAGACGGTGTGTATCAAGCGGTTGAGTAGGCTTCGAGGGATTTTTATCAGGTCGTGTTGGTTGGGCAGGTTGGAAAAAGCCTGCCAGAGCCGTTGTCGGACCCAGGCCACGGCATCGGAAAAGGTGGGTTTTCGTTTGCCATACCAGGCCGTGGCATGGCAGGGGGAGGCGCTTTTGGGGGCCAGCCGATTGGCGATGAGGGCGACCAGACTAAACAAGGCCAAGATGACCGGCGTGGTCCGGGCAATGGCCCGCTCATTCCATTGGCGTTGGGTTTCCATGCCCAGATGGGCGCGGGCTTCCTCAAAGGTAGTTTCTACCGACCAGCGTTGGAGAAAATAGGTCAGCATTTGCCGAGGGGACAGACGCACATCGGTCGAGAGCAAGGCTTGGGGCGCGAAGCGGCCGGCCGGGTCTCGGATCAGCAGCCAGCGGAGGGGCACGGCGGGCAAGCCAGTGTGATACCACAGCGCCGTTTGGCTGTAGGTTTCCACTGTATAGGGGCCGGCGGCATACCACCGGTCCAGGGTGAGGGGGTGCCAAGGGGTAGTCGGATCGTCCAGGTGCTGCTGGAGGGTGGGCTGCCGGGCGCCTTTGCCGCGGGGGCGTCCCCGCGTGTGCGGCGTGCGGGTTGGTGGTGGGTCATACAGGGCCGCATCCAACCGCAAGCGGGTAATCAGCCCCACGTGGGGCCGAACCGCGTCGAGAAAGGCCAAGGCGGAGAAGGTGCTATCGGCGACCACGACCAGCCGGCGGGTGGGCAGCCAGCGCGCTACCAGCTTGAGCATAGTCTGCCCCCGTTGCAACAGGGTGAGGGGGGTGCGCTGGCGCTGAGTATAGTAGCGGGCCGACGGACACAGCACACTCATAAAGGGTAAGGCCCAACTTCGATCCGCCCAAGGGATAGGCGCTACCAGCATCAACGACAGCCAGCGCAAGCCGCTAGCCTTGACCAGGTGGGGCCCACTCGAGCGGACGGGATCCCGGTAGATGCCTCGGGCCCCAATCTGGGCGCCCCGGCGCCGCTCGATGGTCTCATCCAGGCCCAGGACCAGGGGCCCGTGGGGGGCAAAGGCGGCCACCAACGCCTGGAGGAGTAGCTTACTGCCGGCCAGGGGCGACCACACACAGCGGTTGAGGATCCGGTGGTAGGTTTGAAAGGTAGGCTGTTGGCTCAAGCCCAACACCTCCAACACGGCGCTGACCGTGCGTTTACCCGGGGCTAACAGCGCCCCGACCAACAGCGTCTGAGCCTGCGGCCAAACGCGGCTCGAAAAAAGGGGGGCAAAGGGCGACAAAATCGTTATTATATCCTTCGGCAGGGGGCTCATCGGTTTCTCCTGGGCTGTCGATGCTTGGATACCATCAACAGTACGGAGGATACCGGCCTCCTGCCATGCGCGTTTGGATAAAATCGAGCTTAGAAGCCTGTCTTTGTTCAACCCATTCATGCACCAAAGCCTCAACGATAGTGAATCTGGAAAGGAGTTGCGGGTGGTTAACACGCTAACTTTCGAAGCGTTGACTATACGGAGGCGGGTCGTGACCCCGTTTGAATTAAATCGCAGCAAATAGGTCAAAGGTCGTGTCAAGCCCCCCCCTACAAATTGACATTGACAGCATTTTATCAAGTATTATATTCACCCTATTCATCCCCCGCGCAGGAGGAAACAGATATGACGCCGGAAATAATAACCATTATCAGCACGGGCCTGGTCGTTATTCTTTCTATCTGGAAGATTCAAGCGCGGTACGAGGACCGCAATGAGATAGCTCACCGCGAGTTGGGCCAGCGCATTGAGGCCCTGGACAACAAGCTTAGCCAGCGCATTGAGGCCCTGGACAACAAGCTTAGCCAGCGCATTGAGGCCATCAATGCACGGTTGGATACCCTAATCACACAAAGATAGGAGTGCGTTATGGCTTTCGTGGAAGTTGAGCTTGAGGATGGCACGAAGAAGCGGATCAACTCGGATCTTATTTGTTCCATGAAAACATCATCGGCCGATCTAGAAGATACTACATTGGTAACCATGGCGGACGGATCGCGTGTAAAAATCAAAACCCGAACCATGCCCCAACTTACCCCTTAAGCTGCCCAAAAAAGCAACACACACGCGTTCAGTTCACACCCGTATTCGTTTCAGTGGCTCCTTCGGGTATATCTTGTACCGGGGTGGCCTATTCGGCTTGGGACAGGCCGCCTCAATCATCCGGGCCAGCCACTCCATATCATAGTTTGTGTCAACCCGGCCGCCTGGGCAGGTGTGCCTGTAAGCGCAAGGTGCTCCCGTACAAAGTTGAGTACGGTCGCCCGCTGCCCAGGATACAATCAGCCTGGAGGCCACCTCCATCGCCGTCCAAGTCCATACGTCCCCCGATCCTTCGGGCATGAGGGTCGTGGGGCAGTTTGAAATTAATTACTTTTTCTGGAAAAACTTGACAAGGCTTTGTCTCAATAGCTATTATTGTCGGGTACGATACGAGTTTGATTATTCCATTTTATCGGCGTTTTGACGGGTCGTTTTACCGCCCAGGAAACCTAAGCCCAAGAATACGACTTCAATAAGACTTTGGATTAAACTGCTCCGACTTTTTTCCTCAAAAAAACTTAGTATCCCCACAAGAGCAAGTGCTATTACGATTATGCCGGCCGGCCCCTTCCAAGTAGGCGCGCACGGATGGGGGTCGGTCCTCGATGGAATCTACCGCAGCCAGGAGGCCGGCGGAGAAGTGTGGCTCGGCTGAGACCTCGGGTGCGCGGGCGACATTTGTACGATGGCGGGAGCGAGCCGGCTTTCTTGGGACCGTCGTTGTGCGGGGAGGAGGAAGAAAACAACGGTTTCGTCCTCTCTATCCGCGCAGAAACAATACTGACACTCCTTGGTATGCCGACATTCTTCACATATAACGAAAATCATCCGAAAGTTTCTACCCACCCGAGCGCTGCGACAACCCCGCAAATCTAGTCCGCCGGAAACCCGCCCAAGACGTTCCGTGCGATCATAAGGATCCTCGAGAATCTGCTCAACTCTTCGCTGGATGCGTTGGCGTAAATTCGAGTAGCGAGCAAGGCTTCGGACGAATCGGTCTTCATAAAATGCTCGATATTCACCCATTCCAAATTTCTTCGTGAGTACGAAATTTCAACTGACCGGATTTTTTTCGTTCGAGAATGTTCTCCATATCCTTATAAAGCGGAGATTCCTTATCGAGATGAAAAATCCCCTGTTCCTGTGTGGCAAACTCCAGGAGTTCTTCACGGACGACCTGGCGAACGATTTCTTCCAACTGCTGGACATTCAGGGTGACGTTGGTTTCTTGTGTTGTTGCATCGTTGCTCATTTTGAGTATCCTCCTGCAAAATTGGCGCGCTACAGGAGTTTAGGTGTTAATAAGCACACCTTTGTCAACAACAAGGAACCGGAGGACTGATGAACAATCTGTCGGTGGATCTCCTCCAGGAGCCGTTGCCGTCAATCCTGCCGAGGGGGAAAAGGGTTGCGCCGACCCGGTGACCGAGGGGCTTGTTGACGTTGACGCCCCTCTTGCCATCGCAGGAAGCTGTAGGTCAGCAGGACGATGGTCGCTTGGCGATGGAATCCGGTCCACAGCCGGCCCTGTGAGATAGTCGGGGACGTTGCGCTGCTAGGCCAGTGGGGCTGCTTTCTCAGTGAACGGGGATTCGTAACCATTCACAGTTTTTGAATTAGGCCGGGATCAAGGAGGGTGGTTGCGTGCCCTGGAAATACGCGTAAACGGCTTGTTGGATAAAGCGGCACACACTCCAGCCTTGTTGCCGGCAGGTGGCCTGGATGGTCCAGAACCGCTCACACCACTGTTGGCCCTTGCGCCCTCGGGGGTTGCCTTGGGTGATGCGTCGGTCGATCACACAAAAGCGCAACGCGCGCTCAGCGACATTGTTGGTCGGCTCGATATCGGGACAGGTGATAAAGGTGAAGTATTCTCGGCCGTGGGTGCCCAAGCGCTGGGCCAATTGGGCCGCGGCCCCCCGGCCTTGGTTCGTCAGGCTTTTTGCAAGAAGCGCTCGCGGGCCTGTTCGAGGCGGCGTTGAAAGGTCTGGGGACGGAGGTGCTCGCGACGGAGGTGCTCGCGACGGTGAATCAGCCTAAACAGCGCTTTGAGCTCGTCCAGAAGCCGTTGGCCATATTGAGCGATGGCAGGATGGGTTGATTGGGTGAGAAAGCGCACTTGGCGAATCAGGTGCGCCCGGCACTCATTAAGCCGGTCAATGCGGCCGCCTAGATCCTCCCGCAGGCTATCATCTCGCTGCGTATTCGGCCAATCTCACGCCACAGAGCAAGACCAACAGCAATAACCAAGCCGGGCGTAATCCATTCTTGAGCCGTCATAATATCCGGCTCATCTGGGTTGAGTATGGGCACCCCCAAGAGGGGGCTACCCACAGTAATTCCTGATGAGCCTAATATTCTTACTACTGGGGAGGCTCAGCGCGGGCTTCAAGCAAGCCCTCAATGCGACCTAAGCGGCCAGTCAGGTCGGTTAACTCTTGCCGCATCGCATTTACATTCGTGCGGACTTCTTTGAGATCCTCGCGCACCTCTTTGCGCAGTGCTTCAATATTCTGCCCGATAGCTTCGTGAGTAAGGCGGGCATCTTCCCGAATACGATCTTCCATCCGGTTAATTACTTTCCAGCCGAAGCCAGCTAGACTTAATATCAAGGCAGGGGCAATTACTTGCGTCCACTCCATAGAAGCCTCCTCAGACAGCTAAGATAAGCAAACCGCCGTACCAGAACAAGCTACTAAGAAGTATAATGGTTATACTTCAGTAAAACAAGTCTTGATAAAGCTCTTGAAGGGAGTCTCGTCCTTACGGTGGTTGTACTTCCAGCACGCTTCGGCCACAAACAGCCCTGCAAACTTCCGGGTATAGTGATGGTGTGTCCCGTACCAAGCCCGCTTGAGCAGCCCCCAAAATCCTTCCATCGTGTTCGTGTGGACGTCCCCGTCTACCCACTCGCCCTGCTCGACCGACCCCCCAGCCGATCGGCTCGCGGACGAGGAGCCCGTGCTGGCCGCCCTGACCGATCCGGCCTCGATCCGACGCCATCTGGACGGGGTAGGGCTGCCGGCGGGGCCCCCGCCGAGGGCCCCCGCCGCCCCAGTTCGAGTTCGCCGCCTGACCTGCCTTGTCGACCGCCTCCGGCGCCGGCCGTACGGGTTGGTGCGCCCTGAAGGCCGCCGGCGTGGCTCGGTTACGCAAGCTGTGGGTTGATGGCGGCTACCAAGGCGAGGCCATCCGAACGTGGGTGGCCAACCAAAAAAAGACGCACAAAATAGACTTGGAAGTCGTCGCCAAACAAGGCTCCGGATTTACCGTAGTTAAACGCCGGTGGGTCGTCGAGCGCACGTTTGCGTGGTTGATGAATTTTCGCCGACATGCCCGAGATTATGAGGTCTTGACCCGCCATAGTGAAGCCTTGATCCAGATTGCCATGATCCACTTGCTACTTAAACGAATCAAATGAAAATTAGAGTTTTCAGACGGCTTCTCAGGGAGCTTGCCTGACCTTTGCGTGCGCTCAGCGCCTTGCCAGAGAATCCAAAAATGCCTTATTATACCTATACGCTGGCGTGATCATCTTTAAGAACGTGCCGACTTTCGTGCCATAGGCTCTTATATAGGCAAGGATTTCTCTTATGAAACAGATGCCGATCATGCAAAAAGCGGAGCACGAACATAGTTGTACAGAAGGGCTTGAAATTGCTCCTGACTCGCGGAGAAACTTTCTTGCCACCATGGGCAAGGGGGCACTGCTTGCCAGTTTGGATCTATTTGGTGCAGGGTCAGATGCTGTAGTGAGAGGCCTATTTGGCAGAGGGCTCACACCCATTGCTTTGGCAGACGCGCAAGAAAAGACATTCCCGAAGCCCGACATGCTCATCCATTCGGAGAACCCTTTTAACGGCGAGTTTCCTCCACACCTGCTCAACGACGATGTTACCCCCACGGCACGACATTTCGTACGCAATAATAGTGGTATCCCAGAACGAGCCAAAAAAAAAGAATTACATGGGTGGCAACTGGTAATAGACGGTGAAGTTCACAAAAAACTCACCTTGTCAATGGCGGATCTGGCACGTTTCCCACAAGTCACCATGGAAGTAGTGTTGGAATGTGCAGGGAATGGTAGAAGTCTATTCATACCGGAGGTTAGCGGTACCCCGTGGCAACGCGGTACAGTTGCCTGTAGTGAATGGACTAGGGTGCGTTTGCGAGATCTCTTGCAAGCCGCAGGCTTGAAGCCGAGTGCCGTCTATACTGGAAACTATGGCGAAGATCTGCCCAGCGACGGAGGTGAACCGTTTTCGCGAGGAATCCCGATCGAGAAAGCGATGGATGCGCATACCCTGATTGCTTTTAAGATGAACGGAGAAGATTTGCCAGCAGCCCATGGATTCCCCGCGAGATTGGTTGTTCCCGGGTGGATCGGCAGCACTATGCAAAAGTGGCTCAACCATATCTGGGTGAGGAATAGGGTTCACGACTCAGAAAAAATGAGTAGGTATTCCTACCGCATCCCGGCGTATCCGCCGGTGCCGGGAAACAAGCCCCCGGTAGAGGATATGCGCATTGCGACTTCATGCCAAGTTAAGTCCCTCATTACCCGTTCCCAACCCCATCTGAAATTCAGCGAGGGGATCCCTGTAGAGGTCAGAGGGCATGCTTGGGCAGGAGAAAATCGGATTGATAAGGTCGTTGTCTCTACAGATTTCGGCATCCACTGGCAAGAGACCCGGTTGATTCCCCCATCAAACAGATACGCTTGGTATCATTGGGAAACCGAATTCAACTTTGCAAAGAGAGGCTATTATGAAATATGGGCACGCGCTTATGACGATACAGGTGCAGCACAGCCTTTCAGCCAGCCGTGGAATCCCAAAGGCTACCTTGGAAATGTCATTCACCGGGTGCCTATTTTAATAGTTGCATAAGCGACCGTAGATTTTTAGTAAGGCGATTCATCGCCCGTAATGTAAAACAAAGCCAGATTTATGCGCGTATGGCATAAATCTGGCGATCAGAGCGAGGTAACATACAAAAATGAAACTTGGCGTAATGTCTGACAGCCACGATAACATCCCAAATGTCAAACGCGCTGTCGCACTCTTCAACGAAATGGGTGTGGATCTGGTAGTCCACGCAGGGGACTTTATTGCTCCGTTTGCCATCGCCCCTTTAGCCGATTTGAATTGCCGCGTTGTCGGCGTTTTTGGGAACAATGATGGCGAACGCGTCATCCTCGCCCAGCGGTTTGAAGCAATCGGCGAGGTCCACCCCAACCTTGCGAGTGTATCGCTCGGCGGCAGGCGCATCGCCGTGATGCACTACCCTGAACTCGCGATCCCGATCGCCAAAAGCGGCGATTACGACCTTGTCATCTACGGGCACACCCACGAAATAGACATCCGCAAGGAAAAATCTCTCTTACTCAATCCTGGGGAAACAAGCGGTTGGACTACAGGGAGATCCACGGTCGCCGTTGTGGAATTGGAGGCGCTGGAAGCAACAATTCATAAACTCTGAGCGCACTCACAAAGGACACCGACAAAGTCTCTTTGTCCCCTCGGGAAACTCAGTATTCAATCGAATTAATTTTACTCCTAATACGGGCCGGATACGGGCCGACCGGCAACCAAACTGTAGTAGGAGCCCTGTCGAAGGACCTGCAAACGACCATCAGGGAGCTTGCCTGACCTTTGCGTGCGCTCAGCGCCTTGATTGAGGGTCCCAAAAAGGTGCCTTATTATACCTACGTTAGAAATAGGAGTTGGAAGTGGACTCTAATCCCCATAGCGCTTGAGAAACCGTTTCTCCGCCTCTACGCTGCCGATGAGGATGATTTCGGCCTCGGCGGGCAGGGGTTGGAAGGGATCGGGATTGACCTGTATGGCGCGATCGCTATCGAGGGCGATCACGGTGCAGCCGGTTTCCCGGCGGAGGAAGGACTCGGCGATGGTCTGGCCGGCGAGTGCTGAGGGCATCTTCACCTTGAATACGCCCAACCCCTCGGCCACCATCAGGGTATTGCTGCGCTCCAGGAGATTGAATATGGTCGTGGCTCCCATTGAAGCATAGGACATGACGAAGTCGGCCCCGGCACGGTGCAGGGTGGAGATATTCCTCTCCAGGGTGGTGCGGCTGATGATCTGGATGTCCGAGCGCAGACGGCGGCAGTAGATGGTCAGATAGACGTTGGTGTCGTCTTCGCGGCTGGTGATGATTACGGTGGGCGCCTCCATGATCCCGGCCTTTTTCAAAATCTCCAGTTCGGCGGCATTGCCCAGAACGTATTTGGCCGGATCGCGGATGCGCTCGGGCAGCTGCTCCACGATGCGGTAGTCCAGCCCGCGCTCGGCCAGGGCCCGGCCCGTGGCCCGGCCGACCCGGCCCCCGCCAATGATGACCACCGGGGCTTCAGAGGCATGGTAGATGAGGAACATCTCGTCGTATTTATGTAGCTGTTCCCGGGTGGCGGCCAGCACCAGGACGGTGTTGGGACTGACATGGGTCTCGGGCCGAGCGGTTTCAAAGCGCCCCTGTTCCCAGACCCCCACCACGGTGATGCCCAGTTTTTTGCGGAGCCCGGTTTCCTCCAGGGTCCGGCCGACCATGGGCGTGCCTGCTGCCGTGGCCTCGGCGATGAGCAGCTGGTCGAACTGGCCGATCACATGGGCGCTGGCGTCACCTCCATTGGCGCGCCGGGCCAGGGACTGACCCATCATTTCGCCCAACTGGAGCACGTTGGTGCAGCCGGCCAACTCCAGGATGTCCACGGAAGCCGAATCAGTAGCCGTGGCTATGATCGACACTTTGCTGGATAGCCCCCCCCGCACTGTAAAGGCCACGTTGGTGTTGACTGCGTCGCTGGCGGTGGTGGCTATCAGGGCCGCCCTGCCCGCCCGGGTTTTCTCGTAGGTGTCCGGGTCGTCCAGGTCGCCCACGACCGTCCTGATATCCTGGTCGGACAGACGCAAGGCCTCTGCTGTATCCGGCACCAGCAGCACATAGGGATATTGGTAGCGGATCAGTTTTTCGATCAGGGTATGGGTGACCGGGTCGTAGTGGGTCAGCACTACGTGGCCGTTGGTCTCCCGGGGCAGTTCGCGGGGCGTGCGGGCAGCGGTCTGTGCTTCCACCCACGGCGCGTAAAAAAATTGAATGAAGGTAAAGGGCAGCAGGACCAGCATGTACACCGTGCCTGTCAGCAGGACGCAGATGGAAAAGACGCGGCCCAGATCGCCCGCAAAGGTGATGTCCCCGAATCCCAGGGTCGACATTACGGTCAGAGTCCAGTAAAGTCCTGTCACCCAGGTGAATTCGCGGCCTTCCCACATCATGAGGAGGTGAAAAAGTATGCTGTAGACGGCGACCAGCGCCACCAGCACCATCAGCAACTTCGACAACAAAACCACATTCCTCCGGCTGGTGCGGTTGTGCCGGAAATGGGCGGACTGGACGGGAAAGAATCTCACGGGGGCGCTTTCATCTGGTTTATGAAACCTCGCCGAAGATACGTTTGAAGTCCTCGAAGGACACGCGCAGGTCGATGTTCTGGCAGTCGAGCGCCAGGGGCGAGGTGGTGGAGTCGGTGAAGGTCCAGCAGATGGGCCACTCGAAATGCCACAGGCGCAAGGAGCGATAACAGCGCGCCAGCAACTCGTCGGTGCGCCGGGTGCGGGAACCGCTGGGATAGGCGAAGTGGTCGGGGGCAAAGCCGAGGTGTTGAGCGAATGCGGCATTTGCCGTGCCCGCCTCTTCCATGACGCCCGCATCGCCCGCCTCTGCGTGCTTGTCCGCTATCTTGCAATGGGTGGCGGTGTGGGCGCCGATCTCCCATCCGGCGTCCAGGAGTTGCCGCACCTGGCCCCAGGTCATGAAGGGCTTTTCGATCACGCCTTCGGTAAGGGTGCGCACGGCCGCGGATTTGCCGGCCGTTGCGGCCTCGACGCCGTCGGTTATCGGAAAACAGGTAGCCGCGGCGCCGAACCGGCGCAGGATGGGCAGGACCACGGTGGCGGTGTCGAACCAGCCGTTGTCGAAGTGCAGGGCCATGGCCTTTGGGGGCAGGGCCGCCCCATCTGCGAGCCAGTCGACGATCTGGGTGGTTGAAACCACGGTCCAGCCCGTATCGGCGATGTAGTGCATCTGGCGGTGGAAATCCGCCTGGCCGATAATCCCGGCGCCGGTTTCAAAGTCCGCCTGGTGCAACTCGGGTGCGTCTTCGGGGTAGACGTGGTGGTAAACCAGGATTGGAACGCGCTGGCCAGCCCTCACGCTTCTTCTTTCCCGAGGGGCACGAGAATCATTTCCATGGTGGGTCCCCTGCTTCTCCGCGGAAAGCTCCAGGTTTTACGCCGGCGCGGTCTCCATCAGTTTCAACCAGTCCTGGACGGAATGGGCTACCGATTCGGGGTGAGCCCGGCTGTGGGCGATGAAGCCCGGAACATTGTCGCGGCCCCTGGGCTGGACCGGATCGCTGTAGCGCAGATCCAGGCTCCAGCGGATGTGGTCGGAACGGTTGGGGGTGGAGCGGTGGATGGTCTTGTGCTGGGTCAGGAGGACGCTGCCCACCTGGACGGGACATGGCACCCGAGGACCTGGCGGCAGGTGTTCGTCGGGAATACCCTTGAAGTTGCCGGCGGGGCCCATTTTGCCATGGTGCTGGATCAACCTGCAGGTATGGCTGCCGGCGATGACCTCCATGCAGCCGTTTTCGGGCGTGGCGTCCACCAGCGGAATCCAGAAGTTCACCATGAAGGTCTCCTCGGCGTCCGCCTGCAGGTAGCCCAGGTCCTGGTGCCAGGGGACCACGCCCTCGTCTCGATTGGGGAGCTTGGCGCGCACATTGAACTGTGGGTGGGCCAGGATCTCGGGACCGATCAGGGATTCCACGATGTCCAGGAGCGCCGGATCGGTCAGGATCTGGAACATGCCCTCTGTCTTGAGCTTGCCGTGGACCTGTGAGAGGATAGCGGACGGGTCCTCCAGGGCGGCGCAGACCCGGATCAGGCGGCGCTCAAAGGGTTCTTCTTCGAAGAGTTCGTCCAACCGTCCCTGGGCATGGGCCATGCGGACGTTGCGGTCGATGATCTGCTCGAGTTCGCCGATCAGGGGTCGGAAGAGGGCCGGGGACAGGAGGTTTTCCACCAGGAGGTAGCCCTGCGCTTTGAAAAAGGAGATTTGTTCGGGGTTAAGTCCACTCATGACCTATCCTTTAGCTGGTTCTGACCGTCCCGTATTTCTCGGCATAGCGTTCCCGCAGGACGGCCTTTTGGACCTTGCCCGTGGCGGTGGTTACCGGCAGGGCGTCCACCAGTTCCACGTAGCGGGGTTTTTTGTACCCGGCCACGCGCTGGCGCACATAGTCGACGATTTCCTCTTCTTTGAGCTGGGCGCCAGGGGCCGGGACCACTACCGCCAGCACGGATTCTCCCCATTCCCGGTCGGGGACCCCGACCACGGCCACCTCGCGGATCCGCGGATCTTCTTTGAGGAGGCGCTCGATCTCCAGCGGGTAGATGTTTTCGCCGCCGCTGATGATCATGTCCTTGGCCCGCCCCGCCAGGTAGAGGTAACCCTGCTCGTCCATCCGGCCCATATCACCGCTGTAGAGCCACCCGTCTTGCAGGGCTTCGGCGGTGCGCTCCGGCATGTTCCAGTAGCCTTCCATCACGCCCGGGGTACGGGCCACGACCTGGCCGACCTCGCCGAGGTTGGCCCGATCGCCGTTTTCGTCCACCAGAGCCAGTTCCACGATGGGCATGGGGCGTCCCGCCGAGCCGAGCTTGCCGCGATCCTGGCGGGTCAGGCGGCAAACCGTCAGCAGACAACCGGCCTCGGTCAGGCCGTAGGTGACGTAGACCTCGGCGTTGAAGCGCTGCAGGATCTCGTCCAGCAAATCCGGTGGAAAGGTATCGGAGGAGCCCAGGCAGCGCTGCACCGAATCCACATCGTAGTCGCGCTGGCGCAGGCGGGCCAGCAAGCGGCGCCAGACCGTGGGTACGCAGAAGATATTGGTGGCCTTGTGGCGCTGGGTGGCCGCGAGTATTTCGTCCGCATCGCCGCCGTCCAGGATCACCAGGGTGGCGCCCAGCAGAAAATGGGGCAGCACCAGGCAATCCGGTCCGCCGGTGTGGAAGAGGGGGTAGATCACCAGCCCCACATCGTCGGCGTGACCACCGGTGGCGGTGGCCAGGGACAAGGCGTGGACGTAGTGGCTCCGGTGCGAGAAGGTGGCGCCCTTGGGAAACCCCGTGGTGCCGCTGGTATAGAGGATGATGTGCGGATCGTTCTCGGCCACTCGAAGCCCCGGAGCCGTTGCCGGAGCCGCGGCCATTACCTCCTCGAGATGGAGGGTGTCCGGTGCTGGTTGGGGGCCGTATGAGAGGCTCCATCGAAGGGCCGGCAACTGCTCGTGCACCGGGGCTACAACCTGCTGGTAGTGGCCGTCCAGGATCAGCGCCGAGCAGCCGGACTGTTCCAGAGTGTAGTGGATCTCCTGGCTTTTGTACCAGTAGTTGATCGGTACGATGATCGCCCCGATCCGGGCCAGGGCAAAGTAGATCACCACATAGGTATCCGAGTTGCGGCCCAGGACCCCTATCCGGTCGCCGCGCTCGACGCCCAGGTCCACCAGGGCGTTGCCCAGGCGGTTGACCTGGACGTCGACCTCCGCGTAGGTCAGGGTATTGTCGCCGCAGATCAGGGCGATCTTGGAGCCCAGTCCCGGGGCGCTGGCGTTTTTTTGAAGGATGCCGTCCAGGAGCATCGGCTGCATGATAGGGTTATTCCTCAGGGTTGCTCTATGGGTGATCGCGCCATTTTTTCTCCTTGCGCTGTGGTTGGTTCCGCGCCTCCTGCTCCCGCAGGACGCGCTTGAGGACCTTGCCCGAGGGATTTCTGGGGATCTCCTCGACAAACCCCACGGATTTAGGACGCTTGAAGGCCGAGAGGTGCTCCCGGCAGAAGCCGAGTAATTCCTCTTCGGTGACCCGGGCACCCGGCCGCGGGGCGACGATCGCCCTGACCGCCTCGCCCCAGTCCGCGTCGGGGACGCCGATGACGGCGCATTCGAACACGGACGGGTGGGTGTAGAGGACCTCTTCGACCTCCTTGGGATAGACATTAAAGCCTCCGGTGATGATCATGTCTTTCTTGCGGTCGGTGAGGAAAATGTAACCCTCTTCGTCCCGATAGGCCAGGTCGCCCGAGTGGAACCAGCCCTGTTTTACGGTCGCGGCCGTCAATTCGGGCATTTCCCAGTAACCCCGCATGACCGTGGGGCCGCGGATGACCACCTCGCCCACCTCGCCCGTGGCCACCGGGATCCCGGTCTGGTCCACGATCCGCACCTCCACCCCTTCCACCGGCCGGCCGCACGAGCCCAGGCGCACCGACTCCGGTTCGTCCAGGAGGTGCTCTTCGGGGCGCAGGCAGGTGGCCATGGCGCAGGTCTCGGTCAGGCCGTACATCTGCGCGAAACAGGGGCCGAAAATTTCCAGGGCCTGGCGCAGGCGGTCCACCGGCATGGGGGCCGATCCATAGCCGAAGATCTCCAGGCTGCTGGTATCGCATCGACCCAGGGCGTCCGATTCGAGCAGGCGGACCAGCAGGGTGGGGACCACCTGCACGTGGGTGATGCGCTCCCGGGCGATGGCCTGGAGGAATTCCGCGGGGGCAAAACGCCGCAGGATCACCACGGTGCTCCCCTGCGAGAAACAGGGTAGCCCAATGCCGTTGAGGGAGGCGCCCACGAAATAGGGCAGGGCGATAAGTCCCCGGCTGCCTTCCCCGATCCGGTAGTCCCTGACCATGTGGGCGGCGTGGGTGGCGATGTTGCCGTGGCTCAGCATCACTCCCTTGGGCAGACCGGTGGTGCCGCTGGTGTACATCAAGCCGAAAAGCTCCCCGGCGTCCACGGAGATGGCGGGCGGGCGCGCCGGGGCGTTTTGCAGGAGGTCTTCGTACTCGACGGAGGCGCCCTGGACCTCGCCCAGGCCGATGACGTGTTCCACCGCGGGCAATGCTGCCAGCTGGGGCGCCAGGGTGGGGAAGAGATCGGGTTCCGAAACCACGGCCCGCACCCCGGCGTGGCGCGCGATGGTGGCCAGTTCCCGGCCGCTGAGCATGAAGTTGAGGGGGACGAAGACCAGCCCCGCGCGCGCCCCGGCCAGCAGGGCCTCGTACGCCTGGTGGGAATTGTAAAGGTACAGCCCCATCCGGTCGCCCGGTCGCAGTCCCAGGGAGTGCAGGCCATTGGAGAGCCGGTCCACGCGTTCCAGAAGTTTCGCGTAATTCAGGCGGGTCTCCTGGTAGATCAGCGCCTCTTTGTCGGGGAAACGCTCGGCGCTTTGCAGGAGTAGGTCGCCGACGGTCATGTTCTGGCTTTGTCTCCTCTGCGGGCGGCCGCTCAGCCTTCCAGTTCCCGGCGCACGATCCGCACGCCTCTGACCATGTTTTTTATCTTCTGGAAGGCCAGCCAGCGGGGGACCTGGAAAAAGCCGCAGTCCGGGGTTATCCAGAGTTTTTCCGGGGGCACGTACTCCAGGGTCTGGCGCACGCGTTCGGCTATGTCCTCCGGGGTTTCTAGGTAGAATGATTTAACGTCTACCAGGCCGGCGGAAACTTCCTTCTCCTGGGCGATTTCGCGGCACAACTCCAGTTCCGCCATTTCGCGGTTGGCAAACTCCAGGGAGATCTGCTGCGCCTGGGAGCGCATGAGGTCCTCCAGCATCCAGTCGTAGCGTCGCTTGCCGCGCGGCCGGCTGCCCAGGTTGCCGAAGCAGATGTGGAGCCCGACCTTGGCCTCCACGCCCTCCACGGTGTGGTCAAAGAGGTCGATCCAGTTCTGGTCCCCTCCCGGGATGATGGAGAAAGAGGGCTCGTCCAGGTAGACAAACTCGGCTCCGGCCGCCACCAGGTCTTTCAACTCCTGGTTGACCACGCCGGCGAATTCATAGGCCAGTTCGATGCGGTCTTTGTAGATCTTGTCGTCGCGCAACTGGATGTGAATGGTCAGGGTCAGGGGCCCTGGACAGGTGGCCTTGAGGGGCCGGTCGGTGTGTTTTTGGGCGTACTCGAACTCTTCCACGATCCCCAGGCCTTCGGGCACCTCGATGCGCTGGGTGGGCCACCAGCGCGGCACGCTGTCGTAGCCGTAGAGACCGGTCTGGCGGAGTATGGGCCGGGTTTCCAGGCCTTCAAAGCGTTTGTAAAAGCTCTGGACGAAGTACCAGCGCCGCATCTCTCCGTCGGTGATCACGTCCACGCCGGCGCGCTGCTGGTCGAGCATGGCCAGATCCACGGCGTCGTCGAAGGTTTCCCCGATGTCGGAGGGGCCGTATTTTCCCTGGTCGATTTGTTCCACCGCCGTCCAGAACCAGCCGGGCATGGCGTAGCTGCCGACTACGCTGGTGGGCAATAAAGGCAGGTTGTCGCTCATTTTTTCCTCCTGTATCGGGTAGATAACTCGGATTCATGAGGCCAGCCAGATAATACTGTTTTCGGCTGAACTAATCAAGGCCTTCTCCTTCTTTGAGGGACTGGATCAGTCGCTCTATGCGCGGGATGTTCTGATCCACGTACCAGATGCCGATTCTGGTCTTTCTGTAGGCCTTTGTCAGGGCTGCGAAGCGGTCCTCCAGGGCGGCGATCTTCTCTGCGGTTGTCGCGGGTCCGCTTTCTTCCTGGGGCCGGGTTCGCTCCCGATCCTGCACCAGGGGCCAGGAGGCGCAGTAGATGTACTCCACATTGGTCTCGCCCGGGTTCATCAGGGCGTGCAATTCAGTG
The DNA here is from genome assembly GCA_965219385.1 of Candidatus Latescibacterota bacterium. Taxonomy (GTDB): domain Bacteria; phylum Latescibacterota; class UBA2968; order UBA8231; family UBA8231; genus CBDCNM01. The sequence goes on along the minus strand of CBDCNM010000002.1, from coordinate 844,944 downwards.
GGGTCGAGCCAGAGGGCATGGCCCGGGCCCTGGGGCCGATAGTCCTGGCCCATCCAGTGCCAGCCATTGCCGCGGTGCACGTACCAGATCTCGTCGAGGATCTCGGTGTGGTCGTGCGGCCCCGAGAACTTGCGCGGGGTGATATCGGCGATGTGCACGTCGCAGCTCGGGCCCCGGTAGGTGTGGTTCCAGTGGCCCTGGAAAAGCGAGCCCCACTCGCCCTCCGGGCGGTCTTCGGTCCAGTGGGCGAGTTTGAAATCCCCGTCCGTGGAGGCCGGGGGGCGGCGCCCGAAGATCAATTCCAGCTCCTCATCGCCGGGGTTGCCGAAGTGGTGCGGCACCCCGGGGGGGATGTTGAAGGTCGAGCCGGCGCGGATGGGGTACTCGTGGCCATCGACTAGCAGGAGCCCGGCGCCGCTGGCCACGCACATGCTTTCTACTTGATCCTCGTATGTGGCCGGCTCTGTTTTTATGCCCGGGATCACCACGGCCCGGCCAAAGCAGGTGAAGTCGTGACATACTTCTCCGGTGTCGGCGTTGGGGGCGTGGTCCTGGCGGCGGGTGAAGATCCGCCATTCGCGCAGGCGGCCGTAGGTCGTGACGGGACAATCCATCCAGTGGCGCATGATCATGGCTCAGCTCCTTGATTGGCGCATTGGGCGTCGGCTGGGCAGAGACCTGGCCCGTGGTGTTTTGTTTAACGGGCTACACTTATTAACTTCATAGGTGTGGCAGAAGTATAATTTAACCCAAAAAAACGCTGCCGCCCATAAGTGCCTGAAAAAGGAAGAAAAACAAGCATGGGGATAATGGATGACCTGGCCTTTGTGGACGCCACTGCCCAGGCCGAGCTGGTGCGCCGGGGCGAGGTTCAGAGCACGGAGCTGGTAGAGGCGGCCATAGAGCGGATCGAAGGGGTGAATCCGGCCCTCAACGCGGTGATCACGCCCATGTATGAGGAGGCGCGAAAAACGGTTGGAGGCGAGTTGCCAGAGGGGCCGTTTGCCGGTGTGCCGTTCTTGCTCAAGGACCTGGTGGCCTCGTACAGCGGAGTGCGCATGACCTCCGGCGCCGGGGTCCTGCGGGACTTTGTGGCCGATCGCGACAGCGAACTGGTGGTGCGGCTGAAGAAGGCCGGACTGGTCATCGTGGGGCTGACCAATACCCCCGAACTGGGATGCCATGCGACCACTGAGCCCCATCTCTTCGGGGCCACCCGCAATCCCTGGAATACGGCGCGGATGACCGGTGGGTCGAGCGGAGGGGCGGCGGCGGCCGTGGCCGCGGGCATGGTGCCCATGGCGCACGGCAACGATGCCGGTGGGTCGATACGGATGCCGGCATCGTGCTGCGGGGTCTTTGGGCTCAAGCCCACCCGGGGGCGCAACCCCCTGGGGCCGGAACTGGGAGATGTCATGAGCGGTTTGCTGGTCGAGCATGCGCTCACCCGTTCGGTCAGGGACAGCGCCGCCCTGCTGGATGCCACGGCGGGGCCGGATGAGGGCGCTCCGTACTGGGCGTCGCCGCCGGAGCGACCGTTTGCGCGGGAGGTGGGGGAAGATCCCGGCCGACTCCGCCTAGCCTTTAGCACGCGGACCTTGAAAGGGGTTGCGGTACATCCCGACTGCGCGGGGGCGGTGCAGGAGGCCGCGCATTTATGCGTGGAACTGGGCCACGAGGTGGTGGAGGCGGGTCCGGCTCTGGACGGCGAGCTGGTGGAACAGACCTTCGACACGGTGTTTGCGGCCGGGATGGCCGCGGCCATAGATGGGATTGCCCGGACCGTGGAGCGGGCGTTCACGGGGGCTGATTTTGAGCCTCTTACCTGGTACATGTACGAGAAGGGATGCCGGGTCAGTGCCGCGGATTATCTGCGGGCAGTGCAGACCCTGCAAAGATTGAGCCGCGACCTGGCTGGTTTCTTCGCGCCCTACGACGTCTGGCTCACCCCCACCCTGGCCGAGCCGCCCGTGCCCCTGGGAAGCTTTGATTTTTCGCACTTCAGTTCCCCTCAGGAGGGACTCAAGAGGGTACTGGCGTTCATGCCGTTTACCCAGATCTTCAACGCCACCGGCCAGCCGGCCATGTCCGTGCCGCTGTGCTGGAACGCGGAAAACCTGCCGGTGGGGATCCACTTTGCCGGCAGGTACGGAGACGAGGCAGGCCTCTTCCGTCTGGCCGGCCAACTCGAGGAGGCGCGGCCGTGGGGCGGTCGTCGGCCGCCGGTATCGGCTTCTAAGGAGTAGACCATGGAAATTCGTGGATTGCGCCAAGAGGAAATGGAAGAAATGATCGAGCTGCTGTGCCTGATACACCGGCCGGATGGCCGCGAACGCTACACCCGCTACATCCTGGGAGATTCGAGTTATACATGGGAACAGACCCGGGTCGTGGTAGTGGATGGCAGGATCGTGGCAACGCTGAGGATTTGGGATCGCCAGATGCGGATCGGCTCCTCGGTGGTGCGCATGGGCGGGATCGGGGGAGTAGGCACCCTTCCGCAGCATCGGGGCAAGGGCTACGCCTCGGCCATGATGCGGGATGCGGTCGACTACATGCACCGGAGTGGCTACCAGGTGGGGGTGTTGTTTTCGGAAATTCCCTTTGTGTTTTACCGCCGGCTGGGGTGGGAGTGTCTGCCGCGGGCCGGGTTCTGCATAAGGCGCCAGCAGGCCGTTGAAACCCAAGAGACCACCTGGCAGGTCGAGGCCTTTGACGAGGGCCGCGACCTGGAGCAGGCCGTGGTGCTCTACCATGCCTACAATGCCCGCCAGAGCGGAACCATCCTGCGGCCCCGGGCGCACTGGGACACGGCGCCGGCGCGGATACGCCACCTCTTTCCCACGGTGGTGGCCCGCCGTGGAGATGTTCTGGGCGGGTACCTCAATTTTCTGGTGGCGGAAAAGAGGGTCGAAGTCCTGGAGGTTGCGTACGAGCCCAGCGATCCGACCATCCTGACCGCCCTGATCCAGCACCTGCTGCATTTTTGCGAAGACCAGGGGATCGAAGAGGTTTTCGGCGAGATCCCGCACCGGCACCCGCTGGTGGACGTGCTGGTCCGGTCCAGTGCCGGGGATCTGTCCCTGAGCGGACAGACCTCCATGATGTTCTACGCGGTAGATCTTCTTTCCCTGATGCAGAAAGTGTTGCCTGAACTGCAGGCGCGGCTGGACAGATCCGCCCGGAGGTTCGCGCCGGTTGCGTTCGGCTTTGAGCTCAACGAGCAAGTGTGCGCCCTGCAGCTGGATGCCGCGGGAAAGCTCGAAGTGCTCGAGGCCGATCCATTGGTCGAGCCGTTGAATCTACCCGGGGAGTTCTTCTGGCGTTTGTTGATGGGGGAATCGAGCACGAGCCAGCTCGAACCGGCTCTGGAGGTGCAGGGAATTTCTTTGCGGCCGGAGATAGGGGCGCTGCTTTCGGTGTTGTTCCCGCCGCGGGAGGTGCTCTTCTGGGAGACGGATCACTTCTGATCTGGAAAGCAACTGGGGCGACTGACTCCAAACGATTTCACATGACATCCGCTTTCAAGGTACCGTTTTTTCTCACCCTTTGTTTCATTCTGCTCTCATTGCATCCGGATATATACGGGCATGCCCACCTGCGCTGGAGTTTCTGGGGGGTTGGTTCGGTACTGCTCGTCTGGTCGTTGTGGCTGGCCTACCGCACCGCGGCGGTCGGCCGGACCGTGGAAATCCAGGTTCGCATTGCCAGGCCGCATTATGTTCAGGCCCTGGTGCAGATGTGCATTTACCTCTACTGGGGGTGGCACTGGCGCAAGGTCTACGATCAGGCCGAGTTGATTCTGGCCCAGCTATTGTTCGCCTATGTCTTTGATATGCTGTTGTGCTGGTCCAGAAGAAGGCGCTGGATCCTGGGTTTCGGACAATTTCCGATTGTGTTGAGCACGAATCTGTTTTTGTGGTTCAGGGACGACTGGTTCGCGTGGCAGTTTCTGATGCTTGCAGTCGGATTCATGGGCAAGGAATTTTTCAGATGGCAAAAGGATGGGCGCTCCACCCACATTTTCAATCCCTCCGGCTTTGCTCTCACGGTTTTTTCCATCGCTTTGCTGGCAAGCGGAAACACGGGGCTTACCTGGGGTGAAGAGATCGCCCAGACCTTGTTCAAACCAGAGTTCATCTACGTCGAGATTTTTCTCCTGGGCCTGGTGGTTCAGTACTTCTTCTCCGTCACCCTGATGACATTGTCCGCCGTAGCCGCACTTTATCTGCTGAACTCCATTTATTTCGGTTTTACCGGCGTCTACTACTTCCTGAGTTCCAGCATCCCGACCGCCGTCTTCGTCGGTCTTCACTTACTGGTGACCGATCCGGCGACCTCGCCGCGCTCCGGGTGGGGGCGGGTGCTGTTCGGCGCCCTGTACGGAGGGGGTGTTTTTGCGCTGTACGGGATGCTGGAGTGGCTGAAAATGCCGACCTTTTACGACAAGTTGCTGTGTGTGCCTTTTCTCAATCTGTCGATCCAGGTCTTCGATCGATGGGGCAGGTTGCTGGCACAGAGATTGCTCGACTTTCCTGCGTTGAGCGGCTGGCGCAAAGTGCTCCGCCTGAATGGGGCCCATATGGGAATCTGGGTGGTGTTCTTTATCTTTTTGTATTCGACGAATTTCATCGGCAGTAAACACGAGGGCCAAAGCCTGGCTTTCTGGCGCCAGGCGTGCGAGGAGGGCGCGCACAACGGGTGTCAGTACCTGATGACTCTACTGGCAGAGCACTGCCATCAAGGGCGCGACGAGGCGTGCAGTGAGCTGGCCTCTATGGTGGGTGAGCGGACAGCTTATTGGCGCCAGGCGTGCGAGGAGGGCTCACCAGAAGGATGCCAGATGCTAACGGTGGCTCTGGCGGGCAACTGCGATCGAGGCCTCGGAGAGGCGTGCAATGAGCTGGGCTTGATCCTGGATGAGGGGAAAATCGTCCAGAGGTCGCCTTCTGTTGCGGCCGGCTATTTCTTGAAAGCCTGTGAAAAGGGCCTTGACCAAGGATGCACCAGTGCGGTTATTGCGGATTTTTTTCGCCCTGAGAGCAAGCTGTCAAAGTCGGAAACGGCCATGGCGTACAGGAAGGTCGAGGAGCTGTGCTCCGGGGGCGACGGGTTGAGTTGTTATTTGATGGGCTATCTTTGGGTCAACGAGCAGGGTCCTCGGCAGGATGTTGCTCGGGGCGTCGAGTACTACCAGCGGTCCTGTGATCTGGGATCGGCCTCGGGATGCATGGAGCTGGCCAAGATCTTTGTTGCAGGGCGGCACTTCCCCGTCGATCTCGCCCGGGCTACCGCGGCGTTTGTGAAGGCGTGCGAGTTGGGCGCTGCTTCGAGCTGTGCCCTGGCAGGGATGATCTACTACAGGGGGGATGGCGTTCCGGTGGATCGTGCGAAGGCCGTGGCATTGATTCAGAGCGCCTGCGATCTTGGCCTTGATGAAGCGTGTGAAAGGGTGTCCCGACTGCGACCGTAAAGGGGAGCCGGCTTTTTTTGTACTTGATCGGCGGGACAGCTTTGAGTATTTTGAGGTTCGGGTAAAGGAACTCGATAAACAACACATGAGGAATGTCATGAATGCGTACGAGCCCCTGGATCTTGCGGCGGTGTGCAATGCCGGCGCCGAAATACTGGGAGAAGGCGTCCAGGTGCCACGGGGCGCCCAGTCGTTTTGCGGATTGCCCTTCCAGGTCGGTAATGCATCGGGGGATGGAGAGCATTGTTTTGTCGCCGGGGGTGGGGATCTGGGCACCAAGCCCCTGGAGATCCAGGTGGGCAAGGAGGCCTGCTGGGTGATTGTGGCCCACCGTCTGCTGGAGTCCAGAATCCTGGAGGGCGGGCCCATCGGCGAGCGGGTGGCCGAGTACGCGTTCCATCTGGAGGGCGGCGAAGAGATCCGGGTGCCCGTGCGGGAGCGCTTTGAAATTTCCGAGGTGCCGGCCGGGGGTGGCTCGCCGTTTTTGGCCGTGCCCGACCAGCTCGACGGGTTGATGCCGCGCCACCAAGGCCCCTGGGAGAGCACCGGCCGGCGCCAGACCGAGTCGATTCGCGCCAACCCGGAGTGGTACTTCCTGTGGTCCTGGAAAAATCCACAGCCGGAACGGAGGCTGGAGAAGCTGGAAATCGTCCCAGCGGGGCCCCGCTTCCTGATCGGCGCCGTTACCCTGAGCCACGTGGAGGAGGAGCCGGTGTGCCGCGAGGGCACCCGCGAGGTCCTGATTACCCTGCCGCAGGCAGAGGACGCCCACAAGCCCTTTGACCTGGAGGTGGAGGTGGACCGGGGCATTGCCACCTACCCCTATCCTCTGCCCGAGAACACCAACGAAGAGTTTCTGGAAGACGGGTACAAGGGATGGGGCGAAAAGCAGAATCCGGGCAGCAGCCCGGCCTATGTGGAGGTGGCGGCCAATCCATCGGCCACGGTTACCGTCAAACAGAATGGGGACGTGCTGGGCGAGGCGGACTGGGGGGAGGCGGTGGAAAAGGGGAGGGTGGAGCCGAATTCCAGAGTGAGGGTCGAGGTGGTGAACCGGGGGCGCAACTGGGTCCACACCCGGGTGCTGGACGACGAGACCGGGCAGCCCGTGCCCTGCCGGGTCCACTTCCGTTCGAATGAGGGCATCCCGTACGCGCCCCACGGGCACCACGCCCACGTCAACTCCAATATGGGCACCTGGCACATCGATGTGGGCGGGGATTTGCGCCTGGGGCAGATCACCTACGCCTATATCGACGGCACCTGCCAGGGCTGGCTGCCGCGCGGCGAGGTGATCGTGGACGTGGCCCGGGGGTACGAGTACGAGCCTTTGCGCTCCAGGATAGAGATCAAACCAGGACAGCGGGAGCTGGAGTTGCGCCTCAAGCGCTGGTCCCACATGAACCGGGATGGCTGGTACAGTGGCGACTCGCACGTGCACTTCCTGTCGACCCAGGGCAGCCATACCGAGGCCCAGGGCGAGGGTTTGAACGTGGTGAATTTGCTGCCGTCGCAGTGGGGCAGCCTGTTTACCAATACCGAGGAATTCACCGGCCGGGCGAGCGTCTCGCCCGACGGCAAGAGCATCGTGTACGTGGGTTCGGAGAACCGGCAGCACTTTCTGGGGCATTTGATCCTGATGGGCCTGAAGGAGACGGTGATGCCCTGGTGCTCGGACGGGCCGAGTGAGGCGGAACTGGGCGGCACCCTGGAGATCACCATGTCGGACTGGGCCGACCAGTGCCATGCCCAGGGGGGCAGCGTGGTGATTCCGCATTTGCCCAACCCCAACGGCGAGCCGGCGGCCTTGATCGCCACCGGCCGGGCCGACGCGGTGGAGATGCTGCGGCACGGGACCTACCAGCACCAGGAGTACTACCGCTACCTGAACTGTGGTTACAAGCTGCCCCTGGTAGGGGGGACGGACAAGATGAGCAGCGACGTGCCCGTCGGGATCTACCGGACCTATGTGCGGATCCCGGACGACGAACCCTTTACCTACGAGAACTGGTGCAAGAACATGGCCGCCGGCCGCACCTTTCACAGCGGCGGGCCACTTATCCGCTTTAGTGTGGAGGGGCAGCAGATCGGAGATACCGTGCAGCTGCCGGGCAACGGAGGGGCCGTGGAGGTGGAGGTCGAAGCCGAGTCCGTGCTGCCGATCCACACCCTGGAGGTGGTGCAGGAGGGCCGGGTAGTGGCCTCGACCACAGAAGCCCAGGGCACCCGGAAGTTGTGCTTGCGGGCAAAAGTAGAGGTGCAAGGGCATTCCTGGTTGGCGGCGCGCTGTGGCGGGCCCGGCTACGATCAGGCCCTGGCCCATCGGGACGGCTGGGGCCGGGGCATCATGGCCCATACCTCGCCGATCTACCTGGCCTGCGGCGGCGAGTGGTGGATGTTCGACCAGGATACGGCGCAGTACATGCTGACCCTGGTGGACGGATGCCTGGACTATGTCCACCACACCAGCCGGCTCTACCAGCACGGCGAGATCGAACACCACCACGGCCAAGAGGACCACACGGCCTATCTGGAGAAACCCTTCCTGGAGGCGCGGCAGGCAATCCACAAGCGCATGCACCAACTGAGAATTCCTCACTGAAAGGAAAAAGATGGCAGAGCCGTTTGTAGCAATCGATTTGAAGGAGGCACGGAATGCCGGCAGCGGGAATGTGAATACCGGGACGGGATGGTTGTGGCCGGCGGCGGCGGGGGAAGACCCGGAGAACACCGTCCTGAAGAGATTGCCCTCGGGAGATTGTCTATTCTGGGGCATTCCATTTCATCTGGCGGCAGAGGACGCTTCGCCGGCCTTCGTGGTGGTGGCCAGGGAAGCCGGGGTGCCCGAATCGGTCGCGATTGCCCTGGGCCAGAAGGCCCGCCGGGTGCTCTTCGCTCACGTGTGTGCTCCGATCCGGGGACACTACACTACTCTGGAGGGGATGGGGGAGGCGATCGGCACCTACCGGGTGGTCTTCGAGGACGGCAGTGCGGTTGAGCAGGAATTGCGGCGGCGCTTCGAGATCCACGATGCCGCCATCCCCTGGGGACATCAGCCCTTCCTGTGCCGCAACTGCCGGACTTTCCGCTCGGTGGTGGGGCTCGACGATCGCAACGTGGACTATGAGACGCGCCAGGTTGGGTTGTACACCGAGTACGGCACCGACATGGAAGGGTGGTGGTTGTTCGACTGGGAAAACCCCTTTCCCGACAAAACCATCCAGGAAATAGAAGTGGTGGCGGCCGGCCCCACGGCCATGGCGCTGGGGGCGATCACCCTGTGCCAGGAGGAGGGCGATCCCCTGGCCTGGCCGCCGCGCGAGGAAGTGGCCATATCCGTGGACGGGGATCCAGCCGGCGACAGTCCGGTGGAAGTGAGCATGGAGCGCGGGCAGGTGGTGCGCCAGGATGTCCTGTTCGCCACCCGGGATGAGTTTCTGAAGACCGACGAGACCGGTTGGGGGCGGGGTGGATACGAAGAGCGGCACGGGCATTACCTGGAGATCCACGGTTCCAGGAAAGGCGAGCTGCAGGTGCAGACCGAAGGAGGAAAAGCGGAAAAGTTCCGCTGGGGGGATGTGCTGGAGGAAAAGGCGGTCCAACAGGGCAGAGTGCGGATCCAGCTAGTCTCGCCCCGGGGCAAGCAGTGGGTGCACGTGCGGGTGGAGGATGGAGATACGGGTAGGCCCGTGGGCTCGCGGGTCCACTTTCGCTCGGCGCAGGGGGCCTATTTTGCGCCCCACGGACACCAGGCGGATGTAAACGTAAGCGTGGCCTGGTTCGAAGACGTGGGCGGCGACTGCAAGGTACGGGGTACGCCCTACGGTACGCCCTACGCTTATATCGATGGGACCTGCCAGATCGAGTTGCCGGTGGGACAGGTCTTCGCGGAGATAGTGCGGGGTTTCGAGTACCAGCCCGTGCGCCGGCAACTCGAAATCAAGCCGGGCCAGCGCCATTTGACCCTGAAGCTCGAACGGGCTTTCGACATGAAGCAACGGGGGTATTACTCCGGCGATACCCACGTCCACTTTCTGACCGCGCAGTCGAGTCACCTCGAAGCCGCGGCCGAGGACGTGAACGTGGTCCACCTGCTGGCCAGCCAGTGGGGCCGGCTGTTCACCAGCTGGGAGGAGTTTACCGGAGGACTGTCGCCCACCAGCAGCCGGGATCATCTGATCTGGGTCAGCCAGGAGAACCGCCAGCACGTGCTGGGCCACATCAGCCTGCTGGGCTTGAAGGAGATGGTGGCGCCCATGTGTACGGGCGGTCCCGAGGAGGACTGGGTCGGCGGCGAGATCCAGACCCTGATGGCCGACTGGGCCGAGGCCTGCCGCAGCCAGGGCGGACTGGTCATCATGCCGCATATGCCCGCGCCCGATTTCGAGAACGCGGCCAACATCGTTTTGGGCCAGGCGGACGCGGCGGAGATGTGCTGGATCTGGCTGGGCGAGGATATCGGCGAGGGCGAACGCGGTTACTATCGCTGGCTGAACGTGGGCCAGAAACTCCCGATCGTGGGGGGCACCGACAAGATGTCCAATCGCCGGATCCTGGCCGGGTCGAGGACCTACGCCAAGTTGCGCCCGGATGAGGAGTTCACCTTTGACAACTGGTGCCAGGCAGTGCGTCGAGGCACCACCTTTGCCAGTACAGGAGCCATGATTGACCTGAAGGTCGAGGGGCGGGATATGGGAGAGGAAATCCAGCTACCGGGCAACGGCGGCAGGGTGGAGGTGGAGGCCACGGCCGAAAGTGTCTGGCCGCTGAGCGCGGTGGAACTGGTGGTAAACGGCCGGCGCGTGGCCCGGGAGACGGCAGAGGGAAAGCGCCGGATCACAATAGCACACAAGCTCAAAACCGAACGGTCCTGCTGGGTGGTGGCGCGTTGCTGGGGGCCTCATTTCACCGACGCCGGGCCGGTCATGGCCCATTCTTCCCCTGTATATATTGATGTGGGCGGACAGTGCGCCTTTGAGCCGGCTGTGGGACAGTACCTGTTGACCCACATGGAAGGCGGCATTACCTGGGCCGAGCGCATCGGGGTGTTCCGCGACGAGGCTGTGCGGGCACGTCTGATCGCGCTGTTTAGAGAAGCGCAGGAGGAATTGAAGCGCCGCGTTTTGCTCTAGCCGGTGGCGAGGGCGAGTAGTTCGGTGCCCAGAAATTCTCTGCGCCAGCCGCGCAGCAGGCGATGGCGTTCGGGCGGCGCATTGCGGCCTTCCATGACCAGTTTCTCGATCTCGGAACGGGTTGCCACCAGAGGCGGGTCAATTTCCTGTTCCATGCTTTTTTGCTTCAGGTGGGCTACGGCAAGATCGAGCTGTTCTCTGAAGGGTCTTTTGTCCCGGGGAGGTTCCAGAGGTTGCGGACGCTCCTCTGCCCTGACGGCCAGGCCTGTTTCGATCGCTTCCAGAATCAACGCACCGTAGTGGCGAATTTTGCGCTCGGAAAGTCCTTTGACCGACTTGAGAGCAGCAGGCGATCGAGGTTTGCGGCGAACGCAGGTGAGGAGCATCTTGTCGGGGATGATATACGATCTTGGACGATCCCGATAGCGGGCTTCCTCTTCGCGCCAGGCGGCCAGTTCGCGCAGGACCGCCAGGTCCCGAGCAGAGAACCGACCAGCGCCCTTGAGCCGGCGAAACTGCAGGCGCGGATCCCGTTCCTCGTACAACTCGGGGGCATCGTATCCGCCAAGCTCTTCTTGCAGCCATGCCTCGAGATGGCGTTTTCGGGCGTGATCGAGGAGGGTCTGGCGCGTGGCGGGGAGATAGCGCACATCGTCGAGCGCGTACGCTTCTTGTTTTTTCGACAGAGGGCGGTGCAACCAGTTGGTCCGGGTTTCGTTGTGGGGCAGCTCTTGGTCGATGACCTGACGCATCAGATCGCTCAGGGAGAGGACGGAACTCAAGCCCACGAACCCGGCTGCGCAACGGGTATCGAACACATTGCGCGGGAAAGCCCCGGTAGCGCGCCGCAGGATGGTGAGGTCCTGCTGGGCGTCGTGCAGAATGATCTGTATTTCCGGGTCGGCGAGGATTCTACCAAGCGGCGAGAGGTCCTCGAGTGCAGGTACATCGATCAGGAAGCATTCTTCCTCGGAGAAACCGATCTGGACGACGCCCAACTTCGGATAATAGGTCCGCTCCCAGACGAATTCCGTGTCGAGAGCCACGTACTTGCTGCGCCTGGCGCGTTCGATCAGGGGTTCCAGGGCTTCGGGGGTGTCGATCATGGGGATTGCGTGGGATGGAGTGCGTGCCGTTTTTCCGGCATGGCTTCGTCCAAATCGCTCACCAGAATCTCTTGGATCCACAGTTCCGCCGGCGTCTCGAACGATTTTGGGTACTCGTGATAAAACTTTTCCACCTTCTCGTTGGTGAGGTGTTCATCTCTTGAGTCTCCTGTTGGCGGACCATTGTCGGGGCCGGGACGTGGAAGGGGTTGCCCCAAAGTACGAGGCGGTCGCGCGCCATGTTCGCGACCGAAACGTGGCGTTATGGCAGTAGATTAACCCAGACGAAGAGGACGGCGCCACCGGTTAAATTCTGCCAACACCAGCAGCAATGGTTCATTCCCCCTGCTCGGTAATCGCGAAAACCCGGTTGGCGTCCACCCCGTGGAAACGCTACACCACACCGCTCGGCCATCTGATCTCCACCTCATCCGCGCGCTCGCGCTTACCCAGTCCGAAATGCAGACGCAGGTCGCTGTGCGACAAATAGCTGTAACTACCCCTGACCTCTTTGACCTGGGAAAGCCCCCCGGCGCGCACCACGACCCGGGCGCCGATGCCGTCCCGGTTGCTGCGCTTCCCCACCGTCTTGATCTTCAACCAGGTGCCGGCATGTCCCCCGTCGTTGCGCAGCAAGTTGGGGCGCTGGCCGCAGTTGCCTACCAGAATGTCCACATCCCCATCTTCGTCGTAGTCTCCGAACGCCGCACCCCGGCTCGCCCGCTTCAGCAACAGCCCAGCGCCCACCTAGTCGGACACGTCGGCAAAGTGGTAGCGGCCCTGCCCATCCGGACCCTGGTTGCGCAGCAGCATATTCTGCTGCTCGTAGGAGGTGGACTGGTCGAAGAGGGCGATATTGTCGAGCACGTGACCACTGGCGATGAAATCGAAGAAAGCCACGCCCCCTCCCATGGTTTCGGGAAAGTACTTGCGACCGCTGGCGCCGTTGACGTGCTCAAAGTCGATGCCCACCTGCCGGGTCACATCCACGAACTCGACCTGCGCCGCCGCAGGGAATAGCAGGAAGGCGGCGGCAATACCCGGGGCGAGGCGGGCAAAAATCGATGCGACCACAGACCCGATACAAGCGCCCCTCATCCGCCCAGCCTGTAGCTTCGGAGCGGCCAGGAGGGTGAAGCGCTCCCCTCCTTCCACGGTCTCTATGAAGACATCCAGCGGCACCTGGGTGAAGACCTGCTTCTCGCCCGTGGTCGGCCACAATACCTCCAGGCGCTCGATGCGGCTGGCCCGACCCAGGCCGATGGTCTGGCGCAGCGGGTTGGCCCCGAAGGTGCCGCCGCTGTTGACGTCCTTGTAAATCGAACGCGGTTCCCCCTCTTCCACAACATCCACGCGGATCCGCGCCCCGATGGCCGCGCGATTGGATCGCACCCCCACCAGCTTGACGGTGAGCCAGTGGGTTCCGAAGCCCGGATTTTCGTACAGACTGTCGTTGAATTTGTCGCCCGGGTAGGCCCCGCCCATCTGTTCGAAGATGTCCTGGTCGCCATCGTGGTCCAGGTCCACAAAAGCAATACCGTGGCCTTTCTGCAAATGACCGACCCCTCCGGCCGTGGTAATGTCGGCAAAGCCCTGACCGCCCTGGTTTCGGTACATCACATTGGGCATCAGGTCCTCGTAGTGCACATCGCCGGTGCCCAAGTAGAAATCCAGGTACCCATCGTTGTCGATATCGCCGAAATTGGATCCCATGGGCGTGGTCGGACGGACCAGATTGCGCTCTGGGGCCACATCGGCAAAACCGCCGGCCCAGGCCGCGGTCTGGGTCGGGTAGTGGACCTGGCTCAGTCCGGCCGCAAAACTCACATCCACGAATGTAGCGTCCCCCTGGTTGCGCAACAGCGAGTTGGGGTGCCGTCCCTTTCTGCCGCTCCAGGCCCCGCGCAGCACCAGCACGTCCATGTTGCCGTCGTTGTCGTAGTCGGCCTGCACCATGTTGAGCCCGCCGTACAGACCCTGCAGTCCGGCCTCCTCGCTGCGCTCGGCGAAGGCGCCGTCCCCCTGGTTCAAAAAGAAGCGAAGCGGCCCCGAGGTGTTCCAGTTCGAGACCATCAGGTCCAGGTAGCCGTCGTTGTCGAAATCGTCCGCCACGACCCCACCCGAATTGCTGAAGGTATTGAGCCCCAGCCGCGGGGCGATATTGGCAAGGCGCGGAAAGGCCTCCTCGGATTCAAAGGCCTCCTCCGGGATCAAATACGCCGCGGGCAAGGCATCCGGGTGCTCCCCCAGGGTCATGTAGGCGATGTTCAGCAGCCAGCGCGTCCCCAGGTGCATCCTTGCGCCCTCCGGGGTATTTTGCAACGCCCTTTCAAAGTACTCGATCGCCTTTCTCGAACCCTCTTCTACCTTGTGGATACCGCCGTCCCTAATAGGCAGGATGCAGCTTTCGGGGGTAAAGCGGAGGCAACAGTTCTGGGTCTCGCCCAGGCGCAGGTAGGCCAGTCCCAGGCGGAACTCCAGTTCGCCGGCCGCTCTGGACGCGGATTTTTGCGCGCCGACGAACAGGTCGTAGGCCCTGGTGAGGTGGTCAATGGCCTGGCGCTCGTTGCCCAGGTACAGCTCGGCTATGCCGAGCTGGAAAAACAGGGGTGAGCGATGGCTGGCGGGGACGTCGGCGGGCAGGGCCTCCAGCTGGGCGCGAAAACGGCGCGCCCGGGCCTCGCCCAGGTAGGGGTGTTCTTCGGCGCTGCTCTCGGCGATGTCCTTCAGGATCTGGAGCATTTTCTGGTGGCTGGCGCGCAACTCCTCGGGCGGGATCGCATCCGACGCTCCAGCCGCTAAAAAAAAATACAGGCCCACTCCCATCAGCGCAGTGGTTCTCTTTTTCTTCTCCGGCATTGAAGACTCTTTTACCACACCAGTGCGATGCTGTCCGCAATATAGTCATTGACACAGGCAAAATCAACACCGGAAGATCCGGTCCCACCGGTCGTATTGACATTCTGTCTTTCAGAACCTATTTTTGCTTCTTGAGCGAAGTCGTGGGAACACCGGACGGCTCAGAGGCGGCACTTCAGCACTGGTTTAGGGTATGGCCCATTCCGCCATAGGACTTATCGAGACCCAGGGACTGGTTGGCGTTATCGAAGCGGCCGATGCAGCCGTCAAGGTGGCCGATGTCCAGCTGATGGGCTTTGAGGAGATTGGGGGTGGGCTGGTATCAATCCGCTTTTCTGGAGATGTGGCTTCCGTGCAGACCGCGGTCCAGGCCGCGACCCAGGCCGCCCGGCGGATCAGCGAGGTGATCAGCCATCACGTCATCCCCGGCCCTCATGCGGATCTCATGGATCTGCTGGAGGGAACCTTGACATCGGCGCAGCCGTCCTTACCTGAAAGGCCCGCTCCCGAAGAATTAAAGGGCCTGCCGGTAACGCACCTGCGCCGGCTGGTGCGCCAGACTCCGGGGGCACAGCTCAAAGGCCGGCAGGTCTCGCACGCCAACAAAGAGGCCCTCATCGCGGATCTACAGAGGGCCTGGCAAGAGGATTCCTGAATCCTTCGGAAGGAAGAGTCCAGTGGAACGTTTGTGGGAAACCATCAAGAAAGGGCTGCAGGAGAGCGCCAATACCGCCATAAGCAAAGCCGAGGACCTGACCCGGCTGGGCCACTCCCGACTGGATATTGCGGCGGTCAAGAACAAAATAAACCAGCTTCAGACCGAGTTGGGGGCCGAGGTATACCGACGGCACGAAGAACAGGATACCAGTGACCTGGCGCAAAGCGCTACCGTGCGGGATTTGTGCGAGCGCATCGGCAATCTCAAAGAAGAGTTGCAGGACAAAGAAAGGGCACTGGACGAGTTGCGTTCAGAACTGGCGGAAGTCGAGGAGGAGGTCGCTGCTCCGGCGGAACCCGAAGCCTCTTCCCAAAAAGAAAAATAGGACTGCAAGAAAAATATAAGAACCCCGCGCAAACGGCCGATCGAGCAGGTTTTCACCCCTTCGATGGCCGTTTTTCTTTTTGACCACCTTTTCTTTCCCGAAAAAACCACCGGCAATTCCCTGGGGTATTTTCGCGGGGAAACCTCAGAAGCCGTCTCAACTCCGGCTGGCGCGGACCTGGGCGATAAAGCGCTCGGCGTTGGCGGAGAAATGATCCTCGATTTCCTCCTGGGTCAGCCCCAGCATATCCGCCACCTGGCGCTCCTGGCGCAGCTGCTCGTAGATCACAAAGGTGGGGGTGGGATCGCAGTGCTGTACCCCGGGTATGCCGTTGAACTGGTACCAGGCCCGGCCCCAGGTGACATACTTGCCGCGGTCGCACCCGGCCACGATGTTGTCCGATCCGAACATCACCCGCTTGCGATCCTCGTGTTTCATCAGCAGGTAATGGGAGTAGAGCTCGTTCACCGCCGAGGTGTCGTACCAGATGTTGGGCAGGTCCACCAGGGCGTGGATCGCCTCCTCCATCATGAAGGAGTTGAAGCAGCGGGCGCAGTGCGCCAGGATCCACTGGGCCCGGGGGTACTTGTGGGTGTAGTTTTGCAGGTCCTCAAGGTTTTCGGGATCGGCCGGCCCGGTCTTTTTGGAGAGGTGCATGGTGATGGCCAGGCCCATGTCGTGCGCCACTTCGATATGGGACTCGGGCAGAAAGTCGCGGATCCGTGCATTGGCCGGGTCCGGGGCAAAGGTGCGGTAGGGTTTGAGGCCGAAGAAGTCGCGTTTTTTCACCTGCTCGGCCACGTACTCGGGTTGCATATCCGGGGTGACCATCATGTTGACTTCCGACTTGGGGTCCGCGGCCATCTGCGCGGCCATCCAGTCGTTGTGGCCCTGGGCATCCATGCCCGGGACGGGGTTGCCCAGAACCAGGTAGTGCATTTCGCGGCCAGGGTAGAGTTTGGCGGCCCAGTCCAGATGATCCTGGTAATCGGATTCCAGGCGCAGGCCGGTGGGCGGGTCGTCGGCCTGGCCTTTGTGCTCGTCGGACCAGATGTGGGTGTGCATATCGTAGATCACCGAAGGCACGAAGTCCTCCAGTTCTTTTTCCCATATATCGCGGTCGATATCCCGGAAGTCGTTGATATCCCTGGTCATTGTCTTCAGTCCTGGGCGACCTTGGCGCTGACGATGAGGTGCTGGATCCAGTCGTCGCTGTCGTTGATCAGCTGGTGCATGGTCCTGGGCGGCAGGTGCACGGCATCCCCTTCCTTTACTTCGCAGATCTCATCGTCAATCTTCATCTTGCCCTGTCCCTGGGTAAAATAATAGATCTGCTCGGTGTCCTGGTGGTCGTGGTAATCGCCCGACATGCCGCTTTGCATGGCGTGGAGGGTAAAGCCGGATGTGCCCAGGAGAGGGGCCTCTTCGGGGCTCAGTCCCTCGGCGCCCTCGCCGCGGAAAATGGGCCAGATAATGGCGGTTTCGTGACCTACGTAGGGGGTGACGGCAGTCCAGTTGCGAATAACCATTTTTTCCTCCTCAAAGGGGTATGGTGCGTTCTTAGCGGCTGTTTGGTATCTTAATTCAAGAAAAATAGTTTAAGCCGCGAGGGTGTTTTGTGCAACTGAAAAGTAGAAGGAGACTGTATAATGACAGGTGAGAAGCACCGTATAAGCCGCGATCACATCGTCTACAGCCTGGACAAGGACCATCCGCCGGTGCTCGAGATCGAGCCGGGGGACGCGATGGCCCTGGAAACCTACGACGCCCGCAGCGGCACCATCCAAAGAGACGAGGACCTGCTGGATCGGCCCCATCCTCTGGGCTCCAACCCGGCGACGGGGCCGGTGCTGGTGCGGGGAGCCGAACCCGGGGACGAGTTGTGCGTGGAGATTCAGCGGATTGACCTGGCGGAAAAGGGGTTTCTGGCGGTCAAGGCCGGCCAGGGTTTGCTGGGCCACATGGCCCCGAACTACGCCACCAGGATCGTGAAAATAGAGGGCCGCACCGTGCATTTCGACGAGCACATCCGCTTTCCCACCCATCCCATGGTGGGAGTGATCGGCACGGCGCCGGAAGGCGAGGGGGTGGCCACGGGTCTGGCCGGGGCGCACGGGGGCAACATGGACAACAAGTACATCACCGAGGGCAGCAAGGTTTATTTGCCGGTCCGCGTGCCGGGCGCCCTTCTGGGGCTGGGGGATGTCCACGGGGCCATGGGCGATGGGGAGATCACCTTTATCGGGCTGGAGATTGGCGCCGAGGTCGCGGTGAGGGTGGACCTGATCAAGGGCACCAGGTTGCGCCGGCCCCGGGTCGAGACTCCGGAATACTGGGTGACCACGGGCGACCACGAAGACATGGCGCAGGCGGCGCGGATGGCCGCCGAGGAGATGGTGCTACTGATGCAGGAGAAAGCGGGGTTCGGTTTCGAGACGGCCTATATGCTGATGAGCGCGGCCGTGGATGTGCAGATCTGTCAGTGCTGTGATCCGGGCGGCTTTCCGGTGACGACCCGGGCGGTAATCAGCAAGGAGATTCTCAGCGCGTAAAAACCGTGCCGCGGACATAGTCGGCTTCGGCCGAGGCCAGGAAGGCCAGGACCCGGGCGATGCCCATGGGGTCGCCCAGACTCTTGCGGGCATTTTCCACCGCTTCTTCCGGGTCGTCCCCGGCGATGCGGGCTTTGTAAGCTATGTTCTCCAGCTTCAAGGGGGTGGCGATGTTGCCCGGGCAGACCACGTGGAGGCGCGCCCCGCTTATATCGCCTTCGAGGTTGTATTGCATGCCGTGCATGCCGGCCTTGCTGGCCGCATAGGCCAGGGAAGAGCTGCGGCCGCTCACCCCGGCTCCGGAGGAGACCAGCAGGACCACGGACCGGCCGGCGCGCTCCAGCAGGGGGGTGGCGTACCGGGCCGTCAGATAGGTGCCCTTCAGGTTGGTGTCGATGGTGTCGTCCCAGTCCGCTTCCGGCAGGCCCGCGGTGCCTTTGTAGGCGCCCCTGATCACCCCGGCGCTGTAGACCAGAACATCCAGGCGCTGGTGCGCGGTCCCGATCTGCGCAAAGCCGGCGGCCACGCTTTGCTCGGAGCGGGTGTCCATGGAGAAAAAGGTAGCCTGGCCGCCGGCTTCCCGGATGGTGCGCTCGGCCTGGCAGCCCTCTTCCTGGTTGTAGTCCGCAATCAGTACGATGGCGCCGCGCGCGCCGAAGAGTTCGGCGGTGGCGCGGCCAATGCCGGTGGCCCCGCCGGCGACCAAGGCGATCTTATTTTTTAGGTGCACAAGTAGATATCTCCTTGTGAGGTCAAAGCTCGAATTCGGGCAAAAACACCTCTATCACAGTCGGCCTTTCCTCCTGCAGGGCCTGGTGCAGGGCCCGGGTCAGGGCGGGGCACGACTTCACCCTCACGCCCCCGGCCCCGAAGCTGCGGGCGAAGGCTACAAAGTCCGGGTTTTTCAGGTCCACCCCGGTGCAGCGCCCGCCAAAGTCCCTATCCTGGACCTGGCGAATGGCGGCGTAGCTGTCGTCGTTGCACAGGATGATCGGCAAGGACAGCCCCTGCTGCCGGGCGGTGGCCAGCTCCTGGCCGGTAAACAGGAAGCCGCCGTCTCCGCACAGGGCCACCGCCTGGCGCTCCGGCCGGGCTAGCTTGGCGCCGATCGCCGCGGGCACGGCAAAACCCAGGGTGCCGTAGTAGTGCGGCGCTAGAAAAGTCCGGGGGGCGTACACCGGGAAGAGCCGGCGGGCCTGGTAGCAGACCAAGGTCATGTCGTTGGTCACCACTGCATCCCGGTCGAGGCCTTGCCGCACCGTGGCGATGATCCGGGGGAATATCCCTTCCTCGCCGGGGTCTTCCACCTTGTCGGCGCTTGCTTTTGGAGACCAGCTGGAGCGGCTGGTCTCCTCCCCCAACAGGTCGAGCAGGGCCTGCAGGCTGGCCCGGGCTTCGCCGACGAGCCCCACGGCGGTGGGGTAGCGGCGGTCGATGACGCCCGGGTCGAGGTCCAGGTGGATGAGCCGGCCAGGTTCCGCATCCCAGGCTCGCACGGTCCGCTCTCCCAGGCGCGTGCCCAGGGCGATCATCAGGTCGGCCTGGGCCACCCACGGGCCGAAATTCCTTCCCAGGTTGCGGCGACGCTTGTCCAGGCTGCGGGGACCTGCATCCCCCAGACACAGGGGATGGTCGGCAGGCAGGACCCCCAGTCCGTTGGCGCTCAGGCCCACCGGGGCCTGGAGGCGTTCAGCCAGGCAGCGCACCTCGCGAGCGGCGTCCTGGGCCCCTCTTCCGGCCACCAGTAAGGGGCGTACAGAGGAGCGGATCAACGCCGCGGCTGCCTCCAGTTCCCGGGGTGCCGGGAGGGGCGGCGGATCCAGTCTGGCTTCGGGGGATGGGACCTGGGCCTGGGCTTCCAGCAGGTCCAGGGGCACTTCCAGGACGTAGGGCCGGGGGCGCTGCCGCTCCAGGGCCGCAAAGGCCGTGGCCACGGCTCCGGGGATTTCCTCCACTGTCTCGATCCGTCGACCCTGGCCGCACACGGATTCGAGGGTGGTGAACTGATCCCGCATCTCGTGCAGGACCCCCAGATCCGAACCTGCGTCCCGGGTGCTCGGGCCGCTGGTTATCAGCAGCACGGGCGAGGAATCCGCATAGGCTTCCCCCAGGGGGGTGAGGGCGTTCACCGCGGCCGGACCGGTCGTGGTCAGCACCACGCCCACCCGGCCGCCGGCGCGGGCATAGCCGTCGGCCATATAACCGGCGCCCTGCTCGTGGCGCGTGGTCACGTGGCGGATCCGCGGATGCTGGTAGAGGGCATCGTAGATAGCCAGGGTATGGATCCCGGGAATCCCAAATACCACCTCAACCCCCCATGCCTCCAGGGCCTCGACCAGAGCTCGACCTCCGCTTGTCATCACTGCAGAAAGGGGCTTTCCCCCCGGACGGTGGTCCGGTGCATGTGGCGGTGTTCGTCGGGGCCGTAGTCGCGGATCGCCTGGTGCATGGTGCAGCGGTTGTCCCAGAATACCAGGTCCCCACGCCGCCACCGGTGCCGGTAGACAAAGGCGGGTTGGGTGGCATGTTGAAAGAGATACTGCAGCAGGGGCTGGCTTTCTTCCGGGCTCATGTCGACGAAGTGCGCGGTAAAGCCTGGATTGACGAAAAGGGCTCTGCGGCCGCTGACCGGATGGGTGCGCAGGACCGGATGGGTCACCGGCGGGGTCCGGGCTTTTTGCGCTGCGGTGAGCTGGCCGCCGTCCGTCCGTTTGGAGAAATAGAGTTTGTCGGCGTGGGCGAAATCGTGCACGGCCTCCAGGCCCTCCAGGAGCCGCTGCAAGCCCCTGGACAGGGTTTCGTAGGCCCGGTACATGCTGGCGAAGAGGGTATCCCCTCCCACCTCGGGCACTTCGAGGGCGTAGAGCATGGATCCCAGGGAGGGCTCCTTAACATAACTCAAATCCGAGTGCCAGTAGGTGCCGGCATAGGATCGGCCTTGGGGTTTTCCGTTCTCGACCACATTGGAAAGCACGTAGATCTCCGGGTGGCCCGGCAGCAGGGCGTCGGACAGCACGTGTTCTTCCAGCGGGCCGAAGCGGCGGGTGAACCGGAGGTGCTGCTCCGGGGGGAGGTGCTGGTCGGGAAAGACCAGGACTCCGTACTCGGCGACCGCCTGTGTCAGTTCTTCTATGGTCTCCGGAGCGACCGGGGCCGAAAGATCGATTCCCTTTACTTCCGCACCCAGGATGGGGGATACTTTTCGGAGTGCAAGGGTCATTGGGGTGTGGTCCTGTGCCGGGTGTTTTGCAACAGCTTCTCAAGGTATTCAAAATACCCAACCCGACCGTTCAGGGCAATGGCGAGCAGCGCCGGATTTGAACTGTGGCCCACCCTCGCCCGTTGCAGCCGCGCGGACGACTTCTCTCTCAGGCATACAGGTGCGCTACGTAGTCCTGGTAGCCATTGTAGAGCAGGGTATCCCGAACTTCTTGGGTCCCGATCATCGTTTCTTTGGCCTGTGACCAGCGGGGATGGGGCACCTCGGGATTGACGTTGGACTCAAAACCGTACTCGCCAGGCGACAGGGTATTCCAGAAGGTTCTGGGTTGCGTGCGGGTAAACTCAATACGCACGATCGACTTGATGCTCTTGTAGCCGTACTTCCAGGGGACCACCAGGCGGATTGGAGCGCCGTGCTGCTCGGGCAGTGGATGGCCGTAGATGCCGGTGGCCAGCAGGGTGAGCTCATTGGCCGCCTCGGCCATGGTCAGACCTTCGGTGTAGGCCCACGGCCATTGGGGCTCTTTCCACTGCCCTGGCGCTTCCTGGGGGTTGAGGAAGGTGGTCATCTTCACGTACTGGGCCGAGGAGAGGGGTTCCACCATGTCGATGAAGGACTTCATCGAAAAACCGGTCCACGGCACGGCCATGGCCCAGCGCTCGACGCAGCGGAGGCGATAGAGCCGTTCCTCCAGCGGTATCAGACGCACCAGATCCTCAAAGTCGTAGGTCTTTGGCTTGTCGACCAGACCGTCGACCCTTACCGTCCAGGGATGGATGGTGAATTTATCGATGAAGTTATACACATCCTTGTTCCGGGTGAACTCGTAGAAGTTGTTGTATTTTTCGGCCACGGCTTCCGAGGTCAGGGGGCGGTCCAGAGTGGAAAAGTCGGAGTTCAGGAGGGCCGGATAGAGCGGCCCGGAAAGGTCGGGAGCAGGCAGGGGGTCGGTGTCCGGCGGACCGCTCGGCGGCTGTGGTCCTTCTTCTTCGCGCGGTTCGAAGACGCTTTCGCTGCCGCAGCCCAGCATCAGTCCGGCCGCACTCACGACCCCCATGGTCCGCATGAATTTCCGCCGGTTCAGGTAGGCGTCTTCGGGGGTGGCCTCGCGCTCGGGGATTTCCCAGCCTCGTTTTGGCATTGTGTCCTCCTTGGGTGATTTCAGCAGCCTTCTCAGAAGCCGTTTGGATACCACCGCAAAATCCTGCCCTGCCACATGTACTGACAATATTTCAGTACTTCATGGAATCGGCGGGCGGCCGTGCGGGGCTTGAGATCCAAATAGTTACGGCATTTCGCGAAGTACTAATATATGAGTACTGATATATACTAAGTTAGACGGTTCGAATCGGCAAGGGGTTTCAAATGGCCAGGTCGAGTCTGTGCCCGCTAGCGTTTGAGCGCCACGCCCAGGGACAGGGTATTGCCTGTGATGGTGTTGCAGCCGGAGGCAATGTGGATCAGGTCCAGGCTCAATTCAGCACGCGGATTCAGACGATAGATGAGGCCCGGAGACAGCTTCAATATGTCCTGATCGCCGATCAGACCGGCCTGGCCGGTGGCCCCGCAGGTGGCGAGGGTGCGCAAGACGGAAACATAGCCTTTAAAGAGAAATCCCCCGCGGGAGCCGCCGGCCTCCAGGAGGTAGAACATCTCCCCGCTGTAGGGACCGCCCCGGGCCCGGTAGCCGAGTTCCCCGGTGATATACCCTGGAAAGGGGTAGAACGAACGGCCCAGCAGAAGGCGGATATCCCCGTCCATTTCGCCGGTTCCCAGGGGCACGCGGATCTTTTCGTCCACTTCGTAGCCAAGGGGGATCTTGCCGCCCACGGCCACGGAGGCGACCAGGGGGGTATCCCGCAACTTCCAGCGCAGACGGGCCTCTAGATCGCCCGTCCCCCAGGTCCTCTCCGTGGCGATGCGGTTGGCGATGATGCGCTGGTCCTGGAGCCGTTTGTAGGGCACTGCCGCCACCAGCGTCAGGCGTTCTGAAAGCCCGTATTCCAGGTAGACCGCCAGGTTGAAATCCCGCAACTCGCCCATCCCCGGTTTGTCCACCTCTACCCCCAGGGAGTCGAGATCGCTTCTCGATTTCAGCTGCAGGGCGGCCACTTTGAGGTAGTAGCCCTTTTCCTCCTGAGTCCAGGCACCGGCAAAGGCAGTGGAGACCAGCCCCAGGCAAGCAGCGCAGATGGAAATGAGGAAAGTACCCTTCATCCCATCGCCAACCCGCCGTCCACGTGGATGGCCTGGCCGGTGATGTTGCGGGCCTCTTCCGAGGCCAGGAAGGCGACCAGGTTGCCGACGTCCTCCGGGGTCTGCTCCCGCTGCAGCGGGGTGTTGTTTTGCACCCACTGCTCGAACAGGGCGCGGGGTTCCAGATCGGCGTAGGAGGGATCGCCCTGGGCGATCAAAGGCGCCAGCTTGTGCCAGAACGCGGTCCAGACCAAGCCCGGACAGATCGCGTTGACATTGATGTTGTAGGGACCCAGGTCCTTGGCCGAGATCCGCGTCAGGGTCAGGACCGCGTTCTTGGCCGCGGCGTAGGCCGGCACGATCTGCGGGTCGCGCTTGGCCGCAACGGAGGAGATGTTGATGATTTTGCCGTACTTGCGTTCCATCATGTGGGGGGCGATGGCCTTGGAGAGGAAGAAGGGGGCCTTGACGTTGACGGTGTAGTTGTCGTCCCACTCCGCCTCGGTCTGGTTGGTGAATGGAAGCCCGAGGCGTTCGCCGAAGTGACCGGCGTTGTTGACCAGGATATCCACCTGGCCGAATTCCTTCAAGGACTCCTCTACCAGGGCCTGGCAGTCCGCTTCCCGGGCGGCGTCGGATTGAAGGGCCAGGCCGCGCCGGCCGCTTGGCTGGATCTCTTCTACGCGTTTTTGCGCCGCCTCCAGGTTCAGGTCCGAGATGATCAGGTGGGCGCCCTCTCTGGCGAGGCAGGCGCAGATGCCGCCTCCCATTCCGCCACCGCCGCCGGTGACGATGGCTACTTTGTCCTGCAAACGCATGGCAGTCTCCTCTGGGATGGTTGATTGGGCTTCAAAGACAATTAAGAAAGTGAAAAATCGAGGCCGCTGGCAATAGGTAGTTGTTTCTGTTCGAGCAGATTTCCGGCTTCGGCCTCGGGGCACAGGTAGAGTCCGACCACTTCCCGGTCGTCGCAGCGAATCCTGTCCAGGCCCGCCGCGGTGATTGCGCCGCTGTAGACCTGGCGCCACTCGGCATTGTAGGGTCGTAAATGGATTCCATGTTGGTCTGCCTAGGTGACAAGGTTGCTGCCGAGCGTGGCGCGGAACAGGGTTGCGGGGTCGCCGGGGCATGGATGGCGGGTGCCGAGCTGGGCATCGGAGAGATTGAGAGCGGCGCGGGGACCGTAGTGGTGGATGAGCTGGGCCACGGCGCCCACGGCCCTGTACTTCGGATCGTTCTCTCCCGTCTGGTTAGCAGGTTGTGCGGCGGCAATGATTGCATTGGCCAGGGCCGGTACAGGAAGGAGATCCAGTTCGATCCCGAGGCCCTGGAGCCCTTCCAGCACCTGCGCGGCGTGCAAGGGCTCCAGGGCGACGTGCCGGACCGGTTCGCGTCCGGACGGTTCTGGGTGCAGCCGGGAGACCAGTTCCCGGCACACAACGTCGACGGGCGCAAATTGCCAGGTCCAGTCGCCCTCCGGGAATACGCCGGCGCGCACGAGGGCCCGCAGGGTCATCACCAAACGGTCCCGGTCGTTCCGGATCCCTTTTTCAGAGTGGCCCAAGAGGTGCGGTACCCGCACCACGGATACCGGCAACCCCTGGTCGAATGCCGACCAGATGAGCATCTCAGCGGCGAACTTGGAGAGGGAGTACCCGTCGGCCCCCGAGGCTTCCAGATCCGCTGCCAGGGGCCTCATGGCATCCAGGCCGAAGGTGTCCTCGGCCCATGACCTGTGTCCGCCCAGGGGAAAGACAGCGCTCGAAGAAACGCAGTGCACGGACGCATGACCGCGGCCGGCGAGCCGCACGACCTCCCGGGTACCACCGACATTGACGGGCTCGACATCCTCGTAGGCGGCGAAGAGGTCGAGCGCGGCGGCGAGATGGAGGATGACATCGACCTTTCCGGCCAGATCCTCGAAGGTCTCGGGATCCAGGCCCATCAGGGGTTTCGCCAGATCTCCCGGGAGCGCCTGCAGGTCCTGTCTTCGACCAGGGTCGCGCACGTCGGGCAGCGCGTACCGGGCGAACGCCTCTTGCAGGCGCTGGTGGGCGTGGCCGGTATCTTCCGCCCGGACCAGGGCCACAAGGCGCATCGAGGTCGCCTCGAGCAGGGTGTGCGCCAGGAAAGCCCCCAGGAACCCCGTTGCCCCGGTCAACAGGACGGTTCGAGGCCGGTCGGGACGGGCTCTGCGAGGACGAGGTGGAGGGGCTGTATTCAGGTCCAGTTCGGGCCCGTGCCACGGGGTGCGCGGCTGCATTTCTCGCTGGGCCCGCAGATGGCGAGCGAGGGTGGATGGGGTGGGGTGGAGGTAGACATCGCGCACCCCTATCCTGCGTCCCGTGGTGCGGTGCAGGGCCCCGCAAAGCAGGATCGCCCTGAGCGAATGGCCGCCCCTGGCGTGGAAGTCGTCGTGCCGGCCGATGGTCGGATCGCCCAGGGTTTCTCTGAAAGCGGAGACCACCTGCTCCTCCAGGCCGGTCAGGTCCTGGGGCGGCTGGGAGGGCGCGGCCTGTTCGAGGGTCTGCAGCCGGTGGCGATCCACCTTTCCGGAAGGCAGAAGCGGGAGTTGGCGCACGGGAATGAAGCGGCCGGGGAGGCTGTGTTCCGGCAGCCGGGTAGCGACGTAGGGCCGCAGCTGCCGGGTGAGGCTCGCCGCGCTGATATCCGCTTCCCGGGCTACCACGAAGGCCGACAACTCCGCGTGTTCGAGGGAATCGGGCCGGGCCGTGACGCAGGCCCGACGGACGACCGGGTGCTGCTCGACGACCTGTTCGACCTCGGAGGGGTCCACCCAGGATCCGCGGATCTTGATACGGGCATCGCAGCGTCCCAGAATCTCAAGGGTGCCGCCGGGGTGAAGCCTGCCCAGATCGCCGGTGTCGTACACCCGGGTGCGCCGGCAAGCCCCATCCGGCGAGGGCAGGTCGAGCTCGAAAAAGTGTTGGGTGGTGCGCTCGGAGTCGCGATAGTAGCCGTGCGCCAGGGCCTTGCCGCCGACCAGGATCCTGCCCGCCCTGCCGACCGGGACCAGGCAATCTGGATCATCCGGGTCGCATAGATGCACTTCGGCGAAGTCCGCCACCCTGCCGCTGGTGACGGTTTCGCCGGGTTCCAACTCGCCGGCGGCCACATCGTGGCATTCGGCCAGGGAGTAGAGGTTGCCGATGCGCACCCCGGGCAAGGCCTGGCCGGCGCGCCGGGCCCCGGCCGGGGCCACGACCTCGCCGCACAGGACCAGCAGGCGCAGCCGCCGCAATCCGGCGACCCCGTCGGCGCTGGCCAGACAGGCGTCCAGCAGGGTCGGGGTCATCATCAGGCGGGTGATTCCATAGCGGATGATGAAGGAGCCGAGGGCGAAGGGGTCCCGCATGGTCTGGTCGGGAATCAAAACCACCGGGACGCCGCGACACAGCGCCGGAACCACGTCCCAGATGCCGAAAATATTGCAACCCACCACGTCCCCTGCCCTGTCGTAGGGCCAGAGTCGGCTGCGCCACGCGTGCGAGAGCATGGATCCTGCGTGGTCCGTCTCCACCCCTTTGGGAAGGCCGGCCTGGGTACCGCTGGTGAAGGTGATATGCGCCGTCTTCAGGGGATCGGGTCCGGGAAATTGCCCCTTTATGGCTTTGCGGCACACCTCGTCTTCGACCCGGAACACTGCGTCGCCCTCCTGCCAGGAAGAGGGCAGGGCCGTGGCCCGGCCTTTGCTGGTTATCAGGGCGCGGAGGGGGACGCGTTCGAGGATCCGTTCCACAACCGCGGGGGGATGGCCGTCCAGAGGGGTGTAGGCGAGCCCGGCCTTCAAGCAGGCGAAATAGGTGATGACCTTGTGGATGCCGTTCTCGAGCAGGACCCCGGCGCACCCGCTCTGTGGCTCTCCGGCGCCGCGCTGGAGGAGGACAGCGGCACGGGCGTGGATGGCCCGGCGCAGATCCGCATAGCTCAGGTAGCCGGATTCATCGACCAGGGCCACTTTTTTCGGTGCAAGCGCAGCCTGCTGGTCGAGGGCAACATCAATACAGGGAAGGGATGCCAGGGCTGCGCTGCGCGAGGGGCGGATTTGCTGGTACCAGGGAAGGGCGCTGCTGGAGAGGAGTGTGGACATTGTTTATGCCGGAGATCGGTTCGCTTCATTGGTAGAAGAAAATATTGTATAACTGAAATCTTGCAACAAGGGTTTTTTACCGGTTCTTCAGCAATTTACGCGATCAAGGGATCATGCCGCCATATCCGGTCCTCTCATAAGCTGTATTATATTCCACGGGCGGAGACCTCCGTGTTTAGAGGGAAGGATCCGGTATCCGCCTATTTATTACCGGAAATGGCCAAAGTCGAGTGTACAACCGAGATTCAATTGACGACGGATTCCGATTTTCATATATTCTTGTAGTGTTTCTTCGTTTTCCTTAGAGAGAGGTCGGTCGAAGATGGCTACTGAAGAAGGCTGGGTCGGTATCGCGGAGGTCGCTTCCCACTTACAGGTAACCAAGGATTCCATCTACCGTTGGGTCGACGCGAAGAGCTTTCCCGCCCACCGGGTGGGACGGTTGCTGCGCTTCAGGCTCTCGGAAGTGGACGAGTGGGTGAAGACCAGTGGTGGGAGTGGTTCGGCGACGCACCCAAGGAGCAAGGCGACGGAAGCGAGGCCGAAAAGAGGCCCGAGTAAGAATGGCTGAGAACAGGGAATACCCGTTGGCTACTGAAACCACCATCCGGGAAGGAAGTGTCGGGCTTTTGAGCTCCGGCGGGTTCCCGGCGCCGCGAAGTGGAAACTGAAGAATGGCCCTGAAGAAATCCCAACTCTATTCCTCGATCTGGCAAAGCTGCGACGAGTTGCGCGGCGGCATGGATGCTTCGCAGTACAAGGACTACGTCCTGACGCTGCTGTTTATGAAGTACGTCTCCGACAAGTACGCTGGCGATTCGTACGCGCTCATTGAAGTGCCGCCCGGTGGCAGTTTCGCCGACATGGTAAATCTCAAAGGCGACAAGGAGATCGGCGACAAGATCAACAAGATCATCGGCCGGCTCGCCGAGGCCAACGAACTCAAGGGCGTTATCGACCAGGCCGACTTCAACGACGAGAGCAAGCTCGGCGCCGGCAAGGAGATGCAGGACCGCCTCTCCAAGCTGGTTGCCATATTCGACGGTCTCGACTTCCGCGCCAACCGGACCGAGGGCGATGACCTGCTCGGCGACGCCTACGAGTACCTGATGCGGCATTTTGCCACCGAGTCGGGCAAGAGCAAAGGAAAAGAAGATCAAGGAGACGCCGGATCTCACTATCAAGCGCAGAAAGTACAAGATGGACCTGATCCCCCCGGGGCTGATCGTCGCGCGCTACTTTGCCGCCGAGCAGGCCGCCATCGAGGCGCTACAGGCCAAGCAGGAGAATGCCGCCCGCGAGCTGGAGGAGTTCGTCGAAGAGCACTTGTCATCGGGAGGGGGCGAGGAGGGCTTGCTGGCGGACGCGACCAACGACAAGGGCAAGGTC
This sequence comes from Candidatus Latescibacterota bacterium, assembly GCA_965219385.1. GTDB lineage: Bacteria > Latescibacterota > UBA2968 > UBA8231 > UBA8231 > CBDCNM01. Next base: position 815,860 of record CBDCNM010000002.1, on the reverse strand, counting down.
ACCAAGGGCGGCGTGACGGAGCGGCTCAAGGCCATCCGGGACGAGCCGGAGAGCGACGAGGAACGCGATGCCCTCAAGCATTGCCGGACCTTGATTGAGGCCGAGGCCGAGGCGGGCAAGGCCGTCAAGGAAGCCCAAGACCTTTTGGATGAGCAGGTACTGGTCCGCTACAGTGCGCTCATCGAAGCCGAGATCAAAACGCTGGCGGTCGAGGACAAGTGGTGCGCCAGCATCCGGGTGGCGTTGAGGGCGAGGTGCAGCGGCTGACCCAGCAGCTCGCCGGGCGCGTGAAGGAGCTGGAAGAGCGCTATGTCCGTCCGCTACCGGAGTTGGAGCGGGAGGTGGAGGTGTTCGGCGCGAAGGTTGAGGGGCACTTGAAGCGGATGGGGATCTCATTATGAGGGAGGAATTCGTAGCTTTAGAAGAAGTGTGGTATGATAGGTCGTTGGCTGGCAACCTGAAGTCGTTCACTTTGGAGGAACAGTGATGGCAGAGCAAATAACCGTGTCAGTTGATTCCGATGTAGCCAAACTCTACCGTTCGGCTTCTGATAGTGAGCGTCGCAAACTGGATTTGCTTGTCAATTTGTGTTTGCGTGATGCGACAGAAGCCGGGAAATCACTTCGGGACACGATGCTGGGAATCAGTCGCAACGCGCAACGGCGTGGTCTGACTCCGGAAATTTTGCAGTCCATCCTGGCCGACGAATGACCCGCTTCGTCTTCAGAAGTAGGCGAAAGGGGCTGACGGTAGATTGCGGAGCGGTGCGATGAAACGCGCGGAACTTCTCGAACTGATAGCTGGCGGCGAGAACTCTGGAGTGGAGTTCAAGCGGGATGATTTGCGTCCGGAGCAACTGGCGCGGGAAGTGGTGGCGCTCGCCAACTTTCAGGGGGGGCGCGTCCTTCTCGGAGTGGAAGACGACGGCACCATCACCGGCATACAGAGAGACGATCTCGAACAGTGGGTGATGGATTCCGTGTTTGGGCGCGTGGTGCATCCGATGATACTACCGTTTTACGAGGAAGTTCCCATAGATGATGTTCGCCGCGTCGCAGTTGTCATGGTTACGCAAGGTGCTACCAAACCTTATGTCGTCCGGCATCGCGGCAGGGAAGACATCTACATACGGATCGGCAGTACCTCTCGGCTGGCCTCGCGCGAGCAACAGGCGCGGCTTTTCGCTGCCGGTGGGCTGATTCACACGGAGCTATTGCCCGTTTCCGGCAGCGGCCTGTGCGATCTGAGCCGGGCACGGCTGGCGGATTACCTGACCGCTATTGTCGGCGACCGGGAAGTGCCGGAGACCGATGAGGAGTGGAACGAGCGGCTTTGCGCGCTGGGATTCATGGTCGAGCGGGAGGATGGCCCGCCTGCCTGTACGATCGCCGGATTGATCCTGTTCGGTTATCGGCCGCGCCGCCTGTTGCGCCATGCTGGCATCCGCTGGATGTGTTTTGAGGGGGAGGAGAAAACCTACGATGCCATTGACGATCAAGTGATTGAAGGGCCGCTGGTCGATCTTTGGCAGGTGCTGTCGGGGGGTCGTGAACTGGTGGAAAAGGGGCTGATTGAACGCCTTGCCGATGCGATGCGGCCGTTTGTATCCGGGGAGGCGGACCAAGTAGAAGAGTCTATGCGTCGGAAACGACGCTGGCACTATCCGCTGGAAGCGTTGCGCGAAGGCGTTGTCAATGCGCTGACGCATCGGGACTGGACGCGGTACGAGGAAATTGAGGTGGTCCGTTATGCGGACCGGATAGAGATACTCAGCCCCGGTGCGCTGCAAAACGGCATGACAGTCGAAAAGATGATCGCTGGTCAACGGGTTCCCCGCAATCTGCTCATCTCTGAGACGTTGCGGGACTACAGCTATTCCGATGCACGAGGCATGGGGGTGCGGAACAAGATCATTCCGTTGATGCGGGCGCACAACGGGGTTGACCCGGAGTTTGAGGCGACGGAGGACTACTTGCGGTTGACGTTGCGCCGAGGCTCGGCACCAAGGCCGAGGAACACCTGAAGCGGATAGGGATTTTGCTATGAGTCAAGTATTCGATTTCGATAATCTCGTCGAGTTGTGTCGGCGAACCCACGAGGAAACACGACACTCGGCGGCACGAGCTATTGATCACTCGCTTGTGGCGCGGAACTGGCTATTCGGTTGGTATATCGTCGAGTATGAACAGCATGGCGCGGATAGAGCGGAATACGGCAGTCAGACCCTGCGAAAGCCCTCTGCTGCTTTGACGGCAACTATTGGTCGAGGCTTCGGCGAGAGAAATTTGCGGCAGATAAGGCAATTCTATCTGCGCTACAGCAGCCTACTGCAACAGCCTGCGACACCACAGACTGATGGCTCCGAGATTTGGCAGACACCGTCTGCCAAATTCACAACTCCGGATCCAGAATCTCTCGCGCTACGAGCCATGACGAAACAAAACCGTACTGCGAGCCCTGTCGAAGGACCTGCAAACGATCACCAGGGAGCTTACCCTGCCCCTTGCGTGTGTTCAGCGCCTTGACAGAGGGCCCAAAAAGGTGCCTTATTTTACCCATACGTTGGGCATGTCCCTGGTCGGATCACTGGACGGCCGGCTGGTAGCGACCGTGATGGCCGGATATGAGGGACACCGTGGTTGGATCAACTACTTGGTTGGCGGTCGCCGCGGACTGCCGAAAAAGGGGATTCGGGTGCCTTCTGATGGACGAGGCAGAGATATGCTTGAGGGAGATGGGTTGCCCAAGATCAACCTGCAGGTCAGAAGCTCGAACGCCGATATCGTCGAGTTCTACAGGTCGATCGGATACTCGGAGGATGATGTCGTGAGCATGGGCAAGCGCCTGGTGGAAGACTGAGCCGACACGGGGATCGGATACGTGACAAGGACCCGGAGTTGTCCACGAGGATGGCCCTGTCCGGGGTCCGGCCGGCCGGCCGCGCGAAGGCGGCGTCAATGCACTCAGGGGCCGCGCCTCCCTCGGCCCGCGACGGACAGATGCGCTGATCTGGTCCAGCACTTTTCGCAGGTGTCGCTCCGCAACGACCGCATGGCCGAGCCGGACCAGCAGCGAGTCGGGGGGAGCGCCCTCTACCGAATGGGGTTGCATCCGGGGCTGCTCATGTTACGTTTTGCGTAAAACGTAGTAGGCGTGTTCGCCATTGCATGATCCAGAGCTTCAAAGACAAGGACACGCGGCGTTTCTTCGAGGGCGCGCACATTGCTCGCTTTCAGGCCTTCGCCGCCCAGGCAACCCGCCGGCTTGCCGTATTGGACAGTGCCGAGGCGCTGGGCGACCTGGCCGTGTTGAGAAGCAACCGGCTCGAGGTATTGCGGGGCGACCGCGCAGGCCAATACAGCATCAGGATCAACGTCCGGTGGCGGATCTGCTTCCGCTGGACCGACGACGGACCACGGGACGTCGAAATTGTGGACTACCACTGAAGAGGTGAGCATGACGGCAACGAACAAAATGCCGCCGGTGCATCCCGGTGAGATCCTGCGGGACGAGATGGACGAGCGCGACCTCTCGGCCAACGCACTGGCCCAGGCACTCGACATCCCCGCCGACCGGATCATCGCCATCCTCAACGGGCAGCGGGGTGTCACCGCAGACACCGCACGTCGCCTGTCCCGGTACTTCGGAACAACGCCCGAGCTCTGGCTCAATCTGCAGAAGACCTGGGAGCTCCGCCTGGCCGAGATCGAGGCCGAAGATGGGGAAAAGGTGACGTTCGTGCCTACGACGGGGAGCCTGGTCGGCGGTCGGGACAAGGACAAGAAGGAGCGGATCACGGAAGTGTTGAGCGACTTGCAGCTTGCGATCGGCGGCTTTGGCACGCAGGCCACCGGGCAGTACGAGCGGCGCGACCTGCCACAGGTGCTGGGCGCTCTCGCTCGCATGTGTTCGGTTTTCCTCAGGAAGCTGGTGCTCGGGGACCGCGGCGTGAAAGAGACCCGACTGCTGGACGACGCCGTGATGGAGTCCTTGGAGTTGCGGCTTCAGCCCCTGCGCAAGATCCCCCGGAAAAGCCGCAGGACCATCGAGACCGGCTTTGGCGTCGGCGTCGGCTTCATGCAGCTGACGAAGGTGGATGAGCCCGGTCCCGGATCTGCGCCGACCTATCGCTTCCCCGTCGCGCCTCACGACCTCGAGTTCGCGATCGAGTGGCCGCTCCCAGGGACAGCGGACTGGACCGGGACGCCGTCCGAAAAAGACCCTTGGCTACTGTGTGCCGAGCAGTTGTTCGACACCGGCTCGAAGCGAGCGTTGAGCTGCGATGAGTGGCTCGGCCAGCAGGTCGTGGTCTTCGACGGCAGGGGAGTCTCATTGAAGGACATCATCCGGACGGTCGTGAACTACGAGGGTGCCCACGCGACCAACGTCGGCCGACTCGCCGACATCGAGGGACACAAGCCCCTCAAGGCGGCGCAGGAACCCGAGCTTCACATCCTGAACAACGTCACTTTGTTCGGGATTCGGTATGCCCATGTGATCGTCATCGAGGCTGCGCTGTACCTTTACGAAAGGTTGTTGGACGAGAGATCAATTGAGCGCCCGGGCGGAGACATCTACATGGTAAAGCCGGGATTTGCCTGTCCCGAGGAACAGACCAGTTCGCCCCGGCCGCACTGGCTGCGGTTCGAGGGGGGCCTGATGATGTCGTTTTCCGGGGAGCGAAAGTTGACCCGGCACACCATCAGGCCGGTAAGCTGACGAGCGATTCAACCGGCACTTGGCCCGGCTCGCAAACGAAGGAGGATCATGATGCCTTTGAACGTGGAAGAAAAGATCGCGACGCTCGATCCCGCCCGGCGCCGCAAGGTCGAGGATCGGGCGGCAGAGCTCATTGCCCAGGAGTTGAGCCTGCGCCAACTTCGCAAGGCCCGGCGGCTCACCCAGGCGCACGTTGCGCGCCAGTTGGGGATCTCGCAGGACGGGGTCTCGCGGCTCGAGCAGCGAAGCGATCTATTGCTCTCGACGTTGCGCAAGACGGTGGAGGCCATGGGCGGCAGCCTTTCGCTTATCGTCAGATTCCCTGATCATCCGCCGGTCGAGTTGTCCAGCACCGCCGGCCGAGACTCCGGCGACTGAAGCCCGAGGCAACTCGAACTCCGCAGGCATACCACGGTCATAGACCGGGTATGATGTTCCGCCCCCGCAGCTTGAGTTCGCCGCCAAGGCGGCGAAAGTGCGCCCTGACCCGACAGGAGGAGACATGGGAGTAAAAATATCGACCATCCTCGACTACATCGATAGCGGTTACATGGCGCTGCCGAAATTCCAGCGCGGGTACGTCTGGAATCGCGACCAGGTGCGCGGCCTGATGGATTCGCTGTACCGCCGTCATCCGGTTGGGAGCCTGCTTGTTTGGGCTACACCAGCGGAGGAGGTGAGTCACCGGGGCGAACAAGATCTTGCGCCGGGCGTTGTGAGGCTCCTGTTGGACGGCCAGCAGCGGGTGACATCGCTCTACGGGATTCTCCGCGGAGAACCTCCTGCATTCTTCGACGGCAACGCCAAGACCTTTACAGGGCTCTACTTCCATCTCCAGCACGAGGAGTTCAGGTTCTATCAGCCGACGCGTATGCAAGACGACCCCTTATGGATCAATGTCTCTGAATTGATGCAGGGAGGATACGACGGATTGGGAGAACAGCAAAATCGCTTGGAACAGGTGCCGGAATTCGCGGCCAGGAGGGGTGAATTCAGCGGGCGCCTACACAAGATTCTGGGCATCCGGGACATCGAACTCCACGAGGAGGAAGTAACCGGTCCTGACAAGACGATCGAGGTGGTGGTGGACATCTTCAATCGCGTCAACAGCGGCGGCACGAAACTCTCGCACGGCGACCTGGCGCTTGCCAAGATTTGCGGCACATGGCCTGAGGGCCGCGAGCGCATGCAGTCCATTCTGGAAAGGTGGCGAGAGAGCGGGTACGACTTCAATCTCGATTGGTTGCTGAGGAACGTGAACGCCATCGTGACGGGTGAGGCACGTTTCGTGCACCTTCACGACGTGCCGACGGCGGCGATCCACGATGGCCTCGCTCGCACCGAGCGGTGCGTCGACTACGCCTTGAACCTCATCGACGGTCGTCTGGGCCTTGATCACGACCGTGTTCTCTTCGGCCGTTACGCGTTGCCCGTCATGTCCCGGTACATCGACAGACGCGGCGGCCATTTGGCGGATATCACCGAACGGGATCAACTCCTCTACTGGTATTTCCAGAGCGCCATGTGGGGCCGGTTCTCGGGTTCGACCGAGACCATCCTCGACCAGGACTTCGAGGCCATCCAGGACACCGACGGAGGCATCGACCGGCTGCTTGACCAGCTACGGCTCTGGCACGGCAGTCTTCGGGTCGGGCCCGCACACTTCCGTGGCTGGAGCCTTGGGGCGCGGTTCTATCCCGTGCTGTACGCCTTGACGCGGGTTGGCGACGCCAGAGATTGGGGAACGGGACTTGCCCTGAAGAGTTCGCTGCTGGGCAGCATGAACACACTTGAGGTCCATCACATCTTCCCGAAGGGGATGCTCTACCGGAATGAGTTCAAGAAGCCGCAAGTGAACGCCATCGCCAATTTCTGCTTCCTGACCAAGGACACGAATCTCCAGATCAGGGATCGCCCACCCTCCGAGTACTTCCCTGAGATCGAGACGCGACATCCTGGTGCGCTCGCCTCGCAGTGGATTCCAATGGACGAGGATCTCTGGGAGACGCAGAACTACCTCCCCTTCCTCGAAGAGCGTCAACGCCTGCTTGCCCAGGCGGCAAACGCCCTGCTGGGGGAGCTGCTGCATGACGCTGCGGGCGAGCACGCAGTCGAGACGGCGGCTACTGTGGTCAGTGCGCCTCCACCCGAAACCGTTCCGGGCGGAATCGCGGATGCCGAAGAAGAGAAGATCCTCATGGATCTGAACGAATGGATCCAGGGACACGGACTCCCCGAAGGGAAACTGGGATATGAACTCTCGCACCCTGACACGGGCGCTCCGCTCGCCATACTCGATCTCGCTTGGCCGAACGGGCTCCAGGACAGCTACAGCCAGCCGGTGGCGCTCTTGCTCGGGGAAGAGCCAGAGACCCTGCAGATCGCGAACGACCACGGATTCCGCCACTTCACCAGCTCAGATGCCTTCAAGCGTTACGCGGAGGCCGAAGTGCTGGTGCTGGCCGCCGACGGCGAGGCCGCTGCGGCGGGGGGATAGAGGGTTCTTACCTTCCCCCTACCGGCGTTTAGAGGTCTTGCACCCCGGGGTCCGAGACGGATGGTGGAAAGGCGGTACACAAGAGTGTGCTCAGGCGAGTTCACTCGGCCGCCAACTCCCAGCAGTTGGAGTCAGCTATGCTAGAGAGATTCACTGGACACAACAGTCGTCATTTCGTAGTTGAGGCGCTCAGAGGACAGCCTGTCATAGGCGAAGCTGAGAATCTTGCAGAGACCATCTGCGACCATGCTGAGGTCGTGGGCTTCGATTCTGGTTCCACCATAATTGAAGAGTCGGCTCCCGACAACGACATTTGCTTCATCCTGGCTGGGGTTGTCTCAATTCGAGTGGTTGGCCGAGAGATTGCGATTAGGACGGCAGGTCAGCACATCGGAGAAATGGCAGTGGTGGATCCTGGGAAGCCACGGTCCGCATCCGCAGTCGCTGAGGGAGGGGTAGTCATCGCACGAGTTTCAGCAAGGGAGTTCACCGAGCTGGCTGAAGCCAACCCTCGACTATGGCGGAACATAGCGCGTGAGCTGGCCGAACGTCTTCGACAGCGGAACCGCTTCGTCTCGTCTGTGAATCCCCGACCCGTCTTGTTTCTGGGCTGTTCAACAGAGTCGCTTCCCATCGCTCGCACGATCCAATCAGCACTCGCCCACGACCCGATAGTAGCCAAAGTCTGGACCGATGACATCTTTAGGGCATCGAGCTTCCCAATCGAGTCCTTGGAGCGAGAGTTGCCGAAGGTCGATTTTGCCGCACTCGTCCTATCACCAGACGATATGGTGGTCAGCCGTAATGCAGCAAGTGAAGCGCCGAGAGACAACATAGTGTTTGAGTTGGGACTCTTCATGGGAGCTCTCGGCCGCGCCCGAACGTTCCTGGTCTACCCACACGATATCGATATTAAGATTCCGACCGACCTTGAAGGCCTAATACCCCTAACCTATATGCCAGGCCCGGAGCGAGAGGTGGCCGCTGCTGTAGCCCCAGCTTGTGACCAATTGAGAAACCAAGTACTGACAACTGGCTCCCGTTGAGGGCCGTGGAGGAGATGGGACATGGGCCTCGCAGATGACCTCATTTCAGAGGTGCATGGAATACTTCAAAAGAGATGGTCCGAACGGGCAGGTCGATCCGTGCCAGAGTCAGCCGATCTGAAGCTAGGCAATGATGCGGTCTCACTAGAAGGCACGGTCCTCTATGCTGACCTCGACGACTCGACCAATCTGGTAGACACCACGAAGCCATGTTTCGCAGCCGAAATCTACAAGTGCTATCTGGCGTGCTCTGCCAGGATCATCCGGTCAGAGGGAGGGGAAATTACTTCTTACGATGGGGACCGTATTATGGCAGTGTTTATCGGGGAGAGAAAGAACAGTACTGCCGCAGACACTGCTCTCAAAATCAACTTTGGGGTAACGAAGATCATCAATCCTGCGATACGGGACCAGTATCCGAATAGCAGTTTTTCACTGAAGCACGTAGTCGGTATCGACACGAGTGAACTTTTCGTGGCACGTACAGGCATCCGGGGCGCCAATGATCTCGTCTGGGTTGGGCGAGCTGCCAACTATGCGGCCAAATTGACTGCGCGGTCCGGGCCAGCGACGCAGATTACTGCTGATGTATACAAGAGGCTCGATGAGAAGTCGAAGTTCAGCCAAGATGGGAGAAATATGTGGACTTCAACGACAGCTCCAGAAATTGGAGATAAAGTGATCTACACCTCATCATGGCGAAGGTCACCATAAGTGAGCATGCAGGTCAATTCCTACGCTTCGCAATCGCAAGATGACGCTTTGGAGCCCCCCCGTGCCTTTGAGCATGACTGCATCCTGCTGGGCCTGTTTAGGGCCGCTAAGTGTTCTCCCTCCATCACGGCGAGATTCTGCGGGACGAGATGGACGAGGGCGACCTCTCAGCCAACGCACTGGCCCAGGCACTCGACATCCCCGCAAACCGGATCACCGCCATCCTCAACGGGCAGCGGGGTGTCACGCAGGACACCGCACAACGCCTGTCGCGGTACTTCGGGACAACGCCAGGACTCTGGCTCAATCTGCAGAAGACCTGGGAGGCCCGGCGCGCCGAGATCGGGGTGAGGTGCCTGCCCTGACGGACACACTCCAATGCCTACGAAACGCGACATCCTCTCTGAACTGACCGCGGACGAGCTCCGCGCCAACGTTGAGTACTACGAACTGGAGGTCTATGACCGCCGCGTCAAAGCGGAACTCATTGACGCGCTGGCCGGATCTCGGAAGGCGCGGCTCGAAGAGATCCTGCCGTACCTCTCGCGGGATCGCCTGAAGGAGCTGTGCCGGGCGTTCGGCCTCGACGATTCCGGCCGCGAGAAAGCGGATATCGCCGCCCGTCTCATCGGGGACGCCACGCCACCAAAGAGCGACGGCCGTGACGCTCCGCAGCCTGCACCCCCGGCTGTCACGGATACGCCTGACCTGCCGGCGGATGTGCTGAGCGTCGCGCAGCTCGAGCAGTACCTCTGGTCGGCCGCCGACATCCTGCGCGGGTCGATCGACAGCAGCGACTACAAGACCTACATCTTCGGCCTGCTCTTCCTGAAGCGGCTGTCGGACCGGTTCGAGGAGGAGGCGGAGAAGCTGATCGAGGAGGGGGTGCCCGAGGAGGTCGCGTGGACTGACCCGGACGAGCACCAGTTCTTCGTGCCGGACCGGGCGCGGTGGGGCACCATCCAGAGGACGGCCAACAACATTGGGGAGACGCTGAACAAGGCGTGCGCGGCGCTCGAGGAACAGAACCCCGCGCTGGAAGGCGTCCTCGCCGGCATCGACTACAACGACGAGCGCCGGCTCGGCGACGCCCGCAACCGCGACACCGTGCTCGCCCGTCTCGTGCAGCACTTCTCGCAGGTCTCGCTGCGCAACGACCGCATGGCCGAGCCCGACCTTCTCGGCCGCGCCTACGAGTACCTGATCGAGCAGTTCGCCGACGACGCCGGCAAGAAGGGCGGAGAGTTCTACACGCCGCGGATGGTCGTCAGGCTCATCGTCGAGCTGCTGGCGCCGACCGAACGGATGCGCATCTGCGACCCGACCGCCGGCTCCGGCGGCATGCTGATCGAGTGCGCCCATTTCATCGAGCGGCAGGGAGGCAACCCGCGCAACCTGACCCTCCACGGCCAGGAGAAGAACCTCGGCACCTGGGCCATCTGCAAGATGAACATGCTGCTCCACGGGCTGCCCGACGCCCGCATCGAGAAGGGGGACACGATCCGGGACCCGAAGCTGGTGGAAGAGGCGGAGCTGCTGCTCTACGACCGGGTGATCGCCAATCCGCCGTTCAGCCTCGACGAGTGGGGCCGCGACGTGGCCGAGAGCGACGGGTACGGGCGCTTCCGGTTCGGCGTGCCCCCCAAGACCAAGGGGGACCTGGCGTTCGTCCAGCACATGGTGGCGGTGCTCAACGCGTCCGGCCGCCTCGGCGTGGTCATGCCGCACGGCGTGCTGTTCCGCGGCAGCGCCGAGGGGAAGATCCGCCAGGGCCTGCTGCAGGAGGACCTCTTCGAGGCGGTCATCGGCCTGGCGCTGAACCTCTTCTATGGCACCGGCATCCCGGCCTCGATCCTGGTGCTGAACCGGGACAAGCCGGCGGAGCGCAAGAGCAAGGTGCTGTTCATCGACGCGTCAGGGGAGTTCGAGGAGGGAAGCAACCAGAACCGGCTGCGGGACCAGGATATCGAGCATATCTCCAAGGCGTTCCATGCGTACGCCGACGTGGAGAAGTACGCGCGGCTGGTGCCGCTCACCGAAATCGAGCAGAACGACTGGAACCTCAACATCAGCCGTTACGTGGATACCTCCGACGAGGAGGAGCGGATCGACGTCGGGGAGGCGGTGCGGAAGCTGAGGGAGTTGGAAGAGAAGCGGGCGGCGGCTGAGGCGAGGATGAATCGGTATCTGGCGGAGTTGGGGTATGAGTAGCGGGTGGACGCAAAGGACCCTGGACGAGCTGGCCGACTACCACAACGGGCGTGCGTTTAAACCAAGCGATTGGGCTGCTACCGGTTTTCCCATCATTCGCATAGCCCAGATTACTAATCCGGACGCCCAACCGAACTGTTACAACGGAGATGACCTTGACAGCCGACATCTTATAAATGACGGCGATCTTCTGTTTTCCTGGTCGGCGACCCTCGCCGTGCTTAAGTGGAATCGCGGACCCGCCGTCCTAAACCAGCACATTTTCAAAGTCGTGGAACGGCAAGGGGTCCACAGAGACTTCCTGCGTCATCTGCTCGGGCACGCTCTCCCGGATCTAGTGGAGAGGTCTCACGGCAGTACGATGAAGCACATTCGTAAGGGAGTACTCCGGGAATACCGAGTGCCTGTCCCTTCCCTCCCCGAGCAGCGCAAGATTGCCGCCATCCTCTCCTCGGTGGACGACGCCATCGAGAAGACCCAGGCGGTCATCGACCAGGTGCAGGTCGTCAAGCGCGGCCTGATGCAGGAGCTGCTCACGCGGGGCCTGCCGGGGAGACACACGCGGTTCAAGCAAACGGAGATTGGGGAGATACCGGAGGATTGGCAACTCAGAAAGCTAGCGGAAGTCGCTATCGTTCAGACAGGACTCGCCAAGAACAAGGCGAACGCCGGATCGCTATCCGTGCCTTATCTACGCGTGGCGAATGTCCAGGATGGATTCTTGGACCTTACAGAGATGAAGTCAGTGGAAGTGAACGAGACCGCTCTTTCCCGATACGCATTAAAGGACGGCGACGTTCTCTTCACGGAGGGAGGGGATGCCGACAAGTTGGGTCGAGGTACTGTATGGAATGGCGAGATCCAACCGTGTTTGCACCAGAACCACGTCTTTGTCGCCAGGGCACTTGGAAACCTCCGTCCCAAATTCCTATCTCTTTACGGAGGAAGCTCAAGAGGAAAATCGTACTTCCTCAACTGTTCCAAGCAAACGACGAATCTTGCTTCCATGAACAGTACACAACTGAAGAGCCTTCCGGTACCCATTCCGGGGCTGGATGAACAAGACGAGATCCTGGAGCGAATCGGCGTGTTTGATGACCGGTTGAAACTTGAGGAGGGCTGCTTTAACGAACTGAACAATCTTAAGTCCTCCCTCATGGCTGTCCTCCTCACCGGCGAACTCCGCGTCACCCCGGACACCGAGGCCGCATGACCCCCAAGGCAACCGGCTGGGACGAGCTCCACCTCGCGGAGAACCCCGCGGTCGAGCTGTTGCAATCCCTCGGCTACGACTACGTCCCGCCCGAAGACCTCGAACGCGAACGCGTGAGCTTCAAGGAGCCCATCCTCACCGGCCGCCTGAACTCGGCCCTCAAGCGGCTGAATCCCTGGATCTCCGGGGCTAACCTCACCAAGGCAGTGAGGTCGGTCACGCAGGTCCCGTCGGCCGGCCTCGCCGAGGCCAACCAGACCCTCCACACCTCTCTCACCTACGGCATCGCCCTGGAGCAGGACCGCGGCGACGGACGCAGGAGCCACACCGTCCGGTTCCTCGACTTCGACAAGCCGGATCGCAACGAGTGGATCGTCACCCGGCAGTACAGGGTCCTCGGGTCGAAGAAGCACGTCATCCCGGACGTCGTGGTGTTCGTCAACGGCCTGCCCCTCGCGGTCATCGAGTGCAAGAGCCCGACCATCGGCGACGCCTGGAAGGCCGAAGCGGTCAAGCAGCTCCACCGCTACCAGGAAGCCGACGCGCGCTGGAAGGGCCTGGGCGCGCCGAAGCTGTTCGAGGCGGCGCAGGTCCTCGTGGGCACCTGCGGGGAGCGCGCCGTCTACGGCACGGTCGGCACGCCGGGGCGGTTCTTTCTCGAATGGAAGGAGCCGTATCCCCTGGGGGTGAAGCAGCTGGGAGAGCAGCTCGGGCGCGCGCCGACGCCGCAGGACATCCTGCTCTACGGGCTGCTCGAGCCGCGCAACCTCCTCGATATCGTCCGCAACTTCGTGGTGTTCGAGGTTGAAGACGGCCGCGCCGTCCGCAAGCTGACCCGCTACAAGCAGTTCATCGCCGTCAACGAGGCGATGCGCCGGATCCGGGCGGCGCGGAAACCCAGCGCGCGGGGCGGGATCGTCTGGCACACGCAGGGGTCGGGCAAGAGCCTGACCATGCTTTGGCTGGCACTCAAGCTCCGCCGCGACGAGTCGCAGCAGCAACCGACCGTCGTCATCGTCACCGACCGCACCAAGCTCGACCGGCAGATATCCGGGGTGTTCACCGCGTGCGGGTTCCCCAACCCGGAGCGGGCGGACAGCGTGCGCCACCTGCGGGGCATTCTGGAACATCCGACCGGCAGGACCGTGATGACGACGATCCAGAAGTTCCAGGAGCTCACCGGCCCCGGCGGGGGCCCACGGCGAGGGGCGGTCCATCCGACGTTGTCCGAGGCCGCCAACATCTTCGTCATGGTGGACGAAGCCCACCGCACCCAGTACCAGAGCCTCGCCGCCAACATGCGGCAGGCGCTGCCGAACGCCTGCTTCCTCGGCTTCACCGGCACCCCGATCGACAAGAAGGACCGGAGCACGCTGCGGACCTTCGGCTCCTACATCGACACCTATACCATAGAACAAGCCGTCCAGGACAAGGCGACGGTGCCGATCTTCTACGAGAGCCGGCTTGCCGAGCTGCAGATCATCGGGCAGACCATTGACCAGGTCTTCGACCGCGTCTTCGCCAACCGCAGCGAAGAGGAACGGGCCGTCATCAAGCGACGGTTCGCCACCGAGCAGGAAATCGCCTGCGCCCCCCGCCGCATCGAGGCGATCTGCCTGGATCTCATCGACCACTTCAACCAGTTCATCGCTCCGAACGGATTCAAGGCCCAGGTGGTGGCGACCAGCCGCTACGCCGCGGTCAGCTACAAGGAGACGCTGGACCGGCTGAACGGGCCGGAGTCGGCGCTCATCATGTCGGCGGGCCACAACGACGAGGAGCGGCTGGCACGCTGGCATCTGCGCAAGGAGGAGCAGGACCGGGTCATCGAACGGTTCAAGGACCGCGAGGACCCGCTGGCCATGCTGGTCGTGTGCGACATGCTGCTGACCGGCTTCGACGCGCCGGTCGAGCAGGTCATGTATCTCGACGCGCCGCTCAAGGAGCACACCCTGCTGCAGGCCATCGCCCGCGTGAACCGCCCGCACGGGGACGAGAAGACCTATGGCCTGGTCGTCGACTACTGGGGCGTGTCCGCGAAGCTGCAGGACGCGCTCGCCATCTTCTCGACCACGGAGATCCAGGGAGCGCTGACGCCGAACGTCGACGAGCTGCCGCGGCTGCAGAGCCGGCACGCCGCGGTGATGAGGTTCTTCCAGCCGGTGGCGGACACCAACGACCTCGATGCCTGTGTGCGGGTGCTGGAGCCGGAGGACGTCCGCGCCGAGTTCGACCTCGCCTTCCGCCGCTTCAGCCAGTCGATGGACATGCTGCTGCCGGACCAGCGCGCCCTGGCGTATAATGCCGACCTGCGCTGGCTGGGCAAGATCCGGGGGACGGCCCGCGCCCGCTACCGGGACGACCGGCTCGACCTGTCGGGCTGCGGAGAGAAGGTGCGGCAGCTCATCGCCGACGCGGTCGCCGCCGACGGCATCGAGATCCTGGTCAAGGAAGTCCAGCTCTTCTCACCGGAGTTCGACGAGAAGGTCGAGGCGCTCAAGACCGACGACGCCAAGGCGAGCGAGATGGAGCACGCCATCCGCCACGAGATCAACGTCCGGGTTGAGGAGAACCTGGCCTTCTACCAGTCGCTGCGCCAGCGGCTGGTAGAGATCATCGAGCAGCGCCGGCTGGAACGCCTGGACGCCGCCCAGCAGCTGTCCCTCCTGAACAGCCTGCGCGAAGAGCTGAAGGGCGAGCAGGACCAGGCGCAGGACATCGGCCTCGATGGCCGCGGCTACGCCATCTACGGCCTGCTGCAGCAACACCGCCCGAGCCGGGTCGCGGAGAAAGCCGTGACCTACGACGTCGCCAACCGCGACCTGGCGTCTCTCATCGACGAGGCGGTCGCGCCCTTCACCGATCTGGTCGACTGGCACCAGAAAGAGGACGTGCAGCGCCAGATGCGCAGCAAGATCAAGAGGCAGCTCCGCGCCGGCGGGATCGAGCCCAAGGCGACGGACTCCCTCGCCGCCGACATCGTGGACCTGGCCAAGAGGCGGACCGACCGATGACCGCCAGCCTGGAGACCTCCGCCATCATCTGGGGCGGTACGCGCCTGACCTACGCTATCCGCCGTAGCGCTCGGCGGAGGAAGACCGTGGCGGTGACGGTGGACGCCGCCGGCGGGGTGTTGCTCCTGGCCCCGGAGCACTTCACTACTAGCCGGCTCGACGCGGTCGTCCGGCGAAAGGCGGCGTGGATCGTGCAGCGGCTCCAGGGGGTGCAGTCAAACGGTGCGCCGCCCTCGCCGCGCGAGTTCGTGAGCGGTGAGAGCGTGCTGTATCTCGGGCGGCACTATCGCCTGAAGGTCCACCCCGACGAGAGTGGAGAGGCGAAGCTGCGCGGGGGCTGGCTGCACGTGCCGGCGCCGGCGGGAGCGGAACAGACGGCTCACGTGCGAGCCGCCCTCGTCTCGTGGCTGCGGCGCCACGCCGCCGAGCGGTTGCCGGAACGGGTGGAGATGTGGCGGTCGAAGGCCGGCGTGGCGATGCCCCGGGTGGTCATCTCGGACCAGCAGAAGCGCTGGGGGAGCTGTGACCGCAGCGGGACCATTCGGCTGAACTGGCGAATCATCCAGGCCCCGATGCGCCTGGTGGACTATGTGGTGGTCCACGAACTGGTGCACCTGCGGCACCCCGGACACGGCCGGGACTACTGGCAGGCAGTGGGGCGGATCATGCCGGACTATGAGCGCCGGCGGGAGGACCTGCGGCAGCGGGGGGGAGGGTTGGCGTGGTAGGGATCGTCTTTGGTACCGAGATTGGCTATGGGGGTTCGCCTGAACAACTAGCCTCGCACGTCTTGGCATGCGAGCGAGAACATCAACGAGGTTCACGCGCCTCGTTAGTCCCCACTCGCACGCGTAATCTCCAGCATCGCGGCAAGGAACCCATTCCGACCGCGTTTTTGATGCATCCCGAGGAGCCTAGCCGATAATGGTCCAACAAGATTTCGAACCCTCCGTGTGGATGGAGCGGCTGGGCGCAGCGCTGGAAGCCCTGTTCCCAGAGGTGAAAGCCCTCATTAGGTACACGGAGGTCGATTCCAGGGGGCGGCGACAGGAATACAGTCATTGGACTCAAGACGACGAATTTCGTTTGCTAGCGGAAGATGCCCGCCATGATCCGTCAGCCCGCGCCGCCTTTGAGAGTTCCTCCGTACATCTGGACACGGAGCCGGTACAGGCAATTGAGATCTTGCGGCAACACCCGGTCATGAACCGTGTGTTGACCAAACCGGACGATCAGAGAGCGGTTGCATTCATAAGTCCCTACCAATGGCTCCGAGTTCGGCTGCAGAGCCTAGTCGGGAACTTGGCCAAACTCGCGATGAAGACGGACGGGCTGAACGCTGCCTCTACGTTTCACCGATTCCTGATCCTGGGAGAAACAGGCACGCTTAAGGCCCATGAAGTCACGTTGTTCTACGGGATGACAGTCAACGGCCGGATCGACATCGCCGATGGGGCGTTCTTGGCACCCTACCATGATGTCAAGGCAATCTACGGTCCGGATCCTCTGGAAGAAAGGAACTCTCTGTTCGAGAACGTTCGCCCCCTTAGTCCTTCGTGCGACCCAATACCCGAGAATGCCGCTGCATTCGTGCGACAGCTGGCTTGGGGACCAGCAGTCATCTCCGTCGAAGAGGAGATGGAGCAAAATCTCCGTGTCAAGTACCAGTTCTCTGTTGACCACAATGCCACTCAGCCGGTTCCACCCTTCACGGTTCAGTTCCCTGAGGATCACGAGATCGTGGAGGACTTCTTGACGATTGCGATGGGGAGGTATTCTGCTGCACAGCGTCGTTACATTCGGGTGGAGAAGTGGATGGAGACATTCGATGAGAACGTGAAATTCGGATGGTCGAGTGGGTCTGGATCGCTCAATGACTCGTGGTCGGGACATCCTCTCTCAGAGGAGAGTACCAATGGATTCCTCATGATGCTAGATGGCTGGCAGAGCTACGGAGATGCTTGCGAGTCCCTCCGCCTCGCGGTTCGACGACTAGCAGCTTCACGTTCCCGAAGAGGCCGGCTTGGAGTAGAAGACCGGGTGCTCGATACTGCAATTGCTTTGGAGATCATGTATGGACCGGAACGTGGAGCACTGACCTACAAGTTGAAGACTCGGGCAGCGTACTTTCTTGGAAAAAGCGCCAAAGAACGCAAGGAGATATCAAAGAAGGTCGGAGTGTTCTATGATGCGCGGTCGTTCATAGTCCATGGGAAAAAGGGCAAACCCAGGGTCTCCTTGGAGGAGGCCCTGGCCCATGGATTCGAAATCGCTGCCAACACGCTACGCAAGCTGCTGCGCAATGGATCTGTGCCCGATTGGGATGAGGTGGTTTTGTCAGGCGGTGAGAATCCCATAGGGCTCCGGGACAGTGGGTAGGGCACTGTAGTGAACAGGCGTAAACACCGAAACATCCGCGTTGGCTGACAGACAGGCTGCACGCTCGGAAACTCAAGCCCTGGGCAGATCGTCATGGAGATCGAGGCCATCTATGCAGATGATGCTGTTGCGCCACCCTCACCCATACACCACCTCCACCAACGCCCGGATATACCCGATCGCATACGCCTTCCCATGCAGCGCCCCGTACCCACCCCCAAAGGCTGGCGTGTGGTCCATCATGTACGGCCCATCGAACCCGTTGTCCCGGTAGACCTCCATCGCCCGCCGCATGTCCACCTCCCCCTCGTCGATGAAGACCTCGGCGAACCAGCGGCAACTGGCCGCGCACGTTGCGGAAGTGCACCCAGGCGATCTTTGTCCTTTGAGGCCATCTCGGCGATGGCGTCGTAGACCCTCTCCGGTCCCAGCAGCTCGGTCATGCAGCCCTGGCAGAAGAGCATGCAGTTGCTCTCGCTCGGGGCGGTCTCGAAGAAGATCCGGCGGAACTGCTCCAGGGTCGAGCAGATCTGGGCCACTCCGGCCAGTGGCTCGGGGATCGGCGGGTCGTCGGGGTGCAGGGCCAGCCGCACTCCCGCCTTCTCGGCCGCGGGGACCGCCGCCAGGAACCGCTCCATGCGCGCCCACATCTGCGCCTCGTCCACCGGGGGCTGGTGCGGCTCGGGCCGGTTCCGGTCGAAGACGGCGTAGTCGAAGGTGCTGTAACGGGCCCCACCGACTTCCCCTTTGGCGTCCTCAAAAGGTCCTTTCCCCGTCTCTTTCACATGATCACGGCCGTGTACGCCGATGTGGCGGTCTCGCCCGCGTGCGTGACCTGCCACAATGCGCACGTAGACAGTCCCCGTAGCGATTTCGAGTTGGGTGAAACCATGGGTGGCATCGTGATTCGCATCCCTTGGGCTGATTGAAAAGGTAAAATCGGCTCTACTGAGGCGAGATAGCCTCTGCCTGCCAGTGATAATGAATACGCGACCGGCCATGCCGCATCCCATCTGACAGACATAGCGGTAAGTTCTGGATTGATGGCGGCCTCTCCCAGGCGCTACGTCATCTCACCCCGCAGTGTGGGAGGTTGCTGGTGGAGATGATCGAACCCTACAGGGGCCGGGTCTACGACCCCTGCTAAGGCACTGGGCTTCGATAGCGAAAGCACCACCGGCTGACCACTAGGCATGGATCCCATCGGACACCCGTGGGGGCCGCCCTCTGGATGCCAGGCCCGTGCCGTCTTCCATACTGGCGTTGCATTGACATTGGGCGATATGATGCCCTATACTTGGGTTAGAAGGACAGGACAAAGCGGCTCGTCGCGCAGTTGAGGAAACACCAGACCGAAGCCGCGAAGCTGGATTCTACTATCGACTATCGACGCAAATCTGAAGGCGCTCGGGTTTGGAGGCGATCGATGACCTACAGCGAAGAAGAGATCAGGCGCCAACTGCACCCGCGGTAGCCTTCTATCCCGCCGTGCCGTCTTGTTTATATTGACGCACTTGTTTATATTGACGCACATCTTTCCGCAAGAAGAGGACTGACCATGTCCAGGACAACCGACTCCTACGATCTGCTGATTACGGCCGGCCGCGTCTTCTGCGCCGAGACCGGCCTGGATGGCCCGGGCGCCGTCGCCGTGCGCGGTGACCGCATTGCCGCCGCCGGCCCCGGTGTCTCGGGGACCGCTTCGCAGACCCTGGACTACCCCGGCGCCTTGCTCCTACCCGGTCTGGTCGACATGCACGCTCACCCGGCCAGAGGCGGTTCGCGGTACGGCGTCGATCCAGACGAGCACTTCCTGCCCCGCGGGGTCACCACCTGCATGTCGCAGGGGGACGCCGGAGCCCTCAACTGGCCGGCCTATCGCGACGAGGTCATCCACGCCTGCCGCACCCGGGTGCGACTAGCCCTGCACCTGTCGAAATACGGCGAATCTCAGGAGGGCCACTGTTTCGAGCACCTCGAAAACGCCGACGTCGATCTCTGCGCCGATACCATCGCTTCAGCCGGGGAGGAGATCTGGGGCATCGCCTTCAACACCATGCGCGATCCGGCGGTCGCCCACGACCCGAGAGAGATCATGCGCCGGGGAATCGAGGCGGCCGAGCGCAGCGGGCGCCCCATCCTGTACGGGCTGCGGTTCAACAGGGACTTCCCTCTGGAGGAGCAGCTGCCCCATCTGCGGCCGGGCGACCTCGTCACCTACACCTTCAGTTTCCTCGAAGACAACATCATTGCGGACGGAAAGGTCCGGCGGGCGATCTGGGAGGCGAAAGAACGAGAGGTTCTGTTCGACGGCTGTCACGGCATGCGCTCCTTCAGCTTTGCCCACGCCGAGCCCGCCATCGCCGAGGGGTTTTACCCCGACACCGTTTCCACCGATCAGTACAACCGCCACCTCGGCAGCGACCCGCCCCACGACCTGCCCAGAACGATGTCGAAGTTCATCGCCGCCGGCATGCCGGAAACCGAAGTCCTGGCGCGCGCCACCGCGCGGCCGGCAGAGCTGCTCGGGCTGAAGGGGGAGACCGGCACGCTGGCCGCCGGTGCCTGTGCCGATCTGGCTGTGTTGCAATGGAACGAGGAGGGACGCTTGCGCGACGTGCTTGACGTCGAACGCCCGGGAGGGTGCTGGGAGCCGCTGGCTACCGTGAGGGCAGGGCGACTGGTCTTCCAGGCGGAATTTCGTCAAGCCAGATTGTAGGCCCGGATGGCTGTGTCGTGAAAGAGGGCGGCGCGGTCATCCTCCCTTGGGCGCGATCCGCTCCTGCACGAGCCCCTCCGGCCGCACGAAGTCCCTGTAGCGTGTCTGGATCTCGATTCCGTTTACGCTACGGGTAAAACCGGCCTTCTTCGCCAGTTGCCGGACCTCGACCTCCAGGATGTTTTCGCCCCGTTTGAGATCGTCGGTTGCCAGCTTGTAGCGAAACCAGTGGGCCGCCATCCCCAGCGGCGCCTGCACGGGCATGGCGCCGGTCAGTTGCACCTGAATGCTCAAAGCGCGCTCGTCGGTGATCTCGGCCTCCTCCCAGGGCAGGACCCGGCCGTTGAAACGGAACTCGATATCGTCCTCGATGCAGAAAAAGGCAAAGCGGAGGGTGAGGATGGGCCGGCGCATCTCGCCGTCCTTTTTAGCGCTCTCCAGATCGTCGGCGACCCATATCGCCAGAGAGTGCGTCGCCCCCTCTTCCAGGTTCACCGGCAACTGGCGCTGGGGCGTGGTGGTGGGCTGGCCCTCCTGGCCTTCGCGCGGCGCCAGAAGGTAGCGCTTGTCGCGCCGCGCGTGGACTTTGGGGTAGGCCACCTCCCGCAAAATCTCGTACTCCCTAGCGCTCAGGGGCCAGGGCAGGTACCCATGATACATCCCGGCGTACCCCTGCCACAGCAGGGTCTGTCCCAGGGCCCGGTACATCTCGATGCTGGGAAGCCCTACCCTGTCGTCGTAGATCCGCCGCGGCGGCCGGAAATAGGCTGCGCCTCCGGCCGCGTTGGCCACCGCGGGGAGCCAGGGCGCCTGGATGCCGGTATCGGTGACCGCGTCGCCGTCCTGTCCGACCACAAAGTCGATACTGTCCTCTTTGAACCAGGCCTCCACATCCAGGCCGATCGCCAGATTCTCCTCCTTCTTGAGGTGGACCCGCGCCATGATGGGGATTTCCCGGCCCTGCTTCTGGCCGATTTTATTGGCCAGCTCCCGCACCTGGCCCACAAAGCGGTTCATCAGCGGGGTGTTCTCTTGGATCTCGTCCTGCTTGAAGTAGTAGGTGTCGAACATGAAGTCCAGCTCGATCCCGTCGGCCTCGTAGTCCTCCAGCACCTCGCGGACCATGGCGAGTTTGTCCTGGCGCACCAGTTCGTTGGCGTAGTCGTAGCACCACTCTGCCCGACCCTCCTCGCCGATGCAGACTGCGGCCTCGTGCTCCCACTTGAGCAGGCCGCAGCGCTCGCCCCCCAGCTTTGCACTGTCCTGCAGCTTCAGGCTCGGAAATACCGTGAGCCCCATCTCCCGGCCCCGCCCGATGACCTCGCGCAACTGGTCCGTGCCCAGCTCCTTGCCGGCCTTCACCATCCGCATGATGCGCCAGTCGATGTAATTCTCCCACACCTCTTTCATCTGCCCCGCTACGCGCCCGACCTTGCTGTCGTGGAAGTACACATCCCCGTACCCCAAACCCAGCACCAGCAAATCCACGCCCGTACCCAGGACCTCGTCCACCGGCCACTGCAGCATGTGAATACTGGCCGGCGGTTCGATCCTCTTGGCGTGGAAGTGGTGCGCGTCGTTGTAGTAGACCAGCCGCGGTTTTTTCACGATGGCATCTCCTGGTATTTGTTATTTATCCAGCAACGGGCCCGACAGTCACGGCGTCAATCCCCGAACTTCCACACCTGCAGGGCCGCCCGGTGGAACAGCCACTCCCTGTCCTGGGCGGTGAGAAAGTCCATGTGGGTTTGAAACAACTCCAGGGCCGGCCCGTACCCGGTCCCCTTGAGCACGCCGGGGAAGTTGGTACCCCACATCAGCCGCTGGGCCCCGAAGGCATCGTATATCCGGCGGAAGGTGGCAAAGGTGTCCTGGTGCGGGAAGGGCAGTTTGGACTTGTGGGCCTGCGGTGTAAACTTCGCGTAGACCTTGGGGTACTGCGCCAGGTTCAGGACCTTGCTCAACAAGGGAAAGGGCGGCTCCTCGTCCGTGGGCGCCCCCCCGATGTGGTCCAGCACCAGCGGCACATCGGGGAAGCGGGCGATGATGGGCTCCAGCGCCGGCAGCAGGGCCGCCGGACCGTGCGAGATGAAACAGACCCCCAGGTCCCGGGCGCGCTGCCAGATCGGATCCTGATCCGGGGCCGCCCACTCCGCCGGGTCGTCGGGCCGCGCCAGGTGGATCCGCAAGCCGCCGAAGCCGTCTTCTTTGACCAGGCGCTCCAGCTGGTCGGGCGCGTCGGGCGCCTGGCGATCGACCAGCCCGATGGCGGCGAATTTGCCCGGGAAGCGGCGCAGGCACGAGGCCACGTACCGATTATCGTAGAGGTAGTGTACCGGCTGCACGATGACCGCCTTGTCCACCCCGGCCGCGGCCATGGTCTGGTTGAGCAACTCCACCGGCGCGGCCGCGCGCTCCTTGTTGCCATCGGCAAAAGGATAGGTATCGACATCGCCGCTCCACACGTGCAGATGGGTGTCGATGATCATGAATGCCCTCCCTTGTACGAGGCGGCAATCACCTTGCGCAGGTGCGCCGCGGCCAGCCGCATGCACTCCTCGTGGTCGAGCTGGCTGAACTGCCCCAGCTCGAATACCAGGCCGATGCTGCCGTTGAAGTGGACGTTTTGCAGGATCTGCAAAACCCGTTCGTAGTCGATGAACTCCTCCCGGCCGCTGTCGATCTTGTAGATCTTGGCGCGCAGGTACGAGGCGTGCGGCGCCGTGGGCTCCAGGTAGTCCTTGTAGATGTCCACATCGGGATCGAACTCCCCGCGCGGGTGCGAGCCGATGGAGCCCAGCCACTGACCCGAGTCCATGAGGAAGGTGAAGTTGTCGCGCTCGGTTTCGCGCAGGATGCGCAGGACCTGGTCCGCGGTCATGGCAAAGCTGCCGTTGTCGTGGTTCTGCAGCCCCAGGGTCACGCCTTGGTCGGCGGCGTAGTCCGCCAATTCCTGAAAGCTGCCGATCATCGGCCCCCACAGGGCCTCCTGCTCCTCGACCGCGTCCGGCCATTGGTGGCGGGCGAAGACCCGGAGCAGCTGCGCCCCCACGAAAGCCGTTAAATCCACGTCCGCCCGGCCCTGCTCCATCCGCTTTTGCCTCTCCTCTTCCGGGCCTACAAAACTGCCGCCTCCCAGGTAGCCGATGGGCAGTCCGTTCTCGAGGCACAGGGCCTTGATACGGCGCAGATAATCCGGCTCCCTGGACATGGCCGAAAGGTGCAGATCGATCACATCCAGCTGCAGCTCAGCGGCAAAACGGATCTGGTCTTCGAGGCTCGAATCCTGTGTTTCGCGCGTCAGCATGCCGAGCTTGATCATGGAAATATCCCCTCCTCTTCGATTTGCTTGCTACAAAATCCGTCTGAGTATATTCGATCACCCGATCTCCGGCAAGCCCAACGCCGGCCGTCGCTTTTGCAGCCGGCTTCTAAGAAGGCTTCTCAGTGAATCGCCTCGGTGCCGATGCGGCAGAAGCCTTCGGCAAAGCGGCACTCGGTCATATTCGCGGTGACCTGGGCCTCCGGGGCGCGGTAGCGGGCCAGGGTCTCGTACTGCTCGGTAGGTGTCATTCAGCCGCTTCTGCGTACTATGATGTCGAGTTTTTTCCGACGCACCTGCGCCGGGGTGTAGGGGGATACCGATTCTTGCCTCCGTGGCTGGCCTCCCTTGAAGAAGGGCCGTATATTTGGTCATCGTCAATCGTAGCGTTGGCGATGTTCGTGCTCGGATTCATCCACGGTGCGGTCGAGGTGAAGGTTCTCAGGGTACATGGTCAAATCGGGGGTTGGATAGGTGCCCACAATATCGATGATGGGATCGTCGTTCGGATCTACTTCGCACCGGTGAGATTACCGAAGGCGACTTGCCTCGTAGGCAGGCGAAGCTCGCGATCGCGTGGGCCGAGCTTCACCAGGAAGAGTTGATGGCCAACTGGGATCTGGTGATGAACGGTGAGGAGCCCTTTAGGATTCAGCCATTGCAGTAATCAATTTGGAGGTTGTCATGTATCCGTCAGTCACAAAGGTTGTTCCGAACGAGGACTTCACTCTCGCCATCACGTTCGACAACGGCGAGAAGGGCGTCTTGGATATGATGCCATATCTTGGCTTTGGTGTGTTCCGGAGGATTGCTGAGTACGAACAGTTCAAGACCGTCCGCATCTCGTTCGACACAATCGAGTGGAATCAAGGCGTCGACTTCGATCCAGAGTTCGTATATGCCCAGGTCAGAAAGACAGAGAGAGCATAACATCAAATGGAGCGGACAAGGGGTTGATCTGCCGCCAATCAGTGATTTCCAAGTGCCCTCGGATTCCCGGCGCAGGACACAGGGTCGGGGGCAGGGCTAGGGCGGCGGCCCAGTATAGCTTTTGGCATCGCCCGGTGACCAGAAGCCAAACAGGGTCAGGCCAAAGGCTATGGCCAGCGCGGTGAGCAGCAGCGCGACGACCCGGCTCGAGGAAGTAACGTCCAGCACAATCAGGTGAGCTGTCCGGCCAGGCCGATGGCCAAGAGCGCGAAGGTGTAGCGATTGGGTACCCGCCGTATTTTCAGGTCGGTATAACTGGTATACAAGCCCACCGTCAGCACTGCGGAGAGCATGACCAACTCTACCAGAAAAACCGGATCGGTGAAAAGGTTCATTTTCTATTTCCCTCGAAGTAGTCCCCTGGGGTCCGGCCGACCGCCGGTCTTGTACTTCACCGGACAAACGTCGCCTTGATACGGCCCCAGGTCACGCTCTCCACCGCCGAATCGGGGATCTCACCCCCAGGACCCACCAGAAGGCCCCGGGCGAAGTCGTCGGCGTTCGAGAGACCGGGCCCCTGGTCCTGGCCGCTAATAAAATGGTTCCCTTCCGCCAGCTCGCCTTCCACGTCATAATCACGAATTGCCAGGTAAAACCCGATCAGGGTCCCACGCGACAACGTCGACACCACACTCTCCTCCGGGCTGTTCCAAATCAACCGATCAAAGGGCGTCACGTAGAATTCCGTCACCGATAGCGTGGGCTGCTCGCCGAAAGAGGCCCCGCCCCCCTCCGCATACGGCGGTAGATTGAACCAACCTTCCTTTGCTCTGGAACCCCCCACGCATACATGGGAGCCGCTGCCGCCGATGTCACCCAGGGCGTTGTAGCTTTGAGCCTGTTGATAATTCAGCAACTGGCGTTCATCCGGGTCCTCGATCTCTTCGAGATAGAAGGCGTATTTCCCGCCGCTGGCGTCGCCGTCCACTCTGAAGTTTACCGAAGAATCATGCCCCCACATCGAAACACATTCAGGACTCGCCGCATCACTCCCGTCATAGTTATTAATGTATATATCATCGGAGCGCTCGACCGCCACATAGAGGCGATTGGTGGCCCCGTGCCAGGCCAGCCAGACGCGGAAATCCATATCCGCCGGATCATACGGTGCCCGATCGGGATCGGTCTGAAAGTCCAGGGCGGTCAGGGTGGGTTCGCCCAGCAGGTCGATCCACTCGTCAATCGAGCCATCGGTCACGTCGATCTGGGCTAAGTCCGCGTCGGTCAACTCGATGAAAGGGTAGAGCCTTTCGCTTTCCTGCGCCTCGGCACCATGGAGTAGCCCCAAGACCAGGCCGATAAGTTGTAGGAAACGCTTTCCTGTTTTCATCGGAATACTCCCCTATGTTGAATTTCCCTTGAGGCGGTCATGTACTATTTCCCTCGAAGAGGTCCCCAGGGCCACGGCCGGCCTCTGGCCAACGCCTCACCGGTCAACTGTTGCCTTGATGCGGCTCCAGGTGATACGGGCACGGGTTCAGCGCGAGGGAAAACATTCGTTCTTTCAATCAAAATCAACACGTTGCGTGGCTATGCAAAAACCATCGCAACCCGTCGATTCTTCAGATAGATAGCGATTTCCTCCCTCTACTGAACCCGTGCCACCATGTACAACGGCGTAGCTTAAGTACCAAGCCGCTCAAGACGGTGAGTCTTTATACCTTGAGCATCAGTAGCAATAGCAAATATCTTCGTCATACACGGAACACATGCTGCTAGAGCACCCATGATCGAAGTTGCAAGTCTGGGCACATCCCTGCTCATTCTGATAACAGTTCGGAAAATTATAGCTGCCCTCCTCACAAGCGGCCTCGGCCGGGTCGGGCGCCAGCACTCCGCTGCACCAGCAGGCGAACTCCCTCCGGGTGCAAACGCAACCCGTACTTGCTTGCGACCCAGGACCTCGAATTCTTCCTGGGTCCAGAGCCACTGCTGTTCCCTGTAAAGGTTTTTGCCGATCTTTTTCTGGTGCTTGTATTTTTCGGACCCGTGTTTTATGCTCTTATTCAATTGAAGTCTACCCCACACAGGAGAAAGACAAATGCGCGTACTGATTACTGGTGCTGCGGGCCAAGTCGGCTCGACCATAGTAAAAAACATCAAAGACCGCTACCAGCTGCGCGGTCTGGACCGGGCCCCCATGCCGGATCTGGAAGACACCGTCGTCGGGGACATCGCCGACTTCGGCACCGTGCTCAAAGCCACCCAGGACATGGAGGCTATCATCCATCTGGGAGCCAATCCCGGCGGAGGGGCTCCCTGGGAAGAGGTCCTGCCCAGCAATATCATCGGCACCTACAATGTCTTCGAGGCCGCGCACCAGAACGGGGTGCGGCGCCTCGCCTTTGCCAGCCGCGCCGGCCTGCTGAGCCCCTATCCCCAGGACGTGCAGCGCACCATGGAGATGCTGCCCCGTCCCGGTAATTACTACTCCGTCAGCAAGGTCTTCGGCGAGAGTCTGGGCTACATGTACTCGGACCGCTTCGACATGGAGGTAGTGTGCGTGCGCATCGGCAACTTCCACCTGGAGCGGGACCAGCCCGAGCACCCGCACCACCTCAGCCATGGAGATTGCACCCGGGTCTTCGAGCGCGCCATCATCCACCCGGGGGTGCAGTTCGAGGTGGTCTTCGGAGTCTCCGACAGCAACTGGCCGCTCTACGATCTGGACCACGGCCGCAGGGCCATCGGCTACGATCCCCAGGATTTTGCCGACGTGCCGGCGGAGCAAAGACTGGTCGATTAATGGCTATTGAACGCGGCGACATTTATTTCGTAAATCGTCCGCAATTGACAACCCGCGTCTGCTTCCCTAACATTACCTTCACTTTGATCCCGTCTCCAACCTCAGGAGCCCTGTATGAAAATCACCAACATCGAAATCATCCCTATTTCCCCGCGCCTGGCCCAACGCTACGCGCACCGCGCGGTCGACCTCTACGGCATCGACTGCCGCGTGGTCTACAAGGTCCACACCGACAACGGCCTGGTGGGCTACGGCGACGTCCGGGTCCGCCCCGGGGCCACATTCTCCCAAGAGGACGTAAAACACCTCATCGGCCGCGACCCCTTCGACTTCATCCACAACAACCTCGACCCGGCCCTGGGCGGGGCGCTCTACGATGTCATGGGCAAGTACCTCGAAGTGCCGGCCTACAAGCTGATGGGCCAGAAGGTGCGCAACGCCGTCTCGGTGGCGGCCTGGACCCGGCCGGCTTCCCCGGAGGATTTTCGCAGTGAAATCGCGCGCGCCGCCCAGCAGGGCTATACCATCTTCAAGATGCACTCCTGCTCCCATCACGACGTGATCGAGCAGACCCGCCTGGCCGCCGAAGCAGCGCCCCCCGGCTTCAAGATCCACTGGGACTTCAACGGCAACCGCACCCTGGCCGCGGTCCTCCCCATCGTCAAAGAGCTGGAAAAGAACCACCCCGTCGTCGGCTACATCGAAGACCCCCTGGTCAAGAACGACTTTGACAGCTGGCGCCGGCTGCGCGAGCAGACCCAGCTGCCGATCATCATGCACGGATTCCCCCTGGGCGGCGTCCAGGAAATCATCCAGGGCCTGGCCGATATCTACATGCTGGGCGGCGGCATCGGGGATACCCTGGCCACCGGCTTCACCTTTGGCAAGGCCAATATCCGCACCCTGATACAGATCACCGGCGGCACCCTGACCAAGGCCCTGGCCCTGCACCTGGCCGCGGTGCTGCCCACCTGTTCCGGCCATTCCATCGACCTGGACGACCAGTACGAAGAGGACATCACCACCGAGCGGATCCCCGTGACCGAGGGCTACTCGCCCGTACCCGAAGGTCCGGGTCTGGGTTACGAGGTGGACGAGGAAGCCCTGGCGCGCCTGGCCGCGCAGTCCCACAGGACCCCCCCCCGGTACGTGGGGGTGCTGCACATGCCCGGCGGGCACACCTTCTACGGCCCCTCCCACGTGGCACCCGAAGGCGAGGAAGGCACCGTCCGCGGCTTCAAATCCGAACTGTGGTACGAGGATGGCTCAAAGGAATTCGAAGAGATCTACGAGCGCACCCAGAAGGAAGGCAAATCCTTGGCAGACTAACCAGCCGCCAGTAGCTCGCGCAGATGCCCGGCCGCCCGCCGCATGACCTCGCGGTCATCGCAGTCGTTGATATCCTTGCCCTCGAAGACAATCCCCATGGTGCCGTTGAAATCTACCCCCTTGAGGATCTCCACAATACGGGCGTAGTCCACCCACTCCTCCCGGCCGCTGTCGATCTTGTAGAACTTGGCGCGCACACAGGAGGCGTGCGCCGCGGTCTGCTCCATAAACTTGTAGATATCGCAATTGGGGTCGGGCACGCCTTGGTTCCTGGCCGGCGACCCGGTCCACTGTCCGGTATCCATGATCAGGGTGAAGTTCTCGCGCCCGGTTTTCTCCAGGAGGCGCAGCACATCCTCGCCCGTGCACGGATGGTTCTGCAGGCCCACGATGATGCCCTTCTCGGCGGCGATGTCGCAGGCCTCCTGAAAGCAGCGGATCTCGGTTTCCTGGGCTGCGGCGCTCCCGGGCCGCTCGCCGCAGAATACCCGGATCATCGGCGCTCCCAGAAAAACCGCCATATCCACGTCTTCCCGGATCCGCTCCATCTTCTCGCGCAACTCCTCTTCGCGGCCCACAAAGTGGCCCCTGGAGGCCAGGTAGCCTATGGGCAGGCCGTATTTCAGGCACTTTATCTTGATGCCGCGCAGATAATCCGGCTCCCTGGATTGAAACCCCACGTCGCTGCGGAAATCCATCCCGTCCAGTTTCAGCTCGTAGGCCAGTTCGATAAAACTCTCGACATCCACCAGTTGCGGCGGATCGTCCTTGCCGAACATGGAAGCGTAGATTCCAACCTTGATCATGCCGACTCCTCCGTCACTTAGTAACTCGTCCACAGGGATTTACAAAGAGGCCAGAATCTCCCCAGGATGTGTCCTGGCATCGACCTCGGCATGCGCCTGGAGGATCCCCCCGTCCGGTCCGATCACATAGGTAATCCGTTGGGCGCGCGCCGCCTCGGGGCTGTCGCACGCCCCATAGGTCACACCGACCTGGCGCCCGGTATCGCACAGCAACGGGAAGGGAAATTCGTTCTTCTCGGCAAAGGCGGCATTGTCCTCTACGGTATCCGTACTGATCCCCAGGATCTGCACATTCTTTGCTTCGAAATCGCGGATTCGATCACGGAATCCGCTACCCTCGGCCGTTCAGCCACCGGTAGCGGCCGCCGGATAGAACCAGAGTACCACGGTCCTGCCGCTGTAATCACTCATCTTCACCTCTTCACCCGTATGGGCCGCAACCGAAAACTCGGGCGCTTTATCCCCTACTTTCAACATCTGCCGCCTCCTTTATTGAGCTTCACCAAAGTCACTCAAAGCTGTAAACCAATTAAGATGAAGCGCAATAGCTTGGCCGTTTTAAACTTAGCGGACAATACTACGACAAAAAGACAGGACTGCCAAGAGGAAAAGCACCGGATCTACCAATGCACAGGACGCCCGACTGCGTCGCCCCCTTTCCACCGGTAGGGACTCGGGTACAACCTCAGAGAACGGTCTTCCAGCGGCAGCTTCACCGGCACGCTCCCCAGACGGGCCGAGCGCACGCAGGCGATGGCCACTTCCAGGGCCTGCCGCATGTCGTGTCCCGTTACCCACGGTTCGCTGCCGGTCTCCACAGCTTTTACAAAGGAGCGCGCCGCGCCGATCGACGAGCTGACGAATTCATTATAGGGCTGGGACTCGTACCCGGGATCGATGCGCCGGCGCGCGCCATCAGGGCCAAAGCCCTTGAAGATCTCCGGCGGCTCCCAATCCCAGCGGACCAGGCTGTCTTCGCTCCACACCTCTACGCCCCCCTGCGCGTTGCCCAGCACCGGACACTCCATCCCGTTGCCGAGGCGAAAGCGGCCGCTGAAAATCCAGCCCACGTCCCGGTCCGGGGTCAGCATATCCTCGGCCATGCCCCCTTCAGGCGCCGCCCATGCCATCACCTCCTCTATCTCGGCATCGGCCAGCAACCGCAGCACCGAGATGGCCTGGCAGCCCCCACCCGAGATCTCACTGCCCAGACGGCGCACGCAGGCCCCATGCAGGGCGCCGAACTCGCCGGCGCGGAGTCGCCGGGCCGCCTCCTGCACCTCGTACGCGGCGCGCTGCATGGTCCCTCCCCCGTAGACCACGCCGCGCGCCCGGCAAACCTCCACCATCTCGTCCGCATCTGCCAGTACCGCGGCCAGGGGCTTATCCGTGGAGACCCCCTTCACTCCGGCCTCGGCGCAGGCGATGACCACTTCCTTGTAGTACTTGCAGGGGGTGACGGCCACGGCGATATCCGGCACCTCGTCCTCGAGGAGGGCGTGGACATCCGGATAGAGCGCCCGGACCCCGAAGCGTTCACCCATGGTCTTGCGGCGCTCGGGATTGTGCTCGGCAACGGCCACGATTTCGGTCTCTGGGAAGGCTGCGTAGGTGCGCGCCACGTACTCGCCGTGGCTGCCGCAGCCGATGATGGCTACCCGGTGTTTGGCTGTACTCATGTTGCAGTCCTTTCTCGCATTATCAGTACTCGACGATAGCGGCGAACGGCCGAAAGGAGACATTGCCTCTAGCGTTGGGTGAGTCCAGGGCTCTCTTGCCCCCCACCAGATCCTCACCCCCGACGAGCTTCAATAATACCCCCGTGAACAGGGTCGAGTCAATGGCTCCGCAATCCTTCTTGTCAGCCGTCTCGAGTTTATTTAGGTTTTACCGAAATTACCCAAGGAGGATATCCACATGACTGCATCCACTCCCGAGCTGCAGTCCATCCAGGTCGACAGCGACCGCTGGCGCCCCGGTTTGCCCCTGGACGTGGCCGCCTTGGTCGACAGCCTGGCTCCCGCCCGCGCCGGCATCCAGCTGGTAAACCTGAGCGCCAGCGAAACCCGGTGCCTCATCGTCCAGGCCGGCGGCTACGACGAGCACAGCTTCACCGGGGTAGTGACTAAGATGGTAAATTCTCCATAAATCTATTGGTCTATGCACGACGAATCTTACTACCTGGGATCGAGGCGCAAACTCCATGGATAAGAGCAAAGTTGAAGGAACCACCGCCGATTCGAATGCCTCTAGCGATTTCATCCGCGGCAAAATCGCGGAGGATGTGAAGAACAATAAATTTGGGAGGCAGGTCATGACCCGGTTCCCTCCCGAACCCAACGGCTACCTGCACATCGGCCATGCCAAGGCCGTGTGCCTCGACTTCGGGGTGGCCCAGGAGTTCGGCGGGGTGTGCAACCTGCGCTTCGATGATACCAACCCGGAAAAGGAAGATGTCGAATACGTCGAGTCGATCAAGGAGGACGTGCGCTGGTTGGGTTGGGACTGGGAGGACCGGAACTACTTTGCCTCCGACTACTACGAGCAACTCTATCAGTACGCCGCGAAACTGATCAAAAAGGGCAAGGCCTACGTGGACAGTCAGAGCGCCGAGGAAATCAGAGAGCACCGGGGCACCCTGACCGAGTCGGGCAAGGACAGCCCGTACCGCAACCGATCGGGCGAGGAAAATCTGGACCTGTTCGAGCGCATGCGGGCGGGCGAATTCGCCGACGGCGAACACGTGTTGCGCGCCAGAATCGACATGGCCTCACCCAATATCACCATGCGCGATCCGGTCCTTTACCGCATCCGCCACCAGGCGCACTACCGCACCGGCGATGCCTGGTGCATCTACCCTATGTACGATTTTACCCAGTGCCTGTCGGACGCCATCGAAGGAGTCACCCATTCCCTCTGCACCCTGGAGTTCGAAAACAACCGCGCCCTCTACGATTGGGTGCTGAGGGAAGCGGAGATCCAGGATCCGCCCGAGCAGACCGAATTCGCCCGGCTCAACCTCAGCTACACCGTGTTGAGCAAGCGTTTTTTGATGCAACTGGTGGAGGAAGGCCACGTCAGCGGCTGGAACGACCCGCGCATGCCGACCTTGTCGGGTCTGCGCCGCCGCGGCTACACCCCGGAGGCCATCCGCGACTTCTGCGAGGAAATCGGCGTGGCCAAGCGCGACAACATGGTGGATGTGGCCCTGCTGGAGCACGGCATCCGCGCAGATCTGAACAAACGCGCGCCCCGCTTCATGGGGGTATTGAAGCCGCTCAAGGTGATCATAGACAACTACCCGGAAGATCAGGTAGAGGAGCTGGAGGCGGTGAACAATCCAGAGGACGAGAGCACGGGCACGCGGCAGGTGCCTTTCTCGCGCGAGCTCTACATCGAGCGCGAAGATTTCCGCCAGGACCCGCCGAAAAAATTCTTTCGCCTGGCCCCCGGCCGCGAGGTGCGGCTGCGCTACGGCTACTACATCACCTGTGTGGATGTGGTGAAGGACGAAAAGACCGGCGAGGTCATCGAGTTGCACTGCACCCACGACCCGCAGACGCGGGGGGGCTCATCGCCGGATGGACGCAAGGTCAGGGGGACGATCCACTGGGTTTCGGCCGCCCATGCCCTAAAGGCCGAGGTCCGGCTCTACGACCGGCTCTTCAC
This sequence comes from Candidatus Latescibacterota bacterium, assembly GCA_965219385.1. Taxonomy (GTDB): domain Bacteria; phylum Latescibacterota; class UBA2968; order UBA8231; family UBA8231; genus CBDCNM01. The sequence goes on along the minus strand of CBDCNM010000002.1, from coordinate 782,486 downwards.
CGTGGAAAAACCCGGCGCCGATTTCCTCGCCCACCTGAACCTGGACTCGCTGGAGGTTCTACAGGAGTGCCGGGTCGAGCCGGCTCTGGCCGCCGCCCGCCCGGGTGCCACCTGCCAGTTCGAAAGGCAGGGGTATTTCTGCGTCGATTCGGTAGATTCTTCGGTCGAAAAACTGGTCTTCAATCGCACCGTATCGCTGCGCGATTCGTGGGCCAGGATCGAGAAGCGAGCAGGAGGAGGCCACGCCTAAACCTACCTCGGCTATCCGTCTCCCGGTTCCCAGATTGTCGCAGCGATGTATCGGTCCCCGTCCGGGTGATCATTAAAGTAGTAGACCGTGACCATCTTGCCGTCGGATCGCTGGACAGTGCGCGGATAACCGATGTCAGGGTTGCCACCATCATCGCGCAGGATGAGCTCTTCGCCCCAGGTGATGCCATTGTCGGTGCTGATTTTCGCACGTATACCGTGGGGGGCATCGCGATAGCCGTATGTCAAACGTTATTGTCGACTGTATTTCGCTACCACTACACAGGACGTCGTGCATGATGATGACTTCCGTGCACAACCATCGCGTATACTCCCCTCTGGTTTCTTTCCATTATGGGACTATGAGGTCAACGCGTCAAGAATAACCTCAATGTAAATGGGCGGAAAGCTCCCTTTGAGGATCACGCTACCGCTATCCTCGCCGGCGCCAGAAGAGGTCGAAGGTTGACGATATCTTTCGCGTGTCACTAATTCTCTCACATTCGGCCCTTCAAGGCGACCGTCGACAGGAGGCGACTCCTTGGCGGAAATTCAGGCTTCATTGTCAACATCTACGGCTTTTCCGCACGATCTCATCGTTGGGGACCGGCATGATTACGGTTGAGGACATCCGGCGTTGTCTGGCAGAGCGTTCCCCGCGGTTGCTGGCGGATGAGCGCAAGACGCAGGCCGCTGTTGCCGCGGTCCTGCACGAGGATTCCGGGACGTTGCGGCTACTCTTCATCGAGCGCTCCAAACGCGAAGGGGATCCCTGGTCCGGGCACATTGCCTTTCCCGGAGGCAAGGTAGAGCCGGGCGACCGGGAGCCTCGCTGCGCCGCAGAGCGCGAGACCCTCGAAGAGATCGGGCTCGACCTGGCAGGCACCCAGTACCTGGGGCGCCTGGACGACCTCACGGGCGCGACCTTACCGGTCCTGGTCGCGGGGTTTGTGTACCTTGTGGAAAGTCCCGGCCCTTTCGCGCTGAACGACGAGGTCCGGGAGGTCTTCTGGGTGCCGGTGGGAGATCTGGTCGACCCCGGGCGGCAGGTGGCGTGCAGTTTTCACTACCACGGTGCCGATCACGTGCATCCGGCCATCGATCTGCTCGGACCGGGACGGCCTGTGTTGTGGGGGCTCACCTACCGCTTTGTGGGTCAGTTTCTGCAGCTGGGGGGCTACCAGATGCCACAGATAAAAGATCGATGAATCGGCGCAGAAACTGATTTTTTTGCCTCTCTACTATACGTATGCGGCGGCAGCCCACTCAGCCGGAACAGCCAATGGATGAAGAAACCCGGGACGAAATGGAACCGGTCGAAGTGCCGATCGATGGCACCCTGGATCTGCACAACTTCCAGCCCCGGGAGGTCAAAGACCTGGTGCCGGACTACCTGGAAGCCTGCCGGGAAAAGGGGATCTTCCAGGTGCGGATCGTCCACGGCAAGGGCACGGGGACTCTGCGCCGGACGGTGCACGCGATCCTGGAACGATTGCCCGAGGTGGAGTCTTTTCGTCTGGGCGGCGAGGGCGCCGGCAGCTGGGGCGCGACCCTGGTGAGCTTGAAACTAGATTAGACCGCAGACCGCATCCAGGAGGATGGCCGAAGTCTGGAAGACCTTGGGACCCACGGGCCCGGGGGCAGGGCGTTCCTGGCTGGCGGAGACAGCCCGGAGGCGGACATAGCCACGCGCCCGGGGCGGGATCTCGAAGGCAAGTTCAGTGCGCCCGGCCGGCTGCGGGCCAAAGGAATGCAACAAGGCCGGGACTTCATCCCCTGAGAAGCGGCCTATCAACTCCACATCGTCCAGGTCTTCGCCAGCCTCGAAGGCCACGACCAACTTGCCCGCGTTGCCCCCATTCCCTCTCCAGGTATCCCCCGACCGGCTCGGGCCGATGCAGCAGTCGATCAGGTCCAGCCAGGGGCCCTGGGCGGCGCAGGTGCGGCCCGCGCGCAGGGCGGCAAAGATGGCAGCCGCCGGGTCGCGGACTCCGGGCTCGACGCCCACCAGGGTGTGGTTGAAGACGCCCAGAGGGTAATCGTAGCGTATGGGTTGTTTGTGGACGTGGAAGTCGGAGTGGGCCAGGAGCGCGAAGGGCCTGCCCTTCTGGTACACGTGATCGGCCAGGCCATTGAGCCCCCCTCCCGGGTAAGTGAAAGGGTCCATGGCCGCGGCCTTGGCATGGGCCTGGTGGCCGTGCACGGCTTCGATGCCGACCACGACCCGGGTCCTGTCCGCCTTCAGGTAGCGGTCGATGGTGGCTGTGGACCAGTGGCCGGGGACCGGGTGGTTGAAGAACAGGATGGGGCGCTCCTCCTCGGGCAGGGCGTTCAGGCGGGTCAAGACCGCGTCAATGGAAGGCTTGCTGCCTTCCACGTGGCGGGTGTAGGCTCTTGAAAAGGCATAGGCGTGTTCGGCCTCGCGGGGGCCGGGCGGGAATATCACGCAGGCGTGGCGGCCTCCGGCCGCGTTCCACTCCAGGCCGAAGAAGAGGGGGAAGCCGGGCAGCAACTCGCGCGCCCGTGCGATCATCCGGTGCTGCTCAAAAAAAATGGGTTTCTGGGCGTGGTTGGTCAGGGCCATGAAGTCCAGCCGCCGGGCCACGCCGTCGAGGTGCTCGGGTATCAACTCGTGTTTTTCGCAGTGGTTGTGCAGGTCGCCCCTGAGCCATTCCAGGGGCGGTGGTGGCAAAGCTGTGTTGTCCATTGGCAGGATTTGCCCGGAAAATCGAATTACCCGCGACCCAGGGTAGGTGCGCGAATGGCGATTGACACAAATTACATGGATCTGGAATAAATGTAACATGAATGGAACCAATCCGTAATAAAAATATACCAACCAACTCTCCTTCCCGCTATCTACGCCGGCGCCGGAAGGACTCGCCGGCCGAGGTGCTGATCGACTGGTGTTGGTGAAGTGAGCGGATTTCTGGAAGTCCTACCGGGTGCACGACTGGCCCGGTTTTGCCCGGATCGATCCAGCCGGCAAGCTGGTGGGGATGCGCTCGGGTGAGGCGGTCTACGATTTGTTCGACTCCTGCATGGGCAAGCTGATAACCACTGGATCCGGGTCCTGGATCTCGAGACGCGGGAGTTACCACATGCAGGTCGAGGAAGAGGATCGAGGTGTCTGACTATTACGATCACCACCCCACGGTGATGCTGAGCAAGCCACTGGTGCTGATCGGTTTTCCCGGCATCGAGTACCGCCAGGTGGGGCGCGACCTGGCCGCCCTGACCGGTCTGCCCTTCATCGATGTGGACCAGTGGGTGGAACACCAGGCCGGCCAGTCCCTGTGGGCCCTGGTGCAAAGTCGGGGAGAGGACCTGTTGCACCAGGCTCGCGCCCGCCTGCTGGACAAGGCACTCAACTCCAGGCCCTGCGGCATCGTCGTAGTGGGCGACGGCACCGCCCTGACCGAGCCGGCCCGCCTGGAGCAGGTCGTGGAAGCGGCCGTGGTGGTCTACTTCAAGCTCTCGCTGGCGATGGCCTACTGGACGTTGCGGCGCCAGCTGCGGGAGCGCGGCCTGCTGGCGCACCCTTTCCTGCCCCATCCCCTGGACAGCAGCGAACAGTTGCGCCCGCTTTTCGCCGCGTGCCAGATGGGTTGCGAGAGCGCCCACATGACGATCGACATGGAGCACCGGGATACCGACGAGGCGGTGCGCCTGATGATGGAGGCCCTGCCCCGTCTGGGTGCCTCCGATCCGGGCGCGCCCGCCGGGAGATAAAGCGGGTTTTATTAGGAGGTGGCTGCATGCGCAAGAAAAGATAACGCAAAATAAGTGCTTTGAAAAACTTGATTCGCTCCAGGTGGAGTGGTAGTTTTACTTGGTTGACGGTTCACGGGACAAAACGAGGAGTTGGCGGATATGTCCGATGCCCAGTACCTGCTCAGCGACGAAGAGATGAGGCACTACATTGCCCATGGGTATGTAATCCTCAAGACTACCTTGCCGGCCAGGGTGCACCAGGCCATCTACCAGAAGACCGAGGAGGTCTTCGAAAAGGAGGGCAACCCGGGGAACAACCTCCTGCCCAGAATCCCGGCGATACAGCATGTTTTTGAAGATCCGGTCATCGTCGGCGCCCTGAAGAGCGTGCTGGGACCGAACTACGCCATGCACTCGCATCGGCATCCCCACATCAACCCGACCCAAAGCGATGGCGGCGGCTGGCACAAGGACAGTTACTGGGGCTACAACAAGGTGCGCTACCACCGCACCCGCTGGGCCATGATTTTTTACTACCCACAGGACGTCCCTCTGGAGCAAGGGCCGACCGCGGTCATGGCCGGGACCCAGTACTACAACGCGCGGGTAGAGGATGAGACCTCCGAGGTCCACCAGCCGGTCCTGGGCGAGGCCGGCACCGCGGCCCTGGTCCACTTTGATCTGTGGCACCGGGCCATGCCCAACAGCACGGACCGGAACCGCTACATGATGAAGTTCCAGTTCACCCGCATGCAAGAGCCCACCCGGCCCAGCTGGAACGCCCGCCGCCTGGAGTGGCCCGCAAACGGAGCGGATAAGCACCAGGTGCTGTGGTCGCAGGTGTGGGACTGGCACTGCGGCAGGGCAGGGAGAAGCGCCGGCGCCTCCAACGGGCATTCGGTAGCCGAACTGACGAAGATCCTGGAGTCCGCAGAGGAAACCGAGCGTCTGGGGGCGGTCAATCAACTGGGCGCCCTGGGGCCGGCCGCCGAAGCGGCGGTGCCGGTGCTGGCGCGGACATTGCAGGATGCGGCCGAGCCGCTACAGCTCAATGCCGCCTATGCCCTGGGGACCATAGGTGAGGCCGCGGTGCCCGTTCTGGGCGAGATCCTGGACGATGTGGAGGAAGGTCCGCGCTTGGGGGCGACCTATGGCCTGGGGGCGGCGGGCGCCGCCGCGGTGCCCGCCCTGGTCGAGGCCCTGGACCACGGGCACGAGCACGTCCGGGGGTACGCCGCCTATGCCCTGGGCGAGATCGGCGCGGCAGCCGGCGACCAGGCCGTCGAGGCCCTGGCCGGGATGGTGCGCGATCCGTCGGAGTGGGTGCGGCGCAATGTGGCCGAGGCCCTGGGCACGGTCGAGCGCCATGCCGAGGTGGTGGTGCCGGCGCTCATCACCTTGCTCGAGGACGAAGACGAGCAGGTGCGCTTCAATACCCCCTATGCCCTGGCGCGCTATGGAGAGGCTGCCGCCGCCGCGGTGCCGGTTCTGGCACAGGCCCTGACCGACGAAAACCGCTATGTCAGCGGCCACAGCGTGTCCGCCCTGCAACGGATCGGCACCCCCGAGGCCGAGCAGGTCCTGCTGGATTTCCTCACCACCTTGCGCTGGTGCCCGATCACGGACAAGGAAAGCATGTACTAGATCGCGTCACGGTGATAACGGGTGGAATTCTGGCGCCGAGGCGCCCGGCGGGCTACTTGAGCAAGAGCAACCGCCGGGTCTGCACCCCGCCAGGGTAGCGCAGGCGCGCCAGATAGACCCCCGCTGCCAACGCAGCACCCCCCTGGTCGCGGGCGTCCCAGTGGACCTGGTAGAAGCCGGCGGCCTGCAACTCATCCACCAGAATGCGCACCGGCTGACCCAGCACATTGTAGATCGCCAGCCGCACCGGACCGGGGCTGGCCAGGCGGTAGGGGATCTGGGTGCTGGCGTTGAAGGGATTGGATTCTCGACCTCACCAAGACCGGTTGTCAGTGGCGTATGCTGCCGCCCACCTTCGGCGGATGGCAAACCGTATATGGCGATTTCAATATGGCGATTTCAATCGCTGGTGCCAACAAGGTGTCTGGGCGCAGGTCCACGACCAACGCACTCAGCCAAGAGCGACAGGGCACCAACGCAAGGAGCGGCCCTCTGCCGGCTGTGTGGATAGCCAGACCGTCAGACGGCCACCCAAGGAAAAATCACCGGGTATGAGGGGAGCAAGCAGATCCAGGGGCGCAAGTGGCCCCTGTTGGTGGATACGATGGGTTTACGCATCGGCGTGTGGGGCACCGCCGCCGATCAAGGCGCCCGAGTCGGTCGGTTTGGTTTTTTCGTCCGTGTCCGGGCCGTTGCGCCCTTGAGGCTCGGCTGCAAGCTATCGGTACTTGCTCAGCGGAGCAAGGTGATTTTGCCCACTACGGCCTGCTCGCCGGCGCGCAGGCGATACACATACACCCCCGAGGCTACCGCCGCGCCCGCATCGTCCCGGCCGTCCCAGACCCAGGTATGAGCCCCGGCCGGCAACGACTCGGCCGGCAAGAGCGTCTTGACCCGCTGCCCCGACACATTGTAAAGCACCAACGAGACCGTCGCCCGGGTCGGCAGGTCGAAGCGCAGGGTCGTGCTCGGATTAAACGGATTGGGCACGGCCTGGATTGCCAAGCGAAGCGGGGTCACGGCCACGGCTACCGCTTGGGCGCCGGTCCCGGTCGGGTTGACCGCCCGCACCTGGATGTGGTAGGCCACGCCGTGGGCCAGAGGGGCGACCCGATGGCGGGTGGTGGTCGCCTCGCTGTGGGGAATGGTCTGCCACGCGTCCCATTCAGCGGCGTCCGCTTGGGTGCGGTACTGCCAATAGGTGATGGTCGAGTCGCCCGGATCGGTCCAGTGGAGCACGGCCTGGTGGGGGCCGGCCTGGGCGGTCAAGCCGGTCACGGGATCGGGTGGGGGGGCTGGGGAGCTGGCCGACCGCTGGGCGGCGGCGCGGTAGCCGCCGGTGGGGGGGGTGGCTTGGGGGATGGCCGTGTCGCTCGCGGCTGGGCCGTAGCCCACCCCATTTTTGGCCCGCACCTCAAAGGTATACGACCAGCCGTTGGTCAACCCGGTCACGGTCTTGGTCCGCGCTGAGCTGTAGCCGGCCACCGTGGACCAACTTGACCAGCTACCGGACCCGCGGCGCCGCCGGCATTCATACCAGTAGATCGACGAACCGTTGGTCGAGGCGGCCGTCCAACTCAAACGCACCTGCCCATCGCCGGCGGAAGCCGACAGGCTCCCCGGGGTGCCGGCCACCCCGGCCGGGGTGGCCGACTTGCTCGCGGCTGGGCCGTAGCCCACCCCGTTTTTGGCCCGCACCTCAAAGGTATACACCGTGCCGTTGGTCAACCCGGTCACGGTCTTGGTCCGCGCCGAGGAGTAGCCGGTCACCGTGGACCAACCCGACCAACTACCCGACCCGCTGCGCTTTCGGTATTCATACCGCTGGATCGACGAGCCATTAGCCGAGGCGGCCGTCCAACTCAAGCTCACCTGCTCATCGCCCCGCACCGCCGACAGGCTCCCCGGCGTACCCGGCACCCCGGCCGGGATGGCCGTGTCGCTCGCGGCTGGGCCGTAGCCCATCCCATTTTTGGCCCGCACCTCAAAGGTATACACCGTGCCGTTGGTCAACCCGGTCACGGTCCTGGTCCGCGCCGAGGAGTAGCCGGCCACCGTGGACCAACCCGACCAACTACCCGACCCGCTGCGCTTTCGGTATTCATACCAGGAGATGGTCGAACCGTTGGCCGAGGCGGCCGTCCAACTCAAGCTCACCTGCTCATCGCCCCGCACCGCCGACAGGCTCCCCGGCGTACCCGGCACCCCGGCCGGGGTGGCCGACTTGCTTGCCGCCGCACCGTAGCCCACCCCGTTTTTGGCCCGCACCTCAAAGGTATACACCGTGCCGTTGGTCAACCCGGTCACGGTCTTGGTCCGCGCCGAGGAGTAGCCGGCCACCGTGGACCAACCCGACCAACTGCCGGACCCGCTGCGCTTTCGGTATTCATACCGCTGGATCGACGAGCCATTGTCCGAGGCGGCCGTCCAACTCAAACTCACCTGCTCATCGCCCCGCACCGCCGACAGGCTCCCCGGCGTACCCGGCACCCCGGCCGGGGTGGCCGACTTACTTGCCGCCGCACCGTAGCCTACCCCGTTTTTGGCCCGCACCTCAAAGGTATACACCGTGCCGTTGGTCAACCCGGTCACGGTCTTGGTCCGCGCCGAGGAGTAGCCGGCCACCGTGGACCAACCCGACCAACTGCCGGACCCGCTGCGCTTTCGGTATTCATACCAGGAGATGGTCGAACCGTTGGCCGAGGCGGCCTCCCAATTGAGCGTCACCTGCCCATCCCCGACATCCACCGTCAGCACCGGCGGTTCCGGCACATCCACCACCGCATCGGTGGCCCCGCTCTGCGCCTGCTTGTCGGCGCCCTGGCCGTCATCATACACCGCCCGCGCCCGCACCTGCTGCCCCACCAGCAACGAGTACGGCGTGAAGGTCGACCACAGCCGGTCGGTTCCCCCCGGCTCCTCCCAAACCCCCCTTGCCCCCCGAGCGCTAGAATACGACCAACTCCACCGCACATTGGTCACCCCCCCATCCGGATCGCTCAGGTCCGCCCGCAGGGGCACCCCCACCTGCGGCTGGGTTGACGACAGCGTCACCGTGCCGGCCTCGTCCACATTGGTCACCGTCACCGACACCGTGATGGTGGTGTCCACCGCCGCGTCGGCCTGGCCGTCACCGCCCCGGCCGTCGCTCACGCCCACCCCCACCCGGTAGACCTTGTCCCCGTCCTGGTCCGTCGGCGCCTCAAAGTTGGGCGCCGTCTTGAATTGAAGCACCCGCGTCAGCCCCGAGCCGGTCAGCCGGAAGGCACGCCCATCGGCCCCGCTCAACGCCGCCCACGCAATCGCGTCGCCCTCCGGGTCGGTGGCCGTGTAGGAGGCCACCCCCCCGGTGCCGTTCTCGGCAAACGACGGCGCGCTCGGCCCCGTCAGCCCCGGCGCACGATTGGGCGCCACCGGGGTGGCCGACTCACTCGCGGCTGGGCCGTAGCCCACCCCGTTTTTGGCCCGCACCTCAAAGGTATACACCGTGCCGTTGGTCAACCCCGTTACCGTCTTGGTCCGCGCCGAGCCCCCCTCTGACACCGTGGACCAATCCGACCAACTATCGGATGCGCTATGCTGGCGGTATTCATACCACTGGATCAACGAGCCACTGTCCGAGGCGGCCGTCCAACTCAAATGCACCTGCTCATCGCCCCGCACCGCCGACAGGCTCCCCGGCGGGCCGGGCTCCCCGGCTGGGGTGGCCGACTCACTCGCGGCTGGGCCGTAGCCCACCCCGTTTTTGGCCCGCACCTCAAAGGTATACACCGTGCCGTTGGTCAACCCGGTCACGGTCTTGGTCCGTGCCGAGCCCCCCTCTGACACCGTGGACCAATCCGACCAACTATCGGATGCGCTATGCTGGCGGTATTCATACCACTGGATGGGGGAGCCGTTGGCCGAGATCACCTCCCAATTGAGCGTCACCTGCCCATCCCCGGCATCCACCGTCAGCACCAGCGTCGGCACATCCACCACCGGCTCTGTCGGCGCACTCTGCGCCTGCTTGTTGTCCCCGTGGCCGTCGCTATAGTCCACCACCGTCGCCCGCAACTGCTGCCCCACATCCGCCGCCCCCGGCCTATAGCCGGACGCCACCGGATAGCTCGGCGTTCGCCCCGAGCGCGCCGACGAGGAGACCGACTCCCACGCTGCCGTTGCATCGGCCCGACGCTGCCATTGCCAGCGCGCCCCCGGCTCGATCCCATCCGGGTCGTGCAGCTCCGCCGTCAGCTCCGTGCCCACCTGCGGCTGGGTCGACGACAGCGTCACCGTGCCGGCCTCATCCACATTGGTCACCGTCACCGACACCGTGATGGTGGTGTCCACCGAAAGGTCGGGGGCACCCGCCTCGTCCCGGGCGTCGCTCACGCCCACCCCCACCCGGTAGACCTTGTCCCCGTCCTGGTCCGTCGGCGCCTCAAAGTTGGGCGCCGTCTTGAATTGAAGCACCCGCGTCAGCCCCGAGCCGGCCAGTTGGAAGGCCTGCCCATCGGCCCCGCTCAACCCTGGCCACCTAAGCGCGTCGCCCTCCGGGTCGGTGGCCGTGTAGGAGGCCACCACCCTGCCGTTCTCGGCAAACGACGGCGCGCTGGGCCCCACGAGTTGCGGCGCACGATTGGGCAACACCGGCATGCCCGGCATCCCGGCCGGGGTGGCCGACCGACTTGCGGCTGGGCCGTAGCCCACCCCATTTTTGGCCCGCACCTCAAAGGTATACACCGTGCCGTTGGTCAACCCCGTTACCGTCTTGGTCCGCGCCTCGCCGCCCCCCAACACCGTTGTCCAAACCGACCCGCTGGCTTGACGGTATTCATACCACTCGATGGGGGAGCCATTATCCGAGGCCGCCTCCCAATTGAGCGTCACCTGCCTATCCCCGGCATCCACCGTCAGCACCGGCACTGATGGCACATCCACCACCGGCTCCGTCGGATCACTCTGCGCCTGCTTGTTGTCCCCGTGGCCGTCGCTATAGTCCACCACCGTCGCCCGCAACTGCTGCCCCACCGCCGCCGCCACCGGCCTATAGCCGGACGACACCGGATAGCTCGGCGTTCGCCCCGAGCGCGCCGACGAGGAGACCGACTCCCACTCTGCCGTCGCATCGGCCCGACGCTGCCATTGCCAGCGCGCCCCCGGCTCGTTCCCATCCGGGTCTTCCAGCTCCGCCGTCAGGAGCATCCCCACCTGCGGCTGGGTCGACGACAGCGTCACTGTGCCGGGTTCATCCACATTGGTCACCGTCACCACCACCGCCTCCGACCTAGACCCCGCCCCCTCGCCAGCCGTCACCGTGACGTGGTACTCGTTGTCGCCCCCCGCATCGGCCGGGCCCTCAAAATCGGGCGCCCTCGTAAAGGAAAGGGTATCCCCTTCCACCGTGAAAGCCCCCACATCCGGCCCCCCCAACCGCCACGCCAGCCGGGCTCCTTGCCCATCCGTGGCCCGATAGGTGGCCACTGTGTCCGTGCCGTTCTCGGCAAACCAAACACTGTCCGGCCCCACGATCGTCACGGTTGAGACCGCCTCCTGCACCGGCTCCGTCGGCGCACTCTGCGCCTGCTTGTCGGCGCCGTGGCCGTCATCATACACCGCCCGCGCCCACACCTGCTGCCCCACCAGCAACGAGTACGGCGTGAAGGTCGACCACAGCCGGTCGGTCCCCCCCGGTTCCTCCCAAACCCCCCTTGCCCCCTGAGCGCTAGAATACAACCAAGCCCACCGCACATTGGTCACCCCCCCATCCGGATCGCTCAGGTCCGCCCGCAGGGGCACGTCCACCCGCGGCTGGGTCGACGACAGCGTCACCGTGCCGGGCTCCTCCACATTGGTCACCCGCACCGACACCGCCAGCGACGCTGACAACGCCCCGTCACTGGCCACCACCGCCACCTGGTAGACACGGTCCCGGTTGGCATCGGCCGGCGCCTCATAGTTGGGCGCCGCCCGGAACGACAGCCGGCCCTGCGCATCAATCTGCAAGGTGTCGGCATCCGCCCCCCCCAACGACCAGTCAATCGCGGCCCCCTCCGGGTCGGTGGCCGTGTAGGTGGCCACCCCCCCCGTGCCGTTCTCGGCAAAGGTGGTATCGCTCACCCCCACGGGCGGCGGCGGCTCATCCACATTGGTCACCGTCACCACCACCGCCTCCGACCTAGACCCCGCCCCCTCGCCAGCCGTCACCGTGACGTTGTACACCTTGTCGCCCCCCGCATCGGTCGGCCCCTCAAAATCGGGCGCCCTCGTAAAGGAAAGGGTATCCCCTTCCACCGTGAAAGCCCCCACATCCGGCCCCCCCAACCGCCACGCCAGCCGGGCCCCTTGCCCATCCGTGGCCCGATAGGTGGCCACTGAGTCCGTGCCGTTCTCGGCAAACCAAACACTGTCCGGCCCCACGATCGTCACGGTTGACGCCTCCTGCACCGCATCGGTGGCCCCGCTCTGCGCGCTCTTGTCCGGCCCGTGCCCGTCGGTGTAGCCCACCGTTGCCCGCAGGTACTGCCCGGCATCGGCCGCCACCGGCCTATACGCGGAAAACCGCGCTTCCGGGCTCGTAAGGTCATCCCACGCCGATGTGGCCTCGGCCCGGTACTGCCACTGCCACAGCGTGTCAGACACGCTGCCGTCCGGGTCGGTCAGCGTCGCCTGCAACTCCCGGCCCACCTGCGCGCTCGACGGCGACACGCTCACCCTGCCCGGCTCGTCCTTGTTGGTCACGGTCACGGCCACGGGGAACGGGGCCGAGTGGTACGCCCCCCCGTAGACGGCCTGCAGATTCACGTCGTAGACGTGGTTGCTGCCCTTGTCCAGGGGCTGCTCGTAGTCGGGCTCGCTTTCGAATTCGAGGGTGTTGCCATGCATCTGAAACCAGGTAGAATCGGCGCCGGTCAGCGACCAGCGGACCGGCGCCACCGGACCGTCCCACGGGTCGGTAGCCCGGTACGGGGCCACCGACCTGCTGCCCTCCTCCTCGACGGAGACCCGGGCGGGCCCGACCACCTTCAGGGTCGCGTCCAAGAGGTTCACCGTGGCCGTGGCCGGCGCGCCGGGGCCGATGCCGGCCGGCAGCTCCTTGAACCCCAGCAGCACCGTCTCGTCCTCGCTGTCCGCATCGGAGCGGGCCACGATCTTGAACGAGTCCGAGGCGGCGGTGGCCGTGAACGACACGGTGCTGTCCGACGCCAGGTCGACAGCGGCGAAGTCGCCGGCCTCGGTGTTCGGGCCCGGTCGCACCGTCACCTTCACGGCCACCGCCTCGGTCGGCGCCGGCGACAGGTTCACCCGCACCGTGGCGGTGTCGCCGTCTTCCAGCGCCACGTACGACGCGGCGCTGGAAGAGACGGTCCCCCCCGGCCGAGCCCGCACCGGGTCGGTGGCCCCGCTCTGGGCGCTTTTGTCCGGGCCGTGCCCGTCGCTATAGTCCACCGTCGCCCGCAACTGCTGCCCCCCATCCGCCGCCCCCGGCGTATAGCCGGACAACTGCGCCGACGAGCCCGCCAGGTTCGTCCACCCTGCCGTCGCATCGGCCCGATGCTGCCACTGCCACAGGGTGTCGGCCACGCTCCCGTCCGGGTCTTCCAGCCTCGCCGTCACCGCCGTGCCCACCTGCGGCTGGCTCGACGACAGCGTCACTGTGCCGGGCTCCTCCACGTCGGTCACCGTCACACGGACCTCGACCGGGTCCGACGACAACGACCCGTCGTGGGTCTGCAGGCGCACGACATAGATGTTGTCGCCGCTTCGGCTACCGCCGGTGTCGGCCGGCTGCTCGTAGTCGGGCGGGCGCCGGAAATACAGCGTGTCCCCCGAAACCCGGAACGTGTCCGCATCCGCGCCCCCCAACTGCAACGTCAGACCCGAAGTCAGCGTATAGGTGGCCACCGAGTCGGTACGGTTCTCCGCATACGACACCGACGTCGGGCCCGACGGGGGGGGCGGGGGGGCGGTCATCGATTCTACCAACGTCACCTGAGCGCTCGCCGGCGTGCCCGCTCCTATCCCCAGCCCCGACAGGGAACCGAAGCCCAGCGACACCGTCTCGTCGTCCCCGTCGTCGTCCTCATTGGCCCTGAGCGTAAACGACTGGGTCGAGTCGCCCAGGGCGAACGACACCGTGTAAGCGCCTGCCGCCCCCGCACTCAGCCCCTCCACCGTGTAATCGCCCGCCTCCGTGCCCGAATCCGCCGTCACCGTCAGCGGCAACGGCACCGCCTGGGTCGCCTGGGCCGACAAGGCCACCCCCACCGACACCGCCGCACCTCCTTCCTGCGCCTCGTAGCTCGAGGCCCCATAGGCCACCTGCGGCTTCGACGGCGTCACCCCCACAAGATCCGTAGGCACCCCCTCCGCCGTACCGGCTTTCGCCCGCACCTTGAACCGATACGCCACCCCGTTGGTCAGGCCGGCGACCCGGATATACCGGCGCATACGACCGCCATACGCAAGGCGGGCCACCTCACCGTCGGCCACCTCCGTCCATTCGATCGGGGCCGTGCCCTCCCTTGTCCCGTAGCGCCAATGGGTAATACTGGCATCGGCGGAAGCGTCCCAGAGCAGCAACACCGCCTCATGGTCCGGCCACACCGCAAAACCCGTCGGCGACGGCAACATCACCGCCCGGGTCGGCGCACTCTGAACAAAATGGTAATAGCGGCCCGAACCGGGCCCGTACCGCACCATCGCCCGCAACTGTCTACCCAGATCCGCGGCCACCGGCGTGTAGCCGGCCGACGGCGACAAGCCCGACAGATCCGCCCAGGCCGGCGCACTATCGCGGTCATTGCGCCCCTGCCACTGCCACTGCCCAGCGCTCACCCCGGCCAGCGAAGCCGTCAGCCCCATCCCCACCTGCGGCCTTGCCGTGCTCAACGACACCGTCTGGCCGCAGGGGCTCAAGGTGGTGTTGGTCAGCGTTACCGTACCCGACTCATGGGCCTGCACACAGCCCGCCCCGTCCCGGATGGTGGCCCCGCTCAGATCGGCGCTACCCCCGCTGTCCACCCGGATGCCGGACCAATCGGAGGTGGACGGGAAGTAGATATCAACGGACCGGAAGGTGACCCCGGTGCCGGCGCTCAGCGTCCCGGCCACGATCAGCTCCGGGCGGGCGGGGTCGTCCCCCCCGCCCGTGGCATCCCCCCCCGGATGGAACGCCATCTCCGTTTCCGCCGCCAGGGTCAACGTCACCCCCGCCGGGATGGTCACGTCCCCGTCCACACAGACCCGGCCGCTCCACGTCGTATCCGCCGCCAGCGAACCGGACCAATACGGCCGCGGCACCGAAACGCGCCGCGCGTCGCCCGGACCGGCCGGGTTGCGCGCCCGCACCTCGAAGGTGGAGAACGTGCAACTCTCCAAGCCCGTCCGCGTCAGGCTCGTCGCCAGCGGCGGCGCCACCGCCGTCCAGTCCGGCGGCCAGGTGCGCCCTGAGTTGGCGCTTTGACGATACTCATACCCCGTCAGCGCCAGGCCCCCATCCGACAACGGTGCCACCCAGGAAAGCGTCACCTGCCCATTCCCCGCCGCCGCGCGCCGCAGGTTGCGAACCGGGTCCGGCGTCCGCCCCGGCGTGGCCGCCACCCGCGCCGAGTCCCCCGCGCCCACCCCGTTGACCGTCCGTACCTCAAAGGTGTACGCCGTGCCGTTGGTCAGCCTTTCCAGCCGGTGGCTCGTCGTCTCCGCATCGCTGTCCCGGATCGTCCCCCAGTCCGGCGCCCAGGTGCGGGCCCCGTCGCTGCTGTGGCGATACTCATACCCCGTCAGCGCCGAGCCGTTGTCCGCCGGCGTCTCCCAGGTCAGCGCCACCTGTCCATCCCCGACCTCTGCCGTCAGGTTCCCCGGCGGGTCCGGCGGCCCCCGCCGGCGTGGCCGCCACGATGAACGAGGCCGTGATCGCCTCCGTCCCTATCACGTTGAGCGCCCGCACCTGGAACTGGTAGTCCACCCCGTTGGTCAGATTCGGCACCGTCTCCCTCGTCGTGGCTCCCCCCCCGGAGGATATATTCTCCCACTCTTCCCACAGGGCGGTCCCCGCCCTGGTGCGATACTGCCACTGCGTGATGAGGGGGTAGCCCGGATGCGTCCAACTCAACCTCGCCTGCCCATCCGCCCCTTGCAGCACCTCCAAGGGCACCACCGCCACCGCCTCCGACCCAACTCAACCTCGCCTGCCCATCCGCCCCTTGCACCTCCAAGGGCACCACCGCCACCGCCTCCGACGCGGCCCCCGCCTGCCCGTCTGCGTTGACCAGCCGCACCCGGAACTGGTACGCCACCGTGCTGTCCAAGTCCGCCACCGGCACCGTATACGACGGGGCAAGCGACCCGCCCGAGGCCCCGGCCGGCCCCCTTGCGCCTCTGGCCGGTGCGCCCGTGCTCAAACTCGTGTACACGACCTGCCACCCGATCCCGGTCCCGCTCTTTCTCTCCACGATGAACGACGGGAACGACCCGCCAGGCGACGAGTCGCACTGCGGGTCGTCCAACGGGCAGTCCAAGAGCACACTTAAACCGTTACCAACCGATCCTATCCGCACGCCGGTCGCCAAACCCAGTAAGGGAACCACGCCAGCCGTCGGGAAGCTAACCGACCAGTCGCTGTCGCCCCGATCGTTCGTCGCCCGCACCTGGTAGCGGTAGCGCATGGACCTCAGGTCCAGGTTGGGCTGCAGGTAGCCCAGGTTGCTGTGCAGGTAGCTGGTAGCCTCGGCATTGGGCGTGGCGAGGTTCTGCCAGGACGACCACACAGCAAGCGCCGGCGACCCTCCCACCGGCTTACTCTGATACTCAAGCGCGTACCCGCTCACCGCCGGCTCCGCCTCCACCCCATCCCAATGGACCGTGATCTGCCCTGCACCCGGCGTGGCGGACAGCCCGTCGGTCGGTTGCGGCGGCACCCCACCCGCGTCATGGATCGTCACGGTCGCCGTCGCGGGTTCGCCGGCGACCACCCCCGCGGGTAACGTGCCAAAACCGAGCGTCAGGTGCTCGTAATCGACATCAACGTCGGGATGGGCCGTGATCGTGAAACTCTTCACCCGCTCGCCCACGGCGAACGGCAAGGTGCCCAAAACAGTGCTCTCCGGGGAGTCGTCGAGGCCGCTCACCGTGTAGTCGCCCTCCTCAGCGTCGCCCGTCACGGTGATCGGAATCGCCCACTCCCGATACGCCTTCCGTGCCAGTTCCACGGTCACCGTCCCCGACAGCTCCGGCTCCGTCTCCAGCGAGAACTGGCTACCAGGGAAGTCCACTTCGTAGCTCGCCGCGTCGTAGGCCACCGCGAGCGGCGGCTCATCGTGGATTGTCGTATAGCTGTTCAAGGCCACCGTACTGCCATCCATCACCCGTATGCCACCCCAGGCCACCGTCGTCGCGCTGTCAGAAGTGCGACCCTCCCGCTGAAACACGATGGGCTTGCCGGACTCCCCATTCGCCGTCAGCGTGCCATAGACGAAAAGCTCGGCGAGATCATTTCTACTCCCCTCCGCCGCAAATTGGTGAATATCCTGACTGGGCTCGAACTCGATAACGGTGCCCGCATTTATAGTGAGCGTCGCGCCCGGGAAGACGACAAGGTCGCCGCTTAGAGATATTGTGTCACTCCAAGTCTCATTGCCGATGATGGGCCAATGGTGATAGCTCGTATAGGGTATAACAGAATGAAAGATTCTATCCTCAACGACAGGTACGCTAGGTCCAGTGGTGGATGCTTGGAAGAATCCCAGTCTCTCCCAACCTTTGTGATACGGGCCCCGCGGACTCCTATTATCCCCTCTCCCATCGACAAAGGGAGTTCCCCACAAAACATCCGCTCCCAGCCAACTCTGGCTGGCAGTAAGTCCCATGTTGTTGGTGTTATCCGGGTTCGGTTCTGGCAGCAGCACCAAGTCATAACTTTCCTGTAAAGTAGAATTAGAATTATTGGCTTGGGTGTTCAGTACCAACCCAGTATGGGTCATACGCTCTGGAGTGTCATAAAGTGGGACTCCCAATGGATCAAACTGGTAAACAAGATAGTTTCCTCCTGTAGGATATGCCGCATGTGATCCGGCACCGAGGTAGACTATAGGATGTGTACCTTGGCTCAGTTTTAAGCTTTTTCTCGGGTTGAATACAAAACTGGTGGTTAGACCAGGGTAAAACAGACCAGTATTGTCCACAGTTTGACCCAATTCATTGTACTTATAAGGGTACTCTTTGTAGTATGACACATGAGCACCATGGAACAAATACTCCACGCCTATGACTTCTGCGGTAGCGGGATCTCTTGAACTGACCACTACATGGATTCGCTGCCAGTCGCCCTCATGGTTGTTCCACCAGTGATTGTAGGGGTAGAAATAAAAATACTGAATTACGGTGATTGAGTCAGCATAAACCTCGTGGGTCGTCTTGTATATATGCACGTATGCTGTATTAGCATTATCAGGGTGACTGCCGGCCCTAGGTCCGCTGCCAAAGTAAGTATCGTTCCATACTCTCGGCTCTTTACCGGGGTAATCAAAGTAGGATTCAATAATATACTGCGCATACGCATACGCGTACTGTTCTCCTTCCAGGAAGGGTCTCCCGGTATACTTACGAGAAAGAAAAGCAAAGCGATTTTGTGAAAAATCAATCGTTGCTATTGGAGGATTCCAATTGTTGAGATTGAGGGATCTCCAATCTAGAACTCCTCCCAATTGTTGACCCAGAATATTGTATATTTTAAACCGTATAGAATCGGCTGATTGGGCATTGACAATTTCAACCGGTTCAGGTTTGGTTACGCGAATGTCACCCCATTGGCCGCCGGTCTCTTCCGTAAGTACCAGTATGGGCGAAAACTTGCGTGCCAACTCCAAATTCCTGTCCGCATACCCATCCTCAACCATGAGTAAGGCGAACAACGTAATTGCAATTATCCTACCCTTCATCATCGATGTGCTCCATTATCGAGTAGTGGATTATCCATTGGTGCTCCAGCCGCCTCCGCTACTAGATTACTGGATTGGGTGTTTCCCCAACGCATCCGTTCAGAATCGTAACGTGGCGACCGCGGACAAGCACCCTCTAGGACTTGGCTCCAAGCCGATGGAAAAACCGGGGACTTCAGAGGGATTGGACGTAGGTTCACCCAAACGGTTGCGAGAATCTTCAGACAGCCATACTGCCAAGGCGACTGAGGCAATAGGGCAGGCAAGAACGAAATAGGGATTTCCAGTCATAGCCACCAATCCACCACCTGCTCCAAGCCCTAGCAAACTGCCCATCATCGAGGCTACGAAGCGATCATGTGGATCGACTTGGCTCACGCCAAAGGCAGCTCCGACCGTATATCCAGGCAACCCAAAATAATAGAAAATGACAGGTTGACCGAGGCCGTCGCCGCCGGGTTCAACGCTACCAGCCATAAGAAGCCGTCTGAAAACCCTCTGATGTAGCCGCATTTGAACGGGCGTACTCATCGAGCCATATTCAGGTTTCACCACAAAACTCTGAACAGAAAGGCTTGTATGATGAGTACACCGCGTATGCAATATGCCACCGATCTAACCGATGCACAATGGCAGCGGATCGAACCGTTGCTGCCCGCGCCGCGCTGGCGGCTTCACGGTCCGGGTCGGCCGCCGCGGGATCGACGCCAGCTTGTCAACGGCCTTTTGTATTTGAACAAGACGGGGTGTCCTTGGGCGTTGTTGCCTGCTTGTTTTGGGCCGTGGAAAACGGTGTATGATTACTTTCGTCGCTGGAGCCTGCAAGGGGTCTGGCCGCTGGTGTTGGATCGGCTGACCAAGAGGGAGCGCCGCCAGAGCGGCCGGGCTGCGATGCCGTCGGCTGGCGTAGTCGATAGTCAGACGATTAAGACCGCAACGCATGGTAAAACAACCGGTTATGACGCCGGCAAAAAGATCAAAGGCCGCAAACGGCATCTGTTGGTGGACCCGTCGGGTTTGCTTCGACAGGTGGTGGTCACCGCCGCCGATGTCGAGGATCGAGAGGGTTTGAAGCAGGTGTTGACCCGCTTGAAGGCCGCCGGCGTGGCTCGGTTACGCAAGCTGTGGGTTGATGGCGGCTACCAAGGCGAGGCCATCCGAACGTGGGTGGCCAACCAAAAAAAGACGCACAAAATAGACTTGGAAGTCGTCGCCAAACAAGGCTCCGGATTTACCGTAGTTAAACGCCGGTGGGTCGTCGAGCGCACGTTTGCGTGGTTGATGAATTTTCGCCGACATGCCCGAGATTATGAGGTCTTGACCCGCCATAGTGAAGCCTTGATCCAGATTGCCATGATCCACTTGCTACTTAAACGAATCAAATGAAAATTAGAGTTTTCAGACGGCTTCTTATAGTAAGCTGTCGTGTAATGAGGCGGCGGCTTCATGGCGGCCCAACGTTTCACGGTTTGCGAACCCGCGCAACGGGTTGCCCGAAAGGCCAAGGCGGCAGAGCCGCCGCAGCGCAACACCGATGTGTTACACGACGTTTCCCAACTTCGCTAAACTGGCTTGCAGGCCGCAACCGCCAGCCATACCGGGAGTCCAGCTCGGGGATTCTCACTCCAATCCAATAATGTTTCGTCCTCAAGATCGCAATGAGAGGACCCCTTCCAATACCGCGTGTCGCGCGCTGGACTCTCCAAGAGCTTGACCAACATAAGCCCCGCCGCAGCCATTGGGTTCAAAAGGTCAGTCAGTCCAGTTGAATTCACAAGAGTCACTATCTCGCGGCTGAAATGGGCCTGTGGACCAATAAGGCTTTTCCATTTCAACTGCGATCGCCTGGTCCTTCCAGGGTCGCTGAAATGGGTGGACATCGAAATAGACATAAGAGCCACCGGGCTTTAGAATTCGAACGACCTCCCCGAAAACCGCTTCGAGATCGGCGATCCACACAAAAAAGCCGTTGGTCGAGCATACGAGGTCAAAGCTCGAATCGGCCAACGATTCCTGGCAAGCGGCATCCGATCGAACGAATGAGATTGATAAACTGAGTTGCTCAGCTCTACGTGACCCCGTCGCTAATTGCTCTTCCGAGATATCCGTCGACGTAACTTGCGCACCCAGGCCTGCAAGGGCGAACGCTGCCATATTGTCACCACTGCCGATTACGCATGCTTTCTTGTTGCTTAACCTGCCACAAACCGTCTGAATCAGTTGAAGAGCTCCACCTTCGAACGCCAGATCAGGATCTTTGTGGCATCGGTGCCACCGACCTTCTCGGTTGCTCCGTTCCTCCCAGGTAGCGACCTGATCATTCCACAGCTGACGGTTGGCTTCGTGTATGCGGTTCATATCAATTCCGAGATTCTAAGCCAGTCAATGTCGTGTAATGAGGCGGCGGGTTTACGAACCCAGAGCGAAGCGGAGGGTTGGGCGAAGCCCCAAGCGGCGAATGCCGCGCCGCGTAAACCGCGATGTTATAGGCAGTGGGCAATTAGCCGAAAATTACCCAAATACAAAATTTATTAATAACAGTAATTTATTGGAAATTTTGTCAAAATTCTTGACTGAACAAATGTATAGCTTTATATTTATAAAGTTGAATTAAAACTTAGGAAGGTAAATAACCAATGGCAAAGCAAACATCCAAAGATAATTTGCCTCTTGATCAGATATACCAGGGAAACTGTCTCACTCTTTTACAAAGTCTCCCCGATGATTGTATCGACTTGGTTGTGTCCTCGCCTCCTTATAATCTGGGTAAGGAATATGAAGCCAGAATGGCTTTGGAACACTACCTTGAAGAGCAGACAGTTGTTCTCCAGGAGTGTGCACGTGTTTTAAAGTCTACAGGATCCATTTTTTGGCAAGTCGGTGCTTTTTCTGACAAAGGCATGTTGATTCCTTTAGATATTCGTTTTTTTCCTATCTTTGAGTCAATTGGTTTAATTCCTCGTAACCGGATTATGTGGGTTCGTCAACACGGTCTACATGGTAGGAGAAAATTCTCTTGTCGCCATGAGACTATCTTATGGTTTACAGCTTCTGATAATTATTTTTTTAATCTTGACTCTATTAGAGTGCCACAGAAATGGCAAAATAAAAAGCATTATAAAGGAGAAAAACGCGGCGAATTTTCTTGCAATCCTGACGGCAAAAATCCAGGAGATATTTGGGCTTTTCGAAACGTAAAACATAACCATGAAGAACAGACAATTCATCCATGCCAATTCCCTGAGGACTTAATTGCCCGTATAGTATTGAGCAGTACAGAACCCGAAGGGATAGTAATGGATCCCTATATGGGAGCTGGAACAGTCGCTGTGGTAGCTCGAGATTATGGTCGTCATTTTATCGGTGCAGAACTTGATGAGAAATATCATAATATAGCTACAAGACGTCTTAAGGGAGAACCAAACGAAAATGGTATATTCCCTAATCTTAAAACACTAAGAGATTATGTGGACAAAACTGGGGAGCCAATTGAAAAATTCCGATTTGATGTTCAAGTCGGTAGTACGCCTACTAAGAGAAGTAAAGCTAAAATATATCCTGAAGAATATCATCTACAAGAACTTGAAGGACGATTAGAATACGAAGAAATGGCTTTTGGGGCAGATTTACGAGGTGAAGAACGTCCTATTGATACCAAGCTAAATGGTGGTGTTCCTCAAGAAAGAAAGAGCAAATCTGATACCATTTCCCACCAGCAAGGGCTTTTATTTGAGTGAACTTTAATTTACCCTAACACGATATTGCATCTGCTCCTTGATGATCTTCCGCGATGTATGGTACATGGGACTTCATTTCTCTCTACAACTGTACGGGAATAGCGAGGATTTTTATATTCAGTAAATACAGAATCTACTTTTTCACCTAATCTTTCAAACAAACCTACAAGCCTGATTGGCACGTCGAACACATTGTAACGAAATAGCTCTGTTAGTTGATTGTGAGCCTGTTCAAAGTAAAGAGTGCTGTTCGATGCTGGAAACATATGGGCTTTCGTAATTATAACCACAACTTCTGTTGGTTCTCCACCCAAAGGAATCTCCGCTTTATAAAACAATTCTGATCGAAGAGTATTATTGAGCAAAAATGGGTAATTTGAAAACTGTGCCTCAACTAGAACGCCAGATTTCCCAAAGTCAATATCGGTGCCGAGAAAATCAAATTGTTTTGGTATCGGTATATTTGCTCGCCATCCTTTGGACGAAAGCTTACTCTTGATGAATTCGTTTGTACCTACGGGATCAAAGATCGGCTTTCCTTGAATTCCTGCCTGATCAGACGCCTTAATGTGAGGAGGCATCGCTTCTAAAACCTGAGACAGTTCCTCCCATAGTACTGGATAGTTTGCGATGAATTGTCCTTCTGCACCGTTATAATCTTCAAATCTGATTAACATCCTGTTTTTTCCCATTGCCTATAATGAGGCAGAGGGCTGCGCCCGAACCGCGAAGCCGGGGGCACGGTGTTGTGGGAAGTGCCAGCCTGCACAAGCGGGGAGCAAGGTAACCTACGAGGGGTACTCAGGGCTTCCTTATCAGAACGATCCTGTTGGTATTGGTTCCCTTCTTGAGGTTGTCCACGCCCCAGCAGTTTGACGTTTTGGTGAAAACTTGGTCATTCACCAAAACGAGGAGGGGTTCCAGACCCGCTTCGGCCGCGGCCGGAACAACAAGCGATTCCAGGAGGATTTTCCCATTGCGAACTTCCCCGACCTCAAAAGCGACATAACCCTTTGGTTTGAGAACTCTCTTGAGCTCGGCAAATACTCGCGTCATGGCCGCTTGCCACGCCTCTGGCTTTTTGAGATGCCAAATATCGACCGTTTGTGCATCTATGTCGTTGAACCAACACCGCAACCAGTTGTCTGTTTGGTAGTCTACCACATCCAGAAACGGGGGCGAAGTTACAACAAGGCTAATAGAATCGCATTCGATAGCGGGAGTGTTGTCTGAAGATCCGGTTATAAGTAATGTCTTCGCAGAAGAATCTTGCAGCATCTCGGCGTCGCTCGAGTCCATTTTACTAAGGAGCGATCTAGATTTCCTCAGAATCGATTCTCTGACATCCCTCTTGGGAGGCATCTGCTTTCGGTTCTGGTTGATGCTCCGCTGTCGCTCAACAGTGACAGCCTGATTTGGGGGCAATGTATAGACCGAAAAGAAACCAGATGAATGACCCGTTAGGCGGTTTGTTGCCACCATCCTTATCCACTCATCGATCGCATCAAGGCTGCCCTCTTCTTGTTTTCGAAGAAAGTAGTTCCGCAAGTTGGTTATCTGGAGCAGTGTATTCGGATGATAGAAGACGAGTAACTCCTCCCACGTGTTGCACTCGCTTTCCAGAGGTAGTGCCCTCAGGCGTTCTGAAATAGCTGCTATTGAGGGAGGATTGAGTCGCGGAGCCACCAGTATTTTGCTTAGAGGATTGATGTCCGTTCCAACGGGTGAGCGTCCTAGCAACGCAGCCTCGATGACAGTCGTGCCACGCCCCATAAAGGGATCGTAGACGGCGTCGCCTGGATAAGTAAGCCGCTGAATGAAGAACTTCGGCAATTGGGGCTTAAAGCAAGCACGATACGAAACCTCGTGAAGTGAGTGGGCCGCTCTTTGTTGTGATGTCCAGAACTCATTTACGTAGACAGGAATATCGAAGTTTGGATCAGGGAATTCCAGAATTGCTGTTTCCTTGCGGAAATCGCTGAAGCTCTCGATAGCATACTGGAAGTCTTTGTATGAAAGTGGTGCTATTGAAGTGTCAGGCTGGTTAAAGAGCTGTAATTGATTTGCTGTCACTCACATTTTCCGGATTAGTTCAAGAGCCCTATCTCTTGAAATCTTTTCTCTGTTGCCACCACTCCCGTACTATATCAACAGGAATGATCCAATAAGGAACAGCAGGAAATCGCTGAATATCTGAGACAACGTAACCCGCAATTTCATCCATCTTTGTCAGGAAGCCCAGCTCTTCGAATTTTCTTCCTGAACCAACCATGTAGCTTGGGCAGAAGTAGATTCCGGCGAGCGAGACACTTCGAACTTCCCATTTCTGGTCCTCAGAGTCAAGAACATCATAGCCAGCGCCCTCACTCGGTGGCAGTGAACCATTTAGCACCTCGTATGCTATACGCCGCTCAAGCAGGAATGAGACCCTTCTTCCGTCCCTGAAATGATGGTCTCGCCTTCCTCCACAGTGCCACCGATACAGCCCATACCAATCCTCAAGACTCCATCTCGCTGACGCTTCCATTTCGCCTGCTTCTGGAGTTCGAAAAGAAATCTATGATCCACCCTTAAAAGGATTGCAACACCAATGAACAGAATTTCTGACATCTCCTGATTTCTGACACCTCCTGGTCGAATCGGTTGCCTCTATTCCTGCGGCATTGCACTTAACGTTTCAGTGCCCCCGAACCGCGTAGTGGTTGGGCGAAGGTGCCAAGGCGCCGTAGCCGGGGGCACGGTGTTAGAGGATGTGTGGCCAGGGGTAGGGTTGAGTGGTTGCTCAAGCGCTTAACGACCGCGCCACGGTTTCGGGGTTTTCCGAAGCAATCTTGAGCAGGGCCCGAGCAGGACCCTCGGGACGCCGCCGTCCCTGCTCCCAATTTTGCAAAGTAGAGACGCTGACGCCAATCATCAGGGCAAATTCTGATTGCGATTTATTCAGTCTCCTCCGGATCATCCTGATATCTTCGGGATCCATCTGGGTCATCCGCCCTGGCTTCAACTTGCCGCGCTTGATCGCTCCGGCTTGCTTGACGCTGGCTACAAGTTGGTCAAAGTCGCGCTCGTTCATGCGAGATACTCCTTTACGAGCTTACTAAGCAGCTTGCACTGGCGAGGGGTGAGATCTTCCTGCCGGCTCTTGAGATACACCTAGAGCATGTAAAGGACATCGTCCGGCTTGTCCCAATAGTAGACAACACGAAGACCGCCCCGCTTGCCAGCGCGAGGAAATTTCCATCTAAGTTTTCGCAATCCACCCGTACGCTGAATTATCTCTCCTGATTCTGGGCGGAATAGAAGGGCCAGCTGTATTGCCCGGTAGTCCTCATCGGATAATAGTGTCAAAATCTCCTTTGTGAAGATTGGCGTTTCGACGAAGATCATACGCCTAATATACGCCAATGACGTATAGCACGCAAGGTTTTTACTTTGGCCACATGTCCTCTTGTATCTTCATGGGCTTTAAAGACTTGCCGTCATCTCGGACTAGTGGACCAATTAGACGTACTCTGGGTGAGGCCGATGACGCCTGAAGGAAGTGTAAACCATGTCCCCGGACTATTTTGTCAATGATGTACCCGACCGCTCAGGACTGGGCTTCATTTGTCATTTCTCATTCTACTTTCTTTGAAAGCCAAATCTCCTCTGGACAGCCAGGATTGTCAGTTCGTGATCGCTTGTACACGCTGAACCCACATTTTCGGTAGAAATTCCTTGTCAACGCATAGGGTGCATAATCCACACTATCACGACTCAATAGGAGGAAGATCAATCGGGGTTAGCACCCCGAAAAAGCCATACTTGATTCCGGAAGGATCTCCCCTACCAGGTGGAAAGTACTCCTCTATGAGGTTCAGGAGCCGACGGTTGAATTCGGCCGCCTGATCTTCCGAGAGTCGAGCGCGGTTATGGTTGACAGAGCTTTGAAAATTTGGACCGAATATGCCGTCCGCACTTTCGCGAAACGCTTGATTAAACTGGCAAACAGTCTCCGAAGGTACTGGCTCGGAGGTTTGGGCCGTCTCATCAAGTGGGTCCCGGAGTCGAATCTTGCCTGCCGCTGGGAGGCAACGCCAAGCCCTCGGGTCACTACCAGTTTCTTGAAGATGTACGACAGCTGATTCCGCGAGTCGTTCCAAGTGGCGGAGCACCCGGGTATCGGTAACGCCCAATATCGACGAAATCTCTGCCACGGATTTCCCCTCCCCAAGAGTTTCCAGGATGCGCCACCGTAGAGGATCCGTGAGCACATTGACTCGTTCGTCATCGATAACAAGCACGGATCCCTTTCTAGTGTCACCCGGGAATGTCAATTCGAGCCAGCTAGTCATTCAGATCCTCCATCGGAATGTCATTTCTCTCCACCGCCACGTGTCTGTGTCATTTAGAAGCCGCTTATCGCAGCAGTAAAAGTTTACGTGCCTGCGTTTGGGTGCCGACTTTTAGGCGATACACATAGACCCCGGTAGCCAACTCAGCTCCTCGGTCATCGCGGCCATCCCAGCGCACGGTATAATGTCCTGTAGGTTGATGGGTTTCCACAAGATGCCGGATTTTCTGTCCCAGCATGGTGTACACACCCAATTCGACGTTTGCTCCGTTGGATAGCTGGTAGCGGATGGTCGTGGAGGGATTGAACGGATTCGGAAAATTCTGGTCCAGTCCAAAGCTCTCTGGCGCGACATAGGCCGCTTCCTCTACTAGGGAGGTCTTGCTGCCGCTCTCCAGCTTGAAAAGCCCCCACGTCGTTGCTACGAACAGGACTTCGGGGTTGGTCGGGCTTACCGCCACGTCGTTGAACCAGGGCAGACCACCGAACTTCTGATGTAGTGGTTGCCAGGTGCGACCGCCGTCACGACTCTCATATAACTCGCGGCTAGTCACCACGTACACTCGATCCGCCTGTATCGGGTGCTGCCGAATGTGGGCACTGATCCAACGCTTCGATTCGGGCGTCAGCGATCGTTCCCACATGAGCCCCCCGTCCACCGACCGGTACACACCTCCCACCGTTGCACTATAGAGCTGGTTCGCGTCGATGGGATGGTACGCGAGGCTGAAGATACGCTCCCGCCGCTGAATACGGCCCAGTACCTCCCAGGTAGCCCCCTCGTTCTGGCTGAACCACAGGGAGTCACCGAGCGAAGCCAGGATCCTCGTTGGAGCTCTGGGATCCAGGGCCAGGCCACCTATAGTGTCTATGTCTCCGCTACGAACTGACCTCTCCAGTGGTCCCCGAGCGCTCCAGGTGGACCCAAAGTCCTCCGAGCGGTACACCTGCAGGTCACCCAGATAATACACCCCATCTTCTTCGGGATGGGCGACGATGGGAGGGCGCACGAGCATTTGGCCGATAGAGCGACCACTCTGGGCGACGTCGATCCCATCCCAACTCAGGCCCGCATCTTCTGACCGTGCGTAGAAGTTGAGTCCTGTGCTGATGTGTGCAAAGAGGACTTCAGGTAGAAACGGATCCATGAATACCATGCCGAACATGCCGTAGGAGCCCCCGCCGATCCGCTTCGTCGAGCCACGCCATACCCACGATTCGCCACCGTCTACGGAGGAGAACACTCCCTGACGCTGGCGGCCCTCCACCGTTAGCAACCCACCGGCCACCCCGTGCCCCGCAGCGTTGAAAACGATGCCCCCCGTCGGCGGGTTCACGACTCGAACCATCGCTTCCTCGCTCGCCCCGTCCAGCGGTCCACCGATGATCCTGAACAATCGGCCGCCACTGAGTACGGCTACTCTGTCACCCCGCAAAACCACGTGTGATGCGGTTGCGACAACCGGCTCGGCCCAGGTCTCTCCACCATCATCTGAAGCAACTATCTTCCCATCGTGCCCAATGGAGGATCCCACAACAAGGAGGCCAGGCACTTGCGGGTCCGTGGCAAGGTCGCCCCATTGCCCGGAAATACCTGCCTCCAGGTTTCTCCAGGTCTCGCCGCCGTCCATACTGTGGAATACGCCATTTTCCGAGAGCCCGTAGAGCGCCTCCGGCGATCTGGGGTCGGGTCGCAGACGGCTCAGTAGTAGCCCCGGTTCAATGGTTCGCCACGTTCGGCCCCCATCGGAGCTGCGCCAGATCACGCTGCTACTGGGGTTACCATCTGAATCCGTGCTAACTTGCAGTCCGAACACGTCGGACCTCCTTCTGGGGTGAGCGAATACACCGCGTTCCACCGTCGGCTTTGCACCGGCGAGACGCCACGTGGCCCCGTCGTCATCGGAAATGAGCAACCCGCGGACACCGGTGGCGTAGATTCGCCCGGGCAGGACGGCGTCTACCGCCACCTCCAGTCTGTCCCCTTCCTCAACGGGCAGCCCAATTCGGTTCCAGGTAGCCCCTCCGTCGCGACTCAGGAGCAACTGGCCATATTCCGTGACATACACGGTTGCAGGGTTCAGTGGGTCGACGGTCACTCTTCCGATATTGAAACCCCGTTAAACATCAGTCCCGTCCTTATCCAGGTCCGCCCCCCGTCTTCGCTTCGATGCAACCCCGATAGGGTGGTTGCGTACCAAACGTTTGGATCGGTCGGCGCGATCGCCACGTCCGTCACCGTTCCGTCTCGCTCATCGAGTGGGAGATCTACTTCCCGCCACTCGCCACCGACGGTGAACGTTCCGGCTCCGAGGGAAGACCCCTGTAACAGGGTCGCACTCCGGGCCGGGCTACGTCCAGTATTGCCGCTGGCATCCACCGCTTCAACCCGCACCTGGTACGCACCCGGTTCGCCCGTCCATACGCCCTCGTACCAGGTGTCCTCGCGAGCCAGTGGTAGCACGGCCAGGTCTGCTGAGCCATCTAGCGATCTTATGATCGCCCAGACTTCATGGACGTCGCTACTCTCCAGGATCCAACGACCCTCCACGCGGATCAGTAGTCCGTCACCTGTCGTTTGCACGCGCAGCGATGTCACTCTCGGTGCCGTCTCGTCCAGCCCCTCTCCTACCTCGACCGTCAGCGTGTCCAGCCAGCTTTCAAATGTGCCCGTCGCTTGCAGCTCGAATTCCAGCCGTCTCCCGGACGGCAGGTCGGACGGAAGTAGAAATTCCGGCATTACTGCAGCGATGACCGTTGAATCACTCTCCTGAACGAAGGTCACGCGATCCGTGCTCAAACAGACCACATCGCTGTCCAGTTTGGCCATTGAGAACCGGAGGGCCCTCATCGCCGCTGCGCTCGATACTTCGAGCCGGGCCGACACCTGCACAATCTCCCCCTTCTGCGCGACGCCGTCCCCGTTGCCGGCCGAGTCGATCACCGTCACGCCCACCACTCTCTGACGCGGCGTTGCCACCTCAATGCGGAACGTATCACGACCCACTTCCTCGCCGTCGGTGAGCATACGCATCGTCAGCGGAATGGTCCTCGCCCCCACCAAAGGGCCGGTAAGCGTCAGGCTCGGCCGCGTCGGAGCCCCCTGATATCCTGTTACGTCAACGTCGAGATATTGCAAGACCTCGGGTTCGACTCGTAGAGCCTCGCCCGTGTCGAACACAACCCGGACGTCCCGTGCGACGATTCCTCCCCTATTTACAAGTCCAAATCGCAATTGCGCAGACTCACCCGGCTCGACTACCCCGTCGTCGGTGCTGTCCAGCAGTGCAAACTGGACGACAGACAGCCTGGCCGGATTCAACGACACCAAGGCTCGGAGGCGGCTCCCCTCCTGCCGGATGCCCTCTATCCGGGGTGTCAGTCCCCTCTTGGTCCTGGAGGAGGGATTCCCCTCTGGCGTGAACGAAGTGAAGCGCAGGCCGTCGAATATATCGGTTGCATCCCCCAGGTTGCCGCTGTGGGCGTGGGCGTAATCCTGATCGTGAGCCCAGAAGTCGAGGTTGTCTTGCCCGGTCTCGGGAGCGGGCACGGAGCCCAAGGGAAATCC
Source organism: Candidatus Latescibacterota bacterium (assembly GCA_965219385.1). Taxonomy (GTDB): domain Bacteria; phylum Latescibacterota; class UBA2968; order UBA8231; family UBA8231; genus CBDCNM01. Next base: position 752,321 of record CBDCNM010000002.1, on the reverse strand, counting down.
TGCGTCGCGCCAGCGTCCGTCGGCGCATTCCAGGTCGAGGATCTGCCCCAACTCGAGCACCTGATGCCAGATCAGCAGACCCTCTTCAGGGATATTGCGATCATAGTAGCTCCCGTCGCGCCGGCGATATTCCAGCAAGTAGGACTCGGTCGCGCCGAGGGGAATTCGGTACACGCGCCCTCCGCGGCCAATGTCTTCCAGCTCAATCTCCTGCCGCAGCTGGTCCAGGTCCATTACCTGCGTCCACCCCAACTGCACCCGGCTCCAGGCGCTGAAGCTGTTGGGGCCATCATTGCCGTTCCAGCCCGAGGCGCCCCATCCCATCAGCTCCCAGGCGCCGATGCCGGCTGAATCCAGCATAGGACCGAGCGGCTCCGTACTCCGAATCCAATTCGTGTTGAAAAGATCTGGAAGTCCCAGGAGGTGGCCGACTTCGTGCGCCAGGACGCCGACGGTCTTGCTGAAGGATCTGCCTACCTGGACCGTTCCGTTGCGAGATGAGATGCGAACCGGCGCACCATCGATCGTCTGATCATCGGTCTCCAAATCCCTGGTGAGTCCAAGGCTGGCAATCCCTGTGGCCGAACCTAACAGAAAGTTGCGAGGGACTGCGGGCGTGACGACGAACAGCATGTCGACGACTCCGTCGTCATCACCAGAGTTCGGGAGCCCATCCGGTCCGTCACTATCGAACTGAGCGAAATCGATATCGTCATCGGCCATCGCGACGATCTCCGCCACGAACTCCCCGAATCGGCCAAGCCCGGTATGATCTTCAGAGGCGTAAGAGATGGCATCTCTACTTGAAATATACCTTTGGGGGGCCACACTGCCACTGACCTTCAGGCCTCCAAAGGACATCTCATCATAGAAGTGAGTCAGGCTTCCCTCCCTCCCGGGGTCGAATACGTCGGAGGCCCAGCTGGGTAGCGTGGCCGTGTCGCCTGGGAAGCCCGTGAAAACGAGAAGGGCGTGCCTTGTTTCCAAGGACTCAAACGGCGCCACCTTGGCCGCCTCGTCAGGGAGCCTCAGATCAATACTCTCAGTGCTGAGCCCGGCACAAACGAAGTTTGTTGCAGCGCTCGCAAAACATGACCACAGCAATAGGAGAATTGACAGAAGTAGAAAAGCCATAGTGTTGTCTTTCTGACCTTTTGTCTCGGCGTAAGAATCTCAGAGCGACGCTGTAGAACAAGGTTTTGGCATTTCTCATAACGCTCTCGGCACCCACGAACCCGCGCAGCGGTTGGGCGGAGGGCCGAAAAGGCCCGGAGCCGGGGTCACGGTGTTAAGCGCTTGTGACCCTTTCCCCCAAGACGGTGTTTTCCAGACCTAGAATGACTCCGTCGAGTTCGGCGACGACGCTGTTGGAGTTGATTTCTCGCCGGCCCGTACGGTACTCCTCAATGCAAGGACGGACAATCGCGGCTGCAAACCTGCCCCCTCCACCTCCATCCGTGAAAATCCACGTCCGGCCTGGTTCCATTGAATTGTTGCGACGTAATCGAATGGGCCACTTTCGTCCTTCACGCTCTGCCGTTGATGGTCTTGTTGTCTCGACTTGAAAAGGAAATTTATCGCCCAAATTTTTTATCAATTCCTGCACGTAGCAAGTGCCTCTCAAGAGTTTCGATCACGCACTGGCGCTTAACTACCGTATTCCCGACGTAGGTCAACAATGGTTCGGCCCTTTTGCGAATGGAGATGGATTTTTGGCTCCGTAGAATTCGCAAGGGTTTAATTACCCCGCGGCGCGCAGCACCTCCAGCGGCGGCCTGTCGTGCAGCCCCCTGCTGCAGAGCAAACCCACCACGACCGTCAGCCCGACGACCAGGCTCAGAACCAGGATCAGGGGCGACCAGGACGGCGCAAAGGAAATATCAAAAATAAAGTAAGTCAGGGCCCAGGTGCTGGCCAGGGCCAGGATCAGTCCGTTCAGGGCGGCCAGACTACCCAGGAAAAAGTATTCCAGAATCACGATCCTGACGACCTGCCGGCGGGTGGCCCCCAGGGTCCGCAGGAGCACGCTTTCGAGCATGCGCTGATAGCGGCTGCTGGTGATCACCCCCAGCAGCACCAGCAGCCCTGTGCTCACACTGAACAGGGCCATGAAGCGAATCACCACGGAGGCCTTGTCCAGAATGGCGTTTATGGTACTCAGGATGAGTTCCAGGTCGATGGTGGAAACATTGGGGAAGCGGGCGGCCAGGGCCCGTTGTAGGGCGGCGCTCGCCGCGCTGGAATGGCTGCGCAACACGAACACGTGGAATTGCGGCGCCTCTTCCAGGACCTCGGCGGGAAACAGGACCATGAAGTTGGGCCGCACCCGGCGCCAGTTGACCGAGCGCAGACTGCCGACCAAGGCGGCGATGGGCACCCCCTGTACGTCAAAGACGATTTCATCCCCCAGTTCCACCTTCAAATGGCGCGCCAGATTCTGATCGAGGGAGATGAAGACCGCGTCGCCGTGCGCGCGCTCGCGCCACTGGCCGGCTGTCAGGGTCTCGGTATCGGTAAAGTGGTCCCGGTAGGTGGAGCGGTAATCCCGGTCTAAAGCCCAGCGGGACACCCTGGAATTCGGGTCGTTGCGCAGGTCGTGGACGCTTTTTCCCTTCACGTGGGTCAGGCGCATGGGCACCACGGGTACCTGCTGCAGGAGGGTGACATCGAAATCCTCCACCAGTGCGGCCACGGATTCCACCTGGTCGGTCTGGATATCGATGAACACCATGTTGGGTTGCTCCTGGTCGCTGACCGAGGTGATATCATTGAGCAGGGCGGTTTGCAGCAGATAGAGGGTGGCGATCAAAAAGGTGCCCAGACCCAGGGCCAGGACCAGCATGGCGGTCTGGTTGTTGGGCCGGTAGAGATTGGCCAGGCCCTGACGCCAGATATAGTTCCAGGAAAGAGGAAAAAAGCGGCGAGCGGCAAAAATGATGGCCCGGGCCACCAGGGCCAGGAGGCCAAAAGCCAGACCCAGGGCCACGGCAAAGCCCAAGCCATGTTCCCAGATCCGGGTCTGGCTCAGGGCGAAACCGCCGATGCCCAGGGCGATCAACAGGTACAAGAACCAGCGCCAGGGGTCTTTTTTCAGGGCCTGGTTTTCCTCGAAGGAAACCCGCAGGGCCAGCCAGGGCGATGCCCTGCGGATCTGTAAAAGGGGCAGCAGGGCGAAAACCACGGCCATGCCCAGGCCCAAGGACAACCCCTTGAGCAGGGTTGTAATAGATACCGTGGCCATATCGAACTGGATATCCAGGGGCAGCAAGTCGCCCAGCACGGCCGGGAGCAGGGCCACGACTGCCATGCCGACCAGGACCCCGGCGGCCGAACCGATCAGACCCATGGCCGCGGCCTGGAGCAGGTAGACGCCGAGGGTCTGTGAGGGGTTGGCTCCCAGGCTGCGCAGGATGGCAATGGTGTTCAGTTTTTGTTTTACGTAGGTGTGGATCGAACTGGCCACCCCCACGCTGCCCAGCAAGAGGGCGATAAAACTACCCAGGTTGAGAAAGCGGTAGAGGTTGCGCAGGGGACGGCCGATGTTCCGCTTGCGGCTGGAGACGGTTTCGTAGCTCAGGTGCCATTCCTCGAAACGCGGCTGCACCCGCTCCATCATCTCATCGACATCTCCTTGCTCTGCGAACTTGAAAAAGATGTGGTAGGAAACCCGGCTCCCCTGCCGGACCAGTCTGGTCTCCTCCAGAAAGGCGGCCGGGATACAGACTCGCGGTTCCAGGTTGCTCATCATCGGGGTCTCGCCGGGTATCTTGCGCAACCGTCCGGCAATGCGGAACATCAGGGCGCCGACCTTGATGGAGTCGCCCACCCCGGCGTTGAACTGGAGCATCAGGGTGTCGTCGACCAGGGCATTGCGGCCTTTTGTAAAGCCGCGGGCCGCGGCGGCGGGAGCGGTTTTGAACTCGCCGTAGTAGGGGAAACCCCCTTCCAGGGCGCGGACCTGTACCAGGCGAGTCCCCGCAGCTTTGGGAAAATAAACCATGGAGGAGAAGCGGATCTGGCGGGATTGTTCCCCGCCCATTGCGGCGAAGAGGGTTTCCATCTCTTTGCTGAAAGACTGGTTGTTGCTGACGACCAGGTCGGCCCCCAGCAGGGCATTGGCCTGGGCGTTCACGTTGTGCTCCATGGTGGAGCTCAAGGTGCCCATGGCCACCAGGGCCGCTATGCCGGTGGTGACGGAGGATGCGAACAGCAGCAGGCGGCGGCGGTGGCGGCGGCTGTCGCGCCAGGCCATCTTCGCCAGCCACCAGGGATTCAGACGGTGGGCCAGGGAAGGTGTTTTCAGGTAGGTGGACAGGTCGGGATTCATGGCCGCTCGCTGGTCTCCACGGCCGTGTCCGCGGTGATTTCTCCGCCTTGGAGACGGATGGTGCGCTGGGTGCGGCCGGCCAGTTCGAGGTCGTGAGAGACCAGGACCAGGGTGGTGCCGGCCTCCCGGTTCAACTCGAAGAGCAGATCCTCGACGGTCCGACTGGTTTCGGCGTCGAGGTTGCCGGTGGGTTCGTCGGCAAAGAGGATCCGGGGATGGTTGACAAAGGCCCGGGCCAGGGCGACCCGCTGTTGCTCGCCGCCCGAGAGCTGGACCGGGTAGTGGTGCAGCCGGTCGCCCAGGCCCACGCGTTCCAACCACTCGCCGGCCTGGAGTTGCACCTGGCGGGCCAGGCGCAACTCCAGGGGCACCATGACGTTTTCCAGGGCGCTCAGGGTGGGAATGAGTTGGAAGTTTTGAAAGACGAAACCGACTTGTTCGTTGCGGAACCGGGCTCTCTGGTCCTCGTTCAGGTAGTTCATGCCGATGCCGTTGAGCACGACTGTGCCGGAGGTGGGTTCATCGAGGCCGGCGCACAAGCCCAGGAGGGTGGTCTTGCCGCTCCCCGAAGCCCCGACCACGGCGCAGGTGGTGCCGCTCTCGACCGCGAAGGATACGTCGTGCAGGACGGTGAGGGGGTGGCCTCCGCTCTGGTAGGTTTTGGTCAGGTTGTGCACGGATAGAATGGGATTGCTCATATTCATCTTTTGTCGGCGTACAGAAGATACAACAAACGCTCGGGGTGGTTGGTGATGAGGCCATTCACTCCCCACTCCAACAGGCGGCGCATATCGGCGGTTTCGTCCACAGTCCAGACGTGGACGGCCATGTTGTGGTTCCCGGCCTCCTGGACAAAGCGCGGGTCTACCAGGCGCAAGGGCCCCCAATATTCCGGCACCTGCAGGGCCTGGGCCGAGGGCTGGTAGGCCGCTCCCAGATAGAGTTTTTGCAAAGTATAGAACCACAGCACCTCCGGGGCCGAGGCCGCTGTGGCTACCTGCGGGCAGGCCGTGCGAAATTCCTCCATGGCGTCGGCGCGAAACGAGGCCACCAGCACCTGGTCTGTTTTGTCGAAATCGCGCAGGGTGTTGCACAGGGCCGGGGCCAGGGGCGGACTTTGCTGTTTGATTTCGATGACCATGCGTTGCTCTGGAAAGGTCTCGAAGACCTCTTTCAGGGTCGGTACGGTGAAACCTTGTCCGCGGAACGGGTAGGTGGTATCGCCTGGCGCCGTCCAGCGGTACCCGGCATCCAGCTGTTTGAGCTCGGCCAGGCGCAGATCGCTCACCCGCCCGTTGCCGTTGGTGGTCCTGTCCACCGTGGGGTCGTGCAGGCAGACCAGGACCCCGTCCCTGGTCTGCCGGACGTCCATCTCCAGCACATTCACACCCAGCGCCAGCGCGAGTTTGAAGATGGGAATGGTGTGCTCCGGCCCCAGACCGGCTCCTCCCCGATGCGCCATAACCAGGATCTCATCGGAGGTAAAAAAAGGATGTGGCTCAACAGGCCTGGACAACCTCGCCAGCAGGGCATAACCCACTCCGGCTAAAAGCACCAGGACGAAAAGAAAGAACCGCCAGAAATTAACTCTGCGTCGCAAAAGCATGCGCATTCTGGAAAAGCCTGAGCCAGGGCCCCCCTTCCCCGCTCCAGTCCTCCGGTCTGTAGGAAAGCTGAACCATGCGAAAAACCCGCTCCGGATGAGGCATCATGATGGTGACCCGACCATCGGCGGTGGTCAGAGACGTGATGCCCTGGGGCGAGCCGTTCGGATTGAAGGGATAACGCTCGGTTGCCCGACCATAATTGTCCACGTAGCGCAGACAGATTTGCCGGTTGTCCAGCGCCCTTGCCTCGGCCCTCGAATCGGCGAAGAAGGCGCGCCCCTCGCCGTGGGCGCAGGCGATCCCCAGACGCGAACCGGCCATGTCGGACAGCAGGATCGAGCGACTCTCCAGGATCTCCACGGTCGCGTAGCGGGCCTCGAATTGTTCGGAGCGGTTGCGCAGGAACCGCGGCCACACTTCGGCGCCCGGGATCAGCTCGGCGAGGTGGGAAAACATCTGGCAGCCGTTGCATACCCCCAGGCCGAAGGTATCGGACCGCGCAAAGAAGCCCGCGAACATCTCGCGCAGACGCGGATTGAAGAGAATGGAGCGGGCCCAGCCGGCCCCGGCGCCCAGGACATCGCCGTAGCTGAACCCCCCGCAGGCCACCAGCCCGTGGAATGCCCGGAGGTGGGTCCGGTCCTCCAGCAGGTCGGTCATGGTCACGTCTACGGCGTCGAAGCCGGCCGCGTCGAAAGCCGCGGCCATTTCCACCTGGCCGTTGATGCCCTGCTCGCGCAGGATGGCGACCCGGGGACGCGCCGTGGCCAGGCGGGCCGGCTCGAGCGCATAGGTGAGCGCGAAGTTCATGCCCGGATCCCGGGCATCGGCGATGGCCTGGTACTCCTCCCGGGCGCACTCGGGGTTGTCGCGTCGGCTCTGCATCTGCAAGGTCAGTGCGGACCAGGTCTGCTGCAGCGCGGTGGTGGACTGGCTGAAGAGGGGTTCTCCGCTGTGAAGGATGGCAATCCGGCCTGTGTCCGTGGGGCCTCCCAGGTCGTGGGCCCGATCCTGGAGGCCGTGGCGCTCCAGGATCCGCTGGACGTCTTTTTCGCGTTCGGTGCTGTACTGGATCGCGGCGCCGATCTCCTCGGCGAAGAGCGCGGTCAGGGGATCGGGTCCCAGGGCGGTGATGTCTACCTCCACCCCCGTGCGGCCTCCAAAGGCCATTTCCGCTACGGTGGTGAAGAGGCCCCCGTCGGAGCGGTCGTGGTAGGCCAGGATGAGGTCCTGGGCCAGCAATTCCTGGACCGCGTCGTAGAACAGCCGCAGATCCTGCGGCGCCACGTCCGGGCACTGGTCGCCCAGCTGGTTGTAGACCTGGGCCAGGACCGAGCCGCCCAGGCGATTTTGTCCCCCTCCCAGATCCAGCAGCAGGAGGCGGGTAGCGGATTTTTTCTTCAGCTCCGGGGTAGCGCTGCAACGGACATCCTCCACCGGCGCAAAGGCGGAGATGACCAGGCTGAGCGGGGCCACGATCTCGTGGCTCTGACCCTGGCCGTCCTCCCAGACGGCGCGCATGGACAGGCTATCCTTGCCCACGGGGATGGCTACCCCCAGGGCCGGGCAAAACTCCAGACCCACCGCCTCCACGGCGTCGAAGAGCCGCGCGTCTTCGCCCTCCTCGCCGCAGGCGCACATCCAGTTGCCCGAAAGCTTGATGCGGCCGATGGGGCCGATCCGGGCCGCGGCGATATTGGTGATGGCCTCGGCAATGGCCAGCCGGCCGGAAGCCGGCGCGTCGATCAGAGCCACGGGGGTGCGCTCGCCCATGGCCAGGGCCGAACCGGTGTAGCCCTTGAAGGAGTGGGTGGTCAGGGCCACGTCGGCCAGCGGCACCTGGTAGGGGCCGACCATCTGGTCGCGGGCGATCTGGCCCGTGACCGTGCGGTCGGCGATGGTGATCAGGAAGGTCTTGCTGGCCACCGCCGGAAAGCGCAGGACGCGTTCCACCGCATCGTCGAGCGCAATCCCCGCCAGGTCGAGTCCGGAATGGCTCTCTTCGAGGTGCTCGACCTGGCGCACCATCCGGGGCGGTTTGCCGAGGATGACTTCCAGGTCCAGCTGGTCGATCGGCGGGTCGTCGAAGAGGGTATCGTCCAGGCTCAGCCTGCCGTCCCCGGTGATCTCGCCGACCACGGCAAAGAGGCAGCGTTCGCGCGCGGCCAGGGCCGCAAAGACCTCCAGGTCGTCCCGCGCGATGACCAGGACGTAGCGCTCCTGGGATTCGTTGCTCCAGATCTGCATGGGGCTCATGCCCGGATCGTCGTTTTCGATGGCTCGCAGGTCGAAGCGGGCCCCGGTTTCCTCGACCAGTTCGGGCAGGGCGTTGGAGAGCCCGCCGGCGCCCACGTCGTGAATGCTGAGGATGGGGTTGTCCGCGCCCAGGGCGATACAGCGGCTGATCAGCTCCTGGCAGCGGCGCTGCATTTCGGGGTTGTCGCGCTGCACCGAGGCAAAGTCCAGATCCTCCAGGTTGCTGCCGGTGTCCATGCTGGAAGCGGCCCCACCTCCCAGGCCGATCAGCATGGCCGGACCGCCTATCTGGATCACGTAGTCGCCTTTTACCGGCGTTTTCTTGTCCACTTGGTCCCCGTCTATCAGGCCCACGCCACCGGCCACCATGATGGGCTTGTGGTAGCCGCGGTAGCGGCCGTTGACTTCATCTTCGTAGGTGCGGAAGACTCCCGCGATATTGGGACGGCCGAACTCGTTGCCAAAGGCGGCGCCGCCGATGGGTCCCTCGGTCATGATCTCCAGGGGCGTGGCCAGCCGGGAGGGAAATTCGGCGTGGGGCTGCTCCCAGGGCTGGGCCCAGTCGGGAATCCGCAGATGGGAGGTGAAAAAGGCGCACAGACCGGCCTGGGACTGGCCTCCGGTGCCGGCGGCCCCCTCGTCGCGGATCTCGCCGCCCACCCCGGTGGAAGCGCCCGGATAGGGCGAGATGGCGGTGGGGTGGTTGTGGGTTTCGACCTTGATGAGGATGTGGGCCTGTTTTTCCTGGTAGCAGTAGCGATACGCCTCTTTTTCCAGGGGCCGGAAGAGGGGCGTTTCAAAGCCCTGGATGATGCCGGCATTGTCGGAGTAAGCCACGACGCAGCCCTCGGGGTGCCGGGCGTGGGTGTGGCGAATCATGTCGAAGAGAGAGAATTTTCGCGCCTGGCCGTCGATGATCCAGGAGGCATTGAAGATCTTGTGGCGGCAGTGCTCGGAGTTGACCACCGCAAACATCATCAGCTCGACATCGGTCGGGTCGCGCTGCATTGCCTCGAAGGCGCGCAGGAAATAGTCCATTTCCTGCGGGGAGAGGGCCAGCCCCATCTCCGCGTTGGCCTTTTCCAGGGCAGGACGTCCGCGCTGGCGGAGGGGGATGCGCGCGAGGGGGCGGGGCTCCACCTTGTGAAACAGGACTTCGACGTCCGCGACCACGGCTTCGGTCATGCGGTCGTAGAGCAGGGGCAGGACGGGTCGCAGGCCTTCCGCATCCAGGCTACCCGCGGCAGTAAAGCGGTACACCAGGCCGCGTTCGATGCGCTCCACGGCCTCCAGGCCGCAGTTGTGCAGGATGTCCGTGGCCTTGCTGGACCAGGGAGAGATGGTACCAGGGCGCGGGCAAATCAACACTTCGGCCTCCTGCCGCGGGCCGGCCTGCTCGCAGGTGGCGAGGATCTTTTCCAGCCGTTCGAGGGCGCCGGAATCCAGGGCGCCGCGCAGCCGGACCATGTAGAGGTAGGTTGCCGCGATATCCTCGAGTTGGGGTATTGCGGTCCGGCAGGCTTCGAGCAGAGGGACGCGGCGCAATTCGGAGAGGGCGGAAGGACCTTTGAATTTGAGCAGCATGGGCAAGGGGTCCCGGCGTGCAGGGAGGTTGTCGGATGGACTCTTCAAGTCCGGAGAATTTAGGCGATGGTATTTTTGTACTCAAGTATTCCACGATTAAAAATATCAATGCTGAGAATCAGTCCAGAAAATGGTGCGCGGGTGGGGTTCGGAGATGAATTTCTTTGCCTGATGGTCGTTGATTTGTATCTTATGTGCAAGCAATAATTTATGTGCAAGCAATAATTGATACTTTGACGCAGAAAACAGGTCCTGCCATGCAGCCATTTAATCCGTCCAGCGCCAACGCGGAGTACGTCGAGCACCTCTACGAGTGCTACCAGAAGGATCCCGGCTCGCTCGATGCAGAGTGGGTCGCCTTTTTCAAAGGATTCGAGTTCGGCTACTGCAAAGCCGATCGGGAGTCCGAGGGTGCAGCGCCCTCCACAACCTCCGGTCCCCCTGCCCAGCCGGAACCCCCCAGACCCCGCGAGCGGCGCACCCGCGAGCGCACCGACAAAGGGGTCCATGCCCTGGTCCAGGCCTACCGCCAGGAGGGCCACTTCATCGCCAGGCTGGATCCGCTGGGCCACAACCGCGCGAGCCATCCGCTGCTGGAACTCTCCGAGTTCGCTCTGTCGGAAGAGGACCTGGAAAAGGGGGTCGGTTTCGGTGGCTTCCACGGCAAGGCCGACGGCTCCCTGGTCGATCTGCTCGACCAACTGCGCGCCACCTACTGCCGCACCCTGGGGGTCGACTTCATGGCCATTTCCGATAGGGACCAGCGCACCTGGCTGGAGGAGAAGATCGAACCAACCTACAACCGGTCCGAGTTTACCCGGGAGCAAAGCCGGAGGATCCTGTGGCAATTGATAGAGACAGAGGAGTTCGAGCGGTTTCTCCACACCCGCTACATCGGCCAGAAGCGCTTTTCCATAGAAGGGGGTGAAGCCCTGCTGCCGCTGCTGGATACCTTGGTCGAGGCAGGGGGCGTGCTGGGAGTCGACGAGATGGTCATCGGCATGGCCCACCGGGGCCGCCTCAACGTCCTGGCCCATCTCCTCCACAAGCCCTACGAGATCATCCTCGGCGAGTTCGAGGGGGCCGCGCAGAGCGAGGGGGCCGAAGACGAGGGCGATGTAAAGTACCACCAGGGGTACTCCTACGATCACGTCACCAAAAAAGGCCACAAGATCCACCTCTCGCTCAGCCCCAACCCCAGCCATCTCGAGCTGGTGAATCCGGTCATCGAAGGCATGACCCAGGCCAAGCAGGACCACCTCCACGACACCGAACGGAGCCGCGTGGTGCCGGTGCAGGTCCACGGCGAAGCCGCCTTTACCGGCCAGGGCATCGTGGCCGAGACCCTCAATTTATCCCAGCTTGAAGGCTACAAAAACGGCGGCACTATTCACCTCATCATCAACAATCAACTGGGGTATACGGCAACGCCTGAAGAGACCCGCTTTACCACCTACCCCACGGATGTGGCCCGGCAGATTCAGGCGCCGGTGTTTCACGTCAATGCCGACGACCCCGAAGCCGTGGTGCACGCCGCGCGCCTGGCCATTGCATTCCGCCAGGAATTCAAGCGCGATGTACTGATCGATCTGTGGTGTTATCGCCGCCACGGGCACAACGAAGCCGACGATCCCACCCTCACCCAGCCGCTGATGTACCAGGAGATCGCCAAACACCCCACGGTCTGCGAGCTTTACACCCGGGAGCTGACAATGCAGGGCAAGGCCTCCCAGGAGGAGGCGGACGAGATGCGCAGCGAGGTGCGCGCCACCCTGGAAAGGTGCCAGGACAAGGCCCACCGGCTGCGGGTCAAACCGCGCCCCAACACCTTCGGCGGGGTCTGGCAGGGCTTGACCTGGGCGGGTGAAGACTGGGATATGGAAACCGGCGTCGACTCCAGGATCCTGCAAAAGATAGCCCGGAAAGCCGCCGAGGTGCCCGCCGGGTTTTCAATCCACCGCACGGTGCAGCGCATCATGGCCGCACGCCTTGAAATGGTCGAAGGCAAACGGCCGGTGGACTGGGGCTGCGGCGAGATGCTGGCTTTCGGCAGTCTGCTGCTCGAAAGGATTCCGGTGCGCCTGGCCGGCCAGGACAGCCAGCGCGGCACCTTTGCCCACCGCCACGCAGTGTGGCACGATGTGAAAAACGGACGGACCCATACCCCCCTGGCCCATCTGGCCGATCTCCAGGGTCAGTTCGAGGTGTTCAATACCATGCTGTCGGAACTGGCGGTCCTGGGATTCGAATACGGCATCAGTTCGGCCGATCCGCGCCGCCTGATCCTGTGGGAAGCCCAGTTCGGCGATTTTGTCAACGGCGCCCAACTGATCCTGGACCAGTACATCAGCAGCGCCGAAGCCAAGTGGCATCGCATGAGCGGGATCGTCCTGCTCCTGCCCCACGGCTACGAAGGCATGGGGCCGGAACACTCCAGCGCCCGCCTCGAGCGTTTCCTGCAATTGTGCGCCAAGAACAACATACAGGTCTGTTGCCCGACCACACCAGCGCAGATCTTCCACGTGCTCAGACGGCAGATGCTGCGCACCTTCCGCAAGCCGCTGATCCTGATGACCCCCAAGAGCCTGCTGCGCCACAAACTCTGCGCATCCGCGATCGGCGACTTTACCGAAGGGGGATTTCACGACGTCATAGACGATGCGTCCGTCGAGGATCCCGAGCAGGTCCGCCGCGTGGTGCTGTGCACCGGGAAGGTGTACTACGAACTGGCCGCCGGCCGCCAGGAACGGGGCTTGAAGGAGGTGGCCCTGGTGCGCCTGGAGCAGCTCTACCCGTTTCCGGAAGATAAACTGCGCCCCGTCCTCGGGCGCTATACTCAGGTCGCGGAGGTGTGCTGGGTGCAGGAAGAGGCGCGCAATATGGGAGGGTGGTACTTTGTGCAGCCCCTGCTGGACGAGATCCTCCAGGACGATGTCGAGCTGGCCTATAGCGGACGCGATGAAGCGGCCAGTCCAGCCGTAGGCGTGAGCCAGACCCACCAGGAAGAGCAACAGGAGATCGTGGAGCAGGCCCTGGACGTGCGGGGCGCCAGGCTGGTACTGGATATCAAGAAAGAAAGTAAAACGCAAAATTCCGGCGAGCAACAGGTCGGTAGCGGAGAGTAGAGTAGATGGCTATCAAGGTTGAAATTCCAGAGATGGGCGAGTCCGTCAGCGAGGTGGTCTTACTCGAGTGGCTCAAAGCCGACGGCGACTACGTGGAGTGCGACGAGCCCATCTGCGTGCTCGAAACCGACAAGGCCAACGTGGATTTGCCGGCGCCGGCCGCGGGTATCCTCCACCTCTTCAAAGAAGTGGACGAGACCCTCGCGGTCGGCGACAGCATCGCGCAGATCAATGAGGACGGAGCCAGGGAAGAGGCCGCGCCGGCCCCTCGGGAGGAAGCTGAAGAAGCCGAGGCGCCGGCCCCGGAAGTTGCCGCCGAGGACCTGAGCCCGGCGGTGCGCCGCCTGGTCGAAGAGCACCAGCTGGATCCGGCCGCCATTCCGAGCACGGGTCGGGAAGGTCGTCTGATCAAGGAGGACGTACTGGGCCATCTGGAGAAGGCACCTCCACCGCTGCCGGCGCCAAAGGTGGTCCCCGCGGCCGACGGGGAGGGCATTCGGCGAGTCCCCATGACCAAGATCCGCCAGCGGATTGCCGAGCGCCTGGTGGCCGCCCAGCACAACGCGGCCATGCTCACCACCTTCAACGAGATCGATCTGAGCGGGGTGATGGAGATGCGGGCCCGCCACAAGGAGCGCTTCGCCGAGGTCCACGGGGTATCGCTGGGTTTGATGTCCTTTTTCTCCCGGGCCACAGCCCTGGCCCTGCGGGCTTTTGAGGCGGTCAACGCCAGCATCGAGGGCACCGACATTGTCTACCACGATTACGTCAACCTGGGCATTGCGGTAAGCGCCGAACGCGGCCTGGTGGTGCCGGTATTGCGCAACGCGCAAGATATGAGCCTGGCCCAGCTCGAGTCCGAGATCAAACGCCTGGCCAGAGCCGCGCGCGACAACAAGCTGGGGCTGGACGAATTGAGCGGCGGCACCTTTACCATCACCAACGGCGGAGTTTTCGGCTCTTTGCTGTCCACGCCGATCCTCAATCCGCCGCAGAGCGGCATCCTGGGGATGCACGCCATCAAGGAGCGGCCCGTGGCGGTGAACGGCCAGGTGGAGATCCGCCCGATGATGTACGTGGCCCTGTCCTACGACCACCGGCTGGTGGACGGCGAGCAGTCGGTCTCCTTCCTGGTGCGGATCAAGGATGTGCTCGAGGATCCAACCCGGCTGATGCTGGAGATCTGATTGGGGGAGGAAGTTTCTATGGGCGATTCATTCGATCTGGTTGTCATCGGCGCCGGACCGGGGGGATACAAAGCCGCTGCCCGGGCGGCTCAACTGGGGATGCGGGTGGCCTGCGTGGACAAGAGCGAGCTGGGCGGCACCTGCCTGAACGTGGGTTGCATCCCCAGCAAGGCCCTGCTGGAATCGAGCGCGCTTTACCACCGGGCCGGGGGAGACCTGGAAAACCACGGCATCCAGGTCGGAAAGGTCGCTCTCGACCTGGGGGTCATGATGGGGCGCAAGGACAAGATCGTCGAGACCATGGTCCAGGGCATCGGCAGCCTCTTCCGGATGCACCAGGTCGAGCACGTGACCGGCGCCGCGCGCATCACGGCTCCGGGCTCGGTGGAAGTGAAAGGCCGGGACGCCACCCGGACCTTAAAGGCCGCGCGCATCCTCCTTGCCACCGGCAGTGCCCCGGTCGAATTGAAGGGTCTGCCCTTCGATGGCCGCTACATCCTGAGTTCCACCGAGGCGCTGGCGTTGTCCGCGGTGCCGGAACGCATGGTGGTCATCGGGGCCGGTGCCATTGGTCTGGAGATGGGATCGGTGTGGAGCCGGCTGGGGACCCAGGTGCTGGTGGTGGAGTTCATGGACCACATCCTGCCTGGCATGGACCAGGAGATGACCGGGCAGCTACAGCGTTTGCTGAAGCGGCAGGGACTCGGTTTTGAATTGGGGGCCAGCGCCCGGTCCGCCCAGATCGAAGGGGGCAAGGTCCAGCTGCGGATCGTCGCGGGAAACCAGGAGCAGGTCGAGTCGTGCGATTGCGTCCTGGTGGCGGTGGGGCGCCGGCCCTACACCGAGGGTCTGGGCAGCGAGGAGCTGGGACTGGAGCTGGACGAGCGCGGGCACGTGAAGGTGGACGGTGATTTCCAGACCAGTTTGCCGGGCATCTACGCCATCGGCGATGTGGTGCCTGGTCCGATGCTGGCGCACAAGGCCGAGGAAGAGGGGGTGGCGGTAGTGGAGCGGATGGCCGGGGTGGCCGGCCACGTACACTACGATGCCATCCCCAATGTGGTCTACACCCACCCGGAACTGGCCTCGGTAGGCCTGAGCGAAGAGGCGGCCAAAGAGCAGGGGCGCGAGTTAAAGGTTGGCAAGTACCCGTTCAGGGCCAATGCCCGGGCTCACAGCATGGACGCCATTGACGGGCTGGTCAAAATCCTCAGCGACGCCCGCACCGACCGCTTGCTGGGGCTGCACATCCTGGGCCCCCAGGCCTCCCACCTGATTGCCGAAGGGGTCGTGGCCATGGAATTTGCCGCCAGCGCCGAAGACCTGGCGCGCTCGGTGCACGCGCATCCCACCTTGTCGGAGGTGATCAAGGACGCGGCCTGGGCCGCGCAGGAATAGCGCGAAATGGAAGAAAGGACGGCTACATGACAGAGAGATCGTCCCCAAGCAGCCATGATATCGAGGAAGGGAGCCGATTCCTGCTGGACTTCGCCAAGCTCGACAAGGTGGCCCATTGCGGGCAGCCTCTGGTCCCGGTGGCGGTTCAGGATGCTCAGAGCCGGGAGATTCTGATCATCGCCTATGCCAACCAGGCCGCCCTGGACCATACCCTGAAGCACAAGGTGGCCACATTCTGGAGTACCTCGCGCAATGAGCTGTGGGTCAAAGGGGCTACATCGGGCGACTATCTGGACCTGGTCGAAGTGCGGGTAAACTGCGAGCAGAATTCTCTGCTCTACCTGGTAAAACCCCGGGGCGAGGGCGCCTGTCATACCAGAGGACCCGAGGGCAGGGCGCGAGCCGGTTGCTTTTACCGCCGGCTCGCGGGAGAAAGCCTGGAATTTGTAGAAAAGAGCTTATCGTGACCCCAGACGACATGTACCGGATTTGAAATTCTGGGCCGGAAGTCAGTATATTAGTAGCAAACAACAGCGCAGGAGATTCCAGACATGGCAAAGGCCGTCATCGTGGTGGACATGCAGAAAGGCTTCCTGGCCCCCCAGGGCACCCTCTACTGCGGGGATGAGGCCCGGGCGATTATTCCGCGGATCAAAGAGCGGGTGGAGCGCGAAAAGGGAGCAGGTGCCGCCATCTTCTTCACTCAGGACAGCCATGTGCCCGACGACAGAGAATTCGAGATGTTTCCACCCCACTGCATCGAGGGCACCGAGGAAGAGGAGATCATTGACGAACTGGCTTCCCTATCAGCGGCGGCCAGGATCGTCAAGAAGCGGCGCTACAGCGCTTTTTACAATACCGATCTGGAGGGACAACTGGCCGAGTTCCAGCCGGACGAGGTCGTGGTCATGGGAGACTGCACGGATATCTGCGTGTTGCACACGGTATCGGGGCTGCGCAACCGGGACTTTGCAGTGGAGGTGCCGGCGGATTGCGTCGCCAGTTTCGATCCGGCGCAGCACGAGTGGGCCCTGGATCACATGGAAAAGATCCTGGGCGCGCAAATAACCAATCGCTAATCATGGGAGAGGCACGAGCCAACACCGATCCATTTGCTCCGGACCAGGCCACGCTGGCGGGCTATAACGCCGATATTTACTTTGAGCGCAGCCGGCAAATTCTCGAGGCCGAGGGCCTGGACCCGGTGGTGGCCATGGAGTTTTTCACCCGGCAACGGTCGCTGCTGTGCGGCATGAGGGAGGTCCACGGGTTGCTGCGGCGGATTCTACCCGCAAAGGCCGAGGTCTGGAGCCTGAAAGAGGGGACCTGGATCGAACCAAAGGAAGTGGTCCTGCGGATCCGGGCACCGTATCAAAGCTTTGGTCTGTACGAAACCGCGTTGCTGGGGATGTTGAGCAGCCAGACCGGCTGGGCCACGGCCGCGGCGGCCTGTGTGACGGCGGCCGAGGATGTGCCGGTGATTTGCTTTGGGGCGCGCCATGTCCACCCGGCTGTGAGCGTCCGCATGGAGTACGCGGCCGTGGTCGGCGGGTGCAGCGGGTGCGCTACCCCGGCCGGCGCCGAACGGGCCGGAATCGCAGCCAGCGGCACCTTGCCCCATGCCTTGATCCTGGCCATGGGGGACACCCTTGCGGCGGCAGAGGCCTTCGACCGCCACATGGATCCTCAGATTCGGCGCATCTTCCTGGTGGATACCTTCAGGGACGAGGCCGCAGAGAGCGTGCGGATAGCCGAGGCCATGGGGGAGAAAGTGTGGGGGGTAAGACTGGACACGCCCGGTGAACTTGGAGGGGTGACCGTCGAACTGGTCGAGGAGGTGCGGGCGCGGTTGGACCAGGGTGGGTACGGGCATGTCAAGATTTTTGTCTCGGGCGGGCTGGACCCGGAGCGGTTGCAGTCTTTCCGCATTGCCGGGGCGCCCGTGGATGGCTTCGGCGTCGGCAGCGCCATCAGCGGGGCCCGGCCCCTAGATTTTACGGCGGATATCAAGGAAGTGGACAATCACCCCGTGGCCAAGCGCGGCCGGATTCCAGGCATCGTGGAAAATCCGCGGCTGCAGCGGCCGGACTGGGCCTTTTCAGGGCCTTAACCACAGGATGCTGCTATGCGAATATTTGATTTTGGTGGCGGACGAACGGATCCAGATTCTTTTCCCACGGCCGAACTGGTCGAGGCAGCCCGGAAGGCCATTCCCGAGGTAGGGGCAGACTTTGTCAACTATCCCGGAGACCTGGGGCACCAGGGACTGCGCCAAGTCATGGCGGCGCGGGAGTCGCAGCGCGAGGGCGTGGCGGTCTCGCCGGACCATATCAGTCTGACGAACGGATCCATGCAGGCGGTCACCCTGATAGCCGAAGCCCTTTTGGAAAAGCCCGGCGATCCCATCGTCATCGAGGAACTGACCTACTCGGGAACCATCGGGGCCTACAAGCGCCTGGGGGCCCGGCTGGTGGGCGTACCCGTGGACCAGGACGGCATGCAAATCGACGCCCTGGACCGGACCCTGGCGGATCTGCACCAGCGCGGCACCCCGCCGCGCTTCATCTACACCCTGGCGACCTATCAAAATCCCACCGGTTCGGTGATGCCGCGGCAGCGCCGTCTCCAGTTCATCGAGGTGGCCCGCAGGTACGGCACCATCGTGGTGGAAGACAACTGCTATGGTGACGTGCACTTCGAAGGCGACAAGCAATCGGCTCTCTACACCCTGGACGACAGTCCGGACCAGGTCTATATTTGCTCGCTTTCCAAGATCCTCGGGCCGGGTGTGCGCCTGGGGTACTTTATCGCCCGTCCCCCCATGCTGGACCGCATCCTGGACCGGCGCTACGACGGGGGCAACAGCCTGCTGGCCGCATCCGTTTTGGCGGCCTACTTCAAAGATACCCTGTGGGATCACGTGGAGACCCGGAACGCCATCCTCAAGAAAAAGCGCGATGCGGTTTTCGTCGCCCTGGAAGAGGGCGGCGGCGATATCTGTACCTGGTCGCGTCCGGTCGGCGGTTTGTTCATCTGGGTGGGCTTCCCCCAGGATGTAGACCGGGAAAAGCTCCGTGCCCTGCTGGCCGAGAATAATATCCTCTGTGCCCCGGGATCCGCCTTTCACATCCACGGCGAAGATGTGCCCTTTCTCCGCCTGGCCTTTGGTTTTATCGCGCTGGAGGATATCCGCGACGGCATTCTGCGGATGGTGGAGTGCATCCGGTCATCGCGCCAGGAAGTGGTCGAGGTAGTGCCGGCCATGGCCTCTGCTTCCTGAGCTGTACTCCGTAGTGTGCGATAGTGTATGTCTTTTGAAGATCTTCCCTCCATCGCCCTGGTGCAGATGGAAGTGCGGCCCGGCAGACCGGACCTGAACAGCGTCCGCATGCAGGAGTTTATAGAGGATGGACGCCGGGCCGGTGCCGAAGTGGTGGTCTTTTCCGAGCTGTGCATATCCGGGTACATTCTCGGCGACTTGTGGGAGGTAGATGCCTTGGTCGAGGATTTTGCCGCCTACAGCGGTACCATCTGTGCGGCCAGCAAAGGTATCACCGTGGTTTTCGGCAATGTCGCAATCGACAAAGACTGCATTGGAGAGGATGGCCGGATTCGCAAGTACAACGCGGTGCAGGTGTGCTCGCACGGACATTATCTGGAACGCCAGGGTTTGCCTCCGGGCTTAAAACCTGGTGTACACCCCAAGACCCTGCATCCGAATTACCGCTTCTTTGACGACGATCGCCACTTCTACTCTCTGCGCAAATTGGCCCAATCCCGCGGATGTTCGGTCTACGACTGGATTGTGCCTTTTGAGATCCAGTTGCGCAACGGTCGCTCCTTCAAGTTCGGGGTCCAGTTGTGCGAAGACATCTGGTGCCAGGACTATTCCTGGCAACAGGACACCCTCGACACCCTGAGGGTCTATCACCGGCGCGGGGCCCAGGCTATTTTCAACCTCTCGTCGTCGCCGTGGACCTGGCAGAAAAACGACAAGCGCAACCGGGTCGTGCGACAGATCGTGGCCCGTTCCCCACTTCCTTTGTTTTACGTCAACCAAGTCGGAGCCCAGAACAACGGCAAAAACATAATCGTCTTTGACGGGGACACCACGGTCTACGCGCCGGATGGAAGGATCGAACAGCGCGCCGATTCCTGGAAAGAACAGGTGATCCTGACTTCGAGGAAGGGCGCGGTCGCCCCTGTTCAGGACGAGGTCGAGGCGGTCTACGACGCCATCCGCACCGGGCTCTGCCATATCGACTGTATCCGCGATAGCGAAACTCGCTTCCTCATCGCGGTCAGCGGCGGCATTGATTCGAGCGTGGTGGTCTGCCTGCTGGCGCAGGCCCTGGGGCCGGAGCGGGTCTTTGCGGTTAACATGCCGACGCGTTTCAACTCGTCCATCACACAGGAAAATGCGCGGCAGGTTTGCCAGGCTCTGGAAGTGGATTATATCAGTTGTCCAATACAAGATCTCTACGAACAGGTATCCGAGCGGATAAAGGGATTGAACTTCGCCCGGGAACCGGGCGACTACACCCGGCTGGTAGACGAAAACATCCAGGCCCGCATCCGCGGCGCGGATATACTATCCGGCCTGGCCGCCAAGTACGGATTGCTCTTCACCAACAACGGCAACAAAACCGAAGTCGCCCTGGGCTATGCCACCCTCTACGGCGATGTCAATGGCGCCATAGCTCCTATCGCCGACCTCTACAAGGTACAGGTCATCGAACTGGCGAGCTACCTCAACGAAAGGATTTTCAGGCGCGAAGTGATTCCGCTCAACTTGATCAGCGGGGCGACCGTGCCCAGCGCCGAACTCTCCGAAGCGCAGGACGTTACCAAAGGATTGGGAGACCCGATCAAGTACGGTTATCACGATGCGGTGTTGCGTCAGATGATCGAATACCGCCGGCATCCGGCAGACCTGCTGCAGTGGTTTATCGACGGAGTGTTGTTCGAGCGTCTGGGCTGGTGTGACAGGGAAAGGTTCGCGGGTTATTTCCCCGATGCCGAAACCTGGATCAATGATCTGGAGTGGATGGAACGACAGGTGCGCATCAATTACTTCAAGCGGATTCAAACACCTCCTACCATCGTGCTGAGCAAACGCGCTTTTGGTTTTGACCTGCGCGAGAGCCAGTTGCCGGCGTATGTGCCGCGTTCCTATGCAATCCTGAGGGAAAGAGTACTGGGTATGGTTATAGAAAATTAGGGATACAAAAGAGCGGAAAAAAGCAAAGACGCCGGTACCTGAGTGGAATCGGCGTCTTTTGCAGAGGCAATAGAGAATATAAAACAGGTGGTTCTTTTATTTTTTCTTAGCGGCGGCTTTTTTCTTGGGGGCAGCCTTCTTAGGAGCAGCCTTCTTAGGAGCAGCCTTCTTAGGAGCAGCCTTCTTAGGAGCAGCCTTCTTAGGAGCAGCCTTCTTAGGAGCAGCCTTCTTAGGAGCAGCCTTCTTAGGAGCAGCCTTCTTAGGAGCAGCCTTCTTAGGAGCAGCCTTCTTAGGAGCAGCCTTCTTAGGAGCAGCCTTCTTAGGAGCAGCCTTCTTAGGAGCAGCCTTCTTAGGAGCAGCCTTCTTAGGAGCAGCCTTCTTAGGAGCAGCCTTCTTAGGAGCAGCCTTCTTAGGAGCAGCCTTCTTAGGAGCAGCCTTCTTAGGAGCAGCCTTCTTAGGAGCAGCCTTCTTAGGAGCAGCCTTCTTAGGAGCAGCCTTTGCCATGATTTCCTCCCTTGATTTTACTATACTATTGTGGAACTTACTATACTATTGTGGAACTTACTATACTATTGTGGAACTTACTATACTATTGTGGAACTATTGCGGATTATAGCCTTGGGCAAAAGTAATCAATCTTTATCTGCAAAGCAAGTTAAAACATTTCCTCGAATCAAGTTTGCTTCATCGAACCAAAAAAGAAAAGCCTGCTGTAATCAACAGCAGGCTTTCTCAGTTACACTCTTTCAATTCGATTTTCTATTGTGTACTCGATATGTCGAGCAATTCGCCGGAGCATTCGGAGGCCATCTGGTAGATCTCCTGGTCGTGGTTGAGCAGGTCGTGCAGCGTGGTCTGACTCAATACCTGGTCCACGGCTTGCTGCACCCGGTTCCACAGCGAGCGCACCGAACATTCTGTCGAGGAATGCAGGCAGCTTTCTGCAACACCGGTGAAGGTCTCGCAAAAACCGGGCTCGTAGAGACGACCACCCAGCACCAGCAGTACTTCGCCGACGATGATCCGCTCGGGTGCAAGGGCCAAGGCATAACCACCGTGTTGGCCGCGGGCGCTCTCCACGAATCCACCCTGGCGCAGGATGCGCAGGAGCTTGGCGACGTTGTGGGTGGAGATGCCCTCGGCCTGGCCGATCTCCGGAATGGTGAGACTGCGGCCCGGTTCCTGCCGTCCCAATTGAAGCAGACAGCGAAGTCCGTATTCTTCCTGTGCGCTGAGCTTCATGTATGGCTCCTTTTTTTTACATCATGCCAAGCTCTAGTTTGGCCGCATCGGACATCATGTCCATATTCCAGGGAGGGTCCCAGACCACTTCGACCCTGGCGTCCACGACCTCGGGTACCGTGGTTTTGATTTTTTGCTGGACTTCGGGAGGAAGGGTGCCCGCCACCGGACAGGCCGGCGAGGTCAGGGTCATGGTGACATCGACGGTGTTGTCGTCGTTGAACTCGACGGTGTAGATCAGCCCGAGTTCAAAGATGTCGACCGGAATCTCGGGGTCGTAACAGGTCTTCAAGACTTCGACGACTTGGGCCTCAATACTGTCGGGAGGGAAGGTCTGATCGTGCATGGATGCTCTCCTTGTCTATTCGGTCGACACCGATGCGTCGCTTTCTTCCAGGGCTGCTTTCATGGTGTGCCAGGACAGGGTGGCGCATTTGACGCGCATGGGAAACTCGCGCACCCCGGCAAAGACCGCCAGTTTGCCGACCTTCTCCGCGTCCACTGGCGCATCCACCTCCGAGGTGACCAGTTCGTGAAAGCGTTCGAAAATTTCCGTGGCCTCGGTCGCGGTCTTGCCTTTCAAGAGCGCGGTCATCAAGGAAGCCGAGGCCTTGGAGATGGCGCACCCCGATCCCTCGAAGTGAATATCTTGAATGACGTCGTCGACGCTCAGGTGCAGGTACACCTTGAGGTAGTCGCCGCACAGGGGGTTAAAGCCTTCCTGAGTGCGGTTGGCATTTTTTAGCTTGCCGAAATTGCGCGGGTTTTTGTTGTGGTCCAGGATGATTTGCTGGTAGAGTTCGCGGAGTTCGGACATCAGCCAAATACCTCGATGACTTTGTGAAGTGCCGCGGCCAGGGCCTCGAGTTCCCGATGGGTATTGTAGAAGGCCAGGGAAGCCCGCACCGTGGCCGCTACGCCGTAGCGCTGCATGGTGGGTTGGGCGCAGTGGTGGCCGGCGCGCACGGCAATGCCCTCGGTGTCCAGGATGGTGCCGATATCGTGTGGGTGGGCCGCGTCCATGACAAAGGAGAACACCCCGACCTTTTCCCGGGCGTTGCCGATGAGGCGCAGCCCTTCGATGCGAGCGAGGAGTTCGGTGCCGTAGTTCAGGAGTTCGGTCTCGTAGGCGGCGATCTGCTCGCGACCGATGGCGTTGACGTAGTTGAGGGCCGCTTCCAGGGCAATGCCACCGGCGATGTGGGGGGTGCCGGCCTCGAACTTGGCGGGCAGATCCGCATAGGTGGTCTTTTCGAATTGGACGGACTGAATCATGGAACCACCGCCCTCATAGGGGGGCATGGCTTCGAGCAGGGCCTTTTTGCCGTAGAGTACTCCGACGCCGGTTGGACCAAAGAGTTTGTGAGCGGAAAAGGTGTAAAAATCGCAATCCAGGGCGGACACATCCACCGGCAGGTGCGGCACGCCCTGGGCGCCGTCGACCACTACGGACGCGCCCTGAGCGTGGGCCAGGTCGATGATCTGTCGGAGGGGATTGATGCTACCCAGGGCATTGGAGGCGTGGGTCACGGCCACCAGTCGAGTGCGGTGGTTGAGCAGTTTTTCGTATTCGTCCACGAGGAACTCGCCTTCCTCGTTGATGGGCACCACCCGCAAATGGGCGCCCTTTTCCTGGCACAGCATCTGCCAGGGCACGATATTGGAGTGGTGCTCCATGTGCGAGATGATGATCTCGTCGCCTTCTTTGACGTGGGGCCGACCATAGCTGTGGGCCACGAGGTTGATGCCCTCGGTGGTCCCGCGCACGAAGACGATCTCGCCGTTTTCACCGGCGTTGAGGAAAAGCCGCACCCGGGCGCGGGCGCGCTCGTAGGCAAAGGTGGCCTGCTGGCTCAGGAAGTGGACGCCGCGGTGGATATTGGAATTCTCCTTCGCATAATAGCGCGCCAGCGCATCGATCACGACCTGCGGTTTCTGGGTAGTGGCCGCACTATCGAGGTAGACCAGGTCTTTGTCGCGGATGCGCTGCTGCAGCGCGGGAAAGTCGCTGCGGATGCTTTCCACGTCAAAGAGAATTGGCGAAGTCGCTGATTCGGTGATTGCGCTCATGGTGTTTCTCTTTGAGTGGATTCGAGTTTCGTCTGCACCAGGCGGTCGAGGAGATCGCGGACCCTTTCGACCCCGATTCGTTCAAGGATCTCGCCGGCAAAGGCGCGGGTGAGGACGTTGATGGCCTCTGCAGCGCCGATGCCGCGGGAGCGGAGGTAGAAAATGGCATCCTGGTCGAGTTGGCCCGTGGTGCTCCCGTGGCTGCACTTGACGTCGTCGGCGTAGATTTCCAGCTGCGGTTTGGAGGTGACATCGGCCTCGTCGGAGAGCAGCAGATTCTGATTGGACTGATAGGCATCGGTCTGCTGCGCATCCTGGTGGACGTGAATTTTGCCTCTGAAGACGCCGCTGGACTGGTGGGCCAGGATGCCTTTGTAAAGCTCGTGACTGGCGCAGTGGGGCCGGGCATGTTCGATCAGGGTGTGGTTGTCCACGTGCCGCCGGCCATCCATCAGGTAGAGACCGTTGAGAGTGGATTCCACGCCTTCGCTGTTCAGAGAGGTGGTGATATCGTTGCGGGTCAGGCGGCCCCCCAGGGTGATGTTGTGGGATTTGAGACGGCAGTCGCGGCCCTCGCTGAAGTGCAGGACGGCCAGGTGGAAGGCCGCGGCGCTTTCGCGCTGTATTTTGCAGTGCTCGAGTTCGGCGTTTTCCCCGACCACGACTTCGGTCACGGCGTTGGTCAGATAGACCTGGTCCTTCGGTCCGACATAGGTTTCCAAAAGACACGCCCGCGCATTGGCCCCGGCTACGATCAGGCTGCGGGGAAAAGAAACAGTGGGCTTATCTCCGGCAGTCGAGACGAACAGCAGGTGGATCGGCTCTTCGAGCACGGTGTCCTGCGGGATGCACACAAAGGCCCCATCCTTTAAAAAGGCGGTGTTGAGCGCGGCAAAGCCCTGCTCCTGGTAGGGGACATAGCGACCCAGGTGAGGTTCCACCTGTTCGGGAATCTCCTCCAGGGCCGCGGCCAGGCTCATGGCCCGGACGCCGGCTGACAGGGGCCCCTGGGTGGATAGATGAGGTACAAAAAGACCGTTGTGGAACACCAGCCGGGCGCACTCGAGATCGGCGAATTCGAACTCTTCGAGATCGGCGGCTCTCAGCGCGGTCGGATCGTCGTCGAAGACCGGACTGAACTGGATGCGGAAAAGAGGGGCCAGGTTGGTGTGCTTCCAGCCCTCGTCCCGGGTGGTGGGGAACCCGGCCTTGGCAAAGCGATCGATGGCGGCCCGGCGGATGGCGTGAAGCAGGGCGTTGGATTCCCCGTTGAGGCGTTCCTCGAATCCGGCAAAGCTCGAAAGGTACCAGTCCTTTTTATCCTTGGTTTTTGCCATGACTCTCCTAGGCGTCCACTGCCGTGTCCGCAACTTCCTTCCTGATCCAGTCGTAGCCCTTTTCTTCCAATTCCAGGGCCAGTTCCCCGCCGCCTGATTTGACGATGCGTCCCTGCAACAGGATGTGGACATAGTCGGGGACGATGTGGTTGAGCAGGCGCTGGTAGTGGGTCACGACGACGACGCTTTTGTCCGGGTTGTGGAGCGAATTTATCCCGTGGGCGACGATTCTCAAAGCATCAATGTCCAGGCCCGAGTCGGTTTCGTCCAGGATGGCCAGCCTGGGTTCGAGCACGGCCAGCTGCAGGATCTCGTGGCGCTTTTTCTCGCCGCCGGAAAAACCTTCGTTGACCGAGCGTTTCAGAAAACTTTCGTCCATTTCGACCAGCTGCAGCTTTTCCTTGATCAGACTCAAAAAGTCCATGGCGTCCAATTCTTCCTCACCGCGGTGCTTGCGGATCTCGTTGAGCCCGGTGCGCAGGAAGTAGGCCGAGTTGACCCCCGGGATTTCCACGGGGTACTGAAAGGCCATGAAGAGGCCTTCGCGGGCCCGTTCCTCCGGGTCCATCTCGAGCAGGTCTTTGCCCTGGTAGTGGACCTCCCCTTCGGTCACCTCGAATTCCTGGTGGCCGGCCAGGACCTGGGCCAGGGTGCTTTTGCCCGAGCCATTGGGCCCCATGACGGCGTGGATCTCCCCGGGGTTTACTTCCAGGTTGATGCCTTTGAGAATTTCAATGTCTTCGACGCGGGCGCGCAGGTTCTTTATCTGGAGCATGCTATCCTCGCTTCTGGCATCAGCCGACGCTGCCCTCCAGGCTGATGCCCAGGAGTTTCTGGGCCTCCACGGCGAATTCCATGGGCAGCTCGGCCAGGATTTCCTTGCAGAAGCCGTTGACGATCATGGAGACTGCGTCCTCGGTGGAGAGGCCGCGCTGGTTGCAGTAGAAGATCTGATCCTCGCCGATCTTGGAGGTCGAGGCTTCGTGTTCCACCTGGGCAGTGGGATTTTTGACGTCGATGTAGGGAAAGGTATGGGCCCCGCACTGGTCGCCGATGAGCATGGAATCGCACTGGGTGAAGTTGCGGGCATTGGCCGCCTTCCGGAGTACATTCACCCAGCCGCGGTAGGTGTTCTGGCCGCGTTTGGCCGAGATGCCCTTGGAGACGATGGTGCTGCGGGTATTCTTGCCGATGTGAAACATCTTGGTGCCGGTGTCGGCTTGCTGGCGGCCCGAGGTCACGGCCACCGAGTAGAATTCCCCTACGGAGTGGTTGCCCTGGAGGATGCAGCTGGGATACTTCCAGGTGATGGCCGATCCGGTTTCGACCTGGGTCCAGGAGATCTTGGAATGGGCCCCGCGGCAGGCGCCTCGCTTGGTGACGAAGTTGTAGATGCCGCCGACGCCCTCCTCGTTGCCCGGGTACCAGTTCTGGATGGTCGAGTACTTGATCTGGGCGTTGTCCAGGGCGACCAGCTCCACCACGGCGGCGTGGAGTTGATTCTCGTCGCGACTAGGAGCAGTACAACCTTCTAAATACGACACGTACGCTCCTTCATCCGCCACGATCAAGGTGCGCTCGAACTGGCCGGTGTTGGCCGCGTTGATGCGGAAGTAAGTGGACAGCTCCATGGGACAGCGCACCCCCTTGGGGATGTACGCGAAGGAGCCGTCGGAAAAGACCGCCGAGTTGAGCGCGGCAAAGAAATTGTCGTTGTAGGGCACCACCGAGCCCAGGTACTTCCGCACCAGGTCCGGATGGTTGTGCACCGCCTCGGAGAAGGAGCAAAAGATGATGCCCAGTTCGGCCAGCTTGTCCTTGAAGGTGGTGGCCACGGAGACGCTGTCGAAGACCGCGTCCACGGCCACGCCGGACAGCACCTTCTGCTCTTCGAGGGGAATGCCCAGTTTCTCGTAGACAGCCAGGATCTCCGGATCGACCTGGTCCAGGCTCTCCAGGCTCTCTTTCTGTTTGGGCGCGGAGTAGTAGATGATATCCTGGTAGTCGATGTTGGGATAGGAGACCATGGCCCAGCGTTCACTGGGTTTCCTGCGGGTAGGATCCTCCATCTTCAACCAGTTGCGGTAGGCCTTGAGACGCCACTCCAGCAAGAACGGGGGTTCGTCCTTCTTTTTGGAGATGAAAGTAATGATCTCTTCGCTCAGTCCAGGGGGAGCGGAATCGGCTTCGATATCGGTGACGAAACCATGTTTGTACTCCTGTGCAGCCAGTTCTTCAAGGACCTGTGTTTCGCTCATCTGTGGTGTATCTCCCGGTTGAATCGAGGGCAAAAGTCCGGCGTGCAACTCCGGCTCCATCCGCGCTTGATTTTATAGAGTTTACGAATCTGGACAAAAAAGTCAAGATTACGGCCGACAGCTCCATCCCTTTAGCCCAGCTAGCCCAGCTTTTTGCGCCGCACCAGATAGCGCGATAAAGCCACGTCAAAGGGAGTGGTGGTATCGAGCAGGACGTAGTCGATCCGGGCCTCGGCGCAGTGATAGTGGTAGGTGCGGATGAATTCGTCCATCATTTCGCGGTACTCGCGCTGGAGGTGCCGGGGCTGGGTCGTGAGGCTCTGATCCGGATCTTCGAGGTCGTAGAACCGGGTTTCACTCCTGAAATCCAGATCCTGCTCGCGCGGGTCCAGCAGGTGAAAAACGATGACCTCGTGGCCGCGGTGACGGAAGTGTCTCAGGCCCGTCAAGACCCTTTCCGGATCGTCCAGCAGATCCGAAAATACCACGATCAAACCGCGGCGCGAAATGCGTTCGGCCAGATCGTGGAAGGCGGGGGCCATGTGGGTATCGGAGGCGGGCCGAACCTGGCTGATCTCCCTGAGTATCACCTGCAGATGGCTCTGCACCGAGCGCGGGGGAATGTAGGATTCGATGCGCTCGTGGAAGAGCATCAACCCCACGGCGTCGCGCTGGCACAGCATCAGGTAGGTCAGGGCCGCGGCCAGACTGGAAGCATAGCGAAACTTGCTGAGGGATCCACCGGACCGGAACTCCATGGAGCCGCTTATATCCAGGAGGAGGTAGGACTTGAGGTTGGTCTCTTCTTCATACTGTTTGACGTAGAGGCGGTTGGTCTTGCCAAAGGCCTTCCAGTCCACATCGCGCAGGGAGTCGCCGGGCATGTAGGGCCGGTGCTCGGAGAACTCGACCGAGAATCCGTGGTACGGACTGCGGTGCAAGCCGGTGATAAAACCTTCTACCACCAGGCGCGCCACCAGGTCCAGCCGGCTCAGCCGCGAGATGGTTTCCGGATCGAGGTAGGAGGTGACCAGATCGGGGGCGTTCATCCGACCTCGCCGTTTGCGGGGACGTCGTCCAGCAGGCGCTCTACCAGGGTGGAGGAGGTGATATTCTCGGCCTCGGCGTGAAAGTTGATGACGATCCGGTGGCGCAGCACCGGCAGGGCCAGGGCCCGGACGTCCTCGATGGCGACCGAGTGGCGGCCGGCCAGAATGGCCCGGGCCTTGCCGGCCAGGATCAGGTACTGCGAGGCCCGGGGACCAGCGCCCCAGTTGACCATGTCCTTGACGTAGTCCGGGGCCATATCGTCGCCGGGCCGCGAGCTGCGCACCAGGCGCACGGCGTACTGAATGACGTGGTTGGCCACCGGCACCTGGCGCACCAGGTCTTGCAGCCGGACGATTTGCTCGCCAGTCAGGATTTTTTCGGCCCGCCCTTTGTGCGCGCTGGTGGTGGTGCGCACGATTTCCTCCTCCTCGGCCGGGTCGGGGTAGTCGATCCACAGCTCGAAGATGAAGCGGTCCAGCTGGGCCTCGGGCAGGGGGTAGGTGCCTTCCTGCTCGATGGGATTCTGGGTGGCCAGGACAAAGAAAGGCTCGCTCAAACGCATGGTCTGGCCGCCGGCGGTCACGGCGTGTTCCTGCATGGCCTGCAGCAGGGCGGCCTGGGTCTTGGGCGGGGTGCGATTGATCTCGTCGGCCAGGATGATGTGGGCGAAGATCGGGCCCTGGACAAAGCGGAAGGCCTTGCGCCCGCTTTCGAGGTCCTCCTCCAGGACCTCGGTGCCGGTGATGTCCGAGGGCATCAGGTCCGGGGTGAACTGGATGCGGCCGAAGGACAAATCCAGGGTTTGAGCCAGGGTCTGGATCAGGGTGGTTTTGGCCAGGCCGGGAACCCCGACCAGAAGGCAGTGCCCCCCGGACAGGAGGGCCACCAGCAGCTGTTCGACGATGTCGCGCTGGCCGACGATGACTTTGCCGATCTCTCCACCGATCTCTTCCTTGGTGTTCTCGAGCCGTGCTACCGCCTCCGCATCGCGTTCCCCCATGGGAGTATCCTTTCTCGGGTATCAGGTGTATGGGCTTTTAAGGATACAACCAATAGCCCGGAGACATCAAGTTTTGCGGCGTTTTTTTTTGGCGGCCGGGAACAGGATATTGTTGAGGATCAGGCGGTAGCCCGGAGAGTTGGGGTGCAGGACCAACTGGGTGGACGGATCGTTGACATAGTGGCGGTGGTCCTCCGGGTCGTGACCGCCGTAGAAGGTAAAGGTCCCCTTGCCGACCTGGCCGTGGATGTACTTCACCTGGTCGGTGTTTTCCACTTCGGCCAGAATCACCACCGAATCCTTGATCAGGCGGCGCTTGTAGCCGGTGGTCTGCCCCATAAAACCGTTGACGATGCTGGTGTGGCACTGGGTCAGCATGGTGGGCACCGGATCGTACTTGGCCGAGAATTCGAACAGGGTGAAGTACTCGGCCTCGGCGCTGCCCACCTGTCTGCCGTCTCTGGGAGTGGTGTCAATGTCCGAAAACTCGTAGACCAGGGGATTGCTCTCCAGGGAGAAGTCCTTGAAGGCCACGGTGCGGCCAAAGTCGAGCCGGGCCTGCGCCTGCGGGTCGGCCGGGTCGCCGTCGAAGACCTGGTGGGCAATGTCCACGCCAAAGGCGGCCAGGGCGATGTCAAAGGTATCCGTGGCCGAGCACATGGCAAAGAGAAAACCGCCCTTTTGCAAGTAGTCGTAGATGGCCCGGGCCACGGCCTTTTTTTCTTCCGAGACCTTGTCGAAGCCCAGACGCCGGGCCTGGGCCTCGTAGAGTCGCTGCTGTTGCTGGTACCAGAGTTCGTGGCCGTAGGCGCGGTAAAATTTGCCGTACTGGCCGGTGAAGTCTTCGTGGTGCAGGTGCAACCAGTCGTATTCGGAGAGCTTGCCCTGCAGCACCTCCTCGTCCCAGACCTTGTCATATTCGATTTCGGCGTATTCCAGGGCCAGGGTGACAGCGTCGTCCCAGGGCTGGGAGTTGGGCGGGGTGTAGACCGCTATCCGGGGCGCCTTTTCCAGCCGTACCACCTCCATGTTGGCCGCGTCGATCTCGGCGTGGATGGTCGCGGCTTTAGCTTCGGAGATGCGGACCAGGGAGACCCCGCGTATTTGCGCTTCCTCGGCAATCAGGTCGTGGCCGTCCACCAGGAAAGAGCCGCTGCGGTAATTGAGGAGCCATTGCACCACGACCCCGCGTTCGAGCGCCCAGAAGGCCAGGCCGTAGGCTTTGAGGTGGTCGCGCTGGCTCAAATCCATGGGGACCAGCAAACCCTCGGCCTGGACGCGCCCGAGTGCGCTCAGGCACAGCAGCCCGACCAGCCAGCAGAACATCTTGTTCATCTTCTCATCCTCCCTGTTGTCGCAAACGCTGGATCTGAAGCCGTATTTCCGGGATGCGGACGTCTTCCGGGAAGCCCAGCAAGGCCGTCTCATAGATCTTGAGAGCGTGGTCGATCCGTCCCTGCTGCTCGTACAGCCGGGCGCGGGCGATGTGGGCCTGGAGGGCATAGGCCCCGCGCGGATGGTCTGCTACCATTCTTTCGTACAGGGCCAGGGCCGCTGCCGGATCGTGCTGTTGTTCGCGGATCCGCGCCCGGGACAACAAACTCAATTGGCGCATGCGCGGGGGCGCGTGGGCGGCCAGCCAGGCCCATTCCTCGGCCGCATCTTCGGGCCGCTTCTGACGTTCCCGCAGCTGGGCGCGGGCCAGGGCGCTCAGGACTTGGGGCCGGGCCTGCGGGGCTTCGAGCAGCAGGATCAACTCCAGGGCATCGTTGGCCAGTGGGTGCCTGGGATCCTCTTCGAGCAATGCCTTCAGCAACCCGAGGGCCCGGGCGTTGTCGCCCTGGAAATAAGCCAGCTCGGCCAGGCGGTAGCGCACCACTTGCGCGGCTGCGGGATCCTGGCGGCCCAGTTGGTGGAGGCGGGCTTCGGCCCGTCCGAAGTCGTCCTGTCGCAGGGCACACTCGGCCAGCAGGTCCAGGGCCTTGCCAGCCCATGGTCCCTGGGACGCCGATTGCAACACGGCCTGAAGCGAGGTCTGGGCTCCGGGCACATCGTTCTGGACCTCCAGCTGCAGACGCCCCAGCTGGAAGAGGGCTTCGCGGGCCTCGGGACGCCGGGGAAATTGCCGCGCCAGACGGCTGTAGAGTTCCGCTGCCAGGTCGTGGTTTTCCAGGCGCAGGTGAATGGTTGCCTGTTGCAGCAAGGCCCGGAGGTAAGGGGAGTCCCCTCCGTGCTCGGCGCCCAAGGCATAGGCCTGGATGGCGATCTCGTCGTAGCCGTGATCCTGACAGCGCGAGGCAAACTTGAAGATCAAGGGCACAACGTCCGGAAGAGCGGCGATTTCGCTCAGGACATCGTAGCCTTTTTGCGGGTCCCCTGATTCCAGGGCACAGGTGGCCAGGAGCAGGGAGACTGGCAAGGGGTCCGCGGCGTTTTTGCGGCCGTTTTCGAGGGCCTGTAAAAGCTTTGGGGCTCTGGAGGCGTCCTGGGCCAGGGGGGCGAGCCGGTACTCGACCGACACAAGGCGCTGGGGGTCCTCCCGCAGGTAGTCCAGATAGACGGCAATGGCGCGGCGGTAGTCCTCCTGGAGGAGGTAGAGTGCGGCCAGTTCCCAGCCGAAGAGCTGGTCCTGGCGCAGGGCCTTGCGGCCGTCCATGAGGATCTGGATGGCCGCCTTGTAAAGACCGGCTTCGCGGTGGTAGTGACTGATCTGCCGATAGAGTTGGGGCCGTTCCGGGGCGCGCACGAGGGCCTGGCGCCAGGTTTTCAAGGCTTCGTCGTTGCGGCTCAGGTGCAGGTAGGAGCGGCCCAATCGCAGGTAGGCCTGGATGTCATCGGGATGGTCGTGCAGCCAGGATTTGAGCAACTCGACGATGCGACCGTGGTCGTCGATGATGGTCAAGGCCTGCGCCAGATCCTGGAACAGGCTGGAATCCTGCGGGGCGCGCCGGCACAATTCTTCGTACAGAGGTACGACGGCCTTGTAGTTTCCGGCCTTTTCCAGACGCAAGATCTGCTGCCGCAGACTTTCTTCGTCCGCGGTCGCCTCCAGGAACGAGGGACCCATGGCGAGTAAGAAAAACGCCGATGCCAGAAGCCGTCTCAAAGCGCGACGGCCAGCGGGAATTTTAAGATGGCTTCTTGGAAAGCAACGCCGTGGTTTCATGGTCTGGTTTTGGACTCCCGCTCGATCAGATCCTGGTAGACCCCTTCGTAATAACGGTGGATGAGCAGGCGATACTCGTCCGGATAGGGACCTTCCAGGGCGTGCTTCATGGCCTCGCGCAGGTGGTCGTAGGACTGGCCCAGATCGGCGGGCAGCCAGGCCTGTCCGCTGTAGGGCAGGTCGCGGCCCCCTTCCGCAAGGCGCTCCTCCTCGAAGCCCTGGGTGTGGATCGAACGACTGGCGTCCAGCATGCGCTGGAGGATGCGTTTTTGGGAACGGAGGATGCTTGGATTCGGGCGCCGGCGCTGGAGATCCTGGATCACGGATTTCATTTCCTCTTCGATGGCCTGGATGCGTTTCTGGGCGCCGCGATGGCCGCGCGCGTCGCGTTCCAGGGCCCTGAGGGCCTGATAGATCTGGCGCTGTTGGGCGGCCAGGCGGGCCATTTCCGCGGCCATGTCGTGAACCGGGCGGCCCTGTCGACCTGGCTGGCGGCCCTTGCCCATGGCCTGCTGGGTGGCCTGGTTGAGGTCGGCCTGCCGTTCGGAGAGCCCGAGCATTTGCTGCATGGTTTCGCCGAAGCTGGAGGGCATCTTGGACTGGGCCAGGTTGTCCATGCTTTGCCGCAACAGCAAAACCGCCTCGTTCAGGTAGCCCATGGCGTCCTCCTGAAGCGCCATCGAGGAAAGGGCGTTCTTCTGGCCCAGGTGATGGGCTGCTTCCTGCATATTGCGCAGGGCATAGCCCAGGGTTACGCCCAGGCCGTAGTCCAGACTCATGGTCCGGCGGGCCACCTGGCCGATGTGTTCGGTCACCTGGCCGACCCCCTGGAGCAGGGCAAACTGATCCTGAGCCAATGCGGCCTCCTTCGAGCCCTGGGCGTCCTGGACCCGGGTCTTCAGATCTTCCTGCTGCAAGGAGAGGTGCAAAAGGTCGCGTATGGCCTGCTGCATCTCCTGAGCCAGTTGCTTTTTCTCTTTGGCAGCGTACTCGTCCTGCAGACGCTCAAGGGAAGCGCTGAGCGCCCCCAGATCTTTCTCGAGGCTTGCGCCCAGGCGGCGGGCTTCCTGGTTTTGCTGCTGCTGGAGGCGTTTGATCATCTCGCCCATACGGCCGCTCAGGTTCTGCTCCTGCATGAGATCGGCCTGGGCCGCCAGACTCTGGGAGGTCTCCTCGCTGAATTGCTCCATGTCCTGGCTCAGCTCCTTCAGATCCTCCCGCAAACGGTCCGCGTCGCGCTGCAGGCTGCCCTCCTGTGCCTGTAAGCGCTCGCTGCCGCCTTGCTGTTCCAGCTCTGCGTCAATCCGGATCTGCCGGTGCTCGAGGTCCAAGGCCTGCTGTACGGCTGCTTCGAGTCGTTGCTCGGCCCGTACCTGCTGGAGCAACTCAAGGGTGCGGTCCAGGCGTTTCTGAAAGACCTCCTGATCTTCTTTGAATTGCTTGAGGGCCTCGGCTACCTGGGCCGAGTCCAGGGTCTCCGCGGCCTGTTGCATGGCCTCGAGGGCCTGGCGCAATTCAGGGGAGGTCACCTCTGCCATGAGTTCGCGGATCTCTTCCAGCTTGTCGAGGATTTCGCGAGGAGCCAACCGGTTCTCGTCGAGTTCCTCCAGGGTTTCTCCCAGCTGCTGGGCCAACTCTTCCACGGCCCTGGCCCGTTCCGCCTCGCGCGTCAGGGTAGCTTCCAGCTCTTTTTTTTCCTCCCAGCTCAGCTGGTTGGTCTTGAGCAGTTCGCGTCGGAGCTGATCCAGGTACTCCTGATTTTTCTGGCCTTCCTCGGCCAGTTCTTCCAGGACGTCCAGCTGCGCTTCCTGCTCGGCGGCGACCTCTTCGTAGAGTTCGTAGAGCGAGGGGAAGCGCAGGGTGTATTCCTGGCTTTTTCCCCCCTTCGGACCGGAGACCTCGTCGTTGTCAAAGGCTTCGACATGGTAGTACACCCGGTCCTCGGGGAGCAGATCCGCGCTGGCCAGATCCCACAGGTGAGTCAGATGCACTTGGCGGCCCGGCTCAAGGTGGAGGCCCAGGCCCTGTTCAGGGCCGTCGTTGATGCGATAAACCAGGAAGGCGCGCTCGATGCCGAAATCGTCCACGGCTTCGGCTGCCAGGACCAGCTGAAGGTTTTCGGGCAGGTCCATATCGCGGCCGGGGTCGGTGATGGCAACCTGCGGAGAGGTATCTTCGACCACCTGGATGGCATAGCGGATCGGATCGCGGTTGGCTATGCCTTTCTGATCCACCAGTTCGAAGTGGTAGTGGCCCGGGGTCTCTATCTTCAGTCTGACGTAGGCCCTGTGACCTTCCACCCGGGCCGAATGCGCCAGGGAATCGTTCAGGACCAGAGCCGCTCGCCGCAGGGACTTGCTGGCGCTGACTTCAAAATCCACCACAGTGCCGGTCAGGCCGCTGATGTCGCCGCTTTCTTCCTCGACGCGCACCTCCAGGCCGCTGTAGGCCGGGTAGTGGTAGCGGAGACGCAGACGCCGAACGCTAGGCGGATCCACCACGGACACGTGGTGGATCCGGCTGTAGCCGTCGTTGGCGCTGACCTGGTAGGAGAAGGGCCGTTTGACCTGTTTGAAGGTGTAGACCAGTGAATCGACGCGGTCGACGACGAGTTCCTCGTGCTGCCAGGACGCGCTCTCGGCTTCGCGCCGCAAAATCCGCGCCGTGCGCGGGCGCACGCCCTCAAACCGTATTTCGACCAGGGCGTCTTCGCCTTTGACGACTTCGAAGTCGCCGGGCGCTAAGGCGATATGGGTACGGGCCTGGCGGACGAAGGGCGTCAGAGGGTGGGCGCAACGATACAGGGCGTCCTCGAGGGCAGCCCCGAACAGGGCGTGCGATCCCAGCACCAGCAAAGCCACCAGGCCCAGCCCGCGAGCGTGGGCTTTGACGCCCCTCAGGTCTACGACCTGCTTGCGGTCCAGTTGCACGAGAAGCGCGGCCGTGCCGGCTACGGTCGCTTTTAGCAGGTCGAGCGAATAAAGTCGGCGGGCCCGCGGATCCTGCCACAGTTCCAGGGTGCTGATCAAGCGCTGCTGCAGTCGGGGGCAGCGGGCTTCTAGGTGGAGACCGAGCCGCTCGATAGAGAGAAGGGCCGGCAGGCGCCGGCGCAAGTATATCAGGAGGACCAGACCCGGCCCGGCGACAAACCCCAGGCCCAGGGCAACGCGCCAGGGCGGAGGAAGGTAGAACAGGGCTTCCAACCCAACCCCTACCAGCAGCAGGGCCAGACCCACACTCAGGGCCAGCAACAGGCCGGAAGCCAGTTCCACCCCTACCAGATGCCGGCGCAGGCGGTGCAGATAGTGGAGTATGCTCTGGTATAGAGGATCGGGATCTTGCATAAACCGCATTCAGTGAGTCAGGGCCCAGACGAGGATATTGATGCCCATTTGCAGAGCGGCCAGGCGTTTCTCGGGCGGGTTGGGATGGACCCGTTCATCCTCCCAGCCGTCGCCCAGATCGGTCTCGTAGGTGTAGAGCACGATCAGACGGTCTCCTTCGAAGAGGCCCAGGGCCTGGGGGCGTTTGCCATCGTGCTGGTGAATTTTCGGAAGTCCATTGGGGAAATCGAAGTGACAGTGAAAAATTCCGTGGTCCGGGGTCAGTTCCACCAGTTCCTTTTTGGGGAAGACCCGGCGGATCTCGCGGCGAAAAGCCTCGTCCATACCATAGTTGTCGTCGGCGTGGAGAAACCCCCCGCTCTCCAGGTAGTGGCGCAGGCGCGTGACCTCCTCCGGCGCAAAGGCTATATTGCCGTGTCCCGTCATGTAGATGTACGGATAGGAGAAAAGTTCCTCATCCATGATCTGCACCTGGGCCTCCTCGGCGGCGACATCGATGCGGGTGTGCTGTTTGAGGAAGCGCAGCAGGTTGGGCAGGGAGGAGGGATTGCCGTACCAGTCGCCGCCGCCTTTGTATTGCAGGCGGGCGATGGTGAAGAGCAGATCCTTTTCGCCCGCAGAGGCAGCAGGGGAGTTCAGCAGAAAAAGCACCAGGAGGGTGAAATGACGAGTCATCGCGATCTACCGGGTCTTGACCACGGCAAATTTGCCTTTTACCCTGTTTCCTGCTTCGTCCTCGGCGATGAAGAAATAGAGGCCGGATCCCACCAGACTGAAACGGGATTGGTTAAAGCCGTCCCACGAAATAGTGCCGCGGCCGGGCTCGCCCTCGATTTTCTGCACCAGGCTCCCGTCCAGGGCAAAAATCCGCAGGGAGGCGCCCAGGGGCAAGTCGACAAAGGTCAGGGTGGCGCCACGGGTGCCCAGCAAAAACGGGTTGGGATAGACCCTGGCCTGGAAGCTGGCGCCATTGTAGACCGGATTCACCTGCAGCCGGCTCAGACCGTCCAGGGTGCCGATCCACAATTCTCCCTTCCGATCGTCGAAAAACAGGGATTTGACCCGGTTGTTGATCAGCCCGCTGTTGGCGGTGGTGAGGGTGATGGCTATCTCGCCGTCCGCCCCGATCTGTGTCAACCCCAAGTCGGTGCCCACCCATACATTGCCCTGGGAGTCTGTTTCCAGGGCGTTGATGACGCCCGATGGCAATCCATTGTCGGTGTTGTAGACCCTCCATTTGAGTATCTCGAAGCTCTGGGTCGAACGGGTATAGTTATAGCGCATGACATTGAGGCCGTTATCGGTGCCGACCCACACTTGGTTGCCGTTTACCGCGATGTCGCTGGCCCGGTCGCTGGTCAGCAGAATGGAGGAGTCGGGATCGGTGGTGCTGATCACCCGGGCGAATTCATCCCCCTTTTCAAAGGGGGTGCCGCCGTCGTCGAAGAGGATAAAACCATCCCGGGGGGTGGAGATCCATTTGAGGCCGTCGGCGGCGATAGCTATCCTTTTGATATCTCTACCAGCGGGCAATCCAATGGCATCCTGGTCGTAGAGGAGTTGCTGGTCGGGGGGATAGCCGTCCATGACGACCACGCCGGTCTGGACGTTGGCGATCCACAACAGGTCGTTGGCATCGCGGACGATATCGCTGATCACCACAAAGGATCTGCTTCCAGCCAGGGGGGCCAGGACGGAATTGGAAAAGGTGAGGTGGTGCCAGGTTCCGCTGGTATCCCGGACTCCTATGCCTCTGCCCCAGGTGCCGACCCACAGGTTGCCCTCTCTATCGCTCTGCAAGGCGACCGCGATATCCGATGGCAGTCCACTTGTCTGGTCGTAGACGGTCCAGCCCTCGCCGTCGAACCGGTAGATACCGTGCCGGGGACTTACCTGGTCGCTGGGTACGCTGGCGACCCATAGTTCGTCGCCGTTTGTCACTGTGAGGTCGTAGAACTGGTTGCCCGTTGGTTCGCGGAGCGGCGGCGGCGGTTCGGCGCCCACTACCTGCAGGCCCTCGAGCGTGGCCACCCACAAGGTGGTGTCGACGCGAGACAGGGCCCGAATATATTCGATATCGGGAACCCCCTGGAGGACCTCCCACTTTTCTACGCCGCTGCGCTGGAAGAATGCCCCTTTATCGGTAGCGGCTACCACGGTTCCCCCGAACAGGCCCAGACCTCTGAGATTGCTTGTTATCAATTCCAAGGAGAAATCTTCTTCGTCGGCATCGAACCTGGACACCCCGAAGTGGCCGGCGATGAACAGGGTGTCTGAAAATACCACCATATCCCGCACCCGACCCACAGCGGTCGTCGAATTCCAGCTGTCCGGATCCTGCAGGTTGGGCAGGCTCAGATCCGCCCAGGCCACCCCTTCGACCGTGCCGGCCCAGAGTTTGCCGGCAAAGACGGCAAGGGCCGTCACTTCGGTGTCCTTGGTCAAGTGGCCCAGGATGCTGTAGGTTTCCTTGACCTCTTGCTTGTCGATCAGGAAGGCGCTGACGCCCCGGTCCATGCCCACGAAGATGCGGTCCTCTATAGCTGCGAGGGCCTGGATCTTGTGGTTTTCGAAATCCTTGAAAGGGGGATCGAAGGTTTCGGTCTCCGGTCTAAAGCGGCTCAGACCGTTCTGGTCGGTGCCGAACCACAAGTGACCGCGGGTATCGGCGACCACGCTCAGGACCTTGTTGCCGGCCAGGCCGTTCAGGCGGGTGAAGCGGGTATAGGTCTGGGTGGACAGATCAAAGCACAGCACCCCTCCGGAGGAGGCGCTCCAGACCCTGTTCTGGTGCACCAGGAGGTGGTTCAGTTTTTTGGTGCTGGTATAGGCGGCCCACTCGTCGATCTGCTGCTGGGCTGAAGCCGAATTTAACGAGATGATCGAGACGGCGAAAAAATAAAAAAGATATAAAAACATGGTGATAAAAACTTAGCCATATACGGTGGAAACGCAAGTATATAAACTTCGGCATCACATCATGGTCAGAGGATCTACATTGACGGTGAGCACGACCTTATCCTTGCGGGCAATCCGCTGCATGACCGGGAGGGCGCGAGCCGTGAAGTCGTGGAGTTGCTGGGCCGAGGTCCCGCGCATCAGGGCCTGCCAGCGGTGGTAGCCCCGCAGGCGGGCCAGAGGGGCTGGGGCCGGGCCCAGGAGAGCAACCCCTGCGGCTTTGGCCGCGTCCAGACAGGCGGTGCATTTTCTGGCTGTCTCTTCTACCTTTTCTTCCTCCCGGCCGCGCCAGCGGAAGACGATCAGGCGGCCGAAGGGGGGAAATTCCACCTGCCGTCGCTCGCTTAGTTCCAGGTCCACAAAGGCCTCGAATTGCTGCGCGGCCGCGGCTTGCAGCACCGGGCTTTCGGGCAACAGGGTCTGGATCACTACCTCGCCGGGGGCAGAACCCCGTCCCGAGCGGCCGGCTACCTGCGTGAGCAGCTGAAAGCTGCGCTCGGCCGCGCGAAAATCGGGCATGTGCATGCCGGTGTCCGCGGAGATGACGCCCACCAGGGTCACTGCGGGGAAGTCCAGGCCCTTGGCCACCATTTGCGTGCCCAGCAGGACGTCGGCCGCGCCCTCGCGGAAGCGCTCGACGAACTGGTCGTGGGCTCCTTTCCAACCCGTGGTATCCACGTCCATGCGGATCACGCGGACGCCGGGGAATTGCTCCACCAGCGCATCTTCCACCTTCTGGGTGCCCACTCCTTCGAGGCTTAGTTCGACGCTGCCGCAAAAGCCACAGATCGCGGGCAGGGGCGCACGGAAATCGCAGTAGTGGCAGCGGGTCTCCGGGGCCTGGCCGCGGTGGTAGGTCAAAGATACCCGGCAGCTCTTGCACTGGGCGGCCTCGCCGCAGGAGGCGCAGACCACAAAGGGAGCAAACCCCCGGCGGTTCTGCAGCAGCACGATTTTTTCACCGCGGTCGAGCCGCTCCCGTATCTTCAAGCGCAGGGTGCGCGAGAAGATGGCGCGCTTATTTGTCTGAAAGGGTTCGCAGCGCATGTCCACCACCTCTACCTTGGGCAGTGGCCGATCGTCGATGCGCTGGGGCAGGGTGAGGAGGTGGTACTTGTGGGTGCGGGCATTCCAGTAGGACTCCAGGCAGGGGGTGGCCGACCCCAGGAGCACGACCGCTCCCTGCTGCTGACCTCTCACCAGGGCCAGGTCCCGGGCATTGTAAAACAGCGGATGGCTGCTCTCCAGGTCTTCCTGCTTGTAGGAAGAATCGTGTTCTTCGTCCACCACGATGAGGCCGGGACGACGGACCGGGGCCAGGATGGCCGAGCGCGCCCCGATGACGATCCGCTGTTCGCCGCGGCGCAGACGGCGCCAGGTATCGTAGCGCTCGCCCTCGGAGAGCTGGCTGTGCAGGACCGCGACCTGGGCCCCGAAATGAGCTTTGAAGTGCCGCACCATCTGCCAGGCCAG
Organism: Candidatus Latescibacterota bacterium; assembly: GCA_965219385.1. GTDB lineage: Bacteria > Latescibacterota > UBA2968 > UBA8231 > UBA8231 > CBDCNM01. The sequence goes on along the minus strand of CBDCNM010000002.1, from coordinate 711,718 downwards.
GGCGATTTCGGGGACCAGGATGATGGCGCCGCGGTCCTGCGCCAGGGCGCGCTCGGCGGCGTGGATGTAGACCAGGGTCTTGCCGCTGCCGGTGACGCCCTGCAGTAAAACGGGATAAAACGCGGCCCCATCCAGGGCGGCGTGAATGGACTCCAGGACCTTTTTCTGGTTGGCGCTCGGGGTCAGCGGTGCGGCTGTTTCGGGACCTATGTGGGAGAGGGGATCGCGCACCATTTCCTGGTCGAAGTCCTCGATGAGACCGCGGGCGCTCAGATTTTTCAGGATTTGATAGCTGAATCCCTGCGCCACCAGATCTTTTTTGGCCGCGGACCCGCGCTCCACGACAAGGGCCAGACAAGCGGCCTGGCGGGGAGCGCGGCGTCCAAGTTCCCCCATGGCCTTCTCCACCCTGGCGGCCGGGCCGGGGCGGACCCACTGCTGGTGGAGCACCTGGGGGGCCTGCAGTACGGGCTGGACTTCGATACATCCGGCCCGTTTGAGGCGGCGCAGGGCGTTTTCCAGTCCTCGCCGGCCCAAGCGCCGCTGCAGGGTCGTGACCTTTAAAGGACCATGCCTGCGCAGCTGTTCCAGCAACCTTTCTTCCAGGGCATCGCGGCGTTCAAGGGCGCGGTCGGCGCCGAGCTGGACCAGGCGATTCGAGGTGAGTTGGATGCCCGGAGGCAGGGCCGCCATCAGCGCCCTGGCCAGAGGGGCAAAATAATAGTTGGCCATCCAGCGGCACAGGTCGATCAGTTCCGCATCCAGGAGGGAATCGCCGGCCAGAACCTGAACGACATCGCGGACGGCTTCCGGCTTGAGCTCGCCGGCCGGATCGGGCGGGGCGGCAAAACCGATTACCACTCCGGTCATCATCCGCTGGGCAACCGGTACCACGACCAGGGAACCGATGTGGGTATCCTCTTGCAGCACCGGCGGCAGACCATAGGTGAGTTCCCGGGCCAGGGGCGGTGGCAGGGCCACCTCCAGGTAGCGGCGGCTCATGGAGATGGGGCGTCCTGGGGCTGAAGGGCTGGCGCCAGGAGCTCGAAGTTCGGGTTCAGCAACATCGTGCCCTCTCTAGAAACCCTGAACCGCAGCACCTGTTCGGCTGTGCCCAGGACACCTCCTTCGCCCAGAGGTTCGCCCTGGAACCAGTAGCGCAGAGCATGGCCGCGGCCCGCGTGCACCTGGAAGTGGCCGGTTGTTTCCCAGGCCCCGGTAAAGCCCGGCGGTATCGTTTCCTCAAAAAGGACGAGACTGTCTCCTTTGATCTCTACCCAGACCGAGTCGATGGCTTCGATCTTGAGAACCAGGAGCGAGTCGTGGTCCACGGCCGGAAGAACGGATGGGGCGCTAGGCGCGGCGCTTTCCAGGGGCGCGTCAGGGGGTGATTCTACCGGGCGTGCCGCAACTGCCGCATCTTCCCCGCTGGTCTCCGCGAGCTTCTCCTCTGTACTGGACTCGGAGGCTGCCAGGCTCTGCGGGTTTGCGGGTTCTTCAGACTCAGTTCCAGCCTGGACGGCGGGCGTTGCGGATTCGGGCGCTTCCGGGGCTTCGTTCCCCAGCGGCGCCACCAGCACCAGCACCACCAGGCCGGCGAAGCCCAGGCCGATCAGGCGCCGCCGCGTTGAAATGCCGAGCGGCGGAGCGGGTTGGGCCAACTTCGGAGACAGTTCGGGCGCGGAGGCGAAGTCCTGGTCGTATGTCGCCAGGATGGCGTCCATGTCCAGCTTCAAGTACTCGGCGTAGGTGCGCAGACTCAGGCGCAGGAATACCGGTTCGACCACCTCGAAGTTTCCCTCTTCCAGTTCGCGCAGGACATTGAGGCTCACGCCGGTCTGCTGGTGGATTTCCTCAATGCTCTTTTGCAATCCTTGGCGCGACTGGCGCAATTGCTCGGAGATGGATCCTTCTGAGTTCATCGGTCGTCACCAGTGGTTGTATTGAAGTTGTATCCCGCTTCCACTAGCAGGGCGGCGAGGCGCGCCAGGGGCAGCCCGACCACATTGTAATAACACCCTTCGATGTGTTCGATGAAGCGAGCGCCCAGCCCCTGGATGCCATAAGCGCCGGCTTTGTCCAGAGGCTCGCCGCTGCGCACATAGCCGCTGATGTCTCTCTCTGAAATCTTCCCCATTCGCACCTGGGTCACACTGCAATCCCGCAGTTCGCGGTCGTCCCCGCAGACCAGGGCTAGACCGGTGTAAACCTGGTGGGTGTGGCCGGACAGCGCGCGCAGCATATCAACGGCTTCCCCGGCATCCCGGGGCTTGCCCAGCAGCCTGCCGTCCAGGCTGACGATGGTGTCGGCCCCGATGACGATCGCCGCGTTTGTGGCAAGGCCGCGTTGCCGCACCAGTTTGTGGACGGCGCGGGCCTTGGCGCCGGCTGCCGCCACCGCGCATGCTTCAGGGCCGTCGCCCTGGAGAGCTGGCTCTTCCTCCGGACTCACCACTTGTTCGAACGGCAGTTCCAGCTGCCGCAGCAGCGCGGCCCGGCGCGGCGATCCCGAACCCAGGATGAGGTGTGGCGCAGGAAGCCCCTTCATTTTTCCACCATCAGGGTCACCGGCCCATCGTTGCTGATTTCGACCATCATGTGGGCTCCGAATACCCCCTGGGACACCTCGAGGCCGAGTTCCTTTAGGATCTCGACAAAGCGATCGCACAGCAGCGCGGCCCGTGCCGGCGGCGCCGCCTCGACAAAGCTGGGTCTGCGGCCTTTGCGGCAATCCCCGTACAGGGTAAACTGCGACACCGCGAGGATGCGCCCCCCGATGTCGAGCACCGAGCGGTTCATCTTGCCGTCTTCGTCCGCAAAGATCCGCAGGTGGGCGCACTTTTCGGCGCAAAAACGCAGAGCGCTCTCGTCGTCGTCGGGATGGATGCCCACCAGCAGGACCAGGCCACGGCCAATCTGGCCTTTGACCTGCTCTTCCACCAGGACGCGCGCCTGACTAACGCGCTGGACCAGAACTCGCATATCTTTAAATCTAGTTCATCCATCTGGCCTTGGCAACCGGGACGCGACCCTAGAACCGCCGGTCCCCGCGTTCGAATTTGATCTGGGGCATGTCCTTGAACTGGACCTTGAAATAAAAAGCGCGGTTCCGGTGAAAGCGGCTGGGTTTTAGGTTGAAGGTCGCGGTCCAGTCGTGGAATTCTCGCTGCACGGAGAGCAACTCCGAGGTAATCCGCCCGGTGGCGAAGAAGGCCTCTCCCGGGTCGTGGAGATTGTAGTTGAGAGAGTAGTGGAGATGCCAGACCCGGCGCCAGCTGGCGCCAGCGGAGGTGCGTAGCCAGGAGTGCTCGATGGTGCGAGTAGAGCTGCGGAAGCGGGAGTAGTAGTGACTCAATTGAAAGCGCTGGGCGCGATCCGGGCGCCGGATATCCTGCTGCAGGCCGCTCTCAAAGCTAAAATCGTCCCCCCTGCCACGGCTGTAGGTGCTGCTGGAATCCCCGAAGTAATCCTCTCTACCGCGGCTGTAGGTAAGCCTGCTGGCTCCTCCGAAGTCGTCCCCTCCACCGCGGCTGGACCGGCCGGCGCCCTCCCCGGGGCCCGGAGCGCGACGGGACAGGCGCAGACTGGACCTGAGTTCAAAGCGTTTGAGCCGCGGGGACAGCACCTGGAGCCGGTCCTCATCGTCGTAGAATTCCGCGGTCAGGGTGAGGCGCGAATCGAGGGTCCGGCCGGCGTTGAAACTGAGCCTGGAGACCAGGTCCGAGAGGGGACGTCTTTCCCTGTCCATATTGTAGGAGGTGGAGAAATTGAGCTGTGCCAGGCGGATTTTGGCCTCTTCTTCTCCCCTCAGTAGCTTGACCCAGAAGGTGTTGTCCAGGCGCGCGCTGACCTGCCGGTTTTGCTTCCAGGGGCTACTGCCCCCGCCGCCGAATCCCGCCACCGCGCCGGTATCTGTGTGGGTGGCCTGATAGCGCAAGGAGAGGTTGGGTTTTAAAACGTGACGGAAGGCGGTTACGCGCCCGAACTGGGGGTGGAACAGACCATACAAGGTCTGGGTGATTCCCGTTGTGGCGCTCAGGCGATCGGTGCGCACACCTCTAAAAGAAGCATCCGAGCTGCGCAGATCGGCGTCTTTCCAGGTTTCGGTCAGGCTGGGATTGAAGTGCAGCCAGGACAGCGGGCGCTGCTGCGACGAGATCCTCAGGGTGAAATCGGTGGCGGTCCGGGTGGTGTCGGCCGGGCTGCCGCGTCGGGTGTTGCGCAGGCGCCCATTGCCATCGTAGTAAATCTGGCTGTACCAGGGCTTTTTAGCGCCTCTCTCCCGGTTTTTGGAGGACGGCCACAGGGCCTTTCTGGACGGGCGGAAACTCACTTCGGTCAAAACAGTGTCAAAGCGCTCGGTGTCCAGGTGCTTGGTCTTGCTGGCACGGACGCTCAGGCTGTTGCCGGACGGCCGCCAGCGCTTGTTGTAACTCAGGTTGGAGCGCAGGGTGCGGTTGAGGCGGTCCTGCTGGTGGAGGCTGTTGTCGCGGGCAAAGTCCTTGTTGCTCTGAAAGGTGCCGGAGGCGTGCAGGCGGGCGCTCTCGCCCAGCTCCTGGTTGTGGCGCAGGCTGGTCCACCACTCCCACCGGGTCCGCTTGCCATCCTGCCTGTTTTCCAGCCGGGTCTCGACCTGCCCGTTCCAGTGGTAGCGCCGGGCGTAATGCAAACGGGTGCGCGCCAGCCAGCCCGAGCGCTGGCGGAAATCCCCGGAAAGGATGAGGTCCCAGTAGTCGTTGGGGGCAATATAATAGCCCAGGTTGCGCAGTTCCCATTCGCTCCGCTGGGCGCCGAAGCGGATGGGGCGGCGTCCAAAACTGGGGGTCAGGATCCCGGATTGGCGGTCTTCGCGCAGCGAGAACACATAGAAGGGAATCCACAGCACCCGCTTCCCTTTGATCCTCAGGTACACCGGCCGGGCAATGGCCATATCGTCCACCAGCACCTTGAGGCGCGGGCTGTAGAAATCAAAGTGGGGGGCCTTCAGGTCGCAGGTGGTGTAGGAACCGCGGTGCGCGTGAAATTCCGCGGCCGAGCGGGTCCGGATTTGTTGGCCGGCGTAAAAGCCCTTCTCCCGGCGGATGCGGGCCTGGAGGATGGTGCCGTGCTGGGTCTTCATGTCGTAGAGAATATGCTCGCCATGGATGGTCTCTTTACCGTATTTGAGCACAGGGCGGCCCACCTTGACGCCGTTGCTGTCCTGCCCGGCCCGCGCTTCCGCCCGTTCGTCCAGGCGCTGGAAGATGATCTGGGCGGCCTCGAGCCGGGCGCCTTTGTGGAGCACCGAGGCCTTGCCCTGCAGGAAGATGGTATCGCCGCGCACGTGGATGGTTTCCCCCTTGTACTCGAAGCCGGTTTGGCGATCGCGGTTTTTGATTTCGTCCAGGAGGGCGTGAGCGGCCTTGAAGGTGGTATCTGGATCCGCGGCCCCGGCTGCGAGCGGGCCGGCCGGCAGGCAGGTCAAAAGACCAAAACACAGCCTGATCAGGGGCGCGTCACCCCGCACCATCTGCTTTGTTCGCGGGCCGCGGAGCGGACTCATACCTTGATCAACCATCCAGGTGGCGCTGGCGGAAGACCTCGTAGAGGACCAGGCCGGCGGCTACCGAGGCATTGAAGGAGCCGACTTCGCTCCGGCCCATGGGGATTCCGACCTCGAAATCGCAGACCTGGCGCACCAGCCGCCGCAGGCCCCTGGATTCGCCGCCGACGACCAGGGCGCAAGGTCCCCGAAAGTCGAGTTGGGTGAAGGCGTGGGTCCCCTCGACGGTCAGGCCCGCTATCCACAGGCCGGCATCCCGGGCGCGCAGGAGGGCTCGTTGCAGATTTTTGACCCGGCAGACGGGGACAAACGCGCAGGCCCCGGCCGCGGCCTTGATGGCGGTGCCGCTGAGGCCAGCGGCCCCGCGTTGCGGGATCACGACGGCGTCGGCCCGGACGGCATGGGCGCTACGGATGATGGCGCCCAGGTTGTGGGGATCCTGGATGCTGTCGAGGAAGACCAGGAAGGCCTTTTGCGGATCGACGGCAGCCAGGATCTGGTCGAAGTCGACATAGGATTGGGCCGCCACGTGGGCGACGACACCCTGGTGGCGGGCGCCCACGGCGCGATCCAGGAGATCCCGCTCTACTACATCGTAGGGGATGCGCGCCTGCCGGGCCTGGGCAAAGATCTCGTCGATGATGGCCCCCCGGGTGCCGCGGGCGATTTGCAGACGCTGAAAGGACTGGCCGGCTTTCAGCGCCTCCAGTACCGGATGGCGCCCGAAGATTACCTGCTGGTTGTGGTTTGCTTTGCTCATAGGGTTTGGGTCCAGGGGAAATCAGGGCCGTCCCTCCTGGGTCTTCCCGGGGCGCCAGGACTAGCGCCGGCCTTTTTCGGGCCCCTTGAAGCCTTCGCCCAAGGTCCCTTTGGGAGAGGAAGCAGAGGACTCCTCGTCGGGGGCACGCAGCTCTTCTTTCCACTGGTTCAGCTTGAGCAAGGCTTGCAGAGGCGTGATCTGACTCAGGTCAATCTGCAGCAATTCTTCCTCAAAATGGGCTCGGGGCGGGGGGAGGGAGGATGGACTGAAAAGTTCCATCTGCACTTGGTCGGGCTGGTCGTTGTCGGCCCCCTGGGGCCGGGCCGGCTCTTGGCTCACGCTCGGTTGCTGTTGGCTGGGGATCTCTGTTTGCTCTCTTTCCAGCCGAGCCAGGATTTCATTTGCCCGCCTCACCACCTCTGCGGGCATGCCAGCCATCTGGGCCACGTTGATGCCGTAGCTGCGATCGCAGGGGCCTTCTACCATGCGGTGCAGAAAGACCACGTGGTCCTCTTCTTCGCGCACCAGCACATTGTAATTTTTGACGCGCGCCAGGGTGTTTTCCAGCTCGGTCAACTCGTGGTAATGCGTTGCAAAGAGGGTGCGCGGGTGCGCGCCTTGGTGCTGGTGGAGGAATTCCACGATGGCCCAGGCAATGCTGAGGCCGTCGTAGGTGCTGGTGCCCCGGCCCAGTTCGTCCATCAGGATGAGGCTGTGCGAGGTGACATTGTTGAGAATGTTGGAGGCTTCGTTCATCTCCACCATGAAGGTGCTCTCGCCCCGGATCAGATTGTCGGCGGCACCCACGCGGGTGAAGATGCGGTCCACCACGCCGATGCGGGCGGCGCGAGCGGGCACGAAACTGCCCATCTGGGCCATCAGCACGATCAGGCCCACCTGACGGATGATGGTGCTCTTGCCGGCCATGTTCGGGCCGGTGATCAGGAGGATCTGGGAATCCCCGGTATCCAGGTCTATGTCGTTGGGCACAAAGCGTCCTTCCTGGAGCTGGCATTCCACCACCGGGTGGCGCCCGGCCTCGATCTGGATGAGGGTGCCCGCGTCCAGCCGCGGACGGACATAGTCCTGGTTTTGTGCCACCTGGGACAGCCCGGTCAGCACGTCGATGCGGGCCAGACTGCGGGCGATTTGCTGTACCTGCCGGGTCCAGCCGGCCACCTGGGCGCGCAACTCCAGGAAGAGTTGATTCTCCAGCTCGTTGAGGCGTTCTTCGGCGCCCAGGACCTTGGCTTCGTACTCTTTCAGGTCCGGGGTGATGTAGCGCTCGGCATTGGTCAGGGTCTGCTTGCGGATGTAGTCGGCGGGCGCCCGTTCCAGGTTGGCCTTGCTGATTTCGATGTAATACCCAAAAACCTGGTTATAGCTGATCTTGAGCGAGGATATGCCGGTGCGCTCGCGCTCCCGAGCCTGGAGTCGGGCGATCCAGTCCTTGCCGCCGGTACTGACGCGCCGCAGCTCGTCCACTTCCTGGTTGTAGCCCCGGCGAATCAACCCCCCGTCGGTCAGGGTGGCCGGGGGCTCGTTGACCAGGGCGCGACCGATCAACTGCACCAGTTCGTCCGCCTCGGGTAGTTCCGCGCCGCCCAGGTGTTGTAGCAGGGCGCTGTCGAGGGGCTGTACCTGCTGGCGGATCCGCGGCACCAGGCCGAGGGAATGGGCCAGGCCGACCAGGTCGCGAGCATTGGCCCGCTGGCAGCAGATCCGCGCCATCATGCGCTCCAGATCCCCCACCTGGCGCAGCAGATCCTGCAGGCCTTCGCGGGCCGGGCGTCGGTCGACCAGTTCGGCCACCGCGTCGAGGCGCTGGTGGATGGCCGCAGGATCCTTTAAGGGCGCCACCAGCCACTGGCGCAGCAAACGCGCGCCCATGGGAGTAAAGGTGTGGTCGAGCACGCCCAGCAAAGACCCCTCCAAGGAGCCATCCCGCTGGTTGCTGAGCAGATCGAGGTTGCGTTGCGCCGTGGCATCCAGCAGCATGTATTCGGTGCTGCGCTTGCGGGTCAGCCGGTTGATGTGCTCAATGGCGCCGCGCTGGTTGTCGCGCAGGTAACTCAGGGCGGCGCCACCGGCGCGAATGGCGCTTTCCAGATCCTCGCAGTCAAAGCCTTTGAGGGATTGCACCTTGAGCTGTCCGGTCAGGATTTCATAGGCGGAATGGAATTCGAACTGCCAGTCTTCGACGCGACTGATCGCCACCCCGGGCAGGGTGCGCTCCAGGGCATTTACCCACTCCTTTTCCACTCCTTCGCCGAGGAGCAGTTCCGCCGGGGCCAGGCTTTCGAGCTCGTCCTGGTGGCGGGCGAGGGGCACTTCGTTGAGGGTGAAGTCTCCGGTTGACAGGTCGACGACGGCCAGGCCGACCAGGTCCTTTTGCCGGCACAGACTGACGAGGAAATTGTTGCGTTGCTGATCCAGCATGGAATCGGAGAGGGCGGTGCCCGGCGATACCACCTGGACCACGTCCCGCTTGACCACGCCCCTGGCCTTTTTGGGATCTTCTACCTGTTCGCAGATGGCGACCTTGCGGCCCATCTGAATCAGCCTGGCGACATAGCCCTCCATGGCGTGATGGGGGACCCCGGCCAGGGGCACGTCGCCCGCAGTCTTGCCGTGGTTGCGCGCGGTCAGGGTCAGGCCGAGCAGCTGCGAGGCCACCTTGGCATCGTCGTAAAACATCTCGTAGAAATCACCCATGCGGAAGAACAGGATGGCATCTTTGTGCTGGCTCTTGAAATGCCTGTACTGTTCCATGGCCGGGGTGAGTTTGGGCGCTGGCATACGCTTTCCGGACCGGGTAGACCGAGAGCCAGGGGTCAGGCCTTTTGCTCGTCCTCTTCGGCGGCGGGCTCGTCCTCCGCTTCTTCTTGGCCGGCGGCCTTTGTTCCCTCTGCGGGGCCGGCCGGCTGGCCACCTCCTATGGCGTCCCCCCAGCTTTCCATCTCGTCGTCCTGGTCGGCGATCACCTCGCCGATGGTGACCGGCTTGACGGGATGGCTTTCGAGGTACTCCTCGAATTCGGCCTGGTCTTTATCCTTGAGGTAGTCGCGCACGCTCAGGACGATCTTTTTCTGATCTTCGTCGAATTCGATCACCTTGAGGGGCAGTTCGTGACCTGCCTCAAAGCTCTGGCGCGGCGTCTGGAGGTCGTCGATGGCCAGCTGGGACAAGGGCACGAAGCCGTCTACATCTTCCTCCAGGGTAATGACCACACCGCGTTCCAGCAGGCGGGAGATGGCCCCCCTGGTCTCGGAACCCACCGCGTACTTCTCGGAGAGCATGGGCCAGGGGTTGGCAAAGGCGAGTTTGTGGCTCAGCGAGATGCGGCGGCGCTTCTTGTCGATCTCGGTCACCACCACCGGGATCACGTCGCCTTTTTTGAAGATCTCGCTGGACTGGCGGATGCGGCGCGTCCAGGACATATCAGAGATGTGGACCAGACCATCGATGCCCTCCTCCAGTTCGACAAAGGCCCCGAAATTGGTCAGACTGCGCACGGTACCTTCCAGTTTCTTCCTCGGGGGATACTTGGTATCCAGGGTTTCCCAGGGATCGGGATCAATTTGTTTCATCCCCAGGGAGATCTTGTGGTTTTCCTTGTCGGCTTTGAGCACCACTACTTCCACGGTATCGCCGATGTTGACCAGTTTGGAGGGATGGCGGATGTGCTGGGTCCAGGACATTTCGGAGATGTGGACCAGGCCCTCGATGCCCTCCTCCAGCTCGACAAAAGCACCGTAGTCCGTGATGCTGACTACCTTGCCGCGGGTCTGGGTGTTGATGGGGTACTTCTCGTCGATGGCCTCCCAGGGATGCGGCGTCAGCTGCTTGAGCCCCAGGGAGATGCGCTCCCTCTCGCGATCGTAGTTGAGGACCTTGACCTTGATGCGATCGCCAATGGAGACCAGTTCGGAAGGATGGCTGACCCGCCCCCAGGACATATCGGTGATATGCAGCAGGCCATCGACGCCCCCCAGGTCGATGAAGGCGCCGAAGTCCGTGATGTTTTTGACCACGCCTTCGCGGACCTGACCTTCTTCCAGCTCTTTGATGATCTCGCTGCGCATTTGATCGCGTTCTTCTTCGAGCACGGCCCGCCGCGAGACCACGATGTTGCGCCGGGCTTTGTTCAGCTTGATGATCTTGAAGGGGAATTCCTGGCCGATGAACTGATCGAAGTTTTTGACCTGGCGGATATCGATCTGGGAGCCGGGCAGGAAGGCTTCCACCCCTAAAAGGTCCACGACGATGCCGCCCTTGATGCGCCGCTGCAACCTGCCCTGGATCGTGGAACCACGGTCGTGCGCTTCTTTGATCTTGTCCCAGACCCGCATGAAATCGGCCTTTTGCTTGGAGAGCACGACCTGGCCTTCCTGGTCTTCGACGCTTTCGAGAAAGACCTCGATTTCCTGGCCTATTTCAATGGCTACGGGATCGCTGAATTCCTTGATGGACACCGCGCCTTCGGACTTGAAGCCGATGTCCACCAGCACTTCACTGGCGGTCAGGGCGACGACGCTTCCATTGACGATTTGGCCCTCCTGGATGCCGGAAATGCTCTCGTCGTAGAGGGCCATGAAATCCTTGAATTGATCCTCGGTGTATTCCGGCGTATCGAGATCCTCGACGCTGACATTGCCGTATACCGGCTTTTCTTCCTCTGCGGTGGTTTCTTCCTGTGGAGATGTGCTTGCTTCGGTCATTGCAGTCGTTCCTTTGCCAGATTGCTCTGGGTTTCAGAAGCCTGTTTTAAGAAGGCTCCTCAGGTTGGAAAATCCCGGGACTCTATCCAGAGTCACCGGTCGGGCTGGCTTTCAGCCCCGCGCCCAGGAGACGATGCGATCCACCTGGTCTTCCAGGGTCAAATCGGTGGCATCCAGGGTGCGCGTCTCGGCCGGATTGCGCTCGGCCCCGTAGTCGCGCGCTGCATCTGTCCGGTCGCGCTGGCGGATATCCGCTTCTACTTCCTCGAGAGAGGTACTCACCCCCTTTTCGATTAATTCTCGGTGGCGTCTGCGGGTGCGTTCCTCCAGAGAGGCCGTCATCAATACCTTGATGTCCGCATCCGGAAACACCACGGTGCCTGCGTCCCGTCCCTCGGCCACCACCCCCCCCTCGGCGCCCATCTGCTGCTGTTTCTGGATCAGCGCCTGGCGCACCAGGGGTAGGTCGGCATACCCCGCTACCTTTCGAGTCACTTCGGGCCGACGGATTGCTTCGCTCACGTCCTCGTCGTCGAGCAAGACCCGACCGCCTCGATCCTCGGGTTCCAGTTCTATCCGGATCTTGTCCACGAGGTCGGCGAGGTCGGCTGTATCGCTGGCGGGTATGCCCTGGCGGGTGGCCGCCAGGGTCACGCATCGGTACATGGCACCGGTATCTATGTGTCTGTAGCCCAATCTGGAGGCTACCCGCTGCGCAGTCGTGGTCTTGCCCGACCCCACGACCCCGTCTATGGCGATGATCAGTCCTCGTGGTCGCATTTCGCCTTAGCTCGATTTTATCCAAACGCGCATGGCAGGAGGCCGGTATCCTCCGTACTGTTGATGGTATCCAAGCATCGACAGCCCAGGAGAAACCGATGAGCCCCCTGCCGAAAGATATAATAACGATTTTGTCGCCCTTTGCCCCCCTTTTTTCGAGCCGCGTTTGGCCGCAGGCTCAGACGCTGTTGGTCGGGGCGCTGTTAGCCCCGGGTAAACGCACGGTCAGCGCCGTGTTGGAGGTGTTGGGCTTGAGCCAACAGCCTACCTTTCAAACCTACCACCGGATCCTCAACCGCTGTGTGTGGTCGCCCCTGGCCGGCAGTAAGCTACTCCTCCAGGCGTTGGTGGCCGCCTTTGCCCCCCACGGGCCCCTGGTCCTGGGCCTGGATGAGACCATCGAGCGGCGCCGGGGCGCCCAGATTGGGGCCCGAGGCATCTACCGGGATCCCGTCCGCTCGAGTGGGCCCCACCTGGTCAAGGCTAGCGGCTTGCGCTGGCTGTCGTTGATGCTGGTAGCGCCTATCCCTTGGGCGGATCGAAGTTGGGCCTTACCCTTTATGAGTGTGCTGTGTCCGTCGGCCCGCTACTATACTCAGCGCCAGCGCACCCCCCTCACCCTGTTGCAACGGGGGCAGACTATGCTCAAGCTGGTAGCGCGCTGGCTGCCCACCCGCCGGCTGGTCGTGGTCGCCGATAGCACCTTCTCCGCCTTGGCCTTTCTCGACGCGGTTCGGCCCCACGTGGGGCTGATTACCCGCTTGCGGTTGGATGCGGCCCTGTATGACCCACCACCAACCCGCACGCCGCACACGCGGGGACGCCCCCGCGGCAAAGGCGCCCGGCAGCCCACCCTCCAGCAGCACCTGGACGATCCGACTACCCCTTGGCACCCCCTCACCCTGGACCGGTGGTATGCCGCCGGCCCCTATACAGTGGAAACCTACAGCCAAACGGCGCTGTGGTATCACACTGGCTTGCCCGCCGTGCCCCTCCGCTGGCTGCTGATCCGAGACCCGGCCGGCCGCTTCGCGCCCCAAGCCTTGCTCTCGACCGATGTGCGTCTGTCCCCTCGGCAAATGCTGACCTATTTTCTCCAACGCTGGTCGGTAGAAACTACCTTTGAGGAAGCCCGCGCCCATCTGGGCATGGAAACCCAACGCCAATGGAATGAGCGGGCCATTGCCCGGACCACGCCGGTCATCTTGGCCTTGTTTAGTCTGGTCGCCCTCATCGCCAATCGGCTGGCCCCCAAAAGCGCCTCCCCCTGCCATGCCACGGCCTGGTATGGCAAACGAAAACCCACCTTTTCCGATGCCGTGGCCTGGGTCCGACAACGGCTCTGGCAGGCTTTTTCCAACCTGCCCAACCAACACGACCTGATAAAAATCCCTCGAAGCCTACTCAACCGCTTGATACACACCGTCTCGTACGCTACATAAATGGATAAAGTCGAGCTTAGAGTCCATACGGAAAATCCCCGCCGGCAGTCACACTTTGGGCTCACCGGGAATTTCCAGACAGCTTCTCAGACCGACCTGGGACCTCAGTTGCCGCACCTCTCGATCCCGCAAACGGCGCCACTGACCCGGTCTGAGGCCCTCCAGGGTAAGACCGGCGAATTCGACCCTCTCGAGGGTCTGCGCCGGGTGGCCAATCGCTTCGAACATCCGTTTCACCTGGCGCTTGCGACCTTCGTGGATACAAATTCCGAGCCGCGTCTCGACGGCCCGCCCTACCCGGCGGCGCTGTCGCACCCGCACCTGAGCCGGTGATGTCTTGCCGTCTTCGAGGGTTATGCCGCGGCGCAGGCGATCCACTTTGGCCGGCGCCGGTGCGCCCTTTACCAGAACCTCGTAGCGCTTTTTGATCTCAAAGCGCGGATGCATGAGACGGAAGGCGAGTTCGCCGTCGTCCGTCAACAGCAGCAAACCCGTGGTGTCCTGGTCCAGTCGTCCCACGGACACCGTGCCCGGATGCAGATTTCCGATCCGGTCGAAGACAGTGGACCGACCGTGCGTATCGTTGCGGGTGACCAGGCACCCGGCCGGTTTGTGCAACAGAATATATTCGCACGCTTCGGGCAGGACCACCTGGCGGCCGGCGACGTCGACCCGATCCCGTCCCACGGCAATACTGCGCCCGGGATCGCGGACAGGATCCCCGTTTACCTGTACCGCACCCTTTTGAATCAGGACCTCGCTTTTTCTTCTGGAGGCGATCCCGGCCCGGGCCAGAAACCGGTTCAACCGCATCCGGGTTCCAGCCTCTTTTTCGTCACGAGGGTTCCTGGTTTTGTTTCGAGGCCTCGATTGTTTCCCCCAATCCTGTTTCCGGGGCATCGCCCGCTCCGTTTTCCGCATGCTCCCGAATTTCATCCGTGGCCTTGTGCCCGCCTTGTCCCTCGACATCCTGCTCGTTGAGTTCAATGCCTAGTTGTTCCGCTGCCTGGGCTCTCTTTTCGCCATCGGCCAGGAGCTCCTCCAGCTCCCTGGGCTTGGGCAGATCGGCCAGACTCTTGAGTCCGAAGAGGATCAGAAAATCCCTGGTCGTGCCAAACAGCATGGGCTTGCCGATCCCATCGGAGCGCCCTGCAATACGCACCAGGCCAAGTTCCATCAGGTGGCGCAGGACCCCGACTGAATTGACGCCGCGGATACTGTCCACCTCGACCCGGGTGATCGGCTGTTTGAAAGCCACGATAGACAGGGTCTCCAGGGCGGCCTGCGACAGCCGCACCTGGCTCTTATCGGTGTGGAACTTGCGCACCCACGGACCATATTCCTGCAGACTGGCCAGCTGGTAGCCGCCGGCTATCTCGACTATGGTGAAGGCATGGCCGGCGTTTGTGTAGTGCTCTTTGAGGCTGTCTATGGCCTCGCGGATATCCCGTCCCGTGAGCCCGTCGAACAGGGCAACCAGCTTGCCGGGGGTGACCGGCGTGTCGGCCGTCACCAGGATGGACTCTATGATGGCCCGGATTTTATCTGGCTCTGTTGTCAAGGGATCTCCTCGCCCTCTCGCACGGCGGCCGTGGCGCCAGGACCAGTGAAGGTTTCGTCCGCGGAGCACTTCTCGATCCAGATCTCGTCAAAGGGCCTGGCTTGTTGCACCTGGATTTTCTGCGATTTCAGGAGTTCCAGCAAAGCGATGAAGGTAGCGACCAGAGCCGTGCGGCTTCCACCCTGTATCAGGTCGAAGAAGCGCACCCGCACCCGACGCTCCAGCACGGCCAGCAGGTAATCGATGCACTCTTCGATCGTGACCTGTTCCTCGACGATTCGGTGGACCAGGTCCTGCGGCACGGTGTCCAGGACATGCTTGTAGACCGTGAGCAGGTCGAACAGGGAAACCGGCTGGAGGTTGCCAGGTTCGTCCTTTTCGCGAGCGGACCCCGGCTGGCGCAGGTAGATATCGCGCTGCGCCTGCTTCTGGAGGCCCAGCCACTCGGCGATCTCCTTGAACTGCTGGTACTCGAGCAGGCGGCGCACCAGCTCGGCGCGGGGATCTACACCGTCGTCTTCTGCTTCCAGGGCTTCAGCGCGCGGCAATATCATCTGCGACTTGATCTTCATCAAGGTCGCCGCCATCAGGATAAACTCGCCGGCCTGTTCCAGATTGAGCCGGTGGAGTTGTTCCAGAAAGCGCAGGTACTGGGCCGTGATATGGGCCAGGGAGATATCGTAGATATCGAGTTCGTCCTTGCGAATCAGGTAGAGCAACAAGTCGAGAGGCCCCTCGAATACATCGAGTTTTACCTCGTAGAGATCCTTCTGCAACTCTGGTTCGACCTGCAGGGCATCGATTTCCATCGCATCCTCAGTCTATGAACAAATACGGCTTCCAGCACTGATCGCTGATGCCGATGAAATTGCGGATAAAGCTGACGTTGTTGGGCCTTTTGGGTTTGCGCAGCAATTGCAGCCCGATCTGCTCGGGGCGATAGTCCCCTTTCTTATTGTTGCAGGAGACACAGGCACAGACCAGGTTTTCCCAGGTCTCCTGCCCGCCGATTTTTCGCGGGATGACGTGATCGATGGTCAGCTTTTTGTCGGTTGCCCCGCAGTACTGACACTGGTGGTTGTCGCGCTTCATGATGTTGCGTTTGGAGAGTACCACGCGGCGGCGCGGGGCATGGATATAGCGCTGCAGACGCACCACGCTGGGAACGGGAAATTCTCGATACACGGAGTGGATGATTTCATCGGCCACCTCGACCGGGTGAGCTTTGTCCCGAAAGATCAAGATCAAGGCGCGCCGGACGCTGCACACGCTCAAAGGTTCGTAGTTCTGGTTGAGCACCAGTACGCTCTTGTTCAGCAAGACGGAAAATCTCCGCAGCATGAATTTGCAACCAGCGGTGAAGAAAAAGAAAAAGATATAATATAATATGGAATCACCATAATAAATCAAGATTCTGTGCGTCGGCAAACAGAGGCTTCTCACAGACCGGCGATCAGTTCCGCGTACTCCTGGGGACTCAATAGTCGTTCCAGCTGCCCGTGGCTTTCGGTGCGGATCTTGATCATCCATCCAGCCCCGTAGGGATCGGTGTTGATCTGCTCGGCGCTTTCTTCGAGCATCTGGTTGATTTCCACTACTTCGCCCGAGGCGGGGGCGTACAGTTCCGCTACCGTCTTTACGGCCTCGACCGTGCCGAAAATCTGGCCCTGTTCTATGTACTCGCCCACTTCCGGCAGTTCCACGAAGACAATGTCTCCCAGTTCCGACTGCGCGTAATCCGTAATGCCGACCATGCAGACATCGCTGTCCTGAAAGATCCACTCGTGCTCTTCCGTATAAGCCAGATTTTCCGGGATCTGGGGTTCTGCTTTGTTGCTCATAATACCTCCTCTGGGGCCCGTGCGGTAGGATCCTGCTCCGCTCAGTTGATCAGTGACTGGATTCGAGCGACGTAGTCTGTGTCGAAGTGTCCGGCCACGAAGTCCGGTTCGTTCAGGACATCCTGGTGAAATGGGAGGGTAGTGGCCACGCCCTCGATGGTGAATTCTTCCAGAATACGACGCATTTTGGCGATGGTTTCCCGGCGGTCCTGCCCGTAGGCAATGACCTTGGCCAGGAGGGAATCGTAATAAGGCGGTATTGCGTAACCCTGGTAGATGTGGCTATCGACCCTGACCCCGGGGCCTCCAGGTACGTGGAGGGCGGTAATGGTTCCGGACGAGGGAATGAAGTTCCTGGACGGATCTTCGGCATTGATGCGGCACTCCAGGGCATGCCCGCGCAGGACGATATCTTGCTGGTTGTACCCCAGGCTCTCGCCGGCGGCGATGCGAATCTGCTCTTTTACCAAGTCGAGCCCGGTGACCATCTCGGTGACCGGATGCTCCACCTGGATTCGGGTGTTCATCTCCAGAAAGTAGAAGTTGAGATCCCGATCCACCAGAAACTCCATGGTGCCGACGCTGCAATAGCCGACCTGGCGGGCCCCGCGCAGAGCAGCCTGGCCAAGGCGCTGGCGCAACTCGTCGTCGACCACGGGCGAGGGACTCTCTTCAAGGAGTTTTTGGTGGCGGCGCTGGATCGAGCACTCGCGCTCTCCCAGATGCACCAGATGGCCCTGCTCATCGCCCAGCACCTGGATCTCGATGTGGCGGGCGTTTTCTATGGAACGCTCCGCATAGACGGCGTCACTGGAAAAGGCGTTGCGGGCCTCGAGGCGGCTCATCTGCCAGGCCTCTTCCAGATCCTCCATGGCATGCACCAGTCGCATGCCGCGCCCTCCACCGCCCGCCGCGGCCTTCAGACGCAGGGGCAGCCCCACCCTGGCGGCCCATTCCCTGGCCTCCCCGACCGATCCGAGCGCTCCCTCGCTGCCGGGGATGACCGGCACGCTGGCTTCCTGCATGGACTGGCGGGCCAGGGTCTTGTCGCCCATTCTGCGGATGGCTTGTACCGATGGGCCAATAAACTTGAGACCGCAGGAATGGCAGAGTTCGGCAAAGTCGGCGTTTTCCGCCAGGGGGCCGTACCCTGGATGAATAGCATCGGCATTGGTCAACTCGGCGGCGCTTATGACATTGGCCACATTGCGATAGCTTTGCTGACCGGCCGGCGGGCCTATGCAGACATCTTCTTCTGCATGGCGCACGTGCAAAGAGTTGGAGTCCGCCTCCGAGTGCACCGCCACGGTCTCGATTCCCAGTTCCTTACAGGCCCGGATGACGCGCAGGGCTATTTCTCCGCGGTCGGCAATGAGTATCTTCTCGAACAAGGCGTATCCCGGTCAAGAGGGGCGTATGCGCATCAGTGGCTGATTGTATTCAACCGGTTCGGCCTCGCCGACCAGTATCTCGACAACCTCTCCTTCTACGTCGGCCTCGATCTCATTCATGATCTTCATGGCTTCTACGATGCAGACGGTCTGCCCGGGCTCGACCTGGTCTCCCTGGCGCACAAAGGGATCGTCATCCGGTGAAGCCGCCGGGTAAAAAGTGCCGACCATAGGCGAGGTTACGTCGTGCAATCCCTCTCCCGCATCCTCGCCGGGGGAGTCTGGCGGGGCTTCCTCCGGCGCTGCGGAAATAGCGGGTTCGGTCCGGGGACTGGGGGCTGTATCAACGGGCTGGTAGGCTGGAGGATGGGGATGTTGCCGTCTGAGTTTCACCCTGGTACCGCGCCAGAAACTGTGCTGGATCTCCAGCTCTTCGAGCTGGCTTTCTTTGAATAGCTGGATCAGCTTTCTGAGTTTATTTTCCTTCACGCTGGCTCCGTTATCAGACCCGTTCTACGTATTCGCCTGTGCGGGTATCGATCTTCAAGGTCTCTCCCTGATTGACGAATAGCGGCACCATGACCACAGCGCCGGTCTCCAGGGTAGCTGGTTTGACCGCTCCTGTCGCGGTATCTCCCTTCACACCCGGCTCGGTGTGGGCGATTTGCAGATTGACAAAATTGGGCAGTTCGGCCGAGATGGGCGTATTTCCGGTCATCAGCATGAAGGCGTTCTCGTTCTCCTTGAGGAAGTTGGCGGCTTCTCCCAGGACCTCTCTGGAAATACCTAATTGATCATAGGTCTCCAGGTCCATGAAGTGGTAGATAGCCCCGTCGGAGTACAGATACTGCATCTCCCGTTTTTCGAGCCTTACCTCTTCTACCTTGTCGCCGGAGCGGAAGGTGCGCTCGATTATGGCCCCTGTCTGTACGTTTTTAAGCTTGGTGCGGACGAAGGCACCTCCTTTGCCGGGCTTTACGTGCTGGAACTCCGCAATCGAGAAAAGGGTGCCGTCAATTGCCATGGTAAACCCGTTTCTGAAATCAGTTGTATCAGCCATGTGCGACGAGATGCTCCTTTTGTTTACTTTTCCATGTGCTGTTCAAGGTAGGTCAGCTTGTGTCTTATTTCTTCATTCTCAGGCTGCTGTTCCAGTATCTGCTTATAGGTCTCTATAGCGCGCTGGACAAGTCCCTGGCTGGAGTATATCTCCGCCAGGGTTTCGGTGGCGATCTGTCCATCCAGTTCTTCCAGGGGCGAATCTGAAGAAGGGGACATAGCAGGAGACGGATTCTGCCTTTGCTGGGTTTCTATCTCCTGGAAGAGATTGATCAGTTCGGCGTCGTTGCGCAGAGGCAGACCAGAGGGCGAAGTGCGCTCCTGCCGCTGGTGTTCGGCCAGGCTCTCCTCTTCGGGGGCGGCGACCGGGGTTTCCTCCGGACCAGGCGGTTGTTCCGCCTGGTCCTCCTGGTCGGGAAGGGGCTCTCCGCGCTTTTCTTCCTCGGAAAAGGACACGTCGTCAGGGGCGGAATAATCCGCGGCCTCCGATTCTTCGAGACGGTCTGCTGTCAGGCCGTCATCCGGTTCGGTCTGGCTGGCCTCCTGAGGTTGTTCCGCCTGAGGTTGTTCCGCTTTCTGCTCTTCCCGCTCTGGCAACGGTTGGGTCTGGTCAAAGTCCTCGTCCGGGGGGGACTCAAGCTCTTCAAGCCCGGCGTCTAGCGCCGAGCTCGCGGTCTCGTAACTCTCCGGTTCTGCCACCATGGCCTCGGCCGGCCGGCCCTCGCTTGCCGCGGCGACTTCCTCCGCTGTAACCGGGGGCTCCTGGACATCGGCCTGCTCCATCTCCTCGGCCTCTTCACCGAGCAGCTCTTCCACCTGTTCGCTCAGGTCTTCATTGAATGGATCGAGACGGGCGGCTTGCCGCAGGCTCTCGAGCGCCAGGGCCGGTGTTCCCAGTTCCTGGTAGATCCTGGACAGGCGCACAAAACCGCCTGGATTTACCGGGTCCAGACGCAGGGCTCGAGCCAGGGTCATACGGGCTTCTTCCATTTTATCCTGGGCTTCGTAACACTTGCTCAGGATCATATGGCCGGTGGTGTAGTCTGGAAAGCGCTCGCAACCTTCCTCGCAGAGGGACAGGGCCCGGTACACCATGCCCCGGTGCAGATACAGATCGGCCAGACGGGCAAAGAGGGGTGCATCGGGATTCTGGCTGTAGGCCTTTTCCAGTTTTGCGACTTTGCCGAACATGGTCCTTACGCGGTTATCGAAGATTCCCTTATTGAGCGCCTATTTTACATCACAGGGCCAGAATTGTCAAGGGTTTAGAGAAGCTGAGCCAGCGCCGGCCCGGAAGTATTTTTCCGTCTGTAAAGCCTTGCACCTCTTGACAATATACGGGTATGCCGCTATTTTCCCACCAGTTTTTTTAGAGCGGCATTGGCGCCTATAGCTCAGCTGGTAGAGCGGCTGACTCTTAATCAGCGGGTCCTAGGTTCGAGTCCTAGTGGGCGCACCAAACCTCCAACCGCTAACTTTGGCGGTTGGTTGGTCGACGCGAGCCCCCGAGGACGGTCCCCTCGGGGGTTTGTCGTAAGTGGCGTGTTTTCAAATACTTAAGGTCATTCTACTGACGGGCACACCCTCGGGAACCTGGGCAAGAGCCGCCCATCCTCGCCGCCCTCGGACTCAACGAACCGGCAGCGGAAATCGATCTCAACATCGCTTCCGCTTCTGCGGGATGCCACGGATTTTGATAACTCGTTCAGTTACAAGGGGTTACTTCTCCGGGACCTGACGGTGAGTGGTTGTGAAGAGGGTTGCGCACGGCGCACCAAATTACCAACCGCCTTCGTGTCCCCCCGTTACGTGCGCAGGGTTCTATTGGTGACGCGATCGAGAAAAAGGCGGTCGTGCGAAACGATGATGGCAGCGCCGGCGAACTGTACGTGCCGTCGGTGCCGACCAGTTCCTGGGCCAGCCTTTTACTCCCTGATTCCGCAGGCCTCATCCGTAAGACCGTCGTAATGGTGCACATAGGTCACGCCATCGATCACGAGCCGGTCGGCGTGGGGTAGATCCTCTTCCCAGGTCATCTCCACGCCCTGAACGTGGGGCGGCTCGTCCCGCTTGTTATAGCGGTTGCCGTTGTAGCGCCGGAACAGGACGGTGCGGCCCCATCGGGTGATGTACGCCAGGACCATCACCTCCCGCTCGGATGCGCCCTCTCCGATGTCGAAGACGCGCATGCATTCGAATTCCCGTTCGCCGATGCGCACCGTGGACAGGCCATGCGCAAACACCTGCGGAACGTCCGCTTTCTTCGCAAACATCCCGCCCGGCCGCTCGATCAGGTAGCCCTTGTCTTCGACAAGGCGAGGAGACATCCCGAAATTCCATCCAAAGTCTTCGTCGAGACAGGTCAGCAGCTCTCTGGTGCCGTCGGACTTCATGCTCTCGACGGCCAGCCACTGCACCTCCGTCTCTGCCAGTCGGCCCCAGACTTTGGTATGGCGATCCTCCTCCTCTGGCTCATAGTTGAGGGGAAGGAGTCCTTCCCGGTCCCGATATCGTTGTTCCTCAATCTCGATCTCCACGCACTCCCGTCCGTGAATGATGGCGCGCCGGCGGGCGGCCATCGCCATGACCTCGGTCAACTTCCACGCGGAGCTATCGCGGGTTGGATCGTAGTAGGCACACCGCACTTCATCACCGATTTCGGGAACGATGAACCACCATGACAGCTCCCGAAGATCGATGGAGAAAGATTTTCCTGGACGTTTCGTGATGGAGACCTCGGGTCGGTATTCGGGAAACGACCTCTTCCTGGTTTTCTTGCTGTCAGCACTCATGGTAGTTCTCCTTCTAGTCTTGGTGATGCCCAGTTCGCTCCGGACCATGTCGCGGCCGTGGGACAGTCGCCGCTTGACGGTCCCAGGCGGACAACGATGCCGGGCGGCTATTTCCGCTATGCTCAAACCGTCCAGGTAAAACGACCTCAATGCTTCTCGTTCCTTCTCAGGCACCTGCTCGAACGCTTCGACCACGTCCTCCGCTGCCCGGCGCTGATGGGCCTCTGCCACTCGGAAGCGATTTGCCATCATCGCGAGTGCCTCGGCCTCGACAAAGCACTCCCGACGTTGCGTAGAGCGCAGGTAGTCGCTGCAGCGATTGCGCGCCACCTGGTAGAGCCACGCGCGCACATTTCTGGGCCCTTGAACGCGCAGCCCCGACCAAGCGTGCACGAGGGTCTCCTGCAGCACGTCTTCGACCGCGTCCGCCGACCCCAGCCGATCCCGGATCAAAGCGGCCAGCGAACGCTCGTAGCGCCGGATCAGTGCCCCGAAGGCTTGCTCGTCGCCGGCCTGGATCTGCTGGGCCAGGATTTGATCACTGAGGAATTCCATCAGATTGATCTCGCTTCATCTAACAGGGCGATGTTCGAGGGTAAAAGGTTCACGCGGTGCACCAAAATACCAGCCGCGAATTTTGGCGGTTTGTTGTTTAACGCCAGCCCCCGAAGGCTGCCCCCTCGGAGGTTTGTCATATCTGTTTTTTTCAACCACTTGCGCCACCCCAGTGTGGTACCGTGCGCAGATGCATCCAGTCACCGAGTGAACCACCACCACGTCCCGGTCCACCATCGCCGACGCAGGTCGGTGCCCCGACGAATCACATTGATGCGGCGTCTTCCAATTTCTGGGTGTTCTGATGAGCCCGGCCGACTTGCTCGCGGCCATGCAGACCGCCACCGTCTGCCAAGCTTGAAGATCATCCGGGAAGGTGATGGGCACGAGCAGGCCGGCTCTTTTACCAGCTTGAGATGAACTCGTCGACGTCCATCGCCGGCATTTCCTCAAAGCGGTAGGTGGTAGGCTCCTTGCACTGGAAACCGGGGATGAGATGCGGCTCGTCCACCTGAAGGAGACGGTCGAACTCGGCGAAACGCTGCCACAGAAGGTCCGCTTCTTCCCGGGTAAAGCGGCCGCCGATCGGGCCCTGGGTGCGGAGAACCGGGCCTTTCGCCACCTTGGACAGCTGCACCACGCAGGACATCTTGCCCACTTCACCCGAATGGAGTTCGGCAAGCCCCTCGGTAAATGTCTGGTCGTCTCTGACTATCATCGCCCGGAACATACGCTCCATGGTGTCGTGTTCATTGGCCAGCAACTCGCCGAAACGTCGGAACCGGGATGCCAGGTGTTCTGGCAGAATATCGACGAGATTCGGCGTCCAGTGAACCGCGTAGGCTCCGGTGAGGCTGCCGTTGTTGAAGGCGCGGTACGCAAACTGGATGGTCCGTCTCAATTTCGTGCTGTAGTTGCTGCCCCAATGCAGGATCGGGGTGAGGTAGACGATTCCGTCACCGGCCCTGAGTTCGATCGGAATACCACCGTCGATGGGCTCGCGCTCGCTGATGGATAACTGCCGGTTTTCGGCTTCCGTGTTGAAGCGGCGATGGCTTCCCGGAACCAGCCAGAAGACGGCGTCGTCGTACAGGGCGATGTTCCATTGGGTGTAACACGGGGGGTTGCTGAGGAAGTCGGTGTAGTAGGCTTCGACCGGACCGTGCAGCGGCGGGCTGATGTCGCGATGCCAGTCTGACGGCCCGTGGTCGGTGCGCGGGTTGCAGAACATGCCGAACTGTGTTGGTACCACGTCTTCGGTCTGCATGATCTGTTTGCTGATGCCGTAGGTGTTCTCGTGAAACAGGAACTCAACCGACTCGTGGGCCCGGCGGTTGACCACCCTGTGGAACATGACGCGTGGCTGTTTGCCGACCTCCCACTCGCCGCCCGGCGGTTGGTCCGGGGAGCGTTGTTCTGCCCACCACCTCTTGTGCCGCTCCAGCATCTGCTCGCAGTGTGTCCGCATCGACTCCAGTCGATTTAGCGGGACGCACTCAGGAACGATGAGGTAGCCTGAATCCAGCAGTTCTTTGCTGTCGACGATCAATTCTCGCTCCGTTCCAAGAAGGGGAGTTGTTGGTGTCGCTTTGCAGGGAGACAGTGTGGATAGGAAGAATAACGGTGTCACCGGTAGTTGGGTCAAGATCTGTTTTCCGACGAGACCTTCGATGAGCTGCGGACCCGGCTCTATCATTCAAAATTCGACAAGTATGTCAGCCGTGATGGCCGGTCGGTGTATCCCGCCCAGCTCAAGGCCGTCTCGGAATGGGTGTCGATCGTGGGCGCCAGGCTGGGATGTCGGGATCTGGAAGACGACAAGCTGCTCGAGACGGCGCTCATGGGAGAAGCGGATAGCATCGTCACGGGCGACCAGGATCTTCAGGTGATGTCGCCATTTCACCATATTCCGATTTTGAGGCCGACGGATTTTCTGGATCAGGAATAAGGAAGAGCCCTGCTGCGAGCGAATGGAGGCGAAATCGTCGCTGGTCGAGGATTGAGCCCAAGCACGGCTTGCAGCCAAGCTGCGTGAAGCATTGGCTCGTGAGCTCCGCATCGAGTTTCCCGGCCTCGGTGGGTTCTCCCGGCGCAGCAACGCGTTCTACATGCGGGAATTTTACCTGCTCTACCGCGATCTGCCAAAAGTGCAACCACTGGTTGCAAAAAGCCGCTATTCGAAGCCTACGAGGGTTCGGAAAAGCATACGATATAGAGTTCAGCCCAATCTACTAAGGCCCGATAGCGAGCCTCTCTCTATATATCTATTACGGGAAGCCACAAGTCCGCATGGCGGAACCCGCCTCGACTTATTGAGGACTGCATAGGTAAAGGAATAGTGCGAGCTTCAATCGCTTAAGTTGAGTGAAATCCAGAAATGGATTTCTTAATCAGTGTGCAGGTTAATTGCCAGCCTCACCTGCGTTCCCGGTAACAGGAAGGTGGGAAGCAGAGGCGAAAAGCCTAGGCTGTGTACGATAAAAGGTTTTTGAGCCAAATACGGATGAAAGCGAGTATGATCATCGCCTGATACCTGTCGGCGTGTTTTTCATATCGGGTGGCAATGCGTCGGTTTTCTTTGAGCCGTCCGATGAGTCGTTCCACCACATTGCGCTGCCGATATAAGTCCTTGTCGAATCCGATGGCCTCAGGGGGATACTCCCCCTGCCGATTTTTTCGATGGGCGATCACGGGCTTGGTTCGCCGTTGGCGCAGTTTCTCGCGGATGGATTGACTATCATAGGCTTTATCACCGGCCAGGGCTTCAAACCGGGTGCGCTTGGGACCGGGTTTGCCTCCAATGGCCACTGAATCGAGCAAGGCGTCTACCTGGGTGGATTCATGCTGCTGACCCGGGGTTATGGTAACCGTGATGGGCTTGCCCGCCCCTTCACAAAGGACATGAATTTTGGTGGTATAGCCGCCACGGCTTTGCCCAAGCCCCTGTTTTTGAAGGCTTTCTTCACGGCTTATGGAAACACCATTTATGTTTTTTTTGCCCCGGCGGCTGCTTTATGCGCCCGAACGATGCTCCCATCGAGGGCGGCGAACGTAAAATCGATCTGATCCATATGGCGCGCTTGGGCTTCTAACGCATCCAGGATCTGTTGCCATAAGCCTTTTTGTTCCCAACGACGAAACCGGTCGGCCCCCGTGCTCCAAGGGCCGTACCGGGGGGGCAAATCGCGCCAAGGCGCGCCGGTGCGTAAAATCCAGAAAATGCCGTTGAGCACTTGGCGATGACTCCGATAAGGGCAGCCCGGTTTGCCCGACCGTTCGGCAGGTAACAACGGCTTTAGCAGGGCAAATTCTTCATCGGTTAAGTCGTAGCGGGCCATCGGTATCCCCTCCTTCGATTCAATGGTTGAAAGAGAGTATACCACGTCCCAATACTATTTCAAGCAATTATCGTACACAGCCTAATGTGAAGATAGCCACGAATCGACACAAGGCAAGGCAAAAACCGGTATGGAGAACGAAAGTGAATCTATGTAAGCGTCGTAATTGTTAGCTATCGAAATGTGGATGATACGGTAGTAATGAGTCAAATGTGAAAAGGGTCGTTATTCCGGCCCTAAGTCGCGGAAGTGACTGGGGAAGTTCCTTAGTCCCCACGCGCACACCACAGACTCCGGCGTAGAGTAGGCTCCTAACCCGGTTGTATCTCACTTATGCGGAAAAGCGAAACTCCAATGAGGTCTGAGCGGGGCAACCAACACAGTAACCCGACCGTAAGGAAGGGCTAATTCCTCAGTGGATATAGGATGTTGCGAGAAGCGAAGGCTGGCTGCCGAAAGGCACGGGGAAATCATAACCCGCCAGATAGGGTAATACCCAACCCGAAAGGGTGCTGACGCGCAACAGGTGGATGGACCATGAAGGGCCGCAAAGATCATGTATTCAGGGCGGATGCTGGATGCCGGGAATCGTGCCGGTAAGTAGAGCCCTGGGGGCCAAAAGCCAATGATCGGAGGCAGTCTAACAGAGGACTTCACTTCGGCCGATTTCCGCCTTAGAAGCCGTCTGAAAACCCTCTGATGTAGCCGCATTTGAACGGGCGTACTCATCGAGCCATATTCAGGTTTCACCACAAACTCTGAACAGAAAGGCTTGTATGATGAGTACACCGCGTATGCAATATGCCACCGATCTAACCGATGCACAATGGCAGCGGATCGAACCGTTGCTGCCCGCGCCGCGCTGGCGGCTTCACGGTCCGGGTCGGCCGCCGCGGGATCGACGCCAGCTTGTCAACGGCCTTTTGTATTTGAACAAGACGGGGTGTCCTTGGGCGTTGTTGCCTGCTTGTTTTGGGCCGTGGAAAACGGTGTATGATTACTTTCGTCGCTGGAGCCTGCAAGGGGTCTGGCCGCTGGTGTTGGATCGGCTGACCAAGAGGGAGCGCCGCCAGAGCGGCCGGGCTGCGATGCCGTCGGCTGGCGTAGTCGATAGTCAGACGATTAAGACCGCAACGCATGGTAAAACAACCGGTTATGACGCCGGCAAAAAGATCAAAGGCCGCAAACGGCATCTGTTGGTGGACCCGTCGGGTTTGCTTCGACAGGTGGTGGTCACCGCCGCCGATGTCGAGGATCGAGAGGGTTTGAAGCAGGTGTTGACCCGCTTGAAGGCCGCCGGCGTGGCTCGGTTACGCAAGCTGTGGGTTGATGGCGGCTACCAAGGCGAGGCCATCCGAACGTGGGTGGCCAACCAAAAAAAGACGCACAAAATAGACTTGGAAGTCGTCGCCAAACAAGGCTCCGGATTTACCGTAGTTAAACGCCGGTGGGTCGTCGAGCGCACGTTTGCGTGGTTGATGAATTTTCGCCGACATGCCCGAGATTATGAGGTCTTGACCCGCCACAGCGAAGCGTTGATTCAGATCGCCATGATTTACTTGCTACTCAAACGACTCGCTTAGAATAAACATGGTTTTCAGACGGCCTCTAAGCTCGATTTTATCCAAACGCGCATGGCAGGAGGCCGGTATCCTCCGTACTGTTGATGGTATCCAAGCATCGACAGCCCAGGAGAAACCGATGAGCCCCCTGCCGAAGGATATAATAACGATTTTGTCGCCCTTTGCCCCCCTTTTTTCGAGCCGCGTTTGGCCGCAGGCTCAGACGCTGTTGGTCGGGGCGCTGTTAGCCCCGGGTAAACGCACGGTCAGCGCCGTGTTGGAGGTGTTGGGCTTGAGCCAACAGCCTACCTTTCAAACCTACCACCGGATCCTCAACCGCTGTGTGTGGTCGCCCCTGGCCGGCAGTAAGCTACTCCTCCAGGCGTTGGTGGCCGCCTTTGCCCCCCACGGGCCCCTGGTCCTGGGCCTGGATGAGACCATCGAGCGGCGCCGGGGCGCCCAGATTGGGGCCCGAGGCATCTACCGGGATCCCGTCCGCTCGAGTGGGCCCCACCTGGTCAAGGCTAGCGGCTTGCGCTGGCTGTCGTTGATGCTGGTAGCGCCTATCCCTTGGGCGGATCGAAGTTGGGCCTTACCCTTTATGAGTGTGCTGTGTCCGTCGGCCCGCTACTATACTCAGCGCCAGCGCACCCCCCTCACCCTGTTGCAACGGGGGCAGACTATGCTCAAGCTGGTAGCGCGCTGGCTGCCCACCCGCCGGCTGGTCGTGGTCGCCGATAGCACCTTCTCCGCCTTGGCCTTTCTCGACGCGGTTCGGCCCCACGTGGGGCTGATTACCCGCTTGCGGTTGGATGCGGCCCTGTATGACCCACCACCAACCCGCACGCCGCACACGCGGGGACGCCCCCGCGGCAAAGGCGCCCGGCAGCCCACCCTCCAGCAGCACCTGAACGATCCGACTACCCCTTGGCACCCCCTCACCCTGGACCGGTGGTATGCCGCCGGCCCCTATACAGTGGAAACCTACAGCCAAACGGCGCTGTGGTATCACACTGGCTTGCCCGCCGTGCCCCTCCGCTGGCTGCTGATCCGAGACCCGGCCGGCCGCTTCGCGCCCCAAGCCTTGCTCTCGACCGATGTGCGTCTGTCCCCTCGGCAAATGCTGACCTATTTTCTCCAACGCTGGTCGGTAGAAACTACCTTTGAGGAAGCCCGCGCCCATCTGGGCATGGAAACCCAACGCCAATGGAATGAGCGGGCCATTGCCCGGACCACGCCGGTCATCTTGGCCTTGTTTAGTCTGGTCGCCCTCATCGCCAATCGGCTGGCCCCCAAAAGCGCCTCCCCCTGCCATGCCACGGCCTGGTATGGCAAACGAAAACCCACCTTTTCCGATGCCGTGGCCTGGGTCCGACAACGGCTCTGGCAGGCTTTTTCCAACCTGCCCAACCAACACGACCTGATAAAAATCCCTCGAAGCCTACTCAACCGCTTGATACACACCGTCTCGTACGCTACATAAATGGATAAAGTCGAGCTTAGAGGAGAGAAGCCGTCTGCTTGAGCCGTGTGCGGTGAAAGTCGCGCACGGTTCTTAGGGGGCCGGGGGATGGCAACATCTCCCGGCTACCCGACCGGTCTGGGCCGAAGCAAGAGTGAGACGCCATTCCACTAGAAATGCAAAGATCAATAAGAGGATTTCTATGTCATTAAACGTCCTGGTTTGCCTTCTAACGGCTTTAATGATTTCCCTGGGAAGATAAATTTGGGAGCTACTTGAAGGATGTTAGAGGGCGATAGAGAGGCTCTAACAAGTTTTTTTTGATAGACAAAAAACTCCCTTGCAATCCAAGGAACATGTGTGTATTTTAGGAACGTCACTCTGACGTAGGTTCTCCTTGGGGAACCAGGAGTTCAACCTACGAAAGGAGACGCGGTGTTTCCCCGATCGCCCGATCGGCCCGGCCTGGGCCACGATTCCACTCCGCACCGCATACACCATGAAACTATTTTACGGACGCGCCATGCTGGACGAGGACGCCTTGAACATCACCCGGCCGCAGGATTACGGGTTTGACACCTTTCAGCTGGGGCTGTTTTTCTCTGGGGCTACCATCGAGGATGTCGATGATAAGCTCGTGGAGCCGGATGATTTTTTTGAGCCGAATGTGGACTTTGTGTTGACGCTGAGCCTTGAAGGGGAGACCATTACAGGCACGGCCGCTGTAGGCTCTATTAACCGGGAAGATTTCCACGACAACCCCGATCACGACTTTTACACGGACTGGGGAACCCTGTTCCAAGCCGTCCACAACAACAATAGCTACCGTAGCCGTTTCAAGGGGATCCGCTGGAACCATGAGCTTCAGCCCTGGCGTTTCCATCTCGGCTCGGCCTGGGAGACGTATGCCGACGAGCATTGCGCCGCCGCCTGGGCGGCCATCCAGGCCGACGATGACCTGGCCTGGATGGGCTGGCTCAACGCCTTGGCCCTGGGCCAAATCGGGGAACACGCCGCCTATACCGGCTCGGTCCCTGCGCCGTGGAACGGCTCGACCTATCAACACTGCCAGGGGAGACCATTACAGGCACGGCCGCTGTAGGCTCTATAACCCGGGAAGATTTCCACGACAACCCCGATCACGACTTTTACACGGACTGGGGAACCCTGTTCCAAGCCGTCCACAACAACAATAGCTACCGTAGTCGTTTCAAGGGGATCCGCTGGAACCATGAGCTTCAGCCCTGGCGTTTCCATCTCGGCTCGGCCTGGGAGACGTATGCCGACGAGCATTGCGCCGCCGCCTGGGCGGCCATCCAGGCCGACGATGACCTGGCCTGGATGGGCTGGCTCAACGCCTTGGCCCTGGGCCAAATCGGGGAACACGCCGCCTATACCGGCTCGGTCCCTGCGCCGTGGAACGGCTCGACCTATCAACACTGCCGGACGGTCTATCCGAAGCTGGTTGATTTTCAATGCCAGGCCCAGAGAAAGATGATCGGCCATCTGTCGGATAAGCTAGCCGCCGTTTCAGGTTCGCTGAAGTTTTTGGTCTATCCGCCGCAGTACGCGCCCGTGGGATCGGTGTATGCCCATTCCGAGTATACCCTCGATTTGAGATCGTATACCAAACCCAACATCGTGTGGGAGTTGGGCACCCACGATCTGGCCGCGCATACGAACCCCAAGCGCAACGCCTGGGCCGACGAGGCGGCCAGCCAGGACGGCGGACCCCAGGATTATTACTTTGCCTTGCAGCAAATGCCGCCCTTTCCAGCCGGGGAAAATGACCCGAATTCGTCGATGAGCCGGATCGGGCGGCTGGAGACCACCTTGACGAACATGCGCAATCCGGCGACCTCGCCTCCCACATCGGCCTGGCAAGACAGCCTGGGTTTTTGGAGTAATTGGAGCAAGACGCCGCCGAGGAACTATTGGACCGCCGACCAGCAGCAAGCCTATATGGACGAACTCAAACGCGTTTTGGTGGGATGATATGGTCCGAATCTGTATGTGGTACCTGGTCGGTTGCGTCTTTGTATCCCAGGCAACGGCGCAACTACCCAGATATTTCCTCCCGTGGGAAAGGGGCGAGTACACCGTCGTGGAACGGACATGGCCTACCCCGGCCGGGGTGAGCCATGTCCAGGTATTTGTTCCGGCCGATTCCTTTTGGGTCGGAGGAGGAAGGCCCCGAAACCAGATGCCCAGAGAACAAGCCTGGACCGACGCGTTCTGGATCGACCAGTACGAAGTGAGCAATCAGCACTACAGCGTCTTTCTGGAAGCGATGGGCCGCAAGCGGCGGTACTCGGTTACCTTGTGGGACGAGGCGGATCAACTTTTTCAGCCGGAGCTGCCGGTCGTGGGGGTGACCTGGCAAGACGCCGTCGATTATTGCACGTGGGCCGGTTTGCGGTTGCCTACCGCGCTGGAATGGGAGAAGGCTGCTCGTGGCACGGACGGGCGGATCTATCCCTGGGGCAACGAAGAGCCGCGGCCCGGCCTGGCCAACTACGGAAAGTACGCCGAGTTTAGCTTTGGGGCTTTTGCCCCCGACGGCACCGACGGCTTTCGGTATACCGCGCCGGTGGATGCCCTCCCCGAGGGGGCTTCCCCCTACGGGGCGCTCAGTATGGCCGGGAACGTTGGGGAATACGTACAAGTAAGCGCGGATAAAATCCAAGTGAGAGGCGGGAGTTGGAGACAGCCCCAATCACTACTTTGGATCTCGCGCGGAAGTGGAGAAGAAGGATATAGCCCCGGTCGGGCTAGACTGAGGAAGGACGTCGGTTTTCGCTGTGCGGGGGACGCCGATGAGGGTAGTAACGTCGAGCCGAGCACCTGGGGCCGGATAAAACGGCAGGCGGTGCCCAGCGCGCGGTAATGCCTTCATCTACCCGCACCTGGTCAATTTTCAAATCCAGGCCCAGCAAAAGATGATCGGCCATCTGTCGGATAAGCTAGCCGCCGTTTCAGGTTCGCTGAAGTTTTTGGTCTATCCGCCGCAGTACGCGCCCGTGGGATCGGTGCATGCCCATTCCGAGTATACCCTCGATTTGAGATCGTATACCAAACCCAACATCGTGTGGGAGTTGGGTACCCACGATCTGGTCGCGCATACGGACACGCTGCGAAACGCCTGGGCCGACGAGGCCGCTAGCCAGGACGGCGTCCCCCAGGATTGGTTGAAGCCGGTATGGGGGTAAACCTGGAAGCGTTGGGACCGTCGTAATCCTTCAGATCCACCCTGCTACTCTTTTCAGCGGATTGTTCGGGTAAATCTTGTACCGCTTCGGCCGTCGAGGCTTAGAGGCCCTAACAAAACTCTTTGAGGTACTTCCAACAGATGAGAATACATCCGATGTCGAGAAAGGCTTCATGGAGATCACCTCGTCGCTCCCAGCGGACTCGAAGCCGACGGAATTGGTGCAACCATGCCAACGTTCGTTCCACCACCCACCGATAGACGCCCAAGCCGCTGCCGTGGGCTTGCCCTCGCCGAGCCAACACCGAGCCGATGCCCCGCTTACGCAAGGCGCGCCGATGGGCTTGCGAATCATAGGCCCGATCCCCTTGCACCCGATCCGGCCGACGACGCGGGCGGCCGACCCGACCGGCCACCGGGGGTATGCGATCCACCAACGGCAACAGCTGCGTCACATCATGCCGATGGGCCCCCGTCACCCCCGCCGCCAACGGCACCCCTTGGGCATCGGTGATTACATGGTGTTTGCTACCGGGTTTGCCGCGGTCCGTCGGATTGGGACCGGTGTGCGCCCCCCCCCAACCGCCCGCACCGAGGCACTATCGACCACCGCACGAGACCAATCAATCCGGTCGGCGGCCCTCAGTCGGTTCAACAGGATATGATGGACTCTTTTCCAGACCCCGGCTTGTTGCCAAGCGTGCAGGCGACGCCAACAGGTCATCCCCGAACCGCACCCCATCTCTTGAGGCAAATACTCCCAAGGGATACCCGTCTTGAGCACAAAGAGAATGCCGGTCAGCACCCTACGGTTATCCAGCCGAGGCCGCCCCCCTTGGGGGCCAACGGTTACGGGGGGCAAAACCGGTTCAATCAAGGCCCATAACCCATCGTCGAGTAACGGCTTGGCCATCAAAAACACCTCCATATCAAGACGGTAGAAGCAATACCGAAGAGGATAAGAATATAATGAAGCCTATACGCGATTCCAAGGTTTTGTTAGAGACTCTTAAAGGAGATATTGATAGCTAGTTTTTCAGAATAGAAGAGGTACTATCGATCCAGTGGGGGGAGTGGACTGAAACCATGTGCCCGGATACTACGATTGTAGCGATCCGTCTCCCCCTGGATGAAAAAGGGAACTATTATGCATATTGATGTGCTAAAGAACGACGTGGTCACGTATTTATTCGTAGAAATGGCGGACCGCGATTATATTCTTGCCCGGATGTGCCATCACGAACAAATGGCCAACGGGTTTTTCTGGGCGGCCGGACAAGCAATCGAGAAATACCTCAAGGCATCTCTTCTGTTAAATGGTAAATCGGCGAAGAAATATAGTCACAAGCTGAGCAAATTGTTTGAAGCAGTCGGCCAGTATGCCTCCGACTTATTTCCAGAAAGATTTACCAGGTGCTCAGAGTTTTATTTGATAGAGTCCTATCGTGAAGAAACTCCCGCCGAATTTCTGCAACGGATAGAGCCATATACAAGCCCCGATAACCGAGTATACCCTCGATTTGAGGTCGTATACCAAACCCAACATCGTGTGGGAGTTGGGCACCCACGATCTGGTCGCGCATACGGACCTCAAGCGCAACGCCTGGGCCGACGAGGCCGCTAGCCAGGACGGCGTCCCCCAGGATTATTACTTTGTCTTGCAGCAAATGCCGCCCTTTCCGGCCAACGTCAACGATCCCGATTCGGCCGATGGGCGCATCGGGCGGTTATCAAGTACGATTGACAATATGCGCAATCCGACGACCTTGCCTCCCACATCGGCCTGGCAAGACAGCCTGGGTTTTTGGAGTAATTGGAGCAAGACGCCGCCGAGGAACTATTGGACCATCGCTCAGCAGCAAGACTATATGGACAAGCTTTCCAGCATTTTGACCTGAAGTTAGGGAACAGCCCTATGCTGCGAATCGGTGCAGGGTGCCTGTTGGGCGGCTGTATCCTCCTAAGCCTTGTAGAGGCGCAGCCGCCCAAGCCCCCCCCTGAACTGTGGGGCCGCCCGTGGGAAAGCGACGAGTACACCGTTGTGGAGCGGGCTTGGTCCACGCCGGCGGGTACTCAGCATACCTTGCTGTTTGTTCCGGCGGGGCTCTTTTGGGCCGGCGGCACGCCGGGCCGCTGGGGCGGCGTGGCCACTGAGCACGTCTATCTGGAATCGTTCTGGATCGACCAGTACGAAGTGAGCAATCAGCACTACAGCGTCTTTCTGGAAGCGATGGGCCGCAAGCGGCGGTACTCGGTTACCTTGTGGGACGAGGCGGATCAACTTTTTCAGCCGGAGCTGCCGGTCGTGGGGGTGACCTGGCAAGATGCCGTCGATTATTGCGGGTGGGCCGGTTTGCGGTTGCCTACCGCGCTGGAATGGGAAAAAGCGGCCCGCGGTACGGACGGGCGGTTCTACCCCTGGGGCAACGAAGAGCCGAATCCTTCTCTGGCCAACTACGGAAAGTACGCCGAGTTTAGCTTTGGGGCTTTTGCCCCCGCTTCCCTAGATGGCTTTCGGTATACCGCGCCGGTGGATGCCTTCCCGGCCGGCGCTTCGCCCTACGGGGCACTGAATATGATCGGGAATGTATCGGAATACGTGCAGGAACACTACCATAGAGACAAGCCTGTAAAAAGGTCGGGATACGCGCCGGTATACAACAGCTATGCCCAAACGAAAGGCGGAGATTGGCTCTCGCCCCCCAGTATACTTTCCCCGGCGCGCACCGGGGGGGCCACGTTGCCCCACGGGCATAAGGATGTGGGTTTTCGCTGTGCGGGGGACGCCGATGAGGGTAGTAACGTCGAGCCGAGCACCTGGGGCCGGATAAAACGGCAGGCGGTGCCCAGCGCGCCTTAAAGCGGGTCGGGCGGGCCGGGCCCTCAGGGTTGCGGGCCGATCAGCGCCGCAACGGCGCTGCGTTGCGCCTGGCGCTCGTCTTTGACCTCCAGGCGGTGCGCCGCCAGTTGGGCTTGCAGGTTTTGGTTCGTGGTGTCAATGTGCGCATCGATATGCGCTTTAAGACGTTCCTCCATCTCGCCCATCCCCTTCTCCATCCCTACCATCCGTTTTTCCAGTTCAACCATGTTTTCGTTGACCGGCTCCATAGCCTCTTCAAACACGGCCTTTAGGGCGATGGCCAGTTGGGCGACACTCCCATTCAGATTCAAGTCCGCGTCAACAACATTTTGTCGACGGATTGCGCGGTCTCTGGCGGCTGGTTCACATTCCGTCCAGATCCCATGGTCTTTGCCGTGGATTGGCCCTGCTGAGCCTCACCCGATGCGATTTGGGTCGAACGACTAAACCGGCCGCCAGCGTATGATGCAGAAGTAAGAGCGCCCAATCGCTTTATCCCAACCGCTCACATCGCCGTAGCAGGAGCCTATCAGGGTGAGGATTTCTTCTCCATCCAGGGTAATATGCCGGGGAAAGCCGGCGGCATTTCCATGGCACAGGTAGTAGACTTCGTCCGGCCAATGCTGGCCATCGTCGTGGCTGACCATGGCCCGCCCGCTGCCGAGTTCGCGGGGATAGCGGTGATCGTACGCCACGACCGCCCGGTGGCCGGAAAGCCCTACTGCGGCACCATGGCACTGGCCGTTTTCCGTGGTCAACTGGCGGAGATTGGTCCAGGTTGATCCGTCGTCCACCGAGTCGGCCAGGAAGACCGTCTTGTTGGTCTGCGGCTGGTCGGGCGGTCCGGGCTGGTAGCGGATGACCGCCAGGAGCCGCCCCGGGTAAAGCTCGGCGATGTTGACCTCGTTGCCGTAGTCCGACAAAAAGGAGCGCTGATCGAAGTTCCGACCGCCATCCTCGGAGCGGAAGACATAGGTGGGATTGGCACCCTGGTAAAATTCTTCCTCCCGTCTTTTGATGGGCAGCAGCAATTTGCCGTTACTGAGGCGGGTTATACTCGAACCGGCCACGGCCCTTTTCCAGGGCGCGATCTCTATCTGGCCCATCTGTTCCCAGGTTTCGCCTTCATCATCCGAGATCCAGGTCGTGGTCGGTCCCTCCTCTTCGCTTTGGCTTACATTGATCAGTCTGCCTTTTCGATTGACCTGCAGGAGCCACCCATTGAAGCCGAAGGTAGCGGGATCTCTCTCGAGGTGTTCCCAGGTCTTTCCTCCGTCCGTGGATTTCGAGATGATGCTTTGTTGCGAAGCATAGATGGTGCCATCGGGCGCCAGAACCAGGCCCAATCTCTGGGTATGGCCTTGAGGATCCAGGGGCAATCTGGTTTTCTCCACTTCCACTTTGCTCAGCTTGCCGTCGCGGGCATGCAGGATATAGTCGCCGGCCTGCATCTCTTCCAACTGATCCGGGGCAATGACTACTCCACCCATGTTTTCGGTTGACAACATCTACAGCCTCCTTCTTTATTTATTCCTTCATTTTGCCAAAAAATCTCCATCCAGCCCCCTCAGAAGCCTTTTTAAAGTATAAGACTTGTCGTCCCATGTAGAAAGTTGCATATTGAAAACCGTATCACCGATCCTCAGGACGCGGATCCAGGACTATCAGTACATGACGAAACTGCGATAACATGCCAGGCCTGAGGCCGGAAGAGGATGTTGCCGGCGGTGTTTTGTGGGGGGGTTGAGGTGGGGAATAGACTAAGGAGGCCGGCCGATTTTCGGGGCAGCACCTGAGGCGAGCCCGAGCACCAGAAAAAGGTCTCTCAGCCTTCTGGGACTCACAAAACCCCAGAGGCAATGTCCCCTTTCGGCCAACCGCCGATTTTGTCAGGCGGTAGGGGCTGCCTTCCGGCCGATCGCTGATCGCCGATATAGGAGAAAATAGTTTCACTCATGGAGCCGTGGATTTTCGTCCACAACCCCCTTGAGCACTGGCTGACGGACTACCAGCGCACCTTCGATGCATGGGAGGAGGGCGGGGTGCGCGGTATCGTGGTGGGCCGGCTGTGGTTTGTGCAGGAGGATGGTTCCGGCATGCCGCTGTGGGGAGATGTACTGACGCCCTCCTTCCCCGCCGACCCCAGGGTATATGCTTCATTTGGCATCACCCCCCCTCCAGAGACGCCGCGCAACCTGGATAAGGAGAAGCAGCTTCACGCCCTGCTGGACAACGCCGCCGCCCGTGGCTGGCACATCATGATCTTCGATTCCAGGGATGGACTGCGGCTGCTCTACCAGCGCGGACAAAACATCGTCAGCGGTCTGCCCCCGGAGGAAGATCCCTACGGTGCGGTGGAGGTCGCCGCCGGGATCCAGGACCTTGTGAACGCCTATCCCCAGGCCCACGGCGTCATCCTGGACCAGCCCGGCGAACTATTCTACGAACTGGCCTACCACCGCGGCGAGGCCCTGCTGGAACTGGACGGCCTCAGGCGCTGGCGCCTGGAGAGCAGTGGCGTGGATATCGACCGCGTGGCCCGCGGCATGGACCACCTGAACAAGCGCTTTCACAACCTGACGCCCGAGCTGGTGCGCTATCATGCTGCGGGCGGAATGCTGGCTGCCTTGATCTTGTTCGATCTCAACGAGGATGCCCTCTACTGGCTGCGCGCCCGCAGGGAAACCACGCTTGGATTCATGGAGGCCGTTCGCGCCCAGATGGACAGGATGACGCGCCGGACCAAGCTGGGGGGGATTCCGCGCACGGCCGCTTTTTCCTCGCTCACCGGCCACGACTTTTGCCAGATGGCCTCCCTTTTCGACTACATCTTTCCCAAGCACTACTTCTGGCACCGGGGCAACGACGGTTTGTACGGGACCATGGCTCGCTGGGCCCAGCAGGTCTCCGACTGGAACCCGGCGCTGACGGAAGCGGACTGTTTTGCGGTGGTAAAATCGTTTCTGGGCCTGGAACTCCCGGGCGTGCAAGCCCTGGCGGATATGGAACTGGGGTTTCCGGAGGAATTTTTCTCGCAGGTCGTCTACGGCGAAACGCGGCGTGCCCTGGAAGCGATCGGCGACGACGACAAGGTGATTGCCTGGGTGTCCACCGGTCGCAGTCCACACGGCGGCGAGGCCATGCCCGCCAGGGATCTGCACGGCATCCTGACCGCCTCGGAGGAGGCGGGCTTGAAGCGCTTCCTCTTTCAGCCGGATCCAGATCTGGGCGCAGCTGAATGGAGTGTCATCTCCGGATTGTGCGGCAGGCAATGGAAACCCACCCCCGACGGCTACTGGCCCTCCGACAGCGCCAGGCCCGATGCCTTCAGCAGAAAAGGATAAACAATGGACATCGATATCGATTCGTGCGTCCAGGACATCCTGGACGTTGGCCACTGCATCCTGCGCGACCACTTCCCCCGCCCCCAACTCGAAGAATGTCGGCGCGGTTTTCTGCCCCTGCTGGACCAGGTTGCCCAACGCATCCCCGAAGGCAATCGCGGCCCCAACCGCTGGGCCATCGGCCTGGCTTTTGCCAAGCCCTTCTACCACTCCGCCTTCTTCGACGACGACACCGTCATCCGGATCACCAGTCGCATCCTGGGGGAGGACATGCACATCTCCTACTACGGCACCGACACCCCTGTAAAGGGATCGGAGTACCAGCGCTTCCACGCCGATCTCCCCTTCCTCTTCCCCGAGGACCTGGCCCACAAGCACCCACCGGTCCTGCTCTCGGTGCGCTTCACCTTTGGCGCGATGACCCTGGAGAACGGCCCCTTCGAGGTGGCCGAAGGCACCCAGCATCTGCCCCGGGCCGAGACCCTGGCCCGGGCCGAAGCCGGCGAACTCCCGGTCAAACCCCTGGAACTGGCAGCCGGCGACGTGCTCATCTCCGACCCGCGCACCGTGCACCGCGGTACCCCCAACCCCACCGACGAACCCCGCCCCTTTGCCGTCATCGTGCACAACCGCCCCTGGCACTCCCACGAAGGGCACCAGCGGCTGGAAGCCAACGAGGAAACCCCGTTTTTGAAAGAGTCGTTCTACCAGACCCTGTCGCCGCGCGAGCAGAAACTCCTGCGCCGGATTCGCCGCACAGAAGGATAAAAATGCTGGCCAAAACCAAACTCCCGCCGATCATCTGCACCGACGACGGATGGCTCTTGAGCGCCGCTCAACCCCCTTTGAGCCTGGGGGAGATCAAGGAGAAAATGATCGATGCCTACGCCGGCATTCCGGCCGTCCTGTCGTGGAGCACCGGGGACCACGAGGTCTACACCTTCGAGACCGAAATAGGGGAAATCATCGGCGAGGCCCTGGGCGACGAACCTGGTGCGGACCGAAGGGCCGCCGACAACATCCGCCACCTCATAAAGACCTGCGGCGGACCCCTGACCGCCCTGAGCAAACTCTGCCGCGAGGCGGGAATGCCGTTTTTCCCCCGGGTCCGCATGAACAGCCACTACGATATTGAACCCTCCGACCCGGGCTGGGGCCGCTTCCGGCGCGGGCATCCCGAACTCCTGATCGGCCGCCCGGGGGAAAACCTGCCCGCGGGCAGCATCGAGTACGGCATCCGCACCGGCCTCAATTTCATCTTTCCCGAGGTCCGCCAGCACCGGGCCGCCATCATCTGCGAGGTATTCGAGCGCTTTGAGGTGGACGGCGTGGAACTGGACTTCATGCGCCATCCCGCCTTCTTCCGCACCACCGAAGCCTACCAGAACCGGCACCACATGACCGACCTTTTGCGCCACGTGCGCGCCCGCATGGACCACGAGGACACCGCCCTCCAGCTGGCGGTCCGGGTGCCCCCGACCCTGGCGGACTCGGCCCGGATCGGCCTCGACGTGGCGCAGTGGATGGCCGAGGGCCTGGTGGACGTCGTCGTGGCCGGCGGCGGCTTCATCCCCTGCGAAACCCCGATCGAGGAATTCGTCGTGGCCGGCGCCGACCGCGGCATCCCGGTGTACGGCTGCATCGAGGCCACTCGCCACGCCGACGAAAAGAACCTGCGGGCCATCGCCAGCCGCTTCTGGGCCGCCGGGGCCTCGGGCATTTACCTTTACAACTTCTACACCGCGGGACCCGAGTGGAATAAACGGGTTTTGCATCAGCTGGCCGACCCGGAGGTCCTGAAGCATCTGGACAAGCGTTACGAACTCGACCAGACCGGCCGCTTCACCACCCCCTACCACTGCGCCTATCCGGTCGGCAATATCGAGGCCGCCTTCCGCTACGGCAGCCCGGCCGCCCAGTTGCCCGTGGCGCTGGAGCAAACCCTCGCGGACCGGGGCGCCGTACTGCGCCTCGATGTGGCGGACGATCTGCGAGAGGGGCGGGCGGCCCGCCTCCCGAACCGCTGTGTCCTGACCCTGCGCCTCGACGACCTGACGCCGGACGACCAGCTCGAAGTGCAACTCAACCAGGAGGCCCTTCCCTGGGACTCGAGCCGGGTTTGCTTTGACGGCTGGATGCGTCGGGAAGTGGAGGCGCGGTTCTGGGAGCACTATCCGGTGCGGATCGCGGAGGTGAAACAGTCCGGCGTCAGCGTGGAGTACGAGGTGGATTGTCCCCCTCTCAGGCAGGGAGATAACGAGCTGGAAATCCGCCTGGTGACGGCAAACCGCAAAGGCCGCGGCCCGGTCCTGCTGAAGGGTGTGGAGGTGTTGCTTGAATACGGGGATTGAGTGTACAGGTCGTGGGAACGGGCATTGACTGTACACATCCTTGGATGTTTATTTTTGGGTGAAAGCGTTGCAGGAATATTTGAAAGTTGTCTAGCGGCCTTCCAAGCCAGAAGGAAAGACCATGAAAATCACCCGCATAGAACACATCGCCTTGCACATCCCCTATCAGGAGCGGGTCCGCGAGCACCTGCAAAAGGGTTGGAATCTGGGCAACCGCGCCACGGACGAGGAATTCCAGGAAAAGAAAGACGAGTT
Organism: Candidatus Latescibacterota bacterium; assembly: GCA_965219385.1. Lineage (GTDB taxonomy): Bacteria > Latescibacterota > UBA2968 > UBA8231 > UBA8231 > CBDCNM01. Next base: position 670,894 of record CBDCNM010000002.1, on the reverse strand, counting down.
CTACCAGACGTGGAAGGACTCGTCGCCTCCCTCGGTGCAGGACTCCCTTTACCAGGTGCACACCGACGAAGGCCTGATCGGCGTCGGCGAAGGCACGGCCCTCTCCGATGACCAGCTCCAGACCTACGTGGGCCGCAGCCCCTTCGAGTTCATTATGGATGACGGTCCCGGTCCCCTGCAGATCGCCTTCTACGATCTCATGGGCCAATTTCTCGGCCTGCCCATCGCGCGGCTTCTGGGCCCGAGCCGGGAGAGCGCCCCCATGGCCTACTGGTCGCACTGCTTCCCGCCCGAGGTAATCCGGCAAGAAGCAAAAATCGCTCTGGAGAAGGGCTTAAAGGTGCACAAGTTCAAGCGCCGCGCCCACACCGACGTGGTGGAACAGGTGGCCGCGATAGCAGAGGTGACCCCGGAAGACTACGAACTCACCATCGACGCCAACCAGACCTTCGGCACCCTCGAACGCGCCCTTTCGGTCGGCAGGGAGTTAAAAAAATACCCCCAGGTCCACTGCCTGGAATCCCCCATCAATCAGAGCGACATTGAAGGCTACCGCACCCTCAAGCAAGAACTGGGTTATCCCCTGGCGCACCACATGGGCGCCCCCGAACCCATCGAGGCCCTGCAATCGGAGGCCTACGACTACTTCATCCTGGGCGCCAGAGTCGCCAGCACCATGCGCAACGCCCATATCTGCGGCGCCCGGAACAAACCTTTCTGGATGCAGCTGGGCACCGAAGCCACGGGGGTTTCCTTGCTCTTCATGATGCACCTGGCCGCGGCCATCCCCAACGCTACCCTGGGCCACGTCTCCCTCGTACCTCTGCTGGAGCACGATTTGTTGCAGGAGCCTCTGAAGGTAGAGGACAGCTACGTCAAGATACCGGAAAAACCCGGTCTGGGCGCGGACCTGGCCCTGGACGCGGTCGAGCGCTACCGGGTGTAGACCGAACTCCGAGGCCGGGCAAGGTCCCCGGACGGCCGTCGTTGCTCGTGCACAGTACTTACCCCCTAAAACAAGGCCAAAAAAATGACCACCCCAAACACCCGCCAACTCCTCGACCAGGCCGAACACTTCCTGGTCGGCGGCTGCCTGGGCATGTTCCGGCTGCCGGACGAGGTGGCCACCGTATTCCAGCGCGGCGAGGGCAGCCGCATCTACGATGTGGATGGCCGGGAGTACATCGACTACGTCATGGGCTCCGGTCCCATGATCCTGGGCCACGCCCACCCTGCCGTGGTCCAGGCCGTGCGCCGGCAGGTGGGCCTCGGCTCGACCTTCTACGGACTCAACGAACCCGCCGTGCACCTGGCGCAGCGAATCGTGGAGGCCTCACCCTGCGGCGAGCTGCTGCGCTTTACCGCCTCCGGCACCGAAGGGACCTTCACCGCCCTGCGCCTGGCCCGGGCCTTCACCGGCCGGGAAAAGATCCTCAAATTCGAGGGCGGCTGGCACGGAGCCCACGACTACGCCCAGCAGAGCGCCTCTTCGGCCAGGCCATCGGATTATCCCGCGCCCATCACCGATTCCGGAGGCATTCCGCAGGGCGTCTCGCAGACCGTGCTGGTGGCCCCCTTCAACCAGCCCGATGCCGCCGTGGATTTGATCCGGACCCATGCCGCCGATCTGGCCGCGGTCATCGTCGAACCCCTGCAGCGCGCCCTTGCTCCGGAGCCCGGTTTTCTAGAAGCCCTCAGAGAAGCCAGCCAGGCCCACGATGTCCTGCTGATCTTCGACGAGGTCGTCACCGGTTTTCGCCTGGCCTGGGGCGGCGCCCAGGAGCGCTACGGCGTGGTGCCGGATCTGGCAGTCTACGGCAAGACCATCAGCGGCGGGTATCCCCTGGCCGCGGTCTGCGGTCGCGCCGACATCATGGGCTGCGCCGATCCCAGACGCAAAGGCGAGCCCTCCTTCGTCTTTGTGAGCGGGACCACCAATGGCAACCCAGTGGCCACCACAGCCGGGCTGGCCACCCTGGACGAACTGGAGAAAGAGGGGGTCTATCCCCGGCTCTACGAAACCGCCCACCGCCTCCGTCAGGGCCTGGAGGAACGAGCCCGGAATCTGGATATTCCGTTCCAGGTCATCGGCGATGGCCCGGTGCTGGAGCCGGTATTCGGGTGCAGGCCGGTCCGCACCTACGCCGACGGCCTTGCAACCGACGCCCGGGCCAAACAGCAATTCAACACGGAGCTGCTGCGCCGCGGCATCTTTGTCTCGGGCCAGAAGCTCTACCTTTCCCTGGCCCATACTCCCGCGGACATCGACCAGACCCTGGAGGTAGCCGCAGAGGCCTTCGAGACCCTTTGCACCTAACTCGCCAATCTCCAGGAAGATCATGCCCCGTATAAAACCGGTAAAATTGTCGGTCATCGGCACCGGCCTGATCGGCAAAAAACACGCAGCCCTCATCAAGGCCCACAGCGCATGTGACCTGGCAGGCATCTGTGATGTCGATCCCGGCCACAGGTCCCTTGCCGCAAAACTCGAGGTCCCCTTCTACCAGAACCTCGAAGAGTTGCTCGAACGCGAGCGGCCGGAAGGGGCGATCGTGGCCACTCCCAACGGATTGCATGCAGCCGGTGCCAGGGTCTGCGCCAGACACTCCGTGCACCTCCTGATCGAAAAGCCGATGGCCGCTACCCTCGATGAAGCGCAGGGCATCGTCAGGGTGGCCGATGAGAGTGGAATCCAGATCCTGGTCGGCCATCACCGCCGCCACAATCCCTTGATCAAAGAAGCGCGCTCCATCATCAAGGGAGGTACACTCGGCAGGCTGGTCGGCGTTTCCATGCTGTGGGCTTTGTTGAAGCCGGCCGATTATTACCAGGTGGAGTGGCGCTGCAGGCGTCCGGGTGGCGGCCCGACCTTCATCAACCTGATTCACGAACTCGACACCTTGCGCTTCCTCTGTGGCGAAATCCGCCAGGTCCACGCCCAATTCAGTTCGGCGGTACGCAAGCTCGGTGTCGAGGATTCCCTGACCATCTCGCTTGCCTTTGAGCATGGAGCCCTGGCTTCGATTCTGGCCTCGGACGCGACCCCTTCCCCCTGGTCGTACGAGGCGACCACGCATGAAAATCCGTATTATTTTTCTAGCGATGAAAACTGCTACCACTTTCTCGGCACCTCGGGTTCCCTGGCCTTTCCGCGCATGGAGCTATGGCGTTATGCCGGGGACGAGGGCTCGGGCTGGCAATATCCGCTGGCAAAGTCGGGCGTGAAAATTGCCCAGGCCGATCCCCTCCAGTCCCAGCTCGAACACTTTTGCCGCGTGGTCCGGGGCGAGGAAGAACCGCTGGTAGACGGCCGCGACGGCACCCGGTCGCTGGCCGTCGCCCTTGCCGTGCTGAAATCGGCTCGGCACCAAGTCCCGGTGGCCGTTCCGCAGGTGTAGAAAGTTCACCACCCTGAGAAGGACACGTAAACATCATGCAACTCAACGATGCCCAGCTCGCACAATTCGACCAACAAGGCTACCTGTTTTTCCCGGAATTACTGGACCACGACGAAGTGACCGCTCTGCAAGAAGCAATGCCGGCAATCCTGCGTCGCCAGGGACCGGAAGTGGTACGCGAAAAGGAAGATCCCACCGTCGCCCGGCTGGCCTTTGGGGCGCATATCTACTCCGAACCCTTCCGCTGCCTCTCCCTGCTCCCCCGTCTGCTCAACCCGGTCCGCCAGCTGTTGAAGGACGATGTCTACCTCCACCAGAGCCGCATAAATCCCAAACACGGCTTCGGCGGGGGGGCCGCCTGGGACTGGCACCAGGATTACCCCCCGTGGCACATCATCGACGGCATGCCCGAGCCGCGCTGCATCCTGGCCGCGGTGTTTATCGACGACTGCACCGCGGTCAAGTCCCCTCTCCTGATCGTGCCCGGCTCACACTGTTTCGGCCTGATAGACTCGAAGCTGCACGAGGACGCGAAAGGGAAAGGGTATTCCCTGATGCACATAGATCAAGCCACCATGGAGCGGCTGGCCGCCGAAAACGGCATCGAGGCCTTGATAGGACCTGCGGGATCGGTCTGTTTTGTCCACTGCAGCCTCCTGCATGGTTCGGCCAACAATGTCTCTCCCTGGCGGCGGGCGATCATGTATCTGATCTACAATGCCGCCAGCAATGCCTGCACCGGCACGGAACGCGACTGGCATCACCACAACCGCGATTTTACCCCGCTGCAGCCGCTCGACGACGCTTGCCTCAAGGCACTGACTACGGACGTGAAGACCGGCGGAAGGTTTTGAAATGGCTTCTTGGAGACCGTCATCCCTTGGAACCGGTCAGCAACAAACTCTTGGCGATGTAGCGTTGAGAAAGGAAAAACAGCACCAGCAACGGCAGCAACGCCACCATGCTGGCCGCCATCAAGTAGTGGACAAAGGCACCGCCCTCGACCTGCTGGTACATCCGCAGCCCCAGTGAAATGGGATACTGCTGGTAGTCGGACAGGTAGATCAACGGCATCATGAACTCCTTCCAGTTGCCCATGAAGCTCAAAACCCCGACCGTGATCAAAACCGATTTGGCCAGCGGCAGGACGATGTGGGCGTAGATGCGCAGCTCGCCGGCGCCGTCCATGCGGGCCGCATCAATCAGTTCCCCGGGCACGCCTTTGAAAAACTGGCGGAACAAGAATATGGAAAAGGCACTGCCCCCCACCCAGGCCGGCACGATCAGCGGTTTGTAGGTGTTGACCCAGCCGAGGTTTTTGTAGAGCAGATAGTGCGGAATCAGCAGCACCTGGCCGGGCAACATCATGGTGGCCAGCATGCAGACGAACCAGAAATCGCGCCCCTTCCAGTCGAGCCGCGCAAAGGCATAGCCGGCCAGCGAGGCCGAGCACAACTGGCCGACGGTGGCCGCCAGGGTGATGATGCAGGTGTTGGCCATGAAGCGAAAGAAAGGCAGCTTGGAAATGGCCTCGGGGTAGTTCTCCCAATGCGGCGGCCAGTACAAAAAGCTCGGAGGGAAGCGGTAGACCTCGATCAGAGGTTTGAAAGACGCGCCCAGGGCCCACAGGAGCGGGAAGAGGAATACGGCCGAAAGAGCGCCGGCCAACAGATAGAGAAGCCCTCTGAAGGCCTGCCGGCGCAGCTTGTAGGAGCGGCTCGATTTTGTGGTTGTATCCTTCATCGCAAACCCGGATCAATCCTCGCCCTCGTAGTAGACCCACAGCTTGCCGGAGCGGAAGACAAGAGCGGAAAAGAACATGATGATGGTGAACAAAATCCAGGCCAGGGCGCTGGCATAGCCGATCTCGAAATCGCCGAAGGCCTTGTTGTAGAGGTAGAGCACGTAGAACAGGGTGGCTTTGTTGGGGCCGCCATCGGTCATCAAAAAAGCCTGTGAGAACACCTGAAACGAGCCGATCACCCCCATGACCAAGTTGAAGAAGAGCGCCGGCGAGATCTGCGGGATGGTGACGTGGAGGAATTTCTTCCAGCGCCCGGCCCCGTCCAGATCCGCCGCTTCGTAGAGCGCGTCCGGGACATTCTGCAAAGCGGCCAGGAAGATCAGCATGGAAGCGCCGGTCTCCCACAGACTCATGAGGATCAGGGACGGCTTGGCCCAGATAGCGCTGAAGATCCACCGGGGCATCTCCCATTGGGCGGCCTGCTCCAGGCCGAAAAAGACGAGGAGGCGACAGATCTTGATCAGGGCCGAGTTGAGCAGGCCGTAGTCCGGGTTGAAGACCCAGATCCACATCATGATGGTCGCCACTCCGCCGACCACGGCCGGCATGTAGAAGATGGTGCGGAACAGGGCAATGCCCCGCAGCGGCTGGTTGAGCAGGATGGCCAGGCCCAGGGCCACCATCAGGCCGAGCGGCACGCTGACGAAGCTGTAATAGGCGGTGTTCCACAGCGCGAGGCCCAGATCGGGATCGGCCAGGGCGCGCTCGTAGTTGTCCAGACCCACCCAGGCTATGGTGTCCATGCTGATGCCGTCCCAGTGCAGAAAACCCAGGAAGAGCGAGGCCAGCATGGGCCCCAGGGTGAGAGCGAAGAAACCAATGAGCCAGGGAGCGGCAAAGAGATAGCCGTTGAGGTTTTCGCGGCTTTGCCTGGTGCGCGGCCGACGCTTCAAGGATTTTTCTCCCCCGGCATGATAAAGTGCCGTTTGAGGTGCGGGTTGTCCGCCAGCCGCGCCAGGGTCTGGCGCGTGGTCTGACGGTCGTCGAGCAAGAGGTCGGTCTCACTGGCCAGTTCGCGGTTCATCAGGTTCCAGTGCAGAGTGATGGGCTGAAAGCGGGCATAGTCCATGGCTTCGATGAAACGGCGGGTCCGGACCTGGGGATTGCCCTTGATGAAAGCCTCTTGACCTGCCTTGAGCGCGGGCACCGAGCGCTGGTAGCGGGCGACGATCTCGGCCACGGGCAGGCTGGTGGCAAAGTGAATGAACTTCCACGCCTGCTCCTTTTTCCGCGAGCCCGAAAACAGCGCCAGCCCATCCCAGGTTACGCGCGTGCCCTGCCCCCCGGGGCCGCTAGGGATGTGGGCGATATCGTAGTCCACCCCGGCTTCGTTGAGCGGCGGCATGGCCCACGGCCCGCTGATGAACATGGCCACGCGCCCGGTCATGAAGGCGACGCTGCCGGTCTCGGTCAACTCGTCGCGGTGCGGGGCCACGTGGTACCGGTGGCGCAGATCGCGCCACAACGCCAAGGAGGCTTCCGCCTCTTCTCCCCACAGGGTCCAGCGGGTGCGCCCCGGGTCGAGAAAGGTGGCGCCAAAGGCGTAGTGGAAGGGCATCCAGTAGACCCAGTGAGGCACCAGGAAGCCATAGCGGTCCATGCGCCCGTCGCCGTCGACATCGGCGGTGATCCTGCGGCAGGTCTCGAGGAATTCGTCGGTGCTCCAGCGGGCGGGCGGTTCGGCTACCCCGGCCTGGCGGAAGGCGGCGCGATTGTAGATGACCAGGCAGTTGCCGCCCCAGATGGGGATGGCGTAGGTGCGGCCCTCCTCCTGGAAGGACACCACCGACGTGGGCCAGTAATCCCGTTCCAGGGCGATGGGCAGATCCGGCCGCTCCAGGTACGGGTCCAGCGCGGCGAATTTGCCGCTGGAGATGAAGCGCGGCATGGGCTCGTCCTGGAAGAGCATGATATCGGGGGCTTCGTCGGCCAGCAGGAGTTGCTGGATTTTTTCATCGTAGCGGGTGGTGATGTACTCGCCCTTTACCGAAATGCCGGGGTGGCGCGCCTCGAACGCGGCGATGATATCGCCCCACATCTCGTGCTCGCGGTACGAACCCCAGTAGGAGATGCGCAGATCGTCCCGCTTGGCGCCGAAGTAATAGGCGTAGGTGTCGCGGAACATCCACACCAGAGCCGCGGCCATAAAAAACACAAAGGCCGCCCATCCCAGCTTGTGCGCCATCTCTTCAACGCCATATCGGTGGACGACAAAAGCGCCCCCACCGGCCACCGTGGCCAGGAGCCACAGGACAAACCCGCCATAGCCTTCCAATGCCATAACCTCTCAGGTAAATTATGATCAAATTCAGCAGCAGGTCGAGTCCATCCCAATCCACCAGTTGGCCCATATCCGCCGCTGCGATTTTCTGGTGGTTGCAGTAGCTTAGGGTTCGCTACGAAATAAGTGAGTCATTGGCCAGAGAGTCGCCCATTCAACAGCGCCGCCGAGTAGTCCAGTTAATTGGCGACGAGCCCTTACTCGGCAACCGCCGCGTCCTGCAGCCGCCTCAACTCCAGCGCCGGCGAATCGGACAAATCCACGTCGTCGTAGCGCACCACCCCGTCCTCGGGGATATCCCGTTTCAGTACGGCCCCCTGAGAAAGCCCCATGGGCAACAGGTTTTCCTCCCGGGCCACGGCCGCCTTTTCGATCAATCCGTACACGCAGTAGCCCCCCTCGCCGTCGAGAACCGTGCCCGCGGGAAGGGATTTCTTGGCGCTGGCCACGACCTCGGCGAACTGCCCCATGGGCTGGCCGCAGGTCTGGTGGTCCAGCACCATGCGCGCCACGGTTATGGGCATCTCGTGGCCGCACCAGTGCTGCGGCCGGTAGATCATGGTGTAGTTGCTGCGCCGGCCGATGATCTGGCCGATGATCTCGCCGTACGAACCGAGGGATTCGACGATGAAAGGGGTGGCGCCATCGACCACGCAGTAGAGCCCGCCCCGGATGCTGCGCTCGACCGCCACCTCGTTTTCGTCAATGGAGCTGACCGCCTCGACGACCCCCTCGTTTTCGAGTATGCCCCCCTTGTCCCGGTGGCAGAGGATATCGGGGATCTCTCTGAGATCGGCGCAGGGAAAGTGCAGGCCGCGCACGTCGGGGACCAGCCCGCTCATATTGGCCAGGGCCGCCATCTCGATGCCGTGCTTGGTGCCGTCGAGGAAGGAGCCGAACATCTGGGCGTTGTAGTCCGTACCAGTGAAACCGTACATCCTCGGCACATCGTCCGGATTGGCCTTGCGGAAAGAGGTCTTGAAGCGGGTGCCCTTGCCGCAGGCAACCACCCTGAACCCGAGGGTCCGGGCCCAGTCCCACAACTCCGCGGCCAGGGAAGGTTCGTCGCCGTAGGCTGCGCTGTAGAGGACGCCCGCCTCATCCGCGAGTCTTTTCAATTGACAACCCACGACCACGTCCGCCTCCACCGTGACCATGACCACGTGTTTGCCCTGGCCAATGGCGTAGCGGGCGTGTCCGGCCCCGACCTCGACACGGCCCGTGGCTTCGATCACCACATCCACCCGGCTCTCCATCATCGCCGACGCGCTTCGGGTGACGGCGGGACGCCCTGAGGCTATGGCTTGGTTGATGTCGTCGGGGGTCTCGGCGGTAAGCACCCGATCCCTTTCAATGCCGCCCAGACCAAAGGCGCGGATCGCCTTTTCGGGGTCGAGTTCGGCGACGGCGGCGACCCGCATGCCGGGAGCGTTGGCCATCTGGGCCACGATCTGGGTGCCAAAGGTCCCGGCGGCGATCAAGCCGACCTGGATGGTCTGGCCTTTTTCTTCCAGTTCCCGCAATCTGTGATACAGCATGATCGAGCGTCTCCTTTGATAAAATCGTCAGGGCCCAGATAATCAATATACACAATCGATTGACAAAGCACAGTGCCGGAGATAGTTTGAGAAATCCTCGCGCAAGCATGAGATCTGTTTTGCGCTTTACACAGAAGGAGATTTCAAGATGGAATTCTGGGTTTTTACCTGCAGTGACAGCCCGCTCGAGCACTGGATGGAGGGGTTCAAACAGCGTTTCGATGCCTGGGAGGTGGGCGGGGTGCGCGGCATCGTCGTCGGCCGCATGCAGTTCCTCCAGGAAGACGGTGCGCGGATTGCGGCATTTGCGCCCGACCCAAAGGTCTACGCCGCCTTCGGCGAGGAGGCCCCGGAGGCGGGGCCGCGCGATCTGGAAAAGGAGAAAAAGCTGCGGGCGATGATGGACGACGCCGCGGCGCGCGGCTGGCCGATTCTGATTTTCGGCGCAGGTGGCTCCCCGGCCGCGGTGCAGGATCTGGTCAATACCTTCCCCCAGGTGCAGGGCTTCATTGTCGACGGACCGGGCGAGAACCACTACGAGCTGGAGTTCCACCACGGCGGTGAACTCTTCGAGCTCCGGCCGGGGGAGGAGGACCGCTTCGCCCAGATCGGCGCCGAGATCGACCGCCTGCAACGCGGCCTGGGCCACCTGCGGCAGCGCTTGCACAATCTCACCCCCGATCTGGTGCGCTACCACGCCGCCGGCGGTGTACTGGGCGCCCTGACGCTCTTCGACATAAACGAGGATGCGCTCTACTGGTTGCGCATGCGCCAGGAGATCTCGCGTTTCGAGTGGCAGCGGGCGCGAGGATGGTTCGAAGGGGTGGACCGCAAACTGGAGCTGGGCGGCATCCCGCGCGCCGTGACATTCTCATCCCTCACCGGGCAAAACTACCAGCAGATGGTGCCCTACTTCGACTACATCTTTCCCAAACACTATTTCTGGCACCGCGGTATCGATGGCATGTACGGAACGATCGGACGCTGGGTACAACGGCTTAAAAGGTGGAATCCTCCTTTGACGGAAGAGGACTGTTTCTCCGTGGTGCAGGCGCTTCTGGGCATTGATCTGCCCGGGGTGAGCTCGTTGATGGATCTGGAGATGGGCTTCCCGGAGGCCTTCTTCAGCGAGGTGGTCTACAACGAGACGCGGCGGGCGCTGGACGCCATCGGCGATGCGGACAAGGTGATTGCCTGGGTCTCGACGGGGCGCGAACCGCACGGCGGGGATCCTATGCCGGCCAGGGACCTGCACGGGATTCTGACGGCTTCGCAGCGGGCGGGACTGAAGCGTTTTCTCTACCATCCGGAGCCGGATTTCGGGGCGGCGGAGTGGCGCCTGATTACTTCGATGTGCGGCGAGTTGTGGGCCGAAGATCCCGGGGGATTCTGGCCAACGGCAACCGCAAAGCCCGATACCTGGAGCGGGGGGCGCGTGGCCTTAACTGACGATTGAGAAGCCAGCACTTTTCAGAAGCCCCGCGACCTGTGTCGGCCATCCGCGGCCTTCCTTGACAACCCGGATCAGGTCCAGTATTATCAGCCATTCACCAAGGAACAACCAAACGGAGGAGGACCCCATGGCCCTGTTGCGCCACCTCGCCCTGCGTTGCCGCGACGTAGAAATCTCGCGCCGCTTCTACGAAACCATCGGCTTCAAATTCGTCGACTACCGCCCCAGCGGGGTCGCCATGGACCTGAGCGACGGCACCATCAACATCACCCTGCTCCCGCATGGGGACAAAGAGCGTCCCCGCCTGGAAGAGGGCGAGGAGTACATCCACTTCGGCATTTACGTCGAGGACTTTGAAGCCGTGTGGCAACGCCTGCACGAGTGGGGTGCCCTCATGGAAAAAACCGTCAAGGGCCGCAATGCCATCGACCAGGACCAGCTCCCCGAACTGGCCTTCAAGGTGATGGATCCGGACGGCAATGTGGTGGACATCACCGGCGACAAAGAAGAATGGCGTGGCGCTCTAATCCAATCCATTTACCGGAAGGGAATGCAGCTATGAAAGTCCGGAGCATGCGCTACAAGGAGGGCGGCGGCGCCGAGCTGGTCGATATCGAAGTCGGCGAGCCCGGTCCCGGCGAGGTGCAGATCGAGGTGGCTGCCTGCGGCATCTGCGCCTGGGACATACAGACCTTCAAAGCAGGGGCCGACGCCCCCTTTGCCGCCCCGCCCGGGCACGAGGGCGTGGGGTACGTGGCCAAGCTGGGGCCGGACGTCGAGGGCATGGAAGTGGGGCAGCAGGTGGTCGGCGGCGGCTTCGCGCGCTTGCGCAACGCAACCGCGTCGCAGCTTAACAGGATACCAGAAACGGAGCTGGAAGCCTCCCACTGGATCGTGGAGCCGGTGGCCTGCGCGGTCACGGGGATCGACCACTGCCAGCTGCGCGCGGGCGAGCGCCTGGCCATGGTCGGCGGCGGCTTTATGGGCCTGATGATGCTACAGGGACTGGCCGGCATGGGGGCCGAACAGCTCATCACCCTCGACGTCGATGAAAGGCGCTTGCAACTGGCGCTCGAAATGGGGGCCAGCGAGGCCTATAATGTGGCGGCTGCGGACTTCGGCCAGGTGCAGGAGGATCTGCGGGGGCGCGGCATCGATGTGGTGGTGGATGCCAGCGGGGCGCAGCAGGGGCTGGATCTGGCCACCGATATTGTGCGTTCGGGCGGGCGTATCAATTTATTCGGCTGGATCAAGGGGGAGCAGGCCCATTTCAACCCGAGCGCCTGGCATACCAAGGGACTGAGCATTGTCAATTCCAGTCCGTCGGCGCAGCTGCGCAACACCTTCCCGCCGGCCATCATCCTGCTGCAAAAGGGCATCATTGACCTCAGACCGCTGGTGACGCACGTGGTGTCTCTGCAGGAGTACCCGCAGTTTATGCAGAGGTTGGTCGCCGGCGAAGTGGAGGGATACATCAAAGGCGTGGTAACCTTGTAGGAGTGGCGCATGAAAATCACCGCAATCAAGCCCTTTGTCCTGGACGCCGGCATTTACGTCAAAGTCGAGACTGACGCCGGCATCTACGGCATCGGCGAAGCCGGCATGTCCCTGCGCGGCCCGGCCGTCGCCGAAGTCGTAAACATCGTGGCGCCCGTCCTGGTGGGAGAGGACCCCTTTCGCATCGAGCATTTGTGGCAGGTGATGTACAGGGGCGGTTTCTTCCCCGGCGGCGGGGTGCAGAGCGCCGCCGTGAGCGCCGTGGACATCGCCCTGTGGGACATCATGGGCAAGGCCCTGGGGGTGCCGGTCTACCAGCTCCTGGGCGGCCGGGTGCGCGACAAGGTAGTCTGCTATCCGCACAACGGCGACCCCCTGGACATCGACAAGCTTCTCGCCAGCTGCAAACAGACCCGGGCGGCTGGCTGGAAATTCGTGCGCTGGGGCCTGGTGGACCCGCAGGGCGGCGAGTTGCTGGAGCCGGCCCGCGTAGTGCGCTACGGCATCGAGCAGGTCGCGGCCGTGCGCCGGGAACTGGGCGAGGAGATCGAAATATTGGTGGACGTGCACACCCGCCTGGACCCGGCCGCCACCATCCAGTTTTGCCGCGGGGTCGAGCCCTACCGGCCCTTCTTCATCGAAGATCCGATCCGCAGCGAGAGCGCCGAGAGCCTGCGCCAGGTGCGCCAGCATACTTCGGTGCCCATTGCCGTGGGCGAGCAGTGGACCGGCAAGTGGGCCTTCCGCCAGGTCATTGAGGAGGAGTTGATGGACTTTTGCCGCATGGACGTGTGCATCGTCGGCGGTCTCAGCGAGGCGCGCAAGATCGCCGGCTGGTGCGAAGCCCACTACATCCACCTGGCGCCGCACAATCCCCTGGGCCCGGTGGCCACGGCCGCCTCCCTGCACCTGTGCCTGTCCTCGCCCCTGGTGGGGGTGCAGGAATGTCCGCGCCCCCCCGGCACCACCCACACCGATGTCTTCCCGGTGCAGGTCCCCTTTGCCGACGGCCATCTGCTGCCGCCCGACCGCCCGGGCCTGGGCGTGGAGTTCGACGAAGAGGCAGCCGTGGCGGGGAAACCCTGGCCGCGTCCGGGCGTCGGCCTGCAGAGAGACGACGGCTCCTATACCAACTGGTAGCCGGAGAAAACAGGTAGAGGAAGGGAATCCCCAATCGGAACTGGGTTTGTGATGGTATGGATGATCGCACGCAAGGAATTCTTAGCCAGTTTGCTGACCTATCGTTTCGGCATAGGCCTGATTCTGTGCATCGTTGCCGTGACGGCCGGCATCCTATCGTCAATCGAAGACTATGGTGCCCGAAGGGAGGCCTATCAAAAGGCCGTGCAGGAGTACGACGAACAACTAAAAGAGGAGGGTGTATACGCCCAGCTGGTCAACGATCTCAAGGCTTTCAGGGAACCGCGACAACTGGCCGTCTTCAGTGTGGGGTCGGATCGCTGGCAGGGGAATCAGGTAGCGGTCACCCACCACGAAGTGCCAGTGCAGGCAGAGTGGTTGGCCACCTCCAATCCCTACATGGTCGTGTTTCGCTCCATTGACCTGAGTCTGATCGTGCAAATCATTCTGGGACTGCTGGCGTTGTTGTTCGCCTACGACGCGATTTCTGGAGAGCGGGAAGAAGGCACCCTGAAACTGATGCTGGCCAATTCAGTGGCTCGGGACCAGGTGCTCCTGGGCAAGACAGTAGGACATTTGAGTATTCTGAGTGTGATCCTGCTGATAGGGTTCCTGGTGGCACTGCTCTTTGTGCAAACCTCCACGACGTTGAGCCTGGGGAGTGATGATTTCGCGCGCATTGCGGCGATACTTGCCACCTCGCTGTTGTATTTGATGGCCATGTACTTCATCGGCTTGATCCTGTCGACCTTTACCCAACGCTCAGCCATCGCGCTAGTATTCGCTATGTTTATCTGGGTGAGTACAGTGGCGATCTATCCCAATGCCGTGGCTTATACCGTGGATACGCTGGCACCGGTGCGGGAACAGGCAAAGTCAACCCATGCATTGCAGGGGGAATTGAGCAGGCTGTTAAGAAAAGAGTTGGAGAGTTTGTCCAAAGATAAAACGGGCTCGGAACGTCCGAGGTTCAGCTGGAGAGGTCACTCTTCAAGCTCGGGTGGTGCCAAGGGGTACACGATAGGAAGTTTCAGAACGCCGGATCAGGTAGAGGAATCCAAGAAACGGATACGCGAGCATGGCAGAGAGTCCCCACCTATAGAACCCGAAAAGCCGGAAGAAATCGCGCGCAAAGTAAAAACCTTCAAGGAATTCTTCGCAGCGGCGCAGCAGCTACGTATCCGGTACGCCGATCAGATTTGGGCAGAAGCCTGGGCTCCATTGGAGGAATACATGAGAGAGACAGCAGCCTGGACACACAACCTGATGCTGCTATCGCCGGCCGGAGCCTTCCTGAATGCCACCGCCATTATGGCGCGCACCGATCGCGAGGACTACTGGCGTTTCCTGGAAGATGCGCGGCAGTACCGCAAACAGTTGATCAAACACTTTGAAGAAGAAGGATATTTTTCTGCGCGCGAGTGGTTTAATGACCAGGAAGAAAAGGTTACCCTGGAAGGGCTGCCCCGCTTTCACGAGACGCCGCTGAACCTGTGGCAGAGCCTGGCCTACGCTGCTCCTAATCTGTTGGTCCTGGGCGCCTTCAGTGTCTTCTGTTTTTTGGGCACCTACTGGCGCTTCCGGCGTTGCGAGGTTGCATAGGGGGTTTATGGTGCTGTGGGTTATCTTCAAACGCGAACTGCTGGACCACCTGATGAGCGTGCGCTTTGCCCTGACTCTGGTATTAGCCGTTGTGCTCCTGGCGCTGAACGGCATCCTCTTTGCCGGCGGTCCATTTCAGCGACAAATGAATGATTTCATAGAGAACAGACAGAATAGTATCAAGCATTTACAAAACCGCGCTGGAAACCTGTCAAACCTGTATATCGAAGGCGTTGGAGTCCTGTACAAGCAACCCAGTCCTCTGGTCTTTTGCGCTTCAGGTCGCGATAAATATCTGCCGCAAACTATTTACGGGGGCAGCAGAGAAAGCATCAGTAGATTTGACTGGGGTCTGACGCTGTACAGCCCCTGGTTTCTCAGATACAGCACCCCGAATGAGCTGCCTCCCTCAGGGGTAGTGTCTGACTTTGTCGAGATCGACTGGGTGTTCATCATCGGTTTCGTGCTCAGCTTGATGGCTGTGCTGCTCACTTTTGACAGTATCAGTGGCGAGCGTCAGAACGGTACTCTTGCACTTCTGCTCAGCGGCTCTGTGTCGCGTACTACCGTGCTGGGTGGCAAGTTCCTGGGAGCCTTTTTTGTCCTGGCCTTGGCGCTAACGTTGGGGGTGCTGGTAAATCTGTTGGTCATCACCCTTTTCGGCTCGATGATACTAACCCTTCAGATCGGACTCAAACTTGCGACCATGGGCGTAGCCGCGTTGCTCTACCTGGCTTTTTTCGTGGGGCTGGGACTTCTGGTTTCATCACGTTTTGAGAGACCAACCGCCAGTCTGGTGATCTTGCTTCTGGTCTGGACCGTGCTCATCGTACTCCTGCCCAATACCACGGCAGGCATCAGCAGTAGTTTCGAGATGAAGGATCTGCAATGGAAAGAACGCCGGGATGCCGTGGATGCTGTGAAGCATAAACATGGCATCGACCGGCTGCAGAATCCCAATCCCGAGGGCAAAATGCCCGCTGATTATGTCGAGAAGTTCGCCGATTACGTCGCTGAATGGTACTCTGTAGAGCATCAATTTGAAGAGGTTTTTCTGCAACAGCAGTTGGCTCAAGTCGAGTGGGGTCGTAAACTGAATCGCATCTCCCCGTACGGGGTATTCCAGTACGCACTCGAATCCTTGGCTGACACGGGGATCTCACGGCATTACCGGTTTATCCAAGACGCAGGTGAATTTGAGTCTGTATTTCGGAATTTTATCAAGGAGAGGGATGCGAGCGATTCAGAAAGTTTTCACTTGCTGGGCTTGACAGAGGGCATGTCTCATATATCCGTGCCACCGGAGACAGTGCCCATTTTTATGGAAGATCTGTCCGCACGTTCGACGGTTGTGGCAACGGCTCATGATTTACTCTTGCTTACTTTATTTGCTTTAGTTGCGTTTATGGCATCCAATGTGGCTTTCCTAAGAGTTGACGTAACCTGAGATACCGCCTTATATAGAGGAATGTGTCAAGGGTTTTGAGACACTTCAGTGGGTGAATTTAGTGAAGCATTTTCGGGGGTAGTCCCCTGATTCTTTGGGCGGATTAATCCATACGGCCTCCGGTAAGGGTTGGAGGGAGGGTCGGCCGCGGACAAAGCGCTCGGGGTGGGCGGCAAAGGCCGCGTCGAGGACCTCTTGCCGCTGGTCCTGGACCGATTGGTGGTGTCCATAATGGACGGTGGCGGGGGTGAGTAAGCCCAATCCGCTGTGATAATGCTGTTCATTATACCACTAAAAAAAGGGCCGACTCCAGCCGCGCGCATCGGCCAAGCTGCCAAATCGATCGGGAAAATCGGGCCGATATTTGAGGGTTTTAAAGTGGGCTTCCGAATAGGGATTGTCCTCACACACGTGGGGCCTGGAATGGCTTTTGATCACCCCCAGATCGACGAGCAACTCGCTCATCGACTTATCTCGACTTTATCCAAAAAGGATGGCAGCGATCCGATAATCTCCTAGTATAGATGGTGTCGAATCATTGAAGTGACCCCATAACACTGGACACCTTTAGTGGTGTTTGATCTAACGCCCGGCATGAAACTGGGCTTCGAATTCTGCCGGTGTCAGATAGGCTAAAGCGGAATGGATCCGCTTGTACATGTAGACCTCTTCGGTGAGGTGAGGTAAAGAAAATACTCACATCCAAACCTGTCCAGTTTTATGGGGTCATGCCAGGACAGGGAATCAAAGGTTCATTCGGTATATCTGTGCAGAAAGCGTTATGCCACCTATCCGCGGCCCACTCACAAATCAGGAGATGGAAATTGACAATCAAGGGATCGATTTTTCGGGACATTGGTAGCTAATGACAGGCACTGCTGAACTAGGCGAGAAAGCTCCGGAGGTACCGATTGATTGTTGGATGAACTCCGCCCCCTCTGGCGGTCTTGGGGGTAAGTGCATCGTCCTTGAGTTCTGGGGATCGCACTGTGGGCCATGCGCTGCCGCTGTGCCTCATCTCAACGCGCTGAGTGAACAATTCAGCGTTCAAGGAATCTTTTTCATCGCCGTGACGATGGATGAACGAACCCAGGCCGAGGCTTTTCTCTCTCGGCGCCCCATGCATGCTTACGTGGCGCTCGACCCCAATGGAGAGATCTTTGGCGCCTTTGGTGTGCGTTCGATCCCGCATGTGTTCCTGATTGATGTTGACAGGCGCATTCGGTGGGTGGGGCACCCGGCGTCCCTCAAACCCGAAATGCTCGCCGCGTTACTCAACGATGAGGAGCTTCCCTCAGCTCCCCAATCCGAGTCTCCGCCGGAAACTCGACTACAGGAGCGCAGCGATGATGAGGTGATGGTCGCTCTCACCATCGGCAAAGGAGAGGGGGGCAACAGCGAGATGAGCATGTGCGTAGACGCCGATACTCAGAAGCTGAGAGCCGGTGCCAAGGGACTGGCCCTGGGTGATGCCATAGGTTTTCTACACGACATGCCGTCAACGCGAGTGCGGGTAGTCGGCAACCTTCCACAGGAGTTTGTAGACTTAAACGTAGTGTTCAACGGAGTTGACCTGGCGTTGATGCACCGACGCGCGGCCGATATCTTCGCCAGCGCCTTTGGTGTGCGCACAAAGGTCATATGCGAGACAACCCACGGATGGATGCTATCGGCACAGAGCCCTCGTTTGCAGGATGTAACGACCCCGGGAGCTGGCAGTCACGCGAATAAGACCCAAGACATGCTCACTATCACTGGAGCTAGTATGGCTGAGATAGCGTACCGACTGGAACTGGCTCTTGGGTGTGTCATCTGGGACGAGACGGGTCTTTCTGGCCATTACGACGTAGAGATTCCCATCCGCTCCCTTGAAGAGGCACAGGGGTTCTTGGCACGAGCATATGGACTGAAGCTAGAGATACTAGTAATCTATGCTGTGGACAATGCGGGTCACTAAACACTTGCGCGGCTTGTCATTCGATACCACACGCCGGGTCTATCCAAATAGCTCTAAGAAGCCGTCTGAAAACCCTCTGATGTAGCCGCATTTGAACGGGCGTACTCATCGAGCCATATTCAGGTTTCACCACAAACTCTGAACAGAAAGGCTTGTATGATGAGTACACCGCGTATGCAATATGCCACCGATCTAACCGATGCACAATGGCAGCGGATCGAACCGTTGCTGCCCGCGCCGCGCTGGCGGCTTCACGGTCCGGGTCGGCCGCCGCGGGATCGACGCCAGCTTGTCAACGGCCTTTTGTATTTGAACAAGACGGGGTGTCCTTGGGCGTTGTTGCCTGCTTGTTTTGGGCCGTGGAAAACGGTGTATGATTACTTTCGTCGCTGGAGCCTGCAAGGGGTCTGGCCGCTGGTGTTGGATCGGCTGACCAAGAGGGAGCGCCGCCAGAGCGGCCGGGCTGCGATGCCGTCGGCTGGCGTAGTCGATAGTCAGACGATTAAGACCGCAACGCATGGTAAAACAACCGGTTATGACACCGGCAAAAAGATCAAAGGCCGCAAACGGCATCTGTTGGTGGACCCGTCGGGTTTGCTTCGACAGGTGGTGGTCACCGCCGCCGATGTCGAGGATCGAGAGGGTTTGAAGCAGGTGTTGACCCGCTTGAAGGCCGCCGGCGTGGCTCGGTTACGCAAGCTGTGGGTTGATGGCGGCTACCAAGGCGAGGCCATCCGAACGTGGGTGGCCAACCAAAAAAAGACGCACAAAATAGACTTGGAAGTCGTCGCCAAACAAGGCTCCGGATTTACCGTAGTTAAACGCCGGTGGGTCGTCGAGCGCACGTTTGCGTGGTTGATGAATTTTCGCCGACATGCCCGAGATTATGAGGTCTTGACCCGCCATAGTGAAGCCTTGATCCAGATTGCCATGATCCACTTGCTACTTAAACGAATCAAATGAAAATTAGAGTTTTCAGACGGCTTCTAAGGCTTGGATGGGCTTTGGCGGTTCAGTCTCCTGATGAGGGACTCATGGCCGCAGTGAGCTACAAACAAAACACAAATACTTGGAAAGAATTGCTTGAGAAACTGCGAAATTGAGTTCCTGTAGTCGTATCGAAGCCATCATCTAGGTGAAGCCTTGATACAGGTCGCTTCGAGTTACGTTGTTTTGGTCTTATGCAATTCTATTTACCCTTGTTCCCCCCCGTGTTTCTATGTCTTGCCTGCGGCCCCTCGCTGGAAGACCACATCGAGAATCTGAGCGGCAGCCCAGAGGACCAGCTCAACGCCCAGCACGAGTTGCTACTGGCCAAAGAGCAGGCAGTCGAGCCCCTGCTAAAGGCCCTGGAGGATCCGCGCTATGCCGCCGGCCGCCTCAGAGGCCGTCTGAAAACTCTTGATGTAGCCCGTATTTGAATCGGCGTACTCATCGGGCCATATTCAGGTTTCACCACAAAATCTGAATAGAAAGGCCCCTATGATGAGTACGCCTGCCGACGAATATGCCACCGATCTAACCGATGCGCAATGGCGTCTAATCAAGCCGTTACTACCCGCCTCGACGTGGCCTCCTGGCGGGCCGGGCCGCCCGCGGCGGGATCCACGCCAGATCATCAATGGTCTTTTGTATCTGACCAAGACCGGCTGTCCTTGGGCTTTGTTACCCGCGAGTTTGGGGCCGTGGAAAACGGTGTATGACTACTTTCGCCGCTGGAGCCTACAAGGGGTCTGGCCGCCGATATTGGATCGACTCACCCAGCGGGAACGCCGCCGGCAGGGTCGGCTATCAACCCCGTCGGCCGGCGGGGTCGATAGCCAGACCATCAAGACGGCAACCCAAGGAGAAACAATCGGTTATGACGCCGGCAAAAAGATCAAAGGACGCAAACGTCACCTGTGGGTAGATACCTTGGGATGGATCCGGCCGGTGGAAGTCACCGCCGCCGATGTGGGCGATCGGGACGGCTTGAAGCGGGTGTTGACCCGCTATGTTGCGCCCGGCCTACCTAGGCTACGTAAGCTGTGGGTTGATGGCGGCTCTGCGGGAGCCGATCTCAAAGGGTGGGTAGCCGACTTAAAAAAGACGCATAAGATCGACTTGGAAGTCGTCGCTAAACAAGGAAATGGATTTACACCGCTCAAACGACGGTGGGTGGTCGAACGAACCTTTGCGTGGTTGATGAACTTTCGTCGGCATGCCCGAGATTATGAAGTGTTGACCCGCCACAGCGAAGCGTTGATTCAGATCGCCATGATTTACTTGCTACTCAAACGACTCGCTTAGAATAAACATGGTTTTCAGACGGCCTCTAAAGAAGTGAGTCCGCCCGCCAAATTAGGTTCGTAGATATTGAGGCTTACACCATTTCGTTTAGTATGTTGTATTACGTCACGAAAATATTGGTTCGATGCCTCTATATATTCTCTGGCCAATTCTGGTCTAGCGGAATTTATCAACAGACTACCTAAAGCATGGAGGGTTCGATACAATTGGAACTTTTGAACGTTTGGGCAATGGATAGAGGGATCTGGTCTGGGATCTGCTGAAACTAATAGTAGATCAAGAGGATCACATAGAAAAGACAAGTCCTGGCATAAAGATTCTGTCAGCCATATGTTCAAGAAATATCTCCGAGACGCTGATTTGCCAGAATATTATTCTCTCCACTCACTACGGCATACCTATGCCACCTATCTACGTTCCAAAGGTGTACCCCTGGATATAGTGCAGAAATTACTTGGACATACCTCTCCAAAGACCACAGACGATTATTACGATCATTCCATTGCCTTACATTTCGGCGCTCAGGCAGATATGGTCGACTTTGAGAATGATTGAGCCCGGCCTTGTTAAGATTTAGAAGAATATCTATTTTTTTAAGATTAGAACGGGGTTTACGTCGTTTCTATCTAGCGCAGAAGATCTATAATTTATCGTATTTGGTGCCCAAAATTGGCCAAAATTGGCCAAAACAAACCCAAACAGAGCGAAGAGGATATAAATAGATCGGAGAGTATAGAACCCACTCATATTATATAAAGCTATTATTTCTACGTACTTATGGCTGTAAGTTTAAGGCCAGCCTTAAGGTGTGCCCATAGCTCAGCTGGATAGAGCATCTGCCTTCTAAGCAGACGGTCGCAGGTTCGAATCCTGCTGGGCACGCCATATTGATCGGCCCCGGAGAGTAAGAGCAATGCCTTCGGGGCCGTTTTTCATAACCCGATCCAAGTCAATGCCGGCTTGCTCGGCATCGACCTGGTGTAGAAAGGATCCTCATGGACGCACAACCGCTCAACGGAAAAGCCGCAATTGTCACCGGCGCGGCGCAAGGCATCGGCTCTGCCATTGCCCAGCGCTTTGCCGCGGAAGGCGCGCGAGTCGCGATCCTGGACGTGAACCTGGACGGCGCCCGACGAACGGCGAATGAGATCAACGGATCTGCCATGGGTATCGGCGTCGATGTGGCCAGGGCCGCCGAAGTGGACCGGGCCTTCGCCGCGGTCGTCGACCGGTTCGGAGGCCTGGACATTCTGGTCAACAACGCCGGGATTGTGGGGACCGACACGCCGGTCGCAGCCCTCGAAGAGGACGACTGGGATCGCGTCCTCGACATCAATCTCAAGGGGACCTTCCTGTGCTCGCGCGCGGCTCTGCGCTACATGATCCCCAGAAAGTCGGGAGTCATCGTCTCGTTGGGATCGATCTCCGGCAAAGAGGGCAACGCCAACATGGCGCCCTACTCGGTATCCAAGGCGGGGGTCATCTGCTTTACCAAGACCCTGGCCAGGGAAGTCCTGGAGGACGGGATCCGCGTCAACTGTGTCGCACCGGCCTTGATCGACTCGCCGATACTGGAGGGGATGGAGCAGGAACGCGTCGACTTTCTGACCTTGAAGATCCCCCTTGGCAGGCTGGGCCGGCCCGAGGAGGTGGCGGCGACCGTCCTGTTCCTGGCCTCGGACGAGTCGACGTTCACCACGGGGCAGTGCTTTGATATCAGCGGTGGACGAGCGACGTATTGAGCAGGGCGCCAGACCAATGAATGCCCTGAAAAGACCGCGTCGAAGGGTCGGCTGCGGCCGGGTGAAGAACGGGCTTGACAGTGCGATGATAAATCGTATTTTTCTGGTGTTCAGATCCTTCTTCTTTTTTTGAAGCTCTTCCTGTGTGCTTGTGTACGCCGCCACCCGCGGCAACCCAAAAGGAGACCGTCCCGACATGCCTTCCCGCCTTCTCGTCTACCTGGGCAACTACACCAGAGGTGACGCCGCCATCTACCATGGCGAGGTCGACACCACCTCCGGCGCTTTGAGGATCCTCGGCAAGACCCCCTGTGAGGACTGCCCGTCGTACCTGGCGCTGCACCCGAGCGGCAGGTACCTCTACGCCGTGAACGAGGTGAACACCTTCGACGGCGGCGGCGCCGTCAGCGCCTTTTCCATCGACCCCGCCTCGGGGGGGCTCACCTTCCTCAACCTGCAGCCCACGGTCGGCTCGCCATGCCACAACACGGTGGACGCCAGCGGCCGCTACGTGCTGAGCGCGAACTACGGCGGCGGCTCGATCTGCATGCACCCGATCCTCGGCGACGGCAGCCTCGGCGCGATGACCGACTTCAAGAGGCACGAGGGCTCGAGTGCGAACCCGCAGCGCCAGGAGAGCCCCCACCCGCATTCCTTCAACATCGATCCGGCGAACCGCTTCGCTTTTTGCGCCGACCTCGGCCTCGACAAGATCCTCGTCTACGAACTCGACCTGGAGGGCGGCAAGCTGCAGGAGCACGGCTCCACCGACGTCACTCCCGGCGCGGGTCCGCGGCACTTCGCCTTCCACCCCAATCGCAGCTTCGGCTACGTGATCAACGAGATGGGCAACACCGTGACCACCTTCGCCTACGACGAGGCCGCCGGCGCGTTGAGCCAGATCCAGGAGATCTCGACCATCCCCGACGACTACGGCGAGCAGACCTACACCGCCGATATCCACGTGACCCTGGACGGCCGCTTCCTCTACGGTTCGAACCGCGGCCACGATTCGATCGCCCTGTTCGCCATCGGCCAGGACGGCCGGCTCACCCCCCTGGGCCACCAGGCGGTGCCGGCGACGCCCCGCAACTTCGCTCTCGATCCGAGCGGCAGGTTCCTCTACTCGGGGGGGCAGAACACAGACACCATCCCGGTCTTCCGCATCGACCAGGCCAGCGGCCGGCTGCAGGCGACGGGGGACGAGACCGCGGCGCCGACGCCGGTGTGCCTGAAGTTCCTGACGGTGAGCTGAAGGGGGCAGGGGCGCCGTTCCATTGCGGCGGCCGGCGAAACACCGCCACCCAGGGCGTCAGGGCAGGCCAACCGGAACACAATGGAGAACGTCCATGATGTTTACCGACGCGCAGTTGGCCCAGTACGAGGAGCAAGGGGCCGTGACCATCGACAGCCCCTTCACGACAGAGCAGCTGGACAGAGCGGAGGCGGCGTGGGATAGATTGAAGCAGAACGGCCGTGCGCCATACGAGGAGCCGGATTACGTCGAAATCGTTCAGCACCCGTACTTCGAAGAGGTGGCCAAAAAGCTGCTGCGCGCCGATGCGGTTCACCTGTGGTGGGGCCTGGCCCCCCACGAGCGGGCCCCGGCCAAACCGCCGTACGTCAACAGCCGCGACCAGTGGGCGCAGGGGTGCCACGTGGACATCCAGGCCACGCTGGAGGACTTCGAGGCGACCCCTCGCCGGATGCGGGCCGAGCTGTGGTTCTGGCTCAATGACGTGCCCGCGCACCGCGGCGCCATGCGCATCCTTCCCGGCAGCCACCGCCCCATCATGGAGCACTGGGACCGGATCCTTCGACCCGAGCACAAAGTCAGCCTGCCCCGCGTGCACGGGCTGCGACCGGTGCCGGAGACGGCCGCAGCCTTCCTCGAGTACATCCCGGACATGGGTGAGACGCCCTGGGTCGAGCGCGAGCCGACCGCCGCGGTCGCACGCCGGGGTCAGATCCTGGTGCTGTGCAGCGCGGGACTGCACTCGGCCTGGCAGAACGAGGACACCGTGCCCCGCAAGGCGATGGGGACGTCGTGGGTCGCCGCAGGGGTGTCATGCGGGCTGCCGAAGAACCAGCGCGATGAGGTGATGATGTTCTTTCCCCGGCTGCGGCGCAAACTGCGCCCGGACCGCGCCCACATCGTGCCAGACCATTTCGATTGGCTCTTCGAAAGCGACTACGAGCCGAAGTGGCCGGAGACCTTTCCCCCCTCCCAATAGCAACGCAAATAAAGTTTTTATCCAGCGGTCAGCCACTCGATGTAGCGCTCGAGCTGTCCGGCGAGAAAGTACGGCATACTAAGCAGGGTGAATCCCCTGCCGCCGGGCGTGCTCACCTGCCTCTTTTCCAAAGGACCGGCGTACAGCCGCACCGCGTAAGGGTGTTTCGTCTGTTCCATGAACTGGTGCAGAGAGCGCAGCGTCCCGGTCTTGCCGGACTTGACTTCCACCGGAATGAGGACATCTCCGCAAGGAACGAGGTAATCGACCTCGGCGCTGGACTGCTTTTTCTCCCGCACCCAGAACACGGGTTTCTGATTGCTCTCCGCATGGGTGCTCACCAGTTCCTGTCCAACAATGTGCTCGGCCAGGATGCCCTGGTAGAAGGCGTGCAGATCTTCATAAGCGAAGAAGTGCCGCTGCAGGCCGACGAAGTAATTGATCAATCCGGTATCCAGAAAGAGTAGCTTGGGGGCTTTGCGCTTATCCGGCAGAGCCGGTATCCGGGTGCAGGTGGAAGGGTAGAGCAGGTAGAGCAGCATGGCCCGTTCCAGGGTCCGCAGGGCTTCACCCATTTCGCGCGAGCGGTAATTGGATCGGCCGAAGCCCTGAAACTTGATGCGCTTGCCGGCCTCGGACGGCGCCGATTCTATGGCGTGGCGGATTACCTCGACCATGGTGCTGTTGCGGGCGTACTTGCTCACATCGTCCAGATAACCCGTCAACAACGCCTGGTAAACCGAGCCGAGGGCTGCCAGGTCCTGAGACGCGGCATACTTCTGCACGACCTCCGGCATGCCGCCGATCAGAACATAGCGATAGAAGCTGCGATGCATTTTGGAATGGGCGAAATCGGGCAAGGGCACCTGGTGATAGAGTGCCCGGCTCGGCTCTTCTCCGATGGCTCCCAGAAACTCGTCAAAGGTCAGTGGATACATGAACAGATACTGCACCCGGCCTATGGGGAAGCTGATCTGTCGGGCGCCAATCAGCGCTTCGAGCAGAGAGCCGGCGCCGATGACGTGGAGGTTTGGTGCCTCTTCGTAAAAGTAGCGCAGGGCAGCCACCGCTTCGGGTACCTGCTGGATCTCGTCGAGGAAAAGCAGGGTGCGTCCGGCGGCGGGCGAGGCATTTTTCAGGAAGAAGATGGCCTGAATGAGTTCGGCGACGGGGCGTGGTCGCCGGAAGAGTTCGGCGTCTTCGGGTTTTTCCAGATTGAGATAGAGGTACTGGTCGAAACGACGGGCAAACAGGTGTACGGCCGTTGTTTTACCTACCTGTCTGGCCCCTCTGAGCATCAGGGGTTTTCGATCTTTATCGTCGGCCCAGGCTTCCAGATGGTCGATTATGTTTCTGAAAAACACAGGCAGAAAGTCGCGCTATCTGTAATAAAATAAAGGTAATTTTCTAAATTTTTGTTTTAAAGTAAGGTATATATTACATATTTTTTGTGTCAAAGTCAAGCTAAATCATCCCACCAAAAAATCTACCATGGTTATATCACTCCTTTCACATCTTTGGGAACTCAAAAGACAGCACCGCTCTTTTGGCGCTCATTGAGTCGGCTGGATCCGCAGCAGGTCGGCGCTGCTGAAGAACGGCTGGTAGTGCTCCACGAACTCCGCCAGGGTTTCCTCCACCGTCGAGGACGAGGTGTCGAGGACGATCCGTTTCTGTATCAGCGAGGCCTCGAACTCCTCCTCGAAACGTGCCAGCACCAACTCGACGTCCTCAGCGCGGACGATCTGGTGCGCGTGCGGAGCCTCTGTCATGCGACGCCGAATCACCTCGGGGGCTGCTTTGAACAGCACCAGCACCGTACCGGGCGCTTTCCCCAGCATCTGTTCCTCGAAGCGGCGCGCCATTTCCGTGCGCTGGCCTTCCGGGCTGCGTTGGGGAGACTGGGTGTCTCTACCCCCGTATCCGTAGTAGAGCGGCGCGTACACGGCCTCTTCGATCACAAAGCCCATCAGGTTGTGATCGGGTCGGGCGTAGAACGCATCGTCGAGGTGGTAGGTGAGCGAGAAGCGCTGGAACATCTCCAGAAACTGGGGATGCACCTTCAGCACCGATTCCTGCGCCTCCGGGGTCAGCTCGCTCGAGGGGACGCTGAAATGGTCGTGGAAATGGCTGGTGCCTCCCAGGGTCTTTTCCGCCCACTTCATCACCTCGCCGGCCAAGGTGGACTTGCCGGTGTATTCACATCCAACGAACACGAGATTCATAAATCAGTCCTCCATTTCTAGTCGTGGGGCCGCTGCTCCCAGGCCGGTCCCGACTCGGTTGCGGCCCACCAGCGGGCAAACGCCTCCGGCTCTTCGCTGTCTTCCCAGAAGTCGGCGGCCACCGCAGCGGCGTACGAGGGAACGTGCGAAGGCACTTCAAACCCGTGCAGGCGTTCGAGAACCCTCAGCCTTCCCCCACCGCTTCCGGGCTGATCCGGATCGTGGCGCACGTACACGGTCAGGCCGTCGGGGTAGCGGATTCGCACCAGAAAGCGTCCCCGGTCGTGGGGCTTCTGGCCGGCGCACTTCTCCAGCTTGTCGCGGTCGAGGGTGACCCCCAGTCCCGGTCCCTCCGGCACCTGCACCCAGCCGCCCACCACCGGCATCTGTTCCACCGTGACATCTTCCCTCCACAAATGACATACATTTACGTGGTCGATGGTGGCCATCTTGAAGACGGCGGCCTGATGCGCCTGAAAGGCCTGGTTGATGATGCCGCCACAATTCTGCAGCATCAATGGAGTGCGGGTCATCTCCGCCACCGCCGCCAGCTTGGCCGCCACCCCCACCGGGGCGTGGCCACCCATGAAGCCGTCGCAGATTCTCTTGACCATGAACTCGGCCGGGCCGTGGTGGGTGATCATGGGCAACTTGCATTTTTCCCGCAGCAGCCGGTACCCGTCTTCGTCGCCAGGGTCCATGGGGTCCTCTATCCGGCCGGCAACCGGAAAGCGCTCCAGATCCTTTACGATCGGGCAGATGGTGTAGAATTCCAGGTCGGCGTTGAAGTCGTAGTGCACCTTGAAGCCGGGGGGCGCCGCCACCTGCATGGCCTCGGTCTGGTCGAGGACGTTTTGCGTCTGATCCAGGTGGTACTTGATCCAGCGATAACCGCGACGGGCCGCCTGCCGCACCTCTTCGGCCATGTCCGCCGGCGGTCGCGACACGGTCCACGCCGCCACCGGCACCCAGGAACGCACCTGGGGACCGATCAGTCTCCACGCCGGCACCCCGAGCTTCTTGCCCATCAGATCATAGGTGGCCATATTCATCCACAACTCGGTGGGCGAGTTCAACCAGTCGAACGGATCGGTACCGATGTAGCGGGCGCGCAGTTCATCCACATTGATGCCGAAACCCCAGTATTCCCCCAGGCCCTCCAGACCGTCGTCGGTCTTTACAACCAGGATGATGCGGCCCTGTATTATCCGGCCGTGTGAACGGGCCAGATGGGTGGCGTTGAAATCCTGATATGCAGGGAAGATGTCGTGGGCTTCGATTTCCACAATGCGCGACATATGGCTCCTCTTCAGTTGGGGATGGGTCGGACGATTTTCCACCTGCGGATCGCTTTCCCGACTTGCCATTTCCAGGCAATGCCTGTTTTCTTATCGTCGTAGCTTCGGTATCGCACAGTGGCGATTCGGTACACCGCGCGGCGATAAACGGAGGCGATCATGCTTTCAGAACATCAGGTAGCACACTACAAGGCGTTCGGCTTCGTCGTCATCCGGCAGGTCCTGAGCCTCGACGAGATTTCCGTATGCGCTGACGAGTTGGAACGGGCTCTGGATGCGGACTATGCCCACAAACCTTTCGACGGAACCAAAAAGCAGGTGACCACCACGATGGGGCCGGAGACCCTGTTTATGGCCTCACTCCTGGAGGATCCGCGGATCTACAGCGTGGCCGAGCAACTGGGCTAGTGGAATCCGCTTCGGAACCACCCCCCACGCGCCTCAAGGGTCTCGGTGAAACTGCTTAATTAAACGGTATTGGTTTTAGTTATCCCGCGGCACCGCCATCATGCGTTCCAGCGCCGCGCGGGCCCCGTTGATGACTTCCTGGTCCAGGGTGATTTCGTAGCGCTCCTCGTCGAGGGCAAAGTAGAGGTCCTGCAGACCGGTCACCTTCATGTAGGGACAGTGGAGGCGACAGCCTATACAGCCGTCGGCCGGGATGAATTCCTTGTCGGGAAAGCGCTTTTTCATCTGGTGCAGCATGCCGTGCTCGGTGGCGATGATGAAGGTGCTGGCCTCCGGGTACTTCTCGATGGCCGCCAGCATGCCGGTGGTGGAGCAGACCTCGTGGGCCACCTCGACCACGTCCTGGCGACACTCCGGGTGGGCGATGATGATGGCTTCCGGGTGCTGGTTGTGGGTGCGTTCGACGCTGGCACTGCGCAGCACATCGTGGGTGGGACAGACCCCGTCGTAGATGGCGATCTGCTTTTCCGCTACCTGTTCGGCCACCCAGCGGCCCAGGTTGCGGTCGGGAGTGAAGAGAACCCGGTCGGAGTCCAGGCTGCGGACCACGGAGACGGCATTGGCCGAGGTACAGCAAATGTAGGATTCGGCCTTGACTTCGGCCGAGGAGTTGATGTAGGTGACCACGGTATGGTCCGGGTACTCCGCCTTCCAATCGTCCAGGGTTTCGGGCGTGATGGAGTCGGCCAGGGAGCAACCAGCGCCCAGATGGGGCAACAGGACTCGCTTCTCCGGGTTGAGGATCTTGGCGGACTCGGCCATGAAGTGCACCCCGCAAAAGGCGATGATGTTGGCATCGGTGCGGGTGGCTTCGAGCGAGAGCCCCAGGGAATCACCGGTGAAATCGGCGATATCCTGGACTTCGGGGACCTGGTAGTTGTGGGCCAGGATGACGGCGTTTTTCTCGCGCCGCAAACGGTTGATCTGATCAATCAATTCTTCCCGGGGCAGATCGTAGTGGTGATAGGCCCCACTGGTCATCGATGCGGGGGTTTGAACCTCACTCATGGTTTGTCACAACTCCTTCATCGGGGGGGATGGTCTCGGTGCCGTTGGGAAAGATGCGCCAGAATTCCTTGCGGACGAGACCGGTGATCATGGCGCTCTTGCTGGCGCCGTGGTAGTGGGCGATGGCACTCAGCATCTCGTCGTCTTTGGCGGTAGCCGAAAAGGTGCGAACCCTGGCTCTGTTGCTCTTTCTGGTCTTTTCACCGGGCATGATTGTATAATTTATATATAATTTATATATGTCAATCCTTCAATATATGTATAGAAATTAATTAATGTTACAGGAATGTCAACGCTATTTTACGGAAATATCACTCTTGGCGCGTCTTGGAAGCATGGAGCCTCTAGCCAAGTTGGCCGATGCGGTCCAAGGCCTCCTCAACGGCATCGCGGTGGTTGAAGGCCGAGAGGCGGAAGTAGCCTTCTCCGGCGGCGCCGAAGCCGGCGCCCGGGGTGCCGACCACGTGGGCCTGTTGCAGCAAGGTGTCGAAAAAGGACCAGCTGTCCTGTCCTTCCGGGGTCTCCAACCACAGATAGGGTGCATTGTCGCCGCCGTACACGGTCAGGCCTGCGGCTGTGAGTCTGGTGCGCATGAGGCGGGCGTTGTCCATGTAGAATCCAATCAGTTCGCCCACGGCCTTGCGGCCTTCCGGGGAGTAGGAAGTTAGGGCGCCTTGCTGTACCGGGTAGGATACCCCGTTGAACTTGGTGGAATGACGCCGGGCCCACAGCCGGTGGAGGTCCACGGCCTCACCGTTGCCGGCATATCCTTTGAGCTCGCCGGGCACGATGGTGAAGGCGCAGCGGATGCCGGTGAAACCGGCGTTTTTGGAGAAGCTGCGGAACTCGATGGCGACCTGGCGCGCCCCGTCTATTTCGTAGATGGAGTGGGGGATATCCGGGTTGGAGATATACCCCTCGTAGGCTGCGTCGAAGAGGATGACGGCCTTTTCGGCGCGGGCGTAGTCCACCCATTCCGCCAGGGTCTGGCGGGTCATTACGGCACCGGTGGGGTTGTTGGGCGAGCACAGGTAGATCAGGTCTACGCGCCCCTCCGGCAGGGGCGGCAGGAAGCCGGTTTCAGCGGTGCAGGGCAGATAGACCAGGCCGGCGTAGCGGCCCGTGTCGTCGGCCGGGCCGCTACGTCCGGCCATGACGTTGGTGTCACAGTAGACCGGATAGACCGGATCGGTCAGGGCCACGGTATTCCCCAGGCCGAAGATCTCCTGGATATTGGCCGAGTCGCACTTGGAGCCGTCCGAGACAAAGACTTCGTCCGGGTCGATGTCCACCCCTCGAGTTTTGAAGTCGCGCTCGACCACGGCCCGGCGCAAAGAGTCGCGACCCTGGTCCGGCGGGTAGCCCTGGAAGGTCTCGTCGTGAGCCATTTCCTCGACCGCGTCTTTCATGGCGTCGACGATGACCCTGGGAATCCCCTTGACCACGTCGCCGATTCCCAGGCGAATGACCCTGACTTCGGGATGGGCAGCGGCAAAGGCATTGACGCGCTGGGCGATCTCGGGAAAGAGATAGCCGGCTTTGAGTTTGAGGTAGTGCTCGTTGATCAAGGCCATGATAAGCGCTTTCTTTTTTAGCAGCCTTTGCAAAATTCCTGGTGCGCCCCGAGCCCGAGCGCATTGGCTGCCTTGTGGCAGGCAAAAGCAGCGGACAAGGCGGGCGAAGGCTGACGGGGGTTTTGAGACGGCTTCTTAGACGGCACAGAATCTAAGGCAGAGCGTTCACAATTTCAAGAAGGAGGGACTCATGGACATCAGTTTTCAGACCGGTGCGGGAGGCGGAGGCTGGAGTCTGGAAGAGTGCGCCCGATGGGCGCGGGAGCACGACTTTGATTGCGTGCGCTTGAGCGACAATGGGGTCCTGGATTCGGACCGGATCCTCGAGGAAGGGCCGGACGAAGTCAGGGAGACCCTGGCCAGGTACGATCAGTACCTGGCCTGCATAAGCTCGCACTGCAACTTGCTGGACGACGATCCCAAGGTGCGCCGGGCCGAACAGACGCGCCTGATCAAGGCCATCAAATCGGCCCGCGCCCTACAATGTCCGGTGGTGATCACGGGCAGCGGGGCCCCGGTGAAGAACGGGCAGTTCTACGGCATGTACTCCCAGCCTCCGGGCAATCCGGGCGATCGCTCGGACGAGCTGGTGGAGCGCTTCAGGGAAATGTTCGCGCCCGTGGTCGAGGTGGCCGAAGACCACGATACAAAGATCGCCCTGGACGTGGCGGTGCGCATGGGCAATATCGGCTGCAACCCGGAGATGTGGGAGAAAATCCTCGATGCCGTGCCCTCGGATCACCTGGGGTTGTCCTGCGATCCATCGCACTGGTTGTGGCTGATGATTCTGCCGGTCGAGGACGTGATCCGCGACTACGCCGGCAAGTGGTACTACGCCGATGTGAAGGATTGCGAGATCAGTTCGCGCATGCTCTACCGGCAGGGCATCATCGGCAACTGGTGGTGGCAGTACCGGGTCCCGGGCCGCGGTCAGTTGAACTGGGCGACCATCATCGGGGCGCTGGTGGAGTCGGGTTACGACTACGTGCTGTGCGTGGAGAACGAGGACAATGGCATGCCGGGGCTGGCGGGGCTGGCGTATGGGTGCCGGCACCTGCGCCGGTTGCTGCCCCCCAGAGACGAGGACCACCAGGCGCCAGGTCAGGTCTGGAAGACGAGTGGCTGGGAGCGCAAAAAGAAGGGAAACTATATATGATCCTGCCCTTGGTATTCAGTCAAGGCCGGGAGGGGATGTTGCCGGCAGGGTGGGGTGGGCTGCAAGCTAAATGTACCCGGTCGAGCCGTCCGGCCGGACCGGGCAGGTGCGCTGCCAGTGGACGTACCTGTCTTCGCTTATGGCGTCTTCGTTTACATCGATGCCCAACCCTGGCTGGTCGCGCAATTCGAGATAGCCGTCCCTGGGCAGGTAGGGCTCGTCCACCCAGTCCTTCCACTCATTGTTCAAGGGCGAGATGTATTCCAGGACCTTGAAGTTGGGAGTGGCCGCGGCAAAGTGCACGTTGACCGCAGTGGCCACCGGCCCCATGGGGTTGTGCGGCGCTACGGTGACGTAGTGGGCCTCGGCAATGGCGGCGATTTTGCGCATTTCGAGCAGGCCGCCGCAGACGCACACGTCCGGCTGGATGATGTCGGCGGCCTGGGCCGCCATCAGATCCAGAAACTCCCAACGGGTGTAGAGGCACTCACCGGTGGCCAGAGGAATCTGCATCTGCTGGCGCAGTTTGGCCCAGGCGGGGGTGTGCTCGGGGCGTAGAGGCTCCTCGTAGAAGTAGGGGTCGTAGGGCGCCAGGGCATTGGCCAGCTGCAGGGCGCGGACGGGCTCGAAGATCTTGGCGTGGGGGTCGAAGGCGAATTCAAAGTTCTCGGGCGCGTGCCGGCGAATCTCTTCGAAGTATTTGGCCGCCTCCGCGCAAATGCGGCCCCAGCGGTCGGCGTCCGGGTCGAGGCGGAAAGGACTGGTCTTGAAGGCTGTGAAACCCCACTCTTCGTTCAGGCGCCGGGCGCTGTCGGCCGCCTCCTTGCCGTCGCGGCCACCCGCGCCCTGGTACACCCGGATGCGGTCCCGGCAGGCGCCGCCCAGAAGCATGTAGACCGGCAGGCCGGCGGCCTTGCCGGAGATATCCCACAGGGCGTGGTCGACCGCCGAACTCACGGCCAGGCCGGTGCCGCCGGGGGGAAAGCGGAATTGCTGGGTGAGCTTGAGCATGATGTATTCGATGCGGCGGGGGTCTTCGCCCTTGATCATTTCGAAGATGTAGTCGGCGATGGGTTCTATCGAGAGGTCGGGACCAATGGAATACGCTTCGCCCCAGCCGTGGATGCCCTCGTCGGTCTCGACCTTGATCAGGCCGCGGTTGCGGCCGCTGAATAGCCCCATGCAGGTTTTGATGGCAGTGATTTTCATGTTGTCGCCTTTCTTGCGTAAGGGTTGCCTCGGGGGATAATTATGCCGTATTTCTCCCTGGCGAGCAAGATGCAAATCGCCGGGCCGGCGCGGCAAACGAAACAGAATTCCGGCTAAAAACGGAAAAGCGATAAAGGAGGCACTGAAATGGCCCCTTCCAAGACCTTCACCCTGGCTCATAAAGGCGCGCCCAAAACCGCCATCGTCCTGCCCCAGGAGGCCGGAGAAATTTTCCGCGAAGCGGCCATGGACCTGCAGGCCATCCTCGAAAAAATCATCGGCCTGGCTCCTCCGCTGAGAGCGGACGACGGCAAACCCGCCCCCCGGGGCAGCACCGCCCTCCACCTGGGTGCCACCGCATATGCCCAATCCCTGGGGCTGGACGCCGGAGACGTGGGCGTCGAGGGCTACCGCCTGGCCACCTCCGGCAGAGACCTCTTCATCCTGGGCGGCAGCGACTCCGGCACGGTCTACGGCGTGTACGGGCTGCTCGAAGACCACCTCGGCGTCCGCTTTTTCATGCCCGGAGAACCCTTCGCCGACATCCCCGTGCAAACCACCCTGCGGCTGGCCCCGGTAAACGAGGAAAAGCGACCCCATTTCCTCCACCGCGAATTCAGCGGCATCTCCGGTCTGGAGGGAGCCGAGTGGGAGCGCCGCAACCGGATCAGCCGCCGCCGGCCGCAATTGCCCTACGCCGGCTTCCACCACGCCCTCTACAGCATCTTCCCGGTCGCCCGCTACGGCCGGACCCATCCCGAGTACTACGCCCTCATAGACGGCCAGCGCCTCATTCCCGCCAGCGATGCCGAAAGCAACGCCCTCTTCGGCCAACCCTGCACCAGCAATCCCGCGGTCGTCGACCTTACCATCCAGGCCGCGCGCCGCTACTTCGAGACCAACCCCGAGGCCCACTGCTTCTCTTTGGGCATGAACGACAACGCGAATTTTTGCCAGTGCGACAATTGCCGGGCGCTCGACGTGCCCGGCCTGGTCTTTCGCGACCGTCCGGTCTACTCCGACCGGTGGTTCACCTACATCGACGCGGTGGCCCGCGCTTTGCAGGCTTCCCACCCGGGAAAGTTCGTCGGCTGCCTGGCCTACATCAACGTGGAATCGCCCCCCCAGACCATCGACCATCTGGAGCCCAACGTCGCCATCTTCCTCACCCAGGACACCGCCCAGCACTTCGACCCTGCGTACCGCGACGAGGACCGCGAGTTCATCCGCGCCTGGAGCAGGCAATGCGACCACGTCTGCAAGTACGACTACTACGGCCTAGGCTGGGTCCTGCCCCGTTTCTTCCCCCACCTGCTGGCCGAGGATATCAAATTCCAGCACCGCACCGGCGTCAAAGGCTTCTACGCCGAGGCCTATCCCCACTGGCCCGGCTTCGGCCCCCAGATCTGGCTGGCCTCCAGGCTCTGGTGGGACTCGGACCAGGATGTGGAAGGGCTCCTGGACGAGTTTTTCCACCGGCTCTTCCACAAGGCGGCCGGCGCCGTGAGGGCCTTCTACGACCGCCTCGAAGCCATCTGGCAACGCCCCCGGCCAGGCCGCTGGTTCCAGGGTCTGAGCGGCCTCCACGACCAGGTTCCCTGCTTCACCCTGGACGACGTCGACGAGCTCGAAACCCTCCTCGCCCGCGCCCGCAAGGCCTCGCGCGACCCGCTCGTCCGCCTGAGAATCGACTACATCCGCCGCTGGTTCGACTTTCCCGCCACCCTCATCCGGGGCTGGCACACCGCCGACGAAATCCTATCCATGCCCCCCGGCCCGGCAGCCCGCCACCAGGCCGCCGAACTGGGCAAACTCAAACCCCGCCTCCAAAGGGCTTACCGCCAGGCCATTCTCGAAGACCGCTGGATGCCCAAAGGCGCCTACTTCAACGACGGCAGGTACCAGGGCCGCGTGGCGGATCCCTGGTACGAAAAAATCGACCGGGCCATCAACCAGGCCCAGAACGGGTCGAAGACGGGTGCGTCCACCTGAATATCGCCCCCTGGTTGAATTTCTTTGTGAGACCGCTGTGGCGGAACGAGCGATGACAACCTGGGCCTCGCTGGTATCCTAAAAGTGAAGTACTGAAAATAAGTATAACGCCGCAGACGGGGCAGCAAATGGATGGACCGTGTCCCTGCTATATTCAAACGAAATGTATTCAAAACCCTCTGAGAAGCTTTTTTAAAGGATGTGCCGCAATGATCCGAATCCTGGCCGGACTCCTGGGTCTAGCTCTATTGACCATTTCCCCCTCACAAGCGCTCGAACGACCCGACAAGGAATTCAAGATTTTCCAGTTTCCCCCGAACATGATACCCCGCATCGACGGCCAGACCGACGACTGGGAGATCGTCCCCGAAGCCTACGCAATCGGCATTGGGGAACTCGCCGAAACGGTCAAGGGCAAGGGCACCAACCACGATCCGGAAGATCTGGATGTCGAGGTGCAAGTGGGCTGGGTCAACGGCTTGAATCGGCTTTACTTCCTCTACGAAGCCTACGACGACTACTGGAATATGCACTATCGCCGCGGCGACATTTTCGAAGTCGCCGTCGATGCGGACCGCTCGGGCGGCCCCAATATAAACAACCCCCAGATGGAGCGGTGGGAAAGCCACTTCGCGTTCAAGGGCGTGCACGCCCAGAATTACCACATTTTCACCCCGCCCGGACAAGGCCGAGACTGGGTCTTTGTCTGGGGCTGCCAGCCGTGGATCGGCAACCTGCCCTACGCCAACCACGCCTACGCCTACCATTTCGAGGAGGGCGAGAGCGGCCGGCTGGTGCTCGAATTCTGGATCACCCCTTTTGATTACGCCCCCTACGAGGGCCCCGGACGAGCGGTCGTGTCCAGGCTGGTGGAAAATGCCATCATCGGACTATCGTGGGCCGTGCTCGACTACGACGAAAACAACGGCTCGTACGAGGGTTTCTGGAACCTGTCCCACCAGACCCGCATGGACTCGGACGCCTCGAATTTGTGCGCCTTCAGGCTCATGCCGCTCGCAAGCCGCTTCCGCAAGCCGCTCGAAGCGCAGTGGGAATTCCAGGTGGTGGATATGGAACGCAGATTGGTGGCGTTCAAAGACCGCTCCTACGGCACCATCACCTCCTGGTCATGGGATTTTGACGACGGCACCACCTCGACCGATCAGCATCCCATACACCAGTACAAAAAAGCCGGGGGATACACTGTCGTGCTCACCGTCCAGGGTCCGGAAGGCAGCGCCCGCCGCGTTAAAGTGAGTCAAGTAGTGGTGCGCTGAGAGCCTGTACTCGAATCTTTGTGTATGCCCAACGCGACGATTTTCGTAGATTTAGACATGGCCTCCTCCTTCTCGCTGGGGATAGGTCTTTGGTTGAACTCCGTTTGTCCAAAGATAACCCCCGATAACCGAGAGCGGAGGAGGTCCTTCTGTATTCAGGCCAATACATTAAGGTCTAGCCCGCGCGGTATTTCTCCAGAGCATCCATGTCCAGGGTGACGCCCAGTCCAGGACCTTCTGGCACGGCCATATGGCCGTCTTTCACGATCATGGGTTCGACAATCATATCGTCTTCCGCCAGCACCGAAAGGGTGATCAGCAAGTAGATATTGGGGATGGCCGCGGCCTGGTGCAGTTGAAAGGCGTGTGAGATGCCGGTCCACAGGCCATTCTCCACCCAGAATTCCTTGTTTTCACCGGCCCGGGCCACGCCGCAGTCCTGCACCAGTTTGGCCGAATAGTGGAATTCCGAGACAAAATAGTCGCACAGCCCTTCGCGGACGGCAGTGAGTACGGACGGGATATCGGCGTGCAGGGCGATTGGAAAATCGATGTGGCTCTTGAGAAATTTATAGCCGTCGATCTGGTCCCAGGAAATGGGTTCCTCCAGGGCCCAGACATGGGGGAAAGCTTCCAGATCGCGGATGATGCGCAGAGCTTCGGTGGGCCGGCCGTAGGAGCCGTTGGGGTCCACCACAATGCGGTAGCTGGATGGCGCTCCCTCCACCATGGCGGCGACCTGTTCCACTGTATTCTCCCAGGGACGAGCCTTGATCTTGTGCAGCTGAAAGCCGTTTTCTCGCGCCAGTCGGGCTTCGGCCGCCATCATCTCGGGTACAAAACAGTGGGTCCAGTAGCACATGAGCACCTCGCTGCGCACCTGGGGGCCGTACAGCCGGTGGGCTGGCTCGCCGAGAAACTTGCCCACCAGATCGTAACAGGCGATCTGGACCCCCTTGGCCCCGTCGTCCATGAGGTATTCCACCGGATGGTGCCCGATGTAGGCTTCGACCTGTGCACCCAGGTTCGGCCCATCGCCGTAGCCGGTCAGCCCCACATCGGTCTCGACAATGTAGATGTGGGTGCGAATGGTCGGATATTGGGGCGTCTGCCGGACTCGCTGCATGTGGGGACCGAGGCGTTCGTAATAAGGCACCTCGATGGGAATATTCTGAATGCCTGTAATTTTCATATTGGCCCCTTTCTTTGTAAGGATTAGCTTAGGAACAATCATGCCATATTTTTTCTGGGCGGGCAAGGGGCACATGTGCTCCAGAACCAACGCCGGTCTCGCGGCGATCGAGATCGTGGTAGCTGGTATAATACACGGGCCTGCAGGCCAGGAGACGGAACATGACGGGAATAGTCTACCAGAGACCAGCGCCCCGAGGCGACCATCGGATCCTCTTTGTGAGCGACCCATCGACCTGACGAAGTGACCGAGCGCTTTGGCACCCACTATGCAGAGCACCTGCAAAACAACCCTTCCGCCATTGCGGAAAAGACCAGGCTGAAAGTGCTGGAAATCTTGCAGGCGCTTCACGAGGAGAAATAACATGACGGACGAGAAATCGGCCTTTTTGTTCATTGACGATACCTTTATCGAAAATCTCGACAGTATCGTGAAAGGGGTCGTACCCGCAAAGAAGGTTTCGCCACAACCGCTGATCGAGAAGGATCGAGCCTGGGAAGATGAGTGGCTGATCGGCAGCTACATCAATGTCGTGTACGACGACGACGAAAACATCTTCAAGATGTGGTACGGCGTGGGCCGAAAATTGAGCGAAGCGCGCGGCGACCAGGCGGACGGACTGGCCTACGCCGTCTCCCAGGACGGGATCCACTGGGAAAAACCCGTCCTCAACCTCTTCGAGGACGGCGGCAGCAAAGAGAATAACCTGATCTTTCCATTTTTCAGGTGGGGAGCCGGGACCGGAGTCATGAAAGACCCCATTGAAACAGACCCGGCCAAGCGCTACAAGATGCTCTTTATGTTCCAGAGCGGAGACATGATATTCGCCGGCATTGTCCAGCCGGTCTGCGTGGCGTATTCTGCCGACGGGATCCATTGGGACGTGCCCCGACACTGGCTCAACCCGGTCATTCCACAGGGCTCGGATACCCACCTGGTCGCTTATTGGGATGCAAAAATCCACCGCTACGTCGTCTATCTGCGGGGCCGGCCCAACGTGCGCATCATTTGCATGGCCGAGAGCGATGATTTTGAAAACTGGACCCCGCGCCGGATCATCGTCGCACCCGATGAACTCGATCCCCCCCAGGACCACGAGTTTTACGGCATGAGTTCGCTGGCGTATCGCGACTTTCGCATCGGCTTCCTGTCCGTGTTTCACACCCTCTACGAGGGGTGGATCGCCCAGAACCAGATCGAAGATTGGATGCCCGAATGGATGAACCAGATGGATGTTCAGTTGACCTACTCGAAGGACGGCCGCACCTGGCATCGGGCGGGCAACCGCGAATCCATTCTGACTTGTGGCCCCCGCGGCAGCCACGACAGTGGAAACGTCTATCCCCCACATGCCCCTTTTGTCCTGGGCGAGGAGATATGGGTCTATCACGGCTGCTCGAACGGTCTGCACGGCGAGGCGCCGCGCTACGGCGAGGAACTCCGGAGGGGAATCAATCTGGCAAAGATCGAAAAGGACCGGCTGGTCTGTCTGAAGTCGGACGCGCAGGGGGTCGTGACCACGGTCCCGCTGAGTATCGATCCCAGTGCATTGTGGATCAATGCCGACGCGACCGGCGGGTCACTGCAAGTGGAGATAGTCGATCCGTTTGACCGGGTCGTGCCGGGTTTTGGCAAAGACGACTGCATACCCTTCTCGGCGGATGAAACGGAATACCGGGTAAAATGGAAAAGCGATTCGCAAGCCACAGACGGGACCGGAGCGGGTGGGCTCGAGGAGAAGATGGTCTCACAGGCACGCGGGGGGCTCAAGGTCAAAGTGTATATGGACCGCGCCAGGCTATTTGCCCTCTATGCCGCTCAGTAAACGCCGAGTTCCACACAACTCAACCGCCCCCCCGCCAGACTGCACAACTTCAAGAAGAAAGCTCTACGGGGTAGGGCTTACTTTTACCCTCGCAGAAATACAGGGCTTTGAATCGGTCCATTTGTTTGATTTTGTCGATCAATACTCGTTCCTGCTGCGAACTCGACACATTCCGTACAAGCGACTTAGCATCCGCTTCGGTCAATCGCAAAACGAGATAGTTGGCGATAGCCGAAAATACCGAGACGTCGAAGTCCTTCGCCTCCTGCGAGGCAAGCACTAGCGAAATACCGTACTTCCGGCACTCTTTCGCCATGGTGGGAATGAGCTTTAACCCTGCGGCCCGGTGCGCCTCGTCGAAAATCAAGGCGTGCGTGATTCGATCTTGGATACCTCTGCGGAACATGTCTTTGTAGAGACCGTAAAACACCAACGACGCAAAAGCCCGCTGAAGATTATCATTCTGAGTCGTGTGAATCCGAATGACGGTCGGCTGCTCGCTCTCCCATAGGCTACTGTGGGACTCACGGAGATTGAAGAAACCGTAGTCTTCAAGTTCTTCCAAACGTGCGAGCAGCGTACGCAACCCGCGGTCCGGTTTCGGATCGCCGCGCAGAATCTCGACAAAGCGCCTGAACGTCGGTTCCTGCAAATCCGAGGCAGCCTCGTTGGCGTTTCCCCACCCCACCTCAACGAAGCTTTCCTTGATGGCTCCACGAATGCGCTCGGCCTGAATGTCGCCGAGTTCTGGGTAGATCGCTGCGAAAATATCCCGCATCGCGCCCGCCACGTCGAGATGCGCCATCCAAGATCCTCGATTGACCACCTCCAGCGGATTGAAGCCCAAACCATCAAAATCGATGAACCGAACCGAATCAGCCGACTGCCCAAGTCGCTCGTCAATGTCCTGATGATAGGAAAAGATGAGCGGGCGAATACCGGCTGCCATCATCTGATTGCACAGGTTCAGAAGGCAGGTAGTCTTGCCCATACCGGGCAGCCCCGCTATCAGAAGGTGCGGGTTGCCCTGTACGGTCAGCGGCCATCGAACTTCTGTGTTAGTAAAGGGATCGGTGCCGAAACAGATCGAGGGTATAGCATCAATGGCATCTTCCGTTTCTCCACCAATGGCTTCCAGATGGTCAACGGATATATTGCCGGTGCCCCTTGCGGCGTCCTGCTCTGACGACGGTCGAGCCTCCGATTCAGGGAAGCTGGTGGTCATTTCACCGCGAAAGTCCAAGTCCGGCAGCAGGTCAGGACCGCATAGGAATACCTTCGTACTCCAATTGTCCGGAGAAATCTCCAACGGACTCACCCCGGCATACTCGGGGCAAAACACCCAGCCGCGGTCGCCGCTTCTGTCCGTATCCAGCCGGTAGTCGCCGCCCTTTTCGATCATGCGATCAATCTCGGCCACGAGTTCGGTATGCCGCGCCGCCGGTAAATCGTGTCTACGTGCCTTATCTGCATAGAAGCGCAGAACCCGTGCCAGCTTGGCACGACGAACTGCTCTGAACGCAGAGCACTCTTCATGCGAGTACCAATCGTCCCAACGCTTGCGCATCGCAGCGGTCTGTTCCCGAATGCGGCGCAGGATGTGCGGGGACCTTGCAGCGCGTAGATCTCGACGGTACTTGACCTCGACGAAATGGAACATCAGTCCCTTTCTCGGTGCCGTAGTCACGTATATCAGGTCCGGCCGCACCTCCCTCTCATCACCGTCCTTATCCGTCAACGGCGGCAAGAGATCCCGAACATCATCGACGGGAACGATGAAACCGCGTTCCAGCGATACCCAGCATGGATCCGTCTCCTGTGCCTGCTGGCAATTTGCCTGTGCAACAGCGAGCGCGATCAACTCCGAAGTCGGCGGTTTGTCTCCGGTGAGGCGAATGGCGAGCCGGCCGCTGAGGGCCTTCAGATGCTCCAAAAGGAATTCCGCGTTGCGGCGGCTGTGGCTAAGCCCCATCTGATCCAAGGCATCATCAAACAGGACGCGTACCTCCTCCAAATTGCTGGTAGAGGTGATTAGCTGTAAGCAGCCCAAGTCCTCCCGTTCTGGAACGCAGTCAATCACGTAAGCATCGTAGATTGTCTGATTGTCCCGTGGGGAATCGAAGTACTCGATGCCGGCGTTTCGGTCCAGCGTAATGACCCAATCACAAAGCCGGTGGAGTTCCGCGAGGCCGTCTTCCTTTTCCCGTGATACCTCTGTGTACAGTACCGGCAGTTCTCCATTCGCGGCACCGACATGTCGCGCCACAGTCTCCTGTATGACACGCTGTAAATCATCCAAGCGTTTAGTATGTGCGCGGTCCGCCGGGTGCCTCTCGCCATCTTTCGCCAGCGGGACCGTACTGCGCCATAGCGGCGAGGGCTTGGCGGCGAAGTCGCGCTCGTAGAACGAGAGCAGGCCAAACGCATGGAACGTCCCGTCGCTCGGCCTCTCCCGCTTGTCCAGCTTTACCTCCGACTCGAATGTGTCAAACGCAACGGCAATGTGGGCTGCGGTCTTCGGATCGGGTACATCTTTGCGTGCCCAGCGCAACTTCGGCATGTTCACGCCGCCGGGCAGAGGCCGGGATTCGAGCATCCACTGATCGTCGGTTGACACCACGCCAGCACCACTGCGCCGCCGTTCCCGCGCCTCGGCGATGAACCGCCCGGCAATTCCGCGCTGCTCCTCAGAAGGATACATTTCCAACGAGAAGACGGGCGCATCCTGCGATTCATCCTCCGAATCATCCGCGTCGTCAGCTTGGCGCAGGCGGTCGTGGACACGGCCCAACGACCGGGCGATAGTCAGACCATCTCCCGCCCGAAGGGCGTGGACATGGAGTAGTTCAGACGTGTTGTGGCAATCCAAGTACTTGACAATCTCGTCACCGACCACCTCTGCGCTCTGTCCCCCTACCGTCGGAGCAGCGTCCATTGACTCATCTTCCCCCAGCGCACGGGCGAGCATCGCCACCGCAGCTTTGGGTTCTTTGTCTGTATCGGGAACCATGCCGACCGCATGAAAGCCGAGGGTGTCCGCAAAGACAAACGATCCGCCGTCCAGATTCGGGAGAAAAGCCGGGAACATGGCACCGTCCAAGCACTGAAGCTCGTCTCCTACGTCTTTTGCCTTTTGACCCTGCTCAAAGGCCGCGTGGAAAACGAGATTGTCATACGCTGCATGCCACGCGACGCGCAACGGGTGCATCGGCAGGACGATGAGGCCAATCATCCGCCCAGCAAGGGACCGTACCTCCACGGTGTTGCACAGCGCCAAGGATGGATCGCCACTCTCCAACAATGCAGTCCAAGCGCGGATGTACTCTTTGACCGAATCAAACGCTTTCGCCTTATCGTCATAAACATGGCCCACTACTCCGCCGTCCTTGTAGACGCGGGCCGCCAATCTTCGGCTCGCCACGGAGGCTTTCTTCCATGTCGGCCCCCTACCCTGATAGCGAATGAACTCCACATCCCCCGCTCGAGCACCGGACGCACGCACATTGACGCGCCAATGCCCAATCGCTCCGCCGCGCTCCCTCCATTGCTTTTCCACGTCGCGGATCAGTGGCGGGCAGGGTACGCGAAAACTCAACCGTTTTGTACCTACGGATGTGCGCAATAGCGCCAAATTGCCCTTCGCATCAAAGTCGAAATTCGCCGTACTATCGGCGATGGTGGACATGCTCTCCCAATCATCGAGTTCGACCAATCCCTCGCTGAACGCACGGACCTTGCGGCCAGCCCCTCCGGCGGTTTTTTCGGGTGGCTCGCCAAAGCGGATGTTGAATTCCTCGCTCTCTTGAGGGTCAATCGCGTCGTTGCCCACCACGGAAATCACCATTTTGGCGGAGATCCGAGAGTCCTCGTTCAGCATCGAGAAGTCGTCATTACTGAACCGACACTTCTCCGCCTTTTTTGCCGAGTGACTCACGTCGCGCACGGCCAGCTCTTCATCCGCACCGGCCACTACGGCAACTCGATAATCCACCGCGTTCTTTTCCAAATTGCCGGGTCGGGCCTTCCAGCGGATCTCTAGGTTTGAATAGTCAGCCGCCGACGTGGCTTCGGGCTTCAGGATCAGAACTGGTAGTTGCTGGTCGGATTCTTCAGCCAATGATTTCACCTCGGGGTCTAATCCCGACCACTTGGCAATCGAGCCGTTCCTATTGCGCCAAGACACAAGTTCGATGGCTTGGATATCATGGGCACTCTCTATCTGCAATTCGCCCACCCACAGTTGTTTCTTGTCGGCCAGTTTTTCCAGAGCAGACAAAAGCGGTTGGGTTTCTGCGGTGTGCAGGAAAACTGCGAGAGCGCCGCGTTGTTCGGCCGTCGGCTCCGCCAGCCGCAGCGACTCAATGCGCGCCGGGATGGTCAGCCCAGAGGCCGCCGTTCCCAACAGGTGCTCTACAAACCGGCGCGAGTCGTCCAGTGCTCCCTCGTCTAAGTCCGCAGATTCAGCGACTAGCCATAGTCCGAGCAGGTGCAGATACGCGCCTGGATGCCGTTTGTGCGCCGCAATGCGGCAGAGAAAATCGAACGCGGTCCAAGGCGAAACGCTGTACTGACTACCGAATCCTTCGGCTTTTCTAATGGCCCGCTCGGCATATTGGCGATGAGCACTCGATAACCGTCGCGTCACCTCAGCACCAGCTAGTCTTCGAGCCTCCTTGAACAGGCTTGCTTCGTCCACTTCCCGCGAGGCGCTATAGATGCCGTCCATGCCAGCCCCGGCAAGATGCGTATCCACCAGCAGCAAGGTGGCATTGCCT
Organism: Candidatus Latescibacterota bacterium; assembly: GCA_965219385.1. Classification (GTDB taxonomy): domain Bacteria; phylum Latescibacterota; class UBA2968; order UBA8231; family UBA8231; genus CBDCNM01. The sequence goes on along the minus strand of CBDCNM010000002.1, from coordinate 626,513 downwards.
TTGGCCTCGCGCATCTCGACCGCGCGGTCTGCGGTAAGGGTCCGCCGGTCTGCATTGTCCGAATCCGCCACCCGCCGCACCTGCCAATTTTGTACGCAGAAGTTGTCGTCCGCAGCGAGCTTTGCCACCACATCCGGCGTCAGGCAACGGACGAAGGCCATGGCTCCGGTTTCGGCGCGGCCCAGCACCCTCTCAAACGCCCGCCCTAGTGCTTGGCCATGTAGTTTGGTCCACCCCATATCAGTTTTCCATCGTCGGCTTGAAGCGAGGCGACAGCCACTTCATCGCTTCTGCATCATTGACACCCACCAAAAGCCCCAGATCGCGCAGACGCCGCTCCAGAATCGCACGGTTCCTTTGCAGCAATTCGTTGGAGATCGTCATCCCCGGCGGGGCGGCATCTACGTGAAATCCATAGCGTTCGCGCAATTCTTCGAGAAACCCCCCGAACGAAAGGGCGCGGACGCCCGGTTTGTTGCCGCTTTTCAATAAGTGAAGATGGACCAGATAGTCCAGCACCGAATCGGTGAATACGAGGGAACGAAGGTCGCGTTTCCGGCGCGTTGTGCTTCCACCGAGACCCCGCGTCGTCGTTCTCTTAGCTGCCAGACCGTTTGGACGCCCGGTGAGTAAACTTGAGTCGATCATCCCGATGAATTTGTTACGAGATTTCGGCCCCATTAGCACCATCAAACCATCGGCAAGCCGCCAGACCGGATTCGGCTGGTTATCAACATCATCCAAAATCTCCGTAGTTTCGGGGTAATCATCCTCCAGTTTCTCGGCCAGTCTTGCGGCCGTATCTCCAATGCTGTACAGGATTAATTGCGCTTCCGAGTGGCGGTTGTGCAGCAAATCCCCCAACAGATTCAGCCAAGCGGCGGCATAAGGTCGGATAGCAATACCCTCTTTTTTGATTTTCTGGTTGTACCGCGCCCGATAGTCCAATAGCCGCAATACCATCAGAAGGACAGGGAAATGCTCCATACGCCGCATGTAGTCATCCATCGACTGCTCGGCCGCAGCCCGGATACTTCGCTCGATCCCATTAGAGCAATCCACGAACAAAGGTGCGGGTAGCTGTTCCTCGCAGTCCGGGACAGTGCCTGTCTCCGCCCACTGCAACAACAGCTCGACCGTACTGGTAAGAATAGTCGTCAGACCTATGGCAATGCAGGATTCCAGCATCTCTACTAAAGCGTGTCGCGGCATCGGGACTGCATAAGAACGCACAAAGCGGCGGATGTCCTCGGAAAAGTTCCGCGCCGCTTGCTCAGCAATAGGGCGTTGATTGGAGATTGGGCCGCCCTCTTTACCACGCATCTTGTCCGGTGCCGTCTTGAGTTGCTGCGCAAGCCGGATCATTAATAGTTGATCCAGTCCGACCGAGTTGTCTTCCTCCTCGAATCGATCCGATGCCAAGTCACTCAAGACCTCTCCACGGCGGGTAACTCCTTGGCTGAAAGCACCCAACAAAACGTTCTCCTCGTACTTTTTCCCCACCGGAAACCATGTTTTCTTATCGTCGCTCTGTCCGACAGATTCGCCCTTCTGATTGGCCAGCATAGCTACTATCATTTCGGGAACGTAGCGGAGGTTCACCGCTCTGTCTGGCAGATCAATCCAACTCGCCATGTAATGGGCCGGCGCGACCCGCTGGATCTGATGGTCGCGACCGAGATTGTGCTTGATATTTTCGAGACAGAAACAGAGCAGTAGGTCGCCGAGGATGGCCTTTTCGGGTTCTCCGTTAAAACCGTCTAACCCTACTGTACTGGAAAGTCTTTCTGCGACTCGATCGACAGTCGCAGAGCGTCTTTTTTCGCTTTCCGAACCCTCTCGCAACCCAAAGGTTTCTATAAACTTTCCCTTGCCTCTACGGTGCCCAAAGCGGAACATATAGAAGACCGCGGGAAGGATCGAAGACAACTCGAAATCCTGCACCGAGACTGGCAGCACCTTGTCATAGTTACCGGACCATATTTCTCGGGTCATGCCGGGGGACAACACTTCTTCGACGAGTTTTCGAGCACTATCTGCCATTTTCCGTCTCCTGCCATTTCTGAATAATCATCTGTTGCTGAACGCCAGCACCGGCACCTTCGACGATCTTCGCAGCAACCTCGTAGATCGCCGCGTCCTGCATTGGATTCCAAGCCAACACTCTGCGGTCATCCTCGCGCACCAACCGCTGCACAAAGATCGACAAGTGAGCAAAGGTGTCATCGGTCGAAACATCGCCCAACTGATAGCCTTCGCTAAGTTCCAGCAGTAGGTGAAACAGGTCGGCACCGAGGCGGAGCCGCTCTTCACGCCCATCCCGATAGCGGTAAATCAGGAAGGCTTGGCGATGCAGGCGGTCAAGTCCCTCAGCTTCGGCTGGCAGGTCAGCTTTAAGCCGAAAGTTAGTCAGTGGCTTCTCGACCCAGAACGCGGTTTCCGTAGGCGTTCGCGGCGTGATGCGTAGCGGGACGACACCGAGGCGGTCAACTGCTTGGGGGGGCAGACTTTCCAAGTGTGCAATCCCCTTGCACAGCCTTTGGCAAAGATCGTCGAGATCTCCTGCGGCGGTTGGGAGATTGCTGAACTCCCGATAATGCCGAGCTTGGGCCAAGTCGAGGGCGTGAAGATCTACGGCGAGCGCGGCTATGTTGTTTTTGGTCCACTCGAAATAGGCCCGCCGCCGGGCTTCTTCCAGCGTCAACCTCGGATAGTGGGGAGCACCTTCAGAGGTATCAACAGAGGGGGTTCGCAGAAGGTGCCGATCAATCTGCGGATGGGCTTCAAGGGCCGGGTCAAAACGAATTAGCTCTTGCAACACTTCTCCCTGCCGCCCTGGCGACTTCGGCGAAAAGGCGCGCTCCCAATAAGGCAACGGAGCGTCCGCACCGTTGTGATAGTCGCGGCAGAAGTGAACGCCGAACAGGACATATACCAGTGCAGCCCGTAGTTCGCGGACCGTGATGTGGGTTTCGCCGCGCAGGTGAACGGCTTGCAACATCTCAAACAGCCGTTGCCGAGCCCGCTTGCGCTCATCTTCCGGGACCATGCCGGGAAGCCCTTTGGGACCAAACCGCCGCATGGCGCGGCGGACCTCACACCGGTCTTGGGCCGAACACGTCTCGCAAGGTGCCCAAATCTGGCGAGCCTTTTCTCTGCCGTAGAGACTGTCTAGCAAATTCTCAAGAAAGCCAGTTTCAATGTCCGATTCACTTGGCACAACACTTCCAACAAGAGACCGTTGATTGAGGCTGATAAAGCGGATGTGCGATTCGGGGGCGGATTCCTCGCCGTTGAGCAAGCTGTCGAGAGCCTGTGTCAACGGCGTTTCACTTTCGACTCTATCAATCCACTCCAAGAGACGCCCATCGTTGATCGCCAGAAGATGGACAATGTCCTCCGCGGGCTCACCTTTTTGGAACGGCTCCAAGAATTCATCCAAAAGCTCATCAGCGGAACGTCCCTGCCACGACGCCGACCCATCGAGATTCATGCAGACGATCAGGCCATCGTCCATCTGATTCTCCAGAATGCGCTCTGAAGAATTGTGGACGCCAAACCCAAGGCCTCTGGCAAGGTGCTGAAGCAGTGCGGTTTTCCCGTCGCCGGCGTTGCCGCACAGGATGACGAGCCGGACTTTTCGACGTAGAATATCGTGATACAGCGCGTCTTCAAGAGGGGTTTCAACGTAGGTTTGCGCGGCAAAGTCCGTGTCGAGGCCGCGCGTTTCGCTGTTTCCCCAGCGAGAGCCGGGGTAAGATTGCAGCAAGGATTGCAGCCAAGGCACCTCGTTCTCGCTGCGAACGAGAGGTTCTGATCTCGGCTCTATGGCATCACCGCCGCCCTCGTCAACAGGTTCATCAGTGTCCGTATGCCGAGGTGGACTCAAAGCAGCCTTTGCTTCAGCCGCAGACGCAAATCGCTGATCGGGGTCGGGATTCGTCGCCTTCGCTAGAAATGTGGTGACGGTTGGGTACTCCTCACGCTCGACGCCCTCCCAGTTCAAGCCGCGTTCCTTGGCTCGGCTACCATCGTACATAAACGGCTCTTTTTCAAAAAGCACATGGAAAAAGCTGGCGGCTAACGCGAAGAAGTCATCCGCGGGCGCAGCCGGGCGGTCTTCAAGATGCGAATTCGAGCTATACATGACGGTGCCGGGAGCGGCGACCGGCTCACCCACCTTGGCTACGCAGTCGTAGTCCGTCAAAACAATCTCGCCGTCAGCAACGATCATGTTACGCGGGCTGACGTCGCCATGGACCAAGCCGTTTCGATGCAGAACATCCAACGCATCGCAAACCGTTCGCAGCCAACGCAACGCCAGTGCCTCCCCCGATTCTTCGTGGAAGTCTTCGGCAAGAATCGGGAGTACACCGGCGCGTTCGATCAAGGGTTCTCCTTCGATCCAGTGCATCAAGGCAACGAAGTCGTTGTCGCGCCACTTCTCCGCCGTATCGAAGATAGTTGAAAGTGCCGAATGATTGAGGTGTGAATGCGCCAGATTGTATGCCTGAAGGACTCGCCGGCCCGTTTCTTCGTCGCTGACCACTTTGGCGACGTAGACACCGAGATCGCCGCCGGTCGCGCCATCGATTCTCACCACCTTGAACGTGGTTCCGACCCCGCCGGAACCGAGACGCGAAACGATTCGGTAATCCCGGCCGCGAAAGTTCACAATCTGATCTTCGGTCCAAAATTGGGCCGGTGGCGCGACGACTGCCGGCGGTTCGCCCAGCAGGGCCGACAACGAGTCGTGGAGTTTTTCCAATGTAGTTCGCTCCGCCGGATCGTCCGCGCTACCCTCGGCCAGCGCCATGCTAGCCTCCAAACTTTCGTCATCGTCTCGTTTCGCGAACAGCACGGACAGACTGGTGCACAACGAATACACATCGGATTGACGATCCCCCGCCCCAAGGCCCTGCTTGCGTAATCTCGGGTGCCACCGCAACGTCCCACTCGTCCTCTGCGCCGCCGGAGACCGCCACTGTGACGTCCGCAGGAATCCGGGCGTACTGGAAACCTGTTAAGATCGGCGTGTTGTCATGTCTGACGAGAATCGTTCCCGGCGTGAGGTTCCGGTGCAGCATGGGTTCCTCGCCTTCACCCGCTTCGTGCAACTCCGTCAATGCTTCTACTGCTTGTCGAGCAAAGGCTATTCGCGCTTTCGCATCCCAAGTGTCGTCGGCGGCGCGTTGCTCGACGCTAGGGGCCGCCGGGTCTGCGACCGTGAAGAACCACATCTCGCCAGCGTACCCCGGTGATTCTTGGAATGAATCGACAATACGCGGTGCCCAAGCGTGAAGTTGCAGCCGGTGGAGCGCGTCAAATTCCCTCCGCGCCCTCGCCTCCGGATCCCGCTGTTCGGTCGCCGACACGTCATAGAGGTGCAGGAGCACGGGATCTCGACGTGTGGAATGTGTACCTTTGTAAATTCGGTGAGACCGCTCGTCCGCAGGGGTTTGGAGCGTCAGATTGACATAGTCAGCCAAGCGTCTCAATGCACCTCCCATAGCCACACTGGCCTTTGGGTACAGAGCCTTGCCCAGAATCTTGACCTGCGACGGCGATAGGGACGCTGGCGCATCCAGTGCCAAGGCACCTTGCCAAGTTCTCAACGTGTGAAACCGAACTCCGCGGACTTCCCGTCCCTCAAGCGGCTTGACTTTCGCGGCATCCTGCGTGACCAAGAACACCCCATCCACCCGACCGAGTTCCGAGATGATCCGGCGCAATGTGGTACCAACCTTGCGTGCCTTGTCCATTATGCGCTCGGCCTCGCGTTCCACAAGTTCGTCATTCCGGTTCACCCAAGCCGCGGTCCAGTGCTTGACTTCAATGACCCGGACTCCGGGCGGGCCAATGGCGACAATGTCGATTTCGTCTGATTGGCGACGATGGGTGGTGGAAAACGCGAGGTTCGTCAACAGCAGCCACTCACCATCACCCAATTTGGAAATTAAGCCTGTTTTAAGCCGCTCGCAGGCCCTCCGCTCGCTCTCGTTGACGGCCGGCCCGCAGCTAAAGAGAGTTACTTTCATACAGACCTATTTTTCTCGTCTGATCTAATCGGCTGTCCATCCTGCAAAAGTGCATTTTTACACAATGCCCAATATGTTGATTTTAAATTACTTATAGATGAAATAGGTCAAAGCGGTTCAATGGGCTGTCTTTTCGTGAAACGATGATTTTCTACAAATTTTCCGATTTTTGCAAAAGTCCAGTAATAATATAGCCTCTCAGGGAAGAACTTGCCAGGAGACTTAATCAGAGATTCCTAGGGTATATAAGAAGCCGTCTTAATATTACTTTGTTGATTAGGAGTGCTGGTCCCATAAGTCCCTATTTTTCAGCAGATTACCGAAAGGCTTGAAAGCGATCTGTTTGGGGTAATGCGCTGTTTCTTCGGACCTTACAGCACAAATCCTGATCGGTATTGGCCGAAAGATTGCGACCAAAATAGGCAAAAATAGTGGACAAATGAGCACGTTATCCGCCAATTAACAAAGTAGTATTAAATGTAATGTTTAGTATCTCGCTCGGGGATGGTGGAAACCCCTCGCCTTCAGGCGAAGCAAAGATTATCTTTCTGTTGCTATGCGACGTTATACTTTAGGGGCTCATACCAAAACCGACCTGAAAGTCCATCTGATCTGGATTCCCAAATACCGCAAAGGGGTGCTGACTGGTCAAGTGGCGATCCGTACGCGGGATATCTTGCGCCAGATTGCCCTGGAGCATGAGCTGGACATTATTACGGGCAAGGTCAGCCGCGACCATGTGCACATGTTCTTGGCCTATCGGCCGACCCAGTCCATCAGCAAGATCGTGCAGGGGCTCAAGGTCAAAGTGTATATGGACCGCGCCAGGCTATTTGCCCTCTATGCCGCTCAGTAAACGCCGAGTTCCACACAACTCAACCGCCCCCCCGCCAGACTGCACACCGCGCCGCCGCGGCACGGCCACAAACCGCGGATCTCCGCTTCTAGCGCAATGGAGCCCACGCACCGGCCCTCCGCATCACAGGCCCGCAGACCCCCCTCCTCCACGGCCGCAACAATGTATTCCTCTACCTGGGCGATGGCCCGTATCCACTCGCCGACCCGGATGTGCCAGAGCAGATCGCCTCGATGGCTGAAGGAGTAGAGTTCGCCGTATTCGCTGGCCGCGACCAGAGCGGAGGGAAAGGCAATGAGCCCCACGACTTCACCAACGATATTGGCGTGCCAGACCTCGGCTCCATCCCGCGGCTCGACCGCGTAGATCCAGCCGTCCTGGGTGCCGTAGACAATTTCCAGGACACCGTCTCGATCCAGGTCCACCAGCTGCATGTGGGTGAGCCCGATGCCGCGCCTCGGCGTGGTGGCATTGCCCTCGGACCCCACCTCTTCAAAGGTGGTCCAGCGGAAGGAGCCATCGCTGTTGTGCACGTTCAGCGGGGTGGAATACTCGGTCCCCACCATCACCTCGGCCCTGCCATCGCCGTCCGCATCCGCGGCTGCGAGCGCGGTAATCGCATGATAGCGCACCCACTCTGCCCACTCGAAGGTGGCATCCGCGGCAAAGGCGTTTACGTACCAGCCCACGGTTGAGGCCAGGATGCTGGTGCGGCCACGGCCTTCCAGATTGGCCACGGCAAGGCCGGAGATCCTGGAACCCCACCCCGAGTTCTTCAAGGCCCTGCACCAGCGCTGGCCGCCGCTTTCGCCTTCGAGTACGGCCAATTGCCCATCGTCCGTGCCCACCAGCGCTTCCACCACGCCATCGTCATCGATGTCGGCCAGGAGCAGGGCGCTGGCCGCACCGTCCGCGTCCAACCGGTGCGTCCACCTGGCCGCACCGTCCCCGAGCCCCAACTGGACGACTTCCCCTGCCCCGGTGCCGGCGAGCAGAACCGCGCCATGGACAGCTACATCGCGGATCTCGGTCGGGCCCAGCTCCCGGTTCCACTTTGCGTTCCAGCCGCCTTCCGGCCGGAGCGAGGAAGGTTTCAGCGCAGAGGGTGGCGCTTCGGGCGCGACGGCATTCAGGGCGGCGCGAATGCGCTGGGCTATCTCGCTTTGTCCTGCTTCGAGCGTCTCGTGCGCTCCGTCGAACACCTCCCAGTTCCAGTTCTCGCCATCGGCAAAGCCCAGCCGCTCAATGCCCTGCAGGCTCAGGCTGTCTCCCTTTAGGGAGATCCTGAACATCTCGGCCTCGATCGCCAGTTCGCCCAGACGGGTGTGGCCCACGCCCAGAATGGTCGCCTCCGCCCCATCGCTTATCTTCACCACCATTTCATTCAGGCGTTCCAGGCGTATGTCGGGATGCGGCGTCAGCAGATTCACATAGGCCAGGCTCTCCCCCGGCTGCATGGTGCGGGCGGCTTGCTGGTGCAGGACGTGTAGCGCATCGCCCGCATGTGGATAACTCCTCCAGCGGCTTTTCTCGTGCAAGTCGGCGACGATTTCCTGCGCTGCCCCATCGGCATTGTGGATGTAGAAGTGCTCGCCCTCCTGGTGCAGACTCACCCTGGAGCCCTTGAGTTCAGCTTTGCCCACCAGACGCCACAAGCAGTAGCAGCGGTAGTCCCCGGCCTCGGTGCACTGCAGCTGGTCGATCACCACAAAATAGCGCCCTTTGGCCCAGAAGATATTGCGCCGCCAGTCGCCCCCGTTGTACCCGGAAGCCTCGGTCTGCACCAGACCAAAGGCGGCACTCTCGCTGCTGTAGTTCAACGAGGCCAGTAGCGGCATCAGCAACCCCTCTCCCGGCGGCTCCAACACGCCCACGCCGTCGCGGATGACGGCGATTGAATTGTGGAATTTGGGCGCCGCCCGGATGTAGTCGCCGTCCCCCAGCCAGGCCCGGTCGTTCCAGGTCAGCCGGACGATGGTATTGCTGTCTTCGTGCCCGTGGCAAAAAGTGCCGCTCCCTTCGAGCAACAGGTACTCACTCGCGGGATTGAAGTCGCGCCGCAGAGAGAGCTTGTCGAAGTAGTCTTTTGGGGGATCGGGCCGGTTATCAGCCGGGGCGTAAGCGCGCACCCACCGCAGCGCTTCGGCCGGCAATTTCACCGCTTGTATTCCCAGGAGACCGACCGGTTTCTCGGGGACACAAGCGGTGAGCGCAAATCCATTTTCGCTCCATTCGACGCCGGCATAAAGCCCCCGCAATACGTGCGTCAGCGTCGGCCTCTTGCCCGCTCCCAGCCAGTTGAGGATCCACAGATGCTCGGGGTTGCGCGCATACCAGGTGGAGACCATCGGCGCCCACAAACGGCCTTCCCATCCCTCGGACGGAGAAAAAAGGGCATAGCCCGCGGTATCCCCGTGGTTGCTCTCGCTGCGCATATTGTCCGTGGTCACCACCGCCAGGGTGCACAGATCGGCGATGTGGCCGTCCTCGATGTAGCTGTAGTCGTTCTTTTTCAACAAAGCGTAAGAGAGCGTCTCCTGGGGCACGAGCCAGGCGTACCCCACCCCGCCGTCGTCGTTGGCCTTGTAGCAGTCGGCCTGGCCGGCAAAAATCCGCTCTGCCATCTCCTCGGTGGGCTCGAATTCCCGGATGCCGTAGCGCTTGCTCAAGTAGTCGTGGCCCACGGCCAGATCCATGGCGATGTAGGTGGTGTGGTTCTGGCGAATCTGGCCGGGAGGATTGACTTCTTCCTTCAGGTAGAACAGTCCGGCCAGGTGGCGCAACATCTCGCCTATCATGGTCACCACGCCGCGCCTTTCCGCCTCCGTATAGAGCGGACTGTCCTCGATCAGATCCCAGAGGTGGATGAGGCTGTGGAAGTGAAAAAAGCAGTGGTAGGTCTCCGGGTGGTCGCGCCGCTGGGCCAGCCAGGGTTCCAAAGAACCGGCGAAGATGGCCGGCACGGCCCGCCCCCACACCGGGTGGTCGCTCAGGTAATAATACCAGGCGTAGTTCTCCACTTGCCCCCCCCGAAAAGGCGTGGAGACCCAGATGCCTTCCCAGGTATCGAGGTCGGCCTGAACCATCCGCTCCAGTTGCGCTTCAGCGGGAAACGGGGGAAGCGGATGCTGGAACCGGGCAGCGTGCACCCGGTCCAGTTCGCCGCTGCGGACCTGGTCCTCGAACGCGGCAAAGGCCGCGAGCAGACCTTCCCGGCTGCTGGCGCCCAGAGTGATGCAATTTTTGCCATGACCGAAGGGATCTGAAATCGACTTGACAAAATAGCCGTCCCCGCCGGGAAAAAAGGTGTCGACAAAACAGCAGCGAGCCGTGTAGAGCCGGCGCAGAGCGGCATTGTTCACCATATTGCCGCAGGCGATCACCTGCACATCGCCAAAGAGGGTCTCGGCGAAATCCTTCTGCGCTATGATGTCGGGCGCCCGCCCGGCCACTGAAGCCATAATCCCCTGTAGCCGGACAACAGGCTCAATCGCTTCGAGACCATCCGGAACTACCAGGGCCGTATCGGCGGCGAGGTCGGTGCGGGGAAAGTGGCGGGAATGCTCAAAAACGAATTCTGTCATCAATATTTCTCCATGGAGAGCTACTCAGTAGTTCACGAAATCGGCGGTCGGCCGTGCGGGGCTTGTGCCTCTGGCTATCGAGATCATGGACGATCCCCACGCCTCAAACAATAAGCCGGCAACCAGAATCACGTGTCGCAACATGCGCTTTGCTTTCCACGATCCAGTCCCTTCATTACTATTGTCCTGTCCATCATTTTATACACTTGAAGGCGAGTAAGTCAAGCCAAAGTCAGCTTGTTTCCAGAAATCTGGTCTAATCTAAGAGTGGGGTTCCACCTGTTTGCCGCGGAGATTCTCGCAGATTACCGACCTTCAATAAAGGTGTAAGTGTGTTACGTATCAAATCATTACAACAAATGCACCAGAGGCAAGGGCTCGTCGTGAATTGACAACAGGGGTATGTCCGTTGTATCATGGCACACACCTTTTGCAAGGAGTTCGTTATGGAGCGACCACACGACGTGGGCGGCAAGCCTGCCGGGCCGATCGACCTGTCGGAACGCGATCTGGCCCAATGGGAAAAGAACGCGCATGTGCTCATGGGCATTTTGGGGCGAGAGCTCAAACTGATCACAGGTAGTCGGGAATTTATTGAAGCCATTCCGCCCGACGATTACGAAGCGTTTAGCTACTACGAACGCTGGATCGCTTCTATGGAGACTCAGCTCATTGAGGCTGGCGTGTTGACCAGGGAAGAAATCGACGCGAAAGTTCGGGAAATGGAGGGTGCGTGATGGCCGCGCAATTTAAGCCTGGTGACCGGGTCGTGGTTCGCACCAACATGGCTGCGGGGCACCATCGAACACCTGCTTTTGTTCAGGGCAGAATTGGGACGATTGAAAGGCTTCACGGTAGATTGGGCAACCCCGATCAGGGGGGTAGCGCAGAACCCAAACAGCCCCTTTATCTGGTCAGCTTTGCCCAAACGCACATCTGGGACCACTACGATTCGACATCGAAAGATCAGGTCTTACTCGATCTTTACGAACACTGGCTCGAACCTGCATGATTGGGAGAATACCATGTCTGAACATCATCACGACGATCGCGACCACCAGCCTGATCATCCTGAACCCAGTGCTCAGGCCAGGCGCGGCATGGCCATTCAGGCGCTCTTGATTGAGAAAGGTCTGCTTGCGGCTGATAGGATTCGAGAAGCGGTTGAGCGGTTGGATATGCAAAATACGCCAGCGAAGGGGCAGAAGGTCGTTGCGAGGGCGTGGGTTGATTCCGATTTTAAAGCGCGGTTGTTGGAAAATGCCAAGACCGCGATTGCCGAGCTGGATATGGATGTGGAAGCGCCTCATCTGGTCGCTGTTGAAAACACCGCTACAATGCACAACGTAGTGGTGTGCACCCTGTGCTCTTGCTATCCTACCGCGCTCCTCGGTCTTTCACCTGCCTGGTACAAAAGTTTGGCATATCGCTCCCGGGTCGTTGCTGAACCGCGCAGTATTTTGGCAGAATTTGGTCTGGAACTGGACGACGATGTGCAGATTCGCGTGTATGACAGCACGGCCGACATGCGTTATCTCGTCGTTCCACAGCGCCCGGAGGATACTGAAGGATTGACCGAAGCTGAACTGGCTGATCTCGTCACCCGAGACAGTATGATTGGGGTGGCGAAAGCCCGCTCTCCAGAAGCGGCGACCGTGTGATCCTTTGCCGATGGCTGATCCCGGCAAGGAGGGCAGCGCCGTTTGTAACCCAGGCCGCGAAAGCGGCGCCGTGGTCCGCCTGCTTTTTAGCCGAACTCGACGGCCAGCCCGTAGCCGAGGCTTGGTTGCAGACCATGAATCTGTCCCGCATTATCGAGACCCACCCTGGCCTCGACTGCCGCCGCATCGATCTGTCCATTGGCGAAAAACAGCATTGGAACAAGGGCTTGGGCACCGAAATAATCCGCGCGTTGGTCGATTTTGGTTTTGCCGAGGAAAAGGCCGATTTTATCTTTGCCTGCGATATTGCCGACTACATGGAAGATTTGGCTATTGACCTCCCGGCCTGCTATATCGTCATGCGCCCTTCCGCCAGACGCGCCCCTAGGCCAAGCCGATGGCACTGAGTGCTATTAAAACCCTCTGCCACTATCTGGGTAACCTGTACCGCAGGATGAACGAAAACCACCTCTTCCTGTTTGCCGCTGGCTTGGCGTTTGCCACCTTCCTCGGCGCGATCCCCTCTCTTTTCTTGATGTTCTTCGCCCTAGGGGCGACCCTGGACGCGGGCTCCATGGCTCGCTTGGTCAATGGGGTGGTGGACGCAATTTTCCCCTATGAAATACACGCCGCGCACTTGAAGGAAATCCTATTTGCGCGCATCCCCGAAGTCGTGGTATTCAAGGAGGCTTATGGACTCTCTGGCCTGTTGATCCTGCTAGTGAGTACCAGCAGCCTGTTCAGGAGCATGAGGACCATCCTCAACGCGGTCTTCTCGGCGTCTGAGCGCGAGCAAAAGAGCAGGTCTGCTTTGGACAAGATTCGCGCAGCCTTCGAGAAGCCTGAGCGCAAGTACGCCGTGGTGAGGGCATTGAAGAAGGTCGTGGCGGTCACCGCGAAATATTTACTTTTAGTGTTCTTGTTGGTGTTCTTGTTTTTGCTGTCCGTCATCTCGATGCCGATTATGGGGGCGGTCGCCGACAACATGCCCATTCTGGAGGCCATTGTCGACAAGGCGCTGCACTCTTACATGGGCTACCTCAGCATCGCCTCCTTCGCCCTGATCTTTGCGGTGTTCTTGTCCCTGTACTGGCTGGTGCCCGACGAGAGGCCCCGGACAAAAGGGCTGGCTATAGGTGCTTTATGGGCGGCCCTGCTGTGGGAACTGGCCAAACAGGGGTTCGGCTATTACCTGAGCCATTCTGCCTCTATCCAATATCTGTACGGAGCCTATCTTTTGTTGGTGGTTGTGGCGTTGTGGATATACTACGCGGCCGTCATCTTCATCCTGGGCGCCGAGATCGCCCAACTCTACGACGAAAAACACCCGGCCCAACCTTGAGGAGATGGTTGTGACTGCTTCAAGGCAGGCGGATAGGTCTAAACAGTCATTCCCCATCGGCCCGCCGCCGCAACTCCCCCAAACGCCGCGACAGCTTCTGCACTTCCTCCTCGATCAGGCGGATCTCGTCGCCGACGCTGATCTCGCCGTCCCGTTCAATGTGCCGTCGCCGCGCCGTCGCCTCCCTTTCGGCCTCGGCCTCGTCCATTGAGTTGATGATCACGCCGATAAACAGATTCAGCATGATCATCGTACCCAGCATCACGAAGGACACGAAGTAGGCGGCCCCGAGGATCGGCAGGCCCCGCGAGGCTTCGCGCAAATGGGCCTGGGCGTAGTCGGCGTAGCCCGGATAAGCATTGCTGCCGTACATCTGGAGTACATCACGTCCGTCCAGTCCTCCAGCGTCACCACCCGGAAGAGCGTCAGCAGCGCCGTCGACAGATCCTGGAAATAGTGGAAAGCGACCTGCCGCAAAGGAAAACCGATTTTATCAAAGGCGAGTATGAACCGACTCTCCCCCGCGCCGGCGCAAAAGTGGCGGTGAAAATCGTAGATATGTTGGGAGAGGAAGTTATCGAGGTGAAGTAGCTGTATGAGATCGACGGGCCTTTCCGAATGCCTTTTTTGCTCACAACCCCTTCCACGCCCGCGCGAACATCTCCAGGGAGCCCGGCGCGTACCCGGCGTAGTGGTTGTTGAAGAAAGCGTAGGTCGCCAGACCCGGCTGCTGTGCGATCAGCTCTTTCAGGTGCTTGACCCAATCCTCGATCTCGGCCCGGCGGTCCCACAACAACTCGTCCCACTGGCGCTTCTTAGCGCCCGTCTCGATCAGCTGCTGCACGTGCGCGTCCATCTGCTTGCGGTCCCCCAGAAAACGCACGTAGAGGAAATCCGCGGTCACCGGATCCAGCAGCTTTTGGCGTACCTCGGCGATGCCCGGCATGGTGTAGTAGCTGGTCAGGGCCAGGGTCACCCGGTGCTGGGCGAGCAGGTCTACCAGCCCGCGTCGCACCCACTTGCCGTTGCGCACCTCCACGGCAAAGTCGAATTCGTCCGTGGGCAGAGAGGGCAAAAAACGCCCCAGACGATCGAGGAAATCCTCGCCGTACTCGTACTCGCGGGCGTTTCGGCCCCGGGCAATGTACTCGAACTGCAACAGCAACGGCCCCAGCCGCTCCTGCAGCCGGCTCATGACGGCGAGGAATTCCTCCATCTCCGCCCCGCAGTCCACCATGCCCTTTTCGTGAGTGATGGCCCGGGGCACCTTGGCGGCAAACTTGAAGTGCTGGGGGGTGCGCCGCAGCCAGCCTTCGACCATGCGCGGCGAGGGAATCCGGTACCAGGTCGAGTCCACCTCCACCGCCCCGAAGACCCGGGCGTAGTGTTCGATGTAGTCCTGGGAAGTGCAACCCTGGGGGTAAACCAGACCTTCCCAATCCTCGCTGGTCCAGCTGGTGGTCCCCAGGAAGAGCCGCTCCGGCAGCCCGGCCTGGGCCTGGTGCAGCTTTTCCAGGTGCTGCAAACCCGGCGGCCTGGGCAGCAAATCCTCGAACAGGTCCTGTTGCTCATTCATGAGGCGGTTTTTTCCTCCAGCATCTCCAGCACCCTGTCCCTACCCACCAGCAGCACGAAGGAGCCAAAGCGCGGGCCGCGCTCCTGCCCAAGGAGCACCTCGTAGATGGTGCGGAACAGGTTTCTGGGCTCGATGCCGGCCTCCCGGGCCACATCAAAGGGAATGGCCTGAAGCTCGGCCTCGTCGACGCTGGTGGAGGCGACCAGCCGCTCCTTGATGCGGTCCAGCAATTTCCCCTCCGCGGGCGTGGGGGAACGGAACTTCTTGTTGGGCAGCACAAAGTCGCGGTAGTAGTTCAGGCCTTTTTCGACCAGGTCCTCAACCACCTCATGGTATTCAGTGGCCTGTGGATCGTAGCGCTCCAGGTAGTCCATCAGCAATCCAGCCTCGTCGGCACCCAGGGCCGAAATCAGGTTGTTCACCACCGAGAAATTTACCTGGGCGCCGTATTCGGGCACGTCGCGGCCGGCGTTGCCGATGTGCCATACGTCCTCTTCGGGCTGCTTTTCCGCTTCCGCCTCCGGGTAGCGGCGCAGCGCCTCCAGGTAATCGTCCACGCACCGGGGCACCACGTCCCAGTAGAGCCGCCGCGCCCTTCTGGGATTCTGGTAGATATAGTAGAGCAAGGACTCGATGGGCGCGTACTGGACCCAGGCATCCACCGTCAGGCCCCGGCCCACGCTCTTGGAGATCTTGCGGCCTTCTTCGTCCAGGAACAACTCGAAGGTCAGGCCCACGGGAGGCTGCTTGCCCATGAGCCGGACAATGTGGCCGGAGAGCCTGGCCGAGTCGATCAGATCCTTGCCGTACATTTCGTAGTCCACCTCGTAGGTGTACCAGCGCAGGGCCCAGTCCACCTTCCAGCCGACCTTGGCCTGCCCACCCAGCACCGAGATCTCGCCATCGGCGCCACAGCCCTCCACGCCGCCCGCCGCGCCGCTGCACACAAAGTCCAGGGTGCGGCGCTCCGGGTGGTAGCCCTTCACCTGGGTGGCGTAGACCGAACCACAGGAGGGACAGATGGGGAAAAACGGCGACCAGCCGGCGCGCTTCTCCTCGCGCAGGGTGGGCAGGATCAGGGCCCGCACCTCTTCCACCTTGTCCAGAAGGACCGCCAGCCCCTCGTCGAAGTCGCCCCGGGTATAGGCCTGGTGGGCACTCTGGAACTCGTAGTCGAAGGCGTAGGTATCGAGAAGCTCCTTCAGCTTGTCGTTCATGTAGCCGCTGAAACTGGCGCTGCTTTCAAAGGGATCCGGAACGGCGTGCAAGGGCTTGCCCAGGTGCTGGGCCAGGATATCGCCCCGGGGCAGATTCTGCGGCACCTTGCGCAGACCGTCCATGTCGTCGCTGAAGGCCAGCAGACGGGTCGGCCGCCCGCTCAGATGGGCGAAGGCCTGGCGCACCCAGGTGGTACGGGCCACCTCCGCAAAGGTGCCGATATGGGGCAGACCACTGGGGCCGAATCCGGTTTCGAAGAGCACGGGCTTTTCGTCCTTTGGGAAACGCCGCCCGAGGATCTGCTCGGCTTCGCGAAAGGGCCAGGCCTTGTATTCTCGCATAGCGATCTTCCCGGTGTGTCTTGCCGATGTATTCCCGCTTTCGGCGCTACAGGTTGCGCCGTGAGGGGGACAGCCACTCCAGGGCGTGGAAGTAGGGTAGCGCCGCTACAATTGGGAGACCTCTGGACCCTGCGGCATCACCGCGCGGTCAGACTACTCCGGCTTGTTGCAGGATGGGCGCCCTGGAGCCTGGTGGGATCCGGGCCCTGGTCTCAGCGGTTGCGAAAAGTGATGCGCCCGCGGGTCAGATCGTAGGGAGAAAGCGCCACGATCACCTGGTCGCCCGGCAGGACCTTGATCCAGTACTTGCGCATCTTGCCGGAGACGTGGGCCAGGACTTCGTGGCCATTCTCCATCTCTACCTTGAAGAAGCCATTGGGCAAGGCTTCCTTGACCACGGCCTGGACTTCGATGGATTCTTCTTTCGCCATCTCTCTTCCTTGCTGCATGTAGAACACAAAAAGAGCGAGTCCAACCCCCGAGAAAAATTCCCGACGAGGCTTTACTCGCTCTCGCAACCTGAAAATGGACATCTCAGCAGGTCATACCGGCGCTCCCCAGACGGATTTTTCGCCCTAAAGAGTTGATTTAAAAGATAGTTTAAGTATTTGTCGCGCAAAAGTCAACGCTTTTGGCCTCCCCTGGCCGTCGCGCGCCCTATTCCACAAGGAATTTCACGTCGTACTTGGCGTGTTTGACCGCATCAATGGTGCCCAGGTGCGGCGTGAGCGCCTGCACCTTTTTGTAATAAGACAGGGCTTCCCGGGGACGATCCATCCGCTCGCACAGGGCGGCCAGATTATGGAGCGCGGGCACGTGATCCATATTCAGTTCCACCGCCTCTTTGAAGGCCATTTCGGCCTCGTCCAGCTCTTTCTGCTTCACGTGGGCCAGGCCTTTGGCATAGTAGATGTTGGCATTGTACTTCAGATACTGCGAAGCCCGCCCCAACGCCTCGAGGGCCGGCACGGCCTGTTCGGCCTGCAGGTAGACCAGCCCCTGGCTGTAGTAGGCGCGACCCAGGGCCCGCTTCAGCCCCGGATAATTCGCCTTGGTTTCGCGCACCTTTTCCAGGTGCTCAATGGCCTTCTTGAAATCGCCCAGCTTGTGGTAGGCCACGGCAATGTTGAAACGGGCGTTGACCCGGTGGGGATCCTCTTTTAATACCTGTTTCAGATACTTGAGGCCGGCTTTCTCCCGATCTGTGCGGCACAGCAAGGTGCCCAGACCGGACCTGGCCTCCACCAGGGTGGAATCCTGTTGCAGGGCTTTCTCGTAGTGGACCTTGGCTTCGGTCAGGCGTCCCTGGATGTGCAGGATTACGCCCATGTTGCAATGCGCCTCGGCAAAGTCCGGCTGCATCTTCAGGGCTTTCTCCAGATGCTCCAGTGCTTCGTAGGCTTGCTTGTCTTCGTAATAGGCATTGGCCAGCAACACCCGCAGCTGCGGGTCGTAGGGATTCAGGTTCACCTTGGTGCGCAGATAGCGGATGCGCTCCTTGGCCCACAGATTGTACTTTTCTCTGGTCTGGCCGTGCTCCGCGATGCACAGGCACAAGGTCGAGACCAGCAGGATGGTCAGGTGCTTCATGGTTGGAACTTCTGAATGCGGTTATTGAAGGTGTCGGCCACGTACAGATAGCCCTTGAGATCCCGCGCAATGCCGCCGGCCACCACCTGGCGCTCCGCGGTTGTGCCCGTGGAGAGATCGTCTATCACCGTGGTCGTGCCGGCGAAGCGGAACTGCCCGGATGCTTCTCCCTGCCGTCCCCAGTGGGTCAGGAATTTGCCGTCCCGAAACACCTCTATGCGGTTCTGTCCGGCATTGACCACAAAGGCCCGGGAAGAAATTTCGTCCACGACAAAATCGGTGGGACGCACCAGCAGACCACTGCCGCGGTCTTCGGGTGAAAAAGGATCCCTGCCGATGGTGAGGGCCGCTGTTTTGCGTTCCAGACCTCGGTACACCACCAGCCTGGGTGCCTGCCAGGTGCCTTCGACTAGCTGCAGGGGTTCGACCAGGGCGGCGAAATTCTCCTTCCAGAACCGCAGACTGGAAACCAGCAGAGCCGGAATATTGAACCGGGCCAGGGGCCGGCCCTGGGGATCGAACTGCTGGAGCTGGCTGATGCTTTCGATGAAGGGGCGATCCTCGCGGTCGACGGCGATATGGCGGGCGAACAACCCTTCCAAAGGCAGGGTCCACAACCGCTGGCCCTCGGCGTTGAACTTGCTCCAAAAGGCGCGCGGCGCACCGCCCTTCTCCTGTAGATTATAGGCCACGTAGAGGTTGTCGCGCGAATCCAGGGCCAGGATCGGACCATCCAGGGTTCCGGTCTCCAGGCAGGCCAGGGGTGCGGGGGTGAATTCCAGGCTTCCCAGGGAATTGCCGGCGCGGTCGAAGCGCTCCACGCGGCCCGCACCCACCCCGACCACGGAGACGACCCCCCGCGCACTGATCACCAGTCGAGTGGGCCTGAACCCGGGGCCGTCCATGGGCAGGTTCCACATGGTTGCGAAGTTGTGGATCCCTCCTTCGACCGCGGTGGTGGCCAGGGATTGCAGGGTTTCCTCGCTATCGATGAAATAGCTCACTATTTTGTAGCGATAGGTGTGGTTCGCCCGCAGCCCGGTATCCACAAAGCTGGTATCGTCGACGTTCCTGATTTCTCCGATCCCATCAAAACCCCTGCCCTGGGAACGCTGGATCTCGTAATGTGAAAAGCCCCGCTTGGAAGCGCGGTCCCAGGTGAGGTAGGCCGCGGCCGTGCTGCTGTCGAAGCGTACCTGCGGCGAGGGCGGTCCCGAAAGCCGCGCTGGTTCTTTTCGGGCAAACGGTCCCACACACGACAAAAGCAGGAGCGTGGCGAGCCCAACACAAAGTCTAAATACATAGCGCATGACAAACGAAAACGATAGATGGAGACACCCGCAGTGTCAAGGAACAGAAAACAGTGGAAGAACAGAGCCTTTCCCCTTACATTAAAAAGGGGACATTCGCGAGGAACCAAGTATGCATTGGCGCTATTTCGATGCATTGGCGCTATTTCGACATTTTCGTCCTGCTGTGCCCAGATCTTCTCCGCCATCAGGGCACCTCCCCGGAGCGCGACAATCCGCTTGAGCCCGCCAACCAGAACAGGAGCGCTGAGGAAGGTGCCCCCTAGGATGTCCATGTCCCAAGACGCTCCGCTCATCATCAGCATTTCCGGCATCCGCGGCATCGTGGATCAGTCCCTGACACCGCAAGTCGTGCGCTGCTTTGCCGCGGCGTTTGCCACCTGGCTCCCCGAGGGCGCCCGGGTGGTGCTGGCGCGCGATACTCGCCCCTCGGGTGCGGCCTTTGCCCTGGAGGCCGCCGCCGCCCTCCAGGAGGCGGGCTGCCAGGTCCTGGAGCTGGGCCCGTGCACCACCCCGACCGCCAAGCTGATGGTCCTCGAAGAGCAGGCCTTGGGTGCCCTCATCATCACCGCCAGTCACAACCCGGCGTCCTGGAGCGGGCTCAAACTCATCCGCGGCGACGGCGTTTTTCTCAACGCGGTCCAGAGCCGGCAGGTCGAGGAGATCTTCCACGCCGGTGCCTTCCGCCGCCGTCCCGGGGGCCGCCTCCTGCAGCTGGACCTGGACCTCTGCCGCCGCCGCCACCTGCAACGCCTCCTGGCCCACGTGGACGTGGAGGCCATCCGCGCGGCCCGCCTCTCGGCGACCGTGGATTTTTGCAATGGCGCCGGCAGCCTGCTCATCCCCCAGCTCCTCGACGAACTGGGGATCGACGCCCTCTGCCTCAACCGCGAGCCCGACGGCCTTTTCGCCCACGATCCAGAGCCGGTGCCGGCCAACCTGACACAGTTGTGCGACGGGGTGCGCCAGCACGGCAGCGCCATAGGTTTTGCCGTGGATCCGGACGCCGACCGCGTCGCCTTGGTCGACCAGCAGGGCCGCTGCGTGGGCGAGGACTACACCCTGGCGCTGGCGGTTCACCACCGGACCGCACGGAGGCGCGGCCCGGTGGTGACCACCCTCTCGACCTCCCAGACCGTCTCGGACGCGGCCCGGGCGCACGACTGCCCGGTGGTCCTGACTCCGGTGGGTGAGGTCCACGTGGTCGAAAAAATGCTGGAGGAAAAGGCCGTCATCGGCGGCGAGGGCAACGGGGGGGTGATTTTGACCGAGGTGGATCCAGGACGCGATGCAGCCGTGGGGCTGGCCATCGCCCTAGAGGCCCTGGCCCATGCCGCGCGGCCTCTGACTTACCTGCTCGATGCCCTGCCCAGGTACTCGATCGAAAAGCGGAAAGTAGAGTGCGCCCCGGACCGCCTGAAAGAGGCCGTCGCGCGGCTGTGCCAGACGCATAGCCGCGCCTTTGTCCATCCCGTACAGGACGGCTCCAAACTCTACCTCAACGGAAAATTGGAATGTCCCTGGATCCACCTGCGGGCCTCCAATACCGAACCCATAGTCCGCATCCTGGCCGAAAGCGGGAGTCCCGAGGAGGCTCAAAGCCTGTGTGACGAAGCGGAGGGAATAATCGCGGCGGAAGGATGACTACAGGAGGGCGTGGACGCTGTCTCAGACGCCTTGCGAGCCGGGCGCCTCAGCGCCAGAATTCCACCTGTTATCACCGGGGATGCGACACTAGAGATTCGCCGCCTCCGACGCCAGCATATCGCCGTACGAGCCTTCCACCAGCTGGTCGCCTTTGATCTCCAGGGCTCGCATCAGGATTTCCACTCGCTGGTGGCTCTCGGCCACGCCCTTTTCATCGGTTACGGCCTCCAGCTCGACGAACTGCCCCAGGCCTTTGACATCGTCCAGATGGATGCGCACGTTCTCCCAGAGCCACACCTGGCGCGTCTTCTCGACTTCGACCCAGGCTCCCAGCACGGCGCGCAGCATTTCCCGCAGCGCGTCGGGTTCGGTGGTAAAGGCAATTTCGTAGTCGCTGCGTTTGGGCCCGGCTACGTCCGCGCGCCGGTAGAAAATCAGATGTCCCTCATCCGCACTCATTTCGCACAGTTTCAGACGACCTTTATCGACCTTGAAGTAGGTATCCTTCTGGTGGAAGCTACCGGCCGGCCCGGCTCCCAGGGAACTCAAGTTTTCCTCGGCGCGCTTGGTATCCTGGCAATGCGCCTTGATCTCGATGTTGGTCATGGTGTGAATTTCCGCTCCGCCTGTAGGATGGATCCATCGGCTCCAGTGCCGCGGCACGGGCCCAGCCTGCCTGAGAAGCTGTCTCAAAACCCCTGACGGCCTTGGCCCGGCCGCCGCTTTTTCGCTCACGCTCGGGGCGCGCCAGGAATTTTAAGATAGCTTCTAATAAATTTATGCCTAACCTACTACTTAGGCAAGCACTGCACGACTCAGGATTTTCTCTTGCCGTGGCTGTACTCAAGGTAGGACATCCACTTCTCGCCGCCCTTGAGACACAGCCGCTTGCGGTGGCGGCGCACCGTCTGGAAGCCAGTACACCCATTTGAGCCGATTGAACCTGTTGTCCTGCCGTAAACAGAGAGCTATATTGACCCCAGCCGATCTTCTGGGTTAATTTATTGGCAAACGGTCTGAGAAACTGAGCCAACAGTCCAATCCATGAAAGCCATCGTAGTAGATTCCACCAGTCAGGGCCATCCCCTCAAATGGGAAGAGGTCCCCGATCCCGAATACGGACCGGACGAAGTCCTGGTGGACATCCACGCCACCTCCGTGAACCGGGCCGATTTGCACCAGCGGGCCGGTCGCTATTCCCCTCTCCCCGGAGCCCCCCCGTACCTGGGCCTGGAAATGGCCGGCATCGTCGCCGAGGTCGGCGAGCACGTGGGGGAGTGGCAACCCGGGGATCGGGTCTGCGCTCTCCTGGGCGGCGGGGGTTACGCCGAACAGGTCACCGTGTCCCACCAGCTCCTGATGCGGCTGCCGGACGAGTGGGACTTCATCACCGGAGCGGCCGTCGTGGAGGTGTTTTACACCGCCTTTGTGAATATCTTCATGGAGGCCGGATTGCAGCCGGGTGAGACCTTGCTGGTACACGGCGGCGCCAGCGGCGTGGGCACGGCCGCCATCCAGCTGGCCCGCCAGGCCGGCTGCCGGGTTCTGGTCACCGCCTCCACGCAGGCCAAGCTGGACCGCTGTATGGAGCTGGGCGCCGAGTTCGGGGTCAACTACAGGGAACGGGACTTTGCCGAGGCCATCCTGCAACACACCGACGGGGTGGACGTGGTCCTGGACATTGCCGGGGGCGAGTACCTGGAGCGCAACCTGCGTCTCCTCAAGCTCAAGGGCCGCCTGGTCGTCATTGCCCTGCTCGCGGGAGCCCACGCCCAGATTGATCTGGGCGTGGTGCAGAGCAAGCGGTTGCGCCTCATCGGCTCGCTCCTGCGCAGCCGTTCTCTACAAGAAAAAACAGAGATTGTAAAGGAATTCAAAAAGCGCTTCTGGCCCCTGCTGGTCGAAGGCAAAATCGAACCCATCATCGACACTGTGCTGTCCATTACCCAGGCCGAGGAAGCCCACCAGATCCTGGAGCAGAACCGCAACATCGGTAAGGTGGTGCTCACCGTGAGAGGTTGAATCTGATGGGCCGCGTAGTTAAGAAGGCTTCTAAAGGAGGTGACGACCCGATGGAAACCCGCTACCGCGAAATCGAAGTGAGCGGCACCCCCTTCGCAATGGGCCGCCAGCTCGGCAAAGCCGCGCGCGAAGAAATCCGCGGCTTTGCCGCCATCGCCCTCGAACGCGTCAACAAAACCATCCCCGTATCGCGCGAGAATGCCATGGCCGTGTGCCGCGACAGCATCCCCCATATCCAAGCCTACAGCCCGGATATGCTCGCAGAGCTGCGCGGCATGCAGGAAGGCGCCGGCGTCTCCCTGGAGGAGTTGATCCTGCTGCAGATCCGCAACCAGCTGCAGCCCGACGCCGGCTGCACCTCCTTTTCGATCACCCGCGGAGCCAGCACCGAAGAAAGCGCCATCGTCGGCCAGAACTGGGACAACGACCCGGCCCTGGATCCCTTCACCGTGGTGCTGACGCGGAGACCCGAGGGCAAACCCGCCCTCATGACCATCACCCAGGCCGGCCTCATCGCCTACATCGGCCTCAACGACCAGGGCATCGGCATGTGCATGAACACCCTGCCCGCACCCAGCCGCCGCCTGGGCGTGCCGCACTACTTCACGGTGCGCGCCATCTACGAAACCAACACCCTCTACGACACCATAGAGGCGGTGCGTCGGGCCGAGCGCGCCATCCCCGCCAACCTCATCCTGGCCACGCCCCAGGGACCGGCCGATCTAGAAATAACCGTGGACGACGTCCACGTGCTGCGCGACGAGAGCCAGGGCCGGGTGGTGCACACCAACCACTGCCTGCACCCGGACCTGGTGCCGATCAACGACCAGTTTGCCGAACTGATCCAGTCCAAACCGCGCAAGCTGCGGATCGAAAAACTTTTCGACCAGAGCGACCTCCCCCTGAGCTTGGAGAGCATGAAGGCGGCCCTGCGGGACCACGACAATCATCCCAAATCCATCTGTCGCCACCCCAACGAGCACCCCACCAACGGATTCTGGGTCAGCGTATTCTCGGTGATCATCGAGGCCGACGCCGGGCGCATCCACATAAGCCGGGGCAACCCCTGCGAAAAACCCTACGAGACCTACAACCTGAATTGAGAGGACGATCATGGGACTCCTGCACGGCACCATCATCGACGCGGCCACCAACGAAAAGATCGACGCCAAGGTCCACGTGGTCGACGCCATGGGCGGTTTTTCGCACCCGGCCGGAGCCCTGCTCAAGCGCGGCCCGGGCACCCCCTTCTTTTTTTCGGACGGGGAATTCGAGGTCCGGGGCGGTCGGGGGCGCACCGACATCCTGGTCGAACGCGGCACCGAGTACGAACCCGCCCGCGTCGTGGTCGACCTGCCCGAAAAGGGCACCGTGGACGTCGAGGTCCCCATCAAGCGCTGGTACTATCCCCAGGAAACCCACTGGTACCCGGGCAATACCCACATCCACTACGACGAGAAGGAAACCCGGCCGGACCAGCGTCTGGGGGTGGACTGCAGCGTCGAGGGCTACAATGTGACCGTGGTCAGCGTCCTGGACCGGCGCCAGCTTCCCTATGCCAGCAACAAGTACCCCATCGGCGTGATGAACGAATTCACCACCGCTCACCACGTCCTCGACATCGGCGAGGAAAACCGCCACTACGGCGACCACTCGCCCTGGGGGTTCGGCTACGGCCACGTCATGTTCCTCAACATCCGCAATCTGGTGCAGCCGGTGAGCCGCGGCCACACCCTCACCGCCCAGTTCGATCCGGACTACCCGCCCCTGTGCTTTTGCTGCGACGAAACCCGCGACCAAGGCGGGGTGGTGATCTGGTGCCACAACGGCCGCGGCATGGAAGCCCCCGTGGCTGCGGCCCTGGGCAAGCTGGACGCCTTCAACCTCTTCGACCCGTTCTGGATGGACCCGGAGTACGATCTGTGGTACAAGCTGCTCAACTGCGGCATCCGCCTGCCGGCCTCCACCGGCACCGACTGGTTCGTGTGCTCCAACAACCGGGTCTACGTGAACACTCGGGAAGAATTCTCCTACGCCAGCTGGATCGAGGGCATGAAGGCCGGTCGCACCTTCATCACCAACGGACCGGCCATGGACCTGCGGGTGAACGACCAGGAAATGGGCGGCACGGTCGAGCTGCCGGGCGGCGGCCGGGTGGAGGCCGAGGTCAGCTTCCGCTCGCACTACCCGCTGGAACGGGTCGAGCTGGTGGTCAACGGCTCGGTGGTGCACGGCCAGGAGTGGCCCGAAGGTTTGCGGGAGGGCCAGCTCCGCCACCGGTTCGAGGTCGAGCGCGACGGCTGGGTCGCCGCCCGGCTGTGGGGCGAGGCGCGCGACAGCTTTGACCAGTCCCTCTACGCCCACTCCAGTCCCACCTACTTCAAGTGCGGCCCGCCACCGCCCCAGCGTTCGGATGCAGCCCGTTTCTTCCTGCACTCCATTGACGAGTCCCTCAAGTGGATTGACACTGTGGGGCGCTACAACAACGACCAGCAGCGCCAGGATGTCAAAGATCTCTTCCGCCAGGGTAGAGAGGCTTATGACAGGTTGGTCGAGTAGAAAGATCATACCCACATCCCCCTTGACGCGGCCGCTCGAGCCGCTCTTGTGGGCAATGGGGATTTCGGGGGCTACGGGGTGGGCGAGCATGGGGCGGTCCTGGCAGGTCTTGAGGCGCTCGATTATGGTGGCCGAGGCCGGGGTACTGACTCATCCTTCTTCCTCTAAGAGTCGGCGCGTGGTCGTTGCCACGTAATCCGCATCTTCGGCGGTGAGGTGGCGGTGGACCACCAGACGGGTCCGGGTCGGGGGCCGCGGGTGCGCCAGGATGCCCACGGCCTTCCACTTTTCGGTCAGGTTCTCGGCCTTCCAGCCCAGTGCGGAGACGTCCACCATGACGAAGTTGGTGGGCGTGGGGGGTTGTGTTGCTTTTATGCCCGAGATGGGTTGTAGCTTTTTAAAGAGGTAGTGCGCCAGCCGGTGGTCTTCCTCCAGCCGCTCCACCATGTTTTCCAGGGCCACGATGCCGGCGGCGGCAATCACGCCGGCCTGGCGCATATTCCCACCCAGGTCCTTGCGCACAGTACGGGCCTGGTCGATGAGTTCGCGGCTGCCGCACAGCAGGGAGCCCACCGGTGCGCTGAGGCCCTTGGACACGCAGAACATGACCGAGTCCACGCCCCGGGTGAACTCCTGCACCTCCACGCCCCGAGCCACCGCTGCATTGAAGAGCCGGGCGCCGTCCATGTGGACCTTCAGGCCGTGCTC
Organism: Candidatus Latescibacterota bacterium; assembly: GCA_965219385.1. Classification (GTDB taxonomy): domain Bacteria; phylum Latescibacterota; class UBA2968; order UBA8231; family UBA8231; genus CBDCNM01. The sequence goes on along the minus strand of CBDCNM010000002.1, from coordinate 600,061 downwards.
GCGAGCGGTGCCGCACAGCTTTTCCAGGTCGGCGGGCAACCACGCGGCGCCGCCGCTGAAGTTGTGGGTGTTTTCGACGCACAGCAAGGTGGGTCGGGCCCCGTCGGCGCGGGCAGCGTTGACCATTTCCCGGACTTGCGCGGGGGTGATCATGCCGTACTCGGCTGCTAGGGGATAGGTTTGCACTCCGGCGTACTCTCCGGCGGCGCACACGGAGGGGTGGGCATGCTCCTCGAAGAGCACGGCCTCGCCCGGGTTGGTCTGGGTGGTCAGGGCGCAGCGGTTGCCCATGGAGCCGCTGGGCACGTAGAGGGCGGCCTCCGTGCCCAGCTTTGCCGCGGCCAGGTCCTGGAGTTGGTTTACGGTGGGGTCTTCGCCGTAGGCGTCGTCCCCTACAGCGGCCTGGGCCATGGCTTGGCGCATTTCCTGGGTGGGGCGGGTGGTTGTATCGCTTCTCAGGTCTACGGTTTTTTCGGGCATTGGGTTTTCATTCTCCGGGTTGTGTTGACGGTCGGTGCCTGGCGAAATCGGCGGGCGGCCGTCCGAGAGGTATCGAGTATATAATCTGCCGCTTTCTGGTGCAAGTCCAGCTAACGCGGGTAAACTTTCGCCCCAGCGCTCCGCTGCTTGCTTGACGGCCGGATAGGATTGCAATACCTTCGCCGACAGCACGTACAATTACCGACAAACCGGAGATTGGACATGATTGGACATGCCTGAAGACAAATTCATCGGAGCTCTTTATACCTACCCGTGGGCCCTGGCCGACCAGGGCATCGACGAGGCCCTGAGCCAGATCGTTGATCTGACCGGCTGCCGGGAAGTCTGGCTGACCCCCTGCTACCACCGCTCGATCTTCTTCCGGCCGCACCATCCCGAAAAACCCATCTACTTCGGTGAGAACGGCGCGATCTATTTCTCGCCCGATCGTTCCCGCTATAGCGACACCCGCATACAGCCCCGGGTCAGCGTGGAGGTCACAAACCACGGTTATTTCGACCGCATGGTCGAAGCCATAAACCGGCGCGACCTGGAGTTCGTCGCCTGGACCGTGTACACCTTCCAGGACTACCTGACCGAACACTACCCCCAGTTCGCCAGGCACGATGCCTTTGGCACCCCCTACGTGGGCCAGCTCAGCACCGCGCCCCGGGATGTCCAGGGCTACTTCCTGGCCTTGACCGGTGAGATCGTCGAAAGATTCAAACCTGCGGGGGTGGTGATCGAATCCCTGATGCGGCGGGGGTTTTCGGCCCCGTCCAAACGGCGCGGAGACATAACGCCGCGCTGCGCTTTCGTGCTGGCGCTGTGCTTCAATCCGGCTTCGGTGGCAAACGCCAGGGCAGCGGGCATGGACGCCGAGGGCTTTCGCCGCGAAGTAGTCGAATGGCTTCGGCCCCGTCTGGCACGCGTGCCCACCGAGGAGGACCTGTTGCCGGTCACCGAGGAGTGGAGCGCAACAGAATTCGACGGCCGGCTTCAACAATACCTGGAGATCGGCAGCAAGCACACCACGGATCTGTGGCTCCAGGTCGCCGAGGTGATCCACGCCAGCGGGGCCAGGATCCACACCAGCCTGGCCACCCCGGATTCGGCCCGGCGCAACGACCTGGAGCCGGCCATCAACAAAAGCATCGATCGCGCTATCCACCACCTCGCCTCGAAGGGAGACGAGGCGCGCCAGGAGGTGCGGGATCTGGTCGGTCAGATGGCGCCCGAGGGCAAGGTCTTCGTCACTTTACAGGCGCGTGCGGCTCCCGAGCAGGATCTGCTGGCAGAGGAGATGAGAGCGGTAGCGGATGCCGGGGTGGCAGGCGCCATATTCCACAGCTACGGGCTGTTTCGCGAGGAGCAGCTACGCAGCATCGGCACGGCATTGCGCTCTCTTTGAGAAACCGCCTGAAAACCCCCGCTTGCAGGCGCGCTTTTCCGCCCGGATGGGAGGCAAGGAAAATTGATTGATTCCATGAAAGCCTATTACCTGCATGGCGCCAAAGACCCGCGCGCCCAGCAGGACGAGGCGCCGTCACTCGATCCCAATCAGGTCCTGGTAAAGGTGCGCTCCTGCGGCATCCGCGGCCCCAACCTGAGCTACTATGCCCACGGGCGCAACGGTGATTTCGCGCCTCGGCGACCCTTTATCGCGGCCATTGGCCTTTAGCGGAGGACGCATGATAGGGGGCGAGATCCTGATCGAGGGCCTCAAGGCCCAGGGGGTGCGTTGCCTGGTGGGGATGCCGGGCACCCAGAACAGCCGCATATACGACTGCCTGCTGCGGGGCGGGGGCATCAACCACTACCTGATCCGCAACGAACAGGCCGCCACCTTGATGGCCAGCGGCTATGCGCGCGCCTCCGGCGAGGTGGGGGTGGCCCTCACCGTGCCGGGCCCCGGGTCGACCAATGCCTCCACCGGGCTGGGCGACGCCTGCGCCGACTGCGTGCCCGTGCTCCTGATCACCGGCGGCACCGAAGTCGCCTACGACGGGCGGGCGCGCAGCAAGTGCTTTCACGGCCTGGACCAGGCGGCCTTCTTTGCGCCCATCACCCGCTTTTTCGCCCGACCCCGCAGCGTCGAGGAAATTCCCGCGGCCCTGATCGGGGCCTTCAAAGCCCTGCGGGCGCCGCGGCCGGGGCCGGCGGTCATTGACCTGCCCGCGGATGTGGCCGCCACTCCAGGGGATGTGGAGATCCCCACCTACGTGGAGGGGGACCTGCCCGCGCCCGACCCGGAGGCCATGCGGCGTGCCGCCGCGATCCTGAGTGGGTGCAGGCGTCCGGCCATCCTGGCCGGAGGGAACGTGATGGCGGCTGGGGCCACCGCCGAACTGCGCCAGTTGGCCGAAGCGTGGCAAGCCCCGGTGGTGCTGACCCGCTTGGGCAAGGGCACCTTGGCCGACGGCCACCCCCTGTGCGGCGAGCACTGCCAGGGCCGGCTGGGCCGGAGCATCCTGGGCGCGGCGGACGGGCTGCTGGCGCTCGGGTGCCGGTTTACCCAGATCGACACGGCAGCTTGGAGCATGGACCGGCCCGTGCCCCGGGTGCAACTCGACCCGGATTCCGCCGAGATCGGCCGCGAGTTCCCAGTCGACGCCGGGGTAGTCGGGGACCTGAAGCAGGCCCTTCCCCTGTTGCAGGAGGCCCTCCAGGCTCAGGGAGGACAAACCGGGTGGGACGGCCTGGTGGAGCAGCTGCGCCGGGATCAAACCGCGGCGCAGCCGTCTCTGCCGCTCCTGGCGGCCATGCGGGGCCTCCTGGACCCCGACGCCATCGCAGTGATGGACGTCACCTGCATCTCCTACCGGGGCTTTGACGAATTCCCCGTGTACCAGCCCCGCACCTTCCTCTACCCGTGCCACTACGTCACCCTGGGTTTTGCGGTGCCGGCGGCCATCGGCGCCCGCTTGGCCTGTCCCGACCGGCAGGTCGTGGCCTTTTGCGGCGACGGCGGGTTCCAGATGACCGCCTACGAACTGGCCACCGCGGCCGAGCATCGGATCCAGGTGGTTTTCGTGGTGGTCAGCGACGGCAGTCTGAGCGCCATCCGCGGATCCCAGGCCAAAGATTTCGATGGACGCACCATCGACACCGACATGCACACCCCCCACCTGGCCGATCTGGCCCGGGCCATGGGGGTTTGCGGCATCCGGGTGGAAGAGCCGGAGGGGTTTCCCGCGGTCTTTGCCGCAGCCCTGAAAGAGGTGGGGCCGACCGTGATCGAGGTCATGATGGAGGAGCAACGCGAGGCGCTCATCCGGGGAGTGCCGTGGATTTATCCGGATTGAGATCCTACGGGTGGCTGCAAGCCCCGTGAATCGGCGCTGCGCTACGCCGCGAGTTGAACCGGTATGCTGGACTCCTTGCTGGAAATCGGGATGAAAGACATAGTCGACGTCGGAGTAGTAATTGGGGTGAAAGATGTAGTCGACGTCGGGGTGGTAGGTCTGTTGCTGTGGGCCTTGATCGCCTGGACGCGCCGGGTCCACGCCAGCCTGGCCCTGCTCGGCCTGGGGATCCTGGGCGGATTCTACCTGATCGCCCTGCAGCTGGAATTGCAGCTGACGGCCTGGTTCTTCCAGGGTTTCTTCGCCGTGGTGGTCATCCTCCTGGTGGTGGTTTTTCAGGACGATCTGCGCCGCCTCTTCGAACAAATCGCCGTCCTGGGGTTGCGCCGGCGTCCGGCGCGCACCCGCACCGACGGCCTCGCCATCCTGGCCGGCGCTCTTTTGCACCTGGCGCGCACCCGCACCGGCGCCCTGCTGGTCCTGCCGGGCCGCGAGCCCCTGGAGCGCCACCTCCAGGGGGGTACGGCCCTGGATGCGGTGATCAGCGAAGAATTGCTGCTGAGCATTTTCGACCCAAGTTCGCCGGGGCACGACGGCGCGATCCTGGTCCAGGGCGACCGGATCGTGCGTTTTGCCGTGCACCTGCCCCTCACCGAAGACCACGCCCGCCTGGGACCGGGAGGCACGCGGCACGCCGCGGCGCTGGGGCTGGCCGAGCGCTGCGATGCCCTGTGCGTGGTGGTGTCGGAGGAACGCGGCACGGTGGCGGTGGCCCGCCGCGGCCGGCTGCAGGTGCTGGAGGATCCCGAGCACCTGCAGGGCGCCATGCGCCAGCACCTGGCGCGCCTGGGACCGCAATCCGGCCGGCGGCGCCGGGCCCAGCGGCAGCAGGTGCGGCGTCGCGGTCTGGAGGGCCTGGCCGCCTTTGTCCTGGCCCTGGCCGGCTGGGTAGTGTTCGTGCCGGGTTCGACCGTGGGTCAGTTAACCTATATCGTGCCCGTGGTGGTGGAAAACATGCCGCAGGGGTACGCCCTCGAAGGGGTGGAGCCGGAGGTGGTGGAGGTGACGGTGAAGGGGCCGCGGCGGGCGTTGCTGCTGGCTCAGGTAGCGGATTTTCAGTTGATCGTAGGCGATACATCCCTGGTCAAACTGAGGCGCCGGACCTTCGCGATTTCGCGCGAGGCCGTGCGCCATCCGGCCGGTCTGAAGGTGGTGGAGGTCAGGCCCCCAAAGGTGCGGCTTTTGGTGCGGCAGATTCGCTAGCCAAGATTCCGCGCCAGCCGGTGACAGGCTTCCTGGAGGCTCTCGACACTGCGGCAAAAGGCGAAGCGGAGGTAGCGGTCGCCCTCGTCGCCGATGTGGTAGAAGTTGGCCCCCGGCACCGGAGCTACACCCACTTTCTCAATGAGGAAAAGGGCCGCGTCTTCAGGTCCCAGCCGGCGCAAGGCCGGCACCTGGCGGTAGTCCGCAAAGAGATAGTAGGAGCCTTCGGGCAGGGAAACGCGGAAACTCGCCGCTCTTAGCCCCTGCACCAACACCGCGCGTTTCCGGGTATAGTGCCGGGCGATTTTGCCGTATACCTGGCGGTCCAGGCCGAGCAATTGCTCGGTGCCTTTTTGCAGAGGCGTGGGCGCCTGGACGACCAGGGTGTCGTGAATGCTCCTGATGCGGGTGGTGTAGGCGGTAGGAGACAGCACCCAGCCGATCCGCCAGCCCGTGGCATTGCCGGTCTTGGAGATGGAGTTCACCACAAAGGTCCGGTCCTTCATGCCTTCAAAGGTGGCCATGCAGTAGTGCCGGCGTCCGTCGTAGAGGATGTGCTCGTAGATTTCGTCGGTGATGACCAGGAGGTTGCGGCGCTGGCACAAATCGGCGATGAAGAGCAGTTCTGCGCGAGTAAACACCTTGCCTGTGGGGTTGTGGGGGGTGTTGAGGATCAGCACCCGGGTGGCATCGTCCACGACCTGCTCCAGCTCTTCCCGGTCTAGTGTTGCGTCGTATAAATAACTTTACGAGATGGTGGTCATGTCGTAGGTTTCTCTTACCACCCCTTCTGAAAGGAGAGATCTATGGCGATGGGGCGTCCGTTAACGCCGTTAGCGCTGAGTGCGTCGGCCCGAGAACAATTGGAATCGATGGCCCAATCACGGAGTCTTCCACACGGGTGGGTGCGGCGAGCGGAGATCGTCCTTTTGGCCGCCGAAGGCTGGCCCCATGAAGCGGTCGCTGCAGCGGTGGGTGTGACGCGCGCTACGGTGGGCAAGTGGCGCCGGCGTTTTCTCGAAAACGGACTCCATGGCTTGCATGATGAACTGCGTTCAGGGGCGCCGCGATCGATCACCGACGAGCAGGTGGCCGAGGTGGTATACAAGACGCTGAAGACCAAGCCCCAAAGACCGAACCCAGTGGTCGGTGCGCTCCATGGGCGCGGAAACCGGCCTCACCAAGGACGCGGTGCATCGCATCGGGCGCACGTATGGTTTGCAGCCCCACCGACACAAGCACTTCAAGCTTTCCACCGATCCTTTCTTGGTCGACAAAGTACGGGATATCGTCGGCTTATACATGCATCCCCCCGAGCACGCCCTGGTTTTATGCGTCGACGAGAAGAGCCAGATCCAGGCGTTGGAACGAAGTCAGCCCCTGTTGCCCCTGGGCCTGGGCTACGTGGAAGGGGTTACGCACGACTACAAGCGCCATGGCACCACCACTCTGTTTGCCGCCCTGGACGTGGCCACCGGTGAAGTGATGACTCCGTGCAAGCCCCGTCATCGTCACCAGGAGTTCCTCCCGTTCCTACGCCACATCGAGGACAACGTGCCCCCGCGGTCTCGACGTGCATCTCGTGGTTGACCATTACGCCACCCACAAGCATGCCAAGGTCAAAAAGTGGCTGGCGCGGCGCCCCCGATTTCACCTTCACTACACCCCCCCCTATGCTTCGTGGCTCAACCAGGTGGAGATTGGGTTCAACATCATCACGCGCCAGGCGGTTCGGCGGCACTCGTTCCGCAAGGTAAGAGAGCGCATCGAGCGCATCGAGCGCATCGAACGCTATACCGCCCAATGGAACGCCAACGCGCACCCTTTCGTATGGACGGCTACGGCCGATTCCATCCTCGCGAAAATCAAGAGACTTTGTGAACGAATCTCTACGACACAACACTAGCGCGGATAGCTTCAAAGCCTGGGGGTCGCTGAGGTTCTCCTTGCGCTTCAGGAAGCACCAGCGGCTCTTGCTCAGGACGGGATCTTGGCCCTGTTCTTTGAGTCGGCGGGCCTCTTCGGCACGGACTTTGTCGAGGGCCTTGCTGAAGGGCTGCATGAGGTGAAAGCGGTCGAGAACGTGTACCGCCGCCGGCCGCCGCTGGTCGATGACGGTGAGGTAGGCTTTCCAGATATCAGAGCAGATGACGGCAATCGGGCCGAGGAAGCTCCTCGGCTCCTGCTCGCCGGCCGCTTCTTGCTTGCGCTGGTGCTCTTGCTCCAGTTCGGTAAAGCCGTCGTCCAGGGTCTTTATCGTCCGCTTTTCGCCCCTCCACAACAGGCGGCGGTGGTGAGTGTCGATCTGGTACAGCAAGGTCAGATAATGATGGCCTTTGCGATACTGGATTTCATCCACGCCGAGGGCCGTGACCCGGTCGAGGCGGCGATGAGCGAGCCCCTATTCCACGACGTACTGGACGGAACGGTAGACTGGGTCCCAACGGGTCCGGAAGGAGCGCGCCCCCTCGATCCACGACCGCTTCTTGGCCCACGGTGCCAGGAAGCAGCGGTAGAGGTCGGTCAGGGGGTGCTTGCCCGTGCTCCAGGGGACCTTCTCGACGATCACCCGGCCGCAGGCTTTGCAGGCCACCCGGCGCATGCGATACACCAGAAAGACCGGGAACCCCCAGAGCGGAACAAACTCGAACAGCCGTGCCTCGGTGGCCGTGTCATAGGTGGGGGACAACGGACCGCAGCCGCTGCACTCCGCCCTGGCGTTCTTTCGGGGCCTGAGGCTCACCATGATCCTGCCGTGTTCGTCAAAATGCCCCCCCTCAAACACAAACCGCTTGAACTTCGTGCATCGGTTCAGTACTGTGATCAGGCGCATCATTCCCTCGGGTGCAGCTTCAATTTTACGCAGATTTTCGAGAAAAGGGGGACCCCAAGTCCGGGCACGAATGTACCTTTGGGTGTAAGCACTTACGCCCAAACCCGGAAAGGGGTCCCAGATGGAAGATACGAAGGATTTTCGCGCTTGCCTGACCAAGTTGGAGGAAAATGTCCTCCAGTGGGAGCATCGGCTGCAATCTCCGGACGCCGGACCGGAGGACTTTCGCGAGAAGGTGAGCGAGCTGCGAGAGGCGTTGGACGACCTCGGTCGAATCGGTTTCCAACGGCTGGCGCAGGCGTGCGAAATCGCCGACGACACCGTGGTCCACCGCGGTCAGGTCTACCGCTTCAAGCAGGTGGTCGACAAGGAATGGATGACCCTGTGGGGCAAGGTCCAGGTGCCGCGCCGGCTGTATCAGCCCGATCGGGGCGGCCCCAGCCGGGTGCCCTTGGATGAGCGCTGCGGCAGGGTCCATCGATTCATGGTTCCGCCCCTGGAGCGTCTCACGGCCTTCCTGGGCGCCCGCCTGGTCCCGGCCGAAGTCGAGGACAGCTTGGCCGAGGTGCTGGCCGAGTCCCCGTCGCGCACCGCCATTCAGCATCTGTTGACCACCGTCGGGCAGTACGCCGAGGACCACGCCGAGCAGCTCGAGCTGGCCTTGCAGGACGCGGCGCCGCTGAAGGTCGAGCGACACCCTGGTGGTCAGTTGGGACGGCGTCACCGTGCCCCTGCGGGAACCGGCGCCGAAACGCGGACGGCCCGCCGAACGACCGACGGATCCGGACCCCGACCGCGCGCCCACCGCCTGGAAGGAGGCGGGGGTGGGCATGGTCTCCACGTATCGGACGCCGCTGGATCCGGAGACGGAAGACCCCCAACGCGTCGATGGGCGCTATGCCGCGCGCATGCCGGAGGCGAAGATGGAAACCCTGGTCGATGGCTTGGTGGACCAGACGGGTCGGGCCTTGCAGCAAGGGGCCTATGACCACCGGGTGGTGTTGGCCGACGGGAAGCGCGAGAGCTGGCGCACCGTGGACCGGCAGCCGGTGTTCGACGGCTTCACCCGGATCCTCGACTTCGATCACGCCGCCCAACACCTGTCGAAGGCGGCCGAGCATCTCTTCGGCAAGCTGTCGGCGAAAGCAACTCGCTGGTACCGGTCCTGGCGCCACAAACTGCGCCATGAGCCCGGGGCCGTGCAGGGCCTGATCCGTTCCCTGGCCTACCACCGCCGCCAACTCCGGAGCGGATCGGAGCGCTATCGCCAGGCGACGGCGGAACTGACCTACTTCCGCAACAACCGGGACAAAATGGACTACGCTCGCTATCACGCTTCGGGGTTGATCCTCTCCAGTGGTCCCGTGGAGGCCGCCGCCAAGACCCTGGTCGGGCATCGACTCAAACGCAGCGGGCATGCGCTGGACCCGCCAAGGGGGCCAGCAGATCCTCAATCTACGAGTCCACGTCCAATCCCAACGATGGGAGGCCTTCTGGAACTGGTACCTGCACCAGACTACGCAACAGACCGACAAGACGGCTGCGTAATAACGAGGCTACACCCATTCCCTCCAAGGTAGGTCGGGATCGGTATTGATGGACCGTCCCAACATACCGGGAATGATGCGCCGGTGCTATCCTCGGCCTCCTCTATGCCGTCGGCGAGCAGGCTCTTTCACCCACAGATTCTCCAGAGGAGCCAAAAAATAACCAAACCTATGAGACATGAACATACTGCAAAACAGAAAAGTTATTTTTCGGCAGAGCCTTAAGCCGTCTCAATGTGAGTGAGAGTGGCCCTATCCAACATGGACGAGCCTGGCCTCACGCTCGGGGAACGCAGGCCGCATCGACTACCCGCCCGAGCGCTTCAAACAACAGCTTGCAGTAAGCGCACCGCGCCTTTACCCTTTTAACATCAATCAGTTTCAGCAGATCGCTCGCATGCCTGATCTTGTGGTAAGGCCCCTTCCGCGTGCGCTCTGTCGCCTTGCCCAAGCAGCGTGTCAAATCAGCCTTGGGCACAGTCTCAAGGTTCGCCGCTTTCGGGAGTTCCTGCGCCCTGAAGCCTTGCCCGTAGTAGCTTGTCAGAGCCGCCGAATCAGCGACAATCCAGGCCTCCATCGTCTGCACCATGAGGTGAACAGCATCTTCGGGAGTAATGCTCAGATCCCATCCGTCCCGATCTTGCAGGTGGCCTCGGACGGACTGGAGGTTCACCGGCCCTTCGGCGTCCACCAGCAAGACATTCACCACATCGTCACTGTTGTCGACGGCATTTCGAAAGTGTTGGAATGCCTCGTTGCGTGGGCCGCAACAGACCAGCTTCCAGGGCAGCGCCTTGTCTCTGGCCGCTTCCTTGAGCGGCTGAAGAAACTCGTCCATCCCTTGGCGAAGAACTACCTTGGTTGCATTACCTGCACCCCCACCTTCCATGTAGATGGCGATGCCGCTCACGGGTTGGCACCAAGCTCGCCCATCCGCCACAGGTCGCCGAGTCGGTAGTCGTCCAGCCAATCGGCGAGCCTTTCGGGATCGAGTCGGCGCAACACGGTGCCGGCCCCTGGCCGCTCGCAGGCGACGATGGCGGCCGGCTGATTGGTCAGTGCCGACACAAAGGCGTCGGAATGGGTCGTGACCACAAGCTGCATCCGTTGGGAGGCTTCGACGAGCAGGTCGGCGAGCAACGCCACCGCATCGGGATGCAATCCGAGTTCCGGCTCCTCCATGCACACCAGCGGCGGCGGCGACGGGGATAGCAGCGTCGCCAGCATTGCAATGAATCGGATGGTTCCGTCGGACAGCCGAGTTGTGGGAATCGGCGCACGGAAGCCGGATTCGTGCAGGTAGAACTGCACAGTGCCCCCGGAGATCGAGGTGGACATGCGCTCGAACCGGGGAAAGAAGCGTTTCAAATACTCGTTGAATACCGGTCCGGACTTGTGCTCGATCTGGTTGAGCACCAGCGCGAGATTGCTGGAGTCTGGGAGTAGCCATTGTTCCGGAAGATCGGCTCGCTGTGGCCATCGCAGCGCGCCGTAACGACCAAATGTCCACTCGCGAAACGTCTGTATGGTCTCGAACTGCCACCCGAGCCAGAAGAGTTCCGGATAGAGATCCGGATCCTTGCGCTGCGCCAGAACGGATTGATCCAGTGAGCGATCGTCCCACTGCACCGTTCTCTCCTCGGTCTGTTCGCCCGGTATCCGTACGCGAATATTGATCACCGGGCGCCCTTGCTGGAACGTGTAGTAGAAGTATGGCTCGACTCCCTGCGGAGTCGGATCCTCGATGGCCTCGTCGATGATATTGACCCGGGGGCCGATAGTGGTAAACGACAGACGATATTTTAACCGTTGGTCGTATGGAGACGGATCGATCTCGACTTCGATTGTCGCAGGGGTTGGTCGGTCATCCCCTTTCCACAGCCACTCCTCCGCGCCGCCCCCGTCCCGGATTGCGGCAGCGAAGTCCGTCGGCGTGGCGTGCAGGAGTTCCAGCACTTCGATGAAGTTCGATTTTCCCGATGCGTTCGGACCGATAAGGACATTCAATGGTTGCAATTCAAAGAAGTCCATATCCGGCGGAAACGACAGCAGACCGCTCATGCGAATACGTTGGATGAATTGCATCGGATTTGCCCTCCTTATACAAATACGTTGGGCGTTGGTGCATGAATCGGTGATCCTTCTTTCGCGCAGCGGTTGAATGAAGACAGGCTTCTTAGTAGATTGGACATGATTCCCGGCCAAGAAAACCAATGTCCGCTCATCCAAGGAACCTGTTATGTCCAAATTATCGTATCCCCCGCCCTCCGTCAAGCCCCGTCGCCGTCACGCCCGCCGCTCACAGGTCGTGTCTAGGTGCGCTAATTGGGCCAAGAGGTCGGGCTCAAACAGCGCGGGAGTCTGACCGTGTGGGTTACCCCCCAAGCCGTGCGGGCCTGGTATTACCAGGGACCGACTCAGTGGGGGGCGCAATACACCTTTTCGGATGTCGCCCTCCAAACGGCGTTGACCTTGCGGCGGCTCTATCACCTGCCGTTGAGCCAAACCGAGGGCTCCGTCGGGTTGATCTTTATTTTTAGGGGAGGTTTCTACAGGTGCGCGTTGACCAGGGGCAGCAGCCGCAGCCAGCGCGGATTGTTGCCAGCGTAGTTGGCTAAGCCGAGCTGTACCCCTTTGAGTCGAGCTGTGTAGTTCACGAGCCCGATGGAGAGTCCGGTGAAACGCTGGTTAACCAGTTTGAAATGAAGAAAGTCCTCCAGGTCAATCCTGTCGATGTACAGGCCGTTTAAAGCGCCAGCTGTCAACCCTGTTGCCTCGGGGGCGAAGACCAGGCCGCTGCCGATGGCGACTCCCCTGATCCGTTCGGCTGCACCCAGGCCCAGGCCAGCCAGCATGATGCCGTCCAGGCTCTCACCGCCGATTCCTCCCAGACTGCAGGCGACGCCGTCCAGATTCTTGCCGGCGACGAAAAGGCCCCCGGCGATGGTGCCTTGGAGATCTTCACCGCCGGCGAACAGCCCCCCGACGGCCACGCCGCGAAGGTGGCCGGAGAAGGAGCTACCGAGGCTCAGCGATAGACCAGTCAGGCTTTTTCCTCCGCCGGCGAACAGCCCCCCGATAGTGGCGCCTCTGACGTTCCCGGCGATAGCACCGCCCGGGCTTATGGCCAGACCATCGAGCTGCTGGCAGTTGCCGGTCCAGATACCGGCGATGGTGATTCCCCGGATGCGCTGTTTGATATCCACCATGATCAGACCGACGGCCACTCCGGTGAGGCTGCCCGCGCCCACACCGAGGGTGCCGGCGGCGATTCCTCTCAGGTGCTCCCGGGCATTGACCCCGATGCCGCTGAGGGCGATGGCGTTGATTCTCCGGGCCTTGGTGCCGATGAGGCCTACGGCGATCCCATTGTACACGGCGTCCGGATTTTTGCCCGGATTCCACAGGGTCAGGTTGAAGCCGTTAACCTGTTCGATCTGCCGGTCCACGGCATTGATCCGTATGCCGGTGATCCGGCTCGAATTGCCGATGCTCAGGCCGTAACCGGCCAGGGCGATGTCCAGGGATTGGGCCCAGGTGCCATGGAACAGGATAAACAGGAAAATGGGGGGGAGGATGAGCGGTTTCATTGTGCAGTTCCCTTTCTGATTTATGTAGCTCCTTCTGCTTTGGACCCGATGACAATCAGAATTTTTATGCGACAAATACCCCCGCCCGCGCAGCGCATTCAATCGCCCTGCGGGCATCCACCACCCGGGGCCCCCCGGCATTGAGCCGCAAGCGGACCCTCATCCCCGGCCGCAGCCTGGTCTCGCGTTCCCCGTCGAAGGCCAGCACACAGGGTTGCGGATAGCTTATAACCACCTCGTCCCCCGGTGCCAGCGGCCGGTGCTCGGCCAAGCTCACCTCGTGGATGAGGCCGGGGGCAATGGGGGCCAGTACTTGCTGCCCGCCGGGCCCCAGCCGCAAGTAAAGACCCTGATCGGGTCCGAGTTGTCCGTCCCGGACGTGGGCGCCGATGGCCGAGAGGCCGATGTGGCCGGCACGAGCCCGGACCAGGACGATCTCCCTGATCCTGGAGACATCCCAGATGGCCCGGGAGGCGACAAAGCGCTCGTCGTAGAGCGCCGCGTCCACCAGGGCGATGTCATCGGGTGTTTCGCTTTCCCGATTTTCCCCTTCGTAAAAAACCTCCAGACGCGGCACGGAGCGCACGGCCTCGCCGGCCAGCCCGCGCGCCACCAGGCCGGCGGCCAGGCCGGCGATGGTGCCTTCGATCATGGTGGGGAAGGCATTGTTGGTGCCGGTGGAGATGGGCATGAGGGGGACCCTGGCGCAGGTCTTGGCCACGGCGCGATTGGTGCCGTCGCCGCCCAGGGTGGCGATGCAGCCGACCTGCTGTGCGGCCATGATCGCCGCCGCCAGGGTCGAGTCCTCCTGGGTGAATTTCAGCTTCTCGGGCATGGGCAGGAGGGCGGCTTCGAGCTTGAGTTCGAGCCCGTCGAGGGCCCTGAGACCGATGCGGTAGGACTCGGGCATGATCCAGACCCGCTCGATGCCCACGGCATCCAGGCCCAGCAGGATGCGGCGGGCGATGTTGACCTTCTCGTCGTTGTCGAAGACCGTGCCGTGGGCCACCAGGCGGCGGATATCCCTGCCCGAGGCCGGATTGGCGATGATGCCGACCGTGGTCATTGCGCCGGCAGATGCTCTTGCAGGAAATCGAGGGTCAGATCCACGACCTGGCCAAAGCCGGGGCTGTGGGCCATGACCCAGTCGAAGTGGCCCATGGCGGGCAGGATTTCCAGGCGACGCGGCTCGCCGGCGCGCGCGAACATACGGCGCGATTCGTCGGCTGAAACCTGGCGGTCGTTCTCGCCGTGGATGAACAGCACCGGCTGCGGGGCCACGTGCTCGACCAGGGCCTCGGGGCGAAACTCGACCAGGGCCTCGGCGGTTTCCAGGGGCAGGTCGCACTGCATCTGCGGGTACTCGCGGTAGACCGCCTCCAGGAACCGGCGGGATTCGGGATCGGGGATCGCGATGTCGAGGGGATCCACGCGGGTGGACTCGCCGGTGCGCACCCTTTGCAGGCGGTCCTGCGCCAGGCGCTCCTGGAACTCCAGCCACTCCCAGTGGCGCCGCAGGCTGTGGAGCCAGCGTTGGCCGTTGCCGATGGGTTCGATGGCCACCACGGCCTTGACCCGCCGGTCCAGGGCACCAGAGGCAATGGCGTTCGAGCCGCCCAGGCTTATGCCGAGCACGGCCAGGCGCTCGGGGTCCACCTGGGGTTGATGGGCCCCAAAGGTCAGGGCCGTCCGCACGTCGGTGACCTGCTCCTGCGGGATGAGGCGGTGGCGGGGGCCCGCGCTGGCGCCGAAGCCGCGGTAATCGAAGAGCAAGGCCACGTAGCCGGCCGCGTTCAGGGCCCGGGCGATATCGGGCATAACCAGGCTCTTGAGGTAGGTGAAGCCCACGCACAGCACCACGGCCGGGCGTTGGTCGCCGGCGGCGAGTCCTCCGGGGGTATAGAGCAGCCCGTCCAGGCGGTGGCCCTCGCTGAAGAAGCCGACCTTCTGGATGGGCTGGGCCACCGCGGTCCCGGTGCGCTCCACGTCGGCTCTAGTGATCACCCCGGTCGGTCCGCTGCCCTGGATGGCAGCCAGGTCCAGCTCCTGCTCCCGGGCCAAGTGGCGGGCCGCGGGCATGGCGCGGATGATGCCGCCCGGAGACGGGGCGGGTTCGGGCTCGGCCGCCGGACTCGGGGCCGGGGCTTCGGCGACCTTCCCCGCCCCCTCGGTGGAGGAGGCTTCTGCCTCGGGGACTTCCTCGCCCGGCTCGGTAATGAAGGCGATGACCTGGCTGACCGGCACCGTGCTCTGGGCCGGATGCAGGATGCGGCCCAGGATACCCGAGGCCGGGGCCTCGACCACCGAGATCATCTTCTCTGTTTCGACCTCCAGCAGGGGCGCGTCTTTCTCAATGGCTTTGCCCTCCTGGACCAGCCACTGGACGATGGTGCCTTCCTGCATGCTCAGGCCCCACTTGGGCATAACGACCTCGAATGCCATACCATACCTCCGGGGACTAGTAGATCATGGTCTCGCGGACGGCGGCGGTGATGCGCTCCGGCGTGGGGATGTAGGCGTCCTCCAGGGTCGGACTGAAGGGCACGGGGGTGTGCGGCGAGGTAACCAGTTTGACCGGGGCGCACAGGTACTCAATGGCCTGGGTCGCCGCCAGGGTGGCCAGGTCCGTGGCCACGCTGCAGCGCGGGTTGTCCTCGTCCACCACCACCAGCCGGCCGGTCTTGCGGATCGAGTCCAGGATGGTGTCCTGATCCAGCGGCACCAGGGTGCGCGGGTCGACGACCTCGACGCTGAGCCCTTCCTTGTCCAGGGCCTCGGCGGCGTGGAGGGCGAATTCCACCATGCGCGAGATGGCGACGATGGTCGCGTCCTTGCCTTCGCGGCTTATATTGGCCTGGCCCAGGGGGACCACGTACTCGCCCTCGGGCACGGGTCCCTGGTTGTCGTACATGACCTTGTGCTCGCAGAAAATGACCGGATCGTCGTCGCGGATCGAGGCGATCAGCAGGCCCTTGGCATCGGCGGGGTTGGCAGGAGCGACCACCTTCAGGCCGGGGATGTGGACAAAGGTGGAATACATCGAGTCCGAGTGCTGGGCCGCGGCGCGCAGGCCGGCGCCGATCATGGTGCGGATCACCAGGGGAATTCGGGCCTTGCCGCCGAACATGTAGCGCATCTTGGCGGCCTGGTTGGAGATCTGGTCCAGGCACACCCCCATGAAACCGATAAACATCAACTCCACCACCGGCCGCAGCCCCGTGGCCGCGGCGCCCACGCCGGCGCCTACGAAGGCCGACTCGGTGATGGGGGTATCGCGCACCCGCTCCCGCCCGAATTTGTGGACCAGCCCCTTGGTCACGGCCAGGGGACCGCCCCACACATCGAGGGGTTCTTCGGTGTGGGGCGCACCCGAGATGTCTTCGCCCATCACCAGCACGGTGGGATCGCGTTCCATCTCCAGATGCAGGGCCTCATTGAGGGCCTCGCGGTAGCTCATCAATCGTTCCGTCATAAATAATGCCACCTCCTCATACCGGCGTGGTCTGGAACGGCCACATCTCTTTTTCGGGGAAGCCAACGTACACATCGGTCAGGGTGTCGGCCGGCGCCGGCAGCGGGCTTTCCCGGGCAAAGCGGACCGACTCTTCGACGATTTCCCTTACCTGTGTACCGATCTGCTCCAGCTCGGCCGCGCTCAAAAGTTCCTGCTCCAGCACGGTCTTGCGGAAGTGCTCGAGGCAATCCCGCGACAGGTGGTATTCCTCTTCTTCCTCGGGGCGGTAGCCCAGGGCATCCCCTTCGAAGTGACCGTACTTGCGGTAGGTCTGGGCCTCGATGAAGGCCGGCCCCTCGCCGCGCCGGGCGCGCTCCACGGCCTCGCGGACCGTCTCGTACACCGCGAAGACATCCTGGCCGTCCACGGCCACCCCGGGCAGGCCAAACCCCCGGGCGCGGGCGGCGATATCGTTGCCCGAGACCGAGTAGGAGGTCCCGGTGGACTGGGCGTAGCGGTTGTTTTCGCACAGGAAGATGACCGGCAGCTTCCAGATCCCGGCCAGGTTCATGCCCTCGAGGGTGGTGCCCTGGTTGGAGGCGCCGTCGCCGAAGAAACAGACCGCTACCTGGTCTGTGCCCTGCACCCTGGCTTTGAGGGCGGCGCCGCAGGCCAGCGGGGGTCCGCCGCCGACGATGCCGTTGGCCCCGAGCATGCCCTTCTCGATATCGGCGATGTGCATGGAGCCGCCCTTGCCTTTGCAGGCCCCGGTGGCCTTGCCGTAGATCTCGGCCATCATGGACTTGATCTCCACTCCCTTGGCAATGCAGTGGCCATGGCCCCGGTGGGTGCTGGTGATGTAGTCGTCGTCGGTGAGGTTGGCGCACGCCCCCACGGCCACGGCTTCTTCACCGGCGTACACATGGACGAAGCCGGGCACCGTGCCGGTGGCGAAATCCAGGTGGAGGCGCTCCTCGAACTCCCGGATCGAACGCATGCGCTCGTACATGAAGAGCAGCTTGTCTTTGCTGATTTCCATGGGGCTAAACCTCCTTGGTCGGTTGCCCAGTTCACTCAAGCGGAAAAGAGGGTGCGAAAGCGGACCATGGCCTCCATGTCGTCGTTTTTCGGGAAGGCCTCCATGCCGACGACGCCCTGGTACTTCAGTTCGTGCAGGACCCGGACGATTTCGGGATAGTTGATCTCGCCCGTGCCCGGTTCGTGGCGGCCCGGCACATCGGCCACGTGGATATTGCCGATGTAGTGGTAGTAATCTCGCAGGGTCTGGATCACATTGCCCTCCTGGCTCTGGACGTGGTAGATATCGCAGAGCAGCCTGAGGCGCGGGCTGCCGACCTCGTGCAGCAGGTGCACCACATCCGCGGTGTGGGGCAGGGGATAGCCGGCGTGATCCACCTTGGTGTTGAGTTGCTCCAGGTGGTACACGACGTCGTGTTTTTCGGCCAGCTCCGCTACCTGACACAGGGTTTTGTAGGCGCTGATCCACCGGGTGGCGGGATGCCCGGCAATAGGATGGGCCATTTGACCCTTGTCGTCAAGGGCGCCGGTGGTGATGCACAGGTTGCGGCAGTTGAAGCGGCGGGCGATTTCGAGGTTTTTTTTCACTCCTTCCATGTAGGTCTCGATGCCTTCGGGGTGGACCATGCTGCCGCCGATCCAGCCGGGCATGGCGCTGATCTCGATCCGGGAATCGGCGGCAATGGTGTCGATGGCGTCTTCTTCCCAGCCCCACAGATCGACGAGGAAGCCGGCGCCGGCGATTTTTTGCAGGCGCTCGACAAAGGGCAAATCTTGCAGGAGGGTGCCGGCGCACACGGATAAGCGGTACATGGTGACTCCTTTACCTTGCCCTCCAGAGCGGCGATGTAGGCGGGTTTGCGGACGGTTGGGGAGCCCCGTTTTTTGCGGTGTTGACCAGTTCCGTGCCCTTTTTCATCCTATCTTCGCCGGGGGGCCGGCCAGAAGGGATGGGAGATCCTTTCATTTAGCCGGTAGCCGGCACAAAAACCGTCAATCGAGATATTCGCCGGCAAGGCGAAAAGCGGTGTACCTGTTTCGCTCCCCCGCTTCTGGACGGGGTCCAGTATGATACATCACACCCGCGTCTCATGTCAATCATGGTGTCGTCGTATTGACAGGGCAGCCTGACCGTCCTACATCCTATATAGACATCTAAAAAATTCGCACCAAAAAGGAAGGAATTCGCACCATGAGATTTATCTCACAGCAAGAGCCGGTTTTGCTCACCGATGAGCAGATGCGCGAGTTTATTGTCAATGGGTATCTCGTTCTCCAGCCGTCCGTACCCGACGAACTGCACCAGACCATCTTTCGGAAACTCACAGAATCCATCAGCCAGGGATTCAACCCGGGGAACAATATCCTGCCGCTGGTCTCGGAGATGCGTCATATCCTCAACAGCCCCGAAGTCCGGGGCGCCCTGATCAGCGTGCTGGGAGAGGATTACTTCGAGCATCCGCACCGCTACTGCCACCACCTGGACCCGGTCGAGGAAAGACCTCCTGATCCGGAGGCCAAGCTGGTGGCGAATTGCCACCAGGATGCCTACTCGCCCCTGGCCCGCGCCCGGCAACACTACCTGCGCTATGCCCGGATCATGTACTACCCGCAGGACACACCGATCGAGCTGGGGCCGACCCACGTCATTCCCGGAACCCAGTTCAACAAAGTCCTCACCGATGGAGATCGCGCCCGCGCCATCCCGGTGGCCGGCAAGGCCGGCACAATATCGTTGACCCACTTCGACATCGGCCACGCCGCGGGCGTCAACCTGGTCAACCGGCTCCGCCACATGGTGAAGTTCATCTACGTCAGGGCCTCGGAACCGGTGGCGCCGGCGTGGAACTGCCAGAGCACCCAGTGGCAAAAACCCGCCCATATCCACACGCCCTATGATCTGGAGGTGGCCTGGTCCCACCACTGGGACTGGTTGTGCGGCGTGCAGGACCGCTACAAAAGCTTGCGAGGGCAGGGCCATGGACCAACCAACGGGGACGCGGCCGGGTTGGTGGAGGCCCTGGCTGGCGACCGGGACCTGGATACCCGCCTTGCCGCTACCCGGGACCTGGCCGCGCTCGGCGGGGCTGCAGCTGCGGCCATCCCCACCCTGGTGGGCATGCTGGACAACGACCATCAGGCGGCGCGGCCCGCGGCCCTCTATGCCCTGGGCGCCCTGGGCGAAAAGGCGCTCCAGCCGCTCATGGACAGGCTCATTGAGGCAGGTCGCCGCGAGGACGAGCACCCGGAGTTTCCATCCTGGAACGAGCGCGCCATCTCGATGGAGGCCGCGGCCCACGCCCTCGCCGCCCTGGGCGCGCCGGCCGTCGGGCCTCTGGTCGAGGTGCTGGAGAAGGGGCGTGAATGGAGCCGGATCAACGCGGCCTTTGCGCTCGGGGAGATGGATTCCCGGGCGGCAGCCGCGGTTCCGAGCCTGGTCTGCTGTCTGGACGATCCCTCCTCCCGCCTTGTGCGCACGGTGGCGGATGCCCTTGGCCTGATCCGCCGGGGGGTGCCCGTCGTTGGTTTGGGACGTCTGCTGGTGGAAGAACGGCCGGGGTGGGACGAGGTGCTGCAACGCGGGTGGACGGCCCGCGACCAGGTCCGGTTCAATGCGGCCATGGCGTGCGTGCGACTGGGCAGGGAAGCGGCCCCGGCCGAGGATAGCCTGCTGCAGGCCCTGGACGATGGGTGCGGCCAGGTGAGGACCTTGGCCATGAGCGCTTTGACGCGCCTGGATTCGCCGCGTGCGGCGCAGGGGGTAGTGGACTATCTGCAGGTCCAGCGCTGGGACGAGACCATCAAGAAAGGCAGTCCGTATTGAGGAATAATTCAAAATTAGGTGTAATAGTGGCCGCTGATGCCAGTGAAAGCTGCGAAGGCGACGGTATTTGTGAATATTTCACTGGACTGGCGGGCTTTTTGCTTGGATATTGAGATCGAAGAATTAGTTCAGCGGGTCCATTCACCTCGGATTTCCCGCGAACCTCTAGCAGGAGGAGAAGATCATGCACGGCTTTAAGAGTTGCATTGCCTTGGGATTAATCTACCTGAGCCTGGGCCTGACGGCCGGGTGGGCGCAGACCAACCCGCCAGCGGAGGAAGTCGTGACCGTGCCGGACGCCGTGCTGCGGGCGGTGCTGGAGGATCGTCTCGGTCTGGCGGAGGGGGCACCGATCCGGGCGTTGGCGTTGGCGCGGTTGACCGTCCTGGAGGCGCCGAATGAGAGCATTGTCGAGTTGACCGGGTTGGAATCTGCCACCGGCCTGACCCGGCTGAACCTGAGGTCGGACCCCGGGAAGTGGCTCAATCGCAACGACATCTCCGACCTGGCGCCGCTGTCGGGCTTGACCAGCCTGACCTATCTGAATCTTGAGAACAACAGGATCTCGGATGTGTCGCCCCTGGCCGGCCTGACCAACCTGATCTATCTGAATCTTGAGAACAACAGGATCTCGGATGTGTTGCCCCTGGCTGGCCTGACCCGCCTGAGGAGGCTGCATCTTGAGGACAACGAGCTCACGGATGTGACGCCGCTGGCTGGCCTGACCCGCCTGACCTGGCTGCATCTTGAGGACAACGAGCTCACGGATGTGTCGCCCCTGGCCGGCCTGACCAACCTGATCTGGCTGAATCTTAGGCGCAACGAGCTCACGGATGTGTCGCCCCTGGCTGGCCTGACCCGCCTGACCCGGCTGGATCTCTTGGGCAACGAGCTCACGGATGTGTCGCCTCTGGCTGGCCTGACCCGCCTGAGGAGGCTGACTATTGACTGGTTCGTGGATGCGTCGTCGCTGTCGGGTCCGACCCGCCTGAAGGTGTATAAGCCTATCCGGTATCCCAAGCTGTTCTTGCTCAATCCTCTTGTCGAGGCGTACGAGGACGCGCTCGCGGCGGGGCGCGTGACGAGCAACATCGTTCCCGGGAACTGCGCTATGGATATTTCCCCTGGGGATTTCCCTATATGGGACCCGTCCAAGCCGGCCCCGTCGATCTCGGTGAGCATTAAAACCTACACGTCAGAGAGCGTTGATTCGATCGCCCGCTTTCTGGAAGACCACGGTATCTCCCCGCGCCCCATCCGGAAGGACGAGGCCGATAGCAAAAGCGTCATTGAGAGGACACTTTGGGCTTGTGTGCCCGTGCCGCTGCTGGGGCCCCTGTCCGAACAGCCCGGCGTCCTCAGAGTCGAGAAGATGGTTCCGCCCGTGCTTTACACTCCCACTGTAGTTGAAGAGGAATCCTGGGGTACGATAAAGAATCTATTCAAGTAGGGCGGCCGTAGCTTACCTTTACTTGGTCGTTTGGAGAGAAAAAAAGGGCACAAGGCCAGTCTTGTTTCAAGTGGTATGGGATAATCTCAGGTTACGACCGGATCTTCAAGAAGGTGAAAGACCTCATCGCGAACATTGAGGAATTCACCGACCAGTATAACTCAAAATCACGACCGTTTGTGTGGACCGCGACTTTGGCGACCAAGACCATGAGCAATGTCTTTTTCACGTTTGCCCCATTACGGCCTTATCAGCCACGCTTCTGCCGCTAAACGTTACGACGCTTACATAGGTTCACTTTCGTTCTCCCTATTGGCTTTTGCCTTGCCCTGGGTTGATTCGTGGCTACCTGCACATTCGGCTTTTTGTCTCTTGCTTCCAACCCCCCCGTTACCAGGGGCGCATTCAGCCCTTGAGCGCGGGCACCGGAAAGGGGACGACCCTGCGCGTGACGCTGCCGCTTTCCTCGGTCGCCCCCCAGGCAACGGCGGGCGAACTTGTGTCGCAAAATGCGCCTTGCGTTTCAAATTGCTACACATCCTCTGTCCCGCCCTCAGGTTTTTTTCATAACTCCTTCGTAGACATCCATTTATAGCCCTCGTCAAAACGCAAAAGCGGCACCCCGGCGGCTTGCGAGAGAGTCATTTTGCAACACTTTGAGGGAAATTCAGTCGTTGCCGAATAGTATTCTAACTTCTTTATCTACAATAATTTGGACCTAATTACGAGAAAGTGGCACGGATTTTGCGTTCATTATTAGTCGTTAAACATTACGCTCAGACCTTGGGACGACCCAGTATTGCCCCCGGGGTCTATTAATCTGGAGGCGAGCCTGTACGATGAAGGAAAGAAGGCGCCGCCTTTGCTTACCGGCGGCGCCTACGAGGGGCCCGTGGTCCGGCCTTGCAACGGCGTCGCGCTGAGTATACGGAACGTAGTTTCGGCCCACGCGTATGAAACGGGGGACATGCGACGCACGCCCCTGCGTGGCCATGAAAAGATCTACAAACGCCGGTGTATTCATGGCGGCGCCTTCAATCTGGGGTTGGTGATGCGCACAATCACCGGGCAGGGGACGCCGAGGGGGCTCCATGGCCTGCTATCGGGCTTTTTCGTCGTTGCTAACCGGCTCAAACGGGCTTGGGATCGCGTTAGCAACGGTCTGGGGGCTTTCGAGACCTGGAATTCTGATCCCCCCCTCAATGATGGAGGAAAAGCATCATGCGAACGCAGACGCTGTACTTGACTCTAACGGCCCTGCTCGGCTTGAGTTGGGCCCTGCCGGCCGCGGCCACCGACTACGCGGCGGCCGACTACCTGCCCCGGCTACCCGACCATCCTCTAGCAGGAGCAGACGACCATGCACGGCTTTAAAAGTTGCATTGCCTTGGGCCTGACCTTCATGAGCCTGTCGGCCGGGTGGGCGCAGACCGATCCTGCCCCGGCGGTCGTGACCGTGCCGGACGCCCGGCTGCGGGCGGTGCTGGAGGCTAGCCTCGGCCTGGCGGAGGGGGCGTCAATCCCCGCGGTGGCGTTGGCGCGGTTGACCGTCCTGGAGGCGCCGGATGCGAGCATTGTCGAGTTGACCGGGTTGGAATTGGCCACCGGGCTGACCCGGCTGGACCTGGGATCGGGCCCCGGGAAGTGGCCCTGGGAGAACAGCAACGCCATCTCCGACCTGGCGCCGCTGTCGGGCTTGACCGGCCTGACCGAGCTGAATCTTCAAGGCAACCCGCTCTCGGAGGTGTCGGCGCTGTCGGGCTTGACCCGTCTGACCGATCTGTATCTGGCGCTCACCCCGCTGTCGGATGTATCGTCGCTGTCGGGTCTGACTGGCCTGACCGTGCATGGTCTTCCCTGGCCGTACCGGTATCCCCAGCTGGGTTCGCTCAGTGATCTGGTCGAGCGCTACGAGGACGCGCGCTCGGGAGCGCGCTCGGGAGCCAGAAGCCCGGCGCCGCCGGTCCGGTCAATCAGGGTGAAAATACGAACCGACACGCCCGCGCGGGTTGACGCGGTGGCCCGCTTTCTCGAAGACCAGGGCATTTCCGCGGACACTTGGCAGGGCGATAGCGCAAGCGTCATTCAGGGGCTGCTTTGGGCTCGGGTGCCCGTGTCGCTGCTGGTGCGCCTGTCCGAACAAGCCGGCGTCCTCAGCATCGAGGAGGTATATCCGCCCCGGTATGACAACAACAGCCCCTCCGAGGGGGCGTCATCGAGAACGCCCGCCGTCGCGCACGGGGCAACGGCGTGGCACAGGGCCGGCATCGAGGGCGAAGGCATCCGCGTGGGCGTGATCGACGGAGGCTTCCAGGGCTTCACCACCATGGTGGACACGGTCACGGTCAAGGCGCTATGCCACTCCGGTGCGGATGAGGGTTCGGACCGCATTTCAATCTGCGAAAATGACATCGCCCACGGCACCGATGTCGCGAAGGCCCTGCTCGGTATCGCGCCCAACGTGTCTCTTTACATAGCGAATACATCCTCACCACCGGCAAGGAATAGCGCCGTTGCCTGGATGATCGGTGAGGGGGTCCAGGTCATCAATTTTTCAGCGGGTCTCCCATGGGACGGGCCGGGCGACGGGACATCGCCGGATCCGTACAGCCCGCTGAACTCGGTGAACGAGGCCGTGAGGGCCGGGATTCTCTGGGTCAATGCGGCGGGAAATAATGCGGAACGCACGTGGTTTTCAAAACCAGTGGTCTTCAATGATGATAACTTCCTGATGTTTGATGGTGCCAATGCCAAGGGCAACATGGTCGCCTTGCCATCAGATACTGCTCACTTTCAGTTGCGCTGGGAGGACACGTGGCCTGATGCGGCCCGTAATTTAGACCTCTATCTTTATGGTAAGTCCCATGAGGGTATGTCTATGGTGGCGCAATCAGTAAGGCTCCAGGATGAAGGGGAGAATCATAATCCATTGGAGCACATAAAATACAAATACAGCGAACAAGACAACCCAACGCCCTTCCTTAGTTATTGCTTGAGCGTAAAAAAACGCGCTCAGGACGACAATCCAGGGTGGATTCAGTTGCAAGGGTTCACGGGCAGCGGGAGCTTGCAGTATGACATGGAGGGGGCCGGCAGCATTATCAATCCGGCGGAGAGCAACAACTCGGGCCTGTTGGCCGTCGGTGCCGCCGACTTGTCTGAGCCCCCCATGATCGAAAGCTACAGCTCTCGCGGCCCCACGCCCAAAGATAACCGCACCAAGCCGGACCTGGTCGGAGCCGTTGACCAATTGCCCGGAACGAGCTATGCCGCGCCGCGCGTGGCCGGGCTGGCCGCGCTTGTTATCCAGCACATGGGCGACGACCCCAGCTACGACTCCCCGGACAAGATTGCCACGTACCTGAAAGCCAACGCTCTTGATGATCAAGACAACCTCGGGCCGGACAACACCTGGGGGCACGGCTTTGCCCAACTTCCCGCCCTGCTGGCCGCACCTGGCGAGCCGACCGCCGTGGGCGTGGGGAGCGAAGGAGAGATCAATGTCGGTTGGAACGCCGTGACGTCGACGGACCCGGAGGTGACGGGATACCGGCTGGAGTTCCAGCGGATCCAGGTCGGGACGGAGGATTCGGAGGGTTGGTCGGACTATGCCTTGCTGGCCACGATCACCAACGGGAGCACCACCACCTATACCCATACCACCGACGCGACGGGCTACCGCTACCGCTACCGGGTGCGGGCGCGCCCCGCAGGGGAGTGGTCGGCGGATTTTCCCGAAAACGGGGTGATTCCCTTACTGGGCCCGGCGACTGTAGTGTTGGAGACCGATACTGGGATAAGTATGCTCTCGGACTGCCCGCAGTGCGACTCGTCGCCTGGCGGGTCGTTCCCGTCGTACATCGTGGAGAGAAAGATCGGGATCGGGACCGGGAGCGAGACCGGGTGGCAGGTCGTGTACACGAGTTTGAGCACGGGCGCACCGGCCAGAGGCGCAAGGGGATCGGGCGGGGCCTCGGGCGGGTCGCTTGCCCCGTCGTATACGGTGCCGGTGGCGGACTTGGACAGCACGGTGGCGTACCAGTTCCGGGTGCGGCTGGTCAACGCAGACGGACAGGCGGGGGCCGCGTCGGAGGCGGTGGCGGTGGTGCCCTTGGAGGTGCAAGGGGCGGATGGGCAGGCGAGGTTGAGTTGGACGCATCCGGGCTACCCCCTCATCACGCAGTGGCAGTATCGCACCAGGGCGGGGGCCGCCCTGTGGGAAGAGTGGGAGAATATATCCTCCGGGGGGGGAGCCACGACGAGGGAGACGGTGTCGAATCTGACCAACGGGGTGGACTACCAGTTCCAGGTGCGGGCGCTCAACGTGATAGGGACGGAGGCGATCGCGGCCTCGTTCATCGTGGCGGCCACGCCGGGGCGGGCGCCGGACCCGGTTCGGCACCTGCGCGCGGCGGCGGGGAATGGGCAGGTGACGCTTTCCTGGGGGGCGCCGTTGTCGGATGGGGGCCTGGCGCTGACGGAGTATGAGTATCGTCAGAGCGCCAACTCAGGGCGCACCTGGGCGCCGGGCTGGACGGCGGTGGCGCCGACGCTGGCGAGGCGCCTGACGCGGACGGGCTTGGAGAGTTGCACGTTCTCCACCTTCGAGGTGCGGGCGCGCAACGAGGCCGGTCCGGGCGACTCGTTGCGCGTTTTGGCGCTGCCGTATTGGTCCGGTTCGCTGGCGTCGGATACAGCGTGGAGCGGCCGGGTCTGTGTGGAGGGGGATGTGACCATCCCGGCGGGGGTGACGTTGACCCTGGCGGCGGAAACGGAGGTGGCGTTCCATCCGGGAGGGGATGCCACGAAGGGCGGCGCCGATCAGACCCGCTCGGAGCTGATTGTGGCGGGGACGCTGAGCGCCGGCACCGGGGTCACCTTCCGGTCCGTCGATATCAACTTCCCGTCCACCTCCGATTGGTCCGGCATCCGGGTGGAAAGCGGGGGTAGTGCCGATCTGAGCGGGGCCACCATCCGGGACGGGGCTCGCTGTGTGCAGGCCCATACGTCGGGCATGGTGACGCTGACGAACACCACCTTGAGCCCCTGCGGCCAGTCGGTGTCGTTGAGTTCCCGGAGGTCGCAGGTGGGGGTGGGGCTGACGGCTACGTTGGAAGGCGAGACGGAGGCGGTGAGCGCTGCGCGCTGGTAGTGGCAGGGGCGCAATGACCGCGACAGTGCGCCGGCCTGGGCGGATCTGGCCGGCGCATCGCAGTTGGCCGGCTACACGCCGGTGGCCGCGGATCTGGGTAGACAGTTGCGGGCGATGGTGCGGTACGGGCCCGGTTCGGGCCGCTATTACCATTTTGTTCAGAGTGCGCCGACCCGGGCGGTGATGTTGCCGTCGCCGACGGGTTTTGCGGTGTGGCCGGACCATGAGGCGGTGTTGCTGCTCTGGGACGCTTCCGCCGATGCCAGTATTACCCATTGGCGCTACGGGACAAGGGAGGGCACGGCCCCGATCGAATGGACGGAGGTGGCCGACGGTGAGGTGGCCCGCCTTGCGTATGGCGGTCGTATGCGCCGGTATATCCGGGTCGCCGGCCTGACCAACGGGGTGGCGTATCGGTTCAAGGTGCGGGCGAAAGCCGGTACGGCGGAGGGGGTGCCTACGGATCTTGTGGGGGTGACGCCGTCGAAGCCGCAGGTGGCCTATGGGGCCTCGAGCTACGAGGCGCGGGAAGGGGGCGCGGCGGTAGAGGTGGGGGTGGCCTTGTCGGCCCAGGCGACCCAGGCGGTGCCGTTGCCGCTGACGGTGACGGCGGATTCGGGCACGGAGGCGGGCGATTACACGGTGGAGGGGCTGAGTGCGGGGGCGGCGGGCGCGGGGCAGGTGTTGCTGGAGTGGGATGATCTGCACGACGAAACGGTGACCGAGTGGCAGCATCGGGGGGATCGGTACCGTCTTGGACCTGACAAAAAACAGCCAAGCGGGTATCTTCTCATCGTGTCGTTGGACGGCTCAGAGAGACGCCGGCCTGTCTTCGCGCAAAACCCGTAATAACAAGGAGAAATCAACATGTTCAGCATAAGAATAGCCCTATCCATCGTTTTGCTCTGGTTAACGGCTGCACCTTTCATAGCCGATGCCGAAGGGCAAGAGAATACCCCAGGGACGAGAATTATCTGGCAAAAGGAGTTGGATGGTGAGATTCGGCATAGACGGTATCGTGGCGATTCCAAAGCCCTTACCCATTCCGAGCCGGACGTAGGGATTTCTCCCGATAGCACTAGAGCCAACCCCGTAAGCATGGTCGCCACCGTTAAATCAGTATATCTGTTTGATGGGGAGGGCCATATAGAACGGAGGATACCTCTGAGATGGGACACCATACCTGATGAGGTCAAAGCTCTGACAGCGCTCACCGTGCCTGATTTGATTATATCAAAAGAGTAGGGAATAAACGAGAATTCATAAGGGAATTGCCCACGACAGACCCTAAAGGGCGATTCTATATAATTCGGACGGAGAGAACCAGGGGATACGACGGTTGGGGGACTGGGAGTATCCGAGCTTTTAACGTAGATGGGAGTCTGCGGTTTGAATTAAGGAATAGATTCGATGAGGACATACCTATTAATTTTAATGGTGAGTTCTATATCGCGCCCAATGGAGATTATATGGTTATATTCTATCATGGCAAGTGGGAACATCCCGGTGCCTTTCTCGACATGTATGATACTACGATGGGGACACGGATCAAACATGTAAGTGATGATGATTTTACTCACTATGATTTTGACCCTTGGAGCCTTAGTTTCTCAGACGATGGGCGCCATGTTATTCTGAAAGGGAACTCAATCGACTATATGACAGAGGCCAAAAAGACCAGGACTCTACTGATCTTCGATGGTCATGGCGACTTGATCCAGCATCCGGAAGGCATTCGAGCCAGGAGCACGATGTCTTCCCAGGCGCAGCATTCGAGGAAGCAAGAAATCTACCGACAACTCGTCGATTCACTGACTCCCAGTAGAGAACGACCTGAGAAAGTACATGATATAAAGATGCTCAAAGATCGGAATAAGGGGGTTTACAGGAGCGGCAACACTTTGTACCTGTTCGAGGCGAATACGTCGCCCTAAGTTCATTGAGCCAGCTAATCGGCCGCATCGTTTCCACCTCTACCGTGCATTTACCGTTGGGAAGAGAGGGCCCAAATGAAAATACAGGTGATCTTCGTCAGATGGTTCGTCTTGATCGTTTGCTTTTTGTCGTCGTCTTCTTGGGCAAACTACAACAGGTTCCCCATCGAAGACCCACAAGTAACCGGGACGTTCATGGAGTATAGACCAACTGTAACTTCGGACGGCAGAAGAATAGAAGAGCATTTTCACGGGGGCATTGATTTAATCTCGGGTGCATCCAACAACATAGTCCGTCCCGTTGCGAACGGGGAACTAACTTACACAATACGGGAACATGATATTGAGGGTAGTACCGCCAAAAAGGATACTACCTATACCCTCTGGATACGTCATTCTACGGGTACCTATGCAGGCTTAGGGACGAGGTACCTACATGTTGGGGAGTACCCTGGCGCAAAATCGGACCACCCAAAATTTCACCATGCAGGAATGCCCCAGATGATCATGACAAGTGATACCTTAGGCACCATAGTCACTCCACACGATGGAATTGATGACCATCTTCACTTTGAAGTGTTCCGTCGTAGTGACCTCGATTACATAAACCCCTTGTCCAAACTACCCGCTATCGCGGATGCTTCCGTCAATTACGCCACCGCCGATGCGGATGACCCCTGGACTTGGACCGTTATTGATGATTCAAGAGGCTATGTAGACTACGATGTAACCGCTCATCCATCTGTTGAGGCGGAAGCTATACCCCCAGGGGAATTTAGACTTCTATTCGAGGGTTTTGATCGCATTAATACTACTACGAATCGTGTCGGCTTCTATTCGATTAAGGCGTCGTTTTTGCGCACAAGAACGATCAATGGAGAGGTCGTTACGGACAGTCTGTTGAGGTACAAGTTCACCGCCGATGAGTTTCCTGATGAGTTGTACTATAGACCTTATTATCTTTTTAATCATCAAAATTCGGTGCTTTCTGGCGACGGCCATAAATCTACAAAGAGTCAGTTTTACTATCGCCTTTTTGCCGATGATGACTCAAACAATCTATCGATTGATATCCGTGACTTAATGGGGAATGTACCTGACTACGGGCGTCTTGATCTGGAAGGATACATTGATGGGGATGAGTATGGTGTATCCTCCCAGCATTATTTCGAGGTCGAGGTTGGAGACTTTTCTGGGGAATCAGTGTCTAAGAGACTGCTCATTACAGCGACAGCCATAGGAGATCTTTTCAGCGACCTGCGCGCGAGATCCGGTTCGCAGCAAGTAACACTAAGCTGGTATAGCTTCCGAGCCGGGTCCTGGACCGAATTCCAGATTCAGCGTAGTCAGGATAGTGGGGTTTCGTACACGACCATTGGTACAGTACCTTACGATCCCACCTCGGAAGATGACGTGTATGAATATGTCGATCATACCACCACGAGTGACCTTACCTATTACTACAAAATTTATACGGATGAATTGTACGGACCGGTTTGGGCAAGGCCCAGTGGAGGAAATTCTGCTCCCCTACCTGGAACCCCGGTCATATCTATAGGAGATACCGGGGCCGGGTACTTCGGCCTCATCATATATACCGGTGCGAACTATGCAGATGGCTATCGCGTCGAGTACGGTCCCGTGGGTCAATCTTTTCCCTGGTCAGCGAGCATGTCCGGGACGCATACAGAGACTGTTTTCGATAATTCGTTGACCGCAGGGACTTACGAGGTCCGGGTCAGAGCACACAATGCTACGGGCAATGGCAGTTATTCCAACGTAGCGTAGTTCAGCTTGGCAGTACCATCCAAGCCCGCCACGCCAACGGGCACGGTGCAGGTCGTCCAACCAGGGTCTGACCGCGGCTGGGTGTTGATGAATTGGGCGCCTAATTCGGAGGACGATGTCGTCGGCTATCGGATCTATTGTTTTGACGGTACGGAGTATCAGCCGGTAGCCGATGCAGATGGTTCTTCCTGGTCTTCACTGGGAGCGGACATCTGGCCGACGGATGCTGAAATTGCCGACGGACGCTACGCGCTCCATGCCGACGGCTCGGGAACCGATCTGAAAAATGACCCCCATCAAGTCTACACGAATTCTCCAAGCTCAACCCATAATGACAGTATCAATTACTGGTTCGCTGTAAAGGCCAAAAACAGGCTTGGCAATCTCTCTGAGCTTTCCGATCCGTGGAAGCCCACCCTACCAGGGGCGTCTGGTACATTACTGCAAGATGAAACCTGGGCCGGATACGTTAGAGTCTCAGGGGATGTCACTGTGCCTGATGGTGTTACCCTTACGATTGAATCAGGAGCTGTAGTTCAATTTCTGGCCAACACCGATAATACCGGCAGCGGCAACGACACCGGCAAGTCCGAGCTGATCGTGGCGGGCACGCTCGACGCCAGCGCGGCCGACATCACCTTCCGCTCGTCCAACGACGCTGACGACGCGTCCAATAGTGACTGGTATGGCATCCACATCGAGAGCGGCGGTAGGGCAACCCTGACGAACGTCACCATCCGGGACGGGGTTCGCTGCGCCCAGGCCGCTCAAGGCGGCTCCTTGGCGTTGACGAACCCTACCCTGGTCAACTGCGGCACCCCGCCGACGATTTCGGGGGCTCAGACGCCGACGTTTCGGGAGCACAATGAGGCGGCGGTGGCGACCTACACGGCCACCGACGCCGAGAGCGATGCGGTCACGTGGTCCCTGGTCGACGAGAACGACGACGACGCTTTTTCGATCGACAGCGAGGGCCGGTTGCGCTTCCAGACACCACCCGACTTCGAGGCGCCGACGGCTGCGGGCCATGCGGCCGACGCGGACCTTGCCACCCGAAATGCCTACTCGGTAACGGTCCTCGCTGAGGACGGGCAGGGGGCTTCAACGGAGTATGAGGTGACGGTGACGGTGACCAACGAGGAGGAGCCCGGCACAGTGACGCTGTCGTCGAGCCAGCCGCAGGTGGGGGTGCCCCTGCGGGCAGACCTGAGCGATCCGGATGGGGGGGTGAACAATGTGCGGTGGGGTTGGTTGTATTCTAGCGCTCGGGGGGCGAGGGGGGTTGGGGAGGAGCCGGGGGGGACCGACCGGCTGTGGTCGACCTTCACGCCGTACTCGTTGCTGGTGGGGCAGCAGCTGCGGGCGCGGGCGGTGTATGATGACGGCCAGGGCGCCGACAAGCAGGCGCAGAGTGCGCTGACGGAGCCGGTGGCGGGGACGCCGGACCCGCCGGGGAACCTGACGGCAGAGGTCGAGGATGGACAGGTGACCCTGACCTGGGAGACGCCGGCGGACAACGGCTCGGCGCTGACGGGGTATGAGTATCGCCACAGCGACGACGGGGCCCGCACCTGGGCGCCGGACTGGGGGACGATCCGGGGCGAGGCGGAGACGACGAGCCACCGGCTGGAAAGGCTGACCAACGGCACGGAGTATACCTTTGAGGTACGGGCGGTCAACGGGGTGGGCGCGGGGGACTCGGCGCGGGGGACGGCCACGCCGGGGCGGGCGCCGGACCCGGTTCGCAACCTGCGGCGCGCGGCGGCGGAGAATGGGCAGGTGACGCTTTCCTGGGTGGCGCCGGTGTCGGATGGGGGCCTGGCGCTGACGGGGTATGAGTATCGTCAGAGCAGCGACGGGACCACCTGGGCGCCGGACTGGACGGCGGTGGCGCCGCCGCTGGCGAGGAGCCTGACGCGGACGGGCTTGGAGAGTTGCACGTTCTCCACCTTCGAGGTGCGGGCGCGCAACCCGGCCGGTCCGGGCGACGCGCGGCGCGTTTCGGTGCCGCGGCCGTATTGGTCCGGTTCGCTGGCGGCGGATACAGCGTGGAGCGGCCGGGTCTGTGTGGACGGGGACGTGACCATCCCGGCGGGGGTGACGTTGACCCTGGCGGCGGAAACAGAGATGGCGTTCCATCCGGGGGGGGACGCCACGGAGGGCGGCGCCGATCAGACCCGCTCGGAGCTGATCGTGGCGGGGACGCTGAGCGCCGGCACCGGGGTCACCTTCCGGTCCGTCGATATCAACTTCCCGTCCACCTCCGATTGGTCCGGCATCCGGGTGGACAGCGGGGGTAGTGCCGATCTGAGCGGGGCCACGGTCCGGGACGGGGCTCGCTGTGTGCAGGCCCATACGTCGGGTACGGTGACGCTGACGAACACCACCTTGAGCCCCTGCGGCCAGTCGGTGTCGTTGAGTTCCCGGAGGTCGCAGGTGGGGGTGGGGCTGACGGCTACGTTGGAAGGCGAGACGGAGGCGGTGAGCGAGGCGCGCTGGCAGTGGCAGGGGCGCAATGACCGCGATAGTGCGCCGGCCTGGGCGGATCTGGCCGGCGCATCGCAGTTGGTTAGCTACACGCCGGTGGCCGCGGACCTCGGTCATCGGTTGCGGGCGACGGTGCGATACGGGCCCGGTTCGGGTAGCTATTCCAACTACGCCCAGAGTGCGGCGACCCGGGTGGTGCAGGGGCCGCCGCCGATGGGTTTTGCGGTGTGGCCGGACCATGAGGCGGTGTTGCTGCTCTGGGACGCTTCCGCCGATGCGCCGATTACCCATTGGCACTACGGGGTGAAAGAGGGTACGGAGTACGCCTGGACTCAGGTGGCCAATAGTGAGGTCCCTGCCACCGAGTATGGCGGTCGTATGATCCGGTATCACCGGATAGGCGGCCTGAGGAATACCGTAGAATATCGCTTCAAGCTTCGGGCGCAAATGGATGCGGGGCTGGGGGCGTCTACGGAGGCCGTGCGGGCGACCCCGGTCCAGCCGCAGGTGGCCTATGGGGCCTCGAGCTACGAGGCGCGGGAAGGGGGTGCGGCGGTGTCGGTGGGGGTGGCCTTGTCGGCCCAGGCGACCCGGGCGGTGCCGTTGCCGGTGACGGTGACGGCGGATTCGGGCACGGAGGCGGGCGATTACACGGTGGAGGGGCTGAGTGCGGGGGCAGCGGGCGATTACACGGTGTCGTTTACCCTTGGCCAGTCCACCCAGACCTTCACGCTCAGGGCCAATGTGGACGAGGACGAGGACGATGAGACGGTGAGCCTGGGGTTGGGGACGCTGCCTTCGGGGGTGCGTGCGGGTACGCCGGCGGGGGCGACGGTGACCCTGCGGGACGCGCAATTGCCGGAGGTGGTATTGACGGTGGCCTACAGTGCATCGAGCTACGAAGTGTGGCAAGGGGGCGCAGCGGTGTCGGTGGGGGTGGTTTTGTCGCCGGCAACGGACCGGGCGGTGAGCATTCCGCTCACGGTGACGGCGGATGCGGGCACAGAGGAGAGCGCTTACACGGTGGGGGGGCTGAGTCAGGGTACGGAGGCGGGCGCTTACACGGTGTCGTTCGCCAGAGACGAGTCCATCCAGACCTTCACGATTACGGCCAACGTGGACGAGGACGAGGACGATGAGACGGTAAGTCTGGGGTTGGGCACCCTGCCTTCGGGGGTGAGTGCAGGTATGCCGGCGAGTGCGACGGTGACCCTGCGGGAGGTGCCGCAGCCCCAGAATCTGCGGGCGACGGCGGGCAATGAGCAGGTGTTGCTGGAGTGGGACGATCTGGAGGATGATTCGGTGACCCAGTGGCAGTATCGGGGGGAGCAGTATCATCCCACGCAGAGGGTGTGGACCGAGTTTCGGGGCTGGACGGTGATGGACAACAGCCCGGCCCGGACGACCAGCTACACGGTGCTGGACCTGAGCCCGGGGGTGCGCTATCGGTTTTTCGTGCGGGCTGAGAATCCGGCCGGGCCGAGCGAGGCGTCGGCCCCGGCCGAGGCGGTGTTGCTGACGGTGGCCTACAGTGCGTCAAGCTACGAGGCGTGGCAAGGCGGCGCAGCGGTGGAGGTGGGGGTGGTTTTGTCGCCGCCGACGGACCGGGCGGTGAGCCTTCCGGTTAGGGTGACGGCGGATTCGGGCACGGAGGCGGGCGATTACACGGTGGAGGGGCTGAGTGCGGGGGCAGCGGGCGATTACACGGTGTCGTTTACCCTTGGCCAGTCCACCCAGACCTTCACGATCACGGCCAACGTGGACGAGGACGAGGACGATGAGACGGTAAGTCTGGGGTTGGAGTTGGAGGAGCTGCCGGAGGGGGTGCGTGCGGGCACGCCGGCGAGTGCGACGGTGACCCTGCGGGACGCGCAATTGCCGGAGGTGGTATTGACGGTGGCCTACAGTGCGTCAAGCTACGAGGCGTGGCAAGGCGGCGCAGCGGTGGAGGTGGGGGTGGTTTTGTCGCCGCCGACGGACCGGGCGGTGAGCCTTCCGGTTAGGGTGACGGCGGATTCGGGCACGGAGGCGGGCGATTACACGGTGGAGGGGCTGAGTGCGGGGGCAGCGGGCGATTACACGGTGTCGTTTACCCTTGGCCAGTCCACCCAGACCTTCACGATCACGGCCAACGTGGACGAGGACGAGGACGATGAGACGGTGAGCCTGGAGTTGGAGGAGCTGCCGGAGGGGGTGCGTGCGGGCACGCCGGCGAGTGCGACGGTGACCCTGCGGGACGCGCAATTGCCGGAGGTGGTATTGACGGTGGCCTACAGTGCGTCAAGCTACGAGGCGTGGCAAGGCGGCGCAGCGGTGGAGGTGGGGGTGGTTTTGTCGCCGCCGACGGACCAAGCGGTGAGCCTTCCGGTTAGGGTGACGGCGGATGCGGGCACGGAGGCGAGCGCTTACACGGTGGGGGGGCTGAGTCCGGGTACGGAGGCGGGCGCTTACACGGTGTCGTTTACCCCCGGCCAGTCCATCCAGACCTTCACGATTACGGCCAATGTGGACGAGGACGAGGACGATGAGACGGTGAGCCTGGAGTTGGAGGAGCTGCCGGAGGGGGTGCGTGCGGGCACGCCAGCGAGGGCGACGGTGACCCTGCGGGACGTGCCGCCGACGCCGGTTCTGCGGGCGACGGCGGGCAATGAGCAGGTGTTGCTGGAGTGGGACGATCCGGAGGATGATTCGGTGACCGAGTGGCAGTATCGGGGGGATCG
Source organism: Candidatus Latescibacterota bacterium (assembly GCA_965219385.1). Taxonomy (GTDB): domain Bacteria; phylum Latescibacterota; class UBA2968; order UBA8231; family UBA8231; genus CBDCNM01. The sequence goes on along the minus strand of CBDCNM010000002.1, from coordinate 564,196 downwards.
GTACCATCCGGCGAAGGGGGTGTGGGTCGGGTTTCGCCCCTGGACGACGATTCCGGGCAGCACCGCGGAGACGACCAGCTACACGGTGCCGAATCTGACCAACGGGGTGCGCTATCGGTTTTTTGTGCGGGCTGAGAATCCGGCCGGGCCGAGCGAGGAGTCGAACGAGGCCGAGGCGGTGTTGCTGACGGTGGCCTATAGTGCGTCGAGCTACGAGGCGTGGCAAGGCGGCGCGGCGGTGGAGGTGGGGGTGGTTTTGTCGCCGCCGACGGACCGGGCGGTGAGCCTTCCGGTTAGGGTGACGGCGGATGCGGGCACGGAGGCGAGCGCTTACACGGTGGGGGGGCTGAGTCCGGGTACGGAGGCGGGCGCTTACACGGTGTCGTTTATCCCCGGCCAGTCCACCCAGACCTTCACGATCACGGCCAACGAGGACGAGGACAGAGACGATGAGACGGTGAGTCTGGAGTTGGGGCCGCTGCCGGAAGGAGTGAGTGCGGGCACGCCGGCGAGTGCGACGGTGACCCTGCGGGACGCGCAATTGCCGGAGGTGGTATTGACGGTGGCCTACAGTGCGTCAAGCTACGAGGCAACGGAGGGCGGCGCAGCGGTGGAGGTGGGGGTGGTTTTGTCGCCGCCGACGGACCGGGCGGTGAGTATTCCGGTTAGGGTGACGGCGGATGCGGGCACGGAGGCGAGCGCTTACACGGTGGGGGGGCTGAGTCCGGGTACAGAGGCGGGCGCTTACACGGTGTCTTTATCCCCGGCCAGTCCACCCAGACCTTCACGATCACGGCCAACGAGGACGAGGACAGAGACGATGAGACGGTGAGTCTGGGGTTGGGGGCGCTGCCGGAAGGAGTGAGTGCGGGCACGCCGGCGAGTGCAACGGTGACCCTGCGGGAGGTGCAGTTGCCGGAGGTGGTGGTATTGACGGTGGCCTATAGGGCGTCGAAGTATGAGGCGTGGCAAGGGGGCGCGGCGGTGTCGGTGGAGGTGGTTTTGTCGCCGGCAACGGACCGGGCAGTGAGTATTCCGATCACAGTGACAGCGGATGCGGGCACGGAGGAGAGCGATTACACGGTGGGGGGGCTGAGTGGGGGCACGGTGTCGTTTACCCCCGGCGAGTCCACCCAGACCTTCACGCTCACGGCCAATGTGGACGAGGACAGGGACGATGAGACGGTGAGCCTGGGGTTGGGCACCCTGCCGGAGGGGGTGCGTGCGGGTACGCTGGCGAGTGCGACGGTGACCCTGCTGGATGTGCCGGATCCGCCCCAGAATCTGCGGGCGACGGCGGGTGCGGGGCAGGTGACGCTGCGCTGGGACGCGCTGCACGATACGACGGTGACCGAGTGGCAGTATCGGGGGGATCGGTACTATCCGACGAAGGATGTGTGGACCGGGTTTCAGGACTGGATGGGGATTGCGGACAGTGATTCGACGACGACGAGCCATACGGTGACAGGGCTGAGCAATGGGGTGCGCTATCGGTTCAGCGTGCGGGCCTACAACCCGGCCGGGCCGAGCGAGGCGTCGGACGAGGCGGTGTTGTTGACGGTGGCCTACAGTGCGTCGAGCTACGAGGCAACGAAGGGCGGCGCGGCGGTGGAGGTGGGGGTGGTCCTGTCGCCGGCAACGGACCGGACGGTGAGCATTCCGCTCACGGTGACGGCGGAGGCGGGTACGGAGGAGAGCGATTACACGGTGGGGGGGCTGAGTGGGGGCGCGGTGTCGTTCGCCAGTGGCGAGTCCATCCGGACCTTCACGCTCACGGCCCATGTGGACGAGGACAGGGACGATGAGACGGTGAGTCTGGGGTTGGAGTTGGAGGAGCTGCCGGAAGGGGTGAGTGCGGGCACGCCGGCGAGTGCGACGGTGATCCTGCTGGATGTGCCGGATCCGCCCCAGAATCTGACGGCGACGGCGGGCAATGAGCAGGTGTTGCTGGAGTGGGACGATCCGGAGGATGATTCGGTGACCGAGTGGCAGTATCGGGGAGAGCAGTACCATCCCAAGAAGGGGGTGTGGACCGGGTTTCGAGACTGGACGGCGATAGACAACAGTTCGGCGGAGACGACGAGCCATACGGTGACAGGGCTGAGCAATGGGGTGCGCTATCGGTTCAGCGTGCGGGCCCACGCCCTGGACAGGGTCGGCCGGGTCGCGCGGGTGGAGGTGCAGTTGCCGGCGTTGGCGCTCTTGACGGTGGCCTATAGGGCGTCGAAGTATGAGGCGTGGCAAGGGGGCGCGGCGGTGGAGGTGGAGGTGGTTTTGTCGCCGGCAACGGACCGGGCAGTGAGTATTCCGATCACAGTGACAGCGGATGCGGGCACGGAGGCGAGCGATTACACGGTGGAGGGGCTGCTGAGTGGGGGGACGGTGTCGTTTACCCCCGGCGAGTCCACCCAGAGCTTCACGATCACGGCCAATGTGGACGAGGACAGGGCCGATGAGACGGTGAGCCTGGGGTTGGGGCCGCTGCCGGAAGGGGTGAGTGCGCGGGCACGCCGGCGAGTGCAACAGTGACCCTGTTGGACGTGCCGGATCCGCCGGTTCTGCGGGCGACGGCGGGGGCTGGGCAGGTGTTGTTGGAATGGGACGATCCGGAGGATGATTCGGTGACCGAGTGGCAGTATCGGGGAGAGCAGTACCATCCGGCGAAGGGGAGGTGGACCGGGTTCCGGGACTGGACGGCAATTTCGGGCAGTACGGCCGGGACGACCCGCTACACGGTGGGGAGCCTGACTAACGGGGTGCGGTATCGGTTTTTCGTGCGGGCTGAGAATCCGGCCGGGCTGAGCGAGGCGTCGAACGCGGCTGAGGCGGTGTTGCTGACGGTGGCCTACAGTGCATCGAGCTACGAGGCGTGGCAAGGGGGCGCGGCGGTGGAGGTGGAGGTGGTTTTGTCGCCGGCAGCGGACCGGGCGGTGAGCATTCCGGTTAGGGTGACGGCGGCTTCGGGTACGGAGGGAGGCGATTACACGGTGGGGGGGCTGAGTGGGGGCCGGCTGTCGTTTACCAGTGGCCAGTCCACCCGCACCTTCACGATCAGGGCCAACGAGGATGGGGATGGGGCCGATGAGACAGTGAGTCTGGGGTTGGGCACCCTGCCTTCGGGGGTGAGTGCGGGCACGCCGGCGGGGGCGACGGTGACCTTGCGGGACGTGGTGGCCGTGCCGGCTCAGCCGACGGGTCTGCGGGCGACTTCGGGCAATGGGCAGGCGTCGTTGCGCTGGAATGCCTTGAACGACGCGACCGTGACCCAGTGGCAGTATCGGGGGGAGCGCTACCAGCCGGCGAAGGGAGTGTGGGTCGGGTTTCGGAACTGGACGGCGATTTCGGGCAGCAGCGCGGGGACGACCCGCTACACGGTGGGGAGTCTGAGCAATGGGGTGCGCTATCGGTTCAGCGTGCGGGCCAAGAATAGGGCCGGCGAGGGGCCCGGCTCGGCTACCGCCGAGGTGACGCCCAATCCGCCGCTGCCGGCTCGGCCGACGGGTCTGCGGGCGACTTCGGGCAACGGCCGGGTGACGCTGCGCTGGAATGCCTTGAACGACGCGACCGTGACCCAGTGGCAATATCGGGGGGAGCGCTACCAGGGAGGGTGGACCGAGTTCCGGGGCTGGACGGCGATTTCGGGCAGCAGCGCGGGGACGACCCGCTACACGGTGGGGAGTCTGAGCAATGGGGTGCGCTATCGGTTCAGCGTGCGGGCCAAGAATAGGGCCGGCGAGGGGCCCGGCTCGGCTACCGCCGAGGCGGTGTTGCTGACGGTGGCCTATAGTGCCTCCTCGTACCAGGCAACGGAGGGGAGCGCGGCGGTGGAGGTGGGGGTGGTTTTGTCGCCGGCGACGGACCGGACGGTGAGCATTCCGGTTAGGGTGACGGCGGATTCGGGTACGGAGGGAGGCGATTACACGGTGGGAGGGCTGAGTGGGGGCCGGCTGTCGTTTACCCGCGGCCAGTCCACTCGCACCTTCACGATTACGGCCAACGTGGACGAGGACGGGGCCGATGAGACGGTGAGCCTGGGGTTGGGATCGCTGCCTTCGGGGGTGAGTGCGGGCACGCCGGCGAGGGCGACGGTGACCCTGCGGGACGTGGTGGCCGTGCCGGCTCAGCCGACGGGTCTGCGGGCGACGGCGGGCAATGGGCAGGCGTCGTTGCGCTGGAATGTCTTGAACGACGCGACCGTGACCCAGTGGCAGTATCGGGGGGAGCGCTACCATCCGGCGAAGGGGGTGTGGGTCGGGTTTCGGAACTGGACGGCGATTTCGGGCAGCAGCGCGGGGACGACCCGCTACACGGTGGGGAGCCTGAGCAATGGGGTGCGCTATCGGTTCAGCGTGCGGGCCAAAAATAGGGCCGGAGAGGGCCCCGGCTCGGCCACCGCCGAAGTGACGCCCAATCCGTCGCTGCCGGATCAGCCGACGGGTCTGACGGCGACGGCGGGCAATGGGCAGGCGTCGTTGCGCTGGAATGCCTTGAACGACGCGACCGTGACCCAGTGGCAGTATCGGGGGGATCGCTACCAGCCGGCGAAGGGGGTGTGGGTCGGGTTTCGGGGCTGGACGGCGATTTCGGGCAGCAGCGCGGGGACGACCAGTTACACGGTGGGGAGCCTGAGCAATGGGGTGCGCTATCGGTTCAGTGTGCGGGCCAAAAATAGCGCCGGCGAGGGCCCCGGCTCGGCCACCGCCGAAGTGACGCCCAATCCGCCGCTGCCGGATCAGCCGACGGGTCTGCGGGCGACTTCGGGCAACGGGCAGGCGGCGCTGGAGTGGGACGATCTGGACGATGATTCGGTGACCGAGTGGCAATATCGGGGGGATCGGTACTATCCGTTGAAGGGGGTGTGGGTCGGGTTTCGGGGCTGGACGGCGATTTCGGGCAGCAGCGCGGGGACGACCAGTTACACGGTGGGGAGTCTGAGCAATGGGGTGCGCTATCGGTTCAGTGTGCGGGCCAAAAATAGGGCCGGCGAGGGGCCCGGCTCGGCCACCGCCGAAGTGACGCCGAGTTCGTCGTCCTCCTTCTTAACGGCGCGGGCCGCGCCCAACCCGTTCAACCCCCACACCACGATTCAGTTCCACCTGCCGGCCCGCGGAATCGTCTCGCTGGCCCTCTACAATCTCAGAGGGCAGGTCGTGCGTACGATCGCGCAGGAGCACTCTTTGGAGGCCGGGCGGCACACCCTGGTGTGGGACGGCCGGGACGCTCAGGGCCGGTCGGTGGCCTCGGGGATGTATCTGTATCGCTTGACCGTCGGAGAGCAGGCCCTGGTACGCAAAATCATCCTGCTGAAATAGAGACGCCGATCTGAGCGGGGCGGGCCCGGCCGCCGCCGGGTGGGTCGGCCGGGCCCTGCTGAAACCCACGGATCGCGCGCCGCCTCAGGCATCGGCTCCTTGAGCGGATGCGCCCATCGAACCCGGGCGCGGCGGCTTCAGCCTGCGGGTCAAGGGCGGCATCTGCCACATCGTCAGCGAGGATGGGATCCGCTGGGCGGCCCCATCCAGACCGCTACCTGCTGATCGCGGGGCACTCGGATACCCCCAACAATATCCACTGGAATCCAGGGCTGGGCCGCTACATGTGCTTTGTGCGCCCCAACAACTGGGCCGGACCGGTCAAGCGGCGCTGCGCGGTCAGCCTGTCGGAGGACCTGGTGCAGTGGATCCAATCGCGGGTGATTTTCGGCGCCGACGAGCGAGGTCCTCACGCGCCCGTTTCGCTGCCCTGGGACGCGGCTCTTGGTCAACTGCTGTGCCTGGCCCAAAGGGGTCTTGCGCGTCGAGGTGCAGGTGGTGGATACAGCGTCCGACGACCAGCTCAACTCAACCGTTGCGGCCGAGGGCTACGGCAAAAGTGCTGATTGTCCATGCCGCTTCTCAGTCTACGGATTGCCGCTCAGGGCCAGCTTGGGACCCAGGCCCGGGCAGTTTCGAGGGGTTGGGGGTGGGGCCGGCAATTCGGCGTGGTGCTATCAGTTTATCTGAACCAGTCGTAGTGCAGGCCCAGGGACCGATCCGCCAGCGGCAGGTCGACCCGCATGCCTCCCTGAGCCGAAGATTGCTTGAGGCCGATTTCCACTTCCAGGGCCGCGGCCACCCGGCGGCCCGAGCACTTGGGTTCATCGAGGCGGCCTTTGAGGCAGTCGATGATATCGGCCAGGCCGAAGACCGCGTTGTAGCCGCCCTGCAATTGCGGCTCGGGCCACGGCGTTTCCAGGCGTCGGCGTCCTGCCGGCGTATCCACGTCCTGCCACAGCCTCCAGCCACCGGAAAACCCCCGGCCGAGGCTTATTTCGCCGCTGCTGCCGGTCAGGTGCACCAGCCCCGCGCCCTTTTTAAAAAAGACGCACAGATCCTCGGTGGTGACCATCAAACCCTGTCCCGCAAACTCATCGCTGTCCGTTTCGCGCCGGCCGGTAGCGCCGACGCCGACGACCCAGGCGGGAGCGCTGTCGACAAAGTAGGACCAGTGCTGCTTTTGGGCACAGGGCGCCTCCGCCTCGACCGAGAGGAGGTCCCCTATGATCCCACCCGCGAGCAACTCCTTTGCTTTTGCATAAGAAGGGTGGTTCACTGGAATGGCGCCGCAACCCAGGGGCACGGCAGCAGCGGCGCAGACCCCGACCATGCGGTCGGCTTCGGCCAGGGTGTGCGCCATGGGTTTTTCCGTGCCGATCCCGCGGACCCCGCACTCCACCGCCTCACAGGTCAGGTCGGCGCGGCCTTTGGTGTTGGTGGCAATGGCCACGATGTCCAGGGCTTCCCGACGCAGCATCTGAGTGGGATCCGGGTAGAGCGCCTGGATGCCGTAGCGCTCTCCAAAGGCCCGCAGTCGTTTTGGATCGCGTTCGGCGCCGGCCACCAGTTCCACGTCCGGCCGGTCCCACATGGCCTCGGCCCAGGAATGCGGCACATGGCCCTGGTGGAAGTGGAAACGGCGGTGGATGTCCAGTTCGGGAGTGGGGCGGTCGATGTCGTCGATGTCGTAGCGTTCCCGGGGACGCTGCCCCAGATCGGAAAGCAGGCCCATCCAGCCCAATCCGATTACGCCGCAGCGGTATTTGGAGGTCATATTCGGCTGTTTTTTGGCCAGGGTTGGTCGCAAGGGGATGGTCTACTGATTATAATCCTCAATTCGACCTGTTTCAAGAGGGTGGGGAGATGCCCATTGCATCGGTGGAATGGATCGGGTATTTTTCAGAGCACACAGACAGCACTTCGCGCTTACAAAAAGGGAAAGCTATCATGGCCGGCACAGTTGCAGTAGGCGGACTGAAAGTCGACGAGACTTTGTACAACCTGGTGCAGGATGAAATCGCGCCCGGCACCGGGGTGGAGGTGGATGATTTCTGGACGAGGCTGGGCCAGATCGTCGCGGATTTGGAGCCCGGAAATCGGGCGCTTCTAAAGAAGCGGGATGCGGTGCAAAAGGAAATCGACGCCTGGCACCTGGCGCGCAAAGGGCGGCCCATCGACCCGGAGGCCTACAGGGCCTTTCTGACGGAAACAGGCTACCTGGTCGCCGAGGGCGGGGATTTTCGGGTGACGCCGGAAAACGTGGACCCCGAAATAGTCCAGATTGCCGGCCCGCAGCTGGTGGTACCGGTGGACAACGCCCGCTATGCCCTCAATGCCGCCAATGCCCGCTGGGTGAGCCTGTACGACGCGCTCTACGGCACGGATGTGATTCCACCAGAAGATGGAGGGAGGCAGGGCGGGGGCTACGATCCCGGGCGCGGCGCCCAGGTCATCGGCTACGTCGAAGCTTTGCTGGACGAATGGGTCGGCCTGACAGAGGGCAAGTTTTCCGAGGTCGCACGGTTTGCACTCGAACAGGCCGACGGGCGCAAGCGCCTGGTCGCCACCCTGAGGGACGGCCACCAGGTCGGCCTGGCAGCGCCCGACAAATTCGCCGGCTACAGTGAAGATCAGGGAACCCTCAGCGCTGTTTTGCTGCGCAACAACGGCTTGCACCTAGAGATCCAGATCGACCCGGAACACCCGATCGGCAAAGAGCATCCGGCAGGGGTGAAGGATGTGGTGGTGGAAGCGGCCGTCACCACCATTCAGGACTGTGAAGATTCGGTCGCCGCCGTGGATGCCAAGGACAAGGCAAGGGTCTACGGCAACTGGAACGGCATCATGAAGGGCACCCTTGAAACCACCCTCGAAAAGGGCGGCCAGACCCTGGTCCGCCGGCTTGAGCCGGATCGGCAATACACCGCGCCCGACGGCGAGTCCCTGGCCCTGCCGGGCAGGAGCCTGCTGCTGATCCGCAATGTGGGGATTCACATCTACACCGATGCCGTAACCACGGCGGACGGCGCGCAGATTCCCGAAGGGTTCCTCGACGCCATGGTCACGACCCTGGCCGCCATCCACGATCTCAAAGGCAACGGGAAGTACACCAACAGCAAGACCGGCAGCATCTACATCGTGAAGCCCAAGCTGCATGGGCTGGAAGAAGCCGCGGCCACGGTGGAGTTGTTCGCCAGGGTAGAGCAGGCCCTGGGGCTCGAGCGCAACACCCTCAAGATCGGCATTATGGACGAGGAGCGGCGCACCACCGTCAACCTGAAGGAAGCGGTGCGCACGGCCCGGGAGCGCGTGGTTTTCATAAACACGGGTTTCCTCGACCGGACGGGGGACGAGATCCACACCAGCATGGAAGCGGGCCCCATGCTGCCCAAGATGGAGACCAAGACCCAGCCGTGGATCAATGCCTACGAGGATTGGAACGTGGACGTTGGGATTGAAACAGGACTGGTGGGCAAGGCGCAGATCGGCAAGGGGATGTGGACCATGCCGGATGCCATGGGCGAAATGGTGGAGACCAAGATCGCCCATCCCCGGGCCGGTGCCAGCACCGCCTGGGTCCCCTCGCCCACGGCCGCGGCCCTCCACGCCATGCACTACCACCAGGTGAGTGTGGTGCAGCGGCAGGCCGAACTGTCCGCCAGGGGACGCGCCTCCCTAAAGGACATCCTGACGCCGCCGCTGTTGGACAGGGAGCTGAGCCCGGAGGAGATCCAGCAGGAACTGGACAACAATGCCCAGGGCATCCTGGGGTACGTGGTGCGCTGGGTGGGCCAGGGGATCGGCTGTTCAAAGGTGCCGGATATCCGCGATGTCGCCCTGATGGAAGACCGGGCCACCCTGCGGATATCGAGCCAGCACATCGCCAACTGGCTCTACCACGGGCTGGTGAGCGAGGCGCAGGTAAAAGCGACTTTCGAGCGCATGGCCGCGGTCGTGGACCGGCAGAACAGCGACGATCCGAACTATGAGAACATGGCGCCCGATTTTGCTGAAAGCATCGAGTTTCAGGCCGCACTGGATCTGGTCTTCCAGGGCCGGGAGGAGCTCAACGGCTATACCGAGAACGTGCTGCACGCGCGCCGGAGAGAGGTCAAGGCCGCACAGGGTTTCGTGAAGTACTGATTATGCCTGTCATGTCATGCCTGAAAAAACCAGGCTTTGCTCACAGAGCGCTTTCGCCGGTCTCGCCGGTGCGGATGCGCACGGCCTCGATCATGGGAACGACAAAAACCTTGCCATCCCCCACCTTCCCGGTCTTGGCGGCTTTGACCACCGCTTCTATGGCCTGATCCCGGACCTCTTCCCGGACCGCGATCTCGACCTTGATTTTAGGTACAAAGTCGACCGTGTACTCGGCTCCCCGGTAGACTTCGCGGTGCCCGCGCTGGCGCCCGAAGCCGCGGACCTCGATCACGGACATGCCGGCGATGCCGATGCCGGCGAGGGCTTCCTGCACTTTGCCGAGTGCGGCTGGACGCAAAAAGGTTTCGATTTTGTACATTAATAATCCTCCGTTCTGGCTTCTCAATTTACCACAGGTTGGAAATCGGCGTAGGAAGGCTGGCCGTGTTCAACGATATCCAGGCCGGTTTCCTCGGCTTCTTCGTCGACCCGGATACCCATGAGGGCTTTCAGGGCCAGGGCGAGGATCGAGGCTGCTACAAAGGCAAACAGACTGATGGAGAGGGTGCCGATGACCTGGGTGCCTACGGTGTGGTCGGGGTTGGCGCTGAACAGGCCGACGGCAATGGTGCCCCACACGCCGCAAATGCCGTGCACCGAAATGGCGCCGACGGGGTCGTCTATCTTGATTCGGTCGATTAAAACAATGGCAAAGACCACGATGACTCCGGCGATAACACCAATTACTACGGCGCTTATCCAGGAGACGGTATCAGCCCCTGCGGTGATGCCTACCAGGCCGGCGAGGATGCCGTTCAGGGCCATGGATATGTCGGGTTTTTTGAGGTATATCTGCGAGGTAAACATGGCGGCGAGGCAACCCGCTGCTGCGGCCAGGCAGGTGGTGACGAATACCAGGGAAACCAGTTCCGGATCCGCGCTCAACACCGAACCACCGTTGAAGCCGAACCAGCCGAGCCACAGCATGAAAACCCCGATGGTGGCCAGGGGCATGCTGTGGCCGAGGATGGGTTTAATGCCATCGGGGGTGTACTTGCCGCGACGGGCGCCGAGGAAAAGGACAAAGGCCAGGGCGGAAAAACCGCCGAAGGCGTGGACCAGGGTGGAACCGGCAAAGTCGTAAAAGCCCATCTGATCCAACCAGCCGCCGCCCCACTTCCAGGAACCGGAAATCGGGTAGCAGAAGGCCACCAGCAAAGTGGTGAAAATCATGAAACTCGAAAGCTTCACGCGCTCGGCTACCGCTCCCGATACGATGGTCGCGGCAGTGGCGGCGAACATGGCCTGAAAAATGAAGTCCGACCAGTAGGTATAGTCGGCATAGGCGGCCGTGACCTTGGCGACCTTGTCGGAGGCGGCAAAACCGATGGGCCCGCCAATGGACAGGAAGCCGTTGAAGTCACCCGGGTACATGGTGTTGAAGCCGGTGAGGGCATAGGTGATCAGACCGACCGAAATGATGAATAGGTTCTTGAACAGGATATTGGCGGTGTTCTTCTGGCGGGTGAGCCCCGATTCCAGGGTGGCAAAGCCGAGGTGCATGATAAAGACCAGGGCCGCGGCCATCAACAGCCACAGATTGTCTATCATGAATTTGGGATAGGCAATGGGCATTTGCTGAAAGGCCTCTATCGAGGTTATTTCCGCTGCCAGGACTCTGGTAGCGGAAATGAGCATCAGCGCAAACAGAATCGGTACGGCGACCGGTCCTTTCCACAATTTAGACATGATGTGCGTTCCCTCCAATTGGTTGTGGGGGTTGGGGATATCAGAATGGCAGCCTGAGCGTGCTAAGGGTAAAGCAAGGAGAATGCCAAAGGATGACGAATGTGGCAAAATATTCATAAGATGCTGATAAATAAAGAATTAGTGTACTTTACTAAAAATAAAAAAACAAAGAGAAATCAACAAAAATGTGAGTAATCCAAAATAGCCACACATTTTTGTTGATTTTAATGCTGGTTTTCGTCGAGCAGGAGGGTCTTTTCCCTGAGGGTGCTCTGTCTGGGTCGACAGAATCGTGCAAAGGGAGAAAATCCTTGTTCAGGTGGGTCTTTGCAGTTAGGGTTTTCCTTAAATTCAGCAACTTCCATACCTTGGAACGGCTCCGGTGATATCTTCCGGGATTTAGAGGGTTTACGCATTGGGGGAATAGGTTGTAATTCGATAAAAAACAGATATTTAACCCGACACATACCCAGAATCTCATGAATCTACCTGGGGTAAATCCCGGAAGATAGACCAGCAAGAAAAATCACAGTTTTGTTTCTCTAAGTATATAAAATCACAATTTTGTGATAATCTTAGAACAATTCAGGGGGTAGTGGTTGTTCATCCGCCCTTCCATCGCGTCTGGATCTTCCAGCTCATTGGGGGTCGGCGAGTTTCTTTGTAGCTTGGGTGGAGCCAACTGGCCAACTGGGGTGGATGGGTAAAATCCGCCAGATTGTGCCCGGGTACTCGTCGTAGTGGTGCGGCGCGCCATCCCAGTTGTAGATGATTCGATAAGCAGGGTCAGCCATCGAAGACTCCCGACATTTCGACCGGTCAATCCGCGGTATGGGCCGGTCTAAAACAGTCTCCTTCGCCCACAAGCTGCTTGGGCTCTATCATCACCCTTTGCTCGAGCGCGCTCACCGGACGGCCGATTATATCGCTTGCGAACCCGTTCCGCTGCGCAATCTCCTGGACCAGCCCGGCGTCCTCCTGCGGTGCAATGACGCAGAACCCAATCCCCATATTGTAGACCAGAAACATCTCCTCGTCGCTGATGCGGCCCCCTTCCTGAAGGAGGTGAAATACCGGATCGGATTCCGGCAGGTAGTCGATCAAATACCCCGTGCTGGAGCGCACCCGGTTCAGGTTCAGGAGACCATCGCTGGTGATGTTGATGAGGGCTTTTACCCGGGCCCTGGAGTGCAGCATCTCCATGGCCGGACGCACGTAAATATGGGTCGGGCGCAACAATTCTTCGCCGATGGTGCGCCCCAGCTCCGGCACGTAGTGGTCCGGGCTGTATCCCAGGGTATCGAAGAAGACCCGGCGGGCCAGGGTGTGGCCATTGCTGTGCACCCCATTGCTGCGCAGGCCGACGACCACATCGTCGTCGTCGATATCCTGCCCCACCAGGATGCGGTCGAGGGGCACGAGGCCGACCCCCATGCCGATGAGATCGAACCCCGATCCTTGCCGGTAGCCCTGCAGCATTTCCCCGATCTGTGATATTTCGCCCCCGGAAATGGCGATGTTGGCCTGCCGGGCCCCCTCGTAGAGCCCCTTGCCGATTTCCCCGAAGACATCCGGGTCGGCCTTCTCCACCGCAATATAGTCGAGCATGGAGATGGGTTCGGCGCCGACGCAGATCAGGTCGTTCACGTTCATGGCCACGCAGTCGATGCCCACGGTGTCGTACTTGTCCATCATCTGGGCGATGATCAGCTTGGTGCCGACCCCGTCCGTGCTCAGGGCCAGGCCGAGGTTGTGGCCGATATTGAGCACCGAAGCATAAAAACCCGACTCCAGGACCGGGGCACCGATGCCTTCCTGGCGCGGCGCGTGGGAGGCTTTGCCGATCCACTTGAGCAATTGTCCCAAAGCGGTTGCGGCGCCGGTGGTTTCCACGCCGGCGGTTTCGTAGGTCAGTCCGGCTTCTCTGCTGGTCATGTGCGCCCTCCTTGAGCAGGATCTTAATGATAATCCCACGCTGTGGATTCCACAATGAGCCGGCCAGGAATCGCGGACGGCCTCTTTACGCCTGCTTGGACCAGACCAGCGGGGTCTGATTCTCGTCGTCGAGCACCTCGCCGATTTCGAGCTTTGCGATCTGTTCGTCGGAGAGGATGTTCTGGATGCCGTTGAATTTTGCACCGTCCGGCATGTAGGCGCAGGTCATGGCCCGCCGCGGGTAGGGGGTCATGTTGGGACCGGCGGCGTGGGCGGTGAGGCCGTTGTGGAAGCCGGCCGAGCCGGCCTTCATCACGCCCGGCACCGGCTCCACCTCTTTGAACTCCGGGTACTCGTCGAAAAGGACGGCTATGTCCGGCGAAAAGTCGCCCTTTTTGTCAAACTGTGCCACCTTGTGCAAGCCGGGCATGTAGTACATGCACCCATTCTGCAGGGTGGCATCGTCCAGGGCGATCCAGATGGAGATGGCGTGGCGCGAATGAAAGGACCAGTTGGGGCAGTCCAGGTGCCAGGAGGTGGGGTTGTCCCAGGGCATCTTCTGCAGGGTCTGATCGTGCCACACCCGGATGCCGTCGATGCCCTCCAGGGCGCAGAGCATCTGGCCCAGTTCGGGATTGAGCACGCAGCTTTTGACGGTGTGGTTGATGCGCCACAGGTTCAGGCGCTGCAGAAAGACCCGGTCGTAGTAAGTACCCTTCCGGTCGACGATGTGCTGGTTTGATTCGCCGGTGATCTTGTGCTCGCCCATCTGCTCCACGCTCCGGGTGACAGCGGTGTCCAATTCCGCCAGTTCGTTCGGGGTGAGGAAGTCTTCGACCAGGAGGCAGCCGTCGCGCTGGTAGGTCTCGATTTGCCGGGTTGTCAGTTCGGTTTTCATTCTTAGCGTTCCTCTCCGGGTTACTCGTGCGGCACGATGCGGCGGCGCAACTCTTCCATGGAGAAACGCTCGTTTTGCAGGAAATCGAAGTACTCGGCCTCTTCCCGGCGCACCCCTTCGGCGCGCCTGGGCAGGTCGGCGGCGATGGAGGGGGGAATCGAGACCAGGCCGCTTTCGTCCCCGTGCAACAAATCCCCCGGTGCGATGGTCAGGCCGCGGATCGACACCGTGGTGTTGAAGTCGATGTAGGCCGGGTACCCGTGCGAGACCACCCAGCCGCTCGAAAAGACGTGGAAGTCCGGAGTGCGCTGGCGGATGCCGGAGCGGTCGCGGCCGTTGGCGTCGGTGACCAGGCCGACGCAGTCCAGCTGCTGCAGGATGGTGCAGAACATATCGCCGAAGAGGCAGCAGCGGCCCCGCTGGTGGCCCACGTGCTGGACCGCGACGACGCAGGGTTGGGCCGCGGCGTGCACCAGGTCCACCAAGTCATCGACCCGCGAGGTCCGTTGGTCGCCGGGGGTGGTGGTATCGGCCGTGGCGGTGAGGGCGTAGCCGACCATGGGGTGGGGGATCTCGGGCATCTGGCAGACCAGCCGGTTGTCGGCATAGCCCGTGGTCGGATCGCGGACCTCGAAGTGCTCGATGGCATTGGCGATGGTGGCGCTGTCGTAGCGCCGCAGCTCCTTGATGAGCCGGGGATCGGGTGGGTGCGGCATGGCGTGAAAGCCTTTCTTTAAATATCCTCGATACCCACGGAAGCCGCGGCTCCCAGAACAAATATCGTCCTTGCCGCCAGGAGCGTCAATACACTTGAAGTAGCTTGACCGTCGGATCGAAAAAATCGTTTTTATAAGCTCCGTTCGAGGGAACCCCTGGCCCCTTGAACTATGGCGCTGTCGTAGTCTTCCGACCATCCTCTATTGTGCGCAGTACTGAGAATGGACCCATGAACATCGAGCCAACAACTACGGAACCCACCACAGGTCAAGTGCGCCCGTTGCGGGCCGTGCTCCTGGGAACCGCGCTGAGTGTGGTGGTGGCCCTCTGGGGACCGTATAACTGCCTGGTGCTCACAGGGTCCTATATGACCATCGACTTCACCACCGCCGCCGCGGTCTTCCTGCTCTTGTGCGTCTCTCTCTTTGTGAACGGACTGCTGCGTCGTTTACTTCCCGGAGGGTCCTTTGCCTCGGGCGAGCTTTTCATCGCCTACGTGATGGCGGCCATCTCCTGTTCGATCTGCACCATGGGATTGACCCTGTATTTGATCCCGATCCTGCCCGCCGTATCCTACCTGGCCAACGCTGAAAATCAATGGGCGGAGGTAATCCAGCCGTTTGTGCCGCACTGGCTGGTGCCCCAGGGGGAGGAAGCCATCCGCGGCTTCTACGAGGGCATCTCCAGGGAGCAGGCGGTTCCCTGGGAGGCCTGGCTGCCACCCTTGCTGGCCTGGCTGCCGGTTTTGCTGGGGTTGTACCTGATTATGATTTCGCTTGCCGTACTCTTCCGCAAACAGTGGATCGAACACGAGCGCCTGAGCTATCCTCTCGCCCAGCTGCCGCTGGTGATGGGGACCCAGGAGCGCGACAGAGCCATCAATTCCTTCTTCCGCAATCCGGTGATGTGGGTGGGGTTTGCCGTTCCCTTCACAATCACCTCGGTGAACGGTCTACACGCTTATTTTCACTTTGTCCCCCCCATTGCCCTGAACCACAGCATGCCCATCTTCCGGGGCCTGGAAAGCCTCACCTTTAATTTGAGCTTTCCGATGATGGGGTTTGCCTACATCGTCAACCAGGAGGTAGCCCTGAGTATCTGGGTGTTCCACCTTCTGGGCCTCGTGGTGAAGGGGTATTTTAATATGGTCGGGCTGTCGCGGGGTCTGACCCTGGACATATACACCCAGAGCGACGGCGGCTCGATCATGGCCTTTGTCCAGTTCGGGGCGCTGATCGCCCTGGTAGGGCATACCCTGTGGATCGCCCGTGGCTTTCTGGGACAGAGCCTGCGGGCGGCCATGCGGCCGGATGAAGGGACCGATCCAGGGAAAGATTTCTCACCGAGAAACCTGCTTTTCCAGTTGGCGCTGGGATTCGTGCTGATGACGGGCTGGTTCATCGCCGCAGGGGTTCCCTGGTGGGCATCGGTCGCCTTTGTCGTGATAGCCGCGGCGACGTTTCTGGGGATTACCCGCATCCTGTGCGAGTCCGGTCTGGCCGCGACCCGGGCCCAGATAATCACCCCTACGGTGGTGAGAACCTTTTTCGGCACCCATATGCTGGGGCCGTCGGGAACTATCGGCGTCCTCTCCTTCGGGCAGGTGTGGATGAGCGATGTGCGCACCTTCGTGATGGCGGCGGTCGCCAACGGCTTGAAGTTGACCGAATCCATCCAGCAGAAAAGGGTGGTCCTGTGGGGGATGATGCTGGCGGTGGTCCTGGGACTGGCGGTGTCGATATGGGCGACCCTGTACCTGGCCTATCAGGTCGGTGCCAATAACGCCAATTCATGGTTTTTCCTCAATGGACCGAGATACACCATCGACTTTGCCGCGCACTTCCTGCGCAACCCCGCCGAGCCGGACGGGAGCGGGATGGGGCTCATGGCCCTGGGGTGCCTGATTATGACCGGGCTTTTCTGGATGCGCGCCCATCTGCTGTCTTTCCCGATTCACCCGATGGGATTGACCGTATCCCAGATGATGCTGACCCGCCATATCTGGTTCAGCGTCTTCCTGATATGGCTTGTAAAGGCGGTGTTGATACGCTACGGCGGACCGCGTTTGCTGGGAGCGACCCGGCCGCTTTTTCTGGGATTCATTCTCGGGCAGTTTGCCGCCGTTGCGTTCTGGCTGCTGGTAGACGTGGTCACCGGCTCGCAGGGGCACGGGCTGTACTGGGTCTGAGAAGCCGTCTCAAAACCCCCGTCGGCCTTTCGCTATAGAGGGTCGAAAAAGGTCAGGTCGGCCCCGAAGTTTTCCATGGCCATCACCTCGTCGCCCCTCAGACGGGTCCTGATATCCCGCGCCTGGTGATTGAGGGTGAGCTCCTGCTGTACCAGGGGAAACTCAATGGCGATGGGCCGGTTGACGGGCGGGGCGGCAAAAAAAAGGTAGCCGTTGGTGTGGCGGGGTTGTGAATCCACCTTGCTCAGCACGATACTGCCGCGGTCCACCCAGGGCGGGATGCGCACAAAGAGGGCCCCCGGCGTTTTCACCCGGATGCGCAGGGCCGAATGGGTGTAGGGCGATTCGATCGCCAGGTGCGGGGTTTCGTGGTCGAAGAGCAGGTTGACCCAGTGCCCGCTCGGCTCGAAGCGCGCGATCTCCCTGAGGGCCTCGCACAAAGAGCCCACGCTCCCGCCCACCACATCGGTGTTGAAGCGGATCCGCTGGTTGCCGATGGGCTCGTGGCCGTAGGGGGCGGGAAAGCCGAAGCACCCGCGCACCCGCTCGGCCACGTTTTCCAGCCGGTCGATCCCATCGGGGTTTTCTGGTTCCTGGATGAAGGAGATATCCCGCAGTTGGGAGGGCAACAGGTGGCAGCGCAGGATGCGCTCGGCATCGTGGTAGGATTCGGGATAGCCCCAGCGGCCCAGGATCAGGGCGGTCTCCAGGATGTCGCCGGTATTGTTCATCTCGCCCTCGTCCGAGCGGTCCGCGGCAGAGCGGGTCCCCTCGATGGACCAGCCCACCTCGTCGCGCATCTCCCACAGGCCATTGTCGTAAAAGGCTTTCACCCTTTTCATGAGGGTGGAGTCCTGGGTCAGGTCGGCCAGCTGAGCTAGGGAGGACAGGGTGCAGGTGGTGGAGTGGGCGTGGGTGCCGAAGACGCCGGGATCGTAGGAGCCGTCCTCTTTGAAGACTTCGGCGAGGGCTTTTTCCTTGAGCACAAGGGCCAGTTCCAGGGCGGGTCCGTACCCGGTGGCCCGGTAGTACTTCACCAGGGAACCGATCGAACGGGCCACCCCGGTGACGAAGGTGCCGTCTCGGTGACAATCGAGACCGTGCTCTTTTTCGAGGCGGTCGTAGTCCCAGTCCGAGGCCGGGTCGAAGTACTCGAAGACGGCGTCGATGCAGGCTTCGGCCACCTCTCGAGTCCGCTCCGAGCCGCGGTACTGGACCAGGGGGTAGAGGGCGTGAAAGGCTTCGCGCACATGGTGGGCATTGAATTGGATCAGGGCGCCTTTGCAATCCACGCGGCCCAGGGACAGGGCCACCGGACCACTGAACGAGAAGTAGTTGGCGCGGGCGTGTTTGTCGATGACCTCCTCGTCCACTTCGATTCCGGCCGCGTCCTTGGCGTTGAGCAGGGCGTTGAGGTGGCGGCCCGGTACGTGGTCGGGCATGCTCATGTCGAGGTAGGCCTCGGGGCGCACGATGACGCGGAAGTAGGGGATGTCGTCATCGGCGGGGTTGAACACCCGGGACATGGCGTCGCAGCCAAGGCGGATGGCGTCGACAATGTCGGTGGTATTGACGTCTGTCATCTGGACCATGAGCGCTCTCCTAGCGGCCGGCAACATCCCCTCCCGGCCTTGAGGGCCAAATAGCTACGGGTATTTCGTGAAGTACTGACAGTATACCCGAAGAAATCCCGCTGTCAAGCCCCCGGGCTTGATCACATTTGATGCCCCTGGCCCTCAACAGCGCCGCGGGCACCTGGCGGATCGTGGCGCGAGATCCGCGGAAAACCTTCAACTGAGCAGTTGGTCGAATGCGGGCGCTCGATATTGACAACTTGCCGTGCAGCCCATATCGTAGAGCAAATCCCGGCTGTGTCTACGCCCCTCCGACGCGCATTCGCACGGCTTCTATGAAAAGCAACTTCAAGGAACAGGCCATAGCCTGGGGATTCATGGCGCCGGCCCTGATCGCGCTGGCCGCCTTCGGGCTCTTTCCCATTGGCTACGCCCTTTACGTCAGTTTGCACCGATGGCGGATCAAGCAGGAGGCGCTGATCGGCCTGGACCACTACGTCCGGGCCCTGGGAGAGCCCCGCTTTTTCGCCTGTTTCCTTCTGGGTCTAGGCCTGATCTGGGGGGCGAGCTGGTTGCGGAGCCGCTGGCGCCAGCAGGAGGCCGGCCAGCGCCTGGTGCCGGTGCTGGCCTTTTGGGGGTTGATCCTGGCCGCTGGGTGGCTGCTGCTGTTCGCGGGCCTGCCGGGTATGCTGAAGAGCGGGGATGGACGCCTCTACAATGGTTTCAAGGTTACCTTCTTTTACGCCCTGGGCACCATCCCCGTGCAGTTGAGCGTATCCATGGGCCTGGCCTACCTGCTCTTCAAGAGCTGGCGTGGCAGAGGGGTTTTCCGGGTGTTGTTCTTTCTGCCCTACGTTACTCCGGTGATTGCCTCCGCCGTGGTTTTCCGCACCATTTTCAATCCCCATCCTTCGTCCCTGGCCAACCGTTTCTGGGGCGCCCTGGGCATGGAGAATCAGCGCTGGCTCTACGAGAATAAATCTGTGGTCTTTCTGGCGCTCAAGGGATTGGGGGTGACCAACTGCCCGCTGTGGATCAACGAGTGCTTTCCCAGCCTTGCCCTGGTCTCGATCATCCTCTACAATATCTGGGTGTACATCGGCTACGACACCGTGATTCTCCTGGCCGGGTTGAGCGCCATCCCCAGGCACTACTACGAAGCCGCCCAGATCGATGGCGCCGGAAACTGGCAGTCCTTCCGCCACATTACCCTGCCCCTGGTCTCACCGACCCTGTTTTTTCTCTCCATGGTGGCGGTGATCGGCACCTTCAAGGCCTTTAACCACATCTACATCATGCGCACCCCGGGGGCGCGCGACACCGTGGATGTGCTCAGCATCGCGATCTTCGACCAGATCTTCGAGTACCACAATGCCGGGTACGCCGCGACCCTGGCTTTTGTCCTCTTTGTGGCCATCCTGGCGCTCACTCTGCTGCAGAACAGGGTGTTGGGGAAGCGGGTGTTTTATGGGGAGTGAGAAGCGCTCGGTAAGGTGGGTGTCCTGGGCGACCTACGCTGGTCTGGTGCTGGGCGGGGTGGTGGCTGCCGTGCCCTTTGTGTGGATGCTGCTGGCCTCCTTCATGACGCGGGGGGAAACCCTGCGCAAGGTCTTCCTGCCGGCCGAGGCCCAGTGGGAGAACTACCTTTTGGCCTGGAAGGAAGCGGATTTTGGGCTCTACTTCGAAAACTCGCTGATCGTCGCCGCCCTGCAGGTGGGCGGCACCTTGCTGTTTTCGCTGATGGCGGCCTATCCCCTGGCGCGGATGCGGTTCCGCGGCCGGAATCCGGTCTTCGTCTGCATCCTGGCGACCCTGATGATTCCAGAGACCGTGACCATGGTGCCCAACTTTCTCACCATAACCTGGCTGCACCAGAACAGTCCCTTTGCCTGGCTCGACAGCTGGCCGGCCCTGACCGTGCCTTTCATGGCCAGTGCGTTCTGCATCTTCCTGCTGCGCCAGTTCCTCCGCGGGCTGCCAGGGGAGCTGTGGGAGGCGGCCCGGATCGACGGGGCCGGCCATATTCGCTTTTTGTTCCAGATCGTGCTGCCGCTGTGCCGTGCCCCTTTGCTTACGGTCGGCATGTTCACCTTCATCGGCTCGTGGAACGCCCTGGCCTGGCCCCTGCTGGTGACCTACACTCCGAAATGGCGGCCGATTGCCGTGGGGCTGCAGCAGTTTGTCAGCGAGGCCGGGACCGAGGTGCATTTGCAGATGGCCGGAGCCCTCATCGCCACCTTTCCGGTGCTGCTGGCCTACTTTCTGATCCAGCGCGAATTTACCGAGGGCATTTCCATGTCCGGACTCAAGGGGTGAATCAATGAGAATCGCTACCTGTTCTATAATCCTGCCGCTGTTTTGTCTGCTGGGGGGGGCCTGCGCTCCCCAGGGCGAAAGGACCCCATCCACGCCGGTCGACCTGGAAGAGGTGGACCCGCAGGGCCAGGAGGTGGTGTTCTGGTACCAGCACACCCTCCAGCGCGAGGATGCGCTGCTGCAGCTGATCGAGGAGTTCAACCAGAAAAACCCGCACCAGATCCAGGTGCGCGGGGAGTTCGCCGGGAACTACGGCGATATCTACAACAAGATGCTGGTGGCCCTCCAGGGCGGCGCTCTGCCCCAGTTGGTGGTGGCGTACCAGAATCAGGCCCTGGCCTACTACCAGGCAGATGGGGTAGTGGATCTGACCCCCTACATCAACTCGTCCCAGTGGGGCCTGGACCCGGCGGCCCAAAAGGACTACATACAGGCTTTCATGGTCCAGGACCGGATGCAGGGGGTGCAGGTCGGCTTTCCACCCAATCGCTCCATGGAGGTCTTCTACTACAACGTGGACTGGCTGCGCGAACTGGGCTACGACGGGCCCCCCAGAACCTGGGACAAATTTGCCCAGATGTGCCGCAGGGCCAAAGCTCAGCCCTTCAGCAAGGTAGAAAAAAAGGACCTGTGTCTGGGTTTTTTGCTGGAGGCGGACGCCAGCCGCCTGGCCTCCATGGTCTTTGGCCGCGGCGGGGATCTGATGAACCCCGAAAAGACCGCCTATACCCTGAACACCCCGCAGGCCCGCGCCGCCCTGAAGCTGATGCAGGAGCTGATCGGGGACGGGGCCGTGGAACTGCTCGGCGAGGAATTCGGCGATCAGAATCGTTTTGTTCAGGGACAGGTGCTCTTTGCCATGCGCTCGTCGTCCGGCCTGCCCAACTTCAAAAGAGGGATAGAAGATTCCGGGGTGGCGTTCGAGTGGGGGGTGGGTTCGCCGCCCTATGTTGGAGAGCGTCCGGTAGTGAACGTGTACGGGGCCAGCGTCTCGGTGTGCCGCACCACCCCGGCGCAGCAGCTGGCGGCCTGGCTCTTCGTGCGCTGGTTCACCGAGCCGGCCCCGCAGGCCCGCTGGGTGCGGGCGAGCAACTACTTCCCGGTGCGCAAGAGCACGGCCCGGGAACTGGAGGAGTACTTTGCCGAGAATCCCCATTATAAAACGGCTTACCAATTGCTGGACTACGGCAAGTCCGAGCCCGCCGTGGCCGGGTACCAGCAGGTGCGGCGCCTGATCGGCGACGCCATGGTGGAAAGTGCGGATGGGGCCGACGTGGAGAAGACCCTGGCCCGGCTCGAACGCGAAGCCAACAAGACCCTTGTGGACAACTGAATATCGCCGGAAAGCAGGAGCAGAAATGGGCACGGTCTACAGCAAAAAGGCGCTGAAGGGCGCGGGAGGACAGCGGCGTTTTAAAGAAGAGCACCTGCAGCAGATCGCCTTTCCCCTGGGCGGGATAGGGGCAGGGTGTCTGCACCTGGGCGGGGCGGGCAACCTCCAGGACTTTTGCCTGTTCAATACCCCTAGTTTCGGGCACAGTCCCATGACCTTTGCCGCGGTCCACTGCCGGGCAAAGGGCCGCAAAAAGGGGGTTTTGCGGGTGCTGGAGGGGCCGGTGCAGAATCCCCATATCTACAACCAGGGCCGCTTTGGCAATGGCCGCCTGGCCGCGGGGCACGAGGGCCTGCCCCACATGGAAGGTGTCGAGTTCAGCGGCGAATTTCCCTTTGCCCGGGTGCGCCTGGAAGACCGGGATTTGCCTCTTCAGGTGCGCCTGGAGGCGTTTTCGCCCTTTGTGCCGGGGGATGATCTGGCCACGGGCCTGCCCGCTGCCTTCCTTTGCTACCGGCTGCGCAACCGGCACGAGCGCACCCTGCAGGTGCAGTTCTCCTTCAACGCGCAGTACCCGGGTTTGGCGGAAGAGTTGCGGGGGCACTGGGCAGAGCACCGCGGACAGGGCAAACTACAGGGCCTCTACTTCGACAGCGACCTGGCCCCCGAGGCCCGGCACAAAACCTCGATCGCCGTGGTCTCGCCGCGCCCGGGCCAGCGGGCGGACTGCGCCTGGTTCCGCGGCGGCTGGTTTGATACCCTGACCATGCTGACCAACAAGCTGCTGGAGGGCCAGCTCGCGCCGGCTCGCCGGTCCGGCCTCTTCCAGGGCGGGAGCCGCTCCTGCCTGGGCGCCACCCTGTTCTGGGATCTGGAGCTCAAAAGCGGAGAACAGGTTGAAATTCCGCTGATCTACTGCTGGCATGCTCCCAACACCGATCTGGAGCACGGGAGGAGTGATGATGGGGGTTGTTGCGACGTCGATGCGCGGAGCGGCACCTACCGGCCCTGGTACGCCACCCGTTTTAGCGATGCCTGGGAGGTAGCCAGACACGCGCTGAAAAACCACCAGAGCCTGGAGGAGCGCACCCGTCGTTTCCACCGGGCCCTGTTCAGCACCACCCTGCCCGACTATGTGGTGGATGCGGTCTCGGCCAATCTGGCCATTCTCAAGTCGCCCACCGTGCTGCGGCAGGAGGACGGCATGCTGTGGTGCTGGGAGGGCAGCTCCTACGGCGCTGGTTGCTGCGCCGGCTCTTGCACCCATGTGTGGAACTACGCCCAGGCCCTGCCCTACCTCTTCCCCGCCCTGGAGCGCACCCTGCGCGAGTTGGAACTGAAGTGGTCCATGGACCGACGCGGGCACGTGGCCTTCCGCTCCAGCCTGCCCACCGGCCCCGTGCAACACACCTACCACGCCGCCGCGGACGGCCAGCTGGGCGGCATCATGAAGGTCTACCGCGAGTGGCAGATCCGCGGGGATCGGTCCTGGCTGGAAGAGTACTACCCTCTGGTGCGGCGCAGCCTGGAGTACTGTATCCGGACCTGGGACCCGGATCACCAGGGTGCCCTGATCGAGCCGCACCACAACACCTACGACATCGAATTCTGGGGCGCGGACATCATGTGCACCAGCTTCTACCTGGGGGCCCTGCAGGCCATGGCCGCCATGGCCGCGCTCCTGGGCAAGGAGGCCGATGCCAGCCGCTACCGGGATCTGGCGGCAAAGGGAAAAGCGTATTGCGACGAACATTTGTGGAATGGCGAATACTATGCCCAGAAGGTCCAGCTCGAGAACCTAAAGAGCCGCCGCCGGCTCAAAAAGTGGGTGGGCCACTACTCGGAAGAAGCCCTGGCGCTGTTCCACGAGGAAGGGCCCAAGTACCAGTACGGAGCCGGTTGCATCTCCGACGGGGTGATGGGCCAGTGGTACACCACCATGCTGGGACTGGCGCCGCCGTTGAGCCGCGCCCGGGTGCGGCGGCACCTGGCGGCCCTCTTCAAATACAATTTCCGCAACTCGCTGCGCGGCCACGCCAATCCACAGCGCCCCGGGTACGCCCTCAACGATGAGCCCGGCCTGCTTTTGTGCTCCTGGCCCCAGGGTGGCAAACCCTCCCTGCCGTTTGTGTACTCGGACGAGGTTTGGACCGGGATCGAGTACCAGGTGGCCAGCCACATGGTGTACGAGGGGCTGGTGGAGGAGGGTTTGACTCTTGTCAGGGCCGTGCGCCAGCGCTACGACGGCCGGGTGCGCAATCCGTGGAACGAGTACGAGTGCGGCAACTACTACGCCCGGGCCCTGGCTTCGTACGGGATGCTCCTGGCCCTGACCGGGTTCCGCTACAGCGCTCCGGAGAAGCGTCTGGAGTTGGCGCCGCGGCTCGATGGGCGCAAAGGGTCTTTTTTCTTTGCGGTGGACTCGGGCTGGGGGCGGATCCACTACCGGGCAAAGGGACGCGGGGTGCGGGTGCGGATCCAGGTGGAGGAAGGCCGGCTCGAGGTTGGAGAGGTGTGTTTCGAGGGACGGGGCCGGGAACTGGTGAAAAAGCTGGACCGAGTTAAGACCGCGGGGCCGGCCCGGGCCCTGGCCCTGGATCTGGTGCAGGTGTGACAGATTTTCCAGGTTGGGGCACGGGCGCCAATCGGGTCCTTCGGCAGTGATCTTTGAGGATGCAGAAGCCAGCGGCAAGGATGAGCAGTTCCAGATAGGCGTCGGCAGCGGATCTGTGGGCAGGACAACGCGGGCATCAGGCCGCGATGATGATCAGGCGCGGCACATGTTTAGGGGCGGGGGTGCGGCGGTGCGACATCAAGCCTGACCCCCAAAGCGCCCAGTAGACGACGAATCGTATCAAAGCGCGGTTGTGCCCCAGGTTTAAGTGCTTTGTACAAGTTTTCGCGGCTAAGACCGGCCATTGCCGCCACTTTTGATATACCTTGGGCTTTGGCTACATCCCGTACGGCGACCAAGAATGCATCGGGGTCGGGATTTTCCAACGCCGCTGTTAAGTACTCGGCAATGGCTTCTTCGCTATCTAGATAATCACTGGCATCAAAGGGCGCGAGACCCAACTCATTGTGTTTGCTCATCTTCACTCCTCCTGCAGAAACCTAACCATTTCATGGGCTTTAGCAATATCTCGTTTCTGACTACGCTTAGTGCCGCCGCAGAGCAGCACATAGACCACTGCACCTATGCGTGTGAAATATACTCGATAGCCGGGACCGAAATGAATGCGCGTTTCCGACCGGCTCGCAATCTCCAAAGTTGCCTCGTTCGGCAGAGCGAATGCGCTCGACAATTCGGGCTTTGCCGCGAGCATCCTTGAGTTTGGCAAGCCACTCATCAAAGGCGGCCGTACGAACGACGGTATACATGATTTTAATGTATCCGAATGGATACGTTCAGGCAATATTTAAAATACTCGGACCGACGGAGTAGTCGGTGTGGTGCCATTAGGACGAGGCATCCCGTCCCGAAAGAACTTGCAAATTCGAGGTGGAAGTTCCAAATTGCAAAGTAGTGAATGACTCGACGGCTATGTCGCCACCAGAAAGGAGCAATCATGCCGGACCAAAACAACCCAGATCAATTAAAGGTATTGCCACCTGTCCGACGGGCGCCCGAATTCAGCCAGAGTCAATGGACGCAAGGGTGCGCTATCTGGTGGGGGGACTCTACCACCCCGTTCTTTGAAGAACAACCACCGTTGCCAGCGGACTTGGAGGGGACGCCGGTCTGTGAGACCATGGCAGGTGAATTTGAGTCGCTGGTCCTGGGTATCTGGGGCTTGCGGGATGCCGGTATGGTTACCCTGGAGGTAGAGGAGTCCGAATTTCCAATTGAGGTAATGAGCGTTGAATTTCACCAAAGAGTGGTGCCGCCGGCTCCCGTTGAGGGAGGGCGAAGACTGGGCATTCCATACTGGTTGCCGCGTCAGGCCACCACCCGCATCGAGGCCGGGAAAAACACCGTTTACTGGCTGACGGTCCACATCCCCGCGGGAACCGAGGAGGGGGTTTACGAAGGAAAGCTAGCGCTGCTGTTGCACGAAGGGGGCCGCGTGGATTCTCATCGCGACCGGCATCAGTTGCCCAGAAAACAGCTTCGGTTTTCCATCAAGGTGCTGCCGCTTTCACTTCCATCTGCGGAGATTGCCTACGGAATGTACTTCCGTCCCCTTTTGCTGGACCAAAAATATCAAAAGAAGAGACTGATGCGGCTGTATTATCAAGACATGGTCGCGCACGGCCACACCAGCGCGACAGTATATGCGCCCGACGCCATCTGCCGTGAAAATGGGGAATTGCAACTGGAGGGAAAACAGACGACGGGAATCATCGAAGATATGCTTGCGGATGGCCTCATTCGCCCCGAGATTCCGGTTATGTTGCTGGGGGGAACGGGCGACCTCGACGAGGCGGCGGCCAGAAAGTTCGCGGCGTCCTTGAAAACACAGTGTCGCCGGCAAGGCTGGCCCGAACTCCTCCTGTACGCCCCGGACGAACCCGCCTATACGGGCGAGCGCGGTCAGAGTTGCATCGAAGGGTTCAACCGGCTGCAGAGATTTCGCCCCGACGGCCGCCTGGTAACGGCCATCAGCCAGGATTCCGCGCGGTATTTCGCCAGACAGCTGGATGTGTGGGTCGTCCACAACGGGGAAATCGACGCCGAACTCAAGGCGCTGGCCCAGGAGATTGGAGGGGAGATGTGGACCTACGATTGCCAGCACCGCGGCACCAATCCGACCTTCAATCGTTTCTACCCGGGACTTTATACCTGGGCGCTGGGTTTGCAAGGAAACTTCTTGTGGTGTTATACCGACTACCAGATGTTCGGCTGGGAAAAAGAGCGCTATAGTCCTTTCAACTACGTCCTGCCCAGTCTCGCCGGTCCGGTCTCGTCCGTGGGTTGGGAAACCCGGCGCGAAGGAATCAAGGATTATCGCTGTTTGTGTGCCCTCCAGACGCTTCTCTCCGAACATCCAGGTTCCCAAACCGCGGACGAAGCCGGGGCCTGGTTGGAAAAAATGCAAGACAGGGTCAGGTGGAATACCCACGCCGACCGACCGCCGACCATAGAGCGATGGGATGAGCGAGACCTTTACAGTCAATGCCCGGAATTCGCGCCGCGAGAATTCGGTCAGATCAGGGCAAAAGTCATTGAGTTCATACTCGCTCTCTCAAACGATTCTGTGAAGTACTGATATTTTCAAGGAGTGAAAGATGAAATGCGATCAAATTATCATATGTGATAAAAAGATCCTTGGTGGCACACCTGTCTTTAAGGGTACTCGTGTACCTCTACAATCACCTATTGACCATCTAAAAGCAGGCGTCTCAAGGATTTCTTAGATGGATTTCCAACGGTAAGCCGCGAACAAGCACAAGAATTCTTACAACTCGCCCAAGAATCTCTCCTGAAAGAAGCCGGGTATGCGCATCCTGTTGGATGAAAACATAGATCGTAGACTAAAAAAAGTTTTTGACTTACAACACACCGTTCTAACCGTACAAGAACTGCGGATGGTCAGGTGAAGAAAATGGAGAACTTTTAAGCCTTGCTCAACGTGAATTTGATGTATTCATAACGATGGATCAAAGTTATAGAATACCAGCAGAGCCTCACGCAATTTGACCTTTCCATTATTCTTCTCAAAGCATCCAGCAATCGGCGAGTGGATGTTGACCCATTAATGTCTCAAGTCGACGAGTTGCTTCACATAATTCACCTGGGTGCATTTCTTCACATCCCTCACTAAAAGACCGCCGAAGTTAGCGGCTGGATTTTTGATGCCGAGGGATTCCGCTCAAGTACGTAGGTAAGTTGACACGGCGGTTAATTTTTCTATGCTTTGGTAGCGTGTATTTTTTTTAACCTTGTTTTCTCCTTGCTGCGCGGAGCCTGGCTTTGACCCTTCCATCCGACCAGGAACTCATAGATTGCTGGCGCGACCAACCCGCGCCTCTCTTGCCCTTGCTGCACGCCTTCCACGAGCGCGACGGCTTTGTCTCCGACGCGGCCATCCGCACCGTGGCCAGGGGGCTCGATATACCTCTGGCCGAGCTTTTCGGCACCTTTACCTTCTATCACCACTTTGCCCGCCCGCCCGCCCGACTCAACGCCCCGCGGGTATGCACCGGCAATATCTGTCGCCTCAAGGGCGGCCGGGAGTTGCTCGAGGCCCTGGCCGAGGAGGGCGCTACCCCCATGCCCTGCGCCGGGCGCTGTGACGATCCCATCCCCGTACTCCGGGAGCATCAGGCCCTGGTGGGCACCAGCGCCGGGGTCCTGGAGACCCGGCCCTCCCCCATGCCCCGGCCCAACCCGGGCGGGTGCGAGGAGTGCGTCTTTGGCGGGATTCGCGCGTCGGGCCGGGCTACCATCCAAGGCTACCGGGCCAGCGGCGGGTACGAGGGATTGAAGCGGGCCCTGGAAAAACCTCCGGACGAGGTGGTGGCGCTGGTGGACGAGAGCAAGCTGGCCGGTCGCGGCGGCGCCGGCTTTCCCACCGGAAAAAAGTGGCGGGCCGTGGCCGACGCCCCGAGCGCCCCCAAGACCGTTGTGTGCAATGCCGACGAGGGCGAGCCGGGCTGCTTCAAGGACCGGGCAATTCTGGACCTGGACCCTCACGCCGTGGTCGAGGGCATGATCATCGCCGCCTATGCCACCGGCGCTACCCGGGGTTTTATCTACCTGCGCTACGAGTACCCCGAGACCCTCGGGATCCTCGGAAAGGCCCTGGTCGAAGCCAGGGAAGCCGGTTTTCTCGGCCAGGGGATCGCGGGCCGGGACTTCGAGTTTGAAATCTACCTGCGGCGCGGCGCCGGCGCCTATATCTGCGGCGAGGAAGGGTCCCTGCTCAACAGCCTGGAGGGCAAGCGGCCCCTGCCGCGCAACCGACCGCCCTTCCCGGTGACCCACGGGTACGAAAACCTGCCCACTGTGGTCAACAACGTCGAGACCCTGGCTTCGGCGCCCCAGATTCTCAGGCGCGGGGCCGCCTGGTACCAGGGCCTGGGCCACAACGGCCAGGCCGGCACCAAGCTGATCAGCCTCTCGGGCGATATCCAGATTCCCGGCAACTACGAGGTGCCCCTGGGGCTGCCCCTGGAGACCCTGCTCTACGAGTGGGCCGGGGGGCCGCCTGTGAGCCGTTCGATCCAGGCGGTGACCATGGCCGGTCTGTCGGGCGGGTTCCTGGGAGGCGAGGACCTGGATGTAACCCTGGACGAGCCCGGCATCCGCGGCAAGGGCTCTTTCCTGGGCGCTGGCGGCGTCATGGTCTTCGACGACAGCCGCGACATGGTCGAGATGGCGCACCACGCCATGGAATTCTTCGCCGAGGAGTCGTGCGGCAAGTGTTTTCCCTGCCGCATCGGCACCCAGCGCCTGACCGAGCGCCTGGCCGGACAGGCCGGTCCCGGAGAGGAGGAAAAGTGGGTCGAGGAGGTGCGGGATATCGGCCGCACCATGATGGCCACCAGCGCCTGTGGCCTGGGCATGGCCGCGCCCAATATCACCGAGAGTTTGCTGAAGTACTTTCCAGATCAAGTTACAGGAGCCCTGAAAGGAAGAGCGCAATGACGGCTACCATGGACCTTGAGATCGAAGAGGAAGAGAAGGGCGAGATCATGACCCTGGACGGTGAGGAGATCCGCTTCGCAGAGGGCGAGACCATCTACGAGGTGACCCAGCGGCACCGCGCCGAGGTGCCCACCCTGTGCTACGACCCCCGCCTGGAGCCCTTTGGCAGCTGCCGCCTGTGCGTGGTCGAGGTCGAAGGGGAGCGCAATCCAGTGGCTTCGTGCACCACCAGAGCCACTCCGGGCATGAAGGTGCGGACCCGCACCGACCAGATCGAAAACCACCGCAAGGTTCTGCTCGAACTGGTCGCCTCTGAAAACCGCGAGATTGACGTAGACCCCCTGCGCGGGTACGCCTCGCAGGAGCTGACCGCCCTGGTGGACCGCTACCAGGCGCGCAGCGGCCGCTTTGCCGGCCAGCAGTCGGGCCGCAGCAACCAGGAGGACGACAACCCCTTCATCCTGCGCGACTACGATCTGTGCATCTCCTGCAACCGCTGCGTGCGGGTCTGCGCCGAGCAGGAAGGGGACCACGCCATCAACATCATGAACCGCGGCTTCCACACCCAGATCACCACCGAGTTCAACGGCTTGCTCAAGGACTCCTCCTGCACCTTCTGCGGCCAGTGCGTGCAGACCTGCCCGACCGGAGCCCTGGCCGACAAAAAGGCCCTGCGCGCCGCCGAACAGCCCGGCGAAATCGAAAAGACCCGTTCGATCTGTCCCTACTGCGGCGTGGGTTGCTCGGTGGATCTTTTGACCAAGGAGGACCGCCTGGTGGGTATCCACCCGGCTATGGACGGACCGGCCAACGAGGGTGCCCTGTGCGTCAAGGGGCAGTTCGCCTTCGACTTTGTGCAGCATGCGGACCGCCTGGCCCGCCCGCTGGTGCGCGGCGTTGACGGCCAGTTCCGCGAGACCGACTGGGACACGGCGCTGGAACGGACCGCCGGGGGCTTCCGCAAAGCCTTTGAGGAGCACGGCCGCCACAGCATCTACGGGGTGGCTTCGGGCCGCGCCCCCACCGAGGCGGCCTACACCATGCAGAAGTTCATCCGGTCCGGGTTCGGCACCCACCAGATAGACAACTGTAGCCGTGCCTGACACGCTCCCACGGTTGCCGGTCTGGCAGCCACCATCGGACGCGGTGCCATGTCGAACCCCCTGGAGGACATGGAAAAACCCGATGTGATCTTCTGTATCGGAACCAATATGACCGAATGCCACCCCGTGGCCGCGACCCGCCTCAAAAAGGCGATGGCAAACGGCGCCCGAATGGTGGTGGCCGATCCCAGGCGGATCCCCCTGGCGGAGATGGCCCACCTCTACCTGCCGATCCGGGTGGGTTCGGACGTGGCCCTGCTTCTGGGGATGGCGCACGTGATCGAGCGCGAGGGTCTGGTGGACCCCGACTTTATCGCGCAGCGCACCACCGGGGCCGAGGACTTCCTCGGACACGTCAAAAGTTTCCCGCCCGCGTGGGCTGAGAAGATCACCGGAGTACCGGCCCGCGACATCGAGAAGGCGGCGCTGTGGTACGGCCGGGCCGACAAGAGCGCCATCTACTACACCCTGGGGATCACCGAGCACATCTGCGGGGTCGACAATGTCCAGAGTCTGTGCAACTTGGCGCTGATGACCGGCAATGTGGGCCGCGAGGGCACCGGCATCAACCCCATGCGCGGCCAGAACAACATCCAGGGGGCCGGCGACTCGGGCGCGGTGCCTAGCAACTACCCGGGGTTCCAGCCGGTTGCCGACCCGCAGAGCCAGGCCAAATTCAAAAAACTCTACGGCAAGGAAATCGAGTGCGAGAACGGTATCACCAAGGTCCAGGCCCTGGAGCGCTGCGGCGAGCAGATCCGCGCCATGCTCATCAACGGGGAGAACACCCTAGTCTCCGACCCGGACCGCCAGCACTGCGAGCGCGCCCTCAAAAGTCTGGACCACCTGGTGGTCATCGACATCTTCATGACTGAGACCGCCCGTCTGGCCGACGTGGTGCTGCCGGCCACGGCCTGGGGCGAAACCGACGGATCCTGCACCAACACCGAGCGCAGGGTGCAGCGCCTGCGCCAGGCGGTATCGCCACCGGGCGAGGCCCGGCCCGACTGGTGGATCGTCTCCCGGATCGCCCGGCGACTGGGCTTAGCCGGCTTCGAATTCGAGTCGGCCAGCGAGGTGTTCAACGAGTTGTGCTCTGTGGCGCCGATCTACGCCGGTCTGGACTGGGAACGCATCGACAGGGGCGAATACCAGTGGCCCGTACCTGACGAGAATCACCCCGGCACCCCCATCCTGCACCAGGGCGAATTCAGGAACGGCCGCGGCATATTCAAAGTGATCAAGTACCGCGATCCGGCCGAGATCATCAGCGCCGAGTTCCCCATCTGGCTCACCACCGGCCGGCGGCTGCCGTCCTACCACACCCGCACCCAGACTGGCCGCGC
Organism: Candidatus Latescibacterota bacterium; assembly: GCA_965219385.1. Taxonomy (GTDB): domain Bacteria; phylum Latescibacterota; class UBA2968; order UBA8231; family UBA8231; genus CBDCNM01. The sequence goes on along the minus strand of CBDCNM010000002.1, from coordinate 531,988 downwards.
CCAAGGCATCGACTACCTGCTCTCCGAGGAGAGCCTGGAGGTGCACCCGGAGGATGTGGCGGCATGGGGTCTGGAGGACGGGGGCTGGTGCCGTATGTCGAGCGCTCGCGGCGCCATCGAGATCAAGGTCCAGGCCAACCGGCGCTCGCCGCGCGGCACGGTCTTTGCCAGTTTCGGCTTCAACGATGTACCGGTGAACATCCTGACCGGCTCGGGCTACGACCCGATCACCTACACCGCCGAACTCAAGGTTTGCCCGGTGCGCATCGAGAAGGTGAAGGAGTCGGCGCCGGCTTAGAGTTCGATCAAATTAATACTGGCCGGCCCAAGTTCGGGTATCTTGCCGGCCCCCTGCGCCAGCGTCTGCTCGAAGTGGACGGGGTGCGCGAGGTGATCGTGGACTGCACCTGGGAGCCGGCCTGGAACGTGGCGCGGGTGACGGTGGAGGGGAGGGAGGCCCTGGGTCTTTGAGAAGCCCCCTTACCAGTCGTGCACTCTGTGGCCCTGCAGGGGGAACCAGATCACGTCCACTACCCCGGAGAGCACGACCCCGACCACGTAGCCAATGCCCAGGCCGTAGAAAAAGGGTTTGCCCTTGCGGTAAGCTTTGATGCCGCCGTAGCGCAACAGCACCAGCTTGACGAGCCAGACCAGGAAGAGGCTGAACCAGTAGATCGAGGTGCCCGAGGTGTACTGGAAGGCCAGGCCGATGGGGTGGAGCGGAAACCAGTGCAGGCGGGCTCGCAGCAGGGTCAGGACCCAGGCCTCGAAAAATCCCCACAGCCACACGCCCCACTTGCCCGGCGCGCTGGTCCGGGGGTTTTGCAGCAGGTGCGCGGTCTGGTCGAAGACCCAGGCGGCTCCCATCAAAAAGGTGGCCGCGCCCCTGTCGTAGGCCACCTCCAGGCTGGCCCAGAGCGCCCCCAGGAAACCCACCACAAAGGCCACCAGCACGGCCGCCGTCACCTTGAAGGGCTGTTCCCGCAGGGAGAAGATGCGCAGGTGGTGGGGGATGGCCGGCCACGCCGGCAGGCGGATATTGCCGAAGAAGGCATTGCTGGTGAACAACTTGAAGGCGACCAGGCTCTGCGGCGAGAGCCGGGCCGAACCCATCAGTTCGGTGATGAAGTCCCCTCCCTTGGCATTGGACCAGGTGGGCATGAGATAGGGAAACCCGGTGGCGGCGATCAGCTTGACGGTGACGAAGAAGGTCAGCGCCATCAGGGCGAAGGCACCCGCGGCCAGGGGCAGGCTCGTCCCCAGGCTGCAGGCCCAGGCGATGACGTAGAGCGCCGACAGCAGCAGGCCGGCCAGGGCCAGGCGGTAGTGCCGCACGTCGCGGCGGTCTCCCTGGCCGCTGCGCACCTGCAACCACACCTGCCGCAAGTGCCCGCGCGCCAGCCACACGGACCAACCGGCCACAAAGACGATGGCGCCGAAGCTCTCCAGGGAGAGCACCTCGCCGGGGCCGAGGGCCTGGCCCGAACCGCCCACCGCAAACCCCACCCGCTCCATCGTCCCGATTTTGAGGGTGGCCAGCAGCACGAACAAAACCAGGCTGCCCAGGATGTCCAGCGGGCACAGGTAGGTCAGGGCCAGCACCAGCGGCAGCACCCGGATGGTCAACCCCGGCAAGGGCCAGGGCAACTCGAGGGCAAAGCGTCTGATGTAGAGTTCGAACAGCGGCAGGCCCGGGGTAAAGTAGATGGCGATGTTGTAGAGCAGGGGCAGAAAGGCCACGGCGAAGCCGATCCAGAACAGCCCCGAACGGAACAGATCCGGCATGCGCTGTGGCCCGTCGAAGCCCTGCGTCAGGTCCACCGGCATCTGCGCCAGGGGAAAGGGTGAGCTTCTCGGCCTCGGTCCACTGGCGCTGGAACAAGACCACCAGGCAAAAACCGAACACCACCATGGCCAGGGAGGCGCCCAGCCACTGGAGGATGGCCCTGGTCCAGCCGTCCCAGGGCATTGGTGCGCCTTGGGGCAGCCCCAGCCAGAAGGTGTCCAGGCCCCGGGCCCCAGTATCGGGCAAAACCTTCCAGGGCAGGTAGGGAAAGAGCAGTTCCGACCACTGGTTCTCGGGCGTGGCCAGGTAGATCGGCGCGGCGGTGATGGCGATCCAGTAGTCGCTCCAGCCCCACTGCGGCAGGACACCCGCCACCCAGAGCATGGAGAAGATGGTCAGCAACTCACCCCGGCGCAGGGCCAGGCGCGGCCACACCCGTTTGAGCGCCACGTTGAGGAAAAGCCACAGCACAAAGGGCATGAAGGCCACCATGGGGAACTGCGAGCGCACGTAACTGCCCGAACCCGAACCGTGCCCCACCTCGAGGATGAGATAGTAGAACACGGCGAGGATGGTGAGCGCTCCCAGCCCCAGGGCACGCAGAGTAATCAGAGGGGCTCTGGCGCCGGATTCTTTGGGAGACGCGTTCAAAAGTAGCCCAGGATATTCCCGGTCATCCCGGTGAAATGATCGATGACCAGCCACATACCAGCCACAAAAACCTGGCCCAGGATCAGACCCAGAAAAAACGGCTTTGTCCGCGCGTACCCTGAAGAGCCGCCGTACTTGAGAATCACCGTCTTCAACAACCAGGCCAGGAACACGCTGAACCACACCCAGTTCATGATATTGAAGGTGCCGGTGGCAAAGCCCAGGGGATGCACCGGCCACCACATAAAGCGGTAGCGCAGGAAGGTCAGCAACCCCATGAGCCCGGCCCCCAGAGCTGTAAAACCCCATCCAGCTATATCGGCCGGAACCGGATCGGCGAATTTAGGGGCTATATAGGTAAAGGCACTCCGGGGCACGCCGATGAACCAGAATCCGTGGAGGTTGATCCCGCCGTACTTGTAGGACAGGGTCATGATAGACCAGATGGAGCCGACCAAGGTGACCGCTATGGCCAGGGCCACGGCCCCCAGCAACCTTCTCTTGCTGCCCTTCAGTTCCTCTGCCAGTTTCAGGGCATTGGCAAAGCAGGGCAGGAAGAAGATGCGGATATTGGCGGCCCACACATAGGTAAAGGCCACGCCGATCAAGCCGGACATGCCCAGGACACTGGTCCCCAACCCGGAAATCACGAAATCGGCTGGGGTCAGAGGCGTCCGGATCACCGAGATCCCACCTTCCGCCACGGCCCGGGTTATGGCCATGAATATCACGAACATGCCAAACAGGAAGAACGGGACAATCCACAGGGGAAACCCCGATTTCCACAGCCAGGCCCCCATCGCCCCGAGCCCGATGAGCAGGCCCCAGACCGCCGTGCGATAGGATAGCACCTCTCCGCTATCGTCGACCGCAGGGTTACCTCTCAATGCCTTGCTGAATACCGCCCTGAGATGCTTCCGGCCCATCCACAGCCCGGATAGAATCAGTACAATCATGGCGCCCATGGCCTGGTGCGCCAGGTACGGATCGACCGCATTGGCAAAACGGCTCAGGTTCTCGGTGCTCTGGATCCCCAGGACGCCGAATGTTCCCCGCTGGATAATCGACAACAGGAAAAAGAGCCAGAAACCCAGGGCTACATCGCGATTGAGCAGATAGGCGAAGCCGGTCAGGGCGACATTCATGTCAAAGCGCAGACCAACCGAACCGCGGAACAGCGGCAAACTGAAAACAGTGACGATACTCGGAAAGAATTCGTAGTAGTTGTGCATGGCATTGATACTGCCTATGCAGAAGGGAACGGCAAATCCCAGCCACATGACCCAATTTTTAAAGAACGGCTTGACCAGGGAGCCTTTCTCGTCGTCCTGGATCATCTCCAGAGGGATCTGCACCAGTGGATAAATCAACTTTTCGTGCTCCATCCACTGCTTGCGCAAAATCACCATCGCGCATATGGACACCCAGTAGAGGGCGACGATGAACGAGCACCAGTACAGGAGGGGCTCGGCCCAGGCGGCCCAAGGCACGGCCACCCCCTCGGGAAGGCCCTCGAAGAAATACCTCACAGCGTCTGGATCCTGGGGGGCGATCCACTCGGGCACGTGGGGATGAATCAGTTCGGACCAGTTGTTCTCGGGCGTGGCATAATAGTAGAGCCCGGCGATGATCGGCAGCAAATTCTCGGTAAAGCCGATGGTGGGGATGGCCGTGGCGAGCATGGCCATGATGTAGACCACCGCCAGTTCCAGTCGAGTCAGGGCAAAACCGGGTCTGATCAGACCCAGGAATACATTGATCAACGCGACAAAAACAAAAAACACAAAAAGAGCGGCCGGCGTGCTGAAATTGTGGGCCATGACCGCCCCATCGATGATCATATTGGTATAAGGTACCACGGCGCCGATGAATAGTGACAAGAACGCACCGGTAAAGGCAGCCCTGAGTGTGATACCTGCCGCCTTTCCCTCGGCCAGTTCTGGCCCGTGGCGGTCTTCAAGATCCGGCTGGACCTCATTCAAGTTTTCTTTGCTCAAACAGGCCTCCCTCTAAACCTGGACCTTGCGCCTTCGATGTAGATCGCGAACAAGATAGGACAAAAACATGGAAACATCCAGCACCAGGCGAGACTTGACAGTGCCTTTGCCTCCCTGCTCATTATAGATAGGCTATTCGACACCCCCAACTCGAGGAGTTCCTGCCATGGAAAGCTGGATTTTCGCCCATGAACCAATTCAGGACTGGTCCGAAAGATGGATAACCAACTACAGGCGCATATTCGATGCCTGGGAGGACGGTGGGGTGCGCGGCATTGTGGTGGGAAAATTGCACTTCAGGCAGGCGGACGGCTCGTATACCCGCGCCTTTGCACCCGACCCCAAGGTCTACGAATCCTTCGGGTTGAGCCCGCCCCCTGATGAACCTTACTATCCAGAAAGGGAAAAGGTGCTGCACGAAATTCTGGACAACGCCGCTGCGCGCGGTTGGCCCATCATGATCTTCGGTGTGCCCGGGGGCGGCGAGGGCCGGCCCCCGGAGGAAGATCCCTATGGCGAGGTAGTGTTCACGGCCGGTGTCCAGGACCTGGTGAACACCTTCCCCCAGGTGCACGGCATCATCATGGACGGTCCCAGGGAGCAACACTACGAACTGGCCTGGCACCACGGGGGCGAGCTATTCGAGATCCGCTACCACGAGCGCGAACTCTTCTCCCACCTGGGGTTTGACATCGGCCGCATGGAACGCGGCATCGCCCATTTGCGCCAGCGCTTCCACCACCTCACCCCCGATATGGTGCGCTACCACGCCCCGGGCGGATTGCTGGCCGGCCTGACCCTCTTCGATATCAACCAGGATGCCCTCTACTGGCTGCGCGCCCGCCAGGAAACAGGCCTGGGCACCATCGCCAGCATGCGCCGGTCCGTCGACCAGCTGGACCGCAAGGTGGAACTGGGGATGATCCCGCGCATTACCTGCTTTTCCTCGCTCACCGCCCAGAACTATCAGCAGCTGGCGCCTTACGTCGACTACATTTTACCCAAGCACTACTACTGGCACCGCGGCTTCGACGGCATGTACGGCACCGTGCAGCGCTGGGTCCAGAAGTTTGTGGAGTGGAACCCCTCACTGACGGAAGAAGACGGCTTTGCCCTGGTCAAGTCTCTGTTCGGACTGGAGTTGCCGGGCATTCGCTCTCTGCTGGATATGGAGATGGGTTTTCCAGACGAGTTCTTCAGCGAAGTGGTCTACAACCAGACCCGGCGTGCCCTGGACGCCGTTCAGGACGATGACAAGGTAATCTGCTGGGTGTCCACCGGACGCAGCCCCCACGCCGGTGATGCCATGACCGCCCGGGATCTGCAGGGTATCTTGCAGGCCTCCAGAGACGCCGGCCTGAAGCGTTTTCTCTTCCACCCGGACTCGGACTTGGGCGCACCCGAATGGCACGTGATCTCCAGGATGTGCGGCAATCCCTGGCAGGAGGATCCAGACGGATACTGGCCCTCTGATACCTGGCGGGAAGACATCGAGGGGTACGGCTAAGAAGCCGGCTGGAAATTCGCTCTGCGGCCCCGTGGTTCAGCCTACCACAGCAAGATCATATTCCGGGTCTGGCTCAGATCCAGCCCGGGCATTTCTAGCCGGTAGAGGTAGGCACCGCTGGACACGGCCGCGCCCGCATCGTCGCACCCATCCCAGTCCTGCAGGTAGAGCCCCCGCTCCTGGTGCCCTTCCACCAGGGTGCGGATCTTCTGGCCCGTCGCGTTGTAAATACTCAGACGCACCAGGCCGTCCGCGGGCAGGGTGTACTGGATATGGGTGGCCGGGTTGAACGGGTTCGGATGGTTCTGACTCAGGATAAAGTGTTCCGGCAGAGCCGCCAGGGCCGTCCCCTCCACGGCGGTCGCCGGCGGCTCGACGATGATGCCTTCTCCAGGATTCCAGATAGCGGTATCCGCCCAGTAGAGAGACCAGGCGAACCACATCGAGTTGTAGGCCGGCATCTGCTGCAGGCGCTGACCCGCCAGTGGGCCGGAGAAGGCTTCGCCCCGCAGGTTCCAGCGCGAGCCGGTCTCCACGTCCATGAACTCCAGCGGCAGGTCCCCCTCGGCCTCCACCTGGTAGAAGCTCAGCACCTGGCCGTTCACCTCGCGATAAAAAGGTAGAGCAAGGGAGGCGTCCCTTTCAAATACCACCAGCAGGGACAGCCCGCCCAGCTCGTCGTTGATCACGGCCTGGGCGGGCATGCTCTTGAACCGATAGGCCTTGGTCTGGTCGTTGTGGCACAGACCCAGGACAATATCCTTGGAATGGAAGGTCTCGTCCAGGGGACCGGTAGGAATGCTCAGGATCAGTTTGTCGCTGATCCGGTAGCTGCCGTAGGGATACTGGTTGTACTCCTCCAGATTGCTGTAGGCGCGCTGGCGCTCCTCGGAATACCGCTCCATCCCGGTCCCGCCCAGGGCGGCCCTGGTATCGGGGTACATCTTCTTCCACATCGACCAGGTGGTCTCCACCACCGGCAGCAGTTCCAACCGCTCGTTCTTGTATTCGTGGTTGAGTCCGATATAGAGCATCTGGGGGTAGAGGGTCCGGTTGTTGCGGCGGTCGTACATCACCAGGTTGGAGTTGATCAGAAAACCCGAAACCCCCAGTTCGAACTGGCTGCCATCCTCGGCCGTGGTGTCGAAGACCAGGCCGGTGCCGGTGAGCGGACACAGGGTGACCGAGATGGACTGGTCGCCGATCCGGTCGTTGATGACCTCGTGCCACCAGCCCAGATTTTCCGGATAGGCCCTGGCCTCTCCGTTCATGAAAACCCCCAGTACCAGCTCGTCCTCATTCACGTAGGTGACCTCGTCCGCAGCCACGAATACCGGATTGGTCATGGCCGGAATGGCATCTGGAGCCCGCGAGATCCCGGTCATATGACTGGTCAGCCTGCCGATATCTTCGAACTGGTCGAAAATCCCGGCCCGGACCGGGCCAACCGCCAGCCCCAGAATCAGTCCGGCAAAAGCACTCTTGTATCTCATGGGTAATTCCTTTCGCAAGTAGGGGCGCAAACCCCCCTTTTTGTTCACCGCTCCGAGAGTTGGGGAATTGTTAAGCCTGGATGTACGTCCTCAGGCGCAAAAAGCAAAGACTCCAGAACCACATTTTCTATGCCTGGAGCAGCTTATATAGCTTATATCATGTTGGATGCCGAATTGCCGCCCCGGGCTTCACGCCGGAGGGCAATCAATGTGAGTACTCAGCACTTCACGGAATACCTAAAATATATGCACTTCAAGAATTCATACTTGACCGCCCCCATGGCGTATATACATAATAGTAATTTGATGTGTGACTCTATTTTTTTTATCTTTGTTTTTTATCGAGATATTATTTTGGTCGAATTTCGCCCTGAATCCGTAATATTATAAAAATCAGTCACTTATCAAAGGTCACACATCAAGTAATAGTATTTGGATAGTATTTGTCCTCAATACTTTTAGAAACAATACTGTGGACAAATACTTTTAGAAACAATACTGTGGACACTTTTTGTAAGTCGTTGATAAATAAAGACTTAGGGAAAATCGGCACTGAAACTTGCAACTTGTTGATAAATAAGCACTTACGAGTTTTGATGCCATGGAAATCCGCTCAAAATCGAAAAAGTGTCCGAACTATTGAGAAAGGAACCTTCTAAAAATGAAGCACATAAGCCATGCAAAAATACGGCATATCTCCGCTGCTGTAAAAAAAATTGCAGGAACAGGCCTGTTGGCGATGACGCTTTCTCTGATAAGTTGTGCAGAGGAAAAAGCAAATCCAGTAGTGGAAGAGGAGGATCCGCCAGTCGTCCAAGTAGGGTCTGTGACCATAACCTTGAAGCAGCTACGGGAATTCACCCGCGACCTGCACGAAGAGTTCCAGAGCAAAAAAGAGGGGATCGAGCGCGAGAAGGATCATTTGCAGACCATGATCGACAAGGAAATTTTGTTGCTGGAGGCGGCAAACACGGGCATTGACAAAACCCCTTCCGTTTTGGAGAAAATGCACAAGATAAAAAGAAACAAGGTCTTGAATACTTTTGCCTTGAGAGAGATAAAGGTAGATAGGGAAAAAGGCGAAGTGAAGGAATTCATTGAGAAAGAGGGCCTGTCCAGGGCGGTCAAATTCAGCCAGATCGTAGTGGAAAGCGAGGAAAGAGCAAAGGCGGTCATCCAGGAGCTCAAAGCCGGGAAAAGCTTTGAAGAGGTGGCCGAAAAGTGGTCCAGCGCCGAGGAAATGGCGCTCGTAATCGGCGGCAGGGCTGATGGTTACAGCCCCAAAGCGAATACGCACCCGAGAGTTCGAGAGCAATTGTTCTCTCTCGAGGTGGGCGCGGTATCTGAGCCCATAGAATTCTCCAGTGGCAGATATACTATTGTTAAAGCTACGGCCGATACCACAATCGATATCGCCCCAGAGTCCATGCAGCAGGTTTTCAAACAACTTTACGCAGAAAAATACTACCTCGCGAGAGCCGCTCTCGCGGCCAAGCTCAAAGAGGAGTACCGCCCGGAATTGGACCAGGAAGGCTTGAGTGCCTTTCTCGAAGAAATGCGCGACCTGGCGTCTTTTACTCCAGAGGATGAGCAGAATATCATCCTCTACAGATACGGAAACGGAAAAGGCAAAATAACCGCAAAGGACCTTCTCAACGCAGCCGAAGCCCGCAAAATGAAACCGGAGGACCTTATGGATGGGCCGCAGGTAATCTCCTTTGCAGAGGATTCCGTGGTTCCCGACGCAATGTTCCTGGAAGCTGCTCTGCGCGCCGGAATAGATAAGGAGGAGGATATTGCCGCCTGGCTCGACAACCAGAGACAGGATCTCATATTGACCGAACTCAGGGCTAAGGCGCTGGAGAGGGGCAACCTCGAGCCATCCGAGGAAGAAGTGCGAGCGTACTACGACAGCCATCCGGATGATTTTAAGAACCCCGAGCAAATAGAGCTACAGGAGATCCTGGTAGAGACCGAGGAGGAGGCCCGGCAGCTCATGGAGCAGATCCAGCAGGGCGCCTCATTGGACGAGCTGGCCGGGATTCATTCCATACGTCCAGAAGAACAGCGACACGAAAAAGGCAGAATCCACTTCTACGACTTTCAAAAAGCGCGCTACGGCGACCTGGTAGAAGCCGCGCAAGAAGCTCCCACAGGAGAGCTTACAGGTCCTGTCGCGGTCGAGGGGGGCTATTCCATATTCAAGGTGCTTTCCAAAGAGCGGGAAAAGCAGACCTTTGAGAAGGTTAAAAGGCGCGTCAGGGCGACTATACGGTGGCAGAGAAAGCAGAAGCTATTCGAGCAGTATCTGGAAGAGCTGCGCCAGAAATACGCCTCACAGGTAAAAATCTGGGAAGATAACCTCAAAACCGCTTCCGGGGCAGAATAGGGCGGAAGGCTTTGTGGGAACGGCATAGACGAGTTCGATTGGAAGGAGCGAACCTCCATGTCGGTCCCGGCGTAAGGCAAGAAAATTCTTGACATGCCTTATACCGATGTTCTATACTGAAGTCCGTACCGGCGGTAATGCTGGTTAGGGCGAATTCTGTAAGAGAATCAGCCACAATCCGAGGATGTCGACATGCAGCAAAAATCCCTCACCCCTAGCATGCACCCGCTATTGTGGACCCTTGCCGCCTTGCTCTGCCTGCCCGGATCGAGCGGCCAGGTAGAGGGAAAGACGACCATCGTCCTGGGTGGAGCAGGACAAAACGCCTGGCAACAGGGCGGCGGGGGCATTGACCCCGTGTTCAAGGTAGGCCTCAAGGAAGCAGACACCGGCAACACCCCGGGCGGGATCGTCGATTTTGCTGCCAGACAAGGCTGGCTATTCCCCACCAGCGCAGATGTGACCGAGAACATAGCGCTGAGGCTCCTCGACCGGGGAGGAGTAGTAACAGCCCCCAATCTGTTCGAGGACCTCGAAGCTGAACTTCAGAAAATGATAGACAATAACGGCAACACAGCCTTTACAAGGAAGAGTACCGAGACCCGGCGGGTCAACGCGCTCGGCGTCACCATACAATTCGATCTGGGGGCCCGCTTCGGCGTGAGCCGGCTCAAATTTTTCCCCAGAAACGCCGATAAAGACAATTTCCCGGCTGCCGATTTTCCGTTTGAGGACGACTTTCTGAGGGGTTACGAGCTCCTCCTCAACGATGGGAGTGCGGAAACCCAGAGTGGGGGACTGCCGACCTTCACCAGCATCCGGCTCGACCCGCAGAACGAAGAATCTGTGGTGGATATGGAGATAGAGCCTCAGTATGTTCGCTTCATCCGGCTGAAGTCGCAAACCACTATTGGCTTTGAAATAGCCGAATTCCAGGTCTTTGGCGCGGGCTTTGTGCCGGTGGCGTCGTACTTGTCGGATGTATTCGACCCAGGTGCACTCGGCCTGCGCCAGGCAATGGCCCTTTGGGGCAATATACGCTGGGAAGTGGAAAGCAGTGGCGATCCCCTCCGCTCCCGCGCCGAGATAAGCACTAGAACCGGACTGGACGATACCCCCCTGGTGTTCAATCGAGTCAGGGTTGACCTCGACGAGGAACAGGTGCCGTGGAAGAAGGCGGACGACTTCAATACGGGCTCAGCCGAACAAAGGCTGATAGCCCGGCTCGACAGCCCTGACTTGAGCGTGAGGGACGCCCTGATCGATTTCAGGGATTTAACCCTGGAGCAAGGGAATTCAATAGCCCTCACCTGGGATGACTACAAGGGCTTGAGAGACGGAGAAAAAGGCTCGATACGAGACGACATACAAAACTGGAGTCCGTGGACACCGCCCTATACTTCCGCCGGGATAGCGTCTTCTGCGGAAGAGGTAGAAACCGGAATGGGAGGGACCCGGATCCTCTCCCCGGGTCCGCGCCGCTTCCTCCAGTTCAAGATAGACTTTTTGAGCGAGGATCTGTTCTCGGCAAAGGGTATCGGCTCGCTGTCCTTCGACTTTTCCAGTCCGTCCCCGGCCCAAGCAATAGTGGCCGAAATATCTCCGCGAGAGGCCGTGCTGGGAGAAGTTACGGAGTTCTCCTACACGGTCGTCCCCGATATACAACCGGGAATCGACCAGGGGTTTGCTTCCTTTGAAATTACCACTCCTGTAAAAGTGGCCTCTATTGGCGCAATCGAGTTATCGCTGCCGGACGGGACCGGTATGGCCGAGGACTTTTCTCAGGAAGATCTCACCGATTTCGCCGGACCTTTAAGCAAGGGAGAATTCACCATAGACCTGGTAGAGGTCAATCGCTTCAGGATCAGTTTCCCCAGGATACGGTCCAGCCGTATAGAATCGGGCGAGCTAACGTCCCTGGGCATAACCTTCAAGGGGGTGGTGTTGAGAACCGGAACCTCGTTTTCCGGCAGGGCATTGCCCGATGATCTCGTGGAGGATTTCCCTCAGGAGGTGATAGGAGGCAATGTGGGTGATCTCATCCAGGGAAGACCTCTCATTCTGAACCCGGCGAACCTGGCGGTACAGGTGCCGCTGAAAGGGAAGCTATTGATCAATACAGCCGTCGTTCCACAGGCCTTCACCCCCAATGGCGATCTCATCAACGATTTCACCACCCTGCACTACGACATCTCAAGTCTGATCGGCGAGGCTGATACCACCGTGCGAATCTACGATCTCTCGGGCCGGCTCCTCGCGGAGATCTACAGAGGAAACGACAAAAGCGGCAGGTACTCCGCAAAATGGGATGGCACGGATGCGCAGGGGCATCTGGTGCCACCCGGGATCTATATCTTTCGCCTGGCAATCGAAGCCGACACCGGAGATAAACAGGTGAATGGAACCCTGGCCGTGGTCTATTGACCGGCGCAACACTACCGAGGAGATACCAGCTCGATGGCAATGAAAAACCTACTCACAGGGCTGCTGCTCGCTTCAATCGCAGTGGCGATCCTCAGCTCCCGCGCCTACGCCCAGTCGTATGGCAACCGCCTGGGAGAGCGTCGAGGGGGTGCCATCACCTTCGAACCAAGGGGCCCGGGAGTGCTCTTTGGCGCCCTCGATCCCACGGTGAAGAGATGGTACATCCCGCAGGAGCTCTACCAGGAGTACCGGTGGAAGAGCTGGGAGTACTCCAACTACGCCAGGCACCCCTACCAGCGCTACGTGGATACCGCCCTCGAAGGCGACTACTTTTACGATGTCTACGGCAGCTTTGTAACCAGGGGATGGCTCGTCTACGACTGGCGCCAGGACGCCCTGACCCCCCTCGGCAGTTCGCTCTACCAGGACAGAAGGTACAGTGAGTGGTTCAGCCGGGTGATTGTGGCCTCCGACTCGAAGGGCGGAAACTTCTACGCCATAACCGTGGGCGATCAAATCCGCACGACCCTGACCCCCATGACCTTTTCAAAACCCTCTTTCAACGGCATTCAGCTCGATTTTGCAGCGGATAAGTACGCCTCTACCCTGTTGTTTTCGCGCATAAGCAGCCCTTTGTCCGGCAGGGTCGACGATCCGGAAAATCGGACCAATGTCACCAATATGGTCGGCGGCAGGGCCACGGCTCAGGTAGGCGATTTTGTCACGGTCGGCGCTACCTACCTCAACGCCCACAACTCTCGAACCACCCTGGGCTCCGAGCTCAGCACCAACTCCTTTGAGGGCACCCTCGGCGATGGTCAGGTCAGCGTGCCGGTTACGGCCATCACCCTGGTGCTCAGCGACGATTCTCCCGAGGACGGTGTGGCGGGAGCTGCTCTTTTTGCCCACGATATAATCATAGAGCGCGAAGATTTCCAAAGCGGTATGCGGAACCAGTTGAGCTTGGCCCAACTCACCAGTGATCCGACCCGGTGGCCGGTTATCGAAGGTGGTTTTCAAGAGGAAGGGTTTCTGTCTGCAAACGGACGGCAAAAAATCATCATCAACTACGATTTCACGGACCCCGCCTACACTGGTCCGGATCCAACCGAGATTGTAAAGGTGACATTCGACCTGGTTCTGGCCAATGACTTCAGGGTTCAGGTGTGGTCTAATAGACAAACAGGGCGAAAGGACCCGCCACAGGCTCCCCTGACCCGAGAAGTCCTGGACGAAGGGGATGCCGTGCTCTTCGATATGGCGCGGGCGGATAACAATGTCCAGGATGGTTCCAATCGGCAGCGCCTCATCTTCGATTATGGCTTGCCCACGGCCCATCAAATATACGGCTTCACCTTCGAGGCAAAGGATATCATGGGCTTCGATCTCTATGCCGAGTACGACGTCAATCACAGGTTCAGACAGTACCCCAACCTGGCTTTGTTCAACACCGACAGGGATTTTGAGGCCTCTTCTTCCCAAGCAGAGGCATGGATGATCAACCTCTCCTACCTTTCCTTCCCGTGGTTTTTCTTTGGGGAAGCTTTTTCCATGGAGCCTGAGTATTCTACCAGCCCATTCCTGGTCAATCTGAATGGGGATATCGATTACGACGTACCAAGCACGTTTTTGTACGAATTCGTGGAGGACAACGACGATCAGGACCGCACCCCCGATTGGAGTCGGCTCCATCAGCCGGCGGCCGACAGACGGATCTTCCCCGGCTGGGACGAAAACAACGACTTTGTACCCGACTTTAATCAGAACGACAACAAGACCATCAGCAACCGCCTGCCCGACTATGAGGAACCCTTTCTGCGCTACAATGTGGACCGCCCGGAATACCTCTTTGGCATCGATCTGAACAACAACGACTGGATAGATCGGTTTGAAAACGACGAGGAACCTGATTTCCCTTACAAAAGAGACCACCGCGGCTACAACGCCTATACCGGGGCGCACCTGGCTCCCGGTATACGGCTGAGCGCGGGCCAGGTGCGCGAAGAACTGCTGTCTTCCGCGCGGGAAAACATCACCACCTACGGCCTTATCACCTTCGACAGGGACTACGCGGAAACAGGGCGGCTCAGAATTTTCAATATGCTCAAAAAAGCCCAGGACGATATCCCCGACGACCGCTTTGAACCCACGCCCTTCCTGATTGCCGGCCTCCCGGGGCGCGTTCTGGACATCCTGCCCGCTCAAGACACCTGGGTAAACACCCTGTTCATCGGGTTCGACTATACCCGGGTCTCCAACTTGAACATCCGCAACAAGATCAAATACGAAACCTTCTTTCAGCAGGCCGACGACCCGAGGGCCCCGGACAGAAGCCCCCTGAGGGAAGGTTCATCCTTTTTGGGGCTCATAAATAAAGTGGATTACACCCACCGGCTCCCCAATTTGATCGTCCAGCCGAAATTCAAGAGCGAGTTCTTGCGCCGGACGCCCTTCCTGCAGCGCGAAGACAAAAGGAAAGAGTGGACAGGACTGCTGTCTTTGATCCTGGAATTCCCCGTGTTGCAAAAGTCAAGCGCACAGGTGGGCGCGGAATTCATGCGCTTCAGGGAGCTGACGACCGATGAAGAAGCCCTGGAAGAAGCTCCCCCCCAACTCGGCCCTACCGGTGACTTCAACGAGTCCACCTATGCGCTACTGTGGTCTACGGTGACGGACTATCTGGGCTACAAACTCATCCTGCAGACAGGTTTCAGGCTGACGCGGCGAGCGAACGAGGCGATCGGGGCGATGGATCAGGAAATCCAAAAGGAAAGCAATACGGAGACAAGTAGCGCCACCTTTTTGACCATTTACGCCGGCCTAGAGTAGGAAAAAATCCGCTGCCAAAGGAT
Source organism: Candidatus Latescibacterota bacterium (assembly GCA_965219385.1). GTDB lineage: Bacteria > Latescibacterota > UBA2968 > UBA8231 > UBA8231 > CBDCNM01. The sequence goes on along the minus strand of CBDCNM010000002.1, from coordinate 516,889 downwards.
CCCACAGGAGGGATCAATGCTGAGAACGCATCGTGCATTTTGCGCCATAACCTTTTTCTTTCTGCTGGTTTTCCCGGCACAGCGCACCTTTGCGCAGCAGGACTACGGCAACCGTCTGGGACACTCCGAAGCCAGAGAAGTAGAGTTTCGCCCTCGGGGTCCGTGGATGGACATGGGCAGTGTGGACCCGGCGATGAGGAAATGGTACCTGTCCCAAGAGCTGTATCAAGAGTACCGCTGGCAGACCTGGGAGTACACCAATTACGGCGAGAATCTCTACCAGCGCTATGTAGATCCTTTTCAGCAGGGAGACTACTTCTACGATCTGTACGGCAATTTTCTAACCAGGGGATGGCTGGTCTACGACTGGACCGAGGAACGACCGCACGCGTCCGAGGGCAGCCGCCTGCTTAAACGGGGAGAGTACGGCAGCTTCTTCAGCAACCTCATCATCTCCGCCGACCAGAAGGGACAATACGCCTATTCCATCACCATAGGCAACGAGATCTTTACAACCTTGACGCCGCTGACCTTCCGAAAAGCGGTCTTCAATGGCACTCAGGTGGACTTCCGCTCGGACGACGTCTCGGTGACCGGTCTGTTTTCCCGGATCAGCGCTCCGGGTTTTATCGCAGACCCGAATGCAGCCACTTCTAACAATTTCACCAATCTGCTGGGAGGCAGGGCGACCGTGAGGCTCGGGGATCGCGTCACAGTGGGAGGGACCTTCGTCAATTCCCACACCGGCAGAACCACTCAGGAGAGCTTTACAGGCAACCCATTCAAAGGAGCGCTTACCCCCAGACAGCTCGAAGAACAGATCAACCTCATAGTCATCCGGCTCAGCGACGACTCCCCTGCGGACGGCAAAGGGGGAGCCGTCCTCCTGGCCCAGGATGTAGAAATAACCACCATGATCGGCGACCGGGACACGGTTTTGACAGGGAGCGAGATCAACGGTGTGCTGGCCCAAAAATACCGCGCCCTCAATGCGGACCCTCCCCCGTTTCCCGGCAGGGAAGGGGGCCTCCTCAGAGAAGGGGTGCTGGTGGCCGATGGCAATGAACAGGTCGAGCTCAGGTACGACCTGAACCTGGTTGCGGAAGCAGTGGACGACCAGGACCTTTTAAATAATATCAGTGGGGTCAGGTTCCGGCTGGTCCTGGTCAACGACTACAAGATAGAGGTCACCTCCAACAGCCAGACCAACGCCGCCGCCCAGCCCATTTTTCTGGTGGTGACCCAGGCCGAGGGCAATATCAAGGATGGTTCCAATAAAACAGAGGTCGTTTTCGACTACGGCATACCCACGGCAAACCAGGTTTTTGGTTTCACGGTGGAAGTCGACGACCTGATGGGATTCAACCTCTACACCGAGCTGGATATGAATCACCAGTTCAAACAGTACCCCAACCAGCGCCGGGAGACCCTCAGGTCCTCCTCGGGGATCGCCGGCGATGAGTCCGCCACGGCGTGGATGATCAATCTCTCGAGGTTCTCCTATCCGTGGTACTTTTTCGCCGAGGGCTTTTACATGGAGGAAGACTACAACACCAGCCCCTTCATGGTGGATGGATTCGGCAAAATCGACTATAGTGACCCGACCACGAATGTCTACGACTTTGTGGACGACAACGACGATCAGGACAGGAAACCGGACCAGCAACGGCTCTTTCAGGATCCCAGGAGCGGCCGCGAGAGAGGCAATGCAGGAAGGTCGGGCGCGGGCTTCGGCGACGAGGCGGTCTTCCCCGGCTGGGACGAAAACAACGATTCCGTCTCCGACTTCAACCAGAACGACAACCTCTTTCGGCCCAACAGCTTCCCGGACTACGACGAGCCCTTCATGAGATACCACTCGGATCGCCCGGAATTCCTCTTTGGCACCGACCTGAACAACAACGGCTGGATAGATCGGTTTGAAAACGACGACGAGCCCGACTATCCCTACAAAAGGGATCACAAAGGATATAACATCTACCTTGGGGGCCATATAACGCCACACGGGCGGCTGACCATAGGACAGGTCCGCCAGCTGCTCCTAGCGGACGACCGCAGGAATTTGACCACCTACGGGCTTTTTGCCTTTGATAAAGACTACGCCGGGATCGGCAGGTTGCGGCTCGCCAATATGCTCAAGAAGGCCAGAGACAACATCCAGGACGATCTCTCCCAGTGGGTGCAAACCCCAGGAGCAAGCGGATCCAACCAGTTCATCGTGGATCCGCTCTTTGCCGAGGACACCTGGCTCAATACCGCCTTCGCGGGCTTTGAGCGCAGATCCGATTCCGGCCTGAACTTCGCCAACAAATTCAAATACGAGATTGTGCGCCAGCGCCGCGACGAGAGCGGCCTCAACTTTAAGAAGAACACCCGACTCCTCGGCCTCATCAACAAGGTGGATTACCTGCACCAGATCGGCAGCCTGACCATCCGGCCCAAATTCAAGAGCGAACTTCTAAAGGACAACACCCTCTACTCCACGACCGGGTCAGAGCGCGATGCGTGGTCCGGTATCTTCTTCCTGATTTTCAAGTTCCCGCTACTGGAGAAAACCACCATGGAGGTTGGACTTGAACAGATGTTTCACCAGGACCGGATCCTCGAGGAGAAACCCTTGTTGCGCGACGACCAAGGCAACCTGCTGCTCGACGAGGAGGGCAACACCACGGGGAACCTCGACAAGGGGGACTTGACCGGAGACCTCCGCAACACGGTGGTGGGGACGCAGCTATCCAATACAGGAGACTATATGGGGTACCAGCTGATTGCCCAACTCGGTGTCAGCATCGAGAGAAGCAGCCTTGAAAGATTCGGGACAGACCGCCAATCGCAGATCAGAAGCCTGGTCTATGCGACCCTCTACGCCGGCCTGCGCGATTAGGCAAGGCGCAACTTTTTTTGTTTTTTTTGTTTATATTGAATTTATGATGGAGAAACGGCATCCCGGCGCTTTAGCTCCAGCACATAATATTATGCTAAGCCATTGTTTATGATAGACTTAAAAAGAGAGGTCAAGTCTTTCAAAAATGGTTGTTTAGGCATGAGGTTTTATCGCTTGACATTCTATTTTCAACATACTATAATAAATAGGTTAAATAGGTAACAATAGTTCGGACACTTTTTCGATTTTGAGCGGATTTCCATGGCATCAAAACTCGTAAGTGCTTATTTATTAACAAGTTGCGAATTTCAGCGCCGATTTTCCTAAGTCTTTATTTATCAACGACTTACAAAAAGTGTCCACAGTATTGAGGTAAGGGTCTAAAGCTTGATACAGGCGCAAACCACCAGACGAATAGATAATGAATCGGGTTGATTCAATCCTTTATAGAAAGGAGGCGTAGCTGTTTTTGTAAAGAATGAACCCGGTGCCGTAGCTTGCCCATCAACGGAGCGTAAAATTCCCATAGAAGCTGTCTAAAATTCTCGCTGTGCTCCGAGCAGAAGCAAAAGCGGCGCAACCAGTAAGGGTTCGAGATAGTTTCATAAATCCTCAAAGCACAGGAGGAAGAAACATGAGAGCAATCAAAATCCTGCTTCTCGCAACAAGCATCGTGTTCGTTATGTCCGCAGGTCTCTGGGCTCATTTCCCGGGTGCCGAGTATTTCGCTGTTGGTATTCCTGCTAACGCCGTAACCATTGACGGCGACCTGTCGGACTGGGATTTGATCCCGGAGTCGTTTTGGGTCACCATGGAGAATGATTTCGAAGAGACCAGACGGGGCGTCGGCACCGACTTCGATTTCGATGATCTCAATATGAAAATGATCGTCGGCTGGTCCCCGTCCAACAATCGCATCTACCAGATGATATGGCTGAGCGACAACATACTCCAATCCGCCAGGCGCTCGGAAACCGCCCGTTTCAACTACGACGATGAGAGTCATTTCGTGGTCGATGCCGATCACAGCGGCGGTCCCATCTTCGGCGCCTGGTCGGACCTGTCCGCAGAAGAGGCGGCGCAGTTTGAGGGTGCCGAAGCTCAGCTCTATTCCACCATAGTGCCGCCCATAGACGGGTACTGGTCCTGGATGTACCTGGGCGGCTGGTGGTTGACCCAGAGCGGGTTGGGGTCCTGCTGCCCCGAGCTGCTGCAGGTAGGCTGGCAGAGGAACGGCGAAGAAGGTGGCAGCGGCACCTGGCAGTTCGAGCACATGGTAACCCCCTGGGATCACCTGGACTGGGACGGCCTTGCTGAGAGCGTTGAATTCACCCTCTCAGAAGGAGGAACCATTGGCGTCGGCTACCTCTGGAAGGATTACGACAATTCCGATATCTACGAAGGGTCGTTTGATTTCCCGCGCAACCACGATGTCTGGCTGAATGCCGACCTCATGGCCGACTTCGAGTTGCTCGCAGTAGATACAGATATATTCCCCACGGCCGTGGAGGCCAGTTCCTGGGGCCGGATCAAAGCCACCCTTAATAAATAGAGGGGTGGCCCTGACCTGACTGCAGCATGTGCCAGAGTGCAGTTGGGTGTCTGCGCAGGTGGGGGGGGATATGCTTGTTATATCCCCCCCCACTTTTGTATAGGATTAATAGAAAAACAGGAGGTCGCGGCATGATTCGGCGGGGGGTTGTTCTTTCACTTTTTTTCCTGCTCTTGTTGTCCTCTCTTCCCCTTGAGGGTCAGCAGGCCTACAGGATCAGCGGCAACCAGCTCGTGGTCGACCGGCGCGCCCAGTGGGAGGCCTGGAAGACGGCAGGGGGGCTGGTCGATATTTCGGCGCAGGGGGTCAGGCCCAAATTCATCCGCAAAAACATCAATGCCGCTCTGGACGCAGAGCAGTTCTCCGCCAGTGGACAAGGCGGGGTCCAGGCCGGTTCGAACCTGGGGACCGCCCGCAACCTGATTGATGGTGATATGGGCACGTTCTGGGCCCCCGACCTCGACCGGCCCCCGGAGGAGTGGTGGGTCAGGGTGAATCTCGGCCGCACCGTGGTGATTTCGAAGATCGTGTTGCGCTTTGCCGCAGAAGGCGAGGGGGATCCCTTTCTGCAGTTCAAAGTGCTGGTCTGGCGCAACGGCCCCGTACGAACACGCACCGCGATCAACTACACCCTCCTGGGTACGGACACGCCGAATTTCTGGGAGATCGGCTCGACCGACCGGCCCAACAAGGACCAGAGGGCCTTCGAGTTTGTGCCGCCGACCACGGAACCAGCCAACCCCCTCTTCGAGGGAGATCCCCTCGAGCAGGTCCAGGTCCTGGTCACGGACAGCGACTTTGATCGTGCGGTCCAGATTGCTCAACAGGACTACGAGGCTCTGCCCGACGAGCGCAGGGGGGTAGTGGAGTACTACAGGAGGAGTCCATCCGGCCGTCAGGTCTTGATCTCCAGGGAGGTTTACGAGGCGCTTGACGCAGGGCAGCAAGGGGAGATAAAATACTTTCGCAGGGAGGAGCCGCGCCTGGCCGAGATCGAGGTGTGGACGGCCGGGGATAACATCAACTTCGGCACCCCGGAACGCGGGGGTCTGGTGGAATCGGAGACCCATTCCGGCCTGCAGCAGTTGGGCAGCATAGTCACGGACGGAAACTACAGAAGCGGGCACGACGTTTTAGTATACCCGAACACTCTCTACAACTTCTTTGAAGATCTGGGCGCGCTCTTCTGGATCGATACCATGCACTTCCTGATGGATGGGGCAACACCCCTGAGAAACGTCTTCGTGGATGTTTCGGACGGGACCCGGGCACCCGACGGCAGCATCAAGTGGACCCGGGTGGCGACCAGCATCGAGAATGTGAGGTACCGCGAGCTCAGGATAGATCCTGTCAAGGTCCGATTCCTCCGCATTCCGCACGGGTTCACCGCAAATCAAGATTGGACCACCCGTATTGCCATCACCGATGTGATGCTCTACGGCGAGGGTTACGTTCCCGAGGCGGCCCTGAGCTCGGGTCTGATCAACCTGGGCAACCGCAAGAATCTCATCGCCCTGCACTGGGAAGCCGACGACGTGCCGGGATCCCGGGTTCAGCTGCAGACCCGGACCGGCAATACCCTGGACGAAGAAAAGATCTACCACGACAACAAAGGCAATATCGTCACCGAGGCGCGATACAACAGACTCCCCAAGCAAAAACAGGGAGAGATCACCAGTACCTTTAAAGCTGGAGGCGACTGGAGCCCCTGGAGTCCGCCCCACCGCCGCTCGGGGGAGGCCATCCAGTCGCCCAGCCCCCGGGAGTTCATGGAGATCCGGGCGGCGATCCTGTCCGATAGTCCCGAAGCGAGCACCACCTTGAACTCCATCCAGGTGGAGCTGGCCGATCCGGTCGCCGACCGGCTGGTGGGCGAGGTTTTTCCCAACCGGGTCCAGGCCATTGGCCAGGCCGAGGAGTTCTCCTTTTTCCTGCGGCCTTCCTTCAGCCGCTCCACCCAGGATTTTGACGAGATCCGGATCGCCGCCACGGCCGGGGCGGTCCTGTCCTTGGCCGATACCGCCGTGCACCTGGGGCGCGACGCGGACTTTGCCCCTGAAAACCAGAGCTTTGATGTTTTTCGTCCCGCTGACTTGGTCTTGCTCAGCCAGGCTCCCGACACCCTCTGGTTTCGCCTGCCCGAGGCCATCAGGCGGGGGGTGGACCTGGTCGAGGTGCGGTTCAGCTCGACCTTCTTCGCCAACAGCGCCTCGTTCAGCGGCGCGGTGCAGGCCTCGGATGCACCCGGTTTCTGGCAGCGGGTGGACGGGGGCGAGGCCACGGATCTGGTCAACAGCCAGACCACCACGGTGGTGGCCCTGGGTCAGAACCAGATCCTGGGAGACGTGCGCCTCGATTCCGGGATGATGACTCCCAACAACGACGGCGTCAACGACAGGACGACCTTCAATTTCAGCGTCGGCCGGCTCAGCGCCGACAAGGCCGTGCGCGTGACCATACACGATCTGAGCGGTGCTGAGATTCGGGAGCTGGTGGAGCGCCGCGCCGACCCACGGGGGGACTACGTCATCCCCTGGTCCGGGGAAGACGACTCGGGGCAGCTGGTGCCTCCGGGGATTTACCTGGCCCGCATCCAGGTCGAGGTCGACGCGGATGCGGCGGCCCAGGCTTCGGTGGAGCGGCTGGTTCACGTGGCGTATTGAGGAGGCTTGCGGGCCATGGCCCTGATCAATCGCAGCTTGAATGTGGTTCTGTGGATGGTGGTCTGGACCCTTGTGTGGACACCGGAAAACAGCGCCGGCCTCGTCATCTACCGCCTCGGCGGTGAGGGCCTGCCCCCTCCGCCCGAGATCGACAGCCCGGGGGTGGATTTTAACCAACTCCCCTGGGAGGCAACCGCCGAGGAGGGCGGCGACACCTTCCAGACGGAGCTGAAGGCCGGCGTCCTCAGTCTCTTGAGCTACGACCCCAACGTCAACATCGCGCCGGGGTGGATAGATAGAGAGGATGCTTGGATGGCCCCTTCGGGCGTGGGCCACACCGTGGCGTTTGACGGCGACCACAACACGCCGTGGCTCGTGCCCCTGTACATCTGTGCGGAATTTACCCGCTACTTCAGCTGTATTGACGACTACGGAGGCGCAGGGACCCTTCAGTTCGCTCTCGGCGACACCTTCCCTCTCGATCGCATCGTAGTTTTCTCTGGACGCCAAAACCCGGGCACCACGGTGCGGAATATCCGCTTCCATCTCGCCCCCGTGGTGCCCAACATTCGCATCCAGTTGTTCATACGTCCTCTAAGCCCCTTCATCGAGGTGCGCGACAACCGCGAGGACAGCCTGGTAGTCAAGGTGCCGCCCCAGCCGCTCAGTTTCATACAGGTGGCGGTCGGGGAGCACAATACCCCGTGGGAGATTCAGGAGATCGAGGTGTTCGCCCGCGGTTTTGTCGAGCGGGGTACCTACGTATCCAACCGGATAGAATTCGACGAGCCAGCGGCCTGGGGGGATCTCCGGTGGACGGGAAGCAGAGACCCGGACGCCCAGGTGCTCATCCAGACCCGCAGCGGCACCGACGACGACCCCACCCTCTACTGGCAGCGCACCGGCCGGGGTGATCAGCGGGTCCAGGTAAGCCGCAGCCAATACAACCGGCTCGGGCAAGGGGAGCAGGCGGGCACCACCTACGACCTGGACAACTGGACCTTGTGGTCGGCCCCGTACGCGTTTGCCGACAGCGCCGGCACGGCCATCACCTCGCTGGGGCCGCGGCGTTTTTTGCAGTTCAAGGTCGACTTTCTGGGCGGCGGTGACGCCGGCGGTGGGGTGGACTTTCTGGAGTTCCGGGCCTCGTCCCCGCCCGCAGCCTCCGCGTTGCTGGGCGAGATCGCGCCCACGGTGGCGGATCTGGGGCAGACCACGCAGTTCACCTATACCCTCAGGCCGACCCTAGGGACACAAAACACCGGCTTCGACCACCTCGAACTGACCTCCTCTTCCGCCCGCTTCCTCTCCATTGAGGCCGTGCGCATCAACGAGGAAGAGGTCCTGGATTTCACCAGCACGGTGGAAGACGACCGCCTGGTCATCGGCTTCCGCACCCTGAAGCAGCAGGACACCGGCATCCCGATCGAGGTGGACTTCTCGGCCGCGATATTCCGCTTTGGCACCAGCTTCAACGCCCGGGTCTTCCACAGCGCCATACCGCTCGAAGTGCCGCAACAGGTCAGTCCCGGCAACGCCACGGACCGAGTGGAGGGCGACCGGGTCACGGTCGAGACCACGGCGGACCGGGGCGCGTTGCTAACGGTGAGCGCTGCCACCAGGGTCTTCACCCCCAACAACGACCAGGTCAACGACACGGTCGAGCTGACCTACGATATTTTCGAGACCATCCATGCGGTGGCCGTGGATATCGAGATCCGCGATCTGGCGGGAGGCTTGGTGCGCTCCTACCCGGGGGCGGGCGAGGTGGGCCGGCACCTGCAATCATGGGACGGGACCGATGCGTCCGGGCAGGTGGTGGCCCCCGGGGTCTACCTCTACCGCGTTGTCGTGCATGCCGATGAAGAGAAAGATGAACGGATCGGGACGTTACACGTAGCCTATTAGAATTTCAGATCCGTTCAAAAGTAGCCCAGGACATTCCCGGTCTTTCCGGTAAAGTGGTCGATGACCAGCCACACTCCGGCCACAAAAGGTGACAAAGTCCAACAGGGGCTGAGACAGTTTTCGCAGGTGGGGGGATATAGCTTATCCCCCCACTTTTGTACAGGAAGAAAAAAACAGGAGGTCTCGGCATGACTCGGCGGGGTGTTGTTTTTTCACTTTTTTTCCTGCTCTTGCTGTCCTCTCTTCCCCTTGAGGCTCAGCAAGCCTACAGGATCAGTGGCAACCAGCTCGTGGTCGACCGGCGCGCCCAGTGGGAGGCCTGGAAGACGGCAGGAGGGCTGGTCGATATTTCATCGCAGGGCGTCAGGGCCCAATTCATCCGCAAAAACATCAATGCCGCTCTGGACGCAGAGCAGTTCTCCGCCAGTGGAGAAGGCGGGATCCAGGTCGGTTCCAACCAGGCGGAGGGCCGCAACCTGATTGATGGGGATATGGCCACCTTCTGGGGCCCCGACCTGGACCGGCCCCCGGAGGACTGGTGGGTTATGCTGAATCTCGGCCGCACCGTGGTGGTTTCGAAGGTCGTGCTGCGCTTTGCCACCCAAGGCGAGGGGGATCCCTTTCTCCAGTTCAAAGTGCTGGTCTGGCGCAACCCTCCTGTGCGCCGTACCTTACGCAAATACACCCTCCTGGGTACGGACACGCCGAATTTCTGGGAGATCGGCTCGACCGACCGGCCCAACAAGGACCAGCGGGTCTTCGAGTTTGTGCCGCCGACCACGGAACCAGCCAACGCCCTTTTCGAGGGCGATCCCCTCGAGCAGGTCCTGGTCCGGGTCACGGACAGCGACTTTGATCGTGCGGTCCAGGTTGCTCAACAGGCCTACGAGGCTCTGCCCGACGAGCGCAGAGGGGTGGTGGAGTACTACAGGAAGAGTCCATCCGGCCGTCAGGCCTTGATCTCCAGGGAGGTTTACGAAGCCATCGAGGCCGATCAGCAAGGGGAGATAAAATACTTTCGCAGGGAGCAGCCGCGCCTGGCCGAGATCGAGGTGTGGACAGCGGGGGATAACATCAATTTCGGCACCCCGGAACGCGGGGGCCTGGTGGAATCGGAGACCCATTCCGGTCTGCAGCCGTTGGGCAGCATAGTCACAGACGGAAGCTATAAGACCGGGCACGACGTTTTAATATATCCGAGTGTTCTCTACGACTTCTTCGAGGATCTGGGCGCGCTCTTCTGGATCGACACCATGCACTTCCTGATGGATGGGGCAACACCCCTGGAAAACGTCTTCGTGGATGTTTCGGATGGGACCCGGGCGCCCGACGGCAGCATCAAGTGGACCCGGGTGGCGTCCAGCATCGAGAATGTGAGGTACCGCGAGATCAAGATAGATCCTGTCAAGGTCCGCTTCCTCCGCATCCCGCACGGGTTCGGGTTCGGTGGCCAGGGATTTCACTATGGGGTCGCCCAATGGACCACCCGTGTGGCTATCACCGATGTGATGCTCTACGGCGAAGGCTACGTTCCCGAGGTGGCCCTGAGCTCGGGGCTGATCGACCTGGGCAACCGCAAGAATCTCATCGCCCTGCACTGGGAAGCCGACGACGTGCCGGGATCCCGGGTTCAGCTGCAGACCCGGACCGGCAATACCCTGGACGAAGAAAAGATCTACCACGACAACAAAGGCAATATCGTCACCGAGGCGCGATACAACAGACTCCCCAAGCAAAAACAGGGAGAGATCACCAGTACCTTTAAAGCAGGGGGCGACTGGAGCCCCTGGAGTCCGCCCCACCGCCGCTCGGGGGAGGCCATCCAGTCGCCCAGCCCCCGGGAGTTCATGGAGATCCGGGCGGCGATCCTGTCCGATAGTCCCGAAGCGAGCACCACCTTGAACTCCATCCAGGTGGAGCTGGCCGATCCGGTCGCCGACCGGCTGGTGGGCGAGGTCTTTCCCAACCGGGTCCAGGCCATTGGCCAGGCCGAGGAGTTCTCCTTTTTCCTGCGGCCTTCCTTCAGCCGCTCCACCCAGGATTTTGACGAGATCCGGATCGCCGCCACGGCCAGGGCCTCCCTGGCCCTGGCCGAAGTGCGCCGGGGCCGCGACGCGGACTTTGCCCCTGAAAACCAGAGCTTTGATGTTTTTCGTCCCGCTGACTTGGTCTTGCTCAGCCAGGCTCCCGACACCCTCTGGTTTCGCCTGCCCGAGGCCGTCAGCCGGGGGGTGGACCTGGTCGAGGTGCGGTTCAGTTCGACCTTCTTCGCCAACAGCGCCTCGTTCAGCGGCGCGGTGCAGGCCTCGGATGCACCCGGTTTCTGGCAGCGGGTGGACGGGGGCGAGGCCACGGATCTGGTCAACAGCCAGACCACCACGGTGGTGGCCCTGGGTCAGAACCAGATCCTGGGAGACGTGCGCCTCGATTCCGGGATGATGACTCCCAACAACGACGGCGTCAACGACAGGACGACCTTCAATTTCAGCGTCGGCCGGCTCAGCGCCGACAAGGCCGTGCGCGTGACCATACACGATCTGAGCGGTGCTGAGATTCGGGAGCTGGTGGAGCGCCGCGCCGACCCACGGGGGGACTACGTCATCCCCTGGTCCGGGGAAGACGACTCGGGGCAGCTGGTGCCTCCGGGGATTTACCTGGCCCGCATCCAGGTCGAGGTCGACGCGGATGCGGCGGCCCAGGCTTCGGTGGAGCGGCTGGTTCACGTGGCGTATTGAGGAGGCTTGCGGGCCATGGCCCTGATCAATCGCAGCTTGAATGTGGTTCTGTGGATGGTGGTCTGGACCCTTGTGTGGACACCGGAAAACAGCGCCGGCCTCGTCATCTACCGCCTCGGCGGTGAGGGCCTGCCTCCTCCGCCCGAGATCAACAGCCCGGGGGTGGATTTTAACCAACTCCCCTGGGAGGCAACCGCCGAGGAGGGCGGCGACACCTTCCAAGCGGAGCTGAAGGCCGGCGTCCTCAGCCTCTTGAGCTACGACCCCAACGTCAACATCGCGCCGGGGTGGATAGATAGAGAGGATGCTTGGATGGCCCCTTCGGGCGTGGGCACCGCCGTGGCGTTTGACGGCGACCACAGCACTTCGTGGCTCGTGCCCCTGTACATCTGTGCGGAATTTACCCGCTACTTCAGCTGCACTGCCGACTACGGAAGCACAGGGACCCTTCAGTTCGCTCTCGGCGCCACCTTCCCTCTCGATCGCATCGTAGTTTTCTCTGGACGCCAAAACCCGGGCACCACGGTGCGGAATATCCGCTTCCATCTCGCCCCCGTGGTGCCCGACATTGGCATCCAGTTGTTCATAGGTCCTCTAAGCCCCTTCATCGAGGTACGCGACAACCGCAAGGACAGCCTGGTAGTCGAGGTGCCGTCCCAGCCGGTCCGTTTCATGCAGGTGGCGGTCGGGGAGCACAATACCCCGTGGGAGATTCAGGAGATCGAGGTGTTCGCCCGCGGTTTTGTCGAGCGGGGTACCTACGTATCCAACCGGATAGAGTTCGACGAGCCGGCCGCCTGGGGGGATCTCCGGTGGACCGGGAACATAGACCCGGGCGCCCAGGTGCTCATCCAGACCCGCAGCGGCACCGACGACGACCCCACCCTCTACTGGCAGCGCACCGGCTGGGGCGATCAGCGAGTCCAGATAAGCCGCAGCCAATACAACCGGCTCGGGCAGGGGGAGCAGGCGGGCACCACCTACGACCTGGACAACTGGACCTTGTGGTCGGCCCCGTACGCGTTTGCCGACAGCGCCGGCACGGCCATCACCTCGCTGGGGCCGCGGCGTTTTTTGCAGTTCAAGGTCGACTTTCTGGGCGGCGGTGACGCCGGCGGTGGGGTGGACTTTCTGGAGTTCCGGGCCTCGTCCCCGCCCGCAGCCTCCGCGTTGCTGGGCGAGATCGCGCCCACGGTGGCGGATCTGGGGCAGACCACGCAGTTCACCTATACCCTCAGGCCGACCCTGGAAACGCAAAACACCGGCTTCGACCACCTCGAACTGACCTCCTCTTCCGCCCGCTTCCTCTCCATTGAGGCCGTGCGCATCAACGAGGAAGAGGTCCTGGATTTCACCAGCACGGTGGAAGACGACCGCCTGGTCATCGGCTTCCGCACCCTGAAGCAGCAGGACACCGGCATCCCGATCGAGGTGGACTTCTCGGCCGCGATATTCCGCTTTGGCACCAGCTTCAACGCCCGGGTCTTCCACAGCGCCATACCGCTCGAAGTGCCGCAACAGGTCAGTCCCGGCAACGCCACGGACCGAGTGGAGGGCGACCGGGTCACGGTCGAGACCACGGCGGACCGGGGCGCGTTGCTAACGGTGAGCGCTGCCACCAGGGTCTTCACCCCCAACGGAGACGGGGTCAACGACACGGTTGACCTGTCCTACGATATTTTCGAGACCATCCATGCGGTGGCCGTGGACATCGAGATCCGCGACCTGGCCGGCGGCTTGGTGCGCTCCTACCCGGGGGCGGGCGAGGTGGGCCGGCACCTGCAGGCGTGGGACGGGACCAATGCGTCCGGGCAGGTGGTGGCCCCTGGGGTATACCTCTACCGCGTCGTCGTGGACGCCGATGAAGAGAAGGACGAGCAGATTGGGACGATATACGCAGCCTACTAGAACGTGTCCAGGAACGGTTAATTCTCGCCCTTCCCGACGGGTCAGAGCTCAAAAATACCCCAGGACATTCCCGGTCTTGCCGGTGAAGTAGTCGACGACCAGCCACATACCGGCTACAAAGACCTGACCCAGGATCAGGCCCAGAAAAAACGGCTTTGTCCGCGCGTACCCTGAAGAGCCGCCGTACTTGAGAATCACCGTCTTCAACAACCAGGCCACGAATACGCTGAACCACACCCAGTTCATGATGTTGAAGGTGCCGGTGGCAAAGCCCAGCGGGTGCAGCGCCCACCACGTGCAGCGGTACCTGACATAGGTCAGCAGTCCCATCAAGCCCGCGCCCACCCCGGTAAAACCCCACCCGGCCCAGCTGGCCGGAACCGGGTTGGCGAAGAGGGGGGCGACATAACTGAAGGCATTGTGCGGCACGCCCTTGAACCAGAAACCGTGGAGGTTGATACCGCCGTACTTGTAGGACAGGGTCATGACCGACCACATGGAACCGATGATGGCCACCACCACGGTCAGGGCCACGGCCCACAGTAGGCCTCTGCGGTTGCCGCGGATCTCCTCGGCCAGCTTCAGGGCGTTGGCGAAACAGGGCGTGAAGAAGATGCGGATATTGGCGGCCCACACGTAGGTGAAGGCCAGGCCGGCCAGGCCGGAGGTGCCCAGGGCGCCGGTGCCCAGACCCGAAACCACGAAATCGGCCGGGGTCAGAGGCGTCCGGACTATTGAGATGCCGCCTTCCACCACCGCCCGGGTGATGGCCATGAAGATGGCGAACACGGCGAAAAGGAAAATCGGGACAACCCACAGGGGCAACCCGGATTGCCACAGCCAGGCGCCCATCACCGCCAGGCCGACGAACAGGCCCCAGACCGCGGTCCGGTAGGAGAGGACCTCCTCGCTGTCGTCGACGGTTGTATCCCCTGTGAAGGCCTTGCGGCACACCGCCCACAGATGCCTGCGGGCTATCCACATGCCGGAGAGTACCAGCACGATCATGGCGCCCATGGCCTGGTGCGCCAGGTGCGGGCCGACCGCATTGGCAAAGCGGCTCAGATGCTCGTTACTCTGGATGCCCATGATGTTGAAGGCGCCGCGCTGCAGGGTCGACAGCAGGAAAAACCCCCAGAACCCCAGGGCCATATCGCGGTTGAGCAGGTAGGCAAAGCCGACTAGGGCCATATTCAGATCGAAGCGCAGGTAGGTGGTGTTCCTGAACAGACTGGTGTCGGTGAAGGTGTAGAGAGTGGGGAAAAACGAGTAGTATCCGTGCAGGGCGTTGAGGGTGCCGATGAAGAAGGGCACGGCAAAGCCGATCCACATGACCCGGTTTTTGCAGAAAGGTTTGATGAGGGAGCCCCTGCTGTCCTCCTGGATCAGTTCCAGCGGCACCTGGACCAGCGGATAGAGCAGCTTTTCGTGCTCTACCCATTGCCGGCGCAGAATGGTCAGCAGGCAGATGGATATCCAGTAGACCGAGACGATGAACAAACACCAGTATAAAACCGGTTCGACCCAGGCGCTCCAGGGCAGGGCCATGCCTTTGGGAAGGCCTTCGTAGAAGTACTTGACGGCGTCCGGATCCTGAGGGGCGATCCACTCGGGCACGTGAGGATGAATCAGTTCGGCCCATCTGTTTTCGGGGGTGGCGTAGTAGTAGAGTCCGGCGATGACCGGCAACAGGTTTTCGGTAAAGCCGATGGTGGGGATGGAGGTGGCCAGCATCGCCATGATATAGACCACCGCCAGTTCGGACCGGTTCAGGGCGCAGCCGGGTCCGAGCAGGCCCAGGGCCACGTTGATCAGGGCGACGAATACGAAGAACGCGAACAGACCGGCCGGGGTGCTGAAATTGTGGGCCATGACCGTGCCCTTGATGATCATGTTGGTATAGGGCACGGCAGCCCCGATGAACAGCGCCAGGAGGGCGCCGACCAGCACGGCCCTGAGGGTGATGCCCTGGGTCTGCTCTCCTTCCAGGGCCGAGACGCGGCGGCGTTTCAGGTGTTGCCAGAATGCCAGCGGAATCACTTTATTCACACGGGTCTTCCGCCTGTGATGTTCGAATCGGTTCAGAGCCGGCGGGTCGGATATTTTGTGCAAATCAAGGGCGGAGGCAGCACCAAACTTGTCACAACCCGGGGAGAGTGTCAAGTCCGTCGGGGCCGGCTCGTGGCAAAGGGCGGCGGGGGCAACATGCTGGTGGTAGATCTATCGAGTCGAGCGGCCCTCGGAAGCCGTCTTAAAATTTCTGGCGCGCCCAAAGCGCGAACGAAAAGGCGGCCTAAGAGCGCTCGGGAACGCACTCGCCCCCGGGCCGCGCACAATGGGTCCAGTGGCCCGACGGATCGCTGCCCTGGCATATAATCGCGTGTTGATTCCAGCCGTTGTAGGCGCGCACATCGGGCGGCACAAAGCGCATGGTCAGACCACAGCGCCGCCGCGTCGAGCGATTGGGTGCGGAGCCGTGCAGGAGCAAATCCGCGTGCAGCGAGATCTGCCCGGCGCGCATGGTGAAACTCACTGGCTCACCCCCGTAGTGGCGGGCGTCGTGGACCGATTGGCTGAGCACGTTGTTCTCCTCGGCGGAGCTGTGCGCAAAGGCGATCTGGCCGTGGACGTGGGAACCGGGGACCACCCGCATGGCGCCGTTTTCCTCGTCGGCATCGTCGATGGCCAGCCAGACCGTGACCGTCTTACTCGGGGTCAGCGGCCAGTAGGAGGCGTCCTGGTGCCAGGAGACGCGCTTGCTTTCACCGGGCATTTTGCAAAAGTAATGCGTCCCCCAGCACACCAGGTCCTCTCCCAGCAAATCCTGGACATAGGCGAGAATGCGCGGTTCGACGACCAGATCGTATATGCCGGCGCAATGGTGTTGCCAGCCGTTGATCGAGTAACTGTTCCAGCCCCTGGCAGCGGCGGCTTCCATGAGCGTGTCGAAATAAGCCCGATGGGCCGCGGCCTCGTCCTCGGCGAAAACATTTAAGGGAAAGATATACCCCGATTCGTTGTAGTGCTGGATCTGCCCGGGACTCAGCGCGCGCGGTGCCTGGTTGCGCACCGGATGGAATTCCAACGAGCGCTCCAGTTCGGGCAGCGCATTGGTGATGGGCATGTTTTCTCTCTTTCTGTATGATTCGGGCGGCGATACTTTTGAGGCGCCGGATGAGCCGCCTGTTTGGGGGACCTCGTCCGGCGCACTTCCACAAATATTTCCTTCCACTCAATAATCTCGTTCGGTGCCGAACGAAGAAGCTAATTGGTTTTTCAGGCGTTGGTGTGCGAGCCGTCCTCGCGGTGCAGGTGTGGGGGCTCGACAAGGTTGAATTCTCCTTCCAGCGCGGCCTCGTCCACTTCTATTCCCAGACCGGGGACATCGCCCAGGAAGACCTTGTCGTCCCGGCGCTCGGGCTGGAGCGGGTAGACTGCGGCATCGTAGCGGCCGGTTTCTTCGGTGGGAGACTCGCGGATCTCCAGCCAGGCGAAGTTGGGCACGGCCATGCCCAGGTGCGCACTGGCCGCCACGCAGACCGGGCCCAGGGGGTTGTGCGGCATCAGGTCGATGTAGTGGGCCTCGGCCCAGCCGGCCACCTTCATGGCCTCGGTGAAACCTCCGACATTGCACACGTCGATGCGGGCGTAGTTGGTGAGGCCGCGTTCGATGTAGGGCAGGAATTGCCACTTGGAGGAAAACTCCTCGCCGATGGCAAAGGGCACTTCGGTCATGGTGCGCAGGGTCTCATAGGCTTCGGGGGTTTCGTCGCGGATGGGCTCCTCGAGGAAATCGATGGTACCGGGCGGCAGCATCTGGCAAAAGGACGCGGCCTCGGCCACGTTCAGGCGGTGGTGGTACTCGACGCCGAGCACTGGTGTCCGGCCCAGGCGCTCGCGGGTTTTGATGAGCAGTTCCGCGGTCGGGGCCAGGGACTGGCGCGGCTCGAAGAGCAGGGGATCGTCCGGGGCGTGGTTCACCCAGCACAGGCGGATGGCCTGCCAGCCCAGACCCTGGAGCAGTTTGGCGCCGGCGATGTTTTCTTCCATGGTCGGCCGCTGCACCGTGGCAAAGCAGGGCACGTAGTCGCGCTGGCGGCCTCCGAGCAACTGGTAGACCGGCACCCCCAGGCTCTTGCCGGCGATATCGTGCAGCGCGATATCGATCGCCGAGATGGCGGCGGTGAGGACGCGGCCTCCTTCGAAGTACTGCGAGCGGTAGAGCTCCTGCCAGAGGGCGCCGCGGCGCATGGGGTCGCGGCCTTCGAGAAATTGGCCAAAGTGCCGCACGGCGCCGGCCACGGCCATTTCGCGGCCGATAAAACCGGATTCGCCCCAGCCGTAGATGCCCTCGTCGGTTTCCACCTTGACCAGCATCTGGTTGCGGGTGGCGATGCGGACGGGACAGGGTTTTACAGCAGTGATGCGCATGGATTGATCGCTCCTGAAGTAAATAGCTTCTTGTAGTGCTAAACCCGCACCCCGGCGAAGAGGCAGTACGCGCCCCAGCTACTGTCGATGTAAAGATCCAGGCTGCGGTAGCCGGTGCCGCCAAAGTGGACGAACACGCGGCGGCGGCCGTCGGCGTGCTGATAGGGTTCGTGCGGCCAGACAATGGGCCGATGCCGCTGGGCGTCGGGGTAGCGGGCTCCGAAGTAGACCGCCTCTTCGCAGGTCGGCCGGCGCAGCCCGCGCCGGGCGAATTCTTCCAGGGCCTCCGCGGAAGGGGCTATGCGGCCCAGATCGATCAGTTCGATCACTACATCAACCGGAGCGCGCGGCTCGAGCGGGAATTTCTCCTGGTTGACAAACGAGTGCACTCCGTCGTAGTGGCCGGCCCGGACCATCTCGTCCATGGTCCGGGCGCCGCCGACTTGCAGGGGAAAATCCCTGGAGGTCAGGCGGCTGATTTCCCGCATCAAATCGGCCATCTTTGCCGAGATGGGATCGCTTTCTTTCTCTGTCACTATGGTTCTTCTCCTGATTGCGAGGTGCAATGGATCGATTTCCAGGGCCGGGCCGAAGCGTTGCCAGGGCCCTCTCCGGTCTGATCTCGAATGTTGGAGCGCAAAACCTGGAACTTGCTTTCGCCGGGCTGCACTAGCGCGTCAGGTGGTTCCTCAAGCCCTTGAGATCGTTGTCGGTCACGCCGGCCGGTACTTCGATGGGGCGTCCCGGTTGGGAGGCCCGGAGAAAGAAGCCGGTTTGCGGCCGCAGGGAAATCTGGTGGCCCAGGCGGGCGGATTTGAGCGCGGCGAAGATGGCCCACATGACCGGCAGGGCGGTCTCCAGGCGGCACTCGTGCGGCCTGTCCTCGCGGTCCAGCCAGGTGGCGACCGCGGCGGTGAAGTCGCGCTGGCCCTGGACCGACTGGGTGTCCCAGTCGGCCGCAGCGCTCACGGCCCGGGCCTCGCCGCGCACCTGGTACCCCCAGGTGCCGCACTGCTGGGCCCAGGCCGTGCCATGGGTGCACCAGATGTCCAGGTCCAGGTGCATCCAGTAGCGGGTCTCGCCCCGGTTGCCCAGCCCCCGAGGCGAGCACTCGTAGAAGATCCGCCTGTTGCCGGGCAGCCAGTAGGTAGCCATCAAGTGGCTGGGGGCGGCGTGGCTCCACTCGTAGCCTTCCAGGCCTTCGGCGCTGGCCCAGACCGACTCCGGATTTTCGTCGTCCAGCACCATCAAGGCCAGGTCCATCAGGTGCGGCCCCATGGCCAGGGGCCCGCCCCAGGTGCCGGCGCGGACGAACTCCACCTCGCCCAAGGTTCCGGATTGGAGCAGCTTGCGCAGGGCCGGGTACTGGGGGAAGTAGCGCCGCTGGGTATTGACCACCACCTTGCAGCCGGTGCTCGTGGCGACTTGGCTAATTTCCGCCGCTTCCATGGGCCACAAGCACAGGGGCTTTTCCACGATGATGGCCGCTACCCCTGCTTCGGCGGCACCCTGGATGGCCTCGAGGCGAAAATTCGGCTGGGTCACCAGGTGCAGCACGTCCGGTTTTTCCGCTTCGACCATCTGCCGGAAGTCGGTGTAGCGGCTCGTGATGGCGAATTTTTCGCCAAAGGCGGAGAGGCGTTCCCGGTCCAGATCGCAGCAGGCCACCAGTTCCATGTTGTCGATTTCGGCATAGACTTCGGCGTGGCTTCGGGCCCGGGGGCCGCAGCCGAGGATGGCGGATCTGTACATATTCGCGCTCCAGAGGAGACTGAGCTGGGTAGTTCGCGGGAACAGGGTACAGCGCCCGGAAAGCCGTGTCAAGCGGAAAAAACAAAGATGCCTCGAGGATTTTTCGCGCCGGATCGAATAACGTATATTATCACCCCATGCTCGCTTATCCCTGTTGCAAGGAGGATTGCAATGGCCACGACCACCCTGGAAGTTAGGAACCGCACCAATCCCCCCTACTGGGCCGTGCGCCAGCGGGAGTTGATCGCCCTGATGGACCGCGCGGCCTGGCCCTTTGTGCACCACAGCACCCGGCCGGACGGCACCCTGATTCAGCGCACCGCGTGGACCAGCATGGACGGCACCGACAACGGCTACGAGGCCTTCCTGTCCTTCCCGCTGTTCTACATTCTGGGCGGCGGCGAGCACATCCACGAGCTGGCGCGCAAGGAGTGGGACGCCATCACCTGGCAGTACGAAAACTACGGCACCGTGGAACGGGAGTTCGTCACCGGTTTCGACTGGTTCCACCACAGCGAGAGCTACACCTACATCTACTACCTGGCCATGGCCGACCCGCACCACTACGTCGACCGCACCCGGGCCCTGCGCTACGCCGCCATGTACACCGGCGAGGATCCGCTGGCGCCCAACTGGGACGCCAAGCACCGCATGATCCGCTCGCCGCTCAACGGCAGCCAAGGGCCGCGCTTCGTCACCTACCAGGTGGACTGGGACTACCACCGCCCCATCCTCTCCGGCTACCTGGCGCCCTACGAGGACCTGGAGGGGGCCGACAGTTCCGATCCGCTCTTCAAGGTCGACTGGACCGACGACGAGGTGTTCCACAAGGTGCTGGCGCAGATCAACGAGCGCATGACCCGCGGCGACGCGCCCCTCAACCTGAGCGCCACCAGCATGATCACCAACGCCTACCTCTACACCGGCGAAGACAAGTACAAACAATGGGTGCTGGACTACTTGCAGGCCTGGGTGGAGCGGCGCGACAAAAACGGCGGCATCATGCCCGACAATATCGGTCCCAGCGGCCAGATCGGCGAGTTGATGAACGGCAAGTGGTGGGGCGGGTACTACGGCTGGCGCTGGCCGCACGGGGCGCGCAACGTGGTCGAGCCGGCCTTTGTCGCCGGCAGCTGCGCCGCGCTGATGAGCGGGGATATGTCGCACCTGGACCTGTGCCGCTCGCAGCTGGATCTGCTCTGGGAACAGCGCCAAGAGGAGGACGGGGTGCTGGTGGTGCCGACTCGCCACGGCGACCAGGGCTGGTTCGACTTCCGCCCGCCCGATCCCTACTTCTACATCCACCTCTACTACCTGAGCCAGAGCGAGGAGGATCTGGCCCGCCTGGACGAGGTGTTTCCGACCCGCGAGGGCTTTGGGGGCCTGCCGCCGGACTGGGGCGCCAGCAAGGCCGGCATCTGCCCGCCCAGGGCCTGGTTCGCCTTTATCGAAGGCGTGAATCCGGGCTATTTGGACCAGGTCTTCGACTCGACCTTCTCCAGTATGTGCCGCGCTCTGGAGCGGCTGGAAAGCGACGACACCGACCCCGAGACGCGGGAGTGCTACCACTTCCAGAGCCTCAACCCGGTCGTGCCCGAGGCCCTGGTGCAGATGGCCATGGGCACGCCGGCGGCGGTCTACAACGGCGGCCTGCTCCAGGCCCACCTGCGCTACTTCGATCCGCAGCGCCGGCGGGCGGGGCTACCCGAACACGTGGCCGCGCTGGTCGATCAGGTCGGCGCCGACGGGGCCAGTTTGACCTTGGTGAACACCGATCCGGTGGAGGGCCGTGCGGTGTTGCTGCAGGCGGGTTCTTTCGGCGAGCACGAATTCACCGAGGTCCGGCTCGAAAACCAGGAGGGCAAAGACCAGCGCGTCAAGGTGAACGGCAAGCACCTCCAGGTGGACCTGGGACCGGCGGCGCCGGCGCGGCTGCACCTGGGGTTGAGGCGCTTTGCCCACCAGCCTTCCTACGAGATGCCGACTTTCGCTTAGAAGGGGCGGTGGAAAGCGACGCGGTGGGCTGAGGATCCGCCCGCTTCGGCAGAAGGCGATTTTTTCCTTGACATTGTTTACCCCGTGCAAGTAGGTTTTCCCAAACTGGATACACCGTGCATCCTGCATTCGTATCACAGAGATCTGAACATGTTCATTCAACCATTCTGTTTTTCCCAGAATCTGCCGAGGTGTTGTACCAAAACGGGCGGATCCATTGGGTTTCGAAAGGCTACCCCTGTGTCTAAGGTGATGCCTGATTCCATGCCCGGCATCGGGTTGGCCGATCTAAAGCGTTCCCTCGATGGGCGTCGGAATCGGCAGGTAGATCCAGTGTCTAAATACTTCGTCGGCGCGGATAAGCGCGAAGACGCAGGCCAGGATATCTGGACACAGCCTGCAGCCTGGGAGGATCCCGGAGGTTGAGAAAGCGAAAATACTTTCTTTTAAACCGTAGGGAATTTTCCCTACGGTTTTTTTTGGCTGCAGGCGCTCCCCGGAGGCCTGCAGCTTTTTTTGTGGTCTGACTCGGTAGATGCATCCCGAATGGGGAATAAAAAGTAAGGAATGGTGCGCCGATTGCCACTTGAACAGAAAGGTAAAAAATGCAGGAAATAGCTCGAGAACAGCTGGAACGCGTGGCGCGGATTTACAAGAGCAACAAAGAGGCGAGCCAGGCCCTGGGCATAGCCCCGGCCAGTTTCAGCAGGGCCTGCCGGCGGCACGGGATCGAGACCCCCTACGCCAGGAACCACAGGCGTCGGCAGGGGGCCGGGCAACAGCGTCAACCGGCGTGACAAAAACGATTTGGGGAGCGGCCGGAAAAAAACTAAATTCAAGGTAGAAGTGGAAGACTCCATCCCCAACCTGAGCTTTCCTCTATGCCCTGCTTGATGCTCCTCCCGCTTGCCCTGTTCTACGGCCTGGTCGGGCCCCCGGACCTGGGAGCCGATACTCTTCCCGAGGACCAGGGTTTTGTCTGTGGCACTCACCGGGTGCAGCCTGCCGGTTCCGGGCCGGCGGCCAAGGTGGCCGTCCCGGTGAAAACGCCTATCGTTTCCCAGGACCGCGTCAAGATCCTGGTGGTCTTTGCCCAGTTCCGGGACGAGGCCCCCGGCGACGAGACCATCCCGGCCTACACCCCGGATCTGTTCGATCCGGCCCGGCCCGGCAGCATGGCCCACTTCTACCAGACCATGTCCCTGGGCCGCTTCCAGGTCGAGGGCGAGGTGGCCCCCCGGCGCTACCGCGCGCGCCAGCCGGCCGCGGCCTACCTGGCCGAGAGTGCGGATAAGCCGGGCCGCTTCGATAGGTTTGTGCAGGAGATCCTGGCGCAGGTAGACGAGGAGGTGGACCTGCGGCGGTTCGACAACGACGGGCCGGACGGGGTGCCCGACTCGGGCGACGACGACGGCTGGGTGGACTATCTGTATGTCAAGGTGCGCTCCACCCCCCCGGGGTTTCTGCGCGGCAGGGCCACCGGCATTGCCCGGTTGGGGCCACCGGTGCTGTATACGTCCCAGCGCCTGGGCCGCACCGGCGCGGCCATCCAGGTAAACGGTGGCACGGAAGGCGGGGCCATCTCGCGGGAGGGCAGCTTTGCGCAGACCGTGGGTGTCATGGCGCACGAGTTCGGCCACGCCCTGGGCTTGCCGGATCTGTACGACCAGGCGTATGACACGCCGGCCGAGGACAGCGCCGGGATAGGCCAATGGGGGCTGATGGGCTGGGGGGCCCATGGGTGGAACGGGAACGACGGTCCCAATCCCTTCAGTGCCTGGAGCCTGGAGCAACTGGGCTGGCTCGGGGGGGCTGCCGGCCGGCTGGTGGAAGTGGAGGGGGATGTGGCCAGCCTGGAAGTGACGGATGTGCACGCCGGTGGTTCCGTGGTCAAGATCCCGCTGCAGGTCACCACGACCAGCTGGTCTTGGCGCTTCCAGGAGTATCTGCTGCTGGAGCAGCGGGTGCGGGGCTCGACCTATTACAACCGCCACCTGCCGGCCGAGGGCCTTTTGGTGTGGCACATCCAGCCGAGCTACTTTAACGACGACGAGCAGGCCAAGCAGGTGGACCTGGTGTGCGCTGATGGGCTCTACCAGGACGCCGGCTATCCGACTGGCCAGGCGGCCGACGGCCGGCACGGGCGGGACAACCTGGACTTTTGGGCCCACGATACCTCGTATCGCCAGACCCACCAGGGCAACTTGGGGGATGCCACGGATGTGTTCGACGGGGTGCGCTTCACCCGGCTGGCAATGGATACCAACCCTTCCACTGATCCACAGGGTCTGTTGTCCGCAGCCTCGACCGGGTTGGCGCTGGCCATGCAGCGGCAGGGCGAAAAGATGCAGGTCGAGGTGGTCTATCCGCGCTGGTCGGGGACCATCACCGAGGCAGTGCACTGGTCGGGGACGGTGCTGGTGGACGGAGATCTACGGGTGGCGCCAGAGGGCGCTTTGGTGGTCTACCCTCCGGCCCGGGTGCGCTTTGCCGGCAGGGACCGGCGGGGCGAGGGGCGGGACCCGAGCCTGATTGAACTGCACCTCCAGGGCAACTTCTCCATCGCCGGCCGACGCAGGAGCGCGGCGGCCGGCGGCGACAAAGTCATATTCGAGGCCCTGAAGCCGGCGGAGCGCTGGTACGGCATCGTGCTCGACCCGGCCGTGGAGAAATCCATCCTGTTCCCTGACGGCCGCTATGAACTGCGCCAGGTCGAGCACGGCTTTGTCTTTCCGGATGCTCTCTCCGGGGCGGGGCGACGGGGTCTGCAGACGAAGTTCCACCTGGTAGATCAGGCCGGTCTGACCACGGCCGGCAACGGCGACGGCCGGCTGGCGCCGGGCGAGACCTTCCAGCTGGAGGTCGAGGTGGGCAACGGGTCCCTGGAGATGTACCGCAAGCTGTTGGTCGAACTGAGCTGCCTCCCCCCTGCCAGGGTCTACCCAGCCTGGCGGAGCACCGGGTCCCGCTGGTGGCGGCACCGCGAAGGCTTTGCGCTTTACGCCGGCGGCAGACACGCCCTGCAGGTGCCCCCCCTGACCTTGAGTCCGGAGGCCCGACCGGGCGAAGAGGTCTATTTTATCCTGACGGTGGGCGCAGAAGAAAGGGGTCGGATCGGAGACGTCCTGGCGCAGGACACGTTCTCGTTCCGGGTGGAGGGCCGCTACCCAGCGCCCCAGCTCCGCTTCGAGGTGCCCGGCCGCGCCGTGGTCGACCAGGCCGTGGCCCTCTACCCGGACCGGCCCAACCCCATCCGAGTTGTGGCCCAGGACGAGGTGGAGAGGCTGGATCTAGTGGTTTATGCGCTGGGAGCGCCGGCGCCCCAGAGCGAAATTCCCCTGCGGCTTGAGGAGGGGGGGCCCGAGCTAGTCTTTGCGGGGACGTTCCAGCCGCCCGGAGCCGGATTCTACCGGCTGGTGCCGCGGGTGCGCAGCAGCGCGGGCGAAGAGGTATTCAGTTCGACTGTGCTGCTGGCGAGCGCCATTCTGGCCGATCAGTCCGCGCCGGTTCTGGTCTTCCTGGACGAGGGCTATTCCTCTGGGGAGAAGAGCCGCCTGCGCACCCTCTTTGCAGACATGACCCAAGAGCAGGGGACAACGGCCTATTTCCTTGATGTGGCGTCCCAGGAGGGTCGGGCGTACGAAACCATCTTGAGGCAAGCCGCGGACGAGGGAAGTGTGGTCTTCTGGTTGAAGAAAGGGAGAAATAGGATGGATTGGCCGGTGGATGCGGCCTTGCGCGACTTCCTGAAGCGGGGCGGCCGGCTCTTTCTCGCTTCCTCCAACTTCCACTCCTTTTATGGTAGAGAACTTTTCCAGGAGGTGTTCCACGTCAAGGTATCTAGGGGCCCTCGGTCCGATCTGCTCCACATCCCGCTGCTGGGCGCATCCTTCCCAGGGTTTAGCGCTCTCCATTACTGGCTAGAGCCCATGCACCCGGCTGTGCCCATCCTGTTCAACAGCACAGGTGAGGTGGCCGGGGTGGCGGTGGATGTGGCCGGGTACCGGGCCATGTACCTGCCTTTCGACCTTACTCACCAAACCACGCTAGGCTCGCTGCTCAAGACCAGCCTGGCGTTCCTGCGCCAGGAAGGCGTAGAAAAGGCCGTCCTCGAACCGTCCGAGAACGTGGTCGTGGCCGACGAAGGATTATGGCTGATGGCGGAGCGGACGGCCCGGGTGCGGGCCCGGGTTAAGGGCCCGGTCGCGGCGGCGGACCTGCAGGTCTACACCACACCCGAGATGAAGCCGGTGATGCAGGTGCCCATGCAGCGGGTAGAAGAGCAGGCCGGCGAGCAGGTTTTCGCAGCCACCTTCGAGCCGCCCGATCCGCGTCACTACCAGCTTTTCGTGCAGCTGCGCACCGCGGACCACCAGAGTCTGCTCAACGGCGCCAGTGTGTGGGTGGTGCGGGTGTTGTCCGAGCGGGGGGTGCTGGTGCTGGTGGGCGACCAGTACAACGAGCAACAGAAAGGGGCTCTCCAGGAAAGCCTCGACCCCGTGCTCCAGGAGATGGGCCTGGAAGCCAACTTGGTGGATTTGGATTTGATCGCAGAGAACGAGGCCCTGTACGAGGCCCTGCTGGGCCAGCACCGGGGCGCGGACAAACTGGTGCTGTGGCTGGGCATGCATCTGGACCAGGGCAGCCAGGCGGCCTTTCGCCGCTTTTTAGCCAGGGGAGGGCGGCTGCTCATAGCCTCGCGTTCTGCCAAACAGATCAGCGGCCTTCTGGCCGATCTCTTCCACACTGAAATCGACTTTAGGGGAAATGACACCTCCCTCCAGGCCGCGGGGTTGCTGACCGGCACCGCCGTGGCCCTGACCGTCAACCACGCCGTGCTCCGGCCCGGGCTCGAGGCCGTGCCCCTGTTGCGGGATGAAACGGGCGAGGTAGCCGGTCTGTACGTGGAGGAGGAGGCCCACCGGGCAATTTACCTGCCCTTTGACATGGGACGCATCACCCGGGCGTCAATCCGCACTCTGTTGGCCGCTACCCTGCCGCTTCTGCACCGGGCCGAGGGCCGGGTTCGGCTGCTGCTGGAGCCGGCGGACTTCAGCCCGCTGCGAGCGCTGCGGCCGTTTGCCCCCCAGGCCGTGGTTGTCAATGCCGGCGGCGGAGGATCGGAGGCATTTCAGGTGGGCTACCAGATCCTCCAGGACCAAGAGGTGGTGGCCGCGTTTGACCAGGAAGAGCCCCCTCTCAAAGGTCACGCCGTGCGGACGGTGGCCCTGCCGGCGTGGACTCCTCAGAGGCCGGGCCCCTACCAGATCCGCCTGGGCCTGGATCCCACCGGTCAGGGGCACCTGATCTACCAGCCGGCCCTGTCGTTCCACCTGCTGGACGTGGGCCCGCCCTTCGAGCAAGCCGCCCTGCCAGAGGCGGCGGTGTCGTATGGCCAGGGGGCGGCCTTGTTCGACTACGACGGGGACGGGGATCTGGACGCGTACCTGGTGCGCCGGGGGGGGCGGGCCAACGCGCTACTGCGCAACGAGGGCGACGGCTTTACCGACCAGGCCGAAGCGGCCGGGTTGGCCATCCAGGACCGGGGCCGGGGGCTGGCCCTGGGCGATTACGACGGGGACGGGGACCTGGATCTGTACCTGGTCCAGGCCGCGCCCAATCGCATGTTGCGCAACGACGGGGGCACCTTTGTCGAGGTGACCGCCGCGCTGGAGGCCGATCCGCAGCCCCTGGCCCCCCTGGCCGATAAGTATTCGGGCTCAAGCGCCGCGTTTTTCGATGCCGAGGGGGACGGGGACCTGGATCTGTACCTGGTCAACGCCACCAAGGTGAACCGCTTTTTCCGCCATGAGGCCGGCGCGCCCCCTCCGGGGGCCCACGCCCGGGTCACGCCGCGTTTCCGCGAAGCGGCCGCGGCGGTGGGCCTGGCCGATACGCGCTGGGGTCGGGGGCTGGCCCTGGGGGACGTGGACGGGGACGGCGACGTGGACCTGTTCGTGGCCAATGTCCAGGGCGGCAGCCGGCTCTACCGCAATGAGGGGGCCGAGACCGGGCAGTTGGGCTTTGTGGACGAGAGCGCGGCGGCGGGGTTGGCCCGGTTCGACGGCGACCTGGGAGCGGTGTTTGGGGATGTGGATGGGGACGGGGATGCGGATCTGTTCGTGGCCAACAACTGGGCGGCCAACCGGCTCTACCACAATGAGGGCCCCGGCCTGTTTGCACCGGTGGCGGCCGCGGCGGTGGGCCGGAGGAGCATGGGGGCGGCGTTTTTCGACTACGACGGGGACGGGGCTGTGGACCTGGCCACCACCGCGGTAGGAGGCCAGGGCGGCGATGAGGTGTATCAGAACCAGGCCGGAGCGTTCTGGCCGGTGGGGGCGTTGCTGGGGTTGCAGCCTCAAAGCGACGGGCAGGCTCTGAGCTACGGGGACATCGACGGGGATGGGGATGTGGACTGGCTGGTGGCCGATGTGCGGGGCAGCCGGCTCTACCGCAACCCGGCGGGTCCCCACCACTGGTTGCAGGTGGCCCTGGAGCAGGGGGGGCTCAACCGGCACGGGTTAGGCGCCCGGATCGAGGTGGTGGCCGGGTCCTTGCGACAGCACCGGCAGGTGCACTCGGGCTACGGGTATGGCAGCCAGGTGGCGCCGAGGGTGTATTTTGGGCTGGGGTTTCGGGGGGAAGTGGATACCTTGCGGGTGGTCTGGCCGGACGGACAGGAGGGCATCCAGGTCGAGGTAGGGGTTGATCAGCTCTTGCGGTGGCGGCGGGCGGATCTGCCCACGTCGGTGGCGGCGGCGGTTGGATTGCCGGGGGTCTTTGCGCTGGGGCCGAACTACCCCAATCCCTTCAATGCCCGCACCATCCTCCCCTACCAGTTGCCGCAAAGGGCCTGGGTGCAGCTGACCATCTACAATGTGGCCGGTCAGCCGGTGCGACGGCTGGTGCATCAGGAGCAAAGGGCCGGCTCTTACCGGATCGAGTGGGATGGACGGGACAAGGAAGGAAGAGCCGTGGGCAGCGGGGTGTACCTGTATCGTTTGCAGGCCGGCTCCCACCAACAGACCCGCCGGATCTTGTTGCTCAAGTGAGGAGTACCTCGACAGACTGCTCCGGGAACTCGAATCCTGGTTCGAGGAGGTCGAACAGGAGAGGGCCACCATCGATGATATTTGGCAGTGAAGCCGGACAGCGGCAGCGCCCGGGGAGATGCGGCTCCCTCTCACCACGGAAGTGCCAGGGTTGGGTGGTGGACAAAGCGTTTCATGCCCAGTTCGAGCTTGATTTGGGTGCCTGGGGGTAAGCCTATCTCGAGGGTCGTGCCGTTCACAGGGGTGTGTTGAGGAGCTCGATCGGCCCCCACTTCGGTGAATTCGTGTTCTCCCATGCCTCCTGCTTGGACCAGTAGCTCCCGGTGATCCGACGCACTCAGGTTCACCAGGGTCAGTTCGGCCTTCTCTTCGGTCATCCGCGAGACCAGCGCCGCCACGTCCGGTGGAAGCCCTGGACGTCGACGTTGGGCGTCGAAGTGACGCAGTCTCGCGACCAGTAATCCCCCATTGTAATGGGGCAGCGGTGCGCCGAGGGTAAGTTGCACCAGGCCTTCACACGCGACCGGATTCCGCCGCTGAAAATAGGCGTCCGAGTAGTGTGCGGGATCTTCCTGGTCCTGCGCCATGAAGTCCAGGCGCGCCTGAACCTGGCCGAGGTTGTGTTTGAGAATCCTCTCGGGATACTCGTCGAAATCTCCGTGCAGGTAGGCCAGCCACCCCCAATCGTGCCCGCCCTGGTCTTTGGTATGGTGCCAAGAATTGATGGCGAACGGGTCGCCGGTCTTCTTGCGGGTCTGCTCGAACCGCTGTGAATCCCCCGCCGTCATCGACATGCACCAGAGATGGGCAATATCGGACGGGTAGATCGGCATGAACTCGAACCAGCCGTCTTGCTGCAGGGCGGTGCCGTCTTCCTTCGTGATCGGATATTGCATCCACATGCCCGGCTCATAGTTGACCCTGCCGGGATCATCGTACTTGTGCGGCACGTACAGCTGATCGTCGCGCTCGATGCTGCGGGAAATTAGCACATCGATCTGCGACCTCGCAAAATCCATGTAATCCAGGTTCCCCGTCAGCAGGGCGGCGTTCTGGGCCGCGACGCCGACCGCTTGCCCCACGCTGTGCCACCCGTGGGGCCAGGCCCAGCCATAGCTCGATCCGTACCACTTGCCGTTGGTGTATTCACCGACTACACCGGACAACCCAACGTTGTCGGGTACAATGCCGTGGTTCGCTTCGGCGCGCTCCATCCAGGCCTCGGTGTACTCCAGGACCCATTTCCGGTACTTCTCCTCTCCCGTCAGCAGGTAGGCGTTGGCAACCAGACCTGTTGCCAGGAGGTTGGCCACGGCGTCTCCCCGGCCCTGGCGCTCGCACATGGCCTGGCCCAGCCGCTCGGCCAAGGCGGGATCGCTGGCCACCGCCTCGTGATTGGTGCATCCCGGCACATCGTAGAAAGGCAGGTTGTATCCAGGATAGGGCCAGTGGGGCGTGTCCCCGAAGGTCCAGTAAGCCGGCCCCATGCTGCCGTTTCTCGCACAGCGGATGATCCGGTTTTGCGGGTCGTAGTTGGGCGCTTCGGGATCTTCGTTGAGGAACAGCCCTGCGAACCGTCGGGCGCGCTCGGCGTTGGCGGGATTGTCCGGATTGGCCATGCAGAGCATGTAGAAAAGGTAGTTGCCTTCCCCCTGGTGGAACCAGTCGTAGCCCGGCTGATACTCCTTCACCACCATGGGATAGCCATGCCCCGTGTCGTGGTGACTCATCGCCCCGGTGATGATCTCGAATTCCCGCTGAGCGTCCGTGAGGAACCGATCGTTGCCCCCGAGCAGGTAGAAGAGCGGCCAGTTGTGGAAGCTTTCATAGCAGTCGTCCAGCGCGTCGATGCTCTGAAAATCAGGACTGGGGGGCCAGAGCAGGTTGCCATCCGTCCGGGTGTATCTTTCCAGTACCTTGGGTCCGGCCTCTTCAATCGCGTCAAACAGCTGGCGCTGAAGGACTGCCCATGCTGGTGGGGTGGGCGCAGACTCGCGCGCTTCAATGGTGACCGTCATGGCTATACTCCTCAGGCTGTTCGAGTGGAGGCGCATGAATATAGCCGTTGGCACGGACACAATCAACCGTGGGTGTACCCACCCTGGGCCCGCCGTGGGCAACAAACACCGGCATTGACATGGGCGGGACCAACCGCTACATTGCCCCCCACAGCGGGAGGAAATGCGAGTAGGCGGCCCCGGCTCCCGTTGCGGGGCCACCCGGGCGCGCGGGGAGCGAGACGAGACCTGGCAGGAGCGAGCAGCAGTTCTATTGGGCCGCAGCCCCAGCAGGGCGCCGGAATGGTTCTGGATCGCTTTCCTGCTGGCCCTGGCCCTCCGCCTGCTCTATGTCCTGGGAATCGATTCCAGTCCGCTGTTCGCGCACCCCGCGGTGGACTCCCTGACCTACGGTCAACATGCCGGGCGCCTGGCGGCCGGCAACTGGCTGGGGCGCGGCGAGGGCGAGGGGCCGTTCTGGCCGCCGCCGCTCTACCCCTACTTCCTCGGCCTTGTAAAGCTCCTCTTCCCCCAGTCCTTCTTCCAGGCTGCGCGCCTTTTCCAGGCCCTGTTCGGGGCCCTGACCTGCGCCCTGCTCTACTGGATCGGCCGGCGGGTTTTCCAGCCCTTGGTGGCCGCGGTCGCGGCCCTGGCCGCGGCCCTGTGCGGCCCCCTCATCTTCTTCGACGGCGAACTCCTGCCCGCCTCCCTGGCCACCTTCCTCGACCTGGCCGGCCTGGGGCTGCTGCTGCGCAGCCTCCAGCGCCCCTCTCCCTGGGGTTTCCTGAGTGCCGGCCTGGTCTTCGGACTGGGAGTCCTGGCCGTGCCCACGGTCCTGAGCTTTGTCCTGGCCGGGGCCGCGTGGAGCTGGTGGGACCTGCGCCGGCGCGGCCTGTTGCCGGCCCTGCACCGGGCCGGGATATTCCTGCTGGGCACCGCCGTGGTGATCGCGCCCGTGGCCCTGCGCAACTACGCCATCGGCGGGGACACCGTGCTCATCTCCTACAACGCCGGGATAAACTTCTATGTCGGCAACAACCCGGACTACGACCGCACCGTCAACGCGCGGCCCGGCCTGGAGTGGGACAATGTAGTCAGCATGCCCCGCAAGGCCGGCATTGAGCAGCCTTCGCGTTGGTCGCGTTTCTTCTTCGCCCGATCCTGGGACTATATCCGCTCGCAGCCCCTCGATTACCTCGGCCTGCTGGCCAGGAAGCTCTTCCTGTTCTGGCACGGCGATGAGATCGGGCGCAACCAGGACATCTACTTCTGGCGGAATTACTCCTCCATCCTGGCTGCGACCCTGTGGAAGTGGGGCGTGGCCTTCCCCTCCGGAATCGCGGCTCCGCTGGCCCTGCTGGGGCTGCTGCTGGCCCTCCGCCATCAGGGGTTCTCCCTGCCGGCGCTCTTCATCGCGGTGTACGCCCTTTCAGTAGTCGCCTTCTTTCCCACCGCCCGGTATCGCGTCCCTCTCCTTCCCCTGCTGCTGCTCTTCGCGGCCCACGGCGGTCACTGGATTTACGCCTGCCTGCGGGCGCACCGCTTCAAAAGGGCCGGCCTGGCCCTGGCGGTCGGGGTCGTCTTTGCCGGGGCCGCGAACTTCCGGCTCGCGCCCATGGACATGGGAGGAAACGCGGCGATCCACTACAACCTGGGCATGGCCCTGGCCCAGGACCGGCAGCTGGACCGGGCCCAACGGGCCCTCGAGCAGGCCGTGCTCCTGGACTCCACCTACTGGCAGGCCTGGCTCAACCTGGGAGTTGTGCTCGGCACGCGGGGCGAGATGGAGAGAGCGGCCCGCGCCTTTGAGCGGGTCGCGCAGGAGCATCCGGATCAGGCCAAGATCTGGATCAACCTGGCGCGTGCCCGTCGCGCCCTGAAAGAGTGGCCCGCTGCCCTGCGGGCCTATCAGGAGGCCCTGCGCGCCAACCCCGAGGAGCGGATGGCCTATCTTGAGTTGATCGGGTACCACCTTGAGGCGGGAGAAGTCCAGCAGGCAGAGGAAGTCCTGGAGCAGGCCGTGGCGCGCTTGCCCCGGGACGAGAACCACTTCAGGCACATCTACGAGAGAGCCAGAGCCCGGGCCCCGACCAGGTGAGCCCTGGCTGTGAAGGGGCGGTAATACCCATGAGAGGTCTTCTAAGAAGCCTTCTTAAAATTCCCGGTGTGTCCCGAGCGCGAGCGAAATCGGCGTATACAAGGCGTCCGAAGGAGGCCATGACCAAATAGGGCGACTGAGGGCAACGCTGTATACGCCGCTTGCAGCCTCTGCCGCCACTACCCGGTTTTCACCGGCAGAACCCACGCGCACGTCGCCCCGATGTCGCACTCCTCCACGAGCTCCAGGGCACCGCCGGCGCCGATCCTGAAGGACGTCAGGATGGTGGACTGGTCGGCGCCCGAAATCAGGAAGTCGCCGTCGCCGTTGATTCCGAACGAGCGCGGGATCTTTTGAGCCGGCTGCTGGCCCAGCGAGGTGATCGCCCCGCTCTCGGGATCAATCGAGAACATGGCGATGCTGTCGGGACCCCGGTTCGAGGCGTACACCGCGCGCCCATCCGGGTGCAGGTGCAGCTGCGCGTTCGACTTCTCACCCTCGAACCCCTCCTCCGGTAGGGTCGACACCGTCTGCCCGGCTTTCAGGGTGCCGTTTGACCGGTCGAGATGATAGACGGTAACGCTGCACTCCTGCTCGTTGTCGGCGTACACCACATCGAGCTTCGGGTGAAAAGCCATGTTGCGCGGCCCCTGGCCCGGCCCCGCCGCGATTTTGGGCACCGCGTTGGGCGTCAGCTTGCCGGTGGTCTCGTCGAATCTGAACTGGTAGATCGAGTTCGCCGCGGCCACATGGGGCACGAAGGCGTAGCGGTTCGACGGGTCGGTGGCCACCCAGTGGGCGTAGCGCTCGGTTTCGCGGCGGTCGGCCGGCGGGCCGTGTGCGGCCCCGTCGGTGCCGACCGGATGCACCGTGACCAACCCGTCGCTGTAGTAGGCGGCGAGCAGAAAGCGGCCTGTGCGGTCGGTAGACAGATAGCAGGGATGGTGGCCTGCCAAATCGACCTCGCCGATCAGCGTCAGGTCGCCGCTGCCGGGATCGATGCCGTAGGTGGCCACGGCGATGTCCGCTTCATCGCGCGTGGTCACGTACAGGTACTTTCGGTCTGGATCGGTGCACGAGGCGTACCCCACACCCCGGAGCTCGATTTCCGTTGCCAGCCTCAGCCTGCCCGACCCGGGATCGAGCTCGTGAATCTGCAGTCTGGCCTCGTCTCCGGTCGGAATGTAGACATAGTGGCCCATGTTGTCGTCCTTTCCTCAGTGTTCCCTTGCCTGAACTGCAAAGATAAAAGAGGCTCTCGCGGTGCGCAAGAGCATCCCGACGGGCGGCGAATTCGGCACCATCTTCGGGTATGCTCGCATAGATATGTCCGCCCGGGGATGCGGGCCTGTTGGTGTTGGGTTAGAAGAGTCTAAGAAGCCTTCTAAATGCCGGCTCCTAAATTTTCAGTGGTGGTGTCCCCCCGGACCGTGGACGTGGCCGTGTTCCAGTTCCTCGGCGGTGGCGTCGCGCACCTCTACCACCAAGACCTCAAAGTTGAGGGTTTGGCCGGCCAGGGGATGGTTGCCGTCCACGGTGACCTGATCGCCCTGGATGGCGACCACGGTTACGATCTGGGTGTCGCCGTCCTGGGTGGAGGCTTGAAACTGCATGCCCACTTCCAGGTTGTCGACGCCGTCGAAGTGCTGGCGTGGGAGGGTCTGCACCAGATTTTCCCGGCGTTCGCCGTAGGCTTGGTCGGGTTGGATGGCGACCCTGAAGGCATCGCCTGCGGCCTTTCCCTCGAGGGCGTTTTCCAGGCCAGGGATCAGGTTGCCGATGCCGTGGATATAGGCGAGGGGTTCGCCGCCTTCGGAGCTGTCGAGGACGGCGTTCTGATTGTCGGTAAGGGTATAATCTATGGTGACGACTTTCTGGCTGGAAATCTGCATGAGGATTCTTCCTTTAAGCTGGACTTTTGCAAACTCCGGTTTAGACCAGTTCGAGGTAGGTGACGATCCGTTGCTGATTCCACCCCAGCGTTGTGGCCTTGTCGACTGCCCAATGGATGGTTTTACTGAGCGTTTCTCGCGACACGGCTCGACCGGCTTGGCCGATGGTCGTCAGCACGGTATGAGCCCAGCCACTCGCACGGCCCTGCCCCATCTGGGCCATGAGGAGACGGTGCGTCAACCTCACCAGGTACAGGTGCCGGGTCTGGCCCTCGCCGGTGCGCAACTGACCGTCGCCCATGCCCAGATGGGGCAGGGCCGTCCCGATGAAAGGTCTCCGTGCCCGTCCAGCGTTTGCGATAGAAAGTATGGGTAGAATAAGGCCCCTTTTTGGCTTCTGTCAAGGCGCTGAGCGCACGCAAGGGTCAGACAAGCTCCCTGATGGTCGTTTGCAGGTCCTTCGACAGGGCTCGCAGTACGGTTTTGTTTCCTGCTGGAACTGTGGCTACCCCTCGCTAGTCCGCCTGCCCAGCGGCGATCTCTTCTGTGTCTACTATACATCCTACACGGATGGTAATTGCGAGGTCCACGGCCTCTTCTTGGCGGAGAGGGATTAACGAATATATTTCTGATCGTAAAAGAAAGCGAAAAATCGAAAGGAGTGTCTTTAGATGAAAAGTCTTCATGGAGTAAACTGCCTATTGATGACCCCCTTCACCGAGAGGGGGACAATTGTTTGCCATAGCCTAAATGTCCTGGATGAACCGCTCGAGACGTGTACCGAACAGCTTATGCTGCGGAGCACGCGTGAGCTTAGCCAGTGGAATCTCTGATTAAGTATCCTGACAAGCTTTCCCCTTGGCGGTTACCTGATTATTATAAGAAAGCAAAAAGAGGTGGTAATCGGCGTCCGTGCCCGGGTCGAACATACCTGTGGGGCTACCGGACAACCGATTCTTGAAAAGATGAGCGCCGATGTTCGCCAATGGATGCAATCACAAGCAGATGAAAGGAGGCAGGAGATATGAAGCCTAAACTTATTAATGAACTTGCCTGCGTTGGCCTAATCACCGCGACGCTTATGTGCTTTGCTTGTATTAAAGCAAACAAAGCATCCGAGGTCGTATCGTCAGATCCACAAAAGGACATATCGGAACAGTTGCCTCCAGGGGAAGGGTTGGAAATCGGTGTAGATGCACCAGCATTTTCGCTCCCGGATAGCGATGGAAATTTCCACAATCTCGCCGACTATATCGGCAAAGAGGTGGTACTCGTCTTCTATCGCACTGGGACGTGAAGCTTCTGCCAAATGCAACTCGGTGAGTTGCAAGAAGGGTATAAAGCTATTCAAGCAGAGGGTGCTGAACTGATTGCAATTAGTGCGGATCCAACGTCTCTGGTGGCTGCGACACAGCAGTCGCTCCAAATAACCTATCTTCTACTCTCGGACGAGGATTTACAAACTATCTCTGCATACAACGTGGTTGACCCGAGTAATACTGATATAGCACGTCCCGCTACTTTCGTTGTTGATGAAAATGGCAGAATCGCCTGGAAATTCATCGACGCGAAGTTTGATACCCGTCTGCCTTCTGCTCAAATTGTCAACGAATTGAAAAAATTGTAGCCTTGAAACACCTCGCGTGTTTTGCTCCCGAACACATATGTAAACCTGTCTTTCGTGGAGTCGCCGCCTAGGAGAATAATCATGCCAACGGGCACTCTGCTCGATACGATGGACGTCATCCATCTTTGGGGCTGCAGGAGTACGGGAACCGAGTAGATGCGTTTGATGAGCAAAAAGCGCCTGGACACCCTGGCGGAGCGGATCCGGAGTGGGGAGTACGAACCCGCCTGCGCCCGCCTGCGGCAAGAGGCCCGGGAATTTCTGGCCCTGCGGATGGACCTCCCCGACCAGCAGGCCGGATTCTACCACGACTACTTCTGTCCGCGGCACGGGGTGGAGCTGCGCTTCGACCCGGACCGGCCCCGGGCGCATTGCTGCCCCCGGGACGGAGAGGTTTTTTCCGGGCAGCCCTACGATGCGGCCTGGCGCTGGTTCGTCAACAACCGGCTCTCGGCCCAGGCCTTCAAGCTGGCGCTCCTGTGGCACGTGGACCAGGACCAGACCTGTTGTCAGCGGGTGGAGGAGATCCTCCTGGGGTACGCCCGGCGCTACGCTGCCTACGAACCGAGCCGCGATCCGCGTCCCCGGGCAAGGGGGCGGGCCACCTTCCAGTCTCTGGACGAGGCGGTGTGGTTGATCCCCCTGGTCCGGGCCTACGACCTGGTGCGGGGGGACCTGGACGCAAACGCGCAGGAGGAGGTAGAGGAAAAGCTGCTGCGGCCGGCCGCAGTACACATCGTTGCCCAGAAGTACTGGGAGATCCACAACATCGAGTGCTGGCACAACGCGGCCATCGGGGGGGTGGGGATCTGCCTGGACGAGCCCGATTTCGTACGCACGGCAGTGGAAGAGGAATTCGGCTTTCGCCACCAGCTCGAGGAGGGGATAGGGGCGGATGGATTGTGGTGGGAGGGGTCTTCGAGTTACCACTTTTACGCCCTGGCCGCCCTTTTGAGCCAGGCCCAGATGGCCGAGGCCATGGACCCTTCGCTGGGCCAGGCCGGACGGCTGCGGCAGATGTTCCGCACCCCGGTGGTCCTGGCCGCTCCGGACTTGCGGCTGCCGGCCACCAACGACTGCTGGTTTTTCACCTCCCTGCTGGGGGACGTATGCCACGGGGTGCCCCCGGCCGCGGCCCTCTACGAGGTCGCCTATGGCTGGTACGGGGATCCCGAATTCGCCTGGGTGCTCGAAGGCAATTACAAGGATCGGCCTCGCGCTTCGGTGGAGGCCCTGCTCTACGGCCGCGAGCTGCCTGGGGGTGCGGCCGAGCCCGGGATGGGCGGGGTCAGCCTGGAGCCTTCGGGCCTGGCCCTGTTGCGCTCCGGGAAGCCGGCCTGGCGCAATCACCTCTTGCTGAAGTACGGCCCCCACGGGGGCAGCCACGGCCACCCGGACAAGCTGGGCCTCTCGTTCTACGCCGGAGGGCATCCGCTGGCGCCGGATCTGGGCACCCCCGGGTACGGCATGGACCTGCACGAGTCCTGGTACCGCCAGACCCTGAGCCACAATACCGTGGTGGTGGATGGGTGTTCGCAGCCCGAGGCCGCGGGGCGGCTGCAGGCCTTTGACAGCGGCACTGACAGCCCCTTTGGGGTAGCCGATGCCCGGGTCAACTGGGAGGAAGCGCCCTACCAGGGAGTTGCCATGCGCCGCGTCATCCTGTGGATGGAAACCTATTTCCTCGATTTTTTCCAGGTGGCGTGCCAGGGCGAGCGCCAGATCGACTGGGTGTGCCGTTTTAATGCGAGTCCGGAAGTAGAGCAGGGACTTGCTCAAAAGCAGGAGGTGCAACTAAAGGGCGATGGTTACGAGCACGTCTCCAACCCCGTCGCAGCGGACCCGGAAGGCCCGGTCCGGCTCCAGTGGGGCCTGCCCGAGGGCCACGTGGACCTGGTCCTTCCCTGCGAGGAGGACACCCGCATCATCCAGGGGCAGGTGCCCCTCAACCCGGCGGCGGAACAAAGCGCCCTCCTCATCCGCCGGCGCCGGGCCCGGCACACCACCTTTGTGGCCCTGGTGCACCCCTGGTGGCAAGAGCGCCTGGTCGAACAGGTTCGCCCGGTCGAAGAGGAGTTGCCGGAGGGGGTCTGGGGGCTGTGGGTCCACACCCGTGCGGGGCGGCATCTGTGGGTGGTTTATCGGCGGGAATTGGAAGGGCCCTTTGCCATCCCGGAGGCGGGGGCGGATCGCGTCCTCAGGTATGTGCGTTAAATTGCTACGATGTATCTCTTGGTCGCTCCGGCGTAGTGCTCTCTACCTTTTTGGATTGGCGGCAGTGGTCCATCTGTCTTATTTTTAGCTGGATACTGTCCTCATGCGGTGGCCTGAGAAGCCATCCCCGATGAGGAGAGACCCATGCGGCTTGTGCTCACCCTCGTTGTGCTGGGCGCGCTGGGCGCGGCAACCCGGGCCGGGGCCTTACCGGACGCGGTCCTCGCCGGTCCGGCGGCCAAGGTGGCCGGCCCGGTGAAAACACCTATCGCTTCCCAAGCCCGCGTCAAGAACGGGAACGATGGTCCCATCCCTTGAGTAGGAGGATAAAGATATGACTCGATGGATGATACTTTCTATTGCGATACCGTTGGGTTTCAGTCCGACCGTGCTGCTGGCGAGCGCTATTCTGGCCGACCCGCCCGCGCCGCCGGTTCTGGTCTTCCTGGACGAGGACTATTCCCCTTGGGAGAAAATCCGCCTGCACACCCTCTTTGCGGACGTGACGCAAGAGCTGGGGACAACGGCCTATTTCCTTGATGTGGAGTCCCAGGAGACTCAGGCGTACGAGACCATCCTGAAGGAAGCCGCGGACGAGGGAAGTGTGGTCTTCTGGTTGGAGAAAGGGAGAAATAGGATGGATTGGCCGGTGGATGCGGCCTTGCGCGACTTCCTGAAGCGGGGCGGCCGGCTCTTTCTCGCTTCCCTCAACTTCCGCAACTTTTATGGTAGAGAACTTTTCCAGGAGGTGTTCCACGTCAGGGTAGGTTCGCCCCGGCGGCTCAGGAGCGATCTACTTATGGGCGAATCCCTCCAGTTCAGAGCCTCCAACCATGTTACGCTGCACCCCATGCCCCCGGCTGTGCCCATCCTGTTCAACAGCATCGGTGAGGTGGCCGGGGTGGCGGTGGATGTGGGCGGGCACCGGGCCATGTACCTGCCTTTCGACCTTACTTACCAAACCGCGCTAGGCGCGCTGGTCAAGACCAGCCTGGCGTTCCTGCGCCAGGAAGGCGTAGAGTCGGCCGTCCTCGAGCCGCCCGAGGACGCGATTGTGGCCGGGGGATTATGGCTGATGGCGGAGCGGACGGCCCGGGTGCGCGCCCGGGTTAAGGGCCCGGTCGCGGCGGCGGACCTGCAGGTTTACAGCCTACCCGGCCTGAAGCCGGTGATGCAGGTGCCCATGCAGCGGGTAGAGGAGCGGGCCGGCGAGCAGGTCTTCGCGGCTACCTTCGAGCCGCCCGAGCCGCGGCACTACCAGCTATTCGTGCACCTGCGCACCGCGGACCACGAGAGTCTGCTCAACGGCGCCAGTGTGTGGGTCGCACCGGTGTTGTCCGAGCGGGGGGTGCTGGTGCTGGTGGGCGCCCAGTACGACGAGCAACAGAAGGGGGCTCTCCAGGAAAGCCTCGACCCCGTGCTCCAGGAGATGGGCCTGGAAGCCAACTTCGTGGATCTGGTCGAGTGGAAGAATGAGGTGGTGTACGAGGCCCTGCTGGGCCAGTACCAGGGCGCGGACCAACTGGTGCTGTGGCTGGGCACGCATCTGGACCGGGGCAGCCAGGCGGCCTTTCGCCGCTTTTTAGCGGGGGGAGGGCGGCTGCTCATAGCCTCGCGCTTTCCCCTGAGGATCGGCCCCTTCCTGGGCGAGCTCTTCCACACTGAAATCTACCTTCGAGGGAATAGCACCCCCCTCCAGGGCGAGGGGCTGCTGACCGGCGCCGCCGCGGATCTGACCGTCAACCACGCCGTGCTTAGGCCCAGGCCCGAGGCCGTGCCCCTGCTGCGGGACGCAACGGGCGAGGTAGCCGGTCTGTACGTGGAGGAGGAGGTCCACCGGGCGATTTACCTGCCCTTTGACATGAGGCATATCACCCGGGAGTCGATTCGCGCTCTGCTGGCCGCCGCCCTGCCGCTCCTGCACCAGGATGAGGGCCGGCTGCTTTTGTTGCGGGCAGACCTGCCCCCCCTGCGGGTGTGGCGGCCGTTTGTCCCCCAGGCCGTGGTCGTCAATGTGGGCCCCAAAGGGTCGGAGGCGTTTCAGGTGGGCTACCAGATCCTCCAGGACCAAGAGGTGGTGGCCGCGTTTGACCAGGAAGAGCCCCCCCTCCAAGGCCGCGCCGTGCGGACGGTGGTCCTGCCGACGTGGACCCCGCCGACGCCGGGCGTCTACCAGATCCGCCTGGGCCTGGATCCCACCGGCCAGGGAAACCTGATCTACCAGCCGGCCCTGTCGTTCCACCTGCTGGAGGTGGGGCCGCTCTTCGAGCAAGTCCCCCTGCCGCAGGCGGCGGTGTCGTATGGCCAGGGGGCGGCCTTGTTCGACTACGACGGGGACGGGGATCTGGACGCGTACCTGGTGCGCCGGGGGCGGCCCAACGCGCTGCTGCGCAACGACGAGGGCGACGGCTTTACCGACCGGGCCGAAGCGGCCGGGTTGGCCATCCAGGACCGGGGCCGGGGGCTGGCCCTGGGCGATTACGACGGGGACGGGGACCTGGATCTGTACCTGGTCCAGGCCGCGCCCAATCGCATGTTGCGCAACGATGGAGGCACCTTTGTCGAGGTGACCGCCGCGCTGGAGGCCGATCCGCAGCCCCTGGCCCCCCTGGCCGATAAGTATTCGGGCTCAAGCGCCGCGTTTTTCGATGCCGAGGGGGACGGGGACCTGGATCTGTACCTGGTCAACGCCACCAAGGTGAACCGCTTTTTCCGCCATGAGGCCGGCCAGCCCCCCCCGGGTTCCCAAGCCCCGGCGGCACCGCGTTTCCGCGAAGCGGCCGCGGCGGTGGGCCTGGCCGATACGCGCTGGGGTCGGGGGCTGGCCCTGGGGGACGTGGACGGGGACGGCGACGTGGACCTGTTCGTGGCCAATGTCCAGGGCGGCAGCCGGCTCTACCGCAATGAGGGGGCCGAGACCGGGCAGTTGGGCTTTGTGGACGAGAGCGCGGCGGCGGGGTTGGCCCGGTTCGACGGCGACCTGGGAGCGGTGTTTGGGGATGTGGATGGGGACGGGGATGCGGATCTGTTCGTGGCCAACAACTGGGCGGCCAACCGGCTCTACCACAATGAGGGCCCCGGCCTGTTTGCACCGGTGGCGGCCGCGGCGGTGGGCCGGAGGAGCATGGGGGCGGCGTTTTTCGACTACGACGGGGACGGGGCTGTGGACCTGGCCACCACCGCGGTAGGAGGCCAGGGCGGCGATGAGGTGTATCAGAACCAGGCCGGAGCGTTCTGGCCGGTGGGGGCGTTGCTGGGGTTGCAGCCTCAAAGCGACGGGCAGGCTCTGAGCTACGGGGACATCGACGGGGATGGGGATGTGGACTGGCTGGTGGCCGATGTGCGGGGCAGCCGGCTCTACCGCAACCCGGCGGGTCCCCACCACTGGTTGCAGGTGGCCCTGGAGCAGGGGGGGCTCAACCGGCACGGGTTAGGCGCCCGGATCGAGGTGGTGGCCGGGTCCTTGCGACAGCACCGGCAGGTGCACTCGGGCTACGGGTATGGCAGCCAGGTGGCGCCGAGGGTGTATTTTGGGCTGGGGTTTCGGGGGGAAGTGGATACCTTGCGGGTGGTCTGGCCGGACGGACAGGAGGGCATCCAGGTCGAGGTAGGGGTTGATCAGCTCTTGCGGTGGCGGCGGGCGGATCTGCCCACGTCGGTGGCGGCGGCGGTTGGATTGCCGGGGGTCTTTGCGCTGGGGCCGAACTACCCCAATCCCTTCAATGCCCGCACCATCCTCCCCTACCAGTTGCCGCAAAGGGCCTGGGTGCAGCTGACCATCTACAATGTGGCCGGTCAGCCGGTGCGACGGCTGGTGCATCAGGAGCAAAGGGCCGGCTCTTACCGGATCGAGTGGGATGGACGGGACAAGGAAGGAAGAGCCGTGGGCAGCGGGGTGTACCTGTATCGTTTGCAGGCCGGCTCCCACCAACAGACCCGCCGGCTGGTTGTTTTGAAGTAGGCTATGCGGGTATTGTTTTTCTGGGAAGCGGTGGGCGGGCTCACC
This sequence comes from Candidatus Latescibacterota bacterium, assembly GCA_965219385.1. GTDB lineage: Bacteria > Latescibacterota > UBA2968 > UBA8231 > UBA8231 > CBDCNM01. Next base: position 474,175 of record CBDCNM010000002.1, on the reverse strand, counting down.
CTGGAGCACCGGTGCAACCCCTATGCCGGGTTGCTGGCCCGGGAGCTGGAAAAGCTGGACATCCACCTGGAGCTGGGGGACTACGATTTCGAGCGCGACTGGCTGGAGGAAAAGCGGCCCGACTTCGAGGTCCTTCACCTGAACTGGCTGGACCGGTTCTACCGGGCCGAGGACCTGGAGGCCACCCTGGAGCGCTACACCTGTTTTGCCGAGAACATGAGCTTTGCCCGCAGCCTCGGCTTCCGGATCGTTTGGACCCTGCACAACTTCTATCCCCACGAACGGCCCTTCCCGCCGATGGACCGCCTGGCCCGGCACCTGATCTGTCGCCAGGCCGATGCCGTGATCGCCCACTGCGAGTACGCGGCCGGCCTGGCCCACAAGGTGTTTTTCCGCCGCGAAAACCTGCACGTGATTCCGCACGGCAACTTCATGGATGCCTTCCCCAACGAGATCTCTCGGGAGGATGCGCGCCGGCGGCTGGAGATCCCGGAGAGCGTCTTCGTGTACCTGTTCTTCGGCAATGCCCGGACCTACAAGTCGATCGAATCCTTGATTGAAGCCTTCGGCAACACAGGGGCGCAGGACGCCCTGCTGGTGCTGATGATGCGACAATCCTTCAACCCCCACTACGCCGACGAGTTGAAGGCCCTGGCGGAACAGGACGAACGCATCCGCGTCTTCACCTCGCCCTACTTTGCCAATGCCGATTTCCAGGTCTACATAAACAGCGCCGATGTGGCGGTGCTGCCGTTTTCGGAAGTGCTGACCTCGGGCTCGGCCATCACGGCGCTTTCTTTTGGCCTGCCCGTGGTGTTGCCGCGGCTGGGGTGCCTGCCCGAGTTGATCGACGAGCGCATGGGTCTACTCTACGATCCAGGGGATGAAAAGGGACTGGAAAAGGCCCTGGTGGAGGTGCGCGGGCAGGACCTGAAGGCCGCTGGCCAGGCAGCCCTGGAGCGCGCCCTGGAGCTGGGCTGGGAGGGCATTGCCGCGCGCCTAGCCCGGGTGTACAGGGGGGATGGGTGACGGCGAAAGACCAGGGTGCAAAGGGCGGCGCGGCCGCGGATCCGCCTGCCTCCCAAGAGCGTTTTCAGACCGACCGGGTCTCCACCATCGCGGCCGGGCACGTGGTCCACGATACCTATACCTCCTTTCTGCCGCCGCTCCTGCCGGCCTTCATCGCCAACCTGGCGCTGTCCCGCACCGAGGCCGGGGTGCTGACGGTCTTCATGCAGGCCCCGTCCCTGCTGCAGCCGGTTATCGGCCACCTGGCCGACCGCCTCAGCCTGCGCTACCTGGTGATCCTGGCACCTGCGATCACCGGAGTGATGATGAGCCTGCTGGGCCTGGCCTCCAGCTACGCTGTGCTGGCCCTGCTGCTGGCGGCGGCCGGCTTGAGCTCGGCCGGATTCCACGCGGTGGCCCCGGCCATGACCGGCCGCCTCTCGGGCCGGAGTCTGGGCCGGGGGCTGGGCTTCTGGATGGTCGGAGGCGAAATCGGCCGTGCCCTGGGTCCAATCGTGATCGTCACGGCCTTTTTGCACCTGAAACCGCGGGACACCCCCTATTTGATGCTGGCCGGTTTGCTGGCCTCTGTCTTGCTCTACATCCGGCTCCGCGATGTGCGGGTGCATACCCCGGAAAGCAAGCCGGGTCTGCCCTGGAGGGCGGCCCTGCGGCGCATGCGGCCGATCATGGTGCCGCTGGTGGGCATCGTGGTGGTCCGCGGTTTTATGATGGCGGCCCTGACCATTTTCCTGCCCACCTTCCTCACCGACGAGGGTGCCAGTCTGTGGCTGGCCGGGGCGGCGCTCACGGTGCTGGAGACCACGGGCGTGGCCGGCGCCCTGCTGGGGGGGTGGACCAGCGACCGGCTGGGCCGGCGGCCGGTCATGTTGACCTGTCTGCTGACCGCCCCGGGATTTATGTTTGTATTCCTCGGAGTCGGGGGCTGGGCCCAGTTCGTGGTCCTGCTGGTGCTGGGTATTGCCCTGCTGGGGGTGGCCCCGGTGGCCCTGGCCCTGGTGCAGGAGAGTTTCCCCGAGAACCGGGCCCTGGCCAGCGGGCTTTATCTGTCCATGAGTTTTGTGGTGCGTTCCGTAGCGGTGGTTGCGCTGGGGGTGGTGGGCGATGTGTTCGGGCTGGGCCTGGCCTTTGCCGGTAGCGCGGTTTTGATGCTGGTGGGGGTGCCGCTGGTTTTTCTGCTGCCGCGGAATCGATAGTTGTTGTGGTCCCACAACTGCAGGTGCAGGTAGTCGTCGGCCTGCGGTTTCAGTCCGCCGCGGGGAATTCGAAACCGATCCGGCCGTTGTCCTCCAGCTTGAGGTAGGCCTGGAAGGGCCGGCCGGCCTTGTTTTTGAAGCCTTTGAGCAGGGTGCTCTTTCCTTTTGTGACGAGCCGCTCGATCTGGTTGAGGGTCAGCTTCTTGCCGGCGATCTCCTTCCACACCACAAAGTCGCAGCCTTCCCTGTAGCGGTTGCAGCCAAAGCCCTTCCTGCCTTCGATGATCTGCCCCTGGCCGCACTTGGGACAGGTGAGAGCGGGCGTCGAGTCTTGCGGACCGTGGTTTTTCGGCGCCGACGTCTGGTTATCAAAGTCCATTACCACCTTGAAGTGCTGGTCCATCTTCAGGCGCGCGGCGAATTTTTTGCCGGCTTTGGACTTGAAGCCCCTGAGGGTGGCGGTGTAGCCTTTGGCGATCAGGTCCTGCACCTGGTTGAGGGTCAGCTTCTTGCCGGCCACGGTCTTCCAGATGGTGAAGGGGCAGCCCTCCTGGTAGCGGCTGCAGCCATAGGCTTTGGGGGTTTCGACGATCTGGCCCTTGTTGCAGGCCGGGCACGGGCCCAGGGTGTTGGAGGCGCCTCCCCTGCGCCCGTTGCGCCCCGGGCGCGAGGGTGATGAAGCGGCGCGGACCTCGGAGGGTAGGGCAGGGCTCTGGGGGACCTGGGCGATGAGGGTGCGGACAAAGTCCACGATGGACTGGCAGAACGGCTCTGCACCCAGGCGGCCGTCCTCGATGTCCTTGAGCTTTTGCTCCCACTCTCCCGTGAGTTCCGGGCTTTTTAAGGGCCCGGCCACCACCCCGATCAGGGCCTTGCCTTTCGCGGTGGGCGCCAGGGCTTTTTTGGCGCGCAGGATCAGGTCCGAGCGGATGAGCTTTTCGATGGTTTCGGCGCGGGTGGCCGGGGTGCCCAGGCCCGATTCCTTCATGGCCTCGGCCAGGGCCTCGTCCTCGATGTCGCGCCCGGCGTTTTTCATGGCGCTCAACAGGGTGGCGTCGGTGTAGCGCTTGGGAGGCTGGGTCTCCTTTTCCACCACCTCCATGGCGTCAACCCGGACCTTTTGGCCCTTTGTCAAAGGCGGCAGCTGCTGGGGTTCTTCCTGGTCGTGGGGGGCGGGAGGCTGAGTGGCGATCTTCCAGCCCAGCTCCAGGGTCAGGGCGCCTTTGGCGACAAAACAGGACCCGCCGATGTCCAGTTCCACCAGGGTTTCCTCGACCACGTTTTCGGGCAGGAAGATGGCGACAAAGCGGGCGACCACCAGGTCGTAGACCTTTTTGAGCGGCGGGGACAGAGACGACGGCGCCTGTCCGGTGGGCAGGATGGCGTGGTGGTCGGTCAGCTTGTTCTGGTCCACGTGGGCCTTGCCGAGTTTGTGGCCCTGGCGCAGCCGCTCCAGGGCCTCCTGGGCCTGGGGGTGGTCCAGCCTTTCGAGCACGGCGGGCAGTTTGGGCACCATGTCGGGCGAGATGTGGCGGCTCTCGGTGCGGGGATAGGTAATGAGTTTATCGGTCTCGTAGAGGCTCTGGGCGTACTCGAGGGTGCGCGAGGCGGTAAAGCCGAAGCGCTGGTTGGCCTCCCGCTGCAAGGTGTTCAGGTCGTAGAGGGGCGGTGGCCGGTGTTTTTTGATCTTTTTGTCGACCCGGGTGACCGTGCCCTCCTTGTGGGGACTGAGGCGCCGGTGCAACTCCTCGGCCCGCTCCTTTGCGTCAATCCGGGTCCGGCCATCCTCGCTGTATTTTGCCCGAAAGCCTTCCTTGAGGTGAGCCACCAGCTCGTAGAAGTAGGCTTTTTTGAAACTGGCGATCTTCTCTTCGCGCTGCACGATCATGGCCAGGGTGGGGGTCTGCACCCGGCCAATGGTGCACAGCACCTTGTTGTGGACGGTGTAGGCGCGGGTGAGGTTGAGGCCCACCAGCCAGTCGGCCTGGGCCCGGGCCCGGGCGGCCCGGGCCAGATCGTCGAAGGCGCTGCCGGGTTGCAGGTTTTGCAACCCGTGGCGGATGGCCCGGTCGGTGAGGCTGGAGACCCATAGCCGGCGGAAGGGTTTTTTGCAGCCGGCGTGCTGGTGGATCAGGCGGAAGATGTGCTCGCCTTCGCGTCCGGCGTCGGTGGCGCAGATGATTGCAGTGGTATCGGGATCATTGAGCAAATTTTTGACGATATTGTACTGGTTCCGCGTGGACTTGCTGGTGCGGAGCTTCCAGGGCCCGGGTACCATGGGCAGGGGCTCCAGGGACCAGCGGCCCTTCCAGGGCGGGCCGTAGTCGTCGGGCTCGGCCAGGTGGACCAGGTGGCCCAGGGCCCAGGTCACGGCGTAGCCGTTGCCGTGCAGCAGGCCGTTGCCCTTGCCAGAGGCGCCCAGGACCCGGGCAATGTCCCGGGCGACGCTGGGCTTTTCCGCTACCACGATGGTTTTATTCATTTGCCCCCAACCCCTGCTGGCCATCGCGCGTCTGCCAGCGCTGGCGCCATTGCTCCCAGCTTTCGACCCGGGCCGGGTCTGCACTGCGGCAGGTAACCGTCTTCGGTGAATTTTTGCAGTTGTTCTGCCGCGAGCATGGGTTTTTCTTATTGCCCCCGCTCCACCCACCGGTACACAGCCCGGGAATTCTTCCAGAAGAACTTTGCCGCGGCCTCGCCGCCCTTGTCTTCGAAGTAGCGGGCGGCGATCCGGTGGGCGGTGGCAAAATCGCTGAAGCGTTCGATTTGCGGCCAGTTGCTCGCGTAGATCAGGCGATCCGGGCCAAAGGCGTTCCACAGCACCTCGAGCACCGGCCGATAGAACTCGACATCGGCGGGGGCCGGTAAAGTTGTGGTCATCTGGACTAGGGCGGAAACCTTGCAGTAGACCTGGGGCCATACGGCGATGTCTCGCACGCGCCGGGCCCACTCCGGATTCGGCTCTTTGCCATCGATGGGGCGGCCCTCGGCGATGTGGTTGAGCACCACGCGCAGTCCGGGAATCCGGTGGAGGAGTGTGGCGACGTAGTCGAGGTCTGGATAACTGCCGTGAAAGTCGAGGGCCAGGTCCCGGCCCACGAGGAGTTCGAGGCTGGCGAGCAGCCGGGGAGAGAGGTCGTCCCTGGTCTGTCGAGGGGTGCCGCTGTAGTCCCGACAGCAATTCATGTGGAGGCGGAATCCATTGAACAGCGGGCTGGCGGCAAAGCGATCTAGATCGCGGACAAATTGATCTGTAAAAGGGTCCAGCTGGCCGACGAGACCGACGATGAAGGGATCCTTTGCGGCCTGGTCCAAAACCCACTGGTCGTCCTCCAGCCCTCTGCAGGACTCGACCACTACCGTGCCGGTCACGCCCTCTGGTACGGCCAGGGCCTTATAGGTTTCGGGCAGTGCGGTCCGGTAGAGAAGGGGATGTGGGTGGGCGGGATCGCCGAAGTGGGTGTGGGTGTCGATGATCATGTAAAAGTCCTTCCTCTATCTCCTGCCTGGCGCAGGATTCGATCCATCCTACAAAATACTACACCTGTTTTGGTTTTTCCAGGCTTTTCGGTTTTTCCCGAGTCGTGTCTTTCTACCGGTCGCGAGCCTGCCACACTCAATCGGCGGACCGCCGTGGCCGTGCGGGGTTTTGTGCCTCTGGCGTTTTACGATGCCCAGGGCGCTCTTGCCCCTCCCCGCTCCCCCAGGCAGGCCTGAGTCCCAGAGCACAAAATCAATTTTCGTATGGACTCCAAGTGGTTTTTCAATTACGTTCATTTCCATAAGTGCGGTTTCTCAGATAAAAAACGGGGCCTGTAGAGAAATTACATGAAGATACGAAATCACCGTTTGCAAGGTAGGGGCGTCGAGTACATAGAGTCGCCCAACCAGGGGGGCCCTTACGCCGAGGGCGACCTGGACACCATCATCATCCACTACACCGACGGCGCCAGCGTCGAGGACGCAATCCAGACCCTGTGCGATACCGAACGCAAGGTATCGGCCCATCTGGTCATTGGCCGGGACGGGTCCATCACCCAGCTGCTGCCCTTCGATACCATCGGCTGGCACGCCGGCAAGAGCGCCTGGGGCGAACGGCAGGGATTCAACCAGTACTCCATTGGCTTCGAGCTGGAAAACGCCGGCCAGCTAGAGGAGAAGAACGGCCGCTACCTGTCCTGGTTCGGGCGGGAGTACCCGGCCGCAGAGGTGGTGCGGGCGGTGCATCGCAACCAGACCCGGCCCACCTGCTGGCACCGGTTCACCCCAGGGCAGATAAGGGCGGTGGAGGGATTGTGCGCCCGGCTGGTCCGGGAGTACGGCATCCGCCACATCCTGGGCCACGAAGAGGTGGCCCCGGGCCGCAAGGTGGATCCGGGGCCGGCCTGTCCCCTGGACGAGTTGCGCGCCCGGCTGCTCTACCGGCCCGTGGTGCAGGGTGGAAGTGAGGGGGTGGTAGAGACCGGCCGCCTGAACATCCGCACGGCACCCCAGGGCAGCGCCGAAAGGGTGGCCGGGTTTTTGCCGCAGGGAACCCCGGTGCGGATCCTGGAAAAGAGCAAGGGGTGGTACCGGGTCGCAGTGGAACTGGAGGGGTGGGTCGCGGGCCGCCACGTCGAGGCGATTTGACGGGAGGCCTTGGAGGAGTAGATTCTAGTGTAATTTTGACTGCTTCTCCAGTGTGAGAGGCCGCGAAAACAGGGGGCGGAAATGCGACCTTGGACTGCGCTCAATGAAGCCCGTAGGTGTACGGTGTTTCGGGAAGTACTGATATTGGTTTATTTGCTGCTGCTTTTCCATCCTGCCCAGGGTGCGGACTGGCCCGGCTGGCGGGGCCCGCGGCAAACGGGCGCGGCGGCGGAAGGGGGCCTGGTCTCGACGTGGTCGGTCGAGGGTGAGAACCTGGTGTGGAAGGCGGAATTCAGCGGCCGCTCCACTCCGGTGGTGCTCAACAGCCGGGTCTACGTCATCGGGCGCGTGGGGCAGGGCATCACCGAGCAGGAGCGGGTGGCCTGCTTTGACGCGGCCACCGGAGAACTGCTCTGGGAGCATCGCTTCAACGTCTTTCACACCACCATTCCCCACAACCGGGTGGGCTGGGCCAGTCTGGTCGGCGATCCAGAGACCGGGCAGATCTACGCCCACGGGGTCCAGGGTTTGTTGTATTGCTTCGCTGCCGACGGCCGCATCCTGTGGTCGCGGTCCCTGACCGAGGAGTTCGGGCGGATATCCGGGTACGGGGGCCGCACCCACACCCCGGTGGTGGACGAAGACCTAATTTTCATCAGCTACCTCAACCTGGGCTGGGGAGACCAGGTGATCCCCCGGCACCGCTACTTTGCGTTCGATAAGAACAGCGGCGGACTGGTGTGGGTCTCGACCCCGGGAGGCCGGCCGCGGGATACCACCTACTCGGTGCCGGTGGTGGCCGTGGTCGACGGCCGCCGGCTGTTGATCGGCGGCAATGCCGACGGCGGGGTGTACGCCATGGAGGTGCGCACCGGCAAGAAGGTGTGGAGCTTCCAGCTCAGCAAGCGCGGCATCAATTCCTCGGTGGTGGTGGACGGCACCCGGGTCTACGCCGCCCACAGCGAGGAGAATCTGGACAATACCGCCATGGGCCGCGTGGTCTGCATCGACGCGACCGGTCGAGGGGATATAACCCGGACCCACGAGGTCTGGCGCCGCGACGAACTCCAGGTGGGGTACACCTCGCCGGTGGTGCACGACGGGCGGCTCTACGTGGTGGACAACTCGGCCAATTTGCACAGCCTGGACGCGGCCACCGGTCGGGACTACTGGCACCACAGCCTGGGCACGGTGGGCAAGGGCTCGCCGGTGTGGGCCGATGGCAAGCTCTACGCCACCGAGGTCAACGGCGGCTTTCAGATCCTCGCGCTCGGGGAAGACCAGGTCCGGGCCCTGGACGCGGAAAAAATCACCACCCCGGAAGGGCGTCCGGCCGAGATCTACGGCTCGCCCGCCATTGCCTACGGGCGGATCTACTTTACCACCGAAGAAGGGCTCTACTGCCTGGGCGACAAGAAAGCCAGGTTTTCACCCGCCCCCTCCCCTGCCCCTGAAAGGTCGGAGGAGCCGCCCGACGGGACCGCGACGACCGCCCACATCCAGGTGGTGCCGGCCGAGGTCCTGGCCGTCCCGGGTGAGGCGGTGCAGTTCGGGGTGCGCGGCTTTGATGAGAAGGGGCGCTTCCTGGGCGCACGCAGGGCCGCGTGGACGCTCCAGGGCCTGGCGGGCGCGGTGGAGGGGAACATCCTGAAATTGGACGAAAGTCCCGCGGCCCAGGCCGGTACCCTGGTGGCCCGGGTGGGCGAGTTGGAGGGTAGAGCGCGGGTGCGGGTGGTGCCGGCACTGCCCTGGTCCGAGGACTTCGAGGAGGTAGAGCCAGGCAAGAACCCGGCGCACTGGGTGGGCGCCGGCAGCAAGTTCAAGGTGGAGGACAGGGAGGGAAACAGGGTCCTGGTCAAACCGCCGGCGCCGCGGGGCCTGCACCGCTCCAATGTGTACCTCGGCCCGCCCTCCATGACAGGTTACACCATCCAGGCCGATTTGCTGGGCACCAGGAAGAAGCGCAACCGCCCGGATATGGGGCTAATCGCCCAGCGCTATACCCTGGACCTGATGGGCAATCACCAGCGTTTGCAGGTGCGCTCCTGGGCCGCGGATTTGCGCATGGCCAAGACCGTGGACTTTCAGTGGGAAATGGATGTCTGGTACACCTTGAAGATGAAGGTGGACATTGTGGGCGACAAGGCCGTGGTCAGGGGCAAGGTCTGGAGGCGGGAGGCGGCAGAGCCGACGGAGTGGACGATCGAGGCCGAGGATCCGCTGCCCAACCGCGAGGGGAGTCCGGGGTTGTACGGGTACTCGGCGGCGGATATTTACTACGACAATGTGAAGGTGTGGTAATCCTATCGGTTCTGCGTACCACAGCCGTTCATATTGGTCATCGTCCCTGGCCCCGGATGCGAGCCCGAAGTTTCCGCGAGCCACGAACTCAGCGATCTGTCGGCGAAGGGTTGTATCTGTATCTATTGGCCGCACCGATGCCTGAGAGTAGCTTCTCAACGCTGGTCGCCACCTCGTACCGAGCCGGCGATTCCCCCACCTTGATCGCGTTGAAGTGCGCCTTCCCACACTCGATCTTGGCGCTTTCGGTGCTGCGGAGATCGCTGGCAAACAGACTGGCCTTCGTTTCGACCACAAAGTACAATCGCTCACCTTCGTCGCCCTCAAGCAGAACGGCCCAGTCCGGGTTGTAGCTGCCGAGGGGCGTCGGCACCGCGAACCATCCCGGCAGCTTGGCGTACACCTTGACGGCGGTGTTTTTCTCCAATTGGTCGGCAAAAGATTGCTCAATGTCGGAGTCGTACACGACCTGCTCGTACACCGATTTCTCGGCTCCTGCCCGCATATTCTTCAGATAGCCGGTCAATTCCTCGTTCTCAAAGAGTTCCTGCGCGTAGTAGTGCTCGTTTCCCAAGCGCTGGTACTTGACGCCGTCCACCAAGGCAAGGCGCTTGCAGCGCTTAATGGCCTGGGCGGCGAGGTCGATGAATTGCTGCGGATTGCGCTTGAAATCGGCGAGTCGTCCGCTGGCGGCGAGGATGCGCTGGATGCTGCGCCGCGTGAGTTGGGTGCGGTCCTGAAGCTCGGTGAGCAGGTCGGGCAGCGCAATGTCGGCCTCGTTCAGCACCACGGTTGCCGCCCCCTCGCGTTCGGTCGCCTCGACTCCAGCCTGGCCAATGGCGATGTCGGCCTTGCGCCACTGCAGCCGGGTCCTGGGGATCGGCGGCGCATCGTCAAGTGCTTGGATGCACTGTGTGATCAGCGTCTCGTTGTCGAACTCGACGCGGTACGTAGTCTTGTGCTTGATGCGGTTCCACAGCTCCTTGAACTCCGGGCTTTGGAGCACTTCTCGGCGCGGGCGGATTGAGCGGCGTTCGTCGGCGTTTTTAATCCCCAGACGCCCGGCGAATTTGCGTAGCACCTTGGCGATTTCCTCGCGCTGGTCGGCAAATTCCTCGGGCACGCTGAGGGTCTCGTCCTCGAGTGCCTCTCGGAGAGAATCTTGTATCCGCCCCTCCGCGTCGATATACCCTGATGCTTGCAGGTGGTCCCACAAATTTTTCGACGCCTCGGGACCGAGAGCTGTCGTCTGTCCGTCTTTGCCGACGAGAATTGCCGCAAACTGATGCGCCTCCACGACGCCGAAACGAATCCCCGTGTCGGCCTCGATCTCCTGCTGGAGGTTGTCGGCGAACTCCTCGTAGCTTTCCGTGGCAACGACCGTGAGCGTATTGACCTCGAAGCCGCGCAGGCGTTCACCCTCCTGATTGACGCACAGGCGCAGGCCGCGCCCAATGGTCTGCCGCCGCTCCCGCTCGGTGCGGATGTCGCGCAAGGTGCAGATCTGAAAGACGTTGGGATTGTCCCACCCCTCGCGCAAAGCCGAGTGGGAGAAGATGAACTTGAGCGGCGTCTCCAGGCTCAGGAGCTTCTCCTTGTCCCGCATGATCAGGTTGTAGGCCCGTTCGGCGTTGTCGCGGTTGGACTGGTTGTTCTCGGCGGTATCTGTCCAGCCGCCCTTTTTGTCGATGGAGAAGTAGCCGTTGTGGACATCCTCTGCGACCGCGTCGAGAGCCACGTCATCAAAGTCCGGATGCCTGGCCAGACGCCGATACTCCTCCTCGAAGATTCGGGCATAGTCGCCCTTGCGGGGATTGCCCTCGTCGTCGTACTGCCGATAGCGCTCCACCGCATCGACGAAAAACAGGCTGAGCACCTTGATCCCCTGCGGGCAAAGCCGCTTCTCCTTGTCGAGATGCTCGCGGATGGTGCGGCGAATCATTTCGCGCTGGACAGCGAGGGTATCCACATCGCCCCAAGCTTCTCCCAACCGCAGATATTCCTCGCCGCCGGGCACGCGCAACTCAACGAATTCGTTGCCCTTCTCGACGCGGATCTCGCCGATGCGGCAGTCTTGGTAGATCGCACGTTTGGTGGTTTGTTCGAGATCGTCGCCATCCTGGACATTGACCTCTCGCCACCGGACCCCAGCCGCCGTTTCGACATCGAGCTCGACCTTGGCGCTGATTGCTGCCGCGCTGGTTGCGTGTTGACACCAGGCGGACGTAGGGCTTGTTGTGGGCGTCCTCGACCGTAGCCGACGCCACACCTCCGATCTGCTTGACCAGCCTGCGCTCGTAAGCGTCTACCGCATCGAGCCGATAGACCATGTGATGCTGGTCCGCGTGCGTCGCCGAGTAGCGCAGCGTGCAGAGGGGATTCATGGCACCGAGGGCCTCCTTGCCGCGCCCCTGCAAACCGCCATCCACGCTCTGCGGTTCATCGACAATAAGGATGGGCCGCGTGGCCTGGATCAGATCAATCGGCTTTTCGCCGCCTGTCTTCTCGCTGTCCTTGTAGAGGTTGTTGACGTCCTTTTTGTTAATAGCGCCGACCGTTACCACCATGATCTGAATCTGCGGGCTGGTGGCAAAGTTTCGCACCTGACCGAGCTTGGCCGAGTCGTAGAGGAAGTACTCGAAGGGCGTGCCCGAGTAGAGCGCCCGGAAGTGGTCGTCGGTGATCTGGAGCGACTTGTACACGCCTTCCTTGATGGCTACCGACGGCACGACGATGACGAACTTGGTGAAGTCGTAGCGCTTGTTTAGCTCGAAGATGGTGCGTAGGTACACATAGGTCTTGCCGGTGCCGGTCTCCATCTCCACGGTGAAGTCGCCCGAGTCCAAGGAGGCCGAAGGAGGTAAGCCATTGCGGAGCTGGACATCGTTCAGGTTCGCGAGCATCTCATCGTCGAGCAGGCTCAGCCGGTTGCCGGTGCCCAGATCGTGCTCCGCAAAGCCGAGGCTAGCCTGAGTATCCGCCGCAGTGCGCGTGACCGTGAACTCCGTGCGGCAGACCTCCTGGCCGCGGAACAGGTCGCAGACCGCTTCGATGGCCTGGAGTTGGTAGTCGAGATTGGGTTCGAAGTGGAGTTTCATTTTCTTGCTTCGAGTGACTTTCGCACCTCCCCTTGGATACTCTCTTGGAGATCAGCAAGTTCGACCCGTTTTTGTTCAACCGCCTCTACCAAGAGCATCTTGACACGTCCTTTTGAAATCCGACGCCACCGACAATTCTCCAACGCAATAGCAATGCGGCTCGCGATTTTTCCAAGGCGGACGTAATCGAGCAGGCATACATCAACGTGTAGCCCAGTTAATTCTGAGACAGGAGTTTCCCCTTCGGTGTCTATCAGAGTTTGACAGTCGTTCCGTAGATCATCATCGGTTAACCAAACGATCTCAAGCTTCTCGACCCTATTGCGTGTAGCGGCTATCGCCAGCACTACCTTTTCGAGGTCTTCTGTTGTTTCTGTAGGGCTCCGCCAGAAGGACAGCGAGTTGTCCTGTGTTTTCAAGTCCACGGTCACCGCGTCAGCCGCGATTTCGCCCTCCGCAAACCCTTCCTTGGGCCTCCACTTGGCTTGCGTGACCTTGCGAGCTAGGAACATCGATTATTCTCGCAGGTCGTCTATAATCTCTGGAATACACTCCCGAAGCCACTGCTCCGGCTCATCATGAGACATCAGAACATCGACTATTTCCTGACCACCCCATGATTCTGCCGCTTGCACCGCAGCGTCTCTAATCTCGATATCACCCATAGCTAGCGCATTGCGTACGAGTCCGGCACGCCATGCAGCCGTCCCTATATGCGTTTGACGCCCTAAGCAACGCAGAACCGATGACGCGAAACTTGGGTGCTTGTCATCCAAGGAGAAAGCGCTAAACCAATCAAGGATGCGTTGGTCTTCGGTGGATCGTAGCGCATTCTCTATGATCTGATCGGCTGGATGGTCCATTCCGTCCTCAAAGGGCTCGATTTCAAAGGCGGCTCTCAGCATAACTGCAAGCCGCTCTTGCTCCCGATCCTCGACAGGCGTTTGTAGCGTCGTTGCTTTTTCAAAGCCGGCTATATCCACATGCATCGGAAACAGGTCCGTAATCATCAGCGCGTCAGTTGGTCCCACAAGCGCCCGATCAATAGCAAGGTCCATCACTCTTTTTTGCAGCGACGCGGCATCCAAAGAAATTGCAAGCGAGTCTTTCCCCACCGCGAGTCGACGCGGAGTGTCATAGGACGGATCCGATTGGTCTATCATGGGAAAAGTTTCTATGGGGGAAATCGAGGTTGTGGAACGATGAGGCGGACGAGTTTCAACTAGCATCGAAGAGCTCCCTTGCTTTATCCGTAATGACGGTTTCAAATGCCTCTCTTTCGCGAGCACGCAAGTCACCTGCCTTCGTCAATGCCTCGTCTCGCGCAATCGGCTCAGTGCTTTCCCAAATGACGTCGAGGTCAAGCAGAAAACCCACGTGTTCCTTTGGTGCATTGACCGACCCCTGGGACAAGATGAGATGCACACCGTCTGGGTAGACATATTCAACCCGGCTCATAAAGTTGTTCAGCCGATCAGGCAATCCATTGACCTCCGGCAAGGCACACCTAAGATAGCTCTCAACCTTCACTGCTTCCTGCAGAATCACAATCTTATTTATGTACCGAATGCCAATTCTACACACACCAATCGGCTCCGCCACTTCCCAATATGCATCGAGTGCTGCCGAAATCCGGGGCTGGAATTCATCCCAACCGCTGTGGTCAGGACGGAGAGGATTGTGATAGGGACGCAGCATGTGAACGCTGAGCACATCCTGACCAATTCCGACCATCCTCGTACCGTTTTCTGTGATAAGCTGGACCTTTGCCAGCCCTTCATCGTACTTCAGCTTGGAAGGCCTTCCACCCTGAGCCTCCAGTCCAACCTCGACGACCGTTTGCTGTCGCGGCTTACCGACATATTCATCGCTCAATTCAGCATGGAGTTTACCGGGAATGGTGGGATCCCAGTCTTGGCTCGGTTGGAAGCGAAATTCACAGAGTGCCTCCTCGATTGGCGGGTTCCTGTAACGGCGAGGCTGCTCCATTGGACTCTCTCCTATATAGGTTTTGAATTCATTTCGCGTCCCAGAGTTTGAACGCCTAACGATTTCATAAGCTCCGCACATTCCCCAACCCATACTGCTCCAGAATGGCCGCCAAGTTCGTCTTAGCCACATCATCCTCAAAGGCGCTGTCTCGGAAAATCACCGTGGCGTCGCCTTCGGATTCGAGTTGCTTGTGCCACTCGGCAATGCCGAGGGCCAGCGAATCGACTTCTTCCCGGTCAATATACTCGTCGAGGCAGGCGATCAACGTTCCGGCCCCGATGGAGCGCACGGCCTTGCCCGCGATGTTCCGGGTCTCGATGGGCACACACAGGTCGAGGCCGAGCTTGAGCAGCAACTCGTAGAAGATGTCGTCTTGGCTTCGATCCGATTTGATGTGGTCGATGCTGTCGAGCAGCGTCTGTTCTAGGTCGTCGCCGTCCGGCTCCCAGGCGCGCATGTTGGACGTGTCGAGCTTGAAGACGCGGAAGCCGAGGTCGCCGGCAAATTGCGGATTATCGTCCTTGACTTTGTTTGCAGCTCGGCGAAGGCGTTCCTTAGTCAGCTCGGCGATGGTGCGTGGTTTTCCGATCCTATCACAGTAAGCTGCGGCACTCCTCTGATCCTTATTCTCGATGTCGAGAGGCTCTGGTAGCTGGACCATTACTAGCCTTCGATTACCTCCATCGTCGGCATTTTGGGCCATTACAGAATGCCCCGTTGTCCCAGAACCAACAAAAAAATCCATCACTATGTCGCCAGCATCCAATGTAGTAAGGGACTGGACCAGTGTTCTTATAAGGCGAGTGGGTTTTACGGTGTCGAAACCGTGATCATTCCCCAGGAGTTCATTGAGTTCGAACTTTCCCGCTTCTGATGTTGATGACCAATCAATCTCCATAAAGCAATAAAACGGATCATGTTCAGCGCTTTCCTCATCCTCAAAGTACCGTCGAAATGGCGTGCCGTCACGGAACTCAACATAACCCTCTGCATCGAGCCGTTTGATTTCTTCTTCACCTCCTTGCCAGCGCTGACCTTCCGGTGGTGTATATCCTCGGACCTCGAACCTCATTGTATTTCTGAAGTTAGCGCCTCGATTGGATTTTAGAATTGTTTGGAGTCTATACTTGCGATCGTCAAGTTGGTGCGGATAACTGCGAGAACTACCGGTATGAAGGGGTCGGAATTGTTCTTCATGGGCACTTCGTTGGTAGACTAGAATATGCTCTGTTTCACATTGGGGACGGTACTTTGCGTCTCCTATGTTCACGGGCTTCACTCGGGCTTTCCACGTAATTATACCGACCAAATTCTCCTCGCCGTAGATCTCGTCGCAAAGCCAAAGCAATGAAAGCCACCCCATCTCTACACAAAAGGTTCCGCGCCAGCTTCAGCCGCGGATACATCATGTTCAGCCAGTCGGTGTGGAACCACCCCGAGGCTTCCGTATTTGACGACAGCTTTCGGTTATCGTCGTCGGTCTGTCCCGTCAACTGCAGATAATTCTGGATGCTGTCCCGGTAGTCGTCGGGATAGATGAAATCCTTCCCCGTGTTGTACGGCGGGTCAATGTAAATCAGCTTCACCTTCCCGGCGTAGCTCTTCTGCAATAGTTTGAGAGCCTCCAGATTATCGCCCTCAATCATCAGGTTTTGCGTCGTATCCCAATCGGCGCTCTCCTCCGGGCAGGGGCGCAAGGTGCCGGTTGATGGCGTCAGCGCAAGCTGCCGCGCCCGGCGCTTGCCGTGCCAATTGAGACCGTACTTCTCCTCGCGCTCGTCTATCTCGCCGCCGAGAAGCTGTTTGAGCACGTCAAAATCGACCTTGCCTTCGGTGAAGGCTTCGGGAAACAGGGCCTTCAGGTGTTCGATGTTCTCGGCGATAACATCGGCCGAGCGTGTACTTGGGTCGTTGGCAGTGATCTTCTTCACACAGTCTCCTCGGTTCAAAACTTGGCGCGTACGGCGGCGGCCATCGATCAGCCGACCTTGTAAGCGCGCACGGGCAGTGCTTCCGTCTCCAGTGTGGAAAGGTCGAGGCGCTTGGAAGCATGGTCGATCTCGAAGCCCACCACATCTCTGTTGGCGTCGAGATCGACATTGAGCCCGCCCTCATCCGCAAGCACCTCGTATACAATGCGATAGTCACCAACGCGCACTCGGCGAAGGCCGCGGTGCTCTCCTTTTAGCGGACTCCCGGTGAGCGGACGCTCGCCCAGCCCATCAATTGCCTGTACAATGCGAAGCCGATCTTGTTGCGGAATACGAGCGAGTTCTTTGGCTGCGCTCCGCTTAATCCGAAACTCGAAATCCTCGCCGCAGCGATCGGCCAGCCGAACAAGCCCTTGCCCGTCTCCGGAGGTGAGCGCACGGGCGGCTTTGACCTCAATACCTCAAGTCTTCCGGCCCCGGGTAAGGTTTGACGGACGGCCCCTTGCCGAGCTTCGATGGCCAACTGTGGCCAATCCTCCGCGCTGCTCGAGAACCGCTTGCAGCGGGGCGGCCATTACCTCTGCGAGGAACGCAAAGGCATCGGCGAAGTTGCTCTTGCCGGAGCCGTTTTGACCGACGAGAAAGGTCGGGTTGTCGAATTCCACCTGCTCCGCTGGAAAACTACGGAAACGATACAATACCAACCGGCGTAGAATGGGATCAGCCATAAGTCACCTCGGCCCTGGTCGCGCCCGGGCCGCGTCAAGAAAATATCATATTGACAAGAATCAGAATAAATGATTACTTTGTCAAGTACCCAGAGGACAAACAATGGCTGGTGAAAATTACATTGCCGCGAATATCGCCCGGCTGCGGCTGGACCGGCAGTTGACCCAGGAGGATCTCGCCCGCAAGGCGGGACTCTCGCGGATGGCGCTCGGAAAGATCGAGCGAGGCACCGTCGTCCCGCGCGCCCGGACCCTCGCCGCTCTCGGGAAAGCACTACAGGTTCCGCTCGGCGATCTCGTGACTTCTGTCCAGCCTCTCGAGACCGTGCGCTTCCGCGCCCAGACACGGGTCCACGCCCGGGCGCAGATCCTGGCCGAGGTCGCAAAGTGGCTCGGCGCCTACACCCAAATCGAGACCGACCTCGGCGCGTTGTGCCCCTTCCGGTTCGAGACTGTTCGCACTCGGCCCGGGAGCCCGGTGGAAACCGCCCAGGCCGCGCGCGAAGCCATCGGGTTCGGCCCGGAAGAGCCGGTGCGCGACATCTGCGGGCTGCTCGAAGACAACGGGGTGAAGCTCCTGCTCCTCGAGAAGAAGAGCGACTCTTTCTTCGGGCTGGGCGTCGGCGCGGGGGACGGCGGCCCTGCCGTGGTGGTCAATACCTGGGAGCGGATCTCGGTGGAGCGCTGGATCTTCACCGCGGTACACGAACTCGGCCATCTGTTGCTCCACCCGGCCCAATACCAGCGCGACGCCACCGAACTACCCGTGCAGGCAGAGCGCGCGGCCGACGCCTTTGCGAGCCACTTCCTGATGCCGGAAGCCGCCTTCGCGCCGGAGTGGGACGAAACCCGGGGACATCCGCTCCTCGTCCGCGTCCTCAAGGTCAAGCGCATCTTTCGAGTGGGTTACAAAACCGTGCTCTACCGGCTGGTCGAGTCGGGCCGTGAAACCTCGGATATTTGGCGTGCATTCCAGCGCCAGCATTGCGACCATTTCGGCAAGGCCCTGCGAAAAACCCAAGAGCCCAAGGGGCTCGATAAGAGCGAGTTCACCTGGAACTGGAGCCGCTCCGGTGAGCCCGAGGGCCTCTCCCGGCACGACTTCGTCGAGGATCGCCTCTCGCGGCTCGTGCGACAGGCGCTCGAGCAGGAGCACATCTCATTCGGGCGTGCCGCCGAGATTCTGGGGCTGACCCGGGAAGAGATGAGGAGGCAGGCGCATGAGTGGGTGGGGTAGGTGGCGCAAAAAGGTTAAGTAACCCATAACCAAAAAGGTTAAGTAACCCATAACATGGCATGAGCCTCAGGGGTGCATCGTTTTGACTGATCTATTCTTTGAACGGCCTGTCCTCAACTCGCCTTATGCGTGCCCGAGCCGGCATTGGGGGTTGGACAAGACCGGGCAGCCGACCCAGAAAATCATTGAAAGCCGAAGACAGGTCTCATTCATCACGGCGGTCCCGACGTCGAGGAAGCAAAGGGGATCATCCGTGGAACAAGCCGCGCTGGTGTTCGACAAGGCGGCGCAGAAGCTCGAGGCCGAGGGCCAGCAATACGAATTGATGCAGACCATCAACGGGGTTCGCCGGCAGGTCGACCGCTGGCGCAACCTGCCGGACCCGAGCCAATGGCAGGTGACCCCGGAGACGGCCCGCCTGCTCCAGCACTGGCGGCACCACCGCTTCAGTGGCATTCGGCCCTTCTTCTGCCAGGTCGAAGCGGTAGAGACCGCCATCTGGCTCACCGAGGTTGCGCAGCACACGAGATCCGGCAGGGACTTTCTCGACCATCTGGCGAACGCCAACAACGACGCCAATCCGGAGCTGCCGCGGCTGGCGCTCAAGTTGGCGACCGGCACTGGCAAGACCACGGTCATGGCGATGTTGATCGCTTGGCAGACCATCAATGCGGTGCGCCGGCCCCAGAGCAGCCGCTTCACTCGCGGCTTCCTGGTGGTCACGCCCGGCATCACCATCAAAGATCGCCTGCGCGTACTGCAGCCAAACGACCCCGACAGCTACTACCAGAGCCGCGAGTTGGTCCCGAACGACATGCTCCCCGAGCTGGAAAAGGCAAAAATCGTCATCACCAACTACCATGCCTTCAAGCGGCGCGAACGCTTGGAACTGGCCAAAGGCGGCCGTTCCTTGCTCCAGGGACGGGGCGAGGCGCCGACGACCCTGGAGACCGAGGGACAAATGCTGCAACGGGTGATGCCCGAACTCATGGGCGTAAAGAAAGTCTTGATCCTCAACGACGAGGCGCACCACTGCTACCGCGAGAAGCCGGGCGAAGAGGAGGAAGGCGCGCTCAAGGGAGATGACAGGAAGGAAGCCGAAAAGAACACGGAAGCCGCCCGGCTGTGGATTTCGGGGCTGGAAACCGTCGGCAGAAAGCTTGGCATCAACCGGGTGATGGATCTCTCGGCGACGCCCTTCTTTTTGCGCGGGTCGGGCTATGCCGAAGGCACGTTGTTCCCCTGGACGATGAACGACTTCTCGCTCATGGACGCCATCGAATGCGGCATCGTCAAACTGCCCCGGGTGCCGGTGGCCGACAATATCCCCGGCGGCGACATGCCCAAGTTCCGCAATCTCTGGGAACACATCCGCACCAACATGCCGAAGAAGGGGCGGGGCAAGGCCGAGCACCTCGATCCCCTGAGCCTGCCCGTGGAGTTGCAGACTGCGCTGGAAGCCCTGTATGGGCATTACCGGAAGACCTTCGAGCTGATGGAGGAAGCGGGCATTGGCGTGCCGCCGTGCTTCATCGTGGTCTGCAACAACACCTCGACCTCCAAGCTGGTGTACGACTATATCTCCGGCTTCCACCGCGAGAACGAGGATGGCTCGCCGACCTTCGAGAACGGGCGCCTAAAGCTGTTCCGCAACTTCGAGGACGACGGCACGCAACTCCCGAGGCCCCGCACCCTCCTCATCGACAGCGAACAATTGGAGTCCGGCGACGCGCTCGACAGCAACTTCCGCAACATGGCCGCCGACGAGATCGAGCGCTTTCGGCGGGAAATCATCGAGCGCACCGGCGACCGCCACCAGGCCGAGAACATCAGCGACCAGGATCTGCTCCGCGAGGTCATGAACACCGTGGGCAAACCGGGTCGCCTGGGGGATTCGATTCGCTGCGTGGTGTCGGTGTCGATGCTCACCGAAGGATGGGACGCGAACACCGTCAGCCACGTGCTGGGGGTGCGCGCCTTTGGGACGCAGTTGCTCTGCGAGCAGGTCGTTGGCCGCGCCCTGCGCCGCCAATCCTACGATCTCAACGAAGACGGTCTGTTCAACGTCGAGTACGCCGATGTATTGGGGATACCGTTCGACTTTACGGCGAAGCCCGTCGTGGCCCCGCCGAAGCCGCCGCGGGAGACCGTTCAGGTGCGAGCCGTGCGCCCCGAACGCGATGCGCTGGAGATCCGTTTCCCGCGGGTGGCCGGGTATCGAGTGGAATTGCCGGAAGAGCGGCTCAGCGCCGAGTTCAACGAGGACTCGGTGCTGCAACTCACACCCGATCTGGTCGGCCCTTCGAAAACATTGAACCAGGGGATTATCGGTGAGGGCGTTGACCTCAACCTGGTTCATACCAACGATTTACGTCCTTCGACCTTACTCTTTCATCTAACCCAGCGACTACTCTACACCAAGTACCGCGATCCAGGCAAAGAACCCAAGCTCCATCTCTTCGGGCAGCTCAAGCGCATCACCAGACAATGGCTCGATGGCTTTCTCGTCTGCAAGGGGGGCACCTACCCCGCCCAGCTCATGTACCAGAAGCTGGCCGACACAGCCTGCGAGCGCATCACGGCCGCCATCACGCGAGCGGAAATCGGCGGTCGTCCTGTCAAGGCCGTGCTCGATCCGTACAATCCCGTCGGTTCGACCGCCCACGTGAATTTCAACACCACCAAGACTAGCCGGTGGCAGACCGACTCCCGCCGTTGCCACATCAACTGGATCGTTCTCGACAGCGACTGGGAAGCCGAGTTTTGCCGCGTCGCCGAATCCCATCCGCACGTCAGGGCGTACGTCAAGAACCACAATCTCGGCCTGGAGGTGCCCTACCGTTCCGGCTCGGAAACGCGGACCTACATCCCCGACTTTATCGTGCTTGTGGACGACGGAAACGGCGACGACGATCTTCTGCATCTGATCGTCGAGATCAAGGGTTATCGGGGGGAAGACGCCAAGGACAAGAAGGCGACCATGGACACCTACTGGGTACCTGGGGTGAATCATCACGGAGACTACGGGCGCTGGGCCTTTGCCGAATTTACCGATGTGTTCGAGGTGGAAGCGGGGTTCAACGAAACGGTCGAAAAAGCAGCCGGTGACAGAGCCGGTTTGCTCCGTGCAGGAGAATAGTGCGCCTTAGTTTGCGAAAGGGGAGTAGGAATGCCCTGGGATAGCGATAGCTTGTTGCAGCAACTCGAACTTGGCGAGGACAGCTGCGTTGAGTTTAAGGAAACCGTGTTCAGCGGCAGCCGCGTCCGTGCGCCTCATCGGGACGCTATCGCCGATGAGTTGGCCGCTTTCGGCAACACCATCGGCGGTACATTGATCTTCAGCGTGTCCGACACTGGTGAAGTGCAGTCGATGAACCGCGAACAGATGGATATGCTGGAAGCTTTCGTCCGCGAAATTTGCTCGGACAGCATCCGCCCACCGGTGGCGTTCGTAACCCAACGGTTTGCTCTGCCGGACGGCTCGTTTGTGCTGGTGGTCGAAGTAGCACAGAGCACGCTGGTCCACAGGAGTCCTGGGGGATATCTTTCCCGACAAGGCAGCGCCAAGCGTGAACTTTCGTCGGAGGCATTGAACCGACTGTTTCAGCAGCGGGGACGTTCCGGCCTATTTGGACCTGACGAAGCGATCGTCGCCGCAACCGGATCCAACAGCCTTGACGAGACCCTTGTGGATCGTTTTCTGAGTTCACGCGCCACTGAACAACCACCGGCCCAACTCACAAAGCTGGGTTTGGTACGGGAGGATGACAGCGGAGTAACCCGTGCAACTGTCGCAGGGGTGTTGCTCTGCACCGCCAGCCCGGATGAGCACCTTCGCGGTGCCACGATCGAAGCCGTTCGCTATCGTGGCACCGTGCTGGGCAGTGCCCCCCAGCACGACGCGGCGTCCATCACCGGCCCATTGGACCGCCAGATCCGAGATGCAGTCAACTTCGTCAGGCTCAACACGCGGGTAGCGGCACGCAAGGCCCCTGGACGTGTGGAGACCCCGCAATTCAGTCCGCGAGCGGTATTCGAGGCCATCGTCAACGCTGTAGTTCACCGCGATTACTCGATGGAGAACGCGAAGATACGGCTCTTCGTCTTCGACGACCGCCTTGAGCTGTACTCACCGGGAGCCTTGCCTAACACCCTACCCATCGAGGCCATGCGCAATCGACAAGCTACCCGCAACGAAACGCTCGCGTCCATCCTTCGCAGGCTCGAGGTTGGGGATATCGTCGGCGCCGGTGACCGGCAGTACTTCCTGGAGCAACGGGGCGAAGGAGTGCCGATCATTTACGAGGAGACAAGGGAACTGACTGGACGCGATCCGGAGTACGAACTTCTCGGAGGCGCGGAATTGTGCCTGACCATACCTTCCGCACGTCCGTCGGTAACCGGCATCGAAGGTGAGGTGTCGGTAGCCGTTTCCGGTCAGCCTCTTGTTGGTGCGCAGGTAGTTGCGCTGTATCCCAACAAGACCTGGATGGAGGAAAACACCGATACCTTCGGCCGGGTGGCTTTTGGGTTTCACTCGGAACTTCCCATCACCGTTTTCTGCGCCGCACCCGGGTACGGCGCTCGCGTGGAGCGAAATTGGCACCCGCCGGAACCGCTCTCCGTGCAGCTAGAACCGCTGCCGATGGGTGGATCAACGGTATTCACGGAGGGGACAGGTCACCTCCCCGATTTGACAGGGCGGCTGAATCCGATCCTCGACGATCTCGACCGCATGTACCTTTACGCGACGAACGTCGCAATCGACGAAGGAAAGCAGCAACCCGTTCACTTCAAATTGAACCAGCCCTTGAGACTGACGGATGTCAACGGGTTTGAATGGATGGTGCGGTTCATTGAGATGATCGGAAAGTCGGTGCTCTTAGAATTCCAACCCCCGGCCCACATGCCAGGATCGTAATTAACTATACTGTTGAAGCACCTTCGACCCCGGCACGTCTGTTGTGACAACGACGACCGGCACGGAAAGAAAATCCATGACCCGAGATGAAGTCTTGAACCTGCTCCGAACACACAAGGCGACCCTTGCGCAACGCTTTGGGGTTTCTGGACTCGCCCTATTCGGTTCCTTCGCCCGCGACCGAGCTACGGACGACAGCGACGTTGACATCCTGGTTCGCTTTGACAAGCCGGCAACCTCAGAGGCCTACTTCGGCACCCAGTTCTACTTGGAGGACCTGCTGGGGCATCCAGTCGATCTGGTAACTGACAAAGCACTGCGGGCGGAGATACGGCCCTACGTGGAGCGGGAAATCGTCAATGTCTGACGCCAACCAAGAATCGCGTAGCTGGCAGCTCTATATTCAGGACATGATCGAATTCAGCGGCAAGGTTCTGTCTTATACGGAGGGACTGGACCAAAAGCGGTTCATCGCGGGGACGCTCGTCTACGATGCCACTTTGCGCAATCTGGAACTGATCGGCGAGGCGGCGACCCTCGTCCCGGGTGAGGTGCGTGAGGCTCATCCGGAAATTCAATGGCGCCGCATTATAGCAACGCGGAATCGCCTGGCTCACAGTTACCTGGGTATGGACGACGACGTTATCTGGGACATCATCCAGACTGATGTCCCGAACCTGCTACCGGCATTGCGCAACGTGTTGAACACGATAAACGAGGAATCCGCATAAATGGCGAAACGGAAATCGACCAAGACCGTTGAAAGCCTGCGGCACCAGGACGCATCGCGGAAGAACATCCCCACGGCCGAATACCAGGCGGTGATGGCGGAGGACGACCGCAATCCGATCAGGGTCGCGTACGAACGGCGCAACCCGGACCTCGACCCGCAGCTTGTCTGGCGCGGCAAGGACGAGCAGAACTGGTCGGACCTGGTGGTGCAGGCGCCGCCGCTGTTCATCCAAGAGAAGGTGCACCCGAAGGTGCTGATCGACGATCTGCGGCAGCGGACCAGGGAGACGGATAACCAGGCCGACCTTTTCGCGGATTTCAACGGGCTGCCGAGCGCGGACGCGCAGACGGAGTTCTACCAGCACGATGCCAACTGGTCGAACCGGATGATTCTCGGAGATAGCTTGCAGGTGATGGCGTCGCTGGCCGAGCGGGAGGGGCTGCGTGGCAAGGTGCAGTGCATCTACATCGACCCGCCCTACGGCATCAAGTTCAACTCCAACTTCCAGTGGTCAACGACCAGCCGCGATGTCAAGGACGGGAACGCCGGGCACATTACCCGCGAGCCGGAGCAGGTAAAGGCGTTTCGGGATACGTGGCGGGATGGGATTCATTCGTATTTGACGTATTTGCGGGACCGGCTGACGGTGGCGCGGGATTTGTTGACGGAGAGCGGGTCGGTTTTTGTGCAGATTGGGGATGAGAATGTGCATCGGGTGCGGGCGGTGATGGACGAGGTGTTTGGGGAGGAGAATTCCGTTGGTCAGATTTCCTTCCGCAAAAAGTTAATGCCATTGGGTGCAAAAACGCTAGAAGGCATGGCCGACTACCTGATTTGGTATGCGAAAGACATCACTCGGATTAAGTATAGACAGATTTATGTGAGGACCAATCCCGATCCAGGCGGTCGCTGGACTGGTGTCAGAGACGCAGATTGGCAACTTCGTCGATTGACCCCGAATGAACGAAAGGATATGGCGTCGATTCCAGATAGTGCAGAGATATTCGGGACAGTTTCACAGTGGGCACCGTCCTTCTCGGAAACAGGAGTATATCCGTTTCTTTTTGAAGGAACTATATACACGCCGACCTCTGGGCGTTGTTGGATCACAACAGAAAATCGTATGCGCCGACTTGATCAGGCAGGGAGGTTATTCGTCGAAGGGAGATTTCCAAGGTTTCTAAGCTATCACTCTGACTTCCGATATCGAAAACTGACTCATCCTTGGCGAGATACGGCACCGGCGCAAGATAGAGACTATGTTGTGGAGACCTCACCCGGTGTATTGGAACGCTGCATCCTAATGACCACCGACCCCGGCGACCTCGTCCTCGACCCGACCTGTGGCTCCGGCACCACCGCGTACGTCGCCGAGCAGTGGGGCCGCCGCTGGATCACCATTGACACCTCCCGCGTCGCCCTCGCGCTGGCCCGCGCCCGCATCATGGGCGCCCGCTATCCCTACTACCTGCTCGCCGACAGCCGCGACGGCCAAATCAAAGAAGCCGCGCTCGTCCGCAAAGCTCCCTCGGAAGCGCCCACGTACAACGACATCCGCCAAGGTTTCGTGTACGAGCGCGTCCCCCACATCACCCTCAAGTCCATCGCCAACAACGCCGAAATCGACGTAATCTGGGAGAAGTTCCAAGAAACGCTGGAGCCGCTGCGTCAGGAATTGAACGACGCGCTCGGCACATCCTACGAGGAATGGGAAATCCCCCGCGACGCCGACGACGCTTGGCCCGAGGAGGTCAAAAGAATTTACGCGGACTGGTGGGAACAGCGCATCGCCCGGCAAAAGGAAATCGACGCCTCCATCGCCGCCAAAGCCGACTACGAGTACCTCTACGACAAGCCCTACGAAGACAACAAAAAAGTCCGCGTCGCCGGCCCGTTTACAGTGGAAAGCCTGTCGCCACACCGCCTGTTAGGCGTCGATGAGAACGACGAACTCATCGACAACATCGCCGAAAGCAAGCTCGGCTACGGCGAAAAGCAGGACTTCGCCGAGATGATCCTCGACAATCTCAAAACCTCCGGCGTCCAACAGGCGCACAAAGACGACCGCATCTCGTTTTCCGGGATCAGACCTTGGCCCGGCTACCACGTCTGCGCCGAAGGAACCTACGTCGAAGGCAACGGCGACTCGGGCGCTGAAAAACGCGCTGGCATCTTCGTCGGCCCAGAATTCGGCACCGTTTCCCGCCCCGACCTCGTATCGGCGGTGCGCGAAGCCGCCGACGCCGACTTCGACGTGCTGGTCGCCTGCGCCTTCAACTACGACGCCCACGCCTCGGAGTTCAACAAACTCGGCCGCGTCCCGGTCCTCAAGGCCCGCATGAACGCCGACCTCCACATGGCCGACGACCTCAAAAACACCGGCAAAGGCAACCTCTTCGTCATCTTCGGCGAACCGGACATCGACATCCTCGACGCGGAGGACGATCAAATCCGGGTCAAGGTCAACGGCGTGGACGTATTCCACCCCAACACCGGCGAAATCCGCAGCGACAGCGCCGACGGCATCGCCTGCTGGTTCGTCGATACCGATTACAACGAGGAAAGCTTCTTCGTCCGCCACGCCTACTTCCTCGGCGCCAACGACCCGTACAAAGCCCTGCAGACGACGCTCAAAGCCGAGATCAACCAGGAAGCCTGGGAAACCCTCCGTAGTGACACCTCCCGGCCTTTCGCCAAGCCGACTTCAGGCCGGATTGCGGTGAAGGTGATCAACCACCTGGGGGACGAGGTGATGAAGGTGTTTCGGGTATGATTAAACTATCGATTCTGACGGAATGAACGCCAGCGCGTATAGGCATAGAGGGCGGCGAAATCAAAGCTTGGCTCATATCAGACTACCGTCGAAATAAAATATCGAACGAGGAAAGACGAGATGTATTGGAAACATCACGCAGGTCAAATACGTAAAACGATCAAAAGCATAGAAGATTACTGCGGCAGATGGCAAGAATGTATCTTTCGGGGAGAGCCAAAAAAGTATCCTCGTCCGTGTTCTTCAACTCTATGGCGAGAATATGCTTGCAATAACGTGTTGGGATTTTTTGATGGAATGTCCGAAGATGTCAGAAAAAAGTTCATGAGTAAAGTGCATCTGAATGATGTTCAGGCACAGATTGTCGAAGAAGCTAAGGAATATAGTGGAGAGTTAAGTGATGATTTCGAACTTCTGACATACCTCCGTCACCATGGCGGAGTGACCAATTTGATCGATTTTACATCAAGTGTTCACATCGCACTCTTTTTCGCATGTCACGATTTTCATGAAGAAGATGGCTGTGTCTATATCCAGAATACCGATGCAATAAAGGATTGGATTAAACGTCCTAATAACTTGAACTCGCGAGCTATGGCACAGAGGAGCGTGTTTATTGAATCTCCTCAAGGTTTCGTTGATACGACCCAATATATTCCGATTTCGAAGGACATTAAAGATGGCATGATGGAGTATCTAAGTTTATTCTATGATGTAAGTGCAAGAACTATCTACTATGACCTGATCGGGTTCATTCAAAGTTATTCGGTAGGCAAATCCATGCATGAAGCGCTTCGAAATGTGATGAGACAGCAGGCACGGAAGAGTCTACCACTCGATAGCGAAAAAAGTGATGATACGACCACCAAATACAACGATCTAATCATAACTAGCTACAATACGATTCTAACCTATGACCCTACTAATTGGATAGCGTATAATGGCAGAGGAACAGCATTTCATGAACAGGGTGAGTACGATAACGCAATCCGCGAATTTACGAAAGCCGTCGAGGTTTTTCCATCGGACCAATCTTATTCAAACCTCGCCGCATCTTATTACAGGAAAGGCGAGTACAAAAAGGCTATCTTTTTTCTTTCAAAGGCGATAGAGTGTTTTTCTTCGAATAGATTATATGTCAAACGAGGTGATGCATATTTTAGAAGCGGAGAGTATGATAGGGCCGAGATCGACTATGTAAATGCAAAAACGAATAAGGACTTGATTCAAGTAAAAGGTAATTGGGATTTGGTAGCATCTTGTAAGTTAGCGATTTTGAAACTCAAAACAAAAGAGTACGTCGCTGCGCTAGACGAAATCAATGATGTTGTAGAGCGGGACGAGAAGAACTTTCTTGGTGGTTACTCCTACTATGTTCGCGGAGCAGTCTTTTTGTGTTTAGAAAAGTGGAAAACGGCGGAGCGGGATTTTTCAAGGTGTAAGAATAGCGGTGCTAAGGTAAATTTTCTATTGCAGGATGACTTCGAGAGCATTGTGTCTTTTGTAAACGAAATCGGGATTAGTCCACCTCGATATATAAGAGAAATACTAGAAAAATTGAAATAGATATGTGGAGCAGTTTGACACCGGCCATGGTGGGAGGATGGCCGATAGACCCAGGATCAGGACGTAGGGGCAGTCGTCCCTTTTGTGTTGCGCCGTGGAACTTCATCATCAACCCGAGATGAGGATCGCCGCGGCCAGTGGCCGGTGACCATTGCAAAGCGCGCCGCATCTTCCTCGGCCCCGAATTCGGTAATGCAGGTTTCAGCCCCGCTTTTCCATCTACTCGCCGGGGTCGAGGAACAGGGCCGCCGGGGCCTGCCGCCCCTGAAGAACTGATGGAGGAGGACATTGACGATGAGAAATGACCCTATCGTGGCTGAAGTTCGCGCCATACGAGACGAACTTGCCGCTCAGTGCGGCTACGACATCAAGGAGATCTTCTGGAAACTCCGGGAACAACAGGCCAAGTCGGGCCTGAAGTACGTGCGCTACCCGGCCCGTCGAGTGGCTCCAATCGAAGACGTGCGAGCACCCAAAGATAGAAAAACCTGATGAAGGTGTTTCGGGTGTGAGGATCGGGTAACGAGGATTGCTGTCACTCACTGACTACCGAGAAGAGGTTCCCATGAAAAAACAGATCATCCAGTACACTTCGCCCATTGACGCGCTGATTGCAGTGACCAAGAGATTGAGTACCTACGAAAATCAGCAACAGATGGATTCGGAAGAGTTCTTTGACCAGTACAGCCGGGGGCAACTATCCGACGACGCAGTATTCGTCGATTGGGCCAATGACTACCGCTACTATTTGCAACTCCGTCAAAAACTAGCGGAGAGCCTGCCCGATGTTGCATAGTGTTCTGGGTTTAACGCAACTGGTGATCCATGTCTGTCCCTGACCAAAGTCATATCAACCGAGTCCGCGACGCCCTCTGGAAGTGTTCGGGCGGTGGTGCGTCCGTCATGATTGGGAGCGGATTCAGTAGAAATGCTCTCAAATCTCGACCCGACGCAAACGATCCTCCGACATGGCGCGAGGTGGCAAAAGCGATCTATGACAAGCTGTATCCACAAGACGGAGACAACGATCTGGGACCCGCAAAGAACGATTTCTTGCGGCTGGCCCAAGAATATGAGGCCGCATTCGGACCGGGTGATCGCCACCGTTTCCTCAGAGAATCGATCCGGGATGACGACTTCCTGCCCGGAGACATACATACCCGGCTATTACGCCTTCCTTGGCGCGATGTCTTCACCACGAATTGGGACACCCTTTTGGAGCGGGCGCGTACTTCCGTGGCTGATCATGCATACAGCGTCGTCCGAAATATGGACGAAATTCCGCTGGCGAACCATCCGCGGATCGTCAAACTGCACGGTTCCTTTCCCTCGCATTTCCCGCTTATCTTCACGGAAGAAGATTACCGGACGTATCCGACAAAGTTTGCTCCGTTCGTCAATACGGTGCAGCAAGCAATGATGGAAACCGTGTTCTGCCTGATTGGTTTCTCCGGTGACGATCCGAACTTCCTACAGTGGTCGGGATGGGTGCGCGACAATCTGGGGGATGCGGCACCGAAGATATATATAGCCGGATGGCTGGAGTTATCACCCCACAGACGCCGAATGCTTGAAGACCGCAATGTGGTTCCAATTGATCTTGCACTCCATCCGAAGGCTGGCAAATGGCCGGAGCACCTTCGTCACCAATATGCAACCGAGTGGCTCTTGCGCACACTGGAACGTGGACGGCCTTACGACGTCTCTGAGTGGCCCTCACGGCCAAACTGGCAACATTCGCCGGTACCGGAACTCATTCAGCCTGTCGAAGAGGTCACTTCTGACGAACCTAAGGACGAACCGAACGAACAATTTTCCGTAGGGAACATCTTGAACGTTTGGACCCACAACAGAACAGTCTATCCAGGATGGCTAGCCGTCCCTACAAATGCGCGAGATTCAATGAGTTGGAAGACAGAGATATGGGAATCGCAGATCCTGAATAAGCTTCCTGATTTTACTCCGGTAGAACGACTAAAAGCCATTCGCGAATTGGTGTGGCGCCGAGAAATCCTGCTGGATCCAATCTCATCTGAATTCGAGTCCGCCGCACAAGATGTCCTCAAGCTAATAGACTGCCAAAACCGCACCATTGATGGTAGCGCCTATCCTGATGACGGTAGTGCCTATCCTGAGGTCGAATGGGCGGCCATTCGAGAGGCTTGGCGAACTGTTGCGCTTGCACTTGTAACGATTGCACGACATAGTTTTGATCACGACGTATTCGAGCAGCGAATCGAGGCATTGTCGCCCTTTCTCCAAGACGATCTTGATGTTGACCATCGGATTCGTCACGAACGCTGTCTGTGGACGATGTACTCGATGGACTTTGAGGCATTGGACGGTTTGCTCAAAGACTGGCGGACCGAAAATTGCGACCCAGTCTGGATGATGCGAAAAGCTGCCTTGCTGTTTGAGACGGGTCAGCACGATAAAGCGACAGAGTTAATCGAACACGCACTTGCGATAATCCGAGAAATGCCTACCGGAGACCTCAGCTTAGCTGGTCCATCAAGAGAGGGTTGGGCGTTGTGGTTAGTGGCGCGAGACGATAATCGGCAAGTGCTTATGAAGAGATGGGATGAACTTACACCGCTGAAGTGCAATGCCTTTACGGAAAAGCACCATATCGCGGATGCTATTAAGGGTAAAGGAGAAACGGAAGAAGCCCCGTCTTTTGATCTTGGAACGCGATGGGTACAAGGTCAGAGCTTCTCTAATGCTGATTCCCGGGGTGCCGCTTACCGGGCAATTCGCCTCTCCGAAGTAGCCGGGTTGCCTCCGTCTGTTAATAATCACATGCAAGTGGCTACGGATATCTTGAAGTTAGCTGCGGAAAAACTGTCCACTTCCGACCCAGAAATGGCTGTCCGTCTGGTGCTCAGAGTTTCGACAAACGATCACGACAAAACGCTCATGCGAGTTCTTTCGCGTACTCGCGTGGCCGCCTTGTCGGCGGATTCAGCGAGGGCACTGGCCGAGATCTGTAATAGCGTGATCGAGTATGCGCTACCCCGGATGGTTGGCACGGATGCACGTGGGCACCGCCCCGTATCCTGGATTGGGCGGGTGAGTGTCGCAATGGAGGCGCTGTCGCGGCTGGTCTTGCGGCTAGAGCCGGATATGGTGCAGGGCGTTTTCGACAGGGCACTTGAATACTATCGAAACGACCACTTAGCTCGCCATCCGTTCTTCCCAGATCCCGTCCGAAATGTCCTTAAACGCTCTTGGGAAGCTCTGCCGGAAGAGCGCCGAACCGCTTCTCTTCTCGATTTGTTGAGTGCGCCGATTATCGGGATGGACAACTTCACAGCCCCCGAGTTCCGTTATCCAGACCCTGGAGAACTCCTAAAAGACGTAGAAGACGATCTTCCTCCACCCATTCGTACAGGTGACAACGAAAGCCGCTGGCAGGAAGTCGTCAGTTTGTTGGTACGTGGCCTACATACTGGCGGTGAAGCACGCAAGCGAGCGTCTCTTAGAATCGCGCCTGTGGAGTTGGAGAAGCGGCTAACAGAAGCTGAAGCTGTCGCAGTCGCCCAGGCTCTTTGGAGCGAAAAGCACACCAGTCCCAACGATCTACCCGGCGCAACCCCATTCTCCGAGTATGAGTGGGTATTTCTCCTACTTCCCGAGCCGACGACAGGCTTGGCGGAACAGCGATTTCGTTGCAAATGGCTCACCGCCAGCAGTGTGCCACAAGAAAATGCACCCAGTCTCGACGATATTCTCTGGCAGGTCGGGAACGCCATATCCGGCTTGAAGAATCATCGACGTTCGCTGGATCTATCGGAAGACGAACGGTCCTACCTGATTGAAGTCGTCGAGCAGTGGTCAGATACTCCGGTGCCAGTTCAAGACTTCCTTTTTATGGCGAGCCAACTCCACGAACCCACCCGTCGTGCGCTCGTGAGTCTGTCTTCGATCCTTGCTGAAATCCAAATTCCTGAGTCTATCGGTGAAAAACTTTATAAAAAAATGAAGAACTTGAACGAGTCTAGACTTCCCAGATTCGGACTCATAGCCGGTCTCGTCAAGGCCATGCCGAACCGCTTTGATGAACTCATTTTGACGATGAGGATGGGATTGGTATCCGACCATGTCGATCTGGCTAAAGACGCAGCGGCAGGATTATATCATTGGTTGACGACGTCGGCCGGAATTGCTTCACAGATCCGGCCCCCGTCAGACGACCTGATTCGAGAAATCGGCATCATAATCGCCACTCGCAAGAAAGCAGTTCTGGCACAGGCGTTAGCGTTACAGATCGCCAAGTGGGTATTTGACGAAGGAAACGACGCACAGAAGGAGGCCATACGTCATTTGGCGTTGCAAGGTCTCGGTTATATGATCGAGGAGTTACGGTACGACAGAGAGCATGATCTGGACGTCGACGTACCCTTTCTGCGATGGGCCTGCGCTCATCTTGCCTTGGCAATGGCGGAATGCGGCTTCGGCGACGACCCGACTGTTGCTCGCTGGTTGGAGAGTGCCGGGGAAGACCCGCTCCCCGAGGTGCGGTACGCGAAAAGTTCCGATTTCGCTCGTCCGAGTAAGGAAAGGGAGAGTGCTGGCGACGAGCCACCCACCTAGACCGGGTAGTTATCCTAACCACCCAAGCCCTCATCCGGCCGCATCTCCGTGAAGGTGATCTATCACCTGGGGGACGAGGTGATGAAGGTGTTTCGGGTAAAATGATGGTGCAGCCTCGGTTAAATGAATCGAAATAGTTCGGGAAGCTCAGCCCGAAAACAGGAGACTCGCAATGAATGAACCTGGAGGATTCACCACCTTGGCACATCCCGACGTCCAGATTTCGGCAACGAATTTCGGACCCATCGCGAGCGGCACCGTAGATCTGCGGCCGCTGACGGTGTTCGTCGGTCCGAGCAACACCGGCAAGACGTACTTTGCCACTCTGATCTACGCGTTGCACCGGATTATGAATGGATATCCACGGCTTCCGTACAGCCATCTTTATCATTTTTGGCAAGGTCTTCGACCCGACAAATCGTCGGCCGTGGATGCTGACGTCTGGAAAGAAGAACTCCAGGATTTTCTCGAAACGCTGGAGACCGAGGGGCGGACGTTCAGGTTCTCGGACCTGCCCGCAAGTGTGCGCGACGTAGCACAGGCTGCTCTTGAGGATCCTGAGTTGTTAGGTGCGGATATAAAGACCGAACTCGAACGCTGTTTCGATCTCGAGTTGGTTTCTGATCTAGTGCGATTCTCTCCGCACAGCGATAGTATGAGGGTTTCGCTGGCCGTCAGCGAAGAAGATCGGGACCTCTGGCGTTTCCGCATGGGGATCTCGAAATCGGGAGTAACCACCGAAGGACGAATTGAGGACATGGTCCTCCTCCCGGAAGGATGGTCGGCTACGGAATCAAGTTTCGGCCGGCGACTTAACCGATTCCAGGGATTAATCAAAGAGATACGAGGAATCGAATCTCCACGGAAATTTTGGTATCTATTTGAAGAACTCTTGTACATGGCCGCCGCCGTTGACGGTCAAGGTGGGACGCATTACCTGCCGGCCGCCCGTAGCGGCATCATGCAGAGTCACCGCGTCATCGCTAGTTCCCTCGTGGCTCGCTCCACCCGCGCGGGACTTGAACGCTTTCCAGAGCTTCCGACGTTCTCAGGCGTGATGGCGGATTTCATGCAGCGGCTCATCCTCTACGAAGAGGATCGAGTACCTGACAAACTCATTAAAAACCTCGCCGACGCTTTCGAGAGTGAGGCGCTTGCCGGGCAGATACGGACCAGCAGGCCCCCATCGGGAGGGTATCCGGAATTTGTCTACCGTCCGCGGGAAACGGAAGAGGACATCCGCCTGTCACGCGCATCTTCCATGGTGTCTGAGCTCGCTCCGGTCGTGCTGTTTCTCCGCGGAGCAGTCGGCCGTGGCGATATGCTCATTATCGAAGAGCCGGAGGCTCACCTTCATCCCGCTGCTCAGACCCGGATGGCGGTGACCCTGGCCCGCATGGTCCGCGCCGGGGTTCGGGTGCTGGTCACGACGCATAGCGACTGGTTGCTCAAGGAGATCGGAAACCTGATACGGGAAGGGGAGCTGGGAACAGAGGCCAGTGAATCACTCCCCAGCTCGCTTCGGCCCAGCGAGGTGGGAATCTGGTTGTTCCGCAAGGATGAAACGTCGGCGGGTTCGACGGTGGAGGAAATCCCGTTCGACCGCAGCGAGGGTGTGGAACCGCCGGATTATGAAGACGTCGCTGAAGAGTTGTACAACCGCTCGGCGAACCTGCAGAACCAACTCGAGGAACGGGAGCATGAATGAGGTTCTCGACGAAATCCGGACACAAGTGGGCGATGAGAACCTCGAAGATTCTTGCAGACGAAACGGATGCCGGGTATTCATGCAGGACGTCCCGTCCCTCCGGATCCTCGTGGACGCCGACCGGGCGTTCCCAGCTCACAGAATGGAAGGTAAACGATGTGACTATGTTCTTTTCTATTCCCGGCAAAGACACTCTATTCGCGGTTCCGCTGGAGCTCAAGGGCGGCGGTGTCGACGCATCGGAAGTTTGCGCACAATTGCAAGGTGGCGCGGATTTCGCCCATCGCTTTGTACCGAAAGCCTTCGAGGCCGTTTGCCACCCGGTCCTGTTCCATGGTGGGAGCATTCACCCGAAGCAACGCAAGACGCTCAATCGCGCCAAGGTTCGCTTCCGCGGCCGCCAATTGACCATCAAGACGGCACGCTGCAATCGCCCCAGGAATCTGGCGCTTGCCTTGGGAGACGCTGCATAGTGACACCTCCCGGCCTTTCGGCAACCCGACCTCCGGCGGATCGCCGTCAAAACCATAACCACCTCGGCGACGAGGTCATAAAGGTGTTTCGAGTATGAATTTCAACACCACCAACAGCACGTTTCGCCAGTTGATGGGCAATGGGCTGAGCTATCGCGTACCGCTGTTCCAGCGCGACTATTCCTGGGGTCTCGACGAATGGGACGATCTGTGGCAGGACATCGTCGCGCTGTTCGGTGAGGACCCGGAACCGGCTCACTACATGGGCTACCTCGTGCTGCAATCGGCCGACAACAGGGCGTTCGACATCATCGACGGGCAGCAGCGAATGACCACGCTGAGCCTGTTGATGCTGGCGGCGGTGGCGCACCTGACGGACCTGGCGCCTCCGGGTGATCCGGATGACCCGCAACGCCGGCGCGCCGAGCAGCACGACGCCCACGCCTCGGAGTTCAACAAACTCGGCCGCGTCCCGGTCCTCAAGGCCCGCATGAACGCCGACCTCCACATGGCCGACGACCTCAAGAACACCGGCAAAGGCAACCTCTTCGTCATCTTCGGCGAGCCAGACATCGACATCCTCGACGCGGAAGACAGTCAAATCCAAGTCAAGGTCAACGGCGCCAACGATCCGTACCAGGCCCTCAAGACGCCCCTCAAAGCCGAGGTCAATCAGGAAGCCTGGGAAACCCTCCGTAGTGACACCTCCCGACCTTTCGCCAAGCCGACTTCAGGCCGGATTGCGGTGAAGGTGATTAACCACCTCGGGGACGAGGTGATGAAAGTGTTCCGGGTATAGGGAAACGAGCCATGTCCAGACTTGATGGGATCTATATCGAAGGCTTCAAGAGCATTGCGCATATCATGCAGAAGCTGCGTCCGCTCAACGTGCTGATCGGTGCCAACGGATCGGGAAAGTCGAACTTTATCGATGCATTCTCGTTTCTGCGTACCATCGGCCAGGGGGAGTTGCAACGCTATGTCAGACAAGCGGGCGGAGCCGATAGAATCCTGCATTTCGGCTCGAAAGTAACCTCAAAAATGGAGATGCAAGTTTCGTTTGACCAAAACAGGGCCGGGTATGCAATCGAATTGCGTAGAGACGATACCGATGGACTCTATGTGACTGCTTCGGGTTACCACCCATCCGGACTCGCAAACGACAAAACAGAACAAGACGGTCGGGCCGAGACAGGCGACTATCCTCTACCTCCGGAGCACGTTCGCCGACATATTGAGGGCTGTCGGCTTTACCATTTTCACGACACCGGCTCCGCGTCGCCGATGAAAACGACGGCCGACGTGAATGACAATCGCTATCTGCGCCCCGACGGCTCGAACCTTGCAGCGTTCCTGTTTCTCCTTAGAGAAAAGCACGGCGGCTCCTACACGCAGATCCTGCGCACCATCCGACTGGTGGCGCCGTTCTTTGAGGACTTCGCCCTTGAACCTCTGGCGCTGAACGAAGACAAGATCCGTCTTGAGTGGCGGCACTCGGGATCGGACGCCTACTTCGATGCGTCGTCCCTGTCCGACGGGACACTGAGGTTCATTGCCTTGACCACTCTCCTGCTTCAGCCAGCTTCGCTGCGGCCGTCGGTTGTTCTTCTGGATGAGCCGGAGCTTGGACTGCATCCTTACGCAATCACACTTCTGGCTTCCATGCTGAAGCAAGCGTCGGTGGAATCGCAGATCATCGTCGCGACGCAGTCGCCGGTGCTGTTGGATCATTTCGAGCCGAAAGACGTTCTCGTCGCGGACCGCGTGAACGGCGAGACCAACCTCCGCAGGCTGGACGGCGAGAACCTCGCGGCCTGGCTGGAAGACTACAGCCTGGGTCAGCTTTGGGAAAAGAACGAAATCGGTGGGCGTCCTTCCCCGGAGGACACAGGCCGCGAATCCTTACCGTGACCCGGCTGCTTGTTCATGTTGAGGGCCAGACCGAAGAGCAATTCGTCAATAAACTGCTGGCGCCGCATCTCTATGGTTTCGGGTTTTCCGCAGTCAGCGCACGTTTGGTCGGAAACGCTCGCCAACGGGACCGTCGTGGCGGAATCAGGGCGTGGAGCACGGTGCGAAGAGAGATCGCAAATCACCTGAAGGAAGATCGAGGGTGCCTTGCCACCACAATGGTGGACTACTACGCGATGCCGACAACTGGTTCAAGGGCATGGCCTGAGCGCTTGCAAGCTTCCAGGCACGGGTCTTCGTCGGAGAAAGCAAAGACAGTCGAAGATGCGCTCTCGGAAGACATCGCCTTGGAAATGGGCTCGGACTTCGATCGGAGGCGATTCATACCGTATGTGGCAATGCACGAGTTCGAAGGCCTGCTCTTCAGCGATTGTGACCGATTCGCTCAGGGAATCGGGTGCCCCGAACTGACTCCGAGATTCCAGGAGATTCGAGACCAATTCGCCAGTCCGGAAGAAATCGATGACTCGCCGGACACTGCGCCTTCCAAGCGTGTCGCGGAGCTTGTTCCCGGGTATCAAAAGCCGTCGATGGGTAGCTTGGCCGCACTGAACATCGGTCTAAACGCGATTCGCTCCGCATGCCCGCACTTCCGACGCTGGCTGGAACTCCTTGAACGCTTCCCCGCCCGTATGGATGCATAGAGGCAGCGATTGTATGACTCTACGCCTCAAATGACGGAAGCAACCGGAGGGCAGCATCGGCCCTCCTCCTCGAAGGGGTCACCGAGATAGAGCCAATAATGGTGATTCGAGTATGAATTTCAGCACCGCCAACAGCACGTTTCGCCAGTTGATGGGTAATGGGCTGAGCTATCGCGTCCCGCTGTTCCAGCGCGACTATTCCTGGGGCCCGAACGAATGGGACGACCTGTGGCAGGACATCGTCGCGCTGTTCGGTGAGGACCCGGAACCGGCTCACTACATGGGCTACCTCGTGCTGCAATCAAGCTACCGGCATCTGGCAAATCAGTCTCCCCTCGCCGGCGCCATGATTCGACCGCGGCCAGTGGTTGGAGAGCAGGCCCTGGGGCGCAAAATCACCCTGTTGTGCTGAGGGGCCCCTCTTCGTAGCTTTAGCTGTCCGCGAAGCCATGGCCCCGAGCGTTAACCCGGTGGCCACCGCCCGAGAACCGGCCGCTCGCGTGCCGGTGTGGGCGGTCGGTGGGCGGGATAAAACGCTATCCGGGCCGTGCCCCGTGGTCGGGGGCCGCCGGAACGAACGCAGAGCGGTCAGCCGATGGGGTAGCTGGCATCGGTCTGTTGCGGCCGGGTGAACTCGATAATAACTTTTACCATTCAACCTTCAACCTTGTAAGAGAGGAATATGAGAAACAAACGACTGCTCAGTGGTATCGCAGGCCTGATCGTGGCAGGGGTCTTTGCAGGTACCCCCCGGGCCGGGGCCGAGGAAACCGCCATGTGGGGCTTTACGCCCGGGCGCAACCTGGCCTCCGCTGAAAAGGGCCTGCCAGACCAATGGGATCCCCAAACCGGGCTCAACATCAAGTGGCGGGCGGCCCTGGGCTCGCAGACCTATGCCGGGCCCGTAATCATGGGCGGACAGGTCTTTGTGGGCACCAACAACCAGGGCCTGCGCAACCCAAAACTCAAGGGGGACCGCGGCGTGGTCATGGCCTTCAACGCGGCGGACGGCGCCTTTTTGTGGCAGTCCACCCATACCAAACTCCCCGCCGGCCGGGTCAATGATTGGCCTCAGCAGGGGGTGTGTTCGACCCCGTACGTGGAAGGCGAAAGGCTCTACTACATTTCCAACCGCGCGGAGGTGGTCTGCCTCGACACCAGGGGATTTCAGGACGGCGAGAACGACGGCCCTTTTACCGATGAGCAAGAGACGAGTCCGATCGACGGGGACGTGATCTGGAAGCTGGACATGATAGAGGAACTGGACGTGTTCCCCCACAACCTGGCCACCTGCTCTCCGGTGGGGGCAGGGGAGCTGCTCTTTGTGATAACCAGCAACGGCGTCGACGAGGGGCACGTCCACATCCCCTCGCCCTTTGCGCCCAGCTTTATCGCGGTGCACAAAAAGACCGGGGAGCTGGTTTGGGAAGACGCTTCGCCGGGCGAGCACATCCTGCACGGCCAGTGGTCCAATCCCGCTTATGGAAGGATCGGCGGCAAGGGCCAGGTGATCTTTCCCGGCGGCGACGGGTGGGTCTACAGCTTTGAGCCCGAGACCGGGGAGTTGATATGGAAATTCGACTGCAACCCCAAGGACTCGGTCTGGGAGCTGGGCGGGCGAGGGACGCGCAACGCCATCATTTCGACGCCGGTGGTGTACGACGACAAGGTCTACGTGGGGGTGGGCCAGGACCCGGAACACGGGGAGGGGATCGGCCATTTGTGGGCCATTGACGCCACCGGGCAAGGGGATATCACCGGCAGCGGTGCCGTCTGGTATCTGGGCGGCAAAGACTACCACCGTACTCTGTCCACTGTGGCCATCCAGGACGGTCTGCTCTACACCGCGGATCTGAGCGGGTTTGTGTACTGCCTGGATGCCGGCACGGGCGAGAAGTACTGGACCTACGACGCCTTTGCCGCAATCTGGGGTTCGCCCATGGTGGCGGACGGCAAGGTTTATATCGGCGATGAGGATGGGGATGTGGCGGTGTTGCGGGCGGGCAAGGAGATGGAGTTGATTTACGAGGTCAATATGGGGAGTTCGGTGTACACCACGCCGATTCCGAAGGATGGGGTCCTCTACATTGCCAGTCGCAATGCGCTGTTTGCGATTGCGGCGCCGTAGGCCATGGCAATCTCTCTCTCGCAAAAAGTCGCCGCGGCGCGCACCCAGCTCGATGACCACGTGCGGGAAATGGTCGAGTGGCACTTCAGTCCCCGGACCGGCTGCCCGTTCTGGCTGGACTTTGCCAGTAAACTGGATTTCGACCCGCGCCGGGAAATCGGCGGGTACGGCGATTTAAAGATCCTGGGACACTTCCAGGACGAGTGGCTGCGCGGCGGGCCGGTCAGGCGCTGGGTGCCCCGGGCCTATGAGGGCGAGCCGGTCTACGTGTTCGAAACCGGAGGGTCCACCGGCGTGCCCAAGTCGCGCATCAATATCCGCGATTTTCAGATCGACTACGAACTCTTCAGCCAGACCCTGTCCGAGGAGGGCTTTCCCCGCGGTGCTGACTGGCTGATGCTGGGGCCGAGCGGGCCGCGGCGGTTGCGGCTGGCCGTGGAGCACCTGGCCCAGCTGCGAGGGGGGATCTGCTTCATGGTGGATCTGGACCCGCGCTGGGTGAACATCCTGATCCGGGAGGGCAAGCACCGGGACCTGGAAGCCTACAAAAATCACGTCGTCGACCAGGCCCTCAAGATCCTGAAGGCGCACGATGCCATCCAGTGCGTTTTCACCACCCCCAAACTGCTGGAGGCCCTGTGCGGAAAGATCTCCCTGCCCCGGGCGGGCATCAAGGGCATCTTTTGCGGCGGCACCGAGATGGACGCCCAGTTTCACCGCTTCGCCCGCGAAGAGCTGGTGCCGGGGATCGATTTCGTGCCCACCTACGGCAATACCTTGATGGGGCTGGCCTGTTTCAAACCCTTTGATCCGGCCGATCAGTACGCGGTCATCTATTATCCCCCGTGCCCGCGCGCCGTCATCGAGCTGGTCGTACCCGACCAGCCGGAAAAGCGGGTCGGGTACG
Source organism: Candidatus Latescibacterota bacterium (assembly GCA_965219385.1). Classification (GTDB taxonomy): domain Bacteria; phylum Latescibacterota; class UBA2968; order UBA8231; family UBA8231; genus CBDCNM01. Next base: position 433,617 of record CBDCNM010000002.1, on the reverse strand, counting down.
GCGAGACCGGCCGGGTCATGCTGACGACCCTGACCAGAGAATTTTTCATGCCGCTGTTCCTGGAGCGCGACGAAGCCGAGCGCGCCGAGCCCATCGATCTCTACCCCTGGGACGGGGTGCGCAACCTGCGGCTGCTCACCGAGTTGCAGGAATCCGTGACCGTGGGGGTGTACTGATGGTCCATCTGCCCATACTGAGGGCTGGTCGGCCGTACAGGAGTATGAAGCGGGCGCTGGTGTCCCACGTGGCCACCGGCGAACCAGTAGCCCAGGTCAGCCAGGCCAACCGGGGGTTGATCGCCCGGGACCTGAACGGACAGGCGGCCGGCAAAGCCGCCCTGCAAGAGCTCGGCGGGGCCGAGCTGCTGGCGCTCTGCAAGCGGGCTGCCCGCCTGTTCGCGGAAGGGGAGTTGCCCCTGGACGAGGAAATGCAGTCGCCGGAGGACTACATCCGCCAGCTGTCGGCCACCACGGGCCTGCCGCAGTCTCTGTGCCGCAAAAACATGGACAAGATCCGCGCGGTCCTGGACGAGATGGAAGCGGTCCTGGGCGGGCTGACGAGGGGGCTGGATCCGTCCATCCTGGACCAGGGCTGGGGGGTGCGGGAAAACCGCCCCTTGAGCTACGTGTGCCAGAGCCGGACCCTGGGCGCGGTGCTGCCCAACAACTCCCCGGGGGTGCACTCCCTGTGGCTGCCGGCCATCCCGCTCAAGGTCCCGCTGGCGCTCAAGCCCGGCAGCGAAGAGCCCTGGACCCCTTACCGCATCGCCCAGGCTTTCACGGCGGCAGGCTGCCCGCCCGCGGCCTTCGGGTTTTACCCGGCGGGTTATGACGGCGCCGCTGAAATCCTGCTGCGCTGCGAGCGCTCCCTGCTGTTTGGCGGGGCCGCCACGGTGGGGCCCTGGAAGGACGACCCCGGGGTGCAGATCCACGGCCCGGGGCGCAGCAAGGTCGTGATGGGGGCGGATCAGGTCCAGGACTGGGAAAGCCATCTAGGGGTGATGGTTTCCTCGGTGGCGGAAAACAGCGGCCGCTCCTGCACCAATGCCTCCGGGATCTGGGTGACGGAGCACGGCCGCCAGATCGCCGAGGCCCTGGCCCGGCGGCTGGCCTCGATCCGGCCCCGCGCCCTGGACGACCCCGAGGCGCAGCTGGCGGCCTTTTCCAACCCGCGGCTGGCAATGCGGCTGGGGGCCATGCTGGAGGCGCAGCTCAAGGTGCCCGGCGCCGAGGATTGTACCGCCCGCTACCGCGACACCGCAAGGGTGGTCGAAGCCCACGGCTGCACCTTTCTATCTCCGACCGTGGTGTTTTGCGAGGACCCCGAGCACCCCCTGGCCAACACCGAATTCCTCTTCCCCTTCGTCAGCGTGGTCCAGGTGCCCCGCCAGGAGTTGCTGGAGCGCATCGGTCCCACCCTGGTGGTGACGGCGATCAGCGAGGACGAGGGGTTTATCGGCGAGTTGCTGGGTTCGGCGGATGTGGAGCGGTTGAACCTGGGTCCGATTCCCACCACCCAGGTCTCCTGGGACCAGCCGCACGAGGGCAATTTGTTCGAGCACCTCTACCGGCAGCGGGCGCTCAGTATTGCACCGGAGAAAACAGTATGGGTATGTTCAAAAAGAAGGTGACAGCTTCCAATAGTAAAAACCCCGACCAATTCTTTGAAGAAGAATTCTGGGTGGATACGGGAGCACTCTATTCCTTCGTTCCCGAGGATTATCTCGAAAGAATAGGTGTGGAACCGGCAGTAAAAAGAAACTTGATACTTGCAGATGGCCGGCGAGATACCAGGCTGCTCGGTTTTTGTGACTTTCAAATCGAAGGTTTGGAAGGCACAATTCCCTGTCCGGTGATTTTTGCGCCCAAGAGGTCTCTTTTCTTGCTTGGAGCGACCGCTCTGGAAAACTTTGGGGTAGCTGCCGATCCGGTTGAAAAAGAATTGAAACCGATTCTGGCCATCATAGGAGGTTTCCTGGCATCTCAGTGACAAGTGATGCACAATCCCGTCAAAGACGGGATGGCATCTACAGGACAAAGAGGTCTTGACCACATCCTGGACCAACAGCGCAGCGGTTGATTAATTCGCCTCCGACCAGTGCTCGATTGCGCGGGCATGGGGTTCGGCGTCCCGAAAAGCCTGTTCGGCCGCCGGGCTCATCTGGTGGTCGCGGCGGGCCATGACCTGGCGGGCCACCTTCAGGCCGCGCTCGACATCGTAGGGCTGGATGGTGTCGGCGACCCAGGAGAAGCTGGGGGCAAATTTGGGACTGCGGAGTGCCAGGACATTGCAACAAAAACCCACCACGGCCCCGGTGGGAAAGGCTACATTGATGCCGGTTTTGCCGTGGTCGCCTATCAACATGCCGACAAAGGTCTCGCCGCTGTCCACCTCGACCCCGTTGATGGGCACGCGCACAGAACCGTAGGTGTTCTTCAGGTCGCTGTTGACGCAGTCGGCCGCGATGTTGACCCAGGCGCCCACGTAGCTGTGACCCAGGAAGCCGTCGTGCTGTTTGTTGGAGTAGCCCTGGATGATGCTGGCCTCGATTTCGCCGCCGATTTTGCAGCGCGGGCCGATGCAGGTGTCCTGGCGCAAAACAGTTCCAGGTTGCACCAGGGTGTTGTCGCCGATGTACGCCGGACCCTGGATGTAGGTGTGGGGCAGGATCCGCACACCCTGGCCGACCCACACGGGTCCGTCCTCGGCGTCGATGACCACGCCGGGCTTGATGCGGGCGCCCGGGCCGATGTGGATGGACTCGGGTGCCAGGAGGTGGCTGCCCGCGGCCACCTCGCCCTGGAGGGCGGCCCGGCCGGAGCGGGCCTGCCAGTCGTCCAGCAGGGCCTGGTGGTTGGCGTGGACCAGCTCCCAGGGCCAGTCCATGAGGGCGACGCAGGCGCCCACATCGCGGCGGGGCAGGGCGGCCAGGACAGCCTGGCTCTGCGCCGGGTCCAGCAAAAGGCCGGGGGTGAGGTGTGGAGCCAGGGATGCATCCGCGAAGATGCAGGCGATTTCCGCCCCGGGACCGCTGGTGCCGACCCAGGATGGGGCGCCGGGTTCGACCGGGGGCAAGGCGGACCACAGGCCGCGGCCGTTGAGCAGCAGGGCCGGCTGGTCCAGGGCCTGGTTGGTCGGCCGGCCCGTGTCCTCGGCCACGAGGGTGGCCAGGTGGGGCCGACACCAGATCTCCGGATCGGCGGCGGACAGGCCCTGGATCTTGTCCAGCAGCGCGTCCATGCCGCAGACCAGCTGGCACACCGTTCGGGTGTAGACCAGCGGCAGGAAGCGCTGCCAGCCGGCGTCTTCGTAGGCCATCAGGCGCAGTTCCATTGTTTTATTCCACGTTTTATTCCACGGTCACGCTCTTGGCCAGGTTGCGCGGTTTGTCCACGTCGTGGCCGCGGATCACCGCGGCGTGGTAGGCCAGCAACTGCAGGGGAATGGTGGTCAGCAAGGGGGAGAGGATGGACAGGGTCGGGGGCACGTAGAGGACTTCGTCGGCCAGTCTTTCGAGCTGGGTATCCCCCTGGGTGGCGATGGCGACGATCTGTCCCTGGCGGCTTTGCACCTCTTCGATATTGGACAGGACCTTGTCGTAGGTGTGGTCCCGGGGGGCGACCACGACCACGGGCATGTCCGCGTCGATCAGGGCGATAGGGCCGTGTTTCATTTCGGCGGCGGGCAGGCCCTCGGCGTGGATGTAGCTGATCTCCTTGAGCTTGAGGGCGCCTTCGAGGGCCACCGGGTAGTTGACCCCGCGGCCCAGGTAGAGCCAGTTTTCGCGCTCGGCCAGACGGGCGGCCAGAGCGCAGATCTGGTCGTCCAGCCCCAGGGCCTCTTCGATCTTGTCCGGGATGCAGGTGAGTTCGTCGAGGAGTTCGACCCGGCGCTCGGGCGAGAGGTGGCGCCGCCGGCCCATGTCCGTGGCCATCATGATCAGCACCGCGACCTGGGCGGTGAAGGCCTTGGTGCTGGCCACGCCTACTTCCGGCCCCACGTGCAGGTAGACCCCGGCATTGGCCTCGCGGGCTATGGTCGAGCCCACCGCATTCACCACCCCCAGCACCGCGGCGCCCTTGGTCTGGATCTCGCGCAGGGCGGCCAGGGTATCGGCGGTTTCGCCGGACTGACTGATGGCGATCGACAGGGTCCCCTCCTCGATGATGGGGTTGCGGTAGCGCAACTCGCTGGCGTACTCCACTTCGGTGGCCACCCGGGCCAGTTCCTCGAAGAGGTATTCTCCAATCAGGGCGGCGTGCCAGGCCGTGCCGCAGCCGACCAGGACCAGGCGCCGGCAGGTTGCCAGCTCGCGCTGGAACTGGCTCAACCCGCCCAGCACCACCACCTTCTCCCGCTGGTTGAGCCGGCCGCGCATGGTATTGCGCAGACACTCGGGCTGCTCGTAGATCTCCTTGAGCATGTGGTGCTCGTAGCCGCCCAACTGGATCTGTTCCAGGCTCATCTCCAGGAGGTCGACTTCCTTGTGCACGGGTTCGGAATCGATGGTGGTGACGTGGAGGCCGTCGGCGCCCAGGCTGACGACTTCGTTGTCGTTCAAGTAGATCACCCGGCTGGTGTGCTCTACAATAGCGCTACCGTCCGATGAGACCAGGTACTCCTGGTCCCCGACGCCGACGATGAGGGAGCTACCCCGGCGCGCGGCTATGAGGGTGTCGGGCATATCGGTGCAGAGCACGATCACCCCGTAGGTGCCGGTCACGTCCCCCAGGGCGCGGCGCACGCTCTCCAGCAGATCGTTGCTCTGGGCGTAGAAATAGCCGATGAGCTGGACCAGGGCCTCGGTGTCGGTCTCGGTCGCGAACGCAATGCCCTGTTCTTCGAGGGAGGAGCGCAGGGCCGCGTGGTTTTCTATGATGCCGTTGTGGACCAGGGCGATGCGGCCGCTGGAATCCGCGTGCGGATGGGCGTTGGTCCTGCTCGGGCGGCCGTGGGTGGCCCAGCGGGTATGGGCGATGCCGATGTTGCCGGCAAGCGGATTGTCCTTCAGGAGCTGGGTCAGTTCACTGACCTTGCCCACGGCCCGCTGTACCTGCAGCTGCCCTTGGTCCAGGGTGGCGATGCCGGCCGAGTCGTAGCCGCGGTATTCGAGACGGCCCAGCCCGTTGAGCAGGATTTCGGGACAGGGCTTTTGCCCTACAAAGCCAACGATTCCACACATGTATTCATCTCCTCTCCTCGGTGTTAAATTTTTAATATTTCAATTATTTACTCCGGATCTTATCATTATAATCCATAGAATCTTATCATTATAATCCATAGAAGAGTTGCCGTCCATACTCTACGATCTGGATGGATGAACACCACTACTGAAGAATCGAGGTAGATCTTGATGAAACTTTCGCTTTCGGTTCGCGTGGCCGAGAAGTTCCATTCAAAAAGGGAGGCTTTGATGCCGCTGGCGGGTCTGGCGGATCTGGCGGTGGAGCACGGGTACAAGGCCTTGTGCATGCGGGCCTCGCAGCTGGGGGTGCACACCCCCCTCAAAGAGGTGGAGGAAGAGCGCCGGCAGCTGGATGAGAAAGGTCTGGCCGTCTCCATGGTGACCGGCGATTTTCCCATACCCGAGAATACCGACGAAGGTCCCCGGGCCCTGCGCAACATCACCCCCTACCTGGACCTGGCCCAGGTCCTGCGGGCGGATCTGTTGCGGATTGCCATGAAAAAAGAGGAAGATATTGAGTGGGCGCAACGGGCTGCGGACGAGGCGGCCGAACGCGGCATGAAGCTGGCCCACCAGAGCCATACCCGTAGCCTGTTCGAGCGAGTGGAGGACTCCCTGGAAGTGGTGCAGCGGGTGGGCCGGGACAACTTCGGCATCATCTACGAGCCGGCCAACCTGGAGTTGTGCGGCGAAGACTATGGACCGGAGACCATCCGTCTCTTTGAGCCGCATTTGTTTAATGTGTACCTGCAGAATCAGGCGATCAAGAGCAATGGGAAGAGCAGGCTCAACACCTGGTCCGGGGGCGAGGTGCGCTTTGATCAGATCCCGGTGTGGCAGGAGGGGGGCATCGACTTCCCGTCGATCTTTGCTACTCTGAGGGAAATCGGCTACAGGGGGCACGTGACCGTCCACCAGGCCTTTGCCGGGCTGGCTGGGCCAGGGGAGGCGGCCGAGAAAAGTGCTCGTTATCTCCGGTCTTTGGCGGATTTTGAGGCCTGAGAATCTCGACCTTCTCTGATGAGAAGCGGGACATTGCCTTTGGCGCTTGATGAGCCCCAGACGGCGGAGAGCCCTTTTCCGGGTTGTCGGGCTCGCCTCAGGTGCGCCCTCGGAGAGCGGCCGGCCTCCTAGCTCCGGACCGTCTGCGGTTTGCCGGTGCGCGCAGCCTCGTCCAGGGCATTGCACAGGGCCACGGTGCGCACCCCGTCGCGGGCATTGCACAGGGTATCGCCGCCCGTGCGCACGGCTTCGAGCAGATTCACCAGCATCGAGGCCTTCTGGCTTTCCTCTGCGGGTAGCTCCCGGGCGTCCAGGTAGTCGACCGCGCAGCCGCCGAAGTCCACCCGCTGGGTATGAGCCGAGAACACAGCGCTGCGCTCGCCGTCCCACACCTGGTGGAACCACTTGGAGACAAAAGGGTTCAGACCCTGGTCGGTGCTGATGACGGTGGAGAGGGCGCCGCTGTGCCACAGGATGGTGCCCACCAGGCCCGCCGGGTACCCGGCGGGGCCTTTGTCCTCCCCGAAAACCCGGCCCTCGGCATAGACCCGCTCGGGGGCGCTGTCCATGAGGTAGGTGAGCAGATCGACGGTGTGGACGGCCGTACTGATGAGCAGCCCGCCGCCGTCGTCCGGATCCCAGATCCAGCGGCTGCGGCTCTTGCTGGAGTCGCTCATGGCCAGCTGACCGTGGCTCAGGCGGGGCCGGGGCAGCAAGGCCCGGGCCTTCTGGACCGTGGGCGCAATCCAGAACTTGCAGTTGACCACCAGCTTGACCCCGGCCTTTTCGACCGCCTCGGCCACTTCCACGGCCTGGGCGTATTGCACGCACATGGGCTTCTCCACCAGCAGGTGTTTGCCGGCGCGCGCGCCGGCCAGGGCCAGCGGGTAGTGGGCGTCGTGGTGGGTGGCGATCAGGAGCAGGTCAATGCTCTCGTCGCGCAGGATCGGATCCGCCTCGGTGGTGACCAGGCCACTGCCCATCTCATCGCGCAACCGCCGGGCCGCGGCCTCGACATTATCGCAGAAGACCGCCACTTCGATCCCCAGCTCCCGTGCCTTGCGGCTGTGGCCGCTCCCGGCGCCGCCACAGCCGATTAGTGCTGCCTTGATTCCAGCCATGATTTTCTCGAGCCTCCTTTTTTAGTCCAGCTGAAATAGAAAATAAAAGTGCGAGTTCCGGGTGATACAAACAAGGAAAAGCATTAGACATAAAACTTATATGAAAGGTCGCGGTAAATTAAGTGCTCCGGAATGCGGTGCGAACCTTCCATGTTGTGCTCCGCACGGCAAAATGCTATACTCTGAATTCACCCCCTGAAAAACAAAAACTACCGCCTGGAAAGAAGGGCCATGCGTTTTGTCATTGACGTACACCTCCACTCGCGCTATGCCCGGGCCACCAGCCGGGACCTGAACCCGGAAAACCTGCACCGCTGGTCGGCCCTCAAAGGCATCACCGTGGTGGGGACCGGGGATTATACCCACCCGGCCTGGCTGGAGGAGTTGCGGGAAAAGCTGGAGCCGGCCGAGGAGGGACTCTATCGCCTCAAGGAGGCGTGGCGCCTCCCGGTCGAGGCCGAGGTGCCCCTGTCCTGCCGGGCTGAAGTGCGCTTCCTGCTCTCGGTGGAGATCAGCTCGATCTACAAGAAGAACGGCCGCACCCGCAAGATCCACAACCTGGTCATCTTGCCGGACTTTGCCGCCGTCGAGGCACTGAACCACCGCCTGGGGGCCATCGGCAACCTCAAAGCGGACGGCCGGCCCATCCTGGGGCTGGACTGCCGCGATTTGCTGGAGATCTGCCTGGAGGCGTGCCCCGAGGTAGTGTTTATCCCGGCCCATATCTGGACCCCGCACTTCGCGGTCCTGGGGGCCAGTTCGGGGTTTGACAGCCTGGAGGAGTGCTTCGAGGATCTGTTGCCCCACATCTTTGCGGTGGAGACCGGCCTGTCCTCGGATCCGCCCATGAACGAGCGGCTCTCGGCCCTGGATCGCTACGCCATTGTCTCCAACTCGGACGCCCACTCGCCGCAAAAGCTGGGGCGCGAGGCCACCTGCTTCGACACCGAGCTTTCCTATCCGGCGATCGGCGCGGCCCTGCGCGAGCGCGACCCGGCGCGCTTCACCGGCACCCTGGAATTTTACCCGGAAGAAGGCAAGTACCACTACGACGGGCACCGCAAGTGCGCGGTGTGCTGGAAGCCGGCCCAGACCCTGGAGGCGGGCGGCCTGTGCCCGGTGTGTGGCCGCAAGCTGACGGTGGGGGTGCTGCACCGGGTGGAGAAGCTGGCCGACCGGCCCGAGGGGGATGGTCCCCCGACCAGGCAGTCCTTCGAGTACCTGATCCCGCTGGCCGAGGTGATCGGCGCGGCCGTGGGGGTGGGGCCGCAGAGCAAGAAGGTGCGGGGCATCTACGACAAGCTGCTGGAGGCCCTGGGACCGGAGTTGCACATCCTGCGGGCCGTGCCCCCCGAAGAGATCGCCGCTGGTGGCGAAAGCCTGGTGGCGGAGGGGGTGCGGCGGATGCGCACGGGCGCGGTGGAGATCCTGCCCGGGCACGACGGCGAGTACGGTACCATCCGGGTCTTCAGCGACCAGGAGCGCGAGCAATTCAAGGGACAGTCCCTTCTGTTTGAATTGCCGGCAGCCGCGACTCAGGCTCCACCCGCGCGCGAGAAACCTCAGGGGAAACCGGCGCCGGCGCCGGCCGGTCCGAGCGGGGAAGCGGCGGACCAAGGTGGGGTGGACCAGGCCCAGCGCCGCGCCATCGAGGCCGCCAGCGGGCCCGTGGTGGTGGTGGCCGGTCCGGGGGCGGGCAAGACCCGGGTCCTGACCCGGCGCATCGATTACCTGGTGCGCCAGAAAGGGGTGGCGCCCGCACGGATTCTGGCGGTCACCTTCACCAACCGGGCGGCAGCGGAGATGCGCCAGCGGCTGCAGGTGCTGCTGGAGGGGGTGGCCGGTCTGGATCAGATGCGGGTGGGCACCTTTCACCGGATGGCGCTGGAGATATTGCACGGCCACGCCGGAGAAAGCAAGCGGGTCCTGGACGAGGTGGAAGCGCGGGCCGTGCTGGCGGCGGGGCTGGAGGAAAAGGGCCTCTGCCTGGATTTGGCCACCGCGCAACGGGAGCTTTCCCTGGCCAAGGCCACAGGTCAAAAGCCCGGGGATCTGGAAGGCGAACTGCGCCTGGCCTATAAGGCGTACCAGGAGCGGCTCAGGGGGTACGGAGCCTGCGACTACGACGATATCCTGCTGGACTTGCTGGATCTGCTGGAGGAGGACGAGGGGGTACTGGCGGCACTGCGCCGTGGTTTTGCGCATTTGCTGGTGGACGAGTTCCAGGACGTCAACGCGGTCCAGTACCGGCTGGTCCGGCTCCTGGCCGGAACCGGAGAGGGCCTCTTTGCGATCGGCGATCCGGACCAGGCCATCTACGGTTTCCGGGGGGCGGATCCGGGTTATTTCGCCCAGCTCGAAGAGGACTATGACGCTGTCAAGGTAATCCTGGAGAAAAACTACCGCTCCAGCGGCGCGATTGTGCGGGCCGCATCTACCCTGATCGGGAGTAACCCCGGGCGCGCCCCCCGCCCGCTCGAACCGGTGCGGGCGGACGGCCCCCAGATCCGCCTGCTGTCGGCCCCGGGCGCCACCGCCGAGGGCATTGCCGTGGTGCGCGAGATCAGCCGCATGGTGGGCGGGGCCGACATGGTGCAGTCCGACCGGCACCCCGGCCGGGAAAAGGCGCGCAGCTTCGGGGATTTTGCCGTGCTCTTCCGCACCGGTCGCCAGGCCGAGGTGCTGGAGGAGTGTTTCGCCCAGGAGGGCCTGCCCTACCACCTCAGTGGGCAGAAGGGTTTTCTACAGGCTGCTTCCGTGGGCGCGGCCCTGGCCTTTTGCCGCTACCTGCGGCAACCTGGAGACGGACTTTGCTTGCTGCAGGTGCTGGAGCTGGAAGCCTTTGACCCGGGCAAGGCAGCTCTGGCCTGGATCCGCAGCCGCGCCGGCGCAATGTCCGCGGCGGAGCTGGCAGAGGGCCTGCCCGCGGCTGCGGCTGGAAAACTGGAAGCCCTGGAAACAGCCCGCTCGCGCTACAACCATCTGGCCCGCGCCGGGGGGCCGGCCGTTTTGCTGCGCGGCTGGCAGGAGGAGTACGGGCCGGCCGACGATGTCGACCTGGAACACCTGATCCGTCTGGCGGAAGAGGCGTCCTCCCTGGAGCACCTGCTGGACGTGGTTCTGCTGGGCCTGGAAGCGGATTTCGAGCGCGCCGGCGGCAGAAACGGAAGGCCGGCCGAGGCGGTGCGGCTGATGACCCTGCACGCGGCCAAGGGCCTGGAGTTTCCCGTGGTTTTCATCTGCGGGGTAGAGGACGGGCTGATTCCCCTGCGCGAGCGCGAGGCGGATGTGGAGGAAGAGCGCCGGCTGTTCTATGTGGGCCTCACCCGGGCGCGAGAGGAAGTGGTGCTGCTGCACGCCCGCTCCCGCAGCCGCTACGGCCAGGTCGTGCGCCCTGCTGTCGCGCCCTTTATAGCGGAAATTCCAGCCCCATTGATCAGCCGGGAAGAACTGCGTCCGCCGCGCCCGCGGGAGCAGACCCAGCAGCTTTCGCTGTTCTAGCGACAAGCCGGCTTTTCCTCTTCCCGCCCGGCGCCGCCGCGCAACGTCAGCTGGGCCTTTAGGGGCTCTTAGAGTCTCTAACAAAACCTTGGAATCGCGTATAGGCTTCATTATATTCTTATCCTCTTCGGTATTGCTTCTACCGTCTTGATATGGAGGTGTTTTTGATGGCCAAGCCGTTACTCGACGATGGGTTATGGGCCTTGATTGAACCGGTTTTGCCCCCCGTAACCGTTGGCCCCCAAGGGGGGCGGCCTCGGCTGGATAACCGTAGGGTGCTGACCGGCATTCTCTTTGTGCTCAAGACGGGTATCCCTTGGGAGTATTTGCCTCAAGAGATGGGGTGCGGTTCGGGGATGACCTGTTGGCGTCGCCTGCACGCTTGGCAACAAGCCGGGGTCTGGAAAAGAGTCCATCATATCCTGTTGAACCGACTGAGGGCCGCCGACCGGATTGATTGGTCTCGTGCGGTGGTCGATAGTGCCTCGGTGCGGGCGGTTGGGGGGGGGCGCACACCGGTCCCAATCCGACGGACCGCGGCAAACCCGGTAGCAAACACCATGTAATCACCGATGCCCAAGGGGTGCCGTTGGCGGCGGGGGTGACGGGGGCCCATCGGCATGATGTGACGCAGCTGTTGCCGTTGGTGGATCGCATACCCCCGGTGGCCGGTCGGGTCGGCCGCCCGCGTCGTCGGCCGGATCGGGTGCAAGGGGATCGGGCCTATGATTCGCAAGCCCATCGGCGCGCCTTGCGTAAGCGGGGCATCGGCTCGGTGTTGGCTCGGCGAGGGCAAGCCCACGGCAGCGGCTTGGGCGTCTATCGGTGGGTGGTGGAACGAACGTTGGCATGGTTGCACCAATTCCGTCGGCTTCGAGTCCGCTGGGAGCGACGAGGTGATCTCCATGAAGCCTTTCTCGACATCGGATGTATTCTCATCTGTTGGAAGTACCTCAAAGAGTTTTGTTAGGGCCTCTTAGTCTTCTCCCAGCGTGGGGCGGCCCGTGCGGCGGGGCGGGGCGTAGAGCGCCTCTTCCGCGGGGGTGGGATCGGCGATGGGGCACTGGGTGTGGGGCGAGCCCCAGGCCAGAAAACCCGGCGAGCACTTGAAGAGGATGGAGCGGCGCTCGCGGTCGTCGGGCTGCCAGGGCAGGGTGCCGTGCACCAGGGCCTCGTTGAAGACCACCACCGAGCCGGCCGGGGACACCACCTGCTCTACGCAGCCCCAGTCCTCCTCCAGGCGCGTCACCTCCGGGGGGATGTGGTAGTTGGCCTTGTGGCTGCCCGGGATGCAGGCGAAGCCGCCGTCTCCGGGAAGCACATCGGTGAGCTGCCAGGCGGCCACGCACAATCCGCAGTGCATCTGGCCGTGGGCAAAGTGGTGGTACTGGCTCGGATCAAAGGTCATGCCGCCGTGCAGCCGGTGGCCCTCGGTACCGTTGACCATCCGGATCAGGCCCGGCCCGTGGTCCAGGCGGAAGCCCGGGCCCAGGATCTCGTTGAAGAGGTCGATGGTGCACGGGTGCGTCAGCATCCGGCGGAAGGGCTCGCACCAGGGGCGTTCGAAGGTGAGCGGGTTCTGGCGCAGCTCGCCGCGTCCGGTCTGCCCCACTAGGTTGGCCGCCCCCCCCCGACAGGTCGGCCGCGCGGTTTTGGATCAGGGCGGCGTGGTGATCGATGGCCTCATTGGCCCGGGCGACTTCTTCGGGGGTCAGCACGTCCTCCACTACGACGTAGCCCCACAGGTCGAACAGGCATTTTTCTTTCTCGTTCATGGGTGCTTTCCTCCTTGTGATTGCGGCCCCTCTGGCTGTGCTTGGCTCAGGTTGCGCTCCTCGCAACCGGCGGGTCGAAGAGGCAGCGCGCCGCCGGGCCGAGCCGGTCGTAAGTCTCCTGGCTCAGGGGATTCTCCACGCGGTTGTCTTCCCGCAGTTCCATGCCGGTCTCGGCGGCGTCCTCGGGGGGGATGAAACGGCGGGACCAGAAGCTGGTGAGGTTGGCCCGGGGGATGCGCTCCGGATTGGCCGTGGCCCCGTGCCACAAATGGGCGTTGAAGATCACCACCGTGCCCACCGGCACGATCAGCTTTCTTTCTTTGGGGTGGGGCGTCACCGTGTCTTCGAGGGCCTTCGAGGGGATGGCGCCCCACAGGTGGCTGCCGGGCACCACGCGGGTCGGGCCGTTGTCCGCGGTGAAGTCCATCAGCGGCCACATGGAGTTGCAGCAGAAGAAGGTTCCGGCCCGGATCCGGCCGCGGCAATCCGTGTGCAGGCCCTGGTTCTCATCGGCGGGGGCCAGTGGGGACCGGCAGCGTGGACCCCCAGGGAGAGGAACTCCTCCTGCAATACATGGCCCACCGCAGCCAGCACCCGCGGATGGGTAAAGCAGATGTCATAGACGTCGGAGCCGCACTTGTTCTGGGCGTTGGTGACGGTGTCCTCCCCGCCCTCCTGGCCGGTCTTTTCGATTTCCCACAGCCTTTTGTGTTCCGCGAACATGCGCCCGGCCTGCTGCCGCGTGAAGATGCCTTCCAGCAGCAGGTAGCCGTCCCGGTCCAGTTGTTGCCTTTCGGCCGTGCTCAAAGTATCGTCGCGCACTCCCAGTTCGTACAGGGCCTGGCGGAATTCCATCGTCGTGCTCCCTTCTTTTTCAGACCGGCTCCGGGTTGTAGAGATTGGCGATGTGCACGGCCTGAAAGAGGGTAGCCGGTTCCAGCTGGGTGCGCAGGGCGCGCTTCCTGGGAAGCAGGGTGGTGGCGCCCAGCATGGGCGGCGAAACCATCACCTCGACCAGGCCCGGGTTGATGTTTTTGTTGCCCCTGGGGCACTTGGGCCACAGGGAGTGGATGCCGCGGAAGGCCATGGGGATGACCACCACGTCCTGGGGCAAGTAGGCGAAGAGGGCGTGTTGCATGGGCAGACACTGCAGTTCGAAGGCAGAGGTGGTGCCGGCGCCGTAGATCACGCCCGGACGCTCTTCGAGGAGTTTGGCAAAGCGCTGGATGGGGTTGCCCGCGTCGCGGGAGCGATCTGCGATCACATAACCGTCCACCTCCTCCAGGAGGCGGTCGGCCATTTCCGGGGGTACCCCGATGAGGGAGAATTGCCTCGAGCCTATCTTGAAACTGGTCGGATCCATCAGCCGCGAGCGCGAAAACAAAACGCAGGGAACGGGCTGGTCCCAGCCCATGGCCTGCATCATTTCGGGGGACTGCAGGACATGGTACATGACCGGGTGGTCCAGGAGACTCTGGTGGGTGGGAAAGAAGATGATCTTCCGGTTGCCCTTGTGCAGCTCCAGTTCCGCGGCAATGGGAGCAAAGAGAGGATCGATCCGGACCTGTACCTGGACGCCGAATATCTCCAGGGCCCCGGTGCCCCAGTCGGTATTGTTTTGCCAGGAGGCGGCCAGGCGCTGCCCGGCGGCCCGGTCGGCCCGGTGCAGTCTCATTTTGCGGCGGCCGGTCTTGCGGAAGAGCTGGATCCATTTGAGCAGTTTGCGGCGGCGCTGCCAGGAGGAGAACCGGGCCCGGCGACCCACGTGCGGGTACTCGAGAAAGCGACCCGCGACCTGGTTGCGCAGCAGGGCGGGAATTTCCAACTCGGGTACGGCTTCCCGGTCCAGGCCCCGGGCCCGGTTGCGCAGGGCGTTGGCGCGCTCGACCAGCTTGAGGGTCAGGTCGATCATATCGCGGGTAAGGTAGCTGTACTCCTGTCCGTACCAGTAGTCCTTGGGGCGGATCTGGGCCGGATCCTCCGAGTGTGCTTCCAGGAACTTGAGCAACTGGCCCTGGGCCAGACGCGCGTACTTCAGCAAGATATCGTGCCGTTTTTGCCGCACCTTGCCCTGGAGCCGGGCCAGCAAAAGCTCGAGTTCGGTGACCGCCTTCCAGACCGATAGGCCGAACCAGATGAAGTTGTTGAAGGTGTTGTAGCGGATGGCCAGGTGCTCGCCGGCAGCCAGGAAATCGACCACGCGTTCGGCGATGTGACCCAGGATCTCGCGCAGCCGGGCCTGGTGGACGCCGTCCTCGGTGGCATAGGTATAGACCCCTTCCCAGCGGGGGTCGTCCTCGCTCGGGCTGGGCGGCAGTTTTTCGGCTACGGACTGGGCGTGGGACAGGGGGGCGCGAGCCACGCGCAGCTCGATCAGGGCGGCCTCTCCCGCATCGAGGGGAAAGGGGTTTTCGCGTCCCAGGGCTTGCAGGTAGACTGACTGGTAGAGCTGCAGAAAGTCGCGCTGGTCACCGGCTTGGTTTTGCAGAAACTGCCTGAGAACCTGCAGGTAGATCCGGGTGGCCTGGTGGTAGGCGGGCAGGGTCTGAATGTAGTTCTCGTGCGCTTCGGCCAGGCGGCTGTCGCGCCGCGGCGGAATGCCTTGGTGGATCCGGGCGATCAGCTCGGCCCGTTGTTCCAGGCCGGTCACGTCAATGGCAGAGGAAGAGGGCCAGACCACCTCCGCCGGATCCCGGTCCTCAAAGTGTCCGTCGTGGAGCGCTACTTCGAGGAGTCGACGAGCGGCCCGGTCGTAGGCGTCAAGCAGTTCGTCCAGGTCCAGATTGTTCAGGATTTCGTCTACGTCCAAAAGCGTCTAGTGTCCATCGAGGACCTGGCGCACCTTGGGGACCAGCGATGCGCACGGGGCCGGCTTGGTGCGACCGGGCCGGCCTTTGTTTTACTGCAAAGTGCGGGCTCGCCGCGCCTGGATGAAGGAGCGGACGCACAGGGCTGCGAACACGGCGCAGAGGACGGCCATGAGGGCCTGGAGGGGAACGGCCTGGGGGCGCTCCACGGTTCCGCCGCCCAGCAAGGTAAACACCTGGGCGATGGCCCTGGCCGTTCCCAGGAATCCGAGCAGGGCCAGGGCGGCTGCCGCGTGCATGGCATGGCGACGCAGGTTTTCTCCGCGGGCCAGCAGGCCCAAAAGCAGGAAGACCAGGCCGAAAGCAGAGGGAATCAGCGCAGTAAGGCTGGTTTGACCCGTGCCGAGGTAGCCGCCGATACCCAGCACAAAAAGCAAGATGCCGAAGAGGATGGTGATCTTTGCCACTTGTTCGGTGCCCTTGTGTCGTCCGGGTTGAAGTACGGAAACACGCCTGTTCTCGAAGATACAGTACTCAGGTACAGAACGCAACCTACCAGGGTAGAGCAGATGGACTCCTACCCCCACCGGCTCAGGAGGAAAACGGCCGTACTGAAGTAGATGATCAGGGACAGGACATCGTTCAAGGTGGTGATCAGGGGTCCCGAAGCCACGGCCGGATCCATGCCCAGGATGCGGAAGAGCAGGGGAATCAGCGCTCCCAGAGCGGCCGAGAGCACCACCGCGGCCAGCATGGCCAGGCCCACACACCCTCCCACCAGGAGGTCCCCCGTCCACAGGTAGGCCACCCCGAAGACCAGCGCCCCGAGAAACGTGCCCATACTCAGGGCAATCCGCAACTCCCGGAACACCGCCGGCCGGATCTCTCCCGCCTGCAGCTGGCCGGTGGCCAGGCTGCGCACGGTCACGGTGGAGGTCTGGACCCCGGTGTTGCCGCCCATGGCCATGTGAGCAGCGGAGTCTTCGGTCATGGGTTCATCCTTCGGAAAGCGATTCCACCGCGAATGCGGCGGCGATCAGGGCGCGGGTGTAAGCGGCTTTGGGCTGGGTGAAAATCTGCTGCACCGGTCCCTGCTCCACGACCTGGCCGTCCTTTAAAACGATCAACTCGCCGGCCAGGGCGCGCACCACCTGCAGGTCGTGGCTGATGAACAAATAGGCCAGGCCGTGGCGCGCCTGCAGCAGGCGCAGCAGCTCGATGATCTGCGCCTGCACGGTCTTGTCGAGGGCGCTGGTGGGTTCGTCCAGCACCACGAAGCTGGGTTTGAGCACCATGGCGCGGGCAATGGCGATGCGCTGGCGCTGGCCCCCCGAAAACTCGTGCGGGAAGCGGTCCATAGTCGCCGGGTCCAGCCCCACCTCGAACATGGCCTCGGCCACCTGCTGCCGCCGTTGCGCGTAGCCGGCGCCGACCGCGTGGACCAGCAGCCCCTCCTCGATGATCTGGAAGGCCGATAGCCGCGGGCTCAGCGAGGAGAAGGGGTCCTGGAAGACGATCTGCATCTGGCGCCGCAGGGGGCGGATCTGGCGCTGGCGCAAGTCGTGGATGGAGCGTCCCTCGAAGTGGATGGGCCCCTGGCCGGATAACAGCCGCAGCAGGGCCTGTCCCAGGGTGGTCTTGCCCGAGCCCGACTCGCCCACTACTCCCACGGTCTGCCCGGCCCGCACCTTTAGGGAGATGCCGTCCACGGCCTTGACGTGCCCCACGGTGCGGCGCAATACCCCGCGTTTGATCGGGAACCACACCCTGAGATTGTCCGCCTCCATGGTGATCGGTGCATCCTCGGCGGGTGCGGCGGGTGCGCCCCGGGGTGCGGCGGACAGGAGTTTGCAGGTGTAGGGGTGTTGGGGCGCTTTGAAGATTTCCCCGGTGCGCCCGTTCTCCACCAGCTCGCCCTCGGTCATCACGTAGACCCGTTCGGCCAGGTGGCGCACGATGTCCAGATCGTGGGTGATCAGCAGGATGGCCATGCCGAAACGACTCTGCAGCTCCTTGAGCAGCTCGAGAATCTGCGCCTGGATGGTCACGTCTAGGGCCGTGGTCGGCTCGTCGGCGATCAGCAGGTCGGGCTCGTTGGCCAGGGCCATGGCGATCATCACCCGCTGGCGCTGGCCGCCCGAGAGTTGATGCGGCCAGGCGTCGAGCCGCGCTTCCACGTCGGGCAGGCCCACCAGGCGCAACAGCTCCAGAGCCCGCTCCCGGGCCGCTTCCCGGCTTAGCCCCCGGTGCAGGATCAGGGTCTCGCTGATCTGCCTCTCGAGGGTGTGGAGCGGGTTGAGCGAGGTCATCGGCTCCTGGAAGATCATGGCGATGCGCCCCCCGCGCAGGGCCCGCAGCCGTTCCGTGGGGGCGCCCAGCAATTCCTCGCCGGCAAAGCGGATGCTGCCGTGCGGATGGCTGGCGCGCGGATAGGGCAGCAGCTGCAGTACCGACAGCGCCGTCACCGACTTGCCCGAGCCCGACTCGCCCACCAAGGCCACGGTCTCGCCCTGTTCGACCTTCAGGGAAGCCTGTTTGACGGCCTCGACCTGGCGGTCTTCGAGGTGGAAGCGCACCCCCAGGTTGCAGATCTCGAGCAGACTCATGGGGCCCCCAGGGCGTAGGTCTTGCGCGGGTCAAAGGCATCGCGCACGGCCTCGCCGGTGAAGACCAGGAGCGAAAGCATGGTCGCCAGGACGAAAAAGGCGGTGAAGCCGAGCCAGGGCGCCTGCAGGTTGCGCTTGCCCTGGTTGAGTAGTTCGCCCAGGGAAGGGGATCCGGGCGGCAGCCCGAAGCCGAGAAAGTCCAGCGAGGTCAGCACCGTCACCGATCCGGTCAGGATGAAGGGCAGGAAGGTCAGGGTCGAGACCATGGCGTTGGGCAACACGTGGCGTCCCATGATGCGCCAATCGCTCATCCCCAGGGTGCGCGCCGCCTTGACGAAGTCGAGGTTGCGGGTGCGCAGGAACTCGGCCCGCACCACGCCGACCAGGCCCATCCAGCGGAAGAGCAGCAAAAGCCCCAGGAGCCACCAGAAGCCCGGCTCCACCACGCTGGCCAGGATGATCAGCAGGTAGAGGATGGGCAGCCCCTGCCAGATTTCGATGAAGCGCTGGAAGATCAGGTCCACCCAGCCGCCGAAGTAGCCCTGCACCGCGCCGGCGGCCACCCCGACCACCGAGCTGAACAGGGTCAGGAGCAAGCCGAAGAGCACCGAGAGGCGGAAGCCGTAGAGCAGACGCGCGCTCACGTCGCGGGCCTGGTCGTCGGTGCCCAGCCAGTTGTCGGCGCTGGGCGGGGCCGGGGCCGGGTGTTTCAGGTCGTAGTTGACGGTGTCATAGCTGTAGGGGATGGGGGGCCAGATCATCCAGCCCTTTTCCTGGATCAACTCTTTGACGAAGGGGTCGCGGTACTCGGCCTCGGTCTCGAAGTCGCCGCCGAAAACCGTCTCCGGGTAGGTGAAAAGCACCGGGAAGTAGAGCTGGCCGTCGTGGTTCACCATCAGGGGCCGGTCGTTGGCGATGAACTCGGCGGGCAGGCTCAGGACGAAGAGGATCCAGAAGATCCAGTTGCTCCAGTAGCCGCGGCGGTTGCGGCGAAAGTTTTCCAGGCGGCGCTGGTTGAGGCGGGAGAGGCGCCGGCCCCACAGGCGCGCGGCCGGCGGCGGTGGGCTGGCGGGTTGCTCTTTGACGGTTGGGCCCATCTCAGACCTCCCGGCTCTCGAAGTCGATGCGCCGGTCCACCAGGGTGTAGGTAAGATCCCCGACCAGCTGCATGCACAGCCCCAGCAGGGTGAAGAAGAAGAGGGTGGCGAACATCACCGGGTAGTCGCGGTGGATGGCCGCCTCGTAGCCCAGAAGCCCCAGCCCGTCGAGCGAGAAGATGATCTCGGTGAGCAGCGCCCCGGTGAAGAAGATATCCACAAAGGCGCCGGGGAAACCGGCGATGACGATCAGCATGGCATTGCGGAAGACGTGGCCGTAGAGGACCCGCCCTTCGCTCAGGCCCTTGGCCCGCGCCGTGGTCACGTAGTGTTTGTTGATTTCGTCGAGGAAGGAGTTCTTGGTGAGCAGGGTGAGTCCGGCGAAACCGCCGATCACCATGGCCGTGACCGGCAAGGTCAGGTGCCAGAAGTAGTCGAGGATTTTGCCGAAGGGGCCCAGCTCTTCCCAGTTGGACGAGGTCAGGCCGCGCAGCGGGAACCAGTCCAGGTAGTGGCCCCCGGCAAAGAGCACGATCAGCAATATGGCGAAGAGGAAGCTGGGGACGGCGTAGCCGACGATGACCACGCCCGAGGTCCAGATGTCGAAACGCGAGCCGTCGCGCACTGCCTTGGCGATGCCCAGCGGGATGGAGATGCAGTAGACCAGCAGGGTGGTCCACAGCCCCAGCGAGATCGACACCGGCATCTTTTCGATCACCAGGTCCACGACCTTGCGGTCTCGGTAGAAGCTCTCGCCGAAGTCGAAGCGCAGGTACTGCCCGATCATCTGCAGGAAGCGCGTGTGGGCCGGCTTGTCAAAGCCGTACATCCGTTCCAGCTCTTGGATGAGGGCCGGGTCCAGCCCCTGGGTGCCGCGGTACTTGCTGTTGATCTCACCGCCGCTCATATCCAGGGTCTCCTGCATACCGACTCCGCTCACCCGCTGGGTGGCGTCGATGTCGAGGCCCTGGAGGGTGGCGATGGCCTGCTCCACCGGTCCGCCGGGCGCCGCCTGCACGATGATGAAGTTGACCACCATGATGCCGAAGAGGGTTGGCACCAGCAGCAGCAAGCGGCGGATGATATAGGCGGGCATGACGATCTACTCGCCCTGTTCGCCCTGTTGCAGCCGGGCCGCCTTGTCGGCGTCGTACCACCAGGTCAGCAAAAAGTTTCCGGCGAAGGGCGCCGACTTTTCCGGCTTGCCGAACCTGTTCCAGCGCAGGGTGCGGAAGGCGTTGAAATGCCAGTGCGGGATCACGTAGTGGCCCCAAAGCAGCACCCGGTCCAGGGCCCGGGTCGCCGCCACCAGTTCGGCCCGGCTCGGGGCCTGGATTACCCGGTCGATCAGTCCGTCCACCACCGGGTCCTTTATGCCGGCCCGGTTGCGGCTGCCCGGCTGGTCGGCCGCTGCGCTGTTCCAGTAGCTGCGCTGTTCATTGCCGGGGCTCTGGCTCTGGCCCTGGGAGCCCACCACCACGTCGTAGTCGAATTCCTGGATCCGGTTCTGGTACTGGGCCCGGTCGACGGTGCGGCTGGTCGCCGCGATCCCCAGGCGCTCCAGGTTGCCGATCATGGGCGCGACGACGCGCTCGAACGAGGCCGAACTCAGGAGGAATTCGATCTCCATCACCGCGCCGGTCCCCTGGTGCTTCAGCTGGGTATCGACGATCTTCCAGCCGGCTTCGTCCAGCAGCTTTTTGGCGGTGCGCAGGTTCTGGCGGATCCGGCCCGAACCGTCGGTGCCGGGGGGCTCGTAGACCCGGGTGAAGACCTCTTCGGGCACCCGTCCGCGATACCCTTCCAGGATCTCCAGCTCCCGCCCTTCGGGCCGGCCCGAAGAAGCCAGTTCGGAGTTGGAGAAAAAGCTCCTGGTGCGGGTGTACTGGCCGTAGAACAGGTTGGCGTTGGTCCACTCGAAGTCGAAGGCGTAGGCCAGGGCCTGGCGCACCCTCGGATCGGCGAACTTTGAACGCCGGGTATTGAACCAGAAGGCCTGCATGCCGGTGGGGCGCTGGTGGGGGATCAGCTCCTTGACCAGCCGACCCTGGGCCACGGCCGGTATATTGTAGGCCGTGGCCCAGTTTTTGGAGATGTTTTCCTGGCGGAAGTCGAGTTCGCCGGCCTTGAGGGCCTCCACCAGCACGGTGGCGTCGCGGTAGAAGTCGAAGTGGATGCGGTCGAAGTTGTAGCGTCCCTGGTTGACCGGCAGGTCGCGGCCCCAGTAGTCTGCGACCCGCTCGTAGGTGATGAAGCGTCCCGGCTCCAGGGCCGCGATCCGGTAGGGCCCGCTGCCCGGCGGCGGCTCCAGGGTGGTCTGCTCGAAATCGCGTCCTTCCCAGTAGTGTTTGGGGATCACGGAAAACTGTCCGGCAATCAGCGGCAGCTCTTTGTTGACCTCGCCGCTGAAGGTGAACTTTACCTGGTGCTGGCCGAGCTTTTCCGCCTTTTCGATCGAGGCGAAGTAGCTGCGCATGCGGGGATGGCCTTTGGTCTTGAAGGTCTCCAGGCTGAAGATCACGTCCTCGGGGGTTATGGGCTGGCCGTCGTGCCAGCGCGCTTCCGGGCGCAGCTTGAATTTCACCCAGGAGTGGTTCTCGGGCACCTCGATGCTTGCGGCCAGCAGGCCGTACTCGGAAAACACTTCGTCTTCGGCGTGTTCGAGCAGGGTGTCGTAGAGCAGACTGCTCTGCCACGGGGGGCTGATGCCCTTGAGGATAAAGGGGTTGAGGCTGTCGAAGGTGCCTTCCCGGCCCAGGCGGATTTCCCCGCCTTTGGGCGCGTCGGGGCGGGTGTATTCGAAGTGGGTGAAGTCCGGGCCGTACTTGGGCTGCCCGTACAGGGACATGCCGTGGCCGGTGTAGTTTGCGGCGGTCAGCGGGGTGGTCAGGCCGGCTGTGAGGAGAAGGGTGAGAATCATCTGCATGGTGTTCCTTTCTTTTTTTCTGGATTGCCGTGCTCCGCGAACATACTGGAGGGAGTAGAGTATGTCAAACCTATTCATAGGACGCCCGCCTGACGGACCGGGCTCGCCCAAGCTGCGCCGACCCAACGCCAGACTTACAACCCGTCGAATTCAAGCATATAGTTACGGTATTTCGGGAAGTGCGGGTTCTTCCTTCTTCAAGCGCCCAGCTTTCTCCGCGTCCCACCACCAGGTATCGGGGAAGCCCAGGCCGTTTGGGGGCGGGTCTGGCGGCCGGCCGAACTTGTTCCAGTAGACCAGCCGGTGGGTGCGGCTGTGCCAGCCTGGAATCACGTAGTGGCCCCAGAGAAGGACCCGGTCCAGCGCGCGCGTCACGGCCACCTGGGTCGGGCGGTCCGGCGCGGCGATCTGGCGCTCGATCAACTCGTCGACCACCGGGTCGGCGATCCCGGCGTAGTTGCGGCTGCCCCGGGTCCGGGCCGCCGTGCTGGACCAGAAGTTGCGCTGCTCGTTGCCCGGACTCAAGGTCTGGCGCCAGTGGGCCACCACCACGTCGTAGTCGAAGTCCTGGACCCGGTTCTGGTACTGGGCCGGATCCACGGTGCGGATCGCCGCCTCGATGCCCAGGCGTTTTAGGTTCTGTACAAAGGGGCCCAGGACGCGCTCGAAGGTCGGTGTAGAGAGCAAAAACTCGAGGCGCATGACCGCGCCCGTCTCGGCGTGGATCAGCCGGCCGTCCACCACCTGCCAGCCTGCTTCCCGCAGCAGCTTTTGGGCGCGGCGCAGGTTGGGGCGGATCCGGCCCGAGCCATCCGTGGTGGGCGCTTCGTACTCCTGGGTGAATACTTCTGCGGGAATCCTTCCCCGGTAGGTCTCCAGGATCTCCAGTTCCTGGCCGGCGGGCAAACCCGCCGATCTCAGTTCGGAGTTGCCCCAGTAGCTCGCGCTACGGGTGAAGAGCCCGTAGAACAGGTTGGCGTTGCTCCACTCGAAGTCGAAGCCGTAGGCCAGGGCCTGCCGCACCCTCGGGTCCTGGAATTTGGGTTGCCGGGTGTTGAAGCAGAATCCCTCCATGCCGCGGATCAGCTGGTGCGGGATCATCTCTTTGACGACGAGTCCCTCTTCCACGGGCGCGAATCCCTCATAGGCAGTGGCCCATTCCTTGGAATTGCCCACGTAGCGGAAGTCGAATTCCCCGGCCTTGAAGGCTTCCAAGGCCACGGTGGCGTCGCGGTAGTATTCGTAGCGGATGCGGTCGAAGTTGTGACGCCCTTTGTGCACCGGCAGATCCCGCCCCCAGTAATCCACGACCCGCTCGTACTCAATCGAACGGCCCGGTTCAAGGGCCGCGATGCGGTAGGGGCCGCTGCCCGGCGGCGGTTCCAGGGTCGTCTCCCCGAAGTCGCGTTGCTCCCAGTAGTGTTTGGGCAGCACCCGCAGCTGGCCTATGATCAGCGGCAGCTCGCGGTTGGTGCCTTGCTTGAAACGGAAGATCACCCGGTGCGGGTCCAGGGCCTCGACCGCCTCGACGTCGGCGTAGAAGCTGCGGTAGAACGGCAACCCCTTTTCGAGCAGGATCTCGAAGCTGAAGACCACGTCCGCGGCGGTTATTGGCCGGCCATCGTGCCAGCGCGCCTCCGGGCGCAGCTCGAACGCGACCCAGGAGCGGTCCGCGGGCATTTCCATGCGACGGGCCAGCTGTCCGTACTCGGTGAAGGACTCATCCTGCGACTTGGTGCACAGGCGGTTGTAGAGCAAGAGGGTACCGGCCGCGGCCACGCCTTTGAGGATGAAGGGGTTCAGGTTGTCGAAGGTGCCAATGGCGGCCAGGCGGAGCCGGCCGCCATTGGGGGCAGCGGGATTGACGTAGTCGAAGTGGGCGAAGTCGGGGCCGTACCTGGGCTCTCCGTACAGGGTCAGGGCGTGGCCTTTGTAGACCTGGTCGGCGCTGGTACCCGCCGCCCCGAGCACCAGCGCGAGCAGGGCGAACAGTGCGCCCATTCGGTTGTCATGGTTGCTGGCTCCTCTCATGTTCTACTCCCACAAATCGGTGCTCAGGTACTTCAAGCCCGAATCGCAAATCAGCACCACTACGGTCTTGCCGCGCCACGTCTCAGCCAGCAACTTCACGGCCGCGGCCACGTTGGCTCCGGCGGAGAATCCGGCGAAGATTCCTTCCTCCGCGGCCAGCTGGCGCGCCAGCTGGATCGCCTCCTCGTCGGCGACCTGCACGTACCCGTCGATGTGGGCCGGATTGAGCAGGGACAGATCCGCCATGCTGTAGCCGCCGCCCTGGATGCGGTGGTTGGGGTAGGTGGCGGTCCGGCCGGCGAGCACGGCTGCCCCTTCCGGCTCGGCGATGAAACACTGGATGCGCGGGTCGCGTTCCTTGAAGGCGGCGGCGCAGCCGGCGAAGGAACCTCCGGAGCCGACAAAGTCGACAAAGGCGTGGAGGACGCCCCCGGTCTGGCGGATGATTTCGGGGCCGGTGTGCAGGTAGTGCGCCCGGGAGTTGCCCCGCAGGCGGAACTGGTCGGCGCGAAAGGCCCGGCGCTGCTCGACGATTCTTTGCGCGGTCTGCTCGACCGCTTCCAGGTCGCCTCCGGAGACCTGGCCTGGAACCGAAGTGGGCAATTGATCCACTAGGACGACCTCCGCGCCCAGGGCCCGCATCATGCGCGCCCTTTCCATGGAGTTGCCTGTGGACATCACCGCCACGAAAGGGTATCCCTTGATGCCGCACACGATGGCCAGCCCGGTCCCGGTATTGCCGCTGGTGAGTTCGACGACGGTTTGTCCCGGCCCCAGCGCGCCGGCAGCTTCGGCGTCGGCGATGACCTGGCGGGCGATGCGATCCTTCTTGGAAAACCCCGGGTTGAGGTGCTCCAGTTTGGCCAGGATTCGGCCCTGGTATCCGCGGGCCAGGCGGGACAACTCCACCAGCGGGGTGTTGCCGATGGCTTCGATTGCGGAGGGGAGGATATTCTCCATAGGGCGGTGTATTGTTTTGCGCTCTTGCAATTTTAATGAATAATCAGTACTGAATATGCTCAATCCCCCCGCATCCTGCCAAGCGGTGCGGTTGGTGTGCGCGTGCGTTACTGGTGGGTTTATCGTATATTCTCGGGCCATCCAATTGTCACCCGCCATCCAATTGTCACCCGCCACCCATTTTTCTCGCAATGAAGCACAACAAAGCTGTGGCCCTGTGGCTTTTTGCCGTGAGTTGTCTGATCGCGATCATGGTGGTCTACGGAGGGTGGGTGCGTCTGACCCGTTCGGGGCTCTCCATGGTCGAATGGCATGTGGTGACGGGCGTGGTCCCACCCATGAGTGGGGACGCCTGGGACGAAACCTTTCACCGCTACCAGCAGACCCCGGAGTACAAAAAAATCAACCGGGGCATGTCCCTCGAGGACTTCAAGACCATTTACTACAGGGAGTATACCCACCGCATCCTGGGACGCGCGACCGGCCTGGCCTTTGTGATCCCGTTGCTGGCCTTCCTCGCACGGGGCGCCATACCGCGGTCCCGCCTGCCTGCTTTTCTGGGTATCGGGTTCCTCTTTGCCCTGCAAGGGCTGGTAGGGTGGTTCATGGTCCAGAGCGGCCTGGTGGACCAGCCGCACGTGAGCCACTACCGGCTGACGCTTCACCTGCTCTGTGCCCTGGTCCTGCTGGCCGCGTGCCTGTGGTACGGCTTCGAGTACGGCCTTGCCCTGCCGGCCGCCGGGCAAGGCCGTGTATCGCCGCTCTTCAAAGGGTTGTCCGTCGCTCTTTTGCTGGCGGTTTGTGTCCAGATCGCCGCCGGCGCTCTGGTCGCCGGTCTCAAGGCCGGCTACATCTCCGATACCTTCCCCAAAATGTTCGGGCAGTGGGTCCCGGAAGGGTTGTGGAGGATGCAACCCTGGATCGCGAATCTGCTCGAAAACCCCGCTATGGTGCACTTTCAGCACCGCTGGTTCGGGTTTGTCGTCCTGGGAATGGCCCTGGCCCTGGCAGTGCAACTCCGCCGGGAACCGGCCCTGCCACCCCTGCG
This sequence comes from Candidatus Latescibacterota bacterium, assembly GCA_965219385.1. Taxonomy (GTDB): domain Bacteria; phylum Latescibacterota; class UBA2968; order UBA8231; family UBA8231; genus CBDCNM01. Next base: position 407,558 of record CBDCNM010000002.1, on the reverse strand, counting down.
CCTCGGCGTCCTCGGCATCCTGCATCTGCTCCTGCTCCAGGTGGTGCTGGGCGTCGCCGCGGTCGCGCTGCACGTGCCCGCGGCGCTGGCCTCCCTGCACCAGGCGGTCGCCCTGGCGATTTTCATCCTGGCGCTCTTCGTGTGTCACCAGGTGTTCAGGGTCCGGCAGGAACGGCGCATGCCGCCGAAGGCCTAGGCCGCAGCCCGCTTTAACCCAGTTTTTTTTCTACTTCCTCCATCTCGGCGTCGGAATAGGGGAAATTGAAGGCGCTGTCGGTGGGCTGACCGTCGTGCATCAAGGGTTCGGACGGGCGCGGTACTTCCCAGTCGCCCAGCTCCTCGGGCCGCGCCAAGTTGCCGTTGCGCTCCAGGACCGAGTAGAAGGGCAGCAGAAACATGGTCAGCTTTTCCATCAGGTCTTCCCCAGTCTGTGGGGACTGGCCGGTCTCGAACATCTCCTGGATGGCCAGTTGCGCCGCGTTCCAGGTATTGTACATGAAGTGTCCGGGGCGCGAGGGGATGCGGCCTTCGGCATCGCCGTTGTGGTCCCCGAAGATGCGCATGTAGGCATTGCCGTCGGCTCCGGAGACCAGGTGCAGGGCGCCGTGGTAGCGGCCCTTGGGGCCTTCGTGTTCGTAGACCACGAGCCCGTTGGGGGTGCGCCAGTTCGGGGTGAGGTACGAGGCGCCCGTAAGCCGCGCCCGCCCCTTCTTGATCTCGTCGCTCAGAACCGCGTGGATGTACCAGACCCCGTGGAGGCCATGGGAGTAATAATCGCTCATGGAGTTGTGCGCCACGTAGCCCTTGATGTCCGGCAGGTCCGCGGCCTTGGCGCTCAGTTCGCCCACGCTCTCGGAGAATTCCCAGGTGGAGGCGGTCAGCAAGGCGGTGCCGTGTTCCGCGGCGGTGTCCACCATTTCCCGGCCCTTGGCCAGGGAGGTGGCAAAGGGGCGGTTGACAAAGGTGGGGATGCCGGCCTCCAGGAAGGGGCGGGCGAAGAGGGGGTAGTGGGAAATGGCGGTGACATCGTCGATGTAGACCCCATCGATGTGGCCGATCATGTCCCGGGGGTCATCCACTGCCTGGACATCCTGGAATTTCTCCTCTAGGCCCCGGGCGAAATCAGGGCGGATGCTCCACACGTGGGTCATAACCATGCCGGTGGTGCGGATGAAGTTGGCGCTGGGGTTCATCTTCTCCCCCCAGATGCCGTGGATGTGGCCGCCGGGACTGGTGATCGCGCCGACGCGGACCAAGTCGCGGGCGGATCGGCGTTTGAAACGTCGTTCCGTCATGGAATTTTCCTCCTTTGGAATGATGAATGATTGGAGAAGAGTACTTCCTCGGGGCCGACGCGCAGATCTTTGCGCAAATACCAGAAACACTCGGTGTAGTAGTCCTCGAAAGTTTCCGCGGCCAGCCGGAGCTTCTCAGCTTTGCTCAGAGGGCCCTCGCGCCGTTCAATGGTCTGCTTCATATCCCCTCCGTCCACGCGCCTGGATGAATCTCAGAAGGTGTTGCGTTGGCGAGTGTCTATATAAGATAAATATGCCGGTTGTTTCCGGGCCAGTCAAGCAGGCGACAGGGGTGGCCTAGGCTTTCCAATTCGCGCGCCAGGAGCTTTTTCAACGCGGGCATTTTTCGCTTGATTTCGGTCAGGGGGTGAAGTATTGTATACCCTGTTACTGATTGACGGGTTGGCTGACGGGCCCTCCGGTGCAGGCCTCAAAATTGACGGGCTGCTAGATAAACGAAAGGCACAGCCATGATAACAATTACCGCCGACACTCCTTTCATCGAACCGCCTTCATGGGCCCTGCTCGAACGCAGCCTGATCGACCTGATAAACGACGCCGTCGAGCCGGTCATGGAAAACTACGTGCACCAGGACGGCTCCATCATGTGGCCCACCAGCGAGGACTTTTCCAGCATCGATGGCCTCGACGACGCCTATCAGGCCGTTGAAAAACCAGGGTTTTTGCACAATGCACTGTGGGATAGGACGGCACCGATCTTGAACCTCCATTTGCAAGCAAAGGTCTCGAAAGCACCCAGACCTTTGCTAATGCGATCCCAAGCCCGTTTGAGCCGGTTAGTAACGACGAAAAAGCCCGATATCAGGCCATGGAGACCCCTCGGAGTCCCCTTCCCGGTGATTTTGCGCATCACCAACCCCAGATTAAAAGCGCCGCCATGAATACACCGGCGTTTATAGATCTTGTCCTGACTGCGCAGGTACGTGCGTCGCAGGCCCCCCGTTTCATAAGCGTGGGCGAAACTGCGTTCCGCGTACTCAGCGCGAAGCCGTTGCAGGGCGTGGCCACGGACCCCTCGTATGCGACGCCGATTGGCATACACGGCCGCCTTGGCCTGGGGATCATTCTTCCACTGGCGGCGCCCGCGACCGGGTTCGGAAAGGTAGCTGCGGATCTGAGCGCGCTTCAACGTCTTGGCGGTGTAATTGCTGTGATAGCCCTTGTCCGTTACCACTTCGGTGAGCACGGGCGGCGGCGGCCGTCCTTTGTGAGCCGCCTCGGCGACCAGGCTCGCCTCCAGATTCATGGAGGCCTGCAGCAGACTCCAGGGCAGAGACGCCGTATCGCCCTCGTCAGCGCCGCACACCTGAATCGCTACCAGGGCCTGGGTGTCCAGATCGATCGTATGCTCCGCCTTGTGCGCCAAGTGGGTACGCCCGTCTTTCATCTTGGTAATGCGCGCCTCCGGGTCATGGGGGTGTTGCCAGTCCTGGTTGGAGCCTTTGTGCGCACGCTTCTGGTCGAGCTGGGCCAGATCCTGCCGCGTCGGCGTCTCGATGCCTTCGGCCTGGGCCAGCCCCTCCAGATAGGTGTGGTAGCTTTCCCCACTGTCGCGCCGCACGATGCGGCGCAGGGCGGCGTTGGCCTCCAGCGTGGTGGCGTCCACCGCCACTGTCTTCCCCTTGAGCAGGCCTTCCTGGGCCAGCACCTTCAGCACCCAGTTGAAGACCTCCTGATGCACCTCCAGCGGCAGGCGCTGACGAATGCGCGACCGGCTCGAATGGTCCGGTGTGGTCTCGGTCAAGGCGTAGCCCAGAAAGTGGCGCAAGGCCAGCGAATCGGCGACCCGCCCGTCCATGCCGCGCTCCGAGCCCAAGCCCTCGAAATAGCCGATCATGAGCATGCGGAAATAGACCCCGGGGGCAATACTGGGTCGTCCCAAGGTCTCCGCATAATAGGGGGCGCAGCGCGCTTCCACGAAGGCATCAAATCCATGCGATGCCAGCAGCTTATTGAGTTGGGCATAAAACGGATGCCCCGGCGCCTCGGGCAGGTCATGGGTCTGTACCCACATCTCCTGCTGCTGACTTTCTCGACGCTTGCTCATCGACATACAACAACCTCCTTCAGCTATTACTAATCTAGAATAGAAAGAATAGACTTGTATGCCAAGTCGCCTATTTTTGATATAGCAGAACTTTTCAGCCTTTTTCAACGGCCTGCTATGAGAGCTTCCACAACTGGCCCCTGTTGTACTTGCTCGGCGGCGACGATAAACTGCTGGAGTACTCCCACAAGACTTTCGATGGAATCACGCGGCAGTTCACCCGCTACGACTGTGGTCACGGCCATCCCATGGTGGTCAAGGAGTACGAGCAGGGCTACGACTGGATGCACCAGGGAGAGGGCTACCTCTTTTTCTATTTGCTGTGCATGGCCGATCCGGGAAACGGCGGCAACGTAGAGCGGGCTCAAAGGTTCGCCGGCTTTTACCTGAACGAAGATCCGGAAGCCCTCAACTACGATGCAGAGAAAAAACTGCTCAAATGCCCCCACGTGGGCAGCATGGGGCCGGCCTTCCGCAACTTCGAAAAACAACGCGTGTACGGATACGAGTTCTGGAAGGGTTGGCCTTTGCCCTTTCTGGATATCCCCGGCTGCGAGACCACCGAAGACCTCAAGAAACCCGGCATGGCCGAGAAGATGGGCCAGGTCATGAACCAGCGCCAGGGGCGCGGGGATGTGGCCTGTAGTCTGGCGGCGACCAGTCTGGTGACCAAGCCTACCTGTGCAGCGGCGAGGACAAGTACAAAGAATGGGTCAAAGAATACCTCGAAGCCTGGATCGAGCGCACCCGCAAGAACAACGGCATCCTGCCGGACAACGTGGGGCTGTCGGGCAAGATCGGCGAGTACCTGGACGGCAAGTGGTACGGAGGCAACTACGGCTGGTCCTGGCCCAGCGGCTGGCACCACCTGAGCGATTCGTCCATAAGCGCGGCCGAGAACGCCGTCCTGCTCTACGGGGATCGCAGCTACCTGGACCTGCCGCGCTCCCAGGTCGACGTGTTGATGGAAAACGGCCAGGTCAGGGGCGAAACCCTGCACGTGCCGCATTTTTACAACGACCGCGGCTGGGACGGCTTCAGCCCCATGGAGGCGCGCCACATGACCCATATCTGGTGCATGAGCATGGCGGCGGCGGACATGGCGCGGCTGAAGAAACAGCGCCACCACGAAGCCCGCGATTGGCCCCAGGTGCGCTCCTTCTTCAGCAAGCACGGCGGCGGGCACGACGCGGCCTGGACTGCCTTCCTGGAGGGCGAGTACCCCGACTACCCCGAAGAGATCCTGCGCCACAACCACGCCCAGGTCCACCAGCGTCTGGCCTTCATGCGCGACGATACCCAGGATCCTTCGACCTACGGCGACTGGTACCTGCAAGTGCGCAATCCGGTCACCGCGGAAGGGTTGATCCAGCTGACCATGGGGGGACCGTTGTTCATGTACAACGGCGGCCTGCTACTGGTGCGGCTGCGCTACTTCGACGGGCAGCGCCAGCGGCCGGGTTTGCCCCGGGACGTGGCCGCCCTGGTGGAAAAGCTGGAGGACCGGCGGGCAGTGGTGCAGCTTTTGAACCTGAGCGCCACCCAAGCGCGCGAGGTGGTGGTGCAGGGAGGGGCTTTCGGCGAGCACCGGTTCACCCAGGTCTCGTACCAGCGGCGCCAGGGGGCCCCAGAGGTGGGGCAGGGGCATGCGGACGCAAACCACTACAAGGAGATGGTCGGCACCCAGGTCGAGGAGGCCAGGGTGGAAATCGACGACAAATACTTTCAGGTGCGGCTCGAACCAGGCGCGCAGGTCCGGCTGGACCTGGGCATGGAGCGCTTTGTCAACGGCCCCACCTATGCGCTGCCCTGGTAGCAGTAAGAGCGAATCATCTTGATGGCGCTGCAAAACAATGCTATCTTCCCCACCCTGAATAAAGCAAATCCTTTTGCTACCTCGGCAGTGCATCCAAAAGGAAGAAGAAGTGAATCCCACGAAAACCACGGGGGGTTTCTGGCAGCGGAGGGAGCGGGCCTTTGCCTACCTGGCCGCCCGCCGCGCGCGCTACGCCGGCCTCACCCGGGCCCGGGACGACCGCCTGCTGATCCTCTTCACCCACCAGACCCAGGAGCAGGAGGAGGAAGGCCGCGGCGACTTGTGGCTCCTGCGCCGCACCCGGGACGGGGAGTGGTGGCATCAGCCTGTGCCGGTTTACCAGGGAGCGCAGGGGGAGCCCCGCGCCTACGGCACCCTGACCACCCTCTCTTCCGGCCGGATCATCGCCCCCTTCGTCGAGGTGGACGACCGGGCGGCCGCGGGCCAGGTGCGCCTGCTTTTTTCCGAGGATGACGGCCGGACCTGGGGTGTCACCTCCATCGGCGTCGAGTCCCTGGTGTGGGCCGCGCCCTGCGGGCGGCCCTTTGAGCTGGGGGAAGAGCTGGTGATGCCGGTCTTCGGGGCGCTGAGCAGGGAGGATCTGGAGGCCACCCGGCTCTGCGCCGGGTCGCTCAGATCGTCGGACGGGGGGCGGACCTGGGGGGACTGGGTAGCCATTGCCGAGCCGGACGAGCACGCCGAGGTCAGTTTCGAGTTTCCCGCGGTGTTGCCGCTGGGGGACGGCACCCTCCTGGCCCTCCTGACCGAGCGGCAACTGCAAGCGCGGCCCCACCTGCCCCTGGATGTGCCCCAGACCCTGGTGCGGAGTTCCAGCGCGGACGGGGGCCGGACCTGGTCGGCGCCCGAGCACCTGGCGGTAGGGTCCTGGCCCAGCCTGATGCGGGTGGACCCCCGTACCGTGGCCTGCTGCTTTGCCACCTGGGCGGGCTGGGGCGCCATGGAGTTGATGTTCAGCCAGGACGGCTTCCGCAGCATAAGCCAGCGCCTGCCGGGTCTGGGGTTTGTCAACCACGGCTGGCTGCCCGGTTACGGTCCCACCCACGGCTGGGGCACGGGCTGGGCCCGGGATCCGATTCCCCTGCCGCCGGTGGTGCCCTACCTGGGGGGCGACTGGGAAGCCGGACACTACGGGTTTTCTTCCGGTCTGGCGCTGGATGACGGTCGCTTTATGGTGGCCCTGGGGCAGCGGCAGCGGGCCCAGTACGACCGGGAGACGCCGATTGAAAAAGAGCGGGTGGAGACCATCGTGGTCGAGAAGGTGGGGCAGCGGGATCCGGCCGGTCCGGCCGGCCGCCACGGCGAGCCTGCAGGCCCCTGGCGCCTGGCCGAGCGCTGGTCCGTGGAGGAGTGGCAGGCCCGCACGGGAGAGCCTCTGGAAAACGCCTGGGTCCTGCGCTCGGGCCGGCAGGTGTGCCTGGAATCGGAGACCCTGATCCCAGCCTGGTACGATACCTGGTACGACTCCACCCTCGGACGCGAAAAGGGCTACCCCGTGGGCATTCTCGGCTACCGCATCGGCAGCGAGCTGGGGGGGCGGGCCGTGACTCGTCTCTCAGGCGCTTTTATGGAAGCGGGAAGCCAGACCTGGCAAAAAGCCGAGGTAGAAGATCCCGGCCCTTTGCAAACAGCCGCCTTCCCCGGCGGCAACTTCATCGAAGAGCGCGACGGCACCCTGGTGGCCCCGGTCTACGGCTACCAGACCGGCGAGGATATCGGCATTCACCTCTACACCTGCACCCTGGTGCGTTCGCACGACCAGGGTCGCACCTGGGGCGACTGGAGCATCATCGCCTACGACGAAGACCGCCGCTTCAACTTCAGCGAGACCGCCCTGGTGGAATTCGCCGATGGCACCTGGGTGGTCTTCATGCGCAGCGAATGCGTCTACAAGGTGCCCTACGACCTGATTATCAAGCGCGCCGTGAGCACGGACCGGGGCCGCACCTGGAGCGCGCCCGAGCCCTGCGCCGCCGCCGGGGTCTACGGCTGCCTGGTCCTGCCGGACGGCGCCGTGGCCGTGGCCGCGCAGAATACCTGCGGCTGGGGCTTGACCATCAGCTACGATTACGGCCGCACCTGGGACTACTCCCTGCCGGCCACCTATGCCCCGACCCGCACGGGGGTGCTGGACGAAAAGACCTTCTGGATCTACGACCAGCACGGCGCCCTTGTTTCGCTCTACCGGCGGTATTGAAGATAAAGAGGATTGCACCATGCGTTTGCCGATGCACGCCGGCTACAGCCAGCTGGTGGACAAGGTCCGCACCAGCCACGCCCAGGGACGGCGCACCGACCAGATCACCCCCGAGGACATCGACCTGGCCCGACTCTACTGTTACGCCTTCAGGATCCACACCATCGGGGCCTTTCACGCCACCCGGCTGGCGCTCACCCAGAACCCGGTCCAGGATCCGGTCGCCCACGCCCACCTGCAACGCGCCGACGAACAACTCGACGACCTGGCCAATCACGGCATGGAGCCGGTGCCCGACGATTTCCTTGCGGTGATCTCCACTTTCCACCGCTACGAACGCGAGGTGCGCCGCGTCCTCAATGCCCTAGAACAGGCCTACTACCACTCCCGCGACGCCACCCTGGACCGCATCGGCCAGCGCTTCCTCCAGCTCGTAAGTGAGATCACCGAGAGCAATGGTCTCTACCTCGCGCAGGGCACCACCGCCCCCGAGCAAGCCAGCTTTGTGGTGCCCAACCTGGGCATCACCATCGTGCCCCTGGTCTACGGGGACCACCACTCGTGGAACCTGGCCTACCTCACGGCGCCCAACCTGGACGTGCCCTTTCACCGCCACCACTTCGGGGTGGAGATCCACCTGGGGTTCGAGCCCCTCGAAGGCTACATGGTCCTGGGGGAGTGCAAGGCCCCGGTGCGCGGGGAGGGCTACGCCCTGCCCATCCCGCCGGTGACCCGCCACGGGTGGGTGAACTCCTCGGGTGAAAGCCACCACGTGCCCTTTATCTTCGGCTCGCTGCACCAGGCGGGCTGGGGGGTCTTCTTCGACGTCGAACCCCAGCCCATGCCCTTTGAGGATCTGCGTCCGGTGGAGCGGGATAGCTGGCAGATGGGGGCGGCCGTCTTCCTGGAGCGCGAGATCGCGGTCATGGCCCGCTCTCGGGTGGCGCAGCGGCGCATCATCATCCCGGCCCAGGCCCTGGACCGCAAGGGCAGCGGCGGCCTGGAGCTGGCCGTGTCCCGGGCGCCCGAATCCGGGCTGGTCCTGCCGCTGGACAGCTTCCGCGCCATATCGGTGGTCCGGGGTCGAGGCACAGTGCGGATCGGTCCCATCGAGGGCCCGGTCCAGCACCACGACCACTTTGGCGTCCCCGCCGGCATGCAGGTCGCGCTGCGCCAGCAGGGCGACGAGCCCCTGGTGATTCTGGACGCGGTAATCAGGAGCGTGGGAGCGCAGCGGGGGGGTTGAGACGGGAGGTTTGCTCATGGCGATGACCGCATATCAGTACTTCACGGAATCGGCAGGCGGGGCCGTGCGGGGATTGTGCCTCTGGCGTTTTATGATGTCCAGGGAGCTCTTGCCCCACCCCACTCCCCCAGGCAGGCCTGAGTCCCAGAGCACCCTTTCCCCCCCTCCACCCCCCCATAAAACGCCGCCGGCAAAATCCTCTTCCGGCCTTGAGGTCCAAATAGGTACGGGTATTTCGTGAAGTATTGAGTATTGAAGGATAAATTTCAAGGAGGTTGAGATGACGGTCGACCGCACTGAAGAACGGGGTTCCTGGAAAGAGCACCGAGTGCTCCAGGGCAATGGCCGGGGAGGGCACCTGGTCCACCCGGCAGAGTACCAATTTCTGCCCCGATACGGCCAGGCGCTGGTGGTGCCCTTTGGCCTGGCCCGCATGGACAACGGCGAAATCCTGCTCCTGGGGGCGGCCAAGACGGACCGCAAGCCAGTGCAAGGCGGCGAGGAGACGGTGGCGGCCATCAGCGCCGACCAGGGGGCAACCTGGAGTCCGTACCAGGCCATTGGCTGGGGCCGTCCGGTCATGCTGACCTACCTGGGGGACGGCAGCCTCAGTTACTGCGACGGGGGCCTGATGGCCGAGGAGGGTCCGGCGCTGTGTTTCAGCCACGACTACGGCCGCAGCTGGAGCGAGCGCCTGCCGCTGGAAAGGGCGCCCGACGGCAAGGATTTTTGCTCCGAAGGCAACCCCCTGGTGGATCGCGACGACCAGGGCCGGGCCACCCTGATCGGCTGGACCGGGCAGACCTTTCCCGACAATTTCAGTTTCGACAAGGCGATTTGCGGCTGCGTGCGCTGGTCGCGCGACCAGGGGCGCACCTGGGAAAACTTCAGCTGGCCCGAAGCCTGGAAGTGGCAGGACGTGCACCAGGGCAAAACCTACGAGCGCGGTTGCGGGGAAGGGGCCCTGGTGCGCGCGGCCAATGGCTGGATCGTGGCGGCGCTGCGCACCGATATGCTGGGGCGTTACATCCCCTACCACTACGACAACTTCGAGGGCACGGGGATTTCCATCTCAAAGGACGATGGGCGGACCTGGTCGCCGGTCGAGCACCTCCTGGAAGCGGGGCGGATGCACGCCAACCTCGTGCGTCTGCCCAACGATGACCTGGTGTTGACCGTGATCCGGCGGCTGGACATCCGCGGCGGAGAACAGGCCAGCTACCGGCGCGGTTGCGACGCCTTGGTCAGTCGCGACCACGGACAGAGTTGGGACGTGGAGGGGATCTACATCCTGGACGACTGGGCGCACCACAACCCGGAACAGTGGTACGAAGTGGCTTGCGGGCACCTGTATTCGATCTCGCTGGGGGATGGGGCTGTGCTGACGGCGTACGGGCACTACCGCTACGGAGGGGTCCTGATCAAGTGGTGGCCTTCGCGAGCCTGATTGTGGTTGTCATCGACGAATTACATTACGAAAATCCCCGTCTTTTAATAAAAAGAGGATCTGTCCGGAGGTTCCGGGCGAAGTGAAAGGGAAGGCGTTATGTTGAACATCGGCATTGTCGGAGCGGAGACCCACACCGCGCAGTTCTGCCAAATAATAAACGCAGAGCACCGCATTCGCGGGGTGCGGGTGAGCCATGTATGGGGGCGGACCGCGTCAATAGCGCGGGCGGCGGCAACAGCCGGCCGGATCCCCCATACCGTGAAAAACCCCGCCGACTTGATCGGGGTGGTGGGCGCCGCGGTGGTGGACCACCTCCACGGGAAGCACCACCTGCCGTCGGCCCAACCTCTACTGGAAGCCGGGATGCCGCTCTTCATCGACAAGCCGTTGTGCTGCGGCAAATCCGAAGGCAAGCGCTTCCTGGCGCGGGCCGCCGAGCTGGGGGTGCCCGTGTGTTCCTTTTCGGTGATGCCCATGCAGGCCGCCTTTGTGGCTTTGAAAAAGCAGGCGCGCAAGCTGGGAGAGATCTACGCAGTGGTTTCTACCGGGCCCTGCGATATCACCTCCAGGTATGGAGGGATCTTCTTCTACGGCATCCACCAGGTGGAGATGATCCTGCGCCTGCTCGGCTACGAGGTGAGCCACGCCCAAGTCGCCAAGGGAAGGGGGAAAAATCACGTGGCCACGCTGGCCTACAAAGACGGCAGAGTGGCCACCATGAACCTGATGGCGGAGGGGGGCGGCCTTTTCCACCTGAGCGTCATCGGCGCAAAAGGCCGCATCGACCAGGCCATACACTACGACGAGAACATATTTTTTCCAGGCGTCCGCTCTTTTGTGCGGATGTTCCGGACCGGCAAGACCGACGAGACCACCGAGAGCATGCTGGTCCCGGTGGCGGTTCTGGAGGCGCTGGAAAAGTCCATTGCCGGCAGGGGCAGGGTCAAGGTCTTGTAGGAACACTCTCACGGCATCGTCCCCGCCAGGTTGCACAATCGGCAGGCGGGTCATAGACCTGGATCTATCGAACGGGGAGACGGGAGAATGGGTCTGGAGCTGGGGGATGAACGCGTTCTTCCATCCGACGGTTGGCGAAATCGAGATTCCGCAGACAACGAAAAGGGCCGGGCAAGGCCAGAGGAGATTGTTCAGAAGGTGCAGCCGAAGCAGGAATAGATCTCAACCTTTACTACCCACGGCGTGCAGCAGGTAGAGACGATGCACCTTATTTCCTATTCCGTGAACAGAGTCAGGGCTGTCAGCATGGGTATTACTGGGAAGATTAAGAGCCCCTAACAAAATGACCGGCGTCGGCCCAAGCGCGAGCGAGCAAGGCCGTGGGCGCCACCCCCCCCTGCTGCTGCGTCCACTCGCAGCCCACCGCCCTACCCGACGGAGGCCTATTTTCTAATAGGAGGTCGTAAGGTGAGAATCAAGTCGATCAGGGCAACCCAGCCCAAAGCGCCCGGAGATCCCGACGACTGGCGGACGTGGCTGGGCCAGATCGCCGTCGCGGTCGAGACAGAAGACGGCCTGACCGGCTATGGCGTCGGTGGCGGCGGCAAAGCCGGCATCCACGTGATCGAGACCGCGTTGCGTCGACTGCTGACCGGAGCCGATTCGACCCAGGTTGAGGACCTGTGGGAGGAGATGTACAAGGCCACACGGGCGTATGGGCGGAAGGGCATTGTGGTGATGGCGATCAGCGGCGTGGATCTGGCCCTGTGGGACCTCAGGGGAAAACGGGAGGAGAAGGCGGTTGCCGAGATTCTGGCGGAAAAAGACGGCCAGGTGGGAAAACCCATTCGGTGCTACAAGACAGGTTTCCCGGCTGATGAGGTTATTCGCACCGGCGCACAGGGGTTTCGCGCGCTGAAGCTTCACGCCGGGATCAACCCGAATCAGGAAGTCGGAGACGTTGTTGGGCCGATCCGTCGCGTGAGGGAAGCGCTGGGGCCGGATGTTCAGTTGATGGGTGACGCAGGAATGAAACTGGATGCCGACACCGCACTCCGTCTCGCCGAAGCCTTGGAAGGTTGCAATCTGGCCTGGCTCGAGGAACCATTGCCGCCGGAAGACCTGGAGGGCTATGCGCAGTTGCGTGACGAGAGCCCGATCCCCATCGCAAGTGGTGAGCACGAATATACCGCAGCTGCTTTCGATGTTCTCATGAGGGAGCGACTGCACGCGATCGTACAGCCCGATGTGACTTGGTGTGGTGGGCTTACTGAGCTGGTGAAGATCTATGCAATGGGTGAGAAATACGGCGTCGAGGTCTGTCCCCACCGCGGCAGCGAAATCTGGTCGCTTCACGCGATCGCGTCGATCGATCCCGATCCGCTCGCCGAATCAGGCCGACCCTGGATTGACTGGGTAAAGGGGCAGCCGGAGATCGTTGATGGAGAGATCGCCATCGAGGATGCCCCCGGCTTCGGCGTCAGCCTGCGGCCTTAGGACGGGTCATCCCCGAAAGGGGAAAAGGGTCAATGGAAATGGCCTTTACCAGCCCAATCCGGACCGGCCACCGGGCCCAGGAGGGTATAGTTTTCCTCGGGGGTGTCGACCTGGAGCAAAAACTCGCGCAGGGCTTGATCCATGCGGGCGGCAATGCGGGGGTGGCGGCGGATGAGGTTTTTCCTCTGCCCGGGATCTTTCCTCATATCGTATAGTTCGGCCCGTCCCCCCTTTTCGCCGTGGGGGATATAGGTCCAGTTGCGGTCGGTGACAGTGGGGCCGCCGTTGCGGATGAAGGTGGAGCTGAAGGCGTGTTGGCGGGGCCAGCCCGCGGTCTTTCCCCGCAACAGGGGCGCCAGGGCATGGCCGTGCAAAGGCGGCCCCTGGTACTGCACGCCGGTCAGGTCCAAAAAGGTGGGCAGCAGGTCGACGGATTGGGTGAGTTGGTCGACGCGGCCTCCTCCAGCGACCCCCGGCGCGGCGATTGCCAGGGGGATGTGGGCCAGTTCGCGGTACAGCGGCCAGACGCGGTCGTCGTCGGGGTGGATATTGGATTTGCCAGTGCGGTTGTGTTCGCCCAGGAACATGCCGTGGTCCGAGGTGAAGACGACAATGGAATTGCCGAACAGGTCGAGCTCCTCGATCTTGGTCAGGACGTGGCCGATCCACTTGTCGACCAGGTGCAGTTCCGCGGCGTAGTGGGCCTTGAGGTTGGCCAGTTCTCTCTTTGAGTAGGCCGAAGCCGGGCCGTAGTTGGGATGGATCTGGGGCGGGCCGTCGTACCCGGAGGTGTCGTAGCGCCGCACCAGGTATTCGGGCGGGTCCCAGGGCTCGTGCACGTCGAAAAAGTCGACCCACAACAGGAAGGGAGTGGCGTCGTGGTTCTCCTCCAGCCAGCGGCTGACCGTGCGGGCGGTCTGGACGCAGAAGCGGTCCTCCTCCCAGGCCCAGTCGCGGTTGGTCCAGGTGTGCAGCGTGGCCAGCTTGCCAAAGCGGGTGTGGCGCATGTGCTCGTCGACGCGCGTCTTGTCGTCGGCCGGCACGGTGAGGCGGGGCGCCAGCTTGCCCTTGAGCAGGGGCTTGTCGCCCTCCTGGCCGCGGATCCAGTGGGCCCCGTCAAAGCCGCGGTCAAAGTGGTGCCCCCGGCTCATTAGATGCGGCGTATCGGCGATGAGTTGGCTGGTGTACCCGGCCTGACCGAACAGGGTACTGAGCACGGGGATCTGGCGGTCGAGGGGTTGCCAGCCGTGGAAGGGAAAGCTGAAGCGGCCGGTGAACAAGTCCGTGCGGTTGGGGATGGTGGGGAAGGAGGAGAGGTAGTGGCGGTCGAAAGAGACGGCACGCCGGGCAAAGCGGTCGAGGTTGGGGGTGTTGATCCAGGCATTGCCGTTGCAGCCGAGGTAGTCGTAGCGGAAGGTGTCGCTGACCAGGACGATGATGTTCCTATTTTTCTCCTATTTTTCTCCTAGGAATACGTGTTCATCTAAATCCGTAGGTTCGCCTATCCAACGGATTAATCTCCAGCATAGGGATGATCCCCCCACACCCCAACAACAACGGGTTGCGTCAATCGCGACGCAACCCGTTGTTGTTACTGGTGCACCCAGAAGGATTCGAACCCTCAACCTCCTGATCCGTAGTCAGGTGCTCTATCCAGTTGAGCTATAGGTGCAGATCATTTCCAGGTGTTATAAGATAGCCGTTGCGCGATTTTCGTCAAGACTACACTCCTTACCTCTGCTCCAGGATTTCCAGGTATTTATACCCCGTGCCGGTGTTGAACAACACCACTCGCTCATCGGCCCCGACCAGTCCCCGCTCCCTGAGCTTGTCCAGGGCCGCCAGGGTGGCGCCTCCCTCGGGGGCGGGGAAGATGCCGGTGTGGAGGGCGAGCCGGTGCGAAGCCTCAATCAACTCCTCGTCCGACACGGCCACGGCCGTACCCCCGCTCTGGCGCAAAGCCTGCAGCATGAGGAAGTCGCCCACGGCGCCGGGGACCCGCAGGCCCGAGGCCACGGTGCGGGCGTCCTGCCACATCTCGGCGCTCTCGTCGCCCTGCTCGAAGGCGCGGACGATCGGGGCGCAGTCTGCGGCCTGGACCGAGACCATGCGCGGCTTGGCGCCTCTTATCCAGCCCATTTTCTCCATTTCGTCGAAGGCCTTCCACATCCCGATCAGGCCGGTGCCGCCCCCTGTGGGGTAGAGGATCACCTCGGGTAGCGTCCAGTCGAAGTACTCGGCAAGTTCGTAGCCCATGGTTTTCTTGCCCTCGATTCGGTAGGGCTCCTTGAGGGTGGATATATCAAACCAGCCCTCGGCCTCCTTGCGTGCGGCCACGATCCGACCGCAGTCGCCGATCAGACCGTCCACCAGTTCCACCCGAGCGCCGCAGGAGCGGCATTCGATCTGGAAGGCGATGGGGGTGTCCCGCGGCATGAAGACATAGGCCTCGAGCCCGGCCGCGGCAGCGTAGGCCGCAAGGGCACCTCCGGCGTTGCCGGCGGTGGGAATGGCCAGCTTGCCGGCCCCCCGGGCGCGGGCCGCGGTGACCGCGGCGGACAGGCCCCGGGCCTTGAAGGAGCCGGTGGGGTTGGAGGACTCGTCCTTGATGTACAGCTGCGAAAAACCGGCGGCAGCGCCCAGACGCTCGGCCCGGTGCAGCGGGGTATAGCCCTCGCCCAGGGACACGATCTCGTCTTCGCCGGACACCGGCAGCACCTCCAGGTAACGCCACATGTCCGGCCGGCGCCCCAGAAGATCCTGCTTTTTCAGGGCGGCGGCGACAGCCTCCAGGTCGTAGCGCGCCAGCAGAGGGGCCCCCGCTGGGGAGAGGTTGTGCAGCTGGTGGGGGGCGTAGCGTTCGCCGGTGCGGGCGCATTCCAGGTGGGTCAGGAAGGATGGCATGGAACTTTGTACAGACCTTTCTCTTGGATGTAGGCCTCGACCTTTTCAGGAACCATGTAGCGGATGGAACGGCCCTCTTCGAGACGCTGGCGGATCTGGGTGGAGGAAAACTGGATCAGGGGCGTGTCCACCTGGACCAGCCGGGCCTGCAAGTCGGGATCGGCCTCCATCTCTCCGGTGATGCGGGAGCCGGCCACCACAGTGCACAGGTCCAGGATGCCCCGGGGTTTGTACCAGGTCGAGAGCTGGACCACATTGTCGGCGCCGATGATCAGGTAGAGGCTGCTTTCCGCATGGGAAGCGCGGAGCAACCGGAGGGTGTCGAAGGTATAGGACTTGCCCGGTCGATCCAGTTCGATGCGCGAAGTCTGAAATCCGGGGAACCCTTCGAGCGCCCGCTCCACCATGGCCCAGCGGTCCGCGGCGGGGGCCAGCGGCAGGGCCGCCTCCTTGTGGGGCGGATCCGCCGCCGGAACAAAGAGCACGGCATCCAGGGGAATCTGCTCCTGGACGGACTGCGCCAGTAAGACGTGGCCGATGTGAATTGGATCGAAGGTGCCCCCCAGAACGCCCAGGCGCTGCATGACTTCAGTCCTCCCGGAACTCCTTCAGCTTTTCCAGCAGCTTGCCGGCCTTCTTTTTGAGCTTCTCGTCGGCGCTGTCGCGGTGCGCCTCCATCCAGTAGGCGCGGGCCTTCATGGGCTTTTTCTGCTTGTGGGAGATATCTCCCATACTCAGCAGGGTCTCGTAGTACCAGGGGGTATCCGGAAACTCGCGCAGAACATCCCTGTAGGTGATGAGGGCGGATTCGAGGTAGCCCTGATTCTGGTAGAGACGGCCGGCCAGGTAGCGTTTCTTGGCCAACCGGCCGCGACACTCGACAATCCGCTGGCGCGCCACCTCGACCAGGGGGCTATCCGGGTTTTCGTCGATGAAGCGGCGGAAGTGGGTGAGGGATTCGAGGGTCTCTTGCTGGTCGAGTTCGGCGCGGCGCAGCTGATTGTAATAAGCCTCGGCGATCTGGAACTGGGCATCGTCTACCCACTTGCTGGTAGGATAGGTATTCAAGAGACGCTCGTATTCAAAGACCGCCTGCACGTAATCCTTGTTGCAGTAATGGGCTTCGGCCAGATGGAACTGGGCATCGGGGACCAGGAAGGAGCCCGGGAAGGTGGTGACGACGCGCTGAAATTCCTCTATGGCCTTCAGGCAGCGTTTCTTCTCCAGGGCCTCCATGCCACGCTCGTAATAATACTCGGCCTTTTTCAGGGTAGGCACGGTGGAACTGCATCCCCACAGGAGAACCACCAGCCCTGCTTGCAGAAAGAATAATAAAGGTTTCATATTGGTTCAGCGGTTGGAGAAAAAGAGGGAGACCAGCCCTCCCAGAACCGCGGAGACGATGATGGGCTCGACGAATTTGCCCCAGCTCTTTTCCTCCAGGTTGGTCTCGGCGAACTTGAAGGGGGTAGTCTGCAGGAAGTCCAGCTTTGCTTTGGGGGCGTGGTTGCTTTGAAACACGGTTTCCTCGGTCTGCCAGTACAGGGTCTCGTCCCCTGTTTGCGTCAGCCGCAGGGAAAGGGTGAGGTGGCTCTGGCGCTGGAGCTTGTCGCTGAGCAGGCCGGTCGTGCCCCGGATGCCCAGATCGATAACCCGGTAGGAGAGCTGGATGTCCTTTTGCTGCACCAGGGTAGTGTCCAGGGACACTTCAAAACCACGGGCCAGCAGGCGCTCCGCCAGGATGTGGTCCACCAGCCAGTTGGCATCGTGCTCGGCCTGGGCCCTGATCAGCACAGGGCTCTCCCAGGTGGCCGGGTCTCCCGGGGTCTCCATGGCCGCCAGGGCCCGGTCGGCGGCCTCCTCGATGGTCGCTACCACCATGTCCATGTTGGTGGGCAGGGATGCGGAAGCACGGGCCGTGCCCGCATGCAACAGGACGACAACAAGCAAAAACGATTTAAGAAGCCTTCCAAGACTGGGTTTCAATCGAGTATCCTCGCAAAGGGTCGCAAACGGGTCAGGGGCCCTGCAGAAATTCCATTTCTTTAAGGCCCTTGCTGAGGTATTCGCTTTCGGGGTATTCGTCCAGCAGCTTCTGGAAGGCCATCAGCGCCTTTTCCTTTTTGCCCAGGTTCATGTAGCAGCGGGCGATCTTGAATTGGGCATCGTCGGCCTTGCCGGTCTTGGCATAGGCAAAGACCTTGGTGAATTCGGTCAGGGCCTGGTTGTACTTGCCCATCCCGTAATAACACTCGCCTATCCAGTACTGGGCGTTGTCCGCAAGGTCGTTGTAAGGGGCCCTGTTGAGAATCTCGGCGAACTGGCCCAGGGCCTTGTCGTAACGGCGATTTTTGTAGTTTCTGAGGGCGGTCTTGTACCTACTGCGCACATCGAAACTCGTGCTGGAAAAAACCGGCGTCTTTGCCGGCTCCACCTCTTCCATACCCTCGAGCTGCCGCTTCAAGGCGATCATCTCCTGGCGCAGCTCCTCCAGGGTGCGCAGGCGCTCGGCCATGGCGCTTTCGCGCTCGTAGGAGGCGTCCACCGCCCGCTTCAGGTTTTCCAGCTCCTCGCGGTTCTCCGCTTCCTGCTGGTCCATGCGCTCGGCCGTCTGCGAACCGGTGGTGGCGCAGGCCGTCAGCCCCAGGAGGAGTAGAAGGCTCGATAGGATTCTGTGGTTGTGCCCGGTCATAATGCTCTTCTCCGGTTGAGAACGTGGACCGCGCCGAATGGGCTTCTTAGAAGGAGACGATCCACGGACGCGGAAAGATCCCTACTTGAAACTCAAAATATAAGCATCCTTTTTGGGTGGGACCAGACATCTATTTGGATTTCCCCCGGGCTCGGGGCGCGTCAGGAATCTTAAAAAGGCTTCTCAGAGCAGTTCCACGGCCTCCATATCCAGTTCCGCGGCGCTGCTTTGAGGGGAGTCCCGGGTCACTCTTGCAGATCTTTGATTTTGTCGATCAAGGTCGAGGTCGAGCACTGGGGCAACAGGGTCAAGGAGCGGACCTGACCGCCGGCCCGTTCGACGATTTCGCGGCCGACGATCTCCTCGGGCCGGTAGTCCCCGCCTTTGGTCAGGATATCGGGGAGCAGTTCCGCTACCAGAGCTTCGACGCTGGGCTCGTCGAAGAGGCACACATAGGAGACCGAGCGCAGTTCGGCGAGCATGATGGCCCGGTCCTCCTGGGGCAGGAAGGGGCGGTCCAATCCTTTGAGGGCCCGCACGCTGGCATCGCTGTTGAGGCCGACTATCAGCACGTCGCCGAGCCGGCGGGCTTCGCGCAGGTATTCGACGTGGCCGCGGTGCATCAGGTCAAAGCAGCCGTTGGTGAACACCACTTTTTTGCCCTCCTGGCGCAGGCGCTGGCGGATTTGGCTCAGGGCCGTGCGGGAGACGATGGACGGGTAGTCTTCCATTGGGGCCGGGTGGTAATAAGATGGCCTCCTGTGGCTTTTGCGCGCCACAGGAGGCCATCTTTGAATATGGGGTGAGTGACGGGATTTGAACCCGCGGCCTCCTGGGCCACAACCAGGTGCTCTAACCAACTGAGCTACACCCACCACGCGGTTGAGTAGAGTTCGGTCTTGTATGAGTGGTTAATATAAGCTCTGCCCTTACCATGGACAAGGCCAGGCCTCGAGAATCTTCCGGGCTGCTTGCGGAGGATATATTTGTTCCATTGCGATGATTTTGATAATACCGTTGCGTTTTCATATCTTACCCCCGGTGGAGGAATATGAAATGAGCATGGACTTATTCTATGGAGGACGAAAGGAATCGAAATGGTCCCCCTGATCAGTAGCATATGCAAAGGCAGCATCGGCGTCTGTCAACTCCCGCGCACCTGGTGGAAGACCCTGACACGAGCAGTCGATCTCCTCGACCCTGCGTACCCGGACCGAAGCGATGGCCTGGACACCTGGTGCCTTCAAGCCCTCGAACTGGACATCGCTGAGACGTATGAGTACCTGCGTGCCGAGTTGCCGGACTACGTGACCTTCGAACGCTGGGTAGTGGACAAAAAGAACGGACAATGGCCCACTGCCCAGGTAGCGAGATTCAACGAAATCGTCCGCTATCGTCGTCACGCTCGTCCGCACAAGATCGCGGAAACCTACGCGGACATCGGTTTCGATCCCGATGTAGATACCTACACCTCTGCCCTTCTTCTCAATGCGCTACAGGATTGGCATCTCTTTCATGCCAATGACTACGGTGCGGACCGTTGCGATGTTCCCTCCGGGATCCCACCCCTCGTCAGTAGTCTCGACGTGGGCCCGCTCGACGTCTGTCAACTCCCGCGCACCTGGTACAAGGTCCTCCTCGAAGCAAAGGGGCTGCTCAACAGCGACTACCCCGCCTGTGGGGACGGACTGGACAAAGGCGTCCTCGAGGCGCTCGGCCTGGATCGCGAGGAGACCCTGGCCCATGTCCGCGAGCATCTGCCCACCTACATGGACTTCGAGTCCTGGGTGAGGGACCGGATCGGAGCAATTGATCGCGCAAAGGTCGACGCCTTTCAGAGCTTCCTGCTCAACCGGGAGCACCCCGAACCCAAACGCACGGGCATCCACGATCTTACAGGCTGCGACCGCTCCATTGGCAACGGCGTCCTGCTCAACCACCTCGAAGACTGGCGCTACGCCTACGACATCGCCATCGCTCCTGGCAAATAAGCAACCTTCTCCTCTCGTCTGTTAGGGGCACACGTCCGCCCAGGGCGCCAGTTCTTCAAAGGCGGCTGCAGCGCGCAGGACGGTCACGTCGTCGCGCCAGCGGCCGACGATCTGCAAGCCCACTGGCAGGCCGTTCTCGGCAAAACCGCAGGGCACGGTGGCGGCCGGCTGGCCCGTGAGATTGAATGGATAGGTGAAGGCGGTCCAGCCCAGATAGGTGGTCGGCTGGCCATTGATCTGTCCGGGGTGATCGTCGCCGGCGGCGAAGGCGGTCACCGGGACCGTGGGCGTGAGCAGCAGATCGTAGCCCTGCATGAACTCGCGCCAGCTGTGGTAGTAGTTGTTGCGCCGGATGTGGGCCGCGGCCAGCTCCGGGCCGGAAAATTGTTTTCCCTGCTCCATCACCTGGACCAGGCCCGGGTCGATGCGGTCGCGGACCTGGTCCAGGTCCGCGAGGTGGATGCCGGCGAAGGCGGTGGACCAGAGCACATGGGCGATGTCCTCCCACGGATCGGACAGGCCGGGCTGGGCTTCCTCGACATGGCAGCCCAGCCCGGCAAAGCGCGCTGCCGCCGAGGAGACTATACGGAGCACCTCCGGATCCACGGGGGCATAACCCAGATCGGAGGTCCAGGCCACCCGCAGCCCCTCAATAGAACCCTCCATGGCCGCCAGGTAGTCGATCCCGGTGTCGAAGGTGAGGGCATCGGTCGGATCGGCGCCCGCCATTACATTCAGCAAAAGGGCTGCATCCCGCACCGTCCGCGCCATGGGTCCCAGGTGCGAAATCCATGGCACCGCACTGGCGGGATACTGGGCGATGAGGCCGAACGAGGGCTTGTGGCCGAAGATGCCGCAAAAGGAAGAGGGCATGCGGATCGAACCGGCCCCATCGCTTCCCTGGGACAAAGGCCCCAGTCTGGCGGCCACGGCCGCCCCTGCCCCCCCGCTCGATCCGCCGGCGGTTTGACCGTGCTTCCACGGATTGTGCGTCGGTCCCACGACGCGGTTCCCCGAATCGCCCTTCCAGCCCAGCTCCGGGGTGTTGGTCTTGCCCAGCAGCACCATGCCCGCCGCGTAGAGACGCTCGACGACAGGGGAGTCGAAATCCGGCACCCAGTCCCTGGTGAGCAGGGATCCACGGGTGGTGCGGATGCCTTTGGTGGCGACCAGATCCTTGAGCGCGACCGGGATGCCGGCCAGCGGCGGTGCCGGTTGGTTTTTTCCGTACAGGTGCTCGGCGGCGCGGGCCTGCTCCAGGGCCAGGTCCGCGGTCACCGTGACAAAGGCATTGAGATCGGGGTTGAACTGGTCGATGCGGTTCAGGATGGCCTCGGTCGCCTCCACCGGCGATACCTGGCGCTTGCGGTACAGGGTGCGCAACTCCAGAGCGGATAGAAAACACAGGTCTGTGGTATGCATGGATGCACCTCTGGAAAAGGGCGATGGATCGAATAGGCGGCCGGTCCGCAGGGGAGACGGCGCCGCCAACAGACTCTAGGGCAGCCCCAAAATACAGCATCCTTCAAACTGTATCAAGCGCCCGAGAAAAAGCGGTTTGCCGCTACGACCAAAAACCCCTAACTTCAAAGGTGCATCCTCGTCCACAAGCCATCGAAATTGACCCATGCATCTACCGGTTGAACGGGCTAGAGCAATGTGCCGGGCTGTCTTTGCCAGAATGGGAACCCCCGAACACATCGCCCGAGTCGCCATCGAAGCCCTGATCGAAGCCAGTCTGCGCGGCATCGACAGCCACGGCATCCAGCTCCTGCCCCTCTACCTGGACCTGGTGGATGGGGGTCGCGTCTGTCCCGCGGCCGAGCCGGAGGTCGTAGCACAGACTCCGACGAGCACAGTGCTCGACGCCTGCCTGGGGGACGGGTTCTACGCCAGCATGAAAGCAACCCAGCACACCGTGGAAAAAGCCCGGACCTGCGGCATGGCAGCCGCGGTCGTCCGCCGCAACAACCACAACGGGGCCATTTCCCACTACGCCATCCACGCGGCGCGCCACGGTTTGATCGGCATCGCGGCCACGGCCTGCGCGCCCCGGGTGACGCCCCACGGCGGCAGGCAAGGGCTGCACGGCACCAACCCCATGGCCTACGCTCTGCCCACCGGCAGCGATCATCCGCTTGTTTTCGACTTTTCCACCGGCCACTCCGGGGCCAAGTTGAAAGCCCGGGCTCAGGAGCTCGGCGGGCGCCTGCCCGCAGGCCATGTGCTCGACCCCGCAGGCCAGCCGAGCACGGATCTGGAGGATCTGACGGCCGGCTGGATCCTTCCCGTGGCCGGTCCGATCGGCTATGGCCTGGGCCTGCTGGTCGACGCGCTTTGCTGCGGCCTGGCCGACGGCCCGATCGGCCAGCAGATCCCGCCGGTGACCCGCAAGGAGGGCCCGTATCACGGCAGCTTTTTCATCCTGGCCCTGGACCCGGCGGCCTTTGGCGGAACCGGGGCTTTCACCTCCCGCCTCCAGGCTCTACAGCAGCAGATCAGCACCATCGAGCCGCTCGATCCCGCACGCTCGGTGCGCTGTCCCGGACAGCGCGGCTGGGGCCTGCGGCAACAGCGGCTGCACACAGGTATCCCCTTGGCGGACGCGGCCTGGGAAAGGTTGCTGGAAACCCTGGAAGAACGCGGTGTATCCGCCCGGGACTGGATGCCGGCGGCCTGATCCCAAAGCGAAAGGAATCCCTCATGCAACTCCGCGAGACCAACCAGGAAATAGAGGCCCACCACGGGGTAGTCAGTTCTTTTCCGAGCGATTTCTTCGGCTACTTCGGCTGGCCGACCTTGGCCCGCATGGAGGATGGCACCCTGGTGGCCGCGGCCTCGGGTCTGCGCAATGCCCACGTGTGTCCCTTCGGGCGCAACGTGATCTGCACCAGCCGCGACCAAGGGCAGACCTGGACCAGCCCGCAGGTGGCCAACGACTCCCCCCTCGACGACCGCGACACCGGGGTGGTTCCGCTGGGAGGGGACAGGCTCCTCATCTCCTGGTTTACCACCGATGAGCGGGGCCGAGAGGACCGCGCCGAGGGCGAACAGCTCGAGCGCTGGCGCCAGGGCTACGCCCGGGTAAGCGATGAGAGCGCGGCCCGCTGGGTCGGGGCCTGGATCCTCACCAGCCACGATCGCGGCGAATCCTGGAACGCCCCGGTCAAGGTGCCGCTCACCGCGCCCCACGGCCCCATCCGCCTGCACCGCGGCGAGTTGCTCTATTTCGGCAAGGAATTCCTCGTGGACATGGAGGGTTTCGCGGCCGGACAGGGCGCCATCGCCGCCATGAAGAGCACGGACGAGGGCCGCACCTGGGAAAGGCTCGGCACCGTGCCCCTGTACGAGGGCACGGTCGAGGGCAACTACCACGAGCCGCACGTGAGCGAACTGCCCGACGGCAAGCTGGTGGGCCTGATCCGCCTAGAAAACCACAAGGACCGGGATCCGATCGAGGAGCTGGGCCTGATCCATTTTTCCCTGATGCAGACCACTTCAAAAGATGGGGGACGCACCTGGAGTCCGGCCGAACCCCTCAACTTCCACGGCTGCCCGCCGCATCTGCTGTACCACTCCAGCGGTGCCCTGATTTGTTCGTATGGTTTCCGTCAACCGCCCTATGGCGAGCGTCTCATGATCAGCCGTGACGGGGGGGCCAGCTGGGACTATCACTACATCCTGCGCGACGATGGGCCCGATAGCGACCTGGGCTATCCCTCGACCGTGGAACTGGCCGACGGCAGCCTGCTGACCATGTACTACCAGAAGCCCGAATCGGTCGAGGACAAGTGCAGCCTGCTCTGGTCGCACTGGGAGCTGCCTGATTAAGCAAAAGCCGAAAGACAGGAGAGAAAATGCGTACAATCTCGGCCACGGTCCCGTGTCAGGCTCCGCCGGCCTGGGCCGTACTGGAACGCCGGCTCTTTGCCGCTATGGACCAGTCCGTCCACCCCTTCCTGGAAGCCTATACCCGCCCTGACGGCGAGTTCATCTGGGAGGACGAATGGGGTGGGGGCAGTCCCGACGACTTTTACGAGCCTTACTACAACTGGCCTCTGCTCTACTTGCTGGGCGGCGGCGATCATCTGCAGAGCCTGGCCGCCCGGCAGTGGGCGGCGGTCACGGGGCAACTCACCCGACTCGGCACCGTGCACAAGGGCTACGCCCGGCGCGAGGACCAGTTCCACCTGGCCGAAAGCGATATCTTCTTTTACCTGCTGTGCCTGGCCGACCCGCATGGCGCGGCTCACCAGGAGCGCGCCCGCCGCTTTGCCGGCCTTTACATGAACGAAGACCCCGAAGCCCTCAACTACGACCCCGAGCACCAACTGATCCGCTCACCGCTCAACGGCAGCGACGGTCCAGCCACCCGCTTCTACGACAAAGAGCCGTCCTATGGCTGGTCCCCGGGCATGGCGCGCTACGGTCTGCCGCACTACGACGTGTCCGGCATAAAAAGTATAGAGGACCTGAAAGACCCGGATCTGGCCCGGCGCATGGGACAGATCATGCAGGAGCGCATGAGCCGGGGCGATGTGGTCGGCAATCTGGCAACCACCAGCCTGGCGACCAATGCCTTCTTGCTCACCGGCGAGGACAAGTACCGGGAGTGGGCCCTGGAGTACACTGATGCCTGGTTCGAACGGGCGCGCCAAAACGACGACCTGCTGCCCGACAATGTCGGCCTCTCGGGCTCCGTAGGAGAGTACATCGAGGGGAATTGGTACGGCGGCCTCTACGGCTGGACCTGGCCGCACGGATTCTACAACATCCAGATGGCGGCCACCGTGGCCGCGGCCAATGCCCTGCTGCTGACCCGGGATACCGGTTACCTCGAAGTGCCGCGCCGGCAGCTAGACCGCATCCTTGAGCTGGGAGAAATCCGCGACTTGCGCACCTGTAAGATGAGTCTGCAAGAACACTGGGTAGGCCACTACAAGGCCCTGGGCGACCAGCACCGGACCTTTGTGGTGCCCTACCGCTATGGCGACGCCGGCTGGTTCGATTACCAGCCCATGTCGCCGATCTATCCGGTGGTGTTGTGGAGCCTGTCCATGGCCGCCGGCGACTGGGAGCGGATCGAAGAGATTCGCCGCCAGAGCCTGTACGACTGGAACCGCGTCTTCGGCTTCCACACCAAGGAAGACGCCGGTCACGAACAACCCTGGGTGCGCTTTGCGGCCGGCGCCAACCCGACCTACCCCGAGGAAATCCTGGGCGCGGCCTACAGCCTGGTCAGCCGCCGCCTGAGTCTGATCCGCGCCGACCAGGAGATGGGGACCCGGCACCATGTGCACCGCTGGCAGCAAACCAACCCCATCACCACCGAAGCCCTGATCCAGCTCACCACGGGCGCGCCGCAAATGATCTACAACGGCGGCCTGCTGATGGCGCAGCTGCGCTACTTCGACAGCCAGCGCCGCCGCCCGGGTCTGCCCGAGGATGTGGCTGCCCTGGTCGAAAAACTGGAGAGCCAGTCCGTGGTGTTGCGCCTGGTCAACCTCAGCCCCTTCGAGAGCCGCCGGGCAGTGGTCCAGGCCGGGACCTTCGGCGAGCATCGCTTCACCCGGGTGCACTACAACGCCCTCACCAGCGACTACCCGGGCCCTCTCGAAGACTACGCTGTCCCGGACCTGAACACCGAGAAACGTACCGCGGCGGTAGAGGCAATGCACCTCGAGGTGGAACTGCCTCCGGCCACTGAAATAGCGCTCGAACTGGGAATGGAGCGCTTTGTCAACACCCCATCCTATGCCCTGCCATGGGATTGAGAGTCAGTATTTCACGAAATACCCGTACCTATTTGGGCCTCAAGGCCGGGAGGGGGTGTTGCCGGCAAGGCGGTGGGGGCTGCGAGCGGGCGCAGCAGCAGGGAGGGGGTAGGGGGGATGGAGCGGGGCAAAGGGGGCTCTGGGACTCATAAAACGCCAGAGGCACAAGCCCCGCACGGCCGCCCGCCGATTCCGTGAAGTACTGAAAGTCCATACGAAAACCAATCGGGAGGAGAAAGACCATGACAGAAGCAGAGAAGTACCTGTTCGACGTGCACGGCTATCTGGTGATAGAAGGCGCCCTGGCGCCCGCAGAAGTGGCGGCGGCCAATGCGGCCATTGACCATTACGAGGATAGGATCAACATCCGCCCAAACGATCTGGCCAACCAATCAAAAACCCTGGGCGCCGCCATCGGCCGCGGCGACCTGGGCGGCATGTTGACCTGGGAAAAGCCGTACTGCGATGTGTTCCGCGAGATGATTGCCCACCCCACACTTACGCCCTACCTGGAAGAGCTGCTGGGCCCCGGGTTTCGCCTGGAGGGATGCGGCATCATCACCATGGACGAGGGCGCCGAGGGTTTCTGGTTCCACGAAGGAGGCGAACCCCACGATCGCTCGCGCGGTTTCCTCTATCGCAACGGCCGCATGTACTGCGGCATGACCAACATGGCCGTCCAGTTGACCGACGTGGGCCCGGAGGATGGTGGTTTCGCCTGTTTGCCCGGTAGTCACAAGGCCAACTTTCCCTGTCCAGACGACATTCGGCTCTACCACGCGCACCAGGACCGCATCGTCCAGCTTCCCGCCCGGGCGGGCGATGTGATCCTTTTTGTCGAATGCCTGATGCACGGCGCCCTGCCCTGGGTGGCCAAACACCAGCGCCGTACGGTTATCAACCGCTACAATTCCGGGGTTGCGGCCGAGGGCTTGATGGGCACCTACACCCCGCCTGCGTTCTACGCCGAGTTGACCGAGGCCCAGAAGGCCGTCATCTCGGCGCCGAAGTATCGCGGAGAAGACAAAGGCTCAAAACTCTACCGCTCGTAGCAAAGGATGGACTTTGATCGCACCCTAGACCGCCTCTCTACCACCAGGCGCTTGGGGGAACCGGCCGGCCGGCCGCGGCCAGGGCCTGGCTCATGGCCTGGATGAGCAGGGTGGTATCGAAACCCAGGCCGATCATGCGAAACCCCTCGTCCACCCGGCGCTGGATGTCCTCCTTCTCAAAGGCGACAATGCCGC
This sequence comes from Candidatus Latescibacterota bacterium, assembly GCA_965219385.1. Classification (GTDB taxonomy): domain Bacteria; phylum Latescibacterota; class UBA2968; order UBA8231; family UBA8231; genus CBDCNM01. Next base: position 380,406 of record CBDCNM010000002.1, on the reverse strand, counting down.
AGGGCACCCGGCGCGCCCGAATCCGCTGCTGGACCTCCATCAGCTTTTTGACCACCGGGGGCTCGCTCGCGGTGCCGGGATAGCCGGAAGAGGCAGAGTAGTCGTGCCCCCCGAAAAACATGGCGTCGACCCCCGGCACGTCCAGGATCTCGTCAATCGACTCGCCGGCCTCCACCGTCTCCATCATCGGCACCACCAGCGAATTCTTGTTGGCCCGGGGCACGCACTGCTCTATGCCCTGTCCCCAGCGGGTGGCGCGCTCGGCGCCGATGCCGCGCAGGCCTTCGGGCGGGTACTTGGCGAAGCGCACGGCCGTGGCCACTTCCTCGACGGTGCGCACCTGCGGCACTACAATGCCGTCGGCGCCGATGTCCATGATGCGCTTGATCAGCCCTTCCTGGATCTCGGCGATGCGCACCAGGATCGTGGTGTTGGACAGGTTGGCCACGCGGATGTGCTCCATCACGTTTTTCATGTCCAGGTAGCCGTGCTCGGCGTCAATGACGATCCAGTCGAAACCCATGCGGGCGGCCATTTCGGTGATAGAGGGTGCTTCGAGGGTGAGCCAGACCCCGAAGGCCGGTTCGTCCCGGCTCAGTTTTTCTTTGAAGACACCCGCGTTGGGCAGGTCGCAGGACGGGGTCCCGTTTTGCGGTTGCGGCTCGCTCCCCAGACGCCGCTCGACCACCTCGCGGACGATGTTTTCAATCGCAGACTTGTCGATATCCATGGTTGCGCTCCTGGTGTGAGATTAGAAGATTCACGATTGATTTTCTCCTTGACCTTGATAGCGCGGCGGAAAGCAGGCCGGAAAGTCACGAAAAGGGGGTAACCATGGCAAACAACCCTGGCCCAACATAATAAAAGGTTGCAATTTTGCCCACTAGTCACACAAAACATCGAATACGACGAAACTAAAAACCCGGCGATCTCTACCCCATCTTCACCCGGTGCGCCTCCACCACCTCTGGATTCAGCTCCACCCCCAGCCCCGGCCCCTCCGTCAACCGGATCTTCCCTCCTTCGATCCGCTCCGGCGGCAGCACCAGCTCGCTGCGCCAACCCGCCTCGCCCCAGCCGAACTCCAAGATCAGAAACTCGGGATGCGCGGCCATGGCCTGCACCCCCGCGGCAATCATCACCGGCCCGAAGGGCCCGTGCGGCGAGGTGGGCACCCCCCTGGCCGCGGCCATTTCCGCCGTCTTTTTCAACTCCCCGATCCCTCCGACCACGGTCACGTCCGGCATGATCACATCCATGGCGCCGCGCTCCAGCACCTTCCACCACGAGTGGCGCCGCACCCGTTGCTCGCCCCCGGCCACCTGCATGCCGCACCCCTCCTTTACCTGGATACAGGCGTCCAGGTCGTCCTCTGGCACGGGCTGCTCGAACCAGAACAGGTCCAGGTCCCGCAGGGCGTCGGCCAGTTCCAGGGCGCCCTGGACTGTGAAGTGCGAGTGGCAGTCTACCAGCAGGTCCACCTGTGGCCCGATCGCCCGGCGCACGGCCTGCGGCAGGCGATCCCCTGAGCCGCGTCCTGAGCCCGGTCAACCCCCGAGGGCAAACCGTCGAAGGGAGCCAGCTTGACCGCATCGAAGCCCGCGGCCACGGCCGCGGCGGCATGGCGCGCGAACCACTCCGGGGTGCGCTCTTCCGGGATCCGGCTGATCCGGTTGATGTTGGCGTAGAGCCGGATCTCCTCGCGGCAGGCCCCGCCCAGGAGGACGTGCACCAGCGCCTCCAGCGACTTTGCCGAGGATATCCCACAGGGCCTGCTCCACCGCGCACAGGGAGATGATCTGGGGAGGTCCGGGGTCGCCCCGGGTGAAATCGTAGACGATCTGTTCTATGTGTCTGGGATCCCGCCCCTTCAGCGCCTCCTCCATCTGCCGCAACGATTCCAGGGCGCCGGATTGCCGGCCTCCGGGGTTCATCTCTCCCAGGCCGCAGATGCCTTTGTCGGTGTCGATGTGGACAAAGATCCACTCTGCCCACGGGGTCACCCGCACCATGTCCACGTCCATTCCGGTGATTTTCATGCGAAGATCCTTTTGCTCCTCTGGTACTCCGGCCTGGAAGCGCCGCGGCAGACGGCCCGGCCTCTTGCCAGAGAGCGCCTATCTGCTATTTTAATCCCCCATGACTGAGAAACTCCGCTTAGACCTGGTCGGCTGCGGGGACTTCGGCAAGGAGCTGGGCCGCTATACCCTCGACTTCGACCGCCAGGGCCCCCGTCACAAGCCCTCGATACCAAAAGGAGACCACCATGGCCAAAACCCGCACCACCGGCAGCCCCCGCAAACACGATCCCACCGTTCTGGGACACAACTTCAAACGCCGCCTCCAATCCAAGGAGTTGCTCCTGGGCGGCATCGTCGCCGAGTACCTGCGCCCCTCCCTGGTCAAAATCTACGCCCACGCCGGCTACGACTTCATCTTCATCGACAAAGAGCACAGCTACTTCGAAGGGGCCGAAATGACCGATTTCGTGCTCAGCGCGCGCGACAACAACATACCGGTCATCTCCAAGGTGGGCGAACTCAACCGGTCCGAGGTGGCCCGCCTGCTCGAAGCCGGGGTGGTGGCCATCCAGCTGCCGCGCACGGAAACCCGCGCGCAGGTGCTGGAGCTGGCCGACTACATGACCTTTCCGCCTGTGGGCACCCGCGCCGGCGCCCCCGAGTACGGCAATGTGGACTACCTCCCGCCCACGGACGACCGGGCGTGGATGCGCAAGGCCGACCAGTCCACCCTGATCACGGCCCACATCGAGACTCCCCTCGGGTACGAAAACGCCGAGGAGATCATCTCCACCCCGCAGGTGGACATGGTCTACGTGGGGCCCTACGACTTTTCAATCGCCATGGGTCACCCGGGCGACTACGACCACCCCCAGGTCCGCAAGGCCATGGAGAAGATCCTCGAGTTGTGCCTCAAGTACAAGGTCCCCTTTGGGACCACCCCCTCCGGCTCCAGGGCCGCGGCCCGCTGGGTTTCCAAAGGATGCCGGTTCTTTGAAATGGACAGCGAACTGGGCTTGATTGCCAGTGGGGCAAAGCAAATAGTGGACAAGCTGCGCCGGCTGGGTTGATTATTTCCTCACCACCAGGTAGCCGGCCATGATACCGTGCAGGGCCTGTTTCTCCAGCCGCTCCAATCAACGTTGCGTCAGGTCGTCCCCCAGATCCGTCGCATCGAATTTCCCCTTCTCCAGACAAACCGCCAGCACCAGCAACTCCAGTTCCTCCGGGGTGTGATTGTAAATCCCGTGACTTCCCCCCAGGCGGTTCAGGATCACATCTCCCGGGAAAACCTCTTCCGTTTCATCGTCCATTGTCATCCGCCCGCTGCCGTTCACGACGATGTAGCACTCTTCGATGGTATCGTGGCGGTGATAGCCCACCGAGGTCCCCGGCGGCAACAGGGCATGTCCCAGAAAACCAAAATTCGTCTGAAAATCCGGCGCTTTCCACACCTGGTAGGCGCCGATTTCTCCCTTGCCTTGGTGGGATGGCCCGCAGGTCATCAAGTTGCGATCCAGGCGCCCGATGGGCAGCCGCTCGCCCGACTCCAGCTCGGCGTCGACGCGATCGTCGTCCAGGTCGGTCGAGTCCGACTGTCCTCCGGGGCGGACCACGTGGAAGTTGAACCACCGCGTCTCCTGAGCGGTGTGGTTGTAGATGGCGTGGCTCTCCCCCAGGCGCAAGGGCACGGCGGCGGCACCGACCACCTCGGCCGTGCGACCGAGGTGGGTAAACTGCGCCGCGTTGTCGAGGGTGACGAAGATCTCCTCGCAGTTATCGTGCCGGTGGTGCCCGATGCCGCTGCCGGGGAGTAGATACGCTGCGTGCACAAAACACCAGTCGGTCTCGAAGTCGTTCTTCTCCAACACCCTTCCGAACAGAAGCGAGCCGGCGCCTTTGTGGACACAGGTTATTTCCTCCATCTCCTCTCTACGAGCACGAGCTATGCGCATGGTTCTTTCCTCCGCGTAAGTTTTGAGACAGCTTCTAAAGTAAACCAGCCCTTGTAAATAAATTTAATCAGACTCACGGGGTGCGACAAATCCATGCAGTGGAGCGAACGCCGGCAGCTTCTCAGATCTACTGAGGGACGTCGACGAGGGCGCAGCCGGCCTGGTGCGACTGCAAGAATCCCGTCATCACCTGCACTACGTGCCGCGCCTGCCGGCCCGAGCCGGCACTCTGGCCCCCGCCCGTTTCGGCCAGGTCGATCAACTCCTGGTAGGCCGCCACGTAGCCCATCTGCTGGTAGGTGCTGACGATTCCCACGGGATTGATGATCCTGGAAACATCGTCCCCGGTCCCGGCCTCCTGAGTCTGCAGGGTAGCGTAGCCGTCGTTGAGTCCGAAGAAGATCTGCCCCTTTGGCCCGGCGAGCCGCAGGTGGGAGCCGGGGAAGGTTTTCTTGTTGCTGGAGAAAAAGGCGCGGACCCCGTTCCCGAATTCGATGTACCCTTCGACGCCGGGATCCTTATCGGGGTCTTTGCCGCCGTCGCCTTTGTACTGGTCCCAGTCGTCGAAGCCGTCCTCAAGTTTTGCCCAGGTCTGTTGCGGCGGGGCATCGGCGAAAAAGACGACGGCGTGAAGGATGTGGGTGCCGTTGCGAAACAGCATCGCCCGGGGCCCACCCTGGGAAGCGTAGATGGTCGAAAGCGGGCCGATGATGCCGGCCCGGATCATGTCGCGCACCTTGTGGTAGATCGGGTCCCAGGCCCGGGTGTGGCCGACGCTGAGTGGGATGCCGTTGTCCTCGCACGCTTTGAGCATGCGGTTGGCGTCTTCCATCGAGGTGGCCAGCGGCTTTTCGACCAGGATGGCCCTGACGCCGGCGCTGGCGCCGTCCACGCACAACTGGGCGTGCCGGTGGTCGCCGGTGCCGATCGTCAGGATGTCGAGCTCGGCTTCGGCCAGCATCTTTTTGTAGTCTTCGTAGGGCCTGGCCTCGGGCCAGCGGCGGCCCCAGGTCTCTTTGAACTTTTCCCGCAGCTCCGGAACCAGGTCGCAGTAGCCGGCCACCTCGACGTTTTCCATCAGAGCCAGACAGGCCGCGTGTGAGATGATGATCTCCCGGTCGAAGGGCGGCCCGACCTTCCAGCCCTGCCAGGCGGACCGGGGGCCGGGCGGCTGTGGCGTCCCGCTGGTTATGCCGCTGAGTCCAATGATGCCTACTCGGTACTTTCTAGCCTCCACTTGGGATCCTCCTGTGTGTTTTCCTTGCTCTGTACTCGTGTCTTCAGGTGTCTTCAGCTGGAAAGCGAAAATTTCGGCGTGGCTCAGATAGAATTGCAGTGCCCCTGCACTACGCAACCGCTCGCCGCCACTCCTCGACGTATTCCGCCAGGCCCGGATCCTCGAACTTTTCGACCGGGGTCAGGTCCAACGGCCATTCAATACCGTCCGCCTCCCACATCGCCAACATGCCCGCCCCCACCGCCGTGCCCTCGGTCTGATGGTTGACAAAACAGCGCTTGCTGCCCGCCAGCGTCGCCAATAAACGACAGTACCAGGTGTTGTTGACAAAACCGCCGTCGATCATCAGATCCCCGTCCATTTCGAGCATCCGCATGCTGGTGGTGGTCATCAGCGCCGCATAGAGGGTGGTGCGGGCAATGATCTCGCCGCTGCTCGTTACCGGCCCGCCGCGGGCCGAGCCCCGGCGGCCCGTGAACGGCCCTCCCGGCGCAAACGAGGGCAGCATAAAACTCCGCTGCTGTATCACCTTGCGGATATCCGCCTCGGTGCATTCTCGGGCAGGTCCGGCCTCCTTGCTCAGGATCTCGAACTCCCGGCCCCCCATGTAGCGCGCCGTGGGCAGTGGCTCGCCCTTGACGTCGACCAAGGCCAGGGTGTCCCGCTGCTGGTTCAGGGCGGCCAGGGGAAGGCGAGGGCTCATCACGATGATCCAGGTGCCGGTCGAGACCAGGCCGAAGGGCCGGTCGTGCCCGCGCAGGTAGAGGGTGTAGGCCGCGTTGCTGTCGTGGATCCCGTTGTAGACCTGGCAGGTGGGCGCCAGCCCCGTCTTCCGGGCGATGGCGGGGAGCAACGGTCCCAGGGCCGCGTAGGCCGGCTGCAGCGGCGGCAACAGACGCTCCCATCCCTGGCTTTCCACGAGGCTGGAATAACAGTGCTTTTGCGGGTTCCACAAATGGCCGTGACAGCCGATCGAGGTGATTTCGCCGGCGGCCACGCCGGACAAACGCCAGGCCCAGTACTGCGGGTAGGTGAGGATCCATTGGGCGCGGGCGAATTCCTGCGGGAAATCCCGCTGCAGCCACAACAGCTGACGTCCGAGATTCTGTCCGCCGGGCAGGTCCGGGGTCTGGGTCTCCGCAAAGGAGGGCATGACCCCGGCATAGGCCTGCGCGACCTCGGCCGGGGCTTGTGCTTCGTAGTCGAGGATGGGCAGGACCAGTCCGGCGGCATCCACCAAGCCCGCGGTGCAGCCGTGCGTTGTGGGCACGATGGCGTCGATGGAATACCGGCGGGCAAACGGGCCGGCGCTTTCCAGCAGCCACTGCCAGACCCGCTCGGTGTCCAGGTGCGGATAGGGAGGGCCGTCGAGGCTGTAGTTGTCCATTCGATCCACGTCGAGGATGGAGCCGGTCTTGCTCATCACCAGGAGCTTGACGTTGGTTTTGCCTATGTCCAGCACCAGGGTCGAGGCATCTGTGTCGGCAACGGCGTTCATGGAGGTCTCCTAGTCGGCTGCATCTCCGTCCATCTCTGCGGTCAGCAACGCCCACTTCATGAATCCCTCGGAGCGGATGCAATACACCTTTTCGCCCAGGTAGTAGATGTTGTTCTCGTCGAGTGGACAGATCACATCGGTGTAATAGGAGAGCAAGGTAGCGTAGTTTGTCGCTCAATCTATACAAGGAGGCAACAAGCATGTCTAAGGATGCAATGAATGGCTCAGGAGACCGACTCAAACACCTTGAGTTCGTGCAGAACGCGATTACCAGGATGAATGCAAATTCGTTCCACAAAGGTTGGACGATCACAATCGCAGCCGCACTACTACCGTAGCAAAACCATCTTGCGCGTTCGGTTGAATGAATCCGTGCCCAACCGGTAGTGGTACACTCCGCTGCCGACCGGGCGTCCCTCATTGTCCGTCCCGTCCCAGCTCACTGCATGGTCTCCGGCAGGACGGACCTGGTGCACGAGGGTCTTGATCCTGCGGCCGAGCACATCGAACACGGCCAGGCGCACCCAGGCGGCCCTAACCAGTTGGTAGCGGATGGTGGTGCTGGGGTTGAAGGGGTTGGGATAGTTTTGCGCCAGCCGGAACGAGAGCGGCTCCGTGTTGCTTTCCACCGCGATTTGAGTCGTGCCGGGCATGTTGCGTATCCACCGGCGGATCAACTCGGCCCCTTCCCAGTCCACCCTGGAGGTGGCCAGGGGCGGCATGCGGGGTTCATCCAGGCTCAGCATGCGCAGATAAATCACGGACCGCTCGGGGGCGCCCGGGCTGATGAGCCGGGCGTTTTCCACCCCCATATCATCCAGGGCTGGCGGGATGTCCACGGTGTGGGTCTGGTCCAGCGAAGTGGAGAAGCGCAGGTCCATATTGGACCGGCCCGTGCCCTGGGGCCGGTGGCACTGGGCGCAATTGGCATCCAGGTAGGAACGGGCCCGCAGCGCCACATCCACCTGGGAATCGAATGGGTCGGGCTGCCAGGGGAGATCGCGGTAATCTTCGCCGATATTCAGGCTGCCGAAAAGCCCGATGTGATTGAAGCTGCGCAGCTGGTGATCCTCTATGTCTCCATAGGTGTGCATCTTGTTCAGTTGCGCTGTATGAGCGCCCAGGACGTAGCCGGCCGCCCGGGTATGACAGAGGGTGCACTCGGTCCGGCTGGGAAAATAGTGGGTTTGTTCAGAACGGCCATCCGGCCTTTCCGCATCCACAATGGTATACGTTTCGGTATGACTTTCTTCCAGCAATTTCGCGTCCGTGCCTTCGTCGTTCCACTGGTAACTCAACCCCGTCCATTCCTCTCCCCTGGCGTTTTTTACCAGTAGGCGAGTCTCCACTATGTGGCGGCTGTCCGGATTGCCTCTTTCCATTTCCAGGTAGAAGTTTTTCACAAAGACCGCACCGAGCGGGAAGCGCCAGAAACCGTCGGGCGAAAAGCCGACGGTTTGTTTGCCGGGCAAAGCCATCAAACGGGTCTTGGAGGCGCCGTCGGACCACAACTGGGCATTGACCGAGTAGGGGATCAGGCCGGGGGAAGAGGTCTGCGAGGTGATCTGGCTGAACAGGCCGGATGTAGAGAGGGTCTGCGGGATCTGGTCGGGCCCGGCCTCAGAGGGACTGTTTTCCAGGACATACAGGGGTCCGTTGAAGCCCAGAATGTAGATCTCCCCCATCTCGTCCTCTCCAAAACTCGTTATGGTGGACGAGCTGACGGCGATGAGACGGTTTTCGAGGACCTGCCCGTCCCCATAGCGCAGAGCCCAGATCCTGCCATCGATGTAATCCCCGTACAGGTACGCGCCCTCGAGCTGCGGCAAGCGCGTGCCCCGGTAGACATACCCACCGGTAATTGCGGCAGATCCCCGATGTTCGTAGGTGAAAACCGGCAGGGTAAAGCCGGCGGTGTCGCACTCTGTGGCCGGAGGGCGGCAACGATTGCCCTCCATGATGGGCCAGCCATAGTTCTTGCCCTTCTCGATCAGGTTCACCTCTTCCCAGAAATGGCTGCCCACGTCTCCGGCCCACAGGTCTCCGGTCTGGCGGTCAAAGCTGAAGCGCCAGGGGTTGCGCAATCCCCAGGCCCAGATCTCTTCGCGCCAGCCGCGGGTATTGCCGACAAAGGGATTGTCCGGGGGGATGCCGTAGGCCAGGTCTCCCGTGCGGGTCTCCACGTCGATCCGCAGGATGGAACCCTGCAAGATGGTTGGATTCTGGGCCAGGTTTACGCCGTCTTTGTCCGTAAAGCGCCCGTCACCGAGAGCGATATATAGGTACCCGTCCGGCCCGAAGGCGAGCTGGCCGCCGAAGTGGCTTGCCCGGTATTGTTCCACCTCCAACAAGATGCGCTCGCTGGAAGCGTCGGCCGAGTCGGGGTTGCTGCTCGAAACCTGAAACTCCGAAATCCGCGAGACCAACTCTCCGTGCGTGTAGTACAGATAGAACTTGCCGTTGCTGGCATAGTTCGGATGAAAGGCCATGCTCAGCAATCCGGATTCGAGATAGGAGGAGTTTACCTGGTCGGTGATAACGAGGAAAAAAGCGGCCTTTCGTATTACATCCTCCCGCGGATGCCAGACCTGGATGATGCCCTCCTTGCCCAGCCAGAAAAGACGCTGGCTGCCGTCTCCGGCATGGGTGAGGGCGACTGGCTGGCGGTTATAGCGTTTGGCAAAGATCTGCCGCAGGCTCATCTCGGTCGGAGGAGCCGAGGTGAGGACCGCAAAGGAGGTATTGGCCTGACGCTCGTCGAGGCCATAAGGGGACATTTGCGCCGCGGCAGAGGCTATGGTTGCGATGAGAAAACAGAAACCGCAACGGGTAGACATAGCGCAAAGTACCCCTCTTTTTTTCGACTCTACCGTCAACCGCCACCTGGCGCGCTTCTCCAGCGCTTGCCGTACTTTGTTGTCTGTGCAAATTCAGTGTGATATCTATGTTCTGAAATATAAGACAATGTATGACACGGTGCAACAAGCAGACCTTCACAGTCGACCAAGGCGCTTTCAGCTCTCGAACAGCCGCCGGTCGATGTGGTTCATGATGGTGTGCGGCAAATCGGCGCCCGCCTGCTCAATAAAGTCCAGAATCTCAAACGGGGCTTCGGGATCGCCAACTTCTCTTTCTCTGCCGTCACTGTAGCTTAAACACGACAATGGATTGGGTCAGTTTCAACGACTTGCGGTCATCTTATCCTCAGCGGAAGGGTATGGTCTCGCCGTGCCAGGGGAAGGCATAGCCGGGCTTGTTGCAATGGCGCTGCATGGAAATGTGCAGCTTTGCCTGGCTGCCGGGGGCCAGGTCGACCTGGAAGCATCGGGCGCCGACTTCCACGGACGAGGAGGGCACGCCCCCCTCGTCGAGAAGTTCGACCTGGTCGAAGCAGTGCTCGCCGAAGCTGCCGGCCTGCACCACGACCCGGCGGCTGGCGTGCACGCTGAGGTTGACCAGCTGCACATCCACGCTGCCCGCTTCCAGCCGCGTGACCAGCGCCGCGGTATCGGGCGGCAGGCCGGGGCGCTGCCGGGGCGGATCGAAGTAGCGCAGACGGCCCCGGGCCAGCCCGCCCCAGTAGACGGCCGGAGGACCGCCGGTGGTGAGCTGCGCCAGGGCTTCGGTCAGGACCGGATTGCGCTGCTGCCAGTGGTGCTCGTCGCCGGGCTGCCCCAGGACGCGGCCCGCCGTCATATCAGTCTCGTCAGTCTGGACCATTTCCACCCGGCGGCGGACCTCCAGGTAATTGGCCTGGAGGATTTGCTCGGGGTAGTCGGGCAGCTCGCCGGCCAGGAAGCGGACCCAGGCGCGATCGTCCATCTCGCGCGGGCCCCTCGAAGTGACCGCGCCCCACGGCTCCGGGTCCAGCTGGTAGAGGGTCTCCAGCCGCTGCCAGTCCCGTGGCTCCATGGAGGCCGCCCACAGGTGGATCGGCGGCAGGGCGTTGTGGGCTATATTGCTCGAAAAACCGGTCCACCCTTCGTCGGTGTGCCGGCTCGGAAACACCAGCCGGCCGTGGCGCTCGACCCCCTTTTCCATGAGCATGTCTAGCTGCGAGCGAATCAGGTCCAGGTAGGCCGCATCGCCGGTCACCAGCTGGGCGCATTCGGCGGCTATGGTCATGCTCAGCGACATCATGCCCAGGCCCTGGGCCCAGCCGTAGAGCGCCCCCCACCACTGCCCCCTCCGGTTCTCGCCGGTGCGGCCGTTGAGCCCTACATTGTCGGGAATGATGCCGTCGTTTTCCTCGATGCGTTCCATCCAGGCCCCGACGTACTCGGCCACCCAGTCGCGATATTGCTCCTCGCCGGTGTAGAGGTAGGCATTGGCTCCCAGGGCCACCGCCGACAGGTTGACCGGGACATCTCCCTGCATGACGATTTCGTCGAAGAGCTGGTGCACCTTCTCGCGCTGGGCCGCGTCTTCGAACCAGTCGGGCGGGGGGGTGTACACCGGACTCAAATTGACGTGATTGTGGACCAGATTGTAGTGCACATCCTCGTAGCGGGCATGGAAGAGCGGTCCCTTGCCGCCGTTGTAGGGAGAGCGGATGATGCGGTGTTTTTTGTCGTAGTTGGGTGACTCGGAATCCTCGCCCATGTAGATTCCGGCAAAGCGCCGGGCGCGCCGCATCATCTCGGCGTTGGTCGGCTCCACCAGGCCCAGGGCGCTGAAGTAGACGTAGTTCTCGCCGTTGTGGAACCAGTCGTCGTCGTTGATGAACTCCCGGGTGAGGCGGTCGTAGTCGTAGGTGATCTGGCGGGTGATGGCGTTCCATTCCTGCACCGCCATCGCCCCGATGTAGTCGGCGCCGCCCAGATCGTAGAAGAACGGCCAGTTGAAAAAGCCCTCGTAGAGATCGTCGGCCCAGATATCGTCTCCCGGGTTCCCCTCCATCCAGATCAGGGCCCCACCGGGCCGGGTGTATTTTTCGATGAAGATGGGCGCGGCCTGGTTCATGGCGTCAATCAGCTGGCGCTCCAGCACCGCCCAGGCAGGGGGTGGGGTGGGGGTGTTGCTGGCAATAGTTTTCATGAAATCCTTTGAACTTGGATACGCCTTCCTTTAGAAGGGAAGAAAAGGTATATTCGCTATCAGCGGCCAGAAAAGAAGAGCCTTCAACACCTCCAAGACCCTGAATTTTTGTATAGCAGTATGAAATGAGTCGTTTCTTGTGTTATCGTAAATCATTAGTTTTTGCAAATTACATAGTTACATTCACTGAATCTAATATCTTACAAATAAAGTAGGACTGCTACATCTTGAGCATCAGTAACAATGGCAATGATCCCCATCGCCGACACACGTGCTGCAGCAGCCTTTCGCTTCGTCGCAAAAATTGCCACATCCTATCGGATTACAGTTCACCCACTCATAGTAACCCTCTTCACAAGCGGCCTCGGCCGGGTTGGGTGCCAACACCACGGTGGCTGCCAGCAGGAGGCCCACCACCCAGGCCACTGGCAGGCCCCTCCGCGGCGACACAAAGCCGCTCTTACTCGAGATAAACGCACGCGCGGTGCTACGAAAATGGAACTAGGGCTAGCCAGGGCGTCGGGGGGGCCGTAAGACAGCCCAGCGCCTTTGCGCTTAGCGGACAAAGGTCGCCTTGATCCGGCTCCAGGTCACGCTCTCCACCGCTGAGTCGGGGACCTCGCCTCCAGGACCCACCAGAAGGCCCCGGGCAAAGTGGTCGGCGTTCCAGGGTCCGGACGAGTAATCTCGCCCCCTAATAACATGCCAGCCTTCCGCCCGGGGGTCTTCCGTGTCGTCATGATCTGCAATTAAGAGGCCCTAACAAAACTCTTTGAGGTACTTCCAACAGATGAGAATACATCCGATGTCGAGAAAGGCTTCATGGAGATCACCTCGTCGCTCCCAGCGGACTCGAAGCCGACGGAATTGGTGCAACCATGCCAACGTTCGTTCCACCACCCACCGATAGACGCCCAAGCCGCTGCCGTGGGCTTGCCCTCGCCGAGCCAACACCGAGCCGATGCCCCGCTTACGCAAGGCGCGCCGATGGGCTTGCGAATCATAGGCCCGATCCCCTTGCACCCGATCCGGCCGACGGCGCGGGCGGCCGACCCGACCGGCCACCGGGGGTATGCGATCCACCAACGGCAACAGCTACGTCACATCATGCCGATGGGCCCCCGTCACCCCCGCCGCCAACGGCACCCCTTGGGCATCGGTGATTACATGGTGTTTGCTACCGGGTTTGCCGCGGTCCGTCGGATTGGGACCGGTGTGCGCCCCCCCCCAACCGCCCGCACCGAGGCACTATCGACCACCGCACGAGACCAATCAATCCGGTCGGCGGCCCTCAGTCGGTTCAACAGGATATGATGGACTCTTTTCCAGACCCCGGCTTGTTGCCAAGCGTGCAGGCGACGCCAACAGGTCATCCCCGAACCGCACCCCATCTCTTGAGGCAAATACTCCCAAGGGATACCCGTCTTGAGCACAAAGAGAATGCCGGTCAGCACCCTACGGTTATCCAGCCGAGGCCGCCCCCCTTGGGGGCCAACGGTTACGGGGGGCAAAACCGGTTCAATCAAGGCCCATAACCCATCGTCGAGTAACGGCTTGGCCATCAAAAACACCTCCATATCAAGACGGTAGAAGCAATACCGAAGAGGATAAGAATATAATGAAGCCTATACGCGATTCCAAGGTTTTGTTAGAGACTCTAAGAGGACAAACCCGATCAGGGTCCCACGCGACAACGCCGACACCACACTCTCCTCTGGACGGTTCCAAATCAACCGATCGAAGGGCGTCACGTAGAATTCCGTCACCGATAGCGTGGGCTGCTCGCCGAAAGAAGCTCCCCCCCCTCCGCATACGGCGGTCGCTGAAACCAATCTTCGTCGCCATATAGAGTCTGAAGCCCCAAGCATACATGGGGGCTGCCGCCGAAGATTTCACCCAGGACGGTGTAGTTTTGAGCGTGTTGATTCAGCTGCCGCCGGCCTTCTTCGGTGTCATAGGTCCCATCGCCCAAGCCCAAGAAGGCGTATGGCCCGCCGCTGGCGTCGCCGTCCACCTTGAATCCTACCGAAGAATCATGCCCCAGCATCAAAAAACATGTGGCGATCCTTCCACCATAGTCAAATTCATAGGCTTTGGTGCATGAATGGGTTGAACAAAGACAGGCTCCTTAGTAGATTGAGCAGGACCTTTTTGCGAAAGAATCCATGCTTTCTCGTCCAAGGAACCTGTCATGCCCAAAGTATCCTCTCCGTCGCCCTCGGTCAAGCCCCGTCGCCGTCGTCGTCGCTGCAAGGTCGTGTATCGCGTGCGGAATGGGCCGGCCTACGAGGCGGGGCTTAAACAGCGTGGGAGTCTGACGGTGTGGTTTAGCCGGCACGTGGTTCCCGCGTGGTATTATCAAGGCCCACCCCAGCGAGGGGCGCAATATACCTTTTCGGATATCGCGCTCCCAACGGCGTTGACGCTGCGGCTTTTGTATGCCTTGCCCCCGCGCCCAACCGAGGGGTTTGTCGCCTCCATCCTCGCGTTGATGGGCTTGACCCTACGGGTGCCCGATCACACGACCTTATCGCGGCGGCAAGCCGACTGGGGGGTCGCGCTACCCAACCAGCCGAGCGGCGAATCAATGCACTTGGTGGTCGATTCGACGGGGCTGAAAGTGTATGGCGAAGGCGAGTGGAAGGGGCGTCAGCATGGCTGTACCAAGCGACGCACGTGGCGCAAATTGCCCTTGGGGGTCAACGAGGCCACCGGCGAAATCGTCGCGCCGACGTTGACGACCAACCGCCCCGATGAGGCCTCCCAGGTCGAGCCGTTGCTTCAGCAAGTCCAAGCTCCCATCGAAGCGGTGGGCGGTGATGGAGCCTATGATAGACGCAAGGTCTTTGATCGGTTGGCCGCGCCCGAACCGGGGCCACCGATCCAGCCGGTTATTCCGCCGCGCAAGGAGGCCAAAATCCAGCAACATGGCAACGCCAACGCCGAGCCGTTGCCCCGCGATGAGACCCTCCGCGCCCTCCGCAAACAGGGCCGGCGAGCGTGGAAAAACGACAGCGGCTATCATCGACGATCCATGGTCGAAACGCACATCGGCCGCTACAAACAGCTTCTCGGCGACCCCTTGCACGCTCGAACCCTACCCAACCAACAGACCGAAACGCGGTGGGGCTGTGCTCTGCTCCACCGGATGCTACATCTGGCTAAACCCGAATCCTATCCCATCACCAAAAAAGCGTAAACCCAACCCGGAAAGGGCCAACACGGCCGCCCGAGATTCATGCAACAAAGCCCACTTGCTTTTGAAGGACTCGGTCTTCAACGCCTGGCATCAAGCCATTCACCAGGCTTGGCAACTACTTTTTCACCTGTTGAAGCACACGAGCCTCGGCCTCGGCGATTTGGCTGCTGACGTTGGCTGTCCGTTTGTGGAGGTCGGTCACAACCTCGTGCATCTCCATCACACGGGGAATGAGTACCTGATTGATCTTGTCCTGCTCCTCCCAGAAGCGGTGGACCGATTCGATAGGTTAGGCCTCTCAGGCTCCTGGCTGGGCATGGAAACGGGCTTCTTGGTCGAAAACTGTATCCAAGCTAACGAGAAGCCTGTCTTATTTCAAGTCATTCGTGCAACAAAGCTAAGCAAGTGTCTCAGGCCCAGCGCAGCGTTCGCCGTGCCGCTTACGCTGCGCTGGGCCTATCTGCTCTCGCGTTAGCCCTTACCCTCTACCGGTTGGTCTCATAACCATGCAATCTATCAAACTACTTTCCGAATTGGAACAGGTGCCGCTTCGCGATGAGCATGGTCGCTACACCTATGCAGATGTGGTTAAACAATCGGGATTGATGCGGAACGACCTTTTCGCTATCGAAGTCTCGGCAGGAGTCGAAGATACGTTTTCCGCGCTGTTCAACGTACTGAATGTGCCCGACGCTGTGCCCGACGACTTATTCGAGGCGTACAGGCTCTCATTTCCAGATGTAGCGGCTAATTATTCGCTACGTGAGCGATACTTGGAAATGGTTGAGAGAGGGCCGGAAAGCGTCAAGGGATTCATCAGCAACATCAAAGGGAAGTTGGCCGAGCTTCGAATACAAGAGCAATTGTCGCAGGAGTTCCCCGGCTATTCTTTTGAGATTGCCGCCAACCCGAACCAGCCAGTATGGGATATTCTCGGTACAAGCCATGACGGGACAAATGAGGTGCTGATTCAAGCGAAGATCGGAGGCGAGGAATACGTCGGTGAAGTACTTACCAGAATGCAGGAAGATCCTACTGTGCTGTTCGCTGTTAGCAATGAGATCCGAGCTAAGATATTGGCCGAGCATCCCGAGTTATCCGACCGGTTTGTCAACCTCGACCTCTCCAATCTTGAGTTCACCTCCGGGGTTGAGGAAAACTTGGACATCTTGGCGGAGAACTCTGGAATTGACGTGCCTGACAAGGTAGGTGGCTTCCTGCCTTACGTGACGGAGATTGTCCTCGGTATCCGTCTCCTCTGTGACATTGTAAAGACGGAACGCGATTTTGAAGCGGTGGCGATTGACGACAAGGCGCGCATCAACGCAATGAAGGCACTGGTACTCTTTCAGCGGTGCCGTTTTAACAACAGTGGGAGGCTCAGTAGGTTCTATTGTGCCAGGTTTGGGGAACGTGTTTGGCGCGCTAGCGGGGGCTGGCCTCGCCGCCTATCTGAGTAGAAAGCTGCGTCCCCACATGCTGGAAATCGGGATGAAGCTGGCGGGCGTGACGAAGGACGACCTGTTCTACTTCCGCAATAAGGTAGCAATTGACCGAATCGGCGGATCGCTCGCTCAGACAGCGGCATCCATGTAATCCCGACGGATGAACCCACTACTGCGCCAGAAATCGTCCGGTCTCGCCCCTTTCCACTTTGGAGACAGCCGCCGTGTCTATCGTGGACCTGAGAGCCTTACATATACAGCGTGCTAAAGCGGGATCATGGCCTCATGGCTGGCCTGATTACTATGGATTCACTCGGACCGCGCCAGCAGGCGAATTTTTCTCAATTTTTCCCTAATTCAAACCAGAGATCCTTGTCTTACGGGTTGCCACAGAGTACATTTGGAAATAGAACGTTTTCCATTTCGCGAGAGGTCTTTCAACGTAACTTGGTCGATGGGCATACAAGGCATGGCCCAGGTGGAAAAACCGATTTTCATGGGGCTCCTTTTGGTCGCTTGGTTTAGTATTACTTTGCCGATTATCATATAACTGGGTATCTTTACTGAAAACAGGAGAATACCTATGCCCCCAAAAGCATCGACAGCGGCCTTGCCGGATCGGGCGAAGTTTCTGGAACCTTTTGCCGGTTACTTTCTTCGATCGAAGGGACGGGAAGAGCTGGAACGGTATTGCACAGGGTTGCTGTCGGATCTTCCACGCAAGAATCCTACCACCATCGCCGCGTCGATCCCCGGGACCTATCCCCAGCGGCTGCAGGAACTGACGACGGAGATCCCATGGGATGAAAACGCATTCAATGCCCCGCGGGTGGCATGGATGGGCGATGAAGTTCGGATGGGCGATGGGGCTCTGATCTTTGATGATACGGGTTTTGCCAAGCAAGGAAAGGGTTCGGTGGGGGGACGCGGCCATATCTGATTTGGATAATAAACCCTGTATGCCTATTTTTTTCTTTAATTATCGGATTCTCTCAATGCCTCCACACCTTCAGGTGAACGCCCCATGGCCCAGGTCCTGAACGCCCCCTCGCACAGCCTCAGGGAATTTCGCCTCCTGCCCGGTTATACACCCGCCGACGGTAGCGCCCCCCAGGTGTCGCTGAAAACCAGGCTTTGCCGCCGCCAGCAAGGCGGCTATATATACCTCCACACCCCGTTTCTGAGCGCTGCCATGCAGGCCGTGAGCGGCATGGAGATGGCCATTGCCGTAGCCCAGCTGGGCGGCATCGGCATCCTGCCCGTCAGCCAGACCATCGAAGAGCAGTGCAGCAAGATCGATGGCGTCAAGCGTTTCAAGGCGGCTTTCCAGACCAATATCATGACCCTGTTTCCCGAGCAAAGCATCGGCACGGTTATCGACATCATCAACGAGACCGGGTACTCCACCTTTCCGGTGACGGACACCGGCATGTTCCACGGCAAGCTGCTGGGCATCATCACCGACAAGGATTTCGACGTGCGCCGCGACCAGGACTGCAAGGTCGCCGAGCGCATGAAAACCGATGTCCAGGCCGGCATCGACATCGACGATCTCAAGGAAGCCAATCGGTCGATGATCAAATACGGCCGCGGCTTTCTGCCGATCATCTCCCCGGAGGGCGTCCTTCAGTCCGTGGTCTTCAAGAAGGACCTGGACAAGCACCTCCAGCACCCCAACGAGTCCATCGACGCCAAGAAGCGGCTGCTGGTGGGTGCGGCCATATCCACCCATCTGGAAGACCGCGAGCGGGTCGAGGCCCTGGTCGAGCACGAGGTCGACGTGCTGGTGATCGACGCCTCGGACGGACACACCGAATACCAGAGACAGATGCTGGAATGGGTCAAGAGCAATTACCAGGTCCCCGTGGTCGGGGGCAATGCGGTCACGACCGCGGGTTTCGATTTTCTGGTGGCCGCCGGGGTCGATGCCGTCAAGGTGGGCATGGGCATCGGCTCAGGCTGCACCACCCAGGAGATCAAGGCCACGGGCCGCGGCCAGGCCACCAGCCTGATGGACACCGGCAAAGCCCGCGAGCGGCTGGCGCAGGAAAAAGGGATCTACATCCCGCTGATCGCGGACGGCGGCATCAGCGGTCCGGCCGATATGTCCGTGGCCCTGGCCCTGGGCGCCGACGCTTTGATGATGGGCAATTTCTTTGCCCGCTACACCGAGAGCGCCGGCAACCTGGTGCGCAACGCCGCCGGGGAAATCGTCAAGGAATACTGGATGGAAGGCAGCATGAAGGCGCGCAACTTCCGGCGCTATGCCCAGCTCAAAAACATCTTCTTCGAGGAGGGCATCACCGGGTACGTGCCGCACCTGGGCTCCATCTACGACAAGCTGCCGGTAGTACTGCAGATCCTGCGCGCCACCCTGGCCACAGCAGGCTGCCGCACCATCGAGGAGTTGCACGAAAAGGGGGTGCTGGAGATGCAGTCGCCCAGCGCTTTGCTCGACAGCCAGGTGCACGATATCGTGCCGATGAATGTCGACCAACAAATCCTGTAGCCGGGAGACCACCTATGAACCTGTTGATCACCAACGCGGCCAGCCTCCTCGGAGAGGCCCTGGCGCAAGGTCTGAGATCCTCCCACCAGCTCCGCCTGAGCGCCCGCGTGCCCGTGGATACGGATCTGGAATTCGTCCTAAGCGAGCTGGGCCACGATGGGTCCACCGACGAACTGGTGGCCGGAATAGAGGCCATTATCCACCTGCCCGAACCCGTGCAGGCCGGCGACTCCAGTGCGTGGATCGATGCCTGTACCCGCTGCACCTACAACCTGCTTACGGCCGCCTCCGAAGCCGGGGTCGAGCGCTTCATCTACCTGAGCACCCTGGACCTGTTCCTGTCCTGCGACGAGGATATGACCGTCAACGAACGGTGGCGCCCCCGGCCCTCCTGCGAACCCCATATCCTGGGCCCGTACCTGGGCGAGTTCATCGCCGAGGAATTCGCCCACCAGCACGCCCTGAACCTTCTGTGCCTGCGTCTGGGGCACCCGATCCGGGCCGAGGAGGCCTCGACCAAACCCTTCGACCCCATGTGGATCGAGCTGGGCGACGTGGTCCAGGCCGTGGACAAGGCGCTGCAAAAAGACCTGCCGCGCTTTGCCCTCTTCCACCTCCAGTCCGCTTCCGAACGGGCTCGTTTCAGCACGACCCGCGCGGCCTCCGAACTGGATTTTGCACCTCAATTCAACTTCGAGGACATTCCATGAAGGTACTGATACTGGGAGGAAACGGCATCCTCGGTCCCCATGCGGTAAAGGCCCTGGAGGGCCATCACCAGCTGCGCATAACCGATATCGTGCCGATCGATTCTCCCCACGAGAGCATGCAGGTGGACGTCTCCGATCTGGACCAGGTCATGGAGGCGGCCGAGGGCATGGAGGCCATCGTCAATTGCTCGGTGTTGCGCCAGGATCGCAAGCTCGCCTTTGAGGTGAGCACCCTGGGGACCTACAACGCCATCCGCGCCGCCGTGGAACACAAAATGGGGCGCTTCATCAACACCGGCCCCCACTTCACCATCACCGGTCCGCTCTACGAACACTACGACTTCGGCATCAGCACCGAGGTACCGCCGCACGCCGGTACCAGCCTCTACGCCCTGAGCAAATCGGCGGGCCAGGAAATCTGTCGTATCTTCACCGAGCACTATCCCATCCACGTGCTCTGTCTCCTCTTCTACAACTTCCGCGCCCCCGAGCCCAAACCGGGCGAAGAAGGTCGGGATCTCACGCCCTTTTCCGTGAGCTTCCGGGATGCGGGCCAGGCCTTCAAGCGGGGCCTGGAGGTGGACCTGGACACCCTGCCTTCGCAAAACGAGGTCTTCTTCATCACCACGGATCTGCCGCACGGACTCTTTTCCAATGAAAAGGCCCGCCGTCTTTTAGGGTTCGAGCCCCAGGACAAGCTGGAGGGCTACTGGCGCAAGCCCCCGGCCAGGCGCTGACCCCGGCCTCAGACAAAGGTCCGCATTTATCTATGCCCTATCCATCCACTGCCCTCGTCCAGGTCTTCGACGGCCCCGGACAAAGCCTGCGCCTCGAAGAGCATCCCCTGCCCGCAGACCCGGCTCCGCCTTTTCCCCTCGCGGACCTGGAAGAAGCCCTGCAGGTCGCCCGAAATCGGAGCTACTTCCGAGTGTCCGTCCGCCCGAAGCCAGCATGATCCAGGTAAACAACCGCGCCTACCGTCCCCGATCCGCTCCCGTGGTAGGCATCTGTGTGGACGGTTGCGATCCGGCCTATATCCAGGCCGCCCTCGACTCCATGCCCCACCTCCGTACCATCATCGCGCAGGGCTGCCGCGGTCTGGTGAAGACCGTGGTACCTTCGTTCACCAACCCCAACAACATCGCCATCGTCACCGGTACCACCCCCGACATCAACGGCATTCCCGGCAATTTCTACTACGATGCGGAAAACGACCAGGAAGTCATGATGAACGATCCCGGGTACCTGCGCGCCCCGACCATTCTGGCCGCTTTTGGCCGGGCCGGCCAGAAGGTAGCCGCGGTGACCACCAAAGACAAACTCCGCCTCTTCCTGGCCGAGGGGCTCGAGGGCGTTTGTTTCTCGGTCGAAAAGGCCCACCAGGCACGCCGCGCCGAGCACGGTATCGATCGAGTCCTGGAGTTGGTGGGCCGCGCCAATCCTGGCATCTACGATCCCGAGGCCAGCGTGTTCTGCCTCGAGGCCGGGGTCCGCCTCCTCGAGCACCACGCGATCGACCTGATCTACCTGTCCACCACCGACTACGTGCAGCACAAGTACCCGCCCGGTCACCCCGAGGCCAAGCGGTTCTACGCCCGCCTGGACCTGTTTCTGGGCGCCCTGGACGCTCGGGGCGCCATCCTGGGCCTCACCGCGGACCACGGCATGAACGCCAAGGTAAACCCCGACAATACCCCCAGGGTCGAGTTTATTGAAACCCTGCTGGTGCATCGGGGCCTCTCCGAAGCCAGGGTGATCCTCCCCATCACCGACCCTTATGTGGTGCACCACGGAGCCCTGGGCTCCTATGCCACGGTCTACCTGAATCCCGAGCACATCGCCCCTGCCGCCGGCATCCTCGCAGAGGTACCTGGGGTCGAGCAGGTCCTCACCCGGGACCAGGCTGTGGCCACCTATGCCCTGCCCCGGGACCGCATCGGCGACCTGGTGGTACTGGCGGACCGGGACACGGTCCTGGGCCGCACGCCCGAGTGGCACGATCTGTCCGCGGTGGAAGCGGGCCTGCGTTCTCACGGTGGTCTGCACGAATCTACGGTCCCCATGATCTTCAACCGCCCGCTCGAACCTGAGTACCAGGAGCGTCTGGAAGCGGGCCGGGCCCGCAACTTCGATCTCTTCGATTTTTTATTTAACGGCACCAAAGACTGAAGTGCCCTATATTTAGTATCAGTGCTTCACGAAATCGGCGGGGGGTCGTGCGGGGCTTGTGCCTCTGGCGCTTGGCGATGCCCGGAGCGCTCTTGCCCCGTTCCACTCCCTGCTGCTGCGCCGGCTCGCAGCCCCCACCGCCCTCTCGGCCTTGAGGTCCCAATAGTTACGGTATTTCGGGAAGTACTGAGTATATGTCCACTAGGGTTTCGTTATGTTCTGAGTAGTTCCCCCGGGACATGAGCATGAGGTTGGTGCCATGATGCTGAAAAAAAGGATCCACGAGCTTCTCGCCGTATCTTCTATCGAGGAAGACCCGCACAGCCGCGCGGTTGACCTTTCCATTCTGGGCCTGATCTTCCTGAACATCCTGGCCCTGGTCCTGGAAACGGTCGACTCGATCTACAGCCGCAACCCGGCCGCATTCGAACTCTTCGAGGATATTTCCCTGGGCCTCTTCAGTATCGAATACGTCCTGCGGGTGTGGTCCTGTACCGCGGTTCGGGCCTATGCCCACCCTCTGGGCGGGCGACTCCGTTTCATTTTCACCCCCCTGGCCATCATCGATCTGCTGGCCATTTTGCCTCTCTACCTGCCGCTGCTGGGCCTGGACATGCGTTTTGTCCGCGTGGTGCGCCTGCTGCGGTTTTTCCGACTCGCCAAGCTCTTCCGCTATTCCAGTGCCCTGCGCCTGCTGGGCCGGGTCGTGGTGGGCAAGAAAAGCGAGCTATTCAGCATCTTCTTTGTCCTTTTGACCTTGCTGCTGATCTCTTCCTCGCTGATGTACTTCGCCGAATACGAGCACCAGCCCGACAAGTTTTCCAGCATCCCGGAAACCATGTGGTGGGGCGTGATCACCCTGACCACGGTGGGCTACGGCGATTATTACCCGGTGACCGGGATAGGCAAGCTTATCGCCGCGGTCATCGCCATCCTCGGAATCGGCATGTTCGCCCTGCCAGCCGGGATTCTGGGGGCCGGCTTTGTCGACGAACTGCAGAACAGGGACAAGACCACCCGGCTCTGTCCCCACTGCGGCGAGGAACTCAAATAAGCAGAACCGGGGCTCGGCGATACAAAAACGGACCGACTATTTCCGCCGCCCTGGCCTAGACGGAAAAGGCCCCGGTGCTGGTGCACCAGGGCCTGCAACCGCAAGGCGAAATTTCGGAAAAGCTCAGTCGTTGTACACTATCTTGTACAGAATCCAGCCGATTATACCCCCCACAATAGGGCCGACAATGAAAACCCAGAGGACGCTGAGAGCAGTCCCACCCTGGAACAGGGCCGGTCCAATGCTGCGGGCCGGGTTGAGGGATGAATCGCCCAGTTGGGCGCCGACCAGGTGGGCTACGAACAAGAAACCGCCGATCGCCAGGGCGGCAAAACCCGGCGTCGCGTCGTCTCTGGTGGCCGCGAATATAGTAAAAAGGAACAACGCGGTCAGTACCACTTCCCAGCCCAGGAGGCCCATCACGCTCATGTCCCGGGGATTGCCATTGGCGCCCAGGCCATGAGTTTCCAGCTGGTACCCAGGTATGCAGTTGATCAGGCCGTACAGAATGAGGCTGGCCACCAGCGCGCCCAGGATCTGGCTTATGATGTAGCCGATCGCCAGGGAGCCCTTGAGCCGCCCCGATATGACCATGGCAATGGAAACCGCCGGGTTGACGTGGCAGCCCGAAACCGGGCCGATCACCAGCACCAGCACCATCAGAGTGAATCCGAAGGCGAATGAAATGCCCAGCCACCCAGTGTCGCCGTAGCCGGTGAGAAACCCCTGCAGGGCGGCCACGGAGGTGCCGATCAGTACCAGGATGAGGGTCCCCAGGAACTCCGCCAGGTAACTGCGAATTGGACTTTCCATAACTATATCCCTCCCAATTCAATTGGTTGATAGTGAATGGTATGTCCCCTTTTTAATGTATACATCAGAATACATCAGATTTTTCCCTTGTCAAGGATTTTAAATCCGCGGTGTTTGCTCCGTCCCATGCCAATCTTTATTATTGGGTGGACATTCCGACCACACCGAGAGGATCGAGCCATTTCACCCGACGCTGCCACCCGCATTCTCTTTATCACCCGCCGCTATCCGCCCGTGGTCGGCGGGATCGAGACCCATTCCTACCAGATCTACACTCGCCTCAGCGCCCAGCGCCCAGTCAAGCTGGTGGCCCTGCGACGGCAGTCCCTGGCGCACCTGGCCTGGTTCCTGCCCTATGCCTTTGTGGTGGCTTTTGTGGAGGTGCTGTTGCGGCGGGTACAGGTAGTCTACTTCAGCGATGGCGTGGTCGGCGCTCTGGCATTATTCCTGCGGCCCTTTACCCGGAGGATCCGCTTCGTGGTCACCATCCACGGACTGGAAATGATCTACGGCAACCCGCTGGCCCGCCGGCTCATGCACTGGAGCGTGCGCTGCTGCGAGCAGGTTGCCATCAACAGCCAGCTCACCCGGGAGCTCACCGCCCAGAGCGGGGTGGCGCCTGAAAAACTGGTCCTCATCTACATGGGCGTGGAGCCGCTGGTGTTGCCCGAGGAGCGGTGCAACGAGCTGCGTCAGCGCTTCGAGCAGGAGTACGGCCTGCGCTTTGGCCGCGACCGCGTCCTGCTCAATTGCGGTCGCCAGGTCCGGCGCAAGGGGCTGGCGGCCTTCCTGGAAAAGGGCGTGCCCCTGCTGGATCCCGACATCAGACTCATCATCGGAGGTCGCGGCCCCGAACTGAGCCGCCTGTACGAGCTGGCAAAAAACCTGGACCTGCACAACCGGGTGCTGATCCTGGGCCCTCTCGAAGAAGAACTCGTGGCCATGCTGCGCCGCAGTGCCGATCTTTTCATCATGCCCAATATCCACCTGCCCAACGATGTCGAGGGTTTTGGCATGGCCCCGCTTGAGACCATGTACGCGGGCACTCCGGTGGTAGCCTTTGCCGTAGATGCGCTGGTAGAGAGCATGCGCGAGGGCGGCTACCTGATACCGGCTGGCGACTACCTGGCCTTTGTCGACCAGGTGCACCGCTATTACATCCTCTCCCCCAATGCCAGAGAGGCCAAAATCGCCGAGGCCCGGGCATATGTCCGGCGCGAGTACTCCTGGGATAAATCCACCCGGCAATACATAGAGGTTTTAGAAAAAAAATTATAATCGAGAAGGAATGCATCATGCACATCACCGAGCTCGACACCCCGGCCCTGGCCGTCGACCTGGACATCCTCGAAAAGAATATCCGCGACCTGCAACAGGCCTGCGACCAGCTGGAGATCGACCTTCGAGTCCACACCAAGACCCACAAGACCCCTGCCATTGCCCGCATGCAGGTCCAGGCAGGGGCCATCGGCCTTGTCTGCCAGAAGCTGGGCGAGGCCGAAGCCATGGTCGAGGCCGGCCTCGAAGATATCCTCATCCCCTACAACATCGTCGGCCGCCCCAAGCTCGAACGCTTGACCCGTCTGATCAAGCAGGACCGGACCACCCTCACGGTGGCCGCCGACTCCGCGATCACCGTGGAGGGCCTCTCTCACCAGGCCGCAAAGGACGGCTGCACCATCCGCGTCATCGTAGAGATGGATACCGGTAGCCACCGCTGTGGCGTCCAGTCCCCCGGGGAGACCCTGGAACTGGCGCAGCACATCGACCAGCTGCCCGGACTGGAGTTCATGGGGGTCATGACCTACGCGCGCAACGACCGCGTCGGCCCCTTCATCGACGAGGTCCGCGACCTGACCTCGAAGGCCGGATTGCCCCTCCACATCGTCAGCGGCGGCGGTACCGGCTCCCAGGAATTCTGCAAGTCCATCAACTGCACCGAGACCCGGATCGGCTCCTACGCGTACGAGGGTATGACCCGGGTCGGCAAACGGGAGGATCTGCACCCGGACCGCTGCCCTTTGCGCATGGTCGTCACCGTGGTGAGCACGGCCGTGTCCGGACAGGCGATCGTGGACGCGGGCATGAAGGCCTTTACCAGCTACCCGCCCACGCCCTATGGCTACTGCCTTGAACACCCCGAGATTTTCTTCAAGGGCATGTCCGTGGAACACGGGCACCTGGATATCGCGGACTCATCGCATATATTTGAAGCAGGAGAGGTCCTGTCCTTCATCCCGCTGCACGGGGGGATGACCACCAACCTCCACGACTACCTCTACCCGGTGCGCAATGGAGAGGTGGTGGATGCCTGGAGGGTAGCGGGTCGCGGCCGGGCGCAATGAAGTTGTAACCTGCAACCGTGCAGAATCACTATACCGAAAGGCAACCGATGAACCAACAGATATTCGATGTCGGCCAGGCCGATTTCGAAGACGCCGTGCTCAAGGCCTCACACGAGCGTGCGATTGTGGTGGACCTGTGGGCGCCCTGGTGCGGTCCCTGCCGCACCCTGGGGCCGATCCTGGAGGAGGTCGTCACCTCCCTGGGGGACGGCGTGGCCCTGGCCAAGTTAAACGTGGACGAGAACCAGGAGCTGGCCGCCGCCTTCCGGGTGCAGGGCATCCCCGCCGTCAAGATCTTCAAGGACGGCCAGATCGTGCAGGAATTCACCGGGGCGCTGCCCCAGGCGCAGATCGAGGCCATCCTCCGCCCCCTGATTTCCACCGAAACGGACGGCCTGCTGGAACAGGCCAAAACCCTGGCCGGCAACAACGATCTGGAGGGCGCGGCCCGGCTGTATGAGCAGGTCCTGGAAGATCAGCCCGAGGACAACCAGGCCCTGTTGGGTCTGGCCCAGATTCGCCTGTACGAGAATGACTTCGCCACTGTGGAAAAACTGGTCGGCATGGTGGAACCGGGCGCTTCCGAGTACGATCGGGCCCAGGCCGTGCTGCGCCAGATCGAATTCGTCCGGATCTGCGAACAGGCCGGCGGCCGGTCCGCCTTGGCCCGGCCGCTGCTGTCCGCCCCCGACGACCTGGACACCCGCTTCAATTTCGCCTGTTGTGCGGCGGCCGAGCGCGACTATGCCACGGCCCTCAAGGAGTGGCTGGAGATCGTGGAACGCAAAAAGGACTTTCGCGAGGGAGCCGCCAGGGACGCCATGGTCTCGATTTTCCATCTACTGGGCCGGGAACACCAGGTGGTCGCCGACTATCCCCAGCGTCTCTACCGCGCGCTCTATTAAAAAACCTCGGCGAAAATGCGCAGCCGCCGTGTTCATCATCAGTAGATCACGAAATACCCGTAACTATTTGGATCTCAAGGCAGGGAGGGGATGTTGCCGGCGGCGTTTTATGGAGGGTGGTGGGAGCTGCAAGCCCCTTTCTGATCGCCTGTTCTTTTTGTACACGCAGCAGTACTCACAAAGTTTGCTGGAAAGTCAGCCCTTCCAATAAAACAGTTTGTTGAGCGGGCGGCAAAGTCCTAATATTGAGCGGGACAAGAGAGAAGAGCGCTATGAAAGTATTGCTGAATCTGGAGCTGGAGGAGCGCCAGATCGAACAGATCCGGGGGGTGGCCGATGCCGTGGAACTAGTACAGCCGGCCACTGGCGCCGAAGTCATGGCGGCCATGTCCGAAGTGGAAGTGGTCTTTGGCGGCTTTTGCCCGGCCATGTTCGAGGCGGCCGCCAAATTGCGCTGGGTGCAGAGCACGGGAGCGGGGGTGGACGGCTTGCTCGACCCGGCTTTTGTCGCCAGCGATGTCGTGCTCACCAGCGCCAAGGGCACGGTGGGGATCCACCTGGCCGACCACGCCATGGCCCTGCTCCTGGGGCTCACCCGGGGCATCTGGTGGGCCCTGCGGCGGCCCAACTGGGACCAGCGCTTCCCCATCCGGCAGGTCTCGGGGGAGCTGGACGGCCGCATATTAGGAATCGTGGGCCTAGGGGGCACGGGCCGCAATCTGGCCGCGCGGGCCGCCGGCTTTGGCATGCGCATCGTGGCGGTGGATCCCGAGCCCGTGCAACGGCCACCCGAGGTGAAGGCGTGTTGGGGCCTGGAGCGCCTGGGCGATTTGCTGCGCCAGGCCGATGTGGTGGCCATCTGCGCGCCCTTGACGAGGCAGACCGAAGGTATGTTCGACCGGGCGGCCTTTCGCACCATGCAGGAGCACGCCCTGCTGATCAATGTGACGCGCGGGCGCATCGTCGAGGAGGAGGCCCTGATGGAGGCCCTGGAGCAGGGGTGGATCGGCGGGGCCGGGCTGGATGTGACGCCCCGGGAACCCCTCCCCGCAGACCATCCGCTGTGGCACATGGACAATGTCATCATCACTCCGCACACGGCCGGGGGCTCGCCCCGCCGGCAGGACCGCATCGTGGGCATATTCTGTGACAATCTGCGGCGCTTTCTCGCCGGCGAGCCCCTCTCCGGAGTCATCGACAAATCCAAGGGGTACTGAGGGGATGCGCATTCAGCTCGATATCGAGATCCCCATGCGCGACGGGGTGCGGCTCTACACCACCGAGCCGCTGGCCGCGGAGGTGGAAATCACCGGGCCGGTGGAGCTGGTGCTGCACGCGGCCTCCAGCGCGGTGGAGACCGATTTTACCGCTACCCTGGTTGACGTGCACCCCAGGGGCAGGGCCATCCACTTGTGCGAGGGCATTGTGCGGACCTGCTTCCTCGACTCGTACCGAGACCCCAGTCCCATCGAACCAGAGCAGGTTACGTCTATCTGATTGAGCTGTGGGAGACCAGCAATCTCTTCCGGGCCGGACACTGCATCCGGCTGGAGGTCTCCAGCAGCAATTTCCCGCGCTTTGACCGCAACCTCAACACCGGCCACCCGCACGGTTTGGACGACGAGATGCAAGTGGCCCGGCAGCGGATCTGCACCCAACCGGGCCGCTCGGTGCCCTGTGCCGCGAGGGCCTGTATTCCTCGCACCTGACCTGCTGGCGCCGCCAGCCCGAGTGGGGGGAACTGGGTAGCAAGAAGCGGGGCCACCCCCCCGTCAATCCAGCAACGAAGGTAGTGGAGCGGCTGCGCCGGGAGAACGCACGGCTGCACAAAAGGCGGCAAGAGGCACAGGATCGCCGAAAACGCAATAACGACTATAGTCTGCGAGGATTTAGCTATGAATGTAATGCGGTTGTTGTGTCTAGGGTTCGCGCTCGTGACTTCTACCGCTTTAGATGCCGATGAAACCACCCGCCGAATCAGGAAGGCAGTGGTGCCAGAAGCCTCGACAATCGCAGTTGTGGCTGAAGGGGACTTTGAGCCGAGAAGTATTGGCAGCTATAGTCTCCGAACATACGCCGGAACCGATCCCCGCTTCCCTTATGACCACTTTATTGCAGGTACTGTCAGGCCGCGCGACGGGGTCGTTGAAAGTATAAAATTCTCCGATTTGGACAGCGACGGATCACCAGAAATTGTCGTGATTGTTCGTTCGGTTGGGTCAGGGAGATACCTTTCGGCGGACGCCTTTCAACTCCACAATAATGCCCTAACGTTGTTGGGGATGGTGTCTGGATTAACGCATGACTCCGACCCCATTAGCGCTCTTGAAGTCAAGCTCAAAGAGGACTCTGAATCGCCTGCGCTACCAGACTCGGGCAAGGCGAACCGATGATGTCGCCAGCCAAGTCTGACCTGATCTTTTTGCCCGCCTTCACTCCCAAGGCCGAAGCCCGCATGGCCTCGATCCCAGGTTTATTTTAACCACTTTGAAAAGACAACTTCACCTGCACGTCCCTGCTCGGTTGGTTCGATCACGCGCAACAAGACACTTCCATCGTCTATAAAATCGACCGCCATAAAACCTAAGTGTTGGTGAGCGAAGAGGGTGGCTGCCCCGTAACTCACTTTGCTCGTCTTCGAGCCCGAACCACTAACGAGGATATAATCCGCGGTTTCGCCGCCACTTAATACCTGTAGGCTGTGTTCATGTCCTGCGGCATAAATCAGTGGTTTGTTTTCACCTGCAAGCGCTTTCTTCAAGGTGCCAGTCAACGTTTGGTTGCGCGAACCATTCAGATGCTGGTCGTCCCTAAACAGATACCACCTACTAAGTGGGTAAATGCTGCCGACGAGTGGCAGGGGAATCCACAGATTTTTTTTATGAGCGGCAATGGTAAATTGGTGAGGGGAAAGAGGTGGTCCCGCCAGTCAAAGAAACCTCCCCGCGGCCCGTGCGTCGCCAACGGGTGGTGAGCGACGACCATCACTTTCCTTTGTCCGCTCCTATTGAGATAACCCCGCAATTTTTCAATGACCCGACGTTGTACAATTTCCACGGGGTTTTCTTGTTTCGCGGACGCTTCTCCGTCCTCGCCGTTCAAGGCAATTGGCTTATCATCATCTCGATGTAACCACCACTGCGTATCGAGCACTATAATCCGAACACCATCCTTATCTACGTTCTCCGGCCCCGGTTGTCCGCCCTTGGGAAGAAAAGAAGGCTTATCAGTCCCCAATACTGTATTTACATATTCTTCCTGTCGTAAGACTGCCGCCCATCCTCCTTTTTTGCCATCCGCCCAATCGTGATTCCCGGGAATAAAAATACCATGTGCGCCGCTTGCTTTGACCACGCTGAGTTGTGCCTGTAACTTTTTTTCAGCCTTTTTGTACTCTTTACTCGCCTGCTTAGGCAAGCCAACGTTGTAGATGTTGTCACCGAGAAATATAATCGTGGTCTTCTGCGGCATCTTTTTCGCCCAACAATAAAGACTTGTCAACGTTGCATCCGCCCTGTACAGCTCTTCAGCGGGAAACGTTTCGTCAATGGATGGTGCGCCCCCATCTCCGAACAATAGAACCTTGTGTTTGATTTTCTCATCTGCAACCCATTTTTCCACTACTGCTGGTGAGGTAGTATAGGGGATGGTATAGCTACACCCCGTGCCAATGAGCAGCAAAAAAGCAATGGCCACTATAAATTGAGGGACTATATACCACCCCTTTGAAGGTGGGTTAATTTCCATTTATGATGCCTGTTTTGTGGTTTTTCGTTGTGCTCATGCTACGCGACAAAACGAGAAAGACCTACCCCTGCATTGACAGGAGATTAAGTTTGGAGTGCCGAAGTCCATGTTCCCCGATCACCAGGAGCAGGTCTATGTCACCCCAAACTACGGATTTATACACGGCGATGCAAGGGCATCTGCCGTGGCACAAAGCCCGGGTCAAGTTCATCGCCGCCTTCGTGTTAGCCTTAATCCAGGTGACCACGGTAAACCTGGTTCGCATCGCCAACGGCTTGAATGGAAACGCCGATAGAAAATCAAACTATCGTCGCATCCAACGCTTCTTTGCTCTGTTCGACCTCGACTATGATCTGCTGGCCAAACGGGTGGTCACGCTGTTACCGACCGGAAAGATGGGCTGATCACCTTGGATCGCACCCCTTGGCAATTCGGTCAACTTCAGATCAATATTCTGTTGGTAGGTATCGTCTTTCAAGGGGTCGCCTTTCCGCTCTACTGGACGATGCGGCCCAAGAAAGGCAACTCGAATACCCAGGAACGTATCGCCTTGATGGAACAGGGCATCGCCCTCTTGGGTCCCGAACGGATGCGCACCGTGGTGTGCGATCGGGCATTCATCGGCCCAGCTTGGTTCCAGTGGTTGGATCAACAGGGACGGACCTATCATATTCGTATTCGCGAGCATGCCGTGCTGCCCGGTCCCAAGCCGTCTTCCCCGGTGCGTGCTCTCTTCCGCGATCGGCCGCAAGATCAGGCCCGGATCTTGCGCCAGCGGAGATGGATCTACGGGCAAGCCGTGTTCCTTTCCGCGATTCGGTTCGCCGATGAATATCTCATCGTAGCCAGCAACCAGGATAAGGCCCGAGCGTGGTCTCGCTACCGGAAACGCGGGGGAATAGAAGTGCTTTTTTCGGCGCTGAAAAAGCGCGGCTTCGACTTCGAGCAGACCCATCTGACCGAGATTGAGCGCATCCGCAAGTTAGTGGCGCTGTTGGCCCTCGCCTTCACTTGGGCGCATCTGGTTGGCATCTGGTTAGCCCAGCAGAAACCGTTGAAAATCAAGAAGCATGGATACCCCGAGCAGAGCTTGTTCCGCTATGGATTGGATCACTTGCAGTACCTGTTGCTCAATATTCAGGAGAAGCGCAACGACTTTGCCGAATGCGTCTGGTTATGGCGGTGTCCACCTGGTATCATCGCAGAATAGGTTTTGTCGTGGAGCATGACCCGAAGTTAAGCCTTACATCTCGCTGCTCGTACTCGAACAGCGACCCCGACCCACGCAGTTGGCCGTTTATGGTGGCGTTCTTGTTCCCCGTATCCAGCGCTTCGATAGACGCATTCCAGTACCACGGACCGCCGCCGATCCCCGGGTCATTGTACAGTGCCAGCCCGCTATAATTGGAGCGGTTGGCGATCAAGTGCGCCGAGAATTCCTTTCCGCGCCCGAACAAATCGTTATGAAACATTGTGAACCCGCCACCGCTTCCCGTCTCCCCACCCAAGGCCGCATACGGAAACAGTCCGAAGGTCTCCGCCTCGTTGGTGAACAGATCCACCACCCGCTCAGGCACCTCTTCGTGTTCGACCCAGATAGTGAACTGCCCGATCGGGTAGATCAGGGCATTCCACACGTACTTCGGAAGGGCGAGCACGTGATTGTGCCTGGTCTCGTAGACCTCGGCGGTGTCCGTCCACGCCGCTGCAGTGGGGCCGTCTTGCGAAACGGCCGGTACAGCCAGCGCCGCCGACACCAGCGCAAGGGTGAGTGATTGAAGAATCTCAACATTTCGCATGCCAGTCCAACCTCGATTCGCCATTAACTCGCCGGAATTTCGGCTCGTCCGATGGTCCAGCCTCTTAGAAGCTTTTTTAAAACCCCGGTATTCTATGCGAGGCGCTTGAGTAAGAGATGAATCATGGCGATTTGAATCAAGGCTTCGCTGTTTCGGGGCAAGCGTTCATAAATCCTTGGAATGGCGACGGAAATTCAACCGCCAAGCAAAGGGGCGCAAGTACAGCTGCCCCACTGCACGCCATCCACAGCGCCGACTCAAAACCCCGGGAGATTAACCGCCAATTCATAGCGCGAATCCCCCTCGTCGAAACGATAGGCGTAGCGCAGGCCCATATCCAGCGGGATCGGCAGTGAAAAAGGGTGGAAATCGGTCGTTAGTTCGGCACCGGCCGATTGGTAGATTTCAGGGGGCTGAGAGTCGTCCTCACCGCGACCGTAGTCGTAAAAGAAGTTGACCTTGAAACGCTGGAGGTACACCAGCGCCCCCAAGTTCCAGTCCGGGTAAAACAGCGGCAGGGCATAGTTGGCCGCCCCTTGGTAAATGCGGCGGTGGAAGCGATAGTCGTAGCCGCGGACAAAGGTCTGTTCGCTTGCAAAGCGGTAGGGTAG
The DNA here is from genome assembly GCA_965219385.1 of Candidatus Latescibacterota bacterium. Classification (GTDB taxonomy): domain Bacteria; phylum Latescibacterota; class UBA2968; order UBA8231; family UBA8231; genus CBDCNM01. Next base: position 347,352 of record CBDCNM010000002.1, on the reverse strand, counting down.
GGCATCGGCCGCGGCTGAATCCTGCCACTCGTAACCACCCCCTAGCTGTAGGCTGTGGTGAGCCGCCAAACCGGGAAAGGTCAGCTCCAGCCGCCCCGACAACAAGGTGCCGTCGTAGTCGCCGGCAAAGGGCGTGTGGCGGTAGGTTAGCTGCAGGCTCTGCCCCCAGGCCGGGGCCAGATCGCGCACTGCCGGGTGACGCGACCGCCCGAAGGTTAGCTGGTACGTCAGCGGCGCAAAGCGTCCGTTGTGGTTTTTTGTGAACACGTCTTTTACTTGTTGGTTCACGCTGCTTGAATCGGGCCAGTAGAGGTCGTCCTCGGGCCGGTTGAGGGCGCCCCGGCCGGCGATATCGGTCAATTCCGCCTTTGCGCTCAAATGGACGAAAGACTGCCAAGGGCCGCGGGAAAAATTCAAGGGCACTTCGACGCCGGCACTCAGGCTCTTTTCAGTCCACTTGTCCGTTTTTTCTTCCTCTTTGACCTTGAGGCTGTCGCCTTCGGTCTCTCTCGTTTTGATCTTGTAGTCTCCGGCCCGCTCGCCCCAGCGCCCGCCCACGCTGAAAATGGGATACCACGCCGCCACGCTGAAATCGCCCAAGGCGCTGAAGGCATTCTCGTTGCTGTTGTATTCGACTCCGCCGCTCGTGTTGCTGAGATTGAGCAAATCGCTGGAGGTGAGACTGAGGGCATAGCGCGGCGGCAAGGGACTGAAAAACCAGCTATGGACTTTGAGCAGATGGCCCAGCGGCCGATAGCCGCTCACCGGATAGACCCGCTGTGGGATGTCCGCCAACACAGGGCCGCCCTGCTCCTGGGCGATCAGGGGTTCGTAGTAGCGCATTCGCCGGTCGGCGACCTGCTCGACCGGCGTCCAGGTCGCCGGGTCGAGGGGCATGACCGCGATGCGGTAGCCGTCGACGGTGTACTCCTGGAACAGGAGCGAATCGCCGGCCACCGCCGCGTTGGTGGCCGCCAGCGGTCGAGAGGTCACCTGGTAGCGGGCACCGCTCGGCAGGTGGACCGCGTGGATATTGTCGATGCCCGAATGGGGCGAGTTGAACAGCAAGTAGGAACCCCAGAAGACCGGCCAGCCAATATCGGCGTGGGTGGGCGGCAACACGATCTGCCCCTCGCCATCGGCAACGTCAATGCGTTCGAGCGCGTTGCCGCGGCCGTCCTGCCGCACCACGGCGATATGGCGTCCGTCCTCCGACCACGCCGGCGTGCGCCAGAAAACCCCGTCCGGGGCCGCAAAACGGGCCTGCTCCGCGCCGCTGACGGTCTCCAACAACACCAGGTGGCAGCGTCGGTCCGGTCCGAATTCAACGGCGGCAAGGCGCATGCCATCGGGCGAAGGAGCGGGTGCGAACAACTTGGCCTTGCGGGTGAGTTGGCGCATCCGGCCGCTGTCGATGTCCAGCACCACCACGTCGGAGAAGTTGCGAAAGCCCCAGCGCCGATCCGGAGTGAAGCGGTTCCACGCCGCTTTGCCGCCGGCTGCGCGGATGCCGCCGAAGGGTTGGTAAAAGCGCACGGCCTCTTCGCGGCCATCGGGGTGCAGCCGCACCAGCGTCGCCGGGTCTGCCAGGCCGCTCTTGCTCGCCAGCACGCTGCCGTCGGCCAGCGGTTGCGGATATTCGTAATTGGTCCAGATGCCCGCGCGGCTCTGCCCGGGGAGTAGCCGTAACGACGTCGTGGGCAGGTCTTCTTGCTGCGTCTGCCACAGCCCGGTCAACTCGTCCATCGTCCGTTCGTAGGTCTGGGCGGCGCTGGCCCCGGTGTACTTCCTGAGCGCCCGGCTGAAGGCAAAGGGGTGGAACCCCCACCTGGCGGTGCGACCCAGGACCTTGTCCCAAGTCTCGGCACCGTAGTGGCGCTTGACGTAGGTCGTGAGAAAGTATCCCAGCGGGTAGTGACTGGGGTACCAATCGCGGTACGAGCGGTGGTAGGCCTTGTAGTAGGAATAGCGCTCTCCCGCCAAAAGCAGGGCCTGGATGTCCAGAGCGAACTGGGGCATGCGCCCGCGCCCGGTCCGGCTCAGCGCCGTCTCGACCCCCACCGCATCCCCCTCCCAGAACCACGGCGGCACCAACAGACCCGCTAGGTCTTGGCCCTGTTCGCCGTAAAAGAGCCAGGCCAGGCGCACGAAGCCCCGGCGCAGGCGGTCAACCTGCACCATGTGGCGCATCTCGTGGACCGCCAGCAACTGGTACCAATCGCCGCTGAGCCGCCCCGCGATCTGGGGCGGGGTGCTGAACCACACGCTGCGGCGCGGCGCCAGGGCGACAAAAGCGTTGGTCCGAGTCGACTGGTTGACCAGCACCACATCTATCGGTTTTTGCGGTCCCCGTAGCGTTTTGGAGACCGGGCCGTAGATGTGTTCGAGCGTATTGGCTACCCGCTGGGCATCGGCGCTGATCGCCGCGGGAAAAACGACTTTGAATCGATCCGTCCGGATCTGTCGCCAGTCCAGGCCGGGCGGGTTTTGCTGCGCGACCGACGGGCCGGCGAACAGCACCGCCAGCGCGACTGCTTTCATCATCTTGGTCATCATACTCGCTTCTTCCTCGATGATGATTGATCAATAATTCGGACACTTTTTGACAAGGTACCGTCTCCTCAGGTTGGTATCTTCGACCAGCCAGGCACCGATACCTTCCCCAGAAAGACGGCACCATGGATCTGGCAACAAAGATAACTTACGTCGGTTGCCTCACTGAGGGGGTTTTACTAAATTGTGAAGAAAAGCGGCGACGTACTCTGCCAAGAGAAGCGCTGCTTAAAACTTCAAATGAGCATGAAACATAACGGTTTGGACGACGAGATGCAAATGGCCCGGCAGCGGATCTGCCACGACCGAGCCCATCCCTCCCACCTGATCCTGCCCGTGATACCGCGCCCATGACCCGCTCTACCATCCGCATTGGTGCCGATGTAGGAGGCACTTTCACCGACGTGGTGGCCCTCGACGATCGGGGCGGCATCTGGACCCACAAAGTGCCGTCGACCCCGCCCCATTTCGAGCGGGCCGTGCTGGCTGCCCTCGACCAACTCATGCCCCGCATCAGCGCCGCGGGCCGTGCCGTGGCCGAGGTGGCGCACGGCACCACAGTGGCCACCAACGCCGTGCTCGAACACCGGGGCGCGCGCACGGCCCTGATCACCACCCGGGGTTTCCGCGACGTGCTGGAGCTGCGCCGCATCCGGGCCCCCCAGCTCTACGATTTGTTCTTCGACAAACCCCGGCCCCTAATCGAGCGCCGCCTGCGCCTGGAAGTGGACGAGCGCGTGGCGGCCGACGGCGAGATACTGGTGCCCCTCGAAGAGAAAGACCTCGAGCGGCTCGGCGAGCGGCTCGAGGCCGAGGGGGTGGAGGCAGTGGCCGTATGCCTGCTGCACGCGTACGCCTTTCCGCAGCACGAGCGCCGCCTGGGACAGTATTTGCGCAAGCGCGTGCCCGGGGTGCTGGTGTCGCTGTCGTCGGAAGTGCTGCCCGAGCGCCGCGAGTACGAGCGCAGCGCCACCACCGCGGTCAACGCCTATGTCCAGCCCGTGATGCAGCGCTATCTGGGCGCGCTGCGCCACGGGCTGGAGCAGCGCGGCGTGGACGCGCCGCTGCTGATCATGCAGTCCACCGGCGGGCTGGCCCCGGACTGGGAAGCGGCCCGCCGGCCGGTCTTTGCCCTCGAATCGGGTCCGGCGGCCGGGGTCCTGGGCGCCAGCTTCGCCGCCGGCCAGCTGGGATTGGACCAGGTCATCACCCTGGATATGGGCGGCACCACGGCCAAGGCGGCCATGATCGAAGAGGGCCGCATCGCGCACAGTCCCGAGTACGAGGTGGGCGCCTTGCTGTCCGCGGGCAACCGGCTCATCGGCGGCGGGGGCGAGTTGATCCGGGCGCCCAGCATCGACATCGCCGAAGTGGGGGCAGGGGGCGGCAGCATCGCCTTTTTGGACCAGGCCGGTGGTTTGCGGGTGGGGCCGCGCAGCGCCGGGGCCGTGCCGGGGCCGGCCTGCTACCAGCGGGGGGGGATTGAGCCGACCCTCACCGACGCCAATGTGGTGCTGGGCTATATCCGCCCCGGGGACCTGGCCGACGGCGAAGTATCGATCGACGCGGAGGCCGCGCAGCGGGCGGTACACGACCGCATTGCCGCGCCCCTGGGACTGGATTTGCTGCAGGCGGCCGAGGGCATCCACCGCATTGCCAATGCGCGCACCATGCGGGCCCTGCGGGCCGTGTCCACCGAGCGGGGGCGGGATCCGCGCGACTTCGCCCTGATGGCTTTTGGTGGGGCCGGGCCCATCCACGCCGCGGGTCTGGCCCGAGACCTGGCCATTGGCCGGGTCGTGGTGCCGCCGCTGCCGGGTCTGTTCAGCGCCCTGGGGCTTTTGTGTTCGGGGGTGGAGCACCACGACGTGCACAGTTGCCTGCTGGGGGGGGAGAATCTCCAGGCCCCGGCCCTGGAGCAAATCCGGGCCCGGATGCAGGAGCGGCAGCTGGCCCAGTTCGCCGCCGAGGGGTTCGGGGCCGACCAGGTCGAACTGCGCTGCAGCGCCGATGTGCGCTTTAGAGGACAGACCTCGGAGATCGGCATCGGCCTGGTCGACGGGCCCATAAGCCCGGAGGGGGTGGCCCGCTTGCGCGCCGACTTTGTGCGCGAGCACGAGCGCCTGTACGGGCATCGCTCCGATCCGGACAACCCAGTGGAAGTGGTGGCCGTGCGCCTGGTCGGCCAGGCCGGGGTGCGAGGTCTGGGCCGGGGCCTGGAAACAGCGGCCCAGCCGGTTGCGGGCGGGGACAGTCGGACGGCCTATTTCGCCGGCGAGACCTTGGCCGTCCCGGTGGTCGACCGCCGGGACCTCGACGAGGGGGCCGAGGGGCCCCTGCTCATCGACGAGTGCGATTCCACCATTGTAGTGCCGCCGGATGTGCGCGCCCGGCGGCACTACCTGGGCCACCTCCTCATCGAAGCGCGCTCCAGCTAGAAGGAAAAAGCGTGAAGCACGCCGATGCGCTAGTCGCTTTTTAAGGAATGGACGCCCGCGCCTATTTCCACGAGGGTCAAGATTCTGGGCTCGTACCGGGCAAGAGAGACCGTGGCGGGCAAGGTGCGGACGAGGAAGGAGTGAAGCAATGGCGGCCATAGACCCGATCACGCGTGAAATCGTGCGCAACGCCCTGGCTTCGGCGGCCGACGAAATGGCCATGGCGCTCTACCGCACGGCCTATTCGACCATTGTGCGGGACTGTCTGGACTACTCGACTTCCCTGTGCGATGCCGAGGGCCGGATGATCGCCCAGGGCGTCACCATTCCGCTGCATTTGGGCGCGGTGCCCTTTGCCATGGAGACCCTGCTGGCCAAGTACGGCGACGATGTGGAAGAGGGCGATGTCTTCATCCTCAACGATCCTTTTGAAGGGGGTATGCACATCCCGGATATCTTCATTGTCCAGCCCGTCTTCTCGGAGGGCCGGCGCGTGGCTTTTGCCGTGAGCACGGCCCACCACCTCGATCTGGGCGGCCGTTTGCCGGGAAGTTCGGCCTGCGACAATACGGAGATTTTTCAGGAGGGTTTGCGCATCCCCTGGCTCAAGCTCTACCGCCGGGGCGAGGCCGACGAGGCCCTGTTCGCCCTGATCCGCGCCAATGTGCGGGTGCCGCAGATGACCATCGGAGACTTGCGGGCCCAGCTGGCGGCCTGCCACATCGGCGCCCGGGCCATAGGCGAGTTGATCGGCCGCTACGGCCCCGACACCCTTGCGCGCTGCACCGCGGATCTGATCGACTATACCGAGCGGCTGGTGCGGGCCGAAATCGCCTCCTGGCCCGACGGCAGCCACACTTTTGTCGACTATATGGACAGCGACGGGGTGGGGGGACCGCCGGTGCGTTTGCAGGTGGAGATCACCGTGGCGGGAGACGGGCTGCGGGCCGACTTCACCGGCACTGATCCGCAGGTGAGCGGGGCCATCAACAATACGCTCTCCTTCACGTCCTCGGTGGCGGCCCTGTGCGTGCGGTCAGTGCTGCGCGAGGATATCCCCAATACCGCGGGCATGTTCCGCCCCCTCGAGATTGTCGCCCCGCCCGGCACCGTGGTCAACGGGGTCATGCCCGCGGCTTCGTCCATGCGCGGCATCACCGGCTTCCGCCTGGCCGATACGGTCTTCGGGGCTCTGGCCGGACTGCTGCCCGATCGGGTCATGGCCGCCGGCGAAGGGGGCAATACCCTGGTGATTATCGGGGGGCAGCGGTCCGACCGCCAGCCCTACGTGTACTACGAGTTGCTGTCGGGGACCTGGGGCGGGCGGCCGGACCGCGACGGCAACGACGGGCTGTGCAATCCGGCCAATGTCGCCAGCAATATCCCCGTGGAACAGGCCGAATCCGAGTACCCGGTGCGGGTGGAGCGCTATGGGCTGGTGGGCGACAGCGGCGGGCCGGGCCGTTTCCGCGGCGGTCTGGCCATCGAGCGGTCGTGGCGCCTTCTCGATGGCCAGGCGCACCTGGCCATCCGCTCGGATCGGCGCGACCACCTGCCCTACGGCCTGTACGGGGGCGGACCCGGCACGGCTTCGATCAATACGCTCTACCGCGCCGACGAGGCCGAGACCCTGCCGACGATGATATCCACCACCATGGCCGCCGGCGAAGTGATCTATCACCGCCAGGCCGGCGGCGGCGGTTGGGGCGACCCGCTGGAGCGCGACCCCGAAGCCGTGGCCCGGGACGTGGGCGACGACAAGGTTTCGCCCGCGGCGGCCCGGGACCAGTACGGGGTGGTGCTCGACGGGGCCCTAACCGTGGACCGCGAGGGTACGGCCGCCCTGCGGGCGCAGCTGGCCGCGGCCAGGGCCACAGAAAGCGCATGAGCCCGGCGCCGGCGGATCTGCTCGTCAGGGGCGGCGCCGTAATCGACGGCACGGGCAAGGCACCCCTGACCGCGGATGTGGCGATCAAAGACGGCCGCATCGCGTACGTGGGGCCTCGATGGCCCGGGACGACGGACCGGGTGCTGGAAGCCGCGGGTCTGTGGGTCGCGCCGGGTTTTATCGACATCCACAGTCATTCCGATTTTACTTTGCTGGCCGACCCTCGGGCGATGAGTTCGATTGCCCAGGGAGTGACCCTGGAAGTGGTGGGCAACTGCGGCCACGGCTGCGCCCCCCTGGCCGATCCGACCACCGCCCGGATGAATATCTACGGGTACGTGGCCGACTATCCCATTGACTGGCGCAGCGTGGGCCAGTACCTCGAACGGCTGCAAGAGCGCCGGCCGGCGGTCAACGTGCTGACCCTGGTGCCCAACGGCCGGCTGCGCCTGGCCGTAGCCGGCCTGGTGGACCGGCCTTCCACGCCGGATGAGTTGAGGCGCATGAAGGGGCTGTTGCAGGCGGGCCTGGAGGAGGGCGCCTTTGGTTTTTCCACGGGTCTGGAATACGGGCCGGAGCGGGCCTGCTCCGAGGAAGAGATCGCCGAGTTGTGCGGCGTGGTGGCCGGGTGCGGGGGTTTGTACGCCACCCATACGCGCAATCGGGCGGGCGAGGACCAGGAGACCATTGCCGAGGCCATCCGCACGGCTCAAACCGCGGGGGTGGCCCTGCAGATTTCCCATATCTCGGTGGTGGCGCGGCTGGCCGCGGACGGAGCCCGAGCCGTGGATGGGGCCCTGGAGCAGGTGGACCGGGCGCGGCGGGCCGGGCTGGACGTGGACTTCGATATGCACACGCGGTTGTTCGGCACGACGAATCTGAGCGCCGCGCTGCCGCCCGAGGTGCTGGAGGGCGACCAGGCCGCAGTGGCGGCGCGGCTGCGCGATCCCGAGGTGCGGCGGCGAGTGGGGGCGTACCGCAGTATTGTGGCGGGGCTGGCCCGGGGCGGTTGGCAGCGGATCCTCTTGTCGCAGTACGGGCCCTGTCCCGGGCTGGCCGGGCAGAGCCTAGCCGGCATTGGCCGGGATATGGGGCTGGAGCCCGTCGAACTCATCTGCGAGTTATTGCTGACGGCGCTCGACCGGGTCCACGAGCCGATGATCCTGGCCTTTTGCTACCGGGAAGACGATGTGCGCCGGGTGTTCGCGCACCCGCGCTGCATGGTCGGCTCGGATGCCACGGCCCTGTGCCCCGACGGTCCGCTGCAAGGGGCTGTCTTCCACGGGGCCTATACCTGGGCGGGCTGGTTTTTCCGGCACTTTGTGCGCGATACGGGTCTTTTGTCCCCGGAGGCGGCCGTCCACCGCCTCACCGGGCTGCCGGCTGGCCGCCTGGGTCTGGAAGACCGGGGGACGATCCGCCCGGGCGCCTGGGCCGATCTGGCGGTGTTCGACGGCCAGATCTTCCGCGAACGGGGCACGGTCGCCGCGCCCAACCTCACCGCCCGGGGCATGGTCCACGTGCTGGTCAACGGCGTGCCCGCCCTCGAAGACGGGACGTGGACCGGGGCGCGGGGCGGGCAGGTGCTGCGCCGGGGCGGGTGACGGGCGTTGGCACTTGCTCTTTTGCAGCAAAAAAACTAAACTCCGTTCATGTCTTCTCCACTCGGCGAACGCGCCCTCATCGTCATCCCTACCTACAACGAACGCGACAATATAGAGGCCCTGCTCCAAGCCGTTCTGCCCGTGGATCCGCGGCTGCACGTGCTGGTGGTCGACGACAATTCACCCGATGGCACGGGCGAACTGGCCGACGGCCTGGCCGCGCAATGCGAGCGCGTCAATGTCTTGCACCGAGCCTGTAAGGAGGGCTTGGGCCGGGCTTATATCGCCGGTTTCAAATGGGCTATTGAACGCGGCTTTGATCTGGTCTTCGAAATGGACGCCGATTTTTCCCACCGGCCCGAATACCTGAAGGACCACCTCAGAGAAATAGAACAGCACGATCTGGTCCTGGGATCGCGCTACGTGTCCGGGGTCAATGTGATCAACTGGCCCATCGGGCGGCTGTTGCTGTCGTACTACGCCAATGGGTACGCCCGTCTGGTCACGGGCATGGGGATCCGCGACGTCACCGGCGGTTTCAAGTGCTTCAGGCGCCAGGTTCTGGAGGCCATCGATTTGGATGCGGTACACGCTTCAGGCTACGCCTTTCAGGTCGAGGTCACTATGCGGGCCTGGGAAAAGGGTTTCAGGATCAAGGAAATCCCCATCATTTTCTACGACCGGGCCGCGGGGGTCTCCAAAATGTCCATGCGCATCATGGGCGAGGCGATCTGGACGGTGTGGTTGCTGCGCTTCAAGTCAATGCTGGGTTTGCTGCGCTGAGGGCCGTCGAAATCGCCGGATAAAGTTCTTGTGCCCCTGCTCCGCACCGCGCAGCGGTTGGGCGACGGGCCGAAGGCCCGAAACCAGAGGCACGGTATTAGAGGATCTGGGATGAACTCCCTAAAGCATGTCGGCCCAGGAGAGTCCACATCCACAGCCGGCAAGATAGCCCACTGTGGTTAACCGTAGCGTGTCCTAATTGATGTAGGAATTTGTGGCCTAATTTTGTAGGTTTGGTTGGCATTCCCTTGTAATAAGGAGGCCAACCATTTTACCAGATTCTCACAAAATTAGGTAACAAATTCTCACAACGATTAGGACACGCTACGGTTAACCGCCATCCTCCGTGTCGAACAGGCCACCACTGATGGTCCGTGCCTTTGGTGGCTTGCACATCTCCTCCGGGACCTGCGGCAATTCCTCGGCCCGGAAGCAGTCGCTCGCGACGACGGCTTCGAGCAGCCGCGCCTGTTCAGGATAGCACTTCACCGTCGCCTCCAGAACCCAGAGCAATTCGAGTAATTCCGTGGTGAACTGGCTGGTCCAGCGTTCGGGGCGGATGTCGTCGAGGGGCGAGGATTTCTTGCCGGCCCCTTTCTTCATGCGGTACTTGAGCCAGGACTGCACGACCTTGAGGCCCGAAACCTCGAACTCGTAAACCTCGGATGCGACGGGTGCGAACTCGCCTTCGCCGACGCGGAGCGTCTGGGTTGTGTCGTTGTAAGTGAACGATTCGGGGTAGCCGTCGGCGTCGCCGGGGACGGCCTTGACGCATTTGGCCGCACCGGGCGGAACACGACCGCGTGTCTGTCCCGTGGGGACGAAACGCTCGCCGTAGGTGTGGAGCCACAGCAATTGCGCGCCCGCCTTGCGGACTTTCTCGAACAGTGCCGCCTCCTTCGTGATGGGCAGGCGCAGTTCGCGTGTTTCCAGCTCGTTCTCAAACTGCGCGGTGAAGGCCGGTTGCGCCAGCACGCCGTAAACGTAGGCGAGGAAATCTTCGGGCGTGACGTTGCGTTGGTATGCCTTGCCGAGGATTTCGAGCAGGCCAGGGGTAATGTTCGCCTGCGAGACGTCGGCGGTGTGGTAGAGGGGAATCGCGTCCTTTGCGCCGCGCCCCGAAAAGTGATGCAGGTCGGGAATCAACGCACAGGCGGTTGTCGCTGGTCCTTGACCTAGAGAATCTTTCAGCAGAGTCGTCAAATACACCTGCCGCTCTCCGTGGGCGTGCCACAGGTCGGGGCGCGGGCGGGACATCAAGCGACCGTCCGCGATGATGTAATGGCGGTCAAAAGAGCGATACGCGTATCTTCGGACTTCGGGAAGGGGAGTGTTATTCGGTAGTTTGGAAATCGGCGTCGAGTCGCTCCGATCTGTTAGAGCGACGCGATACGTCCCATTGATGGTACGGTCTCCTGTCTCGCGGAACGCCTCAGCGCGATCCTCGGCACCTAATAATCCGCGCCAGCGCCGTTCCAATGTTTCCGCGTCTGGTGCAATCGGCCATGTCCGCTTGAATTGCGCTCCCGAGTGCTGCCACGGCATGAGATCAATCAGAAGCGGCCAATCGAAGTAAGCGCCTTTACCTGCCGGGCGAAACGGGGCCTGCCATTTATATTCCACTTTCGCAAACTCCTCAATCGGTGGGAACATCGTCTATTGACCCTATTTATCCGGGCAATCCTGCCATTTCACTTTCGCAAAGTCGTTGATGTTGTTGAGCGCAGCAAGTTTCTCCTCTCGTGTCCCCTCAATCCGGGCATAGTGAACTTTCGCGGGTTTATCTATTACCGCTTCCCCCACACGGAAAGCCACAGTAATGGCGACGGGTGTCTGGATCGCGAAGACGTTGTCGCTTTTACGCGACCCACGTCCCTCGCCACCGAGATCGAGAATCCAGATTTCGTCGCAAATCCGGCGCAGGTGCTCGCGCATCCCGGAGAAAGCGGGACCACTGAGGTAGCTCGACGCGCTGATGAAGCTGACGATGCCGGGGCCTTCGGCGGTGTCTTGCTCAAAGACCTTCCACAGCGCCCAACGCCAGAAATAGACGTAGAGGTTGTAGAGGTTCTTGACATGGACACCGTGCCCGGCGGCGAGGGCGGGGTTGAGGAAATCCTTCAGGATGGCAAGTTGCTGTCTTCTTTCAAGCCGGGCCTCGGCGGTCTTGAGTTCCCTTCTTTTTTCCCTCTTACCTTCAACCGTATTTCCGGGCAAAGGGTCACCGAATCGAACCCATCCACCATACCGAGAAAGATTGGCCTCGTTTTCTGTATCTACCGCATCGTGTCGGTCGTAGGGCGGGTTGCCCAAGCAGACGATGACCGGGACCGCGCTCTTGATTGCGAGCGCCTTTCTGTGCTGATCGGCGATGGGCCGCAGAATAAACGGCATCCGCGGAGGCTCGGCGTGTGGGCTTTCGAGGGTGTCGGTCAGGTAGATGTGCGTACCGTCGGCGGGCAGCGTTGCGCCGTTACCGCGCAGCGCACGGCTGACGCGCAGTTCGCTCACCGCGTAAGGGCCGACCAGCAGCTCGAAGCCGTAGAGGTTTTCGGCCAGTGCGGTGGCTTGGCCGGCGACCGCTCCCGCGCCCTGCTCGGCTCTGACGCGGCCGAGGACGTGTTCGATGACGCCGAGCAGATAGGTTCCAGTTCCCACGGCGGGATCGAGCGTGACGACGCCAGGATCGGCAAAACCGAGCGGCTTGCCGAGACGGTGGACGAGCAGGTCGTCAATCAGGCGCACCTGGACGCGGACGACCTCGACCGGGGTGTAGTAAGTAGGCCCCGGCGTCCTTGCGCAGATCGGGATCGTAGACGGCGAGGAAGTCTTCGTAGAAATAGAGCCAGGGATCCTCGGGACCGGTGAGCGTGGCGAGCGGTACTACATCGATCACGCGCAGCAGCAGGTCGAGGGAAGCGGCTATATCGGCGCGCGCGCCGGGGTCCGTCAGAACTTGCAGCGCCCGCGACAGCAGGTTGTGCTGTGCGGCGAGGGCCTCTCTCGCGCTTTCAAGGGTGAGCGGATCGGCCCCCTCGCTGCAGCCCAGCAGCAGGGCGAAGGTGACGGTCTGGGCGTAGGCGTCGGCGAACTGCTCGTCCGAAGCATCCGGGAAGAGCAGTTGCCGCCAGTCTCCCGCAAGCTGCACGAGGGGCGAACCTGGGTCTTTGAGCGCGTCCGTCACGTCGTCCCGCAACATGCGGCAAAGCGGCGCCAGCAGCTCGGCGAATCCTTTGAGGTCGATCTTGCCGTTGCGGTCCAGTGGCAGGATCGGCTCCCACGAGAGGAAATCGCGCAAAAGACGCTCGACCCCGCGGGCGTCCTCTATCGCGACGGCTTTTCTGCCGTCGGCGGCGACATCGCCTGCCAGACGGACGACCTTGTCGACCAGTTCGCCGCCGCGATAGAGCGCCCACTCATTGCCGTCGGTGTAGAGAATGTTGGGAATAGCAGAGAAGCGCTTGAACTGATCGCGGTTGTGGCCTCTGAAACGAGTGGGTGTTGCGCCGACACCAGGGGCTTTGAGCTCGACATATCCGGCGAGTAGTTGGTTGCGATGGGCAGCGTAATCCGGGCCGGCCGAGACGGTCGGGCAGGGGTGTTTCGCCCGTGCAGACGACGTTCCAGCCGCGCGCGCGGGCCGCATCGGCCATGAAGGTCTCGAACGGACTGCGCACCTGGTCTTCGGGCTCGCCAGCGGTGGCCTGCGTCATTTTGGCTGTCACAGAGGCGGCGAAATCTTGTAGAGCCACATGGATTGAGATTTTCTCGGTCATTTTCCTAGGCTGTGTACGATAAAAGGTTTTTGAGCCAAATACGGATGAAAGCGAGTATGATCATCGCCTGATACCTGTCGGCGTGTTTTTCATATCGGGTGGCAATGCGTCGGTTTTCTTTGAGCCGTCCGATGAGTCGTTCCACCACATTGCGCTGCCGATATAAGTCCTTGTCGAATCCGATGGCCTCAGGGGGATACTCCCCCTGCCGATTTTTTCGATGGGCGATCACGGGCTTGGTTCGCCGTTGGCGCAGTTTCTCGCGGATGGATTGACTATCATAGGCTTTATCACCGGCCAGGGCTTCAAACCGGGTGCGCTTGGGACCGGGTTTGCCTCCAATGGCCACTGAATCGAGCAAGGCGTCTACCTGGGTGGATTCATGCTGCTGACCCGGGGTTATGGTAACCGTGATGGGCTTGCCCGCCCCTTCACAAAGGACATGAATTTTGGTGGTATAGCCGCCACGGCTTTGCCCAAGCCCCTGTTTTTGAAGGCTTTCTTCACGGCTTATGGAAACACCATTTATGTTTTTTTTGCCCCGGCGGCTGCTTTATGCGCCCGAACGATGCTCCCATCGAGGGCGGCGAACGTAAAATCGATCTGATCCATATGGCGCGCTTGGGCTTCTAACGCATCCAGGATCTGTTGCCATAAGCCTTTTTGTTCCCAACGACGAAACCGGTCGGCCCCCGTGCTCCAAGGGCCGTACCGGGGGGGCAAATCGCGCCAAGGCGCGCCGGTGCGTAAAATCCAGAAAATGCCGTTGAGCACTTGGCGATGACTCCGATAAGGGCAGCCCGGTTTGCCCGACCGTTCGGCAGGTAACAACGGCTTTAGCAGGGCAAATTCTTCATCGGTTAAGTCGTAGCGGGCCATCGGTATCCCCTCCTTCGATTCAATGGTTGAAAGAGAGTATACCACGTCCCAATACTATTTCAAGCAATTATCGTACACAGCCTAGGCAATTCAGCCCACCAATGCTGCATACTTCAAGCGCTTGTTGGCCATACCCCGAGCGATTGCAGCCATTTGGTTCAAAGTCCCTTGCGGTCGAATATTGTGCTTACCGGCAAACTCGGTTACATATCTATGCAGATGTTTCTTGTCCAACTGGTGAAACGTTCCCTGAAAACCACGTTTGAATACCGCCCAGAACGATTCAATCCCATTCGTATGCGCCATGTTTTTCACATACTCCCCCACACTATTGGTTTACCGACCTGTGAAAATAGACTCTCAAACCTCTATAGCCATGATGATCATCTGTAAAAATCATTGATCCCAGCACAATAGTCTCTTCAATAAATAGGGTATTCCGGTCGGTAGCCGCTATCGATTTGGCCACAATCGTACCACTTCCGCGCTCTTTTCTACCAACGACCGCCGCCTTGCCCACCGCACCTCGACCTGTATTCAGTTTCTGGTCTTTGTGCTTGTAAGCGCTCCTTACCGCCAATATAAATAAGTCTCGTCTACTTCGACCAACCCGGTAAGCACTTCTAAATCGCTCTTACTGTACGTTTCCCGAATACGATGCGCCAAGTGCCATGCCGATTTTTGAGTAATATCCAAATCTCGATGTAATTTCATGCTAGACACACTTTTCAGATTCGTAGTCAGTAAATATATAGCAATAGCCCAGACTTGGTAGCCAAGATTAGACGACTCCATAACCGACCCAGTCTTTACCGAACGGAAATATAAGGCAATTGTCAAGAAAAATGGTTACTATTGTATATAATTCCCAAAATTTGGACCACGGCCCTAAGTGGATATATTATCCACTGTATATGTCCTGGAGGACGCGGCCCCCCAGCAATTTTTTCCAGGTAGGAGGCAAAGCTTCCCACTGGTTGACAACATCCCCAGGTCTGCTTTATTCCTCACCATGGATCCAGACAATATTTACCAGCTCTTAAAACAAGTGGCAGCGGGCGAGGTTTCAGCGGAAAAAGCCCTTGACCGGCTCAAAGATCTGCCGTTCGAAAATCTGGGATTTGCCCATCTGGACCATCACCGCAGCCTGCGCACGGGCTATCCCGAGGTGATTTTTTGCCAGGGCAAGACCACGGACCAGGTTGTGCGCATTGCCGCCCGCATTGCCGCCCGCAACCCCTTCCTTCTGGCCACCCGCACGAGCGAGGCAACCGGTCGGGCTCTGGTGGATCGCTTTCCCCACGCCGAATACGACGCCATCGCCCGCACGGTTCTCATCCGCGACCCCGAGGTGCCGGCCTCTCCGGGAAAGGGATTGGTAGCCGTGGTTTCCGCCGGTACCTCCGACCTGCCCGTGGCCCGGGAAGCAGTGGTCACGGCCGGTGCGATGGGCGCCAGGGTAGAATCCATTTTCGATGTGGGAGTGGCCGGCATCCACCGCCTGCTGGCCTATCGCGACCAGCTTGGGGCGGCCCACGCTATTGTCGTGGCCGCCGGCATGGAAGGCGCTCTTCCCAGTGTCGTGGGCGGCCTCGTGGAGGCCCCGATCATCGCCGTACCCACCAGCGTGGGCTACGGAGCCAGCTTCAATGGCCTGGCCGCTCTGCTGGCCATGCTCAACTCCTGTGCCTCGGGGGTGACCGTGGTCAATATCGACAACGGCTTTGGGGCAGGGTATGCGGCAGCCCTCATCAATAACCTCGCCTGTCGCACGGACTGATCCTGGATGGACAAGGCACCCCGCGTCTCAGCGGCTATCCTGGCCGGCGGTCAAAGCCGCCGCATGGGCTGCAACAAGGCCCTTCTCAAACTGGGCCCATCCACCCTGATCGAGCGGGTCATCAACGCGGCTGCTCCCCTGGCCACGGACTGCATGATCATCTCCAGCGCTGCAGATGCGTTCGCCCGGTTTGACCTGTCCATCCATCCGGATCTGCGCTCCAACCTCGGCCCTATCGGAGGACTCTACACCGCGCTCGAGCGGGCCCTGTCTCCGGTGGTCCTCCTCCTGGCCTGCGACCTGCCCTTTGTCAGGACCGAATTTTTGCGCTTTATGCTGGACGAACTGAAAGACCACCAGGCTGTGGTACCCCGAAGCAACGAGGGGCTGCAACGCCTGTGCGCGGTGTACACCCGCTCCTGCCTGCCCGCCATCGAGCGAGCGCTGGAGGGCAATCAGCTCCACATGAACGCCTTCCACGAGGAAGTGGATGTCCGCATTCTCGAACCCGATGAATGGCAGGTCTTTGCCTCCGGCGATACCCTCTTTATGAATATCAACACCCCGGAGGACTACAAACGCGCCCGGGCACATGTGCAGCGGGGATCGTAGTAAGGAGCCTTCTCAAAACCCCCCATCCGCCACGCTCAGCAGCAACAGCAACGGCAGATAGAGCACCGACGCTTTGAGCAAACGCCAGGCGTCGAGATGGGATCTGGACAGGGTCAGGGCAATGCCCACGACCAGCATCCCCAGGCCCATGAGCACGGCCCCGCACAGGTAAATCCATCCGGAAATGCCCAGGAAGGTGGGCAGCGTGGAAACCAGGATCAAGAGGACGGAAAAAACGATGATTTGCCGACAGGTGCTCTTGCCATCCGGCTCCACCACAGGAAGCATCTTGAACCCTCCGCGGCGGTAATCCTCTCTGAATATCCAGGCAATCGCATAGAAATGGGGGTGCTGCCAGGCAAAGAGGATCAGGAAAAGCACCCAGGCGCCGGTATCCAGTCCACCGGTGGCCGCCGTCCACCCCCCTACCGGAGGCAGGGAACCGGGGATGGCCCCCAGAGAGGTATTCAACCAGGTCAGGCGCTTCATCGGGGTATAGATCACCACGTAGAGGAAGGCCGAGAGCAGGGCCAGAAAGGCCGTCAGTAGATTGGTAGTAGCCAGGAGGACAAAAAGTCCGGCCAGCACCAGGAAAATTCCAAAAGACATAGCCGAGGCAGGCTTGATCAGACCGGCGGGGAGAGGCCTGTTGCGGGTGCGCTCCATGCGGCGGTCCGCATCGCGTTCTAGGACGTGATTGAGCACCCCCGACCCGCCGACCACGCCGGCCGTTCCCAGGAGAAAATACCCCAGCAGGAGCGGAGAGTGAATCCCCCTGCCCCCAAGGAAGAAACCCAGGGCTGCCGTAACCAGTACCAAAGCGGCAATCCTGGGTTTGGTCAGTTCCAGATAGGCGGAAAGTGGAATCGCAGAGAGCACGCTGTAAGCTCACTCCATCACGACAGAAGAACCGGTGCCGGGGAAGAAAAATAAAATATAAGCAATAATTCCGTAACTACCAGTACAACACTTGAATCGCCCTGCCGCCGCATGGTGGAGCGGGAAAGAGGAAAACCTCGACAGAGCAGATGGATTGACAGGGTTCGGACCTCAGTCTATAATTGCTCTGAAGACCAACCTGCCCCCTGGCGACTTTTTGCCCCCTGGCGACTTTTTGAGAAAGTGCGTCCATGTCTCGTCGTGCAGCCCGCAAGATAGAAGAACTCACCACCCAGCTCAACGAGCACAATTACCGCTACCACGTCCTGGCCGATCCGGTGATATCCGACCACGAATACGATCACCTCCTGGCCGAGTTGCAGGCGTTGGAAGATACCCACCCGGGCCTTTTGCGCCCGGACTCCCCCACCCGGCGGGTCGGCGGCAGCCCCGCCAGCGAATTTCCCGCCGTGCGCCACGAAATCCCCATGCTCAGTCTGGACAACAGCTATTCGCGCGCCGATATAGAAGCCTTCGATGTGCGGGTGCGCGATGCCCTGCCCGGCGAAAAGGTCGAGTACGTGGCCGAGTTGAAAATCGACGGCGTGGCCCTGAGCCTGCGCTACGAAAACAGCCTGCTGATCCGCGCCGCCACCCGTGGCAACGGGACTCAGGGCGACGAGATCACGGCCAATGCCCGCACCATACGCTCCATCCCCCTGCGCCTGCGGGAAGAGGGCATCGACTGCGAGATCCGCGGCGAGGTCTACATGTCCGGGGCCGATTTCGCCGTCCTCAACCAGCAGCGCGAAGAAGGCGACGAACCGCTTTTTGCCAATCCCCGCAATGCCACGGCCGGCGCCTTGAAACTGCAGGACCCGGTCCAGGTCGCCCGGCGCCATTTGCGTTTTTTCGCCTACTGGCTGCACCGCCCCGCCGCTCCGGCGGCCACCCAGCTCGAGCACCTGCGCCACTTGCGGCAATGGGGCCTGCCGACCAATCCCACTGTTGCGCCATGCCCCACCATAAAGGCCATTTTCGATTTTTATCAAAAATACGAGACCCGGCGCGACGACCTGCCCTATGAAATCGACGGCATCGTCATCAAGGTCGACAGCCTGGACCAGCAGCAAAGATTGGGCGTCACCGCCAAGAACCCGCGCAGCGCCATGGCCTTCAAGTTCAGCGCCCGCCAGGCCCAAACCGTGCTGCACCAGATTCACCTGCAGGTCGGCCGCACCGGCGCCGTCACCCCGGTGGCCCAGCTCGAGCCCGTACTCTTGGCAGGCTCCACCATCCAGCGCGCCTCCCTGCACAACCAGGACGAGATTCGCCGCAAGGATATCCGGCCGGGGGATACCGTGATTCTGGAAAAAGGGGGCGATGTCATTCCCAAGGTGGTGGAGGTGGTGCTGGACAAGCGCCCGGCCGACTCCAGCCCCTTTGTTTTTCCGCGGCACTGCCCGGTGTGCCAGGGTGTGCTGGTGCGCGATCCGGACGAAGCGGTGAATCGCTGCGAAAACCCGGCCTGTCCGGCCCAACTCAAGCGCCGGCTGCAACACTTTGCCTCGCGCAACGCCATGGACATAGAAGGTCTGGGGCCATCCGTGGTGGAACAGCTGGTGGAACGCAACCTGGTTCAGGACGTCGGCGACCTCTATGTCCTCGATCTCGAAACCCTGGCCGGGCTCGAACGCCTGGCCGAAAAATCCGCCCGCAACCTGCTCGACGGTCTGGAGGCCAGCAAGGGGCGTCCCTTCGACCGGGTCCTTTTCGCCCTGGGGCTGCGCCATGTGGGCTCCACCGTGGCCCTGACCCTGGGTCGTTGCTTTCCCTCCATCAACCGCCTGGCCGGGGCCAGCGTGGAAGACCTGGAGGCAGTCCCCGAGATCGGGCCGACCATCGCCCACAGTGTCAGCGCTTTCTTTGCCGGACCTGAAACCAGGGTCTTGCTGAAAAAGCTGCAGCTGGCAGGCCTGCAGCTGGAACTGGAAGAAAGCGCTCCGGTCGCCTCCTATTTCGCCGGCAAGACCCTGGTCCTCACCGGGACCATGGAGCGCCATACCCGGGATGAGGCCGCCGCGTTGATCCAGCAGCTGGGGGGCCGGGTCGCCTCCAGCGTCAGCAAAAAAACCGACCTGGTGATCGCCGGCGTAGAGGCCGGTTCCAAGCTGGAAAAAGCCCGCCAACTCAACATTGCGGTGTTTTCCGAAGAGGAATTCCTCCAGCACCTTCGGACCGGCAAACCCAGGATCCAGTCCGGGGATCGGATGGCCTTGGGCCCGCAGTTGGCCAAGAGCAGTGCGACCGGGACAAAGGATAAAAGCCGGTAGAATCCAGCGTTATTTCACTCCTTTTCGGTCAGGTGCTCTTTGAGCGCTTCCTTGCCCTTCTCCAGGGCCTCCTGTCCGTACTCCCGGGCTTTTTCCTCTGCTTTTTTCAGCAGGATATCGGCCTTGGCGCGCCATTCCTCCGAGGCCTGTTTATGGGTAATGTAAAGGCCGACTAGCAAGATCACGCCCAGGATCAGGGCTGCTTTTATCAGCTTCTTGAACAGGCTACCGATAAATAGGCCGATCACGAGGGCAAGCACTACGGCGGCGAGCGGGTAGGCTTTGAGATATTCAATCGGGGCTTCCATGGGCTTATCTTCACTCCCTCGACACAGGAGGGATCTCGCAGGAATTATACCTATGCTTCGTCTAACCGGCGGACGTGGAGCACCTCATTTCCCCTAGACCCATCCCGCTTCCCGAACCAGGCTATCCACTTCTGCCTTAGCTTCGCCCGGCAACTCCGCCCCATCCCCGTTCATGCCCCCCTTCAAGCCAACCACTTCCTGCATGTGTTTGATGACCAGGGGGATGTTGGCTGGCTGCCGCTGGCGGATCTGCTCTATCCGCACCATGGTCCAGTAGTCCTTATCGCGCTGGAAATCACCGCCCAGGATTTTATTCAAAAGCTTCACCGGCCGCTGAGGGAAGGCGTTGACAATGCCCGAAGACATGCCCCGGGCCGCATCCACCGCATGGTATGAAGGCATCCACCATCCGGCAGTGCCACAGAGCCAGGCGCAGTTCTCATGGCCCAGGCGACTCACCATCTCGGCATAGGCCATCAACATGCCATTGTGGGCTAGCTTGACCCCTGGGATCGCAAACCCATCAAAGAGCCGTTCGAGCAGCCCTACTGACATGGGATGTTCGGGCCGGGGGTAGAGCAATGGCCAGACCCCGTGCTGGTTCAAAATCCCCATGACCTCGCTGTAGTAGGCGTATTGCTCGTCCTGATCGTCGATCGGCGGGGACATCAGCATGGCCCAGCTAACACCGATCTCGGCCAGGGCAGGAGCCAGTTCCCACACCCGCTCCACGGTGCGGCCCAACCCCGCACCCAGGCAGATGTTGTTCCCGGAAGCCCGGGCCACCTCTCCGACGGCCCCGAGCAAATCTTTCTGTTGCTCGACCGAAAGCCGGTCGTGCTCACCCACGCCACCGGCGTAGACCGCCGCCGTCACCCCATGCTTAAAAATATACTCGGCATTGGCTGCGTTGGCCTCCAGGTCCAGCTCGCCAGGCGCCTTCCAGATCGTGGTCGGCACGGCTACCACGTTTTCGTACAATCCCTGTCGCGTCGATGCAAAATCCATGCTGGTGTTTCTCCTGCGCAAAGGTGGTGAGGGCCTCGAATGCTCCAAGGCCTGGTTATACTATAACTTTAGCCATTTCACCCGGCAAAATAAAGAGAAAATTTCGTCGCACATATTGGGCCTTCCTAGCCGAATGCCGCCGCCGGCTCGGGCAGTTCTCTCTCTATCCGTTCCACCCGGTAGCCGAAACCCGGCCCTGCAGCAGTGGATAGATCGACCTCTCCCCGACGCCTCCTGTACAATCCCGGGTGCACGGCAGCTTCCGCCAGCGAGGCCTCGGGATAAAACTGCATGCTGTTGGTTTCGACCCCCATGATGGTGCCTCCGTGGGCGGCCAGAAGCAGGTGGGGAATCTGCGCCAGCATAGGATTGGTCAGATCCTGGACCATCAAGGTCATGCCGTGGGCCCTGGCCCAGCACAAGCTCAGCAAGGCCCCGGTCTGGGTTTTGCAGGTTTTCAAGGCCACGCCGGTCCATCCCAGGGAACGCCCCAACTCGACCAGGCGCCAGTCGTGCGCGCTCTCGTCCATAAACAAAGGTTTGCGCGCCGCCACACTGTGGACATCGATCCGATGCTCTTCCAACTCGTAGGGAAAAGGCTGCTCCACATAGAGGATCATCCCGTAGATCCTCGGGTAGTCGGCCAGAAGGCGGTCCAGGATCTGGTTGACGTAGGCTGGATCCTGGACCGTGCAGTTGAAATCGCTCGACAGCCAGTCCGCCCCCTGCTCCATGCCGATCCGCCCTACCCTCACCAGGCGCTCGAGATCCCACTCGGCATCATTGCCGCGCAACTTGACCTTGAGGCATTTCAGACCATCGCTCAGGATCCAATCCTCCAGAAGTACCGGATAACCATCGTCGGGTTCACTGCCGTCCAGTTCAGAGTCGTCGAGCGGATCCACCCCCCCTACCAGGTGCCAGGCAGGGAGTCGATCCTGGGGAGGTCGCACCAGAAAATCTTCCGGGTAACTATGGGCGAAAAATGCCTGTGTCCCCGCCGCCGGTTTGAGAAAATGGGAAAGGTCGAGGTTCATGAAGCGGGCATTGTAGGTCTGGTACACCGGACACTGGTGCAGCAGGCCATAGGCATCGTGCACGGCAATATCGAAGGCCGAACAGCACACCAGGGCCGCCAGCCAGGGCATGGGATCTGTACGGGATTGGTTGAACCGAAGCAAGAGGTGGGAGAGCACTTCTTGAAAGGCGTGTCCGATTTCCAGGGGGTGGCCGCTGACCTGAAAATCGTTCCAGGCCCTGGCCAGTTCGACACAGAAATCCTTCAGGGCCTCGTGCCGCTCGCCATAGGACAGACTGCCGGGCCAGACCCACTGCACGCTCAGCGGCGTCTCACCCCAACCTTCGGCCCCCCTACCCTGCCCGTCTTCGACCCGGATACACGCCCGGGCGCAGGTCACACTGGTCAGGGTCTCCGGTCCGAACTTGAGCGGCATCCGGGTTGCTACAGGGAGGAAGTACAGCGTCGCACTCCGCACCCGTATATCTGTTGCTGTTGCCATTGGAAAAGGCTACGCGTTCAGCAGGGCGCGCGCCTGTTGCAGCTGGCGCCGCACGGCCTGGGGACCGGTGCCGCCCTCGATGTTGCGCAATTCCAGACTGCGTCGCACATTCAGCCGTTCCACCACGTCCTCCCCGAACAGGTCCGAGTGCCGGCGCAATTCCTCCGGCTCCAGCGCAGTCAGGGCTCTCCCGGCGTCCATGGTCTGGCGCACCAAATTGCCGACGAGGTGGTGCGCCTCCCTGAATGCCATTCCCCGACGAACCAGATAATCCGCCAGATCCGTGGCCAGGGCATGGCCGTCGATGGCCTGTGCCATGCGCTGTTCCCGCAACTTCAGGGTCTCCCACACGCCCTTGAAGACCTGCAGACAGATCTGGGTGGTTTCGAGCGCATCGAAGAGGGGTTCCTTATCTTCCTGCATGTCCTTGGCGTAGGTGTGAGGGATCCCCTTCATGGTGGTCAAAAGACTCATCAGGTCCCCGTACACCCGGCCGCATTTGCCCCGGATCAACTCCAGTGAGTCCGGATTCTTTTTCTGCGGCATCATGCTGGAGCCCGTGGCAAAGGCATCGTCCAGTTCGACAAAACCGAATTCCGCCGATGACCAGAGGATCAAATCCTCGCAGAAACGGCTCAGGTGCATCATGAGGATGGACAGTGCCGCCAAGCATTCGAGCAGGAAATCGCGGTCGCTGACCGCGTCCAGGCTGTTGGGCGTCACCCTGCTGAAGCCCAACTCCCGGGCCAAAAACTCGCGGTCCAGAGGAAAGGTGCTGCCGGCCAGGGCCCCGGCGCCCAAAGGTAGAAAATCCGCTCTTTTCCACCCATCCTCCAGGCGCCCCCGGTCCCGCTCCAGCATCCAGAACAAGGACAGGGCATAGTGGCCGAAGAGGATCGGCTGGGCCTGCTGGAGGTGGGTGTATCCGGGCAACACCACTTCGATATGCTCCTCGGCCACATCCAGCAGAACGGCCTGTAAGCCGCGGATGAGGTCCTTCAGGCCGATGACGGCCTGGCGCAGGTAGAGCCGCTCGTCCAGGCTCACCTGATCGTTGCGGCTGCGCCCGGTGTGCAGCTTGCCCCCCAGCGGCCCGATGATTTCGGTCAGGCGGCGCTCCACGGCCAGGTGGATATCCTCCAGGTCCGGCCCCAGCTCACAGTCCGCCCGCGCCATTTCCTCCCTGACCTGGTGCAAACCCTGGATGATGCACTCGGATTCGCTCGAATCCAGGACCCCGGCTTTGTGCAGGGCCCGGGCATAGACCACACTCCCGGCCACATCGACCTCCAGGAGCTTGCGGTCGAATCCAATGGAGGCATTGAAGCGCTCCATCAACTCATCCGTAGCTGCGCTGAAACGCCCGTCCCAGGCTTTCTTCGCATCCTTTGCGCTCATACTTTGCCGGGCAATTCTCAATCCAGTCCCTGGCGCAGGATCTCATCGAACACATCGATCACCTCGTCGAGGTGATCCTTCTCGATAATTAGAGGGGGCAGAAAACGCACCACCTCGGGGCCCGCTGTAGCCACCAGGATATCGCGCTCCCGAAAAGGGGCCAGGTAGTCGGCCGCCGGCCGTTCGGTCACGGCGCCGGCGATCAGGCCACGGCCCCGGACGCCCTTGATGTGCTCGGGCCACCTCTCCTGCAGTTTCCCCAGGCGCGCGATCAGGTACTCGCCCTTTTCCTTGATCGCTTCCACGAACCCTTCTGCGGTCAATTTCTCAAATACCCGCAGGGCCACGGCACAGACCACGGGATTGGCCCCAAAGGTCGCGGCGTGATCCCCGGCCTGGATGGCGGCGGCCACTTTCTGGCGCAGCAGGGATACTCCGATCGGCAACCCCCCGCCCAGGGCCTTGGCCAGGGTCATGATATCGGGTTCGACCTGGTACTGCTGATGCGCCCACAACGAACCGGTGCGCCCTAGCCCCACCTGGATTTCATCGAAGACCAGCAACATGTCGTGCTCGTCGCACAGGGCCCGCAAACCCTCGAGAAATTCCGGCGTGGCCATGTGGATGCCCCCTTCCGCCTGAATCGGCTCGACCAGGATGGCGCAGGTTTCGTCTCCGACCAGTTTTTCTACCGATTCGAGGTCGTTGAAGTCCGCAAAGTCAATGCCCGGCAACAAAGGTTCGAAGCCCTTGTGATACTTGGGCTGCCCGGTAGTGGAAATGGACCCGTAGGTGCGGCCGTGGAAGGAATCATTCATGGCGATGAAGCGGTTCTTGGGCTGGTCGAAGCTGGTATTGCCCCATTTGCGGCAAAACTTCAGGGAGGCTTCCCAGGCCTCGGTACCGCTGTTGCAGAAGAAGACGCGATCGGCGAAGGAGTTTTCCACCAGCTCCTTGGCCAGCCGGGTCGAAGGGATGGTGTGATAGAGGTTGGAGCAGTGCATTAACTGCGCGGCCTGTTCTTCGATAGCCTTGAGGATATCGTAATCCCCGTAGCCAAAACCGTTGACCGCCAGGCCGCTGACAAAGTCGAGATAGCGATTGCCATCCAGGTCGAAAAGATAGACGCCGTTTCCCCGTTCCAGCACGAATTCGGGCCGGCCATAGGTCTGGATAATGTACCGACTTTCCTGGGCGATGATATCCGCTGTCCGCATTGGTCTTCCTCCGTCCTACTGAACGATCTGGGTTCCTATACCTTCGTCGGTAAAAAGCTCCAGCAACATCGAGTGTGGAATGCGCCCGTCGATGACGTGGGTTTTGCGCACTCCGGCCTTTACTGATTTGACGCAGGCTCCGACTTTCGGGATCATGCCGCCCTCAATTGTCCCATCTTCAATGAGTTCGTCCACTTCCTTTACATGCACCGTGGACAACAAGGTATCTTCATCGGCTGGATCGCGCATGATACCCTTCACATCCGTGAGAAAAACCAGCTTCTCCGCATGAAGGGCCGCGGCGATCTCGCCGGCCGCCGTATCGGCATTGACATTGTAACTCTCGCCCTGGGGACCGCGACCGATCGGGGCCACGACCGGCAGCATGCCGGCGTGGATCAAATCCACTATGGGAGCGGCATTGATCCGTTCCACAGCGCCCACGAAACCAAGGTCCACCTCACCCTCCGGAGTCTGAGCCATGTGTTTGCGCACGTGCATGACGCCGGCTTCCTTGGCCGATACCCCGATGGCCCCGCCCCCCAGCTGGTTGATCTCCTCGACGAGGCCGGCGTTCACCTCCCCGAACAAGGTCTCTTCAACCACTTTCATAGCGGCCGCATCCGTCACCCTCAGGCCATTTACCCGTCTGGTTTCTACTCCTGTTTCCCCGAGTCGACGGTCAATGGCCGCACCACCGCCGTGGACGATGATCGGCTTCATGCCGACGGTCTCCATAAAGACCAGGTTCTTTAGCACGGTATCGGCCTGATTGTCCCCGCTCATGGTACTGCCCCCGTACTTCACCACCACGATCTTGCCGCGAAAAGCCTGGATATAGGGGAGCGCCTCGATGAGCACGGCCGCCTTGTCGATGTATTCCCTCAGGGTATTCATTCCAACAATGTTTAAACACTCTCTCCGCTGATCTCCACCAGGTATTTTATCACCACTGCGGACTTCTCCGAGGTTTTGGTGAGAATGAAGATGGTGTTTTCCCCTGCGATGGTTCCCATGATTTCGGGCCAGCCGGTCCGGTCGATGGCCTCGCATACACTCTGGGCATGACCGGAAAGAGTTTTCACCACGATCATGTTCTGGGCACGGTCCACCTGCACCAGATAATCCCGCAGTTCCCGCTCTAGAATGTGCTGGTCTTTGAGGGTGGCTCCCGCCTCGGGCACGGTGTAGCGGAAGCCCCCATCGGGACGGGGCATCCGCACCACACCCAATTCCCTCAGGTCCTTTGAGAGGGTGGACTGACTGACCTCGATTTGCTGGCCTTGCAGGAACCTTGCAAGTTTTTCGTGAGTGTCGATGACCTCTTCGAGAAGCAGTTCCCTAATCCTGGCCTGACGGGCTTGCTTGCTGTGCATTCAATAGTCCCAAAATAAATATTTATTCGTTTTAATCGAATAAATATTGTAATATACAGCGTATTTCAGGCCCTGTCAAGAGTCGGGACCACCCTCCTTCAAACCTCTTCTTCTGCCGCTGTCACCGGGATATTCCCCTCTCCAGGGGTCAGATGTTCGGCCAGACGTTGTTTCAAATCCCTGCTATCCAACCTCCTTACCAGTACGCCGCCAATGGCCAGAGAAACCGCCCGGCTCTCTTCCGATATCACTATGGTCACAGCATCCGACTCCTGCGACAGGCCCAGAGCCGCCCGGTGCCGGGTCCCCAGACGCTGGTCCTCGACATCTTCGGCCAGCGGCAAGGTGCAGCGTGCGGCAACCAGGGTCTCGCCCTGAATGATAACCGCCTGATCGTGCAAAGAGGAACGCGGGGTGAATATGGTGGTCAGAAGATCCGCCGAAACCTGGGCATTGATCTGTACGCCGCTGGCCACGATGGGGCCCAGGCCCACCTCGCGGGCCAGGACGATGAGCGCTCCATACCCCATCTCCGCCAATTGCTCCACCCCGGTTACCACTTCGTCGATGACCCGGGTAGGTTCGGTTTTGTAAAACCAGCGCACCACCGGACTCTGGCCGAGCACGGACAGGATCCGGCGCAGTTCGGGCTGAAACAAGATCACCAGCAAGATCAAGAGAATCGGCTGCACCTGTGTCAGCAGCCAGGACAGGGCCTGCATCTTCAGCCAGGGAGCGGCTATGGCCACAATCACCACCACAAACAGACCTACCAGGATCTGCGCCGCCCGGCTGCCCCGGATGAGCCTGAGCAGCTGGTAAAAGACAAATGAGACGATCAGGATATCGATAATGGAGATGAGCGAAACCGGAATGAAATCGAGATGGAATAAGGTGAGCCTGTCTTCTAACACCGTTCGTCGGATCCTCTAAAAGCAACCGTTTCACCGCGCGGCGCGATCGCCTCGGTTAAACGCACCGCCCGCACGGTCTCCCCGACATCGTGCACCCTTAGAATATGGGCCCCACCTACCACGCTCAGAACCGCGACAGCCAGACTGCCCTCCAGGCTTTCGTGGACGGCCAACCCCTGACTCTTCCAGATGAACGACTTGCGCGAGGCACCGACGAGGACAGGACAACCCAATTCGGCAAAGACCCCCAGGTGGCGGATGATCTCGAGATTGCCTTCAATCGATTTACCAAAGCCAATACCTGGATCCACGGCAATCCGGCCGGGCGCTATACCCCCGGCCCGCGCCACTTCAAGCCGAGCTGCCAGAAAATCCTTTAGCTCCCCCAGCAGATCCTCGTAGTGGGTATTCTGCTGCATGGTTGCGGAGCTTCCACGCCGGTGCATGAGGATTACCGCGGCCTTGTTCGTCGCGGCCACCTCAATCATTCCAGCATCCTCTTGCAAGGCGCTGATATCGTTGATGATGGCGCCACCGGCCTGCAGGGCCTGGCGAGCCACCTCGGCCTTGGTAGTATCCACGGAAATCGGGATGCTGCAGTGCCGGCATAATTCCTCCACAACGGGCACCACCCTTCGACACTCCTCTGCGAGCGGCACCCGATCCCCTCCTCCGTACAGGGGGGGACGCGACGATTCCCCTCCTATGTCGATGATATCAGCGCCTTCCTCCACCATCTGCAACCCGCGTTCGACCGCGGCTTGTCGTTTTGCATACCGTCCACCGTCAAAGAAGGAATCGGGGGTCACGTTCAGGATGCCCATGATCTGCACGCGGGCAGTAAAATCGAGCGTCCCTGCACCCAGTTCCCAGATCATGCACTCTCTTCCTCGGCCTCGGCCCCAGGGCCGTCCCCTCCTTCAAAGGCGGCTTGGGGGCCCTCGCGTGCAAGGCTTTCTCCGGCCAGGATGCGGTCGATTTCACCATCGTCCAGGACCTCGTATTCGAGCAGGGCTTGCGCCAGTACATGCAGCTTATCCTGGTTTTTCTTCAGCAGATCACTGGCTGTCTGCTCTGCCTCGAGCACCAACTCCTTGATTTCCTGATCAATGGCCTGGGCGGTTTGCTCGCTGAAGTTTCGGGTCCGGGTAAATTCCTTACCCAGAAAAACCTCGTCGTCGTCACTGCCAAAGGACAGCGGCCCCAACTCCTTGTTCATCCCCCACTCACAAACCATGGCTCGCGCCCGGGAAGTTACCTGTTTGTAATCGTTTTGCGCTCCAGGTGTCAACTCTCCGAAAACCAGCTTCTCGGCGCAACGCCCTGCCAATCCCGTGGCCAGGTGGGCCCTTAGCTTGGTCTCCGTGACCGAAACCATATGCATCTCCTCCTCCAGGTAGGAGACCATGCCCAGAGCCTGACCACGTGGAATGATGGTGGCTTTGTTGATGGGGGCCGCTCCAGGTACCAGCTTGGCCACCAGCGCATGACCGGCCTCGTGGTAAGCCGTGTTCTTTTTCTCTTCGTCCGACATGGCCAGACTCTTGCGTTCGGCCCCCATCATGACCTTGTCCTTGGCATTCTCCATATCGGCCATGGTCACCTCATCGCGATTGCTCCGCGAGGCCATCAGGGCCGCCTCGTTAACCAGATTTTCCAGATCCGCCCCGGACAGTCCCGGGCTCCCCTGGGCTACGCGCTTCAAATCCACATCGGCCGCCAGCGGCATCTGGCGCGAGTGCACCTTGAGGATGCCTTCGCGGCCTCGCACATCCGGCAGGTTTACCACGACCCTGCGGTCGAAGCGACCGGGCCGCAACAAGGCGGGGTCGAGCACATCCGGACGATTGGTGGCAGCAACCAGGATCACTCCATCGTTGGACTCGAACCCGTCCATTTCCACCAGCAACTGGTTGAGGGTCTGCTCGCGTTCGTCGTGCCCCCCCCCGATGCCGGCCCCGCGATGCCGCCCCACCGCATCGATTTCGTCAATGAAGATGATGCAGGGGGCGCTGGCCTTGCCCTGCTCAAATAAATCGCGCACCCGGGAGGCGCCCACGCCGACGAACATCTCGACGAAATCCGAACCGCTGATACTGAAAAAAGGCACACCCGCCTCGCCGGCGACCGCCCGGGCCAAATGGGTTTTCCCGGTGCCTGGGTACCCCACCATCAGCACCCCTTTGGGGATGCGTCCCCCAAGGCGCTGAAACTTTTTGGGATCTTTGAGAAATTCGATGATTTCTTGCAGCTCTTGTTTGGCGTCATCGGCCCCGGCCACATCCTTGAAGGTGGTCTTTTTCTTGTCCTCCATCAGCAGCTTGGCCCGGCTTTTGCCAAAAGAAAACAGGCCCCTGGGGCCTCCCTGCATCTGGCGCAACATAAAAATCCAGAACCCGATAAACAGCAACCAAGGCAGAAAACTGAACAGCAGGTTATACCATTGGAAAGGCTTTTCTTTGAACTCGAATTCGAGCCCCACCTCCTCCCACTCGCGCTTGTCCGCCGAATCGATCGGTCCCAGATTGACCACAAATTTTCTACCGTCTCGCAAACTACCGTGGAATTCGGCGTTTTCACCGGCAATGATATAGGCCGTTGCGATATCGCCGTTTCTGAGGTATTCTTCGTATCTGTTATGGGTGATTTTATCGGCCTCGGATGGCAAACTCCCGAGGAAACGACCTGCAAAGATCACGATTAAAATGAAGAAGATCCAGAATGCGACCGACCTAGAGGGCCGACGCCAGCGCAGGCGGCTTTTCTCCTCTGGCCTTTGACCATTGTTCTTCAGGTCCTGGTTGTCCGGCTCGTTCCCACCCTGCACAGGCCCGGGTGCCCCCAGCTGGTTTTCTTCTCCCTCGGTTTCTTCGCGCTCGGTATTGGTCTCTTCTCGTTTTTCCATGTTTCTGCTCTTTATAGGTCCGTCAGTCAGTCTGGCTCAGTTCCACAAGTGCGATCTTTTTGGTGGCACCGCTGATCCGGAAGCGGTGATCGGGGCGCAGACCAGCCACCCAGACGATCTCGTCGTCCCGCGCCAACAACAGGACTTCATCCCGCAGGATGCGAGGCCATTTGTGGTCGATGAGAAAATCGCTCAGTTTTTTGTGACCCTCCATACCCAGAGGCTGAAACCGATCTCCAGGCCGCGGGCTGCGCACTTGTAAGTGCGTACCGACCAGGTCGGCGTCAAAGGCTGCTCGCCCTTTTCCCAGACTGGATTTTAACTTGGGAAAAACCCGGACAGGCAATAATCGGGCTGTCACCGACAAGCCGTGCGAGGGGATTCTGATTGCTCCCGGAATCCGGACCTCTAAATCTACAGGAGATGGATGTCCCTTGTAAAAAATAAAACGGTTCCCAGCGTGCTGTGCCCGCAAACCCGAGCCGATCTGATGCACGCCGGAGCCGGAGCCTTGTTTCAACAAGGCCAGGACT
Source organism: Candidatus Latescibacterota bacterium (assembly GCA_965219385.1). Taxonomy (GTDB): domain Bacteria; phylum Latescibacterota; class UBA2968; order UBA8231; family UBA8231; genus CBDCNM01. Next base: position 316,648 of record CBDCNM010000002.1, on the reverse strand, counting down.
GCTTCAATACGGACAAAATCAAAAGGCCCTTCTTGCTCGGAAAGGCCCTGAAGCAGCGTTTTTACGATCCTTCTTTGTATAGCTATATGATAATTCAGAAATTGCTCGACATCAAGGATTATCTTGCGCGCATCCCTCTCGCAAACCGCCGCGCTCAAGGCCTCCCCTACCAGTTCAACCAAGAATCGATCCTCGTCTTTGAGGATTTGTGCCGTGCGCCCCAGTACCTGGATGATATTGGCGTTGTAGTGCTGTTGCAGGTAGGGGATTAATTCGCCGCGGATCCGATTGCGGACAAAACGCAGGTCCTGGTTGGAAATGTCTTCCCGGAACTCGATGCAGCCGGCTCTGGCATAAGCCTCAATTGCAGAGCGTTGACAACCCAGCAAAGGCCTCAGATAGCGCCCCTCCCGCACCACCTCCATGGCCCCCAATCCACCCGTTCCACTGCCGCGCAAGAGGCGCAAGAGCAGGGTTTCCGCCTGGTCGCCGGCGTGGTGCCCCAGGGCGATTTTCTCACTGCCCTGCTCCAGTGCCACCTGGTCGAAGAACTGGTAGCGCAACCAGCGCCCGGCCTCTTCGAGGGACATGCCCTGCTGGCGGGCGCACAGGGCTACATCCACCCGGCCCCGGGTGCAGGCAAGGCCGCGTTGGCGGGCGACCTCTTCTACAAAGTCGGCATCAGCCGCTGAGTCCGGGCGCAGCTGGTGGTCGAGATGAGCGAGGTGGAGCTCAACCTCCAGTTTCCTGGAAAGGCGCTCCATAACGTCCAGCAACACCATTGAATCGACCCCACCGGAAACCGCCACAATGACCTTTTCGCCCGCCGTTAGAATAGCGGCTTGCCGCAACAAATCTTGCACCTGTTCCAGTATCCCGGCGACCGTGGGCCCTTTTCTTTTTCTATGCACCGAGATTTCGGCATCTCCTTACAGTATCAGTACTTGACGGAATCGCCGGGCGGGGCTCGAGGTCCAAATATTTACGGTATCTAGTGAACAATAGTTCAGACACTTTTTGCGATTTCAGCCTGATTCGGGAAACGTTACTTTCCTAAGTTGTTAAAAATCAACAAATTATCCATTTCGACTATAAATTTCTTAAATTCATAGAAAACAATAGGTTACAAAAAATGTCCACAGTATTGGTGAAGTACTGAGTACCTGAGAAACCGTCTTAAAATTCCGGTGGGCCAAAGGCTGCCAGCGAGGGTTGGGAGACGGCGCTAGATTAATGGACGAGTCAGATCGGGCAGAGTTCCACCCTACCCATCGCGCTGGAACGAGTATCAGTATTGCACGGAATCGACGGCCGGGCGGGGTTTGTGCTTCTGGCGTTTTATGATGCTCTCTTTCAGGCGCACTCCCACCATGCGGCGATTGATCAGGGGCCAGGATCGAACTCCTTTAACGGTGATAACCCCATAGTTAAAAACTCTCGCTTCGAGATAAAAGCACGAATTTTATCTTGACAAATGAACTAATGTGCAGTATATATATTAGCAGTGGTTGATCTTTTCCCATCGTGCATTCCGGAGGCAAATACCCATGCGCAAGCCATTGACTGAACGCCAACAAGCCATATTCGAGTTTATTGCCCAGACCATTAAATCCCGGGGCGCACCACCCACGATCCGGGAGATTATGGAGGTCTTTGATATCAATTCCACCAATGGGGTGCGCACCACCCTGGCCGCGCTGGAAAAAAAAGGACATATCCGCCGTCATGCGCGACTATCCAGAGGAATTGAACTGGCCGACTACGTCGAACGCGAGCACCTTTCCGAGAATATCTGCGACGTGCCGTTGATCGGGCGGGTAGCAGCTGGCGAACCCATCCTGGCAACCCAGAATATCGAGAGTACCATGCAGGTAGATCAGTCCTTGTTGCCGGCCTCTGGCACTACCTTTGCCTTGAAGGTACACGGCGAAAGCATGAAAGACGCAGGTATTCTCGAAGGCGATATTGTACTCGCCCGGCAACAAGAAAACGCCGACCACGGCGATATCGTCGTCGCCCTTCTCGGCGAAGAGGCCACGGTCAAGCGGTATGCTCCAGATACGGCCTGTATCCGCCTATTGCCCGAAAACGAAGCCTTCGAGCCCATTGTGGTCTCCCACGACGACCAGGATTTTCGCATCGCCGGCAAGGTAGTGGGGCTCATGCGCCGTTTCTGAAGCTCCAATGGAAGAAACTGCTCAAAGGACACAACGGCGCGAGGATGCCCTCGATATTTTCCGCGCCGGTCTGCAAGCAGCCGATCCGCGGCGCTGCATTTCCCGTACACTGGTTCTGGAAGGCGACCACCTGCGGCTTGTCGACGCCGATTTTTCGCTCCGACAGTTTTCCAAAATCCTAGTCGTAGGCGCCGGCAAGGCCACGCCGGCCATGGCCGCGGCTGTGGAAGAGATTCTGGGAGACCACATCACGACGGGTGCCATCAACACCAAGTACGACCATGGTCTTCCCCTCAGCCGCATCTCCACCACAGAGTGCGACCACCCCTTACCCGATCAGGTCGGGGTGGCCGGCACAGAGCGGATGGTCTCCCTGCTCCAGGAAACGGATGAGGAGACCCTGGTCCTCTGTCTGTTCTCGGGAGGCGGATCCGCCCTCATGCCCGCTCCCATAGAAGGCATCTCTCTGGCCGAAAAGCAGGAAACCACACAAATGCTCCTGGCCTGTGGTGCCTCCATCAATGAGATCAATGCCATCCGCAAGCATCTATCCAGGACAAAAGGCGGGCACCTCGCCCGTTTGGCCTTTCCCGCTCAGGTCGTTTCTCTGATGCTTTCAGATGTCATCGGAGATCCTCTCGATACCATCGCTTCAGGTCCCACTCACCCCGACTCCACCCGTTTTGCGGATTGCCTGGACATCCTCGAAGGCTACCAGCTCGGCCAGCAACTCCCGACGGCGGTGTACCAACACCTCCAGGCTGGAGCTCAGGGACGACTTCCAGAGACTCCTAAAGTCGGGGATCCCTGCTTTGAGCGGGTCCAGACCCGGGTAATTGGCAACAATGCTCTGGCGATCGCGGCAGCCCAACAGATCGCCCGGGACCACGGCTATCATACCCTGGTGCTTTCGTCCCGGATCGAAGGCGAGACCAGGGAAGTAGCAGCGGTCCACACAGCGATTGCTCAGGAAATCCTCACATCGGGCCAACCCATACCCACGCCAGCCTGCATCATCAGCGGTGGCGAAACCACCGTAACCTTGCGCGGCCAAGGCAAAGGGGGCCGCAACCAGGAATTTGCTCTGGCCGCCGCCCTGCGCCTGCAAAGCTGGGACCATATCACCTTGCTCAGCGGCGGCACCGACGGCACCGATGGCCCCACAGATGCGGCCGGCGCCCTCGCCGATGGTACGACTGTGGAACGTGGACACAAAGTTGGTCTATCCGCTGCCGAGCACCTGGAGCAGAACAACTCCTACCCCTTTTTTAAAGCCTTGGACGACCTGATTATCACCGGCCCTACCAATACCAACGTCATGGACCTGCAAATCGTCCTGATCTCCTAACACTACAAATCCTACACCGCTATTTTGGGGCGATTTCAAGGGCAGTGCCACTTGACACTACCGGTTTCTTCTGTTAGTATTTTTTATTTGATCTCAGTCGCATTTTCACAGGTTATATGCCTCGATATCTCATTCTATCCGCCGGTCTGGTTATGCTCCTGATCCGGCCCCTGACCGCGGCTTCCAGCTATGCCGGGGAGTTTCTGGCGCTGGGCACAGGAGCTCGCGCCCTGGCGCTGGGTAGTGCCTACGTGGCCCTGGCCGACGATGCCACGGCCGGGTACTGGAATGCCGCTGCACTGGCCACCCTCAAAGAGCGCCAGGTCCACCTCATGCACGCCGAGCGTTTCTCGAGCCTGGTTCAGCAAGACTATTTGGCCCTGGCCCTGAGAGGCAAGCGGATCCACGGCCTGTCTCTCAGCTTGATCCGGGTGGGCGTCAACGATCTCAAGGAGACCACCTTGCAGGACCCTGGCAGCGCCCTGGGACCGGATAATCGGCCGGTGGTTTCCTCCACGTTCAACAGTTCCGATTACGCCCTTTATCTTTCCGCCGGGCATCGCCTCTCCGGCCGCCTGTCACTGGGGAGCAGTCTCAAATTGATCTACCGCAGCGTCGGCAATTTCAGCAGTGCCTATGGTTTTGGCCTGGACCTGGGGTTGCGCTACCGCCTCGGCCCTCGCCTTATCCTGGCCGCCAATATCAGAGATATCACCACCACTCCGATCGCGTGGGACACCAATACCACGGACAGCATCCGGCCCTCGGTGCTGCTGGGCCTGGCCTATTCTCATCCCCTGGCCGGCGGCCAGGCTACATTAGGTATCGCCTCCAGAGCCGGCGGCGACGCCGTGGATGAATCCGGAACCAAACCCTTGAACGTCGGTGTGGAGTACTGGTACAGAATCATAGCTCTACGAGCGGGGATTGAGGACGCCAGACAGGCCCTGGGCTTTGGGCTTCTTCCGCACAAACGTCTTCAACTGGACCTGGCTTACCTCCAGCACGACGCCCTCGAAGCGATCTACCGCTTCTCAGCCGGCCTGCGCTTCTGAGTCATCCGTGAGCGATTCCCGGCCGCCCCGATGTGGATATATTGCCCTGGTCAGTCGCCCCAACGCGGGCAAGTCCACCCTGTTCAACGCATTTATCGGCCAGCGGTTGTCCATCGTAACCCCCAGGCCTCAAACAACCCGGAGCCGGATCCTCGGCATCCTGACCCGGCCCCATAGCCAGATCATTCTCATGGATACCCCGGGCCTGCTCGAACCGCGCTACAAGCTCCACGAGACCATGGAACACCAGATCGCCCTGGCCGCGCGCGAAGCGGACCTGGTCCTCCTCCTCATCGATGCAAGTCGGACGCAGGACAAAGGTGAACTGGTCCGCGAATTCATCGGCCAGGTCAAGGTCCCTATCGTCGCTGCCCTGAACAAGATTGACCTGCTCCCTCCCGAACAGATCGAGACCGAGTTGGAAACTCGGCGGGCCGAATTCGACCTTGAAACCCTTCTCCCGCTCTCCGCCCTGAGAGGCGATCACCTAGAAGAATTGCTGGACCAAGTTGAAGCCCTCCTCCCCTACGGCGAAAAGCTCTATCCGGACGATATGATCGCCGAACAGCCAGAGCGTTTTTTCGCAGCCGAACTCATCCGCGAGGCTGCATTTCATCACCTTGCCGAAGAGCTGCCTTACGCCATCAATGTCGTCGTTGAAGAATTCGCCGAACGCCGGCACAAGACCTATCTGCGAGCCCTGATCTACGTCGAGCGCACCAGCCAGAAAGGCATTGTCATCGGCCACAAGGGCAGCCGTCTGCGCGCCATTGGGCGCCAGGCCCGGATGCAAATCGAGGAATTACTCGAGGCCGAGGTATACCTCGACCTGTGGGTCAAAATTCGTCCCGATTGGCGCAATAAAGACAAGGATCTCAAGGATTTCGGTTACAAATAAACCTGCAACTCAAAGGAGATGATCGATGAAGGTCCTGGTCGTCGGTAAAGGAGGGCGAGAACACACCCTGGTGTGGAAGCTCGCCCAGAGTCCCCGGGTCGAAAAGATCTACGCCGCTCCTGGAAGTACGGGCATCGCCCAATTCGCCGAATGCCTCGACATCGGGGTAGACACTCCGATCTCGAACCTGGAGAAACTACAGGCCGAGATCATCCACCTGCGGGACTTTGCCGTGGAACAGCAGATTGACCTCACCGTGGTCGGACCGGAAGATGTCCTCAGCGCTGGTATCGTCGACCGCTTCGAGGAAAAAAGCCTGAAGATCTTCGGCCCCACTGCCGCCGCCGCCCGCATCGAGTCCAGCAAGGCCTTTGCAAAAACCTTAATGGAGCGCCTAGGGGTGCCCACCGCTCGCCACCGGAGCTTTGCCGACAGTACTGCAGCGGCGGACTACGTGCGTCAGCAGGGCGCCCCGGTCGTGGTTAAGGCCAGCGGCCTGGCCTTGGGCAGGGGGGCCATTGTAGCCCATAGCGAATTCGAGGCTCTGAAAGCCGTTTCCGCCATCATGGACGAGCGCATTTTCGGAGACTCGGGCAATGAGGTGGTGGTCGAGGAATTCATGGAAGGCGAGGAAGCCTCTCTCTTTGCCATTGCCGACGGACACCAGTTTGTGACCCTGGTACCAGCCCAGGATCACAAGGCCATCTACGAAGGCGACAAAGGCCCGAATACCGGGGGGATGGGCGCCTATGCCCCGGCTCCGGTGATGCCCCCCGAACTCGTCCAGGAGGCGCAGGAGCGGATCATCCGTCCGGTGCTGGATGAAATGCGCCGCCTCGGTTGCCCCTTCAAGGGGGCCCTGTACTGCGGTCTGATGCTGACCGCTGAAGGCCCCAAAGTAGTGGAATTTAACTGTCGTTTTGGCGATCCCGAGGCCCAGGTCGTCCTGCCCCTCCTCAAAACCGACTTCCTCGACCTTCTCGAGGCCGCCTGTGACGACCGAGTCGGCGAGATCGAGATCAAAAACACCGGTGAAGCAGCCGTATGTGTGATCCTGACATCCTCGGGCTATCCCGACTCCAGTGCCTATGAAACCGGCAAGACAATCTCTGGCCTGGACCACTTTGCCGGCCGCGCGGATCTGCTGGTCTTTCACGCCGGCACCCGTCTCGAAGCCGGCCGCCTCCTCACTGCGGGGGGCCGCGTCCTGGGTATCACGGCCCTGGCCGCTGATATTTCCACCGCCGTGCAAAAAGTCTACGAGGGGGTGGAGCAGGTTTCATTTGAAAACGCTTATTTCCGCACCGACATCGCCCACCGGGCCCTCAAACGATTTGATTGACAGGCTAAAGAATGTGGGTATATTCCAGTCATGCCGCCTGATGTACTGCGACTGCGCAATATGCGCTTTTTTGCCTACCACGGCCTCTTCCCCGAAGAGAACAGGCTTGGGCAGCACTTCGAGGTCGATATCGACCTGTTTGGCGACTTGTCCCGGGCCGGCACAAGCGACGATGTCGACCAGACCCTGAACTACCCGGAAATCTACGAACTGATCGAAAAGGTGGTCACACAGCAACGTTTTAAGCTGGTGGAAGCCCTCGCCGAACACATTGCCCAGGAAGTCGGTGAGCGTTTTGCCCCCATCGATCTGACCCTTCGAGTGCGCAAACCCACCCCCCCGACCAAGGCCCACTTCGATGGCATCGAAGTAGAATTGCACCGCTCCTATGGCTGAAAAAGCCTATGTAGGGATAGGCTCCAATCTAGGAGACCGCCGGGCCTATCTCGAGGCCGGCTTCACAGAGTTGACTGCCGTGCCCGGAATCCAACTAGACGCGGTGTCTTCCGTGTATGAGACAGCCCCAATCGGCTATACCAACCAGCCCTTTTTTCTCAATGCCGTCTTTTCCATCCAGACCTGTATCGCTCCGGAAGAACTGCTTCAAATCCTGCTGCAGATCGAAAAAAAACACCACCGCCAACGCTCTATCCACTGGGGTCCCCGCACCCTGGACCTGGACCTGTTGCTCTATGGCGAGCGCCGGCTCGACACCGCTCAGTTGAAGCTGCCCCACCCGCAGATCACCGAACGCTGTTTTGTCCTGGCTCCCCTGTGCGAAATCGCCCCCAACCTCTGCCATCCCTGTTCGGGCAAACCCTTCCGTTCCTATTACCTGAAACTGGGTTGCACCCAGCAACTCCGCATCGCCGGACATTTGCACCTCGTGCCGGCCCACTGAACAGGGTTTATTTCCATGGGTTCCCCCTTTTTCGTCCGCTGTCTGACCGCGTTGTTCACACGGTTGATGCTCTATAGCTGCGACGCGCGTCGCGGTCCAGTGAGGGTGAGTAGGGCCGATTATCTCACCAGACTAATCCTTTGCACCACGCGCCCGGACCCAGTCTGCAACACCACCAGGTAGGTCCCGCTTCCAACCTCGCTACCCCCTCCATTCCGTCCATCCCATACCGCTTCGTAGCGACCGGCCTGATGAAATCCTCGTTGCAACACCCGGATCTGCTGCCCGAGAACATTGTACAAACTCAACTCCAGGCTTCCCGCGGCCGATAGGTGAAAAGGAATCCGCATAAATCCGTTGAAAGGATTGGGGTAAACCGCGCCCAAATCTGATGCCTGCACCGGATCGCGCCTGGTCTGAACCCTTATTGCAGTGGGGATCGAGGCTTGAGCCAAGATCTCAAAAAGCCCCCCCTGGAACGATGTGAGCCCCACGACCAGCGCCAGGCTATCCACATTTATCACCTCGACCCTGCCCTTGTTCTCATCATCCAGCACCAGTTCTTCCAGGCGAGTTACGTCGTTACCCATGGTATACAACCATACCCTGTAGCCTTTATCCCGTTCCCCTGAGAAATCCAATTTGATACCGCCTTCCGCGCGGATCAGGATGTTGCTCGTCCCCCACCGATTGCCGACCAGGAGTCTCAACCTCCTCCCTTCAGGAGGTGGGGGCGGTATCCTGGCAGCCAGGACCTGGCGACCCTGCAGGGCCGCGTATCCGTACATGGTATCCCCGCCATAATTGGCCGCGATCCACTGTTTCCAGCCCCCCTCGAAATCCTGATCCAGACCGCTATTGGCAAAGGCCTCGTCAATCCCCAGGATGCCATTGCCCTGCGCCTCCACCATCCTGCGAATCAATTCCGCTCCGTATTTTTCGGCCAGGAACGACATAAATAGATAAGTAGATCCATAATTGTAGGCCTGTTTGTGCCATGCCGTCAGGTCGATATCCGGCCTTTTCAGAAAAGCCGGCACAACGGCCGGATCGGCTTCGGGAAATCCGACCAGTTCCTCGGCGTAGCCGGCAAGTCCCTCATCGACCCAGACTTCCTCGTCGTCATCGTGGGCCCAATGGATGAGGTGCTGGAACTCGTGGGCCAGGGTGCCCCGGGCCAGATAGCGGGCCCGCCGCACAACCGTGGCGTCCAGATAGAGGGTGTCCCGGCGCAGTTGGGGGTCAGCATGGGTCGCCACCCAAGGATCGAAAAACCCGACCGCATCCACCTGGCGACTGCTTGGATCTACGTCCAGGATCAGTATAAAGATCCGCTCGTCCCCATCCACATCCGCCGGCGCTCCAAAAGCCTCCACCTCCAGGCTGTAGATTCCCCGATCCAGATCCGACGGGGTGGAACGCTCGAACAACTCGCCCAGTTCATCCACATCCTGTTGTACGACCGGCCCCCCATTGGTGTCCCACTGCGCGTCTTCGACAAAGATATAAGCGTGCTCCCCCACGTACCGGCAGGTGGCCGGCACCAGGGAAAAACGGTTGAAAACCAGGAAATGTAGCTGGGTGCCCAGGGTAATCTCCCCCTCTTCCTGCTCGGGGGCGAGAAGCTTGGCTGCGGGCAGGGGAAAGCGCTGCCTGTAGTGCTCGACGAACCGGGTGCCACAGACACGGGCCTCGACCGTGGAAAAGACGGCCAGGAGCAGAAAGACAAGCCCGAGTATTGGTGGATTGCGCAAAGCCATGGACAAACCGCCTCAGACACTGAATGATCAGGGTACCCGGCGCATTTCAAAATTGCTTCCGCAACACCACTCCCAGGGATGCATCCACGGTATTGAGTTCTACCTTTACCCGAGGCTGGGTATCCGCCTGCTTTTCCAGGTTCAGCCCCCGCGCCGCGTGAATAGCGGCGAACAGGTGATTGGCTATGACCAGACCGGTCGTAAACAAGGCCTGGCGCTTGGCATTCTCGCTGGCATTGCGCAATTCGCGGTAGCGCCGGCGCGACTCTGCGCGATCCCACTCCCAGAAGTAGTCGGGGGTATCCGGGTAGAACTCGGCCTCAAGGCCGTCCTCTCTGTGGGCAAACCGGTTGTGCCACAACCTGCTGTCGTAAAATCCCAGATCGTCGAAATACCGTTTGTTCTTGCCCTCGGGGTGGGCCCTTGCATGCTCGGTTGCAAAGGTGCGGTAATGATTGCGGCGGATCGCTCCCAGGTGGCGAAAGGAAAAGTACCCACCCCAGAGCCCCAGCTCCACCAGCAGAAAACGGGCGCCACTCGACTTGTCGTCCGCATGGTAGTGTCCCCAACCCGGGATCAGCAGGGAGTACCAGAAAGCCCGGCGCGCCGATTGGGCTTCGAGTTTCATCGGCCCGATCAACACGCCACCAATCACCGCAATCAACACACATTTGTTCATGGCGGAATCAGAATGGTTTGTAGGCCAGGAGCATGGGTACCCGCCCGCGACTTCCCGGCTGCAAGGCGACCAGAAACCGGCTCCGACGCTCCAGCCGGGCCCGGTCCGCTCCCTGGGCACGGGCGCCTACGCGCGCCGCATCAATGGCGCTGATCGCGTGATTGATCAGGATGAGTCCGGCTATATTGCTGGCCCGTTTGAGAAAGCGATTGCTGTCATTGCGGCGATCTTCGTAATCCAGTCTGTGCTCGGAGATGAAATTTTCCACCGAGTCTATATCGGTGGGCTGGACAGGATTGCCACTTCTGTCCCTGGTATCCTTCCACCCGGCCACGAACTGATCGTACTTGCCTATCAGTTCATAGTACTGCTGCACTTCACTATCCGCACAACCCCTAAATTCACCTGTAGTCTTATATATATCCACATGGTCTTTACAGGGCAGTTCGTGGTGGGTCTCCGAGTATTTGGATTGGGGCGAGTCGAACCAAGCCAGGTAGTCTTGGGGATTCCAGAGAGAATCCGCCATGGCGCGGAATTCGTCCTCGATATCGTTCCCCTTGCCGGTCCAGCTCAGGTACAACCCCCAGGCCACGGCCTCGACCCCAAAGAACAGGGCCGCGCGTTTGGGGGCCCCGGCATAAAACTCGCCCGCCCCGGGCAGGATAGCCGACAGAAACAGCGCTTTTTTCGGCGATTTTACAGGTGGCCCTCCAGCGATTTCCTCCGCGGCAGGAGTTTCTTCTACCTGTTGCAGAGAACCGGCGCCCAGGACCGGCCACGCGTCCAGGATCTGGCGCCGGTCTCCGAACATGCTGGGCAATCCCTCGGCCAGGGATTGACCTGCCAGAAAAAAGCTGAACACCATGATTGCACCGGGTCTCCACATTGTGCACCTTCCTTTGCTATATTTACAAATATCCAAACAACACCGCAAGATAAAACTTCCACGGACTTTTGTACTCCACCTCGTCAATTCCGTAGGCCAGATCCATCTGCACCCGGGTGGGCATACTGTAGTAGGAGATCAGATCAAAACGCAATTGCCCTCCCAGATCGCGCAGCGGCCCCTTGCGGCCAAAATTCGGGTCCAGGTCGTCCCACTTATCGTCCCAGGCCTTGCCCATATCTCCGTACAAGGCACCGTACACCTTGTCGAAGTAAAGATGGAGGAACCGCTTCCTGACATCCGGCAGGATGGGAAAGCGCAAGGTGGTCTGCCCCATGAGAGCCTTGCGCCCTTCCAGACTAAAGAAGGTGTACCCCTTCATGTACTGAAGGCCACCGATATGGTAGTCGAAGAAGTCGTTGACCACTTCCTTATCATCCACCTTTTTGCTGTCGATCCAGCCGCTGTACAGGCGCAATCCCAGGGTGTTGTTGCAGGGCAAGCCGATATATTCACTCCAGTCCAGGGTGAATTGATTGTAGGAGAGATTGAGGAACTCCTCTTGTAAAAATGAAGTATTCTGCTCGTCGAAGCCTTCGATGAACTTATTGAACATGCGGTCGTAGCGGAAGTAGATCCTGCGGCCCTGGCGCGGGTTGATGTCTCGATCCCTGCGTCGCGCCACCGATTCGTAGCGGTAGGTCAGTCCCAGATCGAAACCGTTCAGATAGGTGTAGCCAAAGGGTTTTACCGGCACGCGCTCAAATCCGATGCTACCATCTCGTCTGGGTTGGAAGGCATCTCCCCAAATGCTGGTATCGTAGCGATCATAGGTCATGGACAGGTCCAGTTCACTGTCCTTTCCCAGCTTGCTCCGCAGACCGACACTGACTTGGTTGAGAACGAAATTCATTCCGGTGACGATAAAGTCCTTTGCTTCCGAACTGTCTCCTCGCGCCGAGTGCCGCCGCTGGTGGAAGAACTCCAGGAAGAGGGTCGGACGCCACTTTCTGTATTGGTAAATTAAAAACAAATCGCGGTCCCGGTTTGTCGGCGCCAGGGCTGCCCCGGCGAAAATAGCCTGACGCCCCAGTACATCTCCGGCACTCAGGTACATCCCTCCCTTGAAACGTCCCTCGTCCAACATCAGGCGGGGCATCAGCGAGGTCTTGAGAAAATCGATGCCATAGGGCTGGGCCTTGAGCGCATCCTTCGGGGTGTTGGGGCTGGAGATAAAATGATCGCCGAAATCCACTCCCGGGCGCATGGGTAGCTCTGCCGCCGCTGCCCTCTCCCGGTCGATCTGGCGAATTTCGTATCCCTTCTCGCCATAGGCGGCAAAAGCCACCTTGCCCTCTGGGTCGAGTGTGGGGCTCAAGCCTCCGCCGACCAGATTGGTTAGCCGCTGTACCTGCCGGGTCTCGATCTGGATCGCGTAGAGATTGAAGAGGCCGCTGATATCCGAGGCAAAGACCACCTCTTTGCCGTCCGCGCTCCACACAGGATCGCGGTCCGTAGCCGGCGTGGCCACCAGAACCTCCAAGCGCGCCTGGCTCGCAGCCGCCAGGGGCATTGTCGCGGCCAGTTGCTGGGTTTTCTCCCGGGCAACCCCCAACAAGGCAATGTCGCGCTGGCCTTCCTGCGTTATGGAGCAGACCAGACTGCGACCATCGGGCGACCACTGTGGAGTGTAGAGCTGGGTGCCGTCGCTAAAATCCGTCAGGTAATGGACCTGGCTGCCATCCGCTTTCATCAATCCGAGATTGTTGCTGCTCCCCTGGTTGTGCACAAAGACGATCCACTCCCCATCCGGCGAATAGGCCGGATACAGCGCGCGCAGGCCATGGCTCAAACGGCGGATTTTCGGCGACTCCGGCGCATGACCACTCACCATGGCCGGCACCGTCCATAGTACTCTGGAGAAGATCCCCACTTCGCCGCTGTCCAAGTCGTACTGGTAGATATCCGCCTGGCGTGACCCGTACTTATCCCCCTTGCTTTTCATAACGAAAAGCAAACGCCTGCTGTCGGGCGACCAGCTCACGGAAGAGACGACCCCTCCGTACAGGACCTTCTCTTCCCCGCTCTCCATATCCCGCAACACCAGCAGGTGAGGACCGTAGTGTCTTTTCTGGGTAGACAGATAGGCCAGGTAGCGGCCATCCGGCGAATAGGCCGGGCGGATATTGGAAAACCCCTGGTCGCCGATCGCCTCGCCCTGGTGCAACTCGCCCAGATCGGCCACCTGCTTTTGGTATCTGTGCTGCATGGATTTTCGCCAGCTCCGGTACAGCTCCTCCGCGGATACTCCCAGGACCTCTTGGATGGCTCCGTTGATCTCCATTTCCGACCATCCCGAGATCGCCCGGCAGATCTGGGCCAACTTTTCATCGCCATAGGTCCGGGCGATGTATCTGACCAAGCCGTAGCCATGATCGTACACGTACTCATTGCCAAAACCTTTTTTGGCGAACACCCCCATCTCATCAAAGGAAAGCAGCGCATCGTTCAATACAGCGGTGCGCAAGATCATGTCGCGGTGGGAATCCCAGCGATCGTGGCGGGCGCCCTCGACCTGGTACTGGGCCACCCCTTCGGCAAACCACATGGCCACAATCGTACCCAGTACCGGGTAGGATGCCAGCACATCCGGATAGCCAATCAGCACATCCGGGCGATTCTCCTCCCGCTGGTAACCAAAGTACTGCAGGTAGAAAGCCGGCCAGCGCTGGGGTGCTTTGCGGGAAGCGCCCAGGGAAACGATGTGGACGAATTCGTGGGTAATCACATTGCTCAGCCAGTCCGAAGTCCCGCGCAAATCAACGTCGTGATCCAGGGACGTGGTCCAGATTTCAATAGTATCGTGGTAGAAAAAGGCGGCCCCATTGGCGTAGTCGTCGTAGTCCTTGAGCACGATCCGCACCTTTTCTCCAGGTTCGTACCCGTAGAGCCGGGTCACCGGACCATACGCTGCTTCGGCAATCTCCGCGGCCCGAGCTCCGGCTCTCTCGAGCCCCTGATGATAGAAGATGCGAAAGTGCGCCGTCTCCAGTTCCTGCCAGTCCAACTCGGGATGATTCTGGGAAAAAGCCGCCGGGATCTGGACGACGAGGACGAGCGCCCCCAGCACCGTGCATTTCATTGACTCACCGCCATTCGGACAAAAACCACCTCCTGCTGGCCGCTTGCGGTTCTGGCCTCCAGCCGGCAAAGGTACAGGCCACTGGCGTACCCGCTGGTGGAAAAACCAATTTCGTTCTCCGCCGGCGCCACCAGGCCCTCTTCCTTTTCCAGGTATTCCACGCGATCTCCAATGGCGTCGTAGACCTCCAGGGCAATTCTGGCCGGCTGGTTCAGGAAGAACCGCAGGTGTACCGACCCTCCGTTGGCCACTGGATTGGGGTAGCAGTAAACCTTTCCCTCGGGCAGCAATCCGACCGCCGGCTCCGGCGCGGCGCCGAATCCGGGATGGGCATAGGTGCGGGCTGCGCTATAGCCGTCCTGCCCCCACCCTGCCAAGCGCCCTTGGTAGACCGGCGAAATCTCCTGCGGCTCCCACAGGTACAGCGCCTCTCCGGTCAGAGCGGCCAGCTCCAGCAGGCCATCGCCGTCCAGATCCGCCCCCAGGGGAGAAAAAGACACCGCTTCCGCGGTCAACAGCGGAAACCCGGGCAGAAGTGTGGCTCTGGTATCCAACCCGTACACCCCCTTGCGGGTGCCCAGAAAAATCTCCTGTCCTCCCGTCCCGTCCAAATCCAGCAGCACGGCGGAGACTTCAAGGCGTCCAATTCCATCGCTACGCGCCAGGCGCGCGGGAAAATCGGCCTGCCGGATGCCATTGTGCCGGATTGCGTGGACCTGGCTGGTGCCGGCCACGACGATTTCCAGGTACCCATCGCCGTCTATATCGCCGAGGACGGGCCCCTGGGTAGCATCCCGCAAAACCGCTTTGAATCCCGCATTCCGCTCCGCCACTACCTCCAATTCTCCAGTGGGTTCGACCAGTACGATTTCGGCTCGACCATCCCCCTCCAGATCGCCGCTCACCAAAGGCAGCAAAGATCCTGCCTGGTTTTCCTGGAGCAGGTCCAGGCCTGTTGCACCCAGCCTCCAGACCCCTTGCATCGAAGCCACCACCACTTCCAGCGCAGCATCGCCATCCAGGTCTGCCGCGGTCATGCCGGTGAGCCTTTCGCTCTCCTGCCTGATGACCTCACCGGTGTTTCCATCCAGCAGGTCCAGACCCGTGCCGCTAAGCGCCAGGATGGAACGCCCGGGAAAAAGCCCCAGACCCGTGCCGAAGAAGAGCCCGCTTAGGGGCACGGCATCCAGGGTGCTGGTCCACAGGGCTTCCCCCGACTCCACCTCCCAGGCACCGACTTCTTTATCTCGGACGACAAAAATCTCGGCCCGGCCATCCATGTTTGCATCCGCGCTGGCCAAAAGCCTCACCTCTTCCAGTCTCCAGGGCGCTTTGCTCATATCTGCCCAGTTCACCTGGACCCCGGTGCCGTCCTCCACCAAAAGTTCCACCTCCCCGTCACCATCCACATCCGCCCCGTGCAAACGGCTGCCCCCATTCACCAGGAGCGGCCAGCCCGACTTTTCTCCGGTGAAACGAATCTCGACCCGCATGGTATCCTCGGGCTCGGAAAGTACCTCAATATGGATGCCACTGGCATGCCCCGCGTTGCTCCTGCTATCCGGCCGGGTCCCAGGTCCGAAGGCGGTCTGCCCCCCCTGGTAGAACGGATCATCGGGACCCCCCTCGATCTGGATCAGACGAGCGAAGGCGGGGTTGCCGATATCCCGGTACCCATCCGCCTCCTCCAGGACAATGCCCTGCCGCACTGGATCGTTATTTATGGCACCGGCCGCGAATCCGTCCTCGATGCGTGCTTCGTCCACGTGCCAGATCAGGATTCCCGACCCTGGGACGAAGGCATCGTAGTCCTCCACGCCCAACCACACACCCGCTCCATCACTCCGGGAAAACTCGATCTGTTCCCTTCCGATCCACCCAATAGTCGATCCCTGGTACGGACTCCTGACCCCGGGAGGTACACCAGAGGTGCCGCGCTGCTGCCTGTTCTCCAGCAGGAAATACTCTTTTTCGGTGATGGGAATCCGCACCGCCTTGGGCAGATCCGCGTCGCGGTCCGTAGCCACCAGTGAAACGGTGGTATCCCGCCGGACCTCGAGGGGTTCGATCCAGCCCAGACGCGCCTTGCTCCAGGCCATGGGGTGCGACGGGACAAAACCCACCACAGCTTGCAGACTATCCGCCACCAGGACAAAACCCAGGGCATGGGCGCCGACGTCCATCAAGCTCCATTCCCCGACAGCCGGCCGACCATCGGCAAAATTCGACAGACCGGGCAAACCCAGTTGATGTCCGAAGAACTTGGCCAGCAGCCCGTTCAAACCACCCTGTCCCCTCAGACTGGTGGCCTCGGGCAGGATCCAGCCGTCGGTTATTTCGAACTGCCCGTCGTCCACCACGAGCGGCTCCTGCAGAAAGGCCGCCATATCTTGGGGCGCCAGGTACACCGAACGGATGTCGTTCAGCGCGCCGGTCTCGTGGCCGACGCCGGCATGGAATACCAGGAAGCTATTGAAATCCCCGAACAGCGGGCCTGCCGGATCCGCATCCGCCAACTCCACGGCGGCGCGAAACAATTGGACCCACTTGGTCCCGATTTCCTCCGGGGTGCGGCCTCTACCGTAACTCAGAGCGGATTCGGGCAGGGTATAAACCTGGTCAATTCCTCGCGGGAAGACCTCGAAATGGATCTCGACCTCGCCTCTGGACACAATCCGGTAATAGCGCGCAAGGGCTTCCAGATGGTTGTCGAAATAGAGCCGATCGTGGGGTGGGGTATCATAAGGATAAAGATAGCCGGACAAGGCGCTTTCGAAGGTCCGCAGATCGAAAGCGCCCGTTCCCGTGGTGCTGGGTTCGTCCGGTTCCTCCAGGGGAAAATCCGCCCGCAACACCAGAATATTCCATTCCTGGACGGCTGGAGCCTCTCCTGCAGGCCCCAAGAGCACCAACAGGAAAAAGAAGGTGAAAACCAAGAAATTACAATTGATCAAAAGGCGGTAGATGGATGAATGGCAAATGCCACTTCAACACCTCAGAATGTCAGATTCAGGGAGAAACGCGTATTGTTGTTGATAGGGGTTCCATCACCGATGATGTAGGCCACATCTACCTGAAACATATTGTACTTCAGTCCTACGCCAACCGTCCATACCTTCAGTTCGCCGTCGTTATCCAGCGAATAACCACCACGCATGGCAAAAAAAGATTCGTCCTGGCGGGTCGACAGACCGTACTTGTACTCGCCGCCGACGTGCAGATCCATTTCCTTGAACTCGTTCCCGAGCGACTCGTCGGTCCAGGCCTTGACCAGGTTGCCGGCGAACGAGCCATCGGCAATCAGGGGCTTGTACACATCCACGGAAATCAGTACATCGTTGAATTCAGTGTCCATCATTTTATAGGCCAAACCGGCGACAATGTGCTGGGGCAGGGGGTCTGCTTGGCTGACGTCGATATAGGCGATCTTGGGGCCCAGATTGCGCAGCGCGGAACCAAAGGTCAGGCTGGGTGAAAGCCGCCACAAAAAGCCCAGGTCCGTGGCAAAGCTGTTGCCCACACCCTTGCCCCGTTCTTCACCTGCGCCAAAGGTGGGAGATAAACTGCTGCGGATAAACTTCAGCCCGATTCCAGCCGACATATTGGCCGCGATTTCCGAACCGTAGGCCGCTGATACAGCCACATCATAGCTGCTGAAATCCCCCAGGTTTTCGCCTCGTTCGCCGGTGTGCACCTGAGCCCCCAAGTCCAGCAAAGCGATATTGAGTCCGATATTTCCCCATCCTTCCACCGGCTGCGAATAAGCCAGAAACTCGTAGGACATGTCAGTGGCCAGTTCGGGGAGCCACTTGCTGTGGGTGAAATTGAGGGCCTTCTTGGTCTGTCCCGACAGGGCCGCGGGGTTGAAATAGCTTGCGGTGGCATCATCCGAGATGGCCACATAGGACTCGCCCATGGCGATGGCCCGGGCGCCGGGTTCGACCAGCAAGAACAACACTGCGGCCTGGCTTTCGGGAGTGGCCAAGGCCTGTTGGACGCTGCCCCAGATACAAACTCCCGCCAGTAAAAGAGAGTAAAGCTTTTTCATGAAAAGTCCTCCTCAGACTTGACGTAATGAAATTGTGATATTCCTGTATTTCCTTCCCCAATGCGGTTTGTACCGCCAAATCCCGTTAGCGATCCTGCAAGCCGTTTCCCCCTCTCGGAATATACCTTTTCATTTCATCACCTGTATGGCCGCAGTCTGTTCGGCGACCCCATCCTCCTCGCTGCGCACCTGTATGCGATAGAGATAGGTCCCATTGGCCAGGGCCACCGCCGGCTGCCACGCCGCCTGATTGTAGCCCAACTGCGTTGTCCCTTCCAACTCGTCCACCAGCTTGCCGCCCAACGAAAACACCTGAATCTGGACCGAACGGGCCGGCGCCGACAAGTTGTAGGTAAAATGTCCCTCTTCCCCCTGCAGGGGATTGGGGTAAAACAGCACGTCCGCCAGGGCCACATCCCCGGCCTCACCCACCTGGATCTCCACCTGGGTCTGAGCCGAGTTGTTGAAGGTATCCCAGGCTTTCAAACCAACCACATGCGCCCCTGGTTCCAGAGCCGGCAGCTGGTATTCCAGCAGCCCCTCCCGATAGTTCCCTCCAGCACTGGTAAAACCGTCCGTCACCTTGAAGATGGTCTCATCAACGGTCAGAACAATTTCATGGCCGGTCTCCCCTGTTACGTTGATCCCGCTCTCATCCCGGATGGTGGCGCGCAGGAGAGGTCGCTGGGGGACAAACTGTCCATTCTCAACCTGTTCCCGGCCGGCAAAACCAATGATGATTTCCGGCCCTTGCTGATCCGGCTCGACCCCCTCGGCCGTGCCGGCCAGCTGCAACCCCTCGACCGAGCCAAAGCCCGCGGGCTGGTCCGCACTCCACAGATAGGCGCTCACCCGCCCATTGGTTCCCCGGTAGGTGATATCCTTGGGCACCCGGAAGGCGGCCGTAAAGCGGCCGTTCTCCACGGGGAATATACCGCGAAACAGTGGGCCGCCCACCCGCTGGTAGTTCAGCCCGTCCAGCTTGCTCAGCACCGACGAATCAAAGGCCTGCACCCGTGCCTGCCCGTTGTAATCGTTCGCCGGCGTCCCGTCCGGCCGCAACACCTGACCCTGGATATGGATCTCCTGGAGAGCCCGCAGGGTATCGGCTACCTGGAGCACGGCCTGGTAGCGCGGCCGGGCCAGACGCGTGGCCGGATCCCCGATGAGGGAGTAGCGCCGTATATTCTTCCTCCCCCTAATGGAGACTGAAGAGTGCGACAGCTGCTTGGCTTCCATCAGCGCCGTGCCCACGGGCACGTGCTCGCGCCCGGAGCGGTACATCTGGCGGTGAAAGCTGTAGGCCAGAACCATATTGCTGGTGTGATACCCTACCCGGGTGGCCGAAATCATGCCGATCACCCCGCCATTGGGCATTTTAAGCATGGTCTCGGGCATGGAGTTGCGCACCGGATCGTCGAACACGCCCGTCTGGCTGGCCGCCGTGTACATGAAGTGGAGGCGCCGGCCATTGTCCAGGACCGGAAAATCGCGCGACAACACAAACATCTGCTCGTGCGCCAGCACCTCGGGATTGCCGTGGCCGATGTAGGTGAGAATCAGCGCCCCCTCGTTAAAAAGGCGGATGTACTCATCCCGCGCCCGGGGTTTTTCCCGTCCCTCCAGAGGGAATTGCGCGATGTAGTGTTTCACCAGGTCCAGTCCTCGTGGCAGAAAAGTAGCAGCCAGAAACTCCGCATCGTTCAGGAAAAAAGTCTCCAGGCGATCCCGATACTTAGGGTTGCTCAGATCGTCGGCCACCAGCAAGACCCGGCTCTGCCAGGGGCCGACCTGGGGCTGACGATCGTAGTCAATGAGCTTGTCGGCCACGATGTCCGCCTCTTGAGCCGTCTGTACGGTCAGGCGGCCGATGGCCAGGTCCGGCAGTTCGTCCTCGCCGATGACGCGCACGTACCATTCATCATAAGTACTGTCGCCATCCTGATAGGGCGGGATCCAGTTGCCCGGGCTGGTCCCGGAGTTGTTTTTGTAGTCGTACGAACCATCCCCGAACAGCACCACGAAGAAAGGCCTGGGACTCCAGTTTTCTACCGCGTAGGCCAAAAAATTGCGGATGCCCGCCGGGTCCAGCAAGCCGCCGGAAAACTCGTCGTAGATATCCTGGACATCCACCACCATAGTTTGCAGGGGCGCCCCGAAGCGATCGTCCTGTTCCCGCCAGGCTGCCAGACGCTGGGCGGCCGAGGCAAAGTCTTGATGGGTAACGATCAAATAATCCGCTCCATTGCCCAGGGTCCGCAGGGCGCCGGGGTGATACAACTCGATGCGGTCGGGCCGTTTCCACCGCGCCGGCCCGGCCACCAGGTATTGCCGCGGTATCTCGCCGGGGCTGTCCTGGAAGACCACGGTGCCGGCCGTGGCATCATATTCAAAGGCTTTGATCTCGACCAGATCCTCGGAAAACTCGAAAATCCGGGGACGCTCCTCGGCAAAGCCGGTCAGGCGAAACTCGGCTATCCCTTCAAAGACCGGCGAGCCGAAGATCAGTTCCCCCCTCTTAGCCACAAATTCACGACTGTACTCCAGTTCGTACCAGTCCAGACGGGCGACATGTCCATTGTGGAATAACCCCAACTGGTTCGTTCCTTCTTGTGCTCCTTCCGAAGCCTCCAGTTCTGTGGCAAATCTCGGAACGCCTTCAAAGGAGATCTGGTTGATTAATTTGTCATTCCACCTTACATCGAACTGGCTTAATGGAAATTTCCCAGCATCGGTTTTTACAGCGAAAAAATGTAGCCGGATATTCACTGGTGTATCAATAGCATTCTGTATCACATTCGAGAAATTCCGGGCGTTGCGACGAAATTCATGCCAATACCATTCATAACCGGATTTGATACCGAAAGTCTGGGTCCGGATAAAATCCTCAGATTCTGCATGGATCTTCACCCGATAGTTTTGCGGCACCTGTGGCTTGGAGTCCTGCAGCGCTCCACTGCGCACAGCAGCCCGCTTGCCCGGCTCCTCGCCCCCGATCTCCAGCCAGTACACGTTGTCTCCGGTGTAGGGATTATTCAGGTACTGGTACTGGCTCTCTTCCCTGTTGTATTCCCAACGCGACACCGGCTCCCCGTAAAACAGGATAAAATCGTCCACTGCGAAACGCCCATCCCCACCGTCTTCGATGACACTGGCGATCTCCTCCCGTTCCACTCCTCCCTGCGCCGGGCTCAAGGACAGGATCCCCCCTCCGCCGTACAGCACCCGCAGCCGGGCTGGATCCACCTCTTCCAGGGAGAGGCCGGCCGCCTCCAAATCCCGACCGCTGATTCGGTACATACCCTGTCTGGGAACTACCACTTTCAATAACGACGTAGCCGCTGACTGCAAGCCGGCTTTGGGGGCAAAGCGGGACCTGAAACGACGCCATTTCCTGGCCTGCTCGTAGTTGAGCAGGGTACGACGGTAAAATTCTTCGCCCCATTTATCCTGGCCCCACCTTCCCCCCGAACTCAGCCCCCCGGTAAAATGCAGTTCCACCACCACTCTGTTGTATACCAGAATCCGACCCTCCGCTTCCCGCCGGGGTGCAAAGACCAGCTGGACGACCCGCTGGTCGCGCACAAAGCCAGGTTGCCCCAAAAACGCCGGCCCATCCAGCCTCAGATCCTCCCCCACTTCATCTAAAACCTCCTCCGCCTCGAGTTGCTCTGCGACCTGGGCTTCTATGATTTGCAGGCCCACCTCTCCTTCCAAAGGAAGACCTACAAGGACGCTGCGACCGGTATCCATCCGCCAATTGCTACCTGCGGCCTCATAGACAATCCGCAAATGGGCCGAACTGGTCTGGACTATCCCGACCTCTGCAACTACAGATCCAGCCATCAGCAGGAGGGCAAACAAGAAAGCAATACTAGAACGGCAACCGGATTCTCTCATGAACCGCGAGAAAATAACCTGCAAAACCTTGGTGAGCGGTGCTCCAACGCCTTTTAAGGTGGAGGCTATCCCCTTATTTGTCAAGGTCTTCCCCTTGACTTATCTCCTTGTCTCCGTTATTTTTTTATGTCTGTCAAGGAGATGAGATATGTCTAGAACGTGCCAGGTTTCCGGCAAAAAGAGGCTGGTGGGCAACCACGTCAGTCACTCCCACCGCAAGACCAAACGGGCCCAGCGACCCAATCTGATCAAAAAGCGCATCTTCATCCCTGAAGAAAATCGCACCGTTACTCTACGACTTTCCGCCCGCGCCCTGCGCACCATGAATAAAAAGGGAGCCAAACAGGTCCTTGCAGAGAACGGCGTTACCATCTGAAAACACGCCCTGTCTCTACCTCGAGGGATCTACAATAAGATCCAGGCTATATTGTCATACACTACGAGGAAAAAAGTGATGATCGACAAGGATTTGCTGGAAATTTTGGCCTGCCCCGAAACCAAGGAGCCCGTACATCTGGCCGACCAGAGCCTGATTGATGAGATCAATGCCCGCATTGAACGGGGCGAGGTCAAAAACAGAGGGGACAAGCAGGTCGAAAAGAAGATCGACGGCGGACTGGTCCGCGAGGACGGGGCCTATCTCTACCCGGTTGATGACGATATCCCTGTCATGCTGATAGATGAGGCGATACCGCTCAAGAACGACTAATCCTCCGGAATTTTTACCTTAGTACCACCTGCATCTTCGAACTCCCAACGAATAAAGGCACCCATATCGTCCGTTACAGACCAACATAAGTGCCTTTATTTAATTGGATTTATTCTAATGGTGCCGAAGCGGGGACTCGAACCCCGACGCCCGGAGGCACTGCCCCCTCAAGACAGCGTGTCTACCAGTTTCACCACTTCGGCACAGAAATCTAAAAGTGCTTTTATTTCTCCACCTCGCCTTCTTCCCCTGTAGTGACCGGCGCTTCGGTCGCGGTCGGCGCCTCTTCTTCCAGGAACCCCTCACCCAATGAAGGCGGCGGGACCGACCCCTGGCTCTGTTCCATTACGCGCTCGGTCGCCGTAGAAGTATCCGCTTCGGGGGCGGTGTAGGTGAACGACTGCACTAGACAGATCAGCATAAAAACCGCAGCCAGTACCCCTGTGGCCTTGGTCAAAAAGGTAGCGGCCGAGCGCCCTCCCAAAACCGAAGAGGAACTCATGCCGCCGCCGAGCGCACTGGCCAAACCACCGCCCTTACCAGCCTGTAACAAAACGGCTACGATCAAAAGAAGACAAATCAGAACGTGGAGTATGGTCAACAGTATATCCATGAGAATCAACCACCTGTTTTCGCAATAGCAGCAAAGGTTTCGGCCTGGAGCGATGCCCCGCCGACCAGGACGCCATCGATGTTGGCTCGGGCAAAAAGATCGGCCGCATTCTCGGGTTTGACACTCCCGCCATACAAAATGCGGATCCGAGCGGCCGCTCC
The DNA here is from genome assembly GCA_965219385.1 of Candidatus Latescibacterota bacterium. Taxonomy (GTDB): domain Bacteria; phylum Latescibacterota; class UBA2968; order UBA8231; family UBA8231; genus CBDCNM01. The sequence continues at coordinate 293,026 of CBDCNM010000002.1, read as the reverse complement.
ATCGCCGTAGTGACGATGCACGAACCTTCGGATCAGATCATGGACCTCCTCGGCCTGCTCGCTGGAGGCTGTTCTGCCCGTGCCAATGGCCCAGACGGGCTCGTAGGCCACAGCAACTCTGGGGATCTCCTTTTGCGCCACAGAGCACAGCGCGGATTCCAATTGCCCCAGCACCACCTCTTCCACGCATCCGGCTTCGCGTTGTTCAAGACTTTCGCCCACACACACAATCGGTAGAAGACCGACCTCCAGAGCCGCTATGAGTTTGCGGTTTACCGTGGCCTCGGTCTCTCCGAAATGTTGGCGGCGCTCGGAATGGCCTAATATAACGTAAGTGCACCCACAGGTCAAGATCATAGAAGGTGAGACCTCTCCGGTATAGGCGCCTTCCATCTCCCAATGCACGTTCTGGGCGCCCAGGGCGATAGGAGTGTTCCGCAGGACCGGGCCTACGGACTGTAAATCGACAAAGGGAGGGCATACAACCAGGTCTCGATCCCCGCCGGTCCCCCCCACCAAAGCCATGAGCGCCCGGGCCAGTTTAACAGCTTCGTCCGGGGTCTTGTGCATTTTCCAGTTGCCCACCACAAGTAATCTGCGCATAGGGTTTATTGCTCCTTGTCCGCCAACGCGGCAACGCCGGGCAAGACCCGACCGGCCATGCATTCGAGCGAGGCCCCCCCACCGGTGGAAACATGGGTCATGCGATCGCTCAAACCTGCTTGATTTAGAGCCGCTGCTGTATCCCCTCCTCCAATGATACTGATCGCCCCACCCTTTTCAGTAGCTGCGGCCAGGGCTTGGCCCACTTCCCGGGTGCCCGCCGCAAAGGGTTCCATTTCAAAGACGCCCAGGGGGCCGTTCCAAACCACGGTGCGGGCCTGGCCGATCCTCTCCTTGCAGAGCTGGCGAGTCCGTGGCCCTATATCAACCCCTTCCCAACCGGGAGGTATATCCTCACGGGCTACCACCTGGGTCCGTGCATCGGCGGCAAAACGATCCGCGACCACGCAGTCCACGGGCAGCAGTATTTCCACCCTGGCCTCCTCCCCCTTGCGGAGAACCTGAGCGGCTAGGTCAAGGCCGTCCTCTTCAAGCAGGGAATTTCCGATTTCCAGCTCCATTACCTTGAAAAAGGTGTAGGGCATACCCCCTCCGATGATCAACACATCCACTTTGTCGAGCAGGTGCTCGATCACTTCGATCTTACCTGAAACCTTGGCCCCCCCTAAAATGGCGACAAAAGGCCTCTGCGGGTTTTTCAAAGCATCGTCCAGGTACCTGATTTCCTTATTCATCAAAAAACCGCTTACGGCCACCGGCAGGTGGTGGACGATCCCTTCAGTAGAGGCATGGGCGCGGTGCGCAGCGCCAAAAGCATCGTTTACATAGATCTCTCCCAGCGCGGCCAGACGGCGAGAAAAATCCGTTTCATTGGCTTCCTCCTCGGGGTGGAAGCGCAAATTTTCCAGCAGCAAGATCCCGCCCGCGGACAAGGCCCGGGCCAGCTCTTCGACCCCCTCGCCAACGCAATCCGGCGCCAGCTCTACTGACATCCCCAGTACTGCATCCAGGCGTGCAGCCACCGGCTGCAAGGACATATCCGCCACCCGCTTGCCTTTAGGCCTCCCCAAATGGGACATCAGAATGAGTGTGGCACCCCGATCCAGCAGGTACTGCAGGGTGGGAAGCGCGCCCTGGATTCGCGTATCGTCCACCACCCCTTGCGCATCCAGTGGCACATTGAAGTCTACCCGCACCAGCACTCGTTTGCCGGCTACATCGATATCTTCAACCGTTTTTTTTGCCATGTTTTAAATTCTCAGTCCTTTGCACAATCGGCGCGATCCAATGAATTATTAATGATGCAGCATAGCTAACTTAGAAAATTAGAAAATATGGGCACTGGGTGCTTTTCAGCAAGCGCAGCCCGTTCAAAGCAGCCTTCTAAGCGGATATCCGGAAGGGACTGGCCAGGGCTATGACCCATATCTTCCGGGCGCCAGCCTCTTGCAAAGCGCACGCACAGGCATTGAGCGTGGCACTGGTGGTCAGCACATCGTCCACAACCCCAATACACTCGTGCCGCGGAAGGTCTCCTACGACCTGGAAAGCGGCGTGCAGATTTTGCCGACGAATCCGCGCATCCAGCTTGGCCTGCTGGCGGGTGGGAATGCACCGCTTTAATAAACGGCTATCCAGGGTACACCCCATCACCTCGGCCATCCCCTGAGCAATGCTGAGGCTCTGGTTGTACCCTCGCTCGCGCTCCCGCGCCGGGTGCAAGGGCACCGGTACCAGTAGGTCCACCGTCTGCAAAATACCAGCGAATTCAGGGCTTTGTCCCAGACAACGGCCCAGTTTCCTGCCCAGCTCCTGCTGGTGCAAAAACTTGAGGGCGTGGATGGCCTGTTGCATGGCTCCCGCGAAAGGCCCCAGTACCAGGGCCCGCTCAAAGGCCGGCTCCCAGACGGCGCAGTTGTTACAGACTGCAGCCACGGACTCCAGAGGACAGCTACAGCGCCGGCACCGGGGACCGGGCTGGACGAGGATCTCCCCCCAGCACACCTTGCACAGGTACTCCTCCCCCTCCTCCATGCCCTCTCCACAGGCCAGGCAGTGCAAAGGATACACAAAATCCAGCAACGCTGCCCCCAGTCCCCGGACTCCGTCCAGAAGTGAAGTCATCCACCCTCTCCTGTGATGAAAACTACACAGTTTTATCAGGGATTTTCAATAAGCAGCAATACCGAACAAAAAACGTGCCATCGCCAAGGAAAGACCAGGAGGGGATTTTGCCGGCGGCGAACATTTTATACTTCATGAAGACCCTGGTCGCGCCCGGCCGGATCATCGAAAAGGATTTGCAGGATATCTTTGATTTTTGAGGCCATGCGGCCTCTGGCCATGCGGCCTCTAATGAGATGCTGGATCAATAGCTTGACAAAATCGGTTCAGGACCTAGCTTTTCTATCTTACCCAGTGAAATGGCGGTGTAGCTCAGCTGGTTAGAGCAGTGGAATCATAATCCACGTGTCGGGGGTTCGAATCCCTCCACCGCTACCAGAAATAGCCAGCTGCCAATTTTGGCGGTTTGTTGTTTAACGCAAGCCCCCGAGAATCGCACCCTCGGGGGCTTGGCGTATCTGGCGTTTTTTCAAGCACTTGCGCCGCCCCACACATTATCCCCGATTCTCCGTTTCGAAGCGGAACGTTTGGTATCCGAGTGCAACCGTGGGGGTTGCGCACGGATAGCCGGATGTCGACGTTTCCTAACCCGCCCCGGTAGGTAATCCATCCGCGGGGCACAGGGGTCCGGCGGATCACCAGACAGCGGCAGCGGCCGTGAGCACGGGGGGCCCGTTGTGGGTGCCGACGGCATTCGTCCTGGCGATGCCGAGCGGACTCCAACGAGATCCTGGCGACCGTCCCCCGGTCTGTCTGCCTAGCAGCGGCAGAGGCGAGGAGACGGTGTCCCTGGTCTCGGTGATGACGGACCCCGTGTTCCTGTGATGTTTCTCTTGATTTCTTGGCCAGAATTAGACATATTGTTACCATTTATAATCAAATGGAGACGATTTGTCTGGGGCCGGAGATGAAAGAACAACCTGAAGAAATCTTCCGCAGGTACGGTAGCCAACTTCGAATGAGCGAGGCCATCGCGCACGGGATCACACGCTACATGCTGTATGCTCTCAAGGACAGGGGCGTCATCGAGCCGGTCAGCAGAGGCATCTATCGGCTGCGGGAACTACCTCCGCTCGGCAACCCTGATCTGGTCACGGTCAGCCTTCGCTTCCCCAACGCCGTCGTTTGTCTCGTCTCCGCGCTGGCCTATCATGGAATCACGACCCAGATTCCCCATAAGATTTCCGTGGCGGTACCAAGAGACTCACGGGTGCCGTCACTCGACTATCCCCCCATCCGGGCTCACAGATTCTCGAATGAAGCATACCAACCCGGCATCGAAAAGCATCTGCTTGATGGAGTGCCCATCAAAGTCTACTGCCGCGAAAAAACCCTGGCTGACTGCTTCAAGTTTCGCAACAAGATCGGTATGGACGTGGTGCTGGAAGCGGTGAAACTCCACAAGACACGAAACGGGTTCGACCTGGGCGAACTGCTCGAATACGCCAGGATCTGCCGGGTCGAAAAGGTGATGCGGCCCTATCTGGAGGCAATGGTATGACGCATCCCCGCAACGCGCCCGCGTCCGTCCGGCAACGTCTCCTCAACCGGTCTAGGAGTGAACGACGGCCATTCAACGAGTTGCTTCAATACTTCGCCATGGAGCGATTCCTCTGGAAAGCCAAGTCCGACGAACTGGATCGCACCTGGTCCATGGACCTGAATCCGATCTGGATCCAGGAGCGCGAGGCGGATCAAGAAACGGTTGCTGCGGCGCCAGGACGCCATCAGCTACAACCATGACGCCTTCGGCAAGGTGCAGGACGACTATGTTTCCAGCCATCTCGGGAGTACTCCGGCAGAGTGGAAGCAATACGCCAGGAACAGCAGCAACGAGACGATCTTCAAGCATTCCATCACGCTGCTGGACAACATCGAAGTGATCGTCGTGGGCAGCGAGCGGGAACGCAGCCGGTTGCTGGAGGTGTTCCAGAAGCACCAAGTCTCCAAGCTGCCTGACGGCCGCAAGGTCGAGGACATCATTCTGGTGAAGGGGTAACCATGAGCGAATTCATCCAACGGGAAAAGGAGCGGCTTCAGGACCTGTTCGAACCGTTCAACGAGCGCGGATCGTGGATGACCTTGGCCCAGGGCTCGGAGACGCCAATGCGGCTGGGCATCATGGAAGCCTACCTAGTAGTCCAATTTTTTTATTTGATGGATGGGCCAAGAAGAACGATCTTTGAAATTGCATGCTCTTTTTCCGATCTCAAGGAGGTTTTCATGCCATCCGGGCACCACATCCTTTTGAGCGAAGCGGAGCGGTCCTATTTATTAGAGTTCATCTCTACGGGCACGTCTTCGGCCCAACAACGGACCCGCGCCCGTATGCTACTCAAAGCCGATCAAGCCGGCTGGACCGATACCCACCTCAGTCAAGCGCTGGAGGTGAGTCGGCCTACCGTCGAGCGGGTGGCGCAAAGCCTTCGTCGAACAGGGCCTGGAAGGGGCCCTCCATCGAAAGAAGCGCTCCCATCCGGGCAATCAAACGTTTGATGGTCGGCATGAGGCCCATCTGAGCATGCTGGCCGGTTCGAAGACGCCCCCCGGGCGTGAGCGATGGACCCTGCAACTATTAGCCGACGAAATGGTGCGGCTTGAGCAGGCCGACATTTTGTCGGCCTGCAGTGTGCGTCGGCTGGTAAAAAAACGAACTTAAGCCTTGGTTGAAAAAACAATGGCGCATGCCCCCCCAGGCCAACGCCGAGGTTGTCTGCGCCATGGAGGAGGTGCTCATCGTCTACCATCAACCCTATTCGGCGGTGTATCCTTTGGTCTGCTTGGATGCATCCAACAAGCACCATCTCAAGGAACGGGGTCAGCCCCTACCCATGGAAGCCGGGCAACCCCAGCGCTACGATTATACTTTATGAACGGGCGGGGGTAAGTAATCTGTCCCGAAAGATCCGTTCAATCGGAGCGTCGGCGTGGTGGGTGAGGTCAACCCCGAAGACAGGCCTTCTTGCCCTGGACGAAGCGGACGCGCACAGCGAAGCCCCGAGGGAGGCCGGCAAGCAGCCTTACTTTCTGGCGCTTGCGGACGGATCGCCTGTGTCGTTCGCCGCTCTGTGGGAGCGCTGGCTGGGACAAGGGTGGAGAATCCGTCGAATCCTTCACCATCATCACTACGGCGGCCTCCCCGGCGCTTTCCGACATCCACCAGCGACAGCCGGCGATTGTCGATCCCGACCACTTTGCTGATTGGCTCGATCCGGCCTCGCCGGCGAAGTAGCTCCTTGAGCTGGTTCGGGAACTCCATGCCGGCCCCTACGAGAAGCGCGCCGTCAGCGCGAGGGTGAACAGCGTCGTCAACGACGATCCGGAGATCCTGAATCCCATGTCCCAACAGCGGCTGATCTGACCTGAAAGGCAGAAATCGTCTTGACGCCGCTTCTGCTTTTGCTGACTTTAATCGGAAAAGGAGAAGAAATTGGCCACAACCCCGCTTCCGCCGCTGCGGAACGGCCCGGCTTTTCATAAGTCCTTCAAATACAAGGCGTTATTCTCTCAGGCCTGATGGTGAGTGGTCGTGAAGAGGGTTGCACACGGCCTACCAAACGGCCAACTGGTGCGAGCCCCACTATGTAAAAATCGTCCCGCACAATCCCCTGGGCCCGGTTTCGGCTACGGCCTGCCTGCACCTGGACCTGGCCACCGACAATTTCGCCGTGCAGGAGGGCGGCTTGGTGGGCACTCCCGTCCTGCAAGACCTCTTTCCCGTGCAGGTGCCCTACCGGGCGGGCTGTCTGTCGCCGCCCGCCCGGACCTGGGAATCGAATTCGACGAGGAGGCCGCCGCGGACCACTCATTCCAATCAATTGCACAGCAGTCCCCAACTCAGGCGAGAGGGCGGCTCATTCACCAATTGGTAGCAAATCGACAGGGCCTGCTTGAGGGCCTGGGCGTGCCCGACGACCAATTCGCCCCAGTGTGCGTCCGAATCGACAAGTTGGAGAAAGTGCCACGCCAGGCCATTGAGGGCGATATGGCTGCCCTGGGCCTGGACCGCGGCATGGTCGACCTCATTATCGAGGCTCTCTCGCTCGACGAACTCGGCCAGATAGCCGCTCTGGTCAGCACCGACACCCCGGTATTGTCGAACTGCGCCACCTGTTCGACCTCGCCGCTGACTACGGCTTTGCCGACTGGCTCTCCTTCGAGGCCAGCCTGGTGCGGGGCCTGGCCTATTATACGGGCATTGTCTTTGAGGCCTTTGACCGCGGCGGCGATCTGCGCGCCATCTGCGGCGGGGGCCGCTACGACCGCTTACTGTCGACCTTTGGCGGCAAGGGCGCGCCGGCCTGCGGTTTTGGCTGCGGCGACGCGGTCATCGTCGAATTGCTCAAGGACAAGGGGCTACTGCCCGCTATCCCCAAGACCGTGGACGACCTGGTCTTTGCCTTCAACGCCGGGTTGCGCCCGACCGGCTGCCATGCAAGTGGCGACCCGACTGCGGCGGGCCGGCCGCTCGGTCGACCTGATCCTCGAAGACAAAAAAGTCCGCTGGGCCCTTCGCCGCGCCGACCAGGCCGGTGCCGAGCGCCTGATCCTGCTGGCCCCCGACGAATGGGCCGGCGGTCAGGTGCGGACCAAGACCCTGGCCACCGGCGCCGAGGAAAGTATCCCCCTCGACCAGTTGACCGAAACGAGTAGCACATGAAAATCGGCCTGTGCGCCTGGAGCTTTACCAGCGCCCACCGCGAAGCCGGCCGCGCAATTGATCCCCATATGCCCGAGGGCCTGATGCGCTTGGCCCGCGACAACGGCCTCCCAAGTGTCGAATTTGCCGCCCAATCACTCCAAGATCGCTCCGACAAAGAATGAGTCGCCTTCGCCCAGGCGCTCGGCGATCTCGACCTCTTCTTGGACACTGGGGGCCACAACTACGCCGAAGACATTGCGCCGCTGCGCCAAACCGTTGAGACGGCCCACCGCGCCTAATGCCCGCACCGTGCGCACCACCGTCAGCCGCCTCGTCGAAGGCGACCGCACCGAATGCGGCGCCGAGGGCATGCGGGACTATATCGAAGCCCTGGTGCAGCCCCTCAGAGAAGTCATGCCCTTAGCCGAGGAATACGGCATCCCGGTGGGCATCGAAAACCACCAGGATCTATGTTCCTGGGAATTGCTGTCGCTGTGCGAAAAGGTTGGCAGCCCGCAACTGGGCATCACCATGGACGTAGGCAATGCCTTGGCTATCGGCGAGCACCCCCTGTCCTTTGTCCAGCGGGTCTTGCCGATCCTCAAACACGTCCACATCAAGGACTACACGGTCCACCCGACCTCCTCCGGCTACCGCCTCAAGCGCTGCGCCATCGGCAGCGGCGGCGTCGATTGGCCGGAGATGACTGCTCTCTTCGACCGCGAGGCGCCGCAGGTCCAAGGCTACATCGAACTCGGCGCCAGCGTCGCCCGCCACATCCGCCTTTTGGAAGAGGACTGGTGGGCCACCTTTCCCGAGAGACCTCTCCAGGAGGCCATAAACGCCATCCGCACCCTGCACCAGGCCGCTGGCGATCCCGACACCTGGCAGACCCCGCACGAGCGCGGCGAGAGTGCCCGAGCCTGCGTCGCCTATGAGTTGGAGCAGTTCGAGCGCTCAGGCGCCTACATAAAGGAGTTCCTGTAAGCTGGGTTGCACCCGACGAGACGGTACTTCTGATCGTACACGTTGACGACCTCGCCGGTCGCCTGCCTGGCCTCGATCTCGCGCAACTTGGCGCTGACCTCGTGGGTGACTCCAGCCAGCCACACCCGCAGGGCGTGAGGATGCCCGGGCGGGCCGCTCACCGGCTTGGTTAGACAGGACGTTTTGGTGCCGCGAGTGGCCAGGAGTTCGTCTAAACGCAAGCGGCGCGAGGCCGCGCCTCGCCGTTGTTCTACTGCCGCGACCAGCCCCTTTTCGTCTCCGCCGCCGTAGTAGTAGAGTTGATGCACCGTGCGCGGATGCTCTTCCGCGCCCGTCAGGTCCAAGACCTCGTCGCCTTCGACTAGGCCGACGCGCAGGCCGTCGCCTGGATCGATGAATTGCACTAGTTTCATAGCGTTTATAGCTCCATTCAGCCTGGGGGTTCAAGAGATGAAGGTTGCGGCTGAGGCGTCCATGGAGTAAGTTAAAATAAATGGCCCGCACCACCGCACGGCAAGAACGGAGCGCGATTGGTCCAGACGACCCGTTTGTGGTATTCGAATGGAGCGCGGGCGAGCGCATCAATCCCCCGGGGTGGTTCCCGGGCTGTGCCCACGGCATGCAGAAGTTTGTGCGGCAAAACTAAGGAGATTCACCATGAGCAAGTCTTTGTTGCGTTTGGCGAGTTTGGCGGTGTTGTGGGCTTCTGCCCTAGGCGCCCAGGCGCCGCAAGTAGGACAGGCGGCCCCCGCCTTCCTGCTGGACCGGCTCGACGGCGGCACCGCGGCCCTGAGCGACTTCGACGGCCAAGTCGTGCTGATTTTCTTTTTCGGCCATAGCTGACCGGCCTGTCTCTCGCGTGCCGAGAGCTTCGAAGAAATCTGGCAGGAATTTGCCGACGAGCCCTTTATCGCGCTGGGGGCCGAGGTGTGGGACGGCACCGAGGCCCAGTTGCGGACCCGCTGGCGCGTGGACAAGGGGGTTACGATGCCCCTCTTGCTGAACGCCAGCCGGATGGCAACCGCGTATGGGCAAGCCAATCAGACCTTTGCCATCATCGACCACGAGGGCCTCTTCCGCTACAAGACCAGTTCCCTGGTACCCATGGACGAGCTGCGCGACGAGGTGGTGCTGGCCCTTGCTGCGCTGCCCCCCCCGGAAGAGGTGACCGAAACGGCGGTGGAGGCGTCTGCTCGGGCGTCCGCGCCCGGGGGCCTGTCCCTGGCGCAGAACGCGCCCAATCCTTTCAACAGCGATACGGTGATCCGCTTCGCGCTGCCGCGGCCGAGCCAGGTCGAGCTGGCAATCTACAATCTGCTCGGCCAGCCGGTGGCGGTGCTCGTGCAGGGGCCCGCCGCGGCCGGGGCGTTCGCGGTGCGCTGGGACGGCCGCGACCAGACGGGGCGAGAGGTAACCAGCGGGGTGTACTTTTACCGGCTGCGGGCCGGCGGGCACGTGGTGATCCGCAAGCTGCTGCTGCTCAGGTGAGGTCAGAAGAAGCGGTTGAGCAGCCGGACTTCGACCCCCTCAAACCCTAAAACCTCGTAGCAGATACCGGCCGTGCAGGCCAGGCCCGAGCGGCGCTGGCCGGCGAAAACATTGAGGCTGTGGCCGTCGCGGATATCAGCACCGAGGTTGAGGCCCCGCCACCAGGTCACGCCGGAGGGATCGGCACCGGTTTCCAATTCGTCGGAGGTGCGTTGGACCTGCACGGCGGCGGAGAGGCCGGGGGCGCGGTGGGCCGCCAGGGCGTAGTAGAAGTTGGTGTAGGGCAGGGCGAGAGTGCCGAAGCGCCGATCGACGTCCTGGAACTGGGCGTCGAACTCGAGGGTGTGGGACCCGTCCGGAGACCACGCCCAGCGCGTGCCGAAAAAGCGGCTCTCGTCGTCAATGAGAATCCGATTGCGGCTGAAATCGGCAAAGAGTTGCACATCGACGCGTTGGCCCAGCGGTGAATCCATTTGCACAAAGAGTTCGCGCAGGACTTCGTCGTCGGCCGCGCCCGGAGCGCGGCGGCGCACGGCGTGGGTGAGGTTGGCGGTGAGGGTCCGGCCGCCGGCCAGGGCGCAGCTCAGCTCGGCTTGGTAGCCTTGCTCGTCGTCGGCGAGCAGGTCGTGGGTGTTGCGGTTGAGGAGGTAGGCCGAGTGTTCGCGGATCAGGGGTGGGGGATTGTTGATGTGCTCGAGGGCGAAGTCCTGGTAGTCTTTGTACTCCAGGCTCAATCCCCAGGGCCCGGAAGCCAGGGTGGCCGCAAGGTACAGGGCGCGGCCCAGTGTGCGGTCGAGCGAGAAGAAACGATCGAGCGCAACGTCCCGCTGGGCGTACTCGCCGTGGAGATCGATGTAGGCCCCGGCGAGGCCGAGGCGGTCGAGCAGGGGCGCGAGCCGCCAGCGGGCGTTGAGAGCCGCGCCCGTTTCTTGCCGCCTGCCGATTTCGTAGCGGATAGCGCTGAAACCAGCGTCGAAGTGCGGGTGCGGCTTGAGCTGGAGCGAGCCGCCCTGGAGCGCGTCGGGGCGGCGGTCAACCCCCTCCAATCCGGGGGGCAGGTTGCTGTTGACCGGAGCGCCGCGCAAAAGCAGCACCTCGGCCCGGGCGGCACGGTAGTGCAGCTGAACGCCGTCGAGGTCGCGCACGATCTGGTAGCGGCGGCGGGCGCCCCGCTCTTCGGTGATGACGCCGGGCAATTCAAAGGCGTGAAAGAGAAGACCGCTGGCAACAATGGCGTAGAAATGGCCGACGGTAGCTCGGAAAGGCCCCCGGCGGTAGGAGGCGGAGCGCTGGAGGATCTGGCCGTAGTTGCGGTTAGGTGCGCTGGCGCCGAAGGTCTCGCCGCGGACCCCGAGCTGGAAGGCATCAAGTGCGTAGTCAAGGCTGAACTGGTGGTAAATTGTGCGCAGGTCACTGGGCTGGTCGCCAGGTAGGTTGCCGACTTGGGCTTCGGTCAGAGTCGAAAGGCGTAGCTGGGCCTGGAGGGGGGCCACCAGAAGCAGTGTGAACACGAAAATCGAACGCATGGCTTGGCTCCTGTAGATGAATTGCTCTAGATACAAAATGGAGAACGGCATCCTCAAATGAAACCAATCTTTGCGTTGGCGGCCTACTTGCTGCTCGGCGGCACGGTCCGCGCAGAAAAGGCACCGCAGCTGGTGCTGGAAAACCTCGACGGATCGACCTTTTCGCTGGCGGAGGCGCTCAAAAAAGGGCCGGTGGTCTTCGACTTCTGGGCGACTTGGTGCAAGCCCTGTATCAAGGGCCTGCCCAAGCTCCAATCCCTATCCGAAAAATACGCCGAGCGCGGTGTACAGGTGCTGACGATCAATGTCGATGGCCCCAGGAACCTGCCCAAGGTGCATCCCTTTATGCAGCGCCACAAGCTAGCGTTGCCGGTTTTGCTGGACAAGACCAACGAGGTGCTCAAGCAATTCCACCTGGTGGGCATCCCGGCGACCCTGATTATTGCGACCGATGGAACAGTATGGTACAAGCACCAGGGGTATCGGCCCGGAGACGGGCAGAAGCTCAAGACTAAACTAGACGAATTACTCGGCCCCGCAGAGGAGGAATAGGCGCGCGGCTAGAAAAATCAAGGCCGCTCGATAAACAATCCCTCGTCCGCCGGCGGCACCACGCCCGCGGCCTCGGCCCGGCGCAGCAGATCCTCGATCGCCGCCTCCCCGTCCCGCCCGATGTCGACGTTTCCTAGCTCGCGCCGTTACTGGAAGTCAGGGAATAGTACTACTTTTGTTGATTGGCGGATAACGTGCTCATTGGTCCACTATTTTTGCCTATTTTGGTCGCAATCTTTCGGCCAATACCGATCAGGAGTTGTGCCGTAAGGTCCGAAGAAACAGCGCGTTACCCCAAACAGATCGCTTTCAAGCCTTTCGGTAACCTGCTGAAAAATAGAGACTTATTCCGAGAGCCGACGAATGGCTTCCGGCTGGGAACTCAGTCGAACAAATCGGCGTGGGTTCCGGTTCGCACCAGGATGAGGACATCCTCCCCCTGGTTCCAGATCAACAGCCAGTCCGGTTCGAGGTGGCATTCCCAGCAGGCAGACCAATCACCCGGTAAACGGTGTGGCCGATTCCGTGGGTCGAGGGGCTGTCGTGACAAGAGTTGCTCAACGACACGCCAGAGCTTATCGAGATCCTTGCCGCGTCTCCCGGCACGCTTGAGGTCCTTTTCGAATCGATTCGTGGTGAGCAGGCGCATGGATCAACCATGCTCGGCTTTGAGCGCCTCCAGGTCGGCGTATTCGGTGAGCCCCTCGCCCGCGCGGGCCTGGCGCAGCGCTTCGATGGTCTCGTCGTTGGGAACCCGCACCGCGAAGGGCAAACCGCGATGCAGGGTGACTTGGGTATAGAACAGGGTGATCGCCTCGGTTGGCGACAGCCCAAGCTCGGAGAAGACCTCTTCAGCTTGGCACTTCAACTCCGGTTCAACGCGGGCACGGATCATTTCGGTCTTAGCCATAGCTACCTCCGCCTTCATCGACAGGTGGCATCAGCGTACCTCCGCCTTTCATCAACAGGGGACAATGTACCACAAACGGGGGACAAAAGCAACCTCTGCTTGAAGGCGGTCCCCTCGCCAGCTTCGGGAACGACGACCTGGACATCCTTGGCCCTCACGCCTCAATAACGCTGTTTTAACCCTGGGAATGCGAAAGTCGTCTTGACGCCGCTTCCGCTTTTTCTGACTTTGATCGGGAAGGAGAAATTGGCCTCAACCCTCCTTCCTCCCTCTTCCGTCAGGCCGGATTTACATAACTCATTGAACCAAAAAGGAGTTATTCTCCCGGGCCTGACGGTGAGTGGTTATAAAGAGGGTTGCACACGGCCTACCAGAAATAGCCAGCCGCCACCTTTGGCTGATTCCTTAGCGCGGCTTGCCTACCTTCCTGTCGATTCTCCTGGTCGGCACGAACTCCCGCACTGCCTTGTCCAGCGCTTCTTCGAGGGTATACCGGTCCTCCTTCAGGACTATCGCTTCCCCGGCATGCCCGTCCCCGGCCAGTGAATGTCACTCACCTGCCCTGTCTTGGACTGGTTTACCCTATCGTTCCTTCATATATTTTCAATAAAGCGAGAGATCGAATGTGTGCCATGCTCAACCAGCGCGGCGGGCATGTCCTGGGTGTCACGCCGACGGGAGATGTGGTCGGCCAGCAGGTGAGCGAGCGGACGATTGAGGAGCTGAGCTCCGAAGTCCAAAGGATCGAGCCACCGGCCTTTCTAGCGGTTGAGCGGGTTCAAGTAGCGGGAAACCGAGAGGTAGTCGTAGTCCACGTGAGTCAGGGGTCTGCGAGACCGTACCAATACCGGGGTACCGCCTATCGACGGGTTGGCAACACCACAGTGGCGATGTCGGCTGACGAGTACAACCGCATGCTCTTCGAGCGCATGCACAGCGAACAACGCTGGGAGGACCAGCCCGCCACCGGGTGATCGGTCGAAGATCTCGATGTGGCAGAGATCCGACGCACCGTCGCGGAGGCGATACGGCGAGGCCGATTGGAGGACCCGGGGACTCAGGGACCCGACGAGTTGCTGCGCGGCCTGGGGCTTTTCCGGGATGGGGTCTTGTGGCGCGCGGCGGTGGTGCTGTTCGGTAACGCCGAGCGTATCGAGGTCGAAATGCCGCAGTGCCTGCTCCGTGTCGCCCGTTTTCGGGGCGTCGACCGCACGGAGTTTCTGGACAACCGACAGTTCCACGGCAACGCCTTCGCGCTCCTCGCGAGTGCGGAACGCTTCCTACGCGAGACCCTGCCCATTGCCGGTCGGATCGAAGCGGATCGCATCGAACGGATCGACAAACCGCTCTACCCACCCCTGGCAACGCGTGAGTCGCTGGCAAACGCTCTGTGCCATCGGGATTACTCGATTGGCGGCGGCTCCGTGGGCGTGGCGGTCTACGACGACCGCGTGGAGGTGACCTCTTCCGGCACGCTGCATTTCGGGTTGACCCTGGAGAAACTGTTCGCACCGCACGAGTCCCTGCCGTGGAATCCACTGATTGCTCGTACCTTCTATCGGCACGGCATTATTGAAGAGTAGGGGCGCAGGACATCCTCGCCCTGTTGGATCGTGCGGATGACGGTCTGGCGCTGCGTGAGATTTGTGCCTAACTAGAGCTTATTCGAAAAGCCTTTTGTGAAAGTCCCTTTTTCGTTGTGTCTCGCTGTTGTTGGTTTAAACGAGGTATCCTTTGTTGGGTTGTTTAGCCGGTGTGGCCTGGTCTGAGTCCTTTTTGTCGGCGGCGCATCGGCCCCCCGTTCCTTTTAGCCGCACGACTCCTAATGAAGCGACGTGTTCGCTCATCGGCCGGTCGTCTGGGGAGGTTTTCAGGCGGCTTTTTTCTGGGTGGGGCCTTCCCGGGCCTGGCGCACCTCGACCATGCGCCGAAAATTGTAGGCGATCACTTTTTCCATCAGTTCCGCCTCGACCTCTGAGTGGCCTCTTCGCCGCAAGCGACCAAAGGCAAACACATGCTTAAGTACGAAGATCAACGATTCGACGGCCGATCGACCTTTGCGGGCGCACACATAGTCGGGATGGCTCCACTCCTCTTCCGACAAAAGCTGTTTCCCTTGGCTGCCGCTAAACGACACCTGCTGCACCCCGTCTTTGATCAGATCGTTGCGGCCCTCTTCCGAAGTATAGCCGTCATCGGCACTGACCTTTTTAGGCAAGACGCCGATGCGCGCCTTGATCTGTCGGACCAGCGGCACCAACTGGGGGCTGTCGGCTTCATTGCCCTGGGGCACGATCAGCGCGGGGATAAACCCGTGCTCCGAGCGCACCAGCTGCGGCTTGTAACCAATGACCGAGGTGATGAAGGCGGCATCGTCGTCGGCCAGACTCAACCGTTTCTGGGCGGCCGGCCGCACCTTGCCCTCAAAAATTCGCTCCTCGGTATATTGATAAACGGCACAGGCATCGCTCAGGTCGGCTATCAGTCGGTCCCACAACCGCCCCACCAAGGCCTGCTGGCTAGGCGGCCGGTCGGCTGCTTCCTGCACCGGATCGCGGTCGACGCCGTAGGGCAGGAAGTATGCGAGGATCTTGGTGGCATTATGCAAAAACTGCCGGTAGTGTTTCTTCAAATTCCCTTTCGATTTCGGTTGGCCCACCGTATTGTTGATCTTAAACAGCAATTGACGCAGTTTCTTGAGCCACTGAGGAACCCACCATTTAGGGATATTCGACAGCCCAAAGCGGGTCAGTTGTTGGCTGCGCCGAAAGGCGCGTTCCAGCAAGCCCAGCAGGATGCGCGCATCGGTGGGCCAGGCCGAGTTGGCTTCCACCGCCGTGCTATCGAGGAGGGCCTGAGAAAAATCGTCCAGCCCTTCGTCCAGGATCATCGCCAGTTGCGCATCCAGGATGTAGTGGCGGGTCTCCTTCGACAGGGCATTGACATTTTCTACCATCGTCGTCCAGCCCGGAAAATACAGGCCGCGGCTATGCCAATACAAGTGCAACGTCGTCGAATCGAGCAGCCGATCCTTGGCGGCCTGGTCGGTCAGCGAGCCCAAATAGCCACGCAACACACTGCAAACATAGACCAGCTCTGCCCCCATGCGCGGACGACCCGAGGCCAACTCCAGCGTATCGGCCGACGGCGCCGGCGCTTCGTCCCAGACCAACCCGGGCAGGGGCAAGGTCTGGGCCGCTTGCCAACGCTGGTCGGCCTGGCGTATCTTTTTCTTGGCTTTGGCCCACCGGTCCTGGTCGGCTTCAATACGGGTGAGAATCGCAGGGCACCGCGCCAACAAGGTCAGCGCCTCGTCCAAGACTTTTTTCATTTCACAATCACCGGCCGCCCAAACCAGCGGCTCCGACCACCACATACGCGCGTCCGATTGGTGTGCCATAATCGTCCTCTTAGGGAAAATTACCGGTCAGTAACTTTCATCTAAGATAAATGGTTATGGCACTTTTTTACATCCCTATTTTTTGCGCCGTATAGATTTTTTTGATCTAAACAATACTTTTCGAATAAGCTCTAACTAATCCCTCACGCCAGCGAACGGCAGGGCCTTAGCAGTGTTGAAAAATCGCAGGCTGGCGGCATGGCATCCACTGGTCGCGGTCCAGCGGCGCGGTGGAGGCGTGTACGAGGCTAGGCTGTGTACGATAATTGCTTGAAATAGTATTGGGACGTGGTATACTCTCTTTCAACCATTGAATCGAAGGAGGGGATACCGATGGCCCGCTACGACTTAACCGATGAAGAATTTGCCCTGCTAAAGCCGTTGTTACCTGCCGAACGGTCGGGCAAACCGGGCTGCCCTTATCGGAGTCATCGCCAAGTGCTCAACGGCATTTTCTGGATTTTACGCACCGGCGCGCCTTGGCGCGATTTGCCCCCCCGGTACGGCCCTTGGAGCACGGGGGCCGACCGGTTTCGTCGTTGGGAACAAAAAGGCTTATGGCAACAGATCCTGGATGCGTTAGAAGCCCAAGCGCGCCATATGGATCAGATCGATTTTACGTTCGCCGCCCTCGATGGGAGCATCGTTCGGGCGCATAAAGCAGCCGCCGGGGCAAAAAAAACATAAATGGTGTTTCCATAAGCCGTGAAGAAAGCCTTCAAAAACAGGGGCTTGGGCAAAGCCGTGGCGGCTATACCACCAAAATTCATGTCCTTTGTGAAGGGGCGGGCAAGCCCATCACGGTTACCATAACCCCGGGTCAGCAGCATGAATCCACCCAGGTAGACGCCTTGCTCGATTCAGTGGCCATTGGAGGCAAACCCGGTCCCAAGCGCACCCGGTTTGAAGCCCTGGCCGGTGATAAAGCCTATGATAGTCAATCCATCCGCGAGAAACTGCGCCAACGGCGAACCAAGCCCGTGATCGCCCATCGAAAAAATCGGCAGGGGGAGTATCCCCCTGAGGCCATCGGATTCGACAAGGACTTATATCGGCAGCGCAATGTGGTGGAACGACTCATCGGACGGCTCAAAGAAAACCGACGCATTGCCACCCGATATGAAAAACACGCCGACAGGTATCAGGCGATGATCATACTCGCTTTCATCCGTATTTGGCTCAAAAACCTTTTATCGTACACAGCCTAGTACTCGACTTTATCCATTTATGTAGCGTACGAGACGGTGTGTATCAAGCGGTTGAGTAGGCTTCGAGGGATTTTTATCAGGTCGTGTTGGTTGGGCAGGTTGGAAAAAGCCTGCCAGAGCCGTTGTCGGACCCAGGCCACGGCATCGGAAAAGGTGGGTTTTCGTTTGCCATACCAGGCCGTGGCATGGCAGGGGGAGGCGCTTTTGGGGGCCAGCCGATTGGCGATGAGGGCGACCAGACTAAACAAGGCCAAGATGACCGGCGTGGTCCGGGCAATGGCCCGCTCATTCCATTGGCGTTGGGTTTCCATGCCCAGATGGGCGCGGGCTTCCTCAAAGGTAGTTTCTACCGACCAGCGTTGGAGAAAATAGGTCAGCATTTGCCGAGGGGACAGACGCACATCGGTCGAGAGCAAGGCTTGGGGCGCGAAGCGGCCGGCCGGGTCTCGGATCAGCAGCCAGCGGAGGGGCACGGCGGGCAAGCCAGTGTGATACCACAGCGCCGTTTGGCTGTAGGTTTCCACTGTATAGGGGCCGGCGGCATACCACCGGTCCAGGGTGAGGGGGTGCCAAGGGGTAGTCGGATCGTCCAGGTGCTGCTGGAGGGTGGGCTGCCGGGCGCCTTTGCCGCGGGGGCGTCCCCGCGTGTGCGGCGTGCGGGTTGGTGGTGGGTCATACAGGGCCGCATCCAACCGCAAGCGGGTAATCAGCCCCACGTGGGGCCGAACCGCGTCGAGAAAGGCCAAGGCGGAGAAGGTGCTATCGGCGACCACGACCAGCCGGCGGGTGGGCAGCCAGCGCGCTACCAGCTTGAGCATAGTCTGCCCCCGTTGCAACAGGGTGAGGGGGGTGCGCTGGCGCTGAGTATAGTAGCGGGCCGACGGACACAGCACACTCATAAAGGGTAAGGCCCAACTTCGATCCGCCCAAGGGATAGGCGCTACCAGCATCAACGACAGCCAGCGCAAGCCGCTAGCCTTGACCAGGTGGGGCCCACTCGAGCGGACGGGATCCCGGTAGATGCCTCGGGCCCCAATCTGGGCGCCCCGGCGCCGCTCGATGGTCTCATCCAGGCCCAGGACCAGGGGCCCGTGGGGGGCAAAGGCGGCCACCAACGCCTGGAGGAGTAGCTTACTGCCGGCCAGGGGCGACCACACACAGCGGTTGAGGATCCGGTGGTAGGTTTGAAAGGTAGGCTGTTGGCTCAAGCCCAACACCTCCAACACGGCGCTGACCGTGCGTTTACCCGGGGCTAACAGCGCCCCGACCAACAGCGTCTGAGCCTGCGGCCAAACGCGGCTCGAAAAAAGGGGGGCAAAGGGCGACAAAATCGTTATTATATCTTTCGGCAGGGGGCTCATCGGTTTCTCCTGGGCTGTCGATGCTTGGATACCATCAACAGTACGGAGGATACCGGCCTCCTGCCATGCGCGTTTGGATAAAATCGAGCTAGTAGAGGCGTATTTAATTGGGGTCTATTAGGGGCTTTATTGGGGTCTTACTCTTGCCGAACAGCGTCGTCAACGACGACGACCCGGAGATCCTGGATCCCATGTCCCAACAGCGGCTGTTTTGACCCTGAAGGGCGGAAGTGATCTTGACGCCGCTTCCGCTTTTGCTGACATTAATTCGGAAAAGGAGAATTTGGCTTCAACCCCGCTTCTGCCTCCGCGCAAAGCCCCGACTTTCCATAAGTCCTTCAAATACAAGGCTTTCTTCTCTCGGGCCTGACGGTGAGTGGTCGTGAAGAGGGTTGCAAACGGGCTACCATATAAAAAAGCCCTGGAAAATCCAGGGCTTTTCTTTCTGCTCTACAAATCGTCCGCAAAGGGGGAGACGCGGTGAGGCTTTCCGAGGAAAATCCGGACCAAAAGCAAGTCCGCCACTCTCCAGATCAACCAGGCGGATTTATGGACATCAGTGTGGGCCCAACCGATATAGAAGACCTTATCATCATTGAAACCAGAATCTTCCGCGATGAAAGGGGGTTCCTCACTGAAAATTACCACAAACAGCACTTTTCAGATCATGGGTTAAACTACGAGTTCGTGCAGGACAACCACTCTCGTTCGGCCTACAAGGTATTGCGAGGGTTCCACTATCAGGACATGAGCGCACCGGTGGGAAAGCTGATCCGCTGTACAGTGGGAGCGATCTTTGACGTAGGGGTCGATTTGCGGGTTAAATCGCCCACGTTCGGACAATGGGTAGGCGTAGAACTTTCGGCGGATAATATGAAGCAGTTCATGCTGCCGAGCGGATTCGGCCATGCCTTTGTCACGCTGACGGACTTTGCCGAGGTGCAGTACAAGTGTACCGGCTATTACACTCCATCCTCTGAGGGCTCCATTGCCTGGAACGATCTGGATATCGGGGTAGACTGGCCGTTTGACGACCCCCTGTTATCCAGCCGTGACCAAAAGGCCACAAGCCTCGCAGAATACCTCAAAAACCCTGCCTTTATCTAGGTCGCGCCGAATCCCGCACACTCTTTTTCAGTCGATTCGGATTCGTGGTGTGCCCGGATCAACAGCAGTTATTTTTACCCTGATGAGCGGAAGCGATCTTGACGCCGCTTCTGCTTTTGCTGACTTTGATCGGGAGTGAATGGTTATGAAGAGGGTTGCACGCGAGCTAGAAGACATCCTGGGCACCGACTGCACCGCCGTCGTGGGCCACGATTACTTTTCGGCCTACCATACATATGCATACATGAACCGTAACCGTTCACAGCTTTTGAATTAGGCCGGGATCAAGGAGAGTGGTTGCGTGTCCTGGAAATACGCGTAAACGGCTTGTTGGATAAAGCGGCACACACGCCGGCCTTGTTGCCGGCAGGTGGCTTGGATCGTCCAGAACCGCTCACACCACTGTTGACCCTTGCGGCCTCGGGTGCCTTGGGTCATGCGTCGGTCGATCACACAAAAGCGCAACGCCCGCTCGGCCCCATGGTTGGTCGGCTCGATAGCGGGACAGGTGATAAAGGTGAAGTAAGCTCGGCCGTGGGTGCCCAAGCGCTGGGCCCGGTTGGCCGCGGCCCCCCCGGCCTGGGTTCGTCGAGCTTTTTGCAAGAAGCGCTCGCGGGCCTGTTCGAGTCGGCGTTGAAAGGGCTCCGGATGGAGGTGCTCGCGCCGGTGGATCAGGCCAAACAGCGCTTTGAGCTCGTCCAGGAGCCGTTGGCCATACTGGGCAATGGCTCGATCGGTCGACTGGGTGAGAAAGCACACCTCGCGAATCAGATGCGCCAAGCAAAACTGTACCGTCACCGGCGCCTTGTGCATGTAGGCGCGATAGGCCGAAAAGTAATCGTGCCCCGGCACCGCGGCGCCGGCGTCGCCCAAGAGGTTTTCCAGGACCTGGCTGCCTCGGGAGGGGGCGATGTGAAACAGGGTAAAGGAGGGCGCGCCCAACACCCAGGTCCATAACCGATGGCCCTGGTCTTTGGGGCCCGTCTCGTCGATGTTGCGCTGCGGCTGATGGGGCAGAGCCTCGAGTAGGGGCTGATAGATCGGCTCAAGGGCTGGGCGCCCCCCTTTCGACGACCTTGGCCAGCAACCCCGTCGAAAGGGGGGCGCCCAGCCCTTCGGCCAGCAAGGCCTGCAGGGTCGTATAGGACACATGGCCCCCAGCCCATCAAGCCGGTTAGTCGAGGGCCCACCAGGCCCCCCTGGCTAAGCGCCGCAGGCAAGGGCGCCGCCTGGATTCGATCACAGGAGGCACACCAGTAGAGGGGGGACTGATGCGCCTGCAAGACATCGGTTTTTCGACCAACTCATACGGATAGCGCGTCTGCTCCGCACCGACCAAATGGAGCCGCCTATCGTCGGCACAGCCTGGACACCGATCCAAGGTATGCGCGTGGATCACATCGGCCTGCTCTATAGACAAGGTCCGCTCGTATTGGGCATGACCAGGCTGGCCGCCCGGACGGCGCTTTTTCCCTCGCTTCGCCGCCGGTTTAGGCGGTTTGACGATATCGGAGGAGGGCGGCTTGGAACTATTGGATGAATTCTTCTCGACCGAGCCAGCGCCTCTTGCAAGGCCACCATTTGCCGCTTCATCTCGGCCATTTCGGCTCGAAGAGCAACGCAACCAGGGCAGGCAGGATCGGGGACCGTCGTAGGCATGGAACATAGAATCGGACCGTAGAAGCCGATGGTCAATCAGAAAAATTGTGAACGGTTACCTTTTGACATTGACCTGTCGGCCGCCTCCGGTCTCCACCCAGGTTCCTGCACCGTCAGGGCATCCCGTTGGGGCTTCCTCCCCCAGGAGACCGAGATAGACCTGGAGTCGGGCGGCAAATCCGACCTGTCGATGATCCTAACCCGGGACCGCTGTTCTCGACCATCGTGTCTCCCCGACTGACGAGCGCCGTCACCCGCCTCGCCGGAGACTCTCTCACCATCGAAATCGACGCTGACGGCGCCGTACGGGACTGGTCTGTCTCCCTGTGCACTGAACACTTCTCCCGCCCCCTGCGGATACTGCGGACGGAATACGGACGTTGGATGATCCGACACGACGTGGAGCCAGGATGGCGCCTCCGCGTCCAGATACCGCCCGACACCCCTGAGAAGCTGTTTTAAAAATGTGAGGGGTTAAAAAAAGAGTTGAAAAGCGCGTATTCATCTATCCAAATTCAGGTTGTCCAAAACCACCTGAAACGAAAGGATGAAGATGAATACGCTCAGACAATATCCGACCGATTTGATCGAAGCGCAATGGCAACTTCTCCTCACCCTCCTTCCCAAACGCAAATGGCATCCCGGGAGTCGCGGTCGTCCACCGGTTCCTCTGCGCGAGGGGTTCAACGCCATTGTGTATGTGACCCAAACGGGCGGTCAGTGGCGGATGCTGCCCAAGGAGTATGGGTGCTGGCAAACCGTGTATGGGTATTTCAACACCTGGAGCAAAAAAGGCATCTGGAGGCAGATCCATCCGGCACTCTCCAGAAGGGAAAGGCGCCGTCAAGGCCGCAAGCCCACCGCTTCGGCAGGCTCTATAGACAGCCCAAGCATCAAGACTGCAACCCAAGGTGAATCAAAGGGTTATGATGCTGGCAAGAAGGTCAATGGCCGCAAGCGCCCTCTCCTTGTTGACCCCTTGGGGCTTATCATCTCCGCGTTTGTCTCGCCTGCCGACGGTGCCGATCCGGACGGGTTGAAGGTGTTGCTCAAAGCCTATTTTGCCGCTGGCTTGACCCGCCTTCGAAAGCTATGGGTCGATGGTGGGTATCGCGGCGAGGCCATCAAGGCATGGGTTGCAAGTTTGAAGCGGACGCACAAAATTGACCTGGCAGTGGTCCAGCGAGAAGGCCAGGGATTTCAAGTGATGAAATGGCGTTGGGTGGTGGAGCGCACCTTTGCCTGGTTATTGAATTTTCGGCGCCTTTCCAAGGACTATGAAGTCCTACCCCGAAATAGCGAAGCCTTTATTTACATTGCGATGATTCACCTCTTGGTCAAGAGAATCGGTGGAAAATCTGAATTCTAAAACAGCTTCTAAGCTCGATTTTATCCAAACGCGCATGGCAGGAGGCCGGTATCCTCCGTACTGTTGATGGTATCCAAGCATCGACAGCCCAGGAGAAACCGATGAGCCCCCTGCCGAAAGATATAATAACGATTTTGTCGCCCTTTGCCCCCCTTTTTTCGAGCCGCGTTTGGCCGCAGGCTCAGACGCTGTTGGTCGGGGCGCTGTTAGCCCCGGGTAAACGCACGGTCAGCGCCGTGTTGGAGGTGTTGGGCTTGAGCCAACAGCCTACCTTTCAAACCTACCACCGGATCCTCAACCGCTGTGTGTGGTCGCCCCTGGCCGGCAGTAAGCTACTCCTCCAGGCGTTGGTGGCCGCCTTTGCCCCCCACGGGCCCCTGGTCCTGGGCCTGGATGAGACCATCGAGCGGCGCCGGGGCGCCCAGATTGGGGCCCGAGGCATCTACCGGGATCCCGTCCGCTCGAGTGGGCCCCACCTGG
Organism: Candidatus Latescibacterota bacterium; assembly: GCA_965219385.1. Classification (GTDB taxonomy): domain Bacteria; phylum Latescibacterota; class UBA2968; order UBA8231; family UBA8231; genus CBDCNM01. Next base: position 269,649 of record CBDCNM010000002.1, on the reverse strand, counting down.
TCAAGGCTAGCGGCTTGCGCTGGCTGTCGTTGATGCTGGTAGCGCCTATCCCTTGGGCGGATCGAAGTTGGGCCTTACCCTTTATGAGTGTGCTGTGTCCGTCGGCCCGCTACTATACTCAGCGCCAGCGCACCCCCCTCACCCTGTTGCAACGGGGGCAGACTATGCTCAAGCTGGTAGCGCGCTGGCTGCCCACCCGCCGGCTGGTCGTGGTCGCCGATAGCACCTTCTCCGCCTTGGCCTTTCTCGACGCGGTTCGGCCCCACGTGGGGCTGATTACCCGCTTGCGGTTGGATGCGGCCCTGTATGACCCACCACCAACCCGCACGCCGCACACGCGGGGACGCCCCCGCGGCAAAGGCGCCCGGCAGCCCACCCTCCAGCAGCACCTGAACGATCCGACTACCCCTTGGCACCCCCTCACCCTGGACCGGTGGTATGCCGCCGGCCCCTATACAGTGGAAACCTACAGCCAAACGGCGCTGTGGTATCACACTGGCTTGCCCGCCGTGCCCCTCCGCTGGCTGCTGATCCGAGACCCGGCCGGCCGCTTCGCGCCCCAAGCCTTGCTCTCGACCGATGTGCGTCTGTCCCCTCGGCAAATGCTGACCTATTTTCTCCAACGCTGGTCGGTAGAAACTACCTTTGAGGAAGCCCGCGCCCATCTGGGCATGGAAACCCAACGCCAATGGAATGAGCGGGCCATTGCCCGGACCACGCCGGTCATCTTGGCCTTGTTTAGTCTGGTCGCCCTCATCGCCAATCGGCTGGCCCCCAAAAGCGCCTCCCCCTGCCATGCCACGGCCTGGTATGGCAAACGAAAACCCACCTTTTCCGATGCCGTGGCCTGGGTCCGACAACGGCTCTGGCAGGCTTTTTCCAACCTGCCCAACCAACACGACCTGATAAAAATCCCTCGAAGCCTACTCAACCGCTTGATACACACCGTCTCGTACGCTACATAAATGGATAAAGTCGAGCTAAGGAGCTGTACGACCTACAGGTGTCCAGCTCCCTGGGGACGGCCTTCCAACTGAACGCCGTCAACGTACTGCTGGAATATCCCGACCCCACCTACCTAATCGGCAACTTCCATCACGCCCTCGACTCGCACCGGATCGCGGTGGATGGGGAGATCGCCTCCCTCTTCCGGGAGACGGTCAACATCATCCGCCCCGCCTTCTACGCCAATGTCGACGATATAGGCTATGAGGACGAGCGCGTCGTCGCCCGCATCGCCGACGCCGCCTCCCGACACCTGGACGTGCCTTACTTCCAAGGCCTCGGGAACCACGACCGCGGGGGCATTGCGGACTACGGGCACTACCCCCACGAGCCCTATCCCGACCAGCCGATGAGCATCGAGTATTACCGACATTACTTCAGCACACGATACCAATCCCGCGACATCGGCTCACTGCACGTCGTCTTGCCCTACTGCCCGGACCAGTGGGGAGCCCATGCGATCCGCCCGAACCAGGACCGCTGGCTCAAGGAAGATCTGCTGGCCCACCAACAAAGCGGCTTGCGGCTCCTTATGTGTCACCACCTCACCTGGAGGCGCCGCGACGGCGAGCCGTGGCAGATCACCGACCTTCTTCGACGAACAGTACGGTTTGGATCTGGTCCTGCTCGAGCGAGCCCACCGGACCGATGACGGCACATCCACCGCGGCCCGGTGCCTACCTACTACGGGGGTTTGGCCAAATCCCCGGAACTGGAACTCATCGGTCTGCTGGAGATATCGGGACTGGCGGCGGACGACCCCAGACTGGGCAAGGGCCTCATCGAATCGCAACCGCCGATTAGGCAAGGTGGCCGTCGACTCAGTCCTGGCACAGACCAACTACAGCACGGTGGTCGAAAAGGAAGCGCGACTGCCCACCTGCGACACCTACGTCGCCAGCGGGTATTTGGTGCGCGACTGCACCCTGCTAAAGTTCGAGGTGACGTACGCGGTGCCCGAGACGGGTAGGTGGCCCGGCCGCGGTCCTCAACCAGGGGACGGAAACCGCGCTCAGTGCCACGATCTACAGGGACCCCGGCGACAACCCCATCGCGATCCAGGGAGGTCGCCTCAAGTTCGCCATGGCCAGCGGCACTTATGCCGTCGAGGGCGGCGAGATCATTCAGCAAGTCAACTCCGACGACCAAACCCGGACCATCGTTTACGTCAGGACAGACATCGGCCATCCCAGCACGCAGGTGACGGTCCGTCCTGCGGATTGACGGACTGGCGATTTTGGAGTAAACTGCACATCCTTAGCAAGGTAGGTTCAAAGCTGGAATTCTAAACCTGACTTAGAGTCTCTAACAAAACCTTGGAATCGCGTATAGGCTTCATTATATTCTTATCCTCTTCGGTATTGCTTCTACCGTCTTGATATGGAGGTGTTTTTGATGGCCAAGCCGTTACTCGACGATGGGTTATGGGCCTTGATTGAACCGGTTTTGCCCCCCGTAACCGTTGGCCCCCAAGGGGGGCGGCCTCGGCTGGATAACCGTAGGGTGCTGACCGGCATTCTCTTTGTGCTCAAGACGGGTATCCCTTGGGAGTATTTGCCTCAAGAGATGGGGTGCGGTTCGGGGATGACCTGTTGGCGTCGCCTGCACGCTTGGCAACAAGCCGGGGTCTGGAAAAGAGTCCATCATATCCTGTTGAACCGACTGAGGGCCGCCGACCGGATTGATTGGTCTCGTGCGGTGGTCGATAGTGCCTCGGTGCGGGCGGTTGGGGGGGGGCGCACACCGGTCCCAATCCGACGGACCGCGGCAAACCCGGTAGCAAACACCATGTAATCACCGATGCCCAAGGGGTGCCGTTGGCGGCGGGGGTGACGGGGGCCCATCGGCATGATGTGACGCAGCTGTTGCCGTTGGTGGATCGCATACCCCCGGTGGCCGGTCGGGTCGGCCGCCCGCGCCGTCGGCCGGATCGGGTGCAAGGGGATCGGGCCTATGATTCGCAAGCCCATCGGCGCGCCTTGCGTAAGCGGGGCATCGGCTCGGTGTTGGCTCGGCGAGGGCAAGCCCACGGCAGCGGCTTGGGCGTCTATCGGTGGGTGGTGGAACGAACGTTGGCATGGTTGCACCAATTCCGTCGGCTTCGAGTCCGCTGGGAGCGACGAGGTGATCTCCATGAAGCCTTTCTCGACATCGGATGTATTCTCATCTGTTGGAAGTACCTCAAAGAGTTTTGTTAGGGCCTCTTAAGCTGAACATCCTTCAAACCTGCCGTACTGCTTACACGAACCTCGCCGATCTGCTTACCTCGGTTCACCATTGCTCTATAGGAACTTTCAAGCAGAAGGCTCCAACGGGAAAACACCCTAAAACGAACGCCCAGTCCAAAGGTAAACGAAGGTCCCCAAGATGTGCCTCTTGTGGAATTAACAGCACCAACGGCTCCCTGCTGGTCGAGGAATTCGATCGGCGGCATGTCGGCTCTAAAAACCCCCAACGTACTGCGGAGATACAACATATAGAATGGCAATAGGTCTCGATTGTACGGTGATATCGTTCACTGCAAAAGTCCTTTCTCGGGGGGTTCCTTCTGATCCCCCTTCCGACCCTGTTCGAACAGCGGCAGGCGCGAGCCTACCGCCTGGGCTCGTATCCGGCTGCTGGACGGAGTAAGCGCCTGTAATCGCCGCTCTCCTCCCAGCGCAACGACCTCGAGTTTGAACCTACCAATATTTCCCCATATACTGAATAGCTTGTCTTGCCCAGCTCTCCCGGAGAAATGTAAAGCCGCACCCGGGGTCCCAACGAAGCGGCTCACGGATACAAGCGCAGGTCAGCCTTCAGGCCTTGGTCGTTTTGGTTTGGCATTCGCGACCAGTCCACAGGAAGGTATTGCGAGGGTTCCACTATCAGGACATGAGCGCACCGGTGGGAAAGCTGATCCGCTGTACAGTGGGAGCGATCTTTGACGTAGGGGTCGATTTGCGAGTTAAATCGCCCACGTTCGGACAATGGGTAGGCGTAGAACTTTCGGCGGATAATATGAAGCAGTTCATGCTGCCGAGCGGATTCGGCCATGCCTTTGTCACGCTGACGGACTTTGCCGAGGTGCAGTACAAGTGTACCGGCTATTACACTCCATCCTCTGAGGGCTCCATTGCCTGGAACGATCCGGATATCGGGGTAGACTGGCCGTTTGACGACCCCCTGCTATCCAGTCGTGACCAAAAGGCCACAAGCCTCGCAGAGTACCTCAAAAATCCTGCCTTTACCTAGGATTCCTGCGCAACGAGATGCTCAGATTCTGACCACGGTCCCCGTGCGCGCCGCTTCGTAGGCACTGTGGATCGCCTTGAGAGCCTGGTATCCGTCATGGCCGTTGGCCAGGGGCTGCCGGCCTTCCTGGATAGCAGCGCTGAACTCCTCCCACTCGGCTTCCCAGGATACATCCCTTTCCGGAAAGTTCAAGATTTCTTCCCGCGCGGGGCCGCCCTGCATATTTCTTAGCCCGACTTTCAGCTGTTCAGCTCCATAGCTCCCCCCAAGCCCTTCGATGATGAGGTAGCCCTCCTGGCCGAAGATTTCAAAAGAGAACAAATTTTTCCACTGGGTCCAACTGACATGGAGAGAAGCCACCTGACCTTTAACCGTGCGCAATAACACAAAGGCGTTGTCCTCGACTCCACCAGCAGAAGGCGCCTGATTGCCATGCACTGTCGCCTGTTCCGCAGTGGTCCAGACGTAGGTTCCGATGAAGCTGCTAACCTCTGAAAAGTCGCCCAGAAGCCAGCGGCAAAGGTCTAGGGCGTGGATACCCTGGTCCAGCAGTTCCCCGCCTCCGGATTTCTGCGGATCCAGACGCCATTCCTGCTCGTATCCAGGCCGGCCTCCATGGCCGTACCTGCAACGAATAAAAAGAAGCCGGCCAATCGCGCCCTGCTCAAAAAGCTCTCGAGCTCTCCAGACAGCGGCATGGTGCCGGTGGTTAAAGCCGACCTTTACAACCAACGATCCGGTTGCCGCCTGCAGAACGGCCTCTGCTTCTGCCGGAGTCCGGGCCATGGGTTTTTCTACCAGGACGTGTTTTCCGTTCCTCAACCCTTCCGTCGCTATAGATGCCAGCCAGTCGTGGGTAGTCGCCACAATCACCGCATCCACATCCGCCCTGGTCACAACTTGCTCCCAGGTACTCGCCACCTGGCACCCCATCTCATTGGCTAGCGCACGAGCCCTGGCCTCGGCCACATCCGCTACAACCACCAGCTCGTCACTGGCCGATCGACGTATCACCTCCGCCCGTCTGCGGCCAATCTGACCGCAGCCGACCAGACCAACATACATCCTTCCTCTTCTCCTCTATTACTACGTCATATGGTTTAATCATGGCTGAAGGTCCGGCTTGCAAGGCTGCATCATAAATTGACTATTGTTTTGGCTCCCTCGAAATCAAAGTCATAGGACATCTCTCGCAAACCAGCGTCGGAAAGGGTCCGGCGTAGATTGGCTTTGTTATTAGCGGCACAATACAGCATCAGAAATCCTCCACCACCCGCTCCTATAATCTTGCCTCCTAAAGCGCCCTGTTCTCTGGCGAGTGCGTACCACTCATCAATTCGCGAATCACTGATCTGGTCGGAACGACGCTTCTTGTTTTGCCAGTGTTCGTCGAGCAGCAGCCCGAAGCGATCCAGATCCCCTTCCTCCAGGGCTTCCTTGATGCGGTAGCCCAATTCCCGGGTTCGATGCAGGCTATCCACGACCGCGGTAGCTCCCTTCTCAGTATCCCGCTTTTGAGATTCGAGAATATCCCGGCTCGGCCGGGTAAGGCCTGTATAGAATAGCAAAACATTACTGCGGAATTCTTCCGCGGTCGTGAGGGAAATATCCAGCGAGCTGACCTTGACGCGGCCGCTGGTCTCGATATCCAGACAGGTGATACCTCCGAAGGCCGCCAGGTAATGATCGTGTTTGCCTATGGCATGGCCGGCCAGATCCATCTCGATATGACAGGAGGTTTCCGCCAGGACCTGGGTGGGCACTTTTTCGCGCTTTAGTTCGTAAAGAGCGGTAAGCAGCGCGACCAGGTACGTCCCCGAAGACCCCAATCCTGTCCCCGCCGGCACATCCGCCATAGAGACAATTTCGAGACTGCCGCTCAGATCGAGCAGCTTGAGCGCGGGGCGCACGAGATCGTGTTGGACTTCGTCTGGAGTACTTACTTGCTCGTAGAGGGAATACTTGACGCGAATGAATTCATCAGCGGAAGGACGATTCACATAAATGTAGAGGTATTTACTGATGGCAGCGCTGAGTATAAAACTACCAAACTGGGTATAGTAGGATGGCAGATCCGTTCCACCACCACCTAAGGAAATGCGAAAGGGAGCCCGCGCTAGAATCACTTTTTCCTCTTGAGCTTTTTGTTTAGACTTGTTGCAAAATAGAAAATAGAAAAAGAGACCTCGCATCGCGCTGAGAGGGCGCCAATGTGCTTTTTCTTGGGCGCTTTACGGCGCCCAAAACCGCGTTTCTTCAATAGCCTCTTAATTATTTAATTTTATTTGTCTAAGGGTGTCAGAGCGAATTTTCAGGGACTGTTGAGAGCCTCCAGAAGCAATAGACGTGATGATCAAGTTGTCGAACCAGTTACCACTACCACCATCGCCGCTTTTCAATGCGACGCAACCATCCTTTATGCTCAAGAAAGTGAAAGAATCATCAACTGAAACAATGATAATCGAATGAGATCTATTGGTCAAGCTCTGAATACTTCTCAAGGAGACCGATTAGACCGAAGGTGTGTGGGTTTTCCAGTCTCCCTCTGCCACAGTGGCCTTTTCTAACAAGGGCTCCCACCAAGAACGATGATCGGCATACCAATGAACGGTTTCTTTCATGCCTGCTTCAAATTCAATCTCAGAGGTCCAACCCAGTTCATCCTTGATTTTAGACGAGTCCAAAAGATAGCGACGATCATGTCCAGGACGATCCGGAACGATGATTTTTAAAGAAGGAGATTTCCCAAGCGTCTCAAGAATACAATCCGAGATTTCTTCAATACTTTTTTCCACCTGACTCCCAACATTGTAGGTTTCCCCTAAGCCTCCCTCTGTAAGGATGCGGTCTATAGCACGACAGTGGTCCAGCACGTGTAACCATTCCCTCTGATTTGTTGTTGAGGCATAAAGAGTGAGTGGCTTATCATCTAATGCAAGCGTGGCGAAACGCGGAATCACTTTCTCGGGAAACTGATGCGGCCCGTAGTTGTTACAGCAGTTTGAAATGGTCACCGGGAGGCCAAAGGTCTCATAATACGCACGAACCGCATGATCTGCACCTGCCTTGGATGCATTATACGGCGTGCGAGGTCGGTACGGCGATTCTTCCGTAAACACTTCATCACTATCAAGAGCAAGATCACCATATACCTCACACGTCGATATATGGTGAAACCGCTTCACACCCATTTTCCGAGCCACTTCCAATAGATTCTGTGTTCCAAGAACATTGGTACTAAAAAAAAGCGATGGATCTAGCACAGCTAAACTATTATGGGACTCGGCTGCAAAGTTGACAACTACCTCGATTTTTTCAGTATGAAAAAGCTTCTCAATTAAACTTGAATCAGCGATATCGCCATGGACAAACTTGAACGGATGATCTATATCGGTCAGATTGGCTTGATTGCCGGCATAGGTAAGGAGGTCAAGGACTACAATATGATCCTTGGGATGTTCCGCAGCCCAATATCTTACAAAGTTTGAGCCTATAAATCCTGCTCCACCTGTGACCAGTACATTCATGTTTGTCTCCTTATTCATTAGCGGCCAGGGGTGGCCACTTCTGTAGGCTGCATTTTCTCATAATGAGGCGGCGGCTTTATGGCGGCCCATGTTTTTCCAGTTGCCGAACCCGCATTGCCGAAGGCCGAGGCGGAGCGCCGCCGAACTGTTCGGGCTCCCAGTACCACAGGTTGCCGAAAGCCGGCTACTTGAGGTAGAGTAGCCGCCGGATCTCTACCCCGCCGGGGTGGTGCAGGCGCGTAAGATAGACCCCCGCCGCCACTACTGAGCCCCCCTGGTCACGGGCGTCCCAGTGGGCCTTGTAGAAGCCGACGGGCTGGAACTTCGCCGTCGGTAGTGCGGGCCCGGGCCTGGTAGCAGCCGCTCACTCCAGCCCGGTCCGAGCTGGAGATGGTCAGCTCCAACCTTCCAGCCCCGTCGGTGACCGCGCTCCAGGCGTAGTGGCCCCGCCGGCCGGAGATGGAGCGGGAAAACTCGATGGTCAAGCCCTCGACCGCGGTGCCCAGAACAGTGGCCTCCACTTCCGTGTGGGTGCCGTGTTTCGAGAGCGGGCTTGCCCCCAGATTCGGGCACCGAAGCGCCCGGCCTCGCAAGCGCGAGAGCGACGCATCAATGAGATGAGATGCGACGACCAAGGGTAACGCCTCTACAGGCGGCTTCGAAAAAAAACTATTGTCGACGCTTCAGTAGGAATATCATTTCGGGCGCCTCGGGCCCTATTGGTCTCCGATCAAATGATCCGAATTCTCCTACACTTTCAAGACCTGCAGCGCAGAAAAGCACTTTGAGGTGAGGATAAGTATAGAAACTCATCTTCAACGGCTACACTTCCTCAGACAGAACTTTATCACCCTCACACAACCGGAAGATAAACCTACCCGAGAAATTCAGATTGATCAGGTCAATCTCGTCCTTTACAAAGTACCGTCGGATCATCCGATCCGTCCCATCTTGTGCAGGCCACTCCAAGTCCAAGTACTCTTCGCCGACGCCCGATAGAATTTTGTCGAAACGGGGATTGAACACATCGAACGCGAGGATACCACCATCTGCCAAGTGTCTCCCGGCGTTTTTCAGGGCCGCTAGTTGATCTTCCGTAGTGTACATATGCTGCATGGGTCTGAATGGAATTACTATCAAGGAAAATTGATCACCCAAATAATGGGTCCGAAAATCTCCCTCTATAACTCGTGTTCGCCGTCGTACGCTTTCACGTTCTTTGGCGAGCTTGGCGCGCAAGACCTCCAGCATTGAATGAGAAGCATCTAGCCCGGTGACATCAACACCTTGTCGCGCCAGCGGCAAGGTAATTCTCCCAGTGCCGCAGCCAAATTCGAGGACCGGTCCACCATACTCATTGGCTAGATCGAGATAGAAGTCCCTGTCCACCAAATCCTTCTTGAGGTCGTATGCAGCGTCGTAATGCTTCGTTCCCAAACTGTAGGAATCGTCAATCAAAAGGTTAATTGGGTCTATATTTCTTTTGCCCATCCCCTCCCGGTACCAATCCACCAATGGTAGGGCTTCCACCCTAAAAGCTCTCGTGCCTTGTGATTATCCGCCCAGGTTGCCTTCATATCGGCTGCATGGGCAGGTCCAAACTCCAGCTGCGCTTTTCTGCCCCCCATCTCCTCCACCAGATGGATAAGTTCACTAAGCGCAACAGGATGATCGCATCCCAGGTTGATAATTTCGTATCTCAGAGGCCTGAGTGCTGCCACCGTTCCACGGGCAATATCATCGACAAAGGTGAAATCTCTCTCCTATTTGCCGTCTCCATATATGGTAACCGGCATTCCTCCGCTTATCCACTGCACAAAGCGGAAAGGACTTATATCAGGTCTCCCGGCCGACCCGTATACCGTGATTAACCTTATATCGTAGCTATTGTCGAGGTTGTCAATCCCTATAACAGCTTGTCCATCATCCAGCAAAAACTCGGTTGCTTTAGACCCAATAAAGCCAGCACATCCCGTCACCAGATAACAGTTTCCCAAATCTACTCAACCTTTCAGCGTCACAGCCGACTCCCACTTCATCTCTGCTCTCTGTAGGGCAGGATGCGAGACGAAGAGATGCCAGATAAAAGCCTGAAACGACTCGGACAAGGGGGTAACGGATTGAGGGTTAACCATTGGTACGATCACACAGACATCGGCAACCTGAGCGGTATAACCTCCATCCCGTCCCACGATCCCGCATATTTTGGCGCCGACCTGTCGAGCATATTCCAGCGCCTGCACAAGGTTGATACTGATATTCATCTCCCTGTTTCCCCCCCCCACAGACAGGACGAACACCAGATCCTTCTCGTTGAGCCGGCTGCCGGCCAACCATGCTGAAAAAACACGATCCCAGCCTTCGTCGTTGATTCGAGCGGTGAGTTCGGAAACATTGTCCACCGGAGTATAAGCCTCGATGCCGGCAATTTTGCGAAAATCATTGACCGCGTGTGAAGCATTGGCTGCACTGCCGCCAACCCCGAGAATAAACAAGCGCCCTTCTTGGGAGCGGGTCTCAACGAACAGCTGTACCATCTCATCGATCGCATTGCGGTCAAGTCGTTCAATAACCTGCACAGCTTCGGCCAGATATGAATCAATATGTCCCATCGGTCCTCGCCAATACTCACAACTGAAACCCGGCTGCCCGGGCATCCTCGTAAAACATCTGGACCGTGTCCAGCGAATAGGTGCTCAGATCCTTGCCCACCAGCGGCAACTTCGCGAGCACATCGTTGGTGGCGGTGATGATGTGGCAACCCACTGCATTGGCCTGGAAGATATTGAGCAACTCGCGCGGGCTGGCCCAGATCAACTCGGCGTTGGGATGGGGCCGCAAAAGTTCCACCGCCGCGGCCATCACCGGCACAGGGTCGCGGCCCGTATCCGCAATCCGGCCGGCAAAGACCGAAACGCAACTGGCCGCCCCTCCCGCGACCACGGCCCCGACTTCTCTCACCTGCTCCAGGAGCATGAGGGCAGTAATATTCACCTTGACGCCGGCGTGCGACAATTTATGTATCAGGGCATAACTTTCTTCACCACGCGTATTTGTCACTGGAATTTTGACGTACACATTTTCACCCCACGACGCAATATCCACGGCCTGGCGTTCCATTTCTTCAAACTCATCAGTGAAGACCTCAAATGAAATCGGACGGTCTGGAATCTCCGTTAGGATATCGAGCGCAAAAGCCTTGTAATCGGCAATGCCGACCTTGCGCATCAACGTCGGATTGGTGGTAAATCCCCTGATCAAAGGGTTGCGGTACATCTCCAGCATACCGGCCCTGTCAGCCCCGTCGGCAAAAATTTTCACCCTGAGTTTTTCTAAGGAATCCACCCACATCATAATTTGCGCAACCTGGAGCTCTTCCTCTTCCTCTTCCTCTTCCTCTTCCTCTTCCTCTTCCTCTTCCTCTTCCTCTTCCTCTTCCTCTTCCTTTAACTTTTGCAAAAATGGCTTCAGGGTAAACGGGTCCATTCGACGCAGGGTGAACCAGGGCGCCGCAAGCAATTCTTCAACCCGATCCGCATCCCAGGCCTGCCATCCATCATGGGGGGCAGCAATCAACTTACCTGTAAGTTTTCCAGCTTCTCCGGAGACGAGAAAGAGGACCAACTTTGCGGCCAGCTCGCGCGGAACCCCGCCCTCTCCAGTCTCCCTCAACCGTTTCATCTGATCCAGTAGGGAACCCGCGCGTTCTCCGGCCTCGAGCACCTGGTCCTGAATTGCCGTATCTACTGCCCCAGGCGCAACAGCATTAACTTGAATATTGTAATCCTTAACTTCTTCGGCCAGGGCTTCTGTTAAGCGCACAATAGCTGCTTTTGAGGTGCCATAAGCCGTCGCCCGGGGGAGTGGAAAAGTTGCCCCTCCTCCAGAAAAGTTGATGATCTTGCCCTGCCGACGGCCAATCATATGGGACAGCACCGCGTGGCAGCACATGAAGGTCCCGCCCAGATTAATCTGTAGCGCCCGAGTCCATTCTCTTATATCGGCTTCCCACATAGGCCCAATCGGACCATAAATTGCCGCTGCATTGACCAGAATATCTATCTGCCCAAAGGTTTTCAAGGTCTTTTCCACCAGCTGGATCACATCGCTTTGCTGGCCTACATTTGCAGGGATAGCCTCGGCCTGTCCTCCAGCCTCACAAATCTGAGCAGCTACTCGATCAAGTTCTGCCTGAGTACGGGATGCGACAACCAGCCTGGCCCCTTGGCGCGCCAGTGTGAGAGCGATGGCCTCACCAATACCCCGTCCTCCTCCCGTTACAATAGCCACCCTATCTTGCAACGTCATGTAAAAATTCTCTTCGGCGTAGTCATTCGGCCTGGTCTCTATGGACTCCGCCCCCGTCAATTACGCACTATTTTTTTCGCGCAAATATAATTTTTCAATGGTTTACAACAAAAAGAGGTGACTTTTACTGTTTCTCATCCCCTTGGAAACCTTCTTAAAATTCCCGGTGTGCCCCGAGCGTGAGCGACACGGGCGTGGGCAAGACTCCTCAGCCGGAGCCATCAAGGGAGAAAGGCCCCAACCTCGCGCAACTTCATTCCCCCTTGCGGAACCATAGCATCACCCGCTCCAGCCCCTCCCTGACCGGCACCCGGGGCTCATAACCCAGGTATTGGCGCGTCCGGCTGATATCGGCCAGGGAATGGGTCACATCCCCGGACTGCGGCGGGCCGTACACAATATTCTCCTTGCGATTCAGCACCTGGGCGATATGCTCGACCATCTCGTTGAGACTCAGACTGCGCCCACAGGCCAGGTTGAAGACCTCGCCGCTTACCCCCTTGGCTTGGACTGCCAGCAGGTTGGCCTCTACCACATTGCTCACATAGGTGAAATCCCGCGACTGGGTCCCGTCCCCGTGAATCTTCAACTCCTCTCCCTCCATCATGCCCACGACGAATTTCGGAATGACCGCCGAGTACTGGGATTTGGGATCCTGCCGCGGGCCGAACACATTGAAATAGCGCAGGGCCACGGTCTCCAGACCATAGGTCCGCGAGAACACGTGGCAGTACTTCTCGCCGGTCAGCTTGGCCACGGCATAGGGAGAAATGGGCTGAGGCAACATATCTTCGCGCTTGGGCAGCTCCTTATTCGCCCCGTACACCGAGGAAGAGGAGGCGTAGACTACCCGTTTGACCCCGGCATTGCGGGAGGCGTCGAGGATGTTCAGGGTCCCCCCCACATTGACCTCATTGGTGGTGATCGGATCGTTGACCGAACGCGGCACCGAAGGCAGGGCACCCTGGTGCAGTACATAGTCCACTCCCTTTACCACCTCCCGCACGATATGATAACTGCGGATATCGCCCTCGACCAGTTCGATCCTGTCCAGAAAGGGGGTCAAATTTTCTCGTTTGCCCGTAGAGAAATTGTCCAGTACCCGCACCTGTTCGCCGCGTTTAACCAATTCCTCGACCAGGTGAGAACCGATAAAACCAGCCCCACCGGTTACCAGATAAACCGCCATATCAACTAGCGCTCCTTCCCGCATTTATTAGAAGCCTTTTTTCCAGTTGCCTTTTCACTGAACCAGCCGCACCCATCCAGCCCATCGCTCCGCGACGTCTTTCCCTGAGAGACACACTCGACAAAGTGCTGGCACAGGCCAAGATAACCAACCTTTGGCTCATGTCAAATTTTCCCCATAAGTCCCTCTTTCTTGCTTTCGAAGCTCGCTCTCGACCATTTCGTCGATGATGTCGTCGACCGCCTTGGTCAGCCGCCAGTGGGGATAGTGCAACTTGAGCTTCGTTGTGTCACTGATGTAGCAGATGTGATCTCCGATGCGGTTGTCATTCAGGTATTTGGTATGCACCTTGCGCCCGATGCGCTCCTCGATCTTTTGAATACACTCGAGAAGCGATGCATTGCTCTCGCGTCCGCCCCCCATATTGTATACCTCTCCCGACCTGGGGGCCTGGATGAAAGCATCCATGGCTCTGGCCACATCTTCGCTGTGGATCTGGTCGCGCACCTGTTTGCCTTTGTACCCGAAAATGGAAGCAGTATTCCAGTTCCACCAGCGGGATCTCGTTGGGGGCATTGCCGTACACTTTGTTGGTGCTCATAAATATGAAAGGAGAGTCCCTGGCGTAGCGGCGCGTCGCCTCTAAAAGGTTGAGGGTGCCGACCGCATTCACGTCAAAATCGTCAAACGGGCGATCCTTGGCCAGCTCATGTGAGGGCTGAGCCGCACAGTGGACGATTGAATCGGGCCTTTGCGCCTTGACAAAATCGAGCATCTCGGCCCGGTTGCGAATATCCAGCTTGTAGTGGGTGAAATCCCTGGTCTGATCCTGGAGCCGTTGCAAATTCCAGGAGGTGTCTCCCCTGGGCCCCAGAAAATCGGCTCGCATGTTGTTGTCGATACCCAAAACCTGATATCCTGCGCGCTCAAAATAGATAACCGCTTCAGATCCAATTAGACCGCTCGAACCCGTGACCAGGATGCTTTTTGCAGGTTGGGGCATATCTCTACAGCCATAATTTGTGGATTTTACTCTACCTGGACCTTCCGAGGGCCCAGCTGAGCCAGATTGATTACCGGCAATTCGAGGTTGTCGACCTCTTCCTCTGGAACTATGCCGGAACGCGTGATTAACAACAGATCGGAACGCGTCCGCAATGTATCCCAATCCACCAGATGATCTGTGAAGTTGGGCAATACCTCCTTTAAATATTGCAAATTGGTCCCGATGAGAAGCTCTACATTTATCTCGGGCTCGTACGCGATAATGTCCTTGCCCACAGCCAGCAACCTCTCTACCAGGCGCATGGCCGGACTTTCGCGCAAATCGTCTGTATTGGGCTTGAAGACCAGACCGATCATGCCCATGGTTTGACAATCGGTCTCTATGAGCTGGGAAGCAATCCGCGCCAGATGGCCGTCGTTGCTCGGCAGAATGGCCCGATGCACGGGCAAATCCATTCCAGCCTGCGCGGCAATATAATTCAACGAGCGCACATCCTTTGGCAGGCACGAGCCACCGAATGCAAACCCAGGGCGCAGGTACGCACTGGAGACATTGAGCTTGGTATCCAGGACAAAAGCGCCCATGATGCGGGTGGGGTCGGCATCGAGGTGCTGGGCAAGAGCGCCGATCTCATTGGCAAAGTCGATCTTGAGCGCGTGAAATGCATTGCAGGCAAGTTTAAGCAGTTCCGCTTCCTGGTAATTCATCACCAGCAGCGGGACATCCATTGCTCCGTAGACCTTTTGGACGCCATCTGAATCCAGACCGCCCTGGTCCGGGTGGGTCCCGATAACCGTAAACGGGGCCTGGTGAAAGTCCGCCAGAGCACTGCCCTGGCGCAAAAATTCCGGATTGAAGTACAACTCCAACTCCGGCCCCAATACCCTCCCCGAAGCCTCTTCCAACCTGGGGAGCACCCGATCTCTCGTCGTCCCGGGTGGTACAGTACTCCGGAGCAGGACGCTATAGGGTCGGGAGATTTTTTGGAGTGCACTGCCTATTTCTTCGATTACTTTCAGGACAAAAGAGATGTCGGTGCCGTGCTCGGAACTCGTCGGCGTATCCACACATACAAGCGCCAGGTCGGTCGCCTGGACCGCCTCATGGGCATCGAGGGTAACCGTCAGTTTTCGGGTTTTCAATACCTCGGCAAGCCCCTCGTCCAGACCCGGTTCCCGGATTGGAGCCAGGCCGTTCCCGAGCCTTTCCACCTTTGTTGCATCCTTGTCGACCCCCCAGACCTCGTGTCCACCTGAAGCCAGACAAACCGCGGTAACCGAACCCACGTACCCAAGGCCAAAAACTGCGATCTTCATATCGTGGTTTGATTCTCCTGGAGGAGGTAACTTTCGAGCGGAAAGAAAAGGGGGCGCAAAGGGATGGGGCCAATCCTCCAGTTCGTATTGCTCGTTGGTCGGCATCGTCAGGTCCACCGGCCAATCCTCAAGGGCATTGCAGAGCGTCTGGACCTGGTAATTGTTCCCGTCTCCATCACCCAGGCCTTGGGCTTCCGCTTTTTATCGGCCATTATTCCCTTGTAAATGTCCACCTGTTTACTTAGACTCAATAAAAATACACACAATCGACAAAAACTAACAGGACTTTTCCATGAACTGCTTTCTCCGCCGCCCAATCCGCTACTGCATCCCCCTGGGTTTATTGCTCCTCTCTGGAGATCCCGGACAGACCTGGGCCCGGTCCCCCCTCTCCCCCCAGGAGTGTATCGATTTAGCTCTTGAACAGAATCCGCAGCACCTCCTCGACCAGCAAAACCTGAAGCGCGGCCATACCAGCTTGCTGGAGGCCCGCGCCCCTTTCGGCCTCCAGGCCAATCTGGGGCTCACCCTGCCCGGCTACAGCCAGAGACGCGAAACCACGGAACTGGAGGCCCTGCCAACCCGGGTCCGCACGGAAGACAGCGATTTTAGCTATACCGGCAACCTCCATCTGGAGCAACGCATTTCCCATCTGGGACGATTTACCATTGATTCCAGTGGGTCGCGCCGCGATTTCACCTCCAACCGGCGCGAGGACTTTCTCGACTACAACGGCGACATCGTCTTGGGCTACACCCGCCCAATCCTCACCCGGGCCCAGGAAGAGATCAACCTGAATCAGGCTGAACTCCGCTTTGCCAATACCCGCTCTGGCTTCGAGCGCCAGCGCCTCCAAATCGAAGGCCAGGTCATCGACGCCTACTACGACCTGGTGCAAAGCATTCGCCGGCTCGAAATCGAGGCGCAGCGCCTCGACCAGTCCAGGGCGTCTCTGGACCTGGCCCAGCGCAAATTCGAAATCGGCCTGATCGCCGAAGTGGACGCCCTGACCCTGGAAGTGGCTCTGCTCGAGGCCGAAGCCGACTACGCCGCGGCTGAAACCCATATCGAGCGCCAGCGCGACGTATTGCGCCAGCAGCTGGGCGTGGATCTGGACGAACCACTCGACGTAATCACCGAAGTGGCTTACCAGCAGTACTCCATCAGTGAGGAACGCTCCCTGGAACTGGGCCTCGAGCGGCACGCCGCAATCCGCATCGCCGAGATCAACGAGCAGATCGGGGAACTGGACCTCAAAAGTGCCCGCCAAAGCGCCCGCCCCACAGCCCGGCTGGATGCCCGGATGAGCCTGCGTGGACAGGGTTCGGAGATCGGCGACATCAGCCGCAATTTCGAACGCAATCTATGGAGTATGGGAATCCAGATCCAGGTCCCCTTGATCGACAAAGGCCGCCGCCGCAGCCAGCTCAGCCGGGCAAAAATCGCCCTGGAGGAAAGCCGGATTGATCGCGCCATCCAGCGTCGGCACATCATTCTGGAAATCAAAAATGCAGTGCGTGGCCTCAGGGAAGCAGAACGTCAGATCGAACTGGGAGAGGCGCGCCTGGAGGTAGCCGAACGCACCTACGAGGTGCAGCAGCGCCGCTTTGAAATGGGCCAGGCCGAAAGCCGGCAGTTACTCGAAGCCCAGATCGCCCTGACCAGCGCCAGAAACGCCGGGCTGAATTCCATTATCCTCTACCAGCGTCGCCTTGTGGATCTGCGCCTGGCAACCATGGCGGAGCTGGACGAATTGGTGGAGTAAAATAATTCAGTTGTCGTCGTTGGAATCCATCAGCGGATGGCTGAATTCCTCGATGTCCTCGCCAAAGAGCTGGCGCCGGGGGCGCAGGCGGGTGTAGGAAGGGATCTGGTTCTTCTCTTCGGCCTCCTGACAGGCGACGCACAGACGCGCCGTGGGCAGAGCTTCCAGTCTGAGTTGGGCGATGAAAGGGCAGGTTGAGCAGAGATTGAGCGACGTTTCGAGACAGGCCTCGCACTGGCCGTACATGCCGTGTTCGAGCTTCTCCAGAGCCAGGGTGATCTCTTCCAGCTCGCGCCTTTCCGTGTCCCCCAGAGTTACCAGCAATTCCATGGCCCCGGCCTCCACCGCGCGATCGAGATCATCTGCCTTGGGATCCTGGAGAGTATCTATCTCGTGCTCCGTGCCATCCAGATCAGCCAGGAGTTCGGCACGTCGCTGCAACAGCTGTTTCTTGACCCTGTCCCGGTCCCGTTTATTGAGCGCAGCCTTCTTGACCATAATACCTCTCTTTATTTAGAGCCCTTGGTGTTGATCCCCTGTTTGGATTTCTCCCCTGACTCCACCTTACTTGCGCATGTATCGTCTATATATCGGCCGACTCCAGTCGGTACACCCCTACCCCCAGAGGAGCCAGATTCGCTTCCAACAAGCCGTTTTGGCGGCGGAGTCGCGACGCCCTGTAGAGTGCTTGTGCACGACTGAAAGGGGGCAAATCCCTGGTGCTGAAACGCACCCGCTGCGGCGTCCTGGTGTAGTTGACGACAAAAAGGTAAAACGACTTCTCATACTGTTTGATCATTATATCTACACCCGGTTCTCCGACCCTTTGATCAATCCGGCCGCTCCAATCAGGCGCCACCAGAACCGGCGTCAATTCCGCCAATTCCACCGCCAGGGTCCGCACCTCACGCCACAGGGCCGCGGGCTGAATATGACGTTCATCCTCCTGGCAGAAACGGTAAAACAGCACCCCGCTGGCTCCCTGTACCAGGCCCTGGTAGACCATGTTGCGCAACTCCGCCGGGGTGGGGGCCCGGGGCCAGTGTTCCACCCCGCCGAAAGCCTGGGCAATCAACCACACCGGCTTGCGCCCCAGAGAACTCCAGTGCGCCTCCCGCATGTACTCCCGCACCCGGGTGATCGGGTACTTGGGGATGGGATATACGTCAATGCCCAGGATATCGCTGGCGTCTATGTGAGCCGCGTACAAATGTGGCCGATTGTTGACTAAATAGACCGGGTGATAAGGATCCAGTTCCCGGATTTGTTCGTAAATCTCCCGCGTGTGGCTTGGTTCAACGCCCGTTTCGGCCGGCTCGTCAATAAGGTACCAGGCCAGCAGAGCAGGATGGTTGCGGTAGCGCTTTATCACCGCTTCGATGCCGCGGTAATCGGGCTCTTCCTGGCGGCGGATAAAATCGCTCAGTTCCAGGAGAATAGCGACATCCTCCTGCGCCGCCGCGTCCATCAACTCGGCTATTTCCCCGGCCTGGAGCTTGTAGTAATAATCTCCGGCATTGAAGCGGAGCCGCCTGACTTCTCCCAGCACCTCGGTGCGCAGCCAGTAAAGACCGATGGGAAAAAAAGGCTTCCCATCCCTCAGAAGCGTCCGAGTGAATAAGTCTATCTTGATTTCCCGCTCGCCCGGGAGGTACTTGTAGACCTGCAGAGAAACCGAATCTTCTACCCCCTCGACGCCGCTCAGTCGGGCCTGCAAGGTGTAGCTTCCCGGGGGCAGGGAGGCCATCGACAGGTCGCCGTATACCTCGCTACCGCGAAAAACCCGTTCGACCTGTTCGTGAAAGATGGCGTCGCCGCGCAACTCCACCTGCAGGTTGTTTACCCCCTCCTCAACCCCGTGCAGCCGGGCCCGAAACCGCATGAACTCCTCGGTGGTATAGTACGAGCGGTCGTGGGTAAATTCCAGCCGCGGCCAGACCCGCAAGTGCAGATCTTCCCGTCTGAATACCAGGTCACCACTCGCGGGTTCGTAGATCCTCAAATCGGCGCGATGAAGACCCGGCTCCTGGACCCGAAACTCCAGTTCGAACCGACTGGCCACTCCCCCGGGCACCTGCCACTGGGCTTCGGATCCTAGTCTCTTCCCCGAAGGCGCTTCCAGTTCCAGATAGGCGACCAGGGCTCGAGCGCGCCGACCAGGGCTGAAAATCTGTAGCTCCAACCGGTCTTTGCCCAACCTCAGCCTGGCCGGCTGGAATACCTCCACCTCGAGGTGAGGGCTTTGCTGTTGCCTGACTAGGCTGCAGCTTCCCACCCCCCAGACCATCAGCGCCCAGCACCCAATCAAATAGAAGGGCCGAGAGGATCCAGCAATCCTGCTCGGCCTGTCCCGATGGCCCTCCTGCATATGGCGTTTCGCACTCAGAGATCGCGGCGCTTTGTGGGTGAAGCCGCCCCCAGGATGCGCAGGCGGTCCCGCAGTGAGGCCGCCAGTTCGAATTTTTCCTGCTCTACGGCGGCCTGTAAATCCGCGTTTAACTGCTCCTTGAGGGAGAGCGGCCGGGCACGTTTGACCTCGGCCTCCCATTCTCGCAAATAGAGCAACTCGGGCGACTCCTCCAAAGGTTCGAACTGTCCCTGTTGCTCCAGTATCTCCTCGATTTCCTGGATCCCCTCTCTAATCTGCGCCAGGGCTCCATCGTAGTCCTGGTGCTCCAGCAGGGCCAGAGCCCGGGCCTGTATGCGATGGGCCTTTACAAAGACGCGGTAATGCCGGGCAATCTGCTGGTCTTCTTCGCATTCGGCAAACTCCTGGCACATATCCAGGATAGCCAGGTTGTGCTCTGCGTCTTGCTCGGCCCGCTCGTATTCCTTCAAGCCAAAAAAGCCGATGCGACGCCAGTAGTACTGCAAGGCCTCCTGTGCCAGGACCCAGCAGTCTGCGCGCGACAGGGTAAAAGCCCCGACTCGCCCCTCTGATTTCCAGTTCCGGTACTTCTCCTGGTAGTAGTCCAGTAGAGAAGCGCAACCATGGGGTTGGGATGCGTCGGGTCGTCCGGTCCATTCCAATTGCATAAGGCCCAGATCCATGCGGATCTGCACCTTGGCCTGGCCGTCGTTGCCTTCGATTTTTCGCACCTTCAATTCGGCGGGAACGTACTCCCAACCTTCGAGAATCGCGTTGATGTCCTTGCTCATACGACCATTTAAAAACTTGAAAAAATCCATCCTGTGCAGTCGGGAATCGTCCTATTATAGAAGATCGCCCTATTTTTGTCAACCATCCTCTTGATTAGAGGGTGGGGGAACCACTTGACTCGAATCCGCCGGACTTTCCCCCGGATGTTGGATTTCGGCGATGATGGCCAGAAGCTCCTGTTTGAGGGTGGGGGTGGACTCCTTGTTGGTCAGGTACTCCTCGATCACGGGTAATGCCACCTTTCCCGTGCGCACCAGAGCCGCGTGGGTAAGCTGCCGCTCCTCCGGGGTGGGATTGTAGGCCTCCTGCACCAGAAACCTCGAATCCAGGCCGAAGAAACCACCACCACCTCGTTGTTGCGGAAATAGCCCCACGGATGGATCCCCCACCTGTCGGCCCAGCGAATCGGTCCGCCCGGCTCCGTACAGGTAGGGATCGGGAAGTTCCTCCCCACTGTAGATTCCGCGCCGGGTGCGCTGCTCCTCCCGGAGCGTGAGGACGTCGTACCAGCGCAGGGCATTGACCAGAATCTGGGCCGCTCTACGCCCCCCCAGATTCCCCAACACTGGAATAGCCGCCATCCGCAACTCGGCGTTGTCCTCCCTCAGGGAGTAGTCCAGCAAACGGCCGATCGGCCCCACCGCCGTGGTGTCGCCGATCCGCCCCAATCCCTCCAGGGCCTCTTTCTTGAGGGTGGTGCGCTGATCGTAGTCGTTGAGCGCGCCGATCAGTACGGGCACGGACCGGGGATCGCCGATCTCGCCCAGGGCCCTGGCCGCCCGTCTGCGCGTGGCATAAGGGTAGTCTGGACGCGCGACAATCTCCATGAGCTTGTCCAGTTGTTTCACATCCCCGGCTTCGTACTTCTTCTGCATACTCGACACATTGGTGCAGCCCTCGAGCGCGAGTACGGCCAGCAGGGCATATACAGGGAGCATCATTGCAGCCTTCCCAACTGTGAATGGAACCTCAGTACTTGCAGTGTCCGGACAGAACAGATATTCTATACACCTTATTATAATCTCCAAACCCTCCGGCGGTTCCCATGACTACGGTACAAACCCACGATCGTCAACCCATTCCCGGCGTAAAAGATATGCTAGCCGTGTCCAGTGGCAAGGGCGGGGTGGGCAAATCCACCCTCAGTGCCAATCTGGCCGTGGCCATGGCCCGACAGGGTCTCAAGGTCGGCCTTATGGATACCGACATATACGGGCCCAATATCCCGGGTATACTGGGACTTACAGACAAACCCGAGGTAGCCGGAGAATCCCAACGTCTGCTGCCGCCTCGCATCCACGACCTCAAAGCCATCTCCATGGGGCTGCTCATCGATCCGGGCACTCCGATTATCTGGCGGGGGCCCATGCTGGCCAAAATGGTAAGCCAGTTCCTCTTTAAGGTGGAGTGGGGCGCGATCGACATCCTGGTCCTGGACCTGCCCCCGGGCACCGGCGACGTCCAGATCACCCTGACCCAGGTCGCTCCCCTGACCGGTGCGGTCATCATTACGACCCCATCCGCCATTGCCCTGGAAGACGTGCGCCGCGGGGTCGAGATGTTTCGCCAGACCGAAGTCCCCATCCTCGGCCTGATTGAGAATATGAGCTATTTTGTCTGTTCCAGGTGCCAGCAAACCAGCGCAATTTTTGGAGAAGGCGGCGGCGAGCAAACCGCCCGGGCCTTTGGTGTGCCCCTCCTCGGACAGGTCCCGCTCGACCCACGGATGCGCGCAAGCGCCGATGCCGGAACCCCCCTGGTGCAGGCCTTTCCTGAATCCCCCGCCGCTCAGGCCCTCGAACACATGGCCGGACAGATCGTCGAAGCCCTGAATGGACAGCGGGACTAAAAATGCCGACCAAGGTCTTCGCCTATCTCCAGGAACAACTCGCCCCGAGGTCGGGGGGACCCTAGGGCTCACTCGACCACAAAATCGCTCCGGATAGAGGCCCGGTTGCCGCTGTTGTCCCGCACCCGGACCACCAGGCGATGGGATCCCGGCCTCAGGTCCTCCTCCACCAGGTATTCCACCGTGTGCTCCTCTGGATCGTAGGTGCTGATCAAGGGTTTCCCGTCCAGTTCCAAAACCACGTCTTCCTCCCGGCCGATCCCCGATCCCCGGTCGCGGATCCAGGCCCCCAGGCGCGGCTGCCGGGTCTCGACCACAGCGCCGGAAGGCGGCTGTACGCGGTCAATGACAGGCGGCTTCACATCCCCCATGAGCGCATAGCGGGAAAACCGCCGGACCTGGGCGCTCACCCGTCGCTGCCTCAGATCCAGTTCATTGTCCACAAACCGCCAGCGCCCATCGCTGCCCTCCCTGTAGATTCCCAGCTTCTCCGGATTTTGGGTGCCCTCAGGGTAGCGCAACGCCAGCTCTACCTTGCGGTCGAAACTGGCTCCATCCGGGCCGAAAGCGTAACCTATCCCGGTGCCCACCAGGTGCTCCGTGCCTGTGGGCGAGATGGGCTCGGCCTGGGGAAAGAGCATCTCGTAGGCACTGTTGCGGGGAACCCGCAGTTGGACCTGGCCGTTGTCCCATTCCATCCGCGTCTCCCTACCGGGGACAATGGGCTGCTGGGCAAGGCTCAGCTTTTCCTCCATCTGCGTCCCGCTCACAGTTTGAGCTCGCACAGTCACTTTCAAGGTCGAGGCCCCGTTCGGACGCAGCGGGATGGCCCCCCGGTATTCTTTCAAGCCCATCTGTCGGGGCAGCAGGATATAACGACGCGAACCGTCTTGCACCTGGATCCGGGGCGTCTTTCTCAGTACCTGATCAAAACGGAGCATCAACTCCACTAAATCGGGGTGCGCCCTGCGCTCTATGACCAGGCTCGGGAAGTTTTCACCTGTTTCGCGCCAGGGCACAACACAGGTCCTGAAGTTTTCTCCCCCCGCGCCATCCCGCACCAGCAAGCGCCACAAAGCCGCTCCTGAGGACAGCCGCCACCGCATGGACTCAGAAGAGGAAGGGCGTACCTGCCCCCTCTCCACGATCTCCCATTTCTCGCCGCGGCTGGAACGGGCCAGTTCTACCTCCAGATGGCTGTCGTCGGCGTCTCTTAGTGCCGCGCGCAAAAAATGACCTCCCTCCTCCTCGTCGAGTTGCAGCGGACCGATGGAAGGAGGAGCGTTTACCTTTATGTAAAGGAGGGCCCGGCTTTTATTGCCGGTCACATCCTCGGATTCTACCACTAGCTGGTGCAAGCCCTTTTCCAGGAAGATCGCCCCGCTCCCGGCACCACAGTGCAGCAAACCATCTCCCCCTGAGATGCGTTCGTAAAAACTCAGGCGATTGCCCCGCGGCAGGAAGAGGTTGTAAAAACGACCGGCTCCTCCAGGATATTCCAGCCGCATGCGATCCAGGAAGACCTGGTGGCCGTCGGAGTAGGGGATCCGGTCGTAGGCCGTGGCAAATACCGGACGCCCATCCACAATCAGGGTATGGCGATAAGGCGCCAGCTTGTTGGTGGCTGCATCGGTGCGGTCGTACCCCAGTACGCTCACCCCGATCCGCCCGTATACCGAGAGGACTTCGGGAGTTTTAAAGTACCCGTGATCGCGGCTCCAACTCAGGCCCACGGACGCGGCCTCGTGCTTCCCTTCGACCGTGCTCTCCAGGCCGAAGGGAAGCAGGGCGATGCGCTGGAGGGTGGGCGCTATTGCATCCTCGATCGCAAAGCCGTGTACCAGGGGATTGACCGGAACATTGTCCTGGTTGCGCAGTTCCAGGTGCAAGTGGGGCGGACCAGCACCGCTCTTGCCGGTCCAGGCAATGATTTCCCCGGCCTGCAGCGGCAGTTCTCCTTCCTCAAACCAGACATCTACACTATAGCGCTGCTTTTGCCGCTGAGCTTGTTTCACCCTCTGGGCCAGTTTGGGTGCAAAGCCTTGCAGGTGGGCGTAGACCAGGATGCGGCCGTCTTCCAATTTCTGATAGACCACGCGACCGTAGCCCCAGGGAGAGGTTCGCAAACGCCACACCTGCCCGGCGCCGAGGGCCCGGACCTCGCAACCGGTTTTGCCCCAGGTCTTGAGATCGACACCGGCGTGAAAAGCTGTGGGACGGGTTTCTCCAAAGGTCGAGGATAGGGCCGGTTTAACCGCCAGGGGCCAGCCAAATTCCGCCGCCCCACTACCCTCCGCTACCAGCAAAAAACAGGCGAATGCCGTCCAGTATGGGGCACACCGTCCCATCAGTCCCTGGCGTCCTGGTACTGGCGCAGATCGATTGTGGCTGGATTGACTACGATATAGCAGAGGGGTTCCTCGGTCCAGGCTCCAGTGTTGAGGTAGCGTACTCCGTCCTGCTCCAGGGCCATGACCGCATGGGTGTGTCCGCAGGTTACCGCCTGAAACCCCCGTCCCCCGGCTGTTCCCAGGGCATTGTGCGCAACGTGCCGGTTCAGGACCCGGTAGAGGAAATCCCACTTCTTGGCGTATTGGGCCACGTGCACATTGCGGAAGCCCAGGGCTATGCGCAGGCGATGAAAGAGCTTGAATAAGGTTCTGAAAAGACCGTGGCGGGGCATGAGCTGGTCAAAACTATCTCCGTGCACGACCAGCAGACGCCGACCGATCTCCCAGTGTTGCACAAAGCGGATCTGGCCGGGATCCTCCAGGATCAGACCGGCATCGTGGTTGCCGTAGACCCAGATGAGCGGACGCTGGTAAGACTCGCGCACCAGCCGTACCAGCACGGCCTGGTGCTCCGGACAAAGAGGCTGCCGTGTATCGTCAATGGTATCGCCGTTGAGAATCAGCCGGGCATCGCGGGGCAATCCGTCGAGCCAGGACAGGAAGTTCTGGTGGTGGAAGTGCTCTGAACCCAAGTGCAGGTCGCTGACGATAAAAGAGATCGTTGCGTCCATGTGCCTTGCCTTGCAAAGGATATGTATCTACATTCAGCAGCCGTCTGAAAAACCATCCGGATTGTCGACCTGCCAGCGCCATGCATCAGCGCACATCTCGTCGATGCCGCGCGCGGCCGACCAGCCCAGTTCCCGCCTGGCCAGGGACGGATCCGCATAACATGTGGCGATATCCCCGGAGCGGCGACCGACGACTTTATAGGGGACCTCCCTGCCCGAGGTTTTTTCAAACGCCGCGATCATTTCCAGGACGCTGTATCCACGTCCCGTACCGAGATTGTAGGTAGCGACGCCGGGATTGGCGATGAGTCTTTCCAGGGCTTTGAGATGGCCCCGAGCCAGATCGACTACGTGAATGTAATCGCGCACACCCGTACCATCAGGGGTGGGATAGTCGTCGCCGAAAACCAGGAGTTCGGTACGCTTGCCCACGGCGACCTGAGAGATGTAGGGAAGTAGATTGTTGGGGACCCCCTGGGGGTCTTCTCCTAGGCGTCCGCTGGCATGGGCGCCGACCGGATTGAAATAGCGCAAAAGAGCGATACTCCACCTCTCGGAGGCCACGTACAAATCGCGCAGAATCTCTTCGATCATCAATTTGGTGCGGCCATAGGGGTTGGTTACAGAAAGGGGAAAATCCTCTCCGATCGGCACTTCGTGAGGATCGCCGTACACCGTGGCCGAGGAGCTGAAAACCAGGTTTTTCACCTCGTGCCTGTCCATGACCTCGCACAGCACCAGAGTGCCGATGAGGTTGTTTTGGTAATAGCGCAGGGGGATTTCCACGGATTCTCCTACGGATTTAAGGCCGGCGAAGTGGATCACGGCCTCCACTTTAGCGCGGGCAAAGACCGCGTTCAAAGCAGGTTTGTCGAGCAGGTCGACCGGATGGAATTCCAGCGTCTTGCCGGTGATTTCCTGCACCCTCTTCAGCGGTTCTTCCCTGCTGTTGACCAGGTTGTCCACCACGACAACTTGATGGCCTGCCTGCAAAAGTGCCAGGCAGGTATGACTGCCGATATAACCTGCACCGCCGGTTACAAGAATGTGCATTGTTTCGCTCCCACTATTTCGATGGGAATTTTCTTCGCTGCCCGGCTGTAAAAATTTCCCCTTTTTCAATCCGCCCGCATCTCTTTCCCATCACTCCCGATTTCTACATCTTGTGTTCGCGTCTGTGCTGCCCTCTGATTCACTCCTCCCGCAGCTCCTTTGCCCCGGGCCAGGATGGAAAGAGATGATGGTCAATGTGGAGCAGGTTGCACACGCGTCCCGCGATGAAGTCACCCAGATCCTCAAAGGTTTTGGGTTTTTGATAGAAGGCCGGCATAGCGGGCAGGACAATAGCTCCGGCTTCGGCTACAAGCGTCAGGTTGCGCAACTGGATCAGGTTGAGCGGGGTCTCGCGCGGTACCAGGATCAGGGGCCGGCGCTCCTTCAGGGTCACATCCGCGGCCCGCTCGATCAAATTGGCCGAGCTCCCGTGGGCGATCCCCGCCAGCGTCTTGACCGAACAGGGCACGACCGCCATGCCATCCACCGCTACTGAGCCGCTGGCGATGGTGCAGGCCAGATCGTTGATACCGTACTTGCGGAGGGGGCCATTGCGCACCTGAGCCCCGTAGAGCCGCTCCAGAAATTCCAGCACCGACTCCTTGTCGGGCCTGAAGCCCAACTCCTCGTGGAGGAGGTAGCGCCCGTACTTGGAGAGCACCAGATGGACTCCGTGCCCCTGCACCAGCAAAGCGCGGAGCAAACGGCCGGCGTAAATCGCCCCACTGGCGCCGGTGACCGCAACGACAATCTGCTTGACCGATGAAGTCATGAGGGATCTTTGGCCTTCCTAACTGCCAGACTTTCCCGACCCGCCTCCAGGGTCTCTACGATGGCATCGACATCGTAGACGCACCCGCTCCAGGTTCCACCGCCCACATTTTGCAGGGCGGCCCACAGCCGGGTATGGTCCGGCAACTCTTCTTCCGGGGCCAGGTCGGGACGCAGGGGACGCTGTCCCAGCACCTGTTCCCCTGTTTCAGGACTAAACGTCTCGTCTTTGTGACCCACCAGATCGATGCGGCCACGCAGGTTCTCGCAGTCGATGAAGACCTCGATGATATCGCCCTCGACCAGTTTGCCGATCGGACCGCCGGCCAGGGCCTCGGGTCCGATATGGCCGATGCAGGCCCCGGTGGAAAACCCTGAGAAACGCGCATCCGTAAGCACCGCTACCTGCTTGCCGAACTCGAGGTACTTGAGGGCGATGGTGACCTGGGCTATTTCCTCCATGCCCGTGCCCATGGGTCCGCGGCCGAGCAATACCATCACATCCCCGGGACGAATCTCCTGCCCTTTTATCGCCGCCATGGCCGCCTTCTCGGTAGTGAAAATCCTGGCCGGCCCCCTGTGCCGGTAGATTCCATCCGGGTCCACTACCGAAGGAGCGATGGCCGTGCTCTTGACCACCGATCCTTCCGGAGCCAGATTGCCGGTTGGAAAACACACGGTGCTGGTCAGGCCTTTGGCCCGGGCCCGGGCCGGGTCCATGATGACGTCGTCGGGATTGACCCCGTCCAACTCCTGCAGCTTCCGGCGGAATCGCTGCCGCCTTTGGCTGCCCTCCCACCAATCCAGGTTCTCGCCCAGGGTCTTTCCCGTTGCCGTCAATGCCTCCTCTTCGAGCAGCCCCAGACGCCGCAGATGCAGCATGGCCTCGGGCACCCCACCGGCCAGAAAAGCCCGCACCGTCACGTGGTACTCCGGACCGTTCGGCAATACATCGACCAGGCGCGGCACCTGGCGGTTGACCCGGTTCCAGTCCTCCACGGTGGGACGCCGCCGCCCGGCGGCATGGGCGATGGCCGGTATGTGCAGAATCAGGTTGGTCGAACCGCCAAAAGCCGCGTGGGTGACCATGGCGTTGTGCAAGGCCGCGTCGGTGAGAATCTGGTTGGATGGGATACCAGCCTCCTCCAGGGCCATCAAAGCACGGCCCGAACGCCGGGCCATATCGCGCCACGCCTCCTCGCCCGAAGGCGCCAAGGCCGCGTGCGGCAGGGACAGTCCCAGGGCTTCCACCACCACCTGCGAGGTCGCCGCCGTGCCCAGAAACTGGCAGCCTCCTCCGGCGGTGGCACAGGCCCGGCACCCCAGGTCGTTGACCTCCTCCATAGTCATCTCGCCGTGCGCCAGACGCACCCCCACCGACTGGATACTACCGGCATCCTCTCCGCGCTCGGGCGGCAGAGTCACCCCGCCGGGCACCGCAATCACCGGCAGATCGCGCGCCCCGGCCAGGGCAATCATTACGGCCGGCAGGCCCTTGTCACAGGTGCCCACCCCCATGACTCCCTTGCGGGTCGGCAACGAGCGGATCAGCCGGCCCAGGACCATGGCCGCGTCGTTGCGGTAGGGCAGACTGTCGAACATACCGGTCGTGCCTTGGGAGCGGCCGTCGCACGGATCCGAACAATGGCCGGCAAAGGGTATGCCGCCCAGGCGCTGGATCTCTGCCGCCGCCGCTTCCACCAGAAGCCCCACTTCCCAGTGCCCGGTGTGGTAGCCCAGGGCAATCGGCCGGCCATCGGGAGCGCGCACCCCCCCCATGGTGCTGAGGATGAGAAATTCCCTGCGACCCAGTTGATCCGGGCTCCAGCCCATACCCGCGTTCTGGCTGTACCCGAAGATATCGCCGCTGGGGGCATCTACGACCTGCTCTATCTGCAGGGGCAGACGGCCCTCGGGGCCGGGAGCCCGGGTGCGGATCTGGTACACGGATTCGTCGGAGGATTCCACCATCTGGGCAAAGCGAATCGAACTTGAGTCATTTTGGTTCATCAGAAAAGCACTCCTTCAGGGTTCGTCCGAGAGTTAATTTGCTGGTCCGAGTCTTTAACTCATAGTTTTAGCAGGGCCGTAGCATCGCCCAGAATCAAAAGATCCGCCAAAATAAACGCGAAGTAGACCACGCTGATGATGCCGTTCATGGTCTGGAATGCCATCCCCACCCTGGACATGTCCTCGGCTCTGACCAGCCGGTGTTCGTAGACCAGCAAACCCGCGACCACGGCCACCCCGGCAAAATAGATCAGGTTCAACCCCATCACCTGCCCCACCACCACCCACAAAACCGCGGCAACCAGATGCAAAATCCGGGCGATGTGCAGGGCGCCGGCCAGGCCGAAACGGATCGGGATGGAATGCAACCCGGAGGCCCGATCGAACTGGAAGTCCTGACACGCATAGATGATATCGAAGCCGGCGACCCAGCTCAGAACCGCCAGGCCCAGAAGAATCGGCACCAGATCAAAGCCGCCGGTGATGGCGATCCAAGCGCCCAGAGGGGCTCCTCCCAGACACAGACCCAGGATCAAGTGGGATGCCCAGGTGAAACGCTTGGTCAGGGAATAAGAGAACAGGATGCCCAGAACCAGGGGGGACAGGGACAGGCAGAGCGGATTGAGCTGAGAAGCCGCCAGCACCAGCACGGCCGCCGAGAGCAGCACGAAAAGTCCTACCGCCAGAGGCGATACAACCCCGCGGGGCAAATCCCGATTCCGAGTGCGTGGATTGGCCGCGTCGATGTGTCGGTCCACCAGGCGGTTGAAGCCCATGGCCGCGCTGCGCGCCCCGACCATGGCCACCGCAATCCAGCCGATCTGTCCCGGACTTATAGCAATCTGAGTCGCCGCCATAACAGCGCCGCTGAAAGCAAAGGGCAACGCGAAGATGCTGTGGGAAAACTTGATCATGCGGCCATAGACCACGACCGCGTTCAACAGGCTCATCCCTTTAGCACTCCATCTGGTAAAAGCGCAGTTCCGGAACCGCCTCGATCAAGCCGTGCTCGCAAGCCAGGACGTAGAACCGGTGCAGCCCTGCCAATTCGGCCTTCCCCAGATCGAAATAGACGTGCTCCCTGAGATAGCGTTCGTAGAGTTCGGCAGAGCCGGACCACTCCTGTTGGAAGGCCCTGGCGATCCCGGAAATTTGCCCCTGTCCCTGGCGCCCGGCCTGCACCAGTTGCCGCGTCTGGGCCGGCGAGAGCGCCCCCCTGCGCCCGGCCCAGAAAGCAAATACAAAGGGGAGCCCTGTCAACTCCGTCCATTCCCGCCCCAGATCCAGGCTGGCTGGTTCCGCGTCCATGGTGCGAAAAACCGGATCGCCGATGAGCAGCGCCGCATCCGCTACTTCGAGCATGCCCGCCAGATCGGGCGGGGCCTCGATAAACTCGGGATCCAGCTGGTACTGCTCGCGCAGGAGAATCCGCACCAGAGCCACCGAGGTCAGCGAACTCAGATCCACTGCAACCCGTGCGATCTGGTCGGGAGCCCCCTGGTAAAAAAGACGCACGGTGAGCACTTCCCCACGGGAGGCAATGGCGACTTGAGGAACAATGAAGTAAGGCTCTGGACTGCGGGCGTAGTCGATGGAGGGAATGAGTCCCAGGTCAATCCGCCCCTCCCGCAGCGCGGCGGCACAGACCGCCGGGACTGAATAACTCAACTCGAACCGGGGGTTGGTCTCCAGGGATACGACCAGAGGGCGCGCGTTCAGAAATGCTACTGCCCCCAGACGAACGCTCATTCGGAAACGGCCTCTCTCAAGGCTTCCGGCCGGGGATCGGCGCCGACGAACTCATAGCGGGTATTGCGCCGACGCAATTCGTACCCGGCATCGCGGACCAGTTGTTCCATTTTCTCCAGGGTCATCTCATTGGTGTGGCTGGTACCGGCGGCGCTGACCACGTTCTCTTCCAGCATGGTGCTGCCGAAATCGTTGATGCCATAGCGCAGGCTGACCTGCGCGATCTTAGGTCCCTGGGTCACCCAGGAAGCCTGGAAGTTGTCTATATTGTCCAGGAAAAGGCGGGCGACGGCCACCGTCCGCAAGTGGTCGTACCCCGTGGCCTTTACCCCGTCCCAGCGCGCGGAATCGGTCCCCAGATCCGTGGAGTCGGGCTGAAAATTCCAGGCGATGAAGGCTGTAAAAACACCGGTTTCGTCCTGTAAGTCGCGCAGCCGCTGGAGGTGTTCCAGGCGCTGCTCCAGGGTTTCCACGTGCCCGTACATCATCGTGGCGGTGGTGCGCATGCCCAGTTCATGGGCGCTCCGGTGCACCTCCAGCCACTCTTCGGTGCGGTCCTTGCGAAAGCCGATTATATCCCGCACCTCGTCGTTGAGGATCTCGGCGCCGGCCCCCGGGATGGAGTCCAGACCGGCCGCTTGCA
Organism: Candidatus Latescibacterota bacterium; assembly: GCA_965219385.1. Taxonomy (GTDB): domain Bacteria; phylum Latescibacterota; class UBA2968; order UBA8231; family UBA8231; genus CBDCNM01. The sequence goes on along the minus strand of CBDCNM010000002.1, from coordinate 238,042 downwards.
ACCGTTGAATGGTCTCTTTCAAGGAGAGCCGCGAAAGGTGGGCGATGTAGAGGATTTCGGTGGCCGACAGACAGTGTAGCTGGACCATGGGATAGCGGTCGCGAATCGCGCTCAGGAGATCCTCGTAGTAGTGCAGGCGCAGCCTGGGATTCAGGCCGCCCTGCATGAGCAATTCACAGGATTTGGGTTCGTCCCCCCCAAAATCCACCAGCTGGTCGATCTTGGCAAAGATCTCCTCCTGCGGCAGCACATAGCCTTCCTCCGAGCCCGGCGCCCGGTAGAAGGCGCAGAAATCGCATTTCACCCAGCACACATTGGTGTAGTTGATATTCCGTCCCACATTGTAGGTGACGATGGGTTGGGGGTGCTTGCGCCGGCGCACCAGATCGGCCAGCATACCCAGCTCGCCCAGGTTCGGATGGGCGTAGAGCTGAAAAGCCTCGTCCGCGTCGATGCGCTCCCCTCGATAGATCTTTGCAGCGATGTCCTGAATCATGGGGGCTCTTGGGGGGAAGGAGTGAATATCCTGACTCAGCCGGCGGCCTCTTCCGCGAATTGGCTTTCGCCGTCGACGAGATTGTAGAGACTGTCGCGCTCCGCGGGTTTGCGCCCGGCCTCGACGATCCGCTCCAGCAGCTGCTGCTGGGTCAGCCGCTGCCTGGTTTCGGTAAAACTGGAGCGGGTGATTTCGTAATCCATGATGGTGCCGTCGATATCATTGGCCCCGTACCAGAGGGCGACCTGAGAAATCTCGATGGTGTTCATGATCCAGAAGGTCTTGACGTGGGGGAAATTGTCCAGCATCAGGCGCCCCACGGCAATCTCCTTCAAATCCAGGCACCCACTGGGACCGGACAGGTCTTCCAGCTCGGTGCGCTCCGGATGGAAAGAGAGCGGGATATAGGCCAGAAATCCCCCGGTCTCATCCTGGATTTCGCGCAGCCGACTCAGGTGGTACACCTTTTCCCGGGTATTTTCGATGTGCCCGTAGAGCATGGTGGCATTGGAGGGCAGGCCGACCCGGTGAGCGGCGGCGGCGATCCGCAGCCATTCTTCCGAGTCGCTCTTGGTCCAGAATAGATCCCCCTGCACCCGGTCGCTGAAGACCTCGGCGCCACCACCGGGCAGGCTTTCGAGGCCAGCCTCCTTCATTTCCGCCAGGACCTCTTCCAGCGGCTTTTTGGCGATGCGCTGGATCTGCGCCACTTCGATCATGGTGAAGGCCTTAAGGTGCGCCTGGGGCCGGGCTTCCTTCATGGCGCGCAGCAGGTCCAGGTAATAGTCGTAGGGCAGCCTGGGATTGACGCCGCCGACCATGTGGATTTCGCTGATCGGCACCTCCATGTACTCGCGGATGCGCTGCTGTACCTGCTCGGGCGAGAGTACGTACCCGAGCGGGTCTTTCGGCTTTACATAAAAGGAACAAAAGCGGCAGAGTTTGTTGCAGACATTGGTGTAGTTGATGTGCTGGTTGCGGACGTAATAAGTGGTGTCTCCATGCTTGAGCTGGCGCACTATATTGGCCAGATAGCCCAGAGCGGAAAGGTCGTCACAAGCATACAGGCGCAGCCCATCCTCCGCGCTGAGGCGCTGGCCGGCCAGGACCTTGGCATGGATATCCGCCAGTCCGACCTTGTCGATCAACTCCTCGAAGACCAAAACGTGCTCCAGAAAAAATATACGACTTGCGGCAATCTATTGATAATACCAACACCTCTTTATTTAGTCAATCGGCACCGCCGGCTTCCTGCCTTGGTAGACCCTGGATATTCCCAGGGTCAGGGCCGTGGCCGCGGTTTCGGCAAAACCGGCCTTTTCGAGCAGCGCTAAAAACGCCTGTCCTTGTGGGAAAGTGCCAACCGATCTGGGCAGGTAGGCGTAAGCCTGGCGATTGCCCGAAATCACCCCGCCTACCAGGGGCAGTAGGCGGGTAAAGTAGAAACGGTAGAGGCGCCTGAAAAACCAAGCCTCCGGCTCGGCAAAATCGAGCACCAGAATCTCGCCGCCGGACCGCAGCACCCGCCAGGCTTCCTCCAACCCTGCGCTTATGGAACCAAAGTTGCGCACCCCAAAGGCCACTGTGACCAGGTCGAAACACTCATCCCCGAAAGGCAGCTGCTCGGCGTCGCCCCCAAACAACTGCACCGGTACAGCCGTCCGTCCCCTGCCGAGTTTGTGGGCCCCCAGATGCAGCATGTTCAGGGCCACATCCACCCCGACGATGCGCTCTGGTTGCAGACGGGTGGAACTGAGGGCAAAATCGCCGGTGCCCGTAGCCAGGTCCAGAATCCGCCGAGGTCGGGGTTGGCGGACCCGGGTCAGGGCCCGACGGCGCCAGTAGATATCCACTCCCCCACTCAACAGGTGGTTCAGCAGATCGTAGCGCCGGGCAATGCTGTTGAACATCTCCTGGATGCGGCGCTTGCGCTCTTGTATATTCTCCATAATATAGCTTATCCTGAAGAACGGGTACCCTAGCCAAATCCCGTTGCAGTGTCAATAAGAGCCATTAAAGGAGTTTGTATGTCCACGGCAAAAGGCACCGCGCCGGCGCCCCTACCACCTCATTCCTACGCGGAGAATATCCTCGCCAGCCTGACCGAAGGGGTGGTGGTCCTCGACGGTGACAGCCGCGTTCAGGTGGTCAATCCGGCCTTTCTGGACATGCTGGATCTGCAGATCGACAAAGACGCCCTGCTCCAGCACCTCTTCGAGCCGGAGGACGAACTCTACCGGATCATGCACCAGGCCCTCCAGGGCACAATGGCCCGCAACAAGGACATCCAGCGCAAAATCCCATCCGGCGAGTCCTGCTGGCTACGGGTCAACTCCGTGCTCCTCAAAGACGCCCGGGAACAACCCCTGGGCACCATGTTGACCATCAGGGAGGTGTCCGATCTGAAACGCGCCGAACGCGAGATCTGGCAAATCGAGAAAATGAGCGCCCTGGGCCGCCTGGCGGCATCGGTTGCGCACGAAATCGGCAATCCCCTGGGGGCCATAGATATCCAGCTGCAGCTGCTGCAGGAGGATACCGCCGCGGTGGACGGCGAACTGGCCGAAAGGGTGAGCCGCCGGCTGGACATCGCCCGGGCGGAAATGCGCCGGCTGGACGGCATAGTGCAGAACTTTCTGCGCTTTTCCCGGCCTCCGGCCCTGCACCTGCAACAAGTGGTACCCAACGATCTGCTACGGCACATTTTTGCCCTGGTCGAACCCGAAGCCCGGGAGCGCAACATCGAACTCGTCCTCGACCTGGAGGACGATCTGCCGACCATCACCGCCGACGAGAATCAGCTGAGTCAGGCCCTGTTGAATATCCTGATCAACGCCTTTCAGGCAACCGGGTACCAGCCGCGCGTGGTCCTGCAATCGTGGCTGGACCGCTCCGGCCGCGCCGTCATCCTGCAAATCGGGGACAACGGTCACGGCGTGCCCGAAGAAAACCTGGAGCGGATTTTCGAGTTTTACTATACTACTAAAGATTCGGGCACCGGCCTGGGCCTGTCCATTGCCCAGCGCATTCTCCACCAGCACGGGGGCACTCTGGAAGTAGAAAGTCAGGCCGGTGTGGGAACCACGGTCTCAATCCGCCTCCCCTGCCCGGCCTGACCCAAGCCTATGCCAGCCAGCCAAGTTCACATACTCATTGCCGACGACGAGGTTTTCATCCGCGAAGGTCTGCAGGAGGCCCTGCAGAAAACCGGTTTTAAAATCGACCTGGCTGCAGATGGGTACCAGGCCCGGGAGATGTTGAGCGGCAAGTCCTACCACCTGGTCTTCCTGGATTTGCGCATGCCCGGCCCCAGCGGCATGGAACTACTCGAGGAAATCCGCGATAATTATCCCGATACCCAGACCATCCTGCTCACGGCCCACGGCAGCATCTCCACGGCGGTCGAGGCCATGAAGAAGGGGGCCTATGATTTTGTTACCAAGCCGGTGGACATCAACCATCTGCGGCTGCTGCTGGACCGGGCCCTGGATCGCATCGAGTTGATGCAGGAAAACCGCAAACTCCACCACCAGCTGGAAAACCAGGATTCCTTCCGCAAAATAGTCCAGCGCAGCCCGGCCATGCAGGCCGCCGTCCAGACCATCAAGCAGGTTGCCATGTCCGACGTGCCCTTGCTTTTGCGGGGCGAAACCGGTGCCGGCAAGGAATTGATCGCCCGCACCATACACGAGCGCAGCAAACGTCGGGACGGACCTTTCGTGGCCGTGAACTGCGGGGGTTTTACCGAAGAGTTGTTCTCCAGCGAGCTCTTCGGCCACATCCGCGGGGCTTTTACAGGGGCGCACGCCGATCGACCCGGCCGCTTTGCCCTGGCCGAGAGCGGCACCCTTTTCCTGGACGAAATCGGCGAGGTGCCGCTCAAAAACCAGGTAGAGCTTTTGCGAGCCCTGGAAGCCAGGGAATACCAGCCTCTGGGCGCTACCAAGGTCTACAGCGCCGATGTCCGCATTATCGCGGCCACCAACCGCGATCTGAGAGCCGGGGTCGAGGAAGGCATATTTCGCGAGGATCTCTACTATCGTCTTGAAGTAATACCCATCGACATTCCGCCCTTGCGCGAGCGCCGCGCCGACATTCCCATCCTGGTAGAAATATTTCTCGAAGAATCCTGCCGGGCCCATGCACAAACCCGCAAAAAGATAAGCCCGGAGGCCGTGGAACACCTGATCAACCATTCCTGGCCGGGCAATGTTCGCGAACTCCGCAATCTGATTCAACGTCTGGTCGTCACCTGCCCTGGCAAGGTCATCCGGCCTCCACACCTGCCCGAGGTCCTCGGAGAAACGGAACCGGGCGCGAGACACTTCACCATAAAACTAGGGAGTTCCATCCAGGAAGTAGAAGCGGAGTTGATCCGCCAAACCCTGGAGCGCGTCACCTCCAATCGCCGCGAGGTCGCGGCCATGCTGGGGATCAGCGTGCGTTCGCTCCAGTACAAATTGAAACAGTACAATATCAATTGAAAAGCCTGCGGAATACTGCTGGCTTCTTCCAGTGCAAGATTTGCACCTTTTATCTGTCTTGCGCTTTCTACTTTTTCCCCTATTTTATTGTTTGCAATGCATAACCTCCTATTTAACAATGTGTTAATTTTTTAAAAAACTTGTTGGTACCGGATTTGCAGCTAAGAGCCTATACGGCAATTCACTTTGTGCCCCGAGAGCGGCTGCGAAGGGGCTACAACCGCGATAAATCGCGTCCCACCTTGGGGCAGAATCTCGTAGACAAATTCCGTTGAGATTTTTAACCTTGTGTCTATCCAGGACTAGCGAGATTTTTTCCGCACCTACAAGCGCGCCGGGTAGATTGCCTAGGGCAAGGATCAAAATCCAGCACCGCAATTTTTGCACCTTTTGCACCTTTTTCTGGAACTATTTGTAAGTTCTGAAGAAAGAAGAGATTTTGGCCGTTACGTATCAAGGTTTTTCCACTTCCGATGCAAGAATTGCACGGAATGGCCTGACCACGATTGAGGAAATCATAGACCCTGATCTCCTGGTTCCCAACTTGGATGCAGACACCAAAATCGGGGCCATCAAGGAACTGGTAGACCGGTTGCACGCCAAAGGTGTGGTTGAAGATAGTCTCAGTTTTCTGCAATCCGTTCTTGAAAGGGAAGCCCTTCACAGCACCATTCTGCACGATGTGGCCCTTCCCCATGCTCGCAGCCTGGCCGTCAATCAGATGGGAATGGCGCTGGGGATTGCCCGCCGGCCCATTGATTTTCCTTCGGGCGATGAGCGCGGATCCATCCAGCTGCTCTGCCTCATCGCCGTGCCGGCACGCGCTTCCCACCAGTATATTTCACTCCTGGCCACCCTGGCCCGAACCTTCACCAACATAGAATTCAAAAACGCTTTGCTGCACTGCGCTTCTTCGCAGGATCTTTATCACCTGTTGTCGTCACATACCGTCTCCTAAATAGAGAAGAGAGGGGTAAATGGGCTACGCTATGCAGGAAGTACTGAACGATGAAGAAAACACGCTGCGCCTCTATTTCGATGATATCGCTGATTCAAAGCCGCTCGCGCGCGAAAAAGAAATCGAGCTGGCTGCCCGCATCAAAAAAGGCGACGTGAATGCCCGCGACGAACTGGTCCAGGCCAATCTGCGTTTTGTGGTCGACGTGGCCAAGAATTACCAGAACCGGGGGCTGTCGCTTTCCGACCTGATCAGCGCCGGCAACGTGGGGTTGCTCACCGCGGCCGAACGCTTTGACGGGGCCAAGGGCTACAAGTTCATCTCCTACGCAGTGTGGTGGATCAAACAATCCATTCTTCAGACCATTGCCGAACACGCTCGCACCGTGCGTCTGCCCCTCAACAAACTGAGTCTGCTCAAGGATATATCCAAGGCTTCCCGACGGCTGGGGCAGGGCCGTGAAGCGGATCCCGATGTAGAAGAAATCGCCGCGGAACTGGATGTACCGGCCCAGGAGATAGTGGAAACCATGCTCAGTGCCCGCACCGTGCGCTCCCTGGACGAAGCCTTTGAACAAGACGACGAGCGCAGCCTGTTGAATATCCTCGTCGACAACAGCCAGGAATCCCCCGATGGGGAGATCCTGCGCGACTCGGCCCGAGAACAACTCGAAGGCGTGCTCGACAGCCTCGATGAGCGCGAGCTGCGCATCATCCGCCTGTACTTTGGTCTCGACGGCAACGAAGCCCTCACCCTGGAACAAATCGGCGGCCTGATGAATCTGACCCGCGAGCGGGTGCGCCAGCTCAAGGAGCGCGCCCTCAGCAAACTCCGCCACCCGGCCCGCTGCCAGGCGCTTCTAGCTCTGATCGACGAGACCGGAGTGTGTAGTGATTCGCGGCTACCGGACTGTTGGGATTTGTCGGAATCGGCCTGTTTGTACTGGTCTTGATTGACCAGTGTGCCCCCCACCATTGCTTAATTGTCCACATCCCGATCCTGGTTCGGCGCCCCCAACTCCTTCAACTCGTCCCGGAGTAAGGCTGCCCTTTCGAACTCTTCGCGCTCGATGGCATCCTGAAGGTCCTGTTGCAGCTGCTCTTTATGGCTCAGCGGTTTACTATTCTGTAGTTCTTTCTCGAGTTCGACCAAGGCCTGCTGAGAACGCTCGCGTTCAATGAAGAACTCCTCGGCTTCCACTTCCGGCAATTCATCGATTTTCTCCCTGGCCTCTCGAACGACTTCGAGAGCCTGGTCGAAGTTTTCCTTCTGGCAGGCCAGCAGCGCCCGGGCGGTGGCGTGAATGCGGAGGATATAGGGCCACCATTTTTCCAGATTCGACCGGTCCTCCTCCTCCTGAGCATAGGCATTGACAAAGCGGAAAAGTCCCATATTGCGCTCGGTATCGCGGATGACCCGTTCGTAATCTTTGTTGAGCTGTAGCAGGAATCCATACCGTCCGTACACCCGGACCCCCTCGTCGAAGAGCTCTTCACAGGCCTGCCGGTCGAGGGAAAAACCCGTCTCATGCCCCTCGTGCGCCCGGCGATATTTCTCCAGGGTGTGGCGATAGTAATCCAGTACGAACTCGAATCCATGGGGTCTTTTTCCGTCCGGCCGACCATCCAGGCTCAGCTGCAGAATTCCCTGAAAGGCACCCTGGTCGATCCTTACCTGCACCTTCTGAACCCCATCATCTCCCCACACCCTGCGCACATTGGCCTCGGGATCAAACTCCCACTCCTCCAGCACGCGACTGATGTCCTGGCTCATGGGTCTCCTCCTTTAACACCGGTATGATACCTTACCAGCAGGGAAATGTCAAACCGCTCCATTGACAGGCAGGGAAAATGGATTTTATTTTAATTTCACAATTTTGTAAAGATATCTGATTAATATTACATTTTTGTGTTTTCTGGATCGTTCTTTTGCCCTTCCTCAGTGAGGAGCCCTTTATGTCCACCCCAACCTACCAGGAATACGCCCGCCGCCAGGTCGCTGCGCTGCACGAAGTTGGGCAGGTCCTGGGCGCTGCTACCAACTTCGAGGAAACCCTTTATGACATCCTCAAGTTGCTGTGCGACCGCATGGAAATGAGGCTGGGCACCCTCAGTCTTTTGCACCAGGAGGAGGGGGCAGTGGCCATCGATATCGCCTACGGGCTGTCCAAACCCGAAATGGAAAAGGGGCGCTACAAGATCGGCGAAGGCATCACCGGCAAGGTGGTCGAAGCCGGCAAACCAGTGATCGTACCCCGCATCAGCAACGAACCCCTCTTCCTCAACCGCACAGGGGCCCGCAAGCGGGTCGGCAGCAAGTCCCAGACCTCGTTCATCTGCGTGCCGATCCTCCTGCAAAAGGACGTCGTCGGCACCCTGAGCGTGGACACCCCCTATGAAAATGACACCCTCCTGCAGGAAAATGTCCGCCTGCTCTCCATCGTCTCGGCCATGATCGGCCAGGCCGTAACCGCCCGCAAAACCGCGCGCCAGGAAAAAACCCGCCTCCTCGACGAGAACCAAAGGCTGCAAAACCAATTGCGCGAGCGCTTCCACCCGGCCAATATCATCGGCAATTCTCGTCCCATGCAGGAACTGTGCGATCTGGTCGGCCAGGTGGCCCAGAGCGATGCTACGGTGCTCCTCCGCGGCGAGAGCGGCACGGGCAAGGAACTGGTGGCCGACGCGCTGCACTACAACAGTTTGCGCGCTCCCAAAGCCTTTGTCAAGGTCCATATCGCAGCCCTGCCGGAGACCCTGATAGAAAGCGAATTATTCGGCTACGAGCGCGGCGCATTTACCGATGCTACCAGCAGCAAACCCGGGCGCTTTGAACGCGCCAATGGCGGCACCATCTTCCTGGACGAAATCGGCGAATTGAGCCCCTCGATCCAGATCAAACTGCTGCGGGTACTGCAGGCCCGGGAAGTCGAACGCCTGGGGGGGACCGACCCAATCCCCATTGATGTCCGCGTCGTCGCCGCCACCCATGTGGACCTGGAACAGGCCGTTTCCAAAGCTCGATTCAGGGAAGCCCTGTTCTACCGCCTCAACGTCTTTCCCATCTTTATGCCGCCGCTGCGCGAACGCAAGTCGGACATCCTCCTGCTGGCCGACCACTTTCTGGAGAAATACGCCCGTCAGCACGGAGTGGAAATGAAGCGGATCTCCACACCGGCCATCGATATGTTGATGAGCTACCACTGGCCCGGCAACGTGCGCGAGTTGGAAAACTGCATTGAGCGGGCCGTCATCCTCAGTACCGATGGCACGGTTCACGGTCACCACCTGCCCCCCTCTCTGCAAACCGCAGACGCCACCGGCACCCCTGTTTCCGGCTCGTTTGAGATGATGTTGTCCTCGTACGAGCGCGAGATCCTGGTCGAGGCTCTGAAGAATACCCGGGGCAACATGAGCAAGGCCGCACGCCTGTTGGGTACCACCACCCGAATTTTTTCCTACCGCGCCGACAAGCTGGGCATTGACCCACGGCAGTATAAACCCTAAACTCTTTTTCACAAAATTGTCATTGTTTTTTATTTATCATACGATTTTGTGATTCCATGGCCCTCTATGCTCTCTTATTTTAAAATCCATAACCTGTTAATTATCAATATATTAATCATACTATATCTCGATCTGAACCCCTTCTGGCACATCCCTTGCTTAAAATCTGTCCCGAAGCAACAATGTCCAGGCAATTACCTTAGTAAATCTGCGGGTTGGCGCAGAGGAAGAGAACGGCCCTGATCTCCTGCAGCCCCGGTACTCATTTGAGGAAGGAGGGAGAAAAGCGATGGACAAATGAGGAAGGAGGGAGAAAAGCGATGGACAAAATAGAAGCTTACTTGCGGCCGGCTGCACTCGAAGAAGTACAAAAGGTCCTGGCCAGCCTGGGCATCGCCGGCATGTCGGTAATCGAAGTGCGCGGATTCGGACGCCAGCGGGGTCACCGGGAGGTCTACAGGGGGGCCGAGTACCAGATCAACTTTGTACCCAAGGTCAAGGTTGAAATAGCGGTCTCTGAGTGCAACCGGGATCCGGCGGTCAACGCCATTGTCGAGGCCGCCAAAACAGGCAAGGTGGGAGACGGCAAGGTGTTTGTCGTGCCCATTGCCGAAGCCGTGCGCATTCGCTACCGGCGAAAGCGGCGAGAGCGCCCTGTAAAAGGGGGGGCCCGGCATACCCCTAAACTCAACAATCTCAATATAAACCTAACTATTCATGGAGGGATAAAGTGGCAAAACGAATCGCAATCATCGCAGTTCTGGCCGGTCTGGTTTTTTCGATTCCTGCTCTTGCCCAAGCCGAGGTCGGCCTGGGAGCGGATCTGGTAAGTCGCTATGTGTGGCGCGGCACGGATTTTGGCAATGCCGCCAGTGTTCAACCCTACCTTTTTTACACCACCGGCGCTGTGGAAGTAGGGGCCTGGTCTTCCTGGGCCTTGACTTCACCTGCAGCCAATGAGAACGACCTGTATATCACCTATTCGGCCGGTTCGCTGTCCATTACCGTGACCGACTACTTTTTCCCGGCGCTCAGCGAAGACGACAGTTTTCTCGATTACAGCAGCGAAGGCGGCCACACCATCGAGCTCATGGTCTCTTTCGGTCAGGGCCCTATCAGTCTGACGGGAGCTGTCAATGTGCTCGAGACCGAGGATGATGACGGCGAGACGCAGAATTCCATCTACGCCGAAGTGGGCTACGATCTGGGCGAGATGGAGGGTATTGGCGTGAGTATTTTCGCCGGTGTGGGCACTGACGACTACATCACCGAGAACGGGCCGGTGCCGGTGACCAATGCGGGCGTCTCCATGGCCAAGGGCGACTATTGGGCTTCCTATATAATTAATCTGGACCGGGAATCCACCTTCCTCGTATTCGGGAAAAGTTTTTAGGGCCCCGACTCACGAGAGGAGTACTGTGCGGCACCAGTCGGAATTGACCAGTTGGTGCCGCACGTCGTATTGTAAAGGGGCGTCTTGAGCGCAGTGAGACGTCTCGATCTTTCTCTATCACTACCCAGCAGGAGTTATCACATGGCAAAGACCAAGAGCAAGAGCAAACCGCGTCCCCAACGCTCGGCACCGGCCGCCTCGGTGCTGGCCAAGGCCCGCTCGGAAGGGGCGCGAATCGTGGACTTCAAGTTCGTGGACCTGCCCGGCACCTGGCAGCACTTTTCCATTCCCGCCGCCGAGTTGGAACCGGCCATGTTCACCGACGGCCTCGGCTTCGATGGGTCGAGCATCCGCGGCTGGCAGGCCATCAACGAAAGCGACATGCTGGTCCTGCCCGATCCGACCACGGCGATCATGGACCCGTTTACCCAGGTGCCCACCCTCTCGCTGATCTGCTCCATCCAAGACCCCATCACCCGCCAGGCCTACCCCCGCGATCCGCGCGGGGTGGCCCAGCGCGCCACCGCCTACCTGCAGGCGACCGGCCTGGCCGACACCGCCTTTTTCGGCCCCGAGGCCGAGTTTTTCATCTTCGACGAGATCCGCTTCGACCAGACGGCCCACCAAGGCTATTACTTGATCGACTCGGTGGAAGGCCGCTGGAATTCGGGCCGGGCCGAACAGCCCAACCTGGGCTACAAGCCCAACTACAAGGGCGGCTATTTCCCCGTCCCGCCCACCGACTCGCTGCAGGATATGCGCTCGGAGATGGTCCTGACCATGATCCAGTGCGGCATCGAGGTGGAGGTGCACCACCACGAGGTGGGCACCGCCGGGCAGGGCGAGATCGACATTAAATACTGTCCCCTACTCACCTGCGCCGATCGGATGATGCTGTATAAATACGTGGTCAAGAATGTGGCCTTCAAGCACGGCAAGACCGCCACGTTCATGCCCAAGCCGCTGTTCGAGGACAACGGCACGGGCATGCACACCCACCAGAGTTTGTGGAAAGGGGCCCGCCCGCTGTTTGCCGGGTCGGGCTATGCCGGGTTGAGCGAGATGGCGCTGCACTACATTGGCGGGCTGTTGCATCACGCCCCGGCCCTGCTGGCGTTCACCAATCCGACGACCAACTCCTACAAGCGGCTGGTGCCCGGCTACGAAGCGCCGGTGAACCTGGCCTATTCGCAGGGCAACCGCTCGGCGGCGGTGCGCATCCCGATGTATTCGGCCAGTCCCCAGGCCAAGCGGGTGGAGTTTCGCTGTCCCGATCCCAGTTGCAACCTGTATCTGGCCTTGTCGGCCATGCTCATGGCCGGGTTGGACGGGATTCAGAACCGGCGGGATCCGGGCGCGGCGCTGGACAAGGACCTGTATGATCTGGCCCCTGAGGAGGCGGCGCAGGTGCCGCAAACGCCCGGCTCGCTGGAGGCGGTGCTGGCGGCGGTGGAAGCCGACCACGACTTTTTGCTCCAGGGCGAGGTGTTCAGCCCGGATCTGATCCAGGCCTGGATCGCCTACAAGCGCCAGGAGGAGGTCGACCCGGTCCGCTTGCGCCCCCATCCCCACGAATTCGCCCTCTACTTCGATGTCTGATAAATAAAAAAATCCAGGGAGGTGCCATCTTCCGACCGAGCGGATTCGACCAATCCTGTGCTTGCCCTTCAGGCGATTGAAGCTGCCCCGCTCCGTCCTTCGCTCCGGGATGGCATCTCCCTTCTGAGAAGCCTTCTAAATTTAGCCCCCTCGCCTTCCCTTTCAAAACCCGACCTCCGCGGTTGATCCCGCCCGTTCTTTTCCTATATTCAACCCAGTTCACCGCAACCGCAACTTTGGGGGAACCGGCCTTGGCAGAAACACTCGTCATCGGCAGCCGCGGCAGCCAGCTCGCACTGGCTCAGAGCCACATAGTCCGCACCCTGCTCCTGGAACGACACCCTGGCCTCGAAGTCGCGATCGAGATCATCCAGACCACGGGCGATTCGACCCGGGGTTCCCTGCGCAACTTCGGCGGCCAGGGGGTTTTCACCCGGGAGATCGAAGACGCCCTCCTGGACGGCCGCATCGACTTGGCCGTCCACAGTCTCAAGGATCTGCCCACCCGTTTCCACTCCGACCTAGTGCTGGCGGCCACCCCTCCTCGGGAGGATGTGCGCGACGTACTCATAACCCGTTGGAAGTCCGACCTGGAAGGGCTGCCCCCAGGTACCCGGCTCGGCACGGGCAGCCGGCGACGCCAGGCCCAGCTTTTGGCCCTGCGGCCGGACCTGAGCTTTGCCGATATACGCGGCAACCTCGACACCCGCATCAACAAGGTCAAAGAGGGCGAATACGACGGTATTGTGCTGGCCGCGGCAGGCCTTCACCGCCTGGGCTGGCAAGGACGGATCAGCGCCTACCTGGAGCAGGAACAGGTGCTGCCGGCCGTAGGGCAGGCCGCCCTGGGGTTGCAAATGCGGCGCCGGGATCCCCACATTCCCCGGATTGCAGCCGTAAATCACAACCCTACCTTTGCAGCTATAACCGCCGAACGCAGCCTTCTGGCCCACCTGGGGGGCGGGTGCCAGGCGCCGATTGCCGCCTGGGCGCGCCCGCAGGGCACGATCCTGTACCTGGATGGCCTGGTGGCTCGTCCGGATGGCACCCGGCTGCTGCGCGCCCAGACCAGCGGCCCTCTGGAAGAAGCCGAACTCCTGGGCGCCGAACTGGCCGCTGAACTGGGCCGCCTGGGGGCTTTTACCATCCTCAACCACTCGGGCACGACAGCATGAGGCTGCCCGATCCATCCCCGGGATGCGTGTACCTCGTGGGCGCCGGTCCGGGTGACCCTGGTCTTCTCACCCTCAAAGGAGCTCACTACCTGGAGCGCGCCGACGTGGTCCTCTACGACGATCTTCTGGACCACCGCCTCCTTGAATTGTGCCCGCCGGACTGCCAGAAAATATACGTGGGCAAGCGCGGGGGCCGCCAGGGCCCATCCCAGGAAGAAATCAACCGCTTGCTGGTGCGCCACGCCTTGCAAAACCTCGTCGTCGTCCGCCTCAAAGGCGGCGACCCCTTTGTCTTCGGCCGCGGCGGCGAAGAAGCCCTGGTGCTCAGAGAAGCGGGGGTCGCTTTCGAGATCGTCTCGGGTGTCACCGCCGCGGCCGGGGTGCCTGCCTACGCCGGCATTCCCCTGACCCACAGGGGCCTGGCCGGGGCCGCCGTTCTGGTCACGGCCCAGGAGGATCCCACCCGTACCACCCCGGCCATCGACTGGGAGAAACTGGCCCAGTTAGAGACCACCCTGGTCATCTTCATGGGGGTCCGCAAGCTGGCGCAAATCAGCCATGATCTGTTGCGCCACGGCCGCCTCCCGGACACCCCGGTGGCCCTGATCGAATGGGGCACCTGGCCCCGACAACGCACCGTGCTGGCCACCCTGGAGCACATGACCGATGTCTCCGCCCGGCAGGACATCCAGTCGCCGACCCTGATCATCGTCGGCGGGGTGGTGGGCCTGCGCCGACACCTCGACTGGTTCGAGAGCAAGCCGCTCTTCGGCAGACAGGTCCTGATCACCCGCAGCCGCGAGCAGGCCGGCGATCTTCAGCTCCTCCTCGAAGCCCAGGGCGCCCAGGTCCTGACCCTGCCTCTGATCCAGATCCAGGCACCGGAGGACTGCACCGAGCTGGACCGCAGCATCGCCGGATTGGCAAACTTCCACTGGGTGGTCTTCACCAGTCCCAACAGTGTGGATTTTTTCTGCGAACGCCTGCGCCACCTGGGACGCGATACCCGCGCCTTTGGCAAAGCCGCCGTCGCCGCCGTGGGCCTGGCCACGGCCGAGCACCTGCGCACAAAAGGCGTGTACCCCGACCTGATCCCTGCAAAACACTCCCAGGAGGGCCTGGTCGAGGCCTTTGGGCCCATCCCGGTGGAGGGCCGTGAAATCTTGCTCCCCACCTCCTCCATCGGCCGCACCCTCCTGGCCGAAAGCCTGGAAGAACGCGGAGCTTCAATCCGGCGGGTCGTGGCCTACCAGAATCGCCTCCCCGCCCCCGACCAGATAGAGCTGCCGCCGGCTCTTATGGACAACCAGCTCGACCTGGTGATTTTTGCCAGCCCATCCAGCGTCGACAACTTCAAGGAGGTGCTCGGAGACGAACGCGCCCGGGAAATCCTGCAACACATCACTGTTGCCTGCATCGGCCCCACCACAGCCAGGGCCATCCACACCCTTGGCCTCCGGGCAGACATCCAGCCCCAGGACAGCAGCATTGCGGCCCTGGTCCAGGCCGTCTGCGCCCACTACAGCGACCCCATCCCATGAATCAGACTTCCTATCCGCCCGGCAAACTGCCGCACGATCTACTGGAGCGCCTGATCCGCTCCTACACCCACCAGGATCCCCGACTGGTGGTGCCTCCTGGCCTGGGCGAGGATGCCGCAGTCGTCGAATTCGGCGACCGCTACCTAGTGGCCAAGACCGATCCCATCACCTTTGCCACGGATGCAATCGGTTGGTACGCGGTGCACGTCAACGCCAATGATATTGCGGCCATGGGGGCGCAACCCCGTTTCTTTCTGGCCACCATTTTGGTGCCCGCCGACCAGGCCAGGCCCGCCCTGATCGAGTCGATCTTCCACTCCATTCACCAGGCCGCCGGCCAGCTCGGCATCACAGTCTGCGGCGGCCACACGGAAATCACGCCCGGCATCGACCGCCCCCTCGTCGTCGGTCAGATGCTGGGCGAAGTCGAGCCGGCAAGCCTGGTGCGCTCATCGGGCCTCAAGCCCGGCGACGCCCTGATCTTGACCAAGGGGCTGGCCATTGAGGCCACCGCCATCATCGCCCGTGAAAAACGCCGGGAACTGCTCGACCGGGGGTATGCCGAGGCCTTCCTCGAACGGTCCGGTAACTACCTGCAAGACCCCGGCATCAGCGTGGTCCGCGACGCCCGGATCGCCGCTGAGGCCGGCGCCCTCCACGCCATGCACGATCCCACCGAAGGCGGGGTAGCCACCGGCCTTTTCGAGCTGGCTGCCGCTTCCGAGGTCGGCCTGGAGATCTTCGCCGACGCCCTCTACATCGCCCCGGAATCCGCCCGCCTGTGTGCCGAATTCGATCTCGATCCGCTGGGTATCATCTCTTCCGGAGCTCTGCTCATAGGCTGCGGTGCAGATGCCGCTCCAGCCGTGGTCGCGGCCCTGAAAGAAGCCGGCATTCGCAGCGCCCGGATCGGCACGGCACGCCCCCTTGATTTTGGCCTTGTGCTCCACCGCGGCGACCAGACGGAAAGCCTTCCCCGGTTTCCCACCGATGAAATAACCCACCTCTTTGAGGACGACTAGAGATGAAAATACCGGGCGATTGGAGCAACCCTGGCCCTGCTGATCCTTTGTCTTGACACTCGAGGCATATTTTTCTAACCTTTTCCGCACCCTAAAACCCAGGGAAAAATCGGTATGCCCTTCCAGACCTCCTTCGACTTCCGCTCGCCCACTCGCCTGGTACACGGACCCGGCTCCATAAACCGGCTGTCCAGATTTTTTTCCAAAGACCAGAAGCTACTGGCCGTCACGGACAAGGGCCTGGTGGCCGCCGGCGTGGTCGAGCAGGCCACCAGGGTCCTGGACAAGGCTGGTATTCCACACGTGGTATTCGACGGGGTTCTGGGCAATCCACCCGCGCGTTGCGTCCATGCCGGGCACCGCCTCTACGCCCGGGAAAAGTGCAGCGGTATCCTGGCCGTGGGCGGCGGCAGCCCCATGGATGTGGCCAAGATGATCGGCATCCTGGCCACCAACGGAGGCCGCATCGAACGCTACGTGGGGGCCAATAAATTTGCCACCGATCCGCCGCCCCTGATCTGCGTGCCCACTACCTACGGCACCGGCAGCGAGGTCACCCCCTTTGCCGTCCTGACCAATCTCAAGACCCGCAGCAAGGATCCGGTAATCAGCTGGAAGATCGCGCCCCAGGCCGGCATCCTCGACCCCGAGTTGGTCGTGGCCCTGCCCGCCTCAATGGGCGCCCCCACCGGCATGGATGCCCTGACCCACGCCCTGGAATCCTATACCAACTTGATGGCCACTCCCCTCACCGACGGCATCGCCCTGACCGCCATCCGGCTCATCGGCGGCAACCTCCGTCTGGCCTGTGCCAATGACCACGAGCTCGAGGCTTCGGAAAACATGCTGATCGCCAGCGCCATGGCCGGCATGGCCTTTTCCCAGACCCGTCTGGGCAACGTCCACGCCATGTCGCACCCGGTGGGAGGCCACTTCGGGGTGCACCACGGCACCGCCAATGCCATCCTCCTGCCCTACGTCATGGAATTCAACCTGTCCGCCCGCATCGAGAAATTCGCCGCCATTGCCACGGCCCTGGGCGCCGACACCGACGAGCTTAATCCACGCGAGGCCGCCGAGGCCGCCATCGACGCGGTCCGGGAACTTAATCAGGATCTCGGCATCCCCGAAAAACTCGGCGAAGTGGGGGTCCGTGCCCGCGGCATCCCGGCCATGGCGCGCTCGGCCATGGAAAGCGGCAATATCCCCGTCAACCCGCGCAAGACCACGCAGGAAGACATCGCGAAGATTTTCAAGAATGCGCTTTGAGAAAATGGTAGTAGCCACTGACAAACCATAGAAGGCTTCTTAAAACCCACCTCTAGACAGGAGCAACCCTATGTCTTATCCCCGCATGATGCGCGTCCGCCAGCACTTCGAGGCCCCGACCCTCGAAGACATTTCAGGCGCCGTCCGCCAGGAAGTAGAAACCCTGAACCTCTCCTCCAAGGTCAAACCCGGCCAGAGCGTGGCCATCTCCGTGGGCAGCCGCGGCATCGCCAACATCGCCCTGATCGTCAAAAGCCTGGTCGAGGCCCTCAAGGACATCGGCCTCGAGCCCTTCCTGGTCCCGGCCATGGGCAGCCACGGCGGCGGCCTGGCCGAAGCCCAGCAAGCCATCATCGAAGGCTACGGCGTCACCGAGGAATACACCGGCGCTCCGATCAAGTCCAGCATGGAGACCGTGCAGGTAGGTACGATTGAAGACAACGTGCCGGTCTACTTCGACAAGCACGCCTACGAAGCCGATCACGTGGCCGTGGTCGGCCGCATCAAACCCCACACCGGATTCGTCGGCGAAATCGAGAGCGGCCTCCACAAGATGATGCTGATCGGCCTGGGCAAACACCGCGGTGCCGCCCTCTACCACCGTGCCATCGTCCACTACAGCTTCGACCGCATCGTGCGCGCCGTGGGCCAGACCGTGATCGAAAGCTGCCGCGTCCTCCTGGGCCTGGGGATCGTGGAAAACCCCTACGACAAAACCGCCCTGGTCAAGGCCGTAGCGCCCGAGGAATTCGTCGAGCGCGAAAAGGAGCTTTTGATCCTGGCCAGGAAGTGGATGCCGCGCCTCCCCTTCGACCAGGTCGATTTCCTGATCGTCGACCAGATCGGCAAGGATATCAGCGGCGCCGGCATGGACACCAACGTCATCGGCCGCAAGTACCACGAGCACCACGCCGCCGATAAAGAGTTGCCCAAGGTCATCCGGATCTACGTCCGCGATTTGACCGAGGCCACCCACGGCAATGCCTCGGGCATCGGCGCGGCCGAGTACGCCCACCAGCAGGCTATCGACAAGATGGACCGCGAGGTCACCTACATCAACTGCATGACCGGCAACGCGCCCGCCGGAGCCACCATACCCATCTGCTACGACACCGACCGCAAGGTGCTAGATGTCGGCCTCGAGACCATCGGCCTGGTCGAGCCGGAAAACGCCCGGCTCCTGCGGATCCGCAACACCCTGGAACTGGGCGAGGCCCTGGTCTCCGAGGCCTACCGCCCGCAGGTCGAACAGCGCGAAGATCTGGAGATCATCGAAGCGCCCAAAGACCTGGAATTCGACGACAAGGGAGATCTGTTGCCCTGGTAGCAGCTGCACGGCAAAAATTCTGCCGGGGTATCTTGCACCAATGATGGATGATTGACGCGGGTGGATACATCGAGCACCCCCTATCCGGGCATCACCGAGGTCCAGGCCATCTGGGAAATCGCCGGGCGCGGCAAGCTGAAATAAACCGCTACCAACCCCAAAAAAAGGAACCCCACCATGTCCACCGTCCAATCAGCGGTCATGACCGAACCTGGTCACATCGAACTGCGCCAGTTTCCCAGACCCCAAATCGCCGCCAACGAACTCCTCCTCAAGGTCGAGCGCACCGGCATCTGTGGCAGCGACAAACACATCTACGCCGGCCACATGGCCCTTAAATTCCCGCTCGTGCCCGGCCACGAACTGGTCGGCACGATTGCCCAACTCGGTCCCGAAGCCGCCGACTACCTGGCCATTGTCGGTGGCCCGATCAAGGAAGGCGACCGGATTACCACCCCCCCCAGTTCCCAGGCCTGCGGCCGCTGTCATTACTGCCTGCACATGCCCCACCGTCCCACCCTGTGCGCCAACCGCTTCGTGTACGGCTTTGTCTCCTCGGAGATCGCCCCCGCCCCGCGCGGCGGTTTCTCCGAGTACCTGCACCTGACTCCCAATTCCTGGGTCTTCAAGATCCCGGACGATCTTTCCAGCGAGCGCGCCGTCCTCACCGAACCGGCGGCCGTGGCCACCCGCGCGGTGGAGCGCGCCCTGGGACCGGGCATCCCCCACATCGGCGAGGGCCTGGGCCTGGACAAGTCCGTGCTGGTGCTGGGCGCCGGTCCGATCGGCCAGCTGGTCACCGCCACCCTGGAGCACATCGGCACGGACCTGATCATCGCCGCCGACCTGAGCGCCTCCCGCCTCGATCTGGCCCGGGCCATGGGCGCCCACCATGTGGTCGACGTCGGCCAGGGCAGTCTCGAGGAACGCCAGAAGGCCATCCAGGAAATGACCCAGGGCGTGGGACCAGATATCGTCATCGAGACCACCGGCGTACCCGTGGCCTTCAAGGAATCCCTCGACCTGGTGCGGCGCGGCGGCATGGTCGTGGAGGTGGGCCATTTCACCGATCCGGGCGGCGTCGACATCCACCCCCATATCATCTGCTTCAAGGACCTGGACCTCCGCGGCATGTGGGCCTACCCCCCCATGCAGTTCAAGACCGCCCTCTCCTTCCTCAAGAACACCCGGGCGCCCCTGGACCGCTTCATCACCCACCGACTCGGACTCGACCAGATAGAAGAAGGGGTCGACATCACCGGCAGCGAAGGCTCCATGAAGGTGGTCATCGAACCCTGAAACAACAGAACCCACAGAGCAAACAGTGGCCATCCGTTCGCCCCACGTTTGGGGTGCACAGACCTTCAGGTTGGTCGGATCGCCCGCTTGGGCATGAAAGCCTTGGTCGCTCAATAAGTTTGAATACGGTGGAAGGATCGCCACATGTTTTTTGATGATGGAGCATGATTCTTCGGTAAGCTTCATGGTGGACGGCGATGGCAGCGGCGGGAAATACGCCTTCCATGGCAATGATATCGACGACGACGCGGAATGCCGGCTGCAGACGAATCAACACGCTCAAAAGTACTACGTCCTGGCCGAACTGTTCAGCGGCGGCCCGCATATATGCTTGCTCGCTCAGAGTCTATATAACGACGAAGATTGGTTTCAGCGGCCGCCGTATGCGGAGGGGGGAGGGACCTCTTTCGGGGCTCATCCCACGCTATCGGTGACGGAATTCTACGTGACGCCCTTTGATCGGTTGATTTGGAACAGCCCCGAGGAGAGTGTGGTGTCGACGTTGTCGCCTGGGACCCTGATCGGGTTTTACCTCGGAATTGGAGATCATGACGAGGAAGGCGACGGGCGGGTGGAAGCCTGGCATTCTATTAGCGGCCAGGACCAGTGGTCCGGTCTCTCGAACGCCGACACCTTCGCCCGGGGCCTGCTGGTGGGTCCTGGGGGTGAGCTTCCCGACTCGGCGGTGGAGAGTCTCACCTGGGGCCGGATCAAGGCGACCTTTGTCCGGTGAGCCGTCCGCCAGAGGCCGGCCAGGGCCTGGAGGACCACCTCAATAGGAAATACAGTCCAAGGAAGGACCACGATGAACCTAGTAAAGCGTTTCCTACCCATTATCGGCCTGGTGGTGGGGCTACTCCATGGCGCCCAGGGACAGGAGAGCGAAAGGATCTATCCCTTCGTCGAGTTGACCGACGCGGATCTGGCCCAAATCGACGTGACCGATGGGTCCGTCGACGAGTGGGTCGACCTGCTGGGTGAACCCACCCTGATCCCCCTGGACTTTCAGACCGGTCCCGATGGGGTCTCGTATGATCCGGTGGATATGGATTACCGCGTCTGGCTGGCCTGGCACGGGGCCACCCAGCGTATCTATGTGGCCATCGAGCGCGCCGATGATATATATATCAATAAGTATGAATATGATGGAACGATCCGTTCATGTATTTGGATGGACAGGCATGATTCTTCGGTATTCTTCAGGGTGGACGGCGACGCCAGCGGCGGGGAACACCGCCGCTTCTCGGAGGGCAGTATCAATGTGGGCGCCGGGTTCGATGAGGAACTCCGGCTGCGGATAAATCAACACGCTCAAGACTACTACGTCCTGGGTGACATCGTCGGCGGCGGCCCCCATGTATGCTTGGCCGATCAGAGTGTATATAACGACGAAGATTGGTTCAATCTGCCGCCGTATGCGGAGGGAGGTGGGGCCTCTTTCGGGGCTCATCCCACGCTATCGGTGACGGAATTCTACGTGACACCCTTTGATCGGTTGATTTGGAACAGCCCGGCGGAGAGTGTGGTGTCAGTGTTGTCGCCTGGGACCCTGATCGGGTTTTACCTGTCCATTCGTGATTTTGACGTGGAAGGCGCCTTGCGGCCAGAAGCCTGGCATTTTATTGAGACCCTGGACGACTCCTTCGCCCGGGGGCTGCTGGTGGGTCCTGGGGGTGAGGTCCCCGACCCAGCGGTGGAGAGTCTCACCTGGGGCCGGATCAAGGCGACCTTTATCCCCTAAGCACAAAGGCCGGGCCGTCGTATGGCCCCCCCCAACGCCCCGGCCAGCCCTGGCTTGCATGGGCCCCTCGATTCGATGGGTGTAGCCTCGTTTTTACGCTGCGATTCTGTGAATTGTTATAGGTGTGGTTTGCTGCAGGTACCAGTTCCAAAAAGCATCCCATCGTTTCGATTGAACGAGGACTCGTAGATTAAGAATCTGCTGGCCTCCCTTGCGCGTCCAGCGCATACCGCTGCGTTTGAGTCGGTGGCCGACGAGGGTCTTGGCAGCGGCCTCCACGGGGCCACTGGAGAGGATCAACCCCAAGGCATGGTAGCGGGCGTATTCCATTTTATCCCGGTTGTTGCGGAAGTAGCCCAGTTCGACGCTCGCTTGGCGATAGCGTTGCGAACCTCTTCGCAGTTTGCGGCGGTGGTAGGACAGGGAGCGGATCAGTCCCTTTATGGCATCGGGTTCATGGCGCAATTTGTGCCGCCAGCATCGGTACCAGCGATCCGTTTTCGTCGTCGCCTTGCCGAAGAGGGACTCGGCGGCCTTGGACAGGTGGTGCGCCGCGTGATAGAAGTCTAGAATGCGGGTAAACCCGTCGAACACACTCTGCTGGTCCACAGTATGCCAGATCGCTCGTTTGCCGTCGGCCAACACGACTCGATGGTCATAGCCCCCCTGCTGCAAGGCCTGGGCCGTCTGGTCCACCAAGCCGTTGACCAGGGTCTCCATCTTGGCTTGGGGCATACGCGCGGCATAGCGCACATCAACGCGTTGGGGTTCTTCCGTCTTTGGATCCAACGGCGTCCGGTAGGTAGCGACCATGCCCACACCCGCCTCCTTCCAAGCGGTGGGCACGCTGTGGGGGTGGGTGGCCATCGGTCGTTGGGGTGGGCGTCCGCGTTTGGGCGCTGGCTCGCGCAGGGGCACAGTGACGCCGTCCCAACTCACCACCAGGGTGTCGCCCTCCGCATTTAGGGGCGCGGCCTCTTGCAAGGCCCGCTCCAGCGATTCGGCGCCGTCCTCGGCACCCTGCCCGACGGTGGTCAACAGGCGCTGAAGCGCGGTGCGCGAGGGCGGCTGGGGCAGCACTTCACGCAGGCTGTCCTCGACTTCGGACGGGACCAGGCGGGCCCCCAGAAAGGCCGTCACGCGCTCCAGCGCTGGCACCATGAAACGATTCACCATGCCGCAGCGCTCATCCAAAGGCACCCGGCTTGCTCCGCCCCGATCGTGCTGATACAGCCGTCGGGGCACCACCACCTTGCCCCACAGGGTCATCCACTCCTTGTTGACCACTTGCTTGAATCGGTACACCCGATCCTCATTTACCACCGTGTCCTCAGCGATCTCACAGCCTTGTGCCAGGTGTTGGAACCCGGCCCGACCAATGTCGTCCAAAGAGGCTCGAAGCTCGTTCATCACCTCGCCGAATGCCTCCGGTCCTGATTGCTCCGACTGCAGGTGTTGCTCCCAGTGGAGGACATTTTCTTGCAATTTCGCTATACAAGCACTCAGATTCTGTGTATCTTCCATCTGGGACCCCCTTCCGGGTTTTGGGCGTAAGTGGTTACACCCAAAGATACATTCATACCCCGATTTGGGGTCCCTCTTTTTGAAAAAAGATGCGTAAATCAAAACCTACACCCGATTCGATTATATTTAGTCGGCCACGTAATTTAGTCAGCCGTACCTGCCAACCAGGAAGGAGTCGGCCGATGCTCTGGTCCGTACGCGATCCTGCCGTCTACCTCCTGTTGGGCCTGATCCTCGTGCTGGGGCCAGGGGTGTTCGTCCTGTTGCACCTCTCCCCCGACGCTGCCGACCGGCCCGTTGAGCCGGCCCTGCCCGCGCTGCCTTCCGAACCGCATTTACGCACTATAACCCGACAGTTCAACCCCGAGTTGGCTACGCCTCGTCTCCAGGTGATCTACAGCCCCCAACCGGCGCCGCGTTCCGGCGTGGTCCAGGTCTATCAGGTGTACGAGGACCATCAGCCCAGGTATAGGCTGGCGGTAGTACGGCACGATATTGCCTGCGTCACCTGCAAGGATTTGCTGGTAGCGGTCTTTCTGGCCCCAGATACGCCACGCATGGCCGGGATAGTGCCGCTGGCGGGTTGGGAAGTGGAGAGCGGCCCAGTTGACCCAGCGGGGTTCCTGGCCCAGTTCGTGGGGCGTTCGGTGCACGATTCGTTGCGGTTGGGTCTAGAGGTGGACGGGCTGACCGGGGCGACGCTCACGGTGCGCGCCCTGCTGCGGCAGCTTGCCGGCTTAGGGGCCTGGATGGGTAAATAGAAAGGAGGCAAAGGAGATGGCAACCTCCGGAGACGGGTTGAATCCTCTAGTCTTGCCCCTGTCAGGGGTTGTAGGGGTGTTGCTGGCGCTGTGTATCGGCCTGGGGGTGCGCTTGGAAACGGGGGCTCCGCCGGGCTTTTTGCCCAAACCCCTGGCGCATTTGCTGGGGCATTCGGCCCCCCCCTTCGAGGTGGAAGGGGTCCATGGGGGAGTCGTTTCCCTGCAGAGTGCCCCTGAAGCCGGAGAGTGGCTGCTGTTTTTTACCGATTCGGCCTGTGGGGCTTGCCAGGCGGCCTATCCGTCGCTTCAGCAAGCGGCGGAACGACTGCCGGTGGTGGTGGTTGGCGTCGGGGACCGGCCCCAATTAGCCGCCCGATGGGGCAAGGTGGCGGTGGCGGTGGGGTATGATAGTTTGCACACGGTGCAGCAGTTGTACCGGATCCGGACTCTTCCCAGCGTTTTGTGGATCGACCCGGAGGGCATCGTGCGTCAGGCGGCTACAGGGAGTAAGAGTGTCGAGCAGATTCTCGCCTGGACTGCGCCTAAATCAGGAGGGCTTTGATGGACCTGAAAACCTACCAACCGGGTATCGTTGGTGGCGTGCTGGCCGTGGCCCTGGTCGGGGCGCTACTGGTGGCCGAAGCGCCGGAATCCTCGCTGCTGCAGCGCCTCGTGGTTAAGGCCAAGAGTCGGCTGCCGCGGGGCACCGCCGCGCCGGATTTTCAACTGCCCGGTGTTCAGGGCGACGTCATGGCACTACAAGATCTCAGGGGCGCTTCCTCGGTGCTAATGTTTGTGACCCCTACCTGTCCGTACTGCAAAGAGTTGAAGCAAAGCCTGATCGACGAGGGGTTACCGGATCTGCATCATCGTCTGGTGTTTATCAGCCGGGGTAGCAAGCACCGGGAGGAACTTTCTGCTGAGGTACAGGCGCTCGAAGGCCATATCGCGGACCGGTTCCCGGTATTGCAGGACACTACGGGGGGCGTATCGGAAGCCTATAAAGCCCTGTCGGTGCCAACGACCTACCTGCTCGATGGAGCAGGTCAGGTCAAAGCGTCTGCCGTCGGGGTGCCGGGAGGGCTTGAACTGGTGCAGGAGTTGGTAGCCGATGTCCTCGAGCCGCGGGGGCCCTGATGCCCCTCGGCGGAACCCCTGGCCCTGTCGAGCTTGTCTGAAAGGAGGTGAGAGCATGGTGAGACCTACTTCGCGCGGTCCTCCGGCTTGCGTTTGAGTGCACCAATGGGGTGGGGAGGATCGTATTTTGCCCTTGTTTTTTTCTAATTAACGAAAGGAACCTGTTATGCTGCTTCATTTTCGTAGAAGATTGACCGAATTTGTCACCAGCGAGAGCGGCTATGTGTCGCCGCGAGCGGGTCTGCCGGTGGCCTGGGTAGTAGGCCTCCTGCTGGCAGCCGCCGTGGTGTTGACGCCCGATCCGGCCGAGGCCTCTTGTGGTGTGGATATTCCTTGGACGAACTGTGATCCGCAGGGATGTGCCCAGACTTGCTCCGAAGGGTATTCAGCCTGCAACAGCGGCGAGTGTTGCTTGGGAGGCGATGTTTGCCATTGTTCCTGATGCTCAAGCTATAAAGATTCACGGTCTTGAGCGGCTTGGTACGTAAGCTACGCCGTTGTACATGGTGGCACGGGTTCAGTAGAGGGAGAAAATCGTTATCTATCTGAAGGATCGACAGGGTTGCGATAGTTTTTGCACCGCCGCGCAACGTGTTGGTTTTGCTTGAAATAACGAATGTTTTCCCTCGCGCTGAACCCGTGCCCGGATCACCTGGGGCCGGATCAAAGCGACGGTTGTCCGGTGAGGCGCTGGCCGGCGGCTAACCATTGCTGAGGCAGCGAGTTGGCGCGGTTGGATGAAGCGCACGGAGTGCTCAGAGTCCAATGGGATGAACCTGTCCGTTGGATCGCCGGCTTTATGGCGGCCCAACGGGTGTATGACCACTTCAATGGAAATTCAACCTAAGGAAGGACCACGATGAACCTGGTAAAGCGTTTCCTACCCATGATCGGCCTGGTGGTGGGGTTGCTCTGTAGCGCCGAGGCACAGGAAAGCGAAAGGCTCTATCCCTTCGTCGAGTTGACCGACGCGGACCTGGCCCAGATTGACGTGACCGATGGCTCGATTGACGAGTGGGTGGACCTGCTGGGCGAACCCACCCTGACTGCCCTGGACTTTCAGACCCGTCCCGATCTGGCCCCGTATGATCCGGCCGATATGGATTACCGCGTCTGGCTGGCCTGGCACGGGGCCACCCAGCGCATCTATGGGGCCATCGAGCGCTCCGATGATATATATATCAATAAGTATGAATATGATGGAACGATCCGTTCATCATGTATTCAGATGTTGGGGCATGATTCTTCTGTAATGTTCAATGTGGACGGCGACGCCAGTGGCGGGGAATACCTCTTCATGCCCATAATCATCGTGGGCGCCCCGTTCGATGAGGAGCGCCGACTGCTGATGAATCAACATGCTCAAAGCTACCGTATCCTGGGTGACATCGTCGGCGGCGGCCCCCATGTATGCTTGTTCCCTCAGAGTCTATATAACGACGAGGACTGGTTCAATCTGCCGCCGTATGTGGAGGGAGGTGGGGCTTCTTTCGGCGAGCATCCCACGTTTTCGGTGACGGAATTCTACGTGACACCCTTTGATCGGTTGATTTGGAACAGCCCGGAGGAGAGTGTGGTGTCGGCGTTGTCGCCTGGGACGCTGATCGGGTTTTCCCTCACAATTCTAGATCATGACGACGCGGAAAGACAGCCGGAAGGGTTCCATTTTATTACGCATTTTATTGCGGAGGGAGATTACTCGTCGGCTATATTCCGGAATGCCGACAACTTCGTCCGGGGCCTGCTGGTGGGTCCTGGGGGTGAGCTCCCCGACTCAGCGGTGGAGAGCGTGACCTGGAGCCGGATCAAGGCGACCTTTGTCCGGTGAGGCACTGGCCGGCGGCCGGCCGGGGCCCAGGGGCCCACTTCGAGGGAAATAGAAAATGAACCTTTTCACCGATCCGGTTTTTCTGGTAGAGCTGGTCATGCTCTCCGCGGTGCTGACGGTGGGCTTGTATACCAGCTATACCGACCTGAAACTACGGCGGGTGCCCAATCGCTACACCTTCGCGCTCTTGGCCATCGGCCTGGCCGGACAGCTCACCATGATTTTCCTGGACGTTACTTCCCTGAGCCGGGTCGTCGCCCTGCTGCTCACCGCACTGGCCATAGCCTTTGGCCTGACCCTGTTGGGCTTCTGGTCGCCGGGCGACGCCAAGCTCTACTGGGCCGCCGCCCTAGCCTTGCCCCCCACCCTGTGTCCTTCTACGGACCCCTTCTCGCTGCAGGCGGCCCCTGTGGCGCTGGTCGTCAATGCGCTGCTGGGCTATTTGCTGGTCTTGTTGCTGGTGCCGGTGTGGCAGCGGGCGTGGCAGCAAGCCCCGGAGCAGGACCGGCCTGAAGGCCGGCCGTGGCTGCTGGCGGCCTGGGGCCTGGCCGGGCTGCTGGGGTGGGCCTTGAGCGTTGCCTGGCTGGTGCTGGAACGACCGCTGAGCTACCTGGAGATGCTGGCCGCCCTGGTGATCGGCTACCGGCTGTTGGAACGGGGGCTGGAGGTGCGCTACTGGCCGGTGGTGCTGGTGCCGGGGCTGGTCGCGTTGCTCTATCTGGGTCAGGCTACCGGCGGCTGGCAAGAATACGTGCTGATGTGGGGGGCGGTCTGGCTGCTCGAGCTGGCGTATGGGCAGGTGCGGCACCGGTATAGCCGGGCGTTCGTGCAATCCTTTCCGGTGGGTTTGTTACAAGCAGGGGCTATCCCTCGTCAGGCGCTGTTTGCAGCAGGGGCAGCGGAGGAGGCCCCGGTCTGCGAGGCGGGCCGGCCGCTTTCTGAGCAGCAGGTGCGCCGGGTGCAGAAGCTGGCAGGGGAGGGGCGCTTGTCAGGGGATGGGGTGGTGGCCGTCGAACAGTCCATGCCCTTTGTGCCGTTTATAACCGGTGGGGTGGTCGTGACGGCGTTTTTCGCGGGCAATCTGGTGCCGCCGCTGATTGAGTGGGTGGGGTGGCTGAGAGGGTAGCCCTCAGCGAAGGCGGCCTCAATGGAAATTCAACCTAAGGAAGGACCCCGATGAACCTGGTAAAACGTTTCCTACCCATTATCGGCCTGGTGGTGGGGCTGCTTGGTGGCGCCGAGGCGCAGGAAAGCGAAAGGCTCTATCCCTTCGTCGAGTTGACCGACGCGGATCTGGCCCAAATCGACGTGACCGATGGCTCGATTGACGAGTGGGTCGACCTGCTGGGCGAACCCACTCTGACCGCCCTGGACTTTCAGGCCGCTTCTTGGGGGGCATCGTATGATCCGGCCGATATGGATTACCGCGTCTGGCTGGCCTGGCACGGGGCCACCCAGCGCATTTATGTGGCGGTCGAGCGCTCCGATGATATATATATTAACGCACCAACCCCTTAGGGGCCAACCTGCGTAGTTCTTGTCCCTATAGGACAACCTTCACTCGTAAATTGACTTAAATTCTACAATCTGAATTTAAAGATTGGCCTGAAATCGTGGTCCGTAAACGATCAAGCAAGGTTGGGGGAATTGGAGGGTTCTGTGGAATTGGGATTTTACGGCCGGAAATGGAAAATGCGGAATCTGGAGAAGGTTGTGCGATTCAATCAACGGGATAAACTTCGAGGAACTCTAATATCATAGGAATGAGGGATTTCCTTTATAGTCGCTAAACTTCTTACCAATCTATGAACCAGTCTAATAGTCCGACTGAGAAATTCCACCCTTGTAATCAGAGAAGCGAGCAGGTACAGACTGATCATAAATAAGAAAGTTATGCCAACTGCTGCCATCAAAGGAACAGAACTCGTTATCATCATTACCATGAAATATATAAAAAATCGAGTGTCGTGCCTGTCCATAAATTCCTCTTGGTCATTGTTCAGCCCTTCAAGGTTCTGGTTGTAAGACTCGTCCGTTTCCCTTCTACTTTCCGACTTCTTAAAAGCTCTTCGAATAAAGTGTACAATTATTCCAAGAAGCGTAGTGTTCAAATCACGGTAATACTCCTCGTACAGATAATTATAAAATCTAAATCTATTTCTACATTCTATGGAATCCTCTGAAATGCCCAATTCTCTTGACCGAACATGCAAAGTCTTGTGTAGGTCCAAGATACACATTCTGAACCACAGGACTCTCAAGGGCTTAATCGTCCAATAGTAGAGGACGCAAATAAGCATCAGATTGACAAAAAAGACAGCAGTGTTCACGTCAATGTTGCTCATTTTTAAGAACTCCTTTCCTTTTGCCTAATCCTCCTCTTTGTCGTCATTTTCCTCGTCGTCACTTCTTTCATTGTCATTGCCGACCTTGTAAGACACACCTCTCAAAATCTTAGGGAGCTTTCTTGCCAACTTCCATCTCAAAAACACGAATAAAACAGCAAGGAATGCAAGAATGATCCATGATAGGGTGGTTGCCCTTGAAGCGTGTATAGCCTTCACAACCATATCCATTCCATATTTATCTGCCAAACAGGACAAAACAATGGCCAGGCAAATGAATTTAACCGGCACTCGATCCGTGATGCTTCTTGCCCATCCCCAAAAGTTGTCCTTGTATCTGCTGCTCATAAATCCCACTATCTCTTTCTGTTGCAAGCACTTTAAACAAATGAGGAAGGCTAACCCTTGCTTGGCCTAAAAAAGATAAACAATGAATTTAATAAACCCAGATCCAAATTTCAACCACAGAATCCCCTACCTGAATGGGAAAGATGGTTGAGTCCGTTTAAACGCCGGAGGTCGAGAGAAGTTGAAGGTGAGTGAGAATGTCTATTTTAACGTATATTGCGGAATTGGCTAGTGAACACGTGTTCAGGTTGACAAGGGTTTGACAGCAGCTTTATTCTTTGTTACTAGGCTGTGTACGATAATTGCTTGAAATAGTATTGGGACGTGGTATACTCTCTTTCAACCATTGAATCGAAGGAGGGGATACCGATGGCCCGCTACGACTTAACCGATGAAGAATTTGCCCTGCTAAAGCCGTTGTTACCTGCCGAACGGTCGGGCAAACCGGGCTGCCCTTATCGGAGTCATCGCCAAGTGCTCAACGGCATTTTCTGGATTTTACGCACCGGCGCGCCTTGGCGCGATTTGCCCCCCCGGTACGGCCCTTGGAGCACGGGGGCCGACCGGTTTCGTCGTTGGGAACAAAAAGGCTTATGGCAACAGATCCTGGATGCGTTAGAAGCCCAAGCGCGCCATATGGATCAGATCGATTTTACGTTCGCCGCCCTCGATGGGAGCATCGTTCGGGCGCATAAAGCAGCCGCCGGGGCAAAAAAAACATAAATGGTGTTTCCATAAGCCGTGAAGAAAGCCTTCAAAAACAGGGGCTTGGGCAAAGCCGTGGCGGCTATACCACCAAAATTCATGTCCTTTGTGAAGGGGCGGGCAAGCCCATCACGGTTACCATAACCCCGGGTCAGCAGCATGAATCCACCCAGGTAGACGCCTTGCTCGATTCAGTGGCCATTGGAGGCAAACCCGGTCCCAAGCGCACCCGGTTTGAAGCCCTGGCCGGTGATAAAGCCTATGATAGTCAATCCATCCGCGAGAAACTGCGCCAACGGCGAACCAAGCCCGTGATCGCCCATCGAAAAAATCGGATTCGACAAGGACTTATATCGGCAGCGCAATGTGGTGGAACGACTCATCGGACGGCTCAAAGAAAACCGACGCATTGCCACCCGATATGAAAAACACGCCGACAGGTATCAGGCGATGATCATACTCGCTTTCATCCGTATTTGGCTCAAAAACCTTTTATCGTACACAGCCTAATCAGCAACATCAATGTTTCGGAAATGGATATTCCAACATGTCTGAGCACGAACCCTCCGAAGAATGGCACCACACTACCTTCAAACGGCTCGATGATGGGACGTGGGCGGTCAGAACAACGCAAGATGTGGCAATAGGGGATGAGGTGGACGTCCTGTGCGCAGATGGTGAAACTCGAACCGTTCAGATTACCGAGATCATTTCAGAGTATCCGTACGACGGTGAAACGAACCGAATTTGCTCATTTGAGTGGTGTGATTGAGACGCGAGTCCCTGATACCATTCTAAATTCCTGGTCAGGCGATCTAAAGGAGAATTGAACATGGCAAAACAGTCCTCTGAATCTCAACCGAAGCCTCAACCGCAGCCTGAGACTGAGCCTCAGCCTTCTGATCCAACTAAACCAATGAGAGAAGATTCGCCTAACCCTGGCGGAAAAAGGAGTAGCCGTACAGGACGCCGACAATAAACTCCACGACGATAAGAAACCCAGCGGCTAAGGAAACCCAGTATTTCTTGTTGAGAAGAGCCTCATTTTCTTTCTCTGCTTCAGAAAGATAGTAAATCATATTATCTTTAAACTTAGCTGGCTCTAATTTCAACCACTCATCTTTGTAAATCCCTTCAAGTGTCAAGACCCGTGTACTCGACATTAGTGAATGGGCGATGATGCAGCCTATCATTGTGAGTAAAGCAATTCCCCAGATAAGCGTCATTCCTGTTGTGCCGATGCTCAAGCACAAATCCCTGGCAAGCACGGATATTCCCAATGGTGATCCGACCGCAATTGTAGCAAGTCTGAGCAGCAAGGAATTTAGGTTTGTAATTCGCTGCAATACAATGGAAGGTCTAATCGCCAACTCGTAGGCCAGGTCTAAGGACGATTTAGTTTTATCCTCGTTGCACATATAGTCCCCTTTCTGTTGAAAGACATTTTAAGTTAAATTCGCAGCCGCTTTATCTCAAGTCAACAAGGAAACCTTCTCCAGACTCTCAAACGCGGAGGAGTGCAATGGCCCAACCATTCCATTACCAAAGCACGTCCGAAGAATGGGAAGTTGAATTTCCAGAGGAGCACCCAAACCGGGTGGTATTGTTTTTTCAGGATGAAAATGGGACACAGATACGACTGGGCTTTGAAAAGGAGATTTTTTTAAGGCGCTTTTCTGCCCTGGTTGCCCAGATTGCTCAAGACCTTTATCCTGAAGATTAAATTAATGAAGAGAGTTTATAAGACGCAGATGCCCCCTCCGATTGCACCTACGCCCATAGCTATTAAAGAATTAATAGTTTCGGATAGAATCCTTTATAAAAGCCCAAGCCTTTCAATAGTTTTTCAGGTTATTGGAGATTTTACGGCTGGAAATGAAAACGGACAAAACGGTTAGGGGCTTTTTAACTTAGAAACCTCAGACCGAATTGTAAACGCCAAAACAAAGTGAAAATTTGTTCAGTAAAATACTTATTGCCATTTCCAAGACAAATGCATCTGGAGTTACCCCGCTTTGATGGACCGTTTTGGACTTGAGATTTCCGGACCTTCCTTCCATCTCTTTTCATAGTTGATGGGCGACAAATAGTCTATGGCCGAGTGGCTGCGATGGGGGTTGTACCAACCCTCGATAAAACGGAAAAGGGCGATGCGAGCCTGGGCTTGAGAGCGAAAGGTATAGCGATCAATGAGTTCGCATTCCAAAGTAGCAAAGAAACTTTCGCACAGGGCATTGTCAAAGCAATCGCCCGCCGAGCCCATCGACGGCCGTACCCCCGCGGCATTACAGCGCTGGCCAAAGGCGATGGAGGTGTATTGGCAGCCTTGATCGGAATGATGAATCACCTCCTGTGGTCGACGCTGAGCCAGGGCCATATTGAGGGCATCCAGCACCAACTCGGTACCTAGGTGGGCCGTGATGGCCCAGCCGATAACGCGCCGACTGAAGGCATCCAGGACGACGGCCAGGTAGATAGCCCGCCCAGGTAGGCACGTAGGTGATATCGGCCACCCACAAACGATCGGGGCCGTCAGCGCTGAAATCCCTCTCCACCAGATCCGGGGCTGGTCGCCGATCTTTGGCCCGGCGGGTGGTGGCGGTCCGGGGGCGACGACTCACCCCTTGCAAGCCCGCTTGGCGCAACAGGCGCGCCACCCTCTTGGCGCCCACGTGCACGCCTTCCTGACGCAACTGCGCAAGAATGCGCGGGGTGCCATAGGTACCATCCGACCAGGCATGGATCGCCTCGATGTGGGCTTGGAGGCGGGCATCGGCTTGGCGACGATTTGAGGGACGCCGCAGGCGCCACGCATAGTAG
Organism: Candidatus Latescibacterota bacterium; assembly: GCA_965219385.1. Taxonomy (GTDB): domain Bacteria; phylum Latescibacterota; class UBA2968; order UBA8231; family UBA8231; genus CBDCNM01. The sequence continues at coordinate 204,764 of CBDCNM010000002.1, read as the reverse complement.
CCGCTGGAGGAGACACCCAACACACGGCACCGCGTGGTCACGGGATAGAGGGCCTGATACGCCTTCACGAATTCGAAGGCTCTGTGGGGATCGAATCGGTCTCCCGAGCGAACCAGGCCGTTGCTTTTGCCAGGATGTCGCGCTCGGTGCGCAACGGCTTGATCTGGCGGCGTAAGCGTCGTATTTCGGCGCGTTCGGAGGTGGTCAAGCCATCGTGGCGTCGGCCGCTATCGAGGTCGGCCTGTTTTACCCAGGTGTGGATGGTCTGGGCGGAAGGCTCGAACTCATTGGCCAAGGAGCTTGGCGAGCGCCCGGAGCGGACCAGCTCGATCATCTGCTGGCGAAATTCGGGGGGATAGGGAATACGCGATGTAGGCATAATGGGCTCCTTTTCATCAAGTGATAAAGTACCCACCAAACCGGGTCAACTCCACCCGACGCCCTGGCCAGCCCTGGCTTGCTTGGGCCCTTCGATCCGATTATATTGCCTGGGCCCTTCAATCTGATTATATATAACCACTGGTGCTAGTGTTCTACAGGCTGAACTCAGCGATAGACAATTTGACAAACCCGTTTTCGTCTGGTTGCAATCCATGCCACTGGACCAGCAGGTTAAACGTCGCTACCACCAAGCTAAGATGGGCGTTAAAATAGGCCCAAGCCCGGTGGGGTCTGGTGCTTGAACCGACTAATCCGTGTCAACATGGAAAAGACCGTCTCAATGACCATCCGTTCGCCCCACGTTTGGGGTGCACAGATCTTCAGGTTGGGTCGGATCGCCCGCTTGGGCATGAAAGCCTTGGTCGCTCAATACGATCATCTGGTCTTCGACGCGGCGAATCATCGGCTGAAAAAGCGAATCGTGCCCATTGGCCGTGTCCCAATCCCAATCGACGATCAGCCCCCATGGATTGACGATCAAGCACAGCTTGCCTGGAGGGGTGGAAACCTCAGCCTAAGAACGGCCTAGACCACGGTCAACTCACTAGCACCAGTGGTTAAATAAACCATAAGGAGCACACCCAATGAGTTGCGATCCAGTGCGCATCGGCTTCATCGGTGCCGGCGCTATCTGCCGCCTCAAACACCTGCCCGGCCTGGCCCCTATCGACGGGGCCGAAGTCATCGCGGTTTGCAACCGCAGCCGGGAAAGTTCCCAGGCAATCGCCGCCGAGTTCGACATCCCCGAGATCGAAGACAACTGGCAGGCCCTGATCGCCCGCGATGACCTGGACGCCGTCTTCATCGGCACCTGGCCCTACATGCACAAAGAGCTGTCCATCGCCGTGCTCGAAGCCGGCAAGCACTGCTTCTGCCAGGCGCGCATGTGCATGGACCTGGCCGAAGCCAAACAGATGCTGAGCGCGGCCCAGGCCCGTCCAGAGCTGGTCAACATGATCAGCCCCTGTCCCTGGGACCTCGAGCACTACCTGCGCGACCTGGTGCAATCCGGCCAACTGGGCGAAATCACCTCGGTCGAACTTTTGGCCATTGGCGGCGGCAACCTGGACCGCCAAAGCGTCCACTGGCGCGAGCGCGTCGAGCACAGCGGCAAGCAGATCATGGCCATGGGCATCTTCGCCGAGACCCTCAATGCCTTGTTCGGCCCCTACGAACAACTCACGGCCCACCTCTCCACCCCGATTGCGGGCAAGACCGACGAAAGCGGTCAGCAGGTCCAGATCGGCGTGCCCCAGGTGGTGATCATCAGCGGCCGGCTCGAAAGCGGGGTCCTGGCCGTGGAGCACCACACAGGACTGTGCGCGGACGAATCCAGTCAGGGGTTTACCCTGACCATCAGGGGGCTGGAGGGTACGGTCCGCTACGATATGGAGGACGCCCTCGAACTGGCTCGCCCGGGCGAGGCCCTGCAAAGAGTGGAAGTACCCCAGGATCAAAGAACCGAGTGGACTGTCGAAGAGGATTTTGTCGGCGCGGTGCGCGCCGCCCGGGAGGGCAAGCCGCCCCAGGAGCGGACGGTGCGCCCCGACTTCGAGGAAGGCGTGCTCTACATGCGCAAGGTCGAGGCCGTGCACCAGGCGGCAGCCACAGGCCAGGCAGTGCAGCCGCGCAAACTGTAAGAAGCCGGCCGGCCGCAGGATTTGATTCACTAGCTCAAACGCCCTTGGGGAGCGACTTCATCCGCAAGGGCGTTTGTCATAGAATTTTTTCGGGAAAACTACGGATGCAGCGGTGGAAGTGTCAAGATCGCGGCCTCATCTCCCAGCGCGGCTCGACCCCTGGATTGACATAGGAAACCGGCCACTTCTTCTGCCCCAGATCGATGATACTCTCCACGGACAGACGCCAGAAATCATCCATCTGCCCCTGGTGACACCCGGCCACGTGCGAAGTGAGGACCACATTGGGCAAACCGATTATGGGATCGTCCGGGTCCGGCGGCTCGTTTTCCAGCACATCCAGGCCCGCCCCCTCGATCCAGCCTTCTTTCAGGGCCCGGGCCAGAGCGCGGGTATCCACTACCCGACCCCGCGAGGTATTGATCAAAATCCCCGTCGGCTTCATCCGCCTGAGCTCGGCCTCGCCGATCAGATGGTAGGTATCCTCCAGCAGCGGTGTGTGGAGCGAAACAAAATCCGCCGCGGCCAGCAATTGCGGCAATTCCACCGACTGCACGCCCATCTCTTCCATCCTTGCAGTGCCGACCATGGGATCGCAGGCCAGTAGCTTCGTGCCAAAGGGCAGCAGTCGCGCCGCCACACCGCGGGCAATCCGGCCGAAACCCACCAGGCCGACGGTACTCCCGTGCAACAGGAAACGGGGCTGGTCCGCGAAGAAAGAAAACCGGCCCTCCCGCACCATGCGATCGTGTATGGTGATCTTCCGGGTCACCGCCAGCAACAGCGCAATCGCGTGCTCGGCGACCGGAATGGCGGTGGCACCGGGGGTATTGGCGACGATGATGCCGCACCGGGTGGCCTCCTTGACCGGGATATTATCCGTGCCGCTACCGCTGCGCAGGATGGCGCCGCAGCGGTGGAGTTGCGGCAGGACCTCGGCGGTGATCAATTTGGCGCCGCCCATAACCCAGACAATATCGGCATCCCGGGCCAGTTCCAGAGCCTGTTCGGTGGTCTGGCAATCCCGCTCCGCAAACTCGATGCCGGCCTTCTCGATGGTCGCTATCACCCATGCGGGCATCTCCTGCCCTTCCCGCGCCACGCACACGGCTTTGACTCTGCTCATCTGCATCTTTCCTTTCCAGGATCCATGATCTTCACCCAATGTCGATTTCCCTGAAGTATTCGCGGGTGCGCCGGGCAATGGGCAAGGGCTTGTCGAACGGCGCCGGGTACATATCCTGCTCGACGATCGCGTAGCCCGAAAAATCGAACTCCCTGAGGGCATCGCGGAAGGCCAGAAAGTCCACCTCGCCCCGGGCCGGTTCCACGAACATGTCTTGGGCCACGGCATCGGCAAAGGGGATGCTCTCCTCCTCGGCCCGGTGGCGCACCTCCGGATCGATGTTCTTGAGGTGCAGGTACTCGATGCGCTGGTGGTGCTCGCGATAGAACGAAACCGGCTCGCCACCGCGGTAGGCGTGGTGGCCGGTGTCCAGGCAGAGGCCGATCACCTCCGGGTCGGTATCATCTATAAAGCGTTCGATCTGTTCCTCGTATTCCACATGGGTCTCGGCGTGCGGGTGGAAGACCGTGCGAATGCCGTATCTTTCCCGGGTCAGGGTGGCCACGGCGTGGGATTTGTCGATCAGGGTTTTCCACTCGTCCTCGCTCAGATCGGAGGTGGCGTTTACCCGGCCGGTCTTCAGATCGGAGTAGATGCCATCGATCAGGACTAAGTATTCGGCGCCGAGCCTGCTGAGGGATTCACAGGCGCCCACCACCTGCCGGTCCAGTTCCGGCCAGGATCCGGGGTCCTCGATATCATCCATGGCAAAGGTGCCGGACACGCGCAGGTTGCGGGCTTCCAGTTCTTTTTTGAGGGTGGGCGGATCCGTGGGCAAATAGCCATAGGGGCCAAGTTCGGTCCACTCATAACCGGATTCTGCTATCTCGTCGAGAAACCGCGACCAGGGTGTCTGACGCTCGTCTTCGGGGAACCAGATGCCCCACGAATCCGGGGCGCTGCCTACTTTTATGTTCACGGTGGCGATCCTTTCTTTGAGGGATCCGCTACACTGATTTCATCTCGTGGGAGGGAACGGCCCGTCCCTCGATATCAAAGTCCTCCCCGGCTCCGTCCCGTCTGAATCCCATGGCTTCGAACAATTCTTGTTTTTCCTCGTCCGCGACCACGGCCCGCAACTCCAAAGCCTCCTTTTCCCTGCCCCACCCACAGGCCGCCTCCAACAGCGGATTCCATTCGCGCGCGAAGTTTCGATGCACAAAACCATCCACCCGACACCCGCCCGCGCCGTCCAGCAGGGCCGACGCCAGCCCGACCACCCGGCCGTCCTTGGTGCGGGCGGCGAAAAACGCCCCCCGGCCTTCCAGCCCGCGCCCGTACTTCGGGTACAGGCCCATGCAGGAATGCTGCACGCAGTAGCGGCACGAATACAGGCCCACGTTCGCGTCCAGCACCTTGAAATCGTGCGGGGTCCAGATCAAAGGGATCATGGCAACCCGCACATCCGGCCCGGCCAATCCCACCTCCACCCTCCCAGGCCGGCGAAAAAAATCCACCAGGAATTCTTCCGGCGCAGCGCCCGAGGTGATGTTCGCCATCCCGTTCACGCCGGCCAGCTTGCGCCATCCGAGGCGGTGGTATACCCGCGCCGCCGCCGGGTTGCCGGTCCCGAGAAAAAAAGCCTGGCCCCCAGCCGCGCGAAAATCCTCCACGGCCTGGCCGCACAACCGGGTGGCAATTCCGCGCCCGCGCCGCCGCGGATCCGTGGCCACCTCGGCGAAACCAGCCAGAGCCGGCATGGTTTTCGAGAGCATGGCAAGACAGGTGCCGGCCACTTTTTCGTCTTTCCTGTGCAGGTAGAGGGTGCTGCGGCAGTACGAATCCTCCGCACCCAGAAACACCTCGCGGTCGATATCCGGCACCTCCTCCCCGAAAATGTCTTCCCAGAACGGGGTCAGTTCGTCTAGCAATTCTTCTGTAATCGGAATCTCGTATTTCATGGGTCTCCAGTATCCTTTTCCTGGATTTTGCCGGCCGAGGTCCCTACCCACCCCCCTCGAGGTCCCGGTTGTAATCAAAACGGGGGCTGGCGCCGGACACTTCGATCATTTTGAATTGCCGCGGAGCTTCCTCCCACATCGACTGGCACCCAAAACCCCAGAGCCGGCGCATCAGTGGCGTGGCCTTTTCCACCAGATCCAGCGGAATCGAGCGGGTGTGGTCACAGAAAGGCCGGGTGGAGCTGCGGCAGCAAAACCCCTGGATGGCATAGCGGATCTGGTCCGTGTTATTCGGGCCGCCCCCGTGGATCAGGCGATTGTCGAAGATCAGCACGGTCCCGGGCGCGCAGAGGAACAGGTGCTCCTCCTCAGGGCGCACCGACGCCGGATCGATATTCCTGACGTGTGATCCGGGCACAAAGCGCGTGGCCCCATTTTCAACCGTAAACCCGGACAGGGCGATCATGGACTGGGCGAAGAGCGGCACGACTTCGTGGACATTGAAAGGCGGATTGGGTACGGGCCGGCCGCCGTCCCGGTGCAGTCCCTGGACGGTCATGCCGGGCACGGACGAACGGGCCCCCATATCCGAGAGGATATAGTCCGAACCCAGGAGGTACTCCATGCACGCCACCAGCTGGGGCAGCTGGATGATCTCGCGGAAGACCTCTGCCCGCGCGGTCAAATTGAAGGTCCGCAGGGTCCCGGGTTCGTGGGCACCGACGTGTTCCTCCTGGTAGCTTGACCTCAGGGCCTCGGTGGCCTCCTCCACCTGCCGGGGCGACAACACATCCTCCAGCACGGTGCAACCGAGTTCGTCGAGTTCGGCAAAGTGCTTCTCCATGTTTGCTTTTTCCATATTCTTTTATCTCGCTTCCAAGCTTTTCGCAGCATGGCGCATACCGATATTTCCGGACCCCATTCACCTCGACCCATGATACCGTCGTTCCAGCTTCCTACAAGATGGGGTCATCCGGGTCGCGAAAGATCTCGAAGACGCCATCCGGCGCCCCGAAGTGCTCGGGCTTGAAATACCATATAAACCCCATATCCGCTCCCACCACAACCTCCCACCGGCCGTCCCCATCCCAGTCCACCAGGGTCGGATGCGCCCCGTGCCGCCAGAATTCGAGGGGACGGCCCTCCCGGCCGAACAGCAGGACCTGGGGCCGCTGGAAAACCGGCTCTCGATTGCTGCCCGCATTGCGGCACAGCAGCACATAACTGCTCTTGAAGCTACTGCCCGGCTGGGGCCCCACCCCCAGCACCAAGTCGAGCCGGCCGTCCCCATCCCAGTCCACCACCTGGATCTTGGTCCGCCCCCGGCCATCCCCTCCCGCCGGGGTGTACCCCCCGTGGGTCTTGATGGTCTCGCCGTCCTCGTACCTGAGCTTCTCCCCGGGCTTCAGGACCGACAAATCCTCTCCTCCCACCCGGCGGTAGAGCGCCAAATCCAGATCCAGATCCATGGTGACGATATCCGGCAACCCATCGCCGCCGAAATCCCCTACCCCGGGCTGCACCCGCCACGGTCCAAAGAGGGGCTCATCCCCCACCCGCAACCGGTGGGGCGGGTCAAAGCGCGGCTGTGTCTTGCTGCCCCGGTTGGGGTACCAGTCGAAGAGCCCGCACATATCGCCGATCACCAGGTCGAGCAGACCATTGCCGTTCCAGTCCGCCAGAACCGGGTTGCTGTACCCGCCGTTGAACCCATCCCCCGGTCCCTGCGAACTGCCCCAGTGGTATCCGGCCGACGGGTTGGGCCTGGCCAGCCGCCGGATCTCCTCGCCCCCCGCCCGCAAACGCTCGGGCGGGGCAAAGCGCAGCGGATCCGTCGACAGGACTCTGTACCAGAACACGTAGCCTTCGATGGCACCGACCACCAGATCCGCCCTCCCCGTGCCGCGCAAATCGCCGGCCGTGGGCACGCTGAACTGCCCGCCGTTTACGTGCGGGTCGCGTTGTTTGATCTTCTTCGGGGTGTCGTAGATGGGCCGGCCCTGGCCGTCCTTGCCCAGGTAGCGGCACCAGACCACGTTCCAGGCGATATCGCTGGCGAATAAATCCGGCCGCCCTTGCTGGTCAATAGCCGCCACCGCCATGCCGTAGGACATATTGGTGGTCCTGGAGAACGGCCCTCCGTGCAAGGAGACCAGTTCCTCGGGCGCGCCCCATTGCGGGGACTCGCCGGCCTGGATCAGGGGCCAATACCATAGATCCCCGTAATAGCCCAGCATCAAGAGCCCGGCTCCAGGGTCTTCCGGATCCACGGCCGCGAGCGGTCCTCCATCCTGGAACGGCACCTGTCCCAGCTGCCCGGCCCAGGTAAACTCTGGTCGCCCGGCCGTCCCGGTGTTACGCAGACAGTGCAGTGTCCACCGGCCCAGATTCCCCTTCCAGGTACCGTCCCGGTTGTAGCGCTCCCGCTGGTCCTCGGGGGTGGCCCCGGTCTCCGGGTCAATGTAGTTGTAGCCCTGGTTGTCGAGCAGGGCCGCGACCAGATCCAGCCGCCCATCGCCGTCCCAATCAAAAGCCGCCATCCACGCCCCGCCCCACTTGGCCATGGCGTCCTCCCCCTCGGGCAGGTTTGGATCCACGATGCTGAGCCCAACCCCTTCAGAGCGCGCCCGGGGCGGCCCATCCTTCAGGCTGAAGACCACGACCGGGGCCTTGGAGTACCCCCGCGGTCCAAGCACTATTTCGGGGTGCCCATCCCCGTCAAAGTCGCCGGCCACCACCAGTTTGCCGCATAGTCCCGAGTCGTTCTCGTCGCGCTGGTGCGAGCGCGACATGGTGCCCCAGCGCAGTCCGCGGTCGACCAGGGGCGTGCCGTCCGCAATACTGCCCTCGAATTTGAAGGTGAAAATGCCGGCGCCGGTATCCATCACCTCCTTTTGGCCGTCCCCATCCCAGTCGAGTACGGTGATGTAGCCGTTCTGCACAAACAGGTCGCCGACCACTTCCGGATCCCCCAGTACCAGCGGCGCGCCATCGCCCGCGTTCCCGGCTTCAAGCAATCGCGGATACTCTGCCATTTTTCCCCCTGTCGAAAAACAGTGAATTTCAGGATCTTATAATATAGAAGGTTGGCTGTCAGTTCAACACGAAATACCGCAACCAAATGCGTCTCAAGGCCGGGAGGGGATTTTGCCGGCAGCGTTTGGTGGGGGGAGTGGTCGGGGGAAAAGGGGCTCTGGGACGGGGCAGAGCTCCCTGGGCATCACCAAACGCCAGAGGCACAATCCCTGCACGGCCGACCGCCGATTGCTTGAAGTACCGATACCGGACTCTCCGGAGGTCTATCCATTGAAAGCTACCAAGTGGTCTGGCAGAACCATCCTGATGTTATCCACCCTCTGCCCCGCCCTCCACGCTGCGGAACCCGCCGACTCCTATGCGGAAAAACTAAAAGGCCGCACCATTGCCCTGGACGCCGGCCACGAGCAGTCCTATGCATCCCCCCATTGCAGCCGTTGCCCGTGGCTGGCCAGCGGCCGCAGTTCCTTTTTTTACGACATCAGACTCCCCTACCCGGAAAACCCCCTGGCCATCGCGGACGGACCCTACCAGGGCGCCATACCCGAGTACCGGCTCAACCAGAACCTGGTCCTGAAGCTGGCCGCCGTCCTCGAAAAAGCCGGCGCCAAAGTGGTACTGACCCGAATCAACCGCTACTATCGGGAAGATCGCCAGATAAGCTACCGCGAATCCTACCACCAGGGAAAGACCACAAAAATCTTCCTGGAACCCCCTGAAATGACCCGCCTCGTGGAACGGGCCAAACAGAGAAACCCCTACAACAAAATCCCCATTGACCTGATCTACACTGCCGCCGAGGATTCCTCTGCGGCAGTGGACAAAATCGCCGCTCTGGAAAACATCCTGGGCCGGGCCGAACTGGCCAACCAGGCCGGGGCCGACATCGCCCTGATCATCCACGCGGATGCCATAAACCACGCGGACAAGCGCGGCCGTTTGATGTTTGTGTACCACCCCGGCCAATCCGAGGTGCACGACCGCCAGTACCGCTCCCCTCCCTCCGGTAATAGCCTTTTACTTGCCCAGGCAATAAACAAAGTGCTGGAAACCCTCGAAGACAGGATACCCCTGGAAGGCATTTACGGCAGGGATCTGTGGTACCTCGGCATTGCGCAGATGCCGGCTGTGCTCATCGAGTTGGGACGCATGACCAGCAAGGAGGACATGGATATCCTCGCCGCGGAAAAAAACCGGCGCGATATGGCCGCGGCCATTGCCCGGGGCATCAGCCGCTACCTCGAAAAGTAGAATCCTACAGTACTTCACGGAATCGGCGCGCGGCCGGGAGGGGCTTGAGGTCCAAATAGCTACGGGTATTTCGTGCAGTACTGACTTTCAGCCAAAAACCGAATCCAGCTCCAGGCCGGTGTTCACGTGCATCTCGACCGTGTCCCGCACCTGCCGGGCATAACCTCCGGCCAGAACCGCGGTCACCGGCACCCTGTTTTCGCGGCAATAGGTGAAAACCATTGAATCCCTCTTCCTCACGCCTTCCTTGGTGAGCCGCAGCCCGCCAAGCTGGTCCTGCTCGTAGGGATCCACCCCGCCCACGTACACCACGAACTCCGGCCTGAAGCCGGAGAAAATGGTTTTCAGGGCTTCTTCGAGACGGCTCAGGTACTCCTCGTCGCCAACGCCGTCCACCAGCCCTATATCCACATCGCTCTTTTGCTTTACGGGGTAGTTGTTTTCCTGGTGGATCGAAAAGGTGAAAACCCGCGGATCGCTCAGGAAGATGTGCGCCGTCCCGTTCCCCTGGTGCAGATCCACATCGATCACGGCGGCCCGTTCAACGACCCTTTTTCCCCTATCCGCCGCCATGACCTCCCTGATGGCCACCGCCACATCGTTGATATAACAAAACCCCTCGGCCCGATCCGCAAAAGCATGGTGGAATCCGCCCCCCAGATTCAGGGCACAGCCGTGCTCCAGAGCCTGTTGCGCCGCCAGGCAGGTACCCCCGGTCATGAGATAATACGCCGCGACGATTTGCTTTGTAAGTGGCAGTTCCGCAGGATAGGTGCGAAAGGTGTGTTGATCTCCGTCCAGGTCGTCCAGGTAAGCCCGCGTATGCACCCTCGAAACCTGCTCCCGGCTGGCCGGACTCGGGCGCTGTACATGCGGCTCAAAATCCTCGACCTGCTTCTTTAACTCCTCGTAAATCAACGCGAATTTCTCGGTGGGAAAGACGTGATCCCCTATATCCGAGTAGTAATCGGGGTGGTACACAACCGGGACAAACACTTCCACTACACCTCGGTTCGGGAATAAACCTTGCAAAGCCGGTCTGAAAAATCTTACATTGAGAATCCATATACACAATCTCGACCCCCCTGTCAAATCAGGAGAAAGCTATGCCGACCTACCGCGCCGCTGTCATCGGCCTCGGCCGCATGGGCAGCACCTTTGACGACGAAATGACCCAGGGTGGTTCCATCTTCCTGCCCTACTGCCACGCCCCCAGCTACCACGCCTCCCCCCACGGCGAACTGGTAGCCGGCGCCGATCCCCACGACGAGCAGCGATCCATCTTTGCCGAGCGCTGGGGCCTGAGCCCGGAAAACCTCTACCGCGACTACCGGGAAATGCTGGAAAAGGAGGACCTGGACCTGGTCAGCGTGTGCACCACCGCCCGGGTGCGCGCCCGGATCGTGCAGGACGCGGCCCGCGCCGGCGTCAAAGCCATCTGGGCCGAAAAACCCATTGCCCTGACCCTTGAAGAAGCCGATGCCATGGTCCAGGTCTGCCGCCAGGAGAACGTGGTCCTGGCCATCAACTGCGCCCGCCGCTGGAATCCCCTTTTTTCCGAGGCCCGGCGCCTGATCCAGGAAGGCGAACTCGGCCAGCTCCTCCAGGTGACCGCCTACGCCCAGTGCGGCCTGTCCCACAACGGCAGCCACCTGATCGACACCCTGCGCTACCTGGCCGGAGGCGATGTGGAGTGGGTCTTCGGCGAGATGGAATCGGACGAGGCGGCCGCCGGTGAAAACGACCTGATGGGCAACGGCTACCTGGCCTTTGACAACGATGTGCGCTGCTACCTGCGGGCCCTGCCCTGCGGCGTCACCGGCTGGGAGTTCGACGCGATCGGCGAAAAGGGCCGGGTGCGCTCCCTAGCCGGCGCCCTGGAATTCGAACTGACCCGCCGGCAGCCCGGAGGTCCCCGCAACCGCGGCCTGCCGGCCAGGGTCCCCTTCCCCTGGCCCAAGCACATGCAGGGCATGGGCCTGACCATCGTGGAGGACTTGATCGCCGGCATCGAGACCGGCCGCCGGCCCAGGTGTTCGGGCGAGGACGGGCTCAAAGCCCTTGAAATCGCCCTTGCCCTGCGCGAATCCCACCGCCGCGGCGGCGTCAGGGTGTACCTGCCGCTCGAAGACCGCGGCCTGGGCATCCTCTCCGCGGAGATCCGCGATGATACCGTGCCCGCGCGCATTCGCCGGCAGCAGCAGGCGACCTAGCTCTTGCAGCGAACCCGAAGGCGAAAGGTCAACCCTATGTCCAGCGATTACGAAAACGCCTACAAACGCGCGCTCGACGACCCGGAGGGTTTCTGGGCCGAGGCCGCCGAAGATATCCACTGGTACGAGAAGTGGGAAAAGGTCCTGGATACCTCGCGCCAGCCCTTCCACCGGTGGTTCACAGGCGGCGTGGTCAACACCTGCTACAACGCCCTCGACCTGCACGTGGCCACCGGACGGGCGGATCAAACCGCTCTCATCTACGACAGTCCGGTCACCGGCACCATCCAGACCTTCACCTATCGCCAGTTGCTCGACCAGGTAGCCCGTTTTGCCGGTGTCCTCACCCGCCAGGGCGTCGACAAAGGCGACCGGGTGGTGATCTACATGCCCATGGTGCCCGAAGCCGTGGTCGCGATGCTGGCCTGCGCCCGCATCGGGGCGGTCCATTCGGTGGTCTTCGGGGGTTTTGCTCCCAGGGAATTATCCACCCGCATCAACGATGCCAGACCAAAGCTGATCGTCTCGGCCTCCTGCGGCATCGAAGTGGACCGGGTGATTCCCTACAAACCCTTGCTCGACGAAGCGATCCATCTTTCCGCCGCAAAACCGGCGCACACCATCATTCTCCAGCGCCCCCAGGCAGGAGCCTCCATGGTCCCCGGCCGCGACCTGGACTGGACCGCACTGATGGCGCAGGCCGAACCGGTGGATTGCGTACCGGTCGCCGCCACCGATCCCCTCTACATCCTCTACACTTCGGGCACCACCGGCGCCCCCAAGGGCGTGGTGCGCGATAACGGAGGCCACCTGGTCGCCCTCAAGTGGAGCATGAAAAACGTGTACGGCGTGGATGAGGGCGAGGTCTACTGGGCCGCCTCCGATCTGGGCTGGGCCGTGGGCCATTCCTATATCGTCTATGGCCCGCTCTTCAAAGGCTGTACCACCGTCCTCTACGAGGGCAAGCCCATCGGCACCCCCGACCCCGGCGCGTTCTGGCGCCTCATCTCCCAGCACGGGGTTTGCGTCCTGTTTACTGCTCCCACGGTCTTTCGGGCCGTCAAACGCGAAGACCCCCATGGGGCCTATATACGCAAGTACGACCTCGAAAACTTCCGCATGCTCTTCCTGGCCGGTGAGCGTTGCGATCCCGATACCCTCGAATGGGCCCGGGGCCAACTCGAGGTTCCGGTCATAGACCACTGGTGGCAGACCGAAACCGGCTGGGCCGTGGGTGCCAACTGTGTAGGTTTGGGCATGTCTCCGATAAAACCGGGCTCCTGCGCCAGCCCCGTTCCCGGCTACGATGTCCAGGTGCTGGACGATAGCGGCCGGGAAGTGCCGGCGGACCAGATCGGCAACATCGTCATCAAGCTCCCCCTGCCCCCGGGGTGCCTGCCGACTTTGTGGAACAACGATCAGGGCTACCACAACGCCTATCTCGGCACCTATCCAGGCTATTACCTGACAGCGGATGCCGGCTACAAGGACGAGGACGGCTATCTGTGGATCATGAGCCGCACCGACGATATCATCAATGTGGCCGGGCATCGCCTCTCCACCGGGGGGATGGAGGAAGTGCTCTCGTCCCATCCCGACGTGGCCGAGTGCGCAGTGGTGGGCGTGGCCGACCCGATCAAGGGCGAGGTCCCGCTCGGCGCGGTCGTCCTCAAGGCAGGAGTGGAACGCAGCGGGGAGGAAATCGCCCCGGAACTGATCCAGATGATCCGCAAAAGAATCGGCCCGGTGGCCTCCTTCAAGGTGGCCACCGTGGTCGAGCACCTGCCCAAAACCCGTTCGGGCAAGATTTTGCGTGGCACCATGAAAAAGATTGCCAGCGGGGTCGAATACACCATCCCGGCTACCATCGACGATCCCGCCGTCCTGGACGAAATCACCGAAGCCTTTGCGGCGCTGGGCTATCCCCAGAACAAGGAATAGCTTCTAGGCCAACACCCCTGTAGAGCGCAGCAAGGTCTCCTGGACCAGCAACTCGTGCTTCTCGGGCCGGTCCCGCTCCTGCTCACCCCGGATGGTGGCCAGGAAGGCGACCAGCTCGTGCTCGTAAAGTTCCTGCCGCGAGCGGCCCTCCAGGGGAACAAACTGCTCGCCCGCCGCGTACCCCTCCTGGGCTTCTACCAGGCACAGCCGTATCCGGGTGGCCGGCTCCATGGGTTCCATGACGGCGCTGCCCCGGGTGCCGTAGACCTCGAAACGCCGCGCCACGGGCGGGGTCTCCATGGCGGCGATATCTACGAGGGCCAGGGCATTCTCGTACTCGAATACCCCCAGATTGTTGTCCGTGAATTCGGGTACCAGACCTGTATCGTTGCGCAAAAACGAGGTCACCTTGTGGGGCCGGCCCAAAAGCCAGACCACCTGGTCGAGCATGTGGCCGGCCAGGTCGTAAAAGATTCCTCCCAGGTGATTCCCGCCGATGAGTCGGCGGGCTTCCACGCCAACCGAAGTGGACATGTGGGCGCGCACCGAAAAGATACCGCCCAGCAGCCCCGAGTGGGCCCAGCGGGCGATTTGCTGGAAGCCGTCGTGGTAGCGGAACATGTAGCCCATCTGGATCAGTACCCCCTTTTCTCCTGCCCGGCCCACCACCCGCTGCCACTGCTGCCACTGCTCCCCGGCGGGCTTGTCGTACCACACGTGCTTGCCCGCCTCCACGATCTCCTCGGTCTGATCCAGGCTCTCGCTGTTGCCGCCTTCGGAGGCGATGGCCACGATGCTCTCATCCTCCAGGATCTCGCGTTTGTCATCGAAAAACCGGGCGCCCTGGAAGGGCCCCTCGATCTCCTCCAGTGCCCGCCGCTTTTGCAGATCCGGCTCGAAGACCCCCACTGCTTCCACCTCTGGATTGTCCAGCATTGCCCGAAACTTGCCACCTGCGTGGCCGTGCTTGGTCCCGTACTGAGCCATGCGAATCTGTGCCATTGTTCTACTCCTGGATAAAATGAACCTGAAAGTGCCGGCAACCCGGCGTGAAGCACTACCGTCCCATCCACCCCCCGTCCACCGCCAGAATGGCGCCATTGACAAAGTTGGAGGCCGGAGCACTGAAAAAGACCACCGCCCCCTTGAGATCCTCCGGCGAGCCCCAGCGGCCGGCCGGGACCCGCGCCATGAGTTGCTCGCTGCGCGCCGCATCCTGCTGCAGCGCCTCGGTGTTGTCGGTGGCGATATAACCTGGCGCAATGGCATTGACGTTTACCCCTTTGCCGGCCCACTCATTGGCTAGGGCCATGGTCAGGGTGCCGATTCCTCCCTTGCTGGCCGCATAGCCCGGCACGGTGATGCCGCCCTGAAAACTCAGCAGCGAAGCCGTGAAGACGATCTTGCCCTGGCCCTGCTCGATCATCTCCTTGCCGAACTCCCGGGCCAGGACAAAGTGGGAATTGAGATTGACCTCGATGACCTCGTCCCAGTATTCATCCGGGTGATCCACCGCGGGCTGGCGCCGGATCACCCCGGCGTTGCTCACCAGGATGTCGATGCGGGGAATATCCTTTTTGACCTGTTCGATAAAGCCGTACAGGGCCTGGCGGTCGGAAAAATCGCAGGCGTATCCCCTGAAGTTTTTCCCCCGTTCCACCACGTCCTTCTCCACCTCGCTGCCGCTCTCTTCCATCGAGGCGCTCACCCCGACGATATCGGCGCCGGCCTCGGCCAGGGCCTGGGCAAACCCCCGGCCGATTCCCCGTCTGCACCCCGTGACCAGAGCGGTCTTGCCGTCGATCCTGAACTGTTCTACAATGCCCATAACGCTCACTCTCCCCGGGTGTCGATCAATACCTTCATGATATCGGCGCCTTCCTCCATCTGCTGAAACACCTCCTGCAAATCCGCCAGGGGTCGCCGGTGGGTGACCAGGCTTTGCAGCGGCAGGGTCCCGTCAGCGACCAGTTGAATGGCCTTGTCATAGTCTTCCGGCTCGTAGACCCGCACCCCGCACAGCTTGAGTTCGCGCCAGAAAAAGCGGAATAAATCTATCCGGGGCGGCTGTGCAAAGATGGCCACCACCACGATCCGGCCGCGGGTGCGCACCAGCTGCGTCATGATCTCGGCCCCGGCCTCCGAGCCCGACACCTCGAAGACCACGTCCGCCCCGGCCCCGCCGGTGCGCTCTTCGACGTGGGCCACCAGATCGATCTCCCGGGGGTCCACCACCTCCAGCCCCAGTTTGCGCGCCGCCAGCTGTACCCGGAAGGGGTTCACCTCGCAAACCAGGACCTTTGCGCCCGTATGCCGGACCACCAGGGCGATCAACATGCCGATAGGACCGCCGCCGATCACCACCACCTCATCCCCGGCCCGGACCTCGCCCAGACGCACGTCGTGGCAGGCCACGGCAAGGGGTTCGACCAGAGCGGCCAGGTCCAGAGCAAGATCGGGCGGGAGCCGGTGCAGGGTGGAGGCCGGCACGGTCCAGGACCCCTGAAAGGCGCCCGGGGTATCGATCCCCAGGAAATTCAAATTCTGGCAGATATGGGCGTGCCCGGCGCAACAGGCCGGACAGGTCCCGCAGAGATCGAGGGGACGGACCACCACCGGATCGCCTACTTCCCAGCCCTCGACCTGGGCCCCTACCTGGGCAATGGTGCCAGACATTTCGTGGCCGATGACCTGCGGAAAGGTGATGCGCTGGTCCATGTGCCCCAGGTAAATGTGCAGATCCGTGCCGCACACCCCGCAGTAGGCCACCTCGATGCGGACCTGGTCTGCTTGGGGTGCCTGTACCTGGCCTTCTCCGAACTGGACTTTCTTGTCGCCGTGGTAATAGGCTGCTTTCATGTTTAGCTCCTTACAACCCCAGTCGCTCGAACTGCTCCGACGGGGCCTCGTATGCCTTCATCAACTCCACCATCTGGGCGCCGAGGCGCGCGGCCAGAGCCTTGTCTTCGAGGGACTGCTCCTGATGCGGATCTTCCTCCAGATCGTAGAGCAAGGTGCCGAACTGCCGGATATCGAAACGGCCTTTACTCGGGATCTTCATGGTCTGGCATCCCTTGGTGAAGTCGAAGGGCGCGGCCAGCTGGATCCGGTCGCGCAGCTCGTCCACGCTGAAGGCCTCCCGCATGTGGGTCGGCATCAAGGTGTAGTCGAACAAGGGGGTGTTGTCCTCGGTCGCCGGTCCCCGCATGTACACGTAACGGCCATCGGTCAAATTCACCTGGTGGCCGTGCTGGCCGAAGAGGGCGGTCTGGCGCACCGGACGATCAAAGGCCACCGTCTCCCGCAGCACCTGGCCCCTCATGTCCGGCGTCGGCTCCAGGCCAAAAAAGTCCAGCACGGTGGGCCCCAGGTCAATAGAGGGCTGCACCAGACTCTGGCGCCGTTCCCCCTTCTTGCCACAGCGCGGATCCCAGACAAAGAACGGGGTATGCGCCACCTCCTCGTAAAACGGCATCCAGCACTTGGCCCAGCAATCGTGTTCGCTCAGCAAGAATCCGTGGTCCGTCCACATCACCAGCAGGGTGTCCTCCCACAGGTCCAGCTCGTCCATCAAGTCCAGCACATCCCCGAGCTTGGAATCGCACATGCTCAGGAGCGCGGCGTACTCGTAGCGCATGTGCTCGACCTGCTCGCGGGTCTCCGCGACCCAATCGTAGGCCGGCCAGTCGTGCAGCGGGCCCTGGTAGTCTAGGTAGTGCTGCGGGTACAGGTCCTTGTACTTGCGCTGGGAGAAAAACGGCTCGTGCGGATCGAAGGTCTCGATCTGCAGGAACCAGCGGTCGTCCCCGTGGTTGCGGCGGATGAAATCCATGCCCGCATCAAAGGTCCGCGCCTGCGGCTGGTCCTCCTCCCTGCGCATGAACTGCCGGTTGATGTGGTCCTGCCGCATCCAGGGACTATCGATGTCTGCGTTGCGCCCTAGGGCTTCGACCGGGAGGGGCTCAGCGGCCTGCCCCATCCAGGGATCGCCCTCCTGTCCCCGGAAAAACTGCCAGGTGCTGTACTGGGTGTGATAGGTCGCGCCTCCGGTCTCCCAGTAGTGGTAGTGGTCGCTGATCAGGTGGCTGCTGACGCCGTTTTCCCTCAGGATTCGCGGCATTGAGTCGTCGAAGGGCTCCAGCGGTCCCCAGGAACGGTGCAGGAAGTTGGGACGCCCGGTGTGCAGATCGCGGCGGGCAGGCATACAGGGCATCGAGCAGATATAACTCTTGTCAAAGGTCAGGGTCCGCTCGGCCAGGCGCTGGAAGTTGGGCGCCTGGGTCCAGCCGCAGCCATACGGGGGCAGGAAGTGACGATTGAGCGAATCGAACATCAGCATGATGGCTTTCATACACAGCTCCTCTGTAAACTGGGTGGGCTTCTATCCTGCACCCGGGGAATATACGACATAGGGCGCGGCCTCATCAAGACGCAGAGTACCTGCCCGGGTGCCGCACCCAGATCCTCATTTGCCCCGCCGATAAAACAGCCTTCATCCTGCGAAGCCCGTGGCTGGTGCGGTGAAAAACCGGCCGTGCCGACTAGTAGACGACCAGCTAAATTTTGCTGGCTGATGGGACGTCAGGGGCCGGCCTCAACATCGACGTGGTCGACTACTAGTATTTGTAGTAAAAGGTTATGCGCGGCTGAATAGATGGCCCCGGACTCGGATCGCCATCTTCCATGTCTATGAGGACATTCCCATAACTGATTTTTGAAGAATTAATTTTTTTGTTGCGGCAGGGGGCGTATTTTCGGGATGCACTTTACTTAAAAACCAGGAAATCGGCGGCGGCCAAAGGCTTGGCCGCTCCCACGATCTGCGCCTTTTCCACGCCTCCATCGCGCAGGGCCTGCAAGGCTTTCCCGGCCTGAGCTTCGGGCACGGCAACCAGGAGCCCCCCACTGGTTTGCGGGTCCACGAAAATCTCCCTGTGCCACCCGGGCAGGTCGATTTCAAAGCGGGCGGAGTCCTCGATCAAGGCCCGGTTGGCGGCATTGACCCCGGTGCTCACGCCCTTTTCGTACATCGCCAGGGCCTCGTCCATGATCGGCACTGCAGAAGCGCGGATTTCCAGGCCGACATCCGATCCCCTGGCCATTTCCAGGGCGTGACCGGCCAGGCCGAATCCGGTGATATCGGTCGCCGCATGGACCTCGAAACCGGCCAGAATCTCGGCGGCGGTCTTGTTGAGGGTGGTGATGCTCCGCAGGCACTCTTTCAGGGCCTCTTCCGAGACCCAGCTCTTCAAATTGGCATTGAAGAGCACCCCGCTGCCCACCGCCTTGGTCAGGATCAGTAAATCCCCGGCCAGGACGCCGGTGTTGCGCCAGTAGTTTTGCGGGTGCACGATCCCGGTGACCGACAACCCGAACTTGGGCTCCTCGTCGTCGGTGGTATGCCCCCCCGCCAGCACGGCGCCGGCTTCGGTGATCTTGCTCAGCGCCCCTTCGACGATCCCGTGCAGGACATCCGGTCCCAGATCGTTGGAGGGAAAGCCCACCAGGTTCAGGCAGGTCAGGGGCCTGCCGCCCATGGCGTAGACATCGCTCAGGGAATTGGCCGCTCCGATCTGGCCGAACAGATACGGATCGTCCACCGGTGGCGTGATGAAATCAGCCGTGACCACCAGAGCCGTCTCACCGTCCAGACGATACACGCCGGCGTCGTCGCTGGATTCAAAGCCGACCAGCAGGTTCGGATCTTGGTTCCGGGGCAGGCCCGCCAGGAGTTCTCCCAGTCCGACCGGACTGACCTTGGCTGCTCACCCACAGGTTTTCGCCAGACTGGTCAGGGTCTTTTCACGCCCCAAAACGCGCCAGGCCATGGGTTGTTCTCCTTTGTTACAATGCCTATAATTAAAGGATTTACCCCCCCGGCGCAACCAGCCGACCGCTCCGCTGCCGGGGATTCGATCTGGCCAATGAGAATCAGCGCGGATTGTAGACTAGATATGAAACCGAGGAGGAGGACTGGCTCTTGACCGCCGCACAACTTGCCGAATGGGTGCGCGACGCCCGCGAAAGGACCTTTGAACTGGTCGCCGACTTTAATGCCGAGCAACTTATGGGTCCTCCACTCGACAGCGTCAATCCCCCGCTCTGGGAAATCGGCCACCACGCCTGGTTCCAGTCTTTCTGGGCCCTGCGCCACGCCTTCGGGCAGAAGCCCGTGCGCGCCGACGAGGACGCCCTCTACGATTCCATCGCCATTGCCCACGACACCCGCTGGGATCTGCCCCTGCCCTCCCGCCAGGAAACCCTGGACTACATCCACCAGGTGCGCGACCGGGTGCTGGAGCGGCTGCAGCAGGGCGAACCTTCCGCGGAGGAAGCCTATCATGTCTTCTACTCGGTCCTGCACGAGGACATGCACTCCGAGGCCCTCACCTATACCCGGCAAACCCTGGGGTATCCAGTCCCGGACCTGTCCATTGTTGCCGCATCCACACCGGTACAAAATGGCCAGGGGCCCCTGCCTGGAGATGCCCGGGTACCAGGCGGCCCTTTCCTGCTGGGATCGACCCCGGACGAGCCCTTTGTATTCGACAATGAAAAGTGGGGCCATCCGGTCGAGCTCGAACCCTTTGAGATCGCCCGCGCTCCCGTCACCCAGGTCGAGTTTGCCGCGTTCGTGGGAGACCAGGGGTACGGCCGCCAGGAGTTGTGGAGCGCAGAAGGATGGCAGTGGCGCCAGGACACCGCTGCGCAGCACCCGGTGTACTGGCGGCGGGAAGAAAGCGGCGCTTGGCTGCGCCGGCACTTTGACCAGTGGGTGGCACTCGAGGACCACCTTCCCGTGATTCACGTAAACTGGCACGAAGCCCAGGCCTACTGCACCTGGGCCAACCGTCGCCTGCCCACCGAGGCCGAGTGGGAAATGGCGGCCTCTTCCGAGCCGGACGGAGAGGGGCTCTCCCCCGGGAAACGGCGCTTCCCCTGGAGCGACGAAACCCCCTCACCCCAGCGTGCCAACCTGGACTGGCAGGCCATGGGCTGTGTCGACGTGGCGGCCCTGCCCGAGGGCGACAGCGCCTTTGGTTGCCGCCAGATGATCGGCAATGTATGGGAATGGACCGATACCACCTTTCTGCCCTTTCCCGGCTTTGAGGCAGATCCGTACAAAGAGTACTCGGCCCCCTGGTTCAAAACCCGCAAGGTCCTGCGCGGTGGCTGCTGGGCGACCCGCTCCCGATTGATCCGCACCAACTACCGCAACTTCTTCACCCCGGACCGGCGCGACGTATGGGCCGGGTTCCGCACCTGTGCCCTGAGCCGATGAAAATCCTCCTCGTCACCCCGGCCCCTCCCCGCTCTCGCAAAGGGAACCGGGTGACGGCCCTGCGCTGGGCCCGTTTCCTGCGGGATCTGGGTCACAGCGTCGCGGTGGAGCAGGAATACCAGCGGCAGCCGTGCGACCTGATGGTGGCCCTGCACGCCCTCCGCAGCTTTAAATCCGTGCAGGGCTTTCACCGCCGACATCCCGACCGGCCCCTGATCCTGGCCCTGACCGGAACCGACCTCTACGGCGATATCCACACCGATCCGCAGGCGCAACAGGCCCTGGAAATGGCCGGACGCTTCATCGTGCTGCAACCCCAGGGCATCGACGAATTGCCCGACCACCTGCGGGACAGGGCCCGGGTGATCTACCAGTCCGTGAAACCGCCCCCGGGAAAATTTCCCCCCAGGAAAACCCTTTTCGAGGTGTGCGTCCTGGGCCACCTGCGCCCGGTCAAGGACCCCTTCCGAACCGCCCTGGCCGCAAGGCGACTGCCCCCCTCGTCCCGCCTCCGGGTAGTGCATGCGGGCGCCGCCCTCAGCCCCTATATGGAGGAACGGGCCCGGAGCGAAACAAACTCCAATCCGCGCTATCAATGGCTGGGAGAGATCCCGCGCTGGCAGGCTCTCAGGCTGCTTTCCCGCTGCCGCCTGCTGGTGCTCACCTCAAAGATGGAAGGCGGAGCCAACGTGGTTTCCGAAGCCCTGGCCTGTTCGGTGCCGGTCCTGTCCTCCCACATTGCGGGTTCGGTGGGGTTGCTGGGGCCGGACTATCCAGGCTACTTTCCGGTCGGAGATACCCGGGCCCTGGCCGCTTTGCTGGCCCGCGCCGAGACCGACCTTTCCTTTTACCAGGACCTGGAAATCCGGTGCGCTGGGCTGCGGTCCCTGGTGGGTCCCGCCCGCGAACGCCGGAGTTGGAAAGAGTTGCTGAGCGAGCTGAGCTAAGAAGGCTTCTGATACCTGGGCTGGCGCGGTGTGTGCTGGCGCTGCAGCCGCACCCTGGATCCCACCAGTGGCAATTCCACCCGTGCCCCGCCGCGCCGATGTGATTCGGTGAAGGCAAAGATGAGCTCGGTATTTGCTCGCGCCAGACGCACCCCGCTCCGCGGCGGCGTACCCGTATCCAGGGCGTGGACAAGATCCTCTATCAATCGCAAGGTGGAACTGGCGCGCTGATATCCGGGCATGGCGACACCGCCGTATTCTTCCGCATCATAGCGCCGCATTCGCCACCCCTGCCCGTTGTTGAGCGCCGTCAGCGTGCCCTCTGCACAAATCGCTTTGGACTCGGACCCGCCCATGTGGCTGCACCCGATGACCGCGGCCCGATAGGTTTTCATGTCTCGCTCCTTTTTTGCTGGACGCACTGGAAAGAAAAATAACAATCCACTCCCCGGCCCACTGTCAATCTACTTGCTCCCTCGCGACAAAATCCCTATGATCACATGAAAAAGGCAATACCTTATGAGTCGCTCCCAGCGCCTGTTGCTCATCGTCGGTCTCGCCTTGGCCACCCTGGTAGTCGCCCTGATCCTGCCGCCCCTACCGCAGGACCCGGCCTACCACGACTTTGCCGATCAACGCCCTTTTTTCGGCATCCCCAACTTCTTCGATGTCTTTTCCAATCTTCCCTTTTTCCTCGTCGGAGTCCTGGGCCTGGTATTTCTCTGGCGCCAGCGGACAGCGGCTGGCGCCACCGCCTTTATCGAAAAATCCGAGCAGGTGCCCTACGCCCTTTTTTTCCTCGGGATCCTGCTCACCTGCTTGGGCTCGGCTTACTACCACCTGGCGCCCGACAACCAGCGCCTGGCCTGGGACCGCCTGCCCCTGAGCCTGGTCTTCATAGCTTTTTTCTCCGCCGTGATCGCCGAGCGCATCAGCGTCAAGGCCGGTCTGATCTTGCTTTTGCCCCTGGCCATCCTGGGAGTCAACAGCGTGATTTACTGGAACTTGAGCGAGTTGCGGGGCATGGGCGACCTGCGGCTTTACCTGGCGGTGCAGTTTGGCCCCATGCTGGTTATTCCTCTGATCATGCTGCTCTTCCCGGCGCGCTACACCCGGAGCCAGGATCTAGGGGCCGTCGTGGGCTTTTACGCCGGGGCCAAGGCCTTTGAAGTGCTCGACGCGCAAATCTTCGCCCTGGGCCACATCCTCAGCGGGCACACCCTGAAGCATTTGGGGGCCGCCCTGGCCGTGTACTGGGTGCTGCGCATGCTGCGCAGGAGAGTCCCTGTAGAACGCGAACCAGGCTGGTGAAATCCTCCAAAGATCCAGGGTCGACCAGAATGGAGACTCCATATGCAATCACCACATGGCCATAAGTTCACTGCTTTTCGTCCGGATGTGATGGGCCGCAACGGCCTGGTGACATCCGGCCACCCCCTCGCCTCCCAGGCCGGGATTCAGGTGATGATGGCCGGCGGCAATGCCATTGACGCGGCCATTGCCATTGCCGCCGCCTTGGGCGTGGTCGAACCGCACTCTTCCGGCGTGGGCGGGGACGGATTCCTGTTGATCTATCAGGCCGAAACCAGTGCAGTGATGGGAGTGAATGCCACGGGCGCGGCGCCGCGGGCGGCGACCCGGGACGCGTACCTGCGCAACGGCGGTATTCCCATGAAAGGAATCCTCAGCGTATCCGTCCCGGGCCTGGTGGATGGCTGGCTTCTGGCCCACGAGCGCTGCGGTGCCCTCCCCCTCGAACAAGTGTTCGAACCGGCCGTGTCCTTGTGTGAAAACGGCTTCCCCATAAGCCCCAAACTGGCCGCGGCCCTCAAAGCCGAAAACCCCGACTTTGCCGCAGATCCCTGCACCCGCGCCGTGTTTACCCGCGACGGCCATCCCCTCGAACCCGGCGAAATCCTCTACCAGAAGGACCTGGGAAAGACCTTGCGGCACATCGCGACGGCCGGACGCGAAACCCTGTACGAGGGGGAAATCGCCCGGGCCATCGCCGGGTTCAGTCGGCAGCGCGATGGCTTGTTGACGGAACAGGACCTGGCAGACCACCACGCCCACTGGGTCGAGCCCATCCAGGTGAACTACCGCGGCTTTGAGGTTTATGAAATGCCGCCCAATTCCAGCGGCCATATCCTGCTGCAGGAGTTGAACATGGTCGAACCCTTCGACCTGCGCTCCACAGGCTGCAACACGGCCGAGAGCATTCACCTGATGGTGGAAGCCAAAAAACTGGCCTTTGCGGACCGGGAGAAGTTCGTGGCCGATCCAGACTGGATCGATATCCCCCTGCAAGGCCTGTTGTCCAAAGACTACGCCGCCCAGCGCGCCGGGCGCATCGATTGGCAACGCGCGGCCACGGATACTCCCGCCGGCGCGCCCGAGTCATTCGAGGACACCACCTGTTTTTGCGTTGTCGACGGCCAGGGCAATGCGGCCTGCGTGTTGCAGAGCATCCAGTCCGGTTTTGGCTCGAACCTCATAGCCGGAGACACCGGAATTTTGCTCAACAATCGCATGACCTACTGGCACCTTGACGCCGATCACCCCAACTGCCTCATGCCCGGCAAGCGGGTGCGCCATACCATGAATCCGGTGATTGTGACCCGGGACGACAAACCCTTTCTGATCTGCGGCACCCCCGGGGCCGACACCCAGGTGCAGACCAACCTTCAGCTGCTCACCCATATCATCGACTTCGGCATGACGCCTCAGGAAGCGGTCGAAGCGCCGCGCTGGCGCAGCCTGCAAAACCCGATGGAATCCACCGTGCCGCACACCTGCCAGGACATCCTGCAACTGGAAGGACGCTTCCCCGCAAAGGTCCGCCAGGGCCTGGCGCAAAAGGGGCACGAACTCCAGATTCTGGGAGACTGGGGCGGTCCCGGCAGCGCCCAGGCCATCCTGATCCATCCCGAATCAAAAGCCCTCATCGGTGGCTCGGATCCCCGGCGGGACGGGTACGCAATCGGCTGGTAGGGCCTATCCATTCACCGCGCGCAGCACCACGTTGGCAGCTTCCAGCTCCCGGACCTCGTTGTACACCGTCGGCCGTGGGCGCGGGACCTGCCTCTATGATCTGGTGTCCCAATCCTTTTACCACTTTTGTTGATCTATCCAGGTCCATATATTATTATCAATTCCAGACCAATCACAAAGTCCCGAAAAGGAGTCTTTCATGGCCTTTACCCTGCAAATCGGCGCAACCCCCCCGGATTTCGAGCTGCCCGGCGTGGACGGCAAAACCTATTCCCTCAAGGATTTCTCCGCCGCCGACGTGCTCGTCGTCGCCTTCTCTTGCAACCACTGTCCCTACGCGATCGGCAGCGAGGACCGCATGATCGCCCTGTGCCGGGACTATGCCCCGCGCGGCTTGCAGATGATAACCATCAGCTCCAACGAAACCGAGAACCACCCGGCGGATTCCTTTGAGCACATGGTCGAACGCGCCAGAGAAAAAGGCTTTAATTTTCCCTACGCATTCGACGAAACTCAGGAAGTAGCCCTGGCTTATGGGGCCCTGCGCACCCCCCATTTCTACGTCTTCGACGCGGACCGCACCTTGCGTTACACCGGCCGCATGGACGACAATCCGCGCAATGCCGACCAGGCCACGACCCGGGAACTGCGCGATGCCGTCGAGGCCCTGCTCGATGGACGAGAAGTGCCGGTGGAATTGGCCAACCCCATCGGGTGCAATGTCAAGTGGAAGGGCCAGGACGCCCACTGGATGCCCCCCGAAGCCTGCGATCTGGTTTGAACAAAAGCGGGATGAGAGCAAGGCCTTTTCACGAGGCAGGGTAGCCCGGTGTCCATTCCAGGTTTTCGCGCAGAAAAGACCCTTCTGGCCGGCGGGTTCGGCGAAAACCTGGAAATGGCCTTCCTGGACAACCACAACACCACCGGTTCCCATACCCTGCTCCTGGTCCACGGCCTGTTCGGCCACAAGGGCACCTGGCGCTATCTTTGGCCCTATCTCGACCAGTATCGCCTCATTGCTCCAGATCTGATCGGCTTCGGCCACAGTGCCAAACCCTTGCTGCACCACCTGCCCGCATCTTATCGCTACTCGGTTCCCATGCATGCGGAACACCTCCGCCAGTTCATTCTCCAGTCGGAACTGGATGATTTGATCCTGGCCGGCAACTCCCTTGGTGGTGGCATTTCTCTGTGCCTGGCCCTTGCCTTTCCCGAACTGAAAGACCGCATCCGCGGCCTGGTCCTCATCGACTCAGCCGGCTATCCCCAGGAACTGCCAGGCTATATCCACGAGCTGGCCACCTGGCTGGGCACCCTGATGAACATTTCTCTAGCCCGCTTTCTCGCCTTCCGTTCGGGGCTGGTTGCCTGGGCTGTCCACAAGGCCTTCAAACGCATTTTTCACGACCCCCAAAAGATCGCCCCGGAACTGCTGGCCACCACTGTCGATGTATTGAAAACACCAAATATCTTCCATGCCTACAGGACGGCAGCGCAAAACGTGATGCCCTCGGGGCACAGCGCACTGTGCGAAAAATTCAAGGAAATCACCTGCCCCACTCTGGTCATCTGGGGCAGGGAGGACCGCATCATCCCCGTCCCCTCTGCCCTCCGTTTCAAAGAAGACCTGCCGCACGCCGATCTGCACATCATCGCCCAGTGCGGTCATTCCCCACACCTGGAGTGCCCGGAGCAGGTGGCCGCTTTCATCGAGGGGTGGACAAACAGACAGTTTTAGCCGCGTATTTTGCCCCCACTTTACATATTCAGTTGGGCATCATAAAACGCCAGAGGCACAAGCCCGGCCCCGCCCGCCGATTCCGTGAACTACTGACTATTCGCCCCGACGCAAACGCTGAAGCGCAGCCTTTAACGTCTCCTCGTTACTGTACTCCGCCACCACATCCTTCAGCCTGGCCGGCGAGGCGCTTTTCAGGGCGTGGACTTCCTCGAGCAGCAGCGGCAAGGCCCGCACCACATTGTCCACAATCGCCACGCGCGCGCGCGCCGCCGTGCGCGACATGGGATTCAGATCTACGGTAACCACGTCCTTGCCCATCCGGCGCAGGGTCTCGCAGCGATCTCCATCTTCCAGGGGCACGAAGACTGCATCGGCGCGCAAGATGCCTTCTGGATGCACGAATCTGCGGTTCGAATCAATAAAAGAAAGCTGAGCCTCCTGCGTGGGCATCAGCACCTCTAGAGCGCCGTGTTTTAACAGATGGCGCTGTATGGCCTTTTCCCGCTCCTGCGAAGCGTGGAAGATATTGACCTCCAGCGGCGCTTGGAGGCGGCGGCCCAGTTCCACTGTTTCGTCGGGCACCAGGGCGGCGGTATTGCCGTTTACGGAGACCACGGGATGCCGGGCCAGCAAGAGCATGGCCGCCGCCGCCTGAATGGCGCAGCGGGCAAACGGCTGGGTTTGCTCGCCCAGGAGGTAGTCGAACGCCTCGCCGCGACCGTGGGCGATCAAACCGTGGATCGAGGTAATCCCCTGCTCCACGCCGGCAGCGATCGCATCCCGTATCTTCAGCGATACATAGCGAGGGTGATGCTCGGATACGTCACTCATCTACAAGACCTTTGCCCTTTGATGGACGAGCATGGTTTCCCGCGCCCCAGCAAAAGATTGCGTACCGAACACCGCATTCCCCAGCATGATCATGGATGCGGTTCCCCGCGCGGCCTCAACTTGCTGAATGATCTGCTCGACACTGCGATCCCTCAACAATCTACTTTCGATGGCAAACAGTTTGGAAATTTTAATGCACGAGGCAAAATCGACCTTGCCCGTTTTCATGAGGTTCTGTATGTCCACCAGGGCTCTGTCGGCCGCTTTGTTGATGCGCTTCTTCTGCCTTGGATCCTTGAGTACCCCCCTGGTCTGAATGGGGCTGAAGTAACGGTAATAGATGGGCCGGTCCCCAATCGGCAAAGGCCTGGCGGCCAGAGGATGGCCTTCCTGCAACTTGACCAGGCAGCCGCCGTGGTACTGGGCGCACACATCTCCCAACCCGGTCAGGTTTTCCACCTCGGAGACATGGGCATGCATGGCCAGTTCCTCCTCGGGTTTGCCCAGTTCCAGCAGGGCATTCACGGCGTAGGCCGTAGCCAGAGCCGAAGCGCCGCTCAAGCCGAAACCGCAACTCAAGGGCAGGGGAGACTCCAGTTCTATCCGCAGGGAGAAAGGCGTCAATTTGTCGGCCACCGCCGCGACCGTGGGAAAAGCCACCTCATCGCCATTGAACACCACGGCCCGCCGCTCGTGCCGGGCGACGGTTGCCACCACGCCTTCCCTGATCGTGAAGCCCATGCCCAGCGAATGCATCTTGGCGGGGTCCGGGTGCGACACGATCTTGAATACACAGGAGATATTGCCGGGTGCGAATGCCCTGGCCTGTTCCATCTTCATTGTCTGCTTATATCGTCAATGATTAAATCCTGAACCTGCCGTTGTACTAGCGCTCTTTGCCTTCCATTCACTTTGTTGGTTGCTCCGGGCAAGATACGAGTGCCTGCTGCTATGAAGGACGCATGAAAGTAGAAAAGCTACTCCGACGCGGCGCCTATCTATCGATTTTCTCTTTGAATGATTGTTAAACAATGATCTGATCCAGAGCGGCATGTTTTTGAGTTAACCCCTTCCCGATCAAAGTCAGCAAAAGCGGACGCGGCGTCAAGACGACTTCCGCTCTTCAGGTCAAATCAGCCGCATCTCCGACATGGGGGCCGGGATGTCCGGCTCGTCGTTCCCGGCCTGTAGTCCGGACGACGCGGTGAAGACGATGGAGATGATCGACGCCATCTCAGGGACATGATGCACCGACCTTCTCCGGTTGCTGGGGATTCATCGTGGGGTTGGGGATCAGCGCCTGGTCTCTTGGACAGCTCAGTATGGTCCTGGATCCCGGCTGGTGGCTGTGCTATGGAGTCCACCTGCTGTCTTCCGTTCAAAAGAATTGCGTGTCGTGGTCGCCGTCTGCTGCCCCGTCGTGCTCCGCTAGAACGAGACAGTCACGGTCATTGAGATCGTCCGCGGCGCACCGAGCCAGGCAGCGTTCTCGGTGATGGCGGACAGATAGGCCTTGTCGAGCAGATTGTTCGCCACGATCGAGAACTCCGTCGACCGGAACAAATGGCCCAGCGCCTCGCCTGAGAAACCGAGATATGCGTCCACCAGCCAGTAGGCGTCCGAGTACCAGTCCGCCGTCAGGCTGACACGCCGCGGCGATGTGTACTTGGCCGTTAGTCCCATGCGGAGAGGCCCGGTCCGATCGAGCGAGACGACCCACAGTCTGTCCGGTACGCCGGTGACCTCAGTCCCCGCGATGATATTCTGGCTTTCGTCGACGAGAGGATCACCACTCCCGATATACTCCGAGTTGTTGGACGTGAAGGCGGTGTAGAGCGACATCTGCTGCGGCATCTGCACCGTTGCTGAGAACTCGAACCCGTTCGTGTGGATGCCGCCCGCATTGAAGTAGGCGCCGCCACCCGGGATGAGGTAGTTGGGACCGGCCGGCGTTTGCGGGCCGAGGTAGAAAATCCGGTTCTGAAAGTCGATGACGTACCCAGTGGCACCTAGCGCAATCCACTTCCCCGTGTACTGTAGTCCAACATCGATGTTGGATGCGGTTTCCGGATCGAGGAGGTCGAGGCTCCGTCCCGGCGCCTCGAGGAGCGTGCTGCTGATCGCCTTGAAGTTCTCTGCATAGCCGGCAAAGAGACTGAGGCCTTCGACCGGCGTCTCGTACGTGCCGCCGCCGGAGAAGAGCAGATTCGAATCGGAATCGACCGCCAAGTCCGGGTCGACGCCAAACAAGTCCTCGCGCGACACGTCCACCAGGAACTGCTTGACGCCGCCGCTCAGAGCGAACGGGCCGACATAGAGCGTCTCCTCCACGTACCACTTGAAGACGGACTGCGGGAAGTCCCACTCGTACTGGTGCCAGTAGGCCTGCTCGTCCCACTTGAAGCTGAGCCTCGGATCCAGCATCCGGTGCCAGTCCCGGCCGAGGTCT
The DNA here is from genome assembly GCA_965219385.1 of Candidatus Latescibacterota bacterium. Lineage (GTDB taxonomy): Bacteria > Latescibacterota > UBA2968 > UBA8231 > UBA8231 > CBDCNM01. The sequence goes on along the minus strand of CBDCNM010000002.1, from coordinate 174,974 downwards.
CGCCGCGAGTCCTCGTACCAGATTCCGGCGCGCAACGCGCTGCCGGCGGCGCCGACGGTGGTGAACCACTCCTCGTCGAGCGTCACGCCGAAGCGGTCCTTCCCGTAGTGGCTGTGGCGGTACGACTGCACCGCGGTGGCATCCGGGTGGCACCCAGGGTCGACCTCCGGGCCGCCCGAGCCGTAGTAGTTGAAGATGTAGGACGACGTGCATCCGGGCGTCGGGCCGACAGCGACGCCGTCCCGGTTCACGAAGCGGATCAGCCCGAGCTGCTCGCCGCCCTGTACCGGCACCCGGCCCATCAGTTCCGATTCCGGTCCGACGCCGTCGTCGGCGACGTCGACGATGTAGGGGGGCAGCCAGTCGCCGCGGCCCCGGTTCCTATGAAAATAGACGCCCACGCTCAGCGAAGTGACGTCGCTGAACCGCCAGTCCGCCTTCAGGTTGGCGAACGTGTTGTTCCGCCGGGTCTGCCAGCCGGGCCGGTAGAACTGGTTCAGGTATGGAACGCCGGGCCAGTCGCCCACCAGGCGGTCCCAACGCGGGTTGGCCCGGAAATCTCCCTCGCCGTAAATCCGCTGATAGGTGTCCTCGTGGATGCTGTCGTACGAGACGTAGCTGGTGAGATCGAGGCGCCCGTGCGACGAGACCAGCTTGGCTGCGACGTGCTCCCGCTCGTTCCGCGCCGAACCCTGCACCCAGTCGGTCGCCTCCTGGCGGACCGCGGCGATCCAGGCGCGGGTCTCGCGGGCGAAGAGCGACCCGGTGTCGACGCGCATGGAGAACCGCTTGCCGTCGTTCTCGCCGATGGTGGTCGAAGCGGTGTAGGTCCGCTCGGCCGCCGGATCGTCCGTGATGAAGTTGAAGGTGCCCCCAAGCGCCTCGACCGACCGGGAGACGATGTCGGCCGTTCCCTGCGACACTTCGACACCTCCGAGGTTCATCGGGTCGAGGAACCGGTTCGCCTTGGCACCGCTCCAGTAGTCAGACGTGCCGTTCGGGAATCCGTCGATGGTCGTGCCGATCTGCGCGTCGTTGATGGTCACCTGGAAGCCGCGCACGGCGACGTTGCTCGACCAGTCGTCGAAGCCGTACGAGTCCCCCTCCTGGATGGATACACCGGGGAGGTTGTCCACCACCGATGTCACGCTGGTGATGTTTGACTGCTGATACTTCATCGGCTCGGCGACGACGTTGCTCGCGAAGATCCGGGACGCCTCGGCAACGACGCTGATTTCCTCGAGTCTGACGAGGCTCGGTTCCAAACGGACATCAAGAGTGGTGACGCCGGGACTTATCGTCAATCGCCGCGTCCGGAATCCCACAAAGGAAAAAACCAGAATGTCCTCCAGAGACCGAAGGTCAATCGAATAGGCCCCGTCCCGGTCCGTCACCGCCCCGATGAATGTGGCCTCAATGACAACCGTTACGCCCGGTAAGGCCTCACCGGTTTCATCCGAAACCACGGTACCTGAAACCGTAATCTGACCATGGGCATCCTGGGCTGGTTGTATAACGAAGATGATTGCGACAATGGCGCTTACGAATTTCATGAGGCCTCCTGTTGTTAAACGACATAAATCCTCAAGTTACTGGGCACCGACCTGGATGGGCAATGAATTTTCATCGTCGACAACCTCGACACGCATCAATCCGAATCCCTGGTCCGCCGGGTCGCGGCCCTGGGCGATCTCGACAAGCGCGCCAGCTTCGCCTCCGTAGAGGACCTCCCAGCCCGGGTTGTGGCGTTCATCGAATACTTCAACCGCACTCTGGCCAAGCCTTTCAAGGGGACGTACACCGGCCGGGCCCTCGTCGCCTGAATAGGCGGACACTTTTCTGCCGCGGTGCACTAGAAACTTGTCCACGTGCGGCGAGTCCGAACCGAAGGCCTTGACGAGATAATCCCCAGTGACCATCGTCCAGAAATCATAGGGCTCCTCTTTCAGCGGTCGGTTCTCAAGTAGTGAGGCACCCTTTTCGGACTGCCTTTGCAGAAGCTTAATCCCCTGTTGCGGAGTAACTGAAGGTGAAACCATCGGTGGTTTGCTCGTTCTAGGGTTACGCCTTACCATCTTACACTCTATTCTCTTTTTTCGGACAACATTCAACCGCACTTTGCCGCCGACCTCTTTGGACTTACGGCCGCTCAACACGAACCCGGTCACCCAGCCCGAGATCATCCAGAATCTGCTGTAACTCCGTCTCCATGTTCTGTGCAAACTGCGAGCTGACACTCACTGAGAACTCGATTCCGACGCTGAGGTCGTCGCCGGATCGCAGCTTGGGCAGAAGTCTGCGCCCCAGGCTGTTCCAGACTTCCGAGGGCACGGTGCCGGCGAGCCGAAGCGTCGTTTTCCGATTTCCCGGACCCGGCTCGGGACCGGGTTCCTTTTCAGCCTCCGCGGAGGGTTCCGGATCCGGGACTGGGGAAGGTCCCGGCTGTGGTGGCGGGTCGCTGGGTGTCGCTTTGAGTTCTTCGGCCTTGGCCTTGGTCAGCAGGAAGACGCTCGGTTCAAACGCTACCTCTTCCTGTCCTATCTGTTCGGCGTACCACAGCCGGCTGTAGCTGCCATCGTTCTTTATTCCGGACGCCAGGCCAAAATCTCCCTTCGGCACGAACTCGGCGATCTGCCGGCGAAGGATCGCGTCAGGATCGATCAACCGCGTTAACGAGCCGTCGAGGAAGCTCTGTCGCAAACTAGTGAGGGGCCAAGCCCCGGTGTCCTCGAACGCAGGTGGCCAGTGGCGGTCAATGTAACCGGCCCCCACGTTCTCGTTCAGCAGAGCTTCGGACTTCAACGCGCCGATGATCCGGCCGCAGAGCGTTTCGCTCGCACTTGTATGCCCAGCCCCGAGGTCGATGATTTTGAGCCCGTGTTGCTCCCGCGTATCCGAGAGCGCCACGAAACGATAGCTCGCCCAAGCTTCGTCCTTGGCGGCTTCCTCCGCGTCCTTGACCTTGGTCCGAACTTCGGCATGGTCGGCACGGTCGAATTCCGCACCAAGGACGCCCTCTGCCACCTCGCGCGCCACGCGCTGCCAGGCAAGCCACAACTCAACCTTCTCCCGAAGTTCCCGTCCTGGTTTCCTGGCGCACCAGACCAACGAGCCCGGGTAGAGCCGGGGCGAATTGCCCCGTTCCTTCGTCCAATCGCCAATGCGCTCAACTACCTGGTCGCCGTCCTTCCACTCCGCTTCGGGGTCGAGGACGATCAGTGCGAGGCGCGGAGAATCCTGGACCGCGGCGCTATCCTCCGGGAAGAAAACAACGGGAAGGGTTGCGCCACGTTTGAACTCGCCTTCGACGAGCTTGCGGATGGCTGGCTTGGTCTCTGTCTCCTCATCCAGCGATGCCCGCCGATCGCTGACGACCTTCTTCAATGTCGCCTGGTGGTGGATGCGATAGCCGTCTGTCCCCACCTTGCGAATGAAGAACCCCGATGTCTCCAGGGCTGCAGCGGCGTTGTCGATGGTCGTGGTGTCGACCTCGGGCTCGCCGAGCGCGAAGCGTAATTCCGGCAGATGAGCCTCTTTGTCCACCTGCCCACCGGAGGACTCGAACAGGATGGTCGTGCCCACGCGGCGGTGGATGTCGCGGAGAGCCCCCGTGGCGTCCACATCCAGAGCCTGGGCATGCGCCATCGGTCCTGCGAGGTCGGCTTCGACGGCCACGTCGAGTCGAGTCTCGCCCAGTTGGCCGAGGACGACGGCCCGGAATTCAGGCACGTCCAGGGGGGCCGATCCCAGCGTGATCAGCGGCTCCGTGCGCGCCTTTCCGAACTGCTCGCGAGCGGCCCAGGAGATCCACTGCGCGAGCATGGCCAGCGCTCCACGGGTCTGCTGAAACTGGGGGAGGGCGCGCCACTTGCGTTGAAAGACCGACAGGGTCGCAGGATGGAAGGGATAGCAAGCCTCAAATCGTCCCCTCAGAAACTCCCTTGCCTTGGCCTCCGTCGTCGCGGTGTCGACGGCCAGCCATTCGGCCGGAAGGCGGGCGGTACGCTCGAAGCACCAGTCCGCGTAGGTCCTGGCGACCTTCTTGCGAACGCGCACATTGCCGAGATCCTCGAAGAGCCGCCGCCGGACCACCTCGCTGATCTCGGATTCGTCATTGGCGATCAGGTCGCGGGCGACGCGGCGGACCACTTTGGTGATCCGCTCCTGCCACTGCTGATCCCAGTCGGTCATTTCGACCTGGCTGCGAGGCAGGCTGACAACCGCCGCGGCTTGGGTGGTACCGGTGACGGCAACGGTCAGGTTCTGCAGGAAAGCGTGGAAGCTTTCGGCCATGCCTCGGTGGCGGTTGACGAAGTTGAGTACCTCGTCGAACAGCAGCAGCACGGGTGCCTGTGCAGCGGCGCACACGTTGGCCAGTGCCTCGGTTCCCGGCGGTGTGGTCCGCGCGGCAGCGCCAAGCGCGGCGACGCCCTGCTCGCCTGCCAGTTGGCGTGCCAGATCGATCCAGGGCGTCTCCCGGCCTTCCGTCGGGTCCCAGGCATTGCCGACGAATACGCCGACGCGGGCGGAGGGAGCTTCCGCCATCCCGGCCTCGTTCAGGAGACCGGCCACGCCGGGGAATTTGGAGGCGTCCGCGCCGGCGTTGGCGAGGTGGTAGAGCGCGGTGAGGGTGTGGGTCTTGCCGCCGCCGAATTGGGTGATCAAAGTGAGGACCGGCGCCGTGTTCTCGGTCTTGCCGGAAAGGCGCCGGAGCACCATGCCGGCGTGCTCCTTCAACGCGCGCGTAAAGCAGGTGCGCGAAAAGAACTGGTCCGGCTCGCGGTAATCCACGGGGGCGGTTTTGGCTATGATCTGTTCCAGGGCAATGGCGAACTCGTCCGGGCTGAACGAGCGGCCTTCGCGCACTTCCTTGCGAAGCGTTACGATTTTATACCAAGGCTCAAGCGCCATTCCGTATCTCTCCTTGATCGTTCCTCTGTGCGGTGGTTCAATCTCGGCTCCCCAGCGACTCCAAGCGCGTCACCCAGTCGCCGAACCGAGGGCATGCAGCGCGAATCGCGGCCAAGCCTGTCTCCATTGCCAGAAGGGGGCCGTGAACGGTCTTTCGGTACCGAGGTATAACCTTTACAATCCGTTTGCTCGGCGCCGTGTCACTATTGTCATTAATGTCTTCGGGAGTCGGAAACTCTAAACGGATCCTCCGCAATTTTTCAATGGACTCTTCCGACACATCGATTGCATTTGCAAAGGCGTCCACATCCGAGAACAACAGACCCTCGAACTCATGTTGTTGGACATACGGGAGCACCTTTTCCGGATGCCAACGGTGGCCGAGTTTCTTGCGGATTTGCCGAGTCAGATCTTTCTCCAACTCATCAACCATCTCATCTCCTTTGCGACGAAACCCATAGAAGTCAACGAGCGACGTCACGACATCGAAGGAGTCGAGTAAATGGGCCATTTCCAACACGAGTCGCTCCACCGAAACATTTCCGCCGCCAAACCTGCCGCGGGCGCGGCCAAGCAGAATCGGTGTCGGCTCGACTCCACTTCCCCGCAGATGGCCCACAAGAACGTTGTTGACGAATTCCTCTTCGGTTCGGCCCTCCACCGATATGGCGACTCGGATCACGGGCGTCCTCCAAGCAGGTTCTTCTGCCAAAGCTCACCCGACGTGAAGCTGTCGTCGAGCCATACACGATAGTCATCCGGTTTCAGTTTGCGAAACTCAGTACGACCGTCCTGCAGATCCAACACGAATATTTCGTCGAGACCGAAGGCGTCAACCAGCAAGGGAGACTGCGTTGCCACAATGACCTGCCTTTCCTCGGCGAGGGCCTTTATCATGCCCCCGACCAAGGCGATGGCCACCGGATGCAGGCCCAGTTCCGGCTCGTCCAACAGGAGTACGTCGGGCAACATCTCCGGCGGCAGATTGAGTAGTGTCACCAGGGCGAAGAACCGCAGCGAGCCGTCGGACGTGAGGTGGGCGCCAAAGGTTTTATCCGTACCCTTGGCCTTCCACCTCAGCAACACCTTTCCGTAGCTCTCCTCGATCTGAAAACGGTCGAAGACCGGCAAGACCCGGCCGACGTGTCGGCAGATCAGCTCAAATCGCTTGACGTCTTCCCGCTCCAACCGGTGCAGCACCGCGGCCAGGTTGCCCCCGTGACTGCGAAGGTAGTCGTTGTCCTCTGCATCCCATCTCTTTTTGAAGTCAGATGTGTCGGATGTGTCGTGAAATTGATAGACAGCGCAATTGCGGAGCAGGTTCACAATCACCCTGGCAGTAGTGTTGGATTGTGCCTCGACAATCTTCGCTTCCGGGTGACTGCTTCCGAGATATTGCCAGCCTGCCTCGGTATCGAAATCCTTGTGGCTGAAGCGGAATGCCTCTTCCGTGAATATGAAACGATCGGGATGAGCGTGAGCGAGTGCGAACCGATAATCGTTCCGGCCCGCTTCGGTTCGCATGGTCACCGTGGCGTCTATGCGCGGGCTGCGCTCGCTGCCGCCGAACAACTGATCGTCTGCTCCTCCTTGCCTCTCGACGAACTCGCCGAGCCTGCGAGACCCGAGCATCCAGCTCAGCATTTCGAAGAAGCGAATGAAATTCGACTTGCCCGAGCCGTTGGCGCCAATCAGGACCGCCGCCTTGGGGATTCCCGCAAGCTCGACATCGGCCAACGACCGGAAACCTTGGATACGGATGTGATCTATGAAGGCTGTTTTACTCATCGAATATTCTCCCTACGCGGTGACCGACTGGCACATCGGTCAATGAGAAATCTCACTGCTCATCCGGGCCGAACGAGCGGCCTTCTTGCCCCCCACCCGCTGGGCGATCCACCGGATTAGCCATAGGTCACCTTGGCACGGCCAGCCACCGCTTTTCCTCTGTTGTTCGCGACTCGGCACAGATCTCTCATTCCGAGCAGTCTTTTGTGGGCGGGCATGAAATTCTTGTTCTCGTGCGTTGAATAAACTTTTCCTCGCGGCTGGTTGATCAGTCTCTTGTTCTTGAAATCCTTCTGCAGATCTCCGTCGTGAGAATACAATAAACGGGATCCGCTGACTTGAGCTAGGGCAATCACATGTGGATCATCTGACCTGCATACCTGCTTATTCTGGAGTTCCTCCGTCTTGGCCTCGACATCGCTCTCACTCACGTCCTTGATCAATCCAGCAATGAGCGCCTGCTGTATCCATTCTCGAGCTGATGTCTTATTGAGTTCCTCAAGCAACTTGCCGGTCGCCACTAACTGACCCCTTCCTGTGTCGATCCACTCTACGAACTTCACGCCGGCCTCGGGGGGATCGCTACTGAACACCTCGTTGGCAACGCTCGCGTCAACAATTGCACACATTTCTCAGTTCCCTACAGATTTCCGTCTCTTCAAAAGAGACCGCGTCGTTTCTTCCATGAAGAACTGCCGGTAGCCCGGGGGTGCGCCCAAGATGTTTCCCTCTTCGTTGATTCGGAGCGAGTGAATATGAACATCCAGGTCGCCGCGCTCAAAAAAGAGGATGGAAACGTCGTCGGGCTTCAGCGCCGCGGTGCCGTCGCGAACGTCCATACGCACCCGGTCGAGCAGGTGGTCGCTGTGGGTCTCGACCACTAATTGGCGGTCCGGCCCGGCGACCTGGCAGAACAAGCTGCCGAGAGCCGCCTGAGCGCTGGGGTGGAGATGTACTTCCGGTTGCTGTAACAGGAACATTGGCGGCGCGTCTGGGCGCAGTAGTTCCGTTATCACCGGCAGCACCTGGCTGACGCCGTAGCCTACGTCGATAAGGTTGCGTTGCGGCCCTTTCGTCCTGCTCCCGTATTTCCTGATCTGCACTTGAAAAGGCCCGCTCTCCTTGTTTCCAAGGGGCTTAACCAAAATTTCGTCGAAGAGGCCGGCTGTTTGTCCGAAACGCTCGAGCATACTCTTGAATGCTCTCCATTTTACTTTATTCTGAGAATGCACGTCGGCGAGATACATGGGAATATAATCGCCTTCGGGATCACGTGCCGTGCGCGCAGGATCATAGGTCCGGCGTGGCTTGGAGCGGACCGGGGCACTGGCGTAAGGCTGCTCTCTGTGATAGCCAAACTTGCCCTGTATGTGAGTGTTGACAAGCTGTTCGATTAGTTCCCAATCTCTGTCAGTAGGCGACCCAGAACCTTGCAATGTGACTAGCTCTACTTCGCTTTCTCGATCTCCAACCATCATCCGAGAACTTAGATAATAGAAGAAAAACATCGGGTCGTAATCGACATCTTTTAGATCCGGGAAAGTATCGGAAGATTTCCAAGTCCCCCTCGACGTCCCGAAGCTGGCCTGCCAAAGCTGGTCTTCGAGACGGACCTCGACCCAAGCAGCCTCGTGAAAAAGCCGCATTTTCACAGGGCCAGGCACGGCCCCCCTTTTTTTGAAAGTCACCTCGAAGCGATAGGGTTGGCCATTGGTATCTACGTGTCGTTTTTTCCCGCGAGTAGCTTCTGGGACGACGTTGAACCCCGCCTCGAAGGTCTCGGCCCGCCCGCCCTTTCCACCTCGATAATGGGCGATTTCGTCAAAACTCCCAAGGTCGTACGGCTCTTCCTTGAAATCCGGCACCCGAGGCCCATAGGCGACATCCCACAGCACCCGAATCATCGCCATGAAGGATGTCTTGCCGGTGCTGTTCTCACCCACCAGCAGCGTCAGCGGCGCTAAGCGGACAGTCTGCTTTTCGCGGAAGCAGCGGAAATTCCTGAGTGTAATATTGTCCATGTCAGTGTCTCCCTTCTTCACCTCGGCACCGCCAAGAGCATGGCGTCGAGTAGGCGTTTTTCGTTGCAGCCCTGAGGATAGAGGGCCGATAGCGCATTGGCAAGCCGCAGGAAGTCGGGGCCGCGATCTTGCTCGGCACCGATCAGCCTCCGCAGCCTCTAAGGCGCTGGCGGATGGGAAATACGGATACGACCGTCGCGGATCGTGACAACCGCCTGTATTTCCAGCGCTTGGCGATGCCGATCGAGCACCTCGGCGATCAAGGCAATGCGCCGCTCCGCCGGCACGTCCGGGAGGCGCACCAAGCCCGCATGCGGGACCTTTCGCACGTAGACAAGTTCTCCGAAGTCGGTATCAATCGTCACCAAAATTCTGCCGGCGGCGGCAGCGCGTTCCAGTAGCGCCCGATCTCCCGGGTCGGCTCCAAGCTCACGGGCCTCGACCACGTCATGCCCCTGGTCGCGCAGCCATGCTGCCAGACGGTGGCCCGCACACCGATCTACTAGGAATCTCACGAATCCGCAATCGATACGGCGGCCAGGGTATCTTTGGCGATAACTGCGTGCGCGTAGGCAGTACAGGCGCGAATGTCGTCCGGTTCCAGTTCGGGGTAATCCTCCAAAATGGCCTCTATCGTTACGCCCTGTGTCATCAGACTCAGGATGAGTTCCACTGAAATTCGCATGTCGCGAATGATGGGTTTGCCGCCAAAGACATCCGGGCGTGCGGTGATGCGCTTGAGCAGTTCGGGATTAGTGGTCATTGTCTCCCTCCGTGGTTATTACGTCCGACGTAAGTCTTCCGTCCGGCTACCTCGGCACCGCCAAGAGCATGGCGTCGAGCAGGCGTTTTTCATTGCACCCTTGAGGATAGAGGGCCGACAGCGCATTGGCAAGCCGCAGGAAGTCGGGGCCGCGATCCTGCTCGGCGCCGATCATCGTCCGCAGCGCATTGGCGTGGCCGCTGGACTGGAGCAGCATGGCGGTGTGGACACGGTCGAGGGTGGTGTCGCCAGGAGTCGCAGCGGGGTATTCGTCGGACGCTTCACCCGCCCCGCCGTATCCCGGCCGCGCCTCCCGGACGAGAGAGGGCGCGCCTCCCTGCCAGTCGGGGAAGAGCGTCTGCTGCAAGCTGGCGTGTGGATCGCTTTCGATATAGTTGGCGGCGGCAGCAGCGCCGTCCTCGCCGAAGAGCTTCCCGGCGCGCTCGGCCACCGACAGCAGGTGCACCACCCCCTTTTCCTGGCCGATGATGCGGCCGGTCCAGGTATCGAGGTCGATGCCCATTGGTTGGGCGAAGCGGCGCACGACGTCGAAGGGGAGAGCAAATCCCGTGGCCGCTGCCTTGGCGACTGCTTCTTCGTCGGCCTCGTCGTCTTGTTCCTGATTCTCTGCAACCGGGGTCGTGCTCTGAAGCGTCCACAGGAAGAGCGCGGTCAGGCGGGCGTCCTCTTCCAGGGCGCCGGCCAGGCCGTTGCGCGCTTGCGCTTCTGCGGTGCCGAGCACCTGTTGCAGCGCGGCGCGGCCAACCACTTCCCAGACTTTCTCCAGATAATCGGGCAGGCCGATTATATCGCCCTCGGCGGTTTCGACGGCGCGGTAGCGGCTGAAGATTTCGAGCGCGGGGCCGATGCAGGCGAAGACCAGATCCGCGCCACGGATGCCTTCGGACTGCAAGCGCTCGATCCAGTCAGCGACGCGGACCGGCAGTTCTCGCAGGACATCGGCCCAGTCGCCGATGGGGGCGTCATCGGGACGCGGACGGCAGATGAGGTGAATACTGGTAGCCAAAGACGCGGTTTCGCGGGCGTTGAGTCGTGAGCTCCTCTCCGTTGCGATTGGCCAGGAGCCTGTAATTGTCCAACCTCCGCGAATCATACCAGAGAGTAGCGCCTCCCACCCCTCGGTGGTCTTGTGGGCGAAGACGACGGAGCCTACGCCATCTTCGCTCAGCACCCGGCGCCCCTCGGCGAAAGCCCGGGCCATAGCTCTTTCGTAGAACTCTTTATCCTTGGGTGCTCCATTGACGTCTTCGACCTTCTCACACTGCACCACTTCGCGACTCTTGGGTGAAAGTGGATTGTTTAGGTCGAAGGGGTCCTGCAGCAGTGGATGGTCTGGTAGGGTTCGCTTGAGCCAGACTAGGAAGAAGTCGGAGAGATCGGAATAGGGTATTGCATCATAGTAGGGAGGGTCGGTGAACCAGACCTTGGCAGTTTGATCAGGTAACGGGTGGTCAGTGGCGTCGGCCTGTTGGAGTGATCCAACTTGAGCACCATCGATCACTGTGGCTTTCACATTACGGGTTATGTTTTCTAGTGTTTGTCTAATTGAGGCAGATGAGTCACTTAGAATGTTACTCTCTCCAAAGTCCCAACCCATTGGAATCGCATTGCCCTTAAAAAGTTGATTGGGGCACTCGACGCCAAGACTCCAATTTACAAGGCTATTGCATCGGTCAGCCAGCTTCGTGCAGACCATTGCCAGAACCTCTTTGAATGATTCAGTCGTCCGTACTAGTGAAATTGCCATGCTCAGATGACAGAACGCCACCTTCTGTCGTGCCGTGAAGAGGTCGCCGAATGTAACCATGTTGTACAAAGGGAGTTGGCTCCCGACAGCACGATGTGCGTCTTTCGTTGGAGTCGGCTCATCCGGCACCGGACAAAGCCCTTGGCTCCCGACGCGCTCCCACTCTCCAAGTATGTCTACTAGCCGCGCTTGCGACCGGCGCATCGCTGCGTAGTCCGCGTCAGTTGGTAGCCGATAGTACCGCCCTGCCTGCTCAGGCTTGAGCGTTACCACCGCCGTCATCCGCGCCCCGCCCGTCCGCCGCCCTTCTGCGTCGAAAATCACATCCGCCCCGCCCCGTTGGGTCCCAAGCTGCGCCTGCACCCGCTCCGGCGGTAGCACCGCGCCGCAGCACAGACAGGTCGCTTTCGCACCCGACACCGTGGCACCGCGTACCTCTTTATCCGCCTTCGGCTCAAACACCTCGAACTCGACGCTCGGTGGCCCCCCTTCGCAGCGCTCAACTCGATGCCGCAACGCCCGCTTGCGCCTGGCCTTCTTGCACAGATAGAACGAACGCATCAGCGGAATCTCCGCGCCGCAGTTGGGCGCTTCGCAGCGCACCGTGCGCGCCCACAAATAGGCAATCGGCGTCGCCCCGTCCGGGTCCTTGGGATACAGATCGGCCAACTCCTGCTCGGCCTGCCGCTTGATCTCGCCGCCGACCCGGCGCAGTTCATCTGCCAATCCCGGCCCGTAGCGCGGGATATCCTCCAGCATCACCTTGAGAATCAGGCACGCCACCGGATTTAGATCGCTGGCAAACGCCTCGCAGCCCAGCCGCAACGCCTCCAGCGGAATCGATCCCCCGCCCGCAAACGGGTCCACCACGAGAGGCGGCTCCTCGCCGTGCGCCGCCTGCACCAGCGCCCGGCCTACGTTGAGATGGGTGCGATCCGCAGCATTTTTCCAGTTGGCGAAGTTGGCAATGAACGACAGCAACCCCTGTCGTAGTTCCGCGTCATTCGTCGGCGGTTGTCGCACCGCGCGCAGAATCTTTCGCGCTTGCTGCTTAAAGTCCTCCGGGCAGTGCGCGTCGCACGGGTCCGGCAGCAGCAATGCCAGCAACACCGCCCGCGACGAAGCCAACGGCCGCCGCGCCCACCACAGATGTAGCGTCGAAGGGTGGCCGTGCCGAATCGACTTCTCCCGCGCCGCGTGCCGCGACACTTCGGCGATAGGGAAATCGACTTCGGCGAGACGTTTGCATTCGCGGGGGATCATTGGGATACTCGACGCGGTTCGTCGTCATCGGCCTTGACGTTCTTGATGGCATCCGAGATTGCTTTGGTTGGCAAATCTAATTGATACAATTGGCGCAAGCCCAACGTATATCTTTCCGGCTCAGTGAAGACCTGTGGCGTCGGATAAACAATTTGTACATCGTGAAGCGCTGCCCGGAATAAACCCACGGCCACTGCCTGCATTTTGCTGCCCGTAGGAGCAACCACGAGACGGTCAAACATGCTGCGTTGGGCGTAAATGCTGAGCAAGATTTTCAGCGTCTCTCTATAGTCGAGAGTAGATGCATTATGATCTATTTTACTGTGAAGCTCATTCAATGTCCGTCCATTAAGCTGGCGAATTACCTCCGTCCGCCACCTGTTGTTTTGACCTGGAGGTATACCATGGATAAATTCTGTATAGGCAGGTTGTAGTTCTTGGATCAAATTACTGAGCTGTGCGGGATCAAAAGATGGAAATGCAACCAATCGAATCGCCTCTCCCAACATAGATACAGAACTCAACTCAGGGGTTGCCGCTATCTCAAAAATTCCGGATGACAGATAACTCGGTGCCGGATCGGCGCCGCCATCCTGGTTACCTTGATCAAATTCATCCTCGGACGGAGGATATTCTTGTGCCTCACCATAGAGGATACTGATCAGTCGCCTTTGACCGGGGATTAAGGCTACCAATGTCTGCACGATAAGAAGACGGGACATACCAGAAATATCAACAAAGACTCGGTCGAACGTCTGTGAGAAGTGTCGTAGTTTTTCTCCCATGCCTGATGGATTTTCACGGTCATAGACAAACTCAGTTACATGGAGACCCGCCTTCTGGCTGATTGCCAGTAGTTTTCCAATTCGATTGTCTTCTATTTCAGGTAAGTAACGTATTAATCCAAGCGAGAACCTAGTTTTTTGTGTCGCACAGATACGACGTAGCGGTTCAACGGCCCGTTCCTCAAAGCCGGCACATACCAACAAACAGTCCTTTATAGGAGGGGCCTTGACCATCTTTATGTCAGGCCAATCAAGGCTATCCAAACGTTCATCTGGCCTTCGCACAGTGCTATCGAACATCGTTTTATTCATCGGTAAAAAGCTCCAGTTGGCCGGTATCTCGAACACGCCGTGCCGCATCATCCTCCGACTTCAATCTCTCTGCATCTTCAAATTTCTTTGGACTACACAAAAGCTTTTCGATGTCAGTAGTTTCCAATTGAAGAGAATCTCGTCGACTAAATGTCAATTGAAAGTGGGGAACCAAATAACGTCGGAGGTAAAATCTTGGTACAATTTTACCTCTCCGGCTCTTTCCTCGAGGGTCTTCAATAAATATCGAGTAACGCAATAGCTCGTCAAGAATGTTTTGCGCCTCACTGCCTATATTCAGTGGTTCGTATGGCTCAATTCTCGACGCTTGGTGAGGTGGATTACCTGTTTGATTTGATGACGTTTTGTAAAGAAGATAAGAACGTGCGACGTTGCCGAATGCCGACACTATATCTGCCAATTGTTGTCCGCATCGGGGCAACGTACGCACTGATTCCATAAAGGAACCAGCAGCAGCGCGAATAGAGTCGTGCTGTTGTTGCGATGGTATTCGAGGCTTTGCTTCAGTTTTTACTAGAGCATCTTGGCCACCAAAATCTTCTACCATACTACTGACAAGACGAATCATATAATGGATATCACCGCTGCACATAGCCGCAACAGTCTCCTTCCCGGCGTATTTTCCTCGACCACTCTTACCTCGAAAAGCACGGGCCGTTTCGTTTTCGTTCCGCGGCATTGACCCTAGAAGCTCTTCAAGATTTTTAACCGGATAATTCTCGACTTCCTGGAAACGGCGGGCGAATAAATCCTCTAAGAAATCCAGCGTCTGTTTAGGGTCACTTGAAATATATCTCAATCCGAGATTGAGAAGATCGTACTCACGAGATTCGACATACTGCTTGCCGTCTACGTCTTCTTTTGCAAAAGAAACAGGGCTTTCCGTCGAGAGCTTGAAGAAAACGTCCGGATTACGATGCATAACCAACCGGTTAAGGTTTGCTTGCAGGTCTTTGGTTATTTTTGGATGTGAATAATCGTCAACAAAAAAATAAAAATGACGCTCGTGCAGAAAGGATAGTCTCTTCCGGATAAGGCGGCAGGCTCCAAACATCGTCCCTGGGCCGAAATAGCCTTTGATAGGTTCTTCCCGTACATGAACGAAGCGTTGTTTGTCGACTGCACGCTTCCTCTCCTTGTTTAACCTGTTCACCAGAGTAGACAACTGTCTAGAGGTTGGATTTCCCGGAGGCTGCCAGTCAAATAGCTCCCAGAGTTCGGTAACCAGGATCTCCTCTTTCTTCTCCAATTCATCTGGAAAATGCTTTTTTGCCCATGTGTCAATTTGCTCTAACGCGATGGCTATCAGCGTGACAGTCAGGAAGTGCATGGGAACATCCAGTGCCTCGTTACGATCAGGGGTCTGGTATCTTGGAAAAGCGAAGTACAGGTCATCGCATCTATAATAGACACCAATATAGGTCAAATTGCTCGGATTATCATTCTCAGTGGAAGTCAGATATTCCAGGCTCAATGCACGAAAGACTGTGGTCTTCCCACATCCTCGAGGTCCGGTCAGTATCAAGTTTGACCGTTTTTGGATTTCTGACAGTCCAAGTAAACGGTCAGAGTAGAGGCTCTTCAGCAATAGATGAGAGTTCCCGATTTGCTCGCAGTTAGGGTAATCGAATGGCGATACTAGCGTAGTTACAGAGTTCTTTTTTGCCGCCAAATACTGATCGTCCACAGAGTCCAGCTTTGCCAGAAGCTCGCGGGGATTAGAGGCTAATGGATCTGCGCTGGTATCAGTCTCGATTAGGTGACGACCCAGGAACTCTCTCCTGAGAATTTCGTAGGCGTAACGATCTCTCCCCTCGTAGTTACTATACTCGATTTTTTCCAGTAGTTGTCTAAGTGTGTCCGCCACGTGCAGATAGTCACTCACATGGGATATCTGTCCGGTCAATTCTCGAACGCCAAAATCTGTTACTCGGAAGGTCGGTCGTTCATAAGGATCAAATTCCGGAATTGCGACGAGTACATTGCCAGCGTGCAAATCGCCATGCTGAAGTTTGCGTTCCTTTAATTCGTATAGTAGTTCAAACATCGTTCGCAGAAATGTTTCCACGAACGGGATATTGATTTCTGACCCCTTCTTTTTCATATAATTCTTCAGATTTTGTCCTTTGATATAGTTACATACAAAAACCACACATTTGATCTTTTTTTTAGGCTCATCGTAAGGAAAAACGTCGATGTAGTTTACCACGGATGGGTGCTCAAGCTGGTTGGCCTTTTTTGCCTCATTGAGATACACTTGTTGTTCGCCTTCATCATCTGGAAGATTTTTGGCGGGAACGATTTTAAATGCGACATTGTTTTCAGCCGATCGGTTGAAGGCTCGAAACAGGTGTCCGTTATTTCCAGAATCTATATATTCTTCAATCACATAGTTCGGGAATTGATCTATTTCCTCTCCGATAAACAAATCAATAGGCGGGAGATTTTTGCGCATATCTAGTCTTTCCTGAAGACGAGAACATTCTCTCGTTTTACGCCTGCTAGACGTTTGCGTGAGCGACGAATATCGGGAATGATGTCGGTTATGACGTCGTAAAGACGAAATGTCGAAGCATGCGTTAAGAAGCTCTGCGCTAACACTTCTGATGGAAAGTAATCACTACCTCGAAATATTTGCTCGCCGATCATAAAAATACAATATCCACCTCGACGCACTTTTTGATCTAACTGTCTCGCAAGCGCGTCCATCAATTTTCTAAATTCTGGAAGAGTTGTGAATGTGCGGTCTGCTCGCTCGCCAAATGATTCACCAAGAAACCAGAGCCGCAGACGATTATCACGTCGGTAGTCTAGGGCATTCATGTAAGGAGGACTCGTGATTACGCAATCGATGCTCTCTGGAAGATTAATAGATTTCGCTGAAGATAGACGAACACCATCAACCAATGCGGATAACGAGGCTTCTGGTGTGCGCTTCAGAGCGCGTTCTACTTTTGCTTTCAAGCGTGGCTCAACGGGACGGTATTCGTAGAGTTCTGGGTATGCAGATTTGGGAAACTTGTTTGATCGAAGGTATGGCACGAGATGGCTGCTGGGATACGATAGAAACCCAGGTCTTTGGTGGTGTAGAATGCCGAGCATTGATCCCAAGAGAAAATAGCGTCGTTCGCGTTTGAGGAATCGAGTAAGTCGCAGAGCCTCCTTCAGGGTGCGAGGATGAAAGAAAGCCTGGACCCATCGTGGAATATCTCGAAGATCAGGTGTTGGCAATGATTCCACGTGGTTTAGAACCTTATCAAGAGTTTCAAATGCGACATCAATCCGTTCGGGTGCGTTTAGTTTTCCCTTGGTCAAAGTAATAGCATATACGCTCGTATCGGATGCAAATACACGTCGCCTGAGGAGGGCTGCTTCCAGAGGCACCGTACCGCTGCCACAGAACATATCCGCTACCAACTGACCCGGCTCGCTATACTGCAAAATCAAATCTCTGGCAATGATGCTCTTTAGCTTTCCTATGTAGGGCGATAGTTGATGCAGCGAGCACTCCCGATGAGTGTAGGAAGCAGACCAATGCGACGGCGCAGGAGAGGGGGAGGCCGTCAACACATCATATCTTTCGAGGTGATTCATAATTTTTCTATACGGAGACTGTGAAACCAGGCTCGGTTAGGCATCAACGGATATGGTGAATCTGTTGAACGGTGCGCCAATTCGCCAGATAGTATCTGCTCTCGACGTTATTGCATGAATCCGTGCTCACTCTTCCGTGAGATCGTTGAATAAAAATAGACTCCTTACTAGATCGAGCATGATTTCCGCTCAAGGAAACCGACACCCGCTCGTCTAAGGCACCTGTCATGCTCAAAGTATCGTATTCCCCGCGACCGGTCAAGTGCCGCCACCCTCGCTCCCGCCGCTCGAACGTCGTGTGCCGGGACTGGAACGGTTTTCATTATCTGCTCCATCAGGTGGGAAGTGCTCACGCGACTTCATATACCACCGTTCCCTCCCGCAGAGCGGGCTTGATGACCAGCGCATGGCTGTCCTTATAGCGCTCCACATCCGCCGGCGTCACCACAACCACATCGACGGCTGCGCCGACGCCATCGAGATTCATATAAATATCGCCCATGAGTTCAAGCGCGTCCGCGCCCTCCTTGATGATGAGCAGATCAACGTCGCTATGGCGATTCATGTCGCCTCGGGCGGCGGACCCGAAGAGGATGATCTTCTCCGGTTGAGCCACCTCTACAATGCGCCGTATGATGTCGTCCAACGTTTGTTGGTCAAGCATCCCCTTTTTCATGGCTTCTCTCCTAGCAGCAACGCCAGCAACACCGCCCGCGACGAGGCCAACGGTTGCCGCGCCCACCACAGGAGCAGCCTATTCGGATGCCCGTGCCGAATCGACTTCTCCCGTGCCGCGTGCCAGGAAACCTCGGCGATTGGAAAATCGACTTCGACGAGGTGCTTGCATTCGCGGGGGATCACAGGCACTTCTCGGCCCATGCGGAGGATGATTTCATATTCATTCCAATCACGCATAGCTAACCGTCATAGGTCATTTATTTAACTTGAGCCTGCTCACGACCTCCAACATGCTCAACGTTTGTTCTCCCGTGCCGATCTCGGCAAGGGATCGCTGCAGCTCTTCGGCTAGGTCCTCACGCAGCACCAAGCCTTCATCAGGGTCGCCGAGCAAGTCAGCGAACGTTGCGAGATTGTCTCGCAAAAGAGTTTCTTAGATTCTGCGACGGTCAGGTCGGTAATTCTACGATGATTCATTGATTTTTTCATCTTACAATCTGACGTTACGCAGTTTTCCAGAAAATCCTCAATTTCGCCCCAATATCTTGGGTCAACAGGCTTCGATAAACCACAAGATAGGGAGCTACTGCGTAAGGTCAGTTACAATATCCGCTTATAAACCAATGATCGAATCAGGCACCTAGCTGACGATGCGCTTCAAACTTTGCGCCCTTCTGTAGCCATTCAATGGGCTTTTCGTATTTCTGTGTTGGATTTATCCACACAATTCGCCTCAATTCTCCTACGTCATCTGACGCATCTCCAAATGCACTTCGTGCTGTCTCATCTCGGGAAGTGACCAGTCGATCCGTCGCAATCGCTGCTTCAATAAGATGGACATCCTTATCAACAACTATCTTCTGCTTTGGAGTTACAGCTTTATTAATTTTCTTTCGCAAATTATCATTGCTTTCCTCTTCGACTCGATTAACTTGTTTACGGCTCCACATTTGCCTAAGCCATATACGAAAGTATCTAGACTGATGGGAATTCCATTCTTCCTTTATCGCATCTGTCATTACAACATGGTGTCCAACACTCAACATCGTCTCTAGAAATCTCCGACATGCACTTGAAATCGGATGCTTCGATTCACCGGCAGAACGTGCAACATCGACATCAATCACCAATCGCCGAGGAGGCTTCTTTGCCATTATCTTTTACTCCGCTCTTCCACCGCATCGAGATACGCACTTTCAGCCATCAATTCGACATCACCAAAATCCTCCGGCCAATCCCCAAAAGCACCAATTTCGTCTAGATCAGCACTCTGAATCGAAGTCATTCCATCTTCGGAATTACGCGAGAACCAGTGTAGCTTCACCAAATTAGGAGCGAGATTACCCTCCGCCATCAATGTCTGTACTCTGCGTAACAACAGCGCACTATGTGTCTCCACGATCAACTTCACACCGCGTTTTGCCGTCTCCACTAAAATCTTCACTAGTTCATACTGCGCTCGCGGATGCAAATGCAATTCCGGTTGTTCGAGATATACGAGTTGCGCTTCCTCAGCAACCAAAAGCGCGACAAGCACGGGCAACACCTGCGAGACGCCAAAGCCAACATCAGCGATATTTACAAGATCTTCTGTCGGCTCTGGTTGTGAAAGGCGTCCCACCTGTAACTCAATCTGTGTATCATCAACCGCTTTTGCAGAAATTTTCCAGGTTAGACCAAGATCTAAAAGCATAGTTTCTATATCATGTAGTCGTCTATCTTTCTCTTTTTCCCACTGTGCAATGATAGTGGCGACATAATTGTTAAATATGCCCGGGAAATCAGGCCCCGAGGCAGTCCTAGAATAGACTCGCTCGGGATTGCCGCGTGATCCAGGGACATGAATCACATCTCGTAATCTTCTATTGAGGCGGTCGGAAAATATTTTTGTTATGATAGATGCATGGAATTGAGGTGAGGAAAAATCTCTTTTAAAATCTCTTTTATTATCAAGGAACTTATAGCCAACATGGAGAAAACAACGATTTCTAACGATCTCCAATTTCAAATCTTCAGAATCTCCTATTTTTTCAGAAAGAAATTCTGAGTCAGAAAGAAATTCTGAGACAGTACGCTTTAAAGAACTGGAACTTTGATTTGATTTCAATTGCAGGTGGTTCCCATCTTTTTTAATCGTCATCTCTTGGATTGCAATCGCTTGGTTCTTTTCCATAGAAAATACATTTTTAATCGTTAAATCAGGTTCTATATTCTCCATTTCGATTCTAAATGTCTGTCGCTTAGAATCCTTCTGCAAACGCGAAATGAATTGGTTAGCGGACGTAAATTTAGCATTTGGGCCATCTAATAAAAGTGGTCCGGGGTCATAACTCGCTTCAAGAGTCTGCTTCATCAGCAACAGAGGCTGCATAATACTCGATTTGCCAGAACTATTCGCACCTGCCAAGATCGTTAGTGGACGAATTTCAATCCGACTCTCTTTTGCAAGTGACTTAAAGCCCTGTACGGAAATCGCAGTGATACCTTCGTTCTGAACTTCTTTTGGATCATTTTCTGATGTTTGCTTCTTTGCCATTTTCAAATCCTTTTCAATATTCAGGGCGTTGCTGCATGAATCCGTTCTGTCATTGCCCAACGTATCGTATTATCCGCCTCTGGTCAAACGCCACCATCGTCGTCGTTACCACCGTGAATCGCTTTGGTTTCGTAGGATTCACGGGAATGCGCGTTCTTAACCGATAATAGCTGCACATAGGCGGACCAGGGAAGCGGAAAGTGCGAGGCGACGCTGGCTAGCGAAGATTCTCCAGACACTATCTGGAGATTTCCGCTGGATTCTGATTCTGCAGACACCGTCTGCGGAATCGGCCATGCGAGGTAGAACGCCTTCATGTTCCAGACATTGCGGATCGAGAATCCACGGCCGTAATGGGCGGAAAGATCAGTGGCAAGCCGTTCGACAATCTCCTCTCCATAGTCCGCTCGCTGTTCGCCTGACTGCTCAAACTCCACGATGTGCCGTCCGATCAGCCAATACGCGGCGGTCATAACGGCATTCACCGACCGGGCAGCTGATTGCCTGGCGGCGTCAACAATCCTCGACACATCGCCAAAGATGACTTGGTACTGAGCATCCAGCTTGTCGTCTGTGAGTATCGGCTTTTTCATAATCTGCTCTTCTCCCCGTAAGCGGTTCATCTCGCCGCGAGCGGCGGACCCGAAGAGAATGATCTTCTCCGGTTGAGCCACCTCTACAATGCGCCGTATGATGTCGTCTAGAATCTGTTGGTCAAGCATCCCCTTGTTCATGGCTTCTCTCCTACAGCCCAAGGATTGACGACTTCAACGCCGGTATTGCGGAACTCACTTGCATTTCGCGTGACGATGGTGAGGCTGCGTCGGGCCGCCGTTGCCGCGAGAAAGGCGTCCGGCAGGTGGTCTTCGAGCGCCTCGCCCCGACGCTGCTTCGCTTCCATAATGCGGGCGCACTCTCGAGCGTCGTCCAAGGTCCAATCGAATATCCGCTCCTCAAAGAGGTCGTCGAGCAGGTTCTGAAACCGCTCGGCGAGGGCGTCACGTCTCCGTCCGGCATCAAGGAGGCCAATGCCGTTGAGAATTTCCCAGACAGTAATGGATGCAAGACCAATCCCTTGGTCGGCGATCTTATCCAGAAACGCAGCGACACGCGGTTCTGGATGCGGGCGCATCATTTCCGAGATGACATTCGCATCGAGGAGCCAAGCAACAGGAGCGTTCACGTCTCACTCTCACCAGCGAACTCGACCTTCCGGTATGCATAGCGCCCAGACTCCGGCAGCTCGACCCCATGTTCGGGTCCAAAATACCGCTTGAAAGCCTCGGAAGGCGTTGCGCGGTGCTCGGCCTTGGCGCGCTTCTCGCGGATCAGACGGCGGATAAACTCTTCCATTGACACGCCGACTTGGCGCGCTTCTCGTTTGAGCCAGGCTTTGTCCGCCGGGTCAATATCGCGGACAGTGACAGTGGAACTCATCGCAGCCTCCTTATCGGTTTGGGTGACCGAAAAAGCCTGATGACAGCAAAATATGCTGTCAAGCATCCCGATCAGGCGAAGTCCGTGTCGAATCGACTTGGGTGAGACGCTTGCATTCGCCGGGGATCACGATGGCTTCGGTTCCTTCCACAGGCGAACCGTGAAGCGGTGCTCTTCTTCGATCAGGTCCGGCTCGGTGCCGTTGTGGGCGCGCATTCCGGGAATGATCTTTTTCCTTATCCCCATGCCGCGAGGATCGACGTACCCATAGTCGCGCATCACGTTGACCAGCGTCTGGTTTCGCGCGTAGCGCGCGCCGGAGGCGATTTTCTCGGGCGTCAGTGTGTGGGACAGATCCCCGGGACTTACAATTTCGAGGCGGTTTGAGAAGATAGCCAACGTAACGTCCACGCCCGCGATGCTGTAGTCTCGGTGGACGAGTGCGTTCCCGACGACTTCCCGAATAACGCTCTCCGGATAGTCCCCGACCCTGAGCTTGAATACACCCGGCCAGGAGCCGGTCAATGCCTCAAGCCGGCTCGTCTCGATGTTGTCCGCCAGCCACTGCACTTTATCGATCACACGGTGCGCAACGGCCGAATCCAAGCGGTGGAGGTCGGCTTCGGCCGTTGGAGTCAGTGCAACGTCATAGGTCATTTGGTCGATTCGAGTCTGCTTGCGACCTCCGACAGGCTCGACGTTTGTCCGCCGGCGCCGACCTCGGCAAGGGATCGCCGCAACTCTTCGGCCAGGTCCTCACGCAGTACCAGGCCCTCATCGGGGTCGCCGAGCAGGTCGGCGAACGATTGCGCGATTGTCTCGCGAAGGAGTTCCTTAAATTCCGCGACGGTCAGGTCGGCAATTCTGGGATGGTTCATTGTTTCCACCTTTCTCTTTCTTGCGTCAGCAAGCCGCTGTTTGGAGAATTTTTTCTCCTGACGGCTCAAACTCAACGATACGACGCTCGATCATCCAATACGCGGCGGCCATAACGGTATTCGCCGAACGGGTGGCCGATCGCTTGGCGGCGTCAATAATCCTGGACACATCGCCAAAGATGGCTTGGTACTGAGCATCCGGCTCGTCGGCTTTGAACATCGGCTTTTTCATAAGCGACCAGCGATCATGCGGTCCATGTGTTGATTACCTCGATGCCACAGGGCTCAAAATCCGGGGTGGATCGCGCATCGGTTCGCGCGGCGGTATGTCCAGTTCCACACCGCCCAAGGGCGCGAATCGAGCGCGTATGGCGCGTGCCAGATCGCCCGCGCTTCCTCCTCCATCCAGGCGGCCGTGCTCGGCCGCCTGGATGCGCAGACGCTGCTTTAGGTCATCGTCGAGGTTGCGGATTGTCATGCTGGCCATTTTCTTTACCTCCAATTCCGGGAAAATATGCAATGATGTCATTGCAGTCAATGACATCAAATTCCCACAGCCTTCACTCTTCTCACACCTCCATCGGCTTGGTCATCGCGTTCACGTCCAGCCAGTAATGGGCGACCTTGATGACCTCGTGCCACGGGAACCGGGCGGGGTCTCTGATCGGATCCTGAAGCTCCGGGGCGCTGGCGCAGTTGGTCACCACGTAGAGCCAGTAGCAGTCGCGGCGATCCTCGGCCACGCGACGCTCGTTGGGCGTCAGCAGGATGCTGCCGGTGGCGGCGGCGAGACCTTTTATCTCGATCAGACGCAACTCGCCGGACGCTGGATCGAGGCTGGTTATATCGTACCCAAGATTTTTCTCGTGAACATCTTCGACCTGACGGCCCTGCGCGGTCTCGTACTCCATGACCACCCGCATCGCCGTCATCTCGGTTTCGGGATGTGGACGCAGGCGCCGGACATCGAGGGTCTCGCGTTCGGGATGGGGCAGGATCAGGACGCTGGCGAGCCGCTCGACTCCCTGCAGGGTCACCGCCCGCTGCCGCTCGAACTCTTCATGCCGCCGCTTGCGCCGCGCCAGCACCTCGGCATGACGGGTTTCGGCCTGCGCTAGGCGGCCTTCGGCGCCGGTCACGTCGTTATCCACCTCTTCGTCGGCACGGCCGATCTCGTCATCGATCCGCTGGAGAACCTCGGTCAAGGACAGCTCGACGTGCCTGGCAATGCGCTCGACCTCGGCCAGACGCTCCGTGCGGACCTCGTCGCTGAACGGGATTAGCGCGTGCTCGTTGAGCCAGGCGGTCGCCTCCGGGAGAGCGGCTACGGGCGGTAGACCCCCCAAAGCGTGGGCCGGGCTTAGATCGCCGAGGACATCCGGTTCGCGGAGGCAGGGAGAGCCGTCATTCGCGAGCTCCACGGTGAACAGCCGTTCGTGGATGACCTGTCCGAGGCCATCCACGACCCGCGCCCGGTAGAAGTCGAGGCGCGCCGGTGCTGCGTGTGCCAGTGAATGGAAACAGGCCCCCTTGGCAAAGGCATCCTGGCCGAGATTTAGACTATGACGGCGCAGGGCCTCGAACAGGGGATGTCCGGGGGTCACCCATTCGAGGTTGTGTTCCTCGGCCGTGTCGCGGTCCATCGACAGGCGCGGATAGCGAATCGCTAGCTCCGGGAGTTTCCAGTCTGGATTGTGCTCGTACTTCTTCAAACCGGACGGAGTCCGCCCCGGCTCGAAGGTATGCGCCAAGTGGCCCACCGGCCTCAGGGCCAGGGCCGCATCCTGGGCGCACTCTTTGATGAACCGCGCGATGGTCTCGGGCACGACGCGCCGCTCCTGGGCCCTCGCCCGGCGCTCGATGAGCATGTCGAGGTTGAGCCTCTTGGCGGCCAACCCTTCCAGCGCCGTCTGGCAGATCGCCCGGAAGTGCCCCTCATCCACGTCCTGCAAAAGCCGCTCTTCAAGATCAGAGTCACCCAATTTCCCCGCGTAGTAGTCTCGGAGTACGCGCTCCACGTGGGCGGACGGCAAGACCTCGCCCACCACGTTGAACACCGCGTCGTCGTCGAGGGCGTCGCGGATCTCCTGGAGCTTGTCCAAGAGGCGCTGGAGCACCCGCCCCTCGATGGTGTTGGTCGCCACGAAGTTGAAGATCAGGCAATCGTGCCGCTGGCCGTAGCGGTGGATGCGGCCCATGCGCTGTTCGAGCCGGTTCGGATTCCAGGGGATGTCGTAGTTGAAGAGGATGTGGCAGCACTGAAGGTTGATGCCTTCGCCGGCCGCCTCGGTGGCCACCAGGATCTGGATGGCGCCTTCGCGGAACTGCTGCTCGGTGTAGAGCCGGCTTCCCGGTTCGTCGCGCGAGCCGGACTTCATGCCTCCGTGGATGCAGCCGACGCTGAAGCCCCAGGCTTTCAGTTGTTCCATCAGATAGTCGAGGGTGTCCTTGAACTCGGTGAAGAGCAGCAGTCGCTGGTCGGGACGGTCGAAGAACCCTTCCTCCTGCATGATCCCCCGAAGATGTCCGAATTTGGCCTCGTTGCCCGAGCCTTCGACGGCCTTGGCCTCTTCGGCCAGCTCGAGGAGTTCGGCGATCTCTTCACGTATCTGCTCGGCGTTGCCGGCCAGCGTGATCGCCTCCAGCATCCTCTCCAGGCGCTCGCGCTCGGCGTCCTCGAACTCCTCCAGCTCTTCTAAGTCGGGAAGATCCGGCGGCGCCATCCGCACCAGTTCTTGGGCGCGCTTGAGACCATCCTCCAGACGCCTTGTTCGGTTCTCGAGCGATCGCCGCATAGCGTGCGTGCTGGAGGCGAGGCGCCGCTGGTACAACGACATCAGGAAGCCGACCGCCCGAGCCTGCGGGTCGTCCCCCTGCGCCGCGGCGCGAGCGCTCTGCCGTTTCACGAACCGGGTGATCTTCTGATAGAGCTCGAATTCAGCGCCTTCAATGGCGAAGGCGGCGGTGCGCGGGATACGTTTCGTGAAAACCGGCTTCGCGGTCCACGTCCCGTCCGTCTGACGCTCCGGGAAGTAGACCATCGCCTCCTTGGTGCGCCGCAGGTAGAAGGGCGCTCGCCTCCGCTCCATGGCCTCGCGGATCGAACTCACGTCGGCGTAGGCGTCCCGGTCGAGAAGCTGCAGGAACAGGGTGAAGTTCTGCGGATCGCCCTTGTGGGGCGTGGCAGTCAACAAAAGTACGTGATCGGCGCTGTCGCGCAGCAACTCCCCCAGCCGGTAGCGCTGGCTCTTATGGGTCTCATCGCGGGCCGACATGCGATGCGCCTCGTCGACGATCACCAGATCCCAGTGCACCTGCCGCAGTCCGGGCAGGATGTCGGTGCGCTTGGCCAGGTCGAGCGAGGTGATGATCTGCTTTTGCTCCAGCCACTGGTTGACGCCGAATTGATCGCGGATGTCGCCGCCCTTAAGAATGAGGAATTTCTCGTCGAACTTTTCCTTGAGTTCGCGCTGCCACTGGAAGGTCAGGTTGGCGGGACAGACGACGAGAACCCGTTCGACGAGGCCCCGAAGCTTGAGCTCGCGGACCAGGAGGCCGGCCATGATGGTCTTGCCCGCACCCGCATCGTCGGCGAGCAGGAAGCGCACGCTGGGCAGCTTGAGTAGATGATCGTAGACCGCTTCGAGTTGGTGCGGCAACGGGTCCACGCGCGAGATGGAAAGCCCGAAATAGGGGTCGAATTCGTAGGCGATGCCCAGTGAATAGGCCTGGAGGCCGAGGCGCAGAAGCCGCCCGTCGCCGTCGTAGGACAGAGCGGAGTCGGCGATGGCCAGGTTCGAGATGTCGTCGGAGGTGAGCGTGACCCGGTGGAACCGCTCAGACTTCTGGCCGACGAGGCCCGCGACCCAGATGTCGGTCCCGTTTGAACGGACGGTCTCCACCAGCATCGGCTCGCTGAACAGCGGGCCGGTGAGGACCTGTCCTTCCCGGATGGTGGTTTCAGTCCCCATCAAGTATTCCCTGTTCTCAGCCCTTCTTTAAGCCCCCGAGAGGGCCATCCCCGGAGGCTCGCGCTAACTTGCAAACCGCCAGAGTCAGCGGCTGAAAATTTGGTGGGCGATGCCGGGCTCGAACCAGCGACCCCCTGCTTGTAAGGCAGGTGCTCTGACCAACTGAGCTAATCGCCCCAAAGCGAAAACGCCTTGAACCATCCGGCAGGTAAAAAATAATAGGCAATAATCCCCGACAGCGCAAAATACTCGCCTCGAACCCCGCGTTCGGCTTTCCCCTGACGGAAGACCTTGTATTTGCAAGATCCATGTCGACACCGAAAATAGCCCCTGCGAAGAACTGCAAAAACGGATGGAACGCCGCCCCACCCTGCCCGCAGTCGTGCGGCGAATCACCCGCATGATCAACGAGCCCATCGTGGCGAGATCAAGGAGCTGGTGAACCGGTGCGTACAAACCTGAGCGGCGCCCGGGCCCTTGTTTGACAGGTCCAATACCCGGCATTATATTCACTTCACTGTTCGACTTAAAGGATAAAAATAAGATGACTCGTACCATTGCATATCGATACTACTATTATGCCTCAGGGGGTTAGGACGCCATCATTCTACCAGTACGTGCATCCGGCCCCTGATTTTTTATCAGGGGCTTTTTTTTGCCATCGAGGAGATGACCTATGAACCTGCTCGAAGATCTGAAATTCAGAGGTCTGATCTATCAAATCACCGACCAGGACGGATTGGCGCAACGGCTGCAGAGCGGCCCCATCGCACTCTACAACGGCTTTGACCCGACCGCCGACAGCCTGCACGTGGGCAGCCTTTTGCCGGTCTTGTTGCTGCGGCGCTTTCAGCTGGCCGGCCACCACCCCATTGCCCTGGTGGGCGGCGGCACCGGGTTGATCGGCGATCCGGGTGGCAAGGCCGAGGAACGCGCCCTGAATGCCAGAGAGACCGTGGAGGAGTGGAGCGCGAAGATCAAGCTGCAGCTGGAACCCTTTCTCGACTTCAGCGCAGCGGGCAACCCGGCGCAAATCGTCAACAATTACGACTGGCTCGGAGCTATCAAGGCCATCGATCTACTGCGCGATATCGGCAAGCATTTTCCCGTCCCCTATATGCTGGCCAAGGACTCGGTGGCCTCTCGTCTCGACACCGGCATCTCCTACACCGAGTTCAGCTACATGGTCCTGCAGGCCTACGATTTCCTGAAACTGCACCAGACCCACGACTGCGAGTTGCAGACCGGCGGCAGCGATCAATGGGGCAATATCACCGCCGGTTCCGATTTGATCCGGCGCATCCTGGCCCATAAGGTCTACGGGTTGACCTGTCCTCTGGTCACCCAGGCGGACGGCACCAAGTTCGGCAAGACCGAATCCGGGACCGTGTGGCTCGATCCGCAACGGACCACGCCCTACCAGTTCTACCAGTTCTGGATCAACGCCGACGACCAGAGCGTCATTTCTTACTTGAAGTATTTTACCTTCCTGACCAGGGACGCAATCAACGCCTTCGAGGAGGAAACCCGGCAGCACCCGGAAAAGCGGCAGGCGCAAACCCGGCTGGCCCGGGAATTAACCACCCTGGTCCACGGCTCCGAAGCCACGCGCAAGGCAGAGAAAATATCGCGTGCGCTGTTTTACGGAGAGCTCGAGGATCTGGAGGAAGACGAAATAAAGCAGGGGTTCAACGACGTGCCGTCCCACACCATGGAGGAGCCGGAACTGGGATTGGTCGACCTGCTGGCCCAGGCCCGCATCTCCTCTTCCAAGCGCCAGGCCCGGGAGGATATCAAGACCGGGGCCATCTACATAAACGGCGAGCGCTGCACCGAAATGGGCCGGCTCATGCGCAAGGAGGATGGCCTGCACCGCAAGTACATCGTGGTCCGCCGCGGCAAGAACAAGTACTTTCTGGTCAAGTAGCTTGGAGACGGGTTGCAGGATCCCGGCACGGCGGGCCCCTTCACTCCCACTCCACCGTGCCCGGCGGCTTGTGGGTAATGTCGTAAAACACCGCCTCGATCCCCTCCAGCGCCAGCAAGCCGGCTGCGACCTCGTCCACAAAGCCCCGGGGCAACAGGCTGAAGCGGGCGGTCATGAAGTCGTCCGTGGAAATCGGACGCAACACGATACTCTCCTGGAGTCCGTCCGAGGAGAGCGGCACCAGCACGGTGGGCATCTGCGTGACCTCCTGCATCAGGTCGTGCCGCTCCAGGGCCTCCATGACCAGGGCATCGGCCCGGCGCAGCAAGTCCAGGCGATCCCGGGTCAGATACCCCTCTTTCAAGGATTGCCGGAGCCGCTCCTCGGGGCCCAGCAGGTAGACCACCCGGTTGATCTGGGATAGGGTATTGGTCAATTCGGTAGACAACGCTTCGAGGGTGGTCCAATCGGCCTCTCCCGCCACCGCAACCGGATGGGCGTAGGTCCGCCCATCGCCCTGCACCCCCACGCTGCGCAGGGGCAGGATCTGGGCCTGGAGACCGAACTTGCGCCCTATCCTGGCCACGGCAGAGACCGCCGGCCCGTCCTCTCCCAGGTCCTCTTTGCCATCGGAGCACAGCACCCGCACCCCCAATCCCGGTCCGGGGAAAGGGTGGCGCCACACCAGGTGATGCGGCAGCCCCAGCTTTTCGCCCAGTTCGCGCACCTCGTCCTTGTAGAGCTGCGCCAGGGGCTCGATGAGCTTGCCTGCGGTCAGCAACCTCTCGATCATGCCCACGCGGTTGTGGTGGGTCTTGATCACCTCGGCGTTGTGGGTCCCTCCCGATTCGATGGTGTCGGTGTAGAGGGTACCCTGCCCCAGCAGCCACTCCTCCGGATCGAGTTGCAGGGCTTCGAGGGCGCGATCCCGCACCCGCAGGAACTCCTCGCCGATGCGCCGCCGCTTTTCCTCGGGGTCGGCCACCCCCTCCAGGATCCGGAGAAAATCCGCGCCGCCATCCACCACTTCCAGGTTGGCGAAACCAGACTCCTGCATCAACCGGCCGACCAGAGCGGTTTCGTTCTGGCGCATGAGCCCGTTGTCGATGTGCAGGCCCAGCACCCGCTCTTCGCTCAGCGCCCGGTTCAGCAGCAGGAATGAAACCGTGGAATCCACTCCACCGCTGACCAGGAGGAAGACCTTGCGCCCGGCCGTTTGCGCCTCTATCTGCGCCCGGGACTGGTCGATGAAGTGCTCCATGGTCCAGTCCCGGGCGCAGCCGCAGATATCGACGAAGTTTTCGAGCACCTTCATGCCCGAAGCCGTGTGGGTGACTTCGGGGTGAAACTGCAAACCGTAGATCCTGGCCTCTTCGTTGCCCATGGCCGCTACCGGACAATCCTCGGTCTCACCCAGGATCTCGAAGCCTTCGGGCAGGGCCACCACGCTGTCTTTGTGACTCATCCAGATGGATTCGCTCTCCGCCAGGCCGGCCAGAACCCCCCGGGGGTTTTTGACCCTTAGCCGCGCGGCCCCGTATTCCATGGTGTCCCCCGGCGCCACCTCGCCGCTGAATTGCTGGCAGAGCAACTGGTGCCCGTAACACAGCCCGAGCATGGGCAGGCCCAGGTGAAAAAGCCGGGGGTTGTAGGAGGGTTGATCAGCCGCGTACACGCTCGCGGGCCCCCCCGACAGGATGAGGCCGTCGGCCCCTTCGATTTCCTCGGGGGCGACCTCGGGCGAACGAGTCTCGGCGTAAACCTGCAGACGGCGGATGCGGTTGGCAATCAGATGGGCGTACTGCCCACCAAAATCCAGAACGACAATGCCCCTGGTCAAGGAGTATGCCTTTTGTAGCAAGGGGAAGTAAAGAGTATTAAAGAAGGAAATATAAAGAACCCGCCGGCGCAAACAAGGCAGGTTCGCCGCTACCCTGGCCTATTTGAGCAAGAGCAGCCGTTTGTAAAGTGTAATCGGCCCCACCTTGAGCTGGTAGTAATACACCCCGCTGGCCACCGGCTCGCCCGCGTCGTTGCGGCCATCCCAGACCACGGAGTAGAAACCCGGAGCGGCTGGTTGTCGCACCAGACGCCGCACCAATCCTCCGATGATGCTGCGCACCTCCAGTACCATATCGACTTCACCGGCGACTATAGGCACTTCAATGCCCACGGTGTAGTCGATCACGGTAGTGCCGTTGAAGGGATTGGGAAAATTCTGGCTCAAGGTAAACCCCACGGGCACGCGCGGATCGAAATTGAGGAAGGGCCGCCAGATCACCTCTCCGCTTATGCGCTCTTCGATCCAGTTCTCGTCGACCTGTCCCCACCAGTTGTTGCGCGCCACCACCTCGATCGACGCCTGGTTGTCCAGCAGCCGATCGGTGCCTTCAATGATGTTCAGGGCCAGAAAAGTCGGCACCACGAAGCCGGAGATCTGCAATGCCAGTTCGTTGCCGATAAATTCATTGCCCTGGATCCAGGGGCGCGAGGACGCCGAAATCAGGCCGATGCGGTGATCAACCAGGCGGTTTTCCTCGATGAGCACGTCTCTGCTGTCCCTGCAGCGGATGCCCACGCCCCCCTCGAAGCGGTTCTGAGACACCCTGCCCGACACCCCGACGCCCAGTTTTAAATTGGCTCCCTCGTCCTGCTCGAGTCCATTGTCGACAAATTCGCTCAGGGCACACTCCAACCGGCCCCCGACCCGCTCCAGACCGCTGTGACCATTGCCGGCAAAACGCCCCTCCTGGACCTCGAGGGTGCCTTGGCCAATCACCTTCACTCCGGTCGAACCAGCGGCGCTCGCCTCCAGGCGCGTCAAGGTGACTTGACCCTGGAGCCTGTCAAAGTGGATCCCGTGGCGACTGGCCTGGCGGATCGTCACCCCGTTCAGTATCTGGGGATTCAGCATATTGCTTCCCGACAGACCGTTGCGGGCATACTCTACGATGGTGTTGCGGATGGTTAGGCGGCCAGTGGCGCCCGCCACGATCCCGTACCAGGCGCCCGGCCGGGGCTCCGCGGCCGCGGAGGTAAAAAGCACCGAGTCCCGGCCGGAAGACGCGGTGATGAGATCGCCCTGGATCACCACTTCGCAGCGCTCTGGATCGCGGCCGAGGCGGCGGAGATCTTCCCCCACCATCACCCGGGTGCCGGGCTTGATGATGAGTCGGGTATCGGCCCGCACCACCACATCGCCCACGATCCAGATGCTATCTTCCCAGACCTCGTCCGGTTGGATGAGGCCCGCTCGGTGGAGATCCTCCAGGTACAGGTCCGCCACCATGTCGTCTCCCCGACGGCGGATATCGCCGACCCGGATCCCCGACGGCGCCGCGGGATTGGAGGCCGCCCAAAAATCGGTCGCGACCACCCCGTCGAATACGTCCGTGGCATCGCCCTGATTGCCGCTGTGGGTCGTGCGGTAGTTTTCGTCGTGGGCCCAAAAGTCCAGATTGTCCCGGCCAAAGTCTGGATCGGCCACCCGGCCCTCTGGGTACCCCGCATCCCTGAACAAACCATCCGCGCATACCAGATCCACCAATTTCCTGGTTTCGGAACTGTTAAAGGCTCCCGGTGTTTTATCGATCTGCCAGATCAGCAGCCCCGAGGCCGGCAGGTTGCGCTCGTAGTAGCTGGTGCCGGAGCGGCGGTGTTCCACCAGGAAGTACCTGTTCTGGCCCTGGACCGGCAGCTTGTAGACCTTGCCCCCGGCATTCACGTCCTCGAAAACCACGTCCTCGAGGTTTTCTTCGACCACGACCAGCAGATCGTTTTCAACCCCGATCCAGCCCAGTTGCTCCAGGCTCCAGGAGCAAAAGGGATTGGGACCATCCACCTCGTTCCAGCCCAGGGTCCCCCATCCCATCAGCCCCCAGTAGCCGATTCCGGCAGAATCCTCCGCAGGTTCCAATTCGCCGTAGTGGGATTGGGCGAATGACGCATCGAACAAATCGGGCAGCCCCAGCACATGCCCGTACTCGTGCGCCATGTGGCCCACGGCCAGCTCAAAGGTATGACCCCGTTGCAGGACCCCCCCGGTCCCACCTGAATCATCGTCTGAACGGACCTGGATAACCCCCCCGTTGATCGCCCTGTCATTCGAGGTGTAGGCCAGGTCCAATCCCAGGCGCGCAACGCCGGTGGCCTTGCCGATGATAAACCCTTCGGGAGCCGTCAGGGTATTGAGGAAGATGAAATCCACCTCCCCATCGTCATCCCCGGAATTGGGCGCGCCGTCGGGACCATCGTTGTCGTACAAACCCAGATCTACCTCGGCGTCGACGGCTTGCAGTATTTCTCTGGAAAAGGTGCCGAATCTGCCCCCCTCTCCCCTTTCGGTGGCGACATAGGCCGAGGCCGGCTGATCCGAGGTGTACCAGCGGGGCAGGACCGTGCCCGTCAGGCTGAATTGGCCGCGGGACATCTCCTGGTAGAAATGGGTGAGGCTGCCGGGCTCTTCGGGATCGAAGAAACGGCGAGTAAACGCCAGTGCTTCACTCCGTCCGTCACCCTCGTTGCGAAAGCGGGCATAGATCACCAGAGCCTGTACCTGGCCCTGCCGGGCCCCATCTTGCTGCACTCGCCCGGCAGCGGGCCCGGTGGCACAGATCAGTCCCCATCCATCCTGCACCCCACTCAGCAGCAATCCGACCACCAGCGACCATTTGCAGTAGTATTTCATGTATTCAAGGATAAAAAATCCGCCCAAGTCATCCAACCAGACCTGGCTTGTCAACTCCTTCTAAGCGCGCGCTCCGCCGATTCGACAATCCACCTGTAAACCGAAATAGTGCAGGGGCTTTTCGCCTCCCAGGCGGCGCTGGTAACGATAGCGTCCGCCCACCTCTACAGGGCGCCAGCGGAACCCGGCCAGCAGATAAAACCGCCAGCCATCGCCGTAGAGCGGCCGGATGCTCACGGTCCCGGGAAGATCGTACTCGAATTCGTAGATCCGGGTTCTGTAGGAAGCCGTCGAAAAGCGACTGAGGTGGAAGGTGTAGCGGGCGACACCCCACTTCCCCTGCCAGAGCAAAGAGGTCATCCCTCCAATCTCGCTTCCCCTCCCGGTGTCCCTCAAACAGCGCCCTTCGAGACGGAAACCAACCCGGGCCCTGGGCCCGGCCCGGTAGGTTATCCCCACCCGGCCTCGCCGACTGCGCTCGGAGTGAGACGCTCCATCCCGCCAGCGCGGGCCCTTGCGGTCCTGGTAGAGGAGCTGTGCATGCCAGCGCGGCGCCAGCGGGTGCTCGGTGCCGAGGCTCCACACCTCCGTCACCCCGAGTACCGGGCTGGCATAGGCAGGCTGAACCGGGGCGAACTGGTCCACCAGGAACCGCCACTTTTGCCGCCTCCAGCGACCTTCCAGCGCCAGCAGATAACCGCGTTCGTTCTGCATGCCCGCGGCACTTGCCGAGCCGCCGTAGAAACTGTGAAAACCAGGTGCGTAATAGCGCACCAGTCCTTTCAGCCGGAGCTTGCCCAGCCTTATCCGGGTGAAGCTCAAAATCCCCCAGTGCCCCCGGTGGTCCCGACCGGCTTCGAGGGCACTCCGCACGGTCTCCAGGACTACCTTGAAATCCAGCCCCCCCAGGTACTGATCCCGCCCCCGAAAGGCCCATGGGGTCTTCTCCGGCCGCCGCAGATCCACCCGGCGGTTGAAACGCATCCCCTGCAGGCTCGCGCCGACCTGCCAGCGCCTTTTCACCCAGCGCAGCCGCAGGCCGGCGGTCCAGGCCTGCAAGCGCTTGCGGCCGGCCTCCTCGCCCGCCGATACATGGATCCCGTCCTCGGGCAGGGATACTGCGGTGCCATCCTCGTCCAGACGCGCGTCGCGCCGGGCGCGCCCTCCAACGGCCACTGCTTCGAACCCCCTACCGCCATAGCGCAGGGCCAGTCCGCGCAGGGCCTGGTTCTCCGCACTGGAGCGATAACCGATGTATTTGCTGTCGTCTCTCAAAGTGGCCGAGAGGGGGCTGCGTCTCCTGCTCGAGCGACCGAAGACCAGGCCTTGGGCAAATCCAGGGCGCACATCCCCGGCAAAGACTTGCAAGGGGCTGGCGCGCCCCTGCCACTGCAGGTAAAACGCGGCAAAATCCGCCCACCGTTTTTCACCGGGGTCTTTTTCGGTGAGCAGAAAGGCCTTCCGGCCCCTTCCGAGGCGCCACTCCAGGCGCTGGTAGACCCGGGTCTCGTTCAAGCCCTCGAAGGGGCCTTGCAGGCGGATGCGCAGGCCGAGTTGCCCGGGCTCGTCCACTTCGGCCGCCGCGTCCTGCAGGGCTTCCTGGTCGCCGGCTCCGAGCAGAGCGGCCGGAAAGACCGAGGCCCGGGCATAGGCGGCTAGCACAAGGATGACTGCACAGCTGTGTTTCCACATTGGTTCTTTCTCCTGGAAAGAACCAATGCAACAACCATACCAGGGTGGTTTTTCTCCGGGACTGGATCAGGGAGTGTGTAGGAATCGGTACAGTGTGTTTCGCGCGGGTTACACCCTCGACAAATACACGAACCTCAAGATCTGGCCCCTATCTTCCCAGCAAATACCGCAACGCCGCTTCCAGATCGACGTGGAGGAATTGGTAGCCGGTCTCCAGCAACCGCCCCGGTTCCACCCGCGTACTGGAGAGCAACAAAGCCTCGGCCATCTCGCCCAGGGCCAGACGAGCGCCAAAGGCCGGCACGGGGAAAAGCGTCGGACGTCTCAGCAACCGCCCCAGAACCCGGGTAAACTCCGCATTGGTGACCGGATTGGGGGCCACCACATTGACCGGTCCCCGCAGGACCTCCGTGGTCAGGGCATGGCCTGTGGCCCCCACCACATCATCCAGCGAAATCCAGCTCATGTACTGCCGCCCGTTACCTATCCTGCCACCCACCCCCAGCTTGAAGGGCAGGAGCATTTTGCCCAGCGCCCCACCGGCCGGACTGAGGACCAGGCCAAAACGCAAATGCACCACCCGGATGCCCTTTTCCAGGGCCGGCTCCGCGGCCGCCTCCCATTCCCGGCAGACCTCGGGCAAAAAACCAGTGCCCGGGGCGCTGTCCTCGCGCAGCACCTCGTCGCCACGATCCCCGTAATACCCCACTGCCGAAGCACAGACCAGGACCTGGGGAGGACGGGCAACCTGGGCCAGAGTCCGGCACAACCTCCGCGTCCCCTCGACCCGGCTGGCGCGAATCCGGGCCTTCTGGGCCGCGCTCCACCGGCGCCCCGCGATATTCTCGCCGGCCAGATGCACCACCCAGTTCAGATCCTCCAGATCCGCTGCCGTCATGCTTGCCCAGGAGATGGCACCTGTTGTGTCCTCCGCCCGCCCGCGCACCAGCCGCACGATGTCATGCCCTGCGCTTGCGAGCCGCTGGACCAGGGCCGTGCCTATGAGACCGGTGGAGCCCGAAACCAGGAGCTTCATGGGTATTTCCTCAACGAATCTGGGGCAGGACCTGGCGCAAAACCTGCGCAAAGGCCTCCCGTTCTTCAGGTGTGCCGACGGTGACGCGGATGCAGCGATCCAGGGGCGCCACCCCGGGCATGCGCACGAATACGTCGCGTTCGAGCAGGGCCCCCATCAGGGCCCGAGCCCGCAGCCCGTCTCCTATGTCCATGGCCACGAAATTGGCCCCCGAAGGAAGGGTGGACAGCCCCAGTTCGCGGCCCAGAGCCTCGTACTCCCGCCGGCCTTCCGCGACCGCTTGTACCACGCTGTCGATGAAGGCCCGGTCCTGGAGCGAGGCCAGGGCCCCGGCCTGGGCCACCCGGTTGACCCCGAAGTGATTGCGCACCTTGTCCAGGGCCGCCACCATCTCCCGATGGGCTATGGCATAGCCGACCCGGGCTCCGGCCATGCCGTGCGCCTTGGAAAAGGTGCGCATGCGCACGACCCGCAACTCGTCCGGATCCAGGGTCAACAGGGCCTCGTCCGGAGCGAAATCCACATAGGCCTCGTCCAGGATCAACACACAGGTGTCCGGCAGTTGCTCGATGAGACGACGCAGGGCAGGGGCCGGGTGCCAGGTGCCCATGGGATTGTCCGGGTTGGCCACGTAGAGCAGGCGGGCTTCGACCTTCCCGGCCTGGGCCAACAGGGCTTCCAGATCTTCGTAATCGTCCCTGTAGGGCACCCGGTACAGGACGCCGCCGAAGCCGTCCGCGTGGTAGTGGAAGGTAGGATAACCACCCAGCGAACTCACCACCGGATCCCCGGGTTCGATCAGGAGCCGCACCACCAGGCCCAATAAATCGTCGATGCCGCTGCCGATGCTCAGCTGGTCCATGGTCACCCCGTGCGCCCGGGCCAGGGCCGCCCGCAGATCGTGGCCTTCCGGGTCGTTGTACCAGGCGATCTGGTTGACGGCCGCGCACATGGCTTCCCGGGCCCGCGGCGAGATTCCGAAAGCACTCTCGTTGGCGCCCACCCGCACCTTCAAAGGGCGGGCGTTGCGCCGCTCCAGGGCTTCGGGCGGCACAAAGGGCACGGTGGGCGGCAGACCCTGAATGATGCGGGTAAAAGGCAGGGAACCAGTCATGGATGACACTACCTGTGCTTGATTTATCTGCCAGGTGAAGCCATTCTCAGTACTTCACGGAATCGGCGGACGGCCGTGCGGGGCTTGTGCCTCTGGCGTTTTATGAGGCCCAAGGCGCTCTTGCCCTGCTCCACCCCCCCACTACCCCCTCCCTGCTGCTGCGCCCGCTCGCAGCCCCCACCGCCCCGCCGGCAACATCAACTCCCGGCCTTGAGCTCCAAATAGCTACGGGTATTTCGTTAAGTACTGATTCTCTAATCAAGCACAACCATCCTGAACCGTCAAATATCCCGAAAGCGAAAGACGAACCCACAACCACCACCCAACAGCCCGGCACTTCTTGTCCCAACAACAAAATTGAGGTATCTTACCCCGCTACCACCCCTACTACTATTTTCGGGACGCCGCAGGGATCTGAGGAGTGCCCCATGTTATTGAAGGACAAAATCGCCATCGTCACCGGCGGAGGTCGCGGCATCGGCCGCGGCATTGTAAAACGCTTCGCCCGGGAAGGCGCCAAAGTCGTCCTGGCACAGCGCGATCCAGACAGCGGCGAACGCACCCGCCGGGAAGTAGAAGAAGCCGGCGGCACAGCCCTCTTCGTCCAGACCGATGTCGCCGATCGGGAACAGGTGGAGCGCCTGATCGACCAGACCATCGAACACTTCGAGGGCCTCGACATAATGATCAACAACGCCGGCATCACCGGCGTCAACGGCCACATCCTGGACCTGTCTCAGGAGACCTGGGATCGCATTATCGCGGTAAACCAGACCGGGGTGTTCATGTGCGCCCAGACGGCCGCCCGGATCATGGTCCGAACAGGCGGGGGCAATATCATCAACATCTCCTCGGTCAACGGCTTTGTGCCACAACCGGGCTGCTGCGCCTACGGCGCGGCCAAAGGCGCCCTGGAGACCATGACCAAGAGTATGGCCGCGGACCTGGCCCCGTACCGCATCCGGGTCAACTGTATCGCTCCGGGTCCCATCCAGGTCGACCAGCCCGACGACGCCCTGCCCGGGCCCATTGATATGGCCCTGCTGGGCCGCTCCGGCCTGCCCGCCGAAGTAGCCGGGGCCGCGGCCTTCTTGGTCTCGGACGAGGGCAGCTATATCACCGGCCAGACCCTGGTGGTAGACGGCGGCACTCTGGTCAATGCTTACAACATTTACAACGCCGAGCGCCCCGACCCCGAATCGTAGAAAGGATACATCATGGACTGGAGGAAAAACGCCCCACAGCTCAAAGAGGCCTTTGACCGGGACGGGTACCTGGTGTTGCGCGGTTTTATGAGCGCGGCGGAAGCCCGGCAGATCAATCGCCAGATCGACCGCTACATCGCCGAACTACTGCCCAATCTGCCGGATGAAGCGGCGTTCTACGAGGTAAAGGACGACCTTCGAGCCATCATGCGGCTGCAGAACATGTCCGCATACGATGAATTTTTCGAGCAACTCAACAACAGCGACCGTTTTATTGAACTGGGCGAATTTTTCATGGACGATCAGGTGGTGGGCAAACCATTGCAGTGGTTCAACAAACCGGCCCGCGTCGGCAAGGTGACCCCGCCCCACCAGGATGGGTTCTATTTCATGCTGGAACCCAACGAGGCCGTGACCTTGTGGCTGGCCCTGGATACCATCGACGAAGAAAACGGCTGCATGCGCTTTGTGCCCGGATCGCGCTGGCAGGACATGCGGCCGCACCAGCGCTCCAATGTGCTGGGTTTTTCCCAGGGCATCACCGATTACGGCGAGGCGGATTTCCACCGGGAGAAAGCCATCCACGCCGAACCAGGGGACCTGATCGTGCACCACTGCATGACCATCCACCGGGCCGATGCCAATCCCAGCGAGCGGCCCCGCCGGGCCCTGGGATTCGTCTTCTACGCCCAGCGCGCCCAGGTAGATAAAGAACGGGCCGAGGCCTACCGCAAGCAACTCTTCGCAGAGTGGCAAAAGGAAGGCAAGCTCTGAAAGGAATGGCACGATGCCGCAATCTGAATCCTCTGTGGAGATATTGAAGATCAGGGTCGGCGAACCGACCAGGCTCGGTGATAAGGTCTACCAGAATACCGCCAATTTGATGGTGTCGCGGACGGGAGTGGTAGCGGCCTTCTTTCCAGATGCGAAGTCTTATAGAACCTCCACCGACGGGGGGCGGACCTGGAGTGAGAAGATGAAGGGCCCGTCCGAGTTGGGAGGCGGCGCTGACAGCGGCACCCTGCGGGACGGCGGCGTCATTATGCCCGTGTCGGACGTGCGCCATGCTGCCGACGGTAAAGAGGGCTGGTTCGAAATGCCCTTCCTGCGCTTCACCGATGATATGAGGTACTGGGACGTCGAGACGGCCCGTCTGTACCTGCCCCTGGCCGGTCCTCCATCCCTCGATGCGGTGCTACCCTCGATGGCTAAAGGCAAAATGGTGCAGCTTCCCAACGGCGATGTGCTGGCACCGATGTACGGCGGATTCAAGGGCGACAGCGAAAGCCTCCATCGGGCGTTCCTCGTCTGCTCGAAAGACCAGGGACACACCTGGCACCACTACAGCTCGATTGCCTATGAGCCGGTGGACCCCAACCCCGAACTGCCGGGCCAGTACCTAAGTTCATGCGAGCCGAGCATCACCCTGTTGCCCAACGGACGGATGCTGGCCATGCTGCGGACCCAGTTTTCGCACCTTCCGGCTCAGTACCGTCCCCTGTACGGGTGCTGGTCGGACGACCTGGGAAAAACATGGACCAGACCGGTGGCGACCCGGCCGCACCTGATGTGTATCTCGCCCACCCTGGCGGCATTGGACAATGGGGTGGTGGCGTGCGAATACGGTAGACCGGGGTTCCACGTCGCGTTCAGCCTGGACAACGGCCACACGTGGCAGGACCGCATTAGCTTCTCGGATCTGCCCGAGCCGGTTATTACCGGCCAGTTCGACATGATCAAAGCCGGCCCGAACCAGCTGGTGGTGGTCGGCAGCGATGCCGAAGCTACGAAGGTCTGGCCGATCGCCGTGGAGCGCGCGAAGGTATCGCCGGCTTACGCGAGTCTGCAAGGCCGCGTGCTGGACCAACAAGGCCAGCCGCTCGTCCATGCCACGGTCGAGCGCAGCCCCAACCGCTACGCCGCCGACTTCTGGCAAGAGAGCACCGAGCTGGATCCGTGGGGAGGCGGTCCGCGGCTGGTTGGTTCGCCCCAGTTGGGCTATCGCTCCATTCACCCCAAAAACAATCATCCCCTGGTCAAAACCGATGCCCGGGGCCACTTTCGATTTGATGGTGTGCCGCTCGGCGAAATGGTTTTGACCGTGGAGGCAAATGGTTACGCACCACAGTGGCGGCATGTGAAGGTCGGTCCCGAGGCGGAGTCTCACGCGGCCGAATTCCGCCTGAATCCTGGCAAAGCCGTCCGCGGCCGGGTCGTGGACAGTCAGGGCCAGCCGCTTCCCGGGGCCTCCGTGGTCCTGGATATGTGGCACGTTTACAGCGATGTGGATGGTTACTTCGACTGGCCCGTCGAGGACCCGGTGCCCGAGCAGGTCGAACTCAAGGTTCACAAACGCTATCGCCGCGAATACAAGATGTTCAAGAAGACGATTCCGCGTGCGCAGATCGAGAAGCAACCCATTGTCCTGCAGCGGGAAATATGAGTACTGCACGGAATCGGCGGTATTTCGTGAGACTAGAGCGAGATAAACCCATCCAGAGCTTCTTTGTAGGGCTCCGCCGACCACATAAATCCATCGCCGTGTTCCCCCGCGATTTCAAGGAATTTCCGGGGTCCTCTGGCCGCTTCGTAGAGCCGGCGGCCGTGCGCGAAAGGGATCAGATCGTCCTCGAGGCTGTGGACCACCAGCAGCGGGCAGCTCACTCTGGAAAGGCAATCGAGGGTATTGTACTCGTAACGCGACAGCAGCCGGGCCGGAAAGAGCGGATACAGATCCTGGCCCAGATCCGGGATCAACGTGAAGGTGGATTCCAGCACCAGCTTTGCGGGGGTATGGCGCTGCGCCAGCCAGGTAGCAATGGGACCGCCGAGCGACCAGCCATAAACCAGAATCTCGCCTGCTTCCAC
Source organism: Candidatus Latescibacterota bacterium (assembly GCA_965219385.1). Classification (GTDB taxonomy): domain Bacteria; phylum Latescibacterota; class UBA2968; order UBA8231; family UBA8231; genus CBDCNM01. Next base: position 133,719 of record CBDCNM010000002.1, on the reverse strand, counting down.
CCCCTGTTCCCGCACCAGGTAATTCCACGCAGCCTCCGCGTCCAGGTAGGTGCCCTGCTCTGTCGGCGCGCCTTCGCTCAGGCCATAGCCGCGGTAGTCGAACACAAAGGTGCTCAGTCCGAGATCGTGGAAAACCCGGATGCGCTCCAGCAGATGAGAGATATTGCCACCGTTGCCATGGCAGAACAGCACCACGCCCCTGGGCTTCTCGCCCGGCAACCACCAGCCGGACAGCCGCACCCCATCCGCGCTGGTAAAAACGACATCCTGGTACGCAAGAGCGATATCCTCGGGAGTCGCAACCATTTTGCGCTGGGGCACGTAGACCAGGTGGGATTGCAAGACGTAGAGCAAAACCCCCATGCCCACATACCCAACCAGCGCGAGTAGCACGCCCAACAAGACTATGCGACCGATTTCCATACCAGAGGGATTCAAGTCAATGGTTTCACTTCCTCAATCATCTCTTTTAAGCTCTTTGTATTTATCTTCGAGGCGATCGTACTTCTCACTCAGGGTGATCATCACATCCTGCGTATCCGTCAAACGCACTTCAATCGCCTCCAACTGGGCATTCAGGGCCTCCCGTCCGCGCTGCCCCACCTGCGGGTCCAGCCAGTCGTAGACCAGGCGGCCCTGGTCGTCGCGAAAGGCGCCCACCATAATCACGATCAGGTCGATCATGTACCAGATGCCCAGACCGCCCAGGGTCACCAGCATCAATATACCAGTGCCGATTTTGCCGACATAGTAGCGATGCGCCCCAAAGGTCCCAAGAAAAAAGCACAGCAGTCCGGCCACCAGCCTGGATCTGTACGAGAACTCCTGACCTTCCACGTTCCTCTCCTTTATTTTTTCTCGGATACCCGGGTCTTCAACTCGGCCAGTTCATCTTCCACCCGCTCTCCCGCACCCGGTTCCTGAATCCGGCGCTCAGCGGCCAGTTGCCGCTGCAACTCGGCCTCGGCTTCGGCGGTTTCGACCTGCTCTACCATCCGCTCGAACTCGCGTTTGTGGGCTGCGATCCGCTCCTCCAGCCGCACCGTACCGGCCAATCCCTCCGCGCCGGCCCGCGGCTGTTTACGGGCCGCCTGGTAGCGCCCGATCAAAGCCCCCTGGCGGCTCCGGGCTTCCCGCAGACCCGCTCTCAATTCGTCCAGTTGAGCGTGCAGCTGCGCTGCGGCCTGGCGGCTTTCTTCCGCGGCCGCCCCGGCCACTTCCGCGGCCCGGGCACAAAAAGCCTTGCGTTCCAGGGCGCGACGCGCGCCCTCCTCATCTCCTTCTTCGACCGCGCGCTCGGCGCGCTGCCGCCACTCCCGAACCCGGGCCTGGCTTTCCTCGTATTCCCGCTCCACGCGGCGCTGATTGGCCATGGCCCCAGCCGCGGCCCGGACCGCCTTATCGACCTCTTCTTCCATGTCCCGGACAAACTGGCGCACCATTTTCTCCGGGTCCTCCATCCGGTCCAGCAACTCGTTGATATTGGACTTCCAGATGGCTCCGATGCGATCTATGCTTCCCCCGGCCATTGCTTTACCTCCTAGGAAAAATGTCGGTGTGTCCCACTTCCTCGTGTAGGCGTCGCCTCCTGCGTCCATAGGGTGTCTCCACCCCGTACTTGCGACACAGCCGGCCGAAGCTCCGCATGGTAATACCCAGGGCCTGACCCGCATCCTGGTTGGTCTTGTAGATGCGCGCTACGCGCTCGACCTGCTCTCTGGTTATGCCTTTCTGCATCACGTCCGCCTTTGTTGGGTCCATGTAGACACTCCTCCAGGGAGCAAGCCCCGTGCCAGGTCATAACCATGTTGTTTTTTTCCTAAATTACTATAATTTCAGTTAAATCTAAAATCCGCTCAAAACCCGGACTGGCGAGTCCCGCCAATCTCATGGCAGAATCCACCAGCCCGGGCCATCACGCAAAACCCAGCAAGCGCTGCAGATTGCCCCCCTTTACCTTCATCCGGACCGCCTCCGAATACTCGGGCATATGCGCATCCACGATCCCGGGCACCCCGCTGCCCCAGACCAGCTGATCCGGACCAAACTCGGCGATCACCCGGCGGGTAAAGGGCCGCGCGCTCAGGTAGTGCGGTTCGTCTTTGGCAAAGTGATTCAGGCCGGAAAGCTTCATGTAGACCCCGTCGAATCTGGCCAGATCCAGCATGTGGGCGAACTCCACCGGGGTACCGCTGTTCCCGAAGCCGGCCTCGGCCAGGTGGTCGATCACCACCGTGGTCCGCGGATGTTCGCGCAGCATATTGGCCAGAGGCAGCGCGTAGGTAGCATCCGCGTGCAGCTCGACGATCAGCCCCAGTTCCAGGGCTTTCCTCCAGATCGCCTGTACCCCTGGATCCAGGGTGCTGTCCGGCCCCAGGTCCCGGCCGTTGAGCAGGTGCAGGCGGGTGGCGATGAAGAGCGGCTGCCGCGCTACCAGGTCCGCCATCCTGGCCGGCGCGTCCTCGTCGTCCGGCCTGAACAGGCAAGCTCCTTTGCAGCGCTGGGGCGCGCGCTTCAGGCAATTCAGGAGCAGCCGGTGGTCGTCCCAGTACGGAGCCGGTTGCACCAGCACCGCCCGATCAATGCCCTCCCGGTCCATGTGGGCCATATAGATGTCCAGGGGATCGCCGTCTGGAAATCCAGGGGTATAGGGAGAATCAGGGTGCAGCGGATAACGCTCCTGATCCGCGCTGAACATGTGGTTGTTCCACTCTACAATCATGGTCGGGATCTCCTCCATTAAGAGCCTATATGAAAAATCCCATTTGACCTTTGAGCAGGGCGGCCGGGCTGCGAGCGCAGCAGGAATTTTATACAAGAAAAGGCCCTTTATAATTTACCGCCTCAGGGGTAGTCGGCACTGAGGGTCCGCTGCGCGTCGACCAGATCGCTGGTCGGCAGGTCCTGTGGCGGGGAATCCAGTGTGCTGTGTTTATCGTTCATGGGTTCCTCCACAAAAACAGACGGCCGCCAAGGCATACACCAGAGCGACGCGGACCAGTTCGGCGACGGCGACTTCCTCGGCGACCGTATGGGCGCCCAGCCCATTCGGTCCGTGCGTGATCGGGACGGCGTCTGAAACGTTGAGGATGGTATTGCCATCGTCCATCAGCGGTTTGCCGCCCAGCGGCAGACGGGTGCCGGTAGCGGCCTGGTAGGCGCTCTGGAATGCCTGCAGGAGCGGATGGGACCGGTCGATTTCGAACGGCCCCGACAAAAACATGAAGTCCCCCTCCACCTCAATGCCGTCGCGTCGGGCAACGGCCTCCAGGATGGCGCGGAACTGCTTTTCGACGTCGTCGCGGTCCGCGCCGGGCAGCCAGCGTCGCGTGCCCTGCAGGCGAAAGTCGGTCGGCGATTGGTTGAAAATCTCCCCTGCTCCGACTTTGCCGATAAAGAGGCTTTCGCGCCCACCGAGCAGATGCGTACTCGCCGCCAGCTGGCCGTCGAGTTCTTCGAAACGGCGGACGAGCTCGGCGCCCGCGCTGATGACATTGGGTTGTTCGATACCGCCCAGCACCTCGTGAACCGGCTGGCCCTCCCGCCGGACGTGCACATCGAGCACCGCCATGCCGCGGCCCACCACCGGCAGGCGGTCGTAGAGGTACTCCGGTATCAGTACCCCGTCGCCGACGTACCCGGCCTGTACCAGCCCGCGTATCTGCCGACCATCGCCCCACGGTGCTTCGTGCATATCCGTCGAGGTTATCAACACCTGTCCGCCCGGCAATAAATGGGTGTCGCGCAGGGCGCGGGTCGCCTCGACCATGGCAGCGATCCCCCCTTTCATGTCGGCCGCGCCGCTGCCGTACAGCCTGCCGTCTTCGAGGCGCGGCGGCACATACGGCAGGTGTACCGTGTCGAGATGCCCCTGGAACTGCAGTGTGCGGCCGGGCTTACCGCTTTCAAGGCGGGTTGCGACCGCCGGCGATTCCGGATAGTCTGCCTCGGGACGCTCGACCTCCAGGCCTTCCTCGGTGAGGATGGCGTCCAGGGTATCCAGGGCGTCTTTTGCGGTGCGGGTCGGGCTCGGCACATCGATCAACCGCACGGCGGTGTCGACGAGCCGTTCCTGGTTTACGGCAGCATGCAGCTGCTCGACAATAGCGGGTTGTAATGCCATGAGGTCGCAGTGTCTCCTTCCAGATCTCAGCTTCTACTCGTTTCCTGAGCGGCGTCGTACAAGCCTATAAATATAATCTGGCGCGACCCTGGGCGACAAGGTGAAAAACAGGGTCGTTCCAACAAATGGAATGCGGGGCGTTTTGGTTTTATATTTAAGAAGTACTTCCTCCGCTCCGCACCTCCACGGCAGGGTGATTTCAATGGCGACGAGGACGTGGATTTATTAGATTTTTTCTTCGCCGACGTCTTCGGCCAGAGACTCTAGTAGTCGACCGCGTTGATTTTGAGGCCGGCCCGTCAGCCAGCCCAATTCAGCTGGTCATCTACTAGGCTGATTCTCCTATGGACAGGAGATTTAAAATGCCACTGACACAGCAACAGATCGACCAGTTCGAAAGCGAGGGATTCTTGCTGGTCGAAAACCTGCTCACGCCCCAATCGGAGGATCGGTCTGACCGTGGCCTATACGAGTGCCGCGTCGAAGTACATCGGCAAGGATCCCAAGCCCGATTATGAGCTGGTTGTGGGCAGGGGGTATGAAGGGTGCGTGTAGGAGGCCAGGCGCAGAGCTGGGCATATCTTTGCAAAACCGTGGCCCGTACCAGCAGACTTGAAGGAGGATCGCGATGTCAGGTGCGACTCAGGCGGCTAAAAAACAGTTTGAAGAGCAGGGGGTCGTAGTGGTCGAGGAGGCCATTGGGGGCGAGGAGTTGCAGCGCCTGCAGCAGGTGTTCGACCATTGGACCGAAGAGTGCAAAGAGGACTGGCTCGACCAGGTCGAGCGCGGCGACGCCGCGCCGGTGTGGTGCGATATCCCGGATCCACTGGAAAAGGACGAGGCCTTTGTCGACCTGGTGGACCATCCCAGTTATTGCGATTTGCTTCTGGACATCACCGACGGAGAGCTGCTCTTCGGCGGACTGGCCGCGCGCACGGTGCCGCCCTGGCCGCTGGCCTATACCGGCTGGCATCCGGACATGGAGCGCAGCGCCCCGCTCCATCCCAAGATGCAGATCTACCTCAACGACGTGCCGCCTCGAGGCGGCGAATTCGGCTTTGTGCCCGGCTCCCACAAGACCAACGACGATACCTTTTTCCGACCCCAGTGCAACCATACCATGCCCAGGCACAAAGCCCTGCCCGGCCAGGCGGGTACCGCCATTATCTTCAACGCCGTCGGCCTGCACACCGCCATGGACAATTGCACCCTCACCCCCAGGAAATCCATCATCATGGGGTACAATAAGATTAAACTGCAAGAGCCGGAGCCGGACTCCCGATTTTCCAGTATAGCCCATCTGTGTACCACCCCCCAACGCCGCAAGCTGTTCGGTCTGGAGGTGTGAGATGCCGCGAATAGACGCTCATTTGCACGTTTTCGCCCGCGCCTCGGCCGAGTTTCCGCGCCAGCCCACCCCGGTGTGTCCGGCCGAACGCGAGGAGACGGCCGAGAAGCTGCTGGACCATATGGAGGCAAACCATATCGACCAGGCCATGCTGGTGCAGTATGGCGGCACCGGGATCGAGTACCACGCTTACCTGCGGCATTGCCTCAAAACCTACCCGGATCGCTTCCAGGGAATTGGCCTGATCCCGCCCGAATGCGCCGAGCCCGAGGAGCACATGGACCGCCTGGCAGGCGACGGCGGCATCATCGGTTTTCGCCTGCGGACCCTGGGAGGACCGCGCGATCCTTTTGCGCCGATGGACGTGCGCGAATTCGGTTCCTACCGAATCTGGAAGCGCGCGGCCAAGCGCGACTACGTGCTGTGGCTTTATCTGAAGGCCGTGGACGCCCACTTGACCGCCTATCTGATCAACGCCTTCCCGCAGGTGCGGGTGGTCTTCAACCACATGGGGGTGTGTCCGGGCGAGGGCAAATTCTCGTGGGATGGAAAGGGACGTCCGCACATCCACAATCACAACTTCTACTTCACCCAGCACACCATCCACCGGCTGTCGCGCTACGAGAATGTGATGCTGCACCTGTCCGGACAATACGCCTGCAGCAATCAGGCCTTTCCCTATCCCGATCTGGCGCAAATCCACCGGTTTCTGCGCTATTCCTTCGGGTCCAAGCGGCTGATGTGGGCCAGCGATGCGCCGTGGATTTACCAGGAGCCGGGGTACGGGGTTTATACCACGGTAATCGAGGAATTGCTGCCGGATCTGTCGGAGGGGGAATACGCGGATATCATGGGTGGGACGGCATACCGGTTTTTGCGTTTTCCGGAGAGGGTGGGATAGCGTTTCATGCCCTGACAAACGGAATCGGCGGTTGGCCGTCGGAGATTGTGCCTCTGGCGTTTTACGATGCCCAAGGCGCTCTTGCCCCTCGCCACTCCCCCCAGGCAGGCCTGAGTCCCAGAGCTCCCTTTTCCCCGCTCTACTCCCCCATAAAACGCCTCCGGCAAAATCCCCTTCCGGCCTTGAGGTCCAAATAGCTACGGGTATTTAGCGCAGTATGGTTCACTATTCTCCGCTCCGGGCGAAATCGGCGAATAAGCGCGTGAAGATGCGGCGCGTCTCCCGCATGAGATCCTCGACTTCCCGAAGCAGGGCCTCTGGCTCCTGCTGGCCCAGGGAGCGGGCGAGGGGTGCCAGTTCCCGCTCTCCGGGCAAGACCTGCGACGCCTGGTTGCTGGCTCTGCGCATGGCTTTTTCAACCTCCCTGAGTCGGTCGTAGGCGTCCAGCAGAAAGCGACCTTCCCGCCGGTTCAGGTGGTGTAGCTGCAGGACCTGTAGCAGTACCTGGCGGGTCCCGGTCAGCCGCAGCTTCGGTCTTTTCTTTCCCAGCTTCAGCACCAGGATCTGGGCGATGAACTCAATGTCCACCAGGCCGCCCGGGCCGCGCTTGATGTCCACCTGGAGGGGGCGGCCCCGCTCCTGCCGTGGTTCCATGCGGTGGCGCACGTCCAGCATTTCCGCGATCGTGGCCGCATCCACCGGACTGCGGAAGACGAATCGGTGAATGGCTCGTTGCACCCGTTTGCCCAGATCCGCATCGCCCGCCACCAAGCGCGCCCGGGTCAGGGCCAGGCGCTCCCAGGTAGACGCCCTGTGGTTCAGGTAGTGGCGGTAGGCCGGCAGCGAGAGGGCCATGGGCGCGCTGCGGCCTTCGGGGCGCAGCCGCACGTCTACTTCGTACAGGTCGTTTGCGTGCAGCAGGTGGATCATCTCCTGGGCCAGCTCGATGAAGAAAACGCTGTTTTCGGCGCGGGTGCGGCCGGTCCGGCCCTCGTCCTCGTACACGAAGAACAGATCCAGATCGGACCCGAAGACCAGTTCCCGGCCGCCGAACTTGCCACCGGCGAAACAGGCAAAAAAGACCTCTTTGCCGCGTCTGTCACGCGGTTTGCCCTGGCGCTGGACCAGGCGGCGCCAGGCTTCTTTGTAGACCATCCGCAGGAGCTTTTCGGCCAGTTCGCTCAGCCGTAAAAAAGTCTCTTCCGCAGTAATCAGGCCCAGCAGATCGTCCGTGCCGATGCGCACCAGCGCCTGGTTGCGGAAGCGGCGCGCGGCGCCCAGGTCGCCCCGCCCGCCGGCCTGTTCTGCAGCCCCACCGTCCGCATCCGGGGTAAAAAGTCCGTCCAGCAGGCCCGGATCGCGCTGGATCAGCTCGGATAAAAAGCGACTGGTGCTGCAGATGGAGATCAGCAACTCGCGAAAGTTGGGATGGGTGCGCAGCAACTCGTAGAAGGTCCCCGGGGCGCCGTAGGCGTTGACAATCCGGGCAAAGTGCACCATGCCTTGGTCTGGATCCGGAGCGGCGGCCAGCGAGGCCAGCAGCATGGGCAGGAGTTCCTCGAAGTGCTCGCGAGCGGTGCTGGTCAGCATGTCGGCACTGGCCAGCTGGAGCAGGTTGCGGTGGAAAGCCGTCGGGTCGTCGAAAGGGTATGGGGCCAGGGCCTCCCGGGCGCGCGGACTGTCCGCTCCGGCCTCCAGCAGCCACTTCAGATCATCCGGCTGTTCTCGCGCGCCGTAAAACAGGTTGTCGTAGACCGAGCGCACCCGTTTGCGGTGCCCTCTGAGGGCGGTCCCGAGTGCCCTGGTGTCTTTCAGCTCCAGGAGTCCGGCCAGGGCAGCGCGCTCGGCGCGCTCTTCGGGCACGGCGTAGACCGAACGGCCCTCCTGGATTTGCAACAGGTTTTCGAGGCGGCGGAAAAATACATAGGCCCGGCGCAGGTCTTCGGCTTCGCCGGAGGACAGAGCCGCGGCTTGCTCGAGTTGGGAGATGGCCTCCAGGGTATTGTGGTGGCGGATGCGGGGGTTGATGCGGCCGCTGAGCAACTGCAGGCACTGCACGATGAACTCGATGTCGCGGATCCCTCCAGCCTGCAGCTTGATGTTGTTGTCGCGGGTGGGATCTTCCAGGATCTGGGCTTCGATGCGTTCTTTGATGCGGCGGATCTCCTCCTGGGGACGCACCGTGAAGTGGGCCGGGTACATGAAGGGGATCAGCATTTCGGTAAATCGCTTCCACAATCTTTGCGAGCCTGCAGCGCGCCGCGCCTTGATCAGCATCTGCTTTTCCCACAGCTCTCCGCGGGTCTCGTAGTAGATCCAGTAGCGGCGCAGCGAACGGGAGAGAGGACCGGCCTCACCCTCGGGCCGCAGCCGCATGTCCACCCGGTAGAGGAAACCCTCGGGGGTAACCTCGGTCAGGACCTGGACGAGGCGCTCGCCCAGACGGCGGAAGAACTCGCTGTTGTCGATGGCGGCGCTCGGGCGGCGCGGCCGGGTCTGCCCCTCCTCGTCGTAGACGAACAGCAAATCGATATCCGAGCTGTAGTTGAGTTCCCGACCGCCGTGTTTGCCCAGACATACCAGGCAGAAATGGGCGGGCTGGCCGCGTTCGTTCCTGGGGCGGCCGTAGCGGCGCACCATTTCCCGGGTGACCTCCTCCAGAACGATCTCCAGGACCGCGTCGGCCAGGTCGGACAATTCGCCGCAGAGGTGCTCCACCTCCTTGAGCTGGAGCACCTCTGCGGCGCCGATGCGCAGCAGTTCGCGGCGCTGGATCCGGCGCAGGGCATCAACGCGCTTCCCCGGTTCTGTAAAGCGATCCACAGCGCGACGCAGCAGCTCCAGCAAGGTCTGTTTGGCGAGCGGCCGGGACAGAAAAGGGGTGTCTTCGAAGAGCCAGAAAAGGTATTCCGGGTTGCGCACGAGGATGTCGGCGAGGAAGGTGCTGTGGCTCAGCAGCCGGGCCAGGTACTCGGTGAGCCGGGGAGATTCTTTAAAACGGGCGTACAGGAAAGTGGGGGTCCCGGCGGTGTTGACCAGGCGCTCCAGGTGCCGCAGGGCCCGGTCGGGCATCCCGGTACGGGCCACCGCCGCCAGAACCTGGGCCGGCAGCGGTTCGATGCCCGGGGCGGCGGGACCGGCCAGGCGATCGAGGACCTGCAGGGCTTGCCGCGGCTCTTTGAAGCCGAGCCGGCGCAGCAGGGGCGCGGCTTTTTTTTCCTTGCAGGTCAGGACCTGGTGCGCCAACCGCTTCACGTGGGCGGCGCTGGGCGGCGCCATACAACCTCCATTCTAAATTGCATTTTCTCCGGTCTCGCGCGTGCGGATGCGGATGGCTTCGACCACTTCGGAGATGAAGATCTTGCCATCCCCTACCTGGTTGGTGGCGGCGGTCTGGAGGATGGCGTCCACGGCTTTTTCCACGTCGTCGTCGGTTACGACCAGTTCGATTTTGATCTTGGGCATGAAGTCCACCTTGTACTCGGCTCCGCGGTAGATTTCACTGTGGCCGCGCTGGCGTCCAAAACCGCGTACTTCGCTCACCGACATACCCTGGATATGCACTTCCGACAGGCCGGCCTTTACGTCGTCCAGTTTGAAGGGCTTGATAAAGGCTTCGATTTTTTTCACGTGGAATTCTCTCCTCTCATCGCTTTTAGGGTGACCTGAAAACCCAGGTCCGCCGGACCTGGTCACAGATCCTGGGCTTTGCCTCAAGCCAGCTCAGGGCTTACCCCTCTATGGCGTTGTTCCCGCAACCCCTATAAAAGGAGATGCTCATGAGCCGATTCCGTAAGTTATCTCAGGCGATTGGGTATTGTCAATACCACCTGGTTGGGACGCCGAAATAGCGCTTCCGCGCGTTGGACAGGCTGGTCGCCCAGGAAGTGCATGCTTGTCTGCACATCTTCTGGGAGCGGCGATTTGTCGACGACGGGCTCAACTCGCTATATTGGTAACGACAATGTCTAACGCGGAGAACCGCTCATGAAAGTAGCAGTCATCGGCGCCGCCGGGTGGGTCGGCCGGGCAGTACTGGAAAACTTCGAAGGGCGTCACCAGGTGCGCGCCTTCGACTACAACCCGGCAGCCTGGAAGGCCTACCGGCGCTTCGACGGGGACTGGGAGGGGGAAAAGCTCTACGGCGACGTGGCCGACTTCCACGCCGTTGACCGCGCCCTGGAGGGCATGGACGGCGTCGTCAATCTCACCGCCTACTTCGGTTATCAGGACCCGGTCGAGAACAACCTGAACCCTTTCCTCATCAACGTAAAGGGGATGTGGAATATTCTCGAGTCGGCCCGGCGGCGCAACCTCAGGCGGGTAGTGCAAATGAGCTCCTGCGTGGTGCAACATCCGGACGGTATTTTCCTGTCGTCGGAGGTCCGCAGCAAGGAAGGAGACCTGTACGGAATCACCAAGCGCCTGCAGGAGGAAGTTTGCCGCCAGTACCACGACGCCCACGGAGTGCGCATCATCGTTTTGCGGCCCTGCAGCATCGGCGACAGCAGGCTCGGCATCACCCGGGACGGCACCCCCGCCCGCGGCGGCATCAGCTGGGTTTGCCGGCACGATCTGGCCCAGGCCTGTCACCTGGCGCTGGAGAACGATACCATCGCTTTCGACATCATGCACACGGCCAGTCACCCGGATGCGGACCAGTACTGCAACGCGGCCCGCTCCCGGGAGATTCTGGGGCTGGAGTACAAAGGCCACTTCCCCGCAGACTGACAGGGGGCCGACGTCCCGGTGGCCGGCTCCGGCGTGGTTGACAGGGGCCTTTGAAATGCCTATTCTTGACTGAATTACGCCATAACGGGCCTCATAAAACGCCAGAGGCACAAGCCCCGCACGGCCTCCCGCCGATTCCGTGAACTACTGATATTCCCCCTGCAAAGGACCCAAAATGGTTGACGCCGCCCAGGTTGCGCAGTGGCTCGAGCAGCTCAGACAGGGCTCGCTCACCGAAGCGGATCTCGAGCAAGCCCTGGAGCGCTTAAAGCAGGACAGAGCATCGTCAGTCCAGCGGCTCCTGTTCCTCCAGACCAACACCACGGATCTCGAATCGCCCGTACTGGGGATGTCCATCGTCGTCGACGGCAAGGTCTACGACGGACCAGACGACCCGGACGACTGGCCCTACCAGACGGTCCTGGAGGCCATGAGCGACGGATGGCGCATCGTCAAATTCCCGGAATTGACCCTGGCCTACCTCGACCCGGAGTACGGAGGCATGAAATGGGAGTTTATTCTCGAGAAATGAGCACCCCGACCCTGTACGACTGCAAAGCCACCCTCGACGACGGACAGGTGATGGACTTTTGCAGGAACGGCTACCTGATGCTCGAAGGCGTGGTCCCGGATGAGGTCAACCACCGCACGGTGGAGTTCCTCAACCAGCACGACGGACCCGAGCCTATTGAAATCCTGCAGGAGGACTGGTTCGTGGACGGCGTCATCAAGAATCCCCAGGGCGCCGGCGCCCTGCGCTCGCTTCTCGGGAAGGATTTCACCCTCCCGACCCTGATGGCCAATCACCGGGTCGAATGCCCCGCGCCCGCCCTGAACTGGCACCAGGATGGCGGCTCGATCATCACTCCGCGGCTCGACTACCTCCAGGTGTTCTACTACCCCGAAGCGGTGACCCGAGCGATGGGGCCCACCGAGATCCTGCCGGGGAGCCACCTCTTCAAAGGCTACGGAGGGCTCCTGAGCCGCCTCCGCAGCGTAAGGCAGTCCGTCCTGACCATCTCGCCGCCGGGCACGATATTCCTGACGGTCTATTCGATCTGGCACCGCCGCAGCGCCAGCACAGATACGGGGATCCGCAACAACCTCAAGTACAACTACTGGCGCACCGTCGAGCCGTGCCGGGAATGGATCGCCGACCCGGATCACAACTTCTCCTGGCCCAACAACGAGTTTCCTCCGTTCACCGTGCGTGCCGCTCAGCTGCTGGCCTGGCTGTGCGGCGAAGACTGGCAGCACCTGGGCGGCCAGGGGTGGCCCTGCTTTTCGGACACGGACCACGACGGGGATCAGCCTGGTCTGCCGGCGGGCCTGCGCCGTCAGCTGCAGGGCTAAGTGCTGGGCTTTGGGAGAACCCCCAATGCTACAGGAAACAGAACGCTTTTCCTGGAAGGAACATCATGTCCTCCAGGGCGACGGCCGGGGAGGACTCGTCGCCCATCCCGCCGAGTACCAGTTCGTGCCCCGCTTCGGGGAATTGAAGGTCCTGCCCTTCGGGCTGGCCGCCATGGACAACGGCGAGATCTTGTTGATGGGGGCGGCCCGAACCGGGAAGGGCCCCTCGCCATACGGCGAGATGTGGCGGCCATAAGTGACGACGGCGGGGCCACCTGGAGCGCGTTTGAGGTCGTCGGCTACGGGCCTGCCGTCCGCTTGACCTATCTGGGCGGCGGTTCCCTCAGCCGCCACGGCGACGGTCCCACGGCGCAGGAAGGGCCAGCCCTCTACTTCAGTCACGACTACGGTCGCACCTGGCCGGAACAGGTGCCGCTACCCAAAGCCCCGAACGGCAAGCCCTGGAGCAGCGAGGGCAACGCCTTGGTGGACCGCGACGCTGAAGGCCGGGCCGTGTTGATCGGCTGGACCAGTGCCCACCGTCCGGACGACGTCGACGACAAGCCCTGGGGCACCTGGCCGAGTTGCGCCTTTGTCTGCTGGTCGCGGGACGGTGGGCGCACCTGCGAGGACTACACCTATCCCATCCCGAGGCGTGGAAATGGACGGACACCTTCGAGGGGCAGACCTGGGAGCGCAGCTGCAGTGACGGTGCCATGGTGCGCGCGGCCAACGGCTGGATCGTCGCCGCCAAGCGCATGGACGTTCCCGCCAGGTACATCGACTATCACTACGACAGCTTCACGGGAACCGGCGTCTCCATCTCAAAGGATGACGGCGCGACCTGGTCACCCATTTCCCACGTGCTCGAAGCAGGCCGGCACCACGCCAACCTGCTGCGCCTGCCCAACGACGATCTGGTCATGATGGTCGTCCGCCGGCTCGATATCCGGGGTGGCAAGCTGGCCAGCTATCGGCTGGGCTGCGACGCGCTGGTCAGCCACGACCACGGCCTGAGCTGGAACGTGGACAGGATCTACATCCTCGACAACTGGCCGCATCTGCACCACCAGAACCTCGGGGCCGTAACCTGGGAAACAGGCGATATGTGGTACGGATGTGCCAGTGGCCACCTGTCCTCCGTCTTGCTCGGCGACGGCTCGATCCTGACTGCCTACGGACACTACGCCTACGGCGGCGCCCTGATAAAATGGCGACCGGTTGCGTGATTTTTTCTTTATAAGCTGTCTCGAAACTTCCGGCGGCCAGGCTGCTGGACGATCAGTCCGTATTCCCGCTCACCTTATATACCCGTTGACGATATTCTCCAGCATCTCTTCCCGACCGCTACGCTTTTCGGGTTCCCCGTGCTGCAAGATATAGGCCTCCAGCTCTTCGAAGCTGGTCTTGCCGGCCATGATGCGGCGGCCAATGCCCTTTTTATAGGATTGATAGCGCGCGGCGATAAAGTCCGCCAGCACCCCGTCCTGTTTGATCTGGTGGGCAATCTTCAGTCCCCGTGCAAAGGTGTCCATGCCGCCGATGTGGGCGTGGAATAGATCCACTGGATCGAAGGAGCCCCGTCGCACCTTGGCATCGAAGTTGATCCCGCCCTTGCCCAGGCCGCCCTGCCCGAGAATCACCATCATGGCAAAGGTCGTGCTGTAGAGATCCGTGGGGAACTGATCGGTATCCCAGCCCAGCAGATAATCCCCCCGGTTGGCGTCGATGCTGCCCAGCTTGCCCGCGCTGGCGGCTACGGTCAGGTCGTGCTCGAAAGAATGGCCGGCCAGGGTGGCGTGATTGGCCTCGATATTCAACTTGAATTCATCCAGCAAACCGTACTTGCGCAGAAAGCTCAGCACCGTGGCCGCATCGTAGTCGTACTGGTGCTTGGCGGGCTCCTTGGGTTTGGGCTCGACCAGCAGGGTACCTTTGAAACCGATCTTCTTTTTGTAGTCCACGGCCATTTCCAGCAGGCGGGCCATCTGGTCCTGCTCGTGTCCCATATCGGTGTTCAGCAAACTGGAATACCCCTCACGCCCCCCCCAGAACACGTAGTTGGAACCCTTCAGCTCCAGGGTGCATTCCATGGCTTTTTTGCTCTGCGCCGCGGCATAGGCAAAGACGTGGGCATCCGGGTTGGTGCCGGCCCCGTGGGTGAAACGGGGATGCGAAAACATATTCGAGGTGCCCCACAAAAGCTTCACCCCGGTGTCCCTCTGTAGCTTTTTGGCCAGGGCTACCGTGTGGTCCAGCCGCTTGTTGGTCTCCTTCAGGTTGTCCGCTTCCGGCGCGATATCCCGGTCGTGCCAGCAGTAGTAGGGCGCGCCCAGCTTGGCGATAAACTCAAAGGCGGCCCGCATGGTATCCTCGGCCCGTTGCATTTCATCGGGGGCCTCGTCCCAGGGGCGGTCGTACACCGGACCGCCGAACGGATCCGAGCCCGTGCCTTTGAAGGTGTGCCAGAACACCACCGAGAACCGCATGTGCTGCTTGAGGGTCTTCTTGCCGACCACCTCGTTTTCGTCGTAGTACTTGAAGGCCAGCGGATTCTTTGAATCCGGTCCTTCGTAACCAATCTTTTTGATTCTGGGGAAAAACTCTTTCATGACATTCTTCCTTGCTGAAGATGAACTTTAATCCTCCATATAAGCCTTGAACAACACCTCGATTCTTCGGCTTCTCTTTTTGCGCCCTACTCGGGCGTCACGTACGCGGCCGCAATCCCGCCGTCCACCGTGAATGCCGTTCCCGTAATATAGGAAGACTCGTCCGCGGCCAGGAAGAGCACGGTGCGGGCGATCTCCTCGGCTTCGCCGAAACGCCCCATGGGGATGTGGACCAGCCGGCGCTGGCGCTTTTCCTCGGTGTCCAGGTACTTCATCAGCAACTCGGTGCGCAACGGGCCCGGACACAGGGCATTGACGCGGATGTGCTCGCGGGCGTGGACCACGGCCAGCTCGCGCGTCATGGCCAGTACCCCGCCCTTGCTGGCGGTATAGGCGATTTGGGGCGTGGCCGCACCCAGCAGCGCCACGAAGGAAGCGGTGTTTATGATGGCACCCCCGCCTGCCCGGCGCAACGCCGGAATCCCGTACTTGCACCCCAGAAAGACCCCTTTGAGGTTGACCGCCATGGTCAGGTCCCATACCTCTTCTTCGGTGGCTATGGCGTCCCCATCGTCGATATGGGAAATGCCGGCGTTGTTGAACAGCACGTCCAGCCGACCGTAGAGTTCTTCGCCGCGCTGCACCATGTGCTCGCAATCCGCTCCGCTGGAGACGTCAGCGCCTACGTAGACCGCCTCGCCTTGCTGCGCTGCGATCAGATCCACGCTTTCCCGACCAGCTTCTTCGTCAATGTCCACGACCACGACCCGGGCCCCTTCGCGGGCAAAGAGCAGGGCGGTCTGGCGCCCGATGCCGCTGCCCGCACCGGTGATCAGGGCGACCTTACCCTGGAGTCGCATAGATTCTTGTTTCATACCCATAAAAAATGGATGTTTGTACAGATTCAGTCCATGGCCTCCACAGCCAGACCGGCCCAGGCCTGGAAAAAGGCACGGCCCCGGCGCTGCAAGGCCGGCAGGTGCTGGCCGGCCTGGGCCAGGATCTCCTGCCCGTCCAGGTTTTCCTCCTGGAGCTCCTCCGCGAAGGTATCGACCATGTCCTGGATGATCTTCTCGGTAACCTCCATGTGGAAGAGCAAACCATAGGCATTGCGTCCGTAGGAAAAAGCCTGACAGGACGTGAGTTGTGAAAACGCCAGGGACGTCGCTCCCGCAGGCAGATCAAATACATCCCCGTGCCATTGATACGCCATAAAAGACGACTCCACCCCGCTCCACAACCAGTCGCCCCGACCCTCTTCGCTCAACTCGACTCCGTGCCAGCCGATTTCCTTGGCGTTGCCTTTTTTTACTTCGGCGCCCAGAACCGCGGCCAGCAACTGGCTTCCCAGACAAACGCCCAGCACGGGCTTTTCGGCTTTGAGCGCCTGGTCAATCAGGCGCATCTCGTCTTTCAGAAACGGATACCGGTCCTGATCGTACACCCCCATGGGGCCCCCCATGACGATGAGACCGGTCGCGTCTTTCATCTCTTCGGGCACGGGCTCGCCGGCAAAAGTCTGCACGTAGTGCGGCTCAAATCCGCAACCTTGCAGAACCTGAGCAATGATGCCCAGGTTTTCGCAGTGCACATGCTGCAATACCCATATCTTCGCCACAACGCTCTCCCTTCAGGTGTACTTCACCACGACCGGCTCTCTTTCGAGGCGTATGCCGAACCTCTCTGCCACTCCGCGCTGAATTTCAGCAGCCAGTTCCAGGACCTCGCGGGTGGTGCCATTGCGATTGATCAGCGCCAGGGCGTGGTTGGCGGAGATCCCCGCTCCACCGCGGCCATAGCCTTTGTGGAATCCGGCCTGTTCCACCAGCCAGGCCGCGGCCACCTTAACGCCTTTGGGAACCGCGAATGAGGGGATGGAAGTCGGTGCACCCGCGGCCTGCCAGCGCTGCTCGAGGTCGTGGAATTCCGCTTTTGGCAAAACCGGATTGAGGAAAAAAGAGCCCACGGAACGCGCGTTTGGATCGACCGGATCGATCACCATGGACTTTTTGCGCCGCAGCTGCAAAACCGCCTCTCGTACAGCGCGCAGGGCCGACCGGCCGCTCTCCAACTCTTGCGGATCCACCTGCCCTTCAAGATAGTCCCGCAGTTCGGGATAGCACAATTGCGGCCGGCCGTTGCGGTGCAGATGATAGATCACCTCTGTGATGATGTAGCGGTCTCTATCCGCGCCCTTGAAACGGCTCTGGCGATAGCGGAAATCGCACTCTCCGCTCTCGAACTCGACCGTTTCGAGCTTTTCCCGGTCCAGCGCCACTACCCGGGTGATGGTATCCTTCACTTCCTGGCCATAGGCGCCCACGTTCTGGATGGGGGTAGCCCCCACCAGGCCGGGGATGCCAGACAGACACTCAATCCCGCCCAGACCTCGTTCGATACAGCGGTACACCAGGCCGTCCCAATCTTCCCCGGCGCCCGCCCGCACCTCGACCCGCCCTCCCTCGTCCTCGTATACCACACCCTGCAGATCTACCTTTAGGACCAGTCCGGCAAACCCTTCATCCGCAAAAAGGGTATTGCTGCCGCCGCCCAGGACCTGGACCTGCAGCCCCTCCTTGGCGGCCCAGGCCAGATAATCGCGGATTTCTTCAGCACATCGACACCTGGCAAAATAGCGGGCTATCCCCCCCAGCCCCATGGTGGTGTACGGCGCCAGGGGGACGTTTTCCTGGAAGATATGTTCTGGCGACATCTATTACGGACCCAATGGCTTTCATATCGCATTGCTGGATCAGAGCATCCAGATGGGTTTCTTCCCCACGCGGCGCCCGCCGGAGAGCCACTCGATCCGGCTCTTCTCCCACAGCATGTTGAGCTTATTCATAATATAAAATCGTTTTAGATATAGCAAAAAATTCCATTGGCGGAATTTACCACCTTAGAGGTCCTGGACAAAAGGCGCACCTAGCTTACCTTTATCTATAATCAGTGGATCGCCGACTTGAACCACTATCAGTACTTGACGAAATACCCGTACCTATCTGGAGCTCAAGGCCGGGAGGGGGTGGTGCCGGCAGGGCGGTGGGGGCTGCGAGCCGGCGCAGCAGCAGGGAGCGGGGAAAGGGGGCTGTGGGACTCAGGCCTGCCTGGGAGGGCGGCGAGGGGCAAGAGCCCCCTGGGCATCATAAAACGCCAGAGGCACAATTCCCGCACGGCCCCGCCCGCCGATTCCGTGAAGTACTGACTATGCCGCTGGAATCCCACGGGATTTTGCCGCCCTGGGGACCTTTGGCATCGGCGCCCGCGGCAACGACCTGGGGAGTGATATGAAAAAGAAGATATACCTGGCCAGTCCCTACGGCTTCTCCACCCAGCACAAGCAACTCCTCCTGCCGGTCTTCGTGCGCGCCCTCGAAGCCCTTGGGGCCGAGGTCTGGGAGCCCTTTGCACGCAACAATCAGGTCGACTTCTCCGCGGCGGGCTGGGCCTACGAGGTGGGCCGGAAGGATCTGCGCGACGTCGTTGAGTCCGATGCCATCTTTGCCATCGTCAACGGCACGCCGCCCGACGAAGGCGTCATGGTGGAACTGGGCGCGGCCATTGCCCTGGGCAAGAAGACCTTCCTGTTCAGGGACGATTTCAGGAAGTGCACCGACTGCGAACGCTACCCCCTCAACCTGATGCTCTTCACCGGCCTGCCCGAAGAGGGCTGGGAGGATTATTACTATGCCTCGGTCGAAGAGATCAGGGCGCCGCACAAAGCCCTTTGCAGGTGGCTCAACGGAACCCTGGAAGCATGAGCGAAATCATCCTGGTCAATGTCTCCGGAGCCGATAAGCCTGGCCTGACCGCCTCGCTGACGGCCATTCTGGCCAGGTACCACATCAATATCCTGGACATTGGTCAGGCGGTCATCCACAACACCCTGTCCCTGGGTTTGTTGATCGAAATCCCGGAGCAGTCCGAGCCTTCCCCGGTGCTCAAGGACCTCGTCTTCAGGGCCTATGAACTGGGGGTGGATCTGCGCTTCACCCCAATCTCCCCCAACGACTACCAGGCCTGGGTCGGCCAGCAGGAAAACCAGCGCTACATCATCACCCTGCTGGGCCGCCGGATCACCGCGGCCCAAATCTCCCGCATCGCCGGCATTGTCTCGTCCACAGGTTTCAATATCGATGATATCTCCCGCCTCTCTGAGCGCCTATCTCTGGAGCCCGAGAATCGCCGCCAGCGGGCCTGCGTGGAACTGGCCGTCTGCGGCCAATCCGCCGACCCGGCCGGGATGCGCGCCAAATTCATGCAGGCCGCCGGTGAGCTGGGGGTGGATATCGCCTTTCAGGAAGACAACGTGTACCGCCGCAACCGCAGACTGGTGGCCCTGGACATGGACTCTACCCTGGTCCAGCAGGAAATCATCGACGAGCTGGCCCGGGTCGCCCGGGTCGGCGAGCAGGTATCCGGGATTACGGCCGCGGCCATGGAGGGCCAGATCGACTTCAAAGAAAGCTTCAGGCAGAGGCTCAAACTCCTGCAGGGCCTGCCCGAATCCGCCCTGCGGGAAATCGCCGCCGCGCTACCCCTCACCGAAGGGGCGGAGCGGCTGGTGGCCAACCTTAAAACCCTGGGTTACAAGATCGCCATCCTCTCCGGAGGCTTCACCTACTTCGGCCGCTGCCTCCAGGCGCAACTGGGTATCGACTATTTGTGTGCCAACGAACTGGAAATCCTCGACGGCAGGGTGACCGGAAAAGTCGTGGGTGAGATCGTCGATGGAGAAAAAAAAGCCGAGGTTTTGAAAACCATCACCCGCCAGGAAAAGATCAGCCTGGAGCAGGTCATCGCCGTGGGCGACGGCGCCAACGATCTACCCATGCTGAACATCGCCGGTCTGGGGATCGCCTTTCGCGCCAAACCCGCGGTCAGGGAAGGGGCCAAGCAGGCCATTTCAACCCTGGGTCTGGACGGCATCCTCTACCTGATGGGCATCCGCGACCGGGAGGCCATGAGCTGATATGCGCACCACTATTGCACCCGAATTGTTGCAAGACCCCGGAGTCCAGGTTTCCGAGCAGGTCCTGCGTACCTGTGTCCACTGCGGCTTCTGCAATGCCACCTGCCCCACCTACGTGCTCACCGGCAACGAACTGGAGGGACCGCGGGGACGCATCTACCTGATCAAGAGCGTGCTCGAGGGCCAGATCGAGATCACGGAAAAAACCGTGGAACACATCGACAACTGCCTGGGATGTCTGGCCTGTGAGACCACCTGTCCCAGCGGCGTCACCTACTCCCATCTCCTCGAAGAAGCGCGGCCCCGGCTCGAAACCCAGTTCAGGCGCCCCCTTTTCGATCGCCTCACCCGCTTTGCGCTTACCTACCTTCTGCCCCATCCCGGGCGCTTTCGCCTGAGCCTGCGCCTGGCCGGCCTGGGCCGGGTGTTCGGCTTCCTGGTTCCGGCCAGGATGCGCCACCTTGTGGACATGGCGCCGACCGCTCTTCCCGCCCGCGCCACCCTGGCCCGCCCGGGCATTGTCCCGGCCCAGGGGAAACGCCGCGCCCGCATGGCCCTGCTCACCGGCTGCGCCCAGCAGGTCCTGGGGCCGCACATCAACGACGCCACCGCGCGCCTGCTCACCCGCCTGGGCGTGGAAGTAGTGATCCCGCCGGAAATGGGCTGCTGCGGCGCCCTCACCTTTCACATGGGGGAGCGCTCCCACAGCCTCGGGCTGATGGCCAACAACATCCAAGTCTGGCACGCGCAGATGCAGGCGGGGGGCCTGGACGCCATCGTGCTCAACACCTCCGGTTGCGGCACCGCTGTCAGGGAATACGACCACATCTTCCGCGAGCATGCCGAACTGGCCCCCAAGGCCCGGGCTGTCACCGCCCTGGTGAAGGACGTAGCGGAAGTGGTGGATGACCTCGGGTTGGGAGAGATCAAAAACAAAACCGGGTTGCGCCTGGCCTACCACGATGCCTGCTCCCTGCAACACGGTCAGAAAGTAAAACAACAACCCCGGCGGCTCCTTGAGCAGGCCGGCTTTGAGATCGTGGAAGTTCCCGAAGCCCACCTGTGCTGCGGCAGCGCCGGTACCTACAACCTGCTCAAACCCCGGATCGCCGCCGAGTTGCTCGAGCGCAAGGTCGCGAATATCGCCCGCACTCAGCCCCAGCTAATAGCTGCCGGCAATATCGGCTGCATCGAACAAATCGGCCGCGGTGTCGATGTGCCGGTGGTGCACACCGTGGAACTGCTCGACTGGGCCACCGGCGGTCCTCCGCCGTCCCAACTTTCCCACCTGGAGCAGGCACCATGATTGGATTTGACCGGGTCGGCTGAGAGTGCTACGCGGTGGTCGGCCGGGCGGGGCTTGAGGTCCAAATATTTACGATGTTTCGACGATGAGTTTTTTATGGATAGTACCATGGCGCGAATCTCTTTTGACGCCGTCCTGGTCATGTGGCCGACGTATCCCAGGCCGTGATATAGCACCCTGGCAGCATTGTCGAACTGGTCGTAGAGTCCGGGGAAAACCAGCATCGGCACCCCCAAATAAATACATTCCTTGATGGAATTCAAACCGCCATGGGTAATCATCAAAGTAGCACGTCCGAGAATATCCAGCTGTGGAGCATACCTTATAACTATCATATCCCCATGGGCCGATAGCAGATCTTCCGCGGCGGGGTTTCCGCCTATAGATAAAATTAATTGGTAGCCTTCCAGATCTTCGAAGGCGTTCATCACCCGTAGAAAAAATGCCCGGCCATTATCATAACAATAACTCTGGGAGCCCAGCGAACAGTAGACGATCTTCTTTTGATCAGACACGCTGCTCCAGGGGAATTCAGCATCCTGTCTACCCCAATCGATAGAGGCTTCGATGTAGTACCGATCAGGGCTCGGCGAGCGGGCAAAATCGAAACATTCGGGACAAAGTATTAAGGCTTTGCCGAAAAATCACTTTTCCTTTTTGTGCGTGTCTTTTCGAGATTCGATGGTATAATTCCATCGCGGTAAAATACGCTTCGGCTTCAGGTTGATTTGTTCTTTCTGCCGGGCCGTGACCCGGTCGAGGCGGCGATGAGCGAGCCCCTATTCCACGACGTACTGGACGGAACTGTAGACTTGGTCCCAACGGGTCCGGAAGGAGCGCGCCCCCTCGATCCACGACCGCTTCTTGGCCCACGGTGCCAGGAAGCAGCGGTAGAGGTCGGTCAGGGGGTGCTTGCCCGTGCTCTAGGGGACCTTCTCGACGACCACCCGGCCGCAGGCTTTGCAGGCCACCCGGCGCATGCGATACACCAGAAAGACCGGGAACCCCCAGAGCGGAACAAACTCGAACAGCCGTGCCTCGGTAGCCGTGTCATAGGTGGGGGACAACGGACCGCAGCCGCTGCACTCCGCCCTGGAGTTCTTGCGGGGCCTGAGGCTCACCATGATCCTGCCGTGTTCGTCAAAATGACCCCCCTCAAACACAAACCGCTTGAACTTCGTGCATCGGTTCAGTACTGTGATCAGGCGCATCATTCCCTCCAAGGTAGGTCGGGATCGGTATTGATGGACCGTCCCAACATACCGGGAATGATGCGCCGGTGCTATCCTCGGCCTCCTCTATGCCGTCGGCGAGCCGGCTCTTTCACCCACAGATTCTCCGGAGGAGCCAAAAATTTTTAAGGTACCAAATGACCCTGCTATTTTTAACTTTACTCGAAGATAACTTTTCTATAACTTTATGATACAACGTGATGTGTGACTTTTTATAAGTGACTGATTTTTATAAAATTACGAATCAGGGCGAAATTTGACCCCAATAACGTCTCGATAAAAAACAAGGACTTACAGAATCACACATCGCGTAAAATATACCATCTTAGATCACAAATATCGGCACAACTTAAAACAATATGATTTAAATTTTGCAGTAGTAGCTGTTTTGACCAATTTCAACCTTGCTTATAGTCTATACTGGACTTTTGCAAAAGGCAGAATTCCTGGGATAATCGGTCAAGGATAGAGGGTAGCGCGAATTCGATGGAACTTGGTATTTTTGGTAGAACGAAGGCATCCCCCGCCTTCGTTTCCCCTGGCCATGAGAGAGGTTGTTCATGCCAGGTATTGTTGATTTTCCCACGGTGGTTGAAGAAGCGGTGGCAGCGTTCGGCGGCCTCTTCGCCAACGCCCCGGAGCGCCGTCACTTTGCCGAGTATCTGACCGGGTTGATGGTGGCCGAACGCAAAAATGTATCGGCGATCAACGCCGAGTTCGTCGAGACCACCGATCAATCCTGCCTGAACCGCTGGATTACGCCGGTGCGATGGGACGGGAAAGGGCTCAACGAACACCGCCTGGAATGGTTGCAGGATCGTCCCTCGACGCGCTATTCGGCGCGCGGGGTGATCGCCATCGACAACACCTTGGTCGGCCACAGCGGAGAAAAGATCGAGGACGTGGGTTGGTTTTGGGATCACTCCGACCAGCGCTATATGATTGCCCACGACTACGTCATCGCCAACTACGTGTGCACCTCGGGGAAATACTATCCGTTGGAATTCCGTCGCTTTCGCAAGCGCCAGGAAGGGGAGACGGACCCCTCCTTCAAGAGCCATACCGAGCGGTTCAAAGCGCTGGTGGACTGGGTCGTGTTCCGACCGATCCCGGGCGATTTCGCCTTCGACTGCTACTTCAGCAGGGTCGAGTGTCTCGATCACATCCATAGTCATGGGCGCGGCTACGTAGGGGCCCTGAAGAGCAACCGCAAGGTCGAGTTCAAGGGCGGCCTGATGAGGGCCGCGGAAGTGGCTGCGAATATCCCACCCGGGGATCGCAAACAGGTCAACATCGGCAAGCGCAAACAATGGTATTTCACCAAAACCCTGAGTCTGCCCAAGCTCAAGCACCGGGTTCGCCTGGTGATCCTGTGGGATCGCAAGAACGGCAGGGAAGCGGTCAAGTTTCTACGGACCCATCGCGTGCCCTGGGAGATCCGTCGTATACTGAACGTGTATCGCAAACGCTGGACAGGCACCGAGACCTTTCATCGGGACGGCAAGCACCATCTGGGCATGGGAGACGGTCAGTTACGCAGCGGCGAGGGCCAGACCCGCCATAGGTACCTCGTGATGCTGACGCACCGTCTGCTCATGGCACGGATGCGGCAGGGCCGTGCGCGTGACTGGGCTCATAGCGTGCTGACGACCATTGGCGAGGCCTGTCGAGCCGGGTCGCGAGAGACGCTCAGCAAAACCATCTCCTGGGCGGTCGAACAGGCCATAACAGTAGGGTGGACGCAGGAGAGAATCGTCGCACACCTAAAACTTGTGTGAAAAAGCGGAGTTTGCAAAAGTCCAGTCTATAAATTCACATCATTATCTAGCAGGCCGTTGAAAAAGGCTGAAAAGTTCTGCTATATCAAAAATAGGCGACTTGGCATACAAGTCTATTCTTTCTATTCTAGATTAGTAATAGCTGAAGGAGGTTGTTGTATGTCGATGAGCAAGCGTCGAGAAAGTCAGCAGCAGGAGATGTGGGTACAGACCCATGACCTGCCCGAGGCGCCGGGGCATCCGTTTTATGCCCAACTCAATAAGCTGCTGGCATCGCATGGATTTGATGCCTTCGTGGAAGCGCGCTGCGCCCCCTATTATGCGGAGACCTTGGGACGACCCAGTATTGCCCCCGGGGTCTATTTCCGCATGCTCATGATCGGCTATTTCGAGGGCTTGGGCTCGGAGCGCGGCATGGACGGGCGGGTCGCCGATTCGCTGGCCTTGCGCCACTTTCTGGGCTACGCCTTGACCGAGACCACACCGGACCATTCGAGCCGGTCGCGCATTCGTCAGCGCCTGCCGCTGGAGGTGCATCAGGAGGTCTTCAACTGGGTGCTGAAGGTGCTGGCCCAGGAAGGCCTGCTCAAGGGGAAGACAGTGGCGGTGGACGCCACCACGCTGGAGGCCAACGCCGCCCTGCGCCGCATCGTGCGGCGCGACAGTGGGGAAAGCTACCACACCTATCTGGAGGGGCTGGCCCAGGCCGAAGGCATCGAGACGCCGACGCGGCAGGATCTGGCCCAGCTCGACCAGAAGCGTGCGCACAAAGGCTCCAACCAGGACTGGCAACACCCCCATGCCCCGGAGGCGCGCATTACCAAGATGAAAGACGGGCGTACCCACTTGGCGCACAAGGCGGAGCATACGATCGATCTGGACACCCAGGCCCTGGTAGCGATTCAGGGGTGCGGCGCTGACGAGGGCGATACGGCGTCTCTGCCCTGGAGTCTGCTCTGCAGGCCTCCATGAATCTGGAGGCGAGCCTGGTCGCCGAGGCGGCTCACAAAGGACGGCCGCCGCCGCCCGTGCTCACCGAAGTGGTAACGGACAAGGGCTATCACAGCAATTACACCGCCAAGACGTTGAAGCGCGCTCAGATCCGCAGCTACCTTTCCGAACCCGGTCGCGGGCGCCGCCAGTGGAAGAATGATCCCCAGGCCAAGGCGGCCGTGTATGCCAATCGGCGTCGCATACGAGGGGTCCGTGGCCACGCCCTGCAACGGCTTCGCGCTGAGTACGCGGAACGCAGTTTCGCCCACGCTTATGAAACGGGGGGCCTGCGACGCACGCACCTGCGCAGTCAGGACAAGATCTATAAACGCCGGTGTATTCATGGCGGCGCTTTTAATCTGGGGTTGGTGATGCGCAAAATCACCGGGAAGGGGACTCCGAGGGGTCTCCATGGCCTGATATCGGGCTTTTTCGTCGTTACTAACCGGCTCAAACGGGCTTGGGATCGCATTAGCAAAGGTCTGGGTGCTTTCGAGACCTTTGCTTGCAAATGGAGGTTCAAGATCGGTGCCGTCCTATCCCACAGTGCATTGTGCAAAAACCCTGGTTTTTCAACGGCCTGCTAGTGGGCGCTAATTTATTCCCGACCCCATTTTCTCAGAGGGGAATATGCTCCTTTGTGCAGTAAAAGGCTGTTACAAAACGCCCAAAAAATCCGCCAAAAGTAGCAATTCCTTCTCTGTAAGTCGTTGGGGGACAACGCTCGAATAAATTAGTAGCTGTCAATAGTCAGGACATCGTGGACACTGGAGTAGCCACAACATCGTGGACCGTCTAATACATCCCAATAGCCAGGACATCGTGGACACTTTTTTATCATCTCTCCTGAAAGGAGGAGGGATGATGGACACTTATACTTCGGAACAAGAGCTTCGTCAAGAAGCCATTCGTCGTCGCTTGCAAGGCGAGCGTCGTTGCGATATCTGTCAGACGTTGGAGCGCAGTCCGAGCTGGTTCAGCAAATGGTGGGCCGCATACCAACGCCATCCCCAAACCGATTTCAGCGATCGGCCCCGGGCGCCCCATGGATCACCCCATCAGATACCCGCCCATATCGAGCAAGCCGTGGTCACCCTTCGACCGCTTTTCGAACAAGGGGCAACCTGCCAGACAAAGTATGGGTTGATCGGCCATCGCGCCCTTCGCGCCGAATTGGAACGACGCCAGGTCAGGCCGGTGCCCAGTGGCCGGACGATCCAACGTATCTTAGCCCGACATGGACGGACCCAATCTCGAGGTATAGCTCACGATACGACCTATCAGGCCGTTGAAAAAGTCTGAAATGTTGAATAGGTCTGAAATATAGCAAAATGATGGCCTTGGCGTACCGACCCTTTCTTTTTAGATTGGTAAGAGTCAACGCCCAGAAGGAGGCCGGTGTATGTCGATGAGCAAGCGTCGAGAAAGTCAGCAACAAGAAATGTGGGTGCCGATCAGCGCCCTGCCCGAGGCACCGGGCCATCCGTTTTACACCCAACTCAATAAGCTGCTGGCGGCGCATGGGTTTGATCTCTTTGTAGAAGAGCTCGTGCCCCGTATTACGCGGAGACCTTGGGCCGGCCCCGTATTGCGCCCGGGGTCTATTTCCGCATGCTCATGATCGGCTACTTCGAGGGCTTGGGCTCGGAGCGAGGCATTGCCTGGCGGGTCGCCGATTCGCTGGCCCTGCGCCGGTTTCTGGGCTACGCCTTGACCGAGCTCACGCCGGACCATTCGAGCCGGTCGCGCATTCGCCAGCGCCTGCCGTTGGAAGTACACCAAGCGGTCTTCAACTGGGTGCTGAAGGGGTTGGCCCAACAAGGCCTGCTTAAGGGGAAGACGGTGGCGGTGGACGCCACGACACTGGAGGCCAACGCCGCGCTGCGCAGCATTGTGCGGCGGGACACCGGGGAAAGCTACGACGCGTATCTGGAGGGGCGGCCCAGGCCGAAGGGATCGAGACGCCGACGCGGCAGGCGCTGGCGAAGCTCGACCAGAAGCGTCCGAAGAAGGGTTCCAATAAGGACTGGAAGCATCCGCATGACCCGGAGGCCCGCATGACCCAGATGAAAGACGGGCGCACCCACTTGGCCCACAAGGCCGAGCATACGGTCGATCTGGACACCCAGGCGCTGGTGGCGGTACAGGTGTGCGGCGCCGATGAGGGGGACACCGAGTCGCTGCCCTGGAGTCTGATCCAGGCCGCCCTGAATCTGGAGGAAGTCCTGGTCGATGAGGCGGTCCGCATGCAATGGGCGCCGTCCTCGTTGCTCGCTGAAGTAGTAACAGATAAGGGGTATCACAGCAATGACATCGCCAAGACGTTGAAGAGCGCTCAGATCCGCAGTTACCTTTCCGAGCCTGATCGCGGGCACCGCCGGTGGAAAAAGGATCCCGAGGCGCAGGCGGCGGTGTATGGCAACCGTCGACGCATATGCGGGGCCCGTGGCCGAGCCCTGCAACGGCGTCGCGCCGAGTATACGGAACGTAGTTTCGCCCATATATATGAAACCGGGGGTATGCGTCGTACCCACCTGCGCGGCCCGTCTCCGATCTACAAACGGTTGTGTATTCACGGCGGCGCCTTCAATCTCGGGCTGGTGATGCGCAACATCACCGGCCTGGGGACGCCGAGGGGGCTCCATAGGCTATGGTCAGCCTTGGGGGCCTTTGGTAACCGGCTCAAATCGGCATTGAATCGCCTGGGAAAAGGCTACCGCGCTTTGCGGGCATTTATCTATAAAGGGCGTCTTGAGGTCGGTTGCCGTCTTTTCCGGTCAAACACACGATATAATCTGCAAAACACCCGTTTTTCAACGGCCTGCTATTACCCCGAACCGGTAGCCTGGGCTCCCAATGCCATCCACGCCACCGACATTATCACCCGTCACGTCCACGGCGGCGAAGAGATCCAAAATTTTCATACGATAGATCATTACACCCATGCGGTGCACTTATCGCAATATGCCGACAAAACCAGCACGCGGGCCGGTATGCATCTATTATCAACCTGGGCAAATTTGGGATTGCCTTTCATCCAACAGGTCGACAACGAAAATGCCTTCTGCGGGGGGCATACCCATCCGCGTGTGATCGGTCGAGTCGTGCGCTTATGCCTGTTCGTCGGCATCGAACCGTTGTTCATCCCCGTCCACGAAGCCAAGCGCAACTACTGGATCGAACGTTTTCACAGCCTGTGGGTCAGCGCTTTCTGGTCGCGGCAGAAATTCCGCGACTTGGCGCACGTCCAGGCCGAAATTCCGACCTTTTTATGGTGGTATCATACCCGCTACCAACCGCCGCCTTGTCTACAAGACAAGACACCGGCACAAATGCGTCGGGGCTTTCAACCGATACGACTTACGGCCTCTTTACGTTGTTTGATCCCCGATCCTTTGCCGATTACAGCAGGACGCATCCATTTCATTCGCAAGGTGGACGTGCATGGAAACATTCGCCTGTTGAACGAAATCTGGTCGGTCGGCTCCCGTTGGGTCGGCGAATATGTCTGGGCAACGGTGGATACCGCCGAGCAAATCCTGACGATCAAATACCAGACAGAGGCGGAGGCGGCCTGGAAACAACTCAAAAACGTCGTTTCAAACTCCAGCAAACGATGCAGCGGTTACTACCTGCTTTCCGCCGGAAACGTCCACGATGTCCTGACCATTAGCTTGGTTAGATTTAGCCCCAAAAACTGTCCACGATGTCGTGGCCATTGACAAGTAGCCACTATCTAAAACTGAGCTTGCTTGAGTTGTTAAAGAGATTATTACGCAACATGTCTAATTAATGTTTGCTGGAATTCGGTAGCGCCGATGACTTTAGGAGGGGATCTCGATGGGCATTAAAAGAGGAATTCTACTACTTGCTCCGGCTAGTTTGATCTGTCTTTCTTTGTTAATCAGCAATGGCCAAGCAAAGGAAATAATCATCCTCGGCGGAGATCAGGGAAAATCTTGGGCAGACGGTGGCGGAGGCATTACACCCGTGTTTATAGTGGGTTCTAAGGAAGTGGAAAGTGGGAACACACCGGGCGGAGTCATCGATTTTAATTTCGAAGGCAGACAGGGTTGGATATTCCCCCAGAAGGTGGATAGCACAGAAAACATCTCCCTGGAGATCCTCGACAGGGGAGGTTCGGTAACAGCTCCCACTGTGGTGGCAGACATCGGTGAGGATCTGAAAAAGATGATAGATAATAACCCCAGCACCGCCTTTGAGAGGAAGAGCACCGAACTGAAGCAGGTCTACACCCTCGGGGTAGTAATAGAAATCGATCTGGGATCGCAGTTCGGCGTGAGTAGGATAAAGTTTTTCCCCAGAAACGCCGATCCTGATTTTCCGACCCCCGACTTCCCGTTTCAGGACGATTTTATAAGGGCGTATAAACTCTCTTTGAACGATGGCAGCGATGAGACCCAAAGCGGGGGGAGGCCGATATATACGACCTACCTGCTTGAGTTGCAAAACGATCAACCTGTCGTCGATTTGCCGATAGTCCCTCAGCTTGTACGCTTCATCAAGATTACATCAGAGACCACCGTCGGCTTTGAGATTTCGGAGTTCCAGGTCTTCGGACAGGGGTTCGTGCCAACAGCGAAGTATCTGTCGGATATATTAGATTTGGGAGAGGCCTTCGCCCTTTTGGGTAAGATACGCTGGGCGCAGGACAGCATCGGCGATGCCGTACCCTCCAAAGTCACAGTGAGGACGAGGAGCGGAGTGGACAGCACGCCCGTGGTGTTCAATCGAGTCAGGCTCGATGAGGAAAAAAAGCAGAAGATCGATCCTGAGGGCGAGGAAGTGCCTTGGAAGAGCATAGAAGACCTCGACGAGGGTTCAAGGGAAAGGGAGATAGTATCTGAACTTGATAATCTAAGTGTGGCAGACGCTATGCTTACCTTCCGCGAATTGAGTCTGGAGGAGAGGAACGCCATATCCCTCACCCAGTCCGACTACGAGACCAAGAGCGTGACGTTAGAGAAAGAAAAAGGTTCGGTAAGGGATGACATAGAAAACTGGAGCCTGTGGACGCCGCCCTATTCTCCCGCTGGAATCGCCACCGAAGGGCAGGTAGTGCTGGGAGAAGGGGGCGTGGAGATCCTCTCTCCGAGTCCGCGCCGGTTCTTCCAGATCAAGCTTGACTTCTCAAGCGACGAGCTCTTTTTGGCGAAGGGCGTCAGCGCGCTGTCCTTCGACTTCTCCGCTTCTCCCCTTGCGCGGGAGATATTAGCCGAAATTTCCCCTCGACAGGTGGGTCTGGGACGAATCACCGAGTTTGAGTATTCGATCCTGCCCGATATGCGGCCGGGCGTCGACAAAGGGTTCAGCTCCTTCCAGATCACAACCCCCGTCAGGGTGGTGTCCATCGACAAAATAGAGATGATCTTCCCGGACGGGACGAGCGCCTCCCAGGACTTCTCCGATGCAGATCTTACCGATCTGCCCGTAAGTCGGAAGGACTTTAGCGTGGACTTTGTAGAGGAGGATCGCTTTTCTATCAGCTTCCCCGAGGTCCAAAGGAGCGATATAGAGGCGGGGGAGATAACGGTCGTAAGGGTGAACTTCAGGGGCATTGTGCTCAGGATCGGGACGGCGTTTGTCGGCGAGGCGTTGAACATAGATGCCGTCACAGGCGAGCTTGATATCTCCCAGGAGGCGGTAGGTGGCAACGTAGTGGATATAATGGAGGGCGCTCCCCTCGTGCACAACCCGGCGAACCTCGTGGTGCAGGTGCCGATAGAGGAGGAGCTTCTGATCAACCTTCTGGTGGTTCCGAATCCCTTCACGCCGAACGGGGACGGGGTCAACGACTTTACCACCATAAACTACGATATTACGAGCTTAACCAGAGAGGGGCAGGTTTCGATGGGTATCTACGACCTTTCGGGGAGGCTCCTCAAGGAGGTATACTCAGGTAACGATAAAAGCGGAAGTTACCCTCCCAAAAGTGGGGATAGGAAACTATGGGAATGGGACGGGACGGATAAAGGTGGGAATCTACTGCCACCGGGGACATATATCTTCAGGGTAGAAGTTAATGCAGACACGGGTACTGAAGTAGCAAGCGAAATCGTATCGGTAGTGTATTAAAGCAGTAGGTAGTGGATAGGGGGCAGGGGGAGGTGGTGTCCTATCTGCTGCCTTTAGCCAAGGTGAGGTATCGCGATGTCAAGAGAGTATTCAGGACTTCAAAGGAAGTTCCTAGTTGGGGTGTTGGTCTTCGTCTTTTCGGTCGTAGTTTTTAGCGACCGCGCCCATTCTCAGACGTACGGCGTCCGCACGGGGGCGCGGCGTGGCGGCGCGGTCACGTTCGAGCCGAAGGGGCCGGGTGTGCTCTTCGGAGCACTGGACCCTGCAGTGAAAAAATGGTACGTTCCCCAGGAGCTCTACCAGGAGTACCAGTGGAAGACGTGGGAGTACTCCAACTACGCCAGGGTCCCTTACGAGCGCTACGTGGATACCGCCTTTGAGGGCGACTATTTTTACGATCTCTACGGAAACTATGTGACGAAGGGCTGGCTGATCTACGACTGGAGGCAGCAGGGACCTGCTCCGCTTGGAAACGCCCTCTTTAAGGATGGAAAGTACAATGACTGGTTCAGCCGGGTGCTGGTCGCCTCCGACTCGAAGGGGGAGTACTACTACTCCATAACCGTGGGCGATCAAATCAGAACCACTCTGACCCCTATGACCTTTTCAAAGCCCTCTTTCAACGGGCTGCAGTTGGACTTCGCGTCGGATAAGTATGAGGCAACTGTGTTACTTTCGCGGATTTCGAGTCCTGCACTCAGCGAGACGGTTGGCCCGAGCAGGACGACTAATAGCACAAATATGCTCGGAGGCAGGGCGACGGCTCAGATCGGCGATTTTGTCAAGATCGGTGCAACGTACATAAACGCTCACAATACCCGATCTACGTTAGATGCCTTCGACAGGAGCTCCTTTAAGGGCACGCTCGGTGAGGGCCAAGTTGACCGTCCCGTCACGGCTATCGCCGTCGTCCTTTCAGACGATTCTCCTGAGGACGAGGTCGGGGGGACAGCCTTGTTCGAGCAGGATATAATTATAGTCCGCCAGGATTTCGAGACCGGAGTTCGCCAAACTCTAAGGCTACGAAATGTCACAAGCGATCCGACCAGGTGGCCGATTATAGAGGGAGGATTTCAGGAGGAGGGGTTCCTGTCAGCGGACGGAACCGAGAAGATAGTGATCAACTACGATTTCACGGACCCGGCGTACACCGGACCGAATCCGACCGAGATCGTGAAGGTAACATTTGACCTGGTCCTGGCCAACGACTTTAAGGTTCAGGTGTGGTCGGACAGGCAGACGGGGAAGAACATCGTTCCAGTTCCTCCCCTAACAGGAGAGATCATAGATGGCGACAAACCGCCCGTGCTTTTGGATATCGCAAGGGCGGATGATAACATAAAGGACAGCTCCAACCGGCAGAGGATCGTCTTCGACTACGGACTGCCGACGGCCAATCAGATATATGGCTTCACCCTGGAGGCGAACGATATTAGAGGCTTTGACCTTTATGCGGAGTACGACGTCAACCACAGATTCAGACAATATCCCAACCTCGCCCTCTTCACCGAGGAAGAGAACTTTGATGTCGCCTCCTCCAGATCGGAGGCGCTTATGGCGAACCTCTCCTACCGTTCCTACCCGTGGTTCTTCTTCGGGGAAGTCTTCTCTATGGACCCCGACTATTCCACCAGTCCTTTTATTGTCAATACTAGGGGGAATATCAATTACGATGTCCCGACGAGGTTTCTGTACGAATTTGTAGAGGATAATGACGATCAGGATAGGACACCAGACTGGACACGAATGTTGCAGGGGGGCCCTGACGGGGCTAACTTCCCCGGCTGGGACGAGAATAACGACTTCATATCCGACTTCAACCAAAACGACAACAAGTCGGTCAGCAACAGCATACCTGACTACGAGGAGCCGTTCCTAAGGTACAGCGTGGACCGTCCGGAGTTTCTGTTCGGCATCGATCTGAACAACAACAACTGGATAGACAGGTTCGAAAACGACGATGAGCCGGATTTCCCCTACAAGAGGGATCACCGCGGGTACAACGCCTACATCGGAGCGAGCGTAGCTCCCGACGCGAGGCTCTCGGTAGGTCAGACCCGCGAGGAACTTCTATCCTCCGAAAAGGAGAATATAACCACCTATGGACTCTTCACATTGGATAAGGACTACCAGCGCCTGGGGAGGCTCAGGGTCTTCGAGATGTTAAAGAGGACCAAGGATAACATCCCCGACGACCGCCGCGAGCCGCCGCTATTATCATTTACACGAGTGCAGATACCTCCAAATGTACCTGACATCCTACCCGCCCAGGACACCTGGGTGAATACACTCTGGATCGGGTTGGACTACACTAAAATCTCCAATTTGAACATTATCAACAAGATCAAATATGAGACGTTCAGCCAACAATCTTCAGATCCGAGGGCTTTGGATAAGAGTCCCTTAAACGATACCTCATCCTTTTTTGGGCTTATAAATAAAGCGGACTATACCTACTCGATCGGCGATATTTTTATCCGGCCCAGATTTAAAAGCGAATTTTTAAGACAGACGCCATTCTTAGATCGTGATGAGGATGAGCGACACTGGTCGAAGTTATTCTCCCTGATCCTGGAGTTCCCCGTGCTTCAAAGGACGTTGGTGGAGTTAGGCGCAGAATTTGTGCATTTTACCGAATTGAGAGCAGATGAGGACGAGCTCCTGGAGCGGGGAACTGTGGGACCCACGGGCGATTTTAACAACTCTGTACTTGCGGTACAGTGGTCTACATTGACGGACTATCTGGGATATAAGCTTATTATGAAGACGGGCTTCAGCTTTACAAGGACATTGACCGAGACGATCAAAGCGAAGGACCTGGATATCGCGAAGAGGAACGAGGTGGAGACGGGTACCACCACCTTTGTGATCATCTACGCTGGGTTACAATAGTAAACTACCGCATTTGCAGAGATGGCTTGTGGCTTTATGTGCTAGATTATACCTACTTGAAATGTAGGGGCTGGGTAACCCAGCCCCTGGGGCGAGGTTCCCTCGCCCCTACGAATAGGAGATAGAAGATTAGGAGGGAGACCAAATGTTAAAAGGTCACACCATATTGGGTAGTGCGATAGTTTGTCTCCTTTTGCTCGCCCTTTCTTGGGGACGCGCCTTTCCCCAGCAGGACTACGGCAGTCGCTTAGGGCAGAGACAAAGGGGCAAGGTGGCGTTTCGACCTCAAGGGCCAGGGATACTCTTCGGCGCTTTGGATCCTGTCCTGAAGGATTGGTATCTCCCGCAGGAACTATACCAGGAATATCAATGGCAGACGTGGGACTACACTAACTACAGCAAGAATACGTACCAACGCTATGTAGATCGTGATCTTGAGGGAGACTACTTTTACGATCTTTATGGGAATTTTATAACCAGAGGGTGGTTGGTATACGACTGGAAACAGGAGCACCCGAGGTCAACTGAGAATAGTAGTATCCTCAGAAGGGCACAGTATGCCAGCTTCTTTCGCTCGCTTATAATCTCGGCGGACCAGAAGGGAGAGTATTTCTACTCCATCACCCTAGGCGATGAGATACTCACGACCCTAACGCCGATGACATTTAGAAAGTCCACCTTCAGAGGTGCTCAGGTCGATTTTCTGTCGGACAATTCCTCAGCTACCGCCCTGTTTTCCAGGATCAACGCTCCGGGCTTCGGGACGGACCCAAATCCCGTTGTTATTAATGACTATACTAATCTGATAGGGGGCAGGGCGAAGGTCAAAGTCGGGGATTTCGTCACAGTGGGGGGGACGTTTGTCAATGCTCACAACGGCAGAGGCACACTGGAAAGCTTCAAAGGCAATCCGTTTAAGGGGTTCCTCACCTCGGGCCAGCTGCAGGATAAGATCAGCATCATAACCATCCGGCTAAGCGACGACTCCCCGGAGGACAACACAGGCGGTGCCATCCTCATTTCCGATGATGTAGAGATAGAGACCAAAATCAGCGACAGGGACACGGTCTTATCGGGAAACCAGATAGGTTTCAGGCCCGGTATAGAGGGCGGCACTCCCCGGGAGGGGGTGAGAGCCGCAGACGGAACCGAAGAGATAATGATTCGATACAACCTGCCCGATTTGATGGAGATATTGGACGATAGTGATGCTGTAAATAACATCAAAAATATCAGGTTTAGGCTGACTTTGGTCAATGACTACAAAGTAGAGATGACATCTGACCGACAGACCAATAAGGATGGACAGCCGATCTTCCTACTGGTGACCAGTGCCGCGGGAAACGTCAAGGACGCCTCGAACAAGAGGGAGGTCGTCTTTAACTACGGGCTGCCCACGGCGAACCAGGTTTACGGCTTCACATTAGAGGTGAACGAGCTTTGGGGATTCAACCTTTACACTGAGTTCGACGTGAACCACCAGTTCAGACAATATCCCAACATCCGCTTCGAGACGCACGACTCCTTTTCGGGGGTCATCGACGATAAGGCGTCCGAGGCGTGGATGATGAACCTTTCGAAGAACTCCTATCCTTGGTACTTCTTTGCAGAGGGCTTCTATATGGACGATAACTATAACACGAGCCCCTTTATCGTGGACGCAAGGGGTAGTGGCAGGATCGACTACGAGGACGAGACGAAGAGCATCTACGACTTTGTGGACGACAACGATGATCAGGACAGGAAGCCCGACCAAAAGCGGATATTTCAGGACAGCAGGACCTCAAGTGAAATGGGAGCTTTTGAATCAAAGGGGTTGGAGGGGATTGCCGACGAGGCCGTCTTCCCCGGATGGGACGAAAATAACGACTCCATATCTGACTTCAATCAAAACAGCACCAGATTCCGGGAGAATACCATCCCCGACTACGAGGAACCCTTCCTCAGATATAGCTCAGACCGCCCCGAATACCTCTTCGGAATGGACATGAACAACAACGGATGGATAGACAGGTTTGAAAACGACGACGAGCCGGATTATCCCTACAAAAGGGATCGAAAGGGATATAACGCTTACCTAGGAGGCTACATAACGCCCGATATAAGGCTGACAGTGGGCCAAGAGCGCGAGTTTCTCATATCGAGTGACAAACGAAATTTGACCACGTATGGATTTTTCACATTCGAAAGGGAATACGCAAATATCGGCAGGTTTCGCCTCTTCAATATGATCAAAAAGGTCAAAGACAACGTCCAGGACGATCTCATCCAGTGGATGCAGTCCCCGAGGTCGTCTGGGTCGGATCAAAAAGTTGAAGACCAACTTGCGGCCGAGGACACCTGGATAAATACCGCCTGGTTCGGATACGATCGTGCCTCCAACTGGGGGATGAACTTCGTCAATAAGTTCAAATACGAGATACTTCACCAAAGACGTGATGAAGACCAAATCGATATTAAAAAGGACACTCGCCTTTTGGGCATCATCAACAAGGTCGATTATGTCTACAGAGTCGGGGACTTGATGATCCATCCGAAGTTCAAAAGCGAACTTTTCAAGGACAATACCCCCTACGCCATCGGCGGGAGGGAACGAGACGAATGGACGGGTCTATTCTCCCTGGTCTTCGGGTTTCCGGTCCTTAGGAAAACTAACATTGAGGTCGGGCTTGAACAGCTCTTCTCCCAGGATATGCTCCTCGATGAGACGTTAAAGGTCGTCGATGATGAGGGGAACGTTAAAGGGAACTTTGACGAGGGGGACTTCACGGGGGATTCCTTCAACACTATCTTTGCGGTGCAGTTGTCCAATGTAGGGGACTACGTAGGTTACCGGCTGATCACCCAACTCGGTCTTAGGCTCGATAGGGTATCCTCTGAAACATTCCAAGAAGACAGAAAATCCCAAACCGACCACTTCGTCTTTATGACAATGTACGCCGGTTTGTAAGAATAGGTAAGTCTCAAAGAGCATCTGCAAAGTGGGCCAATAAAGACTCCGTGTGTGTGCTTGAATATATCACAGAATCTACTCGAAAGAGGAAACACTTCTAAGAGTCTCTAACAAAACCTTGGAATCGCGTATAGGCTTCATTATATTCTTATCCTCTTCGGTATTGCTTCTACCGTCTTGATATGGAGGTGTTTTTGATGGCCAAGCCGTTACTCGACGATGGGTTATGGGCCTTGATTGAACCGGTTTTGCCCCCCGTAACCGTTGGCCCCCAAGGGGGGCGGCCTCGGCTGGATAACCGTAGGGTGCTGACCGGCATTCTCTTTGTGCTCAAGACGGGTATCCCTTGGGAGTATTTGCCTCAAGAGATGGGGTGCGGTTCGGGGATGACCTGTTGGCGTCGCCTGCACGCTTGGCAACAAGCCGGGGTCTGGAAAAGAGTCCATCATATCCTGTTGAACCGACTGAGGGCCGCCGACCGGATTGATTGGTCTCGTGCGGTGGTCGATAGTGCCTCGGTGCGGGCGGTTGGGGGGGGGGCGCACACCGGTCCCAATCCGACGGACCGCGGCAAACCCGGTAGCAAACACCATGTAATCACCGATGCCCAAGGGGTGCCGTTGGCGGCGGGGGTGACGGGGGCCCATCGGCATGATGTGACGCAGCTGTTGCCGTTGGTGGATCGCATACCCCCGGTGGCCGGTCGGGTCGGCCGCCCGCGTCGTCGGCCGGATCGGGTGCAAGGGG
Organism: Candidatus Latescibacterota bacterium; assembly: GCA_965219385.1. GTDB lineage: Bacteria > Latescibacterota > UBA2968 > UBA8231 > UBA8231 > CBDCNM01. The sequence continues at coordinate 95,682 of CBDCNM010000002.1, read as the reverse complement.
ATCGGGCCTATGATTCGCAAGCCCATCGGCGCGCCTTGCGTAAGCGGGGCATCGGCTCGGTGTTGGCTCGGCGAGGGCAAGCCCACGGCAGCGGCTTGGGCGTCTATCGGTGGGTGGTGGAACGAACGTTGGCATGGTTGCACCAATTCCGTCGGCTTCGAGTCCGCTGGGAGCGACGAGGTGATCTCCATGAAGCCTTTCTCGACATCGGATGTATTCTCATCTGTTGGAAGTACCTCAAAGAGTTTTGTTAGGGCCTCTAAGCTCGACTTTATCCATTTATGTAGCGTACGAGACGGTGTGTATCAAGCGGTTGAGTAGGCTTCGAGGGATTTTTATCAGGTCGTGTTGGTTGGGCAGGTTGGAAAAAGCCTGCCAGAGCCGTTGTCGGACCCAGGCCACGGCATCGGAAAAGGTGGGTTTTCGTTTGCCATACCAGGCCGTGGCATGGCAGGGGGAGGCGCTTTTGGGGGCCAGCCGATTGGCGATGAGGGCGACCAGACTAAACAAGGCCAAGATGACCGGCGTGGTCCGGGCAATGGCCCGCTCATTCCATTGGCGTTGGGTTTCCATGCCCAGATGGGCGCGGGCTTCCTCAAAGGTAGTTTCTACCGACCAGCGTTGGAGAAAATAGGTCAGCATTTGCCGAGGGGACAGACGCACATCGGTCGAGAGCAAGGCTTGGGGCGCGAAGCGGCCGGCCGGGTCTCGGATCAGCAGCCAGCGGAGGGGCACGGCGGGCAAGCCAGTGTGATACCACAGCGCCGTTTGGCTGTAGGTTTCCACTGTATAGGGGCCGGCGGCATACCACCGGTCCAGGGTGAGGGGGTGCCAAGGGGTAGTCGGATCGTCCAGGTGCTGCTGGAGGGTGGGCTGCCGGGCGCCTTTGCCGCGGGGGCGTCCCCGCGTGTGCGGCGTGCGGGTTGGTGGTGGGTCATACAGGGCCGCATCCAACCGCAAGCGGGTAATCAGCCCCACGTGGGGCCGAACCGCGTCGAGAAAGGCCAAGGCGGAGAAGGTGCTATCGGCGACCACGACCAGCCGGCGGGTGGGCAGCCAGCGCGCTACCAGCTTGAGCATAGTCTGCCCCCGTTGCAACAGGGTGAGGGGGGTGCGCTGGCGCTGAGTATAGTAGCGGGCCGACGGACACAGCACACTCATAAAGGGTAAGGCCCAACTTCGATCCGCCCAAGGGATAGGCGCTACCAGCATCAACGACAGCCAGCGCAAGCCGCTAGCCTTGACCAGGTGGGGCCCACTCGAGCGGACGGGATCCCGGTAGATGCCTCGGGCCCCAATCTGGGCGCCCCGGCGCCGCTCGATGGTCTCATCCAGGCCCAGGACCAGGGGCCCGTGGGGGGCAAAGGCGGCCACCAACGCCTGGAGGAGTAGCTTACTGCCGGCCAGGGGCGACCACACACAGCGGTTGAGGATCCGGTGGTAGGTTTGAAAGGTAGGCTGTTGGCTCAAGCCCAACACCTCCAACACGGCGCTGACCGTGCGTTTACCCGGGGCTAACAGCGCCCCGACCAACAGCGTCTGAGCCTGCGGCCAAACGCGGCTCGAAAAAAGGGGGGCAAAGGGCGACAAAATCGTTATTATATCTTTCGGCAGGGGGCTCATCGGTTTCTCCTGGGCTGTCGATGCTTGGATACCATCAACAGTACGGAGGATACCGGCCTCCTGCCATGCGCGTTTGGATAAAATCGAGCTGAGAGGCCCTAACAAAACTCTTTGAGGTACTTCCAACAGATGAGAATACATCCGATGTCGAGAAAGGCTTCATGGAGATCACCTCGTCGCTCCCAGCGGACTCGAAGCCGACGGAATTGGTGCAACCATGCCAACGTTCGTTCCACCACCCACCGATAGACGCCCAAGCCGCTGCCGTGGGCTTGCCCTCGCCGAGCCAACACCGAGCCGATGCCCCGCTTACGCAAGGCGCGCCGATGGGCTTGCGAATCATAGGCCCGATCCCCTTGCACCCGATCCGGCCGACGGCGCGGGCGGCCGACCCGACCGGCCACCGGGGGTATGCGATCCACCAACGGCAACAGCTGCGTCACATCATGCCGATGGGCCCCCGTCACCCCCGCCGCCAACGGCACCCCTTGGGCATCGGTGATTACATGGTGTTTGCTACCGGGTTTGCCGCGGTCCGTCGGATTGGGACCGGTGTGCGCCCCCCCCCAACCGCCCGCACCGAGGCACTATCGACCACCGCACGAGACCAATCAATCCGGTCGGCGGCCCTCAGTCGGTTCAACAGGATATGATGGACTCTTTTCCAGACCCCGGCTTGTTGCCAAGCGTGCAGGCGACGCCAACAGGTCATCCCCGAACCGCACCCCATCTCTTGAGGCAAATACTCCCAAGGGATACCCGTCTTGAGCACAAAGAGAATGCCGGTCAGCACCCTACGGTTATCCAGCCGAGGCCGCCCCCCTTGGGGGCCAACGGTTACGGGGGGCAAAACCGGTTCAATCAAGGCCCATAACCCATCGTCGAGTAACGGCTTGGCCATCAAAAACACCTCCATATCAAGACGGTAGAAGCAATACCGAAGAGGATAAGAATATAATGAAGCCTATACGCGATTCCAAGGTTTTGTTAGAGACTCTTAGAATAAACATGGTTTTCAGACGACCTCTTAGACAATCACACGACGGCTACGGTGAAAAAAAGCTGCCGGGAAATGAAGCCTTCCCGCAGCAAGCTGCGGGGTATCAGGAGTTAGAATAGCGACAGTTGCTCCTGATGTAACTGCTTGTAATCGGCCTGAGTGCCTTGTTTTTTAACATATTGGCGGACCACATCTTCACGGACATGCTGGCCTACGGTAGCTATGTAATAGCCGTCCGACCAAAACGGACCGCCCCATAGCTGTTGTTTGATAGCAGGGAGCCGCTTGAAGACTTCCCGAGTCGTCAAACTTTTGATCACCTGGACGATTTTCTTCGGACTATAGGTGGGCACCGACTGGACGAGGAAATGGACATGATCTTTATCGGTACCAATCTCCAAAAATCGGATCTCATAGCGATCCGAAAGCTCTACACAAATATTCTGCAATACCGCATCCACCTCTGGGTTGAACACGACCCTCCGGTATTGGGCCGGGCAAACGAGGGGGTAGACCAAAAGTGAGACCTTGTGGCTCTTGAAAATATGCGCGCTCATGAGGAGGAGTATAGTGCCTCACACGGGAGCGTAGCAAGCTACGGGGTATCAGACCCAAGGGATGAAATGAATTGTTAACAACGGTCATCCTACTCTTTTGGATACTGATGATCATGAACGTGACGTCGGCAAACGCCGCGGACTGGCCGGAGAGGGATGCGTTCATCAAACGCCCCACGGACTCGTTTGAGATCAGCACCGATTACGAAACGCCGCATATTACTTGGAACCGTCCTTCGGCAACGGGTCCGGTGCGGCTGTTGGCGATTGCGCCGAGTTGAAATCACCGCGAGTCCGTCGAACTGATTCAACGTCTTGATAGGGTGCATTAGGTGATTGTTACAGATTTTAAAGGGTACCAAGTGCGCCGTCGAGTAGATCTTAATAAAAAAGCGCTTAAGTCATTGTTATATATGGAATAAGAAAGAAAATTGAAAATTGGCTTATGTGATACAGTTTTAGAAAATCAGTCGGTCAGAATGGCCTCTATTGGCCGATTTTGCCCATTTTCCAGTGTTTTAACAATTACCTAAGGCTCCCTCTCTTGATATCGACATGTCGGTATTCATGGCGGACCGGTCCGAACGAATAACATAACCTGACAAAAATCAACACATTACGCAAATGGAAAAATCCCAAATCGGCTGGGTAGGAAGTGCGGAATGTAGGCTGAAACAAATACTTGACATTTGATAGATAAAGGCTATATATTAATTGTTCAGATAGAAAGGAGGTTGCCTATGCTCATACAGATGGGGAGAGGGAGTTGAGATGTTTTAAAACCGGCTTCTCTTGCTTATTTCAAGCAGGAGATTTGCTGTAACCATCCTACAATTTAGGAGGTAGTAGTCATGAAGGCATTAATTAGAGGTCTCTTGGCGCTTAGCATAGTATTCGCCGTGGCCGCTGTTGTCTCGGCACACGAGCCGCCAGGGGTGGAGTATTTCGCTGTTAAGTTTCCCGATGGTGTCACACCGGGAATAGACGGTGACCTGGAAGATTGGGATATGATCCCGGACACGTATTGGATAACTCATGAAAACGATGATATCCAGGAGGCCCGAAGGGGAACCGCGAAGGATCTGGCGGATATCAACATAAAGTGCATCGTAGGCTGGAATGAGTCGACAAACCGTGTTTACACGATGGCTTGGGTAGCGGATGACTATCTCCACAATTCACGTGAGAATCCCGGCCGTTTTAACCTGGATGATGACATTAACTTTGTGATCGATGCCGACCACAGCGGCGGTGCTCTCTGGGCTCCTGACATGGGCGGCTTGGAAGACGACGAGCGACTGGCGGTGGAGTATTCGACCGGCCAGTTGTACACCGCGCTTGTACCGCCTATTGACGATTTTTGGCTCTTTATGTACACCAGTAATGGTTCAATAGACGAGTTTTGGTTGGTGGATGGAAAGGGAGTCACCGATGAATCTTATACCGAGGTCGGCTGGAGCCGCGAAGGTGAAACGGGAGGACCTGGCACATATACCTATGAGATGAAGGTAACTCCCTTTGAGTTTCTGGACTTTCGTGGTCCTGAGGGGAGCACAATAGTAGATCTTGAGGACGGAAATATCATACACATCGGGTACCTGTTCAAGGACTACGATACCTCTGAAGCCTATGAGGGGGCGTACGATTTCCCGCCCAACCACGATGTCTGGTTTAATGCTGAACTTATGGGTGACTTCGTGCTGTCGCCAATGGATGAAACTATTGACTGGCCGACTGCGGTGGAGACCGACACCTGGGGCAGGATCAAGTCTTCGCTTTCAACGAAGTAAGGTGATAGCCTCGACTTAACCTGAAGCCCGTGCAGAAATCAGATGGCGTTGAGGAACGGTTTAACCTGATCCATGGGTTTCTTTTCCTGGAAATTGATCAGCATAATCACCTAAATCATGCAACGCTTGGAACTCCCGAATCCGGTGAACAATCATGAGCACGCCGCACAAAAGCATCGACAGCTCCGAGTAGGTTTTCTCCACCCCCCGACCCGCGAGGGCGTGGGGTGGAGAGGCCACAGCGAAACGCTTCTTGATCTGCCGTAACAGCTGGATTAACTTGGCTCTACGCATTGTTGGTCCTCCTTGTAATAGGTTTTATCCATGGTTATGGAAAACCTATTACAAGGAGGACCAACAATGCACTAGCTTATTTCTGCACGGGCTTCACTTAACCTAATAGGGGGGATATATCTTTTATCCCCCCTTACTTTTTCCCAACTGTAGCTTTTACGATACAGGGGTGTTAAAAATGAGAGATATTAGGATCATCTATTGGGCCTGCGCAACAGTTCTTGTGACGGTTTTGATACTTTTGCTTTTCCCTTTCCGTGTCGGGGCTCAAAAGGGGCATACTATCGACGGCAACACGATTCTGGTTAACACTAGATCCCATTGGGAGGCGTGGGACGTTGCAGGAGGCATCGCAGATATTTCGCCGGGTGGCTCTGTCAGTTCCAAGTTCATACGTAAAAATATCAATGCTGCTTTGGATGCAGAAAAGTTCTCTGTTACTGATCAAGGAGGGGTAGTTGTCGGTTCGAACCAGCAGGATGCGCGCAATTTGATAGATGGGGATATAAGCACGACGTGGGGTCCTGATACTGATAGACCCCTGGAGGACTGGGGAGTTTCTTTAAGTTTAGGACGGTTAGCTGTGGCTTCAAAGATAGTGTTGCGTTTTGCCGAGGAAGGCGATGGTGATCCCTTTTTGCAGTTTAAGGTCTTAGTCTGGAGGCACGGTCCCCCGTATCGCGCAGCGCACTTTGGGTATACGCTTGTGGGGACGGATATACCGAATTTCTGGGAGATCGGCAGGACTGTCAAGCCGAACAAGACTCAAAGGGTCTTTGAGTTTGTCCCTCCCACAACGAAAGCAGTAACAGACGGCTCTTTCATAGGAGAGCCTATTGAGTTCGTTCGGATAATCGTTATAGACAGCGATTTTGACACGGCCCAGGAGATTTCAAAAGAGGAGTACGATGCTCTGCCGGACGATAGGAAAGGGGCAGTGGAATACTACACAAGGAGTATATTGGGTAGGGAGACTTTGATCTCGAAGGAAAATTACGAGGCGATCGATCCCGATTATAAAGGCCCGATAAGGTACTACAGGAGGGAGATACCCAAATTAGCGGAGATCGAAGTCTGGACTCCCGGGGATAATATCAACCTCGGTATGGTAGAACGCGGGGGGAGAGCGACTATTGAGACCGACGCCGGTCCGAAGGATCCCGGCTTTACTCTTTCAGACGGTGCTTTTAGCACGGGGTATAGCTTCTCGATATTGGGTGGTAGAGTCTACAATTTATTTGAGGATGTGGGAGCACTCTTTTGGATCGACACAATGCAGTTTATGCACATATCCATCAAAGAGTTCTTTGTGGACATATCTGACGGGACAAGGGCGCCTGACGGCACCATTAAGTGGACAAGGGTAGCAAGTCACAAGAAGTGGGCAGACTTTCACGAGTTCAGGATCGATCCTGCCAAGGTTAGATTCATTAGGACACCGTTCCAAAATCCTACGATAGAGATCGGGATAGTCGGCGAGGGCAACCTAAGATATGACGGGGGTTTCATGGAGGTGATGCTCTACGGGGAGGGATACGTTCCGGAGGTGGTGTTGACTTCGGACCTTATACAGTTGGGCAGAAGGAAGAATCTCATCTCCATAGAGTGGGAGGTGGACACTCCCCCTGGAACGAGCGTCCAGTTGGAGACAAGAACGGGAAACGAGCTTGAGGAAGAAAAGATATACCACAATAGTAAGGGCGGCGTTATTTCAGAGAAGGCATATAATAAACTCCCCCAATTTAGGCGGGGGGAGTTAACGAGTGTATTTAAACCGGGTGGCGATTGGAGTCCCTGGAGTGTTCCCTACCGTTTTTCAGGTGAGGATATAAAGTCCCCAAGCCCGCGGGAGTTTATGCTTATAAGGGCAAGGATTTTATCGCATAGTCCCGAGATGACCGCATCTTTGCGCTCCATCAGGGTCAATATGTCCGATCCGATTGCGGACAGGATGATCGGAGAGGTGTGGCCCAACAGGATCGAGACGATAAGTAGACCTGCAGATCTCTCACTTTTCATCCGTCCTTCTTTCAGCACGGCATTACAGGGATTCGATGAGATTATGATAGAAGCCACTGCCGGAAGTGAGATGGAACTCCTCCAGGTGCGCACAGGCAGCGATGACGATTTTGAGAGTGGCCAGGTTAGAAGTTTTTCACTATCAGAGTTGACAGTGATCGATTTACAGCCCGACACACTCTGGTTTCGCCTGCCTGATCCCATCGGACGAGAAGTGGATCTTGTAGAGGTTCAGTTCCGCTCGATGATCTTTTCAAACAGCGCATCGTTTAAAGCATCGGGACAAAACTCTAACTCCCCCGGTTTTTGGCAGAGGGTCGATGCGGGAGATGCGACGGATTTAGTGAACAGCCAGACGACAACTGTCCTTGCTTTGGGGGAAAATGAGATTATCCAAGATTTGAGTATTGATCCTGAGACGATTACTCCCAACGGAGACGGTGTAAACGATGAGATGACCTTTAGCTTCAGCGTTGCGAGGGTAAGCGCAGATAAGGAATTGAGGTTGACGATATACGATCTCAGCGGTGTTGTAGTCAAGAAGTTTTCGAAGCGCAGGTCTGACCCGAGGGGGACCTATTCCATCGTTTGGCCAGGGGACGACGAATCGGGCAATATAGTTCCTCCGGGGATATATCTTTTCAGAATCCAAGTAGATGCCGATTCTGGTTCTGCCGAAGAGACTTCTGCCGATCGGTTGGTCCACGTAGCGTATTGACATTGATATTAGGAGGTAATAGATGAAAAATAACATATTAAGGTTATTTGGGGTTGTTATCCTGATAGTTGTGTTAGTGCCAAAAGATTCATCAGGACTTATCATCTACAGGTTTGGCGGCGACGAGACCCTTCCTCTTCCTCCTGAGGTCGGAAGTGAAGGCGTGGTGTTTAAACAGCTTAGCTGGTCAGATTGGAACAGTTCGCAGGGAGGAGAGGCCTTTCAACTCGATATGGACGGCGGATCGATCAGGGCTTTAGAGCTCGATCCTCAAGACAATATAGCGCCGGACGCTAAAGAAAAAGGAGGAGTGTATAGAGAGACTGAAGGGGTAGCATTTGACGGGGACTATAGCACAGGATTCGAGACTCCCACATACCTCTGTGCGGATCTTAACCCGGTCTACTACTCCTGTGACGGCGATTTTTGGTCGTCGACATCTACAGGGAATGTTAACATAGATCTTGGCGGACTACTTATCATTGACAGGATCGTATTAGTATCCGGACTTGGTGATCTGGGGAGAATTGTGCGGAATCTTCGCGTCCACCTCTCCCCCAAAGTCCCAAAACCAGCGGCCAGGGCTGGCTTGGCTAGGCCCTTCATTGAGATTAGAGACAACAGAAAGCAGTTCCTGGAGGTAAAGTGGCCGCCTCAGAGGGTAGCCTTCCTACATATTGCGATAGCCGAACACAGTGAGGTGTGGGAAATCGCAGAAGTAGAGGTCTATGCGAGAGGGTTTTTTGAAAAATCTTCATATGTATCTAACATAATAGACCTTGAGAATCCTACAGCCTGGGGCGATATTAGATGGTCCGGCAGTAGAGACCTAGGTGCAAAGGTCCTTATACAGACAAGGAGCGGATCGGACGACGATCCTAATCTCTACTGGAAGTTCACAGGGAACGCGGATGAGAAGACACAAGTAACCACCAAGTCCCAATATAAGAAGCTCAAGGTTGGCGAGAGGGCGGGGATAACCTATGACAGGAACAACTGGACATTCTGGTCTCCACCTTACGATTTTGCTGACAGTTTAGTAGGCACTCCCATTGTCTCTTTAAGCCCCCGTCGCTTCTTCCAGTTTAAGGTCGACATCCTTCCCAAAGGTGAGTCGGGAGGTGGAGTCGACTTTTTAGAGTTTCGCACCTCTGTTCCTCCTGTGGCTTCCGAGTTGGTGGGTGAGATTTCTCCGATCCAGGTGGAAGTGGGGAAGGTATCTCGCTTCACCTACGCTTTTAAGCCGATAATAGAGGGAGACGATACAGGTTTCGACAGGTTGGAGATGACTACATCTTCTATAATTGCCTCTGTCGATTCGGTGAGGATAGCCGATGTTGCTGTTCCGTTTGAAGTGGAGGCTTTAGAGGAGAATCGATTTGAAGTCAGTTTCCCTAAAGTAGAGAAGAATTACACCGGGTTGTTGATTGAGGTGGTATTCGGTGCTAAGGTTTTAAGGTTTGGCTCCTCCTTCAACGCCCGGGTCTTTGACAGCAGCAGGCCTCTGGAAGTTCATCAAGTGGTCAACCCTGGCAATGCGGCAGACGAGCTTGGGGGGGACAGGGTATCTGTTGTGACATCGGTTGAAGATAAGTCTCTACTTGAGGTGAGCGTTTCGCCTGTGACTTTCACACCTAACGGGGATGGGATTAACGACATTGGCATCATATCTTATGACATCTTTGAGATTACAGGATCAGTTTCTGTGATAGTTGAGATACGGGATCTATCGGGTCGTCTTGTTCGGAGAGTATATTCAGGGGATGATCTGATCGGTCCTCACGAGCGAGAGTGGGATGGGAGGGACGTTTCAGGGGAGATAGTTCCTCCTGGTGTTTATGTATATCAAATTTCTGTGGATACTGATAAGGGAAAGACCGATAAGGTTGGAACTATAGATGTGGCGTATTGATACTGATATTATAGTATATGCCCCTGAGCTCATAGAATTGGGTGTTATTACGATTGCTGTGCACTTTGCACCGGAGGCCCAATATGCCAATTTCAAAAACACTGTCTTATCAACCTTCTCAAGGCACCTTAGGCTGCTCCCAAATGCGCAGTTGGGATATTGTAGTCCCTCCCGAAGCGATCCCCTCCGAAAAATATGCAGCCGAAGAGTTCCAGCGGTGGTTCGGGAAAGCAACGGGGATAGAACTCCCTTTGCGTTCGGCTGCCCAAGGGAGAACCGATCACGTCTACATCGATCCAGACATAGCCCCCCTTGATTCTGCCACAATGGGAGAAGAGGAACTGCAAATCATCGTTGAGAGCGATCGAGTGGTTATAGTTGGTGGGCGTCCACGAGGCACGCTCTACGGCGTGTATCAGTTCCTCGAAGATTTCATCGGTGTGCGCTTCCTCACACATGACCACGCGCACATCCCCCCTATACAGACTCTTGTGAAAGGTCTTATTCCCGCACACGCGGAATATTGGCAGATCTTACGAGCTATCTGAAAAACCTTAACTAAGAGGAGGTTCTGCAATGGTCCCCTGGGTATTCATTCATGAACGGTTCGAACAACGCATGGCCGACTATAAGCGCATCTTTGACGCCTGGGAGGACGGTGGTGTGCGCGGTATCGCGGTGGGTCGTATGTTTTTCAGGCAGGAGGATGGTTCATATATTCCCACCTTCCCCGCTGACCCAAAGGTATATGAATCGTTCGGTGTGAGCCCGCCTCCGGAGGCTCCACGCGATCGGGAAAAAGAGAAAGCTCTTCACGTGATGCTGGACGACGCAGCCTCGCGCGGCTGGCACATCATGATCTTCGATGTTCCCGGAGGGGGCATGACTTCTCCAATGTATTCTGGAATCCGTCCCCCAGAAGAGGATCCCTACGGCGGAGTGAGGTTTGCAGCCGGCGCTCAAGATCTCATGAACGCCTATCCCCAAGCGCACGGTATTATCATGGATGGCCCCGGGGAACAACACTACGAGTTAGCGTGGCATCACGGGGGAGAGCTGTTCGAGATCCGTGATCACGAGCGCAGTCGCTACCAGCACTTAGGGGTGGATATAGACCGCTTAGACCGCGGCATAGCGCATCTGCGAGACCGCTTTCACAATTTGACGCAGGATCTGGTTCGTTATCACGCCCCGGGAGGGATGTTAGCGGGCCTGATCTTGTTCGATCTTAATGAGGATGCACTCTACTTGCTGAGGACGCGTCAGGAGACAGCGTTGGGCTTTATGGCGGCCATGCGGACTCAGATCGACAGGTTGAACCGCAAAGTGGAGTTGGGCGGTATCCCGCGAACGGCGACCTTCTCCTCGCTCACTGGTCAAAACTATCAGCAGATGGGAAAGTACTTCGACTACATCTTTCCCAAGCACTACTACTGGCATCGGGGGTTCGACGGGATGTATGGGACGATTCAGCGCTGGGTGCAGAAGTTCTCCGAATGGAATCCTACACTGACGGAAGAGGATTGTTTTGCGTTGGTGAAGTCGTTGTTCGGGATCGAGCTTCCGGGCGTCCACTCGCTAATGGATATGGAGATGGGTTTCCCGGAGGAGTTCTTTTCTGAGGTTGTGTACAGCGAAACGCGGCGTGCGTTGGAGGCTATTGGGGACGACGATAAGGTAATCTGCTGGGTGTCCACCGCACGTAGCCCGCACGCTGGAGATGCCATGACGGCTAGAGATCTGGATGGCATTTTGAGGGCCTCAGAACGTGCGGGGTTGAAGAGGTTCCTCTTCCATCCAGAGCCGGACTTGGGCGCGGCTGAATGGAGTGTGATTTCGGGGATGTGCGGGAATCTGTGGCGGCAAGACCCTGATGGGTACTGGCCCTCTAATACTTCCAAGCCTGATGAGTTCACCCGATGAGTTTAGTGAAGGAGATGGATAGGGCGATCCTGTGTGAGTTTGTAGGCTAAAAGACCACCCCTTTGAAGGTGGACAGAGCATCCACTAACCCATTAATTTAACTCCAGTTAATCCACACAAACTGGAGGAGTCCTCCATGTTAGACCCTGTTTTCAAGCGTTTTGAAGAGCACAGTCCGGTCGCGGTGATGGTGGGTGGCCTGTTGGAACGGGTGCTGCAACCGGAAAAGCTTGATGAATTATTCGCGCATACGGCCGACCGGCAGTATACCCGTGCGTTGTTGTTTTCCACCGTGTTCGATCTGATGAGTCAGGTGGTCTGTGGGATTCAACCGTCCATGCATGCCGCCTATCAAGCCGACATGGCCCACCTGAGTGTGTCCATCCAGTCGGTCTACAACAAGCTCAATGGAATCGAGCCGCCCACCTCCTCCGCCTTGGTAGACTATAGTGTGGAATCAATGGGGCCCATCGTGACCCAGATGGGGGGCGTGCTTCCGCCTTGGGTGCCCGGCTACCGTCTCAAGATTGTGGACGGTAATTGTCTGGGGGCCACCCCGCATCGCCTGGATGAATTACGCGTACTGTCCTCGGGCGCCTTACCGGGTAAATCGTTGGTGGTCTATGACCCCGCCCTACAGATGGCCACGCCGGCCATTTGCTGTGAAGAGGGGCATGCCCAGGAACGCGCCTTGTTGGACCAGGTGCTCCCCTTGGTCGAGGCCAACGATGTATGGTTGGCCGATCGCACCTTTTGTACCCGCGGCTTTCTATCGGGGCTCGAAGCCCGATCGGCTTATTTCATTATACGTCATCATCAGAAACTGCCCTGGGAAGAAGCCAGCGTGCTCATCGAGCAAGGACGTATTGACACGGGTGTGGTCTATGAACAACGCATCCGCGTGGGGGATGAAGACGGGGGCACCCATCTATGGCGTCGTACCGTTTTGCAGCTGGATCAACCCACCCGGGAGGGCGAAACCGAGATCATCATCCTGACCAATCTGCCCCAACGCAGCGCTTCGGCTCAAAAGATCGCGCGTCTGTATCGCCCTCGGTGGACGATAGAACGTGCCTTTCAAGAATTGGCCGAGCCCCTCAATGCTGAAATCAACACGCTGGGCTATCCACCCGCGGCCCTGTTTGCCTTTTGCCTGGCCCTGGTCGCCTACAACCTGCTCGTCGTGGTCAAGGCGGCCTTACGCTGTGTACACGGCCACGGCGTCGAGAAAATCGAAAAAGAGCGTTCAGGCTACTATCTAGCCAACGAAATGGCCAACCCCTATCGCAGCATGATGATTGCCATTGCTCCGGAGCACTGGGGCCTTTTCCGTCAATGGAGCATGCCCCAGTGGGTGGAAAGGCTGCTGCACTTAGCTGGAAAAGTCGACCTGAGATGTTTTAAAAAACATCCACGGGGCCCCCAAAAACAACCGCCCAAGCGACGAACGGAAAAGACCAAACCGCACCTTTCGACCGCTCGACTTATAGCACAACGAAAAACCACAAAACAGGCATCATAAATGGAAATTAACCCACCTTCAAAGGGGTGAGGCTAAAAGACTTAAAATTCGCTATGAGTTTAAAAAAGATAAAAAGGCACGCAGATAGATTCTTGGGATTTCTTGTGACCGTTCTTTTGGTCCTTCCGTCATGTCAAGAAGGGGACTTTGCCGGGCAAAGAGAATCTTACGATTTGAGCGGTGGAGATGCCGTTGTTCAGTTTATAGACGTCTCAAAAGAGGTGGGAGTGACCTTCAAAAACGTCTCCGGCAGGCCCGGAAAGAAGAAGACCTACATCGTAGAGGCAAAGGGTGGAGGCGCGGCCTTCTTCGATTACGACAACGACGGAGATCAAGACCTTTACGTTATGAACGGTTCCAGATTCGAAGGGTTCCCAAAGGGACAGGAGCCGGCCAACGCCCTCTACGAAAATCAGGGTGATGGGACATTTGTGGATGTCTCCCTTAAGGCGGGTGTGGCGGACAGGTCATGGGGCATGGGTTGCACCGCCGCGGATTACGACAACGATGGCGACCAAGACCTCTATTTGACGAACTTCAGGTGCAACGTGCTCTATCGCAACGAGGGTGACGGGACATTTGCAGACGTCACCGATATAGCAGGTGTCGGAGATGACAGGTGGAGCACAGGCTGTGCGTGGGGCGATTACGACAACGACGGATACTTAGACCTCTACGTGGCTAACTACATAGAGTTCGATCTCCATTACAAGCCTAAATCTATGCAGTACGGTCAATGGAAGGGGATGCCTGTCTTTTACGGACCGATGGGGCTCAAAGGCGCGGCGGACGTGCTCTATCACAACGAGGGAGACGGGACCTTCAAAGACGTCACAAAGAGCGCAGGTGTGGTCGATAGTGATAAAAACTACGGATTTACTGTTATCTTCAGCGATTACGACAATGACGGCGATCTGGACCTTCACGTGGCCAACGATTCTACGCCGAATTTCCTCTACCGAAATAATGGAGATGGGACGTTCGAAGATGTCTCAGTCCTCTCTGGAGTCAGCTACAACCGCGACGGTAGGATACAGGCGGGTATGGGCACAGATTTCGGAGATTACGACAACGACGGAGATTTGGATATCTTTGTGACAAACTTCGCTGTGGATTACAACACGCTTTATCGCAACGATGGGGACGGATTATTCTCCGACATCAGCTTCCCGTCGGGGGTCGGAGATCCGAGCTGGCCCTTCATAAGCTGGGGCACTTCATTTCTCGATTTTGACAACGACACAGATTTGGACATCTTTGTCGCCAATGGCCACGTCTATGACGTTGACGGCCACGATCTGGGTGTGACGTTCGCACAGAAGAATCAACTTTTGGAAAATAAAGACGGTGCGTTCATAGAGGTTACCGAATCTGCTGGCAGTGGATTTGGGATAAAGAAAGTCAGCAGGGGATCGTGTGTTGGAGATTACGATAACGACGGAGATTTAGACATCTTCATACTGAATCTGGATGACACGCCAACTCTCCTTTTGAATGACGGCGGCAACAAGAACAACTGGCTTACGTTCTGTACTGTGGGTACCAAAAGCAACAGGGACGGCATCGGAGCCAGGATAAGGGTCACAGTTGGCGGTATCTCTCAGATAAGGGAGGTTCGGTCGAGTTCCAGTTTCATATCTCGAAGCGACATCAGAGCCAGCTTTGGGCTTGGGAAAGAGGAAGTGGCAGAGTTGGTGGAGATACGATGGCCAAGTGGCACTCTTCAGACCTTTCGAGACGTACAGGCGAATCGTATTTTGGTGGTTAACGAGGATAAAGGGATAATAAAATAGTTTGATCGTTATATGATTCATAGAGAGGAAATTTTTTGTCCGATTCTCTCTTTGCGGATGAGGTTTATCGCATCGGATTCGACCAGAGGAACGGACAGAGCGCAAGCCAGGAATAAGATCAATCCTTTGTTGAAAATGTTAAAAAGGAAAGAAAAAACCTCCGCTCTACTTGCTGCAGCGATTGCAATTTCGATTGCTGCTCTTTTCATCTATCTTTACACAGATCTCTTTCAGGGTCAAAAGATACAAAGCGACAACGCCGAATCTTCTCCTATAACCGAACCGGACAGTTCAAAGGTCTTCTCACATCTATCTTCAGAGTATATTTTACAGGGTAGATACACCGATGCAATAAAAGAATATAAACAGGCCCTCAAGTTCGATCCCGATAACGCGAAGATTTACTGTGACTTAGGAGCGTTGAAAGCCCGGCTGGGAGACTTTTCTGGGGCGATAGAAGAGTACACACAGGCAATAAAGCTCGATCCTGATTTCGCAGAGGCCAGAAGCGGTCTTGGGTTTGTCTACGGCAAGCGCGCCTTTGCCACAGAAGAAAGTCCAGTAGTTGTGGTTTACTCTGACTTAAAAGCCTCTATATCCGAGTACAAAAAAGCCATAGAGATAGACCCAACACGTGCTCTGGACCACTACAATCTCGCCCTAGCCTACGATTCTTATAACAAATCCCCCCAAGCGATAGAGGCTTATAAGAAAGCTATTAAGATAAACCCGAATTTTGTGAAGGCGTACAGCTCCCTCGGGACAATCTATCTGAAGCAGGGCAACTACAAAAAAGCCCGTGAGTATTTTTTCACTGCAGCAGATTTAAAACGAGACGATGACGACATATACTACAATCTGGGTTCGGCTCTGGAGTTAGAGGGAAGATACCTTGAGGCTATCGAAAACTACAGGAAAGCCATAGACCTTAACCCAAATCACACAAGTGCCCACTTTAACTTGGGAAAGCTCTACATCAGGAGGGGGGAAAAGGAGGAGGGAGAAAGACATATAGCCATATTTGAAAAGTTAGGTCCAAAGGGCAACAAGCTAAAGGCCACAAAACTATCTCTCCTGAAGGACCCGAGCAACGCTTATCTCCATTACAAGCTGGCGTCAGTTTACCAAGAACTCGGTAGGTACGCACCTGCTATTGAAGGGTACAGAATAGCTATTTCGCTCGATTCGACTTTGGTGGATGCGATCTATAACTTAGGGGTTCTCTACGCAAAGGAGGGAAATTACAGAGCTGCTGAAGAGAAATTCGAAAGTGCCATCGCCCTTGAGCCTTCAGAGACGATTTTTCACCGCGAATTGGGACTTGTGTATGCCCGACAGAAAAAGTATAAAAGAGCCGAGACCGAGTTTAAGCGCGCAGCAGAGCTTGAGCCGGATGTCGCGCGGAATCACTACAACCTGGGTCTTATCTACGCAAATTCGGGCAGAGGAAAAGAGGCATCCGAAAAATTCCGGTTAGCCGTTCAACTCAATCCAGACTATGCAAAGGCCCACTACAACCTGGGTCTTGTTCACCTTCAAGAGGGCAGATACAACGAAGCACTGAAGAGCCTAAAGAGCGCTGTAAGAATCGAGCCTGAAGACAAGATGTTCTACTATTACCTTGCTTTGGTCTACAGAAATCTTGGAAGACCTACGGACGCCGAAAGAGAGATAGAGATATTCAAGAAGATTGCAAAGTGAAGGGGACCGATCCAGACCAAACTATATAGGTGCACATCGCGTTCTCCCTTTAGGCGTCTGGGAAGCCTTTGAACACCGCATCATCTGAAGCATTGCCGTCCCAACTCTTGCTGACAAAAGGTACGCTAACCAACAATTCCAAAACGACCTATTCGTCGATTTTTGGAACATACTCCCACCAGATCAATCCCTTCTCGCTGGCACACAAAGAGCGCTATTTTTGTGAACAACAAGTCACAGCCGTAGGAGACGAATTTATTCTACCTCAGGATCCACCTTTTTTGAAATGACCTCAATACGCAAACAGGCTCTATCTGACGCAGTAGAGACTAAGGTGTCAGGTATTACGTTCAGGTCCATTCTTATCGGAGCGCTGTTATCTCTGTTTATAGGTATTGCCTAAGTACACGACAGTGATCTAAGTTGCAGTGCAGCCCTGATTTAGGTTTATTTGTAATCGACCAAGATTGCAACGAAACCCTAAATACAGGAGCTGCACCATGCTTATACATACGATAAAAAAAGCCCTTACGCAAGAGAAGGTACCCCTCACGCACCACCGTATCGATCTGATCAGCCGCTTGGTGTGTGCGCTCCTCCAAGTTCGTTCCGTCAATATGAAAAAACTAGCGTGTAGCCTGTCGGGCCTGGCCCAAGTCGATAGTCAATATCGTCGCCTACAGCGTTTTTTCAGCAGTAAGGTATCCCCCGCGGTGTTTACCCCGTTGATCGTATCTAAGCTAGTTCGCCCCGGCCAACAACAGGTGTTGGTCCTGGATCGTACGCATTGGAAGCTGGGGCGAACCGATCTGAACCTATTGTGTTTAGGACGGCTTTGTTGCATGAAAAGAGGGTGGTTGTGTTGGTCCCTTCCGTCTTTGGTTTATGCTTTTTTGGTTAGCGGATAGGACTCGGGTTTTGCCAGATACAGTAGCCGGTTGAGCAACGCACAGCCCAACCGAGCTTCGGTCTGTTGGTTGGTTAGGGTTCGCGCGTGCAAGGTGCCGCCCAGCATTCGCTTATAGCGAAACATCGGCGTTTCGGCTACCGAGCGGCGATGATAGCCGCGGGTTTTTTTCCACGCTCGACGGCCCTGTTTGCGAAGGGCTCGGATCGTCTCATCGCGGGGCAACGGTTCGGCCTTGGTGTTACCATGTTGCTCGATCTTGGCGTTGCGGCGGGGTGGAATGATCGGTCGAATAGGCGGTCCCTGCTCGGGCGCGGCCAAGGCGTCGAAGACCTTGCGCGTATCATAGGCTCCATCGCCCCCCAACGCCTCCACGGGGGCCTCCGACCTGAGCGAGCAACGGCTCGACCTGCGAGGCATCATCTGGGCTATTCGTCAAGGTCGGCGCGACGATCTCGCCGGTGGCTTCATCGACGCCCAAGTGCACTGTGCGCCACGTGCGTCGCTTGCTCCAGCCGTGCTGACGCACCTTCCATTCGCCTTCGCCATACACTTTCAGCCCGGTCGAGTCCACTACTAAGTGGATCGGTGCGCGTCCCCGTGGTTGCGGTAGATCCACGGCCAAGCCGGCTTGTCGCCGCGATAACGTCGTGTGATCGGGCACCCGCAGATCCAGTCCCATCAGGGCCAACACGGAGGCGACAAACCCCTCGGTTTGGCGCAGGGGCAAGGGATACAAAAGGCGCAGGGGCAACGCCGTTTGGAGGGCCCCTTCCGAAAAGGTATATTGCGCCCCCCGCTGGGGCGGCCCTTGATAATACCAGGCTTGGACGGCTTGGGGTGTAAACCACACCGTTAGACTACCGCGCTGTTGCAGCCCCGCCTCATAGGCGGGCCCATTACGCACCCGGTACACGACCTTGGAGCGACGGGGCTTGACGGAAGGCGAGGAGGACGATACTTTAGGCATGACAGGTTCCTTGGACGAGAAGGCATGGATTCTTTCGCAAGAGGGTCATGTCCAATCTACTAAGGAACCTATCTTTATTCAACCGATGCACACAAAAAACGCCGATTCATGCACCAAAGCCTTTAGAACTAGTCTACCAAGGCGGGTCTATTCCGTTGGCCTGTCCGTCGTTGCAAAAGCCGGGCAACTCCAACACCGAGGAACGAAAACACCTCCTGACTCAGGCGCTGGCCTACCTCGATCCCGGCTCGTGCTGCCTAGTCGCCGATCGCGAATTCATCGGTCGAGACGGGTTTACCTTTCTGCTGGAGCAACCCATCGACTTTGTGATTCGCCTGCGGGGCAACCCCTGGATCAGGCTCGACGAGGGCCGCTTACGTTATTGGGCCGCCTTCACCCAGCGCCTGCGACGAGGCACCACCCGGTTCTATCCTGAGACGGTCCTCTATGACGGGTTGACCCTCCATCTGGTCTGTCAGCGCCCCGCCAGGGGCGAGGTAGTCCTGCTGATCACCAACCGCACCGACCTGAAGCAGGTGCTCGCTCTGTATGGCCAGCGCTGGTCCATTGAAACGGCGTTTGGCTTTTTCAAGTCCAAAGGGTTTAATGTGGAAGACACCCATCGGACCCACCCTCCACGCTTGCACCTGCTGAGGGGCCTGCTCGCCTGGACCCTCCTGTGGGCGCTACGGGTGGGTGAGCAACTCCATCAGAGCAAACCCATCAAACGCAAAAAACATGGACGCCGAGCCATCAGTCTCTTTCGACTAGGCCTAGACCCACTCACACCGATCACACACCAGGCCCGAGACCCACTTAAACAGGCCCAACGCTATGGACCTCTTTTACTGTCGTGTACTTAGAGTCTCTAACAAAACCTTGGAATCGCGTATAGGCTTCATTATATTCTTATCCTCTTCGGTATTGCTTCTACCGTCTTGATATGGAGGTGTTTTTGATGGCCAAGCCGTTACTCGACGATGGGTTATGGGCCTTGATTGAACCGGTTTTGCCCCCCGTAACCGTTGGCCCCCAAGGGGGGCGGCCTCGGCTGGATAACCGTAGGGTGCTGACCGGCATTCTCTTTGTGCTCAAGACGGGTATCCCTTGGGAGTATTTGCCTCAAGAGATGGGGTGCGGTTCGGGGATGACCTGTTGGCGTCGCCTGCACGCTTGGCAACAAGCCGGGGTCTGGAAAAGAGTCCATCATATCCTGTTGAACCGACTGAGGGCCGCCGACCGGATTGATTGGTCTCGTGCGGTGGTCGATAGTGCCTCGGTGCGGGCGGTTGGGGGGGGGCGCACACCGGTCCCAATCCGACGGACCGCGGCAAACCCGGTAGCAAACACCATGTAATCACCGATGCCCAAGGGGTGCCGTTGGCGGCGGGGGTGACGGGGGCCCATCGGCATGATGTGACGCAGCTGTTGCCGTTGGTGGATCGCATACCCCCGGTGGCCGGTCGGGTCGGCCGCCCGCGCCGTCGGCCGGATCGGGTGCAAGGGGATCGGGCCTATGATTCGCAAGCCCATCGGCGCGCCTTGCGTAAGCGGGGCATCGGCTCGGTGTTGGCTCGGCGAGGGCAAGCCCACGGCAGCGGCTTGGGCGTCTATCGGTGGGTGGTGGAACGAACGTTGGCATGGTTGCACCAATTCCGTCGGCTTCGAGTCCGCTGGGAGCGACGAGGTGATCTCCATGAAGCCTTTCTCGACATCGGATGTATTCTCATCTGTTGGAAGTACCTCAAAGAGTTTTGTTAGGGCCTCTTAGGGTATTGCTGTTCCTTATTCCAGTATGATCATCAAGGGGTCACTCCTTGCCCATAATCTCAGCACTCCTGCCGCCTTATTTGTCTTCCTCGTCTTTGTTGCGGTCATCAATGTGATTTTAGGCTCCCTTAGAAGGAGTTTTGCCCTCAGCCGTTCAGAGTTAGCCACAGTCTATATTATGGCGATGATCGCAACGGTTATACCCACCATCAGATTCACCGGATATGTCCTGCCTATCATCGCTGGTCTTTACTATTTTGCCACAGCTGAGAACGACTGGGCGAATCTTATTCATCCCAATATGCCAGAATGGATAACGCCTAAGGATCCTGATGCGATAACGTATTTCTATGAGGGTCTTCTCGAAGGTCGATCTGTGCCTTGGGACGAATGGTTTGAGCCGATACTTTACTGGTGTTTGTTCATAGTTACCCTCTATTTTGTGATGATATGTATGATGGTAATTTTGAGGAAGCAGTGGATGGAGAAAGAAAGGTTGCTCTATCCGTTGGTTCAGGTTCCCTTGGAGATGATACAGGACGATGAGAGGCGTTCTCTTATCAAACCTTTCTTTAAGAGTCCAGTTATGTGGATCGGTTTTGCTATTCCCTTCATAATAGGAAATGTCAACGCCTTTCATAATTACTTTCATTTCATTCCGAATATTGTCATATCGACCGATTTAATGATCTTTAGAAGCTGTTTTAGAATTCAGATTTTCCACCGATTCTCTTGACCAAGAGGTGAATCATCGCAATGTAAATAAAGGCTTCGCTATTTCGGGGTAGGACTTCATAGTCCTTGGAAAGGCGTCGAAAATTCAATAACCAGGCAAAGGTGCGCTCCACCACCCAACGCCATTTCATCACTTGAAATCCCTGGCCTTCTCGCTGGACCACTGCCAGGTCAATTTTGTGCGTCCGCTTCAAACTTGCAACCCATGCCTTGATGGCCTCGCCGCGATACCCACCATCGACCCATAGCTTTCGAAGGCGGGTCAAGCCAGCGGCAAAATAGGCTTTGAGCAACACCTTCAACCCGTCCGGATCGGCACCGTCGGCAGGCGAGACAAACGCGGAGATGATAAGCCCCAAGGGGTCAACAAGGAGAGGGCGCTTGCGGCCATTGACCTTCTTGCCAGCATCATAACCCTTTGATTCACCTTGGGTTGCAGTCTTGATGCTTGGGCTGTCTATAGAGCCTGCCGAAGCGGTGGGCTTGCGGCCTTGACGGCGCCTTTCCCTTCTGGAGAGTGCCGGATGGATCTGCCTCCAGATGCCTTTTTTGCTCCAGGTGTTGAATACCCATACACGGTTTGCCAGCACCCATACTCCTTGGGCAGCATCCGCCACTGACCGCCCGTTTGGGTCACATACACAATGGCGTTGAACCCCTCGCGCAGAGGAACCGGTGGACGACCGCGACTCCCGGGATGCCATTTGCGTTTGGGAAGGAGGGTGAGGAGAAGTTGCCATTGCGCTTCGATCAAATCGGTCGGATATTGTCTGAGCGTATTCATCTTCATCCTTTCGTTTCAGGTGGTTTTGGACAACCTGAATTTGGATAGATGAATACGCGCTTTTCAACTCTTTTTTTAACCCCTCACATTTTTAAAACAGCTTCTAAGGGATATTCGACAGCCCAAAGCGGGTCAGTTGTTGGCTGCGCCGAAAGGCGCGTTCCAGCAAGCCCAGCAGGATGCGCGCATCGGTGGGCCAGGCCGAGTTGGCTTCCACCGCCGTGCTATCGAGGAGGGCCTGAGAAAAATCGTCCAGCCCTTCGTCCAGGATCATCGCCAGTTGCGCATCCAGGATGTAGTGGCGGGTCTCCTTCGACAGGGCATTGACATTTTCTACCATCGTCGTCCAGCCCGGAAAATACAGGCCGCGGCTATGCCAATACAAGTGCAACGTCGTCGAATCGAGCAGCCGATCCTTGGCGGCCTGGTCGGTCAGCGAGCCCAAATAGCCACGCAACACACTGCAAACATAGACCAGCTCTGCCCCCATGCGCGGACGACCCGAGGCCAACTCCAGCGTATCGGCCGACGGCGCCGGCGCTTCGTCCCAGACCAACCCGGGCAGGGGCAAGGTCTGGGCCGCTTGCCAACGCTGGTCGGCCTGGCGTATCTTTTTCTTGGCTTTGGCCCACCGGTCCTGGTCGGCTTCAATACGGGTGAGAATCGCAGGGCACCGCGCCAACAAGGTCAGCGCCTCGTCCAAGACTTTTTTCATTTCACAATCACCGGCCGCCCAAACCAGCGGCTCCGACCACCACATACGCGCGTCCGATTGGTGTGCCATAATCGTCCTCTTAGAAGCCGTCTGAAAACCCTCTGATGTAGCCGCATTTGAACGGGCGTACTCATCGAGCCATATTCAGGTTTCACCACAAACTCTGAACAGAAAGGCTTGTATGATGAGTACACCGCGTATGCAATATGCCACCGATCTAACCGATGCACAATGGCAGCGGATCGAACCGTTGCTGCCCGCGCCGCGCTGGCGGCTTCACGGTCCGGGTCGGCCGCCGCGGGATCGACGCCAGCTTGTCAACGGCCTTTTGTATTTGAACAAGACGGGGTGTCCTTGGGCGTTGTTGCCTGCTTGTTTTGGGCCGTGGAAAACGGTGTATGATTACTTTCGTCGCTGGAGCCTGCAAGGGGTCTGGCCGCTGGTGTTGGATCGGCTGACTAAGAGGGAGCGCCGCCAGAGCGGCCGGGCTGCGATGCCGTCGGCTGGCGTAGTCGATAGTCAGACGATTAAGACCGCAACGCATGGTAAAACAACCGGTTATGACACCGGCAAAAAGATCAAAGGCCGCAAACGGCATCTGTTGGTGGACCCGTCGGGTTTGCTTCGACAGGTGGTGGTCACCGCCGCCGATGTCGAGGATCGAGAGGGTTTGAAGCAGGTGTTGACCCGCTTGAAGGCCGCCGGCGTGGCTCGGTTACGCAAGCTGTGGGTTGATGGCGGCTACCAAGGCGAGGCCATCCGAACGTGGGTGGCCAACCAAAAAAAGACGCACAAAATAGACTTGGAAGTCGTCGCCAAACAAGGCTCCGGATTTACCGTAGTTAAACGCCGGTGGGTCGTCGAGCGCACGTTTGCGTGGTTGATGAATTTTCGCCGACATGCCCGAGATTATGAGGTCTTGACCCGCCATAGTGAAGCCTTGATCCAGATTGCCATGATCCACTTGCTACTTAAACGAATCAAATGAAAATTAGAGTTTTCAGACGGCTTCTAAGGGAAAATTACCGGTCAGTAACTTTCATCTAAGATAAATGGTTATGGCACTTTTTTACATCCCTATTTTTTGCGCCGTATAGATTTTTTTGATCTAAACAATACTTTTCGAATAAGCTCTAATTAAAGCGACTTTTCGTGCCATTAGACCCTCCATTGAATGATGTCAAAAATACGATTACTGACTAATGCAGCCGGGCAAGTTATTCGCGCTGTCTGGTTTGGTCTCTCTATTTGGATTACAGCGGAATTTTACCCAAAGAAATCGGGCCCGTGTCAAGGGTAGGACTGTATATAATTCCCATACTCTTTTGCCGAGTCGGGCCGCACCTTGGGGGGAGCCCCGGGAAGCCGCTGCCTACATTTTCAACCTTTCGCCTTCGGGGTCGTAAAAAGCCCCGTGGTGGACCCGCGCTTCTTCCAGCTTACCGTTCCGATAAATCGCAAAAGAGGTGCCTTCCCGGGCGGCCACCTCGACCGGCAACCAGCACAGCCCGATGGCTTCCTGCAGGCTGGGGCTGAAGCGGCTGGAGGTGACCCAGCCGATGATGTCCAGACTGTCGCCGGCCCCGGGCGCGACGATTTGCAGACCCTCTTCCGGGACGCTGTCCCGAAGGACCATTTTGAAACCCACCAACCGCTTTTTGAGGCCCTCGGCCGCGATTTGCACCAGCTCGCGCTTGCCCAGAAAGTCGCTCTTGTCGAGCTTCACGGCCCACTCCATGTCGGCCGAGAGTGGGTTGGACATGGCGTCGGTGTCCTGGCCTACGATGATGTGGGCCTTCTCCAGCCGCAGGATCCGCTGGGCTTCCACCCCGAAGGGGACGATGCCGAATTTCTCCCCGGCCTCCATCAGGGCCTCCCACACGTGGAGGGCATGGGCGGACGGACAGTGGACCTCGTAGGACAGCTCGCCGGTGAAGCCGATACGCAGCAGACGACAGGGCACCCCGGCCACCCGGGCCGAGCGCACGCGCATATAGGGAACCGCCTTGTTGCTCAGGTCGCGCTTGGTCAACTGCCGCAAGGCCGCGCGGGCCTGCGGGCCGCTCAGGTTGAAAGCGGAGAAGTCGTCGGTCAGATCGGTCAGGTGCACCCCCTCGCCCCACCCCGACTGGACCCACCACTGGATCCACTCGAAGACTCCGCTGGCGCCCGAGGAGGTGGTGCTCATGTACCACTCTTCTTGCTGCAAATGGGCGCACACCCCATCGTCCAGCACCACGCCCTCGTCATTGCACATGACCCCGTAGCGCACCCGCCCTACCCCGAGCTTGCGCCACTGGTTCACGTAGAGACGCTCGAGCAGATCCGGCACCCCGGGGCCGGTAAGCTGTATCTTGCCCAGGGTGCTCACATCGATCAGGCCGACCCGCTCGCGCACCGCCCGCACCTCGGCCGCCGCGTCGCCGTAGTGTTCGGGGCGCAGCCAGAGGCCGGCCACCATCATCCTGGCGCCGCGGTCCAGGTGCCAGTCGTGGATCGGGGTCCGCTGTACCGGTTCCATGTTCTGGCCGGCCAGGGCGCCCAGAGTCACCGGGTTGGCAGGGGGCCGCGAGGTGGTGCGGCCGGTCTCCTGCACGGTCTGCCCCCGGGCCTGGGCGCACAGCTGCAGGGCGTTCATGGAACACATCTTGCCCTGGCACGGCCCCATCGAAATGGTGCTGTAGCGCTTGAGCAGTTCGATGCTGTCATAGCCTTCGGCCAGGGCGGTTTCCAGGTCCTGGTCGGTGACATCCTCGCAAAAGCATAGAAACCGCTTCTTTTTGCCGGGGATGCAAACCCGCTCTGAGGTGCGCTGTTTCTCCTGGGCTTTGTCCCTTTCCAGGGCTTCCCGCGCGGCGTCGGGCGGGGCGTTTCCCAGGCCGCAAAACCCCGCGGCGCCGGCGCCGGCCAGGCGGCCCTCCTGCATCTGGAGCTCGACTTCGTGGGTTCCGCTGACGCGGCCGGCCGCGTACAGACCCGGCGGCAGATTCTCCAGCCGCATTTCGGCCCGCTCCTCATCGTAGACCGGCTTCCCCCCGGCCATGTAGACCAGGTCCGCGGCCGGGGTCCAGCCGGCACTAATGGCGATCAGGTCGCAGTGGATTGCCCGGGTGCTGGTCGGATCAATCCGGCCCTGGGGGTCCACTGAGGCGATCGCGGCGCTGCGCACCCTGCCCGAGCCGCGGGCAGCCTGGATGGTGTGCTGGTAGAATACCGCTGCTCCGTTCAACTCCAGCTCGGGCGCGGCGTCACGCCGGCGCTGGTCCACCATGGCGGCCACCTCCACCCCTGCCTTTACCAGGTCCTCGGCCACGGCCCAGCCATCGTCGTTGGCGGTCAGGACCACGGCCCGCTTGCCCGGGGCCACGCCAAAGACGTGGAGCAGGCGCTGCACTGCGCTGCCGAGCATCACCCCGGGCAAATCGTTGTCGTCGAAGACCAGCGGCTTTTCATAGGCCCCGGTCGCCACCACCAGGGCCCGGGCCCGGATCTTGAACAGCCGCCGACCCCGGACCGCCGCGAGCCAGTTGTCCCTGTACCAGCCCAGGACCGCGGTATCGCTAAAAACCTCGATGTTCGGGTGCTGTGCCAGGGCGCCGATCAAATCGGACCTTGCGCCGGATTTAAAACGCAGGTGCCCCCCCAGGGCCGGGTTCTCATCCAAGAGCAGCACCCGTCCGCCTGCTTCGGCGGCGCTCCGGGCCGCGCTGATACCGGCCGGACCGCCCCCGACCACGGCCACATCCGCGTGCAGGTACTGCTTGTCGAAGGCGCCCCAGGGAGCCTCGAGATTCACCCTGCCCAGGCCGGCGGCGCGGCGCAGGATGCCCTCGTACAAAGGCCACAACGCAACCGGTCGCATAAAGGTCTTGTAGTAGAACCCCACTGGCGTGAAGCGGGCGCCCAACTGGTTCAGGGCCAGCCAGTCGCGCTCGAGCGAGGGCCACGCGTTTTGCGACTCCATCTCCATGCCCGCCTCCACCGGCCGCTGGCAGGCCCGCACATTGGGTTCGTCGCCTACCTGTACCAGGCAGTTGGGACAGTGCCCGGCGCAGCAGAGCACCCCGCGCGGGCGGTGGTACTTGAAGGAGCGGCTGAGGACCTGGACGCCGGCTGCGGTCAGGGCCGAGGCAATGGTATCGCCCGGGTGGGCACTGTAGGCTTTGCCATCGAAGGAAAAGTGGATCGAGGTGGAACGGTCGATCGCCTCGCCTTCTTGCTCGGGGAGACGGTTGGGGGCCCGGTTTGGACCGGATTCGCTGGCGACGAGTTGTTCGGGCTGCACTTCAGGCATCTCCACTGGGTGTGTCCAGGGCCCACAGGTAGGTTCGCAACACCTCGCTGGTCCGGGTGTGGCGCTCGGCCACAAACCACAGACCGCAGCCGGAGTTGTGGTACCACCATTCCTTTTGCACGCCCATGGCGTTGTCGCGCAGGTAGAGATACCTGAGCCACTCGGCATCGCCGCACTGCATGGGATCCCAGGGCCGCGGATTGTACTCGCCTCCAAAGCGGAATTCGCCGGCGTTTCGGGCCCCGCAATTCGGACATTCCAGAATCAGCATGATGCCTCCTAGTGCCCCACCGACGCAGCCCCTTTTTCCCCGACCAGGGCGCGCTCGGCAAAGCGCGACAGCCGGAAGGGAGCGATCAGGTCCGGGGTGCGGCCGGTGGCGATCAACTCGGCCATGGTCACGCCGCAGATGGGCGAGGCCTTGAAGCCATAGGTGCCCCAGCCCACGTCCAGCAGGAAACCCTCCACCGGGGTAAAACCCATGAGCGGGCTGTAGTCCGGCGGCATTTCGCACAGGCCGGCCCACTGCCTCAGGACCCGGACCTGGCTCAGGAAGGGGAAAAGTTCGAGCATGTGGCCGGCGAGGCCCTCAAGAAAGTCCAGGGAAGAATCCAGACTGTAGGAAGCAAAGGGGTCGACGCTGGCGCCCATCACCAGCTCGCCCCGGTTGGACTGGCTCACGTATATGTGCAGGCTGCCCGAGACCACCACCACGTCCAGGAAGGGCTTGAGCGGCTCGGTCACGCAGGCCTGCAGGGGAAAGGTATTCATGGGCAGCTGGAGCCCGGCCATGGCCGCGATGGTAGACCCCCAGCCGGCCGTGGCATTGTGCACCATCCCGGTTTTGATGAATCCCCGGTTGGTCTCCACCCCCTGTACCTTGTTGTTCTGGACCTGGATACCGGTTACTTCGGTCTGCTGGTGGATGTGGACCCCGCGCTTGTCCGCCTGATGAGCATAGCCCCAGACCACGGCGTCGTGGCGAACGATGCCGCCGGGCGGGTGGTAAAGCGCCGCCAGAATGGGGTAGCGGGGGTGGTCGCTCAAATCCAGTTGCGGGCACAGACAGGCGATCTCGTCGGGCCAGACCAGGCGCGAGTCCACCCCCTGGAGCTGGTTGACCTCGGCCCGCCGGCGCATGGTATTGACCGCGCCGGCGGTGTGGGCCAGGGTCAGGTGGCCGCGCTGGCTGAACATCACGTTGAAGTCCAGGTCGATGGCCATGCGCTCGTAGAGCTTGACGCTCTCGTTGTAGAAGAGCACGCCTTCGGGGGTGAGGTAGTTGCTGCGGATGATGGCGGTGTTGCGACCGCTGCCGCCGGACCCGATGTAGCTCTTATCGAGCACCGCCACGTCGGTGATGCCGTGCTCTTTGGCCAGGTAGTAAGCGCAGGCCAGGCCGTGGGCTCCACCGCCGATGATCACCACATCGTAGTGCTCCTTGAGCGGGTGGACATGCCACATCCGGGACGGCGGGCGGCCGTTGAGGGCCTGGCGGATGAGTCTTAATGACATCTAATTGCGCTTTCTAAGAGCCTCGCATTCTTTCACAGGTTCTTGAAAGCACTCAATTTATGGAGCGAGCCCTGATCGGTCAAATCTTCCGGCAGTCTCAACCACCGTAGATCGACACCCCCACCTCCCCTGCATTCACAATGCTCGGCGCTGCCTGGGGCGGAGCGTCTTCCAGGAATTTCAGGACATCCGCATCCTGCCAGACCGGATACCCTTTAAGGATCCCCGCCACATTGCTGGCGGCCAGGGTGGCCATGCCCTGCCGGGTCCAGCCGGTTGCCGAGGCAATGTGCGGCACAATCACCGCATTGTCCAGTTGGTTCAGGCCCGGCTTCATCTCGGGCTCGTCCTCGAATACATCCAGCCCCACCCGGAAATCGGGGTGCTGCCGGCAGTGGGCAACCAGGGCCGCCTCATCGATCACTGGTCCGCGGCTGGCATTGACCAGGATGGCATTGTCCTTCATCAAACTCAGGTGTTCGCTGTCAATCAGGTGGTGGGTGGTATCGTCGAGCACAGGGTGCAGGCTGACCACATCGGCCGTTTGCAGCACCTCTTCGGCCGTGGCGGCGCGGGTGCAACGCAAAGCCTCCTCGCCCCGGGCCTGCAGAAAGGCTCCATAGGCGGCCACGTACTCCTCGAGCGCCTGGTTCTGGTAGAGGTCGTAGTATATCAGGTCCATCTTGAAGCCTTCGACCATCATCCGGGCATAGGCTGCGCCGATGCGGCCCGCGCCGATGACCCCGACGGTCTTGCCCTTGAGAAGCTCGCCCATAAACAGGGTGGGCAGCCAGCCTTTGTAGTGACCACCGCGCATAAAGGCGTCGGCTTCCACCACCCGGCGCGCGGCCGCAAAGGTGAGGGCTACCGCCATTTCCGCGGTGGTCTCGGTCAGCACCCCCGGGGTATTGCCCACGGCAATGCCGTGCCGGGTGGCGAGCTCTACATCCACATTATTGTAGCCGACCGCGTAGTTGCTGTAGACCCGGCCCCCTGCCGCGTGGAGGGCGCCAAAGAGTTCCTCGCCCCAGGTCTCGGTCAACTGCCCGATGGCGCCGTGGCACTGAGCGCTTATTGCATCCTGGATCTCGTCGGTACTTAAAATATCCGTAGAGGTGCAAATCTGGACCTTGCAATCGGCCTGTGTAAGGACTTCCAGCCAGCGCGTTCCCGGTAGTTCCTTGGTCACCACCACCTTTTTGCTGCCGCCGGGATGGTGGGTTCTCCACTCTTTAGTGCTCAACCTCGATCCTCCTCGTGATTGATACTTTGGTTTTTTCCAACGGTGGCAACAGCCGCCCCTGAAGTGCTACGCCTTGGCTTCCACCGTAGCCACCCCGTCCTCCACCTCCAGGATGAGCACCCAGGCTCCGGCAGGCTCCTCGCGGGCGCCCTCTGGCAGGCGGGCGGAGAGTTCGGTGGTCCGGCCCTTTACCACACAGGAAACCTTGCCGCGCCCTCCTTTTGATATAGGTACTGTGACCATGGCTTCCAGCCCCGGGTAGTCTTCCGGCTCCACCGCACTGGTAACACTGGTGCCGGCCAAATTGCGCAGGGCCAGATCGCCGAGCCAGGCGCACAGAGCGCCCATGCCCACAGAGACCAGCAGGGTCGTCACTGTGCCCATCACCAGCCCGCCCACCAGGCCCATCAGGCCGAAGAAGCAGGCGAAGAAGAAGATCTTGCGGAGGGGCACAAACGACAGAAAACCCACGCTCTCTCCCAGATCCGCCGCATCCGCATCCACTCCCAGATCTGCGCCCGCGCCGCCCAGGGCCGCAAGCAGGACCACCACGCCGCCCACGATAAAACAGGCCAGATAGATGTAGAACAGAATATCCATGGCACTCGTCCTCGTCAGGTGGTGGCCTTTTCCGGGATCTCCTCTTTGTCGTTGGCCAGGGTAGCCGCCAGATCCACCCCGGTGGTCGCCTTGATGGTTTCGAACAGGGCCGGCGTCAGGCCGCCGATCTGCTTGAACACACTCTGCAAACCGCCTCCACCGTCCCCATTCGACCCGGAGTCCACCACGGCCAGGTGGTCTATCTTCATGTCTTTGGTCATTTCCGCGACCCGGTCCACGATGCCGGGCAGCATCTGGATCAGCATCAACTCCTTGCCGCTGGTCCCGGCGGTCTTCCACAACTCGCTCTTCTGCCTGAGCACCTCGATCTCGGCCAGGCCATTCTCCAGGATCTGCGCGGCCTCGGCCTTGGCGCGCAACTCCGCCGCCGCCCTGGCGGCCCGCGCCGGCTCGATCACCTCGTTCTCCAGCTGCTTCTTCTGCAGGTTCAGACGCTCCTGTTCCACCTCCTGCTGGGCCTGGACCTCGGCCTTGCGCGCCATCTGCTCGGCCCGCTTCTCCGCCGCCGTGCCCTCGCCGTCCAGATCGGCCTTGCGGATGCGCAACTCGTTCTGGGCATCGACAATCTTGATCTGGGCCTGGGCCTCGGCCACCTTGCCCCGGCGCCCG
Source organism: Candidatus Latescibacterota bacterium (assembly GCA_965219385.1). Taxonomy (GTDB): domain Bacteria; phylum Latescibacterota; class UBA2968; order UBA8231; family UBA8231; genus CBDCNM01. Next base: position 64,667 of record CBDCNM010000002.1, on the reverse strand, counting down.
GCTTCAGACGATTTCTCCTGGGCCTCGGCCTTGTTCTCGGCCTCGGCCACCTCGGCCTCCTTGAGCACGGCCGCGGTCTGCCGCCGGCCAATAGCGTCCAGGTAGCCCACCTCGTCCGAGACATTCTGGATCTTGAGGGTATCCAGCACCAGCCCCAGCTTCTGCAGATCCGCGTCGGCCTCCTCGATGAGGGACTGGGCGAATTTCAGCCGGTCCTGGTTGACCTCTTCGGGTGTCAGGCTGGCCAGGACCCCGCGCAGATTGCCTTCGAGGGTGTCCTTGGCAATATCCTGGATCTCGCCCAGCGGCTTGCCCAGGAAGCGCTCCAGGGCGTTGCCCAGCAGAGGCTCTTCCCCGGCGATCTTCACATTGGCAACCCCCTGGATGCCCAGGGGAATGCCGCCTTTGGAGTAGGCATTGGAAATGCTCACCTCGAGCGGCAGGGTGCGCAGGTCCAGGCGGTCCACCCGCTCCAGGAGCGGGATGCGGAAGCCGCGCCCGCCCTTGATCACCCGGTAGCCGACCTGGCCCCCGTCTCTGGTGGTGCGCCGCCGGCCCGAGAAGATCAGCACCTCGTTGGGCTGGCAGATGAAGAGGTTGGCCTTGATGATGCCCATGAGCACCAGCACAAAGACCACCAGGACCCCGGCAGTGGTCAGAATCGAAACTTCCATGTTGCACCTCCTGTTGGATGAGGAATTATTGAGAAAAAGTCCCCTATATAAACTTTCCATAAGGTGATCCCTGTCAAGCTAAAAATCACTTGAGCGCCCTGCAAATTGCTTTGTCAGCCCTATTGCCTTCTCCGTCCCGAAACATTACTATCTACGAGTCCGAAAGCGCGCTGCCTGGCCAGCATTTGCGAGGAGAACAAGGAGTCCACCCTGAGATGAAAATCGCGCAGATAAAGACCTATCCCATCTGGGCCACTCACAGAAACCAACTCATCGTGAAGATCGAAACCGACGACGGCCACTACGGCTGGGGCGAATCCGGCGTTTCCAGCCGCGAACTGGCCGTGCAGGGCGCGGTGGATCACTTTCGCGAATTCCTGGTGGGCCGGGACCCCAGGCGCATCGGCGCCCTCTGGCAGGAGATGTACCGCGGCCAGTACTTCGAGGGCGGACGGATCCTCGCCGGCGCCATCTCGGCCATCGACATCGCTCTGTACGATCTGCTGGCCCGCACCCTGGAGGTGCCGGTGTACCAGCTCCTGGGCGGGGCCCAGCGCGACTCCATCCCCTGTTTCCCCACCGCGGGCTCCACTCTCAGCGGGCCCGAAGTCGTCGAAGAAGCCCGGGCCATGATCGAAGAGGGCTGGAACGTCATCCGCTTCGGTCCCGGCCATCCGGACACCGGCGCAGACGAAAACCTCTACGAACCGCGCGAGTCCATCGCCCTCACCGCCGAGTGGATGATCAAGGTCCGCGAAGCCCTGGGCCGCGCCCCGGTGCTGGGCATCGACTACCACCACCGCCTCAGCGTGGCCGAAGCCGCCTCCTTCTGTCAGATGCTGCCCGCGGGCACCCTGGACTTTCTGGAGGAGCCCATCCGCGACGAAACCCCCGAGGCCTATGCCGCCCTGCGCCAGATGACCGCGGTGCCCTTTGCCATCGGCGAGGAGTTCGCCAGCAAGTGGGCCTTTGTGCCCTATATCGAGCAGGGCCTGACCAACTTCGCGCGCCTGGATGTGTGCAATGTGGGAGGTTTTACCGAGGCCATGAAGGTGGCCGGCTGGTGCGAGGCCCACTACATCGACATGATGCCGCACAACCCCCTGGGGCCCATCAGCACGGCCGCGCACGTCCACTTAGGCGCCGCCGTGCCCAACTTCGCCTGGCTGGAAGCGCGGGACCGAGAGTTCAAATTCGACCCCGAACTCTTTCCGGTCCAGCACGAACTGGAGGGCACGGGGTTCCCCCTGCCTGAGGGAGCGGGCCTGGGGGTCGAGTTCAATGAAGATATGGCCGGGGAAGCATTCAAATTCTGGGAGGCACCCCACCTGCACCGCCGGGATGGCTCCTATACCAACTGGTAGGTAAGCTCCAAAGCATCTCTTCTGTTTTGAATCCCTGCTATTCGAGCACCCCCCGATAGATCCGCTCCGCGTCCTGTGCCTTCACCTCCACCGGGTTATGATCCATCAACCGCCGTATGCTCAGGCCGACCTCTACCATCCGCGGTATGTCCGCCGCGCCCAGCCCGGCATCCGCCAGCGAGCCATAGGGGGTATGCCGGCGCCGCAGCTGGTCCACCCAGTTCGCGGCCAGGACGATCCCCTCCTCGCGGCTTTTACCGGCCAGGTCCTGGCCGGCGACACCTGCCGCATAATAATACTTGTCGGCCGCGGCCGGCATGTTGTGCTGCATCACACCGGGCAAAACCAGGCCCACGGCCGTGCCGTGCGGCACTGGCTTACCCGCCTCGTGCGAGAGCTTCTCGATCCCGTAGCCCAGGGCGTGCGCCGCCCCGGTGTTGATCGGGCTCAGCAACAGCCCGGCCAGCAGGCTGCAGCGCGCCATCCGGTAGCGCGCCTCCGGGTCCCGGGCCCCCTCTGTTATGGCCCGCACCAGGCCGGGACAGCCGACCCGGAGGGCTTCGCGCGCCACCGCATCTCCCAGGGCATTGCTCTTTTGCGAGGCCGTGCACTCCAGGGCGTGGCCCAGGGCGTCCAGTCCCGTGGTGGCGGTCAGCACCGACGGCAGATCCCGACTCAACCGTGGGTCCACCAGGGCCACTTTCGGGGTCAGGTAGTCGCTGTACACCGCCTGCTTGCCGCCCTCGTCCGCCACCACCGAGACCCGGCTGACCTCGGCGCCCGTGCCCGCGGTGGTAGGGATACCGATCAGGGGCCAGCGCGCCGGCTCCTGGAACAGGTCAAAGCCGAAATAGTCGGCGATGGAGCCGCCGGCCGTGGACGCGCACAGCCCGGTCTTGACGGTATCCAGGGTGCTGCCTCCGCCCAGAGCAATGACCGCGTCGCACTCCACTCCCTTGATAAAATCGGCAAATCGGTCCACGCTCTCCACCGAAGGATTGGGAATAATTCCTTCGTACAACCCGACTACCTCGATCCCCTCCCTCTCCAGCACCGTGCGCACCAAGCCCTCCAGGGCAACCACGCCGGGATCCCTCACCAGCAGGACCTTTTGGGCTTCCAGGCCCCGGCATTCCGCGCCCAGGGTATCCAGGGCGCCTTCCCCCAGGATGACCCGCCGGCGCTCGAACTGGAAAAATTTCACCAGTTCTCGTCGTCGTTCCTGAGTGGCGAAATAATCGACCCCTTTGAAGAGGTCTTCATTGATCTGTATATCTGTCATGTGAATTCACAAGGATTTACCCGTCCAAACAAACGGCGGGAAAGCCAATCAATTGTAAAAATTAATATATGATACAACCTTGGGCAATTGCAATAGGTTCCATACGCCCCGGCTTGACAATATGCTACCACACCCGTACACTTTTCCTGCTCTACCTCCAGGAAACAGGAGAAGGTCCCCATGATGGTTCTAGAGGATGCGGCCCAGACTTATGATCAGGACGGCTACCTGACCCCCATCGATGTCTTTGATCAGGATGAAATTGCGCACTTCCGCCGGCTCTTTGATGTCCTGGAAGAACGCGAAGGCAGGGAAAAGTGCCAGATCGGTCTGCAAAGCTGGCACTTCGAGGAGGAATTCATCTGGAAGATGGCCACGGACTCCAGGATCCTCGACGTCATGGAAAGCGTGATCGGCGCGGATCTCCTGCTGCTCTCCACCCACTTCTTCTGCAAGTACCCCACCCAGGATATCGAGCACTACGTCGCCTGGCACCAGGATGTCACCTACTGGGGCCTGGAGCCTCCCGAGGCCCACACGGCCTGGATCGCGGTGGACGACAGCGACGTGGAAAACGGCTGTATGCAGGTCGTTCCCGGCACCCACAAGACCGGGATTGCGCCCCACGGCACCTCCGCGGACGACGGCAACCTACTCAGCATCAACCAGGAAATCCCCGACCAGTACGTGGACAAGAGCAAAGTAGTGCCCCTGGAATTGCAGGCCGGCCAGATCTCCATTCACCACGGCCAGATCTACCACGCCAGCCACCCCAATACCTCTCGGCGCCGGCGCTGCGGGCTGGTGGCCCGCTTCAGTCCGCCCTACGTCAAACAGACCGAGCTGAATTCCCTGGGCAAGCACTGGCCGGTCCTCGTGGTGCGCGGAGAAGACCACTATCACAACTTCCCGGAGACCCCCCTTCCGTTCGACCTGTAGCCCCCTCTGATTTGTTCTACCTTGCGTATGAAGAAAGACACATCATACCTGTTTGTGGAAAGGGAGAAGTATTCTCATGGCACAACACGACCGCATGAAAGTCCTCAACGCCATATTCGACATCGGCCTGGTGCCGGTCTTCTACCACGAGGACGTCGAGACCGCCATCGCGGTCATTCAAGCCTGCGCGGCGGGCGGCGCCCGGGTGGTGGAATTCACCAACCGCGGCGACCTGGCCTACAAGGTCTTTGTCGAGGCCCAGGAGCACATCATCGCCAACAAGCTCGACGTGATCCTGGGGGTGGGCTCCATAGTGGATGCCCCCACCGCCGCCCTCTACATTTCCAGCGGCGCCAACTTCGTGGTTGGCCCCCTCCTCAACCCCGAGGTGGGGCGGCTGTGCAACCGCCGCAAGATCGCCTACTCGCCGGGGTGCGGCAGCGTCAGCGAGATTGCCCAGGCCGAGGAGCTGGGGGTGGAGATCGTCAAGGTCTTCCCCGGCAGCGAGGTTGGCGGCCCCAGCTTTGTCAAGTCCGTGCTGGGGCCCTGTCCCTGGACCCGGATCATGCCCACCGGCGGGGTCGACGCCACCCGCGAGAGTCTGCAGGCCTGGTTCGAGGCCGGGGTGTCCTGCGTGGGGGTCGGCTCCAAGCTGATCACCAAAGAAATTCTGGCCGAAGGCGACTATGGCGCCCTCAGCCAGAAGGTGGCAAATGTGGTCGGCTGGATCAAAGAGATCCGCGCCGATCTTTAATCAGTACTTGTAGTGCTCCGGCTTGTAGGGGCCATGCACCGATACTCCCAGGTAATCGGCCTGGTCCTTGTGCAGCCGGTCCAGCCGAACCCCCAGCTTCTTGAGGTGCAGCCGCGCCACCTGTTCGTCCAGCTTCTTCGGCAGGCGACAGACCCCGATCTCGTAGGGGTTGTTGAATAACTCGATCTGCGCCAGGACCTGGTTGGCGAAGGACATCGACATCACAAAGGAAGGATGGCCGGTGGCGCAGCCCAGGTTCACCAGACGCCCCTCGGCCAGCAGGATGATGGAACGGCCGTCCGGGAAGGTGTACTGGTCCACCTGCGGTTTGACCTCTTCCTTGACGATGCCTTTGTAGTTGTTGAGGGCCTCGACCTGAATTTCCACGTCGAAGTGGCCGATGTTGCAGACGATGGCCCCGTCCTTCATCTTCTCCATGTGGTCGATGGTGATGATATCCTTGCAGCCGGTGGTGGTCACGAAGATATCGCCTTCCTTCACGGCCTGGCTCATGGGCATGACCTCCAGTCCCTCCATGGCGGCCTGCAAGGCGCAGATCGGATCCACCTCGGTGACGATGACGCGGGCCCCGTAGCTCTGCATGGACTGCACCGAGCCCTTGCCCACATCCCCGTACCCGGCCACCACCACCACCTTGCCGGCGGTCATGATATCCGTGGCCCGCTTGATGCCGTCGAGCAGGGATTCGCGGCAGCCGTAGAGGTTGTCGAATTTGGACTTGGTCACGCTGTCGTTGACGTTGATGGCCGGCATCTTGAGTTCGCCCTTGTCCAGCATCTGGTAGAGGTTGTGTACCCCGGTAGTGGTCTCCTCGGATACCCCGCGGATGCCCTCCAGCAGCTCCGGGTGCTTATCGTGCACCCACTTGGTCAGGTCGCCGCCGTCGTCCAGGATCATGTTGGGCCCCTTGCCGTCGGGCCACCTCAAGGTCTGTTCGGTGCACCACCAGTACTCCTCCTCGGTCTCGCCTTTCCAGGCAAAGACCGGGATGCCTTCTTTGGCAATAGCGGCGGCGGCGTGGTCCTGGGTTGAAAAGATGTTACAGGAGGCCCAGCGCACCTTGGCCCCCAAAGCTATGAGGGTCTCGATCAGCACCGCGGTCTGGATGGTCATGTGCAGGGAACCGGCGATGCGCGCCCCTTTGAGTGGCTGCTTTTTGCCGTAGTCCTGGCGCAGGGCCATCAGGCCGGGCATCTCCTTTTCGGCCAGTTGGATCTCCCGGCGGCCCCATCCGGCCTTGGCGATGTCCGCTATCTTGTAGTCTTTTTTTGCGCTTTTCCGCCCGCCGTTTCTACTTGCGAGGTTGGCCATTTTTTCGTCCTCTGAAGGTGATGAGTTTAAGAAAATCCGGATCGCCGACCACGTCGGCGCCGGTGATGTTGAAACCGATAGGTGGGATGATGTGATGGGTTATTGGGTGATTTTCTGGCAATCCGGCATTTTCAAACCATTCCCAATTCCACCAACAGGTTCTTCAGGTAGTCTGCGTCCTGGCGGGCCGCCGCCTCCAGATTCTCCGGGCTCTTGTCCGCATACCCTACCTGGCGGATGATGTGCTCGCCAAACCGGTACTCTGTGTGCACCACCAGGGGGCCGGCGTATTCCATCTGGGCCAGGAGTTTGAGGCTCCTGCGCCAGTTTACGCTGCCCTTTCCCAGCACGGTGAACATGGGCCGATAGAGCGGCTCGCTGCCCTCGGGCTGGGGAGCGTGAAAACCGTCCTTGATGCCCACCAGGACGAGGTAGTTCCGGATCATGGCCAGGCCCATGGCCGGATCCTCTCCGTCCAGGGCCATGTGTCCGAAGTCCGGATAGATCCCCACCTGCCGCGGATCCAGGCCCTGCACCAGGTGCATAACGCCGGCGCAGTTCGATCCGATGCACGGACCGCTGTGGGTGTGGTAACAGGTCTTCACCCCGTAGCGGGCGCTCAGCTGCGCAAAGCCTTCCAACCCCTGCCGGGCGCTCTCCAGCTGGCGCCAGTAATCTTCCGGTGCCTCGAACTTCCAGTAGCCTATCTTGATGTGCCCTATGCCGGCCTCGGCACAGGCTGCGTAGAGCCGCTCTGCTGCGGGCGCGGTCGAGTCGTTAAAGTCCACGGGAGCGGTAGCCAGGGGACAGACGAGTCCCTGGTCCTGCCAGATCCGGTGGGCTGCGGGCAGGGTCTGGTCTACATTTTCGAGGTGTACCGGGTGCCCCGGCCGCACGCAGACATCGATCCCATCGTAGCCCAGTTCCCTGACTTTTTCGCCCAATTCGGACGCGGATAGTTGCGCGAAGAATTTCGAGTTCAGCACTATGTCCATCTGCTTATTCTCCCCTCAGGAAGCGTTTCCGGTGACCTGGTCGGCCGGCAGGACCGCTGCGAACTCTTCGCGCTGGATGGTGTCGCCGAACAAGATTTCCGCGGTGGCCTCCAGGTCGTATCTGAACATGGCGTGGGTGGCCTTGTCGATGTCTATATCGGCGACCAGGAGTTCCTCCTGCTTCAATTCGGTCTGGGCGTGGATCCGGCCATCGGGGGCCACCACCAAGGAGCGCGAGTTTTGATGGGGCTTCAGACAGGCATTGCACGAGGCGAGCCAGATGGTGTTTTCCGCCGCCCGCGTCACGATCATGGCGTGGTGGATGGGGATCTTCCAATCCTGGGGCCGGGTGGTATTGTTCTGTGGATGGAAGACCAGCCGGGCGCCCTGGCGCACGCACTCCTCCGTGGTCTGGGCAAAGCGCAAGCCCTCGAAGCAGATCACTACCCCGACCTTGACCCCGCACAACTCAAAGGTCTCGAAGGAATGGCCGGGCGCATAAGCCACCGCATCCAGCGGCGTCAGCTTGGTCTTGTGGTGGACCCCGAGAATTTCACCTGCCTCGCTGATGACCAGGGCCGAATTGTGGGGCTTCCCGCTCTTTGAAGGGACCTCCGTACCCAGGATGCAGGCCATGCTCAATTCCCCGCAGCGCCGGGCCACTCCGGCGTGCAGGACATCCAGCTTCTGTACCGGGACGGGCGCATCGGGCCGGTTGATATCCACCCGGTAGCCCACGGTCTGGGCCTCGGGAAAACAGATGATCCGCACCCCCTGCTCTCCGGCGTCCTCTAAAAAGCGAAAAATCGCCGCGGCATTGGCCTCAAAATCATCCACTTGCCGGGTCTGCGCCAAGCCGATTCGCAGCATGTGCATTGGAGCCACCTTTCGATAGAAAGAATTCTTCCATTATTGAGTTGTATACTAAAAATCACCTCCCTGGAAATCCCGTCAAACCCTTTTTTCTTGCCCCCGTGTTCCTTCTGGGCCAATTTATCCCGGTGCAACCCTTTTCCAAACCCATGGTCACAGGAGGTTGAAATGCGCCTAATTGCCATAGGCTGTGAGTACTCCGGCGTCTCCACCCTGGTCGATGGCCTCGTGGATTGGGGCCGCAAACGGGGCCTCAATTTTCACCTCGACGATCACTTTTCCATCCCCGACCGCTATCACCTGGACCCCGAGGCCCAGCAGGCCATGGTCGACCTGCTGCCCGTCCTCAAAGAGCGCTTCCAGCGCCTGCAGGTGGTCTACCACATCCGCTTGCTGCACCGCTACGACCACATCCTGCTGGGCGGCTTTCACATCGAAGAAGAAATCTACGGCCCGCTCTACTACTACCCCGGCATTCAGGTACACGAGACCCGGGAGTACGAAATAGAGATGCCCCGGGACCCTGCTGGTGCATCTGAAGGCCCGTCCCGAAGTGATCCAGGCCCGCATGAGAGCCGCCCCGCACGATTTCCAGGTCATCAAAAAAGAGGACATACCCATGCTCCTGGAACGCTTCCAGAAACAGTTTGCCGCCTCCCTGATCAAGCGCAAAATGGAGATCGATACCTCGGATCTGCAACCGCGTGAGCTGCTTCCACTCTTCCTGGAAAAATCCATTCCCCACCTCAACGAGCGCGACCTGCTGCGCCACCTGAGCGAGAAACTGGAAAGCTGATCCCCGATATATCCGCACTCGCTCGGGGTTTCGCCGCACTCTCTGGGGCACACCGATGAATACTTCATGGGCGCCTGGGATCAGCAACTCCGTCAGGCCGCACAGATTATGCGGGGGAAATCCCCGAAGCCCTGGTCAACCGCGAATTTCACCGCAGCGGCTCTTCCCCCACTGAGTCGAACCAGTAGGAATAAAACGCCGCGTTCTGTAGATTGAAGCGCAGCCGTATGGGGCGGTACACAAGGTTTTGCGGATCGCCCGATTCCCACTGTACGGGATGGCGTTGCTGGTCCCCTCTTATCTCTCTGGACCGGGCTACCACCGCGCCCTCCCCGTCAATCACCTCGACCAGAAGCGAACCCTGGCCCGCATCCACATTGACGTAGAGCCATGGACTGTTGAGGACAAAATTGTTGGTGGTCACGGTGCCCAATTGGGAACCGGCATCCAGGGACATAAACCCGTCGCGGCGCATGGTCGCCAGATGGATCGCCCCTTTGTTCCCATCCGCATCCGGTGGGGCACTGCGGTACTGGGCCCCGGTGTAGTAGAACCAGAGCTCTCCATTGATGGACACAGGTCTTGAGGGGGGCATGATCTGGGTCAGGTCATAGGCCCCGGAATCCGCTTCCGACGGACCAATAAAGGGTTGGCGTTCTCCCAGGCGCACCCAGTTGTGCAGGTCGCGGCTGCAGAGGAGCTGGACGTGGTGAAAGCCGTCCGAATTCTCGTCGACGTTGCCGGTATGATAGAAGAAGGCCGCCATGCCGATATAGAGACCCTCGTAGCGACTGACCCCCATGTTGTAGACGTCCACCATGTATTCGGCCGGCACGTTGTACTGCGGCTGAATGAGCCTGGGATTGGCCAGGCGTTCGGCGATCACCGGGCGGGCGAGTTCCTGGTCCTCCTGGTCTGCGTGGAAGATGAGCTTGGGGCCGCTCCAGTGCTCAAAGTCCTGGCTGGTGGCCAGCGCGATGGAGCGTCCATACGGCCCCATCTCGCCTTCCTTCAGGGTAGCGATGTAGGTCCCGGTTGCCCAATCGTGACTCAGGTTGCCTTCATCGCCGCTGGGCAAGCCAGGGCACTCCAGCCTGCGCCAGTGAATGCCGTCCGCACTCACCGTCAGATCGCGGGTCTGAAACCGGCCCCAGCCAGAAAACCGCTCTCCGGGTTCGGCCTCGGGATGCTCTTCGACGTATATCACCCAGCTCAGCTGATATCCGGAAGGACCGTTTAATACATGGCCTTCCGGATAGGCGAGTCTCCAGGGGTTGTCCACCAGCTTCCAGTGCGCCCCAGCGGGGCTGACCATGCGCTCGCTCACCCCGCGCAGTTTCATGCTCTTGTACCTGCGGGAGGGGTCAGGATCATACGGGTCGTAGATTACCTGTTCGCCACCCCAAGGGGAGACAAAGCTGTTTTCCAGCGAACCTCTGTGCTCGCGGCACCTGAGGATGGGTCTGTGCCAGTTGAGGCCATCCTCACTTTCGGCGCACGAGACGCCCCCTTCTCCCATGAGCCAGATTTTAAAACAGCCGTCCTCGGGAACCCATGAAGGTGCACTGCGGGTCTGGACCATACCCGATCCCTCGGGTTCGATAACCACTCCTTTTTTTTGCGGTTGGTGGAGGGTGTGTTTGAGGTTTTCGCGGCTGGAGATGTCCTCGAAATCGAGAAAGAGCTGGCGCTCCCCGACGGGAACCTCAGATGATTTGACCTGCACGATTTGCGCTCCTTACAATCAGTGACCGGCCAGTAGTTCACGCAGGTACTTAGCGGCCAGGCGCACCTGCTCGACCCGGTCTTCCGCCTCACCTTCGTAGACGATGGATATACATCCATTGTAGTCGACCCTTTTCAGGATCTCCACGATGCGATCGTAGTCCAGCCATTCCTCTTTGCCGCTTTCGATCCTGTAGAACTTCGTGCGCACATACAGAGCATGCGGCGCGGTCTGCTCCATGAAGCGGTAAAAGTCGATGTCCGGATCGGTTTCCCCCCTTGGAGAAGAGCCCGGCGAGCCGACCCACTGACCGGTATCCATGATAAAGTTGAAGTTTTCCCGCTTGGTCTCGCTCCGAATCCGCAACATCTCATCGCCGGTGGAAGGATGGTTCTGCAAACCCACGGCAATGCCTTTGGTGGCGGCGTAATCCGCCACCTCCTGATAACCCCTGATCATCGCCGGCCACGGATCATCGCCATCCCCGTTCACTTCCGGCATGGGCGCACAGAACATGCGGATTATCGGCGCTCCAAGGAAGGCGGCCACGTCGAGCGCTTCCCTGCACAGTTGGACCAATTCCCGCCGCTCCGACTCCGTCCCCACAAACAGACCACTCAGACCAATGTAGCCTATCGGCAGTCCGCACCTGAGGCACATCATCTTGATTTTGCTGAGATACTCCGCGTCCGTAGAGGCGAAAGCCCGGTAGTGGAAGTCGACACAATCCAGTCTCAAATCGTAGACCGTCTGGATGAAGTCCTCGATACTTGTATCCTTCAGACTCAGGAAGTTGGAGCCGATTTTGATCATGGTTTCTGTTTCCTTTCGTTGTTGCAGGCGGCCGGATTTTCCGGAGGCCGGTCCAATCAAGGCTTTGTTGAATTGTCCTTCTCCCGCGGCGGATCCTTCTCGGCGGCATCAACAGCTTTACCAATATACCGTATCACAAACCGTTAATTTAACCTCCGGGCCGGAGCGCGACAACCGGCGTACTGAGCATATCATTTACACCGGCGTGCCGATTGCCTAATTTCTCCGCAAGCCTTTCCCATAAAACTTGGAGGAGACAACCCCATGCTGAAGATCATCGCCCAGGGAGCCATATCCCACCAACCCGGCCAGGGTGCCTACATGCCGGTCATCACCCCCCTGCCGGCCGGTGGCTTCATCGCCTGTCAGCACGTCGGCGAGTCCCTCGGATCAGCGGACAACCACATCGAGGTGCTGCGCTCCGCGGATGGTAAAACCTGGACCAACCAGGGCAGCATCCACGGCGACGGCCCGCCCGGCGACGGCTACTCCTACCGGGGCCCCAAGATCAGCACCGTCCCCGACGGCCGCCTGGTGATGACCGCCACCCGCTTCGAAACCAGCCAGGGCAATCTCTTCGACCCGGAATCCGAGGCCCTGGAACGGCCGGAGATGCTGCTGCTGTGGTCCGCCGACCAGGGCCGCACCTGGTCGAACCCGCAGGTGGTGCCCGTGGATCTGCCGCCCGAAAAGTACACCTGGAACGGCGCCGGCGTCCTCATGCAGCTGGCTCCCGACCGCTGGATGTACCCCCTGGAGACCTGGAAACCCGAGGGGTGCGAAGGCCCTCCCGACCAGAAGGCCGCAGCCGTGTTCTCCGCCGACCAAGGCAAGACCTGGGGCGAGTACACCGTGGTGGCAGACGATATCAGCGGCAAGATTCTGTGGTGGGACCAGATGAACGCCCGGTTGCCGGACGGCCGCATCTACACCCTGATCTGGACCCACCAGTACGGGACCTCCGACGACCTGAACAACCACTGGACCCTCTCTTCCGACCAAGGCAGGACCTGGAGCGCACCCCGACCCACCAATCTGCGCGGCCAGGTGTGCACCCCCATCCCTCTCCCCGATGGCCGCGTCGCCGCCATCTACAACTTCCGCCACGAGCCCCAGGGCATCCACGTGGCTCTGACCGAGGATTTTGAGAAGTTCGACCTGGAAAACCAGGTGGTGGTCTTCGACGCCGGCACCGAGGCCACCTTCGGAGAGCCGGAAAGCGAAAACTTTCTGGCCGAGCACATGCTCATCGCCTTTGGCAAGCCGGGCGGGATACTGCTGGCCGACGGGGACCTGCTGACCTATTTCTGGTGCACCACTCAGGGCGTGACCCACACCCGCTGGGGGCGGCTGCGCCTGGAGTAAATTGGGGAAGCATGGGCGCACTCCGTTAAAAATAAAGCCGCATCGAACTGAAATAAATATCCGGATACAGCCCGAACTCCGAGCGCGGCGCCGGCAGAAGGGGTGCGTCCCTGGTTTTCACGCCCCTTCCCAGCCCCTCAAGCGCCCCGACCTCGACAAAGACATCCTCGCTAAAGCTATATTCCAGCCGCGGCGCAAGAAAAGCCGAGCCATCGCTCATATTCACCAGGGCATGGGCATGGGCTACAAGCAAAGGCGTGGCCTGGAAAATGAGCCCCGGGGCGATGTAGTGCCGCCCCAGAAGATAGACCCGCCCTTCGGTATAAGCCCTTCTGCCCAACCGCCCCAGGTAGCTCGCGGCCCGACCCGACCCCGCTCCGTTCAGGTGGTACTCCGCGAAGCCGTAGAGCTTGCTGGCGAAACTATAGTCAAGGCCGGTGGAAAACCGCGCATAGTTTTCCTCTTTTTGATAGTCGTCCACAATGCCGGCAAGAGTGTAGCCGGCCTCCAGCCAGTACACCGCTCCTCCAAGCGCGCGAGCCATATTCACCCCGAGCAACAAATTTTCCCTGAAAATCACCACCACGGGCGCCACATCCGCCTCCCGCAGATAAAACCGCCCGCGCACAAACACCGCACTCTCCGCCGGCTTGAATTTGTCCCCGAAGACCACCCCCGCGTCCAGCTCACTCAAGTCTCCGGTGGGCACCCGCACCCTTACAGCATCCACCCCGACCCGCTCTTCCTTGTCCAGTTCTTCGTAGGTGAAAGGGGCAATGATATCCGTGGGATTCAAGACCCGGGCCGAGCCAAAGGCTACCGGCTGGCGGCCCACGGAAAAATCCGCAACCGCGGCAGAAAAGGTAATGGAAGCCCGGTCGAGGTTGTGCGGCAGGGCAAAGGATCCCTCGGGCCGTCCACGGGCGGGATATACCCAACTCCGCAAATCAAAGGCCCGGTAGGAAAGCGGCGCCGGCCGCGGCAACTCGGCCCCTGACAACCACCCTGTATCCCCCTGCACCCGGGGCGCCAATTCGTAGGCCAACTCGGTTGCAAACGCCCTCTTTTCCCACAATACCCTGAGCCGCAGTCGATTCAATCCTACGCCTTCGAGCGGCTCTCTCTCCAGGGCTCCGATTGAAGGAGAATCCAGCACGGTAAAAAAACTCTTCAGGTACCCGCTGAACCTCAACTCCTCCGCGACTCCAGGCTGGGTTGCCGCCAGGAAACACGCCGCGAATATCCACAATAAAGCAGATAAACCACTCAAGGTCGACGACAGCGGAAGACAGCGAAAGCAAAAACGCCCGAGGCCTACCTCCCGCAGGGCCGCCACCCATCCCCCCCTCACCCCTTCACCTCATCCCGATCGACCTGCCCATCCCTGAGCACCACCAGCCTCCGGGCCCGCTCCATGATCATCTGGTCGTGGGTCGAGAAAACAAAGGTCATGCCGTTCTTCTCGTTCAATTCCCGCATCATGTCGAGCAAGCCCGCTCCCGTGGCCGAATCCAGGTTGGCCGTGGGTTCGTCGGCCAGGATCAGATCCGGCGCCGAGACCATGGCCCGGGCCATGGCCACGCGCTGCTGCTGTCCCCCGGAAAGCTGTTCTGGACGCCGGCCCTCCATGCCTTCGAGGTCCATCTCCCGGAGGATGGCGGCCACGCGCTGGCGCCGCGCCACTTCTCCGACTCCCTGGAGCAGCATGATGTACTCGATGTTTTCCCTGACCGTGAGCACCGGGATCAAGTTGTAGGATTGAAAGATGAAACCAATGTGATCGCGCCGGAAGTCGGAGAGCTGGTTGCCGCTCAAACCGCCCAGAGGCCGGCCGGCCAGGAACACGCGCCCCGATGTAGGCGCGTCGAGTCCGCTGATGAGGTTGAGCAAGGTGGACTTGCCCGAGCCGGAAGGACCGGCGATGGCGGTAAACTCTCCTTTATCTATCCTCAAATCAATCTCCCGGAGAGCCCGGACCTCGACCTCACCGATGTGGTAGATCTTGGAGACCCCTGTGACCCGGATCACTTCATCACCGTGGTGGTCCATGGTTCAAAAACTCCTGCGCATGGCCGCGGCGGGCTTGAGCCGGGCTGCGAAGACGGCCGGATAAATCCCGGCGACCAGAGCGAATAAGAGCACCCAGAACGGAAAGGCGACAAACTGGCCGGGCCGTAGAACAGGGTATATGAGTTCGCGGAAGGTCACCCCCCCGTACTCGATGCCCACGTAATCGACCCCGTGGAAGGATGCATAATACGTCACGGCAAAGCCGAGCACCGAGCCCAGCGCAATGCTGATGAGGGCGAGACCGCCGGCCTCGAAGAGGACCATGGACGCCATCCTCAGCGGCCGGGTGCCCACCGCCCGCAGGATCCCGAATTCGAACATCCTTTCGTAGAGCGACATGAAGAGGGTGTTCATGATGCTCAGCGCCACCACCCCAAAGAGAATCAGGGTGAACATCCACATGGAGGACTGCGACAACTGCAGGACCGCATCCAACTCGGGCACGAGCTGTTTCCAGCCCAGGGCTTCGTTGCCGTCGCGCCCGTAGCGCGCCCAGAACCCGCTGCTTGGATCGCCGGCCAGGGCGATCTCGTCGAAGTGCAGGGCGATCTCGTGTACTCTCTTGCCCAGGGCGAGCAGTTCCTGGGCCTCGCCCAGTTCGATAAAAGCCATGTCCCTGTCCATCTCACGGACATTGAGGTGAAAGACCCCGCGCACCCGGAACAGCTCCTGCATCAACTCACCGGTTCCAGCCTGCGCCACCGTGACCACCACCCGATCGCCCAGCTCCACCGCGAGGATTTCAGCCAATTTGGACCCGATCAGAATCTGTCCTTTGCCCTCCAGGTACCCGCCCTGTACCAGGGCTTCGTCGATTTTGGAGACCGCTGCTTCACGCTGTGGATCAATGCCGAAGAGCATGACTGCGCCAAAATCGGCCGGCGAGTTAAGCATGGCAAAAGCCTGGGTGCGGAGTGCATAGCTGTAGACCTGCTTTTCGCCGTTCAAGCCCTGCAAGACGCCGTCGAGATCCTCGATGGTCTTTTCGACTTCGAAGGTGGACCTGAAGCCTTTGGCGTGGATCTGGGCCTGGCCGAGGAAGGTGTGGGTCGCGGTGCGGATCATGCTCTCTTCCATGCCGATGACGAGCGCGTCCATAAAGATCAGCGCGGCCAGGCCAATGCCTATGGCCAGACCGGCCAGAAGGGTCCTGCGGGTGTTGCGGAAGATATTGCGCCAGGCCAGCTTGATCAACAAGCGCATCTAATGCGCCCTCATCGCTTTGACCGGGGTTATCCGGGCGGCGCGCAGCGCCGGAAAGACGCTCACCACCACGGCCGTTACAAAAACCACCAGGCCCGGAAGCCAGAGGCTTTTAAATGAGACCTTGCTGATTATTTCGTCCCACTGGATCCCCCCGTATTCAATGGCTGTGGGCAGGGGAATGCCCTGTATCGAGAGCGCGTAGTTGCCCAACAGGCTGAGGGCGGATGCGGGCAGGATGCTCAAAACAGCCAGAAAGGTGGTTTCCAGAACAATCATCTTGAACACCGCCCAAGGCCGGGTGCCCAAGGCCCGCAAAACGCCGAACTCGCGGGTCCGTTCGAGGATGGTCATCAGCACGGTGTTGAGCACGCCAATGGCGACGATGGACATGATGATGGTCAGGGACAACCACATTCCTTCGACATCTGCCTGCATGGCCTGGTAAAACTGCCGTTCGACCACCTGCCAGGGGTCTACAGCCAGCAGGCTATCGTCCAGGGTCCGCTGAATCCGCTCTGCCATGAGGCGGGCTTGCGCCTGATGCGTGAGCACCACCGCCATTTCGTGGACGCGGGCGCCCAGCGCGAGGAATTCCTGCGCGGTCTGGAGGTGCACGTAGCAGTTCATCCGCGCTGCGCCGCTGCCGCCCACGACCCCGACGACCGCGAAAAGATCGTTGGCTATGGAACCATCGGCGGCCTGGCCAATCAGCACCACCTCATCCCCCGGCCCCACCCTCAGGATTCGCGCCAATCCCTCCCCGACCATCATTTCGGGGCCTGGTTCGGCGGCGATGAAACGACCCTGTCGCACCTTGTGTTTCAGGCGTGTGGTCCGTGCCTCTCTGAGCGGATCTACGCCCACGAGTTGCACCCCCGTGGTCTTGGGCCCGCGGAAGGCCAGGGCCACCGAGTGCACCCGCGGACTCCAGGCTTCCACATAGGGCAGTTCCTCGATCACGCGGCCCAGTTTATCTGGAAATTCAAAGGTTTTGTAGAGCGATGGTCGCTCCAGGTAACCGGCTCGATGCACCTGGACATGGCCGGTGTGATCGCGCGTAAACAAGTCTATGAAATGGGAATAGCTGCCGTCCGAGATGCCCAGAGAGATGGAAGAGAGGACAAAACCGCCCACCATCATCAAGGCGGTCAGGAGAGAACGCCGCTTTTGCCGGAAGATATTCCTGAAGGCCATGCGGGCAACCATCATAGACCCTATCTCCTCTTGCGCAGATTGCGCAGGGTGAAGACATCGCCGGCGAGTTTCTCGTCGAAGCCGGCTTCGAGGTAGCGGATAATGGTCCTGTGCCCCTCCTTGTTCAATGGAATCAACTCCATGGTCGCGGGGATCTGCCGACCGCCTAAATCCCTGACATCGCTGAATTCGATGCGCCGCATCTTGCGGCCCTTTTCATCGTAGTAGGTTTCGCGCTGCGGCATCAAATCCCGCCGCTGAATCTCGAGGACGATCCGGCCCCATACGGTCGGGGCTTGCTCCCTGGGAGTGAGTTCAATGAGATAGAGTTCGGGTTTTTCGGGGTCGTTCTCGAGGAGCCGCGGCAGGTAATCTTCCATCAGGGTGCTTTCTTTCACCAAGTCGTCGTTGGTAAAGTCCGAGCCCATCCAGGAACTCATCATCATCGAGGGCGGCACCTTCATGACCTTATCGATCTTTGGAAAGTAGTTCCACATCTCCGCGTCCAGGCGGAGGGTGGCTACGCCGGCGTCTTTTTTGGGGGCGACAATGTGGATGAAGGTTTTGTCCATGCCCTCGGTCCACATCTTCATGCGCAACTGCCGTTGCCAGTTGGGATTTACTATGACCATCTCGACGAGGCTGTAGCTGGTGCGGCTGCGGTAGAGTCTATCCATCCTGTCGATGATCTGCTCGACGGCCGGGGGTTGCGCCCGGACGACGGTCAGACCGCAAACCAGCATCGTTCCCCACAGGCTCAGATACCGCATACCTTGCATCGGGCAATTCCTCTCGAGATACGGCCTCGCGCAAACAGCCTCCAAGAAGGCTTCTATTCTAAGACGGTTTCCAAGACCCTGCTGGCTTGTAAGCGGTATTGCAGACCGGATGCCAAGCAGTACTACCCGTTCATCGGGGGAGCTTCTTCTCTTAGCTTATCCAGATAATTCTTCAGAGCGTTGCCGTCTGCGGGAAGGTCGAGAACATCGGAGAAGGGCCACATATCGCCTTCCAGAAATTCCACGGCCATCTCGCGTTCCTGGTCGGAGGAGGTGGAGGAGGTGTCCTTTATAGCCTGGAGGATTACAGCAGCAGCGAGGCGACGGTGGCCATCGAACCGGGAACGGTAAGCGGATTTGCGTTCTTTTGCCATTCTGATTGGTTGGTCTTTTGATGATTGCGCCCAGGCCCTGGTTTTCAGGATCTGCCTGAAAGACGTTTTTCGGTGTTAAATGTTCCCCTGACTTTTTGTGTTTGTCGAACAATTTTTAGAATACACCTTAGAAGCCTTCTTAATTTTGAGACGGCTTCTTATAGCTATAGATAAATTCCGATCATACAAGCGGTTAGCATGGTTGCCAGGGTGCCGCCGATCAGCGAGCGCAAACCCAGGCGGGCCAGGTCGCCCCGGCGCTCCGGGGCAATGCTGCCGATGCCGCCGATCATGATGGCGACGGAGCCAAAATTGGCAAAGCCGCACATCGCGTAGGTGGCAATGATAAAGGGGCGTTCGCCCAGGGCTTGGGGACCGGCCGCGTGGCGCGCCAGTTCCAGGTAGGCTACGAATTCGTTGAGAATGGTTTTCAGCCCCATCAATTCCCCGACCAGGCGGGTTTCCTGCCAGGAAATGCCCATGAGCCAGACAAAGGGACGGAAGACAATGCCGACGGCAGCCTGCAGGCTCCAGGCGCCGCCGGCGCTGCCGTTGATCCAGATATCCACCTTGCCGATGACGAGATTGGCCAGGGCGACCAAGCCGATGAAGGCGATCAGCATGGCCATGATATTGAGGACGAGGTGCATGCCTTCGGCCGCGCCCCGGGCCGCCGCATCGAGCCCATTGAGGGTATCGTCACGCGGCAGCTCTACCTGTCTTTTAGCTGTTTCGGGCTCTCCGGTTTCGGGCATCATGAGCTTGGCCACGACAATGGCTGCAGGCGCACTGATCAGCGACGCCGTGAACAGATGGCCGGCGATTTCGGGATGGGCAGAGCCCAGGATGGTGGCGTAGATAACCATGACGGTGCCGGCGATAGTAGCCATGCCCACCGTCATCAAACAGAAGAGTTCGCTCTGGGTCATGCGGCTCACATAGGGCCGGATCAGCAGGGGGGACTCGGTCATGCCCAGGAAGATATTGGCCGCCGCTCCCACGCTTTCGGCCGAGCTGATGCCCAGAACGCGCTGCATGAAGCGGCTGAGTCGGGCGATGATCCAGGGCAGGATGCGGTAGTGGTAGAGGATGCGCGCAAGCGAGGCCACAAAGATCAGGATAGCGGCGATCTCGAGAGCTACTACAGGTCCGTAGGTCTGGGTGAACTGGGCGCTGGTGACGCCGGAGAAGAGCAGGGATTCGTTGGCCTTGAGCGCCGTGGAGCGGAGTAGCTGGGTGAGGTTTTCGACGATTCCGAAGATGTAGTGCCGCAGGCCGGTCCGGACCAGGAGGCCGGTGAGGACGAGCTGCAGAAGCGAGGCGATGGCGATGGTTTTCCAGGGAATCAAACGGGTGCGTTGTCCCACCAGCCAGGAA
Organism: Candidatus Latescibacterota bacterium; assembly: GCA_965219385.1. Lineage (GTDB taxonomy): Bacteria > Latescibacterota > UBA2968 > UBA8231 > UBA8231 > CBDCNM01. Next base: position 44,754 of record CBDCNM010000002.1, on the reverse strand, counting down.
ATGCCGAGCAAGGCCAGATAGCCAAAAGCGCTGTGGACTGCGGACATGGGAAAGCGCCTTGAAAGGGCGGATGGCGGATAAGGAGTTTTAAAGAGTAGGTGCGGAAAGCCGGATTGTCAAGCGAAATTTACGGAAGTCTTCTCACGCCAGGGCCTGAAGGACGGCCTGGGTCACGGCATTGAGCGGCTGGTTGGTCGAGATCCGCATTGCGCCCTCCCAGACCGGCAGTTTGGTCGCGGCGGCGAGGTTTTCGAAATAGGGGGAATCGCCGCGGGAGCCGCGGGCGGCCATGCGGCCGCGCCAGATCTCCAGGGGTGGGGCATCCAGGTGGATGACACTCAGGCGGGCCGGTGCGATCCGGGCGCGCAAGCCGGTCCACAGGTGCGCTACCGACAGCTCGGGGCCCCAGCCGCCGACCAGGAAGACCAGGCGAGTACCGATCAAATTGGCGCAGGCCAGGGCGGTGGGGCCGGCGTATTCGAGGGGGCGCAATGCGGCCCAGTAGTGGTCCGTGCCGTAGGCCGCGGAAGTCGGCTGTCCCTGATCCCGGGCCGCCTGGAGGACAAAACCGGCGGCCGTGACATCCTTGTCAATCCACAAGGAATGGGGGATGTGCCCCACCAGTTGGGCGGCCGCGGCGCTCTTGCCCACGCCCGGAGGACCGCAGAGGACGGCCAGGTGGGCATGCGCGGAGCCGGACCGGGCCGCCTCCAGAACAGCCTGGACCGTGGGATGGGGGTCGGGGCGGGAGTCGGCATACCCGCCGCCCAGTTGAGCGACGTCGGTCACGTGGATTTGACGCCGCTGTCCCGGGGTTCCCAGCCCACCAGTTCTCTGGCGTTGGCAAGGTCCCACTTTTTCTCGGCGCCTTTAGAGACGCCGTAAAAAATCCCGAACCGGGGATGCGGGGCCTCGATGCAGCAGGCCGTGAGTTCGGCCATATCGCGGGCGCTAAGCCAACGGTTCAAACCTGGTTCGTAGTCGGTGTTGACTTGGTCAGTGTTGGGAAAATTGGCGATCCGTATGCAGTAGACCGACATGCCGTACTGGTCGTGGTAGTGGCGCCCCATGGCCTCGCCGAAGGCCTTGCTGATCCCGTACATGCTGTCGGGCCGCACCGGCATATCCGGGGTGGTGTAGATGCCTTCTTTTTCATAAAAGCCGGTCACGTGGTTGGTGCTGGCGAAAATCACTTTGGGTACCTTGTTGATGCGGGCTGCTTCGAAGATGTTGTAAGTACCTTGAATATTGGTCTCCATGATCATCTGGTTGTAGAGGGTGCGCGGGGCGTCCTTCCCGGGGACGGCTATGCCCAGATGGGCGATGGCATCAACCCCATCGCAGGCTTCCACCATGTTTTCGAAGTTGGCCAGATCCGAGACCACGACCTCGTCCTCGGGTTCTACCTCGGGGATTCTGGAGTGGAAGAGAAGTCGGAAAGCGTAGCGCTCTCGCAGATAGCGCCGCAGGGCGGATCCAACCAGACCAGCGGCGCCGGTGATGAACAGTTTCTTGCGTTCGGACATGTTTGTTTCCCTTGAACAATACTGTGGACAGTTTTAGGCGGCCATTTTGCCGTAGTCCCTCAAGCGTGGATACTCGGGGTGGTTTTTAATCCAGGTTGGGTCCAACTCGAAGATGGAAATAGATCAATCCAGGTAATGCTGATTAAAATACTGGGCTTTGAGACGGGCTACGGAGCAGGTGGCCGGTTGGTCGGCCGGTTGGCCTTCAAGCAGTTCGGCTTTGGCCAGATTGAGGGTGGTCAGCGAGGCGTTAAAATGAAAGGCTAAGCGGGCTTCATCCCGCACTTGCGCCTCCGTCAAGCCGGTAAACTGTTTGCCCTCGCGGAAAAGAAACTCGATTTGAAAGCGAGCTTTGTAATAGCGGTAAATCGTCCAGGGATCCAACTGGGTATCGGTAGAAAACAGCAGCACCTGAGCCTGTTGCTTGGCCGTGGGCAAGGGGACCAGGCGGACGACGCGCAGGGTGCGTTGGAAGCGGACATGATTGAGTTGGGCCGTATACAGATAAAAGGTCTTATCGTGGCCGACCAGCTCCAGGCGGCGCCGATCGGTCCAATCGACGGGTCCGTCGTAGACTTTCTGCCGGCCTCGCCCCGGTCGTTTGGGGCCTTGATACAGATAGCGCCTCCGGGCATCATGGCGGAGTTTGCCGATGAGATGGCAGCCGACCGCCCCCACGCCATCGACCAGCTTCTTGCGGGCTAAGCCCCCGTCGACGCACAGATACGACTCGGACGGCAACAAGTGGGGCTGGACTTGTTGGATGTGCTGGACTTGTTGGATGTGCTGGACATACTGGTCGATCAAGGTGGCTTCGTCCTCGGGGTCAACGGGTCGGGTTTGCCGCATCGACAAGGTCAAGCCCTGATTCCGCTGTAGGTCAATCACGGCTAGGGCCGATACCTCTAGCCCTTTTTCGGATCGGCGCTGGGTCCCATTCCAGAAAGGAGCCGGCCCAAAGGTGTGGTTACCGGCTTTAGGAATAAAACTGGGGTCGAAGGCTACCACCCGCTCGCTGGCGGGGCCAAAGACCGCATTAATGAGACTCCGATTGAAGCCCGTCCAGTCCATTGACTGGGCAAACTGCCGCGAATAGGTCTTCTCCGAGGGGGCACTGTAGCGGGCCAGATTGCGAAAGTTAATTTTGCCTCAAGTAATGAGTATGGTCATAAATAAGGTCTGCAGAAATCGCCGTTGCGGTTTGGTCAGGGCCAGGCCGTTGAGTATCTTTGTTGCCAGATCCATGGTGCCGTCTTTCTGGGGAAGGTATCGGTGACTGGTCGTCGAAGATACCAACCTGAGGAGACGGCACCTTTTTGTCAAAAAGTGTCCGAACTATTGTTGAAGAAAAGTGAATTTATATTAACCCTTGTTATTCATATGAAACGACCACACAGGAGGACATCCAGTGGGTGAAATAAAGTCATACATCGCGTCGGGGCAAGAGGGGCCGATTCAACCGTCTTTCAACTGCTCCATCCACATCGAGGCACGACCCAGCCAACTCAGCAGCGACAGCGGTGCGCTGGTGTTGCGGCAAATGCTTGAACACAGCAAGGTCCTGGATTGGGTGGACGAGCACTTCGAGGACCGGCGTGATCAGGACCTGATCACGCACCCGATGTCGGAGTTGCTGCGCACCCAGCTGTTGCTGTTGGCGCAGGGCTGGACCCACGCCGCCGCCGACGGGCTGCGGGAGGATCCCATTCTTCGCTTGTCGGTCAGGCGATCGCAGAGGGCAGTCGCCGTTGCGCGAGGCCGACGAAGCCACGCCGCACGGACTGGCCAGCCAGCCGACGCTGTCGCGTTTGATCGTGCAAGCGGCGCCAGCGCACAACCGGGAGGTGTTGGAGGAAGCGGTCCTGCGCAACGCCTGGTCTCGTTGTCAGTTGATCAATCGACGGCTGCAATACGAGGCATTGGCGGTGGACATGGAGGCCCTGCCGATGCCCGTTCACGGGCACCAGGCGGGGGTGGAGTACAATGGTTACTTCCACGCCTCGGGGTATCATCCCCGGATCATCGGCTCGGCGCAGAGCGGCGACTTCTTCGGTGCCGTGCTGCGACCGGGCAACGTGCACGCGCATCATGGCCCCGAAGAGGCGATCCTGGAGCGCCTGGACTGGATTTAGTCGCATCTGGCGCGGCGCGTCATCGTGCGTTTCGACGCGGCTTCGGTGAGCGGCCCCTTCTTGAGCCGACTGGAGGACCGTGTGAACACCTCGTACGGGGCGCGCATCAAGAAGAATGCTCGCTTGGAGGACTTGGCTCGTCCTCACGTGGAGCGCTATCAGCGGGAGCTGGCCCGACACCCGGAACGGCTGCAAGAAGAGGGGTTTCGCTGTCGCGAACTGCGCTATCAGGCCGGCTCCTGGCAGCGGTCCCGGCGGATGGTGTCGGTATTGATCCCCTCCGAGACCGAGGAGTTACCGATCGCCCGTCACTTCTTCCTGGTCACCGACATGCGCGCGCGGACCATGCGCGCACGGGACGTGGTCGCCTTTTACCGTCAGCAAGGTCTCTTCGAGAACATGCTCGGAGAGCTGAGCTCCACCCTAATGCCGCAGCTCTCCTCGACGAACCGTCCCAAGCACCACTACCGCGCTTGGGTGCCGCGTAAGCGTACCCCGTCCCGAGATGCCTTCGCCGCCAACCAAGCGATCTTGACCTTGAATCTGCTGGCCTACAATCTGCTTCACTTGAGACGCCAAGCCGCTGAGCGCTCCGAGCGCCGTCCGGGGCGTCCCAAGAAGAATGGACCTCCACAACGGCCATGAGTTTGGATACCTTTCGCCGGTGCTACCTGCGCGTCCCTTCGCGTATTACGCTCCACGGTCGGGCTGTCGGGGTCACCATCGCGCAAGCGATCGCCGCCCGGTGGTACCGTCTCTGGAGATTCCTTGCTACGCTCAAACCCGTCGACATGGTTACCGCATGACGCCCGGCCGGGTCGGTCGACATGATCGGCTCGCAACGCAGCGTCACCGAGGGCGCGTACAATTTCGAGAAAGGTCAATAAGAAGCTGTTGAGTTATTCAGATGCATTTAGCGACCGTAATCTTTATCATGGCAATACGAATCATGTTCTCTGCGGATTGGGTGAGGATTTCGAAGTCTTTGGCCAAGCGTCGAAATCCACCCAACCAAGCCAAGGTTCGTTCGATGATCCAGCGTTTGGGCACCACTTGGAACCCTTGGGTTGGTTTATCCGCTATATCGAGTCGCAACCCCAACAGGTTTTCAACGAATGCAACGGTGGTACCGCGATAGCCTTGGTCGCCGCAGAAGGCTTCGACCGAATCATACTTTTCCGCGACCCGATCACATACGTCCCATCCTTGGCTAGTATCGGCCACCTTGGCGGCATGTACTTGGACGGTCAGCATATTACCCAGCGTATCGGGGGCGAGGTGGCGTTTACGGCCTTTGATCTTTTCCCCCCCCATCCACGCCTCGATCCTGACTGGCCTATTGGGTTTTAACCGATTGCGAATCGATCAAGGCATAGGTCGGATGCTCGTTTTTGCCCTGCTTGTGACGGGCGCGCTCATGCAGCGCGTCCAGGGCTTGTTCCCACACGCCACGCTGATTCCAGCGTCGGTAATGGTCCTAGACGGTATCCCAAGGGGGAAAATCAAGCGGCAGCATCCGCCACGGAATACCCCCTTTGACGACCTATAAAATGGCATTGACCACCTCGCGTTTGGCATACTTGCCGGGGTTGCCCCGGGGATCAGGACGGTCGAAAAACCCCGCGATCAGGGCCCATTCTGGATCCGTCAAGTCACTTGGATACCCGCCCATACTAAAAGCCTCCCTGCGCAAAAAAGACAGCAAGCAATACATTATACATACAATACATACAGAGCTTTTTTAACTCAACAGCTTCTAAGGGTCAGGAGGGACAAGTTTGCCTAAGAAGGAAACTATGGCAGACACTCAGCCCATGAACTTATGCGAAATCGATCTTCGCAGCGGCAAGCCTCGCTTCCTGACAAGTTGAATGAATAACAAGGGATTAAAGAAGGAGTCGGGCAACTGTCAAGACGGCCCGTGCCGGCGTCGGGCAGTCAGGTCGATCAGGGCCACGATGCCCAGGAATACCGGCACCAGGAAAAGCAGCAGCCAGGCCGTCCAGGAGTGAGTGCGCAACAGAAAAAGGGCCGGGAGCCCGGTCAGCAGGGTCAGCAGGTAGATGATCAGCACGGCATGGCGGCGGGAAAGTTCCATGTGGACCAGGCGATGGCTGATGTGGTTGTTGTCACCCACCCAGGGGGGAACGCCGTTGCCGAGGCGGATGAGGACCACCGATACCAGGTCGTAAAGCGGTATGGCCAGTACCAGCAGAGGGGCCAGCCGGTAGGGGAGGATGGCTCCAGGTTGACTGGAATGATGGCTCAAGAGAGCGCTCAGGCTGCCGACCATGAAACCCAGAAAAAGGCCTCCGGCGTCTCCCATGAACACGCTGGCCGGCGGGAAGTTGTAGAGCAGAAACCCCAAGAGGGCGCCCACCATAACCAGACTCAGGGCGGCGCCGGCGATGTGGCCCGAAGTCAGCGCCATGAGGCCCAGCAGGGTCAGGGAAATGGCGGAGATGCCCGCAGTGAGACCGTCCATGTTGTCCAGAAAGTTGAAGGCATTGGTCATGGAGACGATCCAGAAGATGGTGAGCGGTACCGCAACGAAGGCATTGGACGAGAAAAAGCCGAGGCGAAACTCGGGCGCCTCGAAGACCAGGATGGTGGCCGTGGCGATTTCGATGAGGAAGCGAGGAAGAGGCGGCAGACCGCGCCAGTCGTCGATCAGGCCGGTCAGGCAGAGGATGCTGGCGCACCCCAGCAAGATCGAAATGTGGTTGATGCCCTCGAACAAAGCCGTTGTGAACAAAGCCGTTATCGCCAGCGCCCAGGAGGGGAAAGAATCGGCGCCGGAGAGCGTGAGAAGGTAGAGTGTATAGAGCAGAACCAGAACCATGGGCAACAGGGTCCCCAGAAAAATGGCCAGCCCACCGCCGTAGGGAACGGGACGCTGGTGGGATTTGTGGTCTCCCTGTGCGGGGTAATCCACTAGGTTGAAGCTCCAGGCCATACGCTTTATCAAAGGGATGGAAAGCGCGGTGAGCAGCAAAGGGACCGCTATAAGGGAGATCAACGCAAAGATGTGATTCATCGTTAGCCGAAGAGTATGGGTTGGAAGAAGGCGGGCTGATGGAAGGAGGGGCGCGGTGTATTCACCGGCGCCCAGCTGCCCCAGTGCGGGTGAGAGGTGGCATCGCCGCACTTGTAGAAATTGCCCTTCCAGATGGTGCCGGACGTGGGCCGGGACGCTTCGAAGTAGTGTTCGAAGAGGGCGAAGGGGATGTGGTATTCGAGGGTCCAGGTGGTGGGCTGGGTTATTTCCGGCTCGACGATCCTGGGCAGGGAATGGGCCATGGGAATGGAGGCGCCGTGGGCGGCGCTGACCTCGACCCCTTCCACGCCGGCGTCGCTTTCGGCCGGGGCAGGACAGCGACGCGCCAGCATGGTGCCGCCGCAGTTGACTTCGAAGTTGAAATAAGCTTCCGAGTCGGGCAAGGGCGAGACGAAAAATTCAACGCAACTATCGGTGCATACCGAGTCCTGAAAGTTCCGGGCGACGGCGCGCACGTACTGGTCCTCGACCCGAAAGATGAGGGCCAGGGCTTCGTCGTTGTAGAGCAAGCAGGCCCTGGTTCGGGGGCGATGGCCGGAATCCTCCCAGGGGTAGAGCGCCACTTCGAGGGTCTCGGCATCCTGCCATTCGGAGCGTTCCCAGTCGGCATCCGGCGATTTCAGGATCGTTGTGCGAGCAATGGTATAGCGCATGGCCCAACTCCAGGATTGCAAAGGGCGATATTTACAGCGGCAGAATGAGCGGAAACTAAGGTTTTATCAATTTGAAGGCAAGGAGGAAGAAATAGGGAGGTTGTCGTGCTGGGTGCGGCCCTGCGCTGTGGCAAAATCTGTTTGGGAGTGAAAATTTGACATGAGTGCGGATCCCAGGTATCTTTATGAGTGCGGATCCCAGGTATCTTTATGAGTGCGGATCCCAGGTATCTTTATGAGTGCGGATCCCAGGTATCTTTATGAGTGCGGATCCCAGGTATCTTTATGAGTGCGGATCCCAGGTATCTTTATGAGTGCGGATCCCAGGTATCTTTATGAGTGCGGATCCCAGGTATCTTTATGAGTGCGGATCCCAGGTATCTTTATGAGTGCGGATCCCAGGTATCTTTATGAGTACGGATCCCAGGTATCTTTTCTAAGTCATATTTTCATATCCCGATAACGAGCATGGGAAGCAGGTTGATTTGACTGGCAGGAGACTCTCATGGGGCACTGTCCTGGTCGCTTTTACCGCGGCCATTTTTGCCGCGCGGCCGGCGGATGCCCAGATAAAGACCATTTCCACCGATCACTTCCGCATTCACTTTATGGACGGTGCCACGGGCACGGCCCGCCGGGTAGCCGAGACCGCCGAGGAAGTCTTTGCACCCATGGCCGCGGCCTACAATTACTACGAGGATTTCTCGCCTATTCACATCATCGTACTCGATAATTCAGATATGCTGGGCAACGGGTCGGCGGATTACTATACCAATACCATTGTCATCTGGGCGACCAGTCTGGATATCGAACTGCGCGGCAGCCACGATTGGATCAAAAATGTGCTGACCCACGAACTGGCCCATATCATGACCCTCAACAAGGTGCGCAAGAAGTGGCCCTTCCAGTTCGCCATATTACAGGTGTCCCGTTTCGATTCGAATCCGGATGTCACCTTCAATTTTCCGCTCTTTCACATGACCGCCCCGCGCTGGTGGACCGAAGGCATTGCCCAGTACACTCCGCACCAATACGGCTACGACCGCTGGGATACCCACCGCGATATGCTGCTGCGCATGGCCACCCTGGAAGACGATCTACTCTCCTATGGGGAGATGGGTAGCATCGGCAGTCGCAGCGGCGGCTTCTACGGGGAAATGGTCTACAACCAAGGCTACGCCCTGCTGCTCTACATACAGAATCAGTACGGACGCGAAAAAGTCGAGGCCCTGACCCACCACAGCGGCACTTTGAGTTTTGACCCGGCCATCCGCAAGGTCCTGGGCATTTCGGCCGACCAGCTCTACAAGGACTGGGTGCGTTTCCTCGAGGAACACTACGGCCAGTTGGCCGCCGAGGTGCGCAGCCAGGGCTTGTTTCAAGGAGCCGATCTGCACGAACTCAACGAGGGCGTCATAGAATACCACCCGACCTACTCGCCGGACGGCAAGAAACTGGCCTACATCACCAGTGAGAAACGCGATTTTGCCATCCCCAATCTCAAGGTCTACGATTTCGAGAGCGGCAAAAAGAAGAAGCTGAAAGGTTATGTGGACACCCGCATATCCTGGTCGCCGGACAGCCGCGAGATCCTCTTTGTGCGCAACAAGGGCGGCTTCAACGACCTCTACATCTACAACTTCGAGGAAGACAAAGAGTACCGCATCAGCGCCCAGTTGCGCGCCAAAGACCCGGCCTTTTCCCCGGACGGGGAGCACATCGTCTTCGTGCGCAACGAGGACGGCACCAACAACCTGGGCCTGGTCAACCGCGACGGCAGCGGCCTGGCCTATCTGACCAACCACAACGACGGCACCCAGTATTCGGCGCCGCGCTTTTCACCCGACGGACAGTGGCTACTCTTCAGCGTCTTCAGGGGCGAGGACCGCGACATCGCCCTGATGCGCGCCGACAGTCCGCCGCGGCCCAAGCACTTCGGCATCCGCGAGCCCGAGGGCAAGGGGCCGCGTCTGGGCAAACGCGAGGAAGTCTCCGATTCCCTGCAGGTATTTCCGGACAGCCTGGCCTTTCCCGACCCGGACACCTCGGGCTTTCGGGCGCTGCTGGCCTCGCGCGCCGACGAGCGCGATCCGTTCTGGCTGCCCGACGGCAGCGGGTTTGTGTTCTCCTCGGATCAAAGCGGCATTTTCAATATTTATCGCTACCACCTGGAGACGGGGGAGGTGGAACAGCTCACCAATGTGCTGGGTGGGGCCTTCGCGCCGGCGGTATCGGCATCGGGACGGGTGGTGTACGCCGGGTACCACTCCTCGGATTACAACCTCTACGAGTTCGAACCGGGCGCCTACCAGAAAACGGCTCATTTCGAGCCGATGGCGCTGCGCGACTACCAGTCCATTTATAGCGGCCCCAAACTTTCCGATCAGTACAGGGTCGGACCCTATGGCGGTCGCAAGGTGCTCCACTACATCCCCATTTTCGGTGTGGGCCCCACATTCCTCGGCAACGAGTTCGGGCTCAACCAGCTCAGCGCCGGCCTCCAGTTCACGACCGGCGAGCAGTTTGGTGGCCAGGATCTTACAGCCTGGGGGGTCTTTGGCAAGAATTTCCGCGCCGATACGGATCTGAACACGGACCTGGGGCTGTTCTACCAGCGCAGTCTGCGTCCCATGGTGGGCAATAACCGCACCTTCAATCCTTCCTTTTACCTGCAACTCCGGCGGCGCGAGATTGATCATCTGGCAGAACGCTTAACCACTTTGGCCGATACCGTGAGCGGGACCCTCCGATTGGTCGTGGATTCGACGACTGTGCTGGCCCCAGATGTCACCGGGCACTTTTACCAGACCATTGACCAGGATGATCAGTTTAAGGATGTCTACAACACCTTGGCCGCGGGGGTAAATCTGCCCCTGACCCGCCGTCAGCGTCTCTCCTTCCAGTATTTGCGGCGCAACTACGACGAGAATCTACAGGTGCGCCAGCTGCGCCTCACGAGTCAGAGCTTTTTTCTTCAGGAGGTCAATGGCGATACGGTAAATATCACCAATGTCCTGCCGCGCGACCAGACTTTTCTGGATACCCTGCTGGTCGCTCCTCAAGATCCCCGGAAACGCTATAGCGGGCTGGATTTCTTCGCTTCGCACGATCTGTCCTTTATATGGGTTTATCGGCTGCTGAACCCCACCGCGGACAGGCGCATCAATCCCACCGGGCGCACCCTGGCCCTGCTCTACCGCTATATGCTGCCGACCCTGGCGGATTCTCTGGCGACGCAGACCTCTCCCGATGGAGTGCCCCGGGACGAGTTCGCGCCCGCCGAGCGGCGCCTCAGGGTCAACGAGTACCTGGGCCTTTACGAGGAGCGCATCGGCCTGCCCTTTAAAAATACCCTTTCCTTCGAACTCCTGGGGGCCTACCGCAACCTGCAGGTGAAAGATTTCACCAGGGATGGCGGTGTCCTCGAAGGGGCATTCTACTGGCCTCTGCGCTACTATATGGGCGGCCTCAACTTTCTCAGCGGCTATCCCTATTTCACCAGACGGGGGTCCAAGTTGCTCTACGGTCGGGTGGGGTATACCTTCCCCCTGATCCAGCATCTGCGCACCAATTTTTTCAACTTCCACTTTGTCAATCTCTACGGCGAGCTTTTTGCCGAAGCCGGGGCTATGGGCAATTTCGGCAAGGCCAAATTCGATCCGTTCAGCACGGATCACTTTCTCTTCGAGGATTTCACCACCAAACACTTCCTCTCCGATGTGGGAGGGGAGCTGCGCCTGCGGCTTTTCACCTTCTACGCCATTCCTCTAACCGCCTTTTTCCAGGTGGCCCATCCGCTCAACCGGGATCGCGAACTGGCGGGTTCGCAGCGACAGAGGGATTTTGAGGCGCGACAGAGGGATTTTGAGGCATTTGAGGCCTTGCCTCCCGCAGAGCAAGCCCTACAAAACAGGCCGACGAAGCCGACGAGGCCGACGAAGGTGGACAGATGGCGCTTTTATTTTGGTCTGGGTTTTTGAGGAGGTGGTCATGGCCCATGTGGACCTGCGTAAGTTAGCCTTGCGTCTGAAGGTCATCGAGATGCTCCAGGCCTACCTCAGGGAAAAGCGCCTGCAGGACGCGACCGCGTACTGGCGCCGACTGATACGGTCCAATTGAGTCGGGAAACGGTCCAGCAGGGGAATCACATATCTTCCCCTTGGTCGTCTTCCTCTTCGTCCAGGAAGGACAGGTGCAGATTGCCGGTTTCGTCGGCGACGAGCACCTGCACCCGCTTGCGGGTCTGGTCCAGCCAGCGGGTGCAGGTGCGCGAGGCGGCTATGCCCTGCTCGAATACCTGGAGCGCCTCTTCCAGGTTCAGGTCCCCGGATTCCAGGCGTTCCACGCTGCCTTCGAGTTGTTCCAGAGCTTCTTCGAAGGATGGTTCACTCATCGATGATTTCCTCCACTTGACAGAGGGCTCCTCCCTGGTGAAAGCGCAACCTCACCTGTTCTCCAATCTTCAGTTCCCCACCCCTGCGGACCAGGCGGCGGTTTTCCTGGTGCTGGCATACGGCAAAACCGCGTGCCAGGCTGCTCAGCGGGCTGAGTGCTTCCAGGCGTGCTACGGCCGTGCGGTAAGACTCTAAACGGAAGCGCAGGTACCAGTCCAGGGCCGTGAACAGGGCATTGCGGCGCTCGTCCACGTACTGGCTGGTCTGTTCCAGGCGGTCGTGGAGACCCAGGTAGAGGCGCTGGGTGTCCATGGCCTCTACCTGCTGCTGGCAGCGATCCAGCCTGTGGTGCATGGATGCGTACAGGCGCCGCCGCAGTTCGGTCACGCGCTGCAGTAAAGCGCCCTGCTCCTGGGCTACGATTTCGGCCGCGGCCGAAGGGGTGGGCGCCCGGCAATCCGCCACGTAGTCGGCTATGGTGTAGTCGATCTCGTGCCCCACGGCTGCAATCACCGGTCGGGCCGAAGCATAAATGGCCCGGGCCACGATTCCCTCGTTGAAGGGCCATAGATCTTCCGGAGAGCCGCCGCCGCGTCCGACGATTAATATATCGATGTCCTCAAGCTGGTTCAAGTCGGCGATGCCCTGGGCGATTTCCGCGCCCGCGCCCGGCCCCTGGACCCGGGCCGGACGCAGGATCAACTGCACGCCGGGGGCCCGGCGGCCAAGTACCTGGACGATATCGCGAATGGCAGCCCCGGTGGGGGAGGTGACCACGCCCACAATCCGGGGAAAAGGCGGCAGGGGGCGTTTGCGCTCCTGGGCAAAGAGGCCCTCGCGCTCAAGCTGGTCCTTGAGCCGCTCGAAGGCCAGGGCCATTTCGCCCACCCCGGCCGGTTGGATCTGGGCGGTGTAGAACTGGTAGCGGCCGCCGCGCTCGTACACCGAGATGTGACCGTAGGCCATAACCTCCATGCCCGGTTCCGGTTCAAAGGAGAGGCTGCGCGCCTGCCACTTGAACATGACGCAGCTGAGCTGGCTGGCCGGATCTTTGAGGGTGAAGTAGCGGTGGTCGGAGGAATGGTGGGTGAAGTCCGAAACTTCCCCTATGACCCAGCACATGGGCAGGGTCTCTTCCAGGAGGGTCTTGACCTGAGCGGTGACTTCGGAGACGCTGTAGGGACGTCCCGGACCGGCGTCGTTCGGGTCCTGGCCGCTGGCGGACATATCACTCCCCTTCGCTGTCGCCCTGGCTGCTGTCGAACTCGGCGTCGATCTGCAGGCGTTCGATAGCCGAGGCCCGGCCGGTGGATGGGTCCACGTCAATCAGAGCACCGCAGAACTTGGGATTGTCCTCGGCCGGCTTGAATTTGACGTGGACTTGGGTGAGGAAGCGCTGGATGGCGAGCGGGTGGCGCACCCCGATCACCGAGTCGTGCGGTCCGGTCATGCCGGCGTCGGTCAGGTAGGCCGTGCCCCTGGGCAGGATGCGCTCGTCCGCGGTCTGGACATGGGTATGGGTGCCGATCACGGCGGATACCAGACCGTCCAGGTGCCAGCCCATGGCTACCTTCTCGGCGGTGGCTTCGGCGTGGAAGTCCACGAAGACAACCGGGGTTTGTTGTTTCAAACGCTTTACTTCAGCGCGACCCAGGCGGAAGGGACAGTCTATGCTCGGCAGGTGGGTGCGCCCCTGCAAATTGACCACGGCCACCGGCGTTCCGGCGCGCGCCGACACGATGGCCGATCCCGTACCCGCGACTGTCGGGGGGTAATTCAAGGGCCGCAAGATGCGCTCCGCTTTGTCCAGGTAAGACAGGAACTCCTTGCGGTCCCAAACGTGGTTGCCCGAGGTGATCACATCGGCGCCGTAGCTGTGCAGTTTGCGGGCGATGTTTTCCGTGAGCCCGAAGCCGCCGGCCGCATTCTCACCGTTGACGACGCAGAAATCCACCTGGCGTTCGCGGATCAGTCTGGGGATGTATTCGGCGGCGGCCCGGCGACCGGTGCGCGCGTAGACATCCGCCACGAATAGTATTCTCAAGGCGTGTCTTTCATCGAGCGTAGTGCACCGCGCGTACCTCGCGTATGAAGCAAACCTTCATTTGCCCTGGTTGTTCCAGTTCCCGCTCCAGCTTTTCGGCGATTTCATCGGCGACCTGATCGGCATAGACATCGTCCACTATGGTACTATCCAGCAGAACGCGCATTTCTCTGCCGTTTTTCAGGGCATAGGCCTTCTGTACCCCCGGTTGCGCCAGGGCGATGTCCTCTATGTTCCGCAGCCGTCGAATGTACTCCTCGACTTTGTCTTTTTGCGCCCCGGGTCGCTGGGTTGAAATCTGGTCGGCCGCTGCTACCAGGGTGGCAATGGACGAGCGAAACGGGGTGTCCTGATTATAGGTCTCGATCGCCTCGGTCACCTCGGGACTCTCACCGCTTTTGCGGACCAGGGCAACGCTGGCCTGGGTCGGATCGCTGCCGACGTCGTGATTGGCGGCCTTGCTGATATCGTGGAGGAGGCCGGCCCGTCGAGCCAGGGCCACATCGAGCCCCAACTCTTCCGCCATCATGCCGGCCAGAAATCCCACTTCCTTGCTGTGAGCCAGCAAGTTCTGGCCAAAGCTGGTGCGGAATCTGAGCTGGCCCAGCAATTCCAGCAGGGGTTCGCTCAGATCGTGTATACCCAGATCAAAGGCGGCTTTCGAACCTGATTCGCGAATCAATTCTTCAACGTCTTCGCGTGCTTTTTCGTAGACCTCTTCAATCCGTCCTGGATGGATGCGACCATCCAGGATCAGCTTGTCCAGGGTATTCTTTGCCACTTCGCGGCGCAGGGGATCGAAGCCCGAGAGCATCACGAGGCCGGGTTCGTCGACGATGACCTCAACCCCGGTTATCATCTCGAAGGAGCGGATGTTGCGACCATAGCGGCCGATGATGCGGCCTTTCATATCGTCGGAAGGAATGTGTACGACCGAAACCGTGCTCTCTGCGGACAGCTTTACGGCGAATCTTTCTATCGCCCGGGTGACGATCTCTTTGGCGTAGCGGTTGGCATTGGCAATGGCGTCGTCTTTGATTTCCTTCACCTTGCGCGCGGCAAACTGCCGGGCATTTTCGTCTTGCTGGGCGATGAGCATTTCCCGAGCCTCGGCCTGGGTCATATTGGCGAGCGACTCGAGGTGCTGGCGTTGCTGGCGGATCATGGCATCCACCGTGGCTTCTTTGACCTTGATGTTTTCTTCCCGGCTTTCCAGCTCTTGTTCGGCCTTGAGCAGATTGCGCTCTTTGCTTTCGAGGACATCGACCTTGCGGTCCAGTTGATGTTCGCGCTCCAGGAGTCGGGCCTCCAGGTCGCGCAAAGCTCGCTTGGACGTGCCTATCTCCTTCTCCAGAGGGTCGCTTTCCCGGCGCCATTCGTCTTTGGCCTCCAGGATAGCGGTTTTTTTCAGTGCCCCTGCTTCTTTCTGGGCATCGGCAATGATCTTGTGAGCAGTCTCCCAGGTCCTATCGAGGCTGCCCTGGCGGATCTTGCTACTGACCAGCCAACCGAGGAGCGCACCAAGCACCAAAGCGACCAATACGAGGATTGCTTCGCCCATAAGCCCCATATCTTCTCTCCCTTCAATACCGCATCTCAACTGGTGCCGGATGTGGTAGAGTCTGGTCCGGAATTCTGGAATGCGCGCCCAAGAGAAGCGCTCAGTCTGGAGGTTCGCTGGGCAATGTCGGACTCGGCGTTCTGGTACTCCGCCTGTAGCTTGAAGAGTTCATCCACCAGATTCAGCCCCACCAGAACAGTGGCCTGATACGGAGATTGGGCAGGGTGGACCTCGTGGGGTTTGCGCATCTTTTCGTCTACGAGTTGCGCTGCCTGCCGGACGTGTTCCGCGGTTTGGCCCTGGTCGAGGGAAAAGGTAAAGGTTTTGCCGTAAATATCGACCCCTACCCTGGTGGAATGGGTATCTGACATGGCAATACTCCTGCGTTATAAGGCGTCCATTCGCCGAGAGGGTATTGTGCTAGAGCTCTACCTGGTCCAGTTTTGCGAGAATCTGTTCGATGCGATTCTTGGCCTCTTCGCGGTTGCCCACTGCTTCCTGGTATTCTTCTTTGAGCTGGGTATTCTCCACTTCCAGGCTGTCGACCCGGCTTTTCAGATCTGCATTTTCCCGTTGCAACTGTCCCAGTACTTCCACGAGATGAGTGAGTTTTTCTTCGAGTCGTTCAAAGTTGCTGTCTACGGCCATGGTGGGTCTTCTCCTGGTTAAAGTATATCAGTGTAAACGCAAATCCGCGTCGAATGCCTTTTTCAAATTCTTCAGTACTTTGTCGACGATTTGATTCGCCTGCTCGTCCTTCAAGGTCTTTTCCGGGGAGCGCAGGCGCAGAGAAAATGCCAAGCTCTTGTGCCCGGCGGCGATCTGATCTCCCTGGTACAGGTCGAACAGGTCCACCGACTCGATCAGTTCCGGAGCGGTCCGCCGTATTTGCTCGACCACCTCCCCGGTGCTTATGTCCTGGCGCAAGACCACGGCCAGATCGCGCTCTATGGCTGGAAACCTGGCCAGGGGGCGAAAGGTCGACGAGCGCCGGTGCCATTGCTCCAGCAAGACCTGGAAGTCCAATTCAAAAATATACACTGGACGCTCGATAGCAAAGCCGGAAAGCAGGCCGGGGGCGGCTTCGCCCAGATAACCCAGATCGAAGCCGTTGATCCGCAGCCGGGCACAGTGCCCCTTGCGGCAAGGGGAGCACGCGTCCGGAGCAAAGCGCGGGTCGCCGTCTTCCAGGAAGGCCTCCAACAATCCCTTGAGGTCCAGAAGATCGGCCTCCCGGTGATCAGCGTGCCAGGTAGAAGCGCTACGGCGACCCGCCAGAAGTCCGGCCAGGTGCAGTCTTTCCCGCAGGCCCGGCTGGCCCGGAACCGCTGTGAAACACTTGCCCAGTTCGAATATGGCCACCGTGGGGGCTCGCTGGTTGAAGTTGCGGCGCGCCACATCCAGGAGACTGGGCACTAGGGTCGAACGCAACACCCCCTGGGCTTCGCTAGGAGGATTGGCCAGAGCGAGGATTTCACCGGCATTGCGGCCGGCCAGTTCCAACCATTTTTGTTCGACAATGGTATTGCTCATGACCTCGTCGAGGCCCAGACCGGCCAGGCGGTGGCGGATCTTGCTCGTCGTCGCAGCCGTCCGGTCATCGGCATGCCCCAGGGGGGCCTTGATGGTGCGACTGCCCTCGATGTTGTCGTAGCCGTGAATGCGGCCGACTTCCTCGATGAGGTCCACTTCCCGCTGCAGGTCGGGGCGGAAGCTGGGGACGACCACTTCCATTTCGTCCCCGTGGTGGTCTACGGCACAGCCCAAAAGTTCTAGGATGCGGCCGATGGCATCCCCACTTAGCTGGGTGGCAAGCAACTGGTTGATGCGGGGGATCCGGGCGCGGATGGGCTGCCGCTGTTGCGGATGAGGGTACACCTCGAGCGGGTCGGGAGCGACCTGGGCCCCGGTCAGGGCGGCGATCAGGTGGGCGACCCGGTCGATGGCCTGCGGCGGCATGGCGAAATCGGCACCGCGCTCAAAACGCATGGAAGCCTCGGTGTGCAGCCCCAGGAGAGCGCTGCCGCGGCGCACCCGCACCGGATCGAAATAAGCGCTTTCCAGCAGGATATCGGTGGTCTCCTCGGTGACTTCGGAGTTGTCACCCCCCATGATGCCGGCCAGGGCCACGGGCTTTTGACCATCGGCGATCACCAGGATTTCCTGGTTCAGTTCGCACCGGGTGCCGTCCAGAACCTGCAGCTGCTCACCGGAGCGGGCGCGGCGTACCACAATGCGGCCTTCCTCGAGCTTGTTCAGGTCGAAGGCGTGCAGGGGCTGCCCCAATTCCAGCATGGCGTAGTTGGTGGCATCAACGATATTGTTGATCGGCCGCTGGCCGACGGCCCGCAGGCGCTGCTGCAGCCAGGGGGGGGAATGGCCGACTTTCACACCGCGCAGAACGCGGCCGACATAACGGGGGCAGCCCTGCGGATCCTCGATCTGTATGGCAATGGAAGCAGCGGTGGATGGGCCCTTTTGGTCTACCTCCCGGGGGGGGATTTTGAGTTCGGCACCGGTCAGTGCCCTCACCTCCCGGGCCAGGCCGAGCAGACTCAGACAGTCCGGGCGGTTGGGGGTTACCTCGAAGTCCAGAACCACGTCCTGGAGTCCGGTCTGGGCGGCAAAGGATTGTCCTATTTCCACCTCTGCGGGCAGCACCAGGATACCGGAGGTATCTTCTCCCAGGCCCAGCTCAACTTCCGAGCAGATCATACCGCTGGATTCCACCCCGCGGATTTTGGCCTTTTTGATCCGGGTGCCGTCGGGCAGGTGAAAGCCCGGCAGGATGACGGGCACCTTCTGTGAGGCCGCCACGTTTGGAGCGCCGCAGACGATGGTGTGCTCGGCCGTACCGATATCCACCCGGCATACCGACAGGCGGTCCGCATCGGGGTGGTTGTGGCACTCCAGCACGCGGCCGACCACGACGCCCTCATAGCGTTCGGCCAGGTCGACCACGCCTTCCTGTTCGAGGCCGGCCATGATCAGGCGTTCGACCAGTTCGGGCCAGCCCCAGGAAAAATCCACGTATTCTTTGAGCCAGTTATAGGTGATCTTCATATCCGTATTCTATCGAATAATGGGGGGGGGGGGGGGGAAGCCCCCAGCGGACTAGGCGTCGCGCGTTGTGCTGCGCTGGTATTATTCAGAACTGCCGGATAAAGCGCAGGTCGTTCTCCAGGAACAGGCGGACATCGTTGATGCCGTGGCGGAGCATCGCCATCCTGTCGATGCCCATGCCAAAGGCAAATCCGGTGTAGGTCTCTGGATCGTAGCCCACGGACTCGAAGACGGCCGGATCCACCATGCCGGCTCCTGCGATTTCGATCCAGCCAGTGCCCTTGCATATCCTGCAGGCGGAGTTCGCGCCTTTGCAGATGGAGCAGGAGAGATCGTACTCCACGCTGGGCTCGGTAAAAGGGAAGAAATGAGGCCGGAAACGGACCCGGGTCTCCTCGCCCAGTAGCTGGCGTCCCATCACCGTGATGGTGCCTTTGAGGTCGGCGAACGACACACCTTTGTCCACGTAGAGGCCCTCGATGTGGTGGAAGGCAAAGTGGTGGGTGGCGTCCACGGTGTCCCTGCGGTAGCAACGGCCCGGGGAAATGATGCGCACGGGAGGTGGGGTTGTCTCCATGACGCGGATCTGCACCGTGGAGGTATGGGTGCGCAGGAGATGTCCGTTTTTTAGATAGAAGGTATCGTGCAGGTCGCGCGCCGGGTGGTCCGCGGGCGTGTTGAGGGCATCGAAGTTGTGGTACTCGTCCTCGACCTCCGGTCCATCGGCCAACCTGAACCCCATACCCTGAAAAATCGCGACCAGTTCTTCGGTGAGCAGGGTCAGGGGGTGGAGTTTGCCGGCCAGAGGACGCCTTCCGGGCAGGGTTATATCCATGCCGGCCTCGACCTCGGCAGCCTCCTGCAGATCGAGCCGGCGCTGCTCCATGGCCTGCTGAATGGACTTTTGGGCCGCGCCTGAGGCCTGGCCTATGGCCGGCCGCTCCTCGGGAGACAGGCTGCCGATCTGGCTCATGATGAAGCGCAGCCGGCTCTTGCGTCCCAGATGGAGAATCCGCAGCTCCTCCAGGGCGTCGAGATCAGCCGCCGAGGCAATTTCGCGCAGCACAGTCTCGCGCAGTTCGTCGATTTTTTCCAGCATACCCATTTTGCTACAGAAAGACGGAACCGAAGCTCACGCTCGGAACACACCCGGAATTTTAAGACGGCTTCTTAGCTCGATTTTATCCAAACGCGCATGGCAGGAGGCCGGTATCCTCCGTACTGTTGATGGTATCCAAGCATCGACAGCCCAGGAGAAACCGATGAGCCCCCTGCCGAAAGATATAATAACGATTTTGTCGCCCTTTGCCCCCCTTTTTTCGAGCCGCGTTTGGCCGCAGGCTCAGACGCTGTTGGTCGGGGCGCTGTTAGCCCCGGGTAAACGCACGGTCAGCGCCGTGTTGGAGGTGTTGGGCTTGAGCCAACAGCCTACCTTTCAAACCTACCACCGGATCCTCAACCGCTGTGTGTGGTCGCCCCTGGCCGGCAGTAAGCTACTCCTCCAGGCGTTGGTGGCCGCCTTTGCCCCCCACGGGCCCCTGGTCCTGGGCCTGGATGAGACCATCGAGCGGCGCCGGGGCGCCCAGATTGGGGCCCGAGGCATCTACCGGGATCCCGTCCGCTCGAGTGGGCCCCACCTGGTCAAGGCTAGCGGCTTGCGCTGGCTGTCGTTGATGCTGGTAGCGCCTATCCCTTGGGCGGATCGAAGTTGGGCCTTACCCTTTATGAGTGTGCTGTGTCCGTCGGCCCGCTACTATACTCAGCGCCAGCGCACCCCCCTCACCCTGTTGCAACGGGGGCAGACTATGCTCAAGCTGGTAGCGCGCTGGCTGCCCACCCGCCGGCTGGTCGTGGTCGCCGATAGCACCTTCTCCGCCTTGGCCTTTCTCGACGCGGTTCGGCCCCACGTGGGGCTGATTACCCGCTTGCGGTTGGATGCGGCCCTGTATGACCCACCACCAACCCGCACGCCGCACACGCGGGGACGCCCCCGCGGCAAAGGCGCCCGGCAGCCCACCCTCCAGCAGCACCTGGACGATCCGACTACCCCTTGGCACCCCCTCACCCTGGACCGGTGGTATGCCGCCGGCCCCTATACAGTGGAAACCTACAGCCAAACGGCGCTGTGGTATCACACTGGCTTGCCCGCCGTGCCCCTCCGCTGGCTGCTGATCCGAGACCCGGCCGGCCGCTTCGCGCCCCAAGCCTTGCTCTCGACCGATGTGCGTCTGTCCCCTCGGCAAATGCTGACCTATTTTCTCCAACGCTGGTCGGTAGAAACTACCTTTGAGGAAGCCCGCGCCCATCTGGGCATGGAAACCCAACGCCAATGGAATGAGCGGGCCATTGCCCGGACCACGCCGGTCATCTTGGCCTTGTTTAGTCTGGTCGCCCTCATCGCCAATCGGCTGGCCCCCAAAAGCGCCTCCCCCTGCCATGCCACGGCCTGGTATGGCAAACGAAAACCCACCTTTTCCGATGCCGTGGCCTGGGTCCGACAACGGCTCTGGCAGGCTTTTTCCAACCTGCCCAACCAACACGACCTGATAAAAATCCCTCGAAGCCTACTCAACCGCTTGATACACACCGTCTCGTACGCTACATAAATGGATAAAGTCGAGCTTAGAGATGGGCCCTGGCCTGCTCGACCAAGGCGGCAAAAGCATCCGGGTCCCGAACGGCCAGATCGGCCAGGATCTTGCGATTGATCTCGATGCCGGCGCCAGACAGTCCGTGGATCAGCTGGCTGTAGGACATTCCATTGAGACGAGCCGCGGCATTGATCCGCGCGATCCACAACCTGCGGAAATCCCTTTTCTTGTTGCGCCGGTCCCGATAAGCATAAGACTGGGCGCGGTTGACGGCTTCTCGGGCCGTGCGGAAGAGACGGCTCCGGCCCCCCCAGTAGCCACTGGCTTGTTTGAGGACCTTTTTCTTGCGGTTCTTGGAGGCAACGCTGTGTTTTGTTCTGGGCATATGGGGTGCTCCTGTATGGCAATCGGATACCGGACGAAGCGGGTCATTTCATTCCCAGGGCACGCTTGACGCTGGTTGAATTGGCCGGGGCAATGGATTCGTTGCGCCTGAAGGCGCGCTTGCGCTTGGTGGTCTTCTTGCCCAGAATATGGGTTGCAAGGGCATTGCGGCGCTTCAGACTCCCCGATCCCCTCTTCTTAAAACGTTTGGCAGAGGCCTTGTGGGTTCTGATTTTGGGCATGAGCTACCTCTTGTAAAGAACAAAGTATGAGAAATTTAAAATATAGGCTGCATTATATAGGCTGTCAAGAAACTCACGGGAACGACAAGGCTGGGGATGCGTCTGGTGCTCTGCGCTTAAATGAGTGATTCAGAGAGCGAGGGAGAGGATGTTTGTCAATCTGACAAGTGTGAGAGTATAATAGTAGTTACAGAGCATTGCTACCTTCGAGGAGTTGGCGCACCTGGGGACGCAAGAACACGTCGTCCAGGGGGAATCGGGACAGCGCGCTACTCAGAAGCTGGACGCGTTCGGGTATGGACAGGGCACTGTTTACGATCAGACAGGTCTTGCCCCCGTAGCGGCATAACCCTCCTCTACTTTCCAGGGCATCGTAACGGACCTCTATGGTCAGATCGGCGGCCAGGGTTTCGAGCTCTTGAAGGATAATGGCATCGTCCATGGACGAATTCCCCTGAGAAGGCTGCTAAAAAATACATAAAACGGCTGTCGGCAATCAAGTTTATTATTATATTCCTTAGCTTCCCACCGATGACGGATCCGGGAAGGAAGAGTTGTGGAGCGAAAAGTGCGCGAGACAGAACCGTGGGTGCTGGTGACCAACGACGACGGAGCGGATTCGCCGGCCCTGGCGCCGTTGTTGGGGGCGCTGTCCACTGTCGTCGAGGTGCGCGCCGTGGTTCCGGCGTCGGAGTGCAGCTGGACCTCCAAGATCGTGAGCCGGTTCGCCCAACTCGAAGTGGACGAGATCGAAATCGGTGGTTTCAATATCTGGACCGTGACGGGGTATCCGGCCGATTGCGTCAACATCGGAATCCACAGTCTGTTCGATTCCAGGCCGGCGCTGGTGGTTTCCGGAATCAACATCGGGACCAATGCCGGGCTGGCGTATATGTTGAGTTCGGGTACGGTCGGGGCGGCCATTGAAGGTATGCTCTGCAATCTGCCCGCGGTCGCCTTTTCGCTGCAGCTCAAGCCCGAGGACTTCGCCCGCTGGCGTCGGGACAGGGCCCCGGGTGCGATTCAAGGTCTGTGGGGGGGTCCGGCCATGGTGACGCGCGAAATCGTGGAGGAGTTGTTGGACAACGGCCTGCCCCAGGGGGCTTCCTTGTTGACGGTGAACATGCCGCCGGACACCATGCAGGGGACGTCCAGGTGTCTCACCGGGGTGACCAGCACGAGGTACGGGGCAATCTTTTCCCGCAATGAGGATTCGGGGCGTTTTCAGCACAGCTTTTCCGGCTTGTTGCCCGGACCGGAGGATAGTCGCGGAGATATCGCCGCACTCGACCGTGGAGAAGTGGCGATTACTCCGCTTCGGTTTGCCCTGGACGTGGAGTCCACCCCAGCGGATCGCCGGCGTTTTGAGCGGGGCCGCTGAGAGAGGCAGGTGGAGGTTTGACCTGGTGCATGTTCCAGGTAGCTCAAAGTGAACCATGGCGGTGTTGCTGGACCTGGAGTGCCGGCTTGCTGTTGTTGCTTTGCGTTGCCGTGGGAGCGGCTGAAGAGGTCGGGCAAGACTCGGTGCAGCACAAGGGAAAGGGGACCATCGCCGCCACGCTCGCAAAGGCGAATCCGCTGGCGGCCACCGGCCAGACCGTGGAGGTCGTGCGCTGGATGTCAAAGCGCCGGCAGTTCACCTGGAAGGGAGTGGACTATGGCGTCACCGGGTTGCCCATACTCTATTTCAGCCCCAATACAGGATGGAACTACGGAGCTCGCCTGCACTGGTTGGATTACAGCGGCCGGCCCTATCACTACAAGTTGACCCTGCACTGGCTGCGCTCCACCGAAGGCAAGTACGACTACGCCTTCAGGATGAGGGTACCGCGGATTTCAGGGACGGAGTTCGGCCTGATTCTGCTGGTCAAGACAAAGCGCGGTATCCGCGCCCGTTATTACGGTCTGGGTAATGATAGCGATAATATCAGGGCCTATACCGATCCCCAGAGCCCGCAATTCAGAGACGAAAACTACTACCACTACATTCTCGAAAAGCCCAGGTTCATCTTCAGCCTTTTGCGCCAAATCTACGGGCCGGTTTCCACCTCGATCGGCCTGGGTCTGGAGCGCACGGATGTCAGCAGGCGCGGGCAACACTCCAAGTACGTAGACGAGGCGCCGGGAGGGGCCATAGATGGGTTTACTGGTTTTGTCACCCTGACGCTGCAGTGGGACACCCGCGACGACGACAACATTGCGCGTCAGGGCGTCTTTCACGAGTGGTCCTACGAAACCTCGCGCAACTCCCTGGTAGGACTTTTCTTCGAAGAAATCGACTTCCGGCGCTATACCTTTACCGACGTGCGCTATTATCGGCTTTCAGAGCGCCTGAATCTGGCGCACCGCACGGTTTTCGAAGCCCTCAACGGCTCCGTGCCCCTCTATGCGTACGGGGAGATAGGGGGCAGTAGAAGGGTCAAGGGGCTGGGTGGGGGCGAGACCCTGCGCGGTTTCGACACCCAGCGTTTCGTCGACGATGTCCGCTTTTTTAACAATGCGGAACTCCGCTACCACCTCTACACCATGCGGTTTTTCAGACAATACCTCGAATGGCACGGCATCGGCTTTGTGGATACCGGCCGGGTCTGGCCGGACCTGGACCAGATGTCCCTGGGCGACCTGCACGTGACCGGGGGAGCGGGCCTGCGGCTCTACTGGAATTCGGACTTTGTGATCCGTCTGGGGCTCGGCGTTTCTTCCGAGCAAGTCTGCGTGGGGATGAAGTACCGGAATATCTTTTGAAATCGGCTCAGACGGCTTCTCAGCTCAGGACCCGGCGGCGGAAGGCTCTTGCTCCTGGGCAGGTGCCAGCAAAGCGATGAGACGGGCCAGGGTGGCGGCCAGTTCGTCGCGTCGGACGATGCGGTCGATAAATCCGTGCTCGAGCACGGTTTCGGCCATCTGAAACCCCTCGGGCAGGACATCGGATCCGAGGAACTGTTTGATGACGGACTGGCCGGCAAAGCCGATCCGGGCTCCAGGTTCGGCCAGGATAACATCGCCGAGCATGCCGAAACTGGCAGTGACCCCGCCGTAGGTAGGATCGGTCAAGACGGCTATGTAGAGCAGGCCGACGCGTTCCAGCTGGTGCAGTTTGGCGCTGATCTTGGCCAGTTGCATCAGGGAGTAGGCGCTCTCCTGCATGCGCGCTCCGCCCGACTGGCAGACCAGGATCAGGGAGCGTCGATCGACCAGGGCGCGATCGATCAGACGGCTGATTTTTTCTCCCGTGGCTCCACCCAGGCTGCCCATGATGAAGCGGGTATCCATGATTCCCAGGGCTACCGGATATCCGCCGATGCATCCGATCCCGGTGTGGATGGCCTCGTTCAAGCCGCTTTCTTTCCGGCCGGCTTTAATGCGGTCGGAGTAGCGTTTGTGGTCTTTGAACTTGAGTGGATCAGCCGCGGTTAGGCCGTAGTCCAATTCCACGAAACTGCCGTTGTCTACCAGCAGGTCGACGTATTGCTGGTGCCCGATGAGAAAGTGGTAGCCGCATTCGGGACAGACCCAGTGATTGCGTTTCAGGGCATTCTGGTAGACCGTCTGGCCGCATTGTTTGCACTGGCTCCAGATGCCTTCGGGCACCTCGCGTTTGATCCGGGTCTTGAGCCCTTTCTTCATTCTTTCGAACCAGTTCACAATGGCTTGCTCCCGCTCAAACGAGACCGCGCCGCCGCAGTCCGGCAAATGCCAGACCAGCGGTGAGCAGAATGCCGACGGAAGCCAGAAGCGCAGGCTTCAATTTGCTCCTGGAGGGTAAGGGCGCGGCCTGTGCTTTGGGGGACGGCCCACCCAGATTTTTCACCAGGTGGTCGGCAAAAGCCGTGGAATCGGGAAGGGAGGCTGGCGAAGTAGCCAGATCGACGAGTTCGAAAAGCCTTTTATAGGCCTCCTTTTTCTCTTTGAATTCAACATCGAAAACCAGGCGTTCGCCCAGTTCGGCGGCCTCCTGATCGTCCAGTTCTCCATCCAGGTACGCGGATAATTTGCTTTCCGCTTTGTTGCTCTCCCAGGGTAATATGCGCATGAACTATCTCCCCTTAGCTCGATTTTATCCAAACGCGCATGGCAGGAGGCCGGTATCCTCCGTACTGTTGATGGTATCCAAGCATCGACAGCCCAGGAGAAACCGATGAGCCCCCTGCCGAAAGATATAATAACGATTTTGTCGCCCTTTGCCCCCCTTTTTTCGAGCCGCGTTTGGCCGCAGGCTCAGACGCTGTTGGTCGGGGCGCTGTTAGCCCCGGGTAAACGCACGGTCAGCGCCGTGTTGGAGGTGTTGGGCTTGAGCCAACAGCCTACCTTTCAAACCTACCACCGGATCCTCAACCGCTGTGTGTGGTCGCCCCTGGCCGGCAGTAAGCTACTCCTCCAGGCGTTGGTGGCCGCCTTTGCCCCCCACGGGCCCCTGGTCCTGGGCCTGGATGAGACCATCGAGCGGCGCCGGGGCGCCCAGATTGGGGCCCGAGGCATCTACCGGGATCCCGTCCGCTCGAGTGGGCCCCACCTGGTCAAGGCTAGCGGCTTGCGCTGGCTGTCGTTGATGCTGGTAGCGCCTATCCCTTGGGCGGATCGAAGTTGGGCCTTACCCTTTATGAGTGTGCTGTGTCCGTCGGCCCGCTACTATACTCAGCGCCAGCGCACCCCCCTCACCCTGTTGCAACGGGGGCAGACTATGCTCAAGCTGGTAGCGCGCTGGCTGCCCACCCGCCGGCTGGTCGTGGTCGCCGATAGCACCTTCTCCGCCTTGGCCTTTCTCGACGCGGTTCGGCCCCACGTGGGGCTGATTACCCGCTTGCGGTTGGATGCGGCCCTGTATGACCCACCACCAACCCGCACGCCGCACACGCGGGGACGCCCCCGCGGCAAAGGCGCCCGGCAGCCCACCCTCCAGCAGCACCTGGACGATCCGACTACCCCTTGGCACCCCCTCACCCTGGACCGGTGGTATGCCGCCGGCCCCTATACAGTGGAAACCTACAGCCAAACGGCGCTGTGGTATCACACTGGCTTGCCCGCCGTGCCCCTCCGCTGGCTGCTGATCCGAGACCCGGCCGGCCGCTTCGCGCCCCAAGCCTTGCTCTCGACCGATGTGCGTCTGTCCCCTCGGCAAATGCTGACCTATTTTCTCCAACGCTGGTCGGTAGAAACTACCTTTGAGGAAGCCCGCGCCCATCTGGGCATGGAAACCCAACGCCAATGGAATGAGCGGGCCATTGCCCGGACCACGCCGGTCATCTTGGCCTTGTTTAGTCTGGTCGCCCTCATCGCCAATCGGCTGGCCCCCAAAAGCGCCTCCCCCTGCCATGCCACGGCCTGGTATGGCAAACGAAAACCCACCTTTTCCGATGCCGTGGCCTGGGTCCGACAACGGCTCTGGCAGGCTTTTTCCAACCTGCCCAACCAACACGACCTGATAAAAATCCCTCGAAGCCTACTCAACCGCTTGATACACACCGTCTCGTACGCTACATAAATGGATAAAGTCGAGCTTAGAAGCCGTCTGAAAACCCCGCCGGCAGCCACTCTTGGGATGCACCGGGAATTTTAAGAAGGCTTCTTACAGCAGTCCGTTTTGCCCGAGTTTTTTTAAAAGCTTTTTGCGCGCGGCATGGATGCGCGAACCCACCGTCCCCGCAGGGATTTGTAGGATGCGCGCGATTTCCTCATACGAAAGCTCTTCCAGGGTGTTGAGAATCAGAACGTCCCGCAGAGCATCGGGCAGTTCGTCCACCAGTTTGAGGAGGAGCTGCCGGGTTTCCCGAGAAATGCACAGCGACTCGGGATCTTGCGGGCCAGAGAGCCTGGTCTCGTCCTGGGTTTCCGATGTATTTCCAGCCTCTTTCTGATGCAGGCCCAGGCGATACCAGGAACTGCGCGAGCGGTCCCGGCGGCGATTCAGGCTGAGGCGCAGGACGATGCGCAGGATCCAGGTCTTGAGCGATGCCTCTCCCCGGAAACCGTCCAGAGCCTGGTGGATCTTGACAAAGGCATCCTGGACCACTTCTTCGGCATCCTGGCGGTCGTTCAAGGTTTTGAAGGCCAGGCTGTAGGCCAGGGGATGGTAGTCGCGCACCAGGGAGCGGAAAGCCGTGGTATCGCCAGCGACGATGTTGCGGATGCGCTCGTTTTCCGCGGAATTCAAGCTCAAGATTTTTATTAATCTGGGCATATATTATGGACACCAATCAGGTCCGGTTTCTTCGTTAGACACAGGCTGACTATTTTCGCCATATTTCAAAAAATCGGGTCGCTCAAGCAAATTTGTCAAGCACTCGTGCGGCACGGCGGAAGTTTGTCACCGGCTTTCCAGGGGTCGAGGGCGCTCTGCTGGTCTGGGCGAGCCGGGCGGCGGGGGGCGACCGGTGATAGCTTCGCTCAATACGTAACACAGCTGTTGTACCGGTGTAACAGAAAAAATGTGTGTTGACATCGGGCGACCGAGTTTGCAAATTTAAACAGAAGCCGTCTCCAAATTCCTGCAGGCCGCGAGTCGCTTAACCAACAGATGAATCATGGCAATCCGAATCAAGGCTTCGCTGTTGCGCGTTAAGACTCCATAATCCGCAGTGACCAGGATGTCCAGGAGCACTCCCAAGGTATCGACCGATCCATGCGGTTTGCGCCCATTCACATCTTGCCCACCGTCGTACCCTTTGGGACTCCTTTGGCCAGAGGTGACTGACCTCCTATGAAGTTTGCACTCTGGATTTGTTTGGTTTGTTGTTTTACCAACCTCGGTCTGGCGGTCCAGATGGCGGCCGCGGAGGTAGCGGTGTCGGATTCCATCCGCAAGTACCGCTTCCTGGCCAAGACAGCCCGCGACAAAAAGGACTACGACGACGCGCTGAAGTACTACGGTGAGTACCTAAAGTACGAGTCCGATACTAAAAAAGCCAGAAAGGCCCATTATTACGTCGGTCAGATACACTTTACCAGGAAGGACTTCGCCGCCGCCAAACAGGCTTTTAAGCAGGCCCTGGCCCTGGATTCTCTGTCCGTCAACCCCAATCTCATGCTTTACAAGCTCTACCAGTCCGCGCAGCCCGATTCCGCGGCCCAGTACCTGGAGCGGGTGGTGCGCGCCCGGCCCGACGAGCTACAGCACCGCCGCAAACTGGCCGATCTCTATCGCCGCCTGAACCAGACCCGTGCCGCCATCCGACACTATGACTGGATTGTGGAAGCCGAGGGAGGAGACGAGGAATTGTTCGGCCTGCTCGCCGTGTTGCACGAGGACCTGGGTGAGGTTTCCCAGGCCCTGGCATGGCACCGCCGTTTGCTGGAGGCTCAGGGACTGGCCAGCGACAGCAGCCGGGTCGGACGGGACGAGAAGCTGGAAACCCTGGAGTCCATTCTGGGGTTGCAGCTCCAGACCGGCGATGCGGAGGGTGCTTTTGAGAGCCTGGTGAAGCTGGTCGAGAGCGATCCTGAGAACCGCTATTCCTACTACAGCCAGATGGCCGATCTGGCCGAAGAAAACGACGATAAAACTAGGCGCATCAAGGGCTTGGAGGGCATGGCCCGGTCCAATCCCAAGGACCTGGAGACAGTGGCGGTGCTGGTGGAGCTGTACCTGCACGACGACCGTCCAGACAGGGCGCGCCAGTGGCTGGAACGAGGTCTGCGGATAGATGAAAACAACGCTTATCTGCAGGTGTGCAGAGGGGATCTGCTGCTCCTGGAGGGCGCTGAGGAGGAGGCGCTTGCCGCCTACGAAAAGGCCAAGGCCGATCCGGCCTGGGAGCAGATTGCGCAGCAGCGCATCTGGAAGCTGCGGCCTCCGGAAACCGAGGAGGAAAAGCTGAAGCGGGAATTCTTCGGCGCAGGGGACAGCCAGGAATGAAACGGGATTTGTTTGCGGAAAAGACACCAACCCATCGAGCGAGGAGAGATTGATGTTACTAGAGCTTTTCGACAAGGGAGGATGGGCCATGTGGCCCTTGTTGCTGCTGCTGATCTTCGGGATCGGGGTCGCCATCGAGCGCCTCTACAACCTCTCGAAGGCCGCGATCGACGCCAGCAAGTTTTTCGAGAACCTGGAAAGCACACTGCGCTCGGGTGGTCCGGACCAGGCCGCCGAGTTGTGCGCGCAAACGCGGGGACCGGTGGCCTCGGTGATCCACGCCGGGCTGCTGCGCCTGCACCGGGGCATCGATCACGTGGAAAAGGCCATCGAGAACACCGGCGCCGTGGAGATGGCCTTTCTGGAGCGCGGCATGGTGTGGCTCTCGACCGTGGCCAACCTGGGGCCGATGATCGGTTTCCTGGGCACGGTGAGCGGCATGATCAACGCCTTCAGGAAGATCGAGGAACTCGGCGATGTCGAGCCTTCGGCCGTGGCCGGCGGCATCTCCGAGGCGCTGATCACCACGGCCTCGGGCCTGGTGGTGGGCATCCTGATCCAGTTCTGCTACAACTTCTTTGCCAACCGCATCGACAAGATCATCGCCGATATGCAAGAGCAGACCGCCGCCTTCATTGACGTGCTCTCCGAAATGGTCCAGCAGGGCAAGCTCAAGACGGGAGAGGAAGCGTGATCCAGCGCCGCGAACGGCGGGTGCCCCCCGAGATCCCCACGGCCTCGATGGCGGATATCGCCTTTCTGCTCATCGTCTTCTTCCTGGTGACCACCACCATGTACCAGGACAAGGGGTTGTCTTTGCACCTGCCCCCGGTGGGTGAGACCAAGGAGGTCAAGCAGAAGAACATCTGCAATATCTGGATCAACGAACAGGATGCAATCGCCTTGTACGAGCCGCCCGATGCACTCACGCCGATCGCCTTTGAGGGATTGCGTGCGGAGGTGGAGACCCGCCTGGCGGCCAACGACAAGCTGATCGTCTCGCTCAAGGCCGAGCGCGGCGCCACCTACCGGATGTTCGTAGACGTGCTGGACGAGCTCAAGCTGGCCGGCGCCACCCGGATCTCCATCGCCAATCCCGAAGAGTAGAGATGAAATTCAACCGCAAAGCCAAGGTCGTCTCCGTGGTGCCCACCGCCTCGATGGCGGATATCTCCTTTTTGCTCTTGGTCTTCTTCATGGTTACCACGGTCTTTGTGCGCTACCGCGGCATCCCGGTGAAAATGCCGGAAGCCGAGAAGATCGAAAAACTGGAAAACCGGCGCATCGTCACCCACATCTGGATCAACGGCCAGGGGGTGATCAACATCGACGACCAGAACATAGGCCTGGAACAGGTGGGCAAGATCATGCACGCCAAGATGACCCGGGATCCGCGCACCATCGTCTCGCTCAAGGCCGATGCCAACGCCAACTTCGGCCTGGTCGCCGACGTGCTGGAAGAATTGCGCAAGGTGGAGGCCCTGCGGGTCAACTTCGCCACCAACCGGGAGCGGGACGAATGATTCGCGGCAAGCGCCCCGAAGCCGATTTGCGGCAGGGATACAACAAGGCTCTGTGGGTCTCCGTGGGCAGTTCGGCCCTGATCAACGCGGTGCTCATCCTCTTTTTTCCCACCTTTGAGCCCGAATCCTTTGCCCGGGCGGAAAAGCCCATCATCATCCAGCTCGAGGATATCCCGGAGACCCGCCAGGAACGCCGGCCGCCCCCGCCCTCGCGCCCGGTGGTGCCGATCGCCACGGACAACCCGGACGTACCCGACGACGTCACCATCGAAACCACCGACCTGGATATGGACCTGGACGATTTGCTACCTCCGCCCCCCCTGGAGGAAGAGGTCTTCGAGGAGGTCGACCTGGAAGAGGAAGAAGAAGATGTGGTGGAGATCTGGAAGGTGGAAAAGCAACCGAAAGCGAAAAAGGAGGTCGTGCCGGAGTACCCGGAAATCGCCCGCAAGGCCGGCATCGAGGACAGGGTCTTCGTGCAGGTCCTGGTAGGCAAGGACGGCAAGGTCGAACAGGTCGGCGAGATAGATGGTGCCCCTGTCTTCCACGAGGCCGCCAGGAAAGCGGCCTTGCAATGGGAGTTTTCACCGGCCATTCAAAACGACAAACCCGTGCGGGTCTGGGTTAGTCTGCCGTTCAACTTTACGCTCAAAAACTAGTTGCCATATCTCCCTGTTTTTATTATCCTAAGTCTATCTCTTTAACCTTTTTGTCCCATCCCCCCGCGATCCCCCAGCCAACTTTTTGGCTGTACTCCCAGGCAGCACATCTTTTCTCGAGGTTTATCTCATGCGTTGTCCCTACTGCGATCACCAGGACGACAAGGTGGTAGACTCGCGTTCGTGCCGCGAGGGCATGGCCATTCGCCGGCGGCGGGAATGCGTCGAATGCGGCAAGCGCTTCACCACCTACGAATACATTGAGCACGTTCCCCTGACCGTCATCAAATCGGACGGCAGGAGAGAGCCTTTCGACCGCGGCAAGCTGCTCGAGAAGGTTCACCTGGCGTGCTACAAGACCACCGTACCGGTCAATCAGATCGAGGAAATGGTAGAGCAGGTAGAGGCCGAACTCGGCAATCTGACCGAAAAAGAGATCACCAGCAAGCAGATCGGCGAACGGGTCATAGAGCGCCTGCGCCACCTCAACGAAGTGGCGTACGTGCGCTTTGCTTCAGTCTACCGGCAGTTCAAGGACAAGAGCGATTTTATGCGCGAACTCGAACAGCTGGCCACCTAGCCTGGATTATTCACAAATCGCTAAGTTGAGCGGGATGCACGCGATGTTTTAAGTGCCCCGGGGCCTTTTCCGTGCTCGTGTGCCTGTCGAGTCCAGGTTTTGCATCGGTACCTGATCGCAGGTCCCCGTTTCAGGCGGTATGTCGTCGGGTTTGAACACAGTACTCCCTTGGTTTTGCGGCTGATCGATTTTTTCCCTCTTCCGCGTGGGCTTAGCTGGAGTCCAAGTTGGAGATGATCGTCCTCCACAAGTCCTGGAGGGGATACGAGGTCGCAAAGTGAAAACGAATGCGCGTCGCCCGCTCGCGCACCCGCGCCCCGATTTTGAGCACGCGAATTTTGAGCACGCGAAGCCGGATCGGGTCGAAGGTGGCCGTCGCCCATGGCGTGCCTTGCAGGCCGATCTGCTGGATGGCGTGCATGAGCACGGCGGCGGCGCTGTGCAGAAAAAGACGGAATTGATGGGCCGCAAATCGATGGCAGGAGGTGCGGTCCGAATGCAGGAAGGTCTTGTGATTCTTGATGAATCCTTCCGCCCGTCCGCGTGCACAGTAGACCTTCTCATACAAGAGCTTGGGGGTTCGATCCCGGATGTTGGTGGTTACAAAGCGAGGATTGGCTTTGCCCTGGGTAACCTCGGTTGTAGAGGATGCGCTGCGGGTGGTTCCAGCTCTTCGCCTGGTAGTCGAAGCTGGAAAAGAGCCGCACCGGCTCCTCTTCAGCGCTCTCCTCCGCCTGGGCCAGCGCCGGCTCCATCAGCGGCGCCCCGAGTTCGTGCAGCTTGGAGTTAGGAGCCTGGCCCAGGATAAACGACAGGCGGTACTCTTCGCACACGTCGTGGACCTCCGGGGGGCTGAAGTGCGAGTCTGCCCGCAACGGGATCTGCACCTTGGGCCACGCCTTCACAATCGCCGCGAAAACGCGCCGCAGAATCGCCGCAGAATCGCGGCCCTTGCTGCGCCCCATGGGTGATATCCTTGGAGGCATCGATGTCGACGATGAGCTTCTTCGGCGGCTTCTCGTAGGAAGCGATAAACGTGTCCAGCAACGAGCGCGCAAGATGGTTTGTGGTTTGTCTACCCCTAACTTAGGGATAAACAACCATTTGTACAGGGGACATCGCATTTTTTATGAATAATTCAGGCTAAGACGGCTTCTTATTGCTCTCTGCATTTCTAATGGAATGGTCACATCAAATTTCCCTTTCGTTCGTTAATCAATACTGTGGACACTTTTTGTAAGTCGTTGATAAATAAAGACTTAGGGAAATCGGCACTGAAATTCGCAACTTGTTGATAAATAAGCACTTACGAGTTTTGATGCCATGGAAATCCGCTCAAAATCGAAAAAGTGTCCGAACTATTGTTAATACAACTCACACTTATCTCAACAAAGGAGCGCAGTTATGAAGAAGACCAGGTTATTGGCAGCCATGTTTCTCGTCGCGGTTATGGCCGCCGCCGGATTGGCCGGGGACGATCCCAGCATCAAAGGCAAGACGCGGACCAATCTACAGAAGGCCATGAACCAGCACATCGAGCACAATACCGTGAAGGACAAGTACGTGATTTACGATGCCGTGGCGGGCGAGTTGAAAAAGCTCGACTTCGCGGCCCTGCACAAAGGCATCGTCAAGAAGGGCGACTTCTACGTCAGTTGCGCCGACTTCGTGGATGCAGGGGGCAAGAAGTACGATATCGATTTTCTCGTGGTCCAGAAAGAGGATTCCTTCCACGTGCTGCAGGCCCTGGTCCACTCCATAGACGGCAAAAAGCGCGCCTACCACCTCGAAGGAGAAAAGGCGGACAAAAAGTAGGAGACCGTTCCGATCCTGTTACCCGGGCGGTGTCCTCAAAGTTGTGGCGCACTCCGAGCAGGTTGGTCAGGGACAGGAGAAAACCCAGAATGACCAGCCACTTGAGCCGGCTACCGTGGCGGCCCCCAACGCCGCGCAGGTAAAGGTAGATCGCGAACATCAGCCAGCTGGGCAGGGCCAGCCAGATCTTGGCATCGCGCGGTTGCAGGTACTCGCCTGGGGCGCCGAAAAACCAAAGGACGCCCATGCCCAGACCCAGGGTAAAAATGGAAAAGCCGATAGCGGTGAAGTGGTAGGTGGCGTTGGCCGCGGTATCCAGGGCCGGCAGAAAGTGATTGAGCCGACCCTGCTTGAGGAAGCGGGCCTGGATCAGGTAGGTGATGGCGGTGCAGAAGGCCAGGGCAAAGCCCACCAGCCCGAGCAGGCTGATGGTCACGTG
The DNA here is from genome assembly GCA_965219385.1 of Candidatus Latescibacterota bacterium. Classification (GTDB taxonomy): domain Bacteria; phylum Latescibacterota; class UBA2968; order UBA8231; family UBA8231; genus CBDCNM01. The sequence goes on along the minus strand of CBDCNM010000002.1, from coordinate 10,238 downwards.
CACCCCCAGCCAGGGGTAGCGCAGCAGGATGGATTCGGCCTGTTCGAAGCGGATCGGCATCAGCATGGGGTAGAGCAACCCCAGAAAGGCCAGCGGCGCCAGCCCCAGGTCCAGGTAGCGCAGGCGAGAATAGCGCTCAATCAGCAGTCCGGCCCCCAGAAAGGCGATGATCAGCAGGGAAATCACCACCAGCATGTGGGCGAAGGGCGGCTGGCCGGATATCAGAAAGTGCAGCCCCAGGCCCAGGCCGTGGAACCCCAGGCCGATTCGCAGGGCCCGGCGTCCCCAGACCTCCCAGTGGCTCCTGTGCAGCAGGAAATGGCCCTGCAAGAGCAGGGTGGCGACCCCGTAGAGCAGCAGGGAGATACTCAGAAAAATGGCGCACTCGGTCGTCAAGGCATCACCTGCTTTCGGGGTCTTCGTCCAGGTCCAGGTCAAAGAGACGCCGCACCGTATCCAGGTGTAGGTAGCCATCCTCGGCATTGGCGAATTCCCGCAGCTGCACCAGGGGTTCGTGGAGCAGCTTGTTGGCGTAGCCCTTGAGAATGGCTTCGATCAGCTGGCGGTCCCGGACCGACAGGTGGGCCAGCTTGCCCGTCCACCTGTCCAGTTCCACCCGGGACAAATCCTGGGCGCGCTGGCGCAGGGCCTTGATCAGCGGCCCCGTGCCCAGGGAGTTGAACCAGTACAGGAAGTCTTTGAGTTCTTCTTCGATCAAATTCTGGACCTGGAGGATTTCCTGCTCGCGCTCGGCGCGGTTGGCCTGGACCACCTGTTCGAGATCGTCTATATCGAAAAGAAAGACATTGTCGATGGCGCGGACCCCGGGGTGGATGTCGCGGGGCACGGCGATATCGATGAGGAAGAGCAGCCGGCCCCGGCGCCGGCGCATGACCTGGCGCAGGTCGCTTTCCAGGATGATGAAGTCGGGCGCGGCGGTCGACGAAATGACGATGTCCACCTTGTCCATGCGGGCGGCGAAGTCGGCGAATGGAATGGCCTCGCCGCTGAAACGGCGAGCCAACTCCACGCCGCGCTCGTGGGTGCGGTTGGCCACCAGGATCCGGGCAATGCCGCTGTCCACCAGGTACTGGGCCGTGAGTTCGATCATTTCGCCGGCGCCCAGGAGCAGGGCGTGGCGGTCTTCGAGGGAATCGAAGATCTGGCTGGCCAACTCCACAGCTGCGGTGCTGATAGAGAGGCGGCCGCGGCCGATATCGGTCTCGGTGCGGGCGCGTTTGCCCACCCGCAGGGAGCGCTGAAAGAGTTCGTTGATGAGGAGGCGGGCCGAGCCCTTGTGCTGGGCCATCTCCAGGGCCTGGCGCACCTGTTTGAGGATCTGCGATTCGCCGATGACCAGCGAGTCGATGCCGCAGGCCACGCTGAAGAGGTGCTGCGCCGCGTCTGCGTCGCTGAGTTCGTAGAAGTGTGGTTTGAAGTGGTGGACCTCTATGCCCTGGACCTCGGAGAGGAAGCGCCGGGCCCCTTCCAGGGCGCGGGCATCGTCGCTGGCGGCGTAGATCTCCGAGCGGTTGCAGGTGGAGAGAATGGCCGCTTCGTGCAGGCCGTAGTTTTCCACCAGTTGCACCAGGGCCCGATGCTGAGCGGTTTCGGGCAGGGCCAGCTTCTCGCGGATTTCGACCGGTGCGGTGGTGTGGTTGAGGCCCAGGGTGAGGATGTGTGCGGCCATGTGGGTGATTTTCGGGTTGTCGATCCATCCAGTGCTTGGTCTAAGAAGCCGTCTGATTTATAAATTATGCAAATCGAGACAGAAGGCCAACTGGAATTTGAGAGCGGAAATTTGCCGAGGTGCCCCATGTCGAAGCGTCTGATCGGTATGTTCTGGTTGGGTTGCCTGACGGCCTGGCCGGCAACGGTGTGGCCCGGAGCCTGGACCTTGCCCCAGGGCAAGCTGTGGAGCAAGGTCGCGTTTTTTCAACAAAGCGCAGACGAATGGTACCTTGCCAACCGGGAATTTTCAGACGGCGAATGGCGCCAGGAAGGGGATCGCGTAGCCTACCGGTTCAACGGCGAGTACGACTCAAAGGCTGTTTTCATAGAGGTTTTTTACGGCATTACCGACCGTCTGGATCTGGGCGTGCAGATCCCTTATTTCGATCAGTTTTTTTCGGACGATACCCGTGCCGTGCCGCCCTCTGAGGCGGGTTTCAGCGACATGCGGCGGTTCGTCAAGTGGCGCGCGCTCCAGAAGCCAGTGCTCTTCACGCTGAAGGCCGGGGCCAAGATGCCCACGGGAAGGTTCGAAAATGAGGACGGGCTCATACCCGTGGGCGAAGGGCAGTGGGATTTCGATTTTGTCGGTCAGCTCGGACGCTCCTTCTGGCCTTTGCCTCTGTACGGCAATGTCGACGTGGGCTATCGGGTGCGGATGGAGAATATCGAGATCGATCGCGATCCCGGGGATGAGTGGTTCCTCACTGCCGAACTGGGTTACAACATTACCCGTCGGGCTTTGTTGACAGGAAAATTCGAGATGTTGCGCAGCGATCCTTCCATAGAGTTCGGTTTGTTCGAAAATAGTTCTCAGATCAAGCGCATTACGTACTTCAATCCCAGCCTGGTCTATGGTCTTGTCGACGATACAGCCCTGGAGTTCGGGGGGCGGCTCACCCTCAATGGACGCAACTTCCCGGCCGGGCACCAGCTGACCATGGGACTTTTCTCGAACCTTGGTACAAAGGCCCGACAACCAGGCAGTGGTCGGTTTACTACAGACGTCCGGCAGACCGGCCGCAGCTTTCTCAGGAACGGCTCTCTAGGCGTGGGGGCGGGGATTCCTTTTGGTGGAACGGCCGGGGTGAACGCCGATACCCGGATTGCGGGAAATCTCTATTTATCAGGGGGCCTGGGCACGCCGAAATTTGCCGGTGTTGGTTACAGCATTGGTGCTAAATGCTATGTTGGGGATATTGGAAATACACTGCGTTTCAGGGTATCGGCCTACTATGGAACCAATGCCGCGGAAAAGATACTCGACCACCGCAAAGAGGTGCTCGTCAAGAAGAAAAGCTACACGGGACTGACGACGGGGTATGGGCTGGAGTGGATATGGGACCGGGCTGGAAGGCACAGGCTTGATTTGGACCTTATGAGTCTGGAGACTTCAGGGCTTTTTGATCAAGTAGATGAATTCAAAAGAATCAGAATGGCTCTGGAGGATGATTTTTCTGGTTTTTCGGGGCGGTTCAGATGGTCTTTGGGTTACAGGTATGGTCTTTAGAAGCCGTCTCAAAACCCCCGGCGCCCCGAACCCGGAATTTTAAGACGGCTTCTTAGACGGCTTCGAGCCCCGCATGTTGTTTACATTAGTTTCGCGGTCTGCCGATTCCGCGGCTATACGGGCGCTGAGGGCGTGGGCTTGCTCGAGGCAATCCCCTACTGAAATGCCGTTGCGGAAATTGCCCGATATGTAGAGCCCGGGGTGCCGCTCTTCCAGGGTGCTCAGGGTGTCGACGAATTGCTGGTGGCCCAGCCGGTACTGGGGGATGGCGCGCGGCCAGCGCTGGATCAGGACCTCGTCCGGTCTTTCGTGGATGCCCAGCAAGTCCCGCAGGTCCTGGTAGACCGCGTCGACCAGGCGGGCGTCGGACCATCCGGCGTTTTCGGGCTGGCGGCTGCCGCCCACAAAGGTGGAAAGGGCGACGCCGCCCTGCGGAGCCCGGTTGGAAAACAGGGTGGAGTTCCAGATGGTTCCCAGGATCTGGCGCCGTTCCAGGCGCGGCACCAGAAAGCCGAAGCCGTCCAGGGGCCGGCCGCCGGCCGCTTCCCGGTAGCCGAAAAAAACCAGGCTGACCGGCGGGTAGTGGATGGGCCGGAGCGCCTCTTTGAGCTCAATTTCAAACTGGAAATCCAGGTTCTGGCAGGCGTGGGCCGGGATGGTGAGGACCAGGGCGCGGGCCTGGAGCCGCCAGTTTTTGTCCGCCTGTTCCAGATCCAGTTCAAAACCTTGTTCCAGCTTGCGGATGGCCTTTACCGTGGTGTTGGTGTGAAGCGCCTCCGGGCGCTGTTGGACGAGCGCGTCCACCAGGGTCTGCATCCCGTCCCTGAAGGAAAAGAGCGGGGCGGTCCGTCCGGACTCCTCCCGCCTTTTGCGGCGCTCCCGCACTCCCAGGATGGCGCCCTTGGTGAGGCTGCCGTAGCGCTGCTCCAGCCGGTAGAGCCGGGGGAAACCGCTGCGCACGCTCAGGTCCTCCGGGCGTCCGGCATAGACCCCGGCCACAAAGGGGTCGATGGCGTAGTCGAGAAATTCGCGGCCCAGGCGGCGCTGGGTGAATTCGGCCAGGGTCTCCTCGGCCGCCGAGGGAGCGGGGGGGATAAAGGGCTCCGCGAGCAGGCGCAGTTTGGCGCGGGTCGAAAAAAGCCTGCTCCTGATCATGGCCGGAGGACTCAGGGGCAGAGGATGGAGGGTCCCGGCGCGCACCACGTAGCGATTCCTGGCCTTGGCACCGGGATATTCGAGGGTTTCCTCGATGCCCAGATCAGCGCACAACCGGCGCAGCAGCGGGGTGGTATCCTGGGCGCTGTTGGGGCCGTGCTCCACCAGGAAGCCGTTGATGCGGGTGGTGCGGATGGTGCCGCCGGCGCGCTCCCGGGTCTCGACGAGGTGGGGATTGAGGCCTTTTTCCGCCAGAAAATGGGCGGTGACCAGGCCGGAAATACCGGCGCCGATCACGGCGACGGTTGTATCAGGGGTCATGTCTCCTTGCCTGGCAGGTTGACCTAAGAAGCCGTCTCAAAACCCCCGTCGGCCTTCGCTTTTGCAGCCGGGCTCGGGGCGCACCAAGCTTCTCAGTGGGACATCTGAAATACTGCACGAATATTATACGCAATGAGTTACCGCCTTGCGATAATCGTCCAGGAGCAGCGGCTCAAACCGAGAGGTAGGCGATGATGTGGCCCAGGTGCATGACGAACTCGGCGGTGATGTGGATGTTGTCGGCAAGGGTTGGATCGGGGGTCCAGTGCCTAGTGTTCTCCCAGTGTCCGTCCTCGGTCTGGTGCTCGACGAACCAGTCGCCCAAACGCACGGTCCAGTCGCGGTAGCGCGCCTCTCGCGTGACCATGTAGAGCAATCCCGACCCCCAGCCCGACTTGCAGGTCTGCATGGACTGGAACTGGCATGGATGCGTGGTCATGGAGAAGTCCTGGTAGTGTTGCGCCAGTTCCAGCCAGCGCGCTTCGCCGGTGGCCATGTAGAGCTTGGCCAGCAAGGCCGCGGCAATGCCGCCGTTGAAGTGGTGTTGATAGGGGTCGTCCTTTCTGGTGAGGTAGAAGGCTTCGTCTTCCGCGGGGTAGTCCGTGACCAGGCCTTGGGTCGGGCTGTACACGTGGTAGAGCCGGTGCTCGACGTCCGGCTGCAGCGCCCACAGGCGCGCGAGGAACTCGCCGGCCTTGCGGGCGGCTTCGAGCTGGCCGACCAGGAGCAAGCTCATGCCGCCCTGGGCGGCGGGGAAGAGTTCCTGCTGGCTAGTGGGGCCGGTGTCCTGGCGGTTGTTGTAGAACCCGCCGGATTCGGGGTCCTGCCAGGTGAGCAGGTGGCGGGTGCCAGGGTAGATGAGATCGAAGCGCTGCATCAAGGTGGCGCCGACCAGGAGGCAGGCCAGGGGATAGGAGCCGTAGCGGGTCTGAAAAACCCCCTGAGGCGATACCCCTTCAAAAGCGCCCTGTGAGGTGAACATGTGCCGGCGGATCCAGTCCAGGAGGCGATTGGAGGCGGTAATTTCACCCATCTGGACAAGGGCCCAGGGGAGGCGGTAATAGTAGAGGTGGTCCTCGACGGGGCCGATGGAGCCGTCGGGGTTGGCGAAGCCGAGGAGCCAGTCGGTGGCTTTGCGGTTTGCCTGCTGGTAGGTGGCCAGTTTTTTTTTCATGTCGTTCGCCTGTCTGTTTATGCTGCTCTACAGATGAGCTACTCGTCCATACCTGGGCGCAGGTAGGCTTGCCCACCAACAGTAATCTCGGAATCCCCTATGCCCAGTTGTTCACAGACTAAAATCTGTCGGTCCAACCTACTCAATATACTCGACCAATCAAGTTGTGCCAGCGTCCATTGTTCCCCGTCAAAGAGGTCTGAACCAGTCGGTATCCTATAATCTCCCGATTATCGCATCCATGACGCGGCTGGTGCGCGCCGCACTGAGGCCGGTGCTGGGGCATTTCCCCTCTCCGCGCAGCTCGTCCACGATGGTCTGAATCAAGGGTTGCTGTACGTGCTCGGGAGGGAGGAAATGGAGTTTTTCGCTGCTCTGGCCGGTCTTCAGGAGGACCGGCGCGTCCAGGTCGAAACAGGAGTAGGCGATTTTTCCTTTGGTGCCGATGAGTTCGGTGCGCTCCAGGCGGCTCGGTTCGGAAGCGGTGAAGCACCAGAGCCCGCTGCCCAGGATGCCGGATTCGAATGTGAACTCGGCAGTGACGATGTCCTCGGCCGGGTAGTGCCCCGCCTGGTTGGCCGTCTGGCCGCGGGCCGCGGCGATGGGACCGAGGAGGTAGTCCAGAACGTCGAGCTGGTGCGAACCCAGATCGAAGAAATAACCGGCGCCGGAGATCTCGGGGAGGACGCGCCAGGGCAGGTTGTCAGGGGCCTGGTCGTCTCTGCATGGAGGCTGGTACAGGGCAATGGTCGCGAAACGCACCTCGCCTATGGCTCCGGAATTGACCAGTTCCTTCACCTTCAGGAAGGCCGGCAGACCGCGGCGGTAGTAGGCCACGAACAGCGGCACGCCGCCCGTCTGGCAGGCCTCGATCATCTGCCGGCATTCCCCGTGATTGCGGGCCATGGGTTTTTCGACGTAGACCGGTTTGCCGGCGCGGACGGCTTTGAGGGTGTACTCGGCGTGCCAGGCGGGCGGCGTGGCTACGTAGACGGCATTGACATCCGGGTCGTGGATCAGGGCTTCAGCGTCGTTGTACCACTTGGGCGCCTTGTGGCGCCGGGCGTAGTCCTGTGCTTTTTCTCTACTGCGCCGCATGACCGCCACCAACTCCGAACCCTGGCACTTGCCGAAGGCCGGCCCGCTCTTGACCTCGGTGACATTGCCGCAACCAATGATGCCCCAGCGCACCTGTTCCATTTTTGTATCTCCGTTCTAAATGCCGTAAATCGCCTTCAGATTACCCCCGAGGATAAGAGCTTCCTCCGCGGGCGCAAAACCGACACTACGGATGCCGTTGACCCCGTTTGCGGCCACCCCGCTCGGGGCGTTGGTGCCAAAGACGATGCGCTCGGCGCCGAGCTGCCCCTGGCGCACGATTTCCTTGATGGTGATCGGCTCGGCCGCGGCGATGAGGGTGGTGCCCAGGTAGATCCCCGGGTTCTCCACGGCGGCCTGCACGGCCAGGCCGATCCACTCGCGGTAGCCCATGTGGTCCATGATGATTTTCACGTCCGGATGGCGCAGTGCCAGGGTGCCGATGTACTCCGGCGAAGACCCGCTCACCGGCGAGCCCGAGTGGATCGTCGCCGGCAGGTCCAGGGTCGCGGCAAGATCCATAACCGGGTCCACGCAGGCCGAGTCGAGTCGGTAGCCGTGCGCCGCGGCCATCAGCTTGAAGGTTCGGGCGCCGGCCTCTACGCAGCGCTGCAAGTCGTCGCCGGCCGCCGGTCCCATGGTCGGGTTGATGAGGCATCCCGGCAGGATGCGGTCTTCGCCTTTGCTCTCGCCGAGCAGGTTGGCGTTGGTCTGGCGCGGATCCGGCGGCAGCTCGCCGGGAAAGACCACGCAGGTGTCGATTCCGGCCTGATCGGCCACCGTGAGCAACCCTGCTTTGCCATAGGGCTCTCCGTTGAATTCGGCCGGCATATAGGCCTCAAAATCAGCAATGAATGTCGCGCCCATAGACTAATCTCTCCCGGCGTTTTCCGCTACAGACTGCTAGGGGGTGGTAGGTGGTCGGGTGCAGCATTATTCCTCCGCGTCAGCCGTCGATCTGGTAGGCTTTGATTTTCTGTACCAGGCCCCAGCGGCTCGTGCCCAAGTCCTGGGCGGCGTGGGTGCGGTTGCCGTCGTGGCGCTGCAGGGCCTGGGCGATCAGTTCGCATTCCACCTGGGCGAGGACCTCTTTGAGTTTCCCGCTTCGGGGGACCTGGGGTGCTGCGCCGGGGTGGATTCTCTCCGAGATGTGGGCGCTGTCGATGCGCTCCTCGCCGCCGCCCAGCAGGGCGGCGCGTTCCACCTCGTTCTGCAGTTCGCGGATATTGCCGGGCCAGTCGTGGGCGCACAGGGCGTCCAGGGCCGGGGGAGTGAAGCCGGAGGGTGCCGGCGCCTCGCGTTTTTGTTGCTGGGCCAGGAAGTGCAGGGCCAGGTCCGGAATGTCTTCGCGGCGCTGGCGCAGGGGCGGAAGGTCAATTGGAAAGACGCTCAGGCGGTAGTAAAGATCCTCGCGGAAGCGGCCCACCTCCACTTCCCGCTTGAGGTCGTGGTGGGTGGCGGCGATGACCCGTACGTCGACCTGGCGGTTGTGGTCCTCGCCGACCCGGCGGATCTCGCCCTCCTGGATGGCGCGCAACAGCCTTACCTGCAGAGCCGGGGTGGTCTCGCCGATCTCGTCCAGGAAGAGGGTGCCCCCGTTTGCGGTTTCGAACAGGCCCGGCCGGTCGCTGGCCGCGTCGGTGAAAGCGCCTTTTTTGTGGCCGAAGAGTTCGCTTTCGAGGAGATGTTCGGCCAGGGCCCCGCAGTTGACGGTGACAAAGGGTTTGTCCCGGCGCGCCCCCTGCTGGTGGATGTTGCGGGCCAGGACCTCCTTGCCGGTGCCAGTCTCGCCGCTCAAAAGCACGGTGGCGTCGCTGTCGACCACCTTTTCCAGCAGGGTGTAGACCGCTTCCATGGCCCGGCTCTTGCCGACGACCCCTGGGAACTGGGCGCGGCCTTCGATCTGCTGGCGCAGAGAAAGGTTCTCCTGCTCCAGGTGGGCGATCCGCAGCATGGCGCGGATCCGGGTCCACAGCTCGGCTTCGTCGATGGGTTTGGTGACGTAATCGTCGGCCCCGGCGTCCAGGCCGGCGACCTTGTCCTCGGTGGTGGTGCGGGCGGTCAACATGATCACCGGGGTGGCGCGCCACTGGGGGGCGACGCGCATTTTTTCGAGGACCTGGATGCCGTTCACGCCGGGCATCATCCAGTCCAGCAGCACCAGGTCGGGCCGGTCCTTCTCGAGCCTTTCAAGGGCTTCGGCGCCGCCGTAGGCCACGCAGGTCTGGTACCCCTGCTCTTCGAGTTGTTGTTCGAGTAGATTGACGTTGAAGGGTTCGTCGTCGACGATGAGTATGGTCGCGGGGTCGGGCATTTCTTCTCCTGTTTGTTTAGAAGCGGTTTAACAACTTCTAGGCGATGTGCTTTTCGACTTTCTCCCAGAGTTCGTCCTCGTCGATGGGCTTGGCGATGTAGTCGTTGCAGCCGACCTGAAGGGCCTTGTCTTGGTCGCCGGCCATGGCGTGGGCCGTGACCGCGATGATGGGGGTGTCCTCCGAGGGCTGCGTCGGCGCGGATCTTCTGAGCCACCTCCCAGCCGTCCATCTCGGGCAGACCCACGTCCAGGAGGATCAGGTCGGGTTTTTCCAGCAGGGCCATCTCCAGGCCCTGCTGGCCGTCCACGGCTTCGACCAGTTCGTAGTCGTCCTCGAGGAGTTGGACCAGGAGATCGCGGTTCATTTCCACGTCTTCTACGATCAGGATTTTTTTCATGAGTCGAAGGATATCGATTATCCCGTCCCTTCCCAGGTGTAGTCGTCTTTCCCTTCAGCGCACAGCCAGGCCGACTCCATCATGGTCCGCAGATCGCCCCGGGGCCGGTAGCCGATCCAGGTCTTCGCTTTGGTAATGTCGTGGTCGTAGCGCCAGCGCACCGGCAGACGGATCTCCAGGGGGGCGCGGCCGGTCTTCTCGGCGGTGAGCTGCGCCCTTTCCGGGTAGGTGAAGGGCACCGGTCCCCCCACATTGAAAGATTCCCCGAGGGCCGCGTCTTCTTCCAGGGCGCACACCAGGCAATGTGCTAGGTCGCGCGCGTCGTTGGGCTGGTAATACCACGGCCGGCCGTCCAGGTCGCACACGCTGCACGGCTGATCCGGGCTTTCGGCTGCCGCTTCGATCGGGTGCCACAACTCGGTGCCGTCGCTCATGTAGAGGGCGCTGTGGCGGTTGGCCTGCCCGGTGCGCAGCACCTGGCGGACCCACTCCACGGTGAAGCGCGAGAGCATATCCGTCCCCGACAGCACGTGGGCC
>CBDCNM010000001.1:0-1331135 GCA_965219385.1 Candidatus Latescibacterota bacterium | reverse complement strand
CGCTCATTCCATTGGCGTTGGGTTTCCATGCCCAGATGGGCGCGGGCTTCCTCAAAGGTAGTTTCTACCGACCAGCGTTGGAGAAAATAGGTCAGCATTTGCCGAGGGGACAGACGCACATCGGTCGAGAGCAAGGCTTGGGGCGCGAAGCGGCCGGCCGGGTCTCGGATCAGCAGCCAGCGGAGGGGCACGGCGGGCAAGCCAGTGTGATACCACAGCGCCGTTTGGCTGTAGGTTTCCACTGTATAGGGGCCGGCGGCATACCACCGGTCCAGGGTGAGGGGGTGCCAAGGGGTAGTCGGATCGTTCAGGTGCTGCTGGAGGGTGGGCTGCCGGGCGCCTTTGCCGCGGGGGCGTCCCCGCGTGTGCGGCGTGCGGGTTGGTGGTGGGTCATACAGGGCCGCATCCAACCGCAAGCGGGTAATCAGCCCCACGTGGGGCCGAACCGCGTCGAGAAAGGCCAAGGCGGAGAAGGTGCTATCGGCGACCACGACCAGCCGGCGGGTGGGCAGCCAGCGCGCTACCAGCTTGAGCATAGTCTGCCCCCCGTTGCAACAGGGTGAGGGGGGTGCGCTGGCGCTGAGTATAGTAGCGGGCCGACGGACACAGCACACTCATAAAGGGTAAGGCCCAACTTCGATCCGCCCAAGGGATAGGCGCTACCAGCATCAACGACAGCCAGCGCAAGCCGCTAGCCTTGACCAGGTGGGGCCCACTCGAGCGGACGGGATCCCGGTAGATGCCTCGGGCCCCAATCTGGGCGCCCCGGCGCCGCTCGATGGTCTCATCCAGGCCCAGGACCAGGGGCCCGTGGGGGGCAAAGGCGGCCACCAACGCCTGGAGGAGTAGCTTACTGCCGGCCAGGGGCGACCACACACAGCGGTTGAGGATCCGGTGGTAGGTTTGAAAGGTAGGCTGTTGGCTCAAGCCCAACACCTCCAACACGGCGCTGACCGTGCGTTTACCCGGGGCTAACAGCGCCCCGACCAACAGCGTCTGAGCCTGCGGCCAAACGCGGCTCGAAAAAAGGGGGGCAAAGGGCGACAAAATCGTTATTATATCTTTCGGCAGGGGGCTCATCGGTTTCTCCTGGGCTGTCGATGCTTGGATACCATCAACAGTACGGAGGATACCGGCCTCCTGCCATGCGCGTTTGGATAAAATCGAGCTTAGAAGCCGTCTGAAAACTCTAATTTTCATTTGATTCGTTTAAGTAGCAAGTGGATCATGGCAATCTGGATCAAGGCTTCACTATGGCGGGTCAAGACCTCATAATCTCGGGCATGTCGGCGAAAATTCATCAACCACGCAAACGTGCGCTCGACGACCCACCGGCGTTTAACTACGGTAAATCCGGAGCCTTGTTTGGCGACGACTTCCAAGTCTATTTTGTGCGTCTTTTTTTGGTTGGCCACCCACGTTCGGATGGCCTCGCCTTGGTAGCCGCCATCAACCCACAGCTTGCGTAACCGAGCCACGCCGGCGGCCTTCAAGCGGGTCAACACCTGCTTCAAACCCTCTCGATCCTCGACATCGGCGGCGGTGACCACCACCTGTCGAAGCAAACCCGACGGGTCCACCAACAGATGCCGTTTGCGGCCTTTGATCTTTTTGCCGGCGTCATAACCGGTTGTTTTACCATGCGTTGCGGTCTTAATCGTCTGACTATCGACTACGCCAGCCGACGGCATCGCAGCCCGGCCGCTCTGGCGGCGCTCCCTCTTGGTCAGCCGATCCAACACCAGCGGCCAGACCCCTTGCAGGCTCCAGCGACGAAAGTAATCATACACCGTTTTCCACGGCCCAAAACAAGCAGGCAACAACGCCCAAGGACACCCCGTCTTGTTCAAATACAAAAGGCCGTTGACAAGCTGGCGTCGATCCCGCGGCGGCCGACCCGGACCGTGAAGCCGCCAGCGCGGCGCGGGCAGCAACGGTTCGATCCGCTGCCATTGTGCATCGGTTAGATCGGTGGCATATTGCATACGCGGTGTACTCATCATACAAGCCTTTCTGTTCAGAGTTTGTGGTGAAACCTGAATATGGCTCGATGAGTACGCCCGTTCAAATGCGGCTACATCAGAGGGTTTTCAGACGGCTTCTTAGCTCGACTTTATCCATTTATGTAGCGTACGAGACGGTGTGTATCAAGCGGTTGAGTAGGCTTCGAGGGATTTTTATCAGGTCGTGTTGGTTGGGCAGGTTGGAAAAAGCCTGCCAGAGCCGTTGTCGGACCCAGGCCACGGCATCGGAAAAGGTGGGTTTTCGTTTGCCATACCAGGCCGTGGCATGGCAGGGGGAGGCGCTTTTGGGGGCCAGCCGATTGGCGATGAGGGCGACCAGACTAAACAAGGCCAAGATGACCGGCGTGGTCCGGGCAATGGCCCGCTCATTCCATTGGCGTTGGGTTTCCATGCCCAGATGGGCGCGGGCTTCCTCAAAGGTAGTTTCTACCGACCAGCGTTGGAGAAAATAGGTCAGCATTTGCCGAGGGGACAGACGCACATCGGTCGAGAGCAAGGCTTGGGGCGCGAAGCGGCCGGCCGGGTCTCGGATCAGCAGCCAGCGGAGGGGCACGGCGGGCAAGCCAGTGTGATACCACAGCGCCGTTTGGCTGTAGGTTTCCACTGTATAGGGGCCGGCGGCATACCACCGGTCCAGGGTGAGGGGGTGCCAAGGGGTAGTCGGATCGTTCAGGTGCTGCTGGAGGGTGGGCTGCCGGGCGCCTTTGCCGCGGGGGCGTCCCCGCGTGTGCGGCGTGCGGGTTGGTGGTGGGTCATACAGGGCCGCATCCAACCGCAAGCGGGTAATCAGCCCCACGTGGGGCCGAACCGCGTCGAGAAAGGCCAAGGCGGAGAAGGTGCTATCGGCGACCACGACCAGCCGGCGGGTGGGCAGCCAGCGCGCTACCAGCTTGAGCATAGTCTGCCCCCGTTGCAACAGGGTGAGGGGGGTGCGCTGGCGCTGAGTATAGTAGCGGGCCGACGGACACAGCACACTCATAAAGGGTAAGGCCCAACTTCGATCCGCCCAAGGGATAGGCGCTACCAGCATCAACGACAGCCAGCGCAAGCCGCTAGCCTTGACCAGGTGGGGCCCACTCGAGCGGACGGGATCCCGGTAGATGCCTCGGGCCCCAATCTGGGCGCCCCGGCGCCGCTCGATGGTCTCATCCAGGCCCAGGACCAGGGGCCCGTGGGGGGCAAAGGCGGCCACCAACGCCTGGAGGAGTAGCTTACTGCCGGCCAGGGGCGACCACACACAGCGGTTGAGGATCCGGTGGTAGGTTTGAAAGGTAGGCTGTTGGCTCAAGCCCAACACCTCCAACACGGCGCTGACCGTGCGTTTACCCGGGGCTAACAGCGCCCCGACCAACAGCGTCTGAGCCTGCGGCCAAACGCGGCTCGAAAAAAGGGGGGCAAAGGGCGACAAAATCGTTATTATATCTTTCGGCAGGGGGCTCATCGGTTTCTCCTGGGCTGTCGATGCTTGGATACCATCAACAGTACGGAGGATACCGGCCTCCTGCCATGCGCGTTTGGATAAAATCGAGCTAAGAACCTTGACATTGTCTGAATCATCTTATTCTCGGAATCACTTTGGATGAGGTCACACCACTGAACATTCAGGCTGAAAGAAAAAAGGTATGAGAGTCTTCAAGATACAACCTGACAATACGTTCGTCGAGTATGTTCAGTCGCCTTACCAAGTCGATCACGAAGAGTCCGTGCTCGAGAAGTGGCTTGAGTCCAACCCAGACGGAATTCTGGAAGATGGTGGCATCCTGATTATCGGACGGCAGGTCTCTACAAACTTGGGAGGATTCATCGACTTACTCGGCGTGGACCACCAAGGAAATGTGGTCATCATTGAATTGAAGCGAGATCGCACCCCTCGGGATACCATCGCTCAGTCCCTTGAGTACGCATCCTTCATCGAGCGACTCGACACTGGCGGCCTCGAAGTCATTCTTCGTTCTTACCTGAACGACGAGTCACTCAGCCTGGCCGAATACCACCGGGCATATTTCGAGTTGGGCGCGGCTGAGGCCGTGGCGTTCAATAAGGATCAACGGATCGTCCTCATTGGGCAACGCATCACCCCTGAGATCCGACAGACGGCCTTGTTCCTGTGCTCGAAAGGTGTCCGAGTCACATGCGTTGAATTTACCTTTTTTCAGACTGATGGAGGAGGCGATCGTCTACTATCCCAGGAGACTGTGATCGGCAAGGAGGTCGGCAAGCTTACACCAAGCTCTTCTGGCTCTCTGCCTGTCGTCACTGAAGAAGCATTCCTTGCTTCATGCGACGAGAATGGTAGAGCCGTCTTTTCCCGCATTCTCGAATGGGCCAGGAAAAAGTCCGTGCCTGTACGTTGGAGAACCAGGGGGTGTTCCCTGAATGCCGACCTCAACGGAATCTACGTTGGATTCCTGTGGGGATACCCGCTCTATTCTGTGTATAAGCAAACCGTCTACACGGCGTTACGTGACGCGAGGTTCATGGGGAAGACCGCGGTGCCCGAGAATGTTATCCAGGCTCTCTGGGAACAGGCCGAGTCTACGGGACTCTTCGAGCAGGCGGGTCGAGACCTCAGATGTCAGATCACACGAAAGCTGACGGACGCCGAAGTGGATTCTCTTGTGGCATGGTGTGAGTCCGTGGAGCAGGCCATCTGCCAGTACGGGCTGAAACAATAGCGGAGTCAAGAAAACGGATCAACACGGACGATGAATCTATGGTGGAAAAAGTAGCCATCGTGTAACACCCAGTTGCCGCTGCGGCGCATTCGCGCCTTGGGTTTCACCAACCGGCTACGCCGGTTCGGCAACTTGAAAACGTTGGGCCGCCTCATTAAGCGCAAGTGCGTGATCGAAACTCCTGAGAGGCACTTGCTACGTCCAGGAATTGATAAAAAAATGGGTGATAAATTTCCTTTTCAAGTCGAGACAACAAGACCATTGACGGCAGAGCGTGAAGGACGAAAGTGGCCCATTCGATTACGTCGCAACAATTCAATGGAACCAGGCCGGACGTGGATTTTCACGGATGGAGGTGGAGGGGGCAGGTTTGCAGCCGCGATTGTCCGTCCTTGCATTGAGGAGTACCGTACGGGCCGGCGAGAAATCAACTCCAACAGCGTCGTCGCCGAACTCGACGGAGTCATTCTAGGTCTGGAAAACACCGTCTTGGGGGAAAGGGTCACAATTGTATCCGACTATCTCTGGACAGCTTACTACATCAACGGGTGGTGGAAGGTGCATCACGCGTGTCTTCGTGAAGGGGTAATTCGCGCAAGAAAAGTCGTCGAGGACCAAGAATTGAAGGATGTAGTATTTATTCATTATGGAGAGGAGAACGAAGATGATGAGTGCGAATTTTCCAAATGGAATATGATTGCCCATGACCTATGCCAGGAGGGAAGTCAGCTGAAAAATCGTACGGGAATGACTCCACGAAGCTGCACCAGCGCTTAACACCGTGCCCCCGGCTTCGGGCATACGGCCCTCCGCCCAACCGCTACGCGGTTCGGGGGCACTGAAACGTTGGGCCGCTATAAAGGCCGCCTCATCAGCTGATCATTGCAAAGAATTTATATGGTTTCTCAAGTGAGGTAAACATGACTGAGCAAAACAATGCACCGTCTCAGAAGCCGTCTGAAAACCCTCTGATGTAGCCGCATTTGAACGGGCGTACTCATCGAGCCATATTCAGGTTTCACCACAAACTCTGAACAGAAAGGCTTGTATGATGAGTACACCGCGTATGCAATATGCCACCGATCTAACCGATGCACAATGGCAGCGGATCGAACCGTTGCTGCCCGCGCCGCGCTGGCGGCTTCACGGTCCGGGTCGGCCGCCGCGGGATCGACGCCAGCTTGTCAACGGCCTTTTGTATTTGAACAAGACGGGGTGTCCTTGGGCGTTGTTGCCTGCTTGTTTTGGGCCGTGGAAAACGGTGTATGATTACTTTCGTCGCTGGAGCCTGCAAGGGGTCTGGCCGCTGGTGTTGGATCGGCTGACCAAGAGGGAGCGCCGCCAGAGCGGCCGGGCTGCGATGCCGTCGGCTGGCGTAGTCGATAGTCAGACGATTAAGACCGCAACGCATGGTAAAACAACCGGTTATGACGCCGGCAAAAAGATCAAAGGCCGCAAACGGCATCTGTTGGTGGACCCGTCGGGTTTGCTTCGACAGGTGGTGGTCACCGCCGCCGATGTCGAGGATCGAGAGGGTTTGAAGCAGGTGTTGACCCGCTTGAAGGCCGCCGGCGTGGCTCGGTTACGCAAGCTGTGGGTTGATGGCGGCTACCAAGGCGAGGCCATCCGAACGTGGGTGGCCAACCAAAAAAAGACGCACAAAATAGACTTGGAAGTCGTCGCCAAACAAGGCTCCGGATTTACCGTAGTTAAACGCCGGTGGGTCGTCGAGCGCACGTTTGCGTGGTTGATGAATTTTCGCCGACATGCCCGAGATTATGAGGTCTTGACCCGCCATAGTGAAGCCTTGATCCAGATTGCCATGATCCACTTGCTACTTAAACGAATCAAATGAAAATTAGAGTTTTCAGACGGCTTCTAAGCTCGATTTTATCCAAACGCGCATGGCAGGAGGCCGGTATCCTCCGTACTGTTGATGGTATCCAAGCATCGACAGCCCAGGAGAAACCGATGAGCCCCCTGCCGAAAGATATAATAACGATTTTGTCGCCCTTTGCCCCCCTTTTTTCGAGCCGCGTTTGGCCGCAGGCTCAGACGCTGTTGGTCGGGGCGCTGTTAGCCCCGGGTAAACGCACGGTCAGCGCCGTGTTGGAGGTGTTGGGCTTGAGCCAACAGCCTACCTTTCAAACCTACCACCGGATCCTCAACCGCTGTGTGTGGTCGCCCCTGGCCGGCAGTAAGCTACTCCTCCAGGCGTTGGTGGCCGCCTTTGCCCCCCACGGGCCCCTGGTCCTGGGCCTGGATGAGACCATCGAGCGGCGCCGGGGCGCCCAGATTGGGGCCCGAGGCATCTACCGGGATCCCGTCCGCTCGAGTGGGCCCCACCTGGTCAAGGCTAGCGGCTTGCGCTGGCTGTCGTTGATGCTGGTAGCGCCTATCCCTTGGGCGGATCGAAGTTGGGCCTTACCCTTTATGAGTGTGCTGTGTCCGTCGGCCCGCTACTATACTCAGCGCCAGCGCACCCCCCTCACCCTGTTGCAACGGGGGCAGACTATGCTCAAGCTGGTAGCGCGCTGGCTGCCCACCCGCCGGCTGGTCGTGGTCGCCGATAGCACCTTCTCCGCCTTGGCCTTTCTCGACGCGGTTCGGCCCCACGTGGGGCTGATTACCCGCTTGCGGTTGGATGCGGCCCTGTATGACCCACCACCAACCCGCACGCCGCACACGCGGGGACGCCCCCGCGGCAAAGGCGCCCGGCAGCCCACCCTCCAGCAGCACCTGAACGATCCGACTACCCCTTGGCACCCCCTCACCCTGGACCGGTGGTATGCCGCCGGCCCCTATACAGTGGAAACCTACAGCCAAACGGCGCTGTGGTATCACACTGGCTTGCCCGCCGTGCCCCTCCGCTGGCTGCTGATCCGAGACCCGGCCGGCCGCTTCGCGCCCCAAGCCTTGCTCTCGACCGATGTGCGTCTGTCCCCTCGGCAAATGCTGACCTATTTTCTCCAACGCTGGTCGGTAGAAACTACCTTTGAGGAAGCCCGCGCCCATCTGGGCATGGAAACCCAACGCCAATGGAATGAGCGGGCCATTGCCCGGACCACGCCGGTCATCTTGGCCTTGTTTAGTCTGGTCGCCCTCATCGCCAATCGGCTGGCCCCCAAAAGCGCCTCCCCCTGCCATGCCACGGCCTGGTATGGCAAACGAAAACCCACCTTTTCCGATGCCGTGGCCTGGGTCCGACAACGGCTCTGGCAGGCTTTTTCCAACCTGCCCAACCAACACGACCTGATAAAAATCCCTCGAAGCCTACTCAACCGCTTGATACACACCGTCTCGTACGCTACATAAATGGATAAAGTCGAGCTAAGGTGAGTCGGTGGCCGTTTGATCCTCTTGCAGGCCGATCTTGGGTTTTTTGAACCACTCCTCATAAGCTTGTGGATCCGCCAGGATGGCGCGGGCCCGGGCCAGCACCGGATCAACCGTGGCGTTGTAGGCTTCTGCAGCGGTGGTGCCGTGGACTTTCTCCAGGATGTCGAAGGTGAGTTTCCACAGGATGAGTTCCTCGTTGTCTTTCCAGTGTTGTTCTTCCACTTTGTCGATTTCTTTCTTCAGGCGATTGACCGTCTTTTCAAGCTTTTTGTACTCGTCCTGATGGGCTATCTTCTCCAGTTCGTCCAGATGAGCTTCGGCTTCGCTGATGTACTCGAAGCCCCGTTCCTCGACAAACTTGCGAAATGCGCGCAGGGTCTTCTGGTCGGCGCGAAAGTCCGGTTTAAGATCTGGATGCAGAACCGGCTGCTGCCGGGTAAAATGGAAGAACCTGGCGTCTTTGCTGCGGCGCCAGCCCCGGAGCTGATAGTACAGAGGCGTGGCTTTGCGGCCCTCCATGTGTACATCGGGGGTGATGCCGCCGCCGCCGTGAACGATCCGTCCCAGGGTCTGGGTGTAATAGGGCTTATCGGGACTGTCCACGAGGGTGGAGTCTTTGCGCATGCGCTTGTCAATGGAGCGGCCACTGGGAGTGAAATAGGCTGCTATGGTCAGTTTCAGTTCGGCTTTGTCGCCAATGCGGAAGGGCTGTTGCACCGACCCCTTGCCCACCGTGGGCATGCCGAGTACCAGCCCCCGGTCCCAATCTTGAACGGCGCCGGCGACAATTTCCGAGGCGCTGGCCGACTCATGGTCTACCAGGACGACGAGGGGGGTATCCCCTATCAGGGCGTCTTCTTTGGTAATGTGCCAGACCGTGTCTGGGTAGGCGCGTCCGGCGGTAAAGACCACGAGTCTGTCTTTGGGGAGGAACAAATCGACGATCTCTACGGCTTCCTGGAGGTAGCCACCGCTGTTGCCGCGCAGATCAAAGATCAATCGCTTCACCTCCCGGCTCAGGAGGCCTGTGAGCGCCTGCCGCACCTCCTGGCTGCTCTTTTTGTATTGAAAGCCAGTCAGTTTGATATAGCCGGTAGAGTCGGGAAACAGGGTGTGGTAGGCCACGCTGTTCATCTGCACCCGCTCGCGGGTGATGGTTTTTTTAATAGGCTGGGATGCGCCTGCCCGTTCCAGGGTCAAAGTCACAGAGGTACCGGGTTCACCGCGCATCAGGTCGGCGGCATCGCCAACGGACATGTACTTGGTGCTGCTGTCGTCGATGGCGATGATGAGGTCGCCTGATTTGACGCCCGCCCGGGCCGCCGGGGTGTCGGAGTGCAACAGCGACCATACAGCTATGGCGCTGTCGGGGTAAACGGTTTGGATTTTGAAGCCCAGGCCCCCGTAGTGGCCCTTGGTGTGGATATTAAAGGAGTCGAGGTAGCGTTTTTCCATGAAGACAGTGTAGGGATCGAGGGTTTCCAGCATGCCGGCGAGGCCGAAGCGAATCAGGGTATCCGCTCCGACCGGGTAGAGTGCGTTGGCGTCGATGGTCCGGGCGATTTGCAGGAGAGTCGTGAAATGTTGGGTCAGACCTGTATCCCCGGAGGACAAGGTGTAATCAGAATCCGGATCGAGGGCGCGGAAGAGTCCTCTGGCACCAGCCTGGAACAGAGTGTCGGGCGAAACCTTCTCGATGTAGTAATAGTCGATGTGGCGAGCGGTATTCCAGAGTATATCATTGAACTCTTGATCGAGGGATGGGGCTTGAGTAGCCAGTGAATGGCCGGCCAGAAGCCCGATAAAGCAAAATAACCTGCATGTATTAAGCATAGAGTTTTCCTTTGCATATCATATGAGGATGTAGGTTTTCTGATTCCAACATATAGTTTAAAGAGGGGCCGGCGTCAATAGGACCTCTTGCGGGAGGGGCGATCTGTTTGTAAATTCTAAGGTGGCAATTTTGCTGCTGTATTTGAGAATGGACGATAGGGAGTCTCTGGTCTCGGCGGCAAGTACTGTGGTTTCAGGGTTTTCACCTGCCAGTCGGTGTGATTATTCGAGCCTTTTCCAGGAGTAAAGAAATCGCTCGGATCGGACGATCCCCGGCCTTTGGCCGGGGCTTTTCTCCCGACTCGTGGCTCCGCCACCGCGATTTCTAAAGCCCTACACCGCCCGCATTCATCCCCGCTCACAGGACGGGGCATTCTGCGAGATTTTCGTAAAAAAGAAAAAATGCTCAAAAAGCAGATAACCTTCATACTCGTTCCCCTCGACAATGGACAGGTTCGAGAATACCGTTTTCCGCAATGGATGGTATGGATGGTCGGACTGGTATGTCTGTTTTTTTTCAGTGCTTTTTCCTACTATGCTGTCGGCTATTACCAACAAGCGGATCAGCAATATTCCCTGGAAAGGCTGGAGTTGGAAAACGCGGAGTTGATGCGCAATTTAGAGTTGACCCAAAGACAGGTTGCGCAGCTGGGAGAAACCATGGATGACCTGGTGGAGGTCGACGAGAAACTGAGGTTCTGGCATGAGATGGAGCCCGACCGGCCGCTGGGAGTAGGGGGGGCTGAATTCCTGCAGGATACGGCTCTTGCCAACTTGCCTTTGCACAAGCGCAGGGTGCTGGAGAAGCTGAACTTCAAGATCGAACGTTTGCAGCTGGAAGCAAAATATCAGGAGGCGAGTTTTGCGCGGATCACGCAAAAGTTCCTCGCCAGCGGAGACAGCCTCAGGCACATCCCCACCATTTTTCCGGCGCCCCGACAGCAGTTCTGGCAGTCCTCTCCATTCGGCAATCGCAACGATCCCTTCACCGGCAGAAAGGCCTTTCACACCGGTGTTGATTTTGCCGGTCGCAAGGGCACTCCGATTGTCGCCACGGCTGACGGCATAGTCCTCCACGCCTATTTTGACCGCCGTCTGGGCAACGTTATCGCCATCGAGCACGATATCCTGGGAGAGGATGAAAATGGCGATGAGTACAGCAAGAAGGGGGTTTATCGCACCGAGTACGGTCATCTGGAGAAGGTGCTGGTGAAGAAGGGCGACCGCGTAAGGCGGTGGCAGAAGATCGGGACTATGGGCAATACCGGGCGTTCGACCGGACCGCATCTGCACTATGCCGTGCGGTATCAGGATAGCAGCAAGGGCAGGTACAAGGGGTATGTGGATCCCGAGCATTTTCTCCTGGATGCTCAACCCCGCGATAAAAAGGTCGCGGGCTGGTTGCTCACCGAGGATTGAGCGCCTTTAGAGGCCGTCTGAAAACTCTTGATGTAGCCCGTATTTGAATCGGCGTACTCATCGGGCCATATTCAGGTTTCACCACAAAATCTGAATAGAAAGGCCCCTATGATGAGTACGCCTGCCGACGAATATGCCACCGATCTAACCGATGCGCAATGGCGTCTAATCAAGCCGTTACTACCCGCCTCGACGTGGCCTCCTGGCGGGCCGGGCCGCCCGCGGCGGGATCCACGCCAGATCATCAATGGTCTTTTGTATCTGACCAAGACCGGCTGTCCTTGGGCTTTGTTACCCGCGAGTTTGGGGCCGTGGAAAACGGTGTATGACTACTTTCGCCGCTGGAGCCTACAAGGGGTCTGGCCGCCGATATTGGATCGACTCACCCAGCGGGAACGCCGCCGGCAGGGTCGGCTATTGACCCCGTCGGCCGGCGGGGTCGATAGCCAGACCATCAAGACGGCAACCCAAGGAGAAACAATCGGTTATGACGCCGGCAAAAAGATCAAAGGACGCAAACGTCACCTGTGGGTAGATACCTTGGGATGGATCCGGCCGGTGGAAGTCACCGCCGCCGATGTGGGCGATCGGGACGGCTTGAAGCGGGTGTTGACCCGCTATGTTGCGCCCGGCCTACCTAGGCTACGTAAGCTGTGGGTCAATGGCGGCTCTGCGGGAGCCGATCTCAAAGGGTGGGTAGCCGACTTAAAAAAGACGCATAAGATCGACTTGGAAGTCGTCGCTAAACAAGGAAATGGATTTACACCGCTCAAACGACGGTGGGTGGTCGAACGAACCTTTGCGTGGTTGATGAACTTTCGTCGGCATGCCCGAGATTATGAAGTGTTGACCCGCCACAGCGAAGCGTTGATTCAGATCGCCATGATTTACTTGCTACTCAAACGACTCGCTTAGAATAAACATGGTTTTCAGACGGCCTCTTAACAATTTCAAACAGAAGTTTAATCAGTAGCCGGTCTGCACCTGCGCAGGCCGGCTTTTCAATACAGGTCAGTATGAAGGACGTCATCAACGGAAAAGTAGCTGCGATTATCGACGATACTACCCTGGTATTGAACGTGGGGTACCAGGCAGGGGTGGAGGAGGGTATGACCTTCGCGATTTTCGCGGAGTTTCAGGAGATCGCGGACCCGGACAGCGGGGCGACATTGGGCAAGTGGGAGATGGTAAAGGCCCGGGTAGTGGCGGATCACGTTCAGGAGCACATGTGCACCGTGCGCACCCCTCTGGTGGCCGAGCAGGACAGACCGGGGACCTTGAGCGCCATGATGGTGCAACACTCCTTTGGCCACTATGGCCAGCGGTCGGAGGAACGCGAGCGTCTGGAGGTGCGCACCGCGGATGGCAGTGGGCGGCCCCAGAGTCAACCTGTAGTAGTGGGAGACCAGGCGCGTTCCCTGCCCCCCCAAGAGGGGGGAGGGCATTCCACCGAACCGGCCTCGGAAGCCCACAAGACCGGGGAAAGCGCGGAGAAGGTCGCTAGTCCGGAAGAACCGGATGCCCAGCGGAGTGAAGATGTGGCGCAGAAGGATTCGGAATAGTTGGTGGCTGCTCTTTGCCGGCCTGTGCTGGATGGCCGGCTGCGCTCATTATTCCACCTCTTCCGGCCTGATCGGGGGGATTCGCAGCGTGGCCATTCCCGCGGCCGAAAACGAGACGCCCGAATTCGATATCGCCGAGCTTATGGCCGAGCGCATCGGCGCTGCCTTTATCAGCGACGGTCAGCTGAAGCTGGTGGATGAAGAAAGTGCGGATGCCGTGCTGTTCTTGCGGATCGTATCCCTGGACGACAGTCCTTTCACCTACACTGCTTCCGAGCAGACCGAGCAGTACCGCTTCAAGGTGTTCGTCAATGTGGAACTGCTGAAGCTCGAAGGCGAGGATCAGCTGCTGGAATTGAAGGAGGTGGAAGGATGGGGAACCTACGATGCGAACCTGGAGGATGAGGAAGGTCGGGACAAGGCCATTGAGGCGGCGCTGGACATGATCATCGAGGAAATCGTTGATCGCACCACGGCCAGCTGGTAGGACAGTCAGCGCATCATTGGGGCCGTCGGGTTGCGGCCGGTGAGGAGGAGGACGAAGGTGAGGAAGGCAAACCCCAGCAGGAGCCCGAGGGCGGACGGATACAGCAGGGTCGTGCCCAGATAGCCCAAAAGGGCAGCCGTGACCATGGTGACCAAGGCATAGGGGATCTGGGTCCGGACGTGGGCGATATGGTCGCAGGAGGTGGCGATGCTGGAGAGTAGCGTGGTATCGCTGATCGGGGAGCAATGATCGCCGAAAATAGCCCCGTCCAACACTGCTGCGGCTGCCAGAAATACCAGCGGCAATCCACCCATCTCAAAGGCCAGAGGGAGCATGGTGGGCAGGAGGATGGCCATGGTCGCCCACGAGGTGCCGATGGAGAAGGCCACCAGAGCCGCCAGCAGGAAGATCAGGACGGGCAAAACGGCCGGCTCCAGCAGGCCCGACAGAGCGGCAATGAGAAAGGTGGAGGTGCCCAAGGCCATGCAGGTCTCCTTGATTGACCAGGCTAGGATCAGGATAATCAGGGCGTAGCGAAATCCCGCAATGGCCCCTATCCAGGTTTTGCCGATCTGCCACAATCCCAGGACCCGCCGACCGCTGGTTGTGTCCCGGCGGGTGAGGGCGATCAGGAAAGCCAGCAGCGAACCGGCCAGTGAGGCCAGGAACATCACCTTGGCGCCATCGGCCTTTGCCAGAACGGCGATCCAGTAGAGGTGGCTGAAAAGACCGTGGTGTTGGCGGGCGCTGTGGACCTTTTCCAGGTTCCAGGTATCCAGCTGCATGCCCAACACTACCGAGAAAATGACCAGACCTACCGGGGCGGCGGCCGTGGCCCAATGGCCCTGGATGCCCTCTGGAGCCTGGAATGAGTCCAGGCTGTCCCTGGTCATGGGTTGAGCCCCCGGGGCCAGCACCTGGCCTTTGTGATAGGTCCGTTGCTCGGCCCGCAGCATGGGCCCGAAGTCGCGTTGTAGAAAAGTGGACAAGGCTACAAAACCCAGAGTCAGGATGCAGTAGAAGCGCATGGGCAGGGCGCGAAAAAACAGCTCGTACCCGGAAACTTTTACCCCCAGTTCGCGCATCACATCTTCGAAGAGACCGACCTCGTAACCGATCCAGGTACTGAGCACGGCGAGACCAGCCACCGGTGCCGCGGTCGAGTCTACCAGATAGGCCAGCTTTTCCCGCGAAACCCTGAAACGATCCGCTAGCGGCCGCATGGTTGTGCCCACCACCAAGGTGTTGGCATAGTCGTCGAAGAAGACGGCCAAACCCATGAGAAAGGTGGCTATGCGGGTAGAGCGCGCGCCCTCGGCCCGGGCGGCCAGCAAAGCGGCGATGCCCTGGCTGCCTCCGGCCAGGGAAATGACCCTTACCATGCCGATGAGGGCGGCGGTAAAGCCGAGGATGTAGAACTGGAAGGACTGGACCAGGGGAGCCCAGAGAAAGTCGAGAGCAGCATGCCGGAGCGTAGCCCAGGGCAGGAGATACAGCGGAGTAGAGGAAGGCAGGGTGAGGGCGGCGGCGCTGAGGACGGCAATGGACAGTCCCAGGATCAGACGACCGGTGGCTAGGGCCACCAGGATGGCTCCCAGCGGCGGAAACAGGCTCCAGCCGTCCTTTCCGCCTCGTTCGGGCAATACCAGGGCGATCAGGGCGGTTGCGGCCAGGGCCAGGAACAGCCGGAGGAGGGTGCGGGGCATGAAGGATTTATTCTTGCCGAGCCAGGGATTCTACCTCGGTCTCGGGCATTGTAGACATCTGCAGCCTGAAAGCCAGCAGGTACATCATGACGCAACCGATGATCCACCAGACGATCTGCCAGACCCAGAGGGTGGGAATGCCGAAGCTCCAGTTGGCGGGATTGCTTTCGTTGCCCAGTACGGCAAAGGGGCCGATGGCACCCAGGAACCAGACAATGGTCAGGATCCAGGCCGGTTTTTTCCACTTTTGCACTTCCCGACGGAGGCCGGCGTGTTCCCGGAGAAAATCGTGGAAGGAGTCGCGGTGGGCGATGGCGTGGGAATCCCTGGGCTGGGTGAAAGCGCTGACCAGGACGGCAGTGACTAGGTTGAAGAGGATGCCCCAGCCCGCACTGTGCAGGGTCAGGGGGTAGCGCCCGAAACCGAGCAGCCCGCCCAATTCCGTGATATCAGTGAAGGTTACGGCCAGGAGACCGGCTACCAACCCCCAGACGATGCCCTGGCGGGTGAACCAGCGAAGGTAGCAAATGCCCAGCAGGGCGGGCCACATCTGAAAGCCGTAGGATACCGCCAGCCCCCCCAGCAAGACCAGGACATCGCCGCTGGTCAGACCCACCAACAGGGCCAGAGAGACCACGACAGCCACGGAAATCCGGCCAACCAGGACCTGGGCCTGGTGCGAGGCCTCTTTATTGAAAAAGTGCCGGTAGAGGTCGCGGGTGATCATGCCGCTGGCCGTGGACATATAGGCCGCGCCGGTGGACTGCATGGCCGCCAGGGCGCAGACCGCGAGCAGCCCCACCAGCCAGGGCAGGCCGGTGGAGAGGGTGTCGATGAGGTAGGGCACCAGCGAATCCGCCCCTGGCAAGTCCAGCCTGGATGTGTCCGGAATGAGTTCCAGGTCCAGCAGGGCGCCTCCAAGACCCTGAATGGCGGTAAACAAGAACAGGATGCCGCCAATGATCAGGGAGGAGGCAAAGACCTGTTGCCAGGGAAAAGGGCGGGGGTCCTTATTGGCAAAGGCCCACATGGAAAAGGCCGGCGCCGACTGGATGCCCATCAGGGCAAACATGTAGGTCAGGATCATCAGTCCGGTCCAGGAACCCCCTGAGCTATCCAGAAACATGGCGCCGGTGCGCTCCAGAAAGGAAGAGGACTCCGGCCGGGTGGGTATGGTCACCATCTCGGGTTGGGTCCGGGCAAGGGCGGCCAATCCCCTGGTGAATTGCTCCCAGCCGCCCACTAGGTCGAGGGCGACAAAGCCCAGAATGATGATGCCCAGGGCCAGGAGGATGCACTGGACGCAGTCGACATAGGCCACGGAACGCAGCCCGCCGGAGGCCACGTAGAGAAAGACGACCACCGAAAGCATGATGGCCCCCCCTTCGATGGAGCCCACAAAGGTGTGTTCGAGGACGGTGCCTTGCAGCAGGCGGCTGAAGAGCAGACCAGAGGCCTTGAGCTGGAGTCCTAGATAGGGCACGCTGAAGATCATGGCGACAATGACGGTGAGAAAGCGCATGACATCGGTGCCGTAGTAAGCGCTGAACATTTCGCCAGGAGTGATATAGCCGTAGCGCTTGCCCAGAAGCCACTGGCGCTTGAGGAAGAGCACGCCGGTGAAGGGAATGGTTATGGCATAGAACGAGGCAAAGGCATAGGGCAGCCCGGTCTTGTAGATCAGCCCCGGATGGCCGACAAAGGTCCAGCCGCTGAAGGATGTGGCCGTGGCGGCCAGGACAAAAACCCACAGGCCGATACGGCGATTGGCAATGAAATAATCGCTGGCCGTACGGGCCTGGCGCGCCCCTTTCCAGCCCCAGAAGATGCAATAACCCCAGTAACCTAAGATAAAGATCAAGAGCCAGGGCAGTTTGTCCATGAGGTAACCCCTGTCTTGGCTATCAGTCCGAAAGCCCCAGATTGTAAAGCATATTGGTGATCTTCCAGGAACCGCTGCGCCGGCTCAGAGTCCACAGGACATAGCGGTTCTGCTGGTGGATGGCAGGTCCGAACTCCTCATAACCGGTGGAGAGGTGGTCGAGGGTCACCGCCAGGGCTTCCTTGCGGTTTTCCCCCACCGTGGTATAGAGCACCTCACGATTGATGCTGTACTGAGCGGTTTTCAGCCTTTTTCCGAGCCATTTTTCCAGTTCCAGGGCATTGCTGAAGAGGATGATCCAGCTGGCGGGGGCATGTTCATCTTTTCCATCATAGCCGATGAATTCCTCGTCGAAAAGACCCAGGATAGCCCCTGCATTGCCGTCCTCCCAGGCTTCCTTTTCGCGTTGCAGAATCAGCTGGACTTCAGGTGCATCCATCGAGGGCTGGCGAGGCCCCGCCGTGGTATCTCCGATATCCTGGACAAAGGCCGTGGCCAGCCACTTTTCCTCGATCTTGATAAAAGTCCAGAGGCGCTGGGTCTTGAAGGGGTGGCTGGCGCCGGTCTGGCGGTTGATGACCTTGCCCGAGTCCACCGTGGTGGCAATGGCTTTCTTTTCGCGCACCAGGATAAATGGTATGGC
This sequence comes from Candidatus Latescibacterota bacterium, assembly GCA_965219385.1. GTDB lineage: Bacteria > Latescibacterota > UBA2968 > UBA8231 > UBA8231 > CBDCNM01. The sequence continues at coordinate 1,313,565 of CBDCNM010000001.1, read as the reverse complement.
GCGTTCCATGTCGTAGCGGTTGGCTTTAAGATCCGCTTCCAGGATCCGGGCAAAAGCCTCCTTACCTTCGTAGAGTACGGACCAGCCGCGTGGATCGGCGGTGTTGTGGCCGACGTAGGCCGCGAAATTTTCAGCGTAGGCCGAAAGCGCCAGGTCCAGATAGTCAATGCCGCGGCGAAGACCGAATTTGTCGTTGTTCAGGGCCTGGCGGATCAACACGGTTTCAGGGGTTTCGGCGGCGCGAACAGCCGTGGCTGCAAGGACGGCAGCGAGCATGCAAAGGCCGATCAATTTCTTCATGGATGGATCCTCAGGTTGAAGCCTCTAGCTAAGCCCTTTCGGGCATTGATGGCTGGAGATCGTGGACGGCGGCGAATGTAGGTTTTGTGCCGGGGGTATCAGCCCTGTTCGAGTTGCAACAAGGCCCATTTAGCATAATAAGCCACGGTATCGTCGCCATCCTGGAGCAACTCCTGGAGGCGGGCCCGACTTGCGGGCGAACCAATAACGCCCAGCGCGATAATCGCGTTCCAGCGCACTTCGGGCACAGAGTCTTCGGTGGCCTGTAACAGGGCCTGAAGGGCCGTTGCAACCCGGGCTTGAGCAAGCACTTGGGCAGCCCCGGAACGGGCGAGCGGATTGTCGTGCCCCAGGGCTTCGAGGAGTTGATTTTCCACCGAGGCCGAATTGCTCTGGACTTCCGAGAGAAACTTGACGGCATTGGCCCGCAGAATCGGATCCTGGTCCTCCAGGGCGTCAAAGAGGAAATCGATGCCCTCTGCCTGACCCATTTCCGCCAGCGACGTAGCCGCATTAAATCTCACCTGATTACTGGGGTCTTCGAGCAGGGCGACGAGGTCGTCCCGGGTGCCCGAATCGCCGATCTTGCCCAGGGCCCGGGCCGACTGACCTCGCAATTCGGGATCTTCGTGGTTCAATTGGCCGATCAGCTGCTGTTTGACTTTTTTCAGGATATCCTGGATCTGGCCCTGGTGAGGACTTTCCTGGGCAACGATATCGACTAGGAGCGGTACCCCAAAATAGTTGGCCCCTTCCAGCCCTTCCAGGGCGACGTTCCGCAGTCCGGGATCTTCGCCGTTGATGACCATTTTGACTTGGTCCGCCGGACCGTATTCACCCATTTTGATGAGAGCGATAACCACGTGGAGACGGATAGCGGGATTTTCGTCCTCTACCGGTTCTTTTTCCAGCTCTTTCTTCAAGGCATCCGCACTGGCCTGATCAAAACCTATTTCTCCCACTGCCCAGATACCGGCCAGGCGTTCGGGGTCCGTGAAGTCCGGGCCGATGGTGCCGACCAGGGCAGCAGACGCGGCCCGGGGCTTGATCTTGCCCAGGGCCCGGGCGCAACCGGTGCGAATTTTTTCTATTTCCTCGCGGTATTCACGGTAGTTTTCACCCGTGTAGTGAGCTGCGGCGATATGGGCGATCAACTGGCGGGCGGCTGGACGGCCGATGAGGATCAACTGGTCGACGGCCTGGTTCCAGGACGGAGCGTCGATTTCATTGGCGGCCAATTGCTCGATCAGGCCTTCTACCTGCTGCTCGGTTGTGCTGCAGGCGGAGAAGGCGGTACCGAAGGCCAGGCAAAAGACCAGGTAGGGCAGGCGTTTTTCCATAAGTTTTGTGTTAGGGTTTTAAGGTGTATTTAGGATGTCGGCACCCTTACCAGGTCGACAATAGCTCGTAATTTAAAAGGTAACGGAGCATAAATCAATACCTTAAATTTATAGGGGCAGGGCAACCCAAGGAGGTCGAGGTGCATGGTTTTATTGCATGGGAAGGTGTTTTTTACCCGGGCTCCGCGCTCAAAAAGACCTGGGTGGAGGACCAGGGCACGGTTTTGTTGGCCAACTCCCTCTCAAAAAGCTTCCTTACCTGGCGCAATTCCTCGTCGTTTAACTGCTGGTGCAGGTAATTGGCGTAGGTCTGATGCTTCTGGCCGCCGGGATTGAACCAGTGCCCCAGTTGCTGGGGAGTAATGCGTCGGAGGGTGTGCCCGGTTTCGGTCTGCAGGCGGAGATTGACAAATCCCGCCTGGTCAAACAAGGCCTGCAAATCGGTTGTAACCCAGTTCACCCGCGGGTTTTCGGCGTCTGCGTAAATGGCTTCTTCGGTGCTGATGATCCGTTCTTTAAGGTCGTCGCCCAGGCTGTCCAGGTCGACCAACTGGTAGAGCCGCTGGGCCTTTTTCGGAACGGCCTCCACCAGGCTGAGGCGGGCTCCGGCACTCAGCAAATTGGGCAGGGATTGGACAATTTCTCTTTTGTCGGTCAGGCTTCCCAGAGCATTGCGGCCGATGATGGCGTCGAAGCGGATGCCCGGTTCGCGTTCTTCAAGTAATGCCTCCAGACGAAGCAAGGGGCCCTGGAGGACTACCGGGCGTTCGAACTCCAGATGGGTGGCCATTTCCTGCAGGGTGATGGCCGTGGCCTTGTCGGCGGCCAGGGTCCAGACCCCGCCTTCGGGCACCTGGCGCAGAGCTTCCCAGGTCAGCAGGCCGGTGCCGGCTTGAAGGTCCAGAACCAGGTGGTGGCGCTGCAGGACAAGGGCCTGGAACAGGCGTTGGCGGATGCCTTCGAGATGGGCGCCTATTTCGCTGGTGGCGCGCTGCAGCCATTGATCGCGGCCGCGACCCGGCGGCGAGAAGGTCAGCACCTCGGGTGCGGAGGATTGCCCTTCGACCATGGCGGTCAACTGGATTTCGCGGCGGCGGCGGACCTGATCCCCCAGGGTTCTTTCGGCCCCCAGATCCGAGGGGGTGTAAAAGACGCGGCCTTGCAGGCCATCGGGCAGGTACTGCTGGGGGACCCAGTGGTCTCTGTAAGCATGAGGGTAGAGATAGTTGGCCCCGTGGCCGAAGCCTTCGCTATCCCGACTGGCGTCCTTGAGGTGGCTGGGCACTTCGGCTTCCTGTTCCCGTTCGACCGTGGCCAGGGCGTCGAAAAAGGCAAAGACCGAATTGCTTTTGGCGGCGGTTGCCAGGTAGAGTGCGGCCTGAGCCAGGGGAAAGCGGCCCTCGGGCAGACCCACCCGATCAAAGGATTCAGCCGCGGCCACCACCACCTGGAGGGCCTGGGGGTCGGCCAGGCCGATGTCTTCGCTGGCAAATATGAGCATGCGGCGGAAGATGAAGTGGGGATCCTCGCCGGCGTAGACCATGCGGGCTAGCCAGTACACGGTGGCATCCGGATCGGAGCCGCGCATGGACTTGATGAAGGCGCTGATGGTATCGAAGTGGTAATCGCCCTCCTTGTCGTAGAGCACGGCCCGGCGCTGGATGGACTCCTCGGCTACTTTCAGGGTGATCACAATACGGGCCTGCTCGTCGGGTGGAGTGGTCTCCACGGCCAGCTCGAGGGCATTCAACAGGGCCCGGGCGTCCCCATTGGCCACGTTGACCAGGTGCTCGAGGGCTTCCCGCTGGAGGTCCACTCTCAGTTTCTGGTATCCGCGTGCATCGGCCAGAGCCTGCCGGGCAATGCAGCGCAAACACTCCTCGTCCAGGGACTGGAGCTGGAAGACGCGGCTGCGCGAGAGCAGGGGCCGGTTGACCGAGAAATAAGGGTTTTCAGTGGTCGCGCCGATGAGGATGACCATGCCGTTTTCGACCCAGGGCAGCAGGGCATCCTGCTGGGCTTTGTTGAAGCGATGGACCTCGTCAATAAAGAGAATGGTGCGCTGGTTGTGGAGTTTGCGCCGCTCCTGGGCTTCGTTGATGGCCCCGCGGATTTCGGCGACGCCGGCCAGCACCGCGTTGATGGTGATAAAGTGGGAGCGGGTGGTGTTGGCAATAACGGATGCCAGGGTGGTCTTGCCGGTACCCGGGGGGCCGTAGAAGATCAATGAGGACAGTTGATCGGCCTGAATGGCTCGGCGCAGGAGCCGGCCGGGGCCGAGGATGTGGTCCTGGCCAATGAATTCGTCCAGGGTGCGGGGCCTCAGACGCGCTGCCAGGGGCTGCTCGCGTTCGAGTTGGGCCTGGAGGCCTGCCTCAAAAAGATCCATGCGAATTTCCTTATAGCAGGTGCCGGGGTTATAGCTTTTACACTACAATACAAAAAACCAGGCACTAAAGCCACGATCATGGGACTGAGGGATGATAAGTAGGCCGTGATACAGGACTTTTCCAGGATTTCGTCAGGGGGGCAAATCCCCCAATAGATAGGGGCGATTTGCGGGTCTGGGGTTGGGGATTGTTCATCGACGGGTATTTCAGTATGTTTTCTTTGGTGTTTCAAGGGTGAAGCTAGAAGGTAATGAGGTGCAGGATAAGGCCCTTATACGCTAATGATCGGTTTGCCTTTGATCGAAACGGAAGAAGCACTGGTCGAGCAGATGACCGCGCCCTCGGCTGCGGTCGTGGAGGCGGTGGGCCAGCTTAATGGCGACATTCTGATCCTCGGAGTGGGCGGTAAGATGGGGCCGACCCTGGCCGAATTACTGGTGCGGGCCGGGGCCCGCAAAGTGATCGGAGTCTCCCGTTTTTCCAGCCCGGAACATCAGCGCCACCTGGAGGACGTGGGGGTAAAAACCTTAAAAGCCGATTTGCTGGGGGAAGAAGGACTGGCGGCTCTACCGGAGGCTCCGTACCTGTTTTTGCTGGCCGGCTACAAATTCGGTGCCACCGGCAATGAGCCCACAACCTGGGCGATGAATACCTGGTTGCCGGGCAAGGTCCTGGCAAGGTATCCCGAGGCCAGAATCGTATACGTGAGTTCGGGGAATGTGTACTCCTACACTTCGGCCGCGGCAAAGGGCAGTCGAGAAGAAGGGGAATTGGGGCCCATCGGCGAGTACGCTCAGTCGCGTCTGGGGGGCGAGCGGGTGGCTGAATACCTGTGTCGGAAACAAGCTACTCCACTGGCTGTGATACGGCTGTTTTACGCTACCGAGTTGCGCTATGGAATCATTCACGACATTGCCTGGAAGGTAAGCCGCAGGGAACCGATTGACCTGGCGATGGGACATGTAAACCAGATCTGGCAGGGGGATGCCAATGCCTGTCTGGCGCGTAGCTTCCCCCTTTGTAGTAGTCCGTCAACAGTAATCAACCTGGGCGGTCTGGAGGTCCTTTCGGTGCGGTGGATTGCACGACAACTGGGCGCGGCACTGGGCCAAGAACCCATTTTCGTTGGCGAAGAGAGCGATACGGCGCTCCTAAGCGAGGCATCGAAGATGCTGGCCCGATTCGGGGCGCCGGCCATTTCAGCGGATCAGATCATCGCCTGGATGGCTCACTGGGTGCGCTCGGGGGGGACGAGTCTGGGCAAGCCGACCAGGTACGAATCGCGCAGTGGAAAATTTTGAGATCCGCACGGGCGAGGCGGCGGCGACCCACGCCATTCCTCGCACGCTCGCGGGCCACAGAGCGAATTGCGGTGCTATACAGCCGCGATACCCTGCGTTACCGCATCGTCCAATACGAACTGGAGCCGCAAGGGCAGTGAGAGCAAAAATACACTACACGGAACAACTGGCGGGACGGCTCGATCCTCCTTCATCCAAGAATTACACTACTCGCTATTTGCTGGTGGCGGCTCTGGCCCAGGGCGAGAGCGTGGTGCACTTTCCGGCCCACAGCGACGATACCGGGGCCATGGTCCGTTGCCTGCGGGGATTCGGCGCCCAAATCTGCGAAAGCGTGAACGGGCGAGGTGGTCGTCACTTGCATGTACGTGGCTTTGGAGATCGGCCCGCAAATCCGGGGGTGGTGGATCCGGGCAATGCGGGCGCGGTCCTGCGTTTCCTCATGGGGGTGGGAGCCCTGTTGCCGGAGGTTTCTTTCCGGACCGCATACCAGGATTCTCTGGGGCGGCGGCCTCACGGCGATTTGTTGAGAGCCCTTGAACAGCTGGGCGTAGCCGTAGAGTCAGAAGGGGGCCGGTTGCCCATTGTCCTGCGCGGCGGCAAACTGCACGGGGGGCAGGTGCGGGTGAGCGGGGCGCAAAGCTCACAGTACCTGAGCGCTCTGCTTTTCCTGGCTCCCCTGATCGGCGAGGACCTGGCCCTCCAGGTCGAAGACCGGCTGGTGTCCAAGCCTCTCGTTCGCACTACCCTGGAAGTCATGCAACAGGCGGGCATTCAGGTGGAAGCCCGGGAGGACTTGATGGGCTTCGGGATCCGGGGAGGACAGGCGTACTCACCCGGCGAATACACAGTCAACGGCGATTACCCATCGGCCGCGGCCATTCTGGCCGCCGGGGCGGTCACCAACAGCCGCATTGTAGTGGAGCGCCTCTTCGAGGACCTTCAGGGGGAGCGCGCCGTGATCCCTTTGCTGCAACAGTTGGGAGTAGGGGTAAAATACGACGGTCGTCAGGTTGAGCTCGAAGGGCATCAGGGGTTGTACGGGGTAGAATTCGATGGCGACACGGCCACGGATATGGTGCTGGCCATGCTGGCAGTGGCCGCCTTTGCCGCGGGGGAGACCCGGTTTTACGGGATCGGCAATTTGCGTCTCAAGGAGTGCGACCGCATTGCCATACCTGTGCGGGAACTGAAACGGATCGGGGTGGACTGTCAGGAGCGCGAGGCCGAGATCCTGGTGCGGGGCTGTCCCCAGGGATACGAAGGGGGGATCGAGATGCACTCCTACCACGACCATCGGGTCGCCCAGATGCTCAGCATCGTAGGCCTGCGCTGCCGGCGGGGCCTCGAGGTCCTGGACGCGGAGAATGTGGGCAAGTCCTATCCAGCGTTCTTCGAGGATTTGATCGGCCTCGGGGCGCGCATAGAACTTCGCGAGTAAAACACGGAACAATCAGGTACACAATTGTCAGCGGAGAACGGCCATGACCTGCGGTAAAAGAAGCCTCTTTTTCGCCCTGGTTCTAGGAGGGCTGGCTGCAGGTGAAATCTGTGCCCTGGATGGAGGAGCCCACCCGGTGCGGGCCCGCCTGCTGGCGGATGTGGCAGCGGTGGAGCCGGGCAACCCTTTTCATCTGGGCGTCCAGTTGCGCATGGAGGAGGGGTGGCACACCTACTGGGAGTTCGGCGGAGATGCCGGCAAGCCCACCGAGATCGAATGGGATCTGCCCCCAGGTTTTAGCGCGGGACCTTTACAGTGGCCCCTGCCGAGCAAATACACCGAAGCGGGCGACCTTGTGGTGTACGGGTACTCCGACGAAAACCTGTTGCAGGCCAAGGTGCAGGGCCCGGGTGATGGCGCCCTCGCCGCTACACCTTTGAAATTCGGGGCGACGGTCTCCTGGCTGGTGTGTCGGGAGTCCTGTATTCCGGGAGACACCAGCCTGGTTCTCGAACTGCCGGTAAGCCGTGAGAAGAGGACGTCCGTGCATGCGGAGCTTTTTGCGTTGTACCGCGCAAGGGTCCCCCGGCCCCTCGAACAGAGCGAGGGCATCAAGCTGGATTACGTGGTGCAGGGAAAAGGAGAGGGGATCCAGGTCGATGTGGTTCTGGAACACCAGGTCAAGCCTTTGAAGGTGGGCCCCTCTACTCCCGACTTTTATCCGAGCAATGCTGCGGAGTCCTTTGACTTCGAGCCGGTGCAACGGTTGCAGCAGGACGGATCCACCAGCGCCCCAGAGGAGGGGCATGGGGGGGCCTTGCTGCTGCGATTGGGGCTACAGCCCTATGGGGCAGAGGATATCCAGGTGCTGCAGGGGGTGCTGGTCTACCATCTGGAGGGCGAGGAGGAGGTGCGTTACGGCACCGTGGAGTTGGACCTGGGGAGCGTTCGGGCTTCGGGATCGCCAGGGCTGCTGGCCATGGATTTCCACCTCGAAGGGGAAGATCAGGCCCCCTTCTCGCTGGGCTTTTATTTGTTGCTGGCCGGGTTGGGGGGGCTGATCCTCAATCTGATGCCCTGTGTATTGCCGGTCATCTCCCTGAAGGTGCTCGGTTTCGTGTCCCAGGCCGGTGAAGAAAGGGGGCGTATCCGCCAGCTGGGGCTGGCCTTCGCGGCCGGGATCGTGGCGACATTTTTAGGGCTGGCCGCTCTTGTGGTCCTGCTCAAGTCGGGGGGCGAGCAGATCGGCTGGGGTTTCCAGTTCCACTACCCGGGTTTCGTCATGGCCATGGCTGCTCTGGTTTTTGCGCTGGGACTCAGCCTCTTCGGGGTCTTCACCGTGCGTTTGCCCGGCGGGCAGGGAACCCTGGGGGGAGTGGCCGGGCGCGAGGGCCTGATCAGCAGCTTCGCCAATGGGGTACTGGCGACCATTCTGGCCACGCCCTGTACAGCGCCTTTTCTGGGCACGGCCCTGGGGTTTGCCTTTTCCCGGTCGGCCGGGATTATCTGGGGAGTTTTCTTTTGTATTGGTCTGGGGATGGCTCTGCCTTATATCCTGCTGGCCCTGGAACCGGCCTGGATGCGTTTCCTGCCCAAGCCCGGGGTATGGATGGAGCGCTTTAAACAGTTCATGGGCTTCTTATTGATGGCTACGGTGCTGTGGCTTTTGTGGGTGCTGGGCAAGCAGGTGGGCATGGAGGGGGTGGTGTGGACTAAGGCTTTTCTTCTGTGCCTGGCCCTGTCCTGCTGGATCCTGGGGCAATGGGTGGATTTGCGCAGTACAACCAGGAAGCGAGTAGGGGGATGGATAGCAGCGCTGGCGTTCACCGGCGCCGGGTACAGCGCCTTCCTGCAGCCCCTATTGGAGGAGGAACACGCGCTGGCAGCCATGGTCCCAGAGTCAGAGGATGGGCTGGACTGGCAGCCCTTTTCCGTAGAGAGGATAGAAGGCCTGGTCGCGGCCGGACAGAATGTGTTCATCAACTTTACGGCCGAGTGGTGCTGGACCTGCAAAGTAAACGAACGCACGGTGCTGACAGATGCGGTAGTGCGTGCCAAATTCGCCGAGATGGATATGGCCCTGATCAAAGCCGACTGGACCAATCGCAACCCGGAGATCACGGCGTTGTTGCAGGCCTTTGGGCGCTCCGGGGTGCCGCTGTATGTGATTCTGCCCGGCGGCCGGGCGGATCGTCCCATTGTCCTGCCCGAGGTAATCACGACGGGCCTGGTAGTGGAGAAACTGGAAGAGGCCGCAGTTGCCCGCTGACGGGAAGGTTTGCCACGACTATCAAGACGACGGTGGTGGGCAGCTACCCAGTGCCCGACTGGCTGCTGGCCCAGCTACGGAGCAGGCGCTCGCGGACGCTACGGCCGTGGTCTTCACGGCCGGGATTTTTTGAAGGCCGCTAGAAAAACGCCTTTATGATATCCGTTGTAATACCTGTGTTCAATCGCCGGGACCTGGTCGGTCGGGCCATTCGTTCCGTGCAGGCGCAGAAGTTTCGAGATTGCGAATTGATTGTGGTCGACGACGCCTCGGAGGATGGCACCCCCGACCGCATCCAGGAGGAGTTTGGGGATGCGGTCAAACTGCTGGTACAACCGCACAATAAAGGGGTCTCGGCGGCGCGAAATCGGGCCCTGGTGGAAGCGCGGGGGGAATGGCTGGCTTTCCTGGATTCGGACGATGAATGGCTACCGGGAAAATTGGGTAAACAGGTCGAAGCCCTGAGGTTATCGGGGTTGCGGATCTGTCATACAAACGAGATCTGGGTCCGCAATGGCGCGCGGGTCAATCCCCACAAACACCACCAAAAATTTGGTGGAGACATTTTTCTACAGGCGTTGCCGAGGTGTTGCATGTCGCCTTCCTCGATCATCATCCACTCTGGTGTTTTCGAGCGTATTGGTTTGTTCGACGAGGCCCTGCCTGCCTGTGAAGATTACGAGCTGTTTCTACGGATCGCTTATCACTACAAGGTTGCTTATCTGGATGAGAAACTGCTGGTAAAATACGGCGGCCATGCCGACCAACTATCCCGGGCCCATCATGCCATGGATCGTTTCAGGGTCTATGCCCTCGACAAATTCCTCAAAGGGACGTCCGACCTCGAAAAAGAAAAAGGAGATAAGGCGTGCGCCATGCTGATAAAAAAAGCACAGATAGTAGCCAATGGGGCGCGAAAAAGAGAGAACTTGTCCCTGCTGAAGGAAATGATGCAGTATCTGGATTACTGGGAGTAGAATAGAGCCTCCGTCCCTGGTGGAACGGAGGCTCTGGGTGTACGAAAATGGCGAATCCGCACTGTGCGTAAATCGACGGTAACCGCCGGGGGTTTTGAGACGGCTTCTTAAGTCTGGCTCGCTATGTTGTGCCTCCTGAGAATGGATCAGTTCGCCAGTTTGGTTTTGATGGCCTGTATACTCATATTGCGGAGTTCGGCAATTTGGGCCTGGTGAGTGGCGCGTGGTTTGCAGGTTCCGGTTTCCCAGCGGACTACGGTGGTAGCAGTCACACCGAGTAACTTGCCCAGTTCGCGTTGCGACAATTTGAGCTTGGTGCGTTGGCGCTTGATGGATGCTGGAGTTATCCTTGCTCTTGGCTGTTCGTCATCTGAATCTCCGAGTACCACAGCAGTAGACTGAGGCGACAATTTGACAAGGGATTTCTGCAGTTGTGTTATGGTTTGATTTTGTTTCTTCACGGTTTCTCTCAACTTGCGTACCTGGTTTATCAGAGAGGTAGATTCGCTACGTATTTCCTTGCGTGCAACGCGACGGATCTCATCCCTCATAATTTGCACAACGTTAGGCATGTGAAGATTTCCTTTCTGTGAAAAAAGAAAAATTGGAAAAAATTGAGGTTGTTCTGAAAAGCTATGTATATAAACTAATATAAAGAGACCTATAATTCAAAAAAATGTGGCACAAGCACACATACTATGAGCTTGGAGGTGTAAAGGACTACTCCTCATGAACCTGCTGCCCATCGCTCTCGGCTCTTTGAAGCAAGCTGTGGATGAAACTATGGTCCGGCTGCGCCAAAAGCAGATCATAGAACGCATCTGGGGTCGCGACCACACCGTGTGGAAGCCGGATCCCACCGAAATCGCCAACCGTATGGCCTGGCTCGACAGCCCGACAACCATGCCCGATCACCTCTGTCAGATCAAAGCCGTAGCCGAATCCATCCGCCGGGTCGATTACACCCATGCCCTGCTCCTGGGAATGGGCGGATCCAGCCTGGCTCCCGAGGTTTTTTCGCGTACTTTCGGGACCGCCGAGGGGGGCCTTGTACTGAGTGTGCTGGATAGTACCGATCCCGATGCAGTCCGCACCCAGGCCGAACACCTGGCCCCGGCCAGGACCCTCTTCATACCAGCGACCAAATCAGGGGGCACGGTTGAAACCATGTCCTTCCTCAAGTATTTCTACAATCGCGCGATCGAAGCCGTAGGATACGACCAGGCCGGCGAGCATTTTGTGGCCATCACCGATCCTGGAAGCAGCCTGGCCGATCTGGCCACCGAGTTGAACTTCCGCCATACATTTCTCAACCATCCCGAAATTGGGGGCCGCTATTCGGCCCTGTCTTTCTTTGGTCTGGTGCCGGCTGTCCTGATCGGTATGGATGTAGAATTGCTGTTGCAACGAGCCCGGGATATGGCCGCCGAGTGTGCCCGCTCCGAGGAAAATTCCGGCGCCTGGCTGGGAGCAATCCTTGGAGCCGGAGCCCTGGGCGGCCGCGATAAAATCACTCTGGTGTGTTCTCCTCCGCTTGCCGCCTTTGGTGCCTGGGTGGAACAGTTGATCGCCGAGAGCACCGGCAAAGAAGGCAAGGGGATTCTGCCCGTGGAAGGCGAACCCCTGGGCCCTCCTTCCGTCTACGCCGCCGACCGTCTCTTTGTCTATCTGCGCCTCCAGGGTGACGATACCCACGACCATTCCATTCAGGCTCTGATAGATGCCGGCCAGCCTGCGGTCTGCCTGGAGTTGAATGATCGCTACGATCTGGGCGGCGAGTTTATGCGCTGGGAAATGGCCACCATCGTAGCGGCTTACTGTCTGGAAATCAACCCCTTTGACCAGCCCAATGTCGAGGCGGCCAAGCTTCTGGCCCGGGATATGATCGACGCCTATCGGGAACAAAGCCAGCTCCCTGCTCTGGAACCCACCTTCCAAAGCGGCGAAATTTCCGTGTACAGCGATGGCGCCGTGGGGTCTCTGAAAGAAGCTCTGGAAGATCTTTTGGAACGCGCTGCTGAAGACGACGACTGCAGCTATATCGCCCTGCAGGCCTATGTCGACCCCAACCCGCAGACCGATGCCGCTCTCCAGGATCTGCGCCTTGTCCTGCGGAATCGCACCCGGCTGGCCACTACTCTGGGGTACGGTCCTCGCTTCCTCCACTCGACCGGACAGCTGCACAAGGGAGACGCCGGTCACGGACTCTTCATCCAGTTCACCAGCGAGGCGGGTGAGGATGTCGAAATCCCCGCTACCGCCGGCGTTTCCGCTTCGAGCTTTAGCTTTGGGGTCCTCAAAGCCGCCCAGGCCCTGGGGGACCGCCAGGGCCTGATCGACAACCAGCGCCAGGTGCTCCGCATTCATTTGGGGCAGGAGGTGGAATCTGGCTTAAAGAAACTAATCCAGGAACTGACACACTAAAAGAGCGGATGGTCTTTTGCAAAACCACTGAGGAGAAAACGGAAATGGCACAAGCAGATATAGGCCTGATCGGCCTGGCTGTCATGGGCGAAAACCTGGTGCTGAATATGGCCTCTCGGGGATACACCGTGGCGGTGTACAACCGCACCACTTCAAAGGTTGATGACTTTTTGGCCGGCCGCGCCCAAGGCCAGCCGATCGTGGGAGCCCACACGCCCACCAAACTGGTTGCCCTGCTTAAACATCCACGCCGGATCATGCTCATGGTACAGGCCGGAAACGCCGTGGACAAGGTCATCGGCGAGTTGGCACCGCTTCTTGAAGAGGGAGATATCCTCATCGACGGCGGCAATTCCAATTACCAGGACACCACCCGCCGCACCCGGACCCTGGCCGAACAGGGACTGCGCTTTATCGGCACCGGGGTCTCGGGAGGCGAAGAGGGGGCCTTGACCGGCCCCAGCATCATGCCCGGAGGCCACCCGGAGGCCTGGCCTCATGTCAAGGAGATCTTCCAGGCCATCGCCGCCAAAGTGGACGACGGCACACCCTGCTGCGACTGGGTCGGCCGGGACGGAGCGGGGCACTACGTCAAGATGGTGCACAACGGCATCGAGTATGGCGATATGCAGATGATCGGTGAGGCTTATTCTCTGCTGCGCCGCGTTGCGGGCCTGGCCCCTGCCGCCATGAGCCAGGTCTTCAAAGACTGGAACCAGGGGGAGTTGGACAGTTATCTCATCGAGATCACAGGTGAGATCCTGGACCAGGTAGATGAGGAAACTGGACAACCCATGGTCGATGTCGTCCTGGATGTGGCCGGCCAGAAGGGCACGGGCAAGTGGACCGGCATAGAAGCCCTGGATCTGGGCGCTCCGGCTGCCACCATTACCGAAGCGGTCTTCAGCCGGGCCATTTCCGCCATCAAGGATGAACGCCTCGCCGCCGCCCGGATCCTGCAGGGCCCCCAGATCCACTTTGAGGGGAACCGCGAGAGCTTTGTCGAGGACGTGCGCCAGTGCCTCTACGCCTCCAAGATTTGCTCCTACGCCCAGGGCTTCCAGCTTTTGCGCCTGGCTGCCCAGGAGTACGACTGGGACCTCAACTACGGCGATATCGCCCTCCTGTGGAGAGGAGGTTGCATCATCCGGGCCCAGTTTCTAGGCCATATTAAAGAAGCCTTCGATGCCCAACCCGATCTGGCCAACCTCCTGCTGGCCCCCTATTTTGCCCAGGCCATCGCAACCAGCCAATCGGCCTGGCGCCGGGTGGTCGCAACCGCCGTCGAGCAGGGCATTCCCGTACCCGCTTTCGGTAGTGCCCTGGCCTACTACGACGGCTACCGCACCGAGCGCCTTCCCGCCGATCTCCTCCAGGCCCAGCGCGATTATTTTGGAGCGCATACCTACGAGCGAGTCGACCGACCGCGCGGCCAATTCTTCCACACCAACTGGACCGGACGAGGCGGCACCACTTCCTCGACGGCTTATAGTGGGTAGAGGCCGTTTACAACTACCGATCCTTAAAATACCAGTCCTTTCACCCGTTTGTCGAGCATATCGAGGAATACCTCGGCCGCCGGCGAACGATTCTTGCCGCGCCGCTCGATCAAACCCACCGACCGCGGCGGCAGCCCCCGCACCCTAAGAGCGACGAGCCGTCCCACCTCCACTTCTTGCTCTACTGCTACTCGTGGCACTATCGCGACCCCCAATCCGTACTCCACGAAGCTCTTGATGACCTCGATACTGCCCAGATTCATCGCCATGGGCAGGATCACCCCCACCCGGCGAAACAGGCCTCGTCGAGCAATTGCCGGCTCGTACTGCCCTGCTCCAGGGCCAGCACAGGGCTTTCCGCAATCTCTTCCAGGCGGACGATCTTGCGGTGTCCCAATGGGTGATCCGGTCTACAGATGAAGGCCTCCCGGCGCCGAAAGAGTTCCGCGCCGGCCAGATCAGGGCGCCGCACCGGAAGGGTAGCCAGGCCAAAGTCCACCTGATCTTCAATTACCAGACGAACCACTTCCGAAGACATTTTATTGCGTATATCGATCTCTACGTGGGGATAATCGCGGCTGAAGATCCGCAGCAACTCGGGCAGTACGTAGGTGCAATTGGTATCGCTGGTGCCAATCACCAAACGGCCCCGCAACACATCCTGCAAAGCGGCGATCTCGGTGCGGATCTCCTCCAACTCTACAAAAATCTTCAAAGCCCGCTGGTAGAGTATTTCGCCGGCGGGGGTCAGGCGGATATTCCGGCGTTGGCGCTCGAAGAGGGGCTCGCCCAACTCCTCTTCGAGGCTCTTGATCCGCAGACTGATAGCCGGTTGGGTCAGGAAAAGCTTATCTGCGGCCCTGGTGAAACTTTGCTCTCGTGCGATCTCGAAAAATCCACGCAATTGGTTCAGGTCCACGGATACCTCATGGATTTTGAGTTGGATGGTAAATAAATGAATTCCAGCGAAACTCAAAAAAGCGTTAGAATCATAAATTTTTAATGACGAGCATAATAATAATAAATTTTACTAATCTGCAAAATAAACATATCCTCATTCCCGGACGCTTTTTCCAACTCAATCGAGGAGATCTATACCATGAGTGCCATCATCGTTGTCGATGCCTTTTGGGGCGACTCGGGCAAGGGCAAAATCGCCGCTCATCTAGCCCATCAACATCGGGCCGCCTATAGTGTGCGAGCGGGCACCGGTACCAATGCAGGGCACAGCATTTTCTTTGCCGATGGGGAGCAGATACGCACCCACCAACTACCGTGTGGGTTCCTGCATCCACACACCCAGGTACGGGTGGGCAGCGGCGTGGCCCTGGACCTAGAAACCTTCCTGGCCGAACTCGAGCGCTTCGATCGCCAGTACGGTATCCGCCAGCGGACTCGGGTAGATTTTCGCTGTCCGCTCATCCTGCCGGAATACCGCCAGCGCGAAGCGTGTGATCCCCACCTGAATAAAGTCGTGGGCACTGTGGGTAGTGGCACGGGGGTTGCCCGGTCCGAGTTTGTCATGCGCCGTGCCCGGCAAGCCCACCAACTTCCCCGACTTGAAGGTTTTACCACAGATGTCGCCCGTGAACTCAATATCGCCTGTGCGCGGGGAGAGACCGTTGTGATAGAAGGAAGCCAGGGTACCCATCTTTCGCTGGCGCTGTCCCGGGACTATCCCTACTGCACCTCAGACAACTGCACTGCCGTCGCCTTTGCCGATGACGTGGGGCTCAACTGGCAGTACATCGGAGAAGTAATACTCGTCGTTAAGGCGCTGCCCAGCCGCGTTGGCGCCGGCCCCTTGCCCCTACAACTCGACCCGGTTGAAGAAGATAGACGAAACATCGCCGAATACGGTGTGACCTCAGGGCGTCGCCGTCGCAAGGCCGCAGGTATATCCTGGCCCCATCTGGAAGAGGCCGTGATGCTCAACGGTCCGACTCAAATCGCACTCACCTTCTGTGATCACCTGGACCCAGAAGTAGCCGGGGCACGCTCAAAATCCGAGTTGACCACAACGGTACTTCGACTGATTGATACAATCGAAAATCGTTTAAACATCCCGGTCACTACATGCGATTGCGGCAAGTATTTCGAGAATCTGGTGCAACTCTCTTAGAGGTCGGAAATTACAAGCCTTCTCGAGCGCCGGGATATTTGAATGGGATTGGATTCTGGACAACTTGAAATAATCTCGTCCTCCCTGTATCTTGTACGCTGCCAACCACTGCAAATACCTGAATAGAGTTATAGAATGCAGGATGAAATGGCATCTGTTTTACCGGATGTACTCGGGCCAGATCTGCAGCTGGTGTTTTGCGGCTCGGCCGTGGGCACGCGCTCGGCCCAGGCCAGAGCTTATTACGCCGGCCCAGGCAATCTGTTCTGGGAGGTGCTTTATCGGATCGGACTGACCCAGCGTCGGTTCGCGCCCCGGGAATACCACCATTTGCTTGCCTGTGGCATTGGCCTGACGGATATGGTCAAACAGCGTGCGGGGAGCGATGGCGAGTTGTCCCGTGCGGATTTTCAGCCCGCGCTTCTGCGCGCCAAGCTCGAGAAGTTCAGACCCTGGTCTGTGGGCTTCAACGGCAAGCGAGCTGCCCAGGAATTCTATGGCCACCAAGTGAAGTACGGGATGCAGCCGGAGAGGATAGGCCTGACCGTGGCTTTCGTACTGCCTTCTACCTCAGGGGCTGCCCGGGGTTGTTGGGATGAGAGGTACTGGCAGGCACTTTCCGACTGGGTAAAAAACAAACGGAAGGAGTAAGCAGCAATGGAACTGGCAAAGAGCTTGCGGGGCCGCTTGGACGAGGGCCATGTGGCCCTTGGCACCTTTGTAGCTGAATTGACGACGCCGGCCGTGCCCATGATGCTACGACAAAATGACTTTGACTTTATGCTGGTGGACACCGAGCATGGCTGTTTTAATCCAGGGGACGTCATGCAGTTGATTCTGGCCGGTAAGCAGGAGGGTTTGTGCCCGCTGGTCCGGGTACCGGGGCCGGACCAGGCGGAAATCAAGCGGGTACTGGACGCCGGGGCCGAGGGTATTATGGTACCTATGAGTCAATCCCTGGAGGATGTGCAGCGGGCTGTGAGCAGTTCAAAATACCCCCCCCTGGGCCAGAGGGGGGCACATTTTGCCCGTCCTCACACAAGATTCACGGGCCCGGATGACACGGGCACCTTTATGGAAGAAGCCAACCGCAATCTGTTCACGATCATTCAGATTGAAACTCGGCCGGCGGTGGATTTGATCGATGAGATTGCCGCGACAGAGGGAGTAGACGTGCTCTACGTTGGTCCTGGCGATCTCAGTGTCGCTTTGGGGCACCCGGGACGGACCGGCCATCCCGAGGTGCTGGAGATCGTCGAGCGGGTAGGCCAGGCCTGTCGTGAATACGGCAAAATAGCCGGAGGGCATTTCTTGAGTGCGGATATTCTACCCGAACTTATGGGTCGGGGAGTCCGGTTTCTGGGGTTCGGGTCCATAGAGAGGATGCTACAGGTGGGGGTCGTGCAGACAGGAGACAGTGCTCGCCAGGTCATAAAGGCAACTCAGGGTTGAGATCTATGGGCATAAAGGTGCATAAAACATCCGGAAGTGTGGAGATTGGTCGAGAATCATAGCGGACGTATCTGGATTGGGATAACGGGAGGGATGGCGCGCATGGAAGGAGGGGAAATTACTTCTATAGGTGGCGGTGCTGACGGTTCAAAAGGGACAATCTTTTCGCTTGTCGTCGACCAGAGTGGACAGATCTGGGCTGGTAGCAGCGATATGGGGACGTTCTATAAGTGGGATGGAGACGAGAGGGAGGTGGTTCAAATGCAAGATCTCGGTCGGGAAAGAATCTATGGTTTGGGTGAGGATCGGCAAGGAAGGATGTGGATTGGTGGTTCTGATACAGAGGTGACGTACAAGAATCTTGCTCCGGGAAAGTACTGTTTTTCAGCGCGGGCCATGGATCGAGATGGGCTCATTTCGGAACCTGTGAGCCTGAAAATAGAGATTACCGCAGATGCGCAGAACGAACGGATCCAGGCGCTGGAACAGGCCCTTCAGAGCGCCGAGCAACCTTTGATCAGCAAAAGTCCCTCCTTACAAAAGACCATGGAGAATGTTTCTCTGGTCGCTGACACTGATATGACTGTACTGATCTTAGGAGAAACCGGCACTGGCAAGGGATTGATGGGGCGCACCATCCACTCCATGAGTTCGAGACGGGAGAAACCCTTTATCCAGCTAAACTGTGGAGCCATTCCCGAAAACCTGGTTGAAAGCGAGCTTTTTGGGCATGAAAAAGGCGCTTTTACAGGTGCTGTAGCACGTAAGATCGGGCATTTTGAACTCGCCCATGGGGGCACCTTATTTCTCGATGAAATCGGGGATTTGCCCATCGAGTCGCAGCGGGTATTGCTCAACATACTGGATGATAACAGATTGACCCGGGTGGGAGGTGGGCAATCCATACCCGTGAATGTGCGGGTCCTGGCGGCCACGAACCGCGATTTGAGAAAGGCCATCCGCGAAAGGACCTTCAGAGAAGATTTGTTTTTTCGCTTGAGCGGGTACGCTATCGATCTTCCTCCTCTACGACAGCGACGGGAAGATATTCCCTCGCTGGTGGACTATTTCGTCCAGCAATATGCGCGCCACCTCAATCGTCCTGTGCCGGCTCTGGGTTTGGGCGTTATAGGTTATCTTCAAGGCTATTCCTGGCCGGGTAATGTGCGGGAGCTAGAACACCTCCTCCAGCGCGCTATCCTTGTATGCAAAGACAATACCATCCAGATCGACGACCTGCCCTTGTTGATGGACCAACCCGAATTGGCTGTGGTGCCCGGCGCGGACAGCGGAGGGCGAGTTTCTTTAGAAGAACAGGAAAAACAAAGTATTATAGGAGCTTTGAAAACCACCAACTGGATAATCTATGGAGAGCGCGGGGCGGCAAAATTGCTGGGGATTCATCCTGAGAAACTGCGTTCGCGCATGCGGAAATATGGGCTGAGGCGTCCTAAGAAGCCGTCGCCAAACCCCCGCTGGGCGGCGCGCGGCTGAAACGGGCAACGCGGTGGGCTGCGAGTGGACGCAGCAGCAGGTGGAGGGAGGGCCCACGCCCCTTCTTGCTCGCTCTCGGGCCGCAGAGCGAATTTACGTAGGGACTCTAAGAAAGCCAGGCGCAAGAGGCTAGCAACACCGCCGTGCAGTGATTGTCGTCCTTTGCACGATTTTTCGTGTATCAGGACGAGATTGTACAAGTGAAATATATTTAGTTCGTTATGTGTTTCTCGGAAGTTCGAGTCGTATAAAACTGGACGATTCAAGTATTTAATTGCACGGTTATCCAGATCCATTACAATTTACGCAGGTTTATATAATTCAATGTCTTGGATGTTCTATTCAGGACATTTTTTTATGCTGGCATGGTTTGTGCAAAGAGAAGGGGTAAACAGACCGACCGCTCTTTTCTAAGAAGCCGTCTAAAAACTAAAATCCTCAGAGAGAGAGCATGACATGGCACGAATTCTAATCGCGGATGATGATCGCAGTGTGTGCGCTGATCTTCGAGAAGAGCTTGTCAAGGCGGGATTGGGCAACGTAGTAGTAGCCGAGAATGGAGAAGAGGCCTTGAGGCAACTCTGTACAAACCTATTTGACCTGGCCATCATGGATTTGGAAATGCCGCGGCTGGATGGATTGAAGGTATTGCAAACCATTCGGCAAAGATGCATCCCAACGGAGGTTGTAATGCTGGCCAGGCAGATCGCCTTGCAAGACATCGTGCAAGCCGTGAGACTGGGGGCGGAGGACATTTTGATGAAACCTGTAGTAGCAGCCGAATTCATTGAGGCGGTTTGTCGCTTGATCGAGAAGCGGCATCCTTCTCCGCACTGTCTGGCGAATCGCCTCAATGTATTCCTGCGCGAGCATGCTACGGAGGGCCCGCTGAGGCTAAAGGATCTGTGTCTATATTTTCATATTTCAAGGGGTTATGCCACCAGTCTGTTCCAGAAACACATTGGCTCCACATTTACACAAAGACTGACCTTCTACCGAGTAGAGAAGGCAAAAGGCTTACTTAAAACAACCAATGACCCAGTATATTTAATCGCCGATCAGTGCGGGTTCAAAAATTCCCGTCGTCTGGCGGAAGCATTTAGAAAACAAGAAGGTATATCGCCAATCAAGTATCGCCAGCAAGGCGGCTATCAATCGCCAGGCAGCAAGGAGAGGTGAAATAGGTTATTGGAGCCGCTCATGGGACTCGAACCCACAACCGCCTGATTACAAATCAGGTGCTCTACCGATTGAGCTAAAGCGGCACCATTAAAAGAAAAAAATACGGAAAAATCAACCGCGGAGCAAGATTGCCATTCTGGAATACTTTCAGTACTTCACGGAATCGGCGGTCGGCCGTGCGGGGCTTGTGCCTCTGGCGTTTTATGATGCCCAAGGCGCTCTTGCCCCGCTCCCCCTTCCCGTTGCTACGCCGGCTCGCAGTCCCCACCGCCCTGCCTGCCGGCAAGATCCCCTCCCGGCTTTGAGGTCCAAATAGTTACGGGTATTTCGTGAAGTACTGACTTTCTATGCCAACAGGCCGAATCGGCTCTCTGCAATGAGGCAGGCTAAATCCTTGCGGGAACGGGGCTCCGAACCGGCGATATCCTGGTCCAGGCCGACGGCCTGGACCAGGCTTTGAAATTGGTTTGCCTCAATCAGGGTTTCTGGTTCGAAGCGCAGATGCCCGGTGTGGCCGGACAAAATGTCCTCCAGAGCAAGGAGTTGGGTCGCTGCAAAGGCCGGTTGTTCCACAGGCAGGTCTACGTACCAGTATAGAGGAATGCCATGGCGTAGGAGTTCCCGTTGAAAGGAGCGGAGGAGGTCGGGAGTGTCGTGGATGGTGGCCGGCCTGTGTTGCTGGCCAAGGCAAAAGCAGGCCAGGGCGCCGGCTGCTTCGCCGCTGGCCCATTCGGTTGGATGCGGGCGAAAACAGCTGCTGGTGAGGTGCGTGACGCCCAGATTTTTGCCGGCGGTTAACAGGTTGTCCAGCTGCTGGGAGATCAGTGCCCCCAGGGGAATCTGGAAGGGTTTGGTGGGACCGGAGAAGGCCGGATCACCCTGTGCGGCGAGGAGGTCAAAGGGATGGAAGCCCAGGCCGACGCTGTCGGCAAATAAAGCGGCGCGGGCTGTTTGTTGGTACTGAGCGGAGATCTCCTGCTCGAGTACAATCTTGCGAGCCTTGATACGGCGGGACTCGCGGATGTAGGGAGACTGCGAAAGACCGTCCTCGGTGCCCAGGAAATCGCGGCGCAGACGCAGTTCCGGGTAACCACATCCCTGGCCGTCCTGACGCGGGACTTCGGTCTGGAGCCAGTAGAGCAAACCCAGGCTCAGGTTTTTGGCGTGCTGGAGGATTTCCGCCCAATCCTGCGGAGCCTTGCCGATGAGGGGGGCTCCCTTGAAGGCGTTGGCGGGCCAGTTGATCGCGATCAGGTCGCCGGTTAGCTGGTCGGGAGCGAACTGGTCGGCGGCCAGGATGCGATGATGGGACCAGAAGGTATCGGGGGGGGCTTGGTTGTGGGGCAGGGTGTAGGGTTGCTGGTCTCGATTTTTTTCGTAGTCGGGTGGTTGGGGGATGGTGTGGTCTTCGCCGGGGCACAAATCCACCACAAAGGGGTAGGTGAAGGGCTGGATCAGGTGCGGGGCGGGGCCTTCTGCTCTGGCGTGGGGTTCGTCGGTTTCAGCCCTGGCCTCGGCGCCCATGGCAAAGGGGGCACCCACCAGAGGCAGGAGATCGCCCAATTCGGTTGCATCCAGGACATAGGCGGGGTGGAAACAGAGGAGGCGGTTGTAGTCCGATTGCTCCAGGGTCACGGTCCGAATGGTTGCGCTGTGAATCTCGGCACCGAGTGGGCGTGCATGGTAAAAAATCTCGAGTCTCTGTGCTTCGATCTCGGGAAGGACCATGTTGAGAAGGGCTGAAAGGGCGGCTTGGGGCTCGAAGCTGAGGCGGCCGCTCAGGGGGGCGCCGGGGTTGAAGAAGGGATCGGCATCGGCCTTTTCCGCGAGCAGGTAATTCTTGCGGTAAAAGGCGCGAATGTGGTTGCGGAACCCGCCGTACAAGGCCGTGCCTCCGAAGCGTTCAATGTACTTGTGCTCGTCCAGGGTGGAGAGGCCCTGGGCAGTACACTGGCCGCCCAGCCAGTGGTTCTCTTCGGTGAGGCAGACCTTGTAGCCGGTGCGGGCGGCGCGGATTGCAGCGGCCGTGCCACCGAGACCGCCGCCTACAATCAGGACATCGCACTCGATATCCTGTCTGTCCTGAGTCATGGGTATTTGCACTTGTTGTTGGGTGGGATGGGCCACGTGGTGCGGTTCGGGCAAATTACTGGGACCATGGCAACGGCCACCTGGAGGAGACCTCTTGCATGAGTTGCTCGATTTCTTCCTCTGCCTGGCGCAGGTCCGCCGTAGTAAATGCAAAGGTGCAGGTTTGGTCGAGCGCGGTAAAATAGATCGTGGCCCGGTATGACGGCTGGTCCGGATAAAGCCGCTGCAGGCAGAGAGCGTAGATCTGCATCTGGCGGCGATGGCGTTGGGCTTCGGTGGCCTTGGCCTGGGGAGCAACCGGGCCGGTTTTGTAGTCGATGATCCGCGGGGTGCCCTCCGGGTCCTTGCAGATTCGGTCGATCACACCCTGGATGATCCCGTTTTTTAACTTGAGGGTAAAGGCTTGCTCGATCCGCGCGGCCGGGTCTGCGCTCAAGGCTCGACCGAAGACCGAGTCCTCGAAGCGGGCGAGCAGGTCCATCAGGTCGTGGTGGAAGCGCTGGTGCAGATCCGGGTCGCCCAAGGCGGCTTCCAGCAGGAGGCGATCCACCCAGGCCGCGCGGTCTTCATCGGGGTCGAGGGCGCTTGCCTCCAGGGCGGCGTGGGCCAATTCGCCGAAGAGTAAACCTCGTCGGCGCTGCTCTCCCCCTTTCCCCCCTTTTGCACCGTCTCCCAGACCCGTCTCGGGTATCCCCAGGATGTAACGATCGAAGTAGCGGGAAGGGGATTCCTCGTACAGAGTTAGCTGGGTGGCGGAAAACAGGGGGGGAGGATCCGGGGTTGGGATGGGCTGTAGGTCTTGCAGGTCCGGGGGAAGAGCAATGCCTGAATCCTGGATGTTATCATGCAATTCCTCGAGATAAGCTCGGGCCTCGAAGTAGGTGCTTTCTCCGGTAGTGGAAGGGGGATGGTCCACGGGGATTTGCGCCAGGTCGGTCAGCAGCCGCACGACAAAGTCCTGGCCATTGTGGCTGAAGAACTTTTCGCCTCGCGCCAAATCTTCCAGGCAAAGACCGAGTCCCAGACACACCCAGCTAAGACGGTCCTTGACGGTTTCGAAGGACGCTTCCAGGGCCAGGTGGTTTTCCCGCAGGCGGCCACAGAGGATCAGGTGGTCGCGGGCGCGGGTCGCAGCCACGTAGAACAGACGCTTCTCCTCTGCCAGGATCTTGCGCTGATAGGTCGCGCCGATCGTGGCGCGCACGAACGAGGGTTTGCGGCGAAAGTCGTTTTCCGGGTCCTGGACCAGTATGCCGATGCCGTTTTCCCCGTCCAGGAGTAGCGGGTCGGCGGAGCTGAGGTTGAAGGGGCCGTCCAAGTCGGGTACGAAGACCACGGGGAATTCCAGGCCCTTGGAGGCATGTACGGTCAGGATCCGCACGGCATGGCCCTGGTCCTGGGGCATTTGCGCTTCGCCCTCCTCCTCCTGCTCGATCAGTAGGTCGAGATGGGCGACAAAATCCGCCAGGGCGGAAAAGCCCGGGGCCTCGAAGTTGCGGGCAAGGGCGAGGATCTTCTCGACATTGGCAATGGTTTGCTCGCCGCGTTCCCCAAAGCCGAGGAAGCCCCAGGCTCCGGTGTCCTCCAGGATGGTGTGGAGCAGATCGGTCAAAGCTACCCGGTCCACCAGCCCGCTCCAGCGTTGCAGGAGAGCGACGGCGTCGCGGACTGCGGCCCGGTCCATCGAAGACAGGGATCCGTCCTGCTCCAGGAGGTTTTCCAGCTTTTCCACCAGCCGGCTGCCTTCGACTTGGGAAAGAGCGAAAAGAGCATTGTCCGAAAGCCCTAAATAAGGGGAACGCAGGGCCCCCAGAAGGGCTACATTGTCAAAAGGGTTGTCGAGAATGTGGAGGATATTGGCCAGGTCGTAGACTTCCTGGCGCTGGTAAAACCCCAGACCGCCCACGACCTCAAAAGGGATGTGCAGGGAGCGCAGGGCCTGTTCGTAGAGGGGTAGAAAGCGCCGGCGGCGCAAGAGGATGGCGATATCTTCAGGTCTGGCCGGCCGTTGGGCCTCGCCTTCGTCGGCTATGGGCAGGGCGCCCTGGTCGAGTATCTGGCGGATCCTGCGGGCCATCAGCTCGGCCTCGCGCTGCAGGGTATCCTGCTCTTCCTCTTCTTCTCGGGGACGGGCCAGCAGGAGTTCGACCGAACCCTGGCTGGTGGGATGGGGGCGACGGCAAATCAGCGGGTCGTAGCCCACCTGGAAGGGCTCGCCCGCAACCGGATGGATGATTTGCTCGAAGAGCAGGTTGACAAAGGCTACCGGCACCCTCAGGGTGCGGAAGTTTTCGGCCATGATCAGGGCCCCGCCGCGTTCCTCGGGGAGGCTTTCGACTTCCCCCTCTCCGTCGTCGCGGAAGGGCAGGTTCGGGCTTTGATGCTGGTTGTTGCCCTGGACAATAGCCTGCTTTACATCTTCGAAAACCGTCACGTCGGCATCGCGGAAGGAATAGATGGATTGCTTGGGGTCGCCGACGATGAAAAGCTTGTCGCGTTCCAGGGCGCCGGCGCGGGAAATCAGGGGACGGATCAGGGCCCACTGCAAAGGGTCGGTGTCCTGGAACTCGTCCACCATGACGTAGCGGTAGTGCTGCGCCAACTGCCGGACAACAGGGCCCTCAGCCGCCATGAGGTGCAGACAGCGCTCCTGGAGATCGTCGAAGTCGAGGCGTGCTCCCCTGGCCTTTTTTGCGTTCGTAGCGGCTGCAGACCTCGATAAAGACCCGGGAGAGAGCCTGGAGCAATTCAGCAGCGCGCAGATTCCTGGCCCCGGGAGCACGGGAGAATGCGAGATAATGGGGCGCGAGCAGGGCGCCGGTGGCGCTCAGGGCCTGGCGGAAACGAGCCAGGTCGGCGGGGGTCCAGTTGGCTTTACTGCCTTTATTGCCCTTGAAGGGTTCGCCCTTCGAGGTGGTCAGGGCGTCGGCGAGCCGGGGCAGGATTTTCCGGGCATTGGGCAAGCCGGGATTCTCCAATAAGGTTTTAATGTCTTCCCGCACCGGCGCCAGGAGTTGCTCGGCGGTGTCTTTTGCGCCGTTGCGCAGGGGAGTTAGGGAGGCTAGTTCGTGCAGCAGGGAGAGGAATTTTCCTTCTTCGCGCAGGGTTTTCCAGAGGGGGGCGAGGAGTTCCTGGGCACGAGTTTCCCAGGAGGCGAAGATCTCTTCGGGCCTCAGGGACTGGTAGTGACGGGTCCATCGCAGGGCCAGGCGTTTCTTGAGGATCAGGGCGCGGAGCGCCCCTTCCAGGTAGCGTCTATCCCAGTCCTGCAACAGGCGACGCAGGGCCAACCGGGTCGGATCGCTCGGATCGCGCCGGGCGATGACTTCCAGGGTTTCGCCCACCGCCGCGTCCCGCAGGCGGGTGGCTTCCACCTCTTCGAGCACGGCAAAGTGGGGATCGACCTGGGCCTCTACCGGGTACTGGCGTAAAAGGGCGGCGCAAAAGGCGTGGATGGTGGAGATGCGGGCCCCGGACAGGCCTTCGTACACTGCCTCAAGCCGGCGTCGAGTTTTCCCATCTTTTTCCGACGTCAGGGCCCGCTGCAGGTTTTCCGCGATCCGCTGGCGCATTTCGCTGGCGGCCTTCTGGGTGAAGGTGATGGCCAGGATCTGGGGCACGCGGGTCTGGGGATTGGTTAGAAGGAGTGCGATGTAGCGTTCCACCAAGGTGGCGGTCTTGCCCGAACCGGCGCTGGCCGTGACCGCGATATTGCGCTGGTTGTCGAGGGCCTTGAGTTGGGCCGGGGTAAGATCGAATCCGCGCCTCACGAGAGCTTGCCCTCGCGCTTTAGGGCGCGCATGCGCCGGGGGTCGAGGCGGCAGGCCCCGCCGGTAGGCACAGTGGGTGCAGGTCTTCTCGGGCGGGTGGAGCGTGACGTGGAAGCGACCCTGCCGCATGGAGCGCACGTAGTGGAGGGCAAAGGAACGGGCCTGTTCCAGGGCGCGGCGGAACTCTTCGCGTTCCACTGCCTGGCTCCTGGTCTGGTAGACCTGGCCTTTATGGGCCTTGTTGGCAAAGAGTCCGGTCTTGCCGCAGCGCTCGTGGTCGCGCAACTCGTAGTAGGCGCCGGCTACACCTTCTTCGAGGCCGGCCGAATGCAGGAGTTGTTCGACCGCCAGGAGGTAGACGGGTAGCTGCAGGCTGAGGCCGTCGCGCATATCGGCCAGACCGCCGGGGGCCTGGCCGGTTTTGTAGTCGAGGACCACGAACTGGCCTTCCGGAGTGCGATCGATGCGGTCGATTTTGCCCAGGATGTGCACCTGCTCTCCGGTCCGGGCATCCTCCAGGGTATAGGGTTCCTGGGTGGAAAGCGGGTCGCGCTCGCCCATGCCGGGGTAGGCGCCAAAGCTGAGTTCGAAAAGACTCGGCGCTGTCGCGTCCAGCTCCCGAGCCTCCAGCTCGAGGAAGCGGGGCAGGAGTCCTGCCCCCTTATTTTTGTCCTCCGGTCCGAGGATGCGCTCCAGTTCCATTTCCCAGAAAAAATCCTTCAAACCCAGGTCTTCGGCTGCGCTGCGGGCGATCTGGCGCAGGCGCTGGAGGGCTTGGGGCAGGTTCTCGGGGCGCACTCTTTCGACCTGGCCGTTGCGGCGGCGCTCGCGGTAGAAAGCGTAGAGGATGCGGTGAATCAGATTGCCGCGTTCCAG
The DNA here is from genome assembly GCA_965219385.1 of Candidatus Latescibacterota bacterium. Taxonomy (GTDB): domain Bacteria; phylum Latescibacterota; class UBA2968; order UBA8231; family UBA8231; genus CBDCNM01. The sequence continues at coordinate 1,286,637 of CBDCNM010000001.1, read as the reverse complement.
GGCCGCAAGATCCTCTCCGGGATCGCGGAGGGGGACGGCCCCGAGGATGCGGTCGGCAAAGAAAAAGAAGGGACAGCGGGCATAGCTTTCCAGCTGGGTGATGGAAAAGGCGTGGCCCCGGCCAAAGCGGCGCTCCAGGGAGTCGAGAGCGGCGGGATGGTCGAGAAGGCCTTCGTAGGGGCCCAGTTGCTGGGCCTGGGCGCGCTGGTCGGCGATGGCCATGCCGCGCAGGTGGTGCACCGGAGCCGACAGCAGGGGGACGTTCCCGCAGAGCCGGACAAGCTGAAGGGCCTGGGTGGCTTCGGGGATAGAGGGTTTGCGACTCAGGGAGCGACCCAGGAAGCGGTGCAGGTCTGCCAGGGTGAGGATATCCGCGTGGGGTTGTGGTTTTTCCCCAGAGCTCAAGAGGACCTGCACCTCGTCTACAAAGGGCGAGGGGGAGAGGGTGGTGGTTCCTTCGCCGCGGGGGTAGAGCAGTTGAATTTCTCTCCGTGCCTGGGCCAGGATCTGGTAGAACAACAGGCGTTCGGCAGCAAGGCCGGCATCGGCACTCTGGAGCCCCAAGGTGCGGCGGTCACTGTCGTCCAGAAAGATATCCGGGGCGGGAGATAAGGGAAACTCGCCCTCCAGCAGACCGACCACAAAGAGATGGTCGCAGGAGGGGCTGCGGCTCTCCTCCAGGGTGGTGATCTGGATGCCCTGCTCGGATTTGCCCGGGAAATGGTAATGGACCTGAGAGAGGGAAGTTTTGAGGATGTCGGCTATTTCCCGGACGCCAAAGCGTTGTTGTTTGAGGAGGGGGGCCAGGGTGGCCAGTTCGTCGAGGAGGCGCGAGAAGCGTTTGAAGGCGCTTATGGCCGGACCGATGCGCTCCTGTTGCGCGGGGTCGCTGGCAGCAGAGACCAGGCGGCCGAACAAACCCAGGCGCCCCAGGACATGGTGCAGGTGTCGGCGGAAGGCGGGCCAGGTCAAGGCGTTGTTCCATGGGCACCAGGGCGGTGAAGAGGTCTTCCAAACCCCGACGCAGCGCCTGAAGCTTGTGGCGTTCCTCGCGCCCTTGTTCCACCCATTTGTCGGGATCGTCGAGTTCGTCGGAGAATAGATCGCCCCGGCGTATGTTGGCCAGTTCCCGTTCGAGCTGGGCACATCTCAGGTCGATGGCCTGCAGCCACTCTACCCGGCCCGAAGTAGGCGGGAGGGTTCGCGTCCAGGTGTCCACAACCGCGGCCGACAGGGTCTGGTCGCGGCCTTCCATTTTGTACTTAAATTCGATATAAGGCAGCTTGAGTAGGCGCAGCAGGGCGGGGCGGGAATAGCGTTCCAGCACCACGTCGAGGACGGCCAGGATCGAAACCACTACGGGGGAACGCGGCAGAGGATAGCCTTGAGCCAGGTGAAACCGAAGGCCATAACGAGGAAAGACCTCCTGGATGAGCGGGGCGTAGAGGTCGATGTGGCGACACGCCACCCGAACGCGCGCAAGTTCGAGGGGGCCCGCGTTCCACAGGTATCTGATACGACGGGCGATTTTTTTTATTTCGGTCAGGCGGTCGGCGCAAGGGACTATCTCCATACAAGCTTTTTGAGGAGGTGCAGGGGAAGTGAAGAGATGGCTTTCAAGTGCTGCCAGAGGGGCGTTGGGAGAAGTAGCAGTGGAGATTGTTTTTTGGGTCGCTCTTTTCCGCAGCCATGCAAAGGTGTCGCGTGCGGGACCAAACAACCGCGGCCGTTCGGGGACATAGTCCAGGGCGATGCAGGATTCGGGTATGAAGTCCAGGAGCTGGACCAGGACCCGGAGGAGAGGGGGGGCGAAGGCATCAAAGCCAGAGATAAGAAACAAATCAATCCGGGGGAAGCAGGCCCTAAAGCGTTCTTCATCGAGATGAGTGGCGATGCTGTGCAACATGCCGGAAAGATCGGTAAAGTCCTTGCCCAGACCTTGCTGAAAGTGGCGGTAGATCTGGACCAGTTCCTCACCTTTGTCGCCGGCCAATCCGGGAAGGTCCGCGCGGCAGGCGGCCAAATCGTCCGGAGTAATGCCGGCTGTTTTCAGGTCCCGGACAAAGCGGGCCAGGGCTAGGGAGAGGCCACTGAAGGGCTCGCGTTGGGTGGAGGAAAAATAATTAAAGAAGCGGGAGTTGTGGCGCAGGGTGTCTTCGATCAGGAGCTGCTGGCCGACCTCGGGCAAGAGAGCAAGGCGGCCAGGGCAGGCGTGGTAGAGGGTCCGAATGAAGTCTTCCAGCCCCAGGATATAGGGCTTGAGGAATAAATCGGCGTCACTTTTGCAGAGGAGGTTCTGTTGGAGCTGCTCGGCTTGTCCCCGGGTGGGGACCAGGAAAAGGAAAGAATCCCCTTGGCGTTGGCGAATCCGTTCCAGGCAGGTTTGCAAGAGAGGCTGGATCTTGTCGGGATGGGCCGGTCCGTAAAGCAGCGAAAGTTCGGGCATCTGAGCTGTGGCTTGTGAGGCGCCGGGGAGTTTGTCTCTTTACTTCAACTTCATCATATTATGAGGGGTGAGGCTTACTCAATATACTGAACTTGTGTTCACTTATCAAGGGTTGAGTATCATTAACTTAACGAAATACCCGTACCTATTTGGACTTCAAGGCCGGGAGGGGATGTTGCCGGCGGCGTTTTATGGGGGGTGGAGCGGAGCAAGAGCGCCTTGGGCATCATAAAACGCCAGAAGCACAAGCCCTGCACGGCCGCTCGCCGATTCCGCGAAGTACTGAGTATTCAGTGGGGGTGAAAAGGTAGATCCACCACCGATTAGCCAGGGAGGAAAATACGTGAAAGGAGTGGTCAAATACGCCCGGGGGCATGGGTTTGTGGAACTGCGTGAGGTCGTGGAACAACCCCCTGGTCCAGATCAGGTAAAAATCGAGGTCAAAGCCACCGGTATCTGTGGTTCGGACCTGCATCTCTACCACGACACCATCAATTACAAGATCAAGACGCCGGTGGTGATAGGCCACGAGTTCAGTGGAGTGGTGGTCGAGAAGGGGGCCGAGTTAGGGGACGAGATTGCCGTGGGCGATCGGGTGACGGGGGAGCCGAGTATCTATTTCTGTGGCAAGTGCCCTTACTGTCTGAGCGAGTATTACAATCTTTGTCCGCAGCGCCAGGTCATGGGCTATTGGCACCACGGCAGCTTTGCACCCTATTGCAATGCTACTCTGGTTCACAAACTACCGGACAATGTGAGCTTTGAGGGGGGAGCGCTCACCGAGTTGCTGGCGTGCTGTGTGCACTCGGTCACAGAGCAGGCCGGGGTTGCGGCCGGAGATTTTGTGGCCGTCACCGGTCCGGGACCCGTGGGGCTTTTCGCCTGCCTGGTTGCTCTGGCCGAAGGGGGCACGGTTGTGCTCTGCGGTACGGGTCGCGATAAGGCTCGTCTACAGCTGGCGGCGGATCTGGGCGTGCACTATACAATTGATATCGACGAGCAGGATGCGGTGGAACGGGTAAGGGAATTGACCGGGGGGTACGGGGCAGACGTTGTGGTGGAGTGTGCGGGGGTGGCGCCGGCCCTGCGTCTGGCTCTGGAACTGGTGCGCAAGCGCGGCAAGTACTCACAGATGGGTTTGCCGGGCGAACCGGTTGAGATCGACTTTGAACAGATTGCCTACAAGGAACTCCAGGTGAGCGGCGGGATTGCCCAGCGCCGGCCGGTGTGGAAACGGGCCCTCAAGCTGATGGAAGCGGGTTTGATCCCCAGCGAAAAGCTGATATCCCACCAGTTCCCACTAGAAGAGTGGGACCGGGCGTTTGAGGTGGCGGAGAAACAGGAAGGGGTCAAGTTGCTCTTGCGGCCCGAACAGAATTAAAAACAGGGCCGGTGAAGCAGGCACCGGCCCTGTTTAGGTGTTCTTTCTATTTCTTATCGTCGTCGACGACTTCGAAGTCGGCATCCACGGCGCCTTGCTCGCCCCCCGCCTCCGCAGAGGCCTGCTCTCCGGGGGGCGCCTCCTCCGCACGGGCTTGCTGCTGCGCCTCCTGATACATCCCCTCGGCCAACTTGTGCGAGGCCTGTTTGAGCTGATCCACCCGCGCCCGCAACGCCTCTACTTCCTCTCCCTCCAGCGCCGCCTTCACCCCCTCCACCGCCGTCTCCACCGCCGCACGATCCGCTTCCGAGAGCCGATCCCCGTGCTCGCTCAACCCCTTCTCCGTGGCATACAAAAGCTGATCCGCCTCATTGCGCAACTCCACCGCCGCACGACGCTGCTGGTCCACCTCGGCATGGGCCTCGGCCTCCTGCTGCATCCGCTCGATCTCTTCGGCCGACAACCCGCTCGACGCCTCGATCCGGATGCTCTGCTCCTTTTGGGTCCCCTTGTCCTGCGCCGAGACATTCAAAATCCCATTGGCATCGAGGTCAAACGTCACCTCCACCTGCGGCAGCCCCCGCGGCGCCGGCGGGATCCCGTCCAGGTGAAACCGACCCAGCGTCCGGTTGTCCCCTGCCATGTCCCGCTCCCCCTGCAACACGTGCACCTCCACCGAAGGCTGGCTGTCCGCCGCCGTCGAAAATATCTGGCTCTTCTTGGTCGGGATCGTCGTGTTGCGCTCGATCAGACGCGTCATCACCCCTCCCAGCGTCTCGATCCCCAGCGACAAGGGCGTCACGTCCAGCAACAGCACATCCTCCACCTCTCCGCTCAACACCCCCGCCTGCACTGCCGCCCCCAGCGCCACCACCTCGTCCGGGTTGACCCCCCGATGCGGCGCCTGGCCAAACAACTCCTCGACCAGGGCCTGCACCGCTGGAATCCGCGTTGATCCGCCCACCAGAATCACCGAGTCGATCTGACCGGCCTCGACCTCGGCGTCGGCCAAGGCCTGCACGCACGGCTGCCGCGTGCGCTCGACCAGCCCGGCCATCAAGCGCTCAAACTGCGCCCGGCTCACACTTACCTGCAAGTGCTTGGGCCCCGACTGATCCGCCGTGATAAAGGGCAGGTTGATCTCGGTCTGGCTGACCGAGGACAGTTCGCACTTGGCTTTCTCGGCCGCCTCCTTCAACCGCTGCAGGGCCATGGCATCCTGCCGCAGATCGATCCCTTGCTCGCGCACGAACTCCTCGGCCAGCCAGTCAATGAGCACCTGGTCGAAATCATCGCCCCCCAGGTGGGTGTCCCCGTTGGTCGACTTAACCTCGAATACCCCAGATCCCAACTCCAGAATCGATATATCAAAGGTGCCGCCCCCCAGATCGTACACGGCGATCTTTTCGCTCGTCTCCGACTTGTCCAGCCCGTAGGCCAGGGCCGCGGCCGTGGGCTCGTTGACGATGCGCAGCACCTCCAGCCCGGCGATTTGCCCGGCGTCCTTGGTGGCCTGGCGCTGGGCATCGTTAAAATAGGCCGGCACTGTAATCACGGCCTGGCTGACCGGCGCGCCCAAGTAATCCTCGGCGGTTTGCTTCATCTTCTGCAGCACCATCGCCGACAGCTCCGGGGGCGAATAGGTCGTATCCCCCACCTGCACCCCGGCCAGGCTGCGGCTGCCGGAGACGACCTGGTAGGGTACCTCGGCGATTTCAGCGCTCACTTCTTCGAAGCGCCGGCCCATGAAGCGCTTGATGGAGAAGATGGTCTGCCGCGGGTTGGTCACCGCCTGCCGCTTGGCCGTCTGCCCCACCAGCCGTTCGCCCTCTTTGCTGAAGGCCACGATCGACGGGGTGGTCCGGCCCCCTTCCGAGTTGGGGATCACCACCGCTTCCTTGCCCTCCATCACCGCTACGCACGAGTTGGTCGTACCCAAGTCTATGCCGATTACTTTACCCATGACTGCATTCCTTTCGGTGTGTATTTCCACAGTGATAATATTCGAATCGGTTAAATTTAAGCAAGCTGCGTGCCAGGAGCTATTCTTTGTCTTTATATAATTGTAAAATATAAATTTATATAAAATATTGAAAGAAAAATTTAGAAAGCAATACCTGTCAAATAGAACCATAATTAATGCCATAATGGCAGTTATAAGGGTTCTGAAATGGTCCGGTTCGGGTTGTTGTTGACAAGGTTGCAGCGCTCCGGTAGATTTGCTCTAACCAGGAGGTAGACCGGCCATGGATCGTTTCGAACTCGTATCGGAGTACCAGCCTCAGGGGGATCAACCCCGGGCCATTGAAGAACTGGTGGCTGGAGTGGGGTTTGGTCAGCAGCACCAGACCCTGCTGGGGGTTACGGGTAGCGGCAAGACCTTCACCATGGCTTGTATGATAGAGCAATTGCAGCGTCCGGCCCTGGTCATTTCTCACAATAAAACCCTGGCCGCCCAGCTCTACGGCGAGTTCCGGGGGTATTTCCCCAACAATGCCGTGGAGTACTTTGTCAGCTACTACGACTACTACCAGCCCGAAGCCTACAAACCCAGTACCGATACCTACATAGAAAAAGAGGTCGAACTCAACGAGGAGATCGACCGGCTCAGGCTCAAAGCTATAAGTGCTCTGCTGGAGCGTCAGGACGTTCTGATAGTGGCCACGGTCTCCTGTATCTACGGCATTGGATCGCCCCAGGAGTACCGCGAGCAAACCCTCCAGCTGCAAAAAGGCCAGTGCATCGAGCGCGATGATATCCTCCGCAAGCTGATCGACATCTACTACACCCGCAACGATTTCGAGTTGCAGCGCGGCAGTTTCAGGGTGCGCGGGGACATCATCGAGGTGGTGCCGGCTTCCGAGAACCGGGCGGTGCGGATAGAACTGTTCGGCGATGGGGTCGAAACCCTGGCCCTGGTGGACGCGCTGACCGGGGATGTCCTGGAAGACCGGGAACAGACCACTCTGTACCCGGCCAAGGCCTACGTGACCGACGAGGAGAAGGTAGAGGCGGCCTGCGAGGGGATTCTGGTCGAGTTGGAGGAGCACCTGCTCGAACTGCGCAGCCAGGACAAACTGGTCGAGGCCCACCGCCTGGAAATGCGCACCAAGTACGATGTGGAGATGATCCGCGAAATAGGCTATTGTCCGGGGATTGAAAACTATACCCGCTACATGGATGGTCGCCGGCCCGGGGCACCGCCCTACGTCCTGCTGGACTACTTCCCGGAGGACTACCTGCTCTTCATCGACGAATCCCACGTCACTGTGCCCCAGGTGCGGGGGATGTGGAAAGGGGACCGGTCGCGCAAGGATATGCTGGTCGAACACGGCTTCCGCCTGCCTTCCGCCTATGACAATCGGCCCCTGTTCTTCGAGGAATTCGAAGACCACATGGGCTCGACGGTCTTTGTTTCGGCTACCCCGGGGGCTTATGAACTGGAAAAATCCGGTGGCGTGCTGGTCGAGCAGGTCATCCGGCCGACCGGTCTGGTGGATCCGCGGATCGCGGTGCGGTCCCTCAAGGGCCAGATCGACGATCTGATGGAGGAGATCCAGCAGCGCGCCGAAAAACAGGAGCGGGTCCTGGTTACCACGCTGACCAAGAAGATGGCGGAGAACCTGACCGACTACCTGGAGCAGATGGGCATTCGGGTGCGCTACCTGCACTCGGACATCGAGACTTTGGAGCGGGTGAGCATTCTGCGCGATCTGCGCCTGGGGGAATTCGATGTTCTCGTGGGTATCAATCTGCTGCGCGAAGGACTGGATTTGCCGGAGGTCTCTCTGGTGGCCATCCTGGATGCGGATAAAGAAGGCTTTCTGCGCTCGGAACAAGCCCTGATACAGACCATCGGCCGGGCCGCACGCCACGCGGCCGGGCTGGTGATTTTCTATGCCGACCGCACGACCAATTCCATGCAGCGGGCCATTGACGAGACCAATCGCCGCAGGAGCCTGCAGGAGGCCTACAACCAAGAACACGGCATCGTGCCCCAGACCATCTACCGCACCCGCGAAGAGATCCTGCAGGCTACTTCCGTGCTCGAGAGTATCCGGGGCGGGGAAGCAGAGACCGTGGCCGAACCCGAGGTGTCCTACGAGGGGGGGGAAGATCTGGAAGATGTGCTGGAGGACCTGGAAGAACAGATGAAGAAAGCCGCCGTCCGGCTGGAGTTTGAAAAAGCCGCCCAGCTGCGCGACGAAATAACCCGTCTGCGGCAAAAACAGGCGGGTTAAAATTTTCTCTAGCCGCGCCTGGACGATTGGGCCGAGCATTGCAAGCAGGGCACCTGGTGGAAGCGCGAATTGTAGGGATTCCGTGGTCCGACCTCTTCCCTGCGTGCGGATTGAGCTTGGCCGGGAGGGCTGCTCCAGGCCGAGGTTGACATGTGATAAAATTCTATAAATAAATAACTTGTGTTGATTATTAAAAGGGCCTGAAGAGCTGCTTTTTGCCAGGGGTGAATTAAAAGATCTTCAGGCCCTTTTTTTTCTTGACAAGTGAACATATGTTTAGTATATTGTCTATATTACCAGATTAATAAATAGCGATTAACCTGGTAGATTCCGCGGATAAACCACCAACTGGAGGTCTGGATTATGAACCACACATTGCCCAGAGGGCAAAAAATAAAGCGGGAATGGCCCGCAATCGGGTTGGCGTACCTGATCGTGGGGGTCATGGTTGTCCTCAGCCTGCCGTTCCTGCACTACCTAGCCTGATTATCAAAAAGAGGAGGAGAGATTCCATGCCCAAGATCGAGCGGAACCGCATCGAACGCGCAGCCAGGATCTACGCCAACAACCAGGACGCCGGGCTGGCCCTGGGGATTGCCCCGGGTAGTTTCGGCCGGCTTTGCCGCCGCTACGGCGTCGAGACCCCCAAGGCCCGAAAGACTCGCCGGCACCAGGATATTTTGGGGCGGCGAGAAGATCGCGAACCCGGGGAGTAAAAGTTCGCTCGGAAAAAAATCACTTCATTGCGGAAAGGAGCAAAAGTTATGTCGCGCGGTTGTGTCAACAAGGTCGTCCTCATCGGCAATCTCGGGGCCGATCCCGAGATCAGATTCACCCCCAGTGGGGTACAGGTGGCCAGCGCCAATCTGGCTACCAGCGAAAGCTGGAACGATAAGAGCGGGGAGCGCACCGAGCGCACCGAGTGGCACCGCCTGGTGCTGTGGCGCAAATTGGCCGAGATCGCCGGCCAGTACCTGAAGAAGGGCAGCAAGATCTATGTGGAAGGGAAGCTGCAAACCCGCAACTGGGACGATCAAAAGGGACAGAGGCACTATGTAACCGAAGTGGTGGTGAACAACCTGGAGATGCTCGACGGGAGCGGCGGGCCGGCTGAACTGGATATGGCCTATGCCGGTGCCAAGGAGGAGCAGGCCGCGGTCCCGGTCGCCGCCGGCATCCAGGAGGGAGGGGACGATCTTCCTTTCTAAGAAGCCGTAAAACCAATAAATCGATATGGTTTGGCCTGACAAGGTCAAATTGTGAGGGCCAAAACCCTTGACGAGCAAGACGGTTTTTTCAATATTGCCACGGGTCGCATGGCGGTTCCGTGGCTTTTTTATACCCCATCCAGAGAGGCTCGGACTATGGAACTCATCTCGCAAGAAAAGATCGTCGAACTCACCTCGCAGAATCCTTATGAGCGATTCGAAGACGGCCGCCCGCGGGTACCGGATGATATCCTGGAGCGCATGAAGAAGGTGACAACCGAAGAGGCCTGGGGGGTGCTGGGAGGGCATGGATTTCACCTCCAGTTCGACGGCAACTGGCTGAATATTCACCCCGAGCGCATCCTGGTTGGGCGCGCCGTGACCTGTCGCTACGTGCCGCACCGGCCCGACCTCAACGAGGTGGTCGAGGAGGAAGGCAAAAGCCATGGCCGCGTCGGCGGCCAGAACTCCTGGGTCATCGACACCCTGGTGGAGGGCGATGTCCTGGTGGTGGAGTTGTTCGGCAAAATCGTCAAGGGAACCTTTATCGGCGACAACCTGGGCACGGCCATAGCCACCCGGACCGGCGGCACCGGGCTGGTAGTGGACGGCAGCATTCGGGATTTCCAGCGGGTCTACGATCTGGACATGAACGTCTTTGCGCGCGGGCTTCATCCCACCGGTATCGGCGAGGTGACCATGACCGAGATCAATGGTCCGATCCGCATTGGCGAGGCCACGGTGCTGCCCGGGGATGTGGTCCTGGGCACGCCCACGGGGGTCATCTTCGTGCCGCCGCACCTGGCGCAGGAGGTGGTGGAGAGTTCCGAAAATGTCCGCATGCGGGATTACTTCGGCAAGATGCGGATTCGCGAGGGCAGGTACACTCCCGGAGAGGTGGACCGGGGGTGGTCCGATGAGATGAATGCCGACTACGAAGGGTGGAAGAAGACCATCAAGCTCGAAGATCTGGAGGTCTAGTAGTCGACCCGCTAAATTTGGCTGGCTGACGGCCCTCCGGGTCAGGCCTCAAGATCAACGCGGTCGTCTACGGGAGGATTGCATGGAGCGCAAGTTGCGAATGGGGGTTGTGGGGCTGGGCATGGGACGGGGCCACGCCGAGGGTTACCAGGCCCATCCAGGGGCCGAACTGGTCGCTCTGTGCGATTTGGACGAGAATCGCCTGAAGAGCACGGCCGCCCAGTTGAAGGTACGACAGACCTATAGCGATTTGAAGACCATGCTGGACCAGGCCGATCTGGATGCCGTGAGCATTGCAGTCCCGAACAAGCTGCACGCGCCGCTGACGATACAGGCGCTCAGGGCGGGTTTGCACGTGCTGTGCGAAAAACCCATGGCCACCACCGTGAGACAGGCCGAACGCATGAAGGAGGCGGCCGAAAAAGCGCGCAAGAACTTGATGATCAACTTCTCGTTCCGCTTCACCGAGGCCAGTCACATGCTCAAACAACAGGTGGAGGCCGGGGTGATAGGCGACATTTACTTTGGTCGCAGTGTGTGGCACCGCTACCGGGGGATGCCCGGGGGATGGTTCGCCGACAAGGAGATGGCCGGAGGAGGACCGCTCATCGACTTGGGGGTGCACCGCCTGGATCTGGCGCTGTGGTTGATGGGGTATCCCGAGCCCGTGGCGGTGAGTGGATCAACCTACGATTATATCGCCCGGGAAGAAAAGGTCAGGCAGCAGGGGCAGCACTACACGGTGGAGGACCTGGCCTGCGGCTTGGTCAAATTCGCCAATGGCGCCACCCTGCTGCTGGAGGCGAGCTGGGCCCTGAACATCCGCGAGAGCGAACACATGCTCACCGTGCTCTACGGCACCAGAGGCAGCCTCGAGCAGAAGAATGTCGAAGGGGGCTACCAGTTTGTGGCCGAGATTTTCGCCGAGGAAAACGGCAATATCTTCACCAAGACCCTGGAGAAGCGCAAAGCTTACACGCCGACGGCCTACCACGAGTTTGTCGACAGCATCCTGGAGAAGCGTCCGCCTCTGGCCACGGGCGAGGAGGGCCTCAAGGTGATGAAGATTCTGGAGGGAATCTACAAAAGCGCTCAGACGGGCAAGGAGGTACGCTACAACAAATAAAAAACCCGGCGGGGTGTTGCTCCGCCGGGTTTTTTATGGGCTTATTTGTTGGGTTGAGGGGTCACTCGCAAATAGGGTTTGACCGTGGTAAAACCCTGGGGGAACTTCTCCGTGGCTTCTTCGTCCGAAAGGGCCGGGACCACGATGCAGTCGTCCCCGTCCTGCCAGTTGGCCGGGGTGGCCACACTGTGGTTGGCGGTTAGCTGGAGGGAATCAATGACCCGCAGCAATTCGTCGAAGTTGCGGCCGGTGGAGGCCGGATAGGTCAGGGTGAGCTTGACCTTCTTGTCCGGGCCGATGACAAAGACCGAGCGCACGGTCAAATTGTCCAGGGCATTAGGATGGATCATGTCGTAGAGGGTGGATATTTCGCGCTCCGGGTCGGCGATGAGCGGGAAGTTGACAGTGGCGTTCTGGGTCTCGTTGATATCGCTGATCCAGCCTTGGTGATCGTCCACTGAATTGACGCTCAAGCCGATGACCTTGACCCCGCGCTGGTCGAATTCATCCTTGATCTTGGCCACGGTGCCCAACTCGGTGGTGCACACCGGGGTGAAGTCGGCCGGATGGGAAAAGAGGATGCCCCAGCCATCACCCAGCCACTCGTGGAAGGTAATGGTGCCTTCGGTGGTTTCGGCGGTGAAATCAGGGGCTTCGTCGCCTAGTCTAATGGCCATGATACTACTCCTTGTTAGATGTGGAGATGGGAGAAATACAGAAAAATCTTAATATACAGGTTGTGTTCTGTCAAATAGAGGGGAAAGATAGAAGGGAAAAAACATGAAAAGGATGGTTGTGCTGTTGGTCTTGACTACAGTGGCAGCGCCGGGCTGGTCCTGGTGGGGAGACGGCCATGCCATCCTCACCCGGGCCGCCATCAGGGCTCTGCCCGAGGACGTGCCGGACTTTTTTCGCAACGGGGAGGTGGTGCCGGCGCACTGCGTGTACGACCCAGACCTGTTCAAGAACCGGGCTACACCCCACCTGAAAAACGCCGAGTATTCCGAGCACTACCTCGACCAGGAACTGCTGGAAGGACGCGCCCTGCCGCCCACGCGCTACGAATTTCTCGGCCTGTGTCTCAGGGCCGGGCTCGATCCGACCCGGGTGGGGTTGGTGCCCTATGCGGTGGCCGAGTGGAGCGAGCGCCTGGCCATGGCCTTTGCCGAGCACCGCAAGTGGCCGGACGATCAAACCATCCGCAGCAAGTGTCTGGTCTATGCCGGCTTACTGGCTCACTATGCCGAGGATATGTGCCAGCCTTTGCACCTGACCATCCATTTCGACGGGCGCGCCCGGGCCGACGGGAGTTCGCCGAAAAGCGGCATCCACGCAAAGGTGGACGGGCTGGTGCAGCGCCTGGAGCTGGATCCGCGCCGGCTGGCGAAGGATCAGGAGGTCGCGGCTTTTGACTCGCTGATGCCGGCTATCCTGAAAGAGATCGAAAGGGGCCGGAGCCTGATTGACCGGGTCTACGAGTTGGAAGAAAAGCTGGAATCCGGAACCGCGCCGGAGGTCCGGGCCTTTGCCTGGGAACGGGCCCGCGCCGCCACCCGCTTTACGGCCTCGCTGTACCTGACGGCCTGGGAGCTTTCAGCCCAGGTGGAATTGCCCGGCTGGCACAAGCGGGAATAGTCGGCTCTTTGCCAACCTCTCCTCTCGGCCTCGACTCCCTGCATCACAGCGCCAGGCCGAAGCCGCCCCGGTCCTGCTGGCCCTGGGCGAAGATGCCGGGCTCGATGTCGAAGCCGGTGCCCGGGGTATCGGGCACCCAGAGCTTGCCGTCGCGCATCTCCCAGCCGTCCAGGGCCAGGCCGGGCAGGGCGGCCGGAGCGGCTTCGAGCAGGGCGTAGTTGGGAATCGAAGCGGCGAAGTGGGCATGGGCATAGCGCTCGATGTAGCTGCCCCAGCAATGGGGCGCACAGACCACATCCCACTGTTCCAGGCGGGCGGAGAGGGCCCGCCACCAGGTAAGTCCATAGGCTCTGAAGTCGTGCTGTACAACGTCGATCAGGCCTTTTTCCACTAGGTCGAAAAAGAAGGGCGGGGGCGCGAACTCGCCGTCCGCCACCAGGGTGTCGTAGTCCTGCTCCGCGATGAATTCCTTCAGGGCCTGGTTGAGGGCGGGATCCTCAGCAAAGGGTTCTTCGAACCAGTAGATTTCCACATCCGCACAACCTTCGAGGAGCTGGGTGGCGGTGTTGAGGGTATTGCCCATATTGGCGTCGATCAGGATTTTGGCTTCGGGGCCGGCGGCCTGGCGCACGGTGTGGACCACCAGGATATCCCGCGCCAGCCCCTCTGCGGTGGGCATCCAGCGGGCCCCGCGGCCGACCTTGACCTTGAAGTTGTGGTAGCCGTGCTCCTGGCCGCTGCGCACCTCCTCGTAGAAAATCTCCGCGGCTTCCTGGTCCGTGGCCTCGAGGTCGTCGATGTAGATGGAGCCGTCGTAAAGCTCGACGGCGCGAGACCCCCGGGCCCCCAAAAGCCGGTAGAGGGGCAGCTCCATGAGCCGGGCGGCCAGATCCCACAGGGGCAGGTCCACGGCCGCGCCGGCTTCCAGGCTACCATCGGGCAACTGGAAAAGTTCGTGGAGGTGTTTACCCAGCAGCTGGCGGGCTTTGTCTTCGGTTATACCAGACCAGCCTATGCCCTCACCGCCGTCCTCGGTGTGAAGGCGGACCACTGGATCGCTGACCAGGGGACCGTGGGTGGGGATGCGGGCGTTGTAGCCTATGCTGCGGGGACGCTGACCGCGCAGTACGGCCTTGTCGATGCGAACGATGCGCGGGTTCGGGAGTTTCTCCATGGGATTGGGCCTTTTTAGATGCAGGTATTTCCAAATTTCTTCCAGAGCTATGGTGCCGACTGTTTGCGATGTTTGTGCATTGTTGAGTTGACCCCCAAGCGACAGGATAGACCGGGAGAGCTGTTGTGTCAAGCCGCGGGGGTGGCTGCTTGACATTGTTCAGGAAGAACGGTAGGCTAAAAAAAAGGTCAGTACTTCACGGAAGCGGCGAGCGGGGCCGTGCGGGGATTGTGCCTCTGGCGTTTTACGATGCCCAAGGCGCTCTTGCCCGGCTCCACCCCCCCAGGCAGGCCTGAGTCCCAGAGCCCCCCACCCCCCATAAAACGCCGCCGGCCACATCCCCTCCCGGCCTTGAGGTCCAAATAGGTACGGGTATTTCGCGAAGTGCTGAAAGTGGGATAAACCTGCATTTCCCAAGGAGGTCGGACCGTGAAAGCCTGGTACAGCGAAGTGCTGGAGCAAAGTGATCCTGCCCTGCGGGCTCAGGTGGCCAGGGCCTTGCTGAAGGCGCGCAAGCCCAGGGAGCCGGACCACATCGGCTGCATCGTCGAATTCCTGCGCAGCGGCCACCACTGCTGCGGGGTGGTGCGGGTGCCGCCGGGCAAGTCGCGGTCCCTGTGGATTCTGGATCAGGAGGGCAGGGAGGCCTGGGTGAGCTATCGCAAGCTCATCGATATGTCGAGCGAAAAAATCGGGCTGCAGCAGCGCCACGAAATCGTCCGCGCCCTGCGCCAGGTCGACCAGCGCCGGGAGAGGATAAAGGGGGAGCTGGATCTGCGGCCTTTGTGGGAATTGGTCGCGGAGGAGCCGAACCGCAAATGGGCCCTGAACGAATTGGCCGAACTCTACTTTGGGGAAGAGCCGGACAGCGATCGCCGGACGGCCCTGGCCCGGCTCCTGGGAGAAGGGGGTTTTTTCTCCCGGCAGGTGCAACACTTTCTGGCTTTGCCGGCAGGGAAGGTGGAGGAGCGCGGCCGGGCAACGGAGCAGCGGCAGCGCGATCGAGACCGGTTGGAGGAAGCGGCCCTGTGGCTGCGGCAGGTGGCGGATGGTAAAGAGAGCGTCCGGCCCGAGGGGGCCGGGGAGGCCATTGCCCTGTTGGAACAGGTAGCCCTGTTCGAGGGAGAAAGCCCAAGGGCAAAAGAGGCGGCCAGGTTGATGAAACAGGCGCATCTGCACGGTCCGTTGGCGGCCTTTGATGTCCTGGTCAAACTGGGCCACTGGGACGTGAACGAGAACCTCGAGCTGCGGCGCTGGGAAGTGCCCGTGGACTTTTCGGCAAAGGCCCTGGCCGAAGCGGCAGAGCTCCGCTGTCTGCCTGCGGCTGGACGCGGGCGGCGCCGGTGGGGCCGGCGGGTCTACGGTTTTTCGCGGGATGGGGAGGTGTGCGATAGGGCCTTCAGCGTGCGCCGGACCCTCTCCGGATACAAGGTAGGCCTGCACTTCGCCACCCCCGCCTTGCTGGTGCAACCAGAGGGCAGGGTGGAGGGCGAGGCCATGGAACGCGGGGCTTCCATATACCTGCCCGATGGTTCGATTCCCATGTTGCCGCCTTCCCTGGTCGCTGCCGCCGGGCTGACTCCAGGGGAGCACCGGCCCGCCCTGACCGTGGAGGTGCGCCTCAATCCCCGCCGGCAGATCAAGGGGTTTGCCATCCGCCTCTGCCAGGTCCGGCCACGGAAGGTATTGCGCTGGGAGGAAGCAGAAGCCCAGCTGGCCGCGGATCCGCACCTGCGCTGGTTGTACGATCTGGCCCGGATCCGGCGGCAGACGCGGCGGCAGAGCGGGGATCTGATTCTGGCCGCGCCCGAACTGAACATGGATTTCAGGGCAGGGGTGGGCCAGGTCCAGCGTCTGGAGGCGAACCAGGCCGGGCCGTTGATCTGCGAGGAGTTAAAGTTGCTCGCCCAGGAGTTGGCCGGGGCGTTTTGCGCTCAAAAGGGCATCCCATCGGTCTACCAAGTCGAACCTGTGTCCCCCGGAAAGTCGGTGGAGGGGGACGAGTACGATGCCGCCCGGGTACACGCCCAGAAGAAACAAATGTCCCGAGGGAGGCTGCAGACCGACCCGCCGGCGCACGGCCCCTTGAGGGTGTGCATCGGCCAGCCCCTCGATGGCTACGAAGACCTGTTGATGCAACGACAACTGGTAGGCTTTATTGCGCACGGCACCCTCCAGTACGCCCGGGAGGATTTGGCCCAAGGCCTGGCTGCCACCACCTGGGCGCGCGAGGCGGCTGCAAAGGTCATGGGCTCGGCGCGGCACTACTGGCAGCTGAAGTACCTGGAGAAAAAGGTGGGGGAAGAGGTAGAAGGGGTGGTGCTGGAGCGCGCCGGGATCGGACTCCTGGTCGAACTGGACTGCTGTTTGTTGAAGGTCTTTCTGCCCGGGGGACGCGAGGCCTGGGCCGCTCCGGGGGATCGAATCCGGGCCACGGTAAGCCTGGTTTCGGCGCGCCGGGATTTGATTCGTCTCGAGCATCCCCGGCTTCTACAAGCCCGTGCATAAGATTGCCCCTCCATTTTTCTTTAGCGTTCGGCCTCCCCGGCCGCTATTTTTATGGCCATTACCAAACTCCGATAACTACAAACTGCAGGAGGCGGGCATGAGCGAGGTGGCCGGCATGGAGCGCCCGAGTTGGGAAGAGTATTATATGCGGATTGCCATGGCCGTGAGATCCCGGGCCAACTGTCTGGGCAACCGGGTGGGCGCGATTCTGGTGCTGGACGATCGCATCGTATCTACCGGATACAATGGGACGCCGGCCAATATGGTAAACTGTATGGATGGGGGGTGCGATCGCTGTTTGAACCGCCACAAATACGAATCCGGCAAAAATTACGATCTGTGCATCTGCGTCCATGCCGAGCAGAATGCCCTGCTGTCGGCGGCCCGGTTCGGCATTGCCACCGAAGGGACCGTGCTCTACTCCACCATGCAGCCCTGCTTCGGGTGCACCAAGGAATTGTTGCAGGCCAAGGTAAAAAGGCTCTACTACCTCCACGAGTGGAGTTACCCTGATCCGGAGATGCAGCAAAGCTACACCCGGCTGCAGGACCAGTTTCCCAGCGGTGTTTTGCCCGTGGCCATCGAGGATCCGGAAGCAGCGTGGGCGGTGTCGAAATTGAGGTTGGGGTGAGAAACCAAAGACCCTGGTGGACGGCCATTTCTCTCATGCTGACGCTGCCGGACATGAGCTGGAGCGCGGAAGTGGTGGCCATAGCCCGTTCAGTGCAAATCGACGGCGTCCTGGAGGAGTGGGGGGCACCCAGGCGGATTCCGCTCGCGCCGGCCGGAAAACAGGTGGGGTTGCGCGGGGCCTTCGAGGGACCGGAAGACCACGAGGTGGATCTGTACCTTATGTGGGATGCGGATTTACTCTATGTCGGGGTGGTGGTGGAGGACGATACCCTGGACGTGGGTCGGGTCGGCCCTGGAGAGAATGTCTGGGAAGGTCCCGGGGGACAGCGCAAGGACAAGATGTTTTACTACGACCACCTGAAGGTGTTTGTGCGCGGCCCCGATGCCGAACTGGGATACAATGTGTGGATCTCGCCGAGCGATGGCGCGCGAGCCGCTTATATATGGGGCGCTCAGCAAAGGGGGGCTGCTTCCGAGGATTTGCCCGCGCGGGCCGGGAGTGCGTGGGGGCCGGGGATCTACACCTATGAACTGGCCATTCCCTGGCAATGGCTGGATGTCCACCCGCAGAGCGAGATGAAGCTGGACGCCCTGTTTTTGTTGCCGGACTCGGACCTTCCCGGCCTGGCCCTGGAGGAAAAGATCGCCCGCGGCAATAAGTGGATCTGGTGGCAGGGCAAGATTCAGCTGCAGGGCAACCCCCCCGGCTTGAAGCCGCCGCCGGTTTCCGTGGTCGAGCGCATCGAGGAGGGGGTCAAGGCATTGCGAGCCACTTTGCCCCAAGAGGTCAAGGCCCGGGTCGGGCCAAAAGCCGCGGTGGCAGAGGCCCAGCCGGACAGCCTGGAGAAAAGTACGGGCGCGGGGGCCGAAAAAGAGCCGGCGCCCAGGAGGGAAAGAGAGCCGGCCCGGGCAGACGACGCGGACACCACCCAGGTGGCCTCCGCGTCGTCGCCCTACCTGCCGGATCTGGCGGCCCTGAACCGCCGTTTGGCCCCAAGAGCCCCCAGGGCCGTCCCCGTCTGGGTGAAAAGGTTGAGCGCCGAAGTCCCGGCGGATAAAGCCACTGCTTTCTTCCGCAACCTGACCCGTAATCTCTACCGGTTACACAATACAAAAATGAGCAGCCGCATCGATGTCTTGATCGCGGATATGGCCGGGGATGTCCCCGCCGACAGATTGCCGGCGCGCCAGTTTATGATCGATCTGCTGGGCAGGGTGCTGGAAGATCTCGAGGAGCCGGGGGGGGCCCTGCGGCAGGGTCTGGCCGCGGCCGCGGGGGCGGTGGGGATCGAGGAAGAACAGGCGGTGAAATGGGTGCAACATACCTGCTCGCCGGCAAAGAAATTCTTTGAAAAACACGAAGTATACCTATACGTCAGGGTGCCGACCACCGATGAGTTGCTGGAAAAGGGGCGTCGCAAAGCCCGGCTTTCTCCCGCGCAAGGGCGCGAATTGAGCCGGGTATTGGTGCGAGATTGGGCCCAATAAATAAATGACAAGATAAAAGTATAAGGAGCCATTGTATGCCTGTTTTCACAGCTGAGTACCTGATCAACGTGGGGGCGCGGATCTTTGCAGCGGCCGGCTCGCCTTCCGAGGAAGCCAGGACCGTTGCCTCTTTGCTGGTCGAAGCCAATGTGGTGGGCCACGACTCGCACGGCGTCATCCGCATCCCGCAGTACATGGATTCGATCGAGCGGGGCGAAATCGCGCCCGGGGCCGAGGTGGAAATCGTGCGTCAGACCGCGGTGACCGCGGTGCTGGACGGCCACTGGGGCTACGGACAGATGGTGGGCAGTCGAGCGGTGGAAATAGGCCTGGCCAAGGCCGGCCAGGCCGGGCTGGCGGCCATCACCATCCGCAACTCCAACCACGTCGCCCGCCTGGGCAGTTACGTAGACGAAATCGCCCGGCAGGACATGATCGGGATGTTGTTTACCAATGCGCACGGGGGCGGCCCTTCGGTGGTGCCCTGGGGCGGTACGCGGGGTCGGCTGGGAACCAATCCACTGGCCGTGGGGCTGCCCCGGGCCTCGGGGGAACCCCTGGTGCTGGATATGACCACCAGCGTGGTGGCCGAGGGCAAGGTGCGGGTGCAACGCAACCGCGGCGAGCCAACACCGGATGGCTGGATCGTGGATGTAGAAGGCCGCCCTACCAACGATCCCAATGCCTTCTACGGGCCCCCGAGAGGTGGGATTCTGCCCTTCGGGGGGATTGCCGGCCACAAAGGCTACGGGCTCGGGGTGGCGGTGGATATGCTGGCCGGGGCCCTGAGCGGAGCCGGGTGCACCGGGTCGGGCACGCGGATCGGCAATGCCGCGCTCCTGCTGGTTTTGAACGTGGCCCAGTTCACGCCGCTCGAAGCCTATTACAAAGAGGTGGAGGATTTTGTCGAATTTGTGAAATCCTCGCCCACCGCCGGGGGGTTCGACGAGATCCTGATGCCCGGAGAGATCGAAATGCGGCAGAAGGCGCAGCGCCAGCAGGAGGGCATTTTCGTGGAGGATGAGACCTGGAAACAGGTGGTGGAGTGCGGGCGGAAGCTGGGGGCAGTGATCGAGGAAGAGGGGGCGGGGTGAAAGCTTCGGATTTATTTGTCAAAGCCCTCGAAGCCGAAGGCGTCGAATTCATTTTCGGCATCCCAGGAGAGGAAAACCTCGATCTGCTCAACTCCTTGAAGGAATCGCGCCGGATCAAGCTGATCCTGACCCGGCACGAGCAGGCCGCCGGCTTCATGGCCGCTACCTATGGCCGCCTGACCGGCAAGACCGGGGTTTGCATGGCGACCCTGGGGCCGGGGGCCACCAACTTAGTGACCGCGGCCGCCTACGCCCAGCTGGGGGGCATGCCCATGTTGATGATCACCGGGCAGAAGCCGATCAAGTCGAGCAAGCAAGGGCAGTTCCAGATCGTCGACGTGGTGGATATGATGCGGCCCCTGACCAAGTACACCTGCCAGATCGTCAGCGGCAACATCATCCCCTCGCGGGTGCGCGAGGCCTTCCGCCTGGCCGAGGAGGAGCGCCCCGGAGCGGTGCACCTGGAGTTGCCCGAAGACATCGCCGCCGAGGAGACGGCCGAGGCCCTGTTCCCCAGGGACCGGGTGCGCCGGCCCGTGCCCGAGGACAAGGCGATCTTCAAGGCCGTGGAAATGATCGAGGAGGCCCACCGCCCGCTGTTGCTGATCGGGGCCGCGGCCAACCGCAAGCGCACCTCCAATATGCTGGCCCGGTTTATCGACCACAGCGGCATTCCCTTCTTCAATACCCAGATGGGCAAGGGCGTGGTCGACGAAAGGCACCTGCTCTTTCTCGGCAATGCCGCCCTTTCCTCCAACGACTACCTGCACTGCGCGGTCGAGCGGGCCGACCTGATCATCAACGTGGGCCACGATGTGGTCGAAAAGCCGCCCTTCTTCATGGAGCACGGCGGCTTCAAGGTGATCCACATAGACTTCTCTTCGGCCGAGGTGGATCCGGTCTACTTTCCCCAGCTGGAGGTAATCGGCGATATCGGCAACAGCATCTGGCAGATCATGGAAAAAGTAGAGCCCCAGGACACCTGGGACTTCGACTACTTCATGCAGGTGAAGGCGTGGGTGGAGGAACACCTCAAGGCAGGCGAGGACGAAGAGGGCTTTCCGGTGGTTCCGCAGCGTCTGGTCGCCGATGTCCGCCGGGTAGTGCCCGACGACGGCATCATCGTCCTGGACAACGGGGTCTATAAGATCTGGTTCGCGCTCAACTACAGAGCACACGAGCCCAATACCGTCTTGCTGGACAATGCCCTGGCCACCATGGGGGCCGGCCTGCCCTCGGCCCTGGCCGCCTGCCTGGTCGAGCCCGGCAAAAAGGTGGTGGCCATCTGCGGGGACGGCGGGTTTATGATGAACTCCCAGGAACTCGAAACCGCGGTGCGGCTGGACGTGAATCTGGTGGTGCTGATTCTGCGCGACGACGGCTACGGCATGATCAAGTGGAAGCAGGCCCACATGGGCTTCGCGGACTTTGGGCTCGACTACGACAACCCCGACTTCATCCGCTACGCCGAAAGTTATGGGGGCCACGGCCACCGCGTTGAGCGGACCGGGGACCTGGCGCCTTTGCTGGCGGAATGCCTGGACGGGGAGGGGTTGCATCTGATCGAGGTGCCCATGGATTATTCGGGCAACGGCCGGCTCCTGGATGGCCAACTGGTGTGTCCTTTGTGAGGGAGAAAAAACAGATGAGTACTGGAAGAGTGAAGCAGATTTATCTCTTCCCCGAGCGCCTTGGGCCGGCCAGGGTAGTGGATGAGGTCGAGGCCGTGGCCGGTCGGGGGTTGGAGGGGGATCAGCAGCGCGGGAAGAAGCGGGCTTTGACCTTGCTCTCTCAGGAGGCCTGGGATGCGGCCATGGCCGAGTTGGGGGCGGATTTGCCGCCGGTTTTGCGGCGTGCCAACCTGCTTTTGAGCGGGCTGGATCTGGCGGGGCTGGTGGAGCGCCATCTGCGGATCGGCGCGGCCGAGGTGTGGGTCCGCGGCGAGACCACCCCGTGCGGGGTGATGGACCAGCAGTACGAGGGGTTGCAGCAGGCCCTAAAGCCGGATATGCGGGGTGGGGTGTACGGGTCGGTGGTGGGGAACGGCATGATTCGGGTCGGCGATGTTGTTGTGGTGTGCGGGACGGATTGAAAGGTGGATCAGAACCCCCTGCGGAACGAAAGTCGACTGAAATCAGGCCGGACGGCTGGGCCGATTCCGTCAGGGCTGGGTAAACCGGAAGGCATACAGCTTTGCCGAGCGCATGACAAAACGCAGGCGGACCGGTCGGCCCGCACCTGCCGAGCAGTCGGGACAGCCGTTCCAGGTGACCACCTTGTGGGTGGAATTCCCTCTGATGACATCGCAGTCGCCTCGGGTAAAGCCGGCCAGGGCCTTGCCTTTGGCGCTCTGGATCTCTACCTCTACCCAGCCGCCGCCGGAGGTGTCTAGGTTGAGTTCGAGTTGGCGTCCGGCAAATTTGAGCGGGGGGGTGGTGAAGGTCCCGCCACTGGAAGGGGCGTCCGCGGAGAGGAAGCCGTCCAGGCGGAGGCGGGCGCGGAAAAGGCCCGACCGGGCCGGATCGGTGGCGGATTCCAGGTGGAACCGGCTGGTGCCCGCGTAGTAGATCCAGACCTCGTCGCCCACGATGATGGGCCAGGGGTTGGCGAAGATCATACCGCTGCTTGGTCCGCCGTCCAGACCCAGGCTCAGGTAGGGAGCGCGGGGGGCCGGACGGTGCCAGCGGAGGCCGTCGCGGCTGGTCAGGAGGATGACGTCAATGCTACTGGGAAAGCGTCCCTCATCCCAGTGGTGGTAGGCAGTGGGCAGCAGGATATAGCTGGACGGAGCGCCTGGGTACTTCATGCCGCCAGGGGTGTAAAAGTCGAGGACGGGTTGGCGGGCGGTCATGGTGGAGGGCAGGGGCATGGCTTCGTCCAGCTCGTCGGCGCGGAAGACGGTTCGAGCCCGGGTCCAATGGCGGAAGTCCTTGGAGGTCATGCGGCCCACCCAGCAGGTGCGGTCGCGTCCTCGGGGGAAGTTTTTCATGCGCACATAGGCCACATAGCGGCCCAGTTCGTCGTCCCAGAAGGGGATGTTCTGGCTGTCGGCCGCGGCCCCATTCGCCAGGGGATAGCCCTCTTTTAGGAATTTCCAGCGCAAGCCGTCGGGGGATGTTAGGGCGCGCAGGCCGCCGGCCCGGGTTCGCCTGGTCTGGCGCGGGGCCGGGTTGAGTTTTGTCCAGGCCTTGTAGCGTTCGCTTTGGGGGGCCCGATCGTCGCGAAAGACCGTGGCGCCCTGCTGGCTCTGCTCGCCGGAAGGGGGGCTGACGATGTTGTTTTGTTGGGAATGGCCGAAACGCAGCAGGCCCAGGTCGGGCTTTTGCCAGTGGACCCCGTCGGTGGACTCGGCGTAGCAGAGCTGGCGGTTGAACCGGCCCGGAGTGTCCGGACTTACTTGGGCGTCGTACCACAGGCGAAAGCTGCCGTTTTCCAGCATCACGGTGTTGTAGGAGCCGATGCCGCCGGACTCCCAGGGTTGGTCGGCTACCAGCACGGGTTCGGGATCCTGATAAGGGCGGTTCACCGCGAGGGAGATGTTGCGCTTGCTGGCGAAGAAGTATTCGTCGAAAAAGAGCTGCTTGCTGGTCCCTATGTCCAGGGGGGTATCGTCCATGTTCTGCTCCTCGCTCTCAGATCTCTTTAACAGCTGCGGCAAGCTTTTCCGCCAGGGCGCGAATGGCCCCGGCCGCCTCGCGCACGTCGGCCTCGGTGATCCCGAGGTGGGGAATCGCCCGTATCTTCGTCCTGATGGGCGCGCTGACGCGGATCCCTGATTCCCGCAGCAGTTGATCGGCAAAATCCTTGGAGGCCAGACCCAGTTCCCCCACATCAAAGCGAACCATGTTGGTCTCCACCTGTTCGGGGTTGATAGCGATGCCCGGGCAGCCGGCGATTTCCTCGGCCAGGATCCGGGCGTGGCGATGGTCCTCGGCCAGCCGTTCCACATTGTGCTCGAGGGCGTATAGGCCTCCTGCCGCAATGATGCCGGCCTGGCGCATGGCCCCGCCAATGCGCTGTTTCCAGCGCCAGGCTTCGCCGATAAATTCGCGCGTGCCGGCCAGCACCCCGCCCACCGGGGCCCCGAGACCTTTGCTCAGGTCGATCCACACCGAGTCGAACGAGGCGGAGTAGTCCCGGGCCGAGATCCTGGTGGTCACCACGGCATTGAACAGGCGGGCGCCGTCCATGTGGGTTATGGCCCCGTGGCTGCGAGCCACCTGGCACACCTCCCTCATCTGCTCCAGGGGCCAGATGAAGCCGCCGGGGCGATTGGTGGTCTGCTCCACGGAGATGCCGCGCAGGCCGGGCCAGTAGCGCGTGGGTGGAGTCATTTCCTCCTCGACCTGGGCGGCGGTGAACCGACCGCGCTGGCCGTCGATCGGGTACATGGTGGCCCCGGCCAGAGAGGCGACGCCCCCGGCCTCGGAATGCAGCGGGTGGGCGCTGCGGTCGCACAGGACCATGTCCCCAGGGTTGCAGTGCACGGCAAAGGCGATCTGATTGCACATGGTCCCGGACGGCAGCAAGACGGCGGTCTCCTTGCCCAGCAGGTCGGCCACCATGTCCTGGAGCTGGTTGACCGAGGGATCCTCGCCCTTTTGCTCGTCTCCGACCTGGGCGCGGCACATGAATTCGCGCATTTCCGGGGTGGGCTTGGTCGAGGTGTCGCTGTAGAGGTCGATGCGGATTTCAGGCTGGTCGGCGGGGCGTGCTGGTTGCATTGGCTTCTCCTTTGAAGCTCCATTGGGGTAAGTCGGCGTCAAAATGGCGCGTCCCAAAATATAGAATGCCCCTTGCCCTTGGGCCAAATTTAATTTTTAATCCCAACAGGTTTTGCATTCATAAGGAGATGAACATACATGCCCACACCTACCCCCCAAAAAGTGCCTCCGAGGTATCGAGCTATCCTCAACTGGGACGGCGACGACGCCCTGAGTCAGGCCGAAGTCCCCATGAGTCGGGAGACCTTTATCGATATTGTATACAGCGATCTGGAAGGCACGGCCGTGGACTGTGTGTTCTGGAACGGCTCGGCCGGCAGCACCGCTTTTTATCCATCCGAGGTCCTGGAATTCAAGGGAGAAGCGGCCGGCGGACGTTGCGAAGGGGTCATGCAATGGCGCTCGATCGCCAATGCCCGCGCCATGATCCAGCGCGGCGAAGACTCGAACCAGGCGGCCATCGACGGGGCCCGAGAGAAGGGCCTGGAGGTCTTCTTTTCCTTCCGCATGAACGACCAGCACCAGGACCCCACCGACATGCCTCGCCTCAAGCGCGATCATCCCGAATTGCTTCTGGGAGATCAGGTACCGGCCTGGTTTGCCACCTCGTGGGACTACTCCCACGCCCGGGTGCGCCAGCACCGGCTCGACATGGTGTGCGAACTGGCGGAAAACTACGACTTCGACGGCATCGAACTGGACTGGCAAAGGCACGCCCATCACCTGCCGGTGCACCACGCCTTCCGCCGGCGCTACGTGCTCACGGATTTCATGCGCCTGGCCCGGCGGATCGTCGAGGAAACCGGAAAGCGCCGCGGCCGTCCCTTGTGGCTGGCCGCCCGGGTTGCCGCCTCGCGCGAGGCCTGCCGGCACGTGGGCTACGATGTCGAGCAGTGGGTGGAGGAAGAACTGGTCGATTACCTGATCCCGGCGGCCTGCGCGGAAATGGATTCCAGCCTGGATGGCAGGTGGTGGGTGGAGTTGTGCCGGGATACCCCGATTCGGGTCTATCCGTCCCTGGGCGGATTTTTCTTCAACGAGACCCAGGGCGCCACCGACCGGGAGACCCACTTTCAAAACGCCACCCGGGCTCTGGCGGCGCGCCTGTTGGCCGAGGAGGTGGATGGGTTTTACACCTTTAACTGGTATACCCAAAAACGCACCCGCCACACCCTCCTGGCGCAGATCGGCGATGCCCGGGCGCTCGAGCGGGCCACCAAGACCTACATCAGCACGGTGCGGGTATACCGGGAGCCGGGCAGCGGGTTCGCCGGCATCGACGACCAGGACCGGATTTACGGCGAGGTCCCCGTGGAACTCCACGCCACCACCACCCAGGCCGGGCCGACCATTTCCTGGCAGGTGGTGGACGATGCCCCGGCTGCGGCCGCGGAGGGGCGGCTCGAGGGCATCACCCTGCGATTGCACCTGCAGGATTGGTCCCCCGAGGACAAATTGACGGTCCTCTACGATGGTCGGGAACTGACGGAGTCGGCCACGCGTTTTCCCGCGGGCGCAGACCAGAATACTACGGCGAGGGTGGGCACCATCGCCTGGATCGAATACGCCCTCGACCCACAGGCCGGATCGCCGGGAAAACACGTCGTGCAGGTGAGTCTGGCCCAGCGCAACCCGGAACTGGCCGCGGCCCTGGTGCTGCTGGACGTCGATCTGGAGATCGTCTACTCCTGCTGAAATCTTCTCCGGTCCACTCATACTTTGGAGTAGAGGGCCTTTGTCGATTTGTGTCTCTCCGAGCTTTTGCCGATATTCATGGGCTGCTGAGGAGATTTTTACAGGAGGAATCCTATGCCAGGTTTTACCACCCGCCCGGTTATCATGGGCACGCGCGGGGTCGTTACATCGGGGCACTATCTGGCCGCGGCGGCCGGCTTTCGGATCATGGAGCAGGGCGGCAATGCCATCGACGCGGCCGCGGCCATGTGTTTCTGCCTCAATTTGCTGGAACCGCAAAGCAACGGCATCGGCGGCGAGGTGCCGACCCTGATCTACTCGGCGGCCGAAGGCCGGGCCTTCGAAATCAGCGGCATGGGCTGGTCGCCCCAAGAGTTTACCATTGATTGGTGCCGGGAGCACGACATCGATCTGGTGCCCGGGGACGGCTATTTGCCGGCCTGCGTGCCGGCCCCGGTGGGCACCTGGGCCGCGGCCGTGGCGCGCTTCGGCACCATGAGCTTTGCCCAGGTTTTGCAACCGGCCATCGAGTTGGCCGAAAACGGCTACCCCATGTACGCGGGGTTGCACCACAGCCTGGCGAACAATGTCCAGAAGTTTACCGAGTTGTATCCGAGCACGGGCGAGGTCTACCTGCCGGGCGGGCGGGCGCCCGAGGAGGGCGAGGTTTTCCGCAACCCGGACTGGGCCGAGATGCTCAAGAAGATGTGCCGGGGCGAGGAAGAGGCCAAACACAAGGGCCGCGAGGCCGGCATCCGCGGGGCGCGGGACGTGTTCTACAAGGGCGAGATCGCCGAGACCATCCTCGAGTTTATCGCCGACAACCCGGTGGAGGACGCCAGCGGCTCGGCCCACAAGGGCCTGCTTTCCTACGAAGATATGGCCGAGTGGGAGGCCCGAATCGAGGAGCCCCTGAGCCTCGACTACCAGGGCCTGGAGGTAAAAAAGTGTTCTTCCTGGACCCAGGGACCGGTCTTTTTGCAGCAACTGGCCCTGCTGGAGGGATACGATCTGAACGCCATGGGCCACAACTCGGCGGAGTACCTGCACACCCTCATCGAATGTGCCAAGCTGGCCTATGCCGACCGCGAGGCCTATTACGGGGATCCGCTTCTGGACGAGGTGCCCTTCGACGTGCTGCTGTCCAGGGAATACAACGACCAGCGGCGGGCGCTGATCGGCGCCGAAGCCTCGCGGGCATTGCGACCGGGGGATGTCGGCAAGGGCGAACTGGACTACGATATCGAAGACGTGGCCCAGGACAACCGCCGCGCCTTGCAGGTGGCGGCGCGCGCGGTCAAAGACCTGGGCCAGGGGCACGCCCACCTAGGGGACACCACCCATCTGGATGCCATCGACGCGCAGGGCAATATGGTGGCGGCGACCCCGAGCGGGGGCTGGCTGGGGACCTCTCCGATCATCCGCGGGCTGGGTTTCCCCTTAGGCACCCGCGGCCAGATGTTCTTCCTGAATCCGGCGCGGCCCAATGCCCTGGCGCCGCGCAAGCGGCCCCGGGCCACCCTGACTCCCTCGCTGGTTACCCAGGAAGGCCAGCCCTACATGGTCTTCGGCACCCCGGGGGGCGACAGCCAGGACCAGTGGACCTTGCAGTTCTTTCTCAACTACGCGGACTTCGGCATGGATATCCAGGAGGCCCTGGACGCGCCCACGGTGCACTCGGTGCACTTTCCCTCGTCCTTTTATCCGCGCGCGGCCTTTCCCGGTCGTCTGGCGGCCGAGGATCGAATCCCCGAAGAGGTCATCGCCGAACTCGAGCGCCGCGGGCACGAGGTGGTGAAGGGGGACGGCTGGGGCCACGGCAAGGTCATGGGCATCCGCTTCGCTCGAGAGCGCGGCGTGATTCTGGGGGCGGCCGCTCCCAAGGGTAACATCGGCTACGCCCTGGGGTGGTAGCAGAGGACTTGACAGGGTGAGGGGTTGCCAGTAATCATTTTGAGCCCGCTGTCTTTTGGCAGTGGGCTTTTTTGGTTTTGAACTAGCAGTGGGCTTTTTTGGTTTTGAACTACTTGGGAGAACAAAAATGATTATCAAACTACCCGATGGAGAACCGCTGGAACACGAAGGCGAGGGCAAGCTCAAGGAAATCCTGCTCACCAAGGACAAGAAGTTGCTCAAATCCTGTATCGGCGCCTGGCGCAACGGCGAGCGCATCGATTTTCACACGGACTTGCCGGCCGCCGCCGAAGTCGAATTGATCCCCTGGGAGTCGGAGGAGGCCGCCTGGCTCTACCGGCACAGCCTTGCGCACGTTCTGGCTCAGGCGGTCAGGCGGCTCTTTCCAGGGGTGAAGCTGGCGATCGGGCCGGCCATCGAGGATGGCTTCTACTACGATTTCGACGTGGAAACCCCTTTCGCGGAAGAGGACTTGCAGAAGATCGAAAAGGAAATGAAGCGGGTGGTCAAGCAAAACCACAGATTCGAGCGCCTCGAGGTCTCCCGGGAGGAGGCCCTGCCCATGCTCGAGGAGGAGCCCTACAAGCTCGAAATCCTCCGGGACCTGGACCCGGACGAGACGCTCTCGTTTTACCGGGACGGGGATTTCATTGATCTGTGCCGGGGGCCGCACATGCTGGGCACCGGCCAGGGCCGGCACTTCAAACTGCTCAGCGTGGCCGGGGCCTACTGGCGCGGGGACGAGAGCAACAAGATGCTGCAGCGGATCTACGGCACGGCCTTTGCCAGCCGCGAGGCCCTGGACCAGCATCTTGAAATGCTGAAGGAGGCCCAAAAGCGCGACCACAGACGCCTGGGGCAGGAACTGGAGTTGTTTTCGATTGATGAAAGCGTGGGGCCCGGCCTGGTGCTGTGGCATCCCAAGGGAGCGCGAGTGCGACACGAGATCGAGGACTTCTGGCGCGGAGCGCACTACGAGAAAGGCTACGAGCTGGTGGGTTCGCCCCACGTGGGCCGGTCGCGGTTGTGGGAGACCAGCGGGCACCTCGAATTCTACCGCGAAAACATGTACGCGCCCATGGATATCGAGGGACAGGCGTATTACGCCAAGCCCATGAACTGCCCCTTTCACAGCACGATCTACAAGAGCCGGCTGCGCTCCTACCGGGAACTGCCCTTGCGCTGGGCGGAGTTGGGCACGGTCTACCGTTACGAGCGCTCGGGAGTGCTCTACGGGTTGTTGCGGGTCCGGGGGTTCACCCAGGACGACGCGCACATTTTTTGCCGGCCGGACCAAGTGGAGGACGAAATCATCCGGGTGATCGATTTTACGGTCTACATCCTGAGAGCCTTCGGGTTCGAGGACTTCAAGTTTTACCTGGCCACGCGACCCGAGAAGTACGTGGGGGATGATCAGGGCTGGGACCGGTCCACGGATGCGCTCAAGGAGGCGGTGGATTCCCAGAACCTGCCCTACGAGATGGATGAGGGCGGGGGGGCTTTCTACGGGCCCAAGATCGACGTGAAGATCAAGGATGCGCTGGGTCGGGAATGGCAGTGTTCCACGATTCAGTTCGATTTCAACCTCCCCGAGCGCTTCGACCTGAGCTATGTAGGCCGGGACGGCAGCCACCACCGGCCCTACATGGTCCACCGGACCCTGCTGGGGTCCATGGAGCGGTTTTTCGGCACCCTGGTCGAGCACTACGCCGGGGCCTTCCCGGTCTGGCTGGCGCCGGTGCAGGCCGTGGTCCTGCCGATTACCGAACACCACCAGGAGTACGGCCGCGGGGTATGCCAGCAATTGCGGGCTGCGAGTATCCGGGCCGAACTGGCCGATGAGAACACCCTCAACTACCGCATCCGTCAGGCCCAGGTGCAAAAGGTGCCCTATATGCTGGTGGTGGGAGACCGCGAGGTGGAGGGGAGCCAGGTGGCCATCCGTCTGCGCTCGGGGGAAAATCTGGAGCCCCAGTCGGTGGACGAGGCGGTGGGCATGATCGCGGATAAGATCGCCACCCGGGCCGAGCTCTGAGGGATCTGCGCCCTGAATTCAAAAAAGCGCTCCGGGGTTGTTTACTCCGGGGCGCTTTTGTCTTCATGCTGGCGGCCAACATCTTTTAGCACTCCGTGGGCGCTCCGTCCAAAAAAACGGTTCAATCGGCCGAACTATTAATTTTTTAGTTGCATTGTGTGTTTGAATTTTTTATACTTGAGGAAATATTAAATAATTAATATTTGAGCGAGGAGAACAAATGGCCATGGCGCGAAAGAAATCACCCACCCTGACGGAGGCCGAGCTGCGGCTGATGGAAATCCTGTGGAAAAAGGGGGAGGCCACGGTCGGCGATGTGATGGATGCCCTGCCCCCAAAGCAGACCCTGGCCTACAGCACGGTGCTGACCACCATGAGAATCCTGGAACAAAAGGGCTATACCCGGCATCGCAAACAGGGGCGGGCCTTCCTCTACGCCCCGGTGGTGGACCGCAACACCGCCCGCCAGAGCGCCGTGAAGTTTGTGCTGAACCGCTTTTTCGACAATTCAGCCGAGTCGCTGGTGCTCAATATCCTGGAAAACGAGCAGCTCGATCCCGAGGAACTGAACCGCCTGAAGAAGATAATCGGGGAAGGTGAGCGATGATCGTGTACCCAAACATTGAACGGGCGGCCCAACAAGCCGTGGCCATGGGGCTGCAGGGCCTCTGGCAGGGGCTGGCATTGACCTTGCTGGTGGCCCTCTTGCTGCGTTTTCACCCACGGCTCAATGCCGCCACCCGCTACGCGATCTGGGCGGCCACCTTGCTGGCCGTGTTCTGCCTGCCGCTGTTGCAGGGGATGGGGGGCGAGAAGAGGGTGGATTTAAAGAAGCGACTGGAAAGCGCGGTCTACGCGTCCGCCGAGGAACTGGTCGATCCCGTTCTGGCCAGGCGGCCGGTGCCGGGGGCAGAGTGGGTGCAGAGCCTGGATTCGTTTCGGGGTATGGGGTTTCAGTTGCCGAAGGGTACCTGGGCGTTGTTGGTGGTAGGGCTCTGGGCCGTGGCCGCGGCCGTGTTGATGGCGCGATTGGCGGCAGGCTACCTGTACATGCGGCGACTCAGGCAGGAGAGCAAGTCTTTGCCGGTGGCGTATCAGCGGCGATTGCGGCACTGGTCGCACTACTGCGGGCTGCGGAGAGCGGTGCGGCTGCGCAGTTCGCCGGCCATCTCCACCCCCGTGGTCGTGGGGTTGCTGCATCCGGTCGTCCTGATCCCGGAGGCCATGGTCGGGGTCTTGAGCGCCGAGGAATTGGACCAGGTCTACCTGCACGAGCTGGCCCATATCCGGCGCTGGGACGACTGGTCCAACCTGGTGCAGAAGGTGATTGCGGCCCTGTGCTGCTTTTTTCCAGTGGTCTGGTGGATCGGCCGGCGCCTGGACCTGGAGCGCGAGATCGCCTGCGACGACTGGGTGGTGGCGCAAACCGGCAAGAGTTGCTCCTATGCAGTCTGTCTGACCCGGCTGCTGGAACTGAGCACGGGGAGCCGCCTGCCGGTGCTGGCCTCGGGAGCGATAAAGCGCAGGGGCCAGATTGCCATCCGGATCGCCCTGCTGCTGGACCGGCGGCGCAACCGGACCCCCGGGCTTTCCCGCAAGGGGGTGATGGGTATGCTGGTGGTGCTGTGTTTGGGGATGGGGGCGTTGAGCGCCTGCGACAATCCCTTTGCGCCGCCCGAGTACCTACCAGGTCCTGGCCAACAGCCACCGCCGGCGCCGGCGGCGACCAGTCCGGAGATCCTGATCGACAATCTCCACCAGGCCATGAACGACCGGAACAAAGATCTGTACGAAGAGCTGATCGACGAGGATTTCTGGTTCACCGAGTTCGACTGTCGGGGCGACTTGGTCATGGCCAATGGCCGCGAGGAAGAGCTGGAGATCATGGGCACCCGGGACGGCAGTGATCGGGGTATTCTGAATCGTTTTCGCATCTTTGAGTTTGCATTCATCATGTCGGAGAAGGGGCGTAGCACCGAGTTGGGCCGGGATTACCCCGAGGCCTTTCCCGGCGATCCGGACGGGCATCCAGACGAAGACTGGGAGGTGTTTCGGGGCCGGGTGGAAATGCTGATGATTGACGACGAGGGCGATGGCTACCGGGTGGTCCAGACCATGACCTACAAGCTGCGCCAGACCGAGGAGGGCTTGTGGAAGATCATCCGCTGGGACGACGATCCCCTGTCGGGGGACTGCGGGACGGCCAAACCGGTGGTGGGCTATGCTACGTGGAGGGAGGTCAAAGCGGAGCGCCGGTAATCTTTTATAGACCTTCAGGTAATAATCCTGAGTAAACCCCCGGCTCTGCCGGGGGACTCCCAGAGTTTGACCGTTCCGCCAATAAAAGAGAGTCTTCCTAACGTGAACCGTCCAAAGCTCCGCGAAAGGAAAACTCTCCATGGAAACCTTGCAAAGTTTAAGCCATAGTCGATGGGCCTGCAAGTTTCATGTGGTCTGGATTCCCAGGTGTCGCAAAAAGAAGAGGTATGGTCCCTTGCGCAAAGAGCTGGGTGCTGTGTTCCATGCACGGGCCCGGCAGAAGGAGTGTCCGGGGATCGAGGGGCATCTGCTGTTGGATCATGGGCCCATGCTGATCTCGATTCCGCCCAAGTATGCCGTGTCTCGAGTGATCGGGTTTATTAAGGGGAAGAGTGCGATTCATGTAGCCCGGACTTGGGGGGGGCGGCAGAAAAACTTCACCGGCCAGTCTTTTTGGGCTCGGGGGTATTATGTGTCGAGGACGGGTAAGGATGAAGAGGAGGTGCGGCACTACATCCGGGCGCAGGAAGAAGAAGACCGTCGTCTCGATCCACTGGATCTCTTTGACGAGTAGGTAGCCCCCTTCGGGGGGCACCTGATCTGTTGAATAAACCGCTTTGAGCGGTTCACATTTTTCAAGCCTCCGGCTTTGCCGGAGGTGCTCTGACTAAAATTCTGGAAAATTTTGTAAATACGATGTCCGGGGGACCTTGGTCAGGGAAATCGATCTGGGCTATCGCGCGGCGGGCCAGTACCTGACCCGGCCAGCGCCGCCCATTGGGATGGCCGCGACCAGAGAGGCCAGCAGGTCGCCAGCGGCGTGTATGTGTATCGGTTGCAGGCCGGGCCGGTCGCCCAGGTGCGCAAGATGCTCCTCGTCAAATAAGGCCCCATGGCCGGCAGAACCGCCGGCGCCAGGACTTCGAGTGGTTGCTCGCCCACGCCAGGCGATCCTGGCCGTGCAAGACGTGTCTATTCACAGCAGCCGCGGATCAATCCGCGTTTAGCCAAAAGGAGCGTCCTCCGATGAAAAAGCCCTTATGGCGGCTGGGCTAACGGATACCCTGCATGACATGGAGTAGATTGTCGGCTTGATTGACGCACGGGCTCCGAAGCCGAACCGCCCGAAGATCTACAGGAAACGCATTTCAAACCGAGACACGACCGACCACCACAATTTCAAACGGATACAAAACCAGGAATCGCATGATGGGCTGGCTACAGGGTTTGTTCTCACGGTCGCGGCTGTTCGCGCTCATCGACACGGCGGGCCGCTTTCCGCTTTCGGTGGTTTGTGCCATCGCCTTCGTACTGCTGATGCTCGATGTCATCTTCGACACGGCTCTGGTCGTCAATCGCACGCAGGTGCGCCCTCAAAGCCTCTGCGGCCTGGGTTTCTTCGCTGCCCTGGCCGCGGTCCTCGTCGCCGAGGGTCGGGATTGGCGCTGGGCCCTCGGCGTGTTAGCAGGAGCACTGGCCCTCGCCCTGATCGCGCTGAAGCTGTTCACCGACCCGGCCGACAGCGAGCGACCCATCCTCGTCACCGTGCTGTTTCTCGGGTCCGGACTGATTCTGCTGTGCATGGTCGCCCCCTTCACCCACCGCCAACCTGACAACGACGCGTTCTGGGCCGGCAACCATCTGGCCCTGTCCAGCGCGGCGTTCGGTCTGGTCAGCGCGCTGATCTCGGGCGCCGGCCTGTCGGCGCTCGGCGCCGCCATCGAGGTGTTACTGGGTATCGAGGTGGAGCCGGAGTTCTACCAGGTCGTCTGGCTGATCGCACTGGCGCTGCTCTGGCCGCTGATCGCGCTCGGCATGCTGCCTCGGACCTTCACGGGGGCGCAGCCCAACGAACCGCCGGCCTATCTGCGGTGGATCGCCGTGTTCCTGCTGGTGCCGATCGCCAGCGTCTATCTGGCCGTGGTCTACGTCTATGCGGGGAAGATCGCGGCCGACGGGGCATTGCCCCACGGTCAGGTTGCGCGGGTGGTCTGCGGTTTCGTCGCCTTTGGGGTCGTCACCTTCCTGATCGCCCATCCCTGGCGTGCGGCGAAGTATCGCTGGCTCGCCATCTATATGCGCTGGCTGTTTCCGGCGCTGATCGTACCCTTGGTGCTGCTCGTGCTTGCGGTGGCCGAACGGGTCGGGAAGTACGGGGTCACTGAATCCCGCTATTTCCTGTGTATGGTCAGTCTCTGGCTACTGGTGGTAGTCCCGTTGTTCGCCTTCGGGCGGCAGCGGCTGAAGATACTCCCGGGTCTGCTCGGCGCGCTGTTGATCCTCTCCTCTTTCGGGCCCTGGGGAGCAACGGCGGTGTCGACGCGCAGTCAGGTCGGCCAGCTCGAGGCCCTGCTGAGGCAGTACGGCCGCCTTGTCGACGGCCGGGTCGTTGCCTCCGGACCCGAGGTGCCGAATCCGGTGGCTCAACGGATCAGCAGCATCGTCGACTACATGCGCCAAACCGACAAATTGACTGCCATCGAACCGTGGTTTGCCGATTCCGATACCACCCTGACTCTTCAGCCGCGCGATCTGCTCGCACGACTGTCGATTCCGTATGTACCGCCGTCGGAATCGTTCTACATCGAAACAGGGCAATCCGAAGCGCTTGCGGTAGGGGAGTTCCACCTGATCATCCATCAGACATTGACGGCGGACAGTGGCCGCACGGTCCGGGAGCCAGGCGGTCCGCGCAGCTATGACCTCGAATTCGACGCCTTGTCTGGCCGTTTTTCGGTGGCTGCGGCGGACGGCCGCCACGCCGCCTTCGACCTGGCCGCGATGGCCGCGGCTGCGTTGGCAGCCGGGTACAACCACACTACCGAAGCGGATGACCGCTTGCGGTCGATCCTCTCCGCCGAGGCCCGGGATGAGGGCTTGCGGGCGCGCATCGTCGTCCACCAACTCATCGCGCAATTGGTAGAAGGGGAGCCGAGCAATCTCTCGGGAAGGCTGATCCTGCTGATCGCCGACCCGGGGTCTTGAACCGGCTCACAGCTCCTGCTGGGCACTACTGGTGGGACTCCGGCGACCTCGACATGGGCAATATGCTTATCCAGGGCGACACCGGTCTTGGCGCCATTGCGGCATAGCAGAGACGCGGCTAGTGCTCACTTGCATGAGTTCTCGTCAGAATATATCTTGGAGGCATGGCACGACCTCCGACCCCCATTACGTTGACGGAAGAAGATCGCACCACGCTGTCGTGGAAAATGCAATTCAAAATCAGGTCTGCCCTCAGCCTCAGAAAGACTAGTGCCAATCGCACGGCCTTAAAAGAGATTTTGGCCTCCCATCGGGCCACCTTCGCAAAGGGCACATCTTCGTTCTCGGCTTGAACCACAAAAATTTCACCCGGTAGAATCAGCGGATACCCAAAATGAACGATTCCATTTATGTAAGTGCCGCCCGTCATGGCATCCCCGATAAAACGATCCTCTGCGTCGTAGAGAAGAAATCTAACTCGACAACCTTCACACTCCTATAGGGCAGCGACAAACGCGGCGGCTAGGCCGCCCAGTCTTCTGACAGGACCTCTGCCTGCTCTAGGACGGTGCGCGTCGCCTGCTCCTGCTTGTCCGGCGGGTAGCCGTGCCTGTTCAGGGTGCGTCTCACCAGCACGCGCACCTTCGCACGCACGTTCTCCCGCAGCGTCCAGTCGATGGTCGCGTTGTTGCGGACGGTCTCGACCAACTCGCGGGCTATTTTGCACAAAGTCTCGTCGCCCAAGATTTGGACGGCGCTGTCGTTGGTCTCCAGCGCGTCGTAGAAGGCCAGCTCGTCTTCAGCAAGCCCCAATTGCTCGCCGCGGGCGTTGGCCTCGCGCATTTCCCTGGCAAGCCCAATCAGTTCCTCGATCACCTGCGCCGCCTCTATGGCCCGGTTCTGATAGCGGCGCAGGGTCTGCTCTAGCATCTCGGCGAAAGAACGCGCTTGCACTACGTTTTTTCGCCGGCGGGTAGTGAGTTCGCCCTTGAGCAGCTTCTGCAACAACTCCACGGCGAGGTTGCGCTGCGGCATCCCCTTTACCTCGGCTAGGAATTCGTCTGATAGTACCGAGATGTCCGGCTTTTCCAGCCCGGCCGCAGCAAAGATGTTCATTACTCCCTCGGAAGCCACGGCCTGCGAGATGATCTGGCGCACCGCGTGGTCCATTTCTTCCTTGGACCGTGCGCCGCTGGGGGCGCTCTTGGCGAGCACGGATTGCACCGCCTGGAAGAACCCCACGTCGTCCCGGATGTGCAGGGCGTCCTCGTGCGGCACGGCCAAGGCAAAGGCTTGGGATAGCTCGCGCACGGCCTGCACGCAGCGGTCTTTCCCGTCTTCTTGCGCCAGAATGTGTTCCTGAGCGGCGGGCAACAGGCCCAGCCGTTCCTGCGGTGTGCCGCTGATCCACTTCGACCGGTCGAACCCATAGAACAGGCCACAGCAGATCTCGTACTTTTCCAGCATAACGGCTACGGCTTCCTTCTGATCCAGTGCCGTTTGCCCCGTGCCTCCGCTCTCGGTGTACGTGGCAAGGGCGCGTCTTAGCTCCTGGGCCAGCCCTAGGTAATCCACCACAAGGCCACCAGGCTTGTCCTTGAACACGCGGTTGACCCGGGCGATGGCCTGCATCAGTCCGTGGCCGCGCATGGGCTTGTCCACGTACATGGTGTGCAGGCTGGGTGCGTCGAAGCCGGTGAGCCACATATCGCGCACCAGCACGACGCGGAGCGGGTCGGCGGCGGCGCGGAACCGCTTGGCCAGGGCCTCACGCCGGGGCTTGTTGCGGATGTGCGGTTGCCATTCCAGGGGATCGGACGCCGAGCCGGTCATCACGACCTTGATGGCACCCCGGGCGTCGTCATCGTCGTGCCAACCCGGGCGCAGGCTTACCAACTCGCGGTAGAGGTCAATGCAGATGCGCCGACTCATGCAAACGACCATGGCCTTGCCGTCTAGGGCTTCGCGGCGCTGCTCGAAGTGGTGGACGATGTCTTGGGCGATCAACTTCAGCCGCTCCTTTGTGCCGACGAGGGCCTCCAACTGCGCCCACTTGGTCTTGATCTTCTCCTTGCGCTCTACCTCCTCGCCCTCGGTCACTTCCTCGAACTTGGGGTCGATGAGTGGACGTTCGCGTTCGTTTAGGGCTAGCTTGGCGAGTCTGCTCTCGTAGTAGATGGGCACCGTAGCTCCATCCTCGACGGAGCGCTGGACGTCGTAGATGCTGATGTAGTCGCCGAAGACGGCGCGGGTGTTAGCATCCTGTCGCTCAATGGGAGTGCCGGTGAAGCCGACAAAAGAAGCCTGCGGCAGGGCGTCGCGCAGATGCCGTGCGAAGCCGTCGATGAAGTCGTACTGGCTGCGATGGGCCTCGTCGGCGATGACCACGATATTGGGGCGATGGGAAAGCACCGGATGAGTGTCGCCCTTTTCTTCGGGGAAAAACTTCTGGATGGTAGTAAAGACCACACCGCCCGATTCGACCGAGAGCTTGCTGCGCAGATCGGCCCGGCTGTCCGCCTGCACTGGCGACTGGCGGAGCAGGTCCTGGCAGCGAGAAAAGGTGCTGAAAAGCTGGTCATCCAAGTCATTGCGGTCAGTCAGCACGACGATGGTAGGATTTTCCATAGCTGGCTCGCGGATGATGCACCCGGCATAGAAGACCATCGTCAGACTTTTGCCCGACCCTTGCGTGTGCCAGACCACGCCGATGCGCCGGTCGCCGGGGTCGCCACCGGGCTGTTGGCCCGATTCGTAGCGCCCTAGGACATCGCTGATACGCTCTGCTGATCGCTGCAATTGGGCAGCCCGCAATGTCTCGTCAGCGGCGACCCGGACCGCGTGATACTGGTGATAGCCGGCCATCTTCTTGACGAGCGCACCGCTACCATCGTCCTCAAACGCGATGAAGTCGCGTACAAGGGCCAGAAACCGCCCCGGCTCGCAGACGCCCTCCAAGGTGACCTGTAACTCTGGCTTATTGGGATCGGCCAGCGTTTCGCCGGTGATGGTGCGCCAAGGCTTGAACCACTCCCGTCCGGCAGTGAGCGTGCCGACGCGAGCCAGCGTTCCGTCCGACACCATCAGCAGTTCATTGAACGCAAACAGCGTTGGCAATTCGGCCTTGTAGGTCTGGAATTGTTGCCAAGCCGTCCAGATGGTGGCGTCTTCGTCCGCTGGATTCTTGAGTTCGATCACTCCGAGCGGTAGGCCGTTGACAAATAGTACGATGTCCGGGCGGCGGGTATGCCGGTTTTCGGAGACGGTGAACTGATTGACCGCCAGCCAATCGTTGGCCCCCACATCGTCGAAGTTGATTACCTGTGCTTGCATCCCACGGATCGAACCGTCGGCCCGATATTCGACCGGCACGCCGTCCACCATCATCCGGTGAAAAGTGCGGTTGCGCGCTTCTAAGGTTGCGCCTGTTGGGAGGGTCAGCTTGCGGAAGGCGTCGTCGAGGGCATCTGTGGGTAACGAGGGATTGAGCTGGGCCAAGACGTCCCGCAGCCGTTGCTCCAAGAAGACTTGACCGTAGTCAGTGCGTTCCGCATCAGCAGTGTCGGGGGCGATGTCCGGTCCGTGGGCAATAGTCCAGCCGAGGCTCTCAAGCCACGCAAGACCGGCTTGTTCGACAACAGACTCGTTTACTTTGCCATCATTCATGGCACCTATTCGTCGGTAGAGGTTTTGGTTTCGGAATCGCCATCAAACTCTGCCAAGTAGATGCGGTAGGCTTCTGGGTCCAGTGAGAACAATACCTCGCTCGCGTGAAACACGACCTCACGGATTTGAAAAGGCCCGAAGGCCTCATCCAAACTTTCGTTAAAGGCGGTATTTTCGTCGAAGGACGGAGCCTTTGCGGGCGACGGGGTCTGATTCTGTCGATGCACACCATGAAGAAAGCCGACGATCGCATCCGCAGTTTTGGCAGCGAGTAGAGCCTGGACACCCTCCATGGCGGGGCGGGGGCAACCAGAGCCGTGGGAGGCAAAGCCGCACTGGTTGCGGAGTTCGCAGACCCCTTGAATAGCAGTGCTTAGTCCGTTCAGTGTCTTCTCTATACTTTTTCTTACTTTGCTTGCTGTACTCGCTGTCGCTGGCAGGAAGGACAGGTGTTGCTTCACGGAGTTGAAGAGCTTCGGCAGATCATCGTCTTCCTTGTAACTGACAGGTAGCCCGTCCAGCACCACTTTGCAGATAGTCTCAATCAGCACCTTCGCAAGGTCGAACGCGAGGGCGGGGTTGTCGACGACTGCCTGTTCTATTCCCTCTATTTGCTCTCCGATATGCGTAAGGCCCGCTGTCATGGCAGCGCGGGCACCATGCATCACGAAGGGTTCAGGAGCGGGAGTGGCCATCACGGCATTCTTCGCAAGAGGGTCTCCGCGTTCTCCACGCGCACCTCACCGGAAATGAGCCTTGGGAGGAGTGTATCACGGAGGTCAGCGAGGGTTTGGATTTCTAATGTATTTTTCTCGATACTGAAGTCTAGGGAGCTAACGGAGGTATGAAACCCTTCGATAAGTTCTGATCGAGGCTCTATTGTTGAAAGCGCTTCAAACTGCTTCCTGTTAATCGCCCCGAACACCGTACCAGAGTGTTCATATTCGCTTATAACCTTCTTCAGTTCCAATACTGAATAATAGGTGTACGAACTTGAATTTGATTTGTGCCTGAGTGCGGCAACACCACGTCCAATACAGCATTGCGTCCAAGCCATATTTATGTCGCCGACGGGTGCTCTGACACTAACTAATGTATCTCCGGGACGAGCTTTCCTAGTTGGAGAAGTGCAGAACTTTCGATTCTCAGGATACCGGAAGCCAAAATCAGTTCGTCCTTGGAAAAACGGCAACCCTTCACCGTGATCGTTGTAGCTACTCCCGGGCGGGGATTGCCCCATCGTAAGATCAAAGCATTCGCCCAAAGTTCTCGGCTCCCATCCCTCCGGTATCTCCCCCACTTCCGAGTCCACCAGCCGGTCAGGAAAAAGAGCGTCAACATTCGGCGGCAACCCGGTATCCCGCCCTTCCATCTTGGCGCGAACCGGATCGAAATCCACGAACCACGACTTGAACAGCGCCCGCGCCATCTCCTCCAGCGTCTCATTCATGCGCCGATTGAGTTCAATCTTGTCGTCGAGGGTGCCGAGGATATGAGCGATGGCGCGTTGTTCGGGGAGGGGGGGGACACGGACCGGAAGGGGATGAATATGGTTACGATTCAGTGTCGGTACGCCACTTCCCGCATTGAACTGTGCAAGATCAAGAGACTTGAGAAAGAAATAGCAAAATCTGGGATCATTGTTATTGAAGTCTTTCACCCAGAGCGTGGTGTTCAGCGGCCAGAAGTCATGCTTGATAAACTGACCGCCCCCGAGGCTACCTGAACGACCGATTACGACCCCAGGACCTTGAATTACTGCTCTATCGTGTGTCCCGACTGGTCCTGTGGATGCGATTACCGGATAGCTGCCAAGCTTGCGCTCGGTCCTCGGTAAATCGAATCCCCGCTGCAAAGTTACCACCTCTCCTAGTGTCGTTGTTCGCCACCCATCCCCCGCACCCCGCTCCCCCCTCTCCACCAACACCACATGCTCCGCTTCAATACGCTTTCGGAACCGCTTAGGTACATCGTCCCACACGAACAAGTCCACCCGAAACGGCAGATTGCTTTCCTCAAAGGCTTCCCTGAGATTGAAAACCTGACTGCTTTGCTCCGGTGTTGCGAATACCACCATGTCAAGGTCGGATTGGGAGCGTGCGGTCCATTTGGCGCGAGAGCCGTACACCCAAGCAGTCGTGTTTGGCAGGTGCTTTTCCAGTAGCGAAAGAACCGTCTTGCGTTGCTCGGCGGCAATGTCAATAGCAGGTTCTATTCCCATGTCCCCGTCGCTCATGGTCTGGTAAAGCCCAATGGCGTCGTCAATGAATTTTGCCGCCGAGGCTGTAAGCGGCGCGATAGCCGATGATTACCCCATAGGTAACGGCGTTGGGCCGGCGCTCTCGCAGCCGACTTGAGGCAACAACGTCTTCTTCGTTTATCTCGTAATCGCCGCTTTCCACGTCAATGACGATGAATTTCCCATTTTCCTGTGGTTCCACCAGATGCTTTATCTTTTTCTGATAGATGGCCTTGCCCAGACTGGAAATTTCCCCGGGCCGATAGTTCTCAAGGGACATATTGACCTCCTTTTGCGTTGCCGGGTTGACTGGTGCCGCTTTTTCCTGCGGCGTTTCTCGACACTCACGCGACGCGCTCTTGCAGCGGCCGGAAACGTCGGCGTAAGTCGCCCATGCCCACAATCACGGCTTGAATGGCCGATACTCCACCAGTGCTGACCGTCCTAAAATCTCCACGATCCGCCCGGTCATCTCGACGCCATTGACATCGGTGAGCCGCAGGTCTTCGCCGAGCACAAAATGCACCGGCTGCTGCTGGCCTTGGTTAATGGCGATGTTCGAGGCGTAGAGATAGGTCCGGTCAAGGTTGTCTCGAATCGGATTTAGCGATCCTTTCAGCCCCGGAATTTGGCCGCTGTCTTCGGAAAGAATGACGGCACCGCCGCCGGGAAGCGGCTCAAGTTCAATGGTGAGCATACCTTCTGCGGGTATCCACTCGCGTTCGCAGTGCGCGGCAAAGCCGTGGGTAGCGATGAACAGGGTCATCGGTAGATCAACCGTATGCAGGCCGATAATGGCTTGGCCCAGCCCATCCGTCGTGGCCTGTTTCCAAGTCTTGTTCGGGAACAGCACCAGTACATCCGCATTGGCAAGCGGCTGGTCGCCGGCACACACGGTAATGAGCACGCGGGCCGGGCTCGGCTCGGTGGAGGCCGCCGGTAGGGTGACGCGAAGGTCCGCACCCCCAACTAGATCAAACCGCGGTAGCCGCCCGGCGAGTTCGCGGGTTTCTCGCCGGATGACGGGGACGCCATCGCCGCGCCGCTCCATGATGAAAAGTCGGCCACCGGCCCCTTGGATACCGCTGGTCGGCATCCGGCCAAAGACCGAGGCAAGTACCTCGTTGCGCGTCGCCTGCCGATATTCCAACTCATCCACCGTCAGACTATTGGCCAAGGTACCGGGCGACTGAATTTCCACTCGGTCGGCGAACATGGACAGGCG
The DNA here is from genome assembly GCA_965219385.1 of Candidatus Latescibacterota bacterium. Taxonomy (GTDB): domain Bacteria; phylum Latescibacterota; class UBA2968; order UBA8231; family UBA8231; genus CBDCNM01. Next base: position 1,243,980 of record CBDCNM010000001.1, on the reverse strand, counting down.
AATCCGGCTGCCGCTCATCGAATAATCGCGGTGGGCCACGGCATTGGCGATAGCCTCGAACAGGGCTTCTGCGCTGTACTGTGGCAAATCCATGCGGGCCGGGTCTTTGTAGGCCCCAACGCGCATATTGCGCACGGCAAAGGCGACCGCTTCGGCAATTTGTCGGTTGAGGGGGCCGGTGATCGTCTGGGTGTCGAGTTGGCCGGAGGCCCGATCCGTTCCGCGGTAGTGGGTGGCCGTAATGCAGGCATTGGGCAGCCATTCTTCCGGTGTGTGGCTGCAAAAGAGGAGGCCGGCTACGGTCGCTCGCACCGTATCGTGTTCGTCGCGTCCGATAAGGCCCATTTTTTCCAAGGCCGCTTCTGGGTCAGCCCTGCCTTCCGCGCTCAACAACGGTCTCCACAGGGCTTCGTCCAGCGTTCCCAATCCGGTGTTGGGCACGGGCTGCTTATCGAACCAAAGGAACCGCGCTTGTCCCCGCCGTTGCGCCAAGCTCAGCCGCTCATCGCTTGTCATTCGGCGTTTTGGCCCACCTACCCGAACATAGCTGCCGCCTGGACTATCATGCTGCGATTCGCTTTGGGGTACTTCGACTAGGAGCAACCGCTTGCCATCCAGTTCTCTGTGATAGGTGCTGATGCGAACGGCTGGTCTGATGGCGTCAGAGCTAACCGCGACCAGGACAGAGTCCAACTCGACGATCTGTTCGCGCGACATGCTCTGAACTTCGCCTGCGTCGGTGACGCCACAGAGTAGTACGCCGCCGTCCGTGTTGGCAAAAGCGGCGATCTCGTCGGCCCAATCATCTCGGCTCGGACTTCTTGGACGGCTCCCGGAAAACTCGATCTGCTTAAATTCCCATTGGCTATCCTCGCCTAAGCGAAGTTGGCACCCGATCTCTTGGTCGGTGTAGTTCATTGCTTGTCTCCAAACCCGAGGGCCTTCAGATTAGCCGCAATAGCCGCGTCCAGCCTAACAGCCTCGGCCTGCTGCTCCCGCCACTGAGCCGTGAGCCGCTGCATCTTCTCCGCGAAAGGCTCCCCATCGTCTTCCTGTACCTCGGCTCCAACGTAGCGCCCCGGCGTGAGGACGTAGCCGTGCTTGCGGACCTCTTCCAGCGACGCGCTCTTGCAAAAGCCGGGAACGTCTTCGTAGTCGCCCGCACCCTCCTCGCCCCTCCAAGCGTGATACGCACTGGCGATGCGGGTGATGTCCTCTGGGGCAAAATCGCGGTGGGTGCGGTCCACCATCAAACCCAGCTTCCTCGCGTCGATAAACAGAATCTCGCCCCGGCGGTCGCGGTGTTTGCCATTGCGCCGATTGCGAGACAGGAACCAAAGGCAGGCCGGTATCTGGGTCGAGTAGAAAAGCTGACCGGGCAGCGCGACCATGCAGTCCACCAAGTCGGCTTCTATCAGACTTTTTCTGATGTCCCCTTCTCTCGACTGGTTGGACGACATAGAGCCATTGGCCAACACAAAGCCCGCCGCACCTGTGGGCGCGAGATGGTGGACGATATGCTGCACCCAGGCGAAGTTGGCGTTGCCCTTCGGCGGTGCCCCGTACTGCCAGCGCTGGTCGTCTTGCAGGCGCTCGCCGCCCCAATCGGAGATATTGAACGGCGGATTGGCGAGGATGAAGTCGGCCTTTAAGTCGGGGTGGCGGTCGTTGTGGAAGCTGTCGCCGTGGGCAATCTGACCCTCAATGCCCCGGATCGCCAAGTTCATCTTGGCCAGCCGCCAGGTAGTGTAGTTAGACTCCTGACCGTAGATGGAAATGCCTGAGCGGGCGCTGCCGCCGTTGCCGTTGCCCGAGGTGTGGGCTTCGATGAATTCCACCGACTGGACGAACATGCCCGAAGAGCCGCAGCAGGGGTCATAGACCCGGCCCCGGTAAGGCTCCAGCATCTCGACTAGGAGCTTGACTAGGCTGCGCGGGGTGTAAAACTCGCCGCCTCGCTTGCCTTCGGCGCTGGCGAACTGAGAAAGGAAGTACTCATAGACGCGGCCCAGCACATCCTTGGAGCGGGCCTCGGCGTCGCCGACGGTGATATTGCTCACGAGGTCTATGAGCTGTCCGAGGCGCTGCTTGTCCAAGACGGGACGGGCGTAGTCCTTGGGCAGCACATCCTTGAGGGCGGGGTTGTCGCGCTCGATGCCGGCCATGGCCTCGTCCACCCGCTGGCCGACGGTGGGCTGCCGCGCCTGCGCCTTGAGGTGTTCCCAGCGTGCTTCGGGAGGCACCCAGAAGATATTTTCGGCGCGGTACTCGTCCGGGTCCTCGGGATTGGCGCCGAGAACCTGCTCGGCTTTTAGTTGGGCGTACCACTCCTCAAAGGCGTCGGAGATGTACTTGAGGAAGAGCAGACCGAGGACGACGTGCTTGTATTCGGCGGCGTCCATGCTGCCTCGTAGCGCATCCGCCATCTGCCACAGCTCGGACTCGTAGCCGGTGGTGGTGCCGTTTCCGGTCTGCTCAGTCTCTGTGCTGGAGGGTGCCCGTCTCTGTCGCGTTGTCGTCATTATGTTTCACTCCTGACAGTGGCCCGTGGCCCGTGATTATTGATTCCTACAAAATTAAAGTCTTAGCGACGTCGTTGATCAACTCGATCCCGAAGCCCGGCTTGTCCGGCAACTCCATGACTTCGTTTTCTACGGTCAAGGGGCTCCTTGAAGATCTTCTTTCAGCGGATTGCCGGTCTGGTTTGGCTCGCAGTAGTCCCGATTCGGAATGGCGTTGCGCTACTCCCGGCAGAACTCGGGAACCTCGCCCCAGGTCTCGGTCGCCTCGCGGATCCGTTCTTTGGCCTCACACACGAAGGTACCATCTCTATCGAATTGGGCGGCTTGCTTCGCCGACCATGTGTAGCTAATACTGAGGCCAGGTGACATGAATATCCGGTCGCGGTTTGTCTCGGTCGTCACTTCTTGAAGCGGCGTCACGTCTTCAGGGGAAATCAGGCGTTTGGCGACCAGACGGTCCCAATTATGGCGATAGGAACCGGCATCGTCTCGGTAGAGAGAGGCAATCTCCATCTCGCCGGACTTCCACAGCTCGATGTACTCGTTCACCGCAAGCGGCGTGTCCGCCCAGTGAAGATGTGACGCCGCGAACGAGAAGTGCAGGTTCGGCGCCAGCAGCCAATCTTTGGCCTGCAAGGCCAGGAGCCTCTTGGTATTAACCTTCGGCCAGAATTTGCGTGCTTGTGCCATAGTGTCACCTGGCCAGAGACCAAGTATAATCTGCCATGATCCTTCACCCCTTTCTGCCCACAGCCAGATCTGCTTGAAAGCGGAGAAATCCACAGCGATGATGGGCGACGATCGATGCCATGCCTCGGTTCGGTCAATCTTCCGCATGATCGCTTCGCATCGCCGATTCAGGAGGCCCAGCTCGTCTCTACACACCGCGAATTGATCGAATGGATTGAGCTTTGGATGTTTGGCTGCGACATAGTCGATGAAGTCTCGGATGAGCACCTCCTCTGCCGGGCTGACCAATCCTCTCAGTTCAAGGTCGGTGAGAGTACTGACAATATCCCGCCATGCTAGGATCACGGCCTGCGGATCCACTTCAATTTGTCGCTCCTCACCTAAACTCGCCTCGCTTGGCATCAACTGCCATGATCCGACCTCGGAACCGAGTTTGCTCTCGACAGTGAGGGTTAAACTCCCCTGCTGATGCTGCCGGCTCTCTGGTGCGATAAAGGTCACTACGCCATCGTAGATCGCATTCCTGTCCTTCGGCTGGATTTCGGCATCGACATCCCCTCCTTCAGCAGTGATCCCAATCGCCACAAGGCGTCCTTCCTTTGCCTCCAGCGTCCCGGTCTGCGTCTGAACGACGCATTTCTGTTCCCTCATGGTCGTCAATGCAGGTATCGGTTGCTTCTGTCGCTCTCGGACAAGATCTAGAAATGCCGCACGGATGATCGGAGACATGCGGGTCAGGTTCATCAGAGCCCAGGTGAGGCGGTTTTCCGTACCTGACTGACAGTGCAGGTAGCCATCAAAAACGTTCAGCTTGTCCATCTTGTCCTCCGTTACTCCTAAGCTCGATTTTATCCAAACGCGCATGGCAGGAGGCCGGTATCCTCCGTACTGTTGATGGTATCCAAGCATCGACAGCCCAGGAGAAACCGATGAGCCCCCTGCCGAAAGATATAATAACGATTTTGTCGCCCTTTGCCCCCCTTTTTTCGAGCCGCGTTTGGCCGCAGGCTCAGACGCTGTTGGTCGGGGCGCTGTTAGCCCCGGGTAAACGCACGGTCAGCGCCGTGTTGGAGGTGTTGGGCTTGAGCCAACAGCCTACCTTTCAAACCTACCACCGGATCCTCAACCGCTGTGTGTGGTCGCCCCTGGCCGGCAGTAAGCTACTCCTCCAGGCGTTGGTGGCCGCCTTTGCCCCCCACGGGCCCCTGGTCCTGGGCCTGGATGAGACCATCGAGCGGCGCCGGGGCGCCCAGATTGGGGCCCGAGGCATCTACCGGGATCCCGTCCGCTCGAGTGGGCCCCACCTGGTCAAGGCTAGCGGCTTGCGCTGGCTGTCGTTGATGCTGGTAGCGCCTATCCCTTGGGCGGATCGAAGTTGGGCCTTACCCTTTATGAGTGTGCTGTGTCCGTCGGCCCGCTACTATACTCAGCGCCAGCGCACCCCCCTCACCCTGTTGCAACGGGGGCAGACTATGCTCAAGCTGGTAGCGCGCTGGCTGCCCACCCGCCGGCTGGTCGTGGTCGCCGATAGCACCTTCTCCGCCTTGGCCTTTCTCGACGCGGTTCGGCCCCACGTGGGGCTGATTACCCGCTTGCGGTTGGATGCGGCCCTGTATGACCCACCACCAACCCGCACGCCGCACACGCGGGGACGCCCCCGCGGCAAAGGCGCCCGGCAGCCCACCCTCCAGCAGCACCTGAACGATCCGACTACCCCTTGGCACCCCCTCACCCTGGACCGGTGGTATGCCGCCGGCCCCTATACAGTGGAAACCTACAGCCAAACGGCGCTGTGGTATCACACTGGCTTGCCCGCCGTGCCCCTCCGCTGGCTGCTGATCCGAGACCCGGCCGGCCGCTTCGCGCCCCAAGCCTTGCTCTCGACCGATGTGCGTCTGTCCCCTCGGCAAATGCTGACCTATTTTCTCCAACGCTGGTCGGTAGAAACTACCTTTGAGGAAGCCCGCGCCCATCTGGGCATGGAAACCCAACGCCAATGGAATGAGCGGGCCATTGCCCGGACCACGCCGGTCATCTTGGCCTTGTTTAGTCTGGTCGCCCTCATCGCCAATCGGCTGGCCCCCAAAAGCGCCTCCCCCTGCCATGCCACGGCCTGGTATGGCAAACGAAAACCCACCTTTTCCGATGCCGTGGCCTGGGTCCGACAACGGCTCTGGCAGGCTTTTTCCAACCTGCCCAACCAACACGACCTGATAAAAATCCCTCGAAGCCTACTCAACCGCTTGATACACACCGTCTCGTACGCTACATAAATGGATAAAGTCGAGCTAAGAAGCTGTTTTAAAAATGTGAGGGGTTAAAAAAAGAGTTGAAAAGCGCGTATTCATCTATCCAAATTCAGGTTGTCCCAAACCACCTGAAACGAAAGGATGAAGATGAATACGCTCAGACCATATCCGACCGATTGGATCGAAGCGCAATGGCAACTTCTCCTCACCCTCCTTCCCAAACGCAAATGGCATCCCGGGAGTCGCGGTCGTCCACCGGTTCCTCTGCGCGAGGGGTTCAACGCCATTGTGTATGTGACCCAAACGGGCGGTCAGTGGCGGATGCTGCCCAAGGAGTATGGGTGCTGGCAAACCGTGTATGGGTATTTCAACACCTGGAGCAAAAAAGGCATCTGGAGGCAGATCCATCCGGCACTCTCCAGAAGGGAAAGGCGCCGTCAAGGCCGCAAGCCCACCGCTTCGGCAGGCTCTATAGACAGCCCAAGCATCAAGACTGCAACCCAAGGTGAATCAAAGGGTTATGATGCTGGCAAGAAGGTCAATGGCCGCAAGCGCCCTCTCCTTGTTGACCCCTTGGGGCTTATCATCTCCGCGTTTGTCTCGCCTGCCGACGGTGCCGATCCGGACGGGTTGAAGGTGTTGCTCAAAGCCTATTTTGCCGCTGGCTTGACCCGCCTTCGAAAGCTATGGGTCGATGGTGGGTATCGCGGCGAGGCCATCAAGGCATGGGTTGCAAGTTTGAAGCGGACGCACAAAATTGACCTGGCAGTGGTCCAGCGAGAAGGCCAGGGATTTCAAGTGATGAAATGGCGTTGGGTGGTGGAGCGCACCTTTGCCTGGTTATTGAATTTTCGGCGCCTTTCCAAGGACTATGAAGTCCTACCCCGAAATAGCGAAGCCTTTATTTACATTGCGATGATTCACCTCTTGGTCAAGAGAATCGGTGGAAAATCTGAATTCTAAAACAGCTTCTCAAAGAGGTTGCGTCACCAACCCGCGACATTGTATTGACCGCGCAGGGGCTCTGCATCTGACCCAAGGCGGCGCAAATAGTCACCTTGGCGCACGTCTTCTTGGGTCATCCTCGCCTTGGACGCTCACCCTTCCTCAGCCTATCGCTTCCGCCTTAAGAAGCTGTTGAGTTATTCAGACACATTTAGCGACGGTAATCTTTATCATGGCGATACGAATCATATTTTCTGCGGAGCGGGTGCGTATTTCAAAGTCCTTGGCCAAGCGACGAAATCCGCCCAACCAAGCAAAGGTTCGTTCGATGATCCAGCGTTTGGGTACCACTTGGAACCCTTGGGTTGGCTTATCGGCTATATCGAGTCGCAACCCCAACAGGATTTCGACGAATTCGACCGTGGTTCCACGATATCCTTGGTCGCCGCAGAAGGCTTCTACCGAATGGGTGTAGGTTTTGATTTACGCATCTTTTTTCAAAAAGAGGGACCCCAAATCGGGGTATGAATGTATCTTTGGGTGTAACCACTTACGCCCAAAACCCGGAAGGGGGTCCCAGATGGAAGATACACAGAATCTGAGTGCTTGTATAGCGAAATTGCAAGAAAATGTCCTCCACTGGGAGCAACACCTGCAGTCGGAGCAATCAGGACCGGAGGCATTCGGCGAGGTGATGAACGAGCTTCGAGCCTCTTTGGACGACATTGGTCGGGCCGGGTTCCAACACCTGGCACAAGGCTGTGAGATCGCTGAGGACACGGTGGTAAATGAGGATCGGGTGTACCGATTCAAGCAAGTGGTCAACAAGGAGTGGATGACCCTGTGGGGCAAGGTGGTGGTGCCCCGACGGCTGTATCAGCACGATCGGGGCGGAGCAAGCCGGGTGCCTTTGGATGAGCGCTGCGGCATGGTGAATCGTTTCATGGTGCCAGCGCTGGAGCGCGTGACGGCCTTTCTGGGGGCCCGCCTGGTCCCGTCCGAAGTCGAGGACAGCCTGCGTGAAGTGCTGCCCCAGCCGCCCTCGCGCACCGCGCTTCAGCGCCTGTTGACCACCGTCGGGCAGGGTGCCGAGGACGGCGCCGAATCGCTGGAGCGGGCCTTGCAAGAGGCCGCGCCCCTAAATGCGGAGGGCGACACCCTGGTGGTGAGTTGGGACGGCGTCACTGTGCCCCTGCGCGAGCCAGCGCCCAAACGCGGACGCCCACCCCAACGACCGATGGCCACCCACCCCCACAGCGTGCCCACCGCTTGGAAGGAGGCGGGTGTGGGCATGGTCGCTACCTACCGGACGCCGTTGGATCCAAAGACGGAAGAACCCCAACGCGTTGATGTGCGCTATGCCGCGCGTATGCCCCAAGCCAAGATGGAGACCCTGGTCAACGGCTTGGTGGACCAGACGGCCCAGGCCTTGCAGCAGGGGGGCTATGACCATCGAGTCGTGTTGGCCGACGGCAAACGAGCGATCTGGCATACTGTGGACCAGCAGAGTGTGTTCGACGGGTTTACCCGCATTCTAGACTTCTATCACGCGGCGCACCACCTGTCCAAGGCCGCCGAGTCCCTCTTCGGCAAGGCGACGACGAAAACGGATCGCTGGTACCGATGCTGGCGGCACAAATTGCGCCATGAACCCGATGCCATAAAGGGACTGATCCGCTCCCTGTCCTACCACCGCCGCAAACTGCGAAGAGGTTCGCAACGCTATCGCCAAGCGAGCGTCGAACTGGGCTACTTCCGCAACAACCGGGATAAAATGGAATACGCCCGCTACCATGCCTTGGGGTTGATCCTCTCCAGTGGCCCCGTGGAGGCCGCTGCCAAGACCCTCGTCGGCCACCGACTCAAACGCAGCGGTATGCGCTGGACGCGCAAGGGAGGCCAGCAGATTCTTAATCTACGAGTCCTCGTTCAATCGAAACGATGGGATGCTTTTTGGAACTGGTACCTGCAGCAAACCACACCTATAACAATTCACAGAATCGCAGCGTAAAAACGAGGCTACACCCTACCGAATCATACTTTTCCGCGACTTGGTCGCATACGTCCCATCCTTGGTTGGTATCGGCCACATTAGCGGTCAGGACTTGGACGGTGAGCATGTTGCCTAGGGTATCGGTGGCGATGTGGCGTTTACGGCCTTTGAGCTTTTTTCCCCCATCGGTGCCTCGATGTTGACGGGCATATTGGGTCTTAACCGATTGCGAATCGACCAAGGCATAGGTCGGATGCTTGTGTTTGCCCTGCTTTTCACGAGCCGGCTCATTGAGCGCATCAAGGGCTTGCAGGCCCATGGCATCTACCTCAGTGAGACGGTCGTCAAGAAGCCGTTGAAGAAGCATGGTTTTGTACGCCGTAAAGCCCTCAAGAAGAAACGCACGGGGGATGTCCCTCGACGGGATGAGCCGTTTACCAAGATCGCCCGGCGGAAAGAGGCGTATGCCGACAGTCCCCATCCGATCATCAGCATCGACACAAAAAAAAGAATTGATCGGCGATCGGTATCGTGCCGGAACCCTCTACGGTCGAGAGCCGCTCGAAACGCTGGATCATGACTATCCATCTCTGGCCGAAGGCGTAGTCATCCCGCACGGCATTTACGATCTGAAGAAGAATCACGGACACCTCCACCTGGGTACCCGTCACGATACCCCCGAATTCGCCGTCGATAGCCTACGCCGATGGGGGCGCTATCGAGGACGATACGAGTATCCGGAAGCCACCTCGATCCTGATGCGGTGCGACCGTGGTGGTCGTAACGGCTGTCGGAGGGTCCTCTTCAAAGTGGCACTGCAACGCTTTGCCGAAGAAATCGGGTGGGTTATTCGGGTCGCTCATTTTCCTCCTTATACGTCCAAATACAACCCGATCGATCATCGCTTATTTCCCCCTGGGCACCGGGTTTGTCAAGGCGTCCTTTTTACCGGTATCAAGCGCGTCAAAGAATTGATGGCGAAGGCCACGACGAAAACGGGGTTACGGGGGCGCGTCCACCTCCTGAATAAGGTCTATCCATCCGTGATCGGTTAAGCGGATAGATTTCTCGTAATTGTTTGAAAAACAAAGGTCATAGCTTTACTTCTTTCAGGTGGGAAAGACAGCCATCTTTCACCTGATGCGGAGTAAAGACTATGACCTGTAAGACAGAAAATACGATTGAAAAACAGCGGTGTCACCTTTTTCCTTCCTCCTGGCTGGAAGCCCAAGCACGTGAAGTAGGCATGGTTCAACGGCAACGGAAAGTCGATCCGGTCTCCCTGTTCTGGACCTTGCTTCTGTCGTTTGGCATCGGCGACCGACGCGATATAGCAGGCTTGCGGCGGGCCTATGAAGAAGCCACCGGCACGCTGTTGGCAGCCTCTTCCTTCTATGACCGTTTCACCCCGTCGTTGGTCGTTTTCCTCAGTCAGGCCTGTGATCGCGCCTTGCAGCCGATGTTCGAAAACCATGCCCACGATCAAGGGGCGCTGTCGGCGTTCCGCGATGTGCTCATCTCCGATGCCACCGTCTTGCGACTCCATGATACCTTGAGCAAAACCTACGCGGCGTGTCGTACCAACCACACCCAGGCAGCCGCCAAACTGCATCTGGTGTTGTCGGTATTGGGTACCAGCCAACATCAGGTGCGGTTAACCTCGGAGCGCACCGCTGATGGGCAGGTCTTGCGCGTGGCCGAATGGGTCCAGGGTCGTCTTCTGCTGTTTGACCTGGGCTATTTCAAGTAGGCGTTACTCGACCGAATCGACCAAGAAAAAGGCTTCTTCGTGTGCCGATTGAAAGAAGGATGTGCGCCGCTTTTGGTCAATCTCCATCGAGGGAGTGACCACGACCTGATGGGTCATACCCTCCCCAGTGTATTGTCCCGAATCCGACGCGATATCCTCGATGCCGAGGTCGAGATTACCTTTCGCAAACAACGCTACCAAGGCAAACAACGTCGGGGGCGAAGACGCTTCCGTCTGGTGGGGATCAAAGATCCCCAGACGCGCCAGTATCATCTGTATCTGACCAGTCTCGATCCACCGTCTTTCTCCGCTGAAGCCATTGCCCAACTCTACTCGGCGCGATGGCTAGTTGAGCTGATTTTCAAACCGCTCAAGTCTTTCTACCAACTGGAGGGCTTTCCCACCACCCATCCTCACATCCTCCATACCCTCATCTATGCGGCGATTCTGACCCTGATCGTCAGTCGCCATATCGAGCCGGTGCTGCAACAGCGACCGGCCTACTCCATGCCGAAAAACAGACAGCACAAAGAAAACCAGGAAGAGAAAGAAGGGCTCTTTCCCTTTTTGAGATTGGCCGCCGTATTGACCCACCTCAGTGCTCGACTCTTACAGGACGTGCTGCGGCAGGCCGGAAGAAAACCTCGATCCCTCAAGCTAACCCAACTCCTCTGGCATGAAGCCCGTGATCCTAATCGTACGAGAGATTCATTAACTCAAAAAATGCATCATATCGCGCTATATGCGCCTTAACCGATCACGGATGAAGGTCTATCAGACCGGACGAAAAGTAACCCGGGAAATCAAAGAGCAGATGCGCATCCTTTTTGATGCGGATTTACCTGAATGGAATTATCCACTGCTTCCGGCCGAGTAATTCCATCGTCAATCCTTAAGGTCAATTCGCGTCTTCTTGCCGCCGTGGACGCTCGGCTCGGCGCACCATTGGTCGCGCAAAATGGCGAGCGGTTCGAGGGCTGCTTTGGGAAGGTGCAACAGGTCCACCAAGACGGCGCGGTCGAGGGCTTGGCGAGCGTCGTCCCGATACGCCTCGTTGGCCGGCAGGAATTCCTTTTCCTTGAACCGCTCAAAGATGGCCTCGGCTTGGGCTAGCTGCTCTTGGCTGAGGGAGTGCGGGTCCAAGACCGTCAGGCGGGGCAACTGGGTGATCGTGAGACACGCCCGGCCCTGCTGCTGTCGGGTTCCGACCCACCAGAAGGCGAGGAGTCCCAGCGTCGTGTTGGACCACAAGACGAGGGGTAGAGTCCACTCGTTTTGCTCCGGGATGAAGTTGGGCCACGCCCTCCCTCCGATCGCTTTGGCCGGCGTGAGACAGGCGGTGAGGCTTTGCGAGTTGATCCGAAAATCGCGGTTGAAGTGCAGCCGCGAGGCGGTTGCGTTCCAGGCCGTGACCGCACGGGCGTCGCAGCTGGGGCGCACCTCTCCCTCGCTATCGGGCGGGACGACGAGACCCCGTTCGCGCTCGGCGTCGTGGCCCCATAACACCGGATACTGCGGCACTCCCTGAATGGGAATGATTTCAAACGGCCCTCGCGGTGCTCCGTTGCTGGTCTTCCCGGAGATGTCGCGGTCGAGCAGTCCCTTCTTGCCAATAGCCCCGAGGCGAATCGTGGCAAGCGGAGCGGAGTATCCTTGGGGCAGCCGGAGCGTTCCTGCCGACAATCCAAGGGCGGCGTCGGCGAGCGTGGTTTCGCGGAGGGACGCGCAACCGCCTTGGCTCAAAGGTGCCCGAATGTAGGTACCGATGGTCTCGCGGTCGCCCACACACAGCCGCCCTTGCCGCGCTTGGGGCGAGAGCCGGCGCACCGCCCGCGCCATCTCAAAGGCTTCCGCGAGGCTGCGCGGCCGGTGGTGGAGATTGACGAACAGGGTTTCCCCGCATCCCTTGCGTCCGGCGCGGCACTTGGTGGCTACCACGAGGGCCTCGGCCATGCCGGTATCGGCTGAAAAGGCCCAGTCGGTCTGGTCGTGCGCCGCAATGGTAAGCACGGCGAGGTTCTCGTACTCGCGTTCCAGCAAGTGCCGGGCGTCCTCCCAAGAGCTACCGCTTACACACGCCGCCGGTAGCACCAGCGCAAGGACGCCGCCCGGCTTGGTCTTGACGTGGGCGAGATCGACGAAGTTGGAAGCCAGCCCGGCGTTGCCGTGGCCCGCCGTCGTTGTGCTCTTTTTTAGCTGGGCGTTTATCCTCTTCAACCGACGGCTCATGGCCCACTGTTCCTCTTCACTGGTGCCCAACCCGGCAAACGATGGCACCGGCACATCGGCCGTCTCGTGATTTGTCGGCCGCGTGAAAGGGGGATTCATAATCACCAGATCGGCCGATGTGCGGGCGAGGACCATCTGGGGGTGCGCCTCTACATTCGCATCCGTACCTTTGGCCACGTGGACGCCGGTCATGAATAACGACGGCGTAACGTCTTCCTCTATCAGGTCGAGGGCCCCCAGTGCGTACCGTCCTTTCGGTCCCTGCTGTCCGTAGGGCAGGGTGTAGACTTGGGTATTGTCCAAGGTCGTCCCTGGATGGGCGCTCGACAGCATGGACGCGGTAAGATGGGTTGCGGCCGGCATGATGTCCGCAGCGATGAGGGCGCGTTCCATCATCTGCTGGTGCAGCGCCTGATCGTCGCCGCCGATTCGCCGGTAGCGCACCGATATAGCGCGGTACGCTGCCGAAAGTAGGGCACCTGTGCCACAGGCTAGGTCAGCGACTCGGAGACTGGTAAGGGCCTCCGGGTCGGACCAATCCGTTTCCGCGTCCAAACGGGCCACCGCCAGCTCGCCGAGTAGAGCCGCCGAGGTCGGCAGGGTGTAGAACGTGGCGAGGAACTTCCGGTCGGCGATGAGCCGTTGAAACATGCGCCCGGAGAGATCGTGCAAGGTGGTAGCCCCCAAGCCCGCTAAGTCGCTGGCCGCCTGAGCGAGGCGGTTGAGGACCGCATTCGCCGTGCCGTCGGGGATCGGCAGGAGCAAGTCGGAGGCAATGCGAAAGATCGGATAGTAGTTGATGTTATCGAGGATATGCTGCCAACACTTGAGCAAACGGCTCTTGCTGACGTCGTTGAGCCCAGGTATACGCAACTCGTCGATGGTTTCGATGCCGTGCGCTTCAACAATCGCGGTATGGAAGACGAGGGCGTTGGCGACGATGGCCATGGCCATGCGCGAGGTTTGCTCGCCGTCCTCTTGATGGAGGGACTGCGCCATATTCTCCAGCGCGTGGGAGCCGGCTGTTTCGCGCAACTTGCCGGCGGCCTCGCCGATGCTCTGCTCCAGAATCTGCGTTCCCTCGGTGAGCAGCCGCTCGGACAGTGAGACGTTTTCAATACAACTGGCAAGATCGTCAACACTGCCGTCGAGCCAGCCCGTGGCCGGCCAGCGCACGGCAGTGCCCGCTGCTTGCAGCGAATACGTGCAGTAGCGGAACTCGGCGGCCTCGATATGCTGCTCCAAGTCTGCCTGCGGCACCCGGCTCAGTTCCCGTGGAATCTGGACGGCGATGGTCTGCTCGATTCTATCGCCGTTGTACTGCAAGAATTTCCCCAGGCGGGCTTGGGCGTCTTCCTCGACGCTGTGCGCCGGCAGAAACTCCGTTTCGAGGACGACCGGAATGCCGCCCGGCGGGCGAATGACCAAGTCCGGCCGCCGGGCGGTCTCGCGGAAGACGCCGTGTTGCTCCACGCCGGTGCGGTCGCGCCAGCGTGGATGCTTGGTCCGCAGCACGTCCAACAGCCAGACATTGAAGGCGATTTCGTTGGTTTGGGGCATGGGTTCGAGAAAGTTTAGTCTATTTGAATGGCGTTGTCCGATAGTTTTTCGGCCAGCTCAGTTGACGGAATAATATCGACCACATTCATCATCTCTCTGGTTAATGGACTTTTTAGAAAATCTCTCAACTTGTCTGTCAGGTGATCTATCAGTATAACAGAGTCCGACGAAGCCGTGCTGGTCGTTACGAGCCAGAACTGAAACTCATTCTCTGGCAGAAACGCTCTCACATTGCCCCGCGAGCTTGACAGGCGACACAGGACCAACATCGACCCGTAAAGTTTAAGCCGGTGCCCTTTAAGAACTTCGTCGTAAAGCAAGTCAACCTGGTCGTCGTCGTTGAGGTAATCATATTTTTCTTTGAAATCAATTATCGTGCGCTCTAAGTCGGTTTCCTCAATAAAAACAATGCTTTGGCTGTCCTTGCTGATCGTTACATAGTCGCAGCACTCGCATGTCCCAAGTCCGGCGGCGCGGCGCATGTCGGACTCTCTCACTGTGCTGTCCATCCGATACGCTTTTAGGCCGCCGCCGGCAGAGCTTATTGGCTCGGCGAATTGGGATAAGGGCATTCTACAGCCCTTTGATGTAGAGATCAGAGAAAGGCTTAGTCAACAACTGTTTGACTTCTGCCATCACCGCGTCCATGTCGTCGTTCCATTCGGCGTCCGGCGGAAACTTATTCAACTTGACCAGTTCCCGGTCTTCCGGTTTTTCCTTTACATGCACCTCAAGCCACTTGAGGATCGTCATGCTGTGGGTGGAGACCACCACATTGACCCCCTGACGGGCTAATTCAAAGAGGAACGCCGCCATCTCAACTTGCCAAGCCGGATGGAGATTCGACTCAGGTTCATCGATAAAAAGAAAAGATCCTCGGTCTAAGGCCCCTCGCTCAATCAGCAAGGCCAGCATTCCCATGTTTGCAACCCCCGCCGACGTGAGAGAGAGCGGAATCGACTTGCCGTTTTGTTGGAATTCAAGATCGCCCGCTTCACTCAGTGAAATCCGCCCGCCAATCGCATCGTGCAGACCTTCATGGATCCTGGAGAAAGGATGTTCGATACGCTTCTTTCTGAGGGCAACGGCCATGTCGTAGAAGTAATCCGGGACTCCGTTCAAAGAATCCCTGAAAGGAGAACGTGGATTGAGCTTAATCGACTCCAGGGCACTTTTTAGTTTCCAATAAAGCGGAGACTCTAAATAGAAGGCTTCAGGGAATGACTGCATGTTTTGAACGATTTGCGGATAGGGAGTGAACGTGAAAAACTTTTCTGTTTCCCGTAATTCCCCCACTCCTTCAACGCTAAAGTAAAAAGGGGAATCGCCGTCCCCCTTGAGATTTGAAAGATCAGATGCTTGAAAATTTCCCTGTATGTTCTGGCGAAGCTTGGAATGCTGTCCCCACTCAATCGCCGATTCCCCATCCATGAAATTGCTTTCCAAAATGCTTATGCAGTTTTCGAGACTGCGAGCATAAAGGTCTTCTTCTTTTATCTTAACGTTGCTTTTAAGGGCTTGGGAATGGGCCTTTATCTCCTCGATTTCAGCCATCAATTCGGGATGAACCGCCTTGAGCCGATCAATTTCATTTTGGCTCGGATAACTTGAGAACGCCTCCCGTAGGATAGAGTCGATCTTTTGGAGTCCCTTTTTAATTGCGGACAAGGGGCGTTCTTCTACCACTCGACCGCTCTGCTCGAAAAGTTGCAAATTCGATTCTATGGGGCGGGCTATCACAGCCAAAAACACTCGCGCATAATTCGCATTCCTCGCACCGAGAATCGAATACAGCATCTTTGACACGAACGTCTTGCCGGTGTTGTTCGGCCCGGCGAATACCGTGAACCGGCCAACTTGGATGGTCGCCTCGTCGATGGGTCCAAAATTCTCAATTTTCAACTCAAGGTCCATAAGTCCCTTCCTTTTTTAAGGGACGGTCCTGTTGCTCTGCGCCAGCGCGGATGCTTGGTCCGCAGCACGTCCAACAGCCGGACGTTGAAGGAGGTTTCGTTGGTTTGGGGCATGGGTTCGAGAAAGTTTAGTCTATTTGAACGGCGTTGTCCGATGGTTTTTGGGGTCGGCGCGGCCTGGCCGGAAGCGTCCTCACCGAACACCTTCAGGTTTCGACAAGCTCCGCATCCTGAAACGAAAGGTCTCCAATGAGTACGTCCCCTCAATATCCGACAGATCTGATTGACGCGCAATGGCCGCTCCTCCAACCGTTGCTGCCGCCCCGCAAATGGCAACCCGGCGGTCCCGGTCGGCCGCCGCTGATACGGGGGGACCGAGACGGGTTGAGGGCTTCTTAGAAACGTCTGGCCTGACCGGACGCTTTTTTTCATATTCAAGGGATGCAATCCCTCGAGAGAATTGCCTATATCTTCCGGATTCTCTGGTGCTTCCGCTACCATCTCCTGGGCGCGATCGTGGCTCTGGCCCTGTGGGAAAGCCCGCTGATCATGCCCTTCCGCTTGTTCGTGGTCATGGTGCACGAGGTCTGCCACGCCGGCGCTGCCTTGCTCACGGGTGGGGAGGTGCTGGAGATGCGAACCAATCCCAACGAGTCCGGTCACACCTTGGCCCAGGGTGGTTTTTTCCCCCTGATCACCGCGGCTGGGTACGTGGGCTCGGCCCTGCTGGGCACCCTGTTGATCTACACCGGCATCCTGCCCCAGGCGCAACGACTCCTGCTCCTGCTGGTCGGGGCGGTGTGCATGGGCATGACCATGGGCTACACCCCCGTGGGCGGGATGGATTTCTACCTGGGGATTTTCAGCGGCCTGATCCTGGTCGCAATGGCGATAAAATCGCAGCGCGCGGCTGTGGCCGCGGCTACCTGGATAGGGATGATGCTGTGCCTTTATAGCCTCTACGATTTCTATACCGATTTGTGGCTGCACGCCGAACTGACCGACGCGGGCATCCTGGCCCACTACTGGGGGGTGCCGCAACTGGCCTATCCGATCGCCTTGATCTGGGTGCTGTTTTCGCTCGCTATTATGTACCGGGCCATGCGGGCTCTGGTCGGGAAGAAGAGGTGATAAGGCAGCAAGGGACCCCAAGCCCTTGACTTAGGGTGCGCAACTGAATAAGTTTTTTTAAACAAAGTTCGCGGGTGAAACGCCATGAGCTACTACCCTGCATGCCCGAGTGTCTTGCGACCTTGCCACCCTGTGCGACAGGTATCGACGGTGATGTAGCTTTATTAGGAGTCTGATCCACTATCCCGCCGTCGAGCCTGACTCGCGGCGGTTTTTCTGTACAATCAGGAGAGATGACCCGATGCGAATGAGCAAATTGTTCAGCCGGACCTGGCGCGAAAGCTCGGCCGACGCCGAAGTGGCGAGCCACCAGCTGTTGCTGCGGGCCGGGTACATCCGCCAGTTGGCCAGCGGCATTTTCTCGTATTTGCCCCTGGCCAGACGTTCCTTGAACAAGGTGGAGAACATCATCCGCCAGGAGATGGACGCCATCGGCGGCCAGGAGATCACCATGCCGGTGGTGCACCCGGCCGACATCTGGAAGGAGACCGGGCGCTGGTACCAGGTGGGCAGCGAAATGGGGCGCTTTCAGGACAAGTCCGACCGCGATATGGTGCTGGCCATGACCCACGAAGAGGTAGTGGGCGACCTGGTTCGCAAGGAGATCCGTTCCTATCGCCAGTTGCCGCAGCTGATCTACCACCTCCAGACCAAGTGGCGCGACGATCCGCGGCCCCGTTCGGGGCTGATCCGGGTGCGGGAGTTTACCATGAAGGACAGCTACAGCCTGGACGCGGATCAGGTGGGCCTGGAGGCCCAGTACCGGGCCCACTATCAGGCCTATTTCAACATCTTCAACCGCTGTGGCCTGTCCACCGTGGCGGTCCGCTCCGACGTGGGCATGATGGGCGGGCAGGTGGCGCACGAGTACATGTACCTCAATCCGATCGGCGAGGACACCCTGGTAATGTGCCCGCAGTGCGGGTACGCGGCCAATCGTCAGATAGCCCTCTTCAAAAAGGGGGTTGCCGCCCGGGAAGAAGCGGCCGAAATGGAGAAAATTGCCACCCCGGATACCCCCACCATCGAGGCCCTGGCCCAGTTGCTGGAGGTACCCCAGAGCAAAACCGCCAAGGCGGTCTTCATGGTGGCCACCCTCACCGAGGGCGAGGAAGAGGTCGAAAGGTTCGTGCTGGCGGTGATTCGGGGCGATATGGAGGTCAACGAGACCAAGCTGGCCAATGCCATAAAGGCCCGGGAGATGCGGCCGGCGCGCGAGGAAGAGATCCGGGCGGTGGGCGCCGAGCCCGGATATGGCTCGGCCATGGGCGTGAAAAACGCCCTGGTGGTGGCGGACGATTCGATCCCGTCCTCTCCCAACTTGGTGGCCGGTGCCAACCAGGAGGGCTACCACATCAAAAACGTCAACTACGAGCGCGACTACCAGGCCGATCTGGTCTGCGATATCGCCGCGGCCCAGGAGGGAGACACCTGTCCCGAGTGTGCGACCCGGCTGCGCGCCTGGCGCGGGGTCGAGGTCGGCAATATCTTCCAGCTGGGCACCCGCTACACCGAGTCCATGGGCGGCACCTTCCTGGATGCCGAGGGACAGGTCAAGCCCGTAATCATGGGGTCGTACGGGATCGGCGTGGGCCGCCTCCTGGCCTGTATCGCCGAGGAGCACAACGACGACCAGGGCCTGATCTGGCCGGTGTCGGTGGCCCCCTGCCAGGTGCACCTGGTGGCCCTGGCCAAGGGAGAAGGACCAGCGGCCGAAGCCGCCGAAAGCTTGTACCGGGAACTGGGGACCGCCGGGGTCGAAGTGCTGCTGGACGACAGGCCGGAAAATCCGGGGGTGAAGTTCAACGACGCGGATCTGATCGGGGTGCCCCTGCGCCTGACGGTGGGTGAGCGCTCGCTTGAGAAGGGGCAGGTGGAAATGAAGTTGCGGCGCGCCGAGGAGCGGGTTGACGTGCCCCTCGAAGAGGTGGTTCCCCGGGTGGTGAGCGAGTTGGAGGCGTTGCAGAAAGAACTGGATGATCAGGTGGTCGAAGTTGAGTTCAAAGAGTGAGTTCATCGTTGACGGCTTCTTACTTAAAGGAGACATAACCCATGCCTGTTTTCAAGAGTGGAAAGGGCCAGGCCCCGGCCTGGTGCGAAATGGAGAGCTTTGATATTGCGGAGGTGCCGGTCGGGGGCACCCATTGCTTTGAGCGCCAGAGTGCCAGGGAAAAGTTGATCGTGGGCAAGGGGCGCTGCCTCATTGCCTGCGGGGGTGAGCAAGTCCACGCCGAGGTGAGGACCAATCTGGATTTGCCGGCGGGGGACGCCTGCTTCGAAGTGCTCGAAGTCGAGGAGGATACCACCCTGATCCGCATGTGCGGCCACTGGGGCGAGGAACTGGGTGGGTCTGGGCTCTTCGGGGTGGAAAAAAGCCCCCAACCCCGGGACCAGGGCGATGCCGTGGACTACGCCAAGGAAACCAGCATTGACTGCCACTACCATGACTTCGACGAGTACTGGATCCTGTTCGAGGGGGCGGGGGTGGCGGTTTCGGAGGGCAAACACTACCCGGTGGGACCGGGGGATTGCGTGGCCACGGGCAGGGGCTTCCACCATGACTTTCCCCGGGTGTACGAGCCGGTAAGGGCGGTGTATTTCGAGACCACCATGGAGGGAGAGAAACGGCGGGGGCATCTGTGGGACCACACCCACGGTCCGGCCCGGCCCCGGCGGGACCGGGTTTGAATGGGCCGGCTCGCTGTCCGGGCTGTAACCCGGGGACCGCGGCACCATTTCTTCGGGTACTACGACAAATGCCCCTGGAACCGGAGCGGCCGTTTACTGCTGGGGCTGGAAGCCGGGTTCATGGAGCGGCCTCCTGGGCCTGCTGACCGGGCCCTCATCGGCCTGATCAATCTGGAAGCCGGGTCTGCGTGGCAGGCCGTGGCCGCGACGTCGGCCTGGAACTGGCAGCAGGGCAGCATGCTGCAGTGGCTGGGGTCGGATCCCGAGCGCCTGATCCTTTACAACATCCGCGAAGAGGACGGCTTCGCCGCGGTGGCACAGGATGTGCACAGCGGGGTAAAGCGGGTGTTGCCCCGGCCGGTGTACGCGGCGAGCCGCGATGGAAGGCAGGCGGTGAGTGTCAACTTCGCCCGGATTCACCAGACCCGTCCAGGGTACGGGTACGCGGGGCTGGAGGATCCGTGGGAGCACGAGTTGCAACCGGCCGATGATGGGATTTACTGGATGGATCTGGAGAGCGGGAACAACCACCTGATCATCTCCCTGGACCAGATCGTGGGCATCCGCCCCGTCCAGAGCATGGAGGGGGCCAAACACTGGTTCAACCACCTGCAGTTCAATCCGGACGGCAGCCGTTTCCTCTTCCTGCACCGCTGGGTAGACGCAAAGGGCAGGCGCAATACCCGGCTGTTCACGGCAAATCCGGACGGGACGGAGATCCACTGCGTGGCCGACCACGAACTGGTGTCGCACTTTGATTGGCGCAACAAGAAACAGATTCTGGCCTGGGCGCGGCAGCGCGGGATCGGCGATTTTTACTTTTTGTTCACCGACCAGAGCGACCAGGTCGAGGTAGTCGGCAAGGGGGTACTCACCAAGGACGGCCACTGTTCGTACAGTCCGGGCGGCCGCTGGCTGCTGACCGATACCTACCCGGATGAGGAGAGTCAGCGCAGCTTGATTCTCTACCGGCTGGCGGATGCGCGCCGCTTCGACCTGGGTCGCTTCTACGCGCTGCCGGAAATCGCGGGCGAGATCCGCTGCGATCTGCACCCGCGCTGGAGCCGGGACGGCCGGCAGATCTGCTTCGATTCGGTGCACCAAGGCACGCGGCAGATCTACGTGGTGGACGTGGGCGGAATCGTCGGGGGGTGAAAACAGGGTGGAGCGCGGGCGAGTGGACCTGACTTGCCCTTGCCATAAACCTGGCTCCTGAGCATTTTTCAAAGGTGTGGTTTGCGCCCGTACAGGGGCCGATATTCCCGATACCAGGAGACCTGGATATGCTTGAAGCCCTTCTCGCTCTGGCCGTGGTTGTGGTCGGTCTGATCCTGATCATCGTGAAACGGCAGGATGGCGCCGAAGAACTGGATGCCTGCTACGATTCCTCCGAGGGCGAGAGATACCCGCACAAGTGGGGTTATACCGACACCCGGTTCGAGTTCGATGGCCCGCGGAGTGTGCGGGTTACCGGCAGCCGCTACCCGCTTGCAGGGTACAGTCTCCCCGGTTTCATCCCCTTTGCGGAAGAGGTCCTGGGGCAGTCGTTTCGCCCGCGGGATATGGAGACGGAGAAAGAGGATCAGGTGGTGCCCCAAGCCAGGATAAACCAGGGCTTCACCGAGGCTGCAAAGCAAAGGTTTGCAGCGGATCAGATCTCGTTCGACGACCGCGATAGGTTGATTCACAGCCACGGGCAACTAAGCGTCGACGAGGTTTATAGAGTCCTCTACCACGGCTCGCTGCCGCGCACGGTGGACCTGGCCCTCTATCCGCAAAGCGAGGAGGATGTGCAGGTCGTGGTGCGGCTGGCCGACGAGCACGATGTGTGCCTGGTGCCCTACGGAGGAGGGACCAATGTGAGCGGCGCCTTGGCCTGTCCGCCCGCCGAGCAGCGCATGATCGCATCCGTCGATATGCGCCGGATGGACCAGATTCTCTGGCTGGACGAGGACAACCTCCAGGCCTGTGTCCAGGCCGGGATCTCCGGCAAGCACCTGGAAAGGGAACTGGATTCAAGGGGGTACACCTCCGGCCACGACCCGGACAGCGTCGAGCTGTCGACCCTGGGGGGGTGGATCGCGACCAACGCCAGCGGCATGAAGAAGAACAGGTACGGAAATATCGAGGACATCGTGCTCGAAGCTACCCTGGTCACGCCCACCGGGGATATCGAAACCCATAGCGCCACCCCGCGGAACTCGGTGGGGATTCAGCCCCGGGTCTTTCTCTTTGGCAGCGAGGGCAATTTCGGCATCATCACCAAGGCCATCATCAAGATCCATCCCCGGCCCCAGGTGCGGCGCTATGGCTCTCTGGTTTTCCCGTCTTTTGAAAACGGGGTTCGTTTTTTGAAGGAATTGCGCGGGGAAGGCGTCCTGCCGGCCAGCATTCGCCTGGTGGACAACACCGAGTTCAGATTCGGCCAGGCCCTCAAGCCCGCGCCCGGTTTGTGGCAGGGGATAATGGGGTTTTTCCAAAAGTTCATGCTGCTGAAAATCCTCGGCTTCAAGCCGCTCGAGATAGCGGCCTGCACCATCCTCATGGAAGGTTCCCGGAGCGAGGTTAACCATCAAAAGGCGGTGATCTTCAAACTCGTCAAAAAGCATGGGGGAATCAGCGGCGGGGCGCGCAACGGCAAGCGGGGTTATATGCTTACCTTTGCCATTGCTTATATCAGAGATTTCTTCAACCAGTTTCACGTCCTCGGCGAGACTTTTGAAACCTCGGTGCCCTGGGATCGGATTCACCCGGTTTGCCAGGCGGTCCAGCGGGAGCTGGCAGCACAGTGCCAGGCGCGCCAGGTGAGTGGACGGCCCTATCTGGCCTACCGAGTAACCCAGACCTATCCCACCGGCGTCTGCATCTACTTCACCATGGGCTTTTCCGCCCGGGGGCTGGAAAAACCGCACGAAGTCTACTATGAAATCGAGCACCACCTCAGGCAGGTGATTCTCGATCACGGCGGCTCGCTTTCCCACCACCACGGGGTGGGCAAGGTCAGAAAGGGTTTCCTCGCTCAAATCCAGACCCACAACAGCATCCAGGTTCTCCAGCAGGTCAAAAAGGCCATGGATCCCAACAATACCTTCGGAATCGGCAACGGGGTCTTTGCCGCGCGCTCCTGAGGTAGCGGTGCGGCAAAAGGTTTCACTTTCAGGCGGCGGCTAAAAGCATGTTTCGAGAAAAATCCGTAATCATAACCGGGGCCTCGTCGGGGTTGGGCGCGGCGCTGGCCCTGGAATTCGCCAGAGCCGAAGCCCGACTGGCGCTGTTTTCCCCGGAAAAAGAGCAACAGGAAGAGGTTGCGGGGCTGTGCGAGGCGATCGGGGCGCAGGCCCTAGCGGTGATCGGGGATGTCACCCGGCCCGAGGACTGCAAAAGACTGATCGACGAGACCGTCGGCCGCTTTGGGGGGGTGGATTACCTGATTGCCAATGCCGGCATCAGCATGTGGGCGAGATTCGACGAGGTGGAAGACCTGAATGTATTCCGCCGGCTGATCGAGATCAACTACCTGGGGGCTCTGTACTGTGTGTATTATGCCCTGCCCTACCTGAAGCAGAACAAGGGCATGATTGCGGCCATCACCTCGATTCAGAGCAAGATCGGGGTGCCGCAGCACACCGGCTATGTCGCCTCCAAGCACGCCTTGCAGGGCTTTTGCGAGACCCTCAGGATGGAGCTGGAGGGCAGCGGGGTCGATGTGCTCACCGTGCTGCCGCACTGGCTGCGCGGTACCGATCTGCGGAAAAACGCCCTGGGCAAAGGCGGGGAGGCACTCAGGGCTTCTTCCAGAAAACACAGCGAGGAATCGGTCTCGGTCGAGGAGGCCGGTCGGGCCATTGTGCAAGCCATGCACCGGCGCGAATCCGAACTGATCATTCCCTGGAAGCTCAAACTGCTGCTGTTGCTAAATCTGCTTCGACCACAGTGGGCCGAATCCCTCATCAAGGGTGCCATGGGAAAACAGAAGGCCCAGTAACCGACCATGGGCGAGAAACGGCCGGAAGGGCTGGGACCTGGTCCTTTGCAGATCCAGGTCTCCGGGGATCGGCTACAAACAAGGGAAAGGATACATGAAAAAAAAGAAAAACTTTCGTTGTGGGGTGATCGGGTATGGCGGGGCCTTCAACATGGGCCGTCACCACCTTGGTGAGATGAGCGAGAAGGAGGGCATGGAGGCCGTGGCGGTTTGCGATGTGGATGCCGCCCGGCGCCAGACCGCGGTTGAGGACTGGCCCGGAATCCGCGCGTACAGCCGGGCGAGCGACATGCTCAGATGCGCCGATCTGGACCTGGTGGCGGTGGTCACGCCCCACAACACTCACGGTAAGCTGGCGCTACAGTGTCTCAATGCCGGGGTCGGCGTGATCTGCGAAAAACCCATGGCCGTCACCAGCAAGGAAATCAAAGCGATGCTGCAGGTGGTCCGCAAGAAAAGGCTTTTCCTCTCCACCTTTCACAACCGCCGCTGGGACGGGGATTTCATGGTGCTGCGGGATCTGATCAACGAGGAAAAGCTGATCGGCCGGGTCTTTCGCATCGAAACCGGCTTTTACGGGTACGGCCCCCAGCCCGACTGGTGGCGAGCGGATAAGAAGATCTCGGGCGGGTCCATCTACGATTGGGGCGCCCATTTCACCGACTGGATTCTCAACCTGGTGCCCGAGCCGGTGGATTGGGTCAGCGGCTATCAGGTCAAAAACAAAACCTGGAAGGGCTATACCAACGAAGACCACTCCGAATACACCCTGCGCTTCAAGGGCGGCTGCACGGCGACCCTGACCATGTCCAATCTGTCGATGAGCGGCCGTCCGCGCTGGCGGATTCTGGGGGAGCAGGGCGCCATTGAGGATAGCGGCGGCAAGTTCCGGGTCGAAAGCATGATAAAGGGGCGCCGCATGAGTACGGAAGTGGACTATCTGGAGTCCACGGGATATATGTACTACCAGAATGTCTACGATCACCTGCTGGGCAGAGCCGATCTGGTGATCACGCCCGAGTCGGCGGCGCGCGTGATCGGGGTGCTGGAGGCGGCCAATACTTCGGCCGCCCGGCAGTCGGTGCCGGTGAAACCAGCCTTTGTCTGAAGCATGTCCGCCGCGGCCGACGAGGGGCTGTGCCCCGAGCTGGATCCGGAGACCGCCGCGCGGCATTCAACCAAGAGAAGGAGCACAAGATGATCTTAGCCGAGATGACCTCCCCCGAAATCGACGCCCTGCCGCGCGACATCGTGGTATTGATCCCCGTGGCCTCCTGCGAGCAGCACAGCCTCCATTTGCCGGTGTTTACCGACAGCATGATCGGCGGCGAGGTCGCCCGCCGGGTCCACGAGCGGGTGCCGGACGATGTCCTGGTACTGCCGGTGCAGTGGCTCGGGTATTCCCAGCACCACATCCGTTATCCCGGAACAGTGAGCGCGGTTTCCGATACCCATTTGCGCTTGATGATGGATATCGTGGCCTCCATGGTGGGCCACGGTTTCAGGAAGATCCTGATCCAGAACAGCCACGGCGGCAATGGAGCGGGTATCCAGGTGCTGCTGCAGCGCCTCATGGAGCGCTACCAGAACCAGGAGGCCGAGTTTTACACCCGCTGGGCCTGGGGCAGCACCGACAAGCTGGAAAAGATCCGCGACCGGGGCAGTGGTGGGTCGGGCCATGCCGGCGAGACCGAGACCTCGATAATCCTGGCCCTGCGGCCGGAACTGGTGCGCATGGAGCGGCTGGATCCCGATGGCGAGCGCGAGGGCATGCGGGTCCCCGGCGCCGCCTCGTACTACCGCTTCGACCAGCGCACCCGGCACGGGGGCGTGGGGGATCCGACCACGGCCACGGCCGCGAAGGGCGAGCGCTTTCTGGATGTTTCAGCCGCGGAGGTGGCCGAGGACGTAAAGCGGATCCGGGCCCTGCGGCCCTTTCTCGTCGGGGCCGATAACCCGGGAGAGGATCCGGCTGCCTCTTGAGGATGAAACTCCTGGATCCAGTTTCAGGGCCCGTGGCCGAGAAGATAGAAGCCCTGATCCCCGGCGATGAAGAGATGCTGATGCGGGTGTCGGCGGATCTGGATGCGGATGGGCGTTTCGGTGCCCAGTGGGTGGTGGTCACCGGTAGCCGGGTGCTGGTGGTGCCGGTCGGGAGCAGGGGCGGGGCCCGGGAAATACCCGTGGGGGAACTGGCCGCAGTAGAGAATGAAGCCCTGGTAGGGGGCAGCCAGCTGGAGCTGCAGCGCCAGGATGGGCCGCCCATCCTGGTGCCCTACTCCAGCTCCCTGAGTGTCAAGTTCGCGGAAGTGGCCAGGGGCATCGAACAGCTCCGCAGCGCAGAGCCCTTCCAGATCAGCGCCCAGCTGGACCGCATCCGCTGCGAGAAGTGCGGCCGGCTCCTGCCCGAAAAAAACGGGCTCTGTCCGGCCTGTATCCACCGCTTCAGCACCCTGGCGCGCATCGTCTCCTACATGAAGCCCCACAAGGGCAAGGCTGCCTTCCTGGCCCTGGCCTCGGTGGCCACGGCCCTGGCCGAACTGCTGCCGCCCCTGATCACCAAGCGCCTGGTGGACGAGGTCCTGGTACCGGTCGAAGAGGCCAGCGTCGAGGTGGACCAGCGCCTGATCCTGCTGGGCTTGCTGGTCCTGGCCCTGGTGGGGGTGAGGGTGTGGAACTGGTGCACGGAGCTGGCGCACGGCTGGACCATGGCCTGGCTGAGCGCCCGGGTGACCGCGGATATTCGGAGCCAGCTCTACCGCCGGCTGGAGATGCTGTCGATGCAGTTTTACGACAAGCGCCAGGTCGGTTCCCTGATTTCGCGGGTGACGCGGGATGCGGAGATGCTGCAGGACTTCCTGGTGGAAGGGTTGCCCTACCTGATCATCAATGCCCTGATGATCGTGGGCATACTGGGCTTTTTGTTTTTCATGAGCTGGAAGCTCACCCTCTACATCCTGGTGCCGATCCCGCTGATCTTGTTCTGGAGCGTCCTGTTCTGGCGGCGCATGAGAGGCATCTTCCACAAGTACGGGCACGGGTGGTCGAGCCTGAGTACGCGCCTCAACGAAGCCCTCAACGGCATCCGCGTGGTCAAGGCCTTTGCCCAGGAACACCGGGAGGTGGATGCCTTTGAGGAAAAGAACCGGGAACTGGGGCAGATCAGCCGCAGGACGGCGCGCAACTGGTTCGTGTTGTGGTCGACCATGGGGCTGGTTACCGGGTTCGGGATGCTGATCATCTGGTTCTTCGGGAGCTGGGAAGTGCTCAGGGACGAACTCACCATCGGCGCCCTGCTGGCGTTTTACGCCTATATGTGGCTGGTGTACGGGCCCCTGGAGTGGTTTGCCCAGGTCAATTCGTGGATGACGCGGGCCTTTGCCGGGGCCGAGCGCATCTTCGAGGTCATTGACACCACCCCCGAAGCCTACGAGGATCCCCAGGCCGTGGCCCTGCCCCGGATGGAGGGCAAGGTGAGGTTTCTCCGGGTCACCTTCGGCTACGACAAGAGCAAGCCCGTGCTCCAGGAAATGGACCTGGAGGCGGCGCCGGGCGAGATGATCGGCCTGGTGGGCAAGTCCGGGGTAGGCAAGACCACCACCGTGAACCTGGTCGCCCGGTTCTACGAGGTGGATCGCGGCGCCATCGAGATCGATGGGGTGGATATCCGCAAGATCCGCCTGGAGGAGTTGCGGCGGCAGATCGGCATCGTGCCCCAGGAGCCGGTGTTGTTCAGCGGCACCATCGCCGAGAACATCAGCTACGGCAAGCCCGAAGCCTCCTTCGGGGAGATCATGGCCGCGGCCCGGGCCGCCAATGCCCATCCCTTCATCACGGCCAAACCCGACGGGTACGACACCCAAGTAGGGGAGCGCGGCGGGGGTCTTTCGGGCGGGGAAAAACAGCGCATCGCCATTGCCCGGGCAGTGCTGCACGACCCCAAAATCCTCATCCTTGACGAGGCCACCTCGTCGGTGGACGTGGAGACCGAAAAGCAGATCCAGGAAGCCATTGCCCAGCTGGTGAAGGGACGCACCACCTTTGCGATTGCCCACCGGCTGTCGACCTTGCGCAACGCCGACCGGCTGGTGGTGCTGGACGGGGGGCGCATCGTCGAGGTGGGCACCCACGACCAACTCATGGCCAGAGAAGGGGCGTTCTACGAGTTGGTGAAGCTGCAGCAAGAAGTAGCGGAAATCATAGCGGTGAAGGATTGACTTATCCCATGGAACCTTTTATGGAAAGCTTGCCTCCTGCAGTGGAAGGCAAGCTGAAGGGCTTGAAACCACCCGAAGAGGCGGTGCGGATCCAGGTGGCCGCGGACATGGCGGACGAGCGCCGCTTTGGGGAGCGCTGGCTGGTGGTCACGGAAAAGCGGCTGTTCTTCATCTCCGAGGACGGCCCGGACGGGGTGGTGGAGGTGCCGCTGGAGCAGGTGAACCAGGTCCAGATCCGGGATCTGGTCGGGGGCGCCCGTCTGGAGGTGGAGCGCAAGGAGGAGCCTTTGCTCAGTCTCCACTACTCCAGTTCTTTAAGCGCCAAGTTCGCGGAGGTGGCCGGAGGCATCCGGCAGTTGTCCAAACAAGAGCCTTTGAGCCTGCCCACCGAGGTGGAGCGGACCCGGTGCGAGAGATGTGGCCGCTGGCTGCCGGAGAAGGACGGGATCTGTCCGTTCTGCATCGAGAAGTGGGAAACCTTGAAGCGGATCGCCTTTTTCCTGAGGCCCTACCGGGGCCGGGTCGTGGTGCTGATGGCGGTTACGCTGGCCACCACGGGCCTGGGGTTGCTGCCGCCCCTGGTGGTTCAGCGCATCATCGACGATGTGCTCACGCCCAGGGCGGGTATGGGGCTTCTGGCCTGGTTTGTCGGGGGCCTCCTGGCCATACGTCTATTGAGCTGGTGCCTGGAACTGGCCAATGGTTTTCTGCGCGCGGATCTGTCGAGCTGGACCAGCAGGGACGTGCGCTCCCGGCTCTACCAGCGTCTCCAGTTCCTGCCTTTGAGGTTCTACGACAAGCGCCAAATCGGCAACCTGATCTCCCGTTTCCTCAACGATGCTGATCGCCTGGAGAGGTTCCTGCTTTTTCAAATTCCCTTTGTGCTCACCAACGCCCTGATGCTGGTAGGGATTCTGGGGCTCCTGCTCTACATGAACTGGGTCCTCACCCTCTACGTCCTGCTGCCCCTGCCCCTGATCGTGTGGGGCACCTTCAAAAGGTGGGAGCAGCTGCGGCGGGTCTGGAAGCGATGGTCGGCCAAGTGGTCGCGGCTCTCCATTCATCTCAACGAGTCCATCTCGGGGATCCGGGTGGTCAAGGCCTTTGCCCAGGAGGCGCGCGAAGAGCAACGCTTCAACCAGCGCAACGACGAGTTGCGCCAGGCTTCGGTAAGCGGCGAGCGGGCCTGGCTGGTTTTTTCCGCGGTGATGAGCTTTTTGATGAGCTTCGGCATCTTTTTCGTCTGGTACTTCGGCGGGCGGCAGATCCTGGCCGGCGAACTCAAGCTGGGGGTCTTGATCGCCTTTATCAGTTATATCTGGCAGCTCTACCGGCCCCTCCAGTTTTTCAGCGGCATCAACAACCACATGACCCGGGCCTTTGCCGGGGCCGAACGGATCTTCGAGATCATCGACGCCCGGCCCGAGTCCTTCGAGGACCCCGAGGCCGTCCCCCTGGCCCGGTTACAGGGACGGGTGCGCTTCGACAAGGTCAGCTTTGGCTACGATCCGGGCAAGCCCGTGCTCGAGGAGATCGACCTGGAGGTCGAGCCCGGGGAGATGATCGGCCTGGTGGGCCGCTCCGGAGTGGGCAAGTCCACGGTGATCAACCTGATCTGCCGGTTCTACGATGTGGATCGGGGCTCTCTGGAGGTGGATGGGATGGATATCCGCAAGATCCGCCTGACCGATCTGAGGCGTCAGATCGGCATGGTGGCCCAGGAGTCCTTTCTCTTCAACGGTAGCATCGCCGAGAATATCGGCTACGGTAAACAGGAGGCGGATTTCACCGAGGTCGTGCGGGCGGCGCGGGCGGCCAATGCCCACGAGTTCATCAGCGCTCGGCCGGATGGCTACGATACCCTGGTAGGGGAGCGCGGGGGCAAGCTGTCGGGCGGGGAAAAACAGCGGATCGCCATTGCCCGGGCCATTCTGCACGATCCCAGGATCCTGATCCTCGACGAGGCCACCTCCTCGGTGGACACCCCGACTGAAAAGAAGTTGCAGGAGGCCATTGCCCGGCTGGTCCAGGGCCGCACCACCTTTGCAATCGCCCACCGGCTTTCCACCCTGCGCAACGCCGACCGGCTGGTGGTGCTGGACGGGGGGCGCATCGCCGAGGTGGGCACCCACGAGGAGTTGATGGCGCGCGAGGGGATTTTCTACAACCTGGTCACGACCCAGCAGACCACGACGGCGGTGATGGCCGTGGGTGGAGGCAAGGGCGATCCGGGGAGCTGGCCTTCTTAAAACCCCTGCCAGCCCGGCCCCGCTGGGGCCCACGGCCGGGATTTCCGTATGGGCGCGTACAGCCTACCCCCCGTCGAAGAGCAAACTCAGATCCAGGGCCGGGGCCGAATGGGTCAGAGCGCCGATGGAAATCAGGTCGACCCCGGTCCGGGCGATCGGGCGCACATTGTCCATGGTGATGCCGCCCGTGGCCTCGATCTCGATGTGCGGAGCGCTCTGGCGGATGAACTGGACGGCCTGGCGCATGGTGGCGGGGGCCATATTGTCCAGCATGATGCGATCCGGTTGCCCGGCCAGGACACTGCGGACCTCGTCCAGGTTGCGGGTCTCCACAAAAATGCGGATCCCCCCCCCCTGCTGGTGCCGGGCGGCGGCCTGGTGGGCCCGCTCGACGGCCTTTCCGGGGCCGCCCACCAAAGCTGCGTGATTCTCCTTGATCAACACGGCATCGTAAAGACCCATGCGGTGATTGATACCGCCGCCCAGGCGCACCGCGTACTTTTCCAGCTGGCGCAGGCCCGGGATGGTCTTGCGGGTGTCGGTGACCCGGGCGGAGGTGCCGTCTATGGCCCCGACGAATTTCCGGGTCAGGGTAGCGATACCGGACAGATGCTGCAGAAAGTTGAGGGCGGTGCGTTCGCCGGTGAGCAGGGCCCGGGCACAGCCCTCGAGGCGGATCAGGGTAGAACCGGCGCCTACCGGACTGCCTTCCGCCACCTCGGTCTCAAAGGCCAGGTCCGGATCCAGTTTGGCGAATACGGCCCGCGCCACCTCCAGGCCGGCGACCACCCCTTGTTGCCGGGCGAGGATGCGGGCCCGGACCCTGGTCTGTTGCGGCACGATCCAGTGGGTGGTCCGATCGGCTTCGGGAGTGGGCTTCGGGGTGGCGAGATCTTCGGCCAGGGCCCGGTCTACCAGGCCGGCGAAGGTCCTGGTCGGCAGACTTTCCACCAAGCGATCAATCTTTTTCGGATTCCGCTGATGACTCACGCTCGCTGTACTCCTCTACCCAAGAAAGATAGGTGCACCAGGCTCCCGGACACAAGCAGAGAAAAAACACGGCAATGGAAGAGTAGACAAGCCCTCCGCGGAATCGTATTATTCACGTCTAGATAAACGAGGTGAACCTATGGCTTCTGTGATCCACGTCACCCACGAGGCAGTGCACCAGGCAGGCCGGGGGTATCGGATCGGAGCGGTTCTGCAGGGTTTGATCATAGCCCCGGAGTATGCCAAGAGGATCGAACGCACCATTCTTCTGGGGCCGCTGGCCGAATCCGACGCGGATTTGCCCCTGGGAGTGGAGGGGGAGGTGGTCTACGACAGCCGCCAGGTTTTACCGGCTCTGGAACGGATTGATAAAGCGGACGGAAAAAGATGATAAAACACCTGTTCCTGTTGGTCGTCCTGGGGCTGTGCGGGCTCCAGGCCTGTGCGCCCTGGAGACGCGGTCCGGACCCGGGGGAGCGGCTGGCCAAGGCCATGGACGAGCTGGCACAGGTGGCCGCCCGGCTGGAGGGGGATGAAGAGGTGGCAATGCTGGGTTTCCGCAACGAGGAGGGCGAGCGCAGCACGGCCACCGAGATCCTGGACGAGTACCTGATTTCGGCTCTGGTACAGGTCGGGGTGCCCCTGGTCCTGGTGGAGGAGGCCGGGTATAAAAAGTGGGGTGAAGGGGAAGTGGTCCCGGCCAGCGAGTTTGAAGATCTCTCCGCACCTTGGGTGCTGGCGGGCCGTCTGCAGGACCAGGCCAACTGGGTTTATCCACAGCTCTTCGTCATCGAGCGGGCGAGCGGGATCCTGGTGGGGTCGGGTACCCGGCGCCTGGCCGGGGAGGATCTGCAGCGCAAGATAGACGAAAGGAGCAAGCAGGAACCCGGCCAGGCCCCGGGACCGGCCCGGGTCGATGTGGATTTGCACCTGCTGGGGCTGCACAGCGAGGGGGGATTTGATGAGCAGATCGCGCTGGCGGGAGGGGTCGTGCTGGAGCCTGAGGATCGTCTACAGATCCGTTTCAAGACGGGTTCCGATTGCCAGGTCTGGGGTTTTCTCTACAGTTCGGAAGGGGAACGGGAAGAGGTCTTTGCAAGCCAGATGGTGTACGGGGGGCGCTGGCAGTACGGCCCGGGAGAGGAGGATTGGATCACTGTGGGTGAATCCGGCAAGGTGTATACCCTCTATCTGATTGCGGCAGAGCACCTGGGTGAGGATTGGGAGGAGTTGTTTGAAAACATGGCCAAGTTGATAAGCGAAGGGGAAGTAGATCGGTTCAGGGGATTGGAAAAGCAGGATCAGGCCCTCGTCGCGTTCTTGACGAGCAGGATGGGAGAGGGAGGGGAAATAAGGGTTTTGCGCTCGGTAGGAGAGGAGCAATTGGGGGAGAGGGAGCGCTTTATTCTGGAGAGCGGGATATCCCTTTCGAGTCGCGCGGAAAAGCTGGGTCCCAGCCCTGTGGTGGTCCGTGCTTTCAGCTTTGAGGTGCAGTAGTCGGGAGGTCGAGATGTTTAATCTACAGATTGAAGCACCGCGGCAATGGCCGTGCACAGGGCATCCGCGTTTTCTCCGGTCATGCCGGCGACGTTGATGCGGCCGGAGCCGACGATGTAGATGGAGTAATCCCGCCGCAGGGCCTCCACCTGTTGGGGGGACAAACCCGAAAAGGAGAACATCCCGCGCTGCTGGGCGATGAAGGAAAAGTCGCGCTCCACGCCCTTCTCCTTCAGGGTGGCGACGAAGAGATGGCGCATGCTGTTGATGCGGTCGCGCATGGCCGTGATTTCGCCTTCCCACTGCCGGCGCAGCTCGGGGTCCTGCAACACCGTGGTCACCAGGGCGGAGCCGTGGGCCGGGGGATTGGAGTAGTTGGCGCGGACGCAGATCTTGACGTGGCCCAGGGCGGTGGTGGCGTCCTGGAAGGTGGCGCCCACCAGGGTGAGGGCGCCCACACGCTCGTTGTAGAGCCCGAAATTCTTGGAAAAAGAACTGGCGATGAGCAACTCGAGGTTGGGGCGGCACAGGGCCAGGAGGCCGGCTGCGTCCTCTTCCAGGCCGTGGCCCAGGCCCTGGTAGGCAAAGTCCACCAGGGGCAGGAGCCGGCGGGTCTCGAGCACCTCGGCGATGTGTTGCCACTGGGCCGGGGTGGGATCCACGCCGCTGGGGTTATGGCAACAGCCGTGGAGCAGGACCACGTCGGCGGCGGGGAGTTGGTCCAGGGTCTCGAGCATGGACTCGAGGTCCAGACCATTGGTGGCCGGGTCGAAATAAGGGTAGGTGCCTACCTCCAGGCCGGCGGCCTCGAAGACCTTGGGGTGGTTGGCCCAGGTGGGCTCGCTGAGCCAGATGCGGGAAGCGGGAAACATCTTGCGGACAAAGTCCGCGGCCACCCGCAGGGCCCCGGTGCCGCCCGGGGTGTGGGTGGTGACGGCGCGCCGGCCGGCGACGATCTCGTGGTCGGCGCCGAAGAGGAGTTCCTGCACGGCGGCCCCGTACTCGGGGGCGCCTTCGATGGCCAGGTAGCTCTTGCTTTTCTCCGTGGCCAGGATGCGCTCTTCGGCCTGCTTGACCGAGTGGAATACCGGGGTGTTGCCCCGGGCGTCTTTGTAGACTCCGACGCCGAGGTTGATCTTGGCCGGGTTGGGGTCTTTTCCGAAGGCTTCGGTGAGGCCCAGGATGGGGTCGGGGGGGGCGGTTTGCAGGGTCTCGAACATGGGGTGACCTCGCTGGGGTATTATCAGTACTTCACGGAATCGGTGGGCGGCCGTGCGGGGCTTGTGCCTCTGGCGTTTTATGAGGCCCAGGGCGCTCTTGCCCCTCCCCACTCTCCCAGGCAGGCCAGAGCCCCAGAGCCCCCTTTTCCCCGCTCCACCCCCCCATCCCTTCCAGCTGCTGCGCCTGCTTGCAGCCCCCGACACCCTGCCGGCAACATCCCCTCCCGGCCTTGAGGTCCAAATAGGTACGGGTATTTCGCAAAGTACTGATTATCGTTTGCGGCGGTAGGTGCAATAACTTAATCCCTTCTTTTCGAAACTGTCAACCACCTCCCACTCCTGCTCATTCCACGCGGGAAAGAAGGTATCGCCCTCGATCTCCTCGGGGATGTGGGTCAGCAGCATCTCGTCGGTTTCGGGGAGGGCCAGGCGGTAAATTTCAGCGCCGCCGATGATGAACATCTTTTCGGCGTGAGCCTCCTGGCAGTGCAAGCGCGCCGCGGACAGGGTGGCAAAGACCACTACCCCCTCCGGGACCGGGTAGTCCGGCCGGCGGGTCAGGACGATGTTCTGCCGGCCGGCGAGGGGGCGGCGGAGGGATTCGAAGGTCTTGCGGCCCATGACCACAGGATGGCCCATGGTAAGGCGCTTGAAGCGTTGCTGGTCCTCAGGGTGGCTCCAGGGGATATCGCCTTTGTCGCCGATGACCTTGTTTTTGCCGAGGGCGGCGATGATGATGGTTTGCATGTCAATCTTCGGCTCCGGGTCGGAAGAAGCGTTCGACCTGGGGGATGTCCGAGGAGCGGGCCTGGGCCACGCTGCCGGTGAAGGCGACCCGGCCCTGGTCCAGCATGATGAGGCGGCCGTCCAGGCGCTGGATGCTGAGCAACTCGTGGGTGACGATGACGATGGTGGTGCCCAGGCTCCGGTTGAGGGTCAGGAGCAGGTGGTCGATACCGGC
The DNA here is from genome assembly GCA_965219385.1 of Candidatus Latescibacterota bacterium. Lineage (GTDB taxonomy): Bacteria > Latescibacterota > UBA2968 > UBA8231 > UBA8231 > CBDCNM01. Next base: position 1,209,191 of record CBDCNM010000001.1, on the reverse strand, counting down.
GGCGGTGATGGGATCGAGGCCGGCGCCAGGTTCGTCGCACAAGAGGATAGCCGGATCCAGGGCCAGGGCCCGGGCCAGGGCGGCGCGTTTGCGCATGCCCCCGGAAAGCTCGGCCGGCAAAAGGGCAAAGGCGCGGCCCAGGCCCACCAGGTGGAGCCGGGTGCGCACGATGTCCTCGACCAAGGCGGGGGCCAGGTCGGTGTGCATTTCGAGCGGCAGGGCGACGTTTTCGCCCACGGTCAGGGAATTGAGCAGGGCCCCGTACTGAAACATGACCCCGACGCGCTGGAGCAGGGCTTGCTGGTGCGCGGCGGAGAGGGCGGGCAGGTCCTGTCCCAGGAGTTCGACGCGGCCGGACTGGGGTGGCACCAGGCCGATGATGGTTTTGAGCAAGCTGCTCTTGCCGCAGCCGCTGCCCCCCAGGATCACGACGATCTCCCCCTGGTCGACGTGCAGGGCGATGCCGTCGAGGATCGGGGTTTCGCCGTAGCCCACGCGCAGATCGGCGATATCGATGAGGCGTTTCATCAAAACTTCAGGTAAAAGAACAGTCCCCAGAAACAATCCAGGAAAATGATGCCGAAGATGGAGGCGACCACCGCCGCCGTGGTGGAGCGGCCCACGCCGGTGGCGCCGCCGCTGAAGTCGAGCCCCTGGTAGATTGCGATCAGGGTGATGATCCAGGCAAAGGAAATGCTTTTGACCACGCCCGTGAGGACGTCCTTGAACTGGAGGGCTTCGACCGCCCGGACCACAAAGGCCCCGGGGGCGACCTCGAGCGAGGTGAGGGCGACGAAAACCCCGCCCAGAATGCCCATGAAATCGGCCAGGATGGTCAGCAGGGGCACGCACAGCAGCATGGCCCACATCTTGGGCACGCCGACAAAGCGCAATGGGTCCAGTCCCATGGTCTGCAGGGCGTCCAGTTCTTCGGTGAACTTCATGGTGGCGACCTCGGCGGCAATGGCCGAGCCGCTGCGGCCGGAGACGATGATGGCGGTCATGAGCGGTCCAAGCTCGCGGCAGATGCCGATGGCCAGAAGGTCGGCGACAAAGATGTGGGCCCCGAACTGGCGCAGTTGCGCGGCGGATTGCAGGGCCGAGACCGCGCCGATGAGGAAGAGGATCAAGGCGGTGATGGGAAGGGCCTGAGAGCCGATGGCAATGGCCTGATCGACAAAACTGCCGCGCCGCATTCCGGTGCGCTGGAAGAGGGCGGCCATTGTCGCCCAGGTCAGGTCCGCCATCAGATACAGGAAAGTGGCGGTGCGGCCCTGGGTGTGCAGTATCCGTTCCCCCAGGCCTTCGAGGCGGTCGGGGGGAGGGCGGCCGTCCTCCGCCTCCCGGGGAGGCAAGGCGATGAAATCGAAGAAATTCTGTAAATCGGGCGGCAGCGGGGTGAGGCTCAGGTTTTTGCCGTATTCCCGGGCCCGGTGGGACAGGCGACGCAGGAACACGACCCCGGCCGTGTCCAGCCGGGTGATCTGGCTCAGATCGGCCTCGAGGGAGGAAAGGGGATGGGTTTCGAGCAAGTGTCGGGTTTGTCCCTCGACCTCGTCGATGGTGGCCAGGGTGAGAGGACCGCTGATGTGCAGGCCCTGTTCGTCGAATTGCACCGGACTCATGGAGGGTTCAGAGGAATTTGGAAAAGCGCAGCAGCACCTGTTCCGTGGCCTGGAACTGCTTGCGGGTCTCGTCGCGTTCGATGTCGGCGACGATGTCCAGGTTGATGAAGCTGGTCAGGAAGATGCGCCAGCGGTTCTCCCAGCTGAATACCCACGAATCGATTCGGCGCGAAGACACCAGGAGGTCGACCTCTGAATTGAGATCTACAAAGCGGCCGATGCGGGCGCCCGTGATCAGCAGGGCTTCGAGGCCGATACTGGTGCTGGTTGTAAGCTTGGTGGCGCTGTTTTCATCGCCGCTGAGTTCAAACGAGTCCGAGACATAGGTCTGCCGGGCGCCCAAGCCGAACCGCAGGTCCACGTTGAGGGGAAAACTCTGGATCAACTGGGAATTGATGCCGATGCCCTGGCGCAGGCGCAGGGGAAAGAAAGAGGGCGACAGGGTGACTTCCTGAGCCCCCGGCTCCAGAGCGAGGGTATCTCCCGCGGCACTCAACTTGGCAAAGTCTCGCGGTTCATCAAAGGGTTGATCCGTGGCGAACAACTTGGTGTTGAGCACGCCGCGGAGGTAGGGGCCGATGCGCCGCGAAAGGCGGTAGATGTAGGTGGCGCGCAGCTCGAATTTGTCGATGGACTTGCGGAAGGCGGCGCTGCCCACCTTGGTGCCGCCCTCTTCGAGGATGAGCCGCAGAGCGGCAAAGTTCTTTTCGGTTCTGTAACGGCTGCGGTTGAAGACCTGCACGGACAGAGAGACGCTGCGGTCGTCCCCGGTGCCTCTATTCTGGGAGGTGTTGAACTGGGTCGAGCCGCTCAATTCCCAGGTGGCTTTCCAGGTTGGGGAGATCCGGCCGGTGCCCTGTAGCTGCCGTTGCGGATAGAAGCCGACGAAATCATTGGTGCCGCTATCGATCACCAGGTTGAACCGGGTCAGCTCCCCGGGCATCAGGCGGACGCTGAAACGCCGGGTGGTGGTGACGTTATCGCCGACCTTGACGACATTATAGACCCCTGGTTTCAGGAGCCAGGTATTGACGCCTTCGCCGCGCTCTTCTTCGACGCCGCGGCCCAGGCCGTAATTTTCCTGGCTCTCTTCTCCGAAGAGTTCATAGGTCTCGTTGATCGAAGTCCTGGTTTCGTCGATGACATCAATGACCAGCCCGGCCCAGTCGGGCTTGAGCAGGGTGGTCCAGCCTTCCACAATCGGCAGGCTTTTCTTCATCATCTGGTAGCCCGAGCCCGATCCAATCAGGATCTGGTAGGAGCCCGGCGGCAATAAAACGCCGGTGCCGGGTTTTTTCGAAGCCACCTCTTTCCCCCCCTGGAAGACCTGGTAGTTGGGCTCTTCGCGCGGGGCGGTCATGGCGGGTACGAAGAGAAACCCCTTGCCCCTGGGAATCAGGGTAGGGTCCTGGTTCAACTGGACCCGGGCAGGGGTTATCCAGGTGCTCTCGTCCGCCCTTGCCGGCAGCGCGGTGAGAGACGCCAGGACCAGGATCAGAAGAGTCAGGGAGGGCCTTTTCATCTTTGTTTTTGCTTTTTGCAAGCCGGTTCAGTCTTCCTCGGGCGCGAGCTTGCCCGGGATGATTTCGTAATCGGGGTTGGGTGCGAAGAGGTGGTTCAAGGTATCGTTGCGGGCTGGATTGCCGGCCAGGGGCTGTTGCCCGGGCCCATCGGCGGGTGGGCCGAGCGGCTGGCCTTGGTCCGCGCTCATCTTGTTCAGGAATTTGAAGTCTATTTCGCTGATGTATCGTTCCATCTTTTTGCGCAGTATCTGGCTCAAGGCTTCCACGGTAAAGGCCATGTCCTTGTTGTAGACCCGGGGTCGTTCGTCGAAGTCATCGCTCCAGAATACCTCGTTGGTCTCCGCATCCACCAATTTCATGGACATGGCCAGGTGGGCGTACCACAAGTCGCCGCTGTCGAAGCGCTCGATGGCCTTGATCGTTGAAACGAGGGTGTAGTCGGGCCGTTCGTCGAGAAACTCCTGGCTGATCTGGGTGAAGAGATTGGCTCTGTTGAGGTATTCTTCGACCACGTCGGTGAGCATCTTGCTGGGCCGGTTGGCCCAGATATGAGATTTGTCCTCCTTTAGTTCGAAGGTCGAAAGCCGGAAGACGATCTGGTCGCGATCGTAGGTGCCAGGGACCTCGATTTTTTTGATCTGCACCTTGTGGGGATAGGGCCGCTTCGAGTCTTTGAGCTCGAGTCTGAGGGGCTGGGTTGCAAGGGTGAATTTGCGGCGCACGCGGATTTCGGTCTTGCCGCCTATGAGCTGAGTACAGCTGCTCAACACCATACCTGCAACCACGATGAGGACGGATAAATACAGGCGCATCATGCCGCTATTCTTTCTCCCTGCCGCGGATCAGGATAGAGGGATCCTCGCGGATGAGTTCGGTGGCTTCGCGCACGTTTTGCAGGGTTTCTTCCAACTCCTGCAAGGCGTCCAGGATGTTCTGGCGGCTCGAGACCACGGTCCGGTCGATGTGGGTAAAGGTCCGGTCTATGTTTGCAGTGGCTTTGTCCATGCGGGCGATCAGTTCGGGGAGCGGGCCTTCAATTTGCCGGCGCATGTGATGGGTCGCCGCCTGCAGATCGGCAATGGCGTTGTGGGCTTCGGTGCCGGTGAGCATCTGGTGCAGGGAATCCATGGTCGCCTGCAAGGTAGCAGCGGCATGGGCCAGGGAACGGGTGGTTTGCGCCATGTTTTCAAAGGTCTGGTGGATCGGCGCCCTGTTTTCGCGGAGCAGATGATCGGCGTTTTCCATCAGGTTGCCGCTGGCGTGCAGCATCTTGTTGAACTGGACGCTGTTCTCCTTGCTGGTGAGGAGGATGGCGTTGTCCAGGACCCGATCGATCTTGTCGGTGAGGATTTCGGCCCGCTGGTCGAAGTCGGAAAAGAAGGTCTCGCCGACCGGGATGGTGGAGCCTGGTGGCAAAACATCGGCCTCCCGGGTTCCGGCCATGAGTTCGATGTGCTTTATGCCGATAAGGCCCTGGGAGTGCAATCTGGCCTGGGTATCGGTCTTGATGGCCCCGACCATGTCGGGCTGGACCGATATTTCCACCACCAGGATGGTGTTATCCTCGGGGGAGATGGAAATGCTTTCTACCCGACCGGCTTTGAAACCCTGGTACTTGACCTGGGCGCCATCGCTCAGGCCCCCCAGGGATATACCGCTGAATTCGATGAGGTAGTATTCGCGTTTTTTCAGCAGGTGCAGGCCGACTGTGAAGAGCAGGAAAAACGTGAGAACAATCCCGGAGATGAGAAAGAAAAGAGCGAGTCGGACCTTCTGAGCCCTGGTGGCCATGGATAGATATACAGGTTTATTCTGGAATAATAAGAGGAAAAACGCGTGCTTGGAATATGATCAATATCGTCGACAGATGCAAATTATGGGGGGGCGCCCGGCAGCACCACGGTCAGGGCCGCCGGTTCACTCCGCAGGGTCACCGGGGTTTCCCCCACGTGCTCGCCATCGGCGTGTATCACGCGGGGTTCGGCGGTCTCGATTTTGAGCCAGGAGGTGCGTTCGCAGCGCACGGCAGGGTGGTGCAGGTGGCCGCCCCAGAACACCCGCGGCAGCAGGTTGAGGATGCTCCGCGTTTCGAGCTTGCCGGCGATACACACATCCAGCTTGCCATCCTGCGGGTGGGCGGTGGGCACGATCTTCAGGCCTCCTCCATAACTACTGGTGTTGCCGGTGGCCACCAGCAAGACCTCGCCCTGGTACTCGCCGAACTCGCCCGAGAGGCGGACGTGGGGGGGCTGGTAGCGCGAGAGGTGTTTGAGGGCGGTGTGGAGATAACCCAGAGTGCCGGGAAAGGGGGCCTGACCGGTGTTCACGGTGTGGCTGACTTCGGCATCAAAACCAAAAGCCGCCACCGTACAGAACAAGTGGTCATCCACCCGGGCCAAATCCAGGGTGTGGCCCCGGCCGTGCAACAGGGTGCGAAGGGCCTGGTCGAACCGGCGCGGAATCCCCACAGAGCGGGCGAAATCATTGCCCGTGCCACAGGGCAGCAAACCCAGGGCGACCGGACCGTGGGCCAGGCCGGGCAGCACTTCCGAGAGGGTCCCGTCCCCGCCGCATACAATTAGGCGAGCCGCGCCTTCCCGCACGGCCTGACAGGCCAGTTCGGCGGCGTGACCACGCTCCCGGGTGAAGCGCAGATCAACGGTCTGGCCGGAACTTTCCAACGTCCGGGCGGCCTTTTCGGCCCCTGGACGGGCCTGGCCCCTACCAGCGGCGGGATTGGCAATCAGAACCCAGTTGTCCGGCAATCTACCGACCTCACTAAATGAAGCATAAAATAGGACGGTTGGGGCTTTGAAGACAAGGAGGGGGTATTGCCGCAACAGGGGGTTGGCTTAGATTTAAGAAGCTGTCTTTAAGAAATATGTAAGAAAGGCTTCCATGAGACGCTCTTCAGCGGCAAAGCCCCTCGAAGGGGATGAGTTGCGCCAGACTTTGAAGGATCAGATTCGCCATCCCTATATCACCGGCCAGGGAATTCGGGCGCGGGAGCCGGATCCGGCGCCGGAAAAAGCGGATGCCGAAGGGGCCGATGCAGGTAGGGGCGCCGCCTGTGAATCCTGAAACCAGGTAGTTGTGCCCGTAGCCAATCTGTGCTATATTAGGGTTGTCGCGTTACCAGGAAAAACGGATTATAAATCATTGAAAAACAAGTATATACTGTAATTTCACCCACCACTTTCACAGGTTGTTGAATTTGTAGGTATTTATGGAGGGAAAGCGTATTATTACGCGACAAGTCTCATAAAATAACCACTCAGCATACAGCGCAGCAAGCTGCGGGGTATTAAACCCGAATAAATAATCCAAACTCGCTTATTTGGAGCCTAGGCCCCCTGGAAGTGTATTGGGGTTTCGGACCTGATATCCTGCGGCCCACACCTTCGCGTACCTACGCATCGCCGGTGTCGTTACCGAAACCGACGCAAGGCTGGCTACCGACCTGCTGGACGCAGCATTGGTCGGGCAGATAGTATGTCCTTCTGACAGCTTCGTCACCCTTCCGTCAACAGCGGTCGGACGAAGCGGTCCGTTCTCCGAAAATATGATCAGAGAGTTTTACAAGGATCGCACCATACTGCTCACAGGCGTCACAGGCTTCCTGGGCAAAGGTTTGTTGGCCAAAATCCTGCGCGACCTGCCGCAGGTCCACAAGGTCTACGTGCTGATACGCCCCCGGAAACAGCCCGATGGCACCGTCCTCTCGGTAGCGGAGCGCCTGGAGAGAGACTGCTTTGCCACCAGCCTGTTCGACCGCTTCAAGGCAACCGATCCCCGCGCTTACGAAGAGGCGAAGGATAAGGTCGTTGCCGTCGACGGGGATCTCACGGCCCCGGATCTGGGGTTCGAGCAAAGGGTCCGCGAGCAGCTGCTCGACGAGATCGATCTCGTCATCGGCAGCGCGGCCACGGTTGAATTCGACGCGCCGCTGGATTTTTCCCTCAAGCTCAATACCCTGGGGCCCCAGGAGGTGCTCAAGTTTGCGCGGGCCTGTCGGCGAGAGGTGGTCTTTCTCCAGGTGTCCACCGCCTATGTAAACGGCCGGCGTTCCGGCTCGATTCCCGAAGAGCTTCTGCCTCTGGACCGCACCATCGCCCAGATGATGGGCTCTCCCTCTACGGACAAACCCTTTGATCCCGAGGCCGAGATCCGGGACTGTCAGGCCAGCTGCCAGAACCTCCACGCACAGGCGGCCAGCGCCGCACAATTGGAGATCTTCCGTCGGCAGATACTGGACCAGAGGCACAGCCGTCAGCTCTCCGAGAAGCGGCTTGAAAAACTGATCGAAAACCGGCGCAAGAGCTGGATTGAGCGCCGGCTGGTGGAAGAGGGCATGCGCCGGGCCAAGACCTATGGCTGGAATGACATCTACACCTTCACCAAGGCCATGGGCGAACAAATGCTGGTAAAACACCACGGCGATGTACCCTTGGTGATCGTGCGGCCCAGTGTGATCGAGAGCAGCCTGAAGGACCCCGAGCCGGGCTGGATCAGCGGCCTCAAGGTATCGGATCCTTTGATCGTGGCCTATGGCCGTGGTCTGGTGCCCGATTTTCCCGCCCGGCGCAATGTCGCCATGGATCTGATCCCCGTGGATATAGTCGTCAATGTCATACTGGGCGCTGCTACCCGGGCCTGCAAGGAAGAGGTTGGAGTATTTCAGGTGGCCAGCAGTGCGGAAAATCCCCTGATCAATGCGGATCTGTTCGAGTACATCAAGAGCCATTTCCGCGCCCATCCCATGTCCGGCAGGGACGGGCGCATACCCTCTCTACCCGAATGGACCTTTTCGAGCCAGCGCAAGTTCAAAATCCTGTTTTACCTCAAGTACATGTATCCTTTAAGGGCCTGGCAATGGCTGCTCAAGCGGCTCCCGGGACGCCTGGTATCCCCGCCCAGGAAGCGCAGCTTGGTAGCCCTCAGGACCCGCCTGCAACGGTTGCTCTACTACACCGATTTATTTGCTCCTTATGCCCACCTGGACTGCCGCTTCGAGAGCCAGCGCACCCGGGACCTGTACGAATCCCTGTCACCCGAAGAACAACGGATCTTCGACATGGACGTGCGCCAGATCGACTGGGCGGAGTACTACCCTAAGATTCATCTCCCCGGTCTCAGAAAACACGTGTTGAAGGAGGATGCGATTGGGGACCCCTTGCTGCATGAGGCGCCCGAGGAGGTGGGAGAGGAGGAGGAACGCTGGCACGAAGAAGAGGGTATAGAGACCATTCCCGACCTGATCGGCTGGGCCTGCAGCCGCTACGCCGACAAAGTGGCTTTTCAGGTCGAGCGCAAAGACCGCTGGGTGCGCTATACCTATCGCGAGATGCAGCAGCGCGTCGACCTGCTGGCCGCAACCTGGCAGGAGCAGGGCCTGGAGCCGGGGCACCGGGTGATGTTGTGGACGGCCAACAGCCCCGAGTGGGTCATGGCCTATATGGCCGCTTCGAGTCTTGGCTTGACGGTGGTCCCGCTGGACCCCCATACCCGCGAAGAGGAGATCTGGGCTCTGGCCGACTTCACCGAAGCCAGGGCGCTTATCACTTCACCGGACTACCTAACTCTCCTCGCCGCCGAGCGGGTAGCAGAGCGGAGGGCACTGGACGAGCCCCTGCACTTTCTCGATCTGGAGCAGGGCGGTTCGGGTTTGGGTCGGGAAGGGGAGGGAGCACCCTCATCCCTCGAGTGGAGACGACCCAGGGTTGCGCCCGATATGGTGGCGTCCATCATCTTTACCTCCGGCACGGCCGTCGACCCCCGCGGGGTTTTGCTCACCCACGGCAATTTCATTGCCAATCTACTGGCTCTGGCCCAGGTGCAGCCGGTTTACCAGTCCGATCGAATTCTCTCTGTACTCCCCCTGCATCACGGACTCGAGTTTACCGGGGGACTGTTGATGTCTATTCTGGGTGGTGCCACCACCACCTACCTTGAGAGCTTCAACAGCCGCGAAATTCTCCGGGCAATCCACGCCACCGGCACCACGGCCCTGCTGAGCGTGCCGCGCATTCTCAAGGTCCTGGCCGACCGCGTCCAGCGTCTGGACAACAGTGCCGATCTGAGCAGCTTGCGCCTAGTGGTCAGCGGCGGGGCGCCCCTCTCGTCCGAGATCCACGATGCCTACCAGGGCCTGGGGATCCGCCTTTGCGAGGGCTATGGCCTGACCGAAGCCGCCCCGATTGTCGCGGTCAATCCCCTGGAACGTCCGCGCCGCGGCTCCGTGGGCCAGGTGCTGCCGGGGCAGGAGGTGGCCATCGCAGGGGCCGACGGCGAGGAGGGCGAGATCCTGGTCAAGGGAGCCAATATCATGGCCGGGTATCTCAATAAGACGGAGATCACGGCCGCCGCGTTGCGCGATGGCTGGCTCCACACAGGAGATCTCGGTTATGTGGACGCAGACGGTTATCTTTTTATCACCGGTCGCTGCAAAAGCATGATCGTCACCGGCGCCGGCAAGAACGTCTATCCCGAAGAGGTGGAAGCCCTGTACGGGGACCTGCCCTACGTGACCGAGCTGGGCGTGGCCGGGGTGTACTCACCGCGGACCCTGGGGGAAGAAATCCACGGGGTGGCCGTCCTCGAAAGCGCCGGCGTCCAGGAGGAGGAAAAAGCATGTGGGGAAATCAGGACCCGATCCTACCAGATTTCCCGCACCCTGTCCACCTACCAGCGGATTCAGCATCTGCACATATGGAAGCGCCCCTTGCCGCGCCTGGACGATGGGGACCTGGACCGGGCGGCTTTGCTGGCCGAGTTGCAGCTGGAGCGCGAAGGGGCCGAGATCGACGAAAGCCTGCCGCCGTGGGAGCGCCAGGTCTACCAGCAGGTCAGCCAGGTCACCGGCCTGAGCTTCAGCGAGGTCGTGGCCCACTCGGAGGCCCCGCTGGATACCTTGCTGGACTCGCTGATGGGGGTGGAGTTTGGAGCCTGTCTCGAGGAGCGCCTGGGGGTAAAACTGGAGCCTATCGATCGCAGCCGCTGTAGTCTGCGGGACCTGGTGGCAGGACTCGAATCCAGCTTCGCCAAACAGGTAGACAGACTGGTGGAAGGGCGGGATGGGCATGAAGCGAGCAGGTACTGGTCCAGGCTGCTGGGGACCGAGGAGCGGCGACCGGCGCGGTGGGGGGGGCTGGGCCGGAGGGTGTTGCAGGGTCTGTTGTGGCGGCCGGGACGTCTTCTTTTCAATGTCCTGTTCTCGTATCGGGCGCACGGGCTGGAAAATTTGCCCCAGGATCGGCCCTATCTGATTGCGGCAAACTATACCAGTCATCTCGATCCTCCCTCGATCCTGCTCGCTCTGCGGTCCCACGTGGATTGTGTAACCCTGGCGGTGGGGCGGTCTTATTTTTCTCGCTCGGTGCTGTCGGGGTGGTTCCTGCGCACCTTTGCCAACGCCTTGGCTCTGGATCACGGCGAAAACTTCCGCCAGAGCCTGATCGAAATTCGCTCCTTGCTGGAAACCCGCCGGCCCCTGCTGGTTTTTCCAGAGGGGATGCGCTCTCCCAGCGGTCAGCTGCAGCCTTTTAAAACAGGGGTGGGGCTGCTGGCTCTGGAACTGGATCTACCGATTGTCCCGGTGCACGTCCACGGGAGCTTTCAGGCGCGCGCCCGGGGCCGCCGTTCGCGCCGTCCTCTCATTCGGCTCAGGTTTGGCCAACCCCTGGAGATGGAGCCGTACAGGGACCGGTGCGGCAGTCTGCACCGCTACGAAATTTATCGCCTGATCGTCGAAGAGTTGAAAAGGAGGATAGACGCCCTGGCACGGCGGAATGGAGATTGACGCCATCGCATGTACCCTCACTTGTTCGAAATAGGCCCTCTGCAAATACACAGCTTCGGCGCCATGGTGGCTCTGGGGTTTCTGGCCGCCCTGTTCCTGTTGAACAAGGAGCTGAGGCGGAAGGGGCTGGATCCAGAGCTGGGCTCGTCCCTGGTCACCGCGGCCATGGTGGGCGGGCTGGTCGGCGCCAAGCTGTATTTCGTGCTCTTCGAAACCCCTGCTTCCACGAACTGGGAGGAGACCTTCGGCAACCTCTTCTCGGGGAGCGGGCTGACCTGGTACGGCGGCTTCATGGTGGCGGCCGGAGCCGCGGTATGGGTGATCAAACGGCGCCGGGCACCCATTTTGCCGGTCGCGGATGCGCTGGGCATTGCTTTGTCCATGGGCTACGCCATCGGTCGAATCGGCTGCCAGCTGGCCGGGGACGGGGATTACGGGGGGCCGACGGATTTGCCCTGGGGCATGGCTTACCCTGACGGTGTGGTGCCGACCCTGGAGAAGGTGCATCCCGCGCCGGTCTACGAAACCTTGATGGGGCTGGGTATCGGCGGAATCCTGTGGGCCACCCGGGAGCGCATCTGGATCCCGGGGCTTTCCTTTTGCCTCTACCTGGCCCTGACCGGCCTGGCCCGCTTTTTGGTGGAGTTCATCCGCCTCAACCCCAGGGTGCTCTGGGGCCTGAGCGACGCCCAGTTGATCAGCCTGGTGATGGTGGTGGTGGGCCTGGTGTGGGGCTTCAAGTTGCTCGGCGGAAAAAGCGCTGTTCCCGCCCGCTGAGGAAGCCAACCCATGGCCGAAACCGCCAGGTATCCGCGCATATCCAGCTTCAAGAACGTAGAGGACTTTCGCCGGCACATCCAGGGATTGGGCCTCGAACTGGACTGCGACGCGCAGATCCTCACGGCGTCCGACTCGCCCCTGGTGCGGCCCTATCGGCTGGGTGGGCTGACGATCGGCAATCGCTTTGCGATTCAGCCCATGGAGGGTTGGGACGGCACCGAGGAGGGGATGCCCAGCGCTAAAACCTGTAGGCGGTGGCGGAATTTCGGCCGCAGCGGGGCCAAGTTGATCTGGGGCGGTGAGGCCTTTGCCGTGTGCCCGGAGGGGCGGGCCAATCCCAATCAGCTGATGGCCACGGAACAGACCAGGAGCGGCCTGGCCGAGTTGCGCTCCTTGTTGCTCCAGGCCCATCGGGAGCACTTTGGTTCCACGGAGGATTTGCTGCTGGGGCTGCAGCTGACCCATTCGGGGCGGTTTTGTCGGCCTTTTCGCAAGGACCGGATGGAACCGGCCATCCTCTACCACCACCCCATCCTGGACCGCAAGTTCGGCCTGGCGGCGGAGCATCCCGTGCTGACGGACGGCTATATCGAGGACCTGATCCAGCTCTATATCAAAGCGGCTCTCATCGCCGGCGAACTGGGGTATCACTTCGTGGATATCAAGCACTGCCACGGCTACCTGGGGCACGAATTTCTCAGCGCCCGCACGCGGCCGGGCAAATTCGGCGGCCCGTTCGAAAACCGCACCCGCTTTTGCCGCGAGGTGATCCAGGGGATCCGAGTTCTGGCCCCGGACTTGAAAATCGGGGTGCGTCTGAGCGCCTTTGATTTTGTGCCGTTCCGGCCGGATCCCGCCCTCACCGAGGGCAGGCGTCTGGGGCCGGGGATTCCGGAGCCCTACGAGGAGTGCCTGCCCTATGAGTTTGGTTTTGGCCTGGCCCCGGAAGATCCCCTGCGCATTGATCTGGACGAGGCCTTCGAGTTTATCGATTTGCTGGGGGAACTGGGGGTCGAGCTGATCAATATTTCCTGCGGCAGTCCCTACTACAATCCCCACATCCAGCGGCCGGCGCTCTTTCCCCCCTCGGACGGGTACCAGCCGCCCGAGGACCCCCTGGTGGGAGTGGCGCGGCAGTTAGAGGTGGTCGCCGTCATCAAGCAGCGCTTCCCGGACAGGCCGATCGTGGGTTCGGGGTATTCCTATTTGCAGGAGTACCTGCCGCACGTGGGGCAGGCTTGTGTGCGCCAGGGCAAGGTGGATTTCGTGGGACTGGGCCGCATGGTCCTGTCCTATCCGCAATTGCCCCGCGATGTGCTGACCGACGGCAAGATGGAGCGCCGGCGGATCTGCCGCACCTTCAGCGACTGCACCACGGCGCCGCGCCACGGTCTGGTGTCGGGGTGTTTTCCACTGGATCCATCCTACAAGGAGCTCGAAGAGGCCGGGACGCTCAGGCAGATCAAGGCCGGCAAGTAGTGGACGAAGCCGGACTGCTTCAGCCGCTCGAGGAGGTCTTACCAGCCGCTTCGCCGCTGGCGGCTATTCCCCCCGACATGGAGGGGCACCGCCGGGTACAGGCTCAGTCCAGCAACGCACCCAGGGGCTGAGAGGCTTTGAGACCGTGGCCGGAGAGAACGATCACCACTGAAGCGCTGGAGGGGATGGGCTCCTGGGCGTGCAGACGCTCCACCCCCTTCCAGACCACGGCCGAGGTGGGCTCGACGCAAAAACCGGCCTGGCCAAGCCGTTTCGCGCCTTCAATAATAGCTTCTTCTTCGACGGCGACTACTGTACCACCGGTCTCGCGCAGGGCCTTCAGGACTTCCTGGTCGCGGACCGGGGCAGGCAGGGCAATGCCCTCGGCCAGGGTGGGTTGGGGATCCTGCATGGGCACGATGCGGTCGGCATCGTTCTTGAAGGCCTGGTAGACCGGACAGTTATTGCGCGCCTGGACCGCGATCAGGCGGGGAAGGTGGTCAATGATGCCGGCATCCTGCAATTCTTTGAAGCCGTTGTAAAGCCCCAGGGGGATGCTGCCGGCTCCCACCGGACAGAAGATCATGTCGGGCGAGGACCAGTCGAGTTGTTCGGCGATCTCGAAGGCCATGGTCTTGATGCCCTCGTCGAACAGGGGATTCCACAAGTGGGAGGCGTAGACCGCGCCGGTTTTTTCGACGTAGTCCAGCAGGGCTTCGGTGGCGCGGGGGCGCGGACCTTCGATGCGCATCAGCTCGGCGCCGTAGAGGCGGATCTGCACCAGCTTGCCGGCAGAGGCGGAGGCCGGGCAGAAAACCTTGAGGTGGATCCCGGCCCGGGCCGCGTACGCGGCCATGGAGGCGCCGGCGTTGCCCGAGGAATCCTCGACCGCCTCCCGCACCCCAAGGGCGCGCAAATAACTCATCAACAAGGCGGCGCCCCGGTCCTTGTAGGAGCCGGTGGGCTGGGTGAATTCGCACTTGGCCAGAAGGTCCAGATGCCCCAGTTTGAAGGACACCAGGGGGGTGAGGGGCTCGCCCAGGGAGATCCGGTCGGCAAAGGTGGGCAGGGCCTCGGCGTAGCGCCACATATCCGGGGGGCGTCGGCGGATCTGCTCCAGCGGGAAGGCGGCGGGGGGGCGTTTCAAGGAAAGGGCCTGGCCGCAGGAGGGGCACCTGTGTGCGGTCGTCCGCTCCCCGTAGTCGGCATTACAGGAGGGGCAGTGGAGGGCGCCGTGCATGGCTCAGACGGTCACCGCGCCCCGGGCGGCCGAGGATACGGTGCGGGCGTACTTGGCCATGACCCCGCTCTGGTAGCGCGGTGCAGGGGCCTCCCAGGTCTGCAGGCGGGCGCGGATTTCCGCTTCGTCCAGATCCACGTCCAGCCGGCGCTGGGTGGTGTCGATGGTGATCGGATCATCGTCCCGCAGGATGGCCAGGGGGCCGCCCCGGGCGGCTTCGGGGGCCACGTGGCCGATCATCAATCCGCGGGTGGCGCCCGAGAAGCGGCCGTCGGTGATGAGGGCTACCGATTCGCCCAGGCCGGCGCCGACGATGGCTCCGGTGACGGCCAGCATTTCCCGCATGCCCGGCCCGCCCATGGGGCCTTCGTAGCGGATTACGACCACGTCCCCGGGCCGGATCTGGCCGTCCTGGATGGCCGGCAGCACCGCGTCCTCGCCGTCGAAGACGCGGGCCGGCCCGGTGTGCAGTGCGCGCTCGTAGCCAGCCAGCTTGACCACGCACCCTTCCGCGGCCAGATTGCCCTTGAGCACCACCAGGCCGCCGCTGGTTTTGAGCGGGTTGTCCGCGGGACGCACCACTTCCTGGCCCGGTTCTTCCACTGTCCGGTCAGCCTCCTCGCCGATGGTGCGGCCGCTGACCGTGAGGGCCTCCTCGTGGAGCAGGCCGACCTCTTTGAGGCGTTTGGCCACCAGGCCGATGCCGCCGGCCCGGTGCAGGTCCGGGGCCACGAAGCGGCCCCCGGGTTTGAGGTCCACCATCAGCGGGGTGCGACCGCTGATTTCCTGAAAGTCCTCGATGTCCAGCTCGATGCCCAGCTCGTGGGCGATGGCCAGGAAGTGGAGCACCCCGTTGGTGGAGCCGCCGGTGGTGGCGATCGAGGCGATGGCGTTGTCGATGGCCTGGCGGGTGATGATCCGGCTGGGACGCAGATCGCGCTTGATCAGGTCCACGGCCAGCTCGCCGATCTGGATGGCCACCTCGTCTTTTTTCGGGTCCACCGCCGGGACCGAGCCGCTGTCCATCAGGGCGATGCCCATCAATTCCACGGCCGTGGCCATGGTATTGGCGGTGAATTGGCCGCCGCAGGAGCCGGCGCCCGGGCAGGCGTTGATTTCGATTTCGCGGAGCTGGTCGTCCTGCATCCGGCCGGTGGCGTGGGCGCCGATGGCCTCGTACACGTCCTGGATGGTCACATCCTCGCCCTTGTAGTGGCCGGGCATGATGGAGCCGCCGTAGAGAATGACCGAGGGAATATCCAGGCGGGCCATGGCCATGACCGCGCCCGGGGTCGTCTTGTCGCAACCGGTGAGCCCGACCAGGCCATCCAGCATGTGGCCGCGGACTACCAGCTCAATGGAATCGGCGATGACTTCGCGGCTGATCAGCGAGGTTTTCATGCCTTCGGTGCCCATGGTGATGCCGTCGGATATGACCACGGTATTGAATTCCATGGGGGTGCCCCCGGCGGCGCGCACGCCTTCCTTGACCTTGGCGGCCAGACGGCGCAAATGGAGGTTGCAGGGGCCCAGTTCGGTCCAGGTATTGGCAATGCCGATCAGGGGCCTGGCAAGGGCGTCGGCGTCAAAGCCGGCGGCTTTGTACATGGCGCGGGCCCCGGCGCGGGCAGGGCCCTGGGTGATGGTGCTGCTCTTGTGGGTGAGGTCGGACATGATCTTTCTCTGTGGTTGAAGGGTAGGAGGGTCAGGCCGCGCCGGCGGTCTGGATGGCGGCGCGAGTGCCCTGCAAGTCGAAGCAGGCCTCCTGGTTGAGGCTCATCAGGCGGGTGGCCAGCTCCATGGCCTGGCGCTCGTTCATGAGGCCGTCGTCCACTTCGCTCTGCAGAGCGCGATTGAGCCACTCGCGTGCCTGGATGGCATAAGCCACCGAACTGGTCGGCCAGCAGGTGTCGCCGCCAAAGGCAAAGATTTTGTTGGCCGGAGCGGTGTGAATGAAGCGGCGCACGAAGTCGCAGGAGCTGTAAGGGTCGATGGACCAGGCCCAGCACAAATCGGCCCAGACATTGGCGTAGTGCTTGGTCAGGGCCACCAGTTCGTTGTTGTAGGGGTAGGCGATGTGCATCAGCACAAAACGGCAATCCAGGTAGCGGGTCAGGAGGGCGCACAGGTTGCCGCCTTTGATGCGGTCCACGGGCATGCGGTTGTTGCCGGCGTAGTAGCCGGTGTGGAGCTTGAAGGGCAGGTTGTGCTGGATGGCCAGCTCCACGCCCCGGGCCCAACACCAGTCGCCCAGGCACAGACGGACGGCCTCGGGGGTCTGGTTGCCCTGGCTCAGTACGGTCTGCAGGGCGGGTGCGGCCTCGCAATCGGTGCGCTCCTGCCAGAGGAGGGTGCGGTTGTAGGCGTGCTGGGCCTTTACGGCAATGGCGCAGGGGCCGTAGCTTTCAAAGATCTTTTCCATGGCCTGGCGCAGGGTGGACAGGGTGGATACGGTGATGCCGGTCTCCTGGTGCAGTGCTTCCACATCGATCTGACCGTTGCAAAAGCCGGCCCACGAAAGATCGTAGAGAAAAAACTCGGGTCCGGCAGGGTCCGGCAGGCAGGACCAGGAGAAATCGTCGATCTGGACGTGGTCCAGGTTGCCGACTTCGCAGAGCAGGCGATGGCGGCCCCCGGGCCGGCGCCAGTTTAGCAGCTTTTCCTGGGCGGCTTCGAACTCCTTTGTGGTCCATTCCTGCATCCCGTAGATCTGCTCCCCTAGGATGCGCACGGCCTCACCGTAGCCGGTAAACTGAATGGCATCCCAGGCCTCCCTGATGCCGGCGAAGCGGGCGCCCAGGTCCGGGTCCGAAGCATCGGTGAGCCGTTGCATGGCCTCCGGGCTGGCGCCGGCGGTGATCAGGTCCGCGGGCACGTAATTGCCAAAGAGATCCTGGAGGATGTCGGGGCCTTCGTCCACCCACTGGGGCTCTTTATTGAGGTGTTCGTGGGTGTCGTGGAGCGGGGTTTGCCGGATGTGCGAGTAGAGTTGGGTTGCCATGGTCGTTTTCCTTGAGGGTTGGCGCGAAGGTGTTCCAGATGATAGGGCGGTGTCGGGACGGTGTCAACCTCGCGATTGGATCAGGGCCAGGGTGCAGGCCATTGAGAAACGGCCGGATTATACCATGCCTCAAGGGCCGGGTCAACTTGCCTGTGCTGCGGCCTGGTGGTATCTTGCGGCGCGTAGACAAGAGGGATAGGAGTCGATTGCAATGAGCTGGCATCCAATGGTGGTCCATTTTCCACTGGTGTTGTTGCCGCTGAGTGTTGTGGTGGACGTGGTGGCGTGGATCCGGAAACGGCCGGAATGGCACGGGGGAGCCTATCTTCTGCTGGTCCTGGGTACCCTGGCGGCGGTGGCGGCGGTGCTTACCGGCAATGAGGCCGCCGTGCCTTATCGAGGCGAGGTAGAGGCGCTGGAGTACATCGAAGAGCACGAGGAACTGTCCACCCTGGTGCTGTTCTTCTTTTTGGTGGTGGCTCTGGGACGCTTGCCCTTGCAACTACAGGGACGTTTGCAAGGCTGGGGGCTGAAGGCCTGGATCCTGGTGGCCGGGGTGGGTTGTGTCCTGTTGTGGCAGACCGGTTATTACGGGGGGGAACTGGTGTATGTGTACGGGGTCGGGGTCAGGTGATTTTCAATGGGTAATGATGTATTTCAGTAGCAGAAGTAGATAATATTCTGCCATAGAGCTATATTTCTATGAGATATGTAAAACCAATCGAGGATTGAAACTGGGTGGATAACTGGAAAAGCATACCCGGATGAACAGACGGAAAAACCAATGAACCTTAGAAGCCTTCTTAAAACCTCCGTCGCCCTCTGCCTTGCGGCTTTTTTCGCCCTGTGGGGCTGCGACCCGGATGGCGATGGGCGACGCTTCCTCAGCATCGGGACCGCTCCGCCGGGCGGCGCCTTCTTTGTGGTCGGCGGCGCCATCGCCCAGGTGGTCGGCGCCCATACCAGCGACCAGGGCTGGCAGATCGCGGCCGAGGCGACCAAAGGCACGCGCGAAAACATCCGCCGTCTCGACCGCGGCGAACTGGACTTTGCCCTGGCCAACGCGGCCATCACGTATTTTGCCGTGCGCGGTGAGGGGGCCTGGGAAAAAGCGTACGCCATCCGCGCGGTTGTGACCCTGGCTCCCAATGTAGCCCTCTTTATCACCCCGGCCGCCTCGGGCGTCGAACGGCTTGGTGACCTCAAAGGCCGGCGGGTTGTCGTCGGGCCGGCCGGCGCCGGTTTCGAGTTCTTCCTGGAGCCTATCCTGGCGGCCCACGGGGTGGCTTATGCCGACTTCACGCCCCTGTACAATACCCAGGCCGGCTCGGTGGACATGCTGGCCGATGGCGCGGCGGCCGCCGCCTTTTTGGGCGGGGCCGTACCCACCGCTTCCATCACCCAGGCCGCCGCCGGCCAGGACATCCGCTTCGTGCCCTACGACCAGGCGGCCATGGAGCAGCTTTTTAAGGACTATCCCTTCTTCAACGCCGCGACCATCCCGGCCGACACCTACCGCAACCAGACCCAAGATTTCCACGGCATGAATGTCGGCGCCATGCATCTGATCGCTCCGGCCGGCCTCGACGAGGACACGGTCTACCGCTTCACCAAAACCCTCTACGAACACCGCGCCGAGGTGGTCAAACAGCATCCGGCCGGCCGGGCCATCAATCCTGGGAATGCGGCGCGCGCTACCGGCACCCCCTTCCACAAAGGCGCTGTGCGCTATTACCAGGAGATCGGCATCTGGCCGCAGTGATGCCGTTGCCCGAACGCCTGGCCTTCCGCGCTGGGGCCTCTCTTTTGTGTCTTTTCACCCTGGCAGAGGTGAATTATCCCCTGTTGTCACCCCAGAGTCAACTGGCGCTTTTTGCCCTGCTGGGGTTGGGGCTGGTCTTCCTCAAGTTCCCGCTGCGGCCACAAGAGTCCCGGGCCGGGGCTGCGCGTCTGTGCGCTGCATTATTGTGCGCTGCGACCATCTTGTGCTTCGGTTATGTGTTCACTCAGGTAGAACCGGGGTGCAGCGGCCTGTGGCTCGGGGGGGTGGCCCTGGGGGCGCGCGCCGGCGCTGAAGCGGCGCTGGACTTCTGGGTGGGGCTGGTGGGGCTGGCCTTGGTTCTGGAGGCGGCGCGCCGGGCAGTGGGGCCTTCCCTGCCGTTATTGGCCCTGGTTTTTCTGCTGTATGCCGGCCTGGGGCCTTTCCTGCCGGACTGGCTTTTTCCGCACCGGGGTTATCCCTGGCAGCGCATTGTCAGCCAGACCTTCCTGCACAGCCAGGGCATCTTCGGGGTGGCGCTCAGGGTGATGTTCACTTATGTCTTCCTCTTCGTGCTTTTCGGCGCCCTGCTCGAACGTACCGGCGCCACCGGCTTCATCCTCGGCTTCTCGCGTCGCCTGCTGGGCAGAAGTGCCGGCGGCCCGGCCAAGGTGGCCGTACTCAGCAGCGGTCTTATGGGTTCGCTTTCGGGCAGCGCCGTGGCCAATACGGCCACTACCGGTGCCTTCACCATCCCCTTGATGCGGGCCGCTGGTTTTCGGCCTGAAATAGCCGCCGGAATCGAGGCGGCCGCCAGCTCGGGCGGGGCCCTGGTGCCGCCGATCATGGGGGCCGGGGCCTACATGATGCTGGAGCTAGTGGACCCTCCCGTCACCTACCTGGAGATCGTGCGCGCCGCTCTGCTACCGGCCCTGCTCTACTACCTGTCCCTGCTGCTGGTGGTGCATTTGCTGGCCCGCCGCCAGGGGGCCGGGGCCGAAGAGGCCCCTCCGGCCGCGTCCAGCCCGCTGCAGGGGGGCGTATTCTTCGGGGCCTTTGCAGCGCTTATTCTCTTCCTGGTCCTGGGGTATACCCCTTTTCGCGCTGTCAGCCTGAGTCTGGTGGTCATGCTGTTTCTGGCCGCCTGGGGCCGGGATACCCGCGTGGGGCCTGGCGGACTGCAACAGGCCATGGAGCGCGCGGTTCACGGGGGGGTGGCCCTGGTGGCCGCTGCCGCCTGTGTCGGCATTGTCATCGGAGTGGTGACCCTGACGGGGGTCGGTTCGAAGCTGCCGGGGGTTTTGTTGCCGCTGGCGCGGGACAGCCTGCCGGCGGCCCTGGTGCTGCTGATGATCTCGACCATCATCCTGGGGCTAGGATTGCCTTCGGCGGTGTGTTATTTGTTGATGGCCACCTTGGTGGGACCTTTGCTGGCGGATATGGGGCCGCCGCTGGCGGCCCACTTCTTCATCTTCTACTTCGGCATGATGTCGATGGTGACGCCCCCGGTAGCACTGGCTGCGTACACCGCCGCCGCCCTTGCCGGCAGTCCCGTGTTGAAGACCGGTCTGGCCGCCTTCCGCTTCGCCCTGGTGGGTTTTGCCCTTCCTTTTGCCTTTGTGCTGCGCCCCGAACTACTGCTGCTGGCCCCCGGCGGCGGAATGGCGCCCTGGGGGGCGGTGGCGCTCAACGCGCTGACCACCCTGATCGGCATCGCGGCCCTGGCCCTTGCCGTGAGCGGGTATATCCAGGGCCCGCTGGGTCTGAGAGGACGCCTGGTGTTGCTACCGGTGGCAGCGGTGTTTTTGCTGGTGGCGCCCAGGGCGGAGAACCTCTGGTTGTTGCTGGGGGCGGGGGTGCTGGGACTGGCCGTGGTCATCCTGGCCTTGGTTCGGTCCTAACTGGAAAGATTAGATCGCTGCCCTGGTGGCGATCTAGTGGATGGAGAGGTACAACACAGCCTCGCCCATTTCAAGTCGAGGATACGACGGCTTAACGCAGGAGCACAAATCATGGATATGGGATTGGACAACAAGGTGGCGATCGTAGGCGGATCGAGTCGGGGACTGGGCAAGGGGTGTGCTCTGGCCCTGGCGCGGGAGGGGGCCAGAGTCGTCCTCTGCGCCCGCAATGAGGAGCGCCTGGAAAAGGCGGCCGAGGAGATATGGATAGCCACCAGCTCGCCGGTGCTCACCGTGGCCGGCGATCTTTCCACCGAGGACACCGTGCTGGAGGTGGTGGACCGGACCCTGAAGGAATTCGACGGAATCGACATCCTGGTGAACAACTCCGGCGGACCGGATCCCCAACCGTTCGAGGAGATTACAGAGGAACGCTGGAAGGAGTACATAGACCTGATTCTCCTCTACGTCATGAGGATGTGTCGCCACGCCGTCCCCATCATGAAGGAGAGGGGGGGCGGTCGGATCATCAACCTGACCGCCTTTGCGGTCAAACAGCCCATGAGCCATACCGCTTCGAATGTCCTGCGGACCGCGGTGGTGGGCCTGGCCAAGACCCTGGCCAACCAGTACGCCGGGGACAAGATACTGGTCAACAATGTCTGCACCGGCTTTATCGACACGGAGTTGTTGCGCGAGGAATTCGCCGAGGCCGCCCTGCACCAGGACACCTCCAGCCAGGCCGTAGTGGACGATCTGGCCGCCAGCATTCCGCTGGGCCGGCTGGGCAAGGTGCAGGAGCTGGCCGACTACGTGGTCTTCCTGGCCTCTGAACGATCCAGTTATATCACCGGCACTTCGCTCCAGGTGGATGGCGGATTGGTGAAGTCGATGCTGTGAAAGGGCAGGCGCCGGATCAGGGAGAAGCCGCAAACACCAGGGCCGGCAGCCGGGTAGCCAGCTCCGGGAAGAACCACAATCCGATCAGCATGACCAGTTGAATCAGGATGAAGGGAATGGCGCCCCGATAGATCTGCGGAGTGCTGATGCTGCCGGGCGCCACGCCGCGCAGGTAAAAGAGGGAAAAGCCAAAGGGCGGGGTCAGGAAAGAGGTCTGCAGATTCATGGCGATCATCACGCCCAGCCAGATTGGATCGAGCCCCATCTTGAGCAGGATGGGGCCGACGATGGGCACCACCACAAAGATGATCTCGAAGAAATCCAGGAAAAATCCCAGCAAAAACATGATGCCCATCACCAGCGCGAAGGATGCGACGGCGCCGCCCATCATGTTCAGCAAGAACTGCTCGACCACCTCGTCCCCACCGTAACCGCGGAATACCAGCGAAAAAACACTGGCGCCGATGAGGATGGTGAAGACCATGGCGTTGATCTTGGTGGTGGTGCGCATGGCTTCCTTGAGCGAGTCCAGGGTGAATTGCTTTTTGAGCAGCGCCAGCATCAACGCCCCGACCGCGCCGACCGAGGCCGCCTCGGTCGGGGTGGCGATTCCCAGGAGGATGGAGCCCAGGACGCCGACGATCAGGATCAGGGGCGGGGCCAGGACCATCAGCAAGCGGCGCAAAAAGTCGGGACTGAAGATGGCGGGCCTTTCCGCGGGGGGGATGGCCGGAACGAGCTGGGGGCGGAACAGGCCCGTGAAGAGGATGTAGAGGATGTAGAGCCCCATCAGGGCGATGCCCGGGAGCAGGGCGCCCATAAACAAGTCCCCGACAGACACCGATTGAGGGGCGAAATTGCCCATGTCCAGCTGGGCTTGTTGATAGGCAGAGCTGATGACATCCCCCAGGATGACCAGGATAATGCTGGGCGGGATGATCTGACCCAGGGTGCCGGAAGCGCAGATGATGCCGGTCGAGAGGGAAGGCGAATAGCAGCGCTGCATCATGGCCGGCAGCGAGATGAGCCCCATGGTCACGACCGTGGCGCCCACGATCCCGGTGGAAGCGGCGAGCAGACCGCCCACCACGCATACTGAAATGCCCAGACCACCTCTGAGTCCGCCGAAGAGCAGCGCCATGGTTTCCAGCAGCTCTTCGGCTATTTTAGAGCGCTCCAGGACCACGCCCATGAAGACGAAAAGGGGGACGGCGAGCAGGGTCTCGTTGACCATGATGCCGAAGATTCGCTCCGGGAGAGCAGCCAGGAAAACCGGGTCGAAAAAACCGGTCAGGATGCCGATGCCGGCAAAGAGCAGGGCGGTGCCCGCCAGGCAAAAGGCCACGGGAAAGCCCGAGAGCAGGACGGCAAAGGTGCAGACGAACAGCAGCAGGGGCAGCAAGTCCATCACAGGGTTTTAAGTTTTCAGGGCGGAATAACCGCGGTGAACGATGGACAGGGCTTGGAGGAAGAGCAGAGAAGCGAAGATCAG
The DNA here is from genome assembly GCA_965219385.1 of Candidatus Latescibacterota bacterium. Taxonomy (GTDB): domain Bacteria; phylum Latescibacterota; class UBA2968; order UBA8231; family UBA8231; genus CBDCNM01. Next base: position 1,185,693 of record CBDCNM010000001.1, on the reverse strand, counting down.
GATGGCGGATTTGAGGATGAAAACCGCATCCAGACCGCCCGGGTCCTTGGAGCCTTCGAGCACGTGCCAGGAGTCCAGAACAAAGGGAAGGGACTGGTAAAAGATGACCACGCAACTGGGGAGCAGCAGGCACAGGGAGCCGAGAAGTTCGACCAGGGCTTTTTTTCTTTTCGACATCGGGCGGTAAAGGATGTCGACCCGTACGTGGGCATCGCGTGAAAGCGCGTAGGCCGAGGCAAACAAAAAGACAAAGGCGTGCAAGTAGAGCACGCCTTCCTGCATCCAGATCCAGCTGCGTTCGAAGGCGTAGCGGAGGATCACGATGGCGAAGGTCAAAAGCACCATCGAGAGGACGAGCCAGGGAATGGTCCTGCCCACAATCTGGTTGAGGCGCTCCATGGCGGGTTATCCAAAGGTCAGGGTGCGGGCCAGGGTGTAGGCCTCTTCCGAGATCCTGGTATAGGACGCGGATTCCCCTCTGAACTTGTCGAAGGATTCGAATACCTTTTGGGAAAACGGATCCTTGTCGGCGACCTCGGCCACCACTTCCTTGGAGGTGCGGCCCAGCTCCTTGAGCACCTCGTCTGGAAAGCGTTTGAGCTGGACCCCGTGTTCGGAGATCAGGGTTTGCAGGGCGGCGCTGTTGCGGGCGACGAACTCGGACAGCATGTCTTCGTTGGCGGCCTGACAGGCCCGGGTTACGATGGCCTTGAGATTGGCCGGCAGCGCATCGAAGGCCTTCTTGTTGATCATGGCTTCCAGGCTCGTGCCCGGTTCGTGCCAACCTGGCCAGTAGTAGTATTTGGCGGCCTGGTAAAAACCCAAAGCCAGATCGTTGTACGGACCGACCCACTCGGTGGCGTCGATGACCCCGGTCTTCAGGGCCTGGAAGATTTCGCCGCCGGGAATATTGGAGACCGCCGCGTCGAGGCGGGAGAGCACCTCGCCGCCCAGGCCGGGCATGCGCATCTTCAGGCCGGCAAAGTCGGAGGTGTGGTTTATTTCCTTGTTGAACCAGCCGCCCATCTGCACGCCGGTATTGCCCGCGGCAAAGGCTTTCAGGCCGAACTGGGCGTAGAGTTCATCCCACAGTTCCTGGCCCCCTCCATAGCGCAGCCAGCCGTTGATCTCCAGGGCATTGAAGCCGAAGGGGACCGCCGCGAAGAATTGGGTGGCCTCGTGTTTGCCCTTCCAATAGTAGGCGGCTCCGTGACCGATCTCGGCCGTGCCGCGGCTGACCGCGTCGAATATGCCGAGGGGAGGGACCAGTTCCCCGCCTCCGTAGACCTTGACCTTGATCCGCCCTGCCGACATTTCCTCGATGATTCTGGCCAGGTAGTTGGCCCCGGTGCCCAGCCCGGGGAAATTCTTGGGCCAGGTCGTCACCATCTTCCACTCGTAGGTTTTCCGGGTCTGTACCTGCGGCGCAGACTGTTGGGGCTTGCTGCAGGAAACGCCGGCGAGGGCGGCGGCAGAGACCAGTCCGGCCCGTTTGAAAAACTCTCTGCGCGCGGGTGCCTTGTCTTGCGGGGTGTTTTCCCGATTCATGGGGTGCGCTCCTTGGGGAAAGGGTCTAGGACCGTTCCAGCAGGCGGTAGTCGCCGCTTTCTTCGCCGATGATCACCAGGTCGGCCAGGCCGACAAAGAGACCGTTGTCGACCACGCTGGGGATGGTATTGATGCGGCTTTCGGTAGCTGCCGCATCGTCGATTCCGTGGGGGAAATGGCAGTCCAGGATGAAATTCCCGTTGTCGGTCTCGTAGGGCTCCTCCCCACTCGGGGTCAAACGCAACTCCGCGCGCAGGCCCTGTTCCTGTTCCACGAGGTGGCCCTGGGCCAGGGGCCAGCCGAAGGGGAGGACCTCCACGGGCAGGGGGGAGCGGGTGCCGAGCACGGGGACGAGTTTGGCAGGATCGACGACGATGATTTCGCGGGTGCTGGCCGCCGCCACGATTTTCTCCCGCAACAAGGCGCCGCCCAGACCCTTGATAAGATTGAGGTCCAGATCCACTTCATCGGCCCCGTCAATGGTCAGATCGACGACCAGCTGCTCTTCAAAGGTGACCAGCTCGATGCCCAGTTCCTCCGCCAGGCGAGTGGAGGCCTCGGAGGTGGAGAGGGCCCGGATCCGCAGGCCCTGGGCCACGCGCTCCCCGAGGGCCTGGATGGCGTAGGTGGCGGTGGAGCCCGAGCCCAGGCCCACCACCATGCCTTCGTTTACGTATTGCGCGGCTTTGCGGCCGGCCAGTTCCTTGAGGTTCACGAGGGCCTCACAAGCGCATGAGGTAGTGGATCTGACGGGCGACCTCCTGGAAGCCTAGGCCAGGGTAGAACCGCGAGCCGATCTGGTTTTGTTCCAGGGTCTCGATTTTGACGCATTCCATGTCCTGCCGGCGCAGGAAATCCAGGGCCGCCTGCACCAGGTTTTTGCCGATGCCCTGTCCCTGGAAAGCGGGCAGCACTGCCATATTGGGAATCCAGCCGATCTTGCTGTGCGGATCCACGCGGGCGGTGATGTAGCCGACCACCTGGCCATCCAGTTCGCAGACGAAAACCCCCCTGGCGCGATCCCCTTCCACGTCGGCGTCGATGTGGCGGAGTTTGCGCCAGCGCCAGTCGCGGCCGCCGATGGCACCGAACCGCTGTTCGATATTGCGGTCGATGGAGACGGCCTCGAAACAGATCGCCGTGATCTCCTTGAGGGCTTTCAGGTCCGCGGGACAGTAGGTCCTGATCATGACGGTCTCGTCGCCCCGCCTTCAGGTCGAAACCGTTGTCGCCGGCTCGATTTCCAGCAGGTCGGGGGATCGGGTTGAGGGACGGCGGGCGAGCAACTCCTCGGCGCGCCGGCGGGCGGCCTCCATTTTGGGCCGGCGCACCGTGCGATAGCCCCTCACTTCCTCGGGCAGCTCCAGCGCCTTTACCCAGGTGCGGTATTCTTCTTCATTGGCGTAGTTAAAGCCTTTTAGCAGATCCGTGTACCAGTCAATGAAGTCGCGTTCCTCCCGGTGCCACCAGGCGGAAAACAGGCGCCGCAGGAACTTCATTTTGCGCATCAGGCGCAGCTGCCAGTCGCGGGTTTTGAGATCCGGCCGGAAATCCTTGCCGAAGAGTTTGAAATGGGGCCGGGTGAGGTGGTGGTAGACCACGCGGTCCCCCCGGGTCGGATCGATGTTGTAGCGCTCGCGATCCCGCTGGTACTTCTCCTCGCAGGTGAGCAGGTAGGCCACGTAAACCTCGTCTTTGATGATCAAAACCTTGGCCAGGTAGTGGATCACCGCACGGGTCGCCGCGTATGAGAATTGTCCCGTATCCCGCTGGTAGGTCCACTGGACCTGCTGGATGTATTTTTCCGCCAAGGTGAAATTTTCGTACTGGATCAGGTCGTAGACCCGCAGGGCAAAGTGCCGGCGGGTCTCCTCGTCCAGGTTCATGCCGGCCGGGACTTCCCGGAGTCGCCGGGCATAGCGCCGGGCGGTGCCGTCGGTGTGGGTCTGGCGCAGCCGGGCGGTTTTTTCCTGCACCAGGGCTTGATAGGTCCGGGGTTTTTCCGCCGCGGCAAAGTAATCGGCATCCAGAGCCAGACGGCGCCCCATGGCGAAGGCCTTCCTGTTGGTGTCGAAGTCGCGACGCACCGCTATTTTCATGGCCCACTCGAGATTTTCGAGATCCAGCGGCAGCAGACCGCGCTGGTAGGCTACGCCCAGCATCATGATATTGGCGTAGAGCTTGTTGCCCAGATAGGTCTCGGAAATCTGGAACAAATCCATGCCGAAGTAGGTTTCGGGGTGGGTGTGCTCCCGGATCAGGGTAGCCATGGCCTCTGGATCGAAGTCTTCCTCGCCGATCAAGGTGTTGATGGTCGGGGTCTTGAAGGTATTGACCACGGCGGCGGTGCGCTCCCGGCTGGCGGCCTGGTTGCGCTCCCGGGGATCGACCCCGCGGGCCGCCTCCAGCAGGTCGAGACCCAGCAGGAGGTCGGCCATGCCGTTGGGCACCAGCGGCGAGATAACCTGGTGTTGGGGCGCATAGCTGAGGTGGGAGTAGACCGAGCCGTTGCGAATGGCCAGGCCTTTTTTGTTGGTCAGGCGGACTTGATAACCCTGGCGCACTCCGGCCTGGGCCAGGAGCGAAGCCACCAGATTGATGCCCATGCCGCCGACGCCGGCGATATAGGTATACCAGATATCCTCCAGCGGGGGGATCTCCGGCTCCGGGAGCTGGCCCACATCTGTTGGGGGCAACTCGATTTTCGGCGGCTGTTGGCGATGGATGGTAATTTCCTCGAAGGATGGACAGGTTTTATCCCCCTGGTCGACCTCGACCCGGGTACAGGCACCGTCGGTGACACAGGAAGAAAGATCAATGGCGATCTTGGGACCATAGTTGGTCTGGCGCTTGACCGTCAAGCCGCTGCACCCTGTAGCTTTGGTACATTCCAGACAGTACTCGCACACGTCTTCACTGATGTTGATGTGGCGTTCGACCGGGACAAAGCCTTTGGCGGCGACGATGGCCGCTTTCCGGGCCCGCTCCCGGCGCTGGTAGGTGATGCCGCACTCCTTGTCGGCGATGACGATTTTGACCCCCGGGCGCAACAAGGTCGCCTCGATCATGGACCGGTACTCGCGGCGGTTGGCCGGGTTGATGCGGGAGATGGAGATGGTGCTGTCCCCGGCCAGACCGCGGACCACGCGCTCGATGTCCTGGGCAAAGGTCGGCCGTCCGAGAATGTCCACGTCCACGCCGGGGGTGGGCTGGTGCCCGGTCATAGCCGTGGTTTTGTTGTCGAGGATGACATAGGTGAGATCCTGGTCGTTCTTGATGGAATCGGAAATGGCGGTGACCCCGGTGTGGAAGAAGGTGGAATCTCCCATGAAGACCAGTTGTTTGTTGTCGATAAAGGGATCGATACCAGCGCCAGTGGCTCCCCCCAGCCCCATGCCCGAAAGGTTGTGCATCAGGCGCGAAAAAGGGGCGTATTTGAGCATGGAATAACAGCCGATATCGCCGTGGAAGACCAGGTCCGTGGTCTGGCAGCCCTGTTTTTTCATGTACTCGGGGTCGGCGAAGTCCTGCGCGGTTTTCTTCAGCACGCTGGCCGAATCGCGGTGCGGGCAGCCCGGGCAAAAGGAAGGAGTCCGGGGCGGGACCGGCGCGGCCGGCCTGGCTTTGTCCTCGAGCCGGTCCAATCCGTTCGGCACCGGGACCGGGTCCATCAGCAAAGGGTCGATCTCCGCCAACAGACGGGACAGGTGCTGGAGGGTCAGAGAGGGATGGAGCCCCATGGTCGCGGGGAACCCCTTGCCATTGGGAAAGTTCTTGCCCCACAGGGGGATATCGGCTACCCTTCCCTCCTGGCGCAGGCGAGTCAGGAGGGAGGCCACCTGCGGCTCGATAAAGGGGCGTTTTTCCTCGACTACGCACAGGTGCCCGACCCGAGAGGCGAACGCGGCGATTATTTCGGGATCAACCGGGTAGGTGATGCCGAGTTTCAGGATCGGGAAACGCCTGGAAAGCCCGAGGATGTGCAGGGCGTGTTCGAGATAGGTGTAGGATAGGCCGGAGGTTATAAAACCGAGGGTCGGCTCCGCGGAAGGGGGATCGAGGATCTGGTTGACGCCCTTTTCACGCCCCAGATCCAGGAGTCTGGGGTAGCGTTCGGCCATAACTTGCTGCTCTTTGAGGGCGGTGGCCGGCGGAATGATGACCCGTTCGTCCGAGGAAATGGTCTGGGTATCGATGCTGATCCGGTTCCGGGTATTGAGGTCGGGGAAGCGGTTCGGATAGACCTCGACGCTGCCGCCGCCATCGGCCTGGTTGGAGGTGACCAGATAGGTGATATAGAGCCCGGTCTGCTGGGAGAGTTCAAAGGCCACCCCGACCCAGTCCTTGATTTCCTGAAAGGTGGCAGGTTCTACTACCGGCATGTAGAGGTGTTGCGCCAGGAAGCGGGAATCGGCCGGCACCTGGGTGCTCTCCGACCAGGTATCGTCTCCCACCACCACCAGGGCCCCGGCTCCGGGTGTAGCTCCGGCCATATTGCCCAGGGCCAGGCCGTCCGCGGCCACGTGCATGCCCACGCTTTTCATGACCGCCATGGCCCGGACATTGGCCATCTGGGCGCCGTTCAGGCGGGCTGCGGCCATGGCTTCGTTGTTGGCGATCTGAGCGGCAATACCGTGCTGATTGAGCAGTTCGCGTATCTTTTCGAGGGTATCGAAAAGTTCGGCCAAGGGGGAACCAGGATATCCCGTGATTTCGCCGATCCCGCACTCCAGGGCGCCCTTTACCAGCAGTTCATTACCGGTGAAAATGCCGGTGCCTTGTTCTAATTCAAACCTGGGATCCATAAGCCTTTGGGGCTGGAGCAGAAGGGGAAATACAGGCTGCTACCGCAGCCGAACGACCAGACTGGCACTAGTATACACCGGGCTCAGGCAATTGTCAAGATCGTCCCGCGGATGCGGATCGTCTGGGGGTATCTTCAATATTTACTAGAAGAAACTACTCTTCGGAATGTTGCCAGTAGCGGTAAAATTCGTCCAGGATTATTCCCGACCCGGTTCCACCTCGGAAACCGAACGGCAGCAGCGCAAACCGACCAGATCCAGCCGGTAATCAGGGCCGAGGAAGCGACCATAGCGGACGTCGGCTCGAGCCAGATTGACGCTGTGGAACCAGGAGCCGCCGCGAATCACGCGCCATTCCTTTGGGGGCGAGTACAGCTCGGCGGTCCATTCCCACACGTTGCCGATCATGTCGAAGACGCCATAGTCATTGCTACACCCTGCAAAGCGCCCGCTGGGCGCTGGTCCAGGCCCCCTTTTCCAGATCTCGCCTTCCTTGTAAGGGGTATTGCAGCGACCTTGTTCAAAGGCCGGCCCATAGCTGTAAAGATGGTTGCGGGGGCCCTTGCAGGCCTTTTCCCATTCGCTTCCCGAGCACAGCCGTTTGCCGCGCTTCTGGCACAGGGCCCGGGCTTCGGCCCAGGTAATATCTACCCGCGGTAGGGCGCCCTTGCGGTTGGGGTACTCGTATTTATCAATGTAGAAATCGTCGATGCGCACCATACCGGCGTCTTCCGGCAAAGAGGTAGCTTGCTGTTCTACCTCTGAGGAAAGCGGCAGGGCGAGGATGAAAACCCCCAGGCTGACCAGTAGAAGAGGTCTCATGACAAGTACTCCGCGAAGCGCAAACGTCACGGCCCGCTCGCTCGAAGGGCTATTCTTCTTCGGGGAACCAGTCGTGGATTTTGTGGCAAATGGCCCGGGCCTGGGCGACGCTGGAGATCTCGAATTTGCCGCGCTGGAGGTAGACCCCTTCGCGCTTTTGAAAGCGGCGTATGGAGACTTTGTGCGGGCCGTAATCTCCGCTTTTGCGGTCCAGATCCTGATAGAGGAACATGATGGTGGTCCAGGAACCTTTGCTCAGGACCTCTTTGTCCAATTGCTGGCGCAGGACCCGGCCTCCTTCTTCGTATTGGATGGTTAGTTCGTCAATGGTTTCTGCCATTTTATCCGTCCAGAATTTGGTTGGGTGTTCGAATCCTCTGCACGACGACCCGACTACCAGAATAATAAAGCCGAACCCGGACCCTGGCAACTAATTTTTTAATTTTTGCAAGGAGGTTGGCATTTCATGGAAACCTCCTGAAAACAAACCTATATTCTAAAGAAGAAAGAATTTTGAAAGGTATCCAGGGCAAAGCTACACGTCGAGAAGCAATCCCAAAGAGAAAGGGAGCGGCAATGAGCAACTTTCTGACGGTTTCAAGCATTTCCTATGCGCCGATCAGCGGCGGCGAAAAAGAGGTGGTGCCACAGACCCACAAAGATCTCAAGAACCTGGTTGGAGAATGCGCCCGGGCCACCCATCCGGACCTGATTGCGCTGCCGGAGACCATCTGCGGGCAGTTCGACGAGTACGTCCCTGGAGGGCGCACCACCCGGGTGCTGGCTAATCTGGCGAAAAAGCACAACTGCTATATCACCGTGCCGGTGCACCAGAAGGAGCGCAAGACCGGGCAGGTATACAATGTGTTGGCCCTGCTGGACCGCAGGGGCAAGCTGGCCGGGATCTACCGCAAGTACATCCCGGTCTATCCCGAGTTCGATCATGGAACCCGGCCCGGCCCGGGCGCTACCCTGATTGATACCGAGTTTGGTCCGGTCGGAGGGGTGATCTGCTTTGATCTGAACTTTGGGGAATTGCGCGAGCAGTACAAGAAATTAAAGCCACGGCTGTTGCTCTTCAGTTCCATGTACCACGGAGGACTGGTGCAGAACTGGTGGGCCCTGGACACACGGGCTTTCTTCGTTGGGTCGGTCTACCGGGGCACGCCCTGCTCCATCATAGATCCCCAGGGCACCACCCTGGCGGAGAGCAACAATTATCAGCCCTGGGCCACGGCGCGGATCAATCTGGACTACGAAGTGGTGCACCTGGACAGGAACCGGGCGCAGTACGACAAGATCAAGCGCCAGTACGGAGCCGAGGTGAATATTGTGACTGCCGGCAAGGTGGGGACCTCGGTGCTCTACAGCCAGTCAAAAAAGCGCTCGGCCGCGGATATCGTCGAGGAGTTCGAGCTGACCCGTCTGGATGACTACTTTGAATGGTCGCGGGAACTGCGGCGAAAGCACCAGGCGGATGGTTTGGATTGATTATACTTGTAAACCGAGGCCACCTCGCGCTGGTGCCCGATCACGGACAGGGAAAGCATGTACTAGATCGCGTCCCGGTGATAACGGGTGGAATTCTGGCGCCGAGGCGCCCGGCGGGCTACTTGAGAAAGAGCAACCGGCGCAAGTGGCCCCTGTTGGTGGATACGATGGGTTTACGCATCGGCGTGTGGGGCACCGCCGCCGATCAAGGCGCCCGAGTCGGTCGGTTTGGTTTTTTCGTCCGTGTCCGGGCTGTTGCGCCCTTGAGGCTCGGCTGCAAGCTATCGGTACTTGCTCAGCGGAGCAAGGTAATTTTGCGTACCAGGGCCTGCTCTCCGACGGTCAAGCGATACACATACACCCCCGAGGCCACCGCCGCGCCCGCATCGTCCCGGCCGTCCCAGACCCAGGTATGAGCCCCGGCCGGCAACGACTCGGCCGGCAAGAGCGTCTTGACCCGCTGCCCTGACACATTGTAAAGCACCAACGAGACCGTCGCCCGGGTCGGCAGGTCGAAGCGCAGGGTCGTGCTCGGATTAAACGGATTGGGCACGGCCTGGATTGCCAAGCGAAGCGGGGTCACGGCCACGGCTACCGCTTGGGCGCCGGTTCCGGTCGGGTTGACCGCCCGCACCTGGATGTGGTAGGCCACGCCGTGGGCCAGAGGGGCAACCCGATGGCGGGTGGTGGTCGCCTCGCTGTGGGGAATGGTCTGCCACGCGTCCCATTCAGCGGCGTCCGCTTGGGTGCGGTACTGCCAATGGGTGATGGTCGAGTCGCCCGGATCGGTCCAGTGGAGCACGGCCTGGTGGGGGCCGGCCTGGGCGGTCAAGCCGGTCACGGGGCCGGGTGGGGGGCTGGGGAGCTGGCCGACCGCTGGGCGGCGTCGCGGTAGCCGCCGGGGGGTGGGGGGGCTTGGGGGATGGCCGACTTACTCGCGGCTGGGCCGTAGCCCACCCCGTTTTTGGCCCGCACCTCAAAGGTATACGACCAGCCGTTGGTCAACCCGGTCACGGTCTTGGTCCGCGCTGAGCTGTAGCCGGCCACCGTGGACCAACTTGACCAACTACCGGACCCGCGGCGCCGCCGGCATTCATACCAGTAGATCGACGAACCGTTGGCCGAGGCGGCCGTCCAACTCAAACGCACCTGCTCATCTCCGGCGGAAGCCGACAGGCTCCCCGGGGTGCCGGGCACCCCGGCTGGGGTGGCCGACTTACTCGCGGCTGGGCCGTAGCCCACCCCATTTTTGGCCCGCACCTCAAAGGTATAGGCGGTGCCGTTGGTCAACCCGGTCACGGTCTTGGTCCGCGCCGAGCTGTAGCCGGCCACCGTGGACCAACTTGACCAGCTACCGGACCCGCTGCGCCGCCGGCATTCATACCAGTAGATCGACGAACCATTAGCCGAGGCGGCCGTCCAACTCAAACGCACCTGCTCATCCCCCCGCACCGCCGACAGCCCCGGGGTGCCGGGTACCCCGGCCGGGGTGGCCGACTTACTCGCGGCTGGGCCGTAGCCCACCCCATTTTTGGCCCGCACCTCAAAGGTATAGGCGGTGCCGTTGGTCAACCCGGTCACGGTCTTGGTCCGCGCCGAGCTGTAGCCGGCCACCGTGGACCAACTCGACCAACTCGACCCGCTGCGCTGGCGGTATTCATACCGCTGGATGGTCGAGCCATTGCTCGAGGCGGCCGTCCAACTCAAACTCACCTGCCCATCGCCGGCGGAAGCCGACAGGCTCCCCGGGGTGCCGGGCACCCCGGCCGGGGTGGCCGACTTGCTTGCGGCTGGGCCGTAGCCCACCCCGTTTTTGGCCCGCACCTCAAAGGTATAGGCGGTGCCGTTGGTCAACCCGGTCACGGTCTTGGTCCGCGCCGAGCTGTAGCCGGCCACCGTGGACCAACTCGACCAACTCGACCCGCTGCGCTGGCGGTATTCATACCGCTGGATGGTCGAGCCATTGCTCGAGGCGGCCGTCCAACTCAAACTCACCTGCTCATCCCCCCGCACCGCCGACAGGCTCCCCGGGGTGCCGGGCACCCCGGCCGGGGTGGCCGACTTGCTTGCGGCTGGGCCGTAGCCCACCCCATTTTTGGCCCGCACCTCAAAGGTATACACCGTGCCGTTGGTCAACCCGGTCACGGTCTTGGTCCGTGCCGAGGAGTAGCCGGCCACCGTGGACCAACTCGACCAACTACCCGACCCGCGCCGCCGGTATTCATACCGCTGGATCGACGAGCCATTAGCCGAGGCGGCCGTCCAACTCAAACTCACCTGCCCATCTCCGGCGGAAGCCGACAGGCTCCCCGGGGTGCCGGGCGCCCCGGCCGGGGTGGCCGACCGACTCGCGGCTGGGCCGTAGCCCACCCCATTTTTGGCCCGCACCTCAAAGGTATAGGCGGTGCCGTTGGTCAACCCGGTCACGGTCCTGGTCCGTGCCGAGGAGTAGCCGGCTACCGTGGACCAACTCGACCAACTACCCGACCCGCGCCGCCGGTATTCATACCGCTGGATCGACGAGCCATTAGCCGAGGCGGCCGTCCAACTCAAGCTCACCTGCCCATCTCCGGCGGAAGCCGACAGGCTCCCCGGCGTGCCCGGCGTCCCGGCCGGGGTGGCCGACCGACTCGCGGCTGGGCCGTAGCCCACCCCATTTTTGGCCCGCACCTCAAAGGTATACACCGTGCCGTTGGTCAACCCGGTCACGGTCTTGGTCCGTGCCGAGGAGTAGCCGGCCACCGTGGACCAACTCGACCAACTACCCGACCCGCGCCGCCGGTATTCATACCGCTGGATCGACGAGCCATTAGCCGAGGCGGCCGTCCAACTCAAACTCACCTGCCCATCTCCGGCGGAAGCCGACAGGCTCCCCGGGGTGCCGGGCGCCCCGGCCGGGGTGGCCGACCGACTCGCGGCTGGGCCGTAGCCCACCCCATTTTTGGCCCGCACCTCAAAGGTATACACCGTGCCGTTGGTCAACCCGGTCACGGTCTTGGTCCGTGCCGAGGAGTAGCCGGCCACCGTGGACCAACTCGACCAACTACCCGACCCGCGCCGCCGGTATTCATACCGCTGGATCGACGAGCCATTAGCCGAGGCGGCCGTCCAACTCAAGCTCACCTGCCCATCTCCGGCGGAAGCCGACAGGCTCCCCGGCGTGCCCGGCGTCCCGGCCGGGGTGGCCGACCGACTCGCGGCTGGGCCGTAGCCCACCCCATTTTTGGCCCGCACCTCAAAGGTATACACCGTGCCGTTGGTCAACCCGGTCACGGTCTTGGTCCGTGCCGAGGAGTAGCCGGCCACCGTGGACCAACTCGACCAACTACCCGACCCGCGCCGCCGGTATTCATACCGCTGGATCGACGAGCCATTAGCCGAGGCGGCCGTCCAACTCAAGCTCACCTGCCCATCTCCGGCGGAAGCCGACAGGCTCCCCGGCGTGCCCGGCGTCCCGGCCGGGGTGGCCGACCGACTCGCGGCTGGGCCGTAGCCCACCCCATTTTTGGCCCGCACCTCAAAGGTATACACCGTGCCGTTGGTCAACCCGGTCACGGTCTTGGTCCGTGCCGAGGAGTAGCCGGCTACCGTGGACCAACTCGACCAACTACCCGACCCGCTGCGCTTTCGGTATTCATACCAGGAGATGGTCGAGCCGTTGGCCGAGGCGGCCGTCCAACTCAAGCTCACCTGCCCATCTCCGGCGGAAGCCGACAGGCTCCCCGGCGTGCCCGGCGTCCCGGCCGGGGTGGCCGACCGACTCGCGGCTGGGCCGTAGCCCACCCCATTTTTGGCCCGCACCTCAAAGGTATACACCGTGCCGTTGGTCAACCCGGTCACGGTCTTGGTCCGTGCCGAGGAGTAGCCGGCCACCGTGGACCAACTCGACCAACTACCCGACCCGCGCCGCCGGTATTCATACCGCTGGATCGACGAGCCATTAGCCGAGGCGGCCGTCCAACTCAAGCTCACCTGCCCATCTCCGGCGGAAGCCGACAGGCTCCCCGGCGTGCCCGGCGTCCCGGCCGGGGTGGCCGACCGACTCGCGGCTGGGCCGTAGCCCACCCCATTTTTGGCCCGCACCTCAAAGGTATACACCGTGCCGTTGGTCAACCCGGTCACGGTCTTGGTCCGTGCCGAGGAGTAGCCGGCTACCGTGGACCAACTCGACCAACTACCCGACCCGCTGCGCTTTCGGTATTCATACCAGGAGATGGTCGAGCCGTTGGCCGAGGCGGCCGTCCAACTCAAACGCACCTGCTCATCCCCCCGCACCGCCGACAGCCCTGGCGTGCCCGGCACCCCGGCCGGGGTGGCCGACTTACTCGCGGCTGGGCCGTAGCCCACCCCATTTTTGGCCCGCACCTCAAAGGTATAGGCGGTGCCGTTGGTCAACCCGGTCACAGTCTTGGCCCGCGCCGAGCCACCCCCTGACACCGTGGACCAACCCGACCAACTGCCGGACCCGCGCCGCCGGTATTCATACCGCTGGATGGTCGAGCCGTTGGCCGAGGCGGCCGTCCAACTCAAACGCACCTGCTCATCCCCCCGCACCGCCGACAGCCCTGGCGTGCCCGGCGTCCCGGCCGGGGTGGCCGACTTACTCGCGGCTGGGCCGTAGCCCACCCCGTTTTTGGCCCGCACCTCAAAGGTATAGGCGGTGCCGTTGGTCAACCCGGTCACAGTCTTGGCCCGCGCCGAGCCACCCCCTGACACCGTGGACCAACCCGACCAACTGCCGGACCCGCGCCGCCGGTATTCATACCGCTGGATGGTCGAGCCGTTGGCCGAGGCGGCCGTCCAACTCAAACGCACCTGCTCATCCCCCCGCACCGCCGACAGCCCTGGCGTGCCCGGCGTCCCGGCCGGAGTGGCCGACTTACTCGCGGCTGGGCCGTAGCCCACCCCGTTTTTGGCCCGCACCTCAAAGGTATAGGCGGTGCCGTTGGTCAACCCGGTCACAGTCTTGGCCCGCGCCGAGCCACCCCCTGACACCGTGGACCAACCCGACCAACTGCCGGACCCGCGCCGCCGGTATTCATACCGCTGGATGGTCGAGCCATTGGCCGAGGCGGCCGTCCAATTGAGCGTCACCTGCCCATCCCCGACATCCACCGTCAGCACCGGCGGTTCCGGCACATCCACCACCGCATCGGTGGCCCCGCTCTGCGCCTGCTTGTCGGCGCCCTGGCCGTCATCATACACCGCCCGCGCCCGCACCTGCTGTCCCACCAGCAACGAGTACGGCGTGAAGGTCGACCACAGCCGGTCGGTCCCCCCCGGCTCCTCCCAAACCCCCCTTGCCCCCTGAGCGCTAGAATACAACCAACTCCACCGCACATTAGTCACCCCCCCATCCGGATCGCTCAGGTCCGCTCGCAGTTGCACGTCCACCTGCGGCTGGGGCGACGACAGCGTCACCGTGCCGGCCTCATCCACATTGGCCACCGTCACCGACACCGTGATGGTGGTGTCCACCGAAAGGTCGGGGGCACCCGCCTCGTCCCGGTCGTCGCTCACGCCCACCCCCACCCGGTAGACATTGTCCCCGTCCTGGTCCGTCGGCGCCTCAAAGTTGGGCGCCGTCTTGAATTGAAGCACCCGCGTCAGCCCCGAGCCGGTCAGTTGGAAGGCACGCCCATCGGCCCCGCTCAACCCTGGCCACCTAAGTGCGTCGCCCTCCGGGTCGGTGGCCGTGTAGGAGGCCACCACCCTGCCGTTTTCGGCAAACGACGGCGCGCTGGGCCCCACGAGTTGCGGCGCACGATTGGGCGCCACCGGGGTGGCCGACTCACTCGCGGCCGGGCCGTAGCCCACCCCGTTTTTGGCCCGCACCTCAAAGGTATACACCGTGCCGTTGGTCAACCCGGTCACGGTCTTGGTCCGCGCCGAGTTGTAGCCGGCCACCGTGGACCAACTCGACCAACTACCGGATTCGCTACGCTGGCGGTATTCATACCACTGGATGGGGGAGCCATTATCCGACAGCGGCGCGCTCCAACTCAAACGCACCTGCTCATCCCCCCGCACCGCCGTCAGCCCTGGCGTGCCCGGCGTCCCGGCCGGGGTGGCCGACTTACTCGCGGCTGGGCCGTAGCCCACCCCGTTTTTGGCCCGCACCTCAAAGGTATAGGCGGTGCCGTTGGTCAACCCGGTCACAGTCTTGGCCCGCGCCGAGCCACCCCCTGACACCGTTGTCCAAACCGACCCGCTGGCTTGACGGTATTCATACCACTCGATGGGGGAGCCATTATCCGAGGCCGCCTCCCAATTGAGCGTCACCTGCCCATCCCCGGCATCCACCGTCAGCACCGGCGGTTCCGGCACATCCACCACCGGCTCCGTCGGATCACTCTGCGCCTGCTTGTTGTCCCCGTGGCCGTCGCTATAGTCCACCACCGTCGCCCGCAACTGCTGCCCCACCTCCGCCGCCCCCGGCCTATAGCCGGACGCCGCCGGATAGCTCGGCGGCGGCGAGCGCGCCGACGAGGAGACCGACTCCCACGCTGCCGTCGCATCGGCCCGGCGCTGCCATTGCCAGCGCGCCCCCGGCTCGATCCCATCCGGGTCGTGCAGGTTCGCCGTCAGCTCCGTGCCCACCCGCGGCTGGCTCGACGACAGCGTCACCGTGCCCTCCTCCTCCACATTGGTCAGCGTCACCGACACCGTGATGGTGGTGTCCACCGAAAGGTCGGGGGCACCCGCCTCGTCCCGGTCGTCGCTCACGCCCACCCCCACCCGGTAGACCTTGTCCCCGTCCTGGTCCGTCGGCGCCTCATAGTTGGGCGCCGTCTTGAATTGAAGCACCCGCGTCAGCCCCGAGCCGGCCAGTTGGAAGGCCTGCCCATCGGTCCCGCTCAACGACCAGCCCATCGCGTCGCTCTCCGGGTCGGTGGCCGTGTAGGTGGCCACCCCCCCCGTACCGTTCTCGGCAAAGCTGGTATCGCTCACCCCCACGAGTTGCGGCGGCTCATTGACATTGGTCACCGTCACCGACACCGTGATGGTGGTGTCCACCGCCGCGTCGGCCTGGCCGTCAACGGCCCGGTCGTCGCTCACGCCCACCCCTACCCGGTAGACATTGTCCCCGTCCTGGTCCGTCGGCGCCTCATAGTTGGGCGCCGTCTTGAATTGAAGCACCCGCGTCAGCCCCGAGCCGGTCAGTTGGAAGGCCTGCCCATCGGCCCCGCTCAACCCTGGCCACCTAAGTGCGTCGCCCTCCGGGTCGGTGGCCGTGTAGGAGGCCACCACCCTGCCGTTTTCGGCAAACGACGGCGCGCTGGGCCCCACGAGTTGCGGCGCACGGTTGGGCAACACCGGCATGCCCGGCATCCCGGCCGGGGTGGCCGACTCACTTGCGGCTGGGCCGTAGCCCACCTCATTTTTGGCCCGCACCTCAAAGGTATACGCCGTGCCGTTGGTCAACCCGGTCACCGTCTTGGTCCGCGCCTCGCCGCCCCCCGACACCGTTGTCCAAACCGACCCGCTGGCTTGACGGTATTCATACCACTCGATGGGGGAGCCATTATCCGAGGCCGCCTCCCAATTGAGCGTCACCTGCCTATCCCCGGCATCCACCGTCAGCACCGGCGGTTCCGGCACATCCACCACCGGCTCCGTCGGATCACTCTGCGCCTGCTTGTTGTCCCCGTGGCCGTCGCTATAGTCCACCACCGTCGCCCGCAACTGCTGCCCCACCTCCGCCGCCCCCGGCCTATAGCCGGACGCCGCCGGATAGCTCGGCGGCGGCGAGCGCGCCGACGAGGAGACCGACTCCCACGCTGCCGTCGCATCGGCCCGACGCTGCCATTGCCAGCGCGCCCCCGGCTCGATCCCATCCGGGTCGTGCAGGTTCGCCGTCAGCTCCGTGCCCACCCGCGGCTGGGTCGACGACAGCGTCACTGTGCCGGGTTCATCCACATTGGTCACCGTCACCACCACCGCCTCCGACCTAGACACCGCCCCCTCGCCAGCCGTCACCGTGACGTGGTACTCGTTGTCGCCCCCCGCATCGGCCGGCCCCTCAAAATCGGGCGCCCTCGTAAAGGAAAGGGTATCCCCTTCCACCGTGAAAGCCCCCACATCCGGCCCCCCCAACCGCCACGCCAGCCGGGCTCCTTGCCCATCCGTGGCCCGATAGGTGGCCACTGTGTCCGTGCCATTCTCGGCAAACCAAACACTGTCCGGCCCCACGATCGTCACGGTTGAGACCGCCTCCTGCACCGGCTCCGTCGGATCACTCTGCGCCTGCTTGTTGTCCCCGTGGCCGTCGCTATAGTCCACCACCGTCGCCCGCAACTGCTGCCCCACCTCCGCCGCCGCCGGCCTATAGCCGGACGCCGCCGGATAGCTCGGCGGCGAGCGCGCCGACGAGGAGACCGACTCCCACTCTGCCATCGCATCGGCCCGACGCTGCCATTGCCAGCGCGCCCCCGGCTCGATCCCATCCGGGTCGTGCAGCTCCGCCGTCAGCTCCGTGCCCACCCGCGGCTGAGTCGACGACAGCGTCACCGTGCCGGGCTCCTCCACATTGGTCACCCGCACCGACACCGCCAGCGACGCTGACAACGCCCCGTCACTGGCCACCACCGCCACCTGGTAGACACGGTCCCGGTTGGCATCGGCCGGCGCCTCATAGTTGGGCGCCGCCCGGAACGACAGCCGGCCCTGCGCATCGATCTGCAAGGTGTCGGCATCCGCCCCCCCCAACGACCAGTCAATCGCGGCCCCCTCCGGGTCGGTGGCCGTGTAGGTGGCCACCCCCCCCGTGCCGTTCTCGGCAAAGGTGGTATCGCTCACCCCCACGGGCGGCGGCGGCTCATCCACATTGGTCACCGTCACCACCACCGCCTCCGACCTAGACCCCGCCCCCTCGCCAGCCGTCACCGTGACGTGGTACTCGTTGTCGCCCCCCGCATCGGTCGGCCCCTCAAAATCGGGCGCCCTCGTAAAGGAAAGGGTATCCCCTTCCACCGTGAAAGCCCCCACATCCGGCCCCCCCAACCGCCACGCCAGCCGGGCCCCTTGCCCATCCGTGGCCCGATAGGTGGCCACTGAGTCCGTGCCGTTCTCGGCAAACCAAACACTGTCCGGCCCCACGATCGTCACGGTTGACGCCTCCTGCACCGCATCGGTGGCCCCGCTCTGTGCGCTCTTGCCCGGCCCGTGCCCGTCGGTGTAGCCCACCGTCGCCCGCAGGTACTGCCCGGCATCGGCCGCCACCGGCCTATACGCGGAAAACCGCGCTTCCGGGCTCGTAAGGTCATCCCACGCCGATGTGGCCTCGGCCCGGTACTGCCACTGCCACAGCGTGTCAGACACGCTGCCGTCCGGGTCGGTCAGCGTCGCCTGCAACTCCCGGCCCACCTGCGCGCTCGACGGCGACACGCTCACCGTGCCCGGCTCGTCCTTGTTGGTCACGGTCACGGCCACGGGGAACGGGGCCGAGTGGTACGCCCCCCCGTAGACGGCCTGCAGATTCACGTCGTAGACGTTGTCGGTGCCGTCGTCCAGGGGCTGCTCGTAGTCGGGCTCGCTGACGAATTCGAGGGTGTTGCCATGCATCTGAAACCAGGTAGAATCGGCGCCGGTCAGCGACCAGCGGACCGGCGCCACCGGACCGTCCCACGGGTCGGTAGCCCGGTACGGGGCCACCAACCTGCTGCCCTCCTCCTCGACGGAGACCCGGGCGGGCCCGACCACCTTCAGGGTCGCGTCCAAGAGGTTCACCGTGGCCGTGGCCGGCGCGCCGGGGCCGATGCCGGCCGGCAGCTCCTTGAACCCCAGCAGCACCGTCTCGTCCTCGCTGTCCGCATCGGAGCGGGCCACGATCTTGAACGAGTCCGAGGCGGCGGTGGCCGTGAACGACACGGTGCTGTCCGACGCCAGGTCGACAGCGGCGAAGTCGCCGGCCTCGGTGTTCGGGCCCGGTCGCACCGTCACCTTCACGGCCACCGCCTCGGTCGGCGCCGGCGACAGGTTCACCCGCACCGTGGCGGTGTCGCCGTCTTCGGTCGCCACGTACGACGCGGCGCTGTAGGAGACGGTCCCCCCCGGCCGAGCCCGCACCGGGTCGGTCGGGGGGGCGCTCTCGGCCTGCTGCGAACCATGGACGTCGGTGTAGCGGGCCCGGGCCCGAAGCACGTAGCCCACGTCCGCGTCCGGCGGCGTGTAGCTGCTGGACGCACCGGGCGAGCCCCGATTCAACCAAGAGGCCGGCGACGTGTTGCTCGCCTGCCACTGCCACAGGGTACCGCGCACCCCGCCGTCCGGGTCGCTCAAGGTCGCCGTCACCGCCGTGCCCACCTGCGGCTGGCTCGACGACAGCGTCACCGTGCCGGGCTCCTCCACGTCGGTCACCCGCACCGACACCTCGACCGGGTCCGACGACAGCGCCCCGTCGCTGGCCGTTACCCTCACCTGGTAGACCGTGTCCTGGTCGGCGTCGGTCGGATTCTCGTAGTCCGGCACCGGCGCAAAGTAGAGGCTGTCCCCCCGCATCGTAAACGCACTCGCATCCGGGCCCGCCCACGCCCACCGGATCGCGGCCCCCTCCGGATCGGTCGCCCGATAGGTAGCCACCGAGTCCGTGCCGTTCTCGGCAAACGACACCACGGTGGGCCCCTCAATCTGCGGCGGCTCATTAACATTGGTCACCGTCACCCGGACCTCGACCGGGTCCGACGACAACGACCCGTCGCTGGCCGTCACCCTCACCTGGTAGACCGTGTCCTGGTCAGCGTCGGTCGGATTCTCGTAGTCCGGCGCCGGCGCAAAGTAGAGGCTGTCTCCCCGCATTGTAAACGCACTCGCATCCGGGCCCGCCCACGCCCACCGGATCGCGGCCCCCTCCGGATCGGTCGCCCTATAGGTGGCCACCGAGTCCGTGCCGTTCTCGGCAAACGACACCGCCGTGGGCCCCTCAATCTGCGGCGGCTCATTAACATTGGTCACCGTCACCGACACCTCGACCGGGTCCGACGACAACGACCCGTCGCTGGCCGTCACCGTCACCTGGTAGACCGTGTCCTGGTCAGCGTCGGTCGGATTCTCGTAGTCGGGCGCCCGCGCAAAAAAGTAGAGGCTGTCTCCCCGCATTGTAAACGCACTCGCATCCGGGCCCGCCCACGCCCACCGGATCGCGGCCCCCTCCGGATCGGTCGCCCGATAGGTGGCCACCGAGTCCGTGCCGTTCTCGGCAAACGACACCGCCGTGGGCCCGCCCGTGATTACCGGCGGCTCGTTGACGTCAATGTCCCGCAGGGTCACCGTCGCCCTTGCCGGCGTACCCGCACGCACCCCCGAAGGCAGCGTCCCCAACCCCAGGCTCACCGTCTCATCGTCCTCGTCCTCGTCTGCGTTGGCCCTGAGCGTAAAGGTCTGGGTGGACTGGCCAAGGGTAAACGACACCGTGTAAGCGCCCGCCGCCCCCGCACTCAGCCCCTCCACCGTGTAATCGCCCGCCTCCGTGCCCGAATCCGCCGTCACCGTCAGCGGAAGGCGCACCGCCCGGGTCGTCTGGGCCGACAAGGCCACCCCCACCTCTACCGCCGCGCCCCCTTCCCGCGCCTCGTAGCTCGAGGCCCCATAGGCGACCTGCGGCTGGACCGGGGTCGCCCGCACGGCCTCCGTAGACGCCCCCAGCCCCGCATCCATTTGCGCCCGAAGCTTGAAGCGATATTCTACGGTATTGCTCAGGCCGCCTATCCGGTGATACCGGATCATACGACCGCCATACTCGGTGGCAGGGACCTCACTATTGGCCACCTCCGTCCAGGCGTACTCCGTGCCCTCTTTCACCCCGTAGTGCCAATGGGTAATCGGCGCCTCGGCGGAATCGTCCCAGAGCAGCAACACCGCCTCATGGTCCGGCCACACCGCAAAACCCGTCGGCGGCGGCCCCTGCACCACCCGGGTCGCCGCACTCTGGGCGTAGTTGGAATAGCTGCTCGAACCGGGCCCGTATCGCACCGTCGCCCGCAACCGATGACCGATGTCCGCGGCCACCGGCGTGTAGCTAACCAACTGCGATGCGCCGGCCAGATCCGCCCAGGCCGGCGCACTATCGCGGTCATTGCGCCCCTGCCACTGCCAGCGCGCAGCGCTCACCGCCTCCGTCTCGCCTTCCAACGTAGCCGTCAGCCCCACCCCCACCTGCGACCTCCGGGAACTCAACGACACCGACTGGCCGCAGGGGCTCAAGGTGGTGTTCGTCAGCGTCACCGTACCCGACGTATGGGCCTGCACACAGCGAGCCCCGTCCCGGACCGTGGCCCCGCTCAGATCGGCACTACCCCCGCTGTCCACCCGGATGCCGGACCAATCGGAGGTGGACGGGAAGTTGATATCGACGGACCGGAAGGTGACCCCGGTGCCGGCGCTCAGCGTCCCCGCCACGATCAGCTCCGGGCGGGCGGGGTCGTCCCCCCCGCCCGTGGCATCCCCCCCCGGATGGAACGCCATCTCCGTTTCCGCCGCCAGAGTCAACGTCACCCCCGCCGGGATGGTCACGTCCCCGTCCACACAGACCCGGCCGCTCCACGTCGTATCCGCCGCCAGCGAACCGGACCAATACGGCCGCGGCACCGAAACGCGCCGCGCGTCGCCCGGACCGGCCGGGTTGCGCGCCCGCACCTCGAAGGTGTAGAACGTGCAACTCTCCAAGCCCGTCCGCGTCAGGCTCGTCGCCAGCGGCGGCGCCACCGCCGTCCAGTCCGGCGGCCAGGTGCGCCCTGAGTTGGCGCTCTGACGATACTCATACCCCGTCAGCGCCAGGCCCCCATCCGACCCCGGCGCCCTCCAGGAAAGCGTCACCTGCCCATTCCCCGCCGCCGCGTGCAGGTGCCGAACCGGATCCGGCGCCCGCCCCGGCGTGGCCGCCACGATGAAGGAGACGACCCTTGGCGCCGTCCCCTCCATCGCCTGCATCTGAAACTGGTAGCCCACCCCGTTGGTCAGATTCGGCACCGTATACGTATACGACGTCGTGGCTCCCCCGCCAGGGGTTATATTCTCCCACTCCTCCCACGCGGCGGCCCCCGCCCTGGTGCGATACTGCCACTGCGTGATGAGGGCGTAGCCCGGATCGGTCCAACTCAACCTCGCCTGCCCATCCGCCCCTTGCACCTCCAAGGGCACCACCGCCACCGCCTTCGACGCCGCCCTCGCCTGCCCATCTGCGTTGACCAGCCGCACCCGGAACTGGTACGTCACCGTGCTGTCCAGCTCCGCCACCGGCACCGTATACGACGTGGGAAGCGACCCACCCGAGGCCCCGGCCGACCCCCTTGCGCCTCTGGCCGGTGCGTCCGTGCTCAACCCAGTGGTGGACACGGGCTGCCACAGCCCCCAATCCAGGTCCCCGGTCTTCCTCTGATACTCCACGTCGAGCGGCGGGAGCGGCTCGCCGGGCGACGGGTCACACTTGGCCAACGGGCAGTCCCAAATCGTCTTTGCTTGGCCATTGACCACTTCCACCCGCACGCCGCTCAGCAAGCCCGGTAGGGGAATCACCCCGTTTTCGGGAAAATCCGCCGACCACTCCCCTGCGGGGCGCGCCCGCACCCGGTAGCGGTAGCGGTAGCCCGTATACAAGGGGAGGCCCATCGCGTCGACGGTCTGGGTGTAGGTGGTGCTCCCGTTGGTGATCGTGGCCAGCAAGGCATAGTCCGACCAACCCTCCGAATCCTCCGTCCCGACCTGGGCCTGCTGGAACTCCAGCCGGTACCCCGTCACCTCTGGGCTCGTCGACGCCACGGCGTTCCAACCGACACGGATCCCTTCCCCTTCTCCACTCACCGCCTCGGCGGTCAGCCCGCCCGGTGCGGCCAGCAGTTCGGGAAGTTGGGCAAAGCCGTGCCCCCAGATGTTGTCCGGATCGTCGGCGACGCCGTCGCCGTCTCGATCAAGGGTGTTGTTTTTCAGGTACGTGGCAATCTTGTCCGGGGAGTCGTAGCTGGGGTCGCCGTCCATGTGCTGGATAACAAGCGCGGCCAGCCCGGCCACGCGCGGCGCGGCATAGCTCGTTCCGGACAATTGGTCAACGGCGCCGACCAGGTCCGGCTTGGTGCGGTTATCTTCGGGGGTGGGGCCGCGAGAGCTGTAGCTTTCGATCATGGGGGGAACGGACAAGTCGGCGGCACCGACGGCCAGCAGGCCCGGGTTGTTGCTCTCCGCCGGATTGCTAATGCTGCCGGCCCCCGTGTTATGCTTCAGGGAGTCGACCATGGTCGAGAACACTTGCAACTGAACCCACTCCGGATTGTCGTCCTCCGGATCGAGTTTTTTTACGCTCAAGCAATAACTAAAGAAGGGCGTTGTGGGGGTGTATTCTAAGACCTCCAATGGAGTATGCATCATCCCTCCATTCTGGGGCTCTACTGATTGCGCCACCATAGACATGACCCTCTCGTGGTCCTTACCATAAAGATAGAGGTCTAAATTACGGTTCGCACCAGGCCACGTGTCCTGCCAGCGCAACTGAAATGTGTATTCCTGACCTGATGGCAAGAAGACCTCGTTGCCCTTGGCATTGGTACCATCAAACATCAGGTAGTCATCCGCATTGAAGACTAATGATCTTGAAAACCACGTGCGCTTCGCATCATTTCCCGCCCCATTGACCCAGATAATTCCGGCCTCCACGGCGGCGTCCACCGATTTCAGCGGGCTTTTCGGAGCCGGCGATGTCCCGTCGCCCGGCCCGTCCCATAGCATGCCTCTTGAATGATTGATGACCTGGACCCCCTCACCGATCATCCAGGTAACGGCGTCTCTCATTGTATTTCTTTTTGGATTCGCTATGTAAAGAGACACCTTTGGCGCGATACCGAGCAGGGCCTCCGTGACATCGGTGCCGTGGGTAGTGTCATTTTCGCAGCTGGAATTCTGGAGCGCGGTCGCACAATCACTAGTTTCGCAGTCTTCTAAAACGATGGTTGTTGGAGTCGCACCCTCACCGGCGTAGCATCGCGCCCGGACCGTGTCCACCATGGAAATCAACCTGTCACTGAAGCCTTGGAAGCCTCCGTCGATCACCCCCACGCGGATACCTGCGCCCTCGATGCCGGCATTGCGCCACGCCGCTGCCCCGTGCGCCTTGTCGGGCGTTCTCGATGACGCCCCCTCGGAGGAGCCGTTGTTCTGCAGAGGGATGGACGGATACACCTTCTCGACGCTGAGGACACCGGCTTGTTCGGACAGGCGCACCAGCAGCGACACGGGCACCCGAGCCCAAAGCAGCCCCTGAATGACGCTTGCGCTATCGCCCTGCCAGGTGTCCGCGGCGATGCCCTGGTCCTCAAGAAAGCGGGCGACCGCGTCAACGCGCGACCGCGTGTCGGTTTGAATTTTCACCCGGACGGAGGGGGCCGGCGGCGCCGGGCTTCTGGCTCCCGAGCGCCCTGTCGGGCGTGCGTCCTCGTAGGCCTCGACCAGATCACTGAGCGAACCCAGCTTGGGATACCGGTACGGCCAGGGCAGACCATGCACGGTCAGGCCGGTCAGACCCGACAGCGACGACGCCTCCGACAGCGGGGTGAGCGCCAGATACAAATCGGTCAGGTTGGTCAAGCCCGACAGCGACGACACCTCCGAGATGGGGTTGTCCTCAAGATTCAGATAGGTCAGGCCGGTCAAGCCCGACAGCGACGACACATCCACCACCGCGTTGCCCGACAGACTCAGCCACGTCAGGCCGGTCAAGCCCGACAGCGGCGCCAGGTCGGAGATGGCGTTGCTGTTTTCCCAGGGCCATCTCCCGGGGCCCGGCCCCAGATCCAGCCGGGTCAGCCCGGTGGCAAATTCCAACCCGGTCAACGCGACGATGCTCGCATCCGGCGCCTCCAGGACGGTCAACCGCGCCAACGCCACCGCGGTGATGGACGCCCCCTCCGCCAGACCGAGGCTATCCTCCAGCACCGCCCGTAGCCGGGCGTCCGGCACGGTCACGACCGCTGGGGAAGGGTCGGTCTGCGCCCACCCGGCCGACAGGCCCAGGTAGATCAATCCCAAGGCAACGAAAGTCCTAACACTGGGCATGGTCGTCTGCTCCTGATAGAAGTTGGCGGGCGATCCGAGGGGAATGGACCCGCTGAACAATGGTAGAATATGGCATAGCTACGGCCGCCCTACTTGAAACGATTCTTTATCGCACCCCAGGATTCCTCTTCAATTACAGCGGGAGCGAGGAGCACGGGTGGATACACCTTCCTGATTCTGCTGCTGACGCCGGGCAGTTCGGACAGGGGCACCAGCAGCGGCACGGGCACACAAGCCCCAATCAGCCCCGGAGGGTAGGCGTCCTCGTCCTTCCAGATGCGGCGCGGGGGGATGGAGATGCCGTGGTCTGCAAGAAAGCGGACAACCACGTCAACGCTCTCTATCGTGTAGATTCCAATGTTCACATAAATCGACGGGGCCGGCTTGGACGGGTCCCATGTAAGGAAAGCCCCAGGGAGAATAGTCCTGGGGCAGCCCCCGGAAACGGGAACGACAGCGCTCGTCACGCGCCCCGCCGCGAGCGCGTCCTCGTACGCCTCGACCAGATCACTGAGCGAACCCAGCTGGGGATACCGGATAGGCGGGAGCATAAAATGCACGGTCAGGCCGGTCAGCCCCGACAGCGGCGACACATCCACATCCCGGTCGATATACAGATTGCGCAGGCCGGTCAAGCCCGACAGCGGCGACACATCCACCACCCAGTTGTGCTCCAGATGCAGAGAGATCAGGCCGGTCAGATCCGACAGCGGCGCCACATCCGAGATGTTGTTGTCCGAAAGATCCAGCCGGGTCAGGCCGGTCAGATCCGACAGCGGCGCCACATCCGAGATGTCGTTGTCCGAAAGATCCAGCCGGGTCAGGCCGGTCAAGCCCGACAGCGGCGCCACATCCGAGATGTCGTTGTCCGAAAGATGCAGAGAGGTCAGGCCGGTCAGGCCGGCCAGGGGCGCCACATCCGAGAGGTCGTTGTTCCTAAGATACAGCACGGTCAGGCCGGTCAGGCCAGCCAGCCCCGACACATCCGAGATGTCGTTGTAGCTAAGACTCAGCCGAGTCAGGTTGGTCAGGCCGGCCAGCCCCGACACCTCCGTGAGCGCGTTGCCTCTAAGATATAGATGGGTCAGGCCGGTCAGGCCGGCCAGGGGCGCCACCTCTGAGATGTCGTTGCGCTCCAGATGCAGAGAGGTCAGGCCGGTCAAGCCCGACAGCGGCGCCACATCCGAGATGTCGTTGTCCGAAAGATGCAGAGAGGTCAGGCCGGTCAGGCCGGCCAGGGGCGTCAGGTCGGAGATGTCGTTGCGCTCCAGATCCAGAGAGGTCAGGCCGGTCAGGCCGGCCAGGGGCGCCACCTCTGAGATGTCGTTGCGCTCCAGATGCAGAGAGGTCAGGCCGGTCAGGTCGGCCAGGGGCGCCAGGTCGGAGATGTCGTTGCGCTCCAGATGCAGAGAGGTCAGGCCGGTCAGGCCGGCCAGGGGCGCCAGGTCGGAGATGGCGTTGTGATTGTACCCCGTGGAGTCCACCCCCAGATCCAGCCGGGTCAGTCCGGTGGCAAATTCCAACCCGGTCAACGCGACAATGCCCGCATTCGGTGCCTCCAGGACGGTCAACCGCGCCAATGCGACAGCAGTGATCGGTGGGCCGAGCCGACGCTCCAGCACCGCCCGCAGCCTGGGATCCGGCACCCTCACAACTTCCTCCGGGGCAGGGTCGGTCTGCGCCCCCCCGGCCGACAGGCCCAGGCCCAGGTAGATCAATCCCAGGGCAATGCAACTCTTAACGCGGTGCATGGTCGTCTGCTCCTGCTAGAGGATGGCCGGGTAGCTGAGGTGAATGGACCCGATGAACTAAATTACGGTTCGCACTAGGCCACTCGTCCTCCCAGCGCAACTAAATACATGTATACTTATGACCTGGTAGCAAGTTGACCATGTTATGTCGTCGTCCGCCAGGCCGTCCGCCTGGGTGGATGAGGATGGTGTCTTGCGGCTTTTGTGCCTGGAGTGTATACTCATTATGATTTTTTTATCCTGATCAATTCTGTTTATAACTACCTGGTAGATATGAATTTGAGCACTCAGGACAAATACCTTCAGGAAGAGGGTACGGTCTTTCTCACCGGCATGGAGGCCATCGTGCGCCTGCTGGTGGAAAAACAGCGCCGCGACCACCAGGAAGGACACGTCAATCAGACCTTCGTGTCCGGGTACGAAGGCTCTCCCCTCGGCGGTCTGGACCTGAAGGTTGTCGAGCAACTCGATTTGCTGAACCAGCTGGGACGCACCGTCCACCAGTTCGGCATCAATGAAAAAACCGCGGCCTCGGCCATGCTCGGGACTCAGTACGCCGCCAGCGGCGATGTGGATGCGTTCTGGTACGGCAAGGCCCACGGCACCATGTGGATTCCGGACGAGGTCTGGCTGGCCAATCTGGCCGGCAGCGGCGAACGCGGGGCCATGGTCCTGCTCACCGGGGAGGATCACCGTTCCAAAAGTTCGGTCTCTCCGGGCAGCAGCGACTGGGCCCTGCGCAGCAGTATGGTGCCGATTTTCTACCCATCCAGCATCGAAGAGATCATCCACCTGGGCAAACACGCCATTGCCCTGTCGCGCTACACCGGGGTGGTCGCGGCCCTGAAACTGGTCACCCCCGTCTGCGATGGCGCCAGCACGGTAGACCTGGATAAGGTCCGGGGCCCAATCCTTTTGCCCGAGGAAGAGGGGGGAAAGCCCTACCAGAAGCGTTTCAATCCGATCGTAATGGCCACCGGAGCCCTGCCCATGCAACAGGAGCTGGTGGAGCGCAAATGGCCCCTGGTCGAGGAATACGTGCGCCTCAACCGCCTCAACCGCATCGTGGACCAGGAGGCGGGCGGCGAAATCGGCATCGTGGCCACGGGCAAGAGCTACACGGATCTGCGCCAGGCCCTGGAGGCCATAGGGGCGAAGGTCCCGGTGTTGCACTTGGCCGTGAGTTATCCACTGGATACCGGGATCATCCGCCAGTTCGCCCGCGACCTGCGCCGGGTCTACGTGGTCGAGGAGCCCGGCCCTTTTGTCGAAGAAGGGGTCAAGGCTGCGCTCCTGGGCAGCGGGGTAGAGGGGGTATGGGGCCAGTACGACGAGGAGGGCAAGCCGTTTGTGCCGGCCTACGGCGAAGTGGACCCCGAGGTGCTGGCCCGCCTGTTGTGGCCCAACCTAAAAGAAAAGGCGAGACCCTCTCTGGGGCGGCTGGAAAACCGGCCGTATCCCCAGGTGCCGACGGTTTCCCCCATGTCCTGTGGAGGGTGTCCCTACAACAGTTTCAGGGATCTCCAGGAAAAGCCCGGCGGGGCCATTGGATGCAGTTCGATTCGCGCCATGGAAGCCTATGACTATGGGGTGCTCTACATCCCCACCATGGGTGCCGGGGGATCCATATACAGTGGCTGGGCCCAGTTCAACGGCAATCAGCACATCTTTCAGTACCTGGGGGATGGCAGTTATTTTCACAGCGGCAGGGGCGCTATTCAAAGCTGTGTCCAGGCCGAGGTGAACATTACCTTTCTGCTGCTCTACAACGGCGTGGTGGCGCTGACCGGGGGACAAAATCCCGGCGGCCAGCGCCCGGTTGAGGAGGTGGTGCAGGAGCTCCTGGGCGCGGGCGTCAAGCAGGTGGGCATTGTCAGCGAGGCGCCGGAGCGCTACCGCGAGCTGAATCACCCCCAGGTGAAGGTCTACGGCATGGAAGGCCACGCCGAAGCCCTGGATCACTTCAAAAAAGTGCAGGGCACCACGGTTCTCATCCTGGACAAGGAATGCGCCACGGAGAAGAACCGCAGGCGCAGACGCCAGGGCCTGGCGCCGGAGCGCTATGTCCTGATCCATGAAGAGATCTGCGAAGGCTGCGGAGACTGCTACCAGCAATCCGAGGGCTGCGCTGCTCTCTACAGCGTGGACACGGAATTCGGCGACAAGACCCAGATTCGCCAGGCCAACTGCACCCAGGATGAACTGTGTGTGGACGGCGAATGTCCTTCCTTTACGACCGTGAAGCCGGCCCGGGGTGCGGGATTGAGGCGCCGCCGGCCCGAGCCCCTCGAAGACCTGCCCGAGCCCCGGAAGAAGCCCTTGAAAGAAGCGTATACCATCTTTGCCATGGGGCGCGGGGGCACCGGGGTGGTCACCATCTCCCATCTGCTGGCGTATGCGGCCATGATGGAGGGCAAGTACGTGTACCTGTCCAACAATACCGGCCTGGCGCAGAAGGGGGGCCCCGTAGAAGCCCCTATCGTGCTGAGCGCCCAGGCACAGCCGGTTTTCAATCGCCTGTTTCCCGGCTCGGCCGATCTCTACCTGGGATTCGACCTGTTGCGCGCGGCCGAAACCCAGAATCTGAACTACGCGGCCCCGGAGCGCAGCGTGGCTTTGATCAGCACGACCCAGGTGCCCACGGCGCGCATGAACCGCCACCAGGAAGACTCATTTCCCGATCCCGCCCGCCTGAAAGAACTGATCGACAGCTGTACCCGCAAGACCGAGAATGTGTACCTGGACACCTACTGGCTGGCCGAAAAGCTTTTTGCCGATATCCTCTACGCCAATATGCTGCTCCTCGGTGCGGCCTATCAGGCCGGTGCCATTCCCCTCGAAGCCAGGTCCATTGAAACGGCTATCGAACTCAACGGCAAAGGGGTGCAGAACAACATCCAGGCCTTCCGCTGGGGACGCCTGGCCGTGGCCGACCCGGGCAAGCTGGAGCAGGTGCTGGGCCGCCGAGAGCCCGGTCCCGGAGAAGTCATAGAGGCCAACCGGCAGCGGTTGGCTGGTTACCCCGAGCATCTGAAGCTGCACGAGGAAGCCCTGAACGAAATTCGGCTGGACGAGGAAGGCCGACGCCAGCTCAGTGTGCGGCTCTGCGAACTGGGCGAGTACCAGGACAGCGCTTATGTCCGCCGCTACCTCGAGCTGGTTCGCCGGGTGTGGCACCGCGAGCAGCGCTTTCCCGACTGCGGCTTTCAACTCACCCGGGCGGTCATTTTTCATCTTTACAAACTCATGGCCTACAAGGACGAGTACGAAGTGGCCCGGCTGGCCACCGGACCCCGGATGGAAAGCCGCGTGCACGAACTTTTCGAGGGGCGTACCAGGGTATTCTACCGCTTGAATCCACCTGCCTTGCGGTGGCTGAAGTTGGGGAAGTTGAAGCTGGGCCCCTGGTCCAGACCTTTCCTCAAGGGACTGGCCAGACTGAAAGGATTGCGGGGCACGGGCCTGGATCCGTTCGGTTTTACCTCGTGCCGCCGGCTGGAACGGGAACTAATCGGGTGGTACCGGGGATTGGTGGAAGAGGTGCTGGAGGGCGTGGAAGAGGGGAACTACAACCTGGCTGTAAGGCTTGTCAAGGCGCCGGACGGCATCCGGGGGTACGAGGAAATCAAAGAGAGGACGGCGGCCGAGGTCCGGCGCGAGGTCGAAAAATTGCTGGCGCGATTCAAGGCCGGAATCTCCGTATAGGCGGCTTCTTTAACGCGGGACGGCAACCCGGAGCGGTTGTTGCTGGCGCAGGGACCGGCGCAGGGAGCGCAGGATGCGATGGTGGAGGGCGAGAGTGGGCCGATCCGGGAACAGGGGTTCGGAGTGGTCGGCGAGGCGATCGAGGAAATGCAGCAGCCAGGCCGTTTCGCAGCGGAGGGAGGGGGGGTGGTGAAACTCGACGCCCGCCTGGCCGACCAGCACAGCCGCATTGTGGGTGCTGCGACTGGAGAGCAGGCCTCCTGTCCCCAACAGGGTGATATCGGGGTGGAGAGGAAGATGATGCGGGACGACGACCAGCTGTGAATTGGCTCTGTTTGCCGAGGAGCCGGTCAATACGGCGTGGTGCTTATTGCCTTGTTTCGCAGCGGTGATATGGATCCCGTCCAGGGGGTCATCAAGCAAGTCCCGGGCCAGTTCCAGGGCCTCGCAAACACTCCACCAGGCCGCGAGCAGGCCCTGCCCTCCCCCCTGTACCAGGCGCAGGTACACCGGGGCGCCAAACTCTGGTTTTCGGCGCTGGACCACGAACTGTTGCAACAGCGCCGAGTGCAGGTACTGGCCGCCGCAGTGCAGGTGGATCCGGTGTTCGCCGGCCCGCTGGCAGGCGGTGTCGAATTCGCTGCGGGAAAGGGGTATGGGACCGGCGCTGAGGACGTGGATGCCTTGCTCGAGACAGCTGAGGAGGTCCTGCTTCAGGGATGGGTAAGGGGCCAGGAAACAGCAAAGGCCGGGGGGCGTGTGCCGCCGCAGGGCATCCCAATCCGCAAAAACCGGTGCGGGTGCTTCTCGCAAAGTCGCCCGTCCCGGGTTGAATACAGCGGCAATCTCGACCTGGTCACAAAGGGTTTGTACTAGCTCCTGCTGGGCAGGTAAAGCGACCAGGATGATGGGTGGGGGAGCCATTATTGCACCTCCCTTTCAAGAGGTAGGGGCACGATTTCCCCGCCCCTCACCGACAGGTACCCGGCGATGAGTATTTCCATGTTGTCCCGAGCATCCCGGACCGTGTAGGAAGGAGAGCGATCCTCGTCGAGCGCCTCGACCAGATCTTCCAATCCAGCTCTCAGCCCCGCTGTATCTGCTGTTAGGGAAGCCCCCAGCCCGGGGGGGCTGCTGTGCCACTGCATGGGATCTTCAGGAGAAGGTTCGTAGGAGGCATCGAGGATGGTATGGCGCAAAAAGGCATCCATCATGGGCCGTTTGGCGTCGACCAGGACGCTGGCCCTGGTGCCGATCAGGTGGGCCTGGCAGGGGCCGCCATTAG
The DNA here is from genome assembly GCA_965219385.1 of Candidatus Latescibacterota bacterium. Lineage (GTDB taxonomy): Bacteria > Latescibacterota > UBA2968 > UBA8231 > UBA8231 > CBDCNM01. Next base: position 1,154,248 of record CBDCNM010000001.1, on the reverse strand, counting down.
GGTGGGCGGCAACCCCGATGCGCCCGGCGCAAAGGGTGGCGATTCGACCGGCCTCATCGGTCATGGTCAAGGTGCCGAAATCCTCGGCGCGATGCGCGTCGTGTTCGGGAAAGAAATAAGCGCCAGCCTGGCCGTACACATGGGAAAGTCGGCCCAGACATTTCTGCACCAGGCCGGCCGAATAGGCTCCAACCGTCAGCAGTTCGCGCTTGATATCGGGGAATTTCCAGCGTCCGGGAGGCAGGAACCCTCTTTTTTTTCCCGTATCTGCAATGGGGCGGGGCCAGCCTTTGCCGAACATGATGTCGGAGTGCAGGCCCAGCAACTCGCCCAGGCGTCCACTGTTGAGGATTTCCTGGCTCTGGCGCACCAACTCGCCGTAGGCATAACTGGGAATAATGGATTTAACTCCGGCTGCTTCGACTCCGGCGACCACCGCATCGCACTCCTCGATGGTGGTACCGATGAACTTGTCGATCCACAGGTGTTTGCCGGCGGCGGCCCCCCGCAGAGCCAGGTCGGCGCGGCGCTCGATTTCGTGGCCTATGCTGACTATATCTACTTCTTCCAGTTCAAGAGCGCGATCCATCCCCTCGATATAGGGAACCCCCAGGCAGCGGGCCCATTCCTGGTCCACGGCTTTGAGCTCGGGTTCGATATCGGCTTCGTCGGCAACCGCGACGATGCGGGTGCGGGGATTTCGCTGGTAGAGGGGGACAAAGCTGCTCTGATGGCTGTGTTTGCTGAAACTCAGCAGCAGGACACCATAGGTTTTTTCAGGCATGGCGGCTTTCGATTGGTGACGGCTTGCGCGTACTGGTTGGGTGCGCTAGTATTGCACCTGACCAGTCGAATCAATAAGCAGAATCGCTCGCCGTCCTCATTGGCAGAAAGAGTGTTAAATAATTATAGCATAATATAGTCTATTTCAGTACTTCACGAAATATCCGTACCTATTTGGACCTCAAGGACGGGAGGGGATGTTGCCGTCGGGGTTTTATAGGGGGGGGAGCGGGGAAAGGGGGCTCTGGGACTCAGGCCTGCCTGGTGGGGTGGGCTTGCGAGCCGGCGTAGCAGCGGGAAGGGGGCGAGGGGCAAGAGCGCCCTGGACCTCATAAAACGGCAGAGGCACAAGTCCCGCACGGTCCTGTCCGCCGATTCCGTGAACTACTGATTTGCACAAGGGAAGAAAGCAGCAGGAGTGGATTTGCTGCAGCGGAAACTACGGCTTTTAGCGATCACACTGGGGATGGGGACCTGGACGGTTGCAGGGGGTGCTGACGATGTCCTCCCCGAATATGCACCCGGCGAGATCCTGATCCGGGTCAGCGGGGGAGCTGCCAAACCCACCAGGGCAGGTCTCGAAGCTCTGGAGACCTTGAAGAATCGCTATGGCCTGGTCGGGGAGACCCGTCTGTTTCCCCCCGACCCGGGCAGGGGGGCGGCAGCCAAGGTCGCCGGCGCACCGGCTTTGCACCGGTGGCGCCGGCTCCGATTGTCCAGCACCCAAGATCCGCACGTCATTGCCCGGGACTACGCCCGCCTCGAGCTGGTAGAGTATGCCCAGCCCAATTACCTGCGCAGACCAGGAGGGTATCCCAACGATTCTCTTTTTACCCAGCAGTGGAACCTGGAGGCCATGGGATGGAATGGCGCCGAGCTGGAAAGCGCCGAGGAGGTCGTGGTGGCGGTCATTGACTCGGGCCTGGAGTGGGATCATCCCGACATTGCCTCCCAGGTCTGGGTCAACGCGGTCGAGGCGGAGGGAAGCACCGGGGTAGATGACGATGGAAATGGCTATGTGGACGATTGGATTGGATGGGACTTCAGCGATGCCCCGGGTCTGCCGGGACAAGGGGATTACCTGGAGCAGGATAACCAACCTTGGGACGAGTCCGGGCACGGCACCCACGTGGCCGGGATCATAGCGGCCACGGTGGACAATGGCAGGGGAATTGCCGGGGTTGCGCCGGGGGTGCAGGTGATGGTGCTCAGGGCCGGATTCAATCTGCCCCAGGGCGGGTTCCTGGAAGACGATGATATTGCCGCCGCCGTGGTATACGCCGTGGACAACGGGGCGCATATCCTCAACATGAGCTGGGGCGCTCCCCAGTTTTCGCCCCTGATCAGGGATGTGGTCCGCTACGCGGCCCAGGCCGGGTGTGTGCTGGTGGCCGCGGCCGGGAACGAGGGCCAGGGGCCGGTCTTTATGCCCGCCCGTCTCGATGAGACCATCGCGGTAGGGGCGGTGGATCCGCTGGGACGAATCCTTGCCTTTTCCAATCCGGGCAACAGTATAGACCTGGCAGCGCCGGGCCACCAGATTCTTAGCCTGGCGCCGAACGCCGGGTACGCGACCCGCTCGGGCACTTCAATGGCGGCATCTCACGTCTCGGGTCTGGCGGCGCTGATCCTGGCGCGCAATCCCCATTTCATGCCCCAGGGCGTCAAGGGCGCTCTGCTGCTCACGGCCCAGAATACCGGTGTGCCCGACTGGGATTCTCGCTCCGGAGCCGGTCTGGCCCAGATTGCCGCCGTGCACCTGGACCGGGTTCCGGGTCTGCATATTGCAGCGCCGGGCACCGGGACCGTGGTGGACAGCAGCAGCCAGGTGCGGGTGGTTCTCGCCGGTGAGGGATTTACCCGCTACCAACTGAGCTGGGGGGGCGGGGAAAATCCCCTGTCCTGGCAGATCCTCGGTCGAGAAGACATCGATGGGCCCGGGGTGTTTCAGGCGGTGTGGAACACCGGAGGGTTACAACCGGGACCTTATGTACTCCGGGCCCGGGGACTGTGGCAGGGCCGCTGGTTGGAAGAGCGGGTGGCCGTGCAGGTGGCGCACAGGGGACCCCGGGTGCGCCACCTGCGCCTGTCCCGGGCACTGGAGGGGCCCTCCTGGGAGTACCTGGTGGAATGGGATACCGATGTGCCGGCGGGGGGCAGGGTCTGCCTGTTCAGGGAAGGCGAGAGCGAGGCGCTTTACCGGATTCCGGCTGTTCCGGAACACACGGCGCAGCGGGTGCGCCTGCCGGTCGAACTGGCACCGGGGGACTATCGCATCCAGGTGAAGGCCCGGACCGGAGAGGACAAAACCACTGTGGTTGACGTGGCGGGGTTCAAGATGGGAGCGAAGGCCCTGGCACTGGAGCGGTTCCAGGAGATCGCGCGCTTGCCAAATGGGTACCTGCTGGGAGTATTGAGCGATTTTGATGGGAATGGTGATTTCGAATTGGTGCAGATGGGATATGACGGGAGGAATTACAATGCCGCTGATTATTTTGCTTACAAAGGGGGAGGTCCCGAACGGGTCTATTCGTCCTCCCGTCTTTACATTCCCTGGAATATCCACGATCTGGATGCGGATAGCCTGTACGAGGTCATGGCGGTCGACGCGCAGCGGGTGCGCTTGTTGGAGAGCAGCGCCAAAGGGGGTTTTCCCGACCGGCTTATCTGGGAGAAACGGGATGTGTGGGGGGGGGAGGTAGGGGATCTGGACGGGGATGGCCGGCCCGAGATGTATCTGCGTTCCAGCCGCTCGAACCTGTTTCAGGTATTCGAATCTAGCGGAAATGACCAATTTGCCGAAATCGCCTCCCTTTCCAACCCCACCCAGGGCGCCAATGATTTAGGGGAGCGCCAGGTGATAGGGGATCTGGACGGGGATGGCCAGGGGGAGTTGCTCTGCGGGGATGGGGATGGTGACCTTTTTGTTTTTGAGGGCATTGCGGACAATGCCCTGCGCGCGATCTGGCGCGAGGAGATGGCGGACAAGGCCGATGCCCGGGTGGTCGGAGGAGGCGTCGACCTGGATGGAGATGGACGCGTCGAGTTCATCGCCGCTCGTTTGTTCCAGGATCCCTTTGCGCCCCAGCACACCCGCTGGGAGGTCCAGGTGTACCAGGCCCTGGATGACGATACCTTTGGCGCCGAATGGCAAGTCGAGGTTCTGGGAGGTAAGGCCAGTGGCAATGGTATATCGGTGGTAGACCTGGATGAGGACGGACGGGTGGAGTTCGTCCTGGCTCTGGTGCCCCACCTGTACGTATTCCGCTCCACAGCCGTGGATGCCTACGAGCCGGTGTGGCACGCGCCGGCCACGGATACCTTTCGGCCGGCGGTCGGGGATCTGGATGGCGATGGGACACCCGAATTGGCGTTTAATACCGGTGGCCGGGTCGGGGTGTTTACCCTCGAACAGGCGCCGGGCGCTCTGGTTGCACCCCCCGGTTTTACCGCCTACGCCCGCGACAAAACCCGGATTGTGCTCGGCTGGAGTCCGGTCGAAGGGGCCGGAGCTTATCGGATCTACCGGGATGACGAGATTCTGGTGAGCACCATCGAGGATACCCTCTTCGAAGACCGAGAAGTGGCTGAATCCGTGACCTATACCTATAGCATCGCCGCCCTGAACTCCAGTTTAAAGGTGGAAGGCAGCCGTACTGCCCCGATTGCGGTGCGGGTGGAGGGAGCCTCCCGGGTGCTGGCCGTTGAGCGTATTTCGAGACACCAGCTTGCGGTCCATTTTTCTACTGCTATGGATATTTCCTACGAGACCTCGTACCGCTACAGGGTGGCGCCCGAGGTGGGGAGTCCCTCTTCGGTTTTTGTCGATCGGACACGGCGGCGGGTGGTCCTGAGTTTTACCCGGACCTTGCCCGATTCAGGGCGTTTTGCCCTTTTTATACAGAACCTGCCGAATCCACCGGGAACCCCGCTGGAAGAAGAATCCCAGCAGGTGGAGTTCGAGTTGAAACCCCACAGGGAAGCGGTTCGTCTGCTTGGAGCAGAGGCGCTTTCCAGTACCCGGATCAGCCTGGAATTCAGCGGTCCCGTGGTCCTGCCTGCGGATACTCTGGCGGCCTTTGTGTTCACGGACAGCCGGGTCCGGGTCCGCCGGATCCGGCTGCTGGAGTTAAATAAAGTGATGCTGGACCTCGAAGAGTCCACCCCGCTCCAACCACTGGGTAGACGGTATCGAATCCGGGTCCAGGGGCTGACGGACGAAGCCGGCCGGGCCATCAATGCCAGGGTTTCGATAAGCTACGCGGCGGCGAACTTGAATGCGGTCAGGGTCTTTCCGAACCCCTTCCTGCCAGCGCGGGGAGGGCTTAAATTTGGCGGACTAACCCCGGATTCCCGGGTGTATATCTACGATCTGGGGGGACGGCTGGTACGGGTGTTGGAAGAGAAAGACCAGGATGGTGGGGTGCAGTGGGACGGTGCTAACGCCTCAGGCGAAGTCGTGCATAGTGGAGTGTACCTGTACCGGGTGGTCAACGCCACCCAGGCCCATCAGGGCAAGTTTGTCCTGGTCAGGGAATAGACCCTATCCTGCTCAGGTGCCGGGCCGCCAGGCGTTGAGAGCCCGGGCAAAGTCGATGTCGGAGCGCGTGACCGCCTGTTCGCTGTGGGTGGTGACGGAGACCGATATGGTCTTGGAACCGGTGTCCAGGCCAAAATCGGGATGGTGGTTCATCTCGGTGATGGTCTTGACCAGGTGGTTGAGGAAAGCCGTAATATCCTTGAAATTGGCCATGACGAAATCCCTGGAGATGACGATGCCATCCCGGCTCCAGCCCTGGAGGGTTTGCAATTCTTCATCTACTTCTTCGCTGGACAGCACGGTTTTGTCTTCGGTCATGGCGACGGCTCCTTGTTGAAGTGGCGACGAGGGCGGTTGACTCTAGATTCTAAATAAATAAAACGATCCTGCCTGTCAATATTCACCGGGACCGCGGTTCAGGCCTGTCCGAGGATCTCTTCGAGCCTGCGGCCGATGATCTCCGCTTCGCCTTCCTGGAGCGTTTGTGGGCCCATGGTCAGGGAGTTCTGCGCGCCGCTGACCAGGATGGAAGGTTCCCCCCCCTCTTCCAGGGCCTTGAGGACCTCGGGTGCACTCAGGGGAGCGTTGAGGGCGAATTGAAGGTTGAGGAATGGACTGGCCGGAGGAAACTTGTTGGTATAGGGGGGGAGGTATATCGCTTCTATGCCCTTTGTCTGCCGCACGGCAGCGGCAATGACCTGACAGCGTTTTTCCCACTCCTGGATTACAGCCTCTTCATCCTGTTGCACGAACAGTTCGACGGCCTTCAGGAGGCCCATGATTTCCTCCTTGCCTACCTTCATGCCGCGCCCTATGGCAGAGTGGGGATTGCTGTTGAGAGCACAGGCCCGGACCAAGTCCCGGCGTCCCAGGATCAGGCCGGTGGATTGAGGCCCGAACAGGCCCTTGCCCCCACTGAAAACCACTAGATCGGCCCCCATGGCCGTCAGCTCCTGCAGGTTGGACCGGGGCGGCAACTGGGCCGCGGCGTCGACGATTACCGGCACCTGGTGCTGGTGGGCAACCTCGATGATCTCCGGGAGTTGTTCTTTGGGCTGACTGCCCAGAAAGAAAACCAGAGCCGCGGTCTTTTCACCGATGCTGTCGGCATAATCATCCGCACTGACCTGGGTAGGTGTACCGGCCTTGACCAGGACACCACCACAGATCTGGAATCCCTGGTGAATATAAGTGTGTCCATCTACCAAGCTGATGATGAATTCGTTGGGCCGGTCGCCGACATCGGGCAGTCTTTGAATGGCTTCGCTATCGGCTCCCGTAAGGCAGGCGGCGCCGGCCAGCACCATGCCGCTGGCCGCCCCGGCACAGATGAAAGCGCCTTCGGCGCCGATGAGCGCGGCGATCCGATCGCCGGCTTTTTCGTGGAGTTCGTTGAGCGGAACAAAGTGCCTGGAGGCCTCGACCATGGCCTGGATCACCTCCGGCGGCATAATGGAACCGCCCAGAGTGGTGATGGTCCCGCGGGCATTGATGAAGGTGCGGATACCCAGTTGTTGGTAAATAGATGGAGAGGACATTCTTCAACTCCCTTGAGTAGAAGGATAACGGCAAAGGGGCGAGGGATATCGATCCCCTCGCCCCTTTTGTCGGATTGCCACGGAAGGCTTAGTGCATGTGGCCGTGGCCATGAGCGTGACCACTGGCTTCTTCCTCTTCTTTTTCCTCCGTGACCATGGCTTCGGTGGTCAGCAGCAAGGCCGCGATACTGGAGGCATTGCTGAGGGCGGTGTGCACGACCTTGGTCGGATCGATGACGCCCATCTCGACCAGGTCTCCATATTCCTCGGTGGCCGCGTTGTATCCGTAGTTGCCTTCGTTGGAAGCGATGTTTTCAACGATGATAGCGCCTTCCAGTCCGGCGTTGTCGGCGATCTGGCGCAACGGCTCTTCCAGAGCGCGACGCACGATATTGATACCCTGGATCTCGGCGTCGTTGTTGCCGGTAGCGTCTTCCAGAGCGCTGTTGGCGCGAATCAGGGCCACGCCGCCGCCCGGCACGATACCTTCCTCCACCGCCGCCCGGGTGGCGTGCAGAGCATCCTCGACCCGGGCTTTCTTTTCCTTCATCTCGGTCTCGGTTGCAGCGCCAACGCGGATGACGGCGACACCGCCGGCCAGCTTGGCCAGGCGTTCCTGGAGCTTTTCGCGGTCGTAGTCCGACGTGGTTTCCTCAATCTGGTTGCGGATCTGTTCGACTCGGCCCTTGATGTCGGCGGTTTGTCCAGCGCCTTCGACGATCGTGGTGTTCTCCTTGTCGATGACGACGCTCTTGGTCTCCCCCAGATCGGAGAGCTGGATGCTCTCCAGGGAAATGCCTAGATCCTCGGTGATCACCGTACCCCCGGCCAGGATGGCGATATCCTGAAGCATTTCTTTGCGGCGGTCCCCGTAGCCCGGGGCCTTGACCGCGGCTATGTTCAGGGTGCCGCGTATCTTGTTGACGACCAGGGTGGCCAGGGCCTCCCCTTCGACATCCTCGGCGATGATCAGCAAAGGCTTGCTGGATTTGGAGACCTTCTCGAGCAGCGGCAGCAGGTCCTTGAGGTTGGAGATCTTCTTCTCGTGGATGAGGAGATAGGCATCCTCCAGAACGGCTTCCATGCTCTCCTGATCGGTGACGAAGTAGGGGGACAGATAGCCCCGGTCGAATTGCATACCTTCGACCACGTCCAGGGAGGTCTCCATGCTCTTGGCTTCTTCGACGGTAATGGTGCCGTCCTTGCCTACTTTGTCCATGGCATCGGCGATGATGGCGCCGATGGAGCTATCGCCATTGGAGGAGATGGTGCCGACCTGGGCGACTTCGTTGTGGTCCCTGACTTCCTTGCTCTGGCCTTGCAGGCTCTCGACGACCAGGTTGACCGCTGTTTCAATGCCGCGCTTGATCTCCATGGGACTGTACCCGGAGGCCACGGCTTTCAAGCCCTGGGTGTAGATGGCTTCGGCCAGGACCGTGGCTGTGGTGGTGCCGTCCCCGGCCACATCGCTGGTCTTGGAGGCTACCTCCTTGACCATCTGCGCGCCCATATTCTCACAAGAGTCGGGCAGTTCGATTTCCTTGGCGACGGTCACGCCGTCTTTGGTAACCGTGGGCGAGCCCCAGCTTTTGGCGAGGACCACGTTGCGACCGCGGGGGCCAAGGGTGCCCTTGACCGCCTTGCTGAGTTGCTGTACACCCGACAGGATTTTTTCGCGCGATTCCTCTCTAAAGGCAATTTGTTTTGCAGCCATAATGGTATATCCTTCCTCTAGTTACTCTTTACTCTACGATGGCCAGAAGTTCGTCTTCGCGGATGATCAGGTAGTCTTCGCCTTCGATTTTGACCTCGGTGCCGGAGTATTTGCCGATCAGCACCTTGTCGCCCTCTTTGACTTCGGGGGCGATCCGCTTGCCATCTTCGAGGCTGCCAGGACCTATGGCCACGACCTCGGCCTCCTGCGGCTTCTCCTTGGCGGTGTCCGGGATGATGATTCCTCCCACTTTCTGCTCTTCTTCATCGTCCAGGCGCTTGACCAGGACGCGATCCGCCAGTGGTCTGATGTTGATATTAGCCATGAGATATTCTCTCCTTTGCCAATTGTGATGGTAAATAGATAAACGCGGGAATAACCAGCAGGATATCATACAGCAAGATCCGTGCCAGGACGGGTCGTCTTTTGGTAAGTTAAATGAATACAAGTTGTTGGAGATTGTAGGGGCAGGCGATATCAAATCCGGGAGGGCAGGGGTTTTCCCCAATATGATAATTATAAATATAACGTACAGCTATTGTTATAAATAAAATTTTGTTAATATTTAAGTTATCTCATTTTTCAAAAATGAGAAATAAAAAATATACATTGCCAAAATGGGAATCGACATTCATTTCGGAGGATCGCGCTGCTAAGAATGTTGAGCACCCGGGCATTAGAAAAAGTCCCGCTTCGGGCGAGAGACGGAGGGCCCTCCATGTCCACCTGGGCTGCCGCGTCTCTTCCAGCCATTCGGCTATATTGGGTCGACCATCCAGATGGGGAGATTCCAGCAGGGCCCGGCCGACCCACCCGGCGGCGGCCCGCCCCGCTCAGGTCGGCGCCTCTATTTCAGCAGGGTGATTTTGCGTACCAGGGCCTGCTCGCCCCAGGTCAAGCGATACAGATACACCCCCGAGGCCACCGGCGCCCCCGCATCGTCCCGGCCGGCCCAGACCAGGGTGTGCCACCCGGCTTCGAGATAGCGCGCCGGCGCAACCGTGCGCACGACCTGCCCCGTCAGGTCGTAGATCGTCACAGAGACGGCCCCGCTGGCCGGCACCTGGAACTGAATCGTGGTGCGGAGATTAAACGGGTTGGGCGCGGCCTGGGCCGCGAACACCCGCACGGAGTCCGAGTCCGAGGCCATCGCCCGCTTGCACCTTGGGGGATCGTTCGTTCTACCGGTCGCTGTCGCCCACGCCCCGTCGCCTTCTTCATTCCAGGCCCGCACCCGCACATGGTATTGGCGGTCGGAGAGAAGCCTCGTCAGCGTGGTGCTGGTGGCCGAGTCGCCTGCCACCTCCTGGTGGCCGGGCCAAGGGCTCTCAAATGGTTTGCAGCGTCTTCTACAGTATTCCACCCGGAACCCCTCCAGCGCCGGCCGGCCGGCGTTGGCCGGCGCCGTCCAACGCACATCCAGCCGCTCATGCCCATGGGTCGCCGCCGGGGCCACCGCTTCAATCGTCGGCGGCTCCGGCGGCTCGGCCACGTCGGTCACCGTCACCGCCACCGACCGCGACGCCGACAACGACCCGTCACTGGCCGTCACCGTTACGTTGTACACGTTGTTGCCGACCTTGTCGGCCGGCCCCTCGTAGTTGGGCGCACTATGGAAGCGGAGGGTGTCCCCAGAGATCGTGAAACGGCCGGCATCCGTGCCCTCCAGCGTCACCGCCACCGGGTTGCCGTCCGCATCAGTAGCCCCGTAGGTGGCCACCGTGTCCATGCTGTTTTCGGCGAACTCGACCTGTTCGGGCCCTGAGATGATCAGCGCGGGCTCGATCCGATAGAGCCGCGCATCGCCCGGGGCCAGGGTCTGCTGGGTGACCCAGACGTGACTGTGGGCATCGGCCACCAGCGTATCCAGGGCGTCGGTGACGATTTCCTCGACGAAGTAGTACCCCTCTCCGGCGCCGTCGGACTGCATCTGGGCGGTATCGAAGCGCAGGTCGAGGGTCCGGCGGCCCCCGGTCCAGAGGCTGTCGCGGTTGACGGCCAGGAGGTAGTCGGCCTCGGCGTTGTGGAACTGGCCGAACTCCAACCGCCCCGCCGCCGCCGAATCGGCGCTGGCCCACACCGAGTCGATCAAGGTCGAAGCCGACAGGCTGGCGGCGGGGAAGCCCGCCATCCAGGTCAGCGGATTCAGGGTATCGCCCAGGGTGCGCAGGGTATCATTGACCGTTTTCACCCTATTCCAGTGCGGCATCCTTCGAGCCCTTTGATTATCATTGGCCGGGTCTTGGTATTCCACCAACCCGTTATACCGGTAGTTGTCGACACAACTAGTGGGCTCAGAAGAGGTGTACAAATAGTAGGTGATCCCGGTCGCGCCGCGCGATAAAGCGAGGTATACCTGTGCTTTCAGCTCGGCCACCGTCGGGACCCGGCGAAAAGGGTGGTCGCACGGGGTGGTTCGGGTTCTCCAGTGATCGCCGACATTGGCGATGAAGTGCCACTCGGCCTTGCTGCGGTCTTCGGCAATCGCCGTGCGCACCATGGTGCCAATGGTGTTCAAGCCGGCGACGATCTGATCGATTTCGGTCTGGACCTCCGTCTCGCTATCATGGTGGGGCCCCAGTTCATAGATTGCCTGCATGAAGATATTGGCCGGGCCCGACTCGCTGGCGGGGCGGAAGAAATGGGTGCGGAACGCGTTCTGCTCCGCCGAGGTCCATGCTCTGGACCGGGTATTGCCGATGGCCAGGATGCGGCGGGTGGTATCGTGGGCCCGGATGGAGTCGATCACCGTGACCATGTTGGCATAGGTCGCCGCGTTGTAGATCCCACCGCAAGGGGTGCTCTCATGGCCGATGCGGTAGCCGTAGAACGCATCATACGCGCGCCACTTGGTCACCAATAAGTCCACGGTCTCACCAAGGTCCATCCTCTCGGATCCCGTCATGGGATTGTGGAGGTTGCGATCACAAAGCGAACCCGCATACCGCTCCAAGTACCAAGCATATCCTCGGCTGTGGCCTTCCGGCGCGAATTGGACGACGAACCCCCTCGAACCCGGCGGCTCCGCACCGCTCCACTGCTCCATTATGCTCTCTTCGAAATCCTGGTACCCACCACTGGCAACTCCGACTTGCGTCGGCGTATTGATCAGCAGGTCCACCCCCAGGGCATCGAGATCGTCGACCGTGTCCTGGGTAAAGAGGGTATCCGCGGGTAGAACCCCGCCGGGTTGCCACACCCCAATGCGAAATTCGGCCTGAGCGTCGGTGGGCCGCCCGGCCAGCATCGCCCAGGTCAAGAGGGTGCCCACCAGCCGCAGAGTAGGCATACGGGACGTCAGGGTAGTACGGATCATGGTCGTCTCCTTATTGGACCAGCATCATCTTGCGGGTGGCCTGTCGCCCCCCGGCGTACAACTGGTAGATATACAGTCCGCTGGCCACGGCCTGGCCCTGCCCATCGCGCCCGTCCCAGGCGGTCTGATAGGCTCCCGCCGGCCAGGTGCCCTGCAGCAGGGTGGCCACCCTCTGGCCGCGGGCGTTGAACACCTGCAGCGCCACCGCGGCCCGCTGCTTGAGGGTAAAGCCGATGCGAGTGGTCTGGTTGAAGGGGTTGGGGTAATTCTGCTCCAGGTGGAAGGAGCGCGGCTCGCCGGGCGGCGCCGAGGACTCGATGGCCGTGGGCTGATCGGCCTGGGCCCACCGGTACAGGCCCTTGCGGGAGCTGATCCACAGATCGCCCCGGCTGTCAATGACCGGGGCATGAGTAGCCCCGAACTCCTCATAGTAGAACCCGGTCCAGGTGGTCCCCTCCAGCACGCCGAAATAGTTGCCCGCTATCCACAGTCGGCCCGCCGCGTCCTCCGTCATACCATAAACACCCCAGCGTGTGTTGTCGCCGGTCCCGGTTTCGGCGTAGCGTTTCCAGGTCGAACCCTCCTTGACACACAGTCCCCCCGCACAATTTGTCCAGACGCGGCCCTGGCTGTCCGGGAAGATCATCCCGGCGTCGAGCTGGTACGAGGTCCACTGCGCCCCATCAAAGGTGAGCAGGGTATGCCCGACAGGCCCCCGTAATTGCCCCTGCGACGTGACTTCGTAAAATAGAAAGCCGGCCCACAAGGTGCCCGACCCATCAACCGCCAGCGCGGTAACTTCGGTAATATCGCCGCGCCCCTCGATGCCCATATCGGCGGCGGCGTAGGTCCGCCAGGCCTGCCCGTCATAGCGCGCCAGGAGGTACCCTTCACCGCCGAGACACCACACGTTCCCATTCGGCGCTACCGCGACCCGGCGTCTTCCTCTCTCCTCAAGCCGGTAGCGGGTCCAGCGCTGGCCGTCGAACCGGGTGAGACCATTCAAGCTCCCGGCCCACACCTGGCCCTGACCATCCACGGCTACCGAAATGATCTCGTCGTCCGCCAGGCCGTCCGCCTCGGTGAAGGTGGTCCACTGCTGGCCATCAAAGCGGCTCAGACCGGCATTCGTCGCCACCCACACATTGCCCGACGTGTCGGCCGCCAGGGCCCAGATCCTTTCAGCCGCATAGCTGGTCGCCGATTGTCCGCCGGTCCCTTCACGGACCACGGCCTCCACCGTGGTCTGCGTACCGGTGCCGGTGCCGGTCACCGTCGAGACGGGCGCCGTCACCGGGCTGGGCAGGCCCACGTCCACCACCATCGGCGTGCTGAGCGTGCGCTGCTGCGAACCGTCCGGCGTGTACAGGGTCACCTGCGGGGCCTCCTGCCCGGCAAGTCCGACGGGCAACAGCAAGAGCACTACCAACCAGCCGCTGGCCCGCCGGGCGAGCCTGGGGCTGAACGGGATAGGGTATGAGGAGCTTCTCAAGCGGATCATGACATGACCTCCTCATCGCCTTGCGCCAATGCTGCACGCGCCCGGCTCAGGCCGAGCAGAGCCGCCAAGATGAGATGGATCGTTTGTGTGTGCATGGGGGGTATCCTCCGTCGTTGATGGGGTGGAGAGATGCGCTCATGGGGCTGGGGTGGGCCTCCCCTAAAGAGTGTGGTGGCCCACGAAATATACGCCGGGGAGTCGAGCAAAGGATCCACAGTAGAGAGCCGTTGTTCGCGGGATGGATCAGGCGCACGTGCAGCTCGAAGGCACCGCTGGAGACCGAATTGTGTAGGGGGGACGTATCCGCGGACAACCCGGCGCAACCAGACCTTCTACAAAAAGTTCTGGAGATGCCATTTCTACCACTCTTCAGCTTTGACCACTTTCCGTGCCAGAACGCCCAGTTCTTCCACCAGTTTGTCCTGATCTTGTCGACGGGCTTTGTTGGTTATCTGCATGGTCAGGGCAATGAGGCCAAGGCCGAAGATGCGTTGTAGACTTTGCGGGGACTCTGGATTGAGATCGGGGACCAACTCGCCCAGTTTGTCCAGTAATTGTTTGTGTTCCTCGGATATTTCGATGACTTCCAGAGACATGGTGAGGGTGACTCCAGGGATTAATGAAGGGTTTGTACGGCAAAATCCATTAAATACGCGAGCGGCAGGCAATGGAAAAAATGGTGTTGCCAGAACTATATGCCATCCCGATATCAGGGAAGGGCTCTCTAGCAGCTTTCCAGATCTTCGGCAATATAATGGGCGTCGTCTAGGTGCAATCGGCTCCAGAGTTTTTGGGGATCGTGGTTCCAGGCGATGATCCACTCTTGTTCACAGGCCTGCTGCAAGAATTCCTGCTTCCGCCTCAGAGTCTGGTAGGGGAACATGTCATAGGCCATATTCCAGTAAGGCCGCAGGTGGTTGCGGGTGGGGAGGAGGTCGGCCGGATATGCGATTGTCTGGCTTTCGGTGCGAATGGTGATTCCCTGGTGGTTCTCGGTGTGTCCTCCGGTGACAAAGGTAGAGATCCCGGAACCGAGGTCGGTGTCGCCCCCCACAAAGCGTATCCGTCCGCTGGTCTCCAGGGCTTGCAAATCTTCCGGGCGGTAGCTGGAGCGCATGATGCTGCGCCCCTGGAGGGCATCTTCCCATTCGCCCTGCTGGATTATGTGGATTGCTTGGGGAAAGGTGGCCTTCAGGCCTTGATCCGTGCGGCTCAAAGCTCCCCCCACATGGTCGAAGTGGAGGTGCGTGATCACCACCTGGGTGATCTGCTCGGGGCGGATGCCCTCCATTTGCAAAGAGGATAGGACATGGATATCCGGGTCAATGGCAAAAAGTTCCCGTTCCCGGGCCGTGAAGCGATCCCCGATCCCGGTGTCGATCAGGGTCAGCTCACCCTGCTTGCGGATCAACAAACAGTTGCACGCCATTGCAATGCGGTTTTGTGCATCGGGCGCAGCCTGGACTTCCCACAGCGGCCTGGGTACCACGCCGAACATGGCCCCTCCATCCAGGCGGAAATGACCTGCACAAATGTGGATGATCTCGATATCGCCAAGCTGGAGCCGTTGCATTGGGGGCTGGTCAGGGAAGGATGAAGTGTTGGGCTTCTATTTGTCGTTGAGTATGGCGGTAGCGTTCCATGGTATCGGTAGAAAGTAATTGTCCTTTCAGGTGGTGTCCATAGATGGCTTGTCCACCGGCCAGTAAGTCCGGGAAGACATCGTAACCAAAATCGCAGGGGGGCCGGGGGATCCAGTTCAGGATCTCGGGCTCGAGGATGTAGATGCCGGCGTTTACCAGGTAGTTGTCGAAGACTTGATGGGCCTGAGGTTTTTCGATAAAACGGCGAACAAGCCTGTGCCGATCCAGTTGTACCACCCCGTGGGAGGTAGGGTCATTCTTCCATATCAACCCAAGGCTGGCCTGGACCCCTGCCCTTTTGTGGGCTTGCCAAAAATCGGAGAGATCGGCATTGGTGAGCTGGTCGCCGTAATAGACCAGGAAGGGTTCATCGAAGAAACCCGCCGCTTTTTGCACCGCACCGGCGGTGCCGAGCAGTTCCTCTTCAAAAGAGTAGTTGAGGTCTACATTCCAGGCGCTGCCGTCCCCAAAATACTCCTGAATGATTTCCGGAAGATGGTGCAGATTGATTACCAGCTCGTCGAAGCCATGCAGGGCCAAAATGCGGATGACGTACTCGAGCAGTGGCTTGTCGGCGATCGAGATCATGGGCTTGGGGCAGGTATTGGTGAGGGGGCGAAGGCGGGTGCCGCGACCGGCTGCGAGGATCATGGCTTTCATACACTGACCTGGCGGATGACATTGGTCGCCCGCATCACGTGCTCGGCGCGGGCGTAAAAATCTTCTGGTTCGGGCTGTTCCTTTACCCACTCGACGTACTCGGCAATGACGGTTGCAAGCGGCACTTCAGGCCTCCAGCCCAGCCCTGCGAGCGCCTCCCAGGAGGAAACGGTGTGCCGGGTATCGCCAAAGCGGTAATCCCCGGGGAGTTCTGGTCTGATATCTGTCTGGCAGACGCGGGCCGCAAGAAGGGCGTATTCAAGTACAGAAGTGGCCTTTTGTCCTCCTACATTGAAGGAACGGTAGTCGGCCCGCTCGTCTTCGAGGGCCAGGAGGTTGGCGCGGGCAACATCTCCCACGTACACATAGTCGCGCAGGGCCCCCCCATCTTCGTAACAGATCGGCGGCTGGCCGTGCAGCAACCGCAGGATGAAAATCCGACAGATGCCCGAATAGGCGTTGTAAAAGGAATTGCGTGGCCCCTGGACGATGGAGTAGCGCATGTTGACGGTGGGGATATCGTATTTGCGTCCCAGGTTGTGGGCCGCCAGCTCCAGGGCGTATTTCGAGATACCATAGGCGGTGTGTGGATTCACCGTGTCTTCGGTAATAGGCTGGTGCTCCATTGGACCACTGCAAACAGGACACTGGACCTCCCATTCACCCCGAGCCAGTTGGGCGGCCGAGCGCGAAGAAGGATAGGCGATCCCGTGATCAGGGCAAAGGTATTTGCCTTCCCCGTATACCGCTTGGGAGGAAGCCAGGACCACTTTTTCAACCGGGAGTTTGCGATCGACAATCACTTCAAAGAGGAGGGCGGTGCCTACGGTATTCACCTGGAAGAAGGTACCGAAGTCGAGCATGTAGTCCTGGTACGCAGCCAGGTGCATAACGCCCTCGACCCCATCCAGGGCTTTTTCCCAGTCCCGTCGATTGCACACATCGCCCTGGATACAATCTACGGCCGGTGGAGTATAGGAGGGCCATCCACGTGGATGGACGCGTTCCTGCAGACTATCTAGAATGCGGACCTCATACCCCTTTTCAAGCAGAAGGTCAACTGTATTTGACCCGATGAAACCAGCTCCGCCGGTGACCAGCACGCGTCTCATGAAGTGGGTTCTCGTCCTGAATCAGCCTGTATATAGAGGCTAGTAAGCTGTTGTAAGGTGTTATCAAATATAGGGGTAGAGAAAAATGAGAGCAACCGTTCTCACTTGGTTGACAGCTTTGTTGGAGCAGAGTAATTTCACCTAGAATCGGTGAACCATCCCACCTGGTAGCCAATTTGGGAGTACAAGGGGGTTGAGAAGCGCAAAAATCGCCCTGGGCCTGGCGAGTCTTCTGGTAGGATTGTTGCTGGGCGAGGTCCTGTTGAGCTGGATAAAACCGCAGCTATATCGTCGTCCCAGGGTCTGGCAATTTGATCGCGAATTGGGCTGGGCCCACATTCCCCGTGCCTCGGGATGGTTGGTGAAGCCGGAGTTCGAGGTAGAATACCACATCAATGCAGATGGTCTTCGGGATCGAAAATACAAAAGGGAAAAGGCGGCACAAATTTACCGCCTGCTGGTTTTTGGGGATTCGTTTGCCGAGGGGTGGGGAGTGCAGCTTGAAGAATCGGTGAGCAAGCAACTCGAAAAGATGGGCCAAGGCACCGGAGGTAAAGCGGGTTTCGAGGTGATCAATTTTGGCGTGGCGGGGTACGGCACCGATCAGGAAATGCTGTTATTTCAAAAGTTGGGGCAATTCTACCAACCTGACAGAGTGCTGGTCTTTTTTTATGCCAACGATTTGTTGAACAATGCCCTGCCCAGGGGAATCGGTGCCGAACGCGGCAATAAACCTTTTTTCAAGATAGGGCGGGACCAGCGCTTGCGTCTGCACGGGGTACCGGTGAAAAAGGCGGTTTTCTGGGACGAGAAGGTCCGGGCGTCGCGGCCCTGGCCCGCGCGCTTGCGCTATTACCTCGGCCAGCACTGGCACCTCTTCGCCCTGATCGACAAAGCCCTGGCGCCCGCGGTCTCCAAGGATCGGCAACAACGCTACTACGAGGCCCTCTACGGGACGAAAGGCGATTCCAGATTGGAGGGTATGTGGGAGTTGACGGGCCGACTGCTTCAGGCTTTTCACTTCAGTATCAGACAGGCAGGCGCCGAGATGTTGCTGGTCTACGTGCCGGCTATCGTGCAGGCCGAGGAAGGGAACTGGCGCTACAAACGCGATTTGCACGGGCTCATCGGCGAGTTCGATCTGCAAAAACCCAATCGCAAGATTGCGGAACTTGCAAAGCGGTATGGCATTCCCGTATTGGATCTGTACGAACCATTCAAACAAGCGTCCCGAACGCGGCAACTCTATTACCGGGAAAGTCACTGGAACGCGCAGGGGCACGCCCTGGCGGCAAGCTTGATCTGGGACTGCCTGCACGGCGAGCGCAACATCTCCGGGCCGCTGGAAAGGCAAATAGGAGTCCGCCGTGAATAGACGGGAGGTAGGAAAAGAGCTGGGGGTGGCAGGCGTCCTGGCCGGGGGGGTAGTGGCCTTTTTCGCGAAAGCCGCATTGCTGCAAGGTGCGTTTTTCGTCCAGGATGTGATGGTCCAAAACTATCCTTTCCGGCATTTTTTTGCCCGGGCTCTCAAAGATTTAACCCTGCCGCTGTGGACCCCTGAAATCAACTACGGATTTCCTTTGTTTGCCGAAGGGCAGGCCGGTCCTCTTTATTTTTTCAACCTTCTGACGGCCATCTTGCTTCCCACCTTTGCCGCCCTGAACTACAACCTCATTTTTCACTTTTGGCTGGCCGGCATGGGTACCTACGGGTTTTTGCGCTTGGTGGGTTGCATCCGGATTGCGGCTCTGTGCGGAGGGCTGGTCTATTCGTGCAGCGGATTTCTGGTGGTCCGCGCCATGTCGTTCAACTATCTCGACGTGTGTGCCTGGATGCCGGTTTTCTTCTTCCTGATTGAACTGGCCCTTCGACGCAATCGCTGTACATACCTGTTGCTGGCGGCAGGTGTAGTGGGGGGGCAGTTCCTGGCCGGTCATGCGCAGGCCACTGTGTACTCGGTGGGTGCGGGCCTGCTGTATGGGATTTACCGGGGCCTGGAACAGCGCCCGGGCTGGAGATTCTGGGCGCTGCTGCTGGCAATTCCGTTCATCGGGGCGGGGCTGGCGGCGGTGCAGCTGGTGCCCACCGTCGAACTGGTGGCCCTGTCGGGGCGCAGCGAGGGAGTAGACTTTAGGCGCTTTGTGAGTATGTCGTTGCCGCCGGAGCGCTTGATCACCTTGCTGTTGCCGAATTTTTTCGGCAATTCATCCACCGGATCCTACTGGGGCAGGGAAGCCGGGTTTTATATCCAGCTGTGTGCCTACATGGGGATATTGCCTTTGTTGCTGTCTCTGGTAGCGCTCAGGGAACGCAGGGATGGGTGCAGTGGATTCTTCGGTGCCCTCTGCGGCCTTGCCCTGATTTTAGTGCTGGGACGTTTTACCGCGGTATACGAGGTTTTATACAATGTACCGGGCTTGAACTTTTTTCGGATCCCGACCCGTTTCCTGCAGTGGTTTGCCTTTGGCATAGCCGTGCTCAGCGGCCTGGGGCTGGACCGGGTCTTGCGGACGGGGACGGGGGAGCGTCATAAGGGCTGGTGGTACCTTTGTGGTTTCACGGCGCTGATAGCCGGGAGCATGGCCTGGTTAAACCGCGAGGTTGTTTTGGCCGAAGCGGCCGGGCTCCAAGAGAAATGGGGAGGCATCCTGGTTCACTACCAGCAGGATTTGCAGTTCGACCTGTTGCGCTGTGTCCTGGTGCTGGGAGCGGGGGGGGTTATCCTGGCACACCGGGGGGGCGGGGGGAAGAAACACCGGATTCTGGCCCTGGGCGCGGTGCTGGTGGTGTACGGGGATTTATTTAGTTTTGGCCACAGGTTTAATGCATTGATCGACCCCCAGGTGTATCAAAAAATACCGCATTCGGCTGCTTTCATATTGGAGGATGCCGAGGTGTCCAATGGGGTTCAGCCGCGCCTGCTGAGTCTGGTATCGGAAAAAAATTCGCCCTACGACTGGCATTCGGGTTGGGTGCACGAGCAACGCTCCTATCGCCAGTATCCCGGGACCCTGCGCTATTATACCGGCAGCTTGTATGGGTTGGCCAACGTCCTGCCGGGGTGGAGTCCATTGCACCTGCGGCGCCACTGGCAATTCGCCCGGGGGTATCCGGCCTTTGTTTCACTGGCCGGAATAGATTACCTAGTGAGCTACCAGCCCCTGAATCAGACCGGGCTCGAGCTTGGATTCGACGGAGACGTGAAGGTATATCGCAATGTCCAGGCCCTGCCGCGCGCCTACCTGGTAGGGGATTATCGGCTGATCCCCGACGCCGAGAAGCGGCTCCAGTACCTGCAAAATCCTGCTTTCGAGCCGAGTCGGCAGGTGGTTCTGGAGGAAGAACCATCGATCCTCCCGGACCGCAAAGGCGGTCGTGGTAGGGCAGGAGTAAACATAGTCTCGTACAGCCCGGAAGAAGTCGAAATCGAACTGGAAGATCACCAGGGTGGCTTTCTGGTCCTGAGCGATACCTATTATCCGGGGTGGCAGGCCTGGGTGGATGGACGGGAACAGAGGATTTTGCGGGCCAACCACGTCTTCCGCGCCGTCGCAGTGGCCCCGGGGGCAAATCAAGTCATTTTCCGCTACCGTCCGCTCAGCTTCCGGCTGGGGGCGTGGGGCAGCGCAGGGGGTCTTGTTTTATGGGTATTTTTGCTGGTATGGGGCCGTGGCCAGAGGTGCGGGGAGAAAACGCCTTCCCCGGTGGCTGGGCGCCGTTTTAAAGCCTGGACCTTGCAAGGAGTGGCGATTGTAGTGATCCACGCCCTGGTGACTCAGTGGCCAATTTGGGCCCAAGGACTGCAACGGAGTCGGGCGCTCTGGGTATGGGGAGGGGGCTAAAATTCCACCCTGGCTAGAAAAATACTGGGTTGGGCCGGCCGCGTTTGCCTTTTCCTTCCTGTTCTACCTGCTGACTCTGTGTCCCACGGTGTACGTAGAAGGTACCGGCGAACTCATCGGCGCCACCCATTTTCTGGGCACGCCACATCCCACCGGGTATCCGCTTTTTTGCCTGGTAGGGCGTCTGTTTTCGGCCTTTCTGCCCTTTGCTTCAGTCGCCTACAAGATCAATATGGCGACTGCTTTTACCGGGGCCCTGACCGCTACCGCCCTGACCCTTTTTTTGCACTGGCGTGGCTGTCAGGCATGGACGGCGCTGGCCGCCGGGCTTGGTTTTGGATTCTCCAGCACATTCTGGAGCCAGGCGGTCATAGCCGAGGTCTACGGTCTGAGTTCCTTTGCAGTGGTAGTGGTCATGGCGGCTGGGATCCAGGCCGTGGAAAAGCGGGAAGACCGCTGGTTTGTAGTGCTGGGCTTTTTGATGGGGCTGGGGTTGACCACGCACCTGAGCCACGTACTGGTCTGGCCCGGGCTGGCCATCCTGCTGGGGTGGCGCTGGAAAGGCCGGTGGCCTGGCCCGATTCTGCTGGGAAAGGCCCTGCTGGCCGCGGTTGGGGGCTACAGCTTGGTGCTCTATCTGCCGTTGCGCAATGGAAGGGGGCCGGGCTTTCACTGGGATCCCCTCGATACCCTGGATCAGCTCTGGGGCCACCTCAGCGGTGCTTTGTACCGGCCGTCCTTTGGCGCCATACCCTGGGAGGGGGCGTTGCTCAATGCCCAGCGTTGGGGGTTCCAGATAATGGAGGAGTTTCATCCGTTGCTGGTGGTCCTACCGGTGTGGGGGGGATGGGTGGCATGGAAGCGGGACCGTGGTACAGCGATAGTGGCGGGGCTGACCATCCTGGCAAATCTGGGGGCGGCCTGGAACTACCACCGCGATCCCAATGGACTGGGTGTATTTTTTTTGCTGAGCGTTCTGGGGCTGGCTATCTTTTTGGGGTTTGGACTGGAGGATATTGCCCGGCGTCTTGTTCGGGTGCTGCCCGGAAGTCTGGCGCCGGTGGTGGTGGGAACCCTGGTGGTCCTGGTGGTCCTGGTGGGGAATTACCAAAAATCGGATCGCAGTCGCAACTGGATCCCCTATCAGTACGGGCGCGATATCCTGGAGGGATTGCCCCGGGATGCCGTGCTGTTAGCCGCTGGGGACACCGCCGCCTTTCTCCTCGACTACCTGGTGAGGGTAGAGGGGATGCGCCCCGATGTTGCCTATTACAGTCGGATCGGCCGGGGGACGGATTTGCTGAGAGCAGACGAGCATCGATTTAGTCCTGGACGGCAAAACAAAATCAGGATCCAGAGAGAAGCGCAGTTGATCCGCCGGGGGCAACGCCCGGTTTTCTACCTGTATCCGACCAACAAGCCGCTGAAAGATCACACCTTTGTTCCGCTGGGTCTGTGCTATCAGATCAGCCCCGATCCGGTTTTACCCGACACGGTGAAAGGGCATATCAAGCTTGAAAATGCCCGAAAGACCGACCTCTACCGCGATCCCTGGGTGCGCAAGATTCAGGCCCATTACTGGTTCATGCTGGGCGAACAGCAGCACGGACTGGGCCATACCGAGCGTGCCTTCCAGGCCTATCAAAAAGCGGCTGAAATTGCCTATGACTCCCGTAGCATGCGCCTCAATGTGGCGATTGTCCATTATAAAGAAAACCGTTTAAAAGAGGCTTTGCGACACGCCCAAGCCGCCCGCGATATCGATCCATGGCAGGTGCAGTCCTACCGCTTGATGGGGCGAATCCTACGCCGTATGGGCAAGTACCAGGAGGCCGCGGAACTACTCAAAGGAGTACAGCTCTTAAAAGGAGCGCCTTGACTTTCCAAAAGGGTTTCGTATCTTTGCGGTTCCTATAATAAGGCTTCTAAGATAGCAATACTGTGGACACTTTTTGTAAGTCGTTGATAAATAAAGACTTAGGAAAATCGGCACTGAAATTCTCAACTTGTTGATAAATAAGCACTTACGAGTTTTGATGCCATGGAAATCCGCTCAA
Source organism: Candidatus Latescibacterota bacterium (assembly GCA_965219385.1). GTDB lineage: Bacteria > Latescibacterota > UBA2968 > UBA8231 > UBA8231 > CBDCNM01. The sequence goes on along the minus strand of CBDCNM010000001.1, from coordinate 1,131,542 downwards.
AATCGAAAAAGTGTCCGAACTATTGATAGTCAGTGCTTCACGAAATACCCGTACCTATTTGGCCCTCAAGGCCGGGAGGGGATGTTGCCGGCAGGGCGGTGGGAGCTGCGAGCCGGCGTAGCAGCGGGAAGGGGGAGCGGGGCAAGAGCGCCCTGGGCCTCATAAAACGCCAGAGGCACAAGCCCCGCATGGCCGACCGCCGATTCCGTGAAGTACTGATAGTCCCAAGGAGTTGATGCATGGAGAAGTGGGGGCGCATCCTGAGCGAGAAAAACGTCCTGGTGAACTTAGGGGCCAAGCGCAATATTGCGGCCATCCGGGAACTGGGGCGCGTGCTCGAGGACGACGAGGCCATCCAGGACCACAAAAGCTTTCTCGCCGACCTGATACGGCGGGAGCAGCAGGCCTCCACCGGAATCGGGCATGGGGTGGCGGTGCCCCACGTCCACGAGAATTCCATCCAGCGCCAGATACTCGCGGTCGGCATTTCCAGCAAAGGTATTGATTTTGGAGCTGTGGATGGAAAGCCGGTGCACATCGTGGCATTGCTGGCCACCCCGAAAAAGCACCACAAACAACACATGGAGCTTCTTGCCGCATTGTCGCGTTTGCTGCAGCACAAAGAAGTGCGCCAGAGCTTGATGCAGGCGGCCAATGCCGCGGAGGTGGTCGAGATTTTCAAGGCCGGCAAGCAGGGCTGAATCGGGGTTTTCCGCAGGTAATATTTCTATGGACAGGGTTTCATACCTGTCCTTTTTTTGTACATGCCAGGCAACGGGGGTACAAAACCGCGGGCCAGGAGTCCCCGCCATGCAAGCTGTGAATCGGCGGTGTTATTTTTCTAACTTGTTTTATTTACTGAGGCATGGGAAACATGGATCGCGGTTTTATCCCAATCGTAGAAAGCCCGATGGACCACAACCACACCTGTTTCATCGAGGGGCCGGCAGGATCCGGCAAGAGCGCAGCCCTGCTGGGACGCCTGCGCCATCTGCTGGATTCGGGGGTCCCGGGATATTCCATTCTGGTGCTGTTGCCGGATCCTGCCTCCAGGGCGCGCTACGGGGAAGAAATCGCCCGGATGGAACTGGGGCCCTATGGTTCCGTAGAGCTCCACACATATTACAGTCTGGCGTGCCGGCTGGTGCGCTTGTTCTGGCCTCTGGTGGCTGTGGAAGCAGGGTTTGCCGCCCCCCAGCGCCCTCCTGTTTTCCTCAACTACGAGACGGCCCAGTACCTCATGAGCCAGCTTATAGTACCTCAGCTTGCTCAGGGTTATTTCGAGGGTCTGGCCATGAGGCCGCAAAGGATTCTCTCCCAACTGCTCGACAACCTCAATAAGGCGGCGGTCAATGGCTACCCAATCGGTGAAATTGAGGGCCGGCTGCGCGCTGCCTGGACCGGAGAGGAGACCCGCCTGCGGTATTATACCCAGGCCCAAGAGTGCATCGAGTTGTTCCGGGGCCACGCCGTGCAATATGGCCTGTTGGATTTTTCTCTCGTCATTGAGGTCTTCCACCATCACCTAGTGGAAAAGAGAGCTTTCTGGCGGTATTTTAGCGAGCGCTTCCGCCATGTTCTGGTGGACCAACTCGACGAAACCTTGCCCGTAGCCCAGGATCTGATCGGCCGTCTGCTAGCGATATGCGACTCGAGCTTACTGGCCTGTGACCAGGACGGGGGTTTTCGGGTCTTTCTGGGGGTGGATGTTGTGGGAGCCCTGCAACTCCGCCAGGCCTGCAAAGAATGTGTTCGCCGGCAACCAGAAGAGCGGTTTAATCCGCACATCTCCGCTTTTGCCACTCGTCTGGGAAGGTGTCTGGAACAGGATGTGGAAATACCTTCAGCCGGAGAGCCGCGGCGGGCCATTGCCGCCCTGGTCCAGACCCGCTACCGGGCGCAGATGATCGAAGAGGTCGCCCGCAGAACCCTCGATCTGATAAACAGAGGAGTTGCTCCAGGGGAAATCGCGGTGGTTGCCCCCTACACCGATGGAGTCTTGCGTTTCATGCTGGGCGAGGCCTTCAAAGCCGCGGATATCCCCTTTGCCGTGGTGCGGCGCTTCGAAAGTCTGCGCGAGGAACCCGTGGCCCGAGCCTGTCTGAGTCTGGCGAGTCTGGCGCATCCGGCCTGGGGTTTGCGACCTCAGGCTTTTGATGTGGGTGAGGCTCTGGGGTTGGCGCTGGCCCCTTTGGATCCGCTCCGGGCGGCGCTGGCCACCCGTTACCTCTACGATCCCAAAGGGGGTAAACTGTTGCCCCGGGAGAAGTTGAACGCAGAAATGCAGGAGCGCATCGGAGGGACGGTGCTCGAGCGTTACGACCGGCTCGGGGAGTGGCTTCAGGCCTATGGGGAGGGAGAACCCATGGCATTCGACCACTTCCTGCGCCGGCTTTTCGGAGAGGTCCTTTCAACCCTGGACCTGAGCCCGGAGGACGCTGCGGTGTACAGCAAACTGATTGCCTCGGCCACTGCCTTCCGCCAGGCCGGACCGGCCATGGGGCTGGAGGGCAAGCACCTGGGCCGGCGGTATGTCGAGATGGTCCTGGCGGGGGTGGTGGCGGCTCAGCACCTGGCGTTTCAGGAGGACGTGGAGGCGGCGCCCGAGTCCATCGCCTTGGTGGCGCCGGTTTATACCTACTTGCTCAGCAACCGCAAGGTTCGCTTCCAGTTCTGGCTGGACATCGGTTCGATCAGCTGGTGGGAACCTTTGCACCAGCCGCTGACCAACCACCACGTACTCTCCCGGCGCTGGGAGCCGGGAGCTCGGTGGACGGACGCGGTCGATTTTAAGATCCGCAACCAGAGCTTGTTCCGTCTGGTCCAGGGGCTTTCCCGGCGTTGCACGGAGGGGATCTACCTGTGCACCAGTGAGCTGCAGGGCAAAGGCGAGCCCCAGGATAGTCCACTCCTCCAGGCGGTTCATCAAGTTTTGCAGGAGGTGGCATGAGCGCCTTTCGCCCGCGTCGGGGACAGCGAGAAATCATGGAGTACCAGGGGGGGATGATGGGGGTGTCCGCGGTGCCGGGAAGCGGTAAAACCACCACTATCGCGGCGCTTGCGGCTCAGCTGATCGCCCGGCGGCTGACTTCGGGAGGGCAGGTGCTGGTGGTCACCTACCAGAATGCGGCCGTGGACCATCTCAAATCCCGAATCCGCGAGCGTCTGGACGATATGGGGTTGCTCCAGATTGGCTACGATGTGCGGACCTTGCACAGTCTGTCCTACGGAATCGTCCAGGCCAACCCGGGATTGGCCGGCACCACCGCAGATTTCGAGGTGCTGGACGAGCGCGCCAGTGCCAACCTGCTCGAAAAGTCCGTGCGCATCTGGAACAGTCAGAACACCCGGACCTGGGGGCGCCTGGCACCGGGCGAGTACTACGACGAACACTGGGAGCCGGAGTGGCGCAGGATCGCCCAGAACGTCGCTCGGACTGTCATCAGTGCCGCCAAGAACCGACGGATCAAGCCGGAGGTTTTACTGGATGCGATTCAAGCGGTCGGCAGCGGAGAGGTGGATCAATTCCTGAGAATCGGCGCCCAGATCTACCAGATCTACCAGCTGCAGGTGGAGACCATCGGGGGCCTCGACTTCGACGATCTGGTGGCCACGGCCGTGAACCTGCTGGAAAACCACCCGGATCTGAGGGAGCGCTTGCAGCGGCGCTGGCCCCTCGTCCTCGAGGACGAGGCCCAGGACAGTATACCGCTGCAAGAAGAGCTTTTGGGCCTGCTGGCGGGCGAGAAAGGCAACTGGATACGGGTGGGGGATCCCAATCAATCCATAATGAGCAGCTTCACCGCGGCGGATCCACGCCATCTGCGACGTTTTCTAGAAAGGTCCGAGGTCGATACCATGGAAATGGCGGTTTCGGGGCGCAGCGCCCGGCGGATCATGGATCTGGCCAACCATCTGGTGGAGTGGACCTGCGACCACCATCCCCTGATTGCCGTGGCACAACAGGCCTTCCGGCGGCAGCGGATCAGAGCCACGGATCCGGGCGATGCCCAGCAGAATCCGGCTGACGAGGCCAGCAGTGTGGCCTTCCGCGAGTACAACAACCGCGTGGAGGAACTCCAGGACATTGCCCGGCGCGCCAGGCGGTACGCTGAAAAGAATCCCGAACAAACCCTGGCCATCCTGGTGCCCACCAATAGAATCGGCTACGATCTGGCCGAGTACCTGAGGGAATCCAGGGTTCCATTTGACGAAATGCTGCAGAGCACCCGGCCGGAACGGCAGGTGGCCGAGATCTTGAGCCAGGTATTATCCTATATTTCTAACCCTTTACAGCGCAATTATTTAGAATTATTATATGCCGGTCTGAGTGAGGTGATGCCCGGAGAGGAAGGGCGGGGAGATGCAGAAAATGTGGCCATGTTGCTGCGCAGTTGTTACCGGCCGGAGGTCCTTCTCTTTCCCGGACCGGATGAGCGCCCCGGAAACGCTCTGCCCCTGGTGGGTGACGTGCCCCCTGAGGACATGGAAGATATCCGCGTCCTGGCTGATTACCTGCGGCGTTGGCTGCGGGCATCCTCTCTGCCCATTGACCAGCTGGTAATGACCGTAGCTCAGGATATACTCATGGAGGCCGATCTGGCCCGGTCCCAGAAGCTGGCTGCATACCTGCGGAGCAGCGCCGAGCAAAACCTGGACTGGCGGTTGCCAGATTTAGCCCACGAACTGGACCAGATAGTACGCGGCAAATCCAGGGTGCTCCTGCCCGAGGATCTTCCCTTTGAGCCCCGGCCCGGGCGAATTACTCTGACCACCATGCACAAAGCCAAGGGGTTGGAGTGGGATCTGGTTTATTTGATGGGCGTGGACGGGGATTGGTTTCCCCACGTCCTTGAGGACCATTTTCTGGGCGAGTACGGGTTTCTGGGAGGCGACCCGGGGGCCGAGGCCAGGACCGCCCTGCTGGAGTTGACCGGGGTAGGCCAGACAGAAATCTTCTCCGCAACCGAGGTCGCCCATATGGAAATCATCGCCGAACGTTTGCGTTTGCTTTATGTGGGTATCACCCGGGCCCGGCGTTACCTGTCTTTGAGTTGGAGCCGCGAGATTCCCACAGGGGTGCGCACGAGGCCGGTGAAGATGGCGGCTGCCTTCCACCAGCTCAAGCGCTACTACGAGGCGAGGTGCGCCAGTGGATAGGGAGGAGTGGTGGGCGAACGACACCTGGCATCCCCCAGGGGATACAGCGGGGGTTTTCAGACGGCTTCTCAGAGCGGGTGAAGCGGCTGGTTTGCAAGCAGCCGTGTGAGGGGCTGTATTTCTTCGACCAAAGACGGGGCACAGGCCGCGATAGGCTGATTGCCGAGATCCCACGGTCGTTCGGGGCCCAACAAGGCCGTGCCGGCCGCTGCATTGACCACCCAAGCCGCAGCCAGATCCCAGGGCTGGCAACCCGGATGCAGGTAGGCATCGAGGACGCCCTGGGCGACATCGCACAGATCCAGGGCCGCGCAGCCGCGGATCTTGATCTGTCTGACGCGGGGGACGGTGTGTTGCAAAAGCGCCAGGGTGTGTTGCCTCAGGTCCAGGGACCAGGGCCAGTCCGTGCCCAGGGAAGCGGTGGCCAGGGATTCGGCCGCGGGCAAGGGTTGGATACAGCGTCCGTTGAACCGGGCCTCGCCACCGGGAAGCCGGGGCGCGGCGCTGAAGAGCTGGTCTCGGGCCGGATTGTAGACCACCCCCAGATAGGGGTGTCCGTTGCGCACCAGGCCAAGAGCCACGGCAAAGTGGGGATCGCAGCGCAAGAAGTTGCTGGTTCCATCCAGCGGATCAATGTACCAGACCCACTCACTTTGCCCTGCCCAAGCCCCGCTTTCTTCTGCTACAAGGGCATGATCGGGGAAATTTCCCGCCAGTTTTTCCACAATCAAGCCCTCCGAAGCAAGATCTGCCTGGGTCAAAAAATCCAGGTCTTGCTTTGCCGTGGTTTGCGCATGGCCATAGTGGCGCATCAGTTCGGCGCCGGCCCGATGGGCGATTTCAAGAAAATTCGACAAATGGATGTTTTTTCAGGTGGTGTCGGCGATAATCTGTTCTTTCTTTAAAGATGAAACAAAAAGGGCATAGAGGCAACCTGCCCAATGGACCACAAGGAATCGGCAGGCACTTGAAATGACTCAGGTTGCAAAAGACAATTAAAGAGACCGCGGCCCGGCTATTCGTTGATGAACTCCTGCGCCAGGCCAGGGAAGAGGTTGCCCAAGTAGTGCTTTTTGGCAGCATTGCGACTGGCCAGCCGCATCCAGAGAGCGATGTGGACCTGTTGATTCTTGCGCTGGGCGATGTGTGTCGGTTGCGGGATATTGCTGCAGGAGTGGCCTTCGAGATCGGCCTGGAGACGGGAGAGAGCGTAGAACCGGTGGTACTTCCTCTCTGGCGGCGGTTCCAGCCCAGCGGGCTTTTTGTCCACGAGGCTCTCCGCCGGGGAAAGGATCTTTATTCAATGGCAGAAGAGGATCTTTACGAAGCCGAATTTTCAGGGCGGATCGACCTGGCCAAATCCTACCTTGGGGTCGCAGAATACGTCTTTGCGAACGGCGACTACCGGCAGGCTGCCGACCTGGCTTACAACGCAGTTGAGCTGGTGGCCAAAACCCTCCTCATAGGAAAGGTCGAAAATTTGCCAACCTCTCACAGTGGTGTGGTCAATCTTTTCGGTCAGCATCTTGTGCTGCCAGGCATTGTGAGCCGGGACCTGGGGCGCGAAATGCGGGCCGGCCTCGAAATCCGCAATCGGGCCCGCTACGATCACACCGCTGAGGTGGGAGAGGAAGACGCCCAGCGCCTTCTCAATCTCACCCGGGAACTGCTCCAGGAGGCCGGCTAGGAGACCTCGATCTGGTCTCCGAAAAGGGTGTGGGAGGTGGCTCTGGTTATCTGCACCTGTACCAGGGTGTTGGGGGTTGCATCCTGGGGAAAGACCACGACCTTGCCCTGGGCGGAGCGCCCGAAGTTGTTGCGCCCCTGGTCCGTCTGGCGCTTGGAAGGCCCTTCCACCAGGACTTTCACCTGCTTGCCCACCACGTTCTGGTTGATCTCGTAGGAGATGCGCTCCTGCAGATTGATGATCCGCTGCAAGCGTTGCTTCTTGATTTCCTCGGGTACATCGTCGGCCATCTTTTTGTGGGCATAGGTGCCCTCGCGTTCGGAATACTTGAACATGAAGGCCGAGTCGAAGCGGATTTCCTCCATCAGGGTACAGGTCTGCTCGAAGTCCTCTTCGGTCTCGCCGCAAAAACCCACGATGACATCCGTGGTCAGGGCCAGATCCGGAATGACCTGCCGCAACCTGCGGACCAGGCCGCGGTATTCTTCGATGGTGTAGCCTCGCCGCATGGCTTCAAGTTGGGTGTTGGAAGCGCTCTGCACGGGCAGGTGGAGGCTGGGGCAGACCTGGGGCAGGGCGGCCATGCGGGCGATGGCGGCGTCGGTGAAATCCCTGGGATAGGGCGAGGTGAAACGAACCCGCTGGATGCCCTCTACCGCACAAACGGCCTGGAGCAGGCCGGCAAAATCCAGCTTGCCGTCGTCGTAGGAATTGACGGTCTGGCCCAACAGGGTGACTTCCTGGAACCCCTCGGCAACGATGTTTTCCACCAGACGGATGATTTCGGTCGAATCCACACTGCGTTCGCGGCCCCGGACATAGGGCACTATGCAAAATGTGCAGAACTTGTCGCAGCCGCGGATGATGGTCACCCAGGCGTTGGTGCCGACCTTGCGGATCGGGTCGATTCCGGTGTAGTCTTCGCTGCGCGAAAGACGCAGATCCAGCAGGGTCTCATCCGCTGTATCGGCGAGAATCTGGGGCAGGCGGCGATAGGAGTCGGGGCCCATCACCAGATCCACGAAGGGGGCCCGTTGCGGCAGGGTTTTGGCCAGGTGCTGGGCCATGCAGCCGAGGATGCCGATGATCAGATTGGGGGTGCGGGTGCGCAAGCCGTGCAGCTGGCTGGCGCGACCGATGACCCGCTCTTCGGCGCGCTCGCGCACCGCACAGGTATTGAGCAGGATGATGTCGGCTTTGTCCGGGGTTTCGACGATGCGAAAGCCGGCATCGGCAAGGATGCTGGAGACCAGTTCGCTGTCCGCTGCATTCATCTGGCAACCGTAGGTCTCGATGTAGACCTTTTCAGCGGTCTTTGTCGTAGCCGGATTTTCTTGCAGTAGGTTCGATGATGCCATGCTCATGCGGCAGTCAGCTCCCCGAATACCAGGTCCTCGCGCGCCCGGGTGATCTCGACCTCTACCAGTTGATTGGGGGCGACCTGGCCCTCATCAAACACCACTTTGATATAGTTGTCGCTCAGGCCGACACCCAGGCCCGTGGCTTTGTCGTGGCGGTCCTCCAGCAAAACCTTGAGCCGGCGGCCCGCGAATCCCTGATGAAACGCCAGGCGCTTGCGCTGTCCAAGGGCGATGAGCCGGCCGGCGCGCTCGCGCTTGACCTGATTGGTCTGGTGGCCCGCCAGGCGTTCGGCCGGGGTAGCGGAGCGCAAAGAGAAGGGAAATACATGTAAATAGGTCACGGGCAGAGCATCGATCAGGGCACAGGTGTTTTCAAAGTGCTCCTCCTGTTCCCCTGGAAACCCGACCATCACATCGGCGCCCAGAGCACAGCCGGGGATCAAGGTGGCGATTTTTTCCAGGCGCTCGGCGTAGTAGGCCCGGGTGTAGTGGCGACCCATGCGTTTGAGGATGTGGTCGTCTCCGCTTTGCAAAGGGATGTGAAAGTGGCGGCAGAATTTGCCCGAGGCCGCGGCATGGCGGATCAGAGCATCGCTGACATAGCCGGGCTCAATAGAGTTGAGGCGAATGCGCTCGAGTCCTTCGACTTTTTCCAGTTCCTCCAGGAGAAAAACCAGTCCGTCTTGCCGGCCCTGGTCGCTGCTGTAACTGCCCGAATGCACCCCGGTAAGGGCCAGTTCGCGATACCCGGCTTCGACCATGCGCCGGGCCTGGGCCAGGGTTTCGGTTGCCGGCCGGCTGACGCCCGGACCGCGCACCTGGGGAATGATGCAGTAGGTGCAATGCTCATCACAACCGTCCTGAATCTGCAGAGTCCCCCGGGTGCGGCCCTGCTGGACGGCTCCTTTGATTTGCAGAAAGGCCGTGGTCTGGGGGCGCTGTTGCGGGTCCACCCTGGGGACGGGCCCTCCGTCCAGGTAGGCTTTGAGGCGATCCAGCAAGAAGGCTTTGTGGTCGTTGGCCACCACCAGGTGGGCCCCGGCCTCCTCGAGGTCGCGGGGACGGCGCTGGGCATAGCACCCCGTTGCTACCACCGTGGCGTCGGGGTTGGTGCGCCGGGCCCGGCGCACCACCTTGCGCGAATCCGCATCTCCCGAGCCTGTAACCGTGCAGGTATTGACCACGTAGATATCGGCCGTGGTGCTGAAAGGCACAATTTCGTAACCGTCCTGAGCAAAGCCGTTCTTGAGGGCTTCGACCTCGTAGAGATTGAGCTTGCAGCCTAGGTTTTGAAAGGCTACGCGCGGCCGGGAAGGGGTGGGTTGGGGGTTCATGAGTTGGCCTGAAAACCGTGAGACGATCAATGGATGTGAATCACAAAATTTAATGGGCAGAGGGGATTTGCGCAACTAGCCCGGCTCCAGCTGGGCAAAGGCCACGGCCACGCGTTTCAGCTGATTGGCGCCAAAGCGAATGGACAGCTTCATAGCGGTGCCGCTGCCCTCGCGGGCGACGATCTGGCCCCGCCCCCAGGTGGGGTGCAGCACCCATTTGCCCTTGGCCAGGAAATCGTCTTGGTCGACCCAATCGCCGGATTCTGTATCTATGTGTTTTGTGGAGGGGGACTCCTCCCACTCGTAGTGCACCCCCTTTGGAGCAGGTTTCTTGCGGGAAGAAGGGGTGGGGAATGTTTTCCGGGGGGAGGAGCGCAACCTGGATCCAACCACTTGGGCGTCGAGCAGATCTTGAGGAATTTCGTCCAGGAAACGAGAAGGGGTACTCCACTGCAGGGAGCCGTAGGAGTAGCGGCTGTCGGCATAGGTCAGGAAAAGGTGTAGCTGGGCCCGGGTAATGCCCACGTAGAGCAGCCGGCGCTCTTCCTCGATGGCCTGGGGATTCTCCCAGGCCTCTTCCACGGACCGGGCCGTGGGGAAGAGGTTTTCTTCCATACCGCAGATGAAGACCAGGGGAAATTCCAGGCCTTTGGCGCTGTGCAGGGTCATCAAGGTGAGGGCCTGACCGGTATCTTCTACCTCATCAACGGGCGCCAGCAAGGTGGTTTCTTCCAGGAAGGACTCGAGGGTCGGGTTTTCATTGTCCGCGGCGAATTCGGCAATGAAGGCCAGTAATTGGTTGATGTTCTGCTCCCGGACCTCGGCCTCGGGGGTGTCTTCGTCCTGCAGCATCTGGCGGTAGCCGGTCTGGACGAGGATCTCCTCACCCAGAGCCGGCAGTTCCAATTCCCGCTTGCGCTTTGCGAGGGTCTGCAGCTGGGCGTAAAAGTCCTGCAGATTTTTTCGGGTTCGGGAATTGAGCCCGTCCACTTGGTCGATGGCGGCCAGGGCTTCAAAAAGGCCCAGCTGCCGTTGCCGGGCATGGGTCTGCAGACGTTCGAGTGAAGTGGCGCCGATACCGCGCTTCGGCACATTGATGATACGCTGGAGGCTGATGTTGTCGGAAGGATTGACCAGGAGGCGCAGATAGGCCAGGATGTCCTTGATTTCTTTGCGTTCGTAGAAGCGGATACCTCCCACTATTACGTACGGCATACCCGCCCGTTGCAATTCTTCCTCGAGGGCGCGGGACTGGGCGTTGGTGCGATACAGGACAGCCGCTTCTCCCAAAGATAAGCCCTGCTGGCGGACGAGGCGCTGAACGGTTTCGACCACAAAGCGGGCTTCCCCGCGCTCGGTGTCGCATTCGACCAGTTGAATGCGATCGCCCTCCTCGCTCTGGGTCCACAGCTGCTTGCCCTTGCGGTTCTGGTTGTTTTGAATGACTGCGTTGGCTGCGGATAGGATGCGGGCGGTCGAACGATAATTCTGTTCCAGGCGCACGGTTTGGGCTTCGGGATAGTCGCGCTCAAAATCCAGGATATTGCGGATATCAGCGCCCCTGAACTGATAGATGGACTGATCGTCGTCCCCGACACAGCAGATATTGCAGTACCTGGAGGCAAGCTGTTGGGTGAGCAGGTACTGGGGGCGATTGGTGTCTTGGTACTCATCGATCAGAATGTATTTGAAACGTTCCTGATACCTCGCCAGGACGTCCGGGTGCTGCTGTAACTGGCGCACCAGCACTACCAGTAAATCGTCAAAGTCAAAGGCGTTGTGGCGGCGCAGTTCGGCCTCGTACAGCGGGTAGATTTCGGCTATTTGCCGCTGGATGGAGGAGCCGGCTTCCTGGGCGAATTGATGCGGATCAATCATCGCGTTTTTGGCCCGGCTGATCTGCGCGACCACCGCGCGAGGAGCCAGATCGTCAGCGGAGATGTCGAGGGATTTCAAGATCCGCCGCATCAGGGCTCTCCGGTCCTCCTCGTCGTAGATGGTAAAATGGGCATCCAGTCCCAAAGAGGTTGCTTCAAGGCGCAGGAGACGAGCGCAAATGGAGTGAAAAGTGCCCATCCAGATATCCCGGGTGACACTGCCGACCAGTTGTTCGATGCGCTCCCGCATTTCTCCGGCGGCTTTGTTGGTGAAGGTCACGGCCAGGATATTCCAGGGAGGTACACCCACCTCATGAATCAGGAAGGCAATGCGGTAGGTGAGTACCCGGGTCTTGCCGGATCCGGCGCCGGCGAGAATGAGCAGGGGCCCATCGACAATCCGGGCAGCCTGGTACTGAGCGGGATTGAGGGCGTTGAGAATGGACATGGACAGGAACTTTCCGGGTGGTTCAGTTTACCCGTTGGCGGGCGTTCCGCATGGCCAGGCGAATGGCCCGCTTGGCGCGCTCGTGCTCGGCATGGGTGTGGCTGAAGACGTGACGGCCGTCGCCGCGGGCGACGAAGTAGAGGTAATCCGTGTCGGCCGGGTACAGGGTGGCCTGGATCGAGGACTTGCCCGGATTGCCAATCGGGCCGGGGGGGAGGCCCCGGTGGAGATAGGTGTTGAATGGGGATTTTACCTTCAGATCGTCTCTGGTGAGACGTTTTTTGTGGACCCCGAGGGCGTACTCCACGGTGGCGCACGATTCCAGCATGCGGTTGAGCTTCAGGCGCTTCTGGAACACCTGGGAAATGACGGGGCGTTCCTCGGAGACGACGGCTTCCCGCTCGACGATAGAAGCCAGGGTAACGACCTGGTGTAGGGTGAGGTGCAGGGCATTTAAACGCAGGTAGAGCGAATCGGCGAAGACCTTGTGGAATTCGCCGACCATGCGCTCAATGGCGTCCTTTTCCGTGGTTTTCTCGTCGAAGAAATAGGTTTCGGGGAAGAGGTAGCCCTCCAGAGTAGGGGCTTTTATACCCAGTTGGTGAATGAACGCCGCATCTTCGGTCAGCTTGGTGAAACGGGAAGAATCCAGAGAGGTATGGAGTTGCAGGAGGCCGGCTATTGTTTCCCGGGTCAGGCCTTCCGGCAGGGTAATCCGCTGCACCTTGACAGGGGCCTTGAGTAGCTCCATGGCTACCCCCAGGGTGGACTTGGTGCCGTCGAGGCGATAGGTGCCCGCTTCCAGTTTGTGGGCCAGCCCCTGCCAGCGAACCGTCCATTCGAAAAACCTGGCATTGCGGATCAGACCGCGATTTTCCAGCAATTCGCCTATACTGCGGGCGCTCATACCGGTCTGGATGTGAATTGCTTGCGGATGTTCGAGGCCTGTGGGCTGGTTGAGGGAGATCACAACCCCGCCCACCATCAACAGCAGGAAATCGGAAAGACCGAGTAGGGCGATGTATTGCACCAGGCGCCGGGTTTTAATCTTGGATTTGGACATGTAAATGGATGATCGGATGAAGGGCTATATAAAAATAGTAACAAGGAGGTAGCGATCCTGTCAAGCCCCTGGCTTTGTGTGCGGAATGGTCTGGATGGCAACATCTGGATGTTCTTGACGGTAAGGTAGATTCCTGTTTATTTTGCCTGGGCTTATCGGTAAAGGATGGGCCGGCCGTGCGTGGCGGCGGTCTGGTCCGTCCGCATTTCAGCAAGATATGAGGCAGGATTGGTCGATCCCCAGGTTCTCATAACCATCTCCCAGCTTTCCCACACCTATCCAGGTACGCGAAAAACCGCTCCACAGAAAGCCCTGAAGAACATCACCCTGGATATTCGCACTGGCGAGATGGTCGCTTTATTGGGGCCCAATGGCAGCGGTAAGTCGACCCTGCTGCGCATCCTTATGACCGTTCTGCATCCTTCTTCGGGGTCGGTGCGGTTGGGCGAACTGGACCTGGTTAAAAAATCTCATGCCGTGCGCCGTTTTCTGGGGGTAGTATTTCAGAAGCCGGCTCTGGACGGCAAGATGACGGTAGGTGAAAACCTCAGAGCCACCGGCCTGCTGTACCATATACCCCGCCGGGAACTCAAGGATCGGGTTGATTCCATCCTCGGGGAAATGGGTCTGAGCGATCGACGCGACGATCTGGTAGAGAACCTGTCGGGTGGACTGGCGCGGCGAGTGGAACTGGCCAAGGCCTTGTTGCCACGTCCCCGCATCCTCATCCTGGATGAACCCACCACCAGTCTGGATCCGCTGGCGCGCCAGGAGTTCTGGCGTGCAATCGAGGTGTTGCGGGCGGAGAAGGAACTTACGGTATTGCTGACGACCCATCTCCTGGATGAGGGGGAGCGCTGTGACCGCGTGGCCATCCTGCACCAGGGCAATCTACTGGCCTATGACCATCCTTTGAGTTTACAACGCAGTATAGGCCGGGAAGTTCTGAGTATTCAAGGAGATGAACTGGATGAATTGCAACGGGACCTGCGGGAATCTTTCATGCTGGAAGGCCGTATCGTAGACGATTCTTTGCGCCTGGCCCTTTCAGAGCCGGTCAGTCTGGATGCTCTTGTGCAGAGATTTCAAAGCCGCATAAAGAAACTGACCTTATCACATCCTTCACTGGATGACGTGTTTGTGCAGCTCACCGGGGAGCACCTCGCTCCTGGTGAAAGGGGCGTCTCATGAACGGCATTGTCGTGCTGAGCCAGCGTGAACTGCGCCGTTTTTTTCGCCAGCCCACCCGCCTCTTCGGCAGTCTTGCCCAGCCCCTGCTGTTCTGGTTTTTTATGGGCTCTGGATTTGCCCGGAGCTTCCAAAGTGTTTCGGATGAAAGTAGTTACAGCGAGTTTTTCTACCCTGGTATCATTCTCATGTTGCTGCTTTTCGCGGCTGTGTTCTCCACCATTACCCTGATTGAAGATCGCGCGGCCGGTTTCCTGCAAGGGGTCCTGGTGGCGCCGGTATCCCGCCTCAGCATGGTACTGGGCAAATTGCTGGGGGGAACGGCCATCGCCCTTATACAAGCTACCATCTTCCTGCTGTTTGCACCCCTGGCGGGGATTGAGCTGTCCGTTGGGGGCGTGGTCAACCTGGTGTTTCTCTTCATTCTGGTGGGGGTGGGGTTTACCGGTTTGGGGTTCATCATCGCCTGGACCATGGATACCGCCGCGGGATATCACGCGGTTATGAGTGTCGTACTGATACCGCTTTGGCTGCTCTCAGGTGCACTTTTCCCGCTCGAAGGTTCCGCGGTATGGCTGAACTGGATCATGTGCTTCAATCCGCTCACCTATGCCATGACCATCATCAGGAGCGCTTTTTACGAACCTTTATCCGTTCTGGCTACTAGGGAGGACTTCATCCTGGCTCTGGGGGTGACCATTTTGTGGACCGCATGCACCGTTACAGGGGCGGTACTGGTTGCCAACCGCAAAACAGTCTCTTAGAAGCCTTCTTAGCTTTCTCTCTGGTTGCTAAAGGCAGTAAAGCATCAGGTAGATGGCGATCCCGCTGATGGAGACAAACATCCAGGTGGGCCAGACCCAGCGGGTGAGGCGCTTGTGTTTGTCGAACCGGTTGTGTAAGGCGTGCCAGACCGCCAAGAGAATAAACGGTACCATGGCGGCAGCCAAAATAATGTGTGGAATGAGAATTGCAAAGTAAAGGGGGCGGGTCCAGTCGTGATGGGGGTAGGGTACGGAACCAACTTGGTAGTGGTAGATCAGGTAGAAAAAAAGAAAAAGCGCCGAGGAGGTCAGAGCGGCCAGCATCCAGCGTTTGTGACTAGTTGAGCGCCCCTGCCTGATGCACAGATACCCCAGGGACAAAAAAAAACCACTCAGGGCATTGAGTCCGGCATTCAGAGTGGGCAGGTCAGCAAGTTCCATGCACCGACCTAACCATCGCCTTCGCCAAAGTCCATTTCTGAGTTTCTTCCTTTTCCTTGACAAGACTAAAAAACCCGGACAAGACTAAAAAACCCGCATCAAGAAAAGAAAAAATGAGGTGAACGGCAAACCCTGCAGGTTGGAGGTTGCCAACAACTGCAAGGCACCTGGAAAGTAAATCCAGGTGCCTTGCAATAACCGGAGCCACCCGCCGGAGTCGAACCGGCGACCTACTCATTACGAGTGAGTTGCTCTACCAGCTGAGCTAGGGTGGCGTAACTCATTGCATGTCAGCAAGTTGTAGATAAAATATAGTCCCTGAACAAAGGGCTGTCAAGCCCGTAGCACAAGGTCTGGCAGAAGGTTTTAGAGGAAGCTGAAAATCCTGCTGATTTTGTCCAGAAGGGTCTCGCTTGAGGAAAAAGGTTGTATATAGCCGGCCTCCTGGGCGTGCTCATCCATGGCAAAACGCAGCAAACCAATGGCGGTGGCAAAGCGAGGATCCTGAACCGCTTCGGAAGAAATGATGTTCTGGGGAGTGCCAATCCGCACAGGTAGCCCCAGAACTTCTTCACCTAGCTGGACAATGTTTTGCAGGAGGGTGCCCCCACCGGTAAAAATCAAACCTGCCGCCAGCATCTGGCCATAGTGGTTGCGTTCCAGTTCCAGGCGGACGAACTCGAGGATTTCTTGTTGCCGGGCTTCGATGATAGCGCTTAGCTGTTGCTGGGTGATGGTATAACTGCGTCCTGCCGTGGTGCGGAAGGTCACCGTATTATCCGCATCTTCGGGGGGACAGCACACGCGGCCGTAATCCTCTTTTAGCTGCTCGACTTCCCGGGGGGACATGCTCAGGACAATGGACAGATCCTTGGTTATGTCGTCTCCACCAAAGGGGATCTCCGCAACGTGACGGAGAGGGCCATAGAAGAGAGCTAGGTCCGAAGTCCCCGCTCCAATATCCAGGATCCCGGCACCCATTTCGCGTTCGTCGAGCGAGGATACAGCCGCAGCCGCGGCAACGGTCTCGAAGATGAAACCGGCGATTTCAATACCGGCTTCGGTTGCCGCTCTCTGGAGCGTGGTGCAGGCGGCCCCGGACGCTGTTAGGCTCAAGGATTCGACTTCCAACCTATTGCCGTGGAGCCACAGCGGGTTCTGAACAAGCTCGCCGTCTACGGCATAGCTTTGCACAAAGCGGTGCAGGACAGTGGAGTTGCTTGGAGGAGAGGCTTGTTCCGCGGTTGCCAGAGCTCTCCGAACATCTTCTTCGTCAATAGGGTTAGAGGTGCCCGAAATAGCTACGGTACTGCGGCTGGTACGAGCGGAAATATCTTCGCCGGCCAGGCCTACAAAGGCCCCTGTTATTTTCAGCCCTGCCGTGCGTCCCGCTTCACTGGTGGCACTGTGGATGGCTTGTACCACCTTGGGCATATCAATGACTGTGCTGCGGCGCAGACCAGAGCAGGGACTGCTGCCCATACCCAGGATTTTGAGTCTTTCATCCGCCTGGATTTCACCTACCAGACAAAGCACTTTGGAAGTGCCTATGTCCAGGACTACAATTGGAGATCCTACCATAGTCGGGCTTATCGCCTAAGAAGAGGTTTCTGAGAGGAGTCTGCAAGGAGGGAAGGTGATTCCAGCAGGGCAGTGGTGTCGAAAGAAACGACTACATTGCTGGTGAAAATCTATAACAACCCTTTAGAAGGCTTCTTAAACAGGCGGGAGAACCTGTATCGAAAGAGCCGTCAGAGTCTACTTCCTTAGGATAAGTAAGAGGGACTGGAAAGTCAAGAAAAATAATGTATTAACCTGTAGTTTCGGATTCCCGAAATCGCCCGGGTAGAACGACCTGAGGGTCTGATAGGACAGCCTGAATGGAGAATCTGAGAGAAATCCTGCAGGGTCCGGAGGCGCTCGACGGTTTCGTGTAACTTGACTGCACCGGGGGACAGTTATTAAGATATGAGCTACATGAGTAAAAACTAGGATTGTAGGCAGATCTTGGATCTGGAATCATCGAAAGGAGCGCATTTATGTCTCGTGGCGGGGTCAACAAAGTCATCCTGATCGGCAATCTGGGATCCGATCCCGAAGTAAAATATACACCCAGCGGAGTGCCGGTGGTCAATTTTAGCCTAGCTACGACTGAATCCTGGTCGGACAAGACCAGTGGGGAACGCCAGGAGCGGACCGAATGGCATCGTCTGGTTCTGTGGCGCAGACTGGCCGAAATTGCCGGGCAGTACCTTAAAAAAGGCAGCAAGCTCTATGTCGAGGGCAAACTGCAGACGCGTTCCTGGGACGACCAAAATGGGCAGAAGCGGTATACCACGGAGGTCGTGGTCAACGACATGCAGATGCTGGACAGTCGCGGAGACTCGGGGGGTGGGGCCGGCGATCCTGGCCCAGCCGCCATGGAAGAGGGGCCGTCTCAGCCTCCCCAGCAGGAAGAAGACGATCTCCCTTTTTGAGCCTGGACGGCTTCTTAAGTCCATACGGAAATTCGCTCTGCGGCCCGAGAGCGAGCGAGAAGGGGCGTGGGTCACCACCTCGCCTGCTGCGCCTGCTCGCAGTCCCGGCCGCCCTGCTCGCAGTCCAGGTGGGGATTTTCGTATAGGCTCTTAATGAAAGCCTGAGCGGAAAATCCGCCTGGTGGGGAAGAACGGACTTGGCAGGCAGTTTTTTTCATCTTTGGCTGGCGCAACGGGTTTATCCGGGCACTTTTCCCAGGGAAACGGCTCCAGACAACCCCATGTGGCCGGCTTTTCTGGCCGGCTCGGTGGCTCCGGATTTAGGTTTTTTCCCCGGGGCCCCCAGGCGTTTTTCGGAACGGCTGCACCACGAGTATACCGGGGACTTTCTGCGCGCACTCCGGGATGAAACTCGGGACGAGGTCGAATGGGCCTTTGTCGCGGGGTGGGCTTTGCACCTGTACACCGATGTAGCTTTGCATCCATGGGTGAATGCCCGGATAGATGCGTTTTTGCAGAGGCTTTCGGGACGCTTCGCCAGCCGCCGGAATCTTTGGCATATGCGGCTGGAGCATGGGATCGACTGCAATTTGCTGGAAAGGGAAGATCTACACTTTCTGTGGGATGTGAACATACACTATCCCCCCCGGCGACCGGACGGCCCTGGGTTGCTGGGCGCGGTGGGCAAGCTCTTCTACGGGGAAGAGGCGCAGGAGGTCCAGATAAGCAAAGGGATTGATTCACAAAAAAAATGGATTGGGCGGCTTCCCTGGATCTTCCAGCTGACTGGCAACACCCGTCCAACCAGAAAAAAAGGTCTTGTATCCATGGTGGGTTATTGTACAAGGCCTCTGGTTGGCAAACTTCTGGGCGACTGGCTGGGGAGCGTGGAAAGGTGGGATACCATGGCAGCTGTAGCCCGCCCTCTGCCTCCGGATCCCGTCCTCTTGAACCAGGCCGATCATTTGGGAGAACAGGCACTTGAGGCATTCAGGTCCGGGTTTGACGATCACTTTGCCACCTTGGACAACCTGGACCTGGACACGGGCGAGAAAGTGAGTTGAGGGCAACCGGCAATGGGTTATGCTGTGGTAGAACTAGGGCGGTTTGTGGTTGGATTGACATTGATCGCAGGGTTGTATATGCTGGTGCGAGCCGCACGCGCCAGGGAGGGCTTGGCCGCAACGCCCCAGGCCCTGCTGGAGGGCAGGCTGCACTATGGGGTCGTGGGGATTCTGGGGGGCAGTAGCTTTTTTGCCCCACTGCAGGATCTGTTTGCCGAGAGCACCCGGTTTGTCCTGGTATTTTTCGCCGGTTGGTTTGGACTGGTGGCGGGATGCGGCTTCGACTTGAGGTTGTTGCGCCGCAATTCCCCTGTGCCGTTGCTGTTGGAGGCGATCCAGGCCGGGTTTGTCGCGTGCCTGATTCTCCTGGCCTGGAAGCTTCTGCAAGCGGGCAAGCCAGCGGTGGATACATCTTCCCTGATGGTAATCTGCGGCATATGCGTGTTGGGAGGGGCTTCTCTTATAAGACAGGGAATAGTGGGTAAATCCCCATTGCGCAAAGGGAGTTGGCAGCTTCCTCTGGCCACTTATCTGGGTATTTTGTTGGCGGGTTTGGGCAATAGCCAGCTGCATGAGGTAACCTTCCAGATAGACCATTCCTTTGCTGCCACGGGCAGGGGCATCATGGTAGAGGGTCTGGTGGACAAGTTGTTCTGGAGCCTTGTGCTGGGGGCTGTGATTGGACTGGCCGGAGATTTTCTGACCAGAGATGTGGAATCCGGACAGCTCTTTTTCTTATTTGCAGGGACCTTATTGCTGGGGAGCGGTATGGCGGCCAGCCTCGGCCTGGAGCCAATGTGGGTCGGGTTGGTCGCTGGAATTTGGTTGATGAACGCGACCCTGCGCCGCCTTGACGTGCTCGAGGTCATAAAACGTGGTCACGGGTGTATAAAAAAAGGCCTGCTCTTTATCGCTGGCTGGCTTCTGGGCAACGGGCTGATCCAGGGCGAAGTGGATATGGGGATATTCTTTGGGGTACTCCTGCTGCTGCTCATCGCACGTCCAGTCGCCCGAATGGGGAGTCTGTATGTAATCCGTCACTTTTTGGGCAATAATGCGCTCAAAAGCGCCAATGTGAAAATGGGTTATCTGATGGACCTGGATGAACTGGCGCTGGTTATACCCGCAGTTTTGCTGGAAGTGCTACCGGCCCCTGTGGGCCTGGCCTTGCTGGGGGCCGTGATGATGGGCCAATTGATCCTGCGGCTGATCAGGGGGATAGAGTACGCATTGGTCCGTTATTCCGGTATTACCGGACAGAATGAAAGCCTGTTTGCCGAACACAGAAAGGGCAAACGCTCTTAGAAGCCCTCTTAGACAGGTCTAAGTAAGATTGTAGAAGGCATCTTTCTGAGGGTAGATGGCCTGAGGGCCCAGTGCCTCCTCGATGCGCAGGAGTTGATTGTACTTGGCGATGCGGTCTGTGCGCGAGGCCGAACCTGTTTTGATCTGGAGGGCGCTGGTCGCTACGGCGATGTCGGCGATGGTGGTGTCTTCGGTTTCGCCCGAGCGGTGGGAAATCACCGCTGTGTACCCGGCTCTCTGGGCCATTTGGATAGTCGCCAGGGTTTCGCTGAGAGTGCCGATCTGATTGACTTTTATCAGGATGGAGTTCCCGACTCCTGCGGCTATGCCGCGCGCCAGTCTTTGGGGGTTGGTCGCAAAAAGGTCGTCGCCGACCAGCTGGAGTTGGTCCGCCAATTCGCTGGTGAGGTGGGCCCAACCATCCCAGTCGTCTTCGGCCAGGCCATCCTCCAGAGAAATAATGGGGTAGCGCCGGGCAAGGTCGGCATAAAATTGGATCATTTCAGCCGCGCTGCGCTGGCTTCTGTCCGACCACTTGAAAATGTAGAGACCATCTGCAAAGAACTCGCTGGACGCCGGATCCAGGGCGAGGAGAATGTCTTCTCCAGCCCTGTACCCGGCCTGCTGGATGGCCTCCACAATAACATCTAGGGCTTCGTGATTGGAACTCAGGTCAGGAGCAAAGCCCCCCTCGTCTCCCACCGCGGTGTTCAGCCCCTTGGATTTGAGGACGGACTTGAGGTGGTGAAAGATCTCGGCCCCCATGCGCAGGGCGTGGGCAAAGGTGGGGGCCCCGACGGGCACGACCATGAATTCCTGTAGATCCACGTTGTTGTCGGAGTGGGAACCACCGTTGAGGATATTCATCATAGGGACTGGCAGGGAGCGCGCTGTCGGCCCTCCAAGGTAGCGGTAGAGGGGCAGGCCAACGGCGTTGGCCGCGGCCTTGGCGCAAGCCAGGGAAACGCCGAGCAAGGCATTGGCCCCCAACCGCCCTTTGTTGGCCGTGCCATCCAGGTCAATCATTTTTTGATCAATGAGGAACTGATCGGTGACATCGTGGCCGATGAGGGCGGGGCCGATCTCGTGGTGGATGTTTTCAAGCGCTTTGAGGATGCCCTTGCCGAGGTAGCGGCTCTCGTCTCCATCGCGCAGTTCCAGGGCCTCGTGTTCACCGGTTGAGGCCCCGGAGGGGACCGCGGCCCTGCCCTGGTGACCACCGCGGAGACAAACCTCTACTTCCACTGTCGGGTTGCCGCGCGAATCGAGAATTTCGCGTGCTCGTATCTTTTCGATCTGTCGCATAATTGATGGAAACTATATGTACTTGAAAAGACTGTCAAGATGGGTTTTTATCCTGCTGATAGGGGTCGGCCCAGCCAGCGAAAGCCGGGGGGATAATTCGGTAAACGTGCCTCTGGATCACTGGGGCTATGGGTTTATTGAACGCTTTGAAGCCAAGGGGTTCCTGTACGGAGTGGGAGATGGCATAAAACCCTTCAGTCGTCTGGAAATGGCCCGTGCACTGACCAGCATCGCCGCCGAGGGGGACAAGGGAAGGCGATTGAGCCGGATTGAAAAACGGGAATTGCTGCTCTTGCTGGAGGAATTCCAGGATCAGATCAAGGGGCCGGGCGCAAGGGATAGATCAGAGTATGAAACAATGGGCGAGCGCTTCGGGAATGGCCAGCCCCTGTTGCGCTACGCCCACGAGCAAGGAGAACTCTGGGCCGACTTGCGGGTGCGCCAGCAAACCGACGTGTTCGAGGGGCGCACCCGCGGTGCAACTGAGCAGATCTTCCGGCAGCGCCTAGGGGGGAGTATGCGCGGTTATTTCGAGGACAGGATCGGGTTTTGGGTAAGCTTCGAACAAACCCGGGAGCAGGGAAGCCGCAGCTATACTTTGAGGGACGATGTGTTCGAGCGCCGCCTGGAACTCCCCCAGCCCAAGGGCGCCCTGGCAGACTATCATGAGGCCAAGGCCTATATGGTTTTTTCACTGCCTCTATTCAGAGTGGAATTGGGCAAAGATGTGGTATCCTGGGGACCGGCTCCAGATGATAATCTGGGTCTCAGCAACAATGCGCCTTCGTTTGACATGCTGCGGCTGAGGGCGCGCTACGGGGTGTTTAAATTGGTTGGCATCGCCGGGGTCTTGCGGCCCTGCCCAGATCGGACCGACACCCCCTTGTGCCGGGGGTTGCTCGATTCCACGACCTCTTATATTGTCCATGGCGTCGGTCGTCGTCTGGAGCGCGAAAAGTACCTTGCGGCCCACCGCCTGGAGGTTGCCCTGGCCACCTGGCTCGACCTGGGATTCCAGGAGGTTCTGGTATACGGTGATCGCGGGCTGGAACTCACCTACCTGAATCCCATCATGCCCTATCAGGCGGCTCAGAGTTATCTGGGCGACAAAGACAATTTGATGATGGGGGTGGATCTGGACGTCCACCCGGGTAAAGGGCTCCGGCTGTACCTGGCCTACGTGATTGACGATATGAGAAAACTGCGGATCTTCTCGGATGATTTTGTCAACAAGTTCTCGCTGCAGGCAGGATTGCTCTGGGTGGACCCTTTAAGGTTGAGAGACGCGGATTTGCGGATGGAATACGTGCGCCTTGAGCCTTGGGTGTTTACCCACAAAATCCCCATCAACACCTTCAGGCATTTCACCGCGCCCCTTGGGCATGTACTGGGTCCCAACAGCGATCGCTGGCGCCTGGGTTTAAAGCGGCGTTTTACCCGGAACCTGGAGGCCACTGTAGAGTTGAGCCGCACCCGACACGGCGATAACGAGGTGCGGGCGGACGGCAGTATCCGCAACGTCGGGGGGGATCTGCATTTAGGTAGACGAGCCGGCGACGAAACCGAAACCAAGCAGTTCCTGGACGGCGTGGTGAGCAGGTGGACCGAGATCGGAGGGCGCATGACCTGGCGGGTCTGGCCGCAATTGCGGCTGGAGACGGGTTACAGGCTCGAATGGGGCGATCATGTACCCCTGCCTCCGAGATGGGGGCCGAACGTGGCCCTGAAAAACCGCTCGGGGTACGGAGATGGTCGGCAGCAGCATTTTTCTTTTGATCTGCGCTACGGTTATTTTTGAAAACCATTGAGCATGGGTTTATTCGATCTGCTTCTGGCCGGTTCAGGGGGGGTGTACCTGATCGCCCTGGTGTGGTTGTCGATCGGTTTGCGCCGTCGGATCCCGCTGTCAAACGGCCACAAGCCCAGTGTCAGCATCGTGGTTGCAGCGCGCAATGAAGCTGCTTCAATAGGAGGGTGTGCCCAGGCCCTCAAAGAGCAAGAATACGAGGGCGAATTCGAGGTGATCGTGGTGGATGACCGCTCCGAGGACGACACGGTCGAGCGGGTGCTGGAGCACAAGTTCGACGGCTTGAAACTGGTCAGAGCGCGTTCGGACCTGCAATTCAAGTGCCCCAAGAAAAGCGCCCTTGCCCAGGGGATAGAAGCCAGTTCCGGGGAAGTGTTGCTGTTCACGGATGCGGATTGTCGTCCTCCTCGCACCTGGGTTGGTTCAATGGCGAATAAATTTGCCCCAGATACAGGATTGGTGGCAGGTTACGCCTTTCCCGAGGAGGGCTGCACCTGGCGACAGGATCTGCTGGCCCTGGACAATATTGCGGTGGGGGCCCTGAGCGCAGGTAGTATGGGTATGGGACGGCCGCTGGCCTGCACCGGACGCAACCTGGCCTACCGTCGTCAGGTCTACCACGAGGTCGAAGGGTTTAAATCCATTGGACACCTCATCGGCGGTGACGACGTGTACTTCATGCGGCTGGTGGGGGAGCGAACCGCCTGGAAGATGGTCTACAATCGGGAACCAGAAGCAGCCGTTGCCTGCCGACCAGGGCCGCGGAGCTGGAGCGAAATCGCGCAGCAGAAATTGCGGCATGCGGCCAAGGCCGGAAACTACAGGGGAATGGCTCAGGTTCTGGCTCTATGGGTGTACTTATTCCACCTGGTGCTGGCCGCCGGTCTGATCCGCATGGTGGTAGAGGGTGACTGGAACGGGCTCCTGATGGGGATCTGGGGGCTCCGGTTTTCGGGCGATTTCGCTTTGTTGATAGGTTTTATGTTTCTCCGCCAGGAGCGCCGCCTCTTGTCCTTTTTGCCTTTGCTGGAACTTTGTTATATTCCCTATGTTTTGATGTTCACGGTGATGGGGCGCCTGGGGTGGTTTCGCTGGAAACAATGAGGAAATCCCCGGGATGCGGAAAGGAATGTTCATGGCTTATCTTGGCTCTTCTAGATTTGTTATATTCCCTATGTTTTGATGTTCACGGTGATGGGGCGCCTGGGGTGGTTTCGCTGGAAACAATGAGGAAATCCCCGGGATGCGGAAAGGAATGTTCATGGCTTATCTTGGCTCTTCTAGATCTATATTCCGGTATATCCGGCAGTACGGGTATGCATTTTCCTGGAAGCGGTTGTGGAACTTCACTAAGGTCCTAAGTTCAATGGGGGTCTCCTGGCTCAGCTGCCGGCCGGTGGTGTGGGGACAGCCCTTTATGCTCATGGTCGAACCGACCAATTTTTGCAATTTGAAGTGTCCCCTGTGCCCGTCGGGCAATGGCCAGATGACGCGGGCGCGGGGCAAAATGGACCTGGATGCCTACAAATCCCTCATTGACGAGGTTGGAGAGAATCTGATCCTCCTGATGCTGTGGAATCAGGGGGAACCCTTCATCAATCGCTGCTTTTGCGAAATGGTTCGCTATGCCCGGGACAAAAAGATTCCCACCCTGACCAGCACCAATGGCCACTATATCCGCAACCAGGAACAAGCCAGAGAAGTAGTCGAGTCGGGTCTGGACGAGATCATCGTCTCCCTGGATGGGGTGGATCAGGAGACCTACGAACGCTACCGGGTAGGCGGCAAGATCGAGCGAGTTTTTGAAGGGGTTCGCTTACTGGTAGAGGCCAGAGAACGGGCAGGGGTTCGACATCCGCTTATCAACCTGCAGTTTATCGTGATGAAACACAACGAGAAGGACCTGGCCGAGGCCGAGCGCATCGCCGGTGAACTCCTGGCGCCCACGGATAAATTTCTGCTAAAGACCGCGCAGGTCTACACCTCCAAAGAGGCCGAGATTTTTCTGCCCGAAACAGAGGAACTGCGGCGGTATGAAAGTACGGATAAAGCGGAATTGGTGGTCAAGGGGCAGCCCGCACGGGGGTGCAAGGTCCTCTGGTACAGCTCTATGGTCAATTGGAATGGAGCTGTGGCGCCTTGTTGTTTCGACAAGGATGTGGACTTTGAAATGGGCCAGGCTTTTGCCGGGGCGAGTTCCTTCAAGGAAATCTGGAAGGGGCGGACCTATATGGACTTCCGCCGACAAATCCTCGCCGGACGCACGAGTGTGGACATGTGTCGGAATTGTTCGGAGGGCTACCGGGGTATGTTCTCGATGGTCAAGGAAATTAAAGGTTGAAGTCCCCTTTTCCTTCCCCTTTTTTCTATGGCGCAGTTTCTGGAGAGCTTCCAAGCCTATTTCGATCTCCTGCTCGGGGTGTGTACGGCTCTGTACCTCCTCGCCCTTGGATGGTTTGCCACGGGCTTGAAGCCGTGCCGGCGGGGGGATGGGGCGAATCCCCAGGTTTCAATCATCGTAGCCGCGCGCAACGAAGCCGATCACATCGGTGCCTGCCTCGATGACTTAGCGGTCCAGACCTATCCTGCGGAGGCTTGCGAAGTCATTGTGGTGGACGATGGTTCCACGGACTCCACGGCACGGATTGTTCGCCGCAGAGCTGGATCGGGGAACGGGGTGCGGCTGTTGAGTGCCGGTGGGGGCATCGGGGGGTCAAAAAAGGATGCCTTGAGCCTGGGAGTTGCGGCTGCCCGGGGAGAGATTATCCTGACCACGGATGCCGATTGTCGCCTGCCTCCAACCTGGGTCCAGGGGATGGTAGATTGTTTCAGCGAGGGGGTGGGCATGGTCGCCGGGTTTTCACAGATAGGCACTCCGGGGGATGTTGTGAACGCCAGAACGGGGTGGGAAGGGATGGACTTTCTCTGCCTCATGGGCTGTGCCGCGGGCAGTGTCGGCCGGGGCCGTCCCATGGGGGCTTCCAGTCAGAATCTGGCCTATCGCAAGGCGGCCTTTCACGAGGTCGGGGGCTACGAAAAGGTCCGCCACAGGACCTCGGGAGACGATGTTCTTCTTTTACAGCTGATCCGGCGCACGAAGCGTTGGGAGATGGTGTTCGCTACCGCGCCCGAAACCTTTGTAGTCCACCCGGCCTCTGGTTCCTGGCGGGATTTGCTCAGCCAGCGCCTGCGCTGGGCTTCAAACGCCCCTTACCAGATCTACCTGGATCCGCTTTTTTTTAGCTATCTGGCCAGTGCGTTTATCATGAATTCGCTCCTGGCTCTATCTCCGGTCATGGTGTTGGGGGGAGGCTTGGGAGTGGTTTGGGCCGGGGGTTGCTGGGGGGCCAAGGTGTGCGCCGAAATCATCCTGGTATACAGGTCCATGCAAATATTCGGACGGCGGGATTTGCTGGGCTGCTTTCCCCTGTGGACCCTGACACAGCCTTACTACGTGGTAGTGGTGGGGATTCTGGGCAGTCTGGGAAGATTCAGCTGGAAGGAGAAAAAATACAAGTGGGGCAGCACGGGTTGAAAAGGAACCGGCATGGTCTGTGGGTGTTGTCAGTACTTCACGAAATACCCGTAACTATTTGGACCTCGAGGACGGGAGGGGCAAGTTGAGAGGACATTGTTCACCTATCGTGAATGAAGACGAACTAAAAGAGCGTGCCCGGCAGGTTTTCAAGGACCTGAAAAAGGCCTTCCCCAATCCCCGGGTGGAGCTGGACTACAGCAATCCCCTCGAGTTGCTGGTGGCGACCATTCTTGCGGCCCAGTGCACGGATGTCAAGGTCAATCAAGTGACGCAACAACTCTTCGCCAAGTACAGGAGCCCTCGGGATTACCTCAAGGTACCGGTAGAAGAGCTTGAGGAGGACATTCACCCGACCGGTTTCTTCAGGCAAAAGGCCCGCAATATCCGCTGCTCCATGGAAGTCTTGCTGGAAAACCACGGGGGCGAGGTGCCCCCCTGTATGGAGGACCTGGTCCGGCTGCCGGGAGTAGGACGCAAGACGGCCAATGTGATTCTGGGCAATATTTACGACATTCCAGGCATTGTCGTGGATACCCACATGGGGCGGGTGAGCCGCAGGCTGGGACTGACTCGTGCAGAAGACCCGGTCGCGATCGAGCGCGCTCTGGGGAAACTCCTGCCTCCGAAAGACTGGACCCTTTTCAGCCAGATCATGGTCCTGCAGGGGCGCTATATTTGCAAGGCCAGAAAGCCTCAGTGCGATGAATGCGCTGTCATGGCTCGGTGCGAGTACTTCGAAAACACCCCTGCCGCAAAGCGCGGTTTGTAGCAGAGGCAGGAGGAGATACACCACCGGGCCGTTGGAAGCGCCGCATCTTTATGGAAATCAGTTTTGCCGCAGGACCCTCAGCAGCAATCCGTAGCGGATGCCGCGGGTCGATACCGTTAAACCGGGGCAGGCGAACAGACGCAGGGCCTGCGCCAGAATCAGCGCACCGGCTGTGATGATATCGGCGCGCTGAGGGTGGATTTGCGGGATGGTGCGGATTCCATCGAGGTTCAGAGTCAGCAGGCAGGCGGCTAGTTCCTCGACGCGGTCGCGGGACAGAAAGTGACCGTTTAACTCCTCGGCGTTGCAGTCCCCGGTGCCTTTGGCCACGGCTCCCAGGGTGGTTGCGGTGCCGGCGACGCCCACCAGGGGAGTTCCCACAGGATAGGGGAGGAGCAAACTCAGTTCTCGCTGAATCACGGCGGCGGCATCCGCTTGCTGGGCTGGGGAAGGCGGGAGTGGGCCGAAGCATCTTTCGGTGACCCGCACCGCTCCAATATCTACTGAAGTAGATTGTTCAATTCGATTTCCAGCCCCGATCGCCAACTCGGTTGAGCCTCCCCCGATATCGAGGACCCCGTAGCGCTCTGGCAGTTCGAGGCCAAAACCGGCCCCGCTGAAGGCCAGGCGGGCTTCTTCGCTACCTGGAATTTCGACCAGGTCAATCCCGGTCCTAATTTTTACCACCTCGATCAATTCCTCCTTATTGGCCGCATCCCTCAAAGCCGAAGTACCGTATGCCGTGATTTGCCGGGCGCCATGAGAGTGGGCGCGTTTTTTATAGTCCAGGAGGAAGCCGCATACCCGGTTTATGGTCTCGGGCAGGATCCGCCGCTGCGCATCCACACCTTTGCCCAGCCGGGCGATGGCATGAGCGTCGTCCAGGATTTCTATGCGGCCATCTAGCAGGCGCCTTCCCACCACCATCAAAATGGTATTGGTGCCCAGATCGATGACCGCTTTTGTGGGAAGGTGTTTCGGGCTTTCCAAGATCAGGCCTTTTCCTGCTGTTTGATCAGGGCGCTCACCTCCGAGGGGGTCTGACAGCGGAGGACGGCGGAACGGGTGGAGTCGGGCTTCATGAAGGTGGCGATCTGTGCCAGCACCGGAATGTAGCTGAGGTAGTTTTGCTGAGGAGTCAGGAGCAGAAAAATGCAGCGCACGGGCTCGTCGTACACGCCCTGGAAGTTCACTCCATCGGGACAAATGCCCAGGCACCCTATGATGCCTGGCAGGTCGGGGATGGGGGCATGGGGGATGGCCGTCTCGTGGCCGAGGGCCGTGGAGCTTTTGCGCTCCCTTTCCAGGGCGCGATCGAGCACGTACTGACGTTGCGAAGAAGGCACCTGTTTTTCTTCGACCAAGGCATCCACCATCTGGGTGATGGCATCCCATTTGTCTTTGGGATGGAGGTCCAGGCGAATGGTGGTCTCCCAGAATATGCGGCTGAGGAGGATCTTGTTGGGGGTCAAAGAACGCACTAGGAGGACCGAACTGGGTACCTGGTTGGCGATCTCGTCGGGGATGGAGCCAGCCAGATGTTCTTCCTGGCGCCAGTCATTGGAGGCGCCCAGCACCACCAGATCGCCTTCCCGGGTGTGTTCGACGATGGGGGCGACAACATCTTCCGCGGGAAGAATGCGGATGGGCAGGTCCAGTCCCAAAAGCTCCAACTGCAGTTTGGTTCCCTCGAGAAGCTGGCTGCAATAGCGCTGTAGAATTGGATCGTCCGGCCGGTGGTGCGGCTCCCGGGCAACCCTCAGAACCTCGATGGGGATGCCCCAGTTCTGAGCAAGTTCGGAGCCGAGCTGAATGCCCATCAGGGCGTTGCTGCCGCCTCCGGTGGGAACGAGGATGCGCTGGAAGGGAAAGGAATTCCGGTCTTTAAAGATCAGGGTTTCTACGTTGATGGCCTTGGTCAGGGCTCTATTCTGAGCTGCCAGGATGGCACCCTTTTCGACCTCGTGGTACCAGCCCATCATCATCATTTTGCATTTCAAGCGACGCACCGACTCCTGGATACCCTGGGTGACGCTTGGATATTCCGCCAGATGAGGGTGAGCTCGAACACCGACCTGGGCTGCGATTCCAGCGGCTCGCTGCAACAATTGCTCCGCCTGTGGGACCGTCTCTTCGGGCGTGACTATGTGCGTGAGGTGTAGTTCTCCCTTGCGAGTCTGGGCCAACCTCGCGGCAAAGCGAACCAGGGCCTCTTCGGCTCCAGGATCCTCGAGAGGAACCAGAATGCGAAGCTTGGAGTATGCCATATTGAGTAGTTATCCATGGATTTTCCGGGGAATGCGAATGGAGAGTTGTTCACTAATCTACTTTAAAAATAATGATATGGGCCAATTTTTTCCAGCGCCGTGATCCAGAGCACAAAAAAGATAGATTGGGCCGGCGGGATGATCTCTGGGACATTGGCTTGCATCGAGAGCGGAGTTTGGTTAATTTGAGGACGGAATGGGCTATTTGAACCGGAGATCATGTCTTGGCTGTAATTACAGTCGCCCGACAGATAGGTAGCGGCGGTGATCCCATCGCCCAACGCGTAGCCGAAATCCTGGGTTATGAGTTGGTCGACCAAAAGCTGGTGGAGGAGATTGCCTCAATCACGGATACCTCCCCTGAAGAAGTCGAAAAATTCGATGAGAAAGGGGAAGGGCGGATCAAGCATTTTCTCAAACGGCTCCTGGTACCCGAGGTAAGTCCCAGGGGGTTTCCGCTATCATCGGCAGCCTACTTTCCCGAATTCGGTCTCGAATTTCCCTATGTCATGGATCGCGAAGCCAGCCAATCGGCGACCTATCTCGACCGCGGCACATACCAGTTGCTGATCACCACGGTTATACAGGAGTTCGGCCAGACAGGTAAAGCGGTTATTGTCGGTCGCGCCAGCCAAGTGATTCTGGCAAACCGCGATGATGTCCTGCACCTCAAAATCGTGGCCCCTTTAGAGCGCCGTTGCGAAAACCTCATGAAAGTGCGGGGTATGGATCTCGACGGTGCCCGGGAACTTGCCCAGCAACACGATCGCTGGCGCCAGCTTTACCTGCGCAACTACCACAAGGCGGATTGGGACGATCCACTGCTTTATCACCTGACCATAAATACGGACAAAATTTCAGAAGACGAGGCGGTAGATCTGGTCGTGCGCTACGTGGCGCAGAGAAGTTGAAAACCGGCAACGAGGTTTTTTTCACTTTTGAGCGCATTCTCTATGGCAATGGATCATCCGCTGGTGTTGTATGATGGATCATGTAATTTCTGCGACTCCACCGTAAATTTCATCATTTCCCGGGATCCCGAGGGGCGATTTCATTTTGCGCCGTTGCAGGGTCAGATAGCTCGGGGCATCCTGCGGCGGAACCATTTACCCGAGGAGCAGCTGGATACCATAATCCTGGTCGAGGGAGGGCAGTTGTACGCCCGTTCCACCGCGGTGCTGCGCACAATGCGCCAGTTGCGGGGTTTATGGCCCCTGCTATCCATATTTTTGCTGGTGCCGGCCTTTATACGCGATCTGGTGTATGGGATCATAGCGCGCAATCGCTACCGGTGGTTTGGAAGACAGGATGTCTGCCGGATACCCGATGCGCAGGTGCGGGCCCGTTTTTTGGACTGAATAGACAGGATTGAGGCTTTCCACCCCCTCCCTCCTCGACATCGTTCCATGGGCGCCCGCCTGAGCATCCTGCAGGTTTTATCCCCCCTCTGTTGAATCCGCCAAGCTAAATACACTTGGGCATCTCAGCCATGTTTACAAAAGAGGAAACCGTGAAACGCAACGATATCCGCTGGATCGGGCTGTGCCTCTTACTTGGAGTGGCAGGGCTGGCCGTCTTTCTCCACTTGTATAAAGAAGCGTTCCCGGTGGCCTCCCTGGATTTTAAGCTGAGCCGGGAAGAAGCCTTCCAGCAAGCCCGGGGGTACTTAAAAGAGCTGGATTACAGCACGGACCAATACTCCAGCGCCCAGATATTCTCGCATGATTACGGAGGGCAGATTTTCCTGGAACAAACCCTGGGACTGGAGGAGGCCAATCAACTGGCGCGAGACTGGCTTTCGATCTGGAGCTGGAGCGTGCGATGGTTCAAAACCCTGGAGAAGGAAGAGTTGCGCGTCAGCCTTGACCCGGGAGGTCGGATTGTCGGCTTCGCGCATTTAATTCTGGAGACGGACCAAGGAGCAAGCCTGAAGCAGGAGGAGGCATTGGGGCTGGCCCAAACCTTTCTGCAGGAGACTCAGGGGTTCGATCTGGCAGAATGGGAATTGATCGAGCGCACCAGCGAGCAACGCAAAGCGCGGACCGATCATATCTTCACCTACCGAAAGAAGGGTTTTACCGTGGGGGAAGATGGACATTACCGTCTGGAGGTGGTGGTCCAGGGCGACCGGATAGGCAGGTTTAAAGAATACCTGAAGGTGCCCGAGCAATTTTCCCGGCACTACAGCGAGGTGCGTTCCCGGGCGAACCTGTTGAGCCAGATATTCGGTGTCTTCTGGTTTGCTCTTGGGGTGATGATGCTGGTCGTGCTGGTCCAGAAATACCGGCAGGGAACCCTGCAGTGGAAGACGGGGCTGCTGGTCGGAGGGGTGGTATTGGTCGCAACTGCAGCCGGGCATACCAACTCACTGCCCCTGGCCCGCTTTGGCTACGATACCATGCAGTCCAACGCCCACTTTATCGCAGCATTTATAGCCTCGGGTCTTATTGGGGCGGTTTTCTCGGGGGGAATCATCAGTCTCGCAGGTACGGCTGGAGGAGCGCTGGGACGAGAGGTGCTTTTCGCGGGAAAGCGCAGTCCGTTTGGACATCTTGCCCTGCGTCGGATATTCGCGGGCGGGTTTATGCGCTCGACCTTCGTAGGCTACGGCCTGGCCTTTGCCATGCTGGGGTACGTGACCTTGTTCTACATCGTCGGCACCCGCTATTTCGGAGTCTGGTCCCCGGCCTCGGTAGTCGATTACGACAATACCTACAGCACTGCCATCCCCTGGATTTACCCGCTGCTGATCGGACTGGTGGCCGCTGCCCAGGAGGAATTCTTCTTCAGGCTGCTGGCCATATCGCTGCTCATCCGCTGGTTCGGGCGCCCCTGGCTGGCCGTTGTGTTGTCGGCGGTGGTATGGGCATTTCTCCACTCCAACTATCCGACCGAACCCATTTATACCCGGGGGATTGAAATTTCGCTGGTAGGGGTGGCTCTGGGGTTTGTTTTTTTGCGCTTCGGGATCTGGTCGACGATCATTGCCCACTATGTCTACAATGCCTTTCAAGGGGCATTCCCGATGATGAAGTCGTCGAGCCTCTACTTCCAGATTTCGGGGTTTGCCGTCGTCGGCATCCTCCTCCTGCCGGCCATACCGGCCTTATTCGCGTTTTTGTCGAGGCGCTACAGGGAAATTGAAGAAGAAGCGGAAGAGGAGGTTGCCGAACCGCTACCCCCAACCCCACCGGCCCAGCCGATTATGGAGGAAACGACCGTTCAAAAGGATCCGGAATCTTACCTGATAGGCGCGCGCGGTTGGTGGTGGGCCGGCATCCTGGGGCTGGTTGGGGTCGCCCTTTTGAGTGCACTCGAGATCAAGCGCTTTGGAGAACGCAACCTCGAACTATCGGTGACCCGGGCGGAGGCCACCGGATTGGCAGAGGAGTTTTGCGAAGCAATCGGACTGGATGTGCGGGACCATTACCTCACCGCCTGGTTTTCCAGCAGCCTGGGAACAGACCACTACATCCACCTGGTGCGCCGGGCCGGTGTCGCACGGGCTGATACCCTGGCCGTCCAGCAGACCCATCCATGGATTTGGTACCTCCGCTGGTTCAAACCCCAGGAGAAAGAGGAGGTCCTGGTGGGGGTGAATGCCAAGGGACGGGTCAGCGTGTTCGAGCACCAAATTCCAGAGAGCCAGGCCGGGGCCGAGCTGGAAGGGGATACGGCTCGCGTCCTGGTCCAGGGGTTTGTCGAAAAGCACTTTGATCAGGTGACGGCGGATACCCTCCAGTACAAATTACTGGAGGGAAGCGTGGAAAAACAGGAAGCCAGGGTGGACCACCACTTTGTCTGGGAGCGGATCGATCAAAAGGTCGACGACGGGGAGTTTCGTCTGGTGACGCGTCTTCAGGGGGACCGGGTGGGACATTTTCACCAGGGGTACAAGGCTCCGGAGGACTTTTTGCGGGAGCTTGGAAAGCAGGGAGCCAAGGATATAGTACCGAAGGTAATAGGGGTTATCCTGGGTCTTGCAACCCTGATTCTGGGAGGGGTCAATTTTTTCAGAATCTACCGCGAGAAGACCATAAGCTGGGGTTTAGGTCTGCGCTTCGGCATTCTGGGTGCAGTACTTGTGGTGGTCGATAAGGTCAATGCCTTGCCTGCTTTTTTCCAGAATTACGATACCAGCCAGGCACTGTGGACTTTTCTGAGTATGGAGGTAATGGGCACTTTGCTGGAGGCTGTTTTCATAGGGTTGTCCATGGTTGTCCTCGTGGCTCTGGGCCTTGCTCTCTTCCGGGAGATCCATCCCGAAGAGATGGATCCTGCCCGGTGGTTGGGACTACTGAGGTTGCGCCAGGAGAGGGCCGGGCTCTGGCTACAGGCCATCCTGATGGCCACAGCGTTTTTATTGGCGACGAAAGGCATGGACCATTTCAAGACCTATGCGGAGTATCGATGGCTGGTGGACTACCTCAAGCCGGGGGGGTATCATCCTCCGAACCTGAACACTTATCTGCCGGTCCTGGACGGATTGACCAGCGCTTACCTGGGAGTCATTGCCCTGTTTGCGGGATTGACCGGTCTTCTGATATGGCAACGAACCCTGCAAAAGACATGGATTCTCATCGCCGGCATAATCCTGGTGGGGGGAGTGATGGGAACCGCGGCCCAGGCTGAAGATATTTTCCACTTTGCAATGCTTGTAGGACTGGTCCTGCTCTTCCTGGCGGTCCC
Source organism: Candidatus Latescibacterota bacterium (assembly GCA_965219385.1). Lineage (GTDB taxonomy): Bacteria > Latescibacterota > UBA2968 > UBA8231 > UBA8231 > CBDCNM01. The sequence goes on along the minus strand of CBDCNM010000001.1, from coordinate 1,096,998 downwards.
GCTCTTTCTGGTTGTACGGGTTGTGCGCTTCAACTTCCTGGTTTACATGATATGCATTTGGACAAGCGGCCTGATCGGTAACGGTTGGTCGCTCTGGGAGACCGATCACCTCTTCTACCAGATTAACGGCATGTTTATGATGGGGCTGGGCACAACCCCGCTGGCTCTGCTCGTGATCACCTATCTAAGACCTCGAATTGGCGGGTAGCCTCATTAGAGACATTTGTTAGAGACATTTGTTGCTAGAGGGTGTTGGGGACACTAAAGCTGAGGAGGTCCAATGGTACCCTGGATCAGAATGGCATTGCCTTTAGAACATTATTTGAACGATTACAAAACCACCTTCGATGCCTGGGAAGACGGGGGCGTACAGGGGCTGATGATTGGTCGCATGTTTCTCCATTCGGAAGATGGTGCGGAAATCAGTGCTTATCCTCTTGCCTCCAAGGTGTATGAATCCTTCGGTCTGGATAGACCACCGGAGTTGCCGCGCGATCCGGACAAGGAGAAGCTGCTGCAGGCCATGCTGGACGATGCGGCTGCACGCGGCTGGCATATCATGATCTTCGACACCTTTGCGGCCCCCCGAGATTGGTGGGACTATTCGACCGAAGACGACCCTTATGGCGCAGCTGGAATGGGCGCTTGTATCCAGGATATCATGACGGCCTTTCCCCAGGCACATGGGTTTATTTGCGACGGTCCGGGGGAACACCAGCACGAACTATTTTCGCCTGGCCGGGGTGAGCTTTTTGCCGTCCAACCGAATTGGCAGAAGCGTTTTGCCAGCCTGGGAGTAGATATGAATCGGATCGAGCGCGGCATTGCGCACCTGCGCCACCGCTTCCACAACCTTACCCCCGATCTGGTGCGCTACCACGCTTCAGGAGGATTATTAGCGGGTCTCATCCTGTTCGATATCGACGAGGACACCCTGTACTGGTTGCGCAAGCGTCAGGAGGTCTCCCTGGGCTGGATGGCCGCCCTGCGGGCCCGGATTGACCAGCTGGACCGCAAGGTGGAATTGGGCGGCATTCCGCGCACCGCCACCTTCTCTTCGATTACCGGGCAGAACTACCAGCAAATGGGGTCATTTTTTGACTACATCTTTCCCAAGCATTACTACTGGCACCGGGGTTTCGACGGCATGTACGGAACCATTAGGCGCTGGGTTCTCACGCTCCTGGAATGGAATCCTACCCTGACGGAAGAAGATTGTTTTGCGGTGGTTAAATCCCTGCTCGGCATCGAATTGCCAGGCATCCACTCGCTCGGGGACATGGAGATGGGCTTTCCCAAGGAGTTCTTTGGGGAAGTGGTATACGGCGAAACCCGGCGGGCCCTGGATGCGGTCGGGGACGTCGACAAGGTGGTTTGCTGGGTCTCCACTGGCCGTAGGCCCCACCGGGGTGATCCCATGACGGCGAGAGATCTACACGGGATTCTAAGGGCCTCGGAGCGGGCGGGCTTGAAGCGCTTCGTGTACCATTCGACCCAAACGATGGGAGCGGCTGAATGGCGCTTGATTTCCGGGATGTGCGGCCGGCGGTGGAACGAAGATCCGGATGGCTGGTGGCCCACCGAAACCTAGCCCCATTTCTTTCCATCTACAATCGGCCCTTTGCGAAGAATGGGAGGTGTGATATAAAGGAGCGCTAGGGTAGATGAGACAGAACTGAAGAGCAGGGTCTGTGAGCCCATTGACCAACGCCGAAAAAGGAGTCGAGTCGTGAAATTGGGATTGGTGACCTATAATCTGGCCAAGGATTGGGACATTGAGACCATCATCCGCAATTGTGAGGAGACGGGCTTCGAGGGCGTGGAACTGCGAACCACGCACGCCCACGAGGCAGAAGTGGATCTGAGCCCAGCCCAGCGAGTTGAGATCGCCAGGAGGTTCGCGGATTCAAAGGTCCAGATTGCCGGTCTGGGCAGTGCTTTCGAGTACGACGCAGTAGAGCCGGAGGAAGTCCGCAGGAACGTCGAAGGCACCAAGCAGTACATTGAATTGGCGTGCGATGTGGGAGCGCCCGGCGTGAAGGTCCGGCCCAATAAAGACCATGTCGATGAAGGAGTAGCGCTGGAAAAGACCCTGGAACAGATCGGTCTGGCCCTGCGCGAGTGCGGGGAATTCGGCCGTGAAAACGGTGTCGAGGTCCGCCTGGAGGTCCACGGTCGGGTGACGAGCGAACCACCTAATATCCGCAAAATACTGGACTATGCGGACCACGACAATGTGCTGGCCTGCTGGAACTCCAATACGGGCGATATGGTGGAGGGTTCAATCGACGCCAATTTTGCCCTGCTGCAAAAAAAAATCGGCCTGGTGCACATCACCGAGCTGTGGTCTGATTACCCCTGGAGCCGGCTGTTCAGCTTATTGCAGGCCAGTGGGTACGAAGGTTTTTGCCTGGCCGAGATACCTGCCAGTTCGGAGCCTGTGCGTCTCATGCATTATTACCGGGCTCTGTGGTGCGTTCTGGCTGGTCTGGAACGGGAGAGATGCCCGAGATAGGTTTTGTAAACGGCGAGTTCGCGCCTTTGTGTAGACGGGGTATTCCCGGCCGGCGCCACAACCGAGGTAGGGGTGGTACAACAGGTCGCAGACGCGATCATTAGCGATGGTAAGCCCGGGGCTCTGACCCAGCGTCTGCGGGAGGTATATCTGCAATTCGTGGATTAACTTCAGTCCTTGATTGAGAATGGGCATACAAAAGGGGATTTCCGCAGCATATCGCCACTACCTGGCAGAGCGCCAGCAATCCATTCTGGGCGGGCCGGCAACGCACCAGCTGAGGTGGCGGGGGTTTTGGATCGGATCTTTTCTGAGTTTTTTTCTGGCTACTGGAGATCCTTATGGCAATATGGTCATGCGGGGAACCTACATGGCCAACGATTTCAACACTCCTGGAGCGATCTTTCTCTTCCTCTTTTTGATTGGGGTGCTGAATCTTCTTTTCAAAGCAGCTGGCCGCAATAAAAATAGGGCCCTTGTCTTCGCCGGGATTGTCGCCATGGGCTGGTTCCATGCTTACCAGCCTTTTGACGATGTCGACCTGTATTCGCCCGGCCTGTTTTTTTCCACCTTCCTGCTGCTTTCCTCTCTGGGCAATATCTTCGCAGTTTGGCGCGGCCGCAGCCTGGCGTTGAACCGGGGGGAATTGGTCCTGGTCTACGCCATGTTGCTGATCGTCTCCGCTCTGTGCACCATGGGGTTGGGCGAACAACTCCTGCCGATCATCACCGCCCTCTTCTACTTTGCCTCACCCGAGAACCAATGGGCTGAAATCTTGTTCCCGCATCTGCCCGCCAGGCATATCATGGTCGAGGACGGCACCGGCAACAAGTTATTCTACGAAGGTGTGTTGGGGTCGGACCAGAGTATTCCGTACGAAGCCTGGCTAGAGCCGTTGATGTGGTGGGGTATATTTCTCCTGGCGCTCTACATGAGCATGGTGTCGATCGTGGTGATTTTGCGGCGGCAGTGGATGGAGCGTGAGCGGCTGGCCTATCCCGTCGTCCAGGTCGGCCTGGCCATGATCCGGGGCGAGGAGTCCGACCGGCTGGTCAATCGCTTTTTCAGGAGTGCGACCATGTGGATCGGCTGTGCCATCCCCATGATCTACGGCAGCCTTCGAGGGCTGCACAGCTACGATCCGACCTTTGGGGTGCCGCAGACCAGCTGGCATATTTGGCTGCTGGGGGGGCAAGGTCTGCAACTGGCCATCAATTTCGCCACCGTGGGATTTTCCTACCTCATCCATACCCAGATCGCCATAGGAATATGTTTTTTTCATGTCCTGTCCAAATTTGAGAAGGCCTTCTTCCTGTTCACCGGTTTGAAGTCCAGCCAGAAGATCGTGTACGGGGCCTCCGAATTCACCTTCCTGGGGTACCAGGGGGCCGGGGCCCTGATCGGCATGGTTTTGATGGGGTTGTGGCTCGGTCGCGAGCACTTGAAAAATGTATTTCTCAAAGCCTTGGGTAAAGCGCCAAAGGTCGACGATGGGGACGAGATCCTCTCGTATCGCCTTGCGGTGATGGGCGCCGTGGGCGGTATTCTGGTGATGGCTTGGTGGTTGTGGGTGATGGGTACGCCGCTGGGGATCTCGCTGCTGTTCGTGGTGCTGGCCATGCTGGTGTTCGTCGGCATCACCCGCATCGTGGTCGAGGCTGGGCTGGTCATGGTGCGGTCCCCCATGATAGCGCCGGATCTGGTGGTTCAGGGGCTGGGATCCTCCCTGCTGGGACCGACCGGGGTTTTCAACCTGTCTCTGACCTATATATGGGCCGCCGATGTGCGGGTTTTTGTCATGGGCACCTGTGCCAACGCCCTCAAAATGATAGAGGAGATGACTCCTTCCAGTCGGCGACTGATATTCTGGGCCATCATCCTGGCTTTGCTGATCGGAGCTCTGGGCTCCATGTGGATGATATTTCACCTGGTTTACCAGTACGGCGCCGTGAACGTGAGCAACTGGTTCTTTGCAGGTGGGCCCCGTACTGCCTACGAAAATGCGGTGCGCAACCTCGAACCCACAGGGGCATACTGGCCGGGGATGGGTTTTTTTATGGGGGGAGGGTTGGCCATGGTGCTGATGATGTGGGCGCGGACCCGTCTGTCCTGGTGGCCGCTGCATCCGATCGGCTTTCCAATCGGAGGCAACAGCATGACGGATGGGATCTGGTTCAGCATATTTCTGGCCTGGCTGGTCAAGGTCGCTATCATGCGCTACGGGGGGGCTTCCCTCTACCAGAGGAGCCAGCCTTTTTTTCTTGGACTGATAGCCGGTCAGGTCCTGTGCAGCGGAATGTGGCTGGTCATCGACTATTTTACCGGCAAGGTGGGGAACCACATTTTTTGAGGAGGAAGGTCAGTACTGCACGAAATCGGCAGGCGGCTTCTAAGGGGTTTGTGCCTCTGGCGTTTTGTGATGCCCAAGGCGTTCTTGCCCCGCTTCTCCTCTCTGCTGCTGTGCCCGCTCGCAGCCCCCACCACCCTGCCGGCAACATCCCCTCCCGGCCTTGAGGTCCAAATAGATACGGGTATTTCGCGAGGTACTGATATTGACTCCAGGAGGTGGAAGACTACATTAATTCAAGGAGATTCCAGGGGAAGGCCCCTGCGGGGCCCCCTTTACCAAGAGGGAGAAAGAGATGCTCGAATTTACCGAAAGTGCGCAAAAAAAAATCAATGAGCTCATCGCCAAAAGCGAAAGCCAGGTAAAAGGGTTGAGGATCGGAGCACAGGCGGTCTCTCTGCTCAAGGTCGATTTCAGAATGGCGTTTATCGCGAAAGGTCAGGAAACATCCGAAGATGCAGTCCTGGATTTTACTGGGTTTGAGGTGTACGTCGATGCCGCCAGTCTGCCGCATGTAGAAGATGCCACCGTAGACTATGTCGATGGACTTATGGGAAGCGGATTCAAGATCGAAAGAGCCACCAGGCTTCCTCCCGACCTCTCGGGCCCGGTAGTAGAGAAGGTTCAGCAGGTCATCGATCAGCAGATTAATCCAGCCGTGGCCAGTCATGGTGGGTTTGTTTCCCTCATCGACGTCAAGGACAATGTGGTCTACGTCCAGTTCGACGGGGGCTGCCAGGGGTGCGGCATGGCGGATATCACCCTGAAGCAGGGTATTGAAGTGGCGATCAAAGAGGCGGTGCCGGAAATCGCGGAAATCTACGATGTGACCGAGCACGCCAATGGCAAAAATCCCTATTATCAGCCTTCCAAATAAGAGTCCCTAACAGAATGACCGGCGTCGGCCCAAGCGCGAGCGAGCAAGCCGCTGTTCGATCCATGGAACGGTCAGGTGCGGCCGCTGCTCTGGGAGCAATAGATCTATCAGGGTACAGGCAATGAAACTGGGCATGTCGCAGGCGTGTTACCGCTGGATCATCTATCCCAATCTCAGGCGGGACCGGCCGGATCACTTCAGGGCGGGCTACCCGCCCCCCTTTATCCAGACCGTGACGCCGCCCCGGATCGACGCGGATGTGGAGGACTGGCTCGTCCACAAGAGTGGGGAACTGGGGTTGGAGGCTCTCTACATGGTGGCCACGTGGGGGGATGATCCCGGGCGGGCCGATTCATTCAAGGCTAAAATGGCCGCAGCCGGCATCCAGTACATTGGCAGTGTAAGCCTCAACGTGGCGGCAGACGAAGTCGAGTGGTGGGAAGGGGAATTCGAACGGGTCGTGGCGCAAATCCAGCGGGTTAAACTAGGCGGGGGAGTCCTGGCCGCCGCCGTGCACAGCCAGTCGATACGCCACAATCACTTTACCCGAAATCCTCCCATCCAGGTGCAGATCGAACGGGCCATCCACAACTTCGGCAGTCTGGTCCCCGCCTGTGAAGAGCACGGGGTGGTGCTGGCTTTTGAAAATCACCTGGACTACCGCCTCGGGGAGATAGTCCAGGTGATCGAGGGGGTGGGGTCGGAGTGGGTCGGCATCAACCTGGATACGGCCAATCCGATCTCGGTGGTCGAGGATCCGCTGGAGGGGGCGCGCCAGGCCGTCCGCTACTCCGTCAATGCCCATCTCAAGGATATGCGGGTGCAACCCGCCACCGGGACCGGCGAACCGCGGGTCTTCTGGGCCCCACTGGGCAGAGGGGATGTCCCCATCGCCGAGATCGTGGCCCTGCTAGAGGCCGAGGCCCCGGATCCGGCGAACCTGCCGGTGTGTGTGGAGGTAGCACCTCCCCCGGACCACGATCCGGAAGTGTGGATGCGCAGCAGCATAGACTGGTTACATGCCACCTGCGGGAGGTATTTCAACCAGGGGGGAAAGACGTGAAGTTAGGGCTTTCGCAAGCTAGTTATCGCTGGGTTTGTTATCCGTGGCTGCGCTACGATACCCCTGAATTTCTCCTCTCAGAGCGCCGGATTCCGTACTTTACCTCGGTGGAGCCACCCCAGGATCTGTACAACCCTATCGACTGGCTCCTGGGCCGGGTCGAGGCTCACGAGCTGGAGTCCGTCTATATGGAGTCGGGGTGGTTGGGCGATGAAGAGGGAGCAGAGCGGTTCAAAGCCAAAACAGAGGAACGCGGGTTGGTGTTCCTGGCTGGCGGGGAAGCCAATCTGGCGGCTACTGCCGAGGAATGGGGGGCAGGGCATTGCCCACCCAGGGGGCGCCTGGCATGGGGGCCGCGGTTCAACCTGGGCAAGGAGGGCGGTGGCTGGACCGGGGGCACGTATTTCGACCAGGTGGTGCGGGCCATGGAGTTGGCCGCTTGTGCAGGGGCGCAAGCATTCAACCTGGTGCACAGCGAACCCACCCGCCACAATCACTTCACCAAGGAGCCGCCGGTTGAAGAGCAGATCGAGCGGATCATCCACAATACCCGGACCTTGTTGCCGGTAGCCGAAAGGCTAGGGGTGGTGCTGACCAACGAGTCTCACATGGACTACCGGGTGGCCGAATACGTCCAGGTGCTGGAGGCCATAGACTCTCCATGGCTGCGCCACACCTTTGACTTTGCCAACTCGATTGCCGTGGTGGAGGATTCCCTTGAAGCGGCGCGGCTGGTCGCTCCCTACACGATCGCGACGCACATCAAAGATATGCACGTCCAACCCACCACCACGATGGGTGAACCGGCTTTCTTTCACGCGCCCATCGGCTCGGGGCAGGTGCCGGTTGAGCGGATCCTGGAGGTGTTGCAGGCAGAGGCCCCCGATCCGGATGGGCTGCACCATTATGTGGAGGTCTGTAGCCTGCCGCAATACGACGCCGAGCAGTGGGTGCAGGAGAGCCTCAGGTGGCTGCGCACCCACTGCGCCCGCTTCTGGAGCTGAATCTGCGAAGATGGTTTCCGCATGGACTCTTAGTGGAAGATGACCGTCTTCAATTCGGTCATTTCCTCGATGGCGTACTTGGGACCTTCCTTGCCCATGCCACTGTCTTTGAAGCCGCCGTAAGGCATCAGGTCGGCCCGCCATTGCGGTCCCCAGTTGACATTGATATTGCCGGAGTGAACCTCCCGGGCGAACTTGAGAGCCCAGTCGAGATTCTGGGTGAAGAGGCCAGCGCTCAGGCCGTAGTTAGTGTCGTTGGCCATGGTGATGGCCTCCTCGACCGAGTCGAAGCGGGTCAGGGCCACGGCCGGTCCGAAGACTTCCTGGCTGGAAATCCGCATCTTCGGGTCCACGTCCGCCACCACGGTCGGGGCGTGCATGGTACCCACGCGATCCCCTCCGGTCACCAGGGTGGCGCCGCCGTCCACGGCTTCGTGGATCCACTCGTTGACCCGCTCGGCGTCCGACTCGCGGATCATGGGGCCCATGAGGACCGACTCTTCGAGCTGATTGCCCGTGGCCAGGGCTTCTACTTTCGGTTTGAGTGCGTCGATAAAGTCCCCGTACACTTCCCCGTTGACCAGCACCCGCTGGGCCGAGATGCAGACCTGGCCGGCGTTGGCAAAGCCGGTGGCGGCGGTAGCGGTGGCTACCTTTTCCAGATCGGCGTCGGGCAAAACGATCAGGGGGGCGTTGGACCCCAGTTCCATGGTCACCTTCTTGAGACCGGCGACCTGGCAGATGTGTTCGCCCACATCGCGGCTGCCGGTAAAGCTGATCTTGCGCACCCGGGGATCGCTACTGACGGCGTCGCCGATGACCCCGCCCGAGCCGGTGACGCACTGGATGGCCTCGGGGGGGATCCCGGCATCCAGCAAAACTTCGGTAATCTTCAGGGCCGAAAGCGGGGTGTCGGTAGCGGGTTTGATGACCACTGCATTGCCGGCGGCCAGAGCCGGACCAACCTTGTGGCAGACCAGGTTGAGAGGGAAATTGAATGGGGTGATGGCCGCCACCACACCGCAGGGCACCCGCAAGGTGAGACCAAATTTGCCGGCGCCGTTGGAGGAGGCGTCCAGGGGCAGGGTCTCGCCGTAGAGCCGCTTGGCTTCTTCGGCCGCCAGGGTCATGGTCTCCTGGGCCCGCGCCGCTTCACCCAGGCCCTCGCTGATGATTTTGCCTTCCTCGGAGGAGATGGTGCGGCCCAGGTCTTCGAGGCGTTCGGTCATCAGTTCGGAGGCTTTGTGCAGGATCTGATAGCGCTCGTAGGCGGGCATCTGACGCATGATCTGGGCCCCGCGGACCGCCGAGGAGATGGCTCGATCCACATCCTGGGCATCGCCTCTGGGTACGGTGTCGATCACGGAACCGTCAAAGGGGTTGTAGACATCGATTTTCTCGTCTTTGTCGACCCAGTTGCCGTTGATGTGCATTTTCATGGTGCTTTTCCTTACTCTAGAGGGTGGTGGTTTTAATTTCGAACATATATAAAATCAAAAGGCCAGGTTGGCTGTCAAGGCAATGGTGTTGTCGGGCCTCTGCTATCGGGGTTAACCCAGCCCCAGGTGTTGTGCTTCCACCTGTCCGTCCTGGATTTCCAACAAACCCACTGAACGGGTTTCCTTGAAGCGTTTGCGGCCCGCGCTGGCCGGGTTGAAATAGAGCACCCCGCGGTGCCGTTTCAGGAGTTGCCGGTGGCTGTGGCCAAAGATTACGACCTGGGCTCCGCGCGGATCATCCCCGGGCTGTCCGGCCGCAGGCGGCGTGAAGATGTGGGTCGTGAAGATGTTCACCTGCCCCACGCAACACATCAGGCTGTCCGGCAGGTTATCACAGGCCGCGCCCACATCGATATTGCCGCGCACGGCACAGACCGGGGCCCACAGGGACAACCGGTGCAGGATCTCCCGGGCGCCCACGTCACCGGCGTGGAGGATCAAGTCCACCCCCTGGAACAGGTCGGGGACTTGTGGATCAAAGTAATCGTGGGTATCGGCAATGATGCCAAGGCGTTTTTTCATGGTGTGCGGTCGGCTTTGGGGTGGGGTGCAAAGGACAGGCCGAGGCGGTCGGCATAGGCCAGGGACTCCCCGGCCTGGTTGGTCAGGGGCAGGGCCGGGGTCCGCTGGCGGGTGGCCAGGCTCACCAGGATCAGGGCCAGGGCGGCAAAGGGCACGGCCAGCAGATCGGCCGGCAGGTTGGGGGTGACTACCAGCAGCACCTGCCAGGAGATGAAGCCGACGATTATGGCGGCCAGGGCGCCGGGGCCGTTGCCGCGGGACCACCAGATCCCGGCGGTGAGGGGCACGAAGAGGGTGGCCAGCAGCACGGACCACGAGTCCACGATCAGGTCGTAGACCGAGGTTTTGTGCAGGGCCAGGACCAGGGCGGCCAGGCCAAGGACCAGAACGGCGGCGCGGGTGAGCCAGAGGGTGTGGTGGTCCCTGCTCCCGGGCTTGAAAAAGCGCAGCAAATCCCAGCCAATGACGCTGGCCGAGGCCAGCAGGGCGCTGTCGGCGCTGCTGAGCAGCGCCGACAGCAGGGCACCCATGAACAGCACCAGGGCGATTTCGGGCAGGTACTTGAGGGCCAGTTCCATCATGATCAGGTCGGGGTCGGCCAATTCGGGCAGGATCACGGCCCCGGCCAGGCCCAGAAACACCGGCAGGAGACCCACGGAGATGTAGAGCAGGCCGGCGAAATAGGCGCCGCGGTAGGCCACCTTTTCATCGCGGCTGGACAGACTGCGCTGGATGAGGTCCTGGCCGGCCAGGTTGCCCAGACCCACCACCAGCCAGTCGCGGGCATAGGCGAACCAGCCCGTGGCGCCCCCCTCCCGCGGAAAAAGGTAGAAGCGCTCGTCCGGGATTTGCGCCCTGAGCTGGGCCCAGCCACCCATGTCGGTCAGGAGGATGGGGGTGAGGAGAACCAAGCCCCCGACCAGGATGACCAGCTGGACAAAGTCGGTCAGGGTGACGGCCCACATACCGCCGGCAAAGGTGTAGAGCAGGACGATGAAGGCGGCCAGGCAGATGCCGGTGGTCGGATCCAGTCCGGTCAGGGATTGGAGGATGCGGCCGAAGGCCACCATGAGTCCAGCCACCCAGCCCACATAGGCCGGGATGGTACACAGGCTGGCCAGGAGTCCGACGTGCCGGTTGAAGCGGCTGGTGAAAAACGAGGCCACGGTCATCAGACCCATGCGGCGCATCATGCGGACGTAGAACAGGCCGGCCAGGAACAGGCACAGGGCCGCCCCAAAGGGATCGGCGATGACGGCCAGGAACCCTCCCTTGTACGCGGCGCTGGCCGCGCCGATGCAGATGCCGCCTCCGAACCAAGTTGCGGCCAGGGTGGCGGTACACAGCAGGAGGGACAGCCGTTTGCCGGCGACGATGAAGTCGGCCGAGCTGGCGATGCGGCGGCTGGCATAAAGGCCGATGCCCAGCATCACCAGAAGGTATACTATCAGTCCGATAACAACGGTCGGATGGGTCATGCGACAGGGCCCTTTCGGGAAGGGGGCGGCGACAGGGGTGTAGAAAATATAGGGGTGTAGAGGGTGGATTTCAATCTTAAATATTCGATCGGAGCCCAATCCGGCACCTGCCGGCTCAAAGATCGACCTGGGCCCGCGAGGTTCCCGAACCCTGGCAGGAATGGCGGGTTCCACCAGCGGAAATGGCGAGAATGGCCAAATGAAAAAAGATAAATCCACCAGTGCCATTTATAATTACTTGAGCCAGAAAGGGATAAGAACTATTTTAAAGATTTGAGTCGCCCTGGCACCGGACTTGCAATGGCTCCTGGCGAGTACGCAACCCAGAGAAAAAAACACACAAGGAGTGGCATCATGGCCAAGGGAGCTTTTTCACGCATGGCGGACATCCTCAAATCCAACATCAACGAAGCCCTGGATCGGGCCGAGGACCCCGAAAAGATGATCCGGCAGATGGTCCGCGAAATGGAAGAAGCCGTAAACAAGGCAACAGCTTCGGTCGGCACGGCCGTGGCCAACCAGAAGCGCCTGGAGCGGCAGTACAATGAGAAAGAAGCCCAGGTGGCGGAGTGGCAGGGCAAGGCCGAACGCGCCGTGGAAGCAGGGGAAGACGATCTGGCCCGCCGCGCCCTGGAGCGCAAGGCCGTATTGCAACAAGCTGCTCGAGATTTGCAGCCGGCCCTGGGTGAGAGTCGGCAAACTGCCGACCAGCTGCGCGACCAGCTCCGCGAGCTCAAGACCAAGCTGGAAGAGGCCCGCACCCGCCAGGGGACCCTGGTGGCCCGGCACCGGGCGGCCGAGGCCCGCAAGAAGCTGGCGCAGAGCATTTCGGGGCTGGGGAACGATGCCTTTTCCAGCTTTGAGCGCTTTGAGCAGAAGATCGAGACGTCCGAAGCCGAAGCCGAGGCGCATACCGAGATATCAGGGGAAATGGAGGATATCGAAAAAGAGATGCGCAAGCTCGAAGGGAACCGTGGCGTGGAGGACGAACTGGCTTCTCTCAAGGCCAGGCTGAAAAAGGGCAAAGCTGAGAAGTGAACGGCGTGGTCCAGAGGGACCGGCTTCTGTCAATTTCCGCACAACCCAACAATCCTAGTAGGGTAGATAACCTATGCGCACCGTGCGAACCGCGACAAGAGAGGCAAAAATTAAGGCGGGGAATTACATGGAAGGCGGCTTGAAGCGGCTCGGCGCGCTGTTTCTCAAGGTCTGGGCCGTGCCCATGGTGTCGGTGGGCCTGGGATTGATGCTGTGGGGATTGTTCAGCAAACTCGAGCAGCGCCAGTGGGAAGACCCGCTCTCGGCGGGGGTGGCCCTGGTTGTTCTGGGAGGGGTGTTGTGGGTGCTGGCCCGGAAGCTGGATTCCTCTGCCCAGCTGCTGCGCTACCGGCGCCAGCAAAACGCCATTGTGCGCCTGGGGCAGGAGCGGGGCGGGCGCCTGACCGCGACCGAAACCGCGGCCGATACCGGCCTGACCATGGAGGAAGCCGAGGAGATCCTCGTGCGGCTGGCCGATGGCGGGTTTGTGGAAATCGAAATCACCGAGTCGGGGATGGTGGTGTACCGCTTCCCCGAGATCCTGTTGGCCCACGAAAAGCCCTGGAGCCGGGGGGTGGACTCGGCCTAGGACGGCAGGCCTCCGGGAAGAGGAAAAAGCCAAACTTTGAACCAGGGCGCGGACTCGGACTCGGACCAGAGTCCGGTTATCTTTTTCGCATGAACGGAGAGAAATATGGGCTGGCTATTCGAACTCGCATTAGCAATCAGTTTGATCGTTCTGTGCATCGGCTTCGTAAACTATCTCAACACGGATAAACGGATCAAGAGGATGTCTTCAGAAAAAGATGGGGACAAAGCGTTGGAAAAGATGTAAAACCGCCTGGACCAGATCGATCAGCGCTTGACGGACGTGCAGGATGTGATGATCGCCCTGAGCGAAAAATTCGACCGCTGGGAAGCAGAAAAAGCCAAAATTCAAGGGAGGTAGGAAAGATGCTGGCCAAGATAGCAGGTGTTGCGCTGCTGGTCGTGGGGGCCTTGCTGGCGCTGAAGATCGCGGGGGTTTTGATCGGCCTGATCTGGGAAATCGCCCTGGCGCTTTTTGTGCTGGGGGTGCTTTTTGCAGGTTGGCGTCTGCTCAAAAGTTGAGTTTGGGGACTCAGGTATGTCAAATAGGCCAGGGCTACAGGGTGCCCGCCCGCCCGCGGAGGCGGAAGAGTTGGCCGGCGGCAGCGGCCAACCAGTCACAGATGTCTACCACCAGGGCCGGGACGATCTGAAAAAGGGGGCCTTCAAAGCCGCTGTCCAGGGTTTTCAGCAGGTCCTGGAAAAAGACCCGGGCTATCCGGGTGCCTGGCGCGATTTGGGTTTGGCCCATTATCGCCTAGAGCAATGGAGGGAGGCCGAAGAGGCCTTCGAGAAGGGGCTGGTACGGGAACCAGGAGAGGCCAATCTGCTTTTTCGGCTGGGGCTGTGCCAGCTGCAGGGGGGGCGGGTTCAGGATGCGATTGATACCTTTGCAGCAGCGGCGGCAGCCGGCAAGCTCGAGGCCCATTTTCAACTAGGCTTGATCTTTGCCGGCTCAGCCCGGCGCAAGAGCGAAAAGCGCCAGCGGGCTATTCACCACTTCGAGGCCATTGTAGAGGCTGTGGATAAGGGAGAAGACTACGACGGTCTGGACCGGGTCTGTTTTGCCCTGGGCAATATTTATACCGAGGGGGAGGAAACCCATCCGCAAGCCATTAAAGCCTTTCGAAAGGGGCTGAGTGTTAATCCACTTTCTGCATTGGGTCACAATAGTTTAGGGGTTTTACTTATGCGTGGCAGTCAGATCCTGGGGGCCCTGGGAGAATTCAAGGTAGCCATCCAGCTGGATCCGACCTTTCGCGCTCCCTACACCCATCTGGCCCGGCTGTTTTTCCACCATGTCAAACCCGGGGATCTGCCCCAGGAATACCAGCATATCGCCGAGGAATTCGGCCCCAGCGCATCTCAGGTCCTGGCGCGCCTGTCGCTCGAGCTGGTCGAACTGGGCAGGGAACAGGCCTACGAAGGGCTCTACACCAAAGGGCACCAGCTCAAAAATTTGCTGGGCATCGCCGGCAGCCGGCTGCGCAGCCTAGTGCGGCGGGTCCGGGGCCAAGCCCCATGGGAAGGCGATCTGGCAGGTCTGGCCGCCGAGCACGAACAGCTTTACGAAGAATGGGTGAGATACCTGGAGGCCATGAAACCCGAGCGGGTGCGTCCTGGACTTTTTGATCCTGCCGGGCTGGTGTACAAGGTGGTCGAGACGGTGAAGAGTCAGACCAGCGGAGCCCAGCTGCGGATCCGGGTCCAGGAAGGGGTGCCGCGGATCGAAGCGGATGAACGGATGCTGAGGGAGGCCGTAACCAATTTGTGCCTCAATGCCCTCGAAGCCCTAGCCGAAGGGGGAGGGGAAGTGGGCGTGGGGGTGGGGTACAACCAGGAGCGGGCCATGGTATTCATCGAGGTTGAAGACGATGGACCCGGCATTGCCGAAGAGCATCTCAAGCACGTCTTCGACCCGGGGTTCAGTACCAAGGAAAGGGGCAACGGCTACGGGTTGAGCATTGCCCGGCGCCTGGTCCAGGCCCACCACGGTGAGTTGCGGGTAAAGAGCAGGCTGGGGCACGGGGCTGTCTTCCGCCTGGATATACCGCTGAACTACGAGGCTGGAAGTAGCGGTGAAAGCCTGGGGGACAATTACTTATAGAGATTTTATCACGTCGGTACCGCCATGAGTAAAACTGTAAAAAACTGCGTTTTGATCGCCGATGACCAGCCGCAGGTGCGCGACCTGCTGGCCGCCCAGCTGCGGCAGAGGGGCAAAGAGGTCCTGGCCTTTTCCAGTGCTACCAGCCTGGTAGAACACCTGCCCCGAGAGGAGGAGCGGGTGGAACTGGTGGTGCTGGATCTGGATTTCGGGGCCGGTGAGCCGGATGGGATCGAGATCCTCAAGCAGATCAAACAGGAGCGCGCCGAACTGCCGGTCATCATCCTGACCGGCAAAGGCAGCATCGATGCAGCCGTGGAAGCGGTGCAGCACGGGGCTGACGATTTCATCGAAAAGGACCTCTACGTTGAGGACAAGCTGGAATTGAGCATGGAGAAGGTCGAGCGCATGCTCCAGGTGCTGCGCGAAAATGCTCGTTTAAAGGCCGACAACGAAGCCCTTGGGCGCGACAACGAAGCCCTTGGGCGCGACAACGAAGCCCTTGGGCGCGACAATGTTTTCTACCGGACCGAGTTGGGGCAGCGCTACCAGATAGTCAGCGCCAGTCCCAAAATCCAGGCCCTCCTCGAGCAGGTCGAACAAATCGCCTCCATTCCGCGGCCCGTCCTGATCCAGGGCGAACGCGGCACCGGCAAGGAGTTGATCGCCGCGGCCCTGCACTATGGCGGCAGTCGGCGCAAGCGGCCCTTTGTCAAGATGAATTGTGCCGCCCTGTCCGAAACCCTGCTCGAATCCGAACTTTTCGGCCACGAGAAGGGGGCCTTCACCGGGGCTGCGGAATTGCGCCGGGGCCGCTTTGAAAACGCCGATGGCGGCACCCTGTTTCTGGACGAGGTCGGCAATACCTCGGTGGATTTCCAGAAAAACGTCTTGCGGGTACTTGAGTACCAGGAATTCGAACGCATCGGCGGGACCCACACCATCCAGGTGGATGTGCGGGTAGTGGCCGCGACCAACGCGGACCTCGAAGCCGAAATAGAGGCGGGCCGCTTTCGGGCGGATCTGTACGACCGTCTCCGTTTTTCAATCATACACCTTCCCCCGCTGCGCCAGCGGATTGAGGATATGCGCCCCCTGGCCGATTATTTTGCCCGCCAAATTTGCGCCGAGGTGCCATCGATTCAGTTGCGCCCCTTTGGCGAGGCGGCCCTGCGCGCCATGGAAAGCTACGCCTGGCCCGGCAATGTGAGGGAACTCAAGTTCGCGGTGGAGCGGGCCTTGTGCGTGGCCCGGGAAGAGGGTATCGAGGTCGAAGATTTGCCGCCCGAAGTACAGGGCCAAGGCGGGCCGCTGGTTGGGGATGGGAGCTTTGACGAGCAGACCCGGGGCCTGGAGTTGGGTTTGTTGAAGCGGGCGCTGGAGCGGGCCGGGGGGAGCCAGAAGGAGGCCGCAAAAAGCCTGAAGTTGTCCTACGACCGCTTTCGCCATCTCCTGCGCAAACACGATCTGATTGGGGGTAGGGAGGACTCTTGACAGTCCGGGCCAGGTTTCCGACTATATGGGCGGCCAGGGGGCATAAATTAAGAAGGACAATGGAAAAGATCTTCAAGTTAGAGACCACGGTCGCGCAGGATCTGGCCGAGTTGTACGCTGCTTTGATGGAGGAATTCGAATCCAAAAGCGGCATTTCCCCGGCCGATATGAATCGGACCTTGCTCCAGACCGGGATGATTCACCATCTTACCATGATGAGCGGCCTGGGCTTGATCGACGGGGAAAAGGCAGAGCAACTCGAGGGCATCATCGATCGCGTGGCCAGAGACACCATCATGTGGGAATTGTTGCAGATGGTGCGGAATTACTGGAAAGATTGTGCCGGGGGCAAGACCGGCCTCATCGATTTTAAGGCCTGAAAACACCTGCTCACCAAGGTGGGTTAAAAGCCCGAGGACGGGTTGACACCGCATCCTGACAGGTGTATATTGGAAATGATTAATTCCTGCACCTATAGCGGTGTTTTTTAATGATTTCAGTACGGTACAGGCATGTCCCTCTACAACGATAAAATACTGGATCACTACCAAAATCCGCGCAATGTGGGAGAACTAGAAGCCGCGGATGCAGTGGGTCTGGTAGAAAATTCGGCCTGCGGCGATATGCTGCAACTCTACCTGCGGATCGAAGAAGGGCGCATCACCCGTGCCACTTTCAAGACCTTTGGTTGTGCCGCTGCGATTGCAGCTAGTTCCATGCTGACAGAGATGATCCAGGGGGAGCCCCTGGAAGATGTCCAGCAATTGCGCAAAGAGGATATTGCCGCAGCTCTGGGGGGGCTGCCCCCCATGAAATTGCATTGCTCGGTCCTGGCCGAAGACGCCGTTCGAGCGGCTTTGCAAGATTATTGGGCCCAAGCGGAACGGGCCTGATATTCTCTCCCTTCCCTTCAACCAACAACCCCACAATGAAAGGAAACCAAGATGGCTTATTCACTTCCCGATCTTCCCTATGGGTACGACGCACTCAAGCCCCATATCGATGCCCGCACCATGGAGATTCACCACACCAAACACCACAACACCTATATCACCAATGTCAACACCGCCCTGGAGGGACATCCCGACCTGGCGGGCAAAGAGGTCGAGGGCCTCATCGGCGATCTGGATGCTGTGCCCGAGGATATCCGCACGGCCGTGCGCAACAACGGTGGAGGGCACGCCAACCACAGCCTTTTCTGGACCGTAATGAGCGGCGACAGCGGTGCGCCCGGCGGTGATCTGGCCGCGGCCATCGACAGCGATCTGGGCGGCCTGGATGCCTTCAAAGAAAAGTTCGCCACGGCCGGCGCCACCCGCTTTGGCAGCGGCTGGGCCTGGCTGGTAGTCAAGGACGGCAAGCTCGAAGTCCTCAGTACCCCCAATCAGGACAACCCGATCATGTCCGGGGACGGGACGCCGATTCTCGGCCTGGACGTATGGGAGCATGCCTATTACCTGAACTACCAGAATCGCCGGCCCGACTACATTGCGGCTTTTTGGAATGTGGTCAACTGGGACGAAGTTGCACGGCGCTTTGCGGCCGCCACTTGAGAAGGACATCATAAATGGCTGTGCAAGTTGGGGATAAAGCCCCTGATTTTACCCTGAAAAACACCGACTTAGAGGAGGTTAGTCTCGACTCCTTACGCGGAAAAAATGTCCTCCTTCTATTTGTTCCGCTGGCTTTTACCGGGGTGTGTACCGAGGAGTTGTGCACGGTATCCGAGGGGCTGGAAGGGTATAAAAACCTCGACGCCGAGGTCCTGGGCATCAGTGTGGATAGCCCCTTCAGTCTCCAGGCCTGGGCGGCCAAAGAAGGCATAACCATACCCCTTCTCAGCGACTTTAACAAGGAAGTATCCGCCACCTATGGAGCCCAGTATGATGAGCTTCTCGGGTTCATTGGGGTGGCCAAGCGCTCCGCCTTTGTCGTCGACAAGCAGGGCATCATTCGCTATATGTCGATTGCGGACGATGCCAAGGTGATGCCGGACTTCGAAGCCATCAAGTCCTGTCTGGAATCGTTGAACTAAACATCCACTTTTTGGGGGGAGATGGAGGGGCAAGCGCGGGCTTTTGCCCCTCCATTTTTTTCTGCTGAACGATGCAAAAATGACCCATACACTGCAACCGCAAGACCTGGTCTCCACCGCGGATCCCCCGGCGCTCAAACCCCCGGTGGATCCGGTCCTCTTGCAGCACAAGGAACTGCGCGACGACGAATTCTGGCGCCGGATTCCGGCCTACCGAAATCTGGGGCCCGAGAAGTTCCACGACCACCGCTTCCAGGTCCGCAATTGCATTACCTCTTTGCGCAAGCTGCGGGAGGTGGTGGGCCAGCTGGTGCCCGGGGCCTTTTACGAGGACGTGGCCCAGGGATTGCGGCGGTCCACCATGAGCATGCGGATTTCGCCTTATATCGCGAGCCTGATCGACTGGGACGAGCCGTATGGCGACCCGTTGCGGATTCAGTTTGTGCCGGTGGGGTCCAGGTTGTTGCCCGACCACCCGAAGCTGACCCTGGATTCGCTCCACGAGCAAGCGGATTCTCCGGCGCCGGGTTTGACCCACCGCTACTTTGACCGGGCTCTCTTTCTGGCCCTGGATACCTGCCCGGTCTATTGCCGGTTCTGCACCCGCTCCTATGCCGTAGGGCTGGATACGGAAGACGTTGAAAAACTCCACCTGGCGGTGAATACCCGCCGCTGGGAAGAGGCTTTCGCCTACATTGCTTCCCGGCCCGAACTGGAGGATATCGTAATCAGCGGTGGGGATGTGTACAACTTAAAAGCCGAGCACATCGAACACATTGGATTCACCCTTCTCGAGTTGGACCACATCCGCCGCTTGCGCTTTGCCAGCAAAGGGCCGGCCGTCGTGCCCCAAAAGCTGGTATCCGACCAGGAGTGGGTCAACGCCCTGAACCGGGTCGTGGAAGCGGGTCGCCGCAATCACAAGGAGGTGGTTCTGCATACCCATTTCAACCACCCCCGCGAAATTACCGGGATTACCCGCCAGGGCCTGAACCGGCTCATGGAACTGGGGATCACGGTCCGCAACCAGGCGGTGCTGCAACGCGGTGTAAACGACGATGTGGCCACCATGCATTTGCTGGTGCGGCGCTTGAGTTATGTCAATGTACATCCTTACTATGTCTTCGTGCACGATATGGTAAAAGGGGTGGAAGATCTGCGCACGACCCTGGAAGCGGCGCTCGTGCTCGAAAAACAGGTGCGGGGCCTCACGGCCGGTTTCAATACCCCGGCATTTGTGCTGGACACCCTGGGGGGAGGGGGCAAGCGCAACGTGCATTCCTACGAATGCTACCAGCGCGACACCGGGATTGCCGTGTTCACCAGTCCGGTGGTCCGTCCGGGCCAGTTTTTCTTCTACTTCGATCCCATCCACACCCTGCCGGCCGAGACCCGGGAGCGCTGGCAGGACGAGGCCGAGCGGGCAGAAATGCTCCGGGCCGCCCTCGAAGCAGCCCCCAAAGGGGCTTGGAAACCTTCGAGGAGACTCGATCCGGAATATTCAAACGCAACTACCTAAAAGGTTCTGTAAACCATGACATACCAAGATCTCTGGATTGTTATACCGAGTGCTCTTGGCCTGATGCTCTTGGGAACCGGCCTGGGGGTCCTCATAAAAGGACTGTTGCAAAGGCACAATCAGGCAAGAGAAGAAGAGGCCGGAGAGAATGGGTTGAAGCGTTTGGCCGAAGATGAACCCAAGCAGCGACTCGTCTTTCTCGAAGAGAAGGACAATTGGTACAAGTTCAAAGTGCAGGAGGAGAAAGGGCTTGAAAAGCAGGCAAGGGATCTGAGCCAGCGCGAAAAGGGCGTGGCCCACAAGGATCGCGAGGTAAACAACGAGCGCGAGGAGTTGCGCAAGGAGTGGAGGCGCTTCAAGAATCAGGAAAAGCGGCTCAGAGGCCGCGACAAGGCGAATCAACAGGCCGCGGAGGAGTTGAACCACACCCTGGAGACTTATCGCAAACGCCTCGAAATGGTGGCCAATATGACGGCGGACGAAGCCAAGGAGCAACTCCTGGAGCACCTGGCCGGGGAGGTGCGGGCCCGCTCGGCGGCGATGATCCGCGTCGAGCGCACCCGGGCCAAAGAAGAGTCGGAGCGCGAGGCCAGAAAAATCATTGCGCTTGCCATCCAGCGTTGCGCCGTGGAGGAAGCCGTACGGGTATCTACTTCAACCGTGATGTTGCCCAACGAGGACATCAAGAGCCGGATAATAGGCAAAGAGGGCCGCAATGTACGGGCCTTCGAGACGGCGACCGGCGTCAAGGTGGTAGTGGACGATACCCCGGAGACGGTCCTGCTATCGTCGTTTGATCCGGCCAAAAGAGAAGCGGCTGCAAGAGCCATGGAACGGCTGATTGCCGAAGGCGGTTTTACCCCCAGCCGCATAGAAGAAGTGGTGGAAAGGTGTAAAAACGAGCTCGAAAACGACATGCTCGAAGAGGGGGAAAGGGCCCTGGAGGAAATCGGTGCCCGGGATGTCCACCCGGAATTATCGCACTATGTAGGCATGATGAAGTACAGGACCACGGTGGGACAGAATCTGCTGCAGCACTCCATGGAGGTGGCCCAACTGGCGGGTTTGATGGCCGCCGAAATCGGGCTGGATGTGCCGCTGGCCCGCCGCGCTGGCCTGTTGCACGATATCGGCAAGACGGTCAGCCGCGAAATGGAAGGCACCCACATGAATCTGGGGGTTGAGTTGGGGGAAAAATTTGGCGAGCACCCTATCGTCAAGGAGGTCATTGCCGAACACCACGGCGACAACGAACGGCTGTCCCCGATCTTTTTTATCGTCAAGGCCGCCGATACCATCTCGTCCATCCGCCCCGGGGGGCGGCACGAGGATCTGGAGGGCTACGCCCGCCGCATCATGCGCCTGGAAGAAATCGCCAATTCCTTCGATGGAGTGCAGGATGTATATGCCATAAATGCGGGCCGCGAGCTTCGCGTCATGGTCAGAGGGGATGAAATAAGCGACGATGACTCCGAGATGCTGGCCTTTGACATTGCCGAACGAGTCAAGAACGAGTTGACCTTTGCCGGCGAGGTCAAGGTGATGGTGGTGCGCGAAACACGGTCGGTGCGCTTCGCGGGAAGGGCGCGAAACAGACAGGGGATGAACCGCAATTCGGGGGGGCGGAGACCGCGCTCCAACCGCCGCTCCAGAAACACCATCAACCAGAACTGAGCCATCGAGAAGCTGTTGCGCGAGATGGATGAGGGGGTCTTCGACCAGGTTGCCAATGTAGCAACCCTGCCGGGAATCGTGGGTTATGCCCTGTGTAGGCCGGACGGGCACTTTGGGGGAGTGGAGGGGATCCTGGATATCTAGTTTGAGGTTGTGCGTGAAAAACATAGTCATCCTCGGGTGTACGGGCTCCATAGGGGACACCAGCTTCAAGGTGCTGGAAGGGCTGCGAGAAGAATACCGGGTCCTGGGGTTGAGTGGTGGAACGCAGGTACAGAAACTCCTGGAACGGGCGCGCGTCTGGGAACCAGAGTGGGTATGCGTGGCCGCGGCCGACCAGGCGGAGAAGCTCCAGCAAGCATTGCCCGGAACCAGGGTGGTGGCCGGTGGCCAGGGATTGCTGCAGCTGGCTGGGTTGCCCGAGGCCGATGTGATCCTCAATGCCCTGGTCGGGGCGGTGGGGCTGGAGCCGACCCTGGCCGGGGTCCAGGCGGGCAAGGTAGTGGCCATGGCCAACAAGGAGCCTCTGGTCGCGGCCGGGGAGTTGATTTTGCAACAAGCTCGGTCCTCTGGCGCTACCATCCTGCCCCTGGACAGCGAGCCTAATGCTCTCTGGCAGTGCCTCAAAGGCGAAGAGGCCGGCGCTGTCCGTCGCTTGATCCTGACGGCTTCGGGGGGGCCCTTTTTCGGGCGGACCCGCGCCCAGATGGAGGCTATTACGCCGCTGCAGGCCCTGGATCATCCCACCTGGAAGATGGGCCCCAAGATCACAGTGGATTCGGCCACCTTGATGAACAAAGGCTTTGAAGTCATCGAGGCCAGCTGGCTGTTTGGCGTGGAGATTGATCAGGTCGAGGTGGTGATTCATCGAGAATCCATCATCCACTCCTTGGTGGAATTTGCCGATGCCTCCATGCTGGCCCACATGGGCAGGACCGATATGGCGCTGCCCATCCAGTATGCATTGACCCATCCCCAGCGGCGGGCCTCGCCGCTGGAGGCCCTGGATCTGGCGGGCTTGGGGCAACTGAGCTTTGCCGCCCCTGACCGGGAAAATTTTCCTTGTCTGGGGTTGTGTTATGAAGCCGGCAAGCAGGGAGGTACCTCCCCTGCGGTGCTGAATGCTGCCAACGAAGTGGCGGTGAGCGCTTTCCTGGAAGGGAGAATCGGCTTCCTGGATATTGGCCGAATCAACCTGAGAGTGCTCGAGTCTTCAACCTGGGCGCCGGTGGATTCTGTCGAAGCGGTACTGGAAGCGGACCGCCGGGGACGGGATCGAGCGCAAAAGTGGATCGATCGGCAGATGTCTGCCCGGGCTTGAACACAGGGAAGGCACTTGTATTTTTACAAGGACGGTTTGCCAGGATGAAACAGAGGAAAAATAACCCTGGGACATACGATGGTATGATTGCCAATTGCCAGATGTTTCTGCGCGTTTCCATGGGTATCATTATGGCTTCTTTTGTTCTGATCATTGTCCTGACGACCCTGTCTACGGGAGAGTTCGTCCGGATAGGAGGAAAGGCTCTTTATTACGTAATCGTCTGTTCGATCCTGGTGTCACTGGGGGTCTGGTTGTACCGGGTAAAACTGGAAAAGCGGGCCCGAATTGAAGAGGATCCACGATGAGGAGAGCTGATGGAGACGCTCAGAGCACACGGTAAATTTCATGCGGCCCACCGCCAGCTAGACTACCAGGGCAAGTGTGCCTTTGTCCACGGGCATACCTGGCGCGGGGAATTCGTCCTGCGGGCGGAGCGCTTCCCGCGCGATGAAAAGCTGGATATGTCGGTGGATTTCGGGGTTTTGAAGGATATCTTCAAATTCCTGGACCACAAGATGCTGGTCTCGGAGTTCGACACCACCTTTCTGAACGCCGATCTTTTCGAACCAGAAGGTGTAGTGGTCCTCCCCGGCCGCAATCCCAGCGTGGAGAATGTAGCCCTCTACTGTGCGAACGAGGCGGTCGATATCCTGGCCAAGCTGTTTCCCGGGCGCGGGATTGAATACCACATCGAGGTGACCATTCAAGAGACGGACAACAACTTCTTTTCTCTCGGGCGGCGGGTCGTGGTTTAGGAAGACCGGTCTTATGCTTAAAGAAGGCTTGATGGCAGCCCAGGAAGTGGCAACTTACCTGCACTGCTCGGTTTCAACGGTGCGCCGGTTGGTCAGGCGCGGTAAAATCCCCCATTACCGGCTTGGAAAAATGGTGCGTTTCCGGCGGCGCGAGATCGATAACTGGCTGGCGCTACACCACGAAGGAGAGCGGGTGCCCGAAGTGAAATCCTCCTCGATCAACCCCGATCAACTTTCCCTTTTTGGAGCGGGATGAACCTCTATTTTAGGTTGGAAACTGGAAGCCATAATGGGCCAAGTACCTCATATTGAACGAGCGGTCGTCCTCGGCGCCGGGGTGATGGGGGCCCAGATCGCTGCCCTGCTCGCCAACGCCGGGATCAGGGTGGATCTACTGGATATGCCCGGCCAGGAGGATGGGGCCGGCCTGGCCCGAAGCGGACTCGAACGGGTCTTGAAGATCCGTCCCCCCGCCTTTTTTTTGCCCGAGATGGCCCAGGGCATCGAACCGGGCAGTTTGGAAGATTTGAGTTGCGTGGCCGCGGCCGACTGGGTCATTGAGGCCATTGTCGAGGATATGGAGGCCAAAAAAGCCCTGCTGGCCCGGGTCGAGGAGGTCGCGGGGGAGGATCTTGTAATCAGCAGCAATACCTCGGGTTTATCCATCGAAGCTATGGTGCGGGAACGGTCGTTGAGGTTCAGGAAAAACTTCCTGGGGATTCACTTTTTCAATCCGCCCCGCTACATGAAGCTGGTCGAACTCATCCCCGGGCCGGATACAGAGCCGGTCGCGGTAGTGAAAATGCGGATCTTCCTGGAAGAAGTGCTGGGCAAGGGGGGCGTAGAGGCCAGGGACACTCCGAATTTCATTGCCAATCGCCTGGGGGTTTTTGCGCTCATGGACATCCTCCACGGGATGGCAGCGGGTGGCTTTTCGGTTGCAAGCGTGGATGCTCTCACCGGGCCCTTGCTCGGGCGGCCCCGCAGCGCAACCCTGCGGCTGTGCGACCTGATCGGGCTGGATACTCTGGCGCATGTCGCCCGCACGGCCTACGAGCACTTGCCGGAGGACTCGCAGCGTGCGGTATTCGCGCAACCCGGGTTTGTGCAGGACATGCTACAGCAGGGTCTGCAGGGGGCAAAAAGCGGGGGGGGCTTCTACCGCAAGGGAGAGGCGGGAATCCAGGCTCTGGATCTGGAGACCCTTGAGTACGGGGAGATGGCAATTCAAGATCTCGGGGCCCTGGCAAAAGCCAGCCGGCACCCGGATCTGCAGGTTCGCCTCCAAGCCGTGATGGACGATCAGAGTCGGGCCGGGGTCTTTGCCTGGAACCATTTGCGCCAGGTGCTGGTATACGCGGCGCAAAATGCCGCTGAAATGGCTACCGATATCGCCCAGATAGACCGGGCGATGAAGTGGGGATTCAACTGGGAAGCCGGCCCCTTTGAGCTCTGGGATTTGCTGGGGGTTAAACAGGTAGTCCAGCGCTGCGAGCAGGATGGAGCCAGGGTCCCCGACCTGGTGAGGGATGTGGTGGAATCCGGTGAGGATAGATTCTACCGGGAAGAGGAGGAGGGGCTGTTGATTTTTCCCCTGGCAAAGAGCGGGGCCGTGGAAGTGCGTCCACGGCCCGCGGAAAACCTGGAAGCCTGCTTGCGGCCCGGGAACGCGCTTTACAAAAGCGATAACGCCTACCTGGCCGAACTCGGGGAGGGGGTGGGGGCCCTGGTCTTCCAGGGAAAAATGAATGTGATCGGCCCTGGAGGCCTGGAATTGGTGCAGCGCCTGGTGGACGAATCGCCTTTTGCCGCCCTGCTGCTGTGGGGAGCAGGGGGGCTGTTTTCGGCCGGGGCGGACCTTGAGTACATGATGGGGCTGGCAGAGGACGAGGACTGGGACGGTCTCGAGGGATTCGTGCGCTACTTTCAGGATGCGATCCTGGCCCTGCGGTACGCCGCCTTTCCCGTGGTGGCCGCGCCCCGGGGACTGACCCTGGGAGGGGGCTGTGAGTTTTGTCTGGCGGTGGATGCGCGGGTGGTGGCGGCGGAGTTGCGGATCGGCTTGGTGGAGACCCGGGTGGGGTTGATTCCGGGAGGAGGGGGGTGTAAGGAGATGGTGCGCCGGCAGGGCCGCGACATAGAGAAGGGGTTCCGGACCATTCTGGCTGGGGGCTTCTCCGACAACGCCTACCAGGGACGACAATGGCAGCTGTTGGGCCAGGAAGACGATATTGTGCTGGGTGAGGACCGCGTGCTGCTGCGGGCATTCGAGCAGGCAAAGAGCCTGGTGCAGACAGGCTACGAGCCTCCTGCCAGGGCCGCCGGGTTGGAGGTGGCCGGAGCACAAGGCCGGCAAACCCTCGAGGCGTGGCTGGAGGGGCAGGTGCAAGGTGGGTTTCTCACACCCCACGATCAAACCGTAGGCCGCGGCCTGGCGCGGGTTCTATGCGGCGGCGATGGGCCGATGCGGGCGGTGAGCGAGCAGGACTTGCTGGACCTGGAGCGGGAGGTGTTTATGCATTTGTGCGGCCTGGAACGGACGCGGGCGCGGATGGCGCATATGCTGAAGACGGGAAAACCACTGAGGAACTAATCAGCAAGAGAAAGGCGCGGATATGGGGTTGCGAACCGCAGAAGAGTACAAAGCCGGTCTCAGGGATGGCCGCGTGGTGTATTCTGGAGGGGCCCGGGTCGAAGATGTGACCCGGCATGAAGATATTGGCATCGCCGTCGAGCACGCGGCCCTGGATTTTCACCTGGCCGAGGATCCCGAGCACCGTTCTTTGATGAGCTGGGATGAGCCGGAAAGCAGCGAGGTTTGCAGCCGTTACTACAAGCGCCCTGAAAACGCGCAGGACCTGCTGAATCGCCGTGAGATGATCGAATGCTCCACCCGCCTGGGGGGGAGCGTGGTTCTGCTGGTCAAGGAGATCGGCACCGATGCCCTGTTTGCCCTGGATCTGGTGAGCCAGGTGGTGGATGCAAAGATAAATACCCAGTACAACGCCAGGGTGCGGGCTTTTCACGCTCGGTGCAAGAAGGAGGATCTCACCCTGGCGGTCGCCCAGACCGATGCAAAAGGGGATCGCAGCCTGCCGCCCTCCCAGCAGGAGCACCCCGACTACTACGTGCACATCGTCGAGGAACGCGAGGACGGCATCGTGGTCCGCGGCGCCAAGGCCCACACCACCTGCGCCCCGTACGTGGACCAGTTGATCGTGTTGCCGACCCGAGCCCTCAAGGAGGACGACGCCCGGTGCGCGGTCTCCTTTGTCGTGCCGGTGAATGCTCCGGGAGTAACATTGGTGGCCAGCCCGTTTGGTTCGCCGCCGCCCAGCGCTTTTCACCATCCGGTGAGTTCGCGGCACCGGATGATCGATACCCTGACTATTTTCGACGACGTTTTCGTGCCCAACGAGCAGGTCTTTCTCAAAGGAGAGTGGGAAGCCGCGGGTTTCCTGGCCAATACCTTCGTAGAATTCCATCGCTTCACCGCGGTGTCCTACAAACCCCCACTGTGCGATCTTTTCATCGGGGCTGCGGCCCTGCTGGCCGATTTCAACGGTCTGGAGAAGGCCAGCCACGTGCGCGAAAAAATAACCAAGCTGATCGCCTATACCGAGACCGTGCGCGGCCTGAGTCTGGCGGCGGCTCACGATTGCCGGATCACCGACCACGGCCTGGCGGTTCCCAATATCATTCACACCAATCTGGCCAAGTACCACTTTGCCAACAACTATCACCAGGCCGTTGCCTGGGTCCAGGACATAGCCGGCGGTCTGGTGGTTACCGGTCCCTCGGAAGAGGATCTGAAGAATCCAGAGACCCAGGGGTATATCGAGCGTTTCCTGGGGGGTAAAAAGGGAGTGTCTACCCGGGACCGGCTCAGGGCTTTCAACTTGGTCCGGGATCTGACGGCCTCGACCTTTGGGGGGTACAACGAACTCCTGGCGATTCACGCCGAGGGCTCTCTGGAAGCACAGAAAATCACCATCCTCAGGGATTACGATGTGGAGCGCTGCAAGGCCCTGGCCAGGAAGGCCATTGATCTGGAGTAGGAATTACAAGCTGGTCCAGCCTCCGTCGACAAAGAGGGTATGTCCGGTGATATAGCTGGCGGCATCCGATGCCAGGAAGACCACGGCCCAGGCGACCTCTTCGGGCCGGCCAAAGCGGCCCAGGGGGGTGCGGTTGATTATGTTCTTTTGCAGGCGCTGGTCGCCGTGGACCCCGGCGGTCATGGCGGTTTCAATATAAGCCGGAGCCACTGCATTGACGCGGACTCCAGAAGCGGCCCATTCCACTGCCAGGACGCGGGTCAGCTCGCCCAGGGCGGCTTTGCTGGCGCTGTAGGGGGCGAGGCGGGGCAGGGCTCGCACCGCGCCGATGGAGGTGAGGTTGACAATGGCGCCGCTGCGGCGCTCGACCATGCGGGCGCCGATGTCGCGGACCAGGTGAAAGGTGCCGCTCAGGTTGACGTCGAGGATCTGGGCCCACTCCTCCAGGGCTACGTCCCTGGCGGGTTTGAATATAGGGCTGATACCGGCGTTGTTTACCAGGATGTCCAGGTGTTCCCCCCCCTGGTACAGGGTATCGACGAGGTGCCGGATATCCTCGGGGTTGCCGATATCGCCCTTGTAGGCTCGAGCCTTGCCTCCCCGGGTGGCAATCTCTTCCACGGTCTCGTCGAGTTGTTGCTGGGTCCGGCTCAAAACCGCGACCGTGGCCCCGGCCTGGGCCAGGGCCACGGCGCAAGCGCGGCCGATTCCGCGGCCTCCGCCGGTCACCAGAGCGCGCTTGCCGGCAAGGCCAAAGGGGGGACGGTCCATCGCTGTTCTCCTGATCTCAGGTGCTGGCAAGGGCCTGAATATAGGACCTGGGAACGAGGTTGAAAAGCAAATTCTCAACCGGGAACCGCTGGGTTTACCTGCAAAAAAATAAAAAAAATATTGTGCAATACGAACAGGGTATTATATTATAACACATTGTCGTCTCTAGATTAATTTCCTTTGCTTGCTCCCCAGGCAGACCCTGAGTAGACATTCCTTCCACTGCGCTTAATCTTTACTATAAGCTCTTTACAGGCTTATTTTAGCTGACCGTACCCCTCTCCCCAGGGTGAGTAGTCTATTATCACTTGCAAGAGGAGGGTAGCAAGCTATGACCGCGTTGCAGACCGACACACTCGTCGATCAATATTTCCACGAGATCGAAGATTCTGTTGGACTATCCGCCGAAGACGAGGTGCAAATCGCCCTGAAGATACAAAAGGGGAATGAGGAGGCTCTGACGGACCTGGTTCAGGCGAATCTTCGCTTTGTGGTGAGTGTGGCCAAGCAGTATCAGAATCTGGGGTTGCCGCTTGCGGATTTGATCAATGAAGGCAATCTGGGGTTGATCATAGCCGCCAAGCGCTTTGATGGCACCAAGGGGTTCAAGTTTATCTCCTATGCTGTATGGTGGATTCGCCAGTCCATCCTGCAAGCCCTGGCCGAGCAATCCCGCATCGTGCGGCTGCCGCTCAACCGGATCGGCGAATTGACCCGGGTCAACAAGGTTCTGACCAAGCTGGAGCAACGGTTCGGGCGTCCCCCCGAGGTCGAAGAAATCGCCGAGGAATTGGAGGTGGAAACAGGAGACATGGATATGTTGCTGCGGCTTGCCCAGCGGCCTGTCTCCCTGGAGATGCCCTGCGACGACAACGAACCGGATCGGTGTTTCGGGGATCTGATACCGGACGAGGGGTTGCAATCCAGTGATGACGTGCTTTCAGAGGAGGAGTTGAAAGAAGAGATAAAAGAGGCCATGCACGCCCTGAGCAAAGGGGAGGCGCGGGTGCTGCGCATGTATTATGGTCTGGATGGACACGGACCCATGACCCTCGAAGAGATAGGAGCCTATGTGGGGCGCACTCGGGAGCGGGTGCGGCAGATCAAGGAAAAGGCCCTGCAAAAACTGAGGCACCCTGCCCGCAGCGAGGTTCTCAAGGAATACTACGGAGAATAGACAAACAGGACAGGAGGAGTGCCTGGCGTATCTTGACAGATATTGTTGGAGGTCCTATTTTTCAAAAATGGTGAAAACACAAAGGCTTGTTCCGGCGTAGCTCAGCTGGCAGAGCGGGTGGCTGTTAACCACCATGTCGTAGGTTCGAGCCCTACCGCCGGAGCCATTTTTTCGACCGCCAACCCTGGCGACCCATTAGTTGACACAAGACCCCGAGGGGCGACCCCGTCGGGGTCTTATTGTATCTGGCGCTTTTTCAGGTAGTTGCGCCCCTTCATACATGCTTTCCGATTCTCTGGTTAGGAACTGACGCACGGGGTGGCGCGTGCAACCATGGGGGTTGCGTACGTCCGCCCAACACCACGCCGGCAGGTAGTGCGAGTGTCGGGATGTCCGAAATCCACTTGACCCACTACCGATAATACTTTTATTCTCACTAAACGTATGGCGGACATTTTTGCCTTGGCGGACTGGAAATTGCCTGGAGCTGTCGGCGGTCGAATATTTGCGTCGACTCGAGTCGCTCGATCAGGACGGTGTGCGCCGCGTGATTGGCATGTCGGCCATCGTGGTATGACCTGTCCCAAGCGGGGAAGTTTTTGTAGACTGTAACTCAACCCCGGAGGAGCTGCTGGCGGCCTTTCTCAAGCGCTTGATCCCCCACTTGACACCGGCAGACGCGCTCACGCGCCTCCAGATATCGTGAGGAGCAGCGATGAAAATCGTTGATGTCGGTGCCGTTCTGCTCAACCCCTGGCCTTGGGTGCTGGTAAAGGTGCGCACCGACGAGGGGATTGCCGGTATCGGCGAGGCCTACCACGGGGCCGGCGTCCACCACATCGCCGTGGACGAACGCCTCACCCAACGCGCCCTCATCGGCCAGGACCCTCGCAATGTCGACAAGCTCTTCCGCGACATGAAAAGCTCGATGTCGGCGTCGGGGTATTATCAGGGAGCGGTGATGAGCGCGATCAGCGGTATCGAGATGGCGCTGTGGGATATCACCGGGCAGGCAGTCGGCGTGCCGATCTGGCAGTTGCTGGGCGGCACCTACCGCGACTCGATTCGCATCTACAACGACTGTCACGCCGGTGACGAAGAGGACAATCCCGAATCCTGGGCAGCCAAGGCAAGGGCGGTGGAAGAGCGCGGCTTCGATGCCATCAAGTTCGACATCGATCCACGCCCCGAGCGGCGCGACCGCTACAATCGCACCATGAGCAACTGCGACATCGCCTTCCATATCGAGGTGGTCACGGCGATCCGCGAAACCCTGCGCCCGACACCGATCTGCTCATCGACGCCCACTGGGCCTACGCCCCCCACGACATTCTCAAGGTTGCCTACGCCTTCGAAGGGCTCGACCTGATGTGGCTGGAGGATCCGATTCCGCCCGAAAACGTCGCCGTCCTCAAGGAAGTGAAAGCGGCGACGCGCACCCCGATCTGTACCGGCGAAAACCTGTACACGCGGCACGGGTTCCTTGACCTGATCGAGACGCAGGCGACGGACATCATCTCACCCGATCTAGCCAAGACCGGCGGCCTGTCCGAAGGCCGGCGCATCGCCGATCTGGCCGACATCTATTACATGCCGATTTCACCGCACAACATCTGCAGCCCGATCGGCACCGTGGCGATGTGCCACGTCTGCGCCGCTTCACCCAACTTTCAGGTTCTGGAGTTCCACCACCTCGACAACGAGCTGTGGAACAGTCTCACCGCGGAACGCGACCTGATCGTCAACGGGCGGATCGCCTTGCCGCAGACCCCCGGCCTCGGGGTCACGCTCGACGAGGAGGTGGCCCGCGGCGCGGCGCGCGAGGATCTCCGGTTCTTCGATTAGTTGTAGAAACACCGGGAAGGTGCATCATGCAGTATCTGATTTTCAAGCAGTCGCGCCGCCCCACACATTCTTTCGTACTCGGCGCCGAGCTCCACTAGTGTTGCGTCGTATAAATAACTTTACAAGATGGTGACCCTGTTGTAGGTTTCTCTTGTCCCCTTTTCTGAAAGGAGAGACCTATGGCGATGGGACGTCCGTTAACGCCGTTAGAGCTGAGTGCGTCGGACCGAGCACAATTGGAATCGATGGCCCATTCACGGAGCCTCCCACACGGGTTGGTGCGGCGAGCGGAGATCGTCCTGCTAGCGGCCGAAGGCTGGCCCCATGAAGCGGTCGCTGGTGCGGTGGGCGTGACCCGCGCTACGGTCGGCAAGGGGCGCCAGCGTTTTCTCGAAAACGGACTCAATGGCTTGTATGATGAGCGGCGCTCAGGGGCGCCGCGATCGATCACCGACGAGCAGGTAGCCGAGGTGGTATACAAGACGCTGAAGACCAAGCCCAAAGACCAAACCCAGTGGTCGGTGCGCTCCATGGGCGCGGAGACGGGCCTGACCAAGGACGCGGTGCATCGCATCTGGCGCACGTATGGTTTGCAGCCCCACCGACACAAGCCCTTCAAGCTTTCCACCGATCCTTTCTTGGTCGACAAAGTACGCACCCGAGCACGCCCTGGTGCTGTGCGTGGACGAGAAGAGTCCGATCCAGGCGTTGGAACGAAGTCAGCCCCTGCTACCCCCTGGGCCTGGGCTACGTGGAAGGGGTTACGCACGCCTACAAGCGCCACGGCACCCCCCCCTGTTTGCCGCCCTGGACGTGGCCACCGGCGAAGGGATGACCCCGTGCAAGCCTCGTCATCGTCACCAGGAGTTTCTCCAGTTCCTAGGCCACATCGAGGGCAACGTGCCCGGCGGTCTCGACGTGCATCTCGTCGTCGACCATTACGCCACCCACAAGCATGCCAAGGTCAAGCAGTGGCTGGCGCGGCGCCCCCGATTTCACCTTCACTACACCCCCACCTATGCTTCGTGGCTCAATCAGGTAGAAATTTGGTTCAACATCATCACCCGTCAGGCGGTTCGGCGGGACTCGTTCCGCACGGTACGGGAGCGCATCGAGCGCATCGAACGGTACACCGCCCAATGGAACGCCAACGCGCCCCCTTTCGTGTGGACCGCTACGGTCGATTCCACCCTCGCGAAAATCAAGAGACTTTGTGAACGAATTTCTACGACGAAACACTAGCTGGGGGCATATTGATCGTTACAAGATAAGCAAGACAGATAACGGCTGGTACGTTGCCAACATCTCCATAAACGGTGAATGTGATAAGACTGGTGAGCCCTACTTGTTCGAAAATTTCCGCCAAGACAGCATCGACTATTCACAGGATTTGGGCGGGTACATGGAGTTTCTTTGGGATAAATCCACTTCGGAGAATATGAGCGAAAACGAGATCCAAAAGCAGCTAGACCTGATCGGGAAGTGGCTTCAAACCGATCAGAAAGCTTCTCCGGGTGGCATTTTCTGCGAATATAACTAAGACTCCCAGTTCAAGAAGGCTGATAGTGGATTTGCTCATGTTATCGCTCCTATTTAATTTTTCTGCTGGGCATCAAACGGCGATACCTGGAGGTGTATCCCATTTAGGCGATGTGTCACCCCACCCAGAGTAAAAGTCCACAGGTGAAAGGCTTATGGGGGTTCTTGGAGTTGATATCGGAGGTACTGGCATCAAGGGGGCTCTGGTGGATGTGGAAAAGGGGGTATTGAAAACCGAGCGGATCCGTTTTCTCACCCCTCAGCCAGCTACTCCGGAGGCTATGGCGCAAACCGTTGCCGCAATTGTGGAGCACTTTGGTTGGGAGGGGGCGGTAGGCTGTGGTTTTCCCGGGGTTGTACGACAGGGCGAAGTTGCCCTTGCCGCCAACGTATCGAAAAAGTGGATCGGGGTCAATGCCCAGCATGTGTTTACCGAGGCAACGGGCTGCTCTGTCGCCGTGGTCAACGATGCCGATGCCGCTGGTCTGGCAGAGATGCGCTTCGGCGCGGGGCGCCAGCGGCGAGGAGTGGTCCTGATCATTACACTAGGCACCGGGATCGGCTCCTCGCTCTTTGTCGATGGGAAGCTGGTGCCCAATACCGAGTTTGGCCATATAGAGCTCAACGGAAAGAACGCCGAGAAGCAGGCGGCGTCCATTGTGCGCGAAAGAGAGGGGTTGAGCTGGAAAAAATGGGGAGGCCGGGTGGACGAATACCTCAAACGCATGGAATTTTATTTATGGCCGGAATTGATCATAATCGGGGGAGGAATCAGTAAGAAATACGAGAAATTCCTGCCTCTCTTGACCGTAAATACAGAGGTGGTGCCGGCACAACTGCGCAACCAGGCCGGTATAATCGGAGCGGGCATCAACGCAGCTGAAGATTTGCCCAATTGACCCTCCCATGGATCAATCCGTGGGCTTTCTTGAAAAGATCTCTGTAAATTGTCCTCGAGGTAATCTTGAGCCAACCGCCTGTAATTGCCGAAAACCAACGTTTACAGGAATCGCTGCGGCGAGAAAAACACTGGAAGCGCTGGGGGCCGTATTTGAGCGAACGTTCCTGGGGGACTGTGCGGGAAGACTACAGTTCCGACGGGAGCGCCTGGGAATACTTACCCCATGATTTAGCGCGCTCCAAAGCCTACCGCTGGGGTGAGGATGGAATCGCGGGGGTATGTGATAATCATCAGCGGCTCTGTCTGGCTTTGGGGTTGTGGAATGGCAAAGATCCCATTCTCAAGGAAAGGCTCTTTGGACTCACCGGCAATGAGGGCAACCACGGCGAGGATGTCAAGGAGTATTATTGAAGATGTCCCTATCTTAGTTGAAACAACACAGGCTCCCTTCGTTATATTTGATGCGGAGAACATACCCATGTTTCCGTATCTCAAACAACGCAAGGAGCCTGAAATGAAGAAGCTAGCCCCTCCTGATTCGTCCGTCAAGCCCTTGGATGCCGTCCCCGCCGAGGCGATCGACGCGTTGGATACTCGTATCGCCCTGATTCAAGCGTTGATCCCCTTGGGGCTGGACGCGGTATCGCCCCTACTGCAAGAGGAGGTAACCCTGGCGGGGCCTCGCTACGAGCGTAAAGAGGCCGATCAAGCCCATCGTCGATGGGGCCGTCAACCCGGCTCGGTCTATCTGGCCGACCAGAAACTGCCCATCCAGGTCCCTCGGGTGCGTACTGTCGAGACCCAGACCGAAGTGCTCTTGGAAGCCTACCAGGCGTTACAGATTCCTCGTCAAGTAGATGACGGCTTGCTGGTACGACTGCTCCAAGGCCTGTCCACCCGACAGTATGCAACCTGTGCCGAAGCCGTACCCCCGGCTTTTGGCTTATCCTCGTCGTCGGTATCACGCCGCTTTATCAAGGCCACGGCGCGTAAGCTGCAACCGTTTCAAGAGCGTTCCCTGGCAGCATATGATCTGGTGGCCCTGTTCGTGGATGGCAAAACCTTTGCCGACGAAGAGATGATCATTGCCTTAGGCATCACTATAGAAGGAGAGAAAATCCCCCTGGGCTTCCTCCAGGCCGCTAGTGAAAATGAACGGGGCTGCCGTCAATTTATCCAGGATCTAATCCGACGCGGTTTGCGCTATGAAGAGGGGCTGTTGGCCCTTATCGATGGCTCCAAAGGGTTCTATAACGCCCGGACCAAAGCCTTGCAAGGCTATGTCCTGATCCAGCGCTGCCAGTGGCACAAACGCGAAAACGTCGTCTCCTATCTGCCCAAAAACGAACAGGCCCCCCTGCGCCGAAAACTACAAAAAACCTATGACCAGGAAACCTACGAACGGGCCCAAGCCCAATTAGACGCCCTCAAACCCGGCTTACAGCGGATGAATCAGTCCGCTCTTCACCGTTTGGAAGAAGGGTTGGAAGACCCCTTGACCCTGCATCGATTGGGCTTGATGCCCTATCTGAAAATGAGTTTTCGGACGACCAATTGTATTGAATCGCTCAACAGTCAGGTGGGTCAATTAACCCGCAACGTCAAGGTGTGGAAGACCTCGGCCCAACGCTACCGCTGGTTGGCCACGGCCTTGCTCGATATCGAACCGCGTTTACGAAAGGTGAAAGGCGTCCACTATCTACCCATGCTACGCCACGCTATTCAAACCGAATTAAAACTACAACCCCAAGCCCTGTCGGCTTGAGCCAACGGAGCCTGAACTGTTTCAACTAAAAATAGGACTTGACCGTATTAATTTCTATCTGGACAACACCCCCACCCATTCCTACATGAAGTACCTCTACAAGTACCCACAGAGGGCATTTCCGTATGAAGATCTGGTCTGGAGCAATCGCCAACGTCCGCGTGCTCAGGAGGAATACGAGTTACTTGACACGGGGGCTTTAGACGAACAACGCTATTTTGACGTGTATGTAGAATACGCCAAGGTCGATGTCGAAGATATATGTGTGCGCGTTTCGGCGATAAACAGAGGGCCAGCCCCAGCCCCTTTGCACCTGTTGCCTACGCTGTGGTTCCGCAATACCTGGCGGGTGAATCAGGAAGAAGATAGACCAGCCCTTGAACAAACTGCACCCCTGGATGGATGTACAGCGATCGAATGCAACCACCCAACCCTGGGGAGGCGCTGGCTCTTTCTCCAGGATAGCCCTGAGTTGTTGTTCACCGAAAACGAGACCAACCGACAGCGTCTCTATGGGGAAGAAAACTCGACTCCCTATGTGAAGGATGGCTTTGACCAATATATCGTCCACGGCGAACCAGGGACGATCAATCGCGGTCAGGTGGGCACGAAGGCCGCCGGGTATTATTTCGCGGAGTTGGCAGCGGGCGGCAGAGCGGAGCTTCACCTGCGCTTGATGGATCGCATACCCGACGAAAGTCCCCTGGGGGGCGGCGAAGGAGAAAGGATCTTCGAACAGCGCAGAAAAGAAGCCGACGAGTTTTACGACACGATTGTCTGTGAGGGGCTGTCCGAAGATGCCAGGAATGTGCAGCGCCAGGCTCTGTCAGGGCTTTTGTGGTCCAAGCAGTTCTACCACTATGAGGTCAAGCGCTGGCTTAAGCAAAATGAAGAAGGAGCCCCCCTGCCAGACCGCCGGAATCCGCGCAACCAGGCCTGGACACACCTGTATAACGAAGATTCATATCCATGCCCGACAAGTGGGAATATCCCTGGTACGCCTCCTGGGACCTGGCCTTCCACTGCATCCCCTTCGTCCTGGTGGATGTGGATTTTGCCAAAAGCCAGTTGATCTTGTTTTTGCGGGAATGGTACATGCATCCCAACGGGCAGATTCCAGCCTACGAATGGGCCTTTGACGATGTGAATCCGCCGGTCCACGCTTGGGCGATATGGCGGGTTTACAAAATCGAGAAACGTTTCAAAGGCAAGGGCGACCAGGCGTTTCTCGAGCGCGCCTTTCACAAACTCCTGCTGAATTTCACCTGGTGGGTAAACCGCAAGGATGCCGCCGGCAACAACATTTTTGAGGGTGGTTTCCTGGGGTTGGATAATATAGGGGTTTTCGACCGCTCTGCGCCCCTGCCCACCGGGGGCCGCGTTGACCAGTCGGATGCCACCAGCTGGATGGGGATGTTTTGCCTGAATATGCTGGCTATTGCTCTGGAGCTGGCACGAGGCAACAGGGCTTATTCGGATATCGCCAGCAAGTTTTTCGAACACTTTGTGTACATTGCACATGCCATCAACCATCTGGGGGATGAAAACCTGCAGCTGTGGGACGAGGAGGATGGATTTTTTTACGATGCGCTGTCCCTGCCGGATGGCAGCGGCAATATCCTGCTCAAGATTCGCTCCATGGTGGGCTTGATTACCCTGTTCGCGGTAGAGACGCTCGAGCCGGAGACGGTCGATGCCCTGCCCGGGTTCAAGCGCCGTATGCTGTGGTTTATTAACAACCATGCCCATCTGCGCGATCACGTGTCCTACCGTGAGCGCCCGGGAGAAAAAAGCGCCCTCCTGGCCATTGTCGGAAGGGAACGCTTGCGACGGGTCCTGCGGCCCATGCTCGACGAGCGGGAATTCCTCTCGCCTTATGGTATCCGCGCTCTTTCGCGTCACCACCTGGAACATCCCTATATCTTCCAGGCCAATGGCGAGGATTATCGAGTGGATTACGAACCGGCTGAATCCACGATCGGCCTTTTTGGAGGGAATTCCAACTGGCGAGGGCCGGTGTGGTTTCCGCTGAATTATCTGATAATTGAATCTTTGCAAAAGTTCTATTACTATATATGGGGATAATTTCAAGGTGGAGTGTCCCACTGGATCGGGACAGATGCTGTCTTTGTGGGATGTGGCCGCGGAACTTTCCCGCCGGCTTTGCCGGCTGTTCCTCAAGGACGGGGAAGGGGTACGTCCCGTGAATGGCACTCGGACCATTTTCAATCACGATCCCCACTGGAAGGATCTGGTCCTTTTTTACGAATATTTTCATGGTGACAATGGCGCTGGTCTGGGGGCCAGCCATCAGACCGGTTGGACCGCACTTGTAGCCAAGTTGCTGCAGCAAAGTGGTGGTGGACTCTAAGAAGCCTTCCAAACGCTGGCAAAGACGAGGAGTTGCTGGATCTTATGCTTCGAGGTGATAGAGAACTGGTGGTGGTAGCGGATCGGGTATTACTGCGGCTGGACGACGTCGAAGAGCGCACCGAGGTGGGGCTCTATCTGCCCCCAACCGCTCTGGAAAAGGAAACGGTTCAAAGCGGTACGATTGAAGAGGTTGGTCCGGGAATTCCACTGCCTCCCCGGTCAGAGGACGATGGAACGCCCTGGAGCGAGGGATCGGGAGATTCCATGCGCTATATCCCCTTACAGGCCAAGAAGGGGGATCACGCCATCTTTCTGCGCAAGGATGTCGTAGAGATCAAATTCGATACCGAAAAATTCGTGGTCGTGCCCCACAGTGCCATTCTTGTTTTGGTGCGGTCGATATAGAGAGAAACCCCAGGCAAAAGCCCCGGGGCGGCGATACTGCCCTGGGCTTTTTTGTTTATGGCTAGAGAATATTAAAAGGGCCCATCCGCAGGATCGAGGAATTCCACCGGCGCCGGGGCCTCCCAGGGCCTGGTATAAAAGTCCTGCAGGGTCAGGGCGAGCAGGATGAGTAAAAAGAAAAAACCGGCGCCGGCAAAGACCCACATCAAAGGGGTGTTATACCGTACGTGCATGAAGAAGAGGACGACCAAGACGGCCTTGCCCACGGCGATGGCCAGGGCCACCGGGGTATTCAGCCAGCCTATGTTCACGTAGGCGACGGCCACGGTGAGAGCCGTGCCAACCATGAGCGCAAAGAAGACCAGCAGGTATAATGTGATGGGTAATGCGTGGTGTTCTGCGCGATGCTCTTCCATCAGTGCCGTCCGCCGATAAGGTAGAGAAGGGGAAAAAGAAAGATCCAGATGATATCCACGAAGTGCCAGTAGAGGCCAAAATTTTCGATCGGGTTGAAGTATTCCGCTGTATAGATGCCGCGCCAAATCTTGGGCAACAGCCAGAGCATGATGCCGATGCCGATGACCATGTGCAGGGCGTGCATGCCGGTCATGACAAAATAAAAGGAAAAGAAGATCTTCATCTGACCCTCGGTAACCCCAGCCGGAAGCGGGTCTTCGTACGCGAAGGAGGTACTGGGGATCAGGTGGCGCTCGTACTTATCGCTGTACTCGATCACCTTTACCCCGAGAAAGACGCTGCCCAGGATCATGGTGCCTATGATCCAGCCGAAGATGGCCTTGCTTTTGCCTTGCTGGGCCGCGCGGACCGCCAGGGCCACGGTGAGACTGCTGGCGATGAGAACCGCGGTGTTGAGGGCCCCCCAGAATATGGGCAGGTGATGGCTGCCCTCTACAAAAGCGCGGGTGTAGAGGTTGCGATAGACCGTGTAACCACCGAAGAGTCCGCCGAAGAACAGGATTTCCTGGGCGATGAAGGCCCACATTCCCATGTTGGAGGCCTGGTATTGTTGATCCAGGTCGTCGAATTGGTGCTGCAGAGCA
Organism: Candidatus Latescibacterota bacterium; assembly: GCA_965219385.1. Taxonomy (GTDB): domain Bacteria; phylum Latescibacterota; class UBA2968; order UBA8231; family UBA8231; genus CBDCNM01. The sequence goes on along the minus strand of CBDCNM010000001.1, from coordinate 1,057,264 downwards.
GTGGCGTGTGAGTCAGACAAGTTCCTCCTCCTGCTTTGCTTGCCCGGGGTGGGTTGATTCCTCTGAAATGGCCGTGACTCCACCCTCCTCTTCGTAGGCATAGGCCTCCTGCGTAACTACGGGCATGACCTCGAAGTTGTGGAGGGGAGGGGGCGTCGGTATTTCCCATTCGAGACCCTTGGCCTGCCAGGGATTGGCCGGGGCCTTGCGGCCTTTAAACAGGGACCAGGGCAGGTAAATAAACACGATCAGGTACCCCAGGCCCAAAACCATGGCACCGGCCGTGGACATGACGTGCATGATCTGAAACTCCTCTGGATACACATGGTAGCGCCGCGGCATGCCCAGATAGCCCATGACAAACTGGGGGAAAAAGGTCAGATTGAAGCCGGCGAAGATGAGGATGGCGCCACATTTTCCCCAGAGTTCAGGGTAAATGCGGCCCATGAATTTGGGCCACCAGAAGTGCAGGCCGCTCAGAAAGGCCATGACCATGCCCCCGACCATGACGTAGTGAAAGTGGGCCACGATGAAGTAGGTGTCGTGGAGGTGAACATCCACGGCCAGGGTTGAAAGGAAGAGGCCGGTCAAGCCTCCAACTGTGAACAAGCCGATAAAGCCCAGGGCATAGAGCATGGGCGAATCCAGGGAGACCGATCCCTTGTAGAGGGTGGCCGTCCAGTTGAAGATTTTTATGGCCGTGGGCACGGCGATCAGGAAGGTGATGAAGGAAAAGACCATGCCCGCGTACATCGACTGGCCGGTGGTGAACATATGGTGCCCCCAGACCAGAAAACCAAGCACGGCAATCGCCAAGCTGGAAAAGGCCACAAAGGAGTAGCCGAAGATGCGCTTGCGGGCAAAACAGGAGACCACTTCGCTGATTACGCCGAATCCGGGCACGATCATGATGTACACGGCCGGGTGCGAGTAGAACCAGAAGAGGTGCTGGAACAGGACCGGATCGCCGCCCAGGGAAGGGTTGAAGATGCCGATCTTGAGTACCCGCTCGAGGGCGACCAGCAACAAGGTGATGGCCACCACCGGGGTGCCCAGGATCATGAGCAGGCTGGTGGCGTACTGGGCCCAGATGAACAGGGGCATGCGGAACCAAGTCATGCCCGGGGCTCGCATCTTGTGGACCGTGGTGACGAAGTTCACCCCGGTGAGAATCGAGGAAAAACCATTGATAAAAACCCCTGTAAGGGCCAGGGCGACATAGGAGTTGGAATAGGTGCTGCTGTAGGGGGTGTAGAAGGTCCACCCTGTGTCTATGCCGCCCAGCATGATGGCCAGGGCTCCGAGGGATCCGCCAAAGACCAGGCAGTACCAGCTGAGCAGGTTGATGCGGGGAAAGGCCACATCGCGGGCCCCGATCATGATGGGCAGAACCAGGTTCCCCAGCACGGCGGGGACCGAAGGGATCAGGAAGAAGAAAATCATGACCACGCCGTGCATGGTGAACAGCTTGTTGTAGGTCTCGGACTCGACCAGATCGGCCTGGGGGGTCATCAATTCGAGCCGGATCATCGAAGCGAATATCCCTCCCAGTATGAAGAAAAGGGTTATGGTTACCAGGTAGAGGATGCCAATCCGCTTGTGATCCAGGGTCAGCAGCCAGGATTTTATGCCATAGCTGGTATTGAGGTAGTTTTCCGAGCTGCCGTTGGTATGGGGTTGTGCAATTGTAGCGGTGCTCATTTCACACCTTCCTTCTGCCTTTCTGCTTATTCGGCCTCGCCCAGGGACTGGATATAGGTGACGATCTGCAACAAGGTTTCTTCGCTGATTTGCCCCTGAAAGGTGGGCATGATCGGTTTGAAGCCGTGGACCACCTTGGCCTGGGGGTTGAGGATGGACTCCCTCACATAGGCTTCATTGACCATTACTTCCTCTCCGTTGTCCAGCTGCACGGGCTTGCCGAAGGTGCCCACCAGGGAAGGACCGCGCCCGGTGGAGGTGGTCTTATGGCAGGTATGACAACCCAGTTGCTGGAACTGGCGCTCGCCGGCTTGGGCCATGGTCTCGCCCGCAACCCCGCCACTGAGCCAGTTTTGGTAGTCGTCCGGTTCCATGACGGTGACCTTGCCGATCATGGTGGAGTGCTGGGTGCCGCAGTACTCGGCACAGAACAGGTGGTACTCGCCGAGCCTGGTAGCTTCGAACCACAAGGTCGTATAGCGGCCCGGAACCACGTCTTTCTTGGTCCGGAAGGCCGGAATGTAAAAGCTGTGGATCACGTCCTCCGAAGCCATGGTCAGTTGCACGGGCTGGCCAAGCGGAACGTGCAATTCGTTGATCTCGCGCTTGCCTTCGGGATGCTGGACTTTCCACATCCATTGCTTGCCTACCACGTAGATATCGATCGGATCGGCCGGCGAGCGGTACATGCGAAAATAAATATCCGCTCCCACGGCGAAAACCCCTATGGCCATGATGAGCGGGATGATGCTCCAGGACAACTCCAGGAGAATCGAACCGTGAATGGGTTTCGGTCGCTCATCCTCTGAGCGGCGTCGGTATTTTACCGCCAGGTAGAGGATCGCCAGGCAGATCCCCACGGTGAAGATCGCGGTGAGCACAACCAGGACTATATAGAGGGCGTCTACCTGCCAGGCGAAGGTAGACGCCCTTTCTGGAAGCAGATCAAATTCACTCGACATTGATGCATTGTCCTTTAGGACTCGACTTGGTTCAAACCTTGTTTGCGTTCGCGTCTCAGCATGATCGCGACAAAAAGCGCCAGGATCGCAACCGTGGCAAAACCGGCGATCCGCAGGGAATTCATAATGACCAGTCCGTATTTTCCAGTGGTCGGATCATAACGGTAGCACAGTAAGAGCAACTGGTCAACAGGGGATCCAATCTTGTTGTCGGCCGCTTCGATCAGGCCCAGGCGCAGGTCTTTGGGCGCGTATTCAATACCATAGAAGTAACGGGCCAATTTGCCCTGGGGAGTCAGGACCATGATGCCGCTGGCGTGGACGTAGTTGTCGGTTTCCGCATCGTACTGATAGCGGAAGCCGACAGCCTTGGTAAGCCGGTCGATCTGATCCTGGGTCCCGGTCAGAAAGTGCCAGCCTTTTTCCGCTCCTTCCCGGTCGTAGCGCTTGAGGTATTCCTTTTTTTTGGCAGCGGCCAGGGCAGGGGTTTCGCCCGGATCAAAGCTCACGGTGACCACCTCGAACTCCCGGCCCACGTCAAAGGCGAGGGTTTGCAGGCTGCGCAGCAAGCCGTTGAGCACCTGGGTGCAGAGCATGGGGCATTCGTAGTAGACCAGGGACAGAGCGACCGGTTTATCACCGAAGTATTCCCGCAGGGCAACCTGCCGGTCTTTTTCGTTGTTAAAGACCAGATCCAGCGGCAATTGCTCATCGAGTTTCTGGTCGATGCCGATCTCGGCGAACTTGCCCTCTTCTATAGATTGGGCAACCGCAAAAGAGGGAATCAGCAGTAGAATGCCAAAGAGAACGCCCGTGGGCTTGGTTCGGCGGCGGCTGAACTCATTATCGCTAAAATTAAAACTCAACATGGTAATCTACTGGGCCGCGGGACTGCCGGTCTTGACCGGGAGATTCTTCTCGGCGAGGATTTCGATGGCGCGTTTTATCGGAATCCTGACCAAGCCCTCGTCCTGTTCCACCCAGTCGTAGGTGGTGAGCAAATGATCCTCGATTTGCCGCAGATCCTTCTTTTGCTGGGGAGGGTCAATCTGGATCCGCGGAGCAGAACTCACCTGGCGTTTGTCGGCCATGGGATGAGGGGGCCTGTCGAACCTGGGCTGGTAGTAGTCAAAGACCTTGAACATTATAGCGATTGCCAGGAAGGAGCCCCCCACCAGTACTACAATTGCAATCCCTATGTTGGCCAGGGGACGAGCCGGGACATCGGTCTTTTCGTGGCCGGGGTTAGATTCCGCAGATTTATCCATGGTTGTGCTCGTCTTCACGACTGAGTAGGTACTCGAATCGAGGGTCGTTGAGGGCTATGATCGAGCGCCTTTTTAAGTGCCAGAAAAAGTAGGAAACCCAGATTCCCCCCATGCCGATTGGAATCGCAATATCCAGCCAGTGGACACTCAGTCCGGATTGGTCGCGGTCGAATGCCGGGGCGGTGATCCAGAACAGGTCCACCAGACGCATGATGACCAGCCCCAGGGCTATGCTGACCAGGATGGGAATCCGGGCTTTGATACGGCTGGAGACCAGCAGGACAAGAGGCAGGGCAAAGTGCAGGGCGATCATCAGGTAGCCAAGGGTCAGCCAACCGCCTTTGAGTCGGGTCATGTACCAGGTTATCTCCTCTGGAAGATTGCCCGCCCAGATGATCAGCAGCTGTGAGAATGAAGTATAGGTCCACAACATGACAAAAGCCAGCATGAAGGTCCCCAGATCCCGCAGACGCTCATTGGTGAGCAACTGGTCGAGGGGTTGCCGGCTCGAAAGAGGCACAGCTACCAGGATCATAAAGGCCCAGGTCAGGAGAATCTGCCCGATGATGTAAATGGCGCTGAAGATAGTGGAAAACCAGTGGGGCTCCAGGGACATGATCCAGTCTACACCGGCCAGGGTCATGGTCAGAGCATAGATGACAACCCCGGGACCACTGAGGCGCTGCATTTTGCGCGTGGGATGGGTCTCGGTGATGCCGTCCTGCTGAGTGGACCAGCGGTTTAGGTAAAAGGCCATCAACCCCCAGACGAGGAAGTAGATCAAGTTCCGGGCGATAAAGAAGGGTTCGTTAAGATAACTGCTCTTTTTTTTCAGGATCTCATCGAGAGAATCTGTATGGGTCCAGTGGTAAAGATCGTGCAAACCCAGAAAGAGGATGGGCAAAAGCAGGATGAACATCAAAGGCAAGGTCCGGGTCCCGGCTTCGAGCAAGCGCCGAATAGAGAATCCCCACCGCCCCCCGGCGAGGTGATGCATCATCAGGACCCCAAGACTGCCCATGGACAGGCTGATCCAGTAGACAAAGGCAAGCAGGTAAGAACGGAAGAACTGGTCTGTTTGGGTAAAATAGCCGGCAATCGTGGCGGCCATTCCCAGCGCGCCGCCGACGAGGGCGATGTTCTGCAAGCTCTCCAGACGTGGTTTTAGGGCCTCTGTGTGCTGGACGATCCGTTCGTTGTTCATTTTAAATGCCTTTGATCTTCTTCCGGTAGCTGGTTGAATTCCGCGTTCTGGCTGAATTGCAGGGTGCGTACGTAGGCGGCAATAGCCCAGCGATCCTCTACCGATATGCGGGAGGCATAACTGTACATGGCGCCGAAACCGTTGGTCATAACGTCGAAGAAATGGCCTATGGCAACTTCCCGCAAGCGTTCCTCGTGAAAGGAGGGCGGTTGTTTGAGACCGCGCTGGACGACCATGCCATTGCCTCGACCGGTGCGATCGTGACAGGGGGAACAGTAGATATTGTAGCGCTCCTGGCCTCTTGTGAGGAGGCCTTTACTCAATTCCACGGGCAAAGTAGTGGCCAATTCCCCGTTTACCTTGCCCTGATAAAGGTGCTTGTCAAAGCGCAGTTGGCCCCGGGCCACGGTTCCCGGGACAGGCTGACGGGCGGAGAGCCCATCGGCAAAGAAATCCGAGGCCTCGAGGGGATCGAGTTTGGGCTGGTTGTACATGGCCTGACGCAGTTCACACCCCGCGGCGAAATACAGGAGAAAGACCAGACCAACCCACAGCCATTTTGTAGCCTTGAACGAAACCATGTTGTCAGTGCTCCACTTGGGATACCTCTTGGGGATTCAGATCTTCGAGAAAACGCCTGGTCTCTTCGGCATCAAATTGGGGGTCTTCGGCTTCGATACAGAGGAAAAAACGATCCTGGCTGGCCCGGGCAAAGCTGGGGAGGTTGAATACGGGATGATAGGGCGTGGGCAGTCGATTGGCGATCAGCATGCCAAAGAAAGTGCCGAAGGCGGCAAAAAGTATGGTCAGCTCAAAGGTCACGGGTATGAAACTGGGACCACTATGGAGTGGACGTCCCGCGATGTTGATAGGGTAGTCTATTACGTGGATCCAGTACTGCAGGCCGTACCCTGAAATAGCTCCTATCAGGCCGCAGATAAAGGTTGCGTAACCCAGATTGGTACGGGGAAAGCCGATGGCGGCGCTCAGCCCGTGAATGGGGAGCGGAGAGTAGGCATCCAGTTTGCGATAGCCGGCTTCGTAGGCACGCTTTGCTGCGCTGAGCAGGTCTTCGGGCCCTTCGAATTCGGCCATCAAGCCATAAAAAAATGGAGGAGAAGATTCTCTATTCATGGTGCTCAGCTATTTTTTTGCCTCCAAGGGGCAGGAGAGCGCGTATTTCGTGGATTGCAATCAAGGGCAGCCCCCGAATGAAGAGGGCGAACAGGAAGAGGAAGAGCCCGATGGTACCAATATAGGTGGCCCAGTCCCAGATGGTGGGATAGTACATGTCCCAGGAGGTGGGCATGAAGTCCCGATGCAGGCTGACTACCACGATGATGAAGCGCTCCAGCCACATCCCCACGTTGATGAACATCGAGACGATGAAGAGCCAGATGGTACTGGTCCTGGCCTTTTTGACCCAGAGGAGTTGCGGTACGATAATATTGCACAGGATGAGCAACCAGTAGTAGTGCCCATAAGGACCGTGCATGCGGTTTTGCATCATATAACCTTCGTAGACGCTGGCGCTGTACCAGGCCATGAATTGTTCCATAAAATAGCCGTAGGCCACGACCAGCCCCGAAACCAGCATGACTTTGCCCATGTTCTCGAGGTGGCGGTCGGTGATGAAGTCCTCCAGTCCGAAGATCCGGCGCACCGGAATCATCAGGGTCAGCACCATGGCAAACCCGGCGTAGATGGCCCCGGCCACGAAGTAAGGTGGAAAAATGGTGGTGTGCCAGCCGGGTATAATGGCAATGGCAAAGTCGAGACTCACGATGCTGTGTACCGACAGGACCAGGGGGGTGGCCAGACCGGCCATTAGCAGGGAGGCCATCTCGTAGCGCTCCCAGTGGATGGCCGAACCGCGCCAGCCCATGGCGAGAACCCCGAAGAAGACCTGAGTGATGCGATGCCTGGCGCGATCCCGGAAACTGGCGAAGTCCGGGATCATGCCCATGACCCAGAAGAGCAGGGATACCGTGAAGTAGGTAGAGACGGCAAAGACATCCCAGATCAGGGGGCTGCGGAACTGCGGCCAGATGCCCATGGAGTTGGGGTAGGGCAAAAGCCAGTACACCGCCAGCCAGGGACGACCGGTGTGGATGAGCGGAAACATGGCGGCGCACATCACCGCGAAAATGGTCATGGCCTCGGCGGAGCGGTTGATGGAGGTGCGCCACTTCTGGCGGAAGAGCAGGAGGATGGCCGAGATCAGGGTCCCGGCATGGCCGATCCCGATCCACCAGACGAAGTTGATGATGGCAAAACCCCAACCGATCGGGACGTTGAGTCCCCAGATGCCCACGCCTTCGTAGAACAGGTAGGCCACGGAGATGAGAAACGCCTGGAGCAGAAGGAAGCCCACCAAACAGGCGGCGCACCACGACAGGGGGGTGGAGCGAGTCAGCGCGATCGAACTGAGCTTCTCGGTGATCGAGGTGTAGGAGGTCTGACCGGGACCCAGTTCGGAGGGGGGGGGGATATAGGGCTTTCCAGATGAAGTTGCAGCCTCTGGCATATCAGCTCTCGATTATCTCCGAGTTGGGATTGTTCACCCGGGCTAGGTAAGAGGTGCGGGGCCGGGTGTTCAATTCGTTCAGGATCTCGTAGTTGAGCGGACTGGCCTTGAGCTTGGCCACCTTGGCCTTGGGATCGTTGATATCTCCAAAGGCAATGGCCTCAGTGGGACAGGCTTGCTGGCAGGCGGTTTTGATCTGGCCGTCGCGGATGGGTTGGCCGGCCTTCTTGGACTCGATGCGCGCGGTGTTGATGCGCTGGACGCAATAGGTGCACTTTTCCATCACCCCGCGTGCTCGTATGGTTACATCGGGATTTTTCTGTAACTTCAAGCTCTCGGTGTCGCGGTCCGCGTACTGCAGAAAATTAAAGCGCCGGACCTTGTAAGGACAGTTGTTGGAACAGTAACGGGTGCCCACGCAGCGGTTGTAGACCATGTCGTTGAGACCTTCTTCGCTGTGCGAGGTTGCGGTCACCGGACAGACCAGCTCGCACGGGGCGTTTTCGCACTGTTGACAGGGGACGGGCTGGTGGAGGATCTCGGGATCGTCCATATCGCCGGCGTAGTAGCGGTCGATGCGGATCCAGGACATTTCCCGTGCATTGAGCACCTCTTCCTTGCCCACGACCGGGATATTGTTTTCGGACTGGCAGGCCACGGAACAGGCATTGCAGCCGATGCAGGCGTTCAGGTCAATGGTCATGCCCCAGGCATTGCCGTTGTACTCAAACCCGGAGTAAAGGGTGAAATCCGCGGGGAAATTGTGGCCCTCTTCCCGGGCGAAGGTTGGATGCTTTTTGTACTCCTGCAGGTTGCCGTGGCGGACCAGGTGGCGGCCCTCCATGCTGTGGTGGTCCTGGGTGCAGGCCAGTGGATGGCGCTCAAAGGTTTTGGCGATCTGCAGGCCTTTTCCGCCCCACAAATGGGTGGACGGCCGCAGCGCATAGGCATTGAAGCCGGCATCGGTGCCGCCCCGACCGCTGCGGATCTGACCATAGCCCAGGTGGACGGTCACTACATCGCGGGCCTGGCCTGGCGCGATCCATACAGGAGCGCTGATGGAGCGGCCCTGGTAATTCAAATGAACTATTTGCTCGTTTTGGACCCCCAGACGCTTTGCGGTGGCCGGACTTAAAAGGGCGGCGTTGTCCCAGGTAAGCTTGGTGATGGGGTTGGGGGTTTCCTGCAACCAGCCGTTGTTGGCAAAACGGCCGTCCCAGATCAGCGGATCCGGCCGCAAAACCAGTTCGAGTTCCTCTTCTTGCAGGCCGCGGCCAATTCCCGTGGGAATCCGCAGGTTTTTGTTCGGGGTGACGGTTTTGGCGGGCAGGGCAGTGTCGGACAGCACCCCGTCGTGCAGGGACTGAAGCCAGAATTCCTCGAAGTCCCCGGCGACAGCCTGGTTCGCCCAGTACTCTCGCAGGGTGTCGAGGACCGGACGGCCGGTCTGACCGTTCATGGCTCCAAGCAGTTCGTGGGCGGATTTGGTGCCATAAAGCGGTTCAACTAGGGGCTGGATGATTGAAACCGTGCCGTCGTAGGCGCGGGCGTCGCTCCAGGATTCCAGGTAGTGGGACTCGGGGATATGCCAGTGACACAGATTCGAGGTTTGGTTTTCATACATACCCAGGTAGGCGCGAAACTCGACCATCTGTAGAGCCTGGCCAAACTCCAGATCCGCCGGTGTATTGAAGACCGGGTCCCCGCCCAGGATGACAAGTAGGTCTACCTGTCCGGCCCTTATGTCGTTCACCAGTTCCCGCAGGGACTGGCTCTGGTCTACAGATTCCACCTCGATGGGGTCGGTGTAGTGGACGGTTTTTCCGACATTGCCCAAAGCCTCGTTAATGGCGTGGGCAAGGGCGTGCAAGGCCGGGGCCTGGTAGTCGCCGGCGATAACCAGGCTGGAACCTCGATTCTTGCGCAGATCGCGCGCCAGAGGCTCTAACCAGCCAGCCTCGTCGTCGTAGGGTTCGAGCTTTTCCTCCGAGGTCCAGGAAACCTCCAGCTTCCGGGCCAGGGTCAGAGCGAAAGCCTCGATTTCCCCCGTGCTCAAGGCCATGCGGTGATCCGCTATACTGCCGGTGGCCGTAGGGGTGCTTTCCACCGCGTAGAGGCGGTTCATTTCTTTGGCGCCCTCGGCGAGCCGGCGGCCAGCGGCAAAATCGCGGGCATAGCGGGTATTGCCGGGGCCGCTGAAAGCAAAATCCGCGTCCAGGGAGAGGACCACATCTGCTTGCGAAAAATCGCAATAGGTGTGGACCGGCTCTCCAAAGGCGAGCATGGCACCGGCTCTGACGTTGTCGCGGTTGGCAGGTTCGTACTGGTGCCAGCGGGCCTGGGAAAGCCCTTCGAGGAGGGTCTTGAGTTGGTAGCCCAGAGTAGGCGAACCCACTGTTTGGGTGAGTATCCTCAGGCCGGCCCCTTTTTTGAGACGCTGCCGTTCCAGGCCTAGGTTGAGGTCCTGCAAAAAGTTGCTCCAGGTGCTGATCCGACCGGCATTTTTGACTGTCTGGGCACGGTCTGGATCGTAGAGGTCGAGCACCGAAGCTTGAATCAGGGTATTGACTCCGCCCAGACTACCTGGATGTTGAGGATTGCCTTCGATATGGGTGGGGCGCCCCATATGACTTTCGACCAGAATACCGGTAGCCACCCCGCTCAGAGGCATGGCCGATGCATAGTACAAGGGTTTGCCGGGAAGCATGTTTTCCGGAGCGCGCACATAGGGGACGATTTTTTCAGCCGGCTGAACGGTACACCCCGTGAGGCCTCCGAAAGCCAGGGAAGCGCCCATTAACTTCAGGAAATTGCGCCGGCTCGCCGGGTCATTCATTTCCGAGGCTTGCTCGGGGAATTCGCGCTGGAGCATTTCCTGAAACTCATCTGTGCGGGCGAGTTCGTCGAGGCTGCGCCAGTGCTCGCGGCCAGCGGATTGGGGCAGACAGGTGCGGTTATCTTTTATTTCCAGGCTTTTGCGGGTAATTTTTTCTTTCATTAGCGGTGGCAGATCGAGCAATCGGTTAGTTGAACCTTCTTGATCTGGTATTCCTCTACGAGTTGGCGACCCAGAGCTTCCTGATCATCAGGGGCTTTCCAGGCCATGTTGAAGACTTCCTCGCGAGGTCGAATGAACTTCTCAGGGGCGCGATGGCACTCCAGGCACCACTCCATGTTGAGGCTATTCTCTTTCCACATGAGCGGCATCTGGTCGACCTGACCATGACAGGTCTGGCAACCAACCCCTTTGTTGACATGAATACTATGATTGAAGAAAACAAAGTCGGGCAGATCGTGTACCCGGGTCCATTCCAGGGCTTTGTTGTCGCGAAAGCTGGCCCGAACCGGTTCGAGGATGGGCGCTTCTGTCCAGATCTGGGAGTGGCAGGTCATGCAGGTTTCCGTGGGCGGGATACCAGCAAAAGCGGTCTCTTCAACGGTGCTATGGCAGTAGCGACAATCAAGACCCATGCCGGTGACGTGGTGCTTGTGGCTGAAGGGCACGGGTTGATCCCTTGGTATATTCACCTGGCTGACGTAATATGTGCGGTTGATATTGAGGATGTAACCAAGCAGGGTGCCGACGATGATGAGTCCTACGAGAATGCTGGCTTTTGAAGCCCAATTGGCGCTACGAGGAAATATCTGAGCCATCTAAAGGTGTTTATTTTAACTGAGAACGTGGCGGAGAAGGGAGGAGGGCCGCCCCATCTCGTTTGAACAGGCGAGCAAGGATTCCGTGCAACGCAGGTGTAAAAATATGGAAGTTACAGGTAAAGTCAACAGGAATATGAAAATAAGTACTGGACTTTTGCAAATTTGACTTTTTGCGAGCTTGACTGATATTGCTACCGCAGTCGGCATGGAGTGGTGATTTTCCACAAATTTTCCGATTTTTGCAAAAGTCCAATAAAATAAAGAGCTTAGAGTGGTTGAGGGGCCGCTCGGGCCAAAAATTGAAGGATGGAGGCTTTCTTGCTTCACCGGGCATTTTAGGCTAAATTATAAAGAAAGAGAACTCATCGGATCTCGAGTTCCTTCGGGAAGCACTTGCGGTCTGTCGGCTTTTGGGCCCTCGTAGCTCAGCAGGATAGAGCAACAGATTCCTAATCTGTGGGTCGTGGGTTCGAATCCCGCCGAGGGTACCATTTAAACCGCTGTAGAAAGTAAGCTATGGCGGTTTTCTTGTGCTCAAGTGGAAGCTGTAAGCTACGAGAGAAACACGACATTTGGAAAAAGAATCAGCCATCCGGGTCGGGGTGGAGTATACTGGCTACTTACCGTCGGGGAAGCACCCCGGGGAATCACTCCAGACACTGACCATGGTGGCGCACATACCAGCGCGTCCTGGAGGAAATAATCCACCCGTTTTCATATGGTGTAGAATATTGTATATTAATGACTTTGATTACTTCTGTCGGGCTCCACTAGGTTGGCGGGTCGTGCACTCCTTTTAAAGTCACGCAACCATTGAAAAGAATACCAATGAAACTAAAACTGCACTGGCAAATCGCCCTGGCAATTTTGGCTGCAGCACTCTTTGCGGTCATCATCAAGGTGGGAGGGCTACAGGACAGCGGTTTTACCCAAGGGCTTGTTGCAACCTGTGTCTTCCTCGGTGATCTGTTTAAAAATGCCCTGAAGATGATAGTCGTTCCGCTGATCTTTTCATCCATTATATGCGGGATTATGAGCCTTGGATCGGACCGAGCCTTCGGCCGGATGGGTTCGAAGCTACTCATTTATTATTCGATGACGGGCCTGCTGGCAATTCTTACAGGTTGGGTTCTGGTCAACATAGTCCAGCCCGGGGTCGTAGGGGTGGAATTGGCCCAGCAAATACTGGGTCAAGCGGAAACCTCCGAAGAGTTCGTCCAGAAGTTTGCAGGGCAGGGGACCTCGGATATGGTAAACATCTTTCTGCGCATGTTGCCGCCGAACATAATTGATGCTGCAACCGATAATAGTCAATTGCTCGGCCTGATTACCTTCAGCCTCCTCTTTGGCTTCTTCATCAGCCGGCTTCCCGAGTCTCTCCGCGAGTCACAAAGGAAGTTCTGGGAAGGGACCCAGAGCGTTATGATGAAGATAACCGATCTGATTATCAAGTTTGCGCCCATTGGTGTTTTTGGGCTGGTTGCGCCCATTATCATCCGGACGGGATTTGGCGCCTTCAAACCATTGCTCCTGTTTTTCCTCACGGTGCTGTTAGCCCTGGCCATCCATTTTTTCATAACCCTGGGCTTGTTGCTCAAACTTATCGGTCGCGTCAATCCGGCCCAGCACTACAGAGCTATGTCCCCGGTGCTGCTTACGGCATTCTCAACCGCCTCCTCGGCGGCGACCCTGCCGGTGACCATGGAGACCGTTGAGAGAGACGCCGGCGTTTCGGGTCGCACGACCAGCTTTACCCTGCCTCTTGGAGCTACTGTGAATATGGATGGTACGGCTCTGTACGAATGCGTGGTAGTGGTCTTTATTGGACAGATCTACGGCGTGCTTCAAGGTTTTGAGATGGGTTTTGCCACCCAGCTTACCGTGGTGCTTCTGGCCTTGCTGACGTCCATAGGAGTTGCGGGAATCCCAGCTTCCAGTCTGGTCGCCATCACCATTATACTCGGGGTGGTGGGCCTGCCCCTAGAGGCGGTAGGTCTCATCTGGGTAACAGATCGTATTCTCGATATGTGCAGGACCTCGGTCAACGTGTTTAGCGATACCTGTGGTGCGGTGATCATCGGCAAAACCGAGGGTGAAACCGGAATCTACGCGGATGCGGTTTGACAAAGAAGAGATGCCCCGGAAGGGACGGATTACCTCTCTAACAATTCTACTTCATAGCCATCAGGATCATCGATGAAGGCCATTTTTCTTCCCGAGACAAAGGTCTCTCTCCAGTCCTCAGGCCAGATTTCGATACCGTCTTTTTCAAGCCGGTCACAGAAAGCGATAAGATCGGGCACCCCAATGGCAATATGCATGAGGTCCTCCGGGACCTTGAGTTCGTAGTCCGCCGACCAGGTGAGTTCGAAGGTATGTTCATTGCCGGGAAGTTCGAGGTTGGCGATGTGATTGCCGGCCGGGGATTTATCCGACCGGTTGATCAGAGAAAAACCCAGATGCTTACAGTACCAGTCAATAGATCGGTCCAGATCGCTGACGCGAATGCGGGTGTGGAGGAAGCTTGCCATGTTTGCTCTCCTTTCCAGGGTTGAAAATCAGTACTTCACGGAATCGGCGGGTGGGGCTGTGCGGGGATTGTGCCTCTGGCGTTTTATGATGCCCAAGGCGCTCTTGCTCCCCGCCACCCCCCAGGCAGGCCTGAGAAGCCATCTCAAAACCTCCGCCGGCCCCCGCCTTTTCGCTCGGGCTTTGGGCTCACCAGGAATTTTAAGACGGCTTCTGAGTCCCAGAGCCCTCTTTTCCTCGCTCCACCCCCCATAAAACGCCGCCGGCAAAATCCCCTCCGGCCTTGAGGTCCAAATAGGTACGGGTATTTCGTGAAGTACTGAAAATAGACGAGAAAGCCGGGCGATCAACTTGCCCGGCCTGGCCTAAATCGTTAATTTTTTAAAGAGATAAAAATGGTGCCGAAGAGAGGACTCGAACCTCCACGGGGGCATGCCCCACTGCGCCCTGAACGCAGCGCGTCTACCAATTTCGCCACTTCGGCACCCAGCTAAAAAGTTAAAGGAGGATCCCCTTACCGTCAAGGGGTAACCATGAGCGCCAAACCAACAAACAAAGCTTCGACCGATCTGGAGAAGAATGGCATAAAAATCATCGTCCAGAACCGCAAAGCACGCCATGACTATGAAATTCTGGGCTTCTACGAAACGGGCATTGTTTTGCAGGGCACTGAAGTAAAGTCCCTCCGCGCCGGCAAAGTCAACCTCAAAGATAGCTACGCTGCCATCGAAAAAGGGGAAGTCATCCTCCACAGTGTCCATATCAGCTCCTATGAGCCTGCCAACCGTTTCAATCACGACCCCGAAAGGCCCCGCAAACTACTCCTCCACAAAGGGGAGATCCGCCGCTTGATCGGCCGCTCCGAACAACGGGGGTTGACCTTAGTGCCCCTGAAGATCTACTTCAAACGGGGTAGGGCCAAAGTTGAACTTGCCCTGGCTCGAGGAAAAAAGCAGTACGACAAGCGCGAGGCCATAGCCAACCGAGAAGTCCAGCGAGACCTAGAACGGGCCCTCAAGGACAGCCAGTGAACCAGGCAAATGAGTCAATTAGAACAGGTGGTAACGCCCGGGCCGTGTTCCCGTTGCGGTGGCGTGCGGATTTACTACGACTCTCAGGTAGAGGTCGGCCGTTACGGTAGTTTGAAATTGTGTACCTGCATATCTGATATATGCCGGTGTGGAGGCCGCTCTCCCTATCAGTACTGGGATGAACAGTCCAAAAATCAATGGTGTACCTGCAGAGCGGCCAGGAGACGGTTGTCCGAAGTCGCGCGTCTGTTCAAGCAAGCGGATATTCCCGAGCGCTACAGGTGGAAGTTTCAGGAAGACTTCCACATCCTGGCTCCGGATGGGACTCCTGTAGAGTTTGCCGAGATGGTCCAGAGTTATGTCTCTACCCTGGCTGACAGCGGGTATGAACCGCGCCGGGGATATTTGCTGTACGGTTCTCCCGGAACCGGTAAAACCCTGCTCGGATGCATTATGCTGAACGAATTGATCCTGCACCGTTGCAAGGCCGGGCGTTTTATTAATCTTTCGCGCACCTATTTTCAGAAGCTGCGAGACACCTTCTCCGAGACCAGTAAGGACTATGGACAAACCTGGAAAATCTTCGAAGAATTGTGCAAACTGCCCTACTTGTTGCTGGATGATTTCGGGGTTCAACGAGACACCCCATGGGAACAAGAAATGCTCTACGATCTGGTGGATGCCCGTTATGGGGAGGAGCGTTTTACCATAGTTACTACCAACCAGCCTTCAAGCGAGATTCAGCAACTTTCGCATGGGCGCGTCTATTCTCGCCTGATGGAGATGTGTCATTTGGTAGAAATGGAAGGCATGGATTACCGCCTGCATTTGCAACCTCAACGTTGAACGATGCCCCATGGCGTTTGAACGTCCTGATAGAAGATCCGTGGATGAGTTGCGAGAGATTACCCTGACTCGGGGCTACCTGAATACAGTACCAGGTGCGGTGCTTATAGAAATGGGGCAGACCAAGGTACTCTGCACAGTCTGCCTAGAGAACCGGGTGCCTCCTTTTCTGGTCGGAACCGGCAAGGGTTGGTTGACGGCGGAATATGGCATGCTTCCAGGGTCTTCCGGCAAACGGATTGCTCGGGAATCCACTACCGGCAAGGTCAACGGGCGGACCCGGGAGATCCAGCGGTTGATAGGTAGATCGTTGCGTTCGATCGTCGATCTCAAGGGCTTGGGGGAACGCACCTTGTACGTTGATTGCGATGTGATCCAAGCCGATGGGGGGACGAGAACCGCTTCAATTACTGGTGCATATGTTGCTCTGGTAGAGGCTGTTAATAACTTTGTTAAAGATGGAAAATTAGATAACAATCCCGTGCTGGACGCAGCGGCGGCAATCAGTGTGGGGGTGGTTGATGATCAGGTGCTTCTAGACCTTTGTTACCAGGAGGATGTCCGGGCTCAGACCGACATGAATCTGGTGATGACGGGAAGCGGCGGAATAGTCGAAGTGCAGGGTACGGCAGAAGGGCGGCCCTTTACCCGGGAAGAGGCCAATGAGATGCTCGATGTGGGGACAAAGGGCATTTATGAGCTTCTGGTCATACAGCAAAATTCCCTAGAAGGGTAAACCCATCCCGGCGAAGAGTCTGAGAAAATTCTTGACAGTTTTTCAGAGCCCGGCTATGTTTATAGCCTGGCCTTTTTCTCTGGCATTGTTCCTTTCAAGCATCTCAAAACAGAGGAATGGCACATGGCGGAGATGACAAAAACTTCATTCTGGGACATGGAGGATTCTCTGGGCAGCTACTTGGCAGAGATCGCCAATTCCAGTCCCCTGTCCACGGCCGAAGAGGTGGAACTGGCGCGCAAAATAAAACAGGGGGACGAAAGAGCCCGCAACCGGCTGGTCGAGGCCAATCTGAGGTTTGTGGTCAGTGTTGCAAAAGCGTATCAGAACCGCGGGGTACCTCTGGCCGATCTGATCAGTGCGGGCAATATGGGCCTGATCACAGCAGCCGAGCGTTTTGACGAAGACAAAGGGTTTAAATTTATATCCTACGCCGTTTGGTGGATCCGCCAGGCCATTCTCCAAACCCTTGCTGAACAATCCCGCACAGTCCGGCTGCCGCTCAACAAAATCGGCCTGCTCTACAAAATTTCCAAAGCTTCACGCTTGTTGCAACAGGAACGCACCGACGACCCCAAGCCCGAAGAAATCGCTGCACAGTTGGACCTACCGGTGGCGGAGATCAAGGAAACCCTGATGTGTGGTCGGTCGGTTCGCTCGCTGGATGCGACTTTCAAGGAAGAGGAAGATCACAGCCTGCTCAATATACTTCCCGATGAGCGGCAAGAATCTCCTGAGAATCAGGTTATACGAGGCTGTTTGCGCGGTCAGATTGATTCTGCCCTGTGTGGTCTTGTCAGGCGCGAAGCCGAGATCCTCAAGCTGTATTTTGGTCTTGATGGCGAAGAGCCCATGGCTCTGGACCAGATCGGCGCCCACTTCGGGTTAACCCGTGAACGGGTTCGCCAGATCAAGGAGAAGGCGCTGCATCGTCTGCGGCATCCAAGTCGCAGCGATCAGTTGAGGATCTACAACAATGCTTAAACATCAGTTAAATACCTCCCCCCGAAGTCTGGTCTCTCCTTTAAATTATTGGGTAGGAGCATTAAGATGGCCACAGACATTATGGAGGAGGAGCTACTGCGTTCCATTGAAGAAGTCGAAGTCAAAATAGCCAGCTTTCGCAAGAAAGTTCGGGCTGTTTTAGCGGATATTCAACCCGAAGGACAGCAGGCCTCTGCTGGGAAAAATTCCCACGCGCCAACCTAGGCACCACGACGCCTGATGAATCGAAGAGGGGATGAGCTACCACCCCCTCTTTTTTAGTATCTGTGTGAGAACATATATAATTTGCAAGGGTAGAGTCTTGGCGATAAACAACCGCTTGTGCAACAAGGGAATCCAAGGCGCTCCAAAAAATGGAAAAGGGATAAGCCGATGAGTGATTCCCTGTGCCACAGGATGGAATTTGCCGTGGAAGCCGCTTGGCAGGCTGGCAAGATTACACTGCGGTATTATCAGACCCACGTGGAGCCAGAATGGAAACCCGATGAGTCTCCCGTAACCGTGGCCGACCGGGAAGCCGAACAAAAAATCAGGGAAATGCTCGAGAGGACCTATCCAGAGGACGGCCTCGTGGGCGAGGAGTTTGGCCACAAGGAAAGCCGCTCCGGAAATCGCTGGATAATCGATCCCATAGATGGGACCAAGTCTTTCATCCAGGGCGTCCCCCTCTACGGAGTGCTCATCGCCATGGAAAACCCGGATGGGGTCACAGTGGGGGTTGTATACATGCCGGCCCTGGACGAACTGGTCTGGGCCGCTAGGGGCGAGGGGTGCTGGTGGAATGGAAAAAGGGCCAAGGTTTCAGATGTCCGCGACTTGAGCGAGGCCTGCATCTGCTACACAAGCGGGGATAGTTTCGCCAGGTGCGGAAGAGGTGATGCGTGGGAGGCACTGGGTACAGCGGTCCGACTGCGGCGAGGTTGGGGGGATTGTTATGGACACATCCTGGTAGCCACTGGTCGGGCCGAGGGCAGTTTTGACCCTATCGTGAATTCCTGGGATTGCGGCCCATTATTGCCCATTCTGGAAGAGGCGGGAGGAACCTTTACAGACTGGCGTGGGCAGGCCACCATCTACGGCAAGGACGCGTTTTCTACCAATGGCCACATATTTGATTCGGTCATGGAGTATATAAAGGGTTAGGCCATCCGCTCAGATGGTTAAAAAATACATAAAACTACCCCGGATCTCCTGGGGCAAGATCATTCGGACGACGGGGAAAGCTACATCCCAGCACGAATGTACAGATGCCGCCGCGGCCATGGCATTCGATTGGGTTTTTGCCATATTTCCCGGTCTTCTGGTGTTGACCGCATTGTTGATTATCACGGGCACCCCTCCCGATGCTTTTAAGCAACTGCTGGTGGATCTGGGGATCATCATCCCACCGACCTTGCTGGGCATTATCGAGGAAAATATCCAGTATCTATGGAGTTCGTATCAAAGCCTGTTCTTTTTTGGCATTCTGGGGGTGATCTGGCCGGCCTCGGCCAGTATGTCTACCACCATGAGCGCTCTGAATCGGGCCTATGATGTCCGGGAAAAGCGATCTTTTTGGAAGCGGCGCACGCTTTCCCTCGTTCTCGTCGTCAGCATGGGATCTTCTCTGGTCTTTCTATTTAATTTATTCGTATTTGGCGAACAACTCGAGGCCTGGTTGCATCTCTACTGGCCGGGTTTAGAAAAGGCTCCTTCTCTGGTCGGTTTGTTGCGTCGCGCCGCGGGAATAGGGGGCACTCTCATCGTGGTTGCCTGTATTTACCGCTTGGCCCCGGATATCAAACAACGCTGGTTGGATGTGCTTCCCGGAAGCCTGCTTTTTTTACTCCTCTGGTCGTTTATCGCAGGGGGATTCAGGTATTTTATCCAGAGCTTCAGCTATTATAGTGTGGTCTACGGGGTGCTCGGAGGGGTTATGGTAGCGTTTACCTTGCTTTTGGGGGGGGAATTAAACGGGGTTTTGTTCAAAATGCCCCATCAGGAGCAGGATGGGCCAGAGGGTTAGCTTTAATACTTGACTGGCAGGGGTGCGATTATTAGGTTGGGGGCACTGGGCTTGAGGTAAAATTATACATGAAATGGAGGCATAAAATTGTGAAGAAGCTAGGAATCCTACTGCTGGTTTGTTGGATGTGGGGATGTGCAGAGAGACCCGACGAACTCACGCCCTATATCCAGAAGGTCAAACCCCTCGAAAAGTACCAGAAAACCCTGGCACAGTACCGGACCTACCTGCGCACAGAGGGGATGAGCAATATGGCCAAAGACA
The DNA here is from genome assembly GCA_965219385.1 of Candidatus Latescibacterota bacterium. Classification (GTDB taxonomy): domain Bacteria; phylum Latescibacterota; class UBA2968; order UBA8231; family UBA8231; genus CBDCNM01. The sequence goes on along the minus strand of CBDCNM010000001.1, from coordinate 1,037,529 downwards.
TTGCGCAGGTCATCGAAAATTACCGAAAGGATCTGGAAACGGTTGGACCTCCAGAGAACAAGTATTTAAAAGCAGCACACAATAATCTCAAACGGGCCCTGGAAAACTCCTTGAAGAAGATTGTCGAGCCCGATTTTGCGACCTTTATACCCAGCGCCAATAAACAAATCGACCGGATAGAAAAAGCAGTAAAGGTGCACTACAATGCGCATCTCAAAAAACTATGGGAGGATGCCGATAAGACCGAGCCTTTTCCCCTCAAGTGGCCCGGGAAGGATTAGGTCTTTTGCCTTTTTCCGGAGGCGGTGATTGTGTTAAAGTTGCTGGTAGCACTGGTAATGGGAATTTTGCTCTACCAAATTTTCCAATCCATAGGGTTGAGACAGCGCCGTGGAACGGCCCCCCCCCCCCCCTCAAGGTCCAAAAATGGCAAAGAGCCAACAGGTTTCGACAAGGATGGGGCTGTCGATGCCGAGTTTCAGGATATTGAAGAGTAGTTCCTCAGGGGAAGACGCAGGTGGGTAAATTGCAGCGTCGGCAAGGGCTTTCACCGGCTGCTTTGCGCAAGGAAATAAAGAGTGGCAAACGAGCCCTTTTTTACCTTTTGCACGGAGATGAGGACTTCGAACGCGATAACACCTGTGCCTGGTTGACCGAAGAACTGGCTCCCTCCTCGGCCCGCGATTTCAACCTGGATCTATTCCACGGGGATAACTTTGTCTTTGAGGATTTCCTCAAAGTCTACCTGGCCTACCCAATGATGGCTGCACACCGCCTAGTGGTCCTGAAGGGCTGCGAAAAGTTATCTGCCGGGGATTGCAAACAACTGGAAAGCATAATCGAGGCTCCTGCGGAAACGACCTTGCTGATCGCAGTGGGGGGTAAGGTGGATCTGCGCCGCAAGTTTTTTGGCCAAATGGCCAAGAAGGGCCATGCTCTAGAGTTTCGCGTGCCTTTTGAAAATCGCCTGCCCCAATGGATCCAGGATTTCGTTCGCGATCAGGGGATGCGGATCGAACCGGAAGCGGTGGATTTATTGCGGCTCTACATCGGTCCCCACCTGCGTGAGCTGGCCGGTGCCCTGGACAAGCTTGCTTCTTTTACCGAAGAATCTAAAAAAATTACCCGGCGAGCGGTGGAGCAAGTGGTGGGGGTGACCCGTGGTGCCGGTATTTTTGAACTAACCGATGCCATAGGCTATCAAAACACCCAGAAATCCATGCATCTATTGCATAGTTTGATGGCCCATGGGGAGGATTCTGGCCGAACTATAGCTATGATCGGCCGACATTTCCGTTTGCTTCTGCGGGCTCAGGATCTGTTAAAGGGTCGGTTTTCCCGGGAGCAGATGGCCGCCCACCTGGGGGTTGCTCCTTTTTTTCTCCAAGGTTATCTGGACCAGGCCCGGCGCAATTCCCCCCAGCGGCTCTGGGAAGGGCTGGCGGCGTTGCTGGAAGCGGAGGTCCGATTGAGGTCGCGGAGCCGCAGGCAGGAATCTACGGTCATGGATCTGTTGGTCCATCGTCTCTGTGCGGGGCAGGGACAAAACAGGGTTGACAGGAACTAAACCACTGGTTATATTGATATCGTGTTTTTTGTGATAACCTCCTGATTATTTGTTAGTTATATTATTTAAAAACTGCTTTGAAAGAGGAAAGAGAATGAGCGAACCTATTGCTTTAACCGACGAAAATTTTGCCCGGGAGGTGCTGGAATCGGATGTTCCCGTATTGATTGATTTCTGGGCGACCTGGTGTGGGCCTTGCCGCATGATCGCTCCAATCGTCGAAGAATTGTCCAGTGAATACGAAGGAAAGGCCAAAATTTGCAAAATAGATGTGGACTCTGCGCAGAAAACCGCTGCAGATTTCGGCATTAGAAGTATTCCCACCCTTCTCATCTTTAAGGAAGGCAAGGTTGAGGGTCAGTTGATAGGGGCTGTTCCCAAGCAACAGATCACTGAGAAATTAGATGCGGTCCTGGCAAGTTAAAACAGCGTTAGAATAGTAAATCAGGACATACTGGCAAAACGGCTCTTTTGTTACAAGGGGTCGTTTTTTGCCTTTAGGCCTTGCCGAAAAATTACTTTTCTGTTTCGGTATTCCGAATTTCGCCGTTCCCCTCTGAAATTCGGAATTTTAGGGCGTGAAAAGGGAAACTTAAATTTCGGCAGAGCCTTAGAGTCGCTACAGGGTATCCCGACCTATGGCTATCGACCCTTTCTGGGGCAATCTTTTCCGCCGTAGTTCCCAGAAAAAAGACGAACTCTACAATATTCTGAAAGAAGTGCTTATTTTTCAGGATTTGAACCGGAGAGAGTTCCGCAAAATCGAAGGAATCCTGCACAGTCGCAGCTATGCTGCCGATGAATCTATTGTACGGGAAGGTGAATTGGGTGCCGGTATGTACCTCATTGTAACCGGACGGGTAGAGATCGTCCAGACCGAGGAGGAGGGAAGTATCCTGCATCTGGCCACTTTTGGCACTGGGGACTTTTTTGGGGAACAGGCTCTTCTGGACGAGTCCCCCAGAACCGCTACGGCCCTGGCCGTAGAGCCTTGCCAGGCGGTCGGTTTTTTCCGCCCGGACCTGCTGGCACTCATTGAGAGTGATCCCCGCCTGGGTTTGAAGATCGTCATGCAGCTTTCCCAGATGATCTCAGTGCGTTTGAGACACACCAACCGTCTGCTCAAGGAAGCACGAGACGCGGCCAAGGAAGCTGATTTGGCAAAAAGCCAGCGTGAGGACTTAAAGACCAAGGTCGCCGAAGTAGAAGAGGCAAACCAACCTGCCGAGAAAGAACAAACCGCTTAACTGCTTTTATGGAACAGGCAAAATCCTCCCCGTTGGGGAATCCAGTCAAGCTCATTGCGGGCATAGCCGTTTTGGGGGTTGTCCTTTGGTTTGTTCTAAAAATTAAAGGCATTTTACTTCCCTTTGCCCTGGCCTTTGTGCTTTCTTACGTCCTGGCTCCACTGGTAGATCGCCTGGAAGGCAGGGGGGTGAACAGGGTACTCAGCATCCTGTTCATATTCATTCTCGTATTCAGCGGCTTAATGCTGGGGGCCTTCCAGGCCGGTACCAAGCTGACGGCCGAGATGATCGAACTCAGCGAGCAGTTTCTCGTCCAGGAAGAGGTGGACCAGGAAGTCACTGTTTTAAATAAAGGTCCTGATAGCGCAATAATTGAGGGGATAAAGGGGGTGGATCCCGAGCATTCTGCGTTTTATCTGATAGATTCTCCTGGGTTTCCGGTCGAACTCGAACCGGCCAAAGAACTGGTTTTGAAGCTCCGCTTTAAACCTTCGAGCACCGAACCTGTAGAGGGCAGTCTGAATATTGCAAGCCCGGCCTTGACCGAGCCGTTTACCTTGCGGATGCAGGGCAATTCCCTTCGCTCAGGAGAAGAATCCCCTGATTTTTGGTTCTGGGAGGAAGGGAGGTACAGGGATTCAGTCCAGGTGCAAACCCTTGTTTTTTCAAGGGGGGGGGCGATTTTGGGCGTGCCGGCCCCAGCATCATCACCCGCCTGAGCGAAGAGGTGAAGAGGATACAGCTGATGGTTCGGCCGCAATCGGGTCTGGGCGAGGATTTAAACCTTTCTGCCCTGATCGAAGAACAAGGAAGTTCTTTGGCCAAAAAGCTCCTGGGGGGAACAACCGAAGTCCTTGGTGGAGTTTTTTCGGGCATCACCTTCGTCGTGATCGTGCCTTTTGTGGCTTTCTTCTTGTTAAAGGAAGGGAAGCGCATTACTCATGGCCTGATAGAATTGGTGCCCAATGAATATTTTGAACTCTGCCTCAACTTGCTGCACCAGATTAACGGCCAGATTGGCGGATATATCCGTGGATTAATCTTGGTTACCACTGCGGTCGGCACCCTTTCTGTTGGTGGACTGCTGCTGGTTGGGCTGCCCTATGCTTTGCCGGTGGGTATTGTCGCAGGGCTGGCTAATATGATCCCCTTTCTGGGGCCGTTGATCGGCATTCTATCTGCCGCTATCGTGGCGCTGGCTACAGGGGGAGGGATTGGTATGGTCTGGCATGTGTTGATCGTCTTTGTGATCATCTAGCTGATCGACAATTTACTTATCCAGCCCATTGTACTGGCTAAAAGTGTGGATTTGCACCCCCTGATTGTTCTTTTTGTGGTTCTGGTTGGCGGCCAGTTAATGGGTTTAATGGGCATGCTCGTAGCGGTGCCGAATAACGGGGATATTAAAGGTTAGTGGGCGGACTATTCTTCAGGGGGTCAAAAGATACAGAGCACAGTAATTGGGTTATCGTATGGCATGGGGGTATGGGTCGTAACCTGAGATTATCCCATACCACTTGAAACAAGACTGGCCTTGTGCCCTTTTTTTCTCTCCAAACGACCAAGTATTGGAGGGATATCATGGACCCAAGACCAGCCTTGGAAAATTTGTGCTGCCTTAACGTCGAATGCAAGACCTATGGCCAGCGAGGGGCGAATAACTTGACGATTCGCAAAATCTACGGCGCCGATCGGATCCGTTATCTTCGATGTCGGCAGTGTGGGGAAGAATTCAGTGAGCGCAAAGGCACCGCCTTGTTTAACAGCAAGATTTCGGAAGCCAAAGCCGTGTCGGTCATCGAGCATCTGGATAGTGCCTGTGGGCTTAACACCACGGCTCGGCGGGCCGGCGTGGCACGAGATACCGTCCGTCGCTTGGTGCAGGTCGGCGGTCGGGTCCGTCGCCAAGTGCATGACCAACGCATCCGTCAGTTGACGCCACACGCGCTCCAGTTTGATGAAAAGTGGGCGTATGTGGGCAAGAAACAACGTCAGATCGGCGACGACGATGACCCGTTGGCCGTTGGGGATTATTGGGCTGTCAACGCGCTGGATCCCCACACCAAAGTGTTGGTGACGCTGGTGCCGGGCAAACGCACGACGGCGACGATTCACCAGGCGGTGGCCGATGCCCAAGCGCGCCTGGCGCCCAAGGCGGCCCTGCCGGCGTTGTTTACCGATGGCGAGCCGGCCTATGTCGAGGCCATTCGTCAGGCCTTGGGCCGACGCTATCGGGCGGTGCCGGCGCTCGGCCCAAGGGCGACCACCGGCCCCGATCCTGCGCATGCCGCGCACCTTGGTCTATGCGCAGATCATCAAACATCGGCCGAAGGGATGGGTCCGCAAGATAGAAATCCAACCGATCTTTGGCAAAGGAAAGCTGGCCGAGGTGGTCACGCGCTTGGGGTGGACGAAGGCCAACACCAGTGCCATGGAACGCTTCAATTTGACCGACCGGCTGCGCAACGCCCGCAAAACCCGAAAACGATGTGCTTTTCGCGGCGCATCCCATTCCATGACGCCATGAGCTACAACTTTCATCATCCTCATCGGGCGCTGCGGCAGCGTATCGAGGAGAGCCGCTGGCGAAAACGAACGCCGGCTATGGCGGCAGGCATCGCCGATCATATATATTCCTCGCTGGAACTCATGCGATTATGTCCGGTTGGACTAGGATAATCTCACCTTACGACCGGGGTATGCCCATGTCAAAAAATAATAGAAGCCTGTAATCAGGAGGTTAAGGATCATTGGGCGTTTCAATGCTAATAGACAAAAATTTGATTGCCAGCCTGGCTGAGAAAATAGTACAGGCCAGAAAGCTGTACGGTTCGGATAGTGCCTATGTCATCGGGTTATTCAACGGGTTTGAATGGTTGCTGGAAGGCTTCGAAGAAGAGGAGAACACCAAACAGTTGCTGCGGAATCTCGTTCTCGAATACGAGAGCGGTAAAGCAGTAGCCCCAGCAGAAGAAGCTACCGAGGAAAGAGAAGAAACCCTTTCTGAAAATAGCTGGATCAAGGGGGTCGTAAAGTGGTTCAACAACGATAAAGGATATGGGTTTATTTCCACGGATGGGAATATCGATGTATTTGTGCACTGGCGGGACATATCTTCCTGGGACAGGAGTATCGCTCAGGGGGAAGAAGTCGAGTTCATGGTGACTAAAACAGCCAAGGGATTCCAGGCCGTTAATGTGATGAAGGCCGGCCAGCAGCGAGAAAACGTGGAAGCCTCCAAGAAAAAAGAGCACCATGACAGCGCAACCGAAACAGAGCCACCAGATCCAAGCGTCAAAGAGGGAACGGAGGGGGATAGCACAAACTCGATGTTGGACGGGACTGAAAAGGCGGGAAATGAAAGCGGGGGAACCTTCGAGGGTGAGTCGATAGGTGAGGGTAGTGACGAGACTCTTAGTTGACCCGAGGTTAAGAGAAGAAAGGTTGGGCCTGCAATTATGCTCAAGAAACCGCGCCATCAAGTTAGCTGTTCTTTCTGTGGAAAGGGCGTCAACCAGGTAGAAAAGATCATTCGGGGAGAATCACCTTCAGTCCACATATGCATATGCAATGAGTGCGTGGGATTGTGCAATGAGATGTTGGAAGAAGGGAATAAGCAAGAACCCAATCTCAATGGTAGTCCCCTGCCTAAGCCGGCCGAGATAAAGGTTCAGTTGGACGAACACATTATCGGGCAGGAACGCGCCAAAAAAGCTCTTTCGGTGGCGGTATACAATCACTATAAAAGAGTTTACTCTGGCTCGTCAGACGTAGAATTGAGCAAGAGTAATATCCTGCTTATTGGTCCTACCGGCACGGGAAAGACCTTGCTGGCTGAGACCCTTGCGCGAATTTTGCAGGTCCCCTTTGCCATTGTGGACGCCACTGTATTGACTGAAGCCGGGTATGTCGGCGAAGATGTAGAAAATATACTGGTGAGGATTCTCCACGCAGCCGACTACGATGTCAACCAGGCAGAACGGGGCATTCTGTTCATAGACGAGATCGACAAAATCGCCCGCAAATCGGGAAATCCATCGATTACCAGAGATGTATCGGGAGAGGGCGTACAGCAAGAACTGCTCAAGATTCTCGAAGGCACGATTTCCGGGGTACCTCCAAAGGGAGGTCGGAAACATCCCGAGCAGCCTCTGGTACAGATCAATACCAAGAACATATTGTTTATTTGTGGCGGTGCTTTTGATGGGTTGGATAAGATAATAAGCCAGAGGACGGGCCGACGGGCAATAGGGTTCGGCACCATGGTGGAAGACACCGAAGAGTTGGATCTGGGTCGTGTACTCGGCCGGGTCGAACCAGAAGACTTGATCCAGTACGGTATGATTCCCGAACTCATCGGTCGCCTGCCGGTTGTCAGTACCCTCCATCCGCTGGGGGATGCCGTCCTCATGGATATTCTGGTTCAACCCAAGAATGCCTTGGCCAAACAATATAAGAAACTTTTTGAAATGGATGGCATCACCTTGCGCTTTCAGAAGGAAGGGCTCGAGAAAATAGTGGAATACGCCCAGGAAAAAGCAATGGGAGCTCGTGGCTTGAGAGCCGTTCTCGAGACCGCAATGTTCAACATCATGTACGAGCTACCGGCGCGGGACGATATTAAGGAGTGCGTTGTCACCAGAGAGTTTATAGAGGCTAAAGCACCGCCCACCTATGTATATCGAAGAAGAAGGGCCTGAGGTATATACCCAGTACTTCTTGCAAATGCGGCCGTGATGGAAGAGGTTGTTGCCTTCCCCTTTGAAGGGACAAACTACTAATCCTCAGTTGGGGTTTCCTGTTGTTGGGCTGAGGAGAGAATGCTATCGATCAGGCCGAAATTGCAGGCTTCACCGGGCGACAGGAAGTAATCGCGCTCCGTCACCTCTTCAATGCGGTCGAGAGATTGTTCGGTGTCTTCAACCAAAATCTGATTGAGGCGCTGACGCCATTCCATAATTTCCCGAGCGTGGATCTCGATATCCGCGGCTTGCCCTCGCATCGCTCCCCAGGGCTGGTGGAGCAAGAGCCTGGAGTGAGGTAGGGCATGGCGTTTGCCCTTGGCCCCTCCAGCTAAGAGGAGAGCGCTCATACTATAGGCCTGGCCTACACACAAGGTGGCAACATCGCAGGGAACATGCCGCATTGTATCGTAGATGGCCAGCCCGGCGGTAATACTGCCCCCCGGACTATTGATATAGAGGGAAATATCCTTCTGCGGATCCTCGGAGCAAAGAAAGAGCATCTGAGCAATGATTAAGTTGGCCTCGGCGTCATCGATGGGGAAGCCTATGAAGACAATCCTTTCCTTCAGCAATCTGGAAAAAATATCGTAAGCGCGCTCTCCGCGTCCGGTCTGTTCGATTACAACAGGTACTATGGCCATGGGTTGAACAATCCTTGAGAAGACTCAATTTTAGCTTTCTGTAAGTTATAAAAACGATACGCCAAACCACCTTTCGTGTCAATAGAATTGGTCGGCGGATTGTGTTGACAGATCCATGGATAAGATATACATTTTTCCCTGGCCCTTAAAGTGTTCACCGCCATGAAACATTTTCGCAGGAGACCATAATATGCCGCAACAATTCGACTTTCCGGGTGGAAAACCCGTTTCTTCGCTCAAGTTCACCCCCAAGACCCTGTACTCAATCGTTGGAGTAGTGGTGGCCTTGTGGATCCTGAGCGGCATCTACAAGGTGGACCCGGATGAGCAAGGGGTGGTGCTGCGCTTTGGCAAGCTCTCCGAGGTAACCGCCCCGGGTTTGCACTACCACCTGCCCTCGCCAATTGAAGAGGTTTACAAGCCCTCTGTGACCCAGGTATACAGCGAGGTGATCGGCTTCCGCATCCTCGATCCAGGGCCGCCGGCGCGCTACCGCGATGTGCCCCAGGAATCTCTAATGCTCACCGGGGATGAGAATATCATAGATATCGAACTGGTGGTGCAATACCGCGTCAGCAACGTGGTTGATGCTTTGTTCAATGTGGAAGGTCTGGGGGTATTTGAAAGGACAAAGGGGCTGGTGCACGATGCCAGCGAGGCTGTTTTGCGCAAGGTGGTCGGCGAGCATACCCTCGACGAAGCCCTGACCGAAGGCAAAGAGCAGATTCAGCTAGAGATCAAAGAAAAACTGCAGGATCTCTTTACCAATACATACCAGTGCGGCCTTGCGGTGCGCGATGTGTTGTTGCAACAGGTGGTTCCTCCAGATGAGGTCAATGCCGCTTTCAGGGATGTGATCAGCGCCAAAGAAGACCGGGAACGCCTGGTCAACGAAGCCCGGGGGTACCAGAATGATGTGATACCCAAGGCGCGGGGTGAGGCCGAAAAGCTGCTCAAGGGGGCCGATGCCTACAAAATAGAGCGGATCAGGAGGGCCCAGGGGGATGTGGACCGCTTTCGGGCGGTCTACGAGGAATATAAAAAGGCGCCCGACGTCACGGAGACCCGGCTTTATATCGAGACCATGGAGAAAGTCCTGCCGCGCTTCCAGAAGTACATCGTCGAAACAGATGAAAAAGGCGGCTTCCTCAATATCCTCAACCTGGACAAAAAGGACGGTGTGAAATGAGAATTTCTATCGGAATTCTGGTTGCGCTTCTGGTAGTGCTGTTTGTGGCCAATATGGTGATGTTCAAGGTGAGGGAGTGGGAACAGGTGGTGGTCATCCAGTTCGGCGAGCCTGTGCGGGTCCACAAGGAGCCGGGACTGAAATTCAAACTTCCGCCTCCCTTTCAAAAGGTGGTCGTTTTTTCCAATCAACTCCTGGACTACGACTCCGATCCTTCTGCGATTCCCACCAAGGACAAAAAGTTCCTGGTGCTGGACAACTACGCGCGCTGGCACATCACAGATCCCCTGGTATTCTTGAAGGCCATGCGCACCAGGTCAGGGGCCCTGGCCAGGCTCGACGACATCATCTATTCCGAAGTGCGCAACGAGTTGGGCCAACATACCCTTTCCGAAATAGTCTCACAAAACCGGGAAGCCCTGATGCTGGAGGTCACCAAACGCTCCAACAAGGCTGCTCAAGCTTATGGTATCGAGGTGATCGACGTGCGCATTAAACGGGCCGATCTGCCCCCGGAAAACGAGGCCGCCGTGTTCAACCGGATGCGGGCCGAACGCGAACGCGAGGCCAAACGCTACCGGGCCGAAGGAGAAGAACAGGCTTTGAAGATTCGCGCCGAGACCGATCTGGAAGCGGCCCAGATCAATGCCGAAGCGTACGAAAAGGCCCAAGGCACAAGGGGGGAAGGAGATGCGGAAGCCCTGCGGACCTACGCCAGCGCCTACAAGAATGCAGCAGCCTTTTACGAGTTTACTCGCACCCTGGAAGCCTTTGAGAAATCCCTGGATGAAAACACCCTGCTGGTACAGCCGGCAGACACGGATTTCTTCAAGTACCTCAAGGGGCCCCAATAGGCTGTCCTGCCTTTGCTGAAGGCGGTCAGGCTTCGAGCGCCGCGGTGAAGAACAGATCCTAATCAAATATGGTCGTAGGCGTAACCGGAGGCATGGGCTCGGGCAAGACCACCCTTGCCCGCCTGCTGGAAAAAAGGGGAGCTATCCTCGTAGATGCCGATCGGATCGGCCACGAGATAATTGAAAGACCGCAAGTCCGCCGGGCACTTGAAAGCGCATTTGGCGAGGATATTCTACACGCGGATGGCGCTTTGAATCGGCGGGAACTGGGGCGGCGCGCTTTTGCCGACGAGGCCGGCCGGGCGTGCCTCAACAGGATCGTTCACCCTTCCCTTGCAGAAGAACTCTGGAAGCAAGTAGACCGTGCTTCAGGTTCGCATAAGAAGAACATCGTGGTGGTGGATGCCGCTCTCATTTTCGAATGGGGCGAGCTGGGTCGCTTCGATGTCATTGTCGTGGTACATGCCGATGAGGAAGGGCGGTTTGAGCGAGTTAGCCAGCGCCACCACCTCGGCGGGAAGGAGATTCGCCAGCGTCTGTCTTCGCAGTTGCCGGTCGCCGAAAAAATAGCCCGGGCAGACTTTGTAGTGGAAAACAACGGGACTGTCCGGGAGTTAGAGGAGAAAGCCGCTGAATTGTGGGACCGGCTGGTAGAATCTTCCAAATAGCGAAAAACAATGAGTCGGTCGCGGGAAAGACTAAAGCGCACTCCCTTGTATGGGGCCCACCTGGAGAGTGGGGCCCGCATGGTGGCGTTTGGGGGCTGGTTGATGCCGGTTCAGTACAGCGGCATCAACCAAGAGCATCACGTGGTCCGCAATGACGTAGGGATCTTTGACGTCTCTCACATGGGCCAAATCGCCATCCGCGGCAGGGAAAGCCTTGCCCTACTCCAGCGCCTGGTGCCCGGAGATGCGAGCCAGTTGAGTCCGGGGAAGATGATGTATTCGGTTTTCTGTACGGAAAGTGGAGGGGTGGTAGACGATCTACTGGTGTATTGCCTGGCCAAGGGGGAATACCGGCTGGTGGTCAACGCCGCACGCACAGAGGCCGATGTGGGCTGGATAAATCAAGCCAGCAAGGCTTTTGATCCAGTGGTCATCGATGATCTCAGTCGAGCAAAGGGTATAATAGCGGTCCAGGGACCACGGGCCGAGGCGGTGATGGAATCACTTGTTGATAAAGAGTTACACGACCTCAAGTACTACAGGTGTTCTAAGGGCCGGATAGGAGAGGAAGATGTGCTGTTAAGTCGAAGCGGCTATACGGGAGAGGATGGCTTCGAGATCATCTGTGAGGCGGGAGGGACAGGGAAGATTTGGCATAGATTACAAAAAGAAGGGGCCCGGCCTTGCGGGTTGGGGGCAAGGGATACCTTGCGCACGGAAATGGGCTATTGTCTTTATGGCCATGAACTCGGTCCTGAAATCAGTCCGCTTGAAGCCGGCCTGTCCTGGATCTTGCGCCTGGAGAAGGATGTGGATTTTATCGGCAAACGCGCCTTAAAGAACCAGCGGAAGGAGGGGGGATACCGACGTCTGGTAGGTTTTGTCCTGGGGGAAAAGGGGATACCTCGACCTGGGTGCGGAGTCTATAATGAAAAAGGGGCGGGCATTGGGCATGTGAGCAGCGGGACCTTTTCTCCGAGCCTTCAGCAGGGCATCGGAATGGCCTTTGTGGAGCCGAACTACAGGAAACGAGGGACGGGATTACAGATTGAGATCCGCGGAAAACTCCGCCCCTCGGAGGTAGTCCGTCCGCCGTTTGTGCCATCCAGAGTCAAGAAAGAAGAAAAGTAAGAGAGGAATCGCGAATAAATATGAGAGAAGCCTGGAAATACACCGATGGATTTGCTCGCCGTCACATCGGCCCTGAGGAAGGCGATATAGCCCGGATGCTGGAGAAACTGGGGGTGAACACCCTGGACGAGTTGATCGATCGTGCCGTTCCACCGCAAATCCGCATGCGTGAAGATCTCCGGATGGAAAGAGGGAAAGGCGAGTACGAACTGCTGGAAGAACTGAAGGATATTGCGGCGGTGAATAAAATTTTTCGCTCTTATATAGGCATGGGGTACGCCGATTGTATCACGCCCCCGGTGATTCAACGCAATATACTGGAAAATCCAGGTTGGTACACCCAGTACACCCCTTACCAGTCCGAAATCGCGCAGGGAAGGCTGGAAGCCCTGCTGAACTTCCAGACTATGGTCATCGACCTCACCGGTATGGAGATTGCCAATGCCTCGCTTCTGGATGAGGCCACCGCTGGGGCCGAAGCCATGAGCATGATCTACAGCGTGCAAAAAAAAAACCACACCGCACCTTCTTCGTCTCGGTGGATTGTCACCCACAGACCATCGATGTGGTCAAGACCCGGGCCCACAGCCGGGGATGGGAGGTAGTGGTAGACAACCACCGTGAGTTCGATTTTGAGCTTCCCATATTTGGGGCTCTTCTGCAGTACCCATCCTCGGATGGTGCAATTTACGACTACCGAGAGTTTTGCGAGCAAGCGCATAACCATCGAGCTCTGGTTGCCGTTGCGGCGGATATTCTCAGCCTTACCTTGCTAACCCCTCCAGGAGAGTTTGGCGCCGATGTCGTAGTGGGCAATACCCAGCGTCTGGGCATGCCCATGGGTTACGGAGGACCCCACGCAGCCTATTTTGCCACTCGCCAGGCCTACAAACGGCAGCTTCCCGGCCGGGTTATCGGCGTCTCTAAGGATGCCCGGGGCAATGCTGCCTTGCGGATGGCGCTGCAGACCCGTGAGCAGCATATCAAGCGGGAAAAGGCCACCAGCAATATTTGTACTGCCCAGGTCCTGCCGGCCGTGGTTGCCGCTATGTACGCGGTATACCACGGCCCCAAAGGGCTCAAAAGGATAGCAGAGCGCATTCACGCTTTGGTCCGCGTCCTCGAACAGGGCTGTCTGAAGCTGGGGCACACCGTCCTGCATCGCCGGTTTTTCGATACGCTGCGCTTGCAGGTAGAAGAAAGCGAGCGAGAAGAAATCCTGCAAAGAGCCCGAAACCAGCAGATGAACTTCCGCTGTTTTGGAGAAGATGGGTTGGGGATCACCCTTGACGAAACTACCAGCACAGCCGATTTGGAAGATATCCTCACAGTCCTGGCCGGCGGGCAACTCGATTTCGCGGTTGTGGATCTGGAACCAATCAATGGATTGAACTGGGCGCCACAAGACTGCCGTCAGAGTCCATATCTGACTCATGCGGTTTTTAACACCTACCACTCTGAGACAGAGATGTTGCGCTACATGAGCCGCTTGCAGGCCAGGGATCTGTCTTTGACGACTTCAATGATCCCGCTGGGTTCTTGTAGCATGAAGCTCAACGCCACTACAGAAATGATGCCGATTACCTGGCCAGAGTTTGCCCAGCTGCACCCTTTTGCACCCCTTGAACAGGCTCGGGGATACCAGATAATTTTTGCCGAACTATCCCAGATGATAAAAGAAATCACCGGATTTAACGGCGTTTCTCTACAGCCCAATTCCGGGGCCCAGGGCGAGTACACCGGCCTTCTGGTCGTGCGCCAATATCACCAAGTCCAACAACAGGGCCATCGCGATGTGTGCTTGATTCCGGCTTCGGCCCACGGCACGAATCCGGCCAGCGCGACCATGGCCGGGATGAGGGTCGTGGTGGTGAAGTGTGATGATCAGGGCAATATTGACCTGGAGGATCTACGTCGACTGGCCACAGACCATCGGGACAGCCTGGCTGCTCTCATGGTTACCTATCCCTCTACCCACGGCGTTTTTGAAGAGCAGATCAGAGAGGTCTGTGCCTTGGTCCACGATTGCGGTGCACAGGTATACATGGACGGAGCCAATATGAACGCTCTGGTCGGACTTGCCCGGCTTGCCGAAATTGGGGTGGACGTATGCCATTTGAATCTGCATAAGACTTTTTGCATTCCACATGGTGGAGGGGGCCCGGGGATGGGGCCTATCGCCGTAGCCGACCACCTGGTGGATTTTCTGCCCACTCATCCGGTGGTGCGGACCGGAGGAAAGAAGGGGACGGGGGCAGTGTCCGCGGCCCCCTGGAGCAGCGCGGTCATTTTGTTGATCTCCTGGGCTTATCTCAAGTTGATGGGGGGAGAGGGGTTGCGGCAGGCTACTAAAGTAGCCATCTTGAATGCCAATTATATAGCTCACAAACTAGATGGGTTTTTCCCGGTTCTGTACAGGGGCAAAAATGGCTTTGTCGCCCATGAATCCATTCTGGATCTACGCAGCTTAAAAGATACAACGGGGATTACAGTAGAAGATGTGGCTAAACGTTTGATGGATTATGGATACCATGCCCCAACGGTGTCTTTCCCGGTGGTTGGTACCTTGATGGTAGAACCAACCGAGAGCGAATCCAAGGCTGAATTGGACCGCTTTTGCGAGGCCATGATCGCCATCCACGAAGAGATCGAAGAAATAAAAAACCACGGCTTGGACCAGGATGACAACATACTGAAAAACGCACCCCATACCCTTGATATGGTGGTAGCCTCGGACTGGGATTATTCATATACGCGTGAAAAGGCAACCATGCCGGCCCCCTGGCTTAAAGAGCACAAGTTCTGGCCGGCGGTAGCCCGTCTCGACAATGCTCTGGGGGATCGCAATCTGGTGTGCTCCTGTATCCCAATTGGAGATTATTCACAATCTTTCTAAAAAAAATACAAAATGGCCAAGAAGCGCGCTTTAATCACCGGAATTACTGGACAGGATGGATCCTATCTGGCTGAATTTTTACTGGAAAAGGACTACGAGGTTTTCGGTCTGGTTCGCCGCAGCAGTACCGTTACCTTCGAGCGCATCCACCACTTGCAGGATCAGATCGAAATTATATCCGGGGATCTTCTCGACCAGAATTCCCTGATTTTGGCTCTCGAACAGGCCAGACCGCATGAAGTCTACAACCTCGGAGCTCAATCATTTGTTCAGGCCTCGTTCCAGCAACCCTTGTTGACAGGTGAAATCACCGGTTTGGGCGTCGTCCGCCTGCTGGAAAGCATAAACAGTTTCGATCCCCAAATAAGGTTTTACCAGGCCAGTACGAGCGAGTTGTTCGGCAAAGTCCGGGAGACGCCGCAAAACGAGAATACCCCCTTTTATCCTCGCAGCCCCTATGGGATTGCCAAACTCTACAGCCACTGGATTACCATCAATTACCGAGAAAGCTACGATTTGTTTTGTTGTGCGGGCATTTTGTTCAACCATGAGTCCCCTCGCCGAGGCCTGGAATTCGCAACCCGGAAGATTACCTATGGGGTCGCTCGCATCAAATTGGGCCAGACGGATCAACTGGCTCTGGGCAATCTGGACGCGCGCCGCGACTGGGGATACGCCGGAGATTATGTCAAGGCCATGTGGCTGATGTTGCAGCAAGAAGACCCCGAAGACTTTGTGATCGCCACCGGTGAGGTTCGTTCCATCCGGGAATTCTGCCAGGTGGCCTTTGGTTACGTGGATCTGGATTGGGAGGAATACGTCGTAGTGGACGAGAAGTTCTTCCGACCAGCCGAAGTCAACCTGCTGCTTGGCGATTCCAGCAAGGCAAAAGAGAAACTTGGCTGGGAACCAGAAGTTTCTTTTGAAGAGGTCGTGAAAATGATGGTCGACAGTGATTTGGAGACGGTTGCCCGGCAAATGGAGCGAGGCTCCACCTAGCTTTGCTCCTACTGTGTCGAGGGCGCCCCTTCCGCTCCAGGGATTCTGCAGGAGGCAACTTATGAAGGTGAAGAGGCGCGGTGGCGAGCGGCAAATTTGCGGATCTGGCCGCAAATTTTATGGATTACCATGGCATCCCGTTTCTCTAGTGGGACTCGATTGAAGAAACGGCGCAAGGCGTGGGCAAAATTATTGGGATCGTCGTTATAAGGTCGGAAATCGATTGCTTCCATGGCCTCGCCAATGTGGGCATAGAGTCTTTCCCGGTCCGCTGCCGTCGAAAGGTTGGCGGGAGGAGAGGAGGGGACAGGTTTCAGCACGTGAAAGAATTCATAAGCAAAAAGGAGCACAGCATGTGATAAATTCAAGGAAGGGTAGGAAACGGCAGAGGGGAAGCGGACCAGTTGATGACAGTGCAGAAGTTCACTGCGCCAGAGTCCATCCTTTTCGCGGCCAAATACAACGGCTATCTGGCAGTGGTAGGCCTTGGGGGCCAGTTTGGTGATGGCTTCGCGGGGGGTCGAAATAACATCGCGGAAACGTCCCAAACGGTGCGTGGCACCGATGACGAAATGGGCCTGAGCGATGGCGCTGGGCAGATCGGGATGAATTTCGCACGCCTCGAGGATCTCCTCGGAACCATGGGCCATCCAGCGGGTTTCCGGAGTATCCCATGCGCCCGGGTTTACCAGAATCAGGCGGGATAAACCGGTATTTTTCAATACCCGTGCCGTGGCGCCGATATTGCCCGGATTGGCGGGCTCCACCAGCACGATACTGATGTTGTCCAGGGCATTCATGCTACAGTAAGAGGCCTTGTTAAAATTCCTGGTGCGCCCGAAGGTCGCCGGGGGTTTTGAGACGGCTTCTAAGCTCGACAGGTGGATTTTACAGGTTTGGCGCTCTAACCCCCACAGGCCGGGAGCAAAGCTAAATTAAATTGGATGTTAGGTTGTGGGCAAGTGTAGTGATATCAGTAAAGCAGTGGAGAAATGCAGAAATTCGAGCAGGATGATTTTGAAAACCTGGTTCTGAAAAACGGCATAAACCTATATATAG
Organism: Candidatus Latescibacterota bacterium; assembly: GCA_965219385.1. Classification (GTDB taxonomy): domain Bacteria; phylum Latescibacterota; class UBA2968; order UBA8231; family UBA8231; genus CBDCNM01. Next base: position 1,020,533 of record CBDCNM010000001.1, on the reverse strand, counting down.
TGCGAGCTTTAAGTCGCATAAGATGAGTAGAATCACGCAGTTAGTGATTCTTAACCAGTGTGCAGGTTAATTGCCGGTCTCTCCTGCGTTCCCGGTAACGGGAGGGTTGGAAGCAAGAGACAAAAAGCCTAATGTGCAGGTAGCCACGAATCAACCCAGGGCAAGGCAAAAGCCAATAGGGAGAACGAAAGTGAACCTATGTAAGCGTCGTAAAGGTTAGCGGTAGAAGCGTGGCTGATAATGCCGTAATGGGTCAAACGTGAAAAAGACATTTCTCATGGTCTTGGTCGCCAAAAGTGACAGGGGAAGTTTTATTGTCCCCGAGCGCACACCACAGACCCCGGCGTATAGTAGGCTCCTACGTTGGCTGTATCTTACTTATGCGGAAAAGCGAAACCCCAATGAGGTCTGAGACGGGATCGTCCCGATCCAGTAACCCAACCGCAAGGAAGGGCGAACTCCTCAGGGGGAACAGGATGTTGCGAGAAGCGAAGGCTGGCCGCCGAAAGGCACGGGGAAATCATAACCCGCCAGATAGGGCCATACCCAACCCGAAAGGGTGCTGACGCGCAACCGGTGGACGGACCATGAAGGCCCCAAAGATCACTTATCCAAGGAGATGCTCAGATACCGGGAAACAGGCCGGTACGCAGACCTTGGAGGCTGAAAGGCCCATGATCGGAGGTCGTCCAACAGAGGACTTCACGACGGTGAAGAGAAGCCGTCTGCTTGAGCCGTGTGCGGTGAAAGTCGCACGCACGGTTCTTAGGGGGCCGGGAGGTGGTGACACTTCCCGGCTACCCGACCACCAAATCCAGAATTACAAATCCACTACAGTGGATATTTTCGTTCAGGCATTGCTCAAAAAAAAGTACAACACCCGCGTGGCCTTGATAGGACGTCTACTGGAACGCGGTACCCGGCAATGGCCGGACATGCAGAGCCTGAATCGCTGCGTCGACGAAATGTACGGTGCATCCTTTTCCGTCGACTTGGAACAACTGGGCGATCGCCAGTTGATCCACCTTTCCCTAAAGGTGGTGGATGAGTGCTTTCTGCATGACAAAGAAGATCTGCTGGGCAGGGGATTCGAATTTCTCCACGAGGTTCTCTACCACCCTATCCTGGAAGGTAGAGGATTCAGGCGGGACTATCTGCAGCAGGAGAAAAAGGCCTTAAGAGTAAACATCGATTCACTCTACAACGACAAAATGGCTTACGCCCAGCACCGCTGTATCAAGGCTATGTGTCGCGATGAACCCTACGGACTTTCAATGCTGGGAGATCCGTGCGATTTCCAGGGAATCAGTGCCACCAATTTACTGAGCTTCCACCAAAGACTATTAACGTATAATCCCATAGACGTGTTCATCAGTGGACGGGCGGATCGGAGTCGGCTGGTCAAATTGTGCGAAAATCTTTTCCCGGCTGAACGGAAAATTGCCCAATCCAACCTGCGAGTCCCGCGTGCAAAAGATGTAGTCGGCTGCCGCGAATTTCGAGAATCACAGGGAATAAATCAAGGAAAGCTTGTTCAGGGGTACCGAACCGGGATCAGTATCCTCGACGAGGAGTTTCCCGCCCTGGTAGTACTCAATGCCCTCTTGGGGGGGGACGTCCATTCGAAGTTGTTCAGATGTGTTCGGGAAGAGGCCGGTCTGTGCTATTTTATCGAGTCCCACCTCGAACCCATTTGCGGCTTGATGTTTGTTAGTGCCGGCGTAGACCGGGACGACTACCCGGCGGTCTGTGCAAAGATAAACGAGCAATTAGCTTCGATTCGGAACAGACTCCATGCAGACGAATTGGAGTGGGCGCGGGGTCTGCTTGTAAAACGCTTGCAGGCCTTGCAAGACAATCGGGAAAGACTGGTGCGGTTTTGTCTCCAGTACAGCCTGGTAGGGGCACATCCATCCCGCTTCAAGTTCGAGAAAAGTCTCGAAACCGTGACCTGTGAAAAGGTAAGCGATGTAGCCCGGAAGGTGAAACTCGACACCACTTTTTTCCTTTACGAAAATCTCGCAGAATGCCCCGGCCTGTGGCCTGTGGGCGGGGATGAATGCGGGCGGTGTAGGGAGGGCTTTAGAAATCGCGGCGGCGGAGCCACGAGTCGGGAGAAAAGCCCCGGCCTTTGGCCGGGGATAGTCCGATTTTACTGAAGAAAGGGCCAATCCAGGTTGTGAAACAGATCGTGAATGAATTGCTGGCTGAGCATTTCTATCATGCAGTTTTACCAGCCGGGCTTGATCTTTACGTTATGCCAAAGATAAGGAATGAGTAGTAAACACGCCATCCTGGCCGTCAACTACGGCTCGATTGACCGCATTTTTGAATTGCCTGGGAGTGGAAAGTACACCCAGGTCCCCGACGGCGTAGCTCATTTTCTCGAACATCGAGTATTTGAAAGATCGGGAAGAGATATCGCTGAGTTATTCACGGCGCTCGGGGCTGAGGTGAATGCCCATACCAGTTTTACCAACACCGCCTATTTTTTTCCTGCATCGACCGATTCGATCAAAGCTTAGACCTGTTGTTGGGTTTTGTACTTCGCCCCCAGTTGATGGTCGAAGGGGTGCAAAGGGAGCGCGAGATTATAGCAAGGGAGCTTCAGCTGTATAGCGATAGCCTGGAATGGGTCAGCTTTTTTTCTACCTTGCGGGCTTTGTACCGGGAACATCCACTCACGGTAGACATGGCCGGAACCCAGGAGAGCATCCGCCAAATCGATATTGCTTCCCTGGATCTGTGTCATCAGACCTTCTACCACCCAGGAAATATGAGCCTTTTTGTAAGCGGAGATGTCGAAGCAAAAAGGCTGCTGGATCAGGTGTCGGCTTTTATCGGCCGACGAGCACTTGCCAATGGTCTGCCGTATAAGCGCCCACCGGTCAAAGAATCCCTGGATCCAGTCTCCGGTCCTCAGGAGTCCAGCCTCCAGATCGTCCAGCCTCGCATGTGCCTGGGGTTCAAAGATCGGAGGGGGGAGGTGAAGGGGGTGGATCTGCTCCGCCGGGAACTGGCCGCCGAGTTGGCGCTGGATATTTTGTTCGGACCATCGAGTATTTTCTACCGCAGATATCACGAGAATGGGTTGATCGATGTAGAGAGCTTTGGATGTGAGGTATACGCCGAACCAGAATTCGGATTCTGCCTGGTGGGTGGGGATGTGCCCCGGCCCATGGAACTGGAGGAAGCAATTATTGAACAAATACACGAGGCCAGGAAAGGAGATCTGATAGAAAGAGATTTTCCGCGTGCCAGGCGCAAGGCATACGGGCATCTGGTGCAACACTTTGACCAGGTCGAAAGCTGTGCCTCTTTGATGCACAGTGCGGTGAGCCGGGGGGCACACCCGTTTGACTTTTTGAAGGCGCACGAGGCCCTGTCCACCCAGGATATCCTGGAATGTCTGGGTTCTTGGATTGACCCGGGGAGTTACGGCATTTCCCTGGTAAAACCCATGGGGTAGGATGGGGGCAGTGAATGGGTGAAAAGCTGTACCATTATTATGCAACCACAATCGGGGGGCTGGAAGAAGTGGTCCTCGACGATTTGTCGGCCCATTTGCAGGATATACAACAGGTCCACGTGGAGCATGGTAAGAGGTACGGGCGGATTTTCTTCAAGTATTATCGCAGCCCGCAACAACTGTTAAAGCTGCGTTCGGTGGAGGGTATTTTTGCTGTACTGGCGGAGATTCACAGAGTAACCGCTGGCCGCCCGGGGCTCGACTACTTGTGCGGGAAGATTCGCCGACTGGAAATGCGTCCGGCCATACGGCTGGCGCAGGTCTTTGGTGCGTCTCTAAACGCAGAAAAGTTTCAACTCAATGTCACACTGCAAGGAGCACACCGCTTTACCCGGGCGGAACTTGCGCGGTCTATACAGAAGCTTCTGGTCCAGCACCATGGCCTCAGGCCTGGAAACGGCAAAGATTCGATGCAGTTCCACCTGCAGGTCGCTGGCCGGCGGGCTCTTTTTAGTTTGCGGGTTCCCGCAGGTAGACCTCGGTATACTTCGGTGGAAAGAGAGGGGCTGGGGGGCAGTTTGGCCTACTGCCTCGCCCTGATCCTCGACATCCAGGAAGAAGATATTGTAGTGGTACTGGATTGTGGGAAGGATGGGCTGGATCAACTTCAGCAGGTAAACGACCCCCATCTCCTGATCGCCTGCCACCACGACCGGGCCCGCCTAGTTACGGCAAAGGCGTTCGAGCGGAACCAGGTGTGGTTGGCCGGCAGCATGGACGAATTACCCCTGGCGGCAAAAAGCGTAGACTGTTTGTTGGGCATGGTGCCCACAAGCAAAGACAGGGGGTTTAAGGAGGAATGTTATAGGCAAATGGAGGAATCGGCTCGTATCCTGCGCCCTGGTGGGGTAGGCGCTCTGCTCGTGGCCGACCCACGCGGATTCCTAACGGTCCTGCAGACGGCTGATTGGCCCTTTGCAATCATGGCCGGTCTGCCAATATCCTTAAAGGCGCGAAAGTACGCAATTTTCCTGCTCGAACGCCTTGAGGAGGACGAATCCGGGTTGGACCTGCTGCATATCGAAAGGGCGCCGGGTGTCTAAAGCAAGCAGCATAGATGCGTAAAAGGTTGATTTTAATCTATTTTTGTGGTATTATGGGAAGGCACACCGGGAATTTTAAGAAGGCTTCTTAAGACAACAGGATGAGGTAGGTGGAAAGTAAATCTGAGCGGGCCTTTGCAGCAGCGGGCGATTTTATCCCCGGTGGGGTGAACAGTCCAGCACGGGCTTTTGGCGCTGTTGGAGGAGGCCCCCCCTTTATCAGCCATGGTTGGGGAGCCCATATCTTCGATATCGATGGGAGGGAATACATAGATTACGTGTGTTCATGGGGGCCACTGATCTTCGGGCATGCCCATCCACAGGTCACGCAAGCGGTAAAGGAGGCCTGTGACCGGGGTACCAGCTTTGGAGCCCCTACAGAAGTCGAAGTCGATCTGGCCAGACAGATAGTGAAGATGGTGCCATCCATTGAAATGGTCCGAATGGTCAATTCGGGCACTGAGGCCACCATGGCGGCCATCCGCGTGGCCAGAGGCTATACCGAGCGCTCCAAGATAATCAAATTTGAAGGGGGGTGGCACGGCCATGGTGACAGCTTCCTGATCAAAGCAGGGTCTTCGGCCCTGACTCTTGGGGCCCCCGATAGTCCCGGGATTCCCCAGGGGGTTGCCTCCGATACCATCACCCTGCCCTTCAACGACCTTGCCGCGGTCGAACGGGCAACCCTGAAAAACCCTGGTGAGATCGCTGCGCTCATAGTCGAGCCCGTGGCGGGCAATATGGGCACGGTGCCTCCGCGCGAAGGCTTCCTGGAAGGCTTGAGGGAAATTTCCCACGACCAGGGCATGGTGCTGATTTTTGACGAGGTGGTCACCGGTTTCCGTCTGGGACCCGGGGGCGCCCAGGAATACTACGGGGTCGTACCGGATATGACCTGCCTGGGGAAGATCGTCGGCGGGGGCCTGCCCGTAGGGGCGTATGGGGGCAAGAAGGAGATCATGCAGGAGGTTTCGCCCCTGGGCAAGAAGATAACCCAGGCCGGCACCCTTTCGGGCAATCCTCTGGCGATGCACGCCGGTCTCACGCAGCTGAAGATGCTGTCCGAGCCGGGGGTGTACCAGCGGCTCGGGGATATATCGCAAAGGCTGGGAGAGGGGATTAAAGAGAACTTGAAAACCCTGGGGCTCAACTATGCGGTAAATCAGGTAGGGGCCATGATGTGCATGTTCTTTGTGGATGCGGAGGTGAGGGATTTTCACAGCGCCTCGAGGGCGGATACAGAACGCTTCAAACACTACTTCTGGGAATCCTTAAAAAGGGGGATTTACCTGGCGCCATCCCAATTCGAATGCATGTTTCCTTCTGCAGTGCATACGGATCAGGATATCGATCAGACCTTGCGGGTCCACTACGAAGCCCTGAAAACAGTCCATTGATCGTAGCATCTGGAGATATGTACGCTAGGAGCTGGCAATGGTTTTTATCCGGTGTTCTTTTATGGGGGTTGGGGGGGTGTGGAAGCGGGGAAATCGATTCCCGGGACGAATTGGGGCTGGAAGAGGAAGAAGCTGAAGAGCGCTATGAGCTAGTGATCGTAGAAACTCCACAAGCCGAAAAGGTCCCACAAACACAGGAAATTGACCAAACTGAAGAAGCGTCGGGTGCGGAACATGCATTGATACCAAAGGATGCCCCCGACGCAACGAATGCACCGGTGTACTACGACCCAGAAGGGGAGTTCACCGTGCAGGTAGGGGTCTATGCGGATGCCCAGACCGCTCGTCGTATGGTGCGCGAACTCACTGCAGAAGGCTACCCCGCGTACGCTGTCCCCAATCCCGGCAAAAAAGGCACAAGGGTGCGCATCGGCTATTTCAAAACCCGGTCCGATGCCCGTCGCTTCGGCGCCATCTTCAAACAGGATAGAGATATGGATTTTTGGGTTGACCGCAGGGCCAATGAAAAATTCTGATCTTCCAAGGGCTGGGGGATTCATGGGAAAACGCGTTTTGTGCTGTGGAACATTCGACTATTTGCATCCCGGCCACCTATCTTTTTTAAAGCAGGCCGGGGCCCTGGGCTCGGAGCTGTACGTGGTGGTGGCCCGGGACGAAAATGTGCGCCGCATCAAAGGCCGCTATCCGGACCAGGGCGAAGAGGAGCGCAAGGCCAAGCTGGAAGGTTTGGCACAGATAAACAATGTGCGCCTAGGGTATCCTGGTGGGCCGCAAAACTTTCTCAAGGTAGTGGCGGATATCCAGCCGCAGATCATTGCCCTGGGGTATGACCAGGGGGCGCCCCCAGGGCTCAAGGAAGCCTTTCCCGAGTGCGAGGTCGTGGTGTTGGAACCTCATTTCCCGGAAAAGTACAAGTCCTCTCTGTATCGGTGCAACAAGGCCGATCAATAGGTGCTGAAAGTGGCGGGCAGCAAAATCCTCACAAATTTTCTCAAGCGAGCACTGGGGAGCAACAAAGAGCAGCCAAAGCCGCAGTTGCTGATGCGCTATCCCCACCAGATTGCTCCGCTGGTTGGCAAACTGGAACAAGGCTACCTCTTGCGCACCTACCAGGAGGGCGATGAAAGTGGATGGATGGAGGCGCTCAATGCCAATGGCGAGTTGGGGGTTTGGGATTTGCAGAGAATCCGGGCGGAACTCGAGGGAGATCTGGTGCAAGGAACACAGTTTTTCGTGGTTGTGGGGGGGGAAATTGGCGCCCTTGGCAGCGTGTACGACCGCACGATTGGCGGGGTAAAAAGCTGGGAAATCGGCTGGGTGGCCTCACATCCAGGCCACCGCGGCAAGGGGCTGGGTAGCCATGTCACTGCTCGAACAATAGAATCGGCGCTGGCCTTGCCCCGGCGCCCCATAGTGCTGCGGACCGATGACTTCCGGATTCCCGCTATCAAGACCTACCTCAAACTTGGTTTTGTGCCCACCTACGATCACGCCTCGTATGCGGCGCGCTGGCAGGAGGTTTTTGCAGAGCTCGGCGAGCAGTACGCCGTTTTCAACCCTGCAAAAAAATAAAGGACAACCCTATGAAGGTCGCAATTTGTTCGGATATTCACGATAATATATGGGTCCTTGAACGGGCGCTTCCCCCGATGTAGGAGGCGGATGTCATCCTTTTTTGTGGGGATTTTTGCGCTCCTTTTACCCTGGTGCAGTTGGCGGAGGGATTTTCCGGCCCCATCCATGTGGTCTGGGGGAACAATGATGGGGACAAGTGGCTGCGGACCGAGCAGGCCGCTCGCTTCGGGCAGGTTGCGCTGCACGGTGAACTGGCCGACCTGGACCTGGGTGGATTGCATGTGGCCATGACCCACTACCCTCAGATTGCCCGGGGGCTGGTTGCCGCGGGCCACTACGATCTGGTGTGTTACGGCCACGACCACGTGGCTTGCGACGAGCGGGTTGGGCCCTGTCGCTTGCTCAATCCTGGAGAACTTATGGGACGACTGGAGGCCAGCACATTTGTCATTCTGGATGTGGAAAGCGGGGTTGTAATACGGATAGAGGTGGAGAATCCTCACTCCATATAACCCAGATCTCGCAGTCGCTGGTGCAACAGATTCTCCCGGGTTGGGAGGCTTGGCTCAATGGGCAGATGGACATAGGCCGAGTCGGCCTGCATCCGGGTATAGACTTCCTTGTAGTGGGCGGCCATGCTTGGATCATCGAGCATTTCCTCGGTCAGGGTATGTTCCAATCTTCCCTTTCCACGTCCTTCCTCAAAGGTAAACTTGCGCTGTTCATCAAATACCGCCCAACGGGGACCTGCGTAGTAGCCTCCGAGTATCTGCTCCTGGGCTGCCTCACCGGTCAGGTCGTCCTTTCCCGGCAATGGGTGGATCTGAGCCAGGTGGTAGGGGAAGCAGGTATTCTGCCTGATATCGCGGCCGTAGCCTTTGTAGGTCAGGTTTAATTCGAAGAGATTGACCAGGGTGGGGAACAAGTCGATGATGGAGAGCAAGGGTCGGGTCGGGACCTGGGCCTTTAAACGGGGGAGGTGTACATAGAGCGGGACGCGTAGCACCGAGTTTTTCAGGGTCGTGCCGTGATAGGGCTCTTCCATGGTCCAACTCTCACCGTGGTCGCCGAATATGAGGACGCACCACTGGCTCAAATCCAGCTGAGCCAGCAACGGGGCCAGTTTTTTTTCAAATACCTTTTCCACTGCATGTAGATAGCGTTGGCGCACGATATGCTGTCGTCCACTAAAGAGTAGCCGTGCGGTTTCACCGAAGGCTCTGTTATCTTCGGCGCCATAAGGGGTATGGGTACTCCAGTAATGCAGGAAGAGGCACTTGGGGGTAGGGTGGCTCAGAAAGGCTCCCAGCTGTCTGGCTGGATTGCGGGAGAATTGCTGTATCCAGGGGGCGAAATCCAGGCCTTCAAAGATGACCTGGGCTTCCGAATACCCCCTAGTCGCATAGTCTTTCTGGTCAAAAAGCTCAAAAAGGTGAGAAAGGCCCGAACGCATCCGAGGAGACCCCTGCCCGAGTACCCCATGTTCGAAAGGATAAAGGCCGGTGAATAGAGAGGCGTGCACCGGTCGCGTAGCAGAGGAGGGGGAAAAAAGACGTTCGCAAAACCAGAAGTTGCGAGTAAGCTGGTCAAAACAGGGAGTATGAATGGCGGGATTGGTACGCGATACGCAATCCAGCCGCAAGCTATCGATGGAGATCAGCAACAAGTTCATGGTCATTTGCGGATTTTCTAGTGCTGCTCGGCAGAAATAGTCCTCCAGGGTCCAACAGGTCTAAGAAGCCCTCTTAAAATTTCTGGTGAGCCCCGAGCCCGAACGAAAAAGCGGCGGACAAGGCGGGCGAATCCGCCCATATCGCCGGGATATGGGGGGTTTTGAGACGGCTTCTTACACTAGGCCCAACCTGGTGTGAGATACACTGGTTTCAGCATTTGTTCGTCATCGACTCTGAGGTGGTTCAATTGCTCTATTACATCCAGGGGCAAAGGGCCCTCCTGGAAAGCGGCTGTATTGGCTTTTGTTTCCGCAATACTCGTGGTGCCGAACAAGGTGATCTGGACATGGGGGTTAAAGGCGACAAAACGCAGGGCTAGTGCCGGTAGCCTGATTCCGGCTGCGTCTGCGATCCGGCCGGCTTTTTGGGATTCCTGACGCAAATCGGACAGTTCGGGAGGAAGGTTGCCGGCTCGATGCGAAAGCGCGCCCTTGAGAAAAATGGATCGCAATATCACAGCGGTTTTTTGTTTTTTACAATGGGGAAAGAGCCTTTTTTCAAGCCGCTGGTCGAGCAGGCTGTACGCGACTTGCAAGGTCCGAATTCGTCCAGGGATCGCCAGAGTATCCAGGGCGTCGGATTCCCAGTAAGTAGTCGCCCCCCAGTGTCTTACTATTCCTTTTGAAGATAGGTTGTCCATGTTCTCCAGGAGCTCGGGGACCAAGAGAGAGCCCTCGGAGTTATGGATTTGCAACAGATCCAGGGTTTCAAGGCCCAGATGTTTTAAGCTGCGGGCTACGGATTCTTCGATATGCTGGCGCAGGGCCTCTCCTCGCAGGGGGGGCTTGCGCAGGGCCAATTTGGTTGCGATGATGGGCTTGGGGTTGGTATGGGCAAAGGCTTTGCCCACGACCTCTTCACTGCGACCGTAATCTGGCGCTGTGTCGAAGTAATTTATGCCTGTCTCCAGGGCGTGGTTTAGCAGTCGGGCACAATCTATGTCGGAGGGAGGAGGGAGCAGGCCAATGCCATAGGGCATGCCCAGTTGCACGGTGCCCAGGCCGAGGGGAGAGACCTGCAGATCCGTGGTCCCGAGTCTTTGAAGTTTCATTGAAAATCCTTAGCTCGATTTTATCCAAACGCGCATGGCAGGAGGCCGGTATCCTCCGTACTGTTGATGGTATCCAAGCATCGACAGCCCAGGAGAAACCGATGAGCCCCCTGCCGAAAGATATAATAACGATTTTGTCGCCCTTTGCCCCCCTTTTTTCGAGCCGCGTTTGGCCGCAGGCTCAGACGCTGTTGGTCGGGGCGCTGTTAGCCCCGGGTAAACGCACGGTCAGCGCCGTGTTGGAGGTGTTGGGCTTGAGCCAACAGCCTACCTTTCAAACCTACCACCGGATCCTCAACCGCTGTGTGTGGTCGCCCCTGGCCGGCAGTAAGCTACTCCTCCAGGCGTTGGTGGCCGCCTTTGCCCCCCACGGGCCCCTGGTCCTGGGCCTGGATGAGACCATCGAGCGGCGCCGGGGCGCCCAGATTGGGGCCCGAGGCATCTACCGGGATCCCGTCCGCTCGAGTGGGCCCCACCTGGTCAAGGCTAGCGGCTTGCGCTGGCTGTCGTTGATGCTGGTAGCGCCTATCCCTTGGGCGGATCGAAGTTGGGCCTTACCCTTTATGAGTGTGCTGTGTCCGTCGGCCCGCTACTATACTCAGCGCCAGCGCACCCCCCTCACCCTGTTGCAACGGGGGCAGACTATGCTCAAGCTGGTAGCGCGCTGGCTGCCCACCCGCCGGCTGGTCGTGGTCGCCGATAGCACCTTCTCCGCCTTGGCCTTTCTCGACGCGGTTCGGCCCCACGTGGGGCTGATTACCCGCTTGCGGTTGGATGCGGCCCTGTATGACCCACCACCAACCCGCACGCCGCACACGCGGGGACGCCCCCGCGGCAAAGGCGCCCGGCAGCCCACCCTCCAGCAGCACCTGAACGATCCGACTACCCCTTGGCACCCCCTCACCCTGGACCGGTGGTATGCCGCCGGCCCCTATACAGTGGAAACCTACAGCCAAACGGCGCTGTGGTATCACACTGGCTTGCCCGCCGTGCCCCTCCGCTGGCTGCTGATCCGAGACCCGGCCGGCCGCTTCGCGCCCCAAGCCTTGCTCTCGACCGATGTGCGTCTGTCCCCTCGGCAAATGCTGACCTATTTTCTCCAACGCTGGTCGGTAGAAACTACCTTTGAGGAAGCCCGCGCCCATCTGGGCATGGAAACCCAACGCCAATGGAATGAGCGGGCCATTGCCCGGACCACGCCGGTCATCTTGGCCTTGTTTAGTCTGGTCGCCCTCATCGCCAATCGGCTGGCCCCCAAAAGCGCCTCCCCCTGCCATGCCACGGCCTGGTATGGCAAACGAAAACCCACCTTTTCCGATGCCGTGGCCTGGGTCCGACAACGGCTCTGGCAGGCTTTTTCCAACCTGCCCAACCAACACGACCTGATAAAAATCCCTCGAAGCCTACTCAACCGCTTGATACACACCGTCTCGTACGCTACATAAATGGATAAAGTCGAGCTAAGAAGCCGTCTTAAAATTCCGGGCTCGGGGCTCACCAGGAATTTTAAGACGGCTTCTAAGAAAGGCTCACGGGTTTGTATCGCCTACGGCGTTTTTTACGACCCCACCGTGTTTCTTCAACTGCGTCCTGGCCTCATGGCGTTCCAGGCGCCCCAGCGCCATGACCAGAGCCAATTTTAAGTCTCCATGGGCTTCTCGCAGGTATTCGCGGGCCTCATTCAGGGGGAGCCGGGTCAAAGCGGACAGAATGCGTAAGGACCGATCCTGGAGCTTGGCGTTCTTGGGCTGAAGGTCCACCATGAGGTTGCTGTAGGTTTTGCCCTGTTTGATCATGGCTCCGGTGGAGATCATATTCAATATCATTTTAGTGGCTGTGCCGGCCTTCATACGGGTTGACCCGGTGATTACCTCGGGGCCCACCTTGGGTCCAATCAATACATCCACCTCGACCTTGAGAGCGGTGCCGGGGCTGCAGGTGAGCAGGATGGTTCCACAGGATTGTTCGCGGGCGTATCGCAGGCCTCCCAGGACATAGGGGGTGCCCCCGCTTGCGGCGATGCCCACGACCACATCCCGAGAGGAGAGTTTGCTTTCCCGCAAATCCCGGGCCCCTGTTGTTCGACCATCCTCAACCTTTTCTAGGGCCTGAAAAACAGCGTCCTTGCCACCGGCGATCACCCCCTGGACCCGTTCCGGATCCGTGCCAAAGGTAGGCGGGCACTCGGCGGCGTCCAGAACGCCGAGGCGCCCGCTGCTTCCAGCGCCCAGGTAGAAGAGCCGGCCACCATTCTTCAGGGCGGCAAAGACCAGGTCTACGGCCCGGGCAATAGCGGGCAGTTGCTGCTTTACAGCCGGCGCTACCTTGGCATCCTCCTGGTTGATGATCTCAAGCATTTCCAGGGTGGACACTTCATCAATATGGGTGCTGGCCGGATTTCTCTGCTCGGTGAGCAGTTCGGACCAATTGACCATACGCGTGAACCGATCTACAACTAAAAAAGCAGGGAAGATCCCATAATAACCAAATAAAGATAAAACCAAGGGGGTATGTAAAGGGTATTTTGGGGAAAAATCAAAACTGGGCTGGCACAGACGCTGAATGCAAAGGCAATACCTGGAGAGAGCAGAGGATTGTCAAGACAGGGGCGAACCCGTATATTTAACCATCTGAATGAAGCCATCGAACCGTCCATATAGATCCCCATTAAAAAGATGAGCGAGGTTTTATCCAAAATCTACGATCCTCGGGCTGTAGAAGAGGAATGGTACACCTTCTGGGAAGCACGAGGATTTTTCCATGCCCAAGTCGCCCAGGACAAAAACCCCTATTGCATAACCATCCCTCCTCCGAATGTGACCGGGGAGTTGCACATGGGACATGCCATCCAGCATGCCATTCACGATACGCTCATCCGCCGGAAGCGCATGTTGGGCTTTGAAACCTTCTGTCTGCCGGGCACTGACCACGCCGGGATTGCCACGCAGATGAAAGTAGAGGAAGAAGTGGCACAGGTTGAGGGAAAGACCCGTTACGACCTGGGCAGGGATGCACTCACGAAAAAAATATGGGCCTGGAAAGACCGCTACGGCGAGGCTATTTACGACCAATTGCGCAAGCTGGGCTGCAGTTACGACTGGGAACGGGCCCGGTTTACTCTGGATGAAGGCTATGTGGAGGCGGTTTTGCAAGCCTTTGAGCGTTTTCATGAAAAAGGCTGGATCTACCGCGGTACCCGCATGATAAACTACTGCCCCAATTGTGGCACGGTAATATCAGACCTGGAGACCGAGGAGAAAGTGATTCAGGGGCACCTCTGGCACCTCCGCTATCCCGGTGTGGACGGGGGGCCGGACGCGGTGGTGGCGACCACGCGACCCGAGACCATGCTGGGAGATACCGGGGTGGCAGTGCACCCCCTGGATCCGCGCTGGCAGGAAGCGGTTGGCAAAGAAGTGCTGTTACCGCTCATGGAACGCCGTATTCCCATCGTCGCCGACGAGCATGTCGATCCGGAAATGGGCAGTGGGGCGGTCAAGGTCACTCCGGCCCACGCTCCGAACGATTACGAAGTGGGGCAGCGCCACGATCTACCCCAGATCCAGGTCATTGGTTTCGATGGACGGATGACCGGGGAGGCAAGACACTACGCGGGCCAGGACCGTTATCACTGCCGTAAGGCTGTGGTCGAGGCCCTGGAGGCAGCAGGTTTATTGGTCGAGCTGGAAGATCACGAGCACGCTGTACCCCACCATGACAAATGCTCTACCATCATCGAACCCCTGCCTATGGAACAGTGGTTCATGGATATGAAACCGCTGGCCCGGCAGACCCTCCCCTACCTTGAGCGAGGGGATATCACCTATGTTCCCGAACGGTTCCGGGGCTATGCGATCGAGTGGCTTGAAAACATCCGTGATTGGGCGCTTTCGCGGCAGATCTGGTGGGGCCACAGAATACCGGCCTGGTACTGTAGTGCCTGCAGCGCCGAGGGATTGATTCCCCTGGGGGCCGGCAAAAAAGAACAAGCCTTACAAGAAGGCAGTTTCAGGGTTTCTCTGGAAAAGGGAGCCCGGCCCATTGTGTCCAGGGACCGGCCTGATTTCTGCCCCCAATGCCAGGGGGAGGACCTGGTCCAGGATCCCGATGTGCTGGACACCTGGTTTTCCTCGGCCTTGTGGCCTTTTGCCACCTTGGGATGGCCGCAACAAAAGGCGGAGCTGGGGTATTTCCATCCCACGGATCTGATGATCACGGCGCGGGATATCCTCTATTTGTGGGTTTTGCGCATGATCATGACGGCCGTAGAGTTTGTCGATGAAATACCCTTTCGCACCGTTCTCGTGCACCCGACTGTGTTGACCAAGGACGGCCGGCGCATGAGCAAAAGCCTGGGTACCGGTCTCAACCCCCTGGATCTGGTCGGCCTGTACGGGGCCGATGCCACCCGTTTCAGCCTTTTGCACCAGGCAGGGGCAGTTCAGGATGTGCGCTTTGATGCCGAGATAGAAAACAATCAGGTCCAGTCTTCTCTGAGCGCTGAGACCGGCCGTAATTTCTGTAATAAATTGTGGAACGCCGCGCGCTTTGTGCTGATGAACCTAGAGGATTACGACCCGGGCAAGGCTCACTCCAGGGGCAGTGAATTGGCCGACCGCTGGATCCGCAGCAGGCTGGTGCATGCCACTAAAGCCGTGGACCGCTACCTGGAGGAATACCGCTTCGGCGAGGTGACCCGCACCCTCTACGATTTTTTATGGCGCGATTATTGTGACTGGTACCTCGAATTGGCCAAGATTCGTTTTTCCAGTGGCCCTTCCGAAGAGCGGCTCCAAGCCCAGCAAACCCTGATTGAAGTACTCGAGGCAGCGCTGAGAATGATGCATCCGGTAATGCCATTTGTCACTGAAGCCCTCTGGCAGGTCTTGCCGCTGGACCCGGAAGGCAGGCCCCAAAGTATCATGGTTGCTTCCTGGCCCACGGTTGATTCCGCCTGGATTGACGCTAAAGCCGAGGAGGAAATGAACACCCTGCAGGAGGTGGTGACGGCGGTGCGCACCATCCGCGGGGATTTGAATATCCCTGCTGGAAAGAGGGTCCAGGTACTGCTTTCGACGAGCGTAGATACAGTGGAGGATTTATTGAACCAGGAGCGCACCAGTATCCAACTGCTCGCCCGGGCCGAGGAAGTGGAGGTCGGACGGAACCTGGTTCAGCCACCCGCTTCGGGCAGTACCGTGTTGAGGGGGGTCGAAGTCTACATGCCGCTCGAAGGTCTGATTGACTTGGAGGCCGAACAGCAACGTCTGCAAAAGGAAATAGCCAAGTTCCAGGGGTTGCTGAAAGGGCTGGAAGTCAAACTCGGCAACCAGGGATTTCTCCGCAACGCTCCTGCCGAGGTGGTCGAGAAAGAGCGGTCTCGTCAGGATGAATATCGCACCAGTCTTGCCAAACTCCAGGCCAGCCTGGAACGGATGGGGTCTTGATTCGTCGCACCCACCCTCCAGCGCTTGGCCGATGTGGGTATCGGTCCAGCCGGCTTGATCGGCTTTGAGCAGAATACGGGCACGGGTGAGGTACAGGTATGGCATTCGATTATTTCACTTTACAGGCGCTTGCTGCCGAGTTGCAGGACCTCCTGAAGGGCAAAAAAATCACCACAGCAGTGTCCAGTGCGGAAAGTCTGGGGTTTTCATGCGATCGCGGCCCCCAAGTCTACGCCCGGGTCGGTCCACAGGGCTATCTGTGCGCTTTGCACGGCGATCTGAAGCCGGAAAACCCCGTTCCACTAAACGGTCCAGAAAGGTATTTGCATCGAGCCCGGGTAGAGGATATCTGGGCAGAGAAGAGAGACCGTATTATTCACATCAGGTTGAGCAGGAAAAATAAAACGGGCTCAATCAGTTATGGACAATTAATCTTTGAGCTGATACGGCCCTACTGCCAGGTTTGTCTGATCGGGGAACAGACCGGGGAAGTTCTGGGAAAGTGGGCTGCACAAGCGCAAAATAAAAAGCCCCAGCGCATATCTGTAGGGCAATACTATACACCTCCCGCAGGGCAAAAGCGGTTGTTGCCGGGAGAAGACGGTTGGGCGGATTTCAAGGCCGCAATCCAGGGTAGGGACGGTCCAGTTGCGGATTTGATGGCTCGGGTTGTGGTCGGCATGGACAAAACCCTGGCTCCTGAGATACTCCACCGGGCCAATTTGCCGGTTGAGTTGGATGCAACCCAAACGGTTGAGGGGGACCTGGAACGGCTTTGGGAGGAAGCCAGCCGACTCTACTTCTGCTTTAGGGGGACCAAAGGCTTCATCTGGCAAAGAGGAGACCAGGAGGTGTTTTCAGCGCTTGAGCCCTTGGGAAAAAAAGAAAACTGTAGGATGTTGCCCTCCATCAGCGAGGCCATTGTACGGGCTTATCAAGGAGGAAGAAGCTCGGCGGGTAACCAGCAACGGGAGCAGAACCTAGAGCAAATTCTGATAAAAACCCGTAAAAGTATGCAAAAAAAGATTCGGGCCCTTCGGCAAGATCTGGAAGAGGCCGGCGCAGTAGACGAACTGCAAAGAAAAGGCAATATCCTCATGGCCCAGTTGGCCCAGGTGCGGCCTGGGGCTCAGGAGGTGGAACTGCGGGATATTTACGACATTTCTGGTACAACCTCGGTAAAAATAGAACTGAATCCAAGGCGTAGCCCAGCGGATAATGGGAAGTATTTTTTGAAAACCGCCAGGAAATACCAGCGCCGCTGCCGGATTTTGCCCGGCCGCATAAAGAAAATGGAGGTGCAACTAGCAGAAGTGGAAGTCCTCCTAGGGCGGTTCGAGGAAGAGGGAGAGGTGGATTGTGCCGGGATTCAAAATTGGTTGGAAAAAAACGAGTTTGCGGAAAAGATGGAAAGAAAAAGAAAACGGCAGCAAGAATCTGTCCATCCGCGGCGTTATCGCACCTCGAAGGGGTGGAGTGTTTGGGTGGGGCGCAACAACAGGGAGAACGACCAGCTAACCCATCGCCTGGCTGCCCAGAACGACATCTGGCTCCATGCCCATGGCTATCCCGGGGCCCACGTAGTGCTGCGGCGCGAAGAGCACAGGGAAGAGCCGGGTGCAAGAAACCTCGAAGAAGCGGCTGCCATTGCCGCTTATTGGAGCAAGGGAAAGACCGCCAAGAAGGTCCCGGTGGTGTACACCCAGGTAAAGTACGTATCCAAACCCAGGGGGGGCGCCCCGGGACAGGCACTCCTGCGGAGGGAAAAGACCCTCATCGTGGAGCCGGCACTCCCGGCAGAAGAGGATGAATAGGAAAAATGACGCATAATTTTTGTTGTGTAAGTAACTACAACAAAAACCAGCCATAAAGGCAACCATGCCACTCTTTATTGGCATCATCGGCCTACCTAATATCGGTAAATCCACTCTTTTTAACGCCTTGACCCATGGGACCGCCCAAGCTTCGAACTATCCTTTTTGCACGGTAGAGCCCAATGTAGGTGTGGTCGAGGTGCCAGACCAGCGCCTGGAACGACTGAATGAGATTTTAAGGCCCGCGAGTTGCACCGCAACCAGTATTCAGTTTATGGATATCGCCGGCCTGGTACGCGGGGCCAGTCAAGGTGAAGGGCTGGGCAATGCCTTTCTCGGGCTGGTGCGGGAAGCCGATGCCCTAGTGCACGTTCTGCGCTGCTTTGAGGATCCCCAGGTAGCCCATGTGGATGGGAGGGTCAATCCTTTGAGGGATATGCAGACGGTGGAGGTGGAATTGATGTTGGCGGATATCGCAACCCTGGGGAATGGGTTATCGAGGTTGGAAAAAATCGTTCAAACAGAAAGTAATCCGCTGCGTCGGCTGGAGTTTGAGACCCTCAGGAAAGTGGAAGCGGGGCTGCACCAAGGCGTGCCTGTACGCGGTCTCGGACTTGCGGTTGATGAACAGGATGCCATCCGCGACTATCAATTCCTCACGACGAAACCTGTACTCTACGTGGCCAATGTCTCGGAGGAAGAGGCGGCAGGAGAGGGGGGAAATTGGGCCTCGGAAATTGGGACACAGGTTGGCCGGGATCAGGTTATAGCCATATCCGCCCAGATTGAAGCGGAAATGGTCCAGCTTCCTCCTGAGGACAGGCAGGAATTTTTGGCGGATCTGGGGTTGCCTGAAACAGGTCTCGATCGGCTTGTTCTGGCCGGTTATAACCTGTTGAATCTAATTATCTTTTACACCCTGGCTAACGAGAAGTTACAAGCCTGGCAGTTGCTTCATGGTAGGGTGGCAACCCAGGCGGCGGGAAGAATCCACACTGATATGGAACAGGGCTTCATCAGGGCAGAGGTCGCTACTTTCAAGGACCTGGAAACCACCGGAAGTATGGGGCAATTGCGGGATGAAGGCAAGGTCCGAACCGAGGGAAGAGATTATGTTGTCCAGGACGGAGATATAATTCAATTCCTGTTTCGCATGTAGGGGCCTGACCTGTCTTCTCTTAGAAGAAGGAATGCAGGGCCAGGGTGAAGGTATTGACGTTGCCCTGCACATCCTGGGGAATGCTGTCCCTGAGCCTGTAGAAGGCACTTGCTTCCAGGTAGGGAGTCAGGAAGGCGTGAACCCCGAGGGTAGCGCGGCTCTTTTCATCCTCTTCGATGTCTTTGTAGGGGTTGAGAAAGTCGAAGGCTACCCGAAAATTCACGCTGTGTTGGTGCCAATAATTCAGGCTGGTGAAAAAGAGGAACTGATCCTGTTCAAAATCACCCGACTCCTCTGAGTCCTGCACCCAGTCCACCTCTCCCAGAAGGGTCAGTGCCCCTAGTTTTACACTGCCGTAAGGTCCGAATACCAGTCGTTTTATCCCCCGCGACTTGTTCCACGAGAACGATCCTCCCACAACCACATTATTGAGATATACCGACCCCACGGACGAGATCTGTTTATCGTTGTCGCTGTCGCGTCCTCCCTGGGTCCCATTGCTAAGGGCCATGCTAAGCGTCAGGTTGCGAGGTTGGATGCCGACCTCCACTCCCATATCCTGGTTGTCGTAGTTGAAGCCTGTCACCTGCCGGGTAAAGGTTTCGTCATCCCAGACCCGGATGCCATAGGGGAGGAGCATGCGGCCGGCTTTGAGATAGCCGCTGCAGGGCAGGGACTGCAGCAGGAGAAATGCCTCGCGACTGCTGGCGCCCGCCGGAGTTACAGTTTCATCCAGGTATAGAGAAAGCACCTCGGGCACCAGATGGGCCTCCAGGTACAGATTGCCACTGGGTATATCAAAGGAGTTTTTGGAGTCCTGCTGGTCATCCACTGGGAAGAAGATTTCGTGCACGGCCATGAAATCAGCTCCAAGGGTGATGCTGGTACCCACCTCGGGCGAAAAATCCATGGCTTTCTCGGAGGCCTCCTGCATCAATGGGGAGATATCCGTCTGGGTAAACAGCTCTCCGAACTCATTGCGCATGCCTCCACCTGTGCGGTTGACATGACAGCTACTACAGGCATAGCCCTCCCGAAAGGCTATATAGGGTTCGGCCAGAAGCGGAAAGGGCGGCACAGCAAGAACAAAGGCAAAACAGCAGGCAAGTACGGGACGGCCAATTGGGCTGGACATTGCATCCTATTCAAGTTTGAGACGGCTTCTGAGGTCTGATGAAAAGCTAGAATAGGTCAAATCATATTCTGGCAAAAAATAGCGAGGCCTTACTGAAATTGTCAAGCTGGTACTTGGGGAAGGGAGGATAAAATCTTGACTTTGAATACGCCCCCCCCTATTTTTCTAAATTTATCATTAGTCTGGAATGCCTACGAGGAAAGGAGGGCAGTGGAAGGGCTTGGTGAGATCGCATGATCTGTTACAAGTCCGACTGTTGCAAGTGAATTTCAAATGGGCCAAGCACTGGGTATGATTGAGACGCGCGGATTGGTGGCTATGATCGAAGCGACCGATGCCATGGCCAAGGCCGCCAACGTCGAACTTATAGGGTGGCAGCAAATAGGTGGAGGGCTGGTCACTGCAGTAGTCCGAGGGGATGTCGCCGCGGTCAAAGCTGCAACAGACGCCGGTGCGCTGGCTGCGGCAAAGGTAGGTGAGGTGATCTCCAGTCATGTAATTCCACGTCCTCATGAAAGTCTTGAAACCGTATTGCCGATTTCCAAAACCAAGTAGCTGGCGCTTAACCTGATACCCTCCGCACCCTGTCCGCGATCCCCCACACCATGCCTCTCACCGGGATGTGCCTGTTGTACCGGCAACCCCCTCTGCTGTGGAGCAAGCCCCCAAGCCGGCTCCAACTCATCTCTATTTGAAAGGGGATTTACATGGCAGAAGACACCTGGAGTCCAAACCCTCCTCATGCCATCCGACGCGATATATGCGAAGTAGGCAGAAGGATTTATCAGAGCGGTTTCGTAGCGGCCAATGACGGCAACATTAGCGCGCGCATGGGTCGGGATCGCATTCTATGTACCCCTACAGGTGTCAGTAAAGGTTTCATGTCCGAGGACATGGTTTCTACCTGTGATATGGATGGCAATCAGGTCGCGGGCCACATGAAGATTTCATCCGAGATCCGCATGCACCTGGAGATCTATAAGATGCGCCAGGATATTCAGGCCATTGTACACGCACACCCCCCTACAGCTACGGGTTTTTCCGTGGCGGGAATCGAACTGACTCAGTGTATCTTGCCCGAAGTGATCGTCGCTATGGGAGGGATTCCACTGGCAGCTTATGGCACGCCGGGAGGACCTGATATTGTCAAGCCCATGAAGCCCCTGCTCAAAGATCACGACGCTGTGTTGATGGCCAACCACGGGGTAGTGACATTGGGAAAGGGGGTCATGGATGCGCATTTCAAGATGGAAACCGTAGAACATTTCGCCAAAATCGCCTTGGTTGCCCATCAACTTGGATCGGTAAACACCCTCAATGCCCAACAAGTAAGCGCGCTGCGCCGGCGGTTTGATGTGGGCGACCTTCCGTCCTGTGACCTGGATCGTTCCACCAAGACCGCCTCTTTATCCGGCCTGGATAAGGGGCTTCTCATCCGGGAGATTACCCGGGAGGTGTTTTGCAAGCTCTGTCAGGAACCCTAGTTACGTCTCCACAAAGGAAGGTTTGGGATGCTGTACATAGTGCTGCTAGGCTGTTTAGGTCTGGCCTGGAAGGGAGTGGCCGCTCAGGAGGAACCTGAAATTTTAAAACACATACAGCGGGGTGATCACTTTGCTGTCCAGGGCCGCCTGGAACTGGCAGTCGAAGAGTACGAAAAGGCCCTGGAGGCAGGTGCTGGAAGTGCGCGGTTTTTAAATCGGCTGGGGGAGTTTTATCTGCGGATTGGGGCGTTTGAAAAGGCGAAGAATACTTGGCAGCGTTCTTTGATTGAAAAACCCGGCCAGATATCCGTCCTCGCTAAGATTGGCGAGGCTTTTATGGCCAGTGGAAAGCTGGATTCGGCCATCCACTATGTGCAAAAGGCGCGCTCATTTGCCCCTGAATCCGCCGGGCTTCAGGCCCAGCTCGGAGTCCTGTACTTGCAGGCCGGCTTGCCGGGCAAGTCCCGGGCCCATCTGGATACTGCTTTACAATTGAGTCCAGCCAATCCCCAAGCTCACAGATTCCTGGGCTATTATTTTACTCAACAGGATTCGCTGGATCTGGCAGTTGACCACTATCACAAGGTCCTAGAGGTTCTCGCCGATGATGTCGAAGCCTATAACAACATAGCTTTCCTCTACGCTTTGCAGGCCCGATACAGGCAGTCCCTCGATTACTACAGCCGTGCTAAAACACTAGCTCAAGACCCTCTGATAAACCACGCCATTAACCTCAGAATGGAAGCGATTCGCTCTATAATGGATGGCAAGATGAGGGCGCGCTATATTCTTGTGAAAACACAGGCCGAAGCCAGGGATTTACTACAGCGTCTTGAGCAGGGGGAAGATTTTGGCAAGCTGGCTCATCAATTTTCTCAGGCACCCAATGCCCAGGATGGGGGAGATTTGGGTTTTTTTGGACCGGGCGAACTTTTAGAACCATTTGAGCAAGCGGTCTTACAACTTCAAACAGGTGAAGTAAGCGATATTGTTGAAATGCCCATGGGGATAGTTATAATTCAGCGCCTAAATTAGTTTATAAATCAAGAGGTTAGAGGTATAAAAACGGCCAGAAGCGAAACGAAATGCCTCTGGCCGCAAGGGAGGGATACGAGCCATGACCGGGATGGCTCGTATTGGATTAAACGCCCGAAATCCTACTGGGGTTCCTAAATTTTCTATGATTTTTTGTCTTGTGGAGCAATGGTTTAGAAAAGTCAAAATTGTCTTTTTGGCTGATTTATGAATATTCGGCTTTATAGCGAAATAGCATTGGCGATAGCACTTGCCATACTTCTCGATGGGTTTTCAAAAATCCTGCCTGTACCTCGCTTGCCCTATGGTGGCTCAATCAGTCTGCACATGCTGCCGATTTTTGTTGTGGCATTCAGGCATGGGTGGAAAGGGGGCGTAGCTGCAGGTGGGGTTTATGGGATGGTGCATTTTATCTCTGAACCTCATTGGATTCATCCCATCCAGTTCCCTTTAGATTACCCAATAGCTTTTGGCCTTGCCGGAATGGCAGGGCTGGGTTTCCCGCGGACAACTGCTGCCAGAGCTGCTCCCTATGCCCTTCCAGTACAGATTATAACCGGAGTCCTCCTGGGGAACACCCTGCGTTTTCTCGCACATTTTATTTCCGGGATTGTATTTTGGGGGCAAATGGCTCCGCAGGGACAACCTGTCTGGCTCTATTCGCTGTTCTACAATGCAAGCTATATATTTCCTGAGACAGTCGTGGATATTCTGTTGCTGCAGTTATTATTACGCCGTATATTGAATTAGCCCGTCTACCCGAGAAAAGATATATGGCCTACCGAGCCTGGTTTCAATGCCTGCACTGTCGAGGTGAGCGGTACCCGCTGACTGAGATTGTGTACGAGTGTAAAAATTGTGGCGGTTTGCTTGAAGTGCGCCACGATATGGATGCATTGAAGCGAAAGTCGGCTTATGCCTGGATGAAGCTTTTTGACCAACGCTATATGCGCACCGAGGTGCCTTATGGCAGTTCGGTCTGGGGCAAAAAGGAGATGGTCTGTCCTGTGGTGGAAGACGCGAATGTGGTCTCTATGTATGAGGGGGGCAGCAATCTTTTCAAGGCCGAACGCCTCGGCAGGGAGATCGGGGTGGAAGACCTGTGGGTCAAGCAATGTGGCAACAGTCATACTGGGTCTTTCAAGGACCTGGGCATGACCGTTTTGGTCTCGATGGTTAAACAAATGATCGCCGAAGGTCAGAACATCCCTGCTGTAGCCTGTGCTTCGACCGGGGACACTTCGGCGGCACTGGCAGCCTACGGTGCGGCTGCCGGAATACCGGTGTTTGTATTTTTGCCCAGGGACAAAATCTCCCCCGCCCAGCTCATCCAGCCCATTGCCAATGGCGCCCTGACCTTGTATCTGGATACGGATTTTGATGGGTGTATGGAGTTGATGAAGGAAATATGTCATAAGGAGAATATTTACCTGGCCAATTCGATGAATTCTCTGCGGATCGAGGGGCAGAAAACCGTAGCCATAGAACTAGTCCAGCAGGATGATTGGTCCGTTCCGGATTGGGTCGTGATTCCCGGGGGGAATTTGGGTAATGTGAGTGCTCTAGGTAAGGGGTTCTTGGAAATGAAGGAAATGGGGATCATTGATCGCCTGCCGCGTATTGCCGTTGCCCAGGCGGCCCATGCCAACCCCCTGTATTTAAGTTATCTGGATAATTTTCAAACTTTTAAGGTACAAAAAGCCCGTGCCACGCTTGCTACGGCGATTCAGATCGGCAATCCTGTCAGCCGGGAACGAGCGGTGCGAACCCTGCAAAAATTCGATGGCATTGTCGAGCAGGCTACAGAAGACGAATTGGCCAATGCATCGGCTCGGGCGGATAGGACGGGTCTTTTTACTTGTCCACACACTGGCGTGGCTCTGGCCGCGCTTTTCAAGCTGGTCCAAAAGAAAAAGGTAAAAAGCACTGATAAGGTACTGGTCGTTTCAACCGCACACGGTTTGAAGTTCTCTGATTATAAAATTGGGTATCACGAAGATAGGCTTGCTGAATTTGGGGTCGAACCAAACTATCGGAACCGGCTCGTCGAGGTCAATGCAAAGTATGAAAAAGTCCGGCAGGCAGTCCTCAAAGCGCTGGAAAAGGGTTGATATGAACAAAAATAAGGGCTTTGCCGGTCTTTCTACTGAGTCGGTACACGGCGGAGAAGAGCGGATAAAATTTGCCCAATCTCTGACCAATCCCATTGCTCAGACTGCTACCTACGTGTTCGAAAACCTGGACGAAGTCGAAGAGTACACGGCAGGAGAGCGGCAACACTTCGAGTATGGCCGCTATGGGAACCCCACCCAGAAAAGTGCTGAAGATAAAATTGCAGCTCTGGAGCATGCTGAAAAAGCGCTGTTGTTTCCCACCGGAATGAGTGCTGTAACCACGGCTTTGCTCGCTATGCTCAGGAGTGGGCAGCACCTGATTATCACGGAGGATTGCTATCGCAAGACGACCCAGTTTTGCAATACGGTCAAAAAATTCGGCATCGAGAGTAGCTTTGTGAAACCGGGAGATTTTGATGCCCTAAAAGCCGCAATCCAGCCCAATACCCGAATTATTTTCACCGAGTCGCCGACCAATCCTCATCTCCACGTAGTTGATCTGGAACGGCTCGTGCCGTTTGCCCGAGAACACAGACTCAAGGTTTTAATCGACAGCACCTTTGCCACGCCCATAAACCAGCGGCCTCTCGAGTACAATGTGGATCTCGTCATCCACAGCGCCACCAAATACCTGGGAGGTCACAATGATCTCATGGCGGGTTGTATCTGTGGATCTGCCCCTCTGGTAGCAGCCATCAAGGATTTTCAGAAAGTGATGGGAGGAGTGGTGGATCCCAATACGGCGTATCTGCTTATCCGGGGTTTGAAGACCCTGGCCCTGCGGGTTGGGCACCAGAACAAAACGGCACAACACATTGCCCATTATCTGGAGGGCCAGGATAAGATCAAGCAGGTATACTATCCTGGGCTTGAAAGTCATGGCGACCACCATATCGCGGTCCAGCAGATGAGGGGGTTTGGTGGGGTGGTAAGCTTTGATGTTGATGGGGATCTCGCCCGTACGCGCGGTTTCATCCACGCTTTGAAGATTCCCTATATCGCCCCCAGCCTGGGGGGCGTTGAAAGCCTGGTGTCCCATCCGGCATCGGTTTCATACTACGATTTGAGTCGGGAGGACCGCCTGGCCATTGGAATCAAGGACGAATTGGTGCGCTACTCAGTGGGTATCGAGGATGCCGATGAGTTGGTGGCCGATATCGAGCAGGCGTTGAAGCGGATTTAGGGTCTAGAAATTCAGGTGGGTCAGGAGGATCGTCCAGGGCAGAGAGGAGACCTTCCGGTACAATTCCTCGTCGCTGGTGACAGCCTGGCAGCGCAGGTGGGCTCCGAGAGCGACAAAACAAGCCGCATAAATGCCGATATTGTATTCACAGGCGATTTGTCCTGCCTTCCTGGCGATTTCGTGGCTGTAAGAAATGATGTGGATATGCATGAATTCCAGGCTATCAAGGGTATCGGCAATGCTCTCCTGGTTGAATTGGGTGCTTTCTTTGAGCACGTGAATAAGCTCAAAGATGGATTGATCCAGGACCACCAATTCTACCGTCTCATTCAGGTGTTCGGCCCGCAGACGCAGGGCCCGTTCCGTATCCGGATCGTGGGCCGGGGTAAACCAGCGGAGCATAACCGATGTGTCAAGGGCATACCGAATCATGCTTCTTCTCGCTGGTCTCGTAGTATTTTAAGCGCATCCCAGGGCGCATGGGTCTGTCGCAGGTGGTCCTGAATATCCATGGCTCTCAGGATATCATTCTGGCGTTGCTGGCGCTGATTGGTTTCAGCAAGCCGGTCGAAATAGGCGAGTACGGCGGTGCGCACCAGCTGACTGCGATTCATGTCCTCCGCAGCGGCTACTTGGTCCATCTGGTTTAAAAGGTTCTCGGGCAGCATTATATTCACGCGCGGCATGGTTGGTTATCTTCTCCAGGGCATTACCCGAACCGTACAGAGCGGCAAATTAGCATAGGGTTCTCGTCTTGTCAAGATATTAGGACAACCCCCGGGAAGATTGGAGGGAGCAGCACAAGGTGATCGCAGGCTTCTGGGTATGTCCTCACGGCGTTTTTGAAATTTAAGGTTGGGAATTGCCGAAATGAAGAATTATCTAAAGGTCATGGCCGGTACAAGCAATTCCGGGCTTGTCTACGAAATCTGTGAATACCTTGATATCCAGCCAGGGCGCCAGAGCATAGAGCGAAGTCCCAACGATAATATCAAAGTCAAGGTTCGGGAAAATGTCCGCGAAGACGATGTGTTTGTGGTGCAGACTTCCAGTTCCCCGGTAAATGACCATTTCATCGAGCTTTTGCTCCTGATCGATGCCCTCAAGTATGCATCTGCCCGGCGGATCACCGCTGTTTTGCCCTATTTCCCCTATGTGCGTTCAGATAAGAAAGACGAGCCCCGTATCTCGATATCAGCGCGGCTCATGGCCGACCTGCTCGAGACCGCTGGGGCGGACCGGATCTTGACTATGACCTTGCACTCTCCGCAGATTGCTGCTTTTTCTCGTATCCCAGTAGATCAGCTCTGGGCGACTGGGCTGCTTTGCAATCACCTGAGAACCAAGAATTTAAACAACGCTGTGGTGGTATCTCCGGATGTTGGAAGTGCAGATGAAGCGAGTTTTTACGCCCGCAGGATAGATTTGCCACTGGCCATTATGGACAAAAGACGACACGGTGATGATGAACAGGCTGAAATACTTAATATTATTGGAGATATAGAAGGGAAGGATGCCCTTCTTTTCGATGATGAAGTCCTCACTGGAGGTTCCATGATGGAAGCAGTTAAACTCCTTAAAGAGAAGGGGGTACGGCGTATTTTGGCCGGCTGTACCCATGGAGTTTTTGCTGGAAATGCCCTCGAGCGTATTGATGCATCTCCGATTGAGACCTTTGTCGTCACCAATACCATTCCTCTTCCAGCGGAAAAACCCACCGATAAGATTGAAGTGGTTTCCGTCGGTCGAATGATAGGGGAGGCCATAAAGGCGATTCACCACGGGGAGTCTGTGAGCCGTTTACTTGATTAAAGAGGGTGAGAGATGCCAAGTAAATTTAGTATAGTTAAGGAGTTGTGGGATTTTATGAGGGTGCGTAAGAAATGGTGGTTGGGGCCAATTTTTGCGACCCTTATCCTGCTCGGCTTGTTGATAGTTCTCACCGAGGGCACGGCGGCCGCGCCTTTTATTTATGCCTTATTTTAACCTGAATTTTCAAAAGCGGGGCCGTGCGGGTTCAGATCGAATAACAAAGCCGTATAATAATTTTTATGTAAATAAACCAATTGACACACCCAACCCCCAACACTATCTTAAACAAAAACATAACAACATAAATAAACCTGCTAGACCTTCAAGAGAAGCTTTGCCTGTCAACCCATTTAATTACAAAGATTTTATCCGCGAGGTTCCGGGTTTTCCCCAACCTGGCATCTCTTTTAAGGATATAACGACCTTACTGAAGCATGGAGAAGGCTTGAAAGCGGCTGTGGAGGCCATGTTGCAGCCTTTTGCCGATGAAGAGATCGATTTGATTGTAGGAGTAGAATCTCGTGGTTTCGTTGTGGGAACCCCTATGGCGGTGTTGCGAGGGTGTGGCTTTGTACCCGTACGCAAGCCAGGGAAGTTGCCTGCTGCTTCTCTAAGGCAGGAGTACACTCTAGAGTATAGTACGGATGCAGTGGAGATCCATCAGGATGCAATTTTTCCCGAACAGAGGGTATTGATGGTTGATGATTTGCTCGCTACGGGAGGGACTATGCAAGCGGCCTGTAAGCTTGTCGAGCGCTTGGGCGGGCATATCATCGGGATTGATTTTATGGTAGAATTGTGTTTTCTGCACGGCCGACAGCGGTTGGGTGGTTACCGCGTTGAAAGTCTTATCCAGTACTAGATGAGGAAGTTATACTATGCCAGGAGAGAGAAAAAAATTAAGCAAGAGCGAGCTTAGGGAAGATCAATTTATAGAATGGATCCTTCAAGCCAGCGAATATGTTCGGGAGCGGCTTCAGTTGTTTATCGCCGGTGGAGTCGGTGTGGTTGCCCTGTGTTTGGCGATCCATCTCATTGTAAAGGCTCAAGAGGAAGCCCGGTTTGAAGCGGCGATAAAGCTGGGGGAAATCTGGATGGCGGAGGAGGAAAGCCGCCTCGATGACGCCGTCCGGCTCGGAGAAGAATTAACTACAAGATTCGAAGGAACATCTGCCGCGGGACAGGCTGTGTTGATCCTGGCCAATCGCTATTATGCCCAAGGGCGTTACCCTGATGCCCAACGCCTTTATCAGACTTATCTCGACGACTATGGTCAATTAGATATCCTGGTTTTTGCCGCATGGAATGGCCTGGCAGCTTGTTGGGAAGCCCAGGGAGACTTGCTGAAAGCCGCTAAAAAATATCAGGAGTACGCCGCGGCCCACGAAGGCACCTTGCAGGCTTCTTTGGCCCTCCTTGAAGCGGCTCGTTGTTATGGTTCGGCGGGGGATGGCGCCAATCAAAAAAGGGTATTGAAACAAATAACCAAAGATTTTACCAATTCTCCCATAGTCAATAAAGCACGTGAAGAAATGAATATGTTGTAAATCGGCAAAAGACTTGTGTCAAGCCCTAGATCTATTGGACACTATTTTGGGTTTCATCCCGCCGCCTCGGCGTACTGGGATTGGCGTTTTTCCTGTCGCACCTGGGCCGGGGTTTTATAGCCGTGGCGTTGCAGGATCCACTGCTGGTTGGTTGTATTGCTGCTTGAATTCGATGAGGGATCGCCGCAGCTCCTCAATGGTAGAAAAGGTGCGTACCCACAGCAGATTCTCTTTGAGCAGGCCAATAAAGCGCTCGGCGCAACCGTTGCCTTGGGGCTCGCGCACGAAGGAGGGCGAGGATACCATGCCGAGGAAATCCAGTTCATTTTGGAAATCATCCGATACGTAGATCGAGCCATGATCATGCCGTATTTTCAGCCTCTCGGCGATCGGGGCGGCATAGCCCCCAAAGTGTGCCCGGACGCCTTGCCGGATCGGCTCGATCGCTTCGAAGCGATCCCCCTTGGCCGAGGCATGGATTCCCGTGCATTCAAAGGTACAATGATCGACGCCGACAAAGCCATGCGCTTGGCCTTCTTCCAGGGTGATCGTCGTTGTCGCATCCGTGCCCCACATCACGTCGGGCTGCTCGGTGATAATGGTGCCGTCGTGGGCTTTGGGGCCGTGCGGATGCCCCACGCGCGAAGGGGCCTGCAAGCCGTGCTCACGCATCAGCCGCCGCACCCGCTCCTTCGAGGTGCGGAGCCCGGCAAAGCGCCACTTCGCCCACACCTTGCGGTAGCCTTCCCCATGAAAAGGCGATTCAGCCAGCACCTGGCGGATATGCTCGACCAACACCGGGTCCGAGCACGGGCCCATCGGTCCCCGCTTTTTAGGCGAGTGGGAGTCGATGGATCCCTCACCGTCCGACCGGTGCCAGTGGGCATAGACCGTCGAGCGCGGCACCTGCCAGATGCGGCAGGCCCGTTGGAGCCCATAGCGTGTGTGGGTGGCGATCGAATAGGCTCCACTCATGGCTTCGACCGCCGCGCTGGTAAAGGGAGCCCTTGCTCCAGCCGCTCGATTTTATGCTCCAGTAAATCATTGGCCATCGTCAATTCACCGACTTTAGCTTGCAGCTTTTCGACCTGGCCATCGGGCGCATCGGAGGCGCTTTTCTGCAGCCCGGCTTGGCCCGCTGCTAAAAAGGCGTCGCGCCACTGGCTCAATTTTGTGGCCGTCACCTGGTATTCGCGCGACAGCAGATCCAGATCTTCACCCCGCAACAGGCGAAGCACCGCTTCGCTTTTACGCTTGGCCGAAAACCGGCCGTTTTCTTTACCAGACTTCTGTCTTTGGCTCATGAGGGACACCCTCCTTTCGACCCTAAAATATAGGGCTTATCGTGTGTCCAATATAACTCTGGGGCTAGCCACTTAGGAAAAGAATAGAATGTAAAGATGAGCGGACCCCTTAAGGTTTTTGCTGGTCAGAGCAACCGGCCACTGGCGCGGGGTATTTGTGAGGCTTTAGAGTTGGAGCTGGGCCAGATTGAATTTGTGCGTTTCAGCAACGAGAATATCAAGGTTAAAATATGCGAGAATGTGCGTGGGTGCGATGTGTTTTTCATCCAGACTTCATGCCCCCCGGTGAGTGAATATCTGATGGAACTCCTCATTGCCCTGGATGCTCTAAAGTATGCCTCAGCCGGACGGATTACCGCGGTTTTACCCTATTATCCCTATGCTTTGTCCGACAGCAAGGACGAACCCCGCATTTCCGTTGCGGGTCGCTTGATGGCCGATCTGCTCAACGAGGCTGGGACTGATCGCATCTTGACCATGAGTCTGCACAGTCCGCAGATCATGGGTTTTTGTAGAATGCCGGTGGATCAATTGAGTGGCGTTCCCAACATTTGCGCTTATTATTCCAGAGTGGACCTCCAAAATTGTGTTGCCGCCGCCCCGGATATCGGCCGTGCCAAGGTTGCTGAATCGTATGCCAAACGATTGGGATTGCCCCTCGTCGTGATTGACAAGCGGCGGGGGCTTGATGGACAGATGCGGGTACATGGGGTCATAGGCGATGTAAAAGGCAGGGATGTGATTTTTTTTGATGATGAAATTATCACAGGAGAATCAATATTTGACGGGACTCGGGCCGTCCGAGAGGGGGGATGTAGCAAGATTTATGCCGGATGTGTACACGGAACTCTGGCCGGAGATGCGGCAAACCACATAAACGACTCAGCCCTCGAATGTCTTGCAATTACGGATACGATTCCTCTAACGCCAGGTAGCAGAAACTCCAAGATACAGGTGTGTTCGGTCGCACCGCTTTTTGCCAGCGCCATCAAGGCAATCCATCAGGAAACCTCAATCAGCGCGCTTTTTACCTGACCGATTTTGCGAAAAAGAAGGAGAGCGGGGAACCCGGTATGAAACTTGCGCTGCTAGCCGATATCCATGCCAATTTAGAAGCCCTTGAAACCGCTTTAATCGCTGCCCAAAAAGCAGGGGCTGAACGTTTTTTCTCTCTTGGTGACGCCGTGGGGTACGGGGTAGATCCAGTCGCTTGTCTCAACCGTCTGCAAGAGGTTGAGGCCGTGTGCATTCTGGGCAATCACGAGCAGGCCATGGTGGACACACGGCATTTGAAATCTCTAAACTCTCTTGCTCGAGATACCATTTTGAGATCCCGCGATTTCCTATCCCCCAATGAAATCGAATATCTTCGGTCATTTGCTTATCGCAGAGTTGAATTCGGTGGCGCCTTTGCTCATGCCAATCCCATCAAACCAGAAGAATGGGAACCTCTTTTCCTCTACGATCAGGTGGCCTGGTGTATGGAGCGTCTTGATTGGCGGATGAGTTTTATTGGGCATACGCACTACCCGGCCATCTATTGCAAGATGCAGGGACAAGTGGTGCCATTGACTTCTTCGAAAGTAGCTGTTAGTCATCATCAATACCTGGTTAATCCCGGCAGTGTAGGTCAGCCCAGAGATGGCGACTGGAGAGCCGCTTTTGCCCTATGGGATCTCGAGCGTCAATATGTTGAATTGTTGCGGGTAGAGTATCCTATCAAACAAACTCAGGAAAAAATACTTCAAGCCGGGTGGCCTCCCTATACAGCTGAACGCCTGGCCTGGGGGGAGTGAGCCAGGGGTTTCCATGAAGGGACGTGTAATTCGAGTATCTGGATTACAATGCCTGGTAGAGGTGAGTGATGTTCAGTGGGTATGTCAGCTCCGGGGGCGCGTTAAAGCCGGTAAGCGCACCAGTAGTGCACCTGTGATCGTGGGAGACTGGGTTGAAATCGAACCCACCTCTCCTGAGGGCGGGGTTATTGACAAGGTATATCCCAGGTATTCCAAGTTTTCTCGCGCCGCCAGTGGATCAAAGCCCTACGAACAAATCGTAGCCGTTAACCTCGATCAACTAATTATTGTAGTAGCAACTTCCAGTCCTGCTTTGCGAGTGGGTTTCATCGACCGGGCGGTGGTCATGGCGCACAAGGGGGATGTGGAACCCATTATTTGTATTAACAAGGTTGATCTGGATCCAGAACACCTGGTTCAGCCGGTAGGCAAGGTTTATCTGGACCTTGGCTACAAGGTATACTATACCAGCGCCAAGACGGGCGTGGGTTTAGATGAATTCAAGGAGGTGCTCAAAGACCGGGTTTCGGTTCTCATTGGATACTCCGGTGTCGGGAAATCGACTCTGTTGAACAGAATTGATCCCGATCTTTCCATTAAGACCAAATCCCTGATGTTAAGACACGATCGAGGTCGCCACACCACGGCTGCGGTGCGATTGTACCCTTTGAAAGAATCCAGGGGCTCTGTAGCGGACACGCCCGGCATTAAAAAGCTGCGACTTTGGCAAGTAGAACGTTCCACTCTGGTCGAGTATTTTGCGGAAATGGCCCCTTTGGTGTTGCATTGCCAATTTAGGGATTGTGTGCATCTACACGAGCCAGGATGTGCGGTGAGGGAGGCCGTAGAGCGCGGTGAAATTGCCCCAATAAGATACGATGGCTATAGGCGCATCGTGGAAAACATGGTTTAAAGACGTGAAAGAGATTTCGATTCGCACCTTTCTAAAGACCTATGGAAAGCATTTGGGACTGCGGCTGAGCGCGGGTGAAGAGGGCCTGGATCGCACCATTAACAGCAGCGATATACAACGCCCAGCCCTGGCTTTGACCGGCTTTGTCGAAGTATTCACCATAAACAGGGTGCATGTTTTGGGCAACCATGAAATCGCGTATCTTCGCAGCCTATCCAGGGAACGACGGCGGGCAGCACTTGAGATAGTTTATCAGTTTGAACTTCCTTGTGTGGTCGTGACGGGGACTGGGAGGTTGATCTCGGATTTAAAAGACCTGTCAGACCAGTACCGGATACCCTTGCTCAGATCGGAATTTGGGACCACTAAGTTTATTCACCTTTTACATTTTTATCTGGGAGAGTTTTTTGCCCCTGAAGTAACCGTCCACGGCACCTTGATAGACGTCCATGGGATTGGTTTACTTTTTACCGGACGTAGTGGAATAGGCAAAAGCGAAGTGGGGCTGGATCTTGTGGAGAGAGGGCATCGACTGGTGGCGGACGATACCGTGATCATTAAGCGGAAGCCCCAGGGACTGCTCATGGGGGATTGTCCGGATATTTTACAGGATCATATGGAGATTCGAGGTCTTGGCGTGATTAATGTGAAGAAGATGTTTGGAATCAGGGGAATCCGCCGACAAAAACGGGTAGAAGTCATGGTGAAATTGGTGGACTGGGACGAAGATGCCGAATATGAGCGAATAGGCCTGGAAGATACCGTCCATACCATTCTGGGGGTAGATATCCGAGAGATAACCGTTCCGCTGTTTCCGGGTAAGAATATTACCGTTATTGCGGAAACCATCGCTCACAATCATTTGCTGCGCCTAGATGGATACTATCCAGCCCGTGAATTTAATGGACGATTGGCTCAAAGTATAAAACAAAAAACCATTTGAGCCCTCCTTAACCAGAGGAACCCAAAGACGAAATTCAACAGGAATAATTTTCACCCTATTATATTTTTCCCCCGTATCATTCGAAGGATTTTTGGGTATGAGCAAGGATATGGGAGGTGGATTGGCCATTCTGGGAAGATGCAATTTGCCTATGCATTTATCTGCTCTGGAAAACCTGGGTGAATTTGAGGTCATCAAGGTATTTGAGGATCTCCAACCAGTGTTTCCACAGTCTCCGGACACCACGGATTATTCGGAGGCTATAAACAATCCTGAAGTAAAAGGGATCGTCCTCTGTACTCCCTTATCGGAGAGCGAATTCTGGTTCAAAGAAGCAATTCGAGCCGGTAAACATATCCTGTGCAATTCGCCCTTGGCTCGAACATGCCGGCAGGCACGGACAATTGTCTCCCGGTGCGGCCAATCAAGAGCCCGACTTGCTGTAGTGGCCGATGTTCTGTTTTCGTCTTTCGGTACAACTATTCGCCGTATTTTAAGGGAAAGAGAGATTGGATCGCTTTTGTTTTTTGACCTGAGGGTATCCTTGCCGCAGAAGTGGACTGAGAACGAGCGGGAAGGGGTAGTTTTGCTGCACGGTTTTAACTATATATGTTTGATTTTAGAGTATTTTGGGGAAATCGATTCAATCTTCGCTCGGTCGCAGAGCCTGGGATTCAATCGACCGGTTGAAGATGTGATGGTAGCTCAGTTAAGATTCAAAGATGGTTTGGAAGCCGTTTTTCAGGTGAACGGGCTTGGCGAGCAAGAAGAGGCGATAATTCAGCTCTACGGAAGCCATGGATCCGTGGAGTTCAAGCAAAATCAATTGAAGTCTTCTGAAGGCTTGGAAGCGCAGTACAGGGACTTTGGAGATGTTATACGGTTTGGCCAGGCACCCATTTTTGGCGGGGATGAAGCTGTTTCAGCCCATTTTTTTCACGACTGGATTCAACAATCCGCCCGGCATAATAGAGAGGTCCTGAGAAAAGATGTTAGAATTGAATAGTAAAAAAGAAGATGGGCATACTTCTGGTTCCCCAGTAAAGTTTTCATTGGCCCTGGCAGGTGGATTGCTCTTTATTGTTTTGGGTTTGAATTTTCTCAACTCGCCCGAAATCCCCGTGACTGCTGAGCAATTCCAAGGCTTCAGTACCGAGGGTCGGCTCAAGCATATTACGATCACCCCATTTGGGTTGAATTGCCAGTTGAAAGAACCGGTTCAGTTAACCCATGAGGACAGAGAGGTGACAACCCAGGCTATTGTTCTTCAGGGCAATCAGGAGATTCCGCCCGAACAAGTGAGTTACTGGAGGTCCCAGGGCATTACCGTCGGCTATGAAGACAGTGAGGATATAACAAGTAAGGAACTGGCCGGGGTTGGTTTCGTAGCCGGTCTGTTCGGGTTGGGGCTTTGGCATTTATGGAGCCAGGTTCAAAAAGATCGGAAGGGAATTGGATCTCCTCGCCGGCGCCTGCAAGAGCTGGAAAAAGAGTTTCGCGAAGGAAGAATCAGTCTGGAAGACTATGAAAAAGCGCGTGAGGCCCTCTGGGCTGAAATGTGAAGCAGAGGGTATATTGGTATAATCATTGAACCATGGCTAAAATACAGGTTTTGTCGGACAATATCATACAAAAGATAGCCGCTGGGGAAGTTATTGAGCGACCTGCTTCGGTTGTTAAGGAACTGGTCGAAAATGCTTTGGATGCAATGGCTAATAGGGTGCGCGTAGAGGTGAAAGCCGGGGGTAGGCAGGCTATAACCGTGGTGGATGATGGAGTGGGCATGGTGCGCGAAGATGCGGTTCTTTCGGTTGAACGACATGCGACCAGCAAGATGGATTCTCCCTCGGATTTATTTGGCATTTCTACCTTGGGATTCAGGGGGGAAGCCCTGGCCAGTATTGGTGCTGTTTCGCGTATGACCATAGAGACCCGGCCGGCTGAAGAAGCCCAAGGTACCTACCTGGTTATCGAGGGGGGGATCCGGCGCGAACTGAAGGCCGCCTCACGTGCGGTGGGGACTACCATCTCGGTGCGGAATATTTTTTTTAATACCCCGGCTCGCAGGAAGTTCCTGCGCCACGTCGAAACGGAAACCCGTTATATAACCCAGAGTATGGTCCAGTTGGCGGCAGCCCATCCCAGGGTCGGATTTGGCTTGGTGCATCAGGACAGGACCATCCTCAATCTGCTGCCCGGAGGAAGGCGTGAAAGGGCAGGGGATTTGTTGGGGGTGGATTCTAAAGAATTGCACGAAGCCGAACTGGATGAAGAGGGCATTGAAGTCAAGGTCTTTGTATCCAGCCCGGCGCACTGTCGCCGTTCCAGGGGCAAACAGTTTCTAATCGTAAGGGGGCGGCCGGTATATTCCAAAGGCCTGATTCAGGCCGTTTACAGGGGTTACGGTGGGTTGCTTGTGGATAAACACCCCTCATTTGTTGTCTGGTTGAACCTCGACCCAAGGCAAATCGATGTCAATGTTCACCCTACCAAGCGCGAGGTCCGCTTTGCCGACGAAAAACGTGTGGGTGAAGTGATTCAAGCCGCCGTTAGAAAGGCCCTGGAAATGCCTGAGGTCGCCTCTTTCAAGTATGGCGCAGAGGCTGAATTTCAGCCATTAAAAGTTGGTGAATCGCCTTCATCTCTTTTTTCTAGTGGTGAGTCGGTAAACAAGGGCCCTCAACTGGTGAAGGCCCAGTCTACGGATCAGTTGTCCTTGTCCCTGCTGGCCCCTTCAAAGCCCGCCACCGAAGAGCTCATCAAATCAGGAGAAAAGAATGAGGTAGGGGAATCGGCGCTTGAGGATCTCGAGGAGGCCCCAGCTATCTGGCAGGTGCACAACAAGTACATCATTGCGCCGATCAAGGATGGAATCCTTATTATTGACCAGCATGTGGCCCATGAACGCATCCGCTTTGAAGATGCCCTGGATCAATTCCAGGCCGAAGCCACAGCCTCCCAACAATTGCTCTTTCCCTTGACGTTAAATCTCGATTCAGTGGAGATGGAAGTGGTGCGAGAGGCACTGGGATTGTTCAAAGGGCTTGGGTTCGGCGTGCGCGAATTTGGCCCTGGGACCATCCTGGTGGAATCCATCCCAGTGGAAATGAAGGATTGGGGGGAAGGTGAAGTTTTCAGCAAAATTATCAATGAGCTTCTGGAGGAAAAACAAATCAGGAACACCCTGCAAGAGGCCATGGCAGCTTCCTATGCCTGTCACACCTCCATCCGAGCCGGTGAGAAACTTTCCTCAAAGGATATGCAGGTACTGATCGAGCGGTTATTAAAAGCCAGGGAGCCTTTTGTCTGTCCTCACGGGAGGCCGATCATTGTGAAGATTCTATTGACAGAGCTGGATCGGATGTTTGGCCGGATTTGAGGTTTTTAAATAATAATGCCGCATAAAATTTTTTATGTAACTTTATCCAGCAAAAAATTCCAAATAATCATCCCAAATTTATATAGTCAGACGCATTATCCGTCAATTTTTCCCGGTTCTCATAATAGCGCATGGTTGTTTTCAGGTCTTTGTGGCGCAAGTGGGCCTGGACCTGCTGAGGCTTGGCGCCGCCTTCAATAGCCAGCGTGCAGCAGGTATGACGGAACATATGTGCGGTAATGTTGTGGGGCACACCGGCTTTTAAGGCGTATTTTTTAACCATCAGGTTAATCGACTGATCCGTCAGAGGCTTGCCGTGCGACTGATTGCGCGCAAGACTTATGAAGGCTTTGCCTTGTGCTGTATAGCCGTTTTCGAGAAGGGTTTCGCGGTACAGATTCATGTAGTGGATGACAACTGGTTGTAGTTTGATCTCCTGGGGAACGCCGGACTTGGTCTGCGGGAGGTTGAGAAGGTAGAAAACGCCTTCTGGTCGGATATCATCCCAGGCTATATTGGCAACTTCCGAACGGCGCAGACCGCCAAAGGTCAAAAAATGAACAATCGCCGTATCACGGGCTTGCGCCAGTCTGTTTTTTTCTTCTGAGATGGTCTTGAGGATCTGTTTGAGCGCTTGGTTGGCTATGGCTTTTCCGGTCAGGGCATCCTCGACCTTGTAACCACGAACCAGAGTGGAATCCGCTGGGTTTTTGTCAATGAGGCCGGTTGCGACCATCATTTTAAAAAAGGCTTTCAGGCTGGACAACTTGCGGTTGATGGTCGTGCGTTTGTAACCTTGGCTGGCCAGCTGGTTGCGGAACTCAATGACATCTTGAAAGGTTACCGAGCGGATATCGTCCAGCTGAATATCATCAGTGCCAAAAAAACGGCAAAGGTCGGCCAAGTAGGCCCGTCTGGTGCTTTCGCTCAATTGTCCGGCGAGAAATTGTTCGAGTGGACCGGTGCGAATTAGTGTCGTGCGATCCGATGATGCAACAGGCAAGTTTTCCATGCTAGAAATTCTCAACGCTGAAAAAGAGGAGTCTGTGCCAGGGACTTTAAATATAGCCATAACCAGTAATTTTGTCATCAACAAGATATTGATTTAACTAACTAGAAGGGTAATTATCATTAGTCAAATTTGAAAGGAGCCCGCACTGATGAGGACTCCTACCCAACGCGAACGCACACGCCGACGAACTGGTAGGCACGTGGCAACAGGCTGAGCCCGACCGTCCCAAATTCGCGCTCAGCCTTCGTACCATCCTGCGGCTGCGAGTACAGGAAACGGAGCTATTGCTGAACGGCCAGGAGTCCGACGCAGTCGTTATTTCGCTTGCTGATTCGTTGGCGGTTAGGCAGATGGCTGGAATGAAGCGTTTTGCTTGAGGTGTTAGATATTTACGTAAAATATATTATACGGCATATTTTCTTCAATCTGACGATCTGACGGAAAATTGTCATGGATACAACCTCTGTAAGGTTCGTGGGAATGGAATGGTCTCACGCACGTGGTGGAGGCCACAGATCCAGGTCACCACCCTCTCAATACCCATGCCAAAACCGGCGTGCGGCACGCTCCCATAACGCCGAAGATCAAGGTACCACTCAAAGGCTTCTTGGGGAAGTTCATGGGCCTGAATCTTCTTTTCCAGGACCACCAGATCGTCCTCGCGTTGCCCCCCCCCGATGATCTCTCCATACCCCTCGGGCGCGAGCATGTCCATACAAAGTGCTAGTCTTGGATCCTGTGGATCTTCTTTCATGTAAAAGGCCTTGACCTCAAGGGGGTAGCGGTGCACCAGAACAGGAGATTCATACTGCTGCGAAACAATGGTCTCGTCGTCACCTCCAAGGTCCCAACCCCACTGAATATCACTCCCCTCCTCATGCAAAATACCAATAGCTTGTTGATAAGAAATTCTGGGAAAAGGCTTTTGGATCCTTTCCAGCTTGCTGGTATCCCGCTCCAGGGTTTTTAATTCTTCCTGTCTGTTCTCCAGCGCCCGCTCCACGATATAGGCCACCATATCTTCGGCCA
Organism: Candidatus Latescibacterota bacterium; assembly: GCA_965219385.1. Classification (GTDB taxonomy): domain Bacteria; phylum Latescibacterota; class UBA2968; order UBA8231; family UBA8231; genus CBDCNM01. The sequence goes on along the minus strand of CBDCNM010000001.1, from coordinate 981,078 downwards.
GATCCATATCTCCAGCCAGATCGCAATAAGCCATTTCCGGCTCGATCATCCAGAACTCGGTCAGATGTCTGCGGGTCTTTGACTTTTCCGAGCGGAAAGTTGGACCCAAACAATAGACCTTACCAAAGGCCATAGCCGCCGCTTCCATATACAGTTGACCGCTCTGAGTCAAATAGGCTTTTTCGCCAAAGTAATCGGTTTCGAAAAGTGTGGTGGTCCCTTCACAGGCAGCCGGGGTAAAAATAGGCGCATCCGCCAAGGTAAACCCCCTCTCATCCATAAAGTCCCTGCAGGCTTTGATCACTTCGCTGCGGACCCGTAAAATGGCATGGGGCCGCGTGGACCGGAGCCATAAATGACGATGGTCCATCAGGTAGGCCATCCCGTGTTCTTTCGGGGTAATGGGATAAGCCTCGCTCCAGTGGAGGCACTCCACCTCACGAGTTCCAATCTCATAACCGCTAGGGGAGCGCTCGTCACGGCGCACAACCCCTCTGACAATGAGAGCCGACTCCTGGGTTAACTCCTCGCAAAGTTGGAAGATCTCTGGAGAGACCTCCCCCCCGAACACAACACACTGAATGATCCCGGTTCCATCGCGCACCTGCAGAAAGTGAAGCTTGCCGCTCGACCTTTTATTGTAGAGCCAGCCCCTCAATTCGACTTCTTCATTTTCTTTGGTGCTGATTTGCGCAATATAGGTAGAATCCATTCTTCGTACAAATCCATCCAGAAATTGAAAAGACTATCGAAGCGCGAATATTCGATAGTCTCAACCAGTGAACAGCGGCGAATAGGCCGTTGACCGGGTTATTTTTTCAGGGTGGCCTTGTGGCTCAGGCGAATTTTGCCCCCCGTGTCAATATCGAGGACCTTAACATCGATTTCTTGCCCCTCTTCGACTACATCTTCGACCTTACCTACCCGCCGATGAGCTAGTTCGGAAATGTGAACCAGCCCCTCTTTACCGGGCAGGATCTCGACAAAGGCCCCAAAGGGCATGATGCGTTTGACCGTGCCGTTGTACTGCCTGCCGATCTCGGCTTCGGCTGTGATCGACTCGATCATCCGCCTGGCCTCTTCGGCGGGCCCTCCTTCCACAGAAGCCAGGGTGATGGTCCCATCGTCCTCTACGTTGACGGTCGCCCCGGTCTTTTCGATCTCGCGGATGGTCTTGCCGCCCGGGCCGATCACAGCGCCGATCTTGGCCGGATCAATCTTTAAAAACTCGATGCGCGGGGCATATTTGGACAACTCCGGCCGTGGAGTGTCAATGCACTGGTTCATTACTTCGAGGATGTGCAACCGACCTTCTCGCGCCCGTTCCAGGGCCTCTTGCATAATCTCGAAGCTGACACCTTGAATTTTAATATCCATCTGAATGGCGGTAATTCCATCCTTGGTACCGGCGACTTTAAAATCCATATCTCCCAAAAAGTCTTCGGCCCCTAAAATATCGGTCAACAACTCCCATTGATCGCCTTCCTTGACCAAACCTACACCGGCGCCGCACACCGGAGTCTTTAGCGGAACTCCCGCATCCAGGAGGGCCATGGAACCACCACAGACTGTGGCCATTGAACTGGAGCTGTTGGATTCGAGTATGTCGGAGACCACCCGGAGGGTATAGGGGAAGGAGTCGATTGAAGGGACAACAGGCTCAATAGCCCGCTCGGCCAGATGTCCATGGCCGATATCGCGTCGGCCAGGGCCTCGTTCGAAACGCACCTCCCCTACACTGAAGGCGGGGAAATTATAATCTACGAAGTAGGATTTGAAGTTCTTTCCCCGCAGATCGTCCACCATGCGTTCATCCAATTTGGTCCCAAGAGTGGCCACGCACAGGGCCTGGGTCTGACCCCGGGTAAAAATGGCCGAGCCGTGCACCCGGGGCAAAACCCCGGTTTCACAGCTTATAGGACGGACCTCTCTGAGTCCACGCCCATCGATGCGCTGTTTTTCATCCAGGATCATGCGGCGCATATCAGACTTTATCAGGTTGTCCAGGGCCTCGGCTATGTATTTTTCAGAGTCGAGAAACCCCTCTGCCAGATTTTCCTGGACCTCGGCTTTAATGGCACTGATCAGCCCTTGGCGGTCCTCTTTAACCGGCGTGCGATTGGCTTCGGCTATGCGTGCCATGGCCAGTTCGGCAACGGCAGCGGGCAATGCCTCGTCCACCTCTACCGGGGCAAGTTCTAATTTTTCCTTGCCGACCTGTTCAACCAGGGCATCCTGTATCTCGACCAGTTCCTGGATGTGTAGATGCCCGAATTTGAGGGCTTCGAGCAAATCGGCTTCGGAAATCTCATGAGCCCCACCTTCTACACTGGCAATGGAATCCCGGGTCCCGGATACAATGATATCCAGGTCGCTCTCTTCCAGTTGGGTATTGGTGGGATTGATAAAAAACTCGCCCTCGATCCGCCCCACCCGCACCGCACCCATGGGCCCGGAAAATGGAATGTCCGAAATGCACAAAGCCGCGGAGGCGCCCAACATGCCCAGGACATCGGCTTCGTTTTCACCATCTGAGGACAATATGCTTATGTACACCTGCACCTCGCGGTAAAACCCCTTGGGAAACATGGGACGGATTTGATGGTCCGTGAGGCGGGCACTCAGGGTTTCTTTTTCGCTCATCCGCCCCTCGCGCTTGAATATATTGCCGGGAATTCGCCCGCCAGCATAGGCTTTTTCGCGATAATCTACCGTCAATGGAAAAAAACCACGGTCCTCATCTGTATCAGTTCTACAGGCCGTAACCAGCACCACCGTTTCACCGTACTGAATCCAGACGGCCCCATGGGCCTGTTTTGCGACCTTTCCGGTTTCAAGCGAAAGGGTGCGACCTCCTAAGATTGTCTCTATTTTATGGATCATTTCTCGCTCTCGTAGGAATTTGCTTTGATTGGGGGTATGCCCAAAGATTCAGCGCCGCAAATCAAGGCTCTTTATCAGCTGGGCGTATTCTTCGGGATGGGAACGCTGGAAATACGTCTGCAAGCGCCGGCGCTGTCCTATCAACCTTAACAGGCCGCGGCGGGACCCAAAATCCTTATCATGGGTTTGCAGATGGACGGTCAGGTGGCGAATCCGTTCCGTCAAAATGGCAATCTGGGCGGCTGTGGACCCTGTATCTGTTTCGTTCCTGCCGTACTCCTCTACCAGCTCTTTTTTCTTTTCTGCGGTAATCGACACGTTACACCTCCGTCTCCTTACTATTAAGTGTTATCCAGGATCCTGCGCGCTTGTTCAAGATCCATCTCGATTTGTCTTATCAGTAATTCTTTTGCCGCAAAGTACTGCTCATCGCGCAAGCGCTCAAAAATGGTTAAATCCAGGACCTTGCCATATAAATTACCGGAAAAATCCAGGATGTGTAATTCCATCGCCCGATCTTCTCCCCCGAACGTAGGACGATTGCCCCAATTTACCAGCACGCCGTATAGTGGACCTTCATCCCAATGCACCCGTCCTACGTAGACCCCTTGTTCCAGGTCTTTTGGAGGAGACTCTAAGGCCAGGTTAGCCGTGGGAAATCCAGTTCCCGCCCCCGGGCCCGACCGCGCTCTACCCGCCCCCTGAAATGCAATGGCTTCACAACCGAGGCTTCGCAACCTTGTACCCGCCCGTCTTTGACTGGCGCAATACCTTCAGGGGCCGCAAACTTTGATCCGCAACGTCCCACTGGGCTATTCCATACAGAGTCAAATCTCTATCGTACACCGCACAGACCAGGTTGTCTCGAGCGCTGCATGGTTGTTCCAGTTGTACTGGATTGCCATGCGCAAAGCGCTGGAGTCCATGGGCTCCGAGGGTGATTGGCCGCAAACCATCCAATGCCGCATGAGGGGCAACGAAGCATTGCTCCAGTTGGCCCCTAGCTACGGCCTCCCGGATTTGTTGCAATGAAAAAGCAATGTCCAGGCCCAGTGTGCCAACCCGGCACCGTTTCAACTCCTGGACATACCCTCCGCAGCCCAGCCGCTCCCCCAGATCCGCTGCCAGCGACCGAATATACGTCCCCCTGGAACAAACAATCCGCAGCTTGAGCAAAGGAAAGTCGTATTCGCGGACCTCGATCTCCGCGATGTGTACCCTTCGTGCTTGCAAAGGTGCAGCCTGATTGCGCCGCGCCAGCTTGTAACTGGGTACTCCCCGGACTTTCACCGCGGAGAAAGCGGGTGGGATCTGCTCTATGGTTCCGGTGAAACTCTGCACATGTTGGACTACATCATCCGCAGAGGGCAGCTTTATACGGGAAGTCGGAGTGATACAGCCCTGGGCATCATAAGTATCGCTCGTCGCCCCTAAATGAAAGGTCGCTTCGTAGGTTTTCTCTCCCGCGCTCAACCACTCATTCAGCCGCGTGAACCTCCCCAGACAAACCACCAGGACCCCACTGGCAAGCGGATCCAAGGTGCCGCAATGGCCTAGGCGTCGCACGCCTGTAATCGAGCGCAAATCTGCGACCACATCGTGAGAGGTAGGCCCCTTTTTTTTATCTAAAACCAGAATGCCTTCGAAGTTATGCTCCGCCATCCCCCGTTTCATCAAGGCTGTTGATCAAAGCCGTGAGATGGGCCGCCCTTTCGGCCGTATCATCGTATAGGATCCTTATTTCAGGGGTGTACCTGAAAGGAACTCGATGGGCGACTTCCCGCCGAATAAACCCCCGGGCGCTTTGGAGCGCTTCTTTGGCTTCCTGCTGCTCGATTTGACTACCCATCAAGCTGACAAAAATCGTAGCGTAGCGCATATCCTGCGAAACTTCGGTATCTACCACAGTCACATGGCCAATCCGGGGATCCTTCAGGCGCGTGATAATAGCGCTGAACTCGCGCAGAAGAAGTTCGCGGACACGGTTAATTCTATAAGGAGAGGCCATTGGTATTCAGCGGGATTCCATGGAGTAACCGAGCATTTGCACCCGCATGTCCTGCTCGATGAAATTTACTGTTTTTGAAAGGACTTCATTGGCATGTCCTGTAGAAGAACTAACCACGGCGACTCCAAGAGTAGCACGTTGCCACAAATCATTGTGCGCAACCTCGGCGACGGAAACACCAAAACGATTGTGTATGCGTTCCTTCAAACTATTGAGAACCTGCCGTTTATTTTTGAGCGACCTGCCCTCCGGCAGGAATATCTGCACCTCGCAGACCATTACTACCAATGTGTCAATATCCTGTCATCGGGCCCCTAAAGAGTCCGGGCGGTCTCAACGACCTCCAGAGCTTCGATGATATCCTCTTCTTGGACATCGTTGAAACCTTCGAGCCCAATCCCACATTCGTATCCTTCGAGGACCTCGCGCACATCGTCTTTAAAGCGTCGCAGGGACGCGATTTCCCCCTCGAAAAGGGCGGTCCCTCCGCGCAATAACCGAACGCGATTATTGCGCGAAATTTTGCCCTGCTGGATCATGCACCCGGCAATGCTGCCTGCCTTGGAAGAGCTGAAAACTTGACGAACCTGAGCGGTCCCGAGCACCCGCTCCTCAGAACCGGGCGCCAGTAACCCTGACAGACCAGCTTTGATGTCTTCAACGACCTCGTAAATGACCTTGTAAAGACGAATCTCGATCTTGTCGCGGCTGGCCACTGCGCGCGCAGAAGGATCGGGTTGTACCCCAAAGCCGATAATAATAGCACTGGAGGCCGAGGCCAGCAACACGTCGGACTCGGAAATGGCCCCCACCCCGCTGTGGATGACATAGACGCGCACCTCTTCATGCGTGATGGCCCCCAGCTCCTGGTTGATCGCCTCAACCGATCCGTCTGCGTCGCCTTTTACGATCACTTTAAGGTCTTTTACTTTTCCCTGCTGGATCTGATAGTGCAGATCGCTCAGAGTAACAGCACCCAGGGTGCGGTGTTCTTGTTCGCGTTTCATTTGCTGGCGCTTTTGACTGAGAGACTTGGCTTCCCTTTCAGAGGTGGTCACCACAAAACTGTCTCCTGCTTGAGGAACGCCGGCCAGTCCCAAAACCTGTACGGGCTCAGAGGGTAGGATCTCCTCGACCGCCTGTCCGTGTTCGTCCAGCAATGCCCGCACACGACCATTGAATACACCTGTAATGAAAGGATCACCCCGCTGTAAAGTCCCCTCCTGCACCAGCACCGTAGCCACGGCCCCTCGTCCCTTGTCCAGTTGGGCCTCGATGATGGTACCCCGCGCCTTTTTTTGTGACGTAGCTTTTAGCTCCAACAGTTCGGACTCGATCAGGACCAATTCGAGGAGTTTGCCAATGCCCGCCCCCGTCTTAGCCGAAATTTCGGCACAGGGTATTTTACCGCCCCATTCTTCGAGCAACACCTCCCGTTCGGCCAGCTGGCGCTTAATCCGGTCGGGATCGGCGGTGGGGAGATCGATTTTGTTGATGGCCACTACGATGGGCACCCGGGCAGCCTTGGCGTGATCGATCGCTTCAATGGTCTGAGGCATGACATTATCGTCGGCCGCAACCACCAGAATGACCAAGTCGGTGACGCGGGCACCCCGAGCCCTCATGGCCGTAAAAGCAGCATGTCCCGGAGTATCGAGGAAGGTAATTGTGCGTCCGTCGGGCGTTCTGACTACATAGGCGCCGATGTGCTGGGTAATGCCGCCGGACTCGTCGGCGACGACATTGGTTTCGCGCAGATAGTCTAACAGCGAGGTTTTGCCATGGTCGACATGACCCATCACCGTAACCACCGGCGGCCTGGGTTCGGGCTCCCCCGTCTCCTCTTCCTCCAATTCGTCTAACAAAAACTCTTCCTGATCTTCGAGCGCCCGGACGTCAAAGCCAAATTCGTCGGCAACGGTGATGATGGTGTCCATGTCGAGGCGTTGATTGATGGTGACCATCATGCCCAATTGCAGACAAGCTGCAATGACCTCGGTAGATCTTACTTCCATGTGTTCGGCAAGTTCGGCAACGGTGATGAATTCGCTCACAGTCAGCGTCTTGTCTTCCTCGGCCGCACCCGCTTCTTCGTCTTTGCGGACGGCCCTGTCATACCGACGACGGGGCTGCCCCTCATTTATCTGAGAAAGGGTCTTGCGTACATTTTCCTGCACGACTTTGGTATCGCTTGCTCGCTTTCGCTTGCCGCGACTGCCCCGGCCTTGTCCACCTGTTTCACCGCTTTGAGAGACTGAGGTCAGCTCCTTCTTTTTCAAGCGTCCTTCCCCATCCTCGGGAATTGCAATTTCTTCGCGTTTACCACGTCGCTTAGGGCGCTTCCTCTCTTCTCCCTCCTTCGGTAGTGGGCCTTTTGATTCCGGCGCAACCAGCGGAGCCACTGTCGACGAAGTCCGTCTCCGGGGAGGGGTCCTGACAGTTTTAGTTTCGGCTTGGGGGGCCTCCCGCCTTTCCACTGAGGTTTGAGCTTCGGATTTTTTGCGGATTTCTTCCTTGGTCTTCTGCCTTTGCACCTCTGCTATTGAGCTCTTTTTTTCTTCTTCGAATTTGCGGGTAATCGCCTCAAGCATATCGGCGGTAACCACACTCATATGGCTCTTGATTTCATATCCCATGCCTTTGAGCATGGAAATCAAGGCATCGCTGGATAGCTTTCTTTCTTTGGCGACTTGATATACCCTGCGTTTTTCCAAGAAGCTCTCTCCCTTGTCAGTAGAGCCAATCGGGGCTAGGATTGGCCTGGGGGTGATTCGGAATCCGTCTCATTGCCGGCGGAAACTTCGCAACGTTCGGCTACCCCAACCTCCTCTGCACCCGCAGCCGGGTCTTCTTGCTCGGACGGTTCATTTTCTTCTTCCTCTTTATGCTCTTTGGCAAACGCCTCGGCAATCAGTTTCAGCTCTGCTATGGTTTCTTTTTCTTCCAGGCCCGGCACCGTCTTCAATAGATCTACGGAGGACTCGGCGATCTCTTTGATGGAGGTAAATCCCGATGTAGCCAGGCTGAGAGCAATAAGCTCACTGACGCCAGACAAACGGCGGAATTCCTGCTCACTCTGAGCGATCTGGCCCCGACGCTCCTGGTATTCTTCTTCGGTAATAATATCCAACCCCCACCCCGTCAACTGCGCCGCCAATTTGGAATTCTGTCCAGACTTACCGATGGCGAGGGAGAGTTGATCTTCGTCCACCAGGATCGAAGCATGGTGGCGACGTTGGTCGACAATAACCCGAGAAACATTGGTCGGACTGAGCGCTCTGGCAATAAAGATTTCAGGTTCATCGCTCCACGGCACTATATCGATGCGTTCTCCACCCAGTTCCCGCACAATAGCCTGCACCCGCGAACCCTTGACCCCGACACAGGCACCGACCGGATCCACGCGTTCATCGCTGGAACTCACCGCAATTTTAGCGCGCTCGCCAGGGTCCCTTGCCACGGCGTGGATCTCGACTATGCCTTCGGCGATTTCGGGTACTTCGATCGAAAAAAGCTTTCTGAGAAAATCCGGGTGGGTGCGCGAGAGCAAGACCTGAGGGCCCCGGCTGGATTTCAAAATCTCGTAAATAAGCCCCCTCACGGTATCGCCCTGGCGGTAGCGTTCCCGGCGAATTTGTTCCTTCAGGGGAACAGCCGCCTCTGCCCGCCCTAGGTTTAAGATGATATCCCCGCGACTTATCTGCTGTACTATGCCCGATTCAATCTGCCCTGTCCGGCCGGCGAATTCCTCGTGGATGCGCTCCCGTTCGGCTTCCCTCACGCGCTGAATGAGAATCTGCTTGGCTGTTTGAATGGCATTGCGGCCGAAGTCAGCCAGATCCAATTTTTCGACGACAACCGACCCAAATTGCGCCTGGGCGTCAATGGCCAGAGCGTCCTCAAGTTCAATCTCAAGACCGGGTTCTTCCACCTCCACCACCACGGTCTTGTGGGCGCTCAACTCCATCTGGCCGGTGGTAGAATCGATTTTAGCCTCAAAATTATCTGTATTTCCGTAGCGCTTCTTAGCCGCGGAAACAAGGGCGTCGGCAAGGGTTTGAACCACCAACTCACGGTCTATATTTTTTTCTCGAGCAATCTGTCCCAATGCTTCGACAATACTGAGATTGTTCATAAAATCCCCTGAGAGAGAAAAACACTAAAATTCTGCTTCAATCGTAGCCTTGACGATCGCCCGGCGCTCTATCTCCTCTGCCCCCTCCTTGAGCTTCAGGGTAATCCGATCCTCGTGCCATTCCAACAAGCGCCCGTACTTTGCCGCACCCGAGGCCAACACCACTTTCAACAACCGGGAGTGGGCCCGACTAAAATCTCGATCCGACCGCAACGGCCGACCCAGGCCTGGAGAAGTTACTTCGAGTCGATAACGACCTGGAATGGGATCCTCAACATCCAGCATATCCGCAACCTCGCGGCTTATACCCTCGCATTGAGCGAGAGTGATACCTGAGTCCGTGTGTACGAGAACACGCAGGATCTGGTTGTTGGCCCCACCGCCTAATTCCAGATCGACCAGTACAGCTCCATGGTCCTGAACCACAGGCTCCACAAGCTCTATGAGCCTTTCTTTTAATTCGATTTGGCCAACCGTGGAAATGGCAATATCTCCCTTCAAGACCGCTTCTAAGCAAAAAGCGGGCTCGCACGCCCACTTACACTAAAAAATAGCCCAATATATGGTTTTAGGCAAGATCGATTTATAGCTTTTCCTAAATGACAGGCCCAACCCATTAGTGCCCAACAAATTACCCTAAAATCTGCAGGATCTCATTCAATTCCTTGCGGGTATTCTCGACAAAGGTTTTCAGCGACCTTGGTTCTTCAACCGGGGTCTTGTCTGCCAATTCGGGCTGGCTGTTTGCCGATCCCCCATATTCTTGCGTCGACTCTCCTTCCCTTTCCAACAGGTCCCAGTCTTTTTCGCCAGAAGAAGCAACCGGGGCCGTTAAAGTGTCCCCTTCCCAAGCTTCAAGCTCTACCTTGGGGTCCACCAGTTGAGTTATGTTGATGTCATCGGCGGCCTGGCAGACCAATTCGGGCTCGTTTTTGAGTTTTTGGTTGGCTCCTTGCGTTGTATAGCGCTCTTCGTACAAAAGACGCTTGATCAACAGGATAATACCAATATCCCGCTCTCGATAAGACCGGTTTTTGCCGTGGATGCGGCGTGGCCTGAGGCACGAAAATTCTCTTTCCCACGCCCTCAAGGTATAAGGTTGCATACTGGTGAGTTCGGCAACTTCGCTGATGCTGTAGTAAAGCTTGCGCTTCAGTGAATTTTTCACGAACAGACTCCTGTATTCAGTGAGCCACTTTCAACGGGTCCGCCGCTTGCGCCAAACCATGCGAATAGGGGTTCCTGTAAGGCCGAAGTGGGCTCTTAACTGCTTTTCGAAGAATCGCTTATACGAATGGTTGACCAATTCGGGCCGATTGGAAAATACGACAAAGGTGGGAGGCGTCACTCCATGCTGTGTCGCATAAAGCAGTTTGACCTCTCGGCCACCCTGTGCCGGGGGCATGTCCCGACTCAGTTTCTCGACGAGCCGGTTCAAGTGGGCGGTTCCCACCCTGGAAGAATAATTGCCATAGGCCCGGGAGACGCTCTCTAAACACTCCAGTAGCTTTTTGCCGGTAAGTGCCGAAACGAACAAAAGTGGGTAGTCCTCCAGAAAAGGATACTTGTGGTGAAAATCTTGCAAAAATTCCCGGCCGCTTTTGGCTCGGGTGTCGATCAGATCCCATTTATTTACCGCAATGACCAGGCCGCAACCTGCCTCAATGACCTGGTTTATGATCCGGATATCTTGCAATGTACACCCCTCGACCGCATCTATCAAGGCAAGCGCAATATCGGCGCTATCTATACTGCTTGAGGCCCGCAAACTGCTGTAGTACTCAATGGGATCCCCGACGCGTGAGCGCCGGCGCAACCCTGCCGTGTCCATGAGAACAAACTCCTGACCCTTCCAGTCCAACCTGATGTGGGTGGTGTCCCGCGTGGTTCCCGGGCGCTTGTGCACAAGGGAAACGCGCTGCCCCGCAAGACGGTTGATCAGAGTGGACTTGCCAACATTGGGACGCCCTACCAGGACCACCTTTATAGCCGGATCTTCCTCCTCTTGCTCTATGACAAAGCAGTCTTCGAAACGCTGGATGAATTGTTCGAGAAAAGCCCCCGAACGTCGACCAGTAGCCGCGGACACCGCCACCGGCTCCCCCAATCCCAACCTGTAAAAATCGTCCAGGACGGCAATTTGGTCTGGTTGGTCGACCTTATTGACCACAACCATACAGGGGCATTTTCTCTGCAATAGCAATTGGGCCACTTCGCGGTCTATATCCGTGGTCCCGGTGGTTGCATCACCAAGCAGGATCACGACATCGGCTTCCTCGATGGCCTGTTCGGCCTGAGCGCATACCGCTGCAGCGATAGCGTCCTTGCTGCGCGGGACATAACCCCCAGTGTCTACCAGAGTAAACCTGTGTCCTCCCCACTCCATTTGAGCCTGAATGAGATCCCTGGTCACTCCGGGTTGATCGTCGATAATCGCCCATCTGCCCCCCAACAGACGGTTGAAAAGCGTGGACTTTCCCACGTTGGGCCGCCCCACTATGGCCACTACAGGTCGGAGAGGCCCCACGGCCCGTACGCCGGCTAGCGGTGTGCCGGAAACCTTCATGGCTTTTTGCGACCTACAATATACCCCAGTTCCGACAGCTGCCGCCCACGGCCTTGCTGAGCCGCGGCGGATCTGGACAGGATACCGAGGAGGCAAGAAACCAGATCGTAGTCCCCTACACTCAATGGCACACCGGCCTTGTCCTGCAGCTCTTGTACGGTCATGTCATCTAGGGTGAGTCCCTCGCCATTGATACAATTGGGAGGCAGGCAGACCTTGTCCCAGGGACCATTCTCAATCCGTTTCAATATGTCCTCTCCGGTCAACAAACCCGAGACACTGATATCTTGTCCAAAAAAATAGTTTTCAACCGTCAACAGATCCACCCGCAAATTGTCTACCTGATTGAGTTCGGCTTTAATCGGCTCCATGAATTTGCGCCCTAACTTGCCCGTAACCAAGGCCAGGTACATCCTTTGGGGGATCTTTGGAGGCAGCAGGCCTTTGTCCCGCTCCCAAAAATCCAGAAAAGAGCGCACCATACCAATGCCGTTTTCCATTTGGGGAAATGCATCGTAATAAGAAGCTTCGGGCGGGTATTCGTCCAGCAACAGAAACAGTTCATCGGCTGCGTACACCACCCGCTCTCCCAAGGCCTGTTGAAAAGCCTGCCCCCAGGCCCGCGCCTGGGTCACGTATTCCAGTGCCTTCTCGGGGGTCACCTTTTCGAGGTGGGGCAGGTTCTGGCGAAATTTCGTGAGGCCCACAGGTACCAGTGCGACCGAACGCAGGACTGGGTAGAATGTGCTCAGATCGTGCACGGTTTTATGCAGGTGGTCCCCGTCGTTCCAGCCAGGACACACCACCACCTGGGCATGCATCTGAATGTTGTTGTCTGCCAGCCTTTCAATCCGCGCCAGAATGTCCACCGGCAGTTGACGACCCAGCATTTTCTGGCGCAGGGATGGATCCGTGGCATGCACTGATATGTATTGCGGCGAGAGTCTCTGGGCGATGATCCGCTCGATATCCTTCTCTTTCACGTTGGTCAGGGTGACATAGGAACCGTGCAGGAAAGAGAGCCGGTAGTCATCATCTTCAAAATACAGACCGCGGCGCATCCCCTTGGGCATTTGATGGATAAAGCAAAAAACACACTTGTTATTGCAACTCCTGAGTTTGAGGGCCTCAAAGCTGAGCCCGAAGGAGTCGCCGGGGGCGCGGCTGAGTTCCACCTTGTACAGCTCCCGGTCCCGCTCCACCTCGACACAGAGGATCTCTTCGGCACTGTGGACCTGGAAATCAATCAAATCCCTGACCTCCTGTCCGTTGATGGCGCGTATGCCATCGCCGACTTGAAAGCCTGCTCTGTGTCCCAGACTATCTGGCTCAATTTCTTTTATTACAACCATTTATTCAATGTTTTCTCGATCGGTCAGTATTGCGAGCTGGTACGAATCGCCCAGGCTGACCTGGGCGTCAACCACGGCCTGGTAGGTATACTCGTCAACGGGCCCTGGTCGACCATCTCAAAAAAGGAAGAATAAACAGTAGCGAGCCCTAGGAAGGCACAAATATAAAATGGAGCGGGAGACGGGAGTCGAACCCGCGACATCAAGCTTGGGAAGCTTGCGTTCTACCCCTGAACTACTCCCGCTCCGAAAAGGAGAAACAATGTTGTCGTCCGACCAGTTTTTTACTTAAGGTAGTATTTTAAGATAAATGTGCTATCTTTCACTGTCAACCGTAAAAGCCTGAAAAGCCTGAAGTCAAAATATGGAGCAACTACGGTTCTCTTGACCTGTATTGGGTTGCAATTCTTTCCTGTACCCCCTGGATACCCCACGCGTCTAAATCCATCCAGCGCAGCCGACGGTCCCTGCGAAACCAGGTCAACTGGCGTTTGGCGTAGTGCCTGGATCTGCATTTGATGGTGGCAATCGCATCGTCCAGGGACAACTTGCCCTCCAGGTAATCCAGGACTTCCTGGTAACCGAAGGTTTCCATGGCGTAACTTCCTCTGCCATACCCCATGGCCACCAGCGACTCGACTTCGCCGAGCAGGCCTTTTTCAAGCATTGCATCTACCCTGTGGTCAATGCGCTGATAAAGGGATTCACGGTTCATTTCGAGACAAAACCCCAGGGGCGAACAGTCGAGTGCGGCCTCCGCCCCTTTTGCCCAGCGGGCGTGCTGAACTTCCCCCCTTGCATGAGCTATTTCCAGGGCCCGCAGGATCCGCTGGCTGTCGCGGGGAGATATCCTGGTCTGAGCCTGGGGATCACACCGGCCCAACTCCTGGTACAAGACAGCAAGGCCTTGTCGTTCCAGGCGCTGCTTAAAATGGGCTCTAATTTCAGAATAGTCGGTCTCATCCTCGAAAAAACCGTCCAGTACCGCCTGTAGATAAAGGCCGGATCCACCTACTAAGATAGGTGGTATTCCTCTCTCTCCCAGCTGTTTAATACACGCACGCACCTCCCTGCCAAAGCGCCCGGCACTGTAGTACTCATCCGGGTTTTTGATATCTATGAAGTAGTGCTTGACCCGTTCCAGGTCGCCGGGTTCGGGTTTTGCAGTCCCTATATCCATATATCGGTAGATTTGCCTGGAATCAGCCGATATAATCTCGCCGCCCAGTTTAAGGGCCACCTGGATGCCCAGGCAGGTTTTTCCTAATGCGGTAGGCCCAGCGATTATGATGATGATTTGTTTACGTAACATATATTATATGACATATTTGTTGTAACTCAAGGAGTAACGGCGGGCGGATGGGACTGTTCAGTCCTTCTGCTGCTCCTGCCAGCGAGTGTAGCCTATTTTTCTGACTTCGTCATTGATAGCGTCGATCTTGCCGCTGCCTTTTTGCAGTGCGCGCCACCGATCGTAGTAAAACTGCATCTTCCCGGGCAGGATTTCGCGTATATTATTGGCCATCCGCCACCTGTAGCGCTCGTCCACCTCGTCCTCGTTCGTTGGATAAGGGTCTCGGATCGGCTCGGTGTCATAGTGCTTGGTCAGACCTGCCGCCAGGGTCAGACGTTCCTCGCAGCCCTCTGGAACCCGTCCCCGGTGGATCAGGTTGCCGCTCCAGAAAAGGGTCTGCCCCCTCTTCACCTCGATCGACTTCTCCCCCGATATACTCGCCCTGCGAGTATTGTGCAAGCACTCCCGTTCCTCATCCGTGCGATAGCGCCGCTGGCTGCCCGGCACGACCCACAGGCATGGATCGTCCACCAGGGCCAGGTGCCACTTGAGTCTGGTTATGGGTCGGTTGAGGACCTCCATCTCCTCTTCTTCGGTGCCGTCCTGCACCTCCGTGGCCCCAAAGTCCCGGTGCCAGCCGGTATCGTAGGGGGCATGGTTGCCCGTGCAGAAAATGATCTCGAACCCCAGGCGCAGATCGGCTCCTATGAAGGCATGGACATAGGATTCGATGGGTTTGGATATCATGTATTCGGCAAAGACGGGCTCGCCGTACTCGGGCGCAAAGAGCCCCCAGATGACCGTGGGCTCGCGGCCCTCCCCCCGGTTGGACCGGAGGTCCACCTCATCGGATCGGGTTTTGTCCCGCACGCGCCGGGTGGCCGCCTCCAGCTCGTCCAGCATGTCGGGTTCCACGGCATCGTCGGCTATGAAATAGCCCTGGTCCCAGTACTGATCTATCTGTTCCTTGGTTGGCATGGATTAATCTCCCCTTGGTTGGTAAAGTTATCCCCGCCGAGGACCACCAGGCAGGTCAATAACGCCTATAAAAAAACCCTATTCTACTTTCCTGGCAAGCCGCTGGGCATCGCCCCGGGCCACGCACTCCATGGGGTCGCTGGGCTGGTAATTTACTTGAATTCGACGGGTTGTACGCCTGGTGTTGGATCGGCGACGCTCGGGGCGGGGGCGGGGCCGCGGCGGTCGAGTTGCGGGAGCGCTTGCGGGGCAAGCGAATAGTCCAGCGGGAAGCCTGAGACTGACGCATGGCTGGACTCATGGGCGCTCGTCCGCGGGGTATCACCTCACTTCCTAATGAAATAGGTACCGTCATCGCGCTCAGGACAGCACCTCCCCAATGCGGCCGACCACGGCCGGGACATCGAAGACATGGTCGACGCGGCCAGCGATGCGGCCGGCCGGATCCACCAGGAAATAGGAAGGTATGCCCCGGACCTGGTACAATTGAGCCATCGCCGCCTGCCAGCCGCCCGGGGAGTGGACGTGGACGCCGGTCAGGCCGTGCTCATCCACCGCTTGGCGCCACTCGTCGGCGCTGCGGTCCAGGGAGATACTCAGGAAGACGACCCTTTGGTCTCTGGTCTGCTGTTTGATCTTTTCTATAGAGGGCAAATCTTCGATGCACAGACTGCACCCATTCGACCAAAAGTCAAGGAAAACCGCTTGGCCTCTGAAATCGCTCAGGGAGACGCTTTGGCCCTGGAGATCGTCGAGGGTGAAGTCCGGGGCGGGCTGGCCGGGTTTGAGCTTGGCGGTTTCCCGCACGACCTCCTCTACGGCCTCGGTGTATTCGGGATGGGGGTTGTCCTGGAGGAATTCGGCTAGGCGTTGTTCACCTTGGTCAAACCGGCCGAATTGAAAGTCGGAGACGATTTCACCGGCGAGAAAGAAGTACAGGACTTTGCCGTGCAAGGCCCGCTTGGCCTGATTGTAGCGGGTGTAGGTTTCAAGCAGGTCTCGGGATTGCTCCTCGGATAGTTGCTCCAGTTGGGCTCGTTCATAGGCTTCGTCTTCTATACGATCGAAATTGTACTCCAGAAAGTTTTGGTAATGGGTGATGCCGATAGCCGCTTCGTCAACCAGTTTGACTTGATTGAGGACGTCGTAATAGTCTGCGGGGAGGACTTTGTGCTCCCGTCCGTTTTGTTGCATGTAGTAACCGATCGGATAAGAAACCAGTTGTTCGGCCCATTCATAGGTGATTTCGGCACGGTAGTAAGCAATAAAACCCGGGGTGAGTTGATACTGGCTGCAACCCTCGTCCAAAAAGGACTCCAACTCTAAGCGCCGCTGGTCGACCATTTTGCGAAAGGCGTCGGCCTCCAGGTCTTTGTAGTCGATGCGCAGGGAGTCGGGGAAGCGGGCCCGCAGGCCCGCAGGGCGGCGAGGAACTGGTTGTTAGCCGCGCCCCGGCCGGAAAAGCGGAGGGACCGGGGCAGGTCGAGCAAGTCCGCGTCAATGTGCAACTGGTCGCCCGGTTCCAAGAAGAGCTTGACCTCATCGTCGAGGCGGACCGAAACTATTTGCGCCTCAGTAAACGGCAGTTCTACCGCGAGGCCGCCCTTTTCGTCGAGGGGAGCTTCGATGGTAACGGGCTTATGGTAGATGGGCGTTTGCTGGTACTCGAAGGCGATACTGCGCCGTTCCAACGCATTGGTTAGCGTGGTGGTGACGCGGGTGGAAAGCGGGGTCATGGGAAAATCTCCTCTCACACATCCAGAATATAGCGGGCCAGGGGGCTGAGCCGCCGGTCGGTCTCGGGCCGCAGGTACTGGCGCTGGTCGGTTTGCTGGGGATGCTCGCGGGCGATAAAAGCGCAGTGCAGGGTGCGCCGCTTGGCCCGCGTATTGTTGTTGCTGCAGCTGTGCCACAAGCTGCCGTTGAAGATGCCCATCGAGCCGGCCGGAGCGAGCAATTGGACTTGGTCGTCGCGAGGAGCCAGCCGATCCTCGACGTACTCATCCAGCTTTTGGGGCAGCAGGTGCGTTCCGGGCACCACGCGGGTGGCACCGTTATCCGCGGTGAACTCGTCGAGCATCCACATGGAATTGACCACGTGAAAGGCCGTCCGGTCGCCGCCCCAGTCGGTGTGCAAGTGCTGCTGGCCATGGCCGGGCAGAGGGTCGTGCCCGTTGAGCGAGTGCAACTTGAAGGGGCGCTGCAAAACGCGCCATACAGCGTGCAGGAGATTGGCGTGCAGGTAGACCGGATCGAAGACCTCCCCCTTGTTGACCAGGTCGGCCAGGCGGCGCACACCGGGCACCAGGCCCACTTCGGCACCAGCCCGGTCGCCCCCTTCCTCGGCGGATAACTGGTCAAAGGCCCGGGCCAGCTCGGCACGCCAGGCTGGCTCGATAATATCGGGTAAAATGGTGAAACCCTGTCGGTCCAATTCATCGAAATGGCGCTGACTCAGAGTACAGGGCTCCAGACCCAGCTTTTGCAGGATGGGATCCACGGTCTATTCCCGGTAGATGACGGGGTTGCGCTCGAAGTCGTCGATAAACGTGGTGAGGCCAGCGCGGCGGTCGTCGACGGGGCGCGACTTTTCCGTGCGCATGTTGAGTGGCCAGGCTACGCCGGGGACCAGAGGAGCGGTTGGGGCCGCTGCCGTGAAAAGTGAGGCAGTGGTGGAAACTGGCGCCGCCCAACGGCAGCAGAGCGGGTTGCTCCCGCCAAATGCAGCCCTCCGGGACCGGAATGGCAGCGCGCTGGTCGTCGAGATCCTGGCGGTAGAAACCGCCTTCGTCCAACAGGCCCCATTGGTGCGAGCCCCGGACAAAGCGCATGGGACCCGTATCAACGCCCACATCGCTGAGGGCCACCCAGGCAGTGAATAGTTCGCTGCCTTCTTCCCAGACCTGCCAGTAGTAACGGTCCTGGTGCCAACCGATGTTGAGATCTACGGCCCGATCCTCGGGCTGGGGCGGTTTGTACAGCAATTGCGTCCACCACACCTGCACTATGCGGGCCCCGGTGACGCGGGCGGGCCACTGGCCCAAATCGGCATGGCTGATCAGGGCGCGAATGCCCAGATCGGCCTGTTGGGGCAATTCTATTTTGCACAGTTGGCCGGGATCGTCGCCCGGATTCCAGCGCGAGGGCTGGGGCGGCTGGCCAGAATCGTAGCGGCCTTCCCGCACCGCATCCATGCCGGCGACAGCCTGCTCGACTACTTCGGGGGGCAAAATAGGGTCTTCGGGTATATAAAAACCGTCGCTCTGGTACTGCTTCTGGATAGGGGTGAGGGTCTGGGTGGACATGGGATCTCCTTTGGATTAGTAGGTCCAGGTCCGGGGCAGGGGACGCTCCTGGGCCAGCAGTTGGTGGCGCACGGCGGCCAGGTCGGCGGCATGGGCCGGAACCGCGGCCACACATCCCGGTATTCGGCCGGTCATCCTCCAGATCCCACACACTGGACGAAAACAGCCACAGGACCCACCAGGGCCGGAAGGAGTTCGACGACAGGAATGTCCCCAGCGTCTGGATGGAATCGTTGGAAACGACCGAGTACGGTGCCAGCAGGAACCCAAGGACCATCGGGATTTCGGCCGGGAGCATCATGGATTTTTCAGATGTGGTTGTGCTGCGGAGGTTTCCCAGCGGCCGACGCCGCGAGGGCGGACACACCGAGTGGATAAAGCCCAATGTTACAGCAACGTGACGTAGGTCGTTGACGGCAAGGAACCCCCCGCAAGATATTGTCTTGCAGGGGGTTACAATGGTCGGGGTGGCCGGATTCGAACCGGCGACCCCCTGCTCCCGAAGCAGGTGCGCTAGCCGGGCTGCGCTACACCCCGATCAACTCACGGAAGAAAGGGCCCCGAGTGAATACTCGCGGCCCTTTAACTCGATTTTTAATGGTCGGGGTGACAGGATTTGAACCTGCGACCCCCTCCACCCCAAGGAGGTGCGCTTCCGGGCTGCGCCACACCCCGACCGGTCAGGCGAAGATATATGGTGACCTATGCAGGATTCGAACCTGCGACCTCTAGTTCCGGAGACTAGCGCTCTATCCAGCTGAGCTAATAGGCCACAAGCCATTAAATCAAATCACCCTCTTCTTGTGGCGATTTTTTCTCAGTCTTTTCTTGCGTTTGTGGGTAGCGATTTTATGCCGCTTTCTCTTCCTGCCACACGGCATCTTTCTTATCTCCTGATTTATTGTCCTGTTACTCGGCCTCTAAGCTCTTTAGAGGGCTTGAATACCGGGGCCTGACGGCTCGAGATCTTCACCTCGGAGCCAGTCCGTGGGTTGCGCCCCGTCCGGGGAGCGCGAGTAACGGCTTTAAAAGTGCCAAAACCCCGAATCTCAATGTGTTCCCCTCGTTCCAATGCTTCGATCACCGACTCGATAACCCCATCAACGACAGCTGCGACATCTGTCTTGGGCAGCCCGATTCCCTGGGCGATCTGACGCACAATATCAGCCTTAGTCAAGGCTGTCTCTCCCTACTTAAAAAGTGAAAACACGACTTGAAATAACTTGCCTTCCGGCCTTGAAGGCCTTCTAAGAATATGTAATGTCGGTATAGTTGTCAAGAGCAGGAAGCTCCACTCGGGCACTATTTTACAGTCCTGAACCTGGTCATATCAGTTCGCCCCTGCACGAATGACAAAGACCTCCTCGACTCTTGAAAAGTCAACGCTCGATTCCAAAAATACTTCCTTGAAAAGGGGATCGCGCCTCTGATCGCGGACCTCGACGATGTGCCCGATCAGAATGCCCTTGGGAAACCGCCCTCCCAGGCCCGAGGATACCACGCGATCTCCCTTGCGAATAGCACTATTGGCTTTATTGGCTTCGACATACTGCAGCCTGAATCGCTTGCCGTGCACCCATGAGACAATCCCCTTGGCCCTGCTCTCCTGTACTAATGAACTTACCCGGGAACGCATGATCAACTGGACCACGGCGCTGCGCTCATCCACCTGGGCAACATGCCCGACGAGGAGTCCCTCAGCCGTTACTACCGTCCAATTCTTCTCCACGCCACGGTCGAGACCAGCGTTGATTATAATGGTGTCAAAAATCAGATCCGCGTCTCTGCCAACCACTTCCGCAGGAATTATTCTTTGCGGCCTTTTTCTTTCTTTAAACCCGAGTGCCTGACGCAAACGGCGATTCTCCAGCTGGTCCTCGCGGCGCTGCAGGTTGTCCAGGGCCAATTCCACGTTGCGGGCGAGCAAAAACCGGCTTTTTTCTTCATTTCTAGCCCAGCTGATCGCCTTGGCAAATAGCCACTGGCCCGTCGTGAGTATAGCAAAACGACAATGTTCGGCTATTTTATACTGATACAGCGTGGGTATCCCCTTGAGACTCAAGGCAAAAACTATAGCAAGGCCAATGGCCAGGTAATTCCGGTTGACAGGCATAATAGACCTGTCCTCTTTCAGTAAAGTACCTTTTTATAGCGGTCGAAATCCTCGAGGATCCTTCGACTGCCCCGAACCACGGCGGCGAGCGGATCTTCATCGTCGACGTAGGTCGGCAAACTCGTACCCGCGATCAAGCGCTCTTTTAATCCTTTCAATTTGCTTCCCCCTCCGCAAAGAATCATGCCCCGATCCAGTATATCCGCCGCCAGTTCGGGAGGAATCCTTTCCAGAGCGCGCCGGACGCCGGAAACGATCTGATCTACAGGTTCAGTCAAAGCTTCGCGGATTTCACTGGAATTGACCGTGAGCGTCTTGGGAATACCTTCTACCAGATCGCGTCCTCTGACCTGGGCCTCTTCCTCTGGGTCGAGCGCTATGGCCGAACCAATCTGGTGTTTAAGTTGTTCTGCGTTGGGGGTGCCGATGAGCAAATTGTATTTCTTGCGCATCCATTCGATAATGACCATATCCATTACATCCCCTGCAACCCGGATCGACTCTTGGGTCACCAGACCGGAGAGCGCAATCACGGCGATTTCGGTGGTGCCCCCGCCAATATCGATGACCATCGAACCTACGGCCTGTTCTACCGGCAGGCCCATGCCGATGGCGGCCGCCATCGGCTCGCTGACCAGATGCACTTCGCGGGCTCCGACGCGTTCGCAGGAATCCCGTACTGCTCGCTTCTCCACTTCGGTGCTCCCCGAGGGAACCGACACCACGATCCGAGGTCGAATAAAAAGTTTGCTCCGCTGCACCTTGCGGATGAAATAGCGGATCATCTCCTCGGTAACCTCGAAGTCGGCGATAACCCCATCCTTCAATGGTCGGATGGTTTCGAGTTCGGCATTGGTCCGGCCCATCATCTCCTTTGCTTCAACGCCGATGGCAATCGGTTTCTTGGTCATTATATGGCGGGCAACGATAGAAGGCTCGTTGAGGACGATCCCATCGCCCTTGACATAAACCAGGGTATTGGCCGTACCCAGATCAATGCCGATATCGTTTGAGTAAAACCACGAAAAAAACCCCCTAGTCTTCTCCATCGATTTTCCTTCTTCTTTGGGCGTGATCAGATCACCCTGGGAACGGGTTTCCTGTCCGCTGCCCCTCGTTGCGAGTCACCGCTGACAATTGAACTGATCACTAAGATAATCAATTGAATTTCAATTTGCCAAATCCCCTACCGCCCTTATATTCTAAATGGTTTCGCATTGGATCAATGGCAAAATCAGACTGGAGGCGTCAGTACCATGAACCAGGCAGCCCGTTCCGTTCTGCGCAAGCTGGGCAACGACCAGAATTTGGACAACGAAAGGCAGCAGAGGATTGAACGCGAAGTCCGGGAAAAAGAACGGCCGACGGGATCCAAAGTCGATGGAGATCCCCTCGATTCCGTCCCGGAAGAAATGTTGAGCGAATCGGAAAAGCGCCACGAAAAGTACAGACGCCAGCAGGCCATGGCCGGGCGCTTTACCCCGGCTGCGGACCGTCTGCCCATCATGACCGCGGAAGAACGCAAGGAGAGGGATAAAGATCGGCCCAATTGGAATCCCAGCATTTTTGAAGGCCCCATCGAAAAGCTAATCGAGAAATACAAGGACCTCGAAGAGGTCAAAAAACACCTGAGCCTCGGCCAGTCCATGAAGTACGATTTCACCGAGGACGGCAAAGTCCTCGATAAAGACGGCAAGGTTATCTTCGATGGGGAGAAGCTGGTCTGATTATGGCCGCTTCCTCCTGGGATTGGCCTTTTTCTTTTTGCTGAACGGCTGCCAGATCAACTACTACTGGCACCTGTTCCGCGGCCAGGCCCGCATTATCCTGAGCTGCGAGCCTATTGATGGGCTTCTGGCCGACCCGGATCTGTCCCCCCACATCCTCAATAAACTTATTTTTATTAAAAAGATAAAGGAATTCGCCACAGACTATTTCGGCCTGGAGGAGTCCTCTAATTACACCTGTTTTTTTGATACAGAGGGCCATCCCGTCAGCTGGAATATCAGCGCTTCGCCCCCCGACCGCTTTGAGCCTTATTTGTGGGAATTTCCAATCGTGGGCAAAGTGCCCTACAAAGGCTTCTTTACCAGGGAATTGGGCCTGCGGGAACGCGATAATCTCCGGGCACGGAATTTGGACGTGATGCTGCGCCCGGTATCGGCCTACAGCACGCTGGGCTTTTTTTCCGATCCCGTTCTCAGCACCATGATCGACTACCCCGAGGAGAGTCTGGCGGATTTGATTTTGCACGAACTTACCCACGGGACTATATATGTCAAGGGGCACGCGGACTTCAACGAAAGCCTTGCCACCTTTGTGGGCCAAACAGGTTCCTTGACTTTCCTGGCCGCAACCCATGGCCCAGATGCCCCTCTCATTCAACAGACCATTCAGGGCCGAAAAGACCAGGGCCGCTTCCGGGCTTTCATGAAAGGTGTGGTCGGATCGCTGGACAGTCTGTACTCGCTGGGGTTGTCCAGAGAAGCCGTAATAAAAAAGCGACAGGAGGTCTTTCGCCGAGCCCAGGATCATTTCAAAGCCATCCGCAGCGAGTTCACGATCCACAATTACGATGGTTTTCTCGATTGGAAAGTCAACAATGCTCGGCTGCTTTCCTATCGGCGTTACCACCGGAATCTGGATCGTTTCGCAACCCTTTATAGTTTGAAAAACAAGCGCATGGACCTGACCCTTGCCACCATCAAAACCTGCGAAGACGCCACGGATCCCTGGACCTGTCTGCAGGATTCAATAACAATGGTTCGGACACTTTTTGAGCAAAACGGCCAATTTGAGCGATCTCAAATTCATAAGTGACGTAGAAACAACAAGTTATGGATTTGAGTGCCATATTGCATAACTTATTGAAAATCAATCACTTATAAAAAGTGTCCCCAGTATTGAATAAGCACCCAGCAGGTCGACTGAGCGGAACCCCACCCGACTCTGGGCGTCAAAGACCTCGATATAGGTCCTGCACGCCTCACCTGGGGGCGGGCTTTTACCTTGCTTGACTTTCAATTTTCCGGTTGAGATATTTACTTACCGCTCCCATACGGCTTTTCCATTCTCCACTGGTTCCAGTCTTTTATGCATTTCCTGAAGTTCAGTAGCCTGGCATTTGTGGTTCTACAGTTTACCCTGGCTGGCAGTCTTACTGGTTGTGCCGCAAGACTTAAGAACGCAGCTACCGGTTCCTTGGTGAGCGCTGTGGCCGCTGCCACCGGCAAACACGATGATATTGCCTTGGTAACTCAAGCGCTGCCGACCTTTCTTTTGCTTGTGGAAGGCCTGCTCGAAAGCAGTCCCAACGACCCTCAACGCCTGCTGCAAGCCGCCGAACTGTATACTGCCTATGGAAGTCTGATCGAAGCCGATGACCCCGAACGGGCTCGCCGCATTTACCACAGGGCCAAGACCTATAGCCTCAAAGCCCTGGCCCAAAACCATAAAATTCGTCCCCATCTCAACGCCCCCTACAGCGATTTTAGCCAGCTCATCTACCACCTCAAAGCCAGTGATGTGCCGCTGGTATTCTGGGCTGCCAGCAGCTGGGGCGCCTGGATCAGTGCAAACACCGGTTCGATGGCCACTCTCGCCGATCTACCCAAGGTCATACTCTTGATGGAATGGGTTTTGGCCACCGATGAGACCTTCTACTACGGCAGCCCGCATGTCTTTCTGGGTATATACCATGCAGCTCTGCCCCAATCCCTGGGCGGCAATCCCGAAAAATCTCTTGAGCATTTCAACAAAGCCCTGGAGATCAACCAGGATCAATCCTTGATGGTCTACGTGCAAATGGCCAGATTTTATGCACGTCGGATTTTCGACCGCCAGCTATACGAATCCCTGCTGCAAAAAGTCCTGAAAATGCCCATCGACCAGAATCCCGCACTCACCTTGCAAAACGCAACGGCTCAGAAGATGGCAATTAAATATTTAGAGGAAACAGATGCGTATTTTTAGTTTTGGCCTGATCCTCTTTTTCTTCCTGCCCGGGGCTACAATGGGCCAGAAACACCTCATCAAACTGGCCACCCTCGCACCCGAGGGCAGTAGTTGGATCACACTCCTGCGAACCATTGATACCGAAGTGCGCCAGAAAACGGGCGGCAATGTGGGTTTTAAAATCTATCCAGGGGGCGTCCAGGGCGACGAGGACGTCATGTTGCGCAAAATCCGGGTGGGCCAGCTACACGCCGGCGGCTTTGGAGGGCAGGGCGCCAGCGATATTTTCCGCGATTTACTGGCTCTGGAGATGCCTTTTCTCTTTGACAATTATGAAGAAATCGACTACGTGCTCGAACAGATGGATGCCTATTACCAGAAAGGCTACGAGGAGAATGGATTTATCTTGTTGGGGTGGACCGATATAGGTTTTGTCCACATCCTCTCCAAAAGTCCGGTGTACAGCCGCGACGCTATTAAAGGACTTAAGGTTTGGCGCCTCGAAGGAGAGCCTATCACCGAGGTTCTCTTTCGCAAAGCGGAGGTAACCTCGGTCCCCCTCATTATTCCCGATGTATTGCTGGGGCTACAGACCAACCTTGTCGAAGTGGTTTACGCCCCTCCCTCTGCCGCAATAGTTATGCAATGGTTTACCCGCGTAAAATACATCACCCAACTGCCCATCAACTACACCCTTGGCGTCCTACTTGTTGCCAAGCGGAAATTTGACCGGCTATCCTCAGAGCAGCAAACCATCCTGCGCGAGGTTTCCAGAAGGCGCGTGCGTCAGCAGGTGCTCCAGAGCCGCCAGGACAATCGGGAAGCCTTTCAAATCATGCAAGACCAGGGCGTGGAACTGGTAATCCCTCCGCAGGAAGAAATTCAAAGCTTCAGGGAACTGGTGCGAGAATCCATTCCCGAACTGGTGGGCAAGGCTTTCTCCCAGGAGGCCTTTGACTTGGTCCATCTTCACCTCGATGCTTTTCGCCAGCGGCAAACCGCCACCGATGGCTCCTGAGGAACGCTATTCCCTCTGTCGCTTTTTCAAGCACCTGGAAGAAGCAACCCTGGTCCTTTTGGTGGGCGCCATGATTCTGCTGGCCTTCGCCCAGATCATCCTGCGGAATTTTTTTTCTCTTACCTTGCTATGGGGCGATCCCCTGGTCCGCCACCTCGTCTTATGGACCAGTTTTCTCGGGGCCTCCATTGCCACCCACAAGTGCAAACACATCAAAATAGATGCCCTCCTCCGTTTTTTTCCCCCTCGAAACCGCGCTTTACTGGAAGGGTTAAGCGGAATCTTTTCAGCCCTTGTGTGTGGCCTCCTAACCTGGATTTCCCTGC
The DNA here is from genome assembly GCA_965219385.1 of Candidatus Latescibacterota bacterium. Taxonomy (GTDB): domain Bacteria; phylum Latescibacterota; class UBA2968; order UBA8231; family UBA8231; genus CBDCNM01. Next base: position 955,146 of record CBDCNM010000001.1, on the reverse strand, counting down.
AATTTATAGGGGATGAGAAAGAGCATTTAACCCACGCATTGGGGGAAATTCCCACCTGGAAACTACAGCTGATCTTTCCTATCAGTTTCAGCCTGATGGGCCTGAAATTCCTCTTCCAGGTCGTGCGTAACCGCGGCAATTTTCGCCGGAGAGGGGGCCCATGAGCACCTTTTTCTTGTCCTTGCTCGCCTTGGTCGGCACCCCCCTCTTTGTCATTATTGCGGCTCTGTCCCTGCTCAATTTCTACCGCAGCGATATCGATCTCACGGTGATTTTCATAGAGATGTACCGAATCGCCGAAACCCCTACCCTCACCGCTATTCCCCTATTTGCCTTTACCGGTTTTTTACTGGCCGAAAGCAATGCCGCCAGCCGCCTGGTCAAACTCTCCCAAGCTCTTCTGGGCTGGCTCCCTGGTGGGCTGGCCATCATGGCTATTGTGGTCTGTGCCCTGTTCACCGCCTTTACCGGGGCATCTGGGATGACCATCGTTGCTCTTGGAGGGCTTTTATATCCCGCCCTACGCAAGAATGGCTACCCGGAAAACTTCACCCTGGGGCTGATTACGACTTCGGGAAGTCTAGGCTTGCTCTTTCCTCCCAGCATCCCTTTGATCATTTACGGCATCGTTGCGGGGACCGTTGCTGAAACCCCGATCGACCAGCTCTTTCTAGCCGGCATTATTCCCGGACTGGTCATGGTAGGGGCTCTCTCTCTTTACAGTTTCTACAAAGGCAGCAAACACGCCCCGGACATCCCGGTAAAACCAGTCGACCTGTTGGCGATAATGCGGGAAAGCATGTGGGAGCTGTTGCTTCCCTTTGTCGTCATGGGGGGTATTTTCAGCGGTACCATCGCCGTGAGCGAAGCCGCTGCTCTCAGCGCCCTCTATATTCTGGTGGTGGAGATGGCGATCCACCGCGAAATTCGTTGGAGGCAACTCCCTGGCATCATCCGCGAAACCATGGTTCTGGTGGGTGGCATCATCGTGGTTATGGCCGCGGCCCTGGCCTATACCAACTACATGATCGATGCCGAGATTCCCAACCAGCTCCTCGGCTTTATCGAGCAGCATATCAGCAACCGGGTGGTATTTCTGATCCTGCTCAACCTCTTTCTCCTGGCCGTGGGTTGCATGATCGACATGTTTTCGGCCCTCCTGGTGGTGGTTCCTCTCATCCTGCCCATTGCCCTGGCCTATGATATTCACCCTATCCACCTGGGGATCATTTTCTTGACCAATCTTGAAATCGGCTACTCCACTCCTCCGGTAGGACTCAACCTGTTCATCGCCAGTATCCGTTTTGAAAAGCCGGTGCTCAAGCTCTACTGGGCCTCTTTACCTTTCTTGCTCATCCTTCTGGCCATATTGTTCCTTGTTACTTATGTACCTGAATTGAGTTTGTTCTTGGTTAGGTAGAATTTTTTGTTTACATAACTTACTTTATACGTCATTTATCTTCTTGATCTATACCTTGCAGAAGCTGTTTTTTAAATAATTCCCCCGATTCATTCAAATCCCCATCGAGATCAAATACGAGGGTCTGGACCCTGACATTTCCAACTTGCAGGGTAAGCATTCGGGTAAAAGTGGAGGGGTAAATCAAAATGGCCCTGGAGGTTCCCATGCGCACGGCATAGGCCACAACCTGTTGAATATCAGCCTCGTCCGGCACCTCCACCCGCTTGTACTTTGTATCCATCACGGCCAGAACCTTGCCGCTCGAAGCCTCGTTCAGCACCAGGTCAATTCGAAATTCCAGCCTTTCGCTCCCATCCAGCGGAACTCGGTACTGGGAACTCAGGGCCAATGCCCCCCCCAGATGAGCCCTGAGCCACTCGGCGATAAAAGACTCGAAGAGAGCCGGCATGTACACCAGAAAAGCCATGAATTTTCGGTCTCCCATCGCCAATGATGGTCCTGAGTGCTCCAGGAAGAAGCGGCACAGGGCGTGCATGGGCTCGTAGTCCTGATTCAGGCGGTGATAGCTACGGTCCAGGCAATCTTCAGGGCGGATATACCTCAGGTCTACCGCCCCTGACAGCTGACGGAAAACCTGATAAATCATGTGTTTTAAATCCGGGCGTTGCAGGGGAAAGCGTCGCAAGCAGTGGAGGGTCCAGGCCAGGATCTGATTATCGGGCAAATTTGTGGTTTGTTCCTGGAATCTGCACCTTAGACCCAATCGGTGGGCCCTGGTAGTGGTTTGGGAGAAATCGGCAATAAATCGTCCACGCAGATACGCCAGATCCTCCTCTTTTTCAACATAGTCCCTGAACAACCCCCTGTGGGCCCGTACCCTTACTTTTCCTAGCAGTACGGCAATCAGGTGCTCAATGAACTCTCCCAGGGTCCCGCAGGAGGTGGCCTGGTCAAAAAGTTGGAAAGAGCTGAGTTGATAGGCGTATTCCACCATGCCGAAGAGATTGCGCAAACCCACCTTGGGCCGAATGTGCAGCACGCATTCAGCCGCCATTGCGATCTGGCCAATATAACCTCTGGAGCGCAGGATGTAATGATCGGGAGTCGGCAAGCTGGGAAACTGGATGTGGATCTGCTTATTGTATTCTTGGTGGAGTCTGAGGACGGCCCTTTTGTCCATCGCGTTTTCTGGAATCTGGGTCGCCTCCTCTTCCACCAGTTCTACGGTGTGCATATCAAGCCCATTCTCGGAGGCGATCTCGCGCCAGGATGCTCCAGCGAAAGGCCGCTATTTTATCGGGTTGATCGTAGAATACCTCTTCCAGATAAGGCTCGATCTCTCCCCTCCAAATCTGCGGCAGAACCTGCTGCAAATTCTCGGGATCTTGCATAAAAAAAGATAGCCCGAGTTCGCAATCAGGATCGGCGATAAGACGGTTGATTTCCTCCAATACCTCGATAAGGCTTTCAGATGGATAGCCCTGCTTTTTAAGATATTTATCGAGTATCTTCCAATCGGGTTTCAAGCGAATGAAGGCAAAGCGCCGCCGCAGGGCCTGATCGACCAAGGCAATCGAGCGGTCGGCGGTGTTCATGGTGCCGATGAGGTAGACATTAGAGGGAATCAGGAAGGGAGCTCCCCCGCCGGCAAGCGGAATGGATCGGTCGCGGTATTCCAGCAGGTACATCAATTCGCCCAGGACCCTGGCAAGATGGGCCCTGTTGATTTCGTCAATGATCAACACGCACGGGCTGTCCGGGCCCACCTCTTGAGCCCGGTGACACAATTCGAGGAACCGCCCTTCGGTCCGTTCGTAGACCACCTGGCCCGCTTTGGTGATTGGCCGGATTCCCTGGATAAAGTCCTCGTAGGCATAGGATGGATGAAACTGAACCAATTCCCAGCACCCCCTGTTTTCGGCGGTGAGCCGGCGCGCCAGGCGCTCGGCAATATAGGTCTTGCCGGTCCCCGGGGGGCCGAATAGAATGACCTGCTTTTTCCGCGCCAGGCGCTGTTCCCACTCCTGTAGTTGTTGGACCCCGAATCCAGTGTCCACGACGAAATCTTCCAGGGTATAGGGTGGCTGCACTTCCCCATGGGGGTGGCCCATGACCTTTTGAGTCGGGCTTTCCACTGTGCCGCTGTACGCGGAAGGCCGTTGCTTTCGGCAGTGTTCCAGCTCCTCTACTATCCTGTTCAAGCTCATTTCAAAGCTCTCATCATCAAGCACAGGCTGTAAACCACAGGGTCGGATGGGTTCGATCCGGGTTTGTAGCTTGCTTGGTGGCATGGACTTCAAGGCGATTGTATCGAATCTATACAACCGCACTGCGCTCAACCATATACTACGGTGGACCTGTCGGCGCCAATCTTCCACGGTCTTATCACACCAGGGGGTAAGGCGAGCGGTCAGGCCACTTACCCACTTTTCGGACGGCAAGCGGACATGGCCGACCGGGACCAGCAAGTAGTGCAGATTGACCCATTCGGCGTCTTCTTTGACAGCCAGGAACGGGCGGGCCCAATCCGGATCCTGGAAATCTTCCGGGGATAACCTTCTGGCCTGGCCCTTGCGGGTATAATAACACGATACAGCTGCCGGGTACAGGGGAATGGCCTGGCACACCCTCGTCGCCCGCACAATGGCAATGGTTCTCCCCTGGGCCAGGGCCGCCACTTCGGGAGTCGGGCGCCTCAGAAGCCGGGTATAGGGACCCTCCAGCGGCACTTCCAGGCGCAAACCTACTGGCCTGAGCAGTTCAACCCTGGCTGCAAGTTCGGATTTGTCCATGAGTTTACCAAGCTTCTGCAAAAACGGGCTTGACAGGAGGGGTTTCGGCAATTTATGCTCTTTCAAGCTTATCCCTTCACCCTATAAGAATTAAGTCCAACCCGGCTTGTCAGGCAAACAACTCTTCGCTACTCTCCTGGGATTTGCGGCCCTCCTGTTGGGTTTCTGGGCTCCTTTCGAAGGACTCGAAGCCAATGTCCAGCAGGCTCTTGGCCTGGTGGTATTTGCCGTGCTTTTCTGGACCTTCGAACCAATCCCGATAGAACTCAGCTCACTTTGCATTTTGCTGCTCTTTCCCGCCTCCGGCCTGCTTTCTTTCCAAGAGAGTTTCTCGCCCTTTGCGGGCAAAACCATATGGTTGCTCTTCGCTGGAATGGTCCTCAGCCTGGGTATTACCGAGACGGGTTTGGGAGACCGCCTGGCCGGCTACAGCCTGCAATACCTGGGCAGAACCCCTGTTCGTTTGCTCATCAATCTCCACCTGATAGGACTGCTCACCTCTTTTCTCGTGCCCTCGGGGCTGGTGCGGGTCCTTTTGCTCATGCCCATCGGCATTTCCATCGTCGATCGGCTCGGGGGGCGCCATGACCGCTGCCTCAACGCCGCGGTCCTGCTCTCCTTGCTTTGTAGCACCTACTACGGGGGCTGCGGAGTGCTGACTGGATCGGTCCCCAATCTCGTTGTCGCCGGCCAACTGGAACAGGTCGACGCTAGGGTGATCTACTGGGGTGAGTGGCTCCAGTGGATGTTCCCTGTCATCGGTTTGCTGCGCACCGGATTGTGCTTTGCGGTAATCTGGATTTTCCTGGGCAGAAGACTCTCTCACGACTCCCTGCGGCCCTCTGCACTCCTGGGTTCGACGGCAGGCCTTAATTCCACCCAGCGCCGGGTGTTGGCCATCCTCCTCCTCGGAGTGGGTTTGTGGTCGACCGATATTTTTCACCAGATGGCCCCGGCCTACGTTGCCCTGGCTCTGGTCCTGCTCTACAACCTGCCGGGATGGGGCCCTGTTCCCTTTAGTGAAATCCGCAAGGTCAACTTTTCTTTTTTGTTCTATATCGCCGCTTTGTTCTCCCTGGGTACGGCCCTGGAGGTCTCCGGTTTCAATCCCCGCTTTATCTCCTTTGTCACAGGTTTCATCCATCTGGACCACTACGATTGGATGGACGGATACCTGGCCATCACCTTCATCGCTGTGCCCTTCGACTTCCTGATGGATGTAGCGGCCGTGGCCGGAGTGATTACGCCGACCATGCTCGAACTGGGCAGAACCCATAATCTGGAGACCTTGCCCGTAGCCATGAGTGTGGCCATGGCCACCTCACTGGTATTCCTGCCCTACCAGGCCGCCCCGTTCATGGTGGCTTACAGCTTCCGTCGCTTCAGCATGGCCCAGCTGGTACTGGTAATGATGTGTGTTTCCCTGCTCTCTCTTTTCCTACTCTGCCCTTTGAATCTGCTCTATTGGCACTGGCTTGGTCTGGTCTGATCTCCATGGCCTTTTCCGCCAATTCGGGTTTGTATATATTTTCTACCGACTCGGTTCATCGCTACCATGTGCGAAACAGAACGGACCTGCCAGGCCGGAGGCCCGGAGAGGATTGTTCAAGTACGGACCATGTCCCATCCGGCCGGCCTGATCCTGGCCCAGCGGCAAACCCTACAGGGAGAACATCATGGCGCTTAAGATACTCGTGACCGACTATCAATGGCCGGATCTGGAAATCGAAAGAAAGATCCTCAAAGAGGTAGATGCCGAACTGGTCGTCGCCCCGGATGGCGAGGAAGAAACCCTGGTGGAGCTTGCCCGGGGCTGTAGCGGGATCATGACTTGCTGGGCCCAGACTACTCGTCGAGTCATCGAAGCAGCCCTGCCCGACTTGAAAGTCATTGCCCGCTATGGTATCGGACTGGACAATATCGACCTGGCCTATGCCACCCAGGAGGGCATCCCGGTAGGTTATGTCCCGACTTATTGCGTCGATGAGGTGGCCGAGCACACCCTGGCCTATATCCTGACCCTGGCCCGCAAAACCTCTTTGTTCAATCGCAGAACCCGCGAGGGGGTATGGAATCTAAAGGAGGGCATGCCGATCCGCCGTTTAAAGGGCAAGCAGCTGGGCCTCCTCGGGTTTGGCAATATCGGCCGCGAGGTCGCCATGCGCGCCAGCGCCTTTGGCATGGAGATTTGCGTCTTCGATCCTATCCTGACAGAGGAAAAGGCCCTTGAAGCGGGTGTCCGGCTCCTGTCCATGGAGGAACTCCTCGAAATCTCTGACTATATCTGCCTCCACGTTCCCCTCATGCCTTCGACCCAGGGCCTGATCAGCACCGCTGAGTTGCAACGGATGAAACCTACTGCTTTCTTGATCAATACTGCCCGCGGAGGACTCATCGATGAGGACGCGCTCTACCAGGCTCTGGAGCAGGGAGAAATCGCCGGTGTGGGCCTGGATGTCCGCCGCCAGGAACCCCCGGAGACGGGCGATCGGCTCCTGCAAATGGACCAGGCCCTGCACTCGCCGCACGCCGCCTTTTATTCCACCGAGTCCCTCGAGGAACTGCAGCGTCGGACCGCCTGGGAAGTCCGTCGTGTACTCGAGGGCAGGGATCCTGTAAACCTGGTCAATCCGGAATGCAAAGAAAACTAGGCCCCCATGTCCGAGTATATTCCAGATCTACTTGCCAGTCGCTACGCCAGCCCTCCCATCAAAGAAATCTGGTCAGAGCAAGGCCGTGTTGTGCTGGAACGCGAATTCTGGATCGCAGTGATGAAAGCCCAGCGGGAGATGGGGCTCGATATTCCGCCCCAGGCCCTTCGAGACTATGAACGGGTCGTCAACCAGGTGGATCTGGATTCGATCCGCCGGCGCGAGACAATCCTGCGCCACGATGTCAAGGCCCGGATCGAAGAATTCTGCGCCCTGGCAGGGCACGAACACATCCACAAGGGGCTGACCAGCCGCGACCTGACCGACAATGTGGAGCAGTTTCAGATCCTGCGGTCTTTGCAATACCTGCAGCTAAAATACGTGGCCTTGTTGCTGCGCTTGAGCCAGCGCGCCTCCCAGTGGAAAGAGCTGGTGGTTGTGGGCCGTACCCACTATGCTGCCGCCCAGCCCACCACCCTGGGCAAGCGGCTGGCCATGTTTGGAGAAGAGATGCTACAGGCCGTCCGCCGGCTCGAGCACTTGGTGGCCACCTATCCTCTGCGCGGCCTCAAGGGAGCCGTGGGCACGGCCCTGGATCAGCTGACCCTCCTTGATGGAGACCGCCTTAAACTCGAGCAGCTCCAGGAAAAAGTGCGCTCCTACCTGGGCTTCCAGCGCGAGTTGAATGCCGTGGGCCAGATCTACCCTCGCAGTCTCGACTTCGAGGTACTCAGCTGCCTGTACCAGCTTGGTGCCGGCATTGCCGATCTTGCCCGCACCATACGCCTGATGGCCGGCAATGAGACCCTTACCGAAGGCTTTGCCCAGGGCCAGGTCGGTTCCTCGGCCATGCCCCACAAAATGAATACCCGCAGCGCCGAACGCATCAACGGCTTCCAGGTGGTCCTGGGGGGATTTCTCCACATGGTCGGAGGTTTGGCCGGCGATCAGTGGTTTGAAGGGGATGTCTCCTGTTCGGTGGTCAGGCGGGTGGCCCTGCCCGACAGCCTCTTTGCCTTTGACGGCATGCTGGAAACCGCGCTTCACGTAGTGGATGATATGGGTGCGTACGAAGCGGTTATCCGCAACGAATTGGAGCGCTATATGCCCTTTCTGGCCACTACGACCTTATTGATGGAGTCGGTACAACAAGGCGCCGGTAGAGAGCTGGCACACCAGGCCATCAAGGAACACGCCGTGGCCGTGGCCCTGGACATGCGCGAGCAGGGCCTGGCGAGAAACGACCTGGCCGAGCGTCTGGGGGCGGACGAACGCATCCCCTTTTGTGGCAAAAAAATCAGAGAAGTCTTCGAGAAAAGCGAAGCCTTGGTAGGAATGGCCGGTCAACAGGTCGATCAATTTGTCCGGACGGTCGCCGACCTGTCTAGGGCCTATCCCGATGCCCGCCAGCTGGAAAAAAGCCGCCTGCTCTAATTCCGCTCTAGCAAAAGAGGAGCCTCACCGCCCATGCGATACCGACGCGTCCTGCTCAAACTAAGTGGTCAGGCTGTTTCCGGAGACCAGGATATAGGATTTTCTCCCGAAGCTCTTGAGCACATCGGCGAAGAGGTCTTACAGCTGCACGCTGCGGGTGTGCAGGTTTCCATTGTGATCGGAGGGGGCAATATCTTCCGTGGCAACCTGAGCGCCCAGTGGGGCATTGAAAGGGCAGAAGCCGACAATATCGGCATGATGGGGACAATCATCAACAGCCTGATGCTGCGCGGGGTCCTGACTTCCAAGTCTCAAGCTCTGGTGGAAGTCCGGGTGATGAGCGCCATCCCTATCAACCACGTTGCCGAACCCTTCATCCGCCTGCGGTCCATTCACCATCTGGAAAAAAATTATATCGTCATTTTTGCCGCCGGCACGGGAAACCCCTATGTAACCACGGATTACACCGCGGCCCAGCGCGCTATCGAGACCCGTTCCGATGCCCTGCTCTTTGCCAAAAACCGCACCAGAGGAATATTCACCTCAGATCCACAGATAGATCCACGGGCCCGCCTCTACAACCAGATGCACTACAATACCATCCTCAGGGAAAATCTGACCGTGATCGATCAAACCTCCGTCATTCTGGCACGGGATCACAGGCTGCGGATCCACGTGTTCGATTTTACCGAGAAGGGTACCATACAGCGAATCTGCGAAGGGGAAGACCTCGGCACCTTGGTAGCCGAGGTCGGAGAGGACGTGCTCAAATAAAAAGGACCGCCTTTTTCAGGGCGGTCCTTTTAGATCTGCAAAAAAATCGAGGGTTGATTTAAAACTCGTATCCAAAGGAGAAGCGATGGGCCCCGTTGGTCTCGACCAGATCCAGAGGCAGGTGATAGCTGTAGTCGAACAGCAGGTTGGTGTTCCACCGATAGCCCAACCCCGCATTCAAAGCCCCCTGAGCCTCCTCCTCGAAAGGCCGACTGCCCCCCGCCCGCAACATCAACCCTTCCCGCAACCGCGTCTCTCCCCCGAGCACCAGCTTGCTCATGCGGCTCGACCGCTCCTCCAGGACATACTTGTCCACCCCCAACGCCTCGTCAAACTCCGTGCCCGCCTCCACCAACGCCGACGCGGCCATCACATCCCGCACCACCCACTGCACCGACAGCAGCGACGAGGGATTGACCTGATAGGACACCCCTACGTGCAAATCCGCCGGCAACTTGCCCGCGTCCACATCCTCCTCGGCCACCAGCGCATCCCCCGGGTCGAGCACCCCATTGTCATTGGTATCCCGGCGCACCCCGCGCATCCCCTTGCCCTTGGATATCCCCGGCTCATTCACATTCTTGAGCAACACCCCCAACTGGGCCCCGGCCACCGGGGTGTGCCACAACACCCCCACGTCCACCCCCACGCCCCCGGCCCCCTGCCCCGAGAGCGGATCGGCCGGGTCAAAATCGCCCACGCTCCAGAATAGATACTTGGCGTTGAGCCCCAGGCTCAACTTTTGGCTCAGGTTCACCCCCACCGACAAAAACGCCCCGTTCTCGCTCATCAGGTCCGAGCCGATCCGCTCGAAGCCCAGTCCCAACCCCAGTTTGGCCCCCAACGGCTGCACATAGGAGACGACGTGTTGCCCCAGGTTGTTGCCGTCGTCCATGCCGCTAAAAAACAGCGACACATTGGTATAGGCCAGCTGTTTGCGCGGGAGCCGCCCCACCCCGGCCGGATTTTCGAACACGGCATCCGGGTTGTCGGCCACGGCCACAAAGCTGTTGCCCAGGGCCTGGGAGCGGGCCCCGGCCCCCACATTCTGGATGTTTACTACTGCCTCGGCCATGGAAAACACCCCCCAAAGGGTTGCCATAAAGGCCGCCAGCACAAGTTTGTTCCTTAGCCTCATTGCAAATCGCCTCCTTCAGACTGAATTGCTGTTGACCAGCATTGAACTGGGCTCTTTTTAAAGTCCTATATATATATAATAACAAATATCCAAAAAAAGAAAGAACTTTTTTTATTTTCTCGGTCTCCCCCCCCTTGACGAATTCGCGTTTCCCCCTAACTTCTTGCTTTTTGATGGGATCTATACTTCAAACCCCAGCGACAAAAGGATGTTATTTTGACTCAGATCAAAGCGACCAACATCGTCTGGCACGAGGGGCGCGTCGGCCGTGAACAACGCGAAAATTTACTCGAACAGAAGGGCGTCCTGGTCTGGCTCACCGGCCTGCCCAGTTCCGGCAAGAGCACCATTGCCTTTACCGTGGAACACGCACTGGTCGAGCGCGGGCATTTATCCTATGTCCTGGACGGCGACAACATCCGCCATGGACTCAACAAGAATCTGGGCTTCTCGGCCGAGGACCGGGCCGAGAACATCCGCCGCATCGGCGAGGTAGGCAAACTCTTTGTCGACGCCGGCCTCATCGCCCTCACCAGCTTTGTCAGTCCCTACCGGACCGACCGCGACGCCGTACGTTCCCTCATGCCCGAGGGAGAATTCCTCGAGGTCTTCATCAACACACCGCTCGAGTTGTGCGAGGAGCGCGATCCCAAAGGACTCTATCAAAAAGCCCGCAAGGGAGAAATTGCCAATTTCACCGGAATTTCCGACCCTTATGAACCTCCTGAAAATCCTGAACTTACCATTGAAACCGTAGCCTGTACCCCTCAAGATGCCGCCCTGCAAATCCTCCGCCTCCTGGAAGATCACAACAAGATCTCGGCCTTGAATGCGCAACCAGAATAAAGACGATCAGGAGCGTCCGGATAAACCAAGGGCTCCTGCTTTGCCTTGCTAAGTCGCCTGAAAAAAACACTTCAATACCTGGTCAGCCTGGTGTTGATGGGCCTTTTTCTCTACTGGGCCTTCAAGGGAATCGACTTCGATGAGCTGTGGAGCTCCCTCCGCAACCTCTCTCTTACCTGGATCTGCTTGCTCGTCCTCACCACCCTGCTTACCCTGGTCCTGCGCTCCTGGCGCTGGATCGTGCTGATGCGTCCTTTTGCATCCAATATCACCCTCCGGGATGCCACCATTGCCCTTTCCATAGGCTATTCCAGCAATATCTTCATTCTGCGTTCGGGCGAAGTCCTGCGCGCCCTCAGCCTTAACTGGACCCAGGGTGCCCGCTTCGGCTCGGTGCTGGCTACTGTGATCGTCGAGCGCATCCTCGATCTGGTATGGCTCATCTTCTTCGTGGGTATCTCGATTTTCTTGTTGCGGGAACGCATCAACCAATTCTATCCATGGCTGGAATTCTTCAGCTTGCTGGGGCTGGCTCTCTGTATCTTTGCCCTCGTCTTCCTGGTCCTGGTGTCGATCTACCGGGAACGAGCCCTGAGCTACATAGAACGCCTAGCAGGAAAAATTTCGCTGCGCCTGGCCAAGGCCTTGGTTCGCATCTTCGAAACCTTTGTCCACGGTCTGACGGCCCTCCACACCCCTTCGGCGTATCTTGAGATCTTTGTAAGTTCCCTTATGTTGAACCTTGGATACATCCTGATCATCTACGAATCATTTCTGGGTTTTGGTTTTACTCGGACCCACGACACGGGATTGGCAGCCGCCCTGGTCATAATGGCTATTTCCTCAATCGGCATGATCTTTCCCACCCCTGGAGGTACCGGTTCATACCACCTGTTCTTCGGAGGGGGTCTAATGTCTCTCTATTCCATCCCCCAGGTCCCGGCCCTAGCCTGCGCCACAGCGGTCCATGCTATCGCCACTTTGACCTATCTGGGAATAGGTGGTCCGGCCTTGTACCTGCAATGGCGGACCTACAAGAAAAAACGCGGAAACCTTGGGGAGAAGCTTGCCCGTTGAGCACCTGTCCTGTGTTCAGGTCGCAACCCAAACTCCCGGCGAAGAAGCCCAGAATATGACCCACACCCTGTCGGAGCAGCGCCTGGCGGCCGGCTTCTAAAGCACCCAGACGATCAGCATTGACCCCCCGATATAGCCGAATGCTTCGAGTAATCCAGCCCCAACATTGGGAGAGGATTCGGTCTGTTCGTCGCTTAGTTTCACCCCTGGAGCCAGCAGTACATCGGTCAGTTTTTTGATGATGAGCAGAACCACAAAGCCGAACAGGGCATAACCGGCAAAGGAGATCAGGCTGGATTTCCACCCCTCAAAATCTCCGGTGACCGCTATACTAACCACATTGCCCAGCCCCATCAGGGCGCCCCCCAGGGCCAAGCCTACCGCGGCATTGGCGCGTCCCAGCTCCTCGTGAATCTTGTGGGGGGTGACCCATTCGTAGAGCGACCCGAACAAAATCAACACAATCTGCGCCAGGAGCCAGAAGACCAATCCAATCCACGCAACTCCCCCACCCTGGCTGATAGCCAGTACGATGAGGCCGTTGGCAATATGCACCCCGGCTTCCACGAAGGCCGTGCCCAAGTTGTGGTTTTCTACCACTTCTCTGGTATTGTTGAAATGCGGCAGCAAAATCTTTTCGCACAGAAAGCTGGCGATCAACATCAGGAGAATGGCCTGGACACCGTTTGTGGCTATTCCGGCCAGATCCGCTTTCCAGCCGGCCGAAGTCCCTTCCAGGACGCCGCCAAAGGCTATAATTATACCCAGGAGGTATCCCGATATAGAAATGGCCAGGGCGTCATTGTGGCGTTCGAATAGCTCGGCCTTTAGATCCACTCGTCGGTAGATCCGGGTATAGGCTACCTTGGCGATCCAGAGGAGGACAAAGGCCTCCAGGATATAGACCATGGACCAGGTCATGGGAAGCAGGAATTCATCAACCATGATTGTTTCTCCCTCTTAGAAGCCTTCTTACTTTCCAAAGCGAGTGGAACCTCTCCCCCAGCTCGAACTGGTTCGTCCCATCCGAGTCTGGGCCTTGCCCGCAAACGCCTGGCGACCGGACTGCAAGCGCTGCCGGTTGCGCTGGTAAAAATTGGGCCGGGTCTTTTCCGTCACCGTGCCCCGCGATCCAAAGGTCTGGCGACCGTTTTTTTCCGGCCCATAATAGGGCTGTCCCCGTTGGGTGTAGCGCCGGTAATCCCCGTAATCGCCTCGACTCACGCGCCATCCGCCCATCAAGTCTCGCATCAAGGCGTACTGGCCGTAGAACTGCCAGAAACCACCTCCGCCCCAGACCCCATAGTGGGGGTTCCCCACGTACTGGTAACCGGCCGGATGGGCCTGACGCGGACCGGTCTGGCGACCGTCCATGCTTTTGGAAGCCACCACCATCCCCACGTAGTTTTCGTAGCGGGCAAAGACCTCCTCGCTCACTTCTTCCCACGGCGTGATCCGCTCCTGGTAAATCACCGTGTCCTGGCCGGCCGTGCGCTGACCGGAAGCGGTGAGCACCTTGAAACGCAGAAAATAGTCGGGGAAAAAGCCTTCCTCAATCCGCAAGTCGTCTACCATCAAAGAGAATTCGGGGTAGCGATTCAAATCCCTCCGGAGTTTCTCGACAGGATCCCTCTCCCCCCCGCATCCCACCAACGCCAGCACACCCATGAGGATACCCAGGCTTATCCTTCGACTCTGCCGCCTTCTTAGAAGCCTTCTTAGACAGGATGTCAGGTTCACAATGAAATTCTCCTCTCTCGCCGACCTTTTACTCCTGGTTACCCGGCAGAATGTCGGTGAACTGGTAGTCTTCCGCATAGGCGCCTTCGTAGGCGACAAAGTCTCGCTCGCCCCACTGGACGATAAAGAGCACCCGATCCTCTCCTGCTTCGTAACTCCAGCTGACGAACTCGCGGCCCTCTCCCTCACCCCCTCGGCGCATCAGGCCTGCACTGCTTTCCACGGCCGCATAGGATCTGCCCTCGAAGTGGATATCTTCCGGCGGGTCGTCATGCTCCAGGATAATATCGATTACCTTTTCTTCTATCTGGTTGATCTGGATTCTCCGGGTCAGGGTCCATTCGACCTGTCCATCCTCTTCGGCTCGTTCCAAAAATCGCAGTTCCCCACCGCAGCGCAGCTCCCATTCCCGGGTTGTATAGCCCTCGTAGTCATAGGTATTGAATCCGGTGACTTCCCAGGTTTTCAGATCGTAGTCCACAAGGTACCCTTGCCTCATGGTATCCAGGGTATATTCCCGATAGACTTCGCCGTTCTCCTCGTCTTTGCCGAACCATTTCTTTATCATGCTCGTCCTCCCCTGGCGATCATGCTACCATTGACTCCATCCCTGACGATAATAACGCGCCAGAAGCGGTTTATCAAGTCGATTGGGCTCCACCTCAAGCCGGGCCATGTCGGCATCGAAGCGCAGCATACTGCGAAAAAGACTGGCCTCGAGGAAACGCCGCGGCACTGCAAACTCAACTGCGCTCAGGTCCAGTATCCCCCTGCTGGCCAGATGGAAGCCCCATTCTCCAAAAGAAGGCACATAGGCGTGATAGGAGGTAAGCTGGAAACCGGCTTTTTCCAGAGTCGCCGCCACGCTCCAGAAAGCCGCCCTGGCATAATAGGGACTGGAGGCCTGGGTGACCAGCAAGCCGCCCGGCGCCAGATGCCGCTTGCACAATTCATAAGACGACACAGAGTAGAGTTTGGCCAGGGCTTCCTCGCGCGGATCCGGCAGATCCAGGATAATCACCCCATAGGCCAACTGCTCGCGCTGCAAAAAAATGAAACCGTCCTGGTTAAAGATATGCACTTTGGGGTGGTTCAGGGAATTTTTATTCAAACGAGTCAGGTGGAGATTGCGCCTGGCCAGATTGGTCACGGCCCGGTCGATATCCACCAAATCAATCCGTACAACATCAGGGTATTTGAGAATTTCGGCCGCGGTCAGGCCGTCTCCCCCCCCGATAATCAACACCCTTTCCCGGTCTGGGGCCAGGCTCATGGCCGGATGCACCAGGGATTCGTGGTAGCGGTGCTGGTCCACCGAGGCAAACTGCAAATGTCCATTTAGAAACAATCTCAGCTCGTCGCGCCAGCGGGTCAGGACAATCTTCTGGTAGGGCGACTGTTCGCTGTGAATGATGCGATCTTCGTAAAGGGTGCTCTCCCAGCGCTCAAGTAGAGGATTGGCCAGGCTGAGCGACCCCAGCAGGATCCCCCCTACCAGGACGCCCTGAAAGCAAAGGTAGGCAAAGGAACGTCGGGGCAACTGCCGCCTGAAACTGAACAGAACCCCTACCCCCACCAGGAGATTGACCAACCCGGTAAGCAGAGAAGTGTGCAGCCCGCCCAGCACGGGCATCAACAAATAGGGAAAAATCAACGCCGCGACCAGGGCCCCCAAATAATCCAGCGACAACACGTTGGACAGGGTGGTGCGCAATGGACCGTAGCCCCGCAGAATCCGGGTCAGGAGCGGCACTTCCAGACCGATCAACAAACCGATCACCACGATCAGCACCAGCATCCAGTAGCGATAGTGGTCCGACCAGGTATAGGCCAGGTAGAGAAGAGGCACTGCGCTTCCTCCTACCAGTCCCAGCCAAACCTCCAGGGCTATGAAGCGCGCAAGAAGATTCTGCTGGACCAGACGCGAAATCCAGGAACCCACCCCCATGGCGAAGAGGAAAAAACCAATGGTCAGGGAGAACTGTTCCACGCTGTTGCCCATGAAGTAGGAGGAAATACTCCCGATCAACAACTCGTAGACGATGGCACAGGCCGCCGCCACCAAAATGGACCCCAGCAACAAGAACAACCCCAGGCGGGAAATGTCCGACGGTGCTGTTTCCTCAGACATTCCGCAACCCTTTCAATGAAGTCTCGAACCCCACCCCCAGGTACTCCAGGACCTGCTCAGCGGCGTGAATTCCGGCAAAGCAGGCTTCCTCGAACAAGGGTAGACCGGTCACATCGCAACCAGCGAAGAAAATAGACCCAAAAGGAGTGCGCCGCCACCGGCTTTGCCCGCCCCACAGGACCCCGGGAGAAGGCCGGACCATAGCGTGTCCCCAGCGATAAAGGTCAATCCGTTCGACCTGGTCCTCCAGGCCCGGATGCGCCCGGCTCAGGTCATTCATGATGCGGTCGACCCAGAATCCATGGTCCCGTTCGAGCAGCTCGTGTCGGGATCTGCCCACATCCTGAACAAAGGGCAGATAATAGACCAGTACCCCCGGGGCTTGCGGATCGCCCGGGGGATTTTGGTGATCCGCGACCACGTACCCGGTCGAAGGGCTGTTGAGCATGATATTGTCCCAGGCCGGGGGGACTGGAGCATTCTCGAGACGGCGTTCCAACTGGATGGCAGCTACCAGCCAGGGGCTGTAGATTAGAGAAGACATGGCCCGGGCCTGGGATGCCGGCAGGCCCGCAATAACATGAGGGGCGGCGTGCAGCTTGCCGGCGTAAATAACGGTCCGGCTCCTGAGGGCATGGAATACTCCACTGGCCAGATCGGTAAAACCAAGGTGCACCCCATCCTCAGCGCAAGCCAGGTAGAGGACCAGATGTCGGGTCCGGTGGTGTTCCGGGCCGAGATGGTCCAACAAACCTCTGACCAGATAGGCATTGCCTTCTGGCCAGGTCAGGGTATCCGCCGGGTATTCGTCGCCGACCCTCTGATCGTAAAAACGGCAGGAAAAGTAGTGAATGCCGGCCCAGGCCGACACCTGGTCAAAGCCACTGCCGTAGTCGTCGCGACAGGCGTAGTCAAGCAGCCAATCCAGTTCCTCTGAATACCAGCCCCTGGAGCGCACATACGCCTCCATGGTAATCTCGTCCAGGGCTCGAACCGCTTCATCCCGGCTGCTGTAGAGCAAGGGCATGGCAAAAGCCCTCCTACCCTCGCGGTCCCGGTAGAGGGTCCAGCGCAGCATATCATCCTCAAACTGGCGCAGGACTTCCACATTGTCTTCAGCAGCATTGACAAAGGGATCCAGGTCTTCTACCCAGGCTCGGTCGACATACAGCCGCTCGTGCGGCCAGCGCAGGAGGTGCTCGTCTTTAATCCGGGGCCGCCCGCCCTGGTCGTACCCCTGGATGACCCCGATATCCGTCAGGATCTCGTGGATGCAATCCGCTTCGGCAGGTGGGATATTGATGTAGTGAGCCCCCCATGGAAACGCCGTGCCCTTGGCAAATCCGGCGATGCTGGTTCCTCCCACTTGCTCTCCCAGTTCCAGAAGGAGGATCTTGTCCACACCGGTCTTCCGCAGCTTCCATGCAGCGGCCAAGCCGGAAATCCCCCCCCCCACCACCACGGCGTCGTAGAGAGGGCCGGAGGGGGCGGGAAAATCCCGCGCCTGGTACCGGGCGCGCACTAGGTGGCCCGGAATGGGGGATGGATTGACGATCTGGCCCGGGATGTCAAAATGCCGCGGAACATCGGTCTGCTTAAAACAAGCCGGCAGACAGGGGATACTGCTGCCGGCTGCGATCAAACGGAGGAATTGACGGCGGGTCAGGGAAGACATGCCAGGTCCTTCGACGCCCCTTCTATTGCGGATTCTCCTTTTGCAAACCCATCTTGGCCTTTAAAGCGGCCAGGGAATCCTCCGCCTTGGGGGCCGTGGTGCCGGCCAGGGCCTTGTCGATTTCATCGTCCACGGACCTGGAAGCGTCGGCCATATCCCCATAGGCCTGGGCCAGGGCCTCCTGTTCGGAGGCCTTCTCTTTCATGCGCTCGAGCAAAGCCACGGTGCCCTTTGAATCCACGTTCGCCAGATGCTGGTTGATCTTGCGGGTGGCATTGGCGGTTTTGGTGCGCGCTTTAAGGGTGACCAGATCGTTCTCGAAGGAAGAAATCTTGGACTTGAGTTCATTGACGTTGTTCTGCAGTTTGGCCACCGTGGCCTGCTGGGCCTGGGCTTGCTGGGTGGCCTCTAGGGCCTGGGTGGCGGCCCCTTCCTTGCGCACCAGGGCGTCCCGGGCAAGGCGTTCGGCCTCGGCCTCCTCCATATTCCCGGATTGAGCTTCTTGAAGCAACCGCATGGCTTTGCGCTCGCAATCGGCGGCCAGGCTCTTTTTCTCCTCGCCTTCTTTGGTCTTGCGAATGGCCAGGGCCTTTACCTCGGCCAGGGCCTTGACGCTTTCCTGCAAATCCTTTCTCAGGTCGCGGATGGCCTGCTCACTCGTTTTAATGGGATCTTCAAATTTGTCGATCAGGGCGTGGGCCTCGGCCTCCCCTGTTTTGAATAAGCGCTGGAAAATACCTGCCATTTTTTCCTCCTTATCTCTGGGCGAACGAGAGGAACTCTTCGCCGTTTTCAGCCAGCCCCAGACTCAGGGCGTTGATGGTGCTCTCCAGTTCGTTCAGATCCAGGTTTGCCAGTGCCAGAGTATTGCGAAAGAGCAAGTTATCCCCCTCCTCGTTGAGCACAAAGGCACCAAAGACCAGCTCCCGGTTCATCTGCAGAATCCTTCTGTAGACCTCGGCGGCGGTTCCCCAATCCAGCGGCATGATGAGTTGCTCCAGAACCAGAACATCCTCTTCGCAGTCGATGACCAGATTGCGGATACCCCTCTCTTCGTCGTGGATGATGACTATTTCCTCCGCGGGAATTTCCTCGTCGATCTGGAACCCAAGCTCCAGAACATAATCCTTGACCTTGTCGAAGTGCGCGGACATGATCTTAGGGCTTCTCCTTGTTGGTGAGTGCTGCTTCGATTTCCTGGAAAGCCACGGTCAGTTCAGTGGTCAATTGGGAAGCCAGCCTCCGCTTATCGGGATCGCTGGCGTAGAGATCTGGATGGTAGTGCTTTAAAAGACGTTTCCAGGCCCTGCGCGCCTCTGCCAGATCGGCACCATAGGGAATTTCCAGATTGGCGTAGTAGCCTGCCAGCCGAGGATCTACTTCAACGGGAGTTTCCCTTTGCCGCGACCCGGCCTGGTACCCGGGCACCTGTTCTTCGAATGCGGGCCTGGCACCCGTTGCCAGGTTGGCTTGTAGAATATGGTATAACCGCTCAAATACATCCATATGCGGCTGGAGGCGCGGGAATGGGGTGGATGTTCCCGGGGACTGAAACTGGACCTCGGTCTCGGAATCAGTGAGAATATACCAATAAAGGTGCTCCTAGTCCAGCGGGTGACTCCACCTCGTCAATACGTCAACGAAGAAACCGCCTTGCTGATCATGGCCAGGGCCGCGCAGAACATTCCGATCAAGGACATGCCCACCCCGAAACCCACGGACAGCACCATGGCATACCGGCGCCACTGTTGCTTGCCGTATTTCTTCCAAAAATAGTAGCGCGCCAGCAGGGCCCCGAAGATCTGGGGAAGCAGGGCGTGCGGAATCCCGTTGACGCTCTGGACATAACCCCAGATAAGGAAGATGGGCATGCCAAAGGCCGCCAGGGTGAAATAGGCTACCAGTCCGAAAGAGGTGCCGATGAGGATGATTTTCCACTTTTTCCCGCCCAGGGGATGGTGGATATCCTCGTCAATCTTTCCGTCGCCGTCGTCGTCTTCGCCGTTTTTCACCTCCTCGTCTTCCAGCCCATCCCCATCGTTGTCTTTCATATCCCCGGTGTACTTGACATCGTTCCAGAGCACTTCGTACATCATGGGAACGTCCGAGGAACGCTGCAGAAAGGTGCCGTCAAAGGTGGGCAGGCGGTCCACTTCGATATAGAACTCCACCGAGTCTTCCAGAGCCAGATCCAGAGCCGCGCGGAAATTGGGATTGGTTGCCCCCTCCCCTGACAGCACAGCGCCTTTGTCGGGCCATAACAGGCGGGGCGTAGCGGGCAGTTCGAACCTACCACTGAGTCCGCCTCCCGAAACACCACTGGGGTCGAGTGCTGCAACATGGGTTGTCAGCGCCTCGAGATCCGGCCTCTTGTCCGGTGGCCCCTTAGCCTTGAAATCCGTGTAGAAATATCCGGTCTCGGACCATGGGCCGTACGCCCTCTTGAGCTCGTCGGGGATGTGGATTTCCCGGGTAGCGCGGACCCGCCAGTACCACCAGTTGCGGTCCTGTAGATTGCTTGGACTCCACACCACCTGCCCGTGGGCTACGATCTCGTTCTCCACCTCCTCACCGGCTCGCCAGGTCTTGTTGTACATGGTGCTGGAGAGGAATAAAGCCTGGTCGAAGGCTCGCAGGGGCCACATCAACTGGGCGTAGGGATAACTCTCGGAGGGAATCGGTGCCAGACGCCACAGGAAGGTCCAGTACATCATGCTGACCCCGAGTACGATGGGCAGCATGAAGACTTCGGCCTTGAGCAGACTGGTAAACCGCATCCCGACCAGTTCCACCACCCTGAATCCTTCTGCATGCCCTCCGTAGTTGCGGTTCGGAAAGGGAACGAACCAGACATCCACCCCCCGGTACCCGGTCAGGAAAATGATGGCCTCGTTGATATAGGGTATGGACACCTCCCGGCCGATCAGGCCGTCCAGACGGGCACTCACAAAGGACATGATCGGGGCGTACACAAAGGCGATCAGGGCAAAGGTCACCAGCAAGCCCACCCCTACCAGGGTGGGGAAAAGGGTCTTGGCCAGGAGGATCGGATATATGGCCGACACGCTGAACAAGGCCAGGCAGACCCATATATTGAAGTCCCCTCGCCCCAGGTGCTTGATGCAATAACCCCGCACTTCGGAGGACTGGTTGCAGCCCTCGTGCTGGCAGGTCGTGGGGTATTGCGCCTTATCTCCCCCGCCGAAGTACTCCTGAATCTGGGTCCGCTGCCGTCCCAGGGTAGACCATAACTGGTAAAAACTGATCAGGGTTACCGCCAGGGTGATGCCGATCGAAAAAGCCCGCCAGAAGTCGATTCCGGTAGCGATCTGGGTATTGATGGTATCCATGCCCACCACCCAGCGCGGCATGAGTCCATAGGCGTGCAGGATAGGGCTGACAAAGGTGTGGACCATGACTCCTGAAAAGGAGCCTATGACCGACCAGAAAGGCATCAGCAAACCACCGAAGATGGGCCCTAAATGCAGGGTAATCCCCAGTGGGGTCGCCTTGAGGATGTTGCCGAAATAGGGGGTGAAATCGGCAAAAGGTATGGGGATCAGCTCTATCCTGCTGCCCATTAGACTGGTCACCGTAGGGATGCCCACGTAGAGGACGCCAAAGACGCCTCCAATCACGGAACCAATACTGAAAACGGGCCATTTCCAGGTCTCGCGTTCGTCTCCGCTTTCTTCGGCCAGGGCCATGGAGCCCAGGGCCGACATGGGTGCGGTTGGAAAGGGCAGCTGCTCCCGATCCGAGGTGAGGCGGAAGAGCAAATACCCCGAGGTGAACCAGGAAATCCGCCCGATGATGGTGCCCAGGACCATCAATCCGATGGGCCAGGCCCAGTCGGGGTGGATGAAGGAGCGCTGGGCCAGGGCCGGGGAATCCGGGTGCGGGGCCCACCAGAAGGGCAGGATCTCGGCAACCCCGAATTGTTCGGCTTCGGGCGAGCGCACAAAGTACTGGCGCCAGAGAAAATCGAGGAAGGCGCCTTCTTCCCGGGCGACCAGGGCCCCGGCCACGTAGACCAGCAGGTAGATCTCCTGCCGCTTCAAGGAAGTGAACGAACGTTTCGCCACCTCCAGGAAGAGGATGACCGTCACCCACTGGGCGGCCGCCCCGATGCCCCCGCCCGTGACCAATCCCAGGTACATCTCCCCCGGGGTCATGATCAGGGAAATGAACAGAACCCCGATGACGGTCCGCATGGTAAAACCTTCGTCAAAGCGGTTCGGGGCCTCGAGGAGATCGCGATAGTCCTTGACCTCCTCCCATTCCCTTTCCAGTTTGGCTCTTTCTTTGTCCGTAAGCTGCTGAGCCACTAAGAAGCTCCTTGCACGCTATAATCCTTATTTCAAGAAGTGCTCTCCTCCAGACGCTCCCGGGCGCTTTCGGCCAGCATCTGCAGGGCTGCTTGACGATGGTGTTCACGGGCCTCTTCGCCGAAGGTATGCCAGATCAGGAACTCCTTGCGCAGACCGTTCATAAAACGCTGGTTGACCCGCTGCCAGGAGGTGTCCTGCCCGCTGATCCGCTGAATAAACACTTCAATGGTATAGATCGTGGATTTACCGGTTGGCACAAACTCCAGCTGCATGTACTGACTAACGCCCATATCGAAGGGAGCCAGCCAGAGCAGCATTTGCACGGCGTACTCTTTCCGGTCGGTATCTTCGGTCTGAACGATGCGGACTTTTTCCGCATAGAATTCCCCAATGGACTCCTCGCTGTAAGCCTTGAAATAATTGCCCAGGAATCCGGCCAAACCCAGCACCTCCCCTTCGCTTACCATAAAGGGAAAATCAAATTCCCAGCGATCCCCATCCGGCGGCGGGGGAACCCAGCGCCGCACCAGGTCCGGTACCGAGGCGCGGGCAGCCAGGCGCGCAGGATAGACGGTGGACAGCAAAACCACCCCCATGACCAGGAGCGCCGAGGTGATGGCCGACATGGAAGAATAGTTCAAATCCATGCCCTGAACCAAGTTCAGCTCGATCAGGATCTTGCCGAGACCCTGCCCTATGATATAACCCAGCGTAACCCCGACCACCGCGTACACGCAGGCCTCGGCTATGAACAACAAGGCAATGTGCATGGGCGCCAGGCCCACGGAGGAGTACACGGCGATCTCCCGAAAGCGTTCGTAGACTGCGCCCAGCATGGTATTCAAGACAATCAAGGCCGCGATGAACATGGGGATCACCAGAGCTCCCAGGCCTTCCACCGCGGTCAAACCCAGCGAGGTATAGGAGGAAACGTGGATCTCGGGATCGCCCGGATCCCGCAAACCGGCAAAAAGGGTGATTGCCAGGCGCAACAGAAAATCCTCCAGCAGGGCCTGGCCGCCGGCTCCCTCGTGGAACTTCACGGCAACGGATCTGAGATCTCCTCCCGCGGCCCACAGGGTCTCGTAGGGCAAAATCAGCACATTTTGTGGCGCCAGGTGGACAAAAGGCCGGATCTCTGGAGTCTTACTTTCTTCTTCTACGGTCATTTTGATCCTGGTACTCGGCCCCATGGCCTGCATGCTGGACAACTGGAAATCGGCCGGAGTCAAGGTTTCGTTGTCCAGATCGCGGATCTCGGCAAATGCCTCGGAGTCCACTATGCCCCGCACCACCAGATCCTTACCGAAAACCTGGACCTCTGCCCGACCTAAATCCCGGGCTTCAATACCCAGCCTCTGGGCCATTTTATCCGAAATCAGGCAGGTGGACTCACCGATATCCTCGAAAAAGGTGCCGGCTTTCAGGGCCTTATCAATACCGGTGATCTGGGCTTCCTGAGGAGCCAGCCCCAGCAGCCCCGTGGCCTTTACCGAGCTATTTCCATAGCGGATTTCGATGTACTTTTTCTGCTCCTTGTCCATGGTTATGTACCAGTTCCGCGGACTGACGATGCCCTCTCTACCGAAGTGGGAAAGAACAAAGCTATAGGTGGGGAGGCTCAACTGGCTCCATCCCCTGTGGCGGATCAAGGTACCTTCGTAGCGCCCCTCGTGGGCCGCGGGGAAGGCCATGAAGCTGATTTGCTGTCTGAACGAGGTGAAGGATAATACGGTGAAGGTCAACAAGGTAAGGGTGGCCATGGTGAGACCGGTGCGCAATTTGCGGCGCCGCATATTGGAAATTCCCAGCATGAAGGCCGCATAGGAAGCGCTCACCCGGCTTATATCGACCTCGTGGATGTGAGCGGCCCGCGCCTGATACTCCCTCATGTGCCGATTGAAGCGGCTGGTAATCATGGCAAACACAAAAACCGCCATGGCCATGATGGCAAAGGCCAGCAATATCACCAGGGGATGGGCAATGGCAAAGGCTGGATGAACCTGAGAGATTACGATCCACACGATCAACAGCAAGAACCCGAAGCCCGACAATTGCCAGCGGATATCCGATGAGCCAAAGACCAGGCGCTCACCGAAAAACGCCGCGGGGATGAGCAGGGCCAGGAAAAAAACCATGCCTTGAATGACGTCGTTGAGGGTCGCCATAACATCGGGGTAAGCCCGCGCCGTCACCCCCATCGCCGCCCGCACATAAGCGATAAATTTGTCCCATTCCTTGTTCTGCTCGGCGGCAGCGGCCCGGTCGATGAGTTCTTTGCTGTATTGGTGCAAGCGCGAAAGACGTGGATTTTCAATGGAATGGATCTTCATGGTCTTCAGCCGCTCATCGTTGAGACGCCACATGTCCTGAACGGCCAGGAAACCGGTCCGCTCCAGCTTGTCGCGCCCCACCACGTACCCGGTGCCCCGGGGATCTCTCGTGCTGTTGGTCAGGAGCATGCTCGAGCCCATCAAAAACATCAGGCTGTCGTCCGCAGCGGCAAAAACTACAGCTACCGGTTCGAGGACCCCGGCTCCCAGGGCCAGGCCGAACTGCTTGGGGGCCACGCCATTGCTGTCGAAGACCTTGATCTCCGATATCCAGCTGAGGGCCCTTGGATCGATCAGGCTGTAAAACGGCCTCGAGCTGCAAGGAAAAACCACCAGGGTTTTGTGCTCGCCTTTGAAGCGGATGGCCTGGACCAATTTCTTCCCATGGTGTTTCTGGGCCCGCTCACTCATATCCGGTGCATAGATGATCTCCCCGGTTTCCGGTACGAGCACATAGGCCGTTACCGGAACTCCTCCAAGAGGTAGTCCCGGAATCTGTACACCGGCCTTTTCATCGGCCAGGTAATAATGGCTTCCCCTTACTCCTTTGTGCGGTTTGATCCCTACCCCTACCTCGCGGTTGGCTCCCGCCCCCAGGGCGACGATGGCCCCGGGCACCACCCGGTCCGGAACCTGGCTGCGGCGCGGAAAAGCCCGCACGTTCACGATGAAAGAGCGCAGTTCGTCCTTCAATACCGGTTCGAAATCTTCCAGGTCGGCGAACAATTCGGGGTCGCGAAAGGCCCTGGAAAAAATACCGTTGAGGAAGGCGATCTGCCGCTCCAGATTATCATATTTGACCTGTTCGGGTAGATCCAGCGGGGTGTCCACCCCCAAGCGGGCATCGTTTACGGTTACAAAAGCCAGGGAAACCAGTCCTGCCTTCAGGGCAATCTGGCTGTTTACGCTCACCCCACCGGGCACATAAGTGGACCAGTCCAGTCCCTTGATCGGGCTGATGCCATTGACCAGGCACTTTTGGGCCTCCCGGCCCAACAAAGGGCCTATCTCCTGGGCGTAGGCGGTAAACCTGCGTCCGAACGGCACGAAAAAGCGCTTCAGATCATAGCTGTAGGTGTTGTTCCATATCCCCAACTGGTCGGTCTGGCTGGACAAATCCAGGCTGATGAAAAGTTTGGGGTAGAGCGGCTTTTCCATGAGTTTTTCGTATTCCTCATGGGTGCGGGCGTGCCGATCCAAAAAGTCGACAATTCCCCTCCGGGCCAGGAAATGGGCCCCCGTAGCCACCAGTACGATGGTGCGTTTCGGAGGGTGGTTTCGCAAATGCCGGGCCAGTTCGAGCAGGGCCGTTATACTGCTGGCCGTTTCGGCCGAGGGGGCCAGAGCCGGAACCACCGAGATGCCATCGTAATAAGCTTCCACGATGACGGTCTCCCCTTTGAACTGGGGATCCCGCCCGGGAACAACCCCCCAGATATTCCAGGCAGGGTGCTGCTCCCAGGTCATGCGGCTTTTTAACCCCACCTGCTTCTCCTTTTCGGAGAGAATCTGGCGGAGGTACTCCCCGGCCTCCCGGTCTATCCAGAAACGCGGCACATCCAGGGGGACCTCGACGAACTTGGTGTTGGCCTGCCTCCAGCTGGAAGCTTCAGGGGCGATGAAGACAATGGCCCTGGCCCCCAAAGAGGCGGCGTGCAGCCAGTGGTTGCTGCTGTTGAACTCCATGAGGACCACGCTGCCATCCATCTCTTTGCCATTGAATTCGGCAAAATGACCCCATCCACCGTAAATCATGGAGGCTCTCACTCCTTCGGGTGGCAAGGTCGTGGTGCGCACGTGGTTGGGCCACAGCCCTTTGAGCCCAAAACGCTCTCCGGTTTCTTCCAGGATCAACTCGGCGCCGCGATCCATGGGCACCGTTACCTGAAACCTCTCCCGGGTGAGGTCCTGCAAGCCGATCTCCTGAAATTCCCGCATCACGAACTCGGCAACCCGGGCACTGCCCGGATACCCACTGATCCTGGACCCCACAGAGGCCATGAATTCTATGGTTGCGCGAATGCGCTCTGTATCCCCATGGGCCAGGGAGCACCAGGCGCCTAGAACCACGAGTGTTAAAATCTTTGGTTTCATACCCTATTTTCGCGTAATATTCAGTACTTCACGGAATCGGCGGGCGGCCGTGCGGGCCTTGAGGTCCAAATAGGTACAGGTATTTCGTTAAGTAATGAATAATCTCATTGTACAAGGCACGGAAAATACAACTCTTTTGCCATATTGCAAACATGCTGTTGAACCCGGGGGCAACGCCGGCCACGGCCAGCGCGGGCTCGGGGCGCACCAGGAATTTTAAAAAGGCTTCTAAACAATCGTCCAGCCCCCATCCACAACCAGGGTATGACCGGTGATCATGCCGGCCGCATCGGAAGCCAGAAAAACCACGGGCCCGGACATCTCCTCGGGCTCGGCCAGGTCCCCACGCAGCAGGTTCTTAGTCTTCACGGCCTCGGCAAAGACCTGACTATCCTGCATGGCCTGCTCGGCCAGGGGAGAACGGGTCACGGTCGGAGCCACGGCATTGACGCGAATCTGGTGCGGTGCCCATTCAGCCGCCAGGGTGCGGGTAAGGTTGTTGACCCCGCCCTTGGCCCCACTGTATGGACCTCTTTCCGGGGCTCCGACCACTCCGGCCTGGGAGGAAATATTGACAATACTGCCTCCTCCCTGAGCTATCATCTGGCGGGCGGCGATCTGGCTGCAGAAGAACACATTCTTGAGGTTGGCGTCTACTATTGTATCGAAGAGTTCCTCATCGTAGTCCAGGGCCGCCCCCAGTTTGTTGTACCCGGCGTTGTTCACCAGCACGTCGATGCGGCCGAAGTGTCCGACCACCGCGTCGAAAAATCCCTGGATGGAGGCCACATCCACTACATCGAGGTGGTGAAAAAAGCAGGCACCGCCCATGGCCTCTATTTCCTCAGCCAGGCTCCTCAGTTCGTCAACCGTCCGGCTGCCGGCCGCTACCCTGGCGCCTGAACGCGCCGCATCCAGGGCGATGGTCCGGCCAATGCCGCGCCCTGCGCCGGTCACGATGACCACCTTGTCTTCCAGACCAAAACGAGCTAGTGGTGCCATGTTTATACTCCTGAATGCGGGAGGTTAATACAGGCCCATCTGCCGCAGGTTGCGCAGACTCAGCCCCAGGCTGGCGAAGGGATCGCCCGGGCAGGTATCCTGCTCGACGACATACCATTCGATGCCCGCTTCCCTGCAGGCTTGCAGAATTTCCGGCCACTCCAGATTGCCCTCTCCGACCTCGGCGAATACTTGGGCGGAGCCCTTCATGGCCATGTCCTTCAGATGGACGACCCGCAGCCGATCCTTCAACTTGCGCAGCCAGGTGACAGGATTGCCACCACCGTGCTGGAGCCAGTAGGTATCTATTTCCATCGAGAACACCTGGGGCTCGCTCTCCTCGCAAAGGATATCCAGCCCGGTCCTTCCGGCGAATTTCTCCAATTCAAAGCTGTGGTTGTGGTAGTTGAACGTCAGCCCTGCCTCGATCAAGGGCCGCGCCTTTTGGGAAGCTTCCCTGGCAAAGTCTCCAAAACCCACTTCGCTCCGGTACTCGGCAGGCAGGCCGCCAATCCCCACGTGCCTGCAATTCCACAGCCGGTGTTCGGCGATGACGGCCTGTGGTTCATTCACGATGCGCTCGTAGGAGGTGTGGGTGGAGATTATCTTCAAATCTACCTCGTCTACTAGCGCCCGGAGTTCTTCGGGGCTTATGGGTCCAAGACCCGAAATCTGGACCGCTTCGTAGCCCAGATCCCTCACTTTTTTCAAACTGTGGCGAATCTCATCCGGGGTTTTGAGGTGCTCGCGTAGGGTGAATAATTGTGCGGCAATTACAGAATCGGCCATGTCTCTAGCTCCCTGCCTGGTTCGTCAATTTTTCAATATAGACGAGAGCAAGCTCAGCGTCAATGGTTTCAGGAGCCGCGTTAGGCCCTGCTGCGCCGTCCCCGCAATAGCGCGGCCAGTCGCTGTTCCCCACCTTCTGCAGGCTTTAGACCACCAATAAAATCCGGCACCATGAATACAACAACCAGAATCCCCAGTACAGCTAAGGCCGCCATGCTACCCACTGCCAGAGGGGCTCCCCAGGCCGCGGCCATGGCTCCGCTCTGTAAACGCCCCAGTGGGCCCAGGCCAATGGCAAGTACCAGGGCCCCCATGGCCCGGCCCCGCATTTCGTCGCTGGCTTCCAGCAAAATGATCGAACTTTGCATTGAACTGAAACTGGCGTGTCCCAGCCCCGCTACCATCAGGAGAAGTAGAGAGAATAAAAATGAGGTGGAAGATGCAAACCCCGCTATGCCCAGACAGGTCAAAACCGCCCCCCCCGCAAAGAGCCACTCTTTACTCCAGAAGTTCCTGGCGGAATTGACGACCACCAGACCTACAAAGGTTCCGATCCCGTGTACTGCCCCAAGGAGCCCCAGTCCGAAGGGCCCCTGGTGCAGTACGTCGCGGGCGAATACAGGCAGAAGGGTCATATAAGGAAAGACCCAGACATTCATCAGCACCGTGGTCAACACAGCTCCCAGGATCCGGGGCTGGCGGCGCACGTACCCCAGACCTGCTCTCGCGCTTTGCCAGAAATCCAGCATGCCCCTGGGTGCCGAGGGGGCGCGGGCATCGGTTTTCATTCCCAGCAGGATCAAGGTCGAGGCCATGCCTAGGACGGCGAGGACAACCAGCGCTCCGAGCATGCCCACAAGAGCCAGGAGAGTCCCTGCTCCCAGTGGACCGGTGAACCGCGTCAGGCCCTGGAATAAGTTCTCCAGCACCATGGCATCCACCACTCTCTCCTTGCCTACCAGGTCGGGGATCAGCGCCCTCCGAGTCGGCCAGTCCAAAGCCCAGCAGGCCCCAAGGATCAGGGAGACCAGGGCGATATGCCAGTACTCCAGCACCCCGAGTCCCATCAACGCGGCCAACAACCCTATCCCCATCCCATTGGACAGTTGGAGCACCACGATCAACGAGCGCCTTTTGAAGCGATCGGTGATGGCAGCGCTGAAGGGGCCGATCAGGAGCAGAGGGCAATAGCGGTAAAAACCGATCAGGGCTACCCACCAGGCCGAATTGGTCAGCTCCAGTGCCACCCAGCCCAGCACCAGTTGCTCCATCCACATGGCCTGCCCCCACAGGCCAGAGGCCAGCCACAAACGGAAAAAATCCCGGTTCTGGAGAAGAATCCGGGAGTCCCATTTGCGGTCCAGGTAAGAAGTGAATCTGGATCTAATCCCCATGCCCCCAACTCCCTTGCCCGGATTGCCGATCGTAGTATATTTCACCTTTTCGCAAGGGTTTATCCCTCCCAATCCAAGAGATCCAACATGTCGGCTGAAGAAAAGCTCAAAGCCTTAGAGGCCGTCTGAAAACTCTTGATGTAGCCCGTATTTGAATCGGCGTACTCATCGGGCCATATTCAGGTTTCACCACAAAATCTGAATAGAAAGGCCCCGATGATGAGTACGCCTGCCGACGAATATGCCACCGATCTAACCGATGCGCAATGGCGTCTAATCAAGCCGTTACTACCCGCCTCGACGTGGCCTCCTGGCGGGCCGGGCCGCCCGCGGCGGGATCCACGCCAGATCATCAATGGTCTTTTGTATCTGACCAAGACCGGCTGTCCTTGGGCTTTGTTACCCGCGAGTTTGGGGCCGTGGAAAACGGTGTATGACTACTTTCGCCGCTGGAGCCTACAAGGGGTCTGGCCGCCGATATTGGATCGACTCACCCAGCGGGAACGCCGCCGGCAGGGTCGGCTATCGACCCCGTCGGCCGGCGGGGTCGATAGCCAGACCATCAAGACGGCAACCCAAGGAGAAACAATCGGTTATGACGCCGGCAAAAAGATCAAAGGACGCAAACGTCACCTGGTGGTAGATACCTTGGGATGGATCCGGCCGGTGGAAGTCACCGCCGCCGATGTGGGCGATCGGGACGGCTTGAAGTGGGTGTTGACCCGCTATGTTGCGCCCGGCGTACCTAGGCTACGTAAGCTGTGGGTCGATGGCGGCTATGTGGGAGCCGATCTCAAAGGGTGGGTAGCCGACTTAAAAAAGACGCATAAGATCGACTTGGAAGTCGTCGCTAAACAAGGAAATGGATTTACACCGCTCAAACGACGGTGGGTGGTCGAACGAACCTTTGCGTGGTTGATGAACTTTCGTCGGCATGCCCGAGATTATGAAGTGTTGACCCGCCACAGCGAAGCGTTGATTCAGATCGCCATGATTTACTTGCTACTCAAACGACTCGCTTAGAATAAACATGGTTTTCAGACGGCCTCTAAGCTCGATTTTATCCAAACGCGCATGGCAGGAGGCCGGTATCCTCCGTACTGTTGATGGTATCCAAGCATCGACAGCCCAGGAGAAACCGATGAGCCCCCTGCCGAAAGATATAATAACGATTTTGTCGCCCTTTGCCCCCCTTTTTTCGAGCCGCGTTTGGCCGCAGGCTCAGACGCTGTTGGTCGGGGCGCTGTTAGCCCCGGGTAAACGCACGGTCAGCGCCGTGTTGGAGGTGTTGGGCTTGAGCCAACAGCCTACCTTTCAAACCTACCACCGGATCCTCAACCGCTGTGTGTGGTCGCCCCTGGCCGGCAGTAAGCTACTCCTCCAGGCGTTGGTGGCCGCCTTTGCCCCCCACGGGCCCCTGGTCCTGGGCCTGGATGAGACCATCGAGCGGCGCCGGGGCGCCCAGATTGGGGCCCGAGGCATCTACCGGGATCCCGTCCGCTCGAGTGGGCCCCACCTGGTCAAGGCTAGCGGCTTGCGCTGGCTGTCGTTGATGCTGGTAGCGCCTATCCCTTGGGCGGATCGAAGTTGGGCCTTACCCTTTATGAGTGTGCTGTGTCCGTCGGCCCGCTACTATACTCAGCGCCAGCGCACCCCCCTCACCCTGTTGCAACGGGGGCAGACTATGCTCAAGCTGGTAGCGCGCTGGCTGCCCACCCGCCGGCTGGTCGTGGTCGCCGATAGCACCTTCTCCGCCTTGGCCTTTCTCGACGCGGTTCGGCCCCACGTGGGGCTGATTACCCGCTTGCGGTTGGATGCGGCCCTGTATGACCCACCACCAACCCGCACGCCGCACACGCGGGGACGCCCCCGCGGCAAAGGCGCCCGGCAGCCCACCCTCCAGCAGCACCTGGACGATCCGACTACCCCTTGGCACCCCCTCACCCTGGACCGGTGGTATGCCGCCGGCCCCTATACAGTGGAAACCTACAGCCAAACGGCGCTGTGGTATCACACTGGCTTGCCCGCCGTGCCCCTCCGCTGGCTGCTGATCCGAGACCCGGCCGGCCGCTTCGCGCCCCAAGCCTTGCTCTCGACCGATGTGCGTCTGTCCCCTCGGCAAATGCTGACCTATTTTCTCCAACGCTGGTCGGTAGAAACTACCTTTGAGGAAGCCCGCGCCCATCTGGGCATGGAAACCCAACGCCAATGGAATGAGCGGGCCATTGCCCGGACCACGCCGGTCATCTTGGCCTTGTTTAGTCTGGTCGCCCTCATCGCCAATCGGCTGGCCCCCAAAAGCGCCTCCCCCTGCCATGCCACGGCCTGGTATGGCAAACGAAAACCCACCTTTTCCGATGCCGTGGCCTGGGTCCGACAACGGCTCTGGCAGGCTTTTTCCAACCTGCCCAACCAACACGACCTGATAAAAATCCCTCGAAGCCTACTCAACCGCTTGATACACACCGTCTCGTACGCTACATAAATGGATAAAGTCGAGCTAAGAAGCTGTTGAGTTAAAAAAGCTCTGTATGTATTGTATGTATAATGTATTGCTTGCTGTCTTTTTTGCGCAGGGAGGCTTTTAGTATGGGCGGGTATCCAAGTGACTTGACGGATCCAGAATGGGCCCTGATCGCGGGGTTTTTCGACCGTCCTGATCCCCGGGGCAACCCCGGCAAGTATGCCAAACGCGAGGTGGTCAATGCCATTTTATAGGTCGTCAAAGGGGGTATTCCGTGGCGGATGCTGCCGCTTGATTTTCCCCCTTGGGATACCGTCTAGCAGGCCGTTGAAAAAGGCTGAAAAGTTCTGCTATATCAAAAATAGGCGACTTGGCATACAAGTCTATTCTTTCTATTCTAGATTAGTAATAGCTGAAGGAGGTTGTTGTATGTCGATGAGCAAGCGTCGAGAAAGTCAGCAGCAGGAGATGTGGGTACAGACCCATGACCTGCCCGAGGCGCCGGGGCATCCGTTTTATGCCCAACTCAATAAGCTGCTGGCATCGCATGGATTTGATGCCTTCGTGGAAGCGCGCTGCGCCCCCTATTATGCGGAGACCTTGGGACGACCCAGTATTGCCCCCGGGGTCTATTTCCGCATGCTCATGATCGGCTATTTCGAGGGCTTGGGCTCGGAGCGCGGCATGGACGGGCGGGTCGCCGATTCGCTGGCCTTGCGCCACTTTCTGGGCTACGCCTTGACCGAGACCACACCGGACCATTCGAGCCGGTCGCGCATTCGTCAGCGCCTGCCGCTGGAGGTGCATCAGGAGGTCTTCAACTGGGTGCTGAAGGTGCTGGCCCAGGAAGGCCTGCTCAAGGGGAAGACAGTGGCGGTGGACGCCACCACGCTGGAGGCCAACGCCGCCCTGCGCCGCATCGTGCGGCGCGACAGTGGGGAAAGCTACCACACCTATCTGGAGGGGCTGGCCCAGGCCGAAGGCATCGAGACGCCGACGCGGCAGGATCTGGCCCAGCTCGACCAGAAGCGTGCGCACAAAGGCTCCAACCAGGACTGGCAACACCCCCATGACCCGGAGGCGCGCATTACCAAGATGAAAGACGGGCGTACCCACTTGGCGCACAAGGCGGAGCATACGATCGATCTGGACACCCAGGCCCTGGTAGCGATTCAGGTGTGCGGCGCTGACGAGGGCGATACGGCGTCTCTGCCCTGGAGTCTGCTGCAGGCCTCCATGAATCTGGAGGCGAGCCTGGTCGCCGAGGCGGCTCACAAAGGACGGCCGCCGCCGCCCGTGCTCACCGAAGTGGTAACGGACAAGGGCTATCACAGCAATTACACCGCCAAGACGTTGAAGCGCGCTCAGATCCGCAGCTACCTTTCCGAACCCGGTCGCGGGCGCCGCCAGTGGAAGAATGATCCCCAGGCCAAGGCGGCCGTGTATGCCAATCGGCGTCGCATACGAGGGGTCCGTGGCCACGCCCTGCAACGGCTTCGCGCTGAGTACGCGGAACGCAGTTTCGCCCACGCTTATGAAACGGGGGGCCTGCGACGCACGCACCTGCGCAGTCAGGACAAGATCTATAAACGCCGGTGTATTCATGGCGGCGCTTTTAATCTGGGGTTGGTGATGCGCAAAATCACCGGGAAGGGGACTCCGAGGGGTCTCCATGGCCTGATATCGGGCTTTTTCGTCGTTACTAACCGGCTCAAACGGGCTTGGGATCGCATTAGCAAAGGTCTGGGTGCTTTCGAGACCTTTGCTTGCAAATGGAGGTTCAAGATCGGTGCCGTCCTATCCCACAGTGCATTGTGCAAAAACCCTGGTTTTTCAACGGCCTGCTAGGACCATTACCGACGCTGGAATCAGCGTGGCGTGTGGGAACAAGCCCTGGACGCGCTGCATGAGCGCGCCCGTCACAAGCAGGGCAAAAACGAGCATCCGACCTATGCCTTGATCGATTCGCAATCGGTTAAAACCCAATAGGCCAGTCAGGATCGAGGCGTGGATGGGGGGGGAAAAGATCAAAGGCCGTAAACGCCACCTCGCCCCCGATACGCTGGGTAATATGCTGACCGTCCAAGTACATGCCGCCAAGGTGGCCGATACTAGGCTGTGTACGATAAAAGGTTTTTGAGCCAAATACGGATGAAAGCGAGTATGATCATCGCCTGATACCTGTCGGCGTGTTTTTCATATCGGGTGGCAATGCGTCGGTTTTCTTTGAGCCGTCCGATGAGTCGTTCCACCACATTGCGCTGCCGATATAAGTCCTTGTCGAATCCGATGGCCTCAGGGGGATACTCCCCCTGCCGATTTTTTCGATGGGCGATCACGGGCTTGGTTCGCCGTTGGCGCAGTTTCTCGCGGATGGATTGACTATCATAGGCTTTATCACCGGCCAGGGCTTCAAACCGGGTGCGCTTGGGACCGGGTTTGCCTCCAATGGCCACTGAATCGAGCAAGGCGTCTACCTGGGTGGATTCATGCTGCTGACCCGGGGTTATGGTAACCGTGATGGGCTTGCCCGCCCCTTCACAAAGGACATGAATTTTGGTGGTATAGCCGCCACGGCTTTGCCCAAGCCCCTGTTTTTGAAGGCTTTCTTCACGGCTTATGGAAACACCATTTATGTTTTTTTTGCCCCGGCGGCTGCTTTATGCGCCCGAACGATGCTCCCATCGAGGGCGGCGAACGTAAAATCGATCTGATCCATATGGCGCGCTTGGGCTTCTAACGCATCCAGGATCTGTTGCCATAAGCCTTTTTGTTCCCAACGACGAAACCGGTCGGCCCCCGTGCTCCAAGGGCCGTACCGGGGGGGCAAATCGCGCCAAGGCGCGCCGGTGCGTAAAATCCAGAAAATGCCGTTGAGCACTTGGCGATGACTCCGATAAGGGCAGCCCGGTTTGCCCGACCGTTCGGCAGGTAACAACGGCTTTAGCAGGGCAAATTCTTCATCGGTTAAGTCGTAGCGGGCCATCGGTATCCCCTCCTTCGATTCAATGGTTGAAAGAGAGTATACCACGTCCCAATACTATTTCAAGCAATTATCGTACACAGCCTAGCCAAGGATGGGACGTATGTGATCGGGTCGCGGAAAAGTATGATTCGGTGGTCGAAGCCTTCTGCGGCGACCAAGGCTATCGCGGTACCACCGTTGCATTCGTTGAAAACCTGTTGGGGTTGCGACTCGATATAGCGGATAAACCAACCCAAGGGTTCCAAGTGGTGCCCAAACGCTGGATCATCGAACGAACCTTGGCTTGGTTGGGTGGATTTCGACGCTTGGCCAAAGACTTCGAAATCCTCACCCAATCCGCAGAGAACATGATTCGTATTGCCATGATAAAGATTACGGTCGCTAAATGCATCTGAATAACTCAACAGCTTCTTAGGGCTGGAACTACCCCCCCCTCCCCAACCCGCCGGATCCTACACTCGCGCGGTGCGCAGCGGCAATCTGATCTTCGTTGCCGGCCAATTGCCTCTCAAAGCAGGGAAGATAGAATTCACCGGCAGAGTGGGGAAAGACCTCGGTGTGGAGGAAGGCTACGAGGCGACCAGGCTTTGTGCGCTCAATGCGCTGAGCATCCTCAAAGCCGAGATTGGCCCCCTCGACAACCTCGGCAGTTGGTGCGTCGACGGGATTCGTCTGTTCGGCAGAAGGGTTTACCGCTCAACCACAGGTGGTAAACCGCATGACCATCGGGGTCCTCGAACTCCCCCTCGGGGCTACGGTCGAACTCGAAGTTATCACCGAAGTTTGTTGAGGCCTCGGGCTTATTTCACTGCCTGGGTGGCATCTTCGGAGGCCTCCTCGGATGAACCCTGGGGCTCTTCTTCCCCGGTCGCCTCCACGGCCCCGTCCGGCTCGCCCAACAACATCCGCAATTCATCGCCGTCCAGAACCTCTTTTTCGAGGAGCGTCTCGACCAGCGTTTCCAGGACTTCCCTTCTATCGGTGAGGATCTGCTTGGCGCGGCCAAAATTGTGGCTGATTATCTGGGCTATCTCCTCGTCGATCAGCTGGGCGGTCTTCTCGCTGTAGTTCCTGTTGTGTCCGGGCATACCCAGGTACTGCTGGCTGCGATCTTCGGTGTGCGCTACCAGGCCGGCACGCTTGCTCATGCCGTATTCCTTGACCATTTTTTCGGCCATTTCCGTGGCCTTTTGCAGGTCGTTTTCAGCCCCGGTCCAGGTCTCGTTGAACACGATCTCCTCGGCCGCCCGCCCGCCCAGCGACATGCAGATATCGTCCAGCAATTCGTCTTTGCTCATGGTATAGCGGTCTTCGGTAGGCAGATTCAGCACATAACCCAGGGCCCTTCCACGGGAGACAATAGAGATTTTCTGTATTGGATGGGAATGAGGCAATATTTCGCCGACGATGGCGTGACCCGCCTCGTGATAGGCGACGACGCGGCGCTCTTTTTCACTTAAAACCCGACTTTTGCGCTCCAGTCCAGCCACCGTGCGTTCTATGGCTTCGTCCAGTTCTCCCATGGTGATGGCCTGCTTGTCGCGCCGGGCGGCCAACAAAGCGGCCTCGTTGATCACGTTGGCCAGATCGGCACCGGCAAAACCCGGGGTCCGCACCGCCAGTTTGTGGAGATCCACATCCTCGCCCAGCTTAACCTCCTGGGCATGAATATTCAAGATGGACTCCCGGCCTTTTACATCCGGCCGGTCCACGGTCACCGTGCGGTCGAAACGGCCGGGGCGCAGAAGGGCCGGATCCAGAATTTCGGGCCGGTTGGTGGCGGCCATGAGTATGACGCCGACATTGGTATCGAACCCATCCAATTCGGTCAGCAGCTGGTTCAGGGTTTGTTCTCGTTCGTCGTGCCCTCCAAAGGATCCTGCCCCGCGCGCTTTGCCCAAGGCATCTAGTTCGTCGATGAAAATGATGGCCGGGGCGTGTTTCTTGGCCTGTTCGAAAAGGTCGCGGACCCGAGCCGCCCCCACCCCGACAAACATTTCCACAAAATCGGAGCCACTGATCGAAAAAAACGGCACTTCCGCCTCTCCTGCCACCGCCTTGGCCAGCAGGGTCTTGCCAGTCCCCGGAGGACCTATGAGGAGCACTCCGCGCGGGATTCTACCGCCCAGGCTCTGAAATCGGGCCGGTGTTTGGAGAAACTCGACAACCTCTTTCAATTCCTCCTTGGCTTCGTCGATGCCGGCAACATCCTCGAAGGTGATGCCGGTCCCCTTTTCCATGTAGACCTTGGCCTTGCTCTTGCCTATGGACATCAGCCCGCCAGATCCTCCCCCCAGACGTCGGGCCATGAACATCCATATCCCCAAAAAGATCAGGATCGGCAACACCCAGCCGAGCAGATTGGCAAACCAATTCTCCTTCTCGCCCTTGTAGTCCACCCCGTGTTTATCGAGCAACTCGACCAAGCCGTGGTCCGGATCTACCCGGGTGGTGACGAACTGGCCGTATTCATCGCTGATTCCACGGATGGTTTTGTCCCCGATGCTGCACTCCCGCACCTTCCCCTCCTCCACCCACAGCCTGAATCGGCCGTATTCCACCTCGTGTACCTGGTGGACAAAGAAGTTCTGTATATAGAGTATCAGGAGTACGAATAAAACTACATAGGCGAGCGATAACTGCGTTTTCCTGTCTATTTTCATCTATCCTGTCCTGCTTTCAGCAAGCCCGCGCCTACCCGACCTCCGTCAAAATCCCGGGAAAAATCAGACACAGAGCATCCTCAAGGAGCTGAAGTAAAGCTATTTACGTTTGACAACGGAGAGGACGGACCTGAAGATAAACAGCAGAGAGGACGAGGTCAAGGAAGACGCCGCCGGTTCAACGCGACCGTCCCAGGCCGGGGATTTCTCCCGGCCGCGTTCTTTACCCAAGCAGTCCCGGGCTTTCGAGAATCTCCTTCAAGCGCTGTAGAAAACGGGCGGCGAGAGCCCCATCGATCACCCGGTGATCCGCGGCCAGATTCAAGGTGAGCTGAGGCCGGGCCGCCAGGGCATTATTCTCCAATGCCACCACGCGTTGTTCCAGGGCCCCAACCGCCAGAATAGCTACCTGGGGAGGATTGATGATCGCGGTGAACTGGGAGACCCCGAACATCCCCAGATTGGAAATGGTGAATGTCCCCCCTATCAGGTCGTCGGGCCGCAAATCACCGCGGCGGGCCGCATCGATGAGGCGCGTGCTCTCCGCGGCGATCTCTTCGATGCTTTTGGCCGGAACCTGCTGCAAGATCGGGACCATAAGTCCCTGGGGAGTATCCGCGGCAATACCTATATTCACCTGTTCGGATTGCCGGACCTTGTCGCCTTCGAGGACGCTGTTGATCCGGGGGAAATCACTCAGGGCCCGGGCCGTAGCCCTGACGATCAGGTCGTTGTAGGAAATCTTCTTGCCCTCAATCTTGTAGCCCTCGCGGAGTTGCCGGAGCCAGACGCCGGAGACGTGCATGGTTATGTGGATGTGCGGTATATCCCGGGAACTGGCGGTGAGGCGTTCGGCCGCGATCTGCTGAGGTCGAGTGAGGTCGACCAAGGCGCCGGCCCCGACCTCTGCCGCAGGGAGTCCTATCTCGGGCTTTTGCAACTCGACGGCAGCGGGCCGCCGGGCCAGGTAGACCTCCACATCCGCGCTGACGATGCGCCCTCCGGGCCCACTGCCCTGCAGCTGGGCGGTATTGATCCCTGCAGCCGCTATCATTTTTCGCGCTTTGGGCGAAGCTCGGTGGGGCGTCCTTGCCCCGGCAACCTGGGTATCTCCGGTGGCCGGGGATGGCACCTCAAGCTTTTCCGCCCTCACTTCCCCACCCTGCTCCGCCTGGGCAGACTCCGCCGCCAGAAAAGAGCTTATATCCTCGTCTTCATCGGCGATGACCCCGATCGGGGTGGCCACCGCGACCTCGACCCCGGCCGCTACGAGGATCTTGCGCAAGATCCCCGTGGCTTGGGCTTCGACCTCCATGGTCACTTTGTCCGTAACAACCTCGAGGAGGGGCTCTCCCTTTTGCACAGTCTGCCCTTCCTCCACAAGCCAGGCACCAAGGGTGCCCGATTCCATGGTAAGTCCCAGTTTCGGCATGACAACTTCGGTAACCATATATATCCGCTCCAATCCCTCCAATTGCCTAGTTGTGGGGTCGACGTCTCTTTGAGTTCTTCTTCCTGGCTCTGGGGCGACTCGGCACCAGAAGAAGATATGGACCCGGTATCTCGTTCGTCAACATTGGCGCCCTTCTTCACCCCGGGACCTTGCCGAGAGCCTCCACGATCTGCTCGGGATCCACACTCCGCCAATCCTCGACTTGAATTACCCTGACCCCCTTGTCCTGATCCGCAATCCAGCGGTGTGGATCTTCGGCAAAAATCCCTACGACGGGGACCTGAAGGGCAATGCCCAGGTGTAACAGATCGGTATTGCATGAGATCAAGGCGGCACACCCCTCCATCAGGGCAGCCACCCCGAGCAAGTCGTTCTGCTCGAAGGGCAATACCCGCTCGCCATAGGTTTCTTTAAGATAACCGACCTGTTTCTTCTCCGCGACCGAAAAAAACAACACGGCCCGGGCTCCGCCTTCTAGGATTTGCACGACGATGTCTTCAAACTGCCGCTCACTCAGCCCTTTGCCCTCTCCCGGAGCCAGATCGATACCGACGATCTCGTCCTGGGAAAACCCTTCGCCTAGATAGCGGGCCCGAATCTGTTGCGCATCGTCCTGGACCAGAGTCCACTTCACCTCTGTTTTTCTCTCCAGGCCAAAGAGCCGCAACATGTTGAGGTACTGCTCCCCCTCGTAGATTCCCCTCCTCTGGGACACCACTTCGAGATTGTAGGGAGTGAGACCGGGGCGCTGAAAGCCGATTCTTACACAGGCGCCGCAAACTCCGCTGAGATAGGCCAGGCGGAAACTGCAGTCCGGCCCCGGACAAAGGCTCAGATCGAACCTTTTTTGGCGCAACTCCGCCGCCAACCGCTTGAAAGAGGCACTCCAGATGGGCTTGTTCGGTTCTCCGGTAATTACCTCGTCGATGAAGGGAATCTGGCTGGCGAGCGCGGCCTTTTTCCCATCGCTTAGAAGGGCGATCCTGGCTTCGGGATATGCTTGGCGAATAACCCTGTAAAGCGAGGCTCCGATGAACAGGCCCCCTACGCGGTCGTTGGGCAGGATCAATATCTTGCGAGCTGCACCAAGTTCTTTGAAGATTTCGATGGGAGCCGACGCCTGAAAATCCGCTTTGTTCCAGCGCAGTACAACCCTGTCCCCTAGAGAGCCTCTGATCCAGGATTCATTCACAGGAAGGAATCTTTCTTTACTTTTCGCACCGCTTCTCTGGCTTAGGGCCCTATTCAGGTTTGGTAAAGGTGTGGATATCAATCTTGTGTTCGAGGGCTTTCCAGCAGGTAGGGTGAGATTCTACCAGGTGTTCATACCCTTGTTCTTCCAGCGCTTCACAGAAGGGGCGCGCCGAGGACCGCTGTGGGTCGCTGAGATAAAACCGCCCTCCGGGCAATAAAAGCTGGCGCAATACCCGCTCCAGGTAGGGGTGGTTTTTCTTTTCGTAAACCACGTCTGCCGCAACCAGGCAATCGCTGGGATTTCCCACCGGATGCCTCCAATCCAGGTACCCGACCTGATGCCTCCCCCCCACCTGGTTGTTGCGGGCGTTAAAACTGGTGAAAACCAGTGCGTCCTCGACAAAATCCGTGGCCTTGATACGCCACCCCAGGCGCGCCAAAGTGATTCCCAGAAGACCGAGTCCGCACCCCAGCTCTACGGCCCTGAGGGAAGGCGGTTCAAAATCGCCCCGGCAAAACCAGCGGGACAACCCCAGGGAGGCCGGCCACACCTCAGCCCAGTATGGAAAGCGTTCGTCCCGGTGCAGACGGTCTTGTTCGATCATCTGGTCCAACAGATCATAAGGATCCGTTACACCAACCATATTTAGGGTCCAGCCCGAGGCAATATCTACCTCCATCTGATTCAGATCGTATTTGCTCAGAATGCGGCGCATGTGCTTTTCCCGATATCGTTTCATGCGATTTAGGGTACTGAACAATCTGCAACCAGGCAAAAAAATAGGGCAGGTTGATAACCTGCCCCTACCTCCGCGAATCCCCGCGGTCGGGATCCCCCCGGCCGGACTCTCCTCCGCGGCGTCGTCGAAAGCAATACCCGCTCCAGGCAGGTGGTTGCCTGAATTCCTCCAACAGGTCTTTCAGATCCTTGCGGAACCTCTCCTCGAACAGCAGAAAACGGGCCTGCTGACGCACGGTGAGCAGTTCTGTCATGCTTTGGTGAAACTTCCTGGCCAGGTCAGCCTTTTCTTGGTCGAGAACCACGAGGACTTCAATTTGCTTTTTGAGGGTCTCTTCCTTTGCGTCCTCCCTGAGCAACGCCACCAGTTCGCGGCCGGCCTCCCGGCGCCGCTGCTGTAACGCCTTTCGGTCCCTGTGGTGCTGGCTCCAGACCGGAAAAAGACGGGTAGCCTGCTCTTCGTCCACCTGCAGCTCTTCCACCAGCCACCACAAACGGATCAATTCCAGGCGTTCCGGCTGCACTCGTCGTTCCGGGGCCTCCCGTCCGTGGACAGGACCTTGGCCAATAACCATAATTACCAAAAAAATAAAGAATTTAAGCATCAATAATCCTCCAGCAAAGCCAGCAGCTCATCCCTGTCGATGGCAACCACTTCGCTGAGTAATTCATCTGTAGTGGCCGTATCCAGCCAGTACGCATCGAGGATGGCGGCCATCTCCTGGCCCGATTCCACCATTGCGACACTAGGTTCGGGCCCCTTCCCCCCTACATCCGGGTTCGACAGCGGAAAAGGGGTCAGGGAATACCAGGCAATACCTATTGCCAGGACCAGGGCCCCCACCAAGCCGGCCCGCCATGGCCACCAGCTTGAGGTTGAATTTTGCGCCTCTATGCCCTGCCGCACCTGGTAGACGAAACTGCTGACGTAGAGCGGATTTTGTTCTGGGATCGAAGCCCTGTTGGCCAGGTCCAAAGTGGCGGACAGGGACTCCAGTCGTTCCCTGCAAACAGCACAACCCCGCAGATGGCGCTCGAGTTTTTTTCTTCCCCGGACTCGAGGGTCCCGTCCAGGTATTCCACCAGCTTTTCTTCTCGACAAATTTCTCTGTTTTTCCCCATCATAGCCAATCTTTGAGGGCTGCTTGCAACTTTTTTACGGCGTGGAAATAACCTGCTCTTACACTGCCCTCGGAACAACCCAGCACCTCGGCGATTTCCCTGTGGGATAACCGGTCGTATTGCCGCAGGATGAAGATACTGCGCTGGCGCCCAGGTAGCCGCCCCACGGCGGCGTCCACCTGTGTGCGCAGTTCCGCGCCGCGTCCAGATCCCGCTCCGGACCACCGGCCGCGGCCAGGTCTTGAGTCGCCATTGAATCCAGAGAAAAAAAGGCGCGCAACTTTTTCTTGCGCATATGGTTAAGGCTTAAATTTAAAGCGATTCTATAAAGCCAGGT
Organism: Candidatus Latescibacterota bacterium; assembly: GCA_965219385.1. Classification (GTDB taxonomy): domain Bacteria; phylum Latescibacterota; class UBA2968; order UBA8231; family UBA8231; genus CBDCNM01. The sequence goes on along the minus strand of CBDCNM010000001.1, from coordinate 912,564 downwards.
ATAGGGGGTTGATTCCCCTCTGAACCCCTTTAGTTTGTCGTGCGCGCGAATGAAGGTTTCCTGGGCGATATCGTGGGCCTCATCAAAGTCCTGCAGGAGCCGGAAGACCAGATTAAGAGTCTCTAACAAAACCTTGGAATCGCGTATAGGCTTCATTATATTCTTATCCTCTTCGGTATTGCTTCTACCGTCTTGATATGGAGGTGTTTTTGATGGCCAAGCCGTTACTCGACGATGGGTTATGGGCCTTGATTGAACCGGTTTTGCCCCCCGTAACCGTTGGCCCCCAAGGGGGGCGGCCTCGGCTGGATAACCGTAGGGTGCTGACCGGCATTCTCTTTGTGCTCAAGACGGGTATCCCTTGGGAGTATTTGCCTCAAGAGATGGGGTGCGGTTCGGGGATGACCTGTTGGCGTCGCCTGCACGCTTGGCAACAAGCCGGGGTCTGGAAAAGAGTCCATCATATCCTGTTGAACCGACTGAGGGCCGCCGACCGGATTGATTGGTCTCGTGCGGTGGTCGATAGTGCCTCGGTGCGGGCGGTTGGGGGGGGGCGCACACCGGTCCCAATCCGACGGACCGCGGCAAACCCGGTAGCAAACACCATGTAATCACCGATGCCCAAGGGGTGCCGTTGGCGGCGGGGGTGACGGGGGCCCATCGGCATGATGTGACGCAGCTGTTGCCGTTGGTGGATCGCATACCCCCGGTGGCCGGTCGGGTCGGCCGCCCGCGCCGTCGGCCGGATCGGGTGCAAGGGGATCGGGCCTATGATTCGCAAGCCCATCGGCGCGCCTTGCGTAAGCGGGGCATCGGCTCGGTGTTGGCTCGGCGAGGGCAAGCCCACGGCAGCGGCTTGGGCGTCTATCGGTGGGTGGTGGAACGAACGTTGGCATGGTTGCACCAATTCCGTCGGCTTCGAGTCCGCTGGGAGCGACGAGGTGATCTCCATGAAGCCTTTCTCGACATCGGATGTATTCTCATCTGTTGGAAGTACCTCAAAGAGTTTTGTTAGGGCCTCTAAAGATGCGTTCTTGAAAGCGGTGCACGATCTCGTTAAAGGCCTGCTCCTCGCCGTCTTTGAAGCGGCGCACCAATTCCTCGTCGGTCTGATGCAACTGTTCTCCAGGATGAGGCGTGCTCGATACAACCTGGGCTGATTTCACGGTGACAGTCCCTTAAATTGGCTCTAATTAGACCCAGCTGAAGCAAAAAACGTTTAATCCTGATTCCCGTCCGCAAGCCTCTTTTTTATGGACGCAATGGTTTCCTGGTTCATTTCCACGGTGTGATTTTGGGCTTGATTCAACCTACCCGGAGGATAAAAACGCTTCTGGTACATGGGATAGGCCTCGGTGCGCAAATGGGCCAGGGGCAAATGGCCGGTGCGCCGCTGCCGCTCGTGGCGCAGACTCGAAATATCGATGGGAGAAACCACGATTTTTTCACCCGGTCCCGGATCGGCCTGAGCCAGCAAACGGCCGTCGTAGTCGACGATCATGCTGCCACCCGGCCAGGAAAAGGGCGCATAGTGCTTGAGAGAGGCGCCCTGATTGGCCGCTACCACGTACGCGGTATTTTCCAGGGCCCGGCAGCGGTTCACCACCGTCCACCAATCCATCGGCGGAGTGGCCCCCCAGGGGTCCATATAAGCCGATACCCTGATCAGGATTTCGGCCCCATTGGCAGTGAGCTGGCGCAGGGGCTCTGGGAAAACCCAGTCGTAACAAATGGCCACCCCTATATTTCCGATACAGGTCCTGGCCACGGGGAATAATTCCTCCCCGTAGCCTTGCAGATCGTGGGGGCTGGCGTGGACCTCCCAGGGGATCCACGGGTTGACCTTGCGGTACTTGTAGAGCAAACCTTCGGGGCCGATCAGGCAGGTGGTGTTGAAGACCTTGCCCGGCCACTGGGGGTCTTCCTCCAGAAAACTCGCGGTCTGGATGAAGACCCCCAGCTCCCTGGCCTTTTCCGCGTAGCTTTCGGTGTGCTCGTTGGGAATTGGAACCGTTAGTTTGGCGGAGAGGCCCCGGGCGGTAGGATAGATCGGAGCGGCGTGGCCAAACTCTGGAAAAACCAGCAGCTTTATGTCCATGAAGGGCCCATAGCCCGCAACGGCCATATCGACCATCTCGAGCATGCGGGCGGTATTGCGGGCGATTTGCTCCCGCCGCTCGGGGTTCGGTAGGTCGAGCTGACAGGCAGCTGCCCCATAACGAATGAGGCCGTCCTCGCTCAAACAACAGCCTCCGCGGTCTTGGTTTTCCAGGATTTGCGCACCCCCCGCCTCACTTTGATCAGTTCGGCCACGACGCTGACGGCGATTTCTTCGGGCGTATCAGCACCTATATTGAAGCCGATGGGGGCATGGACCTGATCCAGCCGTTGCCGGGATCCTCCCCGTGCTTCCAGACGCTTCCACATCAGCATCTTTTTGCGCTCACTGCCCAGCATGCCGATGTATCGTGCGGGGGTGCCAATGGCCTGTTCGACCACGATCTCGTCGTGCTGGTGGCCGCGGGTGGCCGCAACGATATAGGATTGTTCATCCAGGTCCAGCTTCTCGAAGACCCGGTCCATCTCTTCCACCACGCACCCATCGGCCTCGGGATGTCGGGAGGAATTGGCAAACATGGGCCGGTCGTCTATTACGACCACCTGAAACCCGACGTTTTTAGCCAGCTTGCAGATTTGGGCTCCAACATGTCCACCACCGAATACATACAGGACAGGCGAGGGCATGAAGGGTTCGACAAATACCTCGACCGCCTGGTCCGGGGCAAACCCAAGGACGGAAGCTGAAACGGGCTCAAGGTCCAGTTCCAGGATGGCGCCCCCCTCCTTGGCCAGAACCTTTTCGAGGTTCTGCCGCACCTGCAGATCGGCCTCTTCCAGGCCCAGGCTCCCCCTCCACGTGCCATCTTCGTACACCAGCATCTTGCCGCACCCGGACTGTAGGGGCCTGGACACATCCAGCAAGGTAGCCAGGACACAGCCTTTGCGCGCCGCCCTGGCCTGCTGGATGCGGACATAGGAGGCGGTGCCGGTTGGGGCTCCGAGGGGTTCGGTGAAAATCCTGACGCTTCCGCCGCAGTTGAGGCCACTTTCTCCGGCCTGCTTTTCCGTCATGGTATAGCGGGTGAGATGGGGTACGCCGGTTTGAATTACCTCGCGCCCCGCGTTGAGGATTTCCGCCTCCAGACACCCCCCACCAATGGTTCCCAGCACCGTGCCGTCTTCCTGGATCAGCATTTTGGCCCGATCGCTCATGGGGATGGAACCACTGCTCCAGATCAGCGAAGCCAACGCGGTTTTCTCATGCTCCAGACCGGCTATTTTTTCGATGAGATCTTCCATAAACTAGGCCCTCAAGTTTGACTGAAATCTGGCCAACTCGCGCTGGTAATCCTCGGGTGTATCCATATCCTCCAGGACCTCTTTGTGCGCCAATGGGATCTCGAGAGTGTCCCCGGGATGCCCCCTGGTCACCTGATTGAGGCCCCGATCCTGGGGCAGGACCAGAATTTCTTCCGCATATGAATGATCGATGAGAATAGGATGTCCTCGGCGGCCCTGGTAGGTGGGTATGACAATCCCCCTTCCGGTTCGGCCGGCAGCGGCCACCACCGCGTCGATAACCTTCAGATCGATACCGGGCTGGTCTCCCAGACATATCAGGTAGGCCGTGGCCTGGCCTGCCGCCTGGATGCCGCATTTGACCGAAGAGGCCATACCCAGGCGATACTCCGGGTTGACTACACATTCCACGGATTGTTCCGTCAGCACACAGGCCACTTCTCCGGCCCTGTGGCCCAGGACGACCAACACCTTGTCCAGGCGACTGGCGACCCGCTCGACTACGACCTGGACCGCCGCCTTCCCACCCAGCGGCAGCAACTGTTTGAGGACGCCCATGCGGGTGGACATTCCGGCTGCCAGAATAATTCCCACGATCATGCACCAGCCACCTTGGAAGCTGTTTTGTATGGACTCTTAATACATACTAACCGACCTTGGGCATGGTGTCAACGAAGGTCTTGTGCTAGGCGCCCCGCTCCTGTCCGGCCAGGTGTCCACTCGACCAAGTCCATTGGAAGTTGAATCCCCCCAAACCGGCGTGTACATCCACCATCTCACCGGCAAAATAGAGCCCTGGAACCAGGTAGAACTCGAGTGTTTCCGGGTTTATCTCGCTGGTCTGGATGCCCCCGATGGTAACCTCGGCAAAATCAAAGGAACGAGGATTGATTACCTGGATGGGCCAGGCATTGAGGCTTTGCGCAAGAGGCCAGCGCCCGGCCTTGGATAGATGCGCAACCGGTTGGCGCAGGGGCAGGCGCAGTTTCCTTGGACCGCAAGGATGTTAAACGCGCTAAATCACTATGAAAAATACAAGGGTACACCCTTCACAACCCACTGTCAAGGCCCCTTCCTACAACTTGACACTCCAGCCTTGATTTCCTATCTTGAATTTTTACTCTTACGCCCCCTGAGAGTCCCTATTTTTATGAGGTTTAAATCGGAGTTTTAAACAGTTTATGGACAACCATTCAGGAGAAGAGTCAGCCCCTGACAACACCATCACCCCGGGCATGGATTGGAGTGAAGTAGAAAAATGGCGGATTCAATCCCCCGGGGAAGCCTGGGGGGCCATCGAGGCATCGGACCATTCTCTCGTCGAAGGCCGGGTATCCGCCCTTTTGAAGCTGGGAGGAGCAGGCGATCTGGTTTGTCGCCCCCCTGAACCGCTGCCCATTCCAGAGGGCTCGAATGCCGCTCAGGTGTGGGTCCACCTACCGGTTCCATTCGAGCGCGATCACCTTCCGGAACTCGTCGTGCTCTTTGACCAGGATAAGGAATGCAGCCTGGGCCGCCTGGATTTTCAAGGTTGGCATTTGCTGCACAAGCTCATCGGCCATCTTGAAATCCATGCATTTGCCGGCCTGGCCATACGAGGCATCCTCGCCCGTGAAGAGGTCGAGTTCGTGCTCGATGGTCTCAGCTTTTGCCCTGCTCCCTCTGCCCAATTGGACGAAATACCTGTCGATCTCTCCAAGGTCTATTCCGCCCCACCCTCGATGCAACCTACCACGGAGGAAGAGATCGACAATTCCATAGAACAGGATGGTATATCCTTTCTATTTGAAGCTCGCTCGCTATCGGCCGTGGTGCATTTCATCTACACCCCTATCGAGGGGACCTTTTCGGACATAGAGCTCGAAATCAACAGCTCCGACCCCATCAAACCCGCCCAAGACGGTGGAATCACCATCGAAATGGGAGGCCGGGAATGGGCTTCAAACGATGAGACCATCGAACGCCATTTTGTCTCCTGTGAGCAGGTCGGCGACTGCGTCGAAGCCCGCTGGCAGTGGAAACACGGGGAAGAACTGGCCGATTTTCTCTACCGGTTCCGCATCGAGGGCAAGTCCCTGGTGGTCGAACTGGAAGGCGGCAACCACAAGGCGACTGGAGTCTCTCTGGGGCATGTCGAGGAAGCGATACACCCGCGGCTGATCTGCATACCCTACTTCAATCTGGGGCCAAACGACCCGCATATCCTCTGCACCTCGGGGGTTTTTGTTTCTAGCTTGCTCGACTGGTACAAATCCAGGGCCTCTACCCTTTTTGCCCCCACGGCCGAGGACGGTTCGCCGGCTCTCATACTCAACGGAGGCTGTAGCTATGCACCTGGATCGGACGGAAAACGCAATGCCCTGCACGAGCGCTGGGTACTAACGGTTTCACGCCGTTTCGACGAGGTATTGCCGGCCATTCCCGTGCCCCAGCAGATCCACGATCCGGCCGACCTGCGCGAATTGATCTGGTATCCTATTGCCAGCCTCGAACCTGCCGAAGAAACCTATGTGGAGGTGTACGAGCACCTTCTCAAACTCAAACAGTGGGGCATGGACCACCTGCTGGTCCTTCATCCGCCCGAAACCTGGCACGACGGGGATGGCAACGCCACCCTGACCCTCAGGGCGGCGGCCGGCAAAGGCGGCGATGACGCTTTGAGCGAATACCTCGATGCCCTGCCGGATCTGGGCTATAAATACAGCCTCTACACCAATTACAAAGATATTTCGCCGATCAACGAACAATGGAACCCGGCCCAGGTGGCCTTGCTGCCCGATGGGAATCTGGCCCCGACTAAATCGGGTTGTTACCTTTTCAAACCCACCCGGGCCATGGCCGTAGCCGCTGCCCATACCGCTTCTATCGTGGAAAAATACCAAGCACCTGTCATCTTCCTTGGCGACCATGCTTCCACCCCTCCCTGGGACCGCCTGGATTGCGATGTCCGCCTGGAAAAACCGGCTAGTTTCGCCTCAACCTTTTATGCCGAACAAGCAATGCTCAAGGCCCAGGCCCAACAGAATCTGGTGGTTGGCGAAGGGGGGAGCCACTGGCTTTACCCTGGACTTCTGCGCGGTTATCTGGCGCGGCAGACAGGCCCGGATCCAGCGCAAAAGCCACTGCTGGTCGATTTTGCCCTGCGCAATCTACATCCCCTCGAAACCGACGCGGGCCTGGGCTCGCCCGAGCAATTTTTCGGAGGTGAAATCCCCGCTGAAGAAAAGCGCGGCAACAGCAGGTACCTGGACCGCTACCTGGCCACTACGGTGGCCTATGGGCATGCCGGTTGCCTGCCGGATTTCGCGGAATGGGGGCTGCCGGCGGTTGTCAAAACCTACTACCTGCTGCAAAAGCTGCAGACCTATTATCTGGGAAGCCCAGTGGCCTCCATTAACTACCATTACAACGGCAACCTGCTGGATACTACGGAAGCCCTGATCTCTGGCGCCCATGACCATAGCCAGGTGCGGATCGTGTACGAAAACGGCCTGCAGGTCTGTGTGAATGGAGGCTGGGAAAACAATTGGACCTTCGAACATGCCGGCGAGACCATCACCCTCCCTCCGGCCTCCTTTTGGGCCCATGCTCCGGACGGTCTGCTGGTCTATTCGGCCGATACAGGATCGGGGCGGATCGATTTTGCCCGCTGTCCAGAATACTACTACTGCGATACCCGCGGCACCCAGATGAACATGGGGCCGATCTCCCTGGATGGAGCGGCATTGGTTCGGGAAAGAAAGTGGGAGATCGATGTCTACCCCATCGACTGTACCGCCCCCATCCGAGTACAGCCGACCAAGTTCTGGACGGATAGACGCTTGCCCCGGCTTCGGCTGCTCGCCTTCAGACCCGAAGAGGACGAGCCCGAAAGTCTCAACCCGGAAATGACCGAAAACGAGGTGATCTTTCAGCAAACCGAAGACTTCTACCTGTACCGCATCACCCTACCCGAGTGGATGGTTGAACCCGGCAGATAATCCGGCCCCGCCGGCAGGCGCTGAAATATGTCAGAATCCGTCCAATCCAGTCCTTTTCTTCAGGCCTGCAACCGGCAATTACCCGCAACCAGACCGGTGTGGTTGATGCGCCAGGCCGGCCGCATCCTCAAGCCCTACAGAGATCTAAAAGAAAAAACAGGATCCATTCTCAAGCTTTTCAAGGACCCCGAACTGGCCGCTGAGATCACCCTCATGCCCGTGGCGATGCTCGAGGTCGATGCGGCGATCCTCTTTGCCGATATCCTGACTCCGGTTGAACCTATGGGGTGCAAAATCGAATTTGTGCCCGGCCCGGTATTTGCCCATCCCGTGCGTACCCGGGCGGACATAGAAGCCCTGAGAGCGATAAGCACGGAAGCGGATATCCCCTTTGTTCTGGAAACCATCCACCTGGTGCGAGCAGCCCTTCCGGATTCGGTGCCGCTCATCGGTTTTGGCGGCGCTCCCTTCACCCTGGCAACCTACATGGTCGAAGGCGGAGGGGCCAAAAATTTCACCATGTTCCGCCAAATGCTCTACGCCGATCCGGCCGGCGCCCATCTCCTGCTCGACAAATTGACCCGGGTTGTCATCGATTATCTTCGAGCCCAGGTCCAGGCCGGTGCTCAAGCCATCCAGCTATTCGACACCTGGATCGGCGCGCTCTCCCGCGATGCCTTCGAACAGCTTGTCCTGCCTTATCTGCAACGCGTGTTTGCAGCCCTGAAAGATATGCAAGTACCCAGGATTTATTATGCCAACGATGCCTCTCACATCCTTTCCCTCCTCCCCAGGACCGGAGCGGACCTCTTTGGTATCGATTGGCGTTTGAATATCGGCGATGCCTTCCAGGCCTTCGACAACCAGATACCTCTACAGGGCAATCTTGATCCCTGTGTCCTGTGCGCCCCCCCCGAGATCATCGTCAGGGAAACGCGACGGATCCTGCGGCAGACCCATGATTTACCGCATATTTTCAATCTGGGGCACGGCGTTCTACCGGAAACCCCCATCGACCATGTCCGCCTGCTAGTCGATACCGTGCACGAATACGCCGCTAAAAAGAGGTGACGCGATGGACAACATGATCGAAAAAGGCACCACGCGAAGAAACATCTTCTTCTGTACCAATCGGGAGCGCCATACGCATTTTGCCAAGGTCGTCGAGGCCGTTCCCAAGGAGATCACCGTATGGGGGGAAAAAGTCCAGGGGTGGTTGATCACCACGGATACCCCGGTCATCGACAAGCACATCTCTCTCGATGAATCCCTGGAAGGGGATGTCATGTTGCACGATCCCGAATAATCAGGGATTCCAGTAAAAACTATCTCCTCTCCAGTAAGCCAACTCGCGCGGCGGATTATTCCAGTCTTCCGCCGGCACCATAAATTTGCCTCTAAAATCTTCCGCCGATTCATAACTCCCCCACAACACCGGAAACTCCTCTCTGATCAGCGCACTCACCTGATCACTGATCCCCTGGGCGTGATAACCCAGTATATTCTTCGCTTCTGGCGGCCCTAGCTCACTCAAATGCTCGGCCATCCCGCCGCTGGCCAGGAAAGCGAATACAATATTGTTATTTTCGCTCAGTTCGAGATTGATGCGGTAGGCGGGATAACTGAGCCGCAAACCCATTACTTCCAGCTTCAGACGCAACCATTCCCTTTCCAGAACAGACCTAGTCGAATTCAGATCAGTAGTGCGAATTTCGGCTCGGGAGGCTGCTTGCGGCAGTAAAAGCATTGCCGGTAGGAGCATCCATACGCCTATGGCCTTGGGGGTCCACATGGGGTCACTCTCCTCTCAGATAAAAAAACGAGGATCGACCCTGGGGCCTGCTCCTCGTTAAGCAGCGGTCCAACATGAGACCGCTTTGGTTTCGCGCTGCTTTTGTATCAGGGAATAGCAGGTTCCGAGGTAAAGTTTAGTTCGATGAAGCGGACGATGTCGCGGAAGGAAATAAAACCAACGGGTCTGCCGTCGTCGTCCACCAGGGGGACGTGGCGGAATCCATGTAAGCCCATCAGGTGCAGGGCATGGCTGATGGCCACCGAAGCCTTCAATGCAGTCGGATCAGGGGTCATCAGACTCTCGACCATAATGTTATCCAACCCCTTGATCAATCCCGCTACCCGGTACAACACATCGCGTTCGGTGAAAATCCCCACCAATTGCCCCTCCTCCCCCGTGACCAGCACGCACCCGACGTTTTTGCCCTTGAGCCGGGCAATGACCTCTGATACAGGGGTATTTCTCGCCATACATTCCGGCTGGCGGGGTTTGAGGACCTCGAGCGGTTCGGAAAAAATGCCCAGTTGATTCTCGCTGTCCACCGAGGTAATGTACGCCTCGCTCAGGCTCTGGCCGCAGCCTTCACAGGTATCAATACCAGAAATATTGTCGTGGCCACAGGCCGGACAGATCACCGCCTCATCCTGAACCTTACCGCTGGATTCCGTCATGGTTCAACTTCCCAGGTATCGCTGTTGTGATAGAGGGCCTCGAGTTCGCCATTGCCGGATTGGCGCCTCGCCTCTTCTATCTGATTGCCGAGCAGGTCGGTATAGGTCGGTTTTTGCACCACCCGCAAAACCCCGAAGGCAAGGGGAAAATCCGGGTATTCCATGCGACTGAGCATATAGGCGTAGCTGGAGTTTTCCAGGCTCTCCCGATGAGTCAGGAGATCATCCGGGGAAGTGGCATTGCCCAATTCCACCACTTCGGGGCCAAACCCATTCATGCGTATGCCTTTGTCGCGGTCTTTGCCGAAAATCAGGGGCGCTCCATCCTCCAGGAACAAGATATTTTCGTCCCTGACATTGGGATCCGTGGTATGATCCCAGGCGGTCGAGTGGTAGACCACGCAGTTCTGGTAGATTTCGACAAAGGCCGTCCCCTTGTGCGCGGTCGCCCGCCTCAATATCTCGCTCAAATGTTTGGTGTTGGTATCTTGGGTGCGGGCGACAAACGTGGCCTCCGCGCCAAGGGCAACCGCAATGGGGTTGAGCGGGTAATCAATCGAGCCGGCGGGCGACGACTTAGTGCGATGTCCCGACAGTGAAGTGGGCGAGTACTGTCCCTTGGTGAGTCCGTAGACCCGGTTGTTGAAGAGGAGGATTTTGAGATCCACGTTGCGCCGCAAGCAGTGGAGGAGATGATTCCCCCCGATTGATAACCCATCGCCGTCACCGGTAACAACCCAGACGCTCAGCTCGGGATTGGCCGCCTTGAGACCGGTGGCAATGGTCGGGGCGCGGCCGTGGATGGCGTGAACCCCATAGGTGTTCATGTAGTAGGGGAACCGACTCGAGCAGCCAATACCCGATACGAATACAAGCTTTTCGCGCGGGATGCCGGTCTCGGGGAGCACCTTTTGCATCTGGGCCAGGATAGCATAATCCCCGCATCCCGGGCACCAGCGCACTTCCTGATCCGAGACAAAATCCTTTCTGGTCAATTTGCTCTCCACCGCGACTTCACTCATTGGAGGCCTCCTTCACGGTCTCTATTTTTTCTCATTCCAGGATGGTGCGGATTTTACTCACTATTTCGCCGATCTTGAAGGGCTGTCCCTGGACCTTGGTGAGCTTTGTAACCCGCACCGGGAAATGGGCCTGCAGCAAAAAGGCGAGCTGCCCCATATTCAACTCGGGCGCCAGGATTTGCCGGTAGCGTCCCAGGACATCGCCCAGGTTCCTGGGGAATGGATTTAAATAGCGCAGATGAGCGCTGGCGATGGACATCCCTTCCTGTTGCATGCGTTCAACGGCGGCGTGAATGGCGCCAAAGGTTCCGCCCCAACCAATGACCAGTAAATCGCCCTGGTCGGGACCTGATACTTCCAGCTCGGGAATACTAGCGGCAATCCCGGCGACTTTCTGGGCTCGAAGTTTGACGATGTACTCGTGGTCCTCGGGCGCATAGGAAACATTGCCGGTCCCGTCCTGTTTACCCAGCCCACCGATTCGGTGTTCGAGGCCGGGGGTGCCGGGGATCACCCAGGACCGGGCCAGAGTTTCGGGATTTCTCACGTAGGGTTGGTAGCCCTCGGGATCCCTGCGATGCTCTACCACGAGCGGCTCGATATCCTCCGGATCAGGGATCTTCCAGGGCTCGGAGTTATTGGCCAGATAACCGTCTGAAAGCAGAAATACGGGGGTCATGTAGCGCACCGCCAGGCGAAAGGCCTGGATGGCCATTTCAAAACACTCGCTGGAAGTAGCCGCGGCGAGGACGGGGATGGGACTCTCGCCATTGCGGCCGAAAAGCACCTCCAGTAAATCGGCCTGCTCGGTCTTGGTCGGCAATCCCGTACTGGGGCCGCCGCGCTGGACATCGATGATGACCAGGGGTAGTTCCAGCACCACGGCCAGGTTGATACCTTCGCTCTTCAGGGCGATGCCAGGACCGCTGCTGGCCGTAGCCGCAAGGGCCCCGCCAAAAGCCGCCCCGATGATGGAGCCTATGGCAGCGATCTCATCTTCGGCCTGAAAGGTGCGAATATCGTAGCTTTTCAACGCGGCCAGATCCTCCAGTATGGGACTGGCTGGAGTTATAGGGTAACTGCCGTAGAACAGGGGTTTATTGGCCTTGCGGGCCGCGGTTACCAGCCCCAGGACCAGGGCTTCGTTGCCGGTTATGCGGCGATAGACGCCCGGCTCGACCGCGATGCGTCTGGGCACCTTGAACTGTCTCTGGAAAGTCTCTGTCGTCTCGCCGTAATAGTACCCGGCCTTGAGGGCCCGGGTGTTGGCTTCGACAATCTGTGGCTTTTGGGCGAACTTTTCCTGGTAAAATTTCAGGGTCGTATCCAAAGTCCTGTCGAACATCCAGAAGGTCAGCCCGAGGGCAAAACCATTCTTGCATCGGTCCCTTTCCTGGGTGTTGAGCCCCTCCAGATCCTCGAGGGCTTTGCGGGTCAGAGTGGTCAGGGGAACCTGGTAGACTTCATACCCTTTGAGGCTTTCGTTTTCCAGTGGATTTTTCTCGTAGCCGGCCTTGCGCAGGTTGTTGCGGGTAAAAGCATCGGTATTGACAATGACGATGCCCCCGGGTTCCAGGTCTTCGAGGTTGGCGGTGAGTGCGGCGGGATTCATGGCCACCAGGACCTGAGGGGTATCCCCAGCAGTAAAAAGTTCGTTGGCTGAAAAGTTGAGTTGAAACCCGCTCAGCCCGGGGATGGTGCCGGCAGGCGCCCGTATCTCGGCGGGAAAGTCCGGGTAGGTGCTTATATCATTGCCCAGGACCGCGGAAGTATTGGTAAACTGTTCTCCGGTTAGCTGCATGCCATCGCCGGAATCCCCGGAGAAACGAATGACTATCGATTCCCGCTCCTCGATATTTTTCTTCTCGTCGGACGCTTCTGCATTGTCCTGTATTGCCGGCGGGACCGCTGTGTCAGTCAAATGGTCCTCCTTGGGGGTACATTGAGAGCAAATTGCAAATGGCTCAAGCTCCCTCCCTGGTTTTGGGGATCATCTCGGGATCGGGGGGGAGATTGTATATTTCCCGGGGAAAACGGTCGGTCAAAAAACGAATGATGACGTGTTGTGAGAGATTGCCGACGAGGGCGCCGGACGCATCCAGTACCGGTACGTTGCGGTAATGGCCGGCGTTCATGAGGCGCAGGGCACGCCCCACCCGTTCATCCAGGGAAACCGTCTGGGGTTCAGCGGTCATAACGGAGTCTACGGGTTGATCCCAGGTAGAAAAATCATCCGCTACGCGGATGAGCACGTCGCGCTCGGTAAAAATCCCGACCAGCCGCTCCCCTGACTTGACCAGCACGGCACTGATGTGATTTTCGCGCATCAGCTGGAGAACAGTGGAGATGGCCGTGCCGCTTTGGACCACGGCGAAACCCGTCAGATCCAGGTGGGCAATCTTTTCTGTTTGCAGATCCTGTTCAATGCTCATTGGCGCACATGCTTTCCAGGGGCATTAAGAATTAAGTGGAGGAAAACCGTCCACTCCAGAGGTTTCCTAACTCATTGTAATATAGGGGCTACCTAGCTCTCTCGCAAGATATCCGCACGCGTTTGGAAGACGTGGTGAGAAGCCAGCTGAAAATTCCAGATCGCCCCGAGCGGGGCAGGGCTCACCCCCTGCCGCTACGCCCACTTGCAGCCCCCTCTGCTCTCTGGCTGAATCCATGGGGGCCGCTCGAAACTACCTGACCGCCCTGTGGCCCTCCTCCAGGTCCAAGCTCGATGAGCCAATCGGCCGTATTTATCAATCCAGGATGGTGATCCGCCACCAATACCGATACTCCTTTGGCGACCAGCTGGTCCAGCACTCCGATAAGGAGTTGCACATCCTGGGGATGACTTCCCGCGGCTGGATTATCCAGGACGAGGACATCTCGGGAAGAGGCCCGCGCCAATTCCACCGCCAGCTGCAACCACAGGTGCGCTTCCGGCTCAAGCTGGTCGCTCGGGGTCCCCATGGAACACCCACCCAGGCCGCATGCGCTCGCCGCATCCAGCCTGGTTTTTATCCGTGGTTCGCGGGCGAAGTGCAAAGCGGCCTGATCTATGGACATTTCCAGGACATCGTTCACATTCTGACCGCGCCGGACGATTTCGAGGATTTCGGGCCGATAACGGCGTCCCTCACAGGTTGGGCAGGTCAGGGAAATATCTTCCAGGAACTCCAGGTCGTAGTGTAATACCCCCCGGCCTTCACAGGTAACACAGCGTCCTCCGGGGACATCCAGGAGAAACCACTCCCGCGGATACCCCCTTTTTTGCGCCGCGGGGGTTTCGGCATACAGCCCTGCCAAAAACTCAAATCCTCCAAGCTCTGCCAGCAAGGGCTTTGCCTTTCCAAGCGCCAATCCCGAAAGTTCCACCACCCTGCGAATCCGTTCGCCACCGCGCGCCTCGATCCGTTCCTTTATCCCCTTGCACCGCTTGGTTTCAGGCCGCAGAGCAGGGATGATAACCTTTTGCAGCAGCGCGGTTTTTCCCGCGCCTACGGCCCCGGTTAAACACACCCGACAGTGCAGTGGAAACCGCACCTCCAACTGCTTGAGGTGCCGCCCCCCACTGGCGTGGATAGTCAGGGCCTGTGCCGCCGGCTCATACCGCCGTTGGGGGATGTGGACAGACCCGGCTTCAAACCCGTGCTGGTTCTCGTCCACCACTTTTCCCCCGTCAAAGGCGAATACTTCATCCCCTGCCTGCAACAGGGGGCGCGCATGATCGAGCGCCACTACGGTATTCCCCTGTTCAACCAGGAGGCGCATCCCCTCGATGAGAGGGCGAGACTCGTGGGAGTGCAACCCCAGCATGGGGCTTTCAAACAGGTAGAGAATCCCCGTCAGGCCACTGCTCAGACAGCCCGCCACTTGCAGACGTCTTTGCTCTCCTGCCGAAAGTTCGTCGGCACGGCGGGCAAGTTTGAGGTGTCCCAACCCCAACCCTCGGGCTGCCTCCAGGGACCTGGAAATGGCTTCATCCAGACCACCGGTGCGGTCGACCCCCGCGAGGAATTCACCGAGTTCATCCAGAGTCATATCTTCGAGATCTTCAATACCACACCCTGCTAAACGCACCTGAATTGCCAGGGGTTTGCGCCCCTCGTGATTCTGGATAAAGTCATCCGGTGTAATATCGCGGTAAGAGACGCCACATTGCTCGCAGGTGAGCTGCTGATTTACCATGCATTGCCTCCCCGTGTCCGCTCCCACCAGCAGACTCCGACCAGCGGCCATTGCTCTGGCATTGCGCACCGCCTCAATGATCCGGTTTCTTTGGTCGGGACGGGGCACCAAGCGGTCAATCACGACTTCCAGATTGTCCCTATCTTCCAGGTCTTCCAGGACATCCAGGCGCATAACACCTCCGGCCTGACGGATGCGCTGGAACCCCGCCCGGCGCAATTCTCGAACCATGGCCGAACCCGATGTCCCTGCCGACCAGACCAAAGGCGCCAGGACCAGCATCGGCTCGCTGTCCAAAGTGGAGATAGCCTCCTCGGCGGCTTCCTCTACGCTGTAGGAACGGCAGGTGCCGCCGCAATCAGGGCAGTGATAGCTACCGTATTGGTGCAACAAGTGCCCCAGCAATCCTTCAAGTTGTAAAAACGCGGCCAGGCTCTCCTTGCGCTGAACCCCTCTCGAATCGAAAAACATGGCCGGTGGGAGACCGCTGATGTGTTCTGCCTCAACCCGCCCCAAACCTCCCAGATTTTCGCGCTCAAAAGGCGAAAGCGCCAGCATGTAACGCCGGCGACTTTCGGCATAGAGCACATCCACGGCCATGGTCCTGCTTCCAGAGCCGCACCTGCCCGTAAAACAGATCAGCTTGCCCAGGGGGATATCCATATCCAGGTCTTGCAAAGGACCTTGTTTGGCGCCTCTTATGGAAATCGCCTCAATTGGGTTATATTGAAACCTCATGGTCATACATGCTGTCTATTGTCTATACTACAGGAGCCAATCATCCAATCTAAACCTGCGAGAAGAGGTACAAAATGCGTTGTTATTGGGCGATCGTCATGTTGCTTTTCGGTTCAACTGCTGTCTTTTCGGCCACGCCTTTTTCTCACCACATCCTCGACGAGGTGTACCAGGCTTACGTGGATTCTCTGGGCAGGGTTGATTACCCTGCTCTCAAGGCCGCTCGAGGCCCCCTCGACGCCTATATGGACAGCCTGGCCCGCTACAGTCCCCATAGCCATCCGGCGCGTTTCCCCTCCCCCAGTCACGAACTGGCCTACTGGATCAACGCCTATAATGCCTTTGTTTTAAAGGGCGTGATTGATGCCTATCCGGTCAAAAGCGTCATGGATATCAAACTCCTGAACGGTTTTTTCAACAGGATGCATTTCACGGCCGGAGGCGAGGAAGTGACCCTGGACGAAATCGAGAACCAGATTATCCGTCCAGTCTACAAAGATCCGCGCATTCACGCCGCGGTCAATTGCGGGGCGGCCAGTTGTCCGGCGCTGGAAAATAAAGCCTTCACCGGCGAGGACCTGGAGGCGCGGCTGCATGCAGTCATTAAAAGATTCGTCAATGATCCCGCCCACGTACGCCTGGATCAACCGAACGACACCCTGCATCTTTCCAAGATCATGGACTGGTATGGGGAAGACTTTATCAAATGGTTTCCGCGCTCCCTGGGCACGCCCTCTGATAAACCTACCCTGATTGACTACCTTCTTCTCTACCTGGACGGCGACGCAGCAGAGCTTCTGCGCCAGCGCCCGGATATCGACATTTCCTTTAACCCGTACGACTGGACCTTGAATTCGCAGTCCCCGCCCAAGTAAAAAAGGCGCTCTCAGGGCCTGCCGAGTTACGCCTTGTTTCACCAGCTGCAAAAAGCCGGCTGCTAAAGGAAAAAAGGATTATTGCCCTTTTCCTCCCCTACCGTAGTTGCCGGCCCATGCCCTGGATAAAGAACCACCCGGTCGTCCAGACCCAGGATTTTCTCGCCGACCGCCTGGCGCTGCGATTCGTAGTCTCCGCGGTTTTTGGTCCCTCCCAAAGATCCGGCAAACAGGGCATCACCCACGATCGCCACCTGAGCGTGGACCAGGCTTACCCCTCCCGGGGTGTGGCCGGGGGTGGCTTGAACCAGGAATTCCTGGTTGCCGACCGAAATGGTTTCCCCCTCGGAAATACTACTTTCAATTTTGCTGCTGAGACCACCCAGGAGAGGCAAATCCGCTTTATTGACCAAGGCGGGGCACTCGGTGGCCTGACAGATCTCGGATAGGGCGCCGATGTGATCCTCATGTCCATGCGTCAACAGCACCTGCTCGATCTCCAGATCCATGGCTTCAATGGTCTTGAGAATCTTTTCAGCTTCAAATCCCGGATCAATGACCACCCCCCTGCTCGTTTCTGTACAACCGACGATATAGCCATTCATCAGAAAATCCTTGCCGAGGATCATCATCTCCACAACGAGTCCGTCCACGGGCCGGCCAGAAGGGTACAGAGGGAAATAGCGCTTGGCTGCGCTGTTTTGCAACTTTTGTGGATGTAAACCCAACTCTGTTGCCAGACGCTCAACCGTGGTTTGATCTGGAGTCAGTTCATAATCTTCTATCTTTTGCAGCTCGCTCTGGGACAGCTGGACCCGCCGGGCCAGTTCGGCCGCTGCTATTTCCTGGCCCCGTCGGGCCTTGCCCACAATGTCTCCAAACTCGTCTTCAACCTGTATATACATATCCCTATCTCCCTGATTTTATTATTTTTATGTCGAATTAAACCTCATTCAGCACGAATGCTATCGATGAAATGGACAAAACTCTCCGACCACAATTCGATGGTCGAGGTGGGTCCGATCAATTTGAAAAAAAACAGGCCGGTCGGAGCCGGCGCAATGGCGCCGAGCATTCGCTGTCCTGTTTTAGGAGCCTGGGATTGGCCCATGGGGCCCATTCCACCACTATAGGTCCCGCTGATATCTACCAGGGTTACGAGTATGGTCCCGACCTGCTTTTCCCAGCGTCGGGCTCTGTCCCTGGTAGACCCTCCATCGGGCTGGCTGAATTGTCCGTACCAGCGGTCGATATTGGCCTCGATGGTCCCTCCCTGGTTGGGACCAAAGTAAAATACCGCAAGCGAGGCATCGGCATGACCCTCTGTGCCTCCGGGTAGAAGGTATTCGGCAATCCGCATGCTGCTGGTCGGAGTTGTGCGGCGCCACCCCTGAGGGGTCACCACGCTGATCCCTTTGAGGCGCTGCCGGGTACCAGAAGCGCCGGTCCCGGATTCCTGGTCGGAGCCTGCTGGCGCTACATCCTCAAGCTCAGCGCGATCCTTCACAGGCTGGTACTTCCCTGCTGGCGCTACATCCTCAAGCTCAGCGCGATCCTTCACAGGCTGGTACTTCTTTTCCACCAGGGCTTCGGAGACGCTTTTTTCGCTGTAGTTCTGGCTGCAACCGACCAGCAGGCAGAGCAGAAATGCCACAAGACTGTACACCTTTATCCTCCCGCTACGGACTATTCGTCTCAAATTGCCAACGTCTTTGCCTGTAGAGCTTTTGATCCACGATGGCTGCCATTCCCGCTTCGTCCAGTTCCCTCTCTAAAAACTGGTTGACCTTGTGGCTCTGTTCGGGGGGATGCGCCAGGACCTGGTTGTAGTCGATGGAGATTATTTCGAAGTTCTCCTGCCGCTCCACCCAATCTTGCACCTGGTGCAAATGCCGAATAAACAAGTCCCTCATCGCCTGGTCGTCAACCTCTTCATCCACCCTTCCCAGGCGGCGCAACATCTGGTGCTGAGAGGCCAGTACTTCGTCTATGCTCCGCTGCATGAAAATCACTTTGTAGAGGTACCTGGGCGGCAAGTCGCCAAGCAGCCTGGATATAACTTTGACGGCTTTGCCCGGGGCCTGCTCCAGCCAGGAAGCATCTTTTTTGACCTTTTTCACCTTTTCGAACTCGAAATAACCACCCGGATTATCCACGTCCGGCTTGCGGACGTGGTCGACCAGCAGATCCATACCGCCCGCCTGGAGCATGTTCATCATCATGGACGTGCCCGAACGCGGCAAACCTGAGACGATGTTAACCGTCCCCATTTTCGACCTCGAATAAGCGGTGGAGAAAACAGCCAAGGGGCGGCATTTTGCAGCCCCTTGTTTAGTCCTAATAATATCTCGACGGCCAGATTCAGGCAAGTTCTGCCTGAGAAGGAAACCCCTTTCGCGTAGATGGGGCTTGAAAAAAGGGAACTCCCCACCAATATCCGACGGATTTGACCGATGAGCAATGGCACCACCTCTAGCCCTTGCTGCCGCCCCGCAAGTGGCGTCCTGGGGGACCGGGCCGACCGCCCTGTGAGCAGCGCCCGCTGATCCATGGTATGATGTCACCAAGACCGGTGGCCAGGGGTCGATGATGCCGGCCGATTTCGGTCAATGGAAAGCAGGGTATGATTATTTCAATCCCTGGCGTCGACAGGGGGTCTGGACACGGCTGCTTGAGGCGCTGACCCGACAGGCGCGCAAACGCCAAGGGCGGAAGCCGACGCCGTCGGCCGGCAGGGTCGATAGCCAGCCTATCAAAACGGCAACGCAAGGAAAAACAAAGTGCTTGTGCGGCAAGCGGGCGGTCGCCGCGCCATCAGAACTCACCCACAATGCCTTGGAGTAACTCAGGATGCAGTCGCCGTAACTCCAGAAGCCTGCTGGCTGTTCCCACCGGCGTCAATCGAGCAGAGCGCGGAATCCTTTGCCGCTCTTGCAGAATACCTCCTCGCTGCTCTACCTCCTCAATAGCGAGAGGTCGTGTGCCAAGATCGTAGAAGAGATCCGGTTCAAGCTTCACTATGGCCGGAAGATCGCTCGGTTCGGCCCGCCCAAGCGTATGGCCAACGTACACGGCCACTTTCCCACCCACGATAAATCCTGGATCGGTCCCTTCCCACACGAACTGTACCCCTGCGGGTATGCTCTGCGAGGGGAGCGGCGACACCACACCGGCTGGGTCTATCGAGAATGGATGCGCTGATCGATCAAAGGCGATCTGGCACCCGATTTCTTCGAGCGCCTCCCTGGACAGGGCGCCCTCGATGGTCTCGCCTTCCTCGACCGTGCCTCCTATACAGCCCATGCCAATCCTCAGAAGCCTTCTCAAGACACCATCTCGCTGACGCCTCCATTTCGACGGCTTCTGGAGTTCGAAAAGAAACCTATGATCCTTTCTTAAGAGGCCGTCTGAAAACTCTTGATGTAGCCCGTATTTGAATCGGCGTACTCATCGGGCCATATTCAGGTTTCACCACAAAATCTGAATAGAAAGGCCCCGATGATGAGTACGCCTGCCGACGAATATGCCACCGATCTAACCGATGCGCAATGGCGTCTAATCAAGCCGTTACTACCCGCCTCGACGTGGCCTCCTGGCGGGCCGGGCCGCCCGCGGCGGGATCCACGCCAGATCATCAATGGTCTTTTGTATCTGACCAAGACCGGCTGTCCTTGGGCTTTGTTACCCGCGAGTTTGGGGCCGTGGAAAACGGTGTATGACTACTTTCGCCGCTGGAGCCTACAAGGGGTCTGGCCGCCGATATTGGATCGACTCACCCAGCGGGAACGCCGCCGGCAGGGTCGGCTATTAACCCCGTCGGCCGGCGGGGTCGATAGCCAGACCATCAAGACGGCAACCCAAGGAGAAACAATCGGTTATGACGCCGGCAAAAAGATCAAAGGACGCAAACGTCACCTGTTGGTAGATACCTTGGGATGGATCCGGCCGGTGGAAGTCACCGCCGCCGATGTGGGCGATCGGGACGGCTTGAAGCGGGTGTTGACCCGCTATGTTGCGCCCGGCCTACCTAGGCTACGTAAGCTGTGGGTCGATGGCGGCTATGTGGGAGCCGATCTCAAAGGGTGGGTAGCCGACTTAAAAAAGACGCATAAGATCGACTTGGAAGTCGTCGCTAAACAAGGAAATGGATTTACACCGCTCAAACGACGGTGGGTGGTCGAACGAACCTTTGCGTGGTTGATGAACTTTCGTCGGCATGCCCGAGATTATGAAGTGTTGACCCGCCACAGCGAAGCGTTGATTCAGATCGCCATGATTTACTTGCTACTCAAACGACTCGCTTAGAATAAACATGGTTTTCAGACGGCCTCTTAAGAGGATTGCAACTCCAATGATCGAAATGTCTGACATATCCTGGTCGAATGGTTGCTTCGATTTCTGTCGCATTGCACTTAATGAGGCGGCGGCCTTTATGGCGGTCCAACGTTTTTCGGTTTGCGAACCCGCGAATGCGGGTTGCCCGCAGGGCCAAGGCGCGCTAGCGCCGAGGCGAAAAACAGGTGTTACAGGACGTGGGCGAATCGGCCAGTACGATAGAATAACCCATTTTCCCGTAAACGTTGGGGGATCCCGCGACCGTGAAGCGGCCTATAGATTCATCTTTTTGTATGGCGAGTTCCTCTACTTGAGTCGGAAAATTAACTGGCAGTGCGATCTGCGCGCTAGCCAGCCATCGCGAGGCTGGCGTTTCTTCACGGCCAGCGGCCACACCTCCACGCGGTATTGCCGGCGCTTTGGAGCACCCAGGTGCAGCCACCTATCCTGGACTTTTTCATACAGACTGTAGCACTCGTTGCTACCAACCACATCGATATGTGTCTTATCCAGAACGCAGAGCCCCCTGTCGTCATGCGAAGACAGGACGAATCGGTTTTCCAGCGACTCTACGCGCAGTCCCTCCAGACGGGCGAAAAAAGCCAAGTCGCGCCGCATCACGATGTCACCCTGACCCGGCAAAATCGCCCACAAGGCGCGGTGTTTCCGAACCCTGGCCCCGTCGTGCTCATCAAGCCGCTGCTGAGCCTGTCTCGAAGTCGGTGGGCTACCATGCTTGCCAGTAAACAGCATGAATCCGGGCAGGTTCACCATCTCTCCTTTCAGGTGAGTTTTCGTTTTGCGCAGCTTGAGCATCAGGCACATACTCTCACCGGGAAGCTCGCTCAATGTGATTACGGCGATGCCGCCAGGCTTGAGTTGTTGCCACCAGGCCGGGAAGACATCCGGACAGCTGACAGTGGTGATCAGGCGGTCGTACGGCGCAGCCTTTGGATACCCGTGGGCGCCGTCGCCGGTAACTATGTGGACGTTCTTCAGGCCAGCACGCTTGATGTGTCGCCGTGCACGTCGTGCTACATCTGGCTGGTTGTCAATGCTGACCACGGACCCAGATGATTCCACCAGGTGAGCCATCAACGCGGCATTCCATCCAGTGCCCGCACCGATTTCGAGCACTCGCGCTCCAGGACGAATATCTAGCGTCTCAAGCATGTCCATCACCAGCGACGGCTGTGACGTGGAACTCGGCGGATCTCGGTGGCTGAGTAGTGCCTCATCTGAGTAGATGCGCTCGAGCTGGCGCCTCGTGGGACGAGATGCATTTACGTCGATGAAATGGTGGTCCTTCGAGTGTGCGTGCATTCGGTCGACGAACCATTGGCGTGGGGTAGCTCGCACCGCGTGCTCCAGTCTCTCTGACTTCAGACACTGGGTGGCTTTTAGCATAGCGACGAAATTGTCGAGCAGAGCGCTTGTTTTCATGGCTCGTTCTCTCTCTGCTCCTCAGTCCGTACGATACCCACAACGGAAGTCAAGGAAAGGGCAGCATGTTCTCTTCACATTGGAGATATCCCAAACGAAATTCTGGTTTCTCATTCCATGTCCGGTAATGAGGCGGCCCAACGTCTCAGTGCTCCCGAACCGCGAAGCGGTTGCGCGAGGGGCCCGCAGGGCCCGGAGCCGGGGGCACAGTGTTAGAGGACGTGACCTCCCTTAACCCTGGCCGGAAAGCGTCTCATTGGACTCGTTCGCATGAGACGTGAGCCAAGCCTTCTTAGTCAGTATGAACTGATGGGCTGCCTCCCCCTTGAACTTGGAACTGTTGTAGACGAACCCTTCGGTCTCCAGAAATCCATTCTTTTCAAGGACACGAGCTGATGCGGGATTTCGCCTTAAGCAGGCCGAGCGAACGGTTTCCATTCCAAGCTCGAGGAACGCATAGCGTAACGCCAAAGCAGCCGCCTTAGTTGTAATCCCCTTTCCCCAGTGGGCCGAGGCAATGGCGTAATCGCATTGGATGCTACGGCTCTCCAAATCAATTGCGCCTAATTCGAGGACTCCAATCATCTCCCCGTCGGCAAGGATGGCAAAGGAGAAACCCTCTCGCTTTCGGCGGGCTTCAACGGCCTGTTCGACAAACGTTGCGGCGCCATCCTCTGGATAGGGCTCGGGAATCGTAGTAGTTCGTGCTACCCGTTCATCAGAGGCGTAACGTTGGACCGCCGGTTCATCGCCGACCCGTAGTGACCGAATTGTAACCTTTGGTTCCGTCATCCTCTCTTTGCCATGTCCTCTAACTACATGTATTCCCGACGACGTACGGCGCCTATCGCCCTTTTCAAGACCGTTAGGCGCCGTACGTCGTCTAACCCACCCAAAGTAGGGAAATAGACGATGTAGGTCAACAATCGTTCGGCCCTTTTGCGAATGGGGACGGATTTTTGGCTCCGTAGAATTCGCAAGTATTTATCGGGCAATAATATTTAAGATCATATCTACGTAAGTATTTGTTTATAGATAATTTATAAAAATAGTCTGAAGCTTCGAAGCGTTGATCAACTAAAGCGGACGTTAGCCGTCGCCTTTCTCTCCCTTCCTTTCAATCGCCAGCAAATCCACAGGGCTCTGTATGCGCCCCAATTCCTTCCGGCTTACATGCGGGTAGACTTCCGTCGTTTTGGAACTGGTATGCCCCAGCAACGCCTGAATGTATCGCAGATCAATACCTCCCTCAAGCAAATGCGTCGCAAAGGAGTGCCGCAGCGTATGCGTCGTTACATGCGACGCGATATTGGCTTGCTTCCGGGCCCTTTGCACGATCTTCTGAACCGTCCGTTCGGTTATATGACCCCCGGGCTTAGGGCCTTCAAAAAGCCACTTAACTGGCTGATATTCTTTGATATACGCCTCAACCATCTCACCTGCTAGATCCGTATACAAGGTATAGCGGTCCTGGCGCCCCTTGCCGCCGTGTACCCGAATCAGCTTCCGCGCTGGGTCAATATCCTCGATCTGCAACCGCACCACCTCGCCCACCCGCAGCCCGTCCGCATACATCAGGACCAATAGCGTCTGGTGCTTCAGATTGCCCACGGTCATGAGCCGGGCTTGGGCCGCTTCCCGGCTCATGACCGTGGGCAACTTGCGTTTCCTCCGGGGCCGGGGGACCTGCTCGATAACTTTAGGCTGACGGAGGACTTTTTGGTAGAGCAGCTTGACGGCGCTGATCGCCTGATTCAGGTACGAAGGGGAGACCGGCTTCTCGACCAGCTTCAGCAGATAAGCCCGAATCTCCTCCTCGGTGAGTGCGGCCAGCACCCGCCCGGCGAAATGCCGGCGGAAGCACAACAGGTGGTTGCGATAGGCTTTGCGCGTCTTGGGGCTGTACGCCCGCAGCTGCATCTCCTCTTCCACATCTTCCGTCCCCGCGCGGCCTTCCTCAACAACGCCGAGCCGCGGATTCGCGGCATGGTAGAAAACCTGGCCGATTATGCCGCTGGCCGCATCGGGGATTGACGCAACCCCCACCGCCCTGCGCGCCGGTCAGTGGGGGTTTTGAGACGGCTTCTAAAAATAGGTCGCCGCGCTGAAGAGCAAAGCCGCGCCCTTCCCCTCGTTTTGAAAAGGATCCCTGGTCCAGTTGCGCTGATAGTCGAGCTTGAAAACCGAATCTTCCTCGGGGCGGAAATTGAGCCCCAGGGTGAGCCGGCGATGATCGTCACCCTCTGCATCCCCGTCGAAATCCACCGACCCGTAGCGCACGATGCCGGTGAAAACCGAAGCCGGCAGGGCCGCTACCAGTCCCTTGCCGAAATGGGCGTTCAACTGAGCGTAGAACCCTTGCTGGTTTTCCTGGAAAACAGCGCTCTCCGGGGGCACGTCAATGGCGGCACGAGCGCATTCCCCCAGCACTTCAAACCGCTTCCAGCTGGCATCCCAGTCCAGCGCCACGATACTCAGGCTGCGCTTTTCGTCGATGGCAAGCCCCTCGGCGTCCCAGGTGTTGTACGGACCTGTGTGGAAAGAAAAGCCCACTTCGCCGGCGGGTTGAGGGCTGAAGGTAAAGCGCCCTACCCAGGCGGGCCGGTTGTTATTGTCCTCAAAATTGCCCTTGCCCGCCGCAATCCGGGTGCCGTCCGGATCGCCGATGAGCACATCATCATCGAACCCGTTAACCCCGTAAACTTCATAGGTTACCCGGCTCTGAGCAGTGGGATGGAAGGCACCGTAAAACCCCATACCGGCCTCCGATAGGGTGGTGGGAATGATTCGAGTGCTGACCAGGGGGCGATCGGTCAGGTCGTGCGCCGGGCTATCGTGGGCCAGATTGAACCGCCCCAGCGGCGAGAGAATGACCCCGCCCCGGAAGGTAAGCGCCGGGTGGATCTCGAAATCCAGGAGGGCGATCTCTATCTTGATCTCCTCGCCCCCCTCCTCGAATTCCAGTTCGGAAGCCACCCGGACCCGATCGGAAACCAGGGTATAGATAAAAATGTTAAACCGTTTGGCTTCAAAGCTCAGTTCCTCGGTGATCCCATCCTCGCGCTCGTAGCGGAAATGAGCTTCGGTGTAGCCTCCAATGCGGGGCCCCTTTCCCATGCGCGTGACAAACGGCTTATCGTCTATGCCTCCCCTTACCAGAGGCTGATCGCGCTGCTGGGCAAGTCCCATTCCACCCACTCCCATCACCCCGGCCAACCCAAACACCCACACTCTAAGAAGACGCAGTACCATAGCAGTCCTTTCCATCAAGAAACCACAACTTCGATTTGTTGGCCCCTTACCTCTACTGGAAAACGGGGCAGCGGCTTTTGGGCGGGGCCCCGTACGACCCCACCTTGCAGATCAAAGGTGGACCCGTGACAGGGACAGGTCAGGAAGTTGCGGGCTGGTCTCACCTGACAGCCCAGGTGAGTACAACGGGAACTCAAAGCCTTGAAAAAGCCGTTGTCATCCTGGAACAGAATAAGGGTTTCGGACCATTCCGGCACCTTTATCAGGAGGGCCTTTCCAGGCTGGATCAGTTCTTCTATCTCCTTGAGATCCAGAAGAATACGGCCATTTTCTAGGTGTGCCTGGTAGGTCAATACCGGCGCACAACTAGGCAGCCCTCCCACCACCAGCCCCGCGGCCAACCGAGCCAGGAACTCGCGCCGGGGAACCTTTTTATCTTCCATGGCTGGCCTCGCTCAAAGGGATTCGAGGAAGGCGATCAGGGCCTGTTTTTCGCCGGCGGGCAGTTTGTCAAATTCTTCCTTGCTTAGTCTTGCTTCGCTTCCATCTCCGCCGTGATACCGGATCGCTTCTTCCAGGGTTTGCGCGCGGCCATCGTGCAAATAAAAAGCCTGACCGCCCAGGAAGTCGGCAACGATCCGGGTCCCCCACAGGGGCGCGGTACGCCACTCTCTGCCGCTGGCATCTCCGTCCGGGCGATTATCGGCCAGGCCGTTCGATCCGTCCCCCATATCGTGGAGCAGCAGATCCGAATAGAGATCGGCATTCTGGTTGCTCAGCTGAGGAACCGGGCTCGCGCCGGTCTCAAGGGTCGGGATATGACAGGTCGCACAGCCGATTTCCGCAAAAATGGCCTCTCCCCGCAGCACCTCCGCGGTTTCTTCCCCGCGCGCAGGGGGAGCCAGCAAACGCACGTACAACACGGTTTCGAGCACGGTCGAGGCCGGGATTTCCGGGTCCGGAACATTGTCGCCGATGGCCACGCCCCCGGCTTGGGGGTGGGGGTTTTCCGCGGGAATGAAAGGGCTGGTGATGCCGATGTCCTGCTGGTAGGCCTCGGCGACTTGCTGGAGCAGGGAAGAGACCTGGGCCTTGCGGGAAAATCTGCCAAGTTGAGGTCCAGCCCCTCCGCCCACATGGGATTCGGGGACAAAATCCGGGGCCGTGACCCAGTTGATGCGCCCGGTAATACCGTCGTCTTCGGCCGTCCCGGTATCGGCATTCTGCCGTGCCTCGAGGGCCTCAATAGTGTCCGGGTGAATCGCTTCGATCAACCCCACCCCGAATACGGGCGGCGGCATCCTGAATGATGAATCGACTCCCGCGGGAATGGTTTCAAGGGGAATCCCCGGGATGGCCTTGTCCTGGTGCTGGGCGCCCCCCAGGCCCAGGGCCAGGTCGCCTCCCTGGCTAAAGCGAAAAAATCCCAGGTCAGGGGTTCCCCTGCCATCGCCTGGATGACATCCTTCACAACCCACATTATTGAAAATCGGCCCCAGCCCCTCTTCCACGGTAAAGAACCGCTCGAAATTCTCATCCCCTGCGGCAAAAGCCAGGTTCAAATCGTGCGACATGCCATCAAAGGGGGACTCGAAGTCATCTCCTGCCGGCGGGGTTTCCGTCATCAGGGTATCACACCCCAGGACGCCCAGAAAGACGCAGGCGAGCGGCCCGGGGCAAACAAACCTGAGGTTCATTATTGACCTCCTCAATTAGACTTACCTTTTAAATTATTTAGGCAAATATAAAAATAAGCTTTGGACAAAAAAAATCAAGGCCTAAAACCTGCCGTGCCAAGGTGGATATACCGGACTTGAGATCGGGAGGGGATGGTGCCAGGAAGGCTTCTAAGGCCCAAGCAGATCGGCTTCTTCATAGGCGCGCTTGCTTTCCTCGACCCTGCCCTTGTGGGCATAAACCCGGCCCAGTGCGCGCCAGATCAAAGGACTGTCCGGCATGCGCTCCGACAGATCTTCCAGCAGGGGCAAAGCCCTGTCGAAATCCTCTGTGCTCAGATAGCATACCGCCAGATTGTACAGAGAATTGTTATCTCCAGGGCTCAATTCCACCGCTTTCTTATAGGCCACTATAGCCTTCTGGTAGGCCCGGCGGTGCCAGTACAAATTTCCCAGGTTGTAGTGGCCGGCGGCGGACTGGGGCTCCAGAAGGATCGCCTCTCGATAGGCCTTTTCAGCATCTTCCGCCCGCTCCAGTTGTTCGTAGGCGACTCCGAGATTGAGGTACGCATCGACGGAAGCCGGACCGTTTTCGAGCCGGCTGGTCAGGGCCTCAACTGCCTCGGCATAGCGCTCCTGCCCCAGGTACAATACCCCGAGGTGGGCAAGGGCTGCAGAGTCGGCAGGGCTCTCTGCAAGGATGTGCTCGTAAGCCTCGATCGCCACCTCGAGACTATCCAGATGATAGTAGACAAAAGCCAGGTTGCGCCAAGTTTCAAGGGGGCCCGAATCAATGGTAAGCGCCTTGCGGAAAGACTGCCGGGCAGCGGCCAGGTTCGCCGGGTCGGCCGTGGCGAAAGCCACCCCCTGGTTGTATTCTGTGGCCCAGTAGTGCCGGCGCTGCTGCTGGATCTGGGATTGGAAATCAGGCCCCAGCCCAAGGGATGCTTCAAAGGCCGAAGCCATGGTCTGGTAATCTCCTGCCGCAGCGGCGACTTTGCCCAGCAAATAGTGCACCTCGGGATTTTGCGGCTCCCGTACCAGGGCCTCCTCCAGCTTCTGCCTAGCTTTGTCGGCTTCTCCTTCCCGCAGGTAGATCTTGGCCGCAGTCAGGGATGCGCTCTGGCACCCCAACCACAACACCCACAAGCCGTATACCAATGCCCGCATTTTTCGCTCCCTTCCAGGTTAATCCTGCTATTCCGCATGGGAATGGGGGCCCAGCAACATCGCCGCTCGGGCCATGGGGTTTCCTCTGGGTGAATTTCTATAGAATCGCGTCCTGCCGCCGGCTCAACAGGTACAGAAAGAATGGACAGCCGAGGACCGAGGTGATGATGCCGATGGGAATCTCGGCCGGTGCGATCGCGGTGCGGGCAACCACATCCGCCCCCACCAGCAGCACGGCCCCTCCCAGAATAGAAGCGGGAAAAAGTCTGCGATGGTCCGGACCGACCAGAAGCCTCATGACGTGTGGTACCAGCAACCCAACAAAGCCGATGATGCCGCTCACCGACACGGCGATAGCCGCCAGCAGGGCGGACAGGACCAGCAGGACGCGTTTTACCCTTTCCACCTCCACTCCCAGGTGGCGGGCATTTTCCTCACCCTGGAGAATCAGATTTAAATCGCGCGCAAATAACTGCAAGATGAGCAAACCAGTCAAGATGTAGGGCCAGATCATCTCGACGTGTTCCCAGCGTCGGGAGGCCAGGCTGCCCATCAGCCAGTAGAGTACCTGTTGCAGGTTGCTGTCGCTGGTTATCAAGAGGAACGAGGTGAGCGCCGCCGCCAGCGACCCGACTGCAATGCCGCTCAGGAGTACGACCGTGGGCGGCAAACGTCCTCCGCGCAAAGAAATGCCGTATACCAGAAAGGTCACCCCCAAAGAGCCGGCAAGGGCGAAAACCGATACGGCGTTGATGCCCAAAAACCAGAAATCAATGGCCAGAGACAAGGCCAGGACCCCCCCCAGGGCCGCTCCTGAAGAAACCCCGATGATGAAGGGATCGGCCATGGGATTCTGGAAAAACCCCTGCATTACGGCCCCGCTTTGAGCCAGCGCAGCCCCTACCAGAACGGCCAGCAACAACCGGGGCATGCGCAGGTCCCAGACAATGCTCCCAAGCCGGACGGTGTTCTCATCCGCATCCTCTGGAAGCCCGCCTGCCATCAGCAAGACAAAAACCTTTCCTGGCGCAATGGGCACCGGTCCCGTCCCCAGCGAAAGGATGGCTACAGCCGCCAGCAGTACCAGCAAAACAAGGACGACCAGGTTCATGGGCACAAAGCTTTTCATGGTTCTTTAAATTCCCCCGGATGAAACAGGGCGGCCATTTGCTCCAGGGCATCTATGAGGCGCGGCCCCGGGCGCATCAACCAATCGGATTCCACGTAGTAGATCCGGCCCTTGCGCACCGCGGATACGCTCTTCCAGCCATCCATTCCCTGCAACCTGGCGATTTCTTTTTGGAGAAAATCCTCTCCTGCATGTCCAGGTAGATAGGTGGTGACGATTACCTGAGGCGCCCAGGAAACTATGGTCTCCACACTTACCTGGGGCCAGGTGCCGGGTGCTGCCCGGCCCACGTTCTCACCTCCGGCGAGGTGGATCACATCGTCGATCACATTGCCTTTGCCGGCTGTATACACTGTCTCGCCCCAGTACCCCCACAACACCCCCGGACGCTCCGCAAGGGTATCCACCGCCGCTTTTACTTGCTCCACCCGCCTTTTCCAGGCCTGCCTCAGGATCTCGGCTTGGGCTTCGGCTCCGGTCAATGCACCGAGCCGCTGGACGGCGAGGAGCAATTGATCCACGGTTTGAATATCCAGTGCAAAAACCTTGATTTCCATTTGCCTTAAGGTCTCAAGCCCCTCTGGATCATTGCCGCGGGCTCCCACCACCAGATCCGGATCGGCAGCGACGATTTTTTCTACGCTCATGGTGGAATAGCCGCCCACCCTGTCAATGCTCTGGGCTGCTTCCGGATAGTCGCAATACTCGGTGACCCCGACCAATTTTTCCCCCAAGCCCAGCGCGAAGAGCAGTTCAGTATTGTTCGGGGCCAGGGAAATGATGCGCTGTGGTGAAGTTGCCAGCCCCACCTCGATGCCCAGATCGTCTTTGACCCCGGTCGCCCCACAAGGGTACCCCGACAGCCCGATCCACAGGCCTGCAAGGCCGATGCAAACCTTGCCTTTATCCATGGTGCCCGCTGCCTTTCTCTTATTCTTGTTCTTGGCGCGACTTTCCCGATATGGGAATGACCCTTGGTCCACTGCCCGCTCCCCCACACTCAATCTTGACCTCAATGCCGTACACCTCGCTGATGATACCCCTGGTAAGCACTTCTTCGGGCGAGCCAAAGGCATAGGTCCGGCCCTGGCTCATCAACAGGATCCGGGCACAGTACTCGGCGGCGAAGTTCAGGTCGTGGGTTGCGCACAAAAGGGCCAGATCCCGATCCTGGTTTAGCCGGTACAGCAAGTCGAAGACCTCCACTTGGTGGTTGATGTCCAGGTGGTTGGTAGGCTCGTCCAGCAACAGGACCTTTGGCTTTTGTGCCAGGGCCCGCGCGATGATCACCCGCTGGCGTTCACCACCCGACAGTTCCAGCACATTGCGATTGGCCAGATGGGAGATCCCGGTCTGTTCAAGCGTCTCCTCAACGATCTCATGGTCCTGTACATGGGCTCGTTTAAACCAGCCTGTATAGGGATGCCTCCCCATCGCAACAATTTCGCGCACCGTAAAAGCGAACTTGCTCGAGGTATCTTGAGGGACCACTCCGACAAACTGGGCTATCTCCTTGCGCGAAAGTGCATTCAAGCTGCGACCGCCAAGGTAAATTGTGCCCCCCCAAAGAGGAATCACCCCGGTAATCGTCCGGATCAGGGTGCTTTTGCCGCATCCGTTGGGACCTATTAGCCCTAGAAAATCGCCGGCGCCCAGTTCGAGGTCCATCCCTCGAATCACGGGTTGGCGCGGGTGGTATCCAGAGGTGATATGTCCTAGCTGCAACACTTTCATAAAAAAAACGATCTCACAGGAGATCGGGATCGTCGTCGGAAACCGCACAAAATCCAAAATTCGCCACCAATAACACATGGGCCATCAGGAAGCCGTGGGAACCGGCCAAGGGGCTTTATTTCTTTGTCTATGTCGGCATCAGTCCAAAACCAGCGCCAAGAGGTACTCGACGCGGCCTTCGCCGCCCATCCCGAGCGCTTTGTCCGTTGGGTTTATCCTTGGACTGTGATAGAGATGGCGCTTCAGAAGGCTTCAGAAGGCTTCTCAGAATCGGAAATTCACGCCAGCACTGAGTTCATTGTACCGCACGGTGCTTTCTTCAGGCTCTAAACCCGCCTGTTTCTGCAATTGCTCTGCCGCCAGCCCCGCAACCGAAAAGACCAGGTACTGACGCAGATCCGCCCTCAAATCCACCCGCTCGTTCAGGCTGTAACGGATTCCCCCACCATAGCTGAGGGCATTGCTGATCTGCAACTTGGACACGGCTTTAAAGGCCTCTATTTTTTCAGCGGGCACACCGGGCACACTGGTGGGAACATCCGTAGCGGTTACAATGATCTGCCCGAAACCTACTCCGACAAAGGGAGAAACCACACCGGCGGGAATGTTGGCCAGCAACCGAGCTTCGTAAAATATGGCGGTAGCGGATTCCTTGATCTCTTTGAGGTCGCGCTCGGGCCGGACGATCATCACCGAGGTCTCCCCACCAATCAGTCCGCTCGATCTTCCCCAGCGGAGCCCGAACCCCATACCCGGGTTGAGATTGGCGTCCTCGTCGAATCTCACTGAACCTATAAAGCCGGATAGATCGGCATGGACGGGCTGTAACGGGCTGTAAACCACTACGGACAGCACAGCCAATACCCTCAAACACCCTCTTCCCAGTTGCATATTCGGACTCCTTGTTAAAAATAAATGTAGACGGACTGCCGTTGAATGGTACAAAAGCCTTTGGAGAAGCGCAAGCAATTTGATCGAGGACACGAGCCGACCTGGGTCCGCGTTACTTCCACTCCATGACTTGTCCAGGCCCCGGATCGGGTACAGCGCTATCCTCTACGGCGACTTGTCCCACAGCCGGCCATATCACGTGATTTCATATCTTCTTTCTTATTTTACCGCGGGTTCGCGGCCCTGCCCCCTCCACCAAACCACCAGGGTTTCCAGGACAAAACCGCACAACAATGCCGCCACACCGAGGGTGGCGCCATGCAGACCGGACCAAGGCAACACCACCAGGGCCCCAAAGATGATGCCGATCCGGGAGGGCGCGCTCGGAGCCAGGGTCTTGGTGCGATGCTCCTTGAGGGCAACCCCGTGCAGGTAGGCGCGCACCGCCACTACAAGAGGGAAAAATGTAAAGATGACAAGCGGTATCCGACACAGCTCGGCCAGGTTGGACTCTATGCCGATCAACTCTTCGAGGATAAAGCTCCGCAAGGGCGTCCAGAACAGGATCGCCATGGCCATAAAAGACAGCAAACCGCACCCGGAAATAAATCGACGAATGGCGTGTAGACTGTTGGTGGTCCCTGCAAAAGCAGCCGGTAAACTTCGCATATCATTCAACCAACCATAGCCCATGTGGGCCAGGGTGTAGACCACCGCCAGAGCGGCGACGGCCTCCGCGCCATTCGGTCCTCTGGACACAAAGAGGTTGACCAGGGGACGGCTCAGCCCCTGGATGGCCATGACCAGAGCCAGGGGCCAGAAGAAGTTGAGCACGTAAGGCAATTCCACATCCCCGGTCTCTTTTGCAAGCTCGGCCCTGACGTACCTCCGGTAGCCCCACAGAATGACAACCAGATTCACCAGTAGCCCCACATAGGTAACCAGAATGGGCAGACGAATCGGCTGTTGTTGAACAAATTGGAGCGGGAGGAAAAGGAACACCGCGGAAATGCTGGCGCCTACGCTGCCGGTGATGGCATAGCTGAGCACCTCGGTGCGCCGCACCCGCAGCAATAAACCTGAATACAGCCGAACCAATCCCTCCAGAACCGGCATGGGGACCAGCCAGAGGATGGCCTGTCTCACGACCCTGCCCAGTTCGCCCCCCACTCCGTGCACTTCATCAATCACCCATACCCCCATCGGGCTCAGAGCGAGAAACAAGAGCACAGCGCCCAGCAATCCCCCACTCCCCAAGACGAAATACTGTATTTTCAACCGGGCCCTGTGGCTTTCGACCAGGACCAGCCCCACCTGGCTTATCTGCGACAAGCTACTGGTGAGGAAGCCTGTCAGGCCCCAGGCCAACCCATAGGCCGCGAGGATCCGGGTGGCCTGAGGAGCCCGGGCCATCCCCCCGTTCAAAAACTGTCCACCGAATTCCTGGACCACCTGGGTGAACATCAGTGGAACGAGAAAGCGGACCAGTTGAGCGTAGATCATCCAGGTGCGTCCACGGCTGTTCCCTCACGAACCAGGCGCAAAGAGAAACACGTTGACCCCCAGATCGGCGTATTTTTTCTGTTGATCCATTGTGGTCCTCAAACAAATGCCGGTAGCGGTACCCTCCAGGGCTCTGGCTACGTACACGATGCAATCATCCATGGTTTTCAGATAGGGATGGGGGTGGTACTCGAGATCGATACTCAGGTCCGTAGGTCCGAAAGATAGACAATCGACTCCTGGTTTTGCCAGCGAATAGGCATTGGTCACCCCGGCGACAGACTCCACCTGAATCCACAATATGCCATAGTCGTTCCACCATTTGCCGTATTTCTTCGAATCGGGGAATTCATCCACATTCTTTCTCGCCCCGCCCCCAAAACTCCTATGCCCCAGAGGAGGATAATAAAAACTATCTATAGCTTCATCCGCTTCTGCTTCCTGCCCAACCTGGGGCACTTCTATTCCAGACGGCCCCAGATCCAGGTAATTGCCGATCAAGTAAGCCTGGCTGGTATGCTTTATGCGAAAACGGACCGGGAGATCGAATGCATCCGCCATGGCGCAAAACTCGACCAGTCTATCCTCGCTGAGGGCCGAGTGCTGCCCATCGGTAAAAACAAAGTCGTAGGGCCGCTCCTCCACAGCGGCCTTAAAATCATCTCCTGAAATAGTGGCGGGGACCCTGACCCCCACCACGGTCTCGCCGTTCTGGATTCTTTTCTTTAAGCTGATCTTTGCCATGGGACCCTTGCTCGGAAGTAGTTATCCTGGGCTGGGAATTTACGGCGGCCAATTTTTAGAAGCCTTTTTAAAATTCCTGGTCGCCCGAGCCCGAGCGCATTGGCTGCCTTGTGCCAGGCAAAAGCGGCAGCCGGGCGAAGGCCGACGGGGGTTTTAAGAAAGCTTCTTAGTAGAGCAGTATATTAAAAACCGGAAATAGCGGCAAATCCTCGGCCCGGGCTTGATATCTTTGAGACGATAATGTCCTTTGCCTGTATTATAGCATTTTCACCTACTAGATATTGCAATGCAATGAGCCGCATATCCCTTCTTGGTTTTCTGGTAGTGTTTCCCCCTTTCTGCCAGGCGGTCCTCACTGCCAATTCTTCCTCAGTCATCGACAGCATAACCATCCAGGGAAATACCCGCACCCACACCCATGTCATCCGCCGCGAACTCCTCTTTGTCCTGGGCGACCGGCTCGATTCCAATCTGGTGGCCGAAACCGCCCGCAATCTGCGGCGCCTGCTCTATCTGGGCAACCCCGATATCCACGTTCAGGAGGAGCACGGCAAAGCCACCATCCTGGTGCAAGTCCAGGATCTTTACTCGCGGGCTCTATCTCCCCAGTTTTCAGGTGCGATCGAAGAACTGAGCTGTGGCCTGATCGCGCTGGACTACAACTTCCTTGGCCGCGGTCAGACCGCTCAACTCTCTAGATGACGTGGTCGGGCTGGATGTACGGATTCGCCCGCCTTGTCCGCCGCTTTTGCCTGGCACAAGGCAGCCAATGCGCTCGGGCTCGGGCGACCAGGAATTTTAAAAAGGCTTCTTAGAAAGCCGTCTCAGTCCATTTGCAGATCGTACTGGCCGATGCGGATGCAGCGGAAAAAGTTGAGGGATCTCAATTATTTCAGCAGCAAAAGGCGCCGGGTCAACTGCTTTTCCCCGGCCTGCAAACGGTAAATATACACCCCGCTGCCCACGGCCTTTCCGGCCGCATCCGTTCCATCCCAGAAAACCCGATAGGCCCCGGCCGGCTGGATCTGGTCGACCAGGCGCTGCACCTGTTGTCCGGCCAGGTTGTAAATGCTCAGCCGGATCCGGGTGTCCTGCGCGACCTGGTAGACGATGCTGGTCTGCACATTGAAGGGATTGGGGTAGTTTTGCAGCAGCTGGAACCTCGCCGGTCGGGCCGCCCGTCCGTCCAGGATAGCAGTGTCCTGGGCCAAGCTGAGAGCGCCCTCGCCCTCCAGCGCCAGGGTCAAGATATCGTTCTCCAGCGCCATATCCACCAGAATCCCGTCGAATTTCACCTCTTCCACAGATCCCAGCATGGCGATGGATACCTGGTACCCCGCATCGGGTCCGCGCACAAACCCCTCCACCGTGGTCGGGGTGATTGCCAGGCTGAAATCCACGGCCTGCGAAGCGCTGAAGATTGCTTTTCCGCCGGAATTCAAATAGCTGCCGTCCTGGACATTGAAGCCGCCCAGCCGCCCCCCCTCGTAACGCACAAACCCGAACCTGCCATCGCTGTCTAGTGAACCCGCCGGTCCGCTGAAGACGATATGAGCGGCTGTTGCCGTCTGCACCCAGGCTAGGTCCTGTCTCTGGCCGAGTTCGAGCTGCGCGACCTTTCCTCCCCGAGCTTCAATTCCGGAAAAGGCCGGTTCGGCCTGGTCTAGAGAGCGGGGATACAATATGGTCAGGAATTCCGCATTGGCGCCCGTCTGCTCGACCAGCAACATGGTGTGGGTCGGCTCCTCCAGGAAATCGAACGAATGCAAGGTGTCGCGCTCACTGAAGGCCAGGCCCCCGCCATCGGGCATATAGGCCAGCAATTCAGCCCGAGTCCGGGTCCAGCGCGCCAGATTGCCCGTGCGCTCGTACGCGCCTCCGCTACGGCCCCCACCGTGACCGTGCAGACGCCATTCGTAGTGGTGTGTCTGGTCGTCCATGAGCTCGTCGGCCACGACGAAGTAAGCCTTGCCCGGGAACATGACGCGGCGGCGAATATCCACCCCTGAATAGGCTGCCCTGACTTCGGCGTAGTCCATGAAATCGCTGGTGAAAAACTCCTCTATAAAGGCATCGTTGCCCCCGTCTATGGCCTGGCCCAGAAGAGGGACGACGTAGAGGGGAGGGCCTTCCCCATCCACCAGGATTACGTTGTGATTGCGGCCCCGGTTCACCTTGTCGTGATTGGCGAAGTTGATGTACCCGGCATCGAGGGCCAACATTTCACCGCCGGCGTAGATGATGAAGCTGGTCTCGTCCGGGTGCTCGTGGGCCAGGCCCTGGGCGCGCGCCCGGCCATGCTCGCCGCGCAGCAGCATATAGGTAGCCCCGGTGGACCAGTCGCTGCGAAAGACCGCATCGCCGGCTGCGGGCATGAAAATCGTCGGGCCATGGGCAGGCTCCTGGGCCGCCACCCTGTCGTCGTACAGGGCAATGGCGTCCATCTCGGAAAACTCGCGCACGTAGAGTCCATCGACATTGTTTTCCCAGTCCCAGCGGTTCACCCCCCCGTTCGCGTACACCGCGGACAGGTAGTGGCCGTAAAAGTCGTCCAGATGGCCATCGTCGGTATTGGGCCGCTTACCATTGGGCAGACGCAGGTTCAAAGACCAGTCGTGCATCTTCTGTATTGTGGCATCGACGAAAAGATTGACCCCCGTCAACTTTTTGAGCGCGAACATATAGGGCAGGTACACATCCGCGGCATAACGGCTGTAGAACGGCCCCTCGGCATACCCACCGTCGATTTCGTCTATCTGGTGCCACAGCGAGCGAGTGACCAAGTCGAAGGCCTGGTCGGCCCACTCCTGCGGGGTATCGTCGCCGCCGGGGTGATCGCTCAATGCGAAAGCCGCCATACCCAGGCCGCCGTAGGCCCGCACGTGCCAGTTATTCAGGTGCAGGGTATTGCCGCTCAAATCCCTCGGATCGGGGGTGTTGTCCAGGCGGATCTTCAGGGTCGTAAAGCCCAGGTCGATCTCCTGGATGACAATGCCATCGTGGATGCGCTGGGCCTCTTCGGCCAGGATGGTGCGGATCTCCTCGAGGGCTGCGGCATCGTCCTGGACGAAGTTGTGGATCATATCATAGGCCAGGGCATAAAGCGCCACCACCTCCCCTTCGTTGTGGGGCTCGCCCAGGTCGCCGCCCCGCGGTGGGAACCTCATGTCCAGGAGCAATTCCACGGCCTGCCGGGCATATCCGGGGTCGTCGGTCATCAAATAGGCAAAGGCCAGGCTCTTGGCGAAACGGGCCTTGGTGCGCTCAGCGGCGATACTGGAAGGCACGGACTCGGCCCGATCGAGGACAATCTGCCACCAGGTGGCATAGGGCTCGCGCTGTATGCGCTCTTTGAGTACGGGAATCTGGTCGGCCGTAAAAAGAAGACTCGGGTGCTCTTCGGTCGGCAGGGTCTGGCCCTGAGCAGGCCCTGGCAGCCATCCGGCAAGGGCTGTGCCGACGCAAAGGGCGATGCCACCTGTACACATCTTTATCCCTTCCGGCAAATACGTCCATCGCATGATCTTCTCTCCCTTCTCAATAGCAATTGTTATTGAATAACCAGCAACGCGCGGACAGGTAGTAAGGTAGTTTCCATGTCGTGGCGTTTTCACTCCACATCCGGTCCAATCCGAATCGAATGCGCCTTGATCAGGCACACCACCGCTTCTCCCGGTTTCAGTGCCAGTTCGTCCACGGCCTCGTGGGTCACCTCCACCGCCAGCCGCTTGCCCACCTCCACATACACCAGATCGCGCCCCTCGGTCTGCACCACATCCAGCACGGTTCCCGAAATCGCGTTGCGAATGCTCAACCCTTTTGGCCGCTCCCGGCACAAAATGATGTCGTTGGCCCGAATGCCAATAAAAATGCGGCTCTCAGGTATCCGCTCGCACGGCGGCACCCGCAAAATCACCTCGCCGTAGCGCACGTGGGTCTCATCCACCACCTCCACGGGCAGCACATTTTCAAACCCGTGCGACTCCAGCAGCGGCAGCACTTCGGCTCGATGGGCCACCGCGAAAAAATCGCCGTGCGCCAGAACCCGTCCTTGCTTCAACACCATCACCTGCCCGGTCAGCTGCAGCACCTCGGCCACCGAATGGCTCACGTACAGCATCGGAATATTCAGATCTGATCGAATGTGCCGCAAATACGGAATGATCCTATCCTTCAGCCCCTGGTCCAGCGACGCCAGCGGCTCGTCCATCACCAGCAACCGGGGCGACGCCAGAATCGCCCGCCCGAGCGCCACCCGCTGCTGTTCCCCGCCCGACAAATGCCCTGGGTGCCGGTCCACCAGGGTGCCCAACTCCAGCAGCTCCACCACCGCGTCCAGTTCAAAACGGCGATCGCCTCGAGCCAATAACCGATACCCATACCGCAGATTCTGGCGCACCGTCAAATGTGGAAACAGCAGATCGTCCTGAAACACATAGCCGATGCGCCGCTGCTCGGGCGGCAAATCGATCCTCTGCTCGGACGAAAACAGCACGGTATCGTCCACGCAAATTTCGCCCGCATCGGGTCGCAACAGGCCGCTCACCAGATTCAGCAGCGTCGTCTTGCCCGCACCCGAAGGCCCCAAAATCGCCGTCACCGGATACGGACACACCGCATCCACATTGAGAGCGAATTCCGCCAGTTGCTTTCTTACCCGGATCTTCAGCATCAGCCACTCTCCCCTATCTTCTCATCCGCCGCGCAACCATCTCGCTTAAAACCAGCGCCCCCAGAGAAACCACCGCCGAAATCACCACCAGCCGAGCCGCCGGAGCTTCGCCCTCGGGTTGATTCAAAAAGGTATAGATCGCCAGTGGCAGGGTACGCGTCTCGCCGGCGATATTGGCCGCAAACACAATCGTCGCGCCGAACTCGCCCAGACTGCGCGCAAACGCCAGCAACCCCCCCACCAGCAACCCCGGGCTTGCCAGCCGCAGCGTCACCGTGACGAAGGCCCGCACCGACCCGGCTCCCAGGGTGCGAGCGGCCCGCTCCAGCCGTGGGTCTACTCCCTCGATCCCCAGGCGGATCGCCCGCAGCATCAGGGGAAACCCCAGCACGGCCGACGCCAGCACCGCCGCCTTCCACGTAAACGCCAGCTGGATGCCGAACCAAGCGCTCAACCAGGCGCCGAATACGCCCCGCCGCCCGAACAATACCAGCAAGATGTACCCCGTCACCACCGGGGGCAGCACCAGCGGCAGGTGCAACAGCCCGTCCAGCAACACCTTGCCCCGAAACTGGCACCGAGCCAGCAGCCAGCCCAGCAGCACCCCAGGCAGCAGACTCACCAGCACGCACACCACCCCCACGCGCACCGACAGCGCCAGGATCTCCCACTCCTCAGGCGTCAGCATCCGTCCCCGCCAGATAAATCAGGTGGGACGATTCGCCCCCCGGCCCGGCCGGCCCCAACCCAATGCCCTCCCCTGCCCATGGTCACTCCTCCTCGCCGTTTTTTGCGCCCAGCACCTGGAATCCATAGCGTTTAAACACGGCCGCGGCTTCATCCGATTGAAAAAAACGCCACGCCGCCACCACGGTCGCCGTGTGTCGTCCCTTTACAACCGCCAACGGATACACAATAGGGGCGTGCAGAGAATCGGGCAGCACCCCGATCACCTCAACGCCTTGGCTGACCGCCGCATCGGTCGCATACACCATCCCTGCCGGGCACTCGCCCCGTTCCACCAGGGCCAGGGCGGCGCGCACATCGCCGGCAGGGACGATCCGGCTCTGCAACGCGGACCACCAGCCCAGGGTTTCCAGCGCCTGCCGGGCATAGATGCCCGCCGGTACATGGGTGGGATCACCGAGGGCCAGCCGCCCGTCGAACGCCCTGGCAAAATCGAAATCCAGTCGCAGATCCAGCTCAAATCCCTCGCCTTTCGGGACGATCACCACCAGCGCATTGCCCAGCAGATTCGCACGCGTGCCCGGCGCGATGAGAGCGCGATTCTCCAGGTAATCCATCCACTTCTCATGCGCCGAAAAATAAATATCCGCCGGCGCCCCCGCCTCGATCTGCTTGGCCATCGTGGACGAGCTGCCGAACGAAAACTTCATCTCCATGCCGCGTTGCGCGACTGTTTGCGCCAGATCTTCCAGCGCGCTGCCCAAACTCGCCGCCGCATACACTGCCACCGGCTTCGCGGCCACGCCTCCATGCCAGAAACCCAGTATGAGCATCCCCACCAGTAGGTACCTCATCACGACCTTCTTTTACCTGAGTCTGCCAGAACCTGCCGTGCCGTCTATCCGGATCTAGAACAGCGAAATTCATATTTTCTCAGAAGCCGTTTTAAAACCCTTAGCAGGCGAGTCGCTTGAGCAGCAGATGGATCATGGCTAGGTGTATAAACGCTTCACTATTAGCGGTCAAGACCTCATAATCTTTCGAGTGGACCCGATAATTGAACAACCAAGCAAAGGTCCGTTCAACAATCCACCGGCGTTTGAGGCACCCGGCCCGAACCGTAAGAAACATCCCCCCCCCTGCAGGGCACCCCTCCGCCCGGCGGGGGCGGCTACGCTACGCCCCCCTTAAGGGCTACGGGGCACCCTGCAGGCGAAACCCCCAAGCCAAGGGTAAAAGGGTAAAGGAACCCAAGGGTAACACTAAGAGTCTCTAACAAAACCTTGGAATCGCGTATAGGCTTCATTATATTCTTATCCTCTTCGGTATTGCTTCTACCGTCTTGATATGGAGGTGTTTTTGATGGCCAAGCCGTTACTCGACGATGGGTTATGGGCCTTGATTGAACCGGTTTTGCCCCCCGTAACCGTTGGCCCCCAAGGGGGGCGGCCTCGGCTGGATAACCGTAGGGTGCTGACCGGCATTCTCTTTGTGCTCAAGACGGGTATCCCTTGGGAGTATTTGCCTCAAGAGATGGGGTGCGGTTCGGGGATGACCTGTTGGCGTCGCCTGCACGCTTGGCAACAAGCCGGGGTCTGGAAAAGAGTCCATCATATCCTGTTGAACCGACTGAGGGCCGCCGACCGGATTGATTGGTCTCGTGCGGTGGTCGATAGTGCCTCGGTGCGGGCGGTTGGGGGGGGGCGCACACCGGTCCCAATCCGACGGACCGCGGCAAACCCGGTAGCAAACACCATGTAATCACCGATGCCCAAGGGGTGCCGTTGGCGGCGGGGGTGACGGGGGCCCATCGGCATGATGTGACGCAGCTGTTGCCGTTGGTGGATCGCATACCCCCGGTGGCCGGTCGGGTCGGCCGCCCGCGCCGTCGGCCGGATCGGGTGCAAGGGGATCGGGCCTATGATTCGCAAGCCCATCGGCGCGCCTTGCGTAAGCGGGGCATCGGCTCGGTGTTGGCTCGGCGAGGGCAAGCCCACGGCAGCGGCTTGGGCGTCTATCGGTGGGTGGTGGAACGAACGTTGGCATGGTTGCACCAATTCCGTCGGCTTCGAGTCCGCTGGGAGCGACGAGGTGATCTCCATGAAGCCTTTCTCGACATCGGATGTATTCTCATCTGTTGGAAGTACCTCAAAGAGTTTTGTTAGGGCCTCTAAGGAGTCCTCAAAAGGCGCACGCCCATGTCGTAGTAGCGGAGCTCGGGCCAGCGGCCGAGGCGATACGCCGACCGCACATCCTGGGCGAGATTGAGGAAGGAGCCGCCCCGGAGGACGCGAAAGAAGGAGCCGGTCTCAGGCCCCGGAGGGTCCACCCGAGGCGATCTCTCATAATAGTCCCCGTCATGCCAGTCCTGCACCCACTCCCACACATTCCCGTACATATCGTGCAACCCCCAGGGATTCGCACCCTTCAGACCCACCGCACGGCCATAACACCCCCCACCCACATCACACCTATTGGCACCATACCACGCATAGTCCGTAAGCTGACGCTCGTCATTCCCGAACGACCACCGCGTCCTGGTACCCGCCCGGCACGCATACTCCCACTCCGCCTCCGAAGGCAAACGATACCGTGCCGCCCCCGCCGCACTATTCAACTTCGTTATGAAAACCTGCACGTCTTTCCAGGAAATATACACCGCCGGATGAGACGGATCCGACACCACATACTCTTTCCCGGACTCATACTCTGACCCGGACCACGGCCGCCACCCCATCACCGCCTCCCACTGACCCTGCGTAACCTCATACCTGCCCAACCAGAACCCCGCGCTGATCTCCACCTCATGCACCGGACCTTCATCATCCCAACGCCATTCCTCCGAAGGCGGCGAGCCCATGAAAAACGTACCCCCCTCAATCCAGACAAACTCCATCGCCGCCCCACCGGGCAGCGAAAACCTCTTCGCATCGCCCGTCGAGTTTCCCCGACCACCGGCACTCGTAGGCGAATCCTCGTCGCCGCAAGCGACCAGCACCAAGGCCCCGCACACAACGAGGCCCGTCAATAGGCGCAACCTGTTTCGCATCATACTATCCTCCTCAAATAAGGGGTAAACGCGCCAAGCACCACGCCGGACGCGTATATTATACGGAAAGTCCCCCACCGGGGACAACCGGCGGAGGCAAAGAATCCATAGCCCAGCCCTTCGCCCCCAAAGGGCGGCAACATCAACCCCGTCCCCGCGACCAAGTCTGCGCGGGCGAGCCGGTCCAACCAGCGTTTCACTGATAGAGCCTCTTCACCGTTTAATTCCCTGAAGGAATCGGGCGGCCACCGTCGATCTCTTCTGAGCCTACCAGCCGCCACCCGATGAGTATATTGGGGCCGGCTCTGCCGGCCGCAGGATGAGGGCCTGGACGGGATCGCCGGCACAGGAGACCGATCCGTAAACAGGTCTCTTCGGGCCAGACCCCGTGCTCAAAAGGCGCACGCCCACGTCGTTGTTGCGATTGCCCGGCGAGTTGTTGTTGCGATTCGCCGACCGCACATTCCGGGCGTCATTGTTGAAGTTGCCGCCCCGGATGACGCGATTGGAGCCGGTGACGGCTCTCACCCCTGGAAAAATTGTCGGCGCAACCGCCGCGTTCGGGCCTGCTGGACATGGGCCAACAAACTCTGGACGGAATGCACCAGTTCGCGCTCGTCGATATGGCCCTCCCGATACGCCTGTTCGCGGTCGCGTACCTTGTGCTTGAAGCGGGTCCACCCCACCCGCTGGAGGCGGATCATCCGCGGAAAAATTCTGAACCCCAAAAAGGAAATCCCTTGCCCGACCGGGGCCAACCGCACCGCTTCCTCTTTCAAGTCCAGCTTGAGGCGGTCGTGCAAAAAGCCGCGCAGGAGCGCCCACTGGCGGTGCAGAACGGCCTTGTCCTCGCCAAAGAGCAACAGGTCGTCCATGTAGCGCACATAGCCTTTTATCCCCAATTCGTCTTTCACAAAGTGGTCCAGGTACCCCAAGTAGAAGGTGGCCAAGTACTGGCTCGTTA
This sequence comes from Candidatus Latescibacterota bacterium, assembly GCA_965219385.1. Lineage (GTDB taxonomy): Bacteria > Latescibacterota > UBA2968 > UBA8231 > UBA8231 > CBDCNM01. The sequence continues at coordinate 868,695 of CBDCNM010000001.1, read as the reverse complement.
GGTTGCCGATGGGCAGCCCGCGCCCCGGGCTACCGCCGGGTATGGGATGGTCAATGATCCGCGCCAGCAGGGCCAGCAAGCGCCGATCCTTGAACCGCCGCGCCAACAGCGATTTGAGGATTGGGTGATCCACGCTGCCGAAAAACTTGCGCACATCGAGTTGGAGAACATAGCGGTGGCGGCGGCTGAAGGCCTGGGCACGCCGCACGGCCCGGTGCGTCCCTTTGCCGGGGCGACAGGCGTAGGTGTCGTGGATGAAGCAGGCTTCAAAGTACGGCTCCAACACGCGGATAATCGCGTGATGCACCACGCGATCGCGGATGTCGGCCGCACAGATTCGCCGCAGCTTGGGCTCGTACACGCAAAAGCTCCGGTAGGGACGCGGGCGGTAGCCAGCGCTGCGCAGCTCTCTTTCCAGTTGCAGCACCTGCACGCGCAGAATGGGGCGAAAGAGGCTCCGCTTCTTGACCATGCACCCCCAAAGGCGCTTTATTTATCCATTGAGCGCTTGTCGAAAACCGGCTGCGACAGACCCCGTCTCGCGTGACCTGTCCCCCCTTCTCGCTGGCTGAGCCCCCTTGCAATGGAAGATAGCGAAGACAAACAGAAAGAACCTTTCAAGCCACGACCGCCTCGCATCCGTCCCAACACCGGCGCCTGGAGTCCGCTGGTCGACATGATCGATGTCTTTCCGGGGCACCGGGGCTCCAGTCGGAACGGCGAGCTCGAACTCTACGACGCGCCCTCCGGGATTCGCTTCGAAATCGAAGAGGCGCAAAAATCCGAGCCCCTGCTCGAAGCAGAAAAAGAATGGGAGGAGAATTCGATCGCGCCGCTGTGTATATGGCGGGAAGACGAGCGCTACCACATGCTCTACGATACCGCAGGGGGTCAGGGCTACGCCGTCAGCGAAGATGCCTACAACTGGACGCGGCCCAACCTGAACGAAGTCGAGTACAACGGTTCGAAGCACAACAACCTGATCTCCAGTCCGGCCAAGGGAGCGACAGGCACCTTCGAAGACCCCAGCGCCCCTCCCGAACAGCGCTTCAAGGCGCTGGGGGGGCGCATGTACTGGGCCGATCCCGACACGGGTGAAGAACTGAAGGGAGAAGAAGTAGGCCGACGCTTAAAGGCGGAACAGGGGGGACAGGGCTACACCGGTCCAAGAGCCCAAATCCACGGTCGCATGACTGCATGGACCTCACCCGATCACATCCACTGGAAGCAGATCGAAGAACCGGTGGCATACAGACCGGTCAATGGCGGCGTCGCGGCCCGCTACGACGAGCACCACGGCAACTATTTCGCCTATATACAGCTTATGGGCTACCCGGCCGAAGTCCTCGAAGGCATCGGTGTCAGCAGACTCGAACAAGGGATACAGATCCGCACCATCGGCTTTACCCGCACGGACGATTTCCGTAGCTGGCCGGCGCCGAAGCTGATCCTGCACCCCGATGCCGCGGACCCTCCAGACATCTCCTTTTACGGGGCCAACTACTTTGCCTACCCTGGCCGCGATGATCTGCACGGCATGTTGATCCCCATTTACCACCAGATCGCCAGCACCATTGACGGGCAGATCGCCTTCAGCCGCGACGGGCTTTACTGGTCGCGCCCTGAGCGCAGGGCGATACTGCCACTGGGGGCCGAAGGGGATGGCGACGAGTGTTCGGCGCACTTCTGGCGCAGCGGAATCGTGGAGCTACCCGACGGGTACTGGGCGTCTCCGTACACGGGAAATTCGGTGATACACGATCCGCCGGCCGACAAGGTGCCTTCGCTGTTTCCGGCGCGGCGGCCGTTGCAGATTCGTTGGGCGCGCTGGCGACCGCATCGGTTGTGCGGCCTGCGCGCCCCAGCGCAAGGCCGCTTTACCATGCCATCGCTCTTCCGCGCTCACGACGAGTTGCACCTCAACTATCGCTGCGAACCAGGCGGCTGGATTCAGGTCGAGCTGCTGGAGAAGATCCCATCGCTGATGTTGCCCGACACCGACCCGGCTCCGGGGTTCAGTTTCGCTGAATGTGACCGCCTGATAGGCGATTGCGAAGACCGGGTGGTAACCTGGAAAGGCCGCAGCGACATCTCCGCTCTCGGCGAAACGGTCGGGATCCGCATCAGAATGTTCGGGGCAAAACTCTTCGCCTACCGCGTTTGACTTTCAGACCAGGTCACGGTTACCTGGTCATCGCCCGAGAGGTGGAGATTCGTAGGCTTCTTAAAAATACCTGGTTCTACTGGACTTTGAGGTATTAGGATATAACATATTGTAAATAAATGAATTATATCAAAAATGAAAAGGTATTGGAATTAGTAAAAATAACAATGTGAGGTGTGGGCCGCGCTCAGCCCTTGCCGCCGCCGAGGTTAAAGACTACATTTAGCTTTCGAGGCCTACCTAACACCTCCTACGAGGAGAATAGCTATGAAAACCACCTCATTCCCCCCCCCCTTCGCATTCGCGCTACTCGCCCTCATCGCCGCAGGGCTAACCGCCCCACCCGCCTCCGCCCCAGCCGACCCCCAGCCCCCCACGGGCTTCTCCATCGGCGGCAATGTGGGCGGCCTGTTGCCCAACACCGAGTTAGAGGATCAACTCAACCTCCGCGGCTCGGTCTATGTGCGGCGCGCCCTGCTGCCCCACTGGCAAGTCGAAGTGAACGGGGGCTACGAGCGGCTCAATGCGACGGACTCGGGCACCGATGTGGGCATGGTCAGTGGCCGCGTGCTGTTCAGCCCGCTGGTCCACCGGCAGTGGCATCTGTATCTATCGGGGGGGGTCGGCCTGCTGCGCTACGATTGGGATCAGCCCCAGGTTTCGCCCTTGCGCACGCCCGGCCTGGAGGGCATCGGCGCCGTGCCCATGCTCCCGTTGGCTACCGGGCTCCAATATGTGCTGTCCGACCATGTGGCCCTGGAAGTGGCGGGCGGCTATACCCTGGCCCTGGGCGACGGGATCAATGCGGTCGAGGAGGGCGGCAACGACGCCATGTGGCACGGGACGATCGGGCTGACCCTGGGCCGCTTTGGCGGCCCTTCGCCCCGCCGACCGGCCTCAGTCCCCCCCGTCGTGCAGATGGATACGGCCCAAGACAAAAAGCAAGTTCCCCCACCCCCGGTCGAGCCGGCGGCGGGTCGTGCGCCCGAGGAGGCTCCGGTAGAAGCGGAGATGGACGAGGCGCCCGCCCTGGCCGTTTCCATGCCCCCGCCCATGAGGCCGGCCAAGGTCCTGTTCGAGTTGGATTCGGCCCAACTGTCTGCCCCGACCCAGCAGATCCTGGCCGACGTCCTCCAGGCGTTGCGGGAGCGCCCGGAGGTGGCCTTGCTCCTGCGCGGCCACACCGATAGTAGCGGCTCGGTCGGCTACAATACCCGGTTGGGCCTCAAGCGCGTCCAGGCGGTCAAGCAGTATCTGGTCGGGCACGGGATCGCCGCGGAGCGCTTGCGGCTCGATTCCAAGGGCGAGAGCGAACCGGTCGGTTCGAATGCCACGGCGGCGGGGCGCCGTCTCAACCGCCGCGTGGAGATCATGCAGTTGCCCTAAGAGGGTCGGGGCTGCCCCCTTGCTTGAGCCCTGCCCGACCAGGTACCGTCGCCGGCGCATTGTCGTGCACGGGTACAATACCGCCGCTGATATCGACCGACTGTCGGCGGCCCTGGCCAAGCCCTGCACCGCCCGCATTCATCCCCGTTTCAAGGACGGGGCATCCTGCGAGATTTTCGCAAATATGGCCGCCTATCGTCCCCGGGTAGCCCATATCATACCCACCGACCACATTGCCTACCTCATGCGCACCCGCCTGCTGCGCCTCCAGGAGGCCGGGTTTGACTTGCGGGTAATTTGCGGCGACCGGGGCTATGGGCCGCAGCTGGCTGCCGGCGGTCTCCAAGTAGAGCACATTCCCTTTGCCCGCGAACTCGATTTGTGGACCGACCTGAGCTGCGCCGCGGCCCTGTACCGGGCCCTGCGCCAGGGCGACTACGACATGGTCCATTCGCACAATCCCAAGGGCACCCTGCTCGGCCCCCCCCTGGGCCAACTGGCGCGCTTGCCCGTGGTCGCCCACACTGTATACGGCTTCCTTTTCAACGAGAACAGCACCGGCTTGCACCAGTTGGCCGCCAAAGGGGCCGAGCGCTGGTGCGCCGGCTGGTGCGACCACTTGCTCTTTCAAAGCCGCCAAGACTACGACTACGCCCTGCGCCACCAGTACAAAAAGCCCGAGCGGCTGCACTGGATTGGCAGCGGCATTGACGAGCGCCGCTTTGACCGGGCCCTGTACCCTGGGGCCCGGCAGGACAAGCGCCGCGAGCTGGGCCTGGCCCCCGATGATCTGGTGGTGGGCATGGTGGGACGGCTGGTGCGCGAGAAGGGCTGGGGCGAATTCTTCCAAATGGCCGGGCGCATCGCCCCTCAATTCGCCCGGGCGCGCTTCCTGGTGGTGGGCATTACCGAAGAGGACCAATCCGACGCGGTCGATATCCGCGCCCTGCTGGCGGCCAATGGGGTGGCCGACCGCTGCGTGCTGTTGGAAAAGCGCTCGGATATGCCCGAATTGTACTTGAGTATGGATGTGGCTGTCCTGCCCTCGTACCGCGAGGGCATTCCACGGGCCCTGTTGGAGGCCGGAGCCATGGGCACGGCCATGGCCGCCAGCAATATCCGCGGCTGTCGCGAGGTCATTGACCCAGGCGCCACCGGGGTCTTGTTCGACCTCAAAGATGTCGATAGCTTTGTCCAGGGCGTGGCCGGCCTGCTGGCCGACGACCAGCGTCGCCGCCGACTGGGCGAGGCCGGACGGGCCCACATCGCGAAGCACTATACCGAGGCCAGGGCCACCGAGCGTCTGGTGGCCTGTTACCGCCAATTCCTCGGTTCGTAGGAAGTGAAAAAAGAACTTGAGCGCCGCTACCCCAGGCACGCCTGGCGCTGAGAAAGGAAACGCCGTGAGCCAACTTCCCCCGCGCCCCACCCCGCGCTGGTGGCCAGTCGCCCTCCTGGCCCTCCTGCTCCTGCTCGCCCTGGTAGCCATCTGGCTGCCCGACCAGGACAACCGCCAAGACCAATATATGCAAACCGGTGCGGTTTTCGTACTGACGGGATTGCTCGGCCTGGTATGGCTGCTGGCTTTCTCGCGCCTGGCCTGGCGCTGGCGCCTGGGCATCCTGGCGGTCTTCCTCGCACTGGCCCTTGGCCTGGGCCAATTGCACGTCGTCGGCTTTACCGGCGATATGGTGCCCATCCTCAACTGGAGCCCCAACCCGGAGGATACCTTCCTCGACGGCGGCAGTGCCAACAGCATCACCGCCGGCGCACCCTACCCTCAATTCCTGGGCCCCCAACGCAACGCCGTCCTGTCCGGGTACCACCTCGATCCCGATTGGAAAGCGCGGCCGCCGACCCTGCTGTGGAAGCGTTCGGTGGGACCGGCCTGGTCGGCCTTTGCCGTGCTCGGCCCCCGGGCCGTCACCCAGGAACAGGCCGGTCCCCTGGAACAAGTCGTCTGCTACGACCTGGGGACCGGCCAAATACTGTGGACCCACTCCGACAGCACCCGCTACCAAACCCCCCAAGGCGGCATTGGCCCCCGGGCCACCCCGACCCTGGACCGCGGCCGCGTGTACACCGTGGGCGCCACCGGTCTGCTCAACTGCCTCGACCTGGCGAGCGGCGCCCTTCTCTGGCAGCGCGATATAGTGGCTGAAAACGACGCTCAGGCCCCGCATTGGGGCCTGAGTGGCTCGCCTCTATTGCTCGACACTTTAGTCGTAGTAAGCGCCGGAGGGCCGAAAAACCGCTCGCTAGTGGCCTATCATCGGGATACCGGCGCTTTTATCTGGGGCGGGGGCCAGACCAGGGCCGGGTACAGCTCGCCCACCCTGGCCACCCTGGCCGATACCCCGCAGATCGTCATTTTCAACAGCAGCACCGTGGCCGGCCACGATCCCGGCAGCGGCGCCCTCCTCTGGGAGCAGGAGTGGCCCTCGCAACACCCCTGCGTGGCCCAACCCGTCCCCCTGCCCGGGGACCGCCTATTGGTCAGCAGCGGGTACGGCGTCGGCAGCAAGCTGTTCTTTTTGGACCGCACAAGCCGCGGCGACTTGCAACCGGCTGTGGTGTGGGAATCGATCCGCCTCAAGGCCAAGTTCACTAACGTGGTGCACGACCAGGGCTTTGTCTACGGCCTCGACGACGGCATCTTGACTTGCATTGACCTGCGGGACGGCAGCCGCCGCTGGAAACGGGGCCGCTACGGCCACGGCCAGCTCATTCTGGTCGACGACTTGCTCCTCATCCAGGCCGAAAACGGCGATCTGGCCTTGGTGCGGGCCCGGCCCGAAGCTTTTGCCGAAGTGGCCCGCATGACCGTCCTGCAGGGCAAGACCTGGAACAACCCGGCCCTGGCCCCGCCCTATCTGCTGGTGCGCAACCATCTGGAAGCGGCTTGTTACCACCTGGAGATGAGCGGCCCGGAGACCGCAGGGCTGATCGCCCCCTGACGTTGGTTGTAGAAGCCGTCTAGAAATTTTTGGACATATAGTCCCTGTACTTCACCGCCCAGAAGCTGATTGAACACCTCAAAATCGACCTTCCCCTCGGTGAACGCCTCGGGAAAGCGCTGTCACAAGCGGCTCCAGCCGAAATAGAGCTCTCGGATGGACCGATCCACCAGCGCGCCGGCCTGCAATTGCAGCAGGTGGCAAAGATGCTCCGCGCGCTCCAGATAACGGCCCATCCAATAGAGACTCTGTGCGTTGCGTGCTAGCGTTTCCAGGTCAACTCTCGTCGTCTGCTTCTGGCATGAGCACGAATTCGGGGTAGGCGTCAATTCCCAATTCTGCGACGTCTTGACCCAGTTGCTCGACCTGGCGCGACACCCGGACGCCGAGCGTCATGGCCAGCACGCGCCACAGCAGCCACGAGGCACCGAACGCGAACACGCCAATCGCCGCCATGCCGAGCAACTGCACGCCTAGGTTGCCGCCGCCGACTATGCAGACCGCCAGGGTGCCCCAGATACCGGCGAACAGGTGGGCGGGCACCGCCCCGACTACGTCGTCCAACTTGACCTTCTCCAGGAACTTGATCCCGGCGGTGCACAAAATGCCGCCGATGGCGCCGATAATGACCGCCCAGTAGTGCTCGACGATATCGGGACCAGCGGTAATCGAGACCAGACCCGCGATGGCGCCGTTCAGGCCGGCGAACAGGTCTGTGCGCCCGAGGATGGGCCGCGAGCAGGCTAAGGCGGCCATGACGCCGGCCGCAGCCGCCAGGTTGGTGTTGACCAGCACATGACTCATTGCCACCACGTCGGCCGCGCTCCCCAGGGCCAACTGCGAGCCGCCGTTGAAGCCGAACCAACCGAACCACAGAATGAAGACGCCCAGCGTCACCACCAAGATATTGGAGGGCGGCGTGGACTTGATCGTGCCGTCGCGGCGGAATTTGCCCAGCCGCGGCCCGACGACCAAGGCGCCGGCCAGCGCGGCCCAGCCACCGGTGCTATGCACGATGGTCGATCCGGCAAAATCCTTGAAACCCATCTCAGTCAGCCACCCACCGCCCCACGTCCACGCGCCGACGATGGGGTAGATGATCGCGGTCAGCACCAAGATGAAGAGGAAGAACGGCCACATCTTGACCCGTTCGGCCAAGGTGCCGGAGACGATGGAGGCGGTGGTCGCCACAAAGACCATCTGGAAAAACCAGTTGGACATGGTGGAGTAGCCGCTCTTGATCACAGCCGCCTTGGCGTCCTCATTGCCCGCCACTAGGGCGAGGTCATCGGGCGACGGTCCGTAGAGGAAGGAGAACGAGCCGATCACTTTCCCCACATCAACGTACATGAGGTTGTAGCCGATGAAGTAGTAAGCGAGCCCGGCAATCGCGTAGAGGCCGATGTTCTTGAGGCAGATCATGGAGGCGTTTTTGGTGCGCACCGAACCGGACTCGAGCATGGTGAATCCGGCGCACATCCACATCACCAGCGCGCCCCAAATGAGGAACGAGAAGGTGTTGAAGACGAACAAGGTTTCTTCGTCAACGGCCGCGTGTGCGGCGGTCGTAGCGCAGGCCAGAAAGCCGAGCACCACGAGTATCTTTCCCGCCAGGGTGCCGCCGTGGCCTTGGTGCAAAAAGACGTTGGTGAATCTTCGCATGGCTAGTCTCCTAATTGAGGTGAGAGGGCGGCACCAGGGACAGTTCGACAATCATTTCGGTGAACTGGCCGGATTCGGACTCGACCCGGATGGTGCCGCCGTGTTCGCGCACGATATCGTTGGACAACGCAAGGCCGAGGCCGGTGCCCTGATCCGTCGGCTTGGTGGTAAAAAACGGGTTGAAAATTTTATCGATGACCTCGGGCGGAATCCCGCTACCGTTGTCCCGTATGCGGATCTCGACCCGATCATCGAGGCGCCGGGTGGCCATTGACAGGGTCGGTTTGTAGTCCTCCCCGTCCTCGCCGGCGCGCCGTTTCTCGTCGGTGGCGTGGCAGGCGTTGCTCACCATATTGAGGAAGACGCGGCCCATATCCTGCGGCACGATCTTGATCGGGCCCACCTCCGGGTCGAAATCTTCCTCAATAGTCAGGTTGAAATTCGGGTCGGTCGCCCGGGCGCTGTGGTAGGCGAGCCGAGCGTGTTCGTTGAGCAGGCGGTTGATGTCGGTGAGCTGCCGCTCGCCCCCGCCCCGCCCCATTGTCAGCATAGCATGTACAATCGCGTTGGCGCGCTCGCCGTGTTCGCAGATGCGCTGGAGGTTTCCGGTGAGATCGCCGCAGATCTCGTCAATCAACTCGCGTGGTTCCTCGCCCAACTGCCCTTCGCTCTCGCGGAGGACTTCCTGCAATTCCTCCAACAGTTCCGTCGAGACCTCCGAGAAATTCTTCACAAAGTTCAGCGGGTTCTTGATCTCATGGGCCACGCCCGCGGTGAGTTCGCCGAGGGCCGCCAGTTTCTCGCGCATGACGATCTGGTCCTGGGCCCGGCGCAAGTCGGCCAGCACACTTTCGAGTTGGTCGTTTTTGCCCTGCAACTCTTCGGCCAGCTTCTCCACCAGGTTCAGGCGCTGCACCTCGAGAGCGTGGCGGCGGAAGACTTCGAGCGCCGAGGCCATGTCGGCGACCTCGTCGCGGCCGCCAATATCGACCTCGGTCTCCAAGTCGCCGCTGGCCATGCCGCGCATCCGATCCGACAGCCGTTCGAGGCGGCGCAACAGCACCCGGCCGACGAACAGATAGGCGATTAGCACGGCCCCGACAATACTGACCACGTTCAGCGCCAGCAGCAGGCGGCGTCCGGTGAGGATCGCCTCGGTGGAAGCGTTGGTAGCTTCCTCGGCGCTCATGCGGGCCGCGCTCACCAAGCCCTCGACCTCGGCTACCAAGTCGATGGCGAGGCTGCGATTGCGGGCGAGCAAATTCCGCTGGCGCGCGGCCAGCTTGAGTTCGCGGGTGCGCAGATTAAAGCCGCTCTCCTCGCCCAGACCCAACTGGAACAGCCGCTCAAAGGCCTGGGCGATTCGGTCGTGCGAGGGGGCCGCTCCGAACACCGACCGTCTCCGCTCGATCCTGCCCGCCGCGGCTTCAAAGCGCTCCCGCAGGGGCTCGATCAGGGGCGCGTCCGAAAGGTTGAAGGCGCTGGCGAGAAGCTGGATGGCAATGGTGGCGTCCGCCTGCAACTCGGCCAAGTGGCGATAGCGGTCGAACTCCGCGGCCGAGAAGTGGCGCTCGCGCGGGGCTGGTGCTTCGCCGAGGGTCCGGTAGCCGGTCATGGCGTAGAACAACTGGTCGTCAATGGCCGGAACCAAGATGCCATCCAACTCGCTGCGCACCTCGGCCAGTTCCGCGCGCAGCGCTTCGCTGCGAGCACTCAGCGCAAAACGCTCGGCCACCGAACTCTCAATGGCCGCGATGTTCGCAATCAGCGCGTTGCCATGGCCGCGAATGCGCACGAAGCGCTCCTCTTCGCCGCCTTGCTGCGTCAGGGCCGCTAACTGCGCTTTGAAGGCATCCCGCTCCGCGGCGATTTCCGCGGCGACCCGGGCAAGATCCTCCGGTGTGGACGCGGCTGTCAGGCGCGGGGCCGCCGCGGTCAGGGTGCCGCTTTGCTGAGCGACTCCGAAAGCGGCCGCCATCTCTGGGACGCTGTCCTCGTTGACGCGGCGCTGGGCATCGCCCACCTCGTTGAAGGAGAACCAGCCGACCAGGCTCGCGCCCATGGTGAGGACGACGGCACCGCCGATGCCCAAGTAGAGTTGCGCCGAGATGCGGAAGCGGCCCTCGAGCAGGCGTTTCAGTAGGCCAGTCATGGCTGCATCGCCTCCCGCAGCGTATTGATGGGGTGGTACGCGCCATCGTTGCCGATCGCGGTGAGGAAGACCGCGTCCGAACCCTGGTTGTCGTCGGCGCCGTAGCGGAGTTCAAAGCCGTCGAGGTCGATGAGATCGGCGCCGCGCAAACTCTCGAGAAAGCGAGCACGATCGACCTCTTGGCCGCAGCGTTCGAGGGCGGCAATGGCCAACCGACCCGCCAAGTAGCCTTCCAAGGAGACAAAACCGGGCGCGGCTTCGGGCGCGTGGGCCGCTAGGGCTCGGCGGTAGGAGGCGATGACCGGGGGGGTGTCATTGGTCGGAAAGGGTACCACCTGGGTGACGAAAACCCCGGTGCCGGCGCGACCGAGTTTCCTGGCCAACGCATTGCTGCCCACAAAGGAGATGGTTATGAAGACGGGCTCCCAACCCGTGTGCCGCGCCCAGGCGATCAGCGCCGCCACCGGCTGGTAGGCCCCGACCAAGATCACTGCGTCGGGGGTAGCGCTGCGCAGGTCGAGCAGGGCCGTCTTCACCGCCGTGGTATTGCGCGGGTACACCCCGATTGCCACCGGCTTCATGCCGCGTCGCTCGAGCGCCTGCCGCGCCCCGCGGTACCCGGCCCGACCAAAGGAGTCGTCCTGGTACATCACGGCGATGCGCTCAATGCCCAGGTCCGCGGTCAAGCGGGCGACCATGGCCTCGGTCTCCTGGTCGTAGGAGGCCCGCAGGTTGATCACGTTGCGCCACTTTGCCTGGCGCAGGAAGGCGGCACCCGTAAAGGGAGCGATGTAGGGCACGCCGACGGCTGCGGCCACGGGAGTGGCCGAGCGAGAAGTGGGCGTGCCAACGGCGCCGATCAGCGCAAAAACCCCCTCCTGCTCGATCAGTTGGCGGGTGTTGGCAATGGCGGCTTCGGGTTCGTAGGCGTCGTCGAGAGACCGCAGTTCCAACTGCCGGCCGTGGACACCGCCTTGCCGATTGGCCTCCGCAAAGGCCGCCTGGATGCCGCGCCGCATATTCTTGCCCAGTTCCTGGGCGGGACCGCTAAAGGCCGCGGACTGGCCAAAGAGGATGCGCTGGTCGGAGATGCCGCTCTCTTCGGCGCCAATCCCCACAGCCGCAGCGAGCGCGGCGAGCAAGGCGACCACGCCCCTCATCCCTTCCTCCGCTTAATCAGGGTGAGGTGGTTGCGGCCCTCCTCGCGCCGGTAGGGCAGTTCGTCCATCAAGGTGTGCACCAGATAAACGCCCAGACCGCCCACCCGACGATCTTCCAGCGCCGACGACAAATCCGGTTCGGGGGCGTCGTCCAGGAGATTGAAGGCCGGGGCGTCGTCCACCATCTCGATGGTGAGCCGGTCCGCCTCCCAAGCCAAGACGACCTCGATCTCGTGGCTCGGGTCGCCGGCGTGCCCATAGTTGATAATGTTGACGGCCAACTCCTCGAGGACGAGGTTGACCTGGTACACGAGGTCGGGCGGCCAAGCCGCGGCCTGCCCCAGTTCCTCCACCGCGGCGTGAATCCGCGCCAACTCGCCGATTTCCGTCGCAATGCGCAAGGATCGTTTCGCGTTCATGGCTCTCGCCCGCTGTAGCGCAACGTCAGGTAGGTGATGTCGTCGAATTGGGGCCTTTCGCCGGCGAATGCGTGCACCGCCTGGAAAACCTCGACCAAGAGAATCTTGCAGGGCACTTGCGTCATATATTCATAGTGTAAGATGGATGAGGGCTTGAGGTTAGGGTTCCGACCTTCCACCCACCTGAGCATGGTTCACCCAGCGCATGCGCCGCTCCCCCGATCAAAGGGCGCAGGTTCAGCGCGCAGCGCGGCGCTCCGAGCCAAAGCCTAGCCGCGCGCGGCCAGCGCCTCGGCCCGGGAGCCGTGAATCGGAATGATCTTGTCGAAGCCGCTGATCTCGAAAACCTCCCGAATCGACCCCGCAAGCGAGCACAGCACCAAGTGCGCCGACCGCTGCCGCAGCGTCTTGGCCACCAGCAGCAGGACCCGCAGACCCGAACTGCTGATGTAGGAAAGACCCTCAAAATCGATAAGAACGTTGCGGTCGTCGCCGATAGCCGCACTGAGCGTCTGCTCGAATTCGCGGGCGTTGGCGCTGTCGACCCGGCCTTTCACCTCGGCAATCAAGGTGCCGTCTTCGCGTTCGACGTTAATTTCCATGGCTCCCAAGTCTCGTTGGTTAGTTGATTGTGAGTAAGTGCCTGTGTGGTATCAGCCTATAGCTAATATGGCCTCATCTGCACAGCGAGGGCAAGGGATCCCACCCCGAGCACCCAAAGGCTGCGGCAAAACCGCCCCAGATTTACCGTACACGAAAGGAAGCTTCTTCAGCCCCAGCGCGGACTGAAACGCTTCTATATGCGCTGTGGCTTCGTTCATGAGAATTCAGCACCTTGGCACAAACGGACCGGCGCCGGCCCTTCAAGCCCTATTTGAGGAGAAGCATCTGGCGCACCTGCCTGAATCCGCCGGCGCGCAGTTCGTACAGATACAACCCGGACGCCAAGGCGGCCCCCTTCCGATCCTTGCCGTCCCATCGAATGAAATGGTCCCCCGCCGGCTGCCTGCCCAGCCTGAAGGTGAGCAGTTTCTGGCCCCCGAGGTTGTAGAGAGAGATCGTCACTGCCGCGCCAGTGGCGAGAGAATAGCGAATCGAAGTGGACGAATTGAACGGGTTGGGAGAATTCTGGTGCAGGGCAAATACTCTCGGGTTCCGATTCGCAACGGAATCGTTGCGGTCCATGAACTCGCCGGTGATCAGCGTTCCCAGGCGGACCGGCGTGAACAGCGCAGTAATCGTATCGGCGGCGGTGACGAGGTGAATGAGGGAGTCCGGGGCGTCTGGGGAGGTTTCATTCCAACCGGCGAACCGAAAGCCGATGTTCGGTGTGGCCTTCAGTCGCAGGGGCAGGCCCGAAAAATACAGCCCCGCGCCGGCGCCGTTCGGCATGGCCACGCCGTGGGCGGCGATCGCGCCACCGCCGGAAGGCGACACCTGCAGATTGATGCGGGCGGTATCGGCAATCGATAAATAATCCATGATGTGCCGGCGGATGTGGCGCGGCCGGCGACGGGCAAACTCTCTCCTCACCTCCACGAATTCACGCCAGGCATCCATGTCCGCCGGATGGTGAAAGCGCTCGATGTGCCGGGGCATCTCTGGCTCGATCGCGGCCTGGAGGCTGTCTATGATGCCGATGACGCGTTCGGGAACGAAGGTGCTGTTCAGATGCGCGGCAAAGCGCTGGATCAGCTCGTGCCTGAAACTGGAATTGTTTATGAGATGGTTGAGGAAGAAGGACGGCACCCTCACTTCGATGTCGTTCTTTGTATAGGCGGATTTTTCAGATTGTCCGAAGCTTCCGTCCGTGTCGAACACCAGCCAGCGCCAGCGGCCGCCCTCCGATTGGGGCCGCCAAGCCTTGGAGTTGGCATAGGAGAGACGCCAGTCGTTGTTGGCTATGAACAGAAAGAAGATGTAGTAGTCGATGAACGCATCCATATCCAACTGGGTTTTCAGGTACTCGTAGTTCTCGCTTTTCCGTTCGCTGTTGTTGCGAATGAAATCCAGCAGATTTTCGTAGTGCTCCGGGTGGGGCAATCCGCGTCCGTGATCCATATCGACGATCTCGACGTCCTCGTGGTCGATGCCGTAGTTCGATTCGGGGTAGTAGTCGTCCATCTTCTCCCGCACGTTCATGATACCCCAGTAGTTGCCGTTGATGAACGTCACCGCCGGCTGGTAGGCCTGGTAGTCCAGGTCCATTCTCCCGGCGATCAAGCTCTGCGTCATGCCGTCGTGAAACTGAGTCTGGGTGTGGTCGTTCCCCGAGTTGCGCAGGAGAAAGCGTCTGAAGCGCTCGATGCTCTTACCCGGGAACATGCGGTAGTCGATATGATCCTTGCCGTAGCGGCGGCGGGCGAAGATGGAGAGGGATTTCTGCTCGAACCCCCGGCTCGAAAAACCGGAGACCTTGGCGCCGACCGGCTGATTGATCCGCTGTTCGCCGGCTGCGTCGAAGAATTCCAGGTTGAAAGGCCGCTCCCAATCCTGGTAGAAGTTGGCTACGATCTCCTCTCCCGGCAGCCGCGGCACTCCGTTTTCGCCGAGGACGTAAATGCCGGCGTACGGATCCCACAAGTTGTCCGGGTTGGTGGCCAAAGAGACGACGGGCAGGTGTCGGGGTTCGCCGACCAGATAAGTCTGTGTGACCGTTGCGCTCGGCAGGCGATCCCGATGGTAGGTGCGGGCGCGCAAAACCGTCGTGCTGAACAACCGGATGGGGGAGAGGTAGCGGGGTGATCGATGAGTGGGAATCGAGCCGTCTGTCGAGTAGTGTATCATGCCTCCGTCGACTTCAGGTTCGATGGCGATCTCCTGCGCCGGTTCGCAGAATCCCCCTCGCGGAAAAAACTCCGGTGGAGCAGCCGTTTCCGTATTGGTGTGAAGACCGCCGCTATTTTCGCCCCCCGGCGTCGGATCCGCCAGGTAGAACCAGCCCTGTCCATTCGGCGCCCGGCCGTAGGATACATCCGTCTCCTGCTCCGGATAGGAGACCGAATCCACCACGGTGCGGTTCGGGTTCACAAGAGCAACGGTTTCCCCATCCTTATCCAATCTGAAGTTGGCGTGGTAGCTCAGTGCGGTGGTATCCCGTCCATCTGCCCACAACAGAAGGAATCCCCGGGCGGGAATGATGGCCCGGGCGGGAATGGACCAGAACTCCTCCATATCATCCGTCAACTGGGAACCGCTTAGATCCACACAGAAATCCTCGCGGTTTTGCAACTCCACCCAGTCGGAGTACTCACCGAAGTCCAGGTCGGGGTTGGTGCGGATATTGGAGGCCAGAAATTCGTTGATCGAGACGGCGTGCGATGAGGCGAGAGGGAGACATCCTTCCTGGGCATGTATGCTCGCCGGACCGGTAGTCGCCAGGAGCAGGAAGGCGCTTGCGGATCCCAAAAGCCGATGTGGAAACGCCCGCCGCATTGCAGCGCTGGCGCGTTGCCTCCCAGAGGACCGATTCAGTCCAGATTGTGGAACGGCTCCTCGCTGCAGTACTCCTCCACCGCCTAATCGCCGATCAGATGGCTCCCGGATAATGCGCTCCGGATTCTCGACCGTCATGGATGCTACCAGATCTCTTCCGGCTCTGCCGAAATTTAAGTTTTCCTTTTCACGCCCTAAAATTCCGAATTTCAGAGGGGAACGGCGAAATTCGGAATACCGAAACAGAAAAGTAATTTTTCGGCAAGGCCTTCCGGGCAGACCAGCGCGGGCGGCGCTTGATCCTCACTGCACGGCTCGCCGAAGGGGCGGCGGAACTAGAGTTTTTGGCCGCTTCCGAGGGGGAGAATCTCGAAGACCGGCTGGCGTATCTGAGCGAACAGCCCGAGATAGTGGACGAGCGCGAGATTTCGTTCCGCCTATTGCGGCACTACGCCTCTTCGGTGCGGCACCAGAAATATCACGACCTGGACATCAATCGGGTTCGGGGGCGTCGTCCAGGGGGTTGAAGGCCGGGCTGTCGTCCACCATCTCGATGGTGAGCCTGTCCGCGTCCCAAGCCAAGACGATCTCGATCTCGTGGGTCGGGTCGCCGTCGTGCCCATTATAGTTAATATGGCCTCATCTGCACAGCGAAGTCAAGTGACCCCACCCCGATCACCCAAAGGCTGCGGCAAAATCGCCCAAAATTTACTTGACCTAACTACCGATAAGGTCGTTTATCTGTCCTAATATTACTTTGTTGATTAGGAGTGCTGGTCCCATAAGTCCCTATTTTTCAGCAGGTTATCGAAAGGCTTGAAAGCGATCTGTTTGGGGTAATGCGCTGTTTCTTCGGACCTTACAGCACAAATCCTGATCGGTATTGGCCGAAAGATTGCGACCAAAATAGGCAAAAATAGTGGACCAATGAGCACGTTATCCGCCAATTAACAAAGTAGTACTAATCCTTTTTCGAGCCAGGTCTGAGAAGAGGTGGCTGAATGGCACATGTCAATGAAAACATCCGCTACGAGCCGGACGAGCGGCCCCCCCACTCAGTCGCCGCTGGGGTCGGCTTTCAGGCCGCGGTGGTCGTCCTGGCACCGGTGGTGCTCAGCGCGGTCATTATTGGCCGGGCGGCCGACCAGCCGGCGAGCTACCTGACCTGGATCGCCTTCGCGGCGCTAATGATCAGTGGAGTGAGCACGGTTCTGCAAGCGGTCCGGGTCGGGCGGATCGGGGCCGGGCACGTGCTCATCATGGGCACCTCCGGCGCCTTCATCGCGGTCTGCATCACGGCACTGGTGAAGGGTGGACCGGCCCTGATGGCGAGCCTGATCGTCGTTTCGTCGCTGTTTCAGTTTGTCCTGGCCGCACGGCTTTCGCTGCTGCGCCGGATCATCACGCCGGTCGTCTCCGGCACGGTGATCATGCTGATCGCCGTCACGGTCATGCCGATCGTTTTCGACTTGCTGGCGGATGTGCCCGGGGCCACGCCCCCGGCCGCGGCCCCGGCCGCGGCCGGGGCGACGCTCGCTACTCTTGTGGTGCTGGCGTTGCGCGCTCCAGTGGCTTGGCGGCTGTGGGCACCGCTCATCGGCATCGCGGTGGGCTGCGCCGTGACCGCCCCCTTCGGATTATACGACATTCAGCCCGTAATCGAAGCCCCTTGGATCGGTCTTCCCGATAGCGCATGGCCGGGATTGGATCTGACGTTCAGTGCAGAGTTCTGGGCGCTGTTGCCGGCGTTTGTGGTCGTTACCTTAGTAGGCGCGATCGAGACCATTGGCGACGGCGTTGCCATTCAACAGGTCTCGCGGCGCCGGCCGCGGGCAACCGATTTTCGCCTGGTCCAGGGCGCTCTCAACGCCGACGGGATGGGCAACCTGTTGTCCGGGCTCGCCGGGACGCCCCCCAATACGACCTACTCGACCAGTATATCGCTCGCCGAACTCACCGGGGTCGCCGCGCGCCGCGTCGGAGTGTATATCGGGAGCATCTTTGCGGTACTGGCCTTATCGCCCAAGGTGACAGCCCTCCTGATCGCCATTCCCAACCCCGTGGGCGCGGCCTATGTAACCCTGCTAATAGGCCTGCTCTTTGTACAGGGTATGAAGCTGGTCGTCGAGAACGGTCTCAATTACCGCAAGGCCGCGGTGGTGGGGCTGTCGTTCTGGATTGGCGTGGGCTTTCAGAATCAGGTGATCTTCGCCGATTTGCTGGGCAAGACGTGGGGCACCTTGCTCGGCAACGGCATGACCGCTGGGGGTCTTGCCGCGATCTTGCTGACCGCGTTCATGGAGCTGACGGCGCCGCGCCGCCGACGTCTAGAGATCGAGTTAGATGTCGCCTCGCTGCCCAAGATCGACGAGTTCCTCCGCGCCTTTGCCGCGAAAATCGGCTGGGACGACCCGGCGACCGAGCGGTTGCGCGCCGCAGGGGAAGAGACCCTGGCGATTCTGATACAACAAGCTGAGGACGATGCAGCCGCCGACGGACGGCACTTGATCCTCACCGCACGACTCGCCGAAGGGGCGGCGGAGCTGGAGTTTTTGGCGGCTACCTCAGGGGACAATCTCGAAGACCGGCTGGCGTACTTGAGCGAACAGCCCGAGATAGTGGACGAACGCGAGATTTCGTTCCGCCTGTTGCGGCACTACGCCGCTTCGGTGCGGCACCAGAAATACCACGACCTGGACATCATTGCGGTGCAGGTCGAGAGCGCGCCTTGACAGCCCGCCTGTGACCCTCACGTTACACGAAGCGATTCGACGCCAGAGCGGCCGGGGCTAACTAACGGTTCGGGCCACCCCGGACTCATACCTTCAGACTGCGTCTGCGCCCCACTCCCACCACCTTTCGGCCAAAGGAACCGAAGGATCAGAACAGGAGCGAACCACCAAGCTCAGGTCCAGGACTTCTTCAGGGACGGATGCTCAAGAACCAGCCGGACAACCTCGTGAGCGTCCTTGTAGAACTGGTTGATCTGCTCTTCCGGTTCCTGGGCCCCATCAAGAACTTCGACCAGTGGACACCTTATATGAAACGGGTGCCATGGATTTGGCTTCCGGACCTTCTTGTCCCCGGCATGATCGTAAAACGTCCAGCCATCCGGAAACTTCTCGGACTTCAGGTACGTCACCAGCTGCTGGTAAGCGGGAACTGCTGCCGCTGGATGCAGATCCTCGCCGAGATTGAGAATGACACAAGCGTCCGGGCCGCGGTTTCGATCCACGGGTTTTGTGCAATGATCCCATCCATCCAGGAGAACACCGACGAACAGGCCGGGGTTCCAAGTGGTCGCATCTTTCCGCTCGCCCGCACCTGGAAACCCCGGCGGCCCCATTGGTTGTCGACCTGCCTCTCGGCCGTATCTGGCCATTCCTTGCCAAGCACGGCCCACATCATCTTTTCCAAATTTTCGTGCAAGTCGGCCACAAGGAAGTGGCTCTCGATGGCTTTCTGTTCCAACTTGTGCATCGGTCCGAGTCCTTTCCTCTTAAGCAGTGTCTGAAAATCCTCGACTACGAAATGCACCACCGGATCGTAGCTTTCAGACTGCAACTGCAACCATTCCCCAAGAAGTTCATGAATCTGATACCAGCACAGCCCCAGATCCGGCTCCTGCTGATGCTGTCCGCGATGCGCGGTAATTAGAACCATCGGCGCCTCATTGAACGGCGGCGGCGCGTGGTTCTTGTAATCGCCAAGCTGATCTTCTCGCAGCCAAGACCAAGCCTTGTGTTCGAAGACAATCCCACGCTTTCCATCCGAGCAGGTCATGTCGGGACGGACGGGCCACTTGCCTCCTCCCCGCGGGAACGATGTCTGGGTCTCCCACCGCAGCGTCGCCCTGTTAAGAGCCGGCAGACTGATGCCCTTCTCGCAAAGGTAGTCGAGAAAGCGTGCGCCGAACCCGGTGTTCGACAATATCCAGCAGAATGCCTTCGTGATGAAATCCTCGATCCTGTCTGGAGCCAGAGAATCGAGCAGACCCGGACGGAGATCGGTTTTCACGGCTGGTAACTCACTGAGGATGTCGTGGCCATAGCTTCTCCCTTCGTAGTATTAAATCGTTGCGGCCCAACGCACAGAGCCGTTCGACAAAATAACGAGCACTGGGGCAGTTAGCGTGCCGAGCTGCTCGTCTGACCTCAAACCTGCAATCTCTAAATGAACTTTCTGGCAAAAACAGTCTTGGTGCTCCCCGGCCCTCTACCCTTTTTACTTTGGCGGCCAAGCTCCTTTAGCCGATTCCAAGGCATTCCAGTTAGCGTTTCCGGGTCAACCTCGCAGAAGGTGTTGTCTCCCAACCATTGGCACATGGCCTTCGTATCGGCGAGAAACCAGGATTCAATCGCCTTCTTCGCAATCGCGACCAAGTCAATTCCCTGACAACCAATGATCGTCTTGCGCTTTTGCACGCACGGCGCACAGGTATCGGGATCGAGGTCGGCAAGCACAACCACCTTGTCCGGACTTGTCCTCGTCCTGAGATTCTTGACGAAAGCTCCAATGTTACGACTGCACATATTGCCATTGCCAGCCGCATCAACCACTGGATCGATCACTTCCAGGTTGCAATCCTCACGCAGCCATTTCTGAAACAATTCACTTTCGACCAGCCGCTTTTCTGAAGCCCCTTCCACCACGAACCCCACAGTCATCATGGCAGCCCCCCGGCCAGAAGGTTCGAGAGCCACACCTCATCAAGACTCAGTGGAGCAAGGTCCTCTTGGGAGATGTTCCCAGCATCGGCCGACTTCATTGTAGTGCGGCCTTCAACCTTATCCACGAGAATAAGTTCGCCGAGATTGAGGGCTCGAACAACCGATTCGCTATGGGTGGTCAACCAAATGGGATTTTCAGGCGAAGCCTGCTGCCGCATCAAATCTATCAGCTCGCGGATGGCCTTGGGGTGCAGCCCTCTTTCCGGCTCCTCAATCAACGTCATTCCGCAACCTGAAGGCGTGTCGAGCACGGCGACCAGTAAACAGAGCGCGTACATCGTCCCGTCTGAAACTAGATGTGCTGGAAACTGCTTCCTCGTCCCTTTCTCCTTAAACAGCAGGGCGGTTCTACTGTCTAGTCTCTGCTGTTCGGTCTGAATCTTCTCGATCCCTGGGACAATCATCTCCATCCAGTCTAGAATGTCTTCGTGTATCGCTCGATTTCGCTCTAAGCGACGCAAGACACTCGCCAGATTGTGCCCCTTGCGCTCTAACTGCGTTGGATCAAGGTCGGATTTATCCGGCTCCTTTGCACCCGTAGGATCAATCCGGTACACATTCAAATTTCTCAGGAGTTCGGTAAGCGGATGATTTGGTAAAAGTGATAGCGCCGAATGAATGGCCGCGACGAAAAACCGATCGGGAAATTTTTCCACATCAAAGCTCACTTCTTCGTCCCCCCTCCGATGAACGATAAGTCGTCTCCCATTGAAGAATAAGTATTCTTCGATTTCGGGTTTGCGGGTGTCGAGGTCGTCAATGCTCAACGAATAGTGAAACGTCGTCGGCGTTTCTTCCTGCTGTTTCAGAAGATCGCATTTGAGTTCAAAACTGAACTTTTTGGAATTCGGAGCAGAACGCTTCGCCGAATGTATATTTGCAAAGCCCCCATGCTCGCGCAGCGCGATTTCAATCCCGCCGCGCACAAAGAGGCTGACAAAGTCCAGTGCATCAAAGAAATTGCTCTTGCCCGAGCCATTCGCTCCCGCGAATACCGAAAAGGGGGCAAGCCCCTTTACTTCTAAAGAGTCAATGCTCTTGAAGTTTTCGATCTTTAATGTACGTATGGTTTTTCTGGTCATATCGAACAGCCCGAGATAGTGGACGAACGCGAGATTTCGTTTCGCCTGTTGCGGCACTACGCCGCTTCGGTGCGGCACCAGAAATACCACGACCTGGACATCATTGCGGTGCAGGTCGAGAGCGCGCCTTAGGCATAGCACCTGAAAGGCGCACCTACCTCAGCCATTCCGCCGCTTGATCTGCTTGATCAGGGTCAAGTGGTTGCGATCCTGTTCGCGCCGGTAGTGCAGTTCGTCCATCAGAGTGTGCACCAGATAAACGCCCAGACCGCCCACCCGACGATCTTCCAGCGCCGACGACAAATCCGGTTCGGGGGCGTCGCTCAGGGGGTTGAAGGCCGGGCTGTCGTCCACTATTTCAATGGTGAGCGCGTCCACTTCCCAAGCCAATCCAATCTCAATCTCGTGGTTCGGGTCGCCTTCG
The DNA here is from genome assembly GCA_965219385.1 of Candidatus Latescibacterota bacterium. GTDB lineage: Bacteria > Latescibacterota > UBA2968 > UBA8231 > UBA8231 > CBDCNM01. The sequence goes on along the minus strand of CBDCNM010000001.1, from coordinate 847,124 downwards.
TGCCCATAGTTGATAATGTTGACGACCAATTCATCGAGGACGAGGTTGACTTGGTACACGAGGTCGGGAGGCCAATCCTCAGCCTGCCCCAGTTCTTCGACAGCAGTGCTAATCCGCGCTAACTCGCCGATTTCCGTCGCAATGCTCAGTGACCGTTTCGCGCTCATGGCTCTCACTCGCCGTACCGCAGCGTCAGGCAGGTGATGTCGTCGAATTGGGGCCTTTCGCCGGCGAACGCATGTACCGCGGCAAAAACCGCTTGGTTGTCCGCGCGAGCATCATTCGAGCGTTCCGCCGCAAATACTTGCCGCAGACGATCCAGGCCAAACTCCTCGTCGTCGCTATTCATCGCTTCGGTGACCCCGTCGGTGTAGAGCACGAGGACATCGCCGGGCACCAAGGTGACCGCGTTCTGCTCGTAGTCGAGATCCGGCATCACGCCCAAGGCGATCCCGTCGGTTGGAGGCAGCAGGGTCGAGCTTCCGTCGGCATGGACAACCAGCGGCGGATTGTGCCCGCCGTTGGCATATACCAGTTCGCCGCTCGCCGGGTTGAACACCGCGTAAAACATGGTGACGAACAGCGCCGCTTCGTTGTCGCGCTCCAGCAGTTGGTTTACTTCGCCCAGCACCTTGGCCGGGTCCGGGTCGCCGATGGCGGCGCCCTTGAGCAACGTGCGGCTGGACATCATGAACAAGGCCGCGGGTACGCCCTTGTCGGAGACATCGGCGATGGCCAGGCCGAGGCGGCCGTTTTCCAGGGTCATAACATCGAAGAAATCGCCCCCCACTTCGCGCGCCGGCTCCATATTGCCAAAGACCTGATAGTCGGCGTGCTCGGGAAAGCGGGTCGGTAGGATCGACTGCTGCATCTGGCGGGCGACGCGCAATTCGTTTTGCAGCGCCACCAATTGGTCGCGCGAGGCCAGGGCTTCGCGCCACAGAGTCAGGTGGTGCAGGGTGCGGTCGATGGTGACCCGCAGATCCTGGAAGTCGATGGGCTTGGTGACAAAGTCGAAGGCGCCCCGGTTCATGGCCGTGCGGATATTCTTCATATCGCCATAGGCCGAGACGACCACCGAGCGGACGTCGGGGTCGACTGAGGGGATCTGTTCGAGCAGGGTCAGCCCGTCCATCTGCGGCATATTGATGTCGGTGAGCACCATGTCGATGTCCTGGTCCTCGTTGAGCCGTTCGAGGGCCTCGACGCCGTTGTGGGCAAAGGCGAACGCGTAGCGCCCGGCGCGCACATCGCGGCGCATGCGCTGCCGCACGAGGTGTTCGAGGTCGGGTTCATCGTCGACCACGAGGATCTTGTAGGGTACTTGCTTCATATAGTGGCTCGGGAATTGGGGTTAGGGCCAGCGCGCCGGCGGGCGAGATCGGCCAGTGGATCGTCAATGGCGGCTATGCGCTCGCCCGAGCATCGGTCACCAGCGCCGGCGCCGACCCCCTGATCCAGGGAGCGCCGGTTGCGGGCGGCGCGCCGAGCGAAATGCTAGTCGAGGGCGGCCAGCGCGCCGGCCCGAGAGTCGTGGATCGGAATGATCTTGTCGAAGCCGCTGATCTCGAAAACCTCCCGGATCGGCCCCGCAAGCGAGCACAGCGCCAAGTGCGCCGACCGCTGCCGTAGCGTCTTGGCCACCAGCAGCAGGACCCGCAGACCCGAACTGCTGATGTAGGAAAGGCCGCCAAAATCGATGATTACGTTGCGGTCGTCGCCAATGGCCTCACTGAGTCCCTGCTCGAACTGGCGGGCGTTGGCGCTATCGACCCGACCTGCTACTTGGGCGATCAAGGTTCCGTTTTCGCGTTCGACGTTAATTTCCATCTCCCTAAGTCTCGTTGGTTATAAGTGATTGCCTGTGGGGTATCAACATACTTAATATGGTCTCATCTGCACCGCGAGGGCAAGCGATAACTCGATGTCCGTGATCGCCTGCGACATGGCCTGACCGATCAAATCGAGCTGGCGCACCTGATCAATGCGGGGGGCGACGTGCGTCAGTTCGCGGGCGGACAGTATCTGTCCGAATAGGTCGCAGGCGTGCGCCAAGCCAATAATCACCACATCGCGCGGGCCAGGGATCTGGTCGCTGAACAAGATCTCCATAATCCTGAGTTTGACCTCCCGTTCGGCTCGGTCGTCAATGACCGGGTAGCGCCGCGACCGGAATACCCACAGAAATCGGTCGTCCTTGCGTTGCAGAATACCCCGCTCTACCAGCCGGTCGAGCGCCTCTTGGCGAATGGCGTCGGCGCTGCGGAGGGCGGTGCGCTCCACCCAGAAGCGCGCATCGCGGGTCTCGGCCGCCTCGGATATGTCGGCGAGCGTCGGGTCGAGCAGGCTGTCCTGAACAGGATTCGAATCGACGAGGATAAGCTGCTTCAGATCGGTGTCGATACGGTTCTCCAGCGCCAGATCCATCAGCACCCCTCCGGCGAGCGCGTAACGCAATAGCCGATCCGGCACTCTCGCAAATTTCCCGTTTTCGTCGTCGAGGATGAGAAGCATGAGTTCTTCGGGGAATCTCAGCATCGTCCATTCCTTATTTTGTTGGAAGATACTGTCATGCTCGGGCTTCGTCAAGCTCAACCTCGGAACCCCACGCGGAAAGTTCAGCTGCCCCTTCCGCTTCGCCGGGCCTAAAAGTTCCCCGAGGAGACCGTCCTGGGGAAATTGACCGCACCGGTGCGCAGTACAAAATTGTTGCATCCCGAAGGAGATATATTGTTGCATCCCGAAGGAGATAGCATATATATTCAAAATGGCTTAATTGTCAAGGATATGATGCCATGAACTACGATTTCCATACACTCCGCGGGGATGTTTTTGGCGGCATCACTGCAACGGTGGTGGCGTTGCCGGTCGCGTTGGCCTTCGGGGTAGCGTCGGGCCTGGGGGCGGCTGCCGGCCTATACGGCGCCATCGCGGTCGGCTTTTTCGCGTCGGTGTTCGGCGGCACGCGGTCCCAGATATCCGGCCCCACAGGTCCGATGACTGTCGCCATGGCGGTCATCGTCACCAGCCACGCGACCAACCTCACCGAAGCCTTGACCGTGGTTGTTCTGGGGGGTCTGCTGCAGGTGCTTCTGGGCCTATTGAGGATCGGCCGCTTCGTGGCCTACACGCCGTATGTGGTTATCTCCGGCTTCATGTCCGGCATCGGCATCATCATCATGCTGATTCAGACCTTGCCGTTCCTCGGAGCGCCCACCGCGCCGGGCGGACCGATGGGCGCGATCGGCGCGGTGCCCGAGGTGGTGGGCAATATCAACAGCAGCGCCTTTGCCATCGCCGCGGTTACGCTCGCTGTGGGCGTGCTCTGGCCGCGCCGGTTGACGCGATTCCTGCCCGCGCCCCTTATGGCGCTAATTGTCGGCACGCTGCTGGGGGTGCTGTGGTTGAGCGATGCGCCCATCATCGGACCAGTACCGACCGGCCTGCCGAGTTTGCAGTTGGCGCTGCCTTCCGCCAGCTTCCTGGCGCATGCCTTGCAACCAGCGCTCATTCTCGCCCTGCTCGGCTCCATAGACAGCCTCCTCACCTCCTTGGTGGCCGATTCGCTGACCGGCACGCGCCACAACCCGAACCGGGAACTGGTGGGGCAGGGCATCGGCAACATGGTTGCGGGGGTGTTCGGGGGGCTGCCCGGTGCCGGGGCTACCATGGGCACTGTGGTCAACATACGCGCCGGCGGGCGGACCCCGCTATCGGGGCTATCGGGCGCGTTGCGCGCGCTACTCCTGCTGGCGCTAGTGCTGGGCCTTGGGCCATACGTCGAGCCGATTCCTCACGCTGTTCTCGCCGGCATCCTGATGAAGGTCGGCTGGGACATCATTGACTGGCGTCTGCTCGCCCGCGTCCACCGCATCCAGCGCGAACATCTTTTGGTCATGCTGATCACGCTGGGCCTTACGGTGTTCGTCGATCTGGTAACCGCCGTGGCGATAGGGCTGATTGCCGCGGGCATGGCCAACGCGCGGCAGTTGGAAGGCCTGGAACTCGACAGCGTGGTCTCCGTGCCGATGCTGGACCAGACCTTTTTCTCCGAAAAGGAAGACGCTGTCGAGGCGGACCTGTACGCGGCGCGGGTCGGTCTGGTGGTGCTCAGGGGGCGTCTCACCGTGGCCTCCTCCAATAAGCTGGTCGGGGTGATCGGCGCGGACATCAAGGATCACGAGGTCGTCATCTTCGACTTCTCGGAAGCCACCTACCTCGACGACAGCGCCGCCATGGTCATAGAGCAACTCATGGATGTCGCCCAAGGGGGAGGAGACCGAGTTCATCGTGATGGGTCTGTCCGGCTCGGTGGAGAACATCCTGCACACCCTGGCCATCTTGCAGAATGTTCCGCCGGATCGCGTTGTCGGAACGCTGGACGAGGCGCGGCAGGCCGCCAAAGCCCTCCTCGACGCTTGACGCAAAAGTTTTCGGCGAAGCGCACCAAAGCAGCCGCTCAAGCCGCCGCGCGCCGTCGCAGCCATTCGACCGCGAACAGCAGCAACACGGCAAAAACAATCAGGAACGTCGCCATCGCCAGGATGGTCGGGCTGATTTGCTCGCGGATGCCGGCCCACATCTGGCGTGGGATAGTCCGCTGCTCCACGCCGGCCATGAAGAGCACCGCGACCACTTCGTCAAACGAAGTGGCAAACGCAAAGAGCGCCCCGGAGATGACGCCCGGCGCAATCAGCGGTAGTTGCACACGGCCGAAGGTGCGCAGCGGTCCGGCCCCCAGGCTGGCGGCTGCGCGGGTCAGATTCGCATCGAACGCGGCCAGCGTAGCGGTTACGGTGATCACCACGAAGGGCGCGCCCAGCGCCGCGTGCGCCAGGATCAATCCGAGGTAGGTCTGAGCCAGGCCCAGGCTCGAGTAGAAGAAGAACATGCCCGCCGCCGAGATGATCACCGGGGTCACCATCGGCGAGATCAGCAACCCCATTGCCAGGCGGCGACCGGGCATGGCCGCGCTCGACAGCCCCAGCGCGGCGAGGGTGCCCAGCGCGGTCGCCAGCGCCGTGGACGCGACGCCGATGATCAGGCTGTTGACCAGGGCCCGCGTCCACGCATCCTCTTCGATAATCTGCCGGTACCAGCGCAGCGAGTAGGCTTCGGCGTCGAGCCGCAACATGCCCTCGGTGAAGGTGAAATAGGGCTCGGCGTTGAAGCTCAGCGGCACGATCACCAGGATCGGCGCGATCAAAAAGGCGAACACCGCGGCGCAGAACGCCAGGTAGCCCAACCGGCCGAGGCGTGCCCGCATCATTTCAGCCCAACCTCATGCGTTCGATGCCCACCAGGCGATCGTAGAGCCAATAGAGCGCCATCACGCACACCAGCAGGATACCCCCCAGGGCCGCGGCGAGGGCCCAGTTGAGCGAAGTCTGCATGTGGTAGGCGATCATGTTGGAAATCAGTTGGCCACTACTGCCGCCCACCAGCGCCGGGGTGATGTAGTAGCCGATGGCGAGGATGAACACCAGCAGCGAGCCGGCACCGACGCCGGGCAGGGTCTGCGGCCAGTACACGCGCCAAAAGGCCTGCGGCGGGCTCGCGCCCAGCGAGGCCGCCGCGCTCATCTGGATCGGTGGGATGGCGCGCATGATCGAGTAGAGCGGCAGCACCATAAAGGGCAGCAGCACGTGGGTCATGGCCACGAAGGTGCCGGTCATGTTGTAGATCAGGGCGAGCCGGCCGTCGGCGCCGACCAGCCCCAGCGCCACCAGCGCATCGTTGAGCACGCCCTGGGTCTGGAGCAGGACGATCCAGGACGTCGTGCGTACCAGCAGCGAGGTCCAGAACGGAACGAGCACCAGCGCCAGGAGCAGATTGACACGCCGTGGGGGAGCATGGGCGATCAAATGGGCGATGGGGTAGCCGAGCAACAGGCACAGGGCGGTGATGCCCAGACTCACCAGCAGGGTGCGCCACAACAGGGACAAGTAGATGCGGCGCTCTTCGGGTTGGCCGGCGATGGCGCCGTCGGGCAGCCGTTGCAGGTCGAGGGCGTTCAAGTAGTGCCGCGCGGTGAAACGCTCCCCGGCGCTGCGGATGGCGTGCCAGGTCTGCGCGTCGCCCCAGGCGTTATCGACGCCGATCATGGCCTCGCGCCAGGGCCCCTCGTCAACGCGCTGCAACTTTCGCGCACTGCGTGTCAAGACGCTGCGCAGACCAGCGTGCACCCGGTTGACGCGGCTGGCGACCCGACCGAGGGTCCGCTCCGCCCGCGCCTTCAGCAGTTCGCGGACGGCTGCTTCGTACACCGCCTCCCCGGGCACGCCCTCCCCGTCCCACTGGCGCAGCAGAGCGAGGGTCTCAGGCAAGGCATCGGCCACCACCGGATCGTACACGCTGCGCACCAGCATCGTCGCCAGGGGCGCAATGAAGGTCAGGCCGATGAAGGCCAGCAGCGGCAGCACCAGCCCCGCGGCGCGCAGGCGCGGGCGGAGGTTGGGGATTTTGATGTCTATTTTGGGGTTCATTTCCGTTCCAACTCGCCTACAATCCTGTCCTTGAGTTGCCCATAATGCACGTCTCAACTATGACGCCCCATTTTCCACATCGACCGTCTTTGTCCTCTCCATAAATGTACATCAGCCGTACACGACGCCAGCAAATCCCACCAAAAGGGCGATAATCGCCGCCACTAGGCTCATGATGGCAACCACCAAGCTTATGCCCTTGAGTTGCTCGTCTCTGATTGCCCTTTTCATGGCGGTCATGGCTTTTTGTTTCTTTTGTTTGAAGAAAATAGCCACCTCCATCGGAGTCGTCCCGCTGATCTGGAACGTCAATTGCGAATCTGCGTACAGCAATTGACAGCAACTCATCCTCTATGTCCTTGCATTGGGTGGAGTACTCTGCCCACAGGGCCTTGCGCTCGTCTCCCTTCACTTTCTTAAGAAGTTGTTTTAAAAAGGTAGAGGAGTAAAGAAAAAAGTTGAAATTGCGTATTCATCTATCCAAATTCAGGTTGTTTTAACCCACCTGAAACGAAAGGATAAAGATGAATACGCAAAGGCAATATCCAACAAATTTGACCGAAACGCAATGGCAACTTCTCCTCACGCTGCGGCCCAAACCCCAATGGCGTCTTGGCTGTCCTGGTCGCCCACCGGTCAATCTACGCCACGTGTTCAACGGCATCCTGTATCGGACCAAGACAGGATGTCAATGGCGCATGCTGCCCAAAGCTTTTGGATGCTGGCAAACCGTGTATGGGTATTTCAACAGATGGAGCAAACAAGGCATCTTCCAAAAGATCCAACCGGCCCAAAGCCGAAGGGAGCGACGTGGTCAGGGTCGCAAGCCCACCGCGTCAGCAGGCCGTGTAGACGCTCAAAGCATTAAGACAACAACCCAAGGAAAAATAAAAGGTTACGATGCTGGAAAGAAAGTCAATGGCCGCAAGCGTCATCTCCTTGTAGATACCCTCGGCCTGCCGATCTGTGTATTTGTATCTGCTGCTGCCTGGGCCGATCGGGCCGGGTTGATGGAGTTACTCAAACGCTATTTTGCGGCTAACTTGCGGCGTCTTCGCAAGCTATGGGTCGATGGTGGATATCGCGGTGACGCTTTGAAGACCTGGGTTTCAAGTTTGAAGCGGACGCACAAAATTGACTTGGAAGTAGTCCAACGAGAAAGCAAGGGGTTTGAGGGGATGAAAAGGCGCTGGGTGGTTGAGCGCACCTTTGCTTGGTTGTTGAATTTTCGACGCCTTTCCAAGGATTATGAAGTCTTGACCCGAAATAGCGAAGCGCTCATTTACATTGCGATGATTCACCTTTTGATCAAGAGACTCGCTCCCAAATCTGAATTTTAAAACGGCTTCTAAGGTTTGGCATCATCGTCTTTAGACGGTAGTCTTTGGCGAGCAGCTTAATTTTCATTTAAGGGCGGCATGCAAGAAGGACCACCGATTCATGCACCAACGCCAATTATTACTCCAACTATATCGCGATAACCTTTTTGGCACCTTCACTCTCCGGCCAGGCAATATGAATGCTCACCTCACAATTGAGGCGCTCAAGGAACCGCATCAGCCATGTTTCTCCTGGCCACGTAGCTTGATTTTTCTGGAGCGAAGCGTCTCTTGATCGTTCTTGTGAACTCCCTTTCCATGAGCCAGAACCGGAACGAATTGGAACTATCTAAAGCTCCCCACGACCCCTTTATGGGTGTCTCTTTGTTTTTAGACTCCGGTCGTCGCTACCAGTGCTTCTTGGGCTTTGCGAGGCAATTCGACAAGGATGAAGTAAGCTGCGGGATACAAGTAATCTTCCCTTGATTCATCTACGACTCTCAAATACCCCTCTTGGACCGCTTCTGCGTCAGGCAGAATCTCGTAGATTTTCCGCTTCTCCAAATCCTCGCACTCGCTGTCTTCGATACACAGAGCGAATCGAGATTCTGATGGTTTTCTTTTCATTACTGCCACTCCAAGAATTGTTTGATCTTTATCTTTCTTCGGCCAATTCCATGCGCCTCGTACCAATGGATCTCCGCGCGACGGATACTTCCATTGCTCAGGCGAATACGGGCAATACCTTTGAATTTTCTCCATCAGCCCATCCCATATTGCCTACGAAGCCGCATGATCTCACGGATTTTCCCGCCTACGGCAATCGTTTCGATAGCCTCAATCACGCCTATAATTTCAAAGTGCATTGGATATTATACCCACCCAAGCAGATCATCTCAAGTCTGCTCAACGTGAGAACGCGAACACATCAACGCAGGTCGCGCCCATGATGGCTCTCCTTTCGACTGGGAGGGCACCACCATTGCAGGTCCGTCGGGAAAGGGTGTAATGGTAACGCCGCCCGGTCACCGCGCCAGCCAAGTGCTGAAGCGCTCGTTCATTTCGTCTCCGTGATCGCTCCACCATTCCCAGTTGTTGTGCAAGGCGCGCTTGGAATTTTGCGGACTCGTGGGCATGTGCGGATTCATGTCTACGCCCTTTTCGGCGTGCGTCGAAATCAGCGGCATCGCAGAGCGGCGCGTCGGGCTGTAGGCGATGTAGCGCCCAACGTCGGCGATGGACTGGGCCGTTGAGGCAAAAGCGACAAACTTCCGCGCCGCTTCGCGATTGGGCGTTCCCGCGACAATGGCCAGCCCGCCCGTATCCAGTACCTGGCCGTCCCAGACAATGACAAAGGGTTGGTCTTCCAGCACCTGGGCATTGAAGATGCGCCCGTTGTAGGCCGTGCTCATCACCACCTCGCCGTCGGCGAGCATCTGCGGCGGCTGCGCCCCGGCTTCCCACCACACGATGTGCTCTTTGATGGTGTCGAGCTTGCGGAAGGCGCGGTCCACGCCCTCGGGCGTATCGAGCGTGACATACACCTCGTCGAGCGCCACGCCGTCGGCGATCAGGGCAAACTCCAGATTCACGAGGGGTGAGCGGCGCATCCCGCGGCGACCCGGGAATTTCTCCAGGTCAAAAAAATCGGCCATGGTGGTGGGTTTCTCGCCCGGGATATGCTCCTTGTTGTAGGCGTAGATGGTCGAGTAGAATATTGTGGCCGGGCCGCAATCGGTAACTGTTCCAGGGACAAAGTCCTCTGCCGCTGGCGTTCCGTCGGCCCCCGCCGCCAGCGAGTCGGTCTCGACGAGTTCGAGCAGGCCCTCGTCGCAGCCGCGCACCATGTCGGGGATTTCCAGGTCCACCACGTCCCAGTACACATTGCCCACATCGACCTGGGCGCGAATCTGCGCCAGCCCGCCGTTGTAGTCTTCGAGATTGATGGCGATGCCCGTTTCCGCGGTGAACCGCTCGTGGTAGCCCTTGACGCAGGCGCGCGCATAGGAGCCGCCCCAGGAAACCACGGTCAGCGGTTGATCGTCAGCGATTGCGCGCCCCATCATCAGCATGGCCAGGACGGTGACGGCCGCCATGCGAGAGGTCTTTCTCTGCTTGTCCTTCATGTTGTCTCCTCCTCGTTGTTATGGCCAATTAGCCTCTGTTTGGCACATGCTTGCGCTTGCCCTTCACGTCGCGTCCTCCTCGTCGTCCGGGTCGAGCACCCGGCAGTCGGTCGGCGTCCAGCCGATGCGGATGCGGTCGCCGGCCAGCACGGCACCGTGCCCGACGATGTTGGGGATCTTGGCGATGAAATCCGAGCGCCCACACACGGCCAAGCGCAGGCGCAGGTGGTCGCCCAGAAAGGTAATGTCCTCGATGGTGGCATCGAGTTCGTTGGTGTACAGGCCCGGCTCGGGCGCGATGGCAACGCGCTCCGGGCGGATCGACAGGGTGGTGGCGTCGCCGGCCCGACAGGGCGCAACGCGCAGCGCCTGGATGATTTGACCGCCGCTTTCCACGGTGCAAATGTCCCCATTGACTGTGGTTACCCGGCCGTGCAGGCGGTTGTTCTCGCCGATGAAACGGGCGACGAACGAACGCTCCGGCTCTTCGTAGAGGGCCTCGGGTTCGGCGATCTGCTCAATGTCTCCTCCACGCAGCACGGCGATCCGATCCGACATGACCATGGCCTCCTGCTGGTCGTGGGTGACGTACACCACGGTCACGCCGAGGCTTTGGTGGATGCGCCGGATCTCGTACTGCATTTCCTCGCGCAAGCGCCGGTCGAGCGCGCCGAGTGGTTCGTCCATCAGCACCAGATCGGGATCGAATATCAGCGCCCGGGCGATCGCCACGCGTTGCTGCTGGCCGCCGGAGAGCTGGGCGGGCCGCCGCTCCTCCAGACCGTCGAGGCGAACTAGCCGCAAGGCCTGCGCCACGCGTTCGCGGCACTGCTCGCGGTCGAGTCCACGCACCTCAAGTGGAAAGGCGAGGTTGCGGCCCACCGTCATGTGCGGGAAGAGCGCGTAGTTCTGAAATACCATGCCAATGCCGCGCTGGCGCGGCGGCAACGCGTGCACGGAGCGGCCGCCAATGCGGATGGTGCCCGACGTGGGCACCTCGAAGCCGGCGAGCATCATCAGGCAGGTCGTCTTGCCCGAGCCGGACGGCCCGAGCAGGGTCAGAAACTCCCCCTTGCGGACGCTGAGATCGAGGTTGCCAACAACCATTGTGCGCCCGTCGTAGCTCTTGCTGACGCGCTCGAATTCGACGTAGGCGTTATCGTTTGCAGTCACGGTCTGCGATGTCGTTGGAATACAGGCTTTACGGAGCTATCTGCTTGTGGAATCGCTTCGCCCCGTTCTCGACGGTCATTATTACCGCGCTTTTTGTCGGATGGTGGTTTTCATCGTAACGGGAAATACGCGTCGCGCCAACGTAGTTCCGGGTTGCCTCCAGTTGCTTCCGCACGCCCTCGGGATCCAGACTGCCGGCGCGCTCCACCGCTTCGAAAAGCAGCCTGACCGCATCGTAGCTCACCGCATCTCCACCACTGGGAACGGCGCCGTACAGAGCCTGGTATTTGTCGATGAATGCGCGCGCACTCAGATCGTCCGTATTCGGCGAAAAGTGGCTACTGACGAAGCTGCCTTCTATTTCGGCCTCTTCGTCACCTAACAGGACCGGATTATCCCATGAATCGGCTCCGAGGAAGAGCACAGGCGCTTCTTCGAGGCTCTGCACCGGAATTGCCCTCGCCTGCCGCGTCACCAGGGCGACTTCTCGGGCAAAACCGGATATGAAAATCGCCTCTGGTTCCATCTCGGCAATGCGAGTCAACTGATCGGTGAAGTCAGCCGCATCTCTGTCGTAATACTCCTTGGCAACGACCTCCCCACCGCGCCTGCTGAAATCAGATCCGAAGAATCGGGAAATCCCCTCCGTATAGACATCGCCTCTCCGCGTCAGGGTAGCTACCCTGCTCAGGCCGAGGTCCTCGGTGACAAACTGCGCCATGACACTTCCTTGAAACAGGTCGGTGAACGAGGCCATGAAGAGGAAGTCGCCGGCTTTGGTCACATCCGGATTGGTTGCGGCGGTGGTAATCATCGGCAAGCCATGCCGTTGGGCCAATTTCCCTACCTCGACGGCGTGAGAAGAGCGATTGGGGCCAATGATAGCGATGACTTCGTCGGTGCGAATCATCGCTTCGGCCGCCTGCACCGAGACGGCGACTTCCTCTATTTCAGCTCTCACCACCAGTTCAACCGGCATCTCGAGCAACCCACCGCGCTCGTTGATCTCATCCACGGCGATCGCCGCGGCCTTGGGATATGTAGCTCGGTCGCTGGTGCTCAGAAAGCCGATTTTGACCCTTCCCTGTGTATCCGGCCCTTGGGGTTTGTCACAGCCCGCCGCTGCCAGTATCAACGAGAACAGCATGACTAACCATGGTTTGTGATTCATGGATTCCATGCTCTCCCTCATCCGCAACCCAGAAAATCCGTCCGACCTAAAAGTCGGAATGTCGTGAAATGGCGATATCACCTGAAGATCCTGGTCGCGCGTGGCGATGCAGTCCACTTCTCCCATGAGCGCCGTCTCGAGCAGCTTGTCGTCTTCCGGATCGCGACATCCCAGCCTGCCGCCCACGATCCACACCCGTTCCGAGACGGCCTCGAGCTGGGCGAGGTACACCGACCGGCCATCACGGCTGATATACTTGCCAAATTTCGAATAATGGAGCCGGATCCGCACTCACCCCTCTCCCTTCAGGGATGGTGATCCAGCCGCGCCGTGGGCTCGTCGTTGGCCAGGAAGCGCTCCGCCGTGTTGTGCGTCGGCGGGCTGGAGCGGAAGTCGGCAATCCAGGGCTCGCGGAAGTAGGTCTGCTTCTTCCGGGGCAGCGCCGCCATCACCTCCGGCGGGATCGTCAGGCGGTGCCAGTGGGTGGCCAGATGGGAGTAGGCGTTGAGGACCGCCACCCTCGGCCGCTCCCGTTGCCACGGCGGCCCCGCGTGGCACAGGTTCTCGGTGAAGAAGATGGCGCTGCCCGCCGGACAGTCGTAGCTGGTCAGGAACTCGCTGCGCTCGCCTTCCTCCAGCGACAGGTGATCGGGGTGCATCGGGAGGTTGGCCTTGTGGCTGCCCGGGATAAAGTGGGTGGCCCCGTCCCGCCTGGTCACCGCCGTCAGCTCGAACACGACCCGGACCATGCCGGCGTGGATGCGGCCGTTGGCGCAGCGGTACCCGAAGATCGGATCGATCTGCCTCGGGCCGCCGCTGTGCAGCTCCCCGTGCCGCTCGCCTTTGTTCCGCCACACGCAATAGGTCCCCTCCAGGCGGATCTCCGGACCGATGATCTCGTGCAGCACCTCGATCACCTTCGGGTGATCGATTAGCAGGCTGGCCGCACCTCCGGGCATGGCCTGCTCCTCGGGCGGCAGCGACTCGGGATCGTGGTGGATGCGGTCGATCTGGTCGACGACCGCCTCGATCTGGCCCGCCTGCAGAATCGCGGGTCGCACCAGGAATCCCGTCAGGTCGAAGCGGAATTTTTCTTCCTCGGTCATGCCCATGGGAATCACCTCCTAGGTTTCTGGGCGGATGGCCACTGTATCACGACGGTGACGTGCGTCGCTCCCATTTCATCCTCTGTTCGCGTTTAACTGGCTGCCCTGACCTGATCCCAGACCATCTCCGGTCGCCCTACTCCCTCTTGGCGATCCTCTGGTCGAACGAAAACAGATTGGCGCTCTGTGGATCGACCGTCACCTCGATCCAGTTCACGTCCGATGATCCGAAGGTCTCGACGCGCGTGAAATTCCAGAGTCGCCTTCCCTCCGGCTTGCGGCGCAGGGGCTTGTCGATCCGGAAATAGTGCGAGTCCCCGTGGGCGAGCACGACGGGCCGTCCGAAGCGCTCCGTCTCCTCGCGCAACACGTCGAGAAACGCCTCGTAATGGGGCGGGTCCGCTTCCCGCTCCAGTCCCATCGCCGCGTGCAGCGTCAGAAACAGCCCCTTGCCCGACTCCGCCTCGGCAAAGGCCCTGCGAAGCCAGACGATCCCCGCCCTGCTCCTGCGCTCGACCTCGGCATCGTGCCTCTCCGTCCTCACCGGAGCCGTTTCGAGGTCCGTCGAGTCGGCCTGCTGAAAGGGCGCCAGCCCATTTCGGCTCCCGACGAGGTGAATCGTCGCGAAGTGAGCACCCTCCCTCTCCCAGCGGACGTTCTCCGGAAACTCCCTGTACTCGGGTGAGGCTGCCTGGGATTCGACCTTCATCGGCCGCTTCCCGAGCGTCATCCCCACACGGGGAAAGAAGAGCGACCGCAGTTTCTGCAGGCGTTCCAACGGATCGAAGCGGCCGGCGCTCTCGCGGTGACAATCGGTCCATTCGTTGTCCCCCGGCGTCAGGACGAAGGGATCCTCGAAGCGGCTGAACCTCGACAGACGTTCTTCGAGAAACGCGTCGGTGCACGGCTGTCCACCCGTTTTGATGTCGCCCGCGTGGATGACCCACAGGACATCGTCATCGGCGTTGATCTGGTCAATCACCGCCTCGAACCAGATGCTGTCACCACGGGCGTATGGGGTATCGCCGATCAAGGCGAACGCATAGGACTCGGCGCGAATCTCTTTCTGCCACGACATCAGGCCAATCAGCAGGGAAAGGGCCAACCTCATTTCGACCCTGAAGTGGCGCCGCGGACCCTTTGGAGATCCGCGGCCGGATCGCAGTCGCCGTCCCGTTCTCATCAGATATATGCGGTTACCTCCACGGAGCGTTTGGCGGACTGGTAGCCGGTAAAGGTCACCAGCAGTGTATAGGCACCCGGAGGCACGCTCGCTTCCCGCCCGACCCGTCACCGTGCCCCGGGCGGTGCCGACCAGGTGCAAATACCGTGCGGGATGTCGCGTCCGGGCTCTCGGCGACGGTCCAAACTCGAATTAAGTATAGACTATGTCCATCACCTTTGCAAGCTGTGCTGCTAGTGCTCTTGACGAGCACTCGGAAGCCGCCGCCTGCCCCGACCCAGCAGATCCTGGCCGACGTCCTCCAGGCGTTGCGGGAGCGCCCGGAGGTGGCCTTGCTCCTGCGCGGCCACACCGATAGTAGCGGCTCGGTCGGCTACAATACCCGGTTGGGCCTCAAGCGCGTCCAGGCGGTCAAGCAGTATCTGGTCGGGCACGGGATCGCCGCGGAGCGCTTGCGGCTCGATTCCAAGGGCGAGAGCGAACCGGTCGGTTCGAATGCCACGGCGGCGGGGCGCCGTCTCAACCGCCGCGTGGAGATCATGCAGTTGCCCTAAGAGGGTCGGGGCTGCCCCCTTGCTTGAGCCCTGCCCGACCAGGTACCGTCGCCGGCGCAGCCACGGGTTCCTCAATCTCCGGGACGATGTCGTCCTGATCGTCGGGGTCGAGTTCGGCGATTTGCTCGGCGACCTGTTGAGGGTGGAACCCGGCGATCTCGTCAGCGAAGATCGTTGTGTCGCTCATGCCTTGGAGTGCGCGGAGGTCGCGCTCAGCCGCATCTAGAAGGGTACTGACCTTTCAAGGTCGCTCATAGAGCAGCTTCCCCTCCCGCAGCGCTCGCGCCAGGACATGGTTGAGGGAGCCGCGCCAGTACTCGACCTCGTCGCGGCTGTAGACGAGGATGTCCTTAGGGATGCTAAAGCCCGACAGTACTTTCCACAGGCGTACTGCCTCCAGGCGTCGGCTCCGAGTCTTCCCGAACGGCTCGGCTTCCACGACCACGAGATCCACATCCGAATCTTCCCTTGAGTCGCCGCGGACGCGGGAGCCGAAGAGGATCACCTGCTCGGAATCGACTTCGTCGACGATGGCCTGGACCATCTGGCCGAGGAGTGTGTCGGTGACGCGGGTCATTGCTCCCAACCACGCTTCCACGAATTTCGAAGGTCGCGCTGCAAGCCAACCGGATCGTCAACGTCTCGGAATGCCCGAATTTTGCCGGCGAGACTCATCAGGCGTCGGTTGAGCTGCGTATTTTGGAACTCGTCGTCCTGCAGGTAGACGACGACACGGACCTTCCGGCCAAATGCTTCGCGGAAATCCTGCGGCAACGTGCCGTCCGCGGGGATCACGATGTCTCTGTCAGTCGATTTCACGTTTGTACCTCCTTGATTGTCGCACGCGATCATGAGGCGCAGGTTCTCCTCGGAGAACCCGGCGCCAGTAGAGCAGAGTCATGCCGGAACTGACCGTGTAGGCAACGCCCTCCCGGGTGTGCGATTGGGCGGCATTACCAGATGTGATTGACGCCATACCGGTCAAAGAGCGTCTCAACTGACATGAGGGGGAGGTCGAAGATCAAGGCTTCCACGACGATCAACCGCTCACGATGCCAGGGCTTCCAGTATCTCTTCCGGCGTTCGGTCCGGCAACGCAAACGGATTGACCACCCGAACCGCGTCGTGTCAACGAAGACCGGGCCGGTCATACAATTCCTCGCGTGTCGGCCTGTGGCCGTCCGGCCAGTCAATCTTGCGTGGCTTCATCGATAGGTAGCGCTTCATTGCGACCTCGTACTCGTCTTCCTGGCGCTGCATCCTTTCCAGCAGCTCGGCGATCCATTTGAAGACGCTACGCTCGTTCTCGGCGGCCTTGACTCGCAGCCAGATGCAGGTCTGGCGCTAGTGTTGCGTCGTATAAATAACTTTACGAGATGGTGGTCATGTCGTAGGTTTCTCTTACCACCCCTTCTGAAAGGAGAGATCTATGGCGATGGGGCGTCCGTTAACGCCGTTAGCGCTGAGTGCGTCGGACCGAGAACAATTGGAATCGATGGCCCAATCACGGAGTCTTCCACACGGGTGGGTGCGGCGAGCGGAGATCGTCCTTTGGGCCGCCGAAGGCTGGCCCCATGAAGCGGTCGCTGCAGCGGTGGGTGTGACGCGCGCTACGGTGGGCAAGTGGCGCCGGCGTTTTCTCGAAAACGGACTCCATGGCTTGCATGATGAACTGCGTTCAGGGGCGCCGCGATTGATCACCGACGAGCAGGTGGCCGAGGTGGTATACAAGACGCTGAAGACCAAGCCCCAAGACCGAACCCAGTGGTCGGTGCGCTCCATGGGCGCGGAAACCGGCCTCACCAAGGACGCGGTGCATCGCATCGGGCGCACGTATGGTTTGCAGCCCCACCGACACAAGCACTTCAAGCTTTCCACCGATCCTTTCTTGGTCGACAAAGTACGGGATATCGTCGGCTTATACATGCATCCCCCCGAGCACGCCCTGGTTTTATGCGTCGACGAGAAGAGCCAGATCCAGGCGTTGGAACGAAGTCAGCCCCTGTTGCCCCTGGGCCTGGGCTACGTGGAAGGGGTTACGCACGACTACAAGCGCCATGGCACCACCACTCTGTTTGCCGCCCTGGACGTGGCCACCGGTGAAGTGATGACTCCGTGCAAGCCCCGTCATCGTCACCAGGAGTTCCTCCCGTTCCTACGCCACATCGAGGACAACGTGCCCCCGCGGTCTCGACGTGCATCTCGTGGTTGACCATTACGCCACCCACAAGCATGCCAAGGTCAAAAAGTGGCTGGCGCGGCGCCCCCGATTTCACCTTCACTACACCCCCCCCTATGCTTCGTGGCTCAACCAGGTGGAGATTGGGTTCAACATCATCACGCGCCAGGCGGTTCGGCGGCACTCGTTCCGCAAGGTAAGAGAGCGCATCGAGCGCATCGAACGCTATACCGCCCAATGGAACGCCAACGCGCACCCTTTCGTATGGACGGCTACGGCCGATTCCATCCTCGCGAAAATCAAGAGACTTTGTGAACGAATCTCTACGACACAACACTAGGACTCCGATTTCCCCAGATGCAGCAGCCGCAGACTCAACGCCGAATGGGAGAGCAAATTTTCCGCCAATTACGCCTGGGACCTCATGTTGTTACTGGGCCATAGCGGGGCGTAGTCGCCACATCGTCGCCATAGCCCGTGGTGGATTTACGAAATAACACGACTTTCTGTCTCGCGAATAATTTTGTCGATCTGTTCTTTGATATCCTTGCCTTCATAGCGTATCGACCGTTCTCGACGGTGAAATCGGTGCTCCTTATATCTGATTGCGGAGAGCCAGTTGAAGGATCCTTCGATGAGCACCGTATCATCGATCATTAACGTTTTACTGTGCTCGGATCGAACTTCTTTCACGATTGCACCACTTTCCCGTAGCATTCGAATTCCATTTACGGCTTGAGGTTTCTCAATACCGTTCTCGTCTCTGTTCAGTTGTAAATCGACATACACAGTTACGCTCACACCACGAGTTTGAGCCTCTTCAATCAGTAGTGGTAGTCTATCTTCATTGACCGCATATTCGGAGATATATGGCGACACGATCCACACAGCTTGCTTGGCATAACGGAGCCCATCCGTCAGTACCTCTCGGTGAGCTTCCAGCGTATCAAGATGGGGATGACTGATGCCCAACGCGGCGTCACGACGTTGCGGCAAGGCAATATCCGTGATTTCATTGGCTTCATCTCGAAACAAAAAACTGGCTAAGATACCCGAGGGCTTTGAAACATTCTGCCGGTCAAAATGGCTCATGTTTCCGAAGACGAGGAAACTATCTTGAGCGCGTGAAACGACCACATTGAGCATGGAATTGCCACGATCAAAAAAGTACGGCGGGTGATCATCCATCCCGTAGACCGGCGAAAATATCACAACCGGTCGCTCCGCCCCTTGTAAGACATGGACGGTGCCGACCTCGATTGGCTCCGTTGTACCGGACTTTTCCAGTAGCTCCTTGAGCAGACGGGTCTGCTGTCTAAAAGGCGTGGCGATCGCGATGATTTGTTCCAGGCTCTTACCAGCGTAACGCGATACAAGCATGTTGCGATGCTCGGCAATCCATGTCGCAATGACTTGCGCTTCATTCTCATTGTCACGACTGCCCGCCACACGACGCGATGGTCCAGAAATATGTGCGTAGCCGAGATGGGGCAATGGATGATCCACCTCACGCTCCCGCATCGGGACCAGACGTCCTCTATACGCGAGCCGGTTGCAATACTGAATAATCTCCGGTACACAGCGACGATGTTCCGCCAAAAACATGCCACGTTCAAAGGAGCCGCGTTCATCAGACTTTTGATATGGGCTGGCATGCTGCGCGACTTTCATGATGCTTCCACTTGAGGCGTCGAGCCCCGTAGAAAAAAACGCCTTCATGTCATCGTCGGTGGTGATCACCTTTTTCTCACGCAAGTTGCCAATATCAATAGACTCAGTGATACCCCAGATGGGGTCAAGTTGTTGCGTGTCACCCACAATAAGGGCCTTTTTGGCTAACGCAAACGTCGCGCCACCCACATCAGGCGCGACTTGGCCTGCTTCATCAATGATGAGAAGATCAATGAAGTCGAACAATGTTACACGTTCCCCGTTAAAGGCATGCATGAAGTTAGGCAGTGTGTATAGTGTTGAGACGAAGCAAGGGGCCAATTTTGCGTAACGCCGCCACCGTTTCTTCTGTTTTTTTTCTGATTGACTTTCTTTGTAGTCTGTATTGAACTGCTCACGCATCTCAAGCAACCACCGGCCTTCCCAGTAATGGGTTGCCAATTTGAAGGCGGTATAGCGCAATCGGGTATCCATGATATCGAGCAGAGAAGAATTATCGGTGGAAAATCCATGTTGAGCACACCAAGCGTCCCACGCTTGCTTCGCTCTCTGCAATCTCTCCCAATTGCGTTCGGCTTGACGCAGTTTTTCGGTGAAATCCCTTTCTTGGTTCCGAGCATCCTTGACACGTTCATCGAAGAACGAAAGAATGGTATTCGCATAGCCTTGCCAGTCGCGTTCGACTTGACGCAGTTTTTCGGCGAAACCCTGTTCTTGATTCTGAGCGTCCTTGATATGTTCATCGAAGAAATCCGTGATACCTTTGATATCCACTGGATCAACTATACACGTCGAACGAATGGACAAAAGATAACGTCGATTGCGTATCTCGATACGGTCTTTGACCCATGGGAGAAATCCAAACAGTGTCATCCACCATGGCATGGTATCCACATGGTCCAACCAGCCGCATTGAATTTCTCTGTATTGCACGATTTTTTTCTGACATGTTTCCAAATCGCTTGCACACTGTTTAAGGTGTGTTTCAATACCTCCATGAGCGCCATAGCGGTCCGATAATTCGGCTTGGATACGTTCCATCTGCAACCATGTCTGAATCCCTTGGCGAATCGCTTTGGTCTTCTCTTCGAGTTGTCGATGAAGCAATCTGACCGATTTTTCGACATCGATGGCATTCATCTCTCCACAACGCTTCATATAGTCACTACAGCGCTTGAGAAAATACTGCTCGGCGTCAGAGATAAATACTTCCTCCTCGATGTTCACTTTCGATTGCCCAGTCCCTTTCCCAGAACTTGGCGGAAAGAAAAAGCCGCCGCCCCAGTTCATTGTGATCTGATACTGCTTGTTCAACCCCTCGCCCTCTCGACTTCGGGATGGGCAAAAGAGGCCGTAACTTTTGAGCCCTGGAATCCATCGGCCCCCCAACAGAGATTCATCTTCGGGGACGTTTCCAAAGCTGTCGATAATATTAGTGACCGCTTGGTTATTCGTTGAAGCCGCAACGATAATAGGCGGTTCACGCTCATTCAGAGCTGCTTCAACCCACAATGAAGCGACAAGACTTTGAAGCAATGTCGTCTTGCCTGTTCCCGGTGGGCCATTAATCGCCAGTATTTCCCCCTCCGATAGGGTTAAAAAGTGATCGACGGCTTCACGTTGGGATACGGATAATGGGTAACTCCAATGCATGTGTCCGAGATGTTGAGCTGATTTTGCAACCCTTTGATTGTCATCCAGCAAGGGGCGCAGCGGTTTATCATGTAAAGACGTTAAGCGAGGTAAAAGCTTGGGAGGCGCTAAGGATCCATCCTTAAGTCTGTGCAAAATCGCGTCGTATAGTCTGATGATATGAGACGGGATGACCCGCACATCCTCATCGAGCAAGATGCGGGAGGCAGTCTCTCTTTCGTAGCCCTTAAGATCGAACTCTTCAAGCGTCTGACCAGCAACGTCTTGCAACATGTTATTACTATATTGCCACACATCGATCCAGCGCGGGTCACTACCAGGGGTTTCTCCATTTTGAATCGTCGGATTGTGCGTGAGGAAGTGGTCCATAGCTTCAATATCGCCAATGGTCTCTGCCGCTTGAGCTGGCTCTAATAGGTCTCGTGGGATCCACGGCACGAACTCGTCGGAAGGAACTAGGTCACCATCCCGCGATAACCGAGCTGGTATCCACACAGGTGTCAGAGGCCTCTCTCTTCCTGCCCTGTGGATCGTGTGGTCGGTTTTTGGACGCGCAACAATTGGACATACCAATACACTGACATGCTCATCCTCTTCAGTCAAGATTTCTTGAGAAACAGCTCTCTGACGTGATGCTTTTTTCCTCTTTCCCCTCTTAAAATCACCCACGATTTTTCTGGCTAATTGTGAGGGTATATAACTCCTCGCTGACCCTATCGTAATCTCAACCGAATGAGACTTTTCAAGCCTGCTTGGATCAACATTACGACGAGCGCTGTCTGCAAGACATGAACGCCAATAGGCAACGACTCGAGCCACATGTTCCATTTTCGATATCTCCAAGGCTTTGGCACTGAGGCAGATGATACAGCAGCCGTAGGGTCAACGCCGTTTGGATGGCCCCATCCGAAAAGAGGTAGGGTGCCCCCGCTTTCTCGGCCCCTGGTCATACCAGCCCTTGGCTCGCGATGCAGCCGACCCCATCGTGCGCCACGACCTCGGCACCCGGGAGCTTTCCGAGGCGATGCTTCGTAGCGATCTCCCAGGCGGACGCGGCGCTGATGAGGATATCGTTCCCTGGGTCGGCGATTGCGTCGTGGGCGGCCCCGGACAAACACTCGCTGCCGGCCAGCCACCACAAGAAGGCATGCGTGTCGAGCAGAATGCGCACGGGACTCCCGACTCCCAGGCGCCCAGCTCGGCCTCCAGGAGCGGCTCGAAGAAACTGTCGTCGACCACAACTCGGCCCTTCATGACGCCGAACCGCCGGATGCCTCGACGATTCTCATAACGGACGAGCCGTGCAATCGGTATACCGTTGCGGGCAATCACGACCTCTTCACCGGCCTCAGCCCGTGCCAGAAGCCGGGAGAGCTGGGTCTTGGCCTCATGGACGTTGACAACGGACATCGTTGGACTCCTTTCACAACAGCCTCAACCTTGACTTAGAGTCTCTAACAAAACCTTGGAATCGCGTATAGGCTTCATTATATTCTTATCCTCTTCGGTATTGCTTCTACCGTCTTGATATGGAGGTGTTTTTGATGGCCAAGCCGTTACTCGACGATGGGTTATGGGCCTTGATTGAACCGGTTTTGCCCCCCGTAACCGTTGGCCCCCAAGGGGGGCGGCCTCGGCTGGATAACCGTAGGGTGCTGACCGGCATTCTCTTTGTGCTCAAGACGGGTATCCCTTGGGAGTATTTGCCTCAAGAGATGGGGTGCGGTTCGGGGATGACCTGTTGGCGTCGCCTGCACGCTTGGCAACAAGCCGGGGTCTGGAAAAGAGTCCATCATATCCTGTTGAACCGACTGAGGGCCGCCGACCGGATTGATTGGTCTCGTGCGGTGGTCGATAGTGCCTCGGTGCGGGCGGTTGGGGGGGGGCGCACACCGGTCCCAATCCGACGGACCGCGGCAAACCCGGTAGCAAACACCATGTAATCACCGATGCCCAAGGGGTGCCGTTGGCGGCGGGGGTGACGGGGGCCCATCGGCATGATGTGACGCAGCTGTTGCCGTTGGTGGATCGCATACCCCCGGTGGCCGGTCGGGTCGGCCGCCCGCGTCGTCGGCCGGATCGGGTGCAAGGGGATCGGGCCTATGATTCGCAAGCCCATCGGCGCGCCTTGCGTAAGCGGGGCATCGGCTCGGTGTTGGCTCGGCGAGGGCAAGCCCACGGCAGCGGCTTGGGCGTCTATCGGTGGGTGGTGGAACGAACGTTGGCATGGTTGCACCAATTCCGTCGGCTTCGAGTCCGCTGGGAGCGACGAGGTGATCTCCATGAAGCCTTTCTCGACATTGGATGTATTCTCATCTGTTGGAAGTACCTCAAAGAGTTTTGTTAGGGCCTCTTAGCTAATCCTATTGACTAAGTACAGCGTTTCATAAATATAGTGACGTATTTTAGGCCGCGATTCTCATTGATTCGGTATCCGTTGACAAGCACTGAAGGAGCTTGTTGAGATCACGACGGGTGAATTTCCATTCAAAGGGCTGGGCGACACTTTGGTAGCGGTCTTGGAAAGCCAGCAAGCGATCCTCCAGATGAACAATGGACTCGAAATCATTAGGCGTAAGGACTTTGCGTTGGACGATAGACCGGTAAATCTCGATTTGGTTGAGCCAACTGGCATGTACCGGCAAGTGAACCGGCTGTATCGTGGGCCATTTACCCTGCAGCCGTCGCACCGACGCTTCACCGCGGTGGGCCGAACCGTTGTCCATTATGAGGAAGACGCGCCGGGCATGGCCATAGGGCGCCTGCTCCATGATTTCGGCCACCAGTTGATCGAACGCCTGGATGCCCGTTTGGGGCCCACAGCGTCCGAACAGGCGCGCATGGTGGACGTCCCAGGCCGCAAGGCCAGGGCCCCACCGCGTTCATATTCATGCTCAACGCGCATGGCTTTGCCCGACTGGGCGGCCGGCGTGGCCTGTAAGCGAACGCGAGCCTGGATGCTGGTCTTCTCGTCGGCGCACACGACGTATTCGTCTGGCAACAGAGGGCGGCCTTGCCACGTGCGATGATACAGGTCCAATACCCGCCCGGCCTTTTGTTGAAAGTCCGGGTCGCGCGGGAAAATCCAGGAACGGTGGTACCAAGGCCGCAAGGCATCCTCGTGGAGCCATCGCCATACAGTAGTCCCGCTGCTGTGGGCTACGATGCCTCGGTTGACGATCTCGGCGGCACTCTCCGCGCTACTGAAACGAGAAAGCGGGACGCCGCTTTCACAAGGTAGTTGACAGGCCAGCGCTTTAACCTGAACGACGACCGGAGGGGGAAAAACCCGGAGGACGTCCGGATCGTGGCACATCTTCCATGCCAGCCAAGCGTTGCTCGTGAAAGCGCTGGCGCCATTTGCTGACGATTGGCCGCGGGCTATCGAGGCGCTCAGCGATCTTTTTGGTACTCAATCCATCCGCGGCCAGCAAGACAATCTTGGCGCGGATCACGTGAAAATACGGTGACGTATATCTTCGCGCCCATGATTCGACCCGTGCTCGCTCTTCGGCCGCCAGGACAATCGAATACGGACTTTTCCTCGGCATATTTGACCTTCCCTTTTGGTCAAATATACCCATATCCTATCGGTTGACAAATACGTCATCGTATTTATGGAATGGATGACTAAGCCGTCCTGATGCAGGCGGCGTTGGGGTTCATTTCAGTGTTGGTCGAAGGTTTCCCGATAGAGGACGATGTCGGTTAGACCCAGGTCGGCGGGACCGTCGTAGTGCAGCAGTAGATAGACGTCCTGGGGCCGGGTCAGCGCAAAGCGCAATTGGCGGGCCCGGTCGGCGGCGAAGGGGAGCGACAGCCACCAGGCCGGATGTACGCCTTCTTGCAAGGGGCGCCGGTGATCGGGTATGCGGACCTCAGTCCAGTTGTAGGGGTCCTTGCTGATACTAAACCAAAGGGCGATTGCATCGTGCAACCGCTCCGGGGCACCGGAGACAGCGTACACAGCGGTCCGGACCGGCGCGGGGCTACGCTCAAAAAAACGGGCGAAGGTCGAACCGGTGAGATTGAAACGGACCCGGTAATGGCCGGGGGACAGGTTGGAAAGCAGGATGGTGGCCTGGGTGGGACGATCCTGCAGCGCATGACGGTAAACCTCGACTAGCTGCGGTTCATTGTGGACAGGGGTGAAGATGGCTCGGATTCCATCCAGCGCCAGCACGCCCCTTCCCGAATAATGCATGTCAACATAGGATATGCAAGGCTGATCGATCTCGAAGGGGAGCGCGTAGTCGCCGTTTGCCTCGCCGCCGATGAGCAGGTGGCTGGCGTACGCACCCCACAACGCGACCGCCGGGGCCGTATAGCGATGCGAAACGGTCAGATAGCCTGCAACGGAGTCGTCGGGCGGTTCGATGCGCAAGCCGGGGAAGGTTAGCTGATAGGTACCGGGGTGAGAGAAGTTCAGCAGGGGGGTTCGTATCGTCGAGGAGCTGACCCTTCCTGCCGAAGTCGCACCGGGCCGAGCGCGAAGACTACCGTCGGGTTGGGCGGCCTCCTCGCTTAGGTGTAGCGGGACCTTGAATTCCAGCGGCACGATCCCACGGGAGAGGCGGGCCATATACGGCGACAGACTCTGCGGCAGCCGGGCGGCCAGCACGTCGCTCCGGCTCCACAAAAAGGGCGCGAAGGCCGCAGCCGCGATGACAGCCCAGCGCAGACCATAATGATGCCGGGGACGGAAACACAGCGCCGCCGCCAACAGGGCCCAGAAGGCGATGTCGAGCAACGGCATGTCCTGCTGGCTGGGCGCGAAGAAGTGCTGATGGAGCGGATAGAAGTGGTTGATGGAACGGCCGAGCAGGTTGTGGCCGATGTAACCGGTCTCGGTCAGCACCAGGGTATTGAGTACGCCCTCCAGACTGATGGCCAGGGCCACCGCCGCCAAGAAGCTGGCCGTTGCCGCACGCAGGAGCAGCGGCAGTCCCCAGGCCAGCCCCAGGACCAGCACGGGCAGCGCCGTCACCAGGAAGCGGGCGGGAAAGCAAAAGCCGAAGTCCCACTTCAAGTGCAGGCCATTGATGGCGGCGGTGGCGGCATAGAAGCCCACAGCGACGGCCACGCGCCGGTCGCGCAAGCGGGCGAGCGCCCACAGGCCCAACAAAGCGAAGAAGTAAATGGGCGAACCGTTGAGGATCCCAGGCATTGCCCGGGCGGAATGGCCCTAGCCAGTCGCCGCTGAAGGCGTAGTGGAAGGCGATGATGGCGTACAGGCCGGCGGCGACGACCAAGCCGATGACGGAGAGGGCGAGAGGCCGTCGCGGGCTGTACCAAGCCTGCAGTATAACGCCGACACCGCAGAGGAGGCCCAAGGGGGCATAGCGCGGGTGGAGGAAGGGCAGGCAGTACAGCAGCAGGGTCAGGAGTCCGAGCAACGGCACTTCCCAGCGTCCCCAAGACCGGTGCCGCCGGGCACCTGCCAGCGAACGAGGGCCAATAGGGCGACCAGGGCAATGAGCAGGGCCGGGACTTCGGGGTAGAGCTGGTTGGTGTAGTAGAAAAACGGCGCGGTAACGACCATAATGCTAGTGGCCAGCAGGGCCGCCCAGCGCTCGGCACCCAGCCGCGCCAGATAGAGGAAGAGCAGGGGGACGCACACGCTGGCCAGCAACGCCATAAACAGCGCCGCGGCCAAGCGCGGATTTTCCCAGTGGTCCAAGCCCCACCAGTAGGCGGGCACAAGGGCGACAGAGAGGCCAATCGGATGCACCGAGTGAACTTTGCCCTCGGGGGAGGCGGGCGCCTTGTGGACCGCAAATTCCGTGACGTGGAATTCGCGGGTCTGTTCGGCACTGAGGTTGTTGGCCAGATCCATGTCGCCGTCGTGGAGCAGGCTTTGGGTAACGCGCAGGTACTGGCCCTCGTCGCCGTGGACTATGGTAATCTGGCAGAAGTAGAGCGCGTAGAGGAAGTACAGCGGCAGGCACAAGGCCAGCAGGGCGCCGGCGATATACGCGGTGCGAGGGGCCTTACGCCCGTGGGTGGGCGGCAGATGCACATAGCCCAAAAAGACCAGCGCCATAGCCCACAGCGCGTGCGGAGACCAGAGCAGGGTCAGGAAGGGGAAGACATAGACGAGCGGATCATAAAGGGCGGCCAGGCGCAGGGCCAGCAGCGCGGCGGCCAGCAGGGTAGCGCGTTGCAGGCGTTCTTGGAGTTGGAGTTGCGGCTCGCCAGCGAAGAAGCGATAGCGGATCCAAGCTAAAACCAGTCCCGCAACGCCGATGGCCGCAGGGCCGAGGGGCCATTGCGGACGAAAGGACCCCAGCGTGACGACCAGGCGTAGCGGGTCGGTCCCCGCCGCGATGAGCGACTCGAATCCACACAGCGCCAACCAAGCGCAGAGGAGGCCAACCGCCAACCCCAGGTCAAGGAGAAACGGCCGGGCGGCGGGTCGCACGATGCGGTAGAGGGAGGTCAAAACAGGGAGGTCAAAACAGGGGTTTGCCTCGCCAGTTCATATTGTATCATTTCGCTAGACAGTCCACTTATATCTTGTAGCTTGACAAGCTTGATAGACATCGCTCCTTGTGGTCTCACTGAGAGAATCTACCACATCTTGGGCCCAATCGCCAGGATTTTGAAAACTGTGAATGGTTACAAGATAACACTATCCAACAAAAATGCATCAATTAATCAGCCGTGCGACTTCCGCAAGGCGTGCGACCACGGCATCGAGCACCGCGTCGTACTCGACACCCTCCGGCAAATCGATCGGAACGGCCAGATCGTCTTTGACTTCGAAGAGTTCGGGCGGATCTTTCTGCCGGAGGGGCTCGAGTCTGTGGCGTATCTCGTCGAGCTTCTCGTGGAGCCATTTTTTTTGCAAGTGGATCCATAGAGGCGTATCGCAGTGCCGGGCCCAGAAGTCCTTGTTGACGCCAAACCAAACCCAAATATCCGTACCGGCAAGCTTCATATACTGGCCGAATCCTCCCGGCCACGAACCGAAATTCTGGCCGGCCGTGACCACCAGCCCGTCGGCGTGTAAACGCAAGGCGGCGTCTTTGATGAGACGCTGCGAGGGCACGCGGCGCGAGAATTCCGGGCCGAGTTCCCCCTTGAGCCCTTCCACCAGTGTCTCGTCGTCCATCTGCTCGGCGAGCCCTCGCAACTGCCGGATATCACACTCCGTGTGCGAGTCCGCGGCAGCGGCAGCTTGGACCGCCAT
This sequence comes from Candidatus Latescibacterota bacterium, assembly GCA_965219385.1. GTDB lineage: Bacteria > Latescibacterota > UBA2968 > UBA8231 > UBA8231 > CBDCNM01. The sequence continues at coordinate 819,312 of CBDCNM010000001.1, read as the reverse complement.
GCGATCGAGCAGGCTCACCCAACTGGTCAGCATCAAGCGGCGCTCGCCGCCGGCTACAGCCCACCTAAGAGTTGCCTCCTCAGGCCCGGGGACCAATTCGATCTTCGCCTCCGTCACCAGCCTGCACAGATCGGTCCAGAGCGACTCGATCCTCGCGGCCGGCGCGACGAACAGGAGCACCGAACCCTGGTTTTCCGGCAGTCGTTTGAGATAGGCAACCGGCTGGTTTTCGGTGAGCCGGGCTCCGAACTTCGCTTCAATCAGTACGCGCTCCGCGCCACACTGATCGAAGCCGGCGAGGTCCGGCTGCGTTCTCTTCGCGCCGCTGGCCTGGGTCCGCACTCGGGCGATGTTCCCGACCTCTGCGCCGCCGGTTCGCAACACGTCCGAGAGAGCGTGCCGAGCCGCCTCGGACTCCGACAGGATGTGGCCAAGGGCCTCGACGGCGATGTTCTCGGTCTGATGAGGGCCGAACTTCGGCGCGAGCTTCGCGAGCAGCGTCTGTTTGTAGTTCATGGAAGTTCTCCTTTGGCGGCTAAAAATCCGCGAATGAGCCGTCCTCTCGGTGGCGGCGCATCGTCCGCAGCCGCCACGCGCCGCGGTGGGTGGCCGCCTTTAGGCCCTCTGGGTCGATCTCCACGCCCAGCCCCGGCCCGCGGGGCAATTCCACAAATCCATGTATGGGCCGACGGCTGCCGGGATTTCGACTTGCTGGACTATGAAGTTGCGCAAGCGCCGTGCGCCGGCTGACGTAGAACTGCTCCTATATGTCACGCATCAGTCGAAGCCACTCTTGACGTTTTTCACATGGACGTTTCCCAGGCTCATCGGCATTCGCAGCCCAGGAGCTTGCCGACTTTAATGCATCTGGTCAGAACTGATACTTCAGGTTGAGACTGATCCCCAACAATGAAAGCTCATCCGTCGTCACGCCGTATCGAACTCGAAAGTCACGGCCAACCGAGGAGTCGTGACTGCGGATCTGTACTTGCAACCGACAGAGGAGTATACGCTAACCCGCGATTGCGGGAAATCCTGGGCACGCTTAGTTTTCTCCTTGCTATTGCACCTAGGCAGTGGTTCAGTTTGATTGGAAAACTTGGAGTAAGTCCAGCAAAATCAACATATCACACAACTTATTGGAAAATAATCATATACCTGCTTATTTTTCAATAAGATAGCACAAAAAATCCCATATCACTGAACCAGTGCCCTCACATAAGAAACGATAAAATTTCAGCGACACCTGGGACAGGAATAAACCATACAGGCAGACAGGAGATATCACATTTATGGATTCATTGCCGACGACCAACCTGGGATGGCTCGAACTCAGCAACCACTACCTCCTGCGCCATCCCTTGCGCACGGCGCCCCTGATTCCAGAGCGCGGCGAGGGCATTTATATGTGGGATGTAGAGGGCAAGCGCTACATCGACTTTCAGTCTGGACAACTCTGCCGCTCGGCCATTCGCACCCCCGCTACGTAGAGGCCCTGTGCGCCCAGGCGCACAAAATCATGCAGACCGGAACCACCTTCATCGCTCCCTCCGAGGTGCTGCTGGCCAAGAAGATTGCCGAGCTTGCACCGGATCCGCTGCAAAAGTCGTTTTTTGCCTGCACCGGATCGGAGTCGAACGAGATGGCATTGCGGCTGGTCAGGAAATACACGGACCGCTTCGAGGTCGTCGCCCTGCAACGCGGTTATCACGGCCAGACCTACGGCAGCGCTTCAATCACCGGACGCGGCGGCATGCTGCGCGAGGGCTACGGTCCCATGCCCACCGGCGCTTCGTTCATTCCCACCCCGTATCCCTACCGGTGCCAGTACTGTAAAGACGAGGGGTGCTGTAACCTGGGCTGCGTCGAGGCGGCGGAAACGGTGATCGACTCTTCTACGTCGGGCAAACCAGCCGCCTTTTTCTTTGAGCCGATGATGAGCGCCGCCGGCCAGATCGTACCCTCGGTAGAGTGGGTGCAGACCATAGCACAGATTTGCAGGGAACGCGACATCCTGATGGTGGCGGACGAAGCGCTCACCTGCTTCGGCCGCACCGGCAAATGGTTCGCGTTTGAGCATTTCGGCATCGTGCCGGATATCGTCACCTGTTCTAAAGGCCTGGGAGGCGCCGTGCCCCTGTGTGCGGTCCTTACCAGCGCAGAGATTGCCGAGGGAGCCGTCGAGAAGGGTTTTACCTCTTTTTCCTCTCATGCGGGCGACCCTCTTCTGTGTGCTGCCGGCCTGGCCAACCTCGAGATCATCGACGAGCAAAATCTGGTTGAAAACGCACGCCTGGTGGGCGCGTACTTCATGCAACAACTTTTGCGCCTGCAGGAGGAATTCGAAATCGTGGGCCAGGCCCGGGGACTGGGGCTTTGTCTGGGCCTGGAACTGGTCGCCGACAAGCACAGCCGCGAACCAAACTTTGAGGCCATCCAGGTGGTATCGCAATACTGCTACGAAAACGGCCTTTGCCTGCAGTTCATACCTGTGTCGAATCTCGAGGATCCCCTGCAGCGGCGCTTCATGGCCATGTCCGGGTTGAACGTCCTGCGCTTCATGCCCCCCATCAATGTGACCACCGAGCAGATTGACGAGGCCATGGCCATCCTCGAGGGCGGGCTCCGGCTGGCAGAGGAAAAGACCGCCTGCCTCCCCCTACTTAAACGGCGCTAATGAATGAAGGACACCATACCTAAGGAGAAAACATCATGGAAGAGCAAGCAGTCGAGTTGATCCCCCCTAAAAACTTTGAGCTACCGATCCAGGGCCCCCCCTACGAACGCCCTGACGCAGCCTTGTTGGAAGACATGCAGGTGGTCAGCAGTGCCACGGCCGCTGCCACGCTGCACAAAATGGGAATTCGTCAGACCTTCATTCAGGGGCCGCTGCCACGCAAACCCGGCGCCAAGGTCGTGGGTTCGGCCATCACCTTGCAATTCATGCCGCAGCGCGAAGATATCGCCTCGGGCGCCAGACAGGAAAACGTCGAAAAAAAGTCGGCCTTGTGGGAGGTATTCCGCAGCGTCCAGACGGGAGATGTCCTGTGTATCCAGGCCTACGGCGACATGCATACCGGCTGCCTTGGCGAGATGCTGACCACCTACTTTAAAACCCAGGGCGGCGTGGGGATCGTCGTAGACGGTTGTGTGCGCGATTGGCCGCATATCCAGCAGATCGACATCCCACTGTGGACCAAGGGCTTCACCCCGAACTATGCCTCACAGACCCACCTGTTCCCCTGGGCCTACAACGTGCCGGTGGCTGTATCCGGCGTGCTGATCATGCCCGGCGACATCATCATTGCGGACGATGACGGCGCCGTGGTGGTACCGCAACAAATGGCTCCCAGCGTCGCGAAAATAACCCGCGAGCACGAAGACTGGGAGACCTTCAGCCGCATGAAGCTTAAGGAGGGCGGGTCGTTGTACAAGTACTATCCACTGAACGAGGAGGGGCGCAAAGAGTACGAAGCCTGGCGCCGGTAGGACGGATCTTAATGGTGAGCCCGGTGGGAATCGAACCCACGACCAACGGATTAAAAGTCCGGTGCTCTACCAACTGAGCTACGGGCTCCTGTCCTTTTTTCTTTGTGCGGGCCGGCGCGCCATCCCGAACCTAGAAGATTAGAAATTAAACCCCGTCCTCAAAATCGTCAACTCCCGGACTGGGCTCCCGACCCGATTACAGCCACCGCTTCGACCTCCACCAGCAGGTCCGGATTCACCAGTTCCGGGCAAGTGACCGTGGAACTGGCCGGAAGGTTGTGGGGGAAGGCCTCGGCGCGGGCGGCAGAGTAGTCGGCGTACTGGCTCATATCGGTGATGAAGGCCGTGATCTTCACCACATCGTCCATGGTCGCCCCGGCCGCAGCCAGGATGGCGCGGATATTATCGAAGACCTGGCGGGCCTGAGCTCCCAGATCCCCTTTGCCCACCACATTGCCCTCGGGGTCCATGGCGATCTGTCCCGAGGTATACACGGTATCCCCTATTTGTACGCCCTGCGCAATCCGGTGGCTCTGGGCCCAGGGCCAGTCGGGACTCAGTTTCTTTCGCGCTGCCATATGATACCTCCTGATAAATTGGTTGGTTTTCTTTGGAAGCCTTGTTAAAAAACAACCTCGCGTCCCGTGTGAGCGGATTCGTAGCATCCATCAATCAACTTTTGCAAATTGCGCAACTGCCTGTGATCCTGCATCTCGAGGAGACGACCTTCTCCAAGACGCTGAATCACGTCCTCATCCTGGGCACGGATACTAGCGGACCAGTTGTCTTCCTCGATAGCCGGCGTCTTATCCACCACCTTTCCCTCCATGTCCACGGCCACGGAAAAGGGGACACTCTTCAGGGTCGCACGGGTTGTGACCATTTCGAACCCGTGCAGGTCTGGCACGTCGTCGCACCAGTTGCCCTCGAGCACATAGGTGGCCCCATCGCCAAAGCGCACCAATCCAACAATCAAGTCTTCCGCATCGTAGTTTTTCCGGATCTCCTCGGAGACCATCCTTCCGCGCTTGCCCGGGAAAAGCCGTCTCGAGGCCGCACTCACCGAAACAGGATTGGGGGCAAGCCCGACCCACATGGCCAAGTCCAGGGCGTGAATCACGGTAGAGGCCAGAACCCCTCCTCCAGACATAGCCAGACGATAGTGAGGTCCCAAGGTGGGAGGCCTCTCGTGGCTGCCCTGAACCTTGCAGAAAACCGGTTCGCCCACTTCTCCGGACTCGACCAGGCCGCGCAGGTATTGGGGCCTCGGCATGTAGCGCATATTGGTCCCCAGCTGAATCTGCTTCCCCGCCCGCACAGCCCCCTCCAGGATGGCCTCGGCCTCCTCCAGATTCATGGCAAAGGGCTTCTCGCACAAAACGTGCGCGCCGGCCTCGAAGGCGGCCAGGCACAGGGTCGCGTGGGTGTTGGGCATGGTGACCACGATCACCAGGTCGAGATCCCCGCTCGCGAGCGCATCTCTGTAGTCCTGCTCGTACCGGGCTTCGGGCCAAAGCGCCCGAGCTTGAATCAGGCACTCCTCTCTAAGATCGCAGACCACGCGCACCACGGCCATTTCCGGTCCCAGTTCGCGGAGGATCCTCAGGTGGATTTGCCCCTGAGCGCCGCAGCCTATCATCCCGATGTGCAGAGGGCGCTTCATATCCAGCACTCCACGGTTTTGCCCTCGCGGGCCGAGGTGTAGATGCTCTCCAGCAGGGCCACGGTCCGCCGTCCCTCGTGGCCGTCCACCCGCAGTTGCGATCCGGTCTCCAAGGCCTGGACCATGTCCTCCACCACGTTGTGCACGGGATTCTTTATGGTTTCGAGTTTCTCCTCCAGGCCCTCGCCGAATACCCGGATGGTGCCCTCCAGGGCATCCTCTGTCAGGACGCCGCCCTCGGTGCCGTGGACCTCGGCACTGAAGTACACACTTTTCGGAAAGGTGGTGGTCCCCAGGATGGTGCCCTTGGCCCCGCTCTCGAAGTTGAGGATGGCCAGGCCGATATCCTCGGTCTCGATATCGTGGTCCATGATCGCAGTCTCGGCGTAGACCCGCACTGGTTCCCCCATAAACCAGAGCAACAAATCCAGCAGGTGGGAGCCCTGGTTGGCCAGCGATCCTCCTCCATCCATGGCCCAGGTACCGCGCCAGCCATTGCCGTGCTGGAAGTACTCCTGAGTCCGGAACCACTTGAAGCGCGCCTCGCCCAGGATGGGCTTGCCCAACCAGCCCTGTCTGAGGGCCTCGGCTACCCGCACATTGTTGTCCACATAGCGGCTCTGGTAGTCCACCCCCAGTTTGACCCCGGCCTCCTCGGCGGCCTCGATCAACGCGTCGCAGGCCGCGGTGGTCACGTCCATGGGCTTGGTGGTGATCACGTGTTTGCCGGCCCGAGCGGCCTGCACCCCGATCCGACTGTGGAGACCGCTGGGGGTCATCACCAGGACCACGTCCACATCCTCCCTTGCCAGGGCTTCGTCCAGCTGCGTGTTCCAGGCGCACTCCAGCTCCTGTCCCACCTCTGCGGCCAGTTTTTCATTGAGATCCACCACCATGCGCAAATCCGCTCCCAGGGTGCTTTTGACCTGTCTTGCCCGTCCCCGGCCCATCCCCAGACCTACCACGGCAAACCCTATCATGCTTTGCTCCTGTCCTGCTTGGTTATTCGGTTCGCGATCCTTAGAAGCCGTCTAGCGGCCCTTAAGGAAAGGCTCGATGAATTCCTTGGAACGCAGCAAGCCCTCCTTCTGCAACTCGGGGGTGGCCCAGAAATGGTGATCCTCCAACTCCACGCTCAGGACGCCGTCGTATCCAGCTTCCTCGAGCCGGCGGATGACCAGGTTCCAGTCGACCTCGCCCTCGCCGGGAATGGTGTAGCGCCACCAGCCCTCACCAAAGCCGTAGGTGCGACCGTGGCTCTCGCCCAGAATCCCGGATTCGTAGAGCTTCTCGACGATGATCTCGGTGTCCTTCAAGTGCACGTGGCGGACCCGGTCGCCGAACTCGTGCAGCAGCCGTAGGTAGTCCACTTGGATCCGCAAAAAATGCGATGGATCAAAGCAGATCCCCAGATTGGGCGAGGGAATTTCCTCAAATATCAAACGCAGACTTTCCGGGGTACAACCCAGGTTGGGATAATGGGGTGCGCCCCCCGGCCAGGGCTCGATGGCGATCTGTACCCCTTCCTTTTCGGCGTGTTCGACCACCCTGGGGTAGACCTTTTTGAAAATCGCGAAGGTCGCGGCCCGGGACTGGCTTTGATCGTCCGGCATCAGCACGGCAAAGTAGGTATGGCCACCGTAGCGGGCAATGGCCGAGATGTCCCTTTTCAGGTTGTTCAGGGCCTTTCTCCGGGTGGCTGCATCCGCGCTCAGTAGCCCTGCCTGGCGGCCATCGCAGGTCCCGATGGCCAGCCCCAAACGCTCGCAGGTACGGGCGATCTGCCGGGTCAGTACCGGGGTATCCACCGCATCAAAGCCACTCTCGGCCAGCCAGTTGGCGTAGGCCTCAAAACCGATCTGAACGGCAAAACCAGGTGACCGCGTTCCAATCTTCATTTTTTTCCTTTCTTCTGAGTTATAACCCTTGGAAGCCTTCTTATGAAGAGACCGGCCTTTGCAAGGCCAGCCCGCGCTCTTTTTCGTCCTGTGCCAGTATGCCTTTTGGATCTATCCACTGAGTCACCAGCAATGAGATGAACGCCAGGACCGCTCCACTGAAAAATATCACCTGATAACCAAAAAAATACCAGGCCAGCCCACCCGCCACCGGAGCGATCACCGCAGCCACGTGATTCATGGTCACCCCCATGGATAAGGTAGGCTTGAGATCCTCTTCCGGAGCGATCTTGTGGATATAAGTCGTCAGGGCGATATCCCCGAAGAAAATCAGGTTGTCGGTGCAGTAGAGCACGTAGAGCGCAGGCAGGTACTCGACCACCCCGTACCCGGAAAACACAAAGATCAGGCCGCTATAGCTCAAACTGAGCATGACCCGCTCCCCACAGCGGTCCACCAGCCGGCCCATGGTCGGGGCGGCCAGGGTGGTGAAGACCTGATTGATCAGGATCAACACCATGGTGGTCTCCACCGGCATGCCGTGGACCTTCACCAAGGCGAAGATGGCAAAGGTGAGAAACATCTGCCGGCGGCACCCCTGGAGGAATTGCAGGGCGTAATAGAACCGGTAGCGCCGCTTGAACACGAACCCCTTTTCCTGGTTGGTGGTCCTATTGCGGGTGACCAGGAGGAGGGCCACTCCTCCAAGGACGACAACTCCGCCCGCCAGGACGTAGAGCCCTTCGTAATCCAGGTAGGGCAGCAGCAGCAGACACAGACCAATGCCAAGCAGGCAGGCCAGGCCACTTACACTCCCCAGCTGGCCGAGCCACTTGCCCTTGTGACCTGCGGGGGAAAAATTCAGGGCCAGGGTCTGCTCCAGAGGCATCCAGCAGTGGAAACCAATACTCCAGATGACCGAGTAGAGGGCGAGACTGAAGATCGAGGTTATCTGGGAATAGGCCATGACCCCCGCTCCCATGACCACCAGGGCCAGGCCGGCTACCAGCGAGGGCGACAGGCGGATCATCAGGGCGATGAAGAGGGCGTTGAGAAAGCCCGGCACCTCGCGCAGGGCCTCGACGTATCCCAAATGGTGCGGCTCGATCGCCAGCCGCGCCACGACAAAGTTATTGAACAGGGAGAAGGTCACCCCGAGAAATATGCCGACCGAAAAAACCGACGCCGCCACCAGGGCAAAATTCCGGTTCCACTCCGCCAGCGGATTTTCAAAGCGCGGAATCCTCAACTGCACTCCTCTCTTTGGCGGATGAGAGCATACCCAGTAAACACAAAGATCAGGCCGATATAACTCAAGCTGAGCATACGACGCGCACCGTATTCTACCTCCGGGTTGCCCCCTCGTGGGGCGCCATCCTCGCAGCCTGTACGGGAGGGACCATTCCTATCTAAAGCCCTGGCGTCCAACCTGTCAAGCAAGGCTCCCTTGACGGCGGCTGCCAGAGGCTTTAACCTAGCCTGTCCATCCTCCAACCACAGCGAAAGGAGCCTGTAATGGCCGACGAACGCGTCTTCACCGGCGACCTGACCCGCAAGGAATTCCGCCAGCGCATGCAGCAGGGCACCATCAAGGCCGCCATTGTACCTATCGGAGCTACCGAACAGCACAATGAACACCTGGAGATGATCCACGATATTTTCCACTGTACCTACATGGCGGAACAGGCGGCCAGACGCCTGCTTCCCCAGGTCGTGGTCACCACCCCGGTCGGCATCGGGGTATCCGAACACTGGATGGAACACATCGGTACCCTGACCGTGCGCCCGGAGATCTTCTGCGAGTACGTCTTTGACGTGTGTCACTCAATGCAGCGGGCGGGCGTCGAAAACATCCTCATCCTCAACGGGCACGGCGGCAATGTAAGGCCTCTCATGCGGCGGATCTACGAGTACCGGGAAAAGCTGGGCATCAATCTGTGGTTTCAATCCTACTGGGACGTGTACGAACACGACTTTGTGCAGTCGTTGATGGAAAGTCGTCGACTCCCGGGCCACGCCTGCGAATTCGAGACCTCCACCATGCTTCACCTGGCTCCTGAACGGGTCCATATTGAGGATCTGGATAACGAGGTCGCGGCTTTGGGCACGCGCGAAAAAGGGGGAAAACTCATCGAGCCGGTGGTCGCCGGCGTGGCGGCCATCCTGCGCCAGATGATGGCTGGAGAGAAAATCGACAGACCCCCGCGCACCTTTTCCGAGGATGGCCCTCACAACCTGGTCACCGGGGAGCCGATCTAGGCTCTAGGGTTGCAAAACAACTCCCAGGGCATTCTGCGGCTCCTCGACCAGCACATCCACGGCCTCCTCGATGCGCGCCAGCTCGATTACGTGGCTGATCAGGGGCCCGAGCTTCAGCCGACCATCGGCCATGGCCCGCAGACTCTCTTCCATATTGCGCTGCGTGGGCCACTCCACAAAGACCGGAGAGTAGGAACCGCCGTGCTCGTAGGTCTCGTCGTGGTACCCGGGGCCGGTGCGGGCCGCACTGCGCACGTCCACATTCCCCAGGCCCGAAGCGAAACGGTGGGCGATATCGGCCCCGCCGACGATGGTAATTCGCCCCATGCAGTGCCCGTCCGGGGCCATCTTTAGGCTCTGGAAGATCTGCTCGAAGGCCTCGGAAGCTTCGCCCCCAAAGGCGATGATGCCGAAATCCATCCCGTACCCCTGAGCGTATGCCCGGGCGCTTTCCACCGGGTCCTCTTTTCCGGCCTGGACCGTCAACTCAATACCGGCCCGGCGCGCCCGTTCCAGCCGCAGGGGAAAGCGATCCACGCCCATCACATGGCACCCCGATGCCAAGCCAAACTGAGCGCAAAGCTGTCCCACCACCCCCAACCCCATGACCATGCCGTTTTCGCCGAAGAGGGGTTGCGTCCTGCGCAGGGCGTGCAGCGCCGTCGCGGCCAGGTGCACCGAAGCGGCTTCCTCGAAGGATAACCCCTCGGGCATGGCCGCACACAGGTTTTGCGGCACACAGGCATAGTCCGCGTGCAGCGCGTAGCCCCCGCCCATACAGGCCAATCGTTGCCCGACCTTGAACTGGTCGACTCCTTGGCCCAGGGACTGGACCACCCCGGCGTTGGTGTACCCGAAGGGACGCAGAGCCCGCGCTGGATCGGGGTTTCGCCGCAGAGCACCCAGCCCACCCAGCTCTGAACCCGGGCTGATCATCGAAGCCTTTACCTCCACCAGCACCTGGCCGGCCGCCAGCCTAGGTACCTCCTCCTCCCGACATACCCCTCTGCCAGAACCATCGATACAGGCAATACGTCGTTTCACACCCTTTCACTCCTTGTGTTTTGTTTTAGGGCTAAATTAACCTCAAACACCTCTCTGTAGGCCGGTTTTCCGCGGATCTTCTCGCCCCGAGGTTTGCGCCCTCCGACCTTTTTATATTATCTTAGAGTCCACGTCCTCGCAATCCCGCCGAGTAGCGCCACATGAGGAAAACCTCGTGACCACTATTATCGCAGCAATCGTGGCAGGTCTCATTCTGCTCTGGGGTGGGATCCTGGGCCTGCTCAAACTCGTAGACCTCTTCGAACGCAAGCACATCCTCAGCTTGGGCGCCTACGCCACCCTGGTGGCCGGTCTGGTCATGGGGCTGGTCCTGGTCACCATCCAGGAGCGCCAGAAACAACATCGTCTCGACATGGAAAAGCAAATAAAGGCGGTTACCCAACAACTCAATGAGCTGAGCAACAGAATGCTGACTCAGCTTGAGGAAAAGGCCGGCCTGACCGCCTCTGAATTTCAGATTCGCTCCAACCTGCAGCACGAAAAGGCCGATCACAACCGCACCCGGGAAGAGCTTGCCCAGAAAGTCGACGAGTACCAAAAACTCGAACAGGTGGTGGCCAACGAACGCAAGGCCCGGCACCGGTACCAGGCCGAGCAGAACAAAAAACTCGAAGAGCGCCTGCAAAAGGAAGAAACCCGATACCAGAAGATCCAGGACCTTCTCGGTTCGCACCAGCGCGCCACTCAGAACATGCAAAAACAACTGGCTTCAATCCAGGAAGAAACCAGCAAGCTGAACGCGCAGACAGCCCGTCTGCAGACCCAGCAAAACAGCCTGCTGGGCAAGGTCAACACCGCCCAACAGGTCCAGGATTTGAATGCCCAGAAGGTCGACGCCCTGGCCCGCAGTCTCAAGATCCTGCGCGAAGACCTGGCGCCGACCCGGTCCAAAGTCGACAGCCTTTACTATTGGAAAAAGAAATAATCCCTCTGAACTCTTAGACCAGGAGCATTCTATATCATGCGGCAAAACAAGGTCCTTTCCCCGATCTTTTTTTTCTTTTTTTCCTTTGCTCTGACCTCCTGCGGCGAGGACGAAGAACAGCTCATGATCGCCGAACTTCAGGGGGATTTGGCCATGGCCAGTTCCACCATGGACTCGCTGAACTACCAGGTGGATTCCGTCAATCTCTTGCTCGACGAGGCGCGGGCCCGGGCCGACAGCCTCCAGCGCGTAGACGATAAACTACTGGCCAAGGTCCAGAACCTCAACAAAGAAGTGAGGAAATTCAGAAAACTCTACACCGAACAACAACGCAAAAACAAGGAACTGGCAGCCAAAATTCAGCGCCTGCAAGTCGAAAAACAGGCCGACCGGCAGACCATCGCCCAGTTGCGCTCCGAAGCCGACAGCCTCAATACCGCCCTGTTGGATGCCCATACCAGTATCCGGCGCCAGAGCGGCCATATACGCCGGCTCGAAATGGATCTGGCTCAGACCCAGGACGATCTCGAAGACCTCAGGAGAGCCCAGTTCGAGGTGCGCGTCCTCACCGCGACCGAGGATTTCCTCAAAGAGAATGGTTACCTCAAGACCTCCCGGCCCTTCGGCCGTGGCTTTCGCAAATCCTACAAGCTGGTCAAAAAGCTCAATCCCTCCGACTCCATGGTGCACAAAATACCCATCGGCGAGGCCCTGGTCCTGGACGGCAAGTTCGCGACCGTGGTCGATCACTACGGCTCGCTCAGTAACGGCGAAGACTACCAGGAAAACAGCGACAACGATCTGGTAAGCCTTACCTTCACCAACGAGCTTCTGGCCGGTATGGATGTGCTTGTGGTGATGAAAGAATGAAATCCTCAGGTGGAAAATCAACCAGGCCGCCCGGTTTGCCGGACGCCCTATCTTTTTCTACCACTTGTGGATGTATACCGCCGGCCGCACCTTATTGCCCTGCAAATCCGTGGACAGCAGCGAGTCGGCATAGGCCGCGTGATTGACCATGCGCTCGCCGCTGCCGCCCCGGCGAATCAGGTGCAGATCGACGTTGGGCCTGCTGATCAGGCCTCGCACCAGACGCTTGAAATCATACTCGGTCAACCTCTTGGCAATGGTGTAACCGTCTTTGGAGAGCCCCATGCCCTCGGCGGTGTACACCACCACCAAATCTCCCTCCTCCGGATCGTGCTGGTGCACCCGCCACACCGGCTGGGCTACGTTGAGGATCATGATCCCCAGGCACAGCATGAGCATCATGATGCCGAGGAAGAGCTCCTTGCTGACATCGTGCTCTTCGGCGTCCTCTTCCCACCGTCGGAGGAACCGGCTCATTCCCCCACCTCTCCCCACTCTTCCCGCAACTTGATCCAGTCGTCCTCCAAGGCCCCCAGGCGCTGGATCAGATAGTCCGTGGCCTTGCGCAACGGCAGGTAGGCCGCAAGAGCGACCAGGGTAGTCTGAAAGGCCAGCACCAGACCATGGGCCATGGAGCTGAGCACCTTAAAGGTCTCGGTCGCCTCGTTGATTTTACTCAGTTCTTCTGCCATCAGCAGGATGCCGCAGATGGTCCCCAGGTACCCGTAGAACGGCAGGCGGTTGAGGTTGCGGCGCGTCGCCAGCAAGGCATTGCCCAGGACCCCTATGAGTTCCTCCACGACCGCTTCGTCCCGGAACCTGCGGTCGATGTAGTGCTGGTGCTGACGGCTCAACTGTTTGAAGCCATTGACCCGCCGCCCACCCAGGGTGTCCTTTTCGGGGCCGCGCTTTTTCCAGGCCAGTTCCTCGCGCACCAAGTGAAAAGCGGTGTGTACCAGCACCAGGAGGTGTCCCCCACTGGCCGCAGTGACCAGGACATAGGAGAAGCGACCGATCCACTCGATCAGGCTGGCCTGCTGGTTCAGCGACAGGTAGTAAACCGCGATTCCTCCGATGATCAAACCCATGATGGCGCCGATTCCACCGGATATGTGCTGGAGGTAGGGGGTGGTGAGACCGTAGGCCTGCTCGTACTGGCGCATCTTATAACCCCGGTAAAGCAGGGCCAGGCTTCCGCTTACCCCGCTCGCCACTACGAGTAGAATGCCCGCCAGGACCGGTAACCAGCTCAAGGCTTCCAATCCTTTCCACCAAACACCTTCCACCACTGCCGTCCGGCCACGCCGATATAAAACGCCAGCCCTATTACAAGGGTCAGAAGATCCCATTCAAACCCGCGTTTTACAGCTACGGCTCCCCTCCTGGCACCCGGGCCAGCGCCCGGTCCCTGCCCCTTGCCACCCTGCCCTCGCTCCGGGGGGGGGCGATAGTCGGTGCGGCGGTCTTCCAGACCGCGCTCCCCTCCTTCGAAGGCTTTTGCCGGCGTCGCGGCGCTGGTACCTTTCAGTGTTCTTTTCTCCCGGAAAATCAATTGTTTGTGGTGCTCGGGCAGGGTGTTGGCCCACTCGTGCAGCTGCTCCGAGGTGGTTATACCTTGCGCCTCGCTCAGGGGGGCAGCTTGTCCCAGGGTAAAGGCCAACCGCGTCCTGACATATCCCCGGTAGGCCCCCTCTGGATCGGAGTGCAACCGCTGGCTTTCCAGGGCTCGGCTCAGTTCCTCGCGCCGCTGCTGCAGACGCACCAACCTGCCGACGACTTGGTGGACCTGCATGGGCCGCTCCTGCATCTCCAGATTGGGTGCGGCCGTGGAAAGAGCTTGGGCGGCCCGGCGCAGGGCCTCTGCCCCGAAACCGGCTTCCAGCCAGATCTCGCCGAAAAGTTTCTCCCCCCAGATAACCCGGGCCCCTGGAATGTCCGGTTGCTGGTGATTGTAGTAAATCTCCTGGGCTGGTTTCTCCCCTGCCCCCCAACCTCTCTCTCCGGATACCAGGATGGGGCGCAAGCCCCCCCGATCATCCCTGAGATAGAGTCCGGCCATAAATCCGCTCTCCACCCGGTCGGTATCCCAGCAGTGGACCCGCAGCAGGTTCTGTTGGCGCAGGTACAGTTCGGGAATTTCAACCTGTATCGGAGTCAGGCGCGTCTCGCTAACGCGAAACCCATTCAAAAAAACCTCGGCTTCGTCGTCGGCCCAGAAAATGAGCATCAGCTGCATGCCCGCGGGCACCAGCTCGGTCGGGGGCCGCATCCCCCCAAGACGATCCAGGTGAGCGCCCCCATACAGCCGCTCCAGGGTGTCTATGCCGGCGACGACCTGGTTGTACTCACGCCGCCACCGCAGGGTTTCACCCTGGGTTGCAAAGCCGGCACTAGTGACCAGGAGGACGGACAAAACCACCCAGGATATTCTCTTTCCCCCCCCCACCTGCTCCAATTTACCGTCTCCCTCCTTTTACCAAGGGCCCTAAATTTGTGACCTGGACTGCCCTCCGTCCACATTGAGGCAGGCCCCGGTCACCCAGCTCGCCCGTTCCGAAGCCAGAAAGGCCACTACATCGGCCACCTCTTCGGGCGCGCCAAAACGCCCAAAGGGGATATTGGCCTCCATAAAGGCCTGGATCTTCTCGGGATCTTCCTTCATACGCCGTTCCCAGCTGCCCCCGGGAAAGAGGATCGAACCCGGGGCCACGGTATTTACCCGGATGTTCTTTGCGGCAGCCTCCTGGGCCAGATTCGAAGTCATGCTGATCATCGCGGCCTTGGCGGCATTGTAGGAAATCGGACCGCCTGTTTCGCGTCCGAATATGGAAGAAATATTGATAATGTTGCCCCCCCTCCGCTCTTCCATGATGGGCATGGCCGCTCGGCTGACGCGCACCGCGGAAAAAAAGCTCAGGTTAAAAACGCGTAGCCATTCCTCGTCGCTGATCCGCACGAAGGGGGTCCACACCGAACCACCAACGTTATTTATCAGAATGTCGAGTCCGCCAAAGCGCTCCTGAGTTTTTTCTACCAAGAGCTCTGCGTCATCGGGGTTGGTGGCGTCTGCCACCAAGGCTTCGACATTACCCCCCTTTTCCTCTATGGCCGCGGCTGCGGCCAGGACGCCTTCCTGGTTGCGGGCGCAGATACAAAGATCGGCGCCTTCCGCGGCCAGTGATAGGGCGATCCGGTTGCCAATCCCCCGACTTGCTCCTGTAACCAGTGCTATCTTGCCTTTGAGCCCAAGATCCATAATCGAGTTATCTCCTTACGTCTTAAGTACTTATTTGCTCTACTCGTGTGCAAGGGCTCCCGGTTCATAAATATAAAGCAGAATCAAGTAGCCTATGCACAGAGCCAGCAATATGCCCCCTTTCCACTGGCCCAGCCGGTAGTCCAGCCGCATCAAACCCAGCATGGTAAACACGATTACCAGCATGGACGGGAACATGAAGTTGATCACCTCGACCTTGACCACCAGAGGATTGGCCACGGCCGAGGCCCCGGCAATCCAGCAGATGTTGAGGATATCCGCCCCCAGAATATTGCCCACGGCCAGGCTTCCCTGCCCCTTGCGGGCGGCGATGACGCAGGTGGCGATTTCGGGGATCGAAGTCCCCAGGGCCACCACGGTCAGGGCGATGATCACAGGGGACACCCCGAGCGCTGCGGCGATGATCGGAGTGGCGACCACAATCCATTCACTGCTGATCAGTACCCCGGCCAGTCCCCCCCCAAAGAACAAAAGGATCAGGCCCCAGCTCCTCTGGCTGATTTCCATCTCTTCTTTTTCAGGCTCTTTTCCGCCCTGGCGTTTTTTCTTTTGCTCCCAGTAGGAATAGATGAGGTAGACCACAAATCCTCCTACCAGCACCAAGCCCTCGCTCCGCCCCAAGGTGCCGTCCAGACACAGGAGATAGGCAACCACGTCCACGATGATCAGAAAAATGGCCGCGGAGCGCAAAACCGTGCGGTCGATGAGAATGGCCGCCGGTGCAAACAAGGCTGCCAGCGGCAGGGCAATTCCATCGTCGTAAATCACCGATCCCACGGCATTGCCCAAGGCCAGTTCCGCCTGGCCTGACAGGGCGGCATTCACCGAAACCGCCAGTTCGGGAGCCGTGGTGCCCAGGCTCACCAAGACGATGCCGATCAGGATGGCGGGAACGCGAAGGTGACTGGCGATCTCTATGGCCCCCTCCACCAGCCAGTCGGCGGACTTGACCAGAATTACAAAGGAAACCACCAGCAAGCCGACCACCGGCCAGAAACCAATTGCCTGGGCAATACCTTCAAACACTTCAAACACTTCAAACATACCCCTCCTTTTGCCGGGCCTGTGCTGAACGAGGCTGCACCGGCGCCCGGATCTACTCTTCAGCAGATACTGGGCGTTGCGGCAGGTAATTTTTTCGAAAACTTTGAATGGTATTGCATCTATCCGCCCCTGTCAAGGAATCCGACCGCCCCAGTAATGTATCGCTTTTTTATCAGCCTGGCCCAGGGCACTCCGATCTGGGATCGGCTTCCCTGGCGCTGGCAGGGCTCGGTCCTTCCGACCCAACTCTCTGGTGTGTGAGCCTCCATCCTCAGCGCCCTGGTCTCCCGGCCTAGCTTCTGGGCAACCGCAGCGCTTTACCTGTCCGGGATGGAGGCCCTTTTGCGTCTCATCCGCAAGCCCAGTTTTCCGTGATATAATATTTATTCTTGTTTTTCTAATAATTATTACTTATATTCTTTGGGATTTTAACAGATATGAAGGACCTGCGTATACCTCCTAAAACCCGGAGAGGTAATACATTATGAATGTTCACCAACTCAAAGGCCAGACCGTGATGATGGCGGTTTCCGGCGGCCTGGACAGCTGCACCATCACCCACTGGCTGAGCGCTCATGGCATCGACGTCGTTGCCTATACCGCTGACTTGGGGCAGCCCGACGAAGACCGGATCGAAGATATTCGCGAGCGCATGCTGGCGTGCGGCGCGCGCGAGATGATCCTGGCCGATCTCAAGAGAACCATCTGCCAGGCCGGTATCGAACTGGTCCAGGCCCAGGCCCGCTACGAGGGCGGCTACTGGAACACCACGGGATTGGCCCGCCACGTGGTAGTCGAGGCCATGGTGCCGGAAATGCAGCGGAAAAATATCCGCATCATGGGCCACGGCGCCACCGGCAGAGGCAACGACCAGGTCCGCTTCCAGCTGGCCACCCAGATGCTCGGTCCGCATATCCAGGTCTACGCCCCCTGGCGCGACCCGGCCTTTTTGAACGCATTTGGGGGCCGCAAGGAAATGATCGACTACTGCCAGAGCGAGGGCCTGCCCATCACGGCCAGCCACGACAAGCCCTATTCCACCGATGCCAATATCCTGGGCCTGACCCATGAAGCCGGCCAGCTCGAATCCCTCACCACCCCGGCCCACTTGATCACCCCGGGCATGGGGGTATTTCCCGAGGACGCACCGGACCAGCCCGAACTCTTCAAGATCCGCTTTGAACATGGCCAGCCGACCCGGATCAATGATGCGCCCGCAAACCCCTTTGATGTCCTGCGGCAAAGCAATGCCGTCGGAGGACGCAACGGGGTGGGGATTGGCCTGCACACCGTCGAAAACCGCTTTGTCGGCATCAAGTCGCGCGGGGTGTACGAAGCCCCGGGCCTGGAGCTTATGGGATGCTGTTATGAGTTTTTGCTACAGCTGATTATGGACCGGCGGACCCGGCGTATCTACAACCATATCTCCGAGTACATCGCCGAGCAGATATACCAGGGCTACTTCTTCGATACCGCGACCCAGGCTTGCCGGCGGTTTGTCGAGCACCTCAACGCCTTGGCTACCGGCACCATCACCGCATCCCTTTACAAGGGCACGGTCTTTTTCCACGCCGCCGAGGACGTACCCCATTCGCTCTACAGCGAAAACACCGCCTCGATGGAGGCCATCGGCGACTTCGACCACCAGGACTCCGAGGGCTTCCTCCGCGTTCTGGGGGTCAGCGCCCGCGCCCTCAACCAGGCCGGTCAGACCCATTTGCCACGGCCCTGACGGCACGTCAGCTTCTGAGCGATCCGGACCGCGCAGGGTAAATCATAGACGGTACAGGGGTTCAACCCCCTCCAGAATTACTTCCAGTTCCAGCCGATCGCACTCGTCCAATGCCGCACCCGGCGTCCGCTGTGTTGGGGTCGCGATGATGCCCCTTCGGCACATCACTTCCTTGTAGACCCTCACCCCGTAGAGCCGCTCGTAGATCATCAGGGGCAGCAGCCGGTTGAATCCTTCCCGGGCCCGGTCCTGTTCCCCGTTTTCGAGCTGGTCCCAGATGTCCACCAGGACATCCGTGGTGTGGCATCCCGGCATATTGCCCGCAGAGCCCCGCCGATGCTCGTCCAGCAGGTAAATCCCTCCCTGCCCACCCAGGACGCCCTTGCAGGCCGAACCAGAGGCTTTCAAGGTCGCGGTGATCTGCTGGGGCTCGGGTTGGGTTTCTTCCTTGATGCACTCCACTCCCGGGAGTGCGCGGCACATCCGCCCCAGAAGTTCACTGCTCATCGGGGTCCCCACCGGGGGGTTGAAATTCTGCACGCAGATGGGTATGTCCAGAGCCTCTGCCAGGATCTGGTAATAACGGTAACATCCGGCCGCATCCGGGTGCAGGATATGCGGCGGCATGGACATGACCCCATCCGCACCGATGTTCTGGGCGTAGCGGCCCAGCTCCACTGCCGGCACGGCGTGGCCGCTGGTGATGGACGCAATCACCGGGATCTGTCCCCCGGTCTCGGCGACCACGATTTCCAGCCAGCGCCGACGCTCTGCATCGGAAAGGGTGGTAAATTCGCTCGCATTGGCCGGGCCGACCAGGCCCCGGGCCCCACTCTCGATGCTGAACCGCACTATGTTGCCCAGGCCCTTCTCGTCCAGTTCGTACCCTGCGGTAAAGGGCGTGAGGACAATCGGAAAAATACCACTCCAGGTCACGCTCATTTTGTCATCCCCATCACCTTGAGGACATCGGCCAGATTTCCCATAACTCGAGCCCCGCCGACTTCCAGTCTTGCGCGGCTTTGATGTCCGCTCGGCACCAGCACACAGGCCACCCCCATGGCTTTGGCGACCTCCAGGTCGTGCAGGGTGTCGCCGACGAGCAGGATCTGGTGGCCGGGGTATTGCAGCTCCCTTCTCCAGCGTTTGCCCTTGTGGAGCTTGCCTTCGCCCCGGTCATTGTCCACCCCGATCAAGCGTTTAAAAAACCCCTCTAGGTGAAAATGGGCTATCAGCTCTTCGAGGGTTTCTTGCCGGTAGGCCGAAAGGATGGACAGCTCCAGACCCGCCTGGCGCAGGGCCTGGATCACTTCCATGGCCTGAGGCTGCAGTCCACACTCCAGACGGCGCGCCTCGTACATGCGAATGAATGCATCGCTGAGGGCCTCAAAGCTTTCCACCGCGAAGTCAAATCCCAGCCGGATGCAGTATTCCTTCAGGGGAAAACCGAATACTTCCCGATAGCGCTCGGGGGTCAAGGCCGGCAGGCTGCGCCGCTCCAATAGCTGGTTGGTGATCTCCACACTCAGCCAGGCATCGTCCAGTAAGGTGCCGTTCCAGTCCCAGACGACGTGCTTGTAGGAATAGACCCCATCCCTCACCTGGCCTTGCGAGCCACCCATATCTGCTCCCCGTAGCCTGGGAATGGACCGCCCAGAAAGTCCCCGTACAGAGCCTCGAGGACAAAGCCACAGCGCTCCAGCAGGTACTGCATTTCCCAGCAAAAGATGTAACGCAACCTCAGGTGGCCATAAGTCCGCGCCACCACCTTGCCCCTGGCGTCCACTTCCTCGTAGATCAATTCCTGCTCCATCAGTTGGACCTGGGGATCGTACTCCCGGCAGTACCAGACCAGAACCCTGTTGCCTGTCTCCGGGTGGATGAAGTCTGTGTCCTTTTGCAGCCCGCTTTTTAAACCATGGGCCATCAGATCCTGGAGCGGATCAAAGGTATTGAAGACCAGCAGCCCGTCCTCTTCGAGATGGGCCCGGATACACTCCAGGGATTGTTTTTGCTCCACGGACGTCAGCAGATGCTGGAAGGTTCGGTAGGGAATGGCGATCAGCTTGAAGCGCTGATCCAGGGCAAAGGCCGCCATGTCTCCATGGATCAGCTCCGCATTCCGCCGGACTGCGGGGGAGACGGTTTCGAGTTTATGGCGAGCAATGGCGAGCAGGGCCTCCGACTGGTCCAGCCCCACGATACGGACTCCGGCCGTGGCGATGGGCAACAGGATCCGCCCGGTCCCGCACCCCAGCTCCAGCACCGGGGCCCCGGCTTCCCGAGCCTCATCCACATAGAACTCTACATCCCCTTCCACCCCAATGAAATAAGGGTCGTAGAACCTATCGTGGTAGGATTCCATGTGCCGGCCCCTAAAAGGCTAGCTCAGCAGATCTTCGATGACGGCTCTTTCTTCCCTGAGCTCGGCGGCAGTCGTCTCGATCTTCTCCCTGGCGAACGCGCTCAACTCCAACCCTTGCACGATCGAGTAGCCTCCCTGTCCATCGCTTTGAAGCGGGAATGAAAAAATCAGGCCTTCATCTATGCCATAGCTGCCGTCCGCAGGGATCGCGGCCGAGAACCAATCTCCTTCAGGGGTCTTGCTCTCAAGGCTTTTCACGTGGTCAACGGCGGCATTGGCGGCCGAAGCCGCGGAGGAAAGCCCGCGGGCGGCAATGACGGCAGCGCCGCGTTGCTGGACGGTCTCGATAAACTCGTTGTGCAACCAGGATACGTGGCCGATGATATCGGGCACGGGTCGGCCATTGATACGGGCATTTTCGGCATCCGGGTACTGGGTGGCACTGTGATTGCCCCAGACGGCCATATTGGTAACGGCACCGACCTGGACGCCGGCCTTGTAGGCCAGCTGGGCAGCGGCGCGGTTTTGATCCAGGCGCATCATGCTGGTAAAACGTTCCCTGGGTACGCCGCCCCGGTGGCCATGGTGCATGGCGATCAGACAATTGGTATTGGCCGGATTGCCCACCACCAGGACCCTGACATCGTCGGCCCCCCGGGCCAGGGCCTTGCCCTGCCCCACGAAGATGGGGCCATTCTCTCGGATCAAATCGCCGCGCTCCATGCCCTTACCGCGCGGTTTTGAACCGATGAGCAAAGCCCAGTTGATGCCGTCGAAGGCCTCTTCAGCGCTATCGGTGGCCACAATCCCGTCCAGCAGTGGAAAGGCGCAATCATCCAGTTCCATCACTACCCCTTCCAGAGCGCCCAAGGCCGAGGTTATCTCCAGCAGGTGCAGACGCACCCTGGTATCGGGTCCAAAGACCTCTCCAGAGGCCAGACGCGGCAGAATCGCGTAGCCGATTTGTCCGGCTGCTCCGGTTATTGCGACCTTTACTGTTCTCGCCACCATGGTGTTGGTATCCTCCTTATAAAATTTTTACCCCTGGGCAAGGTGCACAACCCTGGACCCTACTGCCCATCGCAGGAAGTCCGCAGAGCACTATTCATCCTTGGGAACTTCGCGGTAGGGTGGAACATCGTTCCTTTTGCTGACGTATTCCTCGACATATTCCTTCCACGTCGCTCGCGTCCAATACGCACTGGCCCGCATCAGGGCCCGATCCGCGGCGACCAACGCTCCCTCGGCGCGGTGCCGCAAGGCCGCCGCAAACTGGCTGCGGGCCTTGCCGACCAGTTCCACGGCTTCGGGTTTGCGGAATACTCCCTGGTTTGCAGCGCGATCCGGCAAGGACCCTTCGATCTTAAAGCTTCCCTCCGTCACATTGTCCAGGTAGGGATCCAGAACCTTCCAGGGTTTGTCCAGGAAGTGGGCGAATTTTTCTTCGTCGGTGAATTTCTGCCTCCCTTCCCGTTCGTCCTTCAGGGCTGCCACTCCCACCTTGCGGCCCAATTCACGGGCCTGTGCAAAGGCCTTGGCCTCATCCATTTTGTGGGCGGCTACCCCGCCCAGGTAGAGGTTGCTACGACAAAAAGACCACTTGGTAATTTCTTCGATGGCCTGGCGCTGGAATCCCTGGTTGGTGGCACAGGCCAGGGCCCCGAAGGGCAGGCCGTTGAGCCCGTCGCTGTAGAGAAAGGGATAGAGCCGTTCCCAGAAGGTATGGGCCAGGGCCGAAGGGCCCCAAGTGTGCACCGGAGTGGCCAGCAACATTCCGTGGGCCGCCCGCACCTTGCCGAACAGGATCCCTTCTCCCTTTTTGCCCATATCATCCGGGAGCACACATCCGTCCCCTTTGTTCCGGGCGCACCAGAAAGAACTCAGGCAGGGTTTGAAATCGTAGCGGGCCAGGCAGGCAATTTCAGTCTCCACCCCCTGGCTTTCCTCTGCTGCTTCACACGCTGCCCTGAGCAAGGATGCGGTAAACCCTCCCCGTCTGTTGGTCGCCAGCACTGCCAGCACATAGGCCATGAGCGCACTCCTTACTTTGGCACGACGATCAGATAAGCTTGATAGATTTTCTTACTACCTTGATAGATTTTCTTACTACATAATAACAACTCAAGCGCGATTGAGCCATCTATTGACAGGAAAAAATCAACTGTTAACTTATCCTGTTTGCCGAGAAATTGGGGGGATACCGAAGCGGTCAACCGGGATGGACTGTAAATCCATTGGCTCATGCCTTCGCAGGTTCGAATCCTGCTCCCCCCACCACTGCCCAAGAAGCCGTCTGGAAATCCGGCGGATCCACAAAAACACGGAAGGATGCTCAGCGGTCGGGGCGCAACAGTTGCTTTATTGACTGGACCTTTTCCTGGTTCCGCGCGCCTATCCGGCTCCAGGATTCGAAAACAAAAGCCAGCACCGTACTCAGGACCAGGCTGAGACCAGTGGCAATCAGCACCATAAGGGTGCGGCGGGGGGCACTGCGGCTCTTGGGAAGAGTAGCCTCGTCCAGAACCTGCAGAGTCGAGGTATTGAGGGCCTCTTTGTAGCGGGCTTCTTCCAGCTTGGTGCCCAGGAAGCGGGTAATTTCTCTTTTTAAAGTAAGATCCAGGATCAGCATGGTGTTTTCGAAATCCAGTTCGGCCATGGCCTGCAAAGGCGGGCCCAGGATCAACTGGCGATTCTGCTCTTGCATATCGCCGGTCAGGGTTTGCAGTTGCTTGCGCAATGCTTCCCTTTCCAACCCCAGTTGTCGGCGCTTTTCGTGCTCGGCATTGACCTGGTAATCGATCACCTCCAGCTTTACCTCCAGAACGGCCAGTTCTTGCACCAGGTACTTGGCGACATCGAATATGGCCTTGATCTGGGCGGTCATATCCACCATCCCGTGTTTTTGCTTGAATTGCAGTAGAGCCCTCCCGCTTTCCTGGAGTTCCCGGCGGCGCAATTCCATGCGCTCCTCGAGAAACTCTCTCAGCATCCGGGCCTGCTGGCTTTTGAGATGGCGGTTGAACAAGTCCAGTTCGCCGATGTAGGCATTGGCCATAGCAGCGGCCGATTCCGCCGTGGAGGCCGTGACCTCGACGACGAGAGATCCTTCCCGCTCCAATTCAATGGTGGTGTTCTCGGCAAAGATTTCGATCGCCTGTTCGCGGTGGGGGGCTTCGTACTCATCAACCAGCTTGAAACGATCGACAATCACGCCCCGCAGACGATTGGTTTCGAGCATCTTTTTGAGTCGGTCCGCCGGGGTGGCACCGCCCGCTAGGCTGGCCAGATTGGCCGGCATACCCGTGGCCTGCAAGGCCGACAAGTTGAACTGGTCGAATTCCTCTTCCGGCGGCATGATGACGGCGCGTGCCGTCCAGACCTTGGGCAAAATCAGACTGAGGCCGGCGGTGACCAGTGAAACCGCAAGACAGGACAGGACAATTAAGCGCCGCCACTTCACCACCACATACAGATAATCCAGTATATTGCGTTCTTGTTCCATGTTTTCCAGTTCGTCTTTAAGACGGCTTCTGAGGTCCTTAGGGCGCCAAACTCACAAAGATCAATATGACGGTGGCCGTATCTCCCAACACCCGCATACTCTGGAGAAAGAGATCCCAGTAATCCCGCTTAGGTTTTTCCTTGATCCAGATCCGGTCTCCAGGATCGATGTGCTCTACATCCTTGGCTTTTTTCCGTTCGCCCGTTTGCGCCTTGATAAAATGTATGTCATCAGAAGCCCGCCAGCCGAGCCCTCCGGCCTGATTGATGTAGTCCTCCACTCCGTATTCCGGGTTGTAGATCACGGCCCCGGGAAAAGAAGCCTGGCCGCTGACTTTGACCGTATAGTGCTGGAAGGGCACGACGACATGATCGCCCGGAATCAGCTTGAGGTTCTGCGATTCATCCCCATCCCTGAACAGGGCCACGAGATCCGCCACCATCAACCCCGGGATTTCGCGGCTCTTCATGTTAAAGTACTGGTTTTCGTCTTCGTCTCTCTCGGCCACGGGCACAGAGGCAAGACGCGTCATTTCGAGATCGGCGGCCTCGGTCTCGGCCGGCAAGCGGTAGACCCTGGCCTCTAGCAGGGAGGCATCCTCGGTGAACCCCCCTGCCATTTCAACCAGCTGGCGCAGGGTGGTCTGGTTCCTCTTGACCACATAGGGGCCGGGGACCATCACCTCCCCGGAGATGCTGGCCGTGCTGTTCTCCTGGTAGTTTTTGATGGAACGAAAGATCAGCCAGTCTCCTTGTTGAAGCAGGAAATCGGCCTGTGGATCCTTGCGCAACACCCCATTTATATCCACCTCGGAGGAAAACATCGTGACTTTATCTTCGGCAAAGCGGAACAACTGCCCCCTGGTCTCGTCGTAGAAGGGCGCCGGCCCGTGCGCCAGGAGCAGCATATTGCTGACGCGATCCCCCTGGACGAATTCGTAGGTACCTGGCCGTTGCACTGCACCGGCCAGTATTACGGAACCTTCCCGCGGGGGCACGACGATCAGGTCTCCGTCTTCGACAAAGGGATTGAACCTGGATTCTCCAGTAACCTTGTACAGCTCCAGATCCACCCGCTGAGAAAAGGCTTCCACCCTGCGGATATCTCCCGTCCGGTAAAGCTCCCCTATCCGCATCCAGTCCTCGGGGCGCATCGAGCCGGTTTTGAAGATCCGGACATTGCGTCTAGCAGCGCCTTCAACCCCGGCCTGACGGATCAATTCACTGACCCTGACCACCCCACTGGCCACGTAGAGCCCAGGCCGGCCGACGGCGCCCACGATGTTTACCGGGAATTGTCTGAGCTGGCTCAGTTCGATGGTGATTTCGCCCTCCTTAAAGGTGCGGTGAAAGGCCTCTTTAACGGCTTTGCGGGCCTGGCTCAGGGATTTTCCCGCCACCCGTACCCTCCCCACCTGCGGCACCATGAGCCCGCCCTCCGCCAGCACTTCCTGAAAAAAAGGCCCCTCCATGCCGATCATGATCGTGAAACCGTCCTGGGGGCCCACGCGGTAAGCGCCGCTCTCCAGCACCTCTTCGAAGGCCTCCCTGCCGATCATGGTAGAGGCCGTTACCTGTCCGAGTCCTCTCACCCCCTCCTCTCGCGGTTGGTCCTGGGCCACGTCGAGGGTTTTTTCTTCTTCCTCTTCCACCTGAGCCCCCGCCTGCCAGGCCACCAGCAAAAGGGCCAAAACGCGCTTCCTCGCTTTCATTATACCGTCTCTTTCCGGTGTGTAGTCCCTGTATGTTCGACGGCCTTCCCCTCAAGTAAATCCATCAACTCCACTCCCAGGGCATCGGCCAGGAGGAAGCCCTTGTCGTGCGGGTAGAGCCGCTTTCCATCCAGATACAAATATCCGGCCTCCAGCAAGGCCTGAAAACGGGTCTCCTGCTGGAGCAATACCTGTTCTTCCAGCTCGAGTTCTACCCCCTCAATGGTGCGCAGCCCCATCCATACTTGTTCCCGGCGAGCCGTGGCATCATCTATGTACTCATGGCCCGCCCGCGGCGATCCTCCTCCCTCCACCGCCTCCAGGTACTCCGGCAAGTCCCGGGTATTCCAGCTTCTGCACCCGTTCACAAAACTGTGGGCCGACAGGCCCACCCCCAGATATTCCACCCCGGTCCAGTAGCCCCAGTTGTGGCGCGAGCGCCGACCTGGAAGGGCAAAATTCGATACCTCGTAGTGTTCGTACCCGGCTTTGCCCAAACAATCCATGGCCCATTCGTAGCCTTTGGCATCCTCTTCCTCGGACACCAGGGGCAAGCGCCCCTGGCGGAGGCGGTCGGCAAAGAGGGTGCCTTTTTCAATGGTGAGCGCGTAAGCCGAAAGGTGCTCGGGAGCCAGGGCCACGGCCCGGTTCAGGCTGTAGTGCCAGTGGTCCAGCGGCACGCCCGGAATGCCCGCTATCAGATCCAGACTGACATTGTCGAAACCAGCACCGCGGGCTTTTTCAAAGGCCATTTCGGCCTCGGCGGCACTGTGCATCCGGCCCAGTGCCGTGAGGCTCTCTTCGGTGAAGGATTGCACGCCTAGGCTGAGCCGGTTGCAACCAATCTCCTTGAAAGCCTTGAATTTTTCAAAGTCCGCGGTGCCGGGATTGACCTCGATGGTGATTTCTACATCCACCCCCAGTCCCAACCAAGTAGCCACTGCCTCGAGCATTCGCTGCACCTGGGTCGGCGCCAGCATACTCGGGGTGCCTCCCCCGAGAAAAACCGTGTCCAGAATCCCGCCCCGGGCCAGCTGCCGGGCTCCTCGTATCTCGTTGCAGACCGCCGTCACATAGCGCTCGTAGAACTCCCCTCCCCCTCGCAGGGTGGCAAAGGCGCAATAGGGGCAAAGCTGAGGACAAAAGGGGATGTGAATGTAGAGTCCCAGCCCCCTCATCGAACCCAATCTCCGAGCCGTTTCCAGCGGATCCTCTGGGGCAGGCTGAAAATTTGATTGACCAGCAATCCCGGCTTTGCCGGCCTGGCCTCCGGTTCGCAGGACCAGTAGATGCACATGGCCTTGCCGATTACCAGGTCCTGGGAGAGCATGCCCCAGTGCCGGCTGTCGCGGCTGTTGTCCCTGTTGTCTCCCATCACAAAGATGAATCCCTCGGGCAAATGCAGAGGACCGTAGTTATCCCGCGGGTTTTGCGAGGAGGAGAAGATCCGCGCCTCTACGTACTTTGAATAGGGTGGATCCAGGGCGCGAATGCCGTCCACGTACACCACTTTGTTGCGAATTTCGACAACCTGGCCGGGGACGGCAATACAGCGCTTGATGTACACCCGCTCCGGATCCGGGGGATATTTGAATACCACGACATCTCCCGGTTTGGGGGCGACCAAGGCGGGAAGGCGCATAGTGCTGAAAGGCAAAAAGGCCCCGTAGGAAAGCTTGTCTACCAGCAGAAAGTCGCCCAGCAGCAGAGAATCCTCCATCGATCGGGAGGGGGTGCGAAAGGCCTGGATAAAGAAGGTTTTGGCGAGCAGGGCCAGCCCCACTGCCACGAGCAGAGCAAAGCCGTATTCTCGCCAGGTAGAGGATTTCTTTCCGGCTTTTTTCGCCCGGCTCTGCGGTGCAATGCTGAGCGTCTTTCCCATGTGCCCTTAGCCGTCCATCTTGAGAGCAGCCAGAAAAGCTTCCTGGGGGATTTCCACTTTGCCGAATTGCTTCAAGCGCTTTTTGCCCTCTTTTTGTCGCTCCAGCAACTTGCGCTTGCGGGTCACATCGCCTCCATAGCACTTGGCAATGACGTTTTTGCGGAAGGGCCGCACGACTTCTCGCGCGATCACCTTGCTGCCCACGGCCCCCTGGATGACCACTTCAAACATCTGGCGCGGGATCAACTCTTTGAGCTTGGCGCACAATTGCCGCCCCCAGACAGGGGCCTTGTTCCGGTGGATGATCACGGCGAGGGCATCCAGATTTTCGCCGTTGATGAGAATATCCAGCTTGGCCAGCGGGCCGGCCCGCATCTTTTTGTGTTCGTAATCAAAAGAAGCGTATCCGCGCGAGGCGGACTTGATGCGGTCGTAAAAGTCAATGACGATCTCTGCCAGGGGTATTTCGTAGTGCAAAATAGCCCGCCTGCCGTCCAGGTATTCGGTGTTCAGATAGGCGCCGCGCCTTTCGTTGGCAATCTGCATGACATTGCCGATGTAGGCGCTGGGCACCAGGATTTGGACCGCCAAAATCGGCTCGCGAATTTCGTCGACTTCGGCAGTGGACGGCAGGCGCGAAGGATTTTCCACTTCGATCACCTCGCCGTTTTTGAGCAGGACCTCGTAGCGCACATTGGGCAAGGTGGTGATGATTTCGACCTGGTACTCCCGGTCGAGGCGTTCCTGGATGATCTCCATGTGCAGCAAACCCAGGAAACCACAGCGGAAACCAAAGCCCAGGGCCGGCGAGGTTTCGGGTTCGTAGGAAAAGGCCGCATCGTTCAGCTTGAGGCGCTCGAGTGCGTCCCGAAGTTCTTCGTACACATCCGGATTGACCGGATAAATCCCGCTGAACACCATGGGTTTCAGGGGCTGGTACCCGGGCAGCGGTTCCACCTGGACATCGTCCACGGCGATGACGGTATCGCCCACCTGAGCTTCCGCCAGGCCCTTGATACCGGCGATCAGGTAGCCCACTTCCCCCGCTTTCAGATCAGGGGTCTCGACGCGCTCGAGCCTCAGGATTCCGACTTCTTCGACTTCGTAGACCCGCCGGGTGGAATGGAAACGAATTTTCTGCCCTTTGCGAACAGAGCCGTCCACCATTCGGATGAAACAGATGACGCCCCGGTACTGATCGTAGAGCGAATCGAAGATCAAGGCCCGCAGGGGCGCATCCCCGTCCCCCTGGGGGGAGGGTATGCGTTCGACAATGGCCTCGACCAGAGCATCGACACCCACCCCTTGCTTGGCGCTGATTTTGAGAATTTCGTCCTTTTCCCCACCCAGCAGATCGAGGACCTGCTGCTGCACGGCTTCCGCCTGAGCATTGGGCGCGTCAATCTTGTTCAGGACGGGAACGATGGCCAGATCATTGCTCATCGCCAGCAATACATTGCTCACGGTCTGTGCCTCGACCCCCTGCGTGACATCTACCACCAGAAGGGCGCCTTCGCAGGCGGCCAGGCTGCGCGAAACCTCATAGGCAAAATCCACGTGTCCGGGAGTGTCGATGAGATTGAACTGGTAGGTCTCTCCCTTGCCGGCCTGGTAGTCCATGCGCACCGCGTGGGCCTTGATGGTGATGCCTCTCTCCCGCTCCAGGTCCATGTTGTCCAGAACCTGGTCCTGCATCTGCTTGGAGGTCAGGGTATGGGTCTTTTCGAGCAGCCGATCGGCCAGGGTGGACTTGCCGTGATCGATGTGGGCAATGATGGAAAAGTTGCGGATCTTGGAGCTGTCCATGTAGCATCCGGAGATAGTGATTCGGGTAGGATAAATCTAAAAATAACTCTACCTTATCGTCCTGTCAAACCTGTGGTGTCAGGTGTTCGGTTGGCCCCCTTTACCGCCCGGACTTGCAGCGGCCCAGAACAAATAAGGTCTTGTGAGGAAAGGGGGTTCCTGTCCTAGGATTTGCGGAAAAGCGGCAGTTCAGTCTGGAGTTGGGCTTCCAGGCGGGCATGGCAGGACGGACACACGGAGATCAGGTGTTCGAGCTTGTTTGCTTCCACGTTGGACTTGAAACTGCGATAGGGAATCTTGTGGTGCACATCCAGTTGTCTCCCCAGTTCCTCTTCGCTCACGCCACAGACCTGGCAGGTGAAACCATCACGCTGGCGGGCTTTGGGGGCCTGAATCTGCCAGTTGGCCCCGCGGTGGCCGGCCCCCTTGCTCAACTTCACCTCGAAAGACGGCGTCTCCCGGGTCCAGGCATCGCGGCACACAGGGCTACAAAAATGAAGCTCAACCCCCTCTTCAAGGTACCACTCGGGCACCTGGAACACCTCGCGGCAATAGTGGCAACGGGCCTGTGCCCGGGGCCTCCGGTTCTCTCGGGCAGGATCGTCAGCGCCGAAGTGGAAACTCATTTGATCGGTGGAAGTAGACATGCGCAACCACGAAAAACCCCCATGGGGAAAGTATGGCTAATATACTGATAATCCGAAGTATATGTCAAGTTCAATCCTCTGTGGATACGACGACAGGCCAGAATCTTGCCATTCTTTTATTTCCTGTTTATATTTATTCAGTCTTTTCAGCAAGAAGGAGTGCAAGAGTGCCCAAGCTAAAATCCTCGAAAAAACGCCTGCTCACCAGCCACAGAGCCCAGATGCGCAATCGCGCTGCCCGCTCGAGGATGCGCACAGCCATCAAGACCGTGCACCAGGCAACGGACCAGGCAGCCGCCCAGGAAGCTTTGTCCTGGGCCTTCTCCACCATCGACAAGACGGCCAAGCTCAAGGTTATCCACAAAAACATGGCCGCCCGCCACAAGTCTCGCCTGACCAAGTGGGTGCAAAGCATGAATTAGGATACTCCAGGTTTATTCAAAGACCCGGGTACTCAAATACCGCAATCCACTGTCGCACAGAATCGTGACCACTTTTTTGCCGCTCCCCAACTCCCGAGCCACTTCCACCGCCTTGAACACATTGGCCCCGGCGGAGATGCCCACCAGTAGGCCCTCCTCCCGGGCCAGGCGGCGGGCCATCTCGTAGGCGTGATCATCGCCGATGGTGCGCACCTCATCGACGATCTGGCGGTTGAGAACCTGGGGCACGAACCCGGCGCCAATGCCCTCGATGTAGCTAAAGCCAGGTTCGCCGCCGGAGAGCACGGGCGAGCCCTGGGGCTCCACGGCAATGACCCGCACCTTAGGCAGGGCCTCCTTGAGGACCTCGCCGATACCGGTCACCGAGCCGCCCGTGCCCACCCCGGCAATCAGGACATCGATTTCGCCTTCCATCTGAGCGAGGATCTCGCGTCCGGTGGTGCAGCGGTGGATTTCCGGATTGGCAAAGTTGGTGAATTGCTGGGGCAGAAAGTAGTCTGGATGCTGCTGTTTGAGTTCCAGGGCCCGATCCACGGCCCCGCGCATCCCTTCCTCGGCCGGAGTCAATACCACCTCGGCACCGTAGGCCTGCATCTGCATCCGGCGCTCGACGCTGGCGGTATCGAACATGGTGACGATCAGCCGGTAGCCCTTCACGGCCGCGGCCATGGCCAGTCCGATCCCGGTGTTGCCGCTGGTCGGCTCGACAATGGTGCCCCCGGGCCTGAGCTGGCCGGAGGCCTCAGCCGCTTCGATCATGGCCAGGGCGATCCGGTCCTTGACACTGCCCCCCGGATTGGCCGACTCCAGCTTGGCCCAGACTTCGGCCCCGTCCTCCTCTACCACCTGGTTGAGGCGCACAATGGGCGTGGCCCCGATCAATTCAAGGACATTATTGGCTCGCTTCATGGCTTCGGCCCTCAGATTGGATTCCAGCGGCCTGTCGCCCTCTTCAGCGCCCCCCGGCTATGGCCGGCACGATGGAGACATTGTCCCCTTCGCTGAGGAAGGTATCGACCCCATCCAGGAAACGGATGTCTTCGTCGTTTACGTAGATGTTTACGTAGCGCCGGATTTCCCCGGCCTCGTCCACCAGCTTCTCTCCGATGCCATTATAGGCCTCTTCCAGGCCTTCCACCAGTTCGCCTATGGTGTCCGCCTGGATATCCACCTCGGCCTGGTTGTTGGTCAGCTTTCTCAGGGGGGTGGGCACTTGGACCGTGACAGTCATGTTTTCCTCCTCTTCAAGACTAAGGCTTGAGATCCTCTAAAGGTGCATTAGCGGAAAATAAAAGATGGGCATCCATGCCGACTTTTACAACCTGTTTATACCAATTCAACCCGTGGAGCAGGGTATTGACCAGGTGGCAGCCCAGGGCATGATATTGGGCTTTATTCCACCACGTCCAGGCCTACTTCCACAAAATCTCGCTTTTCCTCATCCCAGGCAAAACACTTGTAGCCTTTTACCCGGCGTTCGTACACCGATGCAACCAGGTACACCGCTTCGGGATAAGCCGGCTCGTCCCAGACCATGGCCCGTTCCTTGTCCTCGGCGGAGAAGTAGGCCTCGCAATCAATGTGGGAATGATAAAAACCCGATACCCCCCCGCCCGCCTTCTCCGCCCTGGAGATGATATCGTAGAGTTCCTGCGGATCCATGTAATAGGCGATCCGGGCAGCCCGCGGATACTGGTCGGGGTCTTCGGCATGGAGCTGACCCTGGATATTCTTGCACGGATGGACCTGGGATCCGTTTCCGCCCGTCCCCGCAGTCATTACCCCACAGCACTCGGCCGGGTACTCGGCCTCAGCCTGGGCATTGATCTTCTCCAGCTCCTGCTTGTCGAGTTGCAACATGGGTATGGTTCCCCTCATCTTATGGTATCCTTCAGGGCCAGCCGCCACATCGGGCTGCTCATGTACTTGTCCCCGCCGTCGCAGAAAATGGTCACCACCACCCCTTCGCGCAGCTGCCGGGCGACCTCAATCGCCCCCCAGTAGGCCGCGCCTGAGGACTGGCCCACCAGGACCCCGATCTCGCGCGGCAACAGCAGGGTGATATCGTAGGCTAAATCGGTTTCAATAGAAAGCTTGTGGTCTAAAAAACTCTGATCGTAGATCCCGGGCACGATCGAACTCTCCATGTGCTTGAGTCCTTCGATGCCGTGGAAGGGATCGGCCGGTTCGACCGCTATAACCTGGATGGCAGGATTGATCGACTTCAGTCCACGCCCAGTCCCCATCACCGTGCCGCTGGTGCCGATCGTGGCGACAAAATGGGTGACCCGCCCCTGGGTCTGCTGCCAGATCTCGGGAGCCGTGGTGTTGTAGTGGGCTTTCCAGTTGGAGGGATTGTTGTACTGGTCGGGTTTGAAGTAAAGATCCGGATTTTCCTCGTGGATCCGGCGCGCCTCCAGGATGGCGCCGTCCGAGAGCTCGCCCGGATCGGTGAGTATCACCTCGGCGCCGTAGGCCGCCAGGACGGATTTGCGCTCTTCGCTGACATTGGCCGGCATGGCCAGACGCACCCGGTAGCCCCTGGCAGCGCCGATCATGGCATAGGCAATACCGGTATTGCCCGAAGTAGAATCCAGAATGATCTTGCCGGGTTTCAGGCTCCCTTCCCGCTCGCCATCCTCGATCATCCGCCGCGCGGGTCGATCTTTGACCGACCCACCGGGATTGAAAAACTCCAGCTTGGCATAGACTTCGACCCTGGGAGGTATGACGGGATCGCGCAGGCGCAAAAGGGGGGTATTGCCGATCTCCTCAACTACCGAACCACGCAAACGCGTGGAAGGCGACACAGAATTTGTTGCCAAAACCATCCTCCCGGCCTCATTTTGCCTCCTCCCCTTGAACCCCGTCCTGCGTTACGCAAGAACAAAACGCTGTCAAAGTACTTAAATTATATTCCACCGTTAAAATGGTGTCAACCAGGCCCCTTTCAGCCCTCTCCTTGACATCCTGAGGCCCAGATCTTAATTTTTCTAAATTTTCTTGCGCTTTACCTCCCGGTGAAAACGGCCTGCGGACCGAAACCACCACACTCTTTCCAAGAAAACAACACATGTCTGAATCAGCGGAAACCTTGGGCGACTGGAAGCGCACCCACGACTGCGGCACCCTGACCGGTGAAGACATCGGCCAGCCAGTCACCTTGATGGGCTGGGTGGCCAGACGGAGAGACCACGGAGGGGTCATCTTCATCGACCTGCGGGACCGCTACGGCATTACGCAGGCGGTCTTCAATCCACAGCACGACCCCCAGGCCCACAACAAGGCCGAAAGCCTGCGCAGCGAGTACGTCATTGCCGTCCAAGGCGTGGTCGAGGCCCGCCCCCAAGGCATGGTAAATTCACGGCTCAAAACCGGCACCATTGAGGTGAACTGCCATGGCCTGCGCATCCTCAGTGCTTCGTCCCCCCCTCCTTTTGCAATTGACGACTCCCTGGAAGCAGGCGAGGAGGTGCGCCTCAAATACCGCTACCTGGACCTGCGTCGCCCCGCCATGCAGCACAACTTGCTGTTGCGCCACAGGGCCTATCAACTCACCCGCAGCCTGATGGACAGCATGGGCTTCATCGAAATAGAAACCCCCTTCCTCACCAAGAGCACGCCGGAAGGGGCCCGCGATTACCTGGTTCCCAGCCGCGTCAACCCCGGCGGGTTCTTTGCCCTGCCCCAGTCGCCCCAGACCTATAAGCAGCTACTCATGGTGTCCGGATTTGATCGCTACTTCCAGATTGTCAAGTGTTTCCGCGATGAAGACCTGAGGGCTGATCGACAGCCGGAATTCACCCAGATCGATATCGAGATGTCCTTCATCCACGAACAGGACATCATGGAAGTAGCCGAGAGGATCACGCGCACCCTCTTCGCCGGACTCAGACAAATCCAACTACCCGACCCCTTCCCCAGGCTATCCTACAGGGAAGCCATGGACACCTACGGCTCGGACAAGCCCGATCTCCGCTTTGGACTGGAATTGCGCGATGTTGCCGAAGCCGCCCGTGCGTCCGAGTTCAGGGTCTTTCATAGTGTTCTTGATAGCAGCGGTCAGGTAAAAGGGGTCAATCTTAAAGGCCACAGTAAGTTACCTCGAAGCCAAATAGACAACTTGATCGCCTTTGCCCAACACCTGAGCGCCAAGGGGCTGAGCTGGATCAAACACACGGACAAGGGGCTGGAATCCACTATCGTCAAGTTTTTTCCCGAGCAATCCCAGGACCTGCTCATCCGGGAGCTTGAATCCGAACCAGGGGATTTGCTCCTCTTTATCGCCGACCAACCCGCCCAGGTCGCCCGCATTCTCGGCACCTTACGACTCGAATTAGCGAAACGTTTTGAACTCATTGCTACAGCGTCATTTCACCCTCTTTGGGTAACCCGCTTTCCCTTGCTCGAACACGATGCTGAGAGCGGTCGCTACGCGGCCGTCCACCATCCCTTCACTGCCCCGCTGGAGGAAGATCTGCCCCTGCTGGACACCGATCCGCTGGCGGTGCGAGCCCGGGCCTATGACCTGGTTCTGAATGGCCATGAGATTGCCGGTGGTAGTATCCGTATTTCCCAGCGCCCGGTGCAGAGCCGCATATTTGAACTACTCGACCTTTCTCGGGAAGAGGCGGCGCAAAAATTCGGTTTTTTACTCGAGGCGCTGGAATATGGGGCTCCCCCTCATGGGGGCATAGCTTTCGGCTTTGATCGCCTGGTGGCCCTTCTGGCCGGAGAAGATTCGATCCGCGAGGTCATCGCCTTTCCCAAGACCAACAAAGCCACGGGGCTGATGGAAAACTGCCCCACCGAAGTAGCAGCGGCCCAGCTGCGCGAACTGGGGATCCAGGTACGGCTTTGAAGAGATTTCTTAACCCTTTGTGAGGACAGGAATTTTCACTTGACATCCCCTCTGGGGCATATTAACTTTTGAGCTGTATTTAAAATCTGTGGGCAAACTGCCCAAGGGCAATATCCAAAAAACGCGAAAACGCGGATTGGTTCTGAAGATTTCATTTCGCAATCGGGAGGTAATTTCATTGCAAATAAATCGTCGTCTTCCCATTGGCAAGTATTTCTTCCTAGGCCTCGTGGCGACGGCGCTTTCCCTTCCTCTCCTGTCTGGCTGTGCCAGAGGGCCCTCTCAGGAAGAGTTGAGCGCACTGGAAGAGAAGCGCCAGGCTGTGGAAGCAGCCAACAAGCAAGTGCAAGAAAAGAAAGCAGAGAAAGCTCATCTCGAGCGCAAGGTGGCAGAGAAAAAAGCCACCAAGAAGGCACTCGA
Source organism: Candidatus Latescibacterota bacterium (assembly GCA_965219385.1). Taxonomy (GTDB): domain Bacteria; phylum Latescibacterota; class UBA2968; order UBA8231; family UBA8231; genus CBDCNM01. Next base: position 783,453 of record CBDCNM010000001.1, on the reverse strand, counting down.
AGAAAAACGGGCCGCTACCAAGGTAGCGCTCGCCGAGATGGACTAGAAACCCATATAGAAAGGGCCTGGCAGAGATGACTAAGTGTATCCCGGGCGGCTTGATCTTCGTGCTTCTGGTCGGCGCGACCAGCACGGTTTCAGCTGCCGAAGACAAAATGACCCGCGAAGATTACGTTGCCAAGATGGCCGAGTACACCGCTGCGGAGGAAGAAGCCAATAAAGCAATAGCCGACTGTGATGCCAAGATCGCTTCCCTGAAGAGCCAGCTCGACGCGCTGGATGCTGAGATAAACTCCATCGAGGGCGACATTCTGGGGCTGGTGGAAGCATCACAGGCCGAGATCGGCGACTACCATAATAAGCTGGATGCCCTGATCAGCCAGCTGGAAGGGCTGATGGCCCTGGCGCCCGAAGAGATTTACATGCACCACCGCATGGAGCTGGAAGACCTCGCCATGCAGCTGGCCGAACTCAAAAAGAACAAGATTTCCGCCCTTCCTGAAGTGGCCCCCAAGTTGGCCCGGATTGAAAGCATGTTGAATCAGCTCCAGGACCAGGGGGTTCGCCAGTTAAGCCAATTCGACTATACCGTCACCAAGGGCGACCACCTCTGGGGCATAGCCGAAAAAGAAACCATCTACTCAGATCCGTACATGTGGCCCAGGATTTATCGCGCCAACCGGGATAAGATCGAGGATCCCGACCTGATCTATCCCAATCAGGTCCTCGATATACCCGTGGCAGTAGGAGCCAATCAGTACCTGGTGACGCGCGGCGACTTCCTCTTCAAAATCGCCGCGGCGGTGTACAACGACCCGAGAAAATGGCACAAAATATATATGGCCAATGAAAAACAGATCGTCGAAAAAGATCTGATCTTCCCAGCTCAAGTCCTGGAAATACCGGCCAACTAAAAATTCTCATTTCAGCTCTTACCCAGCGACACACTCTACCTTGATGATTACACAAGAAGGGGTTTGAACCTCCCACTTGAGGAATTCAAACCCCTTCTTGTGTAATTTTTATTAGCTCGATTAACTCGGGGATCCTCGTCCTATTTATTCAACCTGCGTTGGAAATCCATAACAGCATATCCATTGCCGACACCGATCTTCTGTCTCTATTCGGCAGAAATGATCAGCACCTCGCCCTCATAGAAAAAAAATACGGTATTTCTCTGGTTGCCCGGAGAGATAAACTGTTGCTCAATGGTCCTGAGGAAGCCGTCCGGAGCGCCACCGAACTACTTACCTACCTCATCGAAAAGTTGCACCGCGAAACAGAAATCAATGAGGAAGAAATAAAAGCCCTGATCCAGCAAGAAACCCCCTGCACGCACGAGTCGGTGGATACAGGCCTGATCAAGACCTACAAGACCACTGTTAAAGCCCGGACCGAAGGCCAGGCCGAATACCTCAGAGCCATAGCAAAAAACGATATTGTTTTCGCCATAGGCCCTGCCGGCACCGGTAAGACCTATATGGCGGTGGCCGCCGCAGTAGCTGCTCTGCGCCAAAAACAGGTGTCCCGAATTGTCCTGGCTCGACCAGCGGTTGAAGCCGGCGAGAGTCTTGGTTTTCTACCCGGAGCTCTGGAAGAGAAGGTAGATCCCTATCTGAGGCCACTTTACGATGCGCTCCAGGATTTGCTCGAACCCGACCGTTTGCGCCGTCTCCAGGATATGAAAATCGTCGAGGTGGTGCCCCTGGCCTATATGCGCGGACGGACATTAAATGAAGCTTTTATCATTCTCGACGAAGCCCAGAATACCACCCCCCAGCAGATGAAAATGTTCCTCACTCGCCTGGGAAGCCAGTCAAAGGCAGTCATAACCGGAGACATCACCCAGATCGACTTGCCCAGGGAACAACCCTCGGGACTGGTCGAAGTCCAGAAATTTCTCACTTATATTACAGGGCTTGCTTTCATCTATCTGACCCAGCGCGACGTCATTCGCAAGCCCCTGGTGCAGGAGGTCATCAAGGCCTACGAAAGCTATGAGCAGTCAGCCTCTCCCCCAAAGTAGTCTCCAACGGTTAATGAAACTTTTCCATCCCAAACGCTGGTGGTGGCATGCCCCCCGTTCCAGGCAGGGGCAAAAAGCGGGCTGGGGACAGCGTGGTCTGCAGGTATACCGTCTGCTCCTGGCGGTCCTGGTCATTGCCCTGTTAACCTACTTTTCGCCCTATCAGCGTCCCTCCAGCATACCCGAACTGCGGGTGGGCCTTCAGGCCCCTAAGCGCCTGGAGGCTCTCGTTCTATTTCAGGTTCCCAAAACCACCAAGGAACTGGAGATGGAACGCCTGGAGGCCGAACGGACGGTGCCGAGCATTCTTCAACACCATCCCCAAATAAAGGAGGAGCAGCTGACCCGACTGGATTCGGTCTTCAATATCTTGCTTCCCCCTCTTGCTGTGCAGATGGCCGATTCGCTGAAACGGCAGCACTTGCAAAATTCGCTTCCTCACATCGTAGGAAAGCTTTCTGAAGAAACCTTGACCAGTCTCATAGGTATTCTCTCCAACGCCCCCCCCTCTTATGTGCAGGACTTTCGCACGACCAGCCTGCAAGCACTCGATGCCCTATACCGGACCGGGATCATCGCTTCCAAAGAAGAAATCCTGAATAGTGTCACCCAGCAGGTGCGCATAGGGGAACGCACCCTCTCCATCGATGCTCTCTACGGTGTGGAACTACTCAAAAAAGGGGCCATGCCTTCGCTGTTAAAAACCTACGGCACGATCGCGACCCGCGATGTGGAAAAAGCCGTCTATCAGCTGCTCCGTCTGTTCATCGTCCCCAACCTGACCATCGACGCAGAGGAGACCCACCGGCTCAGAGCCAAGGCCCGCCGCAGCATAGCCAGTATCAAACGAATCTATGCCCAGGATGACGTCATCATAGAAAAGGGCGCCCTGGTCACCCAGGAACACGTCGATGCCTTGAATGCGCTGGCCGACCAGCTCGCCGAACAAGAAAGAGAAGAACCTGTATCCCGCTATCTGCAAACCATTTCAGCTACTCTGCTCGCGGCGTTTTTCACCCTTGTTTTCGGCTATTACCTGGCCACCCGAGAAAAAGAGATCTACCAGTTGCCGGGACAGTTGCTTCTCCTGGCGATTTTCACGGTTGCCACTGCGGCTCTGGCATCTTATATACGGACCAATGAACTGGATACCTACCTCGTGCCGACGCCCCTGGCGGCCATGCTGACTACCATCCTGATCAATCCACAGGTGGGTCTAGTGCTTTCGTTTGTGCTGGCATTCTTCATCGGCAGTATCTTCAGCGATTTTTACATTGCATTAACCTGTGCCCTGACCTCCGCCATCGCCGTTTATACGGTGCTGCACGTGCGCCACCGGAACCAGTTCTTTCGCTCCATGATTTTCCTGCCGATCTCCTATATCCTGCTCATCGCGGCAACAGACCTCCTGCGCTTTGTAGCGCCCGAACAAATCTACCAGCACATTCTACCCGGCATTGCCATCGGCGTCGTCGCTCCGATCCTCACCATGGGCCTGTTGCCTGTTTTCGAAACCCTTTTCCACATTACTACAGATATTACCCTGCTGGAACTCTCGGACCTGAACCGCCCCCTTCTGCGCAACCTGGCCATTCGCGCGCCTGGGACCTACACCCACAGTCTGATCATGGCCAACTTATCGGAAAGCGCTGCCGAAGCCATTGGCGCCAACCCCTTGCTGGTGCGCGTGGGGTGCTACTACCACGATATTGGCAAAATGGAAAAATCAGAGTATTTTTCGGAGAATCAGGGGTTGCAGGGAGGTCGCAATCCCCACGACCACCTGACCCCCACCATGAGTACTCTGGTCCTCACCTCTCATGTCAAGGATGGACTCGAACTGGCTGAAAAGAACGGGTTACCCAAGGCGATCTGCGACCTCATCCCACAGCACCATGGCACCACGGTCGTCGAGTATTTTTACAACCGGGCCATCGAGCTGGGCGGTGAAAGCGTCCGCGAGGACGATTTCCGCTACGATGGTCCCAAACCACAGACCAAAGAAGCCGGCATCCTGATGCTGGCCGACTCCGTGGAATCCGCCGCGCGCACCCTGAACGAACGCACGCCCAACAGGGTGCGCCAGCTGGTGCGCAATATCATTCAGCAGAAATTCACTGCAGGCGAATTGGACGAATGCGATCTGACCTTGCAGGATCTCAACAAAATCGAGGAAGGTTTCATTCCCATCTTAATGGGTACCCTGCATGGCCGCGTTCAGTATCCCTGGCAGAAAAAAGAGAGGAAAGCGCGTAAAAATCTTGCAAATCCAGTATAGTTCGGGTTTACCTGCCCTCCCACAGACCCAGTCCCACCTTTTGGTTGAGCTGGCCCACAAGGTTACAAGGAGCCATCCTGTGAGCGGTCCTGTGCAGCTGGTTCTCACCGAGGATGAATCCATGCGGAACTTGAATGCCAGCTATAAAGGCAAAGATCGCACCACGGATGTGTTGTCGTTTGACCTTGGAATTCCGCCCGCGGATTTGCCTGATCTGGCTGAGGTCGGTGGAGAAATATATATTTCTCTAGAGCAAGCCAGGCTACAGGCCGCAGAACAGAACGTCCCTCTTATTGAAGAGCTGGCCCGCCTGCTGGTGCACGGTTTGTTGCATCTGGCCGGGTACGATCACGATACCCCTGAAAGCCTGTGCTTTATGGAACGCGCAACCGATGGTTTTCTACGAGAAGTAGATCTCCTCCCGACCTCGCGGCTCTAGTAGGTTTCGACTGCCTTGGTCGGCAGTGTTTCCCAAAGGAGTGTCACCCTACTTGGAACCTCCGCAAGTTATCGCGCTAGGTATATTTATTTTGTCCGTCTTAGAGCTCTTCCTGGTGGCTTCCTACGAAGCTACCTTCGCGGTTCTTTCTCGGTCTAATCTGGAGAAGATGCAGGGAAACGGCACGGAAAGGGCTCACCTCATGGTCCGCATATACGAATCTCGCCACCGCCTGCGCCTGATGGCGCGCGCCGGCGAAGCTTTGGGTGTTATTACCCTTACCCTCGCCCTGTTTTTTTTCTTTTTCTTTTACTTTCCCGGCTACAGCATTTTCATAGCCGCTCTTGGGTCTATGTGCATCTTTCTTCTGGTCTCCACCCCACGGCGCCTTCGCTTCGAGGAAAATGGTGAGGAGGCCCACATACCGGCGCTTGCTCTGGCGTTTGTGCCCCTGCACCTCCTGCTCCTGCCATTGACCAACCTCATGGAGCGATTTTCCTCGGGCAATTATACGGACGAGGATTTCCGGGCGGACAAAGAGGAAGAACTGCGCAGCATCGTCGAATCCGAGAGCGAAACCGGCATTCTGGAAGAAGGCGAAAAGGAGATGATCCAGGGGGTCTTCGGATTTCACGATAGCATTGTGCGCGAGGTGATGATACCACGGGTCGATATAGTGGCGGTCGAACAATCGGCGACGCTCGGGGAACTCCTGCAGAGTATCAGGGAAAAAGGACACTCCAGAGTGCCGCTCTACGAAGATACCCTGGACAGCATCCACGGCATTATCTACACCAAAGACCTGCTTCAGATTCTGGTCAGCCAGGAGAATCTGGACCGGTCAAAACCCCTTTCCGCCTTTGTCCAACAGCAAGAAACCGGGGGAACCACGCCCTCCTTTGTACACGAACCTTATTGCGTACTCGAAACCAAAAAAATTGACGAGCTCCTGCACGACCTGCGCGCTGCCCGCACTCGCCTGGCCATTGTCATCGACGAGTACGGCGGCACTGCGGGGCTGGTGACCACCGAAGATCTGGTCGAGGAAATCGTCGGTGAGATCCAGGACGAGTACGACGATGAGGAGGAACTTTTCTACTGGAAAGAAGCGGAAGATATCCTCGTCGCCGATGCCCGGCTCAATATCGATGACCTCAACGAATTGCTCGAGACCGACTTGCCCAGCGAAGGCTTCGAGACCCTGGGAGGCTTTATTTACCACCACCTGGGACATGTTCCAAGCGAGAACCAGAGCTTTCAAACCGGCAATCTCGAGATCAGCATTTTAAAGGTTGAAGGCCAGCGGATCTCACAGGTCCAGATCAAACGCCTCCGCCTGGTGGACAAGGAAGAAGATTGAGCCTGCTCACAAGAGCGCACCACAACTATACTTCTGTGCAGATATCCATCCCTTGCGCTCCAGGTTTCAATTCTTTATATTCTTTAGTAATGCGGGGTGGAGCAGTCTGGTAGCTCGTTGGGCTCATAACCCAAAGGTCGTAGGTTCAAATCCTGCCCCCGCTACCAAATTGCCGGCCGCCAACTTTGGCGGCTTGTTGGTTAACACAAGCCCCCGAGGATCACTTCCTCGGGGGCTTGTCGTATCTGGCGCTTTTTCAAGCACTTGCGCCGCCCCACACATGACCCCCGATTCTCCGCTTCGAAGCGAAACTCTTGGAAGGGGCGTGCGACCCTGGGAGTTGCGCACGCCCCTTCAAAATATCGTTTGAAGACCGACGCTATCCGTCCCTGTCCGCCATCGCCAAGGAAATCACGGGCAGCAAATGGAACGGGTTCTTGTTCTTTGGCCTCGCCGGTAGTGACGCACCTCCGAGCGGGCGCACGCACCAGGAGGTGAGTGAATGAACGGAGATTTCCACCCATCTCCTCGATAACTCAGGAATCCTCTTCCCCCCGAAACGGGACCATCCGCTGCGCCATCTACACGCGCAAGTCCACCGACGAGGGGCTCGACCAGGAGTTCAACAGCCTCGACGCGCAGAGGGAATCGGCGGAGGCCTACATCGCCAGTCAGCGGCCCGAGGGCTGGACCTACCTGCCCGGGCGCTACGACGACGGCGGCTTCACCGGCGGCAACATGCAGCGGCATGGCCACACAGACGCGTCTGCCAGACCCGGTGGTAAGCCCAGGGCCCCCCCCCCCCCCCCCCAACTGGTCCCCGAAAGCGCCACAGTGGGCACCTGGGGCGCCGTGTACGGGGAACTGCTCTCCTTTGACGACCCCGAATCCCGCCTGCCCGCCATCGACCGGCTAGAGGGGTTCACCCGGGCGGTCACAGCCTGTACCGCCGCGTGCTGTAAAGAGGATACGGCCGTGATTTGATCCTCTCTCGCGGGACGATTCTTTTTTCATAACCTATTTAATTTGCAGGTATTTATGAAGGAAAAGCGTATTATTACGCAACAAGCCTCATTGTACTACTGTGTACTCCACGCGCCTTGAGAAGCCTAAGGGGATGCCATATATTGTAGTTAATGCTGGTTCGCCCAAGCTTCGACACAGATGACGTTCACATCTTACACCTTGCCGGTTTAACTGGCGCACGGAGGACAAATGAGTGGCCACATAAAACTAACTTCATCCATAATGACTCTGATCCTATTGGCGGGGACAGATCCCTATTTTGCAGCGACCTATGAACCCGAACCAATTGAGACCATGATCAAGAAATCTGATCTTATCGTGATTGGCACTGTGGACAGCACCTCGGTCTATGCTGGTGAAAAAGGTGACGCCATACGGCGAATGACGATACGCATCCAAGAGACGATCAAACCTGGGGCCACAGACATAGGTGAAACCATTGTTGTGGAACATCTTGAAGGCCTACCGGGCCCAAACGAAGGAGAAATTCAACAGTTCGCCTACTTCAGACCCATTTTTGCACCCGCGCAGCAGGTTCTCCTTTTGCTCTTAAGTAAAGGCGATACATATGAAGTTACAGGGTCTTTCCGCGGCAAACTGGATATAATCCAGGAGATGGTTGCGGGGACCAGTACCGCTCTTGCCGACTTCAAGAATGCCATCAAACGAGTCGACAGGAAGGAGGTATCGAAATTGGAAGTCGATATGGTTCCCATCGAGCACCAATTAGACGCTGTGCGTCCATCAGGGGAAAGGGCCGCTGGGAAAGTTGCCTCCATAAGGGGGTATCACCTAGGGGGCCAATTTTACGCCTCTGTCAACAATCGCCACTACCCCCCACTGGCTCAACACGGACCTCAAATGGACTACGGCTGTCACGTATCCAAGCTCTTGGACCGTAGCTCCTAAAGATTTCAGGGATGTAATGACCCACGAACTAGGCCATTCTGCGGGGCTTAGACATTGCGATAATACCTACCGCGATAACACCATGTATTACTCGTCGGTGAGAATGAAACAAAGCGCCGTACGCTGGAATGGGGAGACAAGGCAGGCGGAGTCTATATGACCACATCACCCGGAAGGACGGGAGACGGGGTTTTGGATTTTAATCAGGATTGGTCGGCCTTCATCGGGAGTGGCGAAGAGATTAGCCTGAATCGAAATATAGTCATCCCCTCTGGGAAAACCCTAACCCTGGAGCCGAACCTCTTTATCGATATGAATGGCAAGTCGCTCAGATCTACAGCAGGTACGATTAGTGCAAACACGACCGCCTCTGTTACCGTGCTATCAGCCGAAGCTCAAAAGGCATCCATCAATGTAACCTGGCAAGCGCTGAGTCCGGCTCCGGGATACTATTTTATCCGATATGGCACCTCTTCTGGGTCTTATATTAGGTATGAGGTGGTGGATAATGCGGCCACTTCAAAAGTGATCTCTCCCCTCACGAACGGAACCCAGTATTATTTCAGGGTCAATGGTTCCTCGGAATTTACTAATATACCCTCGTCCTGTCGTTCCAATTATAATGGCAACGATCAGGTCATCAATTTTGACGACTTTTTTCGCTATGTGGACCACTTTGGCGAAACCCCTTCCGATCCCACCTATGAACAACAATACGACCTATCGGGAAATGAAGAGGTGGACAACGCCGACACGGAACTTTTTACAAGTGATTTTGGGAAAAATTGCACGGCAGTACCCAAGGTCCTATTTGTTGCACATCAAGAAGGAAAAAATATAAACGCTCGGCCTCAGGCCAAGGTCCAATCCGTTGGAGAGAACCTATTATCCGTCGACATAACCCTACAAAACGCGGAGGAACTGACTGGGTATGGGTTGCACCTGGAATATGATCCTGATGTCTTGGTGTTCCAGCGTTTTTCAGATAATGGTTCTATTCTCCGGCGACATGGCCGAGAGGCCCTGCTGGATGTGTCTCTACAGGAACCCGGTCACTTAAAATATGGCTCGGCGTTAAAGAAGGGATATCGTGTTAAAGGGAGTGGGCTATTAGCCCGTGTTCAATTTAGAGTAATGGGCGCGTACGAAGGCCAGGCACCGGTCCAACTTCGAGAATTGACCTTATCGGATGTCCAGCGTCGAGTGAATCGGCCAATTTCTCAACGCCTAGAGAATCGTCAATCCACCGATACGGCCGCCTTAAGCGCTGGGCCCAACCCCTTTAATCCCTCCACGACCATTCGGTTTAATCTCTCTCAGCCGATGGCGGTCACCCTGGAGATCTATGATATGTTGGGGCAGCGAGTCAATACGCTTATTTCCAACGAATATCGACAAGCAGGGGGTTACACTGTTGTGTGGGATGGACACGATCTGTCGGGGAAACGGACCGCATCAGGGGTCTATTTGATTCACCTCCGTGCAGGCGACCGGGTATATAAAGCAAAACTGACTTTGATGCACTGACCTGCAGCGTATGAATTCAAACGCGATGAGGAGCGCAGAGGATGGCTCTTAAATGGATCGGATCGTATTGGGAACCCTGCTCGTCGGCTTTATGGGCGCCTCCCAGGCCGAGGAAAGGGACTTTTTCCCTTTGGACGTAGGCAACCGCTGGGTGTTTCAACAATTTGATCTCCGGTACCAAGACACGCTGCAGGTTGCGGATATTGTTTCAATTGAAGTGATCGACCAAATTCAGTTGAACGAGTTGCCCTATTTTGTTCTCCGGCAGGACTGGAATGTATTTCTACCCGATACACTCTTCGTTAGAAAAGAAGGGGCGCGGGTTTTTTGGTACATAGATGAGCCGGATTCGGTGGCGCTTGATTTTCAAGGGTCCCGGATTCTGGACAGAAATAAGACGGCTTGGCTGGCCTATGATTTTGAGGCTTCACCAGGGACTTTTTGGGACTTGCCCCTAAGAGAGCAATGGGGGGCTAGATCTGATTTGATCATATGGCGGGTGTTCATTAATGCCCGTTGGGAAGGCGATATCGGCTTACAAGTAGAGCCGTCGCAGAAATTTTTCCGCTTTTCTTCGTTGGGCTTCGTGGCGGAGTGGGATGAAGTGTTTGAGGTCGGTGTCGGACCGGTCTTCATCACGAATTTTACAACGGAAACTGAGATTGGGGACTTTGGCCGCCTGAAAGAAGCCCAAATAGGCAATCGAACAATTATAAGGGATCTTTCTACTCCAGTAGAACAAACCCGCTGGGGCCAGATTAAGACTTATTTTAAATGAGGCGCTCTAATAATCTGTCAACGCTAGCAAGAATGGGCTACCAAGTTTTCCAGGGAGCCGAAACATGGGCTCCCTGATTTTTTTATCCCTGAACCGAACCCGTACCCCGGAGCCAGCAATGCCCTTCGATAAAATCTCCGACGAGTTGCCCACTGGTCCATTGCACCGCGTCTCTTTGGACGAACGCTTCATCGCCCTCTTCATCCCGGAAACCACCCAGGACCGGATTGAGGCCCAAGAGCTGCGACAAATCCTGCTGACAAGCCTGCAGAAGCTCCCCCCTGATGAATTCAGGATTATCGAGTTGCGTTATCAGCACAAGAAATCCCGTGGCCAGGTAGCATCCCTCCTCGATTTGAAACGCGAAGAGGCGCTGGCACTGGAAGAACAGGCTCTCGAGAGACTACGCACCCCCCTACAGGCCTATATGGAGGCCTGATTTGGGCTCTTTCCAGTGGCCACAGAGCCGGATCTGGTCCACATTCCTGGTTCTGGTCTCTGGCTGTTTTTCCGGTCTCCTCTTCTGGTGGAGCATTCCCCGCACGGATATTCAGTGGTGTGCCTGGATCTGTCTGGTGCCCTGCTTTGTGGTCTCCGCCATTGCCCCGCGCAACATGGCTGCCGCCAGCGGGCTGGTCGCCGGGCTGGTCGCCGGGAGCGGCCGGGTCTACTGGATAACCGAGACCCTGCAACTCTACGGCGGGCTTTCCCTGCCCGTGGGCCTTTGCAGCAATGCCCTTCTCGTTTCCTACCTGGCGCTGTATTCTGCCTGCTTCTTTTACCTTTGCTCCCGACTTTGCTTTACAACGCCGCTCTTTGCCTGGACCGCCGCCAGCTTGTGGATTCTGCTGGAATGGGTACAGACCTGGTTTATCACTGGATTTCCCTGGGAGTTGCTGGGCTATTCCCAGTACCTGAACCGGCCCCTGGTGCAGCTGGCTTCCGCAACCGGCGTGTACGGTCTCAGTTTCCTGATCGCCCTAGTCAACGCGGTCCTGGCCCAGATCCTGATCCGCCAATCCGGGTTATTGAAATCTGGCCTACCACCGGCTCTGCTGGTAGGGGCCGCCCTGGCCTTTGGCTACTACCGCCTGGAGGTCTTGGAGGAGGAATCCGGTGAGCCCCTCGAGATCGGCATTGTCCAGGGCAACTTTCCCCAGGACGAAAAGTGGAAGGGCGATTGGCGCAACCGGACGGTCCAGCGCTATGTCGAACTCACCCGTTCCCTGGCCGCCAATCGCCGGCTGGACCTGATCGTATTCCCGGAGACAGCTCTGCCCATCTACTTCCGGGATCCCTATTTTGCCCCCCAGAGCCGGCCAATCACCGATCTGGCCCGCGAGCTGGGGGTTCCGCTCCTCGTGGGCAGTCTGGAAGGCCAGGGGAAGGTCTGGCCTAAAAAGGTCTACAACCGCGCTTTTCTCCTGGATGGTCAGGGGCTCATCCAGGACTTTTCCGACAAGGTCCACCTGGTGCCTTTCGGGGAATACCTGCCCCTGCCTTTTTTGTTTCAGTACCTCGAAGGCCTTACCGCAGAGAGTGGGATCTTCACCCCGGGCGCAGCTCATAAGCTACTGAATCTGCCAGAGCAAAACCGACCTTTCGGGGTGTTCGTCTGCTACGAGTCCATCTTCCCGGAAATCACCCGCACCCTGACCCGGCTCGGCGCTTCTTTTCTGATCAACATCACCAACGATGCCTGGTTCGGGCGCTCGGCTGCGCCCTACCAGCACTTTTCCATGGCCGTGTTGCGCGCCGTGGAAACCGGCCGGCCGGTTCTACGTGCCGCCAATACCGGCATTTCCGGTCTGATCGGACCCGATGGAAGAATCATCAAAGCGACCGAACTATTTGAAACCACTGCATTTGTAGTCCGTGTACAACCCCGGACCGAACCCACCCTGTACACGCGCTATGGCGACATTCTCCTGGTGCTGTGCGCCTTGTTCCTGGCCTCTGTGGGGATGGCGCACTGGCGGACCATCCGGCGGCAATGGTCCAGGGCCTCTTGCTGAATCCCATCACTGGGAAACCACCGGCACATCCATCCACCGCCGGCTCTCAGCCGCCTCCAGAATGACATCGGCTATGGTCTGGGCGCGCATTCCATGGTAGAAGGAGGGATTGCAATCCCGCCCTGCGCGGATGGCACAGACAAACTCCCAGGCCTGGTCGTAGCGAAAGGTCTGGACGGGATTTCCCTCCCGAGGATCCCGGGGCGAACCAGGCCGCTTGAGGAATTCCTCGGGTACCGGTCGGACGGAGTAAGGCTCGCCCCGAGGCGCGTAGAGGATTTCGTGCGGCGCGTGCAGCCGATAGGCCGCCGAGGCCTTGCTGCCGTTTAATTCTGCGATATCGTGATCCCCGGCCGGTCCATGCCCCCTGGTCAGCTTGCCCATCTCGAATACCCCGGTGGTCCCCTCCTCGAATTCGGCGATCCAGGCCACCCAATCCTCCACGTCCTGCGGCGGACAGGCCTGGCCATCGGGGGTTCTATCCCGCGGCACCACCTGCCTGGTCGCACTGCACACGGCCTGGATCGGCCCTAGCAGGTCTTCGGCAAAGTCGAGACGGTGGATGCCCATATCTCCCAGCTCTCCGGAACCGGCCTGGTCTTTGTACTGACGCCATCCAATCGGCCCTTCTCCCCAGTCCTGCAAGCGCTGAAAGCGGGCATGGCGAATCTCGCCGAGATCGCCGTTGTGTACCAGGTGGCGCAGGTAGTTCATGCCGGGAACAAAGCGATAGGTAAAGGCCACCATGTGCCTTTGTCCCGAAGCCCTGGCCGCCTGATAGACCTGTGCGGTTTCCACTTGGTTCATGCCCAGGGGTTTCTCGCACAATACGTGACAGCCGGCCTCCAGGGCGGCCAGGATCAGTTCCCGGTGGTACACATTGGGGGTGGCAATCACCGTGGCATCCGGTCTTACCTGGCGTAAAAAGAGGGCATAATCGCGGTACCCCCTCTCGATTTTCCACTCTTCCTGGCACCGGGCCAGAAGGTCTGGATCCGGGTCGCAAATCCCGGCGATTTCCACTCCTGGTATCCGGACAAAACCGGGATAGTGCACCTGCTGGCAAACCCCTCCCAGGCCTACCAGCCCTAGGCGCAATACATTCTCTGTCATAACTTTTACCCTCTGTCAGGCTTCCCAGACCGTCTTCGAGGAAGTCTTGGCGTACTTGTTGTAGCGAGCCATATAATCTTCCCGAGGCGGACTGAAAATATCCAGGATCCGCGCTGGCCCTTCTTCAACCACGCCCGCGTGTACCACATTGGGCGGTACGATAAAGGCATCCCCAGGTCCTGTAACCTTCTCCTCGGAACCGATCCTGAATCTGAACGCGCCGGCCAGAACCAGACCTGCTTGTTCGTGTGGGTGACTGTGTTCGGGCACTTCGCACCCTTCTTCCATGTTCAGGAAAGAGAGCATGATTTGCTCTCCGGCGACCAGGCCGCTCAGGGCTTGCGGGAACAATGCCATCCTGGGCAGATCGTCAACATTGACAAACGACATCTTTTCCTCCCTTTCTCCTCTGGTTTCTCAAATAAACCAAGAGTTAAAGTTGGCAAATTTTCTTAAGATTGGCGATAAAACAAAAAATGAGCTGAATCTCCTCCTTCTTCTATCTTCTACCTAAACCACAAAAGTCCGCAACCATCTACCCCCCCGGTAGCGCGGCAACAAGGTCAGAAAGCGTCCAATCATCAGGCTGTTATAGGCCAGCCAGACCCCCTGGATCCCCCAGTCCAGCCAGTAGACCATAAGGAGGGCTGCCGGCACAAAGATCCCCAGGGAGGCCATGACCATGGCTCTGAACAAATACCCCAGGTCGTTGGCTCCGATGAAGATTCCGTCGAACACAAAAACCACGGCATTCAATGGCTGGATAAGAGCGATCAGGAGTTGCAGCGACAGGATTAAATCGACGACCTCCTGGTGTTCGGTGAAGGCCTGGGCAATCGGCCCGAGCGCGAGGCCATAAATCACTGAGAAAAAACTCCTATTCCTATGCCCCACATCAAGATACATTTTGTCACTTGACGTGCCTTCACATAGTTCTTGGATCCCAGATAATTGCCCACCAAGGTCTCGGCGGCAAAGGCGTAACCATCCACTCCATAGCTCACCAGGGCCCAGATCTGCCAGACGATTGCATTGGCCCCCAGAGCGACCTCCCCCATGCGCGATACCATGGGCCAGCATGGCGAACTGGGCAAAGAGCAGACACAGGGTGCGCCCCAGGAGATTGATGTTGGTTCTAAAGATGAGCGCCAGCTGTACCCGCCCAAAGAGGTGCTGCACAGGCTCGCGCAGGAAATCCCTGTATTTCTTGAACAGGAGGAGCGCCCCGGTCGCAATCCCGGCGAGGTTGGCCAGCACCGCGGCCCAGGCGGCCCCGATCACCCCCAATTCAGGCGCGCCCAGGCGGCCGAAGATCAGGGCATAATCCGCTCCAATATTTACCAGATTGGCCACCAGGGTAATGTACATCGGGGCCAGAGCGTTGGCCGTACCCAGAAAGAATCCGTTCAGGGCCAGCAGGGCCAGGACCAGGGGCACCGCAAGAATCCGCACCGGAAATAGCGACGGCCCCATTCCTGGACTTCGGGACTGCCCCCGGCCAGGCGGAAACCCGCCCAGGCGATCAGATCCCGGAGCAGCCAGATAATAACGGCCAGGACCAAGGCAACCAGCAGGGCGCGATACAGGGTGTGGACGCAGGCTTTGCGATCCCCGGCCCCAAAGTACTGAGCCACCAGCGCGGTGGTGCCCATGCGCAAAAAACCCGCCCCCCAAAAAAGCACGTCGAAGATCGTGCTCGCCGTGGCCACGGCGCCCAGATAAGCCACCTCTGGGAGATGGCCTATCATGGCGGTATCGGCTAATCCCGATCAGGGGAACCGAGATAGAGGCCAGGAGTTGGGCACGGCCAGGCGCAGCACCTGCCGGTTGAGGCTGCTCACGCGCCGGCGCCTTCTTCCGCGGGTTTCCAGCCATAGCGCTCCAGATCTATCCAGACCCCCTCAAAGACAATCCCTTCGTTTTCGAGCAAGACGTGCTGCAATTCGTGGAATCTGGTGCGCACCCGGGGCGATATCCTGCCCTGGGCATTGATCACCCGGTGCCAGGGCAAATCCAGCTCCTCGGGCATCCCGGCCAAGGCATAGCCTACCTGGCGGGCCCGTCCCGGATAACCGGCCAGGGTGGCGATTTGACCATATGTCACTACCTTGCCATAGGGTATCTGCCCCACCATCTCATAGATGGCGCGGCGCAGTGCACTCCTAACAGTTGGGGGCAAGGGTCCCGTCTCTTCCTTCGAGAAAGTCCAGGGCTTTGGTATAACTCCGCTTTTCCAGATAATGCTGTAGCATGGGCGGCGCATCCTTGCCCCATTCCCCCTTGATTTGATCGATGCGCCGGAGGTACTCGGCCAGGCTTGCCCCCCCTCCCGGCACCTCGGGACCTGCTTCAATCAACTGCATCGCGTTCTTCAGGATCTGGTGCAACTCTTTTTCAAGTTCCATGGCCCACACCTCCTATTTTACTTAACATAGCAGATAACTTTCTTGTTGTAAATATCATCTTATCGTCCTATTTTTTGCCTGATCTCCCATCCACCTTCCCCAGGAGAATATCATGTCGAATGCAGATATCAAAATCGGAGTAGTCGGCGTCGGCCGCATGGGCAGCAACATTGCCCTCCACCTCAAAGACGAGGGTTTTTCTCTCACATCGGTCTACGATTCCCATGCGCCTGCCGCCCGTAAGGTCGCCAAACAACTGGGCATTAAACCTGCCAAGACCCTGGCCGCAGCCACGGCCGCGGCCGACTATATCATCACCGTGGTCACCGACGACAAGTCCATGCGCGCCATTTTCGCCGAACGCGGCGACAGCCTGTTGCAGGGGGCCAAGGGCAAAACCTTCATCAACTGCGCCACCATCTCCCCGTCCATGCACCTGGAAGTAGAAGATCGGGCCTCCAGGGCCGGCGCCTTTACTCTGGAAGGTTGCATGGCCAGCAGCATCACCCAGGCCCGCGAAGGCACCCTCTACCTGATGTGCGGCGGCAAGAAGAGGGTCTTCGACAAGGCCCGTCCCATCCTCGATGCCATGAGCATCAACCTGCGCTATATCGGCAAGACCGGCCAGGCCGCCCAAGTCAAGGCCCTGGTCAACATGGTGATGAACATCAATACCGCAGGCCTGGCCGAAGGTCTGGGGCTGGGCAAGGCCCTGGGTCTCAACCTCAAAACCCTCATGGAAGTTTTCTCCCAGACCGGGGCCAATTCCCGGGTCCTGGAGACCGATGGCGAAGACATGGAGGCCCGGGATCACGAGTGTTACTTCTCCGCCGCCCACGCCGCCAAGGACTCGGGGATTGCCCTCAAACTGGCCCAGGGGGCCAGACTCAACCTGCCCCTGGCCCGGGCCACCAAGGCCCAGTTCGACCGGATGATCAAGATCGGCAAGGGAGAACTGGACAAATCGGGCGTGGCCGAACTCACCTTTCCAGGCCGTTCGGGAACCAGGAAAAAGGCGAAAAAGTAAAACCCTGCACCCTAGGGGCAGGTGAAATACCTGCTCCTGGGGGCTACGGCCCTTACTGTGCCGCTCCTCCTGGTTTACTCCTCTGGTCTTGCCCCGCTTCCTCCAGCTCGACCCTCTTCAGGGTCTTCCACACCACCCCGGCCACCAGCAAAAAAAGCAGGGCCGTGCTTAAATACACGGCTCGAAAACCCAGCTCTGCCCCGATCAGCCCCCCGATAATCGGCCCCGGAGTCCAGCCCAGCGCATTGGCGCTGGACAGCACGCCAAAGGCTTTGCCGCGATCCTGTTCGGGCACCAGCCGGGTCGTCAGGACATTGGCCACCGGCCGAATGGCGCTGCTGGCAATACCACTCAATACCATCAGGATGCCCAGTTCGGTCACGCTGGAGGCAAAGCCCTGGCCGACGAAGAAAAGGGCGCTTGCGAGCAACCCGCCGAGCAGGGTCTTCACCAGGCCCAGGCGTTCGCTCCACCGCCCCATCACAATCGAGGAAACAGCTCCGGTCAGCCCTGTTATGGCAAAGATCATACCCGCCATGGAGACGACGTCGGTCTTCGCCAGCCTTTGCAAAAACAGCGGCACCACGGGCATGATGACCGAGAAAGAAAACTGGGTCAGGGTAAAGCTGGCCACCACAATCAAAAAGGGCCGGATCCGCAATAGGCGCTGGGCATCCCGGATGAAGCCATCCTGGCCAGGAGCGGGCTTGGCGGATTTTGTCCTGGAGAAGTCTTCTTTTACCCACAATTGGACAGCGACGCCGGACAACAAAACCAGGCCCCCGGCTCCCAGGAAGCTGTTGTGGTAGCCGAAATGTTCGATGGCGCCTCCCCCCAGCCACGGCCCCACCGAGGCGCCCAGCATAAAGGCCCCCTGCATCATACCCAGGGCAAAACCCAGGTGAGGTCTGGGGGTGGTGGTAGAAACCATGGTTATGCAGGCCGTTACCGTCCCGGACAGGACCCCGTGCACCATCCGCACCAGCAGAACCTGTTCGGGACGGGTCGCATAAGCCAGCAATAATATCGTCAAACCACCCCCCAGCATGGAGCGCACCACCATGGGTTTGCGTCCGAAGCGGTCGGCCAGGCTGCCCCAGATCGGCGACGAAATGGCCATGGCCAGGCCGGCTGCCGTGCCTATGTAGCCAGACCAGATCAGGGCCTTGGCCAGATCCTTTACCCCCAGCTCCTGGATGTAGTAGGGCATGAAGGGCTGGACCGCCTGGAAGCCGATGATGGCGAAGAATTCGGCTATCCAGAGGGTGTAGAAATTGCGTTTCCAGGAATTGGCCATAGATTTGTCTTTTTCTCTTACTTCATCCAGCAGCACGTTAAAAGAAAGGAAGCAAAGTGCTCACCTCTACCTCGCGCCAGACCGACTTTCCCTCTCTCGAAAACAAGACCTATCTCAATACCGCCGCCGAGGGGATTCCGCCCCTGGTGGTACTAGAAGCCCTGGCCCAGTACGGCCAGGATAAACTCCTGGGCATGGACGGGAGGAAACTACACGAGGCGCGCTGGGCAGAAACCAAAGCCCAGGCAGCCCGGGCCTATGGACTGACCTCTGAGGAAATCGGCATCTGCTCGTGCACTTCCGAGGCCTACAACCTGGCGGCCATGGCGCTGGATCTGAAGAGCGGCGATGAAGTCATCATCAACGACCTGGACTTTCCCTCCGGTGCCACCGCCTGGCTCCAACCCAGTTGTCCGGCGACCGTCAAGGTTTGGCGGGCCCGTGAAGGGGCACTGCGGGTGGAAGATCTGACCCCATTGCTGGGTCCCAGAACCCGCTTCATCACCTCCTCTATGGTGAGTTTTTACAATGGGTTCAAGATCCCGCTTCCCGCCCTGCGCCAGGTCGTGCGCCGGCACTCTCCAGCCCTGCTGGCCCTAGATGTGACCCAGGCCCTGGGTCGGATTCCCCTGGACCTGGAGGACGTGGACCTGATCCTCAGTTCCACCCACAAATGGATCCTCGCCAGCCACGGCGGCGGCCTCGTGGGGGTTCCCGCCGCGCGCACCAGGGACTGGACCGTGCCGGCCGGGGGCTGGTTCAATTTGCAGGCTCCCTTCCAGAACAGGAACTTCGACCAAGTCGCCAGCAAGCCGGGCGCCGCGAGTTTCACTGTAGGTATGCCCAACTACGCGGCGGTATACGCTGCCAACGCCGGCCTGAGCTACATCCAGTCCATCGGCGTGGACGCCATCGACCACCACGCCCGCCCCCTGGTGCGGGCCTGCCTGGAGGACTTGAAAAAGATGCCGGTCGAACTGATTACCCCGGACGAGCCGGACGCGCTGGCAGGGATTGTGGCCATCCGCCACCCCCAAGCCGAGCGCATCCACCGGGCCCTGCACGCCAGGGATATCCACATCATGAGCCACGCCGGCCGCCTGCGCATCGCCATCCACGGCTACAACACCCTGGCCGACATTGAACGCTTTCTGCAGGCGCTCGCGGAAAGCCTGAACCACAGTTGACCGCGTCGAAGCCGACCATGGCCTGGAGCAATTCTTCACAGTAAGCGGGTTTGCCCTGACAGGGGCCTCCCCACAGAATGCGACCCGGCACGTCCGGATCGAAGATCACCCCACCCGCCAGCGATGTTTCTCCACCCCGTCCATGTCCAGCTCGATGCCAAGCCCCGGTCCCTCGGGCAGCAGGATGCAGCTGTCCTCGACCTCAAGCGGCTCGGTGAGGATCTCGTCGCGCCACTCGATGCCGGTGACGAACTCCATGGGCGCCACATTCGGGATCGCGGCCATCAAATGCGCCGCGGCGATGATGCCGACCGGCCCCTTAGTGTTGTGCGGCGAGATCGGCACGTGAAAGGTATCGGCAATGGCCGCGATCTTGCGAACCTCGGTGATCCCCCCCGCGTACATCAGGTCTGGCTGGGCCACATCAATGCCGTCCAGCTCCAGCAACTGGCGGTAGTGGCTCTTGGTGTTGAGGCGCTCGCTGCCCATGACCGGGATCGAGATCTCCCGCCGCACCTTGGGATAGGCGCTCAAATCCTCGGGCGGCACCGGATCTTCGAAGACGTAGAGGTCGTAAGGCTCCAGAGCCCGGGCCAGGCGGACGCACTGGGCCACGGTGAAGCGGCCGTGGCAGTCGATCAGCAGCTTGACATCCGCTCCGACCTCCTCCCGCACCGCCGCGTAGAATTCGGCGGTCTCGCGCGGGTTGCCGTCGTACCCATACGGGTCGAAGGAGCGCTCGCTGCCTCCCCGCGGACCACTCTTGAGCGCGGTGTAGCCCTGGTCGAGCTTTTCCCGGGCCATGCGGGCGGCATCTTCGGGCGTGGCTCCGCCGAAATGGGTGTAGACCTCGACCCGGTCGCGAAACCTGCCCCCGAGTAGTTCGACCACCGGCAGGTTGGCGACCTTGCCCTTTATGTCCCACAGGGCCTGGTCGATACCGCTCATGGCGCTCATCCACACCGGACCGGCCATGCGCCAGATGCCGCTGAGCGAGGAAATCCAATAGATCTTGTGCCACAAATACTCGATGCGGGCGGGATCCTCGCCGATCAGTTCCTGCTTCATGTGTTCGACCGCGGCGACCACCACCGGTTCCTTCTGAGAATAGGTAGCCTCGCCCAGCCCCACAAGGTCTTCGTCGGTGAAGACCCGTACGATGGTCCATTTGCGACCTGGCGAGTCGATCAGGATCGTATCTATATCGCGAATCTTCATAAGCCCCTCTCTATTGGGGTGAGAAAATCAAATACCAGCCACCCTCCGGCCGCGGCGATTTCCCCATCAAGACCCATCGGCAGCCGCGCCTGTCAGAGCAACGGTCCGGCCGGTCCGGACAGAGAGGGAGATGGCCGCGGCAATGCGGATATCCAGGAGGGCGTCGGCGGGAGGATTCCGGATGTTTTCGCGTTTATCCAGGGCCTCGAGGAAAGCCTGTGCCTGGCGCACAAAGGGTGAGGGAACGACCTTGAAACAGCGCTCTTCAGAGCCGTCGGCGCGAAACACGGTGATGCTGTCTCCATGGACCTGAATCCCGCCCTCGCTGCAGACAAAGCAGGTATCCGCATCGCTCATTCCAGCAGGTCCGGCATAACTGGCCGTAGCGGCCACAAAGGCGCCACTGGTAAATCCAATGGTGGCGGCGCAGCTCTCCTCCAGGACCTGGCCAGGGTCTGTATGGACCTTGCGGTTGGCCATGGCTGTAACGATCTCGGGAACGCCCAGAATCCAGCGGATGGCGTTCGTATAGCAGTAGCTCAGATGGGTCAGCGGCATGCCCCCGCTCAGTTCCTGATCGTAGTACCAGCGCTCGGGCGCCGGGTTCCACAGCGCCATGCTGATTGCCATGATAGGCTCTCCGAGGACACCTCCCTGGACCAGCTGGCGGATCTCCTCCCACACCGGGTCATAACGCCGCTGATACCCGGCCTCGACAATTCGCGGCCCCTGTTCTGCCAGCGCCACAATCCGGTTGCCCTGATCCACGCAGGAGGCCAGGCAGCCGCCAATGAGCACATCAAAACCCGCCTCGAGCGCCCACAGGGCCACCTCGTCCTGTACCTTATGAGGTGTTTCGATCAGGATGGCGTCCGGCCGGTCCTCGGCCAAGCGTCGGTAGTCGTCGCAGTAGTGAGCGCAGCCCAGCTCCGCAGCACAGGCCCGGGCCGTGTCCACATGGCGGGCGGCCACCGCGCAAATCCGGGCCCGACCGGTTTCCAGGAAGGCCCGGCCCCGCGCCCGGGCCATGTTGCCGGCCCCGGCAACGGCGATGCGTTTCCTCGTCATTGCGCTTTCTTGGGGAGGGGTCGGTTGGCGTCCCCTGGTAAATCCCGGCAGGCCTGGATGAATTCCGCCGCCGTAGTGGTATACCCGATCAGGTGCTCAAAATTCCTCAGGGTGATCCGATTGATCCACCCGCCTTCCGGCAGGCCGTCGTCCAAGGTATCCGGCATCTCGATGGTTCCCGGCGCGTTCGAGCAATCCCGCAACAGGATAACCCGGTAGTTCCGCCCCACCGCTTCGGCGCAGGTGTAGTGCAGGCAGGCGCGCCGGCTGTAGCCCACCACAAAGAGGGTTTTGATGCCCCAACTGCGCAGATGCTGGTCCAGAAAGGTGTCGTGAAACCCGCTCCAGATCCACTTGGGGAAGTTCGGCTCTCCCTCCGTGGGGGCCACGCAGTCGAGGTACTCGGGTTTGAAGTCTTTGTTCCGGGCCCATCCCTCGATGCCGTTTCCCTTATTGCCGCTTTTGGTCCTGCCCCAGATTTCGCCCACGATATTGCCGGGATCGGCCACCAGGCGCAGATCGTTGTGCACGTAGTTCACCAGCATGCCGACCTGGCGGGCCACCTGCAAAGCCGGGGCAATGAAGTTTTCCGTGGTCGGATTGGGCGAACGCCCATCCACGTCCACCAGCAGGAAGGCGCATTCCTCGAACTTCAATGCCAGCGTCTCATAGCCATAATCGTACCCGCCGGGATAGTCCTTGTAGTAGCGAATCGAAACTTTTATGGTGGACATGAACACTCCTCCTTTTTTGGTCACAGGGCCTCAACCTCTCCCGCCACATCCTCGGGCAGAGGGGCCCCTAGCCGATAAAACCTTGCAATATCTGCCACTCTTCCTCGCTCATATCCGAATAATGCCAGTAAATGAAACTCTGCAAACCGCTCTCCCGGATGGCCCCGAGGAGCAAGGACAGCTCCGCGGACGAAATCCGCACCCCGCCGTGGTGCAACCCGACCCAGGGCCGCAGCCTTTCCACCGGACCGGTCCGGTGGATCATCTTGGCGATTTCGCCGGGCACGGTCTCGGTGAAAAAGGCCGGTGCCAGGGGCTCTGACAAGCTCTCCAGCGAGTCCACCCCCGGCATATTAAACCCGAAGAGCTTGTAGACAAATTCCAGCGCCAGTGCCTCGTCCACCCCTTGGTTCCATTCCATCAGGGTTGTGGCATAGCGGTAGACCGTTCCCTTCAGGCCATCGACGCCGTGCTGCCAGAAGTACAGCTTGGGGGCGATGAAATCCGTCACCCCGTTGAGGCGGCGGTAATTGTGCGCGGTCAACGGCGCAAAGGCCGAAGTCCGCGGCCCGCAGGCCAGCTGTAGCTCCGGATTGATTTCCTTTACACAGGCATAGAAAGCCCCGACGTAGTCCTGGATGCACTCCGTCTTGAAGCGCAGCCAGTCGAAAAGGGCCGGATCCTGCAACAGCATATCCACGGCGTCAAAGGGCCCGGTCTGGGTGGAGATAAAGCCCTGCATCACACTGGGAGTCAACCGGCGTAAATACCCCCTGAGCCGTTCGGCGGCCTCTTTCATTGCGGCGAAATCATACCCCAGCTGCGCGGCCTTGTTTCGGCAGTGTTCGCAGAAACACTGGAATACATCGCTGCGGTGACCCGGCTCTATTTCATAGCCGTACTCGGGTCCGTCCAGGATAAAGCCGTGGGTTTCCGGGTAGTGCGCCAAGGTGTCGCGGGTGCGGGCCTGGCCAAAGCGGATCTGATCCGGATTGTTCAGGCAGGAACCCTCCTGGAACCAGCCGAACTGCCCCCAGTCGTGGAAGTAGAGTTTGAAACCTTTGTCGGCCGCGGCTTTTACTGCATCCCGGAAGATCCGGCTCGGTCCCTCAAGAGCCTCGGGTAGTTCGGCTGGTTGCCCCCTGGTATTCTCGTACAGTTCCAGATTGGGGGCGAAGGAAGGCCCCGAAACCTGGCCGGCGTGCAGGATCAAATCCCCCAGCACCATTTCTCGTATGCCGCCGTCCCACAGGCGCTGGTTGATGTAGTCGGCCCCCTCGTTTTCGAAGGCCTGGATGTTGCCCATGAACATAAAAGGCTGCAAGCTCATAAAAACTCCTCTACCGCAGGGCCGATACCCCCCCGCCCTTGAGGGCTCCATTCCGCCTTCTCGCGGATGCACTGCAAGTCCGTCGAGTGCAGGTTTCACTTGCGCAGCACCGCGCCCATGTAGAGAAAGATCCGCTCCTCAGTCGGGGTTGCGTGGCAGGTACGCGTTTTTATTTGTACATTCGTTCACATACATACAAAATATAGGAAATCCACACCAACTAATCATCTAGTTATTACAGGGTCCTGGAGTTCCAAATGAAGGGTTTCACAACATTTTGGCTGGGTATTTGTTTTTTCATCTCCGGTGTGACTACTCTGGCGCTTGAAGTTATCTGGTCAAAGGAACTTTCCTATATTTTGGGAAATACATACTATGCAGTGGCTACGGTAGTTGCCGCATTTATGGCGGGTCTCGCAATGGGCAGCGCCCTGGCCAGCAGATATGGACACAAGATAAGATGTCCAATAAAAGCATATGCTATAATGGAATTGGTTATAGCAATATGCGGCATTTGTTCAATCTGGATTTTTCGCTCCACTCCGCCCTTGTTCGAGGCACTGTATTCCTGGATAGGAACCTCTCAGCCTACCTTCCTGAGTGTACGTTTTTTACTCGTTTTTCTGTTGATGTTGATTCCCGTAACACTTATGGGCATGACCCTGCCCATCGTTGTTGGCGCTTCTAGCCGGGGCAAGAAATATTTCGATTTCGACTCAGGTCTATTCTATGGCCTCAACACCTTGGGCGCTGTAGCGGGAACACTGATTGCAGGATTTTTCCTGCTGCAAACATTTGGCTTGGCGAGGGCTTGCCTAATCATAGGAGCGACGGATCTCATCGTCGGAATCGGCGCCCTGTATTTACACGTGAAATCATTGGACCTTGCCGCAAAATCCAAAACATCGGCCACTTTCGCCCCTCCAGCGGCCAGGCGACAGGGTTTCACCCAAAAACAAAAGATTGTCTGTGTCGCATTCTTGCTTTCCGGCTTTTTTGCCCTGGTCTATGAGATTAGCTGGTTTCGCTTATTGGTGTCTGTACTGGGCCCTTCGGTTCACGCTTTTTCAATGATGTTGGCCGTATTTTTAATCGGCATTGGTCTTGGAAGCACCATTGGTGCCAGGGCAACAGGTAAAGTCAATCTTAAAAGCGCTTTATTCGCGATGGCGGTTCTTGAAATATGTATAGGTTTTGCCGCTTTACTTACGATTCCCTTTTACGATCTACTTCCCGAACTATATGTCCGACTGTTCGTGGAATCAGCCGATTCTAAACCCAATCTTATATACTTACTGATTCAAAGTCTGATCAATGCCATTGTTGTTTTGCCCGCTACCCTTGTTATGGGTTTGATGTTTCCAATCGCCGTAAAAGCATTTCTGGCTTCTTCAAATGACCAGGAGATCCCAGAGACGACAGTTGGCATACTTTATCTATTCAATACCTTAGGTGCTATTGCTGGGAGCTTGATTGCAGGCTTCTATCTGATTCCGACACTCGGCTTTTATAACACTATCTTGCTGGCCAGTTTTGCAAGTGTGCTGCTCGGTTGTGTTTTAGTAGCGGCAGGTGTTGAATCGAGCCGTCCCTATTTTAAGACCCAATGGATTGGCGGAAGTCTGGCTATTGGTTTGAGTGCCATATTCCTGGTTCCCAAACCTGATGCTCGAGAATTAAATTCCGGACTTTGGTATAAAATGTCCAGTAGTAACAGGATACAATACATATTGCATGGGCGGGATAAAGATAAAGATAAAGAAAAGGAACTACAACCCCTCTATTACAAAGATGGTATAAACGCCGCGGTTTCTGTATTGCCTGATATACTGGGTTCTATCGCTCTCATGGTTTCGAATAAGCCGGTGGCCACTTCCGGGTTACAGGATCAAATCCACCTTTATTTTATAGGCCATCTACCTGCGTTATTTACAAAGGACTTGAAAGATGTTGCAATTATCGGGTTGGGAGGAGGCGTATCAACAGGAGCAGTCCTCAAGCATCCCTCGGTCGAATCCGTCGACATCATTGAAATTGAACAGGGCGTCGTTGAGGCATCTGAATATTTCGCCAATATCAACAACAACCCCCTTAAAGACCCCAGGACCAATCTAATTATTGAGGACGGACGCATCCACCTTGCATATACCGACAAAAAATATGACCTGATCAGTACGGATCCTATCAGTCCAATTTCTGCCGGTGCAGCAAACCTGTATACGGCAGATTATTTCGCAATGGTTGCGAAGCGTCTAAAGCCTCGGGGAACTTTTTCCCAATGGGTTCCAATGGCGGACATGAGCGAAAAAAGCTTTAAGAGCATTTTGGCCGCGATAAGTAAAAGTTTCACCCACATTTTAGTCTTTTTAGATGAATTCGATGCCATTATCATCTCTTCTCACCAGCCGTTCGAAATCTCCTGGAAGGACTTTGCCCGGCGTTTTAATGAGCCTGCCGTGCGCGAGGATTTCAATTCCTTTAAAATCAATTCTCCGTTTGCGTTGCTGGCGTTCCTTTACGGTGGACCTAATTCAGTCAAAGAATATGTAAAAGATGCGCCCGTAATAAATACCGATGACAATGTTTGGCTCGAGCGCCAGATGCCGATCGACTTGTATACCAACAGGGGGCGTTCAGTGTCCAATGATTTAATCCCTAAATGGACAAAAAGCCGCTTCAAAGAATGGGCTATTTTAATGCCGGATCTGCCGGTATCCGAGCTGGTACAAACTCTGGCGGGAGCCTCTATTCTCAATCGTTACCGCCCACTTTATATCAGCGATTGGATGACAAACTGGTATTTGCCGACCTATAGGGCATTAACCATTTATTTTGAGCAACGGCATGACCGGCAAATGCTGGCAAACATGAAAAAATGGCAAATGGAATTGCTCAATACTCTACGAGAACTACGAGCGGAGAAGCGCAAGCTCAATCTAGAACTTACCGGCAAAGCAAACACTCATGGTTTGGCGAGATTATATGTTCTTGCTGGGGAAAAGGCGGAGGAAGCAGGTAACTTCGAACAGGCCGAAAAATTTTACAAAAAAAGTATGGATATTCCAAGGGCAAGAAGTTACTACAAAACCGGCTTGAAGTTGGCAAAATTACTTAAAGAACAGGGCCGACTTGATGATGCGTTAGGCTATCTGAAGATATTGAAGAATTACTATCCCATCGAACCTGCTGCCTATGCTGAAATCGCAAAAATACATCGCACTTCAGGAAATTTAGTCGCCGCCAATTCAACTCTTGAGACAGGCTTATTTTTTATCCCCGCGGCTAAAGCTAAAGAGCTGGTTCAATTAAAAGAAGACATCGGTCGGAGCAGCGTCCCACACCTGAGATGAGTTATATCTGGGTGAGAAAGCTGCCTGTGTGTCCGGTTGTATAATCGACCACCAGCCAGCCCCCGGCGCCCACGATTTCGCCCAGGATCAACCCCAGAAAAAACGGCCTTAAGGTTTGGTACATTTTCGGGCCACCGTACTTCAGGATCAGCAACTTCAACAACCAGGCCAGAAAAGCGCTGCCAAGGATGTGCCCCGTTTTCCAGTTGGCGCTGATGGTATAGCCCAGCGGGTTGAGGGGCCACCACACGAAATAGTGCCGGGCCCACATCAAAAGGGCCATCACCGTCCCCCCAATGCTCATGAATAGCCAGGCATCCAGCCGGGGGCCGGCAAGCTCACCGGCAATCCGCGGGGCCATGTCCATGGGGCCAAAAGTAGGGGCTTGCCCTACGAAAAAGAGCGGATTGAGGTTGATGCCCCCGTACTTGTAGGCCAGGTACATGGTCATGTACGAAGAGCCCGCCAGACTGACCAGGACGGCGATGACCACCGCCCAGAACAGACGCCGTCTGGAGCCGGTGATGATTTCGCCCATCTTAAGCCCGTTGGCTACCGACGACATCACAAACGAACGGATTTCCGAGTGCCACCCGTAGGAAAACCCCAAGGCCACCAGCCCGGATGCGCCCAGATTCCGCGACCCGGCCACGGAAATGACGAATGAATTGGTCATGATCGGAGGCCGCATAGCCGGTAAGCCGCCTTCGGCCACCACCCGGGTCAGGGCCATGAACAGCACCATGGCCCCAAAGACGAACAAAAGCGCGGTCAGAGGCGGCAGTCCAGCCATCCACAACCCGGCCGCCACCAGAGACAATGCTGCGATCAGTCCAAAAACCGCCTGCTTGTAGGACAGGATCTCCGCGGAATCGTCAATCTCGACATCTGCGTGGAAAGCCTTGCGGAATACATCTTGCAGGTGGCCGCGGGCGACCCACAGCCCAATCAGCACAAAGACGATCATGGACCCCATGCCCTGATGCGCCAGGAACGGTTCAATCGAATAAAAATCTATCCGCTGCGTACTTTGCAGGCCGACAACATTGAAGATGCCCCGCTGAATATTTGTGAGGACGTAGAATACCCAGATCGAAGCGCTGATGTCCAGGTTGACAAAGTAGATAAAACCTGTCCAGGACGGACTGAAATGGAAATTCAGATTGATGGTGTTGCGGAACAAGGGAAGAGCAAAATCCATATTAATCTGAGGAAATGTAGGATAGTAGGAATGTATCCCTCTAAGGCTGATCAGGATGAACGAAAAGGCAAACCCCAGCCACATCACCTTGTTGGTGAAAAAGGATTTGCCGATGACCCCGCCTTTTTCTTTCTGGATCATCTCCATGGGCACCTGCACCAGGGGATAGACCAGCTTCTCGCGGTCCACCCACTGCTTGCGGAGCACGACCATGACGCAGATCATGGCGAGACTGAGTACCAGGAAGAATCCATACCAGTAGGTTAGCGGTACGACCCAGGCTTCCCAGGGGATGGAGGTGCCTTCGGGCAAGCCCTCAAAGAAGTAGCGCGCGACGTTTTTGCCGCGCGGGATCATCCACTCGGGGATGTACTGGTTGTAGAAAAAGTCCCAGTTGTTCTCGGGCGTGGCATAGTAGGTGGAACCCAAAAGACAGGGAATTATGAATTGCGTGAAACCCATGCCCGGGATACAGCAGGCCACCACCAGCATGATGTAAATCGTTATCAACTCGGACTGGTTCAGGGCCAGGGGACGGCGAAGGAGGGGGACCAGACCGCTGGCCAGAACCACGAAAAAGAAAAAAAACAGTGCGGCCGGGGTGCTGAAGTTCAGGGTCAGGTAGGAGCCACGAATGATGGTCGTGGCATAGGCGTCCAGGAAATTGAGCAGAAAAGCCAACACCGCCCCGATCAGTATTCCCCGCACGGGAATGCCTTGGAGATCGAGACTGGATGGCTGCTGTCTTTTTATATGCTCCTGGTATTCGGTTGGGACTCGTTTTTTCAACTACCATCCCGTTTCTTGCCGGCCTCGATGCGCGTCAAGGCCTGGCGCGACAACCAGGTAGGAAAGCCGATCCGCAAGCGGTTTTGAGCATCTGCAGCCGGTCGCACGGCAGGGGCATACCGCACGCGCCTCTACCTCATCTCGAAAGCGGTTCTGAGATTATCTTCCCGAATGCTCACATGTGATTCGTATTTATTCCTCAGGTCTTCCACATACCGATTAAATGCTTCCCGGGATTTAATCTTATTAACATCTCTTCTGACCCGCCATTCGGCCTCCGCAAAGGTCTCCCTTTTGCGTTCCCTGGATAGTACCTCGAATACAGAATAACCTTCTTTTACCTTAACAGGGCCTTTTAGTTCTCCTACCGGGGCCTCGAACGCAGCCTCTACTAAACCGCCAAAATGCGGACTTTCGTGTTCGTGGAAATGGAATCTGCCTTCTGCATCGCCCTGGTCCTGTACGGGCCGGATAGAATACTTCCGTGCGAGTTCGCCCATCGGGACCCCCTCTTGGATCTTCTCGATAAGGCGCAGTGCCTCTGCCTCGGTCTCTACCAGTATTTCCTGGATATCCAGTTGCTCGGGGTGCAGGTACTTTTTCGGATGGCCGTCGTAGTGCGGCCGAAGTGCCTCGGCAGACAGGTCGATTTTGCCCTCCAATACTTTGCGCCTGAGTTCCGCCAGTAAAAGCGGCCTCCTCTGGTCTTTGAGCCATGTTGCTATCTCTTCTTCCTCGTCCATGCCGGTGCCGAGAGCGGCTTCCATTATCATCATGGCGGGAATGACATACTTCTCCGCAAAGGAGATCACTTGATCGCCTTGTGTAAGACTGGCAAGGACATCCCCTTTGCGGTCCATGGCCACGTCGACGAGATCCCCTGCGGTTATCCGTCCCTTGTCGTATCTATAGAGGACGGTGTTGCGTTTATCCTCTGTAGCAAAAGAGGCGCCGTGGCGCAAACCTTCAACAAAAACCTTTAAACCTTCCCGGTCCACTTCAAGACGGTACTTATTCTTGAGCTCTTCTACCAGAGCCGCCTTTTCAAGGTCAAACTTAATCCTTCCGAAGTCCTGCTCGACTTTCATCCACTGCTGTGGATTGAGCTCGATGGTCTTTTCAGCGATGACCTTAAAGATCGAATAGCGGTCGCCGATTTTTATGGGCTCTGATACCTCGCCCACCGCAAGAGAGAATAACGGCTCCTGAAGCATGGGGTTCATTTGATCTTTAATGAAATATCGGCCTAGATCTCCACCCACAGTCTTAGAGTCTCTATTCATGGACCATTTCTCAGCAACCTGCTCAAAACCTTTCCCCCCTTTGATTTTTTCTACAGCGGCCTCTGCTTTATCCTTGCTATCGACCATTATATCCCTGAACCTGAGCGCCCTGGAAAGTCCCTCCTTTTCGATGTAGTCTTGGATCTCGCTTTCTCGTATAGCTACCTTTATATTTCTCTTTTGAAAAATACCGACGAGCTTTGTTTTTCGGGCTTTATTCATTTTCCTGAGAAAACCAGGGCTCTGGGCAATGCCCTCGTTTGAGACCTCCAGCAACAGGAGTTCCATATCGATCAAGGCCTGGAGATGATCCCTTTGTCTTTCCAGCCCTGTTTTTATGCCCTGGAGACGTTGGGGAAGGTTATCGCTGAATTCTCGCAATTGTTTGGCGGTTATGATCTTGTCTCCCACCTGGGCGACTACCAGATCATCCCGGGCAACCTCTGGAGCATCCTTTTCCTGCGCGCACCCCATGCACATGGCAAGTGCGATTGAGCAGCCCATGCAGAAGTTGGCTCCGCGGCCCGAAAGCAGGCGAGCAATGTCAGCTATTTTTCTTACGATGAAGGGAAATACCGCTAGTTTTGCAGGTTTGCGCTGGGGCATCTTTAAGATTATTCCAAACCGGCATATACCGTGGCAAAGGAGACTATGCCGGTCTCGGTTTCGCCCTCGATACCTCTCCTGCTCAGTCTGAGCCCCAGCTGGGTTGTCAGGCTGTATCCCAGGTAGTTTGAAGCATTGGAGAATTGGACGGCCCCCACGATTTCAGTAAAGTCGTCCTCCAGCCCTTCCCGAACGGCTTTTTCCGAATCCCTGAGTTGCTGGAAGATGGTGTATTCCACTCCCGCTTGGACCGAGGAATGGTTGAGCAAGGGCCAGCGCGCCAGCAGGATCAGAAGTATGGTATCTTCTCTGCGCTCGGGAGATGTCTTAAGCGCTGGTGTCTCTATCCTCAGTTCGTTTTTAACCTTTGGCTGGATATCGAAAGTCCCAACCTTAAAGATGTAGTCCACCTTGTTGATCAGGCCGAAAAAAGTAAAATCCTCTCTCAACTCCGGCTGATCTTTCCGCTGATTCCACCGATCGTATTTAATTTTGCTGATAAAATTCAGATCCCTGACCTTCATATAGTCAAAGCTTGCATAGGCTGAATTTATCCATGTATCTTGAGCCGCCAAGGGATCTATGGTCGGAACATTTCTTCTTTCCACGTCGTCCCACTGGCGCAGATCGTTTTCTATGTTGTCCTCTGCCAGCTTCAGACTCTCGAAGATCTTCAGCTTGCCCAATCCCGGGTAGTCCTTGTTCAAGGTAAAGAGAAAATAACTGGAGGTATTCTCCCGGGCACCGGCGAGGAGCCTCTCATCGTTATGGCCGACTGTGGCCCTTATTCCCGGAGCAATATCGACGCCCATATAGAGGTTGTAGCCTCTGAGATCCCTGCTGTAGGGGAAGTCCGGTTCATCGTCGTTCTCGAACCGATCCACCCAGGTATTGTTGTCCATGTCTATACCGAATAGATACTCTGGCCGGTCGGTATTGTACCTTAAAAACGGCTCGTCGTAGTCGGGCACCAGATTGGGCCGCTCGCTGCTGTCATTTTGATTAAAATCAGATATGAAATCATAGTTCTCGTCCAGGCCGGGAAATACCTCCACATCCGTGTCTTCGAATGCCCTCGACCAATCCGGTCTTCTATCCTGATCGTCGTTGTCGTCGACCATTTCGTAGTAGAATTGCGTCCTGTTTTCGTAGTCTATAAGAACCTCTCCCTTGGCCAGAATTGCGCTTGTATTGTAATCGTGGTCCATGCTGTAGGCTTCGCTGAAGAAAAACCATGGGTGGGCCCTCTTCGATAGGTTCAGCATCCAGCCATCGCCTTCATCAGAGCCTGGTAAGTGTTTTGTATACGCCGTGTTGGGATACTTTCTGTAACTGGTGCTCCGGTCGAACTCTCCGTAAAAGTCAAATCCCAGAAAATCGTTTGCCTCCAGCGTCACCCCGTATATTTCGGTAGCTGTCGGCAGGCCATAAGGGATCTCGAGGACCTTTAGATTCGAGCCGTCCTTGACGTTGTCGTCGGCTCTGGCCGCCAGCAGGAACACCTTGCTCCTTTGCGCGTTGGTCTGACGATTTGAAGACACATCGATCCGGTAGTCGTTCGCCACCACCAGCTCGAAGGTCACCCGCCTTATCTCGGTCGGATCGGGACCTCTGTACCTCGCGTCCGTAAGATCGAATTCCAGGTCTATCTGCTCGTCGCCGCTGGCTTCCCAGAAACCTCGGCGCTGAAAGCCGCCCTGGGGAGCAGGTACAAGTCCTGCTTGGCTTGCCCTTACCGTCTCCCTCTGGGTAATCGGTTCTCCCGAATCAGGGTCGATTTCTACAACATCGGCTTCTATGATCAAATCCCACGCAAAGAGGGTGGCGCCGCCTTCGTTGTCCTCGGGTGAGTCGTCCGAAAGACGAACGAAAAGCTGAGTTATGTTCTCGACATTTTGACTCGAGGTGATCGACCCGCTGCGCGGACTCCCCTCGAAGGCATCCAGGAGCTGAAAAGAGTTGTGGGCGCTTACATAGGTGGCTCCGACTTTGACGAAATCTCCCACCTGGGCTGTGGCTCTTCCCCCCGTCAAGCTCGTCAGGGTGGTCCTCTCATTAACAGCGGGGTTGCGATTGCCAGACCCTCCGGGGGAACTGATCCGCGAAAGCACGGTGGTCACCTCGTATTTGTCGGACTGATAGTCCACCTGAATCCCGTCAAACGCCGGTTTAGAGAAGGTCATCGGCGTCAGGGTTGACCTGATCGCACTACCTATGGTTACTGCCAGAAAGTGCTGGCCCTTTTGATCGGAGGCTATGGTCAGGTTGCTGAAAAAGTCACTGAACCTTCTGGCTTTGAATAGATTGCTGCCCCCCTGCTGGGGCTGGGTCTGAGTCCAGTCGTAGATCAACCAACCCCGGGTGATATAGGAACCGTAGAGATCGTAGAAGTAATCCCCTTCGTTGTTGGTATTCACATAGCGCTGGTAGAGATTCCGAGCGTAGTTGGTGTACTCCCACTGCTTCCACTGATACTCCAGGAAGAGTTCCTGCGGCACGTACCATTTTCTGACCGCCGGGTCCAGGGCGCCAAACATGACACCCGGTCCGCTTGGTTCAAAGGTAAGTTCACCACCTCGACGCGTCCCTTGTACCCGAGTCGAAGCAGTATCTTGAGCCACAGAGTGGGTGGTGAAGATCAGCACCAGTGAAACCACAGAGAAAATAATAGCTGCTGAAACTATACTGCTATGCACTTCAGATCTGAGAGTATGACCGGTCATGAGAATCCCACCCTGTTTTTTCAGTTGCAATGGAATCAATCAATAGACTAAAGATACGATTGCCGTTTTGCCCTCCGTCCCCGAATCCGCCTCTATCTCCAGGTGCACCAGGTAGATTCCGGGCGCCACCAGGGCTCTACCATCGTCGGTTCCGTCCCAGACCTGCTGGTACCTTCCACTGGAATCCAGGCCAGAATAAATCTCCTTCACAAGCCTGCCAGCAAGGTCGTACGCCCTTACCAAAACCGGGGCTGCATGCGTCAGGTTGACGATATCGTAGGTTACGAGAAGTTCGTCATTTACTCCATCTCCATTCGGTGTAAGGGCAGGGGCCACGTCCATGGAGTGGATCAGGTCTTTGCCTACGAGGATGGTGACCGAAAGGTCATCTCCTTCGGCCAGGGGATCCACGTCTCCCGCTACCACCAATTGGGGCAGATTATCGGGCCTGGAGCTATCGGAGACCTTGCCTCTGAAGACGGTGTTGTACTGCAAAGCTATGCTGTCGAAGACCACTCTGAGGGTCCTGTTTCCCACGATCCTGGGGAAGCTGATCTGGACCCCGTCTCCGACATTCGCAAAGTCGACCGGGACCTCGGTTCCATCTATTTCCACTGAGCGCACCACATCCACCGGTGCCAGGGTCTTTATCTGGAGGCGGTCGAAGCCTTTGCTGTCAAACGATCTCAAGATGTAGGTGAATGTAGTATCTTGCCCGATAAAGGCGTTTTGCGGCCAGATCTCGCCCTTCACCGAATCGGCCAGTGCGGGAGAAATTTCAAATTCGAGCGAGTCGACCGTGGCCGCGGAAAAAATATCGTCGCTTTTAAAAAGGAAGCGAAACTGAAAAAATTGACGGGGTACCGGCGATTCGATATCGCTGAGGACGCCCTGAGGGTAGGGAGGCGACCAGGTGCTCCAGGCCAAAGGATCACCGGGGTCCGGACTGGTGCCGCTCCTCGTAGACAGGGTGACACCTGCTTTGGTCGGTTCGCCTATATTCCCGCCGGACCACGTTATCCCGCCAAAGACGGCAGGCTGTCCTTGATCGAATACCTTTGATGTGTACGACGCTTCCGAGGCAAACCCTAAGCCGAAGATTTCTATCTCGTCGATCTCCCATTCCCCTCTCACAAGCTGTTTTATCTTTATAAAACGGACAAATTGCAGCGGGATATTCTCCTCGACTACTGGATTGGTGTTGCGTTCCACTGCTTTAAAGAGCCTGAAATCGGGCGTTCCCGCCAGGGTCCTCTGCTCCTCGCTGCCGTCGTTTAAAGATATCTCGTAGCCTTTCAAAAAAAAGTCTTCAAAGCCCGTGCGCGGAAAAAATTTGAGTCTGTTGACCGCAAAACGCTGGCCCAGATCTATGTCAATTATGATCCCCACAGCGATAATCCCCTTAATTTCAAAGGCTTTGGTCGTATCACCGCTGACCATATGATTCAAGAGCAGAATGGACTCAGCGTCGGATATTTCGAGCACTATTCTTGCATTGGGCGATGTTATCGCACCCCCTCTTTCGAGTATCTTCAGGGAGATATTATCCTCAGGGTCATTTTGAATGGGCTGGATCTGGCCGGGATTGGTTGCAAAATCGATGACGGATATCTCGGAATATTGGCCGTCCCACGCAGACGTACCCGGACCACCCCCTACGATGATGGTCTCCCCGTGAGCCTTTATTGGTGCAAGTCCTGTTGATAGTGATAGAAAGAAAAGGATGCACCCCCACGATGGTCTGAAAAAATGCGGTCTATTCAACCTATCCCTCTCCCGGATGAACTATGAATCAATAGACGACCTGTACCAGGCGATTAACCGAGGTGTCTTTCACCGAATCCGAATCGATATCGATGTCGATTCTCAGAAGATATATGCCAGGAGGAACCAGCTCTCCAGAGGCATTGACGCCTGTCCAAGGCACGGTATGGAATCCAGCAGAGAGCGGCTCATTGATCAATTCGTGTACGAGACGGCCGCTGAGATCGTATATTTGCACCTGGACCGAGGTGGTGCTGGCCACGCGCATGAGCGGAAAGCGCACTGCAAGCTCATCGTTGATTCCGTCGGCATTGGGGGTGAAAACCTCGCGGTCGAGCACGATATCGCCCAGCACCTCGTTGCCCTCAAGGGCTAAAATCACGGTCTGTTCACTGTCTCCCAGAACCCCGTTTGCATCGCCATCATCCACCCTTTGCCAGGAATTTTCAAAGGAAGCATTGGCTATGGACCCATTGAAGAAAGTGGCAAAGCCGAATATGGTCGCGTCAAATTGGACCTCGACCCGCGTCGTCCCCCTGGTGGTTTTAATAACAGCGGGCAGACGCACCCAGAGCGAATCGGACTCGTCGGAAAGCACCTGGAAACCTGCGCTCTGGGCGGTATAACTTACAGCCGGGCTCCCCGTTACGTCCACATCGACTTGCTTGAATTTCATTTTCACGCCGGGAGGGGCCGCGATAAGGATATCATCGAAGCCCCTGCTGGCGGTCTCAAAGCTCGGACGGATGATATAGGTCAGGGCCTGGTTGGTGCCTATCTGGTCCAGACGGGGGGGCAGGATCTCGCCAACCACGCTGCGAGCCACGGGATTTACGAAATTGAGCGTCACCGAACGCAATGTCGCCGATACCATGGGATCTTTTGTCAGAAAGGTCGCCTGGATCGCCACGAATTTTCTGGGACTGGGTGATTTTATCGCATCCCCCGGCTTGAAATAGCGCTCGCTCCAACCGCTCCAATCGCTTCCCGGGATGGTCTCAGTGACAATGGGCCCCACGGATGCGTCTCCGAAGAATTTCTTTTGATTTTCGTACTCTTCCTTGGCTTCTTCTTCGGTGCCCGGATATTCGTCCCCGTTCTTCTTTATGTAGTGGGTTATGGTTTCGACGGTATCACCCGTCTTGGTCTGAAGGACGACATCCGTACCCGGCGGTGTGTCCGCATCCCATTCTATGGTAGCCAGATTCTGCGAAGTCCTCCCCACCTCTATAAAAGGGTCGGTGCCTCCAAAGTTGGATGTGATGGTGGACTCCGGCATGAAACCTTCGCCGAAAAGTTGTACCTCGGCAAACCCTTTGCGCCCCTGACCCACAAAGAGCCTGTAGGTATAGGCAAAATACTTGGCTATGGTGAGAGGAAATTTGTGATCGTGATACAGTTGTTGGTGTATGACACTAGGCTCCTTCCCAACTTCTTTCCAGACCAGGGTCCCGTCGGCATGCCTGGAACCATCTGACAGCCGCACCCTGTAGGCTCTTGGGGGACCGGGGTGGGTCGGGAAAAACAAGCGTATATTGTCCACAAAGAAAGCGCCTCCAAGATCTACCACGGCATCGCGCTCTTGTTCCGGCGACTCGGTCGGCAGCAGCTTATCGGGATTGTACCCCCCCCTGATGGGCCAGAACGGCGCGGCTGTAGTACTGTAGATATCCCCATCCACCAGGACATGTTCAACCCCATTGCTTTCAGAGCTCGTCACTTTGCCCCCCCGATCCAGTACGGTCACGCCGATATTGTCGCCGATTGACCAGACCTCCATCTCCGCAAGCCTTGGACGCTCTCGGCGGTAATGGACCAAAGGCCCTTTATTGCTCTCCTCGAGGGCGTCCCAATCCTCCTTCCCTTCCAGCATCCTCAGCCTTCCCGATGCTTCTCGCCGGAAGTACTCTATGTCGCCCCGATCCTCGGGCCCGAGATCGGCATATTCGGCCTCGGAGATCTTTTTTGCCTTGCCGTAGTTGCTGCCTGTTGCAACTACCCCTACATACCTGATCATGTCGCCGGTAAAGTCTCCGAGAACATTTGGATATTTCGTCGGCGGCAGTTTGGTTAAATCGACCTCGAAGACTCTCTGTTCCAGGGTCGGTTTGTTGGTTTTGAAAACCTTCCTGAATTGAAGCGCGCCAAGGGATTCTTCCCCCTGAGACGTGATGACCCTGAAGTGCAGGAATGGGTCGCCCAGATCCTCCCCGACAAACTTCAGGACAATCTTGGTGGCGGACACCCCCCGTCCCAGATCGATTTGCATCCACCAGTTCTCTGGAGGGTCTGATAGATCCGGTTCCCAGAAGGTGTTCATATCGCCGTCCAGAAGGGCATCCGCGGCCGCAAGATTGGAACCCGCAGCCCTGATCCCGCCGCCAAACTCAGCGGCATTTGCGACTGCGTTTATCTCCTTGCGGATAAAGGCGGGCCGCCCTTCCCCCTCTTCGCTGATCTGGATCGTCTTGAAAGCACTCTGCCAGCGATCCCAGTGGTCTTTTGAATCGATGACGACCCTACTGCCGTCTTCTATGGCATAGCCACCCCGTTCCACCCGCTGCCCCCATACGACCGAGTTGACAAATACCCCTCCCCAGGCCAGGGCAAATAAAAGACGAGCCAGGGTTTTTCGCTTTGGTTGGCCATTTCGTTTCAATGTATTCATGGACCACCGCCCGCGTTATTAAGGAAAAAACTAATAGACCACGGAGACAATGCCGCTCCTGACTTCTCGTGCCGTGTGCAGGTCCACCGCTAGGCGATACAGGTAGATCCCCGGCGCCACCAGCCGGTTGGAACGGTCCGTGCCATCCCAGGAGCGGGCGTACTCGCCAATCGAATCCTCCCCCGCATACACCTGCTTTACCAGGGCGCCGGAAAGATCGTAGATCCCCACCGAAACCGGCACCGGCGCGGTGACCCGCAAGAGGGTGTAGGAAATCGTCAATACATCGTTGATCGCATCCCCGTTGGGGCTAAAGGGCGTGGGAAAAACCCGGGGCGCGAACAACAAGGATTCACCCACCGAGGTGCGCACCGATAAAAGTTCGCTCTCCGCCTCATCCGCGGCATTGCCCGGGACGATCTGCTGCCGCACCTCCTGAGGGCGAGTGCTGTCGAACACCCTACCGTCAAAGAAGGTGCCCACCTCCCGCAGCACCGGGGCACTGAACACCACCTCCAGGACCACTCCGCTGTCGGCCGGACCCAGCTTCCGCGGCAACTGCACCTCAAAGCCTAGACCGTCTTCCTGGGCCACCCAGGTAAAACCCGCCTGATCCACCCCCCCTAAGCGCAACGAATCCACCGAGGTAAACCCCGCAGGAGTGGCAATCTCCACGCTGTCAAAGCCCTGATCCCCGGCGCGGATGGTCGGCTTGATAAAGTAGGTGAAGTGGGTCACCGCGCCGATCCGGGTCTCGGGCGGGAAAATCTCGCCCACGATGCCGCGCACCGCCGGCGGCACCGAGGCCTTGAATTCTAGGTAGTCGATCTTGCCCCCGTCCTCGAAGGTGGAGGTAAAATCGGCCCGGAGCTGAATGAACTGGCGCGAGCTGGGGGAGGCCAGATCCACGCCCGGCTGGGCAAAATCATACGGGCTCGACCAGAAGCTCCAGTTTTCCGCATCCGGACTCACCCTGTTCCATTCATCTGTGGGCTTGAACACATCCGGGAGCCGGTCGTAGCTCGCTTTGTAGTCCTTGGCGCTCAGGCTTCCACCGCCCTGGAGGTATCTTATGCTATCTTGCTGTTCGGGGCGGGCCTCCCAGAAGATATCCGGCTGGGGGTCGGTGCCGGTGCGGGTGCGGATCTCGATCCGGGCGTTGGGATCCTGCCGGCCCGACCAGGTGATCGGGCCCCAGCTGGCCAGGTTCTCCAGCTCGATGATGTCCGATGCATAGGAGGCCTGGCTGACGAAACCGCCGCCGTAAACCTCGAATTCGGCCAGCTCGATTGCCTTGGTAGTTACGCGACGAATATGCAGCTGTAGAAAACGGGTCTCCAGCCCGTCCGGCGGCTCGAGGAGCACCGTGACCTCGGGATCTGTGTTTTCGCTTATTCGCTCCATCGGAGCTACGCCTCCCGGTTTTTGAATATTGGCCAATGGGAGATTCGCAACACACTGCCCGCAAGCGGTGCTCCTGAGGTCGTTGCCGACACCAAGCCCGAAGCTTTCTAAAAAGCGCCCCGGGTTTTCCGCCTGGGGGCGGAAACGCACCTTCTTGACCAGGAATTGTCCGCCCAAATCGAGGGTTATCTTGGCTGGGCTATCAACGGCCTCCACCCACACATAAGCCGTACTCGGATCTCCATCCACGAGCACCTGTGCGACCAGGGTATTGCCCCGTCCGTACACGCTTACGCTTATCCATCCGCCTCTGTTCGAGACCGTCCGGGCCATATCCTCGTCTTCATCGAAAAAATAGGGTTGAAGTGAGCCGGTGCTCAAGGAATCCAATTCGAGGCCTTGCTCCAGGGCGGAAAACGACCAGTCGATTTCTCTAAAGTCGACCCCCAGGCCCCGGAGGCTGTCTTTTTCCGCCGCTGAAAACGGCGTTCCGACTCTATAGACAACCACGCCGGATGCGTCACCCGCAAAGAAGGTGAAGCCCATCCAGGCAAGCAGGAACAATCCTGTCAATTTGAGTAAAAGCATAATGCCCTCATCACTAATAGACCACGGAGACAATGCCGCTCCTGACTTCCCGTGCCGTGTGCAGGTCCACCGCTAGGCGATACAGGTAGATCCCCGGCGCCACCAGCCGGTTGGAACGGTCCGTGCCATCCCAGGAGCGGGCGTACTCGCCAATCGAATCCTCCCCCGCATACACCTGCTTTACCAGGGCGCCGGAAAGATCGTAGATCCCCACCGAAACCGGCACCGGCGCGGTGACCCGCAAGAGGGTGTAGGAAATCGTCAATACATCGTTGATCGCATCCCCGTTGGGGCTAAAGGGCGTGGGAAAAACCCGGGGCGCGAACAACAAGGATTCACCCACCGAGGTGCGCACCGATAAAAGTTCGCTCTCCGCCTCATCCGCGGCATTGCCCGGGACGATCTGCTGCCGCACCTCCTGAGGGCGAGTGCTGTCGAACACCCTACCGTCAAAGAAGGTGCCCACCTCCCGCAGCACCGGGGCACTGAACACCACCTCCAGGACCACTCCGCTGTCGGCCGGACCCAGCTTCCGCGGCAACTGCACCTCAAAGCCTAGACCGTCTTCCTGGGCCACCCAGGTAAAACCCGCCTGATCCACCCCCCCTAAGCGCAACGAATCCACCGAGGTAAACCCCGCAGGAGTGGCAATCTCCACGCTGTCAAAGCCCTGATCCCCGGCGCGGATGGTCGGCTTGACAAAATAGGTGAAGTGGGTCACCGCGCCGATCCGGGTCTCGGGCGGGAAAATCTCGCCCACGATGCCGCGCACCGCCGGCGGCACCGAGGCCTTGAATTCTAGGTAGTCGATCTTGCCCCCGTCCTCGGAGGTGGAGGTAAAATCGGCCCGGAGCTGAATGAACTGGCGCGAGCTGGGGGAGGCCAGATCCACGCCCGGCTGGGCAAAATCATACGGGCTCGACCAGAAGCTCCAGTTTTCCGCATCCGGACTCACCCTGTTCCATTCATCTGTGGGCTTGAACACATCCGGGAGCCGGTCGTAGCTCGCTTTGTAGTCCTTGGCGCTCAGGCTTCCACCGCCCTGGAGGTATCTTATGCTATCTTGCTGTTCGGGGCGGGCCTCCCAGAAGATATCCGGCTGGGGGTCGGTGCCGGTGCGGGTGCGGATCTCGATCCGGGCGTTGGGATCCTGCCGGCCCGACCAGGTGATCGGGCCCCAGCTGGCCAGGTTCTCCAGCTCGATGATGTCCGATGCATAGGAGGCCTGGTTGACGAAACCACCGCCGTAAACCTCGAATTCGGCCAGCTCGATTGCCTTGGTAGTTACGCGACGAATATTCAGCTGTAGAAAACGGGTCTCCAGCCCGTCCGGCGGCTCGAGGAGCACCGTGACCTCGGGATCTGTGTTTTCGCTTATTCGCTCCATCGGAGCTACGCCTCCCGGTTTTTGAATATTGGCCAATGGGAGATTCGCAACACAGTGCCCGCAAGAGGTGCTCCTGAGGGCGTTGCCGACACCAAGCCCGAAGCTTTCTAAAAAGCGCCCCGGGTTTTCCGCCTGGGGGCGGAAACGCACCTTCTTGACCAGGAATTGTCCGCCCAAATCGAGGGTTATCCTGGCTGGGCTATCAACGGCCTCCGGCCACACATAAGCCGTACTCGGATCTCCATCCACGAGCACCTGTGCGACCAGGGTATTTTCTGCCCCGTACACGCTTACGCTTATCCATCCGCCTCTGTTCGAGACCGTCCGGGCCATATCCTCGTCTTCATCGAAAAAATCGGGTTGAAGTGAGCCGGTGCTCAAGGAATCCAATTCGAGGCCTTGCTCCAGGGCGGAAAACGACCAGTCGATTTCTCTAAAGTCTATCCCCAGGTCCTGGAGGCTGTCTTTCTCCGCTTCTGCAAACGGCGCTCCTACCCGGTAGATGATCACTCCGGAAGCGTTTTTCGAAAACAGGGCAAACCCCAGCAAAACAAGGAGAAAAAAACCTGTCAATTTGGATGACAGCACGTCTGTTTTTGCCGGTTCAGGTTAGTAAAAAGGGGGGCGAAATCACAGGAGTTTCGCCCCCCAAAGCTAAGCATTACCTTCTCGACTAAATCCTTACTTAGCGGGCGAAGGTCGACTTTATGCGGCCCCAGCTATCCTCTTTAACCGCAGTCTCTCCTGCTACCCACCATTCCGCGTTCCAGCCAAGCAGCGTGTAGTCGACCAATGAGGTCGCCTTGATGTAGAGCTCGGTGTCGCCGCTATTAGTCCAGTAGCCGCGGTAGCCTTTCTCCCCACCCCCCTCATCTACACCATCTGCGTCCTGAAGGGCAAAGCCTATGCCGACGATTTCGCCCTCCACCAACTCGTGAAAGAGCACTTCCGGACTGTCGGGACCGGTGCTCGGATTGGGCAGATCGTCGAACGCGGTCATGTACATCTCCATGCTCAGGGTGCCTGTCCCACCATTCAGGTCGCCTTCAAAACTCCAGCCGACTCCAGCATAGGGAGGCACGCCGGCCCACGGAGCTCCACCCCAGAGCCACAGATCCGCGGGTGGCTCATTCCACAGCCGATAGCGGTAATTCTGGGTCAGAGCGCCGGAGTACCGGTCCGGATCGAGACCGATATCCTGCACGTTGAAGAACTGAGGATCCGCACTGTGGTCGGCATCAATGACGAACTCGATCGTCTCCGCGTAACCCTCAGAGGTACCAAAAAAGGCGTTGTCGAACCGATCCTCCATCATGATGATCTGGCCCGTGTCCGGGTGCCACCCGACAATAACTCTCACGGCGAGATTGGAGGCATCCGGGTCCCCGGCGTTGCGGACCGTCTCTACCAGTTGATCGTGGGTCACCCAGAAGATCGAGGGGACGTTTGCCCACTCGCTGAGATCGCCGTCTGGTGCGTAGTCTATTATGCCGGGCTGGTTAAGGGGCACCTGTAACGCAGCAAAGTTCTGATCCGGCCGCAGGTGAGCCGAGCTCACTGCAAAGGTGAAAAGCACAAAGCCCAGCACCAGGAATACTGAAATCGTTGTTTTCTTCATGATTGAAACCCTTTCAAAGTTGGCTAATTAACCTTTCAAATCAGCTAATCAGCAAGGATGGAACGTTTGCGAACAACACCACTTACTCCTCCTTTCTCACCTCCTTTTGAGTATGTAAGTAGTAGAATAGGAATGACCACTTCCCTCATATATAGATGGGACATAAGATAAGCTAAACAGCCCCAAAAAGTCAATATGAAAATCGACGATTTTTACCATTTTACATTAAAGTCCTAAATAAATGTTTTTACTATAACTTGTCTAAAAATGGTCTACTTTTCGGCGCCCGGGGGCGATTCCACCTTGCTTTCCCGCGCCCCGTTTTCGGTGCGGCCTGGCCCTGGCCTCGTCTCCCAGGCGAGCGTAGCAGTCGGCCAGGTGCGGGTGGACCTTGGCGTAGTCTGGCCGCAGCCGCAGGGTGGTCTCGAAGTGCGGAACGGCCGCCTGGCAGTCGCCCTCTTGCATCAGGACATAGGCCAGATTGAAGTGCGCCTGGCTGTGGGTGGGATGGGCGGCGATGAAGACCCGGTAGGCCTGTATCGCCGCCGGGTGATCGCCCATCATCTGATGGGCAATGCCCGCGAGGAAGCGGCTGTTGCCGTAGGCCCCGGCCTGTGCTTCGATGGCCTCCAGGTAGCGCAGGCTGTCTTTGTAGTCTCCCAGGCGCAGGGTGTGGAGAGCGGCCTGGAGCCGGTATTTGAGGTTGCGCGGGTCCAGCTCCGCGGCCCGGCGGCTAGCGCTGGCGGCCTCCTGCACCCGGCCCAGGGCAGTGTAAGCCTGGGCGAGCCAGTAGTAGGGTTGCCCCCAGTGCGGTGCAATCTCGACCGCTTTGCGGCAGTGCGCCAGTCCCTGCTCGATTTCGCCCAGCTGAATGAGCAGCAGGCCCAGATTCACCTGCGCCAGCACGTAGTTCGGGCTGAGCCGCAGCGCCTCTTCGAGGTGGTGGCGCACCCGCGGGTCCCGGCGGTCGGACAGGCTCATGGCCAAGCCGTGGTGGGCGGTGGCGTTGCCGCCGTGCTGCACGCTGTGGGTCCAAAGAGTCTCCCCGTTGCGCCAAGTGCGGTTGAGATAGACCGAGGCCAGGCCAAAATAAGTAATACCTAGGGCGGCGCTTGCCAGCCGGAGGGCTTTTCGGTCCAGGAGCGAACCGGCCACCAGGACGATTCCCAGGAAGAAAAACGGGCTGGCTGGATAGGGGCGGTAATCCGCCGCCAGGAAGTGCAGGGGCAAAAAAGAAGAGGTGGGGATCAACAGCGCCCAGTAGGAAAGAATGCAAAAAGAGAGCAGTGGGTGGTTCTGGCGCGTCTTCCACGCACTCCAGAGAGTGACCGCGACCAAGAGCAGACCGGCCGCGACCCCCGGCTCAAACACGCTGTCGGCCAGGTCCACGGCCGGCATCGGGCGGATGTAAAACGGCCAGACAAAGTTGCGTCCGTAGTGCAGCAGGTGCAGGTGGAACTGGGTCAGGAGATATTCAAAAGAAAAAAGGCTTGTGGCCGCGGTGATCTGTTCTAGATCGGAAAATTCCAGTCCGTA
Source organism: Candidatus Latescibacterota bacterium (assembly GCA_965219385.1). Taxonomy (GTDB): domain Bacteria; phylum Latescibacterota; class UBA2968; order UBA8231; family UBA8231; genus CBDCNM01. The sequence goes on along the minus strand of CBDCNM010000001.1, from coordinate 738,799 downwards.
GCGCGTGAACCCGAAGAAGAGGGCCACTAGGCCGGCAAAGGGCAGGGTCCGCAGCCACGGCTTCTTACCGGAAATGGGCTCTTTGGCGAGCAGGATCTCGAACAAAAAGACCACGGCCGGAGCGGCCACCGGGTTGGTTTTGGACAGCATGGAAAGAGAAAAAAAGACCATGACCAGCATCCATCTCGGGAGGGTCGAACCAAGACGGCGCATGCGGGTGTAGCTCAGCAGGGCAGCCAGCAGGAAGAATTCCATCAGGGCCAGGTCGCGCGCCACAATGTAGTTGACCAGGATGCCGGAGACAGGATGGACCACAAAGAGAGCGGCTACCACCAGGGCCATGCCCTTTCTGGAACTCCTGGAGCGCTCTTTTTCCCCCCAGTGGACCAGCCATTCGAGGCACAGAACGTAGAGCAACATGGCCGCGCCCAAGTGTACGCCCAGGTTGAACAGGTGGTAGGCCGGCAGGCTATGTCCGAACAGGGCGTGGTTGATGGAAAGCGTCAGGGGCAGGAGAGGGCGGTACTGGGTGACGCGCTCCAGCGAGGAAATGGTGCGCGGATCCAGGAAGTGGCGCCAGGGCGGCCAGAAAGAGGCGATGCCGGGATTCTCCACCACCCCGTAGTGATCGTCGAGATGGAACCCGCTGTAGAGGGTGTTGTGGTAGATCAGCAGGCCGCAAAGAAGGATAAAGCCGAAGGGAAAAATGAGCGGTTTAATTGCTCTCATTTTACCAAAAATAGTTACAAAACGAGCAGAGACAACCCCGTTGCTTTGTATGAAATCATGCCGCTCTGCTCCCGCAAAGAGGTGGGCACATAGAAGAGTTTAGTTCAACTACCGCGCTAGTTTCATTCGCGGTGGGCGTGCTCCCGTACCGCTGCCCCACCGCCGGGAGCGAGATCAAAGGGATCGAATTCGAGGACCAGGGGCGCCGGATCCCCTTCGCGGATGTGCAGGAACTGATCCATCTCGACATCCTGGAACACCTGCACCTCTCCGCTGGCGGGCCAGACGACTTCAATAGCGCGGATCGAAATGGCCTGCCCCAGGCCGATCTCCTGTTGCAGGCTGGAGGCGCCGAAGCTACTCCCGCTCGTCACCGTGGCATACACCTCCCGCCCCCCATTCGCCGTATTCAAACTCACCTTTATGCGCGCCCCGATGGCGCCGCGATTGGAGCGCACTCCTTCCAGTCTGAGCTTGATCCAGTGGTTGCCGTGGCCCGGGTTCTCAAAGAGGACATTGGGGGCTACATCCCCGCTAAAAGCCCCGCCCATGACGGCAAAGACATCTTGATCGCCATCGTGATCAAGGTCGCCAAAAGCCACGCCGTGGCCCTTTTGCAAATGCCCGAACCCGCCGGATGTGGTGACATCCTGGAAGATTTGGCCCTCTGCATTGCGAAACATGCGATTGGGCATCAGCGAGGCCAGGCCCGGGTCGCCGGTCCCGATATAACAGTCCGGATAGCCATCGTTGTCCAGATCGCCGAAATTGCAGCCCATGGCGAGCAAGGGCTTGTCGAGTTGGACTTCCCGGGTGACGTCGGCAAAGGTGCCGTCCCCGTTATTCCGGTAGAGGCAGGGATGTTCGCCGCGGTGCGGCAGGCCCAGATAATCGGCTGCCACATCCGCGGCCCCGGCTTTGAACCCGGCGACAAATATATCCTGCCAGCCATCGTTGTCGTAGTCCCAGAACCAGGTCGGAAAGCTGTGGGCGGGCCCGGGCACCCCTGCTTCTGCCGATACGTCCGCAAAGCGCCAGCGACCCGAGGCATCTTCCCCTTCGTTGCGGTAGAGCAGATTGGTCTCTTTTTGCGCCAGGCGCGAAACGTACAGATCCAGCCGCCCATCGTTGTTGTAGTCTCCCCACGCCACCCCTTTCACATACCCCACCACGGCGACGCCCGCTTCCCTGGCCACATCGGCAAAGCTGCCGTCCCCGTTGTTGCGGAACAGTTCGCACCGGTGTATTTCCGCGCCGATCGATTCGTTGCCCACAAACAGGTCCACCCAACCATCGTTGTCGAAATCTCCCCAGGTCGCAGCCTGGGTCGGGTGCCAGGTGAGCAGACCGGCCTCTTGGGTAGCGTCGATGAAGCGTCCGCCTCCCTGGTTGCGCAACAGCGAGTTGGGATAGCGCCCAAGCGGACCGAGCCAGGCGCCGCGCAGGACCAGCACATCGGCGTAGCCATTGTTGTCGTAGTCCGCCAGGCGCGCGTTCAATCCGCCCACAATACCCACCAACCCCGCTTCCCTGGTGTTGTCCGCAAAGGTCCCGTCTCCCCTGTTGCGGAAATAGTGGATCTGGTCGCGCAGCCCCCAGGAAGAAGCCACGATGTCAAGGTAGCCGTCCCCGTCGAAATCTTCCATGATGGCTCCCCCCGAAAGTCCCACCACATCCAGGCCCAACCGGGGAGCGACATCGCCAAAGCGTTTGATATCGTAGTCGGAATCGAAAACCTCGGGCGCAATCAGATAGTCCTGCGGCACCTCGTCGGGGTACTCGCCAAGGGTCATGTAGGCGATATTGAGCAACCAGCGGGCCGACAGATCGCCGGGATTGCGCTGCAGAACCTCCAGAAACTCCCCGATGGCGGCGCGCGATCCACGCTTGATCTGGTGGACCCCGGCGCCGCGGATCGGCAGCAAGCAGGATTCGGTGTTGTGGTGGGCGACACAATTTTCCTGCTCTCCCAGGCGGAGATAGGAAAGTCCCAGTAAAACCTGGAGTAGATGCTGGATCTGAGGGTTGCCGACCGCTTCCGCTTGCAGTTGTCGGAAGCCCTCCACGGCTTCTTCGGATTGACCATTCCGCAACAGTTCATTGGCCAGAGTAAGCCGGGTTTTGAGGAGTTGGCCTTTGCCTTGCGGATCCCCGGCAGCGACTGTTTCGCGCAGGTGTTCTACCCGCTGGCGGAAGTAGTTCACCCTTTCCGCGTTCACGTAGAGATGTAGCGAAGGGTCTGCGTTGCGGGCGATTTCTTCCAGGCGTTCGGCCATGCGCCGGGTACTGGCCGCCTGCTCTGGGCCAGAGAGCTCAGAGCAAGATACCAGCGCCAGGATCCCCCCCCCCGCGGCCACGGCAGGCACGGCGGATATCAACCATCTATGAATCGCGGCCATCTGCATCACCTCCAGCGAATTATCCCCTTGCCCTCCTGGACGACCACGAGTTGGTTGGCAGCCAAATTTTCGAATCTTTCAACCAGGCCGCTCGGCCAGCTTACCTCTAACAGGTCTACAGTATCGCTTTTCCCCAGACCGAAGTGGAGCCTGAAATCATTCTGCGAAAGATAACTGGAACCGCTCCTGACCTCATTGATCTGGGTCAGTCCCCCACAATTGACCTTTACCCTGGTTCCCATGCCATCCCTGTTGCTTTTTACTCCTATGGCCTTTACCATCAACCAGTTGTTTTTGTTGCCGCCTTCATTGCGTAAAAAAGTGGGAATATCGTTCAGATTCAGGACGAATATGTCCAGGTCCCCATCGTTGTCGTAGTCTCCGAAGGAAGCACCTCTGCTGACCTTTTTGAGGCGCAATCCCTCTCCTGAAATTTCGGATACCTCGGCGAATGTGCCGTCTCCCAAATTCTCAAAGAGTTGATTGGTCTGGGCATAGCTGACGCCTAAATTTGCCCTGTCCAGCTGCGGAAAGAGGTGCCCGTTGGCAACAAAAAGGTCTTTGTCTCCATCGTTGTCGTAGTCGAAAAACTCCGTGCCCCAGGCCAGGAATTTAAAGCTTTCCAGACCTACTCCGGCGTCGAAGCTGAGATCCGAAAAAAATTGCCCCCCATCGTTGTGATAAAGGGTATTGGTCTGTTCCCAGAAGTTGGTGACCAGTATGTCGTGGTACCCATCGTTGTCGTAATCCCCAAAGGCAATGCCCATGCATCCCTGCAACTCGCCGCCTTCGCCATAGGCGGCGCCTACCATCCAGCCGACTTCGGCAAAAGTCCCGTCGCCGTTATTTTGATAGAGGAAGTTGGGGCCCGTATCGTTGGCCACATAGATGTCCGGATCGCCGTCGTTGTCGTAATCTCCACAAATCACGCCGAGACCGTAGAGCTTTTGGTGATCCACGACGTTCGCTTCCTGGGTCACATCCGAGAAGGTACCATCTCCTTCATTGCGGTAGAGTATATCCGCCGCCCCCTTCATGCCGCGCGGTCCGAAGTGGACCTTGAGGCCTTTCCAGGTGTAAGACTTGTCTGGAGTCGTCTCGATGAAGTGTTTAAAATCAACGTAGTTTGCAACGTACAGGTCCAGGTCCCCATCGGCGTCGTAATCAAAAAACGCACATCCTGTGCCGAACCTCTCATCTCCCACCTTGGCAATCTCCGTTACATCTGTAAAAGTCCCATCTCCCTGGTTGCGGTACAGAACGTTCTTTCCGTAATTGGTCACATAGATATCTGGAGCGCCGTCGTTGTCGTAATCCCCGATGGCGCAGCCCATCCCCCAGCCCGTGTCCCCCAGCCCTGATTCTTCGGTCACATCCGCGTACCGGTCCCCATCGTTTCTGTAAAAGGCATTTCGGGGATGCTCTCCGGCTGGGAACCCAACCACTCTCGACCCATTCAAAACGTACAAATCTAAATCGCCGTCGTCGTCGTAATCGAAAAACGCCGATCCACCCATCATTGTATCGATCACATAGCTTTGTTCGCTATCACCAGAGACATTCTTTAGAACCACCCCTAAATCTACCGCTACATCCACGAATTGAACACGTCCGTCTGCCGGGAGGCCCGTGGCAGGTTTGATCTTTTGAGAAGCCACACTTTGGTCGCGCGCCACTTCCCCTCTATCCTCCCCTGGGAAATCTTTGTCTACAGGGCCATCGTCCCGGCACCCGGCGGGCAGTAATCCTGCAATAACGAGAGTTAACAGGAAAAAAAGGGTACGTCTGGGTGGAAACTGCTGGATGCCCATGTTGATTTTTTTCAGTCCGCTCCGGGGACGGTGCTGGTAGCCGATTTTTTTGCGGGTTTATTGGTCAGTTTCTGGAAGATCTCCAATTCTCGTTCCGCCTCTTGATGTCTGCCCGTTTTCTTGTAGGAATCTCTGAGACGACGATGATACTCCGGATTATAGGGATCCAGACCAATGGCGAGCTTGAATTGATGGATAGCTTTTATATGCCTGTCCTGTTTTGCATACAGCAACGCTAATTTGTAGTGGGTTTCCGGATTGTCGGGAACCAGGGCGGCGTTCTGTTCCAGATCCGTTATATTGCCCTCGCGCTGACGCCTGAATATCTCCATTTCCTTCCTGCCCTCTTCGCGCTTGCCCTGCTGCAGATAGACATTGGCGAGGCTGAAATGTGCTTTTGAGTTATAGTCATCCAGTTGGATTGCTTTCTTGAATTTTTCGATCGCTTCTTCGGATTTGCCGATCTTGGCATATACCGTCCCCAAACCGTAGTGGAAATCTGTATTATCAGGTTCGAGACGGATCGCTTGTTTGTAGGCCTGGACGGCTTCATCGTATTTTTTGCTTCTCGAGTATATCATTCCGAGGCGGTAGGAAGCCTGTGCTATATCTGGATCTAGCCCAAGGGTTTTCCTGAATTGCTCCGCCGCCGCATCGTAGCTTCGCTGTCGTTCATAAGCCGTACCGAGCTTGTAGTGAAACCAGCCATTGTCCGGAGCCAGTTCCACTGCCCGACGATGTTCCACAATCGCCTTTTCAAGTCCGTCCTGGTCTACGAATACCGCTCCTAAAAGGGCGAGGGATTGTTCGGTGTAAACCAGCCCCAACTTATCGTGCGCCTCGGCGCGTTGCGGATCGAGTTGTAAGGTTCTTTTGAAAGCGTCCGTCGCCTCGGAAAGTCTGCCTATGGCCATGTAGGCATTCCCGAGCGCGTAGTGAACATTCGATTCCCCGGGGATGAGCTTTGCGGCTAGTTGCAATTCCCGTATAGCTTTAAAGTAGTCTTGCTCTTCCAGGTATACCATCCCCAGCCGGTAGCGAGAAGGCCCATAATCGGGATTGAGCCTGACCGCTGCAGCGAAACTCCGTGCTGCTTTTTCCCTATCCTGAGTTTGGGTGTAAATAACGCCGAGACCATGATGCGCAAGAGCGTACTTGGGATCGAGCTCGATGGTCTTGATGTAGGCATCTTTAGCCTTGTCGTATTCTTTGATTATGAAGAGTAGCTTGCCTAACTTGTAGAGCGAAGGTGTGTAGTTCGGATCGATTCGAATCGCCTCTTTAAGTTCCACCATTGCTTCTGGATATCTGCCTTGCAAGGCATAGACAAAGCCGAGACCGTCACGAGCGCGCAGGTTGTTTGCATTTATTTCCAGGGCTTTTTTATAGTCCTTCTCGGCATTTTTATAGTCCCCCTGTTTGGCGTAGCGCTGGCCTTGCTCATAGTGCTCTACGCTCCTTCGGGAGGCCTCAGGGGTCAGATTCTGCCCCTGCGCTCCTCCGGAGTACCACAGGATACAGGCCAGTGAAACAGCGAGCCCAATAGCACCGCGACCTCTGTGCAGTACAGGATTTCGTTCACCCACTTGTTTTTCTCGCTCTGGAAGCCTACCGCAGGGCCGATACCCCCCCGCCCTTGAGGGCGCGCGCAACTTCCTTTTCTACTTCGCCCTGCGTCACCATGGAGGTATCGCCCGGGGTTTCCTGCACCAGGATCCCGTGGGCCGCGCCCCACTGCACCGCCTCTTCGGGTTCCCTGCCCTTGAGCAGGGCCGCGATCACCCCCGAGGCAAATGAATCGCCACCGCCAGTGCGATCGGCGATTTCGATGTTTTCGCGCACCGCGGCCCGCAGGATCCGATCCTCCTCCACGTCGTAGAGCACCGCGCCCCAGTTGATGCGGTCGGCGCTGAGCGCCCCCCGCAGCTGGGTGCCGATGAATTTTAGATTGGCGTAATCCCCGGACACCGTGCGCAACATATCGGTGTAGGCATCCAACCACTCGGCAAAGGACGCCTCTTTGGCTACCTGGCGGGTCTCGTAGCCCAGGGCGTCGGAAAAATCGTCGTGATTGCCCACCAAGAAGTCCACGTGGGCCACAATGGAGCGGTTGATTTCGCGGGCCCGCTCCTTGCTGGGTTCAACCTTGGAACGGTAATTCAGGTCAAAGGAACGCCCGGCCCCGTGCTCCCCGGCCTTGCGCATGGCCTCTACGGCCAGATCCGCGGTCTTGGGCGAGAGCAGGGTGTAGATTCCACCGGTGCTGAACCAGCGCGTCCCCAGCTCGCCGAAGAGGTGGTCCCAGTCCACATCCCCCGGTCCGATTTCGCGTATGGGGGTGTGGGCGCGGTAGTACTCGGTCACCGAAGGCAGCACACCTTTGCCGGCCCAGGTGAAGTTGATGCCGTTGTGCAGGGTGCCCTTGCCATCGGTGCTGTACTGCCCTTTGCCGCTGTTGTCGAACCAGATGATATGGGCGGTACTCACTCCGGCTTCGCGCAGCTGGTTTTCGATGTTGCGGCCAATGCCATCGTCTACTAGGGCCGTCACCACGGCCGTGCGCAGACCAAAGGCGCAACTCAGGCCCTCGGTCACGTTGGTTTCCCCCCCTCCGTGCCAGATCAGCGCGGTTCGGGCCCGGGCCGTGGGCACGGACCCCGGATCCAGGCGCAGCAGCACCTCCCCCAGTGAGATGGCATCGTAGCGGGTTTCTTCAGCAGGTTTGATTTGTATAGCCATGCTACTCCCCCTCTAAATAGTTACTCGGACCCGGCCCTTGCCGGCAATGGATTTTTCCAGGGCTTCCAGGACCGCCACCGGCCCCAACATGGTCTCCTCGGTTTCGTCGGTTTTGCCGCTCCTGAACAAGCGCACAAAGGAGCGGATGCCCGACAAGTAGGTGTTTTCGTCGAAAGCAATGCTCTGGTCGAGCCTCCCTTTTGCGCCGATGACGCTCAGATGAAAAGGGGCATCCCCGGCGCCGATCAGGTTCAGGGTGGCCACTTTACCGTCTTTATAGGCCAGGGTGGCCACGTGGTTGGCGCCTCTGCCCTTGTGGACCTGGACGTGACTCAGATCGTAGCCCGTGAGCCTGAGCACCATGTCCACCTGGTGGATGCCGTAGAAAAAGATGCCCCCCCAGGGGGATTTGATGTCGCAACGGCCGGTAGAAACCACGGCGTAGATTGGGCCCAGCCTGCGCACTTCCTTGTGCAGGGCCACAAAGGCGGCCTGTTTGGGCACCACCGAAAAGGAACAGACCGGCACCTCCAGCTCCACTGCCCGCGCCAGGAAACGCCGGCCCTCGGCCCGGCGGTAACAAAAGGGTTTGTCGATGAACAGCGGCATTCGGGTTTCCAGCAAAGGCCGGGCCGCCGGCAGGTGGAAGCGCGGGTGGCGGTGATCCACCACCGCTGCATCCACCGCCCCGATCAAGTCTTCGGGTTTTTGTACAATATGGGGGATCTGGCCGGCCTCAGCGGCGGCCCGCGCAAAGCCCGGGGTCTCTCCCCACACGTGGCTCACCCGCACCCCGCGCACTCTTTTTTCCACGTTCACCACCTTGGCAATGGCGGCGGTGTGGCTGTTTTCGGCGCCTACTATGCCGATGTTCAACATGGTCTATCCCCTTACTTTTGCTCGAAAGGCCACAATTGCAGTACGGTCTTGCCCAGAACCCACTCCAGATCCTCCCGGGCGATAAACTTCATCTCGTCGCGCACCGCGCTCAGGGGCTGGGGGTACTCGGCCTTGGTCAAACTCACCGGCCAGTCCGTGCCCCACATGACCCGCCTGGGGCCGAAGCTCTGGTAGACCTCTTCAACCAAGCCGTGGGTATCGGCCCAGGGATAGCCTTGTTTTGAAATAGACCAGGTGTGGCTGATCTTGACGTAGACCCTGGGGAAACGGGCCAGATCCATGAGTATGGCGCGGCCTTCCGCATCGTCGGGGTGCACATCGGCCATGTGGTCGATGCACACGTCCAGATCCGGGTACCCCTCCAGCAGCCGGGCCAGATCCAGCAGCCGGCTGGCCTTGGTCAAAATGAGCATGGGCACCCTCAGTTTCTGGGCGCGGGCAAAAAGCGGATCCATCAAAGGCCCCCTGAACCAGTCCCCCGCCGCATCGGCTGAAGGACTCAAGCGGACCCCGTGCAGGCCGTACTCTTCGGTCCACATACTCAAATGGTCGGCATTGGCCGGATCTTCCGGGTCGACCCGGCCCACAGCCATGAACTTGTCGGGGTAGTTCTCAATCACGTGGGCCACGTAGCTGTTGTCCCAGCGGTAGTGAATCACCTGCACCAGAACCGTCTGCTCCACCCCGTTGGCCGCCATCAACTCCAGCAACATCTCGGCGGTGTAGTCCTCTTCGGGCGGACTGGTGTTTTCGGCCGGCCAGGGAAAAGCCGGATCGTTCTTCCATACATGCACGTGCGGATCAATGATGCGCAAAACATCTCCTCTCTCGAAAGTTTGCGTTCTCCGTCCCGTCCGGTTTGCAGCCCCTGCGACAATCTACTTGCCAGAGCGCCGAGTAGCGGTTAATATCTTGGAACCCTTTCCAAAGATCTCCTTCGCGCAACCATCGACACCCCTTACCAGAAAGGCGAAATCATGCCCCACCAAGCCCTCTTTTCCTTCCGCACCCACGGAGGAGTTTGCGCCGGCGAACAGTGGCTCTACGACCACGGTGAACCCATCGCCCGCTTAGAGGACAAAATCATCGAACAACCCGAGCAAAACTTACGCTATTTTGACGGAAACCTCAAGCCGATCAACCTCCGCGATTTGAAACTGGCGCCGGGGGGCCGGCCCCTGGTTTCAGGGGTTCAACTCTACTGGGTCTTCCAGCACCGGGTCCTGGCCACCACCGAGCTGGTCGGACTTGAGATAGAAGGCCAGGAAACGGATTGTTTGAGATTGGTCGTACGCACCCGGGATCCAGGAGGCGTGGCCACCTCGCGCCGGGTTCTGACCCTGACCTACGACGAGGGAATCGGCTCCTACATATACGACTTCGAGGCCCACCTGGAAATCCACAGTCCCGAGGTGTTCGACCTGGTCGATAAGGTCGGCTTCGAGTACTGCGATCCCTGGTACAACGATATCCCCGGCCCCACGGTTGCTTTTCCCGGCATGTGGAAAAAGCGCTACACTCACCTCCTGGCCGAAAACCCGGACGGGACCATCTGGCAGATGCCCATCAACCACATGGCCACGGGCATTCCCTCGCCCCAGTCCCTCAAGCGCGATGGGCTCTTCGTCCTGGGCTACGATCCGGGCAACAATCCGGCCTTCGAGTACGTGGGCGAAACCGCCGACCGCACCTCTATCGCGGTGTGCAACTGGGGCTATGATATCCACTTCCGCGGCAACTACACCCGGGATGAACTCTACGCGCCAATCTGTCCCCACTTCCGCATTCGCCTGTGCCCGGACGAAAAGGTGCAAGCAATGATGAAGACGGCCGAACCCATCCCCAAAGTCGCGCTCAAGGGCCTGGAGGAACTGCCCATGTACGAGCGTTGTACCAGTTTTGAAAAGGGCCTGCGCCTCAACCAGCCCACTCCCGGCAACACCGATCCCTGGGTTTGGGAGCCCGAAGGCGGCGAAGGTGCCGAGTGGTGCAAGACTCAGGGGCGCTCGGACAATTACTCCCTGAGGATCTCCAAGGATACCCCCGGCCCCACCGAGTGGACCATGACCCGCGAAAGCGACGGGGCCTGGACCCAGAAGTGGATCCACTCCACCGGTTTCCGGGTCGCGGTCTATATCAAGACCAAAGATGTCCAGGGCCGGGGTTCCTTCCTCGCCCTGCGCTGGGCCGTGTACAACTACCCCGAGCGCTACCCTTACATCTGCTCGCAAAAACTGGTGGGCACCCACGACTGGACCCGGGTAGAGGCCGAAATCCACGGCCCTCCTCCGCCCGAAATAAGCACCATCAGCATCATCCTGCGCCAGGACGGTGGGGGAACCACCTACTTCGACGATCTCGAGGTCGAGGTTTTACAGGGCTAAGGAGGCCGAATGTACGATACCATCATAAAGAACGGCACCCTGATCGATGGCACCAGGACCGCCCGCTACAAGGCCGACCTGGGGATTCGGGCCGACCGCATCTGCTCCATCGGCGATCTTGCGGAGCAAGAGGCGGGTGTTGTCATCGACGCCCGGGACAAGATCGTGGCCCCGGGGTTTGTCGATGTCCACAACCACTCGGATGCCTGGCTTCTCAAAATCCCCCATCTCCTGCCCAAGACCACGCAGGGCTTCACCACCGAAGTCATCATGGCCGACGGCATCTCCTACGCCCCGCTCGATGCCCATACCCGCCACCACTGGATCTACTACCTTAGGGGCCTCAACGGCCTGCTCCTCCGGGAGGACCAGGGCTGGGAGAGCCTGGCCGACTACATGTCCCTGATCCACGGCAACAGCGCCCAGAACGCCATTACCCATATCCCCTACGCCAATCTGCGCACCATGGCCTGCGGCTGGGGCCGCCAGGTCCCGGACGATATCCAGATGCAGGAGATCCTGGCCGCGGTCGAACAGGGCATGGCCGAGGGTGCCGTGGGGATCTCGACCGGCCTGGACTACATCTCCGAGTGTTTTGCCACCACCGACGAACTGGTCGAGGCCTGCGCCGCCATGGCGGCGCAGCAAGGTCTCTACGCGACCCACGTACGCTACAAGAAAGGCACCCTAAAAGGGGTCCAGGAAGCCGTGGAAATCGGCCGGCGCGCCAAAGTCCCGGTGCACATATCCCACTTTAAGGGCACCTCCGAACAAATCGATACCCTCCTCACCTATGTCGACCAAGTCGCCACCCAGGAAGTGGATTTCTCCTTTGATGTGTACCCTTACCTCCCGGGTTCCACCATGCTCAGCTTCTTTCTGCCCTACGAAGTGTGGGAAGACGGCCCCCTGAACGTTCCGGCCAAACTCGCCGATCCCCGGATTCGCGCCCGCTTTGCCCGCTGTCTGGAAAGCGTCCCCCTGGACCGGATCCGCCTGGCCTGGCTGGCGAGCAAGGACAACAGCGGCTACGCTGGAAAAAGCGCCCTCGAGTACCTAGAGGAGGTAGGTGGGACCCCGGCCGACGCGCTGGCCGACTTGCTGATCCAGGAAAACCTGGCGGTGCTCATGGTCAGCCACCACGGCGACGACGCCCTGGTGCACCCCTTTCTGGCGCACGACCACTACATGATGGGCTCGGACGGCATCTACTTCCCGGATGGCGTTGTGCACCCGCGGATCTACGGCTCGGCCGCACGCCTCCTGGGCCCCTGCGTGCGCGACCACAAGCTGTTTGCGCTGGAGGAGGCAGTCTACAAACTCAGCGGCTACCCGGCCGCGCGTTTTGGTCTCAAGGACCGCGGCACCCTGCAACAAGACCGCTTCGCGGATATCGTGGTTTTCGATGCGGAAAAAATCCAGGATTGTGCCACCTTCGAGGAGCCGCACCAATACTCGGTGGGCGTGGAGCACGTCCTGGTCAACGGCGTGCCCATCATTGCAGCGGGCAGCCCCGTCGAAGATTTGCCCGCTCCCCTGCCGGGCCGCTACCTCAAGTTCAAACAGTGAAAAGCCCTGCTGCCGACCATCATCTCAGCACCAAACTCGCCGCTCGAATCCAGGAAAGAACCGGACCGGCGTTCAAGGTGTAAAACAGCAATCAGGAGCCGAAGGAGAAGCAATATGTGCGCTAAAAAATACAGAGTCGCCGTGGTTGGCGGTGCCGGCACCTGGGGCCGCTTTTACCTGCGGGCCTATGCCGAGCACCCAGACTGCGAAATCGTCGCCCTGGTGGACCGGGCCAAAGACCGCCGCCAGGACTTTGCCGAGCGCTACGGCATCGAACTGGTCCTGGACACGGTGGAGGAATTACTCGCTCGGGAAGTGCCCGACATCGTTTCCGCCATCGTCCCCGTGGCCCAGAACTACCCCACCGTGGTGGCCTGCGCCGAGGCCGGGGTGCGGGTGGTCTCGTGCGAAAAACCTATCTCCGCCGAACTGGCCGAGGCCGACGCCATGGTGCGGATCTGTCGCCAGCGCGGCACCCTCTTTGGCTGCGGCCAATCCGCCTGGGCAACCCCCTACATGCCCCAGGTCCTCGACTGGGTGCGGGCCGGCAACATCGGCCGCCTGACATCCGCGGCCATCCCCGGCGGCCTGCCGACCGAGGTATCGGGCGGGGGCTGCGTGCAGCTGTCGGCGATTCGTCTCCTCACGGATATGGAGGTGGACTGGGTGGAGGGCTGGACCCTGCCCTCGCTACCCGGGTACGTGGCCCCGCCGGGATGCCCCGAGGTCGAGGCCGATTCCCCGGCCCATGGCCGCCTGGGTCTGTCCGGCGGCATTGTCTGCGAAATCCCCGCGCCGCGTTCGGTATCCTGTTTCATCGCGGCAGAAGGGGAAGACGGCCACGCCTGGCTCTCGCGCCCCACCCCGGTCCTCATCCAGGGCAAAGGCCCCGAATCAACGCCCGTATACCCCGATTTTCTCGACGAGCCCCAGCCCGAAAACTTCTTCATCCCGACCATCGAGCGCCTGATGCGGGCCTTCGACACCGGCGAGGAGCCTCTGAGCAGCGGCCACGATTATCGCCAGGCCCTGGAAATCGCCATCGCCCTCAAGCGCTCGGACCAGGATGGACACCGGCGCATCCAGCTGCCTTTGGAGGACCGCTCGCTCAAGCTCTACCCCCACCCTTACCGGCTCGCGGGAGGCGATGTGGCCGGCTGGGAGAGCATTGGCTACAAAGGACCGCCGGATGTTGCCTGAAAGGAATATTGCATGAAAGTCACCAAAATCGAAAAGCACCGCATCACCCTCGAGTACGAGGATTGGCATGCCTATCCGCTCGAGCACTACTACGGCACCCCCTCGCGCACCGTGTACGTGGCCCACACCGACGACGGCCTGGTGGGACTGGGCGAAGGCGGCAACGAATCCCAGGAGGTCATGGACCAGTACCTCGGCACCAACCCCTTCGACTGGATCGGCGACGAGGTTTCGCTGGGGCTCGGCACGGCCATGTACGATCTGATGGGCCAGGCCGCGGGGGTGCCGGTCTACAAGCTCTTCGGCCAGAAGTACCGCTCCTGGGTGCCGGTGGGCAGCTGGACCGTGTCCACCCACCCCAGGCGCATGGCCGAGGCCGTAGAGCGCTATGCCGCACGCGGCTTCACCTGGATGAAGTACCACCTGTCGCCCTTCGAGAATGTTTTCGACCAGACCGAGGCCATGCAACAAGTGGCCCCCGCAGGCTTTAAGGTCCACTACGATCTGACGGGCGTGACCACCGATAACCACATACCGGCCCTGGTGGATCAGCTTGCCGACTACCCCATTGCCGGCTGCCTTGAAGATGCCCTCGACGCCCGCGACATTCAGGCCTCGATCGAGTTGCGCCAGCGCTCCAAACTGCCCATCGTGCGCCACCAGGCCCCCCTGGAGGCCACCTACGAGGTCATGATGCGGGCGGCCGACGCCTATATCCGCGGGCACCAGAAGATCGGGGCGGTCATGCGCCAGGCCGGGCTTTTCGCCGCGGGCAATATCCCCTTTATGATCCAGAACGTCGGCGGTACCATCACCCGGGCCATGACCGTGCACATGATGGCGGCCTTTCCCACCGCCACCTTCCACGCCCACAACGATACCGAGGTCTGGAAGTACGACGTGGTCGAGGAACGCCTGGAGCCGATCAATGGTTTTGTGCGCGTGCCCGAAAAACCGGGACTGGGCCTCACCCTGGACCGCGACGAGCTGGAGCGGCTGGAAAATCTGGAAATGGCTCCCTGGCAGCCGTGGATCGTCCGAACCCGTTTCAAGAATGGAACCAGAATGTACCACATATGCGGCGGTGGCCACTTCATGGTGCGGCCTACCTTTGAGCGCCACATCCCCATGCGCTACGATGCTCCCCTGGAGACCGAGTACTGGGACGACGACGGCACCCCGGAATACAGGGAGATGTTCGCACGCCTCGAACGCGAAGGCATGGTGCTGGAGAAATAAAGGAAGAAAAAAGACATGATCGACCTGACGGGAAAAGTAGCCCTGATCACCGGCTCGTCGCGCGGGATCGGCCGAGGCTGTGCCCTCGAAATGGCCCGTGCCGGAGCGGATATCGCCGTGACTTACCGGACCCATCCGGACGAAGCCGAGGCGGTGGCCGAAGAGATCCGTGGCCTGGGCCGGCAGGCTCTGGTAATCGGGGCGGACGTGGCCGACCGCACCGCCGTGGACCGCATGGTGGCGACCACAGTCCAGGGGTTCAGGCACCTGGATATCGCCGTGTGCAATGCAGCCTACAGCAAGAGAGAGCCGTTTCTGGAGATGTCCATAGAGGGGATGCAGCGCACCCTGGGGGTGACCTTGTGGGGCGTCTTCCACACCGCCCAGGAAAGCGCCCGGCAAATGGTCGCGCAGGGACGCGGCGGCAGCCTTCTCTTCATCAGTTCGGTCCACGCCTTCCTCCCCGTGCCCACTTCCCTGGCCTACAATGCCGCCAAGGCCGGCCTCAATCACATGGGCTCTACCATCGCCAACGAACTCATCCCCCACCGCATCCGGGTCAACACCATCGAACCGGGCTGGATCGACACCCCTGGCGAGCGCACCTACACCACTGAGGAACAGATCCAGGAAGAGGGCCAGAAATTACCCTGGGGCCGCCTGGGCAGCATCGAGGACATCGGCCGGGCCGCCACCTTCCTGTGCTCGGATGCGGCCGACTACATCACCGGTTCCGTGCTGTGCGTGGACGGGGGCTTTCGCTTCCGGAGCTGGCTGCCGTCCACGTAAAAGATGCGCTTGATGATCCAACGGTCCCAGACCTGGTCCGGGTCTTTCTGGTGTTATTTTTTGGTCTTGGGTAATTCTTTGCTTTTACGCTGAAGTTTTTGTACCTGTTATTGGGTGTTACCTGGGTAGAATGCTTGACAGGGTTTGGCTTTCTGAGTTCGTTAACAGAGGAGAACCAAGAGGCGGTTGAAGACTTGTGACCAATAGCTTTCTGCCTGATAGAAGGAGCTGTACCTTAGCAATGAGGCAGCGGGATCGGCTAGACTTAGGCAAGCCGGAGAACTCCCCGATCAAAGCTCGACAAGTCGTTATAAGGCAGGAAATAATCTGTGTCCATTGAAAAACGATTCCATGTTCCTTTCATCGCTGCGCTGGCGCTCAAAGAGAAGCAGATACAGCAGCATTATCGGCCAATTATTGCTGTGCATAAATGGTTCGCACGCCGACTGGGTACTTTGTTCCGTGGTCTGGCACTAGCCGAGTTCGGAGATGCTTCCCTGGAGGAGCTTTTCTACCAATCGAATGATCTTCCAGATCGTTGTGTAGCCGACCCTTTCATGGGAGGGGGCACACCCCTCATTGAAGCCAACCGCGTCGGCTGCGATGTGGTGGGCTACGATATCAACCCGATGGCAGCCTGGATCGTACGCGAGGAACTGGAACATTTGGACTTACCTGCCTACGGTGCGGAGAGTCATGCACTGGTAGATTATTTGGAGCAGGAGGTTGGGGCTCTATATAGAACGAACTGCCCGAACTTTGGCGACATAGATGTGCCGGTCAAGTACTTTCTGTGGGTAAAAACCCTTGAGTGCATAGCTTGCCATAAACGGATTGATCTATTTCCCGGCTATCGGCTTGCGAAGGACCAGAGACACCCCAAGCATGTATTGGTCTGCTCTGCTTGTGGGGATCTGAATGAAGTTAACGATCCGAAGGATCCCGGCGGATGCCAAGCTTGTTCATCTGAGTTAAAGCTTGAGGGTCCTGCTCATCGTAATCGGTGCAACTGTCCGCATTGTGGCTATACAAACAAATATCCTCGCCCCGAAAATGGCCCACTCCAGCATCGGCTGTTTGCCATCGAGTACCACAATCCAGACCGCAAAGCAGAACACCCTGGCCGCTTCTTTAAGAAGCCCGACAAAAAGGATATAGGGCGGGTCATGGTGGCTACCCATCGGTGGTCTGAGTTTGCACCTGAGTTTGTACCTGAAGACGAGATTCCCCCAGGTGATGAGACCGACCGTTTGCACCGTTGGGGGTACAGATACTACCGGGAGATGTTCAACGAGCGCCAACTACTCGGGCTGGAGTTGAGCGCACGTCGAATTGTCCAAATCGAGGACCAGCGCATGCGTCACGCCTTGGCGACCAATCTCTCCGATCTGCTGCGATATCAGAACATATTGTGTCGCTACGATGTTATGGCACTTAAATCGCTCGACATCTTTTCGATCCATGGCTTTCCGGTGGGATTAATCCAGTGTGAATCCAACCTGCTGGGGATCACCAACGGCACAGGCGTAAATGTCGGCTCTGGAGGCTGGTCGAATATCATAGACAAGTATCGCAAGGCCAAGGCATACTGCGATGCTCCTTTCGAATTCATGCGGCAGGGCTCTCGCTATGTGCAGGTTCCAGTAGCAGGGGAATGGATTGGCGAAGAGCAGAACGGATACCGAAAGCGGCGCATCAATATCCGCTGTGCCAGCTCAACCGAATCCAGGCTGAAACCAGCAAGTCTGGATGCTGTATTCACGGATCCCCCTTATTTCGGGAATGTGCAATACGGCGAGTTAATGGACTTCTGCTACGTTTGGCTGCGCCGGCTCATTGGAGATAAGGCTGAAGGTTTCGATATGCCTTCCTCCCGTTCGATCAAGGAGCTTACCGGCAATGTTACCCATGCCCGCGGTCTCGATCACTTCACCGAGGGGTTAGCGACCGTTTATCAGCGTATGGCTGAGGCCCTTAAGCCGGGAGCCCCGCTGGCCTTCACATTCCACCACAACAAGTTGGAAGCTTATTCCGCCATTGGGGTTGCCATTCTTGATTCCAGACTGATCTGCTCGGCTTCCTTGCCTTGTCCGGCCGAGATGAGGGGATCAATCCACATTCGTGGGACTTCTTCCTCCATCGTCGATACGATATTTGTTTGCCGTGCAACCGGTATGAAAGCACGTCGCTGGCTGTTCGAGTCGGTGGAAGGGCTGGCAAAAATCGTTGCTGGGGATTTGGCGCTACTGCGTCAGGCCGGCATGACGCCAACCCAGGGAGACACCCGCTGCATTGTCTACGGCCACCTTACTCGCATGGCGATCTGGAATCTACGACAAGAATGGGATGTAGATCTTAAGACAAAGGTCAAACTGGGGCGATTTTACGAAATTGTCACTGACATTGGTGAAATTGAAGAAATCCTGGAGAGAATAGAAGACAATACTCTCCCGTCGCAATTGTCAGGCGAACTCTTCACTCAGCAATCGGATAGCGAACCGCTCGATGCCGTTTCCTTTTGAAGTGTCCTTCGAGGAGGTCGAAGCCAACCTCGACAAGTATGTCAATGCAGTCTTTAGCTGCTTAGAACCTGAACCCTGATTTTATCGTGCCTAACGAATTCAATTCAGAATATTACCCAACTCGTCGAGTATACCCGCATTCAGGAATACCGAACTCGATAATCGCCCTGTTGCTTCCCGAAACCCGCTCGTTCCGTATTCGCAAGATCCGTCCAAAGTCAATCTGCTAAAATGTCTGGATATTGTTTATCCATTTAATCCCGGCGGGCTGCGGCTCGGCAACCTTCGTCCAGAGATTCGGTTCCTCACTGAACCTCAATCCCCACGTGCACGTGCTCATGCTTGACGGGGTCTACGTCCATGGGGACGAAGCGCCAGTTTTCGTAGCGGCCCCGCCGTTGTCCGACCAGGATGTGCAGCAGATCGTGCAGACGAGTGCAGGCCGCATCATCCGTCTGTGCACCCGACGCGGCCTGCTCGACGACACCGTAGCCGATCCCCTCGCGGACGAGGAGCCCGTGCTGGCCGCTCTCACGGCGGCCTCGGTGCGCGGGGGGGCTCATCGCCACCGGGGTGCGCACGGCGCCCCGGTGCTGCGCTCCGTGCTGCGGTCATCGGCTGGGCTGGGGTGGGCGGCCCTGCTGGCGCGGATGTTTTCCGCCGACATCAGCCCATGCGCGGCCGGTGGCGGTCGCCTGCGGATCCTCGCCGCCGGGACCGATCCGGCCTCGATCCGAGGCTATCTGGAGGGCGTAGGGCTGCCGCCGAGGGCCCCGCCGCAGCCGCAGTTCGAGTTCGCCGCCTGACCTGCCTTGTCGACCGCCTCCCTGCGCCGGGGCCGTATGGCCGGGTGCGTCCTGAATGGCCTCATCAAGTACCGGGTTGGCCCCGATACGGGCCGACCGGCAACAAACCCGTACTGCGAGCCCTGCCCAAGGACCTGCAAACGATCCTCAGGGAGCTTACCCTGCCCCTTGCGTGCGCTCAGCGCCTTGACAGAGGGCCCAAAAATGCCTCATTTTACCTATACTTGATCGATAACGGCCTTATTCTGCTGAATTCCGCGCCCTAAACTTCAAACATCAACATGGGAGGATATCACATGCAGACGATTTTTTCCGGCGCTCTCATCGCCCTGTTCCTTTGTCTCGGTCTGACCGCCTGCGGAGAAAGCGAGTTGGAGAAGCAGAGACGGGAATACAACCTGATGAAAGAACAGAGCAACGCCCGCATCGACTCGCTCGAACAGGAGGTGGGCAGTTCCCAGGCTCAGCTCGTCACCCTGCAGGCTGAACTCGACAGCCTCAACCGGTTCGAGATGATCCTGCAGGAGAAAAACGAGCAACTCTCCCGGGAAGTGAAGAAGTACCGCGCCATGGCCGCGGAACGGCGCCGCTTGAACGTGGAGTTGCAGAAGGCCATCGCCATGCTGCAGGAGGAGAAAGAGGCCGACGACGCTAAAATCGACCGGCTGATCGTCGAGTCGGACAGCCTCACCGCCGCCCTGCGCGGCCAGATAAACCTCACCCGGCAGTTGTCGCAGGAGTTGGACGAGGCCAATAAGAATATCGAAAGAACGAAAGTGGAACTCGACCAGGCTAAAAACGCGGTGCGCGTGGTGGTGGGCACGGAGAATCGTCTCAAGGAGGATGGATTCCTGGAGACGGGCCGCCGCTTCTTCCGCAAGGGGTACATGCTGGTCCACAAACCCGGAGACGAGGACTCCCAGGTCAAAATCCTCGCTATCGGCGAGCAACTGGCCCTGGATCCGGATCAGAAACTGAAGGAGCTCATCGGCCGTTCCGGCAAGCTCAAGAAAGAACAGGATTACATGGTGGAGATGAGCGCCGAGGGCGTCACTCACGTCACCATCATCAACCACATCCTGCGGGGAGAGGCGGTGCTGGTGGTGGTCGAGTAACGCCTGACCGCAGGGACCTTGCCCGCCGGCCGGCGAGTGCGCCGCCGAGGGCCCCGCCGCAGCCGCCGTTCGAGTGCGCCGCCTGACCTTCCTTCTGGATCGCTTCCGGTGACGGCCGTATGGCCGGGTGCGTCCTGAATGGCCTCATCGAGCACCGGGTTGGCCCCGATACGGGCCGACCGGCAACCCAACCGTACTGCGAGCCCTGCCCAAGGACCTGCAAACGATCCTCAGGGAGCTTACCCTGCCCCTTGGGGTGTCCATCGCCTTGACAGAGGGCCCAAAACCTGCCTCATTTTACCTATACTTGGACTACTACACGCGCGGCTGGGGCGAGGAAGCACCGGTGGAGTTTCTCAAGCAAGGGTCGTTTTTCTAAAGTATCCCCATCGCCCACTCTTTGACATAAAGCCTACACCAGAAAAACGCCCAAAAGGAAGATTCCTTTTGGGCGTTTTGGGTACTCAAGTATATAATTCCCATGAAAAAGCCAGCTTCTGAAGGATGGTGAACAGAGATTAAGGGTATGTCGATTAAGCTGAAGGACATCTGGCCAATCGAGAATATTGGCGATTACAAAGTTCATTTCGGACGCTACAATGGTGACAAAGAGCCTTTGGACGAGTGGTTAATCGACAGATATAACTGGGTCTATTGGCAAGAATATTTTCCTGGTCGAAACGAGTTCAGCCGAGATTTCATCTTTTCGCTGATGAACTTTTACAGTGAGAAAGATATCTGGCTATTCGGAGGAATCTTCCGCGTCTTGGCTCGGCATGAAGATCGCTACAAAGTCGAGTTGACAGATCATGGCGAAGCCTTCATCGGACGGCTCAAGATTCGTTCTTCCTTTCGAGGCCGTTCAACGCGGGTAAACTTCGAAAATCACTATGACGATTTCGAGGTCTCGGAAATACTGCGAGACCCCTACTCTGGACGGACCTTTCCCGGCTATGAGAGTATCGATCTCCCCTTTACGGAACTCTCGACTTTGGTCCAGAACGACAGACCCGACTGGAAATCGGCCTTGGAGAATGTAAAGGGCGTTTATCTGATTACTGATACCAGTACGGGCAAACGATATGTCGGAAAAGCCTCTGGCGGTCAAGGAATCTGGGCTCGGTGGGGGGAATACACCCGCTCTGGCCACGGCGGGAACAAAGAATTGCAGGAGTTAGTAGGTGACAAGCTGGACTATGCCCGAGAAAATTTCAAGTTCACATTGCTTGAATACCGTCCGGCCCCCACACCCGATGAGATCATAGACAAACGGGAGATCTATTGGAAAGAAGTTCTGTTGACGCGGGGTGAGTACGGCCTCAACCAGAACTGAAAATCCATTTGAGATGTAAGGTACACTGGGACGGGCGCGATCGGCGCGGCGTGATCGTGGCAGCAGGGGTGTATCTGGTGCACCTGCGCTATCCCGGTGGGGTGCAGACCCAGCGCCTGCTCGTCCTCAAGTAGGCCCTGCCCACCGGCAAAGCGCCCGAAAGCGCGCGGCACGGCCCCCCCGTCCAGGACAGACACCACATCGTGCCGGCAAAGCCAGTTGCCCGATCAAGATCAAGTCCGCCTATTTCCGTAGGCGACGTTCATCGTCGCAGTTGTACACCACGCTAACACGCACTGTTCAAGGTCAGGATGGTGGCCGAAACGACCGAATCTCAAGCTGCTCCGGCCCCGGATAATACCCATTGGGGGGTCGCCTATCTGCGCGAAGACCTGCAGGAGCTGCGCCTGCAGATACGCGAAGACGGCAAAGACCTGCGCCTGCAGATCGCCGAGACCAATCAGCGCATTGACCAGACCAATAACCGCATTGACGAGACCAATAACCGCATTGACGAAATCAACCAGTCGCTCGGGCAGCGCATTGACCAGACCAATAACCGCATTGACGAGGTCAATAAACTCATTGACTCCCGTTTCGCCTGGCTCATCACGACCATGGTGGCACTGACGGGCATTCTCATCGCCGTGATCAAGCTGTGAGACCTGTCCATACCAGGCTCCTCTGACCGCGAAATCCTGAACCAGACCGGCGTGTCCGATCGTCCGGCGGCGGTCCTGCCGCTGGCGGACGATAGAAAATGGTACATAACCCTACATCTGATAGGACAGCGCTTGGTGCGGTGGCCCCATTCAGCGTCCAGTCCCGAGCTTTGGACGATAACTATAATTTCATAAGTCGTTCAAAAACAGTTATTTAACCCCCCGATTCTCTAAGACCCACTGTCTCCATACTGTGGCCAACGTCTATTTGGCCGTGCCTTCTCGGTTCTTTGCCAAGGACCGATGGGCCGGAGGTCGCCCTTGTTCCGCGACCTGCTATAAACGTTTGTCCGTCGCCTCGGGGGCAACGCTCGAGGCGGGTAATACGTATGTGGTCGTGGCGGATTACAACAAGGATGTCGTGACAATTACCGCCTCTGGTTGGCAAGGCACGACTTCGGATGACGAAGACAGCGATTCTGTGACCGACTGGTCCATCGCCAATAGAGGCCTGTGTTAAGTTTCAAGAAGAAATCCCTGTCGGTGAACCGGGTTGTTACGAGGGAGTCAGGTTTCGATGTCTCGCAGGCTCTCGCGACCGGTTAGTTGGGCAAAGGCCATGCAGAGAAACTGATCCAAACACGAGAACCGTTGCACCTTGTAATGGCCCCGGTACCGGTGAACACAGCGTCGAAACGCGGGCAACGGGAAAAATTCCATGAGCTGGGAAAAACGAAGCGTCCGCTGTACATGGGCCTTTCCTTGTAAATTGCCGAGGAGGGGAGGGCCAAAATAACGAGACGATTTCAAGTCGATTCTACTCATTAAATGCTGTAACATCAACGAAATTAATAAAATCCTCAGGCAACAATGGGACACTACTGACGGAAGACCTTTGATCCTGCGCCGACAGAACCAGGTAGCTGACGAAGACGTTGTCGGCCTGCTGTCAGTTTGCTCATTCGGGGGCTCAGCCACCACAGTGTCCATGTCACGCACAATTCTGTCGGAGGGGTATTTCTGAACTTGCGAAGCCTGAGCTGCTGCTGGCCGGACTCAGGGTTACGTTGAAGAGGATCTCCCGGCGTCCTGGGACCGGAAGACGAACAGAATCTACGGCGCAGGGTTCACATCAACGGCATGGAGAGCTTTGGGCGATCCTGAAGCGGGGATACATGGGGACGTACGCTGGATGAGGCTGCAGGGTGGGAGAAAACCGGAGAGCCCCCGCACCGGGCGTCATCCTGCCGCGGGAGAATCACAGACTACATGCACAATTCGTGCCAGCTATTGAAACGAAGAGCTAACCCCTTGCAGATGAAGGATCGTCCCGAGGGTGGGTTGAGGAGGTCGCCGGCAGTCGACGCCGGGACCAAGGGGCTTCAGAGGCGCTTCTGGAAAAACCAGATGGGCCGGCGGCCCTGGGTGCGGGGGGCGGCGGCATCCGCCAGGATTTTACCGGAGGGAACAGGTCGCGTCCGTTCGGCAGGCGCCGTCGGTTTCCCGTCCTTGGGCAGGCGGTCGGACGGAGCCCGGTGTGGACGGGGCTCAGAGCTTGATCACGGCGATGAGAATGCCCGTCAGTGCCACCATGGTCGTGATGAGCCAGGCGAAACGGGAGTCAATGAGTTTATTGGTCTGGTCAACGCGCTGCCCAAGCGACTGGTTGACCTCGTCAATGCGCTGATTGGTCTGGTCAATGCGCTGCCCAAGCGACTGGTTGACCTCGTCAATGCGCTGATTGGTCTCGGCGATCTGCAGGCGCAGGTCTTTGCCGTCTTCGCGTATCTGCAGGCGCAGCTCCTGCAGGTCTTCGCGCAGATAGGCGACCCCCCAATGGGTATTATCCGGGGCCGGAGCAGCTTGAGATTCGGTCGTTTCGGCCACCATCCTGACCTTGAACAGTGCGTGTTAGCGTGGTGTACAACTGCGACGGTGAACGTCGCCTACGGAAATATACGGACTTGATCTTGATCGGGCAACCGGCTTTGCCGGCACGATGTGGTGTCTGTCCTGGACGGGGGGGCCGTGCCGCGCGCTTTCGGGCGCTTTGCCGGTGGGCAGGGCCTACTTGAGGACGAGCAGGCGCCGGGTCTGCACCCCACCGGGATAGTGCAGGTGCACCAGATACACCCCTGCTGCCACGATCACGCCGCGCCGATCGCGCCCGTCCCAGTGTACCTTATAGAAGCCGGCCTCCTGTGCTTCATCCACCAGCGTGCGTATGGACTGCCCGAGGATGTTGTAAATCTCCAGGCGCACCGGGCCGGGCGCGGCCAGGCGGTAGGGATGACGGTGCCGGCGTTGAAGGGGTGCCTTTTGCAAAAGTGGAACGATGGGAAGCCGAAATCTCTTTTGAACCTGTGCGATTGGCAGACGACCCCATCCCGACGGTGCGGACCGGCGTCACGTGGGGGGAGATTAAGCGAGGTATAAAGTAGGCGCAGGAGCGGATTGAAATATCGAAAAGGAGTGAATCTACATAAAACACTTGAGTCCCTGGAAAAGGAATGGAAGAAATGGAGGCGCAAGTGATTTGACGTAAGCCGCCCAAGTTCTTATATAGTTTAAAACAGGCTTGGGCGCCCAAGAAGATGGAGGAGCCCGATGGAACCATTAAGCGAAAGAGAGCAGATTGAACGACTGGAAGGCCGGATCATCGCCATCCGGTCAGTCCTTCATTTCTTGATTGAACATATGGACGCCGATCTTAGGGAGCTTTTGTTTCAAAAACTTCAGCCCCCTGCGGAAATAGTTAGGATGGACCGGAGCGGTAAAAGTAGCGATGCTCTTAAGGATATACCGATCCCCACTAAAAACGGGTTTGATGGGGAGATCCGTTACTTCCGAGACGTGATCCGTTGGACCATGGACCCTTGAATCTTTCACAGCAGCCTTCATAGTCAAACCTCCCATTTATTTACAGCAACTCCCATGCCATTCTTACGCTCATCGCAATCCGTGTGCCACGCGAAATTCAAAGTCACCGCCGCCCCGGTCGCCTTCAGGCGGCCGGCCGGGCCGTCCACGCTGTCGATGGCGGCGCCGACCCACAGCCCATCGGCCTTGAACGCCAACCCGAAGCCGCTCGCGCCGCCGGCCACCAGCTCGCCCCGCGTCCCGACCGCCGCCATCGCCATCGACAGGCCCGACTCCAGCGTCGGTCCGACCTGCGGCTCAGCAGCAGCCCGCCCCGACCCGCACCCCACCACGCCCCACAACCGCGACGCGCTCGGTCGCCTTGTAGCCGAGCCAGGGGTACAGGCCCGTCACCAACGAGGCCCGGCTGTGCGACAGCGACAGTCCCGTCACCAGCGGCCCCTTCGCGTAGTCGGCCCCGAACATCGTCGTCCGCACATCCCCGCCCAGCGACAGCGCCCCCTCGGGGCCCGCGAAGTGCGACTGTGCCCCGTGGCTCCAGAACGAGAGAATGCCGCCCTGGCGCGTCTCGCGGTTGAGCGTGAACGCCGAGCCGCTCAGCACGTCGCCGCCCCCGAGTCCTATCCGCAGGAGTCGGCCGCCGCTGAACCCGCCGTCGGCCCGGCCGCCCTGCCCATCGGCGAAGCGGTGCCCACCGGGACCGGTGCCGGCAGGCCCGTCGAGATGCCGCAGGAAGTCGAGCGCGATGTCGCGCTCCATGCCGCGCCGCAGCTCCCGGCCCGCGAACCGGCCCTGGAAGCCCGGTTCCCGCGGCGCCTCCAGCCGCTCCTCCACCTGCTCCACCACCTGCACCGCCGCCGTCCGCCCAAACCGCGCCAGCAGTGCTCGCGGCAGGGCGTCGGCGTTGTCGATCGTGCCCTCTGCCTTGTCGTCCGCAAGGGTGACCAAGCGCTCATAGTCCTTCGAGCTGAACGGATCGACCAGCCGCGCCTCGGTGAGCTGGACGACCACCGTCTCACCGTCGTCGTCGAAGTCGTCGTCGATCAGCCCGACCTGTAGCTGCTCTGTGGTGGTCCCTGGCACGAAGACGATCATGCCTTTGCGTTTTCGGAAGTCCGTTCCTTCGGTGGCCGTCCCTTCCGTTGTGGTCTTCCAGTCCACCTCCACGTAGAAGTCCGAGGAGCGCGAGAGCGTGACCTCGAAAGTGATGCGGCCGTCGTCCTCGTCCCCTTTGGCGTCCGCGATCGAGACGCCGAGGTCCTTGAACGCCGGGAAGTCGAACGTCACTTCTTTTTCCAGGAGTCCCCCGCCGTCCGCCGT
Organism: Candidatus Latescibacterota bacterium; assembly: GCA_965219385.1. GTDB lineage: Bacteria > Latescibacterota > UBA2968 > UBA8231 > UBA8231 > CBDCNM01. Next base: position 712,402 of record CBDCNM010000001.1, on the reverse strand, counting down.
ACACAGCGCGCCCCGCTCGCTGCAGGGTTTCGACGAGAGCGAGACGGAGACGACGTCGTCCTCGTCGGCCGGATTGACCGTCATGCGCCAATGGTTGCTGAACGTCCGCCACCGGCCGTTGTGGAGCCGCCGGCTCTTGTCGATGCGCTTCGCTTTCACGACGGTCCCGTTCGTGACGTCGAAGGCGTGGTCGCGCATGTCACGGAAAGGAATCCAGATGGGTTCGCTCAGCTTGAGGTCGAAGCGGTAGCTGAAGCGTCCGCTTCGCTTCTCCAACGTGTGGAACGTCTCGAGCGTCCCGGTGACGGCCGGACCCGTGATGCTGAGTGCCACGTTGTTGCCCGAGGACCAGGAGAAGCTGGACGGCCAGGTAAAACGCTTGGAATTGGAACTGACGCTGGCGTCCTCGAAGGCCAGCGCGGTATTGCCCACGTTCAGGGTCAGAATGCCGAGCACGTTCGCGGGAAGGGCGGAATTCAGAGTCAGTTTCAGCTCGCGGCTGGTCCCGCTGTCGTCGTCTTCCATCTTCGTGATTTCGTAAGTCGTACCGTGCAAGCTGAAGTCGTCGTCGGATAGAACATTGGAGTTGCTGCACCGCGCATTAAAAGGGTAATCGTTGGAACAACCGAAGATGTTATTGTTGAGAGTGAGGATTTTCACCGACAGCGTGGCGGACCAGATGGTCGCGTCGTCCGCGGAGGCCGGTGGGACGATGACGAGCGAGGCCGCGGCGAGGCCGAGGAATCGCTGTGCCGGGGGCGGTTGCCCGTTCCGGTCGACGTCGGTCGATTTCAAATGCATGGGAACGTCTCCTTTCATGGATGGCAAATGGGGGTTCTCAAGAAGGCAATGTCGAGGGCAGGATGCCTTCGGTCCTGGGACCCGGCCGGCAGCGGTCGCCTCTCCCTCAGCTGCCCGATTCGTCCTGGCGCCAGCCGGAGCCGAAGGTCATCCCGTCCTGGCCGAGGACCCAGACGCGCACGTCTTCCGTGGTCACCCAGATGCCTTCTGCGGTGGCCTCGACATCCGTGCCGAGCACCTCTTCAAGGCTCTTTCCAACCATCTCCTTGCGGTAGTGGTCTATGATCGTGCCGCTTTCGTCGGCTATGAACGCGAACCACTCCCCTTCGACGTTCTCGGCGCTGTTGTAGTAGGCGATGACCGCAGCCAGTCCCCCAAAAGCAATCTCGGGGCTGGCGAAGTAGGCGATGGTCCCCTCCAGCCCTACTTCACCGAACACGCGGGCGGCGGTGGCCACCAGGGACTTGGTGAACTCGTCGGCGTCGATGTACCAGCCCGAGGCGAACAGCAGTCCGTCGCGCCGCGCCACCCATGCGTTCTTGAGTTCCAGGTCGCTGAAATCTCCCGAGCCGATGCGCCCGTTTTCGGGGTTCTGGTAGACGTAGGAGACCCACTTGCCCTCCTCCGTGGCCGCCAGCATCTCCGGCCCGAAGTGGTAACCGTTGGCGTCGGTCCCGACCCAGCCCTTCAGGTCCAGCCCCAGGCGGCCGGAGTCGGGATGGGCGATGACCAGGTCGTTGGCGTCGATGACGAACACGTACCACTGGCCCTCGACGCTCTCCTCCCGGTTGTAGTAGGCCAGGGTGGCTTCGAGACCTTCCGACTCGTAGCGGGCGATGGCGGCGTCGACGAAGGACCGGGTGTTCTCGGCCTGCGCCGAAACGGCCGGAGAGGGCGCCTCCGCTTGGTCGCGCGACGGCCCGCTGGCGGTGTCCCGGCCTTTGTCTCCGCAGGCAGCCAGCAGCACGGGGGCCAGGACCGCCAGCGCCGCGATCGACTGTTTGATCGATTTTCGATGTGCCATGTGATTTGCTCCTTTCGAGCAGGTTGAAGATGAAGAAGCGATTCCTTACGGGACGCCTCGCCGGCGCCTTGACGGCTTGCTGCCTTTACAGCCCGCCGATTCGGTTCGGAGCGCTCACCTTGTGGCCGGGGTCGGCGGGCACCGCGTCGTGGGTCACGTCGGCCCTGTTCCCGGGCACGCCCATGTCCCAGATGGAGGCGCGGTCCAGGCTCAGCTTGTTCGCGCCGATGGCGATGCCGTCGGCGTCCGTGTCGGCCTCCCTCACCCGGTATCTGAAGACCGCCGTTGTGGCCGTTCCACCGCGGTACGTCGCCACTTTGGCCACGCCGTCGAAGTCCAGCTCCAGTTGCGGCCTTCCGGTCACGCGCACCTCCTCGCTGAAGGTCACCGTCACCTCGATCAAGTTGCCGGCGGCGTAGGTGTCGTCCTGCCCCGGATCGCTGGTGAAGGCGATCGAGGTGATAACGGACAGAGTCGTGTCCTCGTCGGGATCCGGCGGGAGTTCCGGCGCCGGCACCGTTTCCCCTTGCAGTCCCCCGGATCCCCGCGTCAGGATCAGGCCGGCGCCGGCGTGGATCGCAAGGCCCTCGTAGTGGTCCGGGTCCAGGTCGCTTGGGAACGCGGCTGACTCCACCGTGATCGTGCCCCGCGCCGACCCCCCGCCGCTCAGCGTAACCGCAATCGCCCCGCTGGTTGTGGCGCCGGCCGGGATGGTTGCCGCCGTGCTTGCCAGACCGGCGCCCTCCGCCGACAGGGTCACGTCCATCGCAAAGGGCGCGCCCTCCGCGACCCTCACCGCGACGCCCTCGTCCGCCAGCAGCAGCCCGGGGATCAAGGTGAAGCCATCCAGGAACAGCCGGGTCAGCTTCGAGAGGCCCTCGAACACACCGTCCGGCAGGGCGGTTAGGTCGTTGCCTTTCAGGTACAACCTCTTCAGGTCTTCCAGGTCGTCGAATACGCCGTCCGGCAGCGAGGTCAGCTCGTTGTCGCCCAGGTCCAGGTCTTCCAGATCGTCGAGATGGTCGAAGACGCCACCGGGCAGGGCGGTCAGCTCGTTGTTGGTGAGATACAGCTTCAGGAGACCGCCGAGGTCGTCGAAGACGCCGGCGGACAGCGAGGCGATGTCGTTGCTGCCGAGGTACAGGTATTTCAGGGTGCCGAGGTCGTCGAAGATGCCGCCGGGCAGCGAGGTCAGGTCGTTGTTCTCCAGGTTGATCGTCCTGAGCTGCTCGAAATCCTCGAAGGCGCCGGCGGGCAGCGAGGCGATGTCGTTGTAGCCCAGGTAGAGGCCCGTGAGGTTGGGGCCGAGGTCGTCCAGCGCTGCCCCTGGAAACGCGCTGAATTCGTTGTTGTCCAGCTTGATCCACAGCGGCCCGGTGAGGCCCCTGAAGGCGCCGGCGGGCAGCGAGGTCAGGTCGTTGGTCTCCAGGGACAGCTCGCGCACGGAGGAAAGGCCGTCGAACACGCCCGCCGGGAGGGTGCTCAGCTCGTTCCCGGACAGCTTCAGGAACTCCAGCCGGTTCATTCCGGAGAAGTCCCCGGACTTGAGGGAAGTGATGCCCTTGTCGTGGAGATTCATCTCGCCATCAATGCTGCGGAGGTTCGCGGTGGTGACCGCAGCGCAGTCATTGACCCCGGACAGCCTGGCGAGAATCGCCTCGCGCACCTGGGAGGTGCGGTTGCAGATGTTCACGGGGTCGTCTCCGGCCGATTGAGCGAAGGCGGCGCCGGCTATCGAGGAGAGGACGAAGGCGGCGCCCGCCAGCACGGCCCCCCTCGACATCCCGGACCGCGGCGCGGCCGCGGGCAAGCGCAGCTTCTTCCAACAGAGTATTCCGGTTCTCTTCAACATCCTGGCCCTCCTGTTCTTTAAAGGTGTACGCCGAAACCCGGCGTGTGAATGCCGCTTCAAGCTCATGGCAACCTCTCCTTTCTGTGAAGACCGGTTGACTGGCCGCTGGCGCCCGGCTCAAGCCCGGGCGAGGTTGTATTTCTTCAACTTCCGGTGCAGGGTCGACCGATCGATGCCCAACGCGCCCGCGGCCTCCTTCACGTTGTTCCCCGTGGCTTCGAGGGCGCGCAGCAGGGCCTGTCGCTCGACCACCGCCAGCGGCAGGACCGCCGACGGAGGATCGCTTGCCGAAGCGAGGACCGGCGACAACTGGGCCGGCAGGCTACCCGCCTGCAGCACCGAGGCCGTCTCCAGCAGCACGGCGCGCTCGATGGCGTTCTCCAGCTCGCGCACGTTGCCCGGCCAGTCGTACTGCAGCAGCAGGCGCAGGGCCGCGGTGGAGATGCCGTCTATCGACTTGCCGGTGCGTTCGGCGTACTTGTCCAGGAAACGCCGGGCCAGCAGGGGCACGTCCTCGCGCCGCTCTCTCAGCGGCGGAATCAGGATGGGGAAGGCGGCGACGCGATAGAACAGGTCTTCGCGGAACAAGCCCTCCTTCACGGCGAGCTCGAGGTCCTTGTTGGTCGCCGTTATCACCCGGATGTCGACGGAAACGGGGGTGGTTCCGCCGAGCCGCTGGACCTCCCGTTCCTGCAGGACGCGCAGCAGCTTCCCCTGCAGGAAGTACGGCAGGTCGCCGATCTCGTCGATGAGAATGGTGCCCCCGTCGGCGCGCTCGAAAGCGCCGATTCTCTGCTGCGTCGCCCCGGTGAAGGCGCCCCGTTCGTGCCCGAAGAGCTCGCTTTCGATGAGCGTTGGGGGGATGGCGGCGCAATCGAGGGCCACGAACGGCCCTTTCTTGCGCATGCTGTTGAAGTGAAACGACCTGGCCACCAGCTCCTTGCCGGTGCCGCTTTCGCCGCGAATGAGCACCGTGATATCGCTTTCGGCGGCCTGCTTCGTCAGCGCGTACACCCGCTGCATTCCCGGGCTGGTGCCCACCATGCCGGAAAGAGAGTAGGTCGTCTCCAACTCGGTGCGCAGACGCAGCACCTCGGCCTTCATCTGCTCGGCCTCGATCTCCCTGGAAACGTCCCGGTAGACGACGAGGCCGCCGATGGTCTCGCCGCGGCCGTCGCGCACCGGCGCGGTGGAGCGGTAGAACAGCCGCTGCTCCGGCGCCTTGCCGGCGCCGGTGGTCTCCACCACGTTGCCGCCGTCGAGGAGCAACCTTCCCTCCAGGTCGCCGAGGTCGGGTTTGCGGAAACGCTCTTCCAGGCGCGCCTTGAGATCGCCCGGCGGCGCCTCCTTGAGCTCGCTTTCCTTCAGACCCATCAGCTTCTCGTACCCCTGGTTGGCGAAGACCAGGCATCCACCGCCGTCGTGCATCGCCATGGCGTCTCCGGTGGCATTGAGCACCGCTTCCAGCCTTCGATGATCGGTGGCGAGCTGCCGCCGTTTTTCCGCCAGGTCCCGCTCGACGTTCCACTTCCCCACCAGGGAAAGGGTGATCTGCTGTATCTCCTCGTGGGCGAAAGGTTTCCTGATGTAGAGCAGCTTGTGCAGCAATTCCATGTCGTGGACGATCTCGGGCAGCGAGCGGTCGGTGTACGCAGTCATGATGACGATCTCGAGGTCGCGATCGATCTTTCTCACCCGGCGGATCGTCTCGATACCATCGATGCCCGGAGGCATCCTGATGTCGATGTAGGCCACGGCCACGGGGCGGTTCGATTCCCTTCCCGCCTGGATGATCTCGTAGGCTTCCTCCCCGTTGCTCGCGTGCAGCAGCTCGAACTCCGGGAGAAAGCCCTCCTCCTCTTCCTCGCCCACGAACGCGGCGGCCAGATCATGGGTCGACGGCCTGGTAAGAATGGGCTTCAACATCTCCGCAAAGTCGTCGTGGATCTCGTGCTGGTCGTCGACGATCAGCACCCGGTTGTTCTCATGATTCGTGGGTTTCAGTCCTGAACCACCCTCTCTGTCGGTCATCGCTGCCGTTCTCCCGCCGTTGCGTGGGGAGCGACCGAGGAAAGCGGCAGCGTCACGCACATGGTCCGTTGAAGACCACGGGCGTGCCGTCGTCGCTGACGGCGAGCACGGCCTCGCTCATGCTGTCGAACACGGCGCCCTCGTCCGTCGACGATCACGATCAGTATCCTGGCGTTGGTCAACTCGTTGGCGTCCTTTCCGGGCGTTTCGCGGTGGCCGATGCGGCAGCGGCGGTCCCCGCGAGAATCAACGGCCACGCGCACGGCGGGCGGCCGCCTCGCCAGCGCGGAACTCGGGCCGCTCTTTCTTAGTTTATGCAAAATTCGTGCCACTTTTTCGTAATAGGTACAAATTATTGTAGATAAAGGAGTTAGAATACCATTCGGCAACGACTGGTTTTCTCTCGAAGTGTTTCAAAATGACTCTGTCGCAAGCCGCCGGGCGCCGCTTTTGCGTTTTGACGAAAGCTATAACTGGATGTCTACGAAGGAGTTATGTAAAAAACATGAGGACGGGACTGAGGCTGTGTAGCAATTTGAAACGCAAGGCGCGTTTTGCTACACAGTGGAAGTGGGTTCGGGCGCAGCGGCCGGGGGGGAATCACATCCCCGATCCGCGCCGGGGAGAAGGACCCGCTGACGAGGGTTCGCCGCAGCGGCGGAGTCGCATGAGCGGGGGTGGCGGGACGGGGGTGGATGGTCCGGCGGGGGGGCGGTCGCGAAGGGCCGGCAACGGGCGCAGCGGACCGGTTTCCAGCTAATCGGTTCCCGCTGTCGGGTGGGGGGCGATCGAGGAAAGCGGCAGCGTCACGCGCATGGTCGTTCCCTTTCCGGTGCCCGCGCTCAAGGGCTGAATGCGCCCTCCGAGGCCAATGACGAAATTGGTCGCCGAATGGAGGCCGAGCCCGCTCCCCGACTCTTTCGTCGTGTAGCCGGGGGAGAAAAGCTCCCTGGTGTCCTTGTTGCCGATGCCGATGCCATTGTCGGCCACCTCGAGGTCGAGGGATTCCTCCCCGGCGCGGGCCCTGATCCGGATGCGCGGCGTTTCGTCGAGTCCCCCCGCCGCGGCGAGATCGTCGATCGCTTCGAGCGAATTCTTGAGAAGGTGGTCTCCATGAGCTCGCTCTGGTAGCGCAGCTCCCCCATGGTCTTTTCCAGCTCGGCCTCGGCCCGCTTGACCCGGGTGACGTCGCGGATGACGACCATGCCCCCTTCGCAACACCCGCTCCATCCGGCAGGGGACTGCAGCGGAGGCTGAGATGAAAGCCTTCCGGCTTCTGCTCGTTGCGTATGAACAGCTCGATCTCGTCGGGGGCCTTGCCTTTCAGGGCAGGGATCAGCGGCAGATCCTCCACGGTGAAAAGCGTTTTTCCACCGGGTTTGAAGATGCCGTATTTTTCGGCCCATTTATGGATGTCCTTTTCCCTCGGGTCGCCGCCCATCCGCAGCACGCTCGAATTGTAGAAAAAGGGCATCATGTTCTCGTCGAAGGCGATCACGCCCTCGCTCATGCTGTCGAACATGGCTTTCAGGAACCGGGCGAGGCCTTTGTACTTCCTGACGATCCGCTTCAGACGGGTCTCCGTCCCCGGTGCCTGCTTTCCCTCTCGTGCAGGGAGAGGGCGGTCAGGATGGTCAGGTAGCAGTTGGCGCTGGTCGAACGGCCTCGGCACGTAGCCGAAGGGGGCGGTCTCCTGCGCCCGTTGCAGCAGGTCTTCCCCGGCTTCGCCGGTCAGGTAGACCACCGGAACGTCGAACCGGCTGCCGATCCGCTCGGCTGTTTCCGGGCCGGTGAGCTTCCCTTCCAGCCCGAGATCAACCAGGGCCAGGTCGGGACGCGGGGCCGCGGCTTTTTCAATGGCCTCGGCCCCGCAGGAAACCACGGCACACACCGTGTATCCCAGGCTTTCCAGGCATGCTTCGATGTGCACGGCCCCGGATTCGTCGCCGTCGACGATCAGTATCTTCGCGTTGGTCATCGTGTTCGCTTCCTTTGCAGGTTGGTTTGGTAACCCGGTGCCCGGCGGAGGTCGGCTCTCACGGCTTCCCGATTGCCGGGCGAACTGCCTCAGGTGGCAGCGCAGGTATATTCCCGCAGGATAGGCAATGGTGCAAGGTATGGCCGCCCGGTTTTTCGATGGCCATACCCCTCAAGGGGACCCCGCTGCAGACGCGGCGGGCTGTTCGCATTCGTGCTACCCTGCATTCCTGGTCAGGTCAGGCTCAGGAATAGGCGATCACCAGCTCGATCCCCTGGATGCGCAGGCAGTCCCGACCCTCGATCCGGTCGAGCGCCACGCCGATGCGGTTTTCTCCCTGGATGACCGGTAAGTCGCGGCAGGTCACCGTCGTGCTGGAGGGCAGCTCGATGCGATGGCCTGAATCAAGGCGGCTTATTTGGCCAATATATAGTAGCACTCTAATGTGCTGAATCGCTGAACATCCTCAAAATGGGGTTTATACGAAGGAGTCAAGATTAATATTATGCCGAACCGAAAACAACTATTTTTTATGATTTGGGCCTTTTTTTAAAAAAAGCGAATCATACAAAAAGGAGAACCCGAGATGCCTAACTAAGAAACACCAACAGCAAGATGATCGGTACCGTCACGGAAGCTGACCAGGGAGGGTTTGACCTCGCCCTCCCGAAGGGGGGATTCCGGCGTGTCACCCTCAGTGAAATCGAGCGGCTCGAACAAAGCTTCGGAACTCGAACCTACAAGATGCGCGGGGTCCTGATCAGTGCCGGCTGGGGTCTAGCCTATGCCATACTGTCTGGGAATGATGATCCGTATTGGGGGATTGGGCTGTGATAGCGTCTCCAGTCAGCAACGGCCTGTTGTCCTCGTCGGTGCTATAGTAAGGAGAGACTCCCGGGAGCCCATCCCGAATCCCGGAATGGACGGAATGGCGTTCAGCCCCGTGATCAATGTGCGATTTGACCGGCACAGTCGCCCAAGCGCGATTCTGGGCGGGCGCATCCGGTTCTGAGCCGAGGAAAAGATCCTCGCGATCGCGGCCCCCTCTGCCAACGCAGAGTTGAGCCTCTCCCAAGCAGTCCACCGCGGGGATGTAGAGAGCGTGAAACGTCTGGTTCAAGCCGGGGAGACTGTGAACCCCACGGGCCTCTTTCTTAGGACGCCTCTTCATGAGGCTATCCGCCAAGGCAATCCGGAGATCCTCCAGATTCTGGTCGACGCTGGGGCCGATGCAAATGGAAGGGACGGTGTCGGTAATTCGGCTATTCATGTGGCTATCTTAAAAGGACGCGTTGGCACATTAAAACCTCGATCAGATAATCCCCTCCTGACGCAACTGCTCCAATGCCTGCCCCGACAGCCCCAGCAAGCCCTCGAGCACCTCCCCGGTGTGCTGGCCCAACAAGGGCGCCGGTTCCCTTAGCTCAACCGGCGTCTCCGAAAACTTGAGGGGCGAATTGGGCATGGCCTGGGTGCCGGCCCTGGGATGGTGCAACTCGGCGATCATCCGCCGCGCCCGCACCTGCTCATCGCCTACCACCTGTTCGATATTGTGGAGCGGCCCGCAGGGGACCCCTGCCTGCCCCAGCACCTCCTCCCATTCGGCCACCGTCTTTTTTCCCAGGGCCGCGGCGAGCAAAACTTCGAGGGCGTCCTGATTTTCCGTGCGCCGGGCATTGGTATCAAAGCGCGGATCTTCCACCAGCTCTGGAGTTCCCATGGCCTCGCACAACCGCTTCCACAAGGTGTCGTTGCCCGCGGCGATTACCACGTACCCGTCCGCGGCTTCGAAAAACTGGAAGGGCGTGATGGCCGGGTGGCGCGAACCGAGGGGACCGGGGATTTCGCCAGCGACGTAGTAGCGGGCAATGGCGTTTTCCAAAAGCGCCACCTGGCAATCCAGCATGGAGATATCCACCTGCTGCCCCTGCCCGCTTTTCTGCGCCTGGTTGAGGGCGGCCAGGATGCCGATCACGCCGAACAGGGCCGCGCTCAAATCGCCGATAGACGACCCCACCCGAACCGGAGCACCTCCTGGAGCGCCGGTAATGCTGGCAATCCCGCCCATGGCCTGGATGATCACATCGTAGGCCGGCCGCTGGGCGTAAGGTCCGGTCTGCCCGAAGCCGGAGACCGAAGCGTACACCAGACGCGGATAGGCTTGGTGCAGGCTTTCGTAGTCCAGTCCGAAACGCTTCATGCTTCCCGGCCGGAAGTTTTCGATCAGCACATCGCACCGCCCGACCAGGCCCTGGACCAATTCCCGACCTCTGGGAGTCCGCAGGTCCACGGTCACACTTTTTTTGCCCCGGTTGATACTGGTGAAATAAGCGCTCTCGCCGTTTTGAAAAGGCCCGAACCCACGGGCCTCATCCCCTTGTCCCGGCAGCTCTATCTTTATCACCTCGGCGCCCAGATCGGCCAGGATCATCGAGGCATAGGGGCCTGCCAGCACCCTGGTCAGATCCACGACCCGGACCCCTGCCAGCAATCCATCCATCTGCAAATCCCTCTGGAAATAGCCTTGATCAGGTTCCCGGCGCTCTGAGCAGACAGGCGCCCTCGCCCGGCGTGACAATGCACCCGTCCAGATCCGCCTGGAGCCCCAGGGTCCCGTCGAGCAGGCGGCTAAAGGCCGGGCGTTTCTCGCCCACGACAAACTCGCGTCTGACCAGCCCGCCTACATTCCCCCCCCACCCGGCTCCCAGACGCTGTAGCGCCCCGCTGGCAAGGCCGCCCTCTTCGACCAAGAATCCATTGATGGTGCGCACTACCTGATCGTACTCCGGCGTCATGCGCCCGTACCCCCCCGGCAAAAAGCACAGGTGGGCACGCTCCCTGCCCTGACGAGCTCCCTGCTGCCGGTCCACCAATTCCTCCTCCCCCACCTCCCGATCCTGGTCCCCATCGTGGGATATCCGCACCAGTTCGAGGGCCGTATCCATCCGCCCCGCCTTCATGTACTCCAGCATCTTCTCAACCCGATCCTGCTCGGCCAGGCCAAAGACAAAACGCCGGCGCAAAAAGATGGGATGGTCCGGGGTAATCCGCTGGAACTTTTCCCCGATATCCCGTCTATACATGGCCTCATAGGCCTCGCCGGCTCCGGCTTTCCAGGCTCGGTCCTCCAGCTCTTTCAAGGTGATCACAGGGGGCAACTCCCGCAGCAACCGATAGATCCCGGGCAGGCCAAGGCCCAGGTTCGCAACGCTGATGTCCCGGATAAAGAGAATGCGCTCCCTGAAATCGGCCACCAGGTGCTCAAAATCCACGGTTCCCTCAAGCTGCGGCAGGAGTAGATCGCGGATCATAAACGTGCCCAGGGGGTAGGCGATTACCGTCTCCTCCTTTACCGCCTCGTCGTAAATCCGCGGCACCTTGCTGTCGAGAATCAAAGCCACGTATTCAGCCGGCAGAGGGACCCGACCATGGGCCCGGGCCGGGAATACCCCTACACTGACCAGTTTGCCCACCCGGCCCAGAATCATGCCCCCGTGATCCCCAGTGCCCCCCCGGGTGCCCCGAATCCACTCCGAGGTGCCGATGCCGTCCACCAGATCCTCCTCGGGCATATCCTGTCCAGGCAGCAGGCCCTGCACGCCCATAGCGGCATAAGCCGTGGAGATCACCAGGGCAGAGGACGAACTCATTCCGCCGCTCGGCGGCACATTGCTCCAAACCAGGGCATCGAATTCCAGGATCTTCTTGCGCTGACGGAAATAACTCTCCAGAAAAATCAGCTGCCCCTGCGGCATGATACCCCAGTCCGCGCTCAGGGCGCTCCCGGTCTGCGCCTTGCGCTGGCTGCACACCTTGCCGGCATAGTCCATCAGGGCCTGGCAGGTGCCCACGTTTTCCGCCGGGACCACGTCCTCCAGATCGAACTCCAGCGGCGCGAATTTATCCGCCGGTTCTCCCGCCACCTCGAGGATACTGCGAATCCGCACCCGACTGTTCTGAGTTGCTCTGGCAATGGTGAGGGTATCGGCTCCTCGCACCGACAGCCGAATTGACGGCATGCCGCCGTAGTCGATGTGCATGCCCATGATGTTCATCTGTCCGGGACAGCGGGCGATTACCACCTCTCCTCCACGCCCATAGTGTGCGGCAAAGGCCTGCAGGGCTTTCAGGTAGCGGGCCTGCCAGCGCGCCACGTCCTTCTGGCTGTAATAGTGCTCCAGCTGGTCGCGCAAAAGGCCCTCCTCGAAAGCCCTGATCCAGGTGTTCAGAGATGCGCGGTACATAGACAAACCTTTGATGCTGCTACGCCTGCTCGCAGACGGCTTCTAAGGTATAAAACTCGTCTTCTGGTCCACCGACAGGACAAACTCGCTCAACAACTTCACGGTGTGGTCCAGGTCCTCCAGGGACAGCACCTCCACCGGGGTATGCATGTAGCGCTGGGGCACGCTGACCAGACCAGTGGCCACGCCGGCACGGCTCAGCTGCATGGCATTGGCATCGGTGCCGGTCCCCCCGGAGGCAGCGTCCACCTGATAGGGGATCTTCTTTTTCTCGGCGACCTCGACCAGCCGGGCAAAAACCACGGGGTTGACATTGGCGCCCCGGGTCAGCACCGGTCCCCTGCCGATTTTGATTTCTCCGACCTTGCGCTTGTCCATGCCCGGATGATCGGTTGCAAAGGTGACGTCCAGGGCAATACCCACCAGCGGATCGATGCCGTAGGTACTGGTGGTAGCGCCGCGCAGACCGACCTCTTCCTGCACCGTGGCCACCGCGAAGAGGGCGGCCCTGAGCTTCTTGCTCGAGCGGCTCACACTGCGCAGGGTCTCGGCCACGATATAGGCCCCCATCTTGTTGTCGAATCCCCGGGAAGTGGCCAGGCTGCGGCGCAGCATTTCAAAGTTCGGGTCGTAGGTGACCGGATCCCCGATGGCCACCAGCTTCCGGGCTTCCTTGTCGTCCCGGACGCCGATATCGATCCACATATCCTGTTTTTCGGGCACCTTGCGGCGCTCCTCCGGACTCATCAAATGGATCGGCTTTTTGCCGATCACCCCCAGTACTGGTCCCTTCTCAGTGTGAATCCGCACCTTGCGGCCGGATATCGTACCCTGGTCGAATCCCCCGATGGTGTCGAAATAGAGGTAGCCGCTCTCGGCTACGTGGACGATCTGAAAGCCGAGTTCATCCATGTGGCCGGCCAGCATGATCCGCGGCGTTCCACCGGGATTGTGCACCGCAATGGCATTGCCATGGACATCCACCGTGACCTCGTTGGCGCAATGCTCCATTTCCGCTTTCCAGACCTTCCTCACAGGACCTTCGTAGCCCGAGGGGCTCGGGGCACTCAAGAGGGCCTGGAGGAAGGCCTTCGAGGCTTTGCGCATGGTTTTTCCTTTCTCCTTAGGGGGTCTCTCTGGCCGGGGTCAGCCAGGTCCCGACAAGGCAGCACAGCAGGTTGGCAGCCAGGCCGATCACCCCGGCGTGGAAACCCCAGATTCGGGCATGTCCCGCCCCCCACAACCCCAGGGCCACCACCAGCCCCGCCAGCATTCCCAGCAGCACGCTCCGGCTTGAAAGGCGCTGCCAATAAAGGCCCAGAAAAAAACACGGGACGATCTGAATCAGAATCTCGAACTTCAGTTCCAGCAGCCGGATCAGGGTCTTTTCCGTGCCGATGGCAATCACCACCAGAACCGCGATAATGACCCACGAACTCAACTTTCCCACCCGGGTCAACTCGGCTTCCTTGCTGTGGGGTTTGAAGTAAGGCTGATAAATATCGCGGGTGATCATGGACGAGATGGACAGCAGAGCCGAGTCCGCCGTGGACATCAAGGCCGCCAGTATGGCGGCGAAGATCATCACCACCAGCCAGTAGCCCAGGGGCGACCCGCTCATGATCAGGGCACACAGACGCGCCAGGACCTGATCGGTCTCTCCTCGATCGAGGCCGGGCAGTACCACAAAGGCGGTCAAACCGCAGATCAGAGCGATCAGAGTAGTGGTCAGCGGCATGAAGGCCATCAGAGCCAGGGAGCGCTTGAGGACCTGCAGGGAACGGCTGGCGTAGAGCCGCTGGATGGCCTGCGGGTAGATGGCGGCCCCGCACCCCAGCAAAAGAACATAGCTGATCCAGGTGTTGCACCCCTCCCAAGACGGCACCTCCACCTTGGACGGGTCGAGTTGGCCTATCTTTTCCACCACGGCCGTGAACCCACCTCCCAATCCAGGGATTAAAAACAAGAGCACGGCGAACCCGGTCAACAGCACCCCCCCCTGGATCACGTCGGTCCAGGCCACGCTCCGCATCCCGCCCAGGGTCTCGTATATCACCATGATGATGGCCAGTGCGATGATCCCGTAGGCCGAGGGCACTGCCCCGTCGGTCAAGCCTTCCACCGCCGCGCCCATGGCCTTGAGCTGGGCCAGCGTGTAATTGCCCAGCGCGTAGATCATCAAGAGGGTGCAGAGCAAGGTGAGGAAACCCGATTTGAAGCGATGGGAGATATAGTCCCCGGGAGTGATGAAATTCTGTTTGCGGGCCAGGGCCACCAGTCGGGGCGCAAAGAGCAGGTACCCGGGGATGATCGAAAACATGAACAGGACCGAAACGGTCCAGGCAAAACCGATCCAGTAGGTCTTGCCGGTGTAGCCGAAAAGGGTGTTGCCGCTGTACTGGGTGGCGTAGAGGGTGAGGAAGAGCACCACCAGCCCCATGGAACGCCCGGCCAGGTAGAAATCGGCCAGACTATCGTCCTGCCGTTTCCGGCGCCCGATCCAGCCGATGCCGATCATGGAGAGCAGGTAAAGCCCCACCGCAATCAGGGCGCCTTGCCCGAATACCAGCTGAGTCCCGCCGACATCCATCAACCTTTGCCCCCTTCTTCATCCTTCCAGTAGCGCAAGATTACCCAGGCAGTCCAGACGGCCAGCAGCACAACACTGGCCAGGCTCACGGCAACCCACAGGGGGAAACCGCCGACCAGGGGACCGTGAAAATTCGCCGGCCAGTACCAGGGTATGGCCACGGCGTAGAGAAGGGCGTAAACCAGCCATACCCAGCGCACCTTCCTGGGTTCCCTTACTAGCCCTTTAAAAGGGGGTTCCCCTCCTGCGCGATCATCCATTGCTCAGGCATCTCCGCTCAAATAACGCTGTTGCCCAACCATTTCATAAAAGAGACCATCTAAAGTTCCGGCACAGCAATAATAAGCCAGTTTGGTCCTCTGCGCGAGTCCCATCTTGTCGCTTCCTGCCAGCTGAGCTAAGTTAGTACCCATATGACAATCCCGCGAAACAGCCTGGTGCTCTACAAGAGCCGGCCTGCCCGCGTCGTGGTCGCCGGGGACAAGCTGGAAATCGAGGTGGAGGCGAGCCCCAACCGCAAGGTGCGTCCCAAAGACGTCGTGCTGTTGCATCCAGGTCCCCTGCAAAGCCTGGCCGATCTCCGACCGCAAACCGGCGAGACCGAGACGGCCTGGGAACTCCTGGCCGGCAGCACCACCTGCCTGGTCGAAGTGGCCGAGTTGATCCACGGTGCCTATACCCCCTCCACGGCCTGGGCCACCTGGCAGCTGGTGGCCGACGGTCTCTACTTTTGCGGCTCGCCCGAGCAGCTTGCAGTCCGCACCTCCGAGGAGGTAAAGCGGGAACAGCAGCACCGGGCCGCGCAGCAGGCCGAGCAGCAGGCCTGGAAGGACTTCATCCGACGTCTCCGCGGCGGTCGGATAGCCCCCGAAGACCGCCCCTTTCTCACCCAGGTCGAACAGCAAGCCCTCGGACGACAAACCAGGAGCCGGGTACTGCGCGAATTGGGCCGTTCTGAAAGTCCGGAAAACGCCCATGCTCTGTTGCTCGAACTGGGGTACTGGGACCACACGGTGGTACCCTATTCCCGACGTCTTGCCCTTGCCTCCTCCCCGCCCATCATAGAATTGCCCTCACTACCTACGGAGAAACGGGTGGATCTCACCCATCTTCCGGCCTTTGCAATCGACGACGAGGGCGTTCGGGATCCGGACGATGCCCTGAGTCTGGACCAGGACCGCCTCTGGGTCCACATTGCCGATGTAGCCGCTCTGGTATCTCCAGACAGCCCCGCTGATCTCGAAGCCCGCTCCCGCGGGGCCAACCTCTACCTGCCGGAGGGCACGGTGCCCATGCTCCCTCCCCAGGCCACCCAGACCCTGGGTTTGGGCCTATCCGCGGTGTCGCCGGCGCTCTCCTTTGGCCTGGATCTGGATGGGGAGGATAAAGCCTCGGGCCTGGAAATTGTCCCAAGTTGGGTCCAGGTACAACGCCTGACCTATGCAGAAGCCGAGGCCCGGCTCGAGGAAGAGCCCTTCCACAGCCTTTACCTTCTAGCGCAGACCATGCAGGGGGAGCGCTGGGCCAATGATGCGGTTTTCATCGAATGGCCCGAATTCCGGGTTCGGGTTGAAAACCGCCAGGTGAACATCGTGCCGCTACCGCCCCTCCGGAGCCGGGACTTGGTCACCGAAGCCATGCTTGGGGCCGGGGAAACCATCGCCCGCTTTGCCCTGGAGCACAATATCCCCGTCCCCTTTTCCACCCAGGATCCACCTCGGGAAATCCATGCCCCTGAGGGTCTGGCCGGTATGCTGGCGCTTCGTCGCACCCTCAAGCGCAGCCAACTCCGCAGTGTCCCTGCTCCCCACGCCGGTCTGGGCCTGGAAGTCTACACCCAGGCTACCAGCCCCCTGCGGCGCTACCTGGACCTGGTGACACACCAGCAGTTGCGGGCTCATATACTGGGTCGGGACCTCCTGAGCGCCCAGGAAGTGCTGGAGCGGGTGGGCACAGCCGAGGCCATTAGCGGCAGCGTGCGCCAGGCCGAAAGGCTGAGCACCAGACACTGGACCCTGGCCTACCTCATGGAACACCCCGACTGGCGCGGCAGGGGAATCCTGGTGGACAAACGCGATCTCCGCGGCACCGCGCTGATCGAGGACCTGGGGCTGGAGAGCCAGGTCCACCTGCGCACCGACCTGCCCTTGAATACTAGCCTATCTCTGATCCTGAACGGGATCGACCTGCCGCACCTGGAACCTCACTTCCAGATCGAGGATTAAATAATAAAGGCTTGCAAGGCTTGTTTGAAAATCCGGGCACAACTCTGAAAGGGGTGGGCCCGTCCTCCGCTTATCATCAACAGCCGCTTCATTCACTTTCTCCAGTCACTCAAAGCGCTCCACTGCCAGTACGCTCAGATCCATCTCCGGCTCTTCCCTGGTGACCAGCTGGGAGACCAGCTTGCCCGTGATGGGCCCCAACGACAATCCTATCATGGCGTGTCCGGCAGCAATCGTCAAGTTTTGGTAGGTCCTGGGACGGCCGATGAAGGGCAGACCATCCGGGGTGCAGGGCCGCAACCCGCGCCATATTTCAACCAGTTCGAGTTGGGCCGGGTCCAAATCGGGCAGGTAACGAGGCACGGCCTTGAGAATGGCCTGAACGCGGCGCTGGTTGATCGAAAAATCCAGACCGGCCAGCTCGAGGGTACCGGCGAAGCGGAGTTTGTCGCCCATGGGCGTTACCCCGCACCTGGCTCCGGCCAGCATGAGGGGGGTGCGCGGACACTTCTCCGGCCGCTGGTAGGTAATGCTGTAGCCTTTGGCCGGCTGAATGGGGAGCTTGAGTTGCAGGTCGCCGGCAATGCCGGGCGACCACGAACCACCGGCCAGAACCACCTCCCCGGGCGCAAAATCGCCCCGACTGGTGCGGACCTTGTATATCATGCTACCGGTTTTTTCAAAACCCAGCACTTCGGTCGAGGTATGGATTTTCACCCCCTTCTCCTCGACGTGGCGGGCCAGGCCGCGGACAAAGCGATCCGGGGTGAGATGGGCATCCTGCGGGAAGTACACCCCTCCGGTGGCATTGATCTGGATCTCGGGCTCCAGTTCCTGAATCCGCGCCGGGCTCAAGACCTCCGCTTCGAGGCCGACTTCCCGCAGGTGATGGGCCTCTTTCTCGCCCTCTTCCAGGATTTTCTTGCTGGGACACACCATCAAAACCCCGCGCTGTTCAAAATCGAAGTCCAGCCCTTCCAGAGCGTCCAGCTCCTCGAACAGGCGCACGCTGGCCAGGCTCAAATCGCGGAGGACGGGCATGGCCCGCTGCATCTGGCCCGTATTGCAGGCACCGCGAAACTTCCACAGCCAGGAAAACAGCGCGCGATCGAGACGGGGTTTGATATAAAAGGGACTCTCCGGATTGAACATCCACTTGATTCCCTGGAGCATCACCCCCGGGGCGGCCAGGGGCACGCTGTGGCTGGGTACTACCAGGCCGCCATTGCCATGCGAACACCCCGAACACACCTCCCCTTTATCAACCACCTCGACCTTGCGCCCCTGTTGCGCCAGGTAGTAGGCGGAATTTATGCCCACCGATCCCCCTCCAATGACCAGGACATCCACTTCGCGTTTCATACCAGTACTCCTCGGAAGCCGTCTGCAAAACCCGGCTGGCAACCGCGCTTGGGGCTCACCGGAAATTCCACTCGGCTTCTAATTTCAGACTTCAATGGATTCACGTCACTCCTCCCGTTCCCACAGCACCGCGCGCGCCGGGTCGATTCGCGGCCAGATCTGGTCTCCCGGCCGGAAGGATAGCCCCTTCTCCACCAGCAGGTGTATCTCTTTCCCGGACCAATCCACCAGCAGAATCGTGGCCGGCCCGGTGTCTTCCACCACCCGGACCTGTCCGGGCTGCCTCCCCCCCACGGGAGCGATATCCTCCGGCCGTACACCCAGCAGCATCTCCGGGGGGCCTTCCATGGCCGGCATAACCTGAATGCCCTGTTCGGTGGTCCAGTATCCGTCCACCCGGCGCACCTTCCACACATTGATGGCCGGCTGTCCCAACTGCCGCGCCACCAGCGGAGATACTGGCCGCTGGTAGATCTCCTCTGGACGCCCCACCTGCAGGATCCGCCCCTGCCCCAGGACCACGATCCTGTTTCCCATGGACAGGGCTTCGGCCTGGTCGTGGGTCACGTAGATCATGGGGATGCCCAGTTCCCGGCGCAGCACCACCAGCTCCACCCGCAGGGCCTCGCGCAACTTCGCATCCAGGTTGGTCAGCGGCTCGTCCAGCAGAAAAAGCCGGGGGCGCCGCACCAGGGCCCGGCCGATGGCCACCCGCTGCATTTCGCCGCCCGACAACCGGGCGGCCCGGCGCTCCAGAAGATAGCCAATCCGCAACAAAGACGCCGCCCATTCAACCCGCTCCTGAAGCTCCCTCCCCTGCAGCCGCCTGCCGGACGCCTGCAGGGGAAAGGCCAGGTTCCGCCGTACACTCCAGTCCGGGTAGAGAGAAAAGTTCTGAAAGACCAGGGCCACGTCGCGCCCTGCCGGAGACAGATCCGCGATGCTCTGACCCGCCATTTCAATCCGGCCCTGATCCGGGATCTCAAGCCCGGCAAGGATTCTCAACAAGGTGGTCTTGCCCGCTCCCGTAGGTCCCAGCACCACCAGTAACTCATCCACCTGCAAGTCGAGGGTAATGGATCGCAAAGCCTCAACAGAGCCAAAGCGCTTGGTCACCCCTTCGAGTTCGAGAAAACCCGCCATATTACAGGCTCATCCCGCTTTCACCATCAAATACCCGTACATGGCCGACATCAAAACTCAGAGGAATCACCGACCCCTCGTCCTGCTTTTCTACAGGTCCGGCTCGCATCACCAGGCGGCCCCACTCGGTGTCCAGGTGGATGTTGCGGCAATCCCCCAGGTACTCGTCCATGAGCACCCGGCCGGCAAAGGAGCCCTCCCCATCCGGGCGCACGAATTCGGGCCGTACCCCCAGGGTGGCCTTTCCGGGGTGCACCTGGCGTCCCAGGGGCAAATTCAAATGTCCTCCCTGTTCGACAAAAGAGGCTTTCCCCCCGTTTGCCTGCACCTCTCCCTCGATGAAATTCATCCCCGGGCTGCCCACGAAGTGCGCCACAAACAAATCGGCCGGCCGGTCGTAGACCTCGGCCGGGGGACCCTGCTGGCGGATCAGCCCCCCTTCCATGACCACCACCCTGTCCGCCAGACTCATGGCCTCTTCCTGATCGTGGGTCACATAGATGGTGGTGATGCCCATCTCCAGCTGCTGCGCCCGGATCAGCTCCCGCATCTCCAGACGCAAATCCGCGTCCAGGGTGCCCAGGGGTTCGTCCATCAAATAGAGCCGGGGGCACCGCACCAGGGCCCGCGCCAGGGCCACCCGCTGCTGATCGCCCCCACTCAGCTGATCCGGGTAAAGCCCGGCCAGAGAGCCCAATCCCAGCCGCTGGATCGTCTCCTCTACCTGCTTTTTGCGCGCGGCGCGGGGCATTCCCACGCTCTGCAGTGGAAAGGCGATATTGTCCCGCACCCTCATGTGGGGATAAAGCGCGTAGAACTGGAATACAAAACCCACATCGCGCCCTGCGGGCGGCAGGTCGGTTATGTCTGCCTCGGCGACCCTGATCCGTCCTCCTGTGGGCCCTTCCAGACCAGCGATCATTCGCAGGGTCGTGGTTTTGCCGCATCCAGACGGCCCCAGGAGCACTACAAACTCACCTTCAGCGCAGGTTAGATCAATCCCTTTGACCGCCTTGGTTCCATCCGCGAAGGTCTTGGTTAAACCACTCAATTGCAAAAAGCTCATGGCTCGTCGATTTGCCAGTGCGAGGTAATTATGTGGAGTATGGTAAAAACCGCGGTGGCAAAAACCCCCCAGCGGAATCCCTCCTTCCACCAGGGCTGGAGCATGAAGGCAACCCCCAGCACCATGCCTGTCCGTGCCATTTTGTCGATCCAGTGTTTCATTGCTTTATGGTCCCGAAGGTGACGCCGCGCAACAGGTGCTTCCTGACCAGAACCGTAAACGCGATGATCGGCACCACGAAAAGCAGGACCCCGGCGGCGATCTGCGGCCAGGGCAACCCCTGGACATTGCCCTGCAAGCCGGCGAAATAGACCGGCACGGTGACCGCTTCCTGGTTGTTGAGGGTCATGGCGAACCCGTACTCGTTCCAAGCCGAGATCAGGCAGAAAACCGCGGTCACGGCCATGCCCGGCGCTGCGCGCGGCACGATGACGCGCCGGAAAGCCTGCAGACGGGAATAACCGTCCACCATGGCCGCTTCTTCATAAGCTCTTGGAATCTCGTCGATGAACCCCTTCATCAACCATACCGCCAGCGACAGGTTGAAGGCGGTATAGAGCAATACCAGTCCGAGGTGGGTGTTTTGCAGATCGAATTCCCGGTACATCATCAGCACCGGTACCACCACGGCCAGGGGCGGCAGGAAACGGGTCGAGAGAATGAAGAAGAGCCAGTCTTTGGACCCGGCAATGCGGAAGCGGCTGAAGCCATAGGCGCACGAAGTCCCGACCACAACCGAAGCCAAGGTACTGAGCAGGCCAATCGCTACGCTGTTGCCCAGGTAGTGAAAAAAGACTTGATCGGCCCCGGCGTAGACCTGGTTCAGCTGCCTGTAGCCGTTGAGCGTGGCCTGAAAACTCAGACCTCCAGGATCCGCCTCGCGGTTGAAAACCGGTACAAATTTCGGCTGTATACTGATGCTGTCGTTCCTGTTTTTGAAAGAGGTCATGGCCAGCCAGACCAGGGGTAAAGTGGCCACGGAGAAATAGAACGCGATGAAGAACCAGCGCAGGATGTTCACGCCGCTACTTCTCCCTGTTTTTTCTGCAGGCCGGCCATGTAGCGAATGAAGATACTGGCCAGCGCGATAACCACCACCAGGATCACGTAAGAATAGGATGCCCCGAGCCCCACCTTGCCACCGCGGAATACCACCTGGTAGAGCAGCGCACTCAGGGTCTGGGTAGAGGCATCGTTGGGCCCGGATACAGCCATCACCAGATCGAATTGCTTGAGCGCATCCGTGGCCCGCAGCAGCACGGCCAGACCCAGCAGAGGAGCGCACATGGGCAGGGTGATGCGGCGAAAAACCGTCCATCTCGAAGCCCGGTCCATGGCCGCCGCCTCGTAGATGTAAGAGGGTATGGCATTGAGACTGGCCAGGGCGATCAGCATCATAAAGGGGGTCCACATCCACACATCAATCATCAGGATGGAAAAAAACTTGAGATCCGGGTCCGTGATCCACTGCGGCTGTCCCAGGTACAAGATCCCCAGAATCTGGTTGAGAATGCCGTAATTGCCGTTGAGCACCAGCTTCCAGTAAAGCCCCATCACGGCCTGGGGCAGCATCATGGGCACCAGCAAAACAGTAAGCATGAAAGGCTTGCCCCACAAAGGGCCGTGCAATGCCAGAGCCAGGGTAAAGCCCAAGACCAGTTCGATGCCCACGGCCAGGGCCACGAAGAGGGCCGTGGTGCGCAGGGCCACGGCGTACTTGGTCCCCAGAAATACAATCTTGTAATTGAGTCCGCCGATGCTCTTGTAAGCACCACCGATCAGGTCGGCATTGGTGAAACTCAAAAAGATGCTGTAGAGCAGCGGGAAGATATTCATGGCAATGAGAATGAGAAGGGCCGGCCCCACGAACCCGTACTTCATCCAGTCGCGGCGCCGGCCCCTCTTGCCCTCTGTGGCCAAATCATTCCTCCTGCTTGTAGCCGGCCTCGAGCAGGACCAGCTCGTGTTCTTCAGCTATGTGGTCCAGGGCCTCTTTTGGGGTCTTGACCCCGTCCAGGGCTTCCCCCAGATAGCGCTGCGAGACCGCCAGAAGTTCGTTGTAGACCGGCACATTCCAGAAGTCCTGGAGGTAGTCCAGGGAGGCGGCAAAGGTGGCGTTGAAGGGCGCGGCTCGGGCGAACTCCTCGCTGGCCAGCAGCTCGGTATTGGCGGTGAAGGAACCTGGATAGGTGATCCATTTCTTCTGTACCTCGGTCTGCTCGAACCAGGCGATGAACTGCTTGGCCAGCTCCTGCTGGGACTTGGGAGTCTTGGTCGAAATGCTGAATCCCTGGCCTCCCAAGCTGATCACCCGCTTGTCCCCTTTGGCGGGCACCATGAAAAAGTCGACCTTGTCCCCCATACTCTCGACAATGCCGGGGTAGAAGGGAAAGTAGTCCAGCACCATGGTCGTGGACCCATTTAAAAACACATCGTTGTTGGAAAAATAGTCGGCCATATTGCCCCCCGGGGGGGTAAACTGGAGCAGGTCTTTCATGTATTGCAGACCGGCCACGGCTTCGGGGCTGTTGACGTGTCCCTGGACCTGGAAGGTCTCTGGATCGCCCCAGGAGGCGCCCCAGGACCACAGGAAGGGCTGGAACCCCATGGTGATGCCATCGTAGCCGCGCCCGGCCAGGATCGAGCATCCGTAGCGCTTTTCATCCGGCCGGTGAAAAAATTCGGCGATATCGCGAAACTCGTCCCAGGTGTCCGGTGGTTTCAAATCGCGGCCGTATTTCTCTTTGAAAGCCGCCTGCTCGGCCGGATCCTCGAACCAGTCCTTGCGGTAGACAAACCCCATGGCATCGGTCTCGCACGGGGCCGCGTAAAACCGGCCGCTGCCGGGTGGGTACTCGCACAGGTAGCGCGCCGCCCGGGGATGGATACTGCCGATGTCCACGGCCTGTGGCAGCCAGTCGGTCAGTTCCAGGTAAAGCCCTTTGGTGGCCCCGCGCCCGATCCACTGGCTGTCCCCCACCACGATATCGAAGTCGGTCTGCTTGTTGCCAAAATTCAAAAAAACCTGGTCGTGGTAGGACGGCCAGGGAATCTGGTGCACCTTGACCGCAATCCCGGTCTCCTTCTCGAAGTCCTTGGCCAGGTCCTGTAATCCGGCGGCCGGATCCCACTGGGCCCACCAGATGGTGATGGATTTCTCCTGTCCGTACCCGGTCTGGACCATAAAAATCAGCCCCAGACACACCAGGCGCACAATCCACGTTTTCATATCACCCTCCTTATAGGTGTTTGACCTCGATATAAAGCTATTAAAATAACCACTTTCCAGAACCTCTCCAAGCCATGGCCAACTGCCCCAGGCTCTAGGTGAGGGCCGCTGCCTGGATGGCCTTACCCATCGTCCGGATGCGGCCCCGGCTGTTGTCGGGGTGCATCCCGATCAGCACACTGCGACCGAGGACATCAAGCGAGTCTTTGCACATATCCACGGTGTACTCGACCTTGGATTTTTTGTTGGCCTTCAACTTGAACGGATCCAGCGCCGGGTGGTGCGCCCCCTGCCGGCGCATGATCGGCTCCCAGCGGGTGTACACGTGCCGGCCGGTATCCATGGGCAGGAAGGATCCTACCCCTTGCTGCCCCAAAGCCTCGGAAAAGGCTCGAGCAGCGGCCTCTTCGGCGAAAATGAAGCCCAGATGGGTGCCGCACTCGCAGTCCAGGCTGTTGTTGACGATGGACTTGAGTCCCGCGTCCAGGCCGACCTGCAGCAATTCCTTTTTGTGCGCGCGCATGCGGCTGAGCATCCCGTCTATCCGCCGCAACTGCACATTGAGGATGGCCCCCTCGAATTCCGAAGCCCTGAAATTGTGCCCGGCGAACTGGACCTCCTCTTTTTTTTCCTCCGGGTTCCAGTAATGCGCGCAACAGTCCACGGCCACCGATCCGCGTTCGAAGATCGCCGGCGCGTCGGTCACAAAGGCCCCGCCTTCCCCGCAGGTCATATTCTTGAAGAAATTGAAGCTGAAGCTCCCGGCATGGCCGATTGCCCCCAGCATCCTGCCTTCGTACCCTCCGCCCACGGCCTGGCAGGCATCCTCCATAACCAGCAACTTGTGCTTGCGGGCGATCCGCATGATCTTATCCATATTGCAGGGCAGGCCCACCATGTGCACCGGGATAACGGCCCGGGTGTGTTTGGTGAGGCGCCGCTCCATCGCTTCGGGCGCCAGAGTCAGCGATTCGTCCACATCCGCCACCACCGGTATGGCCCCGGTGGCCAGCACTGCCAGGGCCGTGGCCATATAGGTATAGGCCGGCACGATCACCTGGTCGCCCGGTCCTATGCCCAGGCCCACCAATCCGACGTACAGGGCCGAGGTGCCGGTATTGGTCATGCGCGCATACTTCAGCCCCAGATGGCGGGCCCAGCCCTGCTCAAAGCGGTCGCATTCGCCGCCGCTGTAGCGGAACATCTTGCCCTTCTCGATTACCTTGCGCAGGCGATTTACCTCGGCTTCACCCATGCGGTACATTGCAGTCCTCCTCTGGAATTATCGCTGCTTGAGGCGTCGTGGTTCGGTTTCCAGTTCCACCTGGGGAACCTGGATTTCTCGGAAGGCTTCTCAACCTCCGATCTGCGCTCCGGGCAGCACCCGGGCCTTGACCAGGCACTCCTCGTACTCCCCTTCCTGGCGGGAATCCCAGGTGATCCCGCCGCCCACGCCGAACTCTGCGTGGCCCTTGTCACGGTCGATCCACGCGGTGCGGATGGCCACGTTGAAGCGGGCATCCAGGCCCGGGGAGACAAAGCCGATACAGCCGGTGTAGATACCGCGCGGCTCCTCCTCCAATTCGGCGATGATCTGCATGGTCCGCACCTTGGGCGCCCCGGTCACCGAACCGCAGGGGAACAGCGCCCCGAATATCTGCGCCAGTCCCACCCCCTGGCGCAGGCGGGCCTGCACCGTGGAGGTCAGCTGCAGCACGGTCTCGTAGCGTTCCACCTCCCACAATCGCGCCACCTCGACACTGCCCGGTTGGGCCACCCGGCCCAGGTCGTTGCGCAAAAGATCCACGATCATCACGTTTTCGGCCCGGTCTTTGCTCGATTCCTGTAAGGCGCGCGCCAGGGCCTCGTCTTCGGCCGGCCCCTTGCCCCGCGGCCGGGTCCCCTTCATTGGCCGGGTTTTCAGGACCCCCTCCTCGAGCGCAAAGAACAGTTCGGGCGAGGCCGACAGGATCCGGTAGCGCCCCAGGTCCAGGTAGGCGCTGTACGAGGCCTGCTGGGCCCGGCACAGATCCCGGTAGAAAGCCCGATCATCGCCGGTGAAATCCGCCCTCAAGCGAAAGGTGAAATTCACCTGATAGGTATCGCCGGCCGCGATGTACTCCCTTATGGCCTGCAGAGCCCGGTCGTAAGCCGGCCGCGCAATCGAGGGCGTCCAGGCGGAAACGGCATACTCGCCCCCCGGCTGCAAGCCACCGGCCGCGATCCGGGCCCTCCGGCGAAAAAAACCGAACCACAGCAGGGGCACATCCGCACACGCCTTGGTCGTCAGGGCCGGATCCAGCCCCGGGGCCGCCTCATAGGCCAGGAAACCGGCTGCGTACGCTCCGTCCGCCACGGCTTTTTCAACCGCCTCCAGGGCCGGGCGCACCTCCTCGGGACGCCGGGCCATCACCTCGCCGCACAGACCGAAAAACGCAAAGGAATCTGGATCGCGCGCCGCATAGGATTCCAGCAGGACCGTGGGCTCGGCGCCCTTTTTCACCCACTCGCCCCCTTGCTGCTCCATATCGATCCCGTGGTATAGGTGTTGCGCTCCGAGCACAGAAACTCCACCACCTCGGCCACTTCCTCCGGGTCGGCGTAGCGGCCGATGGGGGTGCCGGGATTGGCCAGGAACTCGGGTGAAAACCGGGGTATGATCATATCGGTGAGCGCCCTTCCCGGCTCCACCCCGTTGACGAATACCCCCTCTTTGGGGTAGGCATTGCCCAGGGAACGTATCAGGGTGAAAACCGCGGCCTTGGACACGCAGTAGGGCACCTGGTTGGGCGAGCCCTGGCGCGCTCCCGAAGTCATGGTGAGGCAGCGGCCCCAGCCCCTTTCCAGCATGTGAGGCAAGGCCGCCTGGTGGGCGTGATAGACCCCGTACACATTGATGCGCATGACCTTGTCGAACTGAGCCGCCGACTGTTCGAAAAAGGGGGCCTCCAGTCCCAGGATGCCGGCGCAACACACCAAGATGTCCAGGCGGTCGAAGCGCTCTACGGTCCGCTCCACCGCCGCCTTTACCGCCTCTTCATCCGCCACATCGGTGTGGACGAACAACCCTTCCTGTCCCAGGACCTCGACCTCTTTGACCACCTCCCGGCCCTGCTCTTCGAGCACGTCGGCAACGGCGATATCCCGGCCCTCCTCGGCGATCCGCAGGGCACAGGCCCGGCCGATGCCGCGGGCCCCGCCGGTGATCAGGGCCGCGCGCCGTTCTCTGGGCGCGGCAAAACGCAGATGGGGCATCCAGATTCTCCTGTTTTTCTACGAGTATATCTTGTCCCGCAAATCTGTATGGCCCATAATATAGGGGCTTCCAACCTCCTTTTCCAATATTCAGGAGTCGGTCATGAAAATCGATAAAATCGAATCCTTTCTCATGGGCAACAGCTACGTCCTGCGCCTCCACACCGACACCGGCTTGAGCGGCCTGGGCCAGACTGCCTGCTGGGGTTACCCCGAAGCCGTGGAGCGCATGGTCAGGACCTTCGAGGGCTACCTGATCGGCCAGAATCCCCTGCGCATCGAGCACCACTGGCAGTACCTCTACCGCATGAGCCCGTTCCGCGGCAATGCCCTGTGCGGCGCCATCAGCGCCGTGGATATTGCCCTGTGGGATATCAAGGGAAAACGCTTCGAGGTGCCGGTATGGGAGTTGCTGGGGGGCAATTGCCGGGACAAAATCCGCCTCCACCTGATGCAGGGGGGGAGCACGCCCGAAACCATGCACCAGACCGCCCAGAGCGCCGTGGAGGAAGGTTTTACCGCCCTCAAGTTCGATCCGGTAATCGGCGAGTACTACGACATGGGCCAGGCCCGCATCATCCAGACCGTCGTCGACTTGGTGGCCGCGGCGCGTGAGGGGGGCGGTCCCGACCTGGACCTGATCGTCGAGGTCCACCGCAAGCTCACCCCTATGGTCGCCATCGACCTGGCCGAAGCCCTCAAACCCTTCCACATCTACTTCATGGAAGATCCAATCCAGATCGACAGCATCGCCGCCCAGGCCGAGATCGCCCGGCGGATATTGGTTCCACTGGGCAACGGCGAGCGCTTCAACACCATATGGGAATTCCGCGAGTTGCTCGAACAGGGCGGTCCCCAGTACGTCAGGCCCGACGTGGCCCTGGCCGGCGGCCTGACCCAGTGCAAAAAGATCGCTGCCCTGGCCGAGTCCTACCACAGCGCCGTGGCGACCCACAACTTCCTGAGCCCGCTGATCACCGCTGCCTCGCTCCACCTCGATGCCAGCATCCCCAACTTCATCACCCAAGAGTACACCAAGAACGACGAAGCCCCCCACAACGCGGTGTTTAAATACGCGCACCGCCGCGAGGGGGGCTACATCCTGCTGCCCGAGGCGCCGGGCCTGGGCGTGGAACTGGACGAGGCCTTAATCGAAAAGACCCCGTTCGAGCCCATCAACAAGGCCCAAACTCCACTGCGTCAGGACGGCTCCGTGGCCTATGCCGTATGATTCACATAAATAGTATGTAGCGTTGGAAAGCAATGGCTGCCCCTAGAACAACCCCACGATCTCTCCCCTCTCGTCCAGATCAATCAATTCCGCCGAAGGGCTCCTGGGCAGCCCCGGCATGGTCGTGATCTCCCCCGTCAACACCACCACGAACCCGGCCCCGGCCTCCACCTCCACATCGCGGACCGGCACATCGAACCCCCTGGGCCGGCCCTTGAGCCCCGGATCCGTGGACAAGGAGTACTGCGTCTTGGCCATGCAAATCGGCAAATTCCCATACCCATCCTCCTCAATCCTCCTGAACTTGTCCCGCAACTTCTTGTCGCCCAGGATATCGTTGGCCCCGTAAATCTCCTGGGCGATTCTGCGCACCTTGTCCCACAACCGCCCCTCATCGGGATAGAGAAACCTGAAATCACTCTGGGTATTCTCCGTCATCTCCACCACCGCGCGCGCCAGGTCTTCGGCCCCCTCTCCGCCCCGAGCCCAGTGATCGGCGGGGACGATCTCCACCCCCAGGTAGGCGCACTTGTCCTGAATCAATTTCATCGCTTCTTCCGTATCGTTTGCAAAGGCATTGACGGCCACCACCACCGGCAGCCCGAAAAGGCGGATGTTCTCGATGTGCTTCCTCAGGTTTTCGACCCCCTGTTCCAGGGTCTCCATATCCGGCTGGTCCAGCTTCTTCAGAGCTGTCCCACCGTGAAATTTGAGGGCCCGCACCGTGGCGACCAGAACCACCACGTCCGGTTGCAGTCCCGCCTGTCGACACTTGATACCGATGAACTTTTCCGCCCCCAGATCGGCGCCGAAACCGGCTTCGGTCACGGTGTATTCGGACAGCCGCAGGGCCAGCTTGGTCCCGATCACGGAATTGCACCCATGGGCGATATTGGCAAAAGGGCCCCCGTGGACAATGGCGGGACTGTTCTCCAGAGTCTGGACCAGGTTGGGTTTGAGAGCATCCCGCAGCAGTACGGACATGGCGCCGTGGGCCTCGAGGTCGGCCGCGGTAATTGGAGTCCGGGTCCGGGTATAGGCCACGATGATACGACTCAGCCGCTCCTTCAACTCGGCCGCTGATTCGGACAGGCAAAACACCGCCATCACCTCCGAGGCCGCGGTGATATTGAATCCGGACTCGCGCGGAAAGGAATTGCCCGTGCCCCCCAGCCCCATGACGATGTCCCGCAGGGCCCGGTCGTTCATGTCCACCACCCGCTTCCAGACAATCCGGCGCGGGTCGATATCCAGCTTGTTGCCGTGATGGATGTGGTTGTCGAGCAGGGCCGCCAGGAGGTTGTGCGCCGTCCCGACGGCGTGAAAGTCTCCGGTGAAATGCAGGTTGATATCCTCCATGGGCGCGACCTGGGCATACCCTCCCCCCGTCGCTCCGCCTTTCATGCCGAAACAGGGCCCCAGCGAAGGCTCGCGCAGACAGATGGTCGCCCTCTTGCCGATGCGGTTCAGGGCATCAACCAGGCCGATTGCCGTGGTGGTCTTGCCCTCTCCGGCCGGGGTCGGATTGATCGAGGAAACCAGCACCAACCGGCCAGTGGGCGCGTCCTTCAGGCCGTGGAAATAATCCAGAGAAACCTTTGCCTTCCACCTGCCGTAGTGCTCGACGTGCTCTGCGGGCACTCCCAGCCTGGCGGCGACCTTTTCGATCGGCTCCAGGGTGGCTTGCCGGGCAATTTCTATGTCGGGCAACACCGCTTTGTTGCTCATGGATTGATCCTTTCACTCGGCCAACTGGGCGTACTTACCCCGATAAAAAACCAGGGGCTTGCCCTCCTGGACATACCCTGCAAGGATTTCGCCGATGAAGATATCGTGGTCGCCGCCCGGAAAAATTTCGCGCAGGCGACAATCCACAAAGGCCAGGGCATCGACCAGGATCGGGGCGCCGGTCGCGGCGGTTTTCACCTTGAGCCGAGAAAAATCCTTGGGGCCCGGGGCGGCAAACTGGCTGGAAAGAGCCTCCTGTTCCTCGCGCAGCACATTCATGGCAAAGCACTGTCCCTGCTTCAGGCTCTCGTGCGTCTGACTCAGGCGGTCGACCGCAACCAGGACTAGGGGCGGATCGAGTGACAGCGAAGTCACTGCGTTGGCCGTCATCCCGTGGAACTGACCATCGTGGTGGGTGGTCACCACGGTCACGCCGGTTGCAAAACAGCCCATAATCCGCCGCTGTTCCATTCCATCAAATGCCATGGGGTTTTCCCTTTCTCACATACGGACAGGCACTCACGTCGGGAGCGGTCGGGAATACTCAAACGGTTTTTCCTTGGGGGAAATTGTCCTATATTCTTTGGGCATACCGCAGCTAATAAAGAGAGAACTAAATCTTTGATCAAGGCCTTGCTGACCGTTTCCGCCCTTTTTTCGACTTTATTCTACCCTGATCGTTTGCGCGGTACGGCGCTGCGCCCCCCTTTAATTTAAAATGCATATCGCCACCAATGACCTCGACCAACTACAGGTCCTTCCCACCGGCGGCGCCCTCGGGGCCGAGATCCGGGGCGTGGACCTGAGCCAACCCCTGTCCCAAGAGGTGGTTGTGCAAGTGCGCCAGACCCTGCTCGATCACTGTGTGATCTTTTTCCGCGGCCAACAGATCAGCGAGGAAGACCAGGTCCGCTTCACCGCCTATTTCGGTCGCCCGGTCCCACACGTGCGCACCCAGGCCGATCGCGCCATCAAGGAGATCTTCATTCTCTCCAACGTGGTCGAGAACGACCGGCCCATCGGCGCCCTGGGCAATCGCAAGATCACCTTTCACTCCGACCTTTCCTATATGCCCCAACCCGGCACCATCTCGGTGCTGTATGCCATCGAAGTACCCCGGACGGGCGGCGCCACCCAGTGGTGCAACTGCCAGACCGCGTACGACACCCTCGACGAGGATACCAGGGCGCGGCTGGTGGGCCTCAGAGCGGTGCACCGCCACTACATCGAGACCCAGAACCCGCTGCATCGGTTGGTCGATCACCCGGTGGTCCGCACCCATCCCGAGTCCGGCCGCAAATCGCTTTTTGTCAGCCCTCATCTGACCAAGTACATCGTGGGATACACAGCCGCACAAAGCCGCGACCTGCTCGACCGGCTGACTGCGCATATGTCCCAGCCGCGCTTCGTCTGGAACCACGACTGGCAGCCCAACGATCTGGTCATGTGGGACAACCGTCCCACCATGCACCGCCGCGAACCCTTTCCGGCCACCGAGCGGCGCATCGTCAAGAGGACGCAGATCTTCAACGATGAAGTACCCTACGAGTAAAGGAGCTGCTAAATGAAAGCCTGCCGATTCTATGGCTTCGGCGATATGCGCCTGGAAGAGGTCCCCGAACCGGTCTGCCGGCCAGGCCACGTAGTGGCCGAAATCCTGTGCGTACAGCCCAGTGTTACCGAAGCCCAGCTGGCCTTCGGCATCCCCACCCTGGCCTTTGAGCAGATCAAAAATCGGCTGGAGACCGAGGCTCCGATCCAGCTCTTCGGCCACGAATTTTGTGCCCGGATCCTGGAAGCCCCCCCGGACTCTCGCTTCCGCCCGGGCGACCGCGTGGCTGCCCGCGCCAAGCTCCCCTGCGGCCAGTGCCGTCTTTGCCAGTCGGAGCGCAGCGATCGGTGCCGCGAAGGTCCGATCATCGGTTTTCAGCTGCCCGGCTGTTTTGCCGAACGGGCCCTACTGCCGGAAATCGCTCTGACCAGGGTGGACGAACGGATCTCCGACAGCGAAGCCGCCTGCCTGCAATCCCTGAGCGACAGTCTGGCCGCCGTGGACACCGCCGAGCTGCAGCTGGGGGATACCGTGGCCGTTTTCGGCCAGGGTAGCATGGGATTGGAGTGCATGCAATCGGCCCGCGCCAGCGGCGCCGGCCGCACCATTACCGTGGACGTGCGCGAGGAAGCCTGCCAGGTCTCCCGGGAGTTGGGAGCCGACCACCCCCTCAATGCCGGAACCTGTGATCCGGTCGCCGCCATCCGCGATTTGACCGAGGGCAACGGTGCCGACGTGGTATTTGAATGCGCCGGCGGCAGCCCCCGCCAGGGGCTTGCCGGAACCCGCAGCCTCGAACAGGCCATCGAGGCGGTGCGCTCGGGCGGCAAGCTGGTGATCGTTTCCTGGTTCGGTCAGGCCCTGAACCTGGATGTAGACCGGTTGCGGGAACGCAGCCTGAGGTGTCTGTTTCCCGACATCAGTACCCTGGGGCACCTGGAACACACCGTCCGCCTGGTCGCGGCGGGGCAAATCCGCCTGAAACCGGTTATCACCCATGTCCTGGAGGGCATCGAGTCCATCCCCAAAGCCTTTGAAATTACCGCCAACAAGGGCCAGTACAGGGCCATCAATCCGGCGCAGGTGCGGATCCAGGATCAGGGTTTGGGGATCAAATCTCAGCAAAAACCACCGTGACCTCATCGCCCGAGCGCACCCCGCAGGCGTACATGGCGGGCGACACCTACCAGTTTATCACGTTCTTCAGCTGCTCAACACTGGGCGTCTCGTAGTGCTCCCACACCGCCTTTACCTCCCCATCGCGCACCAGGGCCAACCGTGGATAACCGGACTTCCAGGTGAGACGCCTGAAATCGATCAAAGAGATCGAGGCGATCTGATAGCGCGGTTGCAGATGCTCTTTGAACCGCGCTACTACCTCCGAGTCCTTACCCATGTTGTGTAGTGCGACGATCTGAGGCAGGCCCGGGGTATCCACCCACTCATTCAGCTTGGGCACCACCTTGGCACAACGACTGCACTTCGGACTGAAGA
Source organism: Candidatus Latescibacterota bacterium (assembly GCA_965219385.1). Classification (GTDB taxonomy): domain Bacteria; phylum Latescibacterota; class UBA2968; order UBA8231; family UBA8231; genus CBDCNM01. The sequence goes on along the minus strand of CBDCNM010000001.1, from coordinate 679,597 downwards.
GTTCGACCAGATAGTCCCCCTGCCGTAGATCGATTTCCGCCCCCTTTACCTCCAGGCCACTCAGCTGCATGCCCGGCTGCAGGTCCGAGTTTTCCAGGCGGTCCATGCCCATCAGGAACTGCGCACCGCCTACCACCAGAACCAGCACTGTGCCTCCGACCACTATCCACCTGCTCATAGGCCACACCGGACCCGGCAGCGACCGGGTCCCCCACCAGGCAAAGATTAAGAGCGCCAGCATGACCGTATCCTCGACCGCAGCTTCGCCCGGAGAGCGATCCACCAGGGCGCCAAAACATCCACAGTTTGAGGTCACTCCCACTTGCCAGGCCCGCGCGGTGAGGCCGGTGAAAAAAGCCATCAGCAGCGTAGCCAGCGGAAATACCAGTTGGAGGCGCCAGCTGCAGACCAGGGCCAAGCCCAACCCACATTCGAGTGGGCCCAGTACCTGAACCAGCTTCCCTACCAGGGGCCAACGCTCGGGCTCAATCCCCAATAGCTGAGCATAGGGCATGCTCTCCCAGTAAAACAGCAGCGGATCCCATATCTTGGTCAGACCAGCTACCAGGAGAAGCAACCCCATGATTACCTGGATGATTCGGGCTGCTTTCTTCATACCAGACATCTTCTCTCAACCTCCATTCGCTGATGAACCCGACCCAGAGTTTGCGTTTTCTCCCATCCACCTCTTCCTCGCCGATGGCTGGACGGGAATGGGGAATGGTCCGGCTCACATATAATACTGACGAATCTTTTCCACAACGTAGTCCACCTGCTCGTCCAGCAAATCCGGAAAAATCGGCAGGGAGATGATCTCCTTACAGGCCTGCTCACAAACCGGTAGATCGCCCGCCTGGTACCCCAGGTGCCCATAGGCCTTGGTCAGATGCAGGGGATGAGGGTACTGCACCGCCGTGTCTATGCCCTCTTGCTTGAGCGCGGCCCCAAGAGCGTCGCGATCCGAAGTCCGCACAACGTACAGGTGGTAGACGTGGAAGGAGTATTCGGCCTCAGCCGGCAATTTAAGGGCTTCAATGTCTCTCAACCCTTCATTGTAGCGGTCGGCGACCTGACGCCGGCGCTGGTTCCATGGGTCCAGATGGGGCAGTTTCACCCCGAGAACGGCCCCCTGAAAACCATCCATGCGGTGATTGCAGCCCAGCTCCTGGTACCAGAACTTTCGCCGGGGATCCTGTCCGTGGTTGCGCAGCAGGCGCAGGCGCTCGGCCAGCGTATCGTCATCTGTGATGATCCCCCCGGCATCCCCATACGCCCCCAGGTTCTTGCCCGGATAAAAGCTGAAGCAGCCCGCTTTGCCCATGGAGCCGGCCAGGCGCTCCTTGTAGCGTGCGCCCTGAGCCTGGGCAGCGTCCTCGATGACCACTACATCCCGCTCCGCGGCCAGTTGCAGCAAGGGATCCATATCCACGACCTGGCCGTAGATATGGACGGGGATAATAGCCCTGGTTTTGTTTGTAAGCTTATCCTCTACCTCATTGATGTCAAGGGTAAAATACCGGTCTTCGATATCCGCGAATACGGGTCTGGCTCCGACCTCGCCAATCGCCTCTATGGTAGCTCCAAAGGTGTGAGGTGTGGTAACTACCTCGTCTTCTTCCCCAATACCCGCAGCCCGCAAGGCAAGCTTCAGAGCGTCCGTGCCGTTGCTTACTCCAATACAGTGTCTAACATCGTTGTAGTCGGCAAAGGCCTCCTCGAAAGCCTTTACCTGGGGACCCAGGATAAAGGAAGAATTTTCGACGACTGCGGCCAGAGCTGCGTCTATTTCGGATTTTATCTGCTGGTACTGAACCTGCAGATCGTTCATGGGGACTTGCATGGTCTTCTCGACTAAATCCGTCATAATACTACTTTGTTAATTGGCGGATAGTATGCTCATTTGTGCACTATTTTGCCCATTTTCGTCGCAACCTTCTGGCCAACACCGATCAGGAGTTGTGCCATAAGCTCCGAAGAAACAGCGCATTACCAGAAATAGATAGATTTCAAGCCTTTCGGTAATCTGCTGAAAAATAGGGACTTATGGAACCAGCACTGCTAACGACAAAGTAATAATAATGCTTCTTTTTAGGATGTCCTCGTGCCACCAGTGCATCGTCGACATTCACGACTCAGCGCCTCACTACCTGGGCAGAGCGGTTTTCGACAGGCATATTGGCCAGAAAGGCCCGGGCTTCTTCGTCCGTTTCAAAGGCCCCCGATAAAACCCGGGCCGAACCGTCGGGCAAAACCTGCCAGTAGGTTGAATACCCCCTGGCCTGCAGGGTTTCTACAGCCTGGCGGGCCAGTTCCAGATCCCGGTAAGTTTCCAGTTCGATTGCGTAGGGCAAACGCAGGATGACAAATTCCTCGATGAGGCCTTTCTGGCGCAATTGCTGCGCGTACATGAAGGTTTCATCCCAGGTGGCAAAACCGCCGACCATCAGCCGTTCCCATTGCTGGTTTTGCACCTCCACCGGGACCAAAAACGCTGCCTGGTCATTTTCTCTCAGATGTTTCAGGTGTTGAATCGCCCATTTGTTGGAGGGAGGATAAGATGCCACGCGAATGGCATAGGCTTCGGCTCTCTTCCCGGAACTACTGGGAGGTTCTCCAGAGCGCTGGAGCTCATCCGCGGCCCCGACGCTCAAAGGCTTGGGAGGCGCCTCTACAACAGCCGGCTTTACATCCCTCACCACTGCCTTTTCAACCGCCTGTTCCTCTAACCCCTCCTCTGCCTCTTCAGCTTCTACCGATACCTTGTAGTCAGAGGATACAGGTATAAGTCCGAGCGGCTTTGTCAGGTACCCACTCTGCCAGACCAGGATCAGACTAATCAGGGCGAGCAACACACTGCCTCCCCAGGGCCAAAACCGGCGCGCGCTTATTCCCCACCTGGATTCTGCCGTGACCAGCCCCTCTTCTTCATCCTCTTCTGGTTCACAACCCTCGAAGCGTACGGACAAAGTGCGCCTGGGGGGCAGGATCTCGGCGACCACGGCAAAGACAATGCCGATGATGAGCCCCAGAGCCACGCCCATAAAACCCCGCTGCACTGGCTGGTTGAGCTTCTTCGGTGTAGGCGTAATGGCCTTCTGCAGAACCACCACATCGCGGACTTCGTGCGCCGAGTTGAGCAGCACGGTCTGGTACTGCTCTTCCATGCTTACCACAAGCTCCTGGGCCATGGAGGCCTTGCGCTCCAAGCGCGCCAGTTCCAGCCCCTTGGCAGGTAATTGTTCCTTTTCGACCCGTAGCGTATCCAGTAGTTCTTGCTCTGCCTTCTTTTCCCGCTCGAGCGTCCTGATGCGCTGTTGCAGAGTGCTTACCAGATCGTCCTGCAGCTGATCGAGTTGCGCCTGCAGTTGCTTCACCTGGGGGTGATTTTCGGTGAACTTGATCAGGAGCCCGTTCTGTTCCAAACGCAGCTGGTTCAGCTGGTGGGCCAGTCCCGCGAAGGTATCGCCGACCTGGGCGCGCGAAGCACCCTGGATGGTCTCTCCGGCCCCTCCCCTCCTGCTCTTCATCTCCTCCTCCAGGGTGGCCAGATCGTTCAGGTTTTGTTCCAGTGTCCGAACCCGGCGCTCTGCTTCGTTGACCTGTTCCAGGATGACGCCGGTCTGGGCTTCCAGGGAAATCAGATCCGCTTTTTCCCGATAGGCTTTAACCGCATCTTCCGCCGCCTTCAAATCTCCGCGCTTCTCATTCAGTTTGTCTTCGGCAAATTTGCGCTGCTTCAAAGCCTTCTGATTTTTCTGCTCAAAATCGTACTCCACATATTGCTCGGCGACAATATTCGCCAGATCGCGCGCAAAGATAGGATTTTCATGTTCTATCCCAATGGTTATGATAGCGGCAGAACCATCCTGTTCGGTATCGATAAGCCCCTGGAGTTGGAGGACCACGCGGGTGGTGTCCTCGCCAGTGAAATCCTCTTCCAACCACCCCAGCTCTCCGCCCACTTTTTTGAGCACTGAAAAGCTGGTGATGATGGCCTCCTGGGTCTCGATCTGGTCGCCGCCGATGCCGTAGGAAGAAGAAAGGTATTGCGCATAAAAACCCTCGATACCCTGTTCCGTATTGAACTGCACCTTGGCCTCCGCTTCGTACATGGGCGCATCCTTCCAGATGGTGGCAAGGATAAAGCTGAAACCCCCCGCGGCCATGGCGGTGAACAAAACCATGCCCTTACGCCTTTTTAAAATTCGCCAGTAATCTCTGAGAGTTACAGCGTATTGAGCCATGGTTCAACCCTGGACCAAGTTCAGAACTTTGTCCAAACTCAAGCCGATTCAAACACCGGGAAAAACACTTCAGTGACCTCTTCTGGTCCCCTTGCGCAGTCGGCGTCCAAAACTCATGGACGCCGGGGATTCAGGTCTTTCTTCCTTGGCTGCCTCAGGTGTTTCGAGAGCGGAAATCTCACCGATAAACTCAGGGGGCACTTCACTGGTAAGCACCACCTCGCCACGCCCGTAGAATGCGATACCAGCCGCGTGTGCTTTGCGCGCCAGAACCTCCACGACACAAGGGGCATCCACTCTCTTGCCCCTGGCTTCGGCTGTCTGGCGCGAAAGAGAGAGGTGGACATAGAATCTATCCTTAGGCTTGACCCCCTGTTCGCCAAAGCGCCGTGCCTCATTAACCGTACACCACATGTACAGATGCTCGGGCGGTTCCATGGGCTCCCCGTCCATCTCGACAAAGAAGCTGTGGCCATAAAGCGCCCTGATCCCCTTCTCGGTGATCTCGAACCGGTGTTGATCGGGTTCTTCGATCAACTTGCGGATATCCTCTTCCCCCAGATCCTCATAGCGTTCCCGCACTGCCCGGGCAATCTCCTCGAGCGCCACGAAGCCGTATTCGTCCATCTCCAGGCCAAATTCTTTGGAGCGGTGGCGCAACATCAGTGAAAGCAATCTAGAAATACGTCTGGAACTGGACACTGTCACCTGAATCCTTTCGAAATACAGTAGTTATAGGTCAATTCCACTTCTCGCGAAACTTCCGTATGGCCTGGGCCACCTCCTGGTCGGACAGAGCCAGTATCTGTGCCGCCAGCATAGCCGCGTTTCTCGCATTGTCGATCCCCACGGTAGCCACGGGGATACCGGGTGGCATCTGTACTATGGAATATAGGGAATCAAGGCCATTCAGTGCACCAGAGGCGACCGGGACGCCAATTATGGGCAGAATGGTATGGGCGGCCAGGACCCCGGGCAAGGCCGCGGCCAGACCGGCCCCGGCAATCAGGACTTTGAGCCCGCGCCCGAAAGCCTCTCTGGCGTACTCGGCGGTTTTCTCGGGATTGCGGTGGGCTGAAGACACCACCATTTCGTAGCCAACCCCCAGTTCGTCCAGGATCTGTGCACCTTTTTGCATGACCCCCTCATCCGATTGACTCCCCATTATAATTCCCACGCGAATTTCAGCCATGCCACCCTCCTTGCATAAACTTCCTCGGAACAATCATTTAGGAAAAATATAAAGATATGTCCCTGGACGATCAACACCTTCCTGACACCTCCCCTGCCCATGCCTTCTCCCGGCCTATCTAAGAAGGCTTCTAAAAACATATAGCGGCCCACAGACCAAGTTTCAGTAGACCGCCATAATGTAACACTGGTATTGCGCTTGCGGTCCTTCACCCACCCATCTTACGGCGCAAAAAGGTAGGATACGCCAGTTTTTCGGGAGAAAGTTGCTGCTCCTCTTCCTCCTCTTGCTTGCTGGCCTCGCTCCCAGTAGTGCGGCGGATGAAGGTTGGGATGTTCATGTCGCCCTGACCAGCCGGTGGCGCGACCGCCGACCTTTCCTCCCTGACCTCCAGGCTACCGTCTTTGTTGAGATTGAACCCCGTGGCGATCACGGTCACCCGAATCTCGTCGACCAGGCTATCGTCGATTACGGTGCCGAAGATGATATTGGCCTCCTGGCCCGCGGCTTCGTGGACCACCGAGGTTGCCTCGTTTACTTCGAACAAGGTCAGATTGGAACCTGAAGAGATGTTGATCAATACCCCTTTGGCTCCTTCAATAGAGACCTCTTCGAGCAAGGGACTCTTGATCGCCTTCTTGGCCGCTTCAATCGCCCGGTTCTCGCCGCGATGAGCACCCACCCCCATGATGGCATCCCCCCCCTCGGTGATGATGGTCTTGACATCCATAAAGTCCAGGTTGATCATCCCGGGTATGGTGATCAGATCGGCAATCCCGCGGGTTGCCTGCAGCAGGACCTCATCGGCTTTGAGAAAGGCCTCTTCGAGGGTCGTGTCGCGCGAGCAGATTGACAGCAGGCGTTGATTTTTAATCACGATCAGAGTATCCACCCTGTCCTGTAGTTCGACTATGCCGCTGGTGGCATTGCGCATGCGCGGAAAGCCTTCGAACTGGAAAGGTTCGCTGACAATGCCAACCGTCAGCGAACCTTGCTCACGGGCAATCTCGGCCACGGTCGGAGCGGCTCCGGTCCCCGTGCCCCCCCCCATACCCGCGGTGATGAAGACGAGATCCACATCCATCAGCTTTTCGGCCACTTTCTCACGGTCCTCTTCAATCGCCTGGCGTCCCAACTCGGGCTTGGCGCCGGCGCCAAGCCCGTGGGTGACGGCATCGCCGATACACAGGCATATATCCGCCGAGGAGGTCTCCAGGACTTGGCCATCCGTATTGACGGCAATGAATTCAACCCCGTGCATACCCGAGGCAATCATCCGGTTGATGGCATTGCCACCGGCCCCTCCAACACCTACCACCTTGATTTTAGCCTTGCGATCGTTGTCTATAATCTTAAATGTCATGACCTTTCCTCCTTGAGTTGAGATAAGAGACTTCGGACAACCCCTAGATTAAGCCCTGGAACCACTCCTTCATGCGCGTCAAGACGGTGTCGAATTTTCCTTCACTGAGTCTGTCGGGCTTGTGCTGCCCATTGGTCGCTGTCCGGTTTTCCGCGCCCAACAAGACCAGTCCCAGCGCCGTGGCATAGACAGGGCTCGTCACTCTTTCTGCCATACCTTCAACGCCCCGGGGCACCCCCAGGCGCACCGGTCTCTCAAATACTTGCTCGGCCAGTTCGACGGCCCCATTGAGCAGGGCGCCTCCACCCGTCAGGACGACGCCGGAATGCGGCATATTGCCCCCAGCCCTCTCCACAAGTTCCCGGCGTACCATGGTAAAAATTTCTTCCATGCGCGGCCCGATAATAGCCCCCAGATCCCGGCGCGAAACTGAGCGCGGCGGCCGGCCGGCAATGCCCGGGACCTCGACCATTTCTTCCGCATCGACGCGCCCTGCCAGCGCCGTTCCGCGATCGCACTTTATTTTTTCCGCGTGCGGCCAGGAAGTGCGCAACCCAATGGCGACATCGTTGGTTACATTCTGTCCTCCAAGGCCAATGACACCGGTGTGGCGCACACTGCCCTGGGCGAAGAGAGCCATATCCGTGGTACCTCCTCCGACGTCCACCACACAAATCCCCATTTCTTTTTCCTCCTCATCCAGAACCGCCCAACTCGACGCCAGAGGCTCCAGCACGATGTCTCTCACCTCGATACCCGCCCGCAAAATGCTCTTGCAGATATTCTGTGCCGAAGTCACCGCGCCGGTAACGATGTGCACATCGACCTCCAGGCGCACCCCGGACATGCCTGTAGGGTCGCGAATTTCCCTCTGGTCGTCTACCATGAATTCCTGCGGCAAGACGTGGAGAACCTCGCGGTCAATGGGCACAGCTGCCACGGCGCACGCCGCTTCCTCAACCCGCTCTCGATCCGCCGTAACTATTTCCCGGGCGTGGCCCCCAATGGCGATGATCCCGCGACTATTGAGACTGCCGATATGTTCACCGGCAATGCCGGCGTAGACCGAACTGACCTCCACTCCGGCCATCAATTCGGCTTCTTCCACGGCCTTCTTGATCGACAGGACGGTCTTCTCCACATCCACGACCACGCCCCGCCGGAGTCCATCGGACGAACTATTTCCCACCCCGATGATATGTATCCCCCCGTGGGCCATTCGTTCAGCGATGACGGCGCAGATCTTGGTAGTACCGAGATCCAGACCAACCACCATGCCCCCATGCGCCATGCCGCTACTCTCCTTCGCTTTCGTTCAGATACGCCGTTGCGCGCTTTTACTGCCAACCACTACCTGCCCGGCGAACCTGAGGTCGATATAGGTTGGTTCCGGACATTCAAGGTAGACCCGATTCATGAGCTTTTTGAGAATCCTGAGCCGTTCTCCAACCCTGTCTACAGGCAGGCGGACTTCCAGCCCATCTCCCACCAGGCGGAGGCGTATACTGCTATCATCGAGTGGCTGTATCTCCGACACATTCAAGCAGAAGTCCGCGTCGATTGCACTGGCCTTTTGCCACCATTCCAGGATCCGTGCCACAACGGAATCTGCTACAGTTTCCCCCAGGCCCAGAGAGTCCTGAATTGCTCTGAACCCTCTGAAAACCGGTAAATCGAGATCTCGATAGGATTCTTCCGCCCAGCGCCCGGGCAGCAGTATCCCTTCGCTATCGATACCGTAGAGCTTCTCCAACTCGATCCAGGCCAGACGCCGGCGTTCGACGATAGAAACCATCAGTCGATCGGGAGGCTTGCGCACGACCAGGGCCTGCTTCACCCAGGGCAAGCGCTCGAGGCGTCCCCCAACTTTTTCCAGATTGACTTCAAAGATATTGTCCCCCACCTGGAGACCGCTGGCCGCCAGGATATCCCCGCCCTTCAGCAGGTGCAAGCCTTGGACTTCAAGCGCAGCCAGCCTGAAACTGGACGATTCGGAAAAATGCCGGGCTATATGCACCCCTGCGAATACCAGCCCCCCTATTACCACCACCAGCAGGGTATAGACCAACAGACCCCAACAAATTTTCCTCGATTGGCCCTTGCCTTTGCCCGTGAGCGGAACGACCATGGATTTCTTCCCCCTCATGCTATTTGTGCGCCCCATGTCTCCCTGCCTAGGTGTTTTTTGCGCCGAGTGCCTCCAGCAACTCGGCTCCGACCCGATCGATATCACCCGCACCGAGAGTCACAACCAGGTCACCGGCCCTGCAGATTTCCAGCAGGCGGGTGGCTACCTGCCCCAAACAGGGGATGTATTCTACCTCTTCAAAGCCCTGCCGGCCCATCGTCTGGGCGATCAACCCAGCGTGGATATCGGGAAGTGGCGCTTCTCTGGAGCCATATATTCCCGTCAGAAGGACCTGATCTGCCTGTTGCAAAACCCGGGCAAAATCCTCCAGAAAATCGCGTGTCCGCGAATAAAGATGGGGCTGAAAGACCGCCACCACCCGCCGACCGCAGTTCCTGGCGGCCGCCAACGCCGCAGCGACTTCAACGGGATGGTGGGCGTAGTCATCGATCACCAGTATACCTTCGACCTCCCCCTTCTTTTCGAAACGCCGCTCAACTCCGGCAAATACCCGCAGGCCGGCCTCGATCGCCTCCACATCCACCCCTAGAGAATGGGCCAAGCCAGCTGCTCCCAGCGCATTTCGCACATTGTGCTCACCGGGGACGACCAGTTCAATCAAGCCCAGGCATTCCCCCCGAAGAGACCATTCGAAACAACTGCCCCAGGCACGGTGCTGAATGTTTTCCGCCCGATAGTCGTTTGTCGTCTTCAGACCAAAGGTAAAATGGGGCCTGTCTATATGCTCCCCAATATCCAGGACACCTGGATCGTCCCCCCCCAACAGACAATGTCCGTAAAACGGCAGACGCTTCAGGTACTGAAGAAAGGCCTCCTGCACCTCGTCCAGATCGCGATAGCAGTCCAGGTGTTCGGCATCGATGGTAGTTACGATCGCCGCGGACGGATACAGACTGAGAAAACTTCGATCGTATTCATCGGCCTCCACCACAAAAAACTCCCCCCTCCCCAATGCCGCCTGGACTTGCCCCTCTACCCAACCGCCGATCAGCATAGAAGGCTTGAGCTTTCCCTCCACGAGAATGCTCGCAACCATGGATGCCGTGGTCGTCTTGCCGTGACTGCCGGCCACCCCGATGACAAAATAGGACCGGGTAAACTCCCCCAGTACCTCGGCCCGCCTGACTACAGGTACCCCTAGACGTCGGGCCTGGACCAGTTCCTCATTGTCGCTAGCTACAGCAGCGGAATAAACCACCAGGTCCGCCCCTTGTACCTGATCGGCCCGATGGCCGATATGGACCTCTATTCCCTCCTGGCGCAAACCCTCTACGCCCTGGAAAGAGGACCGATCCGAGCCACTGATCCTACAGCCAAGCTGGCGTAGAACATTTGCCAGCCCCGACATACCCACCCCACCTATACCCACCAGGTGAACCTGACTGAACTTTTGGAAGAGGGGCTTCATTACAATTTTTGCACAAAGCTCCGGTCCTGATTTGGGCCCTTCCGGGGTACCGCCTCTTGAGAGCTGGCCCGCGCCACCCCGACTAGGATGCCCACCCCACTTAAATTCCACAACAACGATGAACCGCCATAGCTGATAAAAGGCAGAGGTAAACCTGTGGTGGGCAGCATGCCCGTCACTACTCCGATATTGATCACCGCGTACACGGAAATCATGACAGTGATGCCCGTCGCCACCAGAAATCCGTGATGGGTTGGCGCCTGTCTGGCTATGCGAAATCCGTGTATGGCCAGGGCGACAAAAAGCCCGATCACGCTGAGAGTGCCTGCCAGCCCCAGCTCTTCCCCAATAAAGGCGAAGACAAAATCGGTATGTGGTGCGGGAAGGAACTGTTGTTTCTGCATACTGTTTCCCAATCCCACGCCGATCCCCCCTCCACTTCCCAGAGCCAGCAGGGATTGTGAGACCTGGTAATCTGCTCCCCTGGTATCACTTCCGTCCAGAAAGCTCAAAACTCTCTGTAGCTGATAGCGAGAAAAGAAAAGCGAAAGAGCGATGATAGGCAGGGTAGCCAGCCCGGTGTACAACAGGTGTGGAAAACGCGCGCCCCCTACCCACAACATGACAAAGGAAATTATACCTACGGCAATGGCTGTCCCCAGGTCCGGCTGCAAGGCAATCAAAACCACAACCAGACCTATGACCAGCATGCGCGGCATGAACCCCGACTTGAAATCCTGCATCTGACCTTCTTTGCGCACCAGGACATCCGCCAGATACAGAACAAGGGCCAGTTTGACAAACTCGGAGGGCTGAAAGGAAAAACTCGATAGCACGGCCGGCAGTGGCAACCAGCGTTGCGCCGGCCCCTGTCCTAAAATCATCACCAGCACCAGAGAGGTCAGGCCGATCAGCAGCAACAGTGTGGCTATTCGCGCCCATACCCCTAGTGGGACGCATGCCACGACAAACATGATGACCAGGCCGATCAAAGCCCGGATAATCTGACGTTCCAGAAAAAAACTGCTGTCGGCAAATCGGATGCTAGCCAGCACCGAACTGGAACTATATACCATCACGATGCCAAGCCCCACCAGTATCAGGGAGATTACCAGCACCTGCATGCCAGCTCTTTGAACTGCTTTCATGGTGTGCCTTCCGGCCGAATCCTGTTTCAGAAAGGGGCAAAAATCCCCAATCAGGCGCAGGGAGAGCACCATAGACTATGGATAGAAAAGGAAATAGGAACTAAACAAAAACGGTGGGGAATGGATAAAAATGTCCGCAGGGGAGGGACAAAACCATTACTTCATTACCGGGATCAATCCCGAGAGTGCTGTAAGCGCTCCTCCGTCAGGCGATGTGGTCGATGACCTCTTCCAGTTTCATGCCCCGGGAACCTTTAACCAGCACAATGTCCTTTTCTTGCAGAATAGTACTGAGGTAATCACCCAGGTCGGATTTGTCTTCAAAATGGCGTGTCTGTTCTTCTCTCATCCCGGCCCTTCTGGCCGCTTTGATGGTTTCTGCGCTCAGAGGACCCGTGGCAAAAAACAAATCTATATTCAGGGCAGTTAGACGACGACCAATATCGGCGTGTAGAGCTGCGCTTTGTTGCCCCAATTCCAACATATCTCCCAGCACCACAATCTTCCGCCCACCTGCCGCATCCAGATCTTTGAGGAGTTCAAGTGCCGCCTGCAAGGAACCTGGATTGGCATTATAGGTATCATTGATAATGCCAATCCCATTTTTGCGCAAGATCTCTCCGCGCATGGGAGGCGCCTGGAAAGAAGCAAGGGCATCCCGGATATCCTCCCAGGGTAGATCCAGAATACGTCCCACGGCCGCGGCCGCCAGTGCATTGTATACATTGTGGCGACCCGGAATCTTTAAATCTAAAGAAATTGTCTGTAGAGAGAAGTGGCCGCGGCCCTCCTGATCCAGGACGAGTCCCTCCCCACGAAACTGGCTCTCACGCTCAAGACTGAAGGCAAGGAGTCTCCCCTTTGTCCTCTTAACCTCCTTAACCACGACACAGTCATCGGCGTTTACGAGAGCCATACAAGACTCATCCAGATATTCCAGGAGCTCCCCTTTGGCTTTGGCCACTCCCTCTACAGAGCCAAAAAATTCAATATGTGCGGTCCCTATGTTGAGTAGCACCCCGATCGTGGGCTGGGCGCAGGAACAAAGGTACTTTATATCCCCGAACTTGCGGGCTGCCAGTTCCAGAACCACCGCCTCGTGTTTCTGGGTGAGCTGTAAAAGCGTCTTGGGGACCCCAACTTCATTATTCTCAGTGCCAATCGTTTTTAGTACCTGGTATTTCCGTGCCAGGACTGTAGCGATCATTTCCTTGGTGGTCGTCTTGCCCGCACTGCCCACCACCCCGATCACCGGCAGGTCGAAACGTCGGCGATAGTGCCGGGCAATTGTGCCCAGCGCCTCCAGGGTTGAGGGGACCACCAACAAAGGACCGGCCGTTGATCCTCCTCCGCGTTCCACCCAGCTGCGTTCAACCATAGCGCCACAGGCGCCGCGCTCGAAAGCCTCTTCGATGAATTCATGGCCAGCGAAATTAGGCCCCCGAAGAGCCAGGAAAAGCTCCCCTTTTACAATCGTCCTGGTATCGGTGGAGATTCCCGGAAGCGGCCTGGCTCCACTTAAGATACCAACAAGCTGCGCACCCGTCCACTGCTGAATTTCACCGAGGCAGACTTCTTCCACTAGCCACCGTGCTCCCTGGTTCCTCCGCGGAGCATTATTTCCCGCAACCCCTCTCGGGCAACCTGGCGATCATCGAAGTCGACGACCCGAGCGCCCAGATCCTGGCCCATTTCGTGCCCCTTGCCAGCTATCACGACTACATCGCCCGGCATGGCCGTGCCCAGAGCTTTGTGTATGGCCTCGCGGCGGTCGGGGAAAATCCGCACTGCACCGTCGCCCGGCATGCCCGCCACGATTTCGTCAATGATTTCCCCGGGAGACTCGGTGCGCGGATTGTCCGAAGTTACATAGACCAAATCCGCCAGATCAGCCGCCACTTTGCCCATCAGTGGGCGCTTGCCCCGATCCCGGTCTCCCCCGCACCCGAAAGCACAAATCAAACGCCCCTGAGTCAGTTCCCGAGCAGCTTCCAGAACCGTCTCCAACGCCACGGGAGTATGGGCGTAATCCACTAGGACTTCAAAACCCTGGCCCGCGACTATACGCTCGAAACGCCCAGGTATCTTCTCCAGATCGGCAATCCCATTGCAAATTGCTTCAAGCTTTATCTCCAGCGCCAGGCCACAGGAGATCGCAGCCAATACATTATAGCAATTAAACCTTCCCGTCAACCGGGTTTGTAGTTGAATTTTTCCTCCAGGCGTCCGCACCTGCAGGCTCATCCCCTCTTCCATCCGCTCCTCCTCTTGCAGGCACACCATTGCATCGCTTCCATAACCGAATGTAAAAACCGGCACATCCAACCGTTCCAGCAATCTTGGAGCCACTCCATCATCGGCATTGATAATCGCCCTGGCACCCCGCGATTTTTTCAGGTCTTCAAACAACCGGGCCTTGGCATTGAAATAATTTTCATCGCTCCCATGGAAATTGAGGTGATCCCTGGACAAATTGGTAAATACCGCCGCATCGAACCCTAGACCGGCTACGCGCTCCAAGGCCAGGGCATGGGAAGAAACCTCCAGGACAGCCGCCTCTTTACCAGCCTTTACCATGCCCTGGAGAAGGGCGTATAACTCCACTGCCTCAGGGGTGGTATTGGCCGTTTTTTCGAGCCTCCCGCCAACCTGATATCCGAGGGTGCCTACGTACCCACAAGCCCTGCCAGCCGCCTCCAGAACTTGCCGGATCAAATAAGCCGTGGTGGTCTTGCCATTGGTCCCGGTTATTCCCACCGTCAACAACTCTCTATCCGGATAATTGTAGTAATGAGCGGCGAGTTTGGCCAGTGTCTTCCGGCAATTTTCGACCAGAACCCGCGTTGCCGGACCTGTCTCGACCTCTTCCTCCGCGACAATTGCGCTTGCTTTATTGGCCAGGGCATCCGGGACAAAGCAATGCCGGTCCTGTTCCTCGCCACCGCGAACAGCCACGAAGAGATCCCCCTCTGCTACCCGGCGGGAATCGCACTCGATCTTGCCTATGGGTATATCTACAGGACCCTGTACCCGGGCGGGGGGCAAAACTTCCAGCAATTGTCGCAGTTGCATCAAGCTCCAAGTCCTCCTCAAATTCAGTACACAGTCGCAAAATGGTTATTCTGCAAATTTTGCAACAACAAGGATTGGCGCACGGGAATATTATCCGCCCTGGCCACCCCTTCCTCTGCCGCTGTCCCCAGAACACATGAAATCCGGGAGATCTCTCCAATAGGCCGTCCCGGTGCGGGTTCCTGCTGCACGACCACATCCCCTTTGCCGGTGAATTGAACAGACAATCCCCTCAGCCCCGCCTGGAACCGGGCTACCTGGCGAGTCGTGCCGCGCAGGTCCGGAAGGACCAGGGAGGTGGTATCCTCAGGCGCCCCGGCCTGGCTCTGGGCCACCAGCAGATCTCCGTCGGCCAGATAGAGAATACGCTCTATAATGTGCTTGAATGCGGGAGCCGCAATGCGCCCGCCCCACTTGTCTTTCTGGGGATTGTCGACTACGACCAGACACAGCAGCTCAGGATTTTCCGCCGGCAGAAAACCTATGAAAGACACCACGTTCTCATCCGCAGAATACCCTTTACCATTGCCAGCAACCCGCTGCGCAGTACCGGTCTTGCCAGCGACCTCCACCTCCTCCAGCCGCGCCCGACGCCCCGTCCCACTTCTGACGACTCCACTCAGGATCTCCCTTAGCCGGGCAGCCGTATCCTCTGAGACCACGCGGCGGATTGGCTGGGGCGGCATTTCTTCGACAACCTGTCCGTCCGCCCCCACAGTGGCCTTTACCAGGCGGGGCGCCATGAGCATTCCCCCATTGGCAATCGCCCCAAATGCCTGGATTAGCTGCAGGGTCGTAACGCTGATTTCCTGCCCCATGGCAATGGTCTCGAGCGAACGATCGGACCATTTGCGCGCATGCTCCAGAAGCCCCGCACTCTCGGCCGGTAGCCCGATGCCGCTACGGGTGCCCAAGCCAAAGCTGCGGATGTATTCGTAAAAACGCTGGCGCTGGAGCCGGCGCGCTATCTTAATGATGCCAATATTGCTCGATTTCTCCAGCACCTGACGAAAGCTCAGCCAACCATATGGATGCACATCTCGAATAACATCCCCATTGTCCAGCATCAACTTGCCCTCTTCACAGAAGACGCTTTCATCAGTGGTAAGCAGCCCGTCTTCCAGGACCGCGGCGGCGGCAATGACCTTGAAAGTAGAACCGGGTTCGAACGGATCTGTAATGGCGCGATTGCGCCGTAGTTTCGCCGGAGCCCGCCCTGGGTTACCAGGATCGTAGAGCGGTACGTTTGCCATGGCCAGGATTTCTCCAGTCCCAGGGTGGGCGATAATCCCCAGGCCACTCTCAGCTCCCGAGCTCTGAATGGTTCGGCTCAGTTCTTCTTCGAGAATATCCTGGTACACGGCATCTATGGTCAATACCAGGCTGCCACCGTTTCTTGGGGTCTGATGCTCCTGCTGCAAGCCGGGCACCTGGCGGCCTCGGGCATCCACATAGGACAGGGCACTCCCGTTGGTCTCCCTGAGCAGCCCGTCGAATGCCCTTTCGATTCCTTCTCTACCCCGGTTGTCTATATCAGTGTGGCCGAGCAACTGACCGCCTACATTGCCATAAGGGTAGTGGCGCTTGGTCTCGAGATATTCGGACACGCCGCGAAACCGCTGGCTGCGCGCCCTGGCCAGGTCTTCCTCGCCCAGCCGACGGGCCAGATAGACAAAACGCCGGGGGCTTTTGAGCTGGCGGGCAAGGAATTCCGGCTTCTGCCTACCGAAGGCTGCGAAGTGGTGGGCGACCTCTTCCGGTCGGTCCACCAGCATGGGATCCGCCGCAAAAGATACGGCCTGAATATCCACCGCCAGTTCCCTGCCTCGCCGATCGAAGATGCTCCCCCGACTCGCCTTCAACTCCACCCGGCGTTCGTACTGCTCTTTGGCCCGGACCACGTACTCCGAGTGTTGCAGACCCTGTACCTGTACCAGGCGCCCCACCAGCACCAGCCAGAACACGGCCCCGCCAGCCAGAACCCACCAAAGGCGCTTGTAGTCCAGACCCTCTTTTTTCTGATGCTTGCCCTGGTTCATTGCGCCGCTCCTTCCTCTGGGGCATCTAGTACCAGATTGACTACCCTGCCGGCGGGATACACCATACCCAATTTGTCCTCGGCTATCTTCTTGATGTTACCCGGTCTTTTCCTCAACGCGATCCCGGCCATCAGCTTTGATCTTTCTTCTACCAGACGATCTGTTTGGGCCTCGGCATTGCTTATCCGCTGTGCGACACTGGCCCATTCGACCTTTTTCCAGGTGTACAAAACGGTGATTGCCACCAGCAGAATTACCAGGACAATGTACTTGCGGTGCAAAAGGGGTACACCACCGCGATCTCCATTCTTCTTCACCATGCTCACCTCATAGCTTTTCGTACACCCGCAACATGGCGCTGCGAGCCCTGGGGTTGGTCCCGACCTCTTCCTCGCCTGCTCTTTGCGGTTTGCGGAGTACGCTTCTAAACCGCGGTTTTCTACCACAGCCGCATACCGGCAACTCCGGAGGACAAATACAGCCCCGTATAAGTTCGGCCAATCTGGTTTTAACCAGCCGATCTTCGAGAGAATGGTACGCGAGCACAGCCAGTCGCCCTCCGGGAGTCAGGATGTCGATTGTGGCCTCCAGGCCTTTTTCCAGCTGCCCTAATTCATCATTGACTGCTATGCGAAATGCCTGGAATACCCGCGCCAGGGTCTTGCTCAGATGACGTGGATGCGTGGCTTCCACTGCCCTTCTCAAGTCCGAGGTGGTCTCAAGTGACCTGCGCTGGCTCAACCGACGGATGGATCGAGCGATCCGCCGAGCCTGCGCCTCTTCCCCGTACTGCTTTATCAACCGGGCCAACTCCGTCTCCGTACTCAACTCGATCAGTTCCGCCGCCGATGCCCCCTCTCGTGGATCCATACGCATGTCCAGGGGGCCTTCTTCCCGATAGCTGAACCCCCTTGATGGCTCATCAATCTGATGGGAGGACACCCCCAGATCGAACAAAATCCCATGGGCGGCCTCCACCTGGCATTGTTTCAGAAGCTGCTTTAGTTCCACAAAACTCCCGCGCAGGAACTCGACCTGCCGGGGGTTTTCCCCGAACATCCGGCGCGCGACCTCCACCGCTTCTCCATCCCGGTCTACGGCGATCAACCGTCCAGATGGACTCAGGGCCTGCAGGATGGCTCGGCTGTGCCCGCCACCTCCCACCGTAACATCCAGGTACACCCCCCCGGGATCCGCAACCAGTCCCTGGACGACTTCGCGCACCATGACCGGAACGTGAAAATCCATTGCCCTTTCAGCCCGGAAAATGGCCTATAGATCGAGGCTCTCTGCCACCTCTTCCAGGGCGGGATCTGCCTCCTGCATAAAATGATGCCAATCGTCGGGCTTCCAGAACTCCAGCTTGTCCAGGGCGCCTATGACGACCATGCTGTCGGTTATAGCCACCCGTTCCAGCAACTTGCGGGGTATGCTGGCACGTCCCTGGCGGTCGAGCCTGACTTCTGCGGCCTGGGAAAGCATGCCACGAATCAATACCCTCACCTTGCGTTCCGTCTGGGGCAGGAGCAACATTTTATTGGCCGTCGCTCCCCAGATGTGCTGCGGATACGCGGTGAGACAGCGATCAAACCCGCGAACTACCACAAAAGTCTCCCCGGCCTCGGGGGGTAACTTCTTGCGGAAATCCGCCGGCACAAAAATGCGCCCCTTGGCATCAACCGGAACATCGTATTCGCCTAAAAACTGCATGGTCATGGAGCCCTTGAGCTGTAATCCCAGTTAGAACCTATTTCCACCACTTTCCACCACTTTCCACCACCTACTATTAGTATATATTTTTGAGGGGGTGCTGTCAAGCACAATTTTATCAAGTAGATGGGACAGATTCTTCCGGGGTAGAGACCGCGGCCAATTCGAGTATATCGGGGACCAGAATAACCACACTGAATAGTGTATTAATTACACTGAAAAGCGTGATGTCTCCTTACACAAGCCTTTGCTACTTCGGCCCTGGCACAATCCTCACAGGGAAAGGCTCTCAAGGCCCCCACTGAGCGTGCAACAGATTTACTTAATAGCGGAGCGGAATTTCTCCAAAATCCTTCGGTGTATGGTCTTTCCCTGGCTTGCGTACTTTTCCTCATAATTGGTTTTTAACCCAGGCCATTCCGCCTCTATCTCACCCAGGCAGGTACTCGCATCCAACACCTCCCCCATCGCCATAAAGTAGCCTTTGTGATCGGTGGCCAGCCACAAGCGTCCTTCCGGCTCCAGGATGCGCTCAACCTCCCGCAGAAAATTTTCATTAAAAAGACGACGCTTGTGATGTCTTTTCTTGGGCCAGGGATCCGGGAAATACAGGTGAATAGCCCGAACGGATTCCAGGGGCACGAAAAATTCGAGGAATTCCTGGGCATCCACCCTCACTAGACGGATATTCCGCAGGTTCCGCTTCAGGCTTCGGGTTTGGGCAATGCGCAGGTATTTGGCGGCTCGTTCAATGCCGATATAATTTACCTGGTGATGGCTTTGGGCCGCCTCGATCAGAAAACGCCCCTTGCCAATGCCCAATTCTATTTCTACCGGATGCGCATTGCCAAATACCTTCACCCAATCCAGCATGGGATCCTGGTCGGAGCCCTGGTCCAGTTCAAGGATGAGCCTTTCCTTTTGGCTGAACTCCATTTCTCCTCTCCAAAAAAACGGGCGCTGATCATTTCGACCAGCGCCCGTTGCAACATGTGAAGAAGTCGATCAATCAGACAGAAGGCAAACCACAAAATTGGTCGTAGTCTATCAGCTCGGTTACGGTGGGATTTTCTCCACATACCGGGCACCCGGGATTCCGCCGTTGTTTAAATTCCCGGAACTTCATGTCCATAGCATCGTAGGCCAGCATGCGGCCAATAAGAGGTTGGCCCTCGCCGAGGATCAATTTGACCACCTCGGTAGCCTGCATCACCCCGATGATTCCGGGCAGTACCCCCAGCACCCCCCCCTCGGCGCAACTAGGCACCTCTCCTGGAGGTGGAGGTTCGGGATAACGGCAACGGTAGCACGGCCCTTCGCCTGGCGCATACACCGTGGCCTGGCCTTCAAAGCGAAAAATACTGCCATCCACCACGGGTTTGCCTGTCAGCACGGCCGCATCGTTGACCAGATAGCGGGTGGGAAAATTATCGCATCCATTGACGATGATGTCGTAGGCCGCGATGATATCCATTATATTGTCCGAGGTGAGCAGCACATGATGCGGATGCACCACGATACCGGGGTTTAAATCCAGCAGCCGCTCCTTTGCGGCCTCTACTTTGGGCCGTCCCAGATCCGACTCCCCGAAAAGGACCTGGCGCTGCAGGTTGCTCATATCGACGACATCGGCGTCCACCAGTCCCAAGGTGCCCACCCCCGCCGCGGCCAGATAAAGTGCGGTCGGACATCCCAATCCGCCCGCACCCACCAGCAGGACTCTGCCCTTGAGCAACCTCTGCTGTCCTTTTTCTCCGACCTCGGGCAGGGTGATATGACGAGCATAGCGCCGCAAGTCATCCTCCGAGAGCAAGCCATTCTGTTCGATCTCAAAGCCAGCATCCTTCCAGCCCTTGAAACCGCCGATCATCGAACTCACATTGGTATAGCCCATGAACGCCAGATCCCTGGCCCCCAGGGCGGAGCGGGTGCCGCCCTGGCAGTAGAGAACGATCGGCGCATCCCGATCCATGGATACCTCTTCCTCGACGTCCAGTTCCAGGAATCCACGGGGGATGAGGGCGGCGTTGGGGATATAACCGTCCATGACCTCCTCCCGCTCGCGGATATCCACCAGGTGGATCCTCTGTCCTTCCTGGAGAGCCCGATGGACTTCATCCGGGGCTATTTCTTTGATTTCCTGCTTGGTTTTATTGACCAATTGGCTCGAAGTTAAGCTCATATTACCCTCCTGCAATTCTCAGCGTATTTCCTTAAAAAGACACAACCCGCAGACGATTTACCTCTTCGGTCACACGTCCGATGACATAGTCGATTTCCCCGGCCTGGTTGAAACGCCCCAACCCAAAACGCACCGAAGAAAATGCCATATCGTCCTCCAATCCAACGGCTTTGAGCACGTGGGACGGCTCTCCAGATGCCGAGCTACAGGCCGAACCAGCGGAAAGGGCAATCTCCTCTAAGGCCAGCAATAATCCCGCCCCATCTACTCCGGGAAAACTCAAATGCAAATTGCCCGGGAGCCGATCCCGCGGGTGTCCATTAAGCTGAACATCCTCGAGTTGTTGAGCGATTCCCAGATACAGCTGCTGGCGCAGAGATTTGAGCCGATCGGCCTCGACTTCCAGTTCCTGCCCACACAACTCACAGGCCTTCCCCAGTCCGACGATACCCGGCACGTCCAGGGTTCCCGAGCGCAAACCGCGCTCGTGCCCCCCCCCTTCAATCTGTGGCTTCAGCCGCACGCGCGGCCGGCGCGAACGAATATACAGGGCGCCCACACCTTTGGGACCATAAATTTTGTGGGCCGAAAGCGCGAGCAAGTCCACGCCCAGATCCTGGACATTGAGCGGAATTTTGCCAGCTGCCTGTACTGCGTCGCAGTGCCAGAGGATACCTTGTTCTTTGGCAAAAACACCGATTTCCTTCAGCGGCTGAATCGTGCCGATCTCATTGTTTGCCGCCATGACCGAAATCAAGATAGTCTGGTCGGAAACCAATGCCCGCAACCTGTCCATATCGACCCGACCGTAGCCATCAACCAGCAGATAGGTGATCTGGTATCCGCGGTCCTCCAGGCTCCTGCAGCAGTCCAGCACCGATTTGTGCTCGATAGCACAGGTGACGATATGATTGCCCTCGCGCCGGTAGTACTCGGCTACGCCCTTGAGGGCCAGATTGTTGGCCTCGGTGCCACCGCTGGTAAAAATGATCTCCTGAGGGGATGCAGCACCGAGTAATCGCGCCACCTGAGACCGGCTCTGCTCAACCGCTTCGGCGGCTTTCCAACCAAAGCCATGGCTCTTGCTGGCCGCATTGCCAAAGTGTTTGGTAAAGTACGGCAGCATGGCTTCCACAACCCTGGGGTCCACAGGAGTCGTGGCCAGATTATCGAAGTAAACGGATGTAGCGGCCATCCTGCAAGGCCTTTTCAAGCGCTGAAGGACTCCCCGCAACCACAGGTGGAACGAGCATTGGGGTTGTGGATTTTAAACCCGGCCCCCATCAGCCCATCGGCGTAGTCCAGGGTTACGCCGTTCAGATAGAGACAACTCTTGGCGTCAATAAAAACCCTTACGCCCTCAGTCTCTAGAACCTGATCCATCTCTCCCGCACTATCCTCAAAAGCCAGATTGTACTGGAATCCTGAACACCCCCCCCCCATGACACCTACCCGCAACCCGTACTCGGGATTTCCCTGTTCTTCCAGCAGGGATCTGATCTTCTGAGTCGCTGCTTCCGTCACATTAATCATGTTTTACCTCTCAATCTACGATCTGGCCGTTTTATCCTCATCACCCTTCGATCACCCGGCGTAAATAGCACATTCAATCACGTCGGGCACTTCGGCGTGTTGCTTGTATACCTCGCATTTGTGACAGTCCCGCTCAAACACCTTGATAGAACAAGACATGCACCCTTTGAGTACTTCTATGGCCTGAGCATTCCACTCTTTCATCTCCAGATAGTGACAAATTTTCGCATCGATCTTCCGCTGCTGATCAGCGAGGAGTTCGATCATGGTCCGGGATAAATCCCCACCGGTCTCGGCACAGTGCTGCAGATTGAAAAGCTCGCGAATGCGTTCAAGTTCAAAACCCAGGGATTTCAGACTTTGAATGATGTGCAGACGTCTCAGCTGGATTTCGGAATAAAGTCGAAAACCACCCTCGGAACGCTCTTCAGGCTCAATGATGCCCAGTTCTTCGTAGTAGCGTATTGTCCGTGTAGTAATGCCGGCTTTGGTCGCCAGATCTCCAATTTGCATCATGGGAGATCAGCCTCGGGATATGGTTTCTTCTCTGGGGTTGAAACGTATACAAAACAAACGCGACTTTGATAAATATACTCAACGTCAATATAATGTCAACGCAGTTCCAGATGCTGGAACTTCTGGGCGGATTCTAGCGTCTAGTGTTGCGTCGTATAAATAACTTTACGAGATGGTGGTCATGTCGTAGGTTTCTCTTACCACCCCTTCTGAAAGGAGAGATCTATGGCGATGGGGCGTCCGTTAACGCCGTTAGCGCTGAGTGCGTCGGACCGAGAACAATTGGAATCGATGGCCCAATCACGGAGTCTTCCACACGGGTGGGTGCGGCGAGCGGAGATCGTCCTTTGGGCCGCCGAAGGCTGGCCCCATGAAGCGGTCGCTGCAGCGGTGGGTGTGACGCGCGCTACGGTGGGCAAGTGGCGCCGGCGTTTTCTCGAAAACGGACTCCATGGCTTGCATGATGAACTGCGTTCAGGGGCGCCGCGATTGATCACCGACGAGCAGGTGGCCGAGGTGGTATACAAGACGCTGAAGACCAAGCCCCAAGACCGAACCCAGTGGTCGGTGCGCTCCATGGGCGCGGAAACCGGCCTCACCAAGGACGCGGTGCATCGCATCGGGCGCACGTATGGTTTGCAGCCCCACCGACACAAGCACTTCAAGCTTTCCACCGATCCTTTCTTGGTCGACAAAGTACGGGATATCGTCGGCTTATACATGCATCCCCCCGAGCACGCCCTGGTTTTATGCGTCGACGAGAAGAGCCAGATCCAGGCGTTGGAACGAAGTCAGCCCCTGTTGCCCCTGGGCCTGGGCTACGTGGAAGGGGTTACGCACGACTACAAGCGCCATGGCACCACCACTCTGTTTGCCGCCCTGGACGTGGCCACCGGTGAAGTGATGACTCCGTGCAAGCCCCGTCATCGTCACCAGGAGTTCCTCCCGTTCCTACGCCACATCGAGGACAACGTGCCCCGCGGTCTCGACGTGCATCTCGTGGTTGACCATTACGCCACCCACAAGCATGCCAAGGTCAAAAAGTGGCTGGCGCGGCGCCCCCGATTTCACCTTCACTACACCCCCCCCTATGCTTCGTGGCTCAACCAGGTGGAGATTGGGTTCAACATCATCACGCGCCAGGCGGTTCGGCGGCACTCGTTCCGCAAGGTAAGAGAGCGCATCGAGCGCATCGAGCGCATCGAACGCTATACCGCCCAATGGAACGCCAACGCGCACCCTTTCGTATGGACGGCTACGGCCGATTCCATCCTCGCGAAAATCAAGAGACTTTGTGAACGAATCTCTACGACACAACACTAGACCGTCGTGTCAAATGCCCCCTTTGTGCCAACCCTTTGAGCGAACAATCCATGACCACCATCCGCCTGATCTTGTTTTTCAGATAGAATGGGATGAAAAAGACGAGCGTGGCAAAGATATGGCCAGTGGGGTCTATTTGCTGTTCCTGCACAAGGCCTCCGGACGGGCCGTCCAGAAAATGTTGCTAGTGAGATGAACCGGACTCGGCCATAAATCCGTCCACGCTGAAATACCTGAAACCGGTGTCGCAAAGGATCGTGACCAGACGTTTTCCCGGCCCGATTTCCCCGGCCACCCGCAGCGTTGCGGCCACATTTGCTCCCGATGAAGGCCCGACCAGTAACCCCTCCTCCCGCGTCAATCTTCGGGTATAGTGGAAGGCCTCTTCATCTCCTACGGCGATTACCTCATCAACGAGGCTCCGCTCCAGCACCTCAGGCACGAAACCTGCACCGATTCCCTGGATGCCATGCAGCCCTGGTCGGCCGCCGGATAGCACAGGTGAGCGCGCCGGCTCCACCGCCACAATGTGGATGGTCGGCAATTCTGCCTTTAGAATGCTTCCCACTCCGGTGATGGTCCCGCCCGTCCCCACACCGGCGACAAAGGCATCCAGTTCGCCTCCTATGGCCTCCAGGATCTCTCTGGCTGTGGTTTCGCGGTGAATTTGCGGATTGGCCGGATTGAGGAATTGCTGAGGCATGAAGATATTCTCGGGATTCCGAGCCTTTAATTCTTCGGCTTTGCGAATGGCCCCCGCCATGTCTTCACGGCTGGGGGTGAGCACGATTTCAGCGCCGTAGCTGGCCATCACCGAGCGGCGTTCAATGCTCATGCTTTCCGGCATGGTCAGGATCAGACGGTATCCCAGGGCAGCGGCGGCCATGGCCAAGGCGATCCCGGTATTGCCGCTGGTGGGCTCCACGATGCTCATTCCCTCTCTGAGCACCCCGCTGCGCTCCGCCGCTCGGATCATGCTCACGCCAATGCGGTCTTTGACGCTGCCGGCGGGATTCTGGGCTTCCAGTTTTCCATAGATTTCACTGCCGCTATCGGGCCGGATCCGCTGCAAGCGGATCAGCGGAGTATGCCCTATTGTATCCAGAATGCTGTCGACTGCTATAAGCCCGGCCATTCCTAATCTTTCTTCGGGACAAAGACGATATCGTTGTTGTTAAGGGGTATGTTCTGCCGCAGATCCAGGTCCGTGGTGATCCGATTGAAGTCCACGGAAAACATCTTCGGTCCTTCGCTGGTATTCCGAATCACCCGGATATCTTCTGTGAGGGCCGTAGGCAACACCCCCTGTGCCTTGCTGATCGCATCCATCAAACTGGCATCTTCGGGAAACAGGTACACATCGGGGGACCTGACCTGGCCGAGGACGATCACCTTTTTGTTGAGCTGGCTCGCCCCGGGGACGACGATAATATCATCCCCCTGGAGAATCACGTTGTGGCTCTGGTCGCCGGTGGACAGGCTGCGCTGCAGGTTCAGGGTATAAGATCGGCCGCCGCGGTTCAACTGCACCTTATTCAACTGGGCATCCTGGGTGGTGCCACCGGCCATGAGAATCATATCCAGCACCCTGGACTTGCCCTTGAGCGGGTACTGCCCCTGTCCGGTTTGCTGCTCTGCCATGGGAATGCTCTGCACGGCCCCCAGGAGCGAAACCTTCTTGCTGTTGTATTCCGCGATCTGGATATCGATCTTGGGCTCTTTCAGGAAAAGGGCCACTTCCCTGGTGAGAGCTTTGTCCAGTTCCCTTAGCGTAAGGCCGCCAGCCCGGGTATTTTCCACCAGGTTGAACGAGATATTGCTGTCGGGACGCACGGCTACCAGCTCGGTGGTCAACTCCACCTCTCGCAAGGTGATCCCCAGCAGGTCCCCGGGACCAAGCACGTACTCGGGAAAGCCGCGTTTCTCTGTATAGGACTGTAGATGCGGCGTGACGCCCAGTCGATCCGGGTCGAAGGCTGTATCGGCCACCGTTATTTGTTTTGGTAGCTCCTGCATCGCCGGGACTACCGGGGGCGCACAGCCGCCAGCGAGCAATGTACCAGTGACAAGGCTCGGCCATAGCGCACGTTTATCCATTCCGTTCAGATCCTGATACAAAGAAAGGGGGGATCTCAAGACCTCCATTCAGATATATCACCAGGCTGTGGGGATTCGAGTAGACTGGTCAGTTCTTCGGTTGTGCCTACGGGTTGAGAGCAGACCGAGTTGCGGCACACGTAAATCCTGACCTGCTCTGCATCTCCGTGCAGCTTTCCCTCCAGCAACGGCAGGTAATCAACCAGATCCTCCGGGTAGTCCGACGGATTCCCCACCACCAGGACCTTGTTGGGCAAAAACCTTCCGTGCAGGGTTTCCAGAAAAACCTTGCGCTCCTGTGGTCCCCCGACGATGGCGACCTGGTAAGGCGGTCCCTGATAGAAATCGAGCGCACACAGCATCTGGGCACAACTGGAAGGAGCGCGGCTCATCAAATCGCCAAACAATTTCAAAGTCTGCTCTCCCTTCTCCAGCAGGCCCATATCCCCACCCAGAGCAGCCAGTCGCAGCAGCGCCAAGGTTCCCAGAGAGTTTCCAGATGGAGTCGCATTGTCAAAGGGGTTTTTGGTCCGCACAATCAGATCCTCGCTCCCCTCTCCAGTATAAAAAAAACCTCCCTTATCCCCGTCCCAGAACCGCTCGACCATCACCCGATTCATTTCCCGCGCGAACCGGAGCCAGCAAGGGTCGAAACTGGCTTCGTAAAGATCGAGCAGACCGTTGATGAAACAGGCGTAATCGTCCTGGTAGGCTTCCAGATGGGCCCTGCCATCCTTGTAGGTATGCAGCAATTCACCCTCTTCGAGCATGTGATCGAGGATAAAATCCGCCGCACCCTGTGCTGCCTGCAGATAAGCCTCCACGCCCAGTACCTGATAGGCCCGGGCCATGGCGCTGATCATCAATCCATTCCAGGAAACCAGTATCTTCTCATCCCGCCCTGGGGGGATCCGCCGCTGCCGCATGGCAAAGAGCCGCTCCCTGCCCTTGTCTATGGCGCGTTGCATCGCCTCCTCCTCCACCCCGATAAAACGGCTCAATTCGGGGACTGTGGCGTCCACGTGCAGGATGCTGGTCCCGTGTTCGAAGTTGCCCTCAGGGAGCACATTGTAGTAGCGCATGAAAAGCCGGGCCTCTTCCTCGTCCAGCACCTCTTCGATCTCCTCGGGCAGCCAGACGAAAAACTTGCCTTCTTCCCCTTCGCTGTCGGCATCCTGGGTGGCGTAAAACCCCCCTTCGGGCTGGGTCATTTCGCGGCAGACATAATCCAGGGTTTCCTCTACCACCCGTCGGTAAAAAGCGTCTCCCGTCACCTGGAAGGCCTCGAGGTACACCCAGGAGAGCAGCGCGTTGTCGTAGAGCATCTTTTCAAAGTGAGGGACCAGCCAGCGTTCGTCTACCGAATAGCGGTGAAACCCTCCTCCCAGGTGATCGTACAGCCCTCCGTTAGCCATCCTTTTCAAGGTGTGTTCGACCATGTCGAGGGCGTCGGGACTGCCACTTTGGCGATGGTATCTCAACAACAGGGCCAGACTCATGCTCGCGGGAAACTTCGGGGCACCGCCAAAGCCCCCGCAGGTTCGATCAAAGCTGTCGCTGAAGCGCCGAAAAGCCTTCTCCAGCACATCCTCTTCGATCTGGACCTGCGGCACCAGCAAATTCGCATTCTGCTCCAGAGCCTCGGTCAATCGGGTGGCATTTTCTTCAATGGTATCGCGGTTGTTGTGGTAGTGCTCGGCTACAGCCTGCAGTACCCTGGGGAAACCAGGCCGTCCGAACCGGTCTTCCGGAGGAAAGTAGGTCCCGCCGTAAAAAGGCCGTAGGTCCGGAGCCAGAAACACCGTCATGGGCCAGCCGCCGCTGCCCGTCATGGCCTGCACCGCTCCCATGTAGATTTCATCCAGATCCGGACGCTCCTCCCGGTCCACCTTTATGTTGACGAAGTACTGGTTCATGATCCGGGCAATCTCTTCGTTTTCGAAAGACTCGTGTTCCATCACGTGGCACCAGTGGCATGCCGAGTATCCGACGGAAAGCAGGATGGGCCGGTCTTCTGCGCGCGCCCGTTCGAGTGCCTCACGGCCCCATGGGTACCAATCCACCGGGTTGTGGGCGTGTTGTTTCAGGTAGGGGCTGGTCTCCTCCAGCAGGCGATTGGTGTACTTGGCACGCATGAGCAGTGGCCTGTAAGACTCTAAAAAGTCTTCTAAATGTATATCCTGAAAAAACTTACTATGAAATGTACATAGGGATTCGATTATAGACAAGCAGTTATCGTCCCAGGGATCGGTCCCCACCCTCTAGAAACCGCTCCAGATCGTGCACGATACACCTGAAGCACTCCCCGGCACGAAAGCGGATTCCAGGGCTCTCTTCCCTGCGACAATGCAAGGGCCAGACTTCTTTGAGATAGCGAATCTCAAGATGCTTTTGTTCCTCTGGAGGGATGGGAGGGAGGCGCAGAGAACGGATTTCTGAAAAGTTGATATTGGGCGTGCCAACTCCGTTGATAATAGAGCGGATCTGATTCCAGCCCGGCTGGGTTTTTAAAAAAAACCAGGCGTAGAAGGCATTGAGCCCTCGCAGCCGGATCAGATCCACGAAACATCCGATATTTGCTGGCTTTTCACCGGTGTAAACCGCCAGACGATTCTTGCCCAGGACTCCTGCCCCAGAGCGCGGCAGCAACAGATCCCCCTTGCGCACCCTGCTGCGCGAAGGATCGTACACACTGTTCTCAGATACGCTTAGAGCCTGTTTCAGGTACAGACCGGTCTCGGCAAAATCTCCCTGGCGGATGACCTGGATTCCGTCCTCTACATGCTGGGGGTGGCCCCCTGTTACAATAGGTCCATAGGTCAAGTGCTCTATATAATCGCCCAGGCGCACGAGCGGGAGCCTTGGATCAAGCCTGAGGACCCGCTTCCTGCCCTGCCAGAATCTCACATCCCAGCGCTCCCCCTTTAACTGGCGGGCCGGTACGCGGATGCAGGATGTGCCTTCCCCGCCCCGATGGGCCCGGCGCAGATTTTCCAGGGTCTTCGCCAGGAAGCTTTGCAGGGACATTCCGCTGCTTTCTCCTGTATCGCCATCCAGCACGACGGAATCATGCCCCCTCTTGCCAGCGGAGATCTTGCGGAGAAAAACCGTGGATGTCCTGGCGTGCAATCCTGGTCGGCAAAACGCGTTCTCAGGAAGGGCGACCACTCCCAGCACCGCCGCCCGTTCCAGCACCCAATCGCGGGCTGCCTGCAGCCGCTGATTGGCAAAAAATCCCTCGGGCAAAATAAGGGCAATCAAACCCTCGGGCCTGACTAGGCTCAGGGCCCGTTCTATGAAGAGCTGATCAATGGCAATGCTCCGACCCTCCTGCCCACTCGATAGGCCCGATTTGTTCTTGGCGCCGGCCCGCCATATTTCGAAGCTATTCCACCGGTCTTCTCCTGCTTTGTAGGGCAGGATTTTGCCCAGGCGACCGAAGGGGGGATTGCCGATGACCACTTCGAAGCTACCGGGTATTACGCCTGGAAACCTATCCAGCAAACCGTCCCCTGTGTAAAAACGGGCCTTGTTGGTCTGGCCGACCCGCTGGTCGGCCAGACTTGGATCGACCTCAATGCCGTAGACCCCCCCGGCGGATACACTTCTCTGTGCCAGGACCGCATCCAGGATATCTCCCCTCCCCGCAGCAGGATCGATGATTCTCGCCCCAGGGCCAAGCGCGCCATCTGCATAAAGCTGAACCACCTTCCACATAAACTCGGCTACCGGGGCAGGGGTAAAGTACTGAGCCAACCCCGGGTCGCCCTGATCGCTTTCCACTGTGTTTCGCAACCTACCCATTACTGACTCTTATTATTCCCACTCAGGGCTCCCGAAAGCAATCGCCCCTAAAAGGCATAGATCAAAATAAAACAATCATTTATAAAATAAACCATGGCCGTGGCATAGATCCTGCTAACCGTTGGACAGCCCCGGTTGGCAAACTTGGTCGAACCGGGATACCCTTCCACCCTCACGCACGGAGGTTTTGCCATGTCCGAATTGAAAATGCCCGCCATCAATCAGGTTGCCCTCAGCGGCCGTCTGGTTCAAGATCCAGAGTTCCGCTTTGTGGATAACGGGGTTGCCCGGCTCGCGGCCCGGCTCGCCGTCAATCGCCCCTATCGGGACCGCAATGGCGAGTGGCAGGAAGAATCCTCGTTCTTCAACATCATCATCTGGCACAAACTGGCCGAATTCGCCCGCGAAAGACTTCATAAAGGAACCGCGGTTTTTGTGGCCGGACGGCTTCGCAGCCACAGCTGGAGAGACGAGGAGGAAAACCCTCACTCCCTGGTCGAGATCCAGGTCCGCAGCCTCCAGCTCCTGGAAAAAAACCAGGACAAGACAGCCACGGTCCTGGATGAAGCCAGCGAAGAAGACATAGAACTGGAAGCAAACTGAGCTACGCTTGGCGAGGGGCACCGGGCTGCCTCCCCGCCGTCCCTGTCAGAGGAACGTCCAGGCCCCATTCAAACACCTATGTGGTTGCGAACCAGTCAATTTTCATCTAGCTAGGGCTTGTTGACGGGTTCGAGCATTGTACCTATTTTTAAAATTTAAGTCAGTCGCGGAACAACTGAAGCCGGGCAAGATTAGTTGGGGCAGTAGCTCAGTTGGGAGAGCGCGGGCTTTGCAAGCCTGAGGTCGGCGGTTCGATCCCGCTCTGCTCCACCATCCTCGTACCAGGGGACTGGATCGCTTCTTAAGGAAGGATATACAGCCCTAGCACACTGGCGACCAGCCACAAAATCAGGGCGACCTGCAAAGGACGATCTTGCCAGACCACAGCGGTTGGATTCTCTCCGTCCCCCAATCGATAGACTATGAACAGATAGCGCAACATTCCATAGAGGACAAAGGGAATAGTCCACTGCATGTGGCGTTGGGTGTCTTCCCCCACCCCCATGGCGTACAGCGCGTAACAGACCAGCGTGGCGGAGGTCAATACCGAAATGACTTGATCCAGAAAAGGCAGGCTGTACTCTGGGAGGATTTCCCGATGCTCTCCTGCGATTCCCTCCAGTACTACTCGTTCTTGACGGCGTTTTACCACCGTCAGAAACAGGGCCAACATGAAAGCACACAGGATAAACCAGGTGGAGATCACCACCTCAATAACCACCGCTCCCGCCAGGGCCCGCAGGAGAAACCCGGAAGCCACGATCAATACGTCAATCAGCACCACGTGCTTCAATTTGAAGGAATAGGCCAGGTTTATCAGGGCGTAAATCAACACCACAAAGCCGAATTGAGGACGCAACGCAAAGGCCCCCCCAAACCCTGCGACAAGCAATCCACCAGCGGTTGCCAGCGCTACTGAAATGGGCACCTTTCCAGCGGCGATCGGCCGTTTGGATTTACTGGGATGGATCCGGTCTCGTTCGAGGTCGAAAACATCGTTGAACAGGTACACCGCGCTGCTCATCATCCAGAAACACACCACCCCCCCCATGCTATAGGCAACGTAATCCCAGTCCAAAATGTGTTTGGAAAAGATGAGCGCCGGCAGGAGAAAAAGGGTTTTGATCCACTGCCTGGGACGCATGGCCAGCAGGAGTTGAAAGATCATCTTTCCACATCCGCCAAAAAAACAAAAAGAAGAGTCGTAAAACCCTTCTCTTGTCCATTGCTGGCATTCAGATCCTGAGGTGTTTGCTCAGAAATTGATAACTTCATCCAACTCTACCCTGTTTCCCCTTTCTTGTTTCGCCTGATCCAGCCTAGATAAACCGCCGCAAAGATCAGGGGATCTCATCAGATCTCCATAATCTCCTGTTCTTTATTCGCCAGCACCTGGTCGACCTGCTCGATGAACTCATCGGTCATTTTCTGAATCGTCCCCTGCCCATGGCGCGCGTCATCCTCGGGGATTTCGCCTTCTTTCTGGGCTTGCTGCAGCAAGTCCATGCCCTCTCTGCGGGCATGGCGCACCGCGACCCGCCCCTCCTCTGCCCGCTGACGGGCCACCTTGGTGATATCCCTGCGCCGTTCCTCTGTCAATTCCGGGATGGGAATGCGAATGACTGTGCCGTCGTTCGACGGATTGAGCCCGAGAGCGGCATCGGCCCGAATCGCCTTCTCTATGTCCGGGATCACATTCTGCTCCCAGGGTTTAATCATGATCAAGCGAGGTTCGGGAACACTGAGGGTTGACAGCTGATTCAAGGGAGTGGAAGTGCCGTAGTAATCGATGCGAATCCCATCCAGCATGGCGGTTGAAGCCCGTCCGGTGCGAATGGTAGCCAGATCACGGCGCAACGCCTCCACCACTTTCTCCATTTGTTCGCGCACATCTTGGAAAATTTCGTCCAACATAGCAATGCCGTCCTGCTGAGAGACTGTTTTACAATTCCCGGTCCCGGCGGGCCCCGAGCACGAGCGCAATCAACGTAGAGGCCCCCCTACTGCTGCGCTCGCTGGCAGCCCCCCACCGCCCTTACGCCAAGGCCGGTGGGGGCAAGGTGTTGCGAGATACTAATCTTCTTCTCCCAGGCGAAAACAGGCGAAACGACGAATAGTGACCCTCTCGCCCACCTTGGCGGTCAACTCGATTACCAGGTCCTTGACCGTCTGGTCCGGATTCTTTACGAAGGGTTGCTCGAGGAGGCAAACCTCCTGGTAGTATTTCTCCAACCGTCCCGTGACCATCTTCTCGGCGATGTGCTCTGGTTTCCCCTCGTTCTTGGCCTGTTCCAGGTAGATAGATCGTTCTTTCTCAGTGGTTTCGGGATCCAGATCTTCCCGATCAACAGCCAGCGGTCGGGACGCGGCGATGTGCATGGCCACATCTTTGGCAAATTGTTGAAAATCATCGGTGCGAGCGACAAAATCCGTCTCGCAATTGACTTCTACCAGAACTCCCAGGCGATCCCCCGGGTGGACGTAGGAAGCAATAAGGCCTTCACTAGCTTCGCGCCCGGCTCGTTTTTCAACGGCCGCCATACCCTGCTTGCGCAGGTAGTCTACCGCTTCTTCGAGGTCTCCTCCAGTCTCCTGCAGGGCCTTCTTGCAATCCATCATGCCAAGCCCGGTTTTTCCCCGGAGTTCCATTACTAGTTTCGCCGATATTTCAGCCATAACCCCTTCTACTCTTGTCTGACGAGTACCCCCTCAATTGGCGTCGGATTCCAGTGTTGTCTCAAGTTTCTCGCTTTCCTCACCAGCCACATCCTCAGCCCTGGTTTCTTCCCGGTCATCTTCCCTTTTTTCGTCGTCCTCTTTCGCAGCCGCTCTGCCTTCTATTGTGGCTTCAGCTATCAAGTGGGTGATCAACTTGATCGAACGGATCGCATCATCGTTCCCGGGAATCGCATAGGTAACCTCATCGGGATCGCAATTAGTATCGATGATGGCGACAGAGGGAATTTCGAGCTTTTTTGCTTCGCGGACAGCGGTGTGCTCCTTCTTGACGTCAATGATGAAGACGAGCCCGGGGAGCCCTCCCATCTTGCGGATACCCGAGAGGGTCTTACCCATTCGGAGGCGCTCTTTTTCCAGCAAAAGAACCTCTTTTTTCTTTAATTTCTCATACGTACCATCGGTGGAAATGCGATCGAGATGGTCGAGGTGGCGTATATTCATGCGGATGGTCTGCCAGTTGGTCAACATCCCGCCCAGCCAGCGCTCGGTAACGTGGAACATCTCGCAGCGTTCGGATTCCTGATCGATGATATCCGCCGCTTGTTTTTTGGTGCCTACGAAGAGAATGGGTTTCCCCGCCTGTGCAGTCCGGTGCACTGCCTGGCAGGCCTCTTCGATCTTCTTGATGGTCTTCTGTAGATCGATGATGTGTATACCGTTGCGCTCCGTAAAGATATACCCTTTCATCTTGGGATTCCACCTCCGGGTCTGGTGCCCGAAATGGGTCCCTGCCTCCAGAAGCTCGCGTATGGAAACTTCGGCCATTTGCCTGCTCCTTCTCGTGAGTTTTTCCTTCGCCTTTCTCGTCTACACACAGAATTCCCGCGGGGATCGCCCGCGGGAACACTCCTGTGCCCATCGAAAGGCGTGCGTGATTGGGGTACAGATACTAATTAAAAAAGATCAACGTTTGGAAAACTGAAAGCGTTTGCGGGCCCCGGCCAGGCCGTATTTTTTGCGCTCTTTTTCGCGTGGATCACGGGTCAAAAATCCGGCTTTTTTCAAAACCGGCCGCATACCTGGATCGAATTTGATGAGGGCCCGGGCAATGCCCAGACTGGCCGCACCCGCCTGACCTCGCAATCCACCTCCTTTACAGGAGATGTGAATATCGAAGTGTTGCTGGGCTTCGGTCACCTGCAGTGGTTGCATCAGGATCAACTCCAGAGAGGCGCGCCGCAGGTGATCGGCCATGTCGCGCCCGTTCATGTACACCTTTCCCGAACCAGGGTGCAAACGGACCCGGGCGACCGAAGTTTTTCTCCGGCCCGTTGCTTCGTAAGTTCCCTCAGGCATATGTGCTCAACACCTTCCGTGCGATTGCGATAAAGCTAGATATCTAAAACCACAGGCTTCTGGGCTTCATGCCGATGCTCATCACCGGCGTATACCCGTAGCTTTTTGAACATTTTGCGCCCCAGGGTATTGTGCGGCAGCATGCCCCATACAGCTTTGCGCAGGATTCGTTCGGGGTGCTCGGCCATGAGTTTGCTGTAGGGGGCGGAGCGAATCCCTCCCGGATAGCCGGTGTGCCTGTAATAGATTTTTTGTTCGGCTTTGCGGCCCGTAACTTTGAGTTTGTCCGCATTGATCACAATTACGTAATCTCCGACATCGGCATAAGGAGCGTACATGGGCTTGTGTTTGCCCTTCAGAATCCGGGCGATCTCACCGGCCAGGCGCCCCAGAATCTTGTCGCTGGCATCCACGACAAACCACTGGTGCGCGATCTCTTTGGCCTTGGGAGCATACGTCCTATCGGTCATGGTTGGTTCCCATTAAACACTTGGTCGAAACCCGCAACTCAATCCGTCCACAGGTTCCACCTCTCGTTCAATTTTTTTCATGAATAAACGATTTAAAATAGACCATTTGCGCCTTTTTGTCAAGCCTGTGTATCCCTTCTCATCCACCACCGGCGCAAGAGTAAAAAAAGCAGAAATAAAGCCAGCAACAGGATCCATATGCGGTTGTATTTTTCCAGGTAATCCACTACTTCACCCCAGTTCTGCCCCAGTGACAAACCAGCATAGAACAACAGCCCATTCCAGATCCCCATGCTGATGGAACCATACGCTGCAACTTGCTTCCAGTTCATTCTACCAATACCGGCCGCAATGGCAATCACCGACCGGATCCCGCTCAGGAAGCGATTGGCCAGGATCAAAGCTCTTCCGTAGCGATCCAGCCATTGCTCTGCTTTCGCCAAATTTTCACTGGAAAAAAATCGCCCTGTCCCACTTCTGAAAAAAGCCCGCCCCCCCCTGTAGCCCAGGTAGTACATGGTCAGGAAACCGATAATGCCCCCCGCACAGGTGACCAGATAGACTGGTCGCCAATCCAGGACGCCCCGGCCCACCAGATAAGCGCTGAACACCACCACGGTATCCCCCGGCACAGGGGGAATCACATTCTCCAGGAAAGCGCTGAGCAAGAGGAAACCGTACGCCCACATGGGGTTCCATTCACTCAGGCTCTCGATCAACCTCTCGATATACTCTTCCATGCGTGCGTCTAAATCTCTAAGAGGGCTACGGCCTGAGCCATAATGCCTTCCTCGCGCCCGGCAAATCCCAGACCTTCGGTGGTCGTGGCTTTGAGGGAGACACAATCGGGAGCCAGCCGCAGGCTTCTTGCGAGGGTGTCTGTCATGGTCGGTATATGAGGAGCGAGCCTGGGCTTTTGCGCCATGACCACGGCGTCGATATTGTGGATCTTTGCTCCTCTATCAATCAGTAGGTCCCGGACTTGCTCGAGCAGAATCAGGCTGAAAATGTTTTTGTAGTGCACGTCCGTATCTGGAAATAAACGACCGATATCTCCACAGCCTGCAGCCCCCAGCAACGCATCCACAATCGCATGGGTCAGGACATCCGCGTCCGAATGGCCGGCCAGGCCGCGGTCAAACGGGATGTGGACTCCTCCCAAAATCAACTTCCTCCCCTCTACCAAGGCATGTACATCCACCCCCTGTCCCACGCGCATCCGTTGCGCCTTCATCTCGTTTCCCTCCTCCCGCCGCAACAACCATTCGGCCCGGACCAGATCTTCCGGGGTGGTGATTTTCAGATTGTAGGAGTCCCCTGCGACCACGCGGACCTCATGCCCCAGATACTCCACCAGCATGGCATCATCCGTTGCCTTCAGGTCCTCGGGCCTATTTTGGTGCGCTTCCAGCAGGAGCGACCGCCGGAAGGCCTGAGGTGTCTGGATGCTCCACAAGCGACTGCGCTCCAGCGTCTGGATCACGTGTCCATTTTGGACCTCCTTGATGGTCTCCGCAACCCCTACCCCGGCTACGGCGGCCCCGTGCACCACCGCGGCCTCAATGACTTGCTCAAGCAGCTCCTGGGAAACAAAGGGACGCACCGCATCGTGCACCACCACAATCTCGTCCTCTGCCCCTGTGGCTCGCAAGCCACAATACACGGATTCATGGCGCTCCCTGCCCCCGGGCACCAGCCACCGCAGCTTCCCGAAGGTTTGCTCGCCCAGCACCTGACCACGGCAATAATCCATATCCTCGGAGCGCACCACCAGGATTATGCCCGCCACCAGAGGACTGTTTTCAAAACAGGTCAAGGTATGGCAAAGCAGGGGTTTGCCGCCAAGTGGCAGGTACTGTTTGGGCAGTTCCTCACCCATCCGGCTACCCCGACCACCGGCGGGGATGATCGCCACGACTTGTGGATGTTTCATACTATGAGCATGGCATCGCCGTAGCTGTAGAAACGGTATCCCTGGGCCACGGCGGTTTTATACGCCTCCAACACCCGTTCGCGGCCGGCGAAAGCAGCTACCAGCAGCAGCAAACTGGAGCGCGGCAGATGAAAGTTGGTCACCAGCGCGTCGACGGCTCTGAACCTGAAGGAAGGTAAGATGAATTTTTCAGTCCAACCACATCCAGGCTCAATCTCTTCGGTAGCCTCGGCAACGGTCTCCAGGGTGCGCACCACGGTCGTGCCCACGGCAACGATTCGTCCCCCGCGCCTCTTGCACCGGCGCAGGGCCGCTGCGCTTTCCTTGCTCAGATCGTAGTATTCGGACTCCAGGTGGTGCCCCCGTGGATCGCCGCTGCGCACGGGCTCAAAACTACCCGGCCCCACATGCAAAGTCAGTGGAACCACCGCAGTGCCAGTCTCCGCGATTTTCTCGAGGAGAGCGCCAGTGAAATGTAGACCCGCAGTGGGTGCGGCAATGGCTCCGGGGTGCCGGGCGAAGACCGTCTGGTAGCGCACGCCATCCTCCGCATCCGGCCGGCGGCGAATATAAGGGGGCAGAGGCACTTCCCCGGCCTTCTCAATGAATGCGGTCATGTCTTCCTGTTCGCAGCGGACCAGAAAACGCCCCCGGGGCGCCCTGTCGACAATTTCGATACAGGCTCCGTTTACGGCAATTTCCACCCTGGTACCCGGGGCCAAACCCCGACCGGGGCGCCCCATGGCCAGCCAGCACCCTCCTTGTTCCGGGCGGATCAGCAACACCTCTACCTCGCCGCCGGTCTCTACCCGTCTACCTCTGAGGCGCGCCTTCACAACCTGGGTCTGGTTTAGCACCAAGGTATCCGTGGGGCTTAAAAAATCGACGATGTTATTGAAGAGCACATGGCGGATGGAGCCATCCGCCCGGCTCAGGACGAGGAGGCGAGACTGATCGCGTTGCGTGGCAGGGTACTGAGCGATGAGCTCGGTCGGCAGGTCAAAATCGTAGTCTTCGAGCTTCATGGGATTCAGGAAACATATCCCACCTTCCCGGATCCGTCAAGGCTGTTCGTCCTGAACAAAAGGGCCGTCCTGTACAGAACAGCCCTCTATTCGGGGAGAGATCCGCTTAGAAGCCTTCTTCTAGCCCGGCGCCTATCGCCCCAGGGTCAACTTGCCATCCTCCTCCTCATCCTCTGTTCTCATCCGCCTGGGTGCTTTCTTCATTTTGGTAGCGGGCGTGGCGGAGAATAGTCCAGAGAATTTTGTACCCGGCGCGGATAGTGCCGCTGAGGGTGCCGCTGATCTTGGACGTGCCGATGCGCCGGCGATAACGCACCGGGACCTCGACGATTCGCACCCCAAGGCGAGCGGCTTTGACCTGCATCTCCACGGTCCAGCCAAAGTTGCGGTCTTCCATCCGCAGGCGGCGGAGCGTGCCAGAGCGGATGGCGCGAAAGGGCCCCAGATCGGTGTATTGCACCCCGAAAAGCCGGCGAATAAGCCAGGTGGCCAGGGCATTGCCAAAACGCGCCTGCGGCAAAAGCGCCCCCTTTTCTCGTCTTCCCAGGGTGCGGGAGCCAATGACCAGGTCGGCCTCTCCTTGCAGTATGGGTGCTACCAGGGCAGACATTTCTTCGGGATAATCACTGTAGTCTCCGTCGAGGAAGACCACGATATCGACATTTCCGAGGGCGGCTATCCCGCTCAGACAAGCCTGTCCATAGCCGCGCCGCGGTTCCCATACGATCGCGGCCCCCTTCGCGGCCGCCCGCGCCGAGGTCCGATCGGTGGAACCGTTGTCTACCACAATGACCCGCCGGACCAGGGAGCCTGGAATAGCCTCCAGGACCTTGCCAATAGCGGCTTCTTCGTTGTAGGCGGGAATGATGACGACGATGGAAGGATCCAAGACAGTCGGGGAAAACAGCAGGTCTTGCCGTTGTGGCAAGGCCTGCCTTGGAGAACATTAGAAGCCTTCTTAAATTCTAGAGGTGGTCTCGCAACCAGTCCAAGAGCAAATTCCGAATTTCGGGATCGCACTGCGGATCCTCAGGATCGCACAGGAACCCTGTCCCGAAGGTCGCTTTCCCCTCCAGGATCTTCAACTCTTTGGGCTCGCTGGTGGTCTGGTGCAACTCACTGGCGACCTTTGCAGAGCTGAGGGTGTCCCCAGCCGATACAGCAAAGTCATTCTCACCCGCCACAAACAACATGGAGTGCGGCGCAAAAGGCTCCAACCCCGCTCCTATACCTATGGACTGGTTGTCATTGTTGGGATTCCAGAAACCCGGCGACAAAGCCACCGCGGCCCTTATCTGTTGGGGGAAGCGCCCGATGCTTACATAAGCGACATTGGCGCCGAATCCGGCGCCGACCACCGCGACCCTGGATGCATCAACCTCGGGCTGTTCCCCCAGCCAGATAAGGGCCGCCTGGACATCGAGATAGCTGTTCTCTATATCTTCTATTGTGAGAATCTCGCGGTCGTCCGGCAGGGACGTATTCCCATGTCCCCGCAAATTGATGGCCAGCACCAGGTAGCCCTGTTCCAGCAACAAGTCTTCAAAGAAGGTCGTGGCCTGAAACCAGTCCCGCAGGTAGTCTCGGGCGAAAGCATGGACCAAGATGACGACCGGGAACCGCTGGTCTACGTCTACCTCCTGTGGCCGGCCATAGATAACCCCGACCTGTAACAGGTCTGCCGAAGGGAAGGAAAACTCCTCCACGCTAAAGACGTTTCCCCCTCCTTCCTCATACCCTTGCGGTCCCACAACCGTGGTCTTCTCGTCCTCGCTACAGCCCCACATACCTGCGATCAAACTTAAACCAGCGACCACTACACTTAGGCGCAGAATTTGAGCCATCACTCCACTCCTGGTTGAATCAAAGCCGGACGAACTGCTACAAGTGGATATAAATGTTCCACCTTACCACAAACACTGACTACATTGTATAATAAACACCTCGACGCCAGGGCTGTCAAATTTGAAACCGGGTCCAGCACCTTGACCTGAGCCGTCTTTTACTGTATTCTAGCTCCAGGTTTTTTACCCCATGATCCACGTTCAAAACCTCAGCTTTGCCCATCCTGGTAATATCCAGGCCCTACAAGGTATTGACCTGGACATCCATCCTGGTGAGCGTCTGGCCATCATCGGGCCCAACGGCTCGGGTAAAACCACCCTTGCCCGTTGCCTCAACGGCCTGAACCTTCCTCAAAGCGGCCAGGTCCAGGTCGACGGTCTTTTTACTCATACGCCCGAAGCACTCTTCGAGATCCGCAAGCGCGTCGGCATGGTATTTCAAAACCCGGACGACCAGCTGGTGGCGACCAGCGTCGAAACCGAGATTGCCTTTGGTCTCGAAAACCTGGCGGTGGCCGTCTCAGAGATGCGGCGTCGGGTAGAAGAGGTCCTGGAGCAATTCCACCTCGAAGCCTACCGGCACCACCCTCCACACCACCTCTCGGGCGGGGAAAAACAACGCCTCGCCCTTGCCGCTGCCATGGCGCTACGTCCCCGCTACCTGATCCTGGACGAGCCTACAGCTCTACTCGACCCCCGGGGCCGCCAGGAGGTGGGTGCCCTCCTGGATAGCCTGCAGGGCGAATTCGGCATTGCTACCATCCACATAACCCAGTTCCCCACAGAAGCAGCCCGGGCGGATCGCCTCCTCGTCCTGCATCAGGGCCGCGTGCTCTACGATGCTCCGCCTGCTGAGATCTTTCAGGATCCTCGACCTTTGCAAAGCATCGGCCTCGATGTCCCCTTTGCCAGTGCGGTGAGGGCCCACTTGCTGGACCAGACCAGGCTCTCGCTGGGCCTGCACACCACCATAGAGGACCTTGCAGCAGCCCTGGCTCCGGAACTCCCGCCCTCGGCTTTGAAGGCCCGCTCCCCTGTGGCCCCTTCCACAGCCCCCACCAAGCTTTCCACCGAACGCTTAGACTTTGTCTACGACCAGGGCCTGCTCACGGAACAGGTGGGGCTCGACCGCGTCAGCGTCAGCATTCCCAGTGCTGGTATCGTCGCCTTGGTCGGTCCGAGTGGCTCTGGCAAAACGACTCTGGCCCAGCACTTTAATGCTCTGCTCAGACCACACAGAGGCCGCGTGCTCCTGGATGGTCAGGACATCTGGGCAAAAGGCCATGATCAATCTCAGATCCGCCACCGGGTCGGCCTGATCTTCCAGTTTCCCGAACTCCAGCTTTTTGAAGAAACCGTCGAACTGGATGTGGCCTTTGGGCCCAAGAACCTGGGCTTTCCCTCCGCACAAATCAAGGACCTGGTGACCCGGGCCCTGGCCACTGTAGGACTGCCCAGGGAGTACTTTGGCCACCGTCCACCTCTGTCTTTGAGCAGTGGAGAAAAACGCCGGGTCGCCCTTGCCGGTGTCCTGGCTATGGCCCCGGAAGTTTTAGTCCTGGACGAGCCGACCGCAGGTCTCGACCCGGGCGCCAGCCAGAATATGCGCTCTGTCTTTCAACAACTGCAACGACAAGGTACAACCCTGGTCCTGATCACCCATGACATGGACTTGGTAGCCCAACTGGCCCACCAGGTCGTAGTCCTGGGCAAGGGCCGGGTGCAGCTGCAAGGCTCTACCCGCCAGGTCCTGGCCGACCCGGGCCTGCTCCAGTCGAGTGGTCTCGAACCCCCTCCTTCGGTCCAGTTGATGCAGGCCCTGGCCGCCAGAGACTGTACGGTCCCGGTGGACTTGATTACCCGGGAAGAAGTCATGGAATTTTTCAGTAGCTTTGATAGATCCACCCTGTAAACCTGCACTTGTGAAGGGAACCACAATCATGCCTGTAGGACAAAGCGATCTCCTGGTCCGCAAGGGGCGCCTGATCGACCCGGCCAATCATCTGGATGCTGCCATGGATGTACTTATCGAGGCGGGAAAGGTGTCTCGCGTAGGGAAGGATCTAGCCGCCGGCCGGGGTACACCCGTTCTGGATGCCGGGGGCCTCGTCCTGACACCGGGCTTTGTGGACGTCCACGTGCATTTGAGGGAACCGGGATTCGAGCATAAGGAAACCATTGCCACCGGTGCCATGGCGGCAGCGGCCGGCGGCATTTGCGCTGTGGCTGCCATGCCCAATACCCTTCCCCCACCGGATAATCTCGAGACCCTTGAGGATATCCAAAAACGGGCCCGAACATCCGTGGTGCGCTTCTATCCGATCGCCTGTATCACCAGGGGCAGGGCGGGCCGCGAACTGGCGCCGCTCGAGGACTTGGCCCGGGGCGGTGCCGTGGCTTTTTCGGACGATGGCGACCCGGTGGAAGATCCGGGCCTGATGCGCCGTGCACTGGAGCTGGCGCGCCGGGTCAACCGCCCTGTCTTCCCCCACGAAGAGGTGAAGGCCCTCACTGCTGGAGGCTGCATGCACGAAGGAGAAATCTCCGCCCAGCTCGGCGTCAAAGGCATGCCGGCTGCCGGCGAAGAAGAAATGATCGCCCGCGATATCGAACTGGTGCGCCAGACCGGCGGTCCCCTGCACATTGCCCACATCAGCACGGCCGCTGCGGTCGAATTGGTGCGCCGGGCAAAAGCGGATGGTCTGCCCCTGACCTGTGAGGTTCTGCCCCATCACTTCATCCTGACCGATGCCGAGGTAATCCGCCAGGGCAGCGCCGCCAAGATGAGCCCTCCCCTGCGTGGGAACGCCGATGTCCAGGCCGTGCTCCAGGGGCTTAAAGACGGCAGTATCGACCTTATTTCGACGGATCATGCCCCCCACACGGAAGAGGAAAAGCAACGCCCGCTCACAGAAGCCCCCTTTGGCATCGTGGGCCTGGAAACGGCTATCGGTCTTACCCTGACCTATCTGGTGCAACCCGGCATCCTGGATTTGCCCAGCGCCATCGAGAAATGGACCTGGGCCCCGGCCCG
Source organism: Candidatus Latescibacterota bacterium (assembly GCA_965219385.1). Classification (GTDB taxonomy): domain Bacteria; phylum Latescibacterota; class UBA2968; order UBA8231; family UBA8231; genus CBDCNM01. The sequence continues at coordinate 636,873 of CBDCNM010000001.1, read as the reverse complement.
TATTCTCCGCCTCCCCGGGGGCCGCCTCAGTCCGGGGGACTTGGGCGATATCACGATCATCAATCCGGCGGTGGAATGGTCCGTGGATTCCAGCCGCTTCCATTCCCGTTCCAGGAACACCCCTTTCAATGGCTATCGTCTGAAGGGCAAGGCCGTGGCTACCATCGTCGGTGGAGAGGTGGTGTACGACGAAATAGAGGGATGATCGCTAGAGCGAAGAATCTAGTAGACGACCAGATAAATTGGGCTGGCTGACGGCCCTCTGGGGCCGGCCTCAAAATCAACGCGGTCGTCTACTAGTGTTGCGTCGTATAAATAACTTTACGAGATGGTGGTCATGTCGTAGGTTTCTCTTACCACCCCTTCTGAAAGGAGAGATCTATGGCGATGGGGCGTCCGTTAACGCCGTTAGCGCTGAGTGCGTCGGACCGAGAACAATTGGAATCGATGGCCCAATCACGGAGTCTTCCACACGGGTGGGTGCGGCGAGCGGAGATCGTCCTTTGGGCCGCCGAAGGCTGGCCCCATGAAGCGGTCGCTGCAGCGGTGGGTGTGACGCGCGCTACGGTGGGCAAGTGGCGCCGGCGTTTTCTCGAAAACGGACTCCATGGCTTGCATGATGAACTGCGTTCAGGGGCGCCGCGATTGATCACCGACGAGCAGGTGGCCGAGGTGGTATACAAGACGCTGAAGACCAAGCCCCAAGACCGAACCCAGTGGTCGGTGCGCTCCATGGGCGCGGAAACCGGCCTCACCAAGGACGCGGTGCATCGCATCGGGCGCACGTATGGTTTGCAGCCCCACCGACACAAGCACTTCAAGCTTTCCACCGATCCTTTCTTGGTCGACAAAGTACGGGATATCGTCGGCTTATACATGCATCCCCCCGAGCACGCCCTGGTTTTATGCGTCGACGAGAAGAGCCAGATCCAGGCGTTGGAACGAAGTCAGCCCCTGTTGCCCCTGGGCCTGGGCTACGTGGAAGGGGTTACGCACGACTACAAGCGCCATGGCACCACCACTCTGTTTGCCGCCCTGGACGTGGCCACCGGTGAAGTGATGACTCCGTGCAAGCCCCGTCATCGTCACCAGGAGTTCCTCCCGTTCCTACGCCACATCGAGGACAACGTGCCCCGCGGTCTCGACGTGCATCTCGTGGTTGACCATTACGCCACCCACAAGCATGCCAAGGTCAAAAAGTGGCTGGCGCGGCGCCCCCGATTTCACCTTCACTACACCCCCCCCTATGCTTCGTGGCTCAACCAGGTGGAGATTGGGTTCAACATCATCACGCGCCAGGCGGTTCGGCGGCACTCGTTCCGCAAGGTAAGAGAGCGCATCGAGCGCATCGAACGCTATACCGCCCAATGGAACGCCAACGCGCACCCTTTCGTATGGACGGCTACGGCCGATTCCATCCTCGCGAAAATCAAGAGACTTTGTGAACGAATCTCTACGACACAACACTAGTAGACGACCAGATAAATTGGGCTGGCTGACGGCCCTCTGGGGCCGGCCTCAAAATCAACGCGGTCGTCTACTAGGTTTGAAACGCGTTTTCAAGGTGGGTTATTTCCGCTTCGCCTTCCCCCAGCAATACCGCAATAACATCGAACCGATACGCCAGGACCACATCTTTGTGCCGCTGCAGGTAGTGTTGCGCCGCCCGCGCCAGATGAGCCCGCTTGTCCCCCCGAACCCTTTCCTCTGGATGGCCGAGGCCTCCCCCCAGGCTGCTCTTCACCTCGACGAAAACAAGACAATCCTGCTGGCGGGCGACCAGGTCAATCTCTCCCCCAGCGCCGCGGTAGCCCCGTTCCAGCACGTCGTACCCCCGGGAGGCGAGAAAGTCGGCCGCTGCAATCTCCCCCTTCTTGCCGATGCGGTTCAGAGCCTGCAAACGCGATTTGTAAATCCCCCTCAAGGCATCCCGTTCCCCCGAGTCCAGCTCTCCGGCACCTTCTTTGATAAAGTAGCCCAACCTTTCCAGTTCAGCGTGGTCCTGACAGCTTTCCAGGCCCTCTGCGAAAACCAGGAACTCCGCGGAACGTCTCTTTTTTGCCAGCTCTACCACAGGACCGAACGACCTCCGGTGTAAAGGGCAGGGGCCGTGTGCCCTGAGCGCCTTGAGGTGCTCGGGGCTGCCATAGCCTTTGTGGCTCGCAAAACCGTATTGAGGGTATCTCTGCCCGTACTCCACCATCATCCGGTCCCGATGTACCTTGGCCACCACCGATGCCGCCGCGATAGACAAAGAACGGGCATCCCCATCCACCACGGCCAACTCCGGGAAAGGGCCGCCCGGCTTGCGATTGCCGTCGACCAGCACGTGCTCGGGCTTCATGCCCAAACGAGCCAAAGCCAGGCGCATGGCCTGGAGGGATGCCTGGAGGATATTGAGACGGTCAATTTCCTCTGCTTCGACCCTTGCTACCCCCAGGGCCACGGCCTTGTGCACGATCTCCTCCAGGAGTTGCTCGCGCTTCTCAGGGCTGAGTTTTTTGGAATCGTCCAGACCGGGGATGACAACATTCTGGGGAAGAATCACCGCAGCGGCCACCACGGGTCCCGCCAGACAACCGCGGCCAACCTCATCCACTCCGGCCACCTTTTTTATTCCACGCCCCCACAAGCGCCGCTCCAGCTCCAGCAAGCGTCCCAGCCGCTCTTTTTCGGCCTCCTGACGCTGGAACCGCCGGCTCAGTCGAACCGCCAGGCGCCGAACCCCGATCCGCCCATCTTGTTCGAGCAATGCCCAGAAAGCCTTATCTTCCAGGGGACTTTTTTCTACCAGTTCTCTGATCCGGGCGACGCTCATATCCCGGAGTTGCTCTGAAGTCAAAGCCAGGGAACCCGGCTTTTGCTGGGGAGTATCATATATTGACACGATAAACCAGTTTTTACTTTAATTAGTTGTGGGTATGGTGTCCTCTACAACCGGGAGAATCGTCATGAAATCTTGGGTGGCCCTGGCCTTGGCTTTTTCTCTGGCAGTACAGCCCTGCGTGGTATTCGCGGCGGAATTTGCAGACGAATCCGCGATCAGTGGTCCCGACACCCGCCTCTATATGGCGGACGGCAACGTGATTATGGGCCACCTGGTCGAACGAACCCAGGACCTTATTATCATGAAGGTCAACGACCAGGTATTCACCTTTGACCCGGAGCTGGTAGATAAACTCGTCACCCTCGATTCCCTGGGGAGCAACGCGCAAACCATCACTGTTACTGAATTCCCGTATATCAGTTTTCTGGGCGGCACCCTGGCCTTTGGAGTTTTGTCCGGATTGCTTTTTGACCGGGCTTCCGACAAGGACAAAGAAGCCGATCAAAACGACCAGTTCGAGGCCACCCAAGGGAGGGCCGCTACGCTCCGCGACGAGGCGGATACGGCGCGTCTGCTGGGCTGGGGTTCGGCGATTCTGGCCACCGCCACCCTGGGAGTTGCCCTGGTCCCGCGCAAGTCCACCCGACGCATCTTTCCCGAACTTTCTCTGAACCACGGCACCTCGACCCTAAAGTTGACTTATCTATACCAATTCTAAGTCACGGATTTTCGTACGGACTCTCAGAAGCCGTGCTCAAACCCCCCGCTGGCCGGCGCGCAACGCCAGCTGGCATTTTGTTAGGGGCTCTCAATCACAGCCATAATTCTCCAGGTAGTGGACCATGGCCCGCAGGCCCATGAGGTAACTGAAGCCTCCAAAGCCAGCCAGTTGTCCCACACAGACCGGAGCTATGACCGATCGGTGGCGGAACCCTTCTCGAGCATGGATATTACTGAGATGCACTTCGATAGCAGGCAGCCCCACAGCGGCCACCGCGTCCCGCAGGGCAATACTGTAATGCGTCAGGGCTCCTGGATTCATCACTAGGCCGTCTGCCCAATCACGGCCCTGGTGTATGGCATTGACCAGTGCTCCTTCGTGATTGGACTGCAGGATGCGCACCTGGATACCCAGTGCCCCGGCTTCGGCTTCAATCTGCTTATTGATATCATCCAGGGTCTCGCTGCCGTAGATCCCCGGTTCGCGCGTCCCCAGCAGATTGAGGTTGGTCCCGTGCAGGACCAGAATTTCATATGGCACTGTGCCTACTCCCTTATTTTTTTGTCATCTGCTCGGCTTCATGCATGAGCAAAGTCGCAAGGACAATACTGGCGGTATCCGCCCTCAAGGTGCGCTCACCCCATGAAAACAGCCGTACCCCAGCATCTTTTGCCCGCACCTGTTCAGCCGGGGAAAACCCGCCTTCAGGGCCTATCAACAGCCCCAATCGCCTGGCGTTCTCGCCCTCCAGGCACTGTCTCAATTCCCCTTCCGGGATCCCCGGAGCAGCCATCAGCACAAGGTCGCTCTTTTCTTTGAACCCCTCTATAACCTCCTCAAGAACGGCAGGAGGATGAACCGAAGGCATACGGGACCGGCCACACTGTTTGGCCGCGGCTCGGGCCAAACGTTGCCAGCGTTCGATCTTGTGGACCGAACCCGGCTTCACCACGCCCCGTTCGGCACACAGTGGAAAGATGCCGACCACCCCGATCTCGGTCGTTTTTTCGATTACAAAATCAAACCGCTGCCCCTTTATCAACGCCGGCGCCAGATTGAGCTGCACCGGACTCTCGCCGCAATCCTCCCGGCTGTCCAAGATCTCGCAGTACACTTTATTGCGCTCTATCGTGGCAATGCGGACCTGATAGAAACGACCGCTTCCATCGATTACCTCAATCTCTTCGCCTACCCGATGACGCCTCACCCTCACCAAGTGAACCACTTCCGCATTGCGCAGGACCAGGCTCTGCGCCTGCACATCGTCTGGGTGGACCACAAAATTGGCCATCTAAGCGCGCCTCTGGGCCACGAGACATATCCAGTTGTTTTTTGCCAGTACGGTTTCCACCCCCAGTCCAGCCTCCTCGACCCAGGCGCAAAACATCCGTTCTTCGCGAGCCAACAAACCAGAAAAAATTGCGTGGCCCTCCTCCGGCAGCAGATCGTGGACAGAACCCAGCAAAGGTCGCAGGACATGGCTTTGAATATTGGCCAGGATCAGCTCAAAACAAACACCCGAGATCTGGTCGATGCTGCCTTGCTCTATCTGTACTTTCGTCTCGTCAATACCATTATTGGCCAGATTCTCGCGGGCATTTTCCAGCGCGCGCGGGTCAATGTCCACAGCGAGAATCCGGCCGGCGCCCAGGTGGGCGGCGGCAATGGACAGGACCCCACTCCCGGTTCCCAGATCCAGACAGCGATCTCCCGGGCACAGGGTATTCTCCAACCCTTGCAGGCAAAGCTGGGTGGATTCGTGTCCCCCGGTGCCAAAAGCCATCTTGGGATCGATGACCAGCGCAATTTGATCTTCCCGAACTTCTAGCGGGAACCAGGAGGGATGGATGACAATGCGTGGCGTAGCCTGGATGGGAGAGAAATAACTGCGCCATTCTGCTTCCCAGTCCTGCTCCTCCAGGTGCTCCGTGGCGATCTGGATTTCGACCAGGCCGAGCATGCTCAGAAACTGCTCGATTTCGCGGCGAATGCGCTGGCTGGCGAGCGCGGCATCGAAATAGGCAATCAACCGCGTTGCCTCGCCCTCCTGTTCTAGCTGGGCGCCGCAGCTACCCAGTTCAAAACAGTGGGCCGAGATGTCATCGGCCCACTGCCGGGGGACGATGAAGCGGAGGCAATGCCATTTTTGCTTGTCGTTGTTCACCCTATCAAAGATAGTAACCCCCCCCCCTCGGCCAAGCAAGGTGCATAGGGGAACAAAAAAGCGCTGGTCTACCCGCTACCAGCGCCCTTTTCAAGCGTCTTTTTTTGTTTTTCGCGTGCTTTGCTATCCATCTTCGGCGAGATGGCGGATTTCCCGCACAATCCCGCTGGCAATCTCTGCGAACACCCGCGCCTCCTCGGAGTCCGCCGGCTCGACCGCAATGGATCTTCCCCGATCTCCACCTGCACGCACCGCTGGATCAAGGGGGATTTTTCCCAGGAAATGCAGGCCCAATCGGGCAGCCATTTCCCGGCCTCCATCGTGGCCGAAGATCTCGTGGCGTTCACTACAGTGGGGACAGATAAAATAGCTCATGTTTTCCACCAGCCCGATGATGTCCACCTCTACCCGCTCGAACATAGCGATCCCCCGTTCGACGTCTTCCAGGGCCACATCCTGCGGCGTGGTCACGATCACGACTCCGGACAGGGCAATCTGCTGACTCAGAGTAAGGGGAATATCTCCGGTTCCGGGAGGCATATCGATCAACAAATAATCCAGGTCTCCCCACTCCACCTGTTCGATAAATTGCTGTACTGCCTGGGCCAGCAGGGGACCGCGCCAGACCACGGGACTTTCCTCACCGGCAATAAATCCGATCGACATCAGGGCCACCCCGTGTTTGACGATGGGCAGTATCTTGCCGGCGTCCGTCAACTCGGGCTGCTCCCTAACCCCCATCAGCAGCGGCACACTGGGTCCGTAAATATCGGCGTCCAACAATCCGACCCTAACTCCCATCTCTGCCAGACTAAGAGCCAGATTGACGCAAACCGTAGATTTGCCCACGCCACCTTTGGCGCTCGCCACGGCAACGACATTGCGCACTTTAGGGAGGAGGTCGCTGTCTTGTGGAAGGGTTCTCGGTACCTGCAATTTCGCGGTTGCTTTCCCGGCGGACCTCTAAGCCCCAAAGGCCTGCCGCATTTTTTCGAAAAACCCCTTGCCCTCAGACGCGGCGCGGTCCTTTTCCAGCTCTACCAGGTCTTCAAACAGCCTGCGTTCCGGCTCGCTCAACTGGGTAGGAGTCCATACTACTATCTGTATCAACTGGTCTCCCACCCCCCGGCCGTGCACATCCGGGATGCCCTTCTGGCGCAACCTCAAGGTCTTGCCGGACTGAGTTCCTGCAGGGATCTTCATCCGCGCCTTACCCGTGAGCGTGGGCACCTCTACTTCATCTCCCAAAGCAGCCTGGCCAAAGCTGATAGGCAGGAGATAGAGCACATCGTTGCCATCCCGGGTGAAGTATTCATGCTCTTTTTCTTTGATGAAAACTAGACAATTTCCAGCCGGACCACCCCGGGGACCCACCTCGCCCTCTCCTCGCAAAGGTATATAAATACCCGTACTAACACCCGGAGGAATTTTGACCTTAAGGGTGTCCCTGTCGCGCTTCCGTCCTTCTCCGCTGCACTCCCCGCAGGGAGTGCGCACGATATTCCCTTCCCCATTGCAGGTGGGACAGGCCGTAACCTCAACTGATTGGCCCAAAAAACCGCGGCTTACCTGCCGGACCTGACCGATCCCCCCACAGGTAGTACAGGTCTCCTTTACACTACCGGCAGCCGCACCGGATCCGCCACAGGTCTGACAGGTTTGCAGACGTTGCAGGTTGATTTTCTTTTCCACGCCCTGGGCGACTTCCTCCAGAGTAAGTTCAATAGGCACCTTTAAATCGCGACCCCGCGGTGGTCCGGATGGCCCGCGGCGAGACCGCCCACCGCCGAAGAAGCTGCTAAACACATCGCCAAAAATATCTTCGAAGTCCGTGGCGTGAGTGAAATCGGACCACTGGAATCCGCCCCCGCCAAAGCTGGCTTCGACACCAGCATGCCCGAAGCGATCGTAGTTGGCCTTTTTTTCTGGATCACTGAGGACTTCGTAGGCTTCGGATGCCTCTTTGAAATGCTCCTCGGCCTCTGCATCTCCAGGATTGCGGTCAGGGTGGTATTTGAGTGCCAGTTTGCGATAGGCGCTCTTGATATCCGCTACGCCAGCATCCCGGCCCACTCCCAGAACGTCGTAGTAGTCCCTTTTGGCCATTTACACCCTATTTCTTATCGCGTCAACGATTTCGAAGCCGATTACTTTACCCATCTTCTCCTCCAGCTTTACTGACAATCACGCGCGCCGGACGCACTACCTTGCTATTGAGCCTATAGCCTTTTTCCATTTCTTCCACTACGGTTCCAGGAGGATGTTCCTGGTGTTCGATCTCCATCAAGGCTTCGTGCAGGGTCGGATCAAAGGGCTGGCCAACTGCCTCAATCTCTTCCAGACCGTAGGCTTTCAGGGTTTCCTGAAACTGGCTGTAAATCAGTTCAACCCCTTGCTTGAAAACATCGACATCCTTGTTTTCCTGGGCCAACGCCCGTCTCATATTGTCCAGTATCGGAGCAATCTGCAGCAAAACGTCGCGCAGGGCCTCTTCACGGGTCTCCGCCCGCACCTTTGCGGTGCGCTTGCGATAATTGTCCAGCTCGGCCGTGGCTCGCAAAAAGCGGTCGTAGTTCTCTTGCGCTTCCGCTCTGGCTGCGTAGAGAGCTTTCTCTGGACTCTCCTCCTGTTCTTCTATTCTCTCCTCAGTATCTTCCGGGGATCCGGCTTCGGCCCCCGAAGCGCCATCCTGGGCGCTACCTTCGTCCGTCGCAGCAGCGGATTGTGCCTGGACCTCCTGCGCGGGTCGAATCTCTTCGCGTTCCGGAGAGATCTTTTCTCCAGATTCTGTCTTACTCATAGGGCCTAATTGCCACCTCCTGATTGTGTCCCCTGCTTCAATGCACCAAATCTGCCGCGCGCGAGGCCGCATAATTTACCAGCGCGACCACGCGGCTATAGGGCATACGGGTAGGACCGATCACGCCGAGTACGCCCACCATGCCCTTTACTTCATAACTGGCCGTCACCATACTGCATACCCTCATTTCCTGTGGGATATTTTCCTCGCCGATGGTGATGACCATGCCTTCGCGCTCTCGCAAAAGGTGGGTTAGAGTATCCTTCCTCTCTACCAGATCCATCAGTCCGGCGAACTTGAGAGGGTCGCGGAATTCGGGCTGCAAGCATATATTGCTGGTGCCGGCGACGTGGAGATCAGCACCAGTAGGGCGGGTCATCCCCTCTATTTCTTCGGTGACCACGCGCAGCAATTGGGGGGTTCCCACCTCCAGCGATTGGAGCCGCTGGCGGACCGAACGCCGTATTTCGGCCATGGTCAAACCACGAAGGCGTTCGTTGAGCAGACGACTGACCTTCTTCAAATCTTCACGAGATACGCGGGAATCTACTTCGAGGGTCAGACTCTTTACCAGTCCCTGGTTGATGGTCACGACCAGCAAGAGACGTCTTGCCGTAAGTTGGACCAGTTCCATCTTATGGAAGATCCCCAGTTCGAACTTGGGGGCCATGACCAACCCCAGCTGCTGCGATATATCTCCGACGATCTTGGCCAATTGGCCTAGGATGGCATCGATATTCCCTTCCTGCAGCTTGGCCTCCAACGCCCACTTCAACTCGGCGTCTTCCCCTGCGCGCAGCAAACTCTCATCGAGCATGCACTGCTCCACGTAAAACCTGTAGGCTTTGTCAGTGGGAATACGACCGGCAGAAGTGTGGGGTTGTTTTACATACCCCTTCTCTTCAAGGCGGGCCAAGGCGCTGCGAATCGTGGCCGGACTGATACCCAGATCCTCGCGTTTGCACAATGTTCGCGAACCTATGGGATCGCCTATGGCCACATATGCCTTCACCAGTGCCTGCAAAACCTGGCGTTCGCGTTTTGCTAGTACCGCACTATCCATAGAGCACCCTCTCCCCGGAACGGGCGAAACAGCTTAAACGATAGTTATAATAAAAGCACCAGATTCCTTGTCAAGAGGTTGGCCCACCCAGGATCTTGACAGCCTCCGGCCACTGGACTATAATTGTTCCTCTATTTTGCTCTGCCAATACAGGATTTTACCTGAATTGAGTTGTGCAACAGCTTGGGCCAGTACCTCTCGGAAAGGAGTTATCACATGGCAAAGACCAAGAGCAAGAGCAAACCGCGTCCCCAACGCTCGGCACCGGCCGCCTCGGTGCTGGCCAAGGCCCGCTCGGAAGGGGCGCAAATCGTGGACTTCAAGTTCGTGGACCTGCCCGGCACCTGGCAGCACTTTTCCATTCCCGCCGCCGAGTTGGAACCGGCCATGTTCACCGACGGCCTCGGCTTCGATGGGTCGAGCATCCGCGGCTGGCAGGCCATCAACGAAAGCGACATGCTGATCCTGCCCGATCCGACCACGGCGATCATGGACCCGTTTACCCAGGTGCCCACCCTCTCGCTGATCTGCTCCATCCAAGACCCCATCACCCGCCAGGCCTACCCCCGCGATCCGCGCGGGGTGGCCCAGCGCGCCACCGCCTACCTGCAGGCGACCGGCCTGGCCGACACCGCCTTTTTCGGCCCCGAGGCCGAGTTTTTCATCTTCGACGAGATCCGCTTCGACCAGACGGCCCACCAAGGCTATTACTTGATCGACTCGGTGGAAGGCCGCTGGAATTCGGGCCGGGCCGAACAGCCCAACCTGGGCTACAAGCCCAACTACAAGGGCGGCTATTTCCCCGTCCCGCCCACCGACTCGCTGCAGGATATGCGCTCGGAGATGGTCCTGACCATGATCCAGTGCGGCATCGAGGTGGAGGTGCACCACCACGAGGTGGGCACCGCCGGGCAGGGCGAGATCGACATTAAATACTGTCCCCTACTCACCTGCGCCGATCGGATGATGCTGTATAAATACGTGGTCAAGAATGTGGCCTTCAAGCACGGCAAGACCGCCACGTTCATGCCCAAGCCGCTGTTCGAGGACAACGGCACGGGCATGCACACCCACCAGAGTTTGTGGAAAGGGGCCCGCCCGCTGTTTGCCGGGTCGGGCTATGCCGGGTTGAGCGAGATGGCGCTGCACTACATTGGCGGGCTGTTGCATCACGCCCCGGCCCTGCTGGCGTTCACCAATCCGACGACCAACTCCTACAAGCGGCTGGTGCCCGGCTACGAAGCGCCGGTGAACCTGGCCTATTCGCAGGGCAACCGCTCGGCGGCGGTGCGCATCCCGATGTATTCGGCCAGTCCCCAGGCCAAGCGGGTGGAGTTTCGCTGTCCCGATCCCAGTTGCAACCTGTATCTGGCCTTGTCGGCCATGCTCATGGCCGGGTTGGACGGGATTCAGAACCGGCGGGATCCGGGCGCGGCGCTGGACAAGGACCTGTATGATCTGGCCCCTGAGGAGGCGGCGCAGGTGCCGCAAACGCCCGGCTCGCTGGAGGCGGTGCTGGCGGCGGTGGAAGCCGACCACGACTTTTTGCTCCAGGGCGAGGTGTTCAGCCCGGATCTGATCCAGGCCTGGATCGCCTACAAGCGCCAGGAGGAGGTCGACCCGGTCCGCTTGCGCCCCCATCCCCACGAATTCGCCCTCTACTTCGATGTCTGATCCGGGAAAGGCCAAGCCCAAAACCATATCGGCCTTAACTTTTACGCTTCGGTGCGCTCCACGTCCACCGGTACCACATGGTAGCCGGTGCGCCCGTCGTACAGATCGTTCCCCACATCCGTGCGCGGCTGCCTATCCCCCTCACTGTCGGTCGCCCGGGCCACGATCTCGTAGCGCCCGCTCGCCGGCAACGGCCAGTCATACCTCCAGCCAACCCATTGGTTCAGCAAGGATTGAGCCGTGATATGCGCCTCCTCCCAGGGGCCCCAAACTCCGTTCGTACTCACCTCCACCCGCTCCACCTGGCGTTCCCCTGCCATGGCAATGCCGTGGATCTTGAACTTGGTATCGGCGGTGCCCCTGATGGTCTGGAACCACTTGGTGACCCCGCCGTTGTCTGGGTCCTTGATATCGTCCCACGGTGAAAGCGGAGCATCGATGCGAGAATTGACCGTGGCGATGGCCGCGTCGGACCACTTGACGGTTTTGTTTTTGGGCAGGCTTTCCCAGTACCCCAGGTGGTTGGGATCGTCGATCAACTCGATGCGGGTAATCCACTTGGGCATCTTCTGGCCGTAGTGCCCTGGATTGATCAAACGCATGGGAAAACCGTGTTTGGAGGGCAACTCCTGGCCGTTCATTTCCCACACCAGCAGGACCTCGTCCCGCAAGGCCCTCTCCAGTGGAATCGAAGTGGTGTACCCATCCGCGCTCTCGAATCTTACCTTCACGGCCTCGCTCCTGACCCCTGCCATGTCCAGCAAATTGTTAAAGGGCGTGCCGCCCCAGCGGGCATTGCCCACCAGGGGCCCTCCGATCCAGTTGCCGATGCACTGCATGGTCATGGTCTGCTCGGTCATGGGCATGGAGGTAATATCCTCGTAGCGCAGCCCCTGCAATGGATTATCCACCAGTCCGTCAACGGCAAGCCTCCAGCCCTCTTTTTTCAGCTTGGGGTCGTAGTTCTTGCCCCGGAACGACTGCAAATAAAACCGGCTGTTGGGAGTAATCTTGGGCAGGGGCAACTCGGCCGCAGGATCGTCCGGCACCTCCTCGTCGGGCATTTCCGGCGGCTCGGGCATCCGCTTGAAATCCACGACGTTGCGGTCGCAACCCAGAGCCGGCACCATGGCCGAAATCGCCACCAGGCCGCTGGCCCTTAAAAAACGGCGCCTATTCTGCTCTTTCATGTTCCACCTCCTGAGCGAATTCTTTCAATATATAGGAAATGCCCAGCCCCCACGAACTCCCAGCCCCGATATTTTTCCCACTGACAATCCCCTCCCACAGCAAATCCGCCCACACCGGCCCCTGGAGTTTAAAGGCCACATTCAATCCCATTTTGGTAAAATCTCCCTCGGAAACCTGCAAAATACCTACCTCTCCCGCGCTTTCATCCTCTCCGGTCAGGGTGTCCATGCCTTCCAGGTAAGCCTTGGCGAATACCCTTTTGTGGGGGGTGGCGCCCACCTCGAAAAAGTAGGGGATCTGGTTGGAATAAGGCCCACCGCGAAAACGGTAGCCTGTTTCAGCCCCCAGGTAGAATGGCCAGGGATAAAGCGAACGAGCCGCCAGCAACCTGAGCTCCAGATCGGTGTGGTCCGTGCCCAGGGCAGGCTCGTAGTCTCCATGATAGCCGGTGGGGATCTTGAAGTTGAGATAGGGCGCCAGGACCACGGGGCCGTTTGTAAGCTGGTACTTGGCCCCCATATCCAGGTCGCCGATACCGATCGTGGTCTGTTTTACAAAGGCGTCCTCGACTACCAGTTCCCCGCCGCCCACCTTCCCGATCAAGGTCAACCGCTCCCGCAGACCGTACTCCAGGTAGAGAAAAGCCTGGCCGGATTCAAATTTATTGCCGTCCATGCCCGCCGGCGCCCTGTCCCCCATATCGTCAAAAACCTCGTCCGAGGTGTAGAAGATACCCGAAACCTTTGCATAGTAGCGCCCTTTGGCCTGGCTCCAGGCGCCGGCGCCGGCCCAGTGGGGCCAGATGGCGCCGAGCACCAGCAGGATGACGATGTATCGTTGCAAAATTACCTCCTTTCTCGGAGTAGTACCTCTTGGTAAAGGTTCAGCAACTTCTCTGCTTCCAAGTCCCAGTTAAACCGGCTTTCGACCAGGGAACGGCCCCGGTCACCTTTGGCCCGGGCCTCCAGCGGGCTGTCCAGCAAACACCTGATGGCCCGGGCGTGGGCGCGGGGATCAGCAGGTTCGACCACGCCCCCCCAATCCGCTTCGGCGTAGAAGTTGCGGATGGACGGCAGGGCGCTGGCCACCACGGGCAGGCCACAGGCCAGGTATTCAAAAAGTTTGGTGGGCACGAAAGGAGCCAGATTCTGGACCGATACCTGGCCGGGTATCAGGCCGATCTTGCTGGCCTGGATGACGCGCCCCAGTTCCTCGTAGGGGACCGGCTCGGTGTGGCAGGTCACTTGGTCGTGGAGCTGGTATTCTTCCAGTTTTTGTAAAAAAAGCGTCTGGACCGGCTCGGTGTGGAAACGGCCAATGCATAGCAAGCGCACATCGGGGTGGGTTTCCCGGAGGACTTTCATGATTTCGAGCAGGAAGAGCCCCCCCCTCTCCCGGGAGAGGGAACCCACGTGAATAAGCTGGTGGGCCACAGGGGCCTGGCTGTGTCCGTTGCTCTGGAACCACTCGAGGCGGGGGTAGTTTTTCACGGCGGCAAACAAACACCCCCCGAACCGCCCCCCCTGCTCCTCCACCACGCCCACCACCCCGCTCAGGCAGCCCGCCAACAACCGCTCCCAGACATCGACCAGGACCGAGAGGGATCGCCGCAGACCAGCGGGAATCCAGGTGCGGACCAAGGCGGCCTGGGGAAAGTGTTCGTGGACATCGTAAATCGCCCTTTTACCCAGGAGCCGCAGGAAAACCCCCAGGGGCAGCAACTCGGGGTCGTGAAAGTGGTAAAAATCCGCTTTCACCTTCCAGCCCTCCCGCAAGAGTCTGAAAAGATTGAACACCCGCTGTCTGAAATTGTGCGCCGGTGGAATGGTCTGGATATGCACCCCTCTTTCGAGCCCCGCCATTGCGATGGGTCCCGGCCCAATAATAGTCACCTCATAACCTGCGGCTACCAGACTTTGTGCCTCCTTGTGGAAGATGCGCTGGTCCAGCGGGCTATGGATATTGGTCAACTTGCAAACCCTAGCGCTCAAGCAGCACCTCTCTACTGGTCTCTCCACAGTTCATCAACATATCCAGGGCCGTCATATTGGGCTCGAAACCGGGAAAGCACTGGGGGTAGATTGGATGGCGGAATTCGCTGAAACGGCATTCGATCCCCAGGCGGCTGAAGGCCTCTTCGTCCAGGTAGGCTCTGGACCCCCCGGTTCCGGCCAGGTACACATCGCATTCACAGGCCAGGGCCATATCCACCAGCCGCAGGGTGCGCTCCGCCCGCAGATCCATCTCCGAGCTCCTGCGGATTTCTAGTTCTAGGCCGAATTGTTGCAGAATGTACCTGCAGAGCACCACGTTGAGCTCCACCAGGTTGTGCCAGGGTCGCTGATAAAACCCTTCCAGAAATTGCGCATGGTCGGCAAAAAAGGGGGCTTTGTGGTAGTTCCACTGCAGGGCCTGCCAGTGTTTGCGCTGCCAGGTGCGGCTGGTATCCACCTCCACCTCGCAGATGGCCTGCAGGCCGCGTCCCCTGGTGCACACGGGCACGGTCAACCACTGCCACCCCTCGGCGGTGCGGATGCGGTTGCGATTGGTTAGCCCCTGCCTGGTGTACTGCACGTCATCCCCGATGACCCAGACATCCGCTTGGGCCAACTTGTAAAACAGGCCGAGCCAGGGCAGGTAATTGGGTTGATGGGCGGCCAGTACCCGGCTCATGGCAGCACCCAGCGCAACACGTCAAAGGTCTCGGCGTATTGCACGGAAATCTGCCCCCCCCGAGAACGCGCCCAGCTCCAGATGAAGTCCTCCTCGCTGTAGGGGCGGCACTGCTGGGACCTGTAGCATTTCAGCGCATTGACCTTGGTCTGTACGTGTTCTTCCTGCAACACGACAAAATGCCGGTAGTCGAAGCTCAGGTTGTTCCAGGGTAGCTCGTAGCCCAGCACCGTGACCATCTTGAAAGCCCGCAAACCTTCCATGTACACGGTCTGATGGTCCTGGTGCAGGTCCCGGCTGCTGGGCAGGAACACCGTGCCCGGATCGATCTCCCGCTTCAGCTTCACCAGTTCTTCCAGGATTTCCTGCCGCACGTGCGGTAAGTGCCGCACCGCGTAGGAGTAGACCAGCAGGTTTTCCGGCGGAATGCCCAGCGCCTGGGTGCCGGCCCTGACTTCCTGCTTCAGGATATCGGGAGAAAACTCCGGGGGCACCGACTCCTCGGCGGTGGAAAAGGCCGCGTAGAATACCTGCTTGCCCTCCTGGACAAAACGACTGATGGTACCGCCGCAACCGAATTCCCCGTCATCGGTGTGGGGCGCCAGTACGAGAACCCTGTTATTCACAGTTAAGTAAAATCACCTGACTCAGGACTGTTGTTTAAGCACCTTTTTCAGGGCCTGACAGACGCGTTCTACATCCCCATCCTCCAGGTCGTTGAACAAAGGAAGGGTGATGGTGCGATTGAGGACCTCTTCGGCCACGGGAAAGCTGCCCTCGCTGTAGCCGAAACCCTCCCTGTAAAAGGGCTGCAGATGACAGGGAGGCCAGTACAGACTGCCCCCCACTACCCCGAAGCCGTCTTGCAGACCTTGCAGTACCTCGCCGCGCTCACAGGCGGCCGGCAAGAGGACCGGAAATTTGTAATAAGCATGCACCTGGTCCTGGGGTACTTCGAACAATCCCAGGCCGGGGATCTCTGCCAACCCTGCTCTGTACAGACCGACAAGGCGGTTGCGCTCCCGCACAAATTCGTCCAGCCGCCCCAGCTGCTTCAACCCCAGGGCAGCGCTCAGTTCGGGAAGCCGGTAATTGGCTCCCAGGCGCACCAACTCACGGCCCTCGGTGGCTATGCCATGACAGCGGAAACTGCGGGCGAACTCCGCCAGCCCGGCATCGGCGGTGGTGAGCATCCCCCCTTCGCCGCAGGTCATCACCTTGGTGGGAAAAAAAGAAAAACCCGCCGCATCCCCCAGGCTGCCGGCCCTTTTTCCCCGCCGTGCAGCGCCGTGGGCATGGGCGGCATCCTCGAGCACAAAGAGCTCCTGCTCGCGGCAAAAGGCGAGAATCTGGTCCATGTCCGGTGGAATCAAGCCTCCGATGTGGACCACCATTACCCCAACGGTTTTTTCCGTGAGCTGAGCGCGGATCTGGGGCAGACTGCTGGAGAGGGACGAGGCCGAAATTTCCGCCAGCACCGGCGTCCCTCCCGCCAGCAGCACGGCATTGGCAGAGGCCACAAAGGTATTGGTCGGCACAATGACTTCCCTGCCCTCCACCCCCCAGTAGCGCAGGGCGATCTCCAGCGGCACCGTGCCGGAGTTGAGTCCCACCGCGTGTTCCACTCCGAGGTACCTGGCAAACTCGTGCTCGAACCTTTGCAGGTATTCTCCCTGGGTCAATCGCCCGCTGTGCAAAATGGCCTCAAAGTCGGCCAGCAGGGCATGGATGTCCTCCAAAGGGATGCCTGGTCTGGCCCTGAGTTCCCGATCGTCTCCCTTTTGCAATGTCTTATCCTGTCCCATCTACCCCTTTATTCTTTTTACCCATCTTATGTAATCCGCCACCCCCGCACTCAGCGAGCGCGGGGCATAGTCGAGGGCATTCCGGGCGCGCTTGATGTCCAGGTAAAATTCATTGCCCTCCGCTCTGATCTCAAGCCCAACCCGGGCAATGATTTCCTGGCTTATCACCCCGGCCAGTTCCCCGAGGGCTACCGACCGTCCTGCCCCAATGTTGAAAACCTCCCTTCCAACCTTTTCAGCCCGTTCCAGCGCCGTGACCGTGACCGTAGCTACATCCTGGACGTACACCAGATCGATGCGGCGATTCAACGGGATCTCGATATCCTCGCGCTGCAGGGTCGCACAGATAAAATTGTACACTGCTCCCTGCCGTTTGCCCGGGCCGTACACCCCCGAATACCGCAGGATGGGGATGTGCATCCCTTTTGCGGCGTAGTCCTGGCAATAAACCTCTCCCTGCCTTTTTTCGCGCCCGTATTTCTGCAAGGGCTCTAGTGGATGCTCTTCGTCCACCGGCAGGTAGGCCGGGGCCTGAAAGTTGTACACGCTCATGGACGAGGCATAGACCAGACGGGATATGCCTCTCCGCCGGCAGACTTCTAGCAAGAACAAGGTCCCCTGGATATTGACCCGGCGGTCCGTGCCGGCATCCTCTACCTGCGGTGGCTGAACCGCTAGGTGACAGACCCCCTCTGGGCTGTGTTGCACGAGGATTTCTTCCACCCGGGCCCTGTCCATGATGTCCCCGGTTTCGAGATGCAGACCAGGATGGGGCGGCATCTCTTCCAGGCGCTCTTTGTGGCGGTGGACCAGTGCTATGGCTGTGTGGCCTCGCCTCAACAGGACACGGCAGACCTGACTGCCGATAAAGCCATTGGCCCCGGTCACCAGCACCTTCATCTGGGCCCTGGATCGGGGTTATAGCCTTTTGTTAGTCTGGCCAGTTTGTCCTGTGCCCGGCGGATCCAGCCCGCGGCCCGGGGATGATCGGGCTCCAAACGCAGAACCTTCCGCCACTCCTGGATGGCCTCTACAAAACGCTCCTGGGCCGCATAGGCCGCACCCAGACGACTGCGCGCCTCGGCGTCCTGCGGGTCCAGGTCGACCCGTTCCCGATGGTGATCCACCTGAAGCTGGAGAGGATAAAGCCGGACAAAAATACGGCGTGCCCGCCTGGCCTCTTCCCCGCGCCCCAGCGCCTCGTACACCCGCGCCAGCTGCTGGTGGGGCCCGGGCCGCCAGGGGAGCGCCCTGGCGGCCCGCCGCAAAGCAGGCAAAGCCGCCTCCAGGCTATCGGCGCGCATATAAGCCAGTCCCAGCCAGTTGTGGGCTTCCCAGGACTGCGGCGAAAGCCGTGCCGTGGTTTTTAGGGCCTTGATGGCCTGGGGCAGACAGTCGAGGCTCAGATAGACCTTACCGAGCATAAAGTGGATGCTGGTCTGTTCAGGATCCCGCTCAAGGATGTGTTCCAGCAAGGGAAGGGCCTCCTCGTCGCGTCCCATACCGGCAAAGAGCACTACCGCCAGATTGGCATAGACCCGGAGGCTGTCCGGCTCCAGGCGGATGGCCTGCTCGAATGCGGCCCGGGCTTCGCCGTAACGCCCCTGATGGTAGAACTCTTTGCCGGCTCGGACATAGTCCGGTGCCCGCCAGTGCGGTTCCCCAATCCGCGGGATCGAATCCGCAATGACGGGTTTCCCTTGCGCAAGCCTCGGTGCAATCCGGGCGTCCGGGCCCGGCACCTGAGGACCGGCCACCACTTCTGGACTTCCTTGGCGGATTTTCAGGTAGCGCCGCAGGGGCACCTCCTCAAGCACCTGCAGTCGCCCCGAAGGCCAGCGGATCTCCACCCGATCCACTTCCCGGTGCCGCCCCAAGCCGAACACCAGGCGCGGGTCGTGCTGGGCCTGGAATCCGTACCCCCGGTGCACCTCCCGCACCTGGACCAGTTCCCCGGCCGTCACCCGGACCCGGGCGCCAATCGCCTCCAGGTTGCGCCCTGTACCCACCAGCTCCAATCCCAGCCAGTTGTTGCGGTTTCCGCCCTCGTTGCGCAACAAGGTCGGGGTGTCATTCAGGTTCATGATAAACAGATCCGCATCTCCGTCGTTGTCGTAGTCTCCCAGGGCCGCTGCCCGGCTTACCTTTTTTATATCCCAGCCTGGACCCGATTCAAGGCCCACCTCAAAAAAACGCCCTTTCTTGTTGTGGTAGAGCAGGTTGCGCTGACTATACTTTATTCCGGAAGGCTGCTGATCCAGCTGCGGATAGAGGTGCCCATTGGCCACGAACAGATCCAGCCAACCGTCGTTGTCAAAATCGAAAAAACCCGTACCCCAGCCCAGATAGGGCCGCGCGGTCCCGCCCAGGCCGGCTTCGTAGGTGGCATCTGCGAACATCCAGTCGCCCAGGTTGCGATAGAGGGTATTGACATCGTCTTCGAAATTGGTCACGAACAGGTCCAGATCGCCGTCGTTGTCAAAATCTCCACTGTGTACCCCCATGCCCGCCTGGGGCCTGCCGTCCTCGGTGTGGGATACCCCGGCCAGGGCGCCAACCTCGGCCAATTGCCAGTTGCCGTCGTTGCGAAAGAGCAGATTGGGGTCCGAGTCATTGGCCACGTACACGTCCAGATCCCCATCCCAGTCGTAGTCCCCGAAGACCACCCCCAGGGCTGGATGGCTCAACCGGGCCACCCCTGTGGCTGTGCTCACGTCCGCGAAACTTCCATCGCCCTTGTTGCGGTAGAGTCTGTCTGGTTGAGCTGGCACACCCTTGGGGCCAAAGAAGACCTCGACCCCCTTGTAGTGGGCTTGCTTGCCCCCCCCGGGAGGGTTCTCCAGATCGAATTCGAGGTAGTTGGTCACGTACAGATCCAGAAAACCGTCCTGGTCCAGATCTCCGAATGCCGCGCTGGAGCCCCAGCCCGGATCCGCCACTCCGGCCCCGGTGGCAACCTCGGTGAATCCCCCATCCCCTTCATTGCGATAGAGCCGATTGGGGCCCCAGTAGGTTGTGTAGATATCCACATCTCCGTCGTTGTCGTAGTCACCCACGGCACACCCCATGCCCCAGCCGCCTTGTTGCAGGCCGGCCTCGGTGGTGACCTCGCGAAAAATCCGGTCGTCATTTCCCTCTTCGTTGTGAAAAAGCCGGTTGGTGGCTCCTTCGGGCTCCTCTCCTATACGAGTGCCATTGACCACGTACAAGTCCAGGAAACCATCCCCATCGTAGTCCAGGAAGCCCGCCCCGGCAGATTGGGTTTCCAGGATATAGGTGGGTTTTTCTCCAGACCCCGAAACATTGACGAAATTCAACCCGGTTTCGCTTCCCACATCGGTGAAAAACACCTCTGTGCCCACGGTCCTTCCAGATCTCTTGACACTTTCTGCTAGTGAGACAGGCTCTCTCGCGGAATCCGGCCTGCACCCGCCCGAAAAAACCAGCAGGGCCAGCCCAGCCCTGAGAAGCCCTCTAAAAATTCCGCATCTTTTCATCACCGCATACCAGGACAAACCACATCCTGCAGAATTGAAAAGAAAAGGAAAGGTTGGATGATGCTCATCCAAACTGGCGTTCTTCCCAGAGGTCGGGGTTTTGAATCGCGCGCGATCGGCGGAATTGAAAAAAACGCTGGGGATAGCTACTTGAAAGGATGAGATTCAGCGGATACCTATGGTCGCAACTCCGAGTCCCTTGAGCAGGTCGAGCAGATCGACCACATCTTCGTAGAGCACCTCTCCGGACCCAGTGAACATCACCTTGCGCTCCAGGTATTTCTGGGGGAAATGCTCGTCCAGCTTGGCCGGCAGTTCTTCTCGGGTTATCTCCTTGCCGTCGAACAGGATCTCACTCTGAGCTGTAAGTTCGATGACGGGATCCTGCTTCACCTGTCCCGCGGCCGCGCCCGCCCCCTGGGGCAATTTGGCGGACAGGGTTTCCAAAATAATCGGGGTGATCACCAGGAAGCCCAGCAACAAGGAAAGGGAAACATCGGCCATCGGGGTTACATTGAGGGATGATTCAGGTTTGGAAAGTCTCTTTCCACGCTTTGCCATAGCAAAAATCCTACTTTTGTTTTTTGGCCATCAGATCCACCCCCGGAGCCCCGACGCCCTGGCAGATCTCCATCAGTTCGAGTATATCCTGGTAGGGCAGGTTTCTAGAGCCTTTAATGATGATGGGCTTATCTTCCTTGCCGTGATAAGCCTTGGCCAGTTCTTTTTTTAAATCCTGCCGTTCCACTTGGTGCAGGTTGATGTACAGGGAACCATCTTCCTGGATTGCCAGGACCACACTCTCTTCGCCGAGTTGTTCGACGATCTCCTGGGTATTTTGGGCCTTGGGCATCTCTACTATGATGCCTTCCTGAATCATGGGCATGACCACCATGAAGATAATCAGGAGTACCAGTGCCACGTTGACGATAGGCGTGACATCGGGCATGGGACTTTTGCGGGCTTCCCTTTGCCCGTTTCTGCGTCTGGTTCGCCTGGCCATGGCCTCGTCCTTTCTATTCCTTCTGGCCGGACTGCAAGGCGCGGCGCACCACGTGGGAGACTACCCGCGCTGCATTGTTTTCCAACCCCAGGGCCATCACATCAATGCGGTTCATGAAGAAATTGTAGGCCCACAGAGCCGGCATGGCCACGAACAACCCGATGACCGTGGTCACCAGGGCTTCGGAAATACCGCCCGAGACCTCGGTGATTCCTCCTCCACCTGCGGTTGCAATGCCGCGAAACGCGGCAATCAGCCCGGTCACCGTGCCGAACAGCCCCAGGAAGGGTGCCACCCCCACGATGGTGGCCATGCCGGAAAGCCGAACCCGCAAATTGGCGACTATTCCATCCAAGGAGCGGCCGATCGCTTCGTCTACCCCCTCCATTACCATGGCCCCTGCCTGGCCCTCGCCCCTCAACATTTGACATTCCGACAGACCCGCTGAAATCACCGTGGCCAGAGAGCAATGTCCCTGCTGCTCGGCTTCGTTAGAGCGCGCCAGTAGCGATTCGACCTCCTCTTCCATCAGATCGCCTTCTTCAATATCCCCGGCGAACCTGGCCGACCGCTGCCGTGCCCAGCGCAGGGCCAGACCCCGATCCACCATGACCGCATAGGAATAAACGGAGAGAACGGCCAGGATTACTACAACCGTTTTGCCAGTAAAAGCCATGGCATTCCAGAGTTCACTTACGACTTCCATGAGCTTTCCTTCCTTTTGATATGGATCCACTGTCACCAATGACCATCATAATATTATGAAAAAGTTGGACGATTTTCAAGGATAATATTCTCAATCCTCAAGCCGTACGCTAAAAATTCGCATCGCTCCGTACACATCCAGCCTGGGCGATCCTCCCCGGTGGAGCACGAAACGGCTGTTGGCTCGCAATCCTGCGTAGAGGTACTCGCGGCCCTGGAGAAGGGGCGGCAGAACTGCTTCGAGCTGGTAGCGACCGGGTCCTTTGAGCTGGAAGGCTACCCCGGGTTCGTCGTTGAATTCTACCTGGATCTCCGTGGGATTTTCATCTCCTCCCCGCGGATCAATCGATACCTCGAAGACGACGCGGGTTTTCGCCTCCCTGTTCTGCATTAGAAAGGTAGCCCGGCGGTCGAACCAGACCCCCGCGGTATCCTTCCGGCCCACGCGGTCCCGGAAACCCCGGATCACCTGCCCTACCGCGAACCGGCCCTGAGAAAAATCGATCTGGTCCGAGAAAAATCTCAAATCTTCTTCATCCCCGAACGGAGCGAATTTTGTCGGCTGGACCTGCCGCATGGGAAAAAACTCGGCGCGCCGGTTGCCCAGGCGCTCTCCTCCGGCAAGATAACCCAGCGCCATGAGCTCCTGCAGTTTTTCGGTTTGCCGTTCCATTTTCGTTTTTTTTTGCCGGGCAAAAATCGAAAAGTTCCTGTTGTAGTGCTCCTGGAGCTTGTCGCCGAGCCGGGCCGCGATGCCCGGCTCGGCGACAAACAGGTCGCGGGTCTCCTCTGGGTCCCGTCCCAGGTGGTAGAGTTCTTTGGCATCTCTGCGACGGTCCAGCAGCAGTTTCCACCCCCCTTCCTGGTAGGTCTGGATCAGGGTGCTGAACGGCCGGTTGAGAGTGAAAGTCCCTTCTGTGTACACGCCTCCGGGGGGCAAGGCGGTGCGGTCCCCGCGCGTCCGGGCCTGTATCAGCGACCAGCGCTCGCGCCCCTGCACCTGGGCGGGGATCTCCATGTCCAGCCGCGCAAGGAAGGTCGGGAGGACATCGATCAAATTGACCGGATCATCAATCCTGGTGCCCGAAAACCCCGAATTGAAGGGATCGAAGAGGATGAACGGGATGTTCAGGCCTTCCTCGTACCCCGAGTTGGCGTGCCCGAAGTACCCGTGCTCCAGGAACTGTTCACCGTGGTCCGAGACGATGGCGATGATCGTGCTTTGATCCATTCCCCGCTCGACAAGGGTCTTCAGGAGGCTTCCAACCACCTCGTCCCAGTAGAAGATGGAGGCATCGTACAGCTGCTCATAGTCGGCAAAATACTCCTTCACTGCATTGGGCTGGTCGGTCCCATCCCACCACTTCTGGTCTTTGCTCCACCACGCCTGCATGATCCGGGTTTCGAGCAGCAGGGTGTCCTGCATATTGGATTCGAATCCTTCTGGATCGGCGAATTTGGCGTGGTAAGGTTCGGGGATGCGGTAGGGATCGTGGACATCGAGGAAGTGCAGGTAGATAAAAAAAGGCTGGTCGCGGCGCTGGGCGATGAAGGCTGTAGCCTCCTCGACCATCTCTGCGGCCAGGCCGCGGTTCTTTTCGAAGTGCAGGTCGAATCCCTGGTCCATGCGGTACTTTTTGCCGGCCAGGCCGTTGGCGATGAAAGCGGCCGTAGCATAGCCTTGGTTCCTGAATATCTCCGCCATGGTGAGGTTGGTCTCTTCCAGGACGTAATTCGAGTTGATGTAACCGTGGGCAAATGGGTAGCATCCCGTAAACAGCGACGCAGTAGAAGCCTGGGTGTAGTCCGCAGGAGCGTAACACCTGGTGAAGAGTACTCCCTTTTGCGCCAGCGCATCCAGATTGGGGCTGGTGGTCTTGTGGTACCCGTAGCAACTCAAGCGATCGGCGCGCAGGGTGTCCATCAGGAGCACGACGAGATTGGGCCTTTGCCGGAGTTTTACATAGGCCAGGTACCCCCCGAGGCTTGCTGTTGCCGCCAAGAGGACAAAGAAGGTCGCGAGTCTCTTTCTGGTATGCATAGCCGTCCACGGACGCCGGGTTTTAGGTGACGGGGGCCTGCCCGACCCTCCCCAGGCGTCGATTATTCCGCAACAATCCCCTCGCCTTCCGAGATCACCAGAAACTGGTCCACCTGCAGATCGGCGAATTCCTGCACCATACCGCTGGGCCAGCGGATCTTTAGCCGCTCCACCCTTTCCGCCTCCCCCAGTCCGAAGTGGACCCGCAGGTCATTGTGCGACAGGAAACTACTCCCCGCCCCTACCTCGCGGATCTGCCGCTGTCCCCCCACCTCCACTACAATCCGTGCGCCGATCCCGTTCCGGTTGCTCTGCCTCCCCACGGTGGACAGGCAGAGCCAGTGTCGGCGATTGCCTCCTTCGTTGCGCAGCAGGGTGGGGGTTTCGTCCACATTGAGCACCAGAATATCCACGTCTCCGTCGTCGTCGTAGTCGCCGAAAGCCGCACCCCGGCTCACCTTTTCCACGCCGAAACCGCTACCCGCCAGGGCCGAAACTTCCGCAAAGGTGCCATCTCCCAGATTCTCGAAGAGAAAGTTGCGCTGGGCGTAGGAAGTGCCCAGGTCGTAGTTGTCGATGATCGGGTACACGTGGCCGTTGGCCACGAAGAGGTCCAGGTCGCCATCGTTGTCATAGTCGAAAAAACCAGTTCCCCAGCCCACCGCGGGCATGCTCACCTCGGCCACCCCGGTCGCATAGCTGACGTCGCGGAAAAAGCGACCGTCCTCATTGCGGTAGAGGGTGTTGTAGTCTCCGGAGAAGTGGGTCACGAAAATGTCCAGATCGCCGTCGTTGTCGTAGTCCCCCAGGACTGCGCCCATGCCGGCCTGCTCGAGGCCATCCTCGCTGTGGCTGGTGCCGCTCGCCAGGGAGATATCCGCAAAGGTGCCGTCCCCCCGATTCATGTAAAGCAGGTTCGGGGTGGTATCGTCGGCCACGTAGATGTCCGGGTACCCGTCGTTGTCGAGATCGCCGAACAGGCACTGGAAACCATTGTAGGCTGCCTTTCCCAGCACTCCGGACCGGGAGGTGACATCGACAAAGCTACCGTCGCCCTGGTTGCGGTAGAACACATCTGCGTAGCCATCATAAGCCCGGGGGCCGGGATAGACCCTGATGTTTCTCCACACGCTGAACAGATCGCTTTTGGGTGGACGATCTGGATGAAACTGGACGAAGTTGGCCACGTAGAGATCCAGGTCGCCATCCAGGTCGTAATCCCCGAACGCCGCACCTGTTCCCCAGCGGCCATCCCCCACGCCGGCCTGCGCGGTCACGTCCGCAAAGATGCCGTCCCCCTCGTTGCGATACAGCCGGTTGGCCCCGTAGTTGGTGACGTAGAGGTCCAGGTCGCCGTCGTTGTCGTAGTCGGCCGCGGTGCAACCCATGCTCCAGGAGGTATCTCCCACGCCGGCCTGCGCGGTCACGTCCGCAAAGGTGCCGTCTCCCTCGTTGCGATACAATCGGTTCCTGGGGGCCTGCCCGGGCGGAAACGGTTCAAAAGAAGAGCCACTGATCAGGTATGCGTCCAGGTCGCCATCGCCGTCGTAATCGAAAAAGCCGCCGCCCCCACCTTTGGCCTCCAGCAGAGAAGTCTTATCCAGCTTGCCGGATACATTGCGCACGGTGATGCCGACCTGGGCGGCCACATCCACGAACTGCACCCGCTCGAAGACGGGTTGGGGCCGGGAACCGCCGGAAATCGTCTCCCGAACCGCTTGCGGCTCTCCCGACGGGCCGCACCCCAGCCATAAAACCAGCAAACCTTTTACAAGGGCGATATATTGGCGGTGCGACATCTGTGAAGCCTGCTTGAAGTTCCCGGTGGCCCCAGCCCAAAGCCTGCTTTTTTGTGCCCGCCGGCACGGCCGCGGCCCGACCTTTTCCGAGCTCTCGTGCAGATGGCAAAAATACCAAGCAAATATAAGGGATTATTGAGCCGGCCGCTAATCGCCAATTTGCGGTTCGAAGACATGGAATTCGGGAATCGATCCGGACCCTGCATCCATGCCGATCCCGAATGAATCGTGACCGTAATGCTCGTGCTCAGGGCCCGGCTGTTGCCAGGTATGACCGTCTTTCCAGATCGCTGCAGGAGCGTGCTGGCCATTCTCGTCCCATTCGAAGTAGCGGTCCTCACCACCTGCATCCAGGAGAAAACCGAAGTTGGTGCCGTAGTGACTGTAAGGCCCGTACTCGATCTGAAACGGCGGCACGTTGTCGGCGTACCCCTTCATAAAGTGCGCGTTGCCGCCGCCCGCACCCCGGGGGAGGACGTACCTATCACTGCCGCCCAGGTCGGCCAGGATTGCGGTGGAGCGGATCATGGCCTGAGCCCCGCTGATGATCCGGGCCTGGTAATAATCGTCTCCAGCCTTGTCGACCAGCATTGCCATGGTGAAATCCCAGCCAAAAGCCAGTCCTCCCCCGCCCCAGGCATTCATGCCCTCGCCCGGTGGCACCAGATCATTGAGGGCTGGCGAATCAATCATCTTGTACTGGTCATCTCCACTCTCGTCGAAGATCGCGCCAATAGCAAAATGGGCTCCGGAGGCCATGGAAAAATACACGCTCTGGTAGAGGTCATCCCCCGCCCCGTCATAGAGCAAACCCATGCCAAACCAGTAACCGCACCCGGCCGCCCAGTTGCCCGACTCATAGACGTCATTGCCGCTCAGATCCATCAGGGTCCCCAGCCCTCCGGCCCAGGCGTGACCGTCCGATATATCGCCGCGCCGCCCTATCCCCGCGCCCTGGGCATTGGAGTTGGGTACCCGCATGTTGGTGTGGTAATCCCCTCGTCCAGCGATATGGGCGTCCATCTCGGCCACATAGCGATCCTCCCCTGAGACATCGGCCAGTGTCCCCACTCCTCCTCCTACGCCACCGAATCCCTGGCCATCCCCCCACAGGTAGTAGCGGTCGTTGCCCGCACCCTCCACCAGAAGACCAATGCCGAAATAGCCGGCCCCCTGGCCGCTGTACTGGATTTTGTAGTCGTCGTCGCCCTCCTCGTCCCAGAGCAAACCAAAGCCGAAAAGCCCGGCACCCTGGGCCATGACTCCGGCTTCGTAGCGGTCTTTGCCTCCAAGGTCCAGCAACACGCCCACCCCCAGAACTCCGGCTCCCTGGGAGGGCATGGTCCAGGACCTGGCCTGGTAGCGGTCATTCCCCTCCAGGTCGATGGCCACACTCACCGGGACGACCAGAGAAGGGGTGCTGCCGATGGGCCCTTCGTAGGTATCGTTTCCTCCCAGATCTACCAGAACCGCGCAATTGTCCCGGGCGTGATGGTCATCCCCAATCCCTGAAAGTACTACCATACCGATGGGGGTGGCGAATTCAAAGGACAGGCTTTGCGGATCGAGGTCGGTAGAATCCAGAATCGCCCGAAAGGCACGAGAAGCCGTCTCCACGGATTGCACTGCTTTCTGTGCTGCATGGTAGAGCGAGACTTCGTCAATGAGGGCGGCGACCCGATCGAATTCCGGCAAGTACTCCTGGCCGTCGAGCTGGGTTTCGTGCAGCGAACGGTTGTAGAAGACCTTCTGCATATCCTCGACCGAGACCCGCGCCATGGCAATCTGGCGCCACGCCCACACATCCGCGATCTGATAGAGGAGGGTGGCAAAGGGCTGATGCAGTACAGGAGGGACCTTGTCTAATTGCCTTTTCAACTCCACGCGGCGTTGCGGCCAGATCGCCTCCTTACCCGCAGACCGGGTGTCCAGGGTTTTCCCCGCGACCTCGAAGAGCCGTTCCACCGCGCGAATTACCGGTTCCGGGCCACCGACAAATTCCACTGCATTGGCACCGTAACCCCGGGGGCCCACGATTTTCTTCTCAATGCCCAGGAAGTAAGTGGCCTTGAACATGCCATCGTTCCGTTCCCGGCGGTAGTCTGGACGGAGGTATTCCTCGACCGCCCCGGCCATCACCCGGCTGAACTCGTAGGTGCGCAGGGGCGCGGCAAAGAGGTCCTCAAAGAAGGGGAGGAGATGGGGAATGTGGCGGATGGCGGGGAAACGCGACCAGTAGGCCTTGGGCCGGCATCCCAGATCCTCGCGTTGGAATCCCACCAGGTCCAGGGCTTCGGCCAGACGATCCGTCTTCTGGGCCAGGCCGGGTTGGACCAGGAGAACTACACTTGTGCCCGCACACCAGAAAAACTTCCTTCCCACCTGAATACATCGGCGCTCCTTCATGTCCATGCTACCTCCTCGTATGATTTTGCGGCCTCCCTGCCAATGTTCGGGAAACCCCGAAGTGGTGATGTCTTAAAATTCCTGCAAAAAGAAGCGGCGTGAAGTACCTTCCTTCATAAGCAATCACACGAAAGCCCCGAGTGGGCAGGAAGGAAATCACACCGCCATGAGCAAAGTACCCTCATAGTGTTTCGTCGCAGAGATTCGTTCACAAAGTCTCTTGATCTTGGCGAGGATGGAATCGGCCGTCGCGGTCCACACGAAAGGGGGCGCGTTGGCGTTCCATTGGGCGGTGTACCGTTCGATGCGCTCGATGCGCTCCCGTACCGTGCGGAACGAGTCCCGCCGAACCGCCTGACGGGTGATGATGTTGAACCAGAATAGGTGGGGGTGTAGTGCACGTGAAATCGGGGACGCCGTGCCAGCCACTGCTTGACCTTGGCATGCTTGTGGGTGGCGTAATGGTCGACGACGAGATGAACGTCGAGATCGCCGGGCACGTTGTCCTCGATGTGGCCTAGGAACTGGAGAAACTCCTGGTGACGATGACGAGGCTTGCACTGAGTCATCCCTTCGCCGGTGGCCACGTCCAGGGCGGCAAACAGGGGGGGCGCTTGTAGGCGTGCGTAACCCCTTCCACGTAGCCCAGGCCCAGGGGCGGCTGACTTCGTTCCAACGCCTGGATCGGACTCTTCTCGTCCACGCACAGCACCAGGGCGTGCTCGGATGGATGCATGTATAAGCCGACGATATCCCGTACTTTGTCGACCAAGAAAGGATCGGTGGAAAGCTTGAAGGGCTTGTATCGGTGGGGCTGCAAACCATACTGCGCCAGATGCGATGCACCGCGTCCTTGGTCAGGCCCGTCTCCGCGCCCATGGAGCGCACCGACCACTGGGTTTGGTCTTTGGGCTTGGTCTTCAACGTCTTGTATACCACCTCGGCTACCTGCTCATCGGTAATCGATCGGGGCGCCCCTGAGCGCCGCTCATCATACAAGCCATTGAGTCCGTTTTCGAGAAAACGCTGGCGCCCCTTGCCGACCGTAGCGCGGGTCACGCCCACCGCACCAGCGACCGCTTCATGGGGCCAGCCTTCGGCCGCTAGCAGGACGATCTCCGCTCGCCGCACCAACCCGTGTGGAAGACTCCGTGAATGGGCCATCGATTCCAATTGTGCTCGGTCCGACGCACTCAGCTCTAACGGCGTTAACGGACGCCCCATCACCATAGGTCTCTCCTTTCAGAAAAGGGGACAAGAGAAACCTACAACAGGGTCACCATCTTGTAAAGTTATTTATACGACGCAACACTAGTGAGCAGTTTCGCAAGGAAATCCGCACGTTTTTTGAGCAGATGAAGGATGCAGGCAGAAGATGCCGCGACGGCCCTTTCGGATTTGGTCCGTCTGGGCTGTCGCTTGATCGTACAAGAAGCCCTCGAAGCCGAGCAGACCGCTTTCATCGGTCGCGACCATTACGCTTCGCGGATCGGGCAACGGCTATCGCACGGGCTATGAACGGGGCTATCTGGACACAGCCGAAGGCCGGGTGGAGCTACAGCGACCGTAGGTCGCCGGGCAGATAGGCCGTATCGGTCGGCTCTGTGAGCTGTTGCGCGGGGATTCGGAGATGGTGGAGCGGCTGGCCTACGAGAGGTATGCGCGGGGGCTGTCCACCCGCGATATCGAAGCGGCGTTCACCGATGAAGCTGGCCAGTGTCTGTTGTCCAGCAGTGGCGTCAGCGAAGTCACCGAAGCGCTGTGGACCGAATACCACGCCTTTCAGCAGCGGAACCTGAGCGACATTCCGTTGCTGTATCTGTTGCTCGACGGGCTCTATGAGCCGTTGCGCACCCACGGCATCGAGCGGGAAGCGGTGCTGTGGGTCTGGGGCCTTACCTTGAAAGGGAAGAAGGTGTTGCTGGCGCTGGCCTTGGGCAACCAAGAAAGCTACGATGCCTGGCTGATTTTCCTGCGCGGTCTGGTCGAGCGTGATCAGGTGTGGCCCCACACTCTGCGGCTGCGCTGCTGGGTACATCGCATGCGCAACTTCCACTCCAAAGTGCCTTCGTCGCGTTGGACTGAAATCAAGGCGCATCTGGGGGCGATTCGGGAGGCGCCCACCGAGTCGGTCGGTAAGAGGTCGCCCAGGATTTCTTGCGTCAGTTGGGTTAGGAGTTAGCCTACCTTGGCCCAAGCCTTTAGGGAAGACCTGGAGGCGCTACTGGCGCATCTGAAGCTGCCTTGGACCCATCGTAAGTTCGTGCGCACGACCAAGCGGATCGAACGCTCGTTTGTCGAAGAGCGCCGGCGCACCAAGATCCTGCCTCGTTTTTTCACCGAGAAGAGCTGCCTCAAACTGGTCTATGCCGTCCTCATCCGGGCGGCGCAGCACTGGCAGCGAGTGCATATGGGCGAGTTGGAACATGAGCAGATCAAGGTGTTGTATCAAGAGTTAGGCATCACCGCCACGACCTTGAGTGCCGTGGCCTGAGTCGAGGGAGGTCTCACGCCCTCATTTTTGCAGGAACCTCAAGACTTGACCCCCCGAAGTAGCGTAGACATACGGGGCTCGTGGCCGGGAGGGAATTTCCCGGCGGTGTTTTGTAGCAGCAGAGCCTTCCTGCCCGAGGGGAGCCATCTGAAAAAAATAATAAAAATTATTGTTCGGCCGCTAACCAGCCTCGCAGCGGTCTTTGCCCGCAAGATCCAGCAAACCAACCACACTGGAAATTCCAACCTTCTGGGAGGGCGTGGTATAATAAACTCCTTGATACCTCGTTAGAATTCACTTAGACTAACAACGTCAAATTCGGTGTTTGTCGACCCCTCAGACGGCTTCTCAAGGATAAAAATCATGCGATTGCTACGACAAAGTTCCGGCCCTGCCCGCTGTCGTTTACTCCCCTCGGCTGCTGGAGGGCCGCACCCGGCTGCCGAAAAGGGTTTTGTCACCGAGTGGCTGGTGTGCGGCCCCTTTCCCACCCAGACGGATATGTTCTTCATAGACTATTTGAAAGATGCAGGGGGCGAAGAAAGCACAATCCCACACCAGGGGCTGGAAATCCACCGGCCCGACGGTCAGCTGGCGAAATGGGAGACCTACACTGCCCGGGAAGACGGCCTGGTGAACTTCGTGGGGACCATGGCCCCGAGTTTCGCTCAATTCTGGGACCTCAAAGACAGGATAGGCTACGCCTACACATCCATCGAGACGGATGCGGTCCAAAGATATGTCCTGGCCATTGGCAGCGAGGATCAGATCCAGATCTGGCTCAACGGCGAACCGCTCCACCTCAGCTTGGCCAGCCGCAGTGTTCGGCCGGCTCAGGAGATCATCGTCGCCGACTTTGAGAAAGGCACCAACCACCTCCTGGTCAAGCTCGGCAGGAGGAGCGGACAGTGGGGTTTCTACCTGCAGATGCTGGATCCGGAGGAGAAGTTGTTTGTCAACAAGACCGAGCTGGTGGGCGGCAGCCCGCACGATGAGGAACAGTACCTCTACCTCCCCGACCTGTACGTGGGGGAACAGATCAACGCCTGGGGCTACGTCCCCGCAACTAATATCTCCACCCGTGAATTGGGTGGAATACGCATCGAGGTGGAGGGCAACAAGGTTCTGAGCGCCACTTCTGCGGAGATGGGTGCCCTGCAGCCAGGAGAGACCGGCAAGATTCCTTTCAGGTTGCGGACCCGGGAGCGGGTGGGGCCCGGGGACAGCACCGAAGTGGTGCTGTACATCGAGGCCGAGGGCGAGGCCCACAAGTTACACCTAAAACCCCGGCTACGCTCTCCGGGTGAGTACTTTGCCACCTCCTACCTGTCAAAGGCGGACGGCTCGGTTCAGCCTTTCCGCATCGTCGCGCCCGAGGGGTACGACAGCGACAAATCCCATGCGCTGGTGCTCGGCATGCACGGGTACAAAGGCGATGCTACAAGTTACGAGAGCTATAGGCCCAGGCCGTGGGTCTTCGTGGCTGCGCCCTGTGCCCGGGGACAGGTCCCCTACAGAGAGATTGGTACCTGGGACGTCCTCGAGATCATGGAAGCCATGCAGCAGCGCTACAACATCGACGCGGACCGGATCTATCTGACGGGCCATTCCATGGGTGGGAGGGGCACCTGGTCCATCGGGTTGTCCCATCCCGACCTCTTTGCGGTTCTGGCGCCTTTTGCCGGCAACAGCACCCTGGCAAAGCCGCTGGCGGAAAACGCGCTCAACCTGCCGAGCTTTGTAGGGCACGGCGCCGAGGACAAGGTAGTGACCACCGAGTATTCCAGGGAAATCGTCTCAATCTTCAAAAAGCTGGGCAACCCGGTCAAGTACAAGGAGGTGCCCGGGGCGGATCACTGGTGGATTGTCCAGGAAGGGGAGCGCGAGGTCGCCCCGCCGGACGATCCCGAACTCTTCGACTTTTTCGCGCAGCACCGGCGCAATCCCCATCCGCGGCAGGTGATCTACAAGACCGAGAACCTGCGCTTTAACAGGGCCTACTGGACGCGGATCGATCAGCTGGAAAAACACGGAGACATGGCGCGTATCCACGCTTTTATCGAGACGGATAACCGGATCGAGGTGGAGGTAGAGAATATTACCGGGTACACCCTCCATCTGGATCAACCGTTGGTGGACATGGACAAAGAGGTGGTAATAAACACAAACAGTCGACCCAGTTTTACCGGCCAACCAACTGCACAGATAAGCCTCGCTTACAGGGAGGGGGCATGGCAGCCTGTCTCGGAGAGTAAAATAGATTCAAAGCTACTCCGCAAGCATCCGGATCGGTGCGGCCCGATCATTGAAGCCTTCAATGCGCCCTTTCTCCTGGTCTACGGCACCAGCGGCAGGGCCGAAGATACCGAGACCAACCAGAGAGAATCCCGCTGGGCCCAGGTGTGGTGGCAGATCTGGGCCAATGGAAACTGCCGGATAAAGCCCGACCGCGAAATCGTCCAGGAGGACGTGGAAAATTACAACCTGATCCTCTACGGCAATGCTGCCTCCAACCAGGTCATTGCGCGCGTCAACCAGGATTTGCCCATCCATTTTGCCGGCGGAGCCATAGTAGCCGGCGAGGAGCGCTTCGAAGGGGATGAGGTGGCGGTGCAGCTGGTCTACCCCAATCCCCTGAACCCGGACCGCTACGTGGTGATCAACGGCGGGGTGACCTGCAAGGGCACAGCCAACATCCACAAGACCGGTCTGGAGGTCATGGACGAGCACTTTCCTTCCTCCACGACCTTTGATTACGCCATATTCAATGATAACTTTATCGGCAAAACAGAGAACAGGTATCTCAAATCTGGATATTTCGACGGGCAGTGGCAGCTCTAGAGCTACCGATTTTTAATCTCCCAGCACAAATGTCGCCGTGGCCTTTGTGCCCGTGGCCACGTCGCGCACCTCGACCGTCCATTGCCCCTGGGGGTCGTTGAAGGCGAGCTGCACCACCCCTTCTGCGTTCCCATTCGGAGCGGAGAGGGTTCTGGACAGGACGGGGTTTAAGTCACCCGAGGGCATCCTCACCTCCATGCGAATCGCGTGGTTGCCCGCCTGGCCCGTCGATGTTTTCAACCAGACCCGCACCCCGACCCGGTCTCCGGGACGGAATTTCGCCCCGTCCAGTTCGGCCCCTACTTCTTCCACGTGGTAGGGCAGCAACGAAAAGATCCTGGGCGTCATGCGGGAGAGCACGACCCGGGCTCTGCGTCCATAGCCCAGGTACTGGCCCGCGCGCACATCGTAGAGGTGGGCGCGGCGGGGAAACAGAGCAGTGATCCGCAGGCTCTCCTCGTCGACCACCTCGGCGTCCCGCTTGATGGCCACGTATTCGAGTTCGCCATCCTTGAAAGCCACCACTTCCTGAGCGCGCACCGCGCCACCCCCGTCGTCCAGGACCTGAACCCGGGGAGGGATACCCATGTCTGCGAACAACGACCGAAAGAAATCGTCGAACGCCACCTCGCCGGCGTTCTTCCTCAACTCGAAGTAGGGATCCAGCGCAAAGTTGAGGAGCAGGGCCCGGCCCTGGCCCGACTGCCGCGCGATGAGGACCGGAACTTCACCCCGGGTGCCCAGGGCTTCCCCTTCGGCCAGCTCGACCTCCACATCTACTCTGCTCCCCGGCAAGATCCGGCCCAACACATCATCCGCCAGTTCAGCCCGCACCCGCTCGGTCCACTTCGATGCCCGGCGCGCGACGCCGAAGAGCTTGTCCAGGCGCCCCTGGGACAAGGCCTTGCCGTGTTCGTCAAAAACCCCGGGCCGCAGATCGGCCAGGACGGTCCCCCCACCGCGGACAAACGCCTCGATGGCCGTGGCTTCGGCCGCGGACAGGCTCTGGACGTAGGGCAGAACCAGCAGACGATAGCCACCACTTTGCAGCTGGCCCGCCGCGATCTGCGGGGAAGCCAGGTAGCGGTACTGGTACCCCAGGGCTTCGAGGAGCTTGATGAAGCTCCTCTGGCTGGCATCCGTGGAGGTGAGGGTGTGCTCTATGGTCGAGGCGTGGGTGGTGGTTTCCGAATAGTGGATGGCGATGCCATCGTCCAGGCGTTCGGCGTCGAGCAGGAGCCGGGCGATTCCGCTCTTGATCTCGTTGACCTCTTCCATGGTGTGGCGGAACATCGGGTAAAGGGTCAGATCCGGGGCGACGGCGGACTCGTTTAGGCCTAAGGCGTGAAACCACCACGCTCCGTTGCAGCCGTGCAGCAGCAAATGCCAGGGCCAGTAGCGCTGGAAGTCTTCCCGCCGCTGCGGCGCGTACTTGAACGCGCCGTACGCCCCGAACCCGCCCCAGACATACCCCCCGTACCAGGTCCCTATGGAGGTGCCCGGCCGCTTGAAGGAGCGGATCTGTTCCAGTTGCTCGGGGGAGAAGTAGACCACCATGAATTCCAGGTGGTTCATCAGGTCCCAGAAGTCGTAGCCGATCCAGCTGTCGGTGCGAAAGGCCCCGTCGAACCCCACCCGGGCCCGCGGATCAATTTCGCGGATCACGTCAGTGGCATAGTTGTGCATGTCCAGGAAGACCTTTTCCATGTGCAGCCGGTGGTCTACCCAGCGGGCGATCTGCCCGGAGGCCCGGGCTTCTTCCAGGCGGATGGGCTCGACTTGGTCCCAGGCCCCAAAGTTGGTGCTCCACTCTTCGTTGAGGGCGTCGAGCCCGCCGTATATCTTTTGCAGGTAGAGGCGAAAATCCGCCTTGCAGGTCGCGGAAAAACACACATCACTGTAGGGTCTGCCCACCCCGTTTTCGTCTCCCAAGGTGTAGATCGGCGGTCCGTAGGGCGCAAAAGTCCGGGCGTTTTTGCGCAGGTGCTCGGCCTCTTTTTCCCGGTAGGCCGGATCCGTCATGCAGGGCTTGCGAACCCCAGTGGTGTCGGGGTTCCCCCGGCTCTCGTAGAAGAACCGGGTCATGTACGGGATCAGAAAAAAGTTGTGGCGGGCGAAATTCTTCAGGTAGTCGGTGCTGGACGCGTAGATATTTGAAAAGCCGTCCACCCCTATCTTGGCCAGCTCGTCGAGGATGATCCCGGTGGTGTGGTCGTAGGTCGAACCCCTTCCCGGCCACATCCACAAAGTGAAGTCGTTGTCGTTGATGCGCCGCACCGGAAATTCAGTAAATTTCTTTTCGACCAGGGCCCCGTCGGACAGTACGGCGGCTTCGATCCGGTAGAGCGAAGACTGCGGATCTTCCACTGCAAAGCGGAATTGGCGGCTCTGCATGGGTGGGCCCGAGCGCTCGGCCAGTACGCGCCCCAGGTGGTCCAGCAGCCGCAGGCGCAAAAGGGCATTGCCGGGCACGTCCCCGCGCAGGGCGACCTCTCCGGTGACCTCTTCCGAATCTTCGTAATGCGATTTGGCGGTGGCCACCGAGTCAATCCCAAAGGCGGATTCCACCCGGTAGAGGACCGAACCCCAGTTGAGTTTGCCCGCCTCCGAGTTGACGATCACGTCGGTCAAGTGACTGCCAGAGGGTACCGAAGGCAGGGGAATGGAGAAGGTATTGTCCCCCTTTTTGAGGACCACCTCCTGCGAGCCCTGGGCCAGGGGAGCGCCCAGGTCGTCGCGCAGGGCCCACTGGATCTCGACCCGTTGCTTCTCGCCGCGGTTCTTCAGGTCGAATGTGAGCAAGACGCCTTCCTGTCGCGCCCAGGGGATAGGGGCCGCCAGGTCCTGAGCCTGGATCGTCAATGAGGGCACCCGGTCGGCCGCCCAGAGGATCGCCTTGAGGGCGAAAGACTGGAGGTACTCGTACTCCAGGTCGGGATGGGCGCCGCGGTCGGTAGGCGCCGCCGTGAGGGAAACAACACTGCTCGAACGGGGATAGCGCAGCACGGCCAGACGCCCTTTTCCGAGCCGGTAGAGATCGGCGAATTCGGCGACCGGATCCGCGCTCCCCTCGAGCGCGGCAAAAGCCGTCAGCACCTTGAACGGGATGCCCTCGGAGAGAAAAGCACTCTCCTCCGCGGTGTGCTCCAACCCCTGGATCCCGGTGTCCTCGACCCAGTTTGCGGGTGGATGAGCGTAGATCAAGCCCCCTCCCTGGCGGGTCTTTTCCAGAATCCGGTCCTGCACGTCCCTAGGGAGAAGGTGCCACTGGAAATTCCCCAGGGCGATCACATCCCAGGGCTCCTGCAGCTTTTCCCGCAGCTCGGCCTCCACATCCTCGACCATGGCCCCTTGGGCCTGGTTGTATATCCTCATGTCCGGTCTGGAACCCAGGACCCCGGAAGACCAGGTCATGACCTCGCCGTGTTCCACCTCCAGCCGCTGTGCCAGCTCCACCACTTCCCGCATGGTGATCCTGGGCGCGATCACCAGGATGCGGACCTTGCCTCCGGCCAGGGGCTTGCCCCAGGGGATGTGCGGGGTGACGAATTCCTCTGAAATTTCGTAAAACGGGCTTTCGTAGCGTATGGCCGTGCCAAAGGCGGGCAGCGCAAAGGCCACAACGAAGCAACCCAGCAGAACCGCCGGAATTGTAGCCACCGCGGGCAATGACCGAGGAGTTGACATGGGAGCTCTTTCCGCGAAAGGTAGGCTGGAGGTACTGGAACGGCCCTGAGAAGACTGAATGTTAAAAAGGCTTCTCACTCAGGCCGGCGCAGGCAGGTTGTGACAGGACCCCCTGCGCGAGGGGGCCCTGAGTCAAGGCTCAATCCGTGCTGATGTCCAAAAACTCGAAGCTACAGGTAGCCGTCACCCTGGATGGAGACAGGGCCGACATGGAAGGCCGCGAAGGACCCGCCTGAGTGGTCTCTTCTTCTTCTTCCTCTTCTCCCGGGGTTTCGGGCTCCAGCACCCTCGAAGGCTGGAACCGCCACCGCTCAATCCGGCTCGTAATACAATCTCCCACGGCCTGGCTGACCACCGTAGAAGAGACCACGCGCGCACTTTCGACCGAGCCAATGGGGAGAATGACAAACGACACCGTGAGCTGACCTTCCGCGGCACTGCCGGCCTCGTACTCTTTTTCAAAACAAGCGTTGATCGAATTCAACTGGGCGGTTGCGAAGGCGTTTATGGTGCGCACCTCCCGCGTCGCATCGCCGGGAATATTGCCGCTGACCTCGGTGCTGGAGGCGATCAGTTCGGCGCGGGTCAGCTCGCGGACCGCTATGGCTTCCCTCTGCCTGAAGACCTCCTGGTCCACCTGGCGCTCAAATTCGAACACAATGTCGATGGTCTCGAGCGGCTGGTTGAAGACATTGAACTTGAGGACGAAGTCTTTGAGCAGCAAGCGCACCTTTCCGACCTCGTCGTCCAGCGGGTCGAAGACGATAAATCCATCGTAATTTTCGCCCCGGAAGATCTTTTCATCCACCCCGTAGTTATTGCTCCGCACCAGCCCCATGCGCATGTTGTAGCGGTAGTAGTCATTGCCGCTGGGGCCCCTCAAGGCCCGGTAGTAATCTTCAAAGCTTTTGCGCCGCTGAGCCTTAAGGACACTATAGGAAATGTGGTGTTCGCCCTCTCGACCCGTCGTCAGGGAGGCCTTCCGCGGATCCAGCTCCACTTTGGCAAAGGTGGAATTGTACACGCTCACCCGGAATACCGTAAAGCGGTTCTGGACATATCCAACCCCCGGATCGATGTAATTGCCGTAGGTGTAGGGATTGATGGAATATTCGCCCAGATCGGACTCCTGGGTGAATACTTCATTCATCTCCTGATCGGTCATGTACTTGACCTCGACCCGCAAACCCTCCAGCAGATAGGAAACCGAGCCATCCGTTCCTATCTTGTAGCTGTCTCCCATATCCTCCCTCGGGTCCAGCATGATCTTTCGTTCGATCTGGAGCGGGAAAATGAGGCTGCAGCCTGCCAGGAGCGGCAAAACCGCGGCAATCAGCAGCCGCTGCATCCGCCTGGAGAACAATTCCGTCATGGTCACAGTATCCCTTCTCTTTTCGCGCTGCTCGCCGGTTGTCATTGGCTGAAATAGTCGATTTGTTGCTGGGCGATGGAGCCCTTCTGGGTCAGGGCGAATACCACAAAATTGATCCCGATCTTCAATTGGGGCTCATTGTTGGTTTCCTTCTGCCAGAAGTCCCCGTAGCCCTTGTCCGAATACACCGCCACCAGGCGGTCCCGGATGTAGATCCCCTCCAGAAAATAGACGGCTTCGGACCTGCCGGTGTCACGGTTGATTCCACCGCCGACATCCCCGCCCGGGGGCGGTCCGTCAAAATCGAAGAAGATGTGGTAGAGCGGGTGATCGTTGCGGATCGGCACCCAGCGGGCATCCCGTCCCAGGGCCTTCTTGAACATGGCCTTCATGGAGGCCTCGGCGGGGCCGTACTCCAGATGCGGTTGGGCATTGTCGGCCAGGACGAACCCCCCTCTCCGCAGGTAGTCGCCCAGATTCTTGGCTTCGTGGTCCGTAAGCTCGAAAGCCCTGTTGGCCGCAATGTAGGTGAAGGGCGCTTTGAACAGGGCCTTCGAATCCAGAAAGAGCTGGTCGTCCACCTGGGCCTCTATCCGGGTTTGGTGGTTGATCGCCCGCACTAGCTGGTACAGGGCCGTCTTGTAGGGCGGCTCCAGCACGCTCCCCCACGCCAGTCCCAGGTACACGAATCCCTGGATGTTGCGCTTGTCGGTCGGATCCTGGATCACCATGCCCTTGTACTTGCCGGTATCAATGGCGGACAAATCCAGAAATTCCGCCTGCATGTCGATCCGCTTTTCGGGCTCCTTCAGACTGGTCATCTCGATCGCCTCGAACTGGGGAATGCCCACCACCATATCGCTGACCCCGGCACCGCCAACCACGACGACGAAATCGGCGCTCCCTCCGCTTCGGGTCCACTGTTGTACCGAACCACTCATAACCGCCCCCACGGCCCTGCTGCCGCTGCGCACGATCGTCGCGGTCCGATCGCCGCTGGAGCGGACCACGGGTTCGCCCTGGGGAACGCGCTGCTTCTTAAAGGCGAACTCCCGGGTCAGCTGGGGCCGCGGCACGACAAAAGGGGTGTCCTGTTCATCCCACTCTATGCGCGCTACAACCTCTTCCTTCACCTCTTCGCTCGGCCTCAGGTAGAGCGACAGAATTGCGATGTGGAAGACCACCGCCATGGCCACGCCAAAGTAAAACAGGCGCCAGTTTTTCCGGATTATTGCTAGGGGATCTCTGTAAGAGAGTCTCATAGGTGCTTCCTCGCGATGGTTCCACGCCGCCTTTCGACGAAACCAAGGACATTAGGAGTGACCTGGGGGTGGCCTTTCTCGCCGGCGGCAATGATCACGTCAAAGGCATCCACCGCCTGTTTCCATTCCTTCAGACGCTGGTAGCAGACTCCGACATTGACCTTTGCCCCAACCCCACCTATGGTCTCGGGGTAGTGCTTCCACACCTCTTCGAATTGCCGAATCGCCGTGCGAAACAACTCGGCGCTTCCCTGCTCCTTGGCGCGCTCGAAGACCTCCATGGCGGAATTGTACTCCTGGTAGGACAGGGCTTCGCGCAACTCGGGCAGAACCGCTTGGGCTTCTTTGGCCGCTGTGGAACCGGGGAATTCCTCGGGAATCTGGTTGAAGAGCTCGTAGGCCCGCTCCAGCTCTCCCTGGTTGAAGCTTATTTCGGCCAGGGTGTAGCGGGCGGTCTCCGCGTGGCGCCCTTTTGGGAAGCGTTTCAGGTAGGTATTAAACGCTTCCACGACCTTCGCGGCTTGTTCTCCCCCTTCCTCTATGGTTGCGGACTCCATCAAACACCAGGCCAAGTTGTAGGTGGCATCCTCCCTGAGAGGGCTGTTGGGGTAGCGGTCGATGACCTTCCGGTAGTCCTGCTCCGCTTCCTCGAAAAGCCCCAGGTTGAAACGGCATTCGGCAATGCGGAAGAGGGCGTCGGAAGCCGAACTGAGACGGGGAAAGTCCTCGACCACCCGGGTAAAGATGGGTATTGCCTTTTTGAAAAAGGTCTGGTAGAAGTAGGCGTAGCCAAGGTAATAGAGCGCATCCCCCACCAGGGAGTGGGTCGGATAGCGTTCGAGCAACTGGTTGAGTTTGGTCGCTGCTTCTTCGTGACGCTCCAGTTGGAGCGCGGCGAGCCCTCCGAAGAAGAGGAAATCCGGGGCGTAATAGCCGTGCGGAAAAGCGGCAAACCCGGCGGCGGCTTGGGCGATCACCCGTTCGCGGTTTTCGAGCCGCAGACTGGCATCAGCCACCAGCCAGAAGGCCTTTTCCCGGATGAAGTAGGGCCGTCCTTCCGGGAGGGTGGGCTCGTCAAAGGCCAGCTGCATGAGTTCCTCGCTCAAGGAGATCACCTTTTTGTAGAGCCCCTGCCGATACGAGATTTCCGCCTGGGCGAGCAGATATTCGGCGCTCTCGACCGGGGTTTCGGTAGCCAGCATCAATTTCTGATAGGTCTGGAGGGCGCCGTCGATCTGGCCGACGGAAGTGTAGGCCGCAGCCAGGAGCCGGGGAGCGGACGCGGCCAGGGCCGGATCGCTCCACATCCGCTCGAGGTCGCGGATGGCCTCTTGGTAGCGGCCGAGCTTGTACAGAGCTACGCCCCGCCCGTATGCCGGTCGCTCGGCAAAGGCTGGACCCGCACCCTTGAGGGCCGCGGCAAAGTAGGGCAGGGCGCCTTCCTGATCCCCCAGCTGCGAGTGCGCCGCCCCCAGGAGATAGTTGAAAAGGGCCATGGACTCGGAAGAGGCTTCGCCCCCCATACCTTCTTCCAGCACTTCAATCGCCTTTTCGAGCTCGCCGTGCCTGACGAGGAGTTGACCGGCTTCCAGGCGGGAACGGGAAAACAAGGGGGAGGCGGAACCAACCTTGAGAAACTCCTCGACCGCCGTCGGCCAATCCTCCTGGTCGCGCTCGACGATCCCGAGTTCAAAGCGGGCGATATGGGCCTCTGGCTTGTCGCCCAGTTCGGCGATGACCTCGTGGTAGGCGGTTATGGCCTTTTCGTGGTCCTGCCGACCGTGATGGATTCGAGCTATCTGGAAGAGAGCACTCTGCCGATAGCCCCCGGCCTCGGGCGCCTGGGCCACCTCTTCGAAGAACTCCAGGGCCTGCTGGGTGCGCTTTTCACCCCCCTGCTGCTGCAGGACGAGGCCGAGGTTGAATTTCAACTCGATGGCATAGCTCGAGTACGGGAAGAGCGCCAGAGTGCCCCGCAGCTCAAGTTCGGCGCGGTGGTAGGTCTCGATGGCCTCGTCTCCGGAGAGCTTTCGCGCTTCGCCCAGCCAGGCGCGGGCGATCTGCAATCCCACCCCGTCGACGGCAAGCCCTACCTGCTCGGCCCTTTCGCCATAGGCGCTGCGGTAGAGATCGTACTCCCGCACGGCATCCGGGAAGTGGTCGGTCTCAAAGTAGCGATTGGCCAGCAGGAGCTGCATCCTGGCCTTGGCAAAGGGATCCCCAGCGGCTTCGATAGCGCGGTAAAACACGGCGATGGTGGCATCGAAGTCGCCGCGGTTGTAGTACATATCGGCCTCGCGCAGGTAGGCCTCCTCGGCCAGACGGCGCTCGTCGGCAAACTCGCGGGCCACCACCTCAAAGGCCTCCGCCGCCTTGTCGTACTCCCCGATTTTCTCGTAGCATACCCCGATCCGGATCAGGGACTTTGCCGCGATTTCAAGAGCGGTTTCATCCACCAGTCCCGCCAGCTTCTCGCGCTTCATCAGCAGGATTTCCCGCTCCGACATCTGCCCGATGCGCTGCTGATCCACCAGGCGCTGATAATAAGGCACGGCTTCGGGATAGCGCTCTAATTTGAAATGAGCTTCGCCGAGCTGAAACAGGGCTCGATTCGAACGATAGCCCGTACCAAAACGCTCGACCAGGGCTTTGAACGCCTCGATGCTGCTGGGATAGTCCTCCATGTCGTAGTAGGCCCAGCCAATATCGTACATGGCCTTCTCGGCCTGCTTGCTCTCCGGATAGCGCTCCAGCAAGAGCCGGGCCCCTTCGATGGTGCGTTCGTAATCCTTCATCTTGTACCAGCAGACCACGGCCTGACTCCGGGCCAGGGCCTGCAGGGCGGTGGAAGAGGCCCCTTCCTCGGCCTTGATAAAAAAAGCAGCGGCCTTCTCGAGAAGCTGACGCGCCTCGGCCAGGTAGGCCTCGCGCTGGTCGGCAATCCGCGTCTTGGCAGCCCTACCCTGGGCCTCCTCGGCCATTTTGAGGTAGGAATTGCCGATCTGATACGGCGCCACCTCCTGCAAAGGCGCATCGATTTCCCCGACCGCCACCCGCACCGAATCCATTTGCAGGTATTTGCTGCTGCTCTTGACGACGTGCTGATAGCTCTCGATTGCCTGGTCGTAGGCCCCGGAAGCATAGAACTTCTGGCCCTGGCTGAAGGAGGCCTGCAGCTCCCCGGCCGTGGGCACGGACTGGGTGGCGACGATCATCGCCGTGAGCAGGGAC
The DNA here is from genome assembly GCA_965219385.1 of Candidatus Latescibacterota bacterium. Classification (GTDB taxonomy): domain Bacteria; phylum Latescibacterota; class UBA2968; order UBA8231; family UBA8231; genus CBDCNM01. The sequence continues at coordinate 593,617 of CBDCNM010000001.1, read as the reverse complement.
AGAGAAACCAGTGCTGTGATCATAGCTCGTCCACCTTATTCATCCCAACCCAGGAAGACGCGCATGAAAGCGGACGTAACATCCTCTTCATCCGCGCTCCTGTCGGGGTCGTCGAAGCGTCGCCGGAACACCCGCATCCCCAGGTTCATGGAAATCTGATAACCGAAATACGGCGAGTGGTTGCTCAACTGTATCACCCTTACCTCCTCCTCCATGTCGTTGCGCCGGTCGGCCAGATCCCGCTCCTTCAGCGGCAGGCCCGGCAAACCCTGGAACCCCAACTGGAACGAGGTCCGAGCCGTAATATCATAGCGCACCTTGAAAAAAGGGATCGAGGTCCACAAGTCCACCAGCGGCACCGAGGCGCTCTCCCGGATCCGACGCAGCCACAACCCCTTCCACTGACCGGTTATCTGCCAGCGAGTGGCCGGCGTCCACACGTATTCGGCCTTGAGCACGCTCGTGGTCAGCTTCAAGCGATCGGCCCCCTGCCCGGTCCCGTCGGCAAAAATCACCTCCCGCTGGCGGTTGAGTTCGTAGCGCGCATTGCCCGCCAGCCGCACCCCCAGAATCGGGGTCCACTCCCCCTCCACGTAATACTGCCAGTCCATGCTGTCACGATAGTCCAGCGGATCCTTTACCGCCCTGCTGATGTAGTACACCCCGCCTCGAGGAGCAAAGCCCCGGTTGGCGGCCTCGGCGCTGCGCAGCACCTCTTCGTAGGTCTGGTAGGTATCCTCGATGTCGTCCTCGACCCGTTGGATCAGGGTCTCGGCGAACACCCGGCCCCAGTAAGATCGCTCCGCCTCAAAGGTGAGGTAGGTGTAGGTGCTGTGGTTGTGCCCTCCAAAGGCAATGCCGCGAGCCCGCTGTTGTCCCAGGCCCAAGGCCAGCCCGCCCGGCAGGTGCCAGCGCCCGAACAGGTGATAGCCCCGCTGGTCCGGAGTATAGGGGTAGTCGAGCCGGAAGTCGTTTTCCCGGTGGTCAACCACCCCGTTGTGGTTCCAATCGCGCCCGTACACGTATTCGTCCGGCTCCACCTCGAAGAGCAGAAACGCCTCGTCGTAGTCGGGGATGTCGTTGCCGTTGCGGTTGGTGTCGGGCACCCCGTCGTTGTCCTGGTCCTTGCCCGGGAATATCCCGTCCGGATCCGCCCCCGGATCCCCCAGCATGGTTCCGACATCGGTGGCGCGAGCTAGGCCATCGGGCCAGCGATCGTGGTCGTCGTTGTCCTCCATCAATATTGGATCTTCGTAGTCCGGTCCGATCGAAAACACCTCGCCACCCGCCTCCAACCAGCCGCGACGCCATTGGGCCGTCAGGTAGTAAGCCTCGTCCGAGCGGTCCGAGCGCAAGCCTTTCCAGGTGCGTATCCCATCCGTTTCCCCCACACTCCTGAACTCCGGCTGGCCATCCGGATACTGCCTGAACGCCACGCCGCGGGCATACTCCCATTGCACCCGCGCCCCCGGTACTTCCCACTTGCCATTCAAACCCAGAGTCGTGCGCCCGGTGAACACCCCCGAATCCAGACGCACCCAATCCAGGTTCGCCTGATCCTGCACATTGCCCTTGGATCTGCGCACCCCCGAGAGCGTCTCCACCGCAAAGAAATCTTCGTAATTCCCCCGCGTCTTGGACTGGTAGATCCCCTTCACATCCATCTTGTAATCATTGCCCACCAGGGCCTCCACCTGCACCGACTGCACGTAGGCCTCCTCCGACAGATCAAAGTAAGCCAGCACCATGTGCTCCCCGTCCGCCCGCTTGGCCGCAGCCGCCGGCAGCACCTCGGTAAAGCGCTCCAACAACTCTACATTGACAGAGCGACCCACATCCTCGCCCCGCAGGTGATCCATCAGGTAGAACACATCGGCAAAGCGGGTGTCCTGGTCCGGATATCTAGTTGGGGTGAACACACCGGTTATGCGACTGGTCCGGCCCACCGCGGTGGGGTTGCGGATGTTGATGCGCACGAAAAACGGCTGCAAGTCGGGCCGCGGCTCGCCGTTGACCCGCAGCCGCACCTCTGAGACCACGGCCCCGCCGCGCTGGTCCTCGGGCGAGTCGTCGGCAAAACGCGCCACCACCCATTTGGGCAGGGGCTGGGTGGCTTGCACCTGTCCCTTCAGCTCGAAGAGGGGCTGGCGGCTGTCGAAGAGGTGGTAGTTGATCCCGGTCGCCCCCAGGGTCAAGGCCCCGATCTGCACCTCCCCGTGCCCGCCGAACAGAAGATCCGAGTTGCGCTTGCGCCACTGGCTGTCGTAGGCCCCCTGCTGGAGCTCCCTGGTCACCGGGTCGGTGGGACGCGAGCCCAGGAAAGAGAGGTTTAGGCGTCGGGTCTGGATGTCCAGCCGCATCCCGTTGAAACCCGCCAGCGACATGGTCAATGGGGTCAGCCCGGTGGGGATTTCGTTGGCCATGAGCAACCTGGCGGCCCAGTTCAGGTGGGTCTCCGAGGCCACCAGATTGGCGTCGAAGACAGAGCGATAATTGCCGGTCTTGATGAGCTGGCTGCCCTCGACGTTTCCCCTGTTCTCGGTGGTGCGGGTTTCGTGCCACGAAAACACATCAAAGCCCCGGAACACGTAATCCCCCAGGGGACCGTAGTAATTCTGGTAGGGGCCCCGGGTGAGGATGTCCGGGTAGAGCCAGTCTTCGAAGGCGCGATTGTCGTAGGACCTGCCGGAGCGGTAGAGAAAGTCATGGCTGGGCATGAGCTGGGTTATGCCCAGTTCCGCACCACTCGAGGTTTCCTGGGGCCCTGCCTCCTGCGCCAGGAGCGGCAAAAACGCCAGGCTCAAAATGAAATATTTATGCATTCTACGCTTCATTGCTCTCCGGTGTTTCCCAAGTCCACCCTATTCATCCCAACCCAGGAAGACGCGCATGAAAGCGGACGTAACATCCTCTTCATCCGCGCTCCTGTCGGGGTCGTCGAAGCGTCGCCGGAACACCCGCATCCCCAGGTTCATGGAAATCTGATAGCCGAAATACGGCGAGCGATTGCTCAACTGCACTGCCCGCACCTCCTCCTCCATGTCGTTGCGCCGGTCGGCCAGATCCCGCTCCTTCAGCGGCAGGCCCGGCAAACCCTGGAACCCCAACTGGAACGAGGTCCGAGCCGTAATATCATAGCGCACCTTGAAAAAAGGGATCGAGGTCCACAAGTCCACCAGCGGCACCGAGGCGCTCTCCCGGATCCGACGCAGCCACAACCCCTTCCATTGACCGGTTATCTGCCAGCGAGTGGCCGGCGTCCACACGTATTCGGCCTTGAGCACGCTCGTGGTCAGCTTCAAGCGATCGGCCCCCTGCCCGGTCCCGTCGGCAAAAATCACCTCCCGCTGGCGGTTGAGTTCGTAGCGCGCATTGCCCGCCAGCCGCACCCCCAGAATCGGGGTCCACTCCCCCTCCACGTAATACTGCCAGTCCATGCTGTCGCGATAGTCCAGCGGATCCCTCACGGCGACGCTGCGATAGTAGAGCCCACCCATAGGCGAGAAGCCCCGACCCGCGGCCTCGGCGCTGCGCAGCACCTCTTCGTAGGTCTGGTAGGTATCCTCGATGTCGTCCTCGACCCGCTGGATCAGGGTCTCGGCGAACACCCGGCCCCAGTAAGATCGCTCCGCCTCAAAGGTGAGGTAGGTATAGGTGCTGTTGTTGTGCCCTCCAAAGGCAATGCCGTTGGCCCGCTGTTGGCCCAACCCCAAGGCCAGCCCGCCCGGCAGGTGCCAGCGCCCGAACAGGTGATAGCCCCGCTGGTCCGGAGTATAGGGGTAGTCGGGCCGGAAGTCGTTTTCCCGGTGGTCAACCACCCCGTTGTGGTTCCAGTCGCGCCCGTACACGTATTCGTCCGGCTCCACCTCGAAGAGCAGAAACGCCTCGTCGTAGTCGGGGATGTCGTTGCCGTTGCGGTTGGTGTCGGGCACCCCGTCGTTGTCCTGGTCCTTGCCCGGGAACACCCCGTCCGGGTCCCCCCCTGGATCCCCCAGGTGGATTCCGCCCCGATCGCTGACATCCGCATTGTCGGGCCAGCGGTCGTGGTCGTCGTTGTCCTCGACAAAGCCGTGGTCGAAATGCGGTCCAATCGAAAACACCTCGCCACCCGCCTCCAACCAGCCGCGACGCCATTGGGCCGTCAGGTAGTAAGCCTCGTCCGAGCGGTCCGAGCGCAAGCCTTTCCAGAGGCGCAGTCCCTCCCGGTCCCTCGTGCTCCTGAACTCCGGCTGGCCATCCGGATACTGCCTGAACGCCACGCCGCGGGCATACTCCCATTGCACCCGCGCCCCCGGTACCTCCCACTTGCCATTCAAACCCAGAGTCGTGCGCCCGGTGAACACCCCCGAATCCAGACGCACCCAATCCAGGTTCGCCTGATCCTGCACATTGCCCTTGGATCTGCGCACCCCCGAGAGCGTCTCCACCGCAAAGAAATCTTCGTAATTCCCCCGCGTCTTGGACTGGTAGATCCCCTTCACATCCATCTTGTAATCATTGCCCACCAGGGCCTCCACCTGCACCGACTGCACGTAGGCCTCCTCCGACAGATCAAAGTAAGCCAGCACCACGTGCTCCCCGTCCGCCCGCTTGGCCGCAGCCGCCGGCAGCACCTCGGTAAAGCGCTCCAACAACTCTACATTGACAGAGCGACCCACATCCTCGCCCTGCAGGTGATCTATCAGGTAGAACACATCGGCAAAGCGGGTGTCCTGGTCCGGATATCTAGTTGGGGTGAACACACCGGTTATGCGACTGGTCCGGCCCACCGCGGTGGGGTTGCGGGTGTTGATGCGCACGAAAAACGGCTGCAAGTCGGGCCGCGGCTCGCCGTTGATCCGCAGCCGCACCTCCGAAACCACGGCCCCGCCGCGCTGGTCCTCGGGCGAGTCGTCGGCAAAGCGCGCCACCACCCAGATGGGCAGGGGCTGGGTGGACTGCACCTGTCCCTTCAGCTCGAAGAGGGGCTGGCGGCTGTCGAAGAGGTGGTAGTTGATCCCGGTCGCCCCCAGGGTTAAGGCCCCGATCTGCACCTCCCCATGCCCGCCGAACAACAGGTCTGTGTCGCGCCAGCCCGCCTGTTCTTCGACGGTAAACCTTTCGAGGGATGCCGACCACACTGGTTCGCTGAAACGCGCGCCCATGAGGGAGAATTTCGCCCGCCGGGTCTGGACATCCATACGCGCCCCGTTGAAATCCGATATCTTCAAGGTGAGCGGGGTAAAGCTGTTGGGGAACTCCTCGGATATGAGCAGCCTGGCGGCCCAGTCCAGGTGGATCTCCGACACCACCACGGTCTGGTCGAAGATCCTGAATCGGTCTCTGAATTTGGACAGTTCGCTCCCGTCCACATCCCCTGGATGTTCGGTGGTGCGGGTCTCGCGCCACGAAAAAACGTCAAAGCCCCGGAATATATGATCCCCCATAGGGCCATAGTAGTTCCGATAGGGCCCCCGGGCCAGGATGTCCGGGTAGAGCCAGTCCTCAAAGGCGCGATTGTCGTAGGACCTGCCGGAGCGGTAGACAAAGTTCTGGCCCGGCGTAGTGTAGGGAACCTCGATCTTGGGGGCGCTCTGCGCCCGGGTCCCGCTCCGCACAGCCACGAGAAAAAACAGACCCAGAATAAAGTATTTTTCCAGCGAGTAGATCATCCTTCAAAAGGCTCCAGGCCCATGATCAGGCGGATGAACAAAAAGGAGCGATCAATGTCGTCGAAGGTGCGGGTTTGGTCCTTGGGCTCCTTCACCTCCTTCTGATACCCCAAGTTGAGACTGAGGTGATGGCCGTTGTAATCCGAACGATTGACCAGCTGGATCACGTAATCCTCGCTGTCGAAGTCCTGCCGATCATTGACCTTGTCGCGGAAGGTGCTCTGCAGGAAGGGAAATCCCTGAAGGCCCAAATGGAGGTCTGAATTTGGCGTCAGGACAAAGCCCACCAGCAGCATCGGGTAGAAGAAGCGCTCGGAAATCGGACGCAGCCGGTCCTCCCTGTCCTCCCTCTCAAAGGCCATGTACTTGAACTGGGGCACGATGCTCAGGGAGCCCCATCTCCAGGTGTAATTGCCCCGCAACACCCAGGCCCACTCTTCGATCAAGTCCTCTTCCTGGAAGGAGGTGGATCTCTGAAAGTTGGTGGTGTACTTGAGGCGATTGTTGATCTTGAGATTGTTGATCTTGAGGAAGGTGGCGTCGATATAGGCGATATTCACCACACTGTCTCTCATCCACAATTCATCTTCTATATCTATGACGGCGGTAGTGAACTGGGCGTAGTCGTCTCTGATGTCGTCTTTGACCCGCTTGAGTTTGTCGGCAAAGTCTATAACCGCATAGGGATAGAGGGAATGCTGGTAGCGCAGTTCCCCATACGTGGAACGACTCTCCCCCCCCCCCCAGATCTGCCGGGTATCGTAGTGCCCCAGGGTGAGTTCCGCCTTTGGGTGGGGATAGATATCGACGAAGAGATGATAGCCTTTCTGGTCAACCTCGTAGGGGTAGTCCGGATCCCTGTCGTCCTCCCTGTGGTCCATGAAATTGTTGTTGTTCAGATCCTCTCCGTAGTCGTATTCGGGCGGGTCTACGTTGTAGAGGAAGAAGGCTTCCTGGTAGTCGGGTACCCCGTTGTCGTTCGCGTTGGTATCGCTGCGGCCGTCCTGGTCCACATCCAGCCCCGGGAAGATGCCGTTGTCGTCGCCGAACTCGCCGCTGAAGGGGGAGGGGCGATCATTCCCCTGCAGGAAGTGGAAATCCGGCCGCCGATCCTTGTCGTCGTTGTCATCCACGGTCGACAGATCCAGGGTCCAGTTATAGCGCCCCCCAAAGCTAGGCGCGATCGAAAAAGGAGCGTTCCTGTGGTCGGTATAGTTCCCGTAGGCGCCGCCCTGAACCGTCAGCACCGTGCTGTACCTGGGGTCCATGCTGAAGTATTCAGCCCCCAGAACCAAATCGCGGAACCGCTTTTTTAAATTCACAAAGTAACCATTGCTCTTCTCGGTCTGCCACTCCTTGAGGCCACCGGAACTCGGGTACTGCAGAAAGTGGTAGGAGCGGGCGAATTCGGACCTCAACTGGAAGCCCTTGCTTTCGAAGTCGACCCGCAAACTGGCGATGGTCCGGCCGGTCGGCCGGCCGTATTCAAATTCGACCCATTCCAGGTTGGACAGGTCCTGCACATTGCCGCTTGCGTCCAACATATTGCGGAAAAAGGTCACCCGTTCCTCGGTCAGGCCCGTGCTGTTCTCGCTGGTGACGGCCGGGCGAAAGACATCGGCGACGCTGATGTGGTAGTCGTTGGCCACCAGGGCCTTGAACTGGAGGGTCTCGATGCCCCTCCTCTGATCGTGGGGGATCTCGAACCAGTAGAGGAGAAACTCGGTTCCATTGGCTTCGAAGAACTCCTGATCCTCCGGCCGCATCTGGGGGAATTCCCCTCTGAGGAACTGGACGAAGGGCGGTACGGTTCTACCGGGCAGGTAGGCGCCGTCCCGGTTCGGATTGCCCAGCGGTGGTGGATCATCGGCATCGTGCCGGGTGATGACCGGCCGGACATGCTCCAGGTCGCCCTCGATCCGCACATCGAAGACCCTGGCCCCGCTGCCGTCCAGATCCGTGCCGTCGCTGAACTTGACAACGACCATAAACGGGGGCCCACCCTGGATGGTCCGGGTGTCGTCCAGCAGACTACGACCGGTCGGCTGTACCCCCTTCAGGTTGTTGTCGCCCCAGTTGACCAGGCTGTTCACCCGGTGCTGGTTCACGTAGGTGCCCCCGATCCTCAGGGCACCGAAGCGGCGCTCGACATGCCCCCCTATGAGGTAGGTGGCCCATCTCTGGTCCCGGTTCAGCCCCTTGTCGTCCAGATCGTTGTCGCGATCGCTGTAGTTGGGCCAGTCCACCCGGGAGGTGACAAAGGTCGCCAGGGTTTTGTTCATGTCCCAGTCCCAGCGAATCCCGTTCAGGGACACCATGTCGAGGGTCAGGGAGGTGAACTTGGTGCGGATCCGGTCGCCGACAATCAGGCGGCTCGACCAGGTCCGGTAGCTGTCGTAGCCCACCACCAGGCGCCCGGTAAAGCTCTGGTAGATGCCCGGCAGTTTCTCCACCCTGCTGCCGGTTCGCGGGGCCTGGCCGCGCTGCTCTTCGAGGTGGAAAAGCTGGCGCCCATCTATGATGAAGTTGCCGAGCTCGTCGAACTGCGGGCGATTGTACGAGGAGAACACCCCCGCGGTATAGGGTTTGATGCCTTCCCGGGCGTAGTTCTCGTACTGAAGGGCCGGGTCGAAACGCAGCAGGCCGGTGTCGTAGTAGAGCCGTTGTCCGAAGCCAACGGAAGGGCCCAGCAAAACCGCGCCTAGAAATAGAGTGAGTATGAGCCGCTGCATATTACAAAATCCGCGCTTGGAGGAAAAATTCCCTGAACCTCTGCTCCGGCTCCCCGGGCAAGTTGATGGAGCGCGTGCGGCTGGAGCGGAAGCCGAGATTCACGCTCAGGTCGTATCCCATGTAGGTGCTCTGGGTCTGGATGTTCAGAACGTAGTGGCGGGCGTCGAAGTCTTCAGTGGATCCCCTCTTATTGCGAAAAAAGTGCTCGAAGACCGGCAGTCCCTGCATTCCCGCCCTGAGGATGGTCCTCTCGGTGAGGGGATAATCCGCCCTGAGGATGGGGAAGAGTTCCCAGGTGTTCCGGTCGGCGATCAGGTCGCGGGGGGCGTTGCGCCGCTGGAGCAGGAGCTTGGCCATGGGGGTGATGGTCACCTGGCCGACCGGGTAGGGATAGTCCGCCTTGCTCACCCAGGTCCAGTCCACGATGCGGTCCCCGGCCCCGGATGGGTTGTCCTGCCGGGTGTTCACCTCGAATTTGGTGGCGTTGTTGAGCTGCAGCCGGCCCGGCCCCGCATAGCGACTTTCGACGAAGACGGTGTTGACCAGGCTGTTGCTCATGAGCATCAAGTCCGGCTGGATCCGGGTGGCCTGATTGGTCACGGAGAGGGGATTGACGATGGGCATGTACACCGGATCGGGGATATCGTCGCGCACCCGCTTGATGCGGTAGTAAAAGTCCACCTTCCCTCCACTGTCGCGCCCGGACAGGTACTCAAGCTTGGCGTAGCTGACCTGGTTCTCGCCGCCGCCGGCCGGCTGATGGACCTGGTAGCGGCCCAGACGCAATCCGAGCCGATTCGCCGGCTGGAGAGCGACAAAGAGGTGGAACCCTCTGGTATCGAGCTCATAGGGGTAGTTCGGCGTGTTGTCGTTCTCCCGGGCATCGACCACGCCGTTGTTGTTCATATCGTCTCCATACACGAAATCGTCCGGCTCCACCAGGTACATCAGAAAGGGCTCCCGGTAATCGGGAAAGGCATTGCGGTTGACATTGATGTCCACCAGGCCATCCCTCTCCTTGTCCAGTCCCGGGAACACCCCGTAGCCGGACTGGGGTCCCCTGGTCTCGGGGTCTACCCCGGACTGCTGGCTGAGGTTGATGTACTCCGGATCCAGCGGGTCCCAGTGCTCCTCTACATCGGCCCACTCGTCGCGGTCGTCGTTGTCGTCGACCAGTTCGTAGGTCACGGTCTCCCCGCCGCTTTCCGACCACATGGGAAGCGAGGTCTGAAAGTCCTCCGGGATGTCGAAGTACTCCCCGCCGAGGTCCCAGCCGTCCATGTCTTTCAAAAACTTGGCAAAGTAAACGCTGTGGCGCTGCCGCTCGCGGTCCCCTTCCATCAAGGGGAAGATGAAATTGGCGTAGTTGTCGACGTACTCGGCCTCCAGGTTCAAGCCGAGCAGGTTGGTGCTGAAATTGGCGCCGAACTGGGTCAAACCGACCGGCACCCCGTAGGAGACCGACACCCACCTCAGGTTGGATCCGTCCCCGACATTGCCCGGGGCCCGCGCCACATTGTGCCAGTCGGTCCACACCCGGTTCAGGATGCCTTCCCAGTCGGCCGTGGTTCCCACGTCGAGGCTGTAGTCTCCGGCGATCAGGGCCCGAAAGTCCAGGTTCTGGACCTCCAGATCCGCGGGTAACTCAAAGCGGTAGACCAGCAGGTCAGTCCCCCCCACCTTCAGGGGTTCGCTCGCCTGCTGAACAAGGGGCTCGGCCTCCGCGAAGAACCCGAAGCGCGGATTGAGCAGGCGGCCGGAGTGCATGCTCTGAGCCGCCCAGGAGCGATCCCGCCGCAGGTGGGGCACATCCTCCGCGGAAGCGAGGTTGAAGACCCTTTTGATCTCTGGCTGGATGGCGACTCGCTCGCCATTGACGTAGAGTTCCACGTCGAAGACCTGCACCCCGGCCTCGTCCCCGGGGGAATCGTCGCTGACCATTAAATAGAATGAGCGCGAAGGAAGGTAGACCACGGGAAAATCCCCCCGCAGGGACCCCTTGCGCTGCATGCTATCTGTCTGGAAGAGATTGACATAGGACACACCAAGGTTGGCGATATCGCCCAGTTGGCTCTCCCAGTGCGCCCCGTACACATAGGTCGAAAAGGTCTGGAGATCCCCTCCCAGACCAGTGGAGACGCGGGAACCCACCACCGTAAAGCTGTTCTTGTGTGAAGAGCCATCCCAGCGCAGACCGGGAAGCCGGGCCTTGGCCAGCGTGAGGGGGGTGAAGTGGGCATCCAGGTTGCCGCTGATCATCAGGCGGGTGGACCAGCGTTTGTACTGGTCGCGCATGATGACCAACCCCCTGAACCGGTCCTGATCCCCCCAGGAAATGCTGCTGCCCCGCACCCCGGGCACCTGGGTCCGGGACTCCGACACGTTCAGGAGGTTGACTCCGTCCAGGATGTAGGTCCCGAAGGGATCGAAGGTCGGACTTTCGTCGCGCGTGGTGCCGTACTCGTAGTCCCGGTAGCTGAGCAGGCTGTAGTTTTCGTAGCGCTGCCCCCACCACGGGTACTCTTCCTTGTTCAGAAATTCCTGCTCGCCCCAGTCGAGGGACTGGGCCCAGGTCTGGCCGGCCGCCAAACCGAGCAGGAGGAAGCCCAGCAACACCTTTTTGTTCATCCTGTTTTTCAATGGATTATTCTGGGCAAAGGCTGTTTCCGGTAGCCCTCCTCAAAGCGCTACCCGGATTGCACAGCCGCAAGGTTTAGTAAACCACGCCGACGATACCACTCTCTATCTCGTCGTCCTCGTCCAGATCCAGCTCGACCCGGTAGAGATAGATCCCGGGAGGCACCAGGGCGCCGGCCATGCCCCGGCCATCCCAGTACCCGGGCGAGGTCTGACCAGAACTCAGGTAGGTGCCCGCAAGCACCGGATCCGGGTTCAGTTCGGCAACCATCCTGCCGCTCAAATCGAAGATCTGGATTTTCACCTCCCGCGGGGTGTCCACTTTGGAGAGGATGAATTCAAAGACGGTATTATCGTTGTCCCCATCGCCGTTCGGCGAGAACACCGACGGGGTGGCCCTGACCTCCGAGAGGGTTTTGCCCATGGAGGTCGTGGCAATGGCGGACCACGAGTAGGGCTCGGCGGTCAGCGGGTCCACCTCGGTGTCCTGCGCCGCGTTCAACGGGTTGTCGGAACCCGGCCCAAAGAGAAGGGCACGGAATTCGTGGACATTGGAAAAGGTCCTCGCCGCAAAAGGAATGGTCAACTCATCGACATTGGTCAAAGGCTCCGCCAGGACCAGCTCCAGGACATTCTGGGTGGAACGCCATTCCTGAATTTGCCCGGCGTCCAGCCCGGTGATCTGGTCCTCGGCGAGGACCGCCTGGCTGGGCACCTCGATCCAGATCTTCTCGACCCCCGAATCCCCGGCGGAAAAATCCAGACTCAGGGTGTAGACGAAGGCGGTATCCACGCCCATGGGCACGCGATTGGGCGCGACCCGGCCCCGCGCCGCCGACACCGGGATATCGCTGGCGGAAAAATCAAGCTGGATACCGTCAAAGGTCGGGGTTCGGTCGGGGTCTTCGGAAACCATGTTCACCCGGTACTGGAAGAAATTGCGCGGCTCGGCCGAGGGGAACCGAATCGATGCCCGGCCGTTGGCGTCCACCAGGAAGGGCGGACTCCACTGGCCCCACCCGTCGGGGTTGTCGGCCTCATTCCCGGTGCGAAACTGCACTGAAAGCGCAGTGCGCGTCGGCACCGTCGCCTGCCAGCTCACTTGGCCAAAATTCTTGGGCGCGTTCGGCGAGCCAAGGTCGAGCGGCTCCGAGACAAAGGCACCCCGGTCGGTAAAACCTTCCCCAAACACCTCTATTTCGCTCACTCTCGGCGCGGTCACCCCATTGATCTGGGTGACGAATATCCGCAAAAAGCGGGTCCAGGTGGAGCGGAATTTCACCTCGGTCTTGACGAACTGGGTGGTATCGACCTCGCCGATGTCGACCAGGCTACCCACCTCCGACCAGCGGATCTGGTCGTCGCTGATCTGCACCGCGTACCCCCTCAGGGAATTGTCCCTGAAGGCCGGGCCTCTGGTGAGGATGCGGACGGTGTTGAGGTTGTGCCTGGTCTGCAAATCCAGCGGCGCGGTGTTGCTGAGTGCATTGGTCGGCGGATCCCAGGAGGTTTTCAGGTCCCCATCCACGGCATTGAGGCGGTTGGTCACGCTGTTCAGGGCCAGGTTCTGTCCCCGGATCTGCTTTAGCACGATGCTCCCGTCCACGCTCCCGATATCCACATCCTCGGGAAAGCCGGCGATGATTTCCATTGCTGGATCGTACAATTCCTGTACCTGGGTCGCGTCCACGGATCCGGTCTGGGCGAAGTGCCATCCATCTTCCTCGCTCAGGGCGCCGGTCGTGGTCCAGGCATCGTCCTCCTGCTCCTGGTCGGTCCAGACCCACACCACCTGGCTGCGGTCCGTGGTGGTCTCGAAATAGGAAAAATCGCTCACCACTCCGAGCGAATCCGTCACCGACCCCACGATCGCCGCCATTACCCCATTACCGGCGCCCACCCCGCGGTTGGTCACCTTTACGCCAATGTTGTTGTCCCCCTGCTCCAAGGTAACGGGATAGGCGGTCATCTGAGTCCACCCATCATCCCCACCAACGAGGGTTCCATTGAAGTAGACCTCGTAGCTGTCGACGGCGGCCACGTAGAGAGTGACCTCCTGGTCGCTGGGGATGTCCGCGTCGTACACCCCGCGGTAATAGAGGGTCTGGCTCCAGGTGGTCTTTTCCCACGATTGCCCCTGGCTTTCGCCCCCGGCCATCAGGAGGGAGAGAAGTACTATTGGTAGGTATTTTTTTCTGTTCATTGGTGCGCCATTTCCCCGGTCTCTTTGGCAAAACCAAAGCAGAGATAAAAAAATCAGGTGGGTGGCCTGGCTTCCACCCGCCACCCACCTGTCAGGCAACCTCATACTGCGAGGGTAGCTACTTCATGAAGGTCATCCGCTTGGATGCACTGAAGTCTCCCACCGTGAGCTGGTAGAGATAGACCCCACTGGCCACCAACTGACCCTGGGCATCCCGGCCGTCCCAGGTTGCCTTGTAGAAACCGGCACCCAGTTCCCCGTCGGCCAGTACGGCAACTTCCTGGCCGGCCGGGTTGTAGATCGCGAGCCTCACAGGCAACACCTTGCCTTTATCCGGGACCGTGAACTCGATGGTGGTCTGCGGGTTGAAGGGGTTGGGATAGCTGTCCTTCAACTCGTAGGTGGTAGGCACGGCAGCGGAAGCCACTTCCTCGACCGCGGTGGGCTCGCCCTCGGTGATGGTCCCACGCTCTATATCAAAGGGCGAGTGCATCTTAGACGACTGGGCCGAACTCCAGTAGAGGCCGTCGGTCTTGTCCTCCCGGGCCATCCAGTAAACCTCGCCGGTGTGCTGGAAGCCGCTCTTGGGCACGAAGACCTTGAGCAAGCCCGCTCCATCCGGACCGTAGAGTTCGGCCTTGTGGGGGACGCTCGTTCCCGAAGCCATCATCAGGTTCCACTTGAGCGCATAGGCGTGGATGGACAGCAGCCCCGTGGGCTGGCTCACCCCCATGGCCTCGGCTTCTTCGATGCTGAAGCGATCGGTAAAGCCATCCCCGTTCTGGTTGATCCAGAGGATGTCCCCATCCAGGGTGGTGGAAGAGGGGAACGAGTTCCGGTTCTGCCACATGCCGGTGGCGTAGAAGCCGCGCTCGTCCAGGTCAATGCCAAAGGGGCCCTGCACGCTGATGCTAGTGTCACCCCAATCCGGCTGGACGTAGATATCGGTGAAGTCGATGATGTCCGTCACCTCGCCGGCTTCGCGGTCGAGCTTGAGGATGCCGGGGGTAAAGGGCTCGTACTGGTTATCGCGCCAAGCCACGTAGAGGAAGCCGTCGTCTGCCTGCCAGGGATGGTGCGGGTCCGAGGTCTGGGCCGCGTTGGGCAGCCGGCCCTCCCATTGCAACCAGCCCCGGTCCGACTCGCCGCCCCAGTCCTCGTCCGGCAGCAGGGTGCCGGCGCCCTCGTCATGCCTGATCCGCCAGATCCCGGTGTCGGTGTCGACGCTATCGTCCTGATCGCGGTAGTTGACAGCGTAGTGGATGTTCGGATCCTGCGGGTCAATATCGTAGGAGGAGATATCCCAGAAGGTGCCCTCGATGCCGCGGCGCTCGTTCATCCAGGGAATCGCGAACTTGTCCCAGGTGCCGGGGTTGGTCATGTAGCTCGACCCCCAGATGCTCCGGTTGAGGGCCGAGTCCCCATTGGCGCCGCCCTGGGGCCACCAGATGTGCGGCGGATCCTTGGTGAAATCCCACGAGGGGGCGGTCCACAAGTTGCCGGTGGAGGTTATGTAGGTCGGATTGTCTATGTTGTTGAGGGCGATGAGAAAGAACTGGTAGTTCCCCGCCGGGATCGGGTTGCCGTTGAAGTCCAGGCCGTCCCAGGAGAAGATGTGGCTCCCTTCCGAGAACAGCCGATCCTCGGTGACCGCGACAAAGGTGTCTATGCCCGAGGCCCGAAAGAGGGCATTGCCCGGACCACCACCTTGTTGGAAGCCCCCGTCGTACTGCGGATTGAGTCCATCGGTGTACACCGCCAGCCGGACATTCGCCCGGGAGCCATTGAGGGTGAAGGGAATATGGACCTCTCCGCCCTCGAACATGTACTTGACGTCCTCGGTGGTGGCCTGCATGGTGGTGGGCACCCCCTCTTTCCAGTGGTCGAAGTTGTCCGGCGGAGCGCCGACGTTCTCATCCCCGTAGAGAACCGTCTGGGCCAAGGCCGAACCTGCGAAGATCAGGACCGACGCCAGTCCAAATACAGCTAGTTTTTTCACTTTACTTTCCTCCTTTGAAAATAAAAGCTTCACTTCAGTGTATTCTGAAAAACCACTTCGCGTCCTTTAATCCAAGGCATCACCCCCTTCACTCAAAGGCTTTTCCTCGCCGCGCTGGGAAAAGTCTGGTTCTATCTACCCTATAACAAACATATTGTAAATAAATGAATTCCAGCGAAACTCAAAAAGCGTTAAAACCAGGGAAAAGGCAACCTACAACTCGACTTTATGAAAGCCCCCCTGCGAAAACTCAGCAAATTTGTTTAGAAAAAGTAATAAATAAAAATCTGTAATGCAACCTTTTTTTTGCCGAGGTAGCAGGGTGGATAGGCCGCTCACTTATCCTTGGCCCAGGCCGGCCTCTTCTCTTTGGGGATTTCATCCCACGGCACCACCTTCCTGACCGGGTCCTTGCCGATGGTTATGGACTTGGTGCGCGGCATCACCGTCAACTTGTCGTACGCCCCGAAGGGAGACCAGCGCCGGGCCGAGGTATCGCTGACGCGGTTGCCTTTTTCCTTTGGTCGTTCAATGCCGATGATCTTGAAGGCTTTGGCCTCGTTAAAGCGCTTCATATTTTCGAAGATATAGGACACATAGGTTACCTTGCCCTTCTCGAGAGCGGCAAAAACCCGCACCCCATCGACGTCTTTCCACCTTATGAGCTTGTGTTTATTAAACTGGATGGGCTCTCCGAGACGCTCTATCAAATCCTCTGGGGTACTCCCCAACAACTCGTAGGCATTCAGCTTCTGGGTTGGTTTTTGGGGTTTCTCCGGGGCACACGAGGTCAAAAATAACTGGATAATAGAAATAAATACAACATAAACAAATACTTTCATAGCATTTTTACTCCAATCTTAATTCTTCGGACACAGCCCTCACTGACGCTTCCTGGCCGCGGCGAGGTGCTGGAGTGCCCTCGGATAGTCGGGCTTTAGAGCGAGCACCCGCTCGAAACCGGCGGCGGCTTCTGCGTAGCGCTTGGTGTTTATGTAAATCAGGCTCAGGCCGTAGCGCGCGTCCACGTGGTGCGGATCTGCCTCAAGGATGTGCTCGAAGAGGGGTGTCGCTTCCGCGTAGCGCCCGCCGCGCAGGTAGAGCATGGCCAACTGGTAGCGCGGTTTGACCCGGTCCGGGGCCAGTTCCACCGCTCGTTTGAAGGCCTTCCCGGCCAGGGAATCCCGCCTTAATTTGGCGTATATCTGCCCCAGCCGCAGGTGAAACCGGGTGGTATCCGGGGCCAGTTCCACCGCCTTTTTCAGCACCTCGAGGGCTTTCTCATCCGCGCCCTGCCGGGCGTGGATCAGGCCCATGTCGTGGTAGATCTGCGGCGCCACCCCAGGATCGAGGGTCAACGCCACCCTCAGGTGTTCGAGGGCCTCTTTGTAGCGGCCCTTCTGGGCGTAGACCACGGCCAGGTTGCGGCGTTCCTCGACCCCATCGGGCACCTGTTGCACCCCCATTTGAGCGGCCGAGAGCCGGTCTCCTCCCCGGGCTTTCAGAGCCTCGAAGCGTTCCAGCGCCCGCCGGCCCTCCTGGACCCGTCCCAGTCGGTGGTAGGCCTTTCCCAGGTTGTAGTGGGGATCCGGGACATCCGGTCCGAGGGCAATGGAACGCCGGTAGGCAGCCACGGCCTCCTGGTGGTTTCCCTGCTTGTCCAGGACCTTGCCGATCATGTAGTGGACCTCGGCGTCGGTGGAATCGAACCCGATAGCCTGGTGGAACGCTGCCGCCGCTTGTTCCAGCCGGCCCTGTTCGGCGTAGATCGAACCGAGGTGCTTGTGCACTTCCAGGTTGTCGGTACCCAGGTCCAGGGCGCGCTGGTAGGCCGCGGTGGCCTCGCCGGAGCGGTTGTTGACATCGTAGGCGCGGGCCAGGTTGTAGTGAAAAAAGGCATTCTCCGGCTCCAGTTCAACCGCTCTGGCACAGTACTCGACCGCTTTTTCCAGGTCCGTGTAGATCACGTGCGTCGGAGTTCCCTTTGACATGGGCGCGCGCTGGCCATGAGCAGCCCCCAGACTGAGATAGGCATCGGCGAAATCGGGGGCCAGCCCGATGGTGCGGCCAAAGTGGCGTATGGCCTCGTTGGGCTTGCCGATCTTCCGGTAGACCTTGCCGAGGTTGTAGTGGGCCCGCACCGCGTCGGGCGCCATTTCGAGGGCCTTCTGGTAGACGGCGATGGCCCGGGTGTAGTCCCCCCTGCTGAAGTAGGCCCCGGCCAGATCGCAGTACACCTCCACATCCCCAGCCGCCAGACCGCTGTGGACCGCCCCCTTGAGGTGCTCCAGTCGCGCATTTTGCCGCGGCGTGGTCTGGAACCTCTGCCTGAGTTCGTCCTGGGCCGACAGCCGGATTTCCTCCTCTTTTCCGGCCTGACAGCTCAACGACGAGAGCAGCGCGGGAACCAAGGCGAAAAAGAAGGCGGCGGAAGCGGCGGACGGAGCCCTGAAAGACAAAACCATGTTCCGCTCCCTATTTGGCCGTCAGGTTCGACATGTTTAGAATTGATTGAGTGATTGTTTTATATAATATGTATACGTACGATTTCGGTGTATACGTACGATTTCGGCAAATTTGTGAATCAATCGGGATAAAGGTGGTTTGCAAATGGGCTAAATGCAATAAAAACTGTAGGATTCTCTTGGTTCTGTCAAGCTTCTTTTCACCCCCGGACGTATAGAACCTTGTCCTGTATTGCCCTGGGAGACCTTGAGGCAAGGGGGATACCGTTTTATTTTAGTACTTGACGAAAGCGGCGGCCGGCCTCCTTAGTCTATTCCTCACCTCCACCCCCCACAAAACGCGGCCGGCAACATCCCCTTCCGGCCTCGAGCCGGGGATGGTCATGCGGTTTCGTTATCAATAGTTCGGAAACTTTTTCGATTTTGAGCGGATTTCCATGGCATCAAAACTCGTAAGTGCTTATTTATCAACAAGTTGCGAATTTCAGTGCCGATTTTCCTAAGTCTTTATTTATCAACGACTTATAAAAAGTGTCCATAGTATTTGGTTATGTAACCAATGGTGCTAGTGGTTTACAAGCTGAACTCAGCCATGGACAACTTGATGAATCCGTTTTCATCGGGCTCCAAGCCCTGCCACTGGACCAGCAGGTTGAACGTGGCCACGGCAAAGCTGAGGTGGGCGTTAAAATAGGTCCAGGCCCGGTGACTCTGGTGCTTGAAACGACTGATCAGGGTCAGCATCGAAAAGACGGTCTCAATGACCATCCGGTCGCCCCAGGTTTTAGGGGGGCAGCATTTCAAATTAAGCGGATCGCCTTCCTTGGCGTGAAAGCCGTTGTCGCTCAAGAGGATCATCTCCGCTTCGAGGCGGCGAATCATCGGCTGAAAGACCGAATCGTGGACCTTAGCGGGGGCCCAGTCCCAATCGACGATCAGGCCCCATTGGTTGACTAACAAGCACAGCTTGCCGCCGACGATCCAGCGGCGATTGGAGGTGCCTTTTCGGCCGATCTGCTGGGGCGAGCGGCCTTGGCGGATGGGATGGAGCAGTTCGATGCCATAGCTGTCGATCACGCCCAGCGTCGTCGGCGCGGCCCGAAAGGGGTCGGTCCAATCCGGATGGGCGGCAAAAAGGCGGAACAAACGGGTGCGCTCGGGCAGCCGAGGAAAGAAGGCGAGCCCATCGCGCACCAGCCAGCGATAGAACGCCCGTTTGCTGCCGCCTTTGAGCGCATATAGGACCGCCAGCGTAACCGTCTCGCTGGGATACAAGGCGGCTTGGGGATGTTTGGGCACGTCGCGCATGTGATGGTCGATACGATTGAAGAGGGCTATTATAAAGTCGGCCGTGGTCATGGGTTCGCTCCTTGGCTGAAAGGGGTGGTAACCTCAGCATAGGAACTACCTGGACCACGGTCAATCGACTAGCACCATTGGTTATGTAAGGGGTGAAAATTATGACGTCTTCCACTGAAAACGCGGGTTTGTGCCGCTCCTCGCTGTTGTTTTTGCTCCTTGCGGGCTTGCTGCTGGAACCGCCTGCTGTTGCCGCCCAGAACAAAGATTCCGCCGCCGAAGTCGAAATTGACCACGCCCTGTCCACGGAGTTCGAAACCCCGCACACAAAGTGGGCCAAGCCCTATGCGGCCGGCCAGATCAGGGTCCTGTTTTTCACTACTTGGTACCAGAACAGCACCCACACCCGCGAGATCATCGAACTGATGCAGCGCTTCGACCTCCAGGCCGAGGCGGTCTACTACCACCAGGATTACAAACACCTGCTGGGAGACGGACGGCCCGAGCGCTTTGGCGACGAAAAGGCGGGCAGCAAGCGGGTTGTGCGGCTGCTGGAGCAGTCCTTTGATGCCTATTTCTTTAATCAAATGGGCGTCGATGTCCTGCCCGAGGAAGCCACGCGCAGACTACTTCAGAAGGTCTCCGGAGGCGCCGGCCTGGTCGTGGTCGGGAAGCGCGACAGCACCCTCTTCGCCCCTGCAACCCCCACTGCTGCACCCACCGCAATGAACTCGGGCGCCTTCTTCGCCCTGGGAGAAGGCCGGGCCGCGCTGCTGGAACCGCGGCAGCCCCTGGAGTTCCAGGTCGGCTGGGAAACCGCATTCGACTACCAGATGGAGCAGCAGGGCCGCGCCCTGCTGTGGGCGGCCGGCCGCAGTCCGGCGCCGGATTTGGAACTGCGGCTCAGTGCCGCTGAACTGGCCAGAGAGGACTTGCCTGTAAAGGTAGTAACTGCACAGTGGGGCAAGGCAGCCCCCGGCACCCGGGTGCGCGTGGAACTGCGCCGCTGGGATGGGGAAAAGACGCTTCTGGGCACGGTCGAGGCGGCCGCTCAGGGCGCGGCGAGCTTTGCAGTCCCCCGGGTGCGCGCGGGCACCTACCACCTGGACGCCTTCCTCGAAAGCGACCAGGGGATCGCAAACTGGGCGACCCAGCCGTTTCAGGTCACCGCCGGGGTCCAGGTGGAAGCCATTGAACTGGACGACGACTGGGCCGAGGTCGGCGGGACCGCGGCAGGGCAGGTGCGGCTCTCCAGAGCCTGGCAAACTGAAAACCGGGTGCAGGTCCGGCTGCTCGACAAGGACGGTCGGATCCTGGCGCTTCAGGACCTCGAGAGCGGCGAAAAACAGGACCTTAGGTTCGGCTTCCCGGTGGAAGACTGGATGCCCATGCTGCTGCGGGTTGAGGCCCTCTTGCTCGACGGCGAGGACGAGGTCTCTTCGGCCTATGCCTTCTTCCAGGTCACCAAACGGCAGCGCGGCCACTACCACTTCCTGATGTGGGACTATCCGCGCACGGATCTGGCCCCCTACGTGGCCAGGAGCCTGGCCCGGGAGGGCGTGACCCTGATGCTGGGTTCGGGTAGCCAGGCCGTACCCTCCCTGGCCGCCCACCAGATCTCGCTGGTGCCCTATACCACCCGGATCTGCCTGAGCCACCACTCGGTCGCGGCCATGCTGGACTCGACCGGCGAGCTGCGCAATGGCTGCTACCACGACCCCGAGAAGATGGCCCCCTACGTCCGCGCCATCGTCGAACGCCACGCCGGCGCCCGCCGGCACGGGGTCTTCGCCTATTCCCTGGGGGACGAGAACACGGTCCGGGCGTCCTGCCTGAGCCCCCAGTGCCTGCGGGCCTACCGGGCCTACCTGGAAAAAGTCTACGGCGAAATAGAGGCCCTCAACCGGTCCTGGGACACCCAGTTCGCCTCCTTCGACCAGGTCGAGCTCTCGCCGCTGCAGGAACTGCCGGCCGCGGATGCGCCGGGCTGGTTCAAGGACTTCTATGCCCTGCGCCTGATCAAGGAACGATCCGACGACCACGTCAAAGGCGAGCACCACATTGCCCTGGGCACCATCAACGATGAAATGCCGGCCCTGCAGGCCGAAAACTTTCCCCGCTGGTACGACCGCCAGGCCTTCCAGCTCTACACCTACGTCGAGTTGTGCAAGCGCTTCCTGCACGCCTTCAAGCAACTCGACCCCGAGGCGCGCACCGGCTTCGAGGGCGCGGGCACCTTTGAACCGCAACGCCTCAGCACTCGCACCCGCAAGGGCGGGGATCTGGACCTGTTTGTGCGGGAGCTGGAGTACTGGGGCCCCTACCCGGGCGCCACCAACGAAGTGATCCGCTCCATTGCCCAGCCCGGCTTTCCCGGCGGCAACTGGCTGGGCTACTCCATGGAGGCCGACGTCCTGCTGAAAAAGGTCTGGGACCAGATCACCAACCACATGAACCTGGTCCAGTGGTGGCGCTGGGACCTGATCGAAGAGTACCACGGCTTCCTGACCCCCAGCCTGGGGGTCTTTCCGGCCACCCGGGAGATGCTGGAAGACACCCGGATCGTGCGCGACGGCCTCGCCACCTTGCTGATGCACTACCAGATGTACGACGACGGCATTGCCCTGCTCCACTCCCTGCCCTCATCCCACATCGCCCACTTCGACGCCAACCTCACCTATGGCCGCTACGAGCGCGACCACGGCCGCTGGCACCGGATGATACACGATGCCGGGGTGCAGTTCCGCTACGCCACCGACCGCATGCTGCGCCGCGGCGAATTCGATCTGTCCGGCTACAAGGTGCTCATCCTCCCCCTGACCTATGCCATCGGCCGCCGGGAGGCCGAACTCATACGGGAATTCGTGCGCCAGGGCGGCACCCTCATCGCCGATGTGCGGCCGGGAATCTACGACGGCCACTGCAAACCGCAGCCAGCGGGCATGCTCGACGATGTCTTCGGCATCAAACGCAGTGGCAAACGCGAGGCCGTGGAGGTCGAGCAACTGATCCTCGACGGCGAGGTGGACGGCCGCTCCATAGCCATGAAGTGGCGCGGCGGGTGGCACGAGGAAGGCTACCGGCCGGTTGCGATCAACCCGACCGTGGAACCCACATCCGCCCGCAACCTGGGCCAGGCCTTCCCCTATCGCCTGAGCTGGCCCGAATTTCACTTCCCGGTGTGCATCGTCAACCAGTTCGGCAAGGGCCGGGCCGTACTGCTCAACTTCGGGGTCTTCGACGCGCCGGTCGACCACCTGGTGAAACAACTGCTGCGGGCCGCCGGCGCCACCCCCAGGATAGGAGTGACCCGCCCGACGGGCGCGGAAGTCCCCGGACTCGAAGTCTCGCGCTGGCACGAGGGGGACATCGAACTGGTGGCCCTCTACGGCACGGCCGCGGGCCCGGTCCGGGTGCATCTGCCGCAAAAGCGCTTCGTCTACGAACTCAAGACAGGCCAGGACCGCGGCAATGTCGGCGAATTCACCACCACCTTGCGCCCCCACCGGGCCTCTTTCTTCGCGCTCTTGCCCGAGGCTGCGCCCGCGCCCGAGATCAGCCTGCCAAAGGAAACCGCCCGGCGCGGCTCCCAGGTCAAAATCGGCGTAAGCGTTCCGGGGGCCGCCGGAAAACACGCGGTCCGCATTCGCCTCACCGCACCTGAAGGAGGGCAGGCGGAATGGTTCGAGCAAAAACTCATTGTGGACCGAGAAGCAAAAGAAGTGATCCTGTCCTTTGCCCACAACGATCCCCCAGGCGAATGGCAGATCCACACCATCGACCTCTTCACCAGCAAATCCACCACCGCCGACCTGACGCTGGAGTAGAGGATCGGCCGGCCAGAGGGGAGTCTGCTCATTACTCGATTATCTCTACCTGCCCACCGACTAACCTCAGAACATACGTCCTGCCCTCGGTGGGCGCCTCCAGCTCGATCCGGCTTCCAGGCCACGGCTCCAGGGCCACCCGGGCCGCGGCCTCCCCCTGGCTCACCAGCCGCAATACCGCCCGGTCTTGCAGACGCAGGCCCGACCAGAGGACCCCGTCGTCCTGGGGGCCCGGCACCTTCAGGTTCATGGCCTGGCCGCCAGCGAAAAACTCGCGATGGGCCAGGATCTCGTCGTAGACCGCGACGGCGTCCTGAAGTTCGAACAGGGATATTTCCGCGTAGTCCTTCCGATAGGCATTGAAAACCTGCATCCCGTCAATGCCGCGCATCCACATGTGGCGCAGGGACTCGCGGTAGGCCTCCCGGCTCATGTCCGGAACCTCGTCCTCCCCACTATCGACGATCCGGCACCAGCGCACCACCCAGGGGAAACTGCCCACCTCCGGGGCGTAGACCTGGCGGTTGGCGGCGTCGCCGGAGATCTGCCTGAGCAGGTTGTGCATGTAGAACTGGTCCACGTGGCGCTGGTCCAGGGGGTATTCCTCTTTCCACTCCGAGTACCAGAACCGGTCGTTGCCATAGGCCACCGGGTTGGTGGCCGTCAACAGGGGGGGAATACCCGGCGGCAGGACCCGGTTGTCCACAAAGTAGTGCAGCGGGGTGGTCTGGGTGGAATAGACGATGTGCCAGTTGGTGATCGAACACTGCGGAAATATCTCGCGCACCGGCCCGGCCAGATAGGCGCCGTAGAGCTGCTGGTAGAGCCGCCAGTAGAAAGCCCAGTACTGGTGCTCGTCCGCCAGAACCTCCGGGGGCAATTGCTCCCGACAGCGTTTGCAGTGCTCGAGCTGTTTGAAAAGATGACTCCAGGGATAGGGGTCCCCCTCCCAGTCCATCCACACCGCATTAACCGCGACGCCGGCAGCGCGAAAAGCCCCCAGGGTGTCGCGGATCTGCCCGGCCATGACTTCCCACCCCTCGATCATCAGCGGGCAGGCCCCGTGCCACGCGCCCAGAGCGCCCCGGCCGGCCATTTCGTAGTGGTAACCTTCGTCGAACTGGTGCGCCCAGCGGCTCGAATCCGCCGCCAGCGAGTAGGGCCAGCTCCCGGCCTGGCCCTGCATGAAAATCACCGGCGAGCCGGCCTCCTGCAGGGCTTTGGCGGCCGCGATCATGTTCTCGTCCATGCGCAGGTGCTGGGTCAAGCCGCGGTCCAGCAACATGTGGATCTGCTCCTTGGCGAGCGGCTCCATGCCAACGCTGTGCCAGGCGATCATGGGCCAGCGATTCCCGAGTTTGTTTTTCAGCGGCGGGATCTCTTTCTCGATCACCTCTATCCAGGGCATCGAGTCCAGTTCTTCGACTCTTTCCTGCGGGGTCGGCACTACGTTGTCCGGCGGCTCGGCCGGCGAAGAGGCGGCGCTAAATGTCGCTGCGATGATCATGACTGGCCCAACCTTTCGTTTGATTTTGCGCATGGTTATTTTCCCGCACGAGGATATGTGCATCGAACCTGGATCTCTTGCTTTTTTTAACCGGATGATCCTAAGGGCAGGGGGTTGTTGCATGAAAACCGGCAGGGGCCAAAAGACCCCTGCTTCTGTGGTTTAAGCGCCTTTCTTTACCGGATAAGATTCCGGGTTACCTAGATGGAGCAACCGGTTGAGCAGGGCACAACCCAGCCGAGTTTCGACCGGTTGGCTGGCCCAGATCTGGGCTCGCAATTTGCCACCAATAATCGAGCGGCGAGGATAGCCGTGGGCTTGACCTGGTTTGATGGACATCTTATCACTTGTGTGAAAGGAGTTCATTATGCCCCAGTCACGTCCCCCCTATCCGCCGGAATTCCGGCCACCAATCATCGAATGGGCGCAGGCCGGTCGGACAGCGGACGAGTTGGCCAAAGCATTCGAGCCGTCGGCCCAGACCATCCGCAGGGGTATCAAGCCGAGCGCAATGAAGGCCATCGCTCGGACGGGTTGATACCCCCCGAACAAGAACAGCTGCGCCGGCTGCTGCGCCGACTCCACCAGGAAAATAAGTCGTTGCGGCTGGAGCGCAAAATCCTGGCAAAAGCGACGGCCTGGTTCGCTGGGGAGACCGACGCGATACCGAAGAGCGATTCTTGTTCGTGAAGGCGCCCCAGGCTCTCTATCCTATCGCCCCGATGGGCCGAGGGCGGGGGGCTCCAGCGGCTCCTGGGCGTGGCGCCAGAGGTTGCCCTCGGCGCGGGCCCAGGCCGATGCGCTGCTCAAAGAGCGCATCGAAGCGATTCACCGGCGCTTTCGAGGTACGTATGGAGCGCCCCGTAGCCTGGCCGAATTGGCCGCCCAAGGCCACCGGGTGGGTCGCAAGCGGGGGGCCCGCCTCAGGCAGCCAGCCGGTTTGCAGGGGGGGCGTCGGCGTAAGAAAGTCATACCCCCACGCGAGCCGACGATACGCCCGATGCGCCGGATCTGGTCCAACGCGACTTTAGGGCAAAGGCCCCTGATGGGTTGGGGATCGCCGATCTTACGTACATTCCCCCTTGGGCCGGTTTTCTTTACCTGGCCGTGGTGTGACAGGCGTCATCTGTTCCAGCATAAAGGCTATTGGGAAAGCGTCTGTAGTTCTTCACGGATCACTTTGCGCAAGGTTTCCTCTAGGCTATCATCCTGAACTTGGATATATTGACGCAGTGCCTCGTTGATCAAGGTCTGATAATTGCCGCCGCCGGCCTCGTGTACCTGGTTTCTAAACCAGTTCAGCACATCGGCGTCCAAGCGTATCGTGATACGCGTTTTATTAGGAGCAGCAGGAACGAGTGCTCCTTGTTTGGCCTGAGTAAAGTCAAATTCTTCCTTGCTCATAGTGCCTCCTTTCACGCGGCGTGGCTGGTCGGGCCGAGATCAAGCGGATATCGTCGCCCCGATAGGTGGACACTACCACTACTATGCGGCCCAAAAAATCCATACCCAAGGTCGCCAAGCGGAATTCTTCCGCAATCTCCTCCTCTTTGCAGGTAAAGGCCCACTCATCTTCAAAGACTCCGACGGCATCGGCAAAGTCGATTCCGTGTTTTCGTAGATTGGATCGGGCTTTGGCGATGTCCCACTGATATCCCATTTCTCTAATATATGCACAAATGATGCACAATCAAGGTATTTATCATCGAGCATCTCCTTTTTTCGATATAAGGCCATGGACAGGGTCGAGGCTTGGTTCCGCCAAGCGCTGGCAGAGATGGAAGCACCCGTCGCCGTGGAACGTGGCTTTGCTGCCTTGCGGTTGGGGATGCAGGCGACCGGCGCGCTGAGGGAGGACGCGGCCCGGTCTTTTGCCCAATTGACGCGCTGGGTGGTGACCGCGCGGGCGGCACCGTGGTCGTGCCGCACAACGCGGCACTGCTGCGGGAACCGGCGTATCTGGACTTCGTGCTAGTCCAGCCCTCGGATGCCGCGACATTGCCCTACGGCCAGGCGGCAGTAGAACCAGGTTTTTACATCATGGAGATGGCCACCGGGCTGGGGGCCACCACGGGCGTGGACCTGATCTTAGCCCATACCGGCGAGCATCCTCTACAGGGGCTCCCCCAGCGGCTCGAATCCGCCGCCAGCGAGTAGGGCCAGCTCCCGGCCTGGCCCTGCATGAAAATCACCGGCGAGCCGGCCTCCTGCAGGGCTTTGGCGGCCGCGATCATGTTCTCGTCCATGCGCAGGTGCTGGGTCAAGCCGCGGTCCAGCAGCATGTGGATCTGCTCCTTGGCGAGCGGCTCCATGCCAACACTGTGCCAGGCGATCATGGGCCAGCGATTCCCGAGTTTGTTTTTCAGCGGCGGGATCTCTTTCTCGATCACCTCTATCCAGGGCATCGAGTCCAGTTCTTCGACTCTTTCCTGCGGGGTCGGCACTACGTTGTCCGGTGGCTCGGCCGGCGAAGAGGCGGCGCTAAATGTCGCTGCGATGATCATGACTGGCCCAACCTTTCGTTTGATTTTGCGCATGGTTTTCTCCCGCACGAGGATATGTGCATCGAACCTGGATCTCTTGCTTTTTTTAACCGGATGATCCTAAGGGCAGGGGGTTGTTGCATGAAAACCGGCAGGGGCCAAAAGACCCCTGCTTCTGTGGTTTAAGCGCCTTTCTTTACCGGATAAGACTCCGGGTTACCTAAGATGGAGCAGCCGGTTGGAGCAGCCGGTTGGAGCAGCCGGTTGAGCAGGGCACAACCCAGCCGAGTTTCGACCGGTTGGCTGGCCCAGATCCAGGCTCGCAATTTGATGCGCAAAAATCCAATCCGGGGCATGGAATGTGGTATGGCGAACGAGAAATCTCTGTGACATGCCGCCTCATGTATTTATTGTCGTACACACTCCTCAGTATAGCTTCCTCAGAAATTCAGTAAAGCTGCCTGATATTTTAGAAATTTTATTTTCTTCATGATCCCAAAAGACCACCGAATCAATCTGCCCACCTGCAATTTTAAAGGCGATTAGATTCCCAAACGGATCTCGTCCTATGGGGATCAGGTTATCGACGCCATATTCAGAAGCGAGTACTTGGGCAATGGTGACCATCTCTTCAAGATCAATCATATAATCGAGGACACATTCCTTTTGAAGTTCTGTATCAAACCTTTCTAAGAGGGGTTTTCCCCGATTGCATTCCACAATTAATTTTTTGTAATCCTCCGGCAAGCTGAGGCCAAAATGTTTCTCAATTTTAGACAATTGGCTCTCGTCCAATGGCTCGACGTATTTCCACTTTAAGCTCACAGTATGCTCTCTTTTTTTATCGGGCTTCACTTCCACCACCCCAAATGCTCCTACCACCTGTATGCGGAGTCCTAGCGTGTATTTCAGAATCTACTAACTGCATGCGTCCTGGGTCTTCATTATGATGCCAGGTATATCCATCGGGCTTATCTCCATTACGAATCTGTTCTAGTTGCCGGTCTGTGAATTGCTCTGTATTGAGACTGCCATTTTCATAAGCTTGGCTCAATTGTTCGTTACAATACTTGGAATGCTGATAATCACTTTCCAAGAATTGTCCCTCGTGGAGTCGGGTCTCAAATCTACAATGTTCAGAGAAATCAGGATAGGTTGCTTCCAAAATCTCAGCACGGAAAGCTTCATCCTGGAGCATCACATCAACCTTCTCGTTGATGACTTCTCGAGGAATCTCTTTCTGGATTGTAGAAAGGGTTTCACTCAACTCGGTTGCCCCACTTATTGAGGACTCGGCGACGCTCTCAACAGCCGTCGATTCAGCGGCTTCCACAATAGCGGCTTCAGCAATACCTCCCGCCGCAGCCGCACCTATCGCGGTTTCAACGACCATCACATAACCCTCTTTCTAACGATGTTCATTATTTCTTGCTCAATTTCCCGGTCATCGACAATCAGTATTTTGTCAATGGTTTTCCTCATGTCTATTTTCTTCGCGCTATATTCAGAAATAACATCGTTTGATATATTCTCCCTGATGCGGTCGCGACTGCAATCACCCAACCACTCGTCAAATTCGTGTATGAATCTCCCGCGATTAAAACTCTCGCGATCATGCCAAAGCCGCTTAACAGCATCTGAAACCTCTTGATCAATCGATTTTTCATTTACAAGACCCAAAGTTGCTGAAAATAAAATTCGGTAAAACCATTCGCTCAAAGCATGTTCTACGGTTTCATCCTCTACATAAGTAAGTTGCTCTGCTTTTTTGGCCGTTGTTATTGCATCGGGCAATAATTCGTCGAGTTCAAAATTTGACATAAAAAACGAATTGACTAATCTCAGAGCGATTGCTTTCAGGTGCTGACTTTCCAGAAGGCCGCTCTCGTGTAGTGCAAGTTTCGCCGCCAAATCTGGGACGAGATCACTCCCCAAACGTTCGATTCGCATATCTCCAATCGGCTCATTTTGCAGATTGTTAAAGACGGCAATTTCAACGGGTTTTGACATCCCCTCTTTATGTGCGAGCGCAGTGCCCGCAGAAAGCTGGTTCATATATCGGCACTCGTGTTCCTCCAAGCCCAATCCCGTCCCGACAGCGATCTGGTCATCCAAAGAAACGAGCCGGTGAATAATTTTCGTATTGGTATTCTTGATCACATCGGGGGCTATTTTGGTCGGGATTTGCTCTGCAACAATCACGCCCTGACCATAAGACCGCATCTCGGCAATGAGATTGCAGAAAGACTCCACGGCTTTCCCTTTGGGATTGCCCAACATTTCACTGGTGCGCTCAGTCTGCACGTTTTTAAGCAGCCTGTGCGCTTCTTCGATCACCAGAACATGCTGCAGATCATCACTGCTATCCAGATCATCACTGCTATCCAGATCGCTCTGGCGGGCCAACGATTGTCGGTATTCGCTCACCAGCGAGAGCATCAAACCGACAAAGAATGCTTTATCGTCATCATCGGAAAGAGATTCGAGTTCAAACACAACGCGTTCATTTAGAAATTTCTTTATGTCAATCGCATCGTGTGTGTTAAAGAGGAACCCTTTTGCACCGACAGCCAAAGATTCAAGGCGAGCCACGATAGCACTGCGGATATTATCTTGTAGTTCCCCTTTATATTCCAATTCCTCCTTCACATATCGATTCACCTCTTCAATCAAATCTCTGATAGTAGGATAGATAAAGCGGTGATTCTGGCAATCCTTGAAGGTTTCTATTTTGACGCGCTGATGTTTGCCTGTGGTCAAATTCCACCCGCGCTCCTGGTAGATATTATAAATACATTTTTCGAGGATATAGGGCATAGGCCCATAGAGCGAGAAACTCGCGTAAAAAATAGATTTGAGATTGTCAATATGGGTTATGACCGACACCCCGGGAAGTACCATAAAAGGATTGTGGCGTATCGGGGAAACGCCCGAATCGCCAACCGTATAGACGCGCAGGTTTTTGTCGTATTTCTCCTCAGCCAATAATCTGCGGTATTCTCTCTTGGCGGATTCAATCACCAGAAAAGGCGTATCAATACAGTCCAGAATGTGCTTAACTGTCGTCGTCTTTCCCGATCCGGTAAGACCAGAGACAAAGATGTGTTTCCGGGCATCCTCTTTTGATATTCTAAACTCAGAGCCTTTCACGACTCTTCCGTGCTCAGAAATACGGCCAATTGGATAACCCGAACGGTCTATGGTATCTGTCAGACTTAATGCGGGTTTGACGCGGATATCATAGCCGGGCACAGAAGAAAGCGGCGGTGCCATGAGCAATGCTGCTTCATCGCTCGACAAGAACGATACCAGTTTGTTCCCCTTTATAAGAGATTTTCCATTTCGCTTTATGGGAATAAAAAGTGGAACTTCTTCAGATAGCTTATCGGCGACATTTCGCATAGGCAGAGCTTCGGGATCGGCCTTGATCAGTTCCCCTGCCAAGGTGCCAGATAAAATCTGCGAAGCCGTGGGGGATGTGGTCGCGTAGGTGATAAAACTTTCCCAGAGTCCGGTGTTCAGACCATTGCGTAATCTGGTAATTAACTTACCCGCGATGTTCTCCAATTCCATCGCAAGGGTGTTCTGCTGTTCAAGAGAAAGACTTCGCCCAATGCTTTCTGACCAGCCTTCGGTGTCTGTTTCTGAATGGCTCGAAGATTTTGTTTCTGTTTTAGAACCGCCTCCTGTCAAAGCTCCGCCACCCGTCAAAGTTCCACTTAACGTACCACCGATAGTCCCCGTAAATGAAATTCCTCCCACAAAAGGCACACCCACCCAGACCGTTACCGCACCACTCAAATTGATGCCAGCCGTTCCACTTAAAGAACCCAATATCGTCGGAGATACATTCCCTTCTTTAGCAGTTGATTCACCTACTGTTTCTTGAAGCGCACGGCTCTTGTTCTTTTCTATGTTCTCATTGGCACCGATGTTCCTAATTGCCAGCGCATGACACCGATCTTTTAGCTCCATCAATTCGTGAAGTTGTTGCGCTGCCTCGCGCTTTGTAACTGGACGGGAGACTATCGCCAGGAGAAATTCCTGCCCATTCATGCTTCTTATCACCGAAGAGAGATCGAATGTCTGCTTTTCCTCGTCTATTTTCTGTGTCGGGATACCTGTCAGGATTCCGCCATGCGTCTTTTCTTGCAGTCTATTTTTTATGATTCTTTCTCTGGATTCATCCTCAAATTGGATGCCTTTTCCGGGATAAACCCCCTGCAATTGCTCCCGGAATACTTCCTTCACGTCCTCCTCACCGCGCACACCGAGAAAAATGTCAACGGTACCGCCGCCGTTCCCCGAAATGATCGTCGTAAGCGTATAGCCTGACTGATAGGCGGCAATAATCGCAGCTTGGTGTCTTTTATAGATCAAATCAGCCACATCTTGGGCATCTGCAGAAACAGAAATTTCTCCAACATGGAATAGAAAAAGTGAATCGAGAAATCCCTCAATACCACCCCGATTCTGTATGGTATTCTCTGTCAGGATAGCAACATCTGTTGACTCAATGGTCCACGGGAGAAGGTCTGAGAAAAATTCGTTGAGTTCTTTAGCTCCCTCTTCCTGGTCCAGCGCCTTTGGCTTTTCAAGGGCTAATGATTTATCGTTCATATTTTCCACCGTCTTTTTCCTCTATAGGTGTTATTTCGCCGAATACGGGATAGGGGGTTGTTATTCTGCTTCCAGGACTTCCGGATCCAGTTGATACCAGAGTACTTCTCCGGATTCGATGTAGTCCTGTATCCGGTCATCTCGGTACAGACCAGCGACAGCGGCATAGGAGCGCTTACCCGTGAACCTCGTCAAAAATTCGGCGTTGCGGAGGACCCGAGTAGTGTCCCGGCCATTGGCGGTAAAGGAGATTTCCACGGCGATGTAGCAAGTTTCGCCGTCCGGGTCGGTGGCCTCCATAATCAGATCGGCGCGGCGGAAACTCCTCAGAAGCGTTCTTAAAATTCCCGGGGTGCCCCAAGCGTGAGCGCAACAGGCGTGGGTCCCCCCACCTGCTGCGCTCGCTCGCAGCCCACGCCCGTTGCAGCCGGGCGAAGGCCAGCGGGGGTTTTGAGACGGCTTCTCAGTTCGTTTGCAGGAATATCCGACGTGTCGGCGAGGTCGGTCAGTGCCCACAGATCATCTTGGGTGAGATTTCTCGTCCGCTGGAGGCCCATTGTCCCTAGCTAATCGTGGTGGCCTCTCTGAGCGCAGCACTGCGGGCGTGGGCACCTTTGAGTATGCCTACATCATCCTGGATAGACTTTACTCTGGTTTTTGGGTTATTCTTAAGGATTTCAGCCTTTCCATCGGCTTGCTGACTTGCTTTGTCATGGTATTCATCCGTCTTTTTTCTTCGCTGGTGTTATTTCGTTGAATAGGGAGACATATTCATCAATGATTTTTCGGGCCTGCTCTTTGTATCTTTTCTCGACCGCCCTAAGATAAGCCTCCAATTGTTCTAAGGTCTTCTTCTTATTGTGCTTATCCACGACACGGGGAACCAAAAAAAATATACCCGCTGCCACAACGACAATAAACATCCCCAAGTAGAAAATGGAATCCGAAAAAGTGAGATGAAGTCCGCTTTCACCACCACTCACAGCATTACCCTCACTATCGCCCACATGATTACCTTTTGTTTTGTAGGAAACGGGAGTTGAAAAAGCACTATAGAGTCCTCCAGCAGCAACAACGCCAGAGGCAATTTTGATGTATTTCTTGGGAAAAACTTTAGGTGAAAAGGAATTTACTTCATGAATTTTTGATGAGATATTTTCTCGGATTCTCTTATCATAGTGCCGATTTTGATCTACTATCTCCCAGTCTGAAATCTGTTTTCGCGCATCTTTGTCCAAATATGTAAGTAATGTTGTCTCGATTACGCCGTTGAAATTTTCGATACGAACGACCAACTCTTTAGCAATTCTCGACGCGTACATTTCGCTTTCTATATTCTCTGAGTCCAGATCACTGAAATACGTTCTAATCTCTTGTACTAGAGACTCTATATCAGAGAATATTCCCTCAACATGAATAAGTTCCATCACAATTCCCCTCCGACTTTTACACACTTCTTAATGTTGGCCTTGATAGTTTTTTTTTGCTCCTCCAGGGATGAAATCTCATCTCTTAATTTTTCATTT
The DNA here is from genome assembly GCA_965219385.1 of Candidatus Latescibacterota bacterium. GTDB lineage: Bacteria > Latescibacterota > UBA2968 > UBA8231 > UBA8231 > CBDCNM01. The sequence goes on along the minus strand of CBDCNM010000001.1, from coordinate 560,667 downwards.
GTTTCCTTTCCCTCCTCAAGTTCTTCCATAAACCGCTGTCGCTCCTGAAATTCTCCCTTGAGTTTACGCTGATATTCGCCGCAGAAATTATTTACCATCGCATCGATTTCTTTCTGCAATTGTGTTTCACCCTTTCGGCAATTTGTTTCAAGCTCCGATTGTATCTTTTGCCAATACTTTGGTAGCTCGGAACCCTTTATCTTGTCTTTTTCGCTCTCTTTTAAAAGATAGGGAATACCAAAAAAAATGTTACCCAAATAGTACCCAAATCCTTTACTCTTCTCCACCTCGTCTAATTGCTTATTTATAGCTTCCATAGTACTATCAAGAGCTTTTTGCACTATGCGCTGCAATGGGAGCTTCGGCACGGTTATTGAGTAATCACTTTGCATTTCAACATTCCTATCCGCTATTTCTTCTTGGAAGTCTTTTTTTAGTGAATCAACAAAATTGGTCATTTTATCATCAAAATCTTGGTATAATTTATCCACATAAGACTGGACAGTTTCTGCGTTATGGTCGTGATCAAATTCTTTCGTGTTGATCTCATCACTAAAACTATTCACTATTTGATGTATTTCTTGATAATACCTGCTGTTCCTATCTTTAGGAGAGAATTCTCCCCTCAATTTGTCTGTAAATTCATTGTAATTACTTCTCATTCTATTCATTTCTTCTGTTATTTTTTGTATATCCGATGCAAAAGACTGAGGATCCTTATGCTTCATTTTCAGCGGTTTTATGCGTTCGCTAATTCTATGGTCAAGAACTTCATACTCCTCTTTCATGGCACTAACGAAATCCTTCATTTGGCTAGAAGCTGAATTTTGTGCATCTCTTGCAATTCTTTCCCGAATCTCGGTGAAGTTCGCCTGCTCTTCGAATAGCTTGAGAAAAGCATGTTCATTACCATCAGCTTCCATAAAGCAATCATTAGTTAGACGTCTTACTTGCGGGTCTTTTTTACGAATGATATCGATTTCATTCATCGATTTTTCATAGAACGCTTTCAAATGTAGCTCAGTCAGACCATCGACAAAAAAGATGTTATCTGAGCCGATTTCGGGATAAAGCCTCTCGGTCTGCTCCAATATTCTCTCATGTTCATCAGTAGTACTTCTGTGAGTCAGGACGAGTATCAGACGACCTTGGACCCTTTTAGGAATTTCATTATCTAAAGCATTGCGGAGTGATTTACTTTCTTGCTGACCTGCTCTGTGCAAATAGATAACCGCATCGGCCTGGTTGATGAACTCCTTCGTTTGATTCTCTATTCCGCCAATCGCATTGATCCCTGGCGTATCTACAAGCCTGAAACCCTTGAACTCAGAAAAATCATATGGATAACCAAGAGTAACCCTTTGGGGTATCTCATCACATGATATGTTCTTCTCGATATATTCACGAATTTTGGCTCCAAATCCCTCTTCATCCAATTTGTATATATTTTCAAGATCAGAGCCAGAAATGAAATTCTCCAATTTTTTCTCCTCAAATACAGCCTTTCCCTCTTTTTTGCTGTAATGATCAATCAGGAATCTATTAACTTGGACGATGGGGATGTCGCGGTATTCCTCATTGACGGAAGCAATTTTTTCAAGAAATGGCACCGCTTCATTTTCGGGTGTTTGTGGGTCATCCTCAACGACTTGCTCTGTGTCATTGGCGAAGGTTACTTGAACTTCTTTCTTTTCAGACTGGTGGATCTCAACTATTTCAGAGGTAGCTTGCAGAGGATCAAAAGGCAACATTGCCTCTCCAAGAATTGCATTGATGAAGGTCGATTTCCCTGCTTTTACTTCTCCAACAATGGCAAGCAAAAATTTTTCCTCTTTGATATTTTTCCGCATCGTTTTTAATCCTGGATCAATCTCATCACCCTCTTTGTTAAGGGTTTTACACAAGGATGTATAGAGATCCAACAAAACCGTCTTATGTGCTTTGAGTTTTTCGTAATCCATCGCTTAATTTTTCCTCCTCACAAAAACAGGCCGCAGAGAGAGGACGGAGACCATTGAAGTTCGGCTCCTGCCATCCAGCCAACTTGGCCGGATATACCCGAAGCCCCTTCTGCTCCAGCATAGCTGGCGCGGGATTTCGAGATCCCCTGATCAGCGTAGCAGAAATAGTCCGTGATCTTTTGCATTGCCGCTGGTGTCGCCTATTTGGACAATTCCCAGGTGTGATCAAGCACTATTCTGCCCCCCGGCGGCACTATGCGCTCAGAGGTTTGAATCTCCATGCGCGCCAGCCCAGCGCCACTTGCCACCATCAACTTGCAGGCTTCGACCTGGTCCGCCGCAAAGGTGTTCTCAAGCACGAATCCACCGGTGATGTTTTCGAGCCGCCAGGCCCCGGACGGCTTGTTCGGACCGTCGTAGCGATAGTTGATCACGGATCTGTGCTTGTGCTTTTTCTCTTCGGAGGCGGCCGGCCGGACAAAGGAACCATCGGTGGCGCGGGCCGTGAGCGTCACCCTCTCGGGATCGACCTGGAGATTCATCCGGCACACCAGCCGGCAGGTCTTGGGACCCTCCCCCACATTGGTGATGGACGAGGCAAAATGGACCTTGGCCCCCTCGGCGGGCAGGCTAATCGTGCGCTCGAAGCGCAGGCCGTTGCGGGCCGTGGCCGCCAGGGTCAGGTTCCTTCCCTCCAGGTCGGCCCCGTAGGCCAGGCCGAATCCGGTGCCGCCCCACGTCCATGTCGTCGACTCGCCATAGCCGCCCAGAACCGGATAAAAGTTGTCCTCCGGTCCCAACCTGTGCAGGATGTCGGTGCCCGTCTCTTTATGAGTAAGTCCGACGATCCGCCCCCCCAGCTCGGGCACCACCTCCAGCCGCAGGTCCAGGTTCTCCAGCGCGACCACCGGGTGGGGCTCGACCCGCTGGCGCAGGAGGGTGAGAAAGTCCGAATCGCGCGATTCCTCGCGGATGCGGGTGACCTCGAACTCCTCCAGCAGTTCGACCAGCCGGTCGTGGTCCTCAGCTGTCATGGCATTGCCCACCGGCCGGTAGACCCCGTCGGCCACCTCCAGCCGGCCGGTGTTGAGCACGTAGTGCACGAACTGCACCGCCAGATGATTCTTGCGCACATAGTAGAGGGCGGTCTCGTCGCCGGCCGCCAGCGCCAGCGCCTCCTGGTGCAAAGCCTCCATCTGCGCCACCACCGCCTCCGGCCACAGGGTCCGGGTTACCGGATCGAAGACGTGCAGGTGGCGATCCATGGTTTCAACCTGCCGGTGGATCAGGTCGTAATAGGTCCGCATGGGCTGGTAGGCCGGGCCGTAGACCCCGCGCAGCCACTCATCCACCAAGGCGTCCGCGTCCTGGTGCGGCTCCCACAACAGCCGGGCCATGACCCAGGCCCGCAGGTCCGCATCCCCACCACCCGGACAGGCGGCCGAACCCTGAAAGAAAATCCCCCGCACTCCGCTCTGGTGGTAGGTCTTGATGTCCTCGGTGAACTCCGCGAAGTTGGGAAACGGCGTCAGGTAGTTCTTGAAGTTGGTGTTGTAGTGCCAGATGATGATCCGGTCGGTGATCTCCGACCAGGCCCGCAGGTAGCGGTCGAAGTTCCGGGAGGGCTCCTCGGTGCACTGGGTGAAAGGGTGCGATACGCAAATGCTGATCGGACAGAGCCGGATGAACACATTGGCGCGCGGCCGCACCGTCTTGGGCGGCTTCTCCGTGAACCAGTAGGCCAGGGTGCTCACATACTTGTCCGGATGCACCACCTCGACCTGCTCGGCCACCTGGTTGACGAAGTCCAGATAGAGCCCCATGGGCGACTCCTCCTCTTCCATCTTCCGGGTGCAGGGAATGCACTCGCACAGATTCTCGGTGTCCTCCGGGCTGAGCGAAAAGAACACTCCCTGCGGATTTTTGTCCATCCACTTGATCAGGTTCGCCGCGGCGATGTCCACCACCTCCTGGTTGGTCAGGCACCGCTGCACATACCCGGTGACCCGCTCCCCCCCGATGAGCGGAAAATACTCCGGGTGCTCCTCGTAGAGCGAGTAGGGAATCAAACTGCTAAAGGTGTGCACCCCCAGCACCCCGACCCTGCCGCCACGGGCCTCGTCCAGCCCGGCGCTCATGGAGTTGACCCGGTTGCGCGCGGCCCAGTCCGCCTCGAAGGCCTCGTAAATATACGGCTCGCGATACATGAAGGCCGGCGCGCCTTGCTCGTGGAGGGGCTCCAGGTACAGCACCCCACCCTCCGGATACCAGGTCTTGCGGTTGGTGTACCAGCGGAAACCGAGCCGGTCGAGCAGGGTGTAGACCCCGTACAAAGTACCCCGCCGCCGGCCCCCGGCGATCACCAGGTCAGGCGCCGGGGCCGGGCCCACGGTGCGCAGGATGTACTCCTCGTCCCCCAGGCCCTCCCAGGCGGCCGGGTCTGTCGGAAGACTGCGGACCAACTCGCCGGCGCCGACGAAGAGGCGGGGGGGGCGCAGGGCCCGGGCGGTGCCTTCGTCCACGATGGGCAGGCGGGCCCCGGTGGCGAGCTGGACGAAGTGCTGCAATTCGTCCGCCGCGTGCCGTTCCGACGGCGAAGCTCGATCCGCCAGGACAATCGCGTACGGACTCCCTCCCTCACCGGCGAGCACAAAAGAATTCTCGGCATTTGCGCGCCCTCCCCCCATGCCGAACGACCACGTAGCCGCAACCGCTAAAAACGCAACTGGATAATACCTGCCATGCCTGATCATATTCGTCTCTCCTCGTATCGCTTGCACACCGAGTCGGTAGGCCCCTGCGCTACTGGCGCACTTCCCAGGTGTGATCAAGGGCTATGGTGGCGCCCGGCGGCACCTCGCGTTCGGCGGTCTGGATCTCCATGCGCGCCCAGCCCTCCTCGGTCGAGGTGCTCAGATTGCAGGCCTCGACCTGCTCCGCGGAGAAGGTATTTTCGACGGTAAATCCCCCGGCTATGCGTTCAAGCCGCCAGGCCCCGGCCGGTTTGTTATCGCCGTCGTACCGGTAGGTCATCTCCGACCTGAAGGCCTCCTTTTTCTCCTCCGAAGCGGTCGGCCGGACAAAGGAACCATCGGCGGCGCGGGCCGCGAGGACTATTTGCCCTGGATCGGCCCGCAGGTAGATCTTGCACAACAGCCGGTAGGTGGTCTTCTCCTCGTTCTGATTGGTGATGGACGAGAAGAAGTCGATCTTCGCGCCCTCTGCGGACAGGGCTATGGTGCGTTCGAAACGCAGGCCCTTGGACACGGTGGAGAGCTTCAGGGTCCTCCCGTCCAGCTGAGCCTCGTACGGATTGGCAAACCCGGTACAGCCCCAGGTATCGGCCGTCGACTCTGCGTACCCGCCCTCCACCGGGTAGTAATTTTCCTCAGGCCCGAGTTGATGCAGCAGATTCGCCCCAGTCTTTTTGTGAATCAGTCCGACGATCCGCCCCCCCAGCTCGGGCACCACCTCCAGCCGCAGGTCCGGGTTCTCCAGCGCGACCACCGGGTGGGTCTCGACCCGCTGGCGCAGGAGGGTGTGAAGGTCCGAATCACGCGATTCCTCGCGGATGGCACGGACCTCGAATTCCTTCATCACTTCCTCCAAGCGGTCGTGGTCCTCAGCTGTCATGGCATTGCCCACCGGCCGATAAACCCCGTCGGCCACCTCCAGCCGGCCGGTGTTGAGCACGTAGTGCACGAACTGCACCGCCAGATGATTCTTGCGCACGTAGTAGAGGGCGGTCTCGTCGCCGGCCGCCAGCGCCAGCGCCTCCTGGTGCAAAGCCTCCATCTGCGCCACCACCTGATCGGACCACCGCTTGCGGGTCACCGGCTCAAAAATGTGCAGATGGCGGTCTGCCGCGGCTACCTGCTGGTGGATCAGGTCGTAATAGGTCCGCATGGGCTGGTAGGCCCCACCGTAGACCCCGCGCAGCCACTCCTCCACCAGCCCATCCGCGTCCTGGTGCGGCTCCCACAACAGCCGGGCCATGACCCAGGCCCGCAGGTCCGCATCCCCACCACCCGGCCCGTGGGCCGAGCCCTGGAAGAAGATCCCGCGCACCCCACTCTGGTGGTAGGTCTTGATGTCCTCGGTGAACTCCGCGAAGTTGGGAAACGGCATGGGCAGGTTGGTGAAGTTGGTGTTGTAGTGCCAGATGATGATCCGGTCGGTGATCTCCGACCAGGCCCGCAGGTAGCGGTCGAAGCTCCGGGAGGGCTCCTCGATGCACTGGGTGAAAGGGTGCGATACGCAAATGCTGATCGGACAGAGCCGGATGAACACATTGGCGCGCGGCCGTACCGTCCGGGGCGGCTTCTCCGTGAACCAGTAGGCCAGGGTGCTCACATACTTGTCCGGGTGCACCACCTCGACCTGCTCGGCCACCTGGTTGACAAAATCAAGGTAGAGCCCCATGGGCGACTCCTCCTCTTCCATCTTACGGGTACAGGGAATGCACTCGCACAGATTCTCAGTGTCCTCCTGACTCAAAGAAAAGAACACCCCCTGCGGATTTTTGTCCATCCACTCGATCAGGTTCGCCGCGGCGATGTCCACCACCTCCTGGTTGGTCAGGCACCGCTGCACATACCCGGTGACCCGCTCCCCCCCGATGAGCGGAAAATACTCCGGGTGCTCCTCGTAGAGCGAGTAGGGAATCAAACTGCTAAAGGTGTGCACCCCCAGCACCCCAACCCTGCCGCCACGGGCCTCGTCCAGCCCGGCGCTCATGGAATTGACCCGGTTGCGCGCGGCCCAGTCCCCGTCGAAGCCCTCGTGGATGTACGGCTCGCGATACATGAAGGCCGGCGCGCCTTGCTCGTGGAGGGGCTCCAGGTGCAGCACCCCACCCTCCGGATACCAGGTCTTGCGGTTGGTGTACCAGCGGAAACCGAGCCGGTCGAGCAGGGTGTAGACCCCGTACAAAGTACCCCGCCGCCGGCCCCCGGCGATCACCAGGTCGGGCGCCGGGGCCGGGCCCACGGTGCGCAGGATGTACTCCTCGTCCCCCAGGCCCTCCCAGGCGACCGGGTCTGTCGGAAGACTGCGGACCAACTCGCCGGCGCCGACGAAGAGGCGGGGGGGGTGCTGGGCCCGGGCGGTGCCTTCGTCCACGATGGGCAGGCGGGCCCCGGTGGCGAGCTGGACGAAGTGCTGCAATTCGTCCGCCGCGTGCCGTTCCGACGGCGAAGCTTGCGCTGCGAGTACGATTGCGTAGCGGCTCTTCCCCCTGGCAGCCAACTCGAATGAAACCCCGTCCTGAGCGCGCACCGTACCCACCACAACCAGCAATAACGCCAACCCTGCGATAAACTCAGCTGAAAACCACTCTGCAGACCACAACATATCTATCCCTCCCGGATTTAGAAGCTCTTTCGTTAACCCTACTTCACCCTAAAAACCGCCTCCCCCATCTTGCCGGTGGCCGCGTCCCTGGCAGTGAGGGTCCAGGTACCGACCGGATCGTTCAAGGCCAGAGGCAGGCTCGCCCTCCCCTTCCCCGCACGGACCATGATATTCCGCCTGAGTTCGGGCCTTTCCCGGCCCTCCGCATCGCGGAAGCGGAGGTGGACGACGTGTTGCCCGGGCTTGCCTCCGGCGGTTCGCAAGCTCACAGAAACAGCAACCCGCTCTCCCCTGCTAACGCTGCGGGCGGTTTTCAACTCCATCCCTTCCACCCGATAGGGCAGCAGGGAGAAGATTAGGGCGCGAGCCGGACTGACCTCGGTGGAAACCTGGTCGATCTCCCCGTAATATATCCCCTTGCGGGCGTCGTACACATGCTGCCGGGCCGGCAGGTGAATCCGGCTTTTCTGCGGATCCAGATTCTCCACCAGGTGGTTGCGCAGGATCCCCAGGTAGCGGTTCTGGCCACTGGCGAAGAGCGTGGTCTCGGTGGCTTTGAGTTCGCCCGAACCGGTATCCAGAAAGAGCGGCGGCTCTACATCCACCAGGCGGAAGCACGAACGCACCAGGTCCCGCAGGCCATCGTCTTTGCCCCGTTCCCTCAGGTTCCCCTGCATGGGCAGCGGAAAGACGACCGGAATCATCTGGGTGCCGGAGTAATCGGACAGGTCGAAGTTGAAGAGCACGCCGTGGCCTTTGCCGTAGCGGTTCACCACGATGGCAGGCGCGCCCTGGCTGGATACCAGGGCCTTGCCGCCGGTCGCGGTGATGGCCCCGTCCAAGGCGCGATCCGGGATGAAGATGTGGGTGGATGCTCCCTCTATCCTTGCGGCAACCGACAGATCCACCGGTTCCATTCGGCCCCCCTCCACCCGGCCAATGCCGAAGAGGTCGTCCAGGGTACCCTGAGCGGCCCGGTTGCCGAAGTGATCCAAAAAGCCCGGCCGCACATCGGCCAGGACGAGGCCGCCCTGCTCGGCAAAACCGCGGATGGCCTGCGCCTCCTTTGCGGAGATCACCTGGGAACAGGGCAGTACCAGGATTCGGTACTCCCCCGAAGCGAGGATGCCCTCCTCGATCTGGGGCGTGGCCACGAATTCGTACTGGAAACCGGCGTCCTCGATCAGGCTGGCAAAATTGGCCTGCGCAAAGGGCACGTAGGACATGGCTTGGTCCAGACTGGAGGCGTGCAGGCTCGCAGGGGAGTAATGCACGGCAATGCCGTCGTGCAGGCGCTCGGAGTGGATCAGCAGCTTGCCGATGCCGGATTTGAGCTCCTCGATCTCTTCGAGGGCCCACTGGAAATGGAAGGAAGGGGTGATATCCGGAGCGAGGGCTTCCATGACATTGCCGTAGGAGGTATCGCCATAGAGCCGCCAGTACCAGCAGCTGTTCATGCCGTGCAGCAGCGTGAGCCAGGGGAAATGCCGCTGCTGGTCCTCGGAGCGATGCGCCCAGTACGCGCCCAGCCAGATACCCGTGAGGGTTTCCTTTGAAGCGAAGGAACGCAGCAACTCGCGCTGGTCGCGGCGATCGTACACATTCTGGACCTGGTTCACCTGGAGGAGCTGGTAGAAGTCGTAGCCGTGGAACGAGTTCGAGGCGCTGGTGCCGTCGAAGCCGACCCGCGCTCCCGGATCCACTTCGCGGATTACATCCCCGGCCCACTGGTGGATCTCGGCAAAGACGTATTCCATGTGCAGTCGGTGGTCGATCCAGCGGGCGTACTGCCCGGAGCGCAGGGCTTCGGCCTGCAGGATCGGCGCGACGTCCTCCCAGGAGGCGAACTCAGTGCCCCAGACCTGGTTCAACCGCTTTAGGGTGCTGTACTTTTCCTGGAGAAAGATCCGGAAACTCGCCAGACTGGAGGGGTGAAAATCCACGTCGAACCCTCTGGGCCTGTAGGAGTAGTCGGACACGTAGTTCTCGTCCCCGAGGGTATACCCCACGACCGAGAAATCGCGCGCCAGGCGGGCTTTCTTCTGCAGCGCCTCCTTCTCCTTCTGGCGCCATTCGGGATCCGTGAGCGAGGGGACCCGAACCGGCGCCAGATCCGTCGGTTCCCCGCCGTTGTAGGCATAGCGCGTGATGTAGGGCAGGGGCCTGAGATTCGCCCGCATGAGGGCGCGCAGGCTATTTTCATTGACCCCCAGATCCACGGCATCGACGTGGAAATCACTCCACATGCGCTGATTGATCAACTCGGTGACGCGGTTCCCACTGCCCGAACCCCATCCCCACATGACGAACATGTAGTCGTCCTGCTTTTTCCGCGACGGAGCGAATATCTCGCGTTTTTTGCCGGAGACCACGGTGCCATCAACCGTCAACTCGGCCTTTATTTTTAAGGCGTTGTGGAGGACATCTTCGAGCGCGAGATCGAATTCGACAGGATTGGAATCCACCGCGAGGTTTTTCCGCTCCACGAGCCGGCCAAAGCCGTCCACCAGACTCAGCGCCACCCTCGAACCTTGGGGCGGTGTTCCGCGCAAATGCACCTGCCCACGGACCACCTCGCCTCTCCTGTAAAATTCCCGTTCCGTGGAGACGGAATCGATCCCCGCGTTCGCCTCTACGGTGAAGGCCCCGGAGTACCAGGTGGCCTGCGCCGTTTCCGCACCCAGACGGATATTAAAGAAATAAGCACCCTCCGACAGGGGGGGCAGGGTGCATCTATAGCCCCCGTCCGTTTTTTCACTGGAGAGATTCTCGACGACCACGGCCTCGGAAAGGTGGTGCTGGCCCGGACGCAGGATATCCACCCGGGGCGTCAGGCCACGGACATTGTTTCCTTCGACTGCGAAGTTGATTTCGGCGGCATCGGAGACGGCGACATGCTCTTTCCACTCAACCCTGGTGATTTCCGCCTCCGGCTCCCTCCCCGTCACCCACATCAAGGTGCGGGCCACCAGGGCCAGGCTGTACTCGAAATCCACCGGATCGGTGGCATCCGCCGCAAAACAACCCCGCCTTCCCCCTCCGAAGCGCAGATGCGCCACCCGGCCTTTGCCGAACTGGGCGACGACCAGCATGCTGTCCCGCCGGATCTCCTGCATAACGGGGATATCTTCGATGGGGATGGGCTTCAATATGCGATCCCGCGCCGCGGGATCGTGGTGGGTGAGCACGGTTTTCACGATCCTGAAACTCTGCTCGGGCATCACTAGGAGGCCCATGCCTTCGTCTCTGATCCGGTCGAAAAGATGGGTTGCGGAGATCCGCGGCAGCATCCGCTGAGACAAGCCGGCGACGATAACCGCGTCCCAATCCTGGGCACTGATCTCGTCGAAGGCGTGGTTGCGCTCGTGGTATCCCAACCCCTCCCACACCTCATCGCTGCCGGGGTAGGCCTGCCCCACCCCCATCTCTTTGGTCGTCGCCACCGCAAAAGCCGTGGCATCCAGGTCCAGGCGCTGAGTCAATTCAACCACCTCGCGCAGGCCCCACCTCGGGGCCACGACCAGCACCCGCGCCCGTCCGCCCAGGTAGGGCTTTGCCCACTTCAGGTGCGGGGTGATATAGGATTCGGAAACCGTATTGTACTGCTGGTTTTCAGCGCTGTAGTACGGGAGGGGATCGTAGGCATTTGCCATACCCGAGGGCGCGAAAAGAGCGGCGAAAGCGACGAGGACGCACAACCGTTTGTTCATTCGGAACCTCCTTGAATGGCGTGGTCTACTCAGCCTCTGATCAAGGCGCCACCCGCGTGGGATCCGCAGGAAAAGCACCAGTAATGATAATGCCTCTTGCCTTCGTTGCAAAGGGAAAAGAATCAGTACATAAAGGAACTTGAATATAATGGGCTGAGGCCGGAAGGGATTGACCACCGGTGCTTTTTGAGCGTATCATAATATAGACCCTGTCGACGGAATTAAGACTTCTTGAATCGGTTTCACACACATCCTGGGTTCATACATTATGGAGAAGTGTAGCACCCCAGCCCTGTCGTGCGGTCTGGCTCCGCGACCCGAACCGCTGTGCTTTGCGCTGTTGGGAGCGACCTACCTCGCCCCCTCCGCAGCTGCAGGCTATGTCGGCCCCGGGGCCGGGTTTGCCCTGGCCGGCGGTTTGTGGACCTTTGTGGTGCTCATCCTCGCGGCCCTCGGCCTCCTGATCCTGCCCCTGCGCTTCCTCCTGATCGGGTGGCGCCGCAAGAAAACCAGTGGGAAAGCCCGCGCCGACCGGGTGGTGGTGATCGGTCTGGACGGCCTGGATCCCGGACTGGTGGCCCGCTGGATGGAGGAGGGGAGTCTGCCCGGTTTTAAAAAGCTCGCCGCGCAGGGAATATTCAGCCCCCTGCGCACCACCCTGCCGGCCATTACCCCGGCGGCTTGGTCGGCCTTCCAGACGGGAGTGGATGCGTCCAGGCACCACATTTACGACTTTATCACCCGGGATCCCCGCACCTACCAGCCCGTGCTCTCCTCGGCCCGGATCCAGCCGCCTTCAAAAACCCTGCCACTGGGTCCATGGCGGCTCCCCCTGGGCAAGGCGCACATCCAGAATTTGCGCCGCAGCCGGCCTTTCTGGAAGGTGCTGGGAGACCACCACATTTTCAGCTCGATCATCCGGGTGCCCATCACCTTTCCGGCCGAAAGGTTCAACGGCATCCTGCTTTCGGGCATGTGTGTCCCGGATCTGCGGGGCACCCAGGGCGAGTTCACTTATCTCACCGGCGAGCCGGCCCCACAAGACCAGCCCCAGGGCCGGACCATACACCTCGAGCTGGTCGAGGGCAGAGCCCGGGCCAGGATACCCGGTCCCCCCAACCCCCTGCGCCAGGATGGACGGATCCTGGAGCTGGACCTGGCCATAGAAGCAGATCCCGCCACCGACACGGCCACCCTGGTTTTTGGAGACCGAAAAATAGCCCTGCGGAAGAAGGTGTATACCCCCTGGGTGGAGCTTTATTTCAGGCCCGCTCCGGGCATCCGCCTGCGCGGCCTGTGCCGCTTCTACCTGCTCGAAGCCGAGCCTTTCAAGCTCTACATTACCCCCATCCAGATCGATCCTGCCCACCCTAGCCTGCCGCTTTCCCGCCCCGGCTCCTATGCGCCCTACCTGTGCCGGCGGCTGGGACCGTTCGCCACCCTGGGTCTGGCCGAGGACACCGACGCCCTGAATGCCGGCATCATCGACGAGCAGGCCTTTCTCGACCAGGCCTACCTGCTCCACGCCGAGCGCGAAGCCATGTTCTTCCACGCCCTCGAAAAAACCCGAAAAGGCCTGACCGCATGCGTCTTCGACGGCCCTGACCGCATCCAGCACATGTTCTTCCGCACCCTCGACCCCACCCACCCGGCCAACCAGGGCAAAGAAGTCGAAGGTTGGGCCGGGGTCATCCCCGATATGTACGCCCGCATGGACGATCTGGTGAGCCGCACCCTGGCCCAGATCGAGGATCCCCGCACCATCCTCATGGTGATCTCCGACCACGGCTTTTGCTCCTTCAAAAGAGGCGTCAACCTCAATACCTGGCTGCACCAGAACGGCTACCTTTTCTTGCGCGACGACCGCGCGCAGAGCGGCGAGTGGCTGGAGGGGGTCGACTGGAGCCGCACCCGGGCCTTTGCCCTGGGCCTCACCGGACTGTTTGTCAACCTCCGGGGACGGGAAGCCGCCGGGATTGTCGAGCCGGGCCCTGAACTTCGCCAACTCAAGGCCGAATTGTGCGAGAAACTCAGCGGCCTGATGGACCGGGAAAAAGGACAGGTCGCCATCAATAAAGCCTGGGACACCCAGGCTTGTTTCAGCGGTCCCTATATTGATGAGGGTCCGGATTTATTGATCGGCTACAATGCCGGGTACCGCGCCGCCTGGAGCGGGGCCAGCGGCAAGGCCACAGAGAAGGTTTTTGAAGACAATACCCGGCACTGGAGCGGCGATCACTGCGTGGACCCGCGCCTGGTACCAGGGGTGTTTTTCTGCAACCGCAAGATCGAGGTTTCCGACCCCGCCCTACTGGACCTGCCCCCTTCCATCCTGCGCCTCTTCGGGGTGGATCCTCCCTCCTATATGCAGGGCAGGGATTTGTTCGCGGCCCCCACCGAGCAGGATGAAACCAACTAGACCGCCCCTTTCCATTGCCCTGATCGGCTTCCTCCTGTGGACCTGGAGCTGCCAGCCCGAGCCGCCCCCGGACCGGCTGCTGGTGCTGGGTATCGACGGCATGGACCCGCAGATCCTGGAGGGCTTGATGGCCGCGGGCCGGATGCCTCATTTCCAGGATTTGGCCCGGCGCGGCGGTTTTGTCCCTCTGCAAACCAGCATGCCGCCCCAGAGCCCGGTGGCCTGGTCCAGCTTTATCACCGGCCTGGATCCCCAGGGCCACGGAATTTTCGACTTTGTCCACCGGGATCCGCGGACCATGGCCCCGTTTCTATCCACCGCGCGCAAGGACGCCTCTGGCCGGATGGAGTTGCTGCGCCGGGGCCGGCCCTTCTGGGAAATCCTGGCCGCCGGCGATATTCCCTCGACCATTTTCAAGGTTCCGGCCAATTTCCCCCCCTCTTCTCCGATCTCCTGCGGCTGTGTCCGCGCCTTCTCCGGCATGGGCACCCCGGACATGCTGGGGACCTACGGCACCTTTACCTACTACACCGATGGTCCTTATACTGTACCTGAGCATATGGAAAAGGGCGGCACCGGGCTGGCGCCCGGAGGGGAACTGGAAGTGCCCGGCGGCAAGATAATCAGCGCGCAAGCGGAAAACGGGTGGTCCAGACTGCTGATCCAAGGCCCTGTGCTGGAGGGGAAATCCTATCAAAGTTATTTCGAGATCCACCTCGACCGGCCCCACCAGGCCGCGGAAATCGTCCTCGGCAAGCAGCGCCTGGTGTTGCTGGCCGGAGAGTGGAGCCCCTGGGTCCACATTGGCTACGGTCGCAAACCCTACAGCTTGGCGCACCTGCGGGGGATCGCCCGCTTTTACCTGAAAGCGACCACCCCCTTTTTACAGCTTTACCTGACGCCCGTGAATATGGATCCCGCCCATCCGGCCATGCCCATTTCCGCCCCTGAGGAAGCCGCCGCCGAGTTGCAACAGGCCATTGGCCCGTACTACACCCAGGGCATGCCGGACGATACCAAGGCCCTCGAAGCCGGCGTCTTTGACTACGATGATTTTCTGGCCCAGGACGCCCTGACCCTCAAAGAACGCCGGCACCAGCTGCGCCACGAACTGGGTCGTTTTGAAGCCGGCATGCTGTTTTTCTATGTCCACAGCCTCGACCAGACCTGCCACATGCTCTGGCGCGCTAGCGCGAGCGACCACCCGGGCCACCGGCCGGAGTATGCCAAGTACCAGCACGCCATTGTGGACCACTACATCGCCATGGATGACTTGCTCGGAGAAGGCATGGAACTCCTGGACGAGGGCGCGGATATCATCGTCCTGTCGGATCACGGTTTTGCCGGGTACGAGCGTTCCTTCAACCTCAATACCTGGCTGGCCCGGCAAGGCTACCTCGCCCTCGATCCGCACACCCGGCTCGAAGAGGCCCACCTGCTCAGAGAAGGGCAGGTGAACTGGGCCGCAACCCGGGCTTATGGCCTGGGTCTCAACGCGCTCTACCTGAATATCCGCGGTCGGGAGCAGAACGGGGTGGTATCACCCGGCGCAAAGGAAAAACTCCTGGACGAGTTGAGCCGCCGGCTAGTGGCCGTGCAGGATCCCGAAAACGGGCGCCAGGTCATCCAAAAAGTCTACCGCACGGAAAAAGCCACCGCTGCTTATCCCGGCCTGGCTCCCGACCTGATCATCGGCTATTCCAGGGGCTACCGCGCCTCGGGCGAAGCCGCCATCGGCCAGCTTTCCAGCGCAGTCTTGCAGGACAATCTGTCCGCCTGGAGCGGCGATCACTGCATGGCGGCCGAAGCGGTGCCGGGCGTGCTGCTGAGCAATAAACCCCTCAAGCCGATCCCGCACCATTTGCGGGATATTCCGGTGAGTATCCTCGAGTACTACGGCATTGCGCCCCCGGCAACCATGTCGGGGCATTCCATCTGGGAGGAGTAGGAGGTAGCAAAATGGCGCTTTTCAAACACAGGATCACCCTGGACGACGAACTGGTGCGGCGCCTCAAGGCCCATGTCGAGCAGATGGGTTACGCCAGTGTGGAAGAATTCGTGCACCACTGTATCGAGAAAGAACTCAACCGCGGGCAAATCCCGGACCAGAAAAAAATCGACCAGCGCCTCAAAGGCCTCGGGTACATCGAGTAGATGCAAACCCTGATCATTCACTGCAACCGTTTTTTCAACGCGGGCTTCGATGGCGTTATGGGCCTTGTAGAACCCCTGGGAAGGACGGCCGAAATCCTGGGGCTTGCGCTTATTCTGGGAGTTATCTTCTCCGCGCTGTTCACCCTGCTGGTGAACCGGGAGCGCCGGCACCAGGCCCGCAATGACCTGTGGGCGGCCCTCCTGGAGATCTGGCTCTACCGTCGCGATCCCCTGCTGAGTCTGCGCGCCCATAAGGCATTGCTGGTAGCCAACTGGCGCTATGTCAGGGCCCTTTTCCCGCCCCTGGTCCTGGCCCTGCTCGCAATCTTCCCCCTGCTCGTACAAGCCCACTACCGCTTTGGCCTGAACCCCATCGCCCCCGGATCCAGGGTGCTGTTGACGGCGGAATTGCGCCAGTCCAACAATATGGACCTGGCGCTGGAATGGACCCGAGGCACAGATAGAATAAGCGCCTCGGTACGCGAACCGGCGCTCCGCCGGGTGGTCTGGCGGCTGCAGCCCGAAAAGTCCGGCTTGCACACCCTCCACCTCAAGAGGGCCGGACAGGTAGTGGAGTTTCCGCTGTACGTGGGTGGGTTCAGGGGCAGTGTGGTGAACGAGCGCCGGGAAAGCGGTCTCCACAACTTGCTCTCCCCGCGCGCTACCCCCCTCAAAGACGACTCCGGCCTGGTCCGGATTTATGTCGATTACCCGCACTCCTCGCCGGAGTGGCTGTTGTGGCTGACCGCCGGCTCCCTGCTCGCGGCCTTTTTGACGCACCGGTGGATGGCCGGGACACGCGGGCACTAGCCACTCCCAGGGCCGCGTCGATCGCGTCCTGGTAATCGGCACTATCCTCAGCACACCATGAAACCGCGTGAACATGCCCGGACCGAGACTGGAAGGGGATGTTGCCGGCCGCGTTTTGTGGGGGGTTACACCCCTCTCAGCAAACGGATGTATTCCCGGGCGAGCCTGAGATCCTCCAGGGCTTCCCGCGCCTGGGTGAGCGGCTCCTTCTCGCCCTTGATGGCGGCGACGAAATGGGCGGCCTGCTGGCGCATGGCGTGCACCCAGGGAGCTGGGGCACCACCGTTTCCGGCCGGGAGCCCCCGCCCGGATCGCGGAAGATCTCCACCCGTCCGGGCCGATTGCTGGCCAGAGGGGCGGGCAAGTCGATGCGGATATAGCCGCGCTCGAAGCAGACCAGGGCCGACTCCTGCCAGGCGATGCTGGTCTGGTAGGGCGACATTTCAATCGAGCAGGCCACCCCGCCGGCACTCTGCCCGACCAGCAGCACCCCCGAAGGATCCGCGTACTTCACCTGGTATGGCTCGCCGAGCAAATGGCGCATCAGATTGACCTGGTGGATGTAGTAGTTGACGAAGCGCCCGTACTCCCGGAAGACCTCCCCCGACATATCCGCGGCCGGGGGATCGAACTGGAGATCGGGCCCGGATTCGGAGGTGCGGATCAGGTCGTCAAAGCCGCCGGCGATAAAGTCTCCGGCCGGCATGAGGATGCGCACGTAGGTCATTTTGCCCAGCGCGCCCGACGCCTGCAACCCCTGGATCTCCTCCCTGGCGTACACCACGGCCGGGGCGCTGCGCTTGTGGTAGCCGAGCATGTGCCAGGTGCCGCTTTCTTCGACGGCCTGGACGATCTTTGCGCCCACCTCGACCGAGGCTGCGAGGGGCTTCTCGGTGAAGACGGGCACCCCGGCCTTTAGCAGTTCGGGCACCAGGATGCCATGCCGATTGAAAGGCTGTGCCGCGACAATGCCGTCCAGAGTTTCTCTTTCCAGCATTTCCCGGTGATCGCGATAGGTCCGCGGCACCCCGTAGCGGGCCGCTACCTTGCGCCCCTGCTCTTCGAGGAGTTCGGCGATGGCCTACCACCGCGCACTCTTCGAGCACGGTGTAGTTCTTCAAATGGGCGCATTGCCCCATGGTGCCCACGCCGACAAAGCCGATCTTCACCTTCTCTCGCGCCATGATGGTCCTCTTGTGGTGCGATTGCCGTCAGAGGATTCGACCCCGAGACGGCGAAACATCTCCTGCGCGATGATTTCGCTGCCGTTCGGTCCGATATGGTTCCAATCGATGTAGATCAACTCCGCAACGTCGTCGAAAACGTGGCCCAGGAAGTGGATGTTATCCTCTTCCCGTCCTGAGAAACGCTCCTTTGCGGCCAGGAAGACTTGGCGCTGGCTTTCTACCAAGACTGGTGAGGCCGCTTCAATCACCCTGCGTTCATAGTCGTCGAACGGGCTCCGAGTCAGGCTGAAAAGGTGGGGCTGCCAGAAGAAATAGGCCTCGAATCCGTAGTCCTTGGCGATTGCTTTGACCTGTTTGATGTGCGCTTCGTAGATGTCGACGACGGCATTGCTGTTTTTCAGAATGTTCTGCGCAACCCGTTCTTCCCAACGCCGGGTACTTGCGGCGCGGGTAAGATATCCTATGAGACGACTGTAGCTCGACCCACGGTAAAGATCAATCAGCGGGTTGTGGGTGCCGAACCGCATCCTCTGGAACCGCAACCTTGGTTCCCTGGGAACAGCGGGTGAATAGGCTCCAGCGTATCCGTCGTTAACGCCGTCGTAGAAGATGACGATGTCTGGAATATTGCCGTGGGCGAGCTGGAAGAGCAGATAGTTTAGTTCGTGCGCCGACATGAACCCGCTTTCGCCGAAATTGTATACGTCGTAGTGATCGCCGAGGAGTGATTGTAAGATGGACGGGATCGTCTTGTCGTCGGGAACTCCAGTCCCCCACATCGTCGATCCGCCGATCACAAATACCTTGATTTCACCGGTTACACTGCTCGGCTTGACCGTCCGCCGCACGCCATCTTGGCTGATATTGATGAACTTGCCCGCGTACGCGTCGCGCCTGTGGTGAAAAAAGGGCTCGAAATGCGGACTATAGCTCTCCTCGAACTCGTTCCAGTATTCGCTCGCCTCGGGAAAGTTGTCGTAAACCGGTGAAGTGTTGCGCACATCCGTTTTCAGGTAGACATCAACGAAGAGATAGACAATAGCCAAGGCGCAATGGCCAAGAACTATCAGGACGACCGTGGCGCCGACGATTTGGCAAAAGTCGCCTACGCGAGCGAAGAACTTCTCGATCCGATCAATGGTAGCCAAGGGATGCACCTGAGGGTGGGTGGTGGACCGTTTCACATCTTCGCGGGCTCGAAACCCAATTCGATCAGCCGGGAGATCATCCGCCGGATGCGCGGGCGGTCGCCCTTCCCTATCATTTCCCCATCAGTCCTTTGTAGAGTTGTTCCAGGTCCCTGCGGGTCTGCACCAAGGTGGAGTCGAGTTCCAGGGCTTTGCGGTAGGCCCTGATCGCCTCCTGGTTTTTGCCCTGTTCGGCATAGGCCCGGCCCAAATTGCTCTGGATCCGGGCCCAACCCGGTCGCCGGCGGGTGGCTTTCTGGTAGACCTCGATGGCTTCCTGCAAACGGCCTGCCTGGCGATAGGCCACCCCCAGGTCGTTGAGGGCCATAACCAGGCTCGAGTCGGCCTCATAGGCCCGCTCATAGGCTGTGATAGCCTGTTCCAGGTTCCCCTGGCGATGGTACATGCCGCCCACACCGTAGTGCGCCAGTCCGTACCCGGGCTCCAGCTCGACCGCCCGTGCAAACCACGATAGGGCTTCGGCCTGGCGTCCCTGCTTGAGGTACTGGCGCCCGAGGAGGTAGTGCAGTTCGGCGTCGGCCGGGGTCTCTTTGAGCTGGGCCTTGTAGCTGTCTATCTGTCCCTGCACCGGCCGCAGGCGCTCGAACCAGGCCTGCTCGCGCCGGGCAGCCTCATCTCGTCCCAACCTTCCGTATATCCGGGACAGGTGCAAATGCGGGACAGGGGCGTATGGAGCTGCCTGTACAGCTCCCTGAAACGCGGCCACGGCCCGCTTCGTATCCCCGCGGCGCAAATGGGCCACCCCCAGCCGGTTGCGGCTTTTCCAGGCTCCGGGATCCAGGACCACGGCCCGATCCAGCATTGGAATGGCTCGTTCCAGCTGGTTGAGGCTCATGTAGATCCCCCCCAGAAGGGCGAAAATATCCGCCCAGGAGGAATCCCGCGCCACCACCTGTTCCAGCAACCCGGCCGCCTCCTGGCTGCGCCCCAGACCCGAATACAGGGTCACTGCAAGGGAATAGTAAGCCGCGGTGTAGTCCGGACCTTGCTGGATGGCCGCCCGCAACAGGGGCAGGGCCTCCTCGTAGCGGCCCTGCTCGTGGAGTTCCACCCCCTTCTCGTAATAGTCTTCCGCACTCCAGTCGGCTTTTCCGGCCGTGGCAAGGTAGTTTTCAGGTTCTGGTTCCGGCGCCCTGGCTTCGCCGAGGGGGAAAGCCCCTGAATCCTTCTCTTCCCCCGTCCCGTAGCTCGCCACCGGTTCCCGGAGGCCCTCCCCCACCTTCAGGTAGACCCGCAGGGGGGGCCGCTCCAGGACCTGGGCCTTTCCCGAGGGCCAGTGGATCTCCACCCGCTCTACCTCTTCCTCCCGGCCCAGACCGAACAGCACCCGTCCATCGTGCTGGGACTGGTAGCCATACCCGCGCTTCACTTCCCTTATCTGCTTGCGCCCTCCGGCAAAAACCGACACCCGGGCCCCCAGAGCATCGCGATTGCTTTCATCCCCCACCAGGTCCAGGCCCAACCAGTTGTTGCGGTTGCCCCCCTGGTTTTGCAACAAGCTCGGGGTATCGTTCAGGTTCATCACCAGCAAGTCCACGTCTCCGTCGTTGTCGTAGTCGCCGAACGCGGTCCCCCGGCTGACCTTCTCCACCTCCAGTCCCGAGCCGGCCCCGGCCAGGCCAAAGACCCCTCCTTCGTTCCAGTAAAACAGGTTGCGCTGCGGGTAGCGCAACCCCGAGGGATGCTTTTCCAGCTGCGGGTAGAGGTGCCCATTGGCCACGAACAGGTCCAGCCAGCCGTCGTTGTCCGCGTCAAAGAGGGCGGTGCTCCACCCCAGGTAGGGCCGCACCACGCCCCCCAGGCCGACCGCGGCCGTGGCATCCACAAAGCTGCCATCGCCCTGGTTCTGGTACAGGGTGTTGACATCGTCCGAAAAATTGGTCACGTAGAGGTCCAGATCCCCGTCGTTGTCGTAGTCCCCAAAGTCCACCCCCATGCCGGCCTGGGCCCGACCCTCCTCGCTGTAGGCCACCCCGGCAAAGGCGGCCACCTCGCTGAGACGCCAGTCCCCATCGTTGCGCCAGAGCAGATTGGGCTCCGAATCATTGGCCACGTAGATATCCTGGTCCCCGTCCCCGTCGTAGTCGCCGAAGACCACCCCCAAGGCCGGGTAGCGGTGTTGATCCACGCCCGTCGAGCCGCTCACATCCGCAAAAAGTCCCCCCCCTTCATTGCGATACAGCACGTCGACCTGCGACTCCAGTCCCATGGGTCCGCAGAAGCCCTCCAGTCCCTTGAAACCCGTGCAGGGCTTGCCGCCGTTGGGCGGATCCGCCAGGTCAAAGACCAGGTAGTTGCCCACGTAAAGGTCCAGGAGGCCATCTCCATCCACATCCCCGAACGCCGCACTGGAGCCCCAGCCCTCGTCCCCCACGCCGGCCTCCCTGGTCACTTCGGTAAAACCACCGTTCCCGTCGTTGCGATAGAGGACATTGGGCCCCCAGTAGGTGATGTAGAGATCCACATCCCCGTCGTTGTCGTAGTCCCCGGCAGCGCAGCCCATGCCCCAGCCCGTGCGCTGCAATCCGGCCTCTTGGGTCACTTCCCGAAACACCCGCGCTTCCTGGCCGTCCTCCGCTGTGGCCTGGGTATTGCGGTAGAGCCGATTGAAGGCCCCTTGCGGCTGCTCCCCCTCCCGGGTGCTGTTGACGATGAATACATCCAGGTACCCGTCTCCGTCGTAGTCCAGAAAGCCTCCCCCCCCCGCCATGGTCTCCAGGATGTAGCGCTGTTCCGGGCTGCCGGAAACATGGGTGAAGTCCAGACCGGATTCCGCGCTCACATCCACGAACCGGATCCCTGGGCCCACCGTCACTCTTCCATCCTCCTCAACAGGTGCGGGCACCTGATCCTGGCCGGGAGAACACCCCACGGCCCCAATCAGGGCAAACACCTTTAACCAGTGCCTGTGTGCCGGCCGTGTTCTCATTGAATCTTAATTCGGCCTTCTGAGATCCTTGACCACGGACAATTTAACCTCCATCCGCTCCACCGCGGCAATAGTCGTTCCCCGGACCCTTTCATCCAGCTCCCAGCGCGTGAAACTGATGGCGAAATCAGCGCCGCGAGGGGTCCGGGTCAACTTGAAGTGGTCGGGGAAGTAATAGGAAGCCGATTCCTCCGGACCCACCACCCATATCCGGTATACCCTCTGGTGGAACCCAGCCCTCTCCGTTCGCTGCAAATAGGCGTTCAATAGTTCCACTGCCTCCTTGTAGGAATTGCCCCAGTAGTCCATTTCGTAGCGCCCGCTGGCGCCTTCGAGCCCCCCGGCAAACTGATTGTAATACACGTACTGGTGCGGGTGCAAGCGGAAAAGGGCATGGGCCTGGGGCAGCAGGACCACAACCAGACAAATGCCCGCAACACCTCGGCGCCATGCCCCTCCCCTTGCCAGCCTGTCCAGCACCCTGGCCAGCGCAATCCCGCTGATGACACAGAGGCAGGGCACGACGAATAGAAAGTGCCGCAGGGTATCGTAGAACACCGACTTTTTCACCACCACATAAACCAGGGGAAAAACAATGGCAAAGACCAGCAAAGCGTACCGGGTGGTTTGCAGTTTCTGCGCTTTTGCTTTTCCGGCCACCAGAAAAAAGGCCGCCATGGCCGCGCCCAGACCCAGGCCCACCAGGATCAACTCCGGCATTTTGACCGCAAAGTAATGCGGCTGGTAGGTGGCCGGCAACTCTTTGGCGTTGAGGTACTCGCCGCCGATCAGCACCTTGGCCAGCAAACCCGAATCCTGGATGCGAAATTGGGACATGTATTCCAGGGCCTCAAAGGGCCGCAGCAAGGGATTTTGCTGGGCCCAGGGCCAGAAGACCAGCATCGCGATATAGGCCACCAAAAATACCCCCAGGACGGATTGGGCCAGCGCCTTGTACCAGCGGGCCGGGCGCAATCCCGCAGATGCTCCGGGCGCAAACCAGGCGGGGAAAGCACAGTACAGCCCCACGGCCAGCCCCAGGTAGGCCAGCACCACCAGCCCCCCGATCCGCACCCCGAGGGTCAGGCCGATCGCCCCTCCCAGCTTGGCGATCAAACTTGCTGGGACATTGGGCAGGTATGCCAGACTTTTGAGCAGGAAATACAGCGACCAGATATAACCGACGGCAAAGGGGATGTCCTTGGGATTGTTGAACATGTGACCAAAATAGGATGGCTCCAGGAACAACAGCAAGGCCGCGAGGAAGGCGGCCCTGTACCCGGCCAGCAAATGGGCCAGTTTCCCGGCGCCGACGATGCCGATTATTCCCACCAGGGCATTCAGCAAGTGACGGGTCTCGAACTCCCCGAAAGGCAATAAACGCACCACGAGAGCCGCAATCGAATCAAAGAGCGCCCCGTAAAGATAGGCATCCAGAAACGTCAGAGAGGATTTATCCGCGAAGAAGGTTTCGTAATATTGTAAAACGTATTTGCCGTATTGATGCTGATTGGGCTCGTCCCAGGTAATGCCAAAGTCCTGGAATAAAAAACAGACAGCTCCCAGCATGGTGAGGACCAACCCACTGAAAGCCCAGCTGTGCGAAGGAATTGACTTCAGTCTTTTTTGGAGAGAGAGACAGGCTAATTTCAATTTTGACATGAGTCAGAAACTGGTCATTAAGAGGAGATCGCGCCAGGTTCATCCCACCAACCAATTGCCTTGCATGGCTGACATTTAGACAAAATACTGCGTTCCATTCATTCGGATCATTCGGACAACCACCGGTTTCACTGCTGGATGGCAGTGGTTTGTCCAGGCCTCCCGTTCTTGACAAACCCTGTAAAAAATTTGTATTTTGCACTGTACACTTTTCCTTTAAAAACGGAGTGGCATCATGACCAGATCAAGTGGTTCTCCCGGCTTTCTCCCGATTGTTTCAGGGTTTATCATCCTCACCTCTAACTGGACTCCGGCCCTGGAGACCGTCACCATAGGCCAGGGCGGCCAGCTGGACTGGCACGGCGAAGGCGTAGCCCCGGTCGAGACTATTGAGGCCCTGCATCGCTCCTTCTTCGATCTCAACGACCTTGTGCAGGGCAATGCCCCCGGTAACCAGCTCGAATTCCAGAGTAAGGACTTCCCCAACAGCATCCATCTCCTGAATATCGAGGAAGGCAAAAACATAGCCGCTGGCACGATCGACCGGGGCGGCAGTATAAGCTCGCCCAATGTGACCGTCGAGCACGACAATCCGTACGGCTTGAGCGGTTCGATAGCCAGTATCAACAGCACTCTGCGGGAACTCCTCTCCGATGAGGAGGGCGGTGAAACAGCCGCATTCGAGCGCAAGAACTTCAATGGCTTCGGGATCATCCTGCTCCTCGACCTCGGGGGCCGCTTCGGCGTAGATCGCATCCGCTTCTACCCCCGCAATTCCCCGATCCAACGCTCCCCCACCACCCCCTTCGAAGACGACTATATGAGGGCCTTTGAACTTTTCACCAACGATGGCGTCAATCTAACCAAACTGGGCAATCCCATCTGGCAGCCCCTCATCGTCGAAAAGGACAACGAAAATCCGGTCGTCGAGGTACAACTGGACCCGCCGCGCATTGTCCAGCACATCCGCATGCGCTCCATCACTACCATCAGCTGGGAAATCGACGAAATCGAGATCTTCGGCCGCGGCTTCCTGACCACGGCCCGCTACATCTCGGATATATTCGATGCCGGCCAGCCGGCGGCCTGGACCAACCTGCGCTGGGCCGAAGAAATAGTCGGCGATCCCAAATTCTCCAACCTGGACATACGCACCCGCACCGGCACCGATGTCTCCCCCTTTGTGTTCACTCGCATGCTGCGGGGCCAGCGCAATCCCGAGGAGATCCCCTATGCCCTCAACAGCCTCACCGAGGAGATGGACCTGGTCGAATACCAGAGCCTGCCCCGAGCCGACGAGGCCGGCCGCGACTGGGTACCCGGCCTGATCAGAGACGACCTGGTCAACTGGAGTCCCTTCAGTTCGCCCTATCCAGAGGAGGCGGTCAATGGCCCGGGCATCCCCATCATCTCTCCCAGTCCGCGCCGCTATTTCCAGTTCCAGGTGATTTTCACAAGCACCGATCTGGACGCGGCTCGGGTGTTGAAAGCCCTCAGCTTTGACTTTGCGACCCCGCCCCTGGCCGACGCGCTCAAAGGGGAGATTTTTCCGCGCCAGGTCGAGGTGTCCCAGACCTTGCCTTTCACCTTTGCTGTGCAGGCCATCATGCAGACGCCCGGGCTGACCGGGTTTGACACCATAGAGATTCCCACCCCGGCCCGGGTGGAACGCATCGAGGCCATACAGCTGTGGGATGGAGATGGCCAGCTTCTTGCCGAACGTGAATTTACCAGCCTGGAAGACACGACCGCAATCAATGGGTTCAAGATTGTCTCGGTAGAGGAGAACCGATTCACCCTGCGCTTTCCCCTGGTCCGGGAAAACAACACCCGGGTACAGGTCCGCTTTGCCACCGAGGTCCTCAGCTACAGCACCGATTTCGCCGCCTCGATCCGGCTCGCCGGCGAACAAGCCGCCTTTCAGACGGTAACCCCGGGCAATGTCGCCTCGCTGGGCGCCGACGATGATCCCGACTTTTCCGGCACCACGGTGCTGAGCCCCTCGGTGCTCGAAGGCGGCCACCTGCTCGACAAGGTGGAACTGGCGCCCAACCCTTTCACCCCCAACGGCGATGGCCGCAATGACCAGCTTTTTGTGCGCTACAACCTGCTGTCGCTGTCCGCGCCTCGGCCGGTCAAGATCGGCGTGTACGATCTGAGTGGTCGTCTGATGCGGGTGGTGTACGACGCCCCGGAAGGCACGGGCCGCTACCGGGACAAATCCTGGGACGGCCGCGACGCCCAGGGGCGCTTGCTGGCCCCGGGCCTGTACATTGTGCGCATCGAGGTCAACGGAGATGCGGCCGACGCCGAGCAATCACAGGTCATCGCCCTGGCTTATTAAAAATGTAGCACAATCCACTCTGTCTAGCCGACCCCAGACAGCACAAAAAAAGCCCCTGTATCAAAGATACAGGGACTGACTGTAATGATCTGAAGGCTGAAATCTTACTCGGAAAGACCGGCCTTGATCATGCCCCAGCTGACGTCTTCGACCGCCGTCGCCGTTTGTTCGACATCTTCCAGTATATTCATAACAAGGTCGACCTCGGGATTGTTCCCGGGCCCGGGCGATACAGCCCAGAAACCATTGTAGGTGGCTGGTTGAGGCGCATCAAGGTCGGGCATAGTTATATTGATATGGATGACATCGTCTTCTTCCAGATCGGCAAACTCGGTGTCCTCGGGCGTGTCCGCCAAGGCCGCGATGGGCGCTGCCCCGAATTCATAGCGATAAGTGGAGTCACCATCACCGAGCATTTCGCCATCAAAGCTCCAGCCGAAGCTGACGTAATCAGACCCAGCATACAACCACTCGGGAGCCGGCGGAATATTCTCGTGCACCCCATCCAACGGTGGTATAGCGTAGTGGTAATTAATGAAGTTCAGGGGCTCGCCTTCCACGTTTTGCTCTTCCGCCGGGACTGCTTGAGGATTTAACCGTATTTCTATTGAATCATCCTGCCACATAATTCCAGGCCCACCATCGCGATCGATATTGTGGTGGTTATCGAATATTGAGGTGGCGAGATACACCCAGTCAGTGTTGGGGTTCCAGCCCCACCGGTGATGGATATTGACATCGCTGGGGTCAAATTCGCCCCGTCCCACATCCCGGATACTCTTGGACGGAGAGAAGAGG
Organism: Candidatus Latescibacterota bacterium; assembly: GCA_965219385.1. GTDB lineage: Bacteria > Latescibacterota > UBA2968 > UBA8231 > UBA8231 > CBDCNM01. The sequence continues at coordinate 534,133 of CBDCNM010000001.1, read as the reverse complement.
TCCTCACTCGTTATACTATATGTCCCCGGAACGAAGGCCCAGTCGTCAAAATGTCCATCCTGGACGGGTATGGACTCATCAAGAAATTGAAACGCGAAGTACAACTCACCTTCAGGCTTGTGAGCCCCTGCCATGGCAGCAAGACCCACTACAAGAGCTAATACGATTAATTTTTTCACTTAAAAAACCTCCTTAGATGGTGAAAATGAACGATGAACGAACTAATACGGATAATTGTAAACCGCTCTAGGCCCCTCCTTTCTTTCTTGAGGTTGCAGACCCGATCTCGGATTGAAAAGATAAACCGCAATATAAACAATTGTTTATATTAAAAAACGGAACAAATCTTCCATTAATTGCAACTATAAAAATAATTCAAAAAAACAGCGGTTGTCAAGTAATTTTATACACCGCAGAAAAAATTACCGGGCTCGAGAACCCAGTGAAGCCCTCAGCCTCTCCAGGGTCCTTTCGAACTCGGCTTTCGCCCTGCTCTGAAGCTGCTGCCCCCGTTCGGCCCGGGCATAGGCAGTGAAATGCTGCCTGGACTTCTCTTCATTTCCGCTGCGCTCGTAGAGGTTTCCCAGGCAACCGTGCACCCGATGATCCAGGGGAGTCAGTTCCAGGATCTTTTCAAAGTGCCCAATAGCTTCGATATAGCGACTCTGACGGGCCAGCAGAAACCCCATACTCCAGCGGGAGTACACATAACCCGGACTTAGCTGAATGGCCAGCTGGAGATGCTTTTCCGCTGTCCGGGTCACCGGGGTTGACTCCAGCCCAAAGGTCTCCTTTCCGGCTTCTTCCTGTTTAATCAAGAGATCCGCCAGGCGGGTGTGAAAATCGTGGTTGTCCGGGGCTCCCTCCAGCAGGATAAGGAATTCTTTAATGGCTGCTTCTATATTTTCCTGGTCCTGGTAGAGACGGGCTAATTGATAGCGTACCAGGCTGGAGTCCGGATTGGTTTTCAGGGTTCGGCGATAAGCCCCAGCAGCCTGCTCGAACTGGCCGACCATGGAATAGGCGTACCCCAGACGCCCCCACAGAGCAGCCCATTGCGGCCTCGACGGAGCGATTTCTTCGTACGCTGAGATGGCATCCTCGTAGCGCTGGCTCTCCACATAGGCATTCCCCTGCAGAAAGCGGACCAGCGCCGCCTCCGGATAGAACTCGAGAAAAGTGCGATAGATTTTCAGAGCGCGGTCGTACTGCTTTTCCTCGCTGTACAGGGCCGCCAGTTCCAGCAGCGCATCCTGGTGGTCGGGAAGCCGCTCGAGGACAGCGCGGTACTCGCGCATGGCATGGGCCTTCATGCCCTTTTGCTTGTAGGCGTAGCCCCGCTCGAAATGCTGCTGTATCTCGTCCGTGGGAGCGATCTTCAGACCGATCAGCACCAGCAGGACCAGCGCGGCGAGCCCCAGGTAAAGTCGGCGCGATAAAACCAGGCTACTCCAGACCTGCATACACCGCAATGAAACTCTGGGTGACGGTCACTGCATCCCTGGCTTTAGGATCCCGGCGATCGATTTTTAAGCCTGCCTGGGTAGTGATCTTGTAGCCCTGATAATCGGAGACATTGGTAAACTGGACAGCCGAGGCAATGCCATTGAAATCATTGGCATCGCTCTCGATATCGTTGAGGAAGGTCAACTCCACGCCGCCTTGAAGAGTGGTATGAGTAAGCAGGGGAAAGCCCAGGAGCACCCCGCCGATCTCAGCGAGTTCTTCCCTCTTTTCTGTGTTGGTGGTGACCAGATCGAGGGTCTGTTTGCGGTACTCGCTCTTCCAGCGCGGCTCAATCCACACCAGGCCCAGATCAAACCGGTAGCTGGCCTTGTTGATCAGGCCGAAGAAGTATTCCCGCTGGCGCAGATTCAGCACTTCCCGCTGGTCCTTGTCCAGGCGCTGATGATAGAGTTCCCACTTGAAAAAATTGCTCGCCCTGAACCCTTTGTACTTGTAGTCGTGGCCGGCCCAGGTTGAATTGACCCAGGTATCGGGCGCCACCAGCGGATCGATGATCGTGGTGGATTCGCCGGTGCGGATATTGGCGCTGGGCAGCCACTGCAGGAGGTCGTCGCGGATATCATCTTGCACGGATTTAAACATATCGAAGACCCGGAAACGGCCCCAGCCAGGCACATCCCGGTCCAGGGTGAAGAGCAGGTAGTTGGTGTGATTTCTCTGGTTCGAGGAGATCAGATCCTCGCGCAGCACCCCGGCCATCAGGCGGATATCCGGGGTCAGATGCGTCCCCAGGTAGATATTGTAGCCCTCGTGGTCCTTGCGGTAGGGGTAATCCGGCTCTTCGTCGTTTTCGAAGCGGTCTATCCAGAAATTGTTGTTCAGGTCAATGCCGAAGAGGAATTCGGGCCGGTCCACATTATGGCGCAGAAAGGCTTCGTCGTAATCAGGGGTCGAATTGGTGAGGACCTCATTGTCGTTCTGGTTGAAGTCCGAGATGAAGTCATTGTTCTCGTCCCAGCCCGGAAAGACCGTGGTGTCCCCGGACAGCCAGTCCCTGCGGATGGTGTCCGGGAAGCGGTCCTGATCGTCGTTGTCTTCCACCAGTTCCACCACGTGCGAGCGCTCGTTGTCGTAGCCGATGAAGCCATCCGACGCGGTAACAAAGGTCCGGGTGGTGTAGCGCGGGTCCAGGCTATAGGCTTCTCCGAAGAAGAACCAGGGGTATTCGACTTTCGAGAGATTGACCATCCAGGCCGGGGCCGAGCGCGAACCGGCTATACCTGATGAAGAGGAGTGGTCTTCCGTGCCTATATTGGGGTACTTGGTGTAGGCATAGCTCAGGTCGTATTCGCCATAGAATTTGAAACCCATCACCTCCTCCAACTCCAGGGTCGTGCCCCAGATCTGCGTGGAGGTGGGCAGGCCGTATTCAAAGCTGATCACGCGCAGATTGGTATTATCCTGGACATTGCCCTCGGCCTGAGTCACCAGCAGGAGAACCCCCTCCCCGGTATTGCTCAACTGCTGGCTGGAACTCACCCAGACCTGGTAGTCATTGCCCAGAACCAGGCGGAACACCACTTCCTTGATGTCTTCCTTGGGGGCGCTGGCGCGGTTGACAAAGGCGGGACTGTTGAAATCGTAGCGCAGGCGAATCTCTTCGGGGCCGTCGGCCGAGAGAAAGCCCTCCCGGATGAAACCGCCCTCGATCACCGGCTCGAAGCGGATCTTCTTGCCCTCGTCCACGGTGCCATCCACATAGGTTATGGTGATATCCGAGCCGGCCTCAAAGAAGGCGGCCCCGCCCTTGCCGTCTTTGGGAGAGTCGTCCCGCAACACAATTTCGATGAAGTCGAGGGCGGCGTTCTGGCCAATAGTCAGTTCGCCGCTGACCGGATTGCCGGTGAACCCATCCAGCAGGGTATTGGATTGATGCGCATTGACCGCGGTGAAGCCCAGGGTGGCAAAATCGCCCACCTGCACGGCGAAGCGCCCCCCGAACAAGGAAGTGGCGTTGGTAGCCAGGCGTTCCCGGTTGTCTGTGCTGGAACCCCCGGGCGAGCTGAGCCGCGAGTAGATCAGGGTCCCCTCGTACTTGTCCGAGGCCCAGTCGAACTGCACCCCGTCCCAGAAGGGCTTGGAAAAGGTCAGGGGGGTGAGAGTGGTGCGGAGCCGATGGCCCATGGTCAGGGCGTATTGATGCTGGCCCTTGGCATCGGCGGAAATGACCAGACCGCTGAACCAGCCGTTGAAGCTGTCGTTCTTGAGCACAGAGCTACCGAACTGTTTGGGCTGGCTCTGGGAGTTATTGAAGATCAACCACCCACGGGTGATAAAATTGCCGTAGAGGTCGTAGTAGTAATCCCCCTCGCGCGCAATATTCACATATCTTTGATAGTGCTGCCGGGCATAATTGGAGTACTCCCACTGCTTCCATCTATACTCGGAGTAGAGTTCCTGAGGGACGTACCACTTTCGCACCGCCGGGTCCAGGGCTCCGAACAGAACCCCGGGGCCCCGGGGTTCGTAGGAAATCTCTCCGCCCCGTCTCACATCACCCAGACGGGAGCCATAGTCCTGAGCCTGTACGGGAATGGATGCCAGGATGAGGAAACTTACATAACTCAGAAAATAGCGAGATCTATACACAAGGGCCTCCCTGGGGCTGCAGCCACCGGTCTTTGAACAGCGCACAAGTTGACAAAAATCAGGTGTTCACTCTGCCGGGAATCCCGCGAATCCTCAAATCGAGACACCCTGAATGCACCAACATATAGGGCAGAACTTGGTGTTTGTCAAGTAATTTATTGAACCCTAGCCCGCGCTCAGCAAGGAAGCCATTGCACCGCCCATAAATCCTTGTAAACACTGGATCAGCCATGCAAAAACCACCAGGCGACCTCAATAGGCTACAGAGATCAACCCTGCGCGAGTAGTCCCTCCCTGCTCTTGTGAGTCCACATCGAGTTCTATCTGACACAGGTACAGACCCGGCGGCACAAGCTTCCCCTGGTCATCCCGGCCATCCCAGGGGATGGAATCCTTGCCGCTGAAGACCATGCTGGAGGCCTCCCACAGACGGCGGCCGTCCAGGGTATAGATCTTCACCCTGACCTCGCGGTCGGTGCTGATTTTGAAGACCGTAAAACCGATCTCAGCCGCATCGTTGATGCCGTCCCCATTGGGCGTGAAGGGGTTGGGGGCAATGGCAAAATCGTCCAGGACCCCGGAGTCGAAAGGCACGCCGATGGAGAGGGTATTGCCCGGGGCCAGCGGGGTGGCGTCCCCCGGCTCGATGCTCTGCCAGGGAGCCGCCGAATCCGTGCCGCCCTTGGTGTTGCGCGCGACGATCCGGAGGGTGGTGCCGTTGCGGAAGACCGGGGCCTTGAAGCGCAGGCTTATGAGCGAGCCCGGACCAATTACCGCGCCTTTCTGGGTAGATGGCAGGCGGTTGTAGGCGCTGGCGCTGAGGGAATCCCCGTTGCTGTCAAAGGGAAACTGGGCGCCATCACCCTGCAGAATCCTGAAGTAGCGGATGGGCCCTCTCGCCTCTTCTGCCAGTAGAGTAGTATCCAGGTAGGTGGACTGGTCGACCTCGGTCAACACCACCTCGCCGCTGGTATTGGTGCGCTGGCGAAAATACTGTACACCCCCCCTTTCCTCTTCTTCGAGCAGCCTATAGGCGGCTGCCGTGAGCAACAAACCCTCCTGGTCCACGGGTACCTTATCGCCTTCGGCCGTGATCCGGTTGTAGAGTCGGGGAGCCTCCGTCAGGATATTGAGCTCGGCGGGCAGGCGCACCCAGATGGAGTCCGCCCGGTTCCTGAGGATCTGGAGTTTCACCCCTTCCTGGTCCACGAACACATCCTCGGCAGGTTGGAAGGCCTGCTCGGCCTGACCGCTCTCAGGATCAACGCCCAGACCCAGTTCGAGCAGTTCCATGCTCTTACCCGTGGACATGCTGAGCAGGATTTCGTCAAAGCCTATGCTGCGCGAAGCCACGGGGTTCTCAATGAAATTGGGCTGGAGGAAGACATCAAAGGTATCGACCAGGCCGGGTGTCACGACTTCCGCCGGCCACAGTTCGGCCAGGATGCGCGCGCCCACCGGATTGACCAGTTCTATGTCGATGGAGTTAATCGAAGCCGCGGCATCGCGGTCCTCGGTGAACATTTTGACCTGGATCTGGGCGAATTTCCTCAAGCCGGGCGAGGTCACCCGCTCCCCCGATTCCTGGTAAATCCGGCTCCACGGACTCCAGCCGGTGGCCGGCACAAAGGTAGTGTCTACAGGCCCCCTGAACCTTTCTATCAACTTGTTCCAAGCCTCCCCTGAGATTTCTTTGCCCGACTTGTCGAAAAAGCGGACGATTTTGCCCAGCAAATCTCCGCTGCGGGTGCGCACTTCCAGGCGCGTGTCGGGTGGGGTCTCGGCCTCCCAGAAGATGCGGCCGAAGTTGCGCGCCGAGGGCAGTTCAATCAGGTCCGATTGCAGCACCACCTCGGCCGGATAAGCCCTTGTGTAGAGCTGGTATTCGACAATCCCGGCGCCGCCGCGATTGCGCCGCAATAAATTCTCGGTGGTGGTGATGCGGGTCTCCAGAAAGCGGATCTTGGGCGCGGGGCTGTACTCGTCGAGGACCTGCAAATACCCGGTCACTAAGTTATCTTCGCGCTCGGGCGAGCTGAGACGGACCCATTTCAGGCGGCCCCGGGCATCCTGGGTGCCGTCCGAGCCGCGGTGGATATAGCCGTCGAAGAATTCTGCTTGGCCGGGGATATTTTGGGCCGACACACGTAGCTGATCCAGCCAGAAGGTGGCGCCCAGATCCACGGTCAGAACCCCGCGGTCGGCAAGGGTCGGGGTCCGCAGGGGCTGCAGGAACCAGGTGCTGTAATCCCCGTCAAAGGCCCAGAGAGGAGGGGAGTAAGCCGCGCCCTGGAGCTCGAAGCTACCCCCGCCCGGGGCTATCCCCGGGCTGATATTGTCCCCCAAGCCCAGAACTTCGATATCGGCCAGGCGGGGCTGTTCGCTCCGGTAGTGGTCCTTGCGCCCCTGCCGCTCGGGCGGCAGGCTGTCGTACTCCTCCTGGCTTACAGGTTCCTCAAAGCCCTCCAGGTCTTTGACAAAATAGACAATATCCCCCTGGTCCGACGCATCCAGGCCGAGCCAATCGGCCTCTTCCATCCGGGTGTGTCTGCGGCCTTTGGTATCGAACACCACAATGCGGATGGTCTCGATCATGCGTCCGGTCCAGCCCGGGGCCGCATTCAGATCATCCTCCACGGGGAACGAGAACAACCGCTGCTCCAGGTTGGGCCCCTTGGTGCCGGCAACTGGCACAAAATCTAAATCGACCGCATCCTGCAAAATGAGTTCCTGGCTGGGTGCGGTGAGCACCTTAAACTGCCGGAACGGATCTCCCAGCTCCGCATCCACGAACTTCAGGACCAGTTCCTCCACCAGCACGCTCCGCCCCAGGTCCACTTCGATCCACCAGTTTTCGATCGGATCGTTCGGATCCGGTTCCCAGTAGGTAGCAGGGTCGCCGTCCAGGATATGGGCCGCATCCTCCGGATTGGAGCCCACGCGGCTGATGCCCGGCTTGACAAAGTACTCGTAGATCGGAACCATCTCCTTGTCACCGGTTCCGAATTGCCGGGTGGAAGTCGCTCCTGTAGCGACGTTTTTCAGGGTGAGTTCCACCTCTTTCTTAGCAATCATCGTCGTGTCGGTGATCGTGTAGAACTGGTCGTTGAGCACAATGTAGGTGGGATTCCCCGGGTATCTCTGGAAATCCACATCCAGGTATTTCCCTATTTTCTGCTCCTCGAGCCTCGGGCTCCCGTCCAGTCCCAGGACAAAGGTGCGGCCCATGTTCCCAATCCCAACTTGCTGTTTCTTGATAGTCAACGCCTCGACAGGTCGTTTGAACGTCTCCAGGTCGTCGAGGGTATTGTAGCTCTGGCGGAAGAAATGGGGCCGGACCCCCCCCTCCTGGATTAGATCCACTGCGTGGGTGGGCATATTCCAGTTCTGCCAGTGCTCGGGCGCGTTCACGGTTATCCTGCTGTTGGTGATCCGGTATCCTTTGCCCTGGGCCCCGGCCAGTTGGTAGGTGCCGGCCAACAGACTCAGGCACAGGAACAGGATACACCTCCTCGACCACCGCTCAAATTTGCTGGAGTGTCTCATGGTAACCTCCTGAGAATCGGCGCTGTGAGCTGCGCCTTCCAAGTTCAGCCCTGTACCAGGCTATCCGGCAATGCCTGGGTGAGATGGGCATGGTAGATTTTGACCTGGGAGATGTACTTCTCGCGCAGATCCTTCACCAGCTTTTCCAGCGCCTGGGCCTCTCGTTCCCGGAGCAACAGAGTCCGGGCTCGCTGTCGCGCCTGTTCATAGGGCTCCCTGTTTTCTGGTTCCCGGCTCAGGATGCGGAATACAGAGTACCCGCCCTCTACCTCTATCGGACCGACGAGCTCTCCCACAGGGGCTTCCACAACCGCCGGCACCAGCCTGGGGTGGAGGACCTTGTCCCGGAGATGGAAGTGATACTGGGCCTTGTTGCGCTGCGCATCCCCTCGCAGGCTGCGGTCTGCGAACTCGGCAAAAGGCACTTCTTCTAGAAGCTGCTTGCGCACCTGCCGGGCCTCTGCCTCGGTGGCCAGGAGTATCTCCTCGATCCGCGTGGAGCTGTCGATGCGGAAGTATTCAGGATGGCTGTCGTAGTAGTGCCGTATCTCTTCGTCGGACAGGTCGATGTGCCGGGTTACAGCCCTCTCTTTCAAGTGCTCGACCAGGATGTCTTCCTGTTTTCTTTTTTGCAGCTGGCGGATCTCGGGTCTTTCGTACAGGCCGAGTTCGCGCGCCGCTCTTTCCAACAGAAACGGCCGCAGCACACCGCTGTCCAGCACGTAAACAGCCTCGGCACTATCGGCGAACGCCTTTCCGAGGTTGAGTGCCTGCAGGGCTGCCTGAGCCCCGGCCACACTGATCTCGCCTTTATCGTGCCTGTAAAGAGCGGTCGAATTCGCCTTCAGAGCCGCAGGATTCCTCTGCTGGTAGGCCTGTATCACCTCCTGCAGCCCCGCCGGGTTCAGGCGCACCTGAAAAGACTCCCTGAGCATCTCCAGGTGCTCTCTCTCTGCCTGGAGCTCCCGCTCCTGGTTGAGCTGTCGCTGGATAAGCAGGCGGTATTTTGCAAAGGTCGCAGGCCGCTCTTCCGTAAAGCGGAAGACGTGCCAGGCCCCGCGTCCTACAGGAAGAGGGGTTGAGACCTCTCCGAGCGGCAGTGAGCGAAACAGATCCGGCGGGACGTGGATCTGCGAGAGCATATACCGCCCAACGAACCCCAGCTCCCCGCCCTGCGCAGCCGTGCGCTGGTCCAGGGAATAGGCGCGTGCTACCTCTGCAAAGGATCGGCCAGCCTCAAGCTCCCTAACGACTTCCTCGATCTGTGCGCGCGTCTCCACCAGGATGCCGCAGAACAGACGCTCCCGATCGAATCCCTCCTCCTCGAAATGTCGACGCAGCTCTGCTTCCGAAATTTCGGCTATAGACGGTATTTCCTGCTTCCGATACAGCGCGCGGACACCTTCGTTGACCGCCTTCTGAACGGCTTTTTGCACGACCTGGGTAGTGTCCAGACCGCGACTCCGGGCTTCCAGGAGCAACAGCCGGCCGTCCACCAGGATCTGCAAGTAGTGACTCCGACCCACCTCGCCCGTTTTCTCGGTGCGCTGCCCCGGGAGCAATTTGTCCACGAAGGCGCGCAGGGAGGCAGCGCTAATCTGGTACGGACCCACCTCTGCTACCAGGACCTCCTGAGGCTCCCCGCATCCCGTCAGTACGAGGTAGACCAGAGCCAGGAAGCCAGACCCGCAGTATTTCATCCTCATTCTCCTTAACATACAAACTAAATATAAATAAAACATAAAACTAAATATAAAAAAACATAAATAAAATCGACCTCACAATCAGAACATGAACATGGCCACATTTCCACTCGTCCCGGTAAAATAATCAATTGCGTACCATGCCCCGGCCGGGATGTAGTGGCCCAGGATCAGGCCCAGGAAGAAAGGCCGCAGCTTCAAGTAGAGTTTGAGGCCTCCGTACTTCAGCAATATGGCCTTGATCAGCCAGGACAAAAACACACTGAAGACTATGGTGTCAAACGCCGAACTGACCGGGAAGCCGAGCGGGTGGAGGGGCCACCACAAAAAGCGCTGCCGGGCCAGCATCAAAAGGCCCATGATGCCTGCCCCAATGGCGGTGGCGCCCCAGTTGATCCAGTGCGGCCCCTCGAGTGTCTGCAGGCGGACGGCGGCGTTGTCAAAGGGATAGCGCGCCGCGCCCACAAAGAAGGTCTTGTCCGTATTGATCCCCCCGTACTGGTAGGCCAGTTCCAGGATGGTCCACAAAGAACTGAAAAGGGTTGCGATGAGGGCAATCAGGATCCCCCAGAAGATCAGGCGCCGGGCCTTTTTAATCGCCTCCTCGGCTACTTTGAGCCCGTTGGCGCAGGCCGCCATCACAAAGGTGTGGATATCGCTGCACCAGACATAGGTGAAGGCAATGGCCATGATGCCGCTGGATCCCAGAGCGCGGGTGCCAAAGCCGGCGGCCACAAAGTCCGAGACCACGATGGGCGCGAAGACCACGGGCATGCCCGCCTCTGAAACCACCCGGGTGATGCCGATGAAATTGATCAGTACCAGGAACAAATAGATCGGCGTGATCCACCCCGGCATGCCCGACTGCCATATCCATATCCCCATGAAGACATAACAGCCCACCAGGGTAAAGACCGCGGCCCGGTACGAGAGGATCTCAGCGGAATCGTCGATGGTTCCGTCCCCCCGGAAGGCCTTGCGCAACACCTGGCGCAAATGACTCCGGGCGTTCCACAGACCAAAGATTACCAGGACGATCAGCGCCCCGAATCCCTGGTGCACTACTATAGCCCCGCCCCCGTGGTGGCTGTAGGCCCCGAGCATGGGATCGTAGCGGTCGATCCCGATCATGCCGAAAATCCCTCGCTGTACCACGTTGAGGAGGAAGAAAACCCACAGACCAAAGGCGATGTCCTGATTGAGGAAATAACACAGGCCCAGGGTCTGAAAACTCACGCCGACCGGGATGCCGAGCCCGCTTTGAAAAAGGGGAATGCCGGTCCTCAACTCGATTCGGGGGATGAAGGGGAAATAGTGATTCAGTCCGTTGAGGACCTGGAAGATGAATGGTATGGCAAACCCCATCCACATCACCCAGTTTTTAAAAAAAGGTTTGAGCAGCTCAGGCTTGTCAGGATGGTCCTCGGCCATGGCAATGGCGACCTGGGCCAGGGGAAAGACCAAGCGTTCCCGCTCGACCCACTGTTTGCGCAGGATCGCCATGGTGGCGACCATGGACACGAAGACCGCCATGAGGAACGGAATCCAGTAGGCCAGGGGCCGCAGCCACAGCCCCCAGGGGATCTCATGCCCTGCAGGGGCGCCTTCATAAAAATACTTGACCTGGTCGAAATCGCGGTGGAAGATGAGCCACTCCGGGATGAGGGGCAGCACCAGCTCGCGCCAGTTGTTTTCGGGGGTGGCATAGTAGATGGCGCTGGTGATATCCGGCAGCAGAAAGGCGGTGCCACCCCGCTCGGAAATGGAGGTAGCCACAATCCACATGATGTAGATCAGGGCCAGTTCGGCCCGCCCCAGCATCCAGGAGCGGCGCAAAAGCCCCAGCAGGGGGTTGATGAACAGCAGCAGGAAAAATAACAGGATGACGGCCGCAATGGTGTTGAAAAAAACCGCGACCCGGGACCCGTGTATTACCATGTTGCCGTACGCCACCCCGGCGCCAATGGCCATGGAGCCCAGGGTGCCGATGAGCAGGGCGCGAAAACTGGGCACTAGAGAGGAGGACGGGTTTGGATTCAAGTCTAATTTCCCCAAGGATATCCGGCATCTCAAGGGTTTTTGACGGTGGGTAACATAGTGATTCTTTTCTCTTTCGTCTACCATTTGGGATTTGATAAAAACGACATAAGTATTTGTAAAAATTGACCTAACAAAAAATACAGCTAGGATTGACCCATTTTCCTTCTGGACTTTCCCCCTGTGAATGTCATTAATTAATAAAGAGTTAAACTGAAAATTATCCCTGGGGCAGAGCCCACGCCATTGACTACCCCGACCACATCGAGGACATGGCCCAAGGGGCAAAGGGCCGTCATGGAAGCGCCCTGCTACCGCCGTTAGCAAAGGTTTCTTTCATCACGCAACTGGAGGGACCCATCATGGCACGGTTTTTATTTTTTTCTTTATGCATCCTGGTACTTGGCGGTTCTGCTATATCCGCCCGCACAGAATACCGCCTCGGGGGCCAGGACGGCAACTCCTGGGAAGCGGCCTTGTCGGATGGAAATGCCGGCGTGTACCTGGTCTTTGATGACCAGGGCCAGGAGGAGCGCAGGGTCCAGGTGGGCACCACCCCGTTCGGGGCCGGGATAGATACCATGATCCATTTTACCGCCACCTCCATCCAGCCCCGTTTCATCGAGGAGGGGAGGAACCTGGTCCTGACCGATCCCAACGCACCGGAGGGAGGCGTTCCCCTGCCCTACACCCGGGGCAGGGTCAACCCGGCCACTTCCTGCGTGCATCAGAGCGGCGACATTAGGAACATGAAACCCATGTTCGACGGGGATCCCAGTTCCACTGCCTTCAACTTTGTCAGCCCCACAGGAGCCGGCTGGCGCGGTACCTCGGTGGTAGATTTCGGCGCTGCCATCCCCATCAACCGCATCCGCTTCTATCCCCGCCTGGGGCAGGATGACGATCTCCGGCTAATCCAGTCATTCACCGAGCCCGTGCCCCCGATCGCGGCCTTTTCCCCGGACAGCTTCGCCGAGAACGCCCTGGGAGGCTACGAGATCCGCGTCGGCGATAATTCCGCCAACATTTTTATCAAGGGCCCGTGCGATCGCGCCCCAAAAGGAACCCATTCGGTCAATACAAACTGGGTAAGTGCCGAGGATGAAAGACTGTCGATACTGAAGAATGAACAGGAAAACCTGGATGTGGTGGTGGAGCTGAACTTCCCGAAAAGGTCCGTGCGCTGGCTCACCTTCCAGCCGTTTCCCAAGGCCAGCTGGGAAGTGGCCGAGTTCGAGGTGTACGGCGGGGGCTTTGTCCGGGAGAGCGTCCTGCTCACCCAGATCCTGGATTTCGGCAAACCCGTCAACTGGGGCAAGATCCGCTGGAGCGGCGATTTCCCCGCCGGCACCCGCATAGAGGTTCACACCCGCACCGGCAACACAACCGACCCCAACCTCTATTTTGACATAGACGCCAACGGCAATACCGTCCCCACCACCAAGGAAGAATGGGAAGAGATCAACTTTCTCGTACAGCTGCCTTTGGTCTATGATGCGGCAAATTGGACCTTCTGGTCGCCGCCCTACGACTTCGAGGCCGGCCTCCGCGATCCCTCCCTCCCGGCCGAGGAGTGGAAGGACGGTACCCCCATTATCTCCGAGGGCGTCGGCCAATACCTCCAGCTCGCCATCCGGCTCTTCGGCACCTTCGAGGAGGCCCCCCGGCTGGACCAGATTGCCATCCAGTTCGGCGAAAACCCCGTGGCCCGGGAAGTGGTGGCCGAGATCTGGCCCATCCAGGTGGAATCCTTCGAACCCACCGCCTTCACTTATGTGGTGAAACCTACCTTTGAGGTAGACAATACCGGCTTCGACCACCTGGAAATCCTCACCCACACCCGGGTGGACAATATCCAGTCCATCAAGGTGGACGGCGTGGAAGTAGATACCACCCGCTTTCGGCCCGACAGGCAGAACGACCGCCTTATGGTGGCCTTGCCCCTTCTGGCAGGTGAGGATAACAGCCTCAAGCAGGTGGAAGTCATCTTCGATGCTCCCGTCCTGCGCTTCGGCACCCAGTTCACCGGGTGGGTCTACAACAGCGATGATCCGGATCAGATCAAACAGCGCATCCAGCCCGGCAATGCCACCTTCCGGTTCTCGGGCGACGTTTTGAGCGTGACCAGCCCCATCGGCGGCGATCTCCTGATCGATGTGGCGGCCACCTCCAGGATCTTCACGCCCAACGGCGATGGGTTCAACGATGCTCTAATCCTGTCCTACAAACTGCGCGAGGTCACCGCAGCCCGCCAGGTAGCCCTGGAAATCTACGATCTGGGGGGACGCCTGGTGCAAAAATTGGCCGGCGTGCCCTCCACCAGCGGCGAAGGCCAGCATCGCTGGGACGGGCGCACCAGCGCGGGCGCGCTGGTGCCCCCAGGCACCTACCTCTACCGGCTGGTACTGGATGCCGAGCAGGAAGAGAAGCAAACCGGGGTCTTCGCGGTGGCGTACTGATGCCCGGTCTATAACACGGCGTGCTCGAACGCACCCAGGTCCGGATCGACGAACGAGCGGTGGTAGTTCTTGCCCTTCAGGTACTTGATCTCCAGCTCCACATCGCGCAGGACCATGTCGGGCAGCGCTACTCCGTCCCGCTGGTGCAGCGTCACCTCGAACCGGTTTTCCCCCCTTTGCGGCCAGTGATCCCGATCCAGCTTGAAGACGAACCAGTAGCCGAATACCCGATAGCGCGGCGCACTCATCAAGTACATGCGGTTGACCCTGCGCAATAAGGTTTCGGGCAACTCCACCCCGTTGAGTTTGAAGCCCAGCCGGTCGAGCTCGGTGGTCTGCATGATGCGGGCCCGCAACACCACCTCGTGCACCCGGCCGACCGCCTCCCAGCGCTCCAAATCGTCGCTGATGGTGAACCGCACCGTTGCAGGAGTACCCACCTCAAGCGCAACCGGAAGCTGTACGGACGGGGCCCCCTCCCTGCCGGTCTCCGTCGGCACAAAATAGTACTTGTCCTTCGGCGCCATGACCTCGGGGTCGGATACCTCGCGCAGTTTCTCGTAGAACGAGCCCTCGTAGGGCCAGTTGCCGAACCACTGCGCCAGGTAGAGCCCGTCTATGCCCTGGGCCCAGTAGTTGGTGGCCGCGGCCCGCACCATCTCGATCGGGGCTTCGGAGAGTCGATCCGAGTCCACGTGGCTCTTAATCGAAGCATAAATGCGGCAACCGGACCCCTCTGCGGCCTCCACCAGGGGCCGGAAATCCGTGTCCTGGGTAACCACGCTCCCCTCCTGGTGATCCTCGGCCACCAGGGCGTCGACCAGGCCCTGGCCGATCCACTCCCGCACATCCATGCCCTTTTCCAGGCAGACCTCGATGCTGTTGGGGATGCGGACCACTAGTTCGCGCTGGCCGCCGCTTTTTTTGACCGCCTCGGACACCCGGCCAATCCAGCCGGTCATGATTTCGCGCCCTGCTTCGACCTCGTCCGGGTGGAAGTAATAGGGCACGTAGTTCATCTGCAACTCGAAGCCGTCGACCGGGTAGTTATTAAGGGTTTCCTCGATCAGGGCAAGGCGCTCCTGGCGGACTTCCTCGTGCTTGAAATCCAGGCATGCGGAGCCGGGGAATCCCGGATCCAGATCCTTCCGGGCCCCGATCTCCAGGTGCTTGTTGTCAAAGCGGAAGTTCGAGCTGCGCATATCCGAACCCCGTTCGCCGCTGCCCTGCTGCACCAGCAGGGCCGGGTAGAGCAGAAACCCCTTGGCATGGGCGCGCGCGCAGACGATGCGCAGGGGGTCGTTGCCCTCTGCGATAAGGTGTTGGGCGTTTTGATGGGCGCGCCGAAAGATCAGGTGCGACCATTTCTCGTTGGGCGTGCCCCACAGTTCGCCAACCTTGGTGTCGTGGAGCACGGTGCGCCCGTCTCCCAGACAGAACATGATGGCCTCTACCGGCGTGCCGATCAACTCGTCGACGGCCTGCTCGTACTCCTCCTTTTGCATGGGAGGCTCGTACATGTAGATGAGCGGATGGCGTCCGTCGTGGTAGAACAGTATGCGTGGTCTGGACATGATTTCTCCTTTCCTGCTGTGTTTTGTGGATCTGCCCTTTAGCGAACCGCGACAAAATAGTGAATCACGAACCACACCCCCGAGGTGGCGAACTGCCCCAGGATCAGGCCGATGAAAAAAGGCCGGGTCTTCACATAGAGCCCGACCCCTCCGTACTTCATGATGAGCGACTTGAACAACCACCCCAGAAAAATGCTGAAGAACGCCGAACTGAACACCGCGCTAAGGGGCAGCCCCAGGGGATGGAACGGCCACCACAAAAAGCGCTGGCGGGCGATCATCAACAAACCCATGACCCCTGCCCCGATGGCGGCAAAGCCCCAGTTCTCCCAGTGCGGCCCCTCCAGGGACTGGATCCTGGAGGCGGCATTGTCAAAAGGATAGCGGGCGCCCCAGCCGAAAAAGAACCCATCCGTATTGATGCCGCCGTAGGTATAGGCCAGGTCGAGGACCATCCAGATCGAGCTGGCAATGCTCACCAGGATGGCGATGAGGATGGCCCAGAAAATCATCCAGCGATTCTTTGTGATGGTCTCCTCGGCCACTTTAAGGCCATTGGCGCAGGAGGCCATCACAAAGGTCAGGATATCGCTGGCCCAGACATAGGTGAAGGAAAAGGCGATGATGCCCGAGCGCCCCAGGGCCCGGGTGCCCAATCCGGCGGCGACGAAATCCGAGGCGATCATGGGCGCGTAGTTCCAGGCCAGTCCCCCCTCGGCGACCACCCGGGTGATGGCGATGAAGAGGGCGAAAGCAAAGAACAGATAGATCGGCACGATCCAGCCCGGCAATCCGGTTTGCGCCAGCCAGATCCCCATGAAGATCAGGGAGCCGAACAAGATAAACACCGCGGCCCGGTAGGAAAGGATCTCGCCGGAATCATCCACGGTTGCATCCCCCCGGCAGGCTTTGCGAAAAACCCGGCGCAAATGCCCCCGGGCGGTCCACAGCCCCAACAGCACCAGGACCATATAAGCGCCAAAACCCTGGAGGGTCAAAATGGAATCCGCGTGCCGGCTGTACACCCCGAACAGGGGATCTACCCGCTGGACTCCGAAGATATTGAAGAGCCCTTGCTGAACAATCCCGAGCAAATAAAAAAACCACAGGCTGAAAGCCACATCCCGGTTGATGAAATAGGCAAAGCCGACCAGCTGGAAGCTGACACTGATCTCGACGTTGACGGTATCCCGGAAAAGCGGTATGTACCCGCCCCACAGGGAAATCCGGGAAATGTACGGGTAGTAGTAGTGCAGCCGGTTGATGCTGTAGATAAGGCCAGTCAGGGCAAACCCGGCCCACATCAGTGGATTTTTGCCCAGGGGTTTGATCAACGAGGGCCTGGCATCGTCGTCCTGGATCATGGCCAGGGGCACCTGGACCAGGGGGTATATAAGTCGTTCGTGCACGATCCACTGTTTGCGCAAGATCACCATGATGGTGACCATGGCCAGGTAGAGCGCCAGGACAAAGGGCAGCCAGTAGGTCAGCGGCGGCAACCATAACTCCCAGGGAATGCCCTGACCTTTGGGCGCCCCCTCGTAGAAGTACTTGACCAGTTCGAAATCGCTGTGTGGAATCATCCAGTCTGGAATGAAAGGGAACAATTCGCCCCAGTTGTTCTCGGGCGTGGCATAATAGATCACACTGGTGATGTGCGGCAGCAGAAAGGAGGTCAGGCCCCGCTCGGGGATGGGGGTGGCCACGATCCACATGACGTAGATCAGGGCCAGTTCGGCACGGCGCAACATCCATTGACGGCGTACCAGCCCCAGCAGGGTGTTGAGCAGAAAAACTAGAAAAAAGAACAGAATGAGCGCCGCGGCCGTGGTAAACAGCGCGGCAATGCGCTCTCCGTACAACATCATGCCGACGTAGGGCACCCCCGTGCCAATGGCTACTGAGCCCAGGGTGCCGATGACCAG
Organism: Candidatus Latescibacterota bacterium; assembly: GCA_965219385.1. Taxonomy (GTDB): domain Bacteria; phylum Latescibacterota; class UBA2968; order UBA8231; family UBA8231; genus CBDCNM01. The sequence goes on along the minus strand of CBDCNM010000001.1, from coordinate 516,773 downwards.
GGCGCGCAAGGTGGGCACCAGAGAAGAGGGAGGCTGCGGAGCGGACATCGGGATCTATCTGAAGTACCGGCTGTGAGGGTAAAAATTTACTTTTTCCGCACTCAAGGTACCCACGCCGGTACCCCGTGTCAACGTACTTCGGGACCGGGGCATTACAAGACGCCAATGGAAAGCAGCATCACCTCTTCCACCACCATTGCACAGAACTGGTAGGTCTTTGACAAGAGCCTCTACACTTCGTATTATCTTTTCCATATTCAACTCGCCTCTAAAAACACGGTCCATGAACAAACCCGAACGCAATCCCACCCGGCCCGTACCAATCGGCTCCACCACCATTGGCGCCGGCCATCCCATTGCGGTGCAGAGCATGACCGCCACCCGCACCCAGGACATCCCGGCCACCATCCGCCAGATCCAGCTCCTCCAGCAAGCCGGAGCCGACATCATCCGCATCGCCGTGGACAGCAAAAAGGACGTGGAAGCCCTGGCCCAGATCAGCCAGCACGCCACCACCCCGCTCTCGGTGGATTTGCAGGAGAACTATCGCCTGGCGACCCAGGTGGCGACCCACGTCCACAAGATCCGCTACAACCCGGGCCACCTCTACCACCACGAAAAACAGCGCCCGGTCCAGGACAAGGTGGCCTATATCGCCGATCAGGCCGGCCACAACGACTGCGCCATCCGCATTGGCGTCAACTGCGGTTCCGTGGACCCGGAAAAACTCGAACAGTTCGACAGCCAGGATTCAATCTCGCCGATGCTGGCCTCGGCCCTCGAACACTGCGATATGCTGGACCGGCTGGGATTCACCCGCTACTGCGTATCCCTCAAAGACTCGGACCCCAACAAGGTCATCGAGGCCAACAAACGCTTTGCCGACCAGCGCCCCGACGTGCCCCTGCACCTGGGCGTCACCGAGGCCGGCATGCTGCCGGACGGCATCGTCAAGACCCGGATCGCCTTTGAACAACTGATTTCGCAGGGCATCGGCGATACCATCCGCGTCTCCCTCACCCTGCCCTTCGAGGACAAGGGCGAGGAGATCCGCGCCGGTCGGGAAATCCTGAGCGATATCGAAGCAGGCCGCTTCCGCTCGGTGCCCGCATTCCTCGACCAGGGCCTGAACATCATTTCCTGCCCTTCCTGTTCCCGGGTCGAAAACGAAGCCTTCGTGGACCTGGCCCTGCAGGTGCGCCAGGTCACCGAGTACGCCCAAGCGCACTCCATCACCATCGCGGTCATGGGCTGCCGGGTCAACGGTCCGGGCGAGACCGACGACGCCGACCTGGGGCTGTGGTGCGCCCCCACCTTCGTCAACCTCAAGCGCGGCCCCGAACTCATCGGCCGCTTTGCCTACGACGAGGTCCTGGACAGCCTGGTGCAGGAAGTCGACCAGCTCATCGCCTCCCAATAAAAAACGGGTCGCTCCCGACTGGAAGCGCCCCCTCAAGTCCACGGCTCTCCTTTGTTCACTTCATCAACACAGCCAGCTTTACATCCGCAAAGTTGCCCGCCCGGATTCGGTATAAGTAAACCCCGGTTGCCAGCTTGGAAGCATCCCACCTGAAAATGTGTGCTCCCTGAGATTTGAACCCCCTGATCAGGGTTTCTATTTTTTGCCCGCTCATGTTGTAGACGGCGATCTCTACTTTGGACGATTCTGGCAGGTAGTAACCGATACTGGTCGTGTGATTGAAAGGATTCGGATAATTCTGCTCCAGGGATATTGCTTCAGGGATCGAGTTCTCGGCAACCGGTTGATTCACCTCGGTTGTAATACCCCCTCCATGGACGAGAAAATTATAGGCCCATTCTGGAGCAACCATTGGCTTGGGGATTGTTTTTCCATCATTGCTGGTTGCTTCTAGGTAATAATGGACCCGTGTATTGCGCGGCTGGGCGGGAATAGAGGCCTTAAAATGGCCTTCATTATCCTTCGCCATAGGCACGGATTTAAATGCTGTATCCTCGTCTGTTTTCCAGTACAAAAGTGCGGTGGAAATACCGGATGCCGATTGTATCCGGGCATTTATCTCGTAGTCCGTGGTTTGATGGAGCGAATCGGGGAGCCGCTCGTGCGCAATGAACAGCGGATTTTCAGCATGGATTTCCCTGGTTGCACAGTGGATCCCTCCTCCGCGCTCGGCAAACCTCGTGGCCGGAACCCCGATGACTTGGTAGCCCGGCATGTATTTTTCATATAACTGCAATGCCGTGGCATCCGCGTCCGGATTGTCAAAGGTCGGCACAATCACGGTTTCGTTTATAATCAGTGAGTTAATATACGTCGCGTCTATGGTTTCATATTTACTGTTCTCACCATAATCGACGTAGGATGGGCTGTTGGGAATTTTGACAAATTTGTAGGGCCGTCCAGAACGAGAAACCGTCTGGGCCTTTATTTTTTTCACGGCCGCATCTATCCGTTCATTGTCATTGGTTATCTTTTCATCTCCAAGGTAATTGGATGCGAGAATTTCGCTCACGAAAAAGGTTTCTTCATTGACGAGCTTCAAATAATAATCCAGGTGTATCTGGTAGGGCGGCAATTCAATGAATTCTTCCAGGCCGAAAGAATCCCGCCAATGCCGTTTTACTTTTTCTCGTTCCCGCGGATCATCCGGCTGGAAACGGGAGTCGTAAAACAACTTCCCATATCCATCTACTATAAAGTTGCCTCCATCTGTATAATACCCCGTATCCATATCAAACTTGTGGTATGATTTGGATAAAAAGGAAGCTATGATCTCTCCGCCCATATCGTTTTTCCAGCCGTGCAACCGCAGTGATCCGACCCCATTTTGATAGATGGAAAACGGACCATTATCTCTCAACCAGGATTTGTACATTCTGGTTTTCTGGTATGATTGAGCAAAGGCCACGACGTGAATTTTGGGCGAGATGAGTCCCAGTTCAATCAAGGTATCCGGCACGCTGTAGGTATTGGTTGTATCATCAATTATGTACACCTCTACACCGGTTTTCAGCAAGGCTTTTACCAGTTCGGCATGTTCTGTTTTAAACTCGTTATACGCCCGGAGCATGGGTCGAGTCCATCCCCCGTAATCCCTGGCATAGCCATGATCCCATAAAAAATCGGCTTCAAACCATCCGAAAATGACTCCCTTCACCTCTTCCCATTCCGCCGGAGCCCTGGGTCGGGTAATGGGCTGGGAAGAAAGATCCGGGCTCGTCAGCACAATGGCAAAAAAAATCACCGCGATTGGGTTTGCCAGTTTCACCCTGAATCCTTGTGGTTTCCCGGTCTTTGGAGCAGACCGAGGAGCCCAGTCTACGGCGAGGCCCCCGATTCCGCGATCAGCCCGGCTACGCCAGATGCTCCCGCACCACGTGCGCTCCTTCATTGATCGCATCAAAGAAATTCCGCACCTCGACACAATCCCCCACCTGGTAGACCTCACACCCCAGTTGCGCCGCCTCGATCTCCCCCACCAGGGTCTGGCGCGGGGTATACCCCCGGCTGATGATCAGATGATCCACTTCGCGTAGTTCCTCCCGGCCCTCGCCATCCACCAGCACCACCCCCCCTTCTTCGACCCGCTGCAGTTCCCTACCTCCCACCACCCTGACCCCGGCATCCCGGGTCCCCTTGATCAGCAGCGCCAGATTGGTGCCGTGCTCCTCCAGATTGGCGACCTCCTCATCGACCCGTCGGGAAACCATACTCACCGAGCGGCCCTGCTGCGCCGCGAACCAGGCCATTTCATAACCCACCAGCCCGGCCCCCAGCACCATGACCCGTTCCCCGATACCCCGTTCGTCCCAGTGCACCAGCGCCTCGATCGCGGTCAGGACGGAGTCGTTGTCGATGCCCGCTACATCCGGGATAACGGCTTCGCCACCGGTGGCCAGCACCACTGCATCCGGCCGGGCCTCCTGCAAGATATCCAGGGTGACCAGGGTCCCGGTCCGCACCTCCAGACCCGCGTTCTCGACCTCGACCTCGTAATAGTGGAGAAGCCGTTTGATATCCCACTTGAAATCCGGTCTCGAAGCCGAGATCATCTCGCCGCCGATCACCTCGTTTTTTTCGTACACCACCACCTCGTGCCCCATCTCTTGGGCGCGCAAGCCGGCTTCGAGACCGGCCGGTCCCGCCCCCACCACCACCACCTTCCTGGGTCTGGGGCTTGGGTCGAAGGAAATCAGTTTTTCTCGACCCACCACGGGGTTGGTGGTACACTGTATGCCCCCCCGGTCCATCACCACGAAGGAATGGCAAAAATTACAGCGGATACAGGGGGCGATGTTCTCTCCTGCCTGCGCTTTGCGCGCCCAGTGGGCATCGGCGACAAGGGTGCGGGCCAGCGCTACCATATCCGCCCGTCCCCCGGCAATGATCTCCTCGGCGTGTTGCGGATCGGTGATCCCGCCCGTGGCCATGACCGGCACCCGCGCCCCGTTGTTTTTGACCTCTTCGGCCAGGTCCACCAGGGTATTGGGCTTGATGTACATGGGCGGCACGGAAGGGTGGGTGCACTCCACGAACCCCTTCACCTTCATGATGGTCGAAGAGGTGGTCGCCACGTGCAGGTAGACCACGCCGATGCCCTCCATGTATTCGGCCACCTTGAGGTGGAGGCCATCGCTTTCGCCCTCGTCGTACTGGTCGTTGACCCCTTGGTGCAAGTGCTCGTGGGCGCTGAACTTGAAGCCGATGGGAAAATCCTTTCCACAGACCTGCTGGATCCCCTGGACGATTTCCGTGCCGAAGCGCATGCGGCGCTCGAAATCGCCCCCGTACTCGTCGTCCCGCCGGTTGGTGTGCGGCGAAATGAACTGCCCTCCCAGATAGGAGTGGGCACAGTGGTACTCCACCCCGTCGAAGCCGGCCTTTTGGGCCCGTGCGGCGCCCTTTACAAAAGCCTCGATCACCCTTTTGATATCATCGCTGCTCATTTCCCGCGGCACCTGTTCGTAGAGCTCGCTGTCGATGGCCGAGGGCGCGAAGGGCTCTACGTAGGATTTGCCACCCAGCACCGCAATCTGCATGAATATCCTGGATCCGGCCGTTTTCACCGCTTCCGCCATCTGTGCCAGTCCCGGGATGAACCTGTCGTCCCACACCGCAGTGGTGATCACCCGTTTCTCGGGCCACACCGAGGTGAATTCGGTGATGAGCAGGCCGGCCTCGCCCCGGGCTCGCTCCACCAGAAAGTCGATGTAGCGCTCGCTCACCTCGCCTTGGGCGCCGTGCAAGCCCACGTCCGTAGGGGCTAAAACCACGCGATTCTTCAGTTCTATAGAGCCGACTTTTATCGGGGAAAAAAGATGGGGCAGGGACATCCAGTATCTCCTTTTTAAAGCGTTAACCAACCAATTCGACTTCTTCATCCGTGGCGGGCACGATCTGTTCCGTGGGCCTCTCCGATTCGGTTCTCCACACCAGGCGGATCACCCAGATCGCCACCACCACCTCCACAAGTATGGTGAGCCAGGCCAGGGTAGTCATTTCATGCCCTCCTTCCCGAACAACTGTGCTTCCGGCGTGGTGCCCCTAGCAAGGGCCAGGCGCATCCAGATATAATAAATCAAACCCGCGGCCAGCATGGAGCTCAACAGCCCGCTGAACAACTCGTTACCGCCGATGTAGAACCCCACCACAAACCCCACCCCCCAGGCCAGAAATCCAGCGGGATTGAGGTTCATGTCCGCCCCGTCGGCGCGTTCGTACTGCGCCCTTTTTGCCGGAAAGGCCCAGTAATCCAGGATGACGGTTATGGCGACCGGCCCCACCACCCAGGAGAGGAACTGGACCCACCACATGGCGAATTTGTCCAGTCCCACGAAACTGCCGACAAAACCGACGATCCCCACCCCGATGGTGGCGATCCTGCGGGTGAATTCCTGCCCCTTGATCATGGGGATGGGCGGCGCTGAAAAGGCCAGGCCCGCCGCATAGGTGCCGCCCTGTACCGTGGACTGGGCCCCGAACCACAGGGCCAGCCAGGCCAGAAAACCCAACCCCAGGGAACCGGCTATCAAAAACGGGTTCCACTCCCCGGTATGCGCCGCGGCAATGGCCCCGCCCCAGTACTGCATGGTCACCAGCCCGACATAGGCCGTCAGGATCCCCACCAGGGCATGCTTGGCATTCTTCCAGAACCGGGCCAGGTCGGCGATGATGGTGACGCCGACGATCCAGCCCCCGGCCGCCATGTCAAAGCCAATAAAGACCGGCTTGAGCGGATCGGACCATTTATCCCACAGCGCCGGGAATCCTCCCGCGGTTTTGAGGAGGGTCATCAGCACCAGAAAGAATATGGCCAGAAAACCGGGCACGGCAAACCAGTCGATATAGGCGATCCAGCGGATGCGTATGGCCGCGGGCAGGATGAAGAGGGCGCCGATCACAATAGTGGCGATCCACCACACCAGTCCTCCGGTCTGGGCCCCGTATTCGGCGACAAAACCATCCCGGGTGATGTTGAGAATCAGGGCGAACCAGCCCATATTGGTCAGCCCCATGAGCACATTGGGCAGGACGACCCCCTTGCGGCCGTAGGTGTAGCGGAAAAGGAGAGCGCTGGAATAGCCGGTTCGAGCCGCTGCCGACCCTATCAGCACGCCCACGATGCCGTTGCACAGGGTGCCGAAAAAAATGATCGGCATGGACATCTGCAGCGGAAATACGTCGCCCACGATGCCCCCCACCATAAAACTGGACAGGACCAGGACCCACCCCCACAATATGAAGGAGTTGTTCCAGAACCCAAGCCGGTGGGAAAGCGGTAGCTTGGATCTTGCCGCATCCCCTACCAGAGCAATTTCCTTTGAGCTTCCATCTGATTCAGCCAAGACAGGACCTCCTTCCAGAAACCGGTTCGCGTCAACCCGCGTGCAACTTTACGGCCTTGCCCACGGCTTTCTCGCTCGCTTTCGGGCCGCAAAGCCAGTTATGAGACCGCTTCTGTGCAGTACGATACGGCGTGAAATAAGAAACATCAAGAATTTTGTTGCGGCCCCTCCTGCGACTCGATCATTCCATGGGAATTACCGGAAGCACAACGCGGGACGGCCTCAAGGCATTGTGGTACACCGTATTGTCCGCCGTCACCATCCGGCGCTCCAACCCGATGGGCTCGCCGGTGTTGGGATTTACGTCGAAGCGCGGGAAATTTGAGCTCGAGATATCCAGGCGAATTCGATGGTCCGCAACAAAAAGATTGCTGGTGGGATACAGGGCGATCTTTATCTCGACCGCTTCCCCGACAGGAAGAAATTCGGCCCGTTCCGCTCCATTCCGGTAGCGCAGCCGCACGATGCTGTCCGAAAGATTGAGGGCGTAGCCGCTGGGGTACCACTCGCTGGGCGGGTACACATCGATAAGCTTGGCGGTAAAATCCGTATCCACCGCCGTTGATGAAACCCACAACAGCACCTCGATCGGCCCGGTGATTTCCACCGCCGTCGCCAGCGGCGGGGTCTGAAATACCAGGACATCCCGGCGCGACCCCAGGGGCAGATAGGGCGCTTCGCAGCCCCAGAACTGGGGGGCTTCCACCTGATCGAAACCGCCGGCGGCCATGATATCCTGGACCCGGATGTTGCGCGGCGCATAGGCCGGATCCGTCACTCCGGGGGGCATTGGCTTGAGTTCCGACATCGCCGAGACATTGCCGCCGATTGAAGGCACCGGGTGGGCGGGATTGAAGCAGTAGGTGGTACTCGCCCTGTCGTCCGCGGGCATCTCGGTCGAAAGCCTTCCATCCCCGTGCATGTAATACGTGGTATAGCGGGTGCGGGCAAGCGGCCATTCCCATTCGTCGCGCCAGTATCCACCGTGAAAAAGATGGCCCCTGCTGGTCCGCTGCCCCCCGCCGCCGCCCATCGCGAAAATCCGCACTGGGGGGCGCTCCTCCAGACCTTTGTCCAGCCCCTTCAAGGTCCAGCCAAACCACTCAAGGTGCAGATCGCGAAAACTGTCCAGGGCCGCTTCCCCACCAAACTCCACATCCCCCGCCCAGTTCTGCTCCACGGTCTCGTAGCCATGGATCCAGGGTCCCACCAGGACCCGAACCGGCCCCTTCCTGTCCTGCGAAAGGCCCACAAAGTTCTGGAAGGTAGCGCGGGTATAGGAGTCGTACCAGCCCCCGATCAACAGGATGGGCACATCCGGAAAATCGTCCCAGTACAGGGCCGGCGCCAGGCTCGGGTGTTTCCAGTACTGGGTGAAGTCGGACTCGGTCAGGATTTTAAAGGCCCAATTCTCGTACGGCGGCACCAGCTTGAGTTGCGTCTGGCCTTTGCGGATGGGCATGCGCTGCAGCCAGTCTTTAAAGGATGGGGCGCCGAAGTTCAGGGCCGCATCCACGCCGGGGGCGGCCTTGAGCTTTGCCTGGGTGTTGGTTGCCGAGTGCCAGAAGGCCCAGGCCAGAAAGCGCAATTCCAGGGCACCGCCGTGGCGGATGGAGCTTTCGTAGCCCAGGGCGCCGCTCATATTCGGGATCATGGACGCCAGGTTTTCGGGGCCCAGGGCGGCCAGGGCCGTCTGGGTCCAGCCGGCCCACGAGGTCCCCCAGGTCCCCACCTTGCCATTGCACCAGGCCTGGCGCCCGATCCACTCCATGGTAGCAAAGCCATCCTCGGCCTCGGGCACCAGAAAATCCACATCGCCCCCGGAATTGAAGGTCCCGCGACAGTCCTGGATCACGGCGATATAGCCGTGCCGGGCGAAAAACCGGCAATACCCCAACCTCTCCTCTACCTGGCTCTTGTCGTACGGGGTTCGATGCAGGAGCACGGGAAATGCCCCCGACACGGCGGAACCCTGGACGGCCGGGAAGTACAGGTCGGTGGCCAGCTGCACCCCATCGCTGGCCGGGACCATAACATTGCGGAGGACGACCACGTCGTGGCCGGCCTGGGAGGTATTTTCCACTTTAGTCAATCTCCTTGTACAAAACGGGCTTGCCGCAAAGGAAGGATTTTTGCATGATACGTTCTAGCTTTTTGTCTGTCAACCCGTAAAAAAAGGAGATCGCCATGCAAATTGGTGAAGTGCGGTTGTGGAAGCTGACCCGTCGGCAGGTGCGCGAGGGCCTGGCAAACCATCAAATCAAGGGGGCTATCCTGCCCACCGGCAGCACCGAACAACACAATGAACACCTGGCCATGGAGCACGACGCGGCCAGCGCCCTCTACGTATCTCATCAGGCCGCCCTGGAACTCTACCCCCAGGTCGTGGTCGCCACCCCCATCGCCGTGGGCATATCCGAGCACTGGATGGAATTCCCCGGCACCCTGAGCTTGCAACCGGACACCTTTGCCAGGGTGGCCTACGATATCTGCGACAGTCTGCGCCGCCACGGTATCGAGCACATCCTGATCATCAACGGCCACGCCGGCAACGGCCCTCTGAAACAGCACATGGACGATTTCCGCCAGCGCCTGGGGATCGAGGTGCGTTTCCACTCCTACTGGGAAGCTTACTCCGAGGAGTATATCAAAGAGCACATGGAATCGGGCCAAGCCCCGGCCCACGCCGCCGAATTCGAGACCTCCTTCGCCCACGCCGCCTTTCCGGAAAACGTCCACTGGGAGGGGGTGGATTACGAGAAGGCCAATCTGGACATCCAGAGCGAGGGCTACCGCGACAAGGACCCGGTCTACTTCCAGGATGCCCGCGACCTGGCCACCGCGCACAAAGGACGCGTCATGGCCGACTATGCCATCAACTGGGTGGCGGCCCAGATGAAGGATATGATCGGCTAGCCCTGTTCAGACAAGCCCAACTCAGCCGGAGTTTCCCAGCGATCTCATGGTGAGATTTCCGTGACAATTTTTTCATATATATTTCCGTGACAATTTTTTCATATATATTATTATTACTCTGCATTGCAGCCCCGTCTCTAAGAGAGGGCCATTATTATACCTCTATGGGATGAACCAGAAAGGATCGATCCCGATGCACGGCCCGTTGACCGATTTGCAACTTGAAACCTATCGGCGCGAAGGATACCTCTCCGTCGATGCGTTTTTGACGGCCGGTCAGAAGGCCCCGTTGTCCGGGTGGGTGGATGAGATCGCTCTGTGGCCGAAGACGGAGAACCGCTGGATGCACCACCATGAGATGACGGATCGTGGCCCCGCCCTGTCGCGCAGCGAGAATTTCATCCCCTATCACGACGGGATGCGCCAGTTGCTGACCCAGGGCCCGATTGTCGAGGCCATATCCCAGCTATTCGGTGAGCCGGCTGCGGTCTTCAAGGAGAAGATCAACTACAAGTACCCGGGCGGGGGGGGATACGCCCCACACCAGGACGCTCCAGCCTACAAATATGGCGGCAAGCATATTACCTGCCTCGTCGCCATTGATGATGCCGATATCAATAACGGGTGCCTCAGCTTCGTTCCGGGTCGCCATCGCGAAGGCTTCATCGGCCGGGATGAAAACGGCTGCATTGCCGAGGACATAGCCGCCCGCTTCGAGTGGAAGCCGGCCCCCGTACAACTGGGGGGGGTCCTCTTCTTCAGTTCGTTCATTCCCCACCGCAGCAGCCCCAACACCTCCGACCATCCGCGCCGCGTCCTCTATGTCACGTATAACAGGACGAGCGAGGGCGACCTGCGCGAGGCATATTATTCCGACAAACGCCGTGTGCTGGCTGAATATGCGGCTGCGGGCATCGAGAGTCCGCGCATCAGCACGATTGGCCATTTCCAGGGAAAGGGTATTGACTGATGCCAAATATGGTTATCGAGACCCTACAGAAGCAGTTGGCCGGGACGACGGACGATCAGTTTGTGGATCGGCTTTTTGACTTTATGCGGGATCACGGCCAGTCGCGCTACGACCCCAGCGTAACGCAACTCGAGCATGGACTTCAGAGCGCGGCGCTGGCCAATGCGCGGGACAGTGGGGCTCGGGCCGTCACGGCCGCACTATTCCACGACATCGGCCATCTACTGGTCGATGAGCACAATCAGAGAAACGATTTTCTCGAAGAAGACCTCAACCACGAAGAAATCGGCGCTACTTTTCTGGCCCCGTACTTTCCGCCGGAAGTGACCGAACCGATTCGGCTACACGTACCCGCAAAGCGGTATCTCTGCACCGTAGACCCCACCTATTACAATGGTTTGTCAGAGGGATCGAAACGCAGCTTCGAGGTCCAGGGGGGCAGGATGGCGGACGAAGAGCGCACCTTGCTGGAGGAAAATCTCTACCTGCAACAGGCACTGGACCTGCGGCGCTTCGACGATCAGGCCAAGGTCGCCAACAGAGAAACTCCACCGATTTTCGCCTATGGCGACATGGTGCGCAAAAGCCTGCGGCCGGATCGTCCGCGACGCCGCCTCGAAGTCGAATCCCGCGGTTCTGCCTCTCTCTGAGAAAGCCGTAACTAACCCCGGATATTTAGAGCCCCTAAGCCATGAAAATCACCCGCTTCGAAGTTATCCACCTCGTACAGCGCGGCCTCCTGCTCAAGGTCCACACCGATGCCGGCCTGGTGGGCTACGGTTCTCCCATGAACTACGAACACGGCCGCACAGTGGAACGCGCCATCCACGACATGGGCGACTATCTCATCGGCCGCGACCCCCGTCAGATCGAGGACCACTGGCAAGCCCTGTTCCGCTCCAGCTACAGCCGCCAGATGCCCATCCTGCTCTCCGCCCTCAGCGGCATTGAGCACGCCTGCCTGGACATCCTGGGCAAGTCCCTGGACGCGCCGCTGTGGCGGCTCCTGGGCGGCTCCTGCCGCGACCGCATCCGGGTCTACGGCTCGGCCGGGGGCCTCACCGCGCAGGATTGCGCTGAAAATGCCCGCGAGGTGGTCGCCAAGGGCTTCACCGCCCTCAAGGTGACCCCCTTCTCCGAAACAGTGCGCCACATCGATACCCCGGCCGTGATCGAGAAGATCGTAGCCCGGATAGCAGCCATACGAGAAACCGTTGGACCGCAAATAGATATCGCCATTGACTTCCATCGCGCAGTGAGTCCGGCCATGGCCCGGGTCCTGCTGCGAGAACTGGCGCCCTACAAACCCATGTTCGTCGAAGAGCCCACCAAGGCCATACCCGACAATGTCGGTCCCCTCCTCGAAGTCGCCCGCACCACCCACATTCCCATTGCCACTGGCGAGCGGTGCACCACCCGCTGGGGTTTCCGGGAGATCTGCGAACGCAAGGCCGCGGCCGTGATTCAGCCCGATGTCCGCCACTGCGGCGGCATCCTCGAAATGAAGAAGATAGCCAATTTAGCCGAAATTCACGAGATCGCCGTCGCCCCCCACAACGCCGCGGATCCAATCGGACTGGCCGCTTCCATCCAGGCCATGGCCGGCACCCCGAATTTCCTCATCCAGGAGTTTGGCCGCGGCGGCGGCGAAGGCCTGTTCAAAGAGCCCCTGCAGGCCAGAGAGGGCTATATCGAACTGCCCCAGGGCCCGGGCCTGGGGATCGAGATCGACGAGGGCGGCCTGGAGGCCCACCGGGCGACGGAGTGGCCCCTGCGCAATATGCGGCGGGATCCCGAGGACCATTCGGTCGCGGATATCTGAGCCGGGGCAAGAAAACCTGCGGGACATTTATCTACTCCTATCGAACGACGGCCAGGGTGCCCTGCGCCCTGTGCTGATCCGCCTCAAGCACGTAATAGTACAGGCCCGACCCCACCAGTTCTCCCTTTGCGTTGCGTCCGTCCCAGGAGAACCGGGTGTGGGAGGCAGCCCTCAGACGGCCCAGATCGTAACTCCGCACCAGCCGGCCATCCACCGCAAAAATGGAGAGCCGGGTGCTCAGGCTGGGTACACTCAAATCAAAAGGCAAGGCCGTGGTCTGGTGCACGGATGGCCTGAAAGGATTGGGGAAGCTCTGCCGCAAGCGAAACGTCAGGGGAAGCTCCCTGTCCGTCAGGTCGGGATCGTATTCCACCGCAACCAGGTACTGGTAGCCAACCCCTCCAAGGTCTTCGTTCACCAGGACCAGAACGATCTCGTCGTATTCGTCCCAGCGGTAAATCCGCTCCGGATTGCGCCTCATAGGCCGTACTTCCAGGCTGTCGGGAGAGACCAGCAAGAGTTGCCGGCTCCAGCGCCCGCGTGGAAGATCCGTCTCCAGCACCACCCCCCCGGAGTGCAGCTGCGGATCCAGCCGGATATAGGCGCTGGCCAGGTGTCCCACCCGGCCGCTGTCCAGGACCGTGGACCTGGGAGGCGTATCAAGGGGGGTAACATGCACCTGGTGGTACTTCTCGCCCTCCCGGTAAAACCAACCTTTCCTGTGGCGCTCTCCGGTGAAGTAGTTCCACACCGCAAACTCGCTCACCGCCTCCCCCAGACGGTCCTGAGTGGCCTGGAGTATGGCATGGTCAAAGTGCCCCATATCACCGCTGCGCCGCTGGCTCACCTCCTCCCATATCGCCCGGATCAGATCGCGCTGGTAGCGCTGATCCAGAAAGTGGGCGAAGAGCGAAGCTCCGTAGATTCTTTCGCCGCTGTCGGCGTCCAGCGGCAAGCCGGGCGCACTCAGAAAGTAGGACACGTACTGCAGGTAGTCGTCTACCTCGGGATAGGCCACTTCTTCCATCCAGGTACTGGTTGCCTCGCGCCACCAGTTCGAGTCGTTGCCCGTGTAATAGGCAAAGTGGATGGCGTGGAAAAACTCGTGGGCAATCGACACCCGCAAGGCGTCCAGACCGCGGGTCCGCTCGTAGGCTGTATCGGTGTAATTGTTGTCCAGCTCGAGGTAGCTGTGGGAAGAAAAACCCGACATGTTCTCCGGCCAGGCCAGCCCGTAGACCCTCTGGGGGCCCAAATCCACGATGTAGACATCGTACTGATTGCCCCCGCCCAACCCCCGATCGCTGGGCGGGGGCCTATAGCCCAGACTATCCACCTGCAACGTCCAGGTGCTGTCCAGAACCCCGGTCACCGCGTCAATGTAGTCCGGAATCCCGTTGTCGTCCTGGTCCGTGGTGTCCACCTGCCCCCGACCTTCCAGGGTATAGTGAATCTGGAAGCGCCCGGACGGGCTCATGTGCCGCTGGGGCAACACCGGTCGGGCCAGGGCTTTGGCCAGGCGCTTTTGTTGGGGACCACTCAGCTGCATACGAGCATTGTACACCGCACTCACCAGAGGGGTCCCACAGAAAGCATGCCCCAGGGTTGGGCGGTATTCCTCGGGCAGGGCCTGCGGATCGCGCACCGCATAGACCTGGTAGAGCAAGGCCGTCTCCAGGTCCAGGACACCGGCCTCCAGGGCCTGCTGGATGAGGGTTCCGGCCCTGGCCGGCAGGGCCAGGAAGAAGCCGCAAAACAGGGCGCTGACAATTTTGGATGTCACATCAGATCGGCATGTAAGAAAGCTCGAAAACCCGCTCCACGAACCAGCCTGCACCGAACAGAAAGATCAGGCCGGATACCGCACCTACCATTCCGTTTCTGAAACCGGCTGCTGTTCAGCCACTGGCTCAGCCGGCCCAGCCATGGTCGCTGGAACTGCTTGTGGCCCAGTTGCCGGATCTGCCAGCCCAGGTACAGTATAGCCAGGAAAACCACCATCACAATGCAAATTGTATAAAAGCACTAAAGAAGTGGTTTCACTACAGCAGCTTGCCGACCACCGCAGCCATTTGTTCCGGGGTATCCTCATGGCCAAAGAGATAGCGGACCCTGCCCTTGGGGTCGATCAGGTAGGTCCAGGTCGGGTGGTCTACCAGGTACCCACTCGCGCCATCCGCCTCGCCTTTCCGGAAACTGGCCCCGTACATGGACACCACCTTCCGGATCTCCTCCTCGCTGCCCGTCAATCCGGTAATCTCGAGGTCGAAATGGCTCAGGTAATCATCCAGTTGCTGGCTTGTATCCCTGCCGGGATCCACGGTGATAAAGAGGCTGTGAATGCGGCCCTGGGCCTGGAGTAAATCCTCTACCTTCGCCAGTTTGGACACCGTGACCGGACAGAAATCCGGGCAGAAGGTATAGCCGAAAAACAACAGCATCACCTCGCCCCTGTGATCCTGCAGCGCGAATTCGCGGCCCTGGTGGTCTGTCAGGGTGAAATCACCGCCGATTTCATAGGTCTGCAGTTCGGGGGTATTGCTCTTGGACTCCCGCCCGCACCCCCCCAGGTACAAACATATCGCCAAAAAGCAAAATGACCTGCTAGAAAGCCCCATTTTCTCACTGCTCCAGCGGGCGCACCAAGGCTTCAATGGCCCTGGACCCGGCGTTTTTAAAATGCAATGTAAGTTTCACCTTATCTCCGACCTTGAGCTTCTTTGCCAGATCGACCAGCATCAGGTGCATCCCACCCGGTTGTAATTCCACATGGCCCTGCCCGGGGATGGTGAGTTGATCTACCTTTCTCATCTTCATCGCCTCTCCTTCCCGTATCATCAGATGGATTTCGACCTTGCCTACCCCATCGGCCTCAACCCCGGTGAGTAGGTCCTCGGAAAAGGCGGGGTTGTTTATGGCCATGTAGCCGGCGCCCGTCTTGTGGGGCGGCAGGGTTTCCCGGATCCATGGATCTTCAATGGAAAGGCCTTCGGCGGCGGATTCGGCTTGCAAAGCTGTGATGTAACGGGCAATGAGTTGCCGCTGGTCCAGGGGTATATGGGGATAGGCCGGCATGACGCTCCTACCACTGACCATGCCTTTCTCCATGGTCTGGAGGATATCCTCAAAGTTATGGCCTTGTTTGTAAGCCGATAAATCGCGGAAGTCCCGGGGACGGGGATTCAGGGTGGCGGCAATGCTACCGTCGCCCCGGCCCTCGACGCCGTGGCACAGGGCGCAGCCATTGCGGGTGAACAGTTCCCGGCCCCGGGCGATCTCCCCCTCTTGGACCGCTGGGTCCGTCTCCACCACTGCTTCTTCCTCTATTTGCCCACATCCTGCGGCCAGCAGCAAAACTGCGATCCACTTAGAGTCCATACGGAAATCAAGCAACCGGCAGGGTAAACCCGAAAGTCGATCCCTTCCCCAACTCACTCTCCACGTACACCCGCTCCCCGTGGGCTTCGACGATGTGCCGTACAATGGACAGCCCCAGGCCCGTTCCGCCCTGAGCGCGGGAACGTCCCTTATCCACCCGGTAGAAGCGCTCGAAGATCCGTCCCAGATCCTCCGAAGGAATGCCGAGGCCCGTATCCTTTATCTCTACGGCAATCCCACCCTGCGCCCGCTCCTCCACAAAGGGCCGGGCAAGGATGTGTACCGCTCCCCCTTCCGGGGTGTACTTGAGAGCATTGTCCACCAGGTTGATCAGGGCCTGTTCGATCAATTTGGGATCGCAGCACACCTCTTCGGCACGGCGCAGAATGGCCTTGATCCGCAGTACCAGTTCCCGCGGAGAAAAGGGTTTGACCAGGTAGTCGTCGGCGCCCAGTTCAAGACCGACGATCCGGTCCACTTCCTCGGCCCGGGCAGTTAGCATCAGCACCGGTATATCCCGGATATCGGGTTTTTGTTTGAGCCAGCGGCAGACCTCCAGACCGTCCATGCCCGGCAACATCAAATCAAGCACGATCAGATCTGCCGGCTCTTCTTCCACCCGCTTCAGGAGATTTTCCCCATCCTCCAGGGGAATGGGTTCCAAACCCGCCTGTTTGAGGTTGTAACACACCAGTTCCAGGATATCGGGGGCGTCTTCCACGACCAGAATTCTAGGACTCATCTTCTCCCTCTCCTGGTAAGTCTGTTTCACCTTGATCTCCACGCTCCTCTTCCCACCACTGTTCCTTCTGGTGGCGCACGATCCGGCCCTCCACCAGAAATGCTGCGTTTTCCGCGATATTCGAGGCGTGATCCCCGATCCGCTCCAGATGGCGGGAAACCAGAATCAAATAGATCGCCCGGTCCACGGTATCGGCCTGGCCGGCGTGCAGGTAGGTGAGCAATTCCCGGAATATCTGATCGCGCAGCAAATCCACCTGCTCGTCCCGTTTGCAGACCTGGCGCGCCAGTTCGATATTGCGATTTACAAAGGCACCCAGGGCATCCTTGACCATGCTCTGGGCGAGTTCGGCCATGCGCGGGATATCGATCAGGGGCTTGAGCAGGGGCATCTGGTTGAGGCTCTGGGCCCGCTCTACGATATTGACGGCCTGGTCGTTGATCCGCTCCAGATCGTAGTTGATCTTCAAAATGGCCGCCATCAGGCGCAAATCGCTGGCCACGGGCTGCTGGGTGGCCAGCAGTTTGAGGCATTCATCCTCGATCCCCACCTCCCACTCATCGATCCGCTTTCCCCCCTCGAACACCGTCTCAATCAATGCTTCGTCGCGCTCTACCAAAGCCCGGACCGCTTGCGCGATGGATTCTTCCACCGCCCCTCCCATCTTCAACAATTCGCCCTTGAGGTCGTCCACGCGCTGATCAAATAGCCGTTCCACAATAGACCTCCTGTCACATCAACCGAAGCGGCCGGTCACGTAGGCCTCGGTCTGCCGCAAGCGCGGGTTGGTGAACACCCGCTCGGTGTGATCCAGCTCCACCAGTCTGCCCAGATAAAAAAAGGCCGTGTAATCCGAGACCCGCGATGCCTGTTGCATATTATGGGTTACTATCATGATAGTGTAGCTCTCTTTCAAGGCAAAGATGGTCTCCTCCACGTGGCCCGTGGCGATCGGATCGAGGGCCGAACACGGCTCGTCCATGAGGACGACCTGCGGCTCCACGGCCAGGGCCCGGGCAATGCACAGTCGCTGTTGCTGCCCGCCCGAAAGTCCCAGCGCATTGTCCGCCAGCCGATCCTTCACCTCCTCCCACAGGGCCGCGGACCTGAGGCTGTGCTCCACGGCATCATCCAGAACCGAGCGGTTGTTCTCACCGGCAATCCGCAGACCGTAGGCCACGTTTTCGTAGATGCTCTTGGGAAAGGGGTTGGACTTCTGGAACACCATCCCGACCCGGCGCCGCAAGTCGATGACATCGTATTCCGCCGCGTAGATATCCTCTCCCGCCACCCGGACAGACCCCTGGATCCGCACCGATTCGATCAGATCGTTGAGCCGGTTCATGCATCGCAGCAAGGTGGATTTGCCGCAGCCGGACGGGCCAATGAAGGCCGTCACCTGATTGTGAGGCACCTGCAAATCGATGTCGTAGAGGGCCTGGGCCTGGTCGTAGAACAGGCTCAATCCGTCCACTTCCACGAACGGGTCTTCGACCGGTGTCGTGACTCGCTCGGGCACTACCTCATCCCCCGTTTCTACTATATCTGATATATCTGAGATCTCTTCCATGATTTAATTCTACACCCCGCTTGAGGAATAGCGCTTGCGCAAACGGTTGCGCACCACAATGGCCGCCAGGTTCAGGACCAGGACAATCACCAGGAGTAGCAGGGCGGTGGTATAAACCATGGGGCGGGCTGCTTCGACGTTGGGCGATTGGAACCCCATGTCGTAGATGTGAAACCCCAGGTGCATGAACTTGCGCTCCAGATGGAAGAACGGCCAGTACCCATCCAGGGGCAAATCCGGCGCCAGCTTGACTACACCGGTAATCATCAGGGGGGCTACCTCGCCGGCACCGCGGGCCGTGGCCAGGATGACGCCGGTGAGCACACCCGGCAGGGCTCCGGGCAGTACCACATTCCAGATCATCTGGAACTTGGTGGATCCCAGGGCCAGCGATCCCTCCCGCATCTCCCTGGGCACGGCGGACAGGGCTTCCTCGGTGGCCACCACCACCACCGGCACGGTCAGCAGCGCCAGGGTCAGCGAAGCCCAGAGTATCCCCCCGGTCCCGAAGGTCGGCGCCGGCAGGGCCTCCTGAAAAAACAGGCGGTCGATCGCGCCCCCCACCCCGTAGACAAAAAACCCCAGACCGAACATCCCGAAGACGATGGACGGCACCCCGGCCAGATTGTTCACCGCGATGCGAATGGCCCGCACCAGCATGCCCTGGCTCGCGTACTCCCGCAGATAAAGCGCCGCCAGCACCCCAAAGGGCACCACCGCCAGGCTCATCAGCATCACCATCATCACAGTGCCGAAGAGCGCCGGAAAAATGCCGCCCTCGGTGTTGGATTCCCGCGGTTCGCCGGCGATGAATTCCCAGGTTTTGGAAAGATATATTCCCGTCTTCTCCCCCAACCCCAGGCGGTTGGGCCGGTAGGCTCGCACAATATCGGCCACCAGGATGCGGTTCTCTTCTCCACTGGCCAAAACCACCCCTACGGAGAACTTCTCCCCTTCCCGCCGCAATACCGCCAGTTCTTCGGCCAGCGCCTCGTACTGCAGCCACAAGCGCTTGCTTTTCGCTTTGTGCTGGGTTCGCGCCCCGGCAGGAACCCCCTCCATCTCCAGCCGGCGCTGCTTCAGGCGCAGCTGTTCTATCTCGAAGTTGATTTGCCCGATTTCCTCCTTTTCCAGGCGGTGGAGGCGCTGCCGCAGTTCCCGGGCCCGCTCCAGGTACTGGTTCAATACCTCCCACCCCGTATCATCGCCCGCCGCCTTCTTTTCGTCCCCTTCGTACAAGCCGGTGATAAAACCATAAAAGTCACCCCATTCCAGGCGTTCGAAAACCACGGCTTCCAGAGGCGTTTCAACAGCTTTGATTTCCGCCTCCGGGATCCAGCAAAAATCCAGCCCATATACATCCCGGCTCCCCACCTTGAGTTGCTGGCGATAGCGACCAGCGACCTCTCCGATCTTTATCTCCTGGCGTCCGACCACCTGCCCCATAATCCGGGTCCCATCGCGCAGCTGGAACTCGGCCAGATCCCGGGGCCAGAACACCCCCAGGCCATTGTAGAGGATTATGCCCACCAGACCAATGACCATGAGCAGACAAAAGCCCAGGGCACTGCCGGTCAACCAGATGAATGGATCGCCGCTTTTCCACAACCTTTTCATAGCCTATTGTACCTTTCCCGCAGGTGCTGGCGCACCATCTCGGCCACGGTATTTATCACAAAGGTCACCACAAAGAGCAACAGCCCGCTAAGGAAGAGCACCCGGTAGAGGCTACCGTGCTGCGGTGCTTCGGGCAATTCCACGGCGATATTGGCCGATATGGCTCGCATCCCGTTGAAGACACTCCAGTCCATGATCGGGGTGTTGCCCGTGGCCATGAGCACAATCATGGTCTCGCCCACTGCCCGGCCGAAACCGATCATGGCGGCCGAGAACATCCCCGGCACCGCCATGGGCAAGACGACTCGTACCGCGGTCTGCCAGCGGGTAGCCCCCAGCGCCAGGGATCCGGCCCGCAAACCGCTGGAAACGGTGGATAGAGCGTCCTCGCAAATGGTGAAGATCAGCGGAATTACGGCAAAACCCATGGCAAAACCGACGATCAGGGCATTGCGCTGGTCGTAGTGGGTGCCCGAATCCTGCGCCAGCCACTGCTGGATCCCCCCCTCGAAGATTCGGCTCTCGAAAAGCGGCCCCAGGTAAAAGGCCACCCCGGAAGCCAGCAGGGTGACGAGGATCAGGAGATGAATCTCAGCCTGGGCGGAAACGAGAATCCGGAACCCTCCGGGGAACCATTGCCAGGCCCAGGCGGCAAGGACGACCATCAGGGGCACCACTGGAAAGAGCATCAAGGTGCCCGCCAGGTGTGCTTCCAGCAGGGGAGCCAGCCACAGGGCAGCCAGGAATCCCAGGATCACACTGGGCAGCGAGGCCATGATCTCCAGGACGGGCTTGACCACATTGCGGATCCGGGGACTGGCGAACTCCGCCGTGTACAGGGCCGCCAGAATGGCCAGGGGCAGGGCGAAAAGCATGGCGTAGAGGGTGCCCTTGGCCGTGCCGAAGATCAGGGGCACCAGGCTAATTTTGGGCTCAAATTCGTCCGTGCCGCCCGTGGACTGCCAGGTATGGCCCGGTTTCCCGTATCCTTCGTACCACACCTCGTCGAAGAGCACGCCCAGGGTGATCTCCGGGTGGGGGTTGTGCAATTCGTAGTGGAGCAGATGCCCTTTTGCATCCAGGAGCAGAAATCCATCGGCCTTGGGTGCGAAGCTGAGGGTTTTGATCCCCATCCCACGGGTTTCGATTTGAAAGAAGGTTTGTTCGGATGTAGCGTGGTGCAGGGCCAGCACCCCCTGCTCATCAATGCTGAGGAATTGCTTGTCGCGCTGAGAGGTTGCCAGCCCTTTCACAGCCCCCTCGTGGGCTTGTAAAACGTGGACCCGGTGGAATTTGTCCTGTCCTTCCAGGGCCGTCACTTTGAACCAGGTACTCACCTGGCCGGTGGCATCTCCCACCGCCACGGAAACATCCCCGAGGATGAATTCCAGCGCGGTGATCCCAACCCCGGGATCAGCAGCGGCAAAAGAGCCGACCAGCGAGGGTTTCTCTTCCACGTCCCCTATCAGCCACTCGTAGACCTCCCCTCTATCCGTGCCTACCAGCCCCTGCCGCACCAGGCCATCGACCAGAAGCGCGGTGGGATTCCCGCTCAATTCGGCACTCAACTCGTAGGCAGCCCCTTCTATTTTCCCCGGGTCCAGCAAGCCTTGCTGCTGCTTCCGCAGGAGAGCCAGAAGCCGCCCGGAGACGGTGATGCCCAGGGCCGCCGAGCGCCCCTCGCCGTCGTGGCGCAGCACCACCTGGGCAATACCTTCCCCCTCCGGATCCAGGACAAAGAATTCCTCTGTACTGAAAACCGGCCGAACCTGGCGTTTCCCCTCTGCGTAATCCAGTTCGAAATCCACCCTTGCAACCAGGACCTGGCCATTGTCCAGCCCCAGCCCCAGGTAGCCATTGCGCGGATCCACACAGGCCGAAACCACGCGCCTGCCCTCCAGTTCGGCCGGCCGTTCCCGGCGCAACACCGCGCCGCTATCCAGCCGCAGGAAATCCACCCCCTCCGCCCGTACCACGTAGGCGATTTCCCGGTAGGGATCCGTCCCCACCTTCAGAATGCTTTCTCCATCCTCGAGTTGCAGGCTACCTTCCTCCCCCACCTCGGGGCTCTGAAACAAAGGATAAGTCTCCTTCAAAATAAAGATGAAGATTCCCAGCACCGCGGCGATGATGCCGATACCGCCGATGGAGATCAAGTAGCGCCCGGCCCGGTCCATCAACCGGGCGCGGGCGCTCACTCCTTTGGTTGGTCGTCGCAGCAAGTTTTAAGATCCCGGGCCTTCGAGTTTGTCCAGTTCTTCTTTGACCACGGCGTAGGGTACGGGCATGTACCCGTCCTTGATGACGATTTTCTGGCCCTCCTCGGAAAAAATGAACTTACAAAATTCCCGCACCATCGGGTCCAGATCTTCGCCCGGGGCCTTGTTGATATAGAGGTAGAGAAAACGACCCAGCGGATAGGATCCTTCCAGGACATTTTCCAGGCTGCCTTCTTTGAAATCCATGCCTTTTTTGGCCAGTGGCACCACCCGCACCCCCGAGGTCAGGTAGCCGATGCCACTGTAGCCTATGGCGTAGACTTCTTCGGTAATCCCCTGAACCACCGAAGCCGATCCGGGTTGTTCCTTGACCTCGTCCTTGTAGTCGCCTTTAAAGAGAGCCTTTTTCTTGAAGAAACCATAGGTACCCGAAGCCGAGTTGCGGCCGTAGAGGCTGATGGGCGCCTTGGCCCACTCGCCCGTCAACCCGAGCTGTCCCCAGCGGGTGATGCTTTCCGCCGCTCCTCTTTTGCGGGTCTTGGAAAAAATCGCATCGACCTGCTGCAGGTTCAATCCTGCAATGGGGTTGTCCTTGTGGACGAAAACGGCCAGGGCGTCCAGGGCAGTCCGCAATTGGGTGGGCTTGTAACCGAACTGCTTTTCGAACTTGTCTTCCTCGGTGGACTTCATGGCCCGGGACATGGGCCCGAACTGGGCCGTGGCCTCGATCAGGGCCGGCGGCGCCGTGCTCGACCCCTTGCCTTCGATCTGGATCTTGACGCTCGGGTAGTACTTGCGGAACGCCTCGAGCCAGAGAGCCATCAGATTGTTCATGGTATCCGAGCCGATGCTACTGGCACTGCCGGAGATGCCGCTCACCTTCTGGTAAGGCTTGATGAGGGGGTCCACCTCGGTCCTGGCTCCAGAGCTTGCCGCGATGCACGGAATTGCAGCGACCAGGGCTGTATAGATCCATTTTTTCATACTCAAAACCTGTCTCCTTGCTCCTCTTAAATGGGGATTTAAGAAAAACCTTATTCTGCTTAATTCTGCTTAGAATAGATTGCAGAGATTGTGTTGCGATTGTATTACAGATTCGTGTTAAAACCGCCCCGCACCCACGAATATTTGCGCACAGAGCAAAATTTATTGGGGATCTGTCACAATGTCATCACGGAATTGTTACAAATTGGTTGCAAATCGCGCCTTATCTTGTTTTTGGGGGCTCTTCCTCCCCCTCATTTCGCACTTGGCGACTTTTCCGACACATAATCGTAATCTATTCGTAACCCCATCTCAACATTTGGCGATTATTTTTTTTGCTTTAGTGCGCAATCCAACAACCGACTAAACAAAAAAATTTGGAGGTACAAAAAAACTGCATGAGGCGGAGATCAAGTATTTTCGGCGCCCTACCTAACTTTCTGCTCGTCCTCGCCCTCACCAGCCCCATCAGCGCCCAGGACCCCGAGCCCGGCCAGGTTTTCCGGTCTGATCGTGGATGCCCAGACCGGCGATCCCCTCATCGGCGTCGTGGTCCTTCTCAAGGATACCCAGTACGGCACGACGACCGATATGGATGGGAATTTTCACCTGCGCGACATCCCCCCGGCCACCTACGAGTTGGTCGCTTCCATGATCGGCTACAACCAGACCACCATCACCGGGATCCAGGTCCAGTCCGGGG
The DNA here is from genome assembly GCA_965219385.1 of Candidatus Latescibacterota bacterium. GTDB lineage: Bacteria > Latescibacterota > UBA2968 > UBA8231 > UBA8231 > CBDCNM01. Next base: position 493,027 of record CBDCNM010000001.1, on the reverse strand, counting down.
CCACCACCCGGCTGGAACTGACCATGGAATTGGAAGTCATCCAGCTGGAAAAGGAGGTTATAATCGAGGCCAAGGCCCTGCGCAACACCGAGGCCGCCCTCCTCAAAGAGCGCCAGAAGGCTCCGGCCGTGAGCGATGCCATCAGCGCCGAGGATATTTCCCGGGCCGGCAGCGGCGACGCCGCCGATGCCATGAAGCACGTGACTGGTGCTTCGGTCGAAGAAGGCAAATACGTGGTCATCCGCGGTCTGGGTGACCGCTACAGCACCGTGCAGCTCAACGGCGCGGCCCTGCCCAGTTCGGACCCCAACAAAAAGACCGCTGCCATAGGCCTGTTCCCCTCCAGCCTCCTGGACAATATCGTCACGGTCAAGAGCTTCACCCCGGACAAACCCGGCAACTCCACCGGAGGCAACGTCAATATCGGCACCAAGTCTTTTCCCGAGTCTTTCACTTTTTCGCTTTCGAACTCGACTTCCTACAATCCCCAGACCACGTTCGAGGACAACTTCCTCACCTACAACGGCGGCAAGTGGGACTGGCTGGGTTTCGACGATGGCACCCGCGAACTACCCGAACTGCTGAACCAGGCCGAAATACCCGATATCGGTGAAGCCTGGAGCGATGCCGAGAAGGCTCAACAACTCGATCAGCTATCCAAGTCGTTCAGCCCCGTCATGAACCCCTTTACCGAAAAGGCGCCTCTGAATCACAGCTATTCCTTTGCCGTGGGCAACCAGATAGACCTGCTCGACCGGCCCCTCGGTTTTCTGGGTACCTTCACCTACAGCCGCAAATTTTCCGTCTATAACCAGGGCCGTTCCGGCCGCTGGCAGCTCACCGGAAGGGTCAGGGCGAGAATGCCTCGGCCCTGATCGTGGCGCGCGGCGGCAAGATCTTCGCCCGGGGCACGGCTCAGGATCCCATCATCTTCACGGCCGAAGCCGACAATGTCGAGGACCGGAGCGATCTGCCCCTCGATGCCCGCGGCTTGTGGGACGGGGTCATCATCCTCGGCAGAGCCTCGCTCAATTCCGCTCCCGGGTGGAGCTCAAGCTCTACGACATCCTCGGCCGCGAGGTGGCCACCCTGGTCAGCGGGGTGCGCCGCGCCGGGACCTAGCTGGATGGCCGCACTTGCCGATCACTACGAGAATACCCGCCAGTTGTATCCCGAGGACCGCCTGCTGATCCTCTTCGATATCGACAGCACGATTCTGGACATGCGTTGCATGATGCTCGCGGTCTTGCAGGATTTCGACAAAACCCACAACACCTACTACTTCCACAGACTCGAAGTCTCGGGGATCGGAGTGCACGAAAACGAAGTGGACATCCTCCTGGAAGCCCTGAAGGTTCCTCCTTCCACCTGGATGTGGTTCAACGGCAACGTGGAACGGCTCCAGGAGCGGGACTTCAGGGATCTGGCCCCTGCTCGCCCGCGCGCCATTATCCAGACGTCCATAGACTTTCTGGCGCCGCTGATTTGCGGCGTGCCCCAGAAAGCCAAAGAAATACTCGACCTTTTCGCGTCCTGGGGTATCAACCGGTTTTCCATCGACTGGCAGACCCTGAACGGGCGCCCTGTTTTCGACCAGATCGATCAGTGGGGGTTTGAAATCAACCTCTACAATGTCCCCGATCTGGAGTCGTTTTTACAGGCCGTATTGCTTTCGCCCAGGTCCATCACCTCTGATTTCAATTTTCCCAAATGGCATTACTACGGCAGGGGCGCCGGGGAAAAGGCTACCATCTCTTTCATCCGGTTGCGCCGGGACTGGGAAATCCATACACTTTAAACAATCACATAATGATGCAAGGGAGACGACAATGAAACCTGTGCTCAATCGCATCCCCCGGACCACCTACCGGCTCAAAGGCCCCGTAGCCGACTATCTGGCCGGGGTGACCGAACAGTGGCTCAAGGTGGCTCCCAGTGCCAACCCGGCCATGCTGGAAATGTTCCACGACCGGGATCGGCTGCCCCGGCGCAATATGGTGCCCTGGGCCGGGGAGTTCGCCGGCAAGTACCTCACCAGCGCCGTGCAGATCCTGCGCCTCATCCGAGATCCTCACCTGAAGCAATACCTCCGCAATTTCGTCGACCGCCTGGTCCAGCTCCAGGCCGACGACGGGTACTTGGGCCCCTGGCCCCGCAAGTACCGGCTCGCCAACAAGGCCGCCAATACTTCGGGGAAAGGCGGCCCTACCTGGGATTCCTGGGGACACTACCACATCATGCTGGGCCTGATGCTGTGGCACGAGGAGACCTCCGACAAAAAGGCGCTCGAATCCGCCATCGGCATAGCGGATCTCATCTGCGCCAAATACCTGGGTAAAAAACGGCGGCGCCTGGTGGACACCGGCAGTACCGAAATGAACCTGGCCGTGATCCACTCCCTCTGCCTCCTCTACCGCAAAACCCGGACCCGGCCCTACCTCGACATGGCCCTGCAAATCGTTGATGAATTCGCCGGCCAGAGTCCGGAGGGCCCCCTGGCCGGCGACTACCTGAGAACCGCACTGGCCGGAGAGGAATTTTACCAGACCCCCAAGCCCCGCTGGGAAAGCCTGCACCCCATCATGGGGCTGGTGGAACTCTACTGGATCACCGGCGAGGAAGACTACCGCAGGGCCTTCGAGCACATCTGGTGGAGCATTGTCAAACTCGACCGCCACAACAACGGCGGCTTCACCTCCGGGGAACGGGCCCAGGGCAATCCCTACCACCCGGGCGCCATCGAGACCTGTTGTACCGTGGCCTGGATCGCCCTCAGCGTGGAAATGCTGCGGCTCACGGGAAATTCCGTAGTCGCCGACGAAATCGAGCTGTCCACCCTCAACTCGGCGCTCGGCCTGCACTCCCACACCGGTCGCTGGGTGACCTACAACACCCCCATGGACGGGGTGCGCAAGGCCAGTGCCCACGACATTGTCTTCCAGGCGCGCGAAGGCACCCCCGAACTGAACTGCTGCAGCGTCAATGGTCCGCGAGGCCTGGGGATAATCGGCGACTGGGCCCTGATGCGCTGCCCGGAAGGCTTGGCGCTCAACTGGTACGGTCCCGGCAGCGCGAAGACCCGGCTCGCTCCCGGACTCGATGTCGAGCTGGCGCAGGACACCGAGTACCCCCGCCGGGGCCGGATCGAAATCAGGGTCTCTCCCACGCGCGCCGCCCCATTCACCCTAAAATTGCGCATCCCCTACTGGTCCGCCCGAACCAGAGTAAAGGTAAACGGCAAAAGCATCTGCGGGGTGGAATCCGGTTCCTACCTGGAGTTGGAGCGCAGGTGGAAACGCGGCGACAAGGTGGAACTCGACCTGGATATGTCGCCGCATTTCTGGGTGGGCGAAAAAGAGTGCCGCGGCAAGACCTCCCTGTACCGCGGCCCCATTCTGCTGACCTACGACCGCCGCCTCAACGACATGGATCTGGCCGACCTTCCAATCCTCGACGCCCGCGCCCTGAAGGACCGGCTCGTGCCTGGCGGAGACGATCTGCCCACCATGGTGGTGCTGGAATACACGGCAGGCGATGGGCGCAAGCTGCGGCTGTGCGATTTTGCCAGTGCCGGCGAAGCAGGGTCACCCTATCGTTCCTGGCTCAAGCTCGAAAACATCGACAAGACCCCTTTTGCGCCGCACAATCCCCTGCGCAGCGGCCGGTCGCAATAGCCATGGATCTATCCGCCATCAAAGCCCTCACCTTCGATGTCTTCGGCACGGTCGTGGACTGGCGCTCCAGCATCGTGCGCGTCGGCGAACAACTCGGCCGCGCCAGAGGCATCCGGGTGGACTGGGCCGAATTCGCCGATGCCTGGCGCCGCGGGTACGAGCCGGCCATGGACCGGGTGCGCCGCGGGGATCTGCCCTGGACCCCCATCGACGGGCTCCACCGCCTGATCCTCGACCAGCTCCTGGACGAATTTCACATCGACGGCTTGAGCGCAGCCGCAAAGGAAGACCTGAACCGGGTGTGGCACCGTCTCCAACCCTGGCCGGATGCCATAAAGGGGCTGGAGCGCCTGCGCCGCACATTCGTGGTCGCGGCCCTGTCCAACGGCAATATGGCCCTGCTGACCAACATGGCCAAACACGCCCGCCTGCCGTGGGACTGCATCCTGTCCGCCGAACTGGCGCGCCACTACAAGCCCGACCCCGAAGTCTACCAGACAGCCGCCGAATTGCTCGGTCTGGCCCCGGACCAGATCGCCATGGTCGCAGCCCATATTCACGACCTGCGCGGGGCTCAGGCCGTCGGCTTCAAAACTATCTTCGTCCCCCGCCCCCTGGAGTTCGGCCCTGAGGGGGACCCCGATCTCATAGCCGATCCCTCCTTCGACCTGGAGGCCGCCGACTTCCACGAACTGGCGACCAAACTGAATGCTTGAGAAGAAGCCTTTTTAAAATCTCCGTCCCAATAGACCAATTTCACGCCAGCTTTTGCTTTTTAGCGTTCTACTGGACTACCTGGCACCCCAATCCGAACGAATCCTGCTATCTCAACATTCTGTGCGCACTTATGCCCAATTCTCCCGCCCCGTAGCGATTGCGACTATCCACAAAAATACGTACCTTTGTTTCGTATAAGTGGCGTATAACTACCATTACCCGAACCAATTGTTCGGATATAAGTAGATATATGACATGGGTTGTCACAGTACCAGTGAAATTCGACAGAGGCAAAGCTGGCACGGTAGAAATCAGGAGCCTGCAGGCGCTGGAGAAAAACTGACGTGGATCGCGTAGCCGTATTCGCAGATGTACAGAATGTTTACTACACAATTAAGCAGCAACATAATTGCCATTTCGACTATGGTTCTTTCCTCAGGGAGGCGACAGCCGGCCGGAAACTGGTGAAGGCAGTAGCCTATGCTATTGACAAAGGCGACAGAAAGCAGGCCCAATTTCAGCAAATTCTGAAACGGCTCGGTTTTGAGGTAAAGCTCGCGCCTTATATTCAGAGAGCTGACGGCTCAGCCAAAGGGGACTGGGACGTGGGCATTACGGTCGATATGTTGGAGTACGCAGATCGCGTGGATGTCGCTGTCCTGGCTTCAGGTGACGGAGACTACGCGCCTGCAATTGACAAGCTAATCAAGGAATCCAAGTCCGTCGAGGTGTACGGTGTCCCAGGACTAACTGCTAGTCGTCTAATCGAATCGTCGACGCGATTTGTGCCAATTCAAGGAGATCTGTTGCTGCCTATTCCCACCACGTGGTGACGTGGAAGCGACACTGTTGCAAAGCCATGCACGCTAACGCACTCTCGCGTCGCTACCTCTCTGCGTTGATCAGCCTTGGAGCAATCATACCCACGTCATATATCACAGCAATTCACGCTGCGCGCCATTCGGCGCTTGGCCTTCGGCAAGTCGCTTTCGCGACTTCGTGAATTGTGAGAACGATATCTGAAATGGGAAAGGAAGAATCAATATCTTTGAGATATATTTCCAGAATAGAAGAAAATATACCGTAATTCGCAGCTCAATTGATAGTATGATTCTATGAGAGAACGCACATGTTTTCAATATTCAATCGGCATCAAAAAAGAGTAACTGCGCCACGATCGGTGTCTGCAGTAAAGCAGTTGGCACGGATTTTGGTCATTGATGATCGAAAACCTCAGCTTGTGCAGGACCTGGCTAACGAAGGCTGGCGCGTACGCTACCTCTCCGACCTGGACAAATTCGATAACACGGAACTGTTGGATTCCCACATCCTTTGTCTCGACATTGTTGGTGTCGGCAAAAAACTCAGATATCCTGATGGGATGGGCTTAGTGGAAGGCTTAAAAGACCACTATCCGAACAAAAGGGTTTTACTTTATTCTTCCGTCCGCGAGCACGACATTTTTGATGAGGCCATCGATCTTGTCGACGCACGTGTTTACAAGGACGGACAACCATATCAGTTCATTAGAACAGTTGAGCAACTTGCGCTTCAAGCATTTGACTGGCAACACTGCGTGGAAGCCATATATCAGCGGTATAAGGTAAACATGGGCAAAGAGATGAGCATTCAGGAATTCGAAAAGCAATTCCGCAAGTGCATCCAGCGAAGCGGAGAACTCGACACCCAACGGGTTGCCAAATTCGCATTGGTTGGATTGGACGTTGCGTCCAAAATGACGCAATTAGCCACCTATGTCACTTCCCTATGAGATTCGCATGCTATGATGGCCACAGTGGTAACTACGTGTTCCGACATGAGGAGACGGGTCACCGACCGGCGTGCGATAAATGTCTTCAACCACCAGCTAACGGAAAACCAGACAACGGCCTGTGCAAGAATGGTCGGTACAGTCTTTCTAGGTTTGATCAAGACACCAATAGATGGTACTGCTTCTGTCTCAAAGAGGCGAAGACGAGAAAGCAAGCGAACTATTTTGCCAACTTGGCACTACGCGGCTACGAAGCCTCGCTAGCCATAGCTGCTACGCGCAGCTCGCTCGAACACGATGCTACCGAACTGGCGGTCCACAACACGCGAAACCTCAACGCCGAAATCAACAACAAGCTGCTCTCGCTAATTTCGGAACATGATCTATCTTCATCTGCAGACAAGGTTGAGTACATACGAGACAAACTCACTGAAAATCCTCGAAACTTTGCTAGTGAGATTTTAAATGTCCTGCAATCGACAGGGCAGATAATGTCCGAATACAGCGTGATTGACTTTGTCGCCCCAACGGTCAACCTCCATCGTAGTGACTTCCAACGCCACCGCGTGCATACGGTCTGCCTGATGAGTTACTACCTCTATGAGCAGGAATTCCGAACTCGCAAATTGCGTGTTAATATCGGTACATCCACCGAATATTGTTTCGTAAATTTTGCGACCGCAAGGACAGCAATATCGCAACTGTTTGACAATTGCCTCAAATACTGCAAGCCGGATACCGCAATCCAAGTGACATTTGGTGTTATTTCACCCGATTTCGTGGAGATGCAATTCGAAATGACCAGCCTGGCTTTTGACAATGGTCGCAAGGCAGAATTGACAAAAGCCGGCGTCAGAGGTCATTACGCGCAGGAGCTTGGATACGGAGGGAAAGGTGTAGGGATGGGTATTATTCAGCGCATGATGGAATTGAATAGAGGCTACTTCAAATATGAATGCTTTGAAAGCAGCCTGTTCCAGTCTGGTAACGTCCCGTACTGCACCAGCAGCTTCGTTTTAGGATTTCGAAGCCAACCGGTACATTAAGCTGAACAATCGTTGGAGTAGGCATATCAACAGTAACGTTGGCAATCGCGTCTGCTTTGGTTAGCCAAACAGTGGCGCGCTGAAAGTCGGTGATTCAGCACTACTCAATTCCTCATTAGTTTCGGTTTATGGAGTAGCTAAAATCCCATATCAGATAGTTAGCAGACATTGTTCGACACAGGCTGTATTTTCGTCCAGTATAATGCTTGTCGTTTAATGACAAGCGTTATATATTGTACTCATGATACGATCCTTCAGAGATCGAGAAACCGAACGGATATTCCAACGCACCCGATCTGGAAAGCTGCCCAGCGATATTCAACAGACCGCCGTTCGCAAGCTTCGCATGCTCAATCGTTCAACTACACTAGCTGATCTTCGGGTGCCACCAGCCAATCGCCTCGAGAAACTCCGTGGCGAGCGGGCCGGCCAGTACTTCGAATCAACGACCAATGGCGTATCTGTTTCACTTGGCGAAATGGCGATGCCTACAACGTTGAGATCGTAGACTATCACTAGGGAAATAGACTTATGTATGCTCAGAAATTGGCTCCTGTTCATCCCGGGGAAGTGTTGTTGGAAGAGTTCCTCAAGCCGATGAATCTCAGTCAAAACCACCTCGCGCTTTCCATCGGCGTACCGCCCCGACGCATCAACGAGATCGTGTTGGGGAAACGAGGCATTACGGCTGATACCGCCCTGAGACTCGCTCGCTATTTCAACATGTCACCCCAATTCTGGATGGGCATTCAGATGGACTATGCACTGGATGTAGCAGAAGACGAGCTATCGGACCGCTTGGAGCGAGAGGTGCGGCCGCACCTGGAGAGGGGATAGGTAACTGTCCCTTGAAGGACAACGTCTGCTAACACCGTGCCCCCGGCTTCGGGCTTGCGCCCTTCGCGCAACCGCTACGCGGTTCGGAGGCCCTGAACGTTACCGGAAATGAGTTTAGGAAGTGGCAACGAGCTCCAAACCAAATCGAATTATGATCGCGGTCGATGACCTCACGCTCGCAGCTATCTGTCGTCAGAATGGGTATGGGATCGAGATCCAGTCTTTCCTCGAGCCAGAGAAGGTGCCCGAATTGCAAAGAGCTCTGGGCCATCTTCAGCCACGGTCCCTGCACGGTCCTTTCGGTGATCTGTGCGCTGGAAGCTATGATCCCATGATCCGGGAGGTGACAAGACATCGATTCGAACTGGCGTGCCGTTTCGCCCGTGAACTAGAGTGTCCCGACATCATTCTGCACCACGGGTACGTCCCAGGCACCAGCGCACCCCGGAATTGGTTGCGTCGATGTGTTGCGTTCTGGCATGACTTCCTCGACGGCAAGGAACCATCTGTCCGCTACCATGTTGAGAACATGCTGGAATGGGATGCCCTTTTGCTCGCTGAAGTTATCGACGCGATCGACGATCCACGAGTCGACGTTTGTCTGGATATCGGGCACTGCCATTGCAACTCTCGCGAGACTCCCATAGCGTGGATCGAACGACTTGGACCGAGAATCGGGTGGGTCCACATGCACAACAATCACGGTGAGTCAGACGAGCACCTCGCTCTCGACCAAGGGACCATCCCTATTGGTGAGGTGTGCAGTGCACTTCTGGAGCGTGCGCCGGAGGCTGTATGGTGCTTGGAAGTTCTTGACGAGGAGACCTCGACCTCAATCGAATGGATCCGAGCCAAAGGGTTTGGGTAGGTCGAGATTTCAAATCCGGTAACAACCGGTTGCGACTGCGGCGGCTGTGCCGCCTTGGCCTTCGGCAACCCCTCGACGGGCTCGGGGTTCGGCAACCGGAAGACGTTAGCCGAAATCGAATATTGGAGTGACCCGAGATTGGAGGTTAAACGTGAGTACTGAGTGGTGGACCACTTTTTTTGCGGGAAACTGGCTCGACGTTCAAAGAAATATGCGAGCAGGGCGTACCTCAGACGAGGTAGACTTTCTCGTGCGCGCGCTCAATTTGAAGCCAGGATGTCGGGTTCTCGATGTGCCGTGCGGCAATGGTAGATTGGCGATTCCGCTGGCTGAGAGGGGCTATAAAGTAACCGGCGTTGACATCACGACAGTCCTGCTTCAAGAGGCGCAATCCGCTTCACAAGAAGCGAATCTTGGTCTTGAGCTTGTCGAGACGGATATGAGGGATCTGTCCTGGATTGAGACATTCGATGCGGCATTCTGTTTTTGGGGAAGTTTCGGATACTTCGACGACGACGGAAACAGGCAATTCCTCGAAGCAGTGCATCGAACGCTCAAGACTGATTCGAGGTTTGCTCTGGATATTCCCAATGTCGCTGAAACAATACTCCCAAGACTCCAGCTCCGCAGTTGGAGCAAAGTAGGTGAAATAGTTGTCCTGGAGGACACGAACTACCGACACATGGAGAGCCGGATCGATAATGAATGGACTTTGGTTGCGAACGGAATTTCCGAAACGAAGACCAGTTCTATGCGGGTCTATGGATTTCGAGAGTTGACATTTCTCTTTTCCGAGGTGGGTTTCGAGGTGTGCGATACTTTTTCGTCACTGGATTGCGAGCCCTATGAGCTGGGCAGACGTGCATACTTCATAGTCCGGAAAATGTAATCTTGGAAATAGATCGACTTCAGCTAACACATCGGTGTTGCACTGCGGCGCCGGTGGCGCCTCGGCCTTCGCCAAACCGCTGCGCGGTTCGGGGGCACGAAGATGTTATCTGAAACGCAAAAACCGAAAGGTTCTCTGAATGAAACGAATGGGCCTCCTGTTGGGCGGAATTTTGAGACAGCTTCCAAAAGAGCGTCCCGGTTTTAGTCGTCTTCTGCAATATCCACGAGAAGTTCACGCCCATTCATCGGCTGTATCGGCCGATTGTTGTCATGGAAAATGGCTTCAAATGCGGCGATTTGCAATTCAGACAGTTCAATGGGTGCTGTCAGCACAAACCACTTGACTCCTTCCGAACAAGGCGGGGTAGTCAACGAACCATCGTAGCGATAGGCATGCCTCGTGCTCGGCAACAAATCGGCGGCATTAATGGTGACATTCTCAATGCGTTTCACTTCGCCCGGGGCGCTTGGCAAATGCGCCCATAGAGGATTAAATGCGGCATGGTCGCCACCTTGTTCAATTAGCACCCCAATGACAGCCAACGTGCCATCCTCATTTTTGTGAACGAGGTGCATCTCCATATCAAATGGTTTGCCGGCCATCGTATGTTCGCTTGGCGCGTGGAAATGGGATTGCAGAAGTTCATACCTTGTGCCATCAACCTCAACCCAGTTTTCTTCAGTGGACGCTACTTCAATCGTGTGGCCATTATTGCGGATATTCAGAGCTGTTGGCTGGTAGTTGAAGACGATAGCAGGAAGCTTTGCCGACGTGGGGTTTACGAGGTCGATCGGAGATTGGCGCGTCCCCTCGGCACAAAGGACGTATTCCGGGCTTAGCTGGCCCCAAACGTCCGGCCCGTTCTCTGCTTCGTAGCCCCACTCTACCTTCTCTGTCTGGGGTGGCACATTCTCTGACTTTGCACAGCCATTCATGCAAAGGAACTGTACGGTTACCATGCAAATACCACCCATAATTTTGAATTCGCTCATTTTTCTCTCCTTCTCCAGTTTTACCTCGTGGCGATGAAAGCATTCATGAAAACATCGTCAGATATGTCAGGAATTCCAAACGCCTCTTCCCAAATTAAATCAAACGTCGAACAGCATCCAGCAGGTACTGATTTTCTTCCTCTGTCAGCGAGGTAAACCGCATGTACTGCGGCATATCCGGCCGCCTGCGAACCCGTATGTTGTGCCGCTCCAGATAGTCCTTCAACTCCACTGGATCGATATTTTCAAGCCGCACCAGAAAAAAATTGGCCGCACTCGGATAGACGTGGAAGTACGGAACCTGTTTCAGGGCTTTGTAGAAACGGCCACAGTCCTTCCGAATCTGCGCCACTACCTCGTCCAGGTACTCCTGATCCTCCAGCGCCGCCTGCGCGGCCACCAGGGCCATTGAATCCACCACCCAGGGGATCTGGAGCCGGACAAGGAGCTGGATGACGGACGGGTGCGCCACGGCATAGCCGACCCGCAGACCGGCCAGCCCGTAGGCTTTGGAAAAGGTACGCAGCACCACCAGGTTTTTCCTCTCCTCCACCCAGGAGGCAAAACCCACTCCCGCGTAATCCCCGTAGGCCTCGTCCACGATCCAGAGACACTCCGGCATCTCTTCGAGCAACCTGGACAGGGCAGCCGCATCGAGCAGGAGATTGCCCGAAGGGTTATTGGGATTGCTCAGCAGGCCTACGCTGACCTTATGGCGCCGGCTGGTCTCAATGAACCGCTCTACAGACAGAGAAAAATCGTCGTTTTCCAGAGGGACCTCGACCACCTCGGCCGCACAGCGCTTACCCGCCATGACAAAGCGTTCATAGGACGGATAGGCCACCATCAGGCGGCCCGGCCTGAGCACCAGATGGGCGATGAACAGCCAGACCAGGGCTTCTCCCGCGCCATTGTAGAGCATGAAGTTCTCGGGAGAAAGATCCAGATGAGTGGCCAGGTTTTCGCGCAGGGATTCCCCGCTCTCTTCGCCGTACAGGCGGTACTGCCTTGAACGGGCGAATTCCACCATGGCCTCCACCACTTTCGGGGAGCACCCATAAGGGTTGGTGGCCGCATCGAAGCGGAACGGGTCTGCGTTCATGGGATACCTCCTCCCGTGGCTGTATTGCTCACCCCAATGTACCACCTCATTTCTCCGCTCCTGCCACCGGCATATCCAGCCTCCGGAACCGCTTTTCCCAGCGCCATTTAGCGCTCCCCGAGATAAAGGTTTTGTAGGGTTCCGGGGTCTGTACCACAAAGCCGTCCGTGGGCTCCTGGCCGTTCCATGCCTGAAACATCGGCGGGGTGTAGCCCCCGATGATGATCACCCGCTCGCGGTCGCTGCGGATCTGGCCGGTGGCGTGGATCAGGGCCTCCCCGAACAGCAAGGTGGAACCGGCCGGGGCCACTACCTGGTGGATCAGGGAAGGATCTTCGCAGGCGCAGGCGATGATCTCTTGCTGGTCGCACTGGACCTTGTGGCTGCCCGCAATGACCACAGTGCCCCCGTCGTCCGGGCCCAGTTCGGTCAAATTGGTCAGGGTCTTGACGAAGTTGCAGTGATAGAGGCCGTTCTCGGTGTAGGTCCCGACCTGGGGCCGCGTGCCAGTGTGGAAACCATAGCGCGGCGACTCGTCCAGGTTTTCTTCCGGGTTGCGGGTGTTGATCACCGCCTCCGACTCCTCCAGGCGCACGCTGCCTCCGACCAGTTCCTCGGCCATTCCGACCAGCCGTGGATGGGTCAGATAATCGAAGATGACCGGGTCGGCTTCGAGGATGTGGGCAAAGTGCACGTAGTTCGGGCGGACCGAGGAAAAGCGACAGCCCCGGACATAGGTCTCGCCGGACTTCTCCGCGGCTCCCGCTGCCAGCAAATCCCGCTTGAGCCGCTGCATGGCCTCGTGGAGTTGCCCGACCTGGTCCTGATTCAGGGTGTTCTCGACCACCACGTAGCCGTTGACGTCCAGATGGTAGCGCTGAGCCGGGGTCAGAGCCGGGAAAGGACGTTCAAATTCACGGCTGTTTTCCTGGTTGCTCATATCTACTCTCCTTATTTTAGCGCTCGCCTCATCTTCCTTAACGTCGGAAAAAAATTCTCTATTTTTTGTTGACCATTTGTTGTGGGCACTATTATAGTAGAAATAAGAAGCCAGCAATAGGCTAAGTTGCAAAATTATCCCAAACCCTTCAATAAACACATGCTCTGGCTCATCCTCTCTTTGTTCTTTTCATTTGGTTTCGGACAACTCTTCAAGTGGTCTCAGCGTCGCGCCTGCCAGGCCCCGATCGTGGTATCCACTAACTATCTGGTGGTTGGCATACTCCTGGCGATTTACTACCTGATTCGCGGTGAACTGGTCCTCACCGGACCGATTCTCAAGGTTGGCATCCCGACCGGGGTTGCTTTTATTATTTCCATGCTGTTGATGACCCGGGCCCTGGAAATCGCCGACGTAGGCGCCGTCCTCACGGCTTTCCGCCTGGCCATCGTGGTTCCCGTCATGACCTCGGTGTGGATCTGGGGCGAAGCAGTCACCCCCTGGCAGGTGGTTGGTCTGTTGCTGGCGGTGGTCTCGCTGATTCTGATGACCCGGGGCCATAATCCGGGCACGAAATTCTCGGGAGCGGCGACCCTGGGGCTGGTTTTGGGGATCTTCCTGTTGCAGGGGGTCAGCCATGCCACCCTGGGCTGGGTGCACCACGCCGGTCTGGACGAGCAGCGTTTGCTCGTGCTCCTGGTGATCGGCTTTACCGCCGGGGGCCTGGGGTGCGTAGTCATCGCCTTGCAACGCAGCCGGCCAAGAGCCCAGGATCTGTACATGGGGGCTGGCATTGGCTTCTACAATCTTTTGGCGCTGTTCATGGTGCTCACCGCCCTGAGCGAGGTGCCGGGCATCCTCTTCTTCTCGCTGCAGGGTTGTGCCGTGGTAATGATGGACAATTTTTTTGCCCACTACCACTGGAAGGAACGGCTGAACTGGCCGGCCAAAATCGGCACCGTTGTTGGCGCTCTCGCCATGCTTTTGGTTTTGTAACCTGAAAAGGAGAATTAACTATGGAAGGGAAACTAGCCAACAAAACAGCCCTGGTCACCGGCGGGGGCCGCGGCATAGGCGAAGCCATCTGCAAGACCTTCGCCCGCGAGGGCGCCCGAGTTGCCGTGGCGGATATCGACCTGAATACCGCCCGGGAAACAGACGCTGCCCTGCCCACCGAGAGCCTGGCCCTGGAAATGGACGTGTCCTCCAAGGCCCAGGTCCAGGCCGGCTTCGCCCAGGTCCTGGAGCGCTTCGGGCACCTCGACATCCTGGTCAACAACGCCGGTTACGTGGCTTTTTGCACCTTTGAGGACTGCAGCGAAGAGCTGTGGCACCGCACCATAGATATCAATCTCAAGGGCACCTTCCTGTGCATGCAGGCGGTCGTGGCGCACATGAAGGAACGCCGCACCGGCACCATCATCAGCATGACCTCCCTGGCGGCCAAAGCCGGCGGCCTGGCCGTGGGGCCGCCCTACACCGCGGCCAAGGCCGGGATCCTGAGCATGCTCATCGGCCTGGCCCGCGCCTGTGCCCCCTACCGCGTACGGGTCAACGGCATCGCCCCGGGGGTCATCGACACGGCCATGACCCGGGGCCCCCAGCACGCCCACCTCATCGACCAGATCCCCCTGGGCGAAAAGGGCCAGCCCGAGGACGTGGCCAACTGCGCCCTCTTCCTGGCCTCGGAGGACTCGCGCCACATCACCGGCGAGATCATCGACGTGAACGGCGGGCTGTTTATGGATTGAGGGGGTCTAAATCAAGGACGCACGACCGACCCGTCTGCTTTGCGGTCCTCCGCCGTATAGGTGGGTGACAACCGGTCTGCCTGGAGCAGGGTAGCGGCTTTTTCTTCGTCGATATCCAGCCCCAGACCAGGCTGATCGTTGGGATAGAGATACCCTCCCTCCAGGCGCGCATGACCAGGGAAGACATCCCGTTCTTGCTGGTCGAAGTGGTTTTCTTCCTGGATGCCAAAGCTGGGACTCATCAAGTCCAGGTGCATGGCCGCGGCCTGGTTTACCGGGTCGTTGTCGGCCCCCTCCTGCCAGGCCGTCTCCACTCCGAAGTACTCGCACAGAGCGGCGATTTTGCGGCAGGGGGTGATGCCGCCCGCTTTGGAGACCCGGATCCGGACATAGTCGATCAGACGCCGGGTGATCAAAGGCACGTATTCGTGCGGGTTGACGAACAGTTCGCCCATGGCCTGGGGAGTGGTAGATTGCTCCCGGATCAAGCGGAACCACTCGATTTGTTCAGGGGGAAGCACGTCTTCCAGGAAGTAGAGACGGTAGGGTTCCAGGAGCTTGGAGAGGGTCACGGCGCTCTGGGGCCGCAAGTGTTCGTGGACATCGTGGGTGAGCTTGGGACCAAACCCCAGTTTTTCGCGCAGATGCTCGAACAATTTGGGGATGGTCTCCACCAGGGCTACGTCGTCAAAAACCGAGTCCTGGGGCCAGGCGTTGGTCGGGCGCCGCGCTCGATCGGGCTCGATGAATCCACCGCCGCCGTACCCGCCCAGCTGGCAGCGAATGACGGGATACCCTTCTTCGATATAGCGCTGTACATCTTCAACCACCGAGGAAAAATCCCCCCCTCCCGCATGAGCGTAGCAGGGCACGGCACTGCGACAGGGCCCGCCCAGGAGCTGGTAGAGCGGCATACCTGCCTCCTTGCCCTTGATATCCCACAGGGCCATGTCGATGCCGGCCAGGGCGGTGTTCAGGATGGAGCCATTGCGCCAGTAGGCACTGGTGTAGGTGCTCTGCCAGATATCCTCGATGTGGCTGGCGTCCCGGCCGATGAGGCGCGGGGTCATAATCTCTATGGCGTTTTTCACGGTGGAGGCATGGTAGTAATCACTGGCCGAGCCAATGCCGTAGAGGCCGGGCTGATCGGTGATGACTTTGACGATGAGCCAGACGCCATTAGCGCGGGTGCGGATGCAGCGGATTGCTTTGATTTTGGCCATGGGGATTTTTCCTTTCCAGGATTTGCCGGTACGAAAATTCGCTCCGCAGCCCGAGCGCCAGCGAGAAGGGGCGTGGGTCGCCACCCCGCCGCCCCGGTCACCCTGCTCGAAGCCCAGATGGGAATTTTCGTATGGACTCTAATGGCATTTCAAATAAATTTAGACCTGTAAAAGCGCCGAATTTTCAGCCTTTGGTCCCTTGATCGTTCGCTCAGCGGAGCTTCCGGCTGATTTCATCCCTCCTGTGGTCGCTCACGGAGTAGTTGTAGCTATCATTTGTAGAAAATCGCGGACAGTACTGAAAACGCTGTGCTTCAAATCCCAGTAGTCATTCTTTGCTGCCACGCCTACGGAAAGATGAGGCTCGGGTTTTGTTGTGATATAGGCATGGGCACGGGCCTTGTCTGATCTCTCGAAGGACACGTCCGGCAAAGATTCGACACACTTGAAAAAGTCGTCAATGCAGCGATCCGCCGAGGTATTCGCAAAGCTCTCGCACAGTAGCGTCTCAAGCATACCCTGGCGATTATCGCCGGGTAGTATCAGCACCGCCACCGCCGGGCTGGTGTCAGTGCGTTCTGCGGGGCTGTCCGGCACAGGCAGTGCGGCATTCCTCAGTGAGGACTGAACGCTTTGGAACGCCCCTCCGGCGGACGCTTCCGCATCCCGAACGATGCCGAGACTCTGGACGGTCTCACGAAACCCGGTCGCGCTCATGATCCCTTCCAGGAAATCGCGTAGTTGGTTGACGCCGCCAAAGTTCTGAATCTGGACATTGGCAATCGAGAGATGACTAGTGAATTCCTCAAAGAAATTGCGCTGATCATTGCCCTCGACGAGAAGCTGGATTGCCGATTTGATTTCTGTTGGTTTTGGCATCCCTAGCGCACCTCAAGCCCGTGTCGAATCGCGGCACTGATTCCATTTGGCTTAAAGGTAACACAGCGATTCTCCGCGTCGCTGGCTTCGAGCCGGTGCAGGAGAAAGCCGTCAGAGCCAAGAGCGCGATGCGCCGCTTCTATACATTCAAAACTATGCGTGGTCGCAAATATCTGCGTGCGGAACTGCTTGGCCGCTTCATCAATGGCCCGCCAGACATCGGGCAGTACGGAGTGGTGAATGCCGTTTTCAACCTCATCTACCAAAACGACGCCATCCGGTGCGGAAGCTATGGCCAAAACAAGCCGGGCGATTTGGGTCATGCCTTCGCCCATTACTGGCATCGGCACCAGTTCGGACAACCCGATATCCCCCCAGATCATGGGTGTGCCACTGGAGGAATTGTCCTCGATGCTTTGCAGTCTCGGCTCGATGACCTGTAGTGCTTTTAAGAGCAGATCGCCCTGTTTCTGTCGTCTTAATATTGCCAGCCTTGTGGCATCATCAGAGCTATTCCTGGTTTGAGACGAGAGAATTATCACCTTAAATGGGACGTTCGTAGCAATCGGATTGACCTCAACATGCTGTCCCTTCATACGTATATGGCTTTTAACTGGTTTACCTGAAGGATCGCTATACTGAAATATAAGAGAACGTTCGTCAAAAACGTTTGTCCCCGAAATTTCGCCAATATAATCAGTAGGAGTCTCAGTAGTGAGCTGTCGCACCGATGAGATTTCCAACGCCAATCGACCATGCGATATATGATCCCCTTCAATCTCAATGGACCGCCCCATGTCTAGGTCGGAGAAGAACTGTTTCCAGAAGGGATCACCTGCCGGAACGCGGTTTGGTTCCAAGCCGCGGATAGCATTGGCACTTATTGCCATTTGCGCGTTTCCGGCTCCAGCGAGCAGAAAAATTGCCTCAAGTAAACTGGTCTTGCCGGAATTATTTTTGCCGGCAATGAGGTTAATGCTGCTCAATTGGTCGATTTCGAGCGCGTTGAAGCCGCGAAAATTCCGTATCTGCAGGCGTTTCAACATGGCTTTCACTCCTCGCTTATATCAGCAATCCTGAATGACTGAACGACTCGAGATGCGGATCGTCTTGTTTCTACCATTCTGCGTCCATCTGCGGATCATAAAGTATCACACGGCCTCAAGCGGCGATAAGTCCGCCTCTTTCATAGGAGAAAGATCAAGGCTGCGTAAAACCTCGTTGATCTGAGCCGCCGTCATCTGCTCTGGTGCCGTGATTTCTAAACCAATGGGTTGACCTTCAGGGCCAAAATCCACTAATAAACCTGCATCTCTCGGCTCTGTTCGTACACTTCTCACACCCGAAGCACTCGATAAGTATAGGTATGCAGCTAACGGCTTTCCTTTACGGTAGGTAATTTCCAAATAATGTTCTCGCATGATTAGCTCCTCAAAGGGGGTAAGCAGTTATAACAACCAATGACCTTTCCAAAAAATCCGGTTCAACAACAATCTCCCAAGCGCGATGACTATGATGCGTTTCAATAATCCAGCGTCCCTCTATAAAATCAGGGTGATACCCAGTGGCTCGGTCCAGCATAATGCGTAGGTCAATCTCACTAAAATCGCGCTGGAGCATACGCTTTTCCAGATGGGACGACAACTCCAACTCCCAATCCCACCACGCAGGCCAGTTCATGGTTGTCTAACTATAGCAATTGAATGACTGAACGATTCGAGATACGGATTTACAGCGGCAGCCAAACGCGACCTCCACCTGCGTTACGTACACTTCCTCGTGCAACCGATGCTCAATCTCGGCGGCTGAAGCCGCCTCGAAAAACAACTCCAATGCCTCCTTCAAATTCTCCCGACCCTCAGCCACGGTTACGCCCTGACTAGCGATGTCCAACTCAGGGCAGAGGGCGACATAGCCATCGCCTTCGCGTTCAATAATTGCTGTCCACTGTCTGGTCATCATGACTTCTTACCGATCATCCAAGTATGGTTCGACGTCCAGCCTCTCCATTGGCCTTTGCCCGACCTCAAAGCTAACTTCGAGTGCACATGGAATAGGCTCTGGTATGTTGTCGCCCTGTAGCTCGCCCTCCAGTCTTGTGATTCCGTTTCTTGACCCGATGAGCAGCGAGCTGGTCGTCCAGATTTTTTCGCGAGGGCGAACATCGCCGAAGTCGATAGTAATTTCCCACCTGTCATCAAGCTCTCGTACGCAGGGATCGGGATCGCTCCGAAGTTGTTGTGCAAATGTAAGGTCTGTCATTCCTTCCATTTTGTTGCGATATGGACGCGTTGGTCGATTGGTCCTATCTAGGACGATAACTGCGCTGTCTTTGGTCACTGAGCCGACGAAGCGGACCCTTTTCCCGACTACCCCACTGTCATTAAACAGCCGTAGGCCGAAAGATTTGAGGAAAGCCATCTGCCAAGTATAGAAAATAACCTCTTGAGAGTAGTTTTCATTATCATGGAAGTTATCAATAAGTGATCCATACAAAGGGCGAGATTTATCAAATGTGTCATCAGGGAGTCGTGGATTGAGAAATAAGGATTTTACGATATGGGGTGAAGGAAAAACGACACGTTTTTCTATATCCGCCCATTCAAGAACGAGTTGAGGTGTGCCGCCAAAATCCTGCTCGGCTTTGGGAAACTATCCCCATCTCGTACCATTTCACAGCGGCAGCCAAACGCAACTCTTGGGTGAAACGCTCGGGATCTTTCCGCACCGACGAAAGCACATCTTCTGGCAGCTCAAAAGTAACCGTTACCATAGGATTCTCTCCTGATTGACCAATCTCTCTAGGCGATTGAAGGACTCAACGGTGGTTGGATACTGCTCGGGATCAACGGCAGCAGTTGGAAACACAGCTCAGACCTTTATACGTCGCTGAATTCCATGAACCCGTCTGAGCCATCTGCCTGAATAACATAGCGGAATCGGAGTTCATCCTTGTCGTCACTTCGCTTGTCGTCCTTGATCTCCAGCACATGCACGGCGGCATAGAAGCCATTTACGTTCCGCAATACGACGATCTCTCCGCATTTGGGGGTCCGGGCGCGTGACGTATAGTCCAACGACTCAGCGTTCAGTACCTGTGCGATGGATGTGTATCCTCGGGTCAGCGCGACGCCGTTGATTGAAGGAGGATCGTTGTAAATATGGATCTCCATGTCGCTCGCTTTACTCCAGTCGGTTTCAAATTCAAGCTTCCCACGACCGATAACGTAGCGCCCATTGTGGCTACTGTAATCGAACACGGCTTCTCCGGTCAGTGACGTCATCCGCGGGGGTGGCACATCCGAAGCCTTGCCCTCAAAACGCTTGATTCCAAGTTTTTCGGCGATCATTACCGCAAGTTCGGCCGGCGTATGATCACAGGCTTGTTCGTACTTGATGGCAGTCGGCAAACCGGGAACATGCGTGTCGTCAAAGCGCACCGGCAAAATATACTCGCCTTTATTCTGCACAGCACGACTCAGGATTGACTGTCTCTCATGGTTCGGCCAAGCCTTTTCTACGTACGCCTCAGAAATGAACATCACTACATAGTCGGCCCTGTTCTCGAATACGTCCTGAAATTCTTCCGCGAGATTCTTTCCCCAAAGCCAGTCGGCAGCGAATTCGTCGTAGAATACGGAGACGCCCCGGTTCTGGAGTAATCGCGCCACCTCTTCAACGTATTCACGCTGTTCGCCAGCGAAGGATAGTGCTACTTCATATTGTGCGTTTTCGTTCATTAATCTATCCTCTTTACAATTTCTCGCCCCACACCCGCCCAATCGCCGCCCGAATCTTCCCCTCCATCCGCTCCACCAACTCCCGATTAGCGGCGACAAGAGACTGCTCGGCTTCGATTTCGGCGACGATGGCTTGCTGGGTTACCAGTGACGGGAGGGGTATTTGTATCTTCTCCAAATTTCCTTTTGTGATGTGGACAAGACCGACTCCACCATGAAGATTCTGTTCAACTTCGGCGACCGCTCTGTTCAGTGCGTAGAGCAAGTACATTTTAGTTGCCCGAATTTGATCAAATTCGACCTTGAAAATATGCTGATTCAGTATGGCCTTTCTTCCATTCCAGATATGCGCTCCAAAAGATGTTCCTCGCGAGCCAGACCATGAGAATAGAAGCTGTCCTTGGTTGATAATGTACCGATCTTTTACCTCACCAGTGTAATAGTTGAAATCACTGTCAGGCGCATTTAGGTTCTGAATTCGTACAATCGGGAGGCCACCACTGTCAGCTCGTTTCCAGTCCTGTGGCTTAAAAGCACGTCCATTGATAAGATTACAAACCTCGCCAATCGCCACCATCGGCCACTCAGGATCAACCACAATCTGCGGCCGGTAGTTGTCAATCACCGCCCGCGCCCCGTCTATCACCCTCTGATACCCCTCAATCTCCGCCACAATCTCCCGCTGCACTTCCAGCGGCGGCAGGGGGATTTCAAGGTTTGCAAACGACTGCCAACCTATACGCGGAAGCTGTGCACCTTTGAGTTGGCCCAAGACTGCATCATTAAATGGACCACTTCGAAAGATGTAGGCGTACAAGGTTGGCAAGACACGTTCATCCAGGGATCGAACGACGAATATATCAGTCGAGCAGATTCCTTCCCGATCCGAAAGCCAGACCTTGTTGAGATTCGGCCGTAGCTTTCCATAGAGGATGTCTCCGGGACAAAAGACGTTCTTCAAACTCTTGATCTCTGCTGGATTATTGGTCCCTACATTCCCTGATAGTTGGCCACTGGTCTGTGTGATATTTTCAAGCCCTACGTAGTTCACGGGACCACGGAGCGACATCGGTAATACAGTTTCCTCTGCCTTCTTGAATACATCTCTCACTCTCACAGAAGGCCACTCAGATTGAGTGGAGTGTTCAGTCCGATACCGCTCCCCACTCAGGTTATACTCCCCACCCACCGCAATCTTCTCCTTCTCGGCGATCAGCCCAAGCGTGGTCGTGTAATCCACCCCAGGTTCTGCCACACCATCTGTCAGCACCGATTCACTCGCCCGCAGCCGCCCCAGATATTCGCCAAGCTCCTCCCTCACCTGCGGCAAGTCGTTCTCCGCAATCTCCCGCCGCTGCGCCCCCAGGTCAAAGCCGTCGTTTTCCACCTTGAAAAAGGCAATGCGATCCGTCTTTTGCGCCAGCGCCTTGTCCAGCAGCAGAACGGACGTCTTGACCCCTGAATAAGGCTGGAACACGCCCGCCGGCAGCGAGATGACGGCCACCAGATAATTTTCCACCAGCATCTTGCGTAGCTGTTTGTAGGCGGTCTGGCTCTGAAAGATAATGCCCTCCGGCACAATGATACCGGCGCGCCCTGTAGGCGTCAGATGCTCGGCCATGTAGTCCACGAACAGCACTTCGCTACGTTTGGATTTTACCGAAAAGCGGCTGTGCGGGCGGATGCCGCCCTTGGGCGACATGAACGGCGGATTGGCCAAAATCACGTCGGCATACTCGTTCCAGCGCTCCTCGCTGGTCAGGGTGTCGTATTCGGAGATATGCGGCTCGACAAAGCCGTGCAGATACAGGTTCACCAGCGACAGGCGCACCATATCGGGCGAGATGTCATAGCCTTTGAAGTTGGCCGCGAGTGTTCCTTTTTCGTCGGGCGTGAGCGTACTGTGCTCCTCGTCGTCGGTATTAGCTTCGAGAATATGCTTGTAGGACGAAATCAGGAACCCGGCGGTGCCGCAGGCCGGGTCGAGCACGGCCTCGTCTTTCTTCGGGTCAATGACGGCGACGATGAAATCGATGATATGGCGCGGGGTGCGGAACTGCCCGGCGTCGCCCTGCGAGCCGAGGACCGAGAGCAGATACTCAAAGGCGTCGCCCAGCCGCTCGCTGTGATCATAGCTAAACTCGTCGATGACCTTGAGGAAGGCGCGCAGGGTCTCCGGGTCGCGGTAGGGCAGATAGGCGTTGTTGAAGATGTCGCGGAACAGCGGCGGGATGCCCGGGTTTTCCGGCATCCGGGCGATGGCCTCGGCGTAGAGGTTCAAGGTCTCGTGGCCGCCCAGGCCGGCGCGCACCAGTTGGGGCCAGCCGTAGCGGGCAAAGTCGCCGGCGAAAAACTGGCGCTGGCCGCCCAACTCTTCGCTCTCGGCGTCGATGTCGTCCATGAACTTGTAGATGAGCGCGATAGTAATCTGCTCTACCTGGCTTTTGGGATCGGGCACCTTGCCGACGAGGATGTCGCGGGCCGTGTCAATGCGGCGTTTGGTAGCGGTGTCGAGCATATCAGGTCCGGTAGACGAATTCCGCCCCGATCTTCCACACCCCTCTCTCGCGAAAAGCGGGAATGGTCTGGCGGCGGGCGGCGTTGGTGACCGCGGGTGCCGAAAGCCCATGCTGCTTGATATAATCCGACAGCCGGATGATGACCGCCCCCTGCAAATAGCTCAGCCTCTTGTGCAGGGACTCTGTGAGCGCCAGCGCCATAATGCCTTCCATCGTCCTCGTGTTTTGGCGGTCTTCATAGTCCCTGAACGCCTGATAGTAACGCTCCTTCTCCGAGTTGCGAATGATGAGGCGCGGTAGCCTCAGTTGGAGAAGCTGAAAATTGATGATGACCCGCCCGAGACGGCCGTTGCCGTCGCAAAAGGGATGGATGGTCTCGAAATTTAGGTGAAATCGGGCAATCTTGTCGAGGAAGTAGGCGCCGAGGTCGCTGGAATACTCGACGAGGATGTCATCTATCATGCGCTCGACATGCTCGGGTGCCGGCGCGATATGAGTGCCCACCCGCACGTATTCCCCCTGCTGGCGCAAGCGGCCGGCGATGGCATCGTCAATGCCGCCGATGAGCATCTGATGCAAGCGTAGTATAAGGTCTTTGTTCAGCTCGCTATCTTTAGCTCTGGCGCGCTTGTATTCCGTGACGCGGGCCAGGTTTTTCGCCTCGAAGACTTCCCGCACGGACACATTTCGGGACAGCATCTGCTCCAACAGGATTCTCTCTGTCTCCTCAAGGGTGAGGGTTGAATTCTCAATCGCGTTCGAGTTGTACACGCTCTCAGGTATCTCCACTTCGTCAATCATCGACAGCAGCGATACCTTGCCCTGGCTCAGGGTATCGTACTCGCGTTTCAGGGTCTGGATGCGGTTTCTTATCGGCTGTGTGGTTGCCATGTCGTTATTGTAATATATTCATTATATATTGTCAAATATTAGTGAATGGAACGGGGAAAATGGGTGCTGTTCACTGTTTTTTTGCGGATAAACAAGGTGGTCGCAGATGGAAAAGACCGGATGGGGCGCCAGCTCGGTGAACGCCCCCACTTCCATGTCATGGTGGAACTTGATGGTATCCGGCTAGACGCTCAAAAGTCCGCTCTAGGCCGCTTCAAGAACAAAACCGGCTTACCATAATCTCCCTCACCCACATGGTCGAGATCCTGGTGTTCGATGTCTTCCAGTTGTCCGAGTTTGCTGGTCCATGTTCCTTCACCAGCGCAACCCTTTCCTGCGCGCCCAGTTCAGCCAATCCTGGGTCATCTCTGCGACAACGCCCCGATGATCGGGAAGCACGGGATCTTCTTGTGCAATCGCCCGAAGTGCCCAAAACCAGTGTTCCGGCTTGTGTTCAAGTTCTCTAAGAATCAACGGCAGCGCTTGCGGCCCCATGCCTATGATCTGCTGGTACGCAGGATGTAGAACGATCTCTCGTATTGAGGAAAGATGAGCGCATTCTTCACGTACAATTTCTGCGAGACGGTGGAATTGTTCCGGCAAAACATCTGGCTGGGGCTGTAGGGATTCCGTGCTCAAATCTTTACTCCCATATCAAAAAGGCTCAGTAGCTGAATCTCCACGGCTCGAACGTCGTGTACCTTCCCTAGGCGGCGAACTGGTTCAGAGACACATAATCCTTGACATACTCGGGAACGAGTGCGCGGTACGGCTCCGGCACCGCGCGATAGTCGCGGGAGGAAAAGGCCGGGTTGGTCGCCAGCTCGGTGAAGCGCCGATTCTCGATGATGTCTCGGGTCCGTCCGCTGGTCAGGTACGCCTTGAAGTACGCCCTGATCGCGGTGATGGACTCGGCTTCGTCGGGCTTGTGATCGGCGACGAACTTGCCAAACTCCTCTTCGAGTAGCTCGTCTTTGGACTTGAACCGCGGGATGAGGTCGAAGACCTTCTCCAGTATTTCGCGCAAGGTCAAGCGGCGATCCACCGCGGCGGCCTGGCGCAGCTTGGCAAGGGTGTAGTACTCCTCGGGCTTGTCGAAAACCTCCTGGTTCACGTAGTCGATGACGCGGTCCCATTGGCCCGACTCGACGGCTTGGGCAATGAAGTCGTTTTCGCGCACCGCGTCGGCAAACCGGTCAAAGAACATCCGGTCGATCTTCATGCCCTCGTACCCGATGCGCTCTTCCTTGATTGTCGAGAGGATGTCGCGTCCCAAGTGCTCGTAGGCGCCGAGGTGCACAAGCGGCCCCTGGTCGCCGCCTTGCTCGTCGCCTCTGTGTTGTGGACGGGGTAGCTCGATCACCTCGTCGTAGTTGAATTCGGTCTCGAAGTACTGGCAGTTGCCGAAAAAATCGAAGAGCTTGAAGGTGGTCTTCTCCGGCCCGGCGTCGTCGCCCGTGGCACGGTGCCCGATCATCTGGTCGAGGAAGTTGTGCTTCCTGGTGCCGCGCCCCTTGATCTGGACGAAGTCCGTCGGCGAGAATATCGGCCTGAACAGGCCCAAGTTGAGAATGTCGGTGCAGTCGTAGCCGGTGGTCATCATGCCGACCGTCACGCATACCCGCGCCTTGCTCGTCCGGTACTCGCGCCTGAAGTTGCCGGACCCCAAGAGATTGTTGTTGGCAAAGTTGACCGCGAATCGCTGGGCGTCCGGCACGTGGGAGGTAACTTGGACCGCAAAGTCCGACTGGTAGTGGCCCGGAAACATGCGGTCGGCTATCTCGTTGAATAGCTGCGTTAGCTTGGCCGCGTGGGTCTGGCTCACCGCGAATGCGATCGACTTCCCTATCTCCCCGCTGATCGGATCGCGGAGCGCATTCTCCAAGAAGGTCCGGCAGAAGACCGCGTTGGTGGCTTCCGAGAAGAACTCCCGCTCGAAGTCGCGCTTTTTGAACGCCTCCTCCTGCTGCTCTCCTTCGTCATCGGTGAAGGACACCACAAAGCCCTCGTCGGCGAGAAGCTGGGTGGTCACCTCCGTTCGTGCGTCAACGACCCATGGGTTGATCAGATGCCCATCGCGCACCCCGTCGAGCAGCGAGTAGCGGAACGTCGGCTCGCCACTCTCGCAACCGAAGGTGCGGTAGGTGTCGAGCAACAACCGGCGCTCCACCTCGCGCGGATCGCGCACATTTGGGCCGGTCGTATGGGTGCCTCTGAGGTAGTCTCGGGGCGTCGCGGTCAGCCCCAGCTTGTACCCGACGAAGTAATCGAACACAGCGCGGGCGTTGCCGCTGATGGACCGGTGCGCCTCGTCCGAAATCACCAGGTCGAAGTCCGTGGGCGAGAACAGCGACTGGTACTTGTTGTTGAACAGCAGCGACTGGACGGTAGTGACCACAATGTGTGCCCGGCGCCAGTCGTCGCGTTTCTCCTTGTAGATGACCGCGTCGAAGTCGTTGGCCAGGTAGGGGACGAAGGACTTGTTCGCCGCCTGGTCCTCCAGCTCCAGCCGGTCCACCAAGAAGAGGACGCGGCGGGCGTTGCCGGTGCGCAGAAACAGCTTGATGACCGCGGCGGCCACCAGGGTCTTGCCGGTGCCGGTGGCCATTTCAAAGAGGAAGCGGTCGGCGCCGTCCCCCACCGCCCGCTGCAAGCGGTGGATAGCCCTTAGCTGGTAGTGGCGCAAAAAGCGCAAACCATGGGCCTGTATATAGCCGGGGCGCTCGGCCTCATTGCGCCACCCTGCTTCTGCCGCGTACTGGGGCCGCTGGGTGAGGACGATGTAGTCGTCGCCGACCCGTTCATCGATCAGGCGCTGCGGGTTGGGCGCGACCTTCTGGTAACCCTCCACCGAATCCGGCGACGGGAACGTGGTAATTGTGTGCGGGTTGCCGCGCTCCAAATCCCAGAAGTAGTGCAGGTTGCCGTTGGACAGGATGACGAAGCGGCAGTTCTGCGAGCGAGCGTACTTGCGGGCCTGCTCTTTGCCGACCAGCGGATTCTTGTCCTCGGACTTGGCCTCCAGAACGGTGAGCGGGAATCCCTTATCGTCGAGCAGCAGGAAGTCGATGAAGCCCCTGGAGGTCTTCTCGAAGTCGTTGCCCATGGCGTCGAGATCGGATGTCCTGATCGTGACGCCTGTCTCAAGGCAGATGCTGGCGGGCTTGTTCCCGTCGGCGAAGAAGCGCCACCCGGCCACCTCTAGCAGCTTGTTGATCTTGATGCGCGCGGATGCTTCGTTCATCGAGTCTCGGTCGCGTCCATCGACGCCTTGGGGGGCGCTTGGCGCTTGCTGTAGTTTTTTTTCTCGTGAAGCAGAACTACTCCAATCCCTTCAACAGCGGCACGGCCATCCGCTTTGCCTTGGCCCAGCACGCCCAAGTCAAATTGGTTGCACGCCGCTCCAGGCTCCCCGATATTCTCACTGCTTCGCGCTACCCACGCCCAACCCGGAGTCCGACCATGAGCAGAATCCCTCAACTCACCCGAGAACAACTGAACACCGCCCAACGCCAGATCTACGACGCCATCCTCGAATCCAGAGGCAGCATCTCCGGCCCCTTCCGCACCTGGCTCCACAGCCCGGAATTCGCCCACAGGGCACAAAGCCTGGGCGAGTTCGTGCGCTACAACACCTCCCTGGAACCGCGCCAGAGCGAACTGGCCATCCTGATCACGGCCCGCTTCTCGAACTGCCAGGTCGAATGGTCCCTGCACGAAGGCCTTGCCCGGCAGGCCGGACTCGACCCGGAAGTGATCAACGCGATCCGCACCAGGCTGGCGCCCGAATCCGCCGCCCCGGACGAAAAGGCCATATACGGCTTCTCCTCCGAACTTCTCCAGGACCGCTTTGTCCGGGACCCGACCTTCCAGGCCGTCCAGGACCACCTGGGCTCGCAAGGACTGGTCGAACTCACGGGGATCATAGGCTACTACACCCTGGTGGCTCTGACCCTGAATGCCTTTCTGGTCCCCCTGCCGGACAATGTCCAGCCCCTGCTCCCCGACTGTCCGACCTTCTCGTAACAACTACAAAAATCATCCCACTTCATCCTAAACGCCGGCAAATATCGCCCAAATCCCGGTCCGACACAACCTGGAGGACAACTTGACGTCCCCTTCTTTCCAAACTATCCTTCCACCCGTGAACAGGTGCGGCGCCCGATTGCCAATGTCCGGGTGGAAATCGCTGACCTGGGGGACCTGGACGAAATCCCGGGCCACCTGCGGCCGCTCAGACCCTTGCGGCCAACCACCCTAATCCAAACACACGAGGAGAATCAGATGGCGGCTACCTATCGCGCAGGTATCATCGGTTGTGGCAATATCAGCACCTACCACGCCAGGGGATACCAGGGGCTCGACAACGTGGAAATCGCGGCCCTTGCCGATCCCGTCCGGGACGCACTGGATGCCTTCGGCGATCAGTTCGGCGTCGCCAAACGCTATGAAGACCCCCGCCAGATGCTGGACGAGGAGCACCTGGACATTGTGAGCATAGGCACCTGGCACAAACTCCACGCCCCCATGACCATTGCCGCCTGTGCCCGCCGCCCCCAAGCCGTGCTCTGCGAGAAACCCATGGCGACCAACCTGGGGGAATGTGACGAGATGCTGATCGCCGCCCGGCGCAACCAAGTCAAGCTGGCCATTGCCCACCAGCGCCGTTTCAACCCGGTCTGGACAAAGGCCCGGGAACTGATCCTCGAAGGCGCCATCGGCGAGCCCCGCCAGGTCACCGCCCGGGGCAGTCAGGGGCTCCTCAACGATTGCTCCCATCTCCTGGACATGATGCGCTATGTCATGGGGGATCCGGATGCCGAGTGGGTCATCGGCAATATAGAGCGCAAAACCGAGCGCTACGAGCGCGATATCCGCATCGAGGACCGCAGCGCCGGCATCATCCAGTTCAGCAACGGCGCCATTGCCCAGCTCCTCCAGGAACTGGGCGGCCCCGGCTATCAGGGCGGCATCTTTTACGGCACCGATGGGGTGCTGGAATTGGACGAAGGGAAGGTGCGTCTGCTGAGCGGAAAGTCCGGAAAATGGGAAGACCGCACCGGCGAGGGCGAGGACCTCCACGTTGCCCAGGCTCGGGAACTAGTGGCCTGGATCGAGGGTGAAGTCGAGCACCGGGGCCAGGCCCAAAACGCCCGCGCCGCCATTGAAATCATCATGGCCATCTACGAGTCGGCCCGCCGGCACGAGGTGGTCTCCATGCCGGTCCGTACCATGTGCTCCCCCCTCGACGTAATGATCGACCAGGGGGATCTGCCCGTCGAACGGCCGGGGCGCTACGATATCCGCGCCTTTCTGCTCCGGGGCGAGTCCATGCGGCCCGACGAGGTGTAAGAAGCCTTCTAAAGGGTGGTCCAGCCCCCGTCCACCATCAAGGCAGTCCCGGTGATGTACTCCGAAGCGTCCGAGGCCAGAAAGACGGTGGCGCCCTTGATATCCTCGTTTTCCAGCATGCGCCCCAGGGGACAGCGCTTGGTGTAGTTGTCCAGGAAGGGCTGGGGCTGGCCGCCTATGTACCCGCCCGGGCAGATGCAGTTCGCCCGCACCCCTTTCTTGCCATAGTAGTTGGCCAGGTAGCGGGTAAAGTTGATCATGCCGGCCTTGACAAAGGTGTAATCCGGTGGCTGCTTCATATCCGTGCCTTCGTAGAGGGTGGGATCGTTGGCCACCACCCCGTAGATGCTGGAGATGTTGATCACGGACCCGCGCCCCTTTTGCACCATCCCGGGCACGAAGCCCCGGCACATGGCAAAGAGGCCCACCATATTGGCCTGTGCACTGTTTTCCCAGTGACCTATCTCCTGCTCCTCGAAACCGGTAACACCGCTTACCACCGAGCTGTTGACCAGGATATCCAGGGCCCCGAAACGTTCGCCCACCTGGGCTTGCAGGGCTGCAATCGACCCGGGTTCGCCGATATCCAGCTGCATGGCGTGAGCTTCGTAGCCCTTGCTCTTGAGCCGCTCGACGAATTCCTGGTTGCGCTCCAGGGAGCGCGATGCCGTGATCAAGGTGGCGCCGGCTTCGGCCAGCGCCTCTGAAATACTGCTGCCAAACATGGGACCGGCGCCCCCGGATACCAGGGCCAGGCGATCCTTCAGGGAAAACCTATCCAGTACCCCCATGATTCACCTCCTTATTTATAGGGATAGTTGCGTGCCAACCCCTTTTTCCACCGCCTGCCTGTACACCAGGATGGCCGTGGCCATGTCCTCCAGGGCGAGTCCTAGATTGATGCTGATGGTCCGCTCCTCGTCCGACTCGCGCCCGGGCTTTTTCCCGGCTGCGATCTCGCCCAGGTCGGCATACGGCGTCGGCGTTTCGCGAAAGTAACCTTCGCTCCGGTAGTATTCCATTTGTCCACTATCGTCCGTGGCAATCTTGTCCGCTTCCCCCAGAGCATCCCCCTGCCAGTAGGAATCAAAATCCACCGGACTGGCAAAGGCGCCCCTGGCCAGCCAGCCGGCCGGGATGGCCGGCCGGGGATTTTTCAGGATGGGCCCGCTGGTCACCACGATATCCAGATCCTTTACCGCCTCCTGCACCTCCTGCACCGGCTCGATCTCAAGCTGGAGCTTCT
This sequence comes from Candidatus Latescibacterota bacterium, assembly GCA_965219385.1. Lineage (GTDB taxonomy): Bacteria > Latescibacterota > UBA2968 > UBA8231 > UBA8231 > CBDCNM01. The sequence continues at coordinate 462,587 of CBDCNM010000001.1, read as the reverse complement.
CTCCCATTTCGCGGGCGAACCGCGCGGCGATTTCCGCATGGATATCGTAGGCCCTGACCCGCTGGATCTCGAAGAGGCAGGACAGGGCTTCCAGGTTGCTCCTGCCCTGGACCCCACAGGCCACAATGCCCACGCTCGAGCTGTGCTCCCGCGCCAGGTAGCGGGCTGCAATGGCCGTGGCTGCGCCGGTGCGTTTGGCGGTTATCCAGGTGGCGTCCATGATGGCCAGAGACATCCCGGTCTCCGGGTCGTTGAGGATCAGCAATCCGTTGATGTAAGGCAGGCCCTTCTCCTGGTTTGCAGGATAGCCGGATATCCACTTCATCCCCGCTGCTCCAAGGCTGGGGATATAGGCCGGCATGGCGTGGATAAAGGCATCCGGTCGGGTGTGAATCCCGGGTTTGGGCGGCATCTCGACCTTGCCCTCTCCCTTTTCTCTGAACATCCGCTCCAGCACCCCGATGATCTCCCGCAGGTCCAGATCCATTTCCTGGATGTCTCTTCGAGAAAGATAAAGAACTTCGTTTGACACGTTTTTCCACCTTGCTCCTACTCGATGGCGGCTCTCAGGCCACTCCTGTCGACCTCGAGAACCATACTGCGGGATTCAATCCCTTTCCGGCGCCAGGCTCGCTGCATGGCCGCGCCCACCCCTGCATCGCCCTGGCGCACCAGGGCCAGCACAGTAGGTCCAGCTCCACTGAGGGCCGTGCCCAGGGCCCCGATCTCGAGAGCAGCCTGGCGCACCTCTTCCAATCCGGGAATCAGTTCCGCCCGATAGGATTGATGCAGAACGTCCTCCATGGCCGAGCGCAAAACCTCGAGCCGGCCGCTGGCCATGGCAGCCGTCAACAGCCCGACGCGGCCCTGATTGAGGATGGCATCCCGGAAAGGCACCTGGCCCGGCAACACCGACCGGGCCTTTTGGGTCGGCAACAAAAAATCCGGCACCACCACCACCACCCTCAGTTCCCCGGGTGGTTCCAGGCGGACGTAGTCGAGCCGCGTACCGGCCCCCCCTACCACGGTGAAGCCCCCCAGGACGCAGGCCACCACATTATCCGCATGGCCTTCCTCTGCTGTGCCCATCCCGATGAGATACTCCGGGTCCAGTTCCCGGCCGCTCAGCAGCATGCCGGCGGCGAGGCCGGCCACGTAGGCGGCGGCACTGCTCCCCAGCCCGGCCGCCAGGGGGATTTCATTGTGGGATTCCAGATAGAGCCGGCCGGGCTGGTAGCCCGAATTCACAAAGACCTGATCCATGGCCTGATAGATCGCATTGCTTTCATCCAGAGGGACCACCTCGGCCCCTTCCCCGCTTGCCTCGATCGCCAACCCCGCTCCTTCGATTTCAGCTACCTTCAGCCTGTGATACAGCGCCAGCCCCAATCCCAGGCAGTCGAAGCCTGGCCCCAGATTGGCCGTAGACCCAGGCACCTCAATGTAGATTTGCTTAGAAGACATTGCACATGGTCCGACCACCAGGGTGAGCGGACGGCGAGTTATCGGTGGTGTTGCTGGCACTCAATTCGTTCAAACGCCTTGCGCTCCCATGGCGCCGGTGCCCGTCGCCCATCCCTACCAGTAGTTCAGGGCGTCCTCGAAAAGCGCCGCCAGTTCCTCTTCCCCGGCCGGCCGCGGCGCAAGCTTGGTCACCCGGTGCTGGGGCAGGGTTCCCTCAACCAGATCGGGGATGTGTTCCCTGGTGTAGCCCAGGGCGCTCAAACCATTGGGGACCCCGAGACGGTGCATGAAGGAGATGAGCTGGTCGGCCAGAATCTGGCCGGCATCGGCTTCGCGCCCGCCGGCAGTATCCGCTCCCAGCACCCCGGCGGCCAGCAAGTGCCGGTCCGGACAGGCCGGTCCGGTAAAGCGAAACACCGCCGGGGCATTGAGGATCACCGAAATGCCGTGCGGCACCAGCGGGTAATCCACCGCGTACCCCGGTGGCACGTATTCGCGGACCATGCCCGCCACCGGGTAGGACATGCCGTGGGGCAGGTGGACGCCGGCATTGCCGAACCCCATGCCGGCAAAGGACGCGGCCAGGATCATCTGGCTCCGGGCTTCATCGTCCCGCGGATCCGCCACGGCGCGGGGCAGGTAAGCCGACACCATCCGCAAAGCTTCCAGGGCCCACAAATCACTGATTGGGTTGGAACCCTGGTACGCGGGACGCAAAAGGGGCCTTTCCGGCCGGGGACGCTCGTCGAAGGATATGGCGGTGAACGACTCCAGAGCGTGGCTGAGCACGTCCAGGCCCGTGGACGCGGCCACGGCCGCCGGCATGGTGCGGGTGTTTTCGGGGTCAACGATCCCGAGGGCGGGCTTCAAATAGCGGTCGGCAATGCCGGTCTTGGAGTGCATCTCTACAAAGTCGAAGATGGAGACCCCCGTGGTCTCGCTGCCGGTGCCCGCCGTAGTCGGAATGGCGATCAGGTGCTTGAGCGGTCCGGGTACGGGCAGGCTCTTGCCGATCGGCGCATTGACGTAGTCCAGGAAATCCTCGGGGGGATACGTCGAATAGAGATTGGCTGCCTTGGCCGTGTCCATGGTCGAGCCGCCCCCTATGGCCACAAAGCCGGCGAAATTCCCCTCCCGGGCGAACTGGATGGCCGCCTTAAACGAGGCGTCCGTAGGTTCTACATGCACCTGGTCGAAGCAGGAAAATTCGATCCTTTCCGCCTCGAGGGACTCCAGGGCCGTGGTCACGGGAGGCAGCGGGCTCAAGTTGGGATCGTAGAGCACCATCACCCTTTTGAGCCCGCGGTCGGCCAGGTCCATGCCCACTTCGCGGGTCGTGCCCGGGCCAAAACGGATATTCGATGCGGCCATCTCAAAAGCAATGTCTTTTTCCATTTCCACGACTTCCCGCTCCTGTTGTTTAGAAGCCTGCTCATTACCAGCCCTGCACCCGGACGCAATCCGCGTCCCAGCGCGACAGGACCGTCTTCTGGCGCGTGTAGAACATCACTCCTTCTATTCCCTGGACGTGCAAATCCCCGTAAAATGACCGATCCCAACCCGAAAACGAGAACAGGGCCACAGGCGCCGGAACCCCCAGGTTGATCCCGATCATGCCGCACTCGGTTTCGTGGGCGAACCGCCGCGCCGCACTGCCGCTGCTGGTAAAAATGGTGGCGGCATTGCCGTAGGGAATACGATTGATCCACTCGATGGCCGCGCTCAGCGATTCAGGGCGCATCACGCCCAGAACCGGCCCGAAGAGTTCTTCGCAAAAAGTCGGGTGCTCGGGCGTGACCTCATCGAACAGAGTAGGTCCGACAAAAAAGCCTTTGTCGGGAATGTCTCGCCGCCCGTCCCGCACCACCCTGGTCCCCTGAGCCGCGCTCTGTTCGATGCGTGCGAAGATGCGGTCCCGGGACCGGCCGTCAATCACCGGACCCATGCCCGCCTCCGGGTTGGCCAGGGTGTCATCCACCGCGAGGGCGTCCATGGCTTCGACCACCCGATCGCGCAAGGGTTCGGTGGCCGTGCCAATGCCCAGAAGCAGGGAGCCGGCCATGCACCGTTGTCCGGCGCAGCCAAAAGCAGACCCCATGATGGCGCGAATCGTCGGCTCCGGCGGGGCATCCGGCAGGGCCAGCAGCACATTCTTGGCGCCTCCTGCCGACTGCACCCTCTTGCCGTGCTGGCCGCCCACCTGGTACACGTACTGGGCCACGGGCGACGAGCCCACAAAGCTGATGGCGCGTATGCCAGGGTGGGTGCAGATCGCCTCCACCACTTCCCTGCCTCCGTGCACAATGTTGAATACCCCTTCGGGAAGCCCCGCCTCCAGCAGGAGTTCCCCCAGCCGGTTGGCGGTGAGCGGTACCTTTTCGCTGGGTTTCAGGATAAAGGCATTGCCGCAGGCAATGGCCAGGGGAAACATCCACATCGGCACCATGGCCGGAAAGTTGAAAGGGGTGATGCCGGCGCAGACCCCGACCGGCTCGCGCATGGTCAGGCCATCGACCCCATCGGCCACTTGAGGCAGGTTTTCTCCTTTGGCCAGATGACCTATATTGCAGGCGAATTCGACCACCTCCAGCCCCCGGCGCACATCCCCCCTGGCCTCCTCCAGGGTTTTGCCGTTCTCGCGCACGATTATCCGGCTGAGTTCTTCGCAATGCGCCTCCAGCAGTTCGCGGTAGCGAAACATCGTGCCGGCGCGCTTGGTGGCGGGCGTCTTCGACCAGGAGGCAAAGGCCTTCTGCGCCGCCTGCACGGCCCGATCTACCTCCCTGGCGCCGCACATCGGGGTTTGCGCAATGGTTTCGCCGGCGGAAGGGTTGTGCACCGGCCCCCAGGCCTCGACCTCGGGCTGCAGCCATTGCGCCTCGATCAGGATGGGTACTGTCGGATGGCTCATGTTTGCTTTCCTTTCCTTTCAGCGCCGCGATATGTCAAGCTCGTTCGTCGCTGAAAATAGGAGGGGACGGGGTGTTGTGCAAGCGCTAACAGGCTTGCTGCTCTGGGACATTTTTGCTTTCTTCTTTCTCCATCCTGGCGTAAACCCCAAACAAGGTACGAGCATTGAGCCATTCCCAGTTCATTCGCGCCGAGGTCTTGCAACCCTTTGCTAGGCGCATCCTGGAGTGCGTCGGCCTTTCCAACCAGCAAGCCGCGGACACCGCGGAAGTGCTGACCTGGACCAGTCTGCGTGGCATCGATACCCACGGCGTGCGCAATTTAAGGCCCTATTACGTCGAGGGCGTGTTCGATGGAACCATCGATCCCCAGGTCGAATTCAGCATCGATTTCCAAACCCCGCTGGCGGCGCGCGCCAACGGCTGCGCCGGACCCGGCCTTGCCGCTGCCTGCTGGGGTATGCGCCTGGCCCTCGATAAAGCGGCCCGGACAGGAATGGGTTTCGTGGCCATGCGCAACTCCAATCACCTGGGCGCGGCCAGTTATTACGCCCACATGGCCGTCGAACGCGACATGATCGGCCTGTGCATGACAGGCTATCTGTTTGACCAACCCCCGGCAATAGGGGTCCTGCCCCTGGGCGGCATGGACCCGATCATGGGTACCAACCCGATAGCCATGGCCCTGCCCGGCGCCGAGGAACCACCTTTTGTCCTGGACATGGCGACCTCGACTGCGCCCTACAATCGCATCGAACTATTCGGCGAAACCAGCCAATCAATTCCACCAGGCTGGGGTCTGGACGAGCGTCACCAGCCCACCACGGATCCGCAAATGGTAAAGCATCTCCTGCCCCTGGGCGGCACCCGGGAGCAGGGTGGCCACAAGGGATTCGGTCTGGCCATGATGGTTCACTTCCTCACAGGGGTGCTTTCCGGGGCCTGGTGTGAAAATCCGGACCCGAAGAGAGTATTGGGAGACAAGGCCACACAACAAAAAGAGCGCACCGGCTATGCCCAGGAGGGCTGCGCCCACTTCTTCGGCGCCCTGCGGATCGACCAGTTCGGCGCGCCCGCGGAGTTCAAACGCGCGGTAGACGAGACCGTGCGCACCCTGCACGCATCAACCCCCGAGCCCGGGCAGGAACAGGTCTACATGGCCGGTGAAATAGAACACAAAACCGCCGGTGAACGCCAGCGAACCGGGATACCCCTTTCCGACAAGGTAGCAGCGGATCTACGGATTTTATCCGCTACCTGCGGAGTGCCGCTGGAGTTGGCCTCTGGACCGCAATCCCCGATTTGACCCCTAGGCGATCCCTCGAGACCAGGATTGTTTCAATCCATCGCAGCCACGACCTCTGCACCGAGGTGTTCGATGAGCCAGGTCCTCAGCGGCACATCTTCATCCGTCGGCGCGTAACGTCCGTTGTTTTTGACCGCGGCGCCCAGCAGCTGCCGGCGGACCGGGTCGAGACGTTCGTACAGATGTTCTACCACCATGTCGTCTTTGGGGCGAATCCAGCGATAACCGTAGCCGTAGAACAGGGCCTTGCGGGTGAGATTGGAATGATTCGCACTACGGGAGTGCCAGAGGCGCCGATCGAAGAGCACCGCGGTGCCCGGCTCCACGCAGACCGGCGCGGCCGCATCCGGCGTGGCAGCGGCGGTCGCCTCGCGCGGATCGCGCCCCACCTCGGAGGAGAGCGGCACTTCGTCGACAAGGTGGCTGCCGGGAATGATGTAGAAATTGCCCCGTCCGGCCTGCGAGACATCGGTGAGGAAATAACCAACTTTGAGGGACAGGCGCGCGGCCGGAAATGTTCCGAGTTCGACATTGACCCGCCCACTGTCCTGGTGCCACTCCAGCCACCCCTCTCCTGGTCCGGTATCCGGCTCCGGAGGTTTGATGGTCGCGTGCGCGTGGTACAGGAAGATATTCCACCCTAAAATACCCCAGACCTTGGGCAGGACCGTGGGCCAGTCGAGCAACTCCAGAAAAACCTCGTCGCGCTCGAAGAAGCTCGTCGTGCTCCACAATTTGTCGGGGCTTGCCTGGCCTGCTTCCAGGGCCTCTTGGTGGAGATGGTCTACGGCCGAGGTCAGGCGCTCCACCATCTCCTGCGATAAGGCGTTTTCAACTACGAGAAAACCTTGCTCCCCGAAATGTCTGTGCTCTTCGTCGGTCAAGGCGTGAGCAAGACAATCGCGATCCATTTTTTATTCCTCCACAAATTTTACGGCACCACGGCCGCTTCGCCCAGGTGTTCCCTCATCCACGCCCGCAAGGGCACATCCGCTTCGCCGGGAGAGGTATAGCCCATCCCGCCTGTACCGGCGCCCAGCAACTGCCGGCGGATCGGATCACAGCGGTCCATGTAGTGACTCACGGTCATATCGTCTCTGGGCCTGAGCCAGCGGTAGCTGTACCCGTAAAACAGCACCTTGCGGGTGATCGAACGGTTGATCCCCGCCGAGTGCCACAGCCGGCGGTCAAAAAAAACCGCCGTGCCCGGCTTCGCGCAAACAGGCGTAGCCCCTTCGGGGTCGGCAGTCTCCTCGGCGGGCATCTCCAGCTCGTTGCGCCGGTGGCTGCCGGGAACTACGGTGAAATTACCCCGATCCAGTTCCGTGGTATCGGTCAGAAAATACGCCACCTTGAGGGAGACCCGCGGCCGGGGGTTGCCCTCCAGCTCAATGTTCAAGCGCCCGCTGTCCTGGTGCCAGCCCAGCCGCCTCTTCTGGCGCGCTGCGCCGGGTGCTACGGGGGGAAGGGTTACCAGGTGGGAGTGGTAGAGCTGTATGTGCCAGCCCAGGATGCCCCATACTTTGGGAAAGGTTTTCGACCAGTCGAGCAGTTCCAGGAAGAGGTCGTCCTTGCCTATGAAGTCCAGCAGGAGATTCGGCTCGTGCGGCCCCAGTCCCTTTTCTTTGCGGGACTGAGCATCGACCCGATCCACCACCCCGATCAGATCCGCGACCAGCTGTGGAGGCAGCGCGTCTTCGACCGCGAAGAATCCGTCCTGCTCGAATGCCAGGCGCTCTTCTTCGCTCAAACAATAATCCAGGCAGGACGTATCCATGGTTTTTCCTCCTCGAGTTGTAGCTGGTAGAAATTTTATGCACCAAGCAATCCATGCGCCCTCCTGGCCGACCAGATGGTGTTGTAGAGCAGCATAGTGATGGTCATGGGGCCCACCCCGCCCGGCACCGGCGTGATGGCGCTGGCCTTTTGCCTCACCCCGGCGTAATCCACATCGCCTACCAGCCGGTAGCCCCTCTTCCTGGTAGGATCTTCCACCCTGTTTACCCCCACATCGATCACCACGGCACCCTCTTTCACCATGTCCGCCGTAATCATCCCGGTGTGTCCGATTGCCACAATCAGGATATCGGCCTGGCGGGTGAAACAGCCCAGGCCCCGGGTCCCGGAATGGCATACAGTGACGGTGGCATTGGCCTCGGCGCTCTTCTGGACCAGGATATTGGCCAGAGGCCGTCCCACCAGGCTGCTGCGGCCCACCATCACCACGTGCCTGCTCTCGACCTGGATACCGCTGCGCAACAGGATCTGCTGTACTCCATGAGGCGTACAGGGCAAAAAACCTTCTTCCTGGCGCAGCAGCCGGCCCAGGTTGACCGGATGCAGTCCGTCCACATCCTTGTCGGGGTCGACGGCATTCAACACCCGGCTCTCATCCTGCCCGGGAAGGGGCAGCTGCACCAGGATGCCGTGGATTGAAAAATCAGCGTTGAGTTTTTCCACGACTTCTATCAGCTTCTCCTCGGACAGATCCGCCTCGAACTTGCGCTCTACCGAGTGGATGCCCAGCTCATCGCAGGCCTTGCGCTTGCCTCTGACATAGGAAACCGAAGCCGGGTCGCTCCCCACCAGCACCACGGCCAAGCCCGGCACCACGCCATACTCTGTCTGCAACCGCTGGACCTCGGCCCGCATCTCGGCCCGCATGGCAGCGGCCACTTCTTCTCCCCGCAAAATCCTAGCCGTCACGGTCTCTCCTCATTTCCGGGGTTCTATGCGGTCCTTTCCCACCACCGGCCGCAGGACTTCCGGCACCTTTACCGCCCCGTCCTTCTGCTGGTAATTGTCCATGATGGCGATCAGCATGCGGCCCATGGCACAACCCGTGTCGTTTACCGTATGGCAAAATCTCGGGCCGCCCTTGGCGCCCTTGTAGCGGATATTCAGCCGCCGCGCCTGGTAGTCCGTGGTGTTGGTATCGGTCATGACCTCCATGTATTCGCCCGAGCCGCTCAGCCACACCTCCATATCGCGTTGCTGGTGGCTGGCCAGGTACCCGGCATCTCCGGTGCACTTGCCCACCACGCGATAGGGCAGTTCCAACTCTTGCAGCAGCCACTCGTTGATCGCGGAGAACTCGGCGTATATCTCCTCGGACTGTTCGGGTGTGCACACCGCGTTCATCTCGATCTTGTCGAACTGGTGCACCCGCTTGATGCCCTTCACATCCTTGCCCCAGGAGCCGGCCTCGGAACGGAAACACGAGGTGGAGGCGAAAACCTTGATGGGCAGGTCCTCCTCCCTGAGCGTCCGGTCCATAAAGTAGCTGAAGTTGGTCGGCTCTGAAGACCCTACCAGGAAGAGTTGGGCCCCTTCCTCGACATTGTCCCTGGTAATGGCATAGACCTGATCGCGGCCCTCGGGAAAGTGCGAGGTCCCGTACAGGGTGCGCTCGCGTACCAGCAGCGGCGGGATGATCATTTCGTAACCACAGCGCAAAAGCTCCCCGATCAACAACTGGGTCAGGGCGTACTGAACCAGGGCCATATCCCCCAGGATATAGGCGAAACGCGAACCTGAAACCTGGGCTGCCTGCAAGGTATCCACCCCCAGTTTCGGCGCCAGGTCCGCATGGTGCCGGGGCTTGAAATCCGCATCCTCGGCGTGGTAGAGCTGCCGGGGCATCAGGGAGACACTGTGGTCGCCCTTGCCCAGCTGTTCGGGATCCAGGTACCTGGTCCCCGGGATCCAGGCCTTCTCCTCGACATTGTCCTCTTCCCCATCTCCGTGCGGCATTTCCGGGTGAGGCCAGTTGGGAAACCAGTCCAGGATGGCCTGCCACTCCGCGGTAATCCGCGTCAACTTCTGCTCCGTGGCGCGGGATTTTTCGCGCAACTCCTGACCCTTCTGACGCGCCGCGTCCGGGGCGGCTTGGCCCAGGCGCGCCAGTTGTTTCTTCTCGGTATTGAGGCTGTCTATCTCGGACTGCACCTGGCGTCTTGCTCCGTCCAATTCCAGCCAGCGCTCCACATCGGCCTTTTCCGGATCCACTTTGCGCAGACGGATGGCCTGGCGCAGCGCTTCGGGTTGGGCCCGAATCTCTTTCACGTCGATCATTGCTCAAATCCTTCGGTGGGGTTTTTATCTTTTCCCGTACCCCTCAAGCCATTTCGGCCGGCACCCCAAAACCCTCTTTGATGCTTTGCAGGGCTCCCTCCATTGCATCCAGGACCTGCTCCAGGTCCGCTTTGGTATGCGCCACGCTGAAGCCGTGGTGGCAGGGACCGCCGCCGTAGTCGTGAAAGTAGACTCCACCCGAGGCGCACTCCCGCACAAAAGCCAGCATCAGGTCCACGCGGTGTGCCACGGCATCGTTGTAATTGACCGGTTCGCGCTCCAGACCCATCAGCAGGCCGAACCGCGCTCCGTGGCGCGGGGCCTGTACCGGCAGCCCCACCCGGGCGATCATCTCGTCCAGCCCCCGGTAGAAATGCTCGGCCTTATCCAGCAATTCCGGGTAGAATTCCTCCCGGCTGATCTCGGTGCAAAAAGCCCGTCCAGCCAGGATATTGGGCAGCGGCGCATTAAAGGTGCCGCTGTGCTGCACATCCCCCACCGGCTTGAAGCGATCCATGAGGTCCCCCCTGCCGCATATCGCCGAAAGCGGCAGGCCCCCGCCCAGGGATTTGCCAATGGTGCAGATATCGGGCATCACGCCAAAATCCTGCTGCGCCCCTCCGGAACTTTTTTTGAAGGAAGTCTGGACCTCGTCGAAAAAAAGCAGGACATCCTTTTCCAGGGTAAGTCGACGCAACCCCTCCAGATAGCCGGGCTGGGGCAGGATGCCGCCACAGTTGAAATCCACCGGCTCCAGGATCACTGTGCCGACCTCGTCACCGTGCTGTTCGAGAGCTCGTGCCGCCGCCTCCAGGTCGTTGAAAGGCACGGCGATGATGAACTCGCTCATGGCTTTGGGTATGCCGGCCGATTCGCGGAAAGAACCGGCCCGCGCCACCTCCTCGGGAGGCGGGTGGCCGCCTATGTAGGTGTAGTCGTGGTAGCCGTGGAAGTGTCCAGTAAAGCGGATGATCTTGTCGCGTCCCGAAACGGCGCGGCACAAACGCAGAGCGTGGAGGGTGGCCTCGGTGCCCGAATTGGTAAAACGCACCCGCTCGGCACAGGGCAGCAGCTGGCACAATTGTTCGGCCAACTCGATGTGGTAGACCATGTCGGCGGCGCTGCACACCCCCAGTTCCGCCGCCTGGATCAGGGCCCGGCGCACGGCCGGATGCCCATGCCCCAGGAGCGCGGCTCCGTGTCCGCACGACATGTCCAGGAACCGGCGCCCATCCACGTTGGTGAAGTGCGCCCCCTCGGCCCGTTCCACATAGACAGGGTATCCCAGTCCCTGGTTCAAACGGGTCGAGGAACACACCCCTCCCGGCAAGACCTTCTTACCGCGTTCGAAAAGCTCTGCGTTGTTCATGCCATTCTCAGTATACTGCCAACCCCGTAGTGTGTTCCGGGTTTCAGCCCGACGCCACTTTGTTGAAGGTACTGCGTTCGAGGATACCCTGAACCTCGTAGATCGAACCCTGACGGACCGCGGGAGGCAACGGCAGCCGCACCGGCACCGGCTCGAGCCGCGGCGCACAGGTGAGCTCGCCGCGCAGCAGCATGTCGCTGAATTCGTCCCAGTTGCCTTTGAGCAATGGCCAGGCATCGGCAGCACAGTACTGGAACAGCAGCAAACGCCGGGACTGGTTCGAGGTATTGGGCAGAGAACCGTGCAGGGTCCGCGCGTGGTGAATGGAAATGCCGCCGGCTTTCAATTCGACCCGGACGGCATCCGAATCGTCGAAATCGGCTTCCGTGACCGCACCGGCGAAGCGCCCGTCGTGGTGATGGTCGTAAACCTTGCCTTTGTGCGAACCTGGAAGCACCAGCAGACATCCATTCTCGGCCGACATATCGTCTAGAGCCACGCCCACGGCCAGCAGGTCGTCGTTGGTGTGCGGATAGAAGGCCCAGTCCTGGTGCCATTCCACTTTGCTGCCGAATTCAGCCGACTTCATGTTGAGCTTGTCCCCGTTGTAGCGGATGGCCGGACCGATCAACTGGGCCACGATCTCCAGGATGCGGTCGTGGCGCAGGGTGCGGTCGTAGACCGGATGCTGGCTCGCCGGCCGTTTGATCCGGCGCAGTCGTGGCGCCTGGGGGGCGTGATCCGGTTCCAGGTCGAAAAACTCGTCGTTCTCGGTGAGCAAACGAGACTTTTCGACAAACTCGTCCGTGACTTTGCGCAAGGCCTCTACTTCTTCGGCGGAAAGCACGTTTTCCACTCCGATGTACCCGTTCTCACGGTAGAAAGCAACCTGTTCCTTGGTCAGCATATCCAACTCCTTCTTCGACTATTTCAGTCGGATGATCTCCCTCCGGGCCTCGCCTTCCTTAGAAGCCCGGCTGCAAAGGCGGCCGCCGGAGGTTTTGAGATGGCCTCTTAGACTGTACTCAGCACCGCGGCCAATTCTTCGCCCCAGGCCAGCAGAACCTCGTCCTGCATAAATCCGGCCACGCACTGCAGCCCCAGGGGCAGATCACTGGCAGCCCGGCCCGCCGGCAGGCCCAGCACCGGCAGACCGGCGTGGGTCCAGGGCAGATTCATGACGGGATCGCCCGTGCTGTCGAGCCCCTCGGGAGCCGGACCGGGAGCAGAGGGACAGATCCACACATCGATCCCGTTCCCCCCCATGAGTTTCTCCAATTCGACTCGCAATCGCAGGCATCCGGCTCGAGCGTTCTCCTCCGCCTCGGCACGGACCTCCTTGCCCTCCTGGATAAGCGCCGCGGTTCGGGGACGATACAACGCCCCGTACTCGGCGAACCAGGAGGCGTGCACCCGGGCCATCTCCGCGGCAATCAGCCGCTGATGGCGCTGGTTGATCCCGACAATGCCCGCCAGCGCTTCCACCCATTTCACCTCGTATCCGGCCGCCTGCAGCTGCTCCACCTGATGTTCAAAGGCCCGCAACCCGGTGCCCTCGGCCTGATCCAGGTAGGGTCCCATCGGCACCCCTAGCGCCGGCCGGCCCCCAGGGGACCTTTGGGCCCAGCCCCGGCACAGCACCGAACCGGCCTGTTGCAAACCCGCTACATCCTGGCCGAACACCCCTACTTGGTCGACCGACTTCGAGAAGCAGATCAAACCCTGGGGGGGGATCCGTCCGCGGCTGGGTTTGAAGCCGGCAACACCGCAAAAAGCAGCCGGCCGTATCACGGACCCGATAGTCTGGCTACCCAGACTTAAGGCACAGTACCCGGCGGCTACCGCCGCGGCCGAACCGCTGCTCGATCCGCCCGGGGTATGGGCGGGATGGTGGGGATTGCGCGTGGCCCCGGGTTCGAAATAAGCAAATTCCGTGGTGATGGTCTTGCCCAGGATCAGGGCCCCGGCCTGGCGCAAGGCACGGACGCAGCTTGCCTCTGCCCCGGCGAAGAGTTCCGCGGGAACCCGGGTACCGGCCCGGGTCAAAAAACCATCCACGTGAAAGATATCCTTGACTCCGACCAGGGCGCCGTAGAGCAGGGGACGCTGAGCAGGATCCGGGTACTGCGCCTGCAGCTGGCCGGCCTCCTGGAGCAGGCGCCGACGCCGCTCCGGCTCGGGCACCAGCGCCCGGACCTCTCCCTCGACTTCATCCACCCGCTCGCATAGCGCGCGCACGTGTTGCTGCAAATCGAGTTCTCCGCAACGCAGGGCGGCCAGGGTCTCGGCCAGTGAAATGGAACGGGTCAGCATCCTTCTATATCTTTCACCGGGTAGAGCAAATTGATGCGATTCGCTTCCCAATCGAGGTCCTCCGGCGCCCCGAGTCGCTCTCCGTAGTTATTAAGGTAAAGTGCCTTGTCATTCAGGGCAACAGATCGGCTTGAAAGCATCTGTATATCAGCCTCCAAAGTTTTCCTTGACTTTCGTTTTCCAAAGTATTTTCCTTGACTTTCGTTTTCCAAAGTATGTATATAGATTAGTGAAATTAGTGCTCTTACGCAGCTTTACATAAGCTCTGAGGAGGCGTCTTGAAATACGGCATCAGCATGGGGTTTTCGCTATTTGTCGTCTGGCTGTTGTGGTCTGGCCACTACACCTTTGATTCCACCCTGCTTCTCATCCTCGGCATTGTTTCCTGCGCGGCCACCAGCGTCATTGCCGTGCGCATGGGGATCGCCGATCCCGAAGGGCATCCAATCCACCTGCTGGGGCGCGCTCTGCTGTACTCGCCCTGGCTGCTGTGGGCCATTGTCAAAGCCAACATCGATGTCACCCGCCGCATCCTCCATCCCGAGCTGCCGATCAGTCCGACCTTGATTCGGATCAACGCGACCCAGAAAAGCGCCCTGGGGCAGGTGGTTTACGCCAACTCCATCACCCTGACCCCGGGAACGGTTTCGGTCGATATCGAAGAGGATGTGATTACGGTCCACGCGCTTTCGCGCGAAGGCGCTGAAGAGCTTATGGCCGGCGAGATGGATCGCCGCGTCGCTGCCATGGAAGGGATGGCCTGATGTTTGTCGTGGCAATGGTGGCCATCCTCGCGACCATGGCCCTGGCCCTGACCCGCGTCGTCCTGGGGCCGACCGTTTACGACCGGATACTGGCCGTGAACATGGCCGGGACCAAGACGATTCTGCTGATTGCGGTAATAGGTTTCCTCACCGGACGACCGGATTTCCTGGACCTGGCGCTCATCTACGTCGTTTTGGGATTCGTCATAACCATCGCCGTGCTCAAATTCGTCGAATACGGCAATTTCGCCGCAACCGGCGAAAAAGACAGGAAGGCCGAAGCCTAGTGGAATTGCTCCGCGATATAGTCAGTTGGGCCTCTATCCTCGCGGGTTCTTTTTTTTCCATCGTCGGCGGAATCGGGATTTTGCGTTTGCCGGATTTCTTCAGCCGCCTGCACGGTGTCAGTATTACCGATACCCTGGGAGCCGGGCTCATCTTTTTCGGCTTGATGGTGTACAGCGGCCTTTCTCTGGTGACCGCGAAGCTCGCAATGATCCTCTTCTTTCTTCTAATGGCCAGTCCCACTGCCGCCCACGCCCTGGCCAAGGCAGCGCGCCTGTCCGGTCTGAATCCCCTGCTCGAGAAGGAGTCCGAGGGATCGTGATCGAACTGATCAATGTGGTACTGCTCGCGTTTATGGCTATCACAGCGGTTACCGTGGCCCGCCTGCGCAACTTGTTAGCGGTCCTCGTGGTATCCGGCTTTTTCAGTTTGCTCTCCGCCGGCATGTTCCTTTTGCTGGATGCCGTGGACGTCGCCTTCACCGAGGCGGCCGTAGGGGCAGGGATCGCTACCGTACTCGGAATCGGGGCCCTGACCCTGAGCAGAAGCGAAGAAGAAAAACCCACCCCCAGGCCCTGGTGGCCCCTGATCGTGGTGCTGGCAACGGGCGCAACCTTGGTCTATGGCACCCTCGACATGCCGCCCTACGGCGATCCCGCCGCACCGGTTCACCAGCATGTCGCACCCCGCTATATCAACCAATCTCCCAGAGAAATCGGGGTGCCCAACATGGTCACTTCGGTCCTCGCCAGCTACAGAGGCTACGATACCCTGGGAGAGACCACCGTAATTTTCACTGCCGGAATTGGCGTTTTGTTACTGCTGGGCGGCTTACGGGTCCGCCGCAAAGAGGAGGATGACGGGTGAGGCACCACATCGTATTGTGGGTCATTGCCAAGCTCTTCACTCCTTTCATCCTTTTATTCGCCCTGTACGTGCAATTCCATGGAGATTTCGGGCCCGGAGGAGGGTTCCAGGCAGGGGTAATTTTTGCTGCGGCCTTTGTTCTGCACACCCTCATCTTTGGTCTCGACGAAACTCGAAAAGTAGCCTCGCCGGCCCTCGTGCAGTCCCTGGCCGCCCTGGGCCTGCTGCTCTACGTCGGAACCGGTTTTGCGTCCTTGTTTCTGGGCGGCAATTACCTCGACTACAACGTCTTGCAGCACGATCCCGTCCACGGTCAGCACCTGGGGATTCTCCTGATTGAACTGGGCGTCGGGATAACCGTTGCCGCGGTTATGATCACCATCTTTTTCGCTTTTGCCGAACGGCAGCGCTCGTGATGGGATTCCCTGGACTCTACAACTACTGGATCGTCATTTTTCTGATGATGACCGGATTCTACATCGTCATTTCCCGCGGCAATCTGCTTAAGAAGATCGTCGGCTTGAACATCTTTCAAACCTCTGTTTTTCTGCTCTATATCACCATGGGCAAAGTCCGCGGGGGCACCGCCCCGATCGTCGCCGAGGGGACCTCTGCTTATTCGAACCCGCTACCCCATGTTCTCATTCTGACCGCCATCGTCGTCGGTATCGCGACCACGGCCCTGGGCCTGGCTCTGGTGGTGCGCATAAAAGAAGCCTACGGGACCATCGAGGAAGACGAAATTCAGCGTCGGGACGAGGAACCGTGATCGCCGCTCATCTTCCCATCTTGCAGATCGTCGTCCCGCTGGCGGCGGCTCCAATCTGCGTGCTGCTGCGGCGCAACGCTCTGGTCTATACATTCGCTCTCGCCGCAAGCTGGGCCTCGCTGGCCATAGCCGCCCTGCTACTGATCCGCGTCCTCGGCGAAGGCGCCATCTCCTACGAACTCGGCGGCTGGAGCGCCCCCTGGGGAATTGAGTACCGGATTGATGTCGTCAATGCCTATATCCTGCTCCTGGTCGCCCTGATCGGCGCTATTGTCCTGCTCTACGCACCATCCAGCCTGGCCCGTGAAATCCCACGGGATCGGCACTATCTGTTCTACACCGCCTATCTCCTCTGCCTTGCGGGTCTGCTCGGCATCGTCATCACAGGGGATGCCTTCAACCTGTTTGTTTTCCTCGAGATTTCATCCCTGTCTTCCTGTGCCCTGATCAGCCTCGGACGGGATCGCCGCGCCCTGACCGCAGCCTACCAGTACCTGGTCATGGGCACGGTGGGAGCCACTTTCGTCGTCATAGGCATCGGTTTGCTCTACATGATGACCGGCACCCTCAACATGGCCGACCTGGCAACCCGCCTGGGGCCGGTGAGCCATACCCGTACAGTCACAGTGGCCTTTGCCTTCCTGGGCCTAGGCATTAGCTTGAAGCTAGCTCTGTTTCCCCTGCACTTTTGGCTACCCAACGCCTACGCCTATGCCCCCTCGGTGGTGACGGCCTTTCTCGCGGCCACGGCTACCAAGGTGTCTATTTATGTGTTTCTGCGCTTTGTCTTTTCCATTTTCGGGACGAATTTTGCCTTTGCAACCATGCGCTTCGATGCCATTTTGATGCCCCTGGCCCTGGTGGCTATCTTCGTCGCCTCAACCGTCGCCATTTTTCAGACCAACATCAAGCGCATGCTGGCTTATTCGAGCGTGGCCCAGGTTGGCTATGCGATGCTGGGGATCAGCTTCGCCTCCGCGACCGGCCTCACCGCCGGCATCGTCCACTTGTTCAATCACGCCTTGATGAAGGGCGCGCTCTTCCTCGCCATGGGTTGTATCGCCTGGCGCCTCGGCTCGGTCGAGCTCGTTGACATGCGCGGCCTCGGTCGGCGCATGCCCGTGACCATGGCGGCTTTCGTCCTCGGTGGCCTTAGCCTCATAGGCGTGCCTTTGACCGTCGGCTTTATCAGCAAGTGGTACCTCGTCCTCGCAGCCCTGGAACGGGGCTGGTGGCCGGTTGCTTTTCTGGTGCTGCTCGGCTCGCTGCTCACCGTGATCTACGTCTGGCGCATCGTCGAAGCCGCCTATTTCCAGAAGCCTGCCGAAGAAGAGAGCCAGGTCCGGGAAGCCCCCGTGGGGATGCTTTTCCCCATGTGGATTCTGATCGGCGCTATCTTGTATTGCGGAATTTCGACCTCGCTGACCGCCGGGGTGGCCCGGCGGGCGGCCGCATTGCTGGCGGGGGAGGCCCCATGAGTCCGTCCACTGCCATCCTGGGCGCCATTGCCCTGCCTTTGATCGGCGCCCCGCTTATCGCGCTCCTGGGACCACGCCCCAACCTGCGCGAAGCCGCGACCCTGATCACCGGTGGGCTCCTCGTCCTCGTCGTCCTGTCCCTGGTCCCCGAAGTGCTCGCCGGCGCCCGGCCCGGGATCCAGTTGCTCGAAATCATGCCCGGCCTGGCCCTGGATTTCAAGATAGAGCCCCTCGGCATGCTTTTCGCCCTGATTGCATCGGTCCTGTGGATCATCACCTCGATCTACTCAATCGGTTATATGCGGAGTCACCACGAAGAAAACCAGACCCGCTTCTACGTCTTCTTTGCCGTGGCCATAGCCGCTGTCATGGGCGTCGCCTTCGCCGGCAACATGCTCACCCTGTTCATCTTCTACGAGGTGCTGACCCTGTCGACCTACCCACTCGTCACCCACCACCGGACCCCGGAGGCCATGCGGGGCGGTCGAGTCTACATG
This sequence comes from Candidatus Latescibacterota bacterium, assembly GCA_965219385.1. GTDB lineage: Bacteria > Latescibacterota > UBA2968 > UBA8231 > UBA8231 > CBDCNM01. Next base: position 444,492 of record CBDCNM010000001.1, on the reverse strand, counting down.
GGCCTGTTAACCAGCACCTCGGTCGGTTTTTTATTGCTCGCCTTGGTCTGGACCTGGCACCTGACGGGCACCCTCGACTTTACCCCGGGGGGTATACTTGCAGGCAAGGCGAGCGACACCGTCATCGGCGTGCTGCTGGCCCTGTACGCCTTTGGAACCGGGAAGGTCGCCCTGATGCCCTTCCACTCCTGGCTGCCCTCCGCCATGGTGGCGCCGACCCCGGTCAGCGCCCTGCTGCACGCGGTCGCCGTGGTCAAAGCCGGCGTCTTCACGGTGATGAAAGTCGTCGTCTACGTGTTCGGCATCGACCTGCTCGACCACACCGGCTTGAGCACATGGTTGATCTACGCGGCCGGGGGGACCATCCTGATTGCCTCTCTGGTAGCGCTGACCAAGGACGACCTCAAAGCCCGCCTGGCCTACTCCACGGTCAGCCAGCTTTCCTACATCGTGCTCGGTGCCGCCCTTGCCAACAGCTGGGGCGTGATCGGCGGCAGTATGCACATCGCCATGCACGCCTGCGGCAAGATTACCTTGTTTTTCTGTGCCGGGGCCATCCTGGTGGCAACCCACAAGACCCGGATCAGCGACATGAAGGGCATCGGCCGGCCAATGCCCTTCACCATGTGCGCCTTCCTGATCGGCTCTCTGAGCATCATCGGGCTACCCCCTTTTGCCGGCGCCTGGAGCAAGTGGTACCTGGTTCTCGGAGCCATGGACGCCAGACAATTCTTCGCAGTCGGGGTCCTGATCATCAGTTCCCTGCTCAACATCGTCTACTTGCTACCCATTGTGGTGAATGCCTTCTTTGTTCCGGCGGAGGAGGAGGCTGGTGGTGGGATCAAGGAGGCCCCGGTCGCTTGCGTGGTACCCTTGCTTCTCACGGCGGCTGGCTGCCTGATTTTATTCCTGTATTCCGACCCTTTGCTGAACCTGGTTCGCCCTATCGGAGTATTCTGAGATGGAATCCGAAACATCAAGCCAAAACAACGATCCTGCACCAGAGAAAAAGCATGTTTTCGACAATCCCGGAAATGTCAAACGGTTGCTCCGGATCTTCTTTGCCGTATGCGTCGCGATGATCGCTCTGGATTTCGTGGTCCACCGCCATCCCAGTTTTGCGGAAGGCGAATTTGCCGCGGAAGGCTGGTTGGGCTATTACGCCATCTACGGTTTTGTGGCCTGCGTCCTCCTGGTATTGATCGCCACCCAGATGCGCAAGCTACTTATGCGCGCGGAGGATTACTATGAGCGGTAGTCTGCACCCGGCCGCCTTTTTACTGCTGGGCAGCCTGGGCCTGCCCTTCTTGCGCGGCGCATGGCGCCAGGGCCTGCTACTCCTCCTTCCGATTCTGGGTTTCCTCAACCTTCTGGGCTTTGCAGCCGGCACCACCTGGAACACCACTTTTGCAGGGTACGAACTTCAAATCCTGCGGATTGACCGGCTGAGCCTCCTCTTCGGCTACCTGTTTCACCTGGCGGCTTTGCTGGCTGCCATCTACTCCCTGCACCTCAAAGAAGGCTTCCACCAGCATCTGACCGGACTGCTGTACGCCGGCAGCGCGGTGGGAGCAGTCTTTGCCGGAGATCTGATCACCCTGTTCATCTTCTGGGAACTGCTCGCCATCACTTCGGTATTCCAGATCTGGGCGCGGCGTTGTTCCAGTTCGGCCCGTTCGGGTATGCGCTACCTGCTGCTACATACAACCTCTGGTCTGTTGTTGCTGTCCGGTGCCGCCCTGCACTATCAGGAGACGGGCTCTCTGACCTTCGAGCACATGGGCCTGTCCGGCTGGGCCTCCTGGCTCCTGTTCCTGGCCATCGGCATCAAATGCGCTTTTCCCCTCCTGCACACCTGGCTGGTGGATGCCTATCCAGCAGCCACGCCCACCGGCACGGTGTTCCTCGCTTCCTTTACCACCAAAACCGCGGTCTATGCCCTTGCCCGCGGTTTTGAAGGAACCGGGGAATTGATCTGGATCGGGGCCATCATGACCATGTTTCCCATCTTCTATGCGGTGATCGAGAACGACCTGCGGCGCGTCCTGGGCTACAGCGTGATCAACCAGACCGGCTTCATGGTGACAGGTATCGGGCTGGGCGCCGGTATGGGCGTCAACGGCGCTGTGGCCCATGCCTTTAACGATGTGATCTTCAAGGGGCTGCTCTTCATGTCCATGGGGGCCGTGCTGCTGCGCACGGGGCGCATCAATGGTTCCGATCTGGGCGGGCTCTACAAATCCATGCCCTGGACCTGTGGATTCTGCATTGTGGGCGCCTCTTCGATCTCGGCCTTCCCGTTTTTCAGCGGCTTTGTCAGCAAAACCATGGTCATGGCGGAAGCCGCGAGTCAGGGGCACCTGGTCATCTGGCTGATGCTTTTATTCGCCTCGGCAGGGGTTTTTCACTATGCCGGAATCAAGATCCCTTTCTTCGCCTTTTTTGCCCACGACTCCGGGATTCGCTGCAAGGAGGCCCCTTTCAACATGCTTGTTGCCATGGGAATAGGCGCTGTTCTGTGTATTCTGATCGGCTGCTTTCCGCGCTTTCTATACGAGCTCTTGCCCTACCCCGTGGAGTACGTCCCCTACACGGCGGCCCACATGGTCCAGCAATGGCAGATTTTATTCTTCTCGGCCCTGGCCTTTGCGCTTTTAAAGCTGACCGGACTTTACCCGCCGGAGTTGCGGTCTGTAAATCTCGACATTGACTGGCTCTACCGCCGTCTCTTGCCGGGAACGGTCCGTGGGGTAGCGCGAATTGGCGGCCCCCTGTGCGATCAATTTTTCGTATTCAGCAAGGCATTTATCGCCTCGATAATCGCTGGCGCCCACCACCACTACGGCCCCCAGGGCATCTTTGCGCGCACCTGGGTTACCGGCAGCAGCGTCCTGCTGATCACGATCCTTCTGGGTGCCTGCCTGATCTTTTATTACTGAGCCTGCCAGGTTAGATCCCCAGCCTTTGCCGAATCTCCTGGACAACGGCCTCAGGAGCCGGAAGAATATCTATGGTCAGGGCATCTCGAGGCTCTTCGAGGGTCGCGAACTGGCTGTCCAGCAAGCTGGACGGCATGTAGCGATGTACCCTTTCCGAGAGGCGCTGGCGTATCAACTCGATCGGCCCTTTCAGATGGACAAGGCGCACCTCATCCCGGCGGACGAGAATCTCCCGGTATATGGCTTTCAATGCCGAGCAGGCCAGAATGGCCTGCTCTCCATGATCAATCCACCTTTCGATCCGGCCTGCGAGCAGGCGCAACCAGGGAAAGCGATCCTCGTCCGTAAGGGGTATCCCCGCAGCCATTTTTTCTACATTGGCAGGGGGATGAAAGTCGTCCCCGTCGCAAAACGTCCACTCCAACTCCCGGGCCAGTAACTCGCCAATGACGGTCTTGCCGCTACCGGTTACCCCCATCAGGACAATCACCATGCTTTTGCTTCCTCTACCTACTCCACATTCACTTCCTGTACCAGAAGGAAATTGCCCGGCAGCACCCGGGCTTTCACTTCAACGGATTTGAAGTGGGACCCACTTCCCAGAAAAGCATCCTTGCCCTCGGCAAACTGCAAGTAGTGGTAAATCTTGCCGTCCATCGCTTCAAGATGGTGCAGGTGGCCCAACTTGCAGGAATGGGGCAGATCTCCCACATCCAGGCCACACTGGCACTTATTCGTCCCTTTGAGGGTAGCCTCTTTGCCCCTGTCATTCCTGAAACGGGCGAAGTCGATCAGCGCGACTTTATTAATCTTTTCGAGTTTGTCGATGTGCAACAAGGCGCCCTTTTCCAGCAACCTCCCCTTGATGCGAACCACCGAACCGGGTTCGGTCTCCCGCAGGTGCTCCTGGTTTTCCGGTGTCTCCAGAAAGGCGTACACCCCCTCCTCGGTAACCAGAGCGCGACCGGCCACCGTATCCCGAACAGCTTCCACCCCACTCTTATCTGTTTCCTGGATAGCTGCGGTAAAAAACGTATGCACATCGATGATGACCCCACTTTGATCGAAAGATGCGCTGGCCGATGCTCCACCGGCATGGGGGGTGCCGATGGAACTCGCCAGCATTGCGAGCGCAGCTATATTCTTGCCAATACGCATTTTCTACCTTCCTTGTGATAGGGGCTGGATGATATGTGCCGCATTCGATACAGTAGTAACAATATAGGAAATTTCTCATCGTATCGCCCCCAAATTACTTCACGGAATCGGCGGACGGGGCCTTGAGGTCCAAGTAGTTGCGGGTATTTCGTAAAGTACTAATACTCACTGCAACCAACCCCTGCTTGATCGACGCCGCCGGTGAAAGTATCTTGTAGGGAGCGCGATGTCAGGAGCTATCAAGGCCCAACCATAGAAACAAGATCCGGCGGGAACTACTCATACGGCTCCGCAATTCGCTCCGCAATAGACTTGAAGAATCTACATGAAAATTGCCGTATTGCTTTCTGGAGGCGTGGATAGTTCTGTCGCCCTCAACTTGCTCGAGCGGGAAGGCATCCACGAGCTCAGGGCCTTTTACTTGAAAATCTGGCTGGAAGACGAGCTGGCTTTTCTCGGCGACTGTCCCTGGGAGACCGACCTCAAATTCGCTCGCGCCGTCTGTGAACAGGCAGGCGTGCCGCTCGAGATCGTGCCCCTGCAGACGGAGTACCGCAAAAGAGTGGTGGAACACGCCCTGCGGGAACTCAGGGCCGGCCGCACCCCCAGTCCGGATATCTTTTGTAACCAGTGGATCAAATTCGGCGAGTTTTACGACCGCATCGATCCGGGTTTTGACAAGGTCGCTTCCGGCCATTACGCCGGCATCGCCGAAGCCGACGACGCCTTTTTCCTAAAACGCGCCCCCGACCCGGTCAAGGACCAGACCTACTTCCTCTCGAACCTCAGTCAGCGACAGCTGCGTCGAGGCCTCTTCCCCATCGGCCATCTGGGTAAACATCAGGTCCGACAACTCGCGGCCGAATTCGACCTGCCCACCAGGGACCGCAAAGATAGCCAGGGCATCTGCTTTCTGGGCAAGATCAACTACCGCGATTTCGTCAGCTTCCATCTGGGCGAACGCAAAGGAGATATCGTCGAGTTGGAGACCGGAAATAAGCTGGGAGAGCACAACGGATTCTGGTTCCATACCATTGGCCAGCGCCATGGCCTTGGTCTGGGCGGAGGTCCCTGGTACGTGGTCGAGAAGGACATTGAAGAAAACATCCTCTACATCGCGCATAAAAACCATCAAGAGCAGCACAGCCAGGATAAATTCACCGTGACTCGCATCAACTGGATCTCCGGAAGGCCGGAAAAAAACGATTTACAGGTCAAGCTCCGCCACGGCCCCGAAGCCTGCGCATGCCGCATCGCATTCCAGGACGACGACCATCTTCAGGTCGCCCTTGCCCATTCCGACCCAGGCATTGCGGCAGGACAACACGCGGTTTTCTACGACGGCCTGATTTGTCTGGGCGGCGGCATAATTGAATGAGTAAAGGGACAACGTGAACCCGGTTCCCAACCCCTGTCCGATCCAGTGCCTGGATGCAGACAACCGCATCCCCCGGGAGAGTTAACCCATGTACGACGCCATCGTTGTAGGTGGTGGAATAGTGGGCATGTCCATTGCCTACCACCTGGTATGCGCAAAAGCGAAAACCCTCCTCGTCGACCGGCTGGATGATGGACGGGCCACCGATGCCGGAGCAGGCATTCTCTCGGCCCCCACCTATTCCGGGCCCTCGGAAGCCTGGTTCAAACTGGGCATCGAAGCTTCCGCCTACTATCCAGTCCTCATTGAGCAACTACTGGCCAAGCAAGATGGCGAGACCGGATACTCTCCTTGCGGCAAGCTCACTGTAGCCGTCTCCGCAGACGAAATCGAACCCTTCGAACAGGCCCAAAGCCGCATTTTCGAACGCCAGCAACGCAGGGGCCTGCCTTTGCCAGAGGATCTTTATGAGGTTTCCGCGGACGAAGCCTGTACCCTGTTCCCTCCTCTGGGACCTGTGCACAAAGCCCTCTACTACCGCACCGCAGCGCGGGTAGACGGCCGCCTGTTGACCAGGGCCCTGCGCCGCGCCGCCGAGCAGCGCGGCCTGACCGTGGAGCAGGCAAGTGTGGGAAACCTGGTCCTGGACGACACCAGGGTTACGGGAGTTGTGGCCGACGGCACAAGCTTCAGCGCCGCCCGGATCGCCATCGCAGGGGGAGCGTGGTCGCGGACATTCGGCGACCAACTGGGTGTGCAGATTCCAATCGAGCCCCAGCGCGGCCAGATCATCCACCTGAGCCTGCCCGGCAAGGATACGGCGGACTGGCCCATCGTCAACGCCTTTCGCGACCACTACATGGTCCCCTGGCCCGACGGCCGGGTGGCCGCAGGGGCGACCCGAGAAAGTGGATCGGGGTTTAGCCCACATACAACCGCGGCCGGAGTGCGCCAGGTCCTGGACGAAGCCCTGCGGGTCGCCCCTGGACTGGCCCGGGCACAAATCCTCGAAGTGCGGGTCGGCCTGCGTCCAGTTTCAGCCGATACCTTGCCCGTTCTTGGTACTGTCCCGGACATCGCCGGCATCTACGTGGCGACCGGACACGGGGCTTCGGGATTACAACTGGGACCGTTCAGCGGCAAAATCATAGCCGAGTTGATGCTGGAAAAAGCATCTCAAACAGACATGGCCGCTTTTCACATTTCGCGTTTTATAAAGTGAAACGCCGTCTCTCCAGGGCCAGGTCCGGCGCGACGGTGCCAATGCCGCTGCCAACCTGACTCGCCTGGCAGCCGAATCCAGATTTGCCGAAGAAGGCTTCTTAGAGTCCATGAGGTTCTGTCTATGAATACCCCATTTATCCCGGGCGTGGTGCCTCCGCACGGGCGCACTGACCCTGCCTTGTTTTTCGCCTTTCAGGACGACCGGTTGCTCGTCCTCCTGGAAAAAGACACGGCTTGCGTCCCTTGCCTTGCCGAATTCGAGGAGTTGGGCCTGCCAGGCGCCAGCCAGCATTACCTGGGCCTCGCCGCCCAGACTCATTGTTACGCCGTAGAGATCCCCTCAGGGGCGGCCCCTCCCGCAGGCATGGCCTTCAAGGGCCTGCGTAGTCTTTTTGATCTACTGGATCCGGACCAGTTCTGGCTGGGTGCTCGCGCGGTGCAGATCGTGGCCTGGGACCGCACCCACCAGTACTGCAGCCAGTGTGGCACCCCGACTCAGCCCCATCCCAAAGATCGCGCCCGGGTATGCCCCGAGTGCGGCCTGCAGTCCTTCCCGCGCCTGTCGCCGGCCATCATCGTCCTGGTCGAGCGCGGACGAGAATTCCTCCTGGCGCGCTCGCCCCGCTTCCCGCATGGGCGCTACAGCATCATCGCCGGCTTTGTCGAGCCCGGTGAAACCCTGGAAGAGGCGGTTGCCCGCGAGGTGCGCGAAGAAGTGGACCTCGAGGTCGACGATATCCGCTACTTCGGCAGCCAGCCCTGGCCCTTTCCCAACTCCCTGATGCTCGGCTTCACCGCCTGCTACGCCGGTGGGGAAATCCGCATCGATGAGGATGAAATCGAGGATGCCGGCTGGTACACCCCCGACAACCTGCCTGATCTGCCAGACCACATCAGCATTTCGCGCCGGCTCATTGACGCTTTTCTGGCCAAGCACAAATGATAGCCAAAGCCGAAAAAATCCGCATCATCACCGACACCCTGGACCGGTTCTACCCGGACGTCCACGTCCCGCTCAGCCACACCAATCCCTATACCCATCTGATCGCTGTGGTGCTCTCTGCCCAGTGCACCGATGCCCGGGTCAATACGGTTACCCCCAAACTCTTCACCCGGGCAAAAACACCCGCTCAGATGATCAAACTCGACGTCGAAGAGATCGAGGCCATCATCCGCCCCTGCGGCCTGGCGCCGCGCAAATCCCGGGCCATATGGGAATTCTCCCATATCCTGCTCGACCGGTACCAGGGCAAAGTCCCCTGCAGCCTCGAAGCCCTGGAGGCGCTTCCCGGCGTCGGCCACAAAACCGCTCAGGTGATTCTTGCCCAGGACTTCGGCATTCCCACCTTCCCGGTAGACACTCACATTCATCGCTTGGCCTATCGCTGGGGGCTCTCCAGCGGCAAAAACGTCGAGCAAACCGAGAAGGACCTGAAACGGCTCTTTCCCAGTGAACAATGGAACAAGCTGCACCTGCAGATCATCTTCTTCGGCCGGGAGCACTGCCCGGCCCGCAGTCACAACTTTGCGGTCTGTCCACTGTGCAGTAAAGTAGGCCGCAGGAGCCTATTCAAACAATGATCACCTCTCAGCCCCCAAACTGTCACCCAAACCCCCAATGTGAAATGGCCTCTACTCCTCTAGGGCCTCTACTCCTCTAGGGGAAAAGGCGGGACCACGTCCTCGTCCAGGGGAAAGATGGGGCGGACGCATTGTTTGTAGGGGAGGGTTTTGAGATTGGCGCTGGTCGAACCTGGTACGTCCACGGCAACGATCCGCGAGGCAATGGACTGGTAGTGGACGCGGAAACCATTGGGCGACTTGGCCACCACCAGATCGAAGTCCTGCGGATCCAGACCCTGGGTGAGGAAGACCTTGCGTCCCACCATGCTGGCCGGTTTTTCCGTGGCCACGATGGCATGCTTGCCGGCCATGAGAATGGCGGTCCGCCCCGCCTCGCCGGGCATTCCTCCTTCGTCCACAAAATGTCCGTCCGAAACGCTCTTCACGTGCGCGGATAATTCCACCGGGGTATATCGCTCCGCATCGATGCTGCCGCCGAGCTTCACGGTGAGGGTGGTCCCGACCCCGGCTTCGATGGCCTTTGAAACCGCTGGTGCATCCACGACGGGGATCAGTGCCTTTTTGCTATACCCGAACTCAAGCAGTCCTTGCAGAATGGCATTGCTGTCCCCCGAGGCCCCCGAGGCGGTGGAATCGGCCGCATCGGAAAAGACCGTGAGGCCCTCCGTCTCCTCGGCCAGGTGCACCGCTTCTTCCAGAGGGGTTAGTTGGGCCACAAACTGGTGCCGGTTGTGCCACATGAAGCGGGCCAGGCGCTCGGCTTCCTGCCGGGCGCGTTCCAGGTCCCCGTCCGTGGTGACAAAGGTATTGGACTGGAGATCGGGGGTGTCGGTGAAGGGGTTGCCGATGTTGACGCCCGCGGCCAGGCCGCCCTCCGAGGTCTCGATCTCCTGGCATATGCGAATGGCCTCGCCGAACCGTCCCGTGGCCGTAATGAGTTCGTCGCCGCGGGCCAGCAAAGGAAGCTGCACCCGCGCCGTGGTAGGCGTGACTCCTCCCTCCATAAGCTTGAGCAGATTGCGTGCGGCCCGCTGACCGGTCTGGTACATATCGGTGTGGGGGTAGGTGTGGAGGAAGACCATGACATCGGCTGCATCCACCAGCCGCTGGGAAATTACGCCGTGCAGATCGAGCGAGACGACCATGGGGACCGCGCCGATGATCTGCCGGATGCCCGCCAGCACCCGTCCTTCGGGATCCCCTTCCCGCTCGCCGGCCATGGCCCCGTGCATGCAGATGCAGGCGCCTTCCACAGCGGCATTGTGGCGGACGGATTCGAGGAGTTCATCGATGAGTCGATCGAGGTCGTTCTCGTCCACCAGACCGCCTGTGGTCCCCGCCCAGGCCGCGTAGGTGGGCACGACTTCGATGCCGGCGTGCTCTTGGAAGGTGTCGAGCACGCCGGCGGTGGTGGTATTGGTATGGCGCAGGCTGTGGACGATTTCTTCTCCGCGCCGGATATTGAAGTCTTCGTAGCGGGTTTTTGATGGGTTGAAGCTGCCTACTTCCTGTTTGAAAACAGCGATCAGGACGCGTTTCATAAGGACACCTCGTGATTGTTTTTATGTGCTGCACAGGACTCCACTACACCGCCCGGTTCGCTTCCGGAACTTCATCTGATGGGCGCGAATCCCTTCGAGTTGCTCTTCGCCGAGCAGACCGGGCAGGGTTATCCAGCCTTTGAGGTCAAATATGTACTTCTGGGCAGGGCTCATGGGCGCGATCGGCAGGCCGTCGGCATTGGTCGTGGGTAGATGTGTTCCAGCCATGGGATTCTCCACTATTATATCGGGTTGGAGGGGGCGCGACATGTCGAGGAAAATGTAGAATCAGGAGGAAGCAGTGTCAATTCACCCAAACATAACTTTCTATTATTTTTTGAGTTATGGCTTGGCAAAGATTTGGAATACAGCGAAAAGACTTCGGGCCGGATTGTTCCACGGCCATTGGGGTACAGGCGCATTTTGTAGTGGCGAGGGGTACTGCGGGTAAGAAAAGCCCTCCCGGAATTGAGTGGGTCCGGGAGGGCTCGGCGCACAACAAGGGCCAGAGCACCCCGATTTTAACAAAATAATACTTGACGAGAAGAGTGCAGGTGTATATCTTTATCTCTTAGTTTGGTATGACAAACAAAAAAATATAAGAATAAACATAAGTTTTATTAACAATACATTTGACGGCCATATCAAATATGTGCTAGTCCAATCAATGCGACTCATTGCCCATAATCTTTACCGCACCCGATCCATCAGAATTTTACCACTAGCCCTGATGCCCTGGTTCACTGAAGCTTCTGAGCTCGAAGATCGGTCGCGTTTCCATCTAGAAGGATACGGCGAGCTGCTCTATTCCCACTTCGATTTTGGGCCCGACCAGAAAAGCGGTCCTAATGGTTCCCCTCCAGACAGCCGCGCCACCATCGACATCACCCGCCTCGCCCTCGAACTGGAAGTCGAGCTGCTCGAAGACACAGAATTGGAAGCCGAAGTGGAATTTGAGCACGGCGGTACTGGCGCCGCCCTGGAATTGGAATTCGAGGAATTCGGCGAGTTCGAGCAGGAAATCGAAAAAGGGGGCGAAGTCGTCGTCGAGGAGCTGGCCGTCGAGCGGACCTTCGGCGATGCCTTCCGCGTCCGCCTGGGGCATTTCTACGTCGCGGTGGGCCATTTGAGCCATCACTTCCATCCCGCCGATTTCTTCGGCACCCGGCGCTCGGAGGCCGAGACCTCCATCATCCCGGGCCTGTGGCACGAAACCGGTGTGGAGGTCTCCGGTGCCTACCGAGGCTGGCACTACCAGCTGCAGCTGGTCAATGGCCTGGATGCCACTGGGTTCAGCTCGCAAAACTGGATCGTCGGCGGCCATCAAAAACGCTTTGAGACGATTCAGGCCACCAGTATGGCCTGGGTCGCCCGCCTCGATTACCAGTTCGCCCCACAACTCGCGCTGGGTATTTCCGGCTATCGCGGCGACAGTGCCGACAACCGTCCCAAGCCCGACATGGAAGGGATTGACGCGCACGTCTCCATCGTCGATGTGCACGGCACCCTGACCTGGAGACGGCTCCGCGCGCGCGGGCTGTACCTTTATGGGCACCTGCAGAATGCCGCCCTCGTCAGCGCCCGCAACCGCACCCTGTCGAACAATCTCGATGTCTTGCGCTCGCCGGTGGCCCGGGGTGCTTATGCGGCCTTCGTCGAGGTCGGCTACGACGTCCTGCCTTGGCTGGCCGCTCCCTCGCCCGACCGCTTGGACCTGTTCGTCCGCTTCGACGCGTACGACAGCATGGCTGCGGTCCCGGCACAGACCTTTGACAATCCGCGCTTTGCGCGCCGGGTCTATACCTTGGGCGCGAACTACAACATGGAAAATGCCGTAGTACTCAAGGCCGATTACGCCATGCGGCGGCTGGGCGCCGCCCGCTTTAACCCTGAAAACACCCTGAGCTTGGGACTGGGATTTCAGTTTTAAAAAAGAGCCATTCACGGTGAAACCAGGCACTGGTGGAAGTCGCCTGTGCGCTGGATTTCAATTTTGACGAAAGGGAGCTATCCTTATGAAAGCCATATTCTTGCGATTGGGGATCGGACTAGCCGCTTGCAGCCTGCTGCTAATTGCCGGCTGCGGCGACGACGAGGACTCGCCCACCGGCCCAGCCGCGGCCGCGTTCGATTTTGCGCCCATCTTGAGCAACTTCACCGACCAAGTCGTCATTGCCACGTACCGCGACCTCGGCGAGCGGGCCGGCGAACTACTCGCTGCGGTCGAGGCTCTGCGCAACGATCCTACGCCTGAAAATCTCAGTGCAGCTCGGGACGCCTGGGTGGCCACGCGCATTCCCTGGGAAGCCAGCGAGGGGTTTCTCTTTGGGCCGGTGGACTTCAACGGCTACGATCCATCACTCGACAGTTGGCCGGTCAACCGCACGGACCTGGACGGGGTATTGGCCAGCGACAACGACTTGACAACCGCGTACGTGGGCGGGCTGGACGGAACCCTCAAGGGCTTCCACACCATCGAGTACCTGCTCTTTGACGAAGGAGGCAGCAAGACCGCGGCTGACTTCACCGAGCGCGAGTTCGCCTATCTGATCGCCACGACCCAGGATTTGCGGGCCACGGCCAGCGCCCTGCACAATAGCTGGATTCCCAGCGGCGGCAACTTTGGCCAAAAGGTCCGCGACGCAGGTAAGGGCAGCGATGCCTACCCTTCGGCCCAGTCGGCAGTCCAGGAGATGGTCAACGGCATGATCGGCATCTGCGACGAGGTGGCCAACGGCAAAATCGCCGACCCCTTCGTCGAGGAAGATCCCCGCCTCGTCGAATCCCAATTTAGCTTCAATTCTATTGCCGACTTCCAGAACAACCTCCGCAGCGTCCAGCACGTCTATACCGGCGACTACGAGGGCACCGGAGAGGGCTTGGACGAATTCATCCGCCAAGCCGACGCCGACCTAGATCAGCGGCTCCAACGGGAGATCCAGACGGCCATCGACGAGATCGGTCGTATCCAGCAGCCCTTCCGCGACGCCATTGCCTCGGACCGGGACCAAATCGAAAAGGCGCAGGCCGCGGTGGCCAAAGTCCAGCAAACCTTGGAGGAAGATATCCTGTCGCTGGTTTTAGGTAATTAAATTCATTTTTCGCAATGACCATTGCCCGTACGTCCATACTCCTCTATATGGGACTTATAGCTACGCTCACCCAGTGCGGCGACGACCGGGGGTTAGAACCGACTCCCGTGAAGGACGACCGCGCCCTATCCGGCGGGGCGGCGACGGTCTTTGACGCCAGCAGTCTGGCGTTTGAAAACCCCATCCCCTCTTTGAACGGGATGGGAATGGAGCGCTTTTTGGCCGGGGACGCGGCCTTTGAACAGATCTTTGTCACCGCGCCAGCCGAAGTGGGGCACGGCCTGGGGCCGGTCTTCAATCAGACCTCGTGCGTCGGCTGTCACGCCCGCGATGGCCGGGGGCGCGAAGGGTTTGGCGATGTCTCCCCTTTTGTCGGCTCCATGCTCATGCGGGTCAGCCTGCCCGGCACCAACCCCGAAGTGCCTGGGGCCCCACAACCAGTGCCGGGCTTTGGCGAACAGATTGGGGATCGCGCCGTTTTCGGGATTGCACCCGAAGCGCGGATCGACGTCTCTTACTTTGAGGAGACCCGCCATTTTGCCGACGGCGCAGCGTACTCCCTGCGTTTTCCGGTTTACGACGTAGTGGAGACCTATCAACCGCTTCCGGGGGACGCCCTGTTCTCGCCGCGCATGGCCCCGCCGGTTTTTGGCCGCGGCCTGCTCGAAGCCATCCCCGCAGAGGCTATTCTGGCACTGGCCGATTGGGGCGACCGGGACGGGGACGGCCTCTCCGGGCGCCCCAATCGGGTCTACAACTTCCGCACGCGACAGACTGAATTGGGCCGCTTTGGTCTCAAGGCCAACAACCCCGACCTGTTGCAGCAGGTCGCCGGGGCCTACCACCAGGACATGGGCATCACCAGCCCCTATTTCCCCGAGGAATCCGCCGCCGGTCAGCCGCAAATGGACGGCCACCAGGACGATCCCGAAATCGGCCAAGAGACGCTGGAGATCAACACCTTTTACGTGCAGACCCTGGCCGTGCCGGCCCGCCGCGACATCGACGATCCGCAGGTTTTGCGCGGCGAAGAGCTTTTTGCCGCGGCCCAGTGCTCGGGCTGCCACATCCCCACCCTGCGGACGGGTAGCCACGAGATTGCGGCCCTGTCCAACCAGACCATTCATCCCTACACCGATTTGCTGCTCCACGATATGGGGGAAGAATTGGCCGACGACCGTCCCGACTTTGAGGCCGATGGCCGCGAATGGCGCACGCCGCCGCTGTGGGGCATCGGGCTGACCGCAACGGTCAATGGCATTCCAGCCTATCTGCACGATGGACGGGCGCGCACGCTGATGGAAGCCATCATGTTCCACGGCGGCGAGGCGGAAACGGCGCGGGAATTCGTGCGCCAGCTCGACCAGAGGGACCGGGACGCGCTCGTGGCCTTTTTGCAGTCCCTGTGATTTCGGCTTACAGGAGGAGCCATGTAAAAATTTAGTACGAGGCCATCACCCGCGAATAAAAAAAGGCTATTGGCTGCGCCTGCCAGCACTTCGCCAATAGCCCGTCGAGAACCCAGCGCCGATATGCTCCGAACCGGGGTGCGCCGGCCGGGCATATCTGAGCTTTTTTTGTCCTCTGTGAAGAACATAATGACTGATGACCACGCTGTCAAAAGATCCGCAACAAAGAAAAATGCCTCTCCGTCTTGCTTGGATTGTATATGGAAATTCTTGCTGAGCGGAGCCTGCCTAGCGCCACTCAGTCTGAGCGCCGCTCAGGTCGAGGGCACCATCGTGGACGCCGACTCCGGGGGGCCCCTTGCCCACGCCAGTATCGCGGTATCCACCGGCAAAGCGAGTGCCATCACCGACGCACTCGGGCGCTACGAGATGGTGCTGCCGCCGGGCCCCTATCGGGTCGAGGCCAGTAGAATCGGTTACCACGCCCAAAGCCGACAGGTGGAACTGCTCTCAGGGCAGAGACTTCGACTTGATTTTGCTCTCGAGGTGCACCCCCTGACCCAGGCGGCCACACTGATCACGGCGACCGGCAGACCTAAGTCCGCGGCGGCACTAACCGTGCCGGTGGCAATCATCCCCCGGGAGGCTATCGAGTTGTCCAGCGCGGAGAATGTCGCGGGCCTGCTGGAAGATGTGGCCGGACTCAACGTGCATTCCTCGCTTTATGGCTACCTGGGGTCTCCGTCCGGCGTCATGATCCAAGGTATCGATCCCAAGCGCGTTCTGATCTTGGTCGATGGCGAGCGGGTGATCGGCGGCCCGGGCGGGGTGATCGATCTGGCCAAGCTGCCCGTCTGCCAAGTCGAGCGGATCGAAGTGGTGCAGGGACCGCATTCCGCCCTGTACGGCAGCGAGGCCATGGGCGGGGTGGTCCACATCCTCACCCGCTCTCCTCAACGCGAACGAAGTGGCGACATCCGGTTCAGCTTGGGGTCCGGGGGGCTAACCGCGCTCGAGGGCCAGGGGGCCCTGACGCGCTCCGGTCTCTCCGCCTCCCTCATCGCCTCCAGAACGGCCCTCGAAGCTCTCGATCACTCGCCAGACGATCCCGACACCGATATCGACGCCTACACCCAGCGCTTCACGCAAGGCAAACTGCGCTGGGAAGCACGGCCCAACCTGTTGCTGCAAGGCTCGGCGCGCTGGCTCTCGCAAAACGAGGAGGGAGTGTCTAGCCGGTACTTCGCCCCGCTCGACAAAACCTACGTGTGGCGCTTTCCCGACCAGATGCAGCGGGTGGATCTCGGGGCCGGGGCCGAGTGGCAGTGGGCTGAAGGGAGCACCGCCAACGCCGCCGTCTTCCGCACCTATTTCGACAACCTGAGCAGCGAGGAACTGATCGGCAGTCGCGAAGCGAGAGACCGGTCCACCGACAACGTGCTGATGAAGTATCAACTGCGCACCGTCCACCTGTTGCGGCGCCGGCACGTGCTCACGGGCGGGCTGGAGCACACGCGCGAGGAACTCGAAGTCGCGCTCGAGCGCACCCTGCCCTTGGGCGAGCAACAGCGCACGGTGGAGGTACCTCCGTCGAGGGTGGATGTTGCGGAGGCCTATGTCCAGGACGACTGGCAAGTGGCGGAAAACACCGGGGTCGTGTGGGGCGCCCGCTCGCAATGGCACTCGCGCTACGGGTTCCATCTAACGCCGAAAGTCTCCTTTGCCCATCGACTTTCCGAGGGCTTGAGGGTGCGGGCCTCGTACGGCGCGGGATACCGTGCCCCTTCCCTGAAGGAACGCTACTTCGTCTTTGACCACAGCAACCTGGGGTACAAGGTGCTGGGCTCCCCTTCGCTGAGACCGGAACGGACCTGGGGGCTGAACGTGGGCGCGGAGTTCGAGCCGGTGGAGGCCCTGGACCTGCGGGTCAACTTCTTCCACAACCGCCTGCGCAACCTCATCCAAACCGTGTTCGACCCCGCGCAGAGTTCCGGCTCGGTGGCGATCTATGCGTACGACAACGTGGGGCGTGCCTCGACCCGTGGGATCGAGTTCGGCCTGAGTGCCCAGCGCGGCGACCGGCTCATGGTCAACGGCGGCTACACCTATCTGCAGGCGCGCGATCAAGGTGCCCAGCGCGATCTGCCGGGGCGACCGCGCCACGCCCTGCGCATCCGCGCGAAGTGGACGACGCCCGGTAAGGGCCGTCTAGAGATCAAGCTGAGACGGGATAGCGCGGTGTGGGCCGACGCCGAGGGAACCCTGCGGTCGCCCGCCGGAAGCGAGTGGGACGTAAACGCGGAGCAGCCCTTGTGGGGTCCCGTCGCCCTGAGACTGGGCATTGAGAATCTCCTCGATAACCGCAGAGACCTGGATCGCCCCGGAGACCTGCGCTCACCGCGAGGCCGGGCCGTGCGCGGCGGCCTGCGAATGCGGTTGTGAGGGCGAGCGTGAAGGGGATGGCCATGTTGGCTTTGTGGACCACTATCAACGGCTGTAGCGCATGCCCATGCTCGCACTCCCCATGCCGGAAGAGGAGATCCAGCTAGTGCGGACGTGGATTCGCGAAGGCGCATTTTCGCAGTAATTCGACTTCACCATTCACTATCCCAAGGAGGGACGCATCATGCAACGCATTGGCTTTACCGTCTTTCTCACTTTGCTGTCGGCGCTGAGCGCACCGGCTTTTGGCAAATCGACCACCCAGCTCGACAACGGCGACTTCCACACGGTGATCGACGCCACGGCAGGCGGCGCTTTTGCCACTGAATCCCACGACTTCACCTACTTCAGCTTCACACTCCAAGACGTGGTCGCACTCACCGATGCCGAGGCAGCGCAGTCGGCGGAGTGGCACATCGCCTTCAAGCGCAGCGAGATCCGACTCAACGGCGGCATCAGCGGCTCCGGCAACGTCAGGGGTTTTGATCTCATGGGTGTCGAGGACGTCGTCGCAGAAGAAGCCTTCGACGCAATAACCTCGGCGGACATTCCCGGTGCCGACGCCTTCATCGCCGACGGACCGGCCTACGCCATTGGCGAATGGTATTCGTACGATCCGGCTTCCCACCGCCCCGCGCTTACCGGCCACGCCTACGAGTTGCGCGCCGCGGACGGCCAGTTTGCCAAGTTCGTCGTCGATGGGATGGAAGGGGCCAGCCGCACGGACGCCGGTCGCCTTACCTTCCGCTGGGTCGTCGCCGACGGCACGGATCTAACGGGCGCGGCGCGCAGCGCTACCGTGGAGGTGAGCGGGGGCGAGGAGGTGTACTTCAACCTGAGTTCGGGCGAGCAGGTCGCGCCGGTCGATCCGGCCACCTCCATGGACTGGGACCTCCACTTCTCCGGGTACGTCATCCGCCTGAACGGCGGCATCAGCGGCCCCGGCCAGGGCGGCGCGTTTCCCTCCTATCAGACAGATCAAACCTTCGAGGACATCGCCGAGGCCATGGGGTTCGGGTACTTCGCCGACAAGGCAGGCTCGGCCTTCAGCAGCGACAGCGGCGAGTGGTACAGCTACGACAGCGACACCCATTTCCTGTCGACGCGGAATCACGTGTACGTCATCGATACCGGCGAAGGTTTCTACAAGATGCAGCTCCTCAACTTCTATCGGGAGGTCGAGGGCTCGCCGGTCTCGGGGTTCATCACCCTCCGCTGGCGTCCGCTCACAGACGATCCGGCGACCGCGGTTCAATTTTCGAGTTGGGGCCAACTCAAGGCAAGGGTCTGGGACTCGAACTAAAAAACCACAGGAGAAAATCTCATGCAGCCCATCGCCAGCAACCCGCCGATTGCAACCATCTACCGCTGTGAACACGGCGGTATCCACTTGGTCTGCCAGAACGTCAACATCGGCCTGCACCCTGATGAATTCTGCGCCCTCAATCGAGAGATTCAACAAGCTATGAACCTGATCGAGGCCGGTATCTGGTCCTGTTCCTATCTATCCCTGACCTGCTACACCACGGTCCTTTGCCTGAGTGCCAGCGCGCTACCGCCCCTGGCCGAGGCTATGCAGGAAGCGGCTGAGGCCATCGAATTAGAGAGCATTAGTGCGGCACCAGAAGCGATGTGTCAGCCGCGCAGTCCAAGCATAAACGTTTTTCCTGGACCCCGGTTAGTTACGCGCTGGCCAATGCACAGCATGGGCGACCACCTCAACTGAAGGGAGATAGCATGACTACCACAGCACCCGCCAGCAGAGGCGACTGCAAGCAACTCTGGAATACTTTTCGACGTGCAAACCCCAGGGTGCGCATCCGCGACGCAGCCGAGCAATTGGGCGTGAGCGAAGCCGAACTGGTAGCCACTTCCTGCGGCGAAGATTCGATCCGCCTACAGGCCGAGTGGCCGCAGTTCATCCAGCGCCTCGAGGGACTCGGCCCGGTCATGGCCCTCACGCGCAACGCCCACGCGGTCCACGAAAAACACGGTGTGTTCCGCGACGTACACTTTCGCGGTCAGATGGGATTGGTCCTCGATGAAGGCATTGATCTGCGCCTGTTCATGGACCACTGGCACCTCGGCTTTGCCGTGGAGCAGGAAGGCCGCAAAACCACCCTGTGCAGCTTTCAGTTTTTCGATCGGCACGGCACCGCGATCCACAAAGTGTACTTGACCGCCGAGAGCGACCAGACGGCCTACCAGCAGCTGATCGACGAATTCGCCAGCGACGATCAGTCGCCCGTGCAGTGCGTCTGCCCGACCATCCCCTCAGTGCCGGACAAAGCAGACGCCGCCATTGACCTACCGGGGCTGGAAGCGGCCTGGAACGCCCTCGAGGACACCCATGACTTTCACCGACTCCTGGCCCAATTTCACGTCGGGCGCGTTCAAGCCCTGCGCCTGGTCGACGACTCACTGGCCTGCCGCGTGGACTCATCTAGCCTGAACGAGGTACTACATATCGCGGCCCGGGACCGGTTGGCCATCATGGTCTTCGTCGCCAGTCCCGGGGTCATCCAGATCCATTCGGGACCGATCCACACCGTCAAATCGAGCCGCCCCTGGCTCAACGTCTTGGACGACGACTTCAACCTGCACGTCAGGGAGGACCGCTTGGATCCGGCCTGGGTCGTGCAAAAACCAACCCGGGACGGCGTGGTCGCTAGTCTGGAGGTGTACGACGACCAGGGAGAAACCATTGCCCTGCTCTTTGCCCGGCGCAAGCAAGGCCAGGCGACAGTGGACGCTTGGAATGCCGCGCTGTCCACGCTCAAACGGATCTGATCACTATGAACAAATGGACGCTATGCTTAGGACTAATGACCGCCCTTGGGGGATCAACATGCGACGCCGAAGAGATTCCAGACGACACCTCCCGCATTGTCACCCTCGGCGGGACCGTCACCGAGATCATCTTCGCCTTGGGCGCCGGCGAGCGCGTAGTGGGCATGGATGCCTCCAGTTCCTTTCCCGAGGCAGCCAACCAGTTGCCCAAGGTCGCTTATCACCGCCGCCTCTCGGCCGAGGGCGTACTCTCTCTGAGGCCGACGCTAGTCATCGCCACCACCGAAGCCGGCCCCCCCGAAGCGATCCAACAGCTCAAGAGCGCCGGCGTAACGGTGCTCGTCCTGCCCCACGAACCCACGGTAGAGGGTGCCATCAACACGATCGAACGCATCGCCGCCGCGCTAGACGTCCAGGCGCGCGGTGCGGCGCTGATCCAAACCCTCAAAGAAGATCTGCATCAGGTAAAATCCTCCATCCCCCAGACCGCGGCCAAAGCCAAAATCCTCTTTCTCTACGCCCGGGGCCAGGGCACGCTGATGGTCGCCGGCCAGGACACCGGAGCCGATACCATGATCGGCCTGGCCGGCGGCGCCAACGCCATCCAGGGCTATAGTGGGTACAAGCCGCTCACCTCTGAAGCGGCCGTGGCCGCGGCGCCCGATGTCATCCTGCTCATGGACAGTGGCTTGGAGAGCATCGGCGGTACCCAGGGGCTCTGGCAATTACCTGGGCTCGAGCTGACGCCAGCAGGGCAACAAGGCCGGATCCTGTCAATGGATGGGCTCTTGTTGTTGGGATTTGGTCCCCGTTTGGGCCAAGCGGCCCTGGCGTTGAATCGAGCCCTGTACGACACCCCGAATAAAGCTGAAAACAATGAACCTGATTAAAGCGGCCGAGGCCGCCCTACCCCAAGCCGAGTCTTCTCTGCACCAAGCCAAGCGCCGCTTATTGCAAAAGGTCTCGGCCGGGGAAAAGGGCGCCCTGGGTCTAATGCTACTAACGGTCTTTCTGGGGCTGCTGAGCATGGTGTGCCTGGGAACGGGTGCCGTCTCCATGAGCCCCGGCCAGGTGCTGGCCGTACTCGGCAAAGGGCTGGACCTGACCCTGCCCTGGGCTTTTGAGCCCCACCACGAGGCCATCGTCCTCAGCATTCGCCTGCCGCGGATCCTGCTGGGGATGTTGATCGGCAGTGGCCTGGCCGTTGCGGGCGCTGCCATGCAGGGCCTGTTTCGCAATCCCCTGGCCGATCCCGGCCTCATCGGCGTTTCCAGTGGCGCGGCCGTAGCCGCGGTGGCCGTCATTGTCCTGGGGGCGACCACGCTGGATTTCGCCACCCAGACGCTGGGGCCTTTTGCCCTGTCCATCGCCGCTTTTGGCGGTGGTGCCGCCACGACCTTGCTGGTCTATCGCCTGTCGCTGATCCACGGCAGCGTCTCCGTATCCACCATGCTGCTAGCCGGCATCGCCATCAACGCCGTGGCCGGGGCCATCACCGGGGTATTCACCTTTGTGGCGGACGACGCCCAACTACGCAGCCTGACGTTCTGGAGCCTGGGCAGTCTGGGCGGGGCTACCTGGCCGGCGGTGGCCGCGGCTGCACCGTTCACCGGGCTTGCGACCCTGGCGGTATTGCGCTACGCCCGTCCCCTCAACGCCCTGCTGCTGGGCGAGGCCGAAGCCGGCCATCTCGGCTGCGATGTCGAGCGCCTCAAGCGTTCAGTAGTTCTCCTGGTCGCTTTGTCCGTGGGAGCGGCGGTAGCCGTGGCCGGCATCATCGGCTTTGTCGGTCTGGTCGTGCCCCACCTGCTGCGGCTCACCCTGGGACCGGACCACCGCTTTTTGCTCCCCGGTGCCGCTCTTTTGGGTGCCAGCCTGCTTCTGGGAGCTGACCTCATCGCCCGCACGTTGGTCGCCCCGGCTGAACTCCCCATCGGCATTGTGACGGCGATAATCGGCGGTCCCTTCTTCATGTACTTGCTGCAGCGCGGGCGGCGCTTGGGGAAATTCTGATGCTCGAAGGCCGCAATATACGCGTAGTCTTGGACGGGAGCACCCTGCTGGAAGATGTGTCCATCCAGGTGCGACCCGGCGAAGTGGTGGCGGTTCTGGGGCCCAATGGCGCCGGCAAATCCACCCTGTTGAAAGTATTGTGCGGGGACTTGTCCCCGACTAGGGGAAAGGTGTCGATGGAAGGACGAGTGCTGGCATCCTGGGACAAAAAGGCCAGCGCCCAGATCCGCGCCGTCTTGCCGCAACAATCCAGCCTGAGCTTTCCCTTCCGAGTACTCGAAGTGGCGCTCATGGGCCGGAGCCCCCATCTGCGCGGCCCTGAAACGCAGCGGGATTACGCCATTGCGCGGGCGGCCCTGCAGGAGGCCGGCGTCGATCACCTGGAGGATCGCCTCTACCCGACGCTGTCGGGGGGAGAGAGTCAGCGCGTCCACCTGGGACGGGTACTGGCGCAGATCTGGGAGGCGGTGGACAAGGGGCCGCGCTATCTGTTGCTGGACGAACCCACGTCCAGCCTGGACCTGGCCCATCAACACCACACCTTGACCGTGGCGCGGGCCTTTGCCGAGCGCCAAGTGGGCGTGCTCATGGTGCTGCACGACCTCAATTTAGCGGCCCAATACGCCGATCGCGTCCTGCTCCTGAAAGAGGGACGGCAGGTGGCGACAGGCCCTCCTGAGCAGGTGCTGCAAGCCGAAACAATAGAAGCTGTCTACGAGATCCCGGTAACGGTCATTCCCCACCCCCACAGCCCCTGTCCACTGGTCGTTCCCGCGGCTAATAATAGGAACGAAACCGCTTCTAATTAGCCGTAACTCTACTCTGAATGGTCCCACTTCGGGTAGAGAGTGACACCCACTACATGCGACGGGGCTTGAGACTCAAAGTGGGTTCGTCGTGCTCGCCAGTCCAGGCTCTGGAAGGGTCGCGAAAATTATCCGTATTGAGCAGGTTGAAGATCTCGACAATGGCCTCTATATAGTTGACCTGGAACTACAGATTTATAAATTTATAAGAATACTAGCCACAAGATACGGTAAAGCTAGTAGGACATTACCATTGCTAAAGCCGATGGCTTCTACGACTCTATTTGAGAAGAGGGTATAACTTCCCTCCTGGTAACCACTCCATCTTTGAGCGTTAAAGTTTTCAAATGAATCAGCCGTTTTTGACCACATCCCACGGCGTTCTCTACGACGCCGATTGTCTTCAGGTGCTTGAGCGCATGAAGTCGGAGGTCATCGATACCATCTTTGCCGATCCTCCATTCAACATCGGGAAGGACTACAAGAATGGCTACAATGATAAGCTGACGCGGGCTGAGTATTTGATTTGGTGCCGGGAATGGATTCTTGAGTGCTGCCGAATTTTAAAACCGGGTGGCGCGTTTTTCCTCTACGCTACACCGGAACTCGCGGTCCAGTTTGCTCCGATCATGGGGGAACGATTGGACTTCAGGCACTGGATTGCGCTTACCATGAAGGGAACCTACCCACGTGGGAAAAAGCTCTATCCAGCACATTATGCCCTCCTCTACTATACCCGAGGCACACCCCGCGTGTTCAATAAGCTTCGCCTGCCAATTGAAACCTGCCGACATTGCGGTAAGGAAATTCGAGACTACGGCGGCCACCGCAACAAGATGAATCCCGCAGGAGTGAATTTGACGGATTTTTGGACGGATACCTCTCCTAATCGCCATAAAAAGTTTAAGGTTCGGCCAGGGGTAAATGAACTAAAGCTGGTAATTCCCGAACGAGCCATCCTTATTTCAACCGAGCCAGGAGATACTGTCTTTGATCCTTTTGGAGGAGGAGGCTCTACATACCAAGCAGCAGAGAAGCTCCACCGCAACTGGATCGGCACTGAGCTTTATGACTCAGCGCATATTCGCAGGCGCATGGACTTCACCGCCACCGGCGAGCGTGCCGCGCGCTTGGCCCTGCACTCGGGCCCTTTCACCCGCGCTGCGGCCAAGGTGTCCGCTCTGATGCCGCCGACGGACAGCACTCATTTCGCGGGCCACCTGTGCGACCTGCTCACCCGCGCCCGCGAACTGGAACGACGGCACGAAGACGTCCTCGACGTCTGCATCCTGCCGGTGCAGCCTTGGATGGACATCGACGAAATGGGTTCCTCCGTGGTCGTCACCGCCACCGGAGGAGGCGTCCCCCTCGATGAGCTGCAGAAGCTCGCCAGCGAGTGGTACGCCCAGAGGCACCACTGGAGAAGCCAACTCACCCCCTGGCCCGAGATCCTGCAGAAGCTCCGGCGCAAGGGTCCAGAGCCCTGGGTGCTAGTCGACACCGCGGACGCGACCTCTGGAGGCTCCCCCGGCCACAGCGCCGAGGCCCTGCGGCGGCTGTTGCCGCTTTGCGAAGAACTGCCTGGCAAGGTGCTGCTCTGGGTGGTCGACCCAGGCACCGTCGCCGCGGCCCGCCGCGGGGCGACCCGCTTCACCACCGGCGACCCGCCGGTCTCTTGGGAAGGGCGCGTGATCTGGACGGGCGAGGGCAACTACAAGACCCGAGGCGGAGCCTACACGGGCCAAGCCTTCTCGATGGGGGAAGCCGCGGTCATCGAGTCGGGGCAGATCCAACTCGTCGCCTGCTCGTACCCGGCCCTGACCCCGGATCCGGCCTTCTACGAGTGCGTCGGGCTGCAGCCGGACGCCGCCCTCGCGGTCATGGCCAAGAACATGACCGGGTGGATGGCGGCCTTCGACGCCCCCTGGGAGCGCGGCCTGCTGTTCGACGGCCCCGGGGTCTGCACCCTGGACTTCGCCTCCATTCCGTTCACGGGAAGCGGCCGCGGGCTCTGGCCCGTCGATCCGGACCCGGCGAATCCGGTAGCGATCTGGGACCCGGACGCCGCCGGCTCGTCCCAATAGTGGCCATTCCCCACTCTCGGTCCGACAGGGAACCAACCGCACCGATATAGCGCTTAAATATAAAAATAGAAATAGAAGTGAGAGAGCACCCATGACGGACGAAATAACTCATTTACGGCAAGAAGTAGAGCAGCTTCGCGCAAAGCAGGCGCAGGCGCAGGCGAGTAGAAGCGGTTATTACTGGTCTCCCCTGGTCCAACGGGACTGGTTCAACCTGCAGCGCATTCCCGATACCGGGTTGGATCGCGAGGCCGTCAAGCTGATGGTGGAAAACGCGCATGTGCTCGATTTCGATCACAGGTTGAATACCTCTTCCTACGTGAACGTCGCCCTCGAGCAAGAGGAGGAGGCCATCGCCCTCATGGGTCTGCGGGTGAACCTCGCCGACCAGACGGTATATCCCCAGTCGTATAAACTGCACGACGCGATCGTCAACATGATCGCCAACCTGTGGCATTGCCCCAAGACCCAGAGTCCGAAGATTACGGTGTCTTCCCGGGCGCGGGCACAGTCGGTTCCACTGAGGCTTGCCTGCTCGCCGGGCTAGCGCTGAAGTTCCGCTGGCGCAATTGGTACGCAAAGCGCCAAGGGAAAACAGTGGAGCAAATCCTGCAGGTACGGCCGAATCTGATCATCACCACCTGTTTTCAGGCGGCGTGGGAAAAGTTGCTCAAATACATGGATGTCGAACCGAGGTTGATCCAGCCATCGGTGAAAACATTCACGTTGGACCCAGAACAGGTTCGCGAGCAGATCGACGATCAGACCATGGGTGTGGTTTGCATCATGGGAAATCACTATGGGGGCCACTACGATCCAGTCCAAGCAGCGAGCGATGTTATCGACCAAATCAACGCCGAAAGAGGCTATCAGGTGGGCATCCACGTCGATGCCGCATCCGGCGGCTTCATCGCGCCTTTCCAAGACAACCTACCTCCGTGGGACTTCCGCGTCAGCAACGTGTTGTCGATATCCTCAAGTGGGCACAAGTACGGCGAATCCATTTGCGGCACGGGTTGGATCGTCTGGCGACATCGCGCCGACCTGAGTGAGCACGTCGCCATCTCCGTGAGCTACCTCGGCGGCAAGGCGGAGTCATATACCTTGAATTTTTCTAGGCCGGCGGCGGGGGTTTACGGCCAGTACTACAAGCTGCTTCACTATGGTATGTCTGGTTATCGCCAATGCTGTGACAACATGATGGAGAACGCTCGCTTTCTGCGCGACGGACTGCGGGCGATGACCCACGTCGGCAAACCTCGCTTCGCAATGCTCGACCACGGCGACGAGGGCTGTCTGCCGGTGGTGACGGCAAGGCTAAATCCAGCATGCGAGTTGGGCTACGACGATGTTGACCTGCAGCATGTGCTTTCCCAGCATCACTGGTATGTGGGCAGCTATCGGATGCGATTCGAACATCCCCTGTCGGGCGAGCAACTCCCTCTTTTTTGCGACGCGGACGCGAAATCGTGTATGTTCCGCATTGTCGTGAAGAGCAATCTCACCCGAGGCATGGCAGAACACCTGCTCGAATCCATTCGCGTGGCCCTCGACTTCCTCGATGGAATCGCGGCAAACGAATCGCCAGAATTCGACATGCACCATATCCGGCACAAAGACCAACGCCGCTTCACCAACCACTGCTGAGAGCAGGTGGAGCGCATATCTGGTGGGGCTGCCGAGGCCGAAACTCCGTACTGATACGCGAAGAACCGCATGATCCACACGAGGTCGAAGCATAATCATACGAAGGTGACGGTTGGAAGGACCTAGCCGCGTGGCCAGCGTATCGGCCTGTGGCTCGGACCGCTCCCGTCCAGGATCGAACTCGGCGTCCTGACGGAATCGGCGCACCCGGGTGGTTACGGCGGACCATGCAGCGTGAGACGAACAAATTGTTGAGGAAATGTCGGCTATAGACCTTGATTCGACCAATGGCCGGATGTGCTTCAGGTCTCTGCATGTGGATTTTCTATTTCGACAGGGAGGTATTCCTAGACTATGGAACAAGCAGAGTTTCCTACACAGCTTGACATCGCCTACGCATGTACTAAGAGTCCCTAATAAAACCTTGCTATTGCGTATAGGCTGAGCTATATTAGCCTCTGTGGTATTGATGCGATCCTCTTGGTATGGAGGTGTATTGATGGCCAAGCCCGTACTCGACGATGGATTATGGGAATTGATTGAACCGGTTTTACCCCCCTATGTAGCTAGCCCTAAAGGCGGCCGTCCCCCGTTAGATAACCGTAGCGTGCTCACCGGCATTGTTTTTGTGCTCAAAACGGGCCTTCCGTGGGAATATCTGCCTCAAGAAATGGGGTGCGGCTCGGGCATGACCTGTTGGCGCCGCCTGCGCGCTTGGCAAAAAGCGGGGGTCTGGAAAAGCGTCCATCATATCCTGTTGAACCAACTGCGTGCGGCTGACCAGATCGACTGGTCTCGTGCGGTGGTCGATAGTGCCTCAGTGCGGGCCGTTAGGGGGGGGCGCAAACCGGTCCCAATCCAACCGATCGGGGCAAGCCGGGCAGCAAACATCCTGTAATCACCGATGCCCAGGGGATACCTTTGGCGGTGGGTGTGACCGGGGCGCATCGGCATGATGTGAGGCACCTGTTGCCATTGGTAGACCGCATTCCCCCGGTGGCCGGTCGGGTGGGCCGCCCGCGCCATCGCCCTGATCGAGTGCAAGGCGACCGGGCCTATGATTGGCCGGCGCATCGGCGGGCCTTGCGGCAACGGGGCCTCGGCTCGGTGTTGGCCCGGCGTGGGCAAGCCCATGGCAGCGGTTTGGGCGTCTACCGGTGGGTGGTTGAACGGACGTTGGCGTGGTTGCATCCGTTTCGTCGTCTTCGAGTCCGCTGGGAGCGGCGTGATGATATCCATGAGGCCTTTCTGGACATCGGATGTATACTCATCTGTTGGAATTATCTCAAAGGGTTTTGTTAGACGCTCTTATTGTCGCAATCGGAAGAGAAGAGAAGATATTGCGTTTAATTGTTGTAGGAGAAGGAGATGGGAGATTTAACCAAGCATTTTTCTCGATATGAATTTGAGTGCCCGTGCTGCGGCGCAGCGCCAGTGGGTCCGACGCTCGTCAACGCCCTCGAACAGTTGCGGCTTAGGCTTGGCCGTCCTATTCTCATCAATAGCGGTTATCGATGTCGCAACCATAACGAGAAGGTGGGCGGGGGGCATAATAGCCAGCATCTTCTAGGCTGTGTACGATAATTGCTTGAAATAGTATTGGGACGTGGTATACTCTCTTTCAACCATTGAATCGAAGGAGGGGATACCGATGGCCCGCTACGACTTAACCGATGAAGAATTTGCCCTGCTAAAGCCGTTGTTACCTGCCGAACGGTCGGGCAAACCGGGCTGCCCTTATCGGAGTCATCGCCAAGTGCTCAACGGCATTTTCTGGATTTTACGCACCGGCGCGCCTTGGCGCGATTTGCCCCCCCGGTACGGCCCTTGGAGCACGGGGGCCGACCGGTTTCGTCGTTGGGAACAAAAAGGCTTATGGCAACAGATCCTGGATGCGTTAGAAGCCCAAGCGCGCCATATGGATCAGATCGATTTTACGTTCGCCGCCCTCGATGGGAGCATCGTTCGGGCGCATAAAGCAGCCGCCGGGGCAAAAAAAACATAAATGGTGTTTCCATAAGCCGTGAAGAAAGCCTTCAAAAACAGGGGCTTGGGCAAAGCCGTGGCGGCTATACCACCAAAATTCATGTCCTTTGTGAAGGGGCGGGCAAGCCCATCACGGTTACCATAACCCCGGGTCAGCAGCATGAATCCACCCAGGTAGACGCCTTGCTCGATTCAGTGGCCATTGGAGGCAAACCCGGTCCCAAGCGCACCCGGTTTGAAGCCCTGGCCGGTGATAAAGCCTATGATAGTCAATCCATCCGCGAGAAACTGCGCCAACGGCGAACCAAGCCCGTGATCGCCCATCGAAAAAATCGGCAGGGGGAGTATCCCCCTGAGGCCATCGGATTCGACAAGGACTTATATCGGCAGCGCAATGTGGTGGAACGACTCATCGGACGGCTCAAAGAAAACCGACGCATTGCCACCCGATATGAAAAACACGCCGACAGGTATCAGGCGATGATCATACTCGCTTTCATCCGTATTTGGCTCAAAAACCTTTTATCGTACACAGCCTAGGCATCGCTGCAGATATTGTGGTGGACGGCTATACCCCGAACCAGATTCTTGTGCAGGCTGGTGCAATCGCCGCGTTCCGAAAAGGCGGGATAGGTGTATACCCCTCCATGGATTTTACCCATCTCCCGGCTAGTAATGATATGCCCGTTTTAGATTTCTTGGATCGTGTGTTTGGCATGGAGACAACAATACTCAAGGGCACGGATAAAGATGATTGACATCCCGGCTGGATTGGTATAATTGTATAAGAATCCGATGCTTGTGGTTCGCAAAAGGGGGAAGTATCGTGCGACCTATCGGAATTGATCTTTTTTCGGGAGCCGGAGGTTTCAGCCTCGGTTTTGAGTCCGCCGGTTTTGACATCGCGGCCGCCGTTGAGATCGATCCCATCCATTGTGCAACTCACGAGTTCAATTTTCCCTATTGCACGACGATCTGCCGCAATATGCTCGACATTCATGGCGGAGACATTCGACACATGTCGGGCCTAGGCACCAAGGATATCGCCGTTGTTTTTGGCGGAGCTCCCTGTCAAAGCTTCTCTCTGATAGGGAAGCGCGCGCTCGATGATCCCCGTAGCTCCCTTGTGCACCACTTTGTCCGTTTGGTTCTCGAATTGCAGCCCGCGTACTTTGCTTTCGAAAACGTGAAGGGACTAACCGTTGGGAGTCACCGCCAAGTCCTAGAACAAATGATCGAGGCTTTCGAACGGGGCGGATACCGCGTCCTTTTGCCGTATAGAATTCTCAATGCTGCCGATTACGGGGTACCCCAGAATCGCTACCGCCTCTTCCTAGTGGGTGCAGGCAAGGGCCAAGAGTTACCTAGCTACCCCGAACCCAAAAAAGATCGTGTCGCCGTCGCCGATGCGATCAGCGATCTGCCTGAGGCTGATCGGTATCCAGAACTGATCAAGCGTGACTGGACCGAAGCGCGGTTCGGCAAGCCCTCCGCTTATGCTCGCAAGCTGCGCGGCCTAACCGACGATCCCGAAGACTTCGGATATCGGAGAATCTTTGATAGAACTCTGCTCACATCTAGCCTCCGGACGGATCATACCGAAAAATCCCGGCGGCGATTCGTAGCGACATCCTTCGGTGAGACCGAGCCTGTCAGCCGGTTTCACAAGCTGAACCCCGCTGGCGTCTGCAATACGATCCGTTCCGGCACCGCAAGTGATCGGGGCGCTTTCACATCCCCTCGGCCTATTCATCCCCACAGTCCCCGCTGTATTACAAATCGAGAAGCGGCCCGACTCCATTCCTACCCGGATTGGTTTCGTTTCCACGTTACCAAGTGGCACGGCTTTCGCCAGATTGGTAATTCCGTACCGCCATTGCTCGCACGGGCTATTGCTGCCCGGATCATGGCCGCACTTGGTGGAACCCCATGCATCCCCGCCAAGGAACTCAGACTCAACGATCCGGCTTTGCTCAAACTTACTATAACGCAGGCCGCAGAGCGCTACGATGTTCCCGACGATGTGATCCCGAAGCGCCACGCAGAACTTGCGTTCAATAGCGAGAAATCGTAGATGACGCCCACATGAGTAGCGGCGATTTTTGTCCCTTTCCAAACAGGTTGTTCAAGTCCTCTCATTCGGAGTATACCCGATGAATAAAGCTAATGCCTCGCCTACCAAAGACTTCTTCGTACGGATGATAACGAAAGACATATCCCTAGAGAACTGTATTCTCGATCTAGTCGACAATTGTTTAGATGGAGCGCGCCGGACGATAGTAGCGAAGGATGGCGATGGCAAAATGATAGAAAGCTATGAGCAATTTCACACGGCATTGCATATTGATTCCCAAGAATTCAGGATTGAGGACAATTGCGGTGGGATCAGCATAAGTGACGCCATCGACTACGCTTTTCATTTCGGACGCCGTCCCGATGCGCCAGCCGACGAAGGCTTTTCCATCGGGCTTTACGGAATCGGAATGAAACGCGCTATCCTGAAAATTGGAAAGAACATCGAAATCCATAGCTCGACTACAAAAGAGGCATTCCGATGTGAGATCGATGTCGGCAATTGGCTACAGCATGATCTCTGGGAATTCGATATGTATGACGCTGACCGAATCGAGGACGCTGGCACTGTTATACGAATCGAGAATTTGTATAACGGCATCGCCCAAGAATTCTCCGATCCTACTTTCGTTAACCGTTTAACCCGCATCGTTGCGCGCGACTATTCGCGTTTCATCGAAAAGGGATTCAAGATCTCTATCAATGGAGAAGCCGTCAACGGGCATCAATACGCTGTTAGGACCGGAGAAGAGTTTCAACCGTTCAGAAAAACTTACGAAGATGAGGACGGCGTACAAGTCGATATACTCGCAGGAATGGCTGCACCTCCGCCAAACAGCAATGAACCTAGTAATCGTGTCGAGACTGGTTACTATGGCTGGTTTGTTTTCTGTAATGATCGTGTTGTTCTCGCAGCAGATAAGACACACCGGACCGTATGGGGCAATGAGGGATTCCCTAGCTGGCATCCGCAGTACAACGGTTTTATGGGTATGGTACTCTTCCATGGAAACAATCCGAATCTTCTTCCTTGGACTACAACTAAGCGTGACGTTGACGGGAGTTCACTTCACTATCGACGTGCCCTAAAGGAAATGAAGGCGGCTACACAGCCTTGGATTGAATACACGAATCAACGCAAGGTCGATTTGGACGAAGCAAAAAAGAGAGAACGCGCGGCTTCCTCCGTAGCGTTCTTTGACATTAAGGAAAATCAAACGTTCAAGGTTCCAGCTACTTCAGATAAGCCACACATTAAGATGGCCAACATTCTTTATAAGAAACCCCAAGCTGAAGTGAAAAAGGTAGCCAAAGCGTTCGGAAACGCGCGCATGTCATACAGAGGAGTTGGAGAAAAAACCTTCGAGTATTTCATGGAGAATGAAGTGGAAGGGGAGGAGTAGCATGGCGTCTGCTGACTACGTCAATTATGCTATTAGGCCGAACAAGACGGTAGAGCGCAAGATCGTATTCGATTCCTTAGTCCGTCTTACGCCAGCCTATAACTTCGCTGGATACAGATACATTGGGTTTGGTGCTTTGTGGTTCGTCGATTTCGTACTTGCTCACAAATACCTGTCTATCACGGACATGATTTCGATCGAAGAAGACGAGTATCTAGCCAGCCGTGCGAAATTCAATAAGCCATATGCGTGTGTCAGCGTTGAACCCGGCGAAAGTGTCGACGTGTTGCCCCGCCTTAAATTCGAAGAAAAGAAACTTCTCGTCTGGCTCGATTACGATACAAGCATCGATGGGCCTGTCTTAAAGGATCTTACGACTCTGTGCCAATACGCCTTGACCGGTAGCCTTTTGATTGTGACGATCAACGCTCACAAGGGAAGCTTGCCGAACCAAGATGCGGACGGACGGGAGTTTGAAGATGATCAAGAGAAGTTGCATCATGTCGCAGG
Source organism: Candidatus Latescibacterota bacterium (assembly GCA_965219385.1). Taxonomy (GTDB): domain Bacteria; phylum Latescibacterota; class UBA2968; order UBA8231; family UBA8231; genus CBDCNM01. The sequence continues at coordinate 412,413 of CBDCNM010000001.1, read as the reverse complement.
CGATTTAATCCCGCAAACTCTACCCAAGGGAGCTATGCAGGCCTCAAAATATCCAGCTTTCCTCGCATCCCTGCTTTTTACGCATATGCACCGACAAGTACGCATAGCAGGACGGAGTAACGACAATATAGTGCCCATATTTAACATTAAGTACCAAGATAACGCACCCATGGTAACGGTCGGTGCTGTCATCGCAGACGAGCAGTATGCCCAAAAAACCGCCGAGATCTTCGAAACCAAGAACAGTACCGAGCCAATGGACGAGAACAGGCAGCTATCCATCGGTGTCCCGCCCCTAACCCTAAAAGAAAAAGCCTCACTAGATCAGTTGATGCCTTGCGACTCGTCACCTACCGAGCCCGAAGTTTCGGAGCTTGGATTTCGTCTGAAACCATCCCAAATTGCAGCGTATCATCGTTTCTACCGTTACTATCCGATGTTCGGCGAGGTGACTATCTAGCCGGTCGGCGATCATTGCGCTGGCTCTTGGCGTTGCCCGACCTTTAAGGTGGCGGCATAGCTCCCAGTCGAGTCGTTGGGCCGAGTATAATTGACCAGGCTGATCGCACTACGTCCATTTGCGATTGATTTTCAGAGCAAAGAGGAGTTCACAGAGGAAACAGCCGTGAAACCACAGCGATTAATGTGCACAGACATCCGGCGGATCGAATTGGCGGACTTTGAGTTGCCGCGCATCCCCGACCACGGCATTTTGGTGCAAAACGACTACACCGCCGTAAGCGTTGGCACGGAAATCTACGGCTACACCCACGGCGGCGAACCAGCGAGTGCGATAGCATTCCCGCGCTCCACCGGCTACTGCAACACGGGTGTGGTACTCGAAGTCGGCAAAGATGTCAAGGGAATACAACCCGGCGACCGCATTGCTGGACAAGGCAACCACGCAAGCCACGCGGTCCTGACCGGCAATTTCCGCAAAGCACCCGCTGGCGTCTCGCCCAAATCCACGGCATTCATGGTCATGGGTGCCATTGCCCTGCACGGACATCGGGTTGGCCGTCCCGAATTGGGCGAGACCGTTGCCATAACCGGCGTGGGCATTGTGGGCCAATTGGCTGCGACCTTTGCGCGGTTGGCCGGCGCACTCCCGGTCATTGCAATCGATCTGGACGAATTCCGGCTGGGCAAAGCCAAGGATCGGGGCGCGGATGTTTGCATCAATCCCAACACCACAGGCGATGTCGCCGAAACTGTGCGCCAGCATTGCGTGAGCGATGGCGTCGATATAGTCGTCGAAGCAACCGGCATCCCCGCAGTCTATCCCATGGCCCTAACTTTGCCGCGGCTAGGGGGCCGCTTAGTCGCGCTGGGGTCTCCGCGCGGCACCATCGAAGTAAGTTTTCTACCCGAAGTTCACCAGCGCGAAATCTCCATCCTCGGCGCGCATCAGCCCAAAACCCCGGACGACGAACACATTTATTATCCCTGGAACAAAAGCAGAGACCGCGATCTGGTCTTGCGCTTGATGGCCGCAGGCAAGTTGCCCATCGAAGATCTAATCACCCACGTCGCCAATCCCGCCGATTGCCAAACCACCTACGCCATGCTCGCCGACAATCCACAAGAAGCGTTGGGTGTGATATTTGAGTGGACGTGATTCCGAGAACCGCGCTCTTACCCCGGGAGAAGGACCGTCAGCTTTTCCAAGACTTCACCTACCACGTGCGATGGGGCTTGAGACGCAAAGTGGGTTCGTCGTGCTCGCCAGTCCAAGCTCTTGATCTGGTCAGCCAAGATGACTCCCGTAGCGGCACTAGCGGGAGGAAGAGCAACCTCGAAGGGATAGCCCTTAACTTTAGACGTGATGGGACAGAACAGCGCCAGACCCGTTTTCTCGTTGTAGCTCCGCGGACTCAAAACCAGGGCGGGACGACGCCCGGCTTGTTCATGTCCAGCCTGAGGTGTGAAGGTAAGCCACACAATGTCTCCCGTGCCTGGGACATACGCTCGCTCTACCATGCCTCGTTGCCTTGGGCCGGACCGGTGCCCAACTCGGGATGAAGATTGTCCTCCGTCACCCGGTCCAGCATGTCGGCCAGGTTATAGGTCCTCTTGCGCATCACAACTTGGTCACCGTGCGAGACTATCTCGATGGCAGAGCCTTCGTGAACGCCCCATTGCTCAGCGATGGGCTTGGGGATGCGGACGGCCAAGCTGGTGCCCCATTTGGCGATGTGGGATCTCGCGCCCATTAGAATACCTCCTTGTTATATCTATTCATATCTATAATATATATCTTTGCGGCTATGTTCTCAAGGAGTCCGACAGCGACGGGTCGAACCTGGCCCAGGACACGACAACCAGAAGATGTCGACGTCAGCGAAGGCGCTGCCTGTGGCGGTCGCCTGAGGATCATCGCCGCCCAGGCCGAGCTGCCCTCGATCCGTCGCTAGCTGGTCGGGGTCGGGCTGCCGGCCCGGTCTCCGGCGAGGGCTCCGCCGCAGCCGCAGTTCGAGTTCGCCGCCTGACGTCCTTGGCGACTGCCTCCTCCGCCGGCCGTACGGCCTGGTGCGCCCTCAAGGGCCCTCCAGTACCGGGTTGACCCCCGCTACGTGCCGACAGGCAACAAACCCGTACTGCGAACACTGCCGAAGGAGCTTGCCCGGGATCTTGTGTCAACGGAGAGCCGAGCATGTATCGAACCAATCTCGTCCTGAACCTTCCTTGACAGAGAAACGGCGGTAATCGAGCTTCACTTACTCAAGTGAGAAGACCTAAGCCTGTACCTTGAACCCTCTACCGTCCATTGCCAAAAGCGCCGTCGTCCTGGCGCTACTCGCCGCACCGGGCCAAGCTCGGGAAACCCCCGTCGTCCAGGCCGCTCGCACGCCCGCGCCCCCCCGCATCGACGGTCGCCTCGACGATTTGGTCTGGCACCAGGCCCCGACCATGGCCGACTTTTTCCAGCGCGAGCCCGTCGAAGGCGCTCAGCCCACCGAGCAGACCCAGGTCCGCATCCTCTTTGACGACGACCATCTGTACTTTGCCCTGCGCTGTTTCGACAGCCAAGCCGACCGCCTGGTGGCCAACCAGATGCGGCGCGATGCCGACCTGAATGAGAACGACAATATCCAGATTATCCTCGATCCCTATAACGACCGCCGCGGCGGCTTTTACTTTAGCACCAATCCCTTGGGCGCCCGCCAGGACCTGCTGCTCACCGACGAGGGCCGCACCCGCAACCAGGCCTGGGACAGCGTCTGGCGGTCCTGACGGGTTTGGGCCAGCTTCAGAGCCGCCCGCCCCTAGCGGTCGTCCCCTTCTTGCTGAGCGGCACCCGGCGCGATTTCACGGCCGACGGCTCCACTGAATACGACCTGGACCCGGGCCTGGATTTCAAATACGGCCTCACCCCCTCGCTGACCTTGGACCTGTCCTACAGAACCGATTTCGCCCAGGTGGAAGCCGACCAGGAGCAGATCAACCTCACCCGCTTCAGCCTGTTCTTCCCCGAGAAACGCGACTTTTTCCTCGAAGGGGCCGGCATTTTTGCCTTGGGCGAACGCGTCGAAAGGCAGGACCTCGGCGGCCGGCCACCCACCCTGCTGTTCTACAGCCGTCGCATTGGCATTGAAGAGGAGCACAACCTGCCCGTATTGGCCGGGGGCAAACTCACCGGACGTGCCGGCCCCTACCAGATTGGCGCCCTGCGCATGACCACCCAGGCCATGACCTTTGTCGATGAAGAGGAGGAGGACCGCTTTGTCACCGCAGACGGCAATCTGCTCGACGAGGACCAAGTCGAGACGAGTGGGCAAGCCATCGTCGATACCCTGCGATTAAACCTCCTCGACACCCTGCGCGTGGCCCAGACCGACTTCACGGTCCTGCGCCTCAAGCGCGATATGCTGGGCCGCTCCAACCTCGGCTTTATCGCCATCGACAAGCAACCCGGCTCCGGGGCCGACTACAACCGCACCGCCGGCGTGGACTTCACCCTTTGGAAGTGGGAGACTGGATCGGGGCGCGCTACCGCCAGCGCTACGAACTTTTGGACGAGGCTTTTGCAATACGCGACGATCAGGAAATCCCCCCGGGCACGTACGAATTTGGCAGCTACCAGCTCAATCTCTTCGCCAATTCGAGCCGCCGCCTCTCGGGTCGCACTTCGTACGAATACGGCGATTTCTTCAACGGCACCCGCCACCGCGTTTCCACCCAGGCCGTCTGGCGCCACAATGCCCGCCTGGAGCTGGAGGGCAGCTACGAGTTCAACCACATCAGCCTGCCCGACGGCGCCTTCAACACCCACCTGTTCGGGCACCGCTTCCTCTATTCCTTCTCTCCCGATATGTTCGTGCGCGGCTTCTTGCAGTGGAACAGCGCCCAGGAGCTGGTGGGCGGCAATTTCCTGTTCAACTACCGCTATCTGCCCGGTAGCGATCTGTTCCTTGTGTACAATCAGGTCTGGGATACGGAGGGAGGTCTGCAACAGGCCAGCCGCTCGCTGCAACTCAAATTATCTTACTATTGGCAGCGCTGAGGAGGCTCAGTACGGGTGGACGGCCGCTGGCGTGTAATGTCTCAGGCGGATGGCGGTCGTCTGAGGATCATCGCCGCCCGGACCGCGCCGCCCTCCGTCCCTAGCTGGTCGGGGTCGGCCTGCCGGTCCGGCCTCCGGCGATGGCCGTACGGCTTGGCCGAACGACCCGGCGAGACCGCAAACGATCATCAGGGAGCTTGCCCGACCCGTGCGTGCGCTCTCGGCACCTTGACAAAATATCGATAACGGTACCTTATTATACCTATACGAAGCATCTCCTAGTGGCCTAAAACATGGGGACCACTTCAACAAGGTCTATCTGTTCCCCGCCCTGCAAGCCGGCCTAATCGAAATGACGATTCCCGACAAGCCGCCCAGCAGCAAGCAACGCTACCGCCTGACGACAGCGGGGCGCGAATATTTGAACAAATCCAAGGGGCCGGATAGTGGCGAAGACTGAACCTCATTACCACGGGCACCGTAAGCGTCTTCGCGAACGCTTCCTCAAGAGCGGCTTTACAGGATTCGCGGAGCACGAGGTCATTGAGTTGTTGTTGACCTTGGCCATCCCCCGCACCGATGTAAAGGAACCTGCGAAGGCACTGCTCTGGCGCTTCGGTAGTCTGCGAGGGATTTTGGATGCAACACATCAAGAATTGCAAACCGTAGAAGGCATCGGCGAGGTCTCCGCGATCTCCCTGAAAGTCATCCGCGAAACGGCGACGCTCTACTTACAGGAAACATCGGAGGGAGCAGAAGTGCTGAGCGACCCGGAGCGGATCAGCGACTTCTGGCGCATGCGGATCGGCCATCTCAAGCACGAGGTATTCGCCGTGGCGTACCTCGACTCCTCATATCGGCTGCTCCGCGATGGTGTGGAAACGCTTCAGGAAGGCATAGTTGATCGGACAGCGGTGTATCCGCGCCGCGTCGTGGAGGCCGCGCTCAAGCGCCAAGCGGCGGCACTCGTACTCGCGCACAACCATCCGAACGGCAACGTCGAGCCGAGCGAGCAAGACAAGGTGGTCACGCGGGCCGTCGTGCTGGCCGCCGAAACCATTAGCCTTCGGGTTGTAGACCACCTGATTGTGTCGGCGTCGGAGACCTTCAGCTTCAGGAAGGCGGGGCTGTTATGAGCATCGCGCCCGCGATCCCAAGGCATTATCCAGAACTCATCGACAGCCAGCGCGAGGTTATTGGCCATCTCGACGGCCCGCTCCTCGTGATCGCGGGGCCGGGGTCCGGCAAGACCTTCAGCATCGTCTTGAGGGCCTTGAATCTCCTGTTGCTGGACAAGGCCGAGCCAAAGGAAATCGTGCTTTGCACCTTTACCGAGAAGGCCGCCTTCGAGATGCGCGACCGGCTGGCGGCGGCCGCCCACAAGGTGCGCTACGGAGGCAACCTTTCCGAACTGACGGTCTCGACCATCCACGGCTTCTGCCACCAGGCGCTGACCCAACACCGGCACCGGACGGAACTCGGGCACAACTACGAAACGCTGGACGAACTGACGCAGCTTCTCTTCATCCACGAACACTTTGACGAGATCGTCGGCCCTCTCGACAACGACCTGTTTCTCACCCGCTGGAAGACGCGCTGGACAGCCATTGAAGGAACACGCGGCTATTTTGACAAGATCACGGAAGAGCTTATCGATCCTTGTCGGCTCGTGGCTTCTGACAACGCGCTCCTCAAGGCTGTTGGAGCCGCCTACCAACGCTACGAGCAAGCTCTCTTACAAGCCAATCGGGTAGATTTCGCCCACCTACAGCGACTCGTGTACGACCTACTCGACAACCCTGCGAACGCAGGCGCCGTATCTCCGGACGTGCGCTACCTGCTAGTAGACGAATACCAGGACACCAACTACATCCAAGAGCAGCTTCTTCTCAAGTTGGCGGAACCGAACAACAACCTGTGTGTGGTCGGAGACGAGGACCAAAGTCTCTATCGTTTCAGGGGCGCGACCGTGCGTAACATCTTAGAGTTCGCACAGCGTATCCCAAATTGTCGGATTGCCAAGTTGACGACTAATTACCGTTCCCACCGTGAGATCGTGGAACGCTACGATCGCTGGATGGCCTCGGCTGACTGGTCCAATCCAAACGGGGGTTCATTCCGCCACGATAAGACCATCTCGGCGGACCCTCACGGGCAGTATCCTGACTACCCTTCCGTCATTAGTATCTGGGGCCGCGACCGCCGCGATGAGGCCGAACGGTTTGCCGATCTCGTCGAGTTCCTGAAGACGAATGAGGTCATAACAGATTATAGTCAGGTCGCGTTGCTCCTGCACAGTGTGCGCGAAGATCACAGCGGCCGGTATCTGGAGGCGCTCAAGACCAAAGGTATTCCTGCGTTCTGCCCTCGGGCGCGTATCTTCTTCAATATCCCGGAGATCCGTGATTTGGTCGCTTGCTACGCAGTCTTATTCGGCTGGTACGGCGACGGGCGGGGAGAAGTCGCCGGTGCCGTCAAGCAACTGGCGGAGTACGTGGACGAGGCCATCGTTCACCTCGGCAAGCGTTTCGCACCTCCGCATCCACTCGCCGAGGCTCTTCAGCGGTGGACCGGCGAGATCAACGCGCTTCAGGAGGGCGAGACACTCGACCTGCGTCCGGCTGACTACTTCTATCAACTGCTCGCGCTGGAGCCGTTCAGGAATGTCACCCGGAACGAAAATACCGCCCGCAACTTTGCCATCTTCTCTGAACTCCTGAGTGTCTTTCAAAACTACTACCATTACCCAGTCATTACTTATAGAAACCGCGAGTACATCCGCTTCCATTTTTTCAATAGCTTCTTGCGATTCCTCCACGCCGGCGGCATCAATGAGTACGAGGATCCGGACCGGCCGTTCCCCAAAGGCCATGTGCAGGTGATGACCATCCATCAGGCTAAGGGGCTTGAGTTTCCGGTGGTCGTGGTTGGCTCACTCTCGGCATCGGTAGGCAGCCCCAAGCAAATCGACCACAATCTTGCGCCCTTCTATCACCGACCGCCTTTCGAGCCTGAAAACCGCATCACCCTTTTCGACCGCATGCGGCTGCACTACGTGGCGTTTTCAAGGCCGCAGAAGGTGCTGGTGCTCACAGCGTACGAACAACCGAAAAGGCACTTCGCATCCATCTGGCAGGGACTCCCCCAGTGGCCCTACGTCCAGAAGGAACTGCTCGCCGCCCAGTCTTTCGAGCCACAAGAGCGTATGCCGGTCAAGAAGACGTATAGCTTCACCGGCGACCTCAAGATTTACGAAACTTGTCCGCGCCAATATCAGTTCTTCCGCGAATACGACTTCACGCCCTCCCGTTCAGCGGAGATGTTCTTCGGACTGCTCGTGCATCAGTCCATTGAAGACATCCACCGTATCGCCCTTGACAGACGGCTCCATACGCTCGACGAGGCGCGTATCCGCGAGCTGTTTGAACGGACTTTCCGGTTCCTATACCTTTCTGGCAGGCGCCCTATCGGCGATAAAGCGAAAGAGTTGGCCTTCACGCAGGTAGTCAATTACTTCCGGCATAACCAAGACGGGATGAACCGGATTATCGAGACAGAGGTGGATGTGTCGCTGGAGAAGAACGGCTACATCCTCACCGGAAAGGTGGACCTGCTGCTTGGCGGCGACGGCAAGCTGGAACTGCTGGACTTTAAGACCTCACCACGCCCAAAGAGTACCCCCGATCTAATCGCCGCGTACGGACGACAACTTTGCACCTATGCACATATTCTAGAGCAGCGGCACGGTAAGCATGTGGACCGGCTACTTCTCTATTGGACCGCAGAGGAACACAGGGAAGATGCGCTCATGATGCTGCCGTATCGCCCGGAATGGGTGAAAGAGGCGGGCCGGCACTTCGACGAGACCGTCAACCGAATTCAGACGGGGCAGTTCGCAGTTAAGGCACCGCCCGAAGCGAAAATTTGTCAAGAGTGCGATCTGCGGATGCTGTGCCATGCGGAAGGCGTTATCGGATGGGCGGAGGCGGTCGCATGACGCCCGCTGACCTTGAAATCCTCATCTAAGATCATGAATATTTAAGCAAATCTAGGGAGCAGGATAATGGCGAAGATCGACATCACGAAGACCGAATTGGTTTGGCCCGACAAGTACAACGAGGATGGAACGCTCAAGGAAGTTCCACGGGTCAACCTGCCATTCCAAATCATCGAAACTGTCAATGAGAGCCGCGCTACGCGCGAAGCGAAAAAGCACGGCGGCGTACAGGCATCCCTTTTCGACATATACGAAGGTACGGAGGGTGACACCTTCGAGGATGGATGGAAGAACAAACTCATCTGGGGTGACAATCTGCTAGTGATGAATTCGTTGCTGGAGAAGTTCGCTGGGAAGATTGACCTGATCTACATAGACCCACCTTTTGCGACGGGGGCAGATTTTTCATTTACGACGCAAGTCGGTGAGTCGAAGGAGGAAGTATTCAAGGAACAATCAGTTATTGAAGAAAAGGCGTATCGGGATACTTGGGGGAAGGGTACGGATTCTTTTATTATCATGATCTACGAGCGATTGGCACTGATGCGAGACTTGCTTAGTGACAAAGGCAGCATTTATGTTCATTGCGATTGGCGAGTGAATAGCTATATTCGGTTGATTTTGGACGAGGTGTTTGGGAAAGAAAACTTTCGTAATGAAATAACAACAAAAAGAGTGACTAAAAACTTACAAAATCAATTTAGCAAAATTAAAAACTTACCTTATGGAAAAGATTCAATTTTTCATTATTCTAAACATCTTGAAACTAATTTTTATCCTCTATTTACTGAAAAATCTCAAATCTTGCACCCTAAAGGATATTGGAAAGATTTTTGGAATAATGCTGACAGGCCAACTATGAGATATGAAATACTTGGTAAGAATATCACTTCCGGGCAATGGAAATGGAAAAAAGAACGAGCATTCAAAGCTGTTGAAAATTATAAACAATGTATAAATAGAAACTTGGATGTATATGAATCTTGGTTATCTGACAAAAATAAGGAATTCATAAGAGTTTCCCCAAGGGGTAAAATTGAACACTGGATAGCACCAAACCCTCAGAAAATAGCTAGTGATTTATGGGAAGATTTGAATTCTCAAGCTGCGAAACCTATATATCCAACTGAAAAAAAAGAAACTTTACTTGAGAGAATAGTTAATTATGCTTCAACTGAAGGCGATCTCATCGCCGACTTTTTCTGTGGTTCCGGTACCACCCTCGCCGTCGCCGAGAAACTCGGCCGCCGCTGGATCGGCTGCGACTTGGGTCGCTGGGGCATCCACGTTACCCGCAAGCGCATGCTCGATATTGAAAACTGTAAACCATTCGAGATTCTCAACCTCGGCAAATACGAACGCCAATACTGGCAAGGAGTAATGTTTGGCGGCGCAAAAAATCAGCCGCCGACCGAGCAGGCGCTCTATGAATACCTCGCCTTCATTCTCAAGCTCTACGGCGCACAGCCGCTTTCAGGTCTAGCACATCTACACGGCAAAAAAGGCCGCGCCATGATTCACATCGGCGCGGTAGATGCGCCTGTGACCTTCGACGAAATCGACGATGCCGTAGAAGAATGCGCCAAGCTCAAGCAAAAAGACCTGCATATCCTCGGCTGGGAATGGGAAATGGGCCTGCAAAACCTCGTGGTGCCAGCAGCAAAAAATAAGGGCGTCAACCTTTCGCTGTTGCAAATTCCCCGCGAAGTCATGGAAGAGCAGGCGACCGCCAAAGGCGACGTCCGTTTCTTCGAGTTGGCCTATCTAAAGGCAACAGTCAAAAAACCGCAGGAACTCACGGCGCAAGTGGAGCTGCAAAACTTCGTCATCCCCAACTCAGAACTCATTCCCGACGAAGTACGGGACAAAGTTGCGAAGTGGTCCGACTACATCGACTACTGGGCCGTGGACTGGGACTTTCAGAACGACACCTTCATGCAGGAGTGGGTCGCCTACCGCACCCGTAAAGATCGAACGCTCTCGCTTGATTCCGAACCCCACACCTACGAGAAGTCCGGCAAGTACCGGGCACTGGTCAAAGTAATTGATATCTTCGGCAACGACACCTCGCAAGCTCTTGATGTTGAGGTGAAATAGCCATGGCAAAAGCCGTCATCAACTACGACAAGGATCTACCGGAAATTCGAGATCGCCGCCCGTGGGAAAAACCCACTTCCTACTTGGTCAAAGACAACGATGCGTCGACCGGTTGGCGCGAGAATGACTCTGGCCGCCGCCCGAGTGATCTCTTGCTGGTGTCGAAAATTCGTGACGAAGTAGATACTTGGCGATACAGTAGCTACGAGGGTGCGTCGGAAGTCTCCCAGCGCTTGTTTGAGTATTGGTTCGACGAGGACCATACGGTAAACGGATTTGATGTACCGTTCCGATATTACTTCTGCCAACGCGAAGCGATTGAGACGCTGGTGTGGCTAGTAGAGATCGCCGAGCAGCGAGATGCCAAGGCGCTCATTGAGACGTACGGAAAAATCACTCAGAAAGACTTGTTCTCGAATAATATCGAATTTCAGACCACGATGGACGGCCAGCGACAAATTCGCCGCTATGTGCCGGAACTAGACCGAGAGGGCGTACAGGACCTGCCGCCCGAGGATCTGCGCCGCTTCGCCTTCAAGATGGCCACTGGTTCGGGCAAAACTTGGGTGATGGCTATGGCGGTCGTCTGGTCACGCTTCCACAAACAGCGTGTATCTGGCTCGGAACTCTCCACGAACTTCCTCATCGTGGCACCCAACGTGATCGTCTATCAGCGGCTAGAAAAGGACTTTGCCAACAATCTCATATTCCACGAGTTGCCCCTGATTCCACCTGAGTGGAAAGGCCACTTCGCGCAAAAGGTGATCTTGCGCGGAGAGACTCCCGAACCGGACCCGTCCGGGAACCTATTCCTCACCAACATCCACCAACTCTACGAATCTCGCGACGAGGAGAAGAGTGCGAAAAACGCCGTTGATGCCCTCTTGGGCCGGAAGCCCGAGAAAGACCTAGCGTCATCCAGTCAGCGTTCCATGCTAGATCGCGTGAAGTCCCTAAAAGACCTCGTCGTCCTGAATGACGAAGCGCATCACGTCCACAACGAGGACTTGGCTTGGAGTAAATCGCTGCTCGCCATCCACAACACGTTGCCGCAGGGCCTCTGCGCTTGGCTCGACTTTTCGGCCACGCCAAAAGACCAGAACGGCATGTACTTCCCCTGGACGGTCGTGGACTACCCGTTGGCGCAGGCCGTGGAGGATAAGATCGTCAAGGCACCACTCATCGTAACCAAGGAGGATGATCCGAATCAGCCAACCGGAGATCCCGACGGGGTTACCAAGGAAAACGTCGCCGAGAAGTATGGCTACTGGTTGCAGGCCGCTGTGCAGCGTTGGCAGGAACATTGGGCAGTGTACAAACAGCTCAACACGAGGCCGGTACTCTTTATCATGGCTGAGAAGAATGTCTATGCGGACGCCTTGGGGGAATATCTGTGGAAAACGCCGGCGTTCGGCTTCAAGGAATCCGAGGTGCTCGTCATCCATACGGACAATACCGGAGAAGTTCGGCAAGGAGACCTCGAAAAGGCCCGGCAAGCAGCACGGGACATCGATAAGGCTGAGAGCAAAATTAAAGCTATTGTCAGCGTGATGATGCTGCGCGAGGGGTGGGACGTGCGCAACGTGACAGTGGTACTGGGGCTGCGCCCCTTCACCGCACAAGCCGAAATACTCCCGGAACAGGTGATCGGTCGCGGACTGCGCCTGATGACACAGGTAAGCCCCGACCAAACGCAGACCCTGGAGGTGCTTGGCACGCGCAACCTGCTCAAGGTCCTACGCGACCAACTAGAAACCGAGGGCGTTGGTGTAGCCAGTACTGACACCAATCCGCCACCACCGGTCATCATCGAGCCTGTGCAGGAGCGACTGAAGTACGACATCGCTATTCCGATAACCAAGCCGAGCCTAAAGCATAATTTCCGCAAGCTGTCCACCTTGGATGTGTATTCGCTTGAAGCAATTTTCGACCAAGAAGACCTAGCCGAATCGTTCCGGATCGGTCTGAAGATGGAATTCACAATGACAGAGACCGAGGTCCATCAAGCCGACATTGCTGTGGAGCCACGGCCCGCGCAAGACCTGCTGGCGAGCATCGCCAACAAAGCCGCTAACCATGCCAAGCTAACCAACTGCTTTGCGGAGATGTATCCGATTGTGCAGGACTATGTTGTAAATCGTTGTTTTGGGCAAAAAATCGAACTGGCCGATGAAACCATCCGCTCTCATCTGGCGCGGCTAGAGTTGCAGGAGGGCATTGCCAAATACGTGGCCCGTGCGATCGCGAATCTCACCATCGAGCGGCGTGCAGTCGAGTTCGAGAAAGAGGATTCTCGTCTGTCACAGACGAAGCCCTTTAGCTGGCGGAGAAACTTGCCGCCATTAGAGGCGAAGAAAACTATTTTCAATTTCGTCGCCACCTATAACGACTTTGAGCGCAGCTTCGTAGCGTTCCTGGATCGCTCCGGAGATGTCGTGCGCTTCGCAGCACTTGGGACGACAGAACAGGGCACGTCCGGAACCGTGTTCCGCATCGACTACCTGAAGCCTAGCGGTGCCATAGGCTTCTACTATCCCGACTGGGTGGTCGTCCAAAAGGCCGAAGGTGGCGAAGTGAACTGGATCATCGAAACCAAAGGCCGAGTCTGGGAAGGCACTGTCGAAAAGGACGTCGCCGCACGGAACTGGTGCAAGCGCGTAAGCGAAATCACTGGAAAGTCTTGGAAATACACGCGCATCAATCAGTCAGAATTTTCGGACCATCACCCGACGTTGCAAGATCTCGTCATGGCGAAAGCATTCAAGGTTGCCGATGAACGACGCAAAAGGATGAAGCCCGTAACGCAGGATGAGATACGGGCGTGGAGAGACGAGGGGAGACGCTGATGCTTACCGTACTTGACGCATCAGTGATGATTGCCGCTCTGTTGAAAGACGAAGAGCACAATCAATCGGCCAAAGAAATAGTAAAAAATTTGCCTGCCGGAGACTGTACGACGCCAGCTATTTTCTGGTATGAGGTGCGTAACGTCCTACTAATGGCGATGAAAAGGGGGCGAATCGAACAAAGCGATCTGAATGCTTGCTTCAACTTACCCAAGATTTCTCGTCCACTGTGGATGACGAACACGACGAAATGGCGGTTATAGACCTTGCACAACGCCATGACCTGACTATATACGACGCTAGCTACCTAGAGACGGCCATCCGCCGCAAGGCCAAACTGGCGACCTTCGACCAAAAACTCGCTACCGCCGCCTCCCAAGAAAAAATCGAGAACCCGGCGGTGCGATTGGGCGCCGTAAAAGAGGAATAATCGCCGGACAATGCCAGGACGTCTCCGTCTGGGCTAGCCCTCTCGAGTGCCGGGTTGACTCCGATACGGGTCGACCGGCAACCCAACCGTATTGGGAGCCCTGCCGAAGGACCGGCAAACGATCTTCAGAGACCTTGCCCGACCCGTGCGTACGTTCAGCGCCTTGACATCCGCTGGGACAACGCTTCGACTCCCGCCGTGTCCGCGCCGCTCGGTGACTTCTTTGGTCTCGGCCTCGGGCGCAGAGTTCCTTTCGAATGCGCTCTCTTCTCAGACCCGGAGGGCCGGGCTTCAACTGCTGTGTGTCGATGCCTTTTCGCACCGCGGCGCGGATTTCCATCGCGAATGAATCCGCGAAAGACCTAATTCATTTCGTCTATGACATCCAATTCAGCCTGGATGTCCAGCACACCCCCGAGACCCTCTACTTCCACTCACATTGGCGACGCGAGTCCCCCAATGAACTGGGGCGAGGATTTCATCTCCCCGCGGAAGGTGGACGAACTCCAGGCCGCCTTGAGGTCGATGCTCGAGCGCGGGCGGGCGCACGATTCCCGGGTCCTGGCCGGCGACCTGGCCACCGGACGAGGCCGCGTGACCGAGCCGCTGCGCTACAAGATGGACACGCCGTGGACGATGCCCTTTGCCGATCAGGCTCGCTGGAAACCACAGGAACAGGAAGAGCTTCAGAAGCGCTTCCGTACTCAAACGTTCGTCGAAATGCAGGAACAGGAGGAAGGCTACGCTGGTTGCGAAGGCGAACCCCAATGAGTCGATCACCGCACTGGCGATGCGCACCCAGAAACCTGGGAATTTCTGCGCTTCTAGAGTCTCGATCCGGCTCGTCATGGGCTTACGGTCGCTCAGCTCCCTCACCCTGTCATTACTTCAACAGCAGCATCTTCCGCACCGCCGTATGACCGACGGTGGAAAGGCGATAGAAGTAGACGCCGGACCCTACCGCATTGCCACGCTCGTCCCTGCCATCCCACGAGAAGGCGTGCTCCCCGGGACTGAGACCCGCCCACGTGTGGACCCGCACCCTCTGCCCGGACAGATCGTAGATCTCCAGACGCAGCGGCCCGGGGTGCCTGTCGGTAATGCTGATCTTGATCATGGTCTCGGCATTGAATGGGTTGGGCGCGTTCTGGTGCAGTACTGCAGCGGTAGGACGAGCCGGTCCCCGCAGCCGATAGGCTTGTCCCGCCGCCACCACGATCATGTCTCGCTGGAAGACGGCAAAACTCTTCAGCTCGGCCGGCGGAGACTGCACTGCGGTATATTCCACGACCGGATCGCCGAAGGTGAACTCGGAATCGATCCAGACGCCGCTGGTCAGATGGAAGTGCTTGCCGAACCACGAGGCGGTCTCAAGCTGTTCTTCGATTGCGGTGGTGGTGCCGCCACCGCCGCCGACGGCCGAATCCGAGACGCCCTGGGGCAGGGGCAGCGGCTGTTCCACTCTGGACAGCTCGGTGCCATCGTTGCGCACGACCCGGTCCACCGCAACGAAGGAGGTGTAAGAGGTCAGCAGGTTGTAGGTCAGCCCCAGCTCCATGATGTGGCTCCTTACCCGCGCCTCGAGCCCCACTCCCGCGTAGTCTCCCAGGGTCGCGATGCGCCGGCGGGCCCAGAGATAGCGGAGCGCCGCGTTGGACTCGTCGGGAGTCACCTGCGAAACATCGATATCGACGCCGTACTCCCCCAGACCCGTATGCCCTCGCAGCGACACGGTGCCTTGCAGATCCCCTCGCCATTTCCCGTAGACCACGACCGGACGCTCCGCCAGCAGGTCCGGAATGGAGGCCGGCTCCACTTCGTAGATTTCGAATCCTTCGGCCGCGAATGTAGTTCCCGAAAGAACGGGCGTGCGGATGTACTCCCGGAACCGGGCGGCAGTGTCTTTCGCCTCGGACTCTTGCGCAACGACGAACGGCTCGCCAAATCCCATGCGCGCTATACCTTCGATCAGGAAGCGGTTGACGCTGGTACCGATGCCGAAGGCGAAGACGTTCGCATCTCCGAGATTGTCCCTGATCAGGTCGAACACCTCCGCTTCCACGTCGATGTACCCGTCGGTGGCGATCACGATCGAGCGGGAGGTCTTCTCGCTCGTTCTCGGCAGCTGCATGGCGCGCTCGAGGGCAGCCCCGAGCCGGGTGCCGCCCCCTCCCTCGGTGACATTGATGACATCGAGTGCCAGCTCGATGTTCTCGTTCGATGCCGGGAGCGACTGTTCCGACATCAGGAGGGAACCCCAGGCAAAAAGCAGCACATTGAAGTGGTCGGTCGGACGAAGCTGCCCAATCAGATCCCTGAGCAGCGCCTTGGAGACGTCAAGCGGATAGCCGCTCATCGATCCGGATACGTCGACCACGAATATGTACTCCCGCGGGGGAATCTCCTCCTCGAGGACACGCTCCGGCGGCTGGCCCATGAACAGGAAGAAGTTCTCCTCCTCCCCCTCGTAGAGCAGCAGGCCGGATTCGATCTGGTCCCCCGCCAGGCTGTAGCGCAGGATGTAATCCCGGTTGCCGCCGGACTCTTCCGACTCGACCAGCTCAACCCGGGCTCGACCGGCCTCCGGGTAAGAGACGTCAATGTCGTGCGAAATCGAGGACAGCGCTTGAATCGGCACCCCGGTGGTCAACTCGACGTCGATATCGAAACCGTAGGCCGCCGGCTTCCCCTCATGGGTGTACGGCGTCGTTACGAACAGGTCCCTGGGGTCGGCCTCGGCCAGAGGGGTCTCCGAGTACCGCGGTCCGACGACGGTCGGATAGACGAACTCGTACTCACCTTCGGTGGGAACGAGGGTTTCGGTATAGCTCAACTCGACGAAAATGCGATCCCCCGGCAGGATGTTGCCCAGGGTCATCTGGAATACGTTGGGCCGCTGCTGCTCGAGGAGTGACGCACTGCGGCCCTCTTCGATAGCCTCTTGGTACTCCTGTCGCGCCTGTTCCCGTTCCCGTATTTCGGCGGTTATGACGCGATTTCCGATCGTTCCTCTGCGTTGCTCGTCTACAATAGTTGATTTTGAGCCTGGCGGCAAGAAAACTGAACCAATATCCCGCTAGAGATCAAGAAATCCCAATTCTTTCGAGAATCCATTCCCGGATCAAATCCGCAGAATCAATGCCCTTAGAATTCGCCAGTTCCTGGACTACTTCGATTTCATCAGGTTGCGAGGGAACTGGAATCGTTGTTTTGCGTTTCGATGCAGCATGTTCGATCTGGATCTGGGACCACGCCTGGACGCCGAGCATGTTCACCTCGCGAAGCCGAACCGGGCTGACCGGCTTTGGAGCCCTGGTAAAACGGGCGTTGGCTCCCGTCGGGCAGTTGTCATTCCGCTCCGGGAGAGCCCGTTACCCTTCTCAGAACAAACGCCGTGCCCGCAAACAGGTCGTGGGCGGCAGCGGATGACAGGAAGGAGAGTAGGTCCGGTTCTACCGGGAGAATGGATACCTGACCTACGACCGCCTCTTCACCGAGGCCGATGAGCAGGTGATGGACCGCTTCCTGGGCGAGGCGCAACGGCGCATCAGCGGACCAGGTGCTCGAAGCGGCGAGTTAGTTGGAGCCTGTAGGGGGATTCGGATCGGGATGGATCGGATCAATCCAATACACTTCTTCAGGTGCTTCAACAGCCAGAATATCCAGATTCACGACCACAGGCTCCTGATCGCTGCGCACCAGCACGCATTCCAAAGGTTCATCCTGACTGGCATTGATCTCCTGATGCGGCACATAAGGCGGCACATAGATAAAATCACCCGGCCCTGCTTCTGCCACATACTCCAGTTGATCGCCCCACCGCATTCGCGCCTTGCCGCGCACCACATAGATCACACTTTCCAATGCTCCGTGATGGTGCGCTCCAGTCTTTGCATTGGGATGAATCTCAACCGTACCTGCCCAGAGCTTTTCAGCGCCCGCACTTGCACAATTGATCGCCGCTGCACGCGTCATCCCCGATGTCTGTGGCGTATTAAAATCCAACCGATCACTCGTCACCACCCGCACCCCGTGATTGCGCCAGTCCTTTTTGTTGTCCATTAACAATCCCCCCTTGATTACCATCATTCCGTCATCGGCCGTAGCCCATCTCTTCCCAGAGCATCCTGGCCCGCGACTTCGCCTCCGGCGTGGGCTCCCTCGTCGCCAGGATGCTGGGCGGCGCCGGCGGCGAATCTCCCGGCCACGGCGACCAGGTGTCGTCCTGGTACCGCTTTCTCTGCACCTCATCGGCGAAGTCCGGGATCTCGAACGGGCGTCCCTGCTCCAGCGCGCTCCTCCACGCGATGATGCCGGCCGAACTCATGGCGACGGCCCGGTACACATTCAGGAACGGCGGCTCACCCGACCTGATCGCCTGGGCGAAGTGAAAGTTGGTCCAGAAGTCCCCGCCACCGTGTCCGGCGCCCTCGGCAAGCTCGGCGTGCTCCGGCCATTCGGGGAGGTACAAGCGCTCGAGCGGTTGATCGGGCCAGTGGTTCCACTCCTCGTGCCACACGCGCACCTGGCCGGGTCCGAAGTAGCCTGGACCTCGCGCGATCTCCATCGCCCCCCGCGTGCCGTGCACCCGGTACCAGTTGCTGTGTCCGGGTAGCACCAGCCCGAAGATGCGGAACACCGCGCCGTCATCCGTGCGGCACAGGATCACCGAGCCGGGATCCCCTCGACGCACGGTGAGCGCGTCGATCTCGGGTGCGGCGATAGACAGGGCGTTGACCATCGTGGGCATGGAACCGGTGATGTACACCAGCGGCGCCAGGGCATGGGTGCAGTAGTAGGTGGAGGGCAGCCAGTTCCGCCAGTGGTGATCGCCGGGAGCCAGCCGCAGGCGCGCGTCGGGCGCCATGGGGTGGTTGTACTCGCCCTCGGCGTAGGTCACGCGACCGATCTCGCCGGTCTGGTACAGCCTGCGCATCTCCTGGCTGAAGAGCGTGTAGCAGTAGTTCTCGGCGAGCATGTAGATGCGTCCCGAGCGCTCCACCGCCCGGCAGAGCGCCACGCCATCGGCGATCGTGCCGTTGGCCGCCGTCTCCGAGAGCACGTGCTTGCCGGCGTCCAGCGCCTTGACTGCAAACGGTGCGTGCTCGTGGAAGTAGTTGGCCAGGATGACCGCATCCAGGTCGTAGCCCAGGAAGGCGTCGTAGTCGGTGAAGGTCGCCACGCCGTAGGTGCGACCCGCAGCCTGCAGGCGCTCCTCCCACACGTCGCAGATAGCGACCAGCTTCATCCCCACCGCATCGGTGGCTCCCTTGATGAAGCTCTCGCCGCGCCGCACCCCGACGACGCCGACCCGTATCTCGCTAGTATGACCCACGGAGTCCTCTCTCTGGTGTTCGTTCCGGCTCCACCGCCGGATCATCCCTCCGTCACAATAGCGTATGCCTCGATCTCGATGCACAGGTTGGGCCTGCCCAACGCCGCTACCTGAACCAGCGTGGAAGCCGGCATGACGTCGGCGAAGCGCTCGCGATGGGCCCGCGCCACTTCCTTCATATCCGACATATCGGTTACATAGACCACCGTCCGCACCACGTCTGCGAAGCCGGCCCTCGCTTCCGCCAGCGCCGCGCCGATAATGTCGAGGGCGGCCGTCGCCTGTTCGTAGGCATCTCCCTCGTCGTGCGGTGGCTGGGCACAGGTACCGGCCACGTGGATTTGATCGCCGACGCGCACCGCCCGCGAATAGGCGTATTCCTCTTCAAACGGTCTGTGGGTTGAGATGTTCTGCCGTTTCATGGATTTCCTTTCTTGGGGAAAAACACCATACGGACTGAATTAACATAAATTCAGTCCGTATGGACTCTAATGTCCACTTCGATTGCCCGAATACCCAGTGCCTCCGGCCTCGATAGTAGCGCTTTCAACGCATGTTCCATATACTCGTAGATCATATAACAATGCTTATCTTCTGGGCGCTCGAAGGGGCAGATTGGCCGCTGCCCCGCGCACGTCCAGTTGGCCGGTGACCACGTCGGCAATCAGGCGGGTGTGGTATTCCTGCAGCAACTCGATTTGGCGCCGGGCGCGGCTGATGGCGGCGTCGATGGCGGCGGTTGCCTTGTCGAGGTAGTGAATAATCTGTGACTGTTCTGATAACGGGGGACACGGAACGTGCAAATCAGCATACTTTTCGGCACTGATGTTCTCAATTGTGGAAACAATAAATGTCGAATCCTTCCAACGAGTAAAGCCTGTACTTTGGGTGAATGAGAACAAAAAGTACGGTTCGATTAGTGCATGGTGCGGTCGGGCACGAATCAAGTAGCCAGCATAACACGCTTCGCCAGCATCTGCCGGAACTAAGAATGCTTTTCCCACTGTGGCACCACTTCGTGCCAACAGGAGATCTCCGGGTTGAACCAAGTAATCTTTCGCCACCTCTGGGAGCAGAGATCGAAACGTATTGCTCTTGAGCACTCCGTCCTGATCGAAATCTGTGATTCGCAAATAGCGAGGCCAATCAGGGTCTGTATACTCAGCTGCAGCATTGGCACCGTATGTCAGCTTTCCTTTGACCAAGTAGCGTAGTCGCCGCACCTCCCAATGCGCTGGCACGTCGCCCAGCCACTCGACACCCGAGGACTTGAGGCGGACGTTGGGGTCGAGGCCACGAGTGACGGCGTGGTTGATGACGGCCTGCTTTTCTTCCTCCAGCAGCCGGATGAGCTTTTGCTTGCCGCTGATGTAGCGACGGATGCATTCGTTGACGTGGTCGAGATAGCGGACGATGGCGGTTTGTTCGGGGAGGGGCGGGAGAGGAAGCCACACCGATTTGATGCCAGCGTGGGAAAGTCCATATCTGGTTACGCCTTTCGCCTCGATATGGAACTGATAAGCCAGACCCTTGCTCTGCAAAGCACGAAGCAAATAGCCGCCAACAAGCTCATCAGCTCTTGGGCGCAACAAGGCCAAGTGATAGCCTGAAATAAGATCGGAGGCCGGCTCAGTGACCAATGCTGGCACTCCAATGTCATCCCACGTCTCGGAGTCCTTGGTGATGAGGATATCATCTTTCTCAAGCCGGAAACGCTCTATTTCCTCAGAGGTAGCAGTTGCCTGCATGAAGTTCATCTGTTCGTTGATGTAGTCATTTTTGTAGACATCAACGTAGTTGCAAAGACGGACCGGATTTTCGTCCTCTTTTACGTGTTTGTCCACGTTGCTTACCCGCATATCTATCGCATTCCGAAGCCGTCGCACCTCCCAATGCGCCGGCACGTCGCCCAGCCACTCGACGCCGGAGGGCTTGTAGCCGGGATAGGGTTGTAGGCGAAAATGGGCAACCCACTCGTCTTCTCGATTAGTCGAGCCCATGGCTCTTTGTCACCGCTAATGACTTAAAAACGACAGGTTCGCTCCAAATCGCGGTATTCTGGAAATGCTTCTCAGAGGAAAATACCAAAAAATACGACTGAATTCCGGGATTTTTCATTTGCAAGATTTCATCTGTGTAACTTGTTGTCGAACAGTCCGTTATAAAAATCATGGGACTGAAACTTGTCGAGTTCAAGTAAATTAAAATAGTTTAGGGCATCGACGCAAGGGTAACGGCGAAGCGAATGGCGTGGCGCACATCGCAAACGGCCATGCACTCACGCCCCCTCGCCGTCCCCGATAATCTCCCCCAGCAGCCCCTCTGTCTCCCTCTCCACCGCCAGAATATCGGCCCGTATCTGCGCCAGCGAGCGCAGCGGCTGCGGCTGGTAAAAGTAGCGCGTGAAGCTGATCTCGTACCCGGTCCTGACGCTCGCCGGGTCGTACCAGGCGTCCGGCGCATAGGGCAGCACCTTGCGCGCAGGAAGCCCGCAATGCCGCCCTCGTCGAGCAGCGGCACCTGCTCGCTGTCGGGCTCGTATTCGACGACGCGGCGCTGGCCGTCCACAGTGGCTTCGACCAGGGTCCGGTTCCACCGCGCCCGGCTTGTGGGCCTTCTTGATGACGGACGCGGCAGCTTCCTCGTCTCCTCGACGATTGAACCTCGCCGAGGAAGCAGTGGGGAAGGAGAGCATCGTGCGATTGCGCACCTCGGACAGGGGCAGAATCGGCCTCGCTTTCAGCGCTTCATGTACGCGCAAGGCCGAGCCGGACCGGCCGCGTACTCGAAGACACGGTCCCTTTCGACGATGCGCACCTGGGCGTTGGTCACCCCCGCCGCATCCCGGCTGTAGGCGCCGTGGGATGGGCGCACGAGGCGCCCGGTCGAATCGATGTCGGCCGGGTCAAAAACATAGCTGGAATCATGGCGTACTGACTTTAGTAAAACTCAATACGAGAAGGCGTTATGCTGGCGAGGCGCCGCTGAACCTGTAAATTTCGCCTTGCAGCACGCGCCGAAAATAACTATAGTGGAGGCGCGAAAGAGATCATGACGAAGAATGCGATGGATCGAGGTCTCGTGCTGGACTTCGGCGGACCGAACGATCTGGTAAATCTGGAGTCCACTGGAAAGATGATGAGCCATTCCGTACGACGCCATCTGCGCGTTGAAATTGAGGCTTACGATAAGAGCATCCGCGCTTTCATTCCCGCCTACGAGGAGATGCTGGCGCGAGCCGCAAACGCCGTTGCCGAGACCAAGCCCGAAAAAGTGATCGACCTCGGCGCCGGCACCGGCGCGTTGACGCAAGCCGTATTGCGGCGATGCGAGGGATCCAGGGTCGAGTTGATTGACGCCGACGCCGAGATGCTCGATCAGGCCCGCGAGCGGCTCGCTCCCTTCGCTTCACGAGTGCAGTACACCGAGCGAGCGTTCCAAGGCCCGCTCCCCGCTTGCGACGCGGTGGTCGCCTCCCTGGCGCTGCACCATGTTCCCACGTTGGCCGAAAAACGGACGATCTTCGGCGCAATTCACGCCGCGTTGCGCCCGGGCGGCGTGTTCGTGAACGCGGATGCGACCATGCCCACCGACCTCGGCGCGCGCCAAGCCGAATACGAGACCTGGGCGGCCCACCTCGTCTCCTGCGGCATCGCGGAGGAGCGCGCCTGGAGCCATTTCAAGGAATGGGCCGACGAAGACACCTACTTTCCCGTGGAAGACGAACTCGCCGCGCTGACGGACGCCGGGTACGACGCGGCCTGCCTGTGGCGCGTCGTACCCGTCACGGTGATAAAAGCGGCTAAATCCACAGCCCCAAACTTCGGTTGGTCTTTCTAGCCGAACTGCTCCTGCAATACGGGCAGCAGATAGGCGAGGGCGACACTGACGAGGAGGCCGGCGACGATCTTGGCCAGATCGGAGAGCAGCAGCCGGGACACCTCCTGACGGCCGCGGTGCTTTTCGTTCCAGGCGATGGCGATCTCGCGTCCAGCCAGCAGACCGACGAAGACCCAGGTCGTGCTCATCGGGATGTGGCTGACCTCCTTGAACGGGTAGAGCACGATGCCATAGATCAAGTCCACGAAGGTCGCCGAGCGGATGGCTGATGATTATATCATCACAGCGGTAGTTGAGTCAAGTTGTATTTGGAGTTGTGGATCAGCCAAGCCAGCTAGGAAGCGGGAGTGCTGATCCGGCCCGTCACGGCCGCGGCAGGACGACAAACCCCACCGAATCCACCGCCGCCGAGCCAAACAGCCCGATGCCTCCCTCCACCTGAAAGAACGGCCGCTCGAACTGGTCGCCGGCCAGCCCCCCAAAGCCCCCTCTCTCCTGATGGTTGGGGCTGGAGCGGGCGTACTCGAACCAGTTGTGGTCCAGCGCGTACATCTTCACCAGAGTGCGCCCTTCAAAAACCACCGCCAGCCACGGCAATCGCACGATGCCGGCGCTCACGGATAGGGGCGGCGATTCGTTGGCCCGCAACGCGTGCTCATCCTCCTCGTCGTAGAAGTCCTCTATATCGTCGTCGACGAATCTCAGGATCGGTTCCAGAGTGATCAGGGCCAACTGGTACCCCTTCGCGGTCCCCGTGTCCAGGTGGATTTCCAGCAGACCCTCCAGATAGGTGAGCTGATTCTCCGGCGCCGTGTACACTCCGTCCCCGGCCTCGGCAAACGACTTGAGAGTCCGCAGGACCTCCAGGGTCTCCTCGTCGATTAGCACCGTCTGCCGCACCCGCATCCGATCCGGCGTGGTCGTGCGCGCCCGCACCCTCTTTCCCTTTACTTCCACTTCCAGCCGGTACTCGGTCAGGGCCTCCACCCGGGGCGCCTCCGGCGGCAGATAGCGGCCCGGCCAAGCCGGGTCGGGTGCGTACTCGAAGACCTGGGCCCCCTGGACGACGCGCACCTGGGCGCCGGTCACCCCCGCCGCGTCCCGGCTGTAGGTGCTGTAGGATGGGCGCACCAGGCGCCCGGTAGAATCGATGTCGGCCGGATCAAAAACATAGCTGGAATCGTGGCGCACGGCCGCGGCCAGAGGCAGGGTGCGCCGCACGAACAGATCGGGCAGGTCGTGGTTGACCAGCAGCACCCCGTCCACCACCAGCTCGCTCTCTTCTTCCACCGAGCCGAAGAGGTCCCACGGCTGGCGCTCG
This sequence comes from Candidatus Latescibacterota bacterium, assembly GCA_965219385.1. GTDB lineage: Bacteria > Latescibacterota > UBA2968 > UBA8231 > UBA8231 > CBDCNM01. The sequence goes on along the minus strand of CBDCNM010000001.1, from coordinate 388,043 downwards.
GCGGTGCAGGCCGTCAGGCACAGGACGATAAAAACGTAGCGCACGATGTCCTCCTCAAAACGAAAAATTGAAGCCCAGCGTCGGCACGATGGGCAACTGTTTGAACACCTCCGGCTCGGTCTCGGGTTTGTTGGTATAAGGAAAGGTCATTTTGCCCCTCCCTTCCCGCTGTCATGACCTTCTCCACGCAGCATCACAAGATTATCATCCAGACTGTGCCGTAGCATATCTAGACGAGGCGAGAGAGATGCCACATGCTCGGCTGAGATATAGGGGAAGCGGAATGGAAAGATGCTTGGACTGTCGAGCAGGTCTTTTGTGGCGGCAGACCCGTTCGAACGGGAGCAGAGAGATGCCTCCACCATCCAGGCGATGAGCCTGGGTTCCTCAACCGAGTACTGTTTCCCTTGATCATAGACGCCTTTGTCCTGCGTCTCGTTCAAAACGCCCCAATCGATGAATGATCGAAGCACACGCCGGGCAGCCCGTGACGCGGTTTTGCGTTCACCGTATTCCTCCTTGACCCGTCGCTGGACGTGTGCTGCCGCGGCTGTTCCCTGAAGCCGCAAGAGCCTGCCGGTGTGCGCCGCGACCGCGCCCCAAAAGGGGTAGGCTGCCAGCGTCATGCCCCAGTGAACAGCAATTCGGTCTTTGCGAGCGAGTAATTGTAGTATCTTCAAGCCTTCGTCCCGTAGCTTCTCCAATTCACGAGGCACGGTAATCCAAGTCTTCAACAGGATGGTGATCACTTTTTCCCTGTTGCCCCTAACGGATTCACCACCGACTGACACCTTGTCCTGCAACAGATCCTGGAGCGAATCGTTGATTATGGTCCTGTCGTTCCCAGCCAGTATCAAATTGGCTGTCTGCTCGAACCACTCAAGTCGGATACGTTGGCTGAAGCCGATCTGGGTTTTTCGTCCGTTCAATTGTCCCTCCTTTCGATCTGAACAAGAGGGACGACCAGTTCTTCAAGCGATGCTCCGCCGTGACCGACAAGGCGTTCGGTCTCGCGAACAAACGCCGAGCGACCCGTGGCAAGCAGAGGTAGATAGTCCTCCGGCAGCCCAATTGGTGGCCATTCCAGGGCGTCTGGAAATCGCTCTTTGACCTGACCACGCAGTAAAGAATCTGGATAGATTCGAGCACGCTCACCGCGCAAGTCCGCAACCACTCCCTCTGCGGGACGGCCGCACCCGGCAGCCTCAATATTTCCATGATCCGAAGATAGGTGAACACGGAATCCGTTTTCCAGAAGCAGATCGACAAGGTTCGCCATGAACGGTTGACCGGCCCACTGCCGAACCTGGTTGTGCATCCCCGCAGCGCCAAGTTCCATGCCGTGCATGATCCTATCTACTTTGTCAACAACCAAACCGACGACACGCATTCGTAGCCGAGCAATCATCTCCTCTACGCGATCCAGTGCGCCGTCCCCAAGCCCTTTGGCATATCCGACTTCTTGCTGTGTCAGCCCTTGGTCCACCCAAAATTTCGTCCACAAGGCTGGCTCCTTGTTCGTGGTGCCAATACTGTTCGGAAAGTAGATGGGTGGCTTGCCGGCAAAGGCTGCTTGGCGCGAAACCGAGGTGATGGTGGGTATCCAAGCGAACACTGCGTGCTCTCGGAAACGGTACTCGGAGCGTTGCTTGGCAAGCTCCTTGCGGGCGACGATCCACTGATCCAGCGAAAGGCCATCTATTAGGACGAACGCCACCTTGTGTTCCTTGGCATCATTGACATGCCTGGCAAGGAAACGGGGAATGTGGTGCAGCATGACCGGCGGATCTGGCGGCAAATTGCTCAATCCCGGATAACGGTTTACCAGCCAAGGCACAAGCGCAGCGTCAATTCGTGCTTGCAACGTCTCCATCTTTTGACTTACAGGCTCTGGCAACATCGCATCCGATTCCAGAGACAGGGCAACCAATTCGGCCCAGGTTCTGGCAAAGCGGAACCAGTCGTCGTGCTGTGTCTCCTCTTGCGGAATAGTGGAGGCCAAAGTGCAGAGAAGGCCATCCACGCGGCGCTCTCGGTCCGCCTGCTCATCTCTCCGGATGCCAATAACGAGCCAAGGCTTTGACAACGATTCAGCCTGTTCGTATGGGACGGCTTCGAGCAGTCCTTCGAGAAACAGGTTGTCGATATAGATACGGATATCGTCGTGATCGAATGGCAAATCCGTAGGGCCGGAAAACTCTAAAGCATAAGGTTCCGTGCGCTCCCGAACGACGAGACCTTCTTCGCTCGCTGCCCGGTCGAGAAAGATAGGCCAGCGTTCCTGGAGAAAGGCGAAAAATGCCTGCCGGTCTGAAACGATCATTTCGAGTGGCCAGTCTCCAAATCCATGCTGCTGGCGGAGCAACTGGACAAATCGCTCGTTCAACAAGGACGGAATCCGCTGTTCTCGGTGGTGGCGGCGCAGCAGCACCCGCAACAAATCGGATGGCTCTTGGATGAGTTCCGGTGCAATCTCGAAAACATGCCGCAGGACAAATTTTATGGTCGCGTTGTCTCCCAGCACATCGGGCGCGTACTGCTCCTGGGCATCGTCCAGCGCGTCCAAGTCTCGCCGGTCCAAGGCGGCCACAACCGGATAGCTCAGGTTGGGGAAAATCTCGCCCAGGCTGAACGAAAGCCGACGACCAGCCTGGAGCAGATCGTATGGCAAGCAGCCCAGGTCTCGGGCCTCGGAGTGCAGTACGACCACCAGTTCTGTCTGCTCGCCTCGATCCCAGCGGGAACGGAACTGGGTCTCGTAGGCATACCGAAAGGCGATGTGATCCTCGAACGGAATCAGTTCAAATCCCCGCTCACGAATGCCCGCAAGAATACCTTCTTCCAAAAGCAGCCCGTCAGGGTCGGCGACCAGTGTCAGACGGGCTACGTTGGGCGTGAATTCGCGGAGAATCTGGTTGCGCCAGTTACTCATGGATACATCTTTGAAATATGATAGCTGTCGGAGGCATTTTTGAACATCTTTAATCCAACGTCTATGGGACTCAATGGTCTTACAAGAATTGTTGTGGCTAGCACCTCATTACCAAAATATGACTAGAAGTGGTCCCAAAACTCCAGGTTCGGTTCCTTGTGTGAAGAAAAAGCGTCGGATCCAGAGCGTCTCGCCCTATGAAAAACGCTCAATGCGAAGGCACTTGACAACCCTTGATGCGGCCCGACGCTAGTTTTGAAACAGCTTTTATTCATTCTCCAGATCGAACAAACTAGGTTGTACATCATGTCTTGGTGTATTGCGCCCCGGTGCGGGTGGTATAGAACAATCTATAGATAAAGGGGTCATTAGCCACACACCCCATTGCCGGAGACTATTGCCAACTCGCTGACAGGAAGCGGGTTTCCAATCTCTTTTGAATTTTGTAGCTACAAAGTTACCAATTTTTTTACCTGAAAGATGGGGGTTCTTTGTTAACAAATCTATTGCTAGTCTAATTGATTCTTCCTTTCCTGCTTCTTCCCAGATCACCTTTATTGACGAAAATATTATAGCATATTCAGGCACTCGATATTCACCGGCAGATGTCAATTCTACCAACCGAAAACGGTATAGTACAACACATGCATTGCGGAATCCCAAATTCTTCATGCTGATCTGTGATTTCGCCCCTTGCTTTAACAAATCGAAAGCTTCGATAACTTTCGCTGGCGAAGTATCTCCCAAAAAGACTATTCTTTTTCGTTCACCACTCCATTTTTTAACATCACCACCAGAAATATCACCCAGATCTTCGTACCTGACTCCATCGCTCTCATTGCGAATTAAACCAAAGGCTTTTAACCAGACAACCATTCTTTGGGCATATGTGTTCCATGTACGAATATGGTGTTGTGCAGTGGGATTTATCTGTTTGAGATAGGTTATCAACTGCTCCGTATCACCGGACTTCAGGGTATTATTTTTCTTTAGTAATTCAGTGAATGCGTGTCTTTTAAACACTATTCTGATATTGGATAAGATTGATCTCTCATCAAAATCATTCAAGTGATCATCAATTTTGATCTGACCTTCAGCAATGCTTATAACTCCAAACTGTTCTAAATCATGGATGATATTCCTAACGGTACTTTCCTTAAGTTTCGACCTGTCCGCCAATTCTTGGAGAGATTTCCCTTCAGCATCGTCAAGTTCCTGAGAAACATGCAGCAATGCATCTATAGATGGCGATTGGGGAATGTAGGTGAACGGAATTGATGGGATGGTATCAAAACGCACATAATCGCGAAAAATATCCCAATATAGATTAAGCTTATCCCCCCGTCTGATCAGTAGGCGCTTATTCTGAAGAGACTGAACTACATCGTGTCCAGCATACTCAAGGACTTCGTACCAGTCCATAGGTGCATTCTGTGCAACTGATTTCAGGCATCCCATTTCTGAATCATTCAGATTGTTCAAATCTTGATCAAATAGAGATGAAATATCTAATGATCGGTTCGCCATCTCCTGTTGACTGACACCGTTTTTCAATTGATGATAAAAATGTATGCATAGTTTTTTTAACAGCCAAGGATATCCCTGGCTGTTTTCCAATAGATACTTACGGAGCTCTGGCCGAATTTTCTCACCCAATTCAGCTTCAAAGACTTTCAACGATTGCTCTGCATCTGAATGGCTAAATGGTTTGAGTGACACCTCAAAACGGTGATCGGATAATTCGTGCCACATGTGGTAAGCAGGATGTTCTTGAGGTACAGAACTGTCCGTTTTCCATGCAAATCCCAGTACCAAGTTTGAAGAAGCAGATATAACAGAAAACATAAGCCTCTTTGCTGCCTCAAAGACCGCAAATAACTCCGACTTCGAGTACAGTTCTTCAAACTGATCAAAAACAAAAATGATCAATTCATGCTTTTTCTTACATTCAGATAGGAATGTACTAATAGACTCACTTTGTAGCGGATCATTATAATTACTGATTTTCAGATCGTTTTCGTGACCAAGGCCTTGAATTGCCGCTGATTTTAAGGCCTTCATGAGTGAAGAGGAAACATAAGAGGCATCATTTGCAGCTCTCATATCGACAGCGTAAAGAAATAGATTATTGGGCTTGTGGCTACTTTTGGCCACAGCTCGCATCTTCGCCACGAGAGAACTCTTCCCAATGCCGGAATCACCCTTTATGGCAAAGATACGCGATTCTGTCCTGCCCTTTTTTACAGAAGTGAAAAACTGTAGAAGTTCTTTTTGCACCTTTTTTCGTCCAACAAAGTGTTCTGGACGAGCTGGCCGATAGTCAGACCATTTCTCACCAAACTCTACCTCAACAATTGCCGTGTCTTTTTGTTGAGCGATATTTTTATTGGATTTTTCAACACTTTCAACGCTCAAAAACTCAAAATCCCTCAAACTGAAATCTGAAGTTTTAATATGTTCAAAGACAATTTCATCAGAAATTTGACGAGCATTCAGGGCACAAAACAAGATCACCGAATTGGTTAACCCATTGAGCAATAATGGGCACGCCCAGTAGTTTCCCCAAGGAGTTACAAGCAACACCCAATCGCCTATTGAAAGGTCCGTTTCTCGTATGAGTTTTAATGCTGTTTCAGTGGGTGGATGTGTTATTAATTTGGCGTCCTGCAGCGAATCTAAAACTCTATCGGGTGTATAGATACTTAACTTTTCCTTCTTTTCAAGCTCTTTCTTTTCCCATTCAGCCATGAATCCTTTGGCGTCCTTACTCAAAGGGCCAGTGCTAATAAGCCAGCCTTCAGAATATTCGTGGAAATTTACATTACCCAGAAGTTTTGTTAGAACATCCGCAGAAAGAGAATCCTTTTGAGCCTTGCACTCTACATAAATTTTCTTCTCTGAAACTTTGTGGTTACAGAGCAAATCTAATTCAGAGGCAGTAACCCTAACTTGCTTAGAGACTTCATACCCTTGCACCCTTAGAAACTCTTCTGCAAGTTTCTCTAGGAGGTTTCCCTTTTCTGTATTGGGTGCATTCTGGAGTTTAACTACTTCTATAAACATCACTCGCCTCCCTTCCTTATCAACGCTTGGTCATACCACATGAGGAGCTTAGAATCCTCTTGGAGGATCGTCTCCGGAATTTTCTCTGCGACAGCTATTATAGTGGCGTAGTCGCGCTCTTGCCATGCCTTCTTGAATCCGGCTCGAACAGCCTCAAGACGAAACACCTTCAGGCGTTTCTGTCTGGATTCCCGGTACTCTTCAAATTCTCGTATTAGGGTTCTTTCGCGCAGCTTCTCCCGTTCACCGGCCTTGTTCGGGTCGGGTACATACCAGCGATCCTTGGCCTTGGCCTTGAGCGATGGGTTGTCCTTGGCTAAGTTGCGGAGTTCCTTGAAGTTCGACGAAAGATAGCTGTGAATCTGGCTGGGGACTTCGCCCTTGCCGTCGTAGCGCAGGAAGTTCTCTCCAAGCAGTACGGAAAGCTCCAAGGTCTTTTCATGTTTCTGCCAGCCGCCGATCTCTTTCAAGAATTGCGGATGGATGTCTTGGAAGGTCTGCGGCCTCTTGGTGAGTTGCTGCTTGAGCCACTGGATGGCCGATGCCTCGTCGGAAACGAAAAGCTGAAGCTGGAGTACCTCCTTGACTGTCATTCGCTTCTTATCGTACTCAGCAGCCTGGTTGGGCAGGAAATACATACCGTCACGTGGAGGAAACCGCTTTTCTATACCTGTGTAAAACTCGGCAGCGGATAAAGGCACCGTCACACCACGCTGGACGTGGAAGGCAACCATGCGGTCGAAGAGCAGGTAGTTCTGGCGTTCGGCAATGACTTCAGCCTGACCATCTTTGGAAACGAACACCGGGAGCTGTTTCAGGTGTGTTCGGACAAAGTCCCACACGCCTTCCTCTGTTCCGGCTGTCAGCTTGAACCGATTCTCAAGGCCTCCGTTGGGTTTGTAGGCAGAGATGGCAAGGTCCTGTCTCGCAGCAGTTGCAGTTGTGTACCCCAATATCGAGCCCTGCTTCTTGTTGAGACTTGTCACATCGGCGACGACAAAACCCGCGGCCCCTAACGCATTCTGTAACGCGTTCCAGACTGCGTTGCTTGTATTGGAGAATTCCACAGTCAGCCATCGTCCTGGCTTGAGGACGCGGTAGTACTGCACAAATCCACGCCTCATCAGATCTTCGTATTCTTGAAGTCCCTTCTTCTGTGCCCTGTTGCTTATTGCCTCTAACGCGTTGTTCGTCTTTACCTTCAGCCACGATTCCCAAAGGAAGTTCAACTCTGAATACATCTTGTTTGATCCGAAGGGGGGGTCGGTAAAAATGTAGTCAATGCTGTCTTCAGCTATCGACATCACTGTGGCGGAAGATGTGGTGATGCAGGGCAGTTGCTGCGACGCTGCCGTCACAGTAACTGCATTGCGACGCGATTCAATCTGCGACGCGATCGAAACCTCGCTATGAATCGAGGGGCAATATAGCGTGCCTGACCGTTCCTTCCCAACCCAACCCCCACGCGCTTCGCCTCTCTGAGCAGCGAAGTAATTGCTCATTAGTGGTGCGCACAAAACGGAAGACTTATACATCATGCTCGTAAGCATGAAGCGCTCTCGAAGTGAGCGCACAGTTGACCACGCGCAAGCAAGTGCAGCTAGATTGCGACGAGTGAAGAAATGATGGACATGTGTAAGGCCGATAATGTCGTTTCGGCGAGACTCTTCACCTACCGGCATTCTGTCTGTCGGAAACCAGTAAGGAATGTCGAAATCTTCTATCTTGGCTAGTAGATTCAAGTCATATATATCGGGTTTCTTCTCATAGCGTTTACCGCCATGTTTATATAAAATTAGCACTGGCAATTGTTTGAATTGCCGCACAGGAGTTTGCAACTGCTTGTCATATTTTGTAGTCCAGGCGCGTTCTAGCTTTCGCTTTGTAGACTTTGCCCCACAGTGCGAACATTCGATGATGTCGCGGATAGTCCCGCCTTTGGTATCTACAGCTACGTCCCAAAAAACAATGTTGCCTGTACACTCAGGGCAGACAAACACATCCGACCAGACCGTGCATAAAATCCGTCCGAGTGTATTCTTGTCGTGACGTGTTTCGTACATCCATCCGCATTCTGTTTCAACCGTCTCTAGGATCTTGTCGATTGATTCTTTGAATTCTTGCTCCGATAATGGCAGATTAAAGTTGGCAGCTAGGAATGTTGCAGCGGGGCATAGGTCACCAGCCAAGACTTGACGTGTACCTAAAGCATTGAACAGTTGACCATCGACTGCCGTATGATCGTTAGTAGAGGCTACCTTCATTCCCATAGCGTCAACTGTAGCCGGGTTGCCACATAGCTGCCCAGCTACAGCAGTCATTCCGGTCCCTGCAAAAGAATCGAGTACAATGTCGCCGGGTTGGGTGTAATGCAAAATTAGCTTGCAAATTATCTCGTAGGGGACCTTTGTGGCATAGGAATGAGCATTCACAAAACGATTGTTGCGGCTAGCGGCTAGCTCGCCGGAATATGGCTCGATGGAGTATGGAGTGCTCGGATTATACGGCTTCCCATAGTGCTTGATGAAATCCTCAATGAACGGATTCGGGCAGGCGGTATAATACGGCGGATCAGACAGGGCCAAGATGTCCTCGTCTTCACCAGTCGGGAACCCCTCAATCTTGCGGAACTCCGGGTCCTTGAGCTTCTCGCGCAGCTTCCCCAGGAAATACTCCCGGCGCGTCTCATCGTTTTCAAAGGTCATGCCCAGACATTCCACCGGCCCCTGCGGTTTGGCGGTATGGGCTTCCGGGAACAGAGATGAGCTGTCGTCATGTTTAGCCATCTTTGTCCTCACTTCGGTCATCTTCTTCCGACATGCGCCGTGCCTTTAGTTGGGCTCCTGCTTCTGTAATGACATATTGCTGGTTCGACGCCCGGGGTTTCTCCGGGTTAGTCATTTCCACAATCCCGGACTTAATCAGCGGATCGAGGTGGTGTTCCTTGAAATAACCCCGGTTGGTCACGCCAAGGGCTTCCAGAATATCGGCCAGACGACGAGGCACATCACATAAGTCAATGATTTTCCAGTGTGTTGCAGACAACTCTGTCAAAGGCTGAACTTGTACAGCGGACAAGTCATCGGAATGTTCTTCGACTTGTCCACTGGACAAGTCGGGCGGCCTGAGCTGAACTTGTACAGTGACCAAGTCCTCACCCCGTGCATCAGCTTGGTCAGCAGCTTGGTCAGTTTGACGAAACCGATCCTCCAGATGCTCAGCCAAAGCGTACTTTCTTCCGGCTTCAATAATTCTGAAGAGCACTTTTGTGACCAAGGCGTCGGCAAGCTCCCTGGCATCCGGTCCTGTAAGACCCGTTACGACCTTGATCTGCGAAAGCGTGATTGCCTGTTCCCGGCAGCCAAATGCGAATACCCTTGCCTGTTCATCGGTGAGTTGTACGCCGAGGCTTGCCTGAAAAAGAATCTGCTGCTCTGACAGAAGTTCTTCTTTTCTCAGGATGAGCTCAAAGCACTTGCGTCCCTTGAGGTTGGCAATAGTGGGTGGAACGTGGCCTAATTGCTGCCAGTTGCGGAAGACATCGCGCAGTCCCCATCCGGCATTCTCGCTCAGCCCGATGCGCCGAAAGGCCGTCACGATTCGGGGATTGCGAACCTCTTTTTCACCGGGTTCAAGTAGATCAGCATCGGTGGCGAAGGCATCGCCGGGATTCCAGAAAACGGTCTGGTCGGTATAGTGGCGGATACTCGCCTTACGAGAATGATCAGAGTAATCCTGGTGGATGAGAAGGTTGACCATTGATTCGCGAAAGGCGCGGTAGTCCGGCGGCGTATCATCTCGCTGCAGAGATGTGGGATCAATTCGGAACGGCGTTTCCGCGAACCTCTGGTACCAATCGACAAGGGACTGCCAAGTGCGGATGAGATTCTCGTCGAGCACAAGTCGGTCACTCCAGCGTTCACCAGCATCGGCCCTGTCGCGAGCCAGCGAAAATCTCTGACAATCCACTACAGGACGCGGCAGGAGTTGTCGGAAGGCCGCATTGGTTCCAAACAAAAGAATCGCTGAGCGTGATGGAGATAGTTGGCCGTGTTCTTCAACAAGTAAGCCCATCTCGTTGAGGAAATCCCTGTCGGATAGCGTTGCATAGGATAGGTTCCCCAGCCGTCCTTCATAGGTCCCCCGGTACCACTTAATGCTTTCCAAGTCGAGCGCCGTACTCAGGTCAAGATCGACAGATTGGCCGTCATATCGTTCCGCCGCCGCGTCCATGAGAAATCGATTCCGTTCGTTGTCCGAGCAGCGAATGTCGCTTCCTCCGCTGCGAACGAACGAGCGGCGAATATCCCCGTTCAGAAAGACGGGCTTGTGCGAACGATGCACTTCGGGCACGTAGAAGATAAGCAGATCCGAGTCGTCGTACTTGTGCAGTCCCTCCCGAACATCCACCACCATGCTTATCTTGTCGGGTTGCCGCAACGTAGTCAGGAATTCGCTCTGAACTTTATCGACATCGAGAACGCCGACGACCTTCATGTCCTGCCCGCTCTTCTTGACGCCGAATACAAGATGACCGCCCTCAGTGTTTGCAAAAGCAGATACCGTCTCATAGGCATTTCGCGGCACGGCGCGTTGCGCTTCCTTAAACTCAACATCGCGCCATTCATGCGCGTTGAGCAGTTCTATCAGTTCATCCTGCGTCATGTGTTCACTCCAGCACGATCCTTACCTTGTCGGGCTCTTTGCCTTTAGTGAGTTCGTCCAGGTACTCCTCGAACCGCTTCTTCATTTCCACCGGCGTTACCGGTGAACCGCCGGAGAGCAGGGCAGCCCGCAGGTTAGCGGTCTTGACCGGTACCTTCTGGAGACCGGAAAACACCTCGCCCAAGGCGTGGATAAAGTCCTGGTCGAGTTCGTCCGGGAGGACCCGCTTGTCGATGAAGCCATCCACCAGTTTCTTGGCATCGGGCTTGAGCAGGTCCAGGTTGCCCTTTGTGGTCGGGTCCTCCAGGTTGGTCAGTAGCGTCTGGGTCCAGCTGGCCACCAGCTTGTCAAGCTCGTCGTCCAAACCGTCCAGAACCGTTCTGGCAGGAGCGGTGGCCGGCTCCGCGCTTGGTTTGAAGCCACAATGCGGGCAGACGGGCGCGGCGTCCACCTCTTGTTCTGTGAGGGCAAAGCAACTCTTCAAACCGGCGAGGCGGTTTTGAAAGTCGGTGAGGTGCTGGCGGGGCATCAACTCAATGGTGGATAGCTTCTGCAGCACCTTGAGCCGCTCGTCGCTCACCAGCTCGATCTTGCGCTTGTCCTCGTTCACGCCCAGCCGCGCCTTAGCGTGCAACCCCAAGTATATCTGTAGATATTCCGCCTTGAGGTCAGCCAATTTGCGCTGGGCCTGCTGGCGGAAGTCCGCGCCGCGCTTGGCCGGATCGCCGAGTTGAGCAAGGGCCTCGTCACGTGCCTCTTTCGTCTTGTTCACCCACTCGTGTTCCGCAGATAGCACTGCCTCGGCGGTTGAGAGGAAGGACGCAGTAGTGCCGAGATCGGCCACCAGTTCCTGGAGGGATTCGATCTCAGCTAGGGAATCGAGTCCATCCCGATGGGATGCGACCTCCTGCGCGTCGTAGCGGAAATTCTTGAGTCTGCCGGGCGAGGTATAGACCTGGAGCGTTTCTAAGAAGGTCTTGGTCTCATCGAGCCGTGCGCGGAATTTCTGTGTTTCCTCCTCGGCCAACAGGTTCCGGTCCCAAAAGATCAGACCGCGTTGCAGGCTCTGCTGCAGGAGCACCAGCTTTTCCACCGATGCGGAAATGGCTTTCTGCAACTGTTTGACCGGGTCTTCCTCGCTCTGGGTGACTAGCTGCGCCAAGCCGGGCGTGAGACCGAGCAGTTCAAACAGGGCCTTGAGGCCCGGCAGATTCCAGTCTTTGGGCCGTTCAATGTGCTTGAACTCCGCGAGTTCGTCCACGCCAGTCCCTGCCAATTGCGGCAGGCCGGTGGCGTCGAACTTCTTGCCCGGAATGGCGAGCACCAGATCGCCGGAATAGACCAGGACGGCCAGGACGACAGCAACCCATTCAGGCTCCAGACGCTGACGGTCCTTGTCCAGGTACTCCACCCCCTTGTCGTCCTGGATCAGTTCGGAGTGATTGACCACTTGGCCATGGCCCTTCTTTTCGAGTAGCTCGAGGATGTATTTGGCGTACTTGGACTTGTCAGAATTGAGGCGTTCGCCATCGAGCAGTTGTAGGGCATCTAGTACTGCTGTTGCCTGTTTAGTGCGGTTTTGGCCGGCGATAGCGCGCAGGGCATCTTGCGCGGCCTGGTCCCGGTTGGCTCCGGTGATGAGCACCGAGAAGGAGGGATATTCAGGTGCCTGATCCTCAAAGTGCGCTTCCAGACAAACGCCGGCGATAGTGTTGACCAAATCGCGGAAATTGATGCGCTCATGGGAGCCAATGCCGGACAGTTCCCGGATAGACTTGCCCTTGGCCCATTCGGTGAGCGACTTGCTGCGTCCCTGATAGGTGACCTCGAAAGCATCGGTCATGTGCTTTTGCAACCACTGCACCAAATCCCGCAGAAAATGGGATGACTTGGACTCGTAGGTGGACTTGGCGTGCCCCGATGAAGTGGAGGCCAAGTCCAGGGCCGCGGCGTAGTTTCCGAGTGCCGTGCGGAACTCGCTGTCCATGTTGGAGAGCCACAGGAATAACTCGTCGGAGTTTTTTTCATCCTTGAAATGCGGCGCATCAAAGGGCTGAATGAAATAGAGGTAAAAGTCCCGGGGGGGGACGGCGGTGGAGCGTTCGTTGGGCGCACCGAAGAAGAGATACCCCTGCCGTGCTGCCTTTCGCTCCAGCCACTCCAGCTCGTGCTGCCAGATCTTGTAGCCAGTGACGTAGGTCTGGTCCGTACACTCCATGACCCGTTTCAGGGCCTCGTAGTAGTAACGATCTAGCTGGGAGGCGTCGAGGCTCTCGGCACGCTTCTCGATCAGCGCATCAAAGTCGTCGGTCTTCTTCAGGTCGAGATAAAACTGCCGGTTGTCCGGGTTCGATGAAATGAATTGACCGTTGACCGTCTTGTGAATTTCCCGGAGGACGGTCTCCACCTGCGAGAGCAGATCGTCGGCCGGATCGCCGCCCAATTCCTCAATACCCGGTTGATATAGGCAAAGCCCGTCCCGCAACTCCCCGGCCGTTGCGCCCAAAGTGGCATAGATGTCGCCGGTGGTAAGCCGGTGGACCGAAAGGGCATGGATGAGCCGTAGCGCCATGGGCTTGTAGGCCGGGCGCGTGAACGCCTGCTGGATGCGGGACTCCAGCACTTCGCTGCAGTCGATGACCGCCTTGATGTCCGGCACGGCGCGAAACGAGGGGTTCTCGCGGAGGTTGGTCCAATAGGTGTCGTAGGCAATAAGCCCAGGACGGTCGTCCGGCATGTCCTGGTTGAGCATTTTCTTCATGGCTAGAGAGAGCGTCTTCAACACCTCGCGCTTTTCCACGGCGGTCACCCGCTCAAAGGTGTCGATATAATCCGGATGCACCGGAAAGAGGCGAACGAACTCATCCATGCGCTCGTTCATCTGGCCGTAGAATTTGCCGAAGGGCGTAAGGTATTCGCGTATTTTGACCTGTTGCTCGCCGGTTTTCTTGAGCAGCCGCTCCGCCACCACGAACTTGACGTCTTTGCGGGCGATGAGCACTTGCTCGAACCGATCCTTCACCCGGCGGATGCTGTCGGCCACAAAGGAAAAGCGGGGACTATCGAAGATGGCTTCCTGTACACCGGCCATGAAGCGGAAGCGCAGGTCCTTGCAAACCTCGCCGATTTCACGGAGGAAGTTCAGGTCCAGGATGAGTTCCTGATCCTTGCGGGTGCGCAGATAATCGAGCAGTTCGTCCACCACGAGAAGTAGGCCGTGGTCCGGAAACTCCTGGTGGAACGCGGTCATCATTTCTTCAAAGGATCGTTTGTTGTTGGATACCTCGTCAGCGGAGGGGAAACTGTAACTCACGCCCATCGCCACGAGATGCTCCTCCAACTCGGCCACAAGGATGTCCCGCAGGGACATGATGGTGGCTCCGATCTCGGTACGGACCACCTTGAACCGGCCGCCGATTTTTCCGGCAGCATTCGCCACGTCGGCATTGCTCAGACTCGCTACGAGGTCGGTATTCTCCGCAAGCCCGGAGAGCACCGACATCAGGTGGGATTTGCCCGTGCCGTAGTTGCCGACTACCAGAAGACCCTTGTTGTCGGTCGGCTGCTCAAATTGCAACTGGGGGATGACTAGGCCCACCAGTTTTTCCGCCATCTCCTCGGAGATGACGTAGGTCGCGACAAGCTGCCGGGCCGCGGCGACTTCATCGGCGTCCCGCAACTGGATCACGGACTCGATGGGTTCAAACTGAATCAGGTCCCCGTATTTCATCGCATCTGCTCTCTTGCAGTAGAATTTGTCGGTTTCATATCGTCACCTCCGGGCTTGCCACCAGAAAACCACTCATCGGATAGCGTTTGTACTCCGGGTGGTCTGGAGCGGCATAGGTCAAAGAATCTTCAACGATGTTGCCGTTCCATGCGGCCACCACGGTCTTGTTGCGGGAGAGTCCCTGGAGCAGTCTAAGCGGGTCCTGTTTCAGGCCAATATCGAAGATGACTTCAATGTTGTCAAGCAGGACCGTCTCATCACCGCCATTGCTGACTATCTCTCGAAGAAGATGAGGTAGCTGCAAGGCCCGCTGGCGCTCGGTCAACTCCAGCATTTGACGAGAAAGCTCGAGGTTGACATTCACCAGGGGCGCACCAGTGCGATTCCGCACATCCTGCAACGCAGTGGTTTTGCCTGCGCCTGCCGGTGCGACGACCAACACCAGCCGGTGATAGAGCTCGGCGGCCTGCTCGACCTTTCGCATAATTTGGTCTGCAAGGGGTTCCGCCATCACATGTCCTCCTCAAAACGAAAAATTGAAGCCCAGCGTCGGCACGATGGGCAATTGCTTGACCACCTCCGGCCTGGTCTCGGGTTTGTTCGTGTCGAACTGCACGAACCACTCGTTGCGCCGGCACAAGGCAGAGTGGATAGGCTCTGCTACTTAGGGGGTGCATTGAACAGGTCATCCAGGTCGGGATGCGGTCTCGAAAGAAAGGGTAGCAAGAGCTCCCCCAACCAGGTGTGCCGCATTCTCAATATCCTCGAAGGTAGTGAACCGGCCAAAGCTAAAGCGAATGGAAGCGTCGCTTTGTGTTGTAGTCAGACCGAGGGCGCGCAGTACGTGCGATGGCTCGGGAATGCCCGACGCACATGCAGCGCCGGTGGATGCGGCGAGCCGAGGCTGAAGGACGCCAAGGATGTCTTGCGCATGGAAGCCGTCAAAGCAGATGTTGGCGTTGCCCGGATGCCGCCGCTCGCCGATCGTTCCGTTGACGGTGACTGGGAATTCTCCGCTTTGTAGTAGGTGAACAAATGTATCGCGTCGGCGAGCAACCCGTGTGCGCTCCTCTTCGGCGTCGGCGTCGGCAACGATCTCGACAGCCGTCCCCAAGCCGACACAAAGCGGCATCGGAACGGTACCGGAACGCAGGCCTTCTTGCTGCCCCCCACCATAGATCAATGGCTCGATCGACTCTTTGAGATTGCGGCGGATGTACAACGCACCGATACCCTGTGGGCCGTACATCTTATGCCCTGAAAGGCTCATCAGGTCGGTATGGGTGGCAAGATCACTCACGTCCATGGCGCAGGGAGCTTGCGCTGCATCACAGTGAAACAGTATGCCGTGGGGCGCGAGCAGTTTGGCAATCCGTGGAATGTCCTGGATGGTCCCAACTTCGTTGTTCACCGCCATTACGGAAAGGAGAAGAACACTTTCGTCTACGCGTTCTTCCAACACATCGAAGTCGATAAATCCTTCCCGGTCCACTGCAATGGTCTCGACGGTGAATCCTTCACGCGCGGATAGCGTCCGCGCGGCACCCAAGACACACTTGTGCTCGATTGCGCTGACCAGAATACGTCGACGGACGCCCGGCGCGCGCCGGGCAAGACCGAGCAACGCGAGGTTGTTGGCTTCGGTGGCGCCGGAGGTGAAGATCACCTCATCGGCGTCGGCGCCTATCAACGCCGCTACGGATGCGGCCGCTTCCTGAACCGCCTTGTCGGCTCGCCAACCGAAGACATGATCGCTCGAGTGAGGATTGCCGAATGATCTGCCCCAACAGGGGGCCATCTTTGTCAAGACCCGTGGATCAACCGGCGTGGTCGCCTGATAATCCGCGTAGATGGTCTCTCGATTGTCCATGCTTAGCTCATTTGCCCATCCCTATAGCAACCCTACGTAATTCGTGAATTTATCCATCGCTTTCCCTGTAAAAACAAATACTTATATCACATCAGATTTCACATCTCATTTAGGATTGCTATAGCTCCTGGAGGATGTCGCCAGTTAATTATTGACAATACCGAAAAATATCGGTATCGTCAACCTGGACGTTCCATCCAGGCGCAGAGAGGCAATGATACGAGGTCCCCTCCACCGCGACGACTACCAACCGCAGCTATCCGGTCACGAGACGTTTCCGCTCCGATATGGGTGGCTCAAGAAAGCCTTCGATGCCGTCCGGGAAACCGAGGGCGACGAAAATAACAGGTCGGTCTTCTTGGCGGACGACGCCATCGCACGGTTTGGGGTCGGCAAGAACATGGTGGCCTCTATACGGCATTGGGCCACTGCGGCGGGTATCATCAAGGACGCATCGCGTCACACAGTAACCACAGCACTTGGCCAGCGTTTATTTGCCGCAGATGGCCTCGACCCGTACATGGAAAACCCGGCTACCGCGTGGCTTGTTCACTGGCAGCTGTGCGGCCAACCTGACAAGACCACGTGGTTTTGGGCATTCAACTACTTCCCCGCACCATCCTTCGAGCGCGACATGCTTGTCAAGAGCTTGGAGAAGCTGGCAAAGGATCGTGAATGGCGACGCTCATCCACCGCTACGATCAGGAACGACGTTGCCTGCTTTGTGCGCTCTTACGTGTCGCAGCTACCAACGGGGAAGGCAAGTCACGAGGATACCTTGGAGTCCCCACTCACGGAACTTGGGCTGATCAGGCCTATTGGAAAACGTGACGGATTCCGGTTCGTTCGAGGGCGCAAGCCTGCGCTCGGGCCTGGCGTGTTTTGTTATGCCGTCACCCATTTCTGGTCGGGCTTTTCCACCGCGCGAACCCTTTCCTTCGAGGCCCTCGCCTATGAGCCCGGATCGCCGGGAAGGGTCTTTCTGCTGGACGAGAACGACTTGATGGATCGTCTTTCTACCCTCGAAGGTGTAAGCAATGGCCTCTACAGATGGTCAGAAACGACCGGGCTGAAGCAGCTAATCCGGAACCACGATTTGAATGGTGAAGATGCGATCGACTTCATCGAGGGCGACTACGTTGGTTCGTGACAGAAAGGACGGCGCGTGATGGCGCTCGCCGATCGGATACAGATCGCCCGCCGTTTTCAGCGCGCGATCCGCATCGACAGTGATCTTGGCGATCCGGCGGCATTGGATGGATTCATCTGTCCTCGATCCTCCGCCGAGGTCCTTGAGACCATGGCGCGGCATGTGGCTGAGAACGGTCAAGGCGCATTCACCTGGACCGGTCCCTACGGCAGCGGAAAGTCGAGCTTGGTCATCGCCCTGAGTGCCGCGCTCAACGGGGACAGGAAGCTCTCGCGCAATGCGGCATCCGTACTGGGCCGGGAAACGGCAGCGCTTATCTGGAAAGCGTTGCCACCCCGGACGAGAGGCTGGCGCATCCTACCTGTGGTCGGCCGGCGGGAGCGCCCGGCACAGGTGATTGGCGAAGCTATCATGGCGACTGATTTCCTAACCGGACGGGGGTCAAAATCCTGGACTGATAAGCGCGTCCTCGATGCTCTTGATGAAATTGCGGAGTGCTATCCGCGTGCCGGCGGTGGTTTGTTGGTCTTCATTGACGAGATGGGAAAATTCCTGGAGGCCGCGGCGAACGACGGATCGGACATTTACCTGTTTCAAGAACTCGCGGAGCGGGCTTCGCGCAGCGGCAAGCGGCTCATTGTTGTCGGTATCCTTCATCAAGCTTTCGAGGAGTACGCCCATCGTCACGCGATGGCGACCGGCGGATCTGCTTGCGGGGGCTTCTGATCTAGGCGTCTACGATATAGCTGAGTCGAAGAAGGTACCGCTATATTTGCGGTACGACCTGCACGCCAAGTTTTTCGCCGCCGATAACATGTGCCTCATCGGATCGGCTAATGTCACCTTCACGGCACTTGGCTGGCGAACGCCTGCCAACTTGGAATTGCTCACACCTGTTGCGCGGACTGCCGATCACATTGTCGAATTCGAGGAAGCGTTGCTTTCTGGATCGGTACTCGCGACTGCGGAACAACGCGATCGTCTTGAGGAATTGCTTGAGAGGCTCTGGGGATTGCCCGACGTGATACCATCGGAAATAGACGACGAAACGACAATGGGGCTGCTACCGCCGGATTGGGTTCCACGCACTAGGAATCCCGAGGAACTCTATTCGGTCTATTGCGGCAATTGTGACGTCAGCCGCTCTGCTCTCCAGACGATGCAAGAAGAACTCAAACAGATCGGCACCGTTCCCGGAATGAACGATGAAGAGTTCCAAGCATGGGTTGCCGCTACGATCAACCAAACCCCTCTCGTCAGCCGGGTGATTCAGTGCATCAATAAGGATGGCCAAGTGACTGAAAATACACTCAACGACTTACTTGCCGAAATCGGCGTTGATGACGATGAGTGTCGGCCTCGCGATGTGCTGGAGATACTTGAGCTCTGGCTTACGCACTTCCTTCCAACGCAATACGAGACGGTACAGGACTCGATCAAACTCATCAAAGCCAAGAAACTGTGATCGGCTTCTCCTATAGGCAACGGTTGCCGGAGTTACGGATTGCGCAGCTATTATCGTTACGGAGTCAACCTGACAAGAAGGGACACCCGCCTCAAAACGCAAAAACCACCACTGGGATCGTCAATTCGTAAGTATGGCGCGACATAGGTAGGCTCCTTTTGCAGAGCGAATACAATAAGAATAAAAAAAGAAAAAACCTAACCCCCTATCAAGTTATGAAACCGCTTCTAGTATAATCCCTATCCGCTGCCCTCGCGTCCGTATCGAGAGGCTACTACGGGAGGGTGTTATGCTGGCGAGGGCCGCTGAAGCTGTAAATTTCGCCTTGCAGCACGTGCCCAAAATGACCACTGTAGTAGAGCACCGAGAGGGGCATGGCCGGTCGGCGTGATTCTGGAACGAGACCTCGCCAAAGGCATCGAAGTGCCGACCCTGCTCAAAGGAAGGAGAGCAACCAATGTTGAAATCTCTTGATATTACTAACTTCAAGGCATGGCGTGAGTTACAGATAGCTTTAGGGAAGGTCACCGGCCTTTTCGGCACAAACAGCTCGGGCAAGAGTAGCGTGCTTCAGTTTTTGCTCTTGCTCAAGCAGACGAAGAATGCGACGGATCGGGGTCTCGTGCTGGACTTCGGAGGCCCGACCGGAGGCCCGACCAATCTGGTGAATCTGGGAAATTACCAAACCTTGGTACATCAAGGCAACCAAGCATCGTACATTGATTGGACGCTGGATTGGACGCTCCCGAGGCCTCTCAAGGTCAACGACCCGAGGGGCCCTCGCAATGAGGTACTCTTCACGGGAAGCAGTCTGCAAGAGAGCTCTCGGGTAGGATTGAAAGGTTCACATCTGTCGGCGCATTATGTGAAATATAGATTTGACAACACCGTTTTCGCCATCGAACCAAGAGCAGACGAATCCAGTAAGTTCGAGCTCAGGTCAGAGGGTCTAGCGTTCATTCGGAATCAAGGACGAGGCTGGGCATTGCCCGGCCCGGTCAAGACCCACCTTTTCCCCGATCAGGCCCGTACCTACTTTCAAAATACGGGCTTTCTAAGTCAATTCGAAGCCGAGTACGAAGCTTTAATGGACAGGATATTCTATCTTGGCCCTCTCCGGGATCATCCGCAGCGCGAGTACCACTGGTCCGGGGCCAGACCCGCTGACGTGGGGCCGCGCGGTGAACGCACTGTCGATGCCATTCTGGCGGCTACCGCGCACGGCGAAAAGCGAAACCTCGCACCGCGCAAGCGATACATGAAGTTTCAGGAAATGATTGCCTATTGGTTGCGAGAACTAGGCCTGATCGATTCGTTCCAAATTAAAGAAATCGCGTCTGGGTCAAACCTCTACCAGGTCCGCGTGCGAAGGGATCGCACCAGCCCCGAAACGATGCTGACGGATGTCGGTTTTGGCGTCTCCCAAATCCTGCCCGTTTTGGTCCTCCTGTATTATGTGCCGGAGGGCTCGATCGTGCTGATGGAGCAGCCTGAGATTCATCTGCATCCGTCCGCTCAAAGCGGGCTGGCGGACGTAATGCTCGCAGTGGCCAAGACGCGCCAAGTGCAGATCATCGTAGAAAGCCACAGTGAGCATCTACTGCGGCGCTTCCAGCGTCGCGTGGCCGAAGGCAGCATGCCATCGTCAGACTTGAAACTCTATTTCGTTAATACAAAACGCGGTGCAGCCAAATTGAACGACCTCAAGCTGAATGAGTGGGGTGATATAGAGAACTGGCCGGATAACTTTTTTGGAGATGAAATGGGCGAAATCGCCGCGATCAGCAAAGAAGCACTGAAAAGACGGATCGGAGCATCACAATGACGCCATATGTCGTAGACACCAACGTTGCCATAGCGGCGAACGGAAGAAACACACACGTGGATCCCGAGTGCCAATTGGCGTGTGTAGAAAAACTGGAGGACGTTTGCCGCCGGCAGGTTGTTGTAGTTGACGACGGTGGTCTCATATTCGACGAATACAAAGAAAACCTGAATTTCGCAGGCGTCCCGGGGGTGGGAGACATGTTCTTCAGGCATCTTTTCAATCACGGGTACGACAAAACCCGCGTGCGTCGAGTTTCGATTACGCCATGCAGCGATGATCGCCTCGGCTTCAAAGAGCTGCCGGAAAACGATTTGGACAAATCCGATCGCAAGTTT
This sequence comes from Candidatus Latescibacterota bacterium, assembly GCA_965219385.1. Lineage (GTDB taxonomy): Bacteria > Latescibacterota > UBA2968 > UBA8231 > UBA8231 > CBDCNM01. The sequence continues at coordinate 367,005 of CBDCNM010000001.1, read as the reverse complement.
CTCGCAGCGGCCTTGGTTGCCCAAGCTACCATCCTGAACGCGACGGATAGCGACTGGAGTCAGCAGGAGGCGCTGACGAAGTGTTTGGGTGTGACGGTAAAACAGCTTTGCCCACAGCATGCCTCAAGATCGAGTCCGTAGATGTTCGTTGTTTTCGACGTCAGGTCATATGCTCAAGTATCCAAAAACTCCCTACTGGCCAGACTCGCCAGCGGCTGTCCGAGACGGCGAAGCTCTTGCCGACCCGACGCAGTTCATAGGATCACCGATTGTCGTAACCGAGAAGATCGATGGAGGCAATACACTCCTTCACCAGGGTGAAGTTTATGCACGTAGTGTCTCCGCTTCTTCGAATGGCAAGTGGATGGCGATGGTCAAGAAACACCATGCTTGGAAGGTGATGGACCCGAACGTGTTTCTTTATGGTGAAGATATCTACGGAGTACACAGCATCGAATATGAACCCGTCGCCGAGAACGAAACCTTTTATGCCTTCGCACTTCGCTTTGGGGATGGTACCTTTTCGTCGTTCCGGACGATGGTGGATTATGCACAGGGACACGACATTCCGGTAGCTCCCATTCTGTTCGAGGGCTTGTTCTGCTCCGTTGACGAAATTCAGGACTTCGTAAGCAAGGCGCACACGGAGCCATCCGTATTGGGTGGTGAACGGGAAGGGGTGGTGATACGGTTGGCACGAGCATTTCCGGCCGAGGAATTCAGGTACAATGTCTGCAAGAGCGTTCGGGCGGGCCATGTCCAGTCCGATGAACATTGGTCAAAGAACTGGAAGTCGTGCCGCATTGCGCGCAAGTGAGTAGAAATTCTATAGAACCGGGTCTCATACCTGCCCTGTGCCCCGCCGTCCAACTCTTAATAGCGCACGACTTTCTCCTCAAAACGAAAAATTGAAGCCCAGCGTCGGCACGATGGGCAACTGTTTGAACACCTCCGGCTCGGTCTCGGGTTTGTTCGTGTCGAACTGCACGAACCACTCGTTGCGCCGGCTATAGAGATTGAAAATTTGCAGGTAGAACTCGACGTCGAGGCCCCACAGCCCGAACTCGCGGCTGGCGCTGGCATCGAGGCGGTGGTAGGGCAGCAGGCGGGCGCTGTTGCGCCGTGCCGGCAGCACGTAGTCTTCCACCACCCCGGTGGTCGGCACGCGCAGGGAATAGCGGGCCGAGGCCGGGGTGAAGGCCTGCCCGGTGGCGTACACGAGGTTCGAGCCCAGGCGCCATTTCCCCGCTTGGTACGAGACCACGAAAGACAGGTCGTGGCGCCGATCGTACTTGGGGGGGAAGGCGCGCCCGCCGTTCAGTTCGGGGAAGGTGCGCCGGGTCCAGCCCAGGGTATAGCCCACCCAGCCGGTGAGGGCCCCGGTGCGCCGCTGCAAGAAGACTTCGAGCCCGCTGGCCCAGCCGCTGCCGCCGCTTTTGAATATGTCGTCCGAGCGCGTGTCTTCGCTATCGACGGCCACCGCGTTGTCCAGCACCACCAGGTTCGCCAGGTCCGTATAGTAGCCCTCCACCGAGAGCTGGTAGCGCCGCGACGGGGTCCACCCGGTTCCTACGACTCCCTGGTAGGAGCGCCCGGGCTCGACACTGCTATCCAGCGGCACCCAGAAATCGCCGCCGCTGAAGGCTTCGGTGGTGATCAGCTGCAGGTACTGGCGGTACATCCCGGCGGCGGCCTTGATGCGGATTTTGTCGCTGAGGGCGCGGCTCAGGGACAGCCGCGGCATGAAGTGGAGGCGATCCCCGACGCTGAAATAGGTGCCCCGTCCCCCCAGTCGCAGCCGCGTGGTCGGCCCGGCCTGCCACTCGTCCTGCACGTAGGCCGAGACCAGCGCCGACCTCTGGTGCAGGGGAGGCTCATCCTGCTGATTGAAGGACTCGGAATAGTCGAACTCGAATAGGGTGGCCAGAAAACCGAGGGTGAGGGTGTGGTCGCGGTTGGCAAAGTAATCCACGTCGCCCTTGAGCGACCAGTCGCGGATGCGGTTGGCAATGCTGAAAGGCGTGTCGAAGAAACTGAACAAGAGGGCGTTTTCGTAGGACGAGCCGGCCGCCATGAAATGGCCGAACAGGGCCGGCGAGAACACCCGGGTCCAGCGCGCCGTAAAGGCGCGGTTGCCCCAGCGCAGATCGACGAAGGACTCATTCTCGTCTTCTATGTCTACCCGCAGGTCGTCCTGGCCCCAGTAGGTGCTCACCGTAAAGGTGTCGTCGCCCCACCGCTGGTTGACTTTGCCGTTGAAGTCGTAAAAGTAATAGTTCAACGGGATGTCCACCCCCTGGGAGCGGATGGCGCCGAGCACCGGCTCCAGGTAGGTGCGGCGGCCGGCCATCATCCACGAGCCTTGCCCCACCGGCCCTTCGGCCAGCAAGCGGCTCGCAATCAGGCTGACGCCGCCCCGGCCGCTGAAGCGTTGTCTATTGCCCTCGCGGTTGCTCACGTCGAGCACCGCCCCGAGGGTGCGGCCGTACGCAGCCGGATAGGCTCCTTTGTAGAGCTGGACATCCTTGATGGCGTCCGGGTTGAAGGTCGAGAAGAAGCCGAAGAGGTGGGAGGGATTGTACAGGGGAATGTGGTCGAGAAGAATGGCCGTCTGGTCTGGACCACCGCCGCGCACGTACAGGCCGCTGCTGACATCCGAGGCCGACTGGATCCCCGGCAACAACTGCAAGCTACGCAGCAGATCGGCTTCGCCAATGGCCGGCATCTGCTGCAAGGGCTCGACCGGCAGACGGATGAAACTACTCTGGGTGGCCTGCTCCAATTCCGCGCGCTCGGCCTGGACTACGATCTCCTCTTCGAGAGCCACCGGCCGGGGCGCCAGGGCCCAGTCCCGCCGCACCTCCCCTGCGTCCTCGAAGCGCAGCGTGTCCCGGCCGGTCTGGTAGCCCACGTGGGACACAACCACTGCGTACGCGCCGGCCGGGACCTGCTTGACGGCGTAGTAGCCGCTGCTGTTGCTGTGCGCGCCTAGCCTGGTCCCCTCCACGACGATGGTGGCCAGGGACAGGACCTCGCCGTTGTCCGCATCGCTGATGAAACCGCTGAGGGTGGCCGCCTGCACCGCACTCGCGGCCAGCAGCCACAGTGCCGGTAAGAAGAGCCGAGGATGGCAGGCGGCGCCCCTCAGCGGACGGAGATTGTCCCGCTGGCGGCGGATGGGTGGCCCCAGCGCTTTTTCGAGAGCGGGCTCAACGGCTTGTACCATGAGCCGCGGGGCGCCACAAACTATAGGAAGGATGCTTTGATTCGTCCCCACGTATCTGCTTCCACCGGTATCTTGCCGACGCTGCAATCACCAGAACTGAGCGGAACGGCGTGAGCCTGTTCCTGGCGCTGGTCGACGACGAGTGCCACGAACTCATACCCGGCAGTCATGATCGCTGGCGGACGCCGTTGGAGCACGATGTGCTCCTGCCGCAAGCGATGAAGGATCAGGGGGGGCCAACACCCCCAGTATGATTCAGTTACCTTGCCTCAGGGGCGAAATACCATACTGACACAGCGTATCCGCCAAGGTCGGCCGACGGAGGCGAATGCGATCGTCGCTCAACAAATAAGAAAATACATATCCAAGCCCGAGCATCAGAATCCCAATCAGGAAGCAATAGATGAACGCCCGGTCGGGATATTCATCCTTCAGATACCCCACGTACAGCGGACCACAAATCCCCGCCGCCGCCCAGGCCGTCAAAATGGTCCCGTAGATCGTCGACATCTTTTGAGGGCCAAAAACATCGAGCACGAAAGAGGGCATGGTGGCAAAGCCCCCTCCAAAGCACAAGAGTATATAACAAACGAGGGCCGAAAAAACATAGGGATTGCGCTCGGTCATCAAGATGCCAAAGACGACCATCTGACTCGCGAGCAGAATTCTGAAGACCCTGACGCGCCCCAGCCGGTCCGATAGCAACCCCCAAAACAGCCGGCCCACGCCGTTGCACAGCGAACTGACGGCGATCAGCGTCGCCCCGTATTCGGCCAGCGTCGCCGGCTCCACCGAGGGATCGGCCAAGCCCCAAACTTCCTGCAGGAGCTCCGACTGAAAGCTGATGACGGAGATGCCGGCGGCGATATTGAAGAAGAAGACGATCCACATGAGGGCGAACTCGGAGGACCGCAGATAAGGCGCAACCGAGTCCGACTCGTCGTTGCGACCCTGTTCGGCAACGGCTCCAACGGCGACCGGGGGATTGCTCAACATCAAGCTGCAAGGGATCAGTACGCCGGCAAAGATCACCCCGAGCCCCAAGAAGACATGGGACAGATCGCCTTCCATGTGGAATACGAGCAGGGGCGCCAAGCCTTTGCTCAACAGCAACGCGCCCACCCCAAACCCCATCACGACAATTCCAGTCGCCAATCCCTTTCGGTCCGGGAACCATTTGGCCACCGTCGCCACGGGCGTCACATAGCCCAGCCCGATTCCCGCCCCCCCGATGACGCCATACCCCACATAGAACAGCGCGAGAGTGTCCAGGTGAAGCGCCAGACTCGCCAGCAAATAGCCGCTCGAAAACATGAGGCTACCGGCCACTGCCAAGCGCCGCGGTCCGACCCGCGGCAGCATCGCGCCAGCCCAAGCCGCCGAGGTTCCCAGCGAAAAGATCGCCAGGCTGAAAGCCCAAGCCGTTTCCGTGAACGACCAACCCAGTTGCCGGACCAAGAGCGTTTGAAAGAAACTCCACGCATACACCGTCCCAAAACAGATCTGCAGAAACGTGCAGAATAGAGCCATCATCGAACGCGGAATCAGCATCCTTCGTTTCGCCATTTTCCCTAAGACCTCAATCGCCAATCACTCGCCAGGCGGCGGGCGCGGCTCCCTTTCGGCAACATAGAGGAAGAGTCGAGCTAGATGCCCGACTTCGTCGTCGCGCGCCAGAAGTTTGTCGTCCGCGGCCTCCCCATCATTCCCGCCACGCGCCATGCCCACGGCATAGCCCAAGAGCGCGCCCAGCGGTTTTGCCGCCAGATTGACCAACCAGATGGCGGCAAAGACGCCGACGACGAGTATGATGGAGAAAAGGTAGACCTGCTGACCGATTGCTCGTTGAATTTTCAGCGCGATCAGATCGGTGTCCATGCCCACGTGAACCGTCCCGGCGACGCCGGCCAGAATCGGACTGCCCACTTCGACGAAATCGCCCATTCCAGGCAGGCTGCGCTCCACAGTCGTCATATTAAACGGATCGCCGGCTCGAATCTCTGCGGGAATGCCCGGCACAAAGGTGTGGGCGAGAAACTCGCCGGCTTCGTCCGTAATGTAGATATACTTTATGCCTTGAATCTCGACGAATTGATCGATGAGCGACTGCAACGCCGCCAAGTCGCGATTCAAGAGAATGTCCACACTGGAATCGGCGATGGTCTTGGCGATGTCGCGGCTATTGCTCTCGTATTCGGCCGACAGGTGCGTATCGACCGTATAGACGCACAGAATGGAGGTCGACAGGCCGATCAAGCCAAACAGGGAAAAGACGCCGAACAGCGTTTTCTTAAAGAGCTTTTGGACTTTTATCACCATCATGCAAACCTGGCGCGCCAATCGTCCAGTGGGACAAAACGGCCTCCATCGACAACCGTGTAGTACACGCGCTGGAGACCCTGGCGACGATTGGGACCAAAGGAGACCCGTTCGCCGATGCCCAGATCGAAATCCTCGACGGAGAAGACCGCGCCTTCAAGTTGGCTACGCTGCGGCTCGGCCCCGAGGCGGTGCAGAATTTCGACCATCAACTTGGCGTTGAGAAAGCCCTCGAGGCTGACGAAGCTGTGGGCAAAGGGCGTATAGGGGTCTTTCAACAGCTCCGGGGGAAGCTGCGGGGCGTAGCGCTTCATCAAGTCGCGATACTCTTGGACCGCGGGTCTGGATATTTCTTCGTAACTGGGCACCACCTGGGAGTTTACCAGCCATTGCGTATAGCGCTGGCTGTCACCGCGCCCCTCGGTGAGCAGCTTGAGGAGATTTTCGCTGCCGACAAAGGACAGGTTGGCAAAGGGCACCTGCAGGCCGAGGTCTACGGCATCGCGGGCAAAGGCCGCGCAGGCGGCATAGGCCCCGATGCAGATCACCGCTTCGGGCTTGGACGCCTTCAGGATTTCGACCTGTTTGCGCATGGTGCCGGTGAACCGTTCGCCGCGCCGGTAAGTGGCCTCTCCGACGATCCGTTTCCCGTGCCTTTTCAGGGCGCTTCGCACGCCGGCCCAGCCGCTGCGGCCGTAGGCATCGGCCTGATAGAACACGGCAATGCGCCGGCGGTTGATGCGCGCGAAATTGTCGACCAGACCAGCCGTTTCCTGGCGGTAGGAGGCGCGCAGATTAAAGGCGAAGGCACCATAGGGCGGTTCGCGCTGGGGTTGGGCGCCGGTGAAGGGGAAGAACAGCAGGATGTTCCGGTCTTGGAATTTCTTGAGGATGGGCAGCACGCGCGTTACCGTCGGCGTGCCAACGTAACCGAACAGCAAAAACACCTGATCGTCGAGCATCAGCTTCATGGTGTTCTTGACGGAAGGGCCGGGTTGGTAGCCATCGTCATAGGCTTTGACCCGCAGGGTGCGGTCAGCCACGCCTCCCTGCTCGTTTACGTGGGTAAAATACGCGCCAGCACCTCGATAGAGTTCGATGCCCAACCCCCGGGAGGGGCCGGAGAAGGCGGCGGACATACCGAGGATTATCTCGGTGTCGGTTACGCCAGATGCTGTCGGCGGCTCAACGGGGCGGGCGGCAAAGGCCCGCAGTGCGTGCCACCAAGGGGCGACCAAGCAACCGGTAAGGCCGGCACGGAGCAGCGAGCGCCGCGTCATTGCTCTCATATAGCCTGGCTTCTTTCTGCTGGGAAGTCCAGCGCGTGGTCGGGGGCGCAGGACTGATCATGATCAGGTGGACAAGCGTATAGGGCAAATAAACAGGCATTATTGGTAGTGTGTCAAACTAAAGCAGCCGAACCCGATGCAGGGATGCGCCGGGATGGGCTGACCCGCCCGGAGCAAGAGGCGCGGCGGCGGCGCGAGAACAAGCCGCTGCGTATCGAAGTCTTGACACGCAGGGCGCTTTTGCTAGGTTCGAGGAAAAAGGTTCCTTTCCTACCTGCCCTTGTGGAGGTTCCCATGACGACCACCGCTTTGGTCACCGCAGACGAGTTGTTGCAAATGAAGGACGATGGCTTCCGCTACGAACTCGTCCGAGGAGAATTGAGAAAAATGAGTCCGGCCGGCCACCAGCACGGCAGAATCGCGCTCAATTTGGCAGGACCGCTTTTTCAGCACGTAAAAACGCATAACCTAGGCACCGTATATGCGGCCGAAACCGGCTTCAAGCTGGCCACGGCCCCCGATGTGGTGCGGGCCCCAGACGCGGCCTTCGTCGGGCGCGAGCGGGTCGAGGCGCTTGGCCAGACCGCGGGCTTTTGGCCCGGCGCCCCCGACTTGGCGGCCGAGGTCGTCTCACCGGGCGATACCTACGCCGAGGTGGAGGACAAGGTCGCCGACTGGCTCGACGCCGGCACTCGCTTGGTCGTGGTGGTCAATCCAGGCCCTCAAACGGTCAGCCTGTACCACTCGCGGAGCGACATCCGCATCCTGACCACCGACGACGTACTCGACGGCGGCGAAGTGGTACCGGGTTGGACCCTGCCGGTGCGCGATGTATTCCTCTAAGAAGCCGTTTTAAAACCCTTCAAATGGCGAGTCGAAAGTCTAGCGAGGTTCCACCAACGCCAAACCAGAATGCCGACCTATGCGCTTAGTCATCCTATCGTACAGCCACCACGGCCGCAGCATCGGCCAGACTGCCCGCGCCCTGGGGCACGAAATAGTCGGGGTCATGGACGGGGAGGGAGGGCCTCGCCAACAACTGGAAGAAACCTTCCAATGCCCCGGCTTTGCCACCGCGGGCGAGTGCCTCGACGCCACCCACCCCGACGCCGCCTTGGTCGCCGGCAAGCACATTGAAATGCCGGACCACGTGAAAACCTGCGTCGACCGGCGCATCCCCTACCTGCTCGACAAACCCTTTGCCGACTGCGCCGCCCGGCTCAGACCCGCGGCCGAAGCCTCGGCCAGACACGGGGTCTTCAGTGCCCTCACCCTGCCCAACCGCGCCAGCCGCATCGTCGCCACGGTAGAACGTCTGTTGGCCAACGGCACTCTGGGTGATCTGGTCCAGTATAGCAGCCGCCTCAACAACGGCCCGCCCTCGCGCTACGACCCGACCCCCTCGGCCTGGCACAACGACCCGGCCATTTCCGGTGGCGGCAGTTGGGCCGTAGAGGCGGCCCACGGCATTGACACCTTCCTCCAATTCGCCGGCGAGCGGGCGGTACACGTGGTCGGCGCCGTCATGTCCAACGCCACCCACGGCCGCATGGTGGAGGACATTGGCTTGGGGCTACTGCGCACCGACGACGGTCTGACCGGTCTCATTGAAAGCGGCTACGCCTATCCCTCGGGGGTGCGCAGCGGCGACCACTTCTTCCGCTTTATCGGCACCCGGGCCATGGTCTTTGAGCAGTACGGCAAAGAGGGCGAGCCCCTCATTGAGATCCACACTACCGAGGGGGTGCAATTCAGCGAGGATCTGTCGCACGGAACCCGCATGAAGGCCATTGTCGACCAGGCCTTGACCACTTTGGCGGCCGGGCAGCCCTTCACTCCCAATATCGACCAAGCCGTGCGCATCCTCGAAATACAGGACGCGGTGTCCGACCACGCCCGCAAAAGTCCCCTGACCAGCGGCCCCCACCCCATGGGCGCCCCGCCGCCACGACCCAGTCGGAGCGCAGATTCTCGACTGGCCGGGGCTGGCCGTCCGGCGCATTGTAAGCCATAATAACGGTCTTGCGCGGCAGGGGCGACAGGTGGTGACCGCTGTCGTCCGTCGACTTCGTCCTCACCGGCCAACAGGTCCGGCACGACCTTGTTGATCCACTCCACCTCTTCGCCTCCCAACAAACCCGGCGCAAACAGCAATCCCTGCTCATCGAACCGCGCCTTTTCCGTCTCGCTCCACTGCATAGTGCAATTCTCCCGTCACCTGTATTTCCGTGGCCCATCCTGTTTGCCCTTGCCCGGGGCAGGTCAATAGCATAGTTTCCGGCGGATTGGCTTGCCAGGCGGCATCTCCAGCCTCGCGCCGACCAGCGACCCCAAAAGACGAGGCGACACCATGCCAAAACTCAGAATCGGCCTCATTGGCCTGGGCGGCATTGCCCGCGCCCACTGCGAAGCCATTTCCCACCTCGACCGCGTGGAAGTCATTGCCGTAGCCGACCTCTTTGAGGACAAACGGCACGAGTACATGGAAAAGTACCACATCCCCAAAGGCTACTCCTCCCACACCGAACTGCTGCAGGACGACCAGGTCGACGCCGTGGCCGTTATCCTGGGGCACCAACTCCACCACCAGCTGACCGTGGACGCCTGCAGGGCCGGCAAACATGTCCTGGTGGAAAAACCCATGGCCATCAGCCTGGAGCAGTGCGACGCCATGATCGAAGCCGCGGCGGCCAATCGCGTCAAATTGATGATTGGCCTCACCCAGCACTTCTACGGCACCAGCCTCAAGGCCAAGGAGATTCTCGACTCGGGCGAGTTGGGCCCCATCATCACAGCCGTGTGCTATATGTCCAAGAATTGGAACCACGCCGGCCGCCGGCCCCAGTATCGCAGCCGCTACCACGGCGGCGGCATGTGGCTGACCAACGGGGTCCACGTGGTCGACCGCCTCACCTGGCTGATGGCCTCCCAGGCCGTGTCCGTGTCCGCGGCCATCGGCACCCGCGCCCACTACCAGGCCGGCGACGATTCGGCCACGGCTCTGGTGCGCTACAAGAACGGCTTGGCCGGGGTGGCCGTGGTCGTGGGCTATGCCGACGGGGGGCCCAATCTCAACAGCGAGGTGATCTGCGCCAACGGCTCCCTGCGCTTCAGCCAGCACGGCGAGCAGTTCGTCCAGATTGGCCGCGGCGAGCGCTGGGAAGACGTGCCCTTCGACAACCCGCCCGCCGAAATGCTGCACGAGTGGGAGGCCTTTGCCGAAGCCATCGAGCGCGACCTGGAACCGCCGACCCACGGCGCGTGGGGCCGCCATATCATGGAAATCCTCTTTGCCGCGGAAGAGTCGGCCCTCAGCGGACGCGAAGTGCTTCTGGAGAGTGGCCCGGGATGGTTCAACCAAAGCTCCGGCGCTTCGGTCACGCCGCGCCACGGCTGGGTTTGAGGAAACCTTAGACCTTCAAGCGGGATTATATTTTGAGCTGTTTTGCATGGCGTATAAAAGATAGGGCATCTCCAGGAGCGAAAAAAGAGAGTGCCTGGTGGTTTGCTGCAAGCTTTTAGGAGGTTTCTTAAAACTCCAGGATATCCACCTTCTGGCGAAACTCTGCCAGGTCGAGAGCCCCCCGGCTATAGGCATCCACATCCTTCTTCTGGACCTTCAGCACGAGCCCCTGTGCAACCCCGACCGGCCTGGAATTCATCGGCGCCCTGGTGCTCTTCGACCGCTTTGAGCGCCTGGAAGAATGGACCTGGCCCGAAGTGGCCCTCTTCTTCTGTCTGTGCCTGCAAGTATGGAAAATCGGCGTGCGCCACTACCGCTCCACCGGGAGTTGACCCCCCTGCTGCGAACGTTTTTTACGGTCGCCGCCAAGTTGTCGGAGATCAGCGGGGGAGCGGGCATGGCCCCGGAGCCCGACAGGATGTCGGGCGAGCATTTGCCTGCGAAGCATGCAAGGCATGAGCGAGAGGGCGCCCTTCGACCTGGCCCCGGAAAACCGGTAACAAACGTTTGCCGTGCCGCGCTAGCAATCCGGCTCTTACTCTCCCGCCAGAAACTGATTCACCTCCCTGGTCGCTTCCCGGGCGATCTTCTGGTAAAAATTGTCGAGCAGCCGCATGCCCTGTATCCGGGCATCCGACTCGTTTTCGAAGTCGTAGTTGAACTCCATCGACTTGCTGAACACAATCACTCCACTCTCCAGGTGGGTCATGACGAAGCGGGCGTTCAAATAGACCTTGGGCAGGACATTCCGCCCCAGACTGCTCTGTTGGCCACCCGCGGCTTGCTGGCCGCCGGCGCCCTCCTCGTTGGGAAGCTGTCCCTCCCCCGAGCCAGGCGCAGGTGCTGCGGCTTGCTGTGCGGTTTCCATAGTTGTCTTGGTACTGAACCAGTCGATCTCAAAGTCCAGCCGACAGTCCGGCGTCAGTTTGGGATTCGGCCTGCCCAGAGCCCACTTGACGAACCCGGATCCCTCCAGCTCCGGGGCCAGGACCTTGGTAATGGGCTTGTGGACATTCCGGACCTTGTTCTGGTTGAGGCGGTCCGACGCGGTTATCAGGATGGACTCAAAGGCCGTCCGATCGATGGCGTACTTACTCTCTCCGGCCACTAGAAGTCCGATCTTGTCCGGCAACTCCACGGTCGGCATGGTTTCGTCCACGCCCGGATTCAACAGCAGCACCAGGAAATCCTTCCCCTGATAGGTCGGCATCTTCGCCTTTCTGGCGGCCTTGTTCACCAGGGGCTCCAAGGCGTAGGCGCCCTCCTTTTTCAGCACCTTGCGCATGGCCTTGTCCATTTCCTTTAAAAACTTGTCGGCCTTCTTTTCCGCAACTTCATCTCCTCCCGCGGTCACCAGGCTCTTCCAGACCTCGGTTTTCCCCCGGCGCTGGTTGTCCAGTTCGTCCAGCAATTCCACAAGTTTGCCGCGGACCTCGGTCTGGTCCAGCCCGCTCTCCTGGGCGATCTGCTCCACCACGCCCTGCGAATCGGCCACTCCAATGCCCTGGACCTGCTGGCCCAGCACCGCCAGGGCTATAGCGCGAAACGAAACCACCTCCTCTTCTTGGGCATGTCCCCCAACCGGAAGCAGCAGCAAGCTCAGAACCCCTAGCCGATATTTTATCATGAGAATATCCTCCTCAATTAATGACCTATTTCTCGAGAATGAATTCGCATCCCAGGCCGATGGTTTTATCTTCCTGGAGCAACAGGGCCAGTTCCGGGAACTTCACCACTCGCCAGCCATCGTTCAGGGCTTCAATCACGGAATTGTAGGGCCACTCGGCCGGATCGTCCGCTCCTTCGCGCACCTGGCCCTTTTCCACGACCGACATGCCGAGCACCTCCGAGTCCGTCCCCGTGGTGCGGGTTTGCAAATACAGCAACCGCTGGATTTTTGCCCCCCTGTAATCCCGGCCTTCGAACTGATCCAGGGCCTGCTGGAGATCGGCCTCCTTCAGGGTCCCCTGGCGCAGCTTGTCCAGCCACTGACGCACCTGTTCCTTAGTAGTCCATCTCTGATCTCACTCCGTCTTGCGCTCCTTGTATTTTAGAGCGGCGGCCGGCGGCCCCCTCCGGGGCGCACCCTCTCCAGGGCCGCGGCAGCGCGCAGCAAGGTGGCCTCGTCAAAATGAGGGGCGACCAGCTGGACGCCGATCGGCAAACCATCACTGCTCCAGTCAAAGGGCACGCTCACGGCCGGGGAGCCCGTCATGTCAAAGGGCACGGTGACGCGCAGCGAGTTCCTCCCCGGTACACCCACCCCATTGATCACCAGTTCTGGGGCCTCGTGCTCGTGGGCCGGCACCACGCTGGTGGGACACAGCAGCAGATCGTAGCCGCTGAAGAACCGCGCCAGATCGCGGCGCAAGCACTCGGTCTTTTCTATCGACTCCACAAAGTCGCGCACGGTGGGCGCCGGCAGGCTCAGGCGCCTCTGGATGTACCAGGTTAGCTCGTCTTCGCGCCCCTGGTAAAAACCTTCCAGGTACGCGGTTCCCTCGCCGGAAAAGAACGACATGGAAATATCCTGGGCCTGCCATTCCTCCCATGCCTTCAGGGATACCGGCGCCACCTCGCACCCCAACCCTTCCAGGGCCGCGGCAGCCTTGCCAACCGCTTCCTGTACCTCGGTGTGCACCGGCGCAAAAGGACCTTCAACGCAAAAGCCGACCCGCAGAGCGGGCAGATCCTCCTCCAGCCCCCCCAGCTCGGGCGCCGGCACCGGCACCGCGTACGGATCGGCCCCGTCCGGACCCGCCAGAACCCCGAGCGCCAGGGCCACATCCCCCACACTGCGCGCCATCGGCCCCACGTGCATGAAGCGCAGCATGACCTCGGGCCAGTGTCCGGTGGTGGGGATCCGCCCATGGGTGGGTTTTAAGCCGACAATGCCGCAGTAGTGCGACGGCTGGCGGATCGAGCCCCCTACGTCGCTGCCCATGCCCAGGGGCGACAGCCCCGCGGCAATCGCCGCGGCTTCCCCCCCGGTGGACCCACCGCAGGTGCGCTCCTGGTTCCACGGATTCACGGTGCGGCCATAGACCCTGTTGCCGGTCTCCCACCAAAAGGCAAACTCCGGCATATTGGTATGGCCGACAAAGATGCCTCCCGCCTCCTTGAGCCGCCGCACCACCACTGCGTCAAAGGAGGGCACATAGTCCTCGAACAGCTTCGAGCCCCGGGTGGTCCTGACCCCTTCGGTGTCGAAGCAGTCTTTGATGGTAAAAGGTACCCCGTGCAACGGCCCCCAGTTTTCGCCGCGCCCAATGGCCGCCTCGGCGTCCCGGGCCCGTTCCACGACCCGGTCGTCCAGACAGACCACCGCGTTCAGCTGGGGATTTACCGCCTCGATGCGCTCCAGATGCGCCTGCAGCACCTCTACCGGCGAAAGCTCTTTTGCCCGTATCCGCGCGGCCAGCTCCACCGCGTCCCCATAGTAGATCTCCTCGCTCATCTCAGCCTCGCTTCATTTTATCAGCCGTCGCACCTCCAGCCCAACCAGGGCCCCGGTCGCCCGATCCAGATGAAACTGGATGCAATTGAGAGCCGGGAGGCTCCCGCTTCCGCCGGAGATTATGAGTAACAATTTCAACACCTTGTGTCAAATCCGCTGGGGGACCAGGACACCGGCGACACCGCGCCCCTGACCCACTGCCTGGATCGGTGAGGCTGATGGTGGAAAATTCATTAGTTTATAGTCTATCCAGATCTATTTGGAGCTCAAGCCCCGCACGGCCGCCTGCCGATTCCGTGCAGGACTGATAGTTGATTTGCAACTAGTTGGCACAGTGAGGAAACCATGGAGGTAGATCAAATAAAGCGCATAGCCGTGGTCGGCGCCGGCCTGATGGGACACGGAATCGCCCAGGAATTTGCCCTGGCCGGTTACCAGGTTCGCCTGCATTCCCGCCGGCAGGAGAGTCTCGACCAGGCCCTCGACAATATCCAGGCCAACCTGGAAAGACTGACCCGTCTGGGCCTGGTCGAATCCGGACAAGCCGCGGGACTGAGGGCCCGAATCCACCCCACCACCCTCCTCGAAGAAGCCGCCGAGGAGGCGGACGTGGTTTTCGAATCGGTGCACGAGGACCTAACTCTCAAACAACGCATCTTTCGCGCCCTGGATGCCCGCTGTCCCGCCCGCACCATCCTGGCGAGCAACACCTCCTCCCTGATGCCCACGGCATTCGCCGCCGCAACCCGCCGGCCCGACAAGGTCCTGGTCGCCCACTACGCCAACCCGCCCTACTTAATCCCGCTGGTGGAAATCGTGCGCGGGCGGAAAACCTCCGACACCACCGTCTCGACCCTGTGCGCCCTCCTGGAAAAACTGGGCAAGCGGCCCATTGTGATGCACCGGGAAGCCCCCGGCTTTATTGCCAACCGCCTGCAGATGGCCCTGCTCCGAGAAGCCCTGGAAATCGTGCGGCAGGGCCTTGCCAGCCCGCAGGACGTGGACGCAGTCCTCGCGACCAGCATCGGCCGGCGCTGGGCCGTCGCCGGGGTCTTCGAGGTCCTCGAGCTGGCCGGCTGGGACCTGGTACAGGACATTGCCTCCGGACTTTTTCCCCATCTTTCCACCGCCCCCGAACCCCCTTTGCTGCGGGAAAAGGTCGAACGCGGCGAACTAGGGGTGAAGAGCGGCACCGGCTTCTACCAGTGGACCCCGGAGGCGGCCGAGGCCCTGAGACGAAGAATCGCCGCGGCCCTGATCCACATCGAACAATGGCAAGAGGAGCCCCCACCACGGCCATCGGCGGAATCCAATGAGGCTGGATGAAGCCTACCTGAAGCTCGCGCTAGGCCTGCTGGGCGGCGCTGAAACGCCCCAGGCTGAAGGGGTCGATGGCGAACTGGGTCTGGCCCTCCAGGGCCAATTCCGCCAGGATCCGGCCCACCAGGGCGCAGAACTTGAAACCGTGGCCGGAGAATCCGGCCGCGAGGAGGAGCCGGGGACAGTGCGGGTGGGTGTCGATGATAAAGTCGAGATCCGGGGTTTCGGTGTAAAAACACACCTGGGCTTCCACTGTTTCGCCGGCCGCGCCCGGGATGCGCTCCCGCATAAAGCGGCGCAAATGCTGGATGTAGTCCTGGTCGGGGGTGCGCTCGGCATCATCGATCTCCACCGCGTCCAGCCCCAGACCATCCCGCGCCACCTTCACGCCCTCGATCTCGAACAGGGGAAAACCATACATGGTCTCTCCCCAGGTGACGTCGGCAAAGACCGGGAATCTACCCGGCTGAAACTGGACCGGATCCACGGGTCGGTAATGGACGATCTGCTGGCGCGTCACCTGCAAGGGCAACTCCAGGTCGCGCAACAACCCGCCGGTCCAGGCCCCCGCCGTGGAGATCACCTTGTGCGCCCGAAAGCGCTCTCCCCCGGCCGCCACCTCGAGGGGGTCCCCCTGCCAGTGGATATGGCTGACCGGCATTTCCTCCCTGATCTCGGCCCCGTGCGCCGCGGCCAGCTCCAGGTGGGTGGCGACGCAGGCCGAGGCCAGGAGAAAGCCGGTATCCTTTTGCCACAGTACCCGGGTATCGTCCTCGACGCGGAATTGCGGAAAGCGCTCTTCGAGCCGCTCCGGGTCCCACCACTCGGATTCGATGCCGGCCTGCTCCAGGAGTTCCCGGCGCTCCAGGGTGAATTCGTGTCCTGCGGGCGCCAGAACCACTCCCCCCGTTATGAAGAGCAGCTTTTTGCCCGCGGCCTCTTCGAGCCGGCGCCATTCGGGATAGGCGGATTTCATCAATTCGACGTAAAAATCCTTGTGGTAAAACATGCGGATGGCCCGGGTCTCGCCATGGGAACTGCCCCAGGTATGGCCGCGGCGAAACTGCTCCAGCACCAGGACCCGGCTCCCGGCCCGGGCGAGGTGATACGCGGCCGCGCTACCCATGCCCCCCGCGCCCACCACGATCGCGTCGTATAAGGCTTCGCTCATTTTTTCCTCGCTTCAAGTAGGGCGCTCTGTTTGTCTTCACTGCTCTCAGTCTTCCCCCGCAATCGGGCGGTCTCGACCCCGTCCACCCGCCAGGGGCCCACCTCGATCGCCACTCCGTAGACTTCCCGGGCCCGCCCAACACTCACCTTGCCCTGGCGCACATCCCGCAACACCTCATCTACATCCCGTTCTCGGGCCGGACCGTACCCACCCCCGCCACACGTCCGGTAGCTCACCACATCCCCGGCCGCCAACCGCAGCGTCACCTTGGAGCTCAACTCCTCGGCCCCACCCTCCGGGTTCAACACATAACTGGCCTTGCGACCCGCTTCACCTCCGAAAAGTCCCCACGGCCCCCACCGATCCCGATCCGCCAGCACCGTAAACGAGGTTGGCCCGATAAACAGGTAGTCCCGCCGCAGACCCAGCCCGCCCCGGTACTGGCCGGCCCCCTCTGAATCGTCCACCAGCTCGTAGCGCAAAATCCGCACCGGGTAGTTGATCTCGGTCTCCTCCACCGGCGCATTCTCCGTGTTCTGGCCGTGGGTCTGCACCGCGTCCGGGCCATCCTTGCCCGACCGGCCGCCGTAGCCGCCGGCCACGGTCTCCAGAAAGCAGTAATATTCCCCGGTTTGCGGGTCCGTACCGCCGAATCCCACGTGGCAGATCATGCCCTTGGTGCCGGCCGGGACCAGCTCCGGCAACCCCGGCGCCAGGGCCTTGAACATCACCTCGGTTAGCCGCAGCTGGGTCTCCCAGCCGCCCACTACCGGGGCCGGCGGCGAGGAGTTGACCACCGTGCCCTCGGGCGCGAGCAAACGCACCCGGTCGTAAAAACCCGCATTCACCGGCACGTCCGGATCCATCAGGCACTTGAGCACATAGGCACAGCCCGAAAAGGTCTGGGCGTAGGTCGAGTTGACCGGCGCTGGGCGCTGTGGATCCGATCCCCTGAAATCGAAAAGCACGCCCGACTCGTCGATCGCGATCCGGACCTTCAGGCGCACCGGCTCGTCGGTGAACCCATCGTTGTCCACCAGCCCCTCGGCCTGGTACACCCCCTGGGGAAGTTGGCTCATTTCCGCCTCGGTCCGGCGCCGGGTATAAGCGATCAACTCCTCCACGTACAGAGCGAACTTCTCGGCACCCAGCCGCTCGGCCAGGGCACAAAGCCGCCGCACCCCGGTGTTGTTGGCCGCCACCTGGGCCCGGAAATCCCCCCCGGTCTCGCGCTTGGAGCGGATCTGCGCCAGCACCAGCCGGAGCACATCCTCCACCAGTTCTCCGCCCCGCACCAGCTTCACCGGCGGGATGATGACGCCCTCCTGAAACACCTCGCGGAAAGCCCCTACACTGGCCGGCGCCCCGCCGCCCACGTCCACGTGATGGGCGACATTGGCGACAAAGCCCAGCACCGCGGCGCCGCGGTGCACCGGCGAGATGAGGGTGATATCGTTGAGGTGGCCGCCGCCGCCGTAGGGATCGTTGACCAGGAGGCCATCTCCTGCTTGCAGGTTGTCGACTCCGTAGGCCTCGAGCGACCGGGGCACCAACTCGACCAGGGAGCCCAGGTGAGTAGGCTGGCCCATGGCCTGGGCGATGGGGCGCAGCTGGCGGTCGAAGAAGGCGCAGGAAAAGTCGGCCCGGGTCTTGATATTGGTCGAGTAGGCACTGCGCTTGAGGGCAAGAGCCATTTCCTCGGTGGCCGCCACCAGGGCATTGCGCACCACTTCGAATTCAATGGGATCTACCCGCTCTGGAGCCAGCGTGGAAGCCGTCTCAAATCTTGCCACTGCCATCCCCTTTCTCCTTTTCCAGCACCAGGTTGCCGTACAGGTCGACCACGGCCCGGTAGTGCGGATGGATCACCGTGGTAGAGTCCATCTCTTCCACTATGGCCGGCCCTGGGACCACACCTCCCGCACCCAGCAGGTAGCGATCGTAAATCGGACAGTCCACGTACCCGCCGTTCTCGGCAAAGTACACCGGTCGAATTTCCTTCCGGGCCTGGGCCACCTTGCCCGCTCTTCCTTCCAGCTCCCGCAATCTTGGCTTGGCGATCTTACCCGTGGCCATGAGTCGCAAATTGACCCACTCGGCGGGCTCGTCCGGGGCGCTGAAACCATAGGCCCGGTCGTGCTCGGCGTGGAACCGCGCTACAACTTGGGCGATTTTCACCGGGCTCAGCGCACCCGGTGGCACGGCCACGGTCAACTCGTAGCTTTGCCCCACGTAGCGCATGTCTACCTGGCGCAAAAAAAGCATATCCTGTTCCGACACTCCTTCGCGCGCAAAACGGGTTCGCCCCTCTGCTTCCAGCTTCTGGTAGGTCGCTGCCACGGCATCCGGATCCAGCTCGTCCACGCGGTGGATAAAGGTGGTGGAATAATCGTGCCGCAGATCGGTTACCAGCAAGCCCATAGCCGAAAAAGTACCCGGACTCATGGGGATCAAGGTCGTGGGGATTTCGTGCGCCGCGGCCAACTGGTTGGCATGCACCGGCCCGGCGCCGCCAAAGGCCACCAGCACGAAATCCCTGGGGTCGAAGCCGCGCTGCACCGAGACCAGACGCAGGGCGTTCACCATGGCGGCATTGGCTATTTCGACGATGCCGTGCGCCGCTTCCACCCCCTCGAGTCCGAGTGGTCCGGCGCATTTCTCCTCTATGGCCCGTTGCGCCGCCTCCACGTCCAGCACCATCTCGCCGCCCAGGAAGTAGCGCGGGCTGAGCCGCCCCAGTACCAGGTTGGCATCGGTGATGGTCGGCTCGACGCCTCCCTCGCCGTAGCACACCGGCCCTGGATCCGCCCCCGCGCTCCGCGGCCCCACCCGCAGCCCTCCCCCCGAGTCCACCCAGGCGATGGATCCCCCTCCGGCGCCAATCTCCACCAGATCGATCACCGGGGTGCGGATGGGATAGCCCGAACCCGGCGCACTCCCCGTCCCGGCGCCGGCCGCCCCGCCGACCTCGTAGTCTGTGGTGATCCGCGGCATGCCGTCCTGGACCAGAGCGGTCTTGGCCGTGGTCCCCCCCATGTCGAAGGAGATGACGTCCGCGCGCTTCAGGGCTTTGCCCAGGTAGGTGGAGGCGATGACTCCGGCGGCCGGTCCGGATTCCACCATGAAAACCGGTTTCTCGCCAGCGGCGGCAAAAGAGAGCACGCCGCCGCTGCTTTGCATCACCAGCAATTCCGCCGACACCCCTTCCTGGCGCAAGCGGGTCTCGATGCGGTGCAGGTAGCGCCCCACCACCGGGCGGATGCCAGCGTTGATGACCGTGGTACTGGCGCGGAAGTACTCGCGAAACTCCGGGGCTACTTCCGAGGAAAGGGACACCAGGGCGTCGGGGAAGACCTCCTGGAGAATCCGCCGCGCCCGCATTTCGTGCTCCGGGTTGACATAGGCGTGCAAAAAACACACCGCGATCGCCTCCACCTCTTCGCGGCGGAGTTGTTCCCCTGCCGCGCGCAGAGCCTCTTCATCGAGAGTTGCGAGGACCTGGCCCTGGGCATCCAGCCGCTCCCCGACCCCGAAGCACAGATAGCGCGGCACCAGGGGCGGGGGTTTCTCGAAGTGCAAATCGTAGAGGGAAGGCCGGATCTGGCGGGCGATTTCCAGGATATCGCGGAACCCCTCCGTGGTGATAAAACCCGTCCGGGCGATCTTGCCTTCGATGATGGCATTGGTGGCGACCGTGGTGGCGTGGACGATATAGCTTATGTCCGCGGGGGCTATGCCGCTCTCGCGCCGCAGGCGGTGGGCCGCATCCATGAATCCCACTGAGGGATCGCGGGGCGTGGAGGGCACCTTGCCGATGCGGAGCGCCCCCGTGCCCTCGTCGATCAGGATGGCGTCGGTGAAGGTGCCGCCGATGTCTATCCCCAGCCTGTATGCCACCCTCAGCCCCCCTTCCAGGTCCTCGAGCGCGCCGCGCCGAGGGTATCAATAGATGGGTATCAATAGTAGAACCGCTGTTTCTGCTGGTCCTCTTCGTATTCCTCCCGCAACTTGCGGGTCTGCGGGTCGTTGCTGGTTTCAGCGGCCGCTATATCCCACCACACCCCCGCTCCGGGCGCGTAGCGGTGCTTCTCGACCTCCACGACGATCACGCAGGAATCCTCCTCATCGCGGGCCTCGCGCAGGGCGCTGCGCAACTCGTCGGGGGTGCTTACATTCCAGGTCCGGGCCCCCATGCTCCTCGCATTGTCGGCAAAGTCGATTTCCAGGTAGTCGCCCTCGAGCCGATCCGTGGTCTGGTCGCGGGCCCGGAATTCGTTGCCGAAGCTGTGGCCGGCTCGCCCCATCTGCAGCTGCCGGATCACCTGGTAGCCGTGGTTGTTGGCCACCACCACCGTGACCTTGAGGCCTTCCTGTATGGCCGTGACCAGCTCCATGGGATTCATCAGGTAGGTGCCGTCGCCGATGTAGACCACGACCTCGCCCTCGGGCTGGGCCAGGCGCACCCCCAGACCGGCCGGCAACTCCCAGCCCATGCAGGAAAAGCCGAATTCGAGCCGGCAGGCCCGGCCGCGGCTGGCGTCCCACAGCTTGAGCAAATCCCCGGGAGGTCCGCCGGCCGCCGCAATGATTGAATCGCCCGCCCGCGCTTCTGCGTTCATCACCTCGATCAGCTGCCCCTGGCTCATGGCTTCGCCGGGGATCTGGCGGTAGACCTCTTTGTCCAGTTGCCCTGTCCACTCCTGCTTCAACCTCTCGATCTCTTGCAGATAATCCGCCTGCGGTGTTATACCCGCGGCCCCGGCCGCCGAGGCCAGGACGCGCAGGGTCTCGCGGGCATCGGCCGCGACCGGCAGGGCGCCCTGCTTGTAGGCATCGTGGTTGTTCACGTTGATATTGATGAATTTCACCCCCGGGTGTTGAAACATCGCCTGGGAACCGGTGGCGAAATCCGTCAACCGGGTGCCGACGCAAATCACCAGATCGGCCTGCGCCGCGATCTTGCCCGCCACCGGTGTGCCGGTGACGCCGTGCCCGCCCAGCACCAGGGTGGACTCGTTGCGCATGGCGCCCTTGCCGGCAAAGGTCTCGCCCACCGGGATGCCGCACTGTCCGGAGAGGGTCTCCAACTCGTCCCAGGCCGCCGAGTAGTGCACCCCGCCGCCGGCAATGATCACCGGTCTCTTCGCCTGTTGGAGCAGGGCCACGGCCTGGTCGATGCGCCGCGGGTCCGGCAGCCGGCGTTCGACCTGCCAGGTGCGCTCCTCGAAGAAGGAGACCGGGTAGTCGTAGGCGTGCGCCTGGACATCCTGGGGCAGGGACAGGGTCACCGCCCCGGTATCGGCCGGATCCAGCAGGACCCGCATGGCTTCGGGCAGGGCGGTGAGCAGCTGCTCGGGGCGGGTGATGCGGTCGAAGAAGCGGCTAACCGGGCGGAAACAATCGTTGACGCTCACATCCGCCGAAACCGGGTGCTCCAGCTGCTGCAACACCGGCCCCTGGTAGCGGGTGGCATAGTAGTCGGAGGGCAGCAGCAGCACCGGCAACCGGTTGATGGTCGCGGTGGCCGCCCCGGTGACCATGTTGGTGGCTCCCGGGCCGATGGACGAGGTGCAGGCCATGGTGGCCAGGCGCAAATTCGCCTTGGCGTACCCGGACGCAGTGTGGACCATGGACTGCTCGTTGCAGGGTTGGTAGTAGGGCAAATCCCGGCCGTATTCGTACAGGGCCTGGCCCAATCCGGCCACATTGCCGTGGCCGAAGATGCCGAATACTCCGGCGATCAGACGGCGGCGCTGGCCGTCGCGTTCGCTGTGCTGGACCTGCAGGTACTTTACCAGGGCCTGGGCCATGGTCAGAGGGACGGTTTCCCGACTGCTGGTTTCCGGCATTTTCTCATCCTCCTTAAGGGTATGAAGCTACAGGGCCATTTCGTCGGCCGCCGAGGTCAGGGCGACCGGATCGATTTCAATCATTGGGGGCCATCACTTGGGAAAATAGGGCAGTTCGAGACCGGATACGTGCTGCAGGATGCGGATCACCTGGGCGCTGTAGCCGTACTCGTTGTCGTACCATACGTACAGAACGCAGCGCTTGCCCTGGGTAATGGTCGCCCCTGAGTCGACGATGCCGCTTCTTTCATTGCCGACGAAGTCGCTGGATACCACCTCGGGCGAACTAATGTAATCGATCTGGCCCCCCAGGGGCACATCGAGGGAGATATCCCGCAGGTAGGTGTTTATCTCCTCTACGCTGACTTCCCGTTCCAGGGTCAGGTTCAAAATGGCGAGGGAGACATTGGGGGTGGGCACGCGAATGGCATTGGCCGTGAGCTTGCCTTTTAATTCCGGCAGGACCTTGGCCACGGCGCTGGCCGCCCCGGTGTCGGTTATGACCATGTTCAGCGGCGCCCCGCGGCCCCGCCGGTCGTTCTTGTGATAGTTGTCGATGAGATTCTGGTCGTTGGTGTAGGAATGGCAGGTCTCGATGTGGCCGCTGGCGATGCCGTAGCGGTCGTGCACGACCTTGATCACCGGCACAATAGCATTGGTGGTACAGCTGCCGGCGGAGAGGATCCGCTCTTCCTCCATAATGCAATCGTTGTTGATCCCGTAGACTATATTGGGGACATCGCCCTTGCCGGGTGCGGTCAGGACGACCTTGGAGACCCCTGGGGCCTGGAGGTGGCGTTCGAGATCCTCGCGATCCCGCCAGACGCCGGTGTTGTCCAGCACAATGGCGTTTTCGATGCCGTAGGCGCTGTAATCCATGCCTTCCGGGGTATCCGAGTAGAGGACGCGAATCATGTTGCCATTGGCGACGATGGCGTTTTTTTCCCGGTCCATGACAATGGTCCCCTTGAAGGGTCCGTGAATGGAGTCTCGCCGCAGCAGACTGGCCCGTTTCACCAGGTCGCCCTCCAGGTCCGTGCGCACCACCACGGCCCGCAGCCGCCACTTATCGCCCCCGCCGCTGCGTTCGATCAGGATCCGCGCCAGGATGCGCCCGATCCGGCCAAAGCCGTAGAGCACCACGTCCTGCGGCTTGTCCAGCAGGGTCTTCCCGCCATTGATCTCAGCCAGTTCCCGGCGCACAAAGGCGTCCACATCCATGTTCGCTTTACTTCGGTGGAACCTGGTAGTCAACTTTCCGATATCTATCCGCGTCGGGGCCAGGTCCAGCCGGGACAGGGCCTGGAGGATCACAAAGCTCGAAAACACGGAGAGTTCGTCCTTGAGCACCTGGCGGGCAAAGCGATGGGCCTTGAGGATGTCAATCGTGGAGTTGTGTACCAGGGAGCGGCCGTAGATCATGGTGACCACGCCGTGATCCCGGTAGAGTTTGCCGATGAGCGGGACCATGGATTCGGCCACCTCCTCCCGCTTGGCCCAATCGGCAAAGTAGTTTTCCATCTTCTGGTCGATCATCTCTTCAACTCCTTTTCCCCTGTATGAAGGCCTCGGCTTCCCGCACGTCGTCGGCGCTGCCGATGACCAGCGGCACCCGCTGATGCAACGCCTCGGCCTGGATGTCGAGAATATCCTGGCTGCCGGTGGACGCCGCCCCGCCCGCCTGCTGGACCACAAAGGCCAGAGGGGCCGCCTCGTACATGAGCCGCAGTTTACCCTGGGGGGATTTCACCTTCCCTGGATAAAGGAATATCCCGCCCTTCAGCAGGTTGCGGTGAAAATCGGCGACCAAAGACCCGATATAGCGGGCCGAATAGGGCCGCCCGGTCTCCTCATCCTCTTCTTTGAGATAGTCCACGTAGTGCCGCACTCCCGGGGCCCACCTGTTGTAATAACTCTCGTTGGCGCTGTAGGTCTTGCCCCGGGGCGGAATGGCGATATCCTCGTGGGAGAGCAGAAATTCGCCGATGGTCGGATCCAGGGTAAAGCCGTGGACCCCGCGTCCGGTGGTGTAGACCAGCATGGTGCTCGAGCCGTAGATGAGGTAGCCGGCGCATACCTGTTCCCGGCCCTGGCGGAGAAAGTCTTCCAGCTCCGCCCCGCCGGCCGCGCTCTTCCTCCGGTACATGGAAAAAATCGTCCCGATACTGACGTTCACATCGATGTTGGAGGAACCGTCGACCGGATCGAACAGGAGGATGTATTCGCCCCGGGGATGGCGATCGGATACCTGATAGATCTCCTCCATCTCTTCGGAGCCCATCCCGGCCAAATGTCCGGTGTGATTGGTGGACTTGATGATGGTGGCGTTGGCGTATTCGTCCAGCTTCTGCACGGCCTCGCCGTGTAGATTGGTATGGCCGGTAAGTCCCATGGTCTCTGCCAGACCGGCTTTGTTTACTTCGCGCGCAATGATTTTGCCGGCCTTGGTCAGCTCGATCAAAAGGCCGGTAAAATCGCCGGTGGCTTCCGGGTAGTTGCGTTGTTCCTCGATGATGAACCGGGTCAGGGTCGTACCGATTTCCATGGTTGTCTCCTGTGCGCCGCCGCAACCGCCTACCCCGCGATGACGTAGACCGGACTTGCCCAGGCCTTGGCCCCATCCGTTTGCACCACCCGCACCCAGTAGGGGTGGCACCCCGGCGGCGGATGATCTCCGTTAAAGGTGAATTCTACCTCCCGTCCAATGCCCTGCGGCGCCTGCTCGAACACCACTTTCATATCGATCCCTCCGGCGTCCACCTCAATCGGCCCGGCGGCGATTTCCCGCAGCGCATGGGCGGTGTGCACCACTCCCGTCTCAAAGCGAAGCATGGTCTCAGGGGGCGCCTCCACTTGCAAGACCACGCCGTCGGCATCTCCAGTGGTCACCGACTTCCAGGACACCCTCCGCGCCGTCGCCTCCCGGATGCCCTCGGCCGGAGAATCAAAGGCGTAGCCTGTGGCCTCCACGATCCGCCCCCGGTCGATCTCCAGGGCGCCATCCCACCGCACCAGCCGTTGGCGCGCCCGGATCCGCTGACCCGACCACGCCACCCGCAGCTTTTTTGCATCCCGCTCGATTTTCTCCGGAAAGCGGTAGACCGGCTCCACCCCCCGGAACACCTCCACCTGCTCGATCGGGGCCGTGCCCATGACCCGCACGGCCACCTCCGGTGGCCCTGCAGCCTGGTACTTCGAGCCCATGGGATGGCCGTCCACTTCCACCTCCAGCAGGATGCGCTGCCCCGTGGTGCCGTAACAGCGGCGGGCCTTGAGGGCTTCCCAGAGCCCCTGCCGCGTCAGCTCCCGGGCCCAGATACAGGTCAGCCCCCCGTACACCCCGAAGGACCCGCTGCCCGGATGCGCCGCCCCGAGCCGCCCCTTGTGATCGTCGCTGCCCGCGGTAAACCCCACCTGATAGCCTTTTTCCAGGGCCTGGCGCAAAAACCACTCGAACTCCCCCCACTCGGAATAGACCTCGATCACCGGTTCCAGCTTCGGGTCGTGCCACTCCAGATTGGCATAGCGTCCCCCCACGTGGGGCACCAGCAAGGCGTCCTGGTCCTTCAGGGCCGCGTACAGGTCCTGCACGTGGGGGCAATCGGTATCCACGTCGCCCTTGTCCGGAACCAGCACATGGCTGGAACGGTGCAGCGGGCCATCATCGCCGAGATAGTATACATTGTGGTCGCCCCCCAGGGGCGTATTCCCGGACCACTCGTAGCCTACAAAGGCAACGAATCGACCCGCCTGGTTGATGCGATTGGCCTGCCGGCGTATCTCGGACCAGACCTTTTGAGTAATCTGGAAATCATTGCCCTGATGGCCGGCAAAGTCGAGCAGGGCCACCTCCCGGGCAAAGCGAAAATAGGAGGAGACCGGATTGGTCCCCACGGTCTCCTCGCTCTGTCCGTGCAGATCCCCCCAGAAGGGCCGGTGGGCGCCGGGCGCCGCAACACAGCGGATGGGATTGGTCTCTGCTTCCAGCCCTCTCTCCCTATCTTCGACCCGCACCCGGTACCCCCCCTCCCGAGGGGCCCTTATCCCCTCGAACCGCCGCACCCCGCCATCCTCGGCCGCAAACCGGTAGGTCCGCGGCGCCCCCTCCAGCCCCCCTGCATCGATCCCTACCTGGCCTTTGTAGCCGGTGCAGGGATTGCCCCACACATCCTCGGCCTTGACCCCCAGCCAGATTTCTTCCCCGGACACCGCCTCCGACGGCCCCAGCGCCACGAGTCGATGGGGTGGACCGCTGACGACCGGAAAGCGCGGCGAGGGCACCTCGGTGTAGACCCAGGTGCCGCACCAGTCCACCGCCACCCTGAACTCAAAGGCCTCCTTGCAGAAGGTCTGGGCCCGGCTGCCCGGACTCCCGCCGGCTCTTTCCCCCAGGGTCAGGAAGACCGCGTCCCCTTCCGCGAGCGAGTCGTCGAATACGTCGATGGTGACGCACAGGCGCCAGGGCCGCACGTAGCGCTGTTTTTCGAAGGTGGCCCGCAGGATAGCCGGCCCGGTGGTGGCAACCACGGCGTAGTCCGGGGCGGCGGGATCTTCAAACTGCGGTGCGGCCCAATCGCTGACATCCCGCCAGGCGATTTTGACGGCGCCGCCGTCGTCCACCCCGTAGCGCCCGACGTGGTAGGTGATCCGCCAGGTCCCCACCTGGCCGGCCACCACCGGGCCGGCCGGGTCGATCTCGGCCCAGCCGTACAAAGCCCGCGCTGGCGCTTCGGAGGGGTGGTTTTCAATCATCTACAGGTTCCATCGCAATACGGCGGCGGGCTAGACCTCCGCCACATCCGGCATGGGCTGGGCGTGCCTCACCACCACCTCGACCCCCTCTACCGTCACCGGCGCCGCCAGCCTGGGCGGCCGGGCGTGAATGGCCACTCCCAGCTCGTTGCGCCCCTGCCGCAACCAACCCGGGGGCAGCTGATAGTCCAGCCACGCATACGAGTAGCGCACCGGCTGCACCCGGACCGGCGGCGCCAGGGCCTGGCCGTTGAGGCTCACGGTCATGGAATCCTTGGGGCTCGGCCCCCCCAGCCGCAGCTTCAGCACCACGTTCGTCCGCTCCAGCTCATCCGCGATAAAGAACGGCACGATCTGCCCGGGCGCCTCCAGACCGGTTTTTAGCTTCAGCGGCAGGGGCGCGCTGTACCCGAGGCTGGCCGCGTCCTCCTGGCTGCTGCGGACCGCGTAGTGCTTGGTCTTGGGGCGCAAAAGATCCGGATCGTGGATCTCGGAGAGGAGCTGGTGATTGGAGCCGTGGGGATAAACGAACCAGGGCAGGTAGATGCCGTCGGCCCCTCGGGTCCAGTAGGCCGCGGCCCCGGCGTAGTAGTGGCAGGGTTTGGCCGGGTACTCCATGGGCGGGCTGACCCGGTGTTCCAGGGCCGGATCCGGACCCAGGACGCGGGACTGCAGCGCCGGGTAGACCTGACACCCCACCGGCCGCGCCAGCTCCACCAGCCACTCGAAGGGAAAATCCGCGTCCAGGTGGTGGTAGCCGTAGAAGTTGGGCACAACAAAATCCAGCAAGCCTTCCCGCAACCAGGTCGGCACGTCCAGCCCCACCCCCAGATTGCCTTCGAGGGTCGGCAGCACCCGCGCGCCCAGGACGATGGCCCGGCCCCGCGCCCGGGCCGCCGCCTCGACCATGCGGCGAATTTCGCCCATGTACTCGGTGAGGATGGGGGTCTTCTCTTCCACCTCGTCGTCCTCGAAGTAATACGGCTCGAAGGCCCAGTCCAGCTCAAAGCCGTCCACCGCGTAGTTGCCGACGGTCTCTTCGATGAGGGCAAAGCGTTCTTGCCGCACCTCCGGGTGGGAAAAGTCGAAGTGGGGCCTTCCGCTTTGGTGCTGGCACCACTCCGGGTGGTCGATCTTGAAGCGCGAGACAAACACACTGCCCGGGTCTTGGGGATCGCCGCTGCTCATCAGCCGCAGGCTGGAGAAAAACTCCAGCCCCTTTTGGTGGGCCCGCTCGATGAGCAGGTTGAGCGGATCCAGCCCCCGGTCGATCAGGCTTTTGATGTTTTCGGCGCACTGGTAGGCGTAGAGGGCATCGAACGCCTCGAAGCGCTCGCCCCAGATCTCGCCCACCCTGGTATTGTGGAACATGGTCTGCCCGGCGCCGTAGCAATACACAAAGGTGTCCACCCGGGTGCCGGCGATCTCGTCAATTGGGGCCCAGGCTTCTTCGAGGCGCATGGGTGGATCGTAGCAGTACATGTAGAAATGTCGGGAGTCGTTGTAGAACAGCAATTTTCGCTTGTTCATGGGTTTCTCCTGGTTAGCGCAATCCTTGCTCGACCTGGCGCGGGGTGAAGAAGCCGTGTTTTTCCACCTCCTGGCGCGGAGGCACCTTGAATCTGAGGACGCCGAGACGGGTGTCGTTTTTTTGGTGCCACATATAATGACCAAAGTCGTGAATCGCCACAAGGGTATCGTCTTTGAGACCAACGGCACGGGCGTACTCCCCATCACCGTGCAGCTGGTACGCCACCTTGGCCCAGGTCTCTCCCCCGTCGTAGCTGAGCATCAAACGCTGGCCGGGCCGCCCAAAGGTCAGGGCCAGGGTCCCGTCGGACAACTTGATCAGGGAAGCGCTCTGCTGCAAAAGGCCGGTGACCACTCTGGGTTTGCTCCAGGTGCGGCCCCCATCCCGGCTGGCGCTCAAAGCGGTGTGCTGGAAGATCCGCACCCCGGTATCCGTGGGCTTGTCCCAGGGGTTTTGATGGTGGGCGAATTCCGCCCACCATTCCGCATCGTACCCGGTGGCCAGGTTTTCCGGGTCATCGGGCCGCTTGTCGCGCTGGTAGCGCAGAGCCGCGAGCATCCGGCCGGGCTCAACCTCCATCAGGTGCGGCTCGGACGAAGGGCCCACAAAATCGGAGAAGTGGGTCCAGGTCCTCCCGTCGTCGTCCGAGGCGTAGAGCAATGAGGCCGTGGTCTTTGGTGCCCCAGGGGTGCTGGAGCGGGCCAGCACATGGGCCAGGATCCGGCCGTCCGCCAGCTGGACCAGGTTGCCCTGGTTGGCGGTGATGATCCGAAAAAGTTCGTGCTCAAAGGGCGCTGTGGCCTCCCATGTCTTCCCCTGGTCCGCCGAACGGGTCACCCAGGTGGTCCGGCGATGGGACTCATCCCCTTCACCGCGCCCCTCGCGTCCATCCTTGTAACTCATGGTCCACAGCAGCAGCAGGGTCCCTTCCCGCGTGGCCCCTATCCCCCCCACTTCAACCCCTCCCAGGGTCACGCCTCCCTCAACCTGCAGGTAGGCCAGCTCGCCGCCTGGCGGCACGGGGGGATTGAGCCCTGGGGCCTGGCACAGCAAGGACCAGGTCGCGCCCAGGTCCAGGCTGTGGAATACGTGGCCCCTGTAGCCCGAGACGTAGATCTCTTGCCGCGGCCCCTGGGCGATGCAGGGCTGCACCACGGGCCCGAACCCGGTATCGATTTTCTCACAGGGCCAGTCGAGCACATTGTGGGCGAATATTT
The DNA here is from genome assembly GCA_965219385.1 of Candidatus Latescibacterota bacterium. Lineage (GTDB taxonomy): Bacteria > Latescibacterota > UBA2968 > UBA8231 > UBA8231 > CBDCNM01. The sequence continues at coordinate 337,411 of CBDCNM010000001.1, read as the reverse complement.
CGGCCACTTCCGGATAATAATCCGCCCAGGTTACGGTGTTTTTTGTCGGATCCATTGTGGTCTTCCATGGGAGCGAATACATAAAAATGATACCAAACCCCGAGCAGGTGCAACAGGGTAAAACTGAGGCAAGCAACCGGCGTATTGAAGAGGCTTTTGCCGTCGACCTCCTTGGAATCAAGCCTGCGGATTATACATACGTACCAAGTACTGGGCGGTTTAGGCATTTATCCGGCGGGCTGTTCCATCTTTTGCGGCATAAGCCGGTATCCCATCGCCCGCATGATGGAGTTGATGTTATCGAGGCGTGGATTTCCCTTGGAAGAAAGTGCCTTTTGCAATCCATGACGGGTCATGCCGATTTCGTCGGCTATGGCAGATATGCTTTTGACGCGGGCAACGATCCGCAACGCAGATAAAAGCGCTGCCGAATCGCCGTCCTTGGCGTATTCCTCAAAGTTTTCTGTCAGAAAGTCCTCGATTTCATCCGGGTGTTCTCTGAAATATTCTTCGGTGACTTCTTCTAATGTCCTGTATTTAGGCATGGCTCGAATACTCCTTCCAGTAGGCTTTTGCCCTTGCAATATCCTGCATTTGGCTGCTCTTATCTCCCCCGCACAGTATCACAACTATAGTGTCTCCAGCTTCCCCGAAATACACGCGGTAGCCGGGGCCAAATACCAAACGAAGCTCAAAGACACCGTCTTTGAGCGACCTGCAATCAAAATGACATGTTTCTCTCTAGCCATCCCGGCCACATTCACCTATTCTGTTTCATAATAATATGCAAGTGCCAACTATAGTTGGCAACCATTCCCCTCACCAAAGCAGTTTCAATCCGCTCCCCTCACCGAAGCGAGGGGAGACTCGGGATGGTGCTGGAACACCAGCTCGCGGTACCGGTTTCAATCCGCTCCCCTCACCGAAGCGAGGGGAGACCCTGCCGTCACTGGTTGATCGATCCGGCTTCGACGTTTCAATCCGCTCCCCTCACCGAAGCGAGGGGAGACCGGCGGCCAGCGGGTGACGAGCTTCAATTTCCAAGTTTCAATCCGCTCCCCTCACCGAAGCGAGGGGAGACCTCCACATCCCGACCGAGAAGCGGGCCCGAATCCGGTTTCAATCCGCTCCCCTCACCGAAGCGAGGGGAGACGTGGATAGCGACCACCTTGCTATCGGTAATCTGGTCGTTTCAATCCGCTCCCCTCACCGAAGCGAGGGGAGACCGACGAGCAACGCGCGCGCATTACCCCGCTCACTCGTTTCAATCCGCTCCCCTCACCGAAGCGAGGGGAGACCGGCGGCCAGCGGGTGACGAGCTTCAATTTTCAATGTTTCAATCCGCTCCCCTCACCGAAGCGAGGGGAGACCGACGAGCAACGCGCGCGCATTACCCCGCTCACTCGTTTCAATCCGCTCCCCTCACCGAAGCGAGGGGAGACCGGCGGCCAGCGGGTGACGAGCTTCAATTTTCAATGTTTCAATCCGCTCCCCTCACCGAAGCGAGGGGAGACGCGGTAGCGTGACCTCTACCGCCCACTGATTCGGGTTTCAATCCGCTCCCCTCACCGAAGCGAGGGGAGACGGTGGTAAAGCTGAAGTTGCCAGGGATTGAAATATGTTTCAATCCGCTCCCCTCACCGAAGCGAGGGGAGACGGCCAGAAAAGAAGTGGAGGTCTCCGAGCGCGTGGTGTTTCAATCCGCTCCCCTCACCGAAGCGAGGGGAGACGGCCAGAAAAGAAGTGGAGGTCTCCGAGCGCGTGGTGTTTCAATCCGCTCCCCTCACCGAAGCGAGGGGAGACCCGCGCGCGAGCTCCTCAAGTAACCGCGCATTCTCGTTTCAATCCGCTCCCCTCACCGAAGCGAGGGGAGACCCAGCGCGTCGAGCGCCTCTAAGCGCCGGTTGCCGTTTCAATCCGCTCCCCTCACCGAAGCGAGGGGAGACCCGCAGCCCAGATCGTTACGCTACTGGATGCCTTGTTTCAATCCGCTCCCCTCACCGAAGCGAGGGGAGACTTTCTGCCCATGGGCCTTGCGGATGCCCGTAATCGTTTCAATCCGCTCCCCTCACCGAAGCGAGGGGAGACTGGTATAGGCGGAATTGCCGTACCCGGGGAGCGCAAGTTTCAATCCGCTCCCCTCACCGAAGCGAGGGGAGACTCAGCACTGCGTTTCGGGCTGGCCGTTGTTGTGGTGGTTTCAATCCGCTCCCCTCACCGAAGCGAGGGGAGACTTACCACGGTAGAGGGCGAACGGACGGCGCTGCTGGTTTCAATCCGCTCCCCTCACCGAAGCGAGGGGAGACTTACCGCAACACCGAACAACGGACGGCTCGACGACGTTTCAATCCGCTCCCCTCACCGAAGCGAGGGGAGACCCGGAAATCAGGCCGGCTGCCCAGAAGCCCATAACTGTTTCAATCCGCTCCCCTCACCGAAGCGAGGGGAGACCGAACGGCAGCCCGCGTCGGCCGGCCCGAAATTCGAGTTTCAATCCGCTCCCCTCACCGAAGCGAGGGGAGACCCGCGCGCGAGCTCCTCAAGTAACCGCGCATTCTCGTTTCAATCCGCTCCCCTCACCGAAGCGAGGGGAGACCCAGCGCGTCGAGCGCCTCTAAGCGCCGGTTGCCGTTTCAATCCGCTCCCCTCACCGAAGCGAGGGGAGACATCGGCTTGCATCGTGCACCCTCGGGAAGTATTTGTTTCAATCCGCTCCCCTCACCGAAGCGAGGGGAGACCCGCAGCCCAGATCGTTACGCTACTGGATGCCTTGTTTCAATCCGCTCCCCTCACCGAAGCGAGGGGAGACAGGAGGGCCCTTCCTCTGTCGGCCACAGCAAGTCGTTTCAATCCGCTCCCCTCACCGAAGCGAGGGGAGACCAATCTTGTGGGGGGGTGGTCCTTCTTTTTTTTCTGTTTCAATCCGCTCCCCTCACCGAAGCGAGGGGAGACGGTTTCGACCTGGCCACTACCAGGACTCATCAGTGTTTCAATCCGCTCCCCTCACCGAAGCGAGGGGAGACCGGCATAAAAGCTGTCGAGCGTCGGTATGGTAGCCGTTTCAATCCGCTCCCCTCACCGAAGCGAGGGGAGACACTTCGCGTTATTCTCGCGCGCTTCTCACTATCGGGTTTCAATCCGCTCCCCTCACCGAAGCGAGGGGAGACAGACCAATCAGCGACTCTATGTCCGGGACGACGGTGTTTCAATCCGCTCCCCTCACCGAAGCGAGGGGAGACCAGCAAGGAGAGTGCACTACGTGTCCTGCTGCGTTGTTTCAATCCGCTCCCCTCACCGAAGCGAGGGGAGACTTCGAGTGTATCTTTCGTTGAGGACACTTGGTGCTGTTTCAATCCGCTCCCCTCACCGAAGCGAGGGGAGACATCCTGCCCGTCCTCTCCATCGTCCCCGTCGTCTCCGTTTCAATCCGCTCCCCTCACCGAAGCGAGGGGAGACGTCCCTGCCCCCGGGCCAGGTGGTCGAGTTGAACCCGTTTCAATCCGCTCCCCTCACCGAAGCGAGGGGAGACCGGATAGGCATACACGCATGGGCATCGGCAGTAGGTAGTTTCAATCCGCTCCCCTCACCGAAGCGAGGGGAGACATGTAGCAATGTCAGCAACAATCAGAAGTAGCAAGTTTCAATCCGCTCCCCTCACCGAAGCGAGGGGAGACTCCTTCATCGAGGACGAGGGCAAAGCCAACCGCGTCGTTGAGGTTTCAATCCGCTCCCCTCACCGAAGCGAGGGGAGACTTTTCTCAATCAGTATATCAAGCTCAGTAGCTTTGTTTCAATCCGCTCCCCTCACCGAAGCGAGGGGAGACTCGCCAAGCTCGTCACGAATTGGCGAAGCTTTTACGTTTCAATCCGCTCCCCTCACCGAAGCGAGGGGAGACACAGTTCCCTGTCGTGCCCCGTAGACGACATCACGTTTCAATCCGCTCCCCTCACCGAAGCGAGGGGAGACATAGATGTCGTCCAGTCCGTGCCATGCCACCACAGGTTTCAATCCGCTCCCCTCACCGAAGCGAGGGGAGACGTAGGAGTTGGTATGAACCAGGATCATCACCCTCTGGTTTCAATCCGCTCCCCTCACCGAAGCGAGGGGAGACGAAGTGGCGCTCAGGTTTGGTCCGGCCGTAAAATGTTTCAATCCGCTCCCCTCACCGAAGCGAGGGGAGACGATGAGCTCGATCAGCTCCTCATCAGTGTAGTCGTTTCAATCCGCTCCCCTCACCGAAGCGAGGGGAGACTCGCCAAGCTCGTCACGAATTGGCGAAGCTTTTACGTTTCAATCCGCTCCCCTCACCGAAGCGAGGGGAGACACAGTTCCCTGTCGTGCCCCGTAGACGACATCACGTTTCAATCCGCTCCCCTCACCGAAGCGAGGGGAGACATAGATGTCGTCCAGTCCGTGCCATGCCACCACAGGTTTCAATCCGCTCCCCTCACCGAAGCGAGGGGAGACGTAGGAGTTGGTATGAACCAGGATCATCACCCTCTGGTTTCAATCCGCTCCCCTCACCGAAGCGAGGGGAGACGAAGTGGCGCTCAGGTTTGGTCCGGCCGTAAAATGTTTCAATCCGCTCCCCTCACCGAAGCGAGGGGAGACGATGAGCTCGATCAGCTCCTCATCAGTGTAGTCGTTTCAATCCGCTCCCCTCACCGAAGCGAGGGGAGACTCGCCAAGCTCGTCACGAATTGGCGAAGCTTTTACGTTTCAATCCGCTCCCCTCACCGAAGCGAGGGGAGACACAGTTCCCTGTCGTGCCCCGTAGACGACATCACGTTTCAATCCGCTCCCCTCACCGAAGCGAGGGGAGACATAGATGTCGTCCAGTCCGTGCCATGCCACCACAGGTTTCAATCCGCTCCCCTCACCGAAGCGAGGGGAGACGTAGGAGTTGGTATGAACCAGGATCATCACCCTCTGGTTTCAATCCGCTCCCCTCACCGAAGCGAGGGGAGACGAAGTGGCGCTCAGGTTTGGTCCGGCCGTAAAATGTTTCAATCCGCTCCCCTCACCGAAGCGAGGGGAGACGATGAGCTCGATCAGCTCCTCATCAGTGTAGTCGTTTCAATCCGCTCCCCTCACCGAAGCGAGGGGAGACTAATCTCGTCGAGGTTTTCCCCTTCCGCAACATCGGTTTCAATCCGCTCCCCTCACCGAAGCGAGGGGAGACTAATCTCGTCGAGGTTTTCCCCTTCCGCAACATCGGTTTCAATCCGCTCCCCTCACCGAAGCGAGGGGAGACTGTTCCGATGGGCAAGGGGCCGACGCCGACGTCTTGTTTCAATCCGCTCCCCTCACCGAAGCGAGGGGAGACTTGCCGGTACGAGGGAGACATTATTGGCAATATCAGTTTCAATCCGCTCCCCTCACCGAAGCGAGGGGAGACAAGTGATGTCATCGGGGGAAATCCGAGAGCACTGGTTTCAATCCGCTCCCCTCACCGAAGCGAGGGGAGACGCCCATGCCTGAGTGTACGTGATTGAGCGGGCTTGGTTTCAATCCGCTCCCCTCACCGAAGCGAGGGGAGACCCAGGAGGAGGCGGGTACCTGAAATACTCAGCAGCGTTTCAATCCGCTCCCCTCACCGAAGCGAGGGGAGACCTCATCAGGAGGGCTTCAGCCCTCGACAGCTATCGGGTGTTTCAATCCGCTCCCCTCACCGAAGCGAGGGGAGACAAGTACAAGCCGGGACTGTGCACCACATGTAAAAAGTTTCAATCCGCTCCCCTCACCGAAGCGAGGGGAGACACAGCGACCGGATCCTCAGCTTGGCCGAGGGTTGGGTTTCAATCCGCTCCCCTCACCGAAGCGAGGGGAGACGTCTTGCTGCCAAAATGTCCGCTACCTGCCAACCTGTTTCAATCCGCTCCCCTCACCGAAGCGAGGGGAGACCATGGCGGAGGAGAAGGAAAAATACCCGGTATCTGTGTTTCAATCCGCTCCCCTCACCGAAGCGAGGGGAGACCTGAAAGGCGTATCAGGTTTCCGAGCACACAAGGATGGTTTCAATCCGCTCCCCTCACCGAAGCGAGGGGAGACCTCGACCCATAGAGGATTAATCGCCCTGGGATAAGTTTCAATCCGCTCCCCTCACCGAAGCGAGGGGAGACTACAGGGATGCTGTCTATGGTAACTGCCATGGGTTGTTTCAATCCGCTCCCCTCACCGAAGCGAGGGGAGACAACCTGCGTTATTCTCGCGCGCTTCTCAATTTCGGGTTTCAATCCGCTCCCCTCACCGAAGCGAGGGGAGACTCATGCTGAGTATGCCAGGGTGTGCTATCCATCCCGTTTCAATCCGCTCCCCTCACCGAAGCGAGGGGAGACGCCTCAACAGCACCTAAAAGCAGAGGGACGGCCGGGTTTCAATCCGCTCCCCTCACCGAAGCGAGGGGAGACTTTTGTATTCCTCTTTAGAGGCCCTTCCCGCTGCTGTTTCAATCCGCTCCCCTCACCGAAGCGAGGGGAGACCTGGCCGTCACGGCTACCACCGGCATCGCACAGTTGTTTCAATCCGCTCCCCTCACCGAAGCGAGGGGAGACCCAGTGGACGCAGTACAGGTTCGGGGTGGTCAAGCAGTTTCAATCCGCTCCCCTCACCGAAGCGAGGGGAGACACAGCGACCGGATCCTCAGCTTGGCCGAGGGTTGGGTTTCAATCCGCTCCCCTCACCGAAGCGAGGGGAGACACTTTTCCGCCGCCGGCACCTGGACGGCCAGCTATGTTTCAATCCGCTCCCCTCACCGAAGCGAGGGGAGACCTCCTGCGCGGACGCTCGATTTTGCCCCTCGCCAGCGTTTCAATCCGCTCCCCTCACCGAAGCGAGGGGAGACGTGGGTTAAATTTCATGGTTCGTCTTCGCAGACGGGTTTCAATCCGCTCCCCTCACCGAAGCGAGGGGAGACCGGGGTGCTGAGGCGAGCGCCGCAGTACCGGCAGTGTTTCAATCCGCTCCCCTCACCGAAGCGAGGGGAGACGTAGCGGGGGATGCCTTGGGGCTTTAGAAAGCTTGTTTCAATCCGCTCCCCTCACCGAAGCGAGGGGAGACTTTTTTGCCCACGGGCCTTGCGGATGCCCCATTTCGTTTCAATCCGCTCCCCTCACCGAAGCGAGGGGAGACGGAGGCACCCGATCCCTGGATGTGCGAATACTGCGTTTCAATCCGCTCCCCTCACCGAAGCGAGGGGAGACCACTAGGCCGGTGAAGATCGCCCAGAAGAGGTAGAGGTTTCAATCCGCTCCCCTCACCGAAGCGAGGGGAGACTGGTGCGGTCATTCGGTTCCTCCGGTTAGGGTGAGGTTTCAATCCGCTCCCCTCACCGAAGCGAGGGGAGACACAAGCGGCACATTCTAAGGGGATAGGCCGGAAAGGGTTTCAATCCGCTCCCCTCACCGAAGCGAGGGGAGACAAGTGGGCTAGTGAATTGATGTGCGCACGGCAGGAGTTTCAATCCGCTCCCCTCACCGAAGCGAGGGGAGACAGGAGGAGGATCGGGTACCTGAAATACTCAGCAGCGTTTCAATCCGCTCCCCTCACCGAAGCGAGGGGAGACCCAGTCCGCAGGTCTTTTTCCAGACGCCGGTGTTGGTTTCAATCCGCTCCCCTCACCGAAGCGAGGGGAGACCCGATACTGCTCCATAATCCGGCGCGCCCAACCACGTTTCAATCCGCTCCCCTCACCGAAGCGAGGGGAGACCTTCAATTTCAATTTCTGATTACTAACATACGGATGTTTCAATCCGCTCCCCTCACCGAAGCGAGGGGAGACTAAGCAATCCGAGGGCCAGAGCCAACAGGTCTCATGTTTCAATCCGCTCCCCTCACCGAAGCGAGGGGAGACACTCCTCGTTGGATGTTAAATGCCTGGTGCACCAGGTTTCAATCCGCTCCCCTCACCGAAGCGAGGGGAGACGATGGCCGTCCGCTTTTATCGTTGGTGGCGTTGGTGTTTCAATCCGCTCCCCTCACCGAAGCGAGGGGAGACCCGATACTGCTCCATAATCCGGCGCGCCCAACCACGTTTCAATCCGCTCCCCTCACCGAAGCGAGGGGAGACGGCCTCCTTTGTGCCTGTCTGGGATAATATACCGTTTCAATCCGCTCCCCTCACCGAAGCGAGGGGAGACCACCTGAGCCCCGGTACCAGCTACCATAGCACCAGTGTTTCAATCCGCTCCCCTCACCGAAGCGAGGGGAGACTGTATCGGCGGAATTGCCGTACCCGGGACCGTGAGGTTTCAATCCGCTCCCCTCACCGAAGCGAGGGGAGACAGTCGCGGGCGGCGAAAAAGACGCAACCCGCCAAGTTTCAATCCGCTCCCCTCACCGAAGCGAGGGGAGACCGGGATGAGCAACGGGATGAGGATGAAGAGGATGTTTCAATCCGCTCCCCTCACCGAAGCGAGGGGAGACCGACGACATCACCAATCCAGTCCACCGGAGTGATCCGTTTCAATCCGCTCCCCTCACCGAAGCGAGGGGAGACTTTCATCGCTGGGGTTGATCGAAAAATGCGGGATAGGTTTCAATCCGCTCCCCTCACCGAAGCGAGGGGAGACTTGTCCGCTGCCAAAATGTCCGAAGCTGCCAACCTGTTTCAATCCGCTCCCCTCACCGAAGCGAGGGGAGACGCTGGTTGCTGTAACCAGCGGAATACTAAAGGGTTACACAGATGGATGCGCGATTCTATCGAATGGATGACGAGAATTCCTGACTCAAGTATCGATGAACGCGCTAACCTGTTGTTATACATACGTTTTCGCATTGCGCGAAACCAGGGGCGAAACTCCATTACTCTACCTTCGCGCATACTATAAGATCAGTGGTGCATTCAAGTCCACGGGCTCGTTGAACCCGTGATGCTCCGTCTTGTCTCTAGTGTCTTCGCCCAAATGATAGACCCTGAGAGAATCCTGCTTGGAATCGATTTCCTTCAGCAGACGATTTCTGAGTGCCGCCCATTCGGTTTTTCCCACCTGACACTCAAAAAGCGATTTTTGCACCCGGACGCCGTAATCCTCACAGGCTCTTGCCACTCGGCGCAGTCGTTTTTGCCCAGATTTGTCCGCAGTCGAAACGTCGTACGCGATCAGGATAAACATTATTTCGGAATGAAGGGAATATAGTCAGGGACATCGCCGCGGAGCTTGCGGGCCAATAACTTGGCTTGAATGCTGAACACTTGTCCCAAATGGATATTTTGCTCAAACAGGGCGTGTTTTACTTCTGTTTGCTTGCGCTGTTGCCAAGCCTGGATGACCTCTTTCCTGCCCTGGTCGGTGAATTCTACGGCGCCGCCCTCTCGTTCGCGAAAGTGCTTGGATTCGATCTGGCGGCGATTGACGAGGGTCAACGCCAGCCGTTCCGCCAGACAGGGCCGGAACTCTTCCATCAGGTCCAGAGCGCAAGCCGGCCTCCCGGCGCGCGTCGCATGAAGCCAGCCGACATAAGGGTCCAGCCCGGCGGTCGTCAACGCGGCCAAACAATCGTGGCGGACCAAGGCATATATAAAGGAAAGCAGGCAGTTTATCCGATCCCGGGGCGGACGTCGCGTGCGGGTTACAAACCTGAAATCTTCTCGCTGTTGTTTGAGCATGTACTGGAACACCGAGAAATACACCTTGGCACCCAGACCTTCCAAGCCCCTGATCGGGTCGAGCGCCTCCCGAAGCCCGCAACCCGGGGCAACGGGCGGGGCATCGCCGAGTTGGCGGATCAGCCGGGCCAGTTCATCAGCCGCATCCGCCAGCTTCCCCCGATCCGAATCGCCATCGACTTCCCGCCTGGACCGCAAGAGATTGGATCGTGCATTTTGCAGCTTTCCAGCGACGAATTGCCGGGCAATGCAAGCCGCATCCTGTGGGCTGTCCGCCGCCGCGTACTGAGCCCGGCGCAGCAAGTAGCGGGTATCTCCGCTTCCCAAGACCTGCGCCAGCAAATAGCCGTTCTCGGTGTGGTAATGCACCGCCACCTGATGATCCCAGCACAAGGCCATGGCCGGCGGCGTAACCACGACCTGCCCAAAGGCGCAGATGCTTTCCAAATGGTGAATGGGCACGGTCAGGCGGGTTTGCTTTTCGATCTCGACCCGGAGCGTCAAGTGATCCCTGAGCACTACGGTTTTCGGCGTCGTCAGATAAAGAGTGTTTTGGACAATGGCCATGTTTCAATCCGTTCCCCCTTACCGAAGCAAGGCGAGACTTCGCTCGGCACGGAGAGCTAGGTGACTCTAGGCGGTGGTATCGAACACTTCCCGATAGGCCCGCGCCAGCATAGGCGGAACGCTGGTGATTTCGGGAAGGCAATGGTCAAAAAGCGAGCACTCGGAACATTGGGGCTTATGGACGGCTTGGGGGACCGCTTCCTCTTCGATCAGCCGGTGCATGGCTTCGATGGCCTGTTCGGTGAGGCGGCGCAAATCTTCGGTAAATTCCACCTCTCGGCGGCGCTTACTCTTAGCGTGGAAGATGGCCCCCTTGGGAATGTCCCGCCCGAACATCTCTTCGAGGCACAACGCTTGGGCGCAAAGCTGAGCGTCGTCGTTGTCGAACTTGCGACGTTTGCCCTTTTTGAACTCGACCGGGATCAACGAGCCGTCGGGATGACGCTCGACGATGTCGCACTTGCCGTTGAGCCCGAGCCGGTCCGACCAGACGGGCAGGGCGCGCAACAGAGTCACGCCCCTGACGGTTTCGTAGCCGGAGACGTCGGCCTGCTCGTGGACACCATCGCCGACCACGGTGTGCTCGTTGGTCCCGCGCCACCCTTCAATCGCCTTCAATGCCGCCCGGCGTTGGCAATAGAGGTAGTCGTTGAGGAGCGAGAGGGGGATGGGATCGGGCAGATTGGGAAATGGAGCGGCGTTAGTCACAGCATCTCGACCAGTTCCACATTTTCGGGCAGATCATTCCAGTTGGTGGAAATTTCGTAGTCGGAGAATTGGCGGGCTGCCTGGACGGACTCCTTTCGGGTAACCGTTATGCGTTCGAACAACTTGTGTGCGGGCGCATTGCCGAGGGCGGATTGATGTTTGAAAACGATGAGCTTTTGCGGAGCCATGGTACCACGCGAGGCGGAACGGTCAAGGTCAAACATATTCTGCAACGCCTGCCAAAAAAGGTTGAGGTCGTCGTCGCTGAATCCAGTGTCGTGTGCGAGGTTGGCGGAAATGAAGCCGTGGCAGCGGTACAGGCCGTAGGGAATGAGGTTTTTACGGCCCATCGTCTGGTTCGGGGCGTCGAGTTCCTTAGCCTCGGTGACGGCCATGCGGGTAATGGAAATGTCCATTGGCAGGATGGGATCAAGGCTGCGGCTGAAGCTCAGTTGCACAGGGCCGCGCACTTGTCCGGCGTTGGTCCCGGTGGACATCACCGCGCCGAACGTCCTTACATCGTAGTAGCGATGGCACATTTTGGCACGGGCATCTTTGACTTGGTCGCGGGTGGCCTTCTTGGCTTTGCCGTCCATCTCGTGGCCGAGATCTTTGTGGGCTTGGGCGATGGACTCATTCAGAATCGCGCCCTGGCGGACGAAGATATCGAACGGTTCCGCGCCACCGCTGGCTTCCAGAACGTAGTTGCGGATTTTGCGTTTCAGGCACACGTCAGACACGAGACCGTGCATGTCTTGCGGGTCCACACGTGGAGCGTTGGCGGCATCGGGATCGCCGTTCGGGTTGCCGTCTTTGCAGTCGAAGAGATAGACGAAATCGTATCGGCTTTGGATCGAATTCATAGTGCTTTCACTTTCTTTTTGTCCCTCTTACTGAAGAAGAGGAGACGCAATTTGAGACTGGGTTGATGGTTATGCCGTAGCGGGTTCAGCGTTGGTGGCTTGTTCCTTGCGCTCGGCGGCGAGTCGTCGGTATTCGGCTTTTTGGTGGTAATAGCCGAGGGCGAAGCGGCCCTGCCCTTCGAGGTCGAGGCTGGGCGGGAAATGGTCGCCCAGTTGGATGCTGATGACTTCGAAGTCCTTGCGCACGTTTTCCGCCGCACCACCGCTGACTTTGGCCAAGTGGAATTGCGCGTTGCGAAAGAGTCGCCCCATCACCAGGGCAGGCGTGGTGCTAGCACTGGCATAGAAACGCTCGACAACCCCGGCGTTGACACCGCTGAGGGCGAGGTATTGGAGACGGTCAAAGACCGAGAACAGTCTCCCGCAGAGATAGGCGGGGTCTGTGGATTCAGTATTTAACGATTCGGTCATGTTGTTCCTTCCCTTTGGTTGATTGAAACGATCCTGACGCAGGAGGCAAGCCTTGATAAGGGCCAAGCGCGCCGGGTTGGTTTTGTTGTCGGTTTCGATTTGCTGCCGCCGCAGCGCCGCGGTCAAAGCCGGCAAAGGCAAGGGCGCGTCGCGCAGTGCGGCATACAAAAACTGCGTGGGAATCTGTGGAGCCAACTCGTCGAGTTTGTCGCGAACGAGACCGTGCAAGAGATAGCCGAGCTTGAAATCAGTGGAGACGAAATCGCCTTCCGGGCGAACGATGGCGAGGTCTTCAAACCATTGCCGCACGTTCTGCTCAACTTCGGGAACAGTGGATTCGAGCCAGTCGCGGACGATGATGCGACCACCGTTGCCCGAGAGACTCATGGCGTAATACTTCCGGGCGTCCACATGTTGGGATTGTCCGGTGCGTGGTGCCTCAAGCAGGTTGCGAACACCCTGTTCGTCGGCAGTCTCAACTAGGCCAAACGGGTCGGGGTCATCCTTCTCGCGGGTCCAGTGAAGGTGAACGATTCCGTTCTGCCAAAGGCCGTGCTGGATGAGATCGTTCAACGCGCTGCGAATTTTCAACTCAGCGGCAGCGGAGATGGAGGCGTTTTCACCCTGCTGAAGACCAAAAGAAGTGAACGAAGCCTTGTCGAACGAAATCAGGTTGGTTCCCACGGCAAGGCCGCCGGGTACACCCTTGATTTTCTCCGTGGTTAAAACCGGCTCCGTCAATTCGCCAGTCGCCAGACAGAGGCGTTTCCTGCCCGCAGCTTGTGGCCGATCTGCGGCGCGGCGTCTGCGCCAGAATTGTTTGAGTTCCTCCGCTTGAAGCAGCCTATGGCCGGAGATCCGGAAAGTGATGTTGTCGTTCGGCTTCGCTTTTTGTTCCGTCAGTGATGCGTGAAGTTTTTCGAGCATGTCCGGCTGGTTCAGAAAGGCCAGAGTCGCCTGGGCCATTGGACCGTCGTTGGGGCATTCCCCCACGGCCGCCTCAAGCAATTGCTTGAAATAGGCGTGGGAACCTTCGCGCCGTTCGGCTCGTTCGGGCTTTTTGGGGTCGGGATAGTTGACCGCACGCTCCAGCGTGTCGCAAAGGAAGAAGGCACGCGGGCGCGAAGCAACTGTGAGTTCCTTTTGTTCAATGAACGGACGGGTGAGCGTTTGCGGTTTGGGCTTTTTCGCATCAGGCTTGTCCAGCAGTTCGATGGGGCCGCCTGCGAGATTGCCGGCGGCGTCCAAAGGGACCAGCCAGCGGACAGACGCTTCGTGAAAGTCGGCATCGCCGAGCCCCTCGCGTTCGGCGTATTCGATGAGGGCTTGCAGCATCATGGTTTCTTCCCAGTTGATTCAGGCTTCAAGGCTGGCCTTAATGTCACGCCAGTCGGGCACATTGACGATGCCGTTTTCGAGACGGGCTTGGAAAAAGTTACTGACAGGTTCCGGCTTTTCGACCTTGCCGGGCTGCCAGTCCGCCGGGATGTCGAGATCGAACACATCGTAGAGGATATGTCCCAAATCTGTGTCCACATTGGCGTCGGGCGGCGCGGCCATGTCGCTCGGCCGAGCCAACTCGAAGTTGGCGGGGAATTCACGGCAACCAAAACAAGGCTGGGTGAAGCATTGGCCCTTCTCGACCCGGCGTCGGAACATCCCATAGTATTTACTAAGATTATCGTCGCCTTGGGGTTCATCGGGAGCGAGTGGCTTTTGACGGGGCTGATTGGCCAAGCGGTTGAGTTCCAGGCTGGCTTCGATGACGTAATCCACGTCGCGGAGGGCAAGCGTGTTGCGTTGCGTGCGATCATCCTCGGCCAAGATGGGTTCGGGCTTGCGGGAGTTGGCGACGGATTTTACTTCATTGCGGCGGAAACTGAGGAACTTGATGGGGAGGCGAACGGCGATGCGGTGGATGTGCCAACGGAATTGCGGCTTGTAGAGAATCGCTTCGAGGATGCCCCGGGCAGCCGAGGGCGTGGGTACGGGATAGCTCATCCGTTCGACTTTCATTTCCGGGCGTGTGAAACAGGCCAGATCGCCCCAGACACGGAGATGGATTCGTTCAGTGTGCATAATCAGTTTAGGGAAAAGGGCAAGGTTTTAAAGACAGCGACATGCTGTGAGTTCACCCTATTCGGGTTTTGGAATTCAGCTATTCCGTATGCTACGACCATTGCAACAGCTTTGTCAGCTTCTTCCGGCGAGTCCGCGAGGAGGTGCAACCATACTAATGATGGAATTGATAGTGGCATATCATCGTAGGGATGCACTCTAGGACGCCGTTTTATTACCCGCCAGTGTTCCAAAGGCGGAAAGACATGGTACCGAATGCTATCGAGTATTTTTGTTGCTTTCATGGTCATTCAATCCTATATTAGAAATGGTTATTAGATACAAAACATTCAATAGCAAATATAAATGCTTCCACAACGCTTGTCAAGGACCCTCTGTAAGAGTTTCTTATTCTGAGGTCTCGAAATCACCTGTCTGGGTGCGGATTGAAACATTGATTGTTTCGTATCTATTTGAAGCCAAATGACTTACGTCGTTTGGCTTCTATTTTTTTAGATGGTCAGAGAACGAAATGTTCAGCTTCGTAATTGCAGATGCCAAGTTGGTCGTCATAGCCGGAACTCCAGAAAAACATGGATTCGTCCTTGAGCAGCGGAGTTATGACACCAGTGCTACGGGACTTCTGAAATTCCGACTCGTAAAGATTGATTGTGAAACGCTGGCACCGGCGGGCAAGGTCAGCGGTAAGATGCTGTTGATGACGGATGGTTTCGATGAGTTCTCTGCTATGGCCGTATGGTACGAGGACGGATCGCGTCTCATCGCCGATCAGTTGGCAGGCTTTGGCGGCAGCGGGAAAATCGAAATTCTTGCTGGCGGAGTAGGCAGGATCATCATTTGCCGAATCGGGGCCGAGCGTTGCGTAAAGTCGCGCGAAATAGCTGCGATAGGTTTCCGGCTGGTGCAGAGGCACATCCGGGAATTCGGCGAGGAACGATTCGGTTTCCTGGGTAGCGGTTTTGTAAGCACCACGCGGCATGCCGCCCAAAGGCGGTGTGAATACGGTAACAGGACCGGGGTCGGGCAAGTGGCCTTCGCGATTGCAGCGGCCAGCGGTCTGGATGATGGAGTCCAACGGGCCGCGGGCGCGATAGGCGATGGGGAAATCCACGTCCACTCCTGCTTCAATGAGTTGGGTCGAGATGAGCCGGCAGGTTTTGTCCTCTTCAAGCCGTTGGCGAATGACCGCGAGCTTATCCGAGCGATGCGCCGCACACATGGCCGCTGAAAGGTGGAAGCGTCCCGCCTCGGGCAGTAATTGGAACAGCTCGGCAGCTTGAGCACGTGTGTTGACGACACAAAGGACGCAGTTGTGCTGGCTGATTTCGCTGGCAAGCTCCTGCCAGTCAGCCGGGGAATCCTCGTCGCAACGGATGGTAATGTTGGTTCGCTTGAGTGTTTCAGCCATTGCATCAGGTCGGCTTGAAATTTCCCGAGGATGCCAGCCGTCATCAATCGCCTTCGCCGCAGTTCCGAACGCAGGCTGAGTGGCGGTGCAGAAGACGGCCGTAACACCGTAATCGTGGGTGAGGCAGTTCACCGCCGAAAGGAGGGAAGGCACCAAACATGTCGGCAGAGTCTGAACTTCATCGAAAATGACCACCGAGCGGGCGATATTGTGGAGCTTACGGCAGCGGGACGGTCTGTGCGCGAAGAGGCTTTCAAAGAACTGCACGGAAGTGGTGACGACGAGGGGAGACGCCCAATTTTCTGCCGCCAGACGTGCCCGGCGAATCCAGGCATCTTCCGCATCCCGGCCAAGGTCGGAACCTGATTCTCCCCATGCAACGGCGCTGTGGTGTTCGAGCACGTAGTCTGGGCCAAAGACCGGTTTGAAGAGGTCGCGAAAGACTTTGGCGGTCTGTTCGATAATGCTGGTAAAGGGAATGACGACGATGACGCGCCGAAAGCGATCATGGGAGGTGGCAGGCAAACTGGCGTTATGCCGACAACAGTGCTTCAGCGCGAAGGCCAGCGACGCGAGCGTCTTGCCGCTACCGGTCGGCGCGGTAAGGGAAAACAGTCCGGGTTGTTTGTCCGCCGCCGCAAGACAGTCCGTCAGTAGTTGTTGTCGTGCTTGGTTGACTTGCCCATCTGTAGAAAGGCCGTGGAGAAATTTCATGACAATTTTGAAGGCCGCTTCCTCGGAAAGCGATGGAACACTCCGCGATTTGGCCCGTTCGGAATCGAAGTGATTTTCCGTGTCCAGAAAATCCGCATCCACCAGACAACTGAACAACATGCGCGTTCGTAGTGCGGAGGCGAACGACATTTCATCCGTCGCTAGAAATGAGCCAAGCGAAATGGCATCGTTTTTGGCGCGAACAAGCAACTCATTCACCGATTCTTCATGACCGGTTTCCAACACGACACCGTTACCCACATGAAAATCCTTCATCGAATTTTTTAGCGAGCGCTTGAACTCATCACATGTGAAGGCAGGCATTCCTGTGTGGTGCCCGTCAATGGCGAACGGTAAACGAATATTCCTCTTTAGAAAGGCGGCGTAAGCACCCTGTACCCAATGATTAATTCCGCGGATGGAAGGATTTTCAAGGCGCTGCTGGAAGCGTTTCCCGTACTTTCCGAGGTCATGTAGTAAACCGGCAAGGCGTGCTTCATCTGCCAACCCGCAGGGAGCAGCGAATTGTTCGGCCCGTTCCGCGACATTGCACAGGTGGGTGGAAAGCAATTGCCAACGCGATTTATTCGTATCGCATTCTCCAGTAGCCGTTTCGGCTGTGTGGGCGTAATAGTTCATAAATTGACCACTAAAAGTCTGCTAGCTCCCCGACGTAAGTGAAGGCGTTAGACACTGTTCCGCTCACAGCCGCATGCCTTCAACAGAACGGCCGACAGCCGCTTCAGTTCTTCGTTGTGCGGGTCGATCTCGCATCCGCCAGAGTCCAATGCCGTAGTGCCAAGCGAAGGCTCCGCGCCTTCATCCCCGTATACGATGGTCCCACCGACGACTTCTCCCTCGAACTCGATCTCGGCGATGGTCATGTCCAGGGCGATGGGCTTTCCGTCCGGTACTCGCGGCGGCCCCTCGGTTCGAGTCCGATCGCTTCGAGGCGCGCCCTCGGCACGAGCGAGTCGAACACGCCGGTATCGACCAGGAATGTGCCGGTCCAGCTTCGCTGCAGATCCGCGGGATTGCGGGTGGTTACGTCAACATAGATCGCGCCCATTGAGGTTCGCCTTCTGAGTTGGTTCCGCCGCTGCCATATTAAAATAGTGAAATTTTGTTCACCATGCAAGGCGTTGCCGTACCTGCGTGTAATTTTCTATCCGAGCATCCAATCTCGTCCTAATACACGAAAAATCGTGCAAAGGTTGCCGTACCTGCGTGCGATTTTCCATCCGAGCACTCTCATCCTTCATACACCGCCCCTGCCGCCTTCATCTCTGCGGCAATTTCCGCCCGCAAGCCCTCCGGGGCCAGCACCTCGCAATCCGGCCCCCATCCTCTGATCCAGGGCTTCATTTCCAAAACGTGGTTGACCGAAAAAGTCAGCGTACACCGCCCGTCTTTGCCTTCCTCCCGGGCCACCACGCCCGGCCAGTCCGATTCCCGCACCCGATAGGCCACCTTCTCGGAAAACCGCAATTTCACCTCCACCACCTCGTCGCCGCCCATGATCCCCCAGGCGTACTTCAGGTAGTCGTAGGGGTCAAAATCCGGCGGCATCTCGTAGCTGGAGTCCAGCACCTCGACCCGCTCCAAGCGCTCGACCTTGAAGATGCGGATCGCCTAGCGAAAGTGATCGAAACCGAGCACATAGCAGGCATAGCCCACAAAGGACGGCTCGATGAAAAAGGGATCGAACCGGCGCTCCGAGCGCTCCCCGGAGACGGGATCGCGATAGCTGAGCCGCACCTGCCGCCGGCCGGCCCAGGCCCGGGTCAGACCTTCCAAGACTTTCAGATACTCCGGCGCCAGCCGCCTTTGCGAAACCGCCTCTGCCGTGCGCTCAATGTGCGCCCCAATGGCCTCCGGCAAGGCCGAGGCCAGCTTGAGCAGGGACGCGACCACGTGCGGATTGTGCTTGTCGCTATAGGCCGACAGCATCCGCGCCGCCAAATAAAGCGCGAGGGCCTCGTCTAGGTTCAACTGGATACGACGCAGGTCGATTTGCCCGCCCTCCACCAGCTTCCAGACCCGGCCCTCCCGGTACACCGGCAGCCGCCCTTTCTCCGACAACTCCAGCACGTAGCGCCGGGCCGTCCGCTGACTCACGCGCAACAGCCTTGCGATTTCCTTGGTCCCCATGCCTTCGGGCCGGCGCAGGAACAGTACTTTGATCTCTTCGAGCCGGTCCGCCTTGTGGATTGCATCGGTTATGGGCATAGCTCAATCCTCCACGGGATAAAGATATTCTCCAAGCGGACAGGGAATGTCCGTTGTGTCGAAAAAATCTAAATTTTTGGCCCTTTTTTCAGAGCAGCCTCCTTGACCGCCCAACGGCAATAAAACATTTATTCCCCTTGCCGAAGCAAGGGGAGACCGGCGAGGCTATCCGTGAAGGTATCAGCGATTCGGCTGACCAGCGGCAAAGACGGAAACGACGCGTTCCGATTCCCAAAAACCTGCTTCGTGTAGCTTGCTCCAAGGTATCAGACTCCCCGCCGCGCGGTGCTGGAGTTGATCGCCGCCATAGGCTACGACTACGGAACATGGACGAGGTGATTGGGTGAGATGTCTCCGGACGCGTCGGGTACCATCGAACAAGCTCGAGGATGCAGTCTCGGCGGACTTGGCTTCGACGAGCGTGATGCGGGACGGGTGCTCGATGATGAGACCGGCCTCGGCCCCGTTGCGGTCGCGGTAAAACGACAGACCACCCGTCTCACCCCGGTTGGTTCGGTATTTCGCGATCTCCGAGACGACCCAGGTCTCGAAGATCGGGCCACGAAGAGGATGGGTGCGGAGCTGTTCAGGCGTACGGATACCGAGCAGCCAGCAGACGAGACCGGTGTCGTAGAAGTGCAGCTTCGGCAGCTTCACGAGCCGCTTGCGCAGATTCGAGTGAAATGCCGGCAGGCGGAAAGCGAGAAAGCTGGTCTCAAGTATGCTGAGCCAGGCTTTGGCGCTTGGCTGTGATACCCCGCAGTCGCCGGCCAGTGACGAGTAATTGGCCAACTGCGCCGTACGACCGGCACACAACTCGACGAAGCGTTGGAATGTCGCGAGATCACCCACGTTGCTGATTGTCCGCACGTCGCGTTCGATATAGGTGGCGACATACGAACGGAGCCAGTCTACCGGGTCGAGTGCACGATCGAATATGCGGGGGTACGCGCCGGTGAGAAGAGTCTCGTCGAGACCCTTGGGATGCTGAGGGAAGCGCACAATCTCGCCGCGGGTAAGCGGCAGCAAGTTGTATACCGCCGTCCTTCCGGCCAGCGATTGGCTGACCGACTCGAGCAGGGAGAGGTTTTGCGAGCCCGTGAGGATCCAGCGCCCGGGTGCTGGATCTGCGTCGATGACGCCCTGCAAATAGGAGAGCAAGTCTGGCACCCGTTGCACCTCGTCAATGATGGCGCCCTCGGGAAATTGAGCCAGGAAGGCACGGGGATCCTCCGTCGCGAAAGCGCGTACGTCCGGAGCCTCGAGAGTCGCGTACGGATGCTGCGGAAACACGGCTCGGCTTAAGGTTGTCTTGCCGCTTTGCCGGGGGCCGGTGAGCGTGATGGAAGGCGATGTCCTTGCCGCCTTCTTCAGCTTGGGCGTGAGGTCGCGTATAATCATCGCGAAGAGTATAGCGGAAAAATTAGGCTATGTCAATATATGAATTTGAAATAGCCTAATCTAATCTTTGACCCTTTTTTCAGAGCAGCCTCCTTGACCGCCCAACGGCAATAAAACATTTTTTGAGAGTTGGGCATAATCAGGACTCAATGTCGCATCGGCTATTAAGCTGCTCCTCCACCCGAACCTCCCGGGAGGAAAGACCGTGCAACAAACCATAAAAAGCCTGCTCGACCATCAAATAGCAGAGTACGTGGCCAGAAACCCGCGCTCCGGCGCCAAAGCCGAACAGGGCAAGGCCTTCCTGCCGGGCGGCAATACCCGCACCGGCGCCTACATCGACCCTTTCCCCCCCTACGCCGAACGCGGCGAAGGGGTGTACCTGACCGACCTGGACGGCCACCGCCTCCTGGACTTCGTCAACAACAACACCGCCCTGATCCTGGGGCACGCCCACCCCGGTATAGTCGGCGCCCTGCACCAGCGCATCGACCAGGGCACGGCCTTCTCCCTGCCCACCGCCCTCGAAGTCGAGATGGCCCAACTCCTCCAGGAACGGGTGCCGTCCCTGGAGCGCATCCGCTTTTGCAGCTCGGGCTCCGAGTCGGTGCTGAATGCCCTGAGAGCGGCCCAGGGCTTTACCGGCAAACCCAAAATTGCCAAATTCGAGGGCGCCTTTCACGGGGTCGACGACCGCGTCTCGGTAAGCTATGTACCGCCCGTGGGACCGGCCCTGGGACCGGCCGACCAGCCCCGTTCCGTAGCCTCCACGGCCGGACTGGCCCCCTCCACCCTCGAAGAGGTTTTGGTATTGCCCTTCAACGACGCCGGGGCCTGCGAGAAGATCATCCGCGCAAACGCCGACCAGCTGGCGGCGGTCATCGTCGATCCCCTGTCCACCTCCACGGGTATGACCATGCCCGTGGATGATTTCCTCGTCCGCCTGCACCGGATCACCCAGAGCGCCGGCGTCCTCCTCATCTTCGACGAGATCATCAGTTTCAGGGTGGCGCGCGGCGGCGCCCAGGAAGTGTACGGGGTGCGGCCGGACCTCACCGCCCTGGCCAAGGTCATCGCCGGCGGCACCGCCGGTGCCGCCTTTGGCGGACGCGCCGATATCATGGCCCAGTACGATCCGACCTCGGGGCCTCCGGCCATCCCCCAGTCCGGGACCTACAATGCCAACCCTCTGGCCATGGTCGCGGGCCTGGCCACCCTCCGCGCCCTGACGCCCGCGGCCTACGACCAGCTCAGCGCCACGACCCGGCGCCTGGGGGCAGGGCTGGAGGAGGTATTCGAGGAAGCCGGGGTGGAGGCCCAGGTCACGGTGATCGGCTCGATCTTCCGGGTCCACTTCCTCTCCGCCCCGCCGCGCAACTACCGCGAAGCCGTCCGCGACGACGAGACCATGCACAAGTGGCTGTTCTTCTGGCTCATCAACCACGAGATCTACTGGAAGAACGGCGGCAATGTATCGCTGCCCATGCAAGACCAGCACATCGACCGGCTGGTATCCTCTGTCCAGACCGCGTTGCAACAGCTTTAGGAATTGAATATGGCAGACCAGCAAACAGACGAGCTACGCCTCGACAGCCAGGTGATGCGCCGGTTGATGGTCGACATCCTGCACCGCTCGAACGTCCCCGAAGACGAGTGCGACATCATCGCCGAGACCCTCCTCGAAGCCAGCCTGTCGGGCTACGACTCGCACGGCATCATGCGCATCCCCAAGTACGTCGATGCCATCCGCCAGGGGACCATGATCCCCGGCGCCCGGCTCACGGTATTGCGCGAAACCCCGGCCAGTGCGCACCTGGACGCCGGCTGGGGGCCGGGGCCGGTCACCGCCACCCGCGCCCTGCGCCTGGCCGGCGAAAAAGCCCGGCAGGTCGGGGTGGGCTGCGTCAGCACCATCCACTCGAACGATATCGCCCGTCTGGGCAGCTACCTCCTCGAACCGGCGCAGAACGGTTTGATCGCCCTGCTCATGGCAAACGATGCCGGCGGCGGTCCGAGCGTGGTGCCCTGGGGGGGGATTCAGCCCTTCATGAGCACCAACCCGCTGGCCGCCGGCATACCCCGAATGGGCGAGGCGCCCATCGTCATCGATGTCTCGACCAGCATAGTAGCCTTCGGCAAGTTGCGGATCTACGCCAACCGCGGCGAACCCGTGCCCGAGGGCTGGCTCATCGACGAGCAGGGCGCGTCCACGACCGACCCCAATACCTTCTTTACCGATCCCCAGCAGAGTGCGCTGTTGCCCCTGGGGGGGATGCTGGCCGGTTATAAAGGCTTTGCCCTGGGCCTCCTGGTCGACATTCTGGCCGGTGCCCTCGGCGGCGCCGGGTGCAGCACCGGCGCCGCGACCGAACGCGAAGGCAACGGCATCTTTGCCCTGGCCATCGACCCGGCCCTGTTCGCCTCCCGCGATGAGTTCATCCAGTCGGTCGAAACCCTGGTCAAGGGCCTGAAGGATTCGCAAAAAGCCCCGGGGATGGACGGAATCACGATCCCCGGAGAGCGCGCCCACCGGGAGCGGCAGCACCGCGCCGCACGCGGCATCCCCATCGACGGGCCGACCACGGAGCGCCTGGCGGAAATCTTGACCGAACTCGGACTGGCGGAAGATTACCCGATGTTCTGAATGGGGGTTGTCTGCTTCCGGGTAAATCTGCTCATCCCGGAGCAGATGGAGACCTACGACCTGATCTACGGCGCCTGCTTCGAGCGCCTGATCCAGCAGTTCCTGGGCGGCGAGAACTAGCGCCGCAAGCCCCCTTCCCAGTCCACCGCGTCGCTGCGAATATCCTCGACCGCCGGCATCTTGCCCAGCCGCATGTGCTCTTCGATGGCGCACATCTCCTTGTCGCGGCCGCTGCCGGCAACGCCCCGGACCTGGCCGTCCTTCAGGTAGTAGGCCAGGAAATTGCGCTCGCCGATATCCCCTTTGAGCAGCACCTCGTCCCACTCTTTGGCGTGTCCCACATAGCGCAGGTTCACATCGAACTGCCGGGTCCAGAAAAACGGGACCTGGTCGAAAGCGTTTTCGCGACCGGCCATGTTGTGCGCGGCCACGCGGCCGTGCTGCTGGGCCAGGCGCCAGTGCTCGACGCGAATCCGCTCCCCCGAAACCGCGTCCGGAAAGGCGGCTATATCCCCCGCCGCGTACAGGGTGCCGTCGCCGCCCTCCACCCGCAGGAACGAGTCCACATTGACGCTGCCGTCCGGATTCTTTTCAATCCCGTCCAGCACCTCCGCCGAGGGTTGCACGCCCACCCCGACCACGACGAAATCGGCTTCCAGCTCTTCGCCGTTGCTCAGCTTCACCTTCTCCACCTTGCCGTTGCCGCCCAAGCTGTGTACCCCGGTTCCCAGTTTGAACGCCACCCCGTTCTGTTCGTGGGCGTCCTTGAACAATTGCCCGATCTCCACCCCCAGGATCTGCTCAAAGGGCGTGGACTCAGGGGCTACCACCGTCACGTTCAAGTCGTTGCCCCTCAGGGCCGCGGCGCACTCCAGCCCGATGAAGCTCGCTCCGATCACCACCACCCGGTCCCCGGCCCCGGCCGCAGCTACAATGGCATCGGCATCGGCGGGAGAGCGCAGGGTGAAGACGCCCTCGAGGTCGGCGCCGGGCAAATCCAGCCGGCGCGGGATCGCGCCGGTGGCCACCAGCAGGGCGTCGTAGGCCAGGGTGGTCCCATCCTCGAATTCGAGCCGCCTGGCGCCGGCGTCCACGCGCGCCACCGAACGCCCGCTCTGGAACTCGACGCCGCACGCCGCGAAAAAGGCGGCATCGCGCAGCAGACTCAGACTCTGATCCGGCGCCAGGTAACTTTTGCTCAGCGAGGTCCGGTCGTACGGCAGGTGGTCTTCGCGCGTGACCAGGACGATGCGCCCGCCAAAGCCGTCCTGCCGCAGGGTCTCGGCCGCCAATCCGCCGGCCGCGCCCCCGCCAAGGATCGCGAACACCCGGCCATCGTCGGCATCCGGCCCCGCCATTTCGGGCACCTGCTGGCCAGGGGCGTCCTCCGGGACAAGGACCACGACGTCGTCCCCCTCGACCCGCACCTCGAAGCAGGGCAGCGCATCGATTCCGGGGGGCTCTTCCAGATGGCCGGTGGCCACCGAAAAACAGGCGTGGTGCCAGGGGCATACCACCCGCGTGCCGCTCAGCACACCGTCCGCCAGCGGCGCTCCGAAGTGCGAGCAGAAGGCGCCGATGGCGTGGTACTGCCCTTTGACCCGGCTCAACAACACCCCGGTTCCTTCGACCTCGACCTGCTTCATCTCGCCGTCCTGTAAATCGCCGACCTGCGCGACAATCGCTTCTTTTCGTGCCATACCACTAGCCTCCTGTAGGTTAAAATCTTCTCGAAATTATGGTTCCTGTAGCTGTAACCCCGCCGACGCGCCGACCGGTTCGCCGGCCTTGCAGACGTGGGGGAAGTGGGCCCCGGCCCCGGCCATGGGCGCCCCGTCCTCCAGCTCCACAAACTCCTTCATTGCATGCTCGCCGCTGGCTTCGAACCGCGCCTCGCCGGTCATGTAGTGGATGGCGATGGCCCGCCGCGGACGCTCGGAACGGTTGAAAGGCGAACCATGCCAGGACAGGGAGTGATGAAACGAAACCTCGCCTTTTTCGACCGGCCATGGGCGCGGCTCCACGGTCTTGATCTCGACCCCGGCCGGCGGGGTAAAACCCTGGATATCCCCGAACTCCTCAAGCTGGACCAGGTGTCTCTGGGTGCGCAGAAAATCGATCTGGTTGCCCCACTTGTGGCTGCCCGGCACCATCCACATGCAACCATTTTCCTCGTCCGCATCGTCAAAGGGGATCCAGGCCGAAACCGGGGTCATGGGCCGGATGACCGGCCACAGGGGCGCGTCCTGGTGCCACTGGGTCGCCCCCCCGCAACAGGCGGGTTTGTACTGAATCTGGTCGTGCCAGATCATCAGATCGGGCTGGCCGGTCAGCTGGCTGATGGCCCTGACGATGAAAGGATGGTAGAGCAAGCGCTCGAAGGGCGTGGATGCCTCCCAGATATTGACGATCTGCCAAACGGGATTTGCGCTCACCCCCTCACCGCCTTTCATGTCGCGCAATAGTACGGGCTGCCTTTCGCCTTGCGCGAACCCTTCGAGCCCTTTGTCCAGGACGCGGTCCAGCTCTTCCTTAAGTTCCTCCAGCTCGTCGTCGCCGAGGATGCGTCCCCCGTTGAGGAAGCCGTTGCGATGGAATTCTTGGATTGGTGACGGTGCCAGCATGATGCCGTCTCCCGCTTCATTATTTTTCCACGTGTATCGTCGCGTCCGCCTGATTGCAAGCGGGCCAAACATGACAGTAAAAGGGCCTGTTGTGAATCTGGATCAGGTAAACATAATCATCACGGCATAAGAGAGCAAAGACAATCAAAAACCGATATTGACACTCAGCAGGACAGATAGAATTATCCACGATCTTCAAAGACGGTCGATGGCACGACCCCTATACCAGCATGACAGAGTTCACTGACACAGCACCATCACCTCGCACTGGTGCAGGGTGGGCCAGGGATCCGGGGTTACCAGGCCGTCCAGACCGATCAGGACCTGGTTGGCGCCCTGGTGCACCGGCGGATCGTCGATGAGCAGCCAGGCATTGCCCCACTGATTCTCGATGGCAGGGGCGCCGATAACGGACACATCCTGGTCGTTGACCCGGCAGACGATGCGGTCCAGGCAGGCTTCGTGCTCGCTCAGGCGCAAACGCAGCTGGGTCCTTTTGATGCGGCCCTGGGCCAGGCCCGCCTCCACATCGTCCTCGATAACCAGGTCCATGGCAAAACCCGGCCCCCCGGTGCCCCGTGCCAGGATGGGCAGCTGGCGCGGCACCTGCGGCCGGTGATCCCCTTTGGCGTAGCCCGGATTGCCGGCCAGGTGGGAATCCGCCACTGTGTAGTCGCGATCCCGTCCGGCCAGGACCTGTGGATCCTTCAAATCGCGCAACAACTGCAAATGATCGGCATTGTACCCGTCGCCTTCGGCCGGGCCGGCGCGGTGGTGGGGAATGTCGTAGTTGAACAAGTGGACCCCGGCCGCGCCCTGAAGGTAGCCGTTGTGGGCCACGGCGCGCAGGACGCAGGGCTGGCCGCGCTCGTAGCCTTCGTGGGGCGAGGTCAGGTGGGTGGTGCCGTCGAACCCGGTGTGGACCAACGCACCGCTTTCCTCCGCACATTCAACCGCCTCGGCGATATCCACCGCAGGGGTGCACAGCGAGGCCGAACTGAGCACGAACAAGTCGGCCAGCCCCTCTTTGATCCAGCAGCGCGCGTCGATCCCCAGCTCGCCGGCCTCGTCGAGGCTGGGCGGAATGCGGGTGAGGAGCCGGATGTCCTTTTGCTTTTTTTCGCCGTGCCTCCGCACGATGGCCCGGGCCTGGCGCATGAACCCGGTGAGGGTGTCGATGTTCCGGAACACCTGACCGGGCTTGAAAAACGGCGGTTGCCGCATCCAGTCCAGCTCTACGCCATCGAAGTCGAAGCGGGTCAGGACCTCGTCGATCAGTCCCAGAAAGCGCTGGCGCACCTCCTCCCGGGCGTAGTCCCACTGCCAGGAGAAATTCCACTGCCAGCCATGGGCGCGTTCCGGCAGGGACGAGCCGATCAGCAAATCCGGCCGCGCGCATTTGTGCCGGCCGCGCACCTGCCATTCGCGGCCCTCGTCCGAGGTGTGGGCGTCGTTCATGCGCAAGGAAGCGTACGCGGCGATCTGGCGCCTCCGGCAGGCGTCGATGTAGATCTGCATCAACTCGCGGCCATCCTCGATCACCGCCTCCATGCATCGGTGCAGGTACTCCAGGTAGCTCATATCGTTCCCACCGCTGGTCTTCTTGGGGACGGGCCGTCCCTGGTCATCCACATCCGGATCGGGATCCCAGACTTCGACGTGGTCGCCCCACATATCGGCGTGGGCACTGCCGCGCCAGGAGGGAGCGTCGTCGATACCGACCAGTACGGACAAGGCTTCGACCCCGGCGCCGGCCAGGTCGTCGAGCTGGCCGGCGACCTCCTCGGGCCGGCGGTCGGGCAGGTACTGGGTCATCCAGTTGCCGTCGGTGTTGAAGATCAGGCGCGGCGACCCGGTGCTGGCAGATCGGCTCATAGTTTAATCTCCTGTTTTTAAGAAAGCCGGGTGGATGAGCCGCGCGTCGCATAAGAACGCCGAGCCGCGCTTGAGATTGAGCCGCATTTTCGAGGGATAACGCCCCGATTCGATCAACTCGTTCAGAGCGCCGCCGCGTCCAGAGCCCGGTGTGTGGGTCAGCTCGGCCACGCCACAGTGATGGGTGCTTGGCAGGAGTCCGAGGCTTCCGTTCTCCTCGTTCGGGTTGAGACGGCTTCTCAACCCGTCGGGACTCCGGCAGGCTCGGGATTTGAGTCAGTATAGGATAGGTGACTTTGTGGATTGTTCTTGGGCTTTTCTCAAACTACTTTGTTTCTTACGAGCCGCATCAGCTCGCTTAAAGTAATACTGTGACTTTTCCGGGGCATTGAGTTTAGCCCATGCCTTTCCCAATTCCTGCAATATGCTGGGATTATTCGGAAATACTTCCAAGATGGTTTCAAACGTTGTAATGGCACCTTTTTGATCCCCCAAAGCCTGTTGTGCCATCGCCAGGCCTGAATAGGAACAGATCGGAAAAGGGACCGAATAGCCAACGCTTATTTTCAGTTTCGGTAGGATTAGAGAGCATGAGAGACGATCGATACCGGCCCCCGCTCGAGCCATCGAACCATTATGCTTCCCTCCAGTCGTCCATCATCCCTCTCGCCATTTCGGTACGACCCAGGAGTTGAACCGTTCCCAGGCCCAGTTCACCTTTTTCGACGGCATCTCGACTTCGTATTGCACCGGGGCGGTGAACGGCAGCATCCTGGTTTTGCCGCCGATCTGCTCCCGCAAATCTTCGAGGAAGGCGTTCACATCCGTAACGTTGGGCGGCCAGTGGCCAACCGGTATGGGCTCGGTCTCCCGGTCCGTGCGGTAGTGGGTCGGCACCACAAAGCGGGGTTGCACCGCTTCGATCAGGGGGGCCATCGCCGTCTTCATGTGCACCAGGTAGTCCACCCGCCCCCGCATCCGTTCCATAGCGGGATAGGCTCGGTGCAGGTCGCCGGTGTGGAACACCGAGACGTCTCGCTCCGCGTGCACCACGTGGTAGCCGCAGGTGGGCAGGTCCGGCCGGGCATGCTCGCCGCTCTCGTAGACCTCCACCTGCAGGGGGCCCAGGTCGAATTCGAACGGTCCGGGGAAATCCCGGCACCCGTAGCTTTCCTCGTCCTGGTACTTCGGGTAGGCCACCTGCACCTTGTCGGCCGGGATGTGCTTGGTGATCGGCAGGTCCCGCTCGAAGGCGGCGTCGCCGTAGTTCTCGTCGACCGGCTCGTTCGGGGTCAGGCAGCCGGTGGGCACGAACAGCTTCTTGAACCGGTCCCCCTGGCACAGCTTCTTCAGGGTCTTCGGATGGGCGTGGTCGAAGTGTTCGTGGCTGATGAAGATGTAGTCGAAGATCGGCTCGGCCGCTTCCAGGTGTTCGCCGAACAGATACGGGTCGAAGCAAATGTTGACGTCCCCCATCACCACGTCGAAGTGGCCGCAGCCGGCCCACCTTAGATAGATGCTTTCCATCGATTCTCCTTCGTAGTGATTGATCGCCGCGAACGGCAGATCGCCGCCGGCTGCTGCGCGCGACGCCTTGCCATGGCCCCCCGGCCCGGGGTCGCTGCACCCGCGCTGCCTCCAGCGCCTCCACGGCGAATTCGACCGACTCTTGGCTGAGACCCCCAGAACTCCAGGAAGTCGAAAGCGGCTCCCTGCAACGGCGTGGGCACGAACTCCATCTGCACCTGTAGGAATTGCCGCAGGCCCGGGGAGCCCATGGCCGTGCCCGCACTGTCCTCGAAGGCGCCGCCCCGTGCAACTGGGACGGAAGGAGCGCCGCTGGCACGACTCACCGCAGTCTTCACAGCGATCCTCGGCTACCTCGCCACGACATTCACCAGCTTGCCCGGAACGTATATCACCTTCGCAACCTTCTTGCCTTCGATGTGAGGCGCGACGCGCTGGCTGTTCAGTGCGGTCTCTCCGGCGGCGTCCTCTGATATGGATACGGGAACTTCAATCTTGTCCCGCACTCGGCCGTTCACCTGAACCACCAGCGTGAACACTTCGCCGGCGGCCAACTCCTCATTCCATTCGGGCCATGACATGCTGTGTACGCTGGTGGCGTGGCCGGTGCGCTCCCACAGTTCCTCGGATACGTGCGGGGCTAGGGGAGACATCAGCACCAGCAGCTTCTCTATGGCCTCATTCCAATCCTCAGAGCGTATGCCCTTGCGCTCCCAGTGCTGGTTCAGGCCGTTGGTGTACTCCATCAAGCACGCCATGGCCGTGTTGAATTTGAACCTCTCCAGATCCTCGCCCACGCGCCGGATGGTCTTGTGGATCAGGCGCTGAAAGTCCCGAACGGCGCCGTCGTCCCCGGGGAAGTCGTCCAGTTGGCGGGAGTCGCGGGTGGAAATATCCCAAACGCGATTCATCCAGCGGGCCATGCCGTTGATACCGGCGTCGCTCCAGCTTCCGCCCTGGTCCCAAGGTCCCAGGAACATCAGGGAGCAGCGCACCACGTCGGCACCAAAGGCGTCGACGTACTCGTCCGGCGCGATGACGTTGCCCCGGGACTTGCTCATCTTTTCGTGGTCCGCGCCCAGGATGACGCCCTGGTTGAACAGCCTCACGAACGGTTCGTCAAAGTCCACCAGCCCCAGGTCGCGCAGCGCCTTGACGAAGAAACGCGCGTACAACAGGTGCATGACCGCGTGCTCTCTGCCGCCGGTGTACTGGTCGACGGGGTTCCAGTTCTTGACAGCCTCGGGGTCAAAAGCGCCGTCGCCGTAATGGGCGCTGGCGAAGCGCAGGAAGTACCACGACGAGTCCACGAAGGTGTCCATGGTGTCGGTCTCGCGCTGGCCAAGCGTCCCGCAGTCGGGACAGGTTGCGTTCAGAAAGCCATCGTTCAGGGCCAGTGGCGACTCGCCCGTGGGCCGGAACTCGGCGTCCTCGGGCAGCAGCACGGGCAGGTCTTCATCCGGCACGGGGACGGCGCCGCACTCGTCGCAGTAGATGATGGGTATGGGCGTGCCCCAATAGCGCTGGCGGGAGATGAGCCAGTCGCGCATGCGATACTGCACCGTGCGGCTTCCCCAGCCGTTTCCTTCGAGGTGGTCGGCTATGCGCTGCCAGCCTTCGCTGCTGCTCATGCCATCAAACTGAGCGGAGTTTACCTGCGTGCCCTCATCAATGTACGCCTCTTCCAACTCCTCGCCATCCCAGCCGGGGGGTGCGACGACGACCCTTATGGGCAGGCCGTACTTCTTGGCGAACACCAAGTCGCGCTGGTCGTGGGCCGGAACGCCCATGACAATGCCCGTGCCGTAGGTCAGCAGCACGTAGTCGCCGACCAGGATGGGCACGCGCTCGCCGTTCAGGTAGTTAACGCAGTACGAGCCGGTGAAAACCCCGGTCTTCTCCTTCTCAGTGGAGAGGCGCTCTATCTCGCTCTGTAGCCGCGCCTGACCGAGGTATGCCTCCACCTCTGCCCTGTGCTCCGGGGTGGTCAGCTTGTCCACCAGGGGATGCTCCGGCGCCAGTACGACGAAGGTTACGCCATAGATGGTGTCTATGCGCGTGGTGTAGGTCGTGATTGAACTCTCTTCCAGGTCGTATTCGGAGATGTCGAACCGGACCTCCACACCCTCGCTGCGCCCGATCCAGTTGGTCTGCATGATGTCTATATCCTCAGGCCACTCCTTCTTGGAGTGGTCCAGCAGTTCCTCGGCGTACTGGGTAATGCGGAAGAACCACTGGTTGAGGTCTTGGTGGGTGACTGGGGCTTCGCAGCGCTCACAGGTGCCATCGGCCAGCACCTGCTCGTTGGCCAGGGTGGTATTGCACGAAGGGCACCAGTTGGCCGGAGCAAAGGCGCGGTAGGCCAACCCGGACTTGTAGAATTGCAGGAAGAACCACTGGTTCCACTTGTAGTATTCCGGGTCGCAGGTGACAATCTCCCGGTCCCAGTCGTAGATGACCCCCATGCTGCGGAGCTGGCGGCGCATGTTTGCCATGTTCTCCATCGTCCACTTGTAGGGATGGATGCCGTTGCGAATGGCGGCGTTCTCGGCGGGCAGGCCAAAGGCGTCGAATCCCATGGGATGCAACACGTTGTAGCCCTGCATCCGGCGAAACCTGGCGTGGGCGTCCGGGGGGGACATGGCGAACCAGTGGCCGATGTGCAGGTCGCCAGAGGGGTACGGGTACATGGTAAGCTCGTACCAACTGGGCCTGGGGTCGTCGTCGCGCACCTTGTTGATTCCGTCGTCGGCCCAGCGCTTCTGCCACTTGACCTCAATTGCCTTGTGGTCGAACCGCTGCTCTGTCGTTCTGACGGCTGCCATGTGTTTCCCCCCGGTCGTCGGGCTGGAGTTAATTGCGCCAAACAAAAAATCCCGCCCCAGCTAAGGGACGGGACATCTCAATCTCGAAAGATACCCGCGGTACCACCCTTGTTCCCCGACCGCGCAGACAGTCAGGACACTCGGAAGCCATAACGGAGCTTACCCGTCCAGCCCTAGATAGCTGAACGCTACTTCAGGCCGGATGCTCCAGGGCGAGTTCGCGGGCTTCTTTGCGCCGGGCTTCCACCGTCCCCGGCTCTCTATGGCCGATTGGCCCGCTACTACTCCCCTTCAACGCATGTTCGCATATTATAGAATTAAGTTAACATGGGGTAAAAGTGTCGTCAAGGGAAAACTGACATGCTCGTAATTCCCGCCTCGAGGTGCTGAAAAGGAGCGAGGCCGTGGCGCGGCTTAAGAAGCCTTTCCTCCAAAGCCTTACAGGAAGGCTCGATGCTCCCCTTGCGCCAGGAGGCACAAGAGTCCGATATTACCCCTCAAAAAGGAGGACTAGCATGAGACTCTTTCTGTCCGCATTACTGGCCCTTGGACTGGCTGCCTGCCAGGGATCAGAGGGACCGATGGGACCCCCTGGGGAAAAAGGAGAGCAAGGAGAGCGAGGCGTTCAGGGACTACCTGGAGCACCTGGAGCGCGAGGCGCGCGAGGAGAGCAAGGGGCACCCGGTGTTGTGGATGAGTTCGTACTGATTCCTTTTGAAATCACCAGGTCCTCGTACAACAACGGGAGTATCAGCCTTTCTGATTCCCGTATAACCCCTGTCAAGGTTATTCAAGTATACGTCGTTTGGCCAGCAGTCGTAAATGCAGAAACAGGAGAACCCGTACCTTCTTATCTTGCTTTTGATCTCTTCGCAGCAGGCATTGTATCCACGGGCGGAATCCCGCCCGCGCTATTTGTACTCGATAGTGCGATCTTTATAAATGACCCAGAGGGGCGTTTGGTAGACCAAATTCTGATGGTCGCTATCCTGCCGTAAAGAGATCATGAGCTGTTCCTCCGCCTTTGGGGCGGTTCGCGCAGGAACAAGGCGACAACGGCGCAGACTACCGGCCTCTGTAGTATTGAACCAGCCACCCTAACAAGCCGTAGCCCACCATGAATAGACGAACCGAGTACGCCATCACCATCACGCACAAAGAAAAGGCAGAGTTGCTGCCCTTCGAAGAGAGCACCCAAGTCGGCCCCGATGAAATCGCCGGCCGCACTCTGGCCACACTCGTCAGCGCCGGCACCGAACTAAACTCCTCTTACCTTGCTGAAAAAGGGCATCCCACAACACCCGGCTACGCAGCGGTAGTGGAGGTGGAGGAAGCCGGGGAGAGGGTCGAACGATTCCGGCCGGGCGATGTGGTGTTCTGCATGGGTGGACATCGCTCCTACCACAAGGTGAATCAGGACCAGGCGCTCTCTGTCCCGGCGGGTCTTCCCGCTGAAGTGGCCACCTTTGCGCGCCTGATGGGCGTCAGCATGACCACGCTGAACACGACAACCGCCAGACCGCCCGGGAGAGTCCTCATCTGCGGTCTGGGATTGGTAGGGCATCTGGCTGCCCAGAATTTTGCCGGCTGCGGCTACGAAGTCTTCGCGAGCGATCCCGTCGAATCGCGCCGTGAGATGGCGACCCGGGCGGGCCTTAAAAACGTCTTCTCGGCCGTGCCGCTTGGCGACGAAAACCTGTCCGGAAGCTTCGCTCTGGCACTTGAATGTTCGGGCCACGAACAGGCCCTGCTCGATGCCGCAAAGGTGGTTCGCAAGCGCGGCGAAGTCGTCTGCATTGCCACGCCGTGGAGGCAGTTCACCGATTTGCCGATGCACGACCTGCACCGCGCCATCTTCCTCAACTACGTTGTAATTCGCAGCGGCTGGGAATGGGAGCTTCCGCACCACACAACCGGGTTCCGCAACGGCAGCATTTTTGAGAATCTCTCAGGTGCTCTGAACTGGCTTTGTGAGGGGCGAGTCCGGGTGGATTCAATCTACTCGAAGTACTCGCCTGGGAACGCTCAGCAGGCGTACCAGGACCTGCTCCACAAAAAAACAGACCGATTGGCCGTAGTCTTCGATTGGGCTCAAGCAAACTAAGACCGATTCCAGTCCGATTTTATCCTTGTAAATCAAGAATAAATCGCCCCTGCTTGACCCGACAGAAAAATAGACTAAGTTTAGCTAAGTCACAAAAGGAGTTAAAGCTATGCAGATCACCAATATCCACCAGGCCAAAAGTCAGCTTTCGCGGTTGATCGCACGCGTGTTGCAGGGGGAAGAGATCGTCATCGGACGGGCAGGTAAGCCGGTGGCCAGACTGGTTCCCTACGAACAGCCTTACCGGCCTCGCAAGGGCGGACAGTGGCGTGGCCGGGTCGAAATGGCCGAGGACTTCGACGCGTTGCCCGAGGAATTGGAAGCAGCCTTTAAGGGCGAAAAGCCGTGAAACTGCTGCTGGATACCCACGTGCTGCTGTGGTGGCTGGACGATCCCGGTCGCCTCACTCCTCCGGCCCGGACGGCCATTGCCCGGGATGGCAATGCGGTCTTCGTCAGTGCGGCGGCGGTCTGGGAAATAGCCATCAAAAAGGCCCTGGGCAAACTCCGGGCTCCCGACGATCTGGAAGCGGTCATGGAAGAAGAGCGCTTTCAACCCCTGTCCATTGCCGTGCCGCATGCCTTGGCCGTGGCTGCCCTGCCGCCCGTCCACCAGGATCCCTTCGACCGCATCCAGGTGGCGCAAGCGCAATTGGAGGGCTTGACTCTGGTGACGCGGGATGCTCGCCTCCAACAGTACGGCATCCCCTGTATCAACGCCTGAACTCCGATGATTCAAAGGGGAGGACCCGGCAAAGCGCCCGATGCCGGCGAGACATCGGGCGCCGGATCCATCCCCCAGGGCTGGTTCCCGGACGGCCTTCAGCGCAACAGCAGCATGCGTCGGTACACAGCCCATGCGCCGACCTCCAGCCGGTATACGTACACCCCGCTGGCCACCGCCCGGCCCTGCTGATCGCGCCCATCCCAGGTCAGGCGATGCTCGCCGGCCTGCTGCGTCTCGGGCCGCAGTACGCGCACGAGCTGGCCGGCCAAATTGTAGATGCTCAGGCGGATCTCCTCGCCCGCCAGGGCGACCGGCACCTGGAAGGGAATCACGGTGGAGGCGTTGAAAGGATTGGGTGCGTTCTGCAGCAGCACCGGCCGGCCGGGTCGCTCTCCCGGACGGATCTCGTAGGCCCGCTCTTGCACCACCACCAGCATGGCCTGGCCCAATTCGGCAAAAGCGGCCAACTCCGCGGGTTGATCGGCTCGGCCTTCGTAGAGCTCCCGGGGCATGCCCGGCCGGTAGGCCAGATTGATCCACACGTCGTCCTGCAGGACGAAGTCGCGGCCCAGCCAGTGGGCCGTCTGGCGGGTGTCGTTCACCGCCGTGGGCGCTCCCCCGTCGTCTCTATCACGCGGTTCGGGATTGATCTCCACGCCCTCGTCCGGGGCGAACAGCGAGGTGCGCCGGGTCACCAGCCGGTAGTCCAGGCCCAGCGTCAGGATGTCGTCGAGCAGTTCCTGCTGCGAGCCAAAGCGGGCGATCTGTTCTTCGAGGGCCTGCACCTTCTGGTGGGCCCACAGCCGGGGAATCAATTCGCCCGAGACATCGGTCTGGGTGAACTCCAGCGGGAAGTCGAGGGTCATGCTCTCCTCCCCCACATGGCCGGTTATGCTCAGCGTGAAGGTTCCGCCGGCCCGGTAGCGGCCCACCTGGAACAGTTCCCGGCCGGCGGCCAGGACCTCCACCCCGCGCGGGTGGACGTCGTGGATCTCCACGTGGTCGAAGCTCAGCTCGTCGAGCAGCAGGACGGGAAAGGTGAAGGCCTGGAACAGGTCCCGGAGCGCCGCCTCGATATCCCCTTCTTCCGAGAGGAAGTAGGCCTCGCCCTGGTGCTCCTCGGCCAGGCCGGCCAGAAAACCCTGGTCCACGTCCCGCCCCACGCCGATGGTGAAGAGGCGGGCCTGGCCGGCGGACCACTGGCCCACCATCTCGCTCAAAGGACCCAGCTCGAGCTCGCCGACAGTGGGCAGGCCATCGGTGAGGAAGATGACGTGGTTGACCCGGCCTGGGGGAAAATCCTGCTGCATGGCGCGGGCCAAGCCCGCTTCAAAATTGCTCACCCCGAGGGCGTCCTGCCGGTTGACAAAGGCAATGGCCGCCTCCTTGTTGGACGGGTCGGCCGGCACCGGTGCATCGGCGAAGGCGTCGGCCCGGTGGGTGAAGACGACGATGTTGAACAAATCCGCTTCTTCCAGCCCGTCAATCGCCGCGGCGAGGGCCCCTTTGACGGCCTGGAGCTTGCCCTGCTGCATGCTCGACGAAATATCGATGACAAAGGTCAGGCTGCGCGGCAGGGGATCGCCTTGGGTCAACTCGGACAGAGGCGGCAGCCACAGGGCGTAGTAGCCCATGGCTTCGTTCCCTTGCGGCGCAAAGCTGAGCACGGTCGGCTTGGGCTGGTCGTCGGTCTGGCGGATGGCCAGAGTGAAGTCCTCCCGGGGCGTCACCTGCTCGTCGCCGAAGAAGATGTTGGCGGTGTGCTGGTCGGGCCGGGCCACCTCGGTGAGCCGGGGCAGACCCGAGGTAGTGGCCTCGAAGGGGTGCTGGCTGTGCACCTGGGCCCGCAGCACGAACAGCTCCATTTGCAGGGGTTGGTCGGTCTCGGGTGCCAGC
Source organism: Candidatus Latescibacterota bacterium (assembly GCA_965219385.1). Classification (GTDB taxonomy): domain Bacteria; phylum Latescibacterota; class UBA2968; order UBA8231; family UBA8231; genus CBDCNM01. Next base: position 301,142 of record CBDCNM010000001.1, on the reverse strand, counting down.
GGGAAGGTGTAGCCGAGGCGGCCGTGGCGGGCTTCGAGGAGCTGCATGTACTCGAATTCGACGCGGCGGCTGCCCTGGGCCGGGAAGGGGAAGATGCTCAGGCGAAATTGGTTGGGGGTCACCTGCTCGAGCAGGGCCGGGTCGATGCGGCGGCGCACGATAGCGTCGTAGGTCCGGCGCGCCTCCTCCTTTTCCATGATGATCCCCTGCACCCGCTTGTCGCCGATCCACAGTACCAGATCGGTGATAATGGCGCCGGCGGGCAGGGTGAATTCGTAGATCCCCTCCACCTCCCGGTCGGCGCGGTTGGTGAAGACCTGGTCGGTGCGGGTGCGGGCGACGCGCTCGTTGATCTGCACCTCGACGGTGACCGAGGTCAGTTCGAGATGTTGGCGGCCGTCGTCGCCCACGCCGGTGTAGACGTAGCCGATGCCGAGGGCGGGGAGGGGGGCCAGCAGGGCGAGGAGGAGGGTGAGTTGGGCTTTCATGGTGAGGTCCTTTCGCTGAAGAGGGACGGAGGAGGGCGGTGTCGGGTTTAGTAGTACACTTTGACGCCCCTTGCTTCGAGGGCGGGGATCTGTTCGTTGAGGGCCTGGTCGCTGAGGGGGTTGCTGCTCAAGGATACATAATCGCCCTCACCGAGGCCGGTGTTGGCGATTAGGGGACTCAAATCCTCAATGTGGTTGCCCTCCAAGTACAGCTCTCCCAGGTTGGTCAGGGGGGCCAGGGGACTCAAATCCTCAATCTGGTTGTTGTCCAGATCCAGCCGTTGCAGGTTGGTCAGGGGGGCCAGGGGACCCACGTCGGCAATCTGGTTGTTGTCCAGAGCCAGCCGTTGCAGGTTGGTCAGGGGGGCCAGGGGACCCACGTCGGCAATCTGGTTGTTGTCCAGATACAGCGATTTCAAGTTGGTCAGGTGAGCCAGCGGGGTTAGATCGGCAATCTGGTTGTTGTACAGAGCCAGCCGTTGCAGGTTGGTCAGGGGGGCCAGGGGACCCACGTCGGCAATCTGGTTGTTGCCCAGAATCAGCGATTTCAGGTTGGTCAGGTGAGCCAGCGGGGTTAGATCGGCAATCTGGTTGTAATTCAGCTCCAGCCGTTGCAGGTTGGTCAGGTGAGCCAGCGGGGTTAGATCGGCAAGCTGGTTGTTGCCCAGAATCAGCGATTTCAGGTTGGTCAGGTGAGCCAGCGGGGTTAGATCGGCAATCTGGTTGTAATTCAGCTCCAGCCGTTGCAGGTTGGTCAGGTGAGCCAGCGGGGTTAGATCGGCAAGCTGGTTGTCCCACAGATCCAGCGATTTCAGGTTGGTCAGGTGAGCCAGCGGGGTTAGATCGGCAATCTGGTTGTTGTACAGAGCCAGCCGTTGCAGGTTGGTCAGGGGGGCCAGGGGACCCACGTCGGCAATCTGGTTGTTGCCCAGAATCAGCGATTTCAGGTTGGTCAGGTGAGCCAGCGGGGTTAGATCGGCAATCTGGTTGTTGTACAGAGCCAGCCATTCCAAGTTGGTCAGGGGGGCCAGGGGACCCACGTCGGCAATCTGGTTGTTGCCCAGAATCAGCTCTTTCAGGTTGGTCAGGTGAGCCAGCGGGGTTAGATCGGCAAGCTGGTTGTTGAACAGAATCAGCCATTCCAAGTTGGTCAGGTGAGCCAGCGGGGTTAGATCGGCAAGCTGGTTGTCCCACAGATCCAGCCGTTCCAGGGCCATAAAGTGTTCGAGGCCCACCAAACTATGAATGTCACTACTAATGGCCTTGAGATAGGCCAGGGAAACGGCTTCCTGCACGGTGATAGGGCCCTCCCGTCGGCTCAAAGCCCTCAATACCCTCTTCTCCAGCTTCGAGTCCTCGAACAACAAGATGAAAGAAGTGGAGAGGATCGTCACGCCTTCCAGTAAAGCAAGGTCGCTCTTGAATGCCTGTGCATTCAGGAGTACCTGTACTGTGGAAGCGTGGATATCTGTAGAAGCGTTGATTCCTCCCAGTGAGGTCCTCGCTTGGTCTTGGAGGTAATCGACTAGCATCTCTACAGGCTCCGGGTGGTCCAGATCAACCGCCACAGCGGTACTGGAATCGATCTGCACCGCCACTCGACCGGTCCGCCCCTGCCAGCGCTCCTGCATAAAGGCCGCCACCGCCTCCCAACCGCTCAGCCGGGTTTCCTCCACCGGCTCCAGCAGCACTCCAGCGGCCGGGTCAATCTGCCAGTCAATGGGGACCAGCCCCGCCGGCAGGTCGGCGGGTTCCCTGGGCCTCAGCGTCAGGCGCAGGGGGTCGCCCGAGGGCCGGGTCCAGAGTAGGGTCTCCCGCCGCAGACCGGCCGGATTGACGCAACGCAGGGCCACCAGGCTGTCGGGCCGGCCCTGGTAGTTGACCTGGACGCCGGCGAGGGCATCCCCCGCTTCATCCACGAGGTCCAGCCACAGGCCGCGGGGATACTCCGGGGACTCGATCATCACGCGGCCTTCGGCATTGCTCTGCGCCTGCGCCCAGCCGGTGCGGTCGACGCCGACGGCAAAGGGGAACTCGGGCTGAGCCGTTGCCGCCGCAACCCCAAGCGCCGCCAGGGTTAGGAGGACTCCGGATCGAAGGATGGACAGGTGCATGATGAGGCTCCTTATTCGATGGCCCAGTCCTCGGCTCTTAACCTGGAAACGCGCTCAAATTCTTTGTTGCTATCCCTCTCCATCATAGATCAAATATACTATCTGGGCACCAAAATCAAACCCGGCGCGCCCATTGGGGCTATGTTCGGCTGCGGGGGCTAGGCGGGGACCAGATCGCCCACGCCGGTGTAGACGTAGCCGATGCCGAGGGTGGGGAGGGGGACCAGCAGGGTCAGGAGAAGGGTGAAGTGAGTTTTCATGGCGGGGTCCTTTCGCAGAAGAGGGGCGGATGGGGGCGGTGTCGGGTTTAGTAGTAGACGAGGACACCCCTTGCTTTTAGGGCGGGGATCTGTTCGGTAAGGGCCTGGTCGCTGAGGGGATTGCCGATCAGGTCTACGACATCGCCCTCACCGAGGCCGGTGTTGGCGATTAGGGGACTCACATCGGCAATCTGGTTGTTGTACAGAGCCAGCCATTCCAGGTTGGTCAGGGCGGCCAGGGGACTCACGTCGGCAATCTGGTTGTTGCCCAGATGCAGCGATTTCAGGTTGGTCAGGGGGGCCAGGGGACTCACGTCGGCAATCTGGTTGTTGTACAGATACAGCGATTTCAGGTTGGTCAGGGGGGCCAGGGGCTCCACGCCGGCAATCTGGTTGATGTACAGATGCAGCCATTCCAGGTTGGTCAGGGGGGCCAGGGGACTCACGTCGGCAATCTGGTTGTTGTACAGATACAGCGATTTCAGGTTGGTCAGGGCGGTCAGCGGCTCCACGTCGGCAATTTGGTTGTTGCCCAGATGCAGCGATTTCAGGTTGGTCAGGGCGGCCAGGGGACTCACGTCGGCAATCTGGTTGATGTACAGATCCAGCTTGTACAGGTTGGTCAGGGGGGCCAGCGGCTCCACGTCGGCAATCTGGTTGTTGCCCAGATACAGCGATTTCAGGTTGGTCAGGGGGGCCAGGGGACTCACGTCGGCAATCTGGTTGATGTACAGATCCAGCCATTCCAGGGCCGCAAAGTGCTCGAGGCCCACCAAACTATGAATGGTACTATGGTAGGCCTGGATTTCGGTCAGGGAAGTGACTTCCTGCCGGGTAATAGGGCCATGTGGGCGGCCCAAGGCCCGCCGCACCATCGTCTCCAGGTTGGAGTCCTCAAAGGAAAAGGTATAGAGGATCACGCCTTCTCGGAGAGCAAGACTCCCTTCAAATACCTGTACTTTGAGGGGGGTGGTTTCTCCAAGCGAGGCTCCTGCTGACTGATGCAACTGTTGCAGGTAAGCCATCAGCATTTCCACGGCATCCGGATGATCCATCTCAACCGCGAAGGAGATTTCTCCATCAAGTTGGACGGCGCCTCGTCCGGCCTGGCCCTGCCAGCGCCCTCGCAGAAAAGCCGAAACTGCCTGCCAGCCTATCAGCCGGGTCGCTTCCGTCGACTCCAGCAGCACTTCTGCGGCAGGGTCGATCTGCCAATCAATGGGAACCAGCCCCGCCGACAGGTCGGCAGTTTCTCTCGGCCTTAGGGTCAAGCGGATGGGATCGCCCGAGGGCCGGGTCCAGAGCAGCGTCTCCCGCCACAGACCGGCCGGATCGACGCAGCGCAGGGCCACCAAGCCGTTGGGCCGGCCCTGGTATTCGACCTGAAGGCCGGCGAGGGCATCCCCCGCTTCATCCACGAGGTCCAGCCACAGGCCGCGGGGATACTCCGGCAACTCGAAAATCACTTGGCCTTCGGCATTGCTCTGCGCCTGCGCCCAGCCGGTGCTATCGACGCCGACGGCAAAGGGGAACTCGGGTTGAGCCGTTGCCGCCGCAACCCCAAGCGCCGCCAGGGTTAGGAGGACTCCGGATCGAAGGATGGACAGGTGCATGATGAGGCTCCTTATTCGATGGCCCAGTCCTCGGCTCTTAACCTGGAAACGCGCTCAAAGTCTTTGTTGCTATCCCCCTCCATCATAGATCAAATATACTATCTGGGCACCAAAATCAAACCCGGCGCGCCCATTGGGGCTATGTTCGGCTGCTGGGGCTAGGCGGGGGCCAGATCGCCCACGCCGGTGTAGACGTAGCCGATGCCGAGGGCGGGGAGGGGGACCAGCAGGGCCAGGAGGAGCGTGAGTTGGGTTTTCATGGTGGGGGCCTTTCGCAAAAGAGGGACGGATGGGGCCGGTGTCGGGTCAGTAGCGGACTTTGACACCCCTTGCTTCGAGGGCGGGGATCTGCTCGGTAAGGGCCTGGTCGCTGAGGGGATTGGCAGATAAGTTTACCGAATCGCCTTCACTTAAGCCGGTGTTGGCGACCAGGGGATTTATATCTTTGATCTGGTTATCATCCAGCCACAGGAATCTCAGGTTAGTCAGGTGAGCCAGCGGGCTCACATCCGAAAGCCGGTTGTGGCCCAGATACAGGAATCTCAGGTTAGTCAGGTGGGCCAGCGGGCTCACATCCGAAAGCCGGTTGTGGTTCAACCACAGCTCTTGCAGGTTAGTCAGGTGAGCCAGCGGGCTCACATCCGAAAGCCGGTTGTGGTTCAACCACAGCTCTTGCAGGTTAGTCAGGTGAGCCAGCGGGCTCACATCCGAAAGCCGGTTGTGGTTCAACCACAGCTCTTGCAGGTTAGTCAGGTGAGCCAGCGGGCTCACATCCGAAAGCCGGTTGTGGTTCAGATACAGGAATCTCAGGTTAGTCAGGTGGGCCAGCGGGCTCACATCCGAAAGCCGGTTGTGGTTCAGATACAGCCGTTGCAGGGCTGTAAAGTATTCGAGGCCCGCCAAACTATGAATGGCCTTATGGCTGGCCGAGAGCTCGGTCAGGGAAGCGACTTCCTGCCGCGTAATAGGGCCTTGTGGTCGGCCCAGCGTCTGCCGCACCGCCGTCTCCAGATTCGAGTCCTCAAAGAAAAAGGTATAGAGGATCACGCCTTCCCGGAGAGCAAAACTCCCTTCAAATACCTGTACTTCGAGGGGGGTGGTTTCTCCAAGCGAGGCTCCTGCTGACTGATGCAACTGTTGCAGGTGAGCCACCAGCGTCTCCAAAGCCTCAGGATGGTCCAATTCAACCGCTAAGGAGGCACTGGCATCGAGCTGCACCGCCACGCGCCCGGCTTGGCCCTGCCAGCGTTCCCGCAGAAAGGCCGCCACCGCCTCCCAGCCGCTCAGCCGGGTTTCCTCCACCGGCTCAAGCAGCTCTTCAGCGGCCGGGTCGATCTGCCAGTCGATGGGAACCAGCCCTGCCGGCAGGTCGGCGGGCTCACCAGGCTTGAGCGCCAGGCGCAGGGGGTCGCCCGCGGGCCGGGTCCAGAGCAGGGTTTCCCGGTGCAGGCCGGCCGGATCGACGCCGCGAATAGCCACGAGGCTGTCGGGCCGGCCTTGGTAGTCGACCTGAAGGCCGGCCAGCCCCTGCCCCGACTCATCCACGAGGTCCAGCCACAGGCCGCGGGGATACTCCGGCGACTCGATCAGCACCTGGCCGTCGGCCTTGCTCTGCGCCTGCGCCCAGCCGGTGCGGTCGACGCCGACGGCAAAGGGGAACTCGGGTTGAGCCGTTGCCGCCGCAACCCCAAGCGCCGCCAGGGTTAGGAGGACTCCGGATCGAAGGATGGACAGGTGCATGATGAGGCTCCTTATTCGATGGCCCAGTCCTCGACTTTTAACCTGGAAACGCGACCAAATTCTTTCACATTGGGCGTAACAACGATCAACTGATTTGCCATGGCGATGGAGGCAATCTGTGTATCCCTTTCGCTGATCATGATGCCACTTCCCTCAAGTTGGGAGCGGATGACGGCATACTTGTGAGTAGCCGCTTCATCAAAGGGATAGATGTGAAGCTATGAAGAAATCTGTTCGTCTTCAAATCGTTGCTAGCGTAAGATAGAGAGATTGGTGCCAAGTACAAATACCATTCACACAAAACTCTGGACGAGGACGCAGTAAAAGCCTATTCTAATACCCCTATTCTAATACCCCGGCGGTGGAATGGCCCCGCCCTTTTCACATAAAGAGGAGAGCTCCATGGCTGAAAAAAAGTACACCGTTGGCATCATCGGCTGCGGCCGTCTCGGCCAGCACTACGCCGAAGTCTACCAGATCCTGCCCAACACCGAGTTGGTGGCCATCGCCGAGTACAACCCCGAGCGCCGCAAGGCCGTGGGCGAGCGCTTCGGCATCGAGGCCCTCTACCAGGACGCCCAGGACATGTACCGGGAAATTGTGCCCGATATCGCCGCGGTGGTGCTGCCGGGCAAGTACATCAAGGAGGCGGTCATCGCCAGTGCCCAGGCCGGCGTCAAAGGCGTCTCCACCGACAAGCCCATCGAGGCCCGCCTGGCGGACGCCGACGAGATGGTCGCCGAGTGCGAAAAGCGCAACGTGGTCTTTGCCGGGGGCAACCTCCAGCGCGCCCTCTCCGAGGTCCAGGAGGCCGCCTCCTGGCTGCGCCAGGGCGACTACGGCGAGTTGCGCGGCGCCAGCGTCCACGGCTGGGGCGGCGAAATCTCGGGCGGCGGCTGCCAGCACATCTCGGTCCTGCGGCTCCTGGCCCAGGCCGAGGTGACCGAGGTCATGGCCTGGGGCGAGCCCGAAGAGGCGCTCCAGGGGAATAGCGACGCGGGCCTGATCATCAACGGCCACTTCCGCTTGAGCAACGGCCTGATCTGCCCGGTCTTCGGCGAGCCAACCCCCGGTCGCGGGGTGGCTGTGTGGACCGACGACGCCCTGGTGCACTGGGATTGGGGCCCGCCCGCAATCTACCAGGGCTTCGACGAGAGCGGCGCCCGCCTCAAGGTGGAGCGGCCCTACACCCCGGTTCAGTACCCCCGTTTCTCGTACATGGCCACCTCGATCATGTCGTTCCTCGACGTGGTCGAAAACGGCGGCGAACTCTACATATCCGGACGCGATTTGCGCCAGGCCCTCGAAGTGGCCATTGCCGCCAAGCACTCGGCCCTGTGGGGCAATGTGCCGCTCGAGCTACCGCTGGAGGACCGCTCGCTGACCCTCTACCCAGGGACCTACCGCTGGCTCGGCGGCGACCAGTCGGGCCGCGCGCAATCCTACCAGGAGGCCCTGAAAGACGAGCTCTTTCCCAAATACAAGGGGTAGCCGGTCATGGCGAAACCGCGCATAATGTTCGAAAACGACTCGCGCCACACCCTGATCTACATGTACGAGCCCCCCATACAAAGGGAAGAACACGAGGCGGCCATAGACGAATTGCTGGGCACGCCCGTGGAGGCCCTGGTCTACAACCTCGGGTACGGCAACGCCTTCCTGCACGGCACCAAAGTGGGGGACCGCTGGGGCCCGGACGCGTCCGCCACCGGGGTATTTCGCCCGGGGGGGGGAAACCAGTGGGAGCACATCGTGTTCCAGCGCGCCTACCGCAACGCCGCCAAGCTGATCAACGAGGGCAACGACCCCCTGCGCATCGTCTGCGAACGGGCCCGCGCCAAGGACCTGTTGATCTACCCCTCTCTCCAGGTCCAGGCCGACCTGGGCCAGCCCCTCAGCATGGGGGCGCGCGGCTCTATCGACCCGGGGTTTGCGGGCAAGTCCCTGGCCGACTTCGCCCTCGAGCAGGTCCGCGACCAGCGCCTTGCCCTGATTGAGGAGGTGTTGCAAAACTATCCAGTCGATGGTTTCGAACTCAACCTGAACCACTACGCCGGCGGCTTCTTCTTCCGTCCCGACGAGGTGGAAACCGGGCGCGCCCTCATGACCGAGTGGATCGGCCGCATCCACCGGGCCGTCCGCGAGAGCGGCCCGGAAAGGGAACTGGCCGTGCGCCTGCCCACCAGCCTGGAGGGCTGCCGCTCGATCGGGCTGGACCCGGAGGAATGGATCCGGCAGGGCATCGTCGACGTGGTGATGGCGGAGAATTTCGGCCTGATGTCGCTGGTGGATCCGACCGCGGATTTCCGCCCCCTACTCCAGGCCGCCCGGGGATCCGCCTGCCGCATCCACGGCGTCATCCGCAACAACCTGGACTCGGACAGACTGGGCACGGCGCCTATTGAAATGATCCGCGCCACCGCCTGCAACTACTGGGCCCAAGGGGTCGACGGGCTGGGCCTGGTCCACTGGTACGGCAACTGGCCCTACGGCCCGGACTTCTACGAGCAACTCCGCGAGCTGCCGCACCCGGAGGTCATGGCGGTCAGGGACAAGTTCTACTATATTCCCACCCCGGCCGGGCGCTCTGCTGCCGACCCTGTGACCGATCCCGGACAGACCCTGCAGCTGCCGGCCGGCCTGGAGCTGGACCGGCCCGTCCGCCTGGAACTGCCCATCAGCGACGATTTGCCCCGCTGGGAAAAGGCGGGCAGGGTGCACCAAGTGATCCTGCGCCTCCGCATCACGCGCGCCACCGAGCAGGACCGTTTCGACTTTGCGCTGAACGGGACGGAACTACCCGAAAGCCTCCTGCGCAGGATCGCCCACACCTACATGTTGACGGCGCCGCGCTACCGGTCCCATTCCAGCTACTGGTACATCTTCAAGCTGGACAGGGACCACTGGCCCGTCGACGGCCACAACACCGTGGAGGTGACCCTGCGCCACCGCGATCCCGAGATAACCCCCCCGATCCACGTCCGGGATGTGGAGCTGGAAATCAGGTACCTGAGGGGCAAGAGCTACTACCGCGGCGCCCACAACACCGATCCCGACCTGGGCCCCTACGAACACACCGGCAGTTCGTAAACCCGGCCATGGTCCTGGAAGGTTTCCGATGACCGACGACGAAAAGTATTTCTTCGACCTGCAAGGCTACCTGGTCCTCAGGGACATGGTCGACCCAGCGCTCGTAGCCCGCTGCAACCAGGCCATCGACCACAACGCCCACCACCTCGAAATCCCGGAGCGGCGCTTCGAAGGCGAATCAAAGGCCCTGACCAGCGAGGTGCGCCAGAAGTGGCACCACGGCCTGATCAACTGGGAACAACCCTGGAGCGAGCCCTTCCGGGAGCTGATGGTGCACCCCCGCCTCAAACCGTACCTCGCCGGACTCCTGGGCGGTGGCTTTCGCATGGCCAATTTCCCCGCCCTGATCGTCATGGACCAGGGCTGTGCCGGCCACTTGCTGCACGGGGGTCGGGTGGATCGCCAGCCGTTCTCCCACCTCTACATGTGCAAATTCGGCAAGATCTACACCAGCCTGACCCTGGTGGAGTTCTCCCTGGCCGACGAAGGGCCGGGCGACGGCGGCCTGACGCTTGTCCCGGGGGGCCACAAGGCCAATTACCCCATCCCGGAGAGTCTGCGCTACTACGAAGCCCACCAGGACGAAGTGGTCGAAGTCCACGTCCGGGCCGGCGATGCGGTTCTCTTTGCCGAACCCACCATCCACGGCACCCTGCAATGGCAGGGCGCGCACCAGCGTCGCGCCCTGATCTACCCCTACAGACCGAGCTACCAGGCCAGCACCCTGTTTTACCAGGCTAGCTTTCCCGACTACGTGGAGGACATGACCGAAGAACAGCAGGCCCTTCTCAAACCCGCGCAGGAACACTAGGAATGAACGACGACGAAAAATTCTTTTTCGACCTGAAGGGATTCCTCATCCTCAAAAACGTGCTCACCCCGGAAGAAGTGGCGCGCTGCAACCAGGCCATCGACCACCACCGCGATTTGTTTTTCGAGACCGAGCGCGTACTCGAAGGCGAGTCCAAGGTCCTGGGCGGCACCGCCAAACAGAAGTGGATGAAGGACATGATGGAATGGGCGCGGCCCTGGTGCGAACCCTTCCGCGACCTGCTGGTACACCCGCGCCTCAAGCCCTACCTCACCGAACTCCTGGGCAGCGGCTTTCGCCTGGACCACGGCCCCTTGCTGATCGCCATGGACAAGGACAACGGCGGCCACCTTCTGCACGGGGGGGCCGTCGAGCGCCAGGATTTCTCGCAGACCTACATGTGGCAGTACGACAAGATGTACTGCGGCCTGACCGTGGTGGAGTTCCAGCTGGCCGACGAGGGCCCGGGCGACGGCGGCCTGGCCTTTGTCCCCAATTCCCACAAGTCCAACTTCCCCATGCCGCAAAGCCTCTCGTTCTACGAGGGTTACCAGGAGTACGTAATGGAGGTCCACACCCGGGCCGGAGATGTGGTCCTCTTCACCGAGGCCCTGACTCACGGCACCCTGGTATGGCAGGGCGCGCACCAGCGCCGCACCCTGATCTACAAGTACAGCCCCGGTTTCCAGGCCCAGGCGCCCGGGTACCACCAGGCCGCATTGCCGGACGGCATGCAGGATATGAGCGAGGAGCAGCGCGCCCTGCTGCGCACCCCGAACGGGTAGCCGGGCCCGGCCAGCCCTCCGAACGTTGAAGAGCGGCCGGGCATTCATCGCAGTCTCAACCAGGCGGGTCAATCTCAGAATTACATTTCCACGACCAGATTCTAAATCACCGATCCTCAGTCCAGAGGGGACGGGTGTGCCAACAAAGGAGTGATCCATGCATTTGACGATCCGCGGCAAAGTACGGGCCAAGACGACCTTTCAGGGCCTGCCACAGGTACTGGTATCCAACGGCCAGCAGGTGGCGCGCACCGCCTCCGACGGCACCTACGAACTCCAGGCAGATCCTGATTCCCACCCCTTTGTCTGGGTGAGCCAGCCGGCAGGTTTCCGCACCGACGGCCCCTTCTTCAGGACAGTACCCGAGCGCGAGGACGCAATCAACTTCGACCTGATAGCCGCTCCCGAGCGGGCGGAAAACCGCTTCCGCCTGGTGCAGATCACCGATACCCACGTGGAAGAGCATACCCCCGTGGAGGTGCTGCGCCAGGATCTCCAGGATCTGATCGCACAAACCCGGCCGGGGTTCATCGTCCACAGCGGCGACCTGACCAACAGGGGAACCCTGAAAGAACTGCGGCTTTACTGCCAGGCCGTAGAAGATATCGACACTCCCCTATTTGCCCTGTTCGGCAACCACGACGGCGGCGAACTCCGCCGCGCCCACCCGGAAGAAGACCGCACCTGTAGCGGAAATTTCGGCCAGGTGCTGGGACCGGCTTACTACAGCTTTGACTGGGGCGACTACCACTTCGTCCTCTACGCGGATATGGACCTGTACTTTTCCGCGGCCGACCGGGCGCGCAAGGCCGCCTGGTTGCAGGCGGACCTGGAGATGCAACCGGCCGGCCGGCCCAGTATCGTGGTAGTACACGCCCCGCCTGCCACGGAGTTCGTCAAAGCCATGAGCGCCCAGGGCGTGCGGGCCATCCTCTACGGCCACCTCCACGCCAACAAGGCCTATAGCTACAACGGCACAGCCGTGCTGGGTACGGCGCCACTGTGCTTCGGCGGCATCGATACCTCGCCCGCGGGCTACCGGATCCTGGATCTTGCCGGACAGAAGATCGGCATAGAACTCCGGGCCCACCAGACTGCGAGGATCCAGCCGCATTCGCCCCGGAGCATCTCCACCGGCAATGGGGAACTGGCGCTGCTGTGGGAGCATCGGGTCCCCGGCGATTTGCACCGGGCCGCCCCCCTGCGCTGGCAGGATCGCATCCTGCTGAGCCTGCGGGACGAAAACCTGCGCCAGGGACCCGGCATCCGTTGCCTGGACGCGGCCAGCGGCGCAATGCAGTGGGAATTCGCCACGGCCGAAGCCATCAAGAACAAAGTCGCCGCGGGGACGCGGGGCTATTGCGCCGTGCTTTCCGCCCCGGGCCGCCTCTATGTGCTCGAGGCGGCTTCCGGCGCGCTCCGCTGGCAGCGGGAATTGCCCCACTACCCCGAGCGCTGGATCTACACGGCCCCGGTCCTGGACGAGGAGGCGGTGTACGCCGGCGCCAAAATGGGCTACGGCGCCTTTGACCTGGAAACCGGGGAAACGCGCTGGTACACCCCGCTCGAAGCCAATGATTACCACGCCTGCTTTGCCACCCCCCACCTGGTCGGGGCCTTCCTGGTCGCCCTGGTGCCGGGCCGCGGTCTGGTGGCCCTGGACCGGAAGACCGGGGCAATCGCCTGGACCCACGCAGCAGAGGTGAACTACGGCTGGGGACGCCCCGCCCTGGCCGGAGACATCCTCGTCAGCGGTGGCAACCGCCATCAACTCGTGGCTCTAAACCCCGCCTCCGGAGAAGTCCTCTGGCAGCGCGACCAGCAGGAGGAAGAAGGGCCCAGCGGCCTGACGGCGGCGGGGGACCGGTTCTACTGCACTACTCCCACCGGCCATATCCGCTGCCACGACCTGCACACCGGCCAGGAGTGCTGGCGCTTCCAGACCGGGCAGGACCTGCTCGACGCCACGCCCTACAGCCGGGCGAAAAGCTCGGTGCTGGCCCCACCCGTGGTTTGGCGGGACAAGATCCTGGCCGGCGGCAACGATGGGGTACTCTACGTCCTGGATCCGGAGAGCGGCACCGGCCTCGGCCAGACCGGATTCGGCGCCTCGATCACGGCCGCACCCTGCGCCCTGGACAAGGGGCTGTGCGTGGGCACCTGGGACGGCCGGCTCTACTGTTACGGGGAAGGCGTATAGAGATCCCGCAGCACCCGCCGCATGACCTTGTTGGACGCGGTGCGCGGCAATTCATCCACGATCTCGACAGCGTGAATCTTGAAGAGGGGATTGAGGTCCTGTCCGATCGCCTCCTGCATGGCGGTTTGCAGCCCTTGCACCCGCGCCTCCGGCCTCGCCACGGCGTAAATAACCAGCCGGCTCGGCCCTCCCTCCGGAGGAGCAACGCCAATGGCGGCGGTTTCGGACACCCCCTCCACCTGGTTGAGGACCTGTTCGATCTCGGCCGAACTCACCTTGATCCCCGCCAGGTTCATGGTGTCGTCCACCCGGCCATGGGCGCGGTAGTACCCCCCGCCCAGCCGCTCGACCTGGTCGCCGTGGCGCCGCAGGAGCCCGGTGCCGACCCTGGGGGTGCCCTCGAAGTAGACCTGGTAGTGGTCCTGGTTGAGCAACTCCGTGGAGAGCCCGATCGAGGGGGGCCGCAGAAATAATTCTCCGTTGTCGGCAGGATGGCCGTCTTCGTCGAGGATCACCAGGTCCAACCCCAGAGCCGGGGTTGAAAAGGTCGCCGGCGCAGCCGGCTGCACCAGGGTCCCGGTGAGGTAGCCGCCGCCGATCTCGGTGCCGCCGCAGTACTCGACCACGGGCCGGTACCCGGCCCGGGCCATCAAGTACAGCATGTCCTCCGGTTCGGAGCACTCGCCCGTGGAGCTGTAGGCCTTGAGCGCGCTCCAGTCCAGCCCCTCGGTGCACCCCGAATCCTTCCAGGCCCGCACCAGGCTGGGCACCACCCCCAGCATATTGACCCGCGCATCCTGGACAAAACGGCCGAATTCCCTGCCCGTGGGCGCACCGTAGTACAGGGCGATGGTGGCCCGATTCACCAGACTCGCATAGATCAGCCAGGGCCCCATCATCCACCCCAGGTTGGTCGGCCACGCCACCACTTCGCCCGCCTGAATATCGTGGTGCAAATGCCCGTCAACGGCGCACTTGATGGGCGTGGTCTGGGTCCAGGGAATGGCCTTGGGCTCCCCCGTGGTACCGGACGAAAACAGGATATTCACCGGGTCGGCAGGACCTCGAACCACGGCGGTGAACTCATCTCTGGCGCTGAGGAAGTCCCGCCATTCCACATCCCCGGCGCGCAACCGCACCCCCACGCCGGAAGCATCCTCAGGCAGCACGATCGCCCGGGGCGCACCGGCGGCGACGAGCTTGTCGTAGAGCGGCAGTTGCCGGTCCTGGCGGCGGATACAATCCTGGGTGAAGACGGCCTTTGCCCCTGCCAGCCGCAGCCGGGTGGCGATCTCGTGCGGCGCAAAACTATCGGCGATGGACACCACCACGCCCCCCATGGCCACGATCCCCAGGTAGATCGCCACCGACTCGGCCGTCATGGGCATGTCGATGGCAATGGCGTCCCCGGGACCAAAGCCGGCCTCCACCAGCCCATTGGCGACCCGGTTCGTCAGACCACGCAAGGTTTTGCAGGTCCAGGTCGAAAGCGGCCCGCCCTCTGCTTGAAAGACCACCGCGATTGCATTGTCCGGAGCCTGGAAACACCCCTCCACGATATTGAACCGGGCGCCCACCAGCCACCGGGGCGCCGCCACTCCGCCGGCCAGATCCACCACCTCGGTGTACTCCCTTGTGAAGGGAATCTCCAGTCTTTGAATCATGAGGTCCCAGAACTCGGGGCGCCGCTGCACTGAAAAGGCGTGCAGATCCCGGTAGGAATTCAGCCTCAACGACTTCATCAAGCGGGCGATATTCGTGCCCTGGATCTGTTCCTGGGTGGGCGACCAGGCCGGGGGAGGGCCCTGGTCCTGGTCCCAGGTTTCATACACCTTTTCGTAGAGAAACCGGTGCAGGCAAAAGGGGTGATCAGGGCGCAGGATTTCCCGGGAGATCCTCTGCCAGCAGGCGGGGGCCGGCAGGGACGCCAGGCATTGATTCACCCGCGGCAGCAGATCCGCGGCCGCGGATTCTTCCAACCCCAGCTGGGTGCATTGTTCGAGGGTCAATTCCAATTTGAGATATAGAAGATAGTAGTAAGTGATACCCCCTGTCACTAGCTTAATCTTACCATTTTTTCAGACCTCTATCAATGTGGAAATGAAAATTATTTTGCCGGCCGAGTCTTTTTTCTCCGGCGCTCCGCTTGCAAACGCCAGGCAGGCCTTGTTTATTCCTGTATAACTTATTAGTATTTATTGATCAAGTTTGACTCAAATCGAGATGCTCTGGATTTGTTCCGGGTTATTGTAGTATCTTTGAGGCGCATTCAAACGACCCGAACCAGGAAGGCCATTTAATGGATAAAGTAGATGTACACGTTCACGTATTCGCCAAATTGAGCGACCGGTTCCCGCGCGAGGTAGGCGGGCTGGCGCCGGCAGACAAGGAAGGCACCGCCGAACAACTACTGGGGGAAATGGACGCGGCCGGCGTAGACCGGACCGTGCTGATCGATATGGGCGGGACCCGGATCGAATACCATGGCTACGTGACCCACTGCGTCAGGACCTGGCCCGACCGCTTCACCGCCACCGGGCTGGTGGACGTAAACGACCCGGATCCGCCCGCCCGGCTCAAAGAGCTGGTCGAGGCCACCGGCATCGAGGGCATCCGGCTCGGGGACCTGGGCGACCCCGGCGCGGAAAACCCCGAGGATCTGAAGACCTACCCTCTGTTCCAGTGCGCCGACGAGCTGGGCATCAACATCAATATCTACACCCGCGACGCCCAGATCGCCGGCGTGGAGATGCTGGCCGAGGCCTTCCCCGGCGTCAACATCTCTCTGGACCACCTCGGGGTGATGCCGACCACGCCCCTGGTGGTGGACCGGTGGGGACGACCTCGCTTCGACGACGAGCCGCTGCCGCCGGCGACCTATCCGCGGGTCCTGGACCTGGCCCGGTTCCCCAATGTGTACATCAAGGTTTCCGGGGAGTACGCCTTCTCCAAGCTGCCCTGGCCCTACCAGGACATGAAACCCATGGTCGAGCAGATCTACCAGGCCTACGGCCCGGAACGCATGATGTGGTGCACGGATTTCCCGTGGATCCTCGAAGAGCCGGGCTACCAGAGGCTGGTGGACCTGCTCGATTATCACCTACCCTCTATCAGCAAAGAGGAAAAAGACCAAATCAAGGGCGGTACCGCCCTTGAGATCTGGTTTAAAAACTAGAAAGGAGAAAACATGTCTGATTCCTCTCTCGTCCGCGTCGGCGTGCTCACCTGCGCCCGCTTCGTCCACATCTCCGGGATATGGGGTCCCATCATCGACCCTACATCCGAGATCAAATTCAAGACCTGCACCACCCGCATGACCGGTATGGTCATGTCCCACGCGTGGGACATAGACAAAGAGGCTTTGAAAAAGTTCACCCAGGACTACAAGGGGGTGGAAGCGGTCGACAACTACTGGGATATGGTGGGCAAGGTGGACGGCATCATCCTCTCCGACTTCGACTCGTGCCTGCACTTCAAGGAGCTGACCAGACCCTACCTGGAAGCCGGGGTGCCCATCTTCATCAACCGCCCCTTTGCCCTGAACCTGGCCGACGCGCAGGAGATGATCGATCTGGCCCAAAAGCACGACACCCCGATCATGTCCGGCTCCTCCTTCGAGTACGCCCCCGAGATCGAACACATCAAAAGCGAAGTGGCGGCGGTCGAGCCGATCAGGGGGTTTACCTCGGCCAATTCCAACTCGGACTACGCCACCCACGGCGTCCACGGCGTTCTGTGCATGCACGCCTGCATCGGCGGGGGCATCCGCAGCATGGCCTACCAGACCCCCGACTGGCACACCCCCAACGGGTTGATCACCATCGAGTACGAGCCCAGGGGAGAAGACGGCAAGGTGTTCTACGGCTGCATCCAGGAAATATCGGGAACCTGGGGCTGGATCCGGGTCTTTGGCGAGCGCACCTTCGAGCAGTTCATCCAATCCGGCATCCACTTCTGGGTCCCCGCCCTGCTGACCATGCAGGAGATGTTCGAGACCCGCCGGATGCCCCAGCCCTACGAGGCCATTTACGAGAAGACGCAGATGTTTCTGGCCGCTTTCAAGTCGCACGTAGAGTGCGGTGGGGCGCCGGTGGCGCTGGACGATATTGGCGACTGGCAGGCGCCGCTGCTGGATCCCGATCCGTACCCGGAGGGGTACTTCAGGTAGTGCATTCCAGGGGCCGGGCGGTCTTGCCGGCCCCACCCGCGCCAATGCCCACCATGCTCTTCACGGGAGAGCCCGGCGCTCCTGCGCGTACTTGCGGCCGAAAAAAGCGCTGATCCCCACCAGCACCGCGGCCAGGACCACCTTCACCCCCCATAGCCGCGGGGTGTACGCGATGGAAACCAGCAGCAACGCCGCCACCGCTGTCAGCAGCACCGCGGTAAACAATCGTTCGAACTGCTTTCGTTTCCTGTCTTTCTTCGCGTTTTCCATGTTTCCCCGCAGCTCTCATCACCACAACAAAAAAAGCAACCCGCACACCACCACCAGGTACACCCAGACCAGTAGCCCCGGCCGTTTGAACCAGGGCAATCCTTCCTCCGGCACCTCAAAGGGATACTCGGGTTTGACCGGCGCCTCCAGCAAGGTCTTCTGCAACCAGGTCCCCTCCAGCACCTTCAGACGGCGCCCCATCAGTTCCCTGAGATCCCCTGCCATCTCGTGCCGGGCGTAGACCAGCCCTCTCAACTCCTCCTCGGCTACCGGCCCGCGCCACACCGCGATGAACCGCGAAGCCACCAGCATGCTCGCGGCCGGCAGCACCACGTTCCACAGGAAGGCCCACCAGGTGTGGGTGTACCAGACCGGCAGAGGCCAGTCCCAGCGCTCGGCCAGAATGGCCGAAATCCCGTAGGCCAGCCCCACCAGCAGCCCCACGATGCCGGTCTGGCGGTGCACCCGGGTGAACACCCCCATGAGAATCACGCTCATCAGCGGCACGGCAATGGCCCCGGCCAGGCGCAAATAAAACAGCAACATGCCCTGCTCGAGAAAGGGCACGTAGGCAAAACCCAGACCGATGATGAAGGGCACCGAGATCCGCCCCACCCGGGTGTAGTGCGCGTCCGAGGCGTTTTTGACGATGAAGCGGGCGTACACATCCCGCACGAAAAGACTGGAAATGCCGATGCCGATGGAGTCGAAGGTGGAATAGCCGGCGGCCACCAATCCGGCCACTACCAGGCCGATCAGGCCCGGGGGCAGGTACTTCTCGACCAAAAGGGGATAGGCCTGGTCGATGATTTCCAGATCCGGGAACTCGGCCCGGGCCAGCGGCCCCAGGCTGACATTAAACCACAGGCACACGGCTGTGGCCAAGCTGGCCACCAGAGCCGCCATCTTGAAGTCCCACTCGGAGCGGGCCCCCAGAAAGCGGATGGCCTCGTACTGGTTGATCAGGGCATAGGTGACCAGCACCACCACAAAGCCGAAGACCACCACGAAGGGCGAGACCCCGTCCGGCGAGTACCCGCCCACGTGCAGCAAGCTACCGGGCAGTTCGGGATCCACCGCCTCCAGCCGCTGGTGCAGGCCCTTCCAGCCGCCCCCCTTCACCCACACCACCCCCCACAACACGAAGGAGGCCACGATCATCACGATGCTCTGCACCGCATCCGTGAAGGCCCCGGCCTGGAGCCCGCCCCGAATGATGTAGAGCACTGCGGTGGCGGCCATGGCCACCACGATCAACCAGCTCCAGCCCGCCTCGATGTCCGCGACGATATTGAGAACCAGGAACATGGAGAAGAAGATGTTGCCCAGGACATTGGTGCGCGACTGGATATTGATCAGCACCGCCACCAGACGCGCGGCCGGTCCAAAGCGGAACTCCAGCCACTCGGCGTTGGTGAACACCCCGGAGCGGTACATGGGAATGATCGCGAAGAAGCTGAGCACGAACCAGCCCACCGCGATCCCCAGCCACCACTGCGACAGCTGCGCCAGCCCGAGCTTGTAGGACCCGCCGACAATGCCCACGTAATCGCCGCTGTCCACTGCGGTGCCAAAGGCCGATAGTCCGATCACCCACCAGGGCATGGACTTGGCTGCCAGGTACCAGTCGAAACTCTCCCGCTTGCCCCTGAAGACCGCGATCCCGTAGAGGACGATGCCGCCGTTGACCACCAGGACCAGCAGCCAGTCGACCAGGGTCATGAGGACACTCCCCTAGTGGGTGGAGGGCAGCTGATACCCGTCCTTTTCGACCTGGATTTTCGCCAGGGTCCCGCCGTGGACGCCGGCGTAGGTGATATAGAGGGTCTTGCTCTCCGCGCCGCGGCCAAACGCCACATTGGTGGGCACCGGCGTGGGGATATAGGCCAACTCCTCGCCCTCGGGCGAGTAGACCACGATCCCGGGCCGGGTCAAATCGCGCACCGCCACGTAGAGGTTGCCGTCCGCGTCGCACACCAGGCCGTCCGGGCCGTCCTCGGGATAATAATCGTGCAGCACCTTGCGGAAGGTGGCGGTGCCGTCCGCGTGCAGGTCGTAGGCCAGCAGGGCCATGCGGCCCTTGTGGGCCGGCGCATCGCCGGGCAGGCGGCCGATGCCCCAGTTGCCGTTGTCGTTGCTCACCACGTAGAGGCTCTTCTGGTCCGGGGCCACGGCCACGCCATTGGGCTTGCCCGCGTCGGTGATGATCTGGTGGACCGAGCGGTCCGGATCGATGCGGTAGACCGCCATCACCGCCTGGTCGATGGGCTCGTGCCCCAGGTAGCGCGGATCGCTGAAGTAGATCCGCCCCATCTCGTCGATGGAGATATCATTGGGCGCATTGAAAGGACGTCCCTGGTAGAGCCCGGCGATGATTTCGGTCTTGCCGGTCTTCAGGTCGGTGCGGGTGACCCGACGGCCGCCGTAATCGGCCCCTTCGGCCGCGATGAGGCGGCCCATGGCATCGAACTTGAGTCCGTTGGACATGCCGCTGGGCGAGCGGAAGACTCTGGTCTCGCCGGTCTGGGGATCGCACCTCCAGATATGCCCGGCCTGCATTCCCGAGGCGTGGGTAAAGGTGATGTCGCTGAAGTACACCGAACCGTCCAGGGCCACGGCCGGCCCCTCGGTGAAAAAGGCCCCGGTGAAGAGCTCTTCGATGCGGGCATCGGGCGAGACAATGCTCGGATCTCCGCTCGGCGAGGGCAGTTCGCCGACGGAAGTGCCGGGCGCGGTCAGGTCCTCTCCTTCCTCTTCCGCGGCGCTGAGCACCCCGGGCAGGCAGGCGAGAGCAAGGCCCATGACCAGGGCCAGAACAGCCGCAAAACACCGGCGTGGAAGTAGATCGCTGAGTATCATGAGGCCTCCTTTCCTTGCGCGGATGGTAAATCGAGAACGGTGTGCGAGGACCCAAGATAACTAGAATTGCGCTCCGCATCAAACAAAAAGATATTGCCGGCTCACGTCGATTTTTTCGCCGACTTCACCGGCGAGATAAGGGGGGCCAGGGGGCCAGGCAGGCCCCGCTCGGCCGCGGCCCCCGGGGCCGCCAGCGAAAGCTGTCGTAGGAATGATACTCCACCTCCAGCCAGGGAGTCTCGAGCCGTTTCTCGCCCTCGTAGCGCGAGGTCAGGGCCGCCTCCAGCACCCCGCTGGTCAGCAGGGTGCGCTCCACCGGGTACTGTGGCTGTCCGCTGAGGAACATCTCCTCGATGTTGAGCCCCAGATAGCTGAAGTGGGCGTAGGCCCCGCCCTCCGGGCCGCCGTGGCCCTGGGCGTAATACCCGGTGGCCTGGATCTGGCCCTCTACCCGGGCGGCATAGGCCAGCTCGGTCACGTAGCCATTGAGCATCAGAATCGCCCCCTTGAGCCCGTCGCGGTACTCCACCGCAAACAGCGCCGGGTTTTTGCAATGCTCCTCCATACTACCCTCGGGCTTGCCCTCGATGGTGGCGCAGGCCGCCTCGGCCAGCTCGCGCGAATACAGGCCCTCCTCGCCGGCCCGCCATACCTTATCCCCCTCTATACAGGTCACGGCCGCCACTCCTGTCTCGCCCCCCAGGCGCCGCTCGACCATGCACTGCAGGCCTTCGAGGGTGTGAAACCCGTAGATGTCCAGACCGGAAAAACCAATGGCTATGGCTTCCTGAATCGGGGTCTCTGGTTCGTGCTCGAGCCAGGGGTCGCGCCACATCAGCGGTATGGACGAGCCGGCCATGAAGGGCGCCCCCAGGGTTTGGGCCCGGTCGTACATCCACTTGGCGTCGTGCCAGTTGTAGGACAGGTGTTTGTCGTTGAACACCGGCGCGGCCCGGCCGCTGGTCGACATCACTCCACAGATCTGCTCCATGAAGTACTTGCGCGGGAACAGGTGCTGCTCCTTTTCGTTCCAGGCGTAGTCCCCGTGCTCGCCGATCAACAGCACCCCGTCCACGGCCAGCTTTTCTCCGCCCAGGCACAGGGCTTTGGCGATGCTGGGATAGATCGGCACCCCGTGCTCGTCGGCGATCCGGCGGCCGATGTCCCCTTCGGGAAACTGGTCGATGTAGATGGAGGCTATATCCACCCGGGGCGCGAATAAACCCTCGTCCGTGGGAAAGCCCTTGAGGTACTTGGTCACGATCACATCGGCGTGGGACCTGAGCCGGTACTCGGTGATGATAGCGGCTATCTTCTTGCGTTCGGTCATTCTGTACCTCCTGAATCAAACCACGGCCAGGGCCGCGAACAAAGCCTTGATGTACCCCACGGAATAAGCCAGCCCCTGGTGTTGTACCCCGGGACCATCGCCTTCCAGGGCCGGGATGTGGTCCGGGTTCAAACACCCGTCGAAGCCCACCCGTTTCAACTCCAGCAATACCTTGAACATGTTGACGTCGCCGTCGTCCAGCAATACCTCTTCGAAACCACCGGCCGTGGCCAGGCTGCCGCGCACGGCGCGCAAGTGCACCATGAAGATGCGGCCCTTGCGGCCGTAGTTGTGGATTTCGTCCAGGATCAGGGAGCCGCCGCCGGCCTGGGAGCGGGTGCCGCAGCAGTAGAGGTACCCCACGTTGGGGCTGGGAAACAGGTCGATGACGCGGTGAAAGCCCAGGCCGCCCAGGGGGGTGTCGGGATTGGGGGTATCCGAGGGGTGGATCGCCAGCTTCACGTCGTGTTCCTCGGCGGCCGGCACCAGTTTTTCGTAGACCCGGCAGAAGCGTTCCTGCCACCGCTCCAACTCCTCCAGGCCCGGCGGTCCGGACCTGTCCTCGGCCAGGGCCCGGCTCTCGGCCCGGGAGCGATACCCGCCCCGGTGCACGGTCTGGAAGTGGCGCATCATCCAGGGAAAGGTGTCGCCGGCAAAACGCTGGCGGGCAATGGGCACGCCGGCCTCGCCGAAGATCCGCAGGGCCTTGCGGGAATTCTCGATTTCTTCCTCGCCGCCTTCCTGATCCTGCATGCACTTCCCGGTTATGTTGGGCAGGGTGACGCGGTTGATGTCCAGGCCCCAGGAGCGGATTTTCTTGCGGATCCCGATGACCTGGTCGAGGTCGGGATATCCTTGTTCTTTGACCCCGGGGAAGTAGCTGCCATCGCCGAAGTCGATGCAGTCGGCACCGAGTTGGGTGACGAATTTCAGGTAGCTGTCCGATAAATCGCCGTGCCATACGGATATCCTGAACATGCGTTTCTTGATCCTTTCTGGTTTGGACGACGTTGTATGCTCAGTACTCTAAGCTGAAAATAGCCAGACCCAACAACCCCCACAAGCCACTTCCACGCCGCCAGGGTTGTTGCCGTGGGGAAACCAATATACCCATTTCACCTCTCAACAGTACTCGGTCCACCTGTCCAGCCTTCCAGACAACCCCTCGAAGTACCCCTTGCAAGCCTCCAGAGATTCTCCCACCACCAGCATGCTGACAAAAGCCCGCGCCCGCTCCGGATCCGTGGTGCACAACACCCCTGCGCTCACCTGGTCCCCATCCAGCGTCAGTGCCACCGGGAACCTCTCCTCCATGTAGCCCGCAAAATCCCCCACATCCGCAAAACCCGCCCCGGTAATATCCTTCCGGCTCAGAACCAGCCACACCGCCGTGCGCGCCGAATTCACCCGCCGCCCCAGGCGCAGGGCCACCCGCCCCATGGTAAAACGCGGATTGACCTCCACGACCGGCTTG
This sequence comes from Candidatus Latescibacterota bacterium, assembly GCA_965219385.1. Lineage (GTDB taxonomy): Bacteria > Latescibacterota > UBA2968 > UBA8231 > UBA8231 > CBDCNM01. The sequence goes on along the minus strand of CBDCNM010000001.1, from coordinate 277,940 downwards.
AGCCGCAGCCCCTCTGCATCGCGATACACCAGCAGATCGATGCCCACCGGCCCCACGTACCCCGAGTCGGCCATAGCGCGGGCCACCCAGCCGCCCAGATCCTCGAAGAGCCGCTGCAACCGCCTCGGATCGCGGCCCTGGCCGTAGAGAAACCTCCGGGTCGCCGGGTCCAGCCCCGCCATCCGGCCGTGCACAAACGAACCTCCGTACTGCCCTCTCGAATCGGTAAAAAAGCGGGTCCAGCCCAGGACCCGGGCCGTGCCGGGCGCGACAATATCCAGCTGCGCCGACAAATCCACCACCTTGTCCAGCCACGGCTCCACCACCGCGTCGCCTTGTTCCTTGAGGAGGTTCTCCACCCACCCGAGCTGCCCTTCCCTGGGTGGCCCCCCGGAGAAGCGCACCTGATTCTGTCCGGAGGCGCCAAAGGCTCCCTTCACCACCACCTGCTCGAACCCCCTGTCCCTGAACCCCTCCACCTGCCGCATCACCTCTTCCAGGGTGGCACACCCCACCCCCACCATCCCGGCATCGCAGAGCCACCCATCCTCCGCCGGATACGCCCGCAGAAAATCCCCGAGCAGGGCCGCGCTCCAGGCCTTGGAATACAGCGGCTGCATCCCCTCGTTCCAGAACCCGGTCTCTCCCTCCGGCAAATTCGCCCGCAACGGCTCCAGAAAGCGCCCTCCATCCAGGCTCCATCCCCAGGGCCGCAGGCTGCTGATCCGCCGCTGCGCCAGCCCGGTCGCAGCCAGGCCCTCGTCGCCGTACTCGACGAACTCCGGGATCGGGAACCCCGCCCGCTGCAGGCGGCGCAAAAACCCCGAAGAGGGCCGCTTGCGCACCAGGACCACGTCGTCCCGGGCGCACAGCAGCATGGGCAGGGCCTCGAAGTCCCGCGCCAGCAACTGGACCGGCCGGGCCGGCGTAAACCCCACCCGGCCGAGCGCCACCTGCCCCTCGCACGCCGGGTTGAACCAGTAGACCCCCGGACAGCGCCCCCGGGAGCGCGAGTAAAGTTCCAGCTCGTCGATGAACTGATCTGAAAATCCAGCCCGACGCCGCCCCTCGCGGTTGAAGCCGATGCCCTTGGCCCGGTTCGGCGTCAGCGGCACCTCCAGGGCCCGCCGGTACGCCGCCCACTCGGATTCCTCTGGATCGCGCCAGCGGTTGAACCAGACCAGACCGTGCTTGACGTGCCCGATCTCGTCCCGGTAGACCCGGTCCAGGATGGCGGCCGTGTTCCCGTCCCCCAGCTCGCGGTAGACCCGGGCATAGTGCACCGCGTAGTCCAGGTTGGCCTGCTCCAGGGTGAGACTCAGCCAGGTCACGAAGTCCATGGGGCTTTCCATCGGAGCAATGCTCTTCCAGAAAAAGTCGCTCACCGGGATCTCCCCGAACGCCACCCCGACCTGCTCCATGCGTTCCTGGTAGAGCCCGAGGTGTTCCTGCTCATCCATGAGGGTCTGCAGCAGACCGCGGCGGAACTCGCCCGGCGCCTCTGGAAACTTGAGCAGGGCCAGGGCCATCAACTCCAGGGCCAAAAGTTCGTGGTTGGCGAAAAAGTGCAGCACCAGCCCGCGCTCCTTCTCGCTGTGCAAGCGGCGCACGTCGGCAAAATGCAGCTTGTCGCGCTCCCGCCAGCTGTCCAGCTCCAGAGCCGGGGGGCGCCCCGGCACCCTGGGCGTGGTTATGGCCTTACCCGGGTCCCGATCCTCGCAGCGATCCGGCCGGATCAGTTTTTCCTCCCAGGTGGCACCGAAGAGCACCCGCTCGGCCAATTCCCGAATTTCCATATTGACACTCAACTCCTGCTGCCTTAGAGTCCCTATGTACAAATATACCCTTCATCCCGGGAAAGGACACCCATGAAAATCACCGACGTAGAACTCATCTACCTGGACCTACCCTTCACCAGCCACACCAACCAGCACATGCGGTACTGGCTGCCCCACTGGCGCATTGTCCAGGTCTGCAAAATCACCCTGGAAAACGGCGTCGTGGGCTGGGGCGAAACCATCCCCAACTACACCTGGGCCAGGGTCCCGGACGACATCGCCGAGCGCCTGGTCGGCAGCGAAGCCGGCGGTCTGCTGTGGCAGGACCAGCTGGGGGCCGGGGTGCAGATGGCCCTCTTCGACGCCGTGGGCAAGGCCCTCAACGTGCCGGTCCACCACCTCTTGGGCCCCCAGGTGCGCCAGTGGTGCCCGCTCTCCTGGTGGGCCATGGACATGCCGCCCAGAGACTGGGCCCGGCAGTGCGCCGAGGCGGTCGAGCAGGGCTATACCTCGGCCAAGCTCAAGGCCCGCACCTGGTGCGATCTGCACGCCGCCATCCAGGCCATCCTGCGGGTCGTGCCCCCGCAGTTCAAGCTGGACCTGGACTTCAACGGCACCCTGGCCAACGCCGCCAATGCAGTGGAATTCCTCGAGACCCTGGAGCGCTACGAACAAGTGGCCATGCTCGAGACCCCCATCCCCCAGGAAGACGTGGCCGGCAACCTGCACATCCGCCGCCACATCGCCCGGCCCGTGGCCATGCACTACGGCAGTCCGCCCATCGCCACCACCCTGAGCCAGGATGTGGCCGACGGTTTTGTCATCTGCGCCGGAGCCGGCACCCTGCTGCAGCAGGCCACCGTTTGCAAAATGGCCAACAAACCCTTCTGGCTGCAGCTGGTCGGCACCGGTATCACCACCACCTGGACCGCGCACCTGGGCGCGGTGTGCGACCAGGCCCGCTGGCCGGCCATCACCTGCATGAACATCTGGAAAAGCCAGCTCATCAAGGAGACGATCCAGCTGCGCGGCGGCTTCCACCGCGTCCCGGATAAACCCGGCCTGGGCCTAGAGGTTAACCAGGCCGCCCTGAAGAAATACAGGGTGGACTACTCCTTTGTCGACCTTCCCAGACACCTGTACCGCTACGCCCGCGCCAGCGGCGAGGTCACCTATTACGGCTGCGACAAACAAGAGTTGCACGGAGTCTACCCCAACGACGCCATGCCGGTCTGCGAAGCGGGTTCGACCCTGGACGCGGTCCCCGACGACGGCAGCAAGCGGTTCGAAGAGATCTACCAGGCCACCCGCGACGGCCACACCCTGCGCCGGCTGGAAAAACCACGCAAAAGATCGAGGGGCAAAAAATGAAGATTGCCGATGTCCAGGTTTTCACCCTGGATGTCCCCTACACCTCCCTCGCCAACCAGCACCTGCCGTACTGGATTCCCGGCTGGCGCATCGTCCAGGTCTGCAAGATCACCCTGGACACGGGCGTTGTGGGCTGGGGCGAATCCGGCCTGCACTCGAGCCGCATCCCGGAGGATATCGCGGCGCGCCTGGTGGGCCGCGCCGCCGGGGAGTTGTTGTGGCAGGACCAGCTGGGCATCGGGGGGCAGATGGCCCTCTTCGACGCGGTGGGCAAAGCCCTCAACGTGCCGGTCCACCGCCTCCTGGGCACCCAGGTGCGCCAGTGGTGCCCGCTCTCCTGGTGGACCATAGACCTGGGGCCCGGAGACTGGGCCCGCCAGTGTGCCGCGGCCGTCAGACAGGGCTATACCTCGGCCAAGCTCAAGGCCCGCACCTCCCACGATCTGCACGCCGGGATCCGCGCCATCCTGGCGGTGGTGCCGCCGCACTTCCGGCTGGACCTGGACTTCAACGGCTCCCTGGTCAACGCCGCCCAGGCGGTGGAATTCCTCAAAACCCTGGAGCAGTACCAGCAGGTGGCCATGATAGAGACCCCGATTCCCCAGGCGGACATGGCCGGCAACCAGCACATCCGTCGCCACATTGCCCGGCCCGTGGCCATGCACCTGGGCGACCCGCCCTTTGCCACTGCCCTGGCCCAGGACGTGGCCGACGGTTTTATCATAGGCGGCGGCGCCAGCGCTATACGGGAGCAGGCCACCCTGTGCCAGGTGGCCAATAAACCCTTCTGGCTGCAGCTGATCGGCACCGGTCTCACTACCACCTGGGCGGCCCACTTCGGCGCCGTGTGTCCCCAGGCCCGCTGGCCGGCCATCACCTGCATGAACATCTGGAAGAATTCGCTCATCAAGGAGAAAATCCGCCTGCGCGGCGGTTTCCACCGCGTCCCGGATAAACCCGGCCTGGGGGTCGAAGTGGATCCACGAGCCCTGAAAAAATACGCCGTGGACTATTTCCAGGTGGACCCGCCCCGGCACCTCTACCGCTACGCCCGCGCCCGCGGCGAAGTGGTGTATTACGGCTGCGCCTCCAAGTCCCAGATGCACGGAGTCTACCGGAGCGACGCCATGCCGGTCTGCGAGGCGGGCTCAAGCCTGGAGCCGATCCCCGACGACGGCGGCGAGGAGTTCGAGAAACTCTACCAGGCCACCCGCGACGGCCGCACCCTGCGCCGGCTGGAGAAGAGTACTTGACTGCACCGATTCACAGGTTGCGACTTGCAGGGTCCATGGAGCCGGTTAATAACCACTCGCCCCACTGAAATATTCTACCCGCACACCCCCCTCCCGGGTGCGCACAGACCGACTCCCGGCCTCCACCACCTCCAGCGCCCTGAGACCATCCTTGTGGTCCACCCTGAAGGCCGCGCCATCCCGGCACTGCTGCACGAAGTAGGCCACCTCCGCTTTGTAGGCCGGACCGAAACGCTCGATAAACATCGGCACCTGGACGCCGTAGTCCCGCATTTTAAAGGTGCGCTTTTCGACCGCCCCATCCCGGTCGTAGGCTTCAAACTCGACCCGCAGAGGATCCTCCTGAAAAGGCCCCACGTGGACCAGGCCATCCTCCCCGTAGACCCAGGTCTCGTTGCGGTACCCGGCCACGTGGTTGCGGCTCACCTGCACCTGGCCGAGCAGGTCCCCGGGAAACCACATCTGCAAAAAGGCATCGTCCAGATCCTCCTCCACCGTGGTGATCTTGTGGTTGTAGAGCCGGGCGCCGAAACCGCTCACCACCTCGGGCCGGGCGCCCCCAAGCCAGATGGCCTCGTCGACATTGTGCACCGCCATATCCGCCAGCAACCCGGGACTGCTGTAGCCCACCGGAGGGGGGACCGGGTCTTCGAGCACGGAGACGATCTTGAAGGGGGTACCGATGCACCCCTGATCCAGCAGGTTTTTTACGGCCTGCAGGGGTTGGTCGAAGCGCCGCATAAAAGCCAGCATGAGCGCCTCTTTCCTGCGGGCGTCTCCTTCCAGGTAGGCGGTGAATGCCCGGGCGCTCTCCAGGGAGTGGGTCAGAGGTTTTTCCAGCAGCACCCGCATACCCGCGTCGATCAAGACCCGGGCGTCCCCGTAGTGGTCCCGGGTGCGCGAGGCGATCACCGCCCCGTCCGCCAGCCCGGTCCGGGCCAGGTCCTCCACCCTGGCGAAGGCGTAGATCTTCACTTCCTGGCCTTCCTGCAAGCGGCCGGCCACGCGCGCGGCCGTGTCCTGGTGGGGATCTACCACGGCCACCAGCTCGCAGTCCCCGCCCTCCAGGCTCAACTCCTGGATGTGCTGGGCGTGAAACACCCCGATGCGGCCCACGCCCACGGCCGCCAGCTTGAGTTTAGCGTCCATCCTTTACCCCTGGTCGAAGTAGTGGCCATAGAGCACCCGGAGCCTTTCTTTGACTTCGTCGGAAATCATCTCCGGCGCAGTGATGATGGCGTAGCGGGCCGCGTGCAGACACTCGCACGCGGACGCTTCCGGCAGGAGCCCGGCCGCGTGCTGGACGATGGCGTTGGCCCGCTCGGCATTGGCCTTGAGCAGGGCCAGCACGGCCTCGATCGAAACGTCCTCCTCGGACTCGTGCCAGCAGTCGTAGTCCGTGCCCATGGCCAGCATGGCGTAGCACATCTCGGCTTCGCGGGCCAGCTTGGCCTCGGGCAGGGCGGTCATGCCGATGACCGTGGCGTCAACCTGGCGGCGGTAGAAGTGGGACTCGACCCGGGTCGAAAACTGCGGCCCTTCCATGCAGATATAGGCCCCCCCCTCGTGCACGGTGGCGCCCAGGCCGCGCGCGGCCTGGATTACGACCTGCCTCATTTCCGCGCAGAACGGATCCGCAAAGCTCAGATGCCCGACGATGCCGTCGCCGAAAAAGGTGGAGGGCCGCAAACCCCGGGTGCGGTCGAAGATTTGCTCCGGCACCACCATATCCCCGGGCTGGATGTGCTCCTGCATGATGCCCACGGCGCTGACCGCCATCACGTGGGTCACCCCCAGTTGCTTGAAGGCGTGGATGTTGGCGCGGGCATTCACCTCCGAGGGCAAGAGGCGGTGACCGCGGCCGTGACGCGGCAGAAACATCACCGTGCGTCCCTCGATCCGGGTCTCGACCACGCTGTCCGACGGGGCCCCGAAGGGGGTATCCAGCTGGTGTTGGCTGACTACCTCGACCCCTTCCATCTGGTACACTCCCGACCCGCCGATGACGCCCAGCCGCACCGGTTTTGTGGTTTCTTCTGTCATTTGACTTTCCTATTTACGAAGGGCTCGTCCGGAATAGACCGGGTCATTCGCGCACGGGGTTGTCCGCTTCAAACACCCGGCGCGCGGCAGCGGAAAGGGTTTCCTCAGCCGCGCAACGATCGGCCCAGTGGGCCGGCACCCCCTTTGACCACCTGAGCGGAATAGCCCCAGGATCCGGGGTCCGGTAGGCCATCAGCAGCCCCCACCGGGTAGGGGTCCCGGGCTGGCGGTAGCCGACGTGGTGCGGCATGTGATGGACAAACGAGACCATGCTCCCGGGCGGCAGCGCCAGGCGCAGGATCTTCAGCGGCTCGCCCGTAAAGGCGTGGATCTTCCCCCGCAGCCAGCCCGCCTCTAGGGCAGCGTCATCATCGGTCCGCTCTATATTCCACTTGAAGGGAATGCGGTAGAGGTGGGCGCCCGGGATGATCGCCAGCTCCCCGCCTTCCTCGATGCTGGCCCCTTCCGAGTAGCACAGGGTGCGAATGCACTGCTGCTGCAAAAATTCGGTGGTCAGGGCCCGGCCGTTGCCGATAAAATCCTCGACCTCGTACTGTCCATCCCTATACTGGTGGGCGTGCCAGCGCCGCCCTCTCGTGCCCGCCGCCCGGTTGAGCATGATCAGGTGGTCCAGCACAAAGCGGTCCCCTAAGAGCTTGCCGAAAAGCTCCGTCATCTGCGGATGGCTGGTGGCGACATCCATGATGAAGTCGTCGTATGCGGCCGGAAAGTACTCCGGCATGAATCCGTGTGACTCGAATCCGCGTGCAATCAGCGCCGGGCCGGGGCCGAGCAACCCGTGTTCGTGCATGTAGGTCCGGGCCCCGGGCGGGAGCAAATTTAGTTGCTCTGATCCACCGCAGTTGGCGGCCCGGGCCTGGGGGGTGATGCTCTCCGGCAGCGGCGGTTGCAACCCGCGTCCCGCAAAGTCGATGGCGGCCCAGTCGGTATCCATGATGATGTCATCGTTCATTTGCTGCAGCTTCCGCAGGCTGGCCGTCCACTGCTGGCGACCTGCATCGGTCAGTATGCCCTCCCACACCCAGTAGCCCTCGCGCTCAAAGAAAGAGCGATCAAAGGCCGCCAGCACTTCGGGCCGCAGCAGGTCGTGGAGGCGGTTTGCCGGGGCGCCGTTTTCTATGCGTGGGTCCTGGGTTGCGGCCGCAGTCGCGGCCGGCGCGCTCATATTGTGGCTCTCTTCCATAAAATTGCGACGCGGGAATCGCCGCCTCCTTTCTCCTCGACAGGGTTCATAAGGGGTCGATGATGGGTTTTCAAATACTCCACGCCCCGGCCTTTTTTTTCGGCGTGGGGACATTGAGAGGACAGCGCGCTTTGTAGGTCGGCTCCATCTGGTCCCACAGGTGTTCGAGGGCGTGCTGGTTCCAGGTAAAGAAGTGGTCTGCGCCGATATAATCCATACAGCCGGTGTGCTTCAGCACCTGGATGAACTGCGGCTTGGCCCGGGTGAAATAAACATCGATGTCGATAGCGCGCAAGCGTTCGACTACCTGCCGCAAGGTCTGTTCACCGGAGGCGTCGATCTGGTTGATGCCGCCGGCGTCGACCACCAGGTACCTCAGTTCCGGTATCCTGGCGACCGCTTCCAGCACCTTGTCTTCAAAGTAGCTGGTATTGCCGAAATACAGCCTGCCGTCAAAGCGGATGATGGCGATCCGCTGATCCAGGGCCAGCCCGTTGGCATCGGCGTCGCGCAACGAACCGTCCGCGTGCCGGGCCAGGTAGGCCACGTGGGGTCGCATACTGTGGTAAAAGTAGAGCACCAGGGACAGGACCACACCAAGCCCTATGCCCAGGTGCAGTGCAGGAGCCAGGACCAGGGTAAACAGAAAGGTTATTACCCCGATGAGCCCGTCCTGCCGACTGACCTGCCCCGCGGTTAACACCGGCTCCAGGCGGATGAGGTTCAACACCGCGTAGATGATGATCACGGCCAGTGTGGCCTGGGGCAGATAGAACAGCAAAGGGGTCAGAAAAAGCAGGGTCAGCATGACCATTAGGGAACTGATCAGGGCGGAAAAACCTGTAACCGCGCCGCTGGCAAAATTCACCGCGGAGCGGGAAAAGGAACCAGAGACCGTATAGCTTTGAAAAAAACTGCCGAGCAGATTGGCCAGTCCCTGGCCGATCAACTCCTGGTTGACATCGATGCGCTGTCTGGTTTTGGTGGCAATGGTTTTGGCGATCGACATGGCCTCCATCAACCCGATGAGCGTGAGGGCTAGGGCTCCCATGGCCAGATGGGGCACGACCTGCCAATCGATCTCCGGCTGCTTCAGACCGGGAAGTCCGCGCGGAATCTTTCCTACGATGCTCCCCTCGTAACCGCTCAGCCAGGAAACCAGGGTCGTGACGACAACGGCACCGAGCACATACGGCCGTTGGGCGAATCTGTAACGCCCGATGAACAGCAACCCTGCGGCCAGCCCGGCCATGGCAAAGGTGGCCCAATCTATTTGTGCTGCGGCCACATCCAGAGTGTGCCATACGGTCTGGTAGTGAAAGGCCCTCTTGTCGACGTGCACGCCGAAGACGTAGGGCAGCTGAGAGGTGGCGATGATCAGCGCAGCGGCATTGGTAAACCCGACCACCACCGGAGTGGAGAGCAGATTGACCAACATGCCCAGGCGCAAAACCCCCAGACAGAGTCGAATCGCTCCCACCATTAAAGCCAGCAGAATGGAGTAGGTGATAAAGGCATCGCTGCCCGGCGGCGCGATGGTCTGGATGGTAGCCGCACTGATGAGCGAGGCCATGGCCACCGGACCTGTGGACAGGTGCCGCGAAGAGCCGAAGAGAGCGGCGATAGCAGGCGGCAGAAAGGCGGCGTAAAGGCCGTAACCCGGAGGCAATCCAGCCAGCTTGGCATAGGCCATGGACTGGGGAATGATGATCAAGGCCACGGTAATGCCCGCCACCGTATCGGCGCGCAGGATCTGCCAGCGGTACAGTTCCGGCAGCCACTGGGTGAAGGGCGCTACGCGCTGTATGAATCTCCTCTGGGTCATACCTGGGCTCGGGATGCTTCTGTCGCGCCCCTCTTTTCTTAGGTCCTCACTCGAACGCGCTCGAGCGCTGATTAAAACTGGTGGGGTAGCCGTTCCGGGTCGGTACCTTGCCCACGGGGTTGTGCTGGAAGCGGTCCGTGCCGCGGACCGGATACACCTCGAAGTTGGGCCACACGCTCAGGTCGCACTTCACCTCGGTGGGACTGTAGCGGAAGGTGATGCCGGCGCGCATGCGGTCCGAGGTATTGCCGCTCGAGCCGTGGATCAGGTCGTCGTCGTGGAGCGAAATCTCGCCGGCCTTCAGATCCATGTCCACGACTTGGTCGTCCGTGAAGCTGTCGGGATCCACCTGCTGCCAAAGGACGTATTTGCTCTTGGACACCTCCTCCCGCGACATCTTGGACCAGTCGGGGCTGTCCGGCAGGTCCGCGTGCGGAATATCCCCCCAGCGGTGGCTGCCCGGCACGATGCGCATGCAGCCGTTTTCCTGGTCCGCGTCGAAGACGGCCAGCCACACCGTCACGGTGATGTTCGGGTCGAGCGGCCAGTAGCTGGCGTCTTGGTGAAAGGGCACCATGGTTTCGTCGTGGGGAAACTTGATAAAGAAGGCGCCGCCCCACTGGTTGAAGTCGGGACCGATCAGGTCTTCGACGCAATCCAGGATGGCGGGGGTCCGGCCCAGTTCGTAGAACCAGCGGTTGGCTTTGTGCCAGTTGTTGAGGCGGTAGATATCGACGCTATCCGGCACGCTCTCCACCATTTCCATGAATTCCTTCTGCAGGTTCTCGACCTCGGCCTGGTCGAAGAGGGGCAGGTTTTTTACGTAACCGTTTTCATTGTATTGTTCGATTCCTTCCCGGGTCAGTCTGTGGGCATTCTGGGCAATGGTCAGATCCGTCATGAGATTTGCTCCCTTTGATGTTCGAGGGTCCACGCGCACTGGGCCACAGGCGGCAGCCGTTGAGGGAGACCAGGGCCGTCCGATCCACTCCGCTGATCTCCTGCCCAGGCTCCTGATTAAAAACTACCTTCCCCTCCGGGACCTGTCCAGGGCGTTTTCGCGCTCCTCCTCGTCTTGCGCCCATTCTCAGTACTTCACGGAATCGGCGGGCGGCCGTGCGGAGCTTGTCTTGTGCCTCTGGAGTTTTATGAGGCCCAGGGGGCTCTTGCCCCGCTCTCCTCCCTGCTGCTGCGCCCGCTCGCAGCCCCCACCGCCCTGCCGACACCATCCCCTCCCGGCCTTGAGGGCCAAATAGCTACGGGTATTTCGTGAAGTACTGATTCTGTATTTATTTAATCTCCAGACTGGTACTTAATCTCCAGACGCACTTCCGCCAGCACTACCGGTTTGAAGCGCGGGGTATCCCCCTTGACGAGGCGGACTTGCAGCTCATTCGCTCCTTTGCGCACCGGCGGGGAAGGCAGATCCAGTTGGATCAAGGTTCCCGGCACGGTCTCGGCCGCCATGGTGGTGTGGTATATCTCGCCGTCAAAAAGCGAATAGCTCCAGCCTTCCTCGGAGCGACGATGGGCCTCCCACTCGAGGGCCTGCCCGTTGAAGCGCACCTCCAGCACGTCCTCTGCGCCGAAATCCTTGAAGCCCAGCCCCAGGACACACCCCTTCAGGGCGCCTTCCGCCTGCGCGGCCTCGACATCATCGGCAACCTCCAGCGTCAGGACCGCACCGCCTTCGGGCGCGGTCTCCTCCATAAACACCGGCAGGGAAGCGCGGGGGATGGCGTAGCGGAAGGCGCCGACGTGGCTCTCCTTCGACTCTATCCGGTCGGCGTGGTCCAGCTCGTAGCGCTTGTCCAGGCGGGACAGGCGCTGGCGGTCGACGGCTTCGCCCAGCACCCGCCGCTTCCACTCGTTGGGGGTATTGAAGTAGTTGAACAAATAGAGCCCGTCCACCCCTGCCTCCCAGAAGCGCGCGGCCAGAGCCCTGAGGACCTCCTCGTCCAGGGCCCAGCGCAGGGCCTCGAGGCTGCCGTAGATCTGGCAGTCCGTACCCTGGGCGGCTTCGACGAATTCCCGCACCGGCATTTCAAAGGGCATAAAACCACCCCCGGCAGCGACGATGTCCACCAGGCCCTCTTTGATCCAGGTGCGCACATCCAGGCCGATCCGCGCACTGTCGTACAGGGTCGGCGGCACCCGCACCAGCAGGTCGAGGTGACGGCCCCTTTCGGCGCCGACCTGGTCCATGCGCCGGCGGATCCGGCGGATGAAATCGGTCATCAGGTAGCGACCGGCATGGGCTTCCTCGGGGCGGAAGAAGGCTGGGTGGCGCATGTAGTCCAGTTCGATGCCGTCCACCTCGAAGCGTTCGAAGAGTTCGCGGACGATGCCCAGCATGTGCGCGCGCACCTGGGGGTACTTGTAATCAACGCCGGTGCGGATGGCGTGCTCAATGGTCGGAGCGGGAATGTATTCATCGGGCTGGCCGATGAGGCATTCGGCGTGGGTGCGCCGGAACTCGCCGTAGCGCGGCGAGGCGTAGGGGATCTCGTAGTGGCTGTTCATGCGCACCGAGGGGAAAAAATCCATGCCTGCCTGGCGGATCTGGCGACCGATCTCGGTGAGCGGGCCCTCCGCCACCTCGATCAGGTGGTTGAGGTTTTTGTGGCCCCAGGAATCGCGTTCGTTGTCGAAGTGCTCGCACCCGGCGCCGAAGCGCTCGCCCACTCCGGTCTCGTAGTCGTAGACCTCGTGATCGCCCACGCACCACGACACCGCGCCCACCGGCGAACCCTCGTAGGTATCGATCATCAGCTCCTTGATGGTCTCGGGGATGGTCAGAGCAAAGTGGTAGGAGACGATCCAGCCGTCGTCGTTGCTGATGATCCTGCGGGTCTTGCGCGTCGTAGTCATGGTTGTGGTACTCTCCTGTCGAGTCCGTAAATTTAGGGGATTATATACTTAACCAATGGTGCTAGTCGATTGACCGTGGTCCAGGTAGTTCCTATGCTGAGGTTACCACCCCTTTCAGCCAAGGAGCGAACCCATGACCACGGCCGACTTTATGGCCGAAAAGGCACCTCCAATCGCCGCTGGATCGTCGGCGGCAAGCTGTGCTTGTTAGTCAACCAATGGGGCCTGATCGTCGATTGGGACTGGGCCCCCGCTAAGGTCCACGATTCGGTCTTTCAGCCGATGATTCGCCGCCTCGAAGCGGAGATGATCCTCTTGAGCGACAACGGCTTTCACGCCAAGGAAGGCGATCCGCTTAATTTGAAATGCTGCCCCCCTAAAACCTGGGGCGACCGGATGGTCATTGAGACCGTCTTTTCGATGCTGACCCTGATCAGTCGTTTCAAGCACCAGAGTCACCGGGCCTGGACCTATTTTAACGCCCACCTCAGCTTTGCCGTGGCCACGTTCAACCTGCTGGTCCAGTGACAGGGCTTGGAGCCCGATGAAAACGGATTCATCAAGTTGTCCATGGCTGAGTTCAGCTTGTAAACCACTAGCACCATTGGTTATGTAGTCTGCTCTGGAACGACACGGCCCAAATTTGAGCCTTCTATTCATTTCCCGGCGGAAACAACACTGCGCCCAATATCACCGAACCGGGGACTATGGCGCAGAACAAATGCCCAATCCAATCCTGTCACCGGATCACTGCGGCCGCACTTGGTCAAATCTGGTTCGGACATACTCTTTGGCACCATCGGGCGAGAGCTTCACGGTTCCCGAACCGCTGCGCACAAAAAAGTCGCCGTCTGCTTCCGCCTCGACTCCCTTCCAAGCGAGGAAGACGGGCTCTGGGCTCCGCTGGCAGCTCACCACGCAAACGCTCTTGCCATCGACGATCTGTATCTTGGGGTCGATGCACGTCCCGGCGCGGTCGCCAAGTCCGCTGCGCACGGCCTGCGCGAGATGGAGCATGAATTTGTCATCGTTGTCGAGCCGGTCGCGTTCGATACCAACGATGGTACCGTCGTCGGCCACGCCGAGCAGGAGATCCCCGCCCTCCGTGTTCAAGAACGCCGCGATTGTCTTGAGCGAAGCACGAGTAATACGCTTACCATCCCTGCGGTCCTCCTTGAGGTTCCAGCGCAGCGTTGATTTGAACTCCAGGGTCTTTGACTCACCCTGTTTGATGAGCTCCTCGGCGTTGCGGTGGGTGCGGAGATATTGGTCGAAGAGGAGATTCTTGATCTCCGCTCCAAAGGCGCGATCGTCGGTTATGCGCTTGTACAGATCAAAGTTGGAATCGACGATCTCCTGGATCACTTGCTCGACCTTGTGGTCGAAGGTCAACCGCACGTTTTCGCGCGTATTCACCCGCGCCGAGGCATCGAGCGCGGCGTCGCCAGCGAGCCTTTCCATCATCTGGCTAAGGGTGACGCGATGTTCGGGGCCGAGTTCGACCCCAAAGCGCTCGTTCAGCTCGGCGATGATCCGCGAAAGCATCTCCATTTCTTCCGGTACATGTCCGTGCGCGTCCTTCGTACCGATGGGATCGAGCGTCCCCGTCTTGCGCTCAAGACCGATCTTGCCGCTTCCCGTCTCCTGAATCCGATACGACTCCATGTCGATGTTCTGTTGCACTGCGCGCGGTAATTCCTCCCGGTCGGCGGGTAAGAGTCGGCGCAAGTGCCGTGCAAAGACGTAGAGCTTCTCCAGATCGGCATCGGCAAAGGTCAATATCTGCGCAAGGAACGCATAGAGCCGCACGTAGTCAGTGAGTTGGCTGCGGAAATCCTGTCGCTCGTCCTCGTGTAGCCCCTGGAAACGCTCGACAACTGGATTGAGCACGGCGTAGAGCCGCTCCTGCGTTACTATGCCGTCGAAATAGACTTCGGCGAAGCCATCCACGTCGGTTTGGGCATAAACAGGGAACGTGCCGAGGCTGGTTTGGATTTCGTAGAGCAGGTTGGGATCGGTCGCTTCCGACAACAGCGTCGTCTCGTAATAAGGCTCAAAGGCGGCCTTGATTTCGTCGGACTCGTTGGCGAAGTCGAGCACCATGGTGCCTTGTTTTTCCGCGTGTGTGCGGTTGAGCCGCGACAGCGTCTGCACTGCGTTCACGCCACCGAGTTTTTTGTCCACATACATCGTGTGGAGCAGCGGTTGGTCGAACCCGGTCTGGAACTTGTTGGCGACGATCAGGAAGCGATAGTCCGGCCCCTCGAATGTCTTGGCGGTCTGCATCTCCGAGACTCCGTTCATACCTGGCTCAGTGTAGGACCGGCCGCCATCGTCAACAGTGCCCGAGAACGCAACCAGCGCCTTGAACGGATATCCCCGCTCGGCAAGATATTCGTCCACCGCCAGCTTGTAGCGCACTGCGTGCAGGCGCGAGCGGCTGACGATCATTGCCTTGGCCCTGCCGTTGATCTGGTTTTGCACCTGCTCGGCAAAGTGCTCGACCATGATGCGCACCTTCTCGCCGATGGCGTGCGGGTGCAATTCGACAAAGGATTTGAGCAGAAAAGCGGCCTGGCGCTTGTCGTAGCGCGGATCGTCCTCGACGGTCTTCCACAGCCGCCAATAGGCCGTGTAGGTGGTGTAGTTGCCCAAGACATCGAGAATAAATCCCTCCTCGATTGCTTGGCGCATGCTGTAGAGGTGAAACGGTGCGAATGAGCCGTCGGGGCGCTTGGTCCCGAAAAGCTCCAGCGTCTTGGGCTTGGGCGTCGCGGTGAAGGCAAAGGTCGAGAGATTGGGCAACCGCCCGCGCTTTTCCATCTCGGCCAAGATCGCGTTCTCTAGCGCCTCTTCGGGGGTCTCGGCCTCGGCCTCTTCGCTCTCCGCCTCTTCGAGAGACGCCGGAGCCAGCACCGCCTTGAGGCTCTTGGTGCTCTCTCCCGACTGCGATGAGTGCGCCTCATCGACGATCAGAGCGAAGCGCTTGCCCGGCAGCGCGCCGATTTCTGCGGCGATCACCGGGAATTTCTGCAGCGTGGTGACGATGATCGTCTTGCCCGCCTCGAGGGCGTCTTTGAGTTGGCGCGAGGTGGTGTCGATGTTTTCCACCACGCCCAGCGTCTGCTCGAACTGGCGTATGGTGCTTTGGAGTTGGCGGTCGAGCACGCGGCGATCGGTGATGACCACGATGGAATCGAAGACGCGGCGGTCATCGGCATCGTGCAAGGTGGAGAGCTGGTGGGCGAGCCAGGCGATGGTAAAGCTCTTGCCGCTCCCGGCCGAGTGTTGGATGAGATAGTGCTGTCCCGTCCCCGTCTCGCGGGCATCAGCAACGAGCCGACGCACGCAATCGAGTTGCTGGTAGCGCGGGAAGATCAGGAATCGCTTTCCGGTCTTGCGGCCGGTCTCATTTTCTTCTTCGACTTCGTGGATGAACTGGCGCACCAGGTCGAGCACGCTGTCGCGCGCCCAGGTCTCTTCCCAGAGATAGGCGGTAGCATAGCCGGTTTGCGTGGGCGGCACGGGTGGATTGCCAGCCCCGCCGAATTTACCCCGGTTGTAGGGCAGAAAGCGCGTCTTGGGTCCGGCGAGGTGCGTTGTGACGTAGACTAGATTTGGATCAACGGCGAAATGCGCCAGACAGCGGCCATAGGCCAACAGAGGCTCGCGCGGATCGCGGTCGGTCTTGTATTGGCGGATCGCGTCCTCGACGGTCTGGCCGCTGAGTGAATTCTTGAGTTCAGCGGTAAAGATCGGGATGCCGTTGAGAAACAGCACCAGATCGAGGCTTTTTTCGTTCTTGGTGCTGTAGCGGACTTGGCGGACAATGGCGAAGAAGTTGGCCATGTACAACCGCCGGGTCTCCTCGTTGAGTCCACTCGCCGGGCGGAAATAGGCGAGCCGGAACGTGCAGCCCATGTCCTTTACGCCAGTCCGCAGGACATTGAGCGCGCCGCGGCGTTCGATCTCGGATGACACGCGCTTGAGAAACCGCTCTTTGACCTGAGAGCCGTAGTGTTGGGACAGTTTCTGCCATTCCTTCGGCTGCGTGGCCAGCACAAAGTCTAGGACATCGTTGGGTAAGAGGCACAGTGTTCGGTCGTAGTCCTGGGGGCGGCGTTTGAGATAGCCGCCGGGCTGCATCCCCTGGCCGCCGTAGGGCACCCGGGTTTCACGCACGACAGGCGGAACGTCGGCTATCTCATCCGGGCCGTGGCGCAGTAAAGCCGCCTCGATGGCGTCCTCGAAAGCGCGTTCGGATATCTCGGGATTCATAGGTCACCTGTCGCCGTCGTTCTAACCTCAGGGTCGTCCTGTCTGGTGTACGGCGCCTCCAGCACTTCGAGCACGGCTCGTGCGCAATACACCCGGTTGCGCTTCGCCTCCCCAACCAGCGTGACGATTCCTGCCGATTCCAGCCGGTCGAGGGCGCGCCGAGCCGTGGTATAGGCGACCGCTAGCGTTTCCGCAAGTTCGCGCACGGTCCAGAAGGGGTTTTCGACAAACAGCTCCAACACCTTCTCTGATTGCCCCGATTGAACCCCGGCGAGTTGCTCCGACCAGTGCTGGAACAATTCGTCGATGCGTTGGATGCGGCCAATAGCGTCCTCGGCCTGGTCTGCAACGCCGTGCAGGAAGTACCTCAGCCACTCCTCCCACTGCCCGTTTTGAGTCACCGCAAGCAGGCGTGCGTAGTACTCCCGGCGCGTGGCTTCAAAGTAAGCGCTCAAGTACAGAAGCGGTGCCGGCAGGACGCCACGGGCGACGAACAGCAGCGGAATGAGCAGGCGGCCGACGCGTCCATTCCCGTCCAGGAACGGATGGATGGCCTCGAACTGCGAATGGATGAGGGCGGCGTGTACCAGAGGAGGCAGGGTGTCGTCGTGGAGGAAGCGCTCCCACGCGCCCAGGCACCCCAGCAGTTCATCGGGCGGCGGAATGTAGCTGGCGTCGTTCAGCACACATCCGGGCGGACCGATCCAGTTCTGGCGGCGGCGAAACTCGCCGGGCGTAGCCGTGTCCCCCCGTACGCCGCGCATCAGCCGTTCGTGCAGTTCGCGAATGAGGCGCAGCGACAGCGGCAGCGTGTGCAGGCACCGGATACCGTACTCCAGCGCGAGGACGTAGTTGGCGACCTCGTGCAGATCCGCGGCACTCCGCTCGACCCTTGCCCCGGCCTGTGCAGCAAGCAATTCACCCAGGGTTGTCTGCGTCCCCTCAATGCGGCTGGAGAGCACGGCTTCCCGGCGCAGGAATGGCCTGATGAAGAGATGCGGGTTCGGCAGCCGCCGACCTTCGCCCGCGAGCCGGCCTATTGCCTGGTCGGCGTGGGAGAGTGCGGCGACGAGTTCCCCGTCCCAAGCAATCGGCGGCGGTAGGGGTGCCGGGACGTAGGCGCGGTAGCCGCTCGGGCAGTCGATGAAGCGACCGTGGGGGTGGCGTGTCCTGTCAATATCAAGATTCACAATTTGCTCTTGTCTTCAGATGTGAAAATAAGAATGGCTCTTATTAGCGTTAATGCTGTAATACGCTAATAAGATAATAGAAAGGGGCGAATAAGGAAAGAACTATCTGCCGCGTCTAGCGCAGCAGTACTGATTGCACTTTGCCCCGGTTCACTCGGTAGTCTCCCGCACATCGATCTTGCCGGTCACTGCTGCTGAGATGAGGGCGGTGCGGAGTTCTTTGAGGTGGTCGATGGCTTCTTGGACTTTAGCCATGAGGGCATCGACCGGAGTGGTTTCGCGGTCGAGGAAGGCGGCGATGGCGCGTTGTTCCTTAATCGGTGGTAATGCCAAGACGACATTGCCAATGTCGTTTGTGCTTACGTTGAACTGAGCAGTACCTGTCGTATATGAAAGAACTTGCTCGTAGAAAACACTTGTCTGTAGGGATCCAATCAGAAATTTTTCTATGATTCGGTCCATTACGGGTCGGAATCGTGCAACGCGTTGGTTTAGTTGCGCAGGAGTATCACCTTTCCTGACAACAGCATAGTTTCCAAGGCTGCCGGTAGCACCGATGCTTCCAGACAACCCGTATATTATGTCTCCTTCGTTGAGAGCAAACTCGTCCTTGCATTTATGTTCAGGTATCCGAACTACATTATCTAGCTCCAATACCCCACGACGGATATTATTCATTCGGATTACTGGAATCCCCTCGTTTCTGAATGAATCAGTAGAAAACGCAAATCCGCCTTGGATCCGAGACACTTGCTTCAACCGCATAATCTCCCAATGCGCCGGAATCTCTCCCAGCCACTCGACGCCGGCGTCCTTCAGGGGCACGTCGGGGTCGAGGCCCTTGGTGACGGCGTCGCTGATGAGGGCGGTGCGCTTTTCCTGGAGCAGCTCGATCAGCCGCTCCTTCTTGGCGACGAGGGCGTCGATTTTGGCCGTCTCGCGGTCGAGGAAGGCGGCGATGGTGCGTTGTTCGGGAAGAGATGGAAAAGCTATATCCAAACAGGCGAGTTCGCTCGCGTTAATGGCCGGGTAGCTCACCCCCACGGAATGTGCCACAACACGTTCAACAAAATAAGGAGCGTTTACAGCATAGGCGACAAATCCGTCGTCCATTTGTCGGGGGCGTATTACCGCGAATCCAGTGGACACGATAAGGTTGGCATCCGTCGTCTGGATTTGGGCTATCGCTCTTAGGTAAGTCCGAACCGTCGAGATTATTACGTCGCCTTGGCGCACAATGCGGCGTGCCCGGGAAGGTGCATTCTCAAATACCAACTCCTCCACATCCGTGATTCCTTGAATGGAATCGACGTTCCCAATATCCACGTAGGTAATTTCCATACTTGGGTCGGTAGTCTCAGGGAGCGCCTCGTCATTGACGGTTGCAAGATGTTTCAGCCTCTTCTCCTCCCAATGCGCCGGAATTTTCCCCAGCCACTCGACGCCGGAGTTCTTGTAGGCCGGATAGGGCCTGTATCGCTCCGCACCCATAATGGATCCGACGCCGCTCGCCCCAATGTCGGCGGACCGGTTCGTCATCTACTTCGCCTCCTTTGATTGCGCAGTTCTCATCGTCCAGCCTCAATCCATGCTGCCAGGGCCCATCCTCCGGCCAGCGTCCGGTCTACTTGGATCCGCACCATTCCATCCCATGACTCTCCAGACCGAGTACGTCAGCCATTCGAAAAACGACGTTGAATGTCGGCACTTGTCACTAACTGCCGACATTAGAATCACCCTCCCGGTTCTTCATTGAGCCGGGAACCCATCACAACTCCCTCAGCCGGTTCAGGAGATCCTTGGCGTGCGGACACGAGGCTTCGACGAGAGTTGGATCAATTTGCGCCAGCAATTCGAATGAAGCCTTGCCCTTGGCATACGGCTTTGGGCATTGGGCGGTGGCCCTATCCAGCGAGGCGAGAACCGTCCCCCTGGACAGGTCTTCCAACTTGGGCCATTGCCTGAGCGCGTTCTCAGCAAAGAGTGGACCGAAGTAGCTTCGCAGTCCCTGGCGGTCGGCCAGGAACCAGGTTTCCATGATCTGGACCATCAGGAATGCCTGATCGTTGCCAGCCTCCGCAGGTTTATTCCAGCCGTCGCGTCCCTGCAGATGCTGCCAGACCGAGTGACTCGCTGCAACCGGACCTTCGCTGTCCACGAGGAGGAGCGGAACGGTACCCGCACTCGGACCAGCGACATCCGTCGCAAAGCGGTTGAACGTCTGTTGTCGAGAGCCGCCCCTTACCACTTTCGGCATGCGGCCACCGCGTCCAGCCGCTGTGAAGAAACTCTTCCATCCTTCGCGGAATTGTGCACCAAGCCGGCGATTATCGCCTCCACCCTCGATGTAAAGCACGGCGGTCACCAACGATTCCCCCCCAATTGCCCGGAACTCCAGAGGTTGCCAAGTGTGTAATCCTTCAGCCACTTTGCCAGATCGTTTTTGTCAAGCCGTCGCATCTCGGTCTGTCCCTCGTGCTTTTCGCAGACCACGACGCTCTCCGGGGTGTCGGTCAGCGCATCTACCAGCACATCCGAATGTGTCGTCACGATCAGTTGACTGCGCTGGGACGCTGAGCGCAGCAGGTCGGCCAACGTCGGCAAAAGGTCCGGGTGCAGCCCCAGTCCCGGCTCTTCGATGACCACCAACGGCGGAGGCTCGGGATGCAACAGAATGGCCAGCAGGCAGAGGTAGCGCAGCGTGCCGTCCGACAGGCCCGTGACCGGGATCTCACGGTTACCGCTTTCCTCCAGAAACAGGGTGACGGTACCGCCGACCACCGAGCATTTGATGTCGACGATTCCGTCGTAGAGCTTCTGCAATGCTGTGATGAGCTGCCTCTTGTTCTCTCCAGGAAAGTTCGACAGCACGGCCGCCAGGTTGGTCCCTTGCTCATCGAGGTAGTCAGCATGGGCGTGCACGCTCGCCGGCAGCCGCAACTCCGCCGAAGGTCCAAACGGCCAATCCCGGTAAAGTCGAAAGGCGTCGTACTGTCTGTTCAAATACCAAAGCGCTGGATAGTCGTTGGGATTGGCGACCGATACCAGCGAGAAGTCAGGCAGGAAGTCACTCCTGAAGTGGAAACCGTCCTCAAGCAAGTGCATAAAAAGGCTGTCTGGTGCGTTCGGGTCGGTTGGATCAGGAGAATTCTGACGCAGAAATGACTCGGTACGCTCCTCTCGAGGGGGCCGGAAATAGGCCAGAGCGGCACGCTTGTCCCCACACTCTCCAACCGGCTGGACCTGCTCGTTTGTCAACTCAGGGCGACCGTTCACCTCCCCCAGCGAGAAGAAATGCCGCAACTCGCCGCCCCACGGATAGTGAAGCATGGCCTCCATGGTCATCGACTTCGGCGGCCCTGGCCCCTTCCATAGCGACTCTCGAAGGCCACCTCTGAGTGTGAGCGGCTCGAATGCATCTCGGGGGACCGCCTTGAGCAGGGCAATCGCCTCGAGGAAGTTCGACTTTCCCGAACCGTTCGGGCCGATGAGCACGTTCAGCGGTTCCATAGGCAAGTCGATCCCGTCGGGTCCGAACGACAGGAGGCCGGCGACCTTCAATCTATGAATCAGCATATCGATACCCTTTCCAGGCGCAGCGGTCCTTTTATTCGGTAGACATGCCTTTCAGCATCTCCAGAATGTCCGTCTCGATTTTCTGAATCTCCGTCTCGATCTCCGAGATCGGCCGTGGCGGCTTGTATTGGTAGAAGTAGCGGTTGAAGTTGATCTCGTAGCCGACCAAGCCAACCTTTCCGTCCCTGTGATCGCGCTTCGATATGTCGATCCAAGCATCGGGAACATGAGGCTTGACCCCGCGCTCAAAGAAGGCGCGGACGCTGGCTGGCACTCCATCGCCGTCCACGGGATCTTCCCCCTGGGCCAGCGGCACGCGCTCGGTGTCGCGCAGCTCTGGGTCGGGTTCAGGCTCACCGCCCTTACCGCGACAGATCTTGGCCGTCTCATCGCGTTCGGTCATAGCGTCGAGAATTGCTTTCTTCGCCGGTGCCGGCAGTTTGAGTTCGGCCTTCCGGGTCGCTTTCGCAAGCTCCTTGAGGAACGCTTCCCGATCCTTGTGAAGGGTATCGGGCATCATCTTGAGCATGGTCCGAATAGCTTGCTGCAGAGCTCGACCCTCGGCCTCTTCCCTGGCACCGGCCTCTCCTCGCTTCTTCGATTTAGCCAGATTCTGAAAGCCTGTCTGTGCGCTGAGGCGCTCGATCCGTTCCGCGCTCGCCTGGAAATTGAGCCGCAACGGCCGTTCAACGGTGATCTTGCGATACCCAAACTGCGCCGTCGAGAAGACGCGGCTGACGATGCGCTCCTCCTCCTTGCCGTCGTCTGAGAGCGTGCGCGTCTCACCGTCTTGGCAATTGGCGAGGAGCTTCAGCACATCGGCTGCCTTCTCCGGCGGTACCGCGCGCCGCTTGTCGCCGAGACTCCGGCGCATCGGTACCCAGAACGCAGTGGCGTCGATGAGCTGCACCTTGCCCTTGCGTGCTGGTGCCTTGCGGTTGGTCAGCAGCCACACATAGGTGGCGATGCCGGTGTTGTAGAAAAGCTGTTCGGGCAGCGCAATCAGCGCCTCCAGCAGGTCGTTTTCGAGGATGTAGCGGCGAATCTCGCTCTCGCCGCTACCCGCATCGCCAGTAAACAGCGGCGAACCGTTCATAATGATCGCAATGCGGGCACCGCCCTGGTCCAGTGACTTGGCATGGGCGAGCATGTGCAGCAGGAACAGGGTCTGACCATCGCTGATGCGCGGCAATCCAGGTCCGAAGCGGCCGGCCGCGCTCCGCTCGTGTTCTGCTTCGACCGCGGCCTTGTCGCGCTTCCAGTCCTTGCCGTAGGGCGGATTGGCAATCAGGTAATCAAAGGTTTGGCCATCATGGCGGTCGCTGGATAGCGTACTTCCGAAGGCAACGTTGTCCGCGTCGCGGCCCGACGGGTCTTTTATGAAGATGTCGGATTTCGAGACTGCCCAGGTCTCTGGGTTCACTTCTTGGCCGAAAAGGTGAATCTCCGCCTGTGGGTTGATCGCAGGGCGGGGCGGATCGCCGTTTACGTGCGTCCCACCCGCAATGTGCTCCTTGGCGATCATCAGCATACCACCCGATCCACAGCAAGGGTCGTACACACTGCGCACTACTCCGGGGTCTGCGGTGCGTTCTTCGTCACCCGCGAGCATGAGATCCACCATCAGATGGACGACGTCGCGGGGCGTGAAGTGTTCGCCGGGGTTCTCGTCCAGGGCTTCGTTGAAGCGGCGGATCAACTCTTCAAAGATCGTCCCCATGGTCGGGTTATCGATCCGCTTCGGGTGCAGATCAACGATCCCGAACCGCTCTAGAACCTGAAACAGTAGCCCCGCCTCGTCGAGCTTGCTGATCGTGTTGTCGAAGTCGAACCGCTCCAGCACCTCGCGCATGTTGCTGCTGAAGCCGGCGATGTAGTTCCTGAGATTTGCGGCAAGCTGCGGTGAATCCGCGAGCAGCTTGTCAAAGTCATAGCGCGAAGTATTGTAAAAGGCGAAGCCCGAGGCTCTGCAAAGCTGCGAATCTAGGTCCTCTAATCCACGCTGGCGTAGCTCCGTCTGCCGTTGCAGCACCTGCTCCTTGGTCGGAGCGAGCACGCAGTCGAGACGGCGCAGCACGGTCAGCGGCAGAATGACGTCTTGGTATTTGCCGCGCTTGAAGCTGTCGCGGATCAGGTCCGCAACGCCCCACAAGAAACTGACGATTTCACTATGGTTCATCGGCTCACCTGGGCGAAGATGCCATTGCGCTCCATTTTAATGCCTGAACGCTATTTATCCGCTATGGGGCCGCTGCTCATGCCGCCCCGCGCTCCGGGCTACTTGAGCAAGAGCAGTTGCCGGGTCTGCACCCCGCCGGGGTAGTGCAGGCGCGTGAGATAGACCCCCGTCGCCACCGCCGCGCCCCGCTGGTCGCGGGCGTCCCAGCGGACCTGGTACACGCCGGCGGCCTGGACTTCGTCCACCAGCGTGCGCACCGACTGGCCCAGGGTGTTGTAAATCTCCAGCCGCACCGGGCCCGGGTTGGCCAGACGGTAGGCGATCCGGGTGCTGGCGTTGAAAGGATTGGGCACATTGGGCTCCAGGCCGCTGGTGGCCGGCACTTCCGGCGTCGCCACCTCGGTAATGTGCGTCGGGGCGTCACCTGTATCCCACAGGAGAACGGTGCCGTCCCTACTCCCACTGGCCAGGGTGCGGCCGTCCAGAGAGAACGCCACGGAATGGACAAAATCCGAATGTCCCTCCAGGGCGGCCTTTTGTTGGCCGCTGCCCACATCCCACAACCGAACCGTGCCGCCTCCGCTGGCCAGGGTGGTTCCATCCGGCGAAAACGCCACGGAACGGACCCTGTTGGTATGCCCCTTCAAGCTGGCCTTTTGTTGGCCGCTGTCCACATCCCACAACCGAATCGTGTCGCCTCCGCTGGCCAGGGTGGTTCCATCCGGCGAAAACGCCACGGAACGGACCCCGTTGGTATACCCCTCCAAGCTGGCCTTTTGTTGGCCGCTGTCCACATCCCACAACCGAACCGTGCCGCCTCCGCTGGCCAGGGTGGTTCCATCCGGCGAAAACGCCACGGAACGGACCCCGTTGGTATACCCCTCCAAGCTGGCCTTTTGTTGGCCGCTGTCCACATCCCACAACCGAACCGTCCTGTCAGAACTCCCACTGGCCAGGGTGGTTCCATCCGGCGAAAACGCCACGGATTTGACATAGGCCCCTAGCAGGCCGTTGAAAAAGGCTGAAAAGTTCTGCTATATCAAAAATAGGCGACTTGGCATACAAGTCTATTCTTTCTATTCTAGATTAGTAATAGCTGAAGGAGGTTGTTGTATGTCGATGAGCAAGCGTCGAGAAAGTCAGCAGCAGGAGATGTGGGTACAGACCCATGACCTGCCCGAGGCGCCGGGGCATCCGTTTTATGCCCAACTCAATAAGCTGCTGGCATCGCATGGATTTGATGCCTTCGTGGAAGCGCGCTGCGCCCCCTATTATGCGGAGACCTTGGGACGACCCAGTATTGCCCCCGGGGTCTATTTCCGCATGCTCATGATCGGCTATTTCGAGGGCTTGGGCTCGGAGCGCGGCATGGACGGGCGGGTCGCCGATTCGCTGGCCTTGCGCCACTTTCTGGGCTACGCCTTGACCGAGACCACACCGGACCATTCGAGCCGGTCGCGCATTCGTCAGCGCCTGCCGCTGGAGGTGCATCAGGAGGTCTTCAACTGGGTGCTGAAGGTGCTGGCCCAGGAAGGCCTGCTCAAGGGGAAGACAGTGGCGGTGGACGCCACCACGCTGGAGGCCAACGCCGCCCTGCGCCGCATCGTGCGGCGCGACAGTGGGGAAAGCTACCACACCTATCTGGAGGGGCTGGCCCAGGCCGAAGGCATCGAGACGCCGACGCGGCAGGATCTGGCCCAGCTCGACCAGAAGCGTGCGCACAAAGGCTCCAACCAGGACTGGCAACACCCCCATGACCCGGAGGCGCGCATTACCAAGATGAAAGACGGGCGTACCCACTTGGCGCACAAGGCGGAGCATACGATCGATCTGGACACCCAGGCCCTGGTAGCGATTCAGGTGTGCGGCGCTGACGAGGGCGATACGGCGTCTCTGCCCTGGAGTCTGCTGCAGGCCTCCATGAATCTGGAGGCGAGCCTGGTCGCCGAGGCGGCTCACAAAGGACGGCCGCCGCCGCCCGTGCTCACCGAAGTGGTAACGGACAAGGGCTATCACAGCAATTACACCGCCAAGACGTTGAAGCGCGCTCAGATCCGCAGCTACCTTTCCGAACCCGGTCGCGGGCGCCGCCAGTGGAAGAATGATCCCCAGGCCAAGGCGGCCGTGTATGCCAATCGGCGTCGCATACGAGGGGTCCGTGGCCACGCCCTGCAACGGCTTCGCGCTGAGTACGCGGAACGCAGTTTCGCCCACGCTTATGAAACGGGGGGCCTGCGACGCACGCACCTGCGCAGTCAGGACAAGATCTATAAACGCCGGTGTATTCATGGCGGCGCTTTTAATCTGGGGTTGGTGATGCGCAAAATCACCGGGAAGGGGACTCCGAGGGGTCTCCATGGCCTGATATCGGGCTTTTTCGTCGTTACTAACCGGCTCAAACGGGCTTGGGATCGCATTAGCAAAGGTCTGGGTGCTTTCGAGACCTTTGCTTGCAAATGGAGGTTCAAGATCGGTGCCGTCCTATCCCACAGTGCATTGTGCAAAAACCCTGGTTTTTCAACGGCCTGCTAGAGCGATGGTGTAGGCAATAGACTCATGGCTCCTGACGGGCAGCTTGGCAAACGGGTCGCTCACCCTGTCCTTTTATTATAGTGTTTGTCGAATTCTTGAAGGATATTGGAATTATAGAAGCGTTTCTTTGAACTTTTGGGGTTAGCGGGATCTAGAAGACGTTCAATGGAGTACTTCTTCTCATTATCTAGTGCCTTACGCAATGTGTGAAATCTCTTATTTTCCAAGAAGTTATCGTAGCGCTTTCTCATTTTGTCCACAAGATTCCGATACGTCATCGGGTAGTTCTTAAGGACGTCTTCTTCACGGAGATTCATTACTGGTGCGTTCGGATCGTCCGTCCAACGAAACTCAACAGCCGATGCGTCTTTACCTCTTACCAGATGTGTTTCAAATCTAAGTGTTACATATTGTTGGCTATCTTGTTCTAGTTCTTTTTGTTCTAGAGAATCTATAAATGCAAGCAGCCTCTTAGTCTGATCTGTATAATGAGCTGTAGAGGCCGGTTTTATAGTCTCAAAAGCATGAAAAAAGAAAATTGGCATGAGATAGAAGTCATAATGAGATAGATCCATCTGAAACCACTTTCTTACAAGCAGAAGATAGTTACTAAGCGACGCAGTCCCAACCTCTAAAAGGCGGCGAGCCAAGTACAAATCCTTATGGAGGAAATGAGCCGCGTTGTCGCGAATCTCTATAAGTACGAGTATGTTGTCACGACAACCTGTCTCCAATCCTGATTTTTTATTTTTGAACAGCTCTTTTACAAGGTAGCTTATGCTATGCGTTATAGGATTTCCACTCTGATTCTTTTTGGTAATTTTCTTACCAGCACCACTATCAACTAGCTCGTATAGTGCCTTCTCTTCATCTGCGTGATTGAACACCCATTTCGCTTTTAACAGCAACTCCCACGCATTCGTCATCAGTATAGCAAATGATTCTTCTCGATAAGAAAAATTTGGCTTATTGTATATCTCGATCGCCGCAACCGCTGCTTGGACAGACTTTTCGGCTAGGTTAGTACTGAGAGACTTCTGAATTTCGCTGCCAGTTTCTATAGCCCGACGTCGTGCACGTTCGGCCGCTCTCATCATCGCCGTTTCAGCTCCAACAATATCTGGGTCACGTGGTTTCTTGGTCGATTTTTGATTCTGCGAACTCATCTCGATTTACCTCTCAGCCAATAATACGGGGACCCTACCCGAATTATCGAAGATAGCCCACTCATCTACAAGCTCTCGATAGATTGACTCAAAATTGCGCCAGCCCGCTAAAAACCGACGACGAATCACAGGCTCCGGCACGTCGTGCCCTCCTTCTAGCACTCGCTTCTTGACTCGGCTGATCGCCGCTTCTTGACTCGGCAACCGCAGGAAGAATAGTTTCACCCGGTAGCCCTGTTTCTGCCAGCGAGGAATCCAACGTGCATAACCACGCCCACTCAAGGTCGTCTCAAAGGCAAAACTGTCTCCTCTTCTCACGTGTTCGTGAATCTCGTTTAGCATCAGCTTCGCAGCCTGTATCGCAACTAGTTCCGGTCGAAACGGACTCAGCCCTGAAGCGATGAGATCCGCATTTATGAAGATGGGGCAATTCGCTTCGTTTGGTAGAAATTCGGTAGCAAACGTCGTCTTGCCCGCACCGTTTGGTCCGGCAATAATCAATATTCTCTTGAGAGAGGTCATGGCCCTACTTTTCGGCTCGCTCTGCCGTGCCCTGTATCATCTCCCACATCACTTTGAATCCTTTGCTATAACGCGGCTGTCGTACTCCCATGCTGCTCCTACTTTCTCGATTTTGTTCGCAGGCTCTTGAGGCGCACCGCTGGCAGCCTTTTTAGCGTCTGGTTGCGCGGGTCCACTTCGATGCCCACCGACTCGAGGGCGGTCAATCCGAGCAGCGGCTCGGCGTCGGGCTCACCGAATACGACTGTTGCCCCTACGAATTCCCCCATGAACTCTACTTGAGCGACTGTGACGCCCATTCGGATTTCGCTACCATCGGCCAGCTCGTACACCCTCTGCCCCTTGGGCAAGAGGCCTATGGATTCCAGGTGCTGTCTGGGCACGAGACAATCGGTAGCGCCCGTATCGACGAGAAATAATCCTTCCCAGACCCTTTCTGGCTCGGCCGGGTTCCGTATGCCAACGGTTACGTGTATTGCTCCCATTCTGTACTCTCCCTATATCTCTGCGGCCTGGATCAGTTCCGCTGAAGCTATGGTGTAGACGAACGACTCGCCGTCACGGGCGTGAGCTTTCCAAACGGATCTCGCACGCGCACCAGGCACGGCTGTCGTCCCATCCCGTTCTCCTTTCTCAATTATCATTCTCGTCCGCAGGCTCTTGAGCCGCACTGCCGGCAGCTTCTTCAGTTGCTGGTTGAGCGGATCGACTTCGATACCCAGGGACTCCAGAGCCGTTACCCTGAGCAATGGCTCGGTATTTGCGTCTCCGAAAAGAACCGTGCCTCCCACAATTTCCTCCATGAGTTCGATTCGTGCAACCGAACGTCGCCCGCGGCGCATGGGCCTTCGACTTCCCGTCACTGGGCTGGTGGAAGCTCTTCAACGATAACCTCTCCGTCGTCCAACGCATCCACAGTAACTCGACTACCCCAGAGCAGAGTCATGCCCAGCAACGGAACACTATCCGACTGTAGCACCAGCACATCACGGAGGCGTCCATGCCAGGACACCATGGCAAGGTAGGCCGCAAACTCAAAGAGTTCCCCGCTAGCTAGTGTTGTGTCGTAGAGATTCGTTCACAAAGTCTCTTGATTTTCGCGAGGATGGAATCGGCCGTAGCCGTCCATACGAAAGGGTGCGCGTTGGCGTTCCATTGGGCGGTATAGCGTTCGATGCGCTCGATGCGCTCTCTTACCTTGCGGAACGAGTGCCGCCGAACCGCCTGGCGCGTGATGATGTTGAACCCAATCTCCACCTGGTTGAGCCACGAAGCATAGGGGGGGGTGTAGTGAAGGTGAAATCGGGGGCGCCGCGCCAGCCACTTTTTGACCTTGGCATGCTTGTGGGTGGCGTAATGGTCAACCACGAGATGCACGTCGAGACCGCGGGGCACGTTGTCCTCGATGTGGCGTAGGAACGGGAGGAACTCCTGGTGACGATGACGGGGCTTGCACGGAGTCATCACTTCACCGGTGGCCACGTCCAGGGCGGCAAACAGAGTGGTGGTGCCATGGCGCTTGTAGTCGTGCGTAACCCCTTCCACGTAGCCCAGGCCCAGGGGCAACAGGGGCTGACTTCGTTCCAACGCCTGGATCTGGCTCTTCTCGTCGACGCATAAAACCAGGGCGTGCTCGGGGGGATGCATGTATAAGCCGACGATATCCCGTACTTTGTCGACCAAGAAAGGATCGGTGGAAAGCTTGAAGTGCTTGTGTCGGTGGGGCTGCAAACCATACGTGCGCCCGATGCGATGCACCGCGTCCTTGGTGAGGCCGGTTTCCGCGCCCATGGAGCGCACCGACCACTGGGTTCGGTCTTGGGGCTTGGTCTTCAGCGTCTTGTATACCACCTCGGCCACCTGCTCGTCGGTGATCGATCGCGGCGCCCCTGAACGCAGTTCATCATGCAAGCCATGGAGTCCGTTTTCGAGAAAACGCCGGCGCCACTTGCCCACCGTAGCGCGCGTCACACCCACCGCTGCAGCGACCGCTTCATGGGGCCAGCCTTCGGCGGCCCAAAGGACGATCTCCGCTCGCCGCACCCACCCGTGTGGAAGACTCCGTGATTGGGCCATCGATTCCAATTGTGCTCGGGCCGACGCACTCAGCGCTAACGGCGTTAACGGACGCCCCATCGCCATAGATCTCTCCTTTCAGAAGGGGTGGTAAGAGAAACCTACGACATGACCACCATCTCGTAAAGTTATTTATACGACGCAACACTAGCTCAAAGGTCCGTTGACCAATGGAGGTCAGTCCCAGTCGACGGATGGATTCCGGAGGCAGTGTCAAATACCCAGTGAACCCGGTGTCCAGGATAACCTCCAATGACCTCGGGCGGCCTTCGCCGTCTATAATGTCTATGGGAAGCAACGCCTGTTGATTCTCGCTAACCTTTCCCTTAATCATCGTGCTTGGGATTCTGGAAGCCACCGACGTGGCTGTATGCTGCGCGATGGCCGACGCGCACTCCGTATGTGACGGCCGACGGCCTCCGCTCCAAGAGCCGCCGCGTAGCCACCGCGTCCCCTGCGTCGATCTCATAGTCGCCGGTCTCAACGTCAATGACTACGAATTTCCCTTTCTCCGCCGGCTCAACTTTAGACTGGATCTGTTCTCGGTAAATGGCTTCCCCTTGGGCTGCTATCTCCCCGGGGCCGTAAGTGCGATCTGTGCCCATGCTGTTCTCCTTTCTCAAATTCGGTCTCCTCCGCAGGCTTTAAAGTCGGGCGGGCACCGCTCACATCCCCCACACCGTGACCGGCGCGCCGCCTTCAGCCTCCTCGCGGCGATACACCTTGTCGTCCCACGACTTGCCCTCGGTGCGGTCGAAGAGCACGAGATGCCCTTCCGCTGTAGCGCAGCGGTCCATGTAGGCGCGCGTCTGTTCGAGACCTTCGCGCAGGGTCCGCTCGAGACCCCGGTGCAGCACCTTGCACTCGATGACGACTTTCTGCGTCCGGCCGGTAGCCCCGCCCACCGGCCACACCAGGAGCAGATCGGTGCGCCTGCGGCCCAAGCCGTACTCGCGCTCGATCCGCCCGCCACTGTTGACGAGGCGCTGCAAAAACGCCTGCAGCAGCAACTGCGGGCCGGCCTCCTTGTACTGGAAGCGCTCTACCCAGTGCTCGGAGTACTCGCGGAAGAACTCCTGAAACGCGGCCAGCAGCTTGCCCATCTGCAGGGCGCCGCCGGCATCGACGTACCAGGCGGGGTCGTGGTGGATGGACATCTCCTGGGTGGTGTAGGTGAGGTCGCGCGGGATCACTTCGCGGTAGATCGGGTTGGCGATGGCGACGGGGCCGTCCTGTGCCACCAGGCCCAAGTCGCGAGCGTACTGCAGATCGTCGGCGGGAATCGAGCCGGCGGAGGCGGTGCCGCTCAGCAGCGGTTCGACCACCCGCCGCACCCGTTCTTCCTGGAGCTTGTCGGTGAGCTGGTCCAGGTGGGTCTCGCGGCGGCGGATCAATTGCTCGCGTGCGTCCTGGATGGCGTCGGCGGTGATCGACCGGCTGCGGTCGCGCCCGGCCTTGTTGCCGAAGCAGGCTTCGTAGGCCAGGGCGTTGACCAGCCATGGTTGACCTTGGGTCAGCTCCCAGACGTCGCGTCGCGCCTCGTCCGTGAACGTCTGGCCGGTCTCCCCGGTGTGCTGTGCCAGCAGCGACTCGACCTCGGCGCGCGAGAAGTCCCCGAGCCGCAGGGACTCGGCGCGGATGTTGAAGGCGCTGCCCCCGGCGACGATGGCGTTTTCGGCGGAAGACCGGATGCGGTAGTCGCGCACGTCGCGCACGCCGCAGAGGACCACGCTCTGCGGAAAGCGGCGGGGGCGTTCCGGGTAGCCGGCGCGCAATTGCCGCAGCACCGCCAGCAGGGTGTCGCCGATCAGGGCGTCGATCTCGTCGATCATGAGCACCAGCGGCCTGGAGTCCAACTCGGCCCACCGGGCCAACGTCCCTCGGAGAGCCTGGTGCGGGCCAAACTCCTCGAAGGTATCGAGACTTACCTTCCCCAGAGTGGAGTCGCTCAAAACGTACTCCGCCTCCGAGGCCATCTGACCCAGTATGGCCCGCATGGCCGCGGCCACGTCCTCCCGCGCCGACTGGCCCACCTCGACGTTGACGTACACACAGCGGAATTCGCCGCTGGCGTTTAATTGATCCCTCAAGGCGAACAACGCCGAGGTCTTGCCCGTCTGACGCGGCGCGTGCAAGACGAAGTACTTCCACTGCCGGATGAGCAGCAGAAGGTCCTCGACATCGAGCCGCGCTAGGAGCGGGACGTGATAGTGCATTTCCGCCTTGATGGGGCCGGCGGTGTTAAAAAAACGCATGGCTGTTGTCGTCATTTGTTACCACTCCTTGCTGGCAGGATCTTACGCCTGTCGCGCAACCTGTTCCTCCAGGACCTCCACTCCACAATTTCCCTCCATGAGCCCGATTGATGCAATCGCGTCTGCGTCACTCGGCTGCCTCTATAACAGCCCCCGGGGTGATGGTATAGGCGATAGACTCGCGACTTCTGACGAGCAGCTTGGCAAACGGGTCGCGCACCCGCACCAAACGCGGGTGCGGCGTGGCGCAGTCAAAGACGACGTAGAGCCAGTATTCGTCGCGGAGGTTGCAAGCCTTGGCCCATTCATTATCACTCATTTCAATGCCGCCGGTACCGGCCCGTCCCTTGACTTCTATGGCACGCCGTTCTTCTCCAGCGCGGCGAGAAAGCAGATCGAAGCCCGGCCAGTCGGTCAGCCCGGCGCGCCGGGCCAATTCGGGCCGCGAGACATCCTGCACCTCGGCACCGAAGCGCTTCTCATAATCGGTAGCCACCTCCACGGCGATAGCTTCGACATCGGCATCGTAGCGCTCAGTCTCCGCGGAATCTTGGGCCGGCACCACGAGGGCGTGAAAGGAACTCGATCTCACCAGCTTGGATGAGGTTTGGTTCGGCTTGCAGTTTGGCGAGGCGATGGTTGCGGGAAGCCATCAAGCTCCGCTGCCGTTCCTTGACCTTGGAGAGTTCCTCTTGGGCGTAGCGATTACCATCGCGGGCCATTGCGCTAAGGCGAGATCGGGCGGCAGCGAGTTCGGCAGCCTGAAAGTCGAAGCCGCGATTGACGAATTCCAGGCGGGCGGGCAGACCGTCGAGGCGGCGCTGGCGATGGGTTTGTACGATGCGCTCGCTCACGTCCTCGCGGATGAACTGGGCAGCATCGACAACCATGTCGCGAGCCAGAGTAGCCAGTGGCACCCGGCTCGGCGCGAAGCCGTGGGCACCCCTGAGCAGAAGCAGATGCTCGACTGGGCATTCCTCTACGGTGCCGTCGCTTGATTGGCGCAGCCCGATCAGGCGCGATTCGAGAGGCTGCGGAGCGGTCGGCTCTGCGTTGTCTTGGCTGTGCTGTTCGACGGCAATCAGGGCGATGTGAAATAGATATGCCTCGGTCGCATAAGGGTCGGTGAACACGGCTCCCTTGAGCTCGTCGCGCCCGCAGCGACTCAGGATCGCGGCAGAGAGGCCGTCGAACACCGGCTCGCCGGGGTGTGCATCCAGACGGCATCTTCGCGGTTCGTCGGCTTGTATACCGTCAGTCGCGCGCGCGCTTCCTCGGAATAGACCTCAAGTGCAGGCAACAAGGCATCGGCGGCGCGGGGCCGGGCGGGCACCAGCGCAAAAGTGGCTTCTGGATCGCCCTCGATGCGCAAGTCGAGCAGCGGCGCGGCTCGCTCCACAAAACGGCGCACGTATCCGGGCAGCAACCGGCGATAGTTTTCCTGCTCTACCTCGTCGTTGAGATGCGCCAATCGCCGACGCACCTCGCCGCCTTCCCCAAAGAGCACGCGCTCTCGCTCCGCAAGAGCCTGGACTTGTTGCTCTGTAAGGTCGCCCTCCAAGTGCTCGGCAACGGTGTCGGCATTTTCAGTGACCGCCTGCTCCAGATAGTCCCGCATGGACAGTCCCTCAAACAGCCGACCCACCACGTCGAAAACCTTGTCGGACTGGAGCTGACGGCGGATCGCTTCGAGCTTGTCGAGCAGGGTCTTCAGCACCCGCCCCTCGCGCGTACCGCCGGCCACCAGATTGACGACGACCACTGGATCGCGCTGCTGGCCATAGCGGTGGATGCGGCCCATCCGCTGTTCGAGCCGCGCCGGGTTCCAGGGGATGTCGTAGTTCACCATCAGCCAGCAGAACTGTAGATTGATCCCCTCGCCGGCGGCATCGGTGGCCACTAGATAGTTGGCCCCACTTTCCGCTGCTGGTCGGCGAAAAAACTCGACTCGGCGCTCCCGCTCCTGGTAGGGCAGGCCGCCGTGGATCAGAGCAACTTGACCGGTAAAGCCGAGCCCTTCGAGTCGGCGCACCAAAAATTTCGCGGTGTCGCGGTGCTCGGTGAAGACGATGAGCTTCTCGTCGAGGTATTGCGGATCGCTGAGCACCTCGCGCAGCTTCTCAAACTTGGATTCCTCGCCAGTGTTGAACAGGTTTCGGGTCTTGTTGAATAACGCTTCGACTGTGCGGCGTTCTGTCTCTAGTTCACTGAGGTTGACCGCGATGGTGCCGCTTAGGGCCTCGCCCTCGAACTCCTCGTGTTGCTCGCCTCCGTCCTCGCTTGCAGTCTCTTCATCGGCGGTCCGCGTTTCAAAGACGTCGTCGAGCTCGTCTAGGCTCCGTTGTTGGCGCGCGAGCTGTTCCTCGGTGAGTCGCCCGTTCCGAATGTCGTCAATCAGCCCTGCGAGCTTTTCTTGGCGACGCTCGAAGGAGCGCATGAGGGCGTAGGTGGAACTGGCGAGACGCCGCTGGAAGACGCTCATCGCCAAGCGGGCCGCGGATCGGTTCAACATTCCGGCGCGGTTGTAGTAATACCGGATGTATTCAGTCGTCTCGTCGTAGAGCTCCTGTTCGCTCTGTGGTCCCTGCGAGAGGTCGTAGCTCAGGGTGGCGCAGTTTCGCTGTGGATACAGGGGAGAACCATCGAAGCGGACCATCTCCTCCTTGGTCCGGCGGATGAAGTGCCTCTTCCGAGATGCGCGGGGAAAAGTGTCGAACGCGTCGCAGGTCGAGAGCTCGTCCGGCAGCAGCAGACGCCACAGGAAGTAGTAGGGATAATCCTTGCCCATGTGCGGCGTGGCCGTCAGCAACAGCAGGTGTTGAGCCGACCAAGAGAGTTCCCAGCGCTCGCCTTCTACCTCGGCACCAGCTAGAGCTTCCGCCAGCTTGTACCGATCCGTCTTGCGCACCCGAAAATCCGGCTGGCGATCCGCAGACAGCTTGTGTGCCTCGTCGAAGATGACGAGGTCGTAGGCGTCGGTTTGCGGATCTTTGAGGTGGCCGAACATGCGTTCCCCGGCCAAGGTGTCGATGCTGACGATTACCCGGTCGCTCTCTGGGCCGAGGAAGGGATTGCCGGCGCGTGCGTCTGCGCCGCTGACGATGCGGAACGGCAAGCGGAACAGGGTGCGCATTTCCCGCTCCCAGTTGCCGACCAAGCCAGCCGGCGGCACGATGAGCACGCGACGGATGAGGCGGCGAGACAGCATCTCGCGCACGTATAAGCCCGTCATGATGGTTTTGCCGGCCCCCGCGTCGTCGGCTAGCAAGAATCGCAGGGGGGCTTGTTGCAGCATCTGCTCGTACACGGCAATCCGCTGATGCGGGAGCGGGTCAATCAGCGAGGTTTCCGCGGCGAACGCCGAATTAAAAAGGTGTCCGTAGGCGAGACGATGCGCCTCGGCGACGACCGAGACAGCATCTGGGTCGGCAGAGAAGTCCACGCCCGGCGGCACCAATAGCCCCTCGTCAGAGTCTCTAGGCACACCGCTGTCCAACGATTTTTCGATCTCGACGATGCGCTGCCAAGCCAGATTATTGGGACGCGCCTGTCCGTTCTCCCAGCGATTGACAGAGGCATAGGAAACGCCAAGGAGGGCGGCGAACTGCACTTGGGTCAGCCCTCTGGTGTCCCGCGTGCTCTTGATCCTCCGGGAATAATCGCCTGGCAGCTCGGCTGAAATGATAGATGACATATCTCTCGCTATCTCGTCAGATGTAGTTCACTCTAATCTATATCTTTGGTCGTGTGCTTGCGCTTGCGCGCCGGCGGCTACCACCCGCTCCAGCATCTCCGCGTGCAAGTCCTCTTCACCCTTGAGGATGAACGCGTAGAAGATGACAATGGCGGCCACCGCTACTACGACCAGCCCACCCAGGGTGATAAGGCAGACCTTAATGAACCTTCCAAGCATTTTGCTCATCGGACGCTTCCCGCCTCCGTCGAGTGCGCGAACAACCACTGCTTCATCTCACCCCAAGTAGAAGACAACCACGATGTAGTCGTTTCGTCGCCAATCTCCTAACAATCATCCGCTCACATCCCCCACACCGTGACCGGTGCGCCGCCTTCAGCCTCCTCGCGGCGATACACCTTGTCATCCCACGACTTGCCCGCGCTGCGGTCGAAGAGCACGAGATGCCCTTCCGCCGCAGCGCAACGCTCCATGTAGGCGCGCGTCTGTTCGAGACCCTCGCGCAGGGTCCGCTCGAGACCCCGGTGCAGCACCTTGCACTCGATGACGACCTTCTGCGTCCGGCCGGTATTCCCGCCCACCGGCCACACCAGGAGCAGATCGGTGCGCCTGCGGCCCAAGCCGTACTCGCGCTCGATCCGCCCGCCACTGTTGACGAGGCGCTGCAAAAACGCCTGCAGCAGCAACTGCGGACCGGCCTCCTTGTACTGGAAACGCTCCACCCAGTGCTCCGAGTGCTCGCGGAAGAACTCCTGGAAGGCGGCCAGCAGCTTGCCCACCTCCAAGGCACCGCCGTCATCAACGTACCAGGCCGGGTCGTGGTGGATCGACATCTCCTGGGTAGTGTAGGTAAGATCGCGGGGGATCACCTCGCGGTAGATCGGGTTGGCGATGGCGACGGGACCATCGCCACCAAGCCCAGGTCGCGCACGTACTGCAGGTCGTCGGCGGCAATCGAGCCGGCGGAGTCAGCACCGCTCAGCAGCGGTTCGACCACCCGCCGCACCCGCTCCTCCTGGAGCTTGTCGGTGAGCTGGTCCAGGTGTGTCTCCCGGCGCAGGATCAACTGCTCGCGCGCGTCCTGGATGGCATCGGCAGTCACCTCCCGGCGGCGGTCGCGCCCGGCCTTGTTCTTGAAGCAGGCTTCGTAGGCCAACGCGTTGACCAGCCACGGCTGGCCCTGGGTCAACTCCCAGATCGCGGCACGCGCCTCGTCCGTGAACGCCTGGCCGGTCTCCTCGGTGTGCTGTGCCAGCAGCGACTCGACGTCGCGCCGCGAGAAGTCCCCCAGGCGCAGGGACTCGGCGCGGATGTTAAAGGCGCTGCCCCCGGCGATGATGGCATTTTCGGCGGACGACCGGTCGCCGGTCAATTATTAGCTCCCGACTGTTTTCGCGATCTTTGACGATGGACTTCAGTTTTTCCAAATCGCGCTCATTTAATGGTCGGGGTGGTCGGATTCGAACCGACGACCCCCTGCTCCCAAAGCAGGTGCGCTAACCGGACTGCGCTACACCCCGACTCCCATTTGCGCAAGTGATCTAAAACGTAGTGCTTGTGGTTGATTTTAGCAAAGGCTGCAAGCTTTTGTCCACCGGCTCAGCCCGGGAACGCACCCAGGACATTGCCCTGAACTACATGGAGGCCGGGGCAACAAAGAGCACTAGGACCCCTTATCCGGAGCGGGTGCGGCAAGCGTTGATCTCCCGGCGCAGTTCCATGGCCGTCCGGCGCGCGGCCGCGGCAAAGTCAGGCCCGTCTCCCGCGTAGAGAATTGAACGCGAGGCATTGATCAGGACCCCGTTGCCACAGGCATCCTGGCCGCTGGAAACCGCCGTCTTCAGATCCCCGCCTTGGGCGCCCACCCCGGGGATGAGCAGGGGCCGGTCCGGGACCAGGGCGCGGATGCCCTGGATAGCCTCTGGCTGAGTAGCGCCCACCACCAGACCGCAGTTGCCGGCCGGGCTCCACTCCCGGGCCTTGCGGGCCACGCGCAGGTAGAGCGGGCCATCCTCCAGGTTTTGCTTTTCGAAGTCCTCGGCTCCTTTGTTGGAGGTCAGGCAGAGCAGGAAGACGCCCTTTTCCCGGCGTTCGAGAAAAGGGGCCACGGCGTCCTGGCCCATGTAGGGATTCACGGTGAGGGCGTCGACGCCCAGCTCGTCCAGGAACATCCGGGCGTAGTGTTCCGCGGTGGAGCCGATATCTCCTACCTTGGCGTCCAGGATGACGGGAATGGTCTCGGGAATGTGGTCGAGGGTAGCTTTCAAGGTGGACCATCCTCGTTCTCCGAGCAAGCCGAAAAAGGCGAAGTTGGGTTTGTAGGCACAAACCAGGTCGGCGGTGGCGTCAATGATCTGAGTATTGAAAGAGAGGACGGGATTGGCCTGGGTCCCGACACTCGCCGGCAGTTTGTCCGGATCCGGGTCCAGACCTATGCACAGCAAGGAATCATTCTGGGTTATCGCGCGCGC
Organism: Candidatus Latescibacterota bacterium; assembly: GCA_965219385.1. Classification (GTDB taxonomy): domain Bacteria; phylum Latescibacterota; class UBA2968; order UBA8231; family UBA8231; genus CBDCNM01. The sequence goes on along the minus strand of CBDCNM010000001.1, from coordinate 239,656 downwards.
CAGTTTGTTCGGAAAATTCAAATTCATCTCCCTCCAAATGGGTGGTATCGACATAGGTGGAGTTGATGTAGAGGGAATCCACCAGGATGGAATCCACAACCACGGGTTCGGGACCCAGGAGGAAGACCACCCGGCACTGCGACAGGAACCCCTGCTCCGCGTCGGCCATGCGCACCCAGATCCCCTCGTCGTCCGCGATCACTGCATCGGCGCTGTAGAGACCGGATACATCCTGGGCTTTGACGATGAGAGGATGGGCCTTTTCTCCGCCCAGACGGTCGCTTTTCATGGCCCGATTCATGTCCTTGTCGTAGCCGACCACGCCCATCTGCGTGGCGTCCTGACGGTCGGCGAACCCGGCGTTGTAGATCTCCCAGCCGCTTTCGCTGACCAGGCGGGGCGCCATGCTGGGCTGCAGGTCCAGGCCCCGGGCATCGACGAGCAAGCCGGTATAAGGTTGGGGAGGGGAGTAGACCTGGAGCGAATCGGTCCCAAGCGAATCCGTTTCTACCAGGAGAGGTTCCAGGGGGTCAGGGGGGGCGTAGTCCGGCAGCACCGCCTCGGCGAATTCGTTGCGCAGGACGATCCGCAGGGCGATCCGGAAGAGGCCATCGGTCTCGGTTTGGCTGCCGGTCATCACCCGGGCGCCTTTGACGATGCCCGTGATCCGGGAGCGGATCTCGTCGCTTTCCGCCATGGACATGCCGACCTTGGTGCGGGCGTCGATGTGGACCTGGCCGACCATTTCCAGCAGGTTTCGCCGGGCCTCGACCTTGGCGGCGCGAAAGCCCATGAGGCGACGCCGCACCGGGTCGGTCTCGCCTTCGGGGGCAATACCTTCCCCGTACACCGTCAGGATCTGGTTGGTCCAGTCTACGCTGCCCTCAATGAGTTCTTCCTGGTCTGTTTCGAGGGCCAGGGATTCGACCACGTCCTGGGCGTGCAGGAGGCCTATCAACCCACCCGTTGTCAGCAGAGCGACGAGAAAAGCGAACATGCATTGATTCCTGTGGCGCCCTTGAAAAAATTCCCGCTGTCCGGTCCTGTGGCCAGGCCCGGGGAAACGGACTCAATGAACGAAAGAAGTGGGAGTGGGTCTATAAGCCGAGTCCTGTCCGCGCGCGGGGCGCGGGGCGATCATTCATCTTGGACGGTGGTTGCCCACAGCCTCTTTGCGGCCTACCCGGGAGTTGTAAGCGAGGCGGACCACCTCTCCTCCCCTATTTGGCCTTGCTCCGGACGAGGTTTGCCCTGCCGTTTCCGTCGCCGGAAACGCGGTGAGCTCTTACCTCACCTTTTCACCCTTACCCGAAGACCAGAGGATTCCGGGCGGTGTGTTTTCTGTGGCACTTTCTGTAGGGTCGCCCCTCCTGGGTGTTACCCAGCGTCCTGTCCTGGGGAGCTCGGACTTTCCTCACCTCCGGCCCTGTGGCCGGACAGCGCGATCGCCCGACCCACTCCGTTAAGCCGACTGTTCATCCCAGACCATAATGGTGCCGCAGCTCTCACAGTACTGTATATCGGCCTCGTTGCGTCGCACATTGGTTTTTTGCTGCGCCGGCAACTGGCGGAAACAGATACCACAGGCGCCTTTTCGGACCGGACCCACCCTCATCCCCTTGGCCTTGCGGCTGCGTTTGTAGACCCGCAACAGGTTTGCCCCGATGTTCTCAACCACGGCCTGACGTCGTTCTTCCACGCCGTCTACCTCCTCCTGAAGAGAGGTCAGTTTGGCCTGGAGTTCGTCAATGCGCGCCTGCTGGTCCCGATGGACTTCCCCGTAGTCCTGCTTGGCGATTTCTACCTCTTCCTGAAGCTGCTCCGTGGCTTCGATGGTTTCGAGGATCTGGGTTTCGTGCTCGGAAATCCGCGTCTTGCAGGATTCTATTTCGATCTGCAGGGCATCGTATTCCCTGTTGTTGGTGACCTCGGCAAAGCGTTTTTCGTGTTCCTGCAGACTGGTTCGGGCGCCTTCGAGTTCGCGCTCGAAATGGCGTCGATTCCGGGCCAGTTCCTCCAGCTGGTCTTCCTGCTCTTTCAGAGCCGACCGGGCCTTGTCCAGTTCCTCCCGCCGATCGCTGATTTCCGCAGGATACTGTTCCTTGGCTTCCTCTAGTGTCTTTAATTCCTTGTCCACATCCTGAAGTTGCAACAGCTGCAATAAGCCTTCCATTTCGCCCTCTTGGATTTAAAAAATAAAAAGTGCACCTGTGAGGTGCACTTTTGACCAGGTTGATTTTATGGCTCGATTTAGATGAACTGTGGCTGGACAATAACTTGTAGATCCGGTGAGGCTCATAGGATACCTTGTGCGCGGTTCGTCGTTCCCCATGAGAAAATTAAGTCCTTTTTCGAAGATAGGTCAACCCTCGGCGGACCGGCTACCTATTTCAGCAGCATGCGCCGGGTCCCTACCGCTTGCCGGCTCACCAGGCGATACAGGTGTACATCCCGCTCGACCATCCTCTGCTCGGAAGCCGGCGTGCCGTCGCAATGGCCCTCTGAGCGTCCGTCCTCTCCTTCAAAGAGCCAGGTTGAATGCGCTGGAGAGCAAGGTAGCCAGTCCCAGAAAACGGTGGCGATCCGGCGCCAGTTGCGCACGCGGATCTGCCGCAGGGCAAACCCCCGCATGGTTACGGCCGGGGCCTGGGCCCCGGTATTGCCGGACTGGCCGGCCACCACCGACAGGAAGACAGCCAGGGCCGTGAATCTGGCGATGGTGCCTTCGAACAGGCCGACCACGGCAGCGGCCAGAAAGGCGGTCACCAGGTTGATCTGGAGCCAGGGGAGCCGCTTGCGGATCGCAAAGGATGCCCTGGAAAGGGCCTGCTCTTCGCGTCCGGCCCCGACCATGGCCTGGATATCCCCGCTGGCGTTTTGCTGGGCGGCTTCGACCAGGACATCGTGCTGGATGATGCCCAGGAGCCGGCCCTCGAAGTTGATTACCGGCAGGCTGGCCAGTTTCTTCTCCTCCAGGAGCTCTACCACTTCTTCGCGGGAGGACATGGCCTGGACATTGATGGGCTGGCCTCGAACGAGCGCCTCCAGACGCTGGTCCGAGCTTGCAATGGCCACCTCCTGGAGGGGAATTACAGCCGTTAGATGGCCCTTTTCGTCCACCAGGCACAGATCCAGGATGCGGCGTTCGGGATGGCCCCGGATCCGCCTCATGGCATCTTCCACAGCCTCGTCCGCCCGAAAGGTGGTCACCTGGGGATCCATGAGGTGGCCGGCGGTCTCAGGAGGGTAGACCATGAGCTCCCTGAGCTCCGTGGCGGTGTTCCGCGGCAATGTTTCGAGGCGACGGGTAGTGGTCTCCTGGTCCAGCCGGGCCAGGAGTGAGGCGGCTTGAACCGGGTCCAGGGCCGTGAAGAGCTGTCCGAACAATTCATCCTCCATCCCCGTTATAAGCCCTGCGCCCGGTTCAGTCCAGATTGCGGAACGGCTCCTGGTTGACGTACTCCTCCACCACCCGACCGCCGATCAGGTGCTCCTGGATGATGCGCTCCAGCTTCTCGACCGTCATGGAATGGTACCAGACCTCCTCCGGGTAGACCAACACCGTCGGCCCGCTCTCGCACACCCGCAGGCAATCGGCCTTGGTGCGGTGGATGCCGCTGCTGGGATGGCCGTAGCCCAGCTCGCTCAGGCGCTTCTTCAAGAACTCCCAGCACTCCGCTCCGGTGCCGTCCGCGTGGCACTTGGGCTTGGTCGGAGTGGCGCAGAGAAAAATGTGGCGTTTGATCCGGGGACGCTCCGTCTGTGTCTGCTCGCTCATGCTGTCTTACCTGACCTCCCGTGTCTGCCATTCCGCCTCCAGGCGACGGTGGGTATAGGGACGCGGGGAATCGCCCTCGAAGTCGTCGACCGTGTGGCCGTCTCCTGTGAGAATGTACTTGTAGATGGTTAGCCCCTCCAGCCCCACCGGCCCGCGGCTGTGCAGCCGGTTGGTGCTGATCCCCACCTCGGCCCCCAGGCCGTAGCGGAACCCGTCCGCAAAGCGGGTCGAGGCGTTGTGCACAACCGAGGCCGAGTCCACGCTGCGCAAAAAGTGCAGTGCCGCCTCCTCGTCCTCGCTCACGATCGCGTCGGTGTGATGGCTACCGTAGCGGTTGATGTGCTCCACCGCCGCCTCCAGGCCGTCCACCACCTTCACCGCCAGCACCAGGTCCAGGTACTCAAAACCCCAGTCTTCCTCCCTGGCCGCCACGACCCGGCCGTTGCTCCGGCTCAGCTGGCGGGTGCGCTCGTCGCCGCGGATCTCCACCCCCTTTTCCTCCAGGGCCGCAAAGGCCCGCTCGCAAAAGGGCGCGGCAATGTCCTGGTGCACCAGCAGGGCCTCGGCCGCATTGCACACCGCCACGTACTGGGTCTTGGAGTCCACCACCACCCGCACGGCCTTGTCCAGATCGGCCGCCCGGTCCACGTACACGTGGCAGACCCCGTCGGCGTGCCCCATGACCGGAATCCGGGTATTTTCCATGATGTAGCGCACGAACTCGTTGCCGCCTCGCGGTAGGATCAGGTCAATGTACTGGTCCAGGTCCAGCAGGGCGCGCACGTCCTCGCGGGTCTCCAGCAGGGCCATCCAGCCCTCCGGGATCCCCTCTACCTCGGCCGCGGCCCGGGCGATCACCTCGGCCAGTACCTGGTTGGTGCGCCAGGCTTCGCGGCCGCCCTTGAGCAGCACCGCGTTGCCGGACTTGAGGCACAACGCGGCGATCTGCACCAGGGCGTCGGGCCGCGACTCGAAGATCACCCCGATCACCCCGATCGGCACCGATACCCTGAACAGCTCGAGCCCCTCGTCCAGCTCGGTGGCGCTCTGGGTCCTGCCCAGGGGATCGGGCTGGTCCGCGACCCCGCGGGCCATGGTCACCACCCCCTCGAACTTGGAGCCGCCCACCACCAGGCGCTTGACCAGGGGTTCGGCCAGTTCGCCCTTTTCCACCATTTCGCCGGCCGCCTCCAGGTCTTCCCGGTTGGCCGCCTCGATCCGTTCCCTTTCCTCTTCCAGGCCCCGGGCAATTGCCTCCAGGGCGGCGTTGCGCACCTCCACCGAAATGCTCGCCAGCCCCAGGGCTGCCTGGCGAGCATTTTGCGCCAGAGTGCGAATCTCGTCGGACATATCAATCCTCCTTGGCCGCCTGGTCGGTGGCCGCGCTCATAATCGACTGCAGGGTGCGGGTGACCCGCTGCGGATCCTCGACCGTGCCCTCGCCCAGGAGCACGTAGTCGACCAGGAACTGGGACCACTCCTTGAGCTGCTCGGAGTCGCGGTCCTTTTTGAGGACCTGGCCCATATTGCGGATGATGGCATGGGAGGAATTGATCTCCAGAATCCGCTTGGTGGGCGAAAATTCCTGGTCCGTCATTTTCATTATGCGTTCCATGTTGAGGCCCAGACCGCCCTGGGGCACCACCAGCACACACGGACTGTCGGTCAGGCGGTTCGACTCCACGACGTCGGCGACCCGGTCCCCCAACTCCTTTTTGAGGAAGCTGACCAGCTCGATGGTCTGCGCCTTGTCCTTCTGGCCGACCCCCTCCAGCTTGACCTCCTCGCCCAGGTCCAGATCCGCCGCGTCGATGGCCTTGAACTCCTTGTCGGCAAACTTCTGCAGGCCGTTCACCACCCACTCGTCCACCGGATCGCTCATGCAGAGCACCTCCAGGTTGCGCTTGCCAAAGGCCTCCAGCAGCGGGCTCTGGGCAATCACCTCGCGGCTTTCGCCGGTCAGGTAGTAAATCTCCTTCTGGTCCGTCTGCATCCGGTCCACGTACTCCTGCAGCGATGCCAACTCCTCCGGGTCGTCGCTAAGGGAGGAGTGAAAGCGCAGCAGCCCGGCGATCTGGTTTTTGTTTTCCAAGTCCATGGTGATGCCTTCCTTGAGCACCATGCCGAAAGAACGCCAGAATTTGAGGTAGTCTTCGGCGCGGTTCTTGGCTATGCCCTCCAGCATATTCAGGATCCGCCGCACCAGGTTGGAGCGGACCTTGCCGATCACCGGATTGTGCTGCAGGGTCTCGCGCGAAACATTCAAGGGCAGATCGTCGCAGTCCACCACGCCGCGCACAAAGCGCAAATAGATCGGCAGGAGCTCCTTGCAGTCGTCCTGGATAAAGACCCGCTTGACGTGGAGGTTGAGCGAAATCCTGGGCTCCTGGGTAAACAGCAGATTCAGGGGCATGTGCCCGGGGAGGTAGAGGACGCTGTAGAACTGGATCGGCGCGTCCACCACGATGTGCTCGTAGGCCAGGGGTTTTTCCGGGTCCCCGGACACGTGGGTGTAGAATTCGTGGTACTGCTCCTCGGTGATTTCGTTGCGGGGTCGGGTCCACAGGGCCGAGGTGTCGTTGGCCTGCTTGCCGCCCACCTTGATGGGATAGGCCACGAAATCCGAGTGTTTGTGGATGATCTGCTCGAGCCGATGGGCGTCCAGGTACTCCTCGCTGTCGCTGCGCACGTAGATCTTGATCTCGGTGCCCCGGTCCTTTTTGTCCGCTGTCGACAAGGTGTAACTGCCGGTCCCGGTAGACTCCCACATCACGGCCTCGGCCTCTGGAGCGGCGCTGCGGGTGGTGAGGACCACCCGGTCGGCAACCATGAAAACCGAGTAGAACCCCACCCCAAACTGGCCGATCAGGCTGAGCTTTTGCTCGTCGTCCTTGGTCTCGGCCATCTGCTCGAGGAACTCGGTCGAGCCGGAGTGGGCAATGGTACCGATATTCTGGGTGACCTCGTCGCGGGTCATGCCGATGCCGGTGTCCTTTATGGTCAGGATCTTGCCGCTCTTCTCGACCTGGACATCAATCTCCAGCACGGCGTCCGGATCCACGATATTGCGGTCCGTGAGCGAGCGGAAGTGGACCTTGTCCAGGGCATCCGATGCATTGGAGATCAACTCCCGGACAAACACCTCCGAATGGGTGTAGAGGGAGTGGATCAAAAGGTGCAGCAACTGCTGCACTTCGGTCTGGAACCGGCGTTCTTCGACGCCGGTTCCGCTTGATTGTGCCGCGTCGGTGGAATCTACTGTCATGGCTTTGCGACTCCGTGATTTTATGAGATGAAATCTTGGTTAAACTTAGAAAATGTACACAAGATCGGCTCTTTTGCAAGACCTGGCCCCGGCGAGATCCCGAATCGCTAAGAGGCTGCTCTTGTCGTGCTGGCTTAGAAGCCTATCTTCTAAAAGACGAGAATCCCTCATGGCTCCAGACCCGACCTACGACCTCATCATTGTCGGCGGCGGTCCGGCCGGCTCCACGGCCGCGCTCTACGCCCAGCGCCGAGGGCTCAAGACCTTGCTCCTGGACAAGGACCGCTTTCCGCGCGACAAGATCTGCGGCGACGCCCTCTCCGGCAAGTCCGTGGCCATCCTCCACGAACTGGGCCTCCTGGACAAGGTGCGCGCCCTGCCCGGCGCTCTCATCCAGTCGGTCGTCTTTGGCAGTCCGACCCACACCGACCTCCACATCGACTTGCGGCAATACCACCACCAGGATACCCTGACCAGCACCAGCATGCCCATGGAAGGCTTTGTGATCCGCCGCCAGGTTTTCGACCACTTCCTCTTCGAGGAGGCCCGCCGCCAGGTCTCGACCTGTATCGAGGGCTTCAATGTGCGCGAACTGATCGTGGAGCAGGGACAGGTGCGGGGCGTGCGGGGCCGCCCGGCCGGCAGCAGAGAAGTGGTCGAGTACCGGGGCCGTCTGGTCCTGGGCTGCGACGGCTTCAACTCCATGGTCGCCCGCCAGGGCGGGCTCTACAAGCACGAAAGCCGGCACTGGATCGTGGCCCTGCGCTGCTACTATGAAAACGTCGCGGATCTACAGGACCAGATCGAACTCCACTTCGTCGAGGAAGCCCTCCCGGGTTACTTCTGGATCTTCCCTCTGGAGAACGGCTGCGCCAACGTCGGCATCGGCATGGTCCACAAGTACCTCAAGAAACACCGCGTCGACCTCGTGCAGGCCCTGCACAAGGTGATCCACAGCCCGGCCTTCAAAGACCGCTTTGCCGCGGCCCGGCCTCTCGAAGAGCCGGTGGGCTGGAACTTGCCGGCCGGCAGCAAGCACCGCAGGATCTACGGCGAGGGTTTCCTCCTCCTGGGGGATGCGGCCAGCCTGATCGATCCCTTCACCGGCGAAGGCATAGGCAATGCCCTGTACTCGGCGCGCACGGCCGTGGAGACCGCGGTCGAGGCCTTGCAGGCCAACGACTTCAGCGCCCGCTTTCTCAAGCGCTACGACCAGCGCCTCTGGGACGCGCTGGGGGACGAGCTGAAAATCAGCACCCGCATGCAGCAACTGGGACGCTGGCAATCCCTCCTCAACCTGGTGATCCGCAAGGCTGCGGGCAATCCCGAACTGGGCGAGCTGATCTGCGGCATGATCGCCAATGCCGTACCCAAAAAATACTTCACCAACCCGCTCTTCTACCTGAAGCTGCTGTTCAAGTGAATCATTATCCTGTATCTTATAGACTTAGAGACTGTCAGTGATTCACGAACCCGTACCTATCTGGACCTCAAGGCCGGGAGGGGATGGTGCCGGCAGCGTTTTATGGGGGGTGGTGGGGGCTGCGAGTGGACGCAGCAGCAGGAAGGGAGAGCGGGGCAAGAGCGCCTTGGGCCTCATAAAACGCCAGAGGCACAAGCCCCGCACGGCCGCCCCGCCGATTCCGTGAAGTACTGACCATCTTAAAACGCGCTGTGTAGCCCGAATGTCGAACCTGGCGCAGGGCCGGTGAAGGTTTTGCCAAGGTTCCCCCAGCTACTGCACCGCCCTGACGCGGGCCACCACCAGCATGGTGGTGACCAGCCTCAAGTCCTCCACATGCCCCATCTCGATAATGAACCCTCCGGCCGCCTCCCGCGCCTGATCCGCTTCCAGGCGCAGGGGCTGCCCGAATGGGTTGAAGTTATCGATTAGAAAGTCGTCCTCGTCCAGGAAGCGCAGGTCGTAGCGGATCTCCACCGGTCGGGCCGCGAGGTTGCGGAAAAAAATCTGGAACAGGCCCTCGATTTCCACCTCCTCCGGCACCGTTGTGTTGAGCAGGCCCAGCTCCCAGTGCACGCTGTCCACCTGCACCGCCTCCTCCAGCCCCTCCTCGGGCTTCAGCACCACCTGGCTCTGGAGCACGACCTCGTCCTGGCGCAAGGGGTTGTCGTCCGTGCCACAGCCCCCCAGCAGCCAGCCAACTGCACACAATACCTGTATTTTTTGCATCATCGGGTAGAGAAGTCCTCTTTCAGGGTGCTTTCCAGCTTGCGCAAACAACACACAAAGAACCCCTCCATCACCCCATCGGGCAGAATGAGGATGGCCCTGCTTAAATCCGGGTGCAGGGATCTATCCTGCCAGCAGGTGAGCCCCTGCTGTACCCGGGCAAGGGACAGCGCCCCCTCTTCGAGGCGCAGCGCCGCCCCGAATCTTTCCAGCACCGAATTGACCACCACCTCGTTTTCCTCCGGTGCAAAGCTACAGGTAGAATAGACCAGCACCCCTCCCGGCTTCAGACACTGCACGGCCGAGACCAACAGGCGCTTCTGTTTGCGCTGCATCTCGCGGATTTTTCCGGGGCTCCAGTAGGCGTAGCTGGAGGAGTCGTGGACATTGAACTGCCCCTCCGCGGAACAGGCCGCGTCCAGCAGCACCCAGTCGAACATCTCCGGGCAATTCTTCCACACCCGAGTCCCATCCTTGAGATAGGTCCGCACATTGGTGGCCCCGCAATGCTCGAGGTTGGCCCGCAGACGAAAAAAGCGGGAACGGACCGACTCCACCGCCGCGATCTCGCCCTCATTGCCCATCATGCCGGCCATCTGCACGGTCTTGCTGCCCGGCGCTGCCCCCAGGTCCAGGATCCACTCGCCGGGCTGGGGATCCTGGACCTGGGGCGGAACCATGCTGGAGGGATTCTGGATATAGAGCCGGCCTTCCCGGCAGGCCCTGGATTCGGTCAGGGGCCGGCGCTGCTGGTGGGGTACCACAAAGGCATCCCTCTTCCAGGCCAGCGGCTCCAATCCAAATCCCTCAGCGCGCAATTCCTCTTCCAGGGACGTTTTTTCCGCTTTGAGGGGATTGGCGCGAAACGCCGTGGCCGTCTTCCGGCAGAAGGTCTGCACGCAACGGCGGTATTGCGCCGCCGGCAGTATCGATTTCAGCCGCTCCAGAAACTCCTCCGGCAAAAGCCGCTCTGCGGTATAACCCTCGTGCATGGCCTACCCCTTGAACCAGACCATATAAAGATAAGCAATTTCCCCATGCCACAGCGGCAGAGCGGGAGAATTTTTGCTTGCCATAAGACACGGCAAAAAGAAGCCTGCATCAAGGCCCGTCCGGCTTCTCTGGTCGCCCGACCCGGGGCGCTCGGCCCCTACTTGACAAATAATCCATTGCCGATTACCCTAGCACAAGGTATGGACAGATCTAACCGGACGAATCCATGAAGCTTCTTATCGGCGGCCTTGTGATGATCCTCTGGCACGGCTGTGCCCCCCTCACCAGCCCCTTGGACCAACCTGGCACGGACGCCCAGGGCGCGCAAGAAGCGGCTGCAGAGAAACCCAGTGCGCTCGCACAGTACCTGAAGGATAAGAGACACGTAGAGGATTCCACCGCCGTAGCGCCGCAGTACATCGCGGTCATGCCCTTCGTCAATACCTCGGGATTCCGCGAGGGCGTCTGGGAAATAGAGCAGGCCATGGCCTATATGCTGAGCGTCAAACTGGCCGCCTACCCCCTGCCGAACTGGCGCGTGGTGCCCTACGAGGCCATGGCCGAGACCGTGGAAAACCCGAAAAAACTCAAGCCCGAACAGATCCTGGAGGCCGGCCGCATCCTGGAGGCCGACATGCTGGTCCGGGGCACCCTCAAGGACTACGACATGAAGAGGGTCTCCGTAGGAGATCCCTTGCTGGGAGGCTACAAGTCCTACACCGGCATCGCCGATATAGAATTGAAGGGCCTGTGGGTCCGCGATCAACGAGAGGCGGGCACCGTCCGGGCCAGTCGCGAAATCATCGACCGCGATCTGGGCCTGGACTTGCTGGGCAAGCCCCGCGCCCAGGACGTCCAGTTCCTGGGGCTGAAAGACATGACCTTCGGTTCCGAGGAATTTCTCGGCACGGCCATTGGCCAGGCCACGGTCGAAGTCATGGACGAGGTGATCCACAAACTGGAGGAGTTGATCCGGCCCAGCGGCCTCAAGCTGGGCAACCAGCCCGCCGAGATCCTCTCGGTCTACGAGGATGAAATATACATCAATATCGGCAGCGAGAACCGCCTGCGCGCCGGACTCCGCTTCGAGGTCTACCCCGGCCCCAAGCGAGCCATTGAAGAAAATCTGGACACCTTACAGCCCATCGGCGTACTCGAAGTCCAGGAGATCATCGGCGCCCGCCTGTCCAAGGTGCGCCTGCTCCAGGGCCAGGAGCACATCAAGGCCGGGGATCGGCTCAAGCTCCTGGAAAGCGAAGATTGAGAAGCCGTTCCCGGCGAGCAGCATCCAATATCCCACTCGACAGGTAAAAGGCCTTGAGGGTCGCCCTCAACGGAGTTGAAATGGATCTAAACCTTGCGGAGAAAGTCGCAATCGTCACCGGGGCCGGTGGTGCCATTTGTGGAGAAATAGCAAAAGCCCTGTCCCGCGAAGGGGCTCGCGTGGCCATCTGGGACAAAGTAGGCGAAGCCGCAAAAAAGAAAGCAGACCAGATCCGCGGGGCCGGAGGCAAGGGCCTGGGGATTGAATGCGACGTCCTGTCCACCGCAAGCGTCGAACAGGCGCTTGCGGAAACCCTGGCCGCTTACGATACCATAGATATACTCGTAAACGGTGCCGGGGGCAGCCAGAAGGAGGCCACCACCTCCCCCGAAATGGAGTTTTTCGACATCCCCACGGAATCCCTGAAGCGGGTGATGGATCTGAACTACATGAGCGCCGTCATTCCCTCGCAGGCAGCGGGTCGCATCTTTGCCGACAAAAAAGCCGGCGCCATTCTCAACATCTCTTCCATCGGCGCCATGGCGCCACTGACCCGTTCCATTTCCTATTCGAACGGCAAGGCCGCCACCAGCAACTTCACCCAGTGGCTGGCCGTGCACATGGCGCAAACCTATTCGCCGACCATCCGCGTCAACGCCATTGCCCCGGGCTTTTGCCTCACCGGACAGAACAAGTTCCTGCTGGTGGAACAGGATAGCGAGGAATTGACCGCCAGGGGCCGGCAGATCATTGCCCAGGTTCCCATGGGACGTCTGGGAAAACCTGAGGAAATCGCCGGGGCCGCCCTCTGGCTGGTCTCGGACCAGGCCAGTTTTGTCACCGGCTCCATCGTTACCGTGGACGGCGGCTATACCGCCTTTGGCGGGGTGTAGCACAAACTTCGACTCGTCGCCATTGCCCCCTGGCCCCCATCGGCCAAGCCCACGATGTCCTCCCGTCCATCGGAGCGCGGCCCTCGGGCCTGGTGTGCGCCGGCGGGATTTGTTTTTTCTTTCCCGAGTCGCACGGCACTACCCTGCGCTGGAATATGCGGTTGTGATGAATTAGTCCCCCTTGGTCTTTACCGTCACCTTTTGCGCCCCGACATTGCCGGCCCAATCCACTACCCGGACGACCAGAGTATGCTCTCCGCTCGACGGCAATTCCACCGGGAAGGAAAAAGCCTCCTCCCTGGAATCGAAGATCTCATCCGCGGGAAAAAAGACCGCCAGTTCCCCTCCGTCCACAGCCCACCCGCCTTCTTTCAAAAGACTGGCCGCATCCTTTGCCACCCCCGTCACAGTCGCGCTATTGCCCTGGACCTCGATCTTGAGATTCTCCACCCGGGGAGAGGTGTTGTCCACCGAGAACGAATCGCTCACCCTCTCAGCGGAAAGGGCCATCCCTTGCGGATTGCTCGGCTCGTCCGAGGCGACCACCTTGGCCAGGTAGCGACCATCCGGGAATGATTCCGAGTCCCAGGTGTGCGAGGTTTTCTTGAGGTCCTCCTTCAAAAGCTTCCAGTCCTCTTCCTCGATACCGCGAAAGAAGAGGTCGTAGCTCAGCTGGTCGCCATTGGCGTCTATCCCTCCCCACCTTATGGTCCCGGCGCCCTTGATGGGTCGGTCCGCAGCCCCTTGCGGAGCACCCTGGCTGGGGGGACCCCCCGGATGAGGGGGCGGGGGGGGGCCGCCGGCGCCCTGAAGAGGTCTGGACGGACCGCCCCCGCCTTGAGGAGGTCTGGACGGACCGCCCTGGTTATTCCGGGGACCGCCTTGCCCTCCGTTGCGCGGACCGGCTGTCACAAAATTCACCCTGGGTTTCAGGTTTCTCTGCAGGTAGGAGACCGAAACCGAGTTGAGCAGAGGGGTCTGCGTCGCTTTTGAACTCTTGAGTTCGGCGCGCCACTGGACGTAGCGGGCATTGGGACTGGCGATGCGGCCGTGGTCGGCCCGATCCGCCGCGGTCCAGGGACTCCAGCTGGAGTCGGGTTTCTCGGTATTGCCGCTGCGGGTGGAGAGCCCGATCCGGGTGCCGCCGCCGGCCTCGCCCTCCCAGGTCGCCCGGCCCCACCGGGCCCAGGTCGAGGCGTTGTGGGCGATCGACTCCAGGGTCCCCTCGGAGGCGTGTCCGGGCCCCAGCCGGTAGAGCTTGCCCATATTGGCAGAGCCTACAATCATCCCCCTGTCTCCACTCAGAATCACCGTCACCTGAGCTTCGGAAGACCGGGTCAGGTTGGTCGCTTCCTCCTGGTCGGGATCCACGGCGTAGAGGTTGCCCTCACCCCCCGTCCCCAGGATCAGGTCCCCTCCGGGGCGGATGGCCAGGGACAACACCTGCTGGTCGGGTGAGCGCCAGATCTTTGAGACCACGCCATCCGGCGCTATTTTGTAGAGCGCCGACCCCCCCCCGGGGCCCCCAGGGCCTCGCGGGCCGCCCCGAGCGGGCGGCACAGCGCCCGAAGGAGGCATGGAACCGGCTTGCTGGGGCCCGGGCAGCGGGGTCTCTTCCCCTTCGGACACCTCGACCCCGGCGCCCTGCATGGCCCCGGGCAGCGGGCCGCCCGCAGGCATCATCTGCATGGGCGGAGCGCCGGACTTGGTGCCTCCCCCGACGATGGCTCCGGCGTAGAGCACCCCGTCGGCATCCAGCGCCAGACACCGCACCTCTTTTTCGGCTGCGTCGTAGAGCACAAAGGGAGCCCCCGCGGGAGATATTTTATAGATGATGCCGCTGCCCTCTCCCCCCGCATACAGGTTGCCGTCCTCCCCCCGGATCAAGGACATGATGTGGGTTTCGGGGGAGTCGTACAGCACCGCCCCGTTCCCATCCGGAGCGATTTTATAGACTTTTCCCTTATCGCCGGTCCCGGCGTACAGATTCCCGCCAGGATCCAGAACCAGAGCCCAGACATAGGCCTCTTCCGTGGCGAAAAATGTGCTCGATTCTCCCGCGGGCGAAATCTTGTAAATGGTTCCGCTGGCGGAAGTCCCTGCATAGACATTGCCCTTTTTGTCCAGCGCCAGGCTGAGGACGTCCGGCTCCTCCAGATCCACGACCAGGGACAACTCCCCTGCCTTTGTCGCCTTGAAGACCTTGCCGTTGTTCCCGGTGCCCACGTACACACGCCCCCCGGCGTCCCTAGCCACGCACCATATGTACAGCTCTTCGGTGTCGGCGATTTGCTCCAGAGAGGGCGCCAGGGTGGCTTCTCCTCTGCTGTTGACCGAGATGTTGGTCAACTCCCCTGCCTCGAAGCCTCCCTGCGTCTGCACCTTCCAGATTGAAGGGGTTACAGCCCACGACCCGGCTGCCGAAAGGATGCCCAAGAGACCTGCGGCCCAGAATGCCCGCAGAATCTTTTTTCCGAACATGTTTTTCTCCTTAGAGTCTCTAACAAAACCTTGGAATCGCGTATAGGCTTCATTATATTCTTATCCTCTTCGGTATTGCTTCTACCGTCTTGATATGGAGGTGTTTTTGATGGCCAAGCCGTTACTCGACGATGGGTTATGGGCCTTGATTGAACCGGTTTTGCCCCCCGTAACCGTTGGCCCCCAAGGGGGGCGGCCTCGGCTGGATAACCGTAGGGTGCTGACCGGCATTCTCTTTGTGCTCAAGACGGGTATCCCTTGGGAGTATTTGCCTCAAGAGATGGGGTGCGGTTCGGGGATGACCTGTTGGCGTCGCCTGCACGCTTGGCAACAAGCCGGGGTCTGGAAAAGAGTCCATCATATCCTGTTGAACCGACTGAGGGCCGCCGACCGGATTGATTGGTCTCGTGCGGTGGTCGATAGTGCCTCGGTGCGGGCGGTTGGGGGGGGGCGCACACCGGTCCCAATCCGACGGACCGCGGCAAACCCGGTAGCAAACACCATGTAATCACCGATGCCCAAGGGGTGCCGTTGGCGGCGGGGGTGACGGGGGCCCATCGGCATGATGTGACGCAGCTGTTGCCGTTGGTGGATCGCATACCCCCGGTGGCCGGTCGGGTCGGCCGCCCGCGTCGTCGGCCGGATCGGGTGCAAGGGGATCGGGCCTATGATTCGCAAGCCCATCGGCGCGCCTTGCGTAAGCGGGGCATCGGCTCGGTGTTGGCTCGGCGAGGGCAAGCCCACGGCAGCGGCTTGGGCGTCTATCGGTGGGTGGTGGAACGAACGTTGGCATGGTTGCACCAATTCCGTCGGCTTCGAGTCCGCTGGGAGCGACGAGGTGATCTCCATGAAGCCTTTCTCGACATTGGATGTATTCTCATCTGTTGGAAGTACCTCAAAGAGTTTTGTTAGGGCCTCTTAGTTGATTGGAAAGGAATGATCGCATGGTCTTATCTGGCTCTCCGGTCGATTCGCAAGGGCAAGGTCTTGCTCCCCGCAACCACGTAACCGAACGCGATTTTCCGGCGCGCCACATTGGTGCCCTGGGTCAGGCCGGATCCTCCCGCCTGCCGGGTGGTCTTCAAAACCGCGAGCATGGAGGCCGGGAGCGAGGGCAGTTCGAGGGCTCCGACCGTGGCCCCTGTGCGGCGCAGAAAGAGATCGACCACAAACTCATTGTTGCGCGGGCTTTCCCGCACCAGCCCGATCAGCTCCGTCATGTTCCTCGGCCTGAATTTGTGCGGCGCCTGCCAGCGTTCCACGCCATAGGCGGTGCGGGCATCGTAGACCCTCAGCTCCAGCATGCCCTCGGGCACGTCTTCGGGGATTTCGAGGGAGATCCTTTTTGTTTGAGTATCCTCCAGGTACGGCCTGACAAACAAGGTGACCTCGATGGGGTCCCCGGGTCTGATGGCGTCCTTGTCGACCCGGATCCCTTCCAGGACCGCGCTTCTTCTCTGCTCGAGGAGGGAGAGCTCCATGGAGACACTCTCCGCGTTCACTTGTTCGAAATCGTTGCCCAAAAGCTGGGTAAAGGTGCGGTACACCGAGTATCCTGCCTGGAACGGAGCCCCATTGCCGGAAAAGAAATCCTCCATTGCGAAGGGGGGGTGCCCTTCCAGATTCACTTCCGTCTTCAGCCCGACCGCATAGTCCCCCGACAGTTTCCCGACAGCGCCTATGGTGGCCAATACGCCGATCCGGATCAGCATAGGGGTAAATTGCTTGTGCTTTATGATTTCGTAGTTGAATTCCTTCGTCGCGCCCGCATCCGTCACCTGAACAGCCACGGGCGTCAGATTCGGAATCTGATCTACGACGCCGGCGATCGCCGAGACCCTGTCCTGGGTCACGGCTCCAACAAGATCTATGGCCGAGCCGTATTTGAAGGACTGGATTATACTCGGGACCACAAAGTGGATATCCACCGTGATCATCGGCATGTTCGTCTCCCCCTCAAACATCATGGGATGGCCGAAGGCCAGGATCTCTTTCCCTTTCCGGTAGGTGAGGGTGCCGTATCCGTAGAGGTTCAAATCACCCCTCATGAACTGGACCCCAACCCCGGCCCCAGGCTCGAGTTCGGGGGACTCGACCTCCGAGACCGAGGCCCCTCCGGTCTGAAGGGGGAGGAACCCCATGCCTTTCAGCACCGGTGACATCATCTCGAAGGCCTGGTGGTCCACCCCGGAAATCATCAGCGGGGTGGCCAGAGGAACCACCCTGGACTCCACCCCCGCCTCCAGGTTCAACCCGCCCCCGGGCAGCCCCTTTACTCCTTTGGACCCCAGGCCGGGGCCAGATCCCCATCCAGCGTCAACCCCTTTTTCCAGATCCTCGGGCGCTACACCCCATTCAACCCCCGGGTACTCATCCAATCCACCCTGCCAGTTCTTCCCTGGTGTTCCAAGCCCCTTCGAGCCCTCAAAGGTATCGAACATCTGCTCTATGGGGGTGATGCCGGCGAGCGGCTCCTTGGAAGCCCAAAAGCCGTAGCCCACGGCCCCGATGAGCCGGTCTTCAAGGTAGACCGGGCTCCCGCTCATCCCGGCGATGACCCCCGCCTTTTCGAGCGGCCCCCCTGCCAGCCTGGCCCAGATGAGGTCCCACCGCGGCCACTGGGTGCTCCTGCGCACCCCGAGGATCTCGACCTGAAAGGTATCTATTTTAGTCCCGGAAAATACCGTGAGACCGTATCCTTTCATCCCCGGTTTGATCTCCTCCACCGGCATGAACTCCTCCGGATCGAGTTCGACGGCCGGGCACAGAGAAGCAAAGGCGATCAGGAGGATAAAACCAAGGACCAGACGCCGCGGCCCGAACGAAAATCCGAACATGAAAACCTCCTCAATATGGGCGGAACCGCAAACCAGTATTTTCGGCCGCATAATATAGCGCACGGCCCGAGCAAATGTCAACTCCGCAAGCATCGCTTTACGGCAGTAGCCCGATGGATCTGGCCTCGATTGATTCCGGGGATACACCACCAGCTAGCGATGTCTTCAGAAGGTAAGCAGGAAAAAGTATTTCGGTCATTTTCGTTTGTTTTACGTTTGCTTTATATTATTGAGCGGGGAGATGATATCAGGAGGTTATCCGAGGAAAGCTATCCACATCCATTTCATAGTCCTTAATAGAGGTGGTGAATATGGCCGAGGGAATCCTTCACAACTGTGGCTTCTCCGTAGCTCACACCCTGCACGACGCCTATTCGTTCATGCGTTCTCTACAGCACCGGGGGAGGGAGGCCGCCGGCATAGCAGCCGTGGGGGACGGGCGCATAGATGTAATCAAGTGGGCCGGTGGAGTGGACCGGTTCGACGTGACGGATCTGCACAAGATCCTACCCAGCCCCAACTACCATACCTACATGGCCCACGTCCGCTACGCCACCCGGGGCCGGAAGGACGAAATCCTCGAAGACGCCCATCCCCACGTGGTCGGGGGCAAGCCCGAGCCCAGGGGTAACCACATCCTCATCCTGGACTGCGAGTTGGCCGCGGTGCACAATGGCCAGGTGGACAGGACATTCTATAAATGCATCGCTCCGGATCAGGTGAAGACCGGTTGCGATACAGAAGCCCTGCTGCATCTGTACCGCCAGCGCGGAGAATACGATTTCCTGCGCGAGATCCCCGGCGCTTTCACCATGGCCATTGCCGATACCAGGAAGAGGGACGTGATCGTCCTGCGCGACCGGAGCGGGATCAAACCCGGAGTCCTGGGCTGGAAGGACGGCAAGTACGGGGTGGCTTCCGAGGACATCGCCTTCAGAAAAAACGGGGGTGACTATATCGAGGATCTCGAGCCAGGCACGATCTACTACCTGACCCCCGAAGGGGATTACACCAAGGAAAAACTGCTCGATCCCACCCTGGCGTACTGTTTCTTCGAATGGAATTACATCACGGATGTGGACTCGATTATCAACGGGGTGAGCGTGCGGCGCATACGGGAATCCCTCGGCGAGATCCTGGCCGAGGAATTTCGGCCCGACGATGTGGACCTGGTGACCTACCTGCCCCGCTGCCCGGAAGTGGCTGCGAGAGCCTATGCCAAAAAGGTCGGGCTGCCCTTTGAGACCGTGTTTTACAAGATGCGCGGTGAGCGTTCCTTTCTGGGCACTACGGCCGACGAACGCAAAAAGTCCATTGGCGACAACCTGCACGTACTGCCCGGCAAGGCCGCAGACCTGGAGGGCAAGACCGCGATCCTGCTGGACGACAGCATCGTCAGGGGCAACAACTCGAAGAGGGCGCGGCAATTGCTCTACGAAGAGTGCAGGGTGAAAAAGGCCTACCTGGTAAGCTATACCCCGCCCATCGGCATTGTCGGCGAAGACGGGATCCCCAGGGGTTGTACCTTTGGGGTGGACATGCCGCCCGAACCTCCTCCCGGCGACGAGTTCATTGCGCGGGGAAGGGACCAGGATCAAATAAGCCGGGAAATGGAGATGCCGGTAATCTACATCTCGTCCCAGAGCATGCTCAAGGCTTTCGAGCGGGCGGGCATTCCGGACAGCAGTTTGTGCACCTACTGTATCGGTGGGAAATACCCCTTTGCCGATTCCACCTCTGGGGCGCCGGCTGGTGCGAGTGCCCAGCTGAATCTGCTCAACGTGGAGAATTAATCTAGGGACCGCCGTCCGAACCTTTGAGCTGCAGGGCTTTTGCAAAGGCCTTCCGGGCGCGGTCCTTCTGGCCCTGCTTCAGGTAGAGGGCGCCTAGGTGGCGATAGGCCACCGGCGAATCCGGGTCGTGCCGGATGGCCTGCCGGATGGCTTTTCCCGCCTTATCGAGATTGCCCCTTTTCAGATAAAGCACCCCGAGATTGCGGTAGGCCGGCGCAAAAGTCGGATCGAGTTCGACCGCGCGTTCCAGGGCGTCGAGTTGTTCCTCGTGTAGCTGGAGAAAAGCACAGGCCGTGGCCAGGGCGTAATGGGTAGTAGCCCGCTCGTGGGTCTTCAGGGCCTGTTTGAAGGCCTGGTAGGCCTGCCGGGAGGCCTGCTGGAACAGGAACACATACCCCAGATTGTGATACCCCTCGTGCTGGGTCAGCGGCCGGGGATCGTGGCGCAGGGCGGTTTTTAGGGCCCTGCGGGCCGGGATCAGGCGCTGTTGCTTTAAGTAGAGGTCTCCCAGGTTGAGCCAGGGCCTGGAGTGGTCCGGGGCGGCCTCGACCGCCTGCTTGAAGGTCGCTTCCGCCTCTTTTACCCTGCCCTGGCGTTGGTACACCACGGCCAGACTGTTGAGGGCATCGGAGTCCTTCGGGTTTTCCTGCAGGCGGCGCAGAAAGGCCTGCTCGGCCAGGTCGTAGCGCTGGGTGCGCACGTAGACGTGCCCCTGGAGCCAGGAGGAGCGGAGGTGGTCTACCTGTTCTTGCTCTACCCCGGTGTGCACCAGGGCTGTGGCCGCGCCGAGGAGCAGGACAAAACCACCAGCCCGGGCGAATGCTCTGGTGCGGATCCAGACTCCCAGTTGCCAGATGCCCTGGGCGGCAAAGATCATCAGGAAGGGCAGGGCCGGCAGGCGATAGCGGGCGCATACGGTAAAGAGCAGGCCGGTGGCCAGGTAGACCAGGATAAAGCCATACAGCAGAACGTGGGCGGGCTGGTGGCGTCCCCACAGCATTCCGGCCAGGGCCAGGGGCACGACCACCCCGAAGTTGAGAATCAGGAGGCGGCTCGGGAGGGTGTGCCCCTCGAAGTAGCGCAGGTCGGTACTGACCGGAATTTCAAAGGCATGCCAGAAGAGCCTGAATTTGCGGTAGAGCAGGTGGAGATAGTCGGCCGGGTGCTCCAAGACAAAATCCAGGCTGGCGGCGCGATAGAAGCGTCCTCTCTCCGCCGGGGTGGTATAGCCGGCCTGGAGCGGGAGACTTTCGAGGCGCTGCCAGGATAATCCCTGGCGTGCATAAGGGGTACCGTCCGCCTGCGGATTGGTGCCCAGGAATAGGCTCCAGCTGCCCTGAAAGGGGAGAGGGGTGCCCTGTGCTACCTGATTGCGCAGGAGAAAAGGAGCAAGGCAGAGCAACACAGAAAGGGCAAAGACCCAGGGGAGTCTCCTCCTGTGGGTTGTGGCAGGGGCCGCTTGCTGGTAGATCCACCACGCGACTAGGGGAAAGAGCAGCAAGGTATTGCTGCGCGCGGTAATCAGCAGGGCTAAAAGGAGCCCGGCCAGGAGAGCGGTGGTCCAGGAGAGTCTGTTGCCAACGTGGAGGAGGAACCAGGCCAGGACCAGTTCGACAAAGAGCACCAGGGTAGTGGCCAGGATTTCGCTGTTGTAAAAAATAAAAGGCCAGTACCCGGCGGCTAAAAAGCCGGCAATCAAGGGGATTGGATGGGGAAAGATATGGCCGGCAATCCGCCAGACGAGGACACAGGAGAGGGCCCCCAGGATGGCCTGAATGAAACGCATGGCAGGAAAGTGGAAACCAAGGAGCTTGACCAGGGCAAATACATAGGTATAGAGGGGACCGTGGACGTAAGTGGGCATGTCGTCGAGCAGCCAGTCGCCCCTGAGGAGCTGGTCGGAGAGGTGGTCGTATTCTTCGGCGTCCAGGACGAGGGTATCGAAGTAAGGGGTGTCGGCGATCTCTGCGAGATGAATCAAACGCAGGGCCAGGGCCAGGAGGAAGATGGCCAGAGCGCTGTAGCTTTTACCCGTCATACCATCAGTCGAAGACCAGAAAGCCGAAACGATCCGGACGATGGGCGCTGCCGTAGGTGGGGGCCCACTGCGCATAGGTGGATGAGTTGGCAACCCGCACCCGGGCGAAATTGAATCCCCAGATAGCGCCATAGCCTAGCCGCTGGCTGTCCAGACGATGGACCGGCACCTGGATTTCGACCGTCCAGAAGGTATCGGCCAGGGCCACTGCGACCGCGATGGAACCGTCCCATTCCAGGTCTCCCTGGCGATGGGTACCATCGTTGTACTGGTCCACGACGGTGCCGATGCTGTTTACCAGGATGTGGTAATAGGTCTGGTAGTCGTGGTTGGCGTCCAGAAAGATCTCGATGACGTCGTCTCGGGATACCTTGTCGTCGTCGCGCTGGGTGGCCGCGGCGGCCAGGTTGTGGGTGGAAGGCTCGTAGCCTTTGAAACCGATGTAGAGATCGCTGTCGTAATAACCCAGGTAGATCTCGGCATCCCCTGCGACCGGATAGGCGCGCTGGTTCCAGAGGCACTGGTAGAACCGGGTCAGGGGGGCGATGTTTTGCCAGGCAGGTTTCTCCAGCACGCCGTCGATCCGGGGACGGGCGTGCATCCGGTGGACCCGGGCCAGCAGACCGGCGGCGTCCAGGGTCCGCAAGCCCTTTTCCCGGTCGCCGTGGTCGCAGTAAAAACGGCCCAGTTGCCAGTTGATGTTCTTGCTGTCCGGAATCTGATCCCTGGCGGCCAGCAGGAGTTTTTCCGCCCATTGCCGATCCCCTTTTTCCACCCAGGTGTGGGCTTCCAAGGCTTTCTCCGCCGCCAGGACTTCCAGCCACTCGCGGGTCTGCAAACGCAGGGAATCCGACAGATTCTCCCGGGTCATTTGCACCAGGACGCGGGAAAAGCGCATGTTGTCCTCCGCACTCATCCTGGCGCTGGTGATCCGGGAAGAAAATGGGACCGGGCCATCTTCTCTTCCCAGTGCCTCCAGGGCGACCAGCATCTGGTAGCGCGCAGCATCATTCCCCTCGCCTACCAGTTGGTCGACTAAGGGGGCCACGGCCTGTTCCTGACCCAAATCCCCCAGGGCGCTGGCCACCTTGGTGCGCACCGCCGCGTCCGGGTCGTTCAGGCCCTCTATCAGGGCCGCCAGGACGCGCCGGTCTTCTTCCCTCAGGTAGACCTGATAGAGGGCTTCGGCCATGTCCACCCGGGCGGGCGGAGGATGGTCCTTGGTCCGGAAGGCCCTGATCAGCGCCATGGTGTCGATGGGTTTTGTTTTGTTAAGTCTTTTGCGGGCGGCTTCTGCCTCTTCGCCGCCCTGATTCAGGCGCTCGATATTGCGCTCGATGGAATCGTCGCAGCCCCACAAAGCCACGAGGAGGAGTCCTCCCAAAATAGGCCTGTACCTAAGGTGTTGAAGTGCCATTCGCACCAAGGCAAAGTATCTCATCGACCATCCAAGAATCAAAATGAAAGCCCTGTTCGAGGTGTGTCGAACAGGGCTTTCGTCCGTACTGAAGAGTCTAGCAAGCGACTCTGTGGTAGTCCGGCCCGGGTGGGATGAAGGGCGGGACTGGTAGTACAGGTGGGTTAGAACCGCGCAGCCGCGAACATTTTATGAATATTGCGGCTGCTGGTAACTGTCCGGTGGCATGATATCCTCCTTTTTGGGGGATCAACAACCACGTGGCTACCAATGCATGCAGTATGGTTGCTTCCAATGTAATATCACCTCTTCGCATTGTCAAAGTTTTTTTAGAAGGCTTTTTAGGTTTGTCCGTGACGCCTGAGCGCATCTTGTATATCTTAAAAGGATGGTGTACCCTTTTGATGATCCAGGAAACCATGGCCGGACATCTGGAACGCTTCATCTGGTTTTGCCAAACCGAGTACGTGGCCGAGCACCCGGACTCGTTGAAGAAGTTGCGCGACGAGATCGGCTTGACCACCATCATGCCCGAAAGCCATATCTGCCATACCTCGGGATTCCGCGCCGCAGAGGAGATCGCCCGGCGCGGGCCCTTTGAGGACTGGCGCCAGCGGACGGACCAGTACCCGCGTGCCCGGGAGGGGATCTACCCGCCGGTGGCCGGGACCATCGGAGGCTTTGACGATACAGCCTTGTTGCGGGTCATCGAAGCCTGTCGGCGGGCCGGCATCGAGATCTGGGGCCACATCGGCCTGTGGAGTTACGGCGGCGAGGTCTATCCGGAATACGCCATGCGGGACATCGAAGGCCGGCTTCTGGACCTGCGCTACAAGCAGTGGGGCATTGGCCTGTGCCCCGGTCGCAAGGACATCAACGAGTGGATCCGCGACTGCCTGGTGGACCTGATCCGGCGCTACGATCTGGACGGGTTCGACGTGGACCACGCGCGCTATCCAGCGCCGGCCAATCTGCACAGTCTCCTGGCCTGCGGCTGCAGCTTCTGCCAGGAGGAGGCCGGGCACCTGGGGTTCGACTTCGAGCGCATGAAAGAAGGAGTGTTGCGGCTACGCGCCGGGTTGAGCGCCCTGACGCGGGAGCAGGTGCTCAGGCTCGGCCGGGCCCGTCCCGGTTTCTGGGAGTTTCTCGCCTGCCTGGGAGAGGACGGAGCCGTCCTGGAGTGGCTGCGGTTTCGCGCCCTGGTGATGGCCGAGCGCATGCGGGAGTTCCGTGCGGCGGTGCGGGGGGCGGGGGGCGCGGACAAGGTGTTCGGCAGCGACGTGTTTCCGCCGTCCATCGCGCTGTTGGGCGGGCATATCTACGGGGCCTGGGAAAGGGGGGCGGATTACCTGACCGGGGGGAGTTCGCACGGGGGCGTGGTGGGCTGGGCCACGACCGTGACCAACCTGGCGTCCGAGTGGGCGCCGGCGCTGTGCCGGGCGGTCGCGGATCTGCAGGAGGGGGAGGCGCTGCAGCTGGTGTACCGGATGTTCGGGTACGACGATCTGGATTTGCCGCTGGAGGTGGCGGGTTTGAGGGACGGGCCTCTGCCCCTGGCGCTAATGTTCGCCCGCGAAGTAAGCCGGCTCAAGGCGCAGATCCGGGGGCGGGTGCCGCTCTATGTCCCGGTTTCCGTCGGGGCCGAGCCCGAACTGGTCCGCCGGTTGTTGGAGACAGTGACAGACAACCATTGCGAGGGCGCCCTGTTCAGCGGGCTGGATCCGGAAAACGACGAAACCCTGGCGCTTATCCGCACGGTTTTCTCGCAGGCTTGAGCTGCGGCCCGACCGAAGTTTGTCTCCGGTTGTCCAGGGGCCGGGCCAAAGGGCGCCCAACCTGGCGCTGACACTTCAAAACAGCTTCTTGTAGCGCCGGGCGTTGTGCACGTAGTGGGCGGCGGAGCCTTTCAGACCGGCGATTTCTTCCTCGGTAAGCTGGCGCTTTACCTGGCCCGGAGAGCCCACCACCAGGGAATTATCGGGAATCTCCTTGCCCTCGGTGATGAGGGTATTGGCCCCGATGATGCAGTTTTTGCCGATGCGGGCGCGGTTGAGGACCACGGCCTTGATGCCGATCAGGCTGAACTCGCCGACGCTACAGCCGTGCAGCACGGCCATGTGCCCCACGGTGACGCCGCGGCCAATCTCGAGCGGGATGCCGGAATCGGTGTGTAGCATGGCCCCGTCCTGGATATTGGTTTCCGGGCCGATGGCGATCAGGTCGTTGTCTCCCCGGATTACCGCGTTGAACCAGATACTGACTTTATCTTCCAGTATTACAGAGCCGATCAAGGTGGCGTTGGGGGCGATGAAAACCTCGTCGCCGCGTAGCGTTACCTTGCTTTCCTCGAGGGTGTAGAGCACTTTGTTTCTCCTGTTTGGCGGTTGAGCACTGATTATCACCTCTCTATCACTTTCACCAAGAAGCGCCGGCGCCGGGGGCCATCAAACTCGCAGGAAAAGATGTCCTGCCAGGTGCCCAGCACCGGTTTCCACCCTCCGGCAAAATCCGCGTTTATTTAAGGGCGCGCAGCAGATTTAAAACCGCCTGGCCGATCTGCCCGGTATTATAGCCGCCTTCCTGCACCAGGAGGGTGGGGAGGCCGAGGGCGGAAATGTGGGTCCCCAGGGTTGCGAAACCCTCCAGGGAAAGATCGAAGTCGCCCAGAGGATCGCCGCCGTAGATGTCGAACCCGGCGGAGACCACCAGGTAGACCGGGTTGAATTTGCGGATAATTTCCAGGGCCTGGTCCAGCACCTGGAGGTAGTGGGCCTGGTCTAACTGGGGCGGCAGAGGGAAATTGTAATTGAACCCCCGACCGGCTTCGCTGCCCTGTTCGTCGGGGTAGCCGCAGAAGAACGGATAGGCTCGATTGGGGTCGGCGTGGAGGGAGATGAACAGGACCTGATCGGAGGCGTAGAAGATATCCTGGGTGCCGTTGCCGTGGTGGTAGTCGATGTCGAGCACGGCGACCCGCCCTTGCGTGCCCAAGTAGGCGGCGGCAATGGCGGCGTTGTTGAGGTAGGAGTAGCCGCCGTAGAGGGCACGGCCGGCGTGGTGGCCCGGTGGGCGGCACAGGGCATAGGCGCTGGACTGTCCTTCGAGCAGGGTTTCGGCTCCGGTCAAGGCGCAGCGGGCGGCTTCGAGGGCGGCGGCATGGGTGTGCTCGACGATCGGGGTCTGGGCATCGAAACAGTAGTACCCGGCCTGTTTGAGCAACTGGGTGGGCCGGGTGCACTGGGAGCGCAGGGCAAAGGTCTCGGGGATCACTCCGGTGGCTGGCCGGCCGGCTGCTTCCCAGGCGGGATAGATGTTTTCCAGGTAGTGGAGGTAATCCGCATCGTGGACCGCGCGGATGGCAGCGAGGGGGTAGGTGCGAGGGGAGACGATCTGTGTATAACCTCCCTCTTGCAGCGCCTGTAGAATGGCCTCTGCGCGGGCGGGCACTTCCGAGTAAGGATAGAGGCCATCGCGGACGAATTCACCCGGAGGGTCGTGGCGACTATGGAAGGGGGTGTAGATGATTTTGGGGGCCAAATTCTCCTGCTCAGTTCTGGGCCGACCACTCTGTGGCCGGCATGCGGTAGATCACGCGGTCGACAAAGTGATCGCAGGGTCGCTGGGCCGGGCGGAACCAGGTTTTTGGTCTCCAGTCGGGGGAATTCGGCGCATGTTTCCGCGGGATTCATGCGCTTGTCGGAGCTCGACCTTCTCCTCCCCTTGCCGAGTGCAGATAACCAAGATAAAAGTAGGCGATGCGATCCGAGGGTTCAATCGCGAGGATGTTCTTGTAGAGTTCCTCGGCCTCTGCAACCTGGTTTTTGAGCCTGGATATGGACGCCAGGCAATGGAGGATCTTTAAATCCCGGGGCATTCGTTCCACAAGCTGCCGCAGGAACAATTCGGCATCGTCTATGAAATCCGGATAGCGCGGCCGTTCGGGAGCCAGGTCGCTGGAGGAGAGCGTCTTCCTGAACAGGAACGCAACCATCCCGAAGATTCCTCCAAGTCCACGAGGTGCCTGTTGTGACTCAAACTGCGCATTTTTCTCTGCCTCTTCCACGCCCAGGGATACCGCCTCGATAAAGGCGTCCGCGGCCTCGCGGTAACGGCCCAGTTCGTGGAGGATACTTCCCCTGTTGTAAAAAACCGCCGGATTGGTAGGGGCGGCCTGGAGCAGGAGATCGTAGGTTTCCAGCTCTTTCTTGAGATCATGGCCTGCGGCCAGTACGGCGACACGGTGGTATAAATCGTGGACGTCCTCTTCGACATCCGCTATTATTTCCTCGGCGAGGTCCATGTATTCGGGCGGAACCAACAGGGTCAGAGCGCCTTCTTCATCCTGTGAAAAGGCGGGTGTTTGCACGGTGCAGGGCACCTGGCCGGCGTCGAGATCCGCGACGATTTGCGCGATGTGCCCGCGGGAGTTCGATTTTTCGAATACGTCCCACTCGTCCAGGTCATAAAAAAGATCCACGCGGTGTTCCCACTCTTCCAGGCGCAGGAAGAGTGGCAGGAGTTCGCTCAGGGCTTCTCGGGTTTTTATGGAAAAAGACCTGGCGTATTCTTCATCGCGGTAGTGATGGGCCATCCACTGCTGAGTTTCTCTTTGCAGGACCATTGATTCGTTCATGCAGTTGGCAAAGATTCGCATATCCCACAGTGGTATGTCCTCATCCAGCACGGCCAGGGCCTGATGAATGTTGCAGTATACTGGATCGCTTTCGGGCCGACGCACTTCTACCACGTCGACCACGGCGCTCAAAGACAAACCTCTCTTATCCAGTTCGCGCCGGGCCTGGACGCGGAAAGGGTCGCTGTACTCTGTTTTGTCCAGGGTCAGGGCCCTGACCAAGGCCTTGTCGTGCAGTGCTGCACACTGTCGGATAATCGACTCTTGATCCATGAGATCTTTTCGCTAAAAGCCGAATGATTTCGATCAGGTGAGCGGAATCCTGCGCCTGGGGCGCTTGGGGGTTTCCGGGGCATTGCGGTCGTATCCGTCTCCCCTCAACCGCTTGATCGATCGAATGATTTTGCTGGTCAGCACCCAGATCAGCACAAAGGCGGCCACGGCGATGTATTCAATATACTCGAGCAGGCGCTCCATACTCCGGTGTAGGCCTATTCTGTATCGACACGGATCGGCGCTGGTCCTCCTGAAAGGATGTCAGCCGCCTTTCCTGCTACTCGGAATTTTCTTTGGGCGCACCCGGGCGATCTTTCACCAGAATCGCCATGGGGATCAGCACGCAGTAGCCCACCAGCAGCAGGATAGGAGCCAGGGTCAGGGATAAAAAGCCCTCTGCCGGGGGGATGCTCAAGAAGACATAACCCAGAACGATGGTTGCCAGGCCAAGGACAAACAGGGTCCAGTTCTTCCTGGTAAAGAGAAATTTATGGTCGGTGGGTTGAGACACGGTTAACGTTTCTCTTTGATGCGCGCGGCGCGGCCCTTGCGGTTGCGCAGGTAAAACAGGCGGGCCCGCCGCACCTTGCCCCGGCGGATGGTTTCGATCCGGGCGATGCGGGGTGAATGCAAGGGGAAGATGCGCTCCACGGCAACACCCTGGGTGATTTTGCGCACGGTAACCGTCTCCTGTATGCCCGTGCCTTTGCGCTGGATTACATTTCCTTCAAAGACCTGAACCCGCTCTTTTTCGCCCTCGATAACCCGCACGTGGATGCGCAGGGAATCGCCAGGGCCAAAATCGGGAAGATCCGATTTCAACTGATCGGAAGTCAACTCGCGCAAAATACTCATATCCATAAGGTTCCACCTTTTTTATGGGGATTGTCCAGCTCCCTTTTACTCATTCGACCACTGGACGACAAGTTGTTTTTCGTCTTCGTCCAGATCCGCTTTTTCCAGCAGGTCCGGGCGCCGCTCAAAGGTGCGGCGCAAGGCCTGCTGGCGACGCCAGCGGCTCACCTCCCGATGGTTGCCGCTCAACAAAACTTCGGGCACGCTCTCTTCCCAGAATGTCGCCGGACGGGTGTACCAGGGGCAGTCCAGCAGATCCTCGTGAAAGGAATCTTCAAGAGCCGAGCTGAAATCGCCCAGCACCCCTGGAATGAGCCGGACGACCGCATCGATGAGGACCAGCACCGCGGGTTCGCCCCCGGTCAAAACGTAATCGCCAATGGAGACTTCCCGGTCGATGCAGTGCCGACGAATGCGTTCGTCAATGCCCTTGTAGTGCCCACAGAGCAGGACCAGGTGTTCCTGCGTGGACAATTGAATGGCCAGGTTCTGATCAAAGGGCTCTCCGTCCGCGGTGGGATAAATGCACAAACCGTGCGCCAGGCCAAGTTTTTCCCAGACTCGTGCGACCGGTTCGGGTTTGATGACCATGCCGCCACCGCCGCCGTAGGGGGTATCATCTACGGTCCGATGGCGGTCCTGGGCAAATTCCCTCAGATCGTGGATTTCAAACTCCACCACATCCTGCCGGCGAGCCCGTTCTATTATACTGGTGCCCAGCGGAGAAGTGAAAAAATCGGGGAAGAGGGTGACGATATCGATTTTCATGATCCATTCAACAGTTCTTCAATACCTCTCACCACCAGTTCGCGCCGGGGAATAGATACTTCCAAGACGAAATTGCCAACCGCGGGAACCAGTATTTCGCGGTTTTTATGGCGGACCACGTACACATCGGTCGAGGGCATCTGCAAAACCTCGATGATCTTTCCCAGATGCCGGCCGGCCTCATCCAGCACCGCACACCCTATCAGGTCGGATATGTAGTAAGAATCCTCGGGCAGGGGCGCCACTTCGTGAGGCGCGACGGTGATGTAGCCCTCGACCAGGACTTCTCGGGCTTCCTCGGGCGTATCAATCCCGACGAACTTCATCAATATACCGGGCTGCTCGGGCCGCCAGTGCTGGATCTGAAACAGGCGGTCCTCCCGACCGTTTTTCTGTAGAACTACCTGCGAAAGTTCGTCGAAGCGATCGAGCCGGTGGGTCAGGATCTCGACCTTGACGAACCCCCGCACTCCCTTGGTGCGGGTGATATAGCCTACTGCAACGCGTTCTGCCATCCGGTCCCGCAGAGGGCTGAGGCGCTAGCTCTCCGCTTGGGCGGCAGCATCTTCTTCGGCGGGTGTCTCTTCCTGGGCAGCAGCAGCCGCTAATTTGCGTCGGCGCTTGGGTTTATCCTTGAGCAGGGCGTCTTCCCGAACGGTGAATTCCAGGCCCTTCCAGCGCGCCAGAACGCCCTGGCTATGCAGGAGGGATTTGACCGTAGGGGTCATCTGTGCTCCGCGATTGAGCCACAGCAGGGCGGCCTCTTCATCGATTTCAACCTTGGCGTGAAGCGGGTCGTAATGGCCCACCTGGCCAAGCCTACTGCCGTTGCGTGCCACATTGACCTCCATGGCCACGATGCGATAGAGAGGGCGCTTTTTCCTGCCCGTCCTCATCAAGCGCAATTTAACCAAATCAAATCTCCTTGCCTGGGCTAAGAGTCCATAAAGGGCATGTTCAGCTTCATTTTTCCCGGCTTCGTACGGTTCATTTGTTTCATCATTTTCTGCATCATCTGGAACTGCTTGACAAGCCGATTTACCTCCTGAACGGTCGTGCCGCTGCCGCGCGCAATGCGCCGGCGTCGACTGCCGTTGAGGATCTGGGGAGTGCGGCGTTCCTCCCGGGTCATGGAATGAATGATGGCCTCCACGTGCACAAAGGCATTGTCGTCGATCTGGACCCCTTTGAGGCTTTTCCCCATTCCGGGGATCATGCCCATGAGCTGGTCCAGGGGCCCCATCTTTTTGATGGCGTGGAGCTGCTCCAGGAAATCCTCGAAGGTGAACGCCTCTTGGCGACGGCGCTCCTCCATTTTTCCCAGCTGTTCCCGTTCGAAGGCCTGCTCGGCTTTTTCGACCAGGGACAGCATATCGCCCATGCCCAGGATCCGCGAGGCCATGCGGTCCGGGTGAAAGGGCTCCAGAGCATCGGGTTTTTCACCCGTGCCGATGAATTTTATGGGCTTGCCCGTGACCTGGCGAATGGACAGCGCCGCGCCACCGCGGGCATCGCCGTCCATCTTGGTCAGTACACAGCCGCTGAACTCCAGCTCCTGGTGAAAACGGCTGGCCGTCTCCACAGCGTCCTGCCCGAGCATGCTGTCGGCTACAAAGAGGATCTCGTGCGGCGTTGTTTTTCGCTGGATCGCAACCAGTTCGTCCATCATGTCCTGGTCGATGCTGAGACGGCCGGCCGTGTCCATGATGACCACACTGCGGTTGGTCCGGCGGCCCTCTTCGACGCCCTCCTGGCAAATAGCCACCGGGTCCGTTCCCCGGGGCCGGCTGTAGACCGGCACGTCGATCGAAGCCCCGAGGGTCTGCAGCTGTTCGACGGCTGCCGGCCGATACATATCCGCCGCTACCAGCAGGCAGGGGCGCCCCTGGGTCTTGAGGTGCAGGGCCAGTTTGCCGGCTATGGTGGTTTTGCCACAACCTTGCAGACCCACCAGCATGAGGGTGGTGGGAGGCAGATCGGCGAGTTTGAGAGGACTGGCCGTAGCGCCGAGCAGGGAGATCAGTTCGTCGTGTACGATCTTGATGATCTGCTGTCCCGGGGTCAGGCTCTTCAAGACCTCCCGGCCGATGGCCCGCTGCTTGACCTGCTGGATGAAACCTTTGGTAACTTTAAAATTTACATCGGCTTCCAGCAAAGCACGTCGAATTTCGCGCAGGGCTTCATCGATGTTTCGCTCGGTGATTCTACCTTGGCCGCGGAGCTGTTTGAATACGGCGTCGAAGCGCTCGGAAAGACGGTCGAACATGACTTGTGTCGAGCTCTACATTAAAGGCCGAAACCCATAAAAACCAACAAAGAGCTATATAATAGCTATATAATATAGAGGAAGTAAGAGAATCGGGCAATAAGCTTAGCCGCCGCGGATGGCGCCGATCGCGCTACCGGCATCGGGGCCGCGAAACACGGACGAGCCGGCGACCAGTATCTCTACCCCGGCTTCTCTGCAGGAAGCCGCATTGTCGGGGGTTATGCCGCCATCGATCTGGATGGGAACGGCCAGACCGCCGCGTTGGCAGTGCAAGCGCAGAGTCCGGACCTTGTCCAGGACCTCCGGTTTGAAGGCCTGACCGCCAAATCCAGGATCCACCGACATGATCAAAGCCAGATCGAGATCCGGCAGGTAGGGAAAGAGGGCCTCGACCGGGGTAGCCGGGTTGATGGCCAGGCCGCACTCCAGGTCCAGGGCGTGAATCTCGTCTATGATGCGGTGCGGCTCGTCGCACACCTCCACATGTACGGTGAGGGCGTCGGCCCCGGCCTCTTTGAAGGGCTTTAAAAACTCCCAGGGGGCTTTTAGCATCAAGTGGGTATCGAGTTTGAGTCGAGTCTCCCGGCGGATGGCTTCGACGACGGGAATGCCGAAGCTGATATTGGGAACAAAGTGGCCGTCCATGATATCCAGGTGGAGCAAATCGGCTCCGGCTTTCTCTACCCGTTTTACTTCGGCAGCGAGGTGGGCGAAGTCGGCCGCCAGAAGGGAAGGGGCGACCAGCGCGGGAACGGTATGCATGATTTCAGTCCTTTGGTAAATTTTCCGCTGTATCTTCGAGCGCGGAATCCGGTTCTGTAACCACCTTTTCCTGGACGCTCACAACCAGATTGACGGGGGTGCGGTGCAGAGCCCTTTCTCGCGCCGAGGGTTTCTGGGACAGGACGATGCCGGCCGGTCGTTGGCTGTCGACCTGATTTTCGAGCCGGCCCAGACGCATCTCGTATTTTTTCAGGGTATCTTCCACTACCTCGATGGGTAGTCCAACCAGGTTGGGAACGCGCTTGAGAGCGGCAGGGGGACCACTGCTGATCTTCAGGTCCACCTTGCTGTTGCGGGCCAGGTGGACGCCGGCGCTGGGGAGGTGATCGACGATGGCGCCCCGGGGGATACTGGAAGAGGATACGTAGGCGACCGAGCCGACCTGTAACTGGGCGCTTTCGAGTTGCAGGCGGGCTTCGCGCAGACTTTTCTGTTTGACCTCGGGGACGGTATAGAGGCGCGGGCCCTTGCTGATATCGACGAAGACGCGGCGGCCTTTTTTGATCAGCTTGCCGGAGTTGGGAAGTTGATCCACGATAGCGCCTTCCGGGATGGACTCCTGGTACAGGCTATCGCGCGGCGCCAGGCGGAGGCCCTTGGCGCTCAGTCGTTTCAGGGCGCTGGAGGTGGTGAGCTTGCGAAGTTCGGGGACCTGGACTTTATCGACGTTTACCACGTAGGGCATGATCAGATAATTGAATGCGAACAGGCTGAATACAAGGGTGCCCAGGCCAATACAAAGAAAAAAAAATAATCTGCTTAGTAGCTTTCTCATGATCTTCTTTTGCGGATGCGGGCGGCAAAACCGCCGTCTCCAGGATCGCGTCCGGGCAAGGTCTGAATATAGCGATCCGCCCAGGCTGTGCCCGGGAAATGGCGGGATGCCGGTTCCAGTTCGGCCATCCTGGTCGCACTTAGAAAGCGTTCCACCAGGCCGGCGTTTTCCTCCTCTTCAAGGCTACAGGTGCTGTACACCAGAACACCCTCCTCCCGCAAGCCGGCAAAGGCCTGCTGCAGGATGGAGTACTGGAGCTCGACCAGACCGGGCAGGTGTCCAGGCCGTTTGCGCCAGCGGGCATCGGGGTGGCGGCCCAGGATGCCGGTAGCGCTACAGGGAACATCCGCCAGGACGCGCTGGAACGGCCGGGTTCCGTGGGCGCGGGCATCCTGCAGCATGGTCCGAATGCTTTGCAGGCGCATTCTGGCGGCATTTTCCCGCACCAGGCGCAGGCGCGCGGCCGAGCGATCGGCGGCGACCACCAGGCCGCGATCCTGCATGGCCATGGCCATCTGGGTGGCCTTGCCGCCCGGCGCACTGCACAGATCCAGAACCTGCTCGCCGCTTTGGGGCTCGAGCAGGGCCACGGGCAGAGCAGCGCTGATATCCTGGACCTGGAAAAAACCGGACTCGTAGGCCCGCGAGTGAAAAATCCCTTCCGGCTCTTTTACCTCAAAGTACCCCGGCAAGTACCCGGCCGGCTCCAGGGCGCGACCTGCCGGGCCCAGAGCCTGTGCCAGTTCGGCCGGGCCGACGCGCAGCGGATTGGCGCGGATGTACAGAGCGGACGGGGTGTTGTGCGCCTTCAGCAAATCCTCCGTCATTTCTTCGCCCCAGCGTTGCAGCCAGCGCTCCACCATCCACTGAGGGTGGGAGTGATAGACGGCCAGGTAGGAGGGCAGGTCGTTCCGGCGGGAGGGGTACTGAATGCGATCGGCCTGGCGCAGGATCTGGCGCAGAACCGCGTTAACCAGGCCGGAAACACCGCCGTGGCCAAAGCGTCGGGCCAGCGACACCGAGGTGTGCACCGCGGCCCGACCCGGTACCTTGTCGAGCCAGAAAATCTGGTACACCCCCAGGCGTAAGATCTGGCGAATCCAGGGCGAGCAGGACGCGATCGGCTGGCGGGCAAACTGGTCGACGATCCAGTCCAGACGTTTGCGCCAGCGCAGGGTGCCCAGCACCAGGTGGCGGGCAAAACGGCGGTCTCGCGGCGTCAGGAGGCCCTGGTCCAGCACCGCCAGTTGGTGCTCGAGCTCGGTCTGTCTGGTTTCGCATTCCCAGAGGAGGCGCAGAGCCGTGTCGCGAGCAGGATCTGGGGAAGGCATCGAAAGGACTTAGCGCAACAGGACCATCGGCCGCGCCAAATCCTCGGCGTCCAGACGGACTCTGTAAAAGTAGAGTCCGCTCGCAAGGGGGTGGCCGTGCTCGTCGCGTCCGTCCCAACGGGCCTGGTGCTGGCCGGGTTCCAGGTGGCCATTCAGCAACGTGGTGACAACCTGGCCGGCTGCATTCAAGATCTCCAGCCGCAGCTCCCCCCCAGGTTTTTGCGGAACCGAAAATGGAAGGATGGTAGCGGCGT
Organism: Candidatus Latescibacterota bacterium; assembly: GCA_965219385.1. Classification (GTDB taxonomy): domain Bacteria; phylum Latescibacterota; class UBA2968; order UBA8231; family UBA8231; genus CBDCNM01. The sequence goes on along the minus strand of CBDCNM010000001.1, from coordinate 204,762 downwards.
TGAAAGGGTTGGGGTAGTTTTGCCCGAGCCGCAACCGGGTGGGCAGAAACGGGTCTGTTTCGTCCTGGATTGCGGTAGGCGGGTCCCCCCACCAGGTAATGAGGGAGGAAGCGCAGATCGATTCTCCCTCCGACTCGACACAGGCCGTCACCGTGGCCATCCCCACCGCTTCCAGATCGGGGCCGAGTTCCGCATCCACGAGGAAAAAGGCGTCCCCGCGCTGGTCGCTCGTGGAGGCTCCCTGGCCGGAGGTTCCCGGTTCCACCATTATGACCTGCTCGCCGAGCATGTAGACCGGGGATTGTCCCTGGTTTTCGATGGTCCAGGTGAACACCTGGTCAGCGGCAAAGAAGCCCTGTTCGAGGAACCTGGCTCTGAACAGGGTCTCGCCAGCGCTCTGGTCCTCGACCTGTGCTAAAGGGGCCGGGGAAAAGGAGGTGTCCGCCTGTTCGGGGACGACGAAGAGGGTGCGCTCCAGGAGCTGCTGATCGTCATCGCAGTAGTTGGCGAGAATCACACCCTGGAGTGGGCGAATGATGTCGTGTTGGCTAAAGTTGGGGCCCAGGGAAACCTCATCAACCCAGATATCGACCCGGGTGTCCGGCGTGATATGCGGGGCCAGTTTAAAGCCGAAGGTGGCGAGTAAGGCCTCACCTTCCATGCCCTCAGCGCCATCCCCTAAAGTGCCCATGCCGTATTCGACCTGGTTTCCATAGATTTGCGGGGGAAAGGGGGTCTTGAGCTTCTGCTCTATGGGAATCCTGCCCGCTTCGGCTGCGACTTCGACGATGGCATCCGCGGGTTGCCAGCTGAAGCTGATCTGGACCTGGCGGACATTGCTCATGTGGCGCGCGCTGACCGAAAATTCGACCAAGTCGCCGGCGGTCCGGTCGCAGGGGGCACTGATTTTGAGAGCGTCTATTTCGACCCCGGCGTTCTCGCCGGCGAAAATGGGCTGGAGGGTCCAAACCCCAAGCCCGAACAACGCACAGCACAATCTGGACATGGATGACTCCTGGGAAATTCAATATAAACTTTAATGTAAAAAACTCCTGGGGCAAAGCAAGAACAATTCCCAGGGGCTTGACGATGATTCGCCATGGGGTGTATATTCAGCAATCGAGGGGCTGGATTCTCACGGTCTCGGGCATCTTTCCGTCTCTCCACGACGATATCCAAGAATCCCATGCGCATTTATCCCGTCTGGGATATTCTCTATCAGGGCGAATTTGAATCGCTGGTGGATGCTTTGCTGGCCGGCCGTTCGCTGGATCCGCAAGATCTGGAGGTCGGCCCCGAGCGCCTGCATCCGCCCGAACTGCTCACCGATCTGGAGCGCGGGGCGGAGCGCATTCAGCGAGCCATCCGCCAGGGTGAGAAGATCCTCATTTTTGGCGATTACGATGTCGATGGAGTCACCAGCACGGCCCTGCTGATGGATTTTCTGCATTGGGTTGGCGCTTCCTGTGACTTCCTGTTGCCGGATCGCCATGTGGACGGCTACGGCATAAACCCCCCAGCCGTGCGCCGGGCGCTGAAAAAAAACGCCGATCTGATCGTCACTGTGGACAACGGTATAGCGGCCTTCGAAGCCCTGGAGGTGGCCCGCGGCCACGACCTCGATACCGTGGTCCTGGATCACCATCAGCAGCACGATGTCCTGCCACCGGCTCACAGCATTATCAACCCCAACAGGCGCGATTGCTCCTATCCATTCAAAGGCCTGGCCGGCGTAGGAGTAACCTTCAAGATGGTTCAGGCCCTCAGCCAGGACTTTATGAGCGGCCAGGAGAGGCGCCGCTACCTGAATTGCCTGCTCGATCTGGTGGCCCTGGGGACGGTCGCGGACATGGTGCCGGTTCTGGATGAAAACAGGGTGTTTATCCAGCGCGGCCTCGAAATACTGGAAAAAACCCAGCGGCCCGGCCTGCGCCAGCTCAAAGAAGTCGCCGGGTACGCGGATAAATCCCTCGACACCACGGCCGTGGGATTTTATCTGGGGCCGCGACTCAATGTGGCCGGTCGTCTGGCCTCGGCGGATCTGGCCCTGGAGCTATTGACCGCAAGCGATTCTACTCGGGCCGCGGCTCTGGCCTCCCAGCTCAATGCGCTCAATGGCCGCCGGCAGAAACTACAGCGCGAAGGTCTGCAGGAGGCGGAAAGCCTGGTCGGTCCCGATGATCTGGAGACCGATCGAATCATCATTCTCCTGGGGGAAACCTGGCACCTGGGCATCATCGGACTGCTGGCCGGCAGGTTGGCAACCAAGTACCACCGTCCGACCGTGGTGTGTACCGAGGCGCGGGGCGATGGCACCTATACGGGGTCCGCCCGCAGCATTCCCCCCTATGATATCAGCGCCGGGATCAGTACCTGCGCCGAGTATCTGAGCACTTACGGGGGCCATCCAGGGGCCGCCGGCTTCTCCATGAAGGCCGAAGCCTTCGAAGCCTTTCGGGCGGCGCTCATCGACCATGCCAACGCGCATATTTCCGCCGCGGACCTGGAGCCTCGACTGCGGGTCGATATGGTGCTTCGGCCCCAGGATATCGGTACCCGGACCCTGGAGGCATTGACCCGGCTCAAGCCCTTTGGACAGGGGCACGAGGTTCCGGTATTTGTCGCCGAACATTGCCAGGTGGTTTCCTGTGGTCGGATGGGGCGCGGCGGGAATCACTTCAAAATGGAACTGAATATTGGCGGGCGCTGTTGCCAGGCGGTGTGGTGGAATCAGGGCGAAGTGGCGGAAGAAGTGCACCCCGGACAATACCTTTCCACGGCCTTCGCCCTGGAAGAAGACAGATTTGCCGGCAGCGGGTCGGTCCAGCTGATTTTAAAGGATATGTACGCGGAAGAGTGCTAAAAGGGCCGGAATGATCAGTTCAGAATTTACCAGAAATCTCTTTATCCGGGGACGCCAGACCAAGATCCTGCTCGTGACCATAGACGGCCTGGGGGGGTTGCCGCATCCCGAGACCGGCTATACCGAGCTGGAGACCGCCCATCTACCCCAGCTGGATGCCCTGGCCACTTCCAGCAGCTGTGGATTGCTCTCACCGCTGGGGCCGGGGCTCACCCCGGGGAGCGGTCCGGCCCACCTGGCTCTTTTCGGCTATGATCCCTGGCGCTACGAAATCGGCCGGGGCGCCCTCTCAGCCCTGGGCCTGAGCCTGGACTTCAGGGTCGGTGACGTGGCCGCACGGCTCAATTTTTGCACCCTCGATGGGGATGGCGTGGTCCTGGACCGGAGGGCCGGCCGCATTCCCACGCAACAATGCGCCGAACTGTGTGAAATCCTGGCCCAGATCCACATCCCCGGGGTGGAAATCGTAGTGACTCCGGAAATGGAGTACCGGGCTACCGTGGTCTTCAGGGGGCAGGGGCTGGTAGGCCAGGTGACGGACTCGGACCCCCAGACTATCGGGGTTTTGCCCCGGGCGCTGCAGGCGCGAGGGCGCGAAGCCGAACACATGGTCGAGGTGGCCGATGCCTTCCTGGAACAGGCAAGGGACTTGCTGGCAAACGAGAGTCCGGCCAATATGGTGTTGATCAGGGGATTCGGCGGCTATCCCATACTGCCCCAGGTTGCCGATGTATATGGTCTCAAAGCCCTGGGGATTGCCGGGTACCCTATGTACCGTGGGGTGGCGGCCGCCGTGGGCATGGATACTGCGGCCTGCGCGGGAGAAATCGAGGCCGAATTCCAGGTTCTGGAGGAGTACTTTGCCGCGTACGAGATGGGCTATCTGCACATCAAAAGGACCGATAGCGCCGGGGAGGATGGCGATTTTGACCGCAAGGTAGGGATGCTGGAAGAAATCGACGAATTCGTTCCCCGCTTCCAGCAACTGCAACCGGACGTCCTGATCGTCACCGGAGATCACTCGACGCCTTCGAGCATGGGGGGCCACAGCTGGCATCCGGTTCCCGTTGTGCTCTCCAGTGCCTGGGACATCCCGGATGCGACTTCGAATTTCTCCGAACGGGGTTGCCGGGGTGGTTGCATTGGCACCATCCCCTCGACTGCTTTGATGACCCTGGCCATGGCCCACGCCGGCCGCCTCGACAAATTCGGGGCCTGATGAGCGCGCGCCCGTGATCCCCCCTGTGCGCATTGCCCACCGCGGCGCATCTGGAGAGGGCCTGGCGCCCGAGAATACCCTGGCCGCCTTTGAAAAGGCCATCCAGATCGGGGTAGACGTTGTGGAACTGGATGTTCACGCCACCCGGGATGGAGAGCTTGTGGTGCTGCACGATGCCAGCCTGGATCGCACCACCGACAGGCAAGGACTGGTGCGCGAGCAAACCCTGGCCCAGGTGCGCCAGGCCGATGCCGGCTCCTGGTTTGATAAAAGCTACCGGGGCGAGCGGGTGCCCCTCCTGGGGGAGGTCCTGGATCTGGCCCGCCACCGCGCCCTGGCGCTGATCGAGGTCAAGGCGGATTGTATTTCGGAACGCCTGCTCGGTATCATCGAGGATATGGGAGCCGGGAATCAGGCCATCATCCAGTCCTTTAATCCCCAGACCGTGCAGCGCATCAAGTTGCTCAACCCATCCGTGCCCACAGCCTTGCTGGTCGGCAACTTGCCGACCAGCCCTTCCCGGGTACGGGCCCGAAGCCTGGTCAAGCAGATTCTCCAGGTAGGAGCCAATGCCCTGACCATCTGGCATGCTACCCTGACCCCTGCCTTCTTTGAAGAAATGCGCAAGCGCGCTATTGGGGTGTGGACGTGGACGGTGAACGAAGAGATCATCATGCGGGACATGGTGCTCATGGGGATCCAGGGTATTATCACCAACTACCCGGACCGCCTGAATCAGGTGTTCGAGGAATTGGAGCAGGAAGGACATATCCGTCCACCCTTGGGGCGCCGACAGCGCAGCAAAAAAAGTCGATGGGGTCGGCGGCGGCAGCTGAAAAAATTGCGCTCATCCACTCGTTCCAGATAAGCCCCCATCAATACCCGCCGCCCGGTCCTTCTCGCCGTGGCAAAAGAGCTTGTGTTCTCCTGAAATGGGCCTATTATAAGGGTACTGCATATCTCGTTTTTTTCCCAGGAGATAGGCGAATTTATAAGTCTGAGCTATTGGCTCTTCATCCCACTGCGGCGGCAAGCTGAAACTCGGCTTTTCCCCGTCTCTTCGTCTCATGATCTGGGCGTTTTTTTTCGCTGGTTTTATTATACTCATAGTCGTGTTGAAGTACCTGCGCTTCGGGGGAGAGCGCTGTCCCCAGTGCCATGCGTCCAGGGTTTCCGGGACGCCGTTATGTCCTGAATGCGGCTGGATTTACGAGGTGCCAGGGGCAGAGGATAGCGACTACCTATAACTTGCCTATGAGCAGCGTGTACAAAGCCCTGCCCTCTGTGGAACAGGTCTTGCAGCTGGATTCCACCGCCGCGTTTCTGAAACGCTACCGGCGCGACTATATCGCCGAGCTGGTTCGCCGGGTAGTGCAACGGCTGCGGGACCAGCCGGATTTGCTGGAAGGCGAACCCACGCGGGAATCCGCCTTGCGCTGGGTCGAGCGGCAACTGGCCGCCGCGGTCGAGCGCGACGAGGGCACCCGTCTCAGGCGGGTGATAAACGCCACGGGGGTCATCCTTCACACCGGCCTTGGCAGGGCGCCGCTTCCCGCAGCGGCCCTGGAGGCGGTGCGGGAAGCGGCGGCCCACTACTGCAATCTGGAACTCGACCTGGCCAGCGGCCAGCGGGGGTCCCGCAGCGGCCACGTCGAGGACCTCATCTGCCAGGCCGCCCGGGCCGAGGCGGCCACCGTGGTCAACAACAATGCGGCAGCCGTCCTGCTGATGCTCAACACCCTGGCCCGCAACCGCCAGGTCATTGTCTCGCGCGGGGAACTGGTCGAGATCGGCGGTTCGTTCCGCATGCCCGATATCATCGCCGCCAGCGGCGCCTCGATCCGCGAAGTGGGGACGACCAATCGCACCCACCTGCGGGATTACCAGGAAGCCCTCGCCCCTGATACGGCCCTGATCCTGGTGGTCCATCCGAGCAATTACCGGGTCCAGGGGTTTACTGCCCGGCCCGACCTGGAGGAACTGGTGGAGTTGAGCCGCAAGGCGGACCTGCCCCTGGTCTACGATCTGGGGGGCGGGGTGCTGGCGGACCTGGCAGGGTGGGGGCTGCCGCGGGAGCCGGTGGTGGATCAAGTCCTGCGGGTGGGGGTCGACCTGGTGAGCTTCAGCGGCGACAAGATCCTGGGCGGCCCCCAGGCCGGTATCATCGCCGGCCAGAGGAAATACCTCGAGCCCATCGCGGCCAACCCGCTGATGCGCACCCTCAGGTGCGACAAACTGATCCTGGCCGCCCTGGAAGCCTGCCTGCGGCTCTACCGCCTGAGCCCGGCCAGGTTGCAGGGGGCGCACCCGGTGCTGCGCATGATGACCGCGCCCCTGCAGGATCTGGAACAGCGGGCCCGGATCGTGCTTGAAGCCCTGTCGGATCCGGCGCGGGAGCGTTTGTGTCCCTCTCTGGTGGACAGCCGGGCCCAGGCCGGCAGCGGCACCTTGCCGCTGGAGGAATTTGCCAGCCGGGCCCTGGGGCTGGAGCCGCGTGGAGGCCGCGCCGAAGAACTGGCCCGGCGCTTGCGCCTGGGGAACCCATCCGTAGTGGGGCGGATCAACCAGGAACGGCTCTTGCTGGACATGCGCACCGTGCGGGACGACGAAGCAGCGCCCCTGGCCGAGGCGTTGAACCGAACCGCCGAGTCCTGGGCCTGACCGGGTTTGATCGGGGTTATAATCAACTCGTCGACTTGGTTCCAGGCAAAAAGCGCAGGAGTTTTTTGAAAACCACATGGCACATACGGTTATAGGAACCGCCGGTCACATCGACCACGGCAAGACATTGCTGGTGCAGGGCCTCACCGGGACGGATACGGATCGGGCGCCCCAGGAAAAGGAACGGGGCATCACCATCGAGCTGGGTTTTGCCTTTTTCGGGGACCAGGCCACCATCATCGACGTGCCGGGCCACGAGCGTTTTGTCAAGACCATGGTCGCCGGGGTCAGCACCATCGATCTGGCGCTTTTGGTGATCGCTGCCGACGACGGGGTCATGCCCCAGTCGCGCGAGCACGTGGACGTCCTCAAGCTCCTGGGGGTAGCGCGTGGTATCGTCGTGCTGAACAAGGTCGACCTGGTGGAGGAGGAATGGCTGGAGCTGGTGGAGGAGGAGATCAGGGAACTGGTCGAGGGCAGTTTCCTGGAGGGGGCACCGATCGTGCGGGTCTCCTCGCTGGTCGGGACGGGGATCGAAGAGCTCAAGCAGCTCCTGACCGAGATGATCGCGGCCACCCAAGAAAAAGTCGAGCAGGGCCCCTTCCGCCTCCCCGTGGACCGCACCTTCCTGGTCAAGGGATTCGGCCTGGTGAGCACCGGCACGGTGCTGGCGGGCCGTCTGGAGGAAGGGGACGCGGTAGAGGTGCAGCCGGCCGGGCGCTCCTTGCGGGTGCGCGGTCTGCAAAGGCACGGGCAGACGGTTCGGACCATCAGCGTCGGGGACAGGGCCGCCTTGAACCTGCCTGGGGTCGAGGTGGATCAGATCGAACGCGGCGATGTGCTGAGCAGTCCCGGGTATTTGCGGCCGTCTCATATGCTGGACGCCCGGCTGGACCTGCTGCCCTCCAGCCCCAAACCCCTGGTCCACCGGGCCCGGGTCCGTCTGCACATCGGCACCTGCGAGGTCCTGGGCCGGGTGCACCTGCTGGACCGGGAGGTCCTGGAGCCGGGCGCGTCGGCCATGGTGCAGTTCCGGCTGGAGAACCCGACGGTGGCGGTGTGGGGGGATCGCTACGTGATCCGGCGCTACTCGCCGCCCCTGACCATAGGGGGCGGTCGCGTCCTGGATTCGCACCCCGTAAAACACAGGCGATCGGATGCGGGTTGTATCGAGCGCTTGCAGCGGCTCGACCAGGAGCGGGCAGAAGAGGTCCTGGGCCCCAAGCTGCTGGGCGGGAGGGCCGGTTTGCAAGCCGCGGTGGACCTGGCCGGGGAGCTGGGGTTGAGTCTGGAGCGCACCGAAGCCGGGCTTAAGCGGCTGGAGGCCGCCGACCAGGCGGTCCTGGTCAGACGACGCGATAACCGGCTCTACGCGGTCCACCGCACCCTCTGGGACGATACGGGCCGTCGCATCCAGGACGGCCTGGAGCGCTACCACGCCGAGTTCCCCTTGAGGCCAGGGCTAAACCGAGAGGAATTGAAAAACCGCTGTGCCCGGGGGCTGGAGACTGCCCTCTACAACCACCTGCTGCAGGGGCTGGAAAAGGAGGGGCGGATCGCCATGGAGGGGGCTACTGTGCGCTCTGACGGCCACAGCATCCGCTTCAGTGCCGACGATGAGAACATCAGGGGGCAGCTCGAAACAGCCCTGAACGAGGCGGATTTTGCGGATATGCCGGATGCCGAGGAACTGGCACGGCGCCTCCAGGTTAAAAAAAAGCGGATAGATGCCATGCTGCAGGCCCTTCAGGACGTGGGCGCGGTGGTGCCGCTGGAAGGCGGGCTTTTCCTGCCGGCGCACACCGTGGAAGCCGTGCGGGAGCGCCTGCGGGAGGAACTGGAACACAGCGGCCAGATTACGGTGGCGGCGTTCCGCGACCTGATCGGCAGCAACCGCCGCTATGCCCTGGCCCTGTTGAGTCTTTTCGACGGTCAGGGGTTTACGGAGCGCCGCGGGGATGTAAGGGTGTTGCGCGGGTGGGATTGATCTGGTAGAAACCTGTTGGAGGGAAAATATTCCATGCGACTGGGACTGGATTGTCGCGGCTCAATCAGCGACGAGTTGCTGCGCTTCGGCCGGCAGCTGGGTGCCACCCACGCAATAGCCGGGGGCGCGGCTCTGGCGCGGGCCCGCAGCGCCTCTGGGCCGCCGCACCTGGAGTACGGGGAACTGGCGCGGGCCCGCGAGCAGGTCGAGGCGGCCGGGTTGCAGCTGCACGCCGTCGAAAACCTGCCCTTTTCCTGGTACGGCGAGGTATTTTACGGGGGGGCGCAGCGGGACTTGCAGATCCAGGACTGGCAGGATACCCTGCGCCATATGGGCCGGGCCGGTATCCCGGTTCTGGGGTATTGCCTTATGGAGGGTTCGGCAGGACGCTACAGCACGCGCACGGACCTGGAGGTCCGGGCGCGCGGCGGTGCCCGGACCTCGCGCTACGACCGCGGCCTGCTGAAAGGTCCCACGGCTGAAGCCCGGGCCACGTGGCCCGATGCCGGAGACCGGTCGGGGATGAGCGCGGCGCAGATGCTGGAAAATGTCGAGGGCTTTTTGCAGGCGGTGCTGCCCGTGGCCGAAGAGGCGGGCGTCAAGCTGGCGCTGCACCCGGATGATCCGCCGGTGCCCTCCATCCACGGCCTGCCGCGTCTGGCCAGCAGTCACGCGGATTTGCGCCGCCTGCTGGAGCTGGTGCCCAGCGACCACCACGGTCTGGACTTCTGCCAGGGCTCTATCGCGGAGATGGACGAAGACGTGTACGAGGCCATCCGCTACTTCGGCAGCCAGGGCAAGATTTTCTACGTGCATTTCCGCAATGTATCGGGACCGGTTCCCGCCTTCGTCGAATCCTTTATCGACGATGGCTACGTGGACATGGCCCGGGCCCTGCGGCTTTATTGTGAAGCCGGGGTGGATGTGCCTTTGATCGAAGACCACGTGCCCCACCTCAGCGACGACGACCACCACCAGCACCGTTCCCGCGCTTTTGCCATGGGGTACATCAAAGCTCTCCTGGACTCGGTCGGGGCGAGCTGATTAACGAAACCGCGTGAACATACATAACTATACGAAAAGGCTGGCGTTATGGACGACCTCGAGGTACAACAGTACTTGTTCGATTTACAAGGCTATCTGGTGATTGAAAATGTCCTGAGCCCAGAGGGAGTAGCAACCCTCAATGAGTTGATGGACCAGCAAGATCTGCCCGTGCCGGTAGATGGTCCACGATTCGGCAGTGCCGCCGGAGGAGCCCCGGAAGGGCCGGGGTTTCTGGAGTGGGGGAAACCGTTTTGCGATCTACTGGATCACCCCCGGATCATGCCGGTCCTGCGCTTCAGGCTGGGAGACTGCTTCCGTTTGGACCGCCTCTACGGCATGTACATGCGACCGGGCATGCCAGCGGGAATCCTGCATTCAGACTACGGAGCAAGTAGGGTGACCTCCATAGTTGCGCCAGGGGAGTACTACCAACCTCGCGATACCGAAATCCTCAACGGGTTCACCGTGGTCGCGTGGAATTTATCGCCCACAGGTCCGGACTACGGTGGATTCTGCTGCATACCCGGCAGCCATAAAAGCCACTTCAAACTGCCCCGGAAGATCTACGATGCGCCCGAGCAGTGGCCCTGTGTGGTAATTCCGTCCGCTCCCGCAGGTTCCGCGATCCTGTTCACCGAGTCTCTCACGCACGGCACGGCCCCCTGGAAAGGCGCCCACGAACGACGGACCCTGCTCTATAAATACTGTGTGTCGCACATGGCCTGGTCTTCCAGGCGGGTCCAACCGCCGGCAAAAGTGGAGTTGACACCCCGCCAGCAGATTCTCTTTTCGGAGCCGGCCGATCCGCATCGGTTTTTCCCATCCCTTTTCGCAGAGGTTTGAAACCAGATCCCACCCCCAAACAAAGATCCCCACCATGGCAATATCCCAGCGCTTTGCCCAAACCCGGTTTCCATCCGGCGTCGTAGGCAGTCTCCCGAGGCCCTTGATGGTGAAGGAGATGCTGCCGGAACTACCCGGCCCCCAATCGGCCGAAGCAGCGCGCTCGCCGCAGATGGACGCGGCCGTGCGCTACGCCATTGCCGTCCAGGAGCTGGCCGGTCTCGACTTGGTCAGCGACGGCGAGTGGCGCCGTCATGCCTACACCCACATCATAGCGGATATAACCACCGGGTTCTCCGCAGACCTGCGCACCGAGCCGGCCCGCTGGGGCATTTCCGTCACCGAACCGATGGAAGTGGTCAAACCTGGCCTGATCGCCGAGGAGGCCCGCTTCCTGGTCGAGGCCACCGACCGCATGACCAAGGTGTGCGTGCCTTCGCCTTATCTTCTGGGGGTCAGGCTCTGGGAAAAGGAGGTATCGTCAAGGGCCTATCCGACCCGCGACCGGTTCATCGAAGCCCTGGTGCCCATCCTGCGCGCCGAGTTGCTCGAACTGCGGAATACCGGGGTCACCGTGGTGCAGATAGACGAACCCCATCTGTGCGTCCTGGTCGACCCGGAGTACCGCGACTCCTTCGAGGATCCCCAGTACGAAATGGACCTGGCGGCCGACAAGATCAACGAGATGCTAGACGGCATCGACCAGGTGCAGACCGCCCTGCATCTGTGCCGGCGCAACTGGGGGCGCAGAGGCTGGGGCGCAGAGGGGGGGTACGAGCCCATTATCGAGACCATGAAGAAGATCGACGTCGACCAGTACGTAATGGAATTCAGTATCCCGGTTGCCGGCGACGTGGCCATTCTCAAGGAGCTGCCGGAGGACAAGCTCATCGGCCTGGGCGCGGTCGAGTGTCGCTTCGAGAAGATCGATACCCGGGAGGAAATCGTGAGTCGGGTCGAAGAGGCGTTGAAATACGTCGACGCAGAGCGGCTGAGCATCAACCCCGACTGCGGGTTTGCGCCCGGACTGGCCATTGACATGTCCCTGGAGGAGCCCTACCAGAAGCTCAAGAACGAAGCGGCCGCCTCCCGGCATTTGCGGGAGCTCCACGGATAGATCCTCTTTTCAGGGCGCGTACAAATTCCGCGACCGGTACTGAAAAAAGATCATCCGCCTGTTCTGTTCTCCCGTCCAGGGATAGGCCCCGTGGGTCTGGGCCGAGGCCAGGAAAAGCAGCACATCGCCCGCCTTCATCTCCACGTGCCGCACCAAGCCCATCTCGTCGTCGCAGTTCTTGATGCACTCGGGCATGGGATAGCTGGTCTTGTGAGTGCCCGGCACGCAGACAAAGCCCCCGTCCGCCCGCGTGACATCGCGCAACTGCCAGGCCACATTGACGAACTCGCTGTAGGCGCGGCCGTTTTGCTGACGGTAGTGATTGGCGACCTTGGCCGGTGTGCCGTTGGCGTGTAAAAAGTGTCCAGATGACCCTTTGCCCGACAGGAACCCACTGCACATCATGCACTCGAACCCGCTGCCCATGATCCAGTTCAAGCGCTGGACCAGGGCCGGATGGGCAATCATCCTCTGGAACGGCTCGCCATAGGGCGCGGGCAGTTGCCACGGGTCGGACATCCCCGACCGGCCCACCCCCGTACCCGCCAGCGGTTTCGAGTCGCCGGCGGCCGATCCGCCCGTGTGGATGCGGTCGGGGGTGGAGTCAATCGCCTGGTTGGCCGCCTCCAGCCAGTCCTCGTCCATCACCCCCCGCAAGACCAGGTGGCCGCACAGGTCCCAGTGGAAAAACTCCTTCTCGTCGATTTCCGAGTCCGGGTCGCGGGTATAGATCGAAGGGTGAAAAATTCCGGGCTCCTCTGCCAGCCAGGCGGTCTTGCCGTCGGTGTGGACCACGGGCGGCGGATAGGGCCGGTTGGGGTTGTGCAACACGGCGCGCTGCACCGGCGTCAGTTCAGCGGTCCATTCGGGCATGGTCTCTTCCTCGCCCTTGATTTCAGACTCGGCGGACGGGCGCACCTCGGCGCTTATATAGCCGTACTCGAGCAAGCGCTGCGGTCCCTGCCCCTGCCAGGGCCGCACCCCCCGGATTACCGACTCGGCGCACAGCAACAAATCACCCGCCTGCAAAACCGGCTGCACCACCAGTCCCATATCGTCGGCCCCGCTCACCAGGTCCCGGGGGGCCCCTACCGTGCTGTTGTGGCTGGCCGGGACCACCACCAGTCCCCCCTCACCCTCACCCACCTCGGTCAGCGCCCACAGGGCCCGCACCCCCTGACAGAAGCGGGCCCCGTTGTGTTGACGATAGGCCCGGGACCAGTCCACCCATTCGCCGCCTCCCGTCAGGGGCGTCTTGGCCTCTCCTGGGTCCAGGCCGATCAGGCGCGGGGCCTGGTCCAGCCGGAACTCCTCGCCGCAGATTTGCTCCAGGTAGTGCGCCAGCACGGGATGATCGCGCAGGGCCAGCAACGCCGTCTCTTGCAGGGCCTCGTCGGCGGACTCGACCTGATCCAGCGCCTGGTTGCAGGCCTTCAGTTCGGCGGCGGTCAGGACCCCCGGGACGATCAGGTAACCCGCCACGTCAAAATGGTAGTTCTCCTCGTTGGTCATTTCCTTTTTTGCCACAATGGCCTCCTTTTCGGCGCATACCATGATCGTGCTGTTCTTCTATGTTTGAGGGTGGTGTGGGAGGTCTGCGAGCGGCATGTTATACGCCGACAGCCTTCATCTCTAATCGACGAGTTGGGCAATGAACTCGCTGGGCCAGTCTTCACTCAGCACAATCTCTTGCCCATCGTTCCACAGGACGACCTCTGCAGGTCTGCCATTCTCTGTGGACAGACGCTTGACGTAGGTGAACTGGCCTGCCCTGCGCCAGACTGGGGCCCCTTGCATCTCTTCCGTTTTGGTAGTGGCAGACTGCACTTTCTTTACCTGTCCCGTCGCCAGGGTCAAAACATGCACGTCACCTTCAAGTGTGCCGAAGAGCACTTGGCGTTCGTCGGGACTGACCTCAAAGAACGACAGGTGTCTTGGCAGCTCCTCCTCCCCCTTGCGGGTGATTAGACGGACGAGAGTGGGCTGCCGTGTGGGATCGACGGCAAACAGCTGTTCGTGCCGTCCGCCGACGTCCTTTGACGCGAAAGGCAGGTCGAACTCAGCGGCGTTGAAAAGCACGCGTCCATCCTTCAGACAGCGCACTCGGGCGTAGACGGAGAATAGAACCCCGGCGAGATAAACGGGCCTCTCGGCAAGTTCGACCACTCCATTGACATTTACTACGCCCTGCCGGACAAGGGCCCCAAGACGTAGTTCTTCCTCACGCCTGGATGTTTCCGTCGCCTCGAAGTAGACGAGTGCCCGGCCGTCGGGACTCCAATCAGGATAGACCGCTGCGCGCTGTGATACGACGGTAGGCGGAGCCGAACCATCGCAAGGTGCGACGAGAAGGTTTGCGACATCCCGACGGCTTTCGACGGTAAACGCGATATGCGCATCGCCTGGCGCAATCCGTATGTCGACTACGGTTGAGTCGGAGTAAAGCGGACGGCCTAGCGTGAGCCCTTCACCGTCGATGCGCGCTATCGCAAGGCGTCCTACATTCGAGTCATCCGATATAGCCACGGCCAGCCTCTGCGAGTCGCTCAACCAGGCAACAGCGTTGACTTCTGGCAGCAGCATCTGCGACAAACGGCCATTGGCATCTGACAGGAACAGGCCCTCACTGGTGAGAATGGCGGCTCGCTGGCCGTCTGGCGCCCACTGAATGCGCTTCTCGTAGCATCCGCCAACCAGGAGCGCGGCGAGCCCGAACGCAGCGGTGCGACACGCCCACTCTCGGATACTAGTGGATCGAAGTTTCATAGGTCTCCTCCTCTTGCTGGATTCTGACGGGCGGCTTCCATCGGAGCTCATATCGCACAGGACGAATATTCGGCGCCGACGGTCCGGGATACTCCGCCGCCAGATGCGTCATTGACCAGAATGTAGTTGGCCGCTTGGCATCAGAGGGCGCTTCGGGCCTCGCAGGCTGAGTCGCAAACAGGGCCCACCCCGTGGCTACGCCAATTACCAAACATGCCGCCAATCGCAGCAACTCGGCTCGATACGCTTTCCAGCTCCAGGGGTCTATTCTGCGCGACTGAGCCAAAGGTGGTGGATGGAGCTGCGCGTCACTCTCGAGCGCGGCCGCCCGCCTGGCCACCTGCCAAGTTTGGGCCCAGGCGGCGGCCTGTTGGGCCGCTACCGGGTCCGCTGCCAAATGAGCGTCCAGCAACTCCTCCACTTCCAGTGTGAGCTCACCCAGCGCCTGGTCGATCAGCAAACCTTCGAGGGATTCTGGCTTCACGTCACTTGTCCATGTCGTTTGTATGTGTTGGTAGGTTCAGGACCCTCTTCAGCTCGGTGACGGCGTAGTGCAAACGTGAACGAACGGTTCCGATCGGGATCTGAAGCACCTCTGCGATTTCCCCGTAAGACAATTCGTGGCGCAGCTTGAGCAGGAGAGTCTCACGATGTGGTTCTCGCAGCTCCTGAATTGCCGCACGCATCTCGCCGAGACGCGGATCCTCCGGCTCTGCAACTTGGCGGCTTTCCTGAAGGATGACGTCGTCCGGCATTGGACGCTTGCGCACTGCATCAAGCCGGATATGGCGCGCAATGCCGAAAAGATACGCCTGGGGTGATGCGGCTCGTGCTACCCGCTCCTGGTGGTTGAGGGCACGTAAGAACGTCTCCTGCAGCAAGTCCTCTGCATTGGCATTCGTCGAGCGGTACTGGCGAAAGTATGCCAGAAGCATTGGCCCAAGTTCCCGATAGAGTTCTGTTACGTTCACTGGACCAGTATCCATCGTGTCATAGTCTGCCCGGAACCATTCTCATCGTCTAAATATAGAGTCGTGCTGTGCCCCTCAGAAGTTCATGTGTACAGAAAAAAAGTGCAATCCGATATGGGTTAGCAGTTGTGGGCCTGATTCAATCAGGCTCTGCCGTCTCTACATCGTGTTCTGTAGTCCACTCTGGTGCCGTGAATAGGCTACTGACTGACTCACCATTGTGGATTCTCCGAATGGCTTCAGCAAGTAGTGGAGCCACAGATAACGTCGTTAGCTTAGGGTGCGATTGGCACTCTGAAGGCATGGGTACTGTATCCGTTGCCACCACTTCCTGCACCTCGGCAAATGAGCAAAAGCGCTCCAGTGCTCTACCCGTAAAGAGGCCGTGTGTGCAGGTTATCGTTATCTCATCGACCTTTCGTTCCCGAAGCCGATGGATCAATTCTACAATCGTACCACCAGTGGCAATCTCATCATCCAGGACAATAACTTTCTTTTCATCGACATCTCCGACGATCGCATCAATTACGACCTTCCGGTCGGTAATCCGACGCTTGCTACCAGCGGCGACAGGTACTTGCAGCATCCTGGCGAACTGGGCCGCCTCTTTTGCCCTTCCGAGATCGGGTGATACCACCACAGTATTCTCAAGATTTCGGCCTTGAAAGTGGCTTGCCAATACATGCAACGCATTGAGGTGGTCTACGGGTACATTGAAGAATCCGTGCACCTGCGGTGCATGTAGGGTCATCGTCAGTACACGCTTGGCGCCAGCCGTGTCAAGTAAATCTGCAACAAGCCGCGCTACAATAGAAATTCGAGGAGCGTCCTTCTTGTCCGAGCGTGAGTAGCCAAAATAGGGTACCACGGCAGTTGTGCGAGCGGCCGATGCACCGCGGGCCGCGTCCAACATCTGTAACAATTCCATCAGATGATCGTGAACGGGCATAACAAAAGGTTGTATCAGAAAAACATCGGCTTCCCTACAGTTGGCCTCCAGCTGAACCTGAATGCAGCCATTGCTGAACTGATTCACTGTGCTTCGGCTAAGTGAGATACCTAAGTGTTTGCAAATGTTCTCTGCAAGGATTGGATGTGCACTGCCGCTAAACATCACGATTTCACGCATAACCTAGACCCCTTTCTATGGTCTCAGGCCCATTTCGGCTAATGAGCTTTGGCTACCCGACCTGCGTAGCAGATCCCGAAGGGCCGACGCGAGAGGAACGAGCGGAGGGGGTGCCTATTCCAAACCATCCTAATCCAGTTCTCATCAGCCCGTATTATGCTTGGACTCAAATTCTGCTCGCAAAATCCCGAATAAGAGCCTGTCCCAACGTCGGTTGGACCAATATATAGCCTCACGCTCGCACCCTTCCTGAGTAAACCCGAGCTTCTCAAGAACTCGGATGGCCCCCGTATTATTGGAGGTTGTCACAGCCGAAATCCTATACAAGTCCAAATGTTCAAACCCAAATCGAAGTATTACCAGTGCGGCATCTGTGCCTACACCCCAACAATCTGGACAATTCTGGCTAAGCGCCTGAAGCTCGCGGATAATACGGACGGACACCTTGCCACGGATGGCAAGGCCGCTATGTAGAAATACCCTCAGCCTCGACCTACCCCTAATATTGCAGGTAGGTCAGTCAATGAGCTAGCTTCGTGGTCAGCTTTGATCTCAGTGTCGTTCGTCAGACCTTCGCGATTCAGCCAGACCGCGTGCGCTCCGGCCGCACGCGCACCCGCAACATCGTCTTCCAGGGAATCTCCTACGTGCAGTAGCTGCTCCAGTTGGCAGTACGCCCTCCGTGCGGTGATCTGAAAGATTCGTCGATCGGGCTTCTCAACACGCACATCCTGGGCAAGGACAACAAAGTCAAAACGACCCTCAAGCCCACAGCGTTCGGGGTAACTATTCCCGTTTGACAGAAGTCCGACCTTGAAATGAGGCGCTAAAGTATCAAGAGCAGGCACGACATCTTGGTACAACTCGATATCTTCGAAACGATGCTTCAGATATATCTCATTCAGACGGACAGCCAGGCTACTGTCCAGACATCCAACATGTTCCAGCGTCCTCTCAAATGCAAGCCTTCTGATTTCCTCAAGGTTCCAGACCTTGCCCTTCACCTCCTCGGCAAGCCGATTACGAATCGCAATCATCTCCTCCACCGTAAGGTCTAGAGCGCGCTGTGTCGGAACTTGCCTGCGTAGTTCCGCTAATGTGCGCTTGAGCGAATGCCGCATGACCTTCTGAAAGTCCCACAAGGTCATGTCACCATCAAAAGAAATCGCTGAAATTCGCAAAGTCCTCGCCTCTACAAGTTAGTCGAAGGCGACGGATCTTCACGCGATCGCAGGTGCGCCGTTTCTTCAGCGATTCTGGCAATAAAATTTCTTATGTGATCCGCCAACTTGTTAGGCCGAAGCAGCCATATCGCGTGTTCTGCCCCTTGTACGGAAACGAACTTCCCCCTTGGCAACAAAGTGGCCAATTGCTGAATCGGCCAAGACGGTCGAATATCCCGCTCGCCGTAGATTAAAATGGTGGGAATGGGGGTGTCGGCGATCACTCTGAGAAGATCCGGCTTCCGAACAAACCCTCTCCAGGACTCGTTGACCTGTTTGTTTACTTCCAAATTTGGCGGATACACGAAGTCTGGAACGATCTCCTGGTCCTTTAGACGGGTGTACTGACTGCTCCAGGCGCGGTCTTTGTGAATGACACCGCCTGAAATACCGATGATGCCCATCACTCTATTCGCATGCACAATCGAGTATGTAATCGCCAGCTCTGCGCCCCAGGAATGACCCCCAACCACCCAACGACTCAATCCATACGACTCACGGATCGCCTCCATATCTGCGACGCACGTTTCCACATCATATGGTCCTGACAGATCCGAGCGCCCACATCCACGTTGCTCGAAACGGATGACGTGGGCAAGATCTTCTACCATCTCAGCTACAGGCCGCAAGTAATCACAACATCCAGGTCCACCGTTGCACAGAAGAAGGGGGATTCCAGAGCCTTGCGCGGCAGTCCATATTCGGGTCCCGTGCGAGTCAACGTATTTCTCGACCACGAAGTTGAATTCTCTCCTTTTTCGCTTTCGGCTAATGAGGCGGCCCAACGGTAGCCAGGTTGCCGCAGGCGGCGAAGCGAAAACCGATGTGTTATGCGGCGTGCCTAACTCCCGTTCCTGTCAACCGGTTAAATCGTCCCTCGTAAAATATCTGAATCTAGACGTTCCACTCGCGCTCTGTGCGTCAAAGGCTGCAGCGCGTTGAAAAGCTTGCCTATCTGAAACTGGTGAATCTCCCCGATCTTCGGATAGCAGATGGTAGAAATAAGACAGAACAAACATGATGCCTGCGTCTGAATCAACTTCGCCTACGCATCCAATGTATGATTCGCAGCCAGCTTGAAGAAACGCCTCAGCAAATAGCCTCCTGCCACTTCCACACCCGCAGAATAAAATCTTCTTGTCTGGCCAAACGACAACTTGTGGTATATTCGTCGGAGTGAGGTGAAAAGTTGTGGCTTGCCAATCGTCCTGCAATTCTACACACGGGAAGCCCATTTTCATATCCTCAGGGTCAAGATCTTCATTCTCCGTGTCCCCTTCTCCGAAGGTCATGATGATGATGTATTCGCTGCATGGAACTTTCCCAGCGAAGATTTCAATCAAGTGCTGCCGCCATACCCCGACGTGCATCTGAACTCGAAGACGGAATAGTTCTAAAACCGCTCGAACAGCCGCAGGGCTCTCAGAGTATTGGCCACAAATAAGGGTGACAGAGTCGTACATTTTCATGACGATTTCCTAATCATATTTGCCCAGTCATCTTCCCGGCATGTCGCATAACAGTTCTTCCGTTGACGACCCTAGCGTAGCTGGGGTGCCGAAGGCCAAGCCGTCGTATGGCGGCGCTGCGTCAAAGGAATGTTAAAGGATGTGGGATGTTTATTTACTCCAGTGATGCTCCCGGTCGAATAATCACGAAGTCATAGAGTGCTATGATAGTGTCTTCAACTTCTATGTCGTTAGAGTAAGTAACACGAAGGCGTCGTCTAGGAATGGCAAGATTTGCCGTAAGTTTGTCCTCAAACTGACCTACTTTAAAGGATGATTGAGCCCATTCGTGTGTGTCTGCCGGCAGTGTTTCTCCATCCCTAGCAAATAATACATTGTCACCACCAAAGAGAAGTGTTTTTAATCGATGACATCTCTCAGACTCAGGTTCGATAACTGCATCAAAGACCACATCTCGTAAGTCAAGTAGCACATAAAACATCAGCTCCTGGTACGGTTGGAGAGCTTCTCTACAGAAGCGGAATGAAGGCTCGAACGGGTGCATTAGCTGATTGCGTAGGTTTTTTCGAGCGGATTTTGGCCACCCTGACTATAATAGGAAAGGAAGTGCCTTCCCTGGGCACTAGGACGAGCCGTTGTGGCTACGACGAGTCGATTGCCTTCCCCGCGGGTATTCCCCTGGCATGAGGAAGGAGACCTTCGATGGGTGCACTCGTGGCCTGGAAGGCGCTTCAAGAGAGGGCGCAGGCGACGACTGCGCGCGCCGAGGTTCATGCGATGGTGGATAGAATCCTGGATGCTGTCGACACGGATCTGGCCGAGCTCGAGGACGAGCGACCGCGCCTTCGGGATCTGACGGCGTGCCTGGGCGCGCACCGCGGTGCGCTGATGGGTGCGGTGGTCGAAGCGTACGTGCAGCAACACTACGCTGATCTGCTGACGCAAGACGTCGCTCCGTGTCCGGGCTGTGGTCGTTGTGTGCATCGGGAGAAGGCGCTTCGCGGCCGTACGGTGGAGACGCTGATGGGCACCAGTCGCCTGCAGCGCCCGTATTTCTACTGCCGTCGTTGCCGTGTCGGCTATGCCCCCTTGGACGCGGCGCTGGGTCTGACCCCCGAGCGCAAGCAGTCCGATGTGCAGGAGGAGGCCACTCGGTTGGCGATGGAGATGCCCTATGGGGACGCGGAGGCGTTCCTGGCGCGCCTCACCGATGCGCGCCTGAGCGACTGTGCTATCCACGAGGTCGTCGACCAGCTCGGCGGCTCTCTGGATGTGCTCGACGTGGCTCCGAGCCGAGAGGTAATCCAGGAACGCATCGAAACACTGCAGGCCGGTCGTAGCTGGCGTCCGATCGCGGTGCTGGCCCTGGTTGGGAGCATGATCCCCACGCGTCCGGACACGGCCCGTGGGGCGCGACCCGGACGGCGCCGCCAGCGGGCGCATCGGGCTCGTTGGAAGGGGGAGTACCGCGAAGCCAAGGGCTTCCGCCTGTTTCTGGTGGACGAGGAGCGCATCGTCCACCTCATCTCCTGGCACCAGGTGGCCACCGAGGAGGAATTGGGACACGCCCTCAAGCGCCTCAAGGACGAGGGTCGTATCCCCGAAGATCAAGTACGGCTGTGCGTCATCGGCGATGGCGCGTCGTGGATCTGGAAGTGGGTCCAAGAGCTGTTCCCCTCGGCGCGTCAAGTGCTCGACTTCTACCACCTCAGCCAGTACTTGCATGAAGTAGCCCAAACGCAGTACGGCGCCGACCCGTCGCGGGCCTGTGAGTGGCTGGAGGCTACGATGGCCCGCCTCAACGGCAACGAAGCCGCCGGCGTGCTCTGGGGCCTGCAGCGCATGCAGCCGATCTGCGAGGAAGCCGCCAAGGCGATCGCTGCCGCCGTAAGCTATCTGAGCGAGCATCTGTCTCGAGTGGAGTATGGAAGTCATCGCAAAGGCGGTTACCCCATTGGCTCCGGAGCCATCGAGTCGGCCCATCGATTCGTTGCTCAAGTGCGCCTCAAGCGCTCTGGCGCCTGGTGGTACCAGGCCTCCAGCAACCACATGCTGGCATTACGATGCGCCAAATACAACGGCACCCTCGAGGCCGTCTTCGAGAGACACGCTCAGGCCCGGCTGACCCAGTGATCACCGGGTTTACACAATCGGCTAATGCACCCGGCTCGAACTGAGGATCTTCTTCTATGTAATATACATCCTCAAGTCTATCGCCCTTCATGCGATTTCTAAACTTCCCATCGGAACCAAAGTAAATCTCGTAAAGCATACCATTAACCATGTGAAAAGTAGTTTCATCATCGCAAGAATTCAGGTTCTGACGGAGAGAATTGAAGTATCTATCAGCGAGATTTGAGCTTCCAAATGAGCCTCCACATGCCGTCTGGTATAGGTTGCGACCAAGAACGAATAACTCGTCCGAAGAACAGTCTGGCAGGTTAATCTGTGTAAGTTTACTAGGCTGTGTACGATAATTGCTTGAAATAGTATTGGGACGTGGTATACTCTCTTTCAACCATTGAATCGAAGGAGGGGATACCGATGGCCCGCTACGACTTAACCGATGAAGAATTTGCCCTGCTAAAGCCGTTGTTACCTGCCGAACGGTCGGGCAAACCGGGCTGCCCTTATCGGAGTCATCGCCAAGTGCTCAACGGCATTTTCTGGATTTTACGCACCGGCGCGCCTTGGCGCGATTTGCCCCCCCGGTACGGCCCTTGGAGCACGGGGGCCGACCGGTTTCGTCGTTGGGAACAAAAAGGCTTATGGCAACAGATCCTGGATGCGTTAGAAGCCCAAGCGCGCCATATGGATCAGATCGATTTTACGTTCGCCGCCCTCGATGGGAGCATCGTTCGGGCGCATAAAGCAGCCGCCGGGGCAAAAAAAACATAAATGGTGTTTCCATAAGCCGTGAAGAAAGCCTTCAAAAACAGGGGCTTGGGCAAAGCCGTGGCGGCTATACCACCAAAATTCATGTCCTTTGTGAAGGGGCGGGCAAGCCCATCACGGTTACCATAACCCCGGGTCAGCAGCATGAATCCACCCAGGTAGACGCCTTGCTCGATTCAGTGGCCATTGGAGGCAAACCCGGTCCCAAGCGCACCCGGTTTGAAGCCCTGGCCGGTGATAAAGCCTATGATAGTCAATCCATCCGCGAGAAACTGCGCCAACGGCGAACCAAGCCCGTGATCGCCCATCGAAAAAATCGGCAGGGGGAGTATCCCCCTGAGGCCATCGGATTCGACAAGGACTTATATCGGCAGCGCAATGTGGTGGAACGACTCATCGGACGGCTCAAAGAAAACCGACGCATTGCCACCCGATATGAAAAACACGCCGACAGGTATCAGGCGATGATCATACTCGCTTTCATCCGTATTTGGCTCAAAAACCTTTTATCGTACACAGCCTAATCGCTGTATTCTGTCGGTGCCAATTATGGCTGCGAAGACCTTCAAGAACAGTGCTTAGAGGACGGCCACCATGGCAGGTAAACTCTCCATCTGCCATAGCTTCTCTTGAATAAGCAGTGTTCATCTCGCCTGTAAGAGATATTGGGTTGAAGAAGAAATCACCCATGAGAGATGTGTGCTCCCAACTTGTCTGCTTGGCAAGTGTACTGGCACTGAGAGTGTTGCGCACTCGTTTGAACAAATCTTCAATGCTTACGTTCTGGGTACTGATATGCTGGAGTAAAGCGGCGGTGAATGCACCGTTTCGTCCACTACCATCTGAGGCTGTCTGCCCAGGTGATGTAGCATACGCGATTATCGTTCCTTTTGGGGCGTATATAGAGGCCAATCCAAGTGTCTCGGTGCCACGCCAGCGACGTTCATAGGGGTTGTTTCGGCAAGCATCCAAGAGGACGATACTAGTCGCATTACTACCCTGTTCAAATACATCAAGTACTTTGTCAAGAGAAAGTGACGAATGCTTAGCATCAAGCTTCGATTCAAAATTAGAATTAACTGCTGTGAGGAAGTTCGTGCCCTCGATCTGCATACCGTGGCCAGCAAAAAAGAAAAGCCCTACATGTGCTGTAGCTAAGTCACCAGAAAATGTTCTAAGCGCGTCCTCCATTTCGACCGTTGAGGCATCGGTCAGTTTACAGACGGCGAAGCCTAACGATTCAAGACTGGCAGCAACATCATTCGCATCATTGCAGGGATTTTTCAGCGAACTCTCAGGGTAATTGGCGTTGCCAATACACAAGGCGATCTTACTCATTTCTGCGTTCCGTAAGCATAATTAATCGAAATATTGAAGCTTATGTTGTAGGGAAATAACGCAATATTACATCAGTTTTTATTCTCTTTAAACACTTCTTTCTACGTGTGTTTCAAAGAGGAAGGTTGTAAGAAGCCGTCTGAAAACTCTAATTTTCATTTGATTCGTTTAAGTAGCAAGTGGATCATGGCAATCTGGATCAAGGCTTCACTATGGCGGGTCAAGACCTCATAATCTCGGGCATGTCGGCGAAAATTCATCAACCACGCAAACGTGCGCTCGACGACCCACCGGCGTTTAACTACGGTAAATCCGGAGCCTTGTTTGGCGACGACTTCCAAGTCTATTTTGTGCGTCTTTTTTTGGTTGGCCACCCACGTTCGGATGGCCTCGCCTTGGTAGCCGCCATCAACCCACAGCTTGCGTAACCGAGCCACGCCGGCGGCCTTCAAGCGGGTCAACACCTGCTTCAAACCCTCTCGATCCTCGACATCGGCGGCGGTGACCACCACCTGTCGAAGCAAACCCGACGGGTCCACCAACAGATGCCGTTTGCGGCCTTTGATCTTTTTGCCGGCGTCATAACCGGTTGTTTTACCATGCGTTGCGGTCTTAATCGTCTGACTATCGACTACGCCAGCCGACGGCATCGCAGCCCGGCCGCTCTGGCGGCGCTCCCTCTTAGTCAGCCGATCCAACACCAGCGGCCAGACCCCTTGCAGGCTCCAGCGACGAAAGTAATCATACACCGTTTTCCACGGCCCAAAACAAGCAGGCAACAACGCCCAAGGACACCCCGTCTTGTTCAAATACAAAAGGCCGTTGACAAGCTGGCGTCGATCCCGCGGCGGCCGACCCGGACCGTGAAGCCGCCAGCGCGGCGCGGGCAGCAACGGTTCGATCCGCTGCCATTGTGCATCGGTTAGATCGGTGGCATATTGCATACGCGGTGTACTCATCATACAAGCCTTTCTGTTCAGAGTTTGTGGTGAAACCTGAATATGGCTCGATGAGTACGCCCGTTCAAATGCGACTACATCAGAGGGTTTTCAGACGGCTTCTAAGAGTTGCTGCCGAGCCAATGGCTAACCTTGCATGACGTGGACTTAAGCCTCTTGTTGCACCATGCTTACCGTGCCCAGTGCCATATAAGTTTCGTAATTCCGAAAGACCCTGCACTACATTTCCAAGATTACTGAGGAGACGACGAATTGATTCTGCTCCTTTCGCTGAACTGGGGATAGAGTCTGGTACTAGCCCCAAGACCTTTCTTGTTTCCTTAATTAGTCTTCCAATGTCAGGGTCATTCCCAATGGCAATTGATCGTTGCTCAAGAATTGTCTTACATGTAGTTTCAACAAGCTCTTTTGCTGTACCAATGGCTAAACCAGGATCATCTTCAACAGAATTTTTAATTCTCTCGATTTGTCTATGAAGCTCAGGCAAATCGAAATTTGCAGCAGTGTCTGCTATTTCCTCAAGTCCATAGTGTTTACCGGGCGAAATAAGCCTTTCACTTATCATATTTATACCCATCACGTTCAATCCATTTACGAAGCGATTTAAACGAATTTTCGGCCCAGTCATCCCCATTCTCAGCATTTACTTCTAATTCTGCAAGGACATTTTCATAGACTGTGAGTACTTTTCTAACGTCGCTCCATTTTGACCAATCTACCGCATGATAATATTGCTCGACAAGAGATCTGCGCTGCCCACTCGTTGATGGTTCATAATTTTCATCGAACGGGACATCTGCTGTGTCAAATTCCGTTTCGATCTCTCGTAAGGTCGTCCCAACGAAGTATTCTCGTAATTCGGTTCGGGCCTTTTTACTAATAAGTTCACTTGACATTTTAATATTCGCAGGTATAGCTGTAGTCCATGTGACTTCTTTCCCATTTCCTTTACTTTAACGTCCTGCCGGTTTGCGAACCCCGAAGGGATTGCCGAAGGCCAAGGCGCAACAGCACCGTAGTGCAAACCGTGTTGTTATACGTCGTTGCGGGCGTGTTTAAGTACGTCTCTGAAAATTTCGACGATAGCACACAAATCTATCAATTGAATAATCAGCTCGCTGCGTGCAATTCCTCTCGCAAAACTCGACGCAGGGTATTCTCGTCAACAGGAGGCTTCTTCTTTCCAAGGTAATCTTTCAATGCCTCGTTGATCATGGTTTGATAACCTGTACCCACCTTTTCTGAAAATGAACGAAAGGCATCCAGTACGTCGTTATCTACATACATGGTAATTCGCGTTTTTCCTTTTTGCGGAACTACCACCCCTCGTCTCCCACGGCTGAAATCATATTCCTGTTTCATAAGTCTTCTTTTCTCCCCGAGTCGCTTGTCTCGCCGAAATTATCCTTATGGTTTCTTCGTAAACTACGTATACTACCACGAGGATCCTCCCCAAAGCATCCAAACCAATAGTAACATGCCGGTCTTCGGCTACCTCCCGATCATCTGCAACCGTCAAAGCACAAGGATCAAAGAGTACCGATTCAGTGTCTGAGAATGATACGCCGTGCTTGGCAAAGTTACTTTTGGCTTTATGGGTCCCATTCGATGTCCATAGTCAAAATATATGCATATTATGCGTATATTGCAAATGGCCGAATAGCGGGGAGGGGAGGAGGCGCCTACTGTTTTCAGCAATGACGGGCGTTGGTGCATGAATCGGTGGTCCTTCTTCCGTACCGCCTTGAATGAAGACAGGCTCCTTGTTAGATTGGCCATGACTTTTTCCCAAGAAAATCAATGCCCCTTCCGCCAAGAAGCCTGTCAGGTCCAAAGTATCGTCTTCCCCCCGCTCGGTCAAGGCCCGTCGCCGTCCTGCTCGCCGCTCGAAGGTGGTGTACCGGGTGCGTAATGGGCCAGCCTACGAGGCCGGGCTCCAGCAGCGCGGCCGTCTGACGGTGTAGGTTACTCCCCCGCTAGCCCAGGCGTGGTATTACCAAGGCCCACCCCAGCGGGGGGCGCCATACACCTTTTCGGATGTAGCCATCCACACGGCGTTGACCCTGGGGCGGGTCTATCATCTGCCGCTGCGGCCGGCCGGCGGGTTGCTCGTCTCGGTCTTGGCACGGATGGGCTTGGACCTGCCCGTGCCCGATCACACTACCCGGTCTGGGCGGCCGGCTGGGCGGTGGAGCTGCCCCAACCACGAGGGCGCGAGCCGATCCACTTGGTAGTCGATTCGACCGGGCTGAAGGTGTAGGGCGAAGGCGAGTGGAAGGTGCGCCAGCACGGGGGGACCCAACGGCGCACCTGGCGCAAGCTGCATCTGGGCGTGGATGCGGCCACCGGCACCATCGTGGCACAGACCTTGACGACCCCTAACCAGGATGATGCCGGGCAGGTCGAGCCGTTGCTGGAGCAAGTCGAGGCACCCATTGAGGCGCCTTCGCGGCGATGGAGCCTATGACAAGCGCAAGGTCTTCGACGCGTGGGCCGACCCGGCGCGAGGGCCGCCCATTCGGCCCATTATTGCGCCCCGCAAGGACGCCAAGATCGAGCAACATAGCAACCCCCAGGCCGCGCCGTTGGCCCGCGATGAGACCCTTCGAGCCATTCGCCAACAGGGCCGTCGAGCCTGGAAAAGGCCAGTGGCTATCCTCGCCGCTCATTGGCCCAAACGCAGCTGTTTCGCTACAAGCGGATCATGGGCGGCCCCTTGCGGGCTCGGAGTCTGGCCAACCAACAGCGTGAAGCTCGGTTGGGCTGTGCGCTGCTCAACCGGCTGCTGCATCTGGGTAAACCGGAATCCTATCCGGTGGACAAAGGGGCTTAAACCACACAGGGCTGGCAACGACATACCCGGCCGGTTTTTATGCAACAAAGCCCCTTATGTTCCAAAAAACTTAGTTTGTGCGTTAGTGGTTGTCTGCTGGCGTGGGCGCACGCTGCGACTTGGTAACTTTCGTCCGGAGATCCGGTTCCGCCCTGAACCTCAATCCCCACCTGCACGTGCTCATGTTCGACGGGGTCTACGTCTATGGGGACGAAGCGCCGGTTTTCGTAGCGGCCCCGCCGTTGTCCGACCCAGACGTGCAGCAGATCGTGCCGACGAGTGCGCGCCACATCATCCGCCTGTGTACCAAACGCGGCCGGCTCGACGACACCTCAGCCGATCTGCTCTCGGTCGAGGAGCCCGTGCGGGCCGCCCTCACGGCGGCCTCGGTGCGGGGGATCATCGCCACCAGCACGCGCGGGTCAGCGCTTGCGACGGGCCCTGAACGATCCGGCCACCAGGGTGCGTACGGCGTGTGCTTTGCTTCGCGCGGCCTGTGGCGGTCGCCTGAGGATCATCGCCACCCTGACGATTCGCTCTCGATCCGACGCTATCTGGACGGGGTAGTTGAGAAGGTTGACGAACACCCTCGGCCCGATGCGGATTTTAAACGCCTCGCAAGGGGCTCTCGAAACCGAGGCGTCGCGGCCACCGCGTCGCAAAACGCGCCTCGCGTTTCAAATTGCAACACATCCTCTGTTCCTCCATTAGGTTTTTCCCGTAAGTCCTTACCTTACATCCATTTATAGCTTCTGTCAGAGCCGTGACACGGTCGCCCGGGCGGTTTTCGTGTAGCATTTCTGCAACATGTCGATACTTTCCAATCGGCTCTTGTATATTCTAACTCCTTCATCTACAATGTGTTGCCTGTTTTGTACAAATCATGGCACGAATTTTGCGTGATGCGTGATATGAGTGGAGACGCTGTGTATAAAAATGAAAATGCGGTGAATTGAGGTCAAGAATGTCAAGGATTAGACCTTTTTCCCGGTGAACTGGCTCTGGACTTGGCAAATGGCAAAGTGTATTGGACGAACCCGGGGCTAAGATGGATGGATTGTCGACTTTGCGTACGTCGGGTAGAGCGGGTAAGCGGGTCGCCTCGTACCGCATCGCCGAGCCTGTTCCGGGCCCTGACGGACGGATCGGCTGTGTGTCCAGGGACGAGGCGCCCTGGGGGGCGAGCAAGTGGTTGATGGGTCGGGGGCGACGCCACGAAGGGCCTGTGACCGGATCGACCGCCATCATCTCGACGAGGGCCATCCGAAGAAAAAGGGGGCGGGTCATCCACCCTCACAGCCGAGGATCCGACCGCGGCGGCGGTTTTGATGAGGTTAAGAACCGAGCCTTTACCATTCAGGTTGGGCTCGGCTTCCCAGTCGGGCGGTAAGGGCTGGGATTAGGACACATGCTCCCCGTTCTTCACCTAGAAATCTTTCCAGGTGCTTGATGGATTCCATGCTCAGATTTACCTGCTTGTTCTTTTTTTCTGTGATTTTTGCCCATTCAGGCTGCCGACTGGCTACGCCCGGCAGCCAAAGCCTGAACGCCTTTAAAATATCCGTTGCAACAGGAGGTGGATTTACCGGCTTGGTCAGGGGGTTTTACCTGCATTCCGACGGCAAAGTAGAAGCCTGGCGGCGATTTCCGGCTCAACCCGATTCCATTCTGTGGGCCGTCCAGGCGGATCCAGAGAAAATTGCGGAATTCGCCCGGCAACTGGAAGGAACCGGCGCACTGAAAATAGCATATGAGACGACAGGCAACATGACCACGAGGATCGTTTATTCTTTGCCGGATACCAGCTATGCTTGGTCCTGGTCGAACGCTAGCGATGCGCCAGCGGAACTGAAGGAATGGTACGGCAAGGTCAGGCAGTTCTGCAGGGAGTTGAGAAAAAAACGGCAACAACAACCAAAGGAGGGATCATCATGAAAACCGTGAAAACCGAATCTCGCCAGTTTTGGGGGAGGATCGTAATCGCCGGCCTCCTGGGTCTACTCGCGGCTTGCCCTGACGCGGGGGCACGGCCCCAGGGCAAAGTCGTCAAGCCGCCCCGTGGCGCGCCGCCTCCACAGACCCGTACACTGACGATGCCGAATGCCTACGCGGCGAAAGCGGCAGCGGCGAGTCGTGCATCCCGGGGATTGGCAGCGGGTAAACTGGTCGCGTCTTCGGCCCCGTGGACCGTGGTGCGCGAGTCAACCCATCAGACCCCCATCTTCGTGCAATTCAACCGGCCGCACGGCGCAGCCGCAAAGCGCACCACGGCAGGCGCTCCCGGAGCGGAGGTACTCCATTTCATCACCGAGAACGCCGAGCTGTTTCGCCTGCGCGATCCGTCGTCGGAACTCGTCCATCGCGCCACGCGCAAGGATCGGGCAGGATGGGAGCACGTGCAGTTGGAACAGCGCTATCAGGGTGTGCCGGTGTGGGGGGCCTCCATCGCCGGGCACTGGAGCGCGGAACAGGGTCTCTACGCGATCAACGGCCGCTACCAGCCGTCGCCGGACCATCACCAAGGTCGAGCCGTCCATAACGCGCGAGGCGGCGATTGACCTGGCGTTGGGCGACTTGGGGCTGCATAGATCAATAAAAACCCTCAGTCCCAGGATGCAGGACCTGTTGGACTACCGCGGCCCCGAGGCCGAGCTGTATCTGTGGAGCGCGCGGCTGGAGGAGCCGGTGCGTTTGACGTGGTGCGTGGAGATTCGGCCCAATTTGCACGAGCGCTGGCGCTACTTTGTCGATGCCCATACCGGTGAGGTACTCGAACGATACCAGGCGTCTCCCTCCGACGGACCCGCCGTTGGCAGCGGAGTGGACCTGCACGGCAACGCGGTGGACCTGCACGGCAACGCGGTGGACTTGCACACATTCGAGTACGACGGATGGTTCTATCTCATCGACGGATCGCGCGCATCGGAGGCGTTCGACGACGTCTATGATCTCTATTGGTCCGGCGAAGCGCTGCAGACACTCGACGCTTACTATACGGATGCCGATACCCTTGAGTGGATTGCCAGTGCCGACAACACATTTGCCGATCCAGTTGCGGTCTCCGCGCACGCCAACATGGGCCAAGTCTATGAGTACTTCCTGGAAAACCACGAGCGGCGCGGCATAGTCGGAGACGGTACGGGGTTGGTTTCGGTGGTACACGTCACAGAATTCGGGGAGCCGATGGAAAATGCCTACTGGAACGGCGTCCTCATGGCCTACGGCGATGGCGGCGATGCGTTCTCTCCGTTCACAGGCGCGCTGGACGTCGCCGCCCACGAAATGACGCACGGGATCATCGAACACACCGTCAACCTCGAATACCGCTTCCAATCGGGCGCGCTCAACGAATCCTTTGCCGACATCTTCGGCGCGATGGTCGACGACGACGATTGGCTGATGGGCGAGGACATCGTCAGCAAGGAGTTTTTTCCCTCCGGGGCCATGCGCAATCTCCGAGATCCGCACAACGGAGACGAACCCGGCGGCTATGACTGGCAGCCGGCGCACATGGATGAATTCATGGAACTCGACCTGGACTTCGACTCGGGCGGCGTCCACATCAACAGCGGCATTCCCAATCGCGCCGCCTACCTGGTGGCAGAAGCCATAGGCCGGGAAAAGACGGCGCGGATTTACTACCACATCCTCGATGCCCGCTACCTGGCGGAACGCAGTCAGTTCATCGATTGCCGCCTTGCCGCCGAGCGCGCGGCACGCGATCTGTTCGGCGATGGCTCGACCGAAGTGGAGGCCGTGTTGTCTGCCTATGACGCAGTCGGCATCACCGTAGAGGAGGCTCCCGAACCGCCGCCCGTTGAAGTCGCAGTCGACCCGGGTACGCACTGGGTGGCCACAGTAGCCGCGGAACTCGACGGCGACAACAGTCTGTGGCTGGTCAAGCCCACTTCGGATCCTTTGGAGGGCAGCGACGGCTGGGAACTCATCACCCGGCTGACAAAGACGCAGGTATTTACAGGATCGGGCCGCGCCATAACCGCCCCGGTCAACAGCGATTTCCTGATGTTCGTCGACACCGACAACAACTTGCGCTACATCGGTGCCGACGGCACCGACGAGATTGTAGTCAACACCGATGGCGACTGGTCTTCTATCGCCCTTTCGCCCGACGGCAGCCGCCTGGTGGGGACGACAGTGTACGATGAACCCTTGATTTGGTATGACGATTTGGCTCAGCCTGAGAACAGCCGCTGGATCGAGCTATATCAGCCGACCACACAGGACGGTATCCACCAGGATATCGCACGTTTCGCCGACGCACTGCAGTGGGACGCCACCGGGACCTATGTCTACTATGATGTCTTCAACAGCCGGCCCGGTCCCGCAGGGGAAACGATCGATTTCTGGACGGTGAACGGGCTGGAGCCTACGAGCGAAACGATATGGCCCGTCTTCCCGCCACAGCCCGAGGGCGTACAAATAGGCAATCCCTCGCTGTCGAGCGCGATTCGGCCTGACGGCACGATCGATGACTGTCGGTTGCTATACGAGCGCGTCGACGAGCTCAACGCGCGCACCGAAATCAGCGTTTTTGATTTTTGCACGGGTGAAGAAGGGGTTCTCTACGTCGCCAATCCGGGTTTCACTTCTCCCGGATTCATCAACGAGGACCGCGAGATCGTCTTCGAGTTGATAACCAAGTGGGACGACGTCGATACGCCGACTAACGACCTGTGGCGCCTGCCGCTGACGGATAGCGGCTTTTCATCACTGGGAGAGCCCTTGCTCTTCGTGCCCAACTCGCAATACCCCACGACCTTTATTCTCGCCAGCGCCGCCAGCGCCGGCATCGTGGGGGCCACAGCGGTCGAAGAGCAGGCTGGGACACCGTAGCCGGCCGCGTTTTCGCTGGCGCAGAACTACCCCAATCCATTTAACGCCGAAACCCTGATCTCCTATTCCATCCCGTCGGCGGGTCGGGTAATCCTCGAAATCTTCAACATCCACGGGCAGCGCGTGGCTGCCGTGGATCAGGGCCTGCGGCCGGCCGGAACGCACACGATTTCCTGGACCGGTGTCAATGCCCAGGGACGGCCTTTGGCGAGCGGGGTTTACTTCTACCGTCTGCGCCTGCCCGGCAAAGTGCGGGAGGTTGAGCGGCAGACGCGCAAGATGCTGTTGTTGCGTTGAACGTCCGGTAAAGTGGAAAGATGGCCGGCAAGTCGCTCCAGTCAGGCGTATCGATCCTGCCGCGGAACCGGCGTGCGGCCGGAGTTGCCGAGTCGTCCGAGTGGTTGCTCGATGCCTTCCGCGATGATGAAGATTTCACCGATGAAGATGTCGAATATATAGAGGAAATTTTTGGTTTGGACGAGGACACCAACATTCGTTGGTTCTACAAGCGCAGGTAGTTAACCGGCTTTTGCAATTCCAACAAAGTGGTGACTCATGAATGTCGACGATACCCGCGCAGTGCTGACCGGCAACGCGGTCGCCGTTCCCACTAACATCTGGAAGCAGCCGGGGGTGCTCGATCCGGAAGCGAACGCCAGGAACGCCGAGTTCCTGTTCGCCAACGATGTATAGAAAAAATAAGGCACCGATATCGGTACTATGCCGTTCGCTGCAAACGTACGCTGATATCGGCGCAGGGGCCGATTACACCCCGGATAGCTTTGTCAGGCTCGGCCAGAGTACCTGCCGCAACTTGCTGAGCTTCGCGACAGGAGTCGGGGTACCTCTCTTCTCAAGTAATTCGGTGACGGCGTCTGTTCCGAAGTCGTGGAGCAGCGTCCATGCCATTACACGGCGTGGGAACTCTTCATCTGTGAGTAGGCTTCTATCATACGCCTCCAGAAAAGCCCGCATCGCCTCTATGTCTCTATCGAACAGGCCGAGCCATAAAGGCATCCACTCATAGTCTCTCACACCGATCTTTGCATCGCCGAAATCTATAATGAAATTTATCCTCCACTCCCCATTTTCCCTGTCGAGAAGGATGTGGTCGGCCTCCAGGTCCCCGTGAACGACGACGCGCGGGGCGTTCTCGGAATTGACTGCGACCTCTTCCAGAATGACGTCGAGCGCGTCTGCGACCTCGGACGTTATCATTCCTCCACCGGTGAGATCGGACAGCGCCTCCTTCCTCCTTCGATCCACCAGGTCGTCCCAGGACTCTCCCGTGTCGATACCGTCGAGGAGAGTGAGCGGAGTTTCATACAGAGTGCGGGTCATCTGACCTACCTGAGCCGCAATAGATACGAGGTCTCCCCGCGCGATGTCCGACCTGATAGCGTCAAGCGTCAGCCCGGCGCAGTGTTGCAGAATCAGATAGTTCCACGAGACTCTGTCTTGGTACCAGCCCGACGCAACTATCCTTGGGACGGGAACTGCGCCGCTTACTCCTAATACTTCGATCAGAATCGCTTCCATGTCGAACTCCGACCAGAACGGGCTGTAGATCTTGACAACCAGTTGCTGGTCGAGGATGAAGACGGCGTTTGTATTCGAGCGCGGAATTTCGATCCTCTGGTAATGGATTCCCTCATAGTCGCAGATCGCGTCTATGACTGGTTTCCACAAGCCCGCGTCGTTGAATGTGGCTGACCAGTCCGACCATGACTCGATGGCAGGCAGAAAGTAAGACAATCTCAATCCCTGTTCGTTTTTCGGTAAGTCCTTATTCTATCCTGGAAGCGCTCAGGCGCGACTACCTGATTAGGGTACTTACCATCGAAAAAACACCTCTTGACAGCAGGCAATTTCTGCAAGATAGTTAGAGTATAACTAATAATTAGGATGATTCAATGCAAGCATGTATAGGAAAAATAAGGCACCGATATCGGTACTATGCCGTTCGCTGAAACCGTACGCAAGGGTCCAGCAGGGTCCCTGATGAATCGCTTGTCGTGGCACAGAATCGTTCGGGAATGCTCCGAGCACCGTTGTAAGTGGAAGTGAGAACTGTATGGCCTTTGCCCGCGTTTCCCGTCCTGCTCTTTTCCAAGCCCCTCTGAGTCGAGGCATCGCCACCGTCCTCGGCCCCCAAGGCTTGCGTCTGACCGGCCTGACCAGCTTTCACCTCGACGAAGGGCCCGACTTTGCTTGGCTCAATATCTACCGCACCCTGGCCGACGGCCGCCAACTCGAAATCACGCGCGAGCGCACCCCAGAAGACCAGGTGGTCCAGGAAGGCGATAGCGTCGCGGTGCGCTGGGCGGCCTG
The DNA here is from genome assembly GCA_965219385.1 of Candidatus Latescibacterota bacterium. Taxonomy (GTDB): domain Bacteria; phylum Latescibacterota; class UBA2968; order UBA8231; family UBA8231; genus CBDCNM01. The sequence continues at coordinate 170,257 of CBDCNM010000001.1, read as the reverse complement.
CCCTGCGGTGCAAGCCGAATTGCAAGCGCACTACCGCATCGCTGGACCCAATAGCCTCGACGCCACCTTCAGCGCCCGCCTAGCAGCCGATTACCGACATTTTGAACTCTTTATCGCCAATTATTTTACTCCCCACTACACCCCGTACTTTCCCGTGCAGGACGACCGCACTCATCCCGAAGGCGTCACTTGGTACCAAAAGCAGTGGTACGGCCACAACGAGGCCGAATCGTGGGCGCGTGATGAAGACGCCGAAGCTGTGTTCCGCGACGGTCGCTGGCTCGACGGTTATCCTCTCAACTGGCGTCGGGGGCCATACTACGCCCATGCCCTGACTCTGCAAGAGCACCGCTACGGCCACGCCATTCTGCTCATGGCTCGGCCCACCGACTGCCTGGGCCTGTCGGGTTACAACAGCTACCACAACGCCCAGTACTTCCACTTGGGCGGCGACGACGTCCAAGCCGGCCAACACCTGACGTTCACCATTCGCTTGGTGCTACTGACCGAGTGGGACGATCTGCAGGCAGAGGCCCTGACGCACTATCATCAATGGCTGGAGGAATAATGGAACTACTCAAACTAGGCATCGTCGGTTGCGGCTGGGCCGGCCAACAGGCCGTCAAAGCGGCTCAGGCCAGCTCCCTAGTCGATGTCGCCGCTTTGGCCGATCTGGACGAGCCGCGCCGCAGCCGCGTCGCCAGCGAAGAAGGCGTGTCGCGCCAATACGGCCCCTACCAAGACCTGCTGGCCGACGACCAAGTGCAGGCAGTGTATCTGGCCGTCAACCCACCGGCCCGCTACTCCATGGTCGTGGACGCTTTTGCCGCCGGCAAACACGTCTTGGTGCAAAAACCGCACGCAGTGCGGGCCGCGCACATCTTGGAATTCGCCGCGGCCGCCGAGCGCGCCGGCACCACGTTGCAATTCTGCTACTTCATGCGCCACTTTCCCCACAACCGCAAATTGCGCGTCGCAGTACAAGGAGGCCGCATCGGCGAGCCGTACCACGCCCGCATTTTCCTCAAATTCAATTCGCGACCGCCGGCCGACAGCTTTGAAAGCTGGACCAATGTGTATGGTCACAAGGGCGGTGCCCTAGGCCAGCACGCCTCGCACGAGCTCGACCTAGCTTGGTGGTGGATGGGCTGTCCCAAGCCACAGTGGGCCTTTGCCGTCAAGCATACCATCGAGCCGCTGTACCACGGCCCCGAGGGCGCGGCCGAGGATTATTTTTCCGGCTTAGTCGGTCTGGAAGGCGACAAGACCATCCAGATAGACTGCTCGCGCTGGCTGCACTGCGACACCCCTACGACCGTGGAACTGTATGGCAGCGAGGGTGCTCTATCTCAGGGAGTTATATGGCACTGGGAAGACGGGCAATTCACCGCGCAGGAATCCGCCGCAGAATCGGATATGCCCCACACCCAACCGTCCGCGGACGGCCTATTCTTCTACCACGAAATCGAGCACTTCGCCCGCGCCGTAGCCGGCCAAGTCAAAGCCGATGTCGATGCCCAAGACGCCTATCACTTCATGCAAATACTCGACGCCTTGTACGACAGCGCCCAATGCCGCGAAAAAGTAATGATCGACTGAAGGAGACGGCGGTCTGACCGTCGAGGCATCACCATGGGCACCGAAGGCATGAAGACCTCGCTCATTTCGCGTGAAGTCATCGCCGACTCCATGGAACTGGTGGTACGCGGCCACATGCTCGACGGCTTTGTCGCCCCCGACTTGGACAAAGCCGGCGGCATCGCCTTGGTGGCCCGCCGACGCAAAGAAGCCGGCCTGCTGCACGAGGACGCCCTCACTGTATCGGGCCGCACCATTGGCCAAGAGGCCGACCGCGCCGTGGAAACCCCCGGCCAGCAGGTCGTGGTCCCGGTCGATAAACCGCTGAAAAAATCGGGTGGGCTAGTTGTCCTCAAGGGCAATCTCGCCCCCGAAGGCGCGGTGGTAAAATTGGCCGGGCACGAACGCGCCCAGCCCCAGGGCCCGGCCCGCGTCTTCGACAGTGAGGACGAGGTCATGCCGGCCATTGAGCAGGGCCACATCCAGCCCGGCGACGTGGTGGTCATCCGCTACGAAGGGCCCCGGGGCGGACCGGGCATGCGCGAGATGCTAGCCGTCACCGGTGCCATCATGGGGGCGGGTCTGGGTGACTCCGTGGCTTTGGTCACCGATGGCCGCTTTTCGGGTGCTACCCGCGGCCTGATGATCGGCCACGCCGCTCCCGAAGCCGCGGTGGGCGGCCCCCTAGCCGTCCTGCACAACGGCGATACCATCACCATCGACACCACGACCGGCCGGTTGGACGTAGCGCTAGACGAAGCCGAGTTGCAGGCCCGTCTAGCCGCCACCGCGCTACACCTCCGGCGTGATGGCCAAATACGCCCGTTCGGTGTCGTCGGCGGCCCAAGGGGCGGTGACCAGCTAATCGTTGCAGCTACCGAGAAACCGTCTCTACGGCTCCTCCCACCGACTGACAACCTGCTTCTCCTTTTGGACGCGCCGATGTAGATGTATAGGAAAAATAAGGCACCGATATCGGTACTATGCAATTCGCTGAAACCGTACGCAAGGGTCCAGCAGGGTCCCGGATGAATCGCTTGTCGTGGCACCGAATCGTTCGGGAATGCTCCGAGCACCGTTGTAAAAGGATTTCGGCGCGTTTCAGGGGTCAACCTGGTACTTTTGAGGGAGCACTCCTCCGTACCGCTCACGGCGCCGGGAGCGGTACGGAGGAGGTCCGCCGGCGCACTCGAACGGCGGCTGAGGTCGGCGGCAAACACCCGGGCCAGCAGGGCCGCCCACCCCAGCCGATGGCCGCCGGGCGGAGCGCTCGCATCGCGGTCCGCCGCCGTCAACTCCTCAGAAGCCGTCTCAAAACCCCTCTCAGGTAGTGATTCGCTTGAGTAACAGATGAATCATGGCGATGTGGATAAACGCTTCACTGTTGCAGGGCAAGACCTCGTAGTCTTTGGCGTGGACTCGATAATTGAACAACCCAGCAAACGTCCGTTCCACTACCCACCGGCGCGGCAGCACCCCAAAGCCGGGGCCTTGTTTTTGCACCACCTCCCAGTCTATTTTGTGGGTCTTTTTCAATCCGGCCACCCACTCGTTGAGCGCCTCGCCTCGATAGCCGCCGTCGCCCCACAGCTTCTTCAACCGTTGCACCCCTTGCGAAAAATAGGTACTCAACAGCGCCTTCAAGCCGTCGGCGTCGGCGGTCGAAGCGGCGGTCACCACGCATTCGATGACGCGTCCTTGGGTATCAACCAACAGGGGTCGTTTGCGTCCTTTGACCTTTTTGAAGGCGTCGTATCCGGTTGTTTTCCCTTGGGTTGCCGTCTTGACGCTCTGGGCGTCAATGAGCCCGGCTGACGGGGTCGGCGGGCAGCCCTGCCGGGTTTCGATCCTGCTGCGTCAGCGCGTCGAGAATCCGCTTCCAATGGCCTTGTTGCCGCCAGCGGTTGAAGTAGCCATACACCGTCTTCCAAGGCCCAAACGACGGCGGCAGCCTCTTCCACGGGCAACCGGTTTGGGCCCGGTAGAGGAGGCCATTAAGGACAAGGCGCACATCACAGGGCGGCCGGCCGGGACCGCCCCGACGCCAGCGGCGATCCGGCAGCAGTGGAGAGAGCGGCTGCCATTGTGCATCCGTCACATCCGTTGCATATTCTTGAGGGGACGTACTCATTATATAGCACCTTTCAGGCTTTGTGATGGAACCTAAAGGTCGCTTAATGGGTACGTCCTTTCAAGTCGTTGCTAAAACAGAACGGGTTTTAAGACGGCTTCTCATCCGGTTTGGGGGGCCCGATGCGGCCGCGGTCCCGGGCACAGGGGGCCAGGATCCCGTGGTAGCGCAGGAGATGGAACCGGGGCGGGGGGACCCCGAGCGGCCCGCTTCTTCTCCCGTAGGTCCATCGGAGAGAGCAGGAGATGGCTGGTCCCATCCGACCAGGGCGTTTTGAGCGCGAAGGAAAGCCGCTCCGAGGTTGTCGCTAAAGGTCGGATTCTGGCTGACCGACATCAGCGAGCCGGAAAGAGGAGGGATTAGGATTGTCCCCGAAAGCCACAAGCGGGATCATCCTTGCTCGGCTACGCGAACCCGATTCAGAAAGACACCTTTGAGAGCAGACCTTTCCTAAAGTTGCTCCTTCATGCTGCCGATAACCCACATACGCCACATGTGGCGATTCTCGACGAGATGAACCTGTCGCATCCGGAGCAGTATCTGGCACCGCTGTTGAGTGCCATGGAGACTGGCGGTCGCATCGAACTACACAGTCGCGGGGAAACCTTCGATGATGTTCCTAAAAGCATCCGGTACCCAAACAACTTGGTACTGATCGGTACCGTCAACATGGACGAGACCACATACGGTTTAGTGGACAAAGTACTCGACCGGGCCTTCACATTGGAGTTCTGGAAGGTCGATGTTGACAAGTGGCCGGGTTGGAATAACAGCAATTTACCAGCGGAGCAAGCAGATCTCGTCAAGAAAACCTTGGAGAAACTGATTAGAACACTGGAACGCGCCCGTCTGCATTTTGGCTATCGCGTCATTGAGGAGATCGTAGCGTTCCTCACGCGCCGCCTAGAGGACTGGCCCGACTGGCCATTTGAAAAGGCATTAGACTCAGTGATCTACGCCAAAGTGCTGCCGAAGTTGCGCGGCGACGACTCTACGCGAATCCGCGAAGCACTTTCTGACTGTAAAAAGGTGCTTCAGGAACACGGCCTCAGCCGTTCTGCGGAGAAAGTTCAAGAATTGTCTGATGACCTTAAAGCCACTGGCAGCGCTCGGTTCTGGCGTTGATGCCCCTCACTTGAGTCTGGTTCCCCTATATAAGCCGGAAAGCGGGTATGGTTTCCCTATATGTAAAGAAAGGCGACTTCTGTCGCTTACTCTCGCCGGCTGACTCGGACGACCGATCATCAGAACCGCCGGTTAATCCCGGTTTCTCTGAACTGCAAGAAGTTGTTTTCCAAGGTCCGGCCTGCCCCGGCTGGCGGCTTTTGGTTGACGATGCGCCATTGGCCCCGGTGGCTGACAGTCCTGGCGAATGGAAATGGACACCTGGCTTCTATGCCGGTGAAGTCGATGTAGAGATGCAAAATGCGGACAATAAACCCGTGGGGCGGTGGCGTCTTGATGTGAACCCCGATCCAGATAAGGCAAGCCGTGAAGTATTTCAACAGATGCTTGATGACATCCGCAGATACAATCCCGTGCTCACAATCGGCCAAGAACCGGCGCAACGGCAGTTCGGTACCTTGGACGAGTTTGCTGATTTGGACGAGTTTGCTGATCTGATCATTGAGTTCTACCGGCTTCGCAGTCGAGTCGAACAGATTGATCGGGCGCTTGCTGCCGTGAATCGAGAACCGGTTCAAACCTTGCGCCCACGCCGCCACTTGACATTGCCACACCTCGTACGTCGTGCTGATAGGCAGAGTGCCCGAGCAGCATTGCGACAACCTGCATTGCTTGCCATCGCGGGCGTTCTACCGAAAGAAACGATGTCTTTCACCCAACCACCTGTTGTCGATACTCCGGCTGTTGAGTACCACTACGACAATCCTGCGAACCGTTGCTTGTTATATATGCTGCGGCAGCTACAGCAGCGATGCTCAGAGTTGACCAAAAAACTACAGGAGAATGTTGACAAGGAAAATTCGTCCGAAACGGAAACGGCATTGACACCGCGCTGGCCGGTATGGAAAAAAGTACTCAGTCAACTGAACCAGCGTTTGGAGCGGGCAAGCCGCCAACTTCCTTTCCGAGATGTGACGCGGCCAGAAGTGACTGCTGCTGGACTGAACGCAGTAGCGGCGCATCCGCTGTATGCACAGGTCTGGCGTGTTGGCTGGGAAGCACTGCGAAGGGGCATCGCCGGGTCGGAACAGGCGGACTGGCTTCCGCTCAACCCAACTTGGGGCATCTATGAGCGATGGTGCTTCGTCAAAATGAGCCAGTGGGTGAAGCAGAGGCAGCTATTTCCAAAAATGGCCTGGACCGACCCGTCGAATACGGCTGACGGCAAACATCAATCGCTGGAGGGAGAGTCAGGAGAGGGCGACAGGGTGCGGCTACAGTTTCAAGCCACGTTCCGCAACACCCGAGGCGAGAAGAACGAGTTCTGGTCGGTCTCCCGCGAACGCCACCCGGACATCGTTCTCGACTGGACGATTGGGGATAACACTGGGTTTCTGATCTTCGACGCGAAATACACGGCTAAGGATGTACTGAACAAGATGGAGACCGCTCACATCTACAACGACTCGCTGCGAATGGGCCACCGCAGGCCAGCGGCCAGCATCCTGCTCATCCCGGCGGCAGGCGATGCCCGGCGGCTCAAAGACCAAGACTTCATCAAAGAAAACCGCGTCGGTGTCCTGCCGTTGCATCCGGGCTTAGGGCCACCCCAATGGTTCGAGGATTGGGTGCGCGGTATTGTTTTCGCAGATACGCTTAACAAACCACTTGAACAAACTAGGTGAACCATGACAAGACAGTATCTCTCCAAATCGAAAATCATGGCGGGTCGCCAGTGTGAAAAGCGTCTATGGCTGGAGGTGCGTCGGCCCGATCTCATTGAACATGGCCCCGACGTCGAACAGCGTTTCGCGGTAGGCCATGACGTCAACAATGTGGCCCGCGCCCAATATCCGGGTGGGGTGCTCATCTCTTACGATCACGGAGCAGAGGCTGCCGTGGAGGACACCAAGCGTCTGCTGGAAGAACAGCCCGGTACGCCGATCTTCGAGGCTACCTTCAAGGCGCAGGATGTTCTGGTCCGCGTAGATATCTTCAAGCAGTGCCGCGAGGGCTTTGAACTCATCGAGGTAAAGTCCAGCACCTCGGTCAAGGATCATTATTACGAAGATTGTGCAGTGCAGACTTGGGTTCTGGAATGCGCGGGTATCCCGGTCAAGGCTATCCGGCTTTGTCACATCGACAATCAGTTCGTGTATCCCGGCAACGACGACTACCAGGGCCTGTTTCGCCATGAGGACGTCACGGAAGAGGTGCGGGAACTGAGCCGCGAAGTCCCGCAATGGGTGCAGCGCTACAGAGAAGTGCTCAACGACGGCGAACCCGAAATCGAAATGGGATCCCAATGCACGGTACCCTATGATTGTCCCTTTATCGGTTATTGCCGCGGCGAGGAGACCGAGTATCCGCTACGATCCCTTCCTCACGTTTCCCATCAACTCATGGACGCCTTGACTGCCGAAGGCATTGAAGACATCCGCGACATTCCTGACGGCCGCTTGAGTAGTGCCACACAGGAATGGGTACGACGTGTCACGATTGCGGGCGAGCCGGAACTGAAGCCGGAGGCCGCCGAGGTGGACGAGTATGGTTATCCGCGCTACTACCTCGACTTTGAGACGATCCAATTCGTGGTTCCCATCTGGGAAGGTACGCGCCCCTACGAGGCATTGCCGTTTCAATGGTCCTGCCACATTGAGCTTGCCAGCGGTGAGTTTCGGCACGAGGAATATGTTGACACCATCGGCAACCCACCGATGCGTATCTGCGCGGAATCGTTGCTAAGGGTTGTAGGCAAGGAAGGGCCGGTCTTCGCATACGGGAGCTATGAAAAGACTGTCTTGAATGCGCTGGTAGCCCGCTATCCCGATTTTGCCGAAGATTTGCACAAATTGATAGAAAGACTTGTGAATCTCCTTCCCATCGTGCGGAAGACTTACTATCACCCCGATATGCTCGGTTCGTGGTCAATCAAGAACGTCTTGCCCATGGTGGCACCTCATCTCGACTATGGATCGCTTGGTGAAGTGCAGGACGGGAACGCGGCGGGAACGGCCTATTTGCGGATCATCAACCCTGACACCGATGCAGCCGAGCGTCAACGGCTGGTACGCGAGTTGTTGGATTATTGCAAGCTCGACACCTTAGGGCTGGTCGAACTCATGAGGTATCTTGCGAGTGATGGCGAGACGACATATAACGACATATAGTGACCTGATCGAGCGGATTGGGCAAAAGCAGCGGGAAAGGGAAAAGTGGGAAGTGCCGGGCGACTAGTGCGTGATTGATGCCGTGATCCCACCCGAGGCATTCAATCCCACCACACTTCACCGGGAACCAGATGGGCGCGCAGCAGCTCTTCGTTAAGGATTGACGATGGAATTACTCGGCCGGAAGCAGTGGATAATTCCATTCAGGTAAATCCGCATCAAAAAGGATGCGCATCTGCTCTTTGATTTCCCGGGTTACTTTTCGTCCGGTCTGATAAACCTTATTCAGGAGGTGGACGCGCCCCCGTAACCCCGTTTTCGTCGTGGCCTTCGCCATCAATTCTTTGACGCGCTTGATACCGGTAAAAAGGACGCCTTGACAAACCCGGTGCCCAGGGGGAAATAAGCGATGATCGATCGGGTTGTATTTGGACGTATAAGGAGGAAAATGAGCGACCCGAATAACCCACCCGATTTCTTCGGCAAAGCGTTGTAGTGCCACTTTGAAGAGGACCCTCCGACAGCCGTTACGACCACCACGGTCGCACCGCATCAGGATCGAGGTGGCTTCCGGATACTCGTATCGTCCCTCGATAGCGCCCCCCAGGGCAATCGCATCAAAAGTGACCAGCGGACAATACTTTAGCCAAATAGGTGTTATCCCATCCGGCCTTGAGCCGTTTGGTCTGGACGCCGACCTTGGCCGTCTTCTCTTGCTGGAGCAGACTCACGGCCATCTGTCGCAGGAGGGCCATATTTTCCGGGGCATGGCCGGTGCGTACCCGGGAGTCGTCTTCGCGGAAGACCACATCCAGTACCCAGTGCAAGGAATTTTCAATGCTCCAATGACTGCGCACCGCTTCACCAAACCGCTGGGCATCGTTGTCCAAGCTGGAGATCTAGTAGCGTCGTTCCACGGAGACTTGATCGCCTACCTGTCGCTGGGCTTCGACCATACCGAACAAGCCCAAGCCCTTCCAGGCCGTCCAATCGGCAAAATCGTCGACCTGATCGGTGGTCCAGTAACGGCGGGTCTCGATGCGGCCGTGGTTTTCATCGTAGGTCTCAAACGTGTCGACCGATAGATCCTGATGCAGTTGAGGCTCCTCTCGGTCGAAGACCTGACGCACATGATTCAACAGCTTGGGCTGATTGGCCTTGACGGCCAGCACGTAGTCGCCTTGCCGGTCGATGACCTGTTCGGCCACGCTTTGGTGGCCGCCGATGGCATCAACGGTGACGATGCAGCCTTTGAGCGCCAGCACACGCAGCAGTTCGGGAATGATGGTGATCTCGTCCAGACCGCCTTCATAGTGGAACTGGCCTAACACCAGTCGGTTTTTCACCGCCCAGGCATTGACCCTATGTACGGCTGCTTTACCCGAGGTTCGGTCATAAGAGTGGCGCAACGTCTTGCCATCAATAGGCACAATCTCCGCATCAAGCTTGGGGATGAGGGATTGGACCCAAGCACTGAAACAGTCCTGGAAATGCTCGGGCGAGATCCGGGCGAAGACGCGGCCGAAGGTGTCATGGCAATGACCACAATATCGATGAGACGATGCCTTTGGCTGCGCTCGATACGTGGATCGGGTACCTGGGAAAAATGTTCAATAAGTGAATCAGCAGAAGGTGCCATGGGGAAAAGTTCCAGGAGAAGGGGAGAGAAGCAGCGCGCCAGCGCCATCGAAAAAGACACAGAAAATATAACATAACCCTATGGCAAATCTCAATTTTTGGTGCGATTGCCTTGCAGTAGGGGGATAAACGACCTATGTCAACTTTTCCCCATTCTGACGCCGCCAAGTCTCATAGGGATTCTCCCGGTTAAGAGGAATAGACTAAGGAGCCCGGTCGATTTTTGGGGGAGTACCTGAGGCAAGCCCGACAACCAGGGAAAGGACGCTCCGCTATCTGGGACTCATAAAGCGCCAGAGGCAAGGTCCTCTTTCGGCCGTCCGCCGATTGCGTCAAGTGCACTAAAAAAGCGGGGCGCCCTCCGAGAAGGGCGCCCCGCTTTCACTTGTGTCGCAGCCCTTTTTTTAGCCGCTCTTGACCGCAATCTGGCGCGCGGCGGCCTCTTTGACCTTGGGGAGCCTCAGCTCGAGCACGCCGTTCTTGAGGGCGGCATCGATCTTCTCTTTGTCGACCTCGTCCGCAAGCACGAAACTGCGTTCGTAATCGCCATCGTTGTACTCCCTGTAGGCCAGGTTGTAGCCCTCGAAATCTCCGGCCCTGGACGAACCGTGGATCACGAGCCGGTTCTCGTTCAGGGTGATGTCGAGTCCTTTCTCTTCTACCCCAGGTAAATCGGCCACCACCACGAGCGCCTCATCGGTCTCGTAGATGTCCGTTCGGGGTGAATAAACCCGCCTGATCGGCTGAGTTCCCGTGGTTTGCAGTGCCTGGGTGGCAACCATTTTAACACCTCCTGTGATTTTGTTTCTTTTCTTTAAGAAGCCTTGACCGGGATCTTCCTGGGTTTGTGGGCCTCGGCGCGCGGCAGTTTGATCGAGAGCAGGCCATTGCTGAACTCGGCTTCGACCTTGTCGGCGTCTACCCCAGCAGGCAGCTTCAGGGAACGGGCGAACTTGCCGTTCCAGCGCTCGCGGCGATAATAGGTCTCGCCGTCCTTCAACTCCTCGGCCTCTCGCTCCCCGCGCAAGCTCAGGGTATTGCCCTCCACCGAGATTTCAATGTTCTCGGGCTCAAAGCCCGGGAGTTCGGCCTTGACGATGGTTTCCTCGTCATTGCTCCACGCGTTCAGGGCGGGAAATTCACTGCCCGTAGAGAAGAGCCGACTTACTTCGTCGTGCAGGCGTCCGAATTCGCCGAATCCATTCCAGGGGCGCAACGAACCCCTGAAGACGCTGGGCAGGAAAGTATGGGTCAACATGGTAGGTTCCTCCTTTTAAAGGTAAAGCGGGTTGAATTCCCGCGGTTTTCGCTTTCGCCCCACCTGTCGCAAACCCTGTGCCAGACCTCTTTAGCCTCTGGTTTTATGGAATCATAATTCTATTAAAATCAATATTTTATGATATTTATCAGGATTGAAAGAGGACGCAAAGATGAGGGGTTGAGAAAAAAGCGGTAGAGGGGGGATCCAATCTTTATGCCATTTTGGCATGATTGTTTCTGCTAACCACAAATAATGCCATTTTGGCATAATCAGGCCTTGCCCTTTGGGGATAAACCACTTGACTGCACTGCTTGGTAGATTCTTGAGTTGACGAATTTTACCACAGCACCTATAATGGCAATACAGCTGCTGTTTTTTATCTGACTTTAAAAGGCTCGCCTCCATGTCCCTGGACCTTACCTACCTAGGCCTGACTCGCCCGGGAAAAATACACCGCAACCTTCCCAGTGCGCGACTCTACGAGGAAATCGTGGTCCGAGGCGAAGGCGCCATTGCCCACCTGGGTCCCATGGTGGTGGAGACCGGCGCCTACACCGGCCGCTCCCCCAACGACAAATTCATCATCCGCGAACCCTCTTCGGAAAAAGATATCTGGTGGGGCAAGGTAAACCGGCCTTTCGCGGAAGAGCACTTCGAGGGCGTCCTGGCCCGCGTGTCGGCCTATCTCCAGGGCCGGGACCTGTTTGTGCAGGACTGTTATGCCGGGGCCGATCCCCGCTACCGCGTATCCACCCGGATCGTCACCCAGTTCGCCTGGCACAGCCTCTTTGCCCGCAACATGTTCATCCGGGAACTTGACCCGCGGAGCCTGGCGGCCTTCGAGCCCGACTGGCACCTGATCTTTGCGCCCGGTTGCCAGGCCGTACCCGCGGAGGACCACACCCGCTCGGAAGCCTTTATCCTGGTGCACCCGGGCCGCAAACTGGTGCTCATCGGCGGAACCCACTACGCCGGAGAGATGAAAAAGTCCATCTTTTCCGTTCTCAACTACATCCTGCCCAAGCAGAACATTATGAGCATGCACTGCTCGGCCAACATGAGCGAGGAGGGCGAAACCGCCTTGTTCTTCGGTCTTTCCGGCACCGGCAAAACCACCCTCTCGGTCAGTGCCGACCGCATCCTGATCGGCGACGACGAGCACGGCTGGAGCGCTAGTGGCATCTTCAACTTCGAGGGCGGGTGTTACGCCAAGGTCATCAATCTGAGCCCGCGGGAGGAAGCCGAAATCTACTCCACCACCCAACACTTCGGCACCATCCTGGAGAACGTGGTTGTCGATCCCGAGACCCGGCGGGTGGATCTGGACGATGGCAGCCTGACGGAAAACACCCGGGCCTCCTATCCTATCGACTACATCCCCAATGCCAGCAGCGACGGCCTGGGCAACCACCCCGACCATCTCATCATGCTCACCTGCGATGCCTTCGGGGTCCTGCCGCCCGTGGCCAGACTGACCACCGAGCAGGCTATGTACTACTTCATTTCCGGGTACACCGCCAAAGTGGCCGGCACCGAACGCGGTGTCAAAGAGCCCACCGCCACCTTTTCGCCCTGCTTTGGCGCCCCCTTCATGATGCTCCACCCCACCTTCTACGCCCGCCAGCTGGGAGAAAAGATCCGCCGGCACAACACCCGGTGCTGGCTGGTCAACACCGGCTGGATCGGCGGCCCCTACGGCCAGGGCGAGCGCATCAGCATCGCCTATACCCGCGCCATTGTTTCCGCCATCCTAAAAGCCAAGCTGGACGCGGCCGAATCCGAGGAGGCCCCCTTCTTCGGCCTTGCCGTGCCCCTGGCGTGTCCGGGTGTCCCGGCAGAGCTACTGCGGCCCCGCCGCACCTGGAAAGACCCGCGGGCCTACGACGAAAAGGCTCGCGACCTGGTCCGTCTCTTCATCGAACACTTTGCCGAGTACGAAGGATTCGCCTCGGAGTTGCAGGCAGCCGGCCCCCGGCCGGGGTGATCGAGCAGCAGTATTATTCGGGAATATTGCGAGAATCCGCACGGCCCAGAGAAAGCCGCTGGTTTTTGGAAACCGGCTCTTCAGCCGGCAGGCTCAGAGTAGGGGGTATAGCTACCCCTCCGGACAGCATCAGCTGGAAAGTCGCCTCCGGACTCAGGTCTGTTTCCCTCATCTCGTCCTCCGGGACAATCAGAACAAAGCCCGTAGTGGGATTGGGAGCAGTGGGTACAAAAATGCTGTGCGCCAGGCCTTCATCCCCCGGGCGCGGCACATCCCCGGCCACAAAACCCAGGGCCCACAGCCCCTTGCGGGGGTATTCTATCATGACCACCTTCTTGAAGCCGACCTTGTCCGGCGACATCATGGTATCCATCAGCTGTTGCACCGGCGCGTATATGGTCCGCACCACCGGCAGCCGCTCCAGGGCCTCCCTGGCGCTTTGCAACAGGCGTTTGCCCACCACATTAGCCGCGATAACCCCCACGGCCCATATGATGATAAAGGTGAGCAGGAACCCCAACCCCGGGATGTGAAAATCGGGATAGCCCAGGCGGGCGGTGAATTGCCCGATCAGGAGAGCGGGAAAACCATCGGCCCACTGGAAGATCTTGGTCAGGGCCCAGCCCGTGATCCACAGGGGGGCGATGACGGTAATGCCCGCGGTGAGGGTCCGCCGCAGCCTGACCCAGCGATTAACCTGGTGTTCTTTGCTGGCGCGCCCCAGGGTAGGGTCTATTTTTGGTTGCACATCTACTGATCCTGGTAATCATGGAGGAGAAAGATCTGCAAAGGGCTTTTAATATCCTCCTCCCAGGGACCTGTGTCAACCCGGGAGGTTCCTTTCTCCTCTTCTGCGCCGATGCCTGCAATGCATACCTCCTGCGCTGTGGGGACCGGGCCATTGCCGTCGACTTTCCAACTCGTCATCGCCTACAACGGCCTGGAACCGGACACCGCCGGGCTGGATCTGGGGGACCGCCCACCGCCCTATTGACACAACTACTCCAGCGCGCTACTGTTATCTACGATGACGGTGCCCAGTATCTACCACCCATGAACACTGCCCTCCTTCTCAGCGGCGGCATGGACTCGGCCACCTGCCTGTGGTGGGCCCGCAGACACCACGCAGGGGATATCCACACCGTCAGCATCGACTACCACCAGCGCCACCGCGTCGAACTGGACTACGCCGCCCGCCTGGCCGCGGACGCCGGAGTCCACGCCCACAAGGTCATCGCACTCGACCTCACCACCATCGGCGGCAGCCCCCTCACCGACGCCCGCCTGAAGGTGCCCGCCGCGCAGGAAAAGAGCCAGGGCGCCACCGTGGTCCCCTTCCGCAACATGCTCTTTGTCACCCTGGCCGCGGCCTACGCCGAAACCCAGGGCATCCACGACCTTTACATCGCCCCGGTGCGCGACGACTACCAGGCCTACCGGGACTGCCGGCGGGCGTTCTACGACAGCCTGGAACAGAGCCTGGGGCTGGGCGCCACCCAGGACCATCCCTTCCGGCTCCACACCCCCTTTGTAGACAAGTGGAAGACCGAGGTCGTCGCCCTGGGACTCGAACTGGGCGTGCCCTACCAGATCACCCATACCTGCTACGAGGGCCAGCGACCGGCCTGCGGCCGCTGCGATGCCTGCACGGAACGTATACAAGCCTTCAAGGCAAACCGCTCCCGCGACCCCCTGGACTACCGGATCGACATCTCCTGGCCATCTTGACCATTTCCCCCTTTGAGCCTATTGTCTCCTGATATGCTCACTGCCCCAAACGAAATCCCGGACGCGCGCGCCGATCACCTGCCGGTCTGGCGCGCCGACGGCCAGGTCCTGCAAATCAACGAGGTCTTCTACTCCATCGAAGGAGAGGGCCTGCGCGTGGGCCAGCCTACCACCTTTGTGCGCCTGGCCCGCTGCAACCTGCGCTGCGCTTTCTGCGACACTGAATTCGATAGTTTTACCCAGATGGACCTGGGGGGAATCGTCGCGGAAGTCGAGCGCCACCCCGCTCCCTGGGTCTGCTTCACCGGCGGCGAGCCCCTGGGCCAGAACCTGGCGCCCCTAACTCGCCAGCTCAAGGAGAAAGGCTACCAGCTCCACATCGAGACCAATGGCGTGGTCCGTCCCGATCCCCAGCTCTTCGACTTGATTGACCACTGGACGGTCTCGCCCAAGCGCCATCCCATCGTCGCCGGCTTCAAACGCATCACCGAACTCAAGTACGTAGTCGGCAAGTCCTTTCGCGAAGACCGGGTCCAGGAGGACCTGGCCGAGTTTGTGTACCTGCAGCCCGAATCTTCCGAACCCCGGTACATCCAAAAATCCCTGGAAATCCTCACCCGCCACCCGCACTGGCGGCTCTCCTGCCGCATCCACAAAATCCTGGGCCTGCCCTAGGAAACCCCCTTCGAGAGCGCGCCCACCGTGAAAATAACCCAGGTCGAAGCCCTGCCTTTCCATCTCCCATGGCCGACGGTACCCAGGGCTGTCTCCGGGTGCGGGTGTGTACCGACGCGGGCCTCACCGGCCTGGGCGAGGTGGAATCTCAACCCATCACTTTGACACAGGAGCCAAGCACATGCCTTCAGTAGCCGCAACATTCAAGTTCGACGAACTCACCTGGCCCGAGGTCAACCAGGCCGTGGCCATGGGCAAGATCCCCATCATCCCCACCGGCTCGGTGGAGCAACACGGCCACCACCTGCCGCTCAAAGTGGACCATCTCTGCGCCGCCTCCGTGGCCACCGAGGCCGCCCGCCTCAAACCGGAACTCAGCCTGGTGCTGCCGCCGGTGAGCTACGGCTACGTGCACCACGTCATGGACTTCCCCGGCTCTCTCAACATCCACCACGAGCACTTCGTCCAGTACGTGCTCGATATCTGCAAGAGCCTGGCCTACCACGGTTTCAAGAAAATGATCCTGGTCAACGGCCACGGTTCCAACCACAACCTGGTGGACATGGTGGCCCGGCGCACCATCGTGGAGACCGACGCCAGCTGCACCTTCTGCTCCTGGTGGCAGCTGCTCAAGGTCAATCCCGATTTCGACGAGGAGTGGCGCGAGAGTGTCTATCCGGGCGGCTGCTCCCACGCCGGCGAGCTGGAGACCTCCATGTTGCTCTACCTGTCTCCCGAGAGCGTGCGGCAGGACAAAATCAAGACCGAGATCGCCAAGACCAACAAGCGCGGCTCCAAATTCGTCTACACCGATCTATTCGGCCACGGACCCATGGGCCTGATCGAGTGGACCAGCCAGTACACCGACTCGGGGGTCATGGGTGAGGCCGAGAAGGCCACGGCGGAAAAGGGCAGAATTGTGTTTGAGGAGGCCAGTAAGAATCTGGCCGAATTCGTCGAGGAATACCACGCCATGAAGATCGAAAAGCGCACCCGCCACCAGGACCAGGAGCCCACCTTTCCGTTGTCCTTTCCAACAGATTGATTATCAGTACTTGATGGAATAACGTAACTATATGGCCCTCAGAGGCTGTCTGAAAACCCTTGATGTAGCCCGTATTTGAATCGGCGTATTCATCGGGCCATATTCAGGTTTCACCACAAAATCTGCACAGAAAGGCTCTTATGATGAGTACGCCTAGTGGCCAATATGCCACCGATGTAACCGATGCGCAATGGCGGCGGATCGAACCTTGCTGCCGGCTTCGACTTGGCAACCCAACGGTCCGGGTCGGCCACCGCGGGATCGACGCCAGATCGTCAACGGCCTTTTATATCGGACCAAGACCGGTTGTCCTTGGGCGCTGTTGCCTTCTTGTTTGGGGCCGTGGAAAACAGTGTATGATTACTTTCGTCGCTGGAGTCTCCAAGGGGGCTGGCCGCAGGTATTGGATCGACTCACCCAGCGGGAACGCCGCCTGAACGGACGGGCTCCGACGCCGTCGGCTGGCGGTGTCGATAGGCAGACGATCAAGACGGCAACCCATGGTAAAACAACTGGTTATGACGCTGGCAAAAAGATCCAAGGACGCAAGCGTCATCTGTGGGTCGACACCTTGGGCTTGCTTAGACAGGTGGTGGTCACCGCCGCCGATGTAGAGGATCGGGACGGCTTGAAGCCGGTGTTGACCCGCTATAGTGCCCTCGGCGTACCCCGGTTACGCAAACTGTGGGTCGATGGCGGCTATCGAGGCGATCCGATCCGAACGTGGGTGGCCAACGTAAAAAAGACGCACAAGATAGACTTGGAAGTCGTCGCTCAACAAGGCTCCGGGTTTACCATACTCAAACGCCGTTGGGTCGTCGAGCGCACCTTGGCGTGGTTGATGAATTTTCGCCGTCATGCCCGAGATTATGAGGTGTTGACCCGCCATAGCGAGGCCTTGATTCAGATTGCCATGATCCACTTGCTACTCAAACGGATCAAATGAAAAATATAGTTTTCAGACAGCCTCTCAAGGGCGGGAGGGGATTTTGCCGGCAGGGCGGTGGGGGCTGCAAGCAAGCGCAGCAGCAGGAAGGGGGAGCGGGGTAAGAGCGCCTTGGGCATCACCAAACGCCAGAGGCACAATCCCCGCACGGCCGGCCGCCGATTTGTGCCAAGCACTGATTACGCCGGCCGCAGCTGGCCCTGCCCGTCGAGACGATAGCGGGATTCACAGGCTGGACAAAGAAGCGTCTGCGGGGCCAACGCCACGCCGCAACGGCACACCCAGGCCGCCTGGCGCGCCGGCACCCCGTACATCAGGGCATAGGCCGGCACATCTTTGGTGACCACCGAACCTGCCCCGATCAAGGCGTATTCCCCGACCATGATCCCGCAGACAATGGTGGCATTGCCCCCCAGAGTAACGCCCCTTTGCAACAGGGTGGTTTTGAACTCGCTCTTGCGCTCGATGAAGGCGCGCGGGTTGGAGACATTGGTGAAGACCACGGAAGGGCCGCAAAACACCCCGTCCTCGAGGACGACGCCCCTGTAGACCGATACGTTGTTCTGGATTTTGCAGCCATCGCCGATGGTCACATCCGGATCGACGTACACATTCTGGCCCAGTATGCAGTTTTTGCCGATGCGCGCGCCTTTCATGATGTGGGAGAAGTGCCAGATCCGGGTGCCCGCACCGATTTTACAGGGCTCGTCAATGCAGGCGGTTTCGTGGGCGAAGTAGGCGGAATCATGGGACATGGAGCATGCTCTGGTCTGGGAATCTGTTGCGCTAGAGTTCCTGGAATATAAGACAGCAACGCCGATCCAGCCAGTGGTGGCGATCGTCCCCACCCAACTCCACCATTGACAACGCGGCTGAATCTACTTATTTCTGAAGGCTTATTTTCACGACTGTCTCACAACCTACCTCGAGGAGGAAAGCGCATGAAACTGGCAACCTATACCGCCAATAAGCAGCAGTCCGTCGGCGCCGTGGTAGCAGGCGACGCCATCGTCGTCGACCTGGCCGCGGCCGACAAGGCGCTCGCCCGCAGGGAAAAGAGACGAGCCCATCCCTTCTTCACCGACATGCTGAGCCTGCTCGGCGCCGGCAACAAGGGCTTGAGCGCCGCCAAAAAAGCCGCCAGCGCCGCAGTGGAAAGGCTGGGCGACAACCCCCGGCCCAACGGCAAAACCACCCACGCGCTCGGCAAGGTCAAGCTCAATGCGCCGGTCCCCAACCCGCGCAAGATCTTCTGTCTGGCGGGCAACTACCAGGACCACATCGAAGAGGGCGGCGGCAAGATGGCGGTGCAGGACAAGGAGACCCCGCGGGTCTTCATGAAACCCCCGACCTCCACGGTCATTTCTCCGGGCGGCAGCATCCTGATCCCGCCGATCGCCCGCGCCATCGACTGGGAGGGCGAACTGGCCGTGGTGATGGGCCGCCGCGCCAAGGGCGTCAAAACCGAAGAGGCGCTCAGGTACGTGGCCGGGTACACCGTGATGAACGATGTGTCTGAGCGCGATTTGCTGATCAAGAAACGCACCGAGGGCCGGGACCAGGACAAGTGGTTCGACTGGCTCAACGGCAAGTGGCTCGACACCTTTGCCCCCCAGGGTCCTTGGATCGTCACCAGGGACGATATACCCGACCCCCAGGTCCTGGACATCAGCACCTACATCAACGGCAAGCGCAAACAGCACAACAACACCGGCCAGATGCTCTACAAGGTGGCTCAGGTCATCGAGTACATCTCGGCCATCATCACCCTGGAACCAGGAGACCTGATCTCCACCGGCACCATCTCCGGGGTGGGCAGCACCACCGGCACCTTCCTAAAACCCGGCGACAAGGTGGAGATCGAAATTTCTAAAATCGGAGTGCTGCGCAACAAAGTGGCCGCTAGCAAGAAGTAGATTTCGTGGGCCAGGACGGGGAAGAGCCACAGGCCAGAAATCCGCAACACCCCTCTTTACAGGAGGATGAAGGAGCGCCCGGAGGGAGCATCCTGGGGCGCCCCTTTCTCGCCCTCTTCCTGGTCTCGCTCCTGGCCGGCTTTGCCACCGCCCCCTTCAACGCCCTTTTCCAGGTCTACGTGGACGCCGACCTAGGACGGGTCCCGCTGTTTTCCGGCGGCCTGCGTTCGCTGATGCTGGTCCTGGGCGGGGCCTTTGCCGTGGTCGGTGGCCGGCTCTGCGATATCCTGGGGCTCAAGACCACCTTGCTGATCGGCCTGGCCGGCTCGATGTGCACCGGCCTGTTTTTTTGTACTGCCAATCCCTGGATCCTGGTCCTGCTGGTCTTTTGCATGGGCGCGGCGTCCGGCCCCTTGTCCACGGGCGGACAGAGCTACCTGATCCGCTCGGTGAGCGTCGAGCGTCTGGGCCTGGGCAGCGCCCTCTACTTTCTGAGCAGCACCTGCGGCAATTCCCTGGGCAGTCTCTGTACTGGCTTTCTCAAGGAAGAGTGGAGCTTCGCGGAAATCGGCGTGGCCATGACCGCGGCCATGGTCGGGGTCTTTGTCCTCGCTCTTTTGTTCCTGCCGGCTGGAAGGGCTCCGGCTCCGGTCGTGGAGGCCCGGCCGCAACTGGCCCTGTGGACGGCCTACAAACCGCTTTTGCGCCAGCGCAACGTGCACCTGCTCATCGCCATGCGTCTTTTGATCACCAGCTTCTGGGGCATGGCCACGCTCCTGCTGCCCTTGCTGGTCTCCCGGACCGGACAGAGCGCCTCCATGGCCGCCTATTACGCGGCCATCTCTCTGGCCGTGGCCGCCGGTTGTCAGCTGCTCGCCGGCTTTCTGGGCGACCGTTTCGGCCGTTTCTGGCCCCTGCTGCTGGCGGCCGGCGGCGTGGTTCTGAGCGGTTTTTGCCTGGGGGTGTGGTGGGATTCCCTGCTTGGGCTCTTTGTCTTCGGCACCGCCCTCACGGGCACGGCTTGGGCCGTCTCCACCCTGGTCCCAGGCCTGATCAACGAGGTGGCCTCTGCCGCGGAGAAAAACCGGCTGGTGGGCCTGGGCCACACCGTCTGGAGCAGCGCCATGGTCAGCGGCAGCCTCCTGGGCGGCCTCCTGCAAACCCTGGTCGACCGGGGAACGGGGTTCCATTCAGGGACCCCCTTTTTCATTGGCACGGCACTGGCCGCGGGCGGCAGCATCTGCGCCTGGCGGCTGTGTACTCGTCTGGACCGACACAAGGCATAATGCAAAAAACTCGTTTGTTACTGGTGGCCTTCTCGCACTTCTGCGTGGACTCCTACGCCACCATGCTGACCCCGATCCTCCCCCTGGTCATCAAGCGCCTGGATCTGAGCCTGGCCTACGCCGGTCTGCTGGGCTCGGTCTTCTCCCTGGTCAGCCTGAGCCAGCCTCTGATGGGTCTGTGGGGGGACCGCACCCGGCGGCGCTACCTGGTGCCGGCCGGCATTGTTCTGGCCGCCCTGTTCACCCCCCTGCTGGGCGTGGCCTCGAGCTATGGCATGCTGCTCGTGATCCTCATCCTAGGTGGTCTGGGGGTACACGCCTTCCATCCCCAGGCCTTCACCCTGGCCGGCGAACTGAGCGGCAATCGCCGCTCCTTTGGCGTGGCTCTCTTCAGCTTCGGCGGCACCTCGGCGCTGGGTCTGACGCCCCTGTGGATGGCTTTTTACGTCGGAGCCTTCGGTCTGGAGCGCCTGCCGCTGATTGCCCTGCCCGGGCTCTTCGCCATGTTCCTGGTCTACAGGTTCGTGCCCCTGGATAACCCGTACCTCTACCCGCAGAAAAGAACCTCCCTGCTCCAGAGCCTGAGCGGACAGATCAGGCCGCTCCTGCTCATCACCCTGGTGGTCACCCTGCGTTCCATCACCAGCATCAACTTCGGCGTCTTTCTGATCGTACTGGGCGCTGAACGCGGTCTATCGATGGTGGACTACAACCTGTTGCTGACCGTGTACACCGCCTCCGGCGTGGTGGGCAACCTGATCACCGGGTACCTGGCCGACCGGATGAACCCCAAACCTCTGGTCTGGGGTACGGTCCTGCTGGCCTCTCCGGCGCTCTACGGTTTCCTCTATGCCGACGGCCTCATCGCCCATATGTTGCTGGCCATGGGCGGCTGCATGATCCTGGCCTCCAACTCCATTCTGGTGGCCGTGGCCCAGGAACTGGCCCCCGAGAACGCGGGCCTGGCCTCCAGTCTGCCCCTGGGCTTCAGCTGGGGCCTGGCCGGCCTCACCCTGCCCTTGTTCGGGTACCTGGCCGACCAGCAAGGCGTGATAGAGACATTGAAATATCTGGCCTTATTGCCTTTATTAACCTTTTTGCTGGCCCTCTTCCTGCCGGCGCGAAAACGCCTCCACTGAACAGGAGACCCGCTCATGTCCGACGAACTTCTGATCCTGTCGCCGGAGCAAAAGCAGTTCTTCGACGACAACGGTTACCTCTTGCTCAAAGGGTTCTACAGCGCGGACGAAATGGAAGAGATGCGGCGGGAATTCCACCAGCTGGTGAGCCGCACCGACGACCGCCCCAGGAATATAAGCTACAGCTTCATGGAGCCGCCCGAAGGCTACCAGTCCGATGCCTTCAACCCCAAAAACGTGACCGGCATGATGGATCAGACCCTGGCCAATGACTACTGGTTCGACCAGTTCACCGAGCCGCGCATCGTCGGGGTCATGGTGGACCTGCTGGGGCCCAATCTCGACTTCCACAACGGCAAGGTGCGCAACAAACCGCCCGGCTTCGTCAACGCCCAGAGCTGGCACCAGGACTTTCCCTACGAACGCCACACGCGCCCGGAACTGGCCGCGGCCATCACCTACCTGGATCCCACCGGCTTCGAGGCCGGCGCCACCGAGGTTGTGCCCGGCAGTCACCTCAAGGGGGAATGGCCCACCCGGGAAAACGGCGTCACCCTGCCCGACGGCGCCGTTGCCGACGAGGAGGGAGTGGTCCTGGCCGCCGCGCCCGGGGACGTGGCCATCGTGCACGTGCTGGTGGTGCACCGCGCCGGGCACAACTACACCGAGCGCTCGCGCAACGCCATCATCAACGAGTACAAGACCGCCGAGACCATCGACCAGTGGAACAATCGCTGCGCCTTTGCCGGATTGCCCCTGGCCCGCAACCGCAGGCTGCTGCTACCAAGGGTGAACCAGCAGAAGTGAGGAGACCATGTACGAAGAATGGAAACCCATCTACACCGCCCTGGCCGCCGACGTCATGGACCAGATGGGCTACCGCGATCAGGCCATGGAGCACGACGTCCGGCCCTCGCTGCCCACCACCTGGTTTGCCGGTCCGGCCGTGACCCTGAATGCCTTTGAAAGCCACCAAACCGTGGAGGATCCCTACGGCCGGATCTTTGCGGCCTACGACCAGATGCAACCCGGCGACGTGGTGGTCATCGCCACCAACGGCGAACGCCGCTCGGGGCTGTGGGGCGAGTTGCTGGCCACCGCGGCCCAGGCCCGCGGGGTCAACGCCGTGGTCACCGACGGACTGGTGCGCGACGTCCGGCTGATGGACCAGATGGGATTTGGGTGTTTCTCCAGGGGATATTCGCCCCTGGACTCGGCGGGTCGCTGCTTTCCCACTGAGGTCAATGTCCCCATCCGCTGCGGCGGCATAGATGTCCAGCCCAAAGATTTCATCCTGGCGGATTTCGAGGGGGTGGCCGCGATCCCGGCCGCCATCCAGGATGAGGTCCTGCGCCGCGCCCGGGAAAAGCTGGAGGGCGAGAACACGGTGCGCGACGAGCTGGCCGCCGGCCATTCCCCGAGGGCGGTCTTCGACAAGTACGGGATTCTCTGAGAAAGCACCCAATCGGACCGGGATTTGCTTGGCCCGATAACTACCTTTATCTTTCCAAATGCACATATGGAAGCCGCTCACATCCTAGCATTCTGGGGCAAGACGCCGCGTGGTTCTGGGGATTCTTCGGAAAATGTACGAAGTGATACCGAAGGGCAAGGTGGCTACAAGCCCGTATTGCATCATTTAATGGATGTCGCCGCAGTCGCCCTGCGATGGCAGCAATTGAATCCTTCCCGTCTCAAGCGCGAGGCCGCTTTGCTGAACGCGGATCCAGAAAGCTTGTCCAGAACCACCGCTTTCTTGGCTGGCATACACGATCTCGGCAAATTTTCACGCGGCTTTCAGGCCAAAGTGCCCGCATTGTGGCCGGCGCAGGTGCTCGGCTTGAGAGGGGAGGAAGCCGATCGCGGCCACTGGCGCAACACGGGGATTCTCCTCCGGGCCGAGCCAATTGCCAAAGAATTCATCAGCCTGTTCCCCAGCATTCCTTATTCTGATTATATAGCACCGATCATTGCTGCCATTGCGGGGCACCATGGACGACCGCCTGAAGGACAGGATGAAGTAAACGCCGATCCAGGCAAGGCTCAACGCGACCGGCAGATTGGTGCGGAATGCGTGGATGCGGCTCGTGATGCCTTTTGTATTCTCCGGAACCTGATAAACCCTTCGCCGCTGTCTTCTCTCAAAAAGCAGAAGCAGGCGGCGCAGTGGTCTTGGCGCTTGTCAGGGCTTGTCACGCTAGCCGACTGGATCGGCTCCGACACCTGTCACTTCCCCTTTGAACCGGTCAATACGCGGCTGGAGGACTATTGGGACTGGGCGCTTGCTCAGGCCGAAAAAGCCCTATTGGGCAAGGGGCTGCTGCCTCAGACCTCGGAGTCCCGTCCGAATTATGCTTGTTTCGCGCCGCGAGCTGCCGCCCGCCCAAGACCCATGCAGAAGCTGGCGGAAGAAGCGCCGCTCACAGACGGAGCGCAGTTGTTCATCATAGAAGACACCACAGGTGCTGGCAAGACAGAGGCGGCCATCATGCTCGCTGCACGGATGATGGCCGCGGGCAAGGGCGAGGGCCTGTACTTTGCGCTGCCGACCATGGCGACGGCCAACGCCATGTACGAGCGGCTGGCGGAGACCTACAAGGCCCTGTTTGCCCCAGTGGCCACCCCTTCACTGGTCCTGGCCCATGGCCAGTCGAACCTGTCCGAGGCATTCCGCGCCATCATTAACCGCGCAGCCATGGACAACGGCAGCGATGACGAAGCTACCGCATCCGCCTTTTGCGCTGAATGGATCGCGGACGACCGACGAAAAGCCTTTTACGCAGATGTCGGAGCGGGGACCATCGACCAAGCCTTTCTCTCCGTCCTGCCCAAAAGACATCTAACCTTGCGTCAATACGGGCTTGCAGGCC
Organism: Candidatus Latescibacterota bacterium; assembly: GCA_965219385.1. Classification (GTDB taxonomy): domain Bacteria; phylum Latescibacterota; class UBA2968; order UBA8231; family UBA8231; genus CBDCNM01. The sequence goes on along the minus strand of CBDCNM010000001.1, from coordinate 145,765 downwards.
GCATCCTCATCGTTGATGAAGCCCATTGCTTTGATGCCTATATGGGCGAGGAACTTTCCGCGCTACTGGAACTCCACGCCCAAAACGGCGGCTCCGCTATAGTGCTCTCAGCGACCTTATCTCTGGAGCAGCGACGAGCCATGACAGAGGCTTTCGCTGAGGGCCTCGGCCTGCGCGATCCAGACGATCTGAGCGATCAACTATGCAGTGAGGCGTACCCGTTGCTCACCTCGGTCGCAATCGGCGATGCACAGGAATGCGAACCGGGATTCGATTCTGCTTTGCGTCGCAACGTAACGGTAGAACGCCTGCCTGACCGAACAACCGCCGAGACACGGGCACTCTCCGCAGCAAAAGAGGGAGTGGCCGTGCTGGTCATTTGCAACGCAGTAGATGAGGCCATCGCTGTATATGAATCGCTTGCGGGCCAAGTGGATCACCCAGATCACATTCACCTATTCCACGCTCGGTTTGCCCAAGATGACCGACAGGCTATAGAAAAGGATGTATTGTGCCGATTCGGGCGCGACGCCAAAGCGACGGACCGGGCCGGCCATATCCTTGTGGCCACGCAGGTGGTTGAGCAAAGCCTCGACCTCGACTTTGATCTCATCATTTCGGACCTCGCGCCGGTGGACCTTATCATTCAGCGCGCCGGGCGGATGTGGCGGCATTTGGACAAGCGCCCGCCGGAAAGCCGCCCTGTAGAGGGGCCGCGTATGCTCGTGGTCTCGCCGGACCCGGATCAGGTAGAAGACAAAGACTGGCTTGAGCCGGTACTCGACAAGGCGGCCTTTGTCTATCAATGTGCCGGCGTGATGTGGCGTAGCGCGAAGGTCCTGTTCGACGCCGGACGCATTGACACGCCGGCAAGTTTTCGCCCATTGATTGAGTGCGTTTACGCCAATGAAGATGTGCCGCCAGCCCTCGAAGAAAAGCAGTGGGAGGACGTGGGAACAGAAAGCGGCGAACGCTCGCTGGGTCAATTTAACGTCGTTAATCTGCAAGACGGCTATAGTAGCCTGCCGTCAAACTTGAGCGGCACAGAGGACATAGGCACTCGGCTGGGAGAGCCAACCGTCACGTTGCGCTTGGCTCACATAGAGGAAGAGCGTCTTGTTCCCTGGTGCGTGGCACCCGACGACGATCCCAACAGGGCTTGGGCCTTGTCCGAAATCCGGGTACGGGAGAATTTTCTCCAAGGAGCTTCGCCGCCACCCGAGGATCAGCGCCTTCAAGAGCAGGCCAAAAGCGACTGGCCGGAGTGGGAACGCAAGATATTAATTGCAGTGGTAGAAGGGGATGGTAGAGTGCGATTGGAAGGGGAGAAGGATGACGGCTATTTTATGTACTGTGCCCAGCTGGGCTTTAGATTTGTTGTCCCGCAGACGCGGGAATGAGCCGTAGTATGCTGTCGGCTAACATGTTCCCCGTACACACGGGGATTAATTAATGGACCACAACTTGCCCTTGACAAAGTACGATTGCCTCTTTATATTATGTAGTAAGCTGTTGGTTAAACAAATTTTGAAGGAGTTATCAATGACTTTCAATCTACTCAGTGATCCCTTCCTCCCAGTGGTCATGCGATCTGGAGCACAGAGATGGCTTGCCTTTCCCGAGCTAGTGACCGGGGCCGAGAGCAACGGCTTGGATGAAGACTACCCGGTCGAATTTAACTGGCCGCGACCGGATTTCAACATGGCGAGCTTCGAGTTCTGCATCGGCGTGATTTCGCTGGCCTTCGATATCCGCGACGAGGACAACGACTGGCGTCCATTTTGGAGCAGCCCGCCTGATCGAGACGCGCTCGCCGAAAAGCTCGCCCCTCTTGTTCCCGCCTTCTATCTCAACGGCGAAGGGCCGCGCTTCTTGCAGGACTACGAGTCCTTGCAAGGCGACGAAACCCCTATTGAGTTGCTGCTCATTGACACACCTGGGCAAAACGGCCAGCGCAAGAACTCGGACCTGCTGACTCACCGCGACCGCTATGCCGCCCTTGGTCTACCCGCTGCGGCCATGGCGCTGTACGCCCTGCAAGCCTACGCGCCGTCCGGCGGTGCCGGGAACCGCACCTCCATGCGCGGGGGCGGACCTTTGACCGCGCTGGTCATTCCGGCGGCTCATGGCGATGCGCCGCCCGTGCCTTTGTGGCGCAAAATTTTCGCCAATGTAGGGCACCATGTTCGTCTGAAAAGCGACGAGTTGTCCAAGGTCCTGCCTTGGCTGGCCCCGACACTCACCTCAGAGAGCAATCGCGTTGTGTCCGAAGTCGACTCAGACACCCACCCCTTGCAGGCGTATTTCGGTATGCCGCGTCGCATTCGACTGGTCTTTTCCAGCGAGCCGGGCATCTGCTCCATGACCGACAGGGAAGGGCCGCCGGTCACCGGATTTATTCAGAAGCCTTACGGGACAAACTATGGGATGTGGCAGCATCCCTTGACGCCCTACCGACGCCAGGAAGAGGCGGGGGAACTCTATTCGGCCAAGCCGAAATCAGGACGCTTCGGCTATCGAGACTGGGTTGCCGTCACGGTGGGGAGCAAGGATGGCAAGCTGGCTGAACAGCCCACAAACATCAAGCTCGCCAAGAATAATCGCTCCCACGCCCTTAGCCAGAATAAACAGGCGGCCGATGCCCGCGTTCGGGTCGGCGGTTGGGCTATGAACAACATGGAAGCAATCGCCTATCTCATCGCCGAGGAGCCTTTGCATCTGGCGAAGATATCCGATCAACAACAGGCACTCGACGACCTCGCCCGACATTTCTCCGAAGCCGCCGATCAAGCAGTTTCTCAGTTGTTAGCAGCCTTGAAAAAGGCACTTTTCAGCGGCCAGAAGAACGCCTCGAACGATAAGGGGATTCTCGATCAAGCACGGGCGGATTTCTTCGACGCAACCGAGGACCAATTCCACCTCCTGCTCGACGACTTGCTCCAAGAAATGCCTGAAGATGGTCGCTTGGGCGACCTGGGCGCTTCTGCACGGCACTGGCTAAGGATCATGCGCTTTGCAGCCCTTGCGACTTTCGACCGACTGGCACCCGTGCCCTTGCAAGACATCGAGAAGGCCAAGGACATCGTCAATGCCTACGGCATACTGAACGCAACCTTTGCTGGCCTGACCAAGCAGAGTAAGACGCTTTACGACAAGCTCGAACTTCCTTTGCCAAAGAAAAAACCTAAAACCCAAAAGGAGGCCGCTTAATGCAGTATGATCAAATCGCTAATACCGTAGTGGAGCACTGGTGGAAACCGCTTCACTCGGACCACGGAGACCGAGGTGCAAGGGCGCGGCTGAAGCGCTGCAAAAGCGTATTCGACGCGTTCTTAGAGCCAGAGACCCACAAGCTAATCGCCAAAGTGCATGGAAAAGGCTATGCGTCTGAGACTAACCTCGCCGTGCTGGCCCTAACCCTTGCTAGGGTTAAGCCCGCTGAGCAGTCCGCCCGTTTTCCCAACTTTGCCACGGTCTTGGGCCGTACGCAGGGCGGAAATATCCCCGAACGCGACGATCGTCCGCGCCTGTCGCCTATGAGATTTAGTGCTCTGCTCAAAGCGGGCGCGGACAAAGACCGATTCGCCCAAGCATTGCGCCGGGCCTTGGCGATCTTGGGCGACACCCCCTTTGACGTGCGCCGCTTTGTTCTCGACATACTCTTTTTCAATGATCAGAGCCGACGTGACTGGACCTTTGAATACTATCATACGCGCCGAGCCGATACCGCAGAAAACACCCAACCCCAAGAGGAGACTCAACTATGAGCCGCTTTGTGCAAATGCACATTCTGACGGCCTATCCGCCGTCCAACCCCAACCGAGACGACCTCGGCCGTCCCAAGACTGCCTTCATCGGCGGCGTATCGCGTATGCGTATTTCTAGCCAGTCGCTCAAACGCGCCATCCGCACGGACGACGCTTTCCGGTCGGCCCTGACGGGGAATCTAGGAGAGCGCACCCAGCGCATGGGTGACAAGGTGCGCTCGCACCTACTTGAACAGGGCGCGTCGGAGGACAAAGCACTCGAAATCGCCCGTAACATCGCTGCCCTGTTCGGAAAAATAAAAGGAGAAAAAGACGCGAACCCGGCCTATACCGAACAGCTAGCCTTCATCTCGCCGGAGGAACGCGCTGCTGCCTTTGAGTTGGCGGAGCAAATACTTTCTGGAGAGGTGGAAGTACCAAGGATCGAAAAGGGTAAGGACAAGGGGAATACGGACATGACAAAGTTCGTTAAAGAGTTTGCTCCTAAAGTCCTTCAAACAGCCGACGGGGCGGTCGATATAGCCATGTTTGGGCGCATGTTGGCCGATAATCCCGACTTCAACCGCGACGCCGCCGTGCAGGTGGCTCATGCCTTTACCACTAACCGGGCCGATATCGAAGATGATTACTACACAGCCGTTGACGACCTGAAGACCGCGGAAGAAGATGCAGGCGCGGGCTTCATCGGAGAGGCTGGTTTCGGTGCCGGCGTGTTCTATCTCTATATCTGCGTCAACCAAGCGCTGTTGCTAGAGAATCTCTCAGGTGATGCGGAGCTTGCCGGGCGGGCGCTCTCCGCGCTGGTGCGCGTTGCGGCGACGGCATCACCCTCCGGCAAGAAAAACAGCTTTGCCAATCACGTGCGCGCCGAATACCTGCTTCTGGAGCGGGGAGACGGCCAACCTCGCAGCTTGGCCAGTGCCTTCACCAAGCCGGTAGGGTCGGACGATCAACTCGGAGAGTCCGTGGAAGCGCTCAAGAAGCAGCGCGCCGCCTTTGAGAAGAGCTACGGCAAGGATTGGAGCGACGACATCGAACTCCACGTAGGCGCGGCCAATAGTGCCACGCTGGACAAGTTGGTCGCCTTCGCAGTACAAGGGATGGAGGGCTTAGAATGACAGAATGGCTGATCATCACCCTTGCAGCACCCATGGCCAGCTTCGGCGAAGAAGCGGGCAATGTCCGGCGCGGCACGGCCGACCGTCCGACGCGATCCGCCCTTTTGGGGCTGGCCGGCGCAGCACTGGGCATCACTCGCGCCGATGCGGAGGGGCAGCGGGCGCTTGCTGCCTCTTTCCGCGTTGCTACTCGCACACTGCGTGCCGGGACATTGGTGACGGATTTTCACACCTACCAATCGCTACCTTCGGCCAAGGGGCGTCCCCACACTAGGGCAGAGGCACTTTCTAGCCCCTTGGACCTTGCGACGAGTATCACCCACCGCGAGTACCGCACGGATGTGCGCTATCAGGCGGCTTACCGAGCCGTCTCAGGCGGGCAATATTTGTTGCTGGATCTCAACGCTGGGTTCGAGAGACCGGCTTATACATTGTATTTAGGGCGCAAGTCCTGCCCGCTTTCGCACCCGCTCGCGCCGGAGATCATCGAGGTGCAAACGGTCGTTGATGCGTTCAAGCGCCATAGCGACGAGCCGAACGGCCTAGTCGCCGTGGAGGATCAGGCGGACCTCGGCTCTCCCGACGCCCCCTTGCGGACGCAGCTACGCATGGACGAGCCAGGCGACCGCACGAGCTGGCAGTTCCGGCAACGACTCGAATACGTACATGTCCTACCTGACCAGAAAGAGGCTTCGCAATGAGCGCACGCCTTTATTTCTCGCGTCTTACGCTCCGGCGCGACGCCGCGGACATAGCCCCCCTGCTCCAAGTTCTTCAGCCATCGACATCGTCTGACCGCCTCGCTGTAGATCATCGTCTGATCTGGACGGTCATTCCGCCAGATGTGCGTACTGAGATAGAGCAGAGCCGGACTGCCGGTACGCCAAAATCCGCGTTTCTTTGGCGGGCCGACCGCCAGCGCGGACGGTACTACCTTCTCGGCCCCAAGCCTTTGGAAGACTCTTGCTTCTTCACTATCGAGACGAAGCTCTTTGAGCCAGCACTCTCGCCCGGAGACCGGCTGGCGTTCGACCTGCGCCTTAACGCCACAGTTGACCGTAAAGTTGGCGTGGACAGTCAGGGAAAGGCCGTTCGACAACGCTGCGATGTGGCTATGGATCAGCTCAAGGAGGAAGCAAAACTCGACCGCGCCGAATCCCGGATGCAGCTTGCCCAAAAGGCGGCCTACGACTGGCTAACAACGCGGGCTGCGGAACACGGATTCCACCTTGATAAGCTGAGGCTCGAAGGCTATCGCGCCGAGCGTTTCGCACGGCGCGGGGGGAAATTCGGCACGTTGGGCATATTCGACCTCAAAGGTGCTTTGACCATGACTGAGCCTAATTCGTTTCTTGCCCGTCTTCGGCAGGGCTTCGGGCGAGGCAAGGCGTTTGGCTGCGGCCTGATGCTTATACGCAGGATCGTTTGATGGCTAGCCCCGACAGAATGCCGGGTGCTCCGCCCCCCAAACCGATCCCCATAAAAGACCGCACTTCCATCGTTTTTGTGGAGAAAGGTCAACTCGATGTGCTCGACGGGGCCTTTGTACTCGTAGATGTTAATGGGGTGCGGACGCACATTCCGGTCGGCGGGTTGGCTTGCATCATGCTCGAGCCAGGTGCTCGGGTCAGTCATGCTGCGGTGGCACTCGCCGCTCGGGTCGGCACTTTGCTGATATGGGTTGGCGAAGCCGGGGTGCGCATGTACGCGGCCGGCCAGCCGGGCGGTGCCCGGTCCGACAGGCTTTTGTGGCAGTGCCGCCTCGCGCTCGACCCCGATGCTCGGCTAAAGATCGTCCGACGAATGTATCAGATCCGATTTGGCGAGCGAGCGCCGCAACGCCGTTCTATCGAACAGCTTCGCGGAATTGAGGGAGTACGTGTGCGTACACTTTATGAGAATTTAGCGCGGCAGTTTGGAGTACAGTGGAAAAGGCGTAGTTACGATCCTTCGGATTGGAATTTCTCCGACTCACCCAACCGCTGCCTCTCGGCTGCAACTGCCTGTCTCTACGGTATTACAGAAGCCGCCGTGCTCACGGCTGGGTATGCCCCAGCAATCGGCTTTTTGCATACTGGTAAACCCCTCTCCTTCGTGTACGACATCGCTGATTTGTTCAAATTTGAAACGGCGGTGCCGACAGCGTTTCGCATTGCGGGACAACACGCGAAGGGTCGTACTGCTGAACCAGTGCGAGAAGTGCGCTTAGCGTGTCGGGACACGTTCCGCAAAACCAACCTGCTTAAGCGACTGATTCCAACCATCGAAGATGTACTCTCGGCAGGGGAGTTGAAGCCGCCTGAAACGCCGGAAGATGCAGTAGGCCCGGCCTTTGCCGATCCACCTTCAAGCGGAGATGAGGGCCATAGGGGATGATGGTAGTGGTGACCAACAACGTGCCGTCGCGTCTGCGGGGCCGACTCGCGGTTTGGCTTCTGGAACTTCGGGCCGGTGTCTATATCGGCAACTACTCGGCAAAGACCCGCGCCATGATCCGCGACAATGTGTGCGAGCTTATCGGCGACGGCGATGCTGTGATTGCTTGGGCCGCCCCCAATGACGCGGGGTTTGAGTTTGAAACCTTTGGCACAAACCGTCGGATACCAGTGGATTTCGACGGCCTACGCCTCGTATCTTTCCTGCCGAACGAGGAGGGAAATTGTCGGTAGCAGAAAGTGCATTCTAAAAGTATATTAAAAACAATAAGTTCCATTAAGGGTGTTCCCCGCACACGCGGGGATGAACCGAACGCGTCGGAGGTCTTTGTTTATGGGCCGATGTGTTCCCCGCACACGCGGGGATGAACCGATTATCCGCTGGTGCAGGTTTACCGGTATGGTGTGTTCCCCGCACACGCGGGGATGAACCGGAGGAGGACTTGACCCGGAAGCGGGCCCTTGTGTGTTCCCCGCACACGCGGGGATGAACCGTCTATATGTGCGGGCGTGCTTTGCCCGTCTTTGTGTTCCCCGCACACGCGGGGATGAACCGCCACGACCCCAATGCGGTAGCTGGTACCGGGGGTGTTCCCCGCACACGCGGGGATGAACCGGCATCAGCCTCTTTCCATAGGTTGCCCATTTCGTGTTCCCCGCACACGCGGGGATGAACCGCCAGCGGCATAATAGGAGGCATAACCATGTACGTGTTCCCCGCACACGCGGGGATGAACCGGCGGACAAGAGGTATTGCCGGGAAAGCAAGATGTGTTCCCCGCACACGCGGGGATGAACCGAATGGGGTATCATGACCTATAACGAGATAAAAGTGTTCCCCGCACACGCGGGGATGAACCGATGGCGAGAGCAAGGCGCCGTCATCCATTCCGGTGTTCCCCGCACACGCGGGGATGAACCGAAGGAGATCAATTATGATAGGGGGGCTACGAAGTGTTCCCCGCACACGCGGGGATGAACCGGATGGGAGCCAGGGCTATATCGAGATCGAGCCGTGTTCCCCGCACACGCGGGGATGAACCGGTGATCTATGCTCATAATCTCCCTCCATGCCGGTGTTCCCCGCACACGCGGGGATGAACCGGCGGCGGCCGACCGGAATCGCGAGTTTGACAGGTGTTCCCCGCACACGCGGGGATGAACCGACCTGGCCCGGGCCCACCTTCGCGCGTCTCACGTGTTCCCCGCACACGCGGGGATGAACCGGAAGGCACCACGATGAGAAAACTGCTTAACTTGTGTTCCCCGCACACGCGGGGATGAACCGCTGCCCTGCTCCGCCATGATTATGTGATCGAGGTGTTCCCCGCACACGCGGGGATGAACCGTTTATCTATCTGCATCATACTTGATCTCCTTTGTGTTCCCCGCACACGCGGGGATGAACCGGGGAGGATTTGCAAAAAGCGGCCTAATAAGAAGTGTTCCCCGCACACGCGGGGATGAACCGGGCTTTTAACCGAATCTTCCCCGACAGGGTGGGTGTTCCCCGCACACGCGGGGATGAACCGACGTTCAGCCGGGGGGGGCAGGGGCAGCCGATGTGTTCCCCGCACACGCGGGGATGAACCGGTCGAGTTTCAACTGGAAATCACCCAGGCAGAGTGTTCCCCGCACACGCGGGGATGAACCGGCCGCAGAACAGGGCGATCCGCCCCCGGAGGAGTGTTCCCCGCACACGCGGGGATGAACCGCCCTCCTGATGAGTTCCCCTTCTGGCAATCGGGTGTTCCCCGCACACGCGGGGATGAACCGGAGGGTTCACAGTGAGAGAAATAATCCGAGAGGTGTTCCCCGCACACGCGGGGATGAACCGGATGCGCTCACGGACGAGAAGATGCACGGCGAGTGTTCCCCGCACACGCGGGGATGAACCGATAAAGGGATCTTCGAGCTGGTGACACAGAACGTGTTCCCCGCACACGCGGGGATGAACCGGATCACCTGGCTGGGCATGGCATGGCTAGGCTGTGTTCCCCGCACACGCGGGGATGAACCGCGACGGGGAAAGAGGGTGGGTGCCAGGTTGGCGTGTTCCCCGCACACGCGGGGATGAACCGTAGAGGCGCCCACCATGATGCCCGAGACGCAAGTGTTCCCCGCACACGCGGGGATGAACCGGGGCGTTGGACTCCTCGGCACGGCCCTCTAATGTGTTCCCCGCACACGCGGGGATGAACCGCCACGACCACCACGGCACTGTGCTCAATGCGGGTGTTCCCCGCACACGCGGGGATGAACCGGATTTGGAGATGAAGAACGGATTGACCAGGCGGTGTTCCCCGCACACGCGGGGATGAACCGGCAATCCAATTCGGAAAGCCGCCGCTGACCAGGTGTTCCCCGCACACGCGGGGATGAACCGGGGATAGGCCGAAAAGGGGCACAGTCAGCCGGGTGTTCCCCGCACACGCGGGGATGAACCGGTGTGCCCCGGCTTACCTTGGCTACGCGCGATGTGTTCCCCGCACACGCGGGGATGAACCGCAGGAGACCCGGGAGGTGATTTTCTCCACCTAGTGTTCCCCGCACACGCGGGGATGAACCGAGTGGTTGTGGGTTCCATTGTGGGTTCCATTAGTGTTCCCCGCACACGCGGGGATGAACCGGGATTGGGGCCGGAAAGGGTCAGCCTCAAGGCGTGTTCCCCGCACACGCGGGGATGAACCGTCGCCCTGGAGAAGCTCAACCGCTTGGGTCAAGTGTTCCCCGCACACGCGGGGATGAACCGGACGCGGTCGGCGCGCTCCTGGTTTTTCTTCGGTGTTCCCCGCACACGCGGGGATGAACCGCCGACCCGAAGACATCCCAACGGCGCTGCGTTGTGTTCCCCGCACACGCGGGGATGAACCGACGCATGGCCTACCATCCTACCGCCCGGTACAGTGTTCCCCGCACACGCGGGGATGAACCGGCCAGGGAAGGGACGCCGGCGACCTCGGTACAGTGTTCCCCGCACACGCGGGGATGAACCGTTGCCCGTTGTTCGGTGTTGCGGTCATTGGGTGTGTTCCCCGCACACGCGGGGATGAACCGGCACCTATCCCAATCACCCCCACCGGAGGAACGTGTTCCCCGCACACGCGGGGATGAACCGCACTCAACTGTCATCCGCCTGGTCGATGAGGGGTGTTCCCCGCACACGCGGGGATGAACCGGCTTTCTCGTGCGCGCCTGCTGTGCGGTGCGTGTGTTCCCCGCACACGCGGGGATGAACCGACCAGGGAGCCTTCTCTACGTCAAGCCCGAAGGTGTTCCCCGCACACGCGGGGATGAACCGGGTATGGGTCTGGAAAGGGCAAGCGAAATCGAGTGTTCCCCGCACACGCGGGGATGAACCGGATCAGGTTCCGGACGCCGAGCAGCGCGAGCCGTGTTCCCCGCACACGCGGGGATGAACCGAGGAGGGAACTGAGTAATGAGCGAGCAGCCTGGTGTTCCCCGCACACGCGGGGATGAACCGGTGGCTGAAAAGCAGAGGAATGAAGAAGAGGCGTGTTCCCCGCACACGCGGGGATGAACCGTCCGCGAGAATAACGCGAAGCGGCCCGGGTCTGTGTTCCCCGCACACGCGGGGATGAACCGTTGAACATTCACAGAAGGCGACGGGGAACGAGGTGTTCCCCGCACACGCGGGGATGAACCGGGGCACGCGCTCAAGGCTGGAAATCGAGGGGTGTGTTCCCCGCACACGCGGGGATGAACCGGTCACGGGGCTCACGGCCGATGATGCGGACACGTGTTCCCCGCACACGCGGGGATGAACCGGCGTGGGTCCGTGCGGCAATTTCGCGGATCACGTGTTCCCCGCACACGCGGGGATGAACCGCAGGGGCTGGAGCCGCAGGCGTTGGTGGCCCAGTGTTCCCCGCACACGCGGGGATGAACCGCAGGGGCTGGAAAGGGCAGCCCCGGCTGCGTGTTCCCCGCACACGCGGGGATGAACCGTCAGCGGTCCAAAGGCAATCCGATCAGGAAGCGTGTTCCCCGCACACGCGGGGATGAACCGTCAGCGGTCCAAAGGCAATCCGATCAGGAAGCGTGTTCCCCGCACACGCGGGGATGAACCGTTGTATCTCAAGGCCGTCGTAGCTGACCGCCAGTGTTCCCCGCACACGCGGGGATGAACCGGAGAGGGCGGCAGCCGCCTGCCCGGGTTTTGTGTGTTCCCCGCACACGCGGGGATGAACCGAGGGGTATTGCAAAAAATGTGTAGCCAATGAAGTGTTCCCCGCACACGCGGGGATGAACCGGTAGACAGGAATTCAGAACAACTTGCCGTCCTGTGTTCCCCGCACACGCGGGGATGAACCGGTATCCCGGCAAGCAGGTCATGCCGGCGTCTTGTGTTCCCCGCACACGCGGGGATGAACCGAAAGCCGGCGGTCCAAAGGCAATCCAATCAGGGTGTTCCCCGCACACGCGGGGATGAACCGGACAGCCAATGCCTCGGGGCAGACGTTGACGGGTGTTCCCCGCACACGCGGGGATGAACCAGTAGTTAGCTCATTTTATTCCGAGATGGCACAGTGTTCCCCGCACACGCGGGGATGAACCGTCTGGCGTGAATTCGCCGCCGGCCTCGTTGAGGTGTTCCCCGCACACGCGGGGATGAACCGTCTGGCGTGAATTCGCCGCCGGCCTCGTTGAGGTGTTCCCCGCACACGCGGGGATGAACCGTCTGGCGTGAATTCGCCGCCGGCCTCGTTGAGGTGTTCCCCGCACACGCGGGGATGAACCGTATGCCCATGGGAAGAAGTTGAAGCGGAGGCTGTGTTCCCCGCACACGCGGGGATGAACCTCGTCTCTATAGTGGGATTCGATTGGGACGATACCGAATTCCACCCCATTATGCCCATCAATCTCACCAATACCCCCGATCGGGACGAAATCACCGAGCTGGCGGCCCTTTTGATCGCATTGCAGGGAGACTGAAACCACTCCTGGATTAGACGTTCACAGACGGACCTCTGCCGATCACGTGAGGGAGGTGGCGCTGGTGATCGTGGAGTTGGCTGACCGGATGATGAGCCCGATTCGGATATTGCGCTATGATCGGTCCAGACCCCGTTCGCCTCTCTACAATTTGCCCAGACCCTGGGCGAAATCCGCGCACAGATCCTCCGGCGCCTCGATCCCCACCGCCACCCGGATGAGCCCGTCGGCGATCCCGAGCGCTTCGCGCTCCCGAGGGGTCAGGGTGGCATGCGAGGTGGTGACCGGCCGCGTGATCAGGCACTCCACTCCCCCCAGGCTGGGAGCGGAAAGCGGCAGTTCCAGGCCTTTGATCAGCCTGTCCGCCGCTGCCACGCCGCCCCAAAGTTCAAAGCTGAGCACCCCGCCACAGCCGGCAAACAACTGCCGGGCCCGCTGGTGTTGCGGGTGGTCCTTCAGGCCGGGGTAGTTCAACCGCGCCACGGCCGGGTGTTGCCGCAGGAATTCGGCCAGACACTGGGCGTTGTGGTTTTGCTGCCGCACCCGCAGGGCCAGGGTCTTGAGGCCCCGGTGCAGCAAAAAGCAGGCGTGCGGGTCCAGGCTGCCGCCCAGGTGGTTCAGTTTGTGCGCGATCCTCCCGAGGTACTTGCGGCGTCCCACCACGCAGCCGGCGACGATATCCGAGTGGCCGTTGAGGTACTTGGTGCCGCTGTGGATCTCCAGATCAAAGCCCATTTCCACCGGCCTGAAATTGATCGGCGAGGCAAAGGTATTGTCGATGACCGAGACCAGATTGTGCTCGCGGGCGAAGGCCACCACCGCCTCCAGGTCCGCCACCTCCAGCAGGGGATTGGTCATGGCCTCCACGTAGATGAGCCGGGTCCGGGGCCGCAGCAGACCGGCCCACGCGGCCGGCTCATTCCCCTTGATGAAGTCGAACTCGATCCCCAGGGACGGCACGTCCTCGGTCAAAAAGCTGTGCGTCCCGCCGTAGAGGCAGTCCTGGGCCAGGAAGTGATCCCCGCTCCTGAGCAGAGCCATCAGGGTGGTGCAAATCGCCGCCATGCCCGAAGCCGTGACCACGGCGGCCTCGCCGTTGCAGATCGTCGCCAGCTTGTCGTGCAGGACCCGGTGGTTGGGGGTGCTGCTCAGGCGGATGTAGCGGATGTCGTCATAGGCCTCGTTTTCCCTGGATTCGAAGGTGGCGCTCTGAAACACCGGCAGCACCACCGCGCCTTCGATCGGTTCCGCCAGCTCGCCGGCGTGGACCACCTGGGTCTGGATATCGCGGTTGGATGAAGACATGTTCGACTCCTTGTTCAAAGCGCCGCGGCCAGCGGCCTGGGATAGTTTACCACCAGTTCCACGCTCTCCAGCACGACCTGGCAAGAGGCTAGCTTCTGCGGCCGGGCAGGCAGCGCCACCCCCACCTCGTTATATCCCCTGTGCCAGACCCGGCTGTCCAGGGTAAATTCCAGCCACGAGTAGGTATAGCCATGCGAGAAACGACGACGGGTTTCCGCCGGCAGAACCGCTCCATTCAGACTCACCGTCAGCGCATCCAGCGAGGTGAGCTCCAGCAGCAACAGCTTGAGAATGGCCCCGGCCCTGGCCGGATCGTCCGCCGCGTAGAGCCGCACGGTCTGGCCGGGCGCCTCCAGGCCCACCTGTAGCGGCAGGGGCAGCTGCGTGTCGTAGCCGTAGCGGGCGGCCTCGGGATGGTGGCGCGGCACCACGTAGTGCTTGGCGGATTCGGCCAGGATATCCACATCGCGGATTTCGCTCAGTACCTGGCGCTCCTCGGCACCGATGGGCCAGGGGAAGTATCCGGGCAGATAGATCGCGTCGGCCCCTTTCTGAAAATAAGCGGCCGCCGCCGCCCGGTAGTGGTCGGCACCGGCCGCTTTTTCGCCTTCGCTGCACACCTTGTCCTGCAGGGCGGGGTAGACCTGGCACCCTGTGGGCCGGGCCAGCTCCAGCAGCCACTCGAAGGGCGCGTCCGCATCCACCTGGCGGTGCTGGTAGATATTGGGCACGACAAAATCCAGCAGCTCCTGTTGCAGCCACGCGGCCACGTCCATGCCCGCTTCGAGGTTGCTGGAGAGCGCCGGCAACACCCTGGCGCCCAGGGCGATCTTCTGGCCTCGCTTTGCCGCGGCCCGATCGACCGCGCCGCGCGCCTGGCGCACGAACTCGGTCAGAATCGGCGCGTTTTCCCGGACCTCGTCCGCCTCGAAGAAGTAGGGCGAGAAGGTGCAGTCCAGCTCCAACCCGTCCACCTGGTAGTGGTTTGCGGTCTCCTCGATCAGGGCAAACCGCTCCTGGCGCACCTGTGGAAACACCCAGTTGAAGTGAAAGCGCCGCAGCGGATCCGCCTCGTCGCCGCGCAAGCACCACTGCGGATGGTCGATCTTGAACTGCGGGGTGTCGGGAGTGTCCACGTTTTCGGGGTTGCCGCCGTGGGTGAGCCGCAGGCTGGCGAAAAACTCCAGCTCCTTGGCGTGCGCCCGCTCGATCAGGATTTCGAGCGGGTCCAGGCCGCGCTCGATCAGGCTGGCGATATTCTCGCTGGCGCGCCACTCGTGCATATGGGTGAACTGGTCCAGGCGCTGGCCCCAGATTTCCCCCACCCGGGTCTGGTGGAACACGGTCGACCCCACCCCCAAACCGTAGACCAAGGTGTCCACCCCGGTCCAGGCCACCTCGTCCACCGGGGCCCGGGCGTCTTCGAGCCGCATGGGCGGATCGTAGCAAAACATGTAGAAGTGGCGCGCATCGTTGTAAAACAGCAGGCGGCGTTTTGCGGTCATTTTATCCCTCCATGTACTTTTCGAAAAGGCGCTCGTAGATGCGCACAAAGTCGGCGCGCCCGTTGTCCCTGTTGTAGAAGAAGCAGAATGGATTCGGATTGATCTCGAGAATGTAAAACCCGTCCGCGCCGCGAATCAGGTCAAGGGCGTAAAATCCCAGGTCGAGCACGGCGGCCACCGCCCGGACCAGTTCTCGCATGGGATGGAGCAAATCCGGGGCCTCGACCTTCACGGCCCGGCCGCCGGCCTGGTGCAGGGGATTCAAATCTTCCCGATTGTGGCATTCTTCGCTCTGCTTTTCGTAGGCCAGGAGCACTTCTTCCCCACTTGCCACCACCCTGAACTCCGGCCCCTGGACATAGGCCTGGATCAGCAGGATATTGTCCCCGTAACGGCTGTGCTCGAAAAGGTTTTGCAGGCGCCTCTTCAGGGCCTGGCCATTGTGTTCCAGGTAGACCCCCTGCGACCCCGAGCTGCGGTACTTCTTGACCACCAGAGGATAGGTGAAACGATGCTCCACGTCCGCGCCGATCTCCTCGACCGAAAGATGGGTCTTGTAGCGATCGAAGCGGTCGTCGGCCAGGGGATTGAAGACCTGCATGGTAGAGGGCGCCGGCAGCCCGGCCCGGGCGAACAACTCGTACTGATAGCCCTTGTCCTCGGCCAGACGCGCCGCTACGTAATCGTTGAAGGGGTGCTTGTTGCGCAGAAAGTAGTGGGGCCGCCCCTTGCAGGTGATGCACAGGACATGGCCGTTTTCCGAGACGCGCTGGTACGCCATGCCCCGGTTCCTGCAGGCCGTTTCAATGCACTCCAGACTTTCCAGGGGCACGTCTTCGCTGATGCCTTCGCGCTCGTAGGGCAGATTGAAGAATTCGCGCGCCCGGGCGACCAGGTGAAGCGAGCCCAGGATGCAGAGATGATCCTCGGGGCCCAGAGCAGCCATCATCTCCTCAAAGGCCCGGGTGCAGACCGTCTGCTTGCTGACCGGCAGCCCCTGGGGTGCGCCGGCTTGCAGGTCTTCCACGGCGAGGGCCCTGGGATGATCCGACGAGGTAAGCACCACCTGGGTGGCTAGAGGCCGCAGGGCTTGCAGGATGCCGGCAGCATCGTGGCCGGCGTTGACCCCCACCACGAATGTCCACTGTGGAGAAAGGGCGGCCAGGTCTGCTCTCAGGGCCGTGGCTCCGGCCGGGTTGTGGGCTCCGTCCAGCACCACCAGGGGGCGGCGATGCGCCGTTTCGAAACGGCCCGGC
Source organism: Candidatus Latescibacterota bacterium (assembly GCA_965219385.1). Lineage (GTDB taxonomy): Bacteria > Latescibacterota > UBA2968 > UBA8231 > UBA8231 > CBDCNM01. The sequence goes on along the minus strand of CBDCNM010000001.1, from coordinate 129,423 downwards.
CACCGGTGCTCCCGGACCACCCGGGCAGCCAGGTCTGCATCCATCCTGCCGCCCAGCAGATGCGCGGCCCCGGCCAGGGCCAGGCGGGCATTGTCCAGGTAGGTGCAGGGCCGGCCTTCCAACTCGAGCGGGGCCCAGGGGTAGGTCAGGGCTGTGCCCTCGGGCGCCTCGATCCGCTCGGCGGTTGCAAGGTAGAGGGGGATCTCCTGCTTTCGACACTGCCGGCGGATATAGTCCAGGACCTCGGGCGCCTGCATCGCCGTGGTAAAGAGCGGCCGTCCCGGCCTGGCGATATGCAGCTTGTCCGCGGCGATTTCGAGCAGACTATTCCCCAGGATTTCCACGTGATCCAGGCCGATCGAGGTGAGGATCGCCCTGTCCGCACCCCAGGCATTGGTGGCGTCGAAACGCCCGCCCAGACCCACCTCGAAGATCCCGTACTCCACCTGTGCATCGGCGAACAAAAGCGCCGCCAGGGCGGTCAGGGCCTCGAATTTGCTGAAACCGCCGCGGCCTTCGGCCTCGAAGCCGCGGCTCCTGTCGTAGAGGTGGGATACCCCCTCGGCCCAGTGGTCCTTGCCGGGGAGCTGGCCGTTGAGGCGGATGCGTTCGCGCAGGGTGTGGAGATGGGGCGAGGTGTAGAGGCCCACCTGGCGACCCGTGGCTTGCAGCAGGGCGGCCAACAGGCTGCAGACCGTACCCTTGCCATTGGTCCCTCCCACGACGATGGTGGTGTAGTGCTGTTGCGGATGATCCAGACGCTGCAACAGAGCCCGCATGCGGGGCAAGTAATCCTCCGGCGGCCCGGACGGCGGCGGCCCGGTCTCCCAGTCGGGCAGGGTGTCCAGAAAGCGTCTACTGAGGAAGTAGTCCATTGAGATTTAAACCGGAGCCCGCGCGGCGCGGTCTGGTTTGCCGTGGTTTCACCCGCCGCGGGTGTGCATTTCGCGGTGCGGGTTCGCTTTGAGTTCCTCCACCTGGTAGAGGGCCTTTCTCGCGGGGAGGTTCAGGCGTTCCTCGGCCCCGCGGTCGGCGCGTTGCAGCCAGGCGGTGCGGATGAGGGAAATTAGGTCTTCCCTGGAGCCGCCGGTACGCAGAAGCTTTTTCAGGTCCATGCCGCTGCGGGCGTAAAGGCATGGATACCACATCCCGTCCGCGGTGATCCGACTGCGGTCGCAGGTGCGGCAGAACGGCTCCGTGACCGAGGCGATGATGCCCAAGCGGGTGCCGTCCGGCAGCAGGAAGCGCTGCGCCGGGGCCGCTCCCTGCGGCCCGGCCGCCTGCAGGGGACCGTAGTAAGCTTGCAACCGCGCCAGGATGTCGGCCCTGGAAAACACCTTGTCCATGGCCCACTGGGTAGCGCCGCCCACATCCATGTACTCGATGAAGCGGACCTCGGCCCCCACCTCCTTGCCGAACTCGATCAGGGCGATCAGTTCGTCGTCGTTGAAGCCCTGCATCACCACGGTGTTGATCTTGAGATGCTGGAAACCCGTTCCGGCGGCAGCTCTGATGCCGGACAGCACCTTGTCCAGCACATCCCTGCGGGTCAGTTCGGCGAAGCGATCCGGCTGCAGGGAATCCAGGCTGATGGTGATGCGCTGCAGGCCGGCCTGGAAAAGCGGTAGGGCCCAGCGCTCCAGTTGGGTCGCGTTGGTGGTCAGGGCCAGATCCTCCACCTGCGGGTTTTGCGCCAGGCGCCGGACCAGTTTCACCAGATCCTTCCGCAGCAAGGGCTCGCCTCCGGTCAGGCGCACCTTGCGGCCCCCCAGCCGGGTAAAGGCGTGTACGATCTCCTCGATTTCCTCGAAGCTGAGGATGCTCTGGCGCGGCAGCCAGACGTAGTCCTTTTCGGGCATACAGTAGGCGCAGCGCAAATCGCAGCGGTCGACGACCGAAATCCGCAGGCTGCCCAGAGGGCGGCCGAGGGTGTCGTGCAGAGGGACTTTCCGTCCGGCGGGTGTTTCAGGGCTCATTGCGGGTTTTCCAGGGATGGTTCAACTCCAACCTTTCCGTCCAAAGTGATTATAGAATATAGGGATTGCGGCTGGACGGGCAATCCTCTCCTCTCCCCCCCCTTGTTCGACCGCCCCGAGTTCGATAGATTTTAACTGCCGATTCTGAAATGCGGCCTATTACTACTCTGACCATGATCAACCTCTATCCGCTTGGCAGCCCCAGATCGAGGCAGGTCAGGCGCAACCCGCCTCCGATGTCGTGGCACGGCTTCGGGAGCGGCGACCGGCTCGCTGATGGCCTTCCTGGTCCAGTTGACCGGTGACGCGACGCGCGACTTGGAGGAGATCTGCGATTACATCGATCGGCATGATGCGCCGGGCCGGGCGGATTACGTGCCGGAGCAGATCGAAAAGGCTTTCAGCAGCCTATCCGAGTATCCCGAGCACGGGAACTACCCTATGGAACTGCTGGACATTGGGATTCGGGAATACCGGGAGATATTCTTCAGGCCCTATCGCATCATCTACCGGGTGATGGAAAATAACGTCTATGTGCTCGTGATCGCCGCTGGGCGGCGCGACATGCAGACATTGCTACAGCAGCGCTTGCTGCGGGCATAAGGCCCTTTCCGAGCGTATTCCGGGCTGAGGTCTTGCAGTAGCTAAGGGCGGGGGGCCGGCGGCGACGTCAAGCGAGCTCGGCTTTCTTGATTCTCTCCCACAACTTACCCACGCCAGACACCAATTCCTCGACATACTTATGCCTCTTTTCCTCGTTCGCCAGCAGCTCGAGATTTTCCCGGGTCGGGGACTTCAGATTCAGAGCCGTCGAGGTATATTTATACCAAGGCCAATTTTTGGTACTACGGCCCCCTTTGAGTGCTTCCTTGAGCTTGTTGTGCTCGTCTTTGTTCTTTTTTTCCGGGCATCTGACGCCGAAGCAAATGGAAGAACTAGCCTGGACGCCGAGGGAAGTATCAGGGCCAAACGTATAGCATAGGTCGTGAAGCTCTTTGTTTTTCTTAGAGGTAAGGTAGTCTCTAATCCTCTCTTCGGAGATGTCCCAATCTTTGGACTTGTCGGGAAGATCCGAAATTCCCTCCCTCAGCTTGCAATCGATTTCTTGCCACAACTTCTGCAATAACGAAACCCTCGCTTCGTCCATGGCCTCTTTCAAGTCGTGGACGAGAACGAGGTTGTCGCCTTTCAGGCAAAGCTCCTTCAAGTCATTCATATATGCCTCACTATAGTCCTTACCTGTCAGCTTTTCAATCAAGCGTAGATATTGGGCAACCGACTCCCGCAACGCGGGTTCATCGTCTGCGCGTTTCTGGCAACGTTTCAACCAAGGGGGAAGATCGTCCTTGTAGGAAATGCATTTGTAGTCGAGACCGCCCGCGCTGTCTTCAGAGGAGGGGTGGCCATCAAGCGTCAGGTACAGCAGATGGGGTGTATAGCCTTGCCCCTTCAGTTGTTCGGCGTATCTCCGCAGCTGCCCGGGTTGATCCCCGGCCCCGATTTTGTTCTCGATGATCACGGCCTGCATAGAAGAGGGGTCTCGAATCAGGATATCGATGTCGTCGATCTCCCTTTCGACTGTTGCGCCGTCCGGATCGAGGTTGTGTACATCAAATGAGCGCAAGAAATCTGACAGATTTTTTCGGAGTCCATCAGGCAACTGCCGGTAGTCGAGCAGCGCGTGGAGAAACGGGGAGTGGAGATGCACCTCATCGGTTTCTTTGCGCAGAACCGAGAAGACGTTGAAGGGCTCCGGGCGTCCGGCCTCATGTTTCTCGTAAAGCCGCGCCGCCTTCTCCAACAACAGCCGGTATTTATCGCTCATGTCTTGGCCTCCTCGCCTTTCCCAAACCGACCCGGCTAGTCAGCACTGAGCCTCGCAAGCCCGAAATTGCGACAGCGCGCACGACAATTGTTTGAGTTGTTGTCATGTCGCTGCTAATCCCTCTGCGAGAAATATTATATAACCGAAGTTCCTGCGACAAATCAAGTCGTACCTTCTGCATCCAACCCCATTGCCATCCGCATCTCCTCCCACACCGCCGCCCGCAACCCCTCCGGCTCCAGCACCTCTGCCACCTCGAAGCGGTCCACCTTCTCAGGCACCTGACAGAAATCCGAATACAGAGGCTGAACCTCACTGTCCTTGGCAAATATAATTATACTCCTCTTCATATTGAGCTTTTCGCTCAGGGTCAAGACACATCAAGCCAAGTTGCAAATGATGACATCCAAACGTATTAGGATCAATTTCTAAGGCGAGGAACATTAATTCGACTAGGCCCTCAAAGTCTTTTGTCATGAACAGAGCACGAGCCAAGCCTTCTGATAGCATGTCGCCATAAGCATCCATGTACTCTGGGTTGAGATCGATGGCCTTGCGATACGAAACGACAGCCAAGTCATATTTTTCCATTGCCAAGTACACATCACCCAGTTCCTTATGCGCTCCTTCACTAGAGGGATATACATTGACGGCTGTACGAAGATAGGATTCTGCTTTTTCATATTCTCCAAGCGTAACGCAAGCATCAGAGATTCCAATCAATGTAAGACTATCGGTTGAGCTGACGGACAATGCTTTCTCATAGTACTCCATGGCTTTTCTTAATCGTTCCTCCGCTTTCAGACTATCCGCCGAGGTATTTGAACTCAGCCTCAGCATTAAGGATTCAAGTTTTAACACAGTTGCTGCCAAATTACACTGAGCCAAAATTAAGCCCCTTACTCTTTTTTTTCGTACCCTAATTCCTCAGCCCGCTCTAGCACTCTTATTCCTTCATCTGTTTTATCAGACCCCAAAAGAGCCCGCCCAAGAAGAAAATGGGTCTGTGCATTCGTCGAGTCGAACGAGACTGCCTTTTCAAACTTTAACGCGGCATTTCGAAACCATCCCTTATCAAGCATGACCTCGCCTGCCTGTATCAGATCTTGGATCTCCGACGCACGAGCCAATAGTTGAGCAGGCAATAGCAGCAATACGAATACGACGATTCTCAAGATCATGGATCGTCTCTCCTTATTTCATTGTGCTTGTGGGAGATTTAAAAACCCATTAATATCCAACCGATTTGATCGACGCGCAATGGCCGCCCTTTCGTCGCCTGCTGCCGCATCTCCGGGGGCAATGCCTGGGTCAGCCGGCGGATCGCCGACCGCAGGTGCGCGCCGAAGGGGGTCCCAGCCCCATGCCGGCCCGCTCGGCGAAGATCATCGCCGCGACCTCCATGATCGGGAAGTTCAGCGGCCGTCCGGTGTCCTTCTGTAGTTGGTAGTAGATGCGCGGATCGGCGCGCCGTTTTTCGTCCAGTATAAATCCGGCCTCGCGCAGGTCTCCCAGATCGCGCTGTATGGTGCGCCTATCTACGTTGTACTCCTCCGCCAGTTCGCGTACACTCACCCCGTAACGCCGCGCCTGCAGCTCTCGCAGGATGTCCAGTTGTCGCACGACCTGTCTCATCGGCAACCAATTCCGATCATAGACGCGAACGCGCTCTTCCCTTTGTTCCAGAGCAACATTTCAACAATGGCATGTCGCCTCAGAACAGTCACGCCGTTCTCAGTCCTCTCATCGACGAAATCCGACATCTCCTTCAGAAGCTGTCTTAACCCCGCTCACGTAGCGATTCGCTTGAGTAACAGATGGATCATTGCAATGTGGATAAACGCTTTTTACCGGCATCGTAGCCGGTGGTTTTTCCTTGGGTTGCCGTCTTTATACTCTGCGCGTCAATGACCCCGACCCGGACCGCCCGGACGCCACTGCCGCGCCGGCAACAGGGGGTGGAGGTGCTGCCCTTGTGCATCGGTTAAATTCGTCGCATATTCTTCCCGGGGCGTACTTAAATTAGGGCCTTTCAGGGTTTGTAGTGAAACCTGAAGATCGCCTAATGAGTACGGCCTTTCAAGGCCTTTCTAGACCAGAACGGGTTTTAAGACGGCTTCGAGTGTTCACTGCCCCCAGATGATCCGATCCAGGTAGACCAGGAAGCTCATGCCCCCAAAAGAAATCCTGCCCATCCAGCAAATGCTCGGCGACCAGGACTACATCGCCGACCGCGACATCGCCATGTCCCTGCACCTGGCCAGAGCCCTGCACAAACCCCTCCTGGTGGAAGGACCCGCCGGCGTCGGCAAGACCGAAATAGCCAAGGTCACGGCCCGCGTCCTGGATACCGAGCTGATCCGCCTGCAGTGCTACGAAGGCCTGGACGCCCACACCGCCCTCTACGAATGGAATTACCAGCGCCAGCTCCTGCACATCAAACTCGAAGAAGGCAGCGACAAAACCATCGACGAAAAAGAAGCCACCATCTTCAGTCAGGCCTTCCTGCTGGACCGCCCCCTGCTCAAGGCCATCACCCACCACCGGTCTCCGGTCCTGCTGATAGACGAACTGGACCGGGCCGACGAAGAATTCGAGAGCTTCTTGCTGGAAGTGCTCTCCGAGTGGCAGATCACCATCCCCGAAATCGGCGCCATCCGCGCCACCCATCCGCCGCACGTGGTCATCACCAGCAACCGCACCCGCGAACTCTCCGACGCGGTGCGCCGGCGCTGCTTCTACCTGTGGATCGACTACCCGGACTTCGACAAGGAACTGGCCATTGTGCGCAGCAAGGTAGGGGATATCGAGGTCCGCCTGGCCGAACAAATCTGTCGCTTCATGGAACTGGTGCGCCAGCAAAAGCTGGAAAAGACCCCGGGCGTGGCCGAGACCCTGGACTGGGCCAGGGCCCTGGTGGCGCTGCACCAGCAACACCTAAACCCCGAAATCGTCGAGGAAACCCTCGGCATCGTCTTCAAGAACTGGACCGATGTGCGGCAGATGAAGGAATCCCTGCCCGAATTCATGGAGCGACTGGGCATCCGCGCCCAGGTCGAGCCGGCCGCAGCCCAGGAAACCCAGGCCTCCAATGGATAGCCCAGTACCCGGATTCGACGACCTGGCGCTGCACCGCGACCTGGGTGCCAACCTGACCGGATTTTGCCGCCTGCTGCGCCGGCACGGCGGCGGCATTGGCCCGGGCGAGCAGGGGGAGGCCCTCAAGGCCCTGGAGTTGATTGAACTGAGCGATGCCCGGGCCTTCCGCGCGGCCCTGCGCACCACCCTGGCCAAAAGCCTCCGGGAGCAGAAAACCTTCGACCACTACTTCGACCACTACTGGATGGTGTGGGACCGGGGCCCCCAGCTCAACCGCCAGACAAAAGAAAGAGAAGCGCCTGAGCCGCAAGAAAATGCGAATAAATCCCGGGCCGATAAACCGGCCGCGGTGACCATCGGCAACTGGCTGAAGAGCAACCAGGCGGTCGAGGAAGAAGAGGTGGCCGGGTACAGTCCCTTCGAGGTGTTCACCCGCAGGGATTTCAAGGGCTTCAGCCCCGAAGACCTCCACGAAATCATCGAGCTGATCTCCGAACTGAGCAAGGCCCTGGCCACCCGCTTCAGCCGCCGCTACCAGCAGACCCGACGCCGGGGCAGACTGGATCTGCGCCGCACCCTGCGGCTGAGCCTGCGTCGCGGCGGCGACATGGTCGATCTGGCGTGCCGCTGCCGGCGGCGGCAGCGGCTGAAGCTGGTGCTGCTGTGCGATGTGAGCAAATCCATGGATCTCTACAGCCGCTTCCTCATCCAGTTCATCTACGCCTTTCAGAGGGTGTACCGGCGCATTGAGACCTTTGCCTTCAGCACCTCCCTGCACCGCATCACCCCCATCCTCAAAACCGATAACCTGTCCGCGGCCCTGGGGGAGCTGTCCGGCGCGGTGCCGGACTGGTCGGGGGGCACCAAGATCGGCCGTTCCCTCCACACCTTTCTAGAAGGCTATGGCGGCCTGGTGGATCGCAACACCGTGGTGCTGATCATGAGCGATGGCTGGGACACCGGGGAGATCGAATTGCTCGAAGACAGCCTGGACCAGATCCGGCGGCGCGCTCGTTGCCTCATCTGGCTGAATCCCCTGATGGGGAGCCCCACCTACCAGCCCTCCTGCCGCGGCATGCAGGCCGCCCTGCCCTTCATCGACATCCTGGCCGCGGCCCACAACCTGGACAGCCTGCGGCAGCTGGTGCGCCAGCTGGGCAAGATCCAGCGCGGCGCGGTAAAACCTGGCGTGGGTCTCCTGGGCAAATCCCTCCAGGCGGATTCGCCGACCTGGGCCGGACCGGAACCGCCCACAACAACCGGGGAAAAGGTCGACCGCCAGGCCTGGTTGAAAAGGTTTGGAAAAGCGCCATGAAAGAGCTGCGGGACATCCTGAAAGAAATCCAGCGTCTCGAAGCGGCCGGCGAGTCCTGTGTGCTGGCCACCATCGTGCAGATTTCCGGGTCGGCCTATCGCGCTCCGGGTACCCGGATGTTGATCGGGCGGGACGAGGCCACCCTCGGCGCCATCAGCGGCGGGTGTCTGGAAAGAGACGTGGTGGAAAACGCCGCCCGGGTATTCGCCAGCGGCGAGTCCTTGATGCTCAAATACGATTCCACCTCGGAAGACGATATCCTCTGGGGCACGGGGTTGGGCTGCAGCGGTATCGTCCAGGTTTTGCTGGAAAGGCTCCCCCGGGCCCATGGGCTGCCCTACCCGCGCTTCCTCGCCGAGTGCCTGGTGGACCAGAAGTCGGGGGTCCTGGCCACGGTATTCCAGGTGGAAGGCCCCGCGCCTTCGAGCCCGGGCCAGCGCCTGATGCTGCACCAGGATCTCCAGGTAGAGGACGACAACCTGGACCCGGATTTGCGCACCAGGATCCTGCAGGACGCCCGGCTGGAACTGGACCAGCTGCACAAGACCGGCGGCACCATGGCCCAGGCCAAAACCCGGCACTACGAGCTGGCGCCGGGCCGGGCCGGTGTCCTGCTCGAACCCCTGCTGCCGCCCGTTCCCCTGGTGATCTTCGGCGCCGGCCCCGACGCCATCCCCATGGTCCGCCTGGCCGCGGCGCTGGGCTGGCAGGTCACGGTGGTGGACCACCGCCCCGCCTTTGCCCGCCCCGAACACCTGTCCGGGGCCCACGCCGTGCTCCTGGCCCGACCGTCCGAGGCCTTTGAAAAGCTGCACTTCGACGGCCGCAGCGTCGTTTTGATCATGACCCACAACTACATGCAGGATCTGGATGTATTGCGCCACCTCCTGGCTACGCGCTTTCAATACCTGGGCCTTTTGGGGCCGCGCAAGCGCACCCAGCGCCTGCTCGAAGATCTGCACAAGGAGGGGATCGAGCCCACCTCCGACCAGCAGCAGCGACTCTTCACCCCGGTGGGCCTGGACATCGGGGCCGAAACAGCCGAGGAAATCGCCCTCTCCATCGCCGGTGAGATCCAGTCCGTCCTCGGGGGCCGCCCGGGCGGCCAGCTGCGCCAGCACAAAGGTCCCATCCACGACCGGCCCTCCTGAGCGCCCGTGCACCAGGGGCTGCCTGTGCTGGAGCGGATGATGTCGTTGCAATTGCAGGCTTTTTCTGATTGAGGTGGAGCGTGGCGAATGTTCCATTTTTGACGCGTGACGATGTGATCTGGATTGTCGCACCCCATGCCGACGACGAAATCCTGGGAGCCGGTGGTCTACTGGTGCAGGCCCACCAGGCCGGTGCTGAAATTTACGTTCTGTATGTGACTGTGGCGGGATTTGAAACGGTTCGAGGAGGGATGAGCGTCGGTTTTAAAGCTCGCCTGCAGGAGGTAGAGGCTGTAACCGGATCTCTTTCTGTGGCCGGGTACGACATTTTGTACGAGAAGGGCGAAAACTATCTGGAACTGGACACTCTGCCCACTGTGACTCTGGTCGACTGGCTCGAGCGCGGGTCCAAGTTTGGCCTGGCCCGGGTAAAACCCACGGTTGTTTTATTGCCTTCGTTCAAGCACAACCACCAGGATCACCGCGCCGTCTACGAGGCGGGTCTTGCGGTGTTGCGCTCCAACCCCGTCTGCGAACGACATAGACAGTGTGTCCTGGCCTACGAAATTCCGGGAACCGGACAGCTGGGCTTGCCGGGTTTCGATCCGACGGTTTATCTCGAACTGACAGCCGACGATCTGGAAAAAAAATGCGATCTTTTTGCCAGGTATGTTTCCCAGGTGCTGGAAGAACCGGGTTTGAGAAGTCCGTATGCGATAAAAACGCTGGCGCAATACCGCGGCCTTGAAGGGGGTTATTCCCGCGCTGAAGCATTCGAATTGCTGCGCTTGAAAGTTCGTCGTTGAAGGAGACGCAGTATGGCCGATAAGATGGTGGAATTTCTCTACCAGAACGAGCAAAAATTAGCGGATGTAAAAAATCGACTTGCGATCAATACGCGTTTGGGCTCTCTGGACTTGCTGGAGGTTCTGATTGCTCATTTGCAACTTCAAAATGGGATGAACTTACTGGATGTGGGTTGCGGCACGGGCCAGCATTTGCAGAGCATTGCGCAACGCTGCGATCTTTCTCTTTGGGGTATTGATCCTTCAATCGAGGATGGTCGCAGTGGCAAGGTGATATTTCAGTGTGGTTCAGCGGAAAGCCTTCCTTTTGAGGATGGCACTTTTCACCGCGTGATGTGTAACTACGCGCTCTATTATGTCGATGAGTGGCAGAGGGCCGTCGGCGAAATGCTGCGCATTGCTCGGCCGGAAGGCCGCATTGTGATCAGTGGGCCCGCAAAGGATAACAACGAAGAGTTTTACGGATTGCACAGGAGGCTGTTCGGTGAAATTTCTGCCATAGATCTGCGTGGTTTGCACTTTCTCAGCGATGATCTGGAGCCCTATTTGAGCGCGCAGGGCATTTCGTTTCTCTCTGATGTATACGAAAATCGGGTCGCGTATCAACAGGAATCCGACTTTATCGACTACTACACATCCACGAGTCTGTTTCGCATCACGTCCCAGGGGCAGGATGCCGAGAAAATGATACAGAGAATACGCGATGCCATACATCCTGTTTATGAGCAGGGACGGGTATTCGAGAATGTTAAAAAGATTAAGATTATAACTATAGAGAAGGGGTGAGTAGCAGAATTTCAGGGAACCGGGGGGCGGCCGGGAGGGGCTTGCCCCTCCCGGCCTTTCAGCTTGTATATTTACGGTGTTTCGTGAGTACTGAATATCTGGTTCAAGCGCAGGTGCGTTTTTGATGGTCGCACGTGATTTTGTAGTTTTGGGAGCCGGGCTCACAGGCCTTTCAGCGGCATCGGCGCTGGGGCCGCGTTGTGTGGTGCTCGAGAAAGACCACAGGCCCGGGGGACTGGTAAAAACAGAGTGTTTCGATGGATACTGGTTCGATCGGGTGATTCATCTGCTCTATTTCCGCGAGCCGGAGACCGAATCCCGGATTCGGGCTTTGCTGGGCGACCACCTGGCGCCGCTTGTGCCCGAAGCATGGGTCGAAGTCGGCCCGGGGGTCGCGCGCTTTCCACTGCAAACGCATCTGGGACATTTGAATGCCGCTGCCGTGGTAGACTGCTTGAGCGATTTTGCCCGCGTTGCCTTTGCGCCTGAAAGCGCTTCCCCGCGAAACTTCCAGAATTTTTTACTCTCTTCTTTTGGTCGAGCATTGTGCGACCTCTTTTTTCCCCCCTACAACCGCAAGATGTGGAAAAGACCTCTCGATACGCTCGCGCCGTCTGGATTCCAGTGGAATATTGCGCGTCCAGACTTCGATCAGGTGTTGAGAGGTGCTATTGAACCCGATGGAGCATTCGAGTCCTATAATGACAATGGGTGGTATCCGCGTCCGCCTGAAAATTCGGCGGTTCGGGGCATGGAGTATCTTGCAAGAGCGCTCGCGCAAAGGGTCCACGATTTGCGCCTGGGCCACAAGGTGGTCTCCGTCAATGGCGAGGCGCGCCTGATTCTCGTGCAGTCGCAAGAGCGACAACAGCAATTTGAATACCGCTTTGCCTGTATGACGTCTTTGCCCTTGCCGCAGATGATTCAATACAGTGTACAGGCACCGGATACCTTAAAACAGGAGATGAAACATTTGGTGCGCAACCGCGTGTGGACGGTGGCGTTGAGCATCCAGGGACCACGGCCTGAAGGCACGGGGCACTGGCGCTATTATGCCGATGAATCCATTGTTTTCAATCGGCTGATTTTTATGCATACCTTCGATCCCCTCAGTGCGCCCGGCCGTGGATGGGGGGTCATGGCGGAAATAACCGAACCGGCAGAGTCGCCCTGTCCGGATGCAGATACCTTGAGACGGGTTGTCTTGAGAGATATGGCGCGCGTGGATATCATGCCCCCGGGTTGTGAGGTGGTCGATGTGCACGTGTTGCTGGTGGATCCTGCGTATGTGGTATTTACGCTGGAGAATCAGGCTATAATGGAGGCGGCGCGCTGTTTTCTAAAATCTTTTGATATCGTACCCCTGGGCCGCTACGGGCGGTGGGAATATTCGTCTATGGCTCAGGTTATGCGCGACGGTTTTCAATGGACGCACGAGGTAGAATCCAGATAGCCCGACTGCGGTCGGCCGGATTCTTGCGGCAATGCATCTAGTGCATGAGTGGCTGGACTATGTGGGCGTTGCTTGTCATCTCTTTTTTCGCCGGATCAGGAGGGACCTGGTGCGCTCGTCTTTTGGCGCGCAAATTTGGCATTGTCAATTATCCCAATAAAATCGTACCTCAACATACCAGGCCTGTTGCCTATCTGGGTGGGCCTGGTATTTTTGTCGGGTTTGCGACGGCCAGTCTCTTTGGTTATGTGACAGGTTTTTACGTTCCTTCTCAGCAGGAGCTTCTGGCTTTGTGGCTGCCCGGCGGCGTTTTTTTGCTGCTGGGTCTGGTCGATGATCTGAGGCCTCTGGAACCTCTGCCCAAATTTGGCCTGCAATTGGGGGCTGCTTTGCTGGCGGCCTTTTGCGGCAATGTGTTTGGCGTTTTTGATATCTACTGGTTGGATTTCGGCCTGTCCTGTTTTGTGCTTCTTTTCGTGGTCAATGCGTTTAATTTCACGGACGTATGCGATGGGCTCGTCGCCGGTCTGACCATCATTGCTCTGGTTTGTGCCGGTTTTTTGCATCCGGAAAAGCAGCTGTTAAGTCTTATGATGACAGGTAGTTGCCTGGGTTTTTTGCTGTTGAACAAGCCTCCGGCGACTATTTTTCTGGGTGATGCAGGGAGCCATTTGCTGGGTTTCTGGTGCGTGCACATTTTGCTAGGGCCGCTGCAGGAATGGTACGTTGGGGTGCAGAATCTGTTGATTTTAAGCGTGCCGATTTTCGAGGCTGTTTTTATTACTGCCGTGCGGATCGACAAGGGGTTGCCCTGGTGGAAAGGAAGTCCCGATCATTTTTCTTTGCGCCTGCAACGGATGGGTTTTTCAAAATATCAGACAAACCTCAGTGCATGGAGCGTGGCCTGCACTATGGGACTGATTGCACTGGTGCTTCCTGGTTTAGCCAGAGCATACCAGGTTTTTTTGCTGGTTCTGGTGTGTGCTTTGTTTACAGTTATCTGGAAATGGTTGCTGAAGGTTGACGGAAACCAAGAGGATGTATCAGGGCGAGGGCAATAAAATTCGCGTCTTTTAAGAGTCGTCTCCAACTTCATCCACCCCGGCGCGATACGCTTCGGGGGTGTCCACGTCCAGCAGAATTCCCGGATCCTCGACCGCGACCTCGATCACCTTCTCCGCGTGTTGCCGCACCAGGGGCCGGGCGCCCTGGTCCCCTTTCAGCTGCAGCAATTCTCTCCGGTAAGAGCTTGAGAACACCACTGGATTGCCGCGGTCACCGCTTACTTTGGGCACAACGATAGAACCTTCTTCGCCGCGAAAAAACGCACGGCAGAGTTCTTGAATGGTCTCGGATCTCCCCCAGGGCATATCGCCCAGGGCGAACAGGTAGCCATCCACATTTGCTCGGACCGCCTCCACGCCCTGCCGGATCGAAGTCGACAGTCCTTCCGCGTACCCGGGGTTGTAGACCAGCCGCACTGGATAGCCGCCCAGCACCCCTTCCACCTGAGCGCGCTCGTGCCCCACCACGACCACCACTTCCTCAAAAGAAACCCTCAGCAATTTCTCGACCACCACCTGCACGATCCGCTTTTCCCCCCACGGCAGCAAAAGCTTGTTGTGCTCTTGCATGCGGGTGGAGCGGCCGGCGGCCAGGACAATGGCGCCGAGCGCGGCCGGCCCGGCCATCACCGGCTCCGTTTGGCCGCGATGACCTCCGCCATGATGCTCAGGGCGATCTCCGCCGGGGCTTTGGCGCGAATATCCAGACCGGCCGGGCCTTTGATGCGCCCGATTTCCTCGGCGGAGAAGCCGGCCTCCCGCAGCCGCTCGACCCGCTTGGCCTGGGTTTTGCGGCTGCCCAGAGCGCCGATGTAAGCCACCGGCGCTTTCAGCAGCAGGTGCAGGGCCTCGTCGTCGATCTTGGGGTCGTGGGTGAGGAGGACCGCATAGGTATCCTCGCTAAGCTCGCGTCCGGACAGGGCCTGGCCGGGCCATTGGGAAATCAATTCGCGCGGCGGGACCTCGAAGCGTTCCGGAGTGGCAAAAACCCGGCGCGGATCAATCACGGTGGTGGCAAAATCCAGAGCGTGGGCAAACTGCACCAGGGGAATGGCGATGTGACCGGCGCCTATGATCAGCAACTGGTCCTGACGCGGAAACACCTGCACGAAGACCGCGCCCTGCGCCAATTCGACCACCTGGTTCCGCCGCTGCGCATAGCTTTCAAGAGCCACTGACACGGCCTCTTCCTGTAACCCGGCCCAGTCTCCCACTGGGCTGCCGTCCGGGTACACCAGCAAATGGGGGTTTTCCACCGGCTGCAGCCGGGTTAGCAGGATGACCGGCTGATTTTGTTCCACGGCCTCCTGCAGGGCCTCCCAGACGGACCGGCTGGCCTCCTCCGCAAAGGCCAGGTGCCTTTCCACCAGGACCTCCACCTCTCCCCCGCAGGAAAGCCCCACGGACCAGGCCTTTTCGTCGTCTATCCCATAGCTGAGCTGTTTCGCCTTCCCGCTCTCCAGAACCTGTTGTGCCTCTTCGATCACGGCCCCCTCGATACACCCCCCGCTCACCGAGCCGGCCACCTGCATATCTTCCCCGACGATCATGGCCGCGCCCGTGCTCCGGGGTGCCGATCCCCAGGTCTGAATCACCCTTGCCAGCGCAAAAGCCCGTCCTGCTTGCGTCCATTCGACGACTTGGTTCCAGATATCCTGCATGGTTCCTCCGTTTTTGGTCCAGATATGTAGGTGTCAGATATATAAGCGATTTTGTAAATTTTCTCAAATAAGAAATAATTGACATCGGCAACCTGGTTTATCATATTTAGCTCTCTTTAATACTTATGCTCTCTTTTCCATCACCAGCAACCTCAATCAGAGCATCACCCATGCACCTGGAAGGCAGTTATAGATTCAACGCTCCTCAGGAAACCCTGTGGAACCTGCTCAACGACCCACAAGTCCTGGCCCGCGCCACCCCTGGCATAAAAGAGCTACAGCCCCGGGAAGGCGACAAGTACCAGGCCCTCTTCGAAATCAAAATGGGGCCCATCAACAGCAACTTTGACGGAACCCTCGAAGTGGCCGACAAGGTAGCGCCCGACAGCTATAAGCTCCTGGTGAGCGTGGATGGAAAAGTCGGCACCATTGCCGCCGAGGGCATCATTGCCCTGCGGAACGAAAACCAGGATACCATCCTCTCCTTCCAGGGCGACGCCAAGCTGACCGGGGTCCTGGCGCGCATGGGCCAGCGGGTCCTGAGCGGGGTGGGCCGGATGTTTACCAACCAGTTTTTCAAAGCTCTGGAAAAGGAAATTTCCGAGCAGTAGCAAAGTTGTCAACCCGTCCGTTTTTACTCACATCAGGAGGTGGACTTATGACAGTACCTATCAAAGTCACTGTCAATGGCCAGACCCGCGAAGACGAGGTGGAACCGCGCCTGCTTCTCGTCCAGTACCTGCGCGAGGTGTTGGGACTGACCGGCACCCACGTGGGCTGCGATACCAGCAGCTGCGGGGCCTGCACCATCGTGGTCGATGGCCAGGCAGTAAAATCGTGCACCCTGCTGGCGGTCCAGGCCG
This sequence comes from Candidatus Latescibacterota bacterium, assembly GCA_965219385.1. Lineage (GTDB taxonomy): Bacteria > Latescibacterota > UBA2968 > UBA8231 > UBA8231 > CBDCNM01. The sequence goes on along the minus strand of CBDCNM010000001.1, from coordinate 113,424 downwards.
ACGGCGCTGAAATCACCACTATCGAAGGCCTGGCGCAAAACGGCGAGCTGCATCCCATCCAGGAGGGCTTCAACCTCGAGCACGGCCTGCAGTGCGGCTTTTGCACCCCGGGCATGATCGTGACCGCCTGGCAGCTCCTGGAGCGCAATTCCAGTCCCAGCGATGCCGAGATCCGCCATGCCCTGGAGGGCAATTACTGCCGCTGCACAGGCTATGAAAATATCGTCAAATCGATCCAGTACGCAGCCGAGAAATCGGGTTAGGAGGGCGTCATGGGAAATCTTATTGGCCAATCTGTAAAACGGGTAGAAGACAAGCGCTTTATCACCGGCGGGGGCAGGTACACCGACGATATCTCGCTGCCCGGGATGACCTATGCTGTCATCGTCCGCAGCCCCCATGCCCACGCCAATACCAAGAGCGTCGACACCTCGGCGGCCCTGGCCGCCGACGGGGTGGTGGCCGCCTTTGTGGGCAAGGATCTGGAAGAAGCCGGAGTGGGGGGGCTGCCCTGTGGCTGGCAGGTGGACTTCAAAAACGGCGACCAGATGAAGGAGCCGCCACATCCGGTCCTGGCTGTGGACAGGGTGCGCCACCTGGGCGATCCTGTGGCCATCGTCATCGCCGAAACCAGCGAGCAGGCCCAGGACGCGGCCGAACGGGTCTCGGTGGACTACGAGGTCCTGGACGCGGCGGTCGACATGCTCAAAGCCGTGGCCGACGGCGCGCCGCAGCTCTTCGAGGATGTCCCCAACAACATCCCCTTCGACTGGGAGCTGGGCGACAAGGAAAAAACCGATGCGGCACTGGCCGGTGCCGATCACATCACCACCCTGGAATACTCCAACCAGCGTTTGATCACCAACGCCATCGAGCCGCGCTGCGCCATCGGCGACTACGACGCGGCGCGGGATCGCTACACCCTCTACACCTCGTCCCAGAACCCGCACGTCATTCGCCTGCTGCTCACCGCTTTTGTCCTGGGCCTGCCCGAGCACAAGGTGCGGGTGGTTTCCCCGGATGTGGGCGGCGGTTTCGGCAGCAAGATCTTCCACTACGCCGAAGAGGTCCTGGCCATCTGGTGCTCCAAACAGATCGAGCGCCCGGTAAAGTGGACGGCCGAGCGCAGCGAGAGCTTCATCACCGACGCCCAGGGCCGCGACCACGTGACCAAGGCCGAGCTGGGGCTCGACAAAGAGGGCAACTTCGTGGGCCTGAGGGTGAAGACCCACGCCAATATGGGCGCTTACCTTTCCACCTTTTCCACCTGCGTGCCCACCTATCTCTACGGCACCCTGATGCAGGGCCTCTACACCACCCCGGCCGTCCACGTGGACGTGACCGCGGTCTTCACCAACACTGTGCCGGTGGACGCCCTGCGCGGCGCTGGTCGGCCCGAGGCCACCTACACGCTGGAACGCCTGGTGGACACCGCGGCCCACGAACTGGGCATGGACCCGGCCGCGCTACGGGCCAAAAACTTTATTCCGCCCTTTGACGGGGTCGAACAACCCGGGTACGAGACCCAGGTCGCCCTGGTCTACGACAGCGGCAACTACCAGGGCGTGCTCGACAAGGCCCTGGAAATCGTCGGCTACGGCGACTTCCGCCAGGAGCAGGAAAAAGCCCGGCGGGAAGGGCGCTACCTGGGAATCGGCTTTTCCACCTACATCGAGGCCTGCGGCATTGCGCCCTCGGCCGTGGTGGGTTCCCTGGGCGCCCGAGCCGGTCTGTTCGAAAGTGCCGTGGTGCGGGTGCAGCCCACCGGCAAGGTTTCGGTCTTCGTCGGCAGTCACTCCCACGGCCAGGGCCACGAAACCACCTTCTCACAGGTGGTGGCCGATCAGCTGGGCATCGCCATCGAAGACGTGGACATCATCCACGGCGACACCGAATCCGTGCCTTTCGGCATGGGGACCTATGGTTCGCGCAGCCTGGCCGTGGGCGGCACGGCCATCGTGAAGAGCCTGGACAAGGTCAAGGAAAAAGGCGCCAAGATCGCCGCCCACCTCCTTGAAGCCGCCGAAGAGGACCTGGAGTTCGCCGAGGGCAAGTGGACGGTCAAGGGCACGGATCAGTCGGTGGGCTTCGGCGACGTGGCCCTGACCGCGTACGTGCCGCACAACTACCCCGAAGGCCTGGAGCCAGGCCTGGACTTCACCAGCTTCTACGATCCGGCCAACTTCACCTTCCCCTTCGGGGCCCACATCGCCGTGGTCGAAGTGGACGGCGACACCGGCAAAGTGTCGATCAAGCGCTTTGTGGCGGTCGACGATGTCGGCAACGTGGTCAACCCTCAGATCGTGGACGGACAGATTCACGGCGGCGTGGCCCACGGGATTGGCCAGGCCCTGCTCGAAGGCGCCATCTACGACGACGAGGGGCAATTGCTCAATGGCTCGTACATGGACTACGCCCTGCCGCGCGCCGATGATCTGCCCTCCTTTGAAACGGATCGCACGGTCACCCCCTGCCCGCACAACCCCCTCGGGGTCAAAGGAGCGGGTGAGGCCGGGACCATCGGCGCCACCCCGGCCATAGTCAATGCCGTGGTCGACGCCCTGTGGCATCTGGGGGTCCGGGATATCCAGATGCCTCTGACCCCGCAGCGGGTGTGGCAGGCCATTCAGGCAGCCAGCTAACCGATCGGAAACAGGAGACCATACAATGAGCACTGCAGCATTCGACTATCACCGTCCGGCCTCGGTGGACGAGGCCATTCAGCTTTTGCAACAGCACGGCGAGGACGCCAAGCTGCTGGCCGGCGGCCACAGCCTGATTCCCTCCATGAAGCTGCGCCTGGCCACCCCCGCCAACCTGATCGACATCGGCCGGCTGGACGACCTGAAGTACATCAAAGAAGAAGGCGGCGGCCTGGCGATCGGCGCGGCCACCACCCACCACGCGATCGAGTCCTCGGACCTGATCAAAGACAAGGCCCCGCTTCTGGCCCAGTCCGCTTCCGTCATCGGCGATCTCCAGGTGCGCAACATGGGCACCATCGGCGGCAGCCTGGCGCACGCCGACCCGGCGGCCGACTACCCGGCCGCCATCCTGGCGAGTGAGGCCCAGATCTGCGCCAGGGGCCCCGACGGCGAGCGCACCATTGCCGCGGCCGATTACTTCGTCGATCTCTACCTGACCAGCCTGCAGCCCAACGAGATCATCACCGAGATACGGGTGCCGGCACAGGCGGCCAACACCGGCTCTTGTTACCTCAAGTTTCCGCACCCGGCCTCGCGCTTTGCCGTGGTGGGCTGCGCCGCGGTGGTGAGCAAAGACGGGGATACCTGCCAGGATGTAAGGGTGGGGTTTACCGGGATCGCCAATGCCGCCTTCCGGGACGCAGGGGTGGAAGACGAGTTGAAGGGCAAGCCGGCCGACGAGGCCTCCATCGCGGCGGCGGCGGCCCGGGCGGCCGAGGGGGCGGAACTCCTCAGCGACGCCTTTGCCGGCGAGGACTACCGCCGCCACCTGGCCCAGGTTTTTGCCAAGCGGACCCTGCTGCAAGCCGCGGGAGGGTAAGCGGCAGCGGTTCTGTTTGTCGAACCTGCAAAAAGCACCACCAGCATCCGGCTTTTACGCGCCGATCTGGTGGTGCTTTTTTACCCACTTACCGCTCAATCCTCGCCCATCACCGCCTGGATCATCGCCTTGATATACCCGAACTCGTAGGCGAAGGCCTGGCGGCCGCTCTCCGGGTCCTTGTGGCCCGGCGCGTGGTCGGGGACGCACATGTGCTCGTAGCCCACCTCTTTGAGGGCCTGCATGTTGCGGTGCATGTTCATCGTCCCCTCGTCGGGCCACACTTCCTGAAATTTGTTGCGGCCCCCGACTACGTTGCGGAAGTGACAGAGGAAAATCTTCTTGCGCGAGCCAAAGTAGCGGATGATTTCGGGCACCTCGTTGGCCGGATCCAGGACGCTCTCGGCCATGCAGCCCAGGCACAGGTTGACCCCGTGGTAGGGACTGGGGCAAATCTCTATGAAGCGCTTGAACCCCTCGGCCCCGCCCAGCACCCGGTCGACGCCGCGGTACCCGGACGGCAGCCACGGGTCACAGGGGTGGCAGGCCATCCTGACCTTGCACTCGGTGGCCACCGGGATCACCCGTTCGAGGAAGTAGGTGATGCGCTCCCAGTTCATCTCGGCCGTGACCGGCTCGTCGAAGCGCGGCTCGCGGTCTTTGGCCTCTTCCAGGTCCCAGGTGCTGTAGATGGATCCCCCGCGCCCGGGCGGCTTGCTCTCGGTGCGCTGGTTTTCAATGGCGCACAGGTAGTACTTGATGGCCGGAATGCCGGCCTCGGCCGCCTGCCGCACCATGTTGCAGACCAGTTCGATCTCCTTGTCGCCTTCCTCCCGGTTGCCGAGCATGTAGTTGGGTATGTCACCCCCGTTGACGTTCAAATGGGCAAGGGGAAGCGCGACCATTTCCATGTCGACGCCGAAGCGGGCGCACTTTTCCTTCTTCTCGACCAGTTCCTCGACATCCCAGCCATACTCGCGGTGGAAGGTGATGAAGTTCTCGTTCTTATTGGCCACTCCATGCCTGGCCAGGTATTCCAGGTCTTCATCCGAGGTGTTGAATTGCTGTGTGCCGACGTGCATGTGCTCCTCCTTGGGTTAGCTAGTTAAAAAAATCTTTGTCTTCCTCCGCCAGGTACTGCCTGGCTGCCTCCACATTGAACTCCACCCCAAGCCCCGGCCGATCCCAGACCTCGATGAACCCATCCACGACAATGGGATCTGGCAGCCCTTCGACGATATCGTACCACCATTCGGGATTGGCCCTCGGGTACTCGAAGGCGATGTAGTTCTGCGGCAGGGTCGCGGCGACCTGGACCAGGGCCGCCAGCCCGATGAGGCCATCGAGCACCCCGTGGGGCGCCATGAGGATACCGTGCAGATCGGCGTATTCCGCCACCCACTTGAGTTCGGCGATGCCGCCGACATCGCAGGGATCGGGGCCGACGATATCCACGGCGCGTTTTTCGATCAGGTCCTTGAAGTTTTGCCGCAGGTAGATTTGCTCGCCGGTGTGTATCGGAGTGGAGGTGCTCTGCGTCACCTCCCGGTAGAGATCGGCCAGGACATAAGGGGTGTAGTCTCCGGTGATCATGTCCTCGCACCACATCACATTCAGGGGCTCCAGGGCCTGGGCCAGGCGGATCGCGTCGGGGACCATACAGCCCGGCCCGCAATCCAGGGCCAGCCCCACCTCGTCTCCCAGGACCTCTTTCACGGCCCGGACGCAGTCGATTACGTGGTTGAGGCCGCGTTCGGTCATGGGCCCCCTCTTGGTGCCCCCGGTGTCGATTTGCATGTCTCCGTAGGAAAATCCGGGGACCTGGCCCGGCATCTGGCTGTGAAAGGCCACGCCGTGCTTGATGATGGTGAAGCCCTCCTCCATGGCCTCCCTGGTCTGGGCCGTGCTTTTGGCGTGGGCCTCCGGAGAAATCCCCTCCAGTGGGAAGCTCAGGCCGGTTTTATAGACCCGGACCTTGTCGCGGATTTTGCCGCCCAGCAGCTTGTAGACCGGCAGGCCGGCGGCCTTGCCGGCGATGTCCCACAGCGCCATCTCGATCGCACTGACGGCGCTACCCCAGGGTTTGAAACCGCCCCACCGGCGGATCTTCAACATAACCCGTTCGATGTTGGTCGGGTCTTCTCCCAGGACGAAGTCCCGGTAGAACAGGATGTGGGGTTTGAGGTAGGATTTGGAGGCCTCTACCTCCCCGTAGCCGCTGATGCCTTCGTCGGTGGTCAGACGGATTACGGGGTTTTGGCCCAGGACCGTGCACTTCAGATCGGTGATCTTCATGTGCTGGCTCTCCGCTTAGAGAATGTTGGATATCTGAGTATAGCTGGCATGGATAATAAGAAATCGAGAACCGTTCGGCAACGGACTTTATGGACTCTACCTCTGCGAAGATATTGTTGGCGAGTACAAATGCAAATTTGACAATTTTGCTTCTTACGTTTACAATAGAATTATGGCGAAGCAGTCTGCCGTGATGGAAACCTCTTTCTGGGTACTGGCACACCGGATAGACATCCTGTCCTATCTATTCCGCTTTTTCACGGTCTTAGTCCCGGAAACGGTCCGCGCCGAGGTACTGGCTTCGGATCCGCGCTATCCTCAACGGGTCTACGGCTATCAGGAAATGTTCGGACTCCTGGAAAATCAGGGTTTGCTTTCCATCTACAACCCGACTCAGAGTCTGCCGCAGTTCCATGACGGCGAAGCAGTAGCGCTTGCACTCGCTCTGGAAAGGGGATGGTGGCTACTCATCAATGAACGGCGTGCCCTTGCGTTTGCACGTCGGCAGGGCATTAAAGCAGTGACGGTGCCCGAGTTTATCATCTATCTCTACGAGGCGCACATCCTGTCCCACCGCAGTGCTCAGAATAAGCTGGACGGGATTGCCACCAATACCGGGCACCAGGTCATGCAAGCTGCGCGACAGGCATTTCTGGCACTGGCACAAAGTCGTGGAGAGAGCTAAATGAGCGAAAAAACTAAATCCCTGAAGACGGCCAAACGAGTGACAAAATCAATCCGCCTGACCCATGAGGAAGCCGAGGAGTTGTCCTATCTGGTGGAGGGGACAGCTTATGCGGAAGCCGCGCTCATGCGACAATGGGTGCTTTCCGGTATACAGCAATTTCGGATTTCTGAAGCTATTCGCGCTTATCAAGAAGGGCATGTGGACTTGCGCTCTGCTGCCGAACGGGCGCAACTGCCCGTCGCGATACTCCTCGAAGAGATGGCAGCACGCAAAGTCGCAGTCCTCGATCATCCCGATGATTTTGGGCCTGGCCTTGAGGCGCTCCGTGATACTTGTTGGAAATAAGGATGGCATTCCATGATTACCCAACAGGACCGTCAGATCGGAGAAGAGTTAAAGGACAGAATCCTTCTTCGAGATAGACATCCTGAGGCCCCTTTTAGAGCTGGGGCCGCACGTCGAGCAGCGCGGCAGCAACATCAATCCCGAGCGCCTGCGCTTCGATTTTTCCCATGCGGAGAAAATGGAGCCCGGACAGATCGAGCGGGTGGAAGGACTGGTCAACGCCGCTATCCGCCGAGATTATCCGGTTTGCTTCGAGGAAATGACGGTGGATAAAGCAAGGGAAACGGGGGCCATTGGTCTGTTTGAGGTGAAGTACGGTGCCAAAATCAAGGTGTATACCATCGGCGATCCAGCCCACAGGCCCGCAGCCGATCCCGTTTTGCCGACCTTCAGCAAGGAAATCTGCGGTGGTCCCCACGTGGAACGCACCGGACTGCTGGGCAGGTTCAGGATCATCAAAGAGCAGAACGCGCCTGCCCGGGCGTCAGCCGGGATATGGTTCGCAGGGTGCTCCGCAGGCTGCAAAAATCGGGAGAAGTAGAATGCCTGGGACGCGGTCCAGGGGCTGTCTGGCGGAAAAAGGGTAATACCCCTGAAAGAGGGCAATAAAGAGGGCAATGTCCGGCATCCGTCCTGCTGCCGGCCTCAATCCCGCGTCAACTGCCGGTACTTGATCCGGTGCGGCCGTTCCGCTTCCGCGCCCAGCCGCCTCTTACGGCTCTCCTCGTACTCGGAATAGTTCCCCTCGAACCAAACCACCTGACTATCCCCCTCAAAGGCCAGAATGTGGGTGGCGATGCGGTCCAGAAACCAGCGGTCGTGGCTGATGATCACGGCGCAGCCGGCGAAGTTTTCCAGGGCCTCTTCCAGGGCTCGCATGGTGTTGACGTCCAGGTCATTGGTCGGCTCGTCCAACAGCAGCACATTGGCCCCCTGCTTGAGCATCTTGGCCAGGTGCACCCGGTTGCGCTCGCCGCCCGACAGCGAGCCCACCCGCTTCTGCTGGTCCCCTCCGGAAAAGTTGAAGCGCCCCACGTAGGCGCGCGAGTTGACCAGGCGATCCCCCAGGGCGATTTCGTCCAGCTCGTCGGAGATCTCCTGCCAGACCGTGTTTTCCGCCTTCAGGATCTCGCGGCTTTGGTCCACGTAGGCCAGCTCGACCGTCGCGCCCAGATGGATCGAACCACTGGTGGGCGCTTCCTGGCCGGTGATCAGCCGGAACAGGGTGGTCTTGCCCGCCCCATTGGGACCAATCACGCCGACGATGGCCCCCGGCGGCAGGGCAAAGTCCATGTTTTCGAACACGATCCGCTCGCCGTAGACCTTGCTCACGCTCTGAGCCTTGAGCACCACGGCGCCCAGGCGCGGGCCCGGGGGGATGTAGATCTCCAGCTCGGGAGCGCGTTTCTCGCTCTCCTGGTTGAGCAGATCGTAGGCATTGATGCGGGCCTTGCTCTTGGTCTGCCGCGCCCTGGGCGCCATGCGGATCCACTCCAGCTCGCGCTCCAGGGTCTTCTGCCGCTGGCTCTCGGCCTTTTCCTCCCGCGCCAGGCGCTCCTTTTTCTGGTCCAGCCAGGAGGAATAATTGCCCTTCCACGGGATCCCCTGGCCCTGGTCCAGCTCCAGGATCCAGCCGGCCACATTGTCCAGAAAGTAGCGGTCGTGGGTCACGGCGATCACCGTGCCCGGGTAGTGCTGCAGGTGCTGCTCGAGCCAAGCCACCGACTCGGCGTCCAGGTGGTTGGTGGGCTCGTCCAAAAGCAGGATATCCGGCTGCCTGAGCAGCAGTCGGCACAGGGCCACCCGCCGGCGCTCACCGCCGGAGAGCACACCCACCTCCATGTCCTCGGACGGACAGCGCAGCGCGTCCATGGCCATGTCCAGGCGGCTGTCCAGATCCCAGGCGTTGAGCGCGTCCAGCTTTTCCTGGACCGCGGCCTGCTCTTCGATCAGGTCGTTCACTTCGTCGTCGGTCATGCTCTCGCCAAAGCGCTCGTTGATCTGCTCGTAACTCTTGAGCAAGTCGACCACCTTCCTCACCCCCTCCTCGACGATCTGGCGCACGGTCCGGCCCGCCTCCAGCTCCGGCTCCTGCTCCAGGAAACCGATGGTGTGGCCCGGCGAGAGCACGGTCTCGCCGACGATCTCGGTGTCCACCCCGGCGATGATCCTCAGCAGCGAACTCTTGCCGGCGCCGTTGAGCCCGAGGACGCCGATCTTGGCGCCGTGAAAATAGGACAGATAAATGTCCTTGAGCACCGGCTTTTTGTCGTAGTACTTGCTCACGCCCACCATAGAGTAGATGATCTTGTCGGGTGCGTCGCTCATGGTTTTAACGTTCCTTTGAATGGGGCCCGCCGCATGCATTACCGGGGATCTGTTCCGCTTCCGGCCGGCCTTGCTGCCGCCGGTCATGGCGGAAGTCTACAGCTTTCTGCAAACGGGTATCCCTAAAGACCTGCGCCTTTTTTTCTGTTTCATCCGGTTTTATTCGCATCATACATTCTGTCCTTCCTGGTGGTCGGTATTCAGCTTCTCATAGGCTGAAAATATAATCTGCAAATCCCTGCGGGCTTTGTAAAAATCCGAATAGGGCGTGCGGGAGGAATCGCGCAGACAGTCGATGAAATCCCGGCTCATGCCGCGATACCCCATGAGGTCCCCGCGATCCGGCAGAAAGAGCCGCTTTTTCTCTTTGCAATGCAGCCACACGTAGATCCCGTTGCTCTCGAAAGTGATCCGGCCGTGCTCGCCGCGGATAAAGGAATGTTGCAAGACCCCCCTGGTCAGACTCCGGGTATTCCACGAGTACTCCAGCTCGGCCACGGCCCCCCCCGGATACTCCAGCCGCGTGATGGAGTGGCGCTCTGGCTGCCCGGGTTGCAAACCGGGGAACTCGGCCGCGACCCTGGCAGGCGCCTGGTCGAAAAGATCGGAGAGCAAAGCCACGAAGTGCACGCCACCTTCGAGCAGAGCGCCGTAGCGGCTCTTCCAGCCGCTCGCCTCCTGGGTAAACACCTTTTTCGCGACAACCGACTCCAGACCACCGATCCACCCCTGCCCCAACAGCTGCTTGATCAGGGTCAGGGAGGGTTTGTAATAGTAGTTTTCCGCCGCCATCACAAAAAGATCCGGATGGGCCTCCAGGACCTCCTGAATTTCGCCGGCCTCCGCCGCATTGACGCACATCGGTTTTTCGACCAGCACCGACTTGCCGGCCTGGAGGGCGGCGACGGTCTGCTGCTTGTGGTACTCCGGCGGCGACGCCAGCACCAGAGCCTCGATCTGCGGATTCTTCAGGACCGCCTCAAAATCATCGAAGATCCCCCCGCCCTTAAATTCGTCCTGGAAGCGGGCCGCGCTGTTCCGGGAGCGGCTGTAGAAAAACACCTGGGCCAGTCGGGATAGATTTTTGGCGTGCAGCCGGCCGATGCCGCCGCAGCCCACCAGGCAAATTTTCTTCATTTCAAAACTCGTCGTAGTGCGCCGCGATATAATCGCCGACCCTGAAGGCGTTGGCCGCAATAGTGAGACTGGGATTGACCCCGCCCGAGGTCGGCATGAAACTCCCGTCCACGACAAAGAGATTGTCCACGCCCCAGAACCGGCAGTTTTCGTCCAGGACGCTGTCGTGGGGACCGTGGCCAAAACGCAGTGAGCCCACGGCATGGGAAAAACTGTCTATCTCATAGATAAAAGAAATCCATCCGCCCGCCGCCCGCAGAATTTTTTTTGCTCGGTCTACGAGGTAATCCCGCCGCTGGTAGTCATGGCGGGTGTAGCGATGGGTTATCTCGGGCAGTTCCAGCCCGTAGCCGTCCCGTTCGGTCGCCAGCCCCACGGCATTGTCGAACTGGGGGTCGTCCTCGGCAATGCAGAGCAGGTTTTGCATGTAGGGAGAAAAAAGACCGGCCAGCTTCCGCAAGCCCCGGGGCGCAAAGTGCCCTATGACCTCGGTCCCCGGGGTGTAGATGTCCTGGATGATGCCCACGGCAGTGCCGAATTGCTCGCGCCGATCTTCGTAAAAATCCGTGCAGCAGAGTTGTTTGTGGAAGACCTTTTCCGGGTTGGTTTTAAAGGGGAACACACAGCCCACCACGCCGTTGCAGTGCCGCATCAGGAAGCGGCCGACGAATGGGTGCTGGGCGAATTTCTCCAGCCCGGATCTGAGCAAAATGGCCGGGCTGTACAGGGCGCCGGCGCCGACGATCACCAGTTTTGCGGAGAGAGAAAATGTTTTGCCTGTCTTTTTGTCAATGCACTCCACGGATCTTATGCGGCCGTTTTTCTCGGCCAGCCGGGCGACGATGACGCCCGCCACGATCCGGAGGCCGTACTCTTGCGCCTCCCGCAGCAAGGTGGTGGTGAGATCGTTCTTTGCCTGGATCTTGCAGGGGAACCCATCGCAGGTGGCGCACTGGATACAAAGGGGCCGCGCCGGATCGCTGAAGTTGATGGCCAGCGGGATTTTAAAGGGTTTGTAACCTATCTTGCGGGCCGCATCGTACAGGCGCTGGGCAGGTTGGGCAAGCGCGGCGCTGGCAAAGGGATAGTCGGCCGAGCGGGCGGGTTCGTGCGGATCCTGTCCCGCCTCTCCGTGGATCCCGAGCAGGTGCTCGGCCCGGGTGTAGTAGTTTTCCAGATCCGCGTAGTCCAGCGGCCACTGGTCAAAATCTCGTTCGCGCAGCCGCAGCGAGGCCCCGCCGTAAAAGACCGACATCCCCCCCACGACCTGGTTGGTATACATCCTTTTGAAGGCCTGGTCCCCGTATTGCCGGACCAGCAAGGGGGCTTCGATGCGGTAGCGCTGTTGGATCAGTATTTCCCTCTGGTCCCAGTCCAGTTCGTCCCTCTTCGGCCAGCCGCCGCGCTCCAGCAAAACCGTCTTTATACCCGCCCTAGCAAGGACGTGCGCCGCGGCAGCACCGCCAAAGCCCGAACCGACTATGAGGGCATCACAATGCTCTAAGTTCATAGATGTAGAGGACTACCAGGGCGGCTATGATGACCAGGGCCAGGTAGTGGAATTTTTCGCGGGTGTCGATGTAGTGCTGAATCCTGGACAGGTCGGGCCTGAACTTCCCCGACATATTGCGCTGGATGTAGGTTTTGTAGTACTCGATCGCGAAGCGTTCCAGGCCGCCGTTCATGTAGATCAAAAAGCCCAGCGGCACCGGGGACTGCGGCTCGTTGAGAAAATAAAACAGAGGAGAAAGGAGTGCAAGCACCATCCCCGAGCGCTGAAACTTCAACCATTTGAACCCCTCAAAGGGCGCATCCTTATAAGCGCCGCCCAGGGACACCAGCAAGCCTGTGGCATAGGCCACCAGCAGGAAGGCGACCGGGCTTTCGATCTCAATGTCGATCAGGAGCATGAGGAAAACCAGGACGACGACGACAATCCCGGCCGCGTAGCGCGGCAAATTGCTGTCGACGTGGCGGCCGAAGAAGGTAATCCTGGAGGGCACGAAGTACTTGGCTTGGTCCTCGGTCCTGAAAAATCCTTTGTAGAGTTCGGCCAGGAAGCGCTCGACGCCCATGATCAGGAAGAAGATCTGCACCAGGCCCAGGTGCTGGAAGTTGTCTTTGAAGTAGGGCACGAAGTAGAGCGGCAAAAAGATGGCGAGGTTGAAGTAGATGCTCCTGGGAAAGGTTTTGGGTTTGAAGCCTTCGTAGGGTGCATCCTTGAAGGCGCCCCACAGCGAGGTGTAGAGACCCGAGACGATGGTGACTATCAGGGGCACGAAAAAATGCATCTTTTTCTTTCACATGGTTAGGGGCTCTTAGTTGTCGACGGACTACAGCCACTCGTTTAAAAGATATCCGGCCACAAAGCCGAACAGAAATGGGATCGATTCGCGCAGATGGGACAGGCCTCTCTTCATTGTCCCGGGTCGGACAGTCGCGCCGTCTGGACTGATGAACCGAATCTCGTAAATGACGGCGCCTCCGATGACCTGGAAGCTGATATTGTCGACGGGAAATTCCGGGTCACAGGGAATATCGTACCAGCCGGTGCTTCCGGATGGCACCACATCCTTCCGGCCATAGACCGCTGTTTCCACATCCACCCGCATACCATCTTCAGTAAAGCTCCCCCCAGCGTACCCGAACACCCTGTAGTGTTCCATCTTGCCCAGGTAGACCCGGATCTTCGCCAGCCGCACCGTGTCGGGCCACGACACGGCCAGCAGGCCGATCCATTCCCATTCAAAAGCAGGCGCGTCTGGATCCTCGTCGGGGGTGCGCCCGTCAGTGAGCCAGACCACATCGCCCGTCCACAGGTTCCGGGTCGTGGCCATAGTGATTGCGTCGGGAGTGATGTCCCTGACGGCAAAGGTCTCCAGGGCTGCGAGAACCACGACAAGCCCGGCGACCAGCAGCGCAGAGACGATCCTGCCAGAGGACCTCATACCTTCCATTTTTCGAGCCATGTGTACTCCTCGGGGAGATAGGTTTCCCCGGATTGCTCCGCTGCTTCATTGTAGATCTGCAGACACTGGCCCTCCGGCTCGGATAACCCATTCCCCTGCACTGCTCGAACATTGTCCACGACCTCGGCAATGGAATTCATCGCCGGGATCGCACTGGAGATCTCCCGGGCTTGGAGGATGAACTTCAAGGCCGCCTGCGGCAGACGCACGCCGGCGTCTTCCAGCGGTTCCAGCCGGGGATCGGAGGGCTTCAACCTCAGCAAACCTCCTCCCCCAAATGGCTTCATCGCTATGAGTCCCACGTCCCTTTCCCTGACCAGAGCAGCAAACTCGGGATCGGGGCAGGGGACCATTGTGCAGTCGCGGGTTCCAGCGACGGCCTGCTCTGATAGGGCGTCGGGAACATAGCCGACAGGAGAGAATTTCTGATGCCGGAAGTTGTAGGGGAACATCAGGTAGTCCAGTTCTGGATAGGTCCGCAGCATCTCTACCATTATCTTCTGATCGTGAGCACTTAACCCGATAGCCTTGATCTTCCCCTGTTCCTTGGCCTGCTGCAGACCCTCCAAACGGGTTTCTCTGTCGCGTTTGCTCCCGTTCCCGTCCGTGTACAGGCGGTACAGATCAATGACGTCCGCGTCGAAGATCTTCAGGGCGTGTTCCACCTCCTCCAGGGCACTTGTGGATCTCCACACCTGCACAAGAGATAGCACGACATCTTGTCGCACCGGGCCCAGCACCTCGCTCATCAAACCAAACTGGTGATATTTGTGCTCGTAGATATCGAACAGGTTGATACCCAGCTCCAGACCTTTTCTGATCTGGGCTGCCCGCACCCGGGGATCGCCCAAGTTCTGCCGGGTGAGGTGAGAGCCAAAGCCTATTTCCGAGATAGAAACTCCGGTCTTGCCCAGCTTTCTGTACTTCATGCTGTCGACAGAGCCGGAACTTCTATCAGGGCTCAGCAGTACTCCGGCCCCCAGCGCAGCAGCAGTCACCCTGGGAATGAATTCCCGCCGGGTGAGACCTCTACCTGGCACCTGCTCTGGTCGGTGCTCGGAAGCTCGCCTGGACTTCATCCCTGCCCGCCTTTCATTTCAAGATTCACGTGGATCCTAAACCAAGGCAACCATCAGCATGTAAACAAGTCCGGGCCCGCACCCTGATTTGCTTGCGCGAAATATTGTATTATTTTCATATTTTTTCTTTCTCAACCGAAAGGACACCCCATGCGCCTTGGCGTCGTCGGCACGCTGCCCGGAGACTTCCGCGAAATTTCCCCTGAACACCTCGAGGCCGTCCGCGTCCTCAATCTCACCAGCGCCAACTTCCACGCTCCCGGCGACCGGCTCTTCGATGTCCAGACCGCCGAGTGCCGCCAGGTAAAAAGCACCTACGCCGCGGCTGGCATGGACCTGGCGCAGGTCGGCATTGGCTTTGGCGAGTGCCTCTTCGATCCGGACGCCGAGGTGCGCCAGATGGTGACCCACAAGATCCACCGCGGCATTGAAGTGGCCCGGGAACTCGAGGCCTGGACCTGCCTGATCCGCACCGGCAGCCTCAGTCCCACCGGCTCCTACAGCCCATCGCGCCGCAACCTGGAGCCAGAAAGCCGTGCCCGCCTGGTCGAAACCCTGGGGCAAATCGCCGCCCGGGCCGAGGCCGAAGCGGTCACCGTGGTCATCGAGACCCATGCCCTCACCATCATGGGCTCGCCGGAGATCAACCGCCAGGTCGTCGAAGAGGTCGGCTCGGATCGCATCCGCATTGTCATGGATTTCGTCAACCACTTCCAGTCCCTGCACCAGGTTTACCACAGCACCGAACGTCTCAACCACATCTTCGAGGTGATGGGACCCATCTGCCCGGTGGGCCACTGTAAGGACATACGCGTGCGCGACGGCCTGGTCCTCCACATTGACGAAGAGGTGCCGGGCGAAGGCGAACTGGACCTGGAAACCGCCCTGCGCCGCTGGCACCAGCTCTACCCGGACGGGTACATGCTCCTGGAACATCTGCCCGCTGAAAACTACCCTTTAGCCAGCCGCAATGTGCACCGCATCGCGGACCGGGCCGGTATCGAGATTCACTGAAATTGCAAACGAAATTCACCGCTTGCTGAAACAGGAAAGAAACTCCATGATCAAGCCTTACGGTTCCGCGGATCTGAACCCCCTGTACGTGGAAGACGAAGACGCCCGGACCGCCCTGACGCGGGAAGCCGAAAACCTGCCCTCCCTGCCGATCTCTTCTGGTTCGGCAGCGGCAGCGGTCATGCTGGCCTCGGGTTACTTCAACCCGATTACAGGCTACATGAACCTGGAGGAAGCGCAAAGCGTGGCCGACAACATGACCCTGCCCAACGGCCTGATGTGGCCTACCCCCATCCTCAACATAGTGCCGGCTGCCCGGCTCACAGACGGGATCGAGAGCGACGCCCGCATCGCCCTGCGCGACCCCAACGTGGAAGGCCACCCCGTCCTGGCCGTCCAGGAGGTGGCTGCCATCGAGAAACTCTCCGAAGCACAGCGGGCCGACCTCCTCGCCAAGGTTTTCGGCACCAGCGACCCCGAGCACCCGGGCGTGGCCGCCTTTGCCGCCCAGGGCGACCGGGTGATCTCCGGCCCTATCCAGGTCCCGAACTTGTCCTACTTCCCGGTGGATTTTCCCGACACCTTCCGCACCGCCGGCCAGATCCGCACCGAGATCCAGAGCCGCGGCTGGAACCAGGTGGTGGCCTTTCAGACTCGCAACCCCATGCACCGGGCCCACGAGGAATTGTGCCGCATGGCCCAGCAGGCCGTGGGCGCCCACGGCATCCTCATCCACATGCTCCTGGGCAAGCTCAAACCAGGGGATATCCCGGCCCCCGTGCGCGACGCTTCCATCCGCAAGATGGTGGAGGTCTACTTCCCGGAGAACACCGTGTTAATCGCCGGGTACGGCTTCGACATGCTCTACGCCGGCCCGCGCGAGGCCGTGCTGCACGCCATCTTCCGCCAAAACAGCGGCTGCTCCTATCTGATCGTCGGCCGCGATCACGCCGGGGTGGGCGACTACTACGGCCCCTTCGACGCCCAGACCATCTTCGACGAACTGCCCGCCGACGCCCTCCAGATCCAGATCTTCCGCGGCGACCACACTGTCTGGTGCAACAAGTGCGGCGAGGTAGTGATGATGCGCGACTGCCCGCACGACCAGGAAAACTACCTCTTTCTCTCGGGCACCCAGGTGCGCGAAATGCTGGCCGCCGGCCAGACCCTGCCCCCGGAATTCGCCCGGCCCGAAGTGGCCCAGATCCTCATGGAGTACTACCAGGAAGAGTAGGAAGTGCAGGGCGATTTACATCGGTTGTTACTTCTGCGAATCTGACGATGAGTCGCTGCATTTTTGTCGAACCATTTCTTCAGAAGGCCTTCACATATGGAAACTGCCATTCAGATGACGGACGTCACCAAGACGTTCGGCAAGATGACCGCTGTGGAGAATCTGGATCTCGAGGTGCCGCGGGGTGGGCTCTATGGATTCCTGGCCCTCCTGCAAGGTGTCAATGTCGGCGGGAAGAACATCATTGCGAAACATCATACTACGAAGAGTGAAGAGCTGGCTGGTATGCTCTTCCGGCCTCTTTTCACAAAGACGGCATATCGACCGCGCCATCCCGACGCTCGTGTATGTTTTTCTGCATGGCCTCCGGGTAGCGGTCCGGCAAATGGGAGACTTTACTCAGGTGTTCGAGGGCCTCTACCTCCAGGCGAAAGGTAGAAGCCTCCAGATTGTCCCGCAAATGCTCTGCCGTGCGCGCTCCCACAATCGCCGCGGTGATGCCCGGCTGCTCTACCACCCAGCGCACGGCCACCTGGGCCGGAGTGCGTCCCAATTCCTCGGCCACTTTCAGCAACACCTTCAGGGTCTCGTCCGCATTGGCGGCGAAATACGGCTCGGGATAGGCCCACGCCTCTTCCGAGCGGGTGCCCACAGCCGTGCGCTCGCCCGGTCTGTACTTGCCCGACAGGAAGCCACCGGCCAGCGGACTCCACACTACCACTCCCAACCCTTTGTAGCGGCACAGGGGCATCAATTCCTGTTCGATATCCCGCACCACCAGGCTGTACTGGGGCTGGTAGCACTCGAAGCGCGCCAGGTCTTTGCTGTCGCTGATCCACAGGGCTTCGCAAAGCCGCCAGGCCTGGTAATTGCTGCAGGCGGTGTAGCGCACCTTGCCCTGGCGCACCAGGTCGTCCAGGGCTCGGAGCATTTCCTCCAGGGGTGTCTGCACATCCACGTGATGGATGTAGTAAATATCCACGTAGTTCATCTGCAGCCGTTTGAGGCTATCCTCCACGGCGTTCATGATGTGCACCCGCGACATGCCCGAGTCGTTGGGACCGGGCCCAATGGGGTTGAAAAACTTGGTGGCCACCACGGCATCCCGCCGTTTTCCCTTCAGGGCCTTGCCCAGGAAAATCTCGGAATTGCTTTCTCCATAGGAATTGGCCGTATCGAAGAAATTCACACCTGCGTCCAGGGCCAGATCCACCATGCGCCTAGCTTCGCCCTGGTCGGTGCCGTGGCCAAAGGTCATGGTGCCCAGACATATTTCCGAAACCTTCAATCCACAACGGCCCAATCCGCGGTATTCCATCGGACTTCTCCTTTGCTTGTGCTGACCGCTACAGCCAGGTCGAATCCTTCAGCGGTTTTGAGACGGCTTCTAATATGGCCCATCTGCCGTCAGTAATTATATTCAATATCAAATGACCGCAACAGGCACCACAACATGTCCGACCTGAACATACTAAAAGGCTGCGAACTGCACGTCCACCTCGGCGGCTGCCTCTACGCAGAAGACCTCCTGGAACTGGGGAAAGATATCTATGAAGAAGTGGACTGGAGCCTGTACGTCGACAGCTGTGCGCGGGCCTTTGGCAAACGCCCCGATCCCGTCGCCCTCTTCAAAGAGGCCCTGAGCAACGGCAACGCCGGTTTCGAGCGCCTGCAGGACCACTTCGTCGTCGGCCCGGCGGACAGCGGCGACTTCGAGCGTTTCCAGGCCAAGTTCAACCTGGCTACATGCCTTTGGCGCCACTGGCGCCGGGTCCTGCAACGCGAGGAGGAAATCCTCCGGCGGATCATCCTGCGCCACCGCGGCGAAGGTCTGAACTACGTGGAATACCGCGCCATGTACATGCACGGGAGCGCGGATCCGGAGGGGTTTCTCAACTTCCACCGGCTCAATGCCCGCGTCATCCAGGAGGCCAGCCGGAACGACTTTGAGGCCCGCTACATCATCAGCCTGCCGCGCCAGGCACCCCTGGAGGGCTACGCCTTGGTGCAGCGCCTCTTCGACGAAAATCCAGAGCTGGTTCCCACCATTGTGGGCCTGGACTTCTGCTTTTTCGAGGAAGGCTACCCCCCCCGGACGGTGCAACCCTTCTTCGAGCGCCTGCAACGGGACAACCAGCAGCGTCCGGACCGGGCTCTCGAAGTGGTCTATCACGTCGGGGAAGTCTACTTCGACAAGTCCCTGGAGAGCGCCATCCGCTGGTGCCATGAAATCGCCGCAATGGGCGTGCCGCGCCTGGGCCACGCCATCGCCCTGGGGATGGACCCGGCCGTGGCAGTGACCCGCCGGGCCCGGGCCCATGAAACCGAAAGGGCGAGCGAGCGCCTGGACCAGATCGCTTATGACTTGTGCCACGTCGAGGCCCTTTCAGCCGGCGGCCTGACCATCGACGAAGCCGCCCTGCAACAAGAACGCCAAGATCTGCAGCAGCGCCCCCCCGATTCCAGGGTCCAGCGGCCCTACTCCCCGGAACGACTCGATGAAGTCCGCCGCCGGCAAGGCTTCGCCCTCGACTGCCTGAAGACTCTGGGCACCACCATCGAATCCTGCCCCACCTCCAACCTGCGGATCGGCGCCGTACCCGACCCGGCTTCCCACCCGTTGCACCGGTTCTTAAATTCCGGGGTAAACCTGGTCATCGGCGCCGACGATCCTGGTGTCTTCAACGTGCCCTTGGCCGCGGAAATCGACTGGGTCCTGGAGCACACCGGCATGGACGAAGCTGCCCTGAGGCAACGCCTGGGCGATCCGCGCCGGTTTAAGCTGGGCCGGCGGCGTTTTGTAAAAGCAGGAAGCACTTAAAAGGAGGTAATCAACATGTCGCGAGAAAGAGCCCGCATCGGCATCATTGGCTACGGCTACATCGGCTCCTACGTGTACGAACAAATCACCACTCATCCCGGACTGGGGCTGGATATCGCCTTTGTGTACAACCGCACCCGGGAAAAACTCGCCGACCTGCCCCCGGATTTGATTCTGGAGGACCTGGGGGCCTTTGCCGCCAAAGAGGCCGACCTGATCGTGGAACTGGCTCACCCCGGCATCACCCGCGACCACGGCACGGCCTTCCTGGAGTACACCGACTATATGCCCCTCTCCCTGACCGCCTTTGCCGATGCCCGGGTGGAGCAGAACCTGCTCGAAAGCGCGCAAAAAAATGGCACCCGCCTCTATATCCCGCACGGGGCCATCGTCGGCCTCGAAGCCCTGCAGGAAGGCCGCCAGGTTTGGGACGAGGTCAAAATGGTCATGAAGAAAAATCCCGCCAACCTCGACTTCGGCGAACACCCCGATCTCACCGCCGAACAGATTCACAGCGAAACCGTGCTCTACGACGGTCCGGCCCGGGGCATCTGTCCACTGTTTCCGCGCAATGTCAACTCGCACGCGGCCCTGGCCTTGGGCAGCATCGGTTTCGATCGCACCCACTCGGTCCTGGTCGCCGTGCCCGGCCTGGAGGTCTCCGTCATCGAAATCGAGGCCCGCGGCCAGGAGGTGGAAGTCAAGATCCAGCGCTCCAACCCCATGAAGGGGGTCAGCGGGGTATTCACCCTGGTCTCGGCGCTCTCCAGCGTCTGCCGCGCCAAGGCCCCGGAATCCGGCTTGCAGATCTGTTAGAAGGCTTCTCAGCCAAAATCTTCCAGCCGGATTGCGCCCGCGGCGATCCTCTGCAAGGTCTCGGGGTAGAGGATGTGCTCCTGCTCCAGCACCCGCGCCGCCAGAGCGTCCACGGTATCGTCCGGCCGCACCGACACCTTGCGCTGCGCCAGGACCGGGCCATGGTCGTACTCCTCGTCCACCAGGTGCACGGTCGCCCCGCTTTCGGTTTTGCCGGCGGCCAGCACGGCCCGGTGCACGGCCTCTCCGTAAAAACCCTGGCCCCCGAATTTGGGCAGCAGCGCCGGGTGGATGTTGAGGATGCGTCCCCGATAGGCCGCCAGAGTGGCCGCGCCCAGCCGCTTCATGTACCCGGCCAGGCAGACCACCTCGACCTGATGTTGCCGCAGGGTTGCGAGAATAGCCGCGTCCAGTTCGGCGGGATCGGGATGGGTGCGGCTGCTCAGGTGACAGGCCGGGATGTCCTCCCCGCGGGCCCGCTCCAGGGCGCCGGAGCGCGAGTTGTTGCCGATCACCACCCGCGGCTCGGCCTGCAGGCGGCCTTCCTTGCAGGCGTCGATGATGGCCTGCATATTGGTGCCACCGTGCGAGGCCAGAAACCCGAGTTTCAGCCTTTTCTCCCCCATGGGTGCGTTCTTACAGGATCTCCAGGACCTGTTCGGGGGGACGGCCCAAACGCGCCTTTGCGCCCTTTACCACGATGGGCCGCTCAATGAGGATGGGATTTTCCACCATGGCGCGAATCAGTGCCGCGCGGTCGCCCTGTTGTGCATCCAGGCCCAGCTCTTTGTACTCGTCCTCCTTGGTGCGCATCACTTCCCCGGGTTCCATGCCCAATTGCGCCAGCAGTTGCTCCAGGGTCTTCTCGTCCGGTGGGTTTTTCAGGTACTCCACGATCTCCGGCTCGATGCCCTGGGCGCGGAGGAGTTCGAGGGTTTGCCGGCTCTTGCTGCAACGCGGGTTGTGGTAGATTTTCACTGGGGCCATGTGCTCTCCTTTTCCGACATTGAGAAACGGGTATTGGCAGCTTTCAAGAAACTAAAATATCCCGGGCAAACGACCAAGCCCGACTCAGGTCGCCAGGCCGTTGATCTGTTCTGCAAAGGTTGTATGTCCCGCGCCGACGCCGTATATTCAGCGGTTTGATAAGAGTCCATGCGAAAACCCCCATCTGGGCTCTAAGAGCGCCTGGGCATCATAAAACCCCAGAGGCACAAGCCCCGCCGCCCGCCCGCCGATTCCGTGAAGTACTGATGTTATCGGGATGTTAAACCAGAAAGAAGGTCATTCGTGAAAGCAAGATTCGTTTTTCTTCCACCCCCCTCCCAGGATCTGGCAACCTCGGTCCGCCAGGCCGTTCCCGAGATCGAAGTCGTCACCTACGCCACGCGCGCGGAAGCCCTCGAAGCCCTGCCCACGGCCAGGGGCGCCTTTGGCACCATGGACCCCGAACTCCTGACCGCGGCCTCCCAATTGGAATGGCTGGCCTGTCCTGCCGCTGGTCCCGATCCGAGCTTTTATTTTCCCGAATTGATCGCCAGCCCGGTCACCGTGACCAATGTGCGCGGCATCTACAACGACCACATCAGCGCCCACATCCTGGCCTTTGTCCTGGCCTTTGCCCGCGGCATGCACCACTATTTCCCGGCGCAGTTTCGCGGCGAGTGGATCGGGCGCGGCGAAGCCAGCGAATCCATCTACCTGCCCGAATCCACCGCCCTCATCATCGGCGTCGGCGGCATCGGCGGGACCACGGCGCAGCACTGCTCCTACTTCGGCATGCACGTCATCGGCGTCGACCCGCGCGTCCCTCAAGCGCCCGAAGGGGTCGACGAGCTGTACCGACCGGAGGAATTGGACCAGCAACTGGACCGGGCCGATTTCGTCATCATGACCGCCCCCCAGACCCCCGGCACGCAGCGGCTCATCGACGAGGAGCGTCTGAGCAAGATGAAAAAAACGGCCGTATTCATCAACATAGGCCGCGGTTCCAATGTGGTGCTGGATGATTTGAACCAGGCCCTCCGCGCCGGCGCCATAGGCGGTGCGGCCCTGGATGTCTTCGAGACCGAACCCCTGCCGGAGGACCACCCCCTGTGGAAGGCCCCCAACTTCTTGATGACTCCCCACGTGGCCGCTTCCGGTCCCTATCTGGCAGAACGCCGGCGCGATCTCCTGATCGAAAACTGCCGGCGCCTAGCCCAGGGCCGGGAACTGATCAATGTGGTGGACAAGGAAAACTGGTTTTGAAAATGCTTACTTTTGAGGCAGCGAGCCCACGATCAACAGGGTACCGCTGGCCCGGACCGGCTCCTCCACGGACCACTCCTTGGTGCCTCCCCCCAATTTTTCCGTACAACGCTGGCACACCTCCTCGAAGGGCGGTCGCCCCGGATCGGCCAAGACCACCTGCTGCACCCCGGCCTTGACCGCCCTTCTGACGAGCTTGTAGAGAGGATCCACCATGTTGTCCCAGAAACAAATATCCGATCCCAGCACCACATCCTGTTTGGCCAAGAGTTTTTTCTTCAGATTCTCGAACTGGGACTTCATGGTTTTTACCTGGACGCCATTGACCTCGGCGTGCAAATCCAGGTAGGGAAATACCGTGTCGTCCGCGTCTACCCCGGTGACCACGGCGCCGTAGTGCTTGGCGCAGTACATGCCGGCCAGCCCCCAACCGCATCCCACCTCCATGACCCGCGCCTGGTAGGGCAGTCCCTGGTGTTCCAGGTAGTCCATGAGCAGCCAGCTGGAGTTCCAGAACTTGTCGCCGTGAATCTCCGGTTCGTATTCCTTTTTAAGTTGCCGCACTTTTTTGTGAGAGGCCTTGAGCACAGTGATCCCGTAGGCCTCGCGTTTGGTCGTCTTTTCGCCTTTCTTCTTCTTGGCCATTGCACCCCTGGAAGGGTTGGTTTTATATACTATCGGCACATCGTCAATTTCGCGTCTGGGCCGACGCTCGTCATTGTGTCAGGCGCTCTAAGAAGGCTTCTAAACTAAGGAATTAATCCATGGGAACAAGAGAACGCGCCCTGCGCGTGGGGGTGTACGGCACCGGCTCCTGGGCCAACAGGACCCATATTCCCAACCTGCTCAAACTTGACGGCGTCGAAATCGTCGCCGTGTGCGACATCAATTCAGAGGCCCTCGAAGCCACGGCCGCGAGCTTTTCCATCCCCAGGACCTACCAGGACGGCCACGACATGCTGGCACGGGAAGAACTCGATGTCCTCTACTCGGTAGTGCCGGCCTTTGCCCGCACCGATGTCGAAGCCGCCGCCGCCTCCAAAGGCATCCACCTCTTCAGCGAAAAACCCCAGTCCACCACCATGGCCGTGGCCCGTTGCATCAACGCGGCCGTACAGCGGTCCGGCGTCCTCAGCACGGTGTGTTTCCGCGAGCGCTACCGGCCCATCTTCCAGGAGGCCCGCCGGCTCCTGCGGGACAAAGAAATCACCCACATCCGCTTCCAGAGCACGGCGGGACTGCCCGCAACACAGGTGCCCCCCGGTCAGGAGGACAACTGGCACTACCAGATGGACAAGGCCGGGGGCGCCGCCTTTGGCTGGGGGGTGCACGCGGTGGACTACGCCCGCTTCATGAGCGGCCTGGATGTGGTCCGCGCCCAGGCCTTCTACCACCACCCCCCTCCCTACAATACGCCGTTGTCCTGCTCCTTCAACTTCTGCCTGAGCAACGGCGCCACCATGACCCTGAGCTTCCTCTCCACTACGCCCGTATCCCGCCAAGGCGAGCCCTACTTCCTCCTCTACTTCGAGGGCGGCTACCTGGGAGTGCAGCGCTACGACTACATCGAAATGAACGGCGAAAAGGTCTACCAGGCCGAGGAATTCGATCCCTGGTTCGAACAGGACCGCATCTTCATCGAAGCGGTCCGCAACAACGACGGCAGCGCCATCCTCAACGACTACCACGACGGCCTGTTCTCCCTGGGCCCGGTGCTGGCCGGCCGGGAGTCGGCCCGCCGCCACGGCGAGTGTATGGATGTCGCCGCCTTCATGAGCGCCTGATGGAGCTTTTCAGGTACCTGAGCCACAGGTGGCAATCAGAGGGCGGCTACCGCGAATTCCTGGGGCTTGCCTTTCCGCTCATTCTCAGCACCGCCAGCTGGAGCATCCAGCACTTTGTCGACCGGGTCTTTCTCTCCTGGTACTCCACCGAGGCCCTGGCCGCCGCCGCTCCGGCCGGCATGACCAACTTCATCTTCCTCAGCTTCTTCCTCGGCATTGCCCAGTACGTCAACACCTTCGTGGCCCAGTACACGGGCGCCCGCCGTCCCGAGCGCGTCGGTCCCGCGGTCTGGCAGGGGGTCTACCTGGCCCTTTTCAGCGGTTTGCTGGCCCTGGTGCCGGCCGCCCTGAGCGCGCCCCTCTTCGACCTGATCGGCCACGACCCGGCCATACGCCAGGCCGAGACCACCTACTTCCGCGTCCTCTGCTACGGCATTGGCCTGCACGTGCTGTCGACCTCGGCTTCGTGCTTTTTCAGCGGGCGCGGCAGGACCTGGACCGTGCTGGGGGTCAACATCGCCGCGACCCTCCTCAACATCGTCCTGGACTACGCCCTCATCTTCGGTCGCTGGGGCCTGCCCGAGTGGGGCATCGAGGGCGCGGCCTGGGCCACCAACCTGGCCGGACTGTTCTCGGCGACTTTGTTCTTTGTCCTGATCGTGCGTCGTTCCTACCGGGCGCAATACGCTACCCTGCGCGGCTGGAAACCGGACCCCGAACTCTTCGGCCGGCTGCTGCGCTTCGGCGGCCCCAGCGGGCTGACCTTCATGCTCGATATCATGGCCTTTTCGCTCTTCATCCTGATCGCGGGTCGGCTGGGCACCATCGCGCTGGCCGCCACCAACCTGGCTTCCCACATCAACAGCCTGGCCTTCATGCCGCTGATCGGCTCCGGGATTGCCGTGACCACCATGGTGGGCCAGCGCCTGGGACGAAACCAGCCGGCCGCGGCCGAGTACTGCACCTGGACGGGGTTCCATCTGGCCCTGCTCTACACCCTGGTCATGGCCCTGGCCTATATCGCGGTGCCGGAACTTTTCCTGAAACCCTTCAAGGCGCGCGCCCAGGGAGCGGATTTTGCCGCGGCCTACGCCATCGCCATCCCCCTGCTTCGCATCGTGGCCCTCTACTGCATATTCGACGCCTTCTACATGACCTTCACCGCCACTCTCAAGGGCGCCGGCGACACCCGTTTCATCATGTGGGTCTCGGTCCCCCTGGCCTGGGTCCTCATGGTCATCCCCGCCTTTGTGGCGCAAGCCTACTTCAATGCCGGGATCTTCCTGATATGGGGGTTTCTGTGCGCCTACGTCATCGTCCTGGCCCTGGTGTTCTACTTCCGCTTCCGCCAGGGCAAGTGGAAGGACATGCGGGTGATCGAGGAGCAACCTCTCGAAGTAGAACAGATGGTATAAGAAGGTTTTTATAATTATCGACATTCTTTACATTGTCTTATCTGGAGGAATTGTGGGCCGCACCGGAAGCGGCGGGGCGAAAAGCTGTATCGTCTGCCGACAGAGGACGAAATGGAAGTGGCGCGCGTTGTGCGAAATAGCAAGATAATAATGGATGCCCAAGTAGAAGCAGTCTTGCTGGAACCGCGGAGCGATTCGTGGGACGCGGATGTCGACCACCTGCGCGCCCTCCTGGGCGCTCCGAACAATCCCACCCTTTTCCCCCCACACTACCTGAAAACCACCTTCCCTAAGATAGGCGGCCGGATCTCGGTATTTAAAAAAAAACGCCATATCGCGGGGGCCGGCTTCCTGTTCCCGCGTGCCTTCGAAGAGGCTACCCGCACCTTCACCCTGCGCTTTCACCAGGCCGGTGAGAATCTCGATCCACAGCACCTGATGGGCAAAGTCGAAGATCTGTTGGGAGGAGACAAGGTGGTGTTCTACGACCCGCATGCGGAGCAGCCCTACCCTACAAAAACCACGCAGGAGGGCGAAGAGCCCGCCATAGACAGGCCCGCTGCCGGGGAAGCCCTGGCCATCCGCGAGCTGCAGCGACGCATCTGGGGCAGTGAAGCGGATTTCCTCTACCCGGCCGATATCCACTCGACCAGCTTCCGCCCGGGAACCTCCCTGATAGCCAGGCTGGGCCGCGATCCCGTGGGCTTCCTCTTCGGCTTCTGTAGCTTCGACGGGCCCCATCTCCCCGCAGCGTGGAGCCGCACCTGCCCGGGCGCTTTCCGCCTGGAGTCGCAGCTGCTGGGCGTGCTGCCGGCGTGCCGGGGCCGCAATCTGGGTGCCGCTCTCAAAAAAGCACAGGCGGAAAGCGCCCGGCAAGAGGGCATCGGTCTCATCCACTGGACGGTCGATCCGTTGCAATACGCCAATGCCCGGCTGAATTTCGGCCACTTGCGAGCCCTGGCCTTTGACTTTTATCCGGACTACTACCCCTTCAGAAACCAGCTGAATCAAACCGCCGCGTCCAGGCTGGGTATTACCTGGCTCATCGATACAGAGCGGGTGCACCAGGGGCTTGAGAGTGGACCCGTGGTCCGGGATCTGCGCGGTGGGGCCTCGATCCAGCGTTTCGACGAGAATCGGACAGAGGCCCAGCTCGGGGAAGAGCCGCGTGAGATGGCCATCGAAATACCGGCCCACTGGGCTTCCCTGCAAAAGAACGACCCTGAACGGGCGGCCCGCTGGCGGATATCCACGGACGAACTTTTTGGTTGTTATCTTGGTTGCGAAGAGGGCCGCTATGCAATCACCGGGG
This sequence comes from Candidatus Latescibacterota bacterium, assembly GCA_965219385.1. Taxonomy (GTDB): domain Bacteria; phylum Latescibacterota; class UBA2968; order UBA8231; family UBA8231; genus CBDCNM01. The sequence continues at coordinate 86,412 of CBDCNM010000001.1, read as the reverse complement.
TCGGCGAAGACGGAGAGCGAAAATACCTGATTGCCGAGAGGGCAGACCTGGCCCTGCTGGAAAGGCTAGGGCGTACCGAACAGACCGTAAAGGAACGACAATGCAAATAGACCGCGTAGAGCTTTCGATCGTGCGGATGCCTCTCATCCGCTCGTTTGTAACCAGCTCCAGCAAGAGGAACCACCTGGACCACATCCTCGTACAAGTAAACACCGACGGCCTGGTCGGCTGGGGAGAATGCGCCGTCCCCCCCAACCCCTACTACTGCGAAGAAACCACGGAAACCTGCTGGCACATCCTGAAGGACTTCCTCGTCCCCTCTGTCCTGGACAAACCCTTCGAGACCATCGACGAATTTGCAAAATCGTATCAAAACGTCAAACGCAACAATTTTGCCAAAGCCGGACTTGAGATGGCCTGCTGGGACCTGCTCGCCCAGGCCCAGGACCAACCCCTGCACCAGCTCCTGGGCGGCACCCGCGGCGAAATCCTCTCGGGTGTCAGCCTGGGGATCGAGGAGGACACGGGCCGTTTGTTCGGCCTCATTGACCAGTACCTGGACGAGGGCTACCGCCGCATCAAGCTGAAGATTGGACCCGGCAAGGACGTCGAGGTCGTCGGCAAGGTCCGAGAGCGCTACCCGGATACCCGGATCATGGTCGACGCCAATTCGGCCTATATCCTGTCCGATTTGCCCACCCTGGTGCAACTCGACGCCTTCGATTTGATGCTGATCGAACAACCCCTGGCCCACGACGATATCATCGACCACGCCAAACTCCAGCGCCAACTCCAGACCCCCATCTGTCTGGACGAAAGCATCCTCTCCGCCGAGGACGCCCGCAAGGCCCTGGACTTGGGCAGCTGCCGGGTTATCAACATCAAGGTCAGCCGTCTGGGCGGCCTGCGCGAGGCCAGGCGGGTTCACGATCTTTGCCATGCCCGCGGGATTTCGGTCTGGTGCGGCGGCATGCACGAGTACGGCATCGGGCGCGCCGCCAATGTGGCCATTTCGAGCCTTGCCGGTTTCACCATGCCCGGCGATGTATCCGGCTCCGACAAGTACTATGCCGAGGACCTGGTCGATCCCCCGATCCGGACCGTCGACGGCGCGATTGCAGTGCCGCACACTCCAGGTCTGGGGTACGCACCCAACCAGGAGCGCATAGCCCAACACACCATCCGAACCCTTTCACTGCCCTGAGAGCTCATGGACTCCACAACCCTGAAAGATCATTTTCTCCAGCACCGTCCGGCCATGCTGGAATCCATCCGGGAACTGGTGGAGCGCGAATCGCCCAGCATGGAAAAACCCCGGCTGGACGAACTGGCTCGCTACCTGCAGGGACGCTTTGCAAAGGCCGGTGCCGCGGCGAGCATCCTGCCCAACCCCACCCACGGCGACCATCTGCGCGCTGTTTTCCCGGCGTCTGAAAATGCCGCGGCCCGGCCGGCTGTGATCCTGGGCCACTTCGACACGGTATGGCCGGCCGGCACCCTGGACCGGCGCCCCTTCGAGATCCAGGACGGCCAGGCTCGGGGCCCGGGCATCTTTGATATGAAAGCCAACCTGGTCCTGGCCGAGTTCGCGCTGCGGGCGGTAGCTGATCTGGATCTGAAAATGCCGCGGCCGGCCGTGGTCCTCCTGGTCGCGGATGAAGAAATAGGCAGCCCGACCGCGCGCCCGCTCGTCGAGGAGCACGCTCGCCAGGCCGAGTACGTCCTGGTAGTGGAACCGCCCCTGCCCGGCGGCGTCCTCAAAACCGCCCGCAAGGGCACGGGTTACTTTGCGATGGAGGTCGAAGGAAGGGCCGCCCACGCCGGCATCGAACCTGAAAAAGGCATCAGCGCCATCCAGGAACTGGCGCATCAGATCCACTACCTGCACGGCTTGAACGATGCGGCGGCCGGCAGCACCGTCAATGTGGGTATCGTCCGGGGCGGAACTCGTTCCAACGTGGTGGCCGCCCAGGCCACTGCCGAGATCGACGTGCGGGTGTGGACCACGGCCGAAGCCGAGCGCCTCGAGCAGGCCATTCTGGGGGTCCAACCCGTAGCCCCCGGCATAGCGCTCGAAGTCAACGGCGGCTTCAAACGTCCCCCCATGGAACGGAATCCCGCCACGGGCGCCCTCTTCGAGCGCGCCCGGGAAATCGGCGTCCGGCTCGGGCTGGACCTCCAGGAAGGCTCGACCGGGGGCGGTAGCGACGGGAATTTCTCCGCGGCGCTGGGGATACCTACTCTGGACGGCCTGGGAGCGCCGGGAGGAGGCGCCCATGCGGAAGACGAGCACATCCTCATCGATTCCCTGCCGCAACGAGCCGCCCTTCTGACCGCGCTGTTGCTACAGCTATGAAAGGCGAACCATGAGCACGCACTACTGGGGCATAGATTTAGGCGGCACCAAGATCGAAGGCGTCATCCTGCAATCGACCACGACACCCGCCCCCCTCTGCCGCATTCGCATCAATACCGAAGCCGACAAAGGCTACCAGCACATCGTCGAGCGAATTGGCCTCCTCGTCGAGCAGATGAGCCAGAAAAGCGGCCTCCGCCCCGAAACCATCGGCATGGGCACCCCCGGCGTCCTGGACTCCCGCACCCGGACCCTCAAAAACAGCAACATCGCCTGTCTGCTCGGCCAGCCCCTGCAGCAGGACCTGGAGAAAACCCTGAAGATCCCCTTCACCCTGGCCAACGACGCCAATTGCTTTGCCCTGGCCGAAGCCCGGCTGGGGGCCGCCCAGGGCGCTGAGACGGTTTTCGGGGTCATCATGGGAACCGGGGTGGGCGGCGGGGTGGTGGTCCAGAATCGGGCGCTCTACGGGTGTCAGGGCATTGCCGGTGAGTGGGGCCACAACATTCTCGATCCGGGCGGTCCGGAGTGCTACTGCGGCCGCAAGGGGTGCGTAGAGACCTTCCTCTCGGGGCCATTCCTGCAAAAATACTACGCCGCGCTGTCGGGCCAGGCCCTCTCTCTGCAGGAAATCGTCCGGCGCCACGCCCGGGGCGACGACCCCCATGCCCGCGCCACCATGGAGCACCTGATCTCCTGCTTCGGCAAGGCCCTGGCCGGCGTGATCAACATCCTGGACCCGCACGTGGTCGTCCTGGGCGGCGGGGTCAGCAATATTGATTTGCTGTACACAGAGGGGGTGGGGGAAGTCCAGCTCTACGTCTTCAACGACCGGCTCGAAACCCGCATCGTCAAATACAAACTAGGCGACAGTGCCGGGGTCTTTGGCGCGGCCATGCTGGTGGCTTGATTCATACCTCGGGTCTGATACTCTGCGGCTTGCTGTGGGGAGGATTCATTCGAGTTTACTTCCCCTCTTTGTTCCTCTTCCACGCTTCGAACTCGGCCAGGGTCTTTTCATCCGGCGGGTAGTTGCCGACGATGCTGGCGCCGGCGCGGATCTTCTCCAGGATAAATGCTTCTCTCTCCTCCTGCTCCACCGCGTCCCGGGCCACCTCCGCGGCCAGATGAGCCGGGATCACCACCACGCCCTCGCCGTCCCCCACGATGATATCCCCCGGGAAGACCGCTACCCCACCGCAGGCAATCGGCACCTGGATCTCGCTGGGGTAGTGGACGGTTTTGTTGGCGTGGGCATTCATGGACGCGGCGTACGCGGCCATGCCGGTCCCCACGATCTCAGGGGTATCGCGGTAGGCGCCGTCGGTGACAATGCCGACGCAACCGCGCACCTGGATACGGGTGGCCAGGATGGCGCCCATGGTCCCGGCCCCGTTATGGCCGCGCGCATCAATCACCAGCACCTCGCCTGCTTCGATTTGTTCTATGCCGATGCGCTGCACGTCTTTGAGGTTGTCGACCTCACCTGCATTTAAATCCTCGCGCGCGGGGATATAGCGCAGAGTAAAAGCCTGTCCGGCCATCTTCATGCTGGGCCCCAAGGGTGCGACCCCTTGCATGAAGGTGTTGTTTAGTCCGTGCTTTTTCAATGCCGAGGTCAAGGTCGCGGTGCTGGGTATCAACAATTGGTCGAGGACTTCCCGAGATACTGTGTGTACCATTTCCGTCCTTCCTATATTAGAAGTTCTAACAAAACCTTGCTATTGCGCCTAGTAGACGACCGCGTTGATTTTGAGGCCGACCCCGTCAGCTAGCCCAATTTAGCTGGTCAACTACTAGGAGGCGTTATGAAAGATACGCATACCTCCATTATGCCCCTCCATATCCAGCCCCCCCAATCCATGGCCCTGATCTGCGCCATCACGGCCCGCGACCAGGAGATCCTCGCCCGGGCCCGCGACCAGCTCGCGGCCAGGCTCGGATCCATTCGCCTGCAAGGCCCGATTTTCCCCTTCGATTACACCACCTATTATACGGAAGAGATGGGCCCGGAACTGATCAAACAACCCATCTGGTTCGACGAACAGGTAGACCCGGCCGCCCTGCCCCACCTCAAACATCAGACCATGGAAGTAGAAAAGGAACTCGCAGAACGCGCCCAAGGAAAGATCTTGCGACAAGCCAATATCGATCCAGGCCTTGTCTCCATCGAGAGCCTGGTCCTGGCCAGCACCAAGTACAGCGGCCACCGCATCTGCATCGCCCCGGGTCTCTACGCCGAGACCACCCTGCTTTTCAGGAAGGGCCGCTACCGCCCCTTCGAGTGGACCTACCCGGACTACCAGACCGATGAGGTGCAGGAGTTTTTGCTGCAGGTTCGCACCCACCTTCTGCAAAACCGGGTCAAATGACCCTTTACCCCCGCTCATCCATCGGCTTGACCTCGAGCTGTTCCAAGCCGGTATAGATGTGATTGGGGCGAATCAGCCGGTTGTTGTCGAGCTGCTCGATGATGTGGGCGGCCCAGCCCGCCACCCGGCTCGACACGAAGATCGGAGTGTAGAGCGGGATGGGGATCCGCATCATGTAGTAGGTATACGAACAGGGAAAGTCCACATTCGGGAAAATCCCCTTCTCGCGATCCATGGTCTCCTCCACGATATCGGCGGCCTCGACCCACCGGGTATCGCCCAGTCGGTCGGCGACCTGGCGGGCCAACTTTTTCATCGAGGCCACCCGGGAGTCCCCCTTCTTGTACTCCCGGTGACCAAACCCCATGATCTTCTTCTTTTCCCCCAGGGCATCCAGCACCCACTGCTCGGCCTTTTCCGCCCCGCCGATCTCCAGCAACATCTCCATGGCCTTTTCATTGGCGCCGCCGTGCAGGGGACCGGCCAGGGTGCCGATCGCCCCGGTGATGGCCGCGTGCAGGTCGCTCAAGGTGGAGGCCGCGACTCGGCCGGCAAAGGCCGAGGCATTGTAGCCGTGCTCGGCGTAGAGAATCAGGGACACGTTCATGGCCTCGACCTCGTAGGAGGGCGGCTCGACGCCGCGCAGCATGTAGAGCAAGCCAGCGGCCTGGCTCAGCTCTGGACGCGGTTCCACCGGCTCCCGACCGCTGGCCAGGCGGTGACCGGCCGCGATGAGGAGCGGAATCTTGGCCAACAGGCGGACGGTTTTGCGGACATTGGCCTGGCGGCTGTTGTCCTGGGCCTCCTCGTCGAAGAACGACAGGGCCGAAACCCCGGTTCGCAGCAGGGCCATGGGGTGCACTGAAGGGGGCGCCTGGCGCAGCAACTCCACGATCTGGTCTGGAAGGTTGCGCGCCACCCGGAGCTGGCCGTTGAAGCGGTCGAGTTCTCCGCGATTGGGAAGGTCGTCGTGGAGCAGCAGATAGGCGACTTCCTCGTAGGAAACCTGTTGGGTCAACTCCACCAGATCGTAGCCCCGAATGATGAGTCGGTTGCGCTCGACATCGATGCGCGAAATGGCCGATTCACCGGCGATGACCCCTTCCAGTCCCGGACTGTATTCAGGTTTGCTTTCCATGGCTATTTCTACTCCCGCTCTGGGAAACGCGCGGCAATCTCCGCATCCACTTTCGCGTACTGGTCGTATTGCAATAACTCGTACAATTCCTTGCGGGTCTGCATGTGTTCCAGGTAGTCCTTTTGCGTGCCCTTGTCCTTGATCGCCCGCAGAGCGCCCTCTACGGCCTTCATCATCACCCTGAAGGTGGTCATGGGAAAAATCACCATCCTGTAGCCCATGGCCTCAAACTCCGCCACCGAGATGTAGGGGGTCTTGCCGAACTCGGTCATATTGGCCAGCAAAGGAGCCTGCACCTGTTCGGCGTAACGACCGAATTCGTCGGCGGTCTGCATAGCTTCCGGGAAGATCGCGTCCGCCCCGGCCTCCAGGTAGCGCAGACCGCGCTCGACGCTCTTTTCAAAACCTTCCACGGCGCGCGCATCTACCCGTGCTACAAGCACGAAGTCCGGATTCTGTCGGGCTTCGACCGCCGCGGCCAGCTTGCGCTCCATCTCCACCGCGGAGATCAAGGTCTTGCCCTCCAGGTGCCCGCAGCGCTTGGGCGCCTGCTGGTCCTCGAGGTGCACCCCGGCTACCCCGGCGCGCTCAAAGGCCTGGATGGTGCGCATGACCTGGAGCACCTCGCCGTACCCGGTATCGGCGTCGCACAGGCACGGCACCCTAGTGGCCTGGGCGATATAACCTGCCCCCCGGACCACCTCGTCCATGCCCAGAAGGCCGATATCCGGGTAGCCCGCCGTGCCGTTGATCAGACCCGCGCCCGAGATGTAGAGGGCATCGAACCCCAGGCGCTCGGCCAGCATGCCCACCGGAGCGTTGAAAACGCCGGGCATAACCACGGTCTTCTCCTTGAGGAGTCGACGCAGGCAGCCGGGTTTGTCGACGGGATCTTCAGCCAGCAGCATAACTGCCTTGCTCTATATTATCGATGGTGGACTCGCGCTCCGGTCCCACGGAGACCAGGGACACCTGGGCGCGACTGAGTGCGGCGATGCGCTCTATGTACCTGCGGGCATTCTCGGGAAGATTGGCGAAGCGACGCACCTCGGTCGTCGAGCAGCACCAGCCTTCCACTTCTTCGTAAATCGGCTTGCACTCGGCCAGGACCCGGGGGTCCGAGGGAAACTCGTCGAGGATTGCGTCGCCGTATTCGTACCCCACGCACAGCTTCAGGCTCTCCAGGGTATCCAGGACATCCAGGCGCGTCAGGGCGATGCTGGTCAACCCATTGATGCGGGAGGACAGGCGCAGGATCGGCGCGTCGAACCAGCCGCAACGCCGCGGCCGGCCCGTAGTGGCCCCGTACTCGTGCCCCAGGTTGCGGATGCGCTCGCCGGTCTCGTCCAGCAGTTCCGTGGGAAAGGGTCCATTGCCCACCCTCGTGGTATAGGCCTTGGCCACCCCGATGACTTCGTCGATGCGGGTGGGACCGATCCCCGAGCCGGTACAGGCTCCTCCGGCGGTGGTATTGGAGGAAGTGACAAAGGGATAGGTACCGTGGTCGATGTCCAGCAGGGTGCCCTGGGCCCCTTCGAAAAGCACGATCTTGCGGGCATTCAGGGCCTTGTTGAGCAGGACCGAAGTATCCGCAACGTACCCCTTCAGACGTTCCGCGTAGCCGGTATAGGTGTCGATGATGTCCTGCTCGGGCAGAGGGTCCCGAGCGTAAATCCGGGTCAGGATCTCGTTTTTGGCCCGAATCGCGGCCTGCAATTTTTCGCGCAGAGAGGCCGGGTGCAGCAGATCCATGACCCGCAGGCCATAGGTGCGCTCCACCTTGTCGCGGTAACAGGGCCCGATACCCCGCAAGGTGGTGCCGATTGCGATGCTGCCCTGGCTCTTTTCGCTGGCCTTCTCCAGGGCCTTGTGATAGGGCAAAACCAGGTGGGCGCTCTGGCTGATGAACAAACGTCCAGCGGTGGAAATGCCTTCCTCGGCCAGCTCATCTATCTCGTGGATAAGCGCATCCGGGTCCAGCACCACCCCGTTGCCGACCACACAGGCCTTGCCCGGATGCATGATCCCGGCCGGGATCATGTGAAAGACAAAGGTGGTATCTCCCACCTTGACGGTGTGGCCGGCGTTGGCCCCGCCCTGGTAGCGCACCACGATATCGGCCTCGAGGGTCAAGTAGTCCACGACCTTGGCCTTGCCCTCGTCCCCCCACTGAGCGCCTAAAACGATCTTTGCCGGCATTGGATTCCCCTTAGAGCCTATACGAAAATCCCCGCTAAACGCGCTCGAGGCGCACCAGGAATTTTAAGACGGCTTCTTATAGGCTGACCTTCTTGGCCCAGCTGATATGGTTTTGTGAAACGATTTCCCCGAGCAATTCATCGGGGATCGGGCTGTCCACATTGAGGATGGTCAGCGCTTTGCCTCCCACCTCGTTGCGACCGCACGACATCTGGGCGATATTCACCTGATGGGTGCCCATCACCGTGCCGATGCGCCCGATAATGCCGGGAATATCGTCGTTTGCGTAAAACAGCATATGCCCGGCGGGCACGGCGTCGAAATCGTACTCATCGAGCCGTACCAGGCGCGGGTCGTTCTTGCCGAAAATGGTGCCGGCCAGGGTTACCCTGGAGACGGTAGTCTGGTATACCACCGTAATCAGGCTGGCGTAATCCTCGTGTTCGCTGCTTTTCAGCTCGTCCACCCGCACCCCCCTTTCCTGGGTGAAAAGCGGCGCATTGACAAAATTGACTGCCTCGTCCGAAAAGGTTTCCATGATGCCCTTGAGCACGGCCGCGGTCAGCGGCGAAGTCGGATGGGCGGTTACATCGCCGTGGTACTCGATCGTGACCCGCTCCAATTGTCCCTCGTTGAGTTGGGCCAGGAGGCGACCCATGCGCTCCGCCAGAATCAAAAAAGGCTGGAGGGACTGGTAGATCTCCGGTTCCAGGGAGGGCACGTTCACCGCATTGCGAATGACCCGATCTAAGAGCACATCGCTCACCTGCTCGGCCACCTGCTCGGCCACATTGGCCTGGGCCTCCCGGGTGGATGCGCCCAGATGGGGGGTGCAGATCAAGCGTTTGTGGGCAATCAGCTCCGCCGCAGTGGGCGGCTCTTGCTCAAAAACATCCAGCGCCGCACCGGCCACCTTGCCCGAATCGAGGCCGTGCAGGAGGGCGGCCTCGTCGATAATGCCGCCGCGGGCGCAGTTGATCAAGTACACCCCGTTTTTGCACTGGTTCAACTGTTCGTCGGAAATGAGATGGTGCGTCTGCTCGGTCAGAGGCAGGTGCACGGTGATGAAATCCGCCTCGGCGTATATCTCCTTCGGGGTGGCCAGGTGAGCGCCATAGGACAGGGCCATCTCCTCGGAAACAAAGGGGTCGTAGCCCAGCACCCTCATCTTGAACCCCACTCCCCGACTGGCGACTTCGCGCCCGACCTTGCCCAGCCCGAAGACGCCCAGGGTCTTGCCGATCAGCTCCACGCCGGTGTGCTGGCTGCGCTCCCACTTGCCGTCCTTGATCGAAGCCGTGGCCTGCGGAATATTGCGGGCCAGCGCGATCAGCATGGCAAAGCTGTGCTCGGCCGTGGAGATGGAATTGCCGCCCGGGGTATTCATCACGATGATGCCGGACCGCGTCGCCGCCTCGACGTCGATATTGTCCACCCCGACTCCGGCCCGCCCCACGACCCGCAGCCGCTTCCCCTGCTGCAGAACTTCCTCGCTCACCACGGTACTGCTGCGCACGATCAGGGCTTCGTAATCGCCGATGACGGCCTTCAACTCATCCGCGGACAGGCCGGCCTTTACATCCACCTCGATACCGGGATTCTTTTCGAGGATCTCCACGCACTGAGGATCCATCTTATCGCTGATCAAGACTTTCACGATTGCTTAATGTTTGTTGGGTCAGGCGCCGGACGGCAACCCGGTCTCGGTGCAAATCCACTCCAGGATATCCTCCCGCCCCAACCCGCTTACCGCCGAGAAGGGCGCAAAAGAAATACCTGCGAGCCTGCCCTCGGCTTCGAGCCGGTTCAGTTGTTTGTTCAACTTGTTGCGCGACAGCTTATCCGCTTTGGTGAAGACCAATAGAAAAGGCTTCTGATGATTCAAGAGCCATTCGATCATGAGCATGTCCAACCCGGTCGGACCGCACCGGGCATCCACCAGCTGGACAATGGCGGCCAGTTCGCTGCGGCTCTTCACGTAGGTCTCGACGAGCCGCCCCAGCCTCTGGCGCAGTCCAACCCCTCCGCTGACATACCCGTATCCGGGCAGGTCGACCAGGTAGAACTGGTGATTGACGCGGTAGTAGTTGAGTTGCTGGGTCTTGCCCGGCGTGGAACTGGTGAGGGCCAGGTTCTTGCGCTGTACCAACCGGTTGATCAGCGAGGATTTGCCTACATTGGAACGTCCAGAGAAGGCAACCTCGAGCAAGCCATCGGCGGGAAGGTCGGCCTGGCTGGCAGCGCCCAGGACGAATTCGGCGGAGCAAATGTGCATGGTGGATCAGGCCCGCTTGCGCAGCAACTCATCCTCGTTGCCGGAATCGTCCGCCCCTTCTTCGATCATCGCGTCGGTGACCACCAGTTCGCTGGTGCCATCTTGCGATGGAATATCGTACATGATATCCATCATGGCCTGCTCCAGCACCGAGCGCAGGCCGCGAGCGCCCGTGCCCTTTTTAGCGGTCAATTCGACCACTTTGTGCAGGGCTTCGTCGGTAAATTTAAGCTCCACTCCGTCCAGTTCGAACAGCCGCTGAACTTGCTTGACAATGGCGTTCTTGGGTTCGGTGAGGATCTTGAACAGATCCTCACCGCCCAAGGTATCCATGGTTGTGAGCACGGGCACGCGGCCGACGAATTCGGGAATGAGACCATAGGCAAGCAGATCCTCGGGTTGGATCTCGGTCAGAACATCGGGTGAATCCGCGTCTCCGGACGCTGCAATATCGGCGCCAAAACCCATGGTACGCCGGCCCACGCGCTGGCTGACGATCTTGTCCAGCCCCTCAAAGGCGCCCCCGCAGATAAAGAGGATGTTGCGGGTATTCATCTGGATCATCGGCTGTTCGGGATGCTTGCGTCCCCCTTTGGGCGGAATATTGGCGGTGGTGCCCTCTATGATTTTGAGCAGGGCCTGCTGCACCCCCTCGCCGGAAACATCGCGACTCACGGCCGGGGCGGCATTTTTGCGCGCGATCTTGTCCACCTCGTCCAGATAGAGGATGCCTTTTTCGGCACGGGATACATCGAAGTCCACCGCTTGCAGCAGACCCACCAGGATATTCTCCACATCCTCGCCCACGTATCCGGCTTCTGTCAGAATGGTGGCATCGGCAATTGAAAAAGGCACCTGCAACACCTTGGCCAGAGTCTGGGCCAGGAGGGTCTTGCCCGTACCCGTAGGGCCGATCAACAGGATATTGCTTTTTTCCAGTTCGATGTCTTCGAGCGCGACCGTGGAACGGACCCGCTTATAGTGGTTGTAGACCGCAACCGAGAGGATCTTCTTGGCGCGCTCCTGGCCGATCACGTAATCTGCGAGAAAGGCCTTGATCTCGGTGGGTTTGGGAATCTCTCTATTCAGCCAGGGCAGGGTCCCCTGCTGCTCCTCGCTGAGTACATCATTGCAGAGCTTGACGCACTCGTTGCAGATGTGCACCGAAGTGCTTCCGATGATCTTTTCAACCTGGCTCCGGCTGCGCCCGCAGAAAGAGCAACGCGGTTCGTTTTTGGTAGGCCGTCGTCGCAAGGCAATATCCCCTGTCGAAAAACTTCTGGGCTTCAGCCCGATGCGCCGACCGGTTCGGATTCCACCTTGGGCGTCGGCGCTATGATTTCGTCGATCAGGCCGTATTCTCTGGCCGCCTCCGGACTCATGAAAAAATCGCGTTCGGTGTCCAGCTGGATTTGTTTGAGAGACTGTCCGGTACACGCGGCCAGAATTTCGTTCAGTTGCTGGCGGATCTTGATGATCTCCTTGGCGTGAATCTCCATATCCGCGGCCTGGCCGCCGATCCCTCCCATGGGCTGGTGCAACAGGATGCGCGCGTTGGGCAAGGCCTGGCGTTTGCCCCTGGCGCCCCCGGCCAGCAGCACAGCGCCCATGCTGGAAGCCTGGCCGATGCAAATGGTGACGACATCGGTGTTGATGTATTGCATGGTGTCGTAAATGGCCATGCCCGCAGTCACCGCTCCTCCAGGCGTGTTGAGATAGATGGAAATGTCCTTCTGAGGGTCCTCGGAAGCCAGGAATAGCATCTGTGCAATCACCAGATTGGCGATCGCGTCATTGATGGGAGTGCCCACGAAGATGATGCGTTCTTTCAGCAAGCGGGAGTAAATATCGTAGGAGCGTTCGCCCCGTCCCGTCTGCTCGATGACCATAGGTATCAAAGACATATGCTGGGTGATCCTCTCGCCCGGCGCCGGATAGGGCCCGGGTATCCGCGTCGTTCAGACGGGCTCTTCCGTGATTTTTGCCCGTTTGCCGAGGAACTCGTAAATCCTGTTCTCCCGCAACTCCCGGCGCAGGTCGTCCAGCCTGCCCGAGCGCCTCAGATCGGCCAGTTCTACACCGGTTTGCTCGGCCCGCTCCTGGAGATACTGGTCGAATTCTTCCTCGTTGACCTCGATTCCGGCCTTCTTGCCCACCGCTTCGATAAGCAGGTACCCCTTGAGCCGGCGCACGGCTGTAGTGCGTTCATCAGGGCTGAATTCGCGATCGTGGTCGTGGCTATGGCCGTGCTCGCTCTCTTCGTGCAGCGAGCGCAGGTAGTTCTCGACTATCCTCCCGGGCAGATCAAAGGGATTCTTCTTGATCAATTCGGCGATTAGGTCGCCGCGCATTTTTTGCCGTCCTATGAGTTCCCATTGCTGTCCCAGCTCCCGGGCAATGTGCTGGCGCAGATCCTCCAGGCTCTGGAACTGCGCTCCCAGATCCACGGCGAACTCATCGTCCAGTTCGGGCGCCTCGCGCTCCCGCACTTCCCGGGCGCTGACGCTGAAGAACTCCTGCCGGCCGGCCAGCCCCTCGTTTGGAAAATCCTTCCTGTAGACAAAGCGCACCCGGCGCTCCTCGCCCGCACGGATGCCCAGTACCTCCTCCTCGAACTCGGGGCTGGGCGCGTCTTCAGAGCCGATGATAAAACTGCGTTCTTCGAATTTTTCACCGATGATCGGCAGTCCGCCCTCGTCGAGCCGCTGCAGGTCGGCGATCAGAACATCGCCTTTTTCCAGGGACCGCTCCACCGAGCGTTCGGTCGTCTGGCCGTTCTGGATTTCCGCCAGTTGCCTTTCTATATCTTCTTCGGTCACTTCGTGGACCATTTTAGTGATCTCTAACCCTTCGTACTTCTCCAGGTCAATTTCGGGCCAGATATCCAGAACCGCCGTGAAGGTGAGAGGCTGACCGGGCTGGTACTCCAGCTTGTCTATTTGGGGCGGTGCCGCCGGCACCAGGCCGGTCTCGCGGGCAGCCTCTTCCACCCAGCTGGGCAGCATGTCGTTGATGACATTGCCGCGGATGGCATCGCCGAAACGCCTCCGGACCAGGTTCAGGGGCACCTTACCCTTGCGGAATCCCGGAATCTCCAGACGTTTCTGGTAGCTCCTGCAGGCCTTGGTAAACTCAGCCTCCAGCTGTTCTGCTGGAATTTCCACCTCCAGCTCGCGTTCCCACTTGCCTTTTTCTACCACGTTTGTCTTCACCAGCAAAACCCTGGGTTTTTCAAACATGCGAAAGGGGGGACTCGAACCCCCAAGCCCTTTCGGGCACCAGATCCTAAATCTGGCGCGTCTACCACTTTCGCCACTTTCGCATTTCAGTCCACTGTGTATTTACCTCGCTATATTATAGTATTTAAAATATAGAGGGTCAAGATTTGGCAAACCCGGATCCTCGGGAATTCTCGGGCATCCGCCAGTCCTCCATCCGGCCTGAGATATGGTCCTTCAAGGCCTCGATCTGGACCCGCTCCTGGGCCATGGAATCGCGCTCCCGCACCGTGACCGAACCGTCTTCGAGGGTCTGGGAATCCACCGTCAGACAGTAAGGCGTACCCACCTCGTCCATGCGGCGGTAGCGGCGCCCGATGGCGCCGCCTTCGTCGTAGAACACCGGGAAGTGCGGACGCAAATCGGCCGCGATCCGGCGGGCTACCTCCGGCATATTATCGCGCTTTACCAGAGGCAGGACAGCCAGCTTGAGGGGCGCGATTCGCGGATGGAGGCGCATGACCACGCGCCGTTCGTCTTCCACCTCCTCCTCGTGGTAGGCCTGGACCAGACAGGCCATGCAGGTGCGGCTGGCGCCGACTGCGGTTTCGATCACCGAGGGCAGGATTTTTTCGCGCGTCCGATCGTCGAAGTAGCGCAGTGCCTTGCCCGAAAACTCCTCGTGCTGGGAAAGGTCGTAGTCGCCCCGGTTGTGTATGCCTTCGATTTCACCCCAGCCAAAGGGAAACTCGTACTGGATATCAAAGGCGGCGCGGGCATAGTGGGCCAGTTCGTCGCCCTGGTGTTCGTGCCAGCCCAATTTGGCCTCGGGAATCCCTATGCTGCGAAACCACTGCCAGCGCTGGTTGCGCCAGTAATCGAACCATTCCTCCTCGGTGCCCGGCGCGACGAAGTACTGCATCTCCATCTGTTCGAATTCGCGCGTGCGGAAGAGGAAATTGCGGGTGTTGATCTCGTTGCGAAAGGCCTTGCCGATCTGGGCTATGCCGAAGGGAAGCTTGTGGCGCATGGCCGTCTGTACATTCAGGAAATTGACGTAGCTGCCCTGAGCCGTCTCGGGCCGCAGAAAGACCCTGCCGCTGTCCTCTTCCACGGGCCCGACAAAGGTCTTGAACATCAGGTTAAAGGCGCGGGGTTCGGTGAGCACCTCCTTGTTGCCGCAGACCGGGCACCGGCCTGCCTGGCGCTGCTCCTCGCTCAGCATATCGTCGCGGAGGCGCGCGTTGCAGCCGCGGCAGTCGATCAGCGGGTCGGTGAAGCCGTCCACATGGCCCGAGGCCTCCCAGACCCGGGGATGCATCAGGATGCTCGCATCGACGCCCTCGACATCCTCCCGGTAGGTCATGGCCTTCCACCAGGCCTCCTTGATATTGCGCAGCAACTCCACCCCCAGGGGGCCGTAGTCCCAGCAGCCATTGAGCCCCCCGTAGATTTCCGAACTTTGAAAGATAAACCCCCTACGCTTGCACATAGATACCAGTTTATCCATTAAGTCAGCCATGTACTTCTCCAGTCTCTAAACCAGTTTTTCCCTGGCGATGGACTCCAGGAACTCGAAGGATTTGAGGCGGCCGTGTCCGCCGGCGTGGTATTCCAGAAAACCTCGCAGCATGGTGCGAATCTCGGCGTCCCGCGCCGGGGTCGCCGGGATGACTTCCTTGCGATAGGCCACGAGGTTCTGGAGATGGCGCAACAACCTCAGGCTGTCGCCGGCAATGCGGTTGCCCGCCTGGCGCCCACAGGCCTCGCAAAGTCCCCCGCCCAGGGCCGGACTGAACCACAGCCAGGTCCCCTCCAGGCCCGTGCGGCAGGAAACGCAGTGATTCAGTTCCGGACGATACCCCAGGGCCTCGGCCAGGCGCAACTCGAAGTACCAGAACAGGGCTTCCACCTGCTCCGGATCCACCTCTTCGAGAGCCTTCAGGATTCCGGCCAGATACCCATAGAGGCGCTTGTTGGCCTCGTGCTCGATGGTCAGGCGGTCGATCAATTCGCACGCCGCGCTGGCAAAGGAGAGCCGTTCCAGGGATTTTACCAGGTCCGGAAACGAGCGCACTACAGCGCACTCGCTCAAGGTCTGCAGATCCCGCTCGTCGCGAAAGTAGAAGACGGCCTGGACCTCGCTCAACAACTCCAGGGCGGCCCCGTACTTACTCCTTGGTTTGCGGGCCCCTTTGGCCGTGACTTTGACCTTGCCGTAGTCCTCGGTGTAGAGGGTCACCAGTTTGCTGGTCTCCCCCATGCGCCAACTGCGCATCACGATGGCCTTTGTCTTGACAATCAGGTGCGGCATGGTGCAATGCTAGTCTTTTTTTGACTTTTTTGTCGTCGAGTGCCGCAGGCGGTAAATCCGCTCGCCCTGCTTGCTCATGCCGTATTCCTCGCGCGCCACCTTTTCCACGTATTCAAGATCGTTTTCCAGACGCCACAGGACCTGCCTGAGGCTGTCGTTTTCGGCCTGCAAGCGGGCAACCTGTTGCTGGGCCACCTCCAGCGCCTGCCATTCTTGCCAGAGCTGGTACAAACCTTCATCCCCACGGCCAAAGGCGAAGAAAAGAAAAGTCAGGACCAGCAGGAAGAGCACGAACTTCCAGTGGATCAGACGGGCCACCGCGGACCGTTGTCTGGTAGTCGTTCTGGAACGCATCAGGTCTGCTGAATAAGGAACCCGCGGGAGCACGGGGCCAGGGGAGCAGGGGCAGCGTTCAATTTCCGGGCAACAGGGGTTGGTCGAACAGCACCAGATCGTCCCGGTGAATCACCTCCAGGGCGGGACGGCCCAGCACCTTTTCGGTCTCCGCCGAACTCTTGCCCAGAATTCGGCGGATCTCGTCGGAGGTATAACGGCTCAGACCGCGGCCCAGTTCCGCGCTCTGTTGGTCTTCTACCCGGATCATTTCACCGGCTCTGAAACGGCCTTCACAGGCGACGACTCCGACCGGCAACAGGCTTTTGCCTTGTTGGGTAAGGGCGCGTCTGGCTCCCTTGTCCACCACCACGCTTCCCTTGCAGGGCGAAGCAAAAGCAATCCAGCGCTTGCGGCTCCGCAAGCGCTTCCTGGAAGGGACGAAGAGGGTGCCCAACTCTTCTCCCGCCAGGATAGCGCCCAAACCATGCCTGCGCGCATGGGCGATTACGGTCATCTCGCCGCAGGCCATCAGCAACCTGGCGGCCCGGATTTTGGTCTCCATCCCTCCCCTGCCGAAGGCGCTCGTGGACTTGCCGACCACCTGGTCGAGCTGGGGATCGCCGTATTCGACCTGGCGCATCAATTCGCCCTTTGAGACACTGGAAGTATAACCGGTGTAGATCCCCTCCACGTCCGAGAGGATAACCAGCAGTTGGGCCCCGATCATATTGGCCACATAGGCGGCCAGCATATCGTTTTCGCCGATGGTGCGCCTGAGTTCCGCCACCGCCACGCTGTCGTTTTCGTTGATGATGGGCACGGCTCTGTAGGCGAAAAGACAGCGAAAGGTGTTCTCCAGGTTCAGGTAGCGCCGGCGATCGTAGAGAATGTCCTCGGCGGTCAGCAAAACCTGGCCGCTGGGAACCTGGTGCTGTTCGAACAGGGTTTGGTACACATGCATCAGCAGGTTTTGTCCGACAGCGGCCACCGCCTGCAATTCGGAGATGGCCCGGGGACGCCGCTCCAGTCCCAGTCGGCCCATGCCCGCAACCACGGCGCCCGAGGTGACAATGGAAACCTCTACACCCTGTGCCCGCAGGACTGCCACGTCTTCTACGAGCTTTTTGATGACCCGGCGGTCGAGCTTGCCGCCACGGTCTGTGAGACTGCTGCTGCCGATCTTGACGACCAAGCGCTTCACCTGACCCATGCGGACGCTCCGGTCCATTGCCGCCGCCGCATCCAGTGACCGCTTCATTCCCGCACTACCACGCCGCGCTCCTTCAGGAAATCCTTGACCTGAGGGATGGAGTAATCTCCGTAGTGGAAGATGGACGCGGCCAGGGCCGCGCTGGCCCTGCCCTCGGTGAGGACCTGGTAGATGTGCTCGTCGCTGCCGCAACCACCCGACGCCACGATGGGCACGTCCACCCTTGCGGCCACGGCCCGATTCAGCTCGATATCGTAGCCGTCCCGGGTGCCGTCTGCGTCTATGCTGTTGAGGACCAGTTCGCCGGCCCCGCGCCCCACCAGCTCCTCCACCCACTCGAGGGCGTCGATGCCGGTCGCCTTGCGCCCGCCATTGACGTAGATCTCCCAGGTGGGCTCTTCCCCCTCGGCTAGGGGGCGGCGCAGGGCATCGATGGCCCCGACGATGCACTGGCTGCCAAAGCTTTCCGCTCCCTGGCGGACGATATCTGGATCGTTCACGGCCGCGGAGTTGATCGACACCTTGTCGGCCCCGCCTTTGAGGATCTGGCGGATATCCGCAAAGGCGCGGATGCCGCCGCCCACGGTGAGCGGAATAAAGACCTGCTCGGATACCTCTCTGACCAGGTACATCACGATGTCGCGCCCCTCGGCCGAAGCCGTGATATCGTAGAATACCAGTTCGTCGGCCCGCTCGCGGTCGTATCGGGTGGCCAGTTCCACGGGATCCCCGGCATCGCGGTCAGCGGAGAATTTAACGCCGCGGACATTGCGGCCGTTTTTCACATCCAGGCAGGGAATAATGCGCTTGGCTAACACCTTTGACCCTCAATTCAGTTGGCTGAAGTTATCCAGGATCCTCAGACCTATATGCTGGCTCTTCTCCGGATGGAACTGGACGCCGAATAGATTGTCGCGCCGGGCTATGGAGGTGTATTCCAGCCCGTACTCGGTCGTGGCCACGCAATCCTCCTCCACGGCCGCGTCCACGTAGTAAGAATGGACAAAATAAAAGAAGCTGCCTTCCGGCACCCCTTCGAGGATCTCCACCGGCCTTTTGATGGCAATCTGGTTCCAGCCGATCTGCGGCACCCGCTCTGAAGAGGGGAAGTGCACGACCTTACCGGGCAGCAGGTCCAGACCCTGGTGCTGCCCCCGCTCTTGGCTTTCAGTAAACATCAGCTGCAGTCCCACGCAGATCCCCAGGAAGGGTTTGCCCTGCTCGACGGCTTTGAGAATGGTCTCGATCCAGCCGGCCTCGCGCAGATTGCGCATGGCATCGCCAAAGGCCGCATCCCCGGGCAGCACCAGATGGCTGGCATCCTTCCCCCGCCCGGGATCCTCGGTAATCACGGCCTGGTATCCCAGGTATTCGAAGGCCTTCTGCACGCTGCGCAGGTTGCCCATGCCATAGTCGATGATCGCAATCACGGTTTGCCCAGCTCCACCGAGCGCTGCGTCGCCGCCTGCACCGCGCTGATCAGCGCATCCCGCAGGCCCTTTTCCTCCAGTTTGTGCAGGCCGGCAATAGTGGTTCCCCCCGGCGAAGTGATCTGGTCTTTGAGGAGGGCCGGATGTTGCCCGCTTTCGAGTACCATGCCGGCGGCTCCGAGCACGGTCTGCGCCGCCAGCTTCAGGGCAGTGTCCCGGGAGAGTCCCACCCGTACTCCCCCATCGGCCAGGGCCTCGATGATGGTGTATACATAGGCCGGGCCGCTCCCGGAAAGGCCGGTCACTGCGTCCATCTGGCTTTCGGGTACCACAACCGTAGTGCCGACCTGATCGAAGAGGGCGCGGACCAGGTCTACCTGCGCCTCTGTAGCGTGTCGACCAGCACAGACTCCCGAGGCGGCCGCACCTATCCTCACCAGCATCTGCGGCATGACCCGAACCACTGGCACGGCTGTTTTGAGCTGAGCCTCGATGCTCTCCGTGGCGACGCCCGCCATAATGGACACCAGCACCTGGTCTCCATCGAGATGGGGAGCGATGTTCCGCAGCACTTCGGGCGCCGTTTGTGGTTTGACGGCCAGGACGACCACATCCCGGCCCTGTACCGCGGCCAGGGTTTCGCTGCTGGTCTGGACGCCCAGCTCGCTCAAAGGCTCGAGAACCGGCGCGAACGGATCGGTCGCGGCGATGTGGGCCGCGGCGACGCGGCCGGCTCCCACCAGCCCCAGAACCAGCCCCCCGCCCATGTTCCCGGCTCCGATCAGCCCTATTTTACACTCTTCAAGCATGGCTCTGCTCCACGGAGCCCGCAGTCTCACTCATGCGCGCATGTCCGGCCCTTAGAAGCCTTCTTATAACCGACATTCAGGATAGACTCTAAGTGCTCTAAAATAGAATACTTAATCACTTCTGTCAAATCTTCGCAAGTCGTCTTTCCCGGGTCTTAAGACCTCGGTATTGCACCCGCATTAATCCTCGTGCCAGCACAGGTTGTTGCGCGGTTTCACACCCTGTGCTGGCACACCTCACAACCGCTCTCACCATCTGCTCTTGCAGCCCTGGATCTGGAATTTTTCCCTTTGCAAAAGGCTCTCTGCGCTTTCCTGTAAATACCCGTCTGAATGGTGCAATTTTTTCTTGACGAATCAGTTGTTGTCGTGCTATCTTAAACTTAGTGTTGTGTACTCCCCTTAGAGTGAAGATCCGTAGAGAGAAATTTTGCGTCAGGTAGGGATTCGTGAACTGCGCACACGACCTCTCCGTGAGGGAGGAGGTGATTGACGAGGAAGGTAGACCGGTATCGCGAATGATTTCGAAGGTTTTGATCACCTCTTAAACTGCGCATAACTCAAGGAGTAAACTCATGGCCAAGAAGGCTGCCCCCAAGAAGGCTGCCCCCAAGAAGGCTGCCCCCAAGAAGGCTGCCCCCAAGAAGGCTGCCCCCAAGAAGGCTGCCCCCAAGAAGGCTGCCCCCAAGAAGGCTGCCCCCAAGAAGGCTGCCCCCAAGAAAAAGAGCAAACGCAAGCCCAATCCTGCTTTTATGAAACCTATGCAGCCCGATGCCGCTCTTGGTGCCGTGGTGGGCTCCAAGGCTTTGCCGCGCACCCAGGTCGTCAAAAAGCTCTGGGCCTACATCAAGAAGAACGGCTTGCAGGACACCCAGAACAAGCGCATGATCAATGCGGACAACAAACTCAAGGACGTGTTCGGTGGCAAAAAGCAGGTGAGCATGTTCGAGATGACCAAACTGGTCAGCCAGCACCTGAGCTAAGGAGCGCGGAACGAGCTTTGCGCTCACTCTGATGCACTTGCCTGGCCTGCTTTGAAGAGAGGGGTTCCCGATCCAGTGGAATCCCTCTCTTTTATATAGACTGAATGTCCCAGACTGGATTTCCTCGAATATACATCCCTTTCAGTACCCCTCTTCGAACGCCTACCCATTGGGTCGCAACCATGACGGAATTGATCCTGGCCACAAGCGTGGTTCTACTTGTATCCTGCATATGCTCGTTGCTGGAAGCAGCACTCTATTCCCTGCCCCAGAGCCAGATCGAGATGCTGGCCGACCAGGGCCGCTCATCCGGAAAGATCCTCAAAAAGCTGCACGAGGATATCCAGCGTCCCATTTCCGCCATCCTCTCTTTGAACACCCTGGCCAATACCGGCGGCGCGGCCATCGCCGGCGCCGCCTTTGCCGGTGCCTTTGGCAGAAGCAATGAAGCCTATTTCACCGGCGCCTTGGCTCTGTCCGTCCTGGTCTTCTCCGAGGTGCTTCCCAAGACCGCCGGCGTGGTCTACGCCCGTTCCCTCGGCCCTCTCATCGCCCGTCCCATTCTCTGCCTAGTCTGGGTCTTCACTCCCTTCATCTGGCTGAACCAGTTCGTCACCCGGCTGATCACCCGCAATGTCAGTGGGACTCCGGACATCTCCGCCGAAGAAATCGAGACCATCGCTCGGATGAGCCGACAGGCGGGCGCCATTGCCCCGGAGCAGGAGCGGGTCATCAGCAACATACTCAACCTGCACAACCTGCGAGCCCGCGACATCATGACCCATCGCACCGTGGTTTTTTCCCAGGACAGGGAGCTGCGCGTGGCCGCTTTGCGCCGGGAAGCAGGGAGTTGGCCCCACAGCCGGGTGCCCCTGTACGGAGACGACAAGGACCACATCGTCGGCCTGGTCTTGCGCCGGGATGTGCTCGCCGCCCTGGCCGAGGGCAAGGACGATACCAGACTGGCCGATCTGGAGCGAACGCCCCACGCGGTTCCCGGATCGGCCCGGCTCAATCAATTGCTGCAGGAATTTCTGGAACGCCGCGAGCACCTCTTCATCGTCATTGACGAATACGGGGTCTTTCTGGGGATTGTAACCCTGGAGGATGTGATCGAAGAGATCGTCGGCGAGGAGATCGTCGACGAACTGGATCCGACCGTGGACATGCAGGAACACGCCCGTCTGCAGAGGCGCCGCATGCTGCCTCCATCCTCCGATCAGTGAGCTCTGTTCAGCAAGGCGAATTTTCCATAGGTTCTATACTCGCTACGAAATACAATCTTCGAATCTCACAACAGGAGTGCCCCTTTCGATGAAAGCCCTTGTCGCCCTCGCCGACGGCACCACCTTTGCAGGCCGCGCCTTTGGCGCCGGTGGCGAGTCCCTGGGGGAAATGGTCTTCAACACCAGTATGACCGGGTACCAGGAAATCCTCACCGACCCCTCCTACGCCGGCCAGATCCTCACCATGACCTATCCCCTCATCGGCAACTACGGGGTCAACCTCAAGGACGACGAATCCATCGGCCCCCAGGTGCGAGGCTTTGTGGTGAAGGAGTGCAGCCGCATACCGAGCAACTGGCGCTCGGCCCAGAGCCTGCCGGCCTATCTGGAGGAGCACGGTATCCTGGGCGTAGAGGGCATCGATACCCGGGAACTGACGCGTCGGGTGCGCATCCAGGGGGTCATGAACGCCGCCATTTCCACCGAGGATCTGGACCCGGACAGCCTGGTGCACAAGGCCCGGACCTGGGAGGGCCTCGAAGGCGTCGACCTGGTCAAAGACGTGACCTGTGCCGCGCCCTACGAACAAAGCGCCGCTGATCCCCGCTTCCACGTAGTGGCCTTCGACTACGGCATCAAACGCAACATCGTCAGAAAGCTGGTGGAGGAAGGCTGCAGGGTGACGGTGGTGCCGGCGACGACCACGGCCGAAGAAGCCCTGGCCCTAAATCCGGACGGCATCTTTCTGTCCAACGGCCCGGGCGATCCCCGGCCCCTGCACTACGCCATTGCAACCTGCAAACAACTCATCGGCAAAAAACCCATATTCGGCATTTGTCTGGGGCACGAAATCCTCGGACTGGCCTTTGGAGCGAAGATCTTCCACTTGAAATTCGGCCACCGGGGCTCCAACCAGCCCATCCTCGAACGCGCCACCAACCGCATCCTGATCACCTCTGAAAACCACGGCTGGGGCATCGCGGGAGATACCCTGCTGGAGTGTCTGGAAATCACCCGGATCAACCTCAACGACAACTGCGTCGAAGGCCTGCACCACAAGGAATTGCCCATCTTCTCCATCCAGTGCCACCCCGAGGCCTCGCCCGGCCCGCACGACAGCTTCCACCTCTTCCGTTATTTCACCGAATTGATGGAACAACACGCGAATTAGGGAGTGCCATGCCCATAGTCCAGCAAGACACCCTGCGCCGATTGAGCTTTGAAATCTTCAAGGCCACCGGCATCCCCGAGGATGACGCCCGCATTGTGGCCGACCATCTGGTGAGCAGCCACCTGGCCGGCCACGACTCGCACGGAACCTGGTTTATGCCGGGCTATGCCCGGGGCATGAAAGAAAACTACGTCTCCTGGGAGAAGCGCGAAGTAGTGCGCGAAAACCCCTCCCTGGTCATCATCGACGGCAAGGGCGCCAACGGGATTGTGGCCGTTACCCGTTCTGTGGACCTGGCGGTCGAAAAAGCCCGCCAATCCACCTTCGGGTTTGTCGGCCTGCACAACACCTCCCACATCGGCCGCCTGGGCGACTACCCCCCCCGGATCGCCGCCCAGGGCATGATCGGTATGGTGTGGCTCAACGGCGGCGGCCTCTTCCTGACCCCCTTCGGCAGCGCGGACCGCCGCCTGCGGCCCGAACCTATCGCCTTTTCGGCCCCTCGCTGCAACGGCCCGCCCTTCATGCTGGACATGACCATGACCGTGGTAGCCGGCGGCAAGATCGAGCAGAAAATCATCCGCGACGAACCCCTCCCCGAAGGCTGGCTCATTGACCAGGAGGGCAACTACGTCACCGACCACCGACGCTACCGCAACGTCGACGAGACCGGCGTACCCCCTCTGGGCGGACGGCAGTTCGGGCACAAGGGGTATGGCCTGGCGATGATGGTCGAGATGCTGGTGGGCCCTCTGTCCCACGCCGGCTGTACCAAAGGGGAACAAGGTGGTGGTGGGGTCATGGTTCTGGCCATCGACATCGCGGCCTTCACCGACCTGGACACCTACAAGGAAGAGGTCGAGGGTCTGGCGGAGTGGGTGTGTTCGGCCCGGCCGCTTCCCGGTTTCGACCGGATCTACGCACCGGGCGAGATCGAAGAGGAGACCCACCAGCACCGGCTGCGGGAAGGCATTGAAATCCCCGAGCCCACCTGGGCCGAAATCGGCGCAGTGGCCGCGGAACTGGGCGTGGACATGCCCCAGATCTAGTGGCGGCCTGGCCGAAGTTTGGGGCGGTATCAGTGAGGATCAATAGCCATTACAGGGATTCAACTCGCCCTTGTGCCCGCGCCGTATGGCCTCGCACAACCGCATGGTGTGGATGGCGTCGTCCAGGGTGGACCAAGGCGTTCGGTCTTCGAGGATACAGTCGACAAAGTGGCGCACCTCGTTGAAGTCCGGGCCGCCCACCGGATCCAGATCCAGCGGCTCTTCCGGGGCCCTCTCGGCGGGCCGCGCGTCGTAGAACTCGACGCGCGGCCCGCTGGTCATATCCATGTACACCGACAGATCCTCGGCGTGGACCTCGGCCCGCTGGATCCGGTAGCCTACCCCGTAGTGAGACATCATCGCCGCAATCGCTCCGGTGTCAAAGTGGATCACGGCATTGTGGCGGTGTGCTCCCACCCTTTCCCCGTCTTCCACTTCCGCGTACACCGCAACAGGAAGCGCCGACGCGCTCTGGGAACCGCCCGCCAGCCAGCGCAGCAGATCGACGTGGTGAATGGCGTCGCAGATGAGCGGATCCGGGGCGATCCCGGCCCACTTCGGCCCCGTTATATCGATGAGACATTTGTTGTAGGTCGCCGCGCAGTGCACTGCCCCGCCGCGCTCCTGTACGGCCTGACGCGCGGCCAGAATCTGAGGGATATAGCGGCGGTTCAGCGAGACTATGGCCTTGGCTTTGCTCTGGTGTTCCGCCGCGGCCATCTGGACGGTCTCCGCCGCATTCATCCCCGGGGACTTCTCCACCGAGGTGTGCAGGTCCCGCTCCAGGCAAGAGAGCACGATCGGCAGCAGATGCCCGGGCATGGTGATCGCGTGGACTAGGTCCAGGTCGCAGGAATCCAGCATCCGCCGATAGTCCTCAAAGACCTGCGCCGGACCCCACTCGGTTCGGGCGCGCTCGCGCCGTTGGGCATCGATCTCGGCGATGGCCTCGAGCCGCAGTCTGGGCTCCGCGGCAATCATGCTGAAATGGGACTGGGCGTGGGCGCCGCAGCCGATTACGCCTATCTTGAGTTGATCCATATCCCCCTTCTTTCAGGAATCGCGTCAGAAGCCTTCTTACTTGAATTCGACGGGTTGTAAGCCTGGTGTTGGGTCGGTGCAGCTCTGTGCGGATCCGGTCCGTCAGGCGAGTCTGGGTAAAGTTGGATGTGCTGTTTCACGGCAAACCTGTCGATTTCAACTTCTGAGAAGCCTTCTCAAGTCGAAACCCCCAGCAGCCCGCGGGTGAGCTGAAAATCGATGTTGCCCTGTTCCACGGCCCTGGGCACGTAGGTGCGCGCACCAGCGTCGACCAGCAACCGCAGGACCTGGTCCGCCCACTGAGCGGCCGACCCTTCCAGCGCCAGATCCAGATCCTGGCCGTAGAATTCCTGGACTCCCGGGTCCGATGCCACCTGAATCACCGGCACCAGGGGATGCCCCTGTACGGGATGCTCACTCACGTGCACCAGCACCATCTCCACGCCGGTCGCCCCCAGCCCGGTCAGGGTCTCGACCCAGTGATCGGTGGGGGTTTCCATGATGTGGAACCCGGTCGTCTCCAGAAACTGACCGTAGGCCAGAGAAGCCCGGGCGGGCTGCTCGCCCAGAACCCCTTGCGCGTAGGCCGGCGCGGACAGAAGCTCGGCGTTCTCCGCTACCACCACGGTGCCGCCGGCCCCCACGATCCAGCGGGTGAGATGGGCCAGGTACTGGGCCACCTCCTCGCAAACCGGCCCCGCGCTCTGCAAGCCCAGGTGCAGCCCTTCCAGCCCCACTTCTTCGGGTTCGGGGACTTGCACCCCAGAAAGAGCGGCTCCGAACCATTCTTCTATCCGGTCCATGACCTTGTCTATGCCCCCGTCCAGTTGCACGCTGGCCCAGCCAAAGTAGTCCGTATCCAGCCCCAGCGCCTGGATTTCGCTCCTGAAGTAGTCGTTGTGGGTCTTCTCGCAGCCGTGCTCCAGGAGCAGGACGCGCCGCACCAGCGGATGGGTCAGGTAGCCCACCATGGTGCGCAAATGCGCCTGTTCGACGGAACCGGGGGAGGTGAGGCCGCAGCCTTCGGTGTGCACCAGGGCCACAAAGCGGGAAATCCCCTGGGCGCGTCCCAGACCCTTGGCATTGAGCCGCTCGACGCTCATGCGGGCGATCTGACCGGCGCACAGGCTGGTGGGCAGGATCAAACCGACTTGGTTGGTCGCATGCCCCCTGACGGTGCGCAAGGCCTCGAAGCGCAGATCCGGACCGGCCTCTTCCTGGATGGCCAGGCTGTGGCCGTCGGTCGGGCTTACCTGCAGCAATCTTTCGAGGTTGCTGGCATCGCTCTGCCGCCAGTTTCTCCAGATCGACACCTGGGAGTGACCGGCCTGCTCCCCCAGCGAACGGCGGCCAGAGGCCACCTCGAGGGTCCGCTCGAACAGCTGCTGCCCCAGTTGGTCCATGGGGGTGCCGTCCTGGTAGGCCCCGGCATTGACATCCATGTCGTCGGACAGCAATTGGTAGCGCTGAGAGGTGGTGATGACCTTGATGGTGGGCACGAAGGGAAAGTTGGTGATCGAGCCGTTGCCGGTGACGAAGAAGATCATATTGCACCCGGAGGCCACCTGTCCGGCTATGCTCTCCAGGTCGTTTCCCGGACTGTCCATGAAGTAATAGCCCGGCTCCCGGATGGGCTCGCTGTAGTCGATGGCGTAGTCCAGACGCACCTCCGGGTGGCGCTTCATGGCCGCGCCGATGGACTTGAGTACGATATTGTAGAGCCCGCGGAATTTGTTGCCCCCGGAAGGATTGCCCTCGGCGGAGGAACCGTGCCAGGACACCCGCTCCTTGAAGCGCTCGACCATGTGGAGGAATTTCCGCGCCGTATCCAGGTCCCTGACATTCTGCAGTAGATAGGACTCGGCGCCGATCAACTCGTCGGTCTCGGCCAAGTTGGCGGCCCCGCCGTAGCGGATCGCCTCTCGGGCCACCCAGGAAATCAGGGGATTGCCCGAAATCCCGGAAAAGGCATCCGAGCCGCCGCACTGGAGGGCGAGTTTCAGATCGGCCAGGGGACGCGCCTGGCGCCGGGCGCGACTCAACCCCTCCAGCCATTTCCCAAGCAGCTTTTCTCCCTCGCTCAGATGGGCCTCAAGGTTTCCTTTCAAGGTCAGGAAGTAGTGCACCACCTGATCCAGGGGGTAGCCCTGTGCGGCCATGTAGTCCTGCAACATCTGGTTGGTGACGGCCTCGGTGCCGCGGTCCACGGCCAGCACCGCCCCGACGTTGGGGTGGACCACAAAGCCGGCCAGGGTGCGGAGCAGGAGTTCCTTGTTGTTGGGCGCCTCCAGGCCCCCGCCCTCGGTATGGGCCACGGCCACCACGCCGTCGACCCTGGGGTGGGCGCCCGCCGCCTCTTGCATGCGCTCGGCCAGCAGCCGGGCGTAGCTGGCGGTCTGCGAACTGGTGCCCAGGACCACGATGTAGTTGCGGGTGCCCACGCCCCGGTTGGGGCCCCGCCCGTACCCGGAGAAGGTTTGTTGCTCGGCGTAGCGCTCTACCTGCTGTCCGGGCTGAAACCCTGCCTCGTCCAGTTGAAAGCTTTCGATCCTGTCCTCGAAGTTGGGCTCGACCGGCAGCTCGAAGTCGAGGCTGCGGATCCCGAGCGCCTCGAGCATGCTCTGGTTGCACACATAGGTCCCCGGAGCTAGAGGGCGCGTGGCCACGCCAAAGGACAGTTCCCAGGACAGCAGGAACTCGCCGGTGGCGATGGGCCGGACGGCAAAGCGATGGCCCTCCATGATGGTGTAGTCCAGGCCAAAGCTCTGATCGGCAGAGCGAATGGTGGTGCCGGCCTCCAGCCTGCGCGTGGCAATGGCTACATTATCGCTGGGCAGGGGCAGTCTGCCGACTTCATCGAACTCGTAGGTCCGCGTCATGGGTTTGTTCTCTAGAAAATCTTAAAATCATTTTCATCGATCCGTCCCGCCTGGTGCATCAGGACCGCGTTCATCAATTCGATCGCCAGACGCGACTCCAGCGTGACCCCGGCGCGCACCCCCACGCACGGATCGTGCCTGCCCTTCTTCAGTTCAAACTCGATATCTTCCAGATTCTTGCGCACGGATTGCTGGGGCCGGGCAATCGTGGAAGTGGGTTTGAAGCCCACCCGAAAAACCAGTGGCATCCCCGTGGTGACGCCGCCCAGCAAGCCGCCGTGGCGATTGCTCTGGTAGCCGCTGTGGCGAATGGGATCATTATTCTCGCTGCCCCGGCGCTCCACCACCTCCAGACCCGAGCCGATCTCGCAGGACTGCACCGCGTGCAGGCCCCCCAGAGCGCCCATCAAGCGCAGCTTCAAGCTCTGGTACAGGGGTTCGCCCGCCAGCGGCGGAACCTGCACCGCCACCACCTCTAGGGCCGCCCCCAGGGAGTCGCCCTGTTTGCGGGTGGCCTTGATCAACTCTCCGGCCCGGGCAGCGAAGTCCGCGTCCAAGGCGTGGATCTCGGCCGCTTCCAGCTTGTTCTCGAGCTGTCGAACCTGCTCTGGGGACAGGCGGCTGTTCCCGGTCTTGCCCATCAGTTCTTCGACCCGATCCGCCAGTCGGCAGGCGGTCTGCAGGGGCCCCACCTGGTAAATCGAAGACAGAATG
Source organism: Candidatus Latescibacterota bacterium (assembly GCA_965219385.1). Taxonomy (GTDB): domain Bacteria; phylum Latescibacterota; class UBA2968; order UBA8231; family UBA8231; genus CBDCNM01. The sequence goes on along the minus strand of CBDCNM010000001.1, from coordinate 57,692 downwards.
GCGGTGCCGAAGTGCTCTGCCAGGAAAAGGCGGGCGATGGATCCGCCAATCACATCCGAAATGGTCGACCGGTAGCTGGAGCGCCCGCCCCCCCGCACATCCGCGAACCCTGCGGACTTGTAGTGCTTCACCAGGTCGGTATGCCCGGGCCGGACCTCCCCCCGCGGGCCGGCGAACTGGGCGTAGTCCTCCGAGCGCCTGGCGGCCGAGAGCACCAGCGCGGCGATGGGTTCGCCGGTGGTGTAGCCTTTTCCATAGGACCGGACCCCGCTTCCCTCTTCTCCGCTCCCGACCTGAATTTCGGGGCCGGCAAGCAACTCATCGTGGTTCTCGGCGTAGAGCCCCGAGACAAAGACGACCTGGTCCTCCTCACGGCGTGGGGTGCCATGCTTGTTGCTGCCCGGCTTGCGCCGGTCCAGGTAGCTTTGCACCTCGGAGCGTTCTATCTCAAGGCCGGGAGGACAGCCGAATACAATGGCTGTGATGGCCGGCCCGTGCGACTCGCCGGCTCCTGCCACCCCGAAGAGGGGCCCGCCTAGTATTTCCATGAACCGTTACCTAGGTATCAGAATTCACGAAGGCGAACGTGCCTTCAATCTACAAAAAACAATCTAACCCTTTCCCCTCTTCCGGGCAACGTAGCGCCCAAACAAGGGGCCGGTTGTCTCCCGACGACCGGCCCCTTGTTTAGCTCCAGTTTGTCGCGCCTACTACCCTCCTGTCAGGTACTCCAGATCGGCCTCGGCGATCTTCAAATCGTAGCGGGTCCGCACCAGGTTGCTGCGCGCCTCGGTGAAACCCACGTGGGCGTCGAGCACCTCCAGGAGCCGTCCTTTGCCCACCCGGTAGCGCTCCTCGGCCAGCCGCAGATCCTCCTCGGCCAGTTTCACGGTGCGCTCGCCCAGGCGCAGGATTTTCTCCAGACGGACCAGTTCCAGGTACGCCGTCTCGATCTGCAAGGCGATTTCCCGCTCCTGTTGCCTGGCGTTCATCCGGGCGCTTTCGAGGGCCACCCAGGAACGGTCTATATTGGCCTGTCTGAGGCCCCCGTCGAACATGTTGTAGGTCAGGGACATCCCCAGGTTCAGGCGATAGTTCTGGTCCAGGTCCTGGTAGACCCGGTCGAATACCTCGTTGTTGCGGCTGTAGCTGAGGCTGCCCGACACCCGGGGGTACCAGGCGGCCCGGGCCGCCTTCAGGTTGTACTCGGAAGCCACCACCGCCTGGTTCAGGCTTTGCAGGGCGGGGTTGCGCGTCGCAACCCGAGCCACGATTTTGGGAAGGCTGTCCTGCGCCACCGGCATTTTCCACTCTACTTCCTGCAGCCGCGCCACCTTCAGAGGAGCGCGCACATCCTCTCCCATGACGTGGTTCAACTGCGCCTTGCCCAGGAACACGCCCTGCTCCGCATTGATCAACTGCGATTGCGCATTGTCCAGGGCCACCTGGAGCCGCAGCACATCCACTTCCGTGCCCGATCCCACCTGCAGCCGGACCCGGGCGTTCTCCAGCTGTTTTTCACTCAGCTTCAACGACTCTTCCTGGACCTGCACCAGCTCCGCGGCCTTGAGCAACTCGTAGTAGCGTCGTTTCACACTGGCCACCACTTCTGCCCGGCGCGCCTGGAAGTTGCTCTCCGAACTATCCAGGTTGTGGCGCGCTGCCTTGTGGTCGTTGGCCCGGCGCCCGGCATCGTAGAAGGTGTGGCTCAGCGAGGCGCTGAAGGAATAGGAATTTCGATCTATGGCCGGGATGCGGGTTTTCTCCTCCTGGAAAATCCGCTGGCCGGTATCGGAATCAAGCTCGCCCGTGGGGTTTTCCTGGATCCTGACGGCGGGCCCCGTGCGCGAACGCCCGAATCCGAAGAGGGTGGCGTTGGCCGAGGGCAGGCGGCTGGACCGGGCCGACTTCACATCGGCTTCGGAGCGCCGCAGACTCTGCTCGGCGACCAGGACACCGGTATTCTGTTTGAGCGCCCGTTTTATGCACTGCTCCAGAGTCAAGGGTTGGGCTGCCAGCCCGGCAGGCAACAGCAACAGCAAAAGAAGGCTCGATCGTATCATATGAGGTCCCCATCGAGAAAAAACATGGAAAAGCGGCAATCAATCACAAGATAGCGTACATGCGCCGTTTGAGGCCAGGAGGGGATTTTGCCGGCGGCGTTTTGTGGGGGGGGTGGAGTTGAGGAATAGACAAGGAACCCTGCCGAAATTCACTGGGTCAACTGCAATAGACTCAGACGGTGAAAAAAGACCGGTTAGCCATCTGGGACTCGTAAAACGCTACAGGCCAGGTCCCCTCCTGACCGCCCACTGTCAACCCCGCGCCGTCCTCATCACCCGCCGCGCCCACAGCGCCACATCGTCCAGCAAGGAGTAGAGGGTGGGCGCCAGAATCAAGGTCAGAAAGGTGGACGTGGTCAAGCCGCAGACCACCACCAGCCCCACCGGCCCCCAGCGCTTGGCAAACCCCTCGGCCGTGCCGTAGATCATCGGCAGGACCAGAGGCATCAGGTTCAGGATGGTGGTGGAAGCCGTCATCAAAATCGGGCGCATCCGGTTCTGGCCGCCGCGCACAATGGCCAGGCGCCGCTCCAGACCCTCGCGCCGGTAGTGGTTGATGTGATCGATCAGCACGATCCCGTTGTTCACCACAATCCCGAACAGGATCAGCAACCCGAGCGTGGCGTTGTTGTCCATGGGGACATCCAGGGCATAAAGACCCAGGGCCACGCCGATCACGGAAAAGGGAATGGCCAGCATGATGGTGAAGGGATGGATCAGCGATTCGAAGAGCGAGGCCATGATCAGATAGATCAGCAACAGGGCGAAGATCAGGGTGAAATTGCTGTCCCGGGTGTCCTGTTGCATCCAGCGGGCCTGACGGCCCAGGTCCCAGGAATACCCCGGCGGCAGGGCCACCGTGCCCATCATCTGTTTGACTTGGTTCGTCAGCCCGTAGGCCTGCTGGCGGCTTTTGGTATTGGCAAAGACCGTGACCGTGAGCTGCCGATCCTCGCGCTGGAGATTCCTGGGACCTTCCTGGAGGCGAAAATCCGCCAGGCTGGCCAGCTGGATCGGAGTGCCGTCGCGGCCCTCGAAGCGGCTGTTTTGCAGCTGCTCCAGGTTCAACCGATCCGCTTTCTCCAGCTGCAGCACCACATCGATTTCCCGGTCCTGGGTCTTGAAAGAGGTGGTGCGCCGGGTACCCAGAGCCGTGGCTATGGTGCTGCCTATCTCCTGGGGCGAAAGCCCGTAACCGAGGGCCTGTTCCCGGTCCACCCGAACCCGGATCTCCTCCTCGCCCTCCTCCAGGCTGCTGTCCACGTCCTGCACTCCGGGCAGGCGAGCCAGCTGGGTCCCCACCTCCTCGGTCAGGACCTCCAGCACTTCGGCATCCCGGCCGCGGAGCTGGACCTCCACCCCCATGGTGCGCCCGGCCCAGCTCCGGGTCCGCCCCATCTTGTACTTGACCCCCACCTTCTCGGGCAGGCGTTTCTTGATGGCGTTGGTGGCCTCCATGGTGGACAGCCGGCCGTCGTCCGCATCCACCAGACGCACGGTCAGGCGCCCGCGCCGCTGACGGAAATTGCTCGACAGAGATTCCACGTCCAGCTCCTCCTTGTGCGCCAGGATCATCCGCTCCATCTCCTCGAACATCGCCCGCACTTCTTCCAGACTATAGCTCCTGTCCACCTCCACGCTGACATCCACCCGGCGCTCCGGCGTCCAGGGAGTGCCGCGCTGCTCGATTTGTCCGAAAAGGTGCAGGCTCAAGACCACCAGGGCGCCCGTGATCAGCAGGATGTCGGTCCGGTGATCCAGGGTCAAGTTGAGCAGGTTCGCGTAGGAGCGACGCATCCCGTAGCGGCGAAAGCTCCACCCTATCCCGGACAAGAGCAACAGAACCACCAGCGCGACCTGCGCCGACGCGGTCAGCAGTCCAAAGTAAACCCCCGCACTCAACAAGGCGGTTGAGGCCAGCAGCGGCCAGTAGCGGCGGAACCTCCACAGAAGGGCCGCTAAAAGCAGCAGGCTCGCCGCGCTCTTCCACTCGGCGAGGATCCACCTCCAACCCTCCTCCTCCAGCAAAACGGCCAGGCCCTCCAGCCCGCCGAAGGCCCCTTCCGATACAGCCTGCCAGCCCGCGCCGTACCCCTCCCATCCGACTAGGCCCACCAGCAGCGCCAGGGCTCCGGCTCCATGCCAGGGTGCGAAGCGGCGATACTCTCCTTTGAAGAGCATCCTCCACCCAAGCAGCCCCAGGACCACGAGGATCGCGGCTAGGCCATCGGTCAGGGTCCACTCCAGGCCCGCGAAGGAGGCGCCGATGCGCTCCAGCCAGCGGCTCGCCCAGACCCGACTTTCTTCCCAACCTGTACTGTAGAGGACCCAGCCGGCCGTAGCCAGCAGCGCCAGCGCAACCATCCTCTTCAGCCATGGATCGAAGCGGGCGTAGTCTTTCTTGAACAGCCTGGAAGTGGCCAGGGGAATGACCGAAAGCGATACCACCATGGACACGACAACGGCCAGGCAGATGCTCATGCCCGCATCGCCCAACCACCGGGTCGTGCGACTGTCGGAGAGGAAGAAGAAAGGGACGAACACGCACATGGTCGTCAGGGAAGAGGCGACCACGGCCATGCCCACTTCTTTGCTGCCGCTCAGGGCGGCTTGGCGCGGCCCGCTATCCTCTTCCTCGCGCTTGCGGAAGATGCTTTCCAGCACCACCACGGCCGGGTCCATCAGCATGCCCACGGCCAGCATCAGCCCCATCATGGAGACCATGTTGAGCGTGATGGTGGAGCCGAAGAACTCGCGCGCCAGGTACATGCCGGTAAACACGCACACCGCCGCGGTTGGAATGGACACGGCAATGACCAGGGTACTGCGGATATTCCTCAGGAAGAAGAAGATGATGCCCACGGCCAGGAAGGCGCCCATAAAAGCCGCCGTCTTCAGGTTGTCCACCTCCCGCAGCACGCTCGCGGCGCGGTCGCGGACGACCTCGATTTCGAGTTGCCCGCCGTACTCGGTTTCGATTTGTTCCAGGGTCTGGCGCACCCTGTCGGCCACTTCCACCACGTTTGCCGTGGGGGCCTTGAACACCTCCACGGTTACGGCGTCCATGCCGTTGAGCCGTTCGTAGCGCTTTTTCTCCGGGTAGGCGTAGACCACATCCCCCACATCCTCCAGGCGGATACTGCGACCGATCAGGGGCAAGCGGCCGATTTCATCTACGGTGGCAAATTCTCCCAGGGTCCGGACCATGTAGCGCTGCCCCCCGTCCACAACCCAGCCCAGGGAGGTATTCACGTTGTTGGTGCGCACCTGCCAGCCCAGGCTCGGCAGGGAGACCTGGTTGGCCTCCAGGCGCTCCTGGTCCAGCTCGACGATCAACTGCTTCTCATCCATGCCCTCCACCGTCACATTGGCCACCCCATCCAGCCGCAGCAAACGCGGCTCTACCACCTTGCGGGCAATGTCGAAGAGGCGGTCGCCCTCCCCCCGCCAGCCCATGCTGGCGTAGAGTATGGCCCGCTGGTCGCTCTGCCAGCGCCAGATCCGGATCCGGTCCAGGTCCTCGGGCAGCAGCCCTCTCACTTGGTCCACTCGTTCCCGCACTTCCATATTGGCCAGGTCCATGTCCGTGCCGGCCTTGAAGTCCACCCGCACGGAGCCGCTGTTGGGGGAAGAAGTGGAGCTGATGGACTCGATATTATTCAGGGTGGCCAGGACCTCTTCGAGGGGCAGGGTGATGCGGCGCTCCACCTCTTCGGGCGAGGTGGATTTGTAGGTCGCGGAGACCCGAACCCCGGACGAGGAAATAGTGGGCAGTTGCTCCAGGGGCAAACGCCCCAGGGAGACCATGCCCAGCACCAGCAGGCACAGGGTAATCATGATCACGGTAATGGGCCGATCTACGGCGAATTCAGCCAGTTTCACAAGCTACTTCCCTCGATCCACCACAGTGTAGACCACGGGTATCACCACCAGGGTCAGAACCGTAGAAAAGAGCAGCCCCCCGATCACGGTGATGGCCATGGGGGCGCGGATCTCCGCCCCTTCTCCCAGCCCCAGGGCCATGGGCAACAAGGCCAGGACAGTGGTGGAAGTGGTCATCAGGATGGGCCTGAAGCGCAGGGTGCCGGCGCGCAGGACAGCATCCATTTTGGCCAGGCCTTCGCCCCGTCGCAAATGATTGATATAGTCCACCAGGACGATGGCGTTGTTGACCACGATGCCGGCCAGCATGATCAGACCGATCAGCACCACGACGCTGATGCTCTCTCCCGTCAGCAGCAAAGCCAGGCCGCTGCCCACCAGCCCCAGGGGAATGGTGCACATGATCACCAGGGGGTGCAGCAGGGATTCGAATTGCGAGGCCATTACCAAGTAGACCAGGAATACCGCCAGGGCCAGGGCGAATTTCATGCTGTCAAAGGAACGCACCATTTCCTCGTTCTGACCGCCGATTGAAATTGCAAAACCTTCGGGCAAAGGAATCTGGGCGGTCTCATCTTCGATCTCCCGCACCACGCTGCCCAGATCGCGACCGTTGAGATTGGCGCCCACCACCGCCACCCGCTCCTGATCCAGGCGGCGAATCTCGGCCGGGCCTTCCACCACCTGCACGGTGGCTACCGCCTCCAGGGGCACCGGTACCGGGTAGGTGGCCGGGCTGATGGTCAGCTGCTGCAAATCCTCCAGATCGCGGCGCTCGCTCTCGACCGCCCGCACCCGGATGTCGATCTTGCGATCCTGGCGCGTCAGCTCCGTGGCCACGTCTCCCTGGAGTTTGTTGCGCAGCAGCTGGCCGATGGCCTGGATGGTGGTGCCCACCTCGGCGACCCGCTGGCGGTCGAAGACCACCTGGATCTCCGGCTGTCCGCCCGCGGCGCTGGACTTGATGTCCACCAGTCCGGGGATCGGCGCCAAACGCTGGGCCACCTCTTCCCCCAAGAGGTGCAAGGTCTGCAGGTTGTAGCCCGAAATTTCCACCTCCACCGGGGTGCGAAAGGAAAAATAGGAGGGCCGCGAGAATTTGTATTCCAGGGCCGGGACCGCACTCAAACCCAGGCGCACCTCTTCCATGACCCGCTCCTCGTCCTGGCGTGAGAAGCCCTTTTTCAGGCGCACCTGGAGCTGGGCCATATGCTCTTTCTTTTCGTCCGCGTACCCCCCCGACTCCCCGCTGGCGCCCACGGTGCCGAACACGGTTTCTATCCCCTCCAGGCCGCGGATCCGGGTATCGATGGCCGCCACCTGCCGGGCCGTGGCCTCCAGCGGTGTGCCGGCCGGCCATTCCAGGTCCACCAGGAATTCCCCCTGGCTCATCTCCGGGATCAGATCCAGCCCCAGAGACTGGGCCCGGTACAGGACCAGGGCCGCGATCAGCACGGCGCTGAACAGCACCAAGGCCCGGTGCCGCAAGGCCCAGCCCAGAAACCTGGGGTAGTAGCCGCTGAGGAGCGCATAGACCGCGTCGAAACCCCAGTAAAACGGCCTGAACAAGAGCCCCAGGATCCACCCCAGGAAAGCGATTCCGCGCTGCGATCCGCGCAGCAAAAACGCCGGGCCGCGCACCAGGACGCCCGCTTCTTTCTCCTCTTTCTCCTCTTTCTCCTCTTCTTCTACCATCCGCCTGAAACTCAGGGACGAGAGCATGGGGATCAGCATCAGGGCCACGATTAGGGAGGTCACCAGCGAATAGGTCACGGTCAGGGCCTGGTCCCTGAACAACTGCCCGGCCACCCCCTCCACAAAGACGATGGGCACGAACACGCAGACCGTGGTCAGGGTCGCGGCGATCACCGCCCTGCCCACCTCGCTGCTGCCGCGGCGGGCCGCCTCCAGGGCTTCCAGGCCCTTTTCGCGGTAGCGCTGTACGCTTTCCAGGACCACGATGGAGTTGTCCACCAGCATGCCCACCCCCAGAGCCAGGCCGCCCAGGGACATGATGTTCAGGCTCACCTCCGAACCGAACATCAGAAAGAAGGTGGCCACCACCGAGATCGGGATGGAGAGGCTGATGATGGCGGTGCTCTGGAGATTGCGCAGAAAAAGGTAGAGGATGACCACGGCCAGGATGCCGCCCAGGATCGCGGTATTGAGGACCTCGTCCACGGCCTGCTGGATGAAGGTCGCCTGGTCGAACACCAGCTCCATGCGGGCGTCTTCGAGGAGGGTTTTGTTGTCCTGCTGGAATCCTTGCAGCCGTTCCCGCACCGCCGCGCTGACGCGGACGGTATTGGCGTCGCCCTCCTTGAAAACGGCGATTTCCACCCCTTCCCGGCCGTTGATCCGGACGATGACATCCCGTTCCTTGTGGCCCCGGCTGACCCGGCCCACATCCTCCAACTTGAGGGCGGCATTGCCGATCTGGCCCACGACGATTTCGCCGATCTCGTCCACGTCCTGGAACTGGTTGAGGGTGCGCACCAGGAACTCGGCTTCGCCGTCCTTGAGCAGGCCGCCGGTCAGGTTGACATTTTCGTCCGCCAGGCGGCTGGTCACCTGGCCGATGGGAAGGCCGAGGTAATCCAGCCGCGCGGTCTCGACCTCCACCTGGATCTCCTCTTCCAGGCCGCCCTCGACCCGCACTGCCGCCACTCCCTCCAGGCTCTCCAGGTCCAGGCGCAGGCGCTCCTCGGACACCCGGCGTAGCTCCATCAGGCTGGAACCGCCATAAAGGGCCACCCGCATGATCGGATCCAGGGCCGGATCAAAGCGCAGCAACACCGGTTTGCCGGCCTCGCGCGGCAGCTGCGCCAGATCCAGTTTTTCGCGGATATCCAGGGAGGCGAAATCCATGTCGGTGCCCCAGGCGAACTCCACCACCACGTCCGAAAGCCCAGGCCGCGAGACCGAACTCACCCGGACCACGTTGTTCACTACCCCTACCAGGCCCTCGATCGGCTCCGAGATCAGCCGTTCTACCTCCAGCGGGGCCACGCCCGGGTACTCGGTGCGGACGGTGATGGCCGGGTAGGTGATATCCGGCAGCAGATTCACTGCCAGCCGGGAAAAACCCACCAGGCCAAAGGCGATCACCGCCACCATCAGCATGGCCACGGTGACCCGCCGGCTGGTGGAAAAATGGATCAGCTTCATGGCTCAATCGCTTTCGCTCTGGCGTTGTTCAAAGCGTTGTTTCCTCCTCTTCCACTGCTCGATCGCCGCGGCCTCGCTCAGGCCGAGGCGCTCCTGCATCCGCTGTACCACGGTCGCCGAATCGGGCAGGCCTTTGCCGCCGGATCCGCCCCGGCCCCAGCGCCCGGCCCCCGGATCGTCCTGGGCGCCCGGACCTTTCTGCTCGGCAAGCTCTCCAGTCTGTACCTCCTGGCCCGCGATCCGCACGGCCTGGCCATCCTTGAGCCCTTCCTGCCCCACGGTGATCACCTGATCCCCCTCGGCCAGGCCCTCCAGCACCTCCACCCGGTCCCCTTCGACAAACCCCAATTTGACGCGCGCCCGGCGCGCCTTGTTCTCTGCAAGGGCAAATACATCGTCCTCGTCCGTCTCCAAGACCAGGGCCTTCTTGGGGATGATCAGGGCCCGGGGGTGCTGCGCGGTAATGATCTGCACCGAGGCGAACATGCCCGGCTTCAAAAGGCCGGCGGCGGACGTTTCGAGGGTGACCTTGACCGTGCCGCTCTGCCGATCCACCAGCGGACTGATCATGCGCACCTTGCCTGTAAAGGAGGTATCGGGCAGGGAATCAATGATGATTCTGGCTTCCTGCCCCACCCGGATCTGGTGCATGCGCTTCTCCGGGATCTGGATCCGCACCAGCAGCGGTTCCAGATCGGCCAGAGCGAAAATCTCCTGGTTCAGTCCCACCATATCCCCCATCTCCACCGAGCGCAACATCACCACGCCCGAGATCGGCGCCCGGACATCCGCGTAGGCCAGGTCCAGGCGAGCCTCCTTGAGGCTCACCTGGGCATTTTCCAGCTGGTGCCTGGCTGCCTCCAGCTCTTCCTCGCTGACCAAGGCGCGCGCGTGCAAGGCTTGGGTGCGCGCGTGGGAGGCGCGGGCCTGCTCCAGGAGGACCTCCACCTGTTCCACCCGCAAAGCCAGCTCCTCCTCGTCCAGCCGCACCAGGATTTCCCCCTCCTCGACCCGATCTCCTTCTTCTACCCGGAGTTCCGTGACCAATCCCGCGGCGCGGGCTACCACGTTGATCCAGCGTTCGGCCTCCAGCCGGGCATAGGTCTGGATATAGGCGGAAATATCGCCGCGCTCCACCGCTGCGACCCGCACCGGGATGGCGGCCTCTCCTCCGGGCAACCCACTACCCCCCTGGCCGCCCCAGCCTCTGCCGCCTTCTTTCTTTTCCTCGCCGCCGCACCCGCCCAGCCCAGCGGCCAGGGCAACAAATCCTAGCAAAATATATCTTTTCATCTCTCCCTCATGCCTAGATTAAAGCCTGGTTGCTCCGACCATAATCTTTAGATCCTTCCCGGAAGAATAATGTTTAATGTTTAAGGTAACATTGCCTCTGGCGTTTTATGAGTCCCAGACGGCGGAGCGACCTTTCCCTGGTGGTCGGGCTCGCCTCAGGTGCTGCCCTGAAGAGCGGCCGGCCTCCTTGGTCTATTGCCGAAAAAAGATTTTTGAGTACATTGAGGCAATGAACGATACCCCCGACGACATTGCCCTGTGGCGCCACCACCTCGAAGACGAGGTCGACGCCGCCTACCTCTACCGGGTCCTCGCCGAGGTCGAACCCGACCCCAGGCGCCGGGAAATCTACTCCCGCCTCGCCGACGTCGAGGATCGCCACACCGCCCTGTGGCACAAGGTCTTCGCCGAGCGCGATATCGAGCTGGCTCCGCCGCAGCCCTCCTTCCAGGCCCGCCTGCTCGCCTGGATCGCCCGCCGCTTCAGCCCTTCCATCCTACTCCCCCTGCTCCTGCGCGAAGAGGGCCAGGAGGTGATGAGCTACCTGGACCTCTATCGCCAGAATTCCGCGGGTCCAGCCGGGGACGCGGCCCGCACCCTGGGCAAAGAATCGGCCGAACACGCGGAAACCCTAGGCAAGATGGCTGGCGTTACCGGGGAGTCCTGGCACCATACCAAGTCGGGCGGCTTCCTGCGCAACGTGGTCTACGGCTTCAACGATGGCCTCACCGCCAACTTCGGCCTGGTGGCCGGCGTCATCGGCGCCCAGGCCAGCGACCATATCATCCTGGCAACCGGTCTGGCCGGAACCCTGGCGGACGCTCTTTCCATGGGGTCCTCGGGCTATCTGGCCGCCAAGAGCGAGCAAGAGGTCTACGCCCACGAGATCGCCATCGAAAGGCAGGAGCTCCACCTGATGCCCGAGGTGGAGGAGAAGGAACTGGCCCTGATTTATCAAAGCAAGGGCATGACCGAAGAGCAAGCCCATCGGCTGGCGGCCGAGACCATGCAGGTACCCGAACGCGCGCTCGACGAACTGGTCCGCGAAGAGTTGCACATTGGCGAGGCCCATACCCCCCCTCTCAGGGAAGGCTGGATCACCGGCACGGCCACGGCCGTGGCCGTGCCCTGATCCCGGTGGCGCCCTTTCTCTTTTTACAAGGATCCGTAGCCATCTGGCTCTCGTTCGCGCTGGCCATGCTCTCCCACTTTGCCGTGGGCGCCGCCCGGAGCATCTTCACCGGGCGCCGCTTCCTGCGCAGCGGCCTGGAAATGTTCGCCGTGGGCATGGGCGTGGCTGCTGCCGGCTACATCGTCGGCGACCTGGTCATGCGCTGGCTTTAACGTCCCACCTTGAGACTACTGGCCGTGTAGGTCGCGCTCTGTCCCGGCTTGAGCGGCACCACCCGGGTATTGGGCGAGAGGAAACGCACCTCTCGACTCAACTCGTCGATATCGGCCGGCTGCCCCATGATCTCGCCGTAGTGACACGGAATGACGATATCGGGCCGGATGAAACCGGCAGCTCGCGCTGCCTCGCGCACCCCCATGGTGTACTGGCCGCCCACCGGCAAAATGGCAATTTGCGGTCCGTACATCTGACTGATCAACTGCATGTCGCTGAACACACAGGTATCCGAAGTGTCGTAGATGGTGATGCCGTTGGCAAAGGCAATGGCAAAGCCGCTGACTGCGCTGTCCGGCCTGAAGTAGTGGCCCTCGGGCGGCGGACCATAGGCCAGCGCCGGGGACATGGACTGGGAGTGGTGGGCCTGGGTCATGGTGATGGTCGCGTCTTTGACCTTGACCGTGCCTCCCGGATTCATGGACAGGGCTCGAGAGCCCATCTTGAGGTCATGCGCTTCGGCCACCACGCACAACTCGTAGTTGCCCACAAACTTGGCCCGGGTGCGCTTGCAGATGGCGAAAGAATCCCCGATATGGTCCTGGTGTCCGTGGGTGGCGATAACGATGTCGGCCTTGTCGACCTGCGCCAGCTTCATCTTGGCCGTGGGGTTGTCGTCCAGCCAGGCATCGAAGTACACTACAGTGCCCTTGTCGGATTCGAAGCGGAAAGACGCGTGCCCGATAAAGGTGATTTTCACCGATGCCATAAACCTGCCTCCTGGGTTGAAAGGTGAATCGAACGGAAAAAGACTACAGCACCTTCATCTCCACGCCTCCTTGCGCGCAGAAGCTAATTTTAGAAGCCGTCTTGGAAATCAGGTTTCAAGAAGTTAATTCGCCGAAGATCAAATGTCAATCAAGCCTCGTGCTGGCGCACCAGCGAGGCCGCCAGCCCGTCCCGTTTCAAAACCTGGCCACTACCCGGATTGACCTGGCCGAATTCGAGCACGCCCGTGGGACACGATTCCACGCAGGCGCTGCAGCGCACGCACTGCGGGTCGGCCATGGGCAACCCCTTATTGGCAAAGTTCATGATGTCGATCCCCTGGTGGCAGACCGAGGTGCACACATTGCAGGAAATGCACTTCTTCTTATCGGCCAGGATGCGGAAGCGGCTGAAGCGGGCATAGATGTGCATCAGCGCGGCCAGGGGACAGGCAAAGCGGCACCAGACCCGGCCGCTGAACCAGAAATAGGCCCCGTACCCGATAATACCGGCCAGAAAAAGGTCTACGACCCACTTGTAATTGAGCTGTATCCCGAAGGGTTTCCAGTCGTAGAGCAGCCCTTCGTACAGGCCGCGCAACATTCCGCCGGCGCCGGTATCGGGCCATACCCAGCTGAAAATCCGGCCAATCAGCAGTACCACGCACAACCCCAGGATGACCTGCCCCACCATGTTCACCTTGTTCCAGGAGGCCCCGTGGGGCATCTTGTGGCGGTGCTGATCCCCCAGCGTCTCGGCCAGGGCGCCGCAGGAGCAGATCCAGCCGCAATAGGACCCCTTGCCCCAGAAATAGATGATCAGGGGGATGAGCACAACGGTCTGCACCAGGCTGATCCCCAGCCACCACCACAGGGGCTGGTAGGTGAACACGTTCCAGATAAACAGCGGCCAAGCCAAGACGAGACCGAAGGCGCGCCAGTACTCGCGGCCGTGGCCGTAGTCTACCTGGGGGAAAAGCGCATCTGCAACGCTCCGGGCAAAACCAGCGTCGAAAAAGCCGTTGTACCCTAGGTAAGGCAAAATCAGGTAGGGCAGCAGAAAGAGGGGCAGAATCTGCACCGCGGTCAGGCACAGAGTCTGCGCCCTGATATAGGGGGTTTGGCGGCGCCGGATGCGGCGGTACCCGAAGACGGCCACCAGCAGCGAGTAGACCAGGCTGTAGTAGAACCCGGGTTGTCCAAGATTGAGGATCAGGGTGCCCACAAAGGTAGAAGGCTCCGCCGCCCGGGCCGACAGTCCGGTCCCGAGTCCTTTGAGCAGAGCGGGGATCTGGTAGGGAAACCACCCGTTCTGCTCAAAGACCTGGGTGAGTTGCCCTCCGGCCTTCCAGTTGTACACAAAGGCGCAAAAAGCCACGAACAGCGCCAGTCCGACCCACTGTTTGCCGCTCATTTCTCCCCTGATCGCAACCCCGCCGCGGCGAAAGAAATCGAGTGGAGCCTCGCGTCCGATCATGCTGAAGACCGCGTCGTTGGGCAGGCGGACCTCCTCGCCTTGGGCATCCTTGATCACCACTTCCTCTGCCTCGATGCGCTGGACCGTGCTGCCCATCATCAGGCGGATGCTGCCGGCCTTGCGGCCCTCTTCCAGGAAGTGGCCGCTGGAGGTGGTCACCCGTTCGGAGGTGGGCGTTTCGACCGCTACGTCGGCCATAGGATCCGCCGCCAACTGGTCGAGCTTTTCGATGTTCTCCGGCTTGGGACGGGCAAATTCCGGCTTGCGGTAGGACAAGGTGACCTGCCCTCCGGCCAGGGCAATGGCAATGGCCGTCTCCAGGGCGCTGTCGCCGCCGCCCACCACCAGTGCCTTTCTGTCGCCGTAATCTTTGGGGTCGTGCAGGCGGTTGTAGACCTTGTCTAGGTCTTCGCCAGGGACCCCCAGTTTGCGAAAGTTGCCCGAGCGGCCAATGCCCACAATCACCCGCCGGGCCCGCAAATTTTCCTGGCCCGGAATCACCAGTTCGAAGAGGTCTCCCCGCCGCTGCACCTGTTCGACGCGGGCCATACGCGGCTCGATGCCCTGTTCCAGGGTCTGGGCTCTGAGTTCTTCGACCAGGGGCTCTTTGACCTCGGCGGTGAACTGCAGATCGCCCGCCGGTAGCATTTCGGTCGGGTAGGTGTAGATGGGTTTGCCCCTGGGAAAATTGACCACCGTGGAAAAGGGTTCGGTGGCCTCGATAATCTCGAAGGAAAGCCCGGCGCTGCGGGCCGCCAGGGCCGCGGCCATGCCCGAGACTCCGGCGCCGACAACGGCCACGTCGAGGATATCCTCGTCCGCCTGCGCCTGGCGCAGGCGGTGAAAATCCTGGTCGGCGGCGATGTGCTGCACGGCCCGCGCCCCCGAATCCGAGGAAAACTTGAGCAGGGGAATCCCGGTCAGGTCGCCGACGATATAGAGCCCTGGGATATTGCTGCGGCCGTTTTCGTCGACCTGAGGCAGCTTCTCCACCACGCCGGCCGGCCACCGGGTGTGGAGCCATTTGGTGTATTGGCCAATGAAATTCAGCATGGTTTTTCCAATCCTCTGTTGATGGATCGTGTAAATCTACCCGGGAGACATTCTAAAAAAATAATAAGCGTCCGACTCAAAGGCCAGCTGCTTACCAATCTCTACCCGATGGACCTGTAGCTCTAGCGCATCAGGGTCATACTCCGGGTCTGACACAGCCCCTGTTCGGGCATTTCCAGACGGTAGAGGTAGGTGCCACTGGACACCTGGGCCCCGCTTTCATCGCGACCGTCCCAGTCCTGCAGGTAGAGCCCTTGGGCCCGATACCCGTCCACCAGGGTGCGGATCTTCTGGCCGGCCGCATTGTACACGCTCAGACGCACCAGGCCGTCCTGCGGCAGGGCGTACTGGATGTGGGTGGTCGGATTGAAGGGGTTCGGATAGTTCTGGCTCAGGACGAAGTGCTCCGGCAGGGCGGCGATATCCTCTTCCTCTACGGTCGTGGGCGGTGGTTCGATGATGCCTTCTCCAAAGGTCCACAAGTCGGTTTCAGGCCAGTAGGTGGCCCAGGCGAACCACATCGAATTGTAGCCCGGCATCTGCCGCAGGCGCTGGCCCGCCAGCGGACCGGAGACGGCCTCGCCGCGCAAATTCCAGCGCGAGCGGGTCTCCGCGTCCATGAACTCCACCGGCAGATTCCCCTCGGGCTCAACCTCGTAGAAGGTCAATACCTGGCCGTCCACCTCGCGATAAAAGGGTATGGCCAGGGACGCCTCCCGCTCGAAGACCACCAGCAGGGGCACGCCCCCCAGTTCGTCGTTGATCACGGCCCCGTCCGGCATATCCGGGAAGGGGTAGGCTTTGAGCTGGTCGTTCTGGCACAACCCCAGCACCACATCCTTGACTTCGAGGGTTCTCAGATCCATAGAGGAAGTAGGCCGGGCATATAAAAACAGGTTGTTGTTGTCGGTCCGGTAGTTTCCATAGGGATAACTGCGGAAGCGATCAACATCGAGGTAACTCTGCTGTTTCCGCTCGGAGTAGCGCTCCAGGCCCGTCCCGAACTGGGCCACCTTGGTTTCGGGGTACATCTGCTTCCACATCCCCCAGGTGGTCTCCACCACCGGCAGCAACTCCAGCTGTTGGTTCTTGAAATCGTCGTTGAGGCCGGTGTAGATCATCTGGGGGTAAAGGGTCCGGTCGTTGCGGCGGTCGTACATCACCAGGTTGGTGTTGATCAGAAAACCCGACACCCCGAATTCGATCTGGCTGCCGTCCGCGTCCGTGGCATTGAAGACCATGCCGGTACCGGTGAGCGGACACAGGGTGACCGAGATGAACTGGTCGCCGATCTGGTCGTTGACGATTTCGTGCCACCAGCCCAGATTCTCCGGATAGGCCTTGACCTCTCCATGCATGTAGACCCCCATCACCAACTCGTCGTCCCGCACGTATTCGACCTGGTCCGGATCCACGAACTCGGGGTTGGTCATGGCCGGGATCCCATCTTTCCCCGGGCCGCCCGAGAGCATGTGCATTTTTATCAGGACTTCGATATCTTCGAACTGGTCGAAAACCCCGGCCTGGACCTGGCTGACCGCCAGTCCCAGGATCAATCCGACAAAGATGGTTTTGTGCTTCACGGCTGGGTTCTCCTGGATGTTTATTTTATAGACGATACCAACTCTTAGACGATACCAACTCTGCCCAAGTTGCAAAAATAATATTTTCAGATCCTTCCGTAAAGTATGCTCATTCGCCCTCCAAGCGGATATCCGTCTCATCCCTCCCTGCTGCTGCGCCCCGAGCCCGAGCGAAATCGGCGAACGGCCGAAAGGGAATGCCGCCTCTGGCGTTTTATGAGTCCCAGATGGTTGAGCGACCTTTCTCTGGTTGTCGGGCTCGCCTCAGGTGCCACCCCAAAGATCGGCCGGCCTCCTTAGTCTATTCCCGGCCACTACCCCCCCACAAAACGCCCCCGGCAACATCCCCTTCCGACCTTGATCCCGGCATGTTCTTCACGTGGGTTCATCAAGGTACTGATAATGGTGATTTTGTACATGTTTCATGTTTCTTATATTAGTAGGTAGACAGGAGAATGTTCCCCATGCGCTTCGATTTTTTTAGAAGGCTTCTTAGATCGCCGGGGTATGGCTGCTTTTGGGCAATGCCGGCCTCCGCCTTTGCAGCCGGGCGACGGCCGCCGGGGGTTTTGAGATGGCTTCTTAGATCCTTTGCCTGGCCTCTACTGACTGTGTTTGTCGCTTGCGCCCCAATGCCACCGGCCATGGATACCCGGGCGGCCGCCGGGGAAAGCCGGCAAGGCTCCGAGCGCATCTACATCACCGATCGCCGCGGTGAGCGTTTCGATATCACCCATGCGGTCCAAAACTACGGCATGAGCCGCCACGGGTTCGAGTACGGCATCGGCAAGAACGCCATGCGTCCCCTCGACCATCCCGAGATGATCGCCCCCGGCGAGCCCGCCTATCCGGGGGCCTGGGACACCATCCCGGTCATCGGCACCGAGATCGAAGGCGATGTGCGCAGCTACCCCATTCGCCCGCTGGCACGCCACGAGATCGTCAACGAGACCATCGGCGAGACCCCGTTCGCCGTGGCCTACTGACCCCTGGTGGACCTGGCTGCCGTGTACAGCCGCGAACTGGATGGACAGACCCTGACCCTGGCGCCGAGCGGGTGGACCTACCGCCAGACCTTTGTGCTCTATGACCAGGAGACCGGTACCCTGTGGTACCCCCTGCCCGGGACCAGAGGACTCACCGGGATTTCCGGTCCGCACAGGGACCGCCACCTGCCGGAATTCCGCTCCAAGCGAGCGAGCTGGCAGCAGTGGCGCCAGGAACATCCCCAGACCAAGTTCATGCTCTACCCGAACCTGATGCGCTTCTAACCTCTCCTCCGTAGAGGCAAGCATATGATACACGCACTCTTGCTCGCGCTTTTCGGCTGTCTCGCCGGCCTGCTTTCGAGTGGTTGCAGCGGCGACAGCATTTACAACACCCCTTCCCGCTACTATGAGGAGGGCAGCCAGAGGAACTATGGGAACGACAACCAGGGGACGGACAGCTACGCTGAGAAAGGTGGACGGGCCATCATCACTGACCGCACCGGCAAGTCCTGGGACGTGACCCATGCCCTGAGGTACGGTCTGGTTCCATCCGGGTACCAGTTCGGCCTGGGTCCCTACGCCATCCAGCCTATCGTGAATCCCCAGATGCTGTCCCCGGGCCATCCGAACTATCCGTCCGATTCCAGTGATTTTCCGGTGCTGGGGGTCAGCCTGAGCGGTTTCATCCGCGCCTATCCCACCTGGGATAGTGCCTTGACCTGGCACGAAGTCGCCAACGAGGTCTTCGGGGAGACGCACGTAGCCGTGGCCTTCTGACCACTGGCCAACCTGACTGCCGTGTACAGTCGCGAGATCAATGGCAAGATTCTGACCCTGAGCGCCAGTGGATGGACCTACAACTACACCTTTGTGCTCTTCGACTACGAGACAGAAAGCCTGTGGTACCACCTGCCAGGCGACACCGGTCTGACCTGCATCAGTGGTTTCTACGCCGACCGGAAACTGCCGGAATTCGAATCCATCCACACCCGCTGGAACAACTGGAAGGCAAAGCACCCGAATACGGGTTTCCTCAAATATCCTTAAGAAACCTTCTTGGAATCCATCAGGAACAAATGAAATAATGGCAGAGGGGCAAAAAGTTGAACTCAGAGTAACGGAAAGTCAGGGCATCTCCCGTCGGCGCTGGCCCATTACCCGGGGTGTGCCTCTGCCCGAAAGCGAGCTGCAAAACCTGGATACAGTGTGGGTGGCGGATCCCCAGGGCGAGCCCGTAGCATCCCAGTTGCGGGTATTGAGCTACTGGCCCGACGGAAGCACGAAGTGGGTACTGACCGATTTTCAGGCGGATGTGCCGGCAGGTGGGACAGCCGTGTACAATCTGCGTTATGGAGGAGAGAGCAAGGACATTGAAGGAGGGCCTGGACTACAGATTGAGGAAGACGACCAGTACATCACTGTGTGCAGCGGCCCGCTGCGTTTCTCAATTGACCGGCGGCGCTTCGGCCTGGTCGAATCCGTCGAACTGGGCCGACTGGAGCAAGACGGTGGTTTTGTCGCCGAGTGCGAAATAGTTCCCCCGGGAAAAGGCGGCGAAGCATGGATCAGAATCTGCGAATCCTTCTCCACCCAGGAAGGTCGACGGCAGATCTACGGCATGGGCGGCGATTGTCTGGCCTCGCTGGCAGAGGACGACTATCGGGTAGAGGTGGAAGAGTCCGGTCCCCTGCGGGCGGTGATCCGCTGTGCGGGAAGTTTTGAGGCCGATGTGCCCATGCACCACTATTCAGGCTACCGGCCCTTCCGCTACATCGTGCGCCTCTACGCCTATGCCGGCCAGCCTTTTGTGCGGGTCCTGCCCACGGTGGTCGTGGCCTGCAACCCGCGCCAGACCGAAGTAGAAGAGATCGCCGTGCAGGTGCCGGCGGCACTGGAGGGCCCCCTGCGCTACCGCGTCTCATCGGTCCGCTCCGAAGAGGGCTCCCTGGCTGCGGACGACTACCTGCTGCTGTCCCAGCGCCAGGTCAACCACTTTCGCCTGGAACGCCGGACGGCCGGTCGGAAAAAGACCACGGCTGAGGGCGAGCGCACCGCGGGCTGGATGGCGCTGGAGAACGACCGGGCCGGCGTAGGGGTCGCGCTGCGCGCCATGGCCGAGGAGTACCCCAAGGCCCTGGGGACCTCGGGCAGCGGACGGGGCATCGATGTTTATCTGTGGCGCGACCCGGACGGCGGGCGGCTGAACTTTAGGCGCTACAGCGAAGAGGTGTCGTGGGGCGAGGGGGAAGGGGTGTACGCGGATGGTGCGGGTACGGCCAAGACCAGCGAATTTTTCATCTCTTTCTACCGGTCCGACCAGGATGCGGAAACCACGGACGTCCTGCGCGGATTGCTGGCTTTTCCCCATGTATCTGTGGACCCGGCCTGGACCGCCCGGTGCGACGTGACGGGCGGATTTGCACCGCTCGACCCCGAGACCTTTCCCGCTTCGGAGCGCATGATGCGGGGTTTTCTGGATTGGGTGGAACGCAGCATACAGCTGGGCGGGTGGTACGGGTTTTTCGACTGGGGAGATATGCTGGTGGCCTGGGAAGAAGCCCGCAACAACTGGCGTTTTTACGGCCGCTGGGGCTGGTGCAACAGTGAATGGGACCCTCGCCACGGGGTCTGGATACACTACCTGCGCACGGGAGAAGATCGCTATTTCCGCCTGGGGGAAGCCATGACCCGACACTCCATGGACGTGGATACCTGCCATTTCCATCCCTTCCGTCCCTACATGGTGGGTGGTTGTTTTCGCCACAGCGTCGACCACTACGGGGATGAGCCGTGCGCCTCGCACACCTTTGTGGACAACTGGATGGACTACTACTACTTGACCGGCGATTTGCGCACCGCCGAAGTACTGCGCGAGACCGGCGGCTTTTTCCTGCGCTATCGCTGGACCGAGGACCCGACCTATAGTTTCAGCCTGCGAAGCATTGCCAATACCCTGCGCGGCCTGCTCTACGTCTACGAGATGAGCGGCGAAGAGCGCTTCAAAAAGCGCGCCGAGGAGGTCTACGACGCGATTGCCCGGGGGCAGAACGAAGACGGCAGCTGGCACAAGCGCTTCCAGATTTCAACCCCGGACCGGCTGCCCGATCAGGCGCCCTACGGGATGGCGACCGAGGGCACCACCCTGGCCGTGGAAATGGGCACGGCTCCTCCCTTTACCGACCAGGAACACCTGAGGCTGCGGGGAGAGGACGCCCCGCTTATTCGGGTGTTGCCGGCATCGGAACAGAAAGGCTACCAGACGCACTACCTGATGATCGGCCTGGAACTGCTGCACCGGATGACGGGGCGGGCGGACGTGGCCACGGTCTACTGCAGGGCAGTGGACTGGTTCTGCGGCCAGAACTTTGACGCAGAGACGGCCATCCAGCACAGCTACGGCGGCATTGTATGTCGCCACCTGGCCCACGCCTACCGGCTGCGAAAAAACCCGCGCTACCTAAAGGTTGGCCGCGCCGTCCTGCAGCACCTGATTGCCCTTCAGGACTGGAGCGACGATCCCAAACGCAGAGGGTCCGTGGGCCTGAGCCCCATGTACGTGAGCCTGCTATTCTTCGGAGTGCCCTGCCTGCTGGGGGCTTTGCGGGAAGCGGGGATGGGAGAAGAAGTCTAAAAAATGACTTTTGCAAAGGAGAGGTCGCCGATCCTGCGGGTCGGTCTGTAACCTCTGGCCCCCATTTTGGCTTGACGCCCTTCTCTATGCGTAGTATACTACACCCTACATAGAGGATGTGCTGTAGATAATCCTAAGTGTTTATTTTTTAATGATAAGAGCGCCGAAATTCCAAAGCATTCCTCTGGAGACAGGAGGATACGATGAAGACTGCGCACTGCGTGAATCTTGGATGCAGTGAGAACGCCCTTGACGGAGCACTCATCACCCGGTACCTGGAGACGAACGATTGGAAGCTCACGGACCGTCCCGAAGAGGCAGACCTGATTATCGTCAACAGCTGCGCTGTGACGGAAGCGTTGGAGCAGGAGTCCCTGGCCGTCTACAAGCGAATGGAGCAGATCGAGCACGCCAATGCGCAGGTTGTCTTTGCCGGGTGTCTGCCTGCAATCCATAATCAGGCGGTGCGCACTGCTGGCTATGACGGTGCCTTGGTCACCCCCCGAAGTCTGCACAGGCTCGATACGCTCACGGATGCTCGCGTCCCCATCGACGAGGTCCGATCCGGTTGCGTGCCCGTCAGCGCCGATCGGGTCGGCATGAGCTTCCGAAATCCCTGGCAAGGGAAGCTGCAAAGGACCCTGAGAACCATCTACGACGTGCTCGACCGACTGCCCGTGATCCCGGTGCCCCGGTGGCTCTGGCAATACCGCTACTACCCCGACGAGCACACAGAGTTCGTTCACATCAGTGTAGGCTGCATGAACCAGTGCAGCTTTTGCTCGATCCTCCGGGCAAAAGGTCGCACGAAGAGCGTGCCTCTGGAGATTGTCGTCGAGCGAGTACAAGATGCCATCCGGCGAGGCAAGAGGTCTGTGGCACTGTCGTGCGACGAGCTGGCGTCATACGGGCAGGATCTGGGAACCAACATCGCTGCGCTGCTCGACGCGCTCAGCGCCCTTCCTGAACAGTTCGGGCTGACTCTGAGGAACGTTCACTCCGAGTGGCTGATCAGGTACTGGCAGGATCTCAAGCCGATCTTCGCCCGGGGGAAGATCCGCTACATGGTCGTGCCCGTGCAGTCGGGTTGCGACCGGATCCTGGCGCTGATGAAGCGAAATCACACGGCAGCCGAGTACCAGGCACTCGTGCGCGAGATCCGCGAGATATCACCGGAAACCGTCCTGCGCACCCACATCCTGCTAGGCTTTCCGGGCGAGACCGAGGACGATTTCGCAGAGACTTGCCGCTTCGTAAAAGACCTCCCTGTCGACTCCGTATTCGCGACGGTGTACTCGGAGCGCAGCTTCACCCCCTCTGCCGAACTGCCCGGGAAGGTTCCCGCACACATCGCGAGAGCGCGGGCCCTGAAGATCCGAGCCTTGACGCGTGCGAACATCCTAAAGGGCTGGCGGTGGCACCCGTTCCATTTCGGAGTTCGAGCGCGTTGAGCGCCGAGGAGAGAAACTAGTGCCAGAAGCCGTCATTCAGATTTTTAAACCCTGGTTCGAAGAAGCCGAATACGAGGCGTTGCACGCGCCTTTGCAAACAGGGTGGGTGGGCACCGGACCCAAGGTAGCCCAATTCGAAAAGCGCTTTGCCGAATACATCGGCGTCGAACACGCCATCGCGCTGTATTCAGCCACGGCTGCGCTGCATCTGGCCATGTTGGCAGCTGAGGTGGATGACTGCGACGTTCTTACTACATCCATGACTTTTGTGTCTACCAACCACGCCATCCTCTACGCCGGCGGGCGCCCCGTGTTCTGCGATGTCGAAGCCGATACGCTCAATATCGACGCGCGCGAACTCGAAGCGCGCATAACGCCGCAAACGCGCGCCATCGTCGTGGTCCACTACGGCGGACATGCGTGCGATATGGACCCCATTGTCGAATGGGCGGCCAAACACAATCTCGTAGTGATCGAAGACGCGGCCCAGTCCTGCGGTGGTTCTTACAAGGGCCACAAATTGGGCACCCTGGGCGATATTGGCTGTTTTAGTTTCGAATCAAAGAAAAACCTCTCTACCGGCGACGGTGGCATGCTGGTCACTAACGATGGCGCCGTGGCCAATCGCGTGCGCAAACTCAAGTGGATGGGCATTTCGCGCGGCACCTGGGAGCGCTTCAGCGCTGGCCAGGCGGCCCGCTCGTGGCAATACGATGTCGAAGAGGTGGGGTTTAAGTACCAAATGAACGACATTGCCGCCGCGCTCGGCCTGGTCCAATTGGACAAACTGGAACGCGCCAACCAGCTGCGCCGCCGCCGGGTGCGGCGCTACGAAGAAGCCTTTGCCGAGGTGGAGGGCATAGAGCCGCTGGCTCAGCGCGCCTACGCCGAGAATGCCTGCTATCATATGGTCGTCCAGTTGGACGAGCGCGACGCCCTGTGCGATTTTCTGGAAGGGCGCAATATCCAGTCTGGCGTTCACTTCTACCCCAACCACCTCCTGCCCGTCTACCAACCCTTCCTCGGCGCGCCCCTGCCCGTTGTCGAACGCGTGTGGCAGCGCATCCTTACCCTGCCCCTCTATCCGCAAATGACCGACGCCGAGCAGGATCGGGTCATCGATGGGTTGCGCAGCTTCGCCGCTATTTCCGGCGCAGTGCCGCAGCGCGCCGCCGGTGGATGAGCCGCTGGGCCTGGGTAATTTCAGTTTGTGCCCGTTTGCAGTATAAAACTCATCATTTCTCTGGCCAGGAGAAATCCAAAGGCTATGAACCTTCCACCGTGGAGTCGCTGGAAAAGCTGGCCGACGAGTTTGGCCTTGTCGTGTCCTGGTAACCAACCGCGGTGAGGACCAATGGACGCGGTCTGATCCTTTATACTCGGTACCGGCAAACTTCCAAGGAATTGTACCATGTCAGAAAAAAAATACAGAGTCGCCGTGGTGGGCGGTGCCGGCACCTGGGGCCGCCACTACCTGCGCGCCTACGCCGAACACCCGGACTGCGAGGTCATCGCCCTGGTGGATCGGGCCCGGGACCGCCGCCAGCAATTCGCCCAGCACTACGGGGTCGAGGCCGTCTACGACACCGTGGACGAGCTTCTGGCCCGGGACGTTCCCGACATTGTCTCGGCCATCCTGCCCGTGGCCTACACCCACGATGCGGTGATCGCCTGCGCCGAGGCCGGGGTCAGGGTGGTCTCGTGCGAAAAACCCATTGCCGTGGAACTGGCCCGGGCCGACGAAATGGTGCGCGTCTGCCGCGAGCGCGGTACCGCCTTTGGCTGTGGCACCGGCCACTGGAACGCCCCCTATCTGCAGGAAACAGTGGAGTGGATCCGCGCGGGCAATATCGGTCCTCTCACTGCTGCGGCCATTCCCCGCGGGCTGGTGGACGAGGTCGCGGGCGGGGGCTGCGCCGAGCTCACCCAGATGCGCTTTCTCACCGACATGGAGGTGGAGTGGGTCGAGGGCTGGACCCTGCCCCCGAAGCCGGGCTACCGGGCCCGGGAAGCCACCCTGGACACCCAGGTCGACTGTCCGGCCTGGGGTCGCCTGGGGCTTTCCGGCGGCATTGTCTGCCGGATCTGCAAACCACCGACTGAGCCCAAGGCCGTCTGCCAGAGCGCGGTCACCGGCGAGAACGGCCAGGTGTGGATGACGCGGCCCCGGCCGGTGCTCGTCCAGGGAAAGGGCGCTGAGTTGACCCCGGTTTTTCCCGCCTTCTTCGACGCCCCCCCGCCCGAGAGCTTCTTTGTGCCCGTGATCGAGCAGCTCATGCGCGCCTTTGACACCGGCGAGGAGTGCGAGTGCAGCGGCCGCGACTACCTCCAGGCCCTGGAAATCGCCATTGCCCTGGTCCAGTCGGCCCATTGCAACCACGAACGGATGGCGCTGCCCCTGAAAGACCGCTCGCTCAAAATTTACCCCCACCCCTACCGCCTCTACGGCGGGGACGAGGCCGGCTGGGAGAGCATCGGCTACAGCGGTCCGCCGCAGCTCAAGTAGATACGGAAAAAGGATCTGTTGGGAAAACAGCCTATAAAAACGAGGATTCTCACTCCGGGTGAGAGCACGCTCAAGGAAGATATTATGAACGATACCCTGCCCCTGGTCATCTCAGTAGACCAAAAGCCGGACAAGGATGCCCTGGTTGGCAACTGGGTCCCTTTTGCCCGCACCCTGACCGAACACAACCTCTCCCTGACGCGGCGCACCCTGCGCACCCTGCAGGTCAACGTGGGCAAGCTGTGCAACCAGACCTGCCGCCACTGCCACGTCGAAGCCGGTCCCCGGCGCCGCGAAATCATGACCCGGGAAACCGCCGAACGCATCGTGGGACTCATGGATATGCCCGGATCCGAGGACCTCGAGACCATGGATATAACCGGCGGCGCCCCCGAGCTCAATCCCCACTTCCGCTACCTGGCCACCCGGGCTCGCCAGCGAGACCTGCGGGTCATCGATCGCTGCAACCTCACCGTCCTGTTCCAGCCCGGCCAGGAGGACACCGCCCAGTTCCTCGCTCAAAACTCCATCGAGGTCATGGCCTCCATGCCCTGTTACTCAAGGGAAAACGTGGAAAAACAGCGCGGTCAGGGGGTATTCGACCAGAGTATTCGCGCCCTCCAACTACTCAACGCTCTGGGATACGGCAAAGCGGACAGCGGCCGGATCCTCAACTTGGTCTACAACCCGGTGGGCCCCTCCCTGCCACCCGACCAGCAAGAGCTTGAAGGCGACTACCACGAACGCCTTCGGGAGGATTTTGGCATCGAGTTCAACCACCTCTTCACCATTACCAACATGCCGATCAAGCGCTTCCTCTACGACCTCAAACACATGGAGGCGCTGGAGGAGTACATGACGCTCCTGGTAAACAGCTTCAATGTCCACAATCTGGACGATGTGATGTGCCGGGATCTCATCTCGATCGGCTGGGATGGACGGCTCTACGACTGCGATTTCAATCAGATGCTGGAAATCCCCGTGGCCTCAACCCAGAGGACGATCTGGGACATCGCCTCGTTGCAAGGGTTCAACCAAGGCCCCATCGCCCTGGCTGATCACTGCTACGGCTGCACTGCCGGTGCCGGCAGTTCCTGCGGCGGGCAGTTGAACTAACGTCCCCCTGCAACCCCTGCGGACGCCACTTCCAGATCAATCGTTTCCAGCACTTCGGCCGGCGGCAGGCACCGGGTGTCGTCGCAGGCTTGGTACTGCAAAAGCAGATTCAGCCGGCCCTGCTGGCCCATCGCGGCCTCCGGCTTCAGCCGCACCCCTGCCCGCAAGGTAACCCGGTCCTGGTACACCTTCAAGGTCTCGTCCAGAGCGGCAGAGTAGAAAGCGGTGGCCCCGGGATAGTCGATCTCGAGGACCTCGAGCGGCAGATCCGCATTCAAAGTCAAAGAGGTGGGAATCAGCATCTCGCTGGAAGAGGGGTTGGCGTTTATGTGCCAGCCTTTGCTGATATCGAGATGGACCGCGACCTGAAAGTCCTGACCGGGCGCCGGCCTGTCCACCGAGAGGTCCACCCGGGTCCGCAACAGCACTGCGGGAATCAGCGGGGCCTTCCCCTGGAGGGCTGCGGGCATGGCCGGCAAGCCCACGGCAACCGGCCGTAGCGCCGCAATCTCCAGGTACTTCCTCGCCGCGGCAACCAGATGGGTGAAGGCGCTGGGGCTGCCCTGCATCATGCTGCCAAAGGCATGCAGGGTCTGGCGCGCCCGGTCCAGATAGGCCATCTCTCCGGTCCACTGAACCAGGTCGAGCAGGCTGTGCACGGCCACCGCATTCGCCCCCGGCAGGGCCGAGTCCTGGGCGTCCTTGATGCGCACGATCAGGTCGGTTCCGCTCTCGGTAAAGAAAAATCCGTCGTCTTCCCCGTCCCAGAACCGCAAGACCATCTGGTCGACGATGGCCCGTCCCTCCCGCAGCCAGCGCTCGTCGCCCGTGGCGCGGTACAGGCTCAGCAGGCCCTGAGCGAAAAAGGCATAGTCCTCCAGGTAGCCTTCGTACTTGACGGCGCCATGACGGTACAACCGCTTCAATCCCCCATCCGCCGTGCGCATGCGTTCGAGCACAAATTCGGCAGCAGCCTCGGCTGTTCGGCGGTAGGACTCCTCCTTGAGGACCTCGTAGCCAAGGGCGTAGGAAGCGATCATCATGCCGTTCCAGGAAGTCAGGATCTTATCGTCCAGCAGGGGGTACAGGCGCGTCGAGCGCTGCTTCAGCAGACGGGCGCGCAACCCCTCTACCCGGCTCCGCAGGGCCGGCAGCGCCATCTCCAGGTCCACGGCGACTTCTTCCAGCGACCTGGGCACGAAGAGCACCATGCCTTCTCCCTCGGGCATGGCGACCAGATCGTAAACCTCGAAAAACAACACGGCTTCGTCGCCCAGGATTTCGGAAATGGCCTCTTCGGTCCACAGGTAGTACTTGCCCTCCACCGCTTCGGTCTCGGCGTCCAGGGCCGAATAGAAGCCTCCGTCCGCATCCGTCATCTCGCGAGCTACAAACCGGAAGATATCCTCGGCCACCCACCTCCAGGCTTCTTCTCCCGTGGCCCGATACACACTCAGGTACAGATGCGCTAGATGCGCCTGGTTGTAGAGCATTTTTTCGAAGTGAGGGATTTGCCACTGGGCATCGGTGGCGTAGCGGTGAAACCCTCCTCCCACCTGGTCGTATATTCCGCCGCGGGCCATGGCAACCAGGGTGTGGGCTACCATCTTCAGAGAAGATTCGTCCTTTTCTCTTTCCCAGGTGCCCAGCAAAAACTCCAACCGTATGCAGGGAGGAAATTTGGGAGCCCCCCCAAACCCGCCGTAGTAGGCGTCGTAGCGGCCCTTTACAGCTGCGAGGGACCGGTTCACCAGTACGGTATCCGGCGCCATGGCCGGCGTCTGCCGCCGGCTCGCCACCTCCTCGCGGATCGCCGCGGTTATCTGGGCGGCGCTTTCTTCCACCTCGTCGCGGCGCTTCTGCCATGCCTGGTGCAGCACCTGCAGCAAGCGGGGAAAGCCGGGACGGCCGTGGGCGTCCTCGGGTGGGAAATAGGTGCCGGCGAAGAAGGGCTGTAAGTCCGGATTCATGAAGACCGAATTGGGCCAGCCGCCATGGCCGCGATTCAACAGCCGGGTGGCGGTCATGTAGATCTGATCCAGATCCGGCCGTTCCTCCCGGTCTACCTTGATGTTGACGAACCACTGGTTCATCAAGGCGGCGATCTGCGGATTGGCGAAGACCTTCCGCTCCATGACGTGGCACCAGTAGCAGGTGGAGTACCCTACCGACAGGAAAATGGGCTTGTCCTCTCGGCGGGCCCGCTCCAAGGCTTCGGGTCCCCAGGGATACCACTCCACCGGGTTGTGGGCGTGCAGCAGCAGGTACGGGCTGGTCTCGTGGACGAGGGCGTTGGTGTATTTCCACGAACCATCCGCATTCTTCAAGTGGCCCTCGTCGCCGGATGCGGCTGACAGGGCTTCCGTCTGACCGCTGCCGCCCAACCAGTACCCGGCGCCGACGGCCAGAACCACCAGCGCCCCCACGAGCACCGGCCAGAGCCAGCGCCTGCCCCCGGGTGAGATTTCCGTGGTCAATGTATCCTGCTCTTGAATTCGAGGTGGAAAGTGTTTGGTGTCTATATAAAACTAAGGACGGCCGGGCAGATCGGCAAAAAAATCTAGTCCGACCCCGGCGCGCTTGACGGGGCCGCTATTATTTTTTATGATCTCGTAAAATCAAACCTACGAAAGGAGCCCTGTCCAATGGCCTTCTCTCCCAGCGGCACCACCCATCGAGCCACCCCCACCGGCACCCGCGGCATGATCGCCTCGGCCCATCCTCTGGCCTCCCTGGCCGGGGTGCGCATCCTCGTGCAGGGCGGCAATGCCATCGACGCGGCCGTGGCCACGGCCGCAGCCCTCAACGTGGTCGAGCCCTATATGTCCGGTATCGCCGGAGTGGGTTATATGCACATCTACAGCGCCGACAAAAAAGAACACAAGATCCTCGACTACGTGGGGCTCACCCCCGCGGCCACGGACATCAAACTCTACGACGGCGCCGACAAAAAGGCACGCGGCCCGCTCTCGCCCCTGGTGCCCGGCTCCTGCGGCGGCTGGCTCGAAGCTTTGAGCCGCTACGGCACCATGGACGCGGCCACGGTCTTTGGGCCGGCCGTCGAATACGCCGAACAGGGCTTTGCCCTCACCGTCAAAAACAACGCCTTTTTCTCAAGTGCCGCACCGGCTCTGAGTCTCTTTTCCTCCTCGACCGACGCCTACCTGCCCGGCGGCAGGGCCCCCCGGCCCGGCGACATCCTGGTGCAGGCGGATCTGGGCTGCACCTTTCGCCAGGTGGCCGAGGCCGGCCCCGAGGTATTCTACCAGGGCGAAATCGCCGATAAAATCGTCGCCTACATGCAGGAGACCGACGGCCTGATCACCCACGAGGACCTGCAAAACTTCGCCCCGGTGTGGCTCGACCCGGTGCACATCGACTATCGCGGCTACAAGGTCTACGCCCCGGCCCCGCCCTGCCAGGCGGTGCAGTACCTGGAGACCCTCAACATCATGGAAGGGTTTGATGTGGGCGCCCTGGGTCACAACACCGTGGAGACCTTGCACCGCTTCATCGAGGCGGCCAAGCTGGCCACGGCCGACCGGGCCGAATACACCGCCATACAAGACCCGCCTACCCAGGGCCTGCTCTCCAAGGATTTTGCCGCCCAGCGCCGCGCCCTCATCGGCGAATGCGCCCAGCCCAGCGGCGGCGCCCTCTACACCGCCACCAAGGTGCCCAGTGAAGTGGTGGCCGGCGACCCGTATACCTGGATGAAGACCGAGTGCACCACTCACTTCGACGCCATCGACGCGCAGGGCAATGCCGTGGCCGTCACCCAGAGTCTGGGCAGCGGCTTCGGTTCGGCCATGGTGGTTCCCGGCACCGGCATGACCCTCAACAACTTCATGAACTGGTTCGACCTGGAGCCGCAAAGCCCCAATGCCATCGGCCCGTGCAAAAAAAACGAGATGTGCGTCTCGCCGGCCCAGGTCTGGGACCAGGGCGGCCTGCGCCTGCTCATCGGCACCCCGGGGAGCCACGGAATTTTGCAGACCACGCCGCAGATGATCATGAACGTTCTGGACCACAACATGAACATCCAGGCCGCCATCGAAGCCCCGCGCCTCAGGACCGAAAAGGGGTATCTGGTGGCCGCGGAGACCCGGATTCCCGATGCCGTGCTGGTGGAGCTGGAGCGCCGCGGCCACCAGTTCAACCGCCTGGGCGACTGGTCCGCCGGGGTGGGCGGCGGCCAGGGCATCATGGTCGATCCGGACTCCGGCTCCTTCATGGGCGGCGCCGATCCGCGCCGCGACGGCTACGCCATTGGCTGGTAGAAAAAACCATGAGCAAGGCCGTGGAACCTTCTCCGATGGAATGGGGCCAGGGGAGACCGCCGCTGCCGCGGCAATACTTGGTTCGTGCCCTACAGAACCATCCAGAACCGCAACAAGGATAGACCGCACCCGGCGGTATTCCCGGTAAAGATCCCGAAGATGTGCAAGCTCCACGGTCTGGAGCACACTCGGCGGGTACTCGACCTCTTTGGGCATCGGCCACACCGCCGCGGCCTGCGTGGAGCTGGGGGTGGATTTCGTGGGCTTCGAGACCGACGCCGACTACTGCGCCCAGTCCCGCCAGACCATGGAAACCGCTACAGAGCGCAAGGCCGCGGAATTATTCGATGTATCTGCCTCGTAGCCTTCTCATAAGCCCTGCCGCGCACTTCCACCCACTCGGCCGCTAATCCGAACCGAGGACAGCAAGCCCATGACTTCAGAACCTGCTTTCCAGCCGTCGTTCCGCTGGCCCGATGGCCGGCGCGCCGCAATCAGCATCACCTTTGACGACGCCCGCTCCAGCCAGGTGGAGCGCGGCCTGCCCATTCTGGACGCCCACGGTGTAAAGGGGACCTTTTACGTCTCATTCGGACGGCTTGAGCAGCACCTGGACGGCGGGCAGCACTCGCCCGCGGGCACGAAATCGGCAACCACACCGCCAGCCATCCCTGCAGCGGCAACTTTGGCTTTTCGCGTCGCAATGCCCTGGAGGACTATTCCCTGGAGCGCATGGAGGAAGAGTTGACCCGGGCCGACCGCGAAATCGAGCGCCTGCTGGACGTGGTTCCGACCACCTTCGCCTATCCTTGCGGACAGACCTTTGTCGGGCGCGGCGCGTCCCTGCAAAGCTACATTCCCCTGGTGGCGCGGCGCTTCGTGGTTGGGCGGGCGGCCTACAACGAGATCCACAATGCCCCGGCGTTTTGCGACCTGGCCCACGCCATGGGCCGCGATGCCGACGACGCGCCCTTCGAGCACCTGAAGGCCATGATGGATGCCGCGGTCAGGGCCGGGGGCTGGCTGATTCTCTACGGGCACGAGGTGGGCGGGCATCGCCACCAGACCGTCCGTGCCGAGGCTCTGGATGCCCTGTGTCGCCACATCCAGAATCCGGCGAACCAGCTCTGGGTGGATACGGTGGCGGCCGTGGGAAGCTACGTCGAGCTAACGCGAGCCGCCTTATCCTAAGTTAAGATGGGGTCAGCGGCGCTGCACATGTTCCCACACCAGCGGCTCCAACAACTCAGCGGACAGTATATGGCCTGATTTGCTGAAGTGACCGACGCCGTTTCGGTAGATGATCTGGCCGGCGGCCATCCGCTCTGCAAAAATATCGCGGGGATAGATATACGGTACACCACGAGCTTTGAGAGAAGACAGGACAACCCGTTCCGCAAGTGACTCAGGGAGGGCGGCGTTCCGGCCCGCCTCCTTTACGAAGGTGTGCACCCTGAAGGGATCCGGAATGACGTAGGTGACCAAGGGGATTTCGTGCTGGGCCAGAAATCGCGCGATCTCGGCGAGTTGCCATTCGGCCACGGCTGCCATATCCTCAAGGATCGCCGGATCGTCGGCCGGGGGATCCTCCGGTGTGCTCAACATGCCCATTCGCCGGACCAGATTCTTTATCCGCGGGCTTTCCTTGACCAGGTGGAGCCAGAAGAGTCTCATGATCGTCGAACGGGCGAGGATATTGTCGCGAAGCCATATCTTCAGATTGTATTCCGGCACCGGCGAGTAGTGTAAGAGGCCGTCCTTCATGTAGAATTGGGGCACCGTACTTGCCGCGACGGGCGCGAAGTTATCGCGGAGGTCGTTCCCCAGAAAAAGAACCAGAACAACGCTGTCCGGGTTCCAGTCGAGCAGACACTCGCGCACGTACAGATAGTGTACCCCCAGACCATAGCCGTGAACGCCCTGATTCAACGCGTCGACCCGAAGCCCGGTTTCGCGGCCCCGTTCGTTGAGCCGCGCCCCGAGTCGTTGGCTGAAGTTTTCCTCGATCGGAACCTGATATGCTTCCAGGAATGAATCGCCAAGAAGGACGATGCGGTGTACGCCGGGTTCTTTCCAGGGGTCGCGTTCAAAATCGTGGAACCCGTACAGATTCGTCCTCACGATCCTGGGCTTGCCATCCATCTCCCTTTTCCAGATGGTCGTCAGCCGACTGCGCCCTTTGAAACCGAGCAATGGATCGTGGATGAGGGTCACCTTCTCCAGCTCGAGCAGGCCCGGCAGGAAAAGCTCGGCCAGGATCAGGGCGAAAAGACAAGCTCCCGAAGCCAGTGCGATGTTTGCGGCCATGCCGGCGCGGGCCCGCATCAGTCCGTCACCTTTCGCGCCCGGCGGAATCCGGTGGTACAGTCCTGCCGTGCCGCACTAGATATTTTCGCAGGCCCTGGCAAACTCGGCCGAGGTAGAGGTGCAGCCGATCACGTGCTCGAAGTTGCGCAGCATGATCTTGCGCAGCCAGCCCCCTTCCGGCAGGCTCTCGTCCGCGGTGTCGGGGTACTCCCCCGAATGGGTGCAATCCCGTAGCATGACCACCCGATAGTTGTGTTCCACGGCG
This sequence comes from Candidatus Latescibacterota bacterium, assembly GCA_965219385.1. Classification (GTDB taxonomy): domain Bacteria; phylum Latescibacterota; class UBA2968; order UBA8231; family UBA8231; genus CBDCNM01. The sequence continues at coordinate 24,516 of CBDCNM010000001.1, read as the reverse complement.
CCGGCCAGGGTGAAATAAAGGCACGAGCGCTGGCTGAACCCCACGGACACCAGGTTCTTGATATCGTAGCAGCGCAGGTGGTAGTCCACGTGGGTATTGTGAAAGCCGGACCACTCGTGTTTGGGAAAATCCGGCTCGTGCGCCAGGGGCTGGATCGAAGGGGAGTAGTTGGGTTTTACCGGCGCGCGCGAAGGCGGCGGCCGGTCCTTTGCCCCCGGGTTGCCCCAGCGGGTGCCGTGGATCTCGCGCTTGATGCTGCCGGGCTCGTCGCAAAGAGAAAAGTCGTTGTGGATGTAGATCACCTTCATGCCGATCTGCCGGGCCGCGGCCAGGGCCGGGGCAATGCCCTCTTCCACGTACGGGTTGCCCTCACCGCAGTCGCTGTCCACGATCATGAAGGCGGTGCGCTCCAGCTCCAGCTCCAGATCGCCGTAGCAGTTGCCGTCTTCGTCATGCTGGTCCTTGTAGTAGCCGGCACCGCCGTACCAGCGCACTGGAATTTTCAGCGTGGTCATGGCTGTCCTTTCTGTTAATGCGTTGTGGGTTTGGGGGTATTCGGTGGCCAGTACCCATTCTTATCTTCCACCCACTCGGCGCCGCACAAACGCGAAATCACGCACCACTCGGCCGCGGTCAGGTGCTGGTGGTTGTGAAACAGGAAGCGCTTCAGGCCCGCCTCTTCCGAAGCCGTCAGGATCCGGTGCAGATCGCCCGAGGTCATCGGGTCCCCGGCGTGCGGCATGCGCCCGGTGTCCACCCAGGGCACGATCTTGAGCGGATCGCTCACCGCGGCGATGGCCCGCCGCGTCTCCTCCTGCACCACCTGATCGAAAAACGCCGGCGGAAAACCCAGGTCCATATCCGCCAGGCAGTTCACCTCGGGCAACTCGACCCCTAGCCAGGCTCGCACCACCGCGAAGCAATCCTGCTCGGAAAGACCCGGATTCCACTCCTGGATCTGTTTGACCCAGCGCGCCACGGTCCCGTAGAACCCGTCGAAGCCCCGGTGCCAGAAGTAGTGCTTGACCATGAGAAAGTCCACGATTTCATCCCAGGCGTGAAAGTCCAGGGCGGTCATGCCCGAAAACACGGCCGAGCGCGGCCCATTGCCCAGCAGCAGGCGGCGCGGTAGCTTGTCCAGTTCCCTGCGGAAGGCCTGGCCCGTCTTGATGCCGTCCTCCCGGCGCCAGCGCAGCCAGTAGAGGGCGTCTTCGTTGATATCGAAGAGGTTCATTTCCGCCAGTACCCCGTGGGACCCGTAGTAGCGCACCATGGCCGGCGTAAAGCTGTGAAAGCGCTGTTTCAGGTGCAGCATGCCGCGCTCCAGCCGTTCGGCGTCGTAGCCCCGGGCCGTGGCCTGGGCCTTGGTCTGTTCGGAGATGTCGCGGAACACAGCATTGCCGTGGTGGTAGATCAGTTCGTAGGCCGACTCGGTCCACCCATCCGGCAACCCCCCATCCACCTCGGGAAAAGCCGAGAAGGTCTCGTCCCATGCCGCCGCCTGGGCGATGGCGCCGTACGGATCCTCTTCCACCGGCAAGGGCCGGGCCCCGGTACAGCCGGATCCGGGGCTGAAGATCAGGATCGTCCACCCTCTTCCCCTGGCGTCCTCCAGCATGGTGTGCAGCAGCTTCTCCCGGGCCGGATCGGTCTGTGCCGAACGCTCTGTTGCTTCCATACCCCGGTCCCGATAGGCTTCGATCTTGCTCGGAAAAGCCGGAACCGTGAACGCTCCCTGCTCGTCGGCAAAGAGCAGGCGGCCGAATACCAGTCCGCGTATCCCCCCTGATTCCCAGGCATCGAAAATGCGTTTGTAATCTTCCATCACTGCTTCCAGTGGCTGACCTATGCGCATCCAGGCTTCCAGGGCCATATCCCGATCCTTTCTTCTTGAGAGGAATTCCCAGTAAATCCTGCTACCATACCATAGTAAACCATTCACCCTCGTCCAGCAATAAAAAAGCCGCATCCCACTGTATTGGGATGCGGCTTTTTTATTCTGCTGGTTGAAAAGTCCTATTCGGTCTCCTCCAGCAAGTCCTCCAGGATTTCCAGGGCCCCGCTCCCAGGCTCCTGGTCCCCTGCACGGCGGCGGTCGTGCCGGGCCTGCCGGAGCGCTGTCAGTTCATCGCGTTGCGCATCCGTCAGGATGGCCTCGAAGGCCTCGCGGTGCTCCCGGCGGAACCGCTCCCTTTCTTCCGGGCTGGGAGGCTGGTCCGAGGCCCGCCACTGCTGCCTCTGTTCCCTGGACTGCTGCCGCAACTCCCGCAGCTGCGCCTCCTGCTCGGCGCTCAAATCGAGCGCCTTCAGCAGTCCGGCGCGCTTTTTGATGTGCTTCTTTGTCCTTTCCAGCAGGGCCTTTTGTTCCTCGGTCAGGATTTCGTCCCTGGCCGCCCCGTGGGCCTGGCGTGTAGTTTGCACCTGGGCGCGTCCCTCCTCCGGCGTCAGGCTGCCGGCCTCTACCTGGCCGCGGATGTCCCGCAGGGTCTGCTTGAACTCCGCGCGCTGGGCCTGCAGTTCTTGCTGTTGCGTCTCACTCAAGTTCAGGGCGGACCACAGGCGTTTCCTCATATGGCCTTTGCGCGCCTCTCCCTCCCCGGCCTCCATCCTGGTCATCACCCCCATGCCGAGGATCAGAGCGACGAGTAGGCCAAGACATACTTTCATTTGTCAACCTCCTTTTGGACGTTTGTGGTTTTCTGCGACTTGCTACCTGATTAGACGCTACCACCACGCCCGATGTTTAAGAGCCTATACGAAAATCCCGGTTTTGACCCATTATGAATAGCGCACGGTACGCTAATTGCTTGATGAGGAAAAGTGGCATGGCAATTGCTGAAGTTGCACACCCTTTACAAAAGGCCCATTTTATACAGCACCTTTTTACCCTCGACAGCGGGTATGTTTTTCATCGGCGATCAGATGCGCGGGCCAAGCGTCGGGCGCTTTGATCGTGATGCCCACCACCGAAGGGCGCCCTAGGGAGACATAGGCCCGATACCAATACATCGGATCGCGGCCGAACACATAGGCTATCGCTTCGAAGGGCACCCCCCAGCGTCTCAGAAAAAGCGACTTTTCGACCGCGTCGGTGCGACCGATCATATAGGGCATGATAAAGGAAGGGCGAATCTGGTACACGGTGCCATCGCTTTTGAGCTTGACCCGGCGTTGGTACAGTCCTTGCTTTTTGGAATGCACCCCCCCGTGAAGGTGAAAGCCGGCCGCCCACTCGGACGGAAACAATTCAGGATGGCGCTGGTACTGCTCCATGAGATAGCTCCGATAGGATGCCCGATCCGCCAAGCAGCGAGCATAGGCCGCTTCGCTCTCAAAGGGCAGACACAGACTGCGGGCCTTGCGGGGGGCGCCGGATTGCGTTTCATTGTTCGCTGAGGACGGTTCCATAAAAAGGCCTTCCATGTATATTTGGCGATATACATAGGAAGGAAAGGAATCGTCCTCAGCGAACGCAAATCTACCCGCGCCCTTCGCCGGCCTTTCACATAAAATCCAGTAGTATCAACGACATTGGTCCTAACCGTGTTCTTCGTCCCCACCGTCAGGTCCACTATGCTCGCCCACTCCTACCTCTGGATGAGGGGTCCACGCGTCAAAATCCTTGCTGGTTGCCACCAATTTCACTTCTCGTTCCATGCCGGGACCAAGATCAACTGGAGTTGTCGGACCGAGCTCCTTGCCGTTGGACAGGTGAACCTCAACTCGTACTGCTCGCAAGGTCTCGTCGGTAGTGTTTTTCACGGTGCCGTTAAAGGAATTGTCTTCTGCGTCGTAGGACATCACCAGCCGAACATCGTTTCTGACACTATCGTAGGTCTCGTTCAGCGACAGGGCAGTACCTGACTCTTCTCCAGCCTCTCCACCGTTTTCGCCGCCGCCGTCGCGGGCGTGTTCGTCGACGCTGGCTGTGAGAACATCAAAATCGCGAGCTTCTCCTGTTGGCGAGTCACCTGAACACCCAGAGATCGCGACGCAAAGAATAACGATCGTGGCACCGAGAGTGTCGTTCATTGCTTTCCTCCTTATGTTTGAAGGCGTTACAGACCGAGAGTACGTGGACCGAGGTTGGCAAGTTACTAATCTGTGACATCCGAAGCGAATTGAGTTCCACGAAGCAGAGACAGAAGCTCGCGATCGACGAAAGCGAATAGGGCAAATAAAGGGCGTTAAGCTACCCAATCCCTTTTGTACTTCGGCTCTTGTATTCAGCAGGCCACCCGACATACGGAATCTTACGGGTTGACGGGAACCAAGATAAGAAACTTTTAACCAGAAATCTAAGGCTATGGATGCTAGCGTTGCGTCGCAGAGATTCGGTCACAAAGTCTCTTGATCTTCGCGAGGACGGAATCGGCCGTAGCCGTCCACGCGGCGGCACCTGCGGGCGGTGCCGTTGCCGACGCTCAGCGCCTGGTCGCGCAGCACCCGGTAGCTGGTCGCCACCGGCTCGCTGAACGACAGCCCGAATGTGAAGGGGTCGCCGGTATGCGCTGCTCACACTACTGTACTATTGGCTATTAGTCTCGTCCTGGCTTTGGGAACTCACCGCTCTTTCACCGCCTGCTGAATTTCATCCAGAGTTGGCTCATCCCCAGGCTGCGTTTTTTCTAGGAAAGCTCCGAATTTAGCGATCACGATATCAGGATTTCTTCCACTCAGACGGCTTTTCATCCACTCGAGGGTTTCATCCTGTTGGACAGCAGCTTGAAGCCAATAGTTTACCAAACCATTAAAAGACATATTTTTCTTTTTCGCCAGCCGCATCGCTTTGTCCTTTAGTTCGTCTGGCAATCGTACAGAAATCGCGCTCATGGTCTGTCTCCATCGGCTATAGATACAGGTCACAGAACTGTTGGGAAGTCAAAACTACAAAGTCTGGAAATTTCAACTCACCCCTTCGAAAGTCTGTGATATTTTTAGTCACCACCAAAGCGTTGGTTGCAACAGCCGCTTCTAATACAAAATTGTCTTCTTCATCAGGCAGGTTTGAACGCCATAAATAAAATACTTCAGATCGATAGGCAAGTGCCAGCAATGCGTCCAGGATAAACCCAATTTCTTCTTTACTGGCACCTATTAATTTGAGGATGCTTTTTCTTGTTAAGACCGATTCATATTCAAGATACAGCTTTTGTGTTAAAGCCAGGGGAATGGTTGCCTTTGGGATGTTCTGAAGAATTTTGAAACTGGGAGAGTCGGTCCTGGGCTACTTTGAACAAAACACCCCCTTCACGAAAGGAAGGCACACATGTTGCTATGGTTACGTAAGATAATCTTGGGGCAGGTTGAAAAGAAGCAAACCCACCGGATGGCTAGGGGCGAAGCTCCTTCAATTCTTTCAGAATCAAATCATTTACGCCCGGATCCAACTCACGAAGAAGAGCCTTGGCAAACTGAATTAGCTGAGTCCGATCCGTCTCAAAAGCCATCTTCTGGGTATGACCCCCGAGGTCCAGCAAGAAGCTGTTGAGCTAAAACGAATATCCGTAGAATCGGGCGATTTTACGGGGATTTCAGTACCCGGCGGACCTGCAAAATGGGGCTTATACGGCTGAAACCAGCTCTTTTTTGCAGAGTATTCCGAATAACTCAACAGCTTTCTTAGCTCGACTTTATCCATTTATGTAGCGTACGAGACGGTGTGTATCAAGCGGTTGAGTAGGCTTCGAGGGATTTTTATCAGGTCGTGTTGGTTGGGCAGGTTGGAAAAAGCCTGCCAGAGCCGTTGTCGGACCCAGGCCACGGCATCGGAAAAGGTGGGTTTTCGTTTGCCATACCAGGCCGTGGCATGGCAGGGGGAGGCGCTTTTGGGGGCCAGCCGATTGGCGATGAGGGCGACCAGACTAAACAAGGCCAAGATGACCGGCGTGGTCCGGGCAATGGCCCGCTCATTCCATTGGCGTTGGGTTTCCATGCCCAGATGGGCGCGGGCTTCCTCAAAGGTAGTTTCTACCGACCAGCGTTGGAGAAAATAGGTCAGCATTTGCCGAGGGGACAGACGCACATCGGTCGAGAGCAAGGCTTGGGGCGCGAAGCGGCCGGCCGGGTCTCGGATCAGCAGCCAGCGGAGGGGCACGGCGGGCAAGCCAGTGTGATACCACAGCGCCGTTTGGCTGTAGGTTTCCACTGTATAGGGGCCGGCGGCATACCACCGGTCCAGGGTGAGGGGGTGCCAAGGGGTAGTCGGATCGTTCAGGTGCTGCTGGAGGGTGGGCTGCCGGGCGCCTTTGCCGCGGGGGCGTCCCCGCGTGTGCGGCGTGCGGGTTGGTGGTGGGTCATACAGGGCCGCATCCAACCGCAAGCGGGTAATCAGCCCCACGTGGGGCCGAACCGCGTCGAGAAAGGCCAAGGCGGAGAAGGTGCTATCGGCGACCACGACCAGCCGGCGGGTGGGCAGCCAGCGCGCTACCAGCTTGAGCATAGTCTGCCCCCGTTGCAACAGGGTGAGGGGGGTGCGCTGGCGCTGAGTATAGTAGCGGGCCGACGGACACAGCACACTCATAAAGGGTAAGGCCCAACTTCGATCCGCCCAAGGGATAGGCGCTACCAGCATCAACGACAGCCAGCGCAAGCCGCTAGCCTTGACCAGGTGGGGCCCACTCGAGCGGACGGGATCCCGGTAGATGCCTCGGGCCCCAATCTGGGCGCCCCGGCGCCGCTCGATGGTCTCATCCAGGCCCAGGACCAGGGGCCCGTGGGGGGCAAAGGCGGCCACCAACGCCTGGAGGAGTAGCTTACTGCCGGCCAGGGGCGACCACACACAGCGGTTGAGGATCCGGTGGTAGGTTTGAAAGGTAGGCTGTTGGCTCAAGCCCAACACCTCCAACACGGCGCTGACCGTGCGTTTACCCGGGGCTAACAGCGCCCCGACCAACAGCGTCTGAGCCTGCGGCCAAACGCGGCTCGAAAAAAGGGGGGCAAAGGGCGACAAAATCGTTATTATATCTTTCGGCAGGGGGCTCATCGGTTTCTCCTGGGCTGTCGATGCTTGGATACCATCAACAGTACGGAGGATACCGGCCTCCTGCCATGCGCGTTTGGATAAAATCGAGCTAAGAATATGGGAACTTCGCAAAGCTTCAAAGGATATCCTGGTGGCCAGCTTTTCGGCGGAGGAATAATGCCTTGCAAGAAATGGGAGTCGGGCTACCTTTATATCCACCTCGGCGCCGTTGATCAGACGAACTGGGGGCAGGTGAAACGCCAATGGCTTCCAGGCCGGCATCCTTGATACATCCTCAAAAGAGAGGTGCAATATGGGACGATTTGGACTTTTTAAGCTTGCTGGATATATGCTGGTGGGGTGGGCGATAAGCGTGGCTGTATCGGCTTGCACTTCCTATAGGATATATCATCCGCCCCTTGAAGGTTCGATCGATTCATCGTTTCTGATAGAGGATCAATCTTTTGACCAGACCTGGGCTTCGATTATTGAACTATTGGCCCACCTGGACTACCCCATCAACCTGCTGGACAAGCCGAGTGGATTTATTCAAGTTGGCTGGCTTACTTCATTAGAAGCGGCGATTTTGATGGATTGTGGGGTCCTAAAAACCTATCGTGCGGACGGCAAGAAAAAGCCCCAAAAGATCGCCCACTATGGCTTTTACGATTACAGGTTTAAATTTAATGTAGTGGTGAGGGCATCCACTGAAGGTGCTCGGGTAATTATAAATAGCTGGGCTTATGCTCGGAAGCCTACTACGGCTATTTTTGATTCTACTTCTTCTGGAAAGCCGATGGAGGGAGGGATTCTCGATCTCGATCTGGACCGGCCCGTGCGTTGTTTCTCAAACGGTAGGTTTGAGAATTTGCTTATAGGGGTCATCCGGGGAGAAAAAGAAGAGAAAATATTGAAGGATCTAGAGGAGGCAATCGATTTATAGGTTGCCGTTAGAGCTCGTGAAGGATGAGCCTCCCGAAGAAGAGGCCGAACCTGAAGGAGACGGATACGAGGAGGACGACGAGGATGAATGTAGTAGAGGGCTTGCAAGGGTTCCTTAAAGGAGTAGAAAAGATAACGCTGGCCCGGCGGCTCGGATATGTCGAGCGGAGAGCTGGGGGCCAGCGCTTAAATCACAAATTTAGTTTCAAGAAACCACCTCCTTTCTTACATCATCGTGCGCCTCCTTTAGCTTCCAGCAGGGCCAATGGACACTTCTTCCAAGATAGGCCACGCGTGCGCTGGTGTCAACTTTTTCACCTTGCAACCCTACCTATACACCGACCGGCGTAATTTGTAAATACTACCCCACTACCGTACGCTGAGTAATGTCCCCGCAGACTAGTGTGGATAACTCAACTTATTAACATCCAGCATGAAATTATCCACACGGAAATGTGAATAACTATGTGGATAAACCCCTGCCTTAACGCAAGTCCGCACAACAAGTTAGCGTATTTTTCCCTTGACAGAAAGCAGGAATTCTTTATCTTATATAACCTAATATATAAAAAGCTTGATCTTAATAACTGTTTAACTGTTATCTTCCAAGCAGGAGAAAAGAAAATGACGGAACTTACGGCTATAATTAGAAAAGAAGATAGCTGGTTTGTTGCCGATTGCCCCGAATTGGGGACCGTCAGTCAAGGCCGCACCGAGGAAGATGCGCTTGCCAATCTGAAGGAGGCCACCAAGCTTTTTATGGAAGAAGTGGACGAGAATGACAAACAAACCGATATTTCCAGTATCATCTCAAAAAGATTTAGCGTTGCCTAAGCTCCCAAGCGATGTTTCTGGTCAGGAAGCCTTGGCAGCATTCAAGCGCCTTGGTTTCACATTTGTAAGGCAAAAAGGCAGTCATATGTTTATTCGGCGGCCTGGACCAGAAGAAAATGATGTGACAACTATACCCGATCATTCAACACTGGCTAAGGGAACATTGAGATCCGTGTTAAAACAGGCAAATGTTGGAATAGAGGATTTTCTTAATAATCTTTAGTTTTAGAAAGCAATATTTCAAGCCGTTTGACCAGGCCTAGAAGTGTAGAACGCATGGTTATTCTCCTCGTTTCCGATACGTCTTCGGTCGGTTCGGCTTCGGATACGCCTGCCGGATCAACGCCACCAACTCCCCCAAGCTGTGCAATCGATCCGTCACCCCCGCCTCCGTCGCCGGCGTCACCTCAGTAATTTCCGTAGTCATCTCAAGCTCCTTTTCTCGTTTCAAAAACCGTGCCGCCATTGCAAGCACAGCAAAACTGAGACCATACGTTATTCATAGTGATACAAAACCCACAAACAGGTAGTGTGTCCGTTTGAAATGGGGAGGGGCTACTTGGAAGGCTTGTTCTTTGTGGGTGTATTGATTACCTTAGAAGCTGTTGAGCTAAAACGAATATCCGTAGAATCGGGCGATTTTACGGGATTTCAGCACCCGGCGGACCTGCAAAATGGGGCTTATACGGCTGAAACCAGCTCTTTTTTGCAGAGTATTCCGAATAACTCAACAGCTTCTTAGAGAATCCATACGGTTAGCAAGACGACGAAAGAAACCTATTGCTTCTTCCAAATTCGAAAACTGAAGGTGAAGAGATTCTAACGGTCCAAGGCCGCCGTCTTTTTCTATGCTTCTCAGCTGAAAGCGGACTACCGCCACCCCCCCAGACAGATCCTGACCTTCTAGAAAAAGTCTATAGCCCTCGACCTGATGAACCTCAACCCGATCAACCATAATACACCTCGTGGATTAGGCGTAGAGAAGATTCCCTCCAGTTAGTACAAGCTAGCCCAGTCGCAGAACGGCAGCCTTGATCCGCTGTGATACCGGCTGTCGGCCGGGTTGAGATCCGGCCGGCGCAAGCCGACCGGCGCACACCCGGTCAAAGTCCGGTCCTCATTCGACACCGAGAACGAAAAGTAGCTATACGGCCAGCGCCGGTGCCAGGCCCGTTGCGCCGCGTAGCCCAGGCTTTGGGGCAGTTCACCCGTGAAGGTTCCCCCCAGGACCAAGACCTCCAGGTTGGACATACCCTGCCAGATGTCCGGGATCTCACCGGAGAGGCTGTTGCCCTTCAGGTTCAACTTTTGCAACGCCGTCATCTCGGCCCAGCTTTGGGGAATGGGCCCCGTCAGTTCACACCCCTCACAATAGAGCTCTTCCAGACGCGCCATGCCGGACCAGGCCTCGGGGAGCGGCCCCGAGATCGGGTTGTAGTCCAGGTGAAGAAGGCGCAAGTTTCCCAGTGTCCCCCAGGAGGCCGGCAGGGGCCCCTCTAAGAGATTCTCCTCCAGGCGCACCTCCTCTAAATTCTGCATCGCCGACCATTCGGCCGGCAGCGGCCCGGTCAACTCGTGATCGGGCAAGTACAATTCTTTCAGTGCGGTCATACCCGCCCACTCAGTCGGCAACGGCCCGGTCAAACGCCCGGCGTAGTGCTCAAAAAAGTTGGGTACTCGAAGTATTTCCAGCTGTTCAAGCGCGCCCCATTCGGCCGGCAAGGGCCCTTCAAACGGCCCGGCCTGGATCTTACGCACCTGCGTCCACGCGCTCCATTCGGGCGGAACCGGTCCGGAGTGGCCCAGGGCATCAAACTCTTTCAGCGCCGTCAAGCCGGCCCCCCAACCGTCCGGCAGAGACCAGATCTGAAAATCATAGCGTTCAATGTAGAGCACCTCGAGGGCCGGCAATTGGCCCAAGGACATAGGCAACGGACCGGCTTGACCTAAGATCTGCACGTATTTGAGCCGGTCCATCCCTTCAAAGAGCCGATCCGGCAGGGGTACCTCAAACGCAGGCTGCGGGTGAGTGCCATCCCAGGGAACCCGCAGTATGAGGGTGTCCAGCGCCGTCAAGTTGCCCAGCGTCTCCGGTACCCGGGTTACTTGCGACAATTTGAGATAGCGGAGCCGTTCCAGTTGACTCCACTCCTCTGGGATGGGCCCCTGGCCGACCACGTCCAGAACTTCAAGCCGCTCCAGTTGGCCCCACTCGGGCGGCATAGGCCCCCAAAGACAAGACGCGCGTAATTCTATCAGCCGGTCCAGGCGTGCCAATTCAGCAAGCAGGGGCCCCGCTATCCCAAACTTTTCGTAGCTCAGGTCCAGCCCGACAACCCGCCCTTCGGCATCCACCTCGACGCCATACCACTTCGCCAGGGAGGACGAAGAGCCCCACTTCCGCTCCCGCAGGTACCTAGACGTATAGCCCGAGCCCGTACGCAGGCTGTCATACAACGCCGTCAGGACAGCCCGGTCGCTGGCCACCGAGCCCGGACCATACTGCGCCACTTCGCCGGGAGGCGGCGCTATCTGGACGGTATAGTGCGTCAAGGGGTGATCGTAGACATACTCCTCCAGAACGATCTCGCCGGTGCCCTCGCCGCAGACCTGGAGATGTACCACCATCCCGTTGCGAATGGCGGCCTTGCGCTTCTTCTCGTCGTTGGGCTCGCCCGGACAATAGCTCGATATGGGCGCCCGGCTGCCCGTGGCCAACTCAAGGATCACGTCCACACTGTCGGTATTGACCTTGACCCGCAACGACTCGGCGTCGGTATGGACCTGGAAGGTGTGCCAGGTACTATCCGCCACCATTGCCACGGTTGACGGATCCGGCTCTATCCGCGCCCAGGGCAGGGCCAGGATCTTGCCGGACGGATCTGTAAGGGTTGGAGGTTGGGAGGGTTTGAGGGGCTGGTCTTTGCTACAGCTAGAAAGGAGAAGCAGTAGAACGAGGGAAACAACCTGGATCGGCTTCACGGTGAACCTCCGCGCTTTTTGACCGCGGGAAAAGGTAGCGCTTATAAACTACGTCTCTGGTCAAGTAGGCTATGGGAGGGCGTACTAAAGAATGAGTTGAACCACCACCAGACCCACACTAATCCCCGTCGCCAGCGTCTTCGCACTGCCTTTTAGCTGCGCTATCTCTTTCTCCACCGTCGAGATTTTCTCTGTCAAGTTGGCGTTCAAATCTTGTATATCGGCCTTCGTGGCTAGGTGCTCAGAAGCTCCTTCTAATCGGGCGACTCGCTCTGTAAGCTCCGTCATAACGTGTCTCCTTGGCTTTGGCCGTGCGGCCAAGACTACCGTGCTTCCCCTGTCGCCTAAAGACGACAGCCCCTGCGCCGTCGTCTTGTGGGGCAAGGCCCATCCACGCGCCTGGTCCAGCCTCCTGTCTTGCGGAAAGATAGCATATCTTATCGACAATCGACGGAGTAGTACTAAGCACGCGTGCCCTTTTTTACTGCTTCTACGAAAATTCAACAATATCCGTGGGCAGGCACTTCAAGTCGCGGCACAGATTCGACAAGGTGTACGGATCCAGCCCATCCGCCCCCCGATCAATGGTCTTTTTAACCTGCTGGTAGGTGACAGCCTCCATACCCGGCTTGCGCTCTTCCAACAGCTCTTCGACACTTTCTCGCTTAAAGCGAATCTCCGGTGCTTTCATACGTCCTCAGCCAGGGCTTTCAGAGCCTGAGCGCGCGATGTATAGCGCAGCTTGCTCAGGGCACCCTCCTTGATCTGACGCACCCGCTCACGGGTCACCCCTATCAGACTACCGATCCGGTCCAGGGTAAGCGCTTCGTCCCCATCCAGACCAAAATACCGCCGGATGACGAATTGCTCCCGCTCGGCCAGGTTGGACAAAATGCTATCGACCTGTCCTCTGGCCGATTCGTGCAGCAAATCGGTGTCGGGAGATTCCTGCAGGGTATCGACCAGGGTATTCATCAGAGTGCGCTTGTCGTCGTCTTCGAAAGCTTCGTCGAGGGAACGCACGGGACGGGCGCTGAGCATGGCATCGGCGATCTGATCCACCGGCACGTCCAGTTCCTCGGCTATTTCTTCCATATCGGGATCTCCCTCGCCTCCCTGCCTCAGCCGCCTCGAAGCCTTGGAAATGTCCTTGAGCAGGCTCAGTTTGTTGAGGGGCAAGCGCACGGTGCGAACGTGCTCGGCCAGGGCCTGGAGAATGGACTGCCTGATCCACCACACTGCATAGGAAATAAACTTGTAGCCCTTGGTGCCATCGAAGCGTTCGGCCGCGATCATCAGACCCAGATTGCCGGAGGCAATCAGATCGGAAAGCGACAGACCGCGATTCTGGTAGTGCTTGGCCACATCGACGACAAAGCGCAGGTTGGCCTGCACCAGTTCGTTGCGCGCCTGCATATCCCCTTCTTTAATCTGGGCCGCCAGCTCCACTTCCCGCTCTCGGGACAAGGGAGTGGAGGCCGCGATATCATTAAAGTAAAGGTTTACGATATTTTCCTGGTCGTTGGCGTTGCCATACATGATTCACTCATTTCGTTTTGTAGGAGGTAGCACAAAAGGAAAGAGTCCATCAGACGGACATTCTCAATTCCTCCTCGATGGTCTCCAGGAGTTCCTCTGTATCAAAGGGTTTGACAAAGGTGTGGCGGGCACCGAGCTTGCGGGCTTGGAAAAGACCCTGGAAATCCCCGCCGGAGATGGCGATAAACTTGAGGTCTGGAAATTCGCTCTGGAGTTCCGCAATGGTTTCCAGGCCATTCTTCGCAGGCATGATGAGGTCGGTGATGACAAGATCGGGCCGTTCCTTCCGGCAGAGTTTTATCCCTTCTTCACCGCTGTGGGCAAGGGTGACCTTATAACCACAGCCCTCCAGTAGTTGCGCCAGTACTCTGCTAAAAAGGAGATCGTCGTCTTCGTCTATGACGAGAATATGTTTCATAAACTTCTATACATAATACACAACCGGCCGGTCCACGTCAAGCAAGGCCCGGTGCAACCCCTCCGGCGCCCAGTTGATATAGTCTAAAAAGCCGAATAAATATCCAAACGAACGAAGTGAGGCAGGACCGTCACCCTCGGCAGAATGCGTTCCTGGATACGGCAAGATGGCGATCCCGCACCGGAGAGCGAAAGGCGCCTTTGTACAATTCGCCAATGACGACAGCATTGGTAAACTGTTCTTCGCGCGGGATGGCTTGCAGCCACTCCACATAGGTCGGACGGTTGTCCGGGCTGTACAGACGGCTATTTTTTTGTCACTTCCGACAAAATTATTGACGCTAGAGAAATATATATAATTTACAATATGTTATGTATTAAAATGCCAATCGTTCTGTCCATTTTTTTGTCACTTCCTCATTGTGCGATCCACCCTCGAAATCCTTTGCTGTAAAAAACCATAACCATCTGTTTTAATTATATATACTCCATGTAAAATAGCCTCTGAAACCACGCCGTTCCCCTCTTGGCACGGCCCTTGCTATTAAAAAAGGGCAGAAGCAATAAGAAAAAACAAAAGGAGGCCCCTCATGGCACGCACACTATTCGCCACCACCCTCATCATCACCATCGTAGCGATGATCCCCTTCGCGGCCCTGTTGCTCTCCCTCACCTTCCTCTCCTGTACCAAGAACGGTTTTGAATTCATGCTTGGGGAACAAGAGCAGGCCATCCTGCCCCAAACCCCCACCTCGGGCCAGTTCACCAGTGACGCGGGCCGGAACCGCAATCCAGACTGGTCCCCGGACGGGGAGTGGATCGCCTTCAATTCGGACCGCAGCGGCAACCGGGATATCTGGATCAAAAGGGTCTCCGACGGCCAGGCCCGCCAGAGCACCCACGCCCCGGCCGTGGACCGGGTGCCCCGCTGGTCGCCCGACGGACAGAAACTCCTTTTCGCCTCCGACCGGGGCGGCCACTGGAACCTGTGGACGGTCGCGTCCTTCGACCAGAACAAGATCCTTGAACGCATCACCACCGACGCGGACGAACTGTATAGCGAAATCGGCAGGGGTCTCCCGGCCGCCTGGTCCCCGGACGGCGAGGAAATCGTCTTTTCTTCGACCCGGGACGACCACTACGACCTGTGGATCATACCCGCCAGCGGCGGCCCGGCCCGGCCCCTCAATACCGGTTTTGGCTACGTGGGGGACCCCGACTGGTCGCCCGACGGCCGCTTCATCGCCTTCAACGCGGCAGACTCCTTCAGGCGCTCCGGCCGGACCGATCTGTGGATCATACCCGCCAGCGGCGGCCAGGCCCGACCCCTCACCACCGATGCTGTGGGCAACTGGAACCCCAGCTTTTCGCCGGACGGGGAGTGGATCGCCTTTATTTCCAAGAGGAGGAACCAGTACATGGGCCTGTGGATCATGCCCGCCACCGGCGGCATTCCCCTGGAACGCCCCAACACCCCGGACCAGGCTTTTTTTGGTCCCCGCTGGTCCCCGGATGGCAGGCTGTTGACCTTCGATTCGTTCGGCTTCTCCTCGGCAGACGAACTCTGGATCGGGCCGGCCACAGGTGGGGGGCCGACCCTGCTCACCGACGATGAGGTCACCCCTTTTACGGGCGGGCATTTTTCGCCGGACGGCCGCTGGATCGCCTTTGTCAGGCAAGGTCCCGAGGGCCGGGATATCTGGAAGATGCCGGCCGCCGGAGGAGAAGCCGTGCAACTCACCCAGGGAGGGCTGGTCGCAGACAGATTTGCTGCGCTTAGCTTCTCCCCGGACGGCAAGCTGATTGCCTTCAACTCGGAAAAAGACGGCCAGAGCAACGTGTGGGTGGTGCCGGCTGAGGGCGGGCAGGCCCGGCGCATCACTCTTACGGTCTCCGGCAGCGACTTCTGGATGAGCTTTTCGCCGGACAGCCGCCGGATCGCCTACACCTCGAACAAGGGCGGCCAATGGGATATCTGGGTGGTGCCGGCCGCCGGGGGGGTTGCCGAGCGCCTGGTGGACTGGCCGAGCATCGAATGGGGCCCGAACTGGTCCCCCGACGGGGCAAACATCGCCTTTGTCTCCGGCAGGACACAGGCAGGCGAGGGCGATGTTGGACCCTGGAATATCTGGGTGTACCCGGTCTCAGGCGGCGAGGCCACCCACCTGACCGAGGGAGCAGCCCCCACTTGGTCTCCGGACGGCCGCAAGATCCTTTTCAGCCGCAAAGACATCACCGGAATCACGCGGATCTGGAGCATCTCTTCCACCGGAGACGCGCCCGCGCGGCAACTAGAAATGCTGGGAGCCGGATCCAGGCCCCGATATTCCCCGGACGGCCTTCAGGTCCTGTTCGCCCGCGGCGCCGGCACCACCTACCTTAACAGTATATGGACCGACAAGTACAGTATATGGATCGCGGATATGAGTATGTTTCTCGCGTCTTTGCAGTAGAATAGCTGGGCGCGAAGCGCTACATTCAAAAATCTTCATGCAACTGAGCATCCGAACCAAACTCCTCCTCCTCTTCTTTGCCGTGGCCGCGGGCCTGGTCGCCGTGGGCCTGGCCTCCTACTACAACTCGATAGGTGCCATCGAGCGCGTGGTGGAGCAGCGGGCCCTGGGGGCCGCCGCACGGGCCGCCGCCAACGGCGGACAAGGCCGTAGCATCCGGGCAGGACCTGGTCGAGCTGCTGGTCTGGAACCAGGAGATCCAGGATCTCTACGCCGGCGATGCCCGGGAAGGATCCGCCGCCCTGGAGCGGCTGGAGCCGCGGCTCAGGGCCTTCTTCCGCCAGTTCTTCACCGGCCCGCGCGAGGTCTTTGCCCGGGTTTATTACCTGGACCTGGAGGGCGAATTGCTCTTCAAGTACGCCCGCTCAGCCGCAACAACGGCCCCAACCGGGGTCGAGAGCAAAGCCGTAGCCGGGTCCTACGTCCTGGCCAGGGAGGACACGACCTTCACCTTTGATCCGACCCCGTACCAGGGTGAAGACAGGCTTTTCGTCACCAACCAAAATGTGGACACCTACGGTCCGATCCTGCGCCTGGGCCACTGGATAAAGGACCCGGAAAACGGCCGCCGAATCGGCTTCCTCCTGGCCGATCTGGAGGTGGACCGCCTCCTTGAGCAAGCCCAGATCTCCCCCATCCTCGACAGCCGCCCCGGCGGCAAGCGCCCGGGCCTGACCCACCACCTGGTCCTGGTCGAACGCGACAACAACCGGCTGCTCTCCCACCCGGAGGTATCCCTGATCGGCTGGCAAATAGACTGGGTCCTGCCCGACTTTGCCCGGGCCTTTCCCCAAGTAAAACCCGGGAGAGAAGGATCCGCACGCTTCCAGCGGGAAGACGAGGAGTGGCTGTTCACCTACGCCGACTTGGAGGAATTGCGCTGGACCTTTGCCGTGCTCACGCCCCTGTCGCAGCGCACCGCCGCGGTGCGCCGGGCCGGCCGCTTGAATCTGGGTATCACCTTTGTCGTGGTGATCTGGGCCCTGATCCTGATTCCCATGGTCATCGGCCGCCTCACCGGCTCCATCCGCCAGGTCACCTGGGCCGCCGAGGCCATTGCCGCGGGCGAACTGGACCAGGAGATCAAGGTGAGCACCCGTGACGAGACCCGCACCCTGGCCGAATCCTTCAACCGCATGGCCCTGAGCCTGAAGACCACCCTGGAGGATCTGCGCAACCTGAACGAGGAACTGGAGGACCGCGTCCAGCGCCGCACCGCCGAGCTGGAGCAGGTCAATCTCCGCCTCGAGGAGCAGAACCAGGCTCTGGAGGAAGCCAATCGGCAGATCCAGGAAGCCAACCGGCTCAAATCCGAGTTCCTGGCCAATATGTCCCACGAACTCCGCACCCCCATGAACGCCATCGTCGGCTTTTCCAAGCTCGTCCTGCGCCGCTCCAGGGACCTGCTGCCCAAACGCCAGATCGACAACCTGGAAAAGGTCCTGCAGAGTTCCGAGGTCCTCATGAACCTGATCAACGACATCCTGGACCTGTCCAAGATCGAGGCCGGCCGCCTGGAGATCCAGCCCGAGTCCTTCTCCCTGCGCGAGCTGGTGGAGTCCTGCCTGGACACGGTGAGTCCGATGGTCAAAACCGGCGTCGAAATCCGTGCCGACCTGGCCGCGGAAATCGACGTCGTCTACACCGACCCCACCCGGGTGCGCCAGATCCTCATCAACCTGTTGAGCAACGCCGCCAAGTTCACTGAAAAGGGCAGCATCACCCTGTCCCTGCGGCCGACGGATGCCGACCATATCGACCTGGCCGTGGCCGACACCGGCATCGGCATCCTGCCCGAGTCTTTAGAATACATCTTCGACCAGTTCCGCCAGGCCGATGGTTCCACCACCCGCAGGTACGGCGGCACCGGGCTGGGCCTGTCCATCACCCAGAAACTAGCCCAGATGCTCGGCGGCAGCATCCGCGTGGAGAGCGAGGTGGACAAAGGTTCCACCTTCACCCTGACCCTGCCGACCTATTTCCAAAAATAGATACCCGGGAGCTCGGCCCGGATCCTACTCTGTCAAGCCCTGTAACTTTCCACTATTCCCGTACAAGGTGCCGGTCCTCGTACTCGCCGAACGGGAGCCTCTCCAGATCCGCCGGAATGTAATGCCATGCCGTGCTGTACCGCGATTGGTCACTGGTGTTGGTGGCGGCGCCGTGCACTATATTGGCGGGAAACAACACGACCGTGCCCCCCGGACATTCCACGTACACCGCTTGCGATTCGTCCACCTCGGTCCATTGTCCGTGGGCGAATCTACCCCGCCCCGAGTTATGTTCCACCAGTTCTCCCTGGTACCCCCGAACTACTCACCGCGGTACTTTACCTCCACCTCCAGCTTTTCAATCAGCAGCCGCGGCCCATCGAGTGGGCGCCCCTCGACCACAATTCCAAGCAGATTTTCGCCCACGGCAAACTGTCCAGACTCGGCCCTGAAGACCAGCCACCCGCCCTCGACCAAGGCCCTGTCCAGCAGGATGTTGTTGACCCTCACCTCAATGCCTTCTTCGATCTCTCTAACAGCCGGGATATTCTGCAGCGGGCCGCCGGGATGGCCAATGGTCGCCACTTCGGTCGTCTCCAGCCGTTGCTCTGCGGGCCAATTCCGCGCCCCTGGATCGGAGAGCAGCAGGCGTACGGAGACCGACTCAATGTGGCCGGCTTCGGCCTCCAGGTCGTCGCCCACCCACAGCGGCAGCAGGGTATCTACCTTGCCCTGGTTGTCCAGGAATGCCGGCAGGGGGGCCAGCATATTGGTATTGGCGTACTTGTACCTGCTCCCGGGCCCATTGCTCCACCTCCAGGCCGTCGAAGTGCGCCCCCACCGGAGTCTCCGGCACCCGTGCGGCCAGCAAAAAGGACCGGCCACGCCGCGTGCCGATCTCGAGCAACATACCCCGCATCCGGCGCACGAACTGGGTCAGCCGTTCGCGGTTCACCCAGGCTTCGCCTGCGGGACAAACCACGCCACTGCGAGCAAAGTCCAGTTCCATCCCATCGAAGTCCCACTTCTCGGCCACCTCGCCCAGATTGCGCAACACGTACTCGTGGACCTCGGGAAGGGCGAAATCCCAGTAGCCATGGTCCTTGTGGGTGCACTAGGGCGTGCGGAACATCCATTCGGGGTGTTCCACCTTCATCGGGATCCGGGCAAAGGGACCCAGGTCGTTGTCCGAGCCGTTCATGCGGTGAGAAAAGAAGGCCTCCAGGCCTCGTTTCCGGGTCGCCTCCAGGTAAAGCCCCACGATATCGGTCCCCTCCTCAGCCCATTTTCGATAGAGCGGGTGATCGTAGAGCGGCAGGAACTGGCTGGGGTAG
Organism: Candidatus Latescibacterota bacterium; assembly: GCA_965219385.1. Classification (GTDB taxonomy): domain Bacteria; phylum Latescibacterota; class UBA2968; order UBA8231; family UBA8231; genus CBDCNM01. The sequence goes on along the minus strand of CBDCNM010000001.1, from coordinate 5,000 downwards.
GGCGCCTGATTGCCCTCGCCCCAGTTCCACCAGATGCTATCGATCTGGGAGCCCTCCGCATCGGCAAAGCCGAACATATGCTCCACCAATTCATCCAGGTCGGGAAACGATTCGAAAGATCTGTTGATGGCAAAGGTCACATCAAAGTTGACCACCACCCGCCGCCGGCGCTGTACCGCCTCGATGTGCTCCTGTGAAAGCTGCATGTCCGTGGGCTCCTCTACTCTGTTGAGAATCAGCTAAAAAGACCTCAAATCATGCCACAATTCTCGGGTTCCAGCAAGAAAAAACAGCCGGTAGCCCCCACTGTTCGTATATTCAGTGCAGCGAAAAATAGCATGACCCCCAGCCCTCAAGGCCGGGAGGGGATTGTGCCGGCAGGGCGGTGGGGGCTGCGAGCGGGCGCAGCAGCGGGAAGGCACTTGCGATCGGAAAATCAACTCAGGAGGAATGCCAAATGCCCGAACCCTTGAAAGACCGCCTCGGAGAACTCCTCGCCGCAAACCAGGTCCTCTACGGCATGATCTGCCGCGACGCTACCCGGACCGACCTCGAACTGTTGGCCCAGGCCGGCTACCACATCGCCTGGCTCGACCTGGAGCACAGCCACCAGTCCAGCGGCCAGGCCCTGGAGCTGTGCCGCATGGCCAGCCACCTGGGCATGGTGCCCCTGGTGCGCATGATCGAACTCTCGCGCACCCACGTCCAGCACCTCCTCGACGGCGGCGCCGACATCGTTTGCCTGCCCGACCTGAGAAGCATCGAAGAGGCCCACCACCTGGTCAAACTCGGCAAGTTCCCGCCGCTGGGCGAGCGCGGGGTCGCCTCCAGCGTGGCCGGCACCGGCTACACCCTCTCGCCCGATCCCCAGGAGCGCCTGCGTCAGGCCAACCAAGTCACCCACCTGATGGCCATGATCGAAAGCGACGCCGCCTACGAACAACTGGACGAACTCCTGGCCATCGACGGCATCGACCTGATCTCGGTCGGCCCCATGGACTGGGGCGTGAGCCTGGGTCTTTTCGGCGACGAGGCCAGGGCCTACCTGGCCCCCAGAATCGAGCACATTTTAACAGCCGCCAGCGCCGCCGGAAAAGCCGTGGGCTGGGGCGTGAGCGATCCGCAGCAGGCCGCCCATTACCGCGACCTGGGCATGCGGCTCTTCTTCATGGGGCCGGACGTGGGCATGAAACACAGGGTCTTCAACGAAACCATTGATCTCTACCGCAACCGGCTCGGAGGATGATTGTGAAACTAGGGGTGATTTCGCAAAACTTCATGCAGTTCGAGTTCGAGGAAGGCTTGCGGCAGGCCCGCGACCTGGGGTTTCAGGCCATGGAGGTGGGCGCCTGCGGCCTGTGGGGCGCGAAATTCTGCGAGCGCGAGAAACTGCTCGCCGACCCGGGCGAGATCCGCCGCTGGCTCGACGCCTTTGCGCGCCACGACCTCGAGATCAGCTCCCTGGGGGGCCACGGGGCCCCGCTCCTGCCCGACGAGGAAGCCGCGGCCGAATACTCGCGCCAGTTCCGCCAGACCTGCGAGTTGATGGAAAAGGCCAGCATCCAGCGCCTGACCCTGCTGGCGGGCCTGCCCGAGGGTGCCGAGGGCGACACCGCGCCCAACTGGGTGGCCTTTGCCGAGTGGCCCTTCCTGCGCGACACCCTCGAATGGCAGTGGGAGAAACGGCTCCTGCCCTACTGGCGCGAGCACGGCAAGATCGCCGCCGACCACGGCGTCACCCTGTGCTTTGAAATGCACGGCGGCGACATGATCCACAACCCGGTCACCTTGATGCGGCTGCGCCAAGAGCTCGGCCCGGTGACGGCCTGCAACTTCGACATCGCCCACATGTGGTACCAGGGCATCGACCCGATCGAAGCCGTGCGCTACCTGGGGGACGCCATCCAGCACGTGCACGTCAAGGACACCCGGATCCACGATGCCAACGCCCGGATCAAGGGCATGATGGATACCACCACCATCGAGCAGCCCGAGCAGCGTTCGTGGACCTACACCCTGGTCGGCTGGGGCCACGATGCGGCAGTCTGGCGCGACTTCATCTCCACCCTGCGCCTGAGCGGCTACGATCACGTGCTCTCGGTCGAAATGGAGTGCGAGTACATCCAGGTCGAAGAGGGCCTGGAAAAGTCGGTGGCCTTTCTCAAGCCCATGGTCCTCGAACACCCCCCCGGTCCCAAATGGTGGGAGTACGTGGGCCTGGAAAGGGCGGGGGGCCTCTCCCAGGATTTCGACCAGGAGCGGGAATCCGGATAATTTGGCCTTCTTAGGCCACCCGGTATTTTTCGACCACGGCCATATCCACTTTGATGCCCAGCCCCGGTTCCCCGGGCACCAGGAAGTGCCCCTTCTCGAGTTGCAGCCCGTCCGCCACCACATCGGCCACGCGGGTGAAGGGCAGCTCATCGCAGGGCAAGGTGGCATTGGGCAGGGTGGACTGCAAGTGGACCGAGTAGGCGGCCATCACCCCCAGGCACAAGCCGCCCATCTGCACCCAGCAGGGCACACCCGCTGCTTCGGCCAGGGCCGCGGCCTTGCGGATCTGCTGGGCCGGCCCCCCCAGGTTCACATAGTCGATGCACTCGGCCTTGAGCGCGGCCAGAACCCCTTCCGATTCCCCCATGTGCAGGGCCAGGGGGATGTGGGTCTTCTGGCGCAGCAGCCGGTACCAGTCCAGGTTGTTCTTGAGCACCGGATCCTCGAAATTGGCCACGGTCCCGAACGGCTCCAGCTCCGCGGCCAGCCGGGCGGCGACCGGCGGCAGCCTGAACTCGGTGTTCGGATCCACGCCCACCGTGTAGTCGGGGCCGGCCGCTTCCTTTATGAGCCGCACGGTTTCCACAATGTCCCAGGAGCGCGCCTTGAGCTTGTGGTTTTCGAACCCCAGGCGCGCGCCCACCTCGGCCTGGGCCGCGGTCTCCTCCGGTTCCATGTGGCAGGACCAGTAGGAGACCGGTACCTGGTCCCGCACCTTCTGCCCGAAGAACCGGTGGAGGGGAATGTCCCAGGACTGGCCGGCAATGTCCAGAAAGGCGCAGGTGAACACATCGGGCTGGGCAAAGGGGTCCAGGGCCAGCGGATCCTGGCCCACGTAGCCCGCGGCGGTAGACTCGTACACTGAGCGGGTGCCGTTGTATTCTCCCCAGCCTTCCAGCCCCTCGTCGGTCTGGACGCGACACAGGGTAAGGTCGTAAATCTTGGGATGGTACTTGGCGATGGGAGGGATCGGAGGTATTTCGACCTCGTAGAGATCTATCCGGGTGATTTTCATGGCGTCTCCTCTGTGCTTGGGGAAGGTGCTCTACCTTGTCACTGGACCGAGATCAAGCTTGACAAAAAGCAAGATACGCTGTTTTGCTACAAGGATCAAGACAGAACCAACGCCGTTGAGGTCGAGTAGATTGCCACGGTGAGACGACCACTTTTTTGTCATCTCCGACAATATTTTTGTCTGTTATATAACTTTAATTTTTTAATAAACTTACTACCTGTTTTTGATTTAACTGGCCATCTTGTTGTCACTTCCCTTCGGCTGACTCTGTTCCCTTCAGCACCTGAAATCCTTCCAATAAAAAAATCATAATATATTGTTTTCACTGAATATAATTCCTTCCACATAGCCTCCTGATCCGATTTGACCGGCCGCTGGCACAACCTTTGCAATAATGAGGGAAAAAAGCAGCAAACAAAGGAACCCCATTATGGCACGCACAAACCTCACCCACCCCCCATCCCCACCCACTCTCTCGAGGAGATCCACCATGAGACGCTCGTTCACCCACTTTATCACTGTAGCATGTGCCGCCCTGCTCCTGGAAGCAGCCAGCGCCCTCATGCTGCACCAGGCCATTGTCTACGCCGCCTGATCCACTTCGGACCGCATCGGCCCGAAGATCCCGGGCCGAGCGACAGGGGCTCCACGAACCAGCCGGAGCCCCTGTCCTTCCCGGATCAACGACATCCTGAACCTTTCCCGGATCGAGGCCGGCCGCACCGATGTCCAGTCCGAGGAAGTGGAACTCACTGTTCCCCTTGCTCTCGTTATTCTGTTGTGCTAAAATACAAGAGAGCGGATTAATTGATCCGGTAATCTCATATGGAGGAGGAGGTTTTGTGGGCCTGATTTACGCAGATTATATCTCCTTCCAGGAGCACAATAACGGTCAATCCCGAGAGCCCCGACATACCATCGGCAGTAGTGAGGTAGGTTTGCTTCTCGCGGCATGGCAGACACCCCCCATTCCATGACCGGCAAGACCTGTCTGGTCACTGGCGCCAATGCCGGGATCGGCAAAGCCACGGCCCTGGGCCTGGCGCAAATGGGCGCGAATGTAGTACTGGTCTGCCGCGACCCCGGGCGCGGCCAGGCCACGCTGAACCAGATCCAGCGGCAAAGCGGCAGCGACCATGTCTCCCTACTGCTCGCCGACCTCTCCTCCCAGGCCTCCATCCGCCAGCTCGCCGCCGAATTCAAATCCAACCATCCCTCCCTGCACGTCCTGATCAACAACGCCGCCGTCATTCCCCCCAAACGCACCCTCACCGCAGATGGTTTCGAAACCCAGTTCGCAGTCAACCACCTGGCCTACTTCCTACTCACCCATCTGCTGCTCGACCGGCTCAAGTCCAGCGCCCCCGCCCGCATCGTCAACGTCTCCTCCCAGGCGCATCGCCGCGGCGTCTCCCTCGACTTCGCGGATTTGCAATCCACGTGCTCTTACTACCGCAGCCGGGTCTACGCCCGCACCAAACTCGCCAACGTAGTGTTCACCTACGAACTGGCCCGCCGGCTCGAAGGCACCCGGGTTACGGCTAACTGCCTGCACCCCGGCATCATTGCCACCAACCTGCTGGGCGCTTACATCGGCATGCCCCGGGCCCTGCGCTTCTTCACCAACCTCCTCGGCGGCAGCACCGAACAAGGCGCTCGCACCTCTCTGTACCTGGCCACCTCGCCGGAGGTGGAAGACATCAGCGGACGC